>NZ_JARXYP010000002.1 GCF_029893805.1 Streptomyces sp. SAI-135
CGCGGACCCGCGGGTGCGTAACAGCCGTCCGGGCGCACAGGATGACGGTGAGAGCGGTGAGTTGAGTGAGGACGGAGCGGACCAGGACGACGTTGATGTCGACGTGGAGCCGGTGTCCCGGCGCGCTGCGGGAGTGCTGCGGTTCAGCGAGGAACGCGACCCCGCGGCCCTGACGCAGTTCGTGCGGCTGCGGGTCATCGACCCCGAGGGCGCCTACTGGCGGCGCGGCATCGAAGCCGCCACCCGGTGGCTCCGTGAGACCGGGGAGAGCGAGCTGCGGGTGCCGTTCACGTACGTCACGCCGGAGGACTGGGGAGCATTGGGCGGGCACCCACTGGGGGTCTTCATCGCGGATCAGCGCCGGTACTACCGCGAGGGCACCCTGGACGCCACGCGCGTGACCGAACTGCAGAACCTGGGCATGGTCTGGTCCGTGCACGCCTCCGCGTGGGAGGCCGGCCTGGCCGTTGCCCGCGACTACGCAGCCGTCCACGGGCACTTCCTCCCGCCCACGACCGCCGTATGGGGCGGAGACGGGTTTCCCATCGGCGTATGGGCCAAAAACATGCGCGCCGCAGCCCGCAGGAGCCGCGAGAACACCGTACGCCGCGCGAACGGGGAAACGGGCATCTCCAGCGCCGGGGAGCTCTCCGAGAGCCGCATGGAGGCCCTCGCAGAGATCGACCCCGGATGGGCCCCGGAGGGGTGGGATGTCGCTTGGCAGCGTTCGTATCGGCTGCTGCTCGCGCACGTGAAGGCGGGCGGAGCCGTACCGGCCGTACCGGGGGAGGTCGTCGTCCAGGGCGAGGACCTCGCGGTGTGGGTGAGCGCGCAACGGGCCGGATGGGAGCGGCTGGCGCCGGCGCAGCGGTTCTTGGTGGAGATGCTCGGCATCGAGCCGCCTGCGGAGGGCGAGGTGGTCGGGCCGGTGCGGCGCTCGCAGGATGAGCTGTGGGAGCGGAACATGACCGCCGCGCGACAGTTCTACGCGCGGGAGGGGCATCTGCGCGTTCCGCGCCAGCACCGCGAGGACGTCGACGGGGAGGACATCCGGCTTGGGGCGTGGATCGATAACACCCGTAGAAGGGTCGCCAAGTTGAGCCCGGAACGCCGCGCCGACCTCGAAGGCCTTGGCATGTGCTGGTGATCTGGGGTGGTACCGGGTACCGGTGGCGCCGCGTTGTTGTTGCAGGCGGTCGTCGGGTGTACAGGTGATGTGCACGGTGGTGGCCTGGTTGGTCTTGGCTGTACGACCGCACTGGGCAGGCACACTGTGATGCTGTCAGAGCGCTCCGGTCGCTTGGTCGATCAGCGTTTCAGCCAGGTCTCGGGCGTCCTGATAGGGCTGCCAGTCGTTGAGCGAAGTGGACAGCGCCCGTGCGCCTTCGAACAGCAGCGCGAGCTGTCGGCCCAGCTTCTCGGGATCGTTCGCGCCTGCCTCGGCGGCCGCTTTGGCCAGGCGGGCGGTGAAGTCCCTCTTGTGGCGCTCGACGAGGGCCGCAGCCTCAGGCATCGTGCCGGCTGTCTCGACAGCGGTGTTGTGCAGGGGGCAGCCGCGTACGACTTCCACGGGCGGCGGTGCGTCGCAGAACAGTTGCAGTAGACGCTCGCGGGCACTGAGGTCGCTGCGGTCCAGAACGGCCTCTATGCCGATGGGCCCGTCCGAGTCGGATTCCAGGCGCTGCACATAGGCGCTGACCAGGGCTTCTTTGCTCGGGAAGTGCTGGTAGAACGTGCGCGTCGACACGTGTGCCACTTCTGTCAGCTTGGCGATGCCTGTCGCGTGGATGCCCTCGCGTGCGAACAACTGGACCGCGGCGCCCAGGATCCGCTCCCGTGCTCCTCGCCCGCCCTTGGTCGCCCGAGCCGTGACCTCACTCGTTCCCATACCGCAAGTATAGCGATCGGTTTACTTTGCGGGATAGTCGCGCTAGCCTAAGTAAAACGATCGCTGTACTTTGGTGGGCGTCACTCAGCCTGCATTGGACGACGCGTGAGACGGCGGCGAGGCCGCTGACGCGCACCGTCCAGCCAGGTGCCGCTCGAACGCTCCCATGAGATCGCGGTGACGCAAGCACACGGCTCACTCGATGAGTGGGGTGTTCGGGTTTCGCCTTCGGGACCCGGTTACCAGGTCCTGCACTTCTTCACACTGACACGCCAGAAAGGCAAGAACATGTCCGCTCTGAACTTCGTCGCAGTTCCCCACGAAGTCGTTCGGTGGTCGATCGACACAGGTGATTCCTTCGAGAATTTCCGGGCCCGTTACGAGGCCGCTGTACCGGTACTGGACATCGACCGGATGACGCAGTTGCGCAATGAGCGAGCGAGCTGGGATACCGTACTCGCCGCCGCTGCGGAGAACGCCCCGCACGGCTTCATGCGCTTCTGGAGCACCGACGTCGGGGCGACCATGCGTCTGGCCGGAAATCCGGGATTCTGCGCCACCTACTTGATGGGAAACCACACCATCGCCGAGCGCATGTACCGCCATGACCCCGCGGTGATGCTCTACGCACCGCTGCGCACCACGATCCACCAGGACCGGGAGGGCACCACGCTGTTCTCCATCGACCAGCCCAGCACCCGATTCTCCAGCTTCGACAGTCCTGACATCGCCGCCGTCGGCGAGGAACTGGACCGCAAGGTCGTCAACCTGCTGAGGATCCTGGAGGTGACCGTCCCGCCGGCCCTTTACGCAGCCGCAGAGAACGCGTCTGAATAGCGCGGAATACGCAGGACACAAAGAGCTCTCACGATCGACGCACAGGACAGGGTTTCGGAAACCCGTCGCGCCGATCGTTTGTCGACAACTACCAATACGAGGAGAAAATAATGCCGACCGACGACACAACCACCAGCGCAGTGCCAGGTGATGACGAGCTGGTCGGGCTCGGCGTAGCGGAAGCCGCTGCCGCAATCCGTAACGGCGATATCACTTCCGCGGCATACGCTTCCGCACTTCTGCGACGCGCACGCAAGAATGCCGACCTGAACTCTTTCATCACCATCGACGAGTCCGCAGTACTGACAGCGGCACAGGAGGCGGACAGGGCCCGCGCCGCGGGTTCCACGGCTCCCCTCCTCGGCGTCCCCATCGGGATCAAGGACAGTTACGCCACCGCTGGTGTGCGCACCACGCTCGGCGTCAGCAACCTCGGGAACTTCGTCCCGGAGCAGGACGCCGACGTTGTGGTCGCACTCCGAAAAGCCGGGGGCATCGTCTTCGGCAAGAACAATCTCGTAGAGATGTCCTTCGGACTGACCGGACACAACAGCACGTACGGTCAGGTGAAGAACCCCTACAGCCACGCCCACGTCCCCGGCGGGTCCTCCAGCGGCTCCGGAGCGGCGGTCGCCGCTCGCATCGTCCCCGCATCGACCGGGGGTGACACGGTGGGCTCCATCAGAGTCCCCGCGTCCCTGTGCGGTGTGGTGGGCTACAAGCCCACCAACGGCCGCTGGCCCGGTGGCGGCGTCGCCCCGATCTCCCACACCCTCGACACCACCGGCATCCTCACCCGCAGCGTCGAGGACGCCGCTCTGCTCGACCAGATCGTTGTGCGGGACACCAGCGCTCCCCCGTCACCACGCTCCGACCTGCACGGAATCCGCTTCGCCCACGCTCCCCGGCAGTACATGAGGGTGATCGATCCTGAGACGGCGGCCCACTTCACGGCCGCACTCCAACGCCTTCGGGACGCCGGCGCCGACATAGTCGAAATCGACCTCGGCGACGACTTCATGGACACGGCGAACAAGATGACGTGGAACTTCTTCTTTCGTGAGATGCGGGAAGCGGTCACAGCCTTCGTCGCCCGCAACGACTTCCCCGTCACGTTCGATGAGATCTACAGCGACATCAAGCCCCAGCTCAAGTCGATCTGGAGCCAGGTCGTCGTACCGGGCGGGCCGGGCTACCTCTCCGACGAAGGCTACGAGTCGGCCCTGACCACCGAACGTCCGCACCTGCAACGCCGGCTCGGCCAGGTATTCACCCGCGACGCGGCCGACGCACTGCTCTTCCCGACCACGCCCTCCCCCGCCCCCCTGATCGAGCAGGGCGCGAGGTTCACCATCGCCGGCCACCAGGTGGACGACCGATTCCTCGCCCACAACACGATTCCCACCAGCGGAGCCGGGCTGCCCGGCATCAGCATCCCCATTGGCCTCAGCACCGACGGCCTGCCCATAGGCCTCGAGATCGACGCCGCCCAGGGCGCGGACCGCAACCTCTTCAACATCGCCCGCCGCGTGGAAACCCTCTTCGGGGCCCTGCCCGCACCCGCCTGAACACCACACCGCCGCCGCATCGCGGCTACGCACCGACGCTAGACACCGCCGCCACCACCGAACCACGAGAAAGGGACCTCGCCATGTCCACAGCAACCGCAACAGCAGCTCCCACCAGAACCGTCGATGTCGCAGGAACCCCGTTCGCCTACCGCGAGGTGGGCACCGGGCAAGGCGTTCCGCTGGTTCTCCTGCACCACGTCACCGCGGTGCTGGACGACTGGGACCCGGCCGTGATCGACGGCCTGGCAACCGAGCGGCGGGTCATCCTGGTCGACCTGCGCGGCGTCGGCCGCTCCGGCGGCACCACCCCCGACACCTTCGAAGCGATGGCCGACGACACCGTCGCCTTCCTGGACGCCCTCGGCCTGGACGTGGCCGACCTGCTCGGCTACTCACTGGGCGGCATCGTGGCCCAGGTCGTCGCCCAGCGCTTCCCCGACCGCATCCGCAGGATCATCCTGGCCGGCACCGTACCCGCCGGCGCCCCGGGCCCGGCTGCCACCGGGGCTGCCCTCCAGTCGGCGATCCAGAAGGCGAGTGAGCAGGGCAAGCACCCCAAACACTTCCTGTTCTTCGAGTCGTCACCGTCCGGCCAGGCAGCCGCAGACGCCTTTCTTGCCCGCCTCGATCAGCGCACTGCCGACGACCGCGACGCCCCGATCTCCGACGCGGCCATCGGCGCCCAGTTCGCCGCGCTCACCAGATGGGAACAGGACTCCTCGCCGACGGGCCTGACTGCCGTGAAGCAGCCCGCACTCGTCGTCAACGGCGACAACGACACAATGTGGCCCACGATAACCGGCACCCTCCGCCTCGCCCAGTCGCTTCCCGATGCCAGACTCGCCGTCTACCCCGCCTCCGGCCACGGCGGCATCTTCCAGTACCACGAGGTGTTCGTACAGCAGGCCCTGGACTTCCTCCGCAGCTGATCCGCCTGGCCGCAGCTCACCGATCGAACGATCAAAGCGAAACAGCCCATACAGCAAGGCACCTGCGACTACGCATCCAGGCGCTGATCCGACCGACGCCGGCAGCGCAGTCGGCACAAGGGCCGCCCCGCCGGTCGACCCGAGTTCGAATGAAGCCAGTGTCGACCGGCGGGCGATAAGCGGTTCCACCGGCTTCGCCAGGATGTGCGATTCCGTCCTACCTGGCGATGCCGGGTTCCACACCCTGACCCTGCCAGGCGGCCTGCGCGCGATGGCCTTCGCAGGCCGGAGACCAACCGGCCACGCCTTGACACCTCCAGTCATGTAATCAATGCTGCCACCAGTCATGTAATCAGTGCTGTTACAAGAAAAGAGGTGTGATGGGAGCGAACAGCAGGCTGACCATCGCCGCGCACGCGCTGGCCTGGATCGAGCTGAACGCACGGATGGGCGGCGAGGTAGCCACATCCGAGCAGATCGCCAACAGCGTCAACACCAACCCCGTGGTGATCCGCCGCCTGCTGGGCGAACTACGCCAGGCGGGACTGGTCGAGTCCCGCCGCGGCGCCGGCTGGCGCCTGACGCGAGCGGCGGAATCAATCAATCTGGCCCAGGTACGCCAAGCGGTCGACGGCGACCCGCCGTTCGCCCTCCACCCCACCACTCCCAACCAGAAATGCCCGCTGGGCCACGGCATCCTCTCCGCGCTCACCCCCGTGTACGAGGACGTCGAGGAAGCGCTGCGTATGCAGTTGTCCCGCACCAGCGTGGCCGACGTACTGCGCCAGTCCATCGCGGTGCACTGACCCGCCCCTCCCCGTCAACCCTTCAGGCCGCACACACCCAAACTTGTAACAATGTTAGTTACATGTATCGCCCGCAGGCGGCCCCGTCCGGCACTCGTTCACGCCAGAACAAGGAGCACCAATGAGCACGCTCGGCCACTCCGTCTACGTGTCTGCCTCGAAACCCGTGGTGTCCGATGACCTGCCCCCGGGAGAGACCCGCCGCATGTGGTCCCCCACCGCCTCCACGCTCATTCACGGCAAGCGTGATGCAGTACTCGTCGATCCGCTGATGACCCTTGAGGAGTCACGAGCCCTGGCCGACTGGGTGGAGGCCAGCGGCAAAAACCTCACCACCATCTACGTCACCCATGCACACGGCGACCACTTCTTCGGAGCCCCTGTCCTGCTCGACCGGTTCCCGGGCGCCAGGCTCGTGGCCACTGCAGGCGTGGCTGCGCGCATGGAGGTCCAGTACGGCAGGCGCTGGTTCCACGGATTTTGGGATCCCCGCTTCCCAGGCCAGATCGCCAGCCGTCGCGTGACGGCCGAACCCCTCGGCGACGGCAACGTGATCGAGCTGGAAGGCCACCTGCTGCGCGCCTTCGACCTTGGCCACACCGACACCGACGGCTCCAGCGCCCTCCACGTTCCTTCGAGCGGCCTGACCGTGGCCGGTGACGCGGTCTACGGCGACGTGCACCTCTATCTCGCCGAGTCCCAAAGTGGCGGCCGGCAGCACTGGCTCGATGCACTCGACACCCTCGAGCGGCTGCAACCCACCGCCGTCGTCTCCGGACACAAGCGCGACGGCGACCCGGACAGCCCCGAGGACATCGAACGCACCCGCCGTTACATCCACCAGTTCGACGCCGCCGCCAAGAAAGCCAGAAGCCACCTCGACCTGTACGAATCCATGATCAGCCTGTATCCGGACCGCATCAACCGTGGAGTGCTGTGGAACTCTGCAAAGGCCGTCATGGCCTGACCCAACAGCACCAACTGGACCATGCCGATCGGCAAACGAACCGCACCGGCCCCCCAACCCCGAAGCCCTGACTCACTGGTCACCTCCCGCCCAGATTGAGGCGGCTTGCTCCGCCCGCTCGCGCGCGGCTGCGCCGTCGCGCGCGAGCAGCACCAGCGGCGCCCGATCCCCTCGCCCGCCCGCTGGCCCTGTCCCACCCACTTCTCTTCTTCCTTCCGGCTTGGGCGTGGACTTGGGGGCGCAGAGGGGATGTCGGCCTCCCGACCACGGCCGAACCAGCGTGGTGACCTGCGGATTCGCGGGCGGGGTGGAAGAGCGTGCGGAGGGTTGTCGGCGGGGATGTGGGTCTGGTCGTCGGTGGTGTTGTGGCTTCGTGACCGTGGTCGGGCCTTCGTGGTCGCTCTTCTGGTCGGGGTGGGCCGCTGGCCTTGCCGGTACACGCGGCGCTGATTCTGCGCCGTGCCGGACGGGAAGCGGGCGGATCGCGATGATCAGTGTGGATGCGGGTGGCGGGGACTGGCTGGCGTTGGCGGTGCTGGTGCAGTACCGGGTGGCGCCCGGGGTGCGGATGGAGCCGACCAGGCGGCAGCTGGCCTGGTTGCGGGAGGAGGGGCTCGTCGACCGGATCACGCTGCCGCAGGCCGGGCGCAGGCGGGTGTGGTTTCCCACCTGCTATGGGGTGCGGGTCGCCGGGGAGTGGCCCGAGCTGCGGGGGCGCCGGCCCTCCCGGGCGGTGTCCGATCCGACCGCCGTGCGCCTCAAGGTCGGGCATGCGCTGACGGGGACCGAGACCGGGCTGGCCTTCCTTCAGGACGCGCGCCGTCGCGGCGATGTGTGCCGGCCGCTGGACTGGATGACCGAGGTCCACCACCCGGCCGGCAGGGGCGAGGCCGTCATCCCCGACGCCCTCCTGTACTACCGGCGCGGCCCGGCCGGCGGCGAAGGCGGGCCGATGCTGCGGGCCTTCGTCGAGGTCGACCGCGCCACCATGGGGCCCGAACGGCTCGCCGCCAAGCTGTCCGCCTACGCGCGCCTCCACTCCTACGTGCCCACGGTCCCGGGCCGCCGGCCGACCATCCAACAACCAAGGGTCGAAGAGTGGCGACGGCGCTACCCCCTCTTCCCGCGGCTGCTGTTCGTCCTGGACGGCACCGGCCCCCTCGGCATCGAGAACCGGATCACCGCCCTGCGCGCGGCCACCCGAGAACTGGCCCTGTACGGCTTCCTGCGCGAGGTGCCCGTCCTCACGGCCGCGTTGACCGATCTGCTGCAGGACGGCCCCTCCGCACCGGTGTGGCGCCCCGTCCAGGGCCCCGACAGCCGGGTCCCCTGGGACACCTGAACACGGCCCCGCTCAACCGCCGTCTGCGTCGTGCAGCATCGGGCACGCAATGACTTCCGGCGAGGACAGCAACCGTGCCAACTGCTCCCCGGCGTGCCCCGTCATGCCTCGTATTCGGGTTTGTAGTCGGGTCGGTATACGACTTGGCCCTCTTCCCTCAGCAGACGCTGGGTGGACCAGCGGACGGGCGGGAAGCCCGGGCCGTTGTCGGTGTACGGGAGGAGGATCGCGTCGCCTCGGTCGTCGGCGGCTTCTTGCCAGGCGACGACGGCGTCGTAGAGCTGGTCGTCTTTGTCGCCGTAGGCGATGTACCAGCCAGGGGCGGCGGGGATGATCTGTGGCACGGTCAGGCTGCCCTCTCGTAGTGGGTGGGGCGTTCGTCGGCTGCGTACTGTCGCACAACGACAGCGAGTTGGTGGTCTTTTCGGGCGCTAACCATCGCCAGAGTGGGCCGCCTTCGCACCGCGGGCCACCGCGGCGTCCACCCATTTGTGCCGCTCCTTACGTGCCGTGCACGGCGGAGGGCCCCGGCCGGGTGAACCGACCGGGGCCCTGCCCTACGCCTGCGGCATCACCTCGTGCCGCCGGTGCGGGAAGCGGGGTCAGTGGTGATGGCCACTGCCGTGGTGATGGCCACCGTCACGGTGGTGGCCCCCGCCCCAGGAGGCGTCGTCGATGAAGCGGCCGTGGTCGTTGCGCAGGGTGGCGGTGTCGGAGTAGTTGTCCCACACGTAGTTGCGGCGGTCCATGTACAGGTCGCTGTCGCTGTCGCGGCCCTCGCCGGTGTGGATCCGGACCGTGGCGCGGCCCTCCAGGCGGTAGCCGTCGAAGGTGTAGGTGTGGCCGTCCTCATCCTGCAGAGTCCAGCCGTCGAGGTTGACCGTGCGGCGGCTGGTGTTGGTGAGCTCCACCCACTCCTTGTTCAGCGAACGCCGCGAGCGGTCGTCACGGCCGGGCGAGTCGTACTGCACCGCGCTGATCTCCACCCTCGCCCGCTCAGGCCGGGCGTGATCGGCGGCAGACGCCGGCAGCGCCACCGCCCCGACGATCGCGGCGGCCGCGAGCGCGGCAGCGGACAGACAACGGGCAGTCACCGTGGAAGAAGACACAAAGCCCCCAGGCTGTACGGGCACCCGCCCGTTCCCGGCCCTCGGGCCGTGGTTACGGGGTGGTGCAGTGTGCGGGTGGCGGCCGGTCGGCCGCACATCCACACCATGGCTCTCGTGTGCAGACCGTGAACGCCATATGCGCACTCCATTACGCTTCGCCCATATTGCTGTGACTGTTGGATGTGTCGTCCATCTATGCGGCGAACACACCAAGTTGACGCCCCACCAGACCCGCGGCCGGTGTGCGCTTTGGCCGACGGACCTCCCCTCGCCAGAACACGCCACCCCACCCCGTACCGGGCCGTCACTCGAAAGTGCGTAACAGATGCCGGTACGTCCAGGGCGGTTGGTCAGGCGCGGCACGGGTGCAGTTGTGCTGGTCGGAGAAGACGATGAGCCGCCGATGACGCCGTCGGCGTGACATCCCGCCACAGCCGCAACCACACACGGCCGTCCGGGGCTCTCCCCCTGCACATCCACCCGCTGCTGAAGGAGACCGACGTGAGCATCACCCTTGACCACCACACGCCGCACGCCTTCGTCGACCCCTACGCCGCCGACCCGGCGGAAAGCGCCTGGCCCCCGGCTGCCGGGCAGGACACGGACTTCCTGCTGCCGCCGCCCAACCCCGCCGAGCGCCTCAGCATCCTCATCGCCCCCCGCGACCAGCGCCGCCTGGCCCTGCACGCCGCGCTCACTGCCGCCGGCATCCCCCCGCGGCCCGAAGACCGAGACGCCATCGACCAGCTCAGTGCCCTGCCCTCCAGCATCAACACCACCCTGCAACGCTGGCTGAACCACACCGCATGAAACGGACGCCAGCAGGTATCAGGGGCAGCCCGGCGGCGAAGACCGCGAGCGCCTCCTCGTTCATCTCCGGGACAGAGCCACCGGGCCGGTCGTCGAGTTCGGCGAGGGCCGGGGGGTGCGGACTTAGGACGCGGCCAATCCCCGAACCATCCGGCGGAGCGCCTCCTTGTCGGCCCCGCTGATTCTGCCCACCTTCTCAGCGTTCCGGATGGCGAAGAACGTGGGCACGCTTCCGATTTGGGCCTCGGCGGTCAATTCCTCGTTTTCGTCGATGTCGACGGACAGGAACGCGACGGCCTCATACTGCGTCGACAGGCGCTCGAATTCGGGCGTCATGACACTGCAAGGCATGCACCAGTTGGCCGTGAACATGGCGATGACTCTCGGCTCCGAGTGGACCAGCTCGGCGAACTGCTCGGTGCTGGTCACCTCGATAACCGCCCCACCGACACGTGCGACGGGAGCTTCGATGCCTGCCTGCTGCGCCGCCCCGGCTGTCGCTTCCTGGATTGCGGGGCGGGATGCGGCCGGTGACGCGCTGGCATACGGGGCAGCGGCGAGCGCCACGCCCAGGACGACGGCGGCGAGCCGGCACAGCCGGCGCCAGCGGGGCAGTGCCGGGCGAGGGACGGGAGTGTGCGTGTTGGTGTTCACGTGGCCAACGCGTACCCGTTCACCTGGAACGACGCGGGGCGAACCGCGCTGCGCCACCCGTATGGGCGGGCCGTGATTCGCCTCGACAGCCCAAAGCCCGGGGAAAGCGCCCAGCTCCCGACACTCAGCGCGCAGATCGCGTCCGAGGACTCGCTCGGCTGCCCCCTGCCGACGGTGCCGCGCGCCGTCCAGCACGGCGTCGCACGACGCCTCTGCCGGTCCGGCAGGTCAGTCCTCGTCCGGAGCGGAGCCCACCCATGCCACGGACTGCCCTTCGGGGGTGGTCCCCAGGTGGGGGTACTCCGCTTGGTGCCCGGCGTCCAGGACGCAGATCCTCCCCCACCTGCCATGTTTGCCCGGACACGATCGGCTCAGAACGTCGAGGTCGGCGTCTTGGACCGCGCGGTCGTACCGCTCCTGGAAGCGCCGGAGCATCGGGCTGAGCTCCCGCGCCAGAGAGGCCTCCAGCTCCTCGATCTCCTCCTTGAGTCGCTGAACCTCGGGGTCCGACATCACGTCGTTCATAGCCGTCTCGGTCTCCCATGCACGGCGCTGCCGGACGAGCTTCTCCCGGCCCTGTACCCCTGCGTCCGCCACTATGTCCTCTCCCTCGTCCCGCCTGCCGCTGCGTTCGCGGTGGGCGGTTCGGCTGCTTTGTGTGCTGCTACCGGACTTCGACAGAGTACGAGCCGTCGGGGAACTCCCAGCCGTCGGTGCCTTCGCCGATGTCCTCGACGATGACATCGTCGATGAAATGGTCCTCGAACTCGTCGTCGGTGAGTTCGCCGGCGAGCCAGAGAGCCTCGATGGCGTCCCAGTTGCCCCGGCTGCCGTCGATGCGCAGGGGTGCGGCGTCGACGGTGCCGCGGGTGCGTTCGTCGTCGCCAGTTTTGACGACGCCGCTGATCTCGTACTGGCCCCGCTTGATGTGGCGAGGGATGGGGTCGGCGGGGACGATGGCGACGTTCTCGTAGGCGGTGTGGATGAGGTCGCGGTAGTTGCGGCGGATGTTGTATTCGGCGTCGGACAGCCAGTTGATGAGGGTCTTGGTCGTGACGTTCAGGCCGGCGTCGGCGAGGGCCTGCTGGCCGCGGTGGGTCGCGGTGAGCTGGGAGAGCTGGGCGTGCCAGTGCTTGGCGTTGTAGGTGGACAGGCGGTGGCGTGGGGTGACCTGGGAGTGCAGGAGGTCGTTGAGGGCGGCGCCGAGGGATCCTCCGCGGCCGGTGGGTCCTGCCATCAGTCGTCACCTTCGAGGATGGTCTGGCCGGCCTGGACGAACTTGGCTTTGACTTCGCCGAAGCCGGTCCCGATCCGGTAGGTGGACGGCGGGGTGTCGGGCGGGGTCCAGAAGATGGCCTGGTCGACGTTGCGCAGGGCGACGAGTTGGTGGCCTTCCTGGACGGCTTTGAAGGCGCCGGCCCAGTGCCGGACGGAGGCTTCGGCGACCATGCTCATGCGCCAGTCGGGCCGCCAGAACGGGGAGCGCTGGGAGGGGCGCTTGGGCCACAGCAAACGCAGGGCGATGGACAGGCGGGTCTTGTACGCCTTGTAGGGGTCGCCTCCGACCTGGACGAGCTCGGTGCGTGCTTTGCGGGTGGCCTCGTAGAACGGCTTGAACAGGGATTCGTTGGCCTTGCCGGTCCAGGAGTCGTGGATGGTGGGCATGGCGTCGAGGTGGTTGTCCCGGACGAGTCGCACGAGCTGCTTGATGTGGGGGGTGGTGACCCAGACCCGGCCGTCCTCGTCGGGGCGGGTGATGATCCGTCCCAGGGGGTGCGGCATGTCGGTGCGATTCCACTGCGGGATGTCGATGAGGTAGATACCGGCGGTCGTCTTGTCGAAGGCGTCGAGGGGGCCGGTGTGCAGGAGTTTGTTCGGGGCGAGGGGGACGGCCGAACAGGCGGAGGGGAAACTACCGTTGCGGTCGATCAGGCACAGCACACCCTCGCCGAACGAGGCGGGCACGTCGATCTGGTCGCGCCGCACGCGCTTGCCGTTGGCTCGGATGTGGGGAACGCGGGTGATGGTGATGTCGGGGTGGGCCCAGCGGGGCTCGCCGTCCATGTGTTCGCTGATCAGTGGCCACGGGCCGCTGTCGCGTTCGGCGGCCCGGATGACGGGGATCGGGTGCATCTTCGAGCGGCCGACCGAGTCCTTGAGGATCTTCAGGGCGGGGAAGATGTGGTTCTCGGGCTCGTCCTCCTCGTCGCCCGGCTGCAGGCCGTCCTCGCTGTCGTCGTCCTCGTCCTCCGCCCCGTCGGCCTGCGCCTGTCCGCTCTGCGCCGGGGCGTGCACACCGGAAGCGGCGACGGCAGGAGTCAACTGGCCGGTGTCGGTGGTGGTGTCGGCGGAGGCGGGCGTGGCGTAGGGCTGCAGCGCGTTAGCGAGTCGGTGCCCCTCGGGGGTGTCCGGCCACTGGGAGACCGTGGCGGCGGCCTGGAGCAGCAACGGCAGGATCTCCTCGAGCGCGTACTGGTTGCCGGCCGCGGCGGCGGTCCGCCATGCCGCGAGTTCGTGGGTGAGGGCGGCGGGGATCCCATGGTGGCCGCCGGAGGTGTAGGGAAGGGCGGCTCCGGCCAGCTCCCGTGCGGCTGTGGCGCCGGCGGTCGCCGCGGGCCCCGGGCCTGCCGGGCTGTCGGCGCGGTCCGCGGGCGCGGCGGCGTCGAGGAAGCGGGCGTGGACCAGGTCGGGCTGCAGGTACGCGGAGCCGATCGTGCCGAAGTCGCGCTCCGCGACGGTCACCTGGACCAGGGCCGGGTCGCCGGTCGGGGTGAGGGTCAGCGTGACGTCGGCGTCCAGCAGGGCCAGGAGTGCGGGATCGTCGCTGTCCACGATGGCGAGCACCGGCACGTGCAGCGTGCGCGCGAGCGTCGCCAGGACCTGGGAGGCGTCCGGGAGCCGGTCGCCGGACAGGGGCAGGCGGGCGCTGGCCGCGGCTTGCAGGCGGTCTACGACCACAAGGGCCAGGTTTTCCATGTGCGGGGCCGTGTCCCTGATGTCCTCGGCCGTCAGGTCGCTGCCGTCATCGATCATCAGGAGGTCGCCCGCCTGGACCAGCTGTTGGGCGACCTGCTGTTCGTGCTCGGTGAGGCGGCCCTGCTTCAGACGTGCGTATTCACCGCTGGCCTCGGCGGCGATGATCCGGCGGAAGATGTCGTCCCGGTTCAGCCCGGAGGCCGCGTACAGGACCTTGGCGCGGTCGACGAGTGCCGCCTTGCGCGCGGCGGCCAGCCCCAGCAGGCTCCCGCCGACACTCGGGCGCGCCGCCACGAGCGTCAGCTTGCCCCGCTGCAGACCGCCCGTTGCAGCGTCCAGGCCCGGCAGCCCGAAGGTGGGGCCGCCGACGGGGACGTCGGTGAGGACGGAGGCGCTGGCGTCGCCGAGTGTGGCGAGCCTGCGCAACATATTGCCGCGGTTCTGGTTGCCTTGGCTGTTCACCGCACCTCCTGCGGTCGCCACGCCGGGCTGCGCGGCCGGGTCAGATGAGAGGGCATCAGGAGAGGGGTCGGCAGGGAGCAGGACCGCGACCGGCGTGCTGTTCCGCATGAGCACCTGGGGCTGGCCCTTCGCCGCCAGCGTGACGAGGTCGCCGAAATCCCTCTGCGCCGCGCTCAGCACATGGGCCGGGAAGGCATCGATCGCGCGGGCTGCCGGGAACCGGTCAAGCGGCGCGAGGAGAGCGCGCACCCTGTGCTTGGTGATCACAGTGGTGCGCCCCTCCTCTTCGGCGAGCTTCACCAACGCGTACAGCGTGTTCCGCGCCGTGGTCGCGTTGACCGCGCGCTCTTCCTGCGACGAGTGACTCACTCACCCTCCCCTGGCATTCACCTACTCACCATCATAGCCGAGCACACCCACTTAGCCGAACAACTCACCAAGATTATGCAATGACTTCACTCATTATTGGTGACTTGATGCCGCGTGGAGGGCGAATCGATCAGCGCTATCGGGACGGCATGGAGGACCAGATCGGCTCCCCGCCTAGAAGGGCCGTGTGCGGGGGCCCTGCCTACAACGGGCGCCCGTCGCAGTCGACGTAGCCGTCCCCGGCGGGGTGGGGCTGGACGCAGTCGGCATGCGCTGCGTCGTGGTCGTCCTCGTCGGGCTCGCCGTGCAGGGCCAGGAAGGCGCCGGCGTGCGCGGCGGCCTCGGTCCGGCTCCCGTACGGTTCCTCGCCCTGGCCGATGGTGCCGTCCCCGCCGGTGGCGGCCCATGCGAACCCGGCAGCGTCGGGGAGTTGGACGATCTCGGCGACTCCGCCCGCGAGGCTGAGCTGGAACGGCTCCGCTTTGTCGGTGAGGTCGGTGGGCCTGCGTACGGCTCCGGGCCAGCGCAGGCGCGCGGCCTGCTTGGTGATGCCGCCCCAGGCGGCCCCGAGGTGGCCGTAGTTGGCCCCGATGCCGCCGGCCGCTCGGGCTGTACGGTCGGCCAGCTTCTTGACGATGCCGTCGACCATGTGCAGCGCATAGAGGTACGCCAGCTGCCAGTCGGGGGAGGCGAGAACTGCGTCGGGGACGTCCTGGCCGTTGACGCGGTAGGCGCTCTCACGAGCGGAGATCGCAACGGCCAGGGCGTGCGCAGCATCCGCCACATCGTCTTCCAGCTGCAGGACTTCGTCGTCTGTGGGTGCCCGGTAGGCCGGGTCCCGCATGGTCATGATGTCGGCCCAGAAGTTGGGGTCATCCAAAGTCGGTTCCATGCGACAAGCATCCTTGTCGACCGTTCACGCGACAAGTGAGCTTGTCGATTTGGCTGAAAGGAGCCCCTGGCTGACCTGGTCCGAAGTTCTGGTCCGGGCACAGTGAGGAAGTCGCTCAACTGCCCCTAAGTAGCACCACTGTTCGGGCGCGTAACGGACGGGCGCACGCGCCCGACAGAACAAGTCGACCGCACCGCAAGCGACACAGCTTGATGCGCACCTCAGACCGTACGAGGCGGCCGACGGCGGCGACCCCCGGTGCCAGAACAGGTGAAGCTGCCCCAGAAGCCGGCCGCGGTCGGCCCGGGCTGCCACCAGGTCCGCCAGTTTGCCGGCGTCGCTGAAGCACGGCCCCGCCCAGCCGTCGGGAGCGGCGATGGCTTGCACACGGACCTCGGTCCCAAAACGCCGGGCGGCCTCCAACAGGTGCTCCAGGATGCGGAGCGCCCGGACATCGAGCGCACTTATGTACGCTCACCAGGTCCGTGAAGCCTGGTTGAACTGAGCGACGGACTGGAGGAGTTGCCGCCGCTGCTACAAGGAGGCCGGGGACGTGGAGGCCGCAGCAGCGGTGACCTCCAACAGTCACCGTACGGGTTGGGATGCCGATGAGTTCTACCGTGCGGCCCTGGGACACCTGGCCTTCGCCATGCCTGGCCGCCACCACACCCCGGAACGGTCCCAAGAATGCGAGCGGGCGGCTAGTGATGACGCGTTCAGCGACAGCACGGCCGGTGTTCGCGCCGGGCCGCCGCGCCCACCGGACGTGCCTGGGGTCAGCCGCTCGCGCGGAGGATGCCGTCGTCCACCAGGGCCGTGGCGAGCTCCAGTTTCTCGGGACTGCTCAGGGGGCCCGGCAGTTCGCGTAGGTAGAAAGCGCCGGTGCGGGCGATGAACTCCAAGGCCTCGGCGGCGACTTCGTTGACGCTGATCAAGGTTTCGCCGTTGGGGGCGATCAGATGGAAGCCGTCTTCATCCGGACGGACGCGTTGACGCCCGGCCTGTTCGTTCACCAGGCGGCGCCGCGAGGTCAGCGTCCTGCCGTCGTACCAGACGTCGGGCAGGGCCTCGCCGAAACGACTCTCGTACTGCTCCTTGAACTCGTGGAAGGGCGCCGGCAGGCGCTCCATCTCGGGGTCACCGGCGGGCGCGTTGCTCGGTGCGTGGTGGACGTAGCGGCCGAAGAACCTCTCGCAGTACTTCTGGTACTCCACGGTGAACAGGATGAACTGGTGCCACGCTTCGTCGACGCGCAGCGAGTGCATCTGCCAGGCCCGGTCGGGGTGCTCGTGCACCATCACGAAGTAACGCTTAACCTCCCGGAACAGGAGCTCCGCCTCCTCGGCGAAGTCGACGATCTGCTCCTTGAGGAGCTTCTCGATCAAATACGGGGCCCGGAAGTCGACGGCCGCGGACCAGTCTGCCGTCCGCGGGCCCAGCGTCATCGTCATCGCCATCGTGCTCGCCTAGTCCATCCGAGGCGAGGGCGCGACCTGCACGATCTGCGCATGGCAGGGCGGCGACGAGCAGTTGCCGCAAGGCGAGTGGCAGGTGCTGCACGGCGAGTGGCAGTCGTCCGCCGCAAACTCCATGCGCTGTGCCCGCCGGGTGATGCGCAGGCGCCCTTCCGACACCGGGGAAGTGGGGGCACCGTGGACGTCGGTGACGTTCTCCTGCCGGCGCCGGACAATGGTGGCATCCGTACTCACCCAGAGCACGGACCCACCGAACGGGAGTACCTGCGTGGGGGCTTCTTCGGCGTGGAGGACGCTGGCCCTCGGGATCTCGATGTAGTGCGAGAGGTCGTAGAGGCTCGGGTACAGCAGGATGCGGTCGTCGGCGTTGCCCGGTCCGACGTAGCCGAAGAACACCTTGGAGTTGGTCCCGCGTGCCCGGAGCGTACGGAGCAGCGGATGTGCGGTTACGGCGACGTCGCCCTTGGCAGCCATCATTGCTTCCTTCGTTCGGAGGGAGAGAACCACGAGTGATCCGACCGTAGGACCGGGGCGCCGAGCCGCTCGGCGTCGCCGCGCGGTGTGTCAGCCGATTGCGCGTACCGCGTGCCTGCCATCGGGTGCACCGGCGGGCGATCCCCCGGTCGTCGTGCGCTCAGCGGCCGGGCGGCCGCACGGCACGAACGATGCGGGTCACCATGGGCGGGTGGTGGTCCCTCCCGGCGTCGTGGACGGTGTGCACCCCCACGACCTCCAGGCCGGCCCGCGCCAGCAGGCGCTCCCAGACCTGGAGGCTCAGGACCCACCGCTCCATGGTGGCGGGTGTGCCGTCAGCCAGAGCGGTGGGTAGCCGTGCCGCCCGTACCTCGGACTCCGGCTCCTGGCCGTTGCGATAGCGGCCCAGGGTGGAGAACACCAGGGTTCCGGCAGCGCGCAGACTCGTGGCGATCGCGGGAAGCAGCCGGCATGGGTCGCTGAAGTCCACCGCCCCGAAGACGCTGTAGGCGACGTCGAAGGTGTTGGGGTGCTTGCGGAGGTAGGCCGTGGCATCGGCCCGGACGATACGCAGCCGCGGGATGGCCCCATAAGCCTTATGCCCTCGGCGGTGCATGGACGGAGAGGAGTCGAGTGCGGTCACCTCGGCGACGCCACGGGTCACCGCGAGATGGGCGGCCTGCCGTCCGGCGCCGGCGCCGAGTTCGACGACGGTTCTGCCGTCAAGAGCGCCGAGCAGTTCCGAACCCGGACCGCAGCGCTCGTACCAATCCCAGTGGAAGGCGCCGTGCACCCCCGAGGCCGCGTCCGCGTCGGCCCGGCGGTCGCCGTAGCGTTCCCAGAGGTCAAGGGGCGTGTGCGCTGATGATGCGGGTGCGGATGCTGTCACAGGCCCATCCTGACGAGCCCGAGGGATGCGCTGAGGGCCACCCTGGCCACCCGCCTCCGACGGTCACCCGCTCGGGCCTGTTCCTAGCGTCTGCCTTCAGGGCGGGCTGCGCACCCGGGCGCCGACTGGCCGCACCCGCCGACTTCGCAAGGAGGACGAGCTGTCGCTTCGAGTGCGTGACTGCCGCCGCAGGGGCATGCGGGGATCCCGAGCTGGCCGTCGGCGACGGCGCGATGGGCCTGTGGAAGGCCCTCGCCGAGGTGTTCCCGGCCGCCCGGCACCAGCGATGCTGGGTCCACAAAGTCAGGAATGTCACCACGAACGCCCTGCCGAAGTCCGCACAACCGGGCACGACGAAGACGATGCAGGAGATCTACAACGCCGAGGACCGCGCGCACGCCGAGAAGGCGATCGAGACGTTCGCAAAGACCTACGGCGCCAAGTTCCCCAAGGCCGTCGCGAAGATCACCGGCGACGCCGAGGAACTGCTGGCGTTCTACGACTTCCCGGCCGAGCACTGGGTCCACCTGCGGACCACGAACCCGATCGAGTCGACCTTCTCCACCGTCAAGCTCGGCACCAAGGTCACCCGCGGCGCCGGCAGCCCGGCCGCAGCCCTCGCGATGGTCTTCAAGCTCGTCGAGTCCGCCCAGGCACGCTGGCGCGCGGGCACCGGAGCCCACCTCGTCGCCCTGGTCCGCGCGGGCGCCACGTTCGAGAACGGCATCCTCGTCGAGCGAGAACAGACCACGGCAGTCTGACAGCCCCTGCTACCTGTCACGTCGCGAAAGGGAGAGAAGTACCGGTCATGCCCGAACCCACTGCACCGCCCACCGAGTTCATCCGCCCTACGAGAAGGCGACCAACAGTCACGACATCACTCAGCGCATCCCGCTGATCGCTCCCGAGGCCGTCTACTGGTTCTCCGACGGATCCCACCGCGACCGCGAGGCCGTCCTCTCCGCCATCGCCGAGACCTTCGCCACCATCCGCGACGAGGTCTACCGGCTGGACGATCTGGAGTGGATCGCCCACAGCCATGACCACACGGTATGCCGCTACCGGTTCACCTGGACCGGAACCATCGACGGCCAGCTGCGGTCAGGAAACGGCCGCGGCACCAACGTGCTCGTCAACAACGCAGGAACCTGGCAGATGTTCCACGAACACCTCAGCGCACAACCAGGCGGCAGCATCGATCCACAGGAATTGACAGTTGCTCCGAGGCGCACCGCACCAGTGGGATGCGGGCAAGCCGTGGGCGGCCGTGCACGACCAGGCGCAGGTGCCGGCAATGCGGCGGTTGGATATGACAGCGACGGCGCGGGCCTGGGAGGCCAAGCACGCGGCCGACGGTTAGCCATGGCTGGACAAAGGGGCTACCCGGCGCAGTACGTGTCACCCACAGTAGCCAACAGCGGCGCGTTGGGAGGCGTGGCGTTTAGCTGTGAAGTATCACAGGACATGCAGCCCATCGATCGCTCCCGAGTCTGACGAGCGACCATATGCGCCAGGGAGGTCACCTGTGGAGAGTTCTGTTCTTTCCGCTGTCGAGGCGGTCGCAGCTGCAGGAAAGGCAGTGATCTCAGCTGACAACAGCACGGTAGTCAGCTTGATCCAGCAGATGATCAGGGATGGCAAGTCGGCAACCGTCTATGTGACTCCCGACCAGGCTGAGGCGATCAAGTCTTGGTACTGGACCCCCGAGCGGGTGAGGGCGAGGGAACTCCATCTCGTGACCGAAGACGAGCGCGCGAAGATCAGCTCGGAACTCGGGCTGGAGGACATCGGATCCTTCTATTCCAACCGCGTGCGGTGTGAGTGTGGCCAGTTTTACGGAGCCTTCGAGTTTCTACAGCAAGGAATCCGACAGCACGGCAGGGAGACTGTGAGCCGCATCTTCGCACTGAAGGATTCCGCGCTGTTGCGTATTAACCCCTCCGTTGCTGCGGAATGCCCACATTGCAACCAGAAACTCCTCCAGAGGCATGACTATGTGTCGCAAGGTTACAACGGCTGCTGCCGTGACGACGAAATGCTTGCGAGGGACCGCTGACCGGTGAGCTAGGTCGCCCACCGTGCTGCTGTTCGAGTGCGAACAATGCAAAGCGGGTGGCCACTTCCGGTCGGTACCGGTGTCCACGCGCTGAACGGCTGCAGTGAGCAGCTGGACACACCAGGAGGTATCACCATGCAAGAATCTGGAAACACTCAGAAGCTTACGATCCAGGAGTTCCTGGATCGTAAGGAAAGCCCCGAGGTCGCAGAGTTGGTAGGGAAGTTCAACGGTGGCGCATTCGCTTGCTGTCACACGCAGATCTTCGCTGAGACCGGCATGTGGATCGAGGATCTAGTGCCGGTCTTCCAGAAGCTGGACGCCCAACTGGCGCACACGGCCGACGCGCAGGTGAGAACGCTCTCGCCGCAATTCGCCCGCTAGCCCAGTGCTTTCGGAGCCTTGGACTTCGCTGAACTAGCGGCGTTCGAGGCTCCGAAGGCCGCACTCAGACTCAAGGACCGGTGTCACATGGACCTGCTCACACAGCTCGAGCCAAAAATCAGGACTGGGCAACAGGAATTCGCCGGCATCATGAGGCAGTTGCTAAGACAATTCTGCCCTGATGTAGTGACACGATTCGGTCGTTGTGATGAAACGTACATTCTCGAGCCCTTCCTGTTCACATACTTCGCCCTACCAGACGGACCACGGCGCGCATCGTTGGATCAAATCATTGCTGGCCATCTTCCAGCCTCGCAGCGGCCAAACCAGATCCCCGCAGTAGCCGATCGCTCGGGTGTGGTCCACTTGCCCGGGGCTGGGTACGTCGAGGCGACCGGCCCTTCGGTGCAGTTGCTCTGCTCCCCTGAGGGGCAGGGAACCGCCTGGTACCAGGTGAGGGGCTCTGGTATGGAAAGGCGTCCATACCGCCCTTGCCGCCTAGTCAGCGGTGACATCGAGGTCATGAGTTATGGGTCGCCCCTCGTTGCTGCCCTCTTCGACGACGAGAAGGCTGTCGAGACAGTCGCTGCTTCCTCCGAACTGTGCGCTGCAGTTGTCCAAAACAGCCTAAACATCATCGGAAATGTTTGGCCAGAGCTTTATGACATCCTCACGTCGGTGCTCCGGCGAGTGGTTCTTTTCGAGTCCGCTGTTTCCAACTCCTTCGCTACCACCAAGGCTCAGGGCACGGCCTTCTGTAACATCGCGCTGGGACGCAGCGAAGCGTTCTTCATCGAGGATCTGGCTCACCAAGGAGGCCATGTCGCCTTCGCGGCTGCCGCACTGGATCAGGAAGCCTACTTCCGGGTTCCGTCCAGCACGACGGTGGGTGAGCTGACAGGTGAGGATCGTGACGAGAGGAGCCTATACGTGGCGCTTCACGGAATCTTCACAGAGGCCCTCATGTCACATTGTCTGGGTCTGTGTCTCGAACGGGGTGTGTTCGAGGACTCCTATCGGCAGCACGAGTTGCTCGGACGATTCAATTTCATCTTCGCCCGTTTCACTTCGGACCTTCAACTCTTGTCGGGACTTAGAGTCTTCGCGACCGAAGGCCGAGAATTTTTGGACCAGTTGCGCGTCGCCTGGTCGGACTTGTGGACCCGGCATGCATCGCGGCTGGGGGCAGTCGACCTCGCGGGTCAAGGTTACAATTTCTCGTACGAGCGATTCTCGCAGCTCAATCCCATCGGCGCCCGGGGGTAGCCCAAATGCCTGTGCCCCAGTTCGAAATTCGCGAGGATCCGACACATGGCGCCGTCCTCTCACTAAACGATGCCAGCCGACTCGGATTCGGTTGCTATCGAGTGTCCGTCACGCGGTCGACCCACGCGGCGGCGATGAAGCATGCGCTAGACGCCGGTTGCACGCTGATCGACACAGCCAGCAGTTACATGGACGGCCAGTCAGAAGCCCTGGTGGGTCACGTGCTCAGGGAGTGGCCTGGGCCTGTCTTCACCGTCACCAAAGCGGGATATGTTACTCCCACGCTCAGACGCGAACTGTCCACCCTCGACATCCCGGATCACCTTCTGGCGCCGCTGAGTGCTGAGAGTCACTACTCGTTGCACGTGGACGTACTCCGGGCGAGTTTGAATCTGTCGTTGTCTCGTATGGGGGTGGACCGGGTCGGAGCCCTCCTTCTCCACAACCCGGAAAATGCGATGCAGGGCGCCCCTGCGAGCGACGTTTACCGCACCATCAGCGATGCCTTCGAGTTTTTCGAAGAATGCGTCGCACGGGGCGTCATCCAGTGCTACGGACTGAGCTCGAACTCCGTTACAGCACACACTGCTGAGGCTGTGAGTACCGAAGTCTCTATTCCTCGCCTTCTGTCCATCGCAACAGCCACCAGCAGCAACCACTCGTTCCGAATCCTGCAAACCCCATTCAACCTCCTTGAACGTGACGCCGCTGCAGTCATGTCGCCCGCATCGAACAGCGTTGTCGACGTCGCCCGAGCTGCAGGACTGACGCTGATGGCCAACAGGCCTCTCAATGCCCTTTTGAACGGGGCGTCGGTCAGACTCACCGGCAGTGGGGGACCATTCGACGGGCCGGCGAAGGACGCCGCGGCGTTCGAGTCGTTCAGACGCCTAGTGATCATGAAGCTGGAGCAGTCGGGGGTAGGCCACACGATCAACGACTTTCCGTTGATGAAGTTCTTCCGCGACAGCTGGGACAAGATTCATCACACCGAGCTAGTCGACCAGATCTTCGAACGGCAGGTCTCGCCGTTCATCATGGCCCTGTGCGAGGGGAGCGTGTCCGGCGATATGGCAGATGCCGTACGACGCCTGCATGCCGCCTGCAGGTCGCGGGCCCGCCATCGCATGTGGTCCGACTCTGCAAACGTACGGGCTCACCTTGCCACTGAAGGGCTGATCTCGTCAGACGAGGATCTGGCGCTGCAGGCATGCCGGTTTCCGCTGGCGCAAGGATTCCATCATGTCCTCGTGGGGATGCGCGACGTCACGTACGTCGACGACATCAGTCCGGTTCTCAGAGACGAGCTGACCCGCACTATCTGAGCATCCGACCTGGCGTACGCCACCTCAGCCGTCAAGCACTGCTCGATCGCAGAGGATGGCGCACCCGCCTGGAGCAGAGCCGGTCTCGCCGCGCTCAGCTGCGATCCCCGCCGGGCGGGGTTCACTACGTGCCCTGCGGAACTCGGCGCGGGCCAGCAGGCAGAAGACGGCCGTGGTGCACAGGGCGACGAACGGCGATGGCCCATTCGAGGGCGCCGCTGTGCTGGTCGGGATCGACCCGGAAGACCTCATCGATCCAGTCGGGCCAGAACAGGGTGAGGAGGCACAGCAGCCCGCTCACGACGGCTAGGACAACCTCGATCCAGCCGCGCAGGCGCACCGGTCTCATCCGTCACGCCGAACCGCCCAAGGGGCTAAACGCTGCTCTGGACGCGATCGCCAGCCCCGCTATAACAGCGCACTTCTCCCAGCCGACTTGCACCCGCCAGCCCTACCAACCGCACTTTTGGCAGATGACCGACGATGGGCTCGCCGAGAACGCCATGCACGCGCTCGAGCGGGAACTCACGCATCGGCGAGAGGCACTCGCTGATGCCGCCATGAAGCGCGTGCCGCACGATTCCGAGCCGCTTCGCCGGACATCCGCAGGCTGGCGAGTGGCCCACGCCAGTGCCATGAGCACGGCTCGTTTTGCCGAGGATGAGCCTCGAACCCGCCGACCCGACCGTGAGCGCCTCCCGAACTCATCGGCATAGTCCGACCAGCAAACCCGACGTTCGTCCAGCCACGTTGCGAGGACTACCTGCCTTACCCTGCATGCTGGTTCCGCCGTCCCGTGCCGTGCGCGACGTGACAGCTCCCGCATCGCCTTTGCCTGCCGCTCCACCGCCTCCGCGACGTGCGGGTCCACGCGGGACGGCCGGGTCGCCTCCTGGTGCGCGGCGAGCGTGCGGCGGTAGCCGTTCGAGGCGGTCCGGCGCGTGCGGCCGCGGCCTCCGGGTCGGCGTCGGCCGGCTCGGGCAGCGGCACCGTGCCGGGCGCCAGGATCCGCAGGGTGCGTACGACCGTCTGGCCCGCCGACTGGTTGGCGGCCGCGATGTGAACAGGCGCTGCGCGGAGTGCTCGCCGAACCGGACGATGTGGTCGTGGACGATCTGGTGGTCGTGCGCGGCGCGGGTGCGCCAGTCGAGCACCTGCTCACGGGTCAGGCCCTCGAGGACCAGCTCCTGGTCGTCGTCGACGGCCGCAACCTCGAGGGCCGGGGCGACGGCGGCCGGACGGGGCGCGGGCAGCACCACCGGCACTATCGGCGCGGCCGGGACCTCCGCCTTGGCTGCGCGGCCGCGGCTTCGGCACGGGCCCGGGCTGCGGCGGCCTGCCGGGCGCGGACCTGGTCCCACTCGCGCACCTTCGCCCGCGCCCTGGCCGTCACGTCCTGGTGCAGCCGCATGGCGGTGGTCGCCCGGCGCTCCGCCTCCGAGGCACCGGGCATCGCGGCGTCGACGGCGGCCGCGACCGCCCGGCGCTGGTCCCGGCGGTCGGCCTGCTTCTCCTCGCAGCGCGGGCAGTCCTGCCCGGAGTCGAGCAGCACCCGGTCGTCGCACCGCACGTGGCCGCACTGCTGACGCTGCGGCAGACCGAGGCCGATCAGCCGGCCCACCGGGTCCTTGATCGGCCCGGCCCGCAGCCGTTGGCGCGCACTGGTCATCGCCCGGCAGGCGCACCTGTGGCCGGGTGCTGATTTGTCGGGTTCCGCTCAACCGCAGGAATCAGCGCCCCAATCGTGATGTATTCCGGCTTCTGCGCCCGCGTGACGATCCCGTATGGCCTTCGCCGGGCTACGAGTCGACGAGGTAGGCCTTCTCCCCCATCATCAGCGGGGCATCAGCGGGCCCCTTGATGTAGGGGCCGCGCCAGATCACCCGATGCTCTTGGAGACTTGGGTACCACTGCCTGACCTTGTGCATCCGCACCGGCCACCGGTGGTGATACACCCGCTTTTCATCCCCCGCCGGATCCGACGGACGGGGCGAGGGCGCAGCGAGCCGGATGACCCGTACATCGGGATCCCGCGGTACGTAGCCGTCCGCGTCGCTCGCCGCCGCGCGGACCCCGGCCGCGGTCTGCAACGAGTCGGCGGCTGTGACGCCCTGGGCGTTCAGCCGCCAGAAGGCGAACATGTAGCGGCCCACGAAGTCGTCGTACGGGTCGTCCACCCGGCCGCCGCCCCACTCCCCCGTTTCGGGAACCGGCTCTCTGCGCCACTGGGAGGCGTGGGTGAGGGCCTTCTGCATCTGCCAGTGGCGCTCGGACAGATCCACCATCATCTCGGTGCTCTCCTCTGCCAGGCACGCATCGCCCCGCATCCCGTACATGCCGTCGGGCATCAGCGGAGGCAGCGGGCTGCCGGACCTGCGCGCCTGCGAGACCGCCTGCCGCCATCCGGTTGGCTGCACTGGACCGTCGCGGTCCATGAAGGTCGTCACCTGCACACCCGGGTACGGGTACCGCGCGGTGGGCAGCATCTGGTGCTGGGTGACGAACTGCCAGCCAAAGGCCCTGGTGTCCGACAGGGAGCCGGTGTGGTTGACGACCACGATCGGTTCGGGCAGCACGAGTAGTCCGGTGGACACGAGGATGTCCCGGTCGCGGTCCAGGGTGCTGATGTCGGCCGGCTCGAGGGTGGCGGCAGCGGCCATGACCGCGGCGTGCGCGGCCGGGGAGATGACGAGGACCTCCGCCTGCCGCAACAGTTTCTGGATCTGCCGTATCTCCCACGAGGCAGCCTCCCCGGCGGTCCGGGGCCACGGCGGCCGGTGGCCCTGCTTGCCGAGCGTCATCGACCACGCCGCATCCCGCTCGATGCCCTCGGGCGCGTCCGCCATGTCGGCGAGATCGCTATGCAGCAGCACGGCGTGCAGCTCGGTGACGACATTGTTGATGTTGTCGGCGAGCGTCATCTGCACCCAAGGGTTGCCGGTCAGACGCTGCTGGGTCAGCTCCCGCAGACGGTGCGCTTCCCCCGCGGAACTGGTCGCGGTCCACTGTCCTGCATTGTCCCTGCTGCGCTCCTGCTTGCCCCGGCTCGCTTTGCCCACCAGGCAACCTCCCCAATGTGACGGCCAGTTGCCGAAGCCGTACCCGACCACAACAGGCGCGACACTGGCGTCGAGGGAGACAGAAAGAACGATGATGCCTGCATGTCTCTCTCCCCGGTCGCTGGCGCGGTGATCGTGCACTCTGGCCGTCTCCTCCTGATGCGCCGCGCCTCCCCGGTGGGTGTCCTGCTGTGGACGTTTCCCTCGGGGAAGGTCGAGCCGGGCGAGTCCGCGAGCGAGGCAGCGGTGCGTGAGGCCGGCGAGGAGGTGGGCGTGTCGGTGGCTCCGCTGGTGGTGTTGGGCTCGCGGGTGCATCCGCTGTCGGGGCGACGGGTGGTCTACGTAGCCTGTCGGCTGCTGGCCGGAGAGGCGCATGCGGCGTCGCAGCGGGAGGTCGCGGAGGTGGCGTGGGTGGACGGCGGCCGGCTGGCCGAGCTGGTGCCAGACGGGCTGTATGGGCCGGTGCAGGCCTGGGTCGACGGGCGACTCGCTGGATGAAGGCACACCTTCCACCCCGAGCAATGATCTTCATTGGTAGCAAGGGCCTGCTCACGTTCCTAGCGGGCCGGCGACAAGCAGTTCGTCGAACTCGTCGATGAGCGCGCCGTTAGGCGCTGACCTGATGTCAGAGCACGATGCCGTCCGAATATTGAGACGGTGGCGTTCGTGCGCCCCCTTGTACACCAGCACAGCAGGAGAACCGGCGCTGCGATCGACGCCATGGAGGGTAGGCCTTGGGTAACCACCTGTGATGGCCCCGGCGCGTGTTCCTGGCTTCCCAACCTGAAACGCGCCGAGGCCCAAGCTCAGGCGAACCTGAGAGGAGAAGTACATGGAAGTACCTCAGTGTGTGGATGCCCCGGGAGCGGGCTCGGCACACGATGTGAAGGGGTTGCACGTCATCGTCGTCATGGTGCTGATCACGGTGATCGTGCTCGCATGCGCCGACGTGAGCCCTGAGTGGCTTTCCGGCGCTGCCGCACTGGTTGGCGTATTGGCGGGCAAGGCCCAGCGCGGCTGACAGCCAGCCGCTGTCCGGAGTGAGCCTCCGTCTCGTCTTCCACGAGGCGGAGGCTCGTGCCTGTCACCCAAATCTTCCGCCTCGACGATCAAGGCGAAGTTGACGAAGGCCGCCGAATCAGCGGCCTCTGGGGAGCGGCCGGCGTATGGCCTTCGCAGTACCGGTCCCCTGTGGGGCGGCTACAGGTCCAGGGCGGCGCGCAATGCCTGGTCGACGCGGGCCATCGCCGCGGGGTCGACTTCGCCGAGGAGTTTCGCGCCGTCGAATCGGGCCAGCCTCAGTTGCTGGAGGTTGACGGCGACCGCGGTGCACGGGATCGGATCTCCGATCACGACTGACATGGCCGTATCGGGATAGCGGCCGGAGGGATGCAGCACGATCGCGACCACCGCGCCGTAGGCCTCTTCCAAGCCGGTCAGGGAGACGATCAGGACGTTGCGCCCGTCGCCGAGGGTCCAGATCTCTCCTCGTCTCACAGAGTGTCTCCCTCGTCCGCCAGGTCGTCGCCGAGACCCAGCGCGGCAAGCTGGTGCGCGGCGTCGAGGGTGGCGGCACGGCGAGCGGCGCGCACGACGTACTGGTTCACGCTCAGGCCAGCCTCCGAGGCAGCCGCCTTGATCGAGGGAGCCAGCTCATCAGGGATCCGCAGGGTCATCGTGGTGACAGGCATGACCTCAGAATAGCCACCATTTGGCGGTGGCGTAAGTCAGTGGCATCGGATGGTATCCCCTTGGCGGTAGCGGTCGGCTTCGCTCTCGCCGTCTCGAGATGCTGCCACTCCCCGGCAGGACCGGCTCTGCGTACGGCAAGCTCCCCGGTCTTGCTGGCCCAACAGCCGGCCTGTTGCCTGGACTACGTCGGATCACGTACCCAGGGACGCAGCCTTGTTGGGAGGAAGCTTGGCTCCATGGCTGGTCCAGGGGCTGGGTATGCTGATCAGCCGGCACGGACTGGGACGCCTCCTCACCGACGCGGGCCGACCGCGCGAAGCCGCCCAAGAACTGCAGACGGCCGTCGAGCACCTGACGCAGACCCTGGGCGAAGACCATCCGATGGCCCTCAAGGCCCGCAGTGATCTCGCCCGGGCGAACAGCGAACGCGGACAGACCGCTCGCGCCGAACGTGAGCTTTCTGCCACCCTTGCCGATCAGCTGCGCATCCTTCATGCCGACCACCGTGACGTGCTCGCCACCCGCAGCCGAATCGCAGCACTCTGGCTGTCCCAACAGGGGCGCCTGGACGCAGCCGAGGAGGAATTGCGCGCCGTCCTGTCAGCCCAGACAAGCGTCCTCGGCGACGACCACCTCCACACCCTGATCACCCGCAGCCTCCTCGCAGTCGTCCTCCGCGACTGCGGAGAAACCAACGCTGCAGCAGCCGAGTACCAGGCCGTCCTCAATTCACGACAGCAGCTGTTGGGCCAAGATCACCCCGCCACTCGCACAGCCCTACAAGCCCTCCAACAACTCCAGACCTGACCTGGCCCGCATCGCCTCAGCGGGCATTCTTTGGTGAAGATGCGTCCCATCTCATCGATCCAGGCCTGGACTTGCAGCGTCTGGTCGTCGGAGGCGGTGCCGCTGGTGCCGACCGCCACGCTGGCGGCACCGACCGGACCTCCGGCGGTGACTGCAACGGTGCCCCCGGTGAGCATGGCCCCGCCGTAATCATGGGGATCCTGATGGTGACGCCAGTGATCGCGAGGGTCAGGTCCAGCCCGAAGACGATCGTGGCGATGCAGCCCAGCACGTCCAGGAGACTCACCCCGCTCGCTGTCACACGGGCCGCGCCCGTGGCGACGGCCGTCGCGCCGTCGGCGTGAACGTGTACGCCGACACCGGTGGGCATGAGGACGTCCCGGTCACGGCCCAGGTGCTGATGTCGGTCATGTCGAGGGTGACGGCTGCGGCCATGCCGGACGTGGCAGCACTGGTGCAGGGCGATCAGTCACAAGCGCGCAAGTCGCCACAGATGGGTTCCGGCTCGCGCCTTCTCTGCAGGCATCTCGCGCACCAGGTGGTACAGATTCTCGAAGTACTCCTGCCATCGGTTGGGATCCGGCAGATCGTTCCGTGCTCGCTTAGCGCGCTCTGCCTGCACTAGCGGCTCCAGGCGTTCCCACACCGAGATCACGGACCCACCGAGGTAACCGGAGACGGGGTCAATATCTACTACGCCGTGGGTGACTAGCGCCCCGAGGTTGTCGTAGAACCAGGCCAGTTCACGCACCAGATCCCGCTGAGACTCGGGGAGCGCCTCTAATCCTGCGGACAAATCCCAGTCTGGCGACTGCTCGTAGACGACCTGCCGAGCCTGAGCAAGATAGGCACTTCGATGCTCACGGAACAGATCCACCAAGACAGGCAGCGTGTTTGCGTGCTCGGTCAAGCGCAGCTGTCGAACGGGACGAGACCGGACACACCCAGTGCCATGACTGAGACCACGATCGCTGCAATCTCCACTTCGCCCCCCGAGGTAGTCAGCTCCTGCCATGTCGTTTCCCGATCACGAGAGAGTCAATGCCGGTCCGGTCCCCGGCAGCACCGCGTCCGCACAGCGCGCTCACTGCATGGCGGGCTGGAGGCCACCCGCCTGCAAGGGGTACACGTGTTGGCGGCCTCGCCGACGACGCGCACCTCGCTGGCGCAGCATCAGTCGATCGTTCGGGCAGCCGCGTCGAGGAATGCTCGTACCGCCTGCTCGAACTCGGACTCGATCACGATGAGCTGCTGCCGGTCTTCGGCTGCGTCGATCGCGTCGACCTTGGCACGTACCGCGTCCATCAAGGGACGGAGCACCGGATCGTCTGCCACCAGTTGGAGACGGAAGTCGGCGGTATCGGCTGCGGCTCCCAGTCTGTCGCTCTCCACCCGCGCTGCCCTGTAGGCGTCTTCGTCGCGCGGGGAGGTCCGACGGTGGAACCACACGGTGATCAGGCCACGCTTGAGTTCCGACACGGCGCTGGCATACCCGCTGTAGGCGGCCAGACGCTCCTGGCGCAGGCGCTCCTGCCGAGACGCGGCGTCCGCGCGTTCCGCGATGCGCCGCTGGAACAGGTAGGTGCTCAGTGAGCCGATCAGGGTGCCAGCCACGGCAACCATGCTGGCCAAGACGGCTTCCACGAGTCGACCACCTTCCATGCTGACTGGGCCGGATTCGCCTCCAGGACAGGATCTGGCCCGCCGCTCGGGGGAAAGCGGCGGGCCAGAACGTGCTCCACGGTGCCACAGCCGACCCGCCGCGAACGCCTTTGTCGGGGAAGTCGCCTACGGATCGGCTGGATGCGCACCACAGACCGTACGAGGCGGCCAACCTTGGCGACCCCCTGTGTCAGGAGAGGTGAAGCTGCCCCAGCAGCCGGCCGCGGTCGGCCCGGGCTGCCACCAGGTCCGCCAGTTTGCCGGCGTCGTGCGGGGTGCTCGGGAGGCCCTACGCCTCAAAGTACGCACCTGATCGTGGACGCGGGACCATCCCCGCGTGCGCGGGGAGCAGTTCTTCGCCAGCCACGCCAAGTCCTGGCCCGTGGGATCATCCCCGCGGGTGCGGGGAGCAGTTGTCGTGGAACATCTCCTCCAGCTCGGAGTCGGGACCATCCCCGCGGGGCGCGGGGAGCAGAGCATGGGCATCGACCCGGCCCGCATGACGTGGGGACCATCCCCGCGGGGCGGGGAGCAATTCGAGTCCGGCTTCACGGGCACGATGACCGCGGGACCATCCCCGCGTGCGCGGGGAGCAGGCGCCGTAGACACCGAGGCCCTGCACGTAGCGGGACCATCCCCGCGGGCGCGGGGAGCAGGACATCAAGAACAACCCGCGCGGCGTGTTCCAGGGACCATCCCTGCGGGTGCGGGGAGCAGACCTCCGTACACCCCAGGGGGTTACCCATGGGGGGACCATTCCGGCGGGTGCGGGGAGCAGGGACGAGGTCAGGATGAGGTGAAACCGGTCCGGGGGACCATCCTCGCGGGCGCGGGGAGCAGACCTGCTGCTCGTTCCAACCGAACCACACCATAGGGCCCTCCCCGGGCGGCCGCGGCGAGCACGCGAGCCACTCCGCCTCGGTGCCGACAAAGCCGGGACCCTCCCCCGGACGCGGGGAGCAGTCTCTCGACGGTGCGCGCCGGTCGGACCTGTAGGCCCCGCAGACGTGGGGAGCAGGTCGCCCGTATGGCCACCGGGGACGACATCCGCAGGACTATCCCCGCCAGCGTGGGGAACAGGACACCTCTCTCGCCGACCCAGGCGACACCTCGGGACCATCCCGGCGGGCCCAGGGAGCAGTCCTCGTAGGGGTTGTGCTTGGTGTCGTGGATGGGGCCATCCCCGAGGGCGCGGGGAGCAGGATGCCTGGTACGTCCTCACCGACGACCCGGCGGGACCATCCCCGAGGGCGCGAGGAGCGGGGCCCGGCATGACCAGCGCGGAGTACCAGTCGGAACCATCCCCCGCGGGCACGGGGAGCAGTACTCGTAGTTCCGGTAGCTCCGGCCGTCGTTGGGACCATCCCCGCGGACGCGGGGAGCAGGTTGTGCCGCCTGCTGACCCAGATGAGAGCTGGGGCCATACCTGCGGGCGCGCCGGAGTGTTGGGAGACCGCGGTCATGGTGTCTGCCGGGCGAGGGGTGCGAGGGTGATGAGGCCGCAGCCGTAGGCCTTGGCCCGGCCAATGCCCTGGGCGAGGGTGCGGCGCAGGGCTTGGGGGTCGGTTACTTCGAGTCGGCCGTCGAAGGTGACGGTAACGAGGTTGACCGGCTTGCCTTTTTTGACCCCGTTGGGGTTTCGCGTTTTGTCGAAGGAGAGGGCTTTGTGGTCGTGGACGGTTAGTTCGTAACGGTCGCCGTAGTGCTCTTGTTTGCCGTGGTGGGTGGTGCCGCTTGGTAGCAGCCGCTGGTTGTCGGCCTTCTCGAGGATGCGGAATCCGCAGCGGTCCTGGCGCTCGAGGAGCCACCTCATTTGGTGGATGGGGGTGAGATGGGCGGTGATTTTGCGTGGCTCGTTGTCGTGGCGGCGGATGGTGTGGACCGGGTTTGCCGTCAGCTGGAAGGCCCACTGGCCGCCGGCGGTCAGGCGGTCGAGGAAGGGCGCGTACGCCTTGGTCAGCCATCCGGGTACTGGGGGGTCGGCTGTGGCCGCCGCGGGCCAGCCGGCCTGTTCTACGAGGTGGGTCAGGTCTGGGCGGTGGGGGCTGACGATGTAGAGGAGGACTTCGGCGCGGGCCTGGTGGTCCAGGCGCCACAGGACCCGGGGCCCGTCTGGTGGTGGTGTGTCGGTGGGCAGCAGGGCGGGGAATGAGGACATGACCGCGGCGTGCATGCTCTGTGGCGAGGACAGCAGGCGCCTGGCGCCGGGTCGGGCGGTGTTCAGGCGGAAGCGGGTGAGGTACATCAGCTGTTCTCGTCCTCTAGTGCATCGAAGGGGTCGTGCTGCAGTCGAGCTGGGGTGGTTCCTGGCAGCGGCACGGTGGTGGTGACGACGGTGCGCAGGGTGTGGCGTCGGTGGGCGGCGGCGAAGCTGAGGGGCTGGTCGCGCAGGGTATTGGCGGCACCGTGTTCGTAGGCGGCTGCTTCCCGCAGGACGGTCAGTGTCTGGGGCGGGCTGGAGCGGTGCTGTCTGCGGTACCAGGCGGAGGCCTGCCAGGGCACGTGCTGAAGGGCATCCTCCAGGGTGCCTTCGTGCAGGCCGAGTTCGAGGGGTTGGGCGGGTGGGCAGGAGCGGCGGCCGAGGAAGGGCGGGTACACCGGGGCACGGAGCGCGGCGTCGAGTGCGGTGAGCAGGGTGTGGTCGCCTTCCAGGGCGGCGACGAAGACGGCGTCGGCGAGGTAGAAGCGTTCCGACAGCGGCATGGATTTGCCGGTGGCGCCGTGGTGTGCGGTGTGGAAGTCGCGGATGCGGGTGCCGGGCTGGTCGATGCGCACGCCGAAGCGCAGGGCGGCCAGCGGGGCCAGCCGCGCCTGGTCGTCGCGGTCGATTCCCTGGGCGGCGGCGAGCAGGCCGATGACGGCGCTTTTGGTGGGGGCGGACTCGGTGGTGCGGCGGGTGAAGCGGGAGGAGGCCCCCCAGGATTGCAGGGGGCCGGCCAGCCGCAGGGCGAGCACGCTCATGCGGGCTGCTCCAGCCGCTCGACAACGGCCTGGCCGACGGCGGTGATCAGTTCGGTGAGGGTGTCGGACTCGGTGCCGAGGTCGGCGAGTTTGAGGGTGTTGGGGCCCACCCGCAGGATCCAGGTGAGGGTCGTGTCGTGTTGGCCGTAGGCGCGTTCGATGTCGGGGATGTAGGCGGCGAGCCGGTCGGCGGCTTCCCGTACGTGGCCGCCTTGGTCACCGCGGATCGGATCCTCGAAGGCGGCGACGAAGCTGATGGGGCGGGTGGTGCGGAGCTTGACGATGACGGCGTCGGGCAGGGTGTGATGCCCGAATGTGTTGATCTTCCCGGTGGGCAGGGAGGCGATGAAGCCGTGGATGAACGCCTCCAGCGCGCGCCGTACCGGCTCGGTGCGGGGTTCGTCCTCGCGCAGGCCGTGGCCGAGGTTGGCGGCGAGCTGATGCACGCCCAGGGCCGCATACCGGTAGAGGGTGGCGGAGTTGAAGTCGATGGTGCCGATCATCCCGGCGCCGGTCTCCTCCTCGGTGTTCTCGTCGTCGACGGCGGTGTAGTAGTCGGACTCGGTCTCCACCCGGTGGACGCTGATGGCGTGGGCGACCTGGACGGCAGCGTCGACGTTGAAGTCGGCGGCGTCGGCGACCATCCGGCCGAACAGGGCGATGTCCACGGAGTGGCGGCTGTCGGCGAGGTCCTTGGCCCGGTCCTTGTTCTTCTTCTCCTTGAAGAACGCCGTGATGTCGCCAGCTCCCTCGATGGCGAGGCGGGCCAGACCGTCGAGCTGCCGGGCACTCAAGAAGACGAGATACTTCGCCTCCGGCGCCGGAGCAGTCCCGGATTCCTTGGCCGCATCGGCTTTCCGCTTGGGCACTTCGGTCTTCAGGCCGGCCGCTTTCACCGTCTCGTCCGCGATCGTGAGCGCCTGCTCATCGTCGAGGGCGGCATCGAGTACGGTGATACGCCGGGCAAGGACCTCCACGATCTTCTTGGTCCGCACGCCGAGCTCCTCGGGCTGCAGCAGCTGCTCGCCGGAGAAATGGGTGCGGGTGGCCCGCTTCCAGGCCTGGCTGGACACGCGGGCACGCGGTACGCCGCCGTAGATGGCTGTTTTCGGGGCGCCGGTGTCGTCGCGGTTGAGGTTGCTGGGCGGGACGGTCTGCAGGGCGTGTATGTCCAGGAAGATGCGGGTCACGAGGCGTCCTTGTCACGGTCCGGGCTGCTGACGGTGTTGTTGGCGGTGGTGGCGTTGTCGCCGGGGGCGGGGGGTTCGTGTTCCTGGCGTGCGTGGAAGGAGCGGCCCCACTCACGGCGGACCTGGTCGGCGCCTGCGGGCCACTGCCAGGCGTACAGCTGCCCGGCGAGCAGGCCGTAGTCGAGGGGGATGTCCGCACGGCGCAGCAGAACGACCAGGTCCCGCAGCCGCTGGGACAGCGAGGTGAGGTCGGCTGCCAGGCCGGCGCGCACCAGGCGTTTACGGACGGGCTCGTCGATACCGTCCGGCGGCATCAGACGCCGCACGGCCGCGCCCAGGCCGGCCGGCCGCCGGGCGGTGTGGGGGCGGTGCATGCCAGCGGGGCGGGATTGCTGGTGCAGCGCCCACAGGGTCAGGGCTACGTGCAGGGCGTCTTCGGCGCGGACCAGCTCCTCCTCGCGCAGCGGCCGGACGCCGTCCAGGCGGGCGTGCAGCGCGGTGGTGTCGACCAGCGTCCACAAATCGGGGAGCTGTCCGGCGTCCCGGCCCGCGCCGCGCCGCAGACGGGCCAGTGCGGCCACGTCCTTGGGACGGTCGCGCAGATAGCCCTCCTGCCAGATGGTGATGCGGGCAGCAGCCAGTTCGGCTACCCGCGCACGGACGGTGGGTGGGTCGGTGGCGGTCGTCATGCGGGCACCTTCGGGTCGGTCATGGCCGGGTCGGGTGGAGGCGGCGAGCCGTCGGCAGGGGGCCGCTCCGAGCCGTTCGGCCGGCCCAGCGCCGTGGCCAGGCGGCCGCGGAACCACCGGTCGGCCAGACCGGCGTTCAGCCACAGCGCGCCGCTCTTGGCGGGGATGGTCCTGCCCTGCCAGGCGGCCTGCCCGGCCTGGGCGATGAGGCGGTCCCCGAGCCGGCCGACCAGTTCGTGCACGCTCTGCTGCCAGACAGTGCGCTGCTCGAACGGGTCACCGGCGTCCGCCAGGCCGGCAAGCCAGGCACGGTAGGGGTTCTCCAGGGCGGCGAAGCCCAGGTCCCGGGCCGCCGCCCGGGCCCCCTCTCCCTCGGATCCGGCCGCGCGGGACAGGTCGGTGGCCAGGTCCCCCATAACGCGCACCGCCTGGTCGGCGTCCTCGGCGGCGCCGATCGCCTGGCGGGCATAGGTGCGCTCCTGGCGGTGCAGCAGCAGCACCGGCATCGCCAGATGGTCATCCACCAACTCGTCGATCACGGACTGCTGGGTCCCGTACGAGGCGCCGATCACGCGGGCCCTGATGAGGAAGTCACGCGGCAACTCCCCCTCGGTGACCAGCCGGGCGATCCACTCCAGCACCCCGGGCCGCAGATACGCAGCCGCCTCTGCGCCCTGGCCCGCTTCCGCGCGGTCGGCGACCAGCGAGGCCACCCCCCGCCAGGCCGAGCGGGCCGGATCATGCTCGCGGGGCAGATAGACGGGCGACTGGCGCAGCTTCTTCTCCTGCGCCTGACTGCGCCGCCAGGCGGTCATCGGCTCCCGCCGGTGCATGTTGCGCGAGGCGAGCGGATCCCCGTAGCCGAGCACGACCCCGGTGACGCCGTCGGGGTCGTAGTGCAGGCGCAGCCGGCGCGACTGCCACGTGTACAGGTCGCGCAGCCCGGTGGGCGTGCGCTCGCCGCCTGACGGCCCGCACGGCTCGCGCCGCCAGGCCGGCCGGTCACCTGCCGGGAACTCCAGGGTGTCGGTGTCGGCCGCGATCAGATTCAGCAGCAGCGTCTCGCGCAGGCTGTCGCCTTCCGCGAAGACGGCGCCGAGACCGCCCGCCCAGCCGGTGCCCAGCGGATACACCTTGCCGCCCTTGACCCGGTCGTCCCCGACCGCACCGGACTTGATGCCCGAGGTGTCGTAGGCGTGCGCGTGTACCACCCAGCGGGCCGCCTCGGCAAAGGTCAGACGCTCCACCGTCGGCATCCGCGCGGTGAAGAACGGCTCCCCGTTGGGCACATCGGCCACGATCCGGTTGAGGGAGAACACCTCGTCCTTCGCCGTCCGCAGCCCGGCCGTCTGCAAGAACGGGGCGAGTGGGTCCAGGAGGTTGAAACGCTCACGGTGCGCATCCAGATACGCGTCCACCGCGGTGAAACACTGCGGGTCGGCCCACAAGTCGGCCCAGTCCTCCAGATCGTCCGGGCCATCGAGGGCGTCATGGGCGATGGCCAGCAGCAGGCGTATCAGCGCGAACTCCTGCGTCGGCAGATCCCCGACGATGCGGCGCACCGCGCCGGCCTGAGCGAACACCTGCCGCAGCGACAACTGCACCTGCCGGCCGTCATCGGTGAGGACGTCGATCCACGGCCGGCTCGTCAGATCGAATAACGGAACACCGGCCGTGCCCTCCCCCGGCGGTTCAGCCACGGGCCACCTCCAAGCCATCAGTTGGGCTGTAACGGAGGTGGAAGCCTGCCAGAGGGGTCTGACATCCGTGCCGAGCAGACGAATCGGCTACATCAGCCGTGTCATCAAATGTCCTCGATGGACTCTGACCGCCCCTCACGCACGGGTCCATGACCAGGCAGGTTGTTCCAACGCGGGCTTTGGAGTACCGCATGGAGTCTCCAATCCTCTAGAGTGCGCTCACTCATTCAGCAACAGTCTGAAGGAAGTAGGGAGTTGGAGAAGGTTGAATGGTTGGATTCGGTGGATCCTGGTGACAACCGCTGTTGTCGTGATCTTCTGGTTAGGCCTCATGCTGGGCCGCTGCCTCCCGTTGGGAGGTGCCGAAGACGAAACCGCCAGATGGAGCGTGGCCACAGCTCTAGCGGGCTCGATCTCGGCTGTAGCGGGTCTGCCTCTGGCCCGGTGGGCTGAGGGAAGCCGTTGGCCGTCGAAAGACGCCTGAACCAGTCTGTGCACCGTGCATGCGTACGCCAAGGCCGAGCCGAAACGCTCAGATGCGCTTCACGTACCATGCGATCGCTGCTCCCCGAATGCGGGGATGGTCCCAGTCTGAAGGACGTGCTGGGCGAGACGTTCCACTGCTCCCCGCGCCAGCGGGGATACCCACATCACCAGGGCCCGCGTTGTCACTTCCGCTGCTCTGCACGGGTCACCTCCAAGCCATCAGCAGGACTGTATCGGAGGTGGAAGCCTGCCAGAGAGGTCTGACAATCCTCATCGAGCGCCAGAATCAGCTGGCCGGCAAGCCACGTGCTGTCCTTGCGCTGCCAGGCAGACACATGCAGCTGCTTCAGCTCCGCTATCGCGGCATCCAGGGTCTGTGCGTAGGAGAACTGCAGCGGCAAGCGCAGCCCGCAGCTCGCCGCCGCGCGGCCCGCGAACGGGGCGGGCACCTGATCCTGTGGCAGCTCAAGTCCCCCGCGTTGCCGCCCCTTCTCATCCGTGCCCAGCCACGGCAGGGTCACCAGAGCGCCGTCCGCGCGCCGCTGTACGACCACCACCTCCAGGGTTTCCCGGCTGTCACGGACCTGGGCGCGGCCGGCTCGGGTGTCGTCGGCGTCGCCCACTCCGGCAGCCACCCATCCGAACAACGGCCGTCCGGGCCGGCCCACTTCCCCGAGACGGAACACGGCCGCCCGCTCCGACTGGTCGGCCCTGTGCCGCTCGAACCGTCCTCTCGCCTCCTCCAGCGCCGTCTCCCACTCCTTGGGCACTGCCGGTGTCTGGCTGTAGGCGCCCTGTACGAGTGGGCTGATGTCCGCCGGCAGCCGCACCGGGCGACGTGGTCCGTCAAGGGGGGGCAGCAGCACCGCGGCTGACCGCAGCAGTGCATACGCCCCGTACACCGCGACGGATCCCCGCACCGGGACCGGAACCTGCGCCTGCCAGTCCATTCCGGTCAGCAGACACCGGGCCTGGCGCAGCCGTTCGGGCCGCTGTTCCTGTCGCTTGCCGCGCTGGTGCCGGTGTAGCCGGCCCATGCGCTGCAGCAGCAGGTCGACCGGGCACACATCGCTGACCAGCAGGTCGAAGTCCACGTCCAGGGACTGCTCGGCCACCTGGCTGGCCACCACGATGTGCCGGCCTGTGGGCCGGCCCTCCGCCTTGTCCGGGGGGCCGAAGCGTTGCAGCAGGTCGCGGTCCTTTGCCGCCCGGTCCAGGTCAACGAAGCACGAGTGGGCCACCGTGACCTCGTCGTCGTCGAATCTGCTGCGCAGCACGCGGACGGTCTCCAGTACCCGCTTGACCGTATTGCGGACCACGAGGACACAGCCCCCGTCCACCAGTTCCCGCTCAAGCCGCTCGGCCAGCACCTGCGTGCCGTCGGCCAGCTGCTCGACCTGCACGTCCGTGCTGCGGGCCGAGGCCTGCGGGCACCGCACCACCGGCACGCCGCCCGGTGCCACCGCCGTCAGCAGCGGATAGGCGCCTTCGCCTTCCGGCACCCCAGCTTCCACGCCCGCACCGGAGGCACCCGCATAGGCGTTCACGAGTTCGCGGCGGCGCCCGGCGGGCAGCGTCGCGGACAGCACGACGACCGGCACCCCGTAGGCGCCCAGCCAGGCCAGGACCCGGTCCAGGTAGACATTCATGTACGTGTCGTAGGCGTGCGCCTCGTCGATCACCACGACCTTGCCCGCCACCGCCAGGTGACGCAGAGCCAGGTGCCGGCTCTTCAGCCCCGCAAACAGCAGCTGATCGACCGTGCCGGCCACGAATGACGCCAGCATCGCCCGCTTACGGCCCCGCAGCCAGGCGTGAGCCACCAGCTCGGCCCCCGCCCGCTGCGACTCCTGCCCCCCGGGCCGGGTTGCCGGGATCTCGGCGTCCACCTCGACTGCCCTAACGTGCCCGCCGCGGGCGAGCAGGGGGGCGAAGTCCTCGTTGAGAGCCGCCTTGGAATGGGCGAGGTGCACGGAGTGACGAGGACCTCCGTCGGCGGGCAGCCTCTTCAGCCACTCCAAAAGCCGCGGGAACATCGCATTGCCCGTCGCCATCGTCGGCAGCGCGAAGAACACACCACCCGCGCCCGAGCGCGCCGCGAACACCTCAGCCACGGCGAGCGCGGCCTCGGTCTTGCCCTCTCCCATCGGGGCTTCGATGACCATCAACCCCGGTACGTCCATATCCCGGGCCAGCTGAACCGCGGCTTCCTGCACCGGACGCACCGTCGCCCCGGCCGGCAGACCGAACCGCGAGGCGAACAACTCCTGCACCGAACCGACCGGCTCCTTTGCCCGCCACGGCGCGGGAAGGTCCAGTCCACGCCACGCCGCCGCCAGACGCTCCTCACCCCCGGCAGAGCCCGTATCCGGGACGTACGGGAAAAGATCCGGGTTGCTGGCAATCCAGTCGGCCACAATCACCACCGCCGTCAGCAACACCTGCGCCGGCTGCGGCAGCTTCACCGCCCGCCACGCCTCCAACCGCTCCCACACGCCAAAGCGCTTCGCGCAGGCGTCCAGGAACTCCGTCTGCACCTGCCGCCACACCCCGGTACTGCGGCCAGGCGTACGCAGCAACTCCTCATGCTCGTACAAGGCCTTGATCTGCCCACTGTCCGGCGGCACACCATGATGCCCACCCACCACCACCACGAACTGGCCCACCTGCCGGGCCGGCCAACCGTGTCGTTCCTGCAGCCACTCCCCCAGCAGCACCTGGCCAGCCAGCCCATGCGGCGCCAGCCGCCGATCCGGCCCCATCGCCTGCCGAGAACGCATCTCCAGGCCCTGCTCACGCATCCCATCGGCAAGCTGCTCCACCTGACAGGCAAAAGCAGGAGTGGCCTTGCCGACGTCGTGCACCCCCGCAAGCCACAACGCAAGCCTGCGCCCATCCGCCTCACCACCGGGCAACACCCCGGCAATCAGCGCCCGCACACCAGCGGGCAGCCACTCATCCCACAGGAACCCGGCAACAGCCGCACTGTCCTCCATATGCCGCCACAACGGCATCCACCCATCGCCATCACGATCATGCTTCGCCCACACCGACCGCGCCGGCACCCCCAACAACGACAACAGACCGCAACCGGCTTCCCCACTCGTCATGCACAATGCCTACCGGGAAACGAGCCCCCTAACAGGCCAAACAAACGAACACGTCTCTCACAGGCCGATCCAGACACAACACCCAGCCCTGCACCCCGCACGCGCGGGGATGGTCCCCCGGAGCTCCTCCTCCTCCTCGGCGTCCGTTCCGGCTGCTCCCCGCACGCGCGGGGATGGTCCCCGCACGTCATAAAGGCCATGCACGACTGGAGGCTGCTCCCCGCACGCGCGGGGATGATCCCTGCGCGTGGATTCCGAGCGACTCCATCAGCGCCCTGCTCCCCACACACGCGGGGATAGTCCCAACATGTACATGGCGCGCGCCGAGTTCACGACCTGCTCCCCGCACCCGCGGGGATAGCCCCGGCGGCGTACGCCTCGCGAAGGTGATGCGGTTCTGCTCCCCGCACGCGCGGGGATAGCCCCTCGATGAACTTCGTCGGCGCCAGGAAGGTGCCCTGCTCCCCGCACCCGCGGGGAGGGTCCCCAGCCGGTCTGTTCCTGCATCAGTTCGTGGATCTGCTCCCCGCACGCGCAGGGATGGTCCCGGCAAGCCCTCGTGGGACTGCTCAGGGTTCATCTGCTCCTCGCACGCGCGGGGATGGTCCCGAGCAGACCACCGTGGGTCGGAAGACCTTCACCTGCGCCCCGCACCCGTGAGGATGGTCCCTACGGGCTCACCTTCACCGCGCTTGCCGCACGCTGCTCCCCGTACGCACGGGGATGGTCCCGACTACACGGCGCTGTTCGCGGAAGAATGCGTCTGCTCCCCGCACGCGCGGGGATACTTGCGTCGGAAGCCCCCGCTGCCACCCTTGGGGTGGCTGCTCCCCGCACACGCGAGGGATGGTCCCGAGAAGTGGCACGATCCGGATTACACACCGCCGTGCTCCCCGTACCCGCGGGGATGGTCCCAGCGGCCTCAACTCCGAAGGCGCTGGCCAGCGGTGCTCCCCGCGCCTGCGGGGATGGTCCCCGGCTGCCCCACCTGACGGACTCCCTGACCATGTGCTCCCCGAACCCGCGGGGATGGTCCCACCCGTACGGCACTGCACCTGATCCTGCACGCGGTGCTCCCCGCACCCGCGAGGATGGTCCCGGGGGACCCTGTGCCGGTCATCCATTCTCCCCGCACCCCCGGGGGATGTTCCCCAGCCTGGCCCGCCGTGTGGCCGCGCTGGAGAAGTGCTCCCCGCACCCGCGGGGATGGTCCCCTGCCTGCCCGGGCGGAGGTGCCGGTGCCCATGTGCTCCCCGCAGCCGCGAGGATGGTCCCTCGCGTGGACCCGCGCCGTTGTCGAGGCGCACGTGCTCCCCGCACCCGCGGGGATGGTCCCGGGCCCTCCGGGCTCATCGCGCACGACCCTCGGTGCTCCCCGCACCCGCGGGGATGGTCCCTCGGCGATCCTGCCAGGCAGTTCCAGGAGGCTGTGCTCCCCGCACGCGCGGGGATGATCCCGAGTCCGTGGCGGACACCGAGCGGTGGCGCAGCTGCTCCCCGCACCGCGCGGGGATGGTTCCCGTTCTTGGGGAAGACGTGCCCGGGCACGTCGTTGCTCCCGGCACGCGCAGGGATGGCCCTCACAACGAGTACAAGGTGCGCGTCCACGGAGGCCTGCTCCCGCATGCGCAGGGATGGTCCCCGCGGCACGCCGGTAAGTTCGGTGTAGTCGGTCTGCTCCCCGATGCGCGCGGATGGTCCCAGGACGCCGTCCTCTGTCGGGGAGATCGTCGCCTGCTCCCCGCACGCGCGGGGATGGCCCCCAGACCAAGCGGTGGGCCCACATGATGGACCTCTGCTCCCTGCACGCGCGGGGATGGTCTCGTCTCGCGGTTCTCGCCGGTGCCGTGCATGACCTGCTACCCGCACCCGCGGGGATGATCCCTTCGACACCTCGTTCGCGGCCGGCGGGATGTTGTGCTCCCCGCACCCGCGGGGATGGTCCCACCGCGAACAATGGCGGCGCCGGTGGCGCCAAGTGCTCCCCGCACCCGCGGGGATGGTCCCGTCGCTCCGATCCACGGCGTCTACGGCTGTCCGTGTTCCCCGCACCTGCGGGGATGGTCCCGAGGCCATGGACCACGCCGAATACCTGGAGTTGTGCTTCCCGCACCCGCGGGGATGGTCCCCAGGGCTGTCGTTCGGTGCCGCCGGAGCGGGTGTGCTCCCCGCATCCGCGGGGATGGTCCCTTCGACGTCATCAACCCACAGGTGATGACCGTGTGCTCCCTGCACCCGCGGGGATGGTCCCTGGGGGTGGTGCTCACCGCCGAACATGTCGGTGTGCTCCTCGCACCCGCGGGGATGGTCCCCCACGCGGGCTGACCGCGCCGGCGTCGTACGCGTGCTCCCCGCACCCGCGGGGATGGCCCCGAGTACTCGACGCAGTGGCGTAAGGCCGGGCTGTGCTCCCCGCACCCGCGGGAACGATCCCCCCGACGCTCCCGTGCGGAGCGAGGTCCATCTCTGCTCCCCGCACGCGCGGAGATGATCCAACCATGGAAGCCTGGATCCCTGAGCAAAACGACTGCTCCCCGCACGCGCGGGGATGATCCCTGCGCCCGGTACGGGGTGAGGGTGTGGTCCCCTTGCTCCCCGCACACCCGGGGATGGTCCCGCCCACGACGAGACCGAGCAGACCGAGAAGAACTGCTCCCCGCACAGGCGGGGATGATCCCTGCGCGTGGATCCCGAGTGGTTCCATCAGCGCCTGCTCCCGCACGCACAGGGATGGTCCCGCGCAGCTAGACAGCGTCGGCTCCGGCGGCATCTGCCCCCGCACGCGCGGGGATGGTCCCGACTACACCGTGCTGTTCGCGGAAGAGTGCGTCTGCTCCCCGCGCGCGGGGATGGTCCCGTGTTGATGGCCTGTGCCGTGATGACAGCGTTGCTGCTCCACGCACCTGCGTGGATGGCCCCACCGGGACCAGGCCCGCACCTTCGCGGAACAACTGCTCCCCACACACGCGAGGATGGTGCCCATGCCTCGCCAGCTGTCACCGCGGAGGCTTCGTGCTCCTTCAACTCGCGGGGATGGTCCCGCCTTCTGCTACGGCAGAATGTGGCTGGTCATCTGCTCCCCGCATGCGCGGAGATGGTCCCCTGCCGCAGAGGCGGCAGATGGGAGTACGCGGCTGCTCCCCGCACGCGCGGGGATGGTCCCTTCGCGAAGACTCCCGTCAACGCCGTCACCAACTGCTCCCCGCATGCGCGGGGATGCCCCGGGAGGGATGAGCAGCCGCCCGTGCTCCCCCGCTGCTCCCCGCACATGCGGGAATGGTCCCGACAAGCTGTGGCTGGGCACCGGCAACAACGTCTGCTCCCCCGCGCGCTGTCCCTCCGCCGCGCGAGGGAACTCGCCGACCAGCACCCGGCGACGTACGTGGCATTCGACATCCTGGCCCACCCTGCGGCAGGCTTCCCAGACTACGGCCGCGCCCGTACGCGAAAGCGCCGTTAGGTCCTCCTGGACGTGCTCGCCGACGTCGACCCGCCGATCGTGCCGGTGTGGTCAACCACGGACCTGGACGAGGCCCTGCTCTGGTACGAGACACTCGAAGGCACCGACGTTGAGGGGATCGTAGCCAAGCCGCTGCGGTCGGCCTACAAGGCGGTCCAGGTGTGGGCGAAAGTCCAGCACGCGGATACAGTCGACGCCACCGTGGTCGGCTTCACCGGCAGCGCCCGGCCCTGTACGGCTACCCGACGGACGGGGGACGCTGCGCCATCGGCTCACCACGGCACTCCCGTCCTTCGTGATGCCCGCCCGGTCCCCCAGGCCGGGCGGGCATGCACGAAGGCCGGCGACTCCTAAACGCCCGCCGTCGGCAACCTGATGGTGGAGGTCGTGGCCGGCACGACCCGACGCGGTCGTCGCCGTGGTCCGGTTGCGCTGACCGGTGCCCATGTAGACAGTTGGGGAACTCTGAGCGGGCGACGAGGGGGACTGGCGGTAGGGGAACAGCGAGACCCCCCTACCACACGGTAACTTCCATCCTCGCGACTACCAGTGAAGCTCGGTGAACTCAATTGCGCACACCTGGGCGAGTTTAGTTACTTCCGTCGAATTTCTTCACTCATAGCGGAAGAACTCTGGGACACCTTGCACCGCTGACGGGTCGCCGATTGCATGTATCGGCATTCCTTCTGGAGCGCGCACTCGAGAAACACTGATCCCATGTAGACACGCCCGACACCAAAATAGCGCGTAGCCGGTTCGACTTTCCGGGTCAACAATGTACCGAAGCTCTAGCTCCAGTCGACCACAGGAAGGGCACGCCAGTCGTGCCATATCTCCACCAGCATCGGTGACCATAGCCAGTGCTTTGAGCCAAGCGTGCCGATCCGTCATTCACTTCAACTTTCCGTTGTAGTAGTTCCAGAACTGGTCTTCCGCTGCGTATGCAGCACGCTCCCATGCCTGTTCCTCTTCCAAAGTCGGTGTCGAACCGAAGATCTTGGCCTGCATTACGTGCATCCGTTCGTGTCCGATCGTCCGCACGAGATCCTCCTCCGAACGGAACGCGTCAGGATACAGAGTGATGGTTCCATCAGGAGAGGTGTGTCCGTACAACTGGCGGCCGAGCAGGTCGGTGTCGCGATTGATCTTTACCTTAACGCCGTCAAGTCCCACTCCTGCTTTCGCTGCCATCTGGTTAACCACGCGCTTCTGCATGGGTACTGCTAGTTCAGCGAAGGCTCCGGTATTCGAGGTTCGACGCGCTAGTCCGGTTACCGCGCTGGCTGCTGCACCAGTTCCGACGACCGCACTTCCACCGGACGCACCGCCGGTAACCATCTCTGCAATCTCTGCCGCGCATACCGGAGCCGTGGCCAGACATCCCTCGCCCAGGGCGACGGCTACTGGCGCGGCGACCACGGCCAGCGCAATGGCCGATATGCCACCAACTAGGACCTTCTGCCAGGTTTCGAGTTTGGGTCGGTCAGCGAGGAGGTCCTTCGCGGCCTGATTTTCCGGGATGGGATAGCTCCCATTGAGCAATCCGAAACGAGGCTGTTCCTTCTTTTCAGGTGCTGGGTCGGGCCCTTTCTTGAATACGACCTGAGCTGACTTGACGCCCCCGTCCGTACGCACGGTGACGGTCATGGTGCCGCTTCCGGTACCGCCGCCCGTCTTCTGGTACTGGAACGTTTGAGTGTAGGTCTGTGTGGAGTGGTACACCCAGGTCCCGTTGGGTCCTGGTGTCATGTAGTCGTGATACCTGCCGCCATTGCCGTCGTTGCACCCGCGTTCGCAGTCCGTGACCGGCTTCAAGCCGGTGGGGTCGGACTTGGTGACCGGGGTGTTGTTGGCGTAGGCGTAGCTATTGAGGGACTCGTGGTCCTCAGGGGCGAGGACGGGGTCGACGGAGAGAAACCGTCCGGTGGCCGGGTCATATTCGCGGGCGCCGACATGAGTGAGTCCGGTGTCGGCGTCTGCGGGTTTACCGAGGAAGCCCTTGTCGTCGGGCCAGGCTGCTGGTGTGGTGCCGCGTGCCTCGCCGAAGGGCTTGGTGTAGCGGCGGGTGATGGCCTGGGTGGCGGCGTCCACGGTCATGGAGGCGGTGCCGTGGTGGTCGTCGACCATCCAGGACAAGCTGGTCTCGGTGCGGACCGCGGTGGCGTCGCCGGAGGGGTAGTAGCGCTGGGCGGTGAACTTCTTGGCGGCCGTGTCGTAGTGGAGTTCCTGGCCAGCCAGGTAGAGGACCGTTTTGATGGGGCCGCGACGGATGAGGAGTTCACCGTTCGCGTCGTAAAGGTAGTCGGTGGTCTTGGTGCCTTCGGTGAGGCTGCTCAGTTCTCCTTCGATGTCCCAGACGAGGCTCTGCGCGGTGCCGGTGGCGCCGTAGCGCTGGGTGGTGTTGCCCTGCTCGTCGTAGATGTACGGCTTGGCGGTGCCGCTGCCTACCGTGACTGAGGTCAGCGTGTGGGGCTGGCCGGTGCCGTTCGCGTTGACCGTTGGGTAGCCGTAGATGGTCTTGGTGTCGGTGGTCTTGTGCTCGGTCTGGCTGTCGCGCAGACCGCCGATCTTGTAGGTCCAGCTGGTCCAGTACGGGGCCGGGCCGCCGAGCGCCGTTGCCGAGCGGCCGGTGGCGCAGTCATTGGAGGACGGTGTCCAGGCTTCGGTCAGCCGACGGTAGCCGTCGTAGGTGAAGCACTGGGTGTCGGTGCCGTTGGCCTTGTCGGTGACCGATTTGACGTTGCCGGTGGCGTCGTAGACGTAGTCGACGTCGTTGGTGTAGCCGGCGTTGGTCTGGTCGAGGGTGTGGGTGTTGGTCAGGCGGCGGGTGCCGTCTTCGTATCGGTTGAAGATCTGGAGTTGCTTGGCGGCGGTGGAGGTGCCCAGGCGGGTCTCCTCGATCTCGCCGTACGGAGAGTAACCGATGTTCTGCACGTAGTCGGTCATGCCGTCAGTGCTGATGAGCATGCCAAGGTCGTTGTACCGATTCTCGACGGCCTCGGCAGGCAGGCCGGCCACCGCGGGCACAGACGTGGATTGCACGGTGCCGTCGATGTTGTAGACGGTGGACGTCGTGAACGATGTCGAGGCGCCAGCGGCGGTGAGGGCCTGGGCCAGCGGGTCGGCGGCGGCAATGACGGTCTTGGTGCCCTTGGGGCGGCCGAGCGCGTCGTAGCCGGTGACGACCTGGGAGTAGATCTTGCCGGCAGTGCCGCCGACGTAGCGGATGGCGGCGGTCGGCTGCCCCTTGGCCAGCGAGTCGTAGGTGAACTTGGTCAGCTGGTGAGCGTTGTCCTTCACCCCGTCCCAGGTGCCGATCTTGCGGGAGAGCTCGTCGTAGTCAGTGATGAGTGTGCGTGAGGCACTGTTGAGAGTGGACGTGACTGTGAGTGGCTGGTCGGCGTCGTTGTAGGTGGTGTCGACCTTCCCCTTGTCGGGGTCTGTGGAGGTGGTCTTGCGGCCGCGCAGGTCGTAGCCGTAGGTCCATACCGCCCCGTCCGGTCCGGTCATCCTCTTGAGCTGACCGCCGGGGGTGTACTCGTACAGGGTGCGGGTGTAGTCGCTGCCGGTTGGGGCGGGGCCACCGTACTCGCGGCGCTCGGTGATCCGGCCGCGTGCGTCATTGATCGTCAGGGTGCCGGTGCCGCCCTCGGCTGCAGTGACGGCGGTGCGGTCGCCCTGGTCGTCGGTCTTGGTGCGCCACTTCTCCTGGTTGTAGACCCGGAAGATTGAATCGGTGGCGCGGCCGGCGGCGTCGTAGACCGTCTCGGTGGAGGCGGGCACGGAGCCGGGGAAGGTGTTGGCCAGGGTGCCTGAGGGGGCGTTGTTGTCGTGGACCTGGGCGTTGGTGATGTAGGCCAGGCCGCGGTCGTCGTAGAGGGTTTCGGAGATCACCCGGCCGCCGCCCGGGGCGGGGACCTGCTTTTGCCGGGATCGCAGCAGTCCGTCGAAGATCTCGTAGGAGCTGTTGTAGGTGTTGCCGTCGGCCTTGAGGGCGTCGGTGCGGACCCAGGTCTCCTTGTCGTTATTGATGCTGTAGGTGTAGACGATGCTGGCGGCGTCCTGGAGTGCGCGGGAGCGGTCCGGCTTCCAGACCTGGCGCAGGCGGCCGAGCGCGTCGAAGGACCACTCAGTGCTGTTGCCGTTGGCGTCGGTGGTCTTGGTCGCGGTGCCCCAGGCCGGGTCCACGTCGGTGGTGGAGGTGTAGAGCTTGGGGTCGGTGGTGGTCTTGGACGTCAGCGGGCCGTAGCCGGTGTCGTCAGGGACGTAGGTCGTCTTGATCGTGCGGTTGAGTGCGTTGGTCGCGGTGAGCGTGCGGCCCAGCTTGTCGTAGGTGGAGCTGGAGACCTGCTGGTAGACGGGCTTCTTGTCGGCGTCGTAACTCGCTACCCGGTAGGAGGCGGTGATCTCGCCCAGGGTGGGGGCCGCCCCAACTGCCTGGTTGTCGTAGGCCGTGGTGATGTCGGAGACGACGTCGTCGGGCAGTACCGGCGTGGTAGCGCAGGGAACCGAGTAGGTCTCGGTACGCGAGACCAGATCCACCAGCCAGGCCGTGGTGTTGCGGGCGTAACTGGTCTTCACGCACGACTCGTCGCCGGTCTTGGCGGCATCGCCGCTGTCCTCGACGGTCATCGGCATGCCGTACGTCGGGTCGTACGTGGTCTTCTGGGTGACCGTGCGGGTGCCGGTGGAGGTTTTGGTGCGGGTGGCTGTTTCGCCTGCCTGGATGATCCAGGAGTCGGTGGTGCCCCAGTTGTAGGTGTGGCTGCCGGTCTTGTGGGACCAGGGGGTGTTGATGGTGCCGCTGAGCTCTTCGGTGCCGTTGTAGACGATGGTCTCGCGGACGAAGCCGGCGTACTGGCGGGAGTCGTCGATGGCGGTGCCGGTGGAGTCGGTGACCTTCTCGACCCGGGCGGTGCCGTCGAGTTCCTTTTCGCCGTTCAGGCCGCGCATGAAGAGGGTGGACTTCTTGGAGCGCGGGCCTTCGGAGTCGCCGGAGGTTTCCACGACCTTGCTGTAGCCGCGCCACTGGGACCAGGTGCGGTTGGAGGCCTTAGTCAGGCCCTCGTCGTCGGCGTAGGCCCAGCCGGCGCCGTCCTGGTAGTCGTAGTACTTCTCGTTGGTGTCGCCGTGGCCGTAGGGGTCGTCCTGGAGGACGGAGGTGACCACGTACTTGTGGAACCAGTCGGTGACCGGGGTTGCCCCAGACTGGGACCACTTGACCGGGAAGCAGCGGCGTTTGTTGCTGTCGATGTTCGCCGGCATGCTGGTGCCCCAGATGCAGTCCGGGGCGGAGTAGTTGACTGTAATAGTCGAGCCGGTCTCGGACTTGATGGTGCGCACCCGCCACTTGATGTAGCGCAAGGTGTCGGGGGTGCTGCCCTCGACGTGGTTGGACAGCTGGATGCCGCCGAAGACGACCGGCGGCATGGCGGCCGCAGTGGTGTTGGCCTTGCCGGTGTTCTGGATGGACTTCAGCCACAGGCTCGGCGAGGACGCATCGCCGGTGTCGGGGAAGCTCTGGTCCAGGTGCCAGGTGTCCACGTCCCGCTGGGTGGTGCCGCTGCCGGTCCACACCGAGGTGGTGATATCGGTGAGGCGCTTGCGGGTGAAGAAGGACGGACCGATCTGGGTGGTGCACTTGCTGCCTGACGCGCAAATCATGTCGAAGGGCACGTCGGGCCAATTGGCCTTGGTGTCCGCCGTCAGGCTGGAGCAGCCGCCGGAGACGACGCAGCGCTCGGCGTAGGTGAAGCGGACCTGCTGGGCTGCGGGCTTGGCGTAGATGAGGTCGCTGCGCAGGCCGTAGTCGATGCGGTTGAGGTAGCCGCCGCGGGTGTATGCGGTGCCGTTGACGGTGGTGTCGGCGTTCTTGGAGTAGTAGTTGGTCTCCTTGGTGTACCAGTAGGCGGAGGCGTTGCCGTGGGGGTCTACGGCGTAGTCGAGGTTCCAGCGCCAGGCCTGGTTGCAGGAGGAGTCGGCGAAGCCGGTGGACTTGTAGCAGGGTTCGCCGGGGTCGTCGCCGAAGACGGGGACGGTCCATACGGAGTTGGTGACCGGGTCGTCGTCGGTGGTGTCGGTGGTGCCCTTGTCGCTCCAGCCGGGCAGGCGGTGCTTGCCGAAGAAGTACTGGATGCCGGAGGCGTCTGTGACCTTCCAGTACTCGGTGTTGTCGTCGCCGTTGCCGGTGGCGCCGGTCAGGTGCTCGACACGGGTGCCGTCCTCGTTCTTCAGCTTCCACGTGCCGCCGGAAGCCTGCGAGAGGGCGGCGGTGTCGCAGGCCGTCTTGTCGGTGCAGGCGTTGACGAGTTCGACGGCTTTGCCGTTGAGGACGAGGGTGGCGTTGGCGTACTTCCAGCACTGGTCGCCCTTGCCGGACTGGCCGTCGTCCTTGCAGGAGCTGTACTTGCGTTCGATGTAGGACTCGGTGAGCGAGAAGCCTTCGCCGATGACGGAGGTCTGGTTGTTCTCGCCGGCTGTGCGGCCGTCCACGGAGGCGGAGTTGTAGGAGATGGACAGGTTCGGGGCCGGTCCTGCGGTCGCCGGGGGAACCCGGAGCGGGTAGTTCCAGGTGAAGTCCCCGGTGCTGCCGCCGGCTTCCCAGGTCGCGGTCGGGGACAGCGAGGTGGCGCTGTAGTCGCTTCCGCCACCTGAGCTGTCGGCGGCCGCTGCCATCACCATGGGGGTGCCGGCGGCCAGGGTGCGGGCGGAGACGGTGCCTGTCAGGGTCTGCGATCCCGCGTCATTGTCGGCGCCCGTCACGGGCCGTTGGGTGCGGCAGGACTTCTTTTGGGGAGTGGTCAGCGCACACGCCGGCAGTGTCACCAGGCGCAGTCGGGGGCCGAAGTTGCCGCCGTAGACATCGGAGAAGGAGGAGTAGTCGAGGGAGACCCGGAGTGTGTCTGTGTCACCGGTGGATTTCCCGGATGCTGTGCCGGCCGGGTCGACGGTGAGCAGGACACCGTTGACGCCCGCCTTCTTCGCGGCTGCCTGGGAGTGCAGACGCAGTGCCACTTTCTCGGCCGGGCCGGTGCCCTTCGGCGCCGTCTTGCTCTTCGGTGCTTTCGCCGCCGACGTGGTGGGCTGCTGGGCCAGCCTTACGCCGAGCCCGCCGACGGTGACCGTAGTGCCGCCGCTCGCCGGGACGTCGGCGCTTGCCGTTCCGGTCGTCGGCCAGGTGGTCTTCTTCAGCCGTTCGCGGGTCTCGCGGGCCGCCGGTGCCGCCTTGTCCTTCGGCGCCTTGGACGTGCCGGGCTTGAGTACACCGACCTTGTCGATCTTCGCGTCGGGCCGCTCCTCCAGCTTCTTGCGTGCCGTGGATTGGGCCTGGGCGGCGAAGTCGTATCCCGACGGGATCACGACTTGCGGCAGGAGAGAAAGCGAGGCAACGAGTACGCCACGGCCGAGCCAGCGGCGTACTGCCACTCCTGGCAGCCGTCTGCGGAAAGGCGGTGAAGACACGATGAAGTCCCCTGTTCTCGGAGATGATCAGGAAGCATGCAGGTGACGGCCTCGGCGCCCAGGAGCGCTGTGACTCGGCGGTGCGCTGTGGACCACGCGGGAAATCCGGGCAGGGCGGGACAGGGCAGATTGTGAGGCTGGTCCTGTCCCGCCCTGCTGCTACTGCTGTTCGATGTTGAACCGGTTGGCGATCATGTCGGTGGAGGTGGCTCCGGCCCAGAGGCGGACACTGTCGATCGTTCCGGGGAAGTAGCGCGCGGGAGCACCGTTGATTTTTGCCCGGCCGATCTCAAACGCACCGCTGCCCTGCCAGGGGGCGGTGTAGGGCACGCCGTTCTCGTCGCCCATCTGGGCGCTGTCTACGTAGAGCTTGAGGCCGCCGAGCTTGGAGGTGTCGTCGTCGACGGCTGTCGCCTGGGCGTCGTAGACGACCGTCAGCATGACCGGGACGCCGAGTTGGGCCGTGGTGAGGGCATTGGATGCGCTCGTGGTCCAGGCAGCCCCGGTGCCGTCCTTGTCGGGGCGGCCGAAGGTCCATCTCCCCTGAGTGCTACCGGCCGGCTGCTCGTACCACACGCCCCAGGCGGACTGGCTCGTCCCGGACTGGCCGAACACCTGCACCGCATACGCCTTGCTGGTGTCGGCGAACTGGGCGGGGTTCAGCGTCACCCAGGCAGTCGCGGTGAACGAACCGGTGTCATCGACGACAGGGCCGGCGGCGGATGCGTAAGCGGTGGTGCCGTTGAGAGTCATGGTCTGGGTAGTGGTGACTTCTTCGCCGATGTCCGGGTCGCCGTGACTGATCTGGGTGAGTGCGGCGCCGTTAAGGGTGAGGTTGCGGGCGAAGCCGCTGGTGTCCTTCACCGTGGTGCCGGTCGCGTTCGCGACGTCTGTGGCGTCCCACTTGGCCACCAGCGCGGGGACCGGGTCGCCGGAGGTGCCGTCGGAGAGGTCCTCGTCCTCCAGCCACGCCTCGTGGGCCACCTCGCTGTCCGCGAGCGTGCGGGACCAGACCTTCACCTCGTCGATGGTTCCGGCGAAGTTGTCCTTGCTGGCCCCAGAGGCCAGGAGCCGCCCCACCTGCAGGCCGCCCGATGCCTTCCACGGAGCGACCGGGAACGGCACCGGAGTGCCCTGCGGCACGCCGTTGACGTAGAGCTGAACGGTGTTGGCTGCCGCGTCGTAGACGCCGGTCAGGTGAGTCCAAGCGTTCAGGACCGGCGGCCTGGCGCTGATCGAGCGGGTGATCGCGGGACTGGCGACATCCGTCTGGTGCCGGTTGAAGATCCAGGCGTTGTAGGCGGTGGAGTAGTACAGCTGGAATCCGGCGGCGTTAGTGCCCGCCTGGGACAGGGCGGTGTAGTTGACATCCTTTTTCGTCAGCCGTACCCAGGCGGAGACGGTGAAGGACTTGGTGGTGTCCAGCACCGGGCCGGAGGTGGCCAGGTAGGCGCTCGTGCCATTGAGCTTCGCCGCACCAATGCCGCTGCGGGCGAGCGTGTCCCAGGTGGATCCTGACGAGGTCAGCGGGTGCTGGGTGGCAGTGGTGGAGTCGGTGAGCGTGTTGTCCAGGTGCCAGATCCCGGAGGGCTGTTCGGCGCCCTTCACCAGGAAGCTGTAGTAGCCGGTCAGGGAACTGTTCTGGGCCGCGTCAAAGCCCCAGACCTGCAGGGTGTTCTCACCGGCCTGATTTGGTGTGATGGTCTGGGTGGTGGCGGTGCCCTTGGCGACAGGGATCGCAGAGGAGACCGGGCCGCTGTTCAGCTTCCACTTGTAGCTGGTGACGTCCGACTGAATACCGGCCGTGGCCAGGTCGTCGTCCCCAGGAGTGAAGGTGAACTTGCCCGGCGTTCCCACCCCGCCCGCAGCCGGGGCGGTCTCGGCCGGCCCGTAGTCCGCGCTGGTCACCACCGGAGACGGCGGCTGCTTCGTGTCAACCCGGAAGTAACACCAGGACGACCACGACGAGTCCAGTACGCCGGTAACACCCCTGTCCGTCATGTAGTAAGCCTGCGTCTTGACCCGCATCCGGTAGTTCGTCTGTTCCGGCAGCACACTGGTGGATGCACTGCGGGCGGCGTTGTCAGCCACCCAGGCCCCGTCCGGCGAAGCCGCCGCCCAGACACGGCTGGAACCATCCGCCTTCCACACCTCAAACGATGCACGCAACTGGGCCTGGCTGCCGTCCGCCGACTGCACGGTGGCCAGCATCTTCGGCGAGGAATCACTCGTGGCGAACGGCAGGCCGGAGGCGTTGCAGGCCCGCCCAGTGTTGCCCTGCTGGACGCCATAAGAGGTCGGCGTGGACGGGTAGGACACGTACGTCACCGACAGCTTGGCGTCATTGCGGAACCGCGCCCAGGCGCCCGCGTCGGACTCGTCGTGCGCGGTCAGCGAGAACGTAATCTGCGCAGCCTTGTTCGCGGCGTGCGTGGCAAGGGTCGTCGTCAGGTTTTCGTTCGGCTCTCCGTTTACGTTGTCACTGAACCGCACCCAGTTCGCCGGTTGCGACGGTTTGCACAATTCGCCCCGCCCGTAGGCCACGCTCTGGTCCCCCATCAGGTCATCCGCCGTAGGCCGGGTGGACCAGGTGGTGCTGGAGGAGATGCCCTTATTCACATGGCTCAGGTCGTAGGTGTGCGGATCACAGGTGAATGTCCACAGCTGGTACACCTCCATCGTGGCGTCCAGAATCTTCTTGCCATGGATCGAGGACAGCGGGTACTCGAAGTACATGCGCTGCGTGTATGGGGTGTTGGCGCAGAGGTAGCCGGCGTAGTTGGAGCAGCGCCCCACACCCTTGTCCCCGTCGAACTCCCAGTACTTGGTGCCGTTGGAGGCCAGGGCCGTCCAGTCGCCCAGCGCGATGCCCTTGGTGGGCGGGTCGATGTAGAGGGGGAAGACGGTGTCCTCACCGTGCAGCAGCGCCGGATCCGGCGTCATCTCCAAAGTGCTATCAGTGATTTTGAGCGGCACCTCGGCCGCAGCATCACCACTGCCCGGACCCTCCGATGAGGCCGGCTCTCCCCCGGCTGCTGGCAGCGGAACCGTGTCCGCCTCCCCTGCGGCTTCCGTCCCCGCAGATGCGGCATCGCGGACCAATTGCGTCGAGACGCCGGATGCGGCGGCTGGCGTGTCACCAGCCGAGTCCCACATCCGTCCCGCTGGACTGCCGAAAACGGGGCTGCCGTCGCCGTCGCGCGCCACGAAGCCTCCGTCTGCCGTCGGAGCGATGTCCAGGCCGCTGCCGGAGACGCTCATGCTGATGGTCGCGAGCGCCGGGTTCTTCGCAGCCTCGGCCGTCTTGACCACGAGCACTGAGGTGTAACCCGAACTCAGCGCCGTCAGCTTCAGATCGACGTCCGGGAAGACGCCGGCGTAGGTGGCGGTACTACCGTCGATCCGGGGCTCGGGCAGTGAAGTGGGCCAGCCCAAGCGCAGCTTGTGCCCCTCGTCGGCCAACGTGACCAGACCATCCGTGCTGCCGCCGCCCGAGAAAGTAACGTCGGCCGTCGTGTTCTTCGACCGCACAGACCCGTCTGCTTCACGCACCAGGGTGGTGTCGATGAGAGCCCACGTGCCGTCGTCTTTGCGGGCACGGACCGGAGCCGCGTTCATCTCCTGCGTGAACGTGCCGTCCGGGTTGGCCAAAACTTGCGACGACTCTGTCGTTGCCGTATCCACAACGACCCGCTCACCACTCTGCGCCGCCAGCGCACTGGCCTCGGACTCTGAAGTCTGATCGGTTACCGCCGCGGCAGCGCCGTCGTCGGCGAGGGCCGGAGCCGCCCCGACTCCCACCAGTGGAATCGCTCCCACCAAGAGCATGCCTGCCACTGCACCGCCGGGTATCGCCCGACGCCAACTACGCCCCCGTTTTTGCCTCAGCACGCCCCACCCGTTCCTTAAATTTTCTTTAGAGGAAGCAGTGAAGATCATGTGACGAGTGGGGTCAATGGTGTCGTGCGTCACATCGTTCTATCTTCAAACTGCTGACCGACGGCGGCGACCTTCAGATGGCGTCCCTTGAAGTGGTGTAGCTGGGCCGCGTTGCGGAACGCGCGGGTGTCTGCCCGGGGCGTACATCCGCTGGGCGTGCGTACTCCCTGAGCAAGGGCAGGCCATCGCGCAAGTCTCCTTGGTGAACGGGCAGTTCGACCGGAGGAGCACGCGATGGCCTTGTCCCAGTCTGAGCTGATGCGGCTGTTTGAGTCACTACGTCGGGCCGATGGAGTTGAAGCAATCAGGGTGGTGTGCGAGCGCATCCTGCAGGAGCTTATCGAGGCCGAGGCCACCGAGGTGATCGGTGCCGCGCCGCACGAACACGCCGAGACCCGCACGACCTGGCGCAACGGACACCGCGAACGCTTGCTGACCACGCAGGCCGGCGACCTGGACCTGAAGATCCCGAAGGTGCGCAGCGGGTCGTTCTTCCCGTCGCTGCTGGAACGCCGGCGACGGATCGACCGGGCGCTGTTCGCCGTGGTGATGGAGGCATACGTGCACGGGGTCTCGACCCGCTCGGTCGACGACCTGGTCAAAGCACTCGGTGCGGACAGCGGCATATCCAAGTCCGAGGTCTCCCGCATCTGCGGCGAACTGGACGAGGAACTGACGGCGTTCAAGGAACGGCCGCTGGATCACACCGTCTTCCCTTACGTCTTCCTGGACGCCACCTACTGCAAGGCGAGGGTGAACCACCGGATCGCTTCGCAGGCCGTGGTCATCGCGACCGGGATCTCCGCCACCGGGCACCGCGAGATCCTCGGCCTGATGGTCGGCGACAGCGAGTCGAAGCCGTTCTGGACCAAGTTCCTGCGCTCGCTGCGAGCGCGCGGCCTGGAGAACGTCCAGCTGGTCATCTCCGACAGTCACAGCGGGCTGGTGGCCGCGATCCGCACTGTCTTCCTCGGCGCGGCCTGGCAAAGGTGCCGGGTTCACTTCGTCCGGGACGTGTTCTCGGTGATCGAGAGGGGCTCTGGGGAGATGGTCGCCGCCACCATCCGCACCATCTTCGCGCAGACCACCGGCGAGCAGGTCCGCACCCAGCTGAACGTGGTCGCCGACATGCTCGGACGGCAGTTCCCGCAGGTCAAGACGATGCTGCTGGATGCGGCAACCGACATCACGGCATTCGCCGACTTCCCGCCGGCGCACTGGAAGAAGATCTGGTCGACCAACCCGCTGGAGCGGCTGAACCGGGAGATCAAACGGCGGGCCGACGTCGTCCAGGTCTTCCCCAAACCCCGCAGCCCTGGACCGGCTCGCCGCCGCGGTGCTGGCCGAACTCCACGACGAGTGGCAGGTCTTCGACCGCCGCTACCTCTCCGAAGCCTCCATGGCCGAGCTCTTCACCACCAAGCCAACCGAAGCCGAACCACAGATCACCCCACAACCGGAACCGAAACAGCTGCCGTGACTACACCACCCCGCCGGACATGACCGAAGGGTCGATGGAGCATGTCTACCTGAACACGCTCCAAGAAACGGCCCTGCCCTGCGTGACACCACCCCAGAGACGCGCGTACTGAGGCCACGGCACGGGCTGCATACCGGGGTCTGGTCTGTGGTCGGATGCACACACGCCAAAGGCAACGCCTGCCGACCCGCGGACGCAGAACATGGCACGGATAAGACGGATCAGGGGCTGCGTGACCGGCGCGCGGCCGCCTTCTTCGTAGTCTCCTTCCTCTTCGGCATCTCGTGGACTTCGGCGTCGGGGTCTTCGCCCCGGGAGGCCTTGGCCTGCTGGACAGACTCGGTCAGGGCGGCCATGAGATCGAGGACCTTGCCCGCTTGTTCCGGCGCCGGGGACCGCCGGAGGTGGGCCCGTACTCCTCGGCACGCCAGCACAGCGATAGCCTGTCGGCCCGTCAATCTGGGGAGCCTGCCGTGTTGTTCAGCCATTTGGGTAGGGGGTCAAACGACCGTCGTGCTAACGGCGCATCCCGACGACGAGGTGTTCGCTCATTGTGCGGCGATCGCCATGCTGAGCCAGCAGGGAAGCCGCGTCGTCCTGCGCACCGCTTCGGGCGGCGAGGCCGCTGAGAATGACGTCACTTCCAGCGCTGAGGCACGTAGACGCCGATCCGCGCGGCTGGATGCGGCATGCACCACGCTCGGCGTCAGCGAGTGGAACTGGCTGGCCGAAGGCCGATGGACAGATACCGCAGGGCGGCCAACGACCGGTTCACTGACCACCGCATCGGTCGCAGACCTGGCCGAAGTCATTGCTGACCAGATCCAGACGATCATTCCTGATGTCGTACTCACAGTGGGGCCAGACGGGCTCACCGGCCATCCCGACCACATCCTGATTCACCGGGCTGTCACCAGCGCGGCAGCATCGTGCGATGTCCCGGTCTACGGCTCCTACCTTCTCCCGGCCGACATCGCACAGGGCCGTGATCTCCTGGCCACGATCCTTCCGGGTGAACGCATGGGATCAGGACGCATGACAGGCCGCGAAGACCCCGCTCCCGCCACATCGGCCGCCCCTGCTCGCGCAGCCGAGGCCAGGCGCGCGGCCCTGGATGAGTATGCGAACGGGCTGGGGACCTTAGCGCTCAAGAACCTGGTCCGTGTGTTTCCAGGCCGTGGCGACTCGCTTCTGCTCCGCGCGGTTCTGGACGCCATCGGATGGCAGACCGAGCGCTATACCTGCCCGGTGACTTGATCTTGGGCGCGCTCATCCAGGCTATGGATCGTCGGAAACTGACGGCGGTTAACGCTAGACCGGTGATCATGGGATAGGGGCAGGTCGTGGGCGGGACTGCCGCAGCTCGGCGGTCAGTGGCTGCTGGGGTACCTCGATCAGGTGCGGCTCGTCCGTGGCGAGCGCGGCTGTCACTGCCGCTGTCAGTGCGGCGAGTGTGTCGATGCGGGTGGCGGAAATGCCGTATGCCGAGGCGATGCCGGTGATGTCGATGCCGGGCAGTTCGAGGCCCGGCACGCCGGGCGCCTGCATGATCTGGGTGAATTTCTTGAGCGCCCCGTACTCGCCGTTGCAGGCGACGACGAAGACCACGGGGACGCGGTATCGGGCTGCCGTCCACAGCGCACTGACTGTGTAATGCAGGGCGCCGTCACCGAGCATGGCCAGTACGCGACGCGAGGGATCGCCCAGTTGGAGGCCGATGGCTGCCGGCAGGCCCCATCCAAGACCTCCGGAAGCCGGAAAGTACAAGCTTCCCGGTCGTGAGATGTCGAAGCGGTCCCATGTGGTGTCGACCGATGTCCATTCGTGGGCGAGAACGGTGTTCTCGTCCTTGGCCACGTCGAGGGCGTCGACGATCGCCTCCGCGCTGAATGCCGGGCCGGCCTCGTTCAGGCGGCTGGTTCGTTCGAGTGGTGGGGGCGGCGGTCGGTGGCGGGCGGGGACGGTCTCTGCGAGGCGGGCCAGGGCGTCGGAGGGGTTGCCGACCAGGATCTGGCCGAATGGTGCTCGGGTGGCTTCGTCGGGATCCGAGGTCACAGCCCACAGCTCGGTGCCCGGAGGCAGGTAGTCACCTTCCTCGAACGCGTGGTACCGGAAGATCGCCGCGCCGAAGGCGACCACGAGATCGTGTCCGTCGAGGTGGCGTGCGACCCCGGGGATGTCCGAGGGCAGGACACCGCGATAGCCGGGGTGCCGGGTGGGGAACGGGCAGCGGGACGGGCTCGGCGCCACGAACACGGGAAGGGCGAGCCTGTCGGCGAGCCGACAGGCTCCGTCCCATCCGGTGGCGTCGTCGATACCGGGGCCGACGACCATGACCGGGTTGGCCGCGCCGGCGAGCCGGCGGCGTAGGAGGTCGAGGGCAGGTTCGGAGACGACCGGGTCGCCTTGCACGGTGTGGGCCTTGAGGTGCTTCAGTGTGTCGGGATCCGCCTGGTGGTCCCAGTCGTCCAGGGGCAGCGAGAGGTAGACGGGGCCGGTGGGGGCGGATCCTGCCAGCAGGATGCCCTGCGAGAGCGCCTGGGGTACGTCCTCGGGGCGCAGGGGTTCGCAGCTCCATTTCACAAGCGGGTCGGCCAGTGCCGTGGCGTCGACGTTGGTGAGGAGCGCGTTCAGGGCGGCGTAGCGTCGGGCCTGCTGTCCGGACGTGACGACCACGGGAACGTGGCCGGACTGGGTGTTGGTCAAGTTCCCCATGGCGTTGCCGGTGCCGGCCGCGGCATGCAGGTTGACCAATGAGGGCCTGCCAGTCGCCAGGGCGTAGCCGTCCGCCATCGCGATTGCCGCGCCCTCGTGCAGCGCGAGGACGTAGCGGAAGTCGTCGGGGAAGTCACGCAGCAGCGGCAGCTCGTTCGAGCCGGGATTGCCGAAGACGGTGGTGATGCCGTGGCTCCGGAGCACCTCGAAAAACGCGTCGCGTACCTTCACGCCACTTTCCTCTCCCACGGTACGGAGCACAGTGCGTGCCCGGCACGATCAGCTGCCCGGGGTGGAACTGTCGGCGTCATCGGCGCCGTCCCCTCCCGCCCAGAGCGCTCGCATGTCCCGCAGCACCCAGGTGAGTGCCTCGTCGGGGATCAGGTAGCCGCCGATGCCGCTGCTGTGCAGCATGTCGTAGATCCGTCCGGAGACGTCGGCCAGTCGGGCGGCCGGGTCGACACCCGGCCCGGGGGGAGCCGGGATGACCGCGGTGATCGTGTCCGCCCGTTGCTCGATGACCTCGATGCGGTACGCGCCGTCGACAACGGAGCCGAAGTAGGCGGCGAGCGCCGCCTTGGGGTCGGCCAGTAGCGCTGCCCTCATCGCCGGGTTGGTGCTGAGCAGCCGGTAGTGCTCGGTGAAACGATCGGCGCTCATCGGCCCTCCCCGCCACCACGATTGCGGTACTGCTCGCGCATCTCCAGCAGTGCCGTCTTCGCCTCCTGCGGCAGGATCCAGACGAACTGGTCGCCGCTGCGCCACAAGTCCATCTGGTTCACGACGTTCTCGCCGCCGACGTCGTCGGAGGACACGGGCGGGATGACGAGGTACAGCGTGTCCGGACGCTGGAGTCGCACGTCGAACCGCAGGACGGGCGGTACGTCGATGTTGAGCCGGGTCAACGCCGCGCCGGGGTCCTCGGTCAGTGCGGGATCGCTCCAGGCGAGCATGGTCAGGGCTTGCTCAAGATCGAGGCCGGCCGGACCGTCGGATCCGGCATTCGCATCGGGTGCATCTCTCACGTGCTCACGCCCGCTTCTGGGGTGTGTCGGTCGGGCTGCCCGGCCACGGACAGCACGAGCCTCGACGACGAATGGACGGTGTTCCGGCTGCTCGTGCCGACGGGCGCGTGGCGGAACCCCATGATGGCGGGGGTGCTGCGGTCCTGGTCGTCGCTGGTGACCACGAGCCGGATGCGATGCCCGGTGGCGAACCTCCGAGCGTTGGTGACGAGCGGGATCCGATACGTGGTGACCAGACCCGGGACGACGCTCTTGGGCTCGCGACAAGGGAGTTCGAGCGGCCTGGCCGAGTCGGCGTCAGGATCGGTCCGGCGCAGACTGGCCCGGAGCCATCCGGCGGTGACGTCGACAGCGGTGTCGTCGGGCGCCAGGTCCTGGAGGGTGACGACCCAGGCCGTGTCGGTGGCGGTGGCGGCGGCGTGGAGCTCGACCTCGAAGTCGCCGGCGGCGTCGAGCGCCTCGGTCAGCGGCTCGCTGGTCCATGCCAGCTGGGTGGGAGGGTCGGCGTCGCTCGACCGCGATCGATCGAGTCCCGCGCCGAGCACCATGAACGAACGCTCGCCCGGACTGTCCTGTTCGTCGCCGAGCGTGCCGTCGGCACGCAGGCTCCATTCACGTTGCTCAGCGCCCTCGGGGGGCCAGGTATCGCTTGTGCGCCACTCGTCGGCGCCGGGCATCCAGTACCGGATCGCGGGGCCGTCGAGGATGCCCGTGTCGCGATTCTTCAGCCAGTGGTCGAACCAGGCGAGTGCCTCGATGTGGAGGCTCTCCCACGGCCATGTAAGTCCGAACTCGCCGAGCATCGCGACCCGGACGACCGGAGCGCCGGTCAGCGCCCGCATGGCGCGGAACGTGGAAGGGAGATGGAGCGGGACGTTCTGCCAGTCGCAGCCGAGATAGGTGGGGACCTCGACTCGGTCGAGGAGCGGCAGGAGGTTTCGTTCGTCCCACCACTCGTCACGCAGCGGGTGCTCGACCGCCATGGCGCGCCACAAGTCGTCCCACGGGTGCGGATCGTGGTGGAGCTTGAGCGCGGCACGCAGGAGCGTGACCGACGACTCGCCGTTCATCGTGGCGAACTTCTTGTGCAGCGGCGCCGCACGCAGAACGTCTCGGGCCGCATCGATCAGCCGGTTGCGCCAGAATCGGTCGCTGCGGGCCGAGGTGAGCCCCACCATGGCGAGAAAGGGCGTCACGAAGCTGGAGCTGAACAGCCCGTGGTGCATCGCCGCTTCGTACAGGTCGGCGGTGACAGCCACTGGGAAGATCGCCCGCAGGTGCGCGGGGCGCTCGACGGCCGCCTCCAACTGGGCCATGGCGAAGTAGCTGATGCCGATCATTCCGACCCTGCCGTCGCACCACGGCTGCTCCGCAGCCCACTCGACCAGGTCGTGCAGGTCACGACGCTCCTGAGCGTCGAAGAACCCGAACGTCCCCCCGGATCCCCCAGTCCCCCGCAGGTTGGCGATCACGTGCACGTAGCCGCGCGGCACCCAGAAATCGGACGCACCGGCCTCGATGAAGCCCATCGGCGTGCCCAGGTCCTGGATCTGACGCGGATACGGTGATGCCGCGATCAGTACAGGAAACCGGCCGTCGCTGTCCGGTCGATGCACGTCGGCCAGCAACTCCATACCATCGCGCATCCCCACGGTGACGTCCCGGTCGCACCGCATGGCGTGTACCGGCTCCGACAGATTCCGGTACTCGCGGCCCGTCGTCTGCGGACCGTTCAGGCGGCGCTGACCCGCTTCGACTCCTGCCACCCTGGACACGCGCTTCCTTCCCTGTGCGGTCGATGCGGTGAGGGCACCCGGCCGAGACTAGCAGGGCATATCGGGCGATTCTCGCATCTCGGCCTTGGGGGCCATGGGGCAGTCAGTATCGGCGATCATGAGACACATCAAAGTCTGGAGAAGGACGGGTTCCGGGCTCTCATGTCCGTGGACCAGGGCCAGGTGGTGCTGCGTTCGAGGCGCGGCACGCAGATGGCTGCCGCGTTCCCGGAGGTCGTGTCCGGGGCCGGGCAACTACCCGATGCGACCGCGTTCGACGGCGAGTTGGTGGTGTGGGAGAACGGCCGCCTCGCGTTCGAGCGGCTGCAGGACCGGCTGCACCGCCGCGGCGCCGGCGCTCTCCGGGCGGCGGAGGTGCGGCCGGCGCACTTCGTAACTGGAGTACGCGCGGGTTCGTAGTCGATCGCTGCGTGCGATCTCTTACATGTCGACAGGTCCGAGACCCGTGTTCGACATGTCCCTGAGTCGGTGGAGTTTCCGCAGAAACTCGCAGAATCTGCAAGCGTGGTTCGTAATCTGCGTGTTCGTGGATGAATACCGAACTCGTCGCACCGCGCTGGAGCCAAGGCCGGCGGAGGAGCTCGGCGGCGCTGGGTTGGCGGACGTCTTTCAGCTGCACCGCCGCCGCGGCGAGCGGGACGGCCTGTCGGAGCGTGACTACTTCTTCGACACCCTCGCTGAGTACCAGTGGGCACGCGACGCGGCGGGTCTGATGCCGGAAACGGTCGACAAGCTCGTGAAACCTGTGATCGAGATCTGTGAGTACCTGGATCTGGCTCCATGGCGCCTGCAACCACGAGACCTCGACCGCTACTTCGCCGGACCGGGCAAGCGGGCCCGCTCCACCGTTCGCACCAAGATCAACCTTATTGACGGGTACTTCGCGTTCCTTGAGCAACGGTACGCGGGTGAGATCAACCGTCGTTTCGGTGTAGTCGTGGAGTCGCCGATCGATCCGTTCAATCGGCCCCGCCACCGGGGTGACTTCGGTCTGCGGGTGCCGCCGTCGCAGCAGGCTATGCGGGAGTTCTTCGCTGCGTGGCGGCGTGCTCTGCCACAGGCACGCAAGGAGGCGGTCGCGTGCCGTGACTACGTCATGGCGAAGATCGCCTACTTGTCGGGCGTGCGAGCGGCTGAGCTGTGCGGTGTGTGTATGCGCGATGTTCACTGGGAGTCGGGCCAGTGGGGCCGCTTCCTCGTTCATGGCAAGGGGGCTCGGGGGTCGGGGCCGCGGCAGCGTGAGGCGTTCTTGTTCGAGCAGGGGCGGGAGCTGCTCTGGTGGTACGTGGAGGAGGTGCGCGGATTGTTCCGGGACGATCCTGAGCATCCATCGGCGCCGTTGTTTCCGTCCGAACGCTTGCCCGTGGCTGTCGCGGCGCTGAACATGCCAGTCGCGCCGAAGATGGTCCCCTCGACGTTCAGGCGGGCGCTGCGGGCAGCGTCGTTGGCGCATCTCCCGGGCCCGGTGGCGGAGCTGTTCCCTCATCTCCTGCGTCATGCGTGCGCGACTCACAACTACGAGCGGGGGATGTCCCTGTGGGAGGTGCAGCGATTGCTGGGGCACTGGTGGAGTACGACCACGGTCCGATACCTCCTGACCGCGCAGGGCGATCCGGAGCAGGCGGCGCGGCGGGCTTCAGCCGAACGGGCCGGGCAGCGGCTGGTGGCGGACACGGGGAGCCTTCGATGAAGTGGAATCTGCGCTGGGTGGCGGCGCGACAGGACATCTGGCGGCCGACCGACTTGCTGGCGGCGTTTCGGCGAGTGGGCTTCAATCCGTCGTTAAGCAAGGTGTCCGCACTGTGGGGCGGCACCCCAGTGACCGTGCGGCTCGAGGACCTGGACCTGATCTGCCAGGCGCTGGGATGTACCGTGGCCGATCTCCTGGAAGCCGAGCCGGCCGCGACCGCGGCGGATCAAGGTGAGAGCCGGGCGGTCGCAGGTGGTGAAAGGGCTCCGGACCCGGTACGGCCAGTGCGGCCGGTGCCGCGAGGCGATGGCCCACGGCGCCTGCAGCCCCCGAACTGAGCCGCGCGTTGGAGCGGATCAGGCAGTGCGAGGACTGCCTGGCGGTGGCGCCGGGACAACCCCGGCGCAGCTGGCGATGCAGAGGGTGCCAGCAGTGGGATCACCAGTACTCCCAGCGCGGACTGTGCCCCCGGTGTCGGTACCAGCAGCACCTGGGCCGAGACGGGCTCTGCCGCGGGTGCCAGCTGGCGCTACACGCCGAACGGGCGGCAGGCAACGTGTCCTGCTTTCCGGCTGCGACGCAGCTTCGGCTGCTGATTCCCGGCGTGGCGGACGGAGCCTGGCGCCTTGGCAAGCCGCCCACAGCGCGGCCTGCGGAGCCCCGACGCCGTGTGCTGCCTGCGACGATGCCGGGCCAGCAAATCCTGTTCCCGGTGCATCGTCGGCTGGGGGCACCGGAACTGCTCGACCTTGCAGAGAGACACTGGCCAGAGGAGGAGGCGCTGAAGCAGTACACATTGGTCCTGGCCCGGCAGCGCGGCCTGGGCCGGGCATGGTGCAGCCAGGTAGGGCGGCGGCTACGGCTGGCCCTGGCCGTGCGGGATGCCGAGGGCGAGAGACAGGTCTCCCGCGAGATCCTCGACCAAGGCCGCGGGATGCAGTTCGGCGCGGCTGCCGCACAGAAGGTCCTGGAGCAGGCAGGCCTGTGGCGGGGGCCGACGCAGATGACCGACCAGATGCGTCAGCACAGGATTCGAGTGCCCGCCGGCACCGTGACAGGCTGCGCGCACTGCGGCAGCTGGGGCATCACCACTCGCCTGTGCACCGCGTGCGCGAACTACCGTGCGAAACGGCCGATAGGGCGGTGCACCCGATGCGGACGCGACGGCCTCCCCTTGCATGTGAAGACGAGCCTGTGCCGGGGCTGTCTGGCATTCGTGCGGAACGTGCCCCAGCCGTACGGGACCTTCACTCAACTCACCTTCGCCGGAGCACTTGCCCACCGGGTAGTCGGCAAGGGAACACAGCCGTACCCGGCACCCGCTCAGGAGCACGACCACGCCGCCTCGCTGTTCGCTTGCGTTCCGGTGGTCCCTGGGCAGACCGCCCTGCTGACGGCCCCGCGTGACTGGAGGGCCGTTCACACTGTCCCCCACCGCCTGCTGCCCCCGCTCAGCAACGAAGCACAGGCACTGGTGGAACAGTTCTCTGCCTGCCTTCCCGTCACAGCCGGCCGTCAGCCGAACCACGTTTACTCCATCCAGATGCTGCACCGCCTCCTGGCGTACACGGGTGTGGAGGAGCCCGTCCCGGAGCGGGACGTGTGCGCGCTCGCGAGGCTGGAGCCGAACGCCTCTCTGCACCGGATCGTGTTCTTCCTGCATGAGCGTGGACTGCTCGAACCCGACCACGACCGCAATATGGCCACCAGCCCTTCACTCGCCCGCCTGGACGCCGCCCGCACAGACGCCGGGCACCGCCAGGCCATCGAAGTCAAGCTCCGACAACTTTCTGACGCCATGGCCGACCAGATGCGGACCTGGGTCGCCGTCCGCCGCGGGGAGGGGCGTCGCCCTCACCCGCCCGTCAACTACACGCGTATCCGACGCGACCTCAACGTCGTTCTCCCCGTCCTGAACCTCTGGAGCCAGGACGGGCTGGATCTCCGGGAGATCACCACCGCGCACGTGACCTCCGCCCTCGGTGACCGGCAGGGACACCAGGCACGCGGCGTCCATCACGTCCTGCTCAGCGTCTTCCGCGCCCTCAAACAGGAACGTGCCGTCTTCACCAACCCGCTCGCCGGGCTCTCCCTCACCACCCCCGTTCGACTTCCTGAACCACTGCCCAGCGACCGGCTACGTGGCCTGCTGGATCGGGTGGACAGTGCGATGGGGCGACTGGCCGTCGGCCTGGTCGCTGTCCACGCCATCAAGGTCACCGACATTGCTCGACTGCGCATGAACGCGCCCGACCTTGCCCGCGCAAGCCTCAGAGTCGACTTGCGCGGCCAGTTGCACACGGTCTATCTCGACACGCTGACCCTCCGCCTCCTGGACGAGTGGCTCCAGGAACGTCACGACCAGTGGCCCGCATCACCCAACCCGCACCTGCTGGTGACAACGCACTCAGCGCACCACCCCGCCCTCCCGTCCGTCAGCTACTGCGCGCTGCGGCGCGCGTTCGACCAAGCCGGAATCACCCCGCGCCAGATGTGGAGCGACCGTGTACTGGACGAGGCCCGACAAACCGCCGACCCGGTACACCTGGTGCACCTGTTCGGCATCCATCCCGGCACCGCCGTCCGCTACGTCCACACCGCGCACCCTGACAAGGCGTTGCCCCGCATCCGCTGAGCCGGATGGTGCTGTCCATGCGTCTGCAACCCCGCCCTGCTTTGGGTGCGGATCTTGGTGAAGCTCGGCGCTTTGGGTCGACAGCACCCGCCGCAGAGCAGCCAAGTTGCGCCCACAGCGCCGGGGCTGACCTTGATGAGTTGGGGATGCGCTGGTGAACACCACCGGCCCTCTTGGGCCTTCTCGTAGCGGCGCGTGGCAGACATTGCGAGCCGTCGGCCTCGTGCCGCGTTGCTTGAGGTGGCTGGAGCAGTGTCAGCGCGCGTCGATCGGCGCCGCCTGTGCACCGGCCGGGCCGGTTGCCCCCTGTGGCCTCGCCTGATCGCGGGCGCTTCGGGTCAGCCGCAGTCCGATCAGGGTGCAGACCAGGCCGAGGGCGGCGGCCAGCACCCAGGCCGCTTGGAAGTGCTGGCGCTGGGCCGGGCCCACCTGCGCGCCGAGGATGGCAACCAGGACGGCGATGCCCACGGTGGCGGACATCTGGCGTACGGAATTGACCAGGGCGGACCCGGTGGCGGAGCGGTGCGGAGGCAGGGAACTGACGCCCGCAGCCATCAGGGTGCCGAGCGTGAGTCCCACGCCCACACCGCTGAGGACTTGACTGGGCAGCAGATCAACCCAGTAGTTGGGGGCGAGGGACGCGAAGCAGGCCCGCCAGACCATCGCTGCGGCGAACAGCAGGCCACCGACGGCGATCAGCGGCCCGTGGCCGAGGCGCTGCGCGGCACGAGCGGTGAGCAGCGTGACGATTGGGACCAGGGCCGGCCCGGGCACCATGGCAACGCCGGTGCGCAGCGCGCTCCAGTGCCAGACCTCCTGGCACCACAGCACGTTGGACAGCAGCATGATGGCGAAGGCCACGCCGAAGACGAAGGTCCCGATGTTCGCGGTGCCGAATCGGGGCAGCCTCAACAGGTGCAGCTCGAACAGCGGGTGGCTGTGACGCAGTGAGCGGATGGTGAAGGCGATCGCGGTGACCAGCGCGACCGCGAACAGCACGAGAGTCCTGGCGTTCAGCCATCCCCAGTCCGGGGCCTGCACGAGAGCTCCGGAGAGGGCTGCCACAGCGACGGTGACGAGCAGCGCGCCGAGCATGTCGGGCAGGCGGCCCTCTTCCCGGCGGGTCGTACGGGGCAGGACGCGAAGGCCGGCCACGACGGTGGCGATGCCGATGGGTACGTTGATCACGAAGACCCAGCGCCAGTCGACCTGGACCAGCAGGCCGCCGGCGACGGGGCCCGCGGCGGCAGCCAGTCCTCCGACTGCCGCCCAGTTGCGGGTGGCGCGCGTGCGGCTCTCGGCGGGCACGGTCGCCAGGAGAAGGGCGAGCGAGGTGGGCAGTTGGGCTGCGGCCCCCACCGCTTGCAGGGCCCGTGCCGCCACGAGCGTCCATAGGTCGGGGGCCAGGGCGCAGGCGAGCGAGGCGAGGGTGAAGAGGGACACCCCGGCGAGGAACACCGGCCGCTGCCCTATCCGGTCGCCGGTACGGCCCGCGACCACCAGGAGGGCCGCCAAGGCGATGGCGTAGGCGTTGAGTACCCAGGACAGGGAGTTGAGCGTCGCGCCCTGCCCATGGGGCGACGCGAAGGCTGCGCCCATCGCGGGCAGCGCCACGTTGACGATCCACAGATCCAGGTTCGTCATGAAGACCGCGAGCAGGATCACCAGCGAGGCAACACGCTGCTTTGAAAACCAAACCTTCCATGTCATGGGATCAGAGAAGCACGATGTGATTTGATATTCAAACCATGTTCCCCGCGGGGTGGCGGGAGCCGGGCGAGGCCTGACCCTGTAGCTTTGAAATTCAAAGCGCGTAATGGATACTGGTCAGGGTGACGACACAACGCATTGATCCCGGAGAAGTACCCGGGCGGCCCTGTTCGATCGCCGCCGCCTTGCAGGTGGTGGGCGATCGGTGGGCCCTGCTCGCCATCCGCGAGGTCACGTTCGGCAACCACCGTTTCCGTCAGATCGCCAGGAACACCGGCGCCCCGACCGACCGCCTGTCCGCTCGCCTGAAGGGACTGGTCGCGGCCGGCGTCATGGAGCGACGCCCGCTGCCCGACGAACCTCGCCACGAGGGCTACTACCTCACTGAGGCCGGTCGCGACCTGGTCGGCACCTTGCGCGAACTGCTCCGCTGGGGAGATCGCTGGATTGCGACGTCTCCCCCTCTGCGGCTACGGCACCACGATCACCAGTACACCCAGCACGCCGTATGCGATCGCTGCGGCGAAACGGCCGAGCCGGGAGAGCTCCACCTCGAAGTGGTCGCGGACGGCTGGACACTGGAAGGCCCGGTGGAGTAAGGCCTTACGGCCGCCCTCCCGTGAGCCGGACGCAGACATTTCCAAAGGTCAGCGCGATGCGTAAGGGAAATTATGCGCTTCGCCAATTTATACTAAATGGATCTTTTGCCCGCAGGGTGTCACGTTGAAGGGGTGAGAACACGAGCTGCGTCCCCCCAGTTTCTTGCTTTGGTCGGCACTGTCGTGCTGTGGGCCTGCGCCTTCCCTGCCATCCGCGTGGGCGTGGACGGACTCGGCGTGGCCGCGTTGTCCTTCCTGCGGCTGGCGGTCGCTGCCGTGGCGCTGCTTGCCATGTCCCCGTTCGCAGGCGTGCGCCTGCCCCGTCGGCGGGATCTCCCGCTGATCGCGTTGTGCGGCTTGACCGGTATGACCGCCTACCAGGTCCTTCTCAACTGGGGAGAGGTGCACGTCGCCGCCGGCACAGCCAGCCTCCTGATCGCGATCGCACCTGTGTTCAGTGTGCTTTTGGCCAGTGCGTTCCTGTCCGAGTCCCTGACCCGGAACGTCGTCGTCGGGAGTCTGATCGCCATCGCGGGCACCGCGGTCGTCACCTTGGCCAAGGGGTTCTCCGGCTTCAGCGCGGCCTCGCTTGTGGTGCTGGCCGCGGCCGTCGTCCAAGGCGTGTACCACTTCGCCAGCAAGCCGCTGCTGAAGCGTTACAGCGGGCTGGAGGTGGCCACCTATGCGATGGCCGCAGGCACCGTCTTCGCCCTGCCACTCGCTCCCGAGGCCGCGAAGGCAACGGTTGGCGCCCCGGCAGGCGCCGTGTGGGCAGCGGTTTTCCTGGGCCTGCTTCCTTCTGCGCTCGGATTCGTCATCTGGGGGTACGCGGTTGCCCGGCTGCCCATGGCAGCCTCCACCGCGGCCCTGTATCTGGTACCGCCTGTGGCCTTGGTGGTCTCCTTCGTCTGGCTGGGAGAGAAGCCTCTCCCCCTCGAACTGGCTGGAGGAGCGATCAGCGTGGCGGGCGTCGTCCTGATCAACCACCGCACGGCCAAAAAGCCCGGGCCGGCCGCGCCTGCATCAGGATCACTCGCGGCCGACCCCACCCGTGGCGGCGCGATCAAGCCTGCGAGCCGTGAGCCGGTTGCACTCGACGCCCGCGCAACACGGCAACGCCACTGAAGAGGTCTCCATGCTTGATGTACGACGGCTGCGCATGCTGCAGCACCTGGCCGCATACGGGACGATCGCCGCCACGGCCGACGCGCTGCACCTGACCGGCCCGGCTGTGTCGCAGCAGCTGGCTGTCCTGGAGCGCGAGGCCGGCGTGCCGGTGGTCGAAAAGCGTGGACGCAGGCTGTGCCTGACCCCTGCCGGTGAACTCCTGGTGGCGCACGCGGAGGTGATCCTCGGCGACCTCGCCGCCGCGGAGTCAGATCTGGCCGCCCTGCGGGGCGGGCATCACGGGGTGCTGCGCGTGACTGCCTTCGCTTCTGTCGCGCGCACACTGCTGCCCCGCGTGTACCAGTTGCTCGCCCGGCCCGTGGGCGAGACAGCGCCCAGGCTCACGGTCCGGCTCGACGAGCAGGAACCAGACCAGGCGCTGGAGGCGCTGCAAAAGCACCGGGCCGACGTGGTCGTGGCTCACAGTTATACGGTGCTGCCCCGCAATTTCCCGCAGAACAGTCGCCAGGACGTTCTCATGGAAGATCCTGTGCTGCTGTGCCTGCACCCGGACCGCGCCCGCAGTCTCGGGCTGTCCCCCGGGCAGCCGGCGGACCTGGCCCGGCTCGCTGACGCCCCGTGGCTCACCCCCAGTCCTGAGGTTTCCTGTTACGAGATGATCCAGCGGACCTGCGGGACGGCGGGCTTCGTCCCCGACATCCGGGTCCGCAGCAGCGACTTCGCGGTACTGGTGGCTCTTGTCGCCGCGGACGCCGGCGTCGCACTGGCTCCCCGTCTGGCCATCCCCGAATCTCACGACGGGGTCAGCCTGCATCCCCTGCTCGCGCCGGTCACCCGCACCATCTGCACCGTCGTCCGTTCCGGCAGTACCAGTAATCCTGACGTGCATCTGTTCCGTTCGCTTCTCGAACAGGCAGTTGCTCAGCACGAACCCACCCAGCGGGACCAGATCTGACAGCGTGCTCGAGAACAGCGCGGTTGGACGGCTTGGCCCAGTGGGCTCTGTGCCCTGAAACCTGCCTCCTGTGCAGCCGCAGGACTGCAGAGCATGCCGTTGCGGGCCGGCCGGACGGGCATCCAACGGGCACGCGACCGGACTGCCCCGGCGCCGCTGCTGGTCGGTGTCAGCGCATATCGGAAGGTCTGACTCGGTCGGGCGCCGTGGTTCTCCCGCCTGCACGTCGAGGTGGTTTTGTGTTCCGTCGCGTGTCTTCCGCCTCCCCTCCGCTGCCAGATCGGGGTGAGGGTTCAGCTCGGCTTGCGGGCCGTCAGCAGGTTGGAGACGAAAGGAACCTTGAATCCTTCGGGAGTCTGGTAGGCACTGAGGCTGTCGGTGATGGCTTGGGCGATCACCGGGATCGTGTCGGGGGCCCTGCTCGCGATCTCCGCGCCGAAGGGCAGGGCTGTGAGGTGTGCGGCGGCGAACGCCGGCAGGGCAGGCAGCACAACGTCGGCGGTGATTTCCTCGGCCGCCAGGTGCACGAGGCCCGCGGCTGTCGCCGCCTGGAGAAACCGCTGCTTGGTCAGGGCGAACGCCGCAGGCGGCGCGGAGTCGTCGGTGTGTCCAGGGTCGGCGGCCCGCGCCGCCTGGCCCTGCGCCTCATGGTAGGGAGACCGACCGCGCGGCGCCCACGCCGTGGCGGCAAGGCGCCCGCCCGGGCGCAGCACTCGACCGATCTCGGTCAGTGCAGCGCACAGGTCGGGGAAGAACTGAAGACCCTGCTGGCACACCACCACATCGAACTCCGCGTCGGCGAACGGCATCGCGTCGGCGGGCGCGCGCACCAGCGTGGTCGGCGGGACAAGACGGCGTGCGGCGACATCGAGCATGGCCTGGTTGACGTCCACTCCGACCACCCGGCCGGATGCTCCGGCCCGCTCGGCCGCGGCAAAGGTCAAGTAGCCAGTGCCGCACGCCAGGTCGAGGACCGCGTCGCCTTCGCCGACTTCACTCGCCAGAGCCGCCACGAACGGTGCCATCAGAGGCAGGGAGTGGGCGTCGTACCTCTCCGCAGCATCCCCGTCCAACTGAAACTGCAGCCCTGGCTTCATTGAGGTTCCTCAGCTCTTCGGTGTGTGCGGTCGTCGATGCCGATCGCGAATGGTGAGGCCGGCCGGTGCCAGTCGGTCGCCGCTGTATGTCGCGGCGGCGCGTCAGGCGAGTGCGGCCTCGTGAACACGCAGCCGTACGGCCGCTGCACGCAGCAGCGGTACGGACAAGCCATGCTGGGCCGCGACCCGGCACAGGCCACCGATGATCGGCTCGACCTCGGTGGTCTGGTTGTGTCGGAAGTCGCGGTACAGCGAGGTGGCGAACGCCGAGCCGGGAGAGGTCAGCGTCGAGGTGACCTGGGCGACCGCGTCGCCCCGGGCGGGATGGCCGGCAGCTTCCAGTACCGAGGCCGTCTCCGCGATGACGTCCCGGATCGCGTCGGTGCCGTCCGTGACGGGGTTGATCTGGCCGACGTGACCGCCGAGCAGCACAGTTGCCGCTCCTCCGGCTCCCATGAACAGCCACTTTTCCCACATGTCCTGTTGGATCGTGGTGGAGGCGACCGTCTCGAAGGGGGCCGGCGCGAACGTCTTGGTGATGGCTTCCACCCGGTCCGTGACCGAGCCCGACAGTTCCCCGACGGTGATCCTTGCGGCGGGCGTGAGCTGCCGTATGGCACCGTCGGTGTCCAACTGCGTGGCCACCAGACAGACGCCGCCCAGCAGGTGCCGAGCGCCGAAACGGTCGCCGATGGCGTCGAGATGGTCGATGCCGTTGAGTAGCGGCACGACACTTGTGCCGGGACCCACTGCGGGGGCCATGTCTTCCAGGGCCGCGGCGACGGCGGTGGACTTCACGGCGAGGATTACGACGTCGAACGGCTCGCGCAATGTCTGCGCGGTGATGGTGGGGACGGGCGTCGTCGTCCTCGTTCCGTCGGCGCCGACGAGGGTGATGCCCTCCGACCGCAGGCGCTCGGCGCGCGCTGCGCGCACCAGAAACGTCACATCCACCCCTGCGCGGGCGAGCAGGGTTCCGAAGTGGCCGCCGACCGCTCCGGCGCCGACGACAAGTACACGCACCATGGTCACTCCCAAGATTCTGAAGATTGTCGAAACTGCTCACTTCCTGGCGAGGAAGCAAGACCGGCTGCCCTCCGCTCATGGGAGAGATGAGCGCCCCGGCTGGGGGTTGTACGCCGCGGCCGCCTGAGCGGCGCAGGACCACGTCGGCAGAGACTGCACCGACAGCCCGCTGGTAGCGGCCTTTCGGACCGGGTCTGAGGCTCCGGCATCGCTTCGGCCGCCCGCTGCAGGCGGACGACCAGGACCTGCCTCAGGCAAGCAGGGGGGCCAGTTCCGCGACCACGTCGTCGAGTGGCTGCAGGCTGCCTTGGAGGCGGCACAAAAGCACAGCGCCCTCCACCGCGGAGATTCCGAGCGTGGCCAGCGATGCGGCCCGCTCGGGTGTGCGTCCCGCCCGCATGAACGCTGTCACCAGGAGATCGCTCCAGCGCGCGAAAACGCTCCTGACGGCCTCCTTCGCTTCCGGGACGAGATGCTCGTCGTCAACAGCTGCGGCGACGATCGGGCAGCCCGCACGGAAGCCGGAAGCAGTGAGTCTGCTTTTCCAGAAGTCGGCGAACGCGGTCAGCGCCTCCTGCGGACCGGCACCGTCGCTCGCCCGTTCCATCGTCTCCCGCAGGCGCTCCCCGGCCAGTTCGACGGCTGCCGTGAGCAGCTCGTTGCGGCCGCCGGGAAAGTGGTAGTACACGGAACCGCGCGGAGCGCCACTGTCAGCCAGGACGGCGTCAAGAGTCACCGCTCCGGCACTCTGCCGCTGCAACAGCCCGATCGTGCTGTCGAGCATCAGCTGCCGAGTCGACGGTTTCGCCTTCCCCATCTCACTCACCCTTCAGGAGCTCACGATTATGTAATCTAGCATAATCCAGATTAAGGTGATGGGCACACGAAGGGGGCAGGTCGGCTACTTGCAGGCCGGTCGGCCACCGCTGCCGGACGATCCCCGGCGGAGCGTGGCCGGACCCTGACACGGAGCTTCAAGGCCGATCGGCGCGCCCGCCTCGCGGTGGTGTCGCCCAGGGCGGAAGTCGGCTGCCAGTTCATCCCGCCGGTCACTCTTCGTACGAGACCACGCCGCACGGCTCGCAACTGGCCCGGCTAGACACCGAAGGTCTGACAGCACCGCCCGCACCAGGCAGTTCGTCGGCCGGCTGGGCATCCAACGCAGCAAGAGACGAAGGCGATCTACGTGAGTTCGCCGTCGATGATGCCCTCCTCCGTACCGAAGCAGTGGACGAAGGAGGGACCGCAAACAATGAGAGGGATTGCATGCACGCCGTCGACTATCAGGGACAGACCACACTCATCACCGGCGCCAGTGCGGGCCTGGGAGCGGAGTTCGCCCGCCGGCTCGCCGCCCGGGGCTCGGACCTGGTGCTGGTGGCCCGACGGAAGGACCGGCTGGAAAAGCTGGCGGAGGCGCTCTCCACCGAGCACGGCGTCATGGTGACAGCGATCGCTGCCGATCTCAGCCTGCCGCATGCCGGGCAGACACTGCTCGAGGAGACCGACCGACTCGGTCTGCGCGTCACAAGCCTGATCAACAACGCCGGATTCGGGACCTACGGTGCGTTCCACATGGAAGACGCTGACCGGCTCGGCGACGAGATCACCGTGAACGTGGCCAGTGTTGTCAGCATCAGCCGGGCGTACATCGAGCGCCTACGACAGGCTGGCATCGGCATCCTCATCAACGTGGCCAGCAACGCCGCTTACCAGCCCAACCCGCTCCTGGCCGTCTACGGCGCGACCAGGGCGTTCGTGCTGAACTTCACCGAGGCTCTGTGGTTTGAGTCGGTTGGCACAGGTCTCAAGGTGCTCGCACTGTCTCCGGGCCCGACGCAAACTGAGTTCTTCGACGTCATCGGCACGACCAATGCCTCAGGCAACACCGTGCTCCAAACGCCCCGGCAGGTCGTTGAGAAGGCCCTGCACACCCTCGACCGACGCAACCCGCCTCCAAGCATCATCAGCGGTCGCCGCAACCACCTCCAGGCCCTGTCGGTTCGACTGCTCACCCGTCGGCGTGCCGCCCTCACCGTCGGGGCGATGATGAAGCCGGCGAACTGAACACGCAGGCCGAGCCAGGGAAACCCACTCCGACGGCAGGCCCGCAGGACAGATGCTGACGCCGCGCACTTGGAGCAGGGCGGGCTCGTTGTCCGCACGGTCTGCGGCCGGAGGTGTCGCCGCGGGTGGAGTACGAACTCACTCCGATCGGGCGCAGCTTAGTGAACGTGGCTCCGGCGGAGTGGGCGATCGAGCGTGATCCGGAGATCGAGCGCAGTCAGGGCGACTACCACTCCCGTCAGGCTGATCACGTGCAGCCGGCCGCACGTCCGGACCGTCTCCACCCAGGGGTGGAGAAACGCGCCTTGGGCGGCGGCACTTCCACCCGCTGTCGACCCGCGGTGCGATGTCGGGCGTGGGCAGGTTGCGCAGGATGGGGTGTGTTCCCGCCCGCCACCTGCAGCGATCGCTCGCCCCTTCACCTGTGTGACGTGATCCTGTAGGGCAGAAGAAGGTGCATCCCATGGCTGTTTCGGACAGGTCGTTCACACCTCACGCACGTACCCGCTCGTCCCTAGCGCGTGCCGGGGCCCCCGGCACGGCGGTCACCGGGCGTCGCATGGCAGGCGCGTTCTTGCTGTTCTCGTCGTTCCAGTGGTTCCTCGTGCAGGCTGCCGTGGCCGCGGGGTGGCGGACGCCATACTCACTGAGCAGGAACTTCATCAGTGACCTCGGGGCATTGCACTGCGCCCGGTTCCCGTCCGGCACCGGTCCCTACGTCTGCTCACCGGCGCACTCGGTGATGAACGTGTCGATCGTCCTGTGGGGCGTGACCTGGGCCGTAGGGGCGCTGCTGACCGCCGAGCGCGGGCACCTGACGGGGAACGTGCTCTTGGCCGTCGGCGGCCTGGGCACCGTCCTGGTCGGCGTGTGGCCCGAGGACACGAACCTGACGGTCCATGCGCTGGGGGCCCTGATCCACACGGTGGTCGGGGGTGCGGGCATGGCCGTCATCGGTCTTCGGCGTCTGCGCCGTGGCCACGCCCTGAGCGGGGTGCTGAGCATCCTGGTGTTCGTCGCTGCTGTCGTCGGTATCGCAGCCACCGGCATGGCTGCGGATTCCGGGTCCCTCCTGCATGTCGGTCTGGGTGTCTGGGAGCGCATCGGCATCTGGCCGCAGGCCGCCTGGCTGACTGTGGCGGGCGTCGGTACCGCATGGGCGGCCGTGGCGCGCAAGGAAACAGCGGCGCCGAAGGCCGCGTGAACTCCTGGGCTCACCGTTCGCACCTCCGGGCCTGCGTCCCCCACCTGGGCGGATGGGCCCGGTGGTGCGGTGCGCGTCGTCGGGGGCATGGCCCTATTGGCTGTGAGCGGACGAGGAAGGGAAGAGCGGCGATGATGAATGTCCCGGATGCCACCACCAGGCCCCACGAGAGGCTGCGGGAGCGGCGCGGACTGGTGGGTGCGGTGGCCATGCTGATCAGCGTCGCGGTGTCCGTGCCTGCCGCGCCCGGCACCTGGGGCAAAGTGATCGTCGGTGTCCTCGGGGCGGTGGCCGTGGTGGGAACCCTTTGGGGCCAGCGCGCCTCCTCGGCACGGCAGGCGGTCGTGGGCTTGTCGCTGACGATCGTCACCGGATTCGCGATCACCGCCCTGGCGCCCGCGGGGCTGGGCGAGGTGCCGATCCTGTTCGGTGTCGCGTTCCTTCCCACCCGGATCGCTCCCGGTCCGGCCCGGGCTGCGGTGATGGCCGCGGTGGCCACCGGGTTCGGCGTGCTGATCATGATCATCACCGGTAGCTGGGCCGGCCTGCTGGCGGGTGCCGCCGCGTGGATCCTGGCCGACCGATTTGTCGAGCACGCCGCGCTGGAGGCCGAACGCAACCGTGCGATAGCGCTCCTCGCGGAGGTGGAGGCGTCGCGCGAGGCGCAGAAGGAGGCGGCAGCCATGGAGGAGCGCACCCGGATCGTCCGGGAAATGCACGATGTGCTGGCGCACAGTTTGGCCGCTCTGTCGATGCAGCTCCAGGGCCTGCGAGCGGTCGCCGCCCGGGAGGGGGTCGGCAAGTCCCTGACAGGGCCGCTTGACCGGGCTGCTGATCTGGCGCGGGACGGCGTGCAGGAGGTGCGGGCAGCGGTGGGAGCGCTGCGCGGTGGCCCGCTGCGCGGCGTGGACGACCTCGCTGCCTTGGTCGAGCACTACCCCGGCACGGTCCGGATGCGGGTCGCCGGCCAGGCGGGCAGGCTGTCGCCGGAGGGGGGCCACGCGGTCTACCGCGCCGTGCAGGAAGCACTGACGAATGCGGCGCGCTACGCCACGGGTAGTCCCGTCGATGTGAACGTGGCCTGGGAGCCGGACCAACTGCGCCTCGCTGTCCGCGATTACGGGCTGCCTCCCCGCGGTGTCCCGACGGGAGTGCGGGGAAGCGGCACGGGACTGCGTGGCATGAGTGAGCGGATCGAAGCCGTCGGGGGTTCGCTCAGCACTGGCCCCGCGCCGGAGGGGCCGGGCTGGCGGATCGTGCTGCGTGTGCCCGCCGCGGTGCCGACGGGAGACGGCCCCGCCACGCTCGACGCCGGGGTCGGCGGCGGCCGTGTGGGGGAGACAATGGTGGACGGCTTGGGCACGGACGGCGGGCTGGGCCGCGTAGGGAAGGAGAGCACGTGACCATCCGGGTGGTCGTCGCCGACGACCAGGCCGTCGTGCGCGACGGGGTGGTGCTGCTGCTCGGTTCGGCCGAGGACATCGAAGTGGTCGGGCAGGCGGACAACGGTCTGGACGCGGTCAACCTGGCGGTGCGCACGCGTCCCGATGTTGTGGTCGTGGATCTGCGGATGCCGGGGCTGGACGGCACCGGGGTGACGGAGCGGGTGTTGGCCGCGGGGATCGGCGCGCGGGTCCTGGTGCTGACCACCTATGCGGACGACGATGCGGTGCTGCCTGCGCTGCGGGCCGGAGCAGCCGGATATCTCACCAAGGACGCCACAGGCGAGGCTGTGCTGGCCGCCGTACGGGACGTCGCTGCCCGTCGTACCGCACTGGATCCCGCGGTACAGCGGCGCCTCGTCGAACTCGTCACCCAGCAGCAGGACTCCGCCTCACCGCCCCTACGGCGGGCGAACGACGAGCCCGGCGCGTCGGCCGGGCTGACGCGCCGCGAGATCGACGTACTGCGGCTGGTCGCCGAAGGCCGCAACAACCGTCAGGTGGCCCGTGATCTGGTGATCAGCGAGGCGACGGTCAAGACGCACCTCAATCACCTGCTGGCCAAACTCGCGCTGGAGGACCGCGGTGCGCTGATCGCATGGGCGTGGCGCAACGGCCTGACAAGCCCGCAGAACGGCTACGGCACACATTGAAAACCAAGTGGGAGCCGCCCCGTCTCAGCGAGCGCGAGCAGATCCTGAGCGGCCCTTCCTGCTTGGTACCGGACGGCGGCCAGGCCAGAGACGGGGCCGCCGAACAGGACGGCGTCCACCATCTCCGCCTGGACGAGGCCCGAGAGGACGTGCGCGGCCCGGCGTCAGGCCGCCGAGTCCGCAGCAAGAACGAAACCGCAGGAAGGATCCGGCGGCGGGGCTGGGCCGAGGCAGAAACAGGGGGAAGCTCGAAGACGCCCGCTGTTCGGCAAACCCGGCACTGTCGCTACGCAGTTGCCCCGTCTCCTAGGGAAATTCCGAGGCACACGCTCGCGATCCTGTTGGCCTACTCGAAGCAACAGGTGTCTGACTTCCGCATGCCATGTCACTCCTCTGGTCAGCGCAAGCGGGGTAGCTTGTGCTCGACCGTGAGAAACCGCAGCTCGGCCGGGCCGTCATTGCACAGGTCATGCAGCAGGTACTCCTCGCCGGGGAAGGCGAAGTGCCGCGTGTCGCCTGCTTGGTAGGAGACTCTCCGAGTGGTGCCGTCGTCCGTGTGCTGGATGCTGACTCCATCGGTCAAGGCCGTCCAGAAGTAATCCAGCATGTGCCGGTGAGCGGCCAGCCGCCCGCCCGGCGGCACGTGGATGTGCCACACCTTCAGTTCATCAGTCTCCGACAGGACCTCGGAGCCGACCTGGACGTTCATCGCGTTGACCACGAACTCCTGCCGAAGGGCCGGGCTCCAGCCGACGAAGTCCGTAGCGATGATCTCACCGGCCAGCGGTGTGGTGCGCCTGATGGGCCTGGCGCCGCTCACCGCGACACATCCCCGGTTTGCAGACTTACCTCCCGGTGCCCCCACACCTTCTGGTAGGACCCGTGCACCAGGTCGTCGAACAGCGAGGGTCCCTGTGGCGTCCAGCCCAGTTCAGCGCGAATCTTGGAAGCGTCCACGCGGGCATTACTGGACAGGCCCAGCGCGTACAGCAGTCCGATCGCCTCGCTCATCTCCTCCATCGTGGCCGAGACAGCCGGCTCCAGCCCAAGCACCTGTGCGATGCCCTCAGCGATCTCCCGCATCGTTGCCTCATCAGCGGCAATGTTGTATTCGCCCCCGGCAGGCGCCGATTCCACCGCCAGCACGTAAGCCTGGGCGACGTCGTCAAGGAACACGTTGGGGTAGCGGTTCAGCCCAGATCCCATGTACCGGCTCACGCGATCGCGCATGGCCGCACGCAGGAGTACAGGCAGTTGCTCGCTCCCGCCTCCTCCGTAGATCATGCCGGGCCGCAGCACCACGGTGTGCGTTCCGGTTGCAGCAGCAGCGACGACCCGGCGGTCCAGGCTGAAGCGGTGCTGCACCGGCGGAATCGGCTCAAATGCCGGGTCCTCGGCATGCACCGTATCGCTCGACTCGCCACCGGACAGTTCGGTGAACACCGAGGTGCCGCTGGTGCGCACGTAGCGCTTCGCGGTCCCCGTTACGGCTTCCAGCAGGATCTCGGTGGCACTCTCATTATCGGCAGCGGCAGTCTCGATGACCGCATCGACCTCGGCGACCGCGGCACGCACAGACAGCGGGTCGGTTAGGTCGCCCCGCACGGGCTGGAACCCGGCAGCCGTCACGGCGCGCAGACTGGCCTCGGAGCGCGCCATGGCGGAGACGTGGTGGCCGGCGCTCTGCAGACGCTGGGCGACCGCACGCCCGAGGTATCCGGTTGCTGCAGTGACAAGAACTTTCATGACGGCTCCTCAATGATCTTTGGGTAGGTGGGGAAAGGGTCTAGGGGTCAACGGATTCGCAGCATCTTCAAGATGCGCAGCGAGGTGGTGAACAGGGCGACCTGACGCGCCCTGCTCATCCCGAAGGGCGGGTCGAAGCCGAGCAGTCGCTGACTGGCGACCGTCTGCGGCTCGGTGTACTTCACCAGCCCGGCGGGGCCGTGACGACGGCCGACACCCGAGGACTTCATGCCGCCCATGGACGCGCCCTGCGAGGCATAGGCGGATGCGTAACCCTCGTTGATGTTGACCGTGCCCGCCTGGATACGTGCGGCCAGCGTGCGTGCCCGTGCCTCACTTCGGCCGTAAACGGCCGCGTTGAGGCCGTAGGGGCTGTCGTTGGCCGCGAGTACGGCTTCGTCGTCCGAGCCGACCCGGTAGACGGAGACGACCGGCCCGAAAGTCTCCTCATCGCGCACGGGGGTGTCTTCGGGGACTCCGGTCAGGATGGTGGGCTCGTAGAACAGCGGACCCAGGTCGGGACGTACTCGGCCCCCGGTCACGACCCGTGCGCCGGCTGCGAGTGCCGCCTCCACATGCTCTTGGACGTGCGCCAGTTGCCGGGAATTGGTGAGCGACCCCATGTCGGTGGCGAAGTCGAAGTCCGGTCGGAGCGTCATTCGCTCCACCCTGGAGGCGAACCGCGCCAGGAAGCCGTCGTAGACATTGGCGTGGACGTAAATGCGCTCGATCCCGACACACATCTGCCCCGAGTTGCCGAAGCAGCCGCGAACTGCCGACTCGACGGCGGCATCCAAGTCGGCGTCGTCCAGCACGACCATCGGGTTCTTGCCACCGAGCTCCAGGGAGCAGCCGATCAGACGTTCCGCCGCACGTCCGGCGATGGAGCGCCCCGCCCGGGTTGAACCGGTGAAGCTGACGAAGTCGGCGCCGTCGATCAACGCATCCCCGATCACGGCCGGTTCACCGAGCACGACCTGCCACAGACCTTTCGGCAGGCCCAGCTCCTCCAGAACCATGCGGGGCCACAGCGTCGACAGTGCCGTCTGGGTGTCCGGCTTGTGCACGACCGCGTTGCCCGCCAGGAGCGCCGGGATCGCGTCCAGCCCCAATGCCAACGGGTAGTTCCACGGCGTAATGACCGTGACCACGCCTTTGGGGCGGAAGGACTCCAGCGCGCGGGTGAACACAGGGAATGCCCCTTGCCGACGTCGCGTGCGCAGCACCTTCGGTGCCTGCCGCGCCGCATACAAGGAGGCGGTAGCGGCCTCCATCACCTCGTCGAAGGCGTCGTGCCGGGCCTTGCCCGTCTCCCACTGCAGCAGGTTCAAGATCTCTTCCTGCCGCGAGAGCAGCACGTCATGGAACCGAGCGAAGGGCAGGGCCCGCTGCTTTGGAGTGAGCCGTGCCCATTCGACCTGGGCGACCCGGGCGGCGGCGAACGCCTGGTTCACATCGGCGGCGGTCGACTGAGGGATCTGCGCGAGAGGCGCGCCTGTGAAGGGGGCCCGGGTCGTCGTCGGCTCTGCGGAAGCGCTCACCCCGGCGGTCAGCCGCTCCACAAGGGCGGGGTCCAGGCGGGGTTCCGCGACGTTTACGGAGTGTGTTCCGGAGCGGCTGATTGTGGTCATCGAGGTCTCCGTCAGCGGAAAGCTCCCGCCAGCGCGCCAGGGGCCGGAGCGGAGGGGAGCTGAAGCAAGCGGTCTGAGGACCAGACCGCCAGGGAATCCGCGCTTATCAACGTTCCTGCACGGCGTTCCTGTACAGCGTTCATGTACTACAGACATGACACACGTCCAGGGTAGGGTTGTCAACATGTCGTCGATGAGAAGAACTGCGGCCCCGCGGCAGGAGCGGTTGAGTCGGGAGGTGATCGCGGACAGTGCAATCGCACTCGCCGACGTCGAGGGGCTGGAGGCGGTGACCATCCGCAGGCTGGCTAAGCAGCACAATGTCACCCCAACCGCCCTGTACTGGCATTTCAAGGAGAAGGACCAGCTGCTCGACGGCATGGCGGAACGCCTGTTCGCGAACGTGGAACTCCCGCCCGAGGACTCCTCGCCGTGGGCTCAGCAACTGAGCGCGGTCCTGGCGGCGTTCCTGGCCGCCCTGCGCCCCCACCCCGCCGTCGCCCCTCTGCTGTCGTCGCGGGTCCTCGCGTCCCCGGCGGGCCTCGCCCTTACCGAACGCACCCTTTCGCTACTGCGGCTCGGCAACCTGCCAGCGGACCGCACTGCAGAAGTGGGCGGGTATCTGCTCAGTGCCGTCATTGCCCTGGTCACCGCGGAGCCTGGACGCGAGCATCCGAGTGACGAAGAGGCGCGCGAAGATGCCGTTCGAGCAAAGAGAGCGTCGCTCACAGCCTTGTCCCCCCGTCGGTACCCGACGGTGGTCTGGTGTGCGGACGCACTGGCCGATTGCGTGAGCCCTGATGAGTACTACGCCTTCAACCTCGACATGCTCGTCGGCGGTGTCACCTCCATGACACCGGCCGGCGCCAAGTGAAGCGAGGACAGCCTCGACTCCCCACGCCGACTGAGGGTTGATCCTCCTGGTTGGCCGATTTCCGCCCGCTCATACATGTGCTCCCACTCAGGCTTAAATCCGCGGAGCGGAATCAGTTACGTACCCGTTCGCGATACCGCCGGGAACACAGGCCCACGCGCGAGTTTCTCATTTTGCGGAAACGAGATTCTGCGAACCTGCGCGCTTTAGCTTTCGACCTACTGCGGCTGTCCGGCACCGACACGATGATCTGGCCCTACCAGCGCCGACGGGCGGCCCTCGAATCTCTCTTTGCCTCCAGCGGCTTGACGGCGCCGTGGACGCTGTGTCCGTCGACCACCAGCCCGGAGACCGTGGCGCAGTGGCTGACGTGGGGGTCCGTCGGAATGGAAGGTGTTCTGTTCAAACGGCTCACGGACTCCTACCGGCCGTCGGCACGGGGCTGGCTGAAGTACAAAAACGCGATGAATTGCAGTTGATGCAACATCCTGTGGCTCGCCGGAAACGCGGTTTTCGCTGATCACTCCCCCAACTCCCTTGCCACGTCGGCATCGCAGCGGAGCTGCGACCAGAGCAGTCGCGGTAGACGCAACATTGATGCGTTTGATACAACAGCCGCCATGGTTGCTCAGGCACCCGGTTCGGCGAGTCTCGTCCTCGCTCCGAACGTTGTGCATCTGGACCCGGAGCCAGCAGTGTTCACGGCGATGAAGGAGGGCTGGGCCCGGCAGCAACACGCCCGGTTCCTGAAGGCTTCGACGATCGAACCGCGACTGCGTCTGATCAACAGGTTCGAGGTGTTCACGGGGCTGTACCCGTGGCAATGGACTCCAGCGGACGGCGAAGCATTCATCACCCACCTGCGTAGCGGCGCCAATCCGATCCGTATGTCGACGGCGCGGACGTACGAGGTGACGATCACCTTGTTCGTGGAGTACCTGCTGGACCGCCGGTACGGATGGGTGGACACCTGTCGGGAGCGGTTCGGGCAGGCGCCTCAGGTTGTCTTTCACGAGGCCAACTCGGTGGTGCACACGCTGGAGTACGAGGGCAACCCTCGTCGCCGGCCGCTGACCTACGACGAGGTCCAGGCCCTGTTCGACGCGGCCGATGCCCGGCCGGCCCAGATCCGCGGACACGGGCGGAAGGGGACGCTGACCGCGCTGCGTGACGCCGCGGTGCTGAAGACGATCTACGCCTACGGAACCCGGCGCACCGAGTCCTCCATGGTCGACCTGGTGGACTTACGACGGCATCGGAAGAGCCCACAGTTCGGGCAGTTCGGCTCGCTGGCGGTGCGGTACGGGAAGTCGTCCAAGGGGGCGCCGCCGAAGCGGCGGACCGTGCTGCTGGTGCCGGAGATGGACTGGGTGGTCGACGTCCTGGGCGAGTGGGTGCATGAGGTGCGTCCTCGGCTGGCGCCGGGCCGGCATCCGGCATTGTGGGTGACCGAGCGGGCCGGGCGGATGTCGCCGCGCTCGATCAACGAGGCCTTCACCACAGCTCGGGACGCGGCCGGTCTGGATGGAGCCCTCGATCTGCACTGTCTGCGCCACAGCTACATCACGCACCTGACAGAGTTCGGCTACCCCGCGCGGTTCGTCCAGGAACAGGTCGGCCACTCCCACGGCTCGACGACTGCCATCTACATGGGTGTCTCCGACGAGTACCGCAACCACCTGCTGGAGGCTTCGCTGAAGCGCCGGCTCGGCGACGACTGGGACCTGACGTGATCAAGAAAATGGGCTACGAGTGGCGGCTGCGGCAGATCATGGCCGAGCAGGAGATGTTCCACACCTCCGACCTCGTCCCGCTGCTCGCCGAGCGCGGGGTGATCCTGTCGCGTGAGCAGGTCTACCGTCTGGTGACGCAGCCCCCGCAGCGGATGAGCATGGACACCCTGGTCGCCCTGTGCGACATCTTCGGCTGTACCCCGAACGACCTCATCAAGCCGACAGTCATCAACGCGCAGGTGAAGAAGACCGCGGGCGGCGAGGAGGCACCGCTGCCGCTGACGGAGCGCAGGACCACGATCCGCCGCCCGGGCCCGGCGCCGTGAGGAAGTACCTGACCCCGGACCAGATCCGGCTGCGCGAGGACCTGGCCGGGGCCCGTGACCGGATCATCGTCCTGCTGAACCTGGCCGTCGGAGAGTCCCTCGGCATGGAGCAGGCTCAGGAGTTCGTCGAGAAGGCGCGGGCATGGAGCGGTGCGAACGCCTTTCGCCTGCTGCGCTATCTCGCGTCCAGACCCGACGCGCTGAGTGCGCCGACGCCGGACTGCCCGCCCTGCGGGGTACGGCTGATCGCACTGCTGATCGCGGGCGGCCACGGCGAGAAAGTGGGCCTGGTGCCCTGCGCCGACTGCGGACGGACGAACCCGGTGCCGACGTACGCCGGACCCGAAGGACGGCTGTGCCATGGCTGCTCCAGTCGGCGCCTGGCGGTCCCGTGCGCGCGGTGCGGCAAGCTCGCGAAGGCAGCGGCGCGACGTCCGGACGGACGGATCTGCCAAGTGTGCAAGGAGAAGGAGCCGGGTTCGCGCAAGGAGTGCGGCAGCTGCCGCCGGATGATGATTCCCACCCGGCATCTGCCCGACGGCACCTACCTGTGCCAGACCTGCGCCCCCAAGAAGCTCCAGACGTGCTGCCGCTGTGGCCGCCGGCGGCGGGCGAACGCGCTGACAGCCGACGGGCCCGTCTGCGGGACCTGCTATGCGAGCCCTGCGCGCCGGTGCGGCATCTGCGAGCAGGTGGCGCCCATCAGGGTGCGGGCAAAAGGCGAGGCTCCCGACATCTGCTACCGCTGCTACGTGCGGCCGGAGAAGCTCTGCACCGTATGCGGGCGGATCCGTCGCGGTCACCACATCGACCACGGCAATGGACCGTTCCACTGCGATGGGTGCGTCCCACGCGAGGCCCGCAAGCGGCAGCTGCACATGTGCGCACGGTGCGGCCAGGAGCGCAAGGTGGGCGTGTTCTGGCCGGTAGGGCCCGTCTGCCCCTTGTGCTACCGGGCTGCTCTGACGCAACCGGAATCGTGCACGATGTGCGGCCGGCAGCGCATTCTCGTGGGCCGCACCCCGGACGGCGGCCGCATCTGTAAGGCGTGCTCCTTCCCCGACGAGCGGCCCGATTACTGCTCGTCCTGCCAGCAACCGGATGACCTCCTGCCGGGACGCCGCTGTCCACGCTGCACCCTTCTCGCCAAGGTGACCAGCCTGCTCTCACGCGACGGAACCACCCTCGACGCCTCCCTGCGGCCGCTCGCCGATGTACTCAGCGACGCTCCCAACCCCTACCCGGTCCTGGCCTGGCTGCGCCGAAGCCCCGCCGCGCGCCTCCTGGGCCAGCTGGTAACCGCGCCCGACGAACTCGACCACGCGGCCCTTGATGCGCTGCCCCAAGGACACGCCACCACCTACGTCCGCAGCCTGCTCACCACCGCAGGCCTACTTCCGTCACGCGATGAGAACCTCGCCCTGCTCATCAACTGGACGGCCCGCACGCTGGCCAAGCTGCCGGGACATCAGGCGACCCTGATCCGCCCGTTCGCCGAGTGGCACATCATCCGCGACGCCCGCCGGCGCTCAGCGCGCGGCCGCTACACCTACACCGCCCACAAGGGCGACTGCGCCAACATCCGCGCCGCCATCGACTTCCTCACCTGGCTGGACACCCAGCAACACACCCTCCAGAGCCTCACACAGGAAAACCTGGACATCTGGGCAATCTCCAGGCCCACCCTGCGAGCCCGCTCCATCCCTTTCATCCGCTGGGCTGGCGCCCGCCACCTCACCCGGGCCGGCCTGACCATCGAACACCCGCCCTCCCAGCTCCCCGGCCAGTTCCAGATCGAAGAAGACCACTACGAGGAACTACGCCGGTGCCTGAACGACCCCACGCTTCCGTCGGACGTTCGCATCGCCGCAGCCCTCATCCGCCTCTACGCCCTCCCTCTGACCCGCATCGTCGAACTCACCACCGACCACCTCCACCACGACGCGGATCACACCTACCTGACGATCATCCGCCACCCCGTCGTCCTGCCACCGAAGCTCGCCCGCCTCATCGACGACCACCTCGAAGACGGATCCCGGCACGGCAACGAAGCCACCAGGTACCTGCTGCCGGGCCGAGCCCCCGGGCGCCCCCGCAACCCTGCGGGACTGTCCGACAAACTCAAGCGCTACGGCCTGCCCGCCCGCGCAGCCCGGAACACGGCCATGATGCAAGCGCTCGCCGACCTGCCACCCGTCGTGCTCTCCGACTTGATCGGCATCCAGCCGAGAACCGCGGAACGCTTCGCAGCCCTGGCCGGCGAGAACTGGTCCGACTACCTGGCCGGTCGCCATCATGCCCGCGCCTGAGGACCACAGAAGGGCGAAGGCACACACGGCGGGGGTGGCTTCACGCTGGCGTGTCGGACAGTTCCCGTCTCAGACGATCAAGTTCGAAGGGACCATTAGAGCGGTCGTGGCCCCGACCTGGGGGTGGTGACGCTACTCGGCCCGCCACCAGCCCTGTCCGACATGCCAGTCCCTCACCCAGTGCAGGAAATCGCCCCCCGGCAGAGCGGAGAGGGAGTCGGCATAGGGTGCGGCGCATCCGTCTCTGAGCCACCAGACCCGACCGCGTTGCGGCCCGGTCACCACCAGCGTCCAGTACTCACCGGACCCGTCGCTGCCCAGCAGCACCGAGCCGTGCTGGTAGGTCTGGTGCAACAGGAACGAGTGGCGGCTGTGGTCGTAGTAGTCGTACTCCCACTGCCATTCCTCCTTGAGTGGGAAAGGCTGACTGGGCACGCGTGCAGCGGTGCCATCGAACGGCTCCGGGCTCATCCAGCAGTCCGCTTCCCAGGCAGCCCAGCTGTCTGGCTTCTCTCCCACGGGCAGCAGACCCCCCTCGTCTGGCGGACCGTCGTCGGTGCCGTTCGCGATCTCGGCAACGAAGGTGCGGTACGGCTCAGGCAACACCACGCCGTGCTTGCGCTCCCACGCCCAAAGGGCCTCCCAGCCCAAAGGGCTGTGCCGGACCTCTGCCGGAAAGGCCTCACGCAGGAGGGCTACCGCACCCAAAATCGCATCTTCCACGCACTACACGTATCACCGGTCACCGACACTCTGACCTCGGACCCGACACGCTGAGCACTCCATCGGCACGTGGCGGACGGTCTCGGCCGAGCGACCTCCGCACGCGATCGTCCTGCTTCGTGCGCGAATCAAATAGCGCGGTCGGACCTCCGCCGACCTTCATCAGGGCCGCGGAGTGCCCGGCTACTGAAGAACGACGGTTACACCGCAGCGTTTGAGCAGCCGAATGATGTCCTCGAAATAGGAGAGGCCCTCATCAGGGTCCGAGACGACGTCTGCCAGCGCTCGACGCGCTACGTCCGCATCGTGCCAGACCAGGGTGAAGGGCAAAGCCACGCCGAAACCACCACCCAGGCAGTCCTTGAACGCGTTCCACTCCCGCCCGAAGTAGCCCCCGGGCCCCACGAGGGCCTCTGCCATCGCGCAGTGAAGGCCGGGCACGTCGGTGACGAACTTGCCGTCAAGATGATGGATGCGGCCAGAGCGGTCCGGGCGCTGGCCGCTCATGCGGGTGGCCGTCAGGTCAAGCCACTCGGATCTACCCTGCGCGGAGTACGGGGCCCATTGGTTGCGGGTTGTCGGAGCTCCCCGATACCAGGTCTCCCAGATCGGCCGGGCCAACAGCGGAGGCCGATCGTCGCCGCCGTCAGCGAGTGTGATGTCGACGAGGGCGCCTCCGAGCACAGACGGCTGTGTCTTCTCGATTCGCAGGTACACGTTGTGGCGGTACATCACCTCGCCGTGGCGGTCCAGCGCCCACAATTGCACCCAGTCCCGGTCCCACTTGCGGGGCCGACGCAAGACGGCGAGCAAGGGTTCGGCGGCTTCGCACCCGATGAGGTGCAGTGGAGTCGATGGCGGGGCCCCACGCGAGACAAACAGCCCATCCACTCCGACGCAGTCTCCAGCGGGACTGGCGACCATGGTGGTTCCCGCGAACAGTTTGAATTGCGGCGACACTGGCAGGGTGTGGTCCCAGGCGTGCTCCTCTTCGACCCCAGCCCCCACGACGATATCCACCAGGGCCGGGTCGCTTCGGTTCAGCTGGTTGGCGAGGACGACAGCGTCCACCAGGGTCCACCACTGCAGCGGCTGCTGGTCGTCCCATACCTCGACACACACATCACCCAGCAGCCCAGTCGACTCTGCGGCTCGCGACAGGGCATCGCGCAAAGAACCTCTGGGAGTGCATCCTCGCAGCGTCAATACCTCGCGTTTCGGCGGCACCTTGTCCACAAACATGCCCTCGACGCTCGCGCACCGTCCCCAGTACTTCTCCTCGCCCTCCTCGTCCTCACGGACCAGCAGGTACTTGACCGGGAAACCCCGATCCCAGGCAACGTGATCTGCGATCCGCACAAGTCCCCCGAACACTCAACCGATCTCCTGCCCAAGATACGGCGTCAGTCAGGAGACCACCGTCGCGGGCGACCGGGCGCACAGCAGCTTGGTTGCTGTCGTTCTTTTCCGAGGGTGGTGCGGCGAGCACCGAGGAATTGCGCAGCTTCGGAACACTGCCTCTTCACCAGTAGCCGATCGAGACGAGCGAGGCGATCGTCGGCGCCGTCACCGGTCCGCCCGCCGCGCCGCGGTCCTTGCTGCTGGGCCGGTACGACACCGGCGGGCCCCTGCATTACGTCGGCCGCACCACCACACTGGCCGCGGCCGCCGGCCGCACGATCGCGCCGCTGCTGACCTTGGTGACCGCCGACCACCCGTGGACGGGCTGGTCATTCTCCGCCGGATGGGGCAGCCGGGAGACGCTGAACGTCACGCTGGTGGAACCCGAGCTGGTGGTGGAAGTCGGCGTCGACGTCGCCCGTGACGCCTCCGGCCGGTGGCGCCACCCCGCACGCTGGCACCGCATTCGAGCCGAGATGCATCCGATGCAAGTGCCGAAGATCGGAGAACCGGACTAACCTTCAGCTCCGGATGATGCCCAGGAGGAACCCTGCCTCGGCTGAGCTGGGTCTTCACGACAAGCGGCATCGTGATGCCTCGATGTTGCAGGGCCGGTAAATCTCTCTGGCGGCGACAGGAGTACTCCACGGGCCAGCCCTCCCGACATATCAGTGCCCAGACGAGCCGCGCCGTTGCGAGCCCTCACCGCACCCGCAACGGATTGCCGCAGCCCCGTTCTCAGCGGTTGCGCATGAAGGTGTAGATCAGCACGAAGAAGATCACGGTGGCGATGATGCCGAGAAGTGCCGGCCAAGCGGCTCCACCGTCTTCTGCCAGGTACCGGATCATTCGATCGCTCGCTTCGTCGGAATTTCGCGTCGGCTCGTCACCTCTCCCCTCGCCTGCGACGCAGATAGTCCCGGAATCCCGTGCCCTGCAACCACATGCCCAACGCCGCCACTGCTGCCACAACGACGATGAGTACCACCAGACCGAATCCGTTCACCTGGTCCTCCTTTGCCGGGGAGGCGAGGACAACCCTCGCCTCCCTACGGATGAGATTTATACGCCGCCTGCATCCGTCTCCACCTCATGCCCGGCCTCGGCACCAAGAAGGTCGCACGGCTGACCGCCAAAGACGTACGCACCTTCCTCGACCGCCTGCGCACCACTTGCCAGTGCTGCGCCCAAAAGCTAGACGCCGAACGGAAGAGCTGCTGCGCGGTCGGCGAGTGCTGCCAGAAGCGGCTGTCCCCGTTGACCGTGACGTACGTGCACTCGGTGCTCAAGTCGGCGCTGGAGCACGCTATCCGCGAAGACGAACTGCCCCGCAACGTCGCCCGGAACGTCAAGGCCACCGCACCTCGTCCTCGGCGATTCCGGCCGTTCACCGCAACCGAAGCCCGCCAGTTCCTCGACGCAGCCCGCGCCGACCGACTGCACGCACTGTACGCACTCGCCCTGCGCACCGGACTCCGCAAAGGCGAACTCCTCGGCCTCCACTGGGAAGACCTCGACCTCACCAACGGAACTGCCAGCATCCGCCATTCGCTCCAGCGCACCCGAACCAGCGGCCTCACGCATCTGCCCACCAAGACCCTGGCGTCCGAGCGCCGTATCGCACTCCCGACCGAGTGCATCCGCTCTCTCAAGGAGCACAGGCAGCAGCAGGACAAGGAGCGTGAGATCGCAGGGTCAGCTTGGAGAGACAGCGGCCTCGTCTTCACCACGCCGACTGGACGGCCTCTCGACCCGGCCAACCTCACCCGCCGCTTCCGCAGCTTCCTCAACCGGGCCGGGCTCCGGCGCATCCGTTTCCACGACCTTCGCCACTCAACCGCGACCCTGCTGCTGGAACAGGGCGTTGACCTCGTCGTGATCAAGGAACTGTTGGGCCACGCCCACATCGGCGTCACCGCCGGCGTCTACGCCCACGTCCGACTCCGGCTCCAACGCCAAGCCATCGACACCCTGGGCAACACCCTCGACTCAACCGACGACCCACGTGCCGCAGCCGTCGTCCGCTGACGTTGCCGTCAGCGTTGCCGTCAAACGGCCAGATGCCCTCCCGGAACGTACGGGAGGGCATCCGCCTTTCACTACTCAGCTGCCTTTACTAGGCGCCTGGCGATATGCCGAGTCCGCTGATTTGCCCATTTGGCAGTGGACAATTCCCGAAGGATCTCCAAATGTTCCTGCGAGATACCCCTATCCAACATCCAGTGGACCGCTCGCTCCGCCCAGTGACTGCTTCGACTTCTGATCGCCATCGTTAGCACATCTTCGACGGGAACCAGATTCTGAACATTTTCTGGCGCCAGTCTGAACCGTTCAGCAGCAGCGCTCAATCCTGCTCGGACTGACCTCTCGTCTGCATCCAGGATCGTCACCCAAGACGAGGGCAAGCTCCCCGCCGAGGACTCAACTGCACCTTCGAGCCTTCCCAGCGTCCACACCCCTTTCCGGTCGAACCCCAACCAAATTCCCGTCTTGCTGATCTGCACCAGCGGTAGCCATGCAACGGCTCCGGCCTGATCCGGGTAGGAAGAGGCGATCCAACAACTCTCGGGCACAGCCGAGAGCTCGACCACCAGATCACTTACTGTCACCGCGCCTGCCTCATGAGGAGGATCCGCCAGGGATGCCAATTTGCCTACCAATGCATGCTCGGGGTGTGACTCACGGTTATCCCGTGCTGACTCATGAAGTCCTGGAAAGCCTTTCTTGTCGAGTCATTCCAGTTCATTCCATAGTGCCCGGACCATTGATTGGTTTGCAATTCCCCATTCGGCCCCCGGCGAAGACGACCTCCGACCATCGTCGACTTGTCAGCACCAACCGCGCTCCCCAGGAAATCGTGACCGCCAACACCTTGGTCGGCTCCAGTCGCAAAGCGTCCTGTGGTTGGATCGAAGATGAAGTCCCTCTCGCCCTTCGGGCTGAAGTTCTTCACCGCACCGACAGATTTCACACGATCACTCACCTCAAGAACCCCCTTGGCCGGACCACTTCCGTCAATGAGGCAACTGGAGTTGTGAACCAGAACTGGCGTCTCGCCCGCCAGCACATAGTACGTGTGCAACCCCTCGATCGTGAGGTTGTACGTCCTGGCGTGAAGCGCGAAGGATCTGTTGCCTGTGACGATCGCGGTTCGGCGGTCGTCGGTGAGGAGGGTCATGCCGGGTTTGAGCTGGTGGGCTTCGATCCAGCGCTGTTCCGACGGTGACCAGAAGGGGTGCTCGTAGGTCGCGGTGAGGTTTTCAATGCCCTGGTCGGCCGCGATGGACAGCTCGTTGAACTTCTTGTCGTTCTCGGTGCTGATGAGGCGCGTTACTTCGCCGGCTTTGGTTTCGCCGGTCTCAGGATCGGTGGCCCATACTTCATCGCCGACCTTGACGTGCTCGATATCCTTCGTGGTGCCGTCCGCCATGAGAACGTCCGTCCCGGCGAGGAAACACTGGCAGCCCGAGCTCTGCTTCTTATTCTTGGGGGATGGAAGCCGCCCGAGCCCGGCGGAACCGCTCGATGTTCCACCCTCACTGATACCTGCGACCACATTTTCAGCGAAGAAGTTGAAGAAGAATTTCTTTTCCGATGGGCATCCCGTTTTGTCGCAGGATTCCAGCAGGGCTTTACTGATGTCGAGTTTGGCGACAGGCTCGTCTGGGTGGTCGAGGTAGAAGTCGAGTCCGTAGTAGGACAGTTCGTCCAGTCGTGCGTAGAAGAGGCTCGCGAATTGCGCTGTTCCGTGCCACTCGGCGGGAATGTGGACGCCTGGGAGCAGCGTGATGTACCCGTCTCCGTTCACGTCCGTGTTCGTCGGTCCCTCGTCCGCCCATGTGACATCGGTGTCTCTGCCCTTGGCGTTGGTGTTGCTGTTACCGGGGTTGGTGACACCGTCGCCGTTGGAGTCGTTCTTGGGGCACGGAATGTCGAAGCCGTTGCCGGTGCCGCACGCTATGCCCATGCCGCTCGGGTCCGGGTGCGTGGCCGGGTTCTGCATGCCGTAGCTGTAGCCGTTCAGCGTCTGGTGCAGGTCCAGTTGGAGCAGGGGGTCGACGCTGATGAATTGACCGGTGCTGGGGTCGTACTCACGCGCTCCGATATGCGTCAGTCCGGTGCCGGCGTCGGCGCTCATGCCGAGGAAGCCCTTGTCGTCGGGCCATACGCCGGTGGTCGCGCCGCGGCCCGTTCCGAAGGGTGCTAGCCGGACTCCCGGCAGGCGGCCCGGGTGGGCCTCTTCCACGCGAGCGTCGACGAGCTTCAGACGCCGTACGTGCGCTCGCAGGACAACGGCAACCGGGCTGATGTGCGCTGGGCGGAGATCGTCGACGGCACGGGGGCGGGGCTGCGCGTCGAGGGCGCGGAACTGTTCAACCTGGCCGCCCGCAGGTGGACCGACCGGCACCTGGCCGAGGCACGCCATCAGACCGACCTGAAGGCGGGCGCGACGGTCCATCTGCACACCGACCACGTCGTCCAGGGCCTCGGCTCCGGCGCCGTCGGCCCGGGCGTGCTGCCCGAGTACCGGCTCGAAGTATGCCCGGCGGACTTCACGTTCGCCCTGACCGCCCTGCCGACTCCGTGACGAGGGGCCAACTGGCACGCCTTGAGCACGACGCTCTTTGCAAATCAAGTGTTTCAATCACTTGACCGGATAGTGACGCGCTCCTACTGTGTGCACAACCGCGAGGGGAACCTTTCGGCCACCTTGCCCATATCTTCACATCCCACGCGTACCGCCCCGGCCGGGCCGACGAGCACCTTCGTCACTCTTCCCTTCCCTACTCCTCCACGAGGAGCGCTGCGATGACGCAGACCCACTCGGGAGCGGCTCAAGAGCCGCCGACCACGGAGCACGGCCCCACCGGAACCACCACCCAGGACGGCGGCACCCCGGCCGTCCGATCCACGACCGCCTTCGTCCTCATCCTCGTCGCGTTGCTGTGGCCGCTGGAGGTGCTCAGCCTCTCCTACAGCCTGCTGACGCCCGCGGTGACACAGATCGCGGTCCACTACCAGACCGATCAGGTCGGCTGGGTGTTCACCTCGCTGACCCTGGTCGGGGGCGTCGCCGGACCGGTGATGAGCAAGTTCGGCGACCTGTACGGCAAGAAGAAGGTGATGGTGGTGGGCGCGCTCGGCGCCGTCGTCGGCGGATTCATCGCCGCCCTCGCGCCGAACTTCCCCACCCTGCTGGCGGGACGCGCCCTCCAGGGCCTGATGCTGCCGCTGGCCACGCTCTCCTACTCGCTGATGCGCGACATCCTGCCCCAGCGCTGGATCGCGTTCGCCGCCAGTCTCACCGTCGGCGGCACGGGCGTCGTCACGATCAGCGCGCCCTTCATCGCCGGCTACTTCGTCGACCACCACGGCTTCCGCTCGGTCTTCTGGCTCCTGGCCATCCTGTCGGTCATCGCCTTCCTGGGGCTGCTCGCGGTCCCCGAGTCGACCGTGCGCTCGCGGTCCCGTCTCGACTGGACCGGCGTCGCCCTGCTGGGCGCGGGTGTGGGTCTGGTGCTCCTCGGCCTGAGCGAGGCGGCGACCTGGACCTGGTCCTCGCCGAAGACGCTCGGCTGCCTCATCGGCGGTCTCGTGCTCCTCCTGGTCTGGGTGGCCGTGGAGCGCAGGATCCGCGAGCCCCTCGTCGACCTGCGGCTGGTCTCCAAGCGCCCGGTCCTCACCACCATCGTCGTCGCAGGCCTCGCCTACGGGGCGGTGGGCGCGTACACGACCATCCTGCCGATGATGGCCATGACGCCCCGAGCCCTGGGCGGGGACTACGGCTTCGGGTCCACGGCGATGCAACTGACGCTGTTCACCGTTCCCGCGGGCATCGCGACCTGCGTGCCGAGTTTCATCGTCGGCCTCCGGATGCGCCGTATCGGCGCCCGGTTCCCGGCTGTCGCCGGATCACTGATCATGGCCCTGGCCGCCGCGTACACCGCCTTCTGGCACACCGAGAAGTGGCAGGTGCTCGTCGGCTTCACAGTCCTGGCGGCCGGCGCCAGCCTCGCCTTCGCAGCGGTGCCGAACCTCGTCATCGAGGCCGCGCCCGTCGAACAGCAGGCGATCACGGCGGGCATGACGGGCCTGTTGCAGACCCTGGGCTCGACTGCGGCGGTACAGATCGTGTACGTCATCCTGCTCCAGAACGTCGGTCAACTGGTCCGGGGCAGCCCGGTGTTCACCGGCGCCGGCTACACGGTGGCCTTCCTGGCCTGCGCGAGCTTCGCCCTGGTGGCCACGGTGGTCGGCGTGCTCGTCCCGCACGGCAGGCCGCAACCGGAACCCGTCGACTCCTGACCGCTCCCCACGCTGCCCTTGAGGGGCGGGCCCCGGATGCCACGGCGTCCGGGGCCCGCCTCCTTTGTCGGATCGAGCGGTACGGTGCCGCGGCCAGGGCAACCGAGCATGAGTATCGCCCCGCGAACCGTCGACCACGCGAAACGGTCCGCTCCCCCGCATGGGGAGAGCGGACCGCTGCCGTACTCAGGGGCGGCGCGTGCCCTTCACGAACCGGCCCATGGCGGCCCCCACCTCGGGGCGTTCCGCGGCCTCGGCGATGAACTCGGCCTCGCAGTCGAGGTGGTCGCGCAGTTCGTCGAGCCGGCCGGCCCGGACCAGCAGCTTGGCCCGCCCGAGGGCCCGCACCTGACCGGAGGCGAGGGCGCTCGCCAGCGCCCCGGCGACGGACGGCAGATCCGCGTCGTCGACGACGCGGTTGAACAGCCCCCACTGCTCGGCCTCCACCGCGCCGAGCACCCGGTTGGTGAACACCAGGTCCAGGGCCCGGCGTTCGCCCACGAGCCGGGGCAGGAACCAGGAGGCCCCGCAGTCGGGGGTGAGGCCGAGCGCCGTGTAGGCGAGGCGCAGCTTGGCGGAGCGTGCGGCCACCGCGAGGTCGGCGCCGAGCGAGAGCCCCACGCCTCCCCCGGCGACGGCTCCCTGGATGGCGGCGACGACCGGAACGGGCAGCGCGGCCAGCCCGAGCACGGCCGCGTGCGCGGCCTCGGCGACCCGCCTGACGTATCCGCCGACGGCACTTCCCTGCGCGGCGAAGGCCCTGAGGTCGCCACCGACGCTGAAGTGCGGGCCCTCGGCACGCAGCAATACCGCGCCCACACCTGAACGGTCGGGTTCGCCCGTCCAGGTCACGAGCTGTTCGACGGCGGCCCGCAAGGCCGTGACGAAGTCCAGGTCGAAGCCGTTGCCGGAGTCCCCGCAGGCCAGGACGAGGTGGACGACGGCGCCGTCCCGCTCCAGCCGCACCGGGGCGGTGAGCGGGACGGCGGGAGCCGGGACACGGGTCGTCATCGTGCGCCTCCCGCGCCCTGTGCCCGCTCCCGCTGCCGGGCGAGCTCCCGGCGGCCCAGGACCATGCGGTGCACCTCGTCGGGGCCGTCGGCGAAGCGCAGACCGCGTGCCTGCGCCCACAGCAGGGCCAGCGGCAGGTCCTGTGCCATGCCCGCCGCCCCGTGCGTCTGGATCGCACGGTCGACGACCCACTCGGCGGTCCGGGGCGCCGCGACCTTGATGGCGGAGATCTCTGTACGGGCTTCCCGTGCCCCCACCTCGTCGATGAGCCAGGCGGCCCGCAGCACCAGCAGGCGCAGCTGGTCGATGCGCACCCTCGCCTCGGCGATCCAGGCGAGGACCTCACCGTGCTCGGCCAGCGGGCGGCCGAACGCGGTGCGCTCCTCTGCGCGGGCGCACATCAGCTCCAGTGCCCGCTCGGCCATGCCGACCAGCCGCATGCAGTGGTGGATACGCCCTGGTCCGAGCCGTGCCTGAGCCAGTCGGGCACCCTCCCCCTCCCCGCCCAGCAGATGGGTCGCGGGCACCCGGACGTTGTCGAAGACCACCTCGCCGTGGCCGCCGTGAGCGGCGTCGGTGAAGCCGAAGACAGACAGTCCGCGCACCACCCGTACGCCCTCGGTGTCTGCGGGGACGAGGAAGATGCTCTGCCGGTCGCGCGGCGGGGCGTCCGGGTCGGTGACCGCGAGGACGACGAGCAGTGCGCACTCGGGGGCGAGGGCTCCGGTGGCCCACCACTTGCGGCCGTTCAGGACGTACTCGTCGCCCTCGCGCCGCGCGGTCAGGCGCATGGTGGAGGCGTCGGAGGAGGCCACTCCCGGCTCGGTCATGCAATAGGCGGACCGGATCCGGGCGTCCAGCAGGGGCTCCAGCCAGCGCTCGCGCTGCTCGTCCGTGGCGAACATCGACAGCAGTTCCATGTTGCCGGTGTCGGGGGCCGCGCAGTTGAGCGCCTCGGGGGCGACCTGGGGACTCCAGCCGGTGATCTCGGCGAGGGGCGCGTACTGGAGGTTGGACAGGCCCGCGCCCAGGGGCGAGTGCGGCAAGAAGAGGTTCCACAGTCCGCGGTCACGCGCCTCGGCACGGAGCTCCGCCATGACGGCCGGGCGGCCCCAGCCGGTGGCGGGAGCGCCGGGCACCTCGGCGTCGTCAGGGCCGAAGTGCGGTTCTGCGAAGTGGCGTTCGGCCGGGATGACACGGCTGCGCAGGAACTCGGCGAGGTTCTCGCGGAGTTCCTCGGTGCGCTTGTCGAAGGAGAAGTCCATGGTGTTCCGTTCGGATCGGCGGCGGGTCAGCCGTGGAGGTGAGCGAGGCCGCGCGCGACGAGTTCGGGCACCATCGGGCCGATCGACTCGAAGCCGTCGCCGACGGTGAGTCCCTGCTGGTGGCGGAAGTGAATGCCTTCGAGGATCACGGCGAGCTTGTAGTGGGCGAACGCCATGTACCAGGGCAGGTCGTCCAGTTTCAGCCCGCTGCGTCCGGCGTAGCGGTCGGCGAGCTCCTCCCAGCGCGGGAAGGCCGGGTGCAGGCCCGGTGTCCCGGCGATGGGGTTGTCGATGCCGGCCCAGCCGATCCAGTAGAGGTGGAACAGTCCGAGGTCGGCGAGCGGGTCGCCGAGGGTGGCCATCTCCCAGTCCAGTACGGCCCGGGGGCGGACCGTGTCGGCCGGGTCGAAGATGGCGTTGTCCAGCCGGTAGTCGCCGTGCACCAGGGTGTGGCGCTGGGTCGGGGGGACCGAGGCGCCCAGCCGGTCGGCGAGTTCGGCGAGCCCTTCGACGGTCCGGCACGTCGAGTCCGCCAACTGCCGCTTCCAGCGGCCGACCTGGCGTTCCAGATAGCCCTCGGGCCGTCCGAAGTCCGCGAGCCCGACTCCGGCCGGGTCCACGTTGTGGAGATCGGCGAGCGTGTCGACGAAGCCGTGGGCGAGGGTGCGCGCGGTCGGGGCGTCGAGGGCGGCGAGGTCGTCCTGGGTGCGCAGGACGAGCCCGTCGACCAGTTCCATGACGTAGAAGGGGGCGCCCAGCACCCCGTCGTCCTCGCAGACGGCGATCACGGGCGGCACCGGTACGTCGGTGGCGGCGAGCGCGGTGAGCACGCGCGCCTCGCGCAGCATGTCGTGGGCGGTCTTCAGGACGTGACCGAGCGGCGGCCGGCGCAGCACCCAGCGCAGCGGGCCCCAGTCGACGCGGTAGGTCAGGTTGGATCGCCCGCCGGACAGCAGGCGGACGCGCATCTCCCCGGCGGGCGGGGTCCATGGACCGGCGGTCCGGTTGAGGAACCGGGCCAGCGCGTCCCGGTCGACGCCGGGCAGGGCCGGGTTCGGGACGGGCAGGGTCATCGGTCGCGGCTCCTCTCCGTACCGGGGACGGCCGGACCCAGCCGTGCGGTGCCGCGCGCCTTGACGGCTCCCTCGCTGTCGACGACCTGCACCTCCACGTCCTCGCCGGCCGGGCGCACGGTGACGCTGAGCCGGTCGCCCACCCGGACCGGTGCCGTGAAGCGCATCCGGTAGGTCCGCACCGAGCCCGGACCCGCGACTTCTTCCAGTACCCGCCCCGCCCACGCCATGGAGAGCATGCCGTGGGCGATGACGTCGTCGAGACCCGCCCGCCGTGCCGCGTCGATGTCGATGTGCACGGGGTTGTGGTCACCGGAGGCCCCGGCGTACAGGGCGAGGTCGGTGCGGGTGACCGGTGGCAGCGTGCGGGTCAGCGGTGCCGTGACGGTCGTCGGCTCATTCCTCGTGGCGGTCATCGGGCCTCGCCCTCGGTTCCGGTACGCCCGACGACGGCGAGCGTGCTGCTCAACTCGGCCACAAGCGCGCCCAGTTCATCCGTCACCCTTGTCTGCCGTACGACGAACTGGAGTGCGCCACCGTTCTTGGCGGTCACGTCGGTGATGCGCGAGACGAAGGTCAGCCGCTCTCCCGCCCAAGCGGGCCGGTGGTGGACGAACGACTGCTCGGCGTGCAGGACGGTGGCCAGGTCCACTCCGATCTCGGCCAACCAGGCCCAGGGATCAGGGCGTTCCATCTCCAGACAGAACAGGAACGTCGGCGGCACAGGCCGTTCGGCTGCCTCACCTGGGGTGCCTGTGGCATGGGCGAACTGCCGCAGTCGGCCCGCTTCCACGAGGACGGTGTGGGGAGGGTGCTCGGTGCCGATGACGGAGGGGTCGATCAGCGGGGCGGTGAGTGTGTTCATACGGTGCTCCTCAGCAGCAGTGCGTCGCCCTGGCCGCCGCCTCCGCACAGGGCGGCGACGCCGGTTCCGCCGCCCCGGCGGCGCAGTTCGAGGACGAGGGAGAGCACGAGTCGGGCGCCGCTCATGCCCACGGGGTGGCCGAGCGCGATGGCGCCGCCGTTGACGTTGACCCGCTCGGGGTCGACGCCGAGCTCGCGGGTGGAGTGGACGACCACGCCCGCGAAGGCCTCGTTGATCTCCAGCAGGTCCAGGTCGGAGGGCTTCAGCGAACCGTCGCGGGCCAGTGCGTCGCGTACGGCGTTCGCGGGCTGCGCCAGCAGGGACGGGTCGGGACCGGCGACCGTGCCGTAGGCGCCGATCTCGGCCAGCGGTGCCAGGCCATGCCGCTCGGCGAAGTCCCGGCTGGTGACGACGAGCGCGCAGGCTCCGTCGGAGAGCTGGGAGGCCGATCCGGCGGTGATGGTGCCGTCCGGGTCGAAAGCGGGCCGCAGCCGGGCGAGGGACTCGGCCGTGGTGTCCGCCCGGATGCCCTCGTCGGCCGTGACGGTGGTGTCTCCCCGGCGGGTGGACACGGTCACCGGCACGATCTCGGCGGCGAGCCGCCCGGACTGAGCCGCCGCGGCCGCCAGGTGGTGCGAGCGGGCCGCGAACGCGTCCTGCTCCTGGCGGGAGATGCCGAGCGGTGCCTGGTAGCGATCGGTGGCCGCACCCATGGGCACACCGTCGAGGGCGCACACCAGGGCGTCGGCGTCGAGGGCGTCCAGGACCGCAGCGGGCCCGTAGCGGTAGCCGGTGCGAGCGCCGCTCAGCAGATGCGGGGCGCGGGTCATGGATTCCATGCCCCCGCAGACCACGACGTCGTGCAGTCCGGCCGAGACCATCAGGTCGGCCATGGCGACGGCGTGCAGCCCGGACAGGCACAGCTTGTTGACCGTGGTGGCGGGCACGCTCATGGGCAGTCCCGCCGAGACGGCCGCCTGGCGGGCCGGGTTGGGGCCCACCCCGGCCTGGACGACTGTGCCCATGACCACCGCCCCGACCCGGTCGGGGGCGAGGCCCGCGCGGTCCAGCGCGCCGGCGATGGCGGCGGCGCCCAGTTCCGGCGCCGACAGACCGGTCAGGGCGCCGAGCAGTTTGCCGATCGGGGTACGTGCCCCGCCGATGAGGACGGATCCCGGCATGGTGATGTCACTTCCTCGGTGTGTTCGCGGCTCAGATCACGAGTCCGCCGCCGGCCACGACGACCTGGCCGGTGATGTAGTCGGACTCCGGGATGGTGAACAGGCAGACGGCGCCCGCGGCGTCCTCGGGCGTTCCCGCGCGCCCGAGAGGGATGCCCGCCTCCAGGGCACCGCGCAGCTCGTCGCCGATGCCGACCTTGATGTTCCGGCCGTCGACGTCGATGGTGGCGCCGCCGCCCGCGGGGGCGTCGGTGAGCCGGGTGGCGATCAGTCCGAAGGCCACCGCGTTGACGGTGACCTGATAGCGGCCCCACTCCTTGGCGAGGGTCCTGGTCAGCCCGACCACGCCGGCCTTGCCGGAGGCGTAGCCCGCTTGGCCGACGTTGCCGCCGAGCCCGGCGACCGAGCTGATGTTGACGACTTTGCGCACCCCGTGCTCGCCAGCCTCGGCGTCCCGTCGGGCGGCCTCGCGGAAGGCGCCGGTGGCCGCCCGCAGGATCCGGAAGGGGGCGCGCAGGTGGACGTCGAGCATGGCGTCGAACTGCTCGTCGGTCGTCTTGTGGATGACGGAGTCCCAGGTGTATCCGGCGTTGTTGACGATGATGTCGAGCCGTCCGTACGTGTCCTGGGCCGCCCGCACGAACCGTTCGCCGAAGTCGGGCTCGGTGACGCTGCCGGGGAAGGCGGTGGCCTCGATGCCCTCCTTGGCGAGCAGGGCGACGGTCTCCTCGGCGGGTTCCCGGTCGAGGTCGTTGACCACGAGCCGGGCCCCCTCGGAGCCGAGCTTGCGGGCGATCTCCCGGCCGATGCCGCGTCCGGCCCCGGTGACGAGCGCGACCTTGTCCTGCAGTTTCGTCATGACTGCCTCTCTGGATGAGGGTGGTGTGCCGGTGTCCGGCGCGAGGTCAGCGGTAGGCGTCGGCCGACCACTCCTGAAGGGCCCGTTGCAGCGCGATCAGGGCGCGCAGGGCGCCGGAGCCGTCCATGGCACGGTGATCGAAGGTCAGTCCGAGCCGGGCGACGGGACGTACGGCGATGTACTCCTCGCCGTTGTCCGCGATGACCGCGACGGGTTGGCGCACGACCGCGGGCACGCCGAGCGAGGCCACCTGCGGGCGCGTGAGGATGGGGGTGGCGATGACGCCCCCGACGCTGCCCGAGTTGCTGATCGTGATCGTCCCGCCTTCCAGGTCGGCGGACTTGAGCCGCCGCTCCCTGGCTCGCCGGGCGAGGTCGGTGATGCTCTGCGCCAGACCGTCGAGGCTGAGGCGCTGGGCGTCCCGGACGACGGGCACGTAGAGCCCGGCCTCGACGTCCACGGCCACCCCCAGGTTCACCGTCCGCCAGCGCAGCAGGTGGGTGTCGGTGAACGTGGCGTTGATGTCCGGGTGTTCGGCGGTCACGGCGACCAGGGCCCGCGCGATGAAGGGCAAATAGCTGAGCTTGTCGTCGCCCCGGCGGGCGCGTTCGGCGTTGATCTCGGCGCGGACGGCGGTCAGCCGGGAGAAGTCCACGTCGACCTGCGCGGTGAGCTGAGGTGCCGTGCTGACCGAGGCCACCATGTGGGCGGCCGTCGCCTTGCGGACGGGGCTGAGCGGGACCTCCTCGCGGGGGAGGTCGTCGTAGCCGGGGGGAAGGGTCGTGGCGGAGGTCGTAGGCGCAGCGGGGGCCGTGGGGACGGCGGGCCGCACAGGTGAGGCGGTGTCGACCGCGGCCGTCGAGCCGCCCTTTGCGACATACGCCCGTACGTCATCCCGGGTGACCCGCCCACCCGGGCCGGTGCCGGGCACCGCGCTCAGGTCGATCCCCGCCTCCTTGGCCATGCGCCGTACGAGCGGTGAGCCGGCAGTCGGTCCGCCCCGCTCGCCGCCGGCTCCACGGACGGCCAGGTGGCGGAAGGCGTCCCGCAGGACGAGGGACAGTCCGTCCAGATCCGGTTGCTCGACGGCCACCGGTTCCGCAGGAGCGGGGTCGGTCCGTCCGGCGGCGGCGCGCTCCGCAGGCGCGGGTCCGGTCGTCCCGGCAGGGTCGGTCGGTGCCGTGGCGGACGTCGGCACCGCGACCGGTGCCTGCGGCGCCACAGGGGTCTCCGGGGGCCCGGTGGTCTTCGCCCCCGCGTCGAGCGCCGCGGCGATCTGCGCCTCGCTGGCGTCCAACGGCGCGAACCGGGCGATCAGTTCACCGACGGGCACTTCCTGGTCGGGTGCGGCGAGGATCTGCACCAGGGTGCCCTCCTGCGGGGAGGCGACCTCGGTGTCCACCTTGTCCGTCGACACGTCGAGGAGGGGTTCGTCCACGGCCACCTTGTCGCCCGGGCTCTTGTGCCAGGCGGTGATCACGGCCCGTTCCACCGACCCCATGTGGGGCAGGCGGACGTCGATCAGAGTCGTCATGTCAGGTCTCCGGCTGCTCGGCGGGCGGTCAGATGCGGGCGAGCCGACGGGCCGCCTCGGTGATGTCGGCGACGCTGGGGAAGCAGTGCTGTTCCAGGTGACGGCTGGCGGGGACCGGTGCGTCCACCGCGCCGAGCCGCATGATCGGGGCGTCGAGGTGCCAGAAGCAGCGTTCCTGGACAGCGGCGGCGATCTCGGCTCCGGGGCCGGCGGTGCGGGGGGCCTCGTGCACGATGAGCGCGCGGTGCGTGCGCAGGACCGACGCGGTGACCGTGTCCAGGTCGAGCGGGACCAGGGTGCGCAGGTCGACGACCTCCAGGTCGACGCCCTCCCCGGCCAGCGCCTCGGCGGCCTCCAGAGCGCGCCGGGTCATGCAGCCGTACGTGATCACGGTCGCCGTGGTGCCGCGGCGCCGTACGGCTGCCTGGCCGAGGGGGATGATCTCGTCCGGGTCGGTGGAGACCGGCCCGCGGATCCAGTCGAGCTGCTTGCTCGGGTAGTACAGGACCGGGTTGGGGTCCCGTACGGCGGCCTTGAGCAGGGCCTTGGCGTCCCAGGGGTCGGAGGGGACGACGACTTTCAGGCCGGGGAAGTGCATGCCGAGCATCTCCATAGAGCCGGAGTGCTCGGGTCCCGCGCCGCCGCTCGGGCCGATGGGCATGACGATGACCGCGGGCAGTTCGAACTGGCCGCCGTGCATGTGCCGCCACTTGCCGAGCTTCTGGAAGATCTCGTCCCCGGCGATCAGGGAGAAGTCGGCGAAGCCCATCTGCACGACGGGCCGCATCCCGGTCATCGCGGCTCCGGCCGCGCAGCCGACCATGAAGGCCTCGGTGATGCTGGTGTCCAGGACGCGTTCGTGGCCGAACTCCTCGACCATGCCGCGGGTGCCGCCGAAGAAGCCGCCCATGCGCAGGTCCTGTCCCATGCAGAACACGCTCGCGTCGCGCCGCATCTCCTCGACGAGGGCCTCGCCCTGGGCCGCCTGATAGGTCGTCACCCGGGTCTCGTCGGCCACCGGTCCGGTAGCGGGGTGGGGGTCGGTCGCCGGTCCGGTCGCGGGGCGGGGGTCGGTCGCCGTCGTCATACGAACACGTCCTTGGTGATGATCTCGGGGTCGGGAAGGTCCGCCGCCTCGGCCCGGAGCAGTTCCTCGGCGACTTCCGCCGCCGCGTCGGCGACGATCTTGTCGGCGGTCTCGGCATGGGCGTCGCCCAGATACGCCCTCAGGATCTCCAGTGGGTCCCGGTAGTCCTTGAGGAAGTCGTCGGGCCGGTACTGCTGGGCGTCGCCCTCCCAGTGCCCGCCGACGCGGGTGACCTTGGCCTCGATGAGCGTGGGCCCCTCTCCGGCGCGGGCCCGCTCGACGGCTTCGGCGGTGACCCGGTGCACCTCGACGGCGTCCTGGCCGTCGACCACGACGCCGGGGATGCCGTAGGCGCCGGCGCGGTCGGCCACGTTCGGGGTGGGGCTGACGTCCTCGAAGCGGGTGGAGACGGCGAGGCCGTTGTTCTCGCAGAAGTAGACGAGGGGCAGCTTCCAGGAGGCGGCCTGGATGAGCGTCTCGTGGAAGGTCCCTCGGTGCGAGGTGCCGTCCCCGAAGTCGGCGAGGGCGACCTGGTCGGTGCCGCGCATCTTCGCCGAGAGGGCGGCGCCGGCGGCGATCGGGTAGACGCTGCCCAGGGTGGCGCCCTCCCCCATGATGCCGAGGGCGGGGTCCGCCCAGTGCGGTACGCCGGCGCCCTTGCCGCCGGTCGAGCCGGTGACGCGGCCGAGGAGGTCGCCGATGATCGGCTGGAGTCCCATGCCCTTGGCGAGCGGCCAGGTGGCGCCGCGTCCCTGGTAGAAGAGGTAGTCGTCGGTCCGCAGCGCCGCACAGGCACCGGCGACGGCGCCCTCCTGTCCCTTGCCCGGATGCCAGAAACCGGCGAATCCGTGGTCGCGGATGTGGACGGCGAGCGCGTCCTCCAGGGCGCGCGCCCGGGCCACCGTCGTGAAGAGGCCCAGCAGCAGTCCGGGGTCGGCCGGAACACCGGTGGGTCGTCGTTTCCTGGGCGCCATACCGCCTCCTTGCGGGATGGGGATGCGGTTCTCGAGGCTCGGTGAGGGGCCCCGGCCGCACCGGAACGGAGGTGACGAGAGCGAGGCGCCCGGGGATCCCGCGAACTCGCGCGGACGGGCGTCCGAGTGGCGGCTCCACTCGCTCGATGCCACCAGACAGTATGCCGATCACTCGATCGAATCAATTGTTTGAATCAAATTGCCGCCCAACCTCGGTGCACCCGGCCCCCGCACCGCTAGGCTCGGCATTCCGAGATGTCGAGCCGATGGCGGCCGAGAGCGAAGGACAGTGGCGTGGCTGAGCAGAAGGGGCGCCGCAAGGGCCCGCGGGACGGGGAAGCGACCCGGGAGGCCCTCATGGACGCGGCGGAGCGGCTCTTCGCCGAACAGGGCGTCGAAGCCGTGTCCATCCGTGCCGTCAACACGGCGGCGGGCCTCGCACCGGCCGCCGTGCACTACCACTTCGGAACCAAGGAAGCCCTGCTGGAGGCGGTGCTCCTGCGCCGGGGGCGCGCGGTGGTGGCCGACATCTGCGCCCGCTGCGACGACCTCCTGGAGCGCCCGGAACGCCCCGACCCGCACGACATCGTCGACGCGCTGGTCTCCCCCTACGCGACCCTGCTGGAGCGCGACGGCGCAGGCGGCGGGCGCTGGCTGTCCATCGTGGGCCAGCTGACGCTGAGCGGGAACGACCAAATGGCGCCGTCCGCGAGGCCCGCCACGGAGCGTCTTCAGACCCTGATCCACCGGGCGTTCCCCGACACCCCCGAGGACGCCCTGGAAACCGCGTGGAGCCTGACCGTGGAAGCGCTGATCCTGCTGATGGCACGCGGCCCGGAGAGCTGGTTCGCGCAGGGCGAGGAGGCGGCGGCGACCCGCCGCACCCTGGTGGCCTTCGCCGTCGGCGGCCTGACGAGCGCCCTCACGGAAGCGGGCACGAGCGCGCAGCCGACTGTGTCGGAGAGCTGAGACCACCCCTTCCGCCCGGGCGGAATGCCTGCTTTCATGCAAGCGATCCGATCAGTCGATCGGCAAAGCTCTGGGTGCCGTGACGAAGCGGCACCGGGAACCAGGCGAGGTCACCATGCGCGCAGCCGTCATGCAGTCGGGAAAGATCTTCACCACGGATCTCCCGGACCCCGTACCCGGCCCGGGCCAGCTTCTGGTGGCGCCCATCGCGGTGGGTGTCTGCGGCAGCGACCTCTCGGCCTGGCAGCACACCGACGACTTCCTCGCCGCCCACCAGGAGACGGGCGCGCTGGGCGAGGTCTTCGACCCCGACCGGCCCCTGGTCCTGGGGCACGAGTTCACCGCACGGGTCGTGGAGGTGGGCGAGGGCGCCGAGGGGTACGCGGTCGGGGACGAGCTGGTCGTCCTCCCCGGCGTGACGGCACCCGACGGCCGGGTCCACACCGTGGGGTACGCCAACGACTACCCGGGCGGACTCGCCGAGCGCTCGGTGGTCTGGGCGTACGGCCATCTCCGTATCCCCGCCGGGGTCGACCCGGTGCTGGCGGCGGTGACCGAACCGCTGGCCACCGGCGTGAACGGCGTCCTGCGTGCCGGCGTCCACCCTGCCGACGGAGCCCTGGTGACCGGGGTCGGCCCGGTCGGCCTGGGGACCGTCATCGAGCTGGCAGCCCGGGGAGTGGCACCCATCGTGGTGTCGGACCCCTCCGCCGCACGCCGCAGGATCGCCCTGGCCTACGGCGCGCACCTCGCCGTGGACCCGCTGCGGGACGACCCCGTCGAAGCGTGGCGCGCAGCCGCACAGGGAGCGCGACGCCTCCATGTCATCGAGGCGTCGGGGGCGCGCGGACTGCTCGCCTCACTGATGGCGAGCGCCCCCGCGCACAGCCGGATCTCGGTGATCGGCGCCGGGATGCGCCCGGAGGAGATCCGCCCGGTGGTCGGCGTCCTGAAGAACACCGCCATCGAGTTCGTCGGCGGCCCCGGCATCGGCGAGTCGGGGTACCGGGCTTTCGGCCGCGCCTTCGAGCACCTGCGCGAGGGCAGGTTCGACCCCGCGCTCATGGTCACCGGCTACACCGGACTGGAGGGAGCCGCCGAGGTGTTCAACGCCCTGCGGCCCGGCAGCCCGGAGGCCATCGAGCACGTCAAGATCCTGGTCCGCCACGACCTGCCCGGCAACGCGATCCTCGGGCCGGACGAACTCGCCTGACGCGCCTTTCACCGAGATGCCCGACCGACGACTGGGGGCGCCGAGGAGCAGCCGTCAGCGAGGTCAGAACATGGTGTTGTCGTTGGCGCTGTCCTCGGGAACCTCTTGGACCACGTCCCAGTGCTCGACGATCCTGCCGTCGGCGATCCGCCAGAAGTCGGCGACGGCCATGCCCCGGTCGCCGGGCTTGAGGTGCAGGTTGCTGTGCGTGACGACCAGGTCCCCTTCGGCGATCGTGCGCTTGATGTCCAGGTGCAGTTCCGGGAACTGTCCGTGCAGCCAGTGGACGTAGCCCACGAACGCCTGCGGACCGTCGCCGGCTCCGGGATTGTGCTGCGTGTACGACTCCCCCAGGTGCGCGGCCGCGGCCTGATCGGGCCCGTAGTCGTTGAAGGCCTGCTCGTAGAACGCGATCACGAGTGCCTTGTTGTCTGTCGCGGTCATGTGAATCTCTCCTTGGTGAGCAGGGGCGAACGGAGATCTGCGCGTCGAGGCCGGGGCCGGCTCCGGGGAGTCAGGGCACCCGGAGCCGACCGTTCATGTGCCCGCCGGGCTCAGGTGTCGTGGTCGGCGCGGGCGGCGGCGTCAGCGAGGGCGGCGGCGACTTCGTCGGGGTGCGACAGGTGCGGCGAGTGCCCGGAGTCGACCCGGACCGTGTGCGTACCGCGTGCGGCCCACTGTTCCTGCACCCCGGGCGGCAGCGCGGGATCCTGGGTGGCCACGATGTACGTCCTGGGCAGCCCGTCGGGCGCGGCGCCCAGTTCCTCGGTGAAGGCTCGCAGCCCTTGCCAGTTGAGGCGCTTGACGGCCTCGGCGATGACGTCCGGTGCGACGCCGCTGAAGATGGACTCCTCGGGGTCCCCGGCCTTGACGGCGAGCCGGTCGGGCGAGTGGATCCAGGTGGGCGGGAAGTCGCCGCCCATCCACTCCAGCATCGAGGTGCCCGGCTCCAGGGCGAACGCGGCGATGTAGACCAGTTCCACGACCCGGTCGGCCTCGGCGGCGACCCAGGTCGCGGGGACACCGCCGTAGGAGTGGGCGGCGAGCACGACGGGCCCCTCGACCGCCTCGACGGCGGCACGCAGGACCGCGACGTCGTCGCTGAGCCCTTGGGCGGCAGTGCTGTCCGGGTTGCTGCTGGGCAGCTGCACGGCGACGGAGTCGACCCCGCGGGCGGCCAGCCGCTCGCGCAGCGGGCCGAAGATCCACGGGGTGTGCATGGCTCCGTGGACGAGTACGACGGTGGGATTCATCAGTGGTTCCACCTCACGGGGTCATGGCGTCGCGGACGAGGGCCGTGTCCACGAACTGTTCGAAGCGGACGATGAGTCCGCCGCGGACGACGAAGTGGTGGGCCACGCGGACGTCGATCGGCTTGCCGGTGGCCTTGTTGACGGCGGAGTAGCGGGCCAGGACGACGACGTTCTCACCATCGACGACATAGGTGTCGTCGTGGGCGGTCCAGCCGTCCCAGTCCTTGCCGAGCTGTTCCATCACGCTCGACGTGACCCCGTCGGGGGTGCGGTAGGTGCCGGCCAGCGGGAAGCCGGCCATCTCCGTCCACTCCACATCCGGGGCCAGGGTGGCGCGCAGGGCCTCCAGGTCACCGGCTGCGGAGGCCAGGTACTGGCGGCGTACGACATCCGCCGGCGCCGCGGACTGGGCGAACTCAATCATCGTCAGCCCCACTTCATCTCGCCCTTGGCGACCTTCGCACCGATCTGCGCGGCGATCAGCATCCCGTTGTCCGGGTAGCGCTTGACCAGCGCCTCGGTCAGCGCCGCACCGTCCGGCGCCTTGCCCAGTTCTTCCTCGAACGCCACCAGGTAGTCGCGGGTGGCGGTGATCGCCGAAGCGTCCGCGACCGTGCCCGGCAGACGGTGACCGGGCACCACCAGCTCCGGCTCCAACGCGTCCATCTCGTCCAGCACACCGATCCAGGCGGCACGGTCGGCGAGGGTGGGTGTGTCGGCCACCCACACATGCTCCTGCTGGAACAGCAGGACACCACCGAGCAGGGCCCGGTGCTCGGCCTGCCACAGGTAGTGCCGGTCCGGCAGCCCCGCCGGGCCGCCCTTCAGCTCGAAGCGGTGGCCTTCCAGGGTGAGGTCCCCGGTCAACTCGGTGAGGTCGACCAGACGGGTGGGCAGGTTCGGGCCCAGCGCCTCCCACGCCTTGAGCTTGCCCTGGTAGGAGTGCTGGATGTGCTCGATCACCAGCGGAGTGGCCACGAACACCGCCTCGGGGAAGGTGTCGGCGATGACCTCGGCACCGAAGTAGAAGTCCGGGTCCGCATGAGAGACGAACACGGTCGTCAGGCTCTTGCCCGAGTCCAGGATCTCCGCGGCCAGACGGTGACCGTCGGCCCGCGTGAACCCGGCGTCCACCAGCAGCGCCTCCCGCTCACCCGTGACCAGCGTCGCGGTCTTGTTCTTGCTGCCGGCCGGGAAATCCAGATCCAGGATTGTGAAGGACAGCGTGCTCAACTTTGGCTCCTTGCAAGGGGGGTGGACAGGCCGTGCCGAATTCGATGCCGCTCAGATGGCCGATTAACGGGTTCGCGCCGGGCGAATCGCCGGGCGCTTCTCCACGCCATGGTTCACGGACATCACGAATTCTTCATCCGGGACCGTGACCCCGGGTAATTGTCTTGACCGCGTTCAACCCTTTCCCCGCTGGAACGTGTCGGCAAGGTAGAAGGGAGACGCGCCATGGTCAAACGACGACAGCCCTGGTCAGCGGGCCGCCGTAGAGGGCGCACTGTCGGGCTGGAAGGGCTCGCGGAAGGCACTGGGTGTCGTACCGGTGTGCCGGATGAAGAACTTGCCGAAATTGGTGGATTCCACGAATCCGAGGTGCCGGGCGATCGTCGACACCGGCTCGTCCGTGTGGGCGAGCAGCCGCTGCGCCTCCAGGGCGACGCGCTCGTCGATGACCCGCTTGACGGGCTGCCCGGTAGCGGCCATGCAGGCACGGCTGAGCGTCCGCACGGTGTACCCGAGCCGGTGCGCGTAGTCGGCGGCACGGCGGGTGGTGGCGTACGAGCGCTCCAGCTCGGCACGGAACCGGGCGTACACCTCCCCGCCGACCTGCGCCTCGCCACCCTCGTCGGTGCATGACAGCCGGTCGATGTGCAGCAGTACGGCGACCAGCAGATGCCGGAGCATCTCGGGTGAGGCCGTCTGGTCGGCGCGCTCGTACTCCCTGCGGATCTGGCTGACCAGGGTCGCCAGCACCGCGTACTCGGAGCTGGTGCCGAGTTGCCGGCACACCGGGCCCCGCCAGTCGTTGAGCAGACGGTCCGTGCTGGTGCAGAGCGGCAGGAAGGAGGGGGTGAACAGCAGGTGCAGACCGTGCGCTGTGCCTGGGCGGACGTAGCGCTGCACCTGGCCTGGTCTTACCCACAGCAGGGTGCCGGGGCGGCAGGGGTAGGTCACGAAGTCGACCGCGTGCTCTCCGCTGCCCTCTGTGATCAGCGTGAGGGTGTGGAAATCGATGCGGTGCACCCCGTCGGGGTCCCGACGGGCCCGGCGCCGGTGGAGCGTGGCGAGTTCGACGATCTCGAAACCTGGCACGCTCTCCCGAGGCGGACGGAAACCGAGCCGGGGGATCGGTCCCGGCTGCCCGAATTCAGCGGCGAACGCCTCTTCGACCCGCATCTTGCTCTCCACGCGATCTCGTTCCACCGTGGCTGGTCCGCAGCGTATCCCGGTCGCATCCGGGCGATACACCGCTATGGAATGCGAGCGATGCGGCAAGACCGAAATCTGACAGAAGACAGAACTCCGCATGACCCTCGTGTGGTGTTCTCGTGAGCCGTCGGCCGGCTATCCGCCCTGATGGGTCTGCCGGAAAGCACCCGGGGTCACAGCCAGGTGGCGGGTGAAGAACTTACCGAAGTTCGTCGCTTCGACGAACCCCAGACGCCGGGCGATGGTCGCCACGGGTTCGTCGGTGTGGGCGAGCAGCCGCTGCGCCTCCAGGGCCACCCGGGCGTCGATGACCTGCTTCACCGGCTGGCCTGTCGCGGCGACGCAGGCACGCGTGAGGGTCTTGACGGTGTACCCGAGCCGGTGCGCGTAGTCGGCGGCACGGCGGGTGGTGGCGTACGAGCGCTCCAGCTCGGCACGGAACCGGGCGTACACCTCCCCGCCGGCGTGCGGGTCTCCCTCGTTGTCGGGGTGCGGCAGCCGGTCGATCTGCAACAGGACCGTGGCCAGTAGGAGTTGAAGGATCTCCGCTGACACGCTCTCCACGGGACGGCCGTACTCGGTCCGCATCTGACCGAGCAGGGTCGACAGCACGGCGTACTCGGGACGTGCACCCAGCTGCCAGCAGGCGGGGCCGTACCACTCCTTCACCAGGCGGTCGGTGCTGCTGGTGTGCGGCGGGAAGGCCGGTGTGAACAGGAGCTGGGTGCCGTTGGCGGTGCCCGGCCGGACGAAGCGCTGCACCTGTCCCGGGCGGATCCACAGCAAGGTGCCGGGGCGGCAGGGGTGGGTCACGAAGTCGACCGCGTGCTCGGCGCTGCCCTCGGTGATCAGCGTGAGGGTGTGGAAGTCGACCCGGTGCACCAGGTCGGCCCGGCTGCCCCGGCGTCGGCGCCGCTCGTGCAGGGCTGCCAGCTCGACGATCTCCAGCCCTCGGACGCGTTCGTGCGGCGGATTGAAGTCGAGCCGGGGGATGGCGCCGACCTGCGAAGGGTCCCCGGATTCCGCCGTACGCATCGAACTCTCCACATGTCCTCGAATTACCATGCCGCGTCTTCAGCGTATCTCGATTACCTGCGGCGTTTGCGACAAGAGTGGAGGACGTCAAGACGGCAACGGGCCGCCTTAACCGCAAGGAGCATCTTCATGAACGGCACGGTCACGGTTCTCGACAGGGGCTCGGTCCGCATCCACAGCTACATGTCGCCGGCCGACACCTTCCACACCACCACCCAGTTGATCGAGACCCCCGCACGGATCATCGCGATCGACGCCCAGCTGCTGCCCGCCTACGCCGAGGAGGCCGTCGCGTACGCCAAGGGCCTCGGCAAGCCGATCGATCGGCTGATCGTCACCCATGCCCACCCGGACCACTACAACGGCGCCGCCCGCTTCGGCGTCCCCGTGCACGCCCTGCCCCAGGTGACCGAGCAGATCATCGCCCGCGGCGACAGCCACCTGCCGACCGGCCAGGTCATCACCCTCACCGAGTTCACCCCCGACGTGAACATCGTCCCGGGAACCGAGGTCATCGACGGAGTGCCCTTCGTGTTCGAGGCTGTCTCCGGCGGCGAGGCCGCGGACGAGCTCCTCATCAAGCTGCCCGAGCAGGGTGTGCTGATCGCCCAGGACCTCGTCTACAACGACGTCCACCTCTACCTGGGCAACAACGACATCACCGGCTGGCAGCAGCTCGTCGACGGACTGGCCTCGGAGTCCGGCTACGACACGATCCTGGCCGGCCACGGCGCCCCCACCGGGCCGGAGGTCTACGGGGACATCCGCCGCTACCTCGACGACGCCCGCGAACTGCTCGGCGACGACGGCGACGCGTACAAGAAGGCGATCGTCGACAAGTACCCCTCCCACGTGGGCCCGTTCATCATCGACATCGCCAACCGGTCCCTCTTCCCGGCCGCCGGCTGACTCCCCTTCCCCCTCTTATCGACACGCGCTCATCAAGAGAGATCCGTCATGTCCTCAGCACGTCTTCGCGGCCCCCGTGCCGCGGCCGTCGCCACGGCCGCCCTCCTCGTCCTGGGCAGCGCCGCCCCCGCCCTCGCCACCTCCGGCGGCGATCTTCCCCATCACCCAGTTCTCACCAACAAGCCTGCGCTGCCGGCCAGTTACACGATCCCGGGCGACAAGACCTACCCCGAGGGCATCGCCCGCCAGCAGGGCACGCCGTACTTCTACGTCGGCAGCACCAGTGACGGCACGATCTACCGGGGCGACATCCACCAGGGCGCGACCAAGGTGTTCCTGCCCGGCGGCGAGGACGGGCGCGTGTCGGTCGCCGGTATGAAGACCGACCGCGCCGGCCGGCTCGTCGTCGCCGGCGGCGCCACCGGCAAGGTCTTCGTCTACGACACCCGCACCCGGGCCCTGCTGCACGTCTTCGACACCGGCCACTCCGACGTGTTCCTCAACGACGTGGCCCTCGCGCCGAACGGCGACGCCTACATCTCGGACTCCATCCACCCGGCGCTGTGGCACATCACCGCGGCCGAGTTGAAGAGCAAGCGGGTCGATCAGCCGCTGCGGGTGGGCGTCGACCTGACGAACTCGCCGATGGTCTACGACGCCGGCTTCAACGGCAACGGCCTGGTCGTCACCGGCGACGGACGGTACGTCCTGCTCGCCGACTACAACGACTACGCCTTCTACCGCGTCGACCTGCGCACCCACCAGGTCGTCCCGATCGACCTCGGCGGCGCCAAGGGCATCTCCGGCGACGGTCTGCTGCTCAGGGGGCACACCCTGACCGCGGTCACCGAACTGGACAACCCCGACGGCCAGATCGCCGTGCTGAAACTGAACGGCGACTACACCAAGGCCCACGTCGTGAGCGTGGAGCACGGGCACGGCATGCACAGCCCGTCCACGGCCGCCTTCGACGGCCACGACCTGCTGATCGTCAACTTCCAGTTCCAGATCGCCGACCCGAAGCTGCCGTTCGACGTGGTCCGGGTCCACACCCGGTAACCGTCGGAACCCATAAGACGTCAGAGACACGAGAGACGACCATCATGAACATCACCATCGTCGGGGCCGGGAACATGGCCCGAGGCATCGCCACCCGCGCCCTGGCCGGCGGCCACCAGGTCACCATCACGGCCAAGGACCCCGACAAGGCCGTACAACTCGCCGACGAACTGAGCGAACAGGACGACGGCGGGCAGGTCGCAGCCGGCGACGAATCGGCCGTCGAGCGGGCCGACATCGTCGTCCTCGCGGTGCCCTTCACCGCGGCCGAGCAGCTCGCCGCAACCTACGGCCCGCGACTTGGCGGCAAGGTGCTCATCGACATCAGCAACCCCGTCGACGCCACCCTCGACGCACTCGTCGTCACCCCCGGCACCTCCGCCGCCGAACGCATCGCCGCAGCCGCCGGAGAACAGGTGCGGGTGGTCAAGGCGTTCAACACGACCTTCGCCACCACCCTGGTCTCCGGCCAGGTGGACGGAACCCCGCTCGACGTGTTCATCGCCTCCGACGACGAAGCCGCCCGCAAAGAAGTCGCCGCCCTCGTCGCCTCCGGCGGACTCAACCCGGTCGACGTCGGCGCACTCAAGCACGCACGCGAACTGGAGGGCTTCCAGCTCCTCCACATGGCGCTACAGATCCGCGAGGGCGGCCACGGCTGGGCCAGCACAATCAAGATCGTCGCCCCCTGAGGCACCAGCCGGTACGACACCCTCCCCCGAACGCCACTGCCGGCCCGCTACTCCCCCACGGGCCGGCAGTGGCCCGTCCTCAGCACAGGAGAACCGCCCCCATGCACGCCCGCACCACCGTCACCACGCTCGCAGCGGCCGCGGCCCTGCTGACCTCCGCGGCGACTGCCACGGCCGCCACCGAGCCGCTCTCCCATCCCCGCATCGCGGCCCACTTCAGCCTGGCAGCCGAGCAGCAGCCAGAGAACATCACCGTCGACCGCACCGGGTCGGCGTACCTGACCTTCTCCTTCGCCCGGCAGATCGTCCGCGTCTCCCCCGACGGACACCAGCACGTGCTGGCCACGCTTCCCGCACCCGCCAAGGCGAACACCCCCAACCTGGGCAAGGCGTTCGTCGGCGGCATCGCCCGCGCCGACGACGGCACCCTCTACGTCACCTACGCCACCGGCACCGCCGACCTCACCGGAATCTGGGCGGTGCGCCCCGGTGGCCGCCCGCACCGCATCGCCGCCCTGCCCGCCGACGGACTGCCCAACGGCCTCGCCCTCGACGGACACAGGCAGCGGCTTTATGTCACCGACTCCGTCCACGGCGTCATCTACCGCCTCCCCGCACACGGCGGCAAGGCGACCGTCTGGGCCCGCGGTGAGGCCCTCGAACCCAGCACCTTCGCCGGCGCCAACGGCCTGAAACTGCACAACGGCGCCGTCTGGGCCACCAACCTCGACAAGGGCACCGTCCTGCGCATCCCCATCACACCGCGCGGCACCGCGGGCACCATCGAGGTCCGCGCCACCGGGATGCCCTCCATCGACGACTTCGCCTTCACCGGGCACGGCGACACCCTCCTCGCCGCCCGCGACGACAACGAGGTCGACCTGGTCCGCCCCGACGGCACCCACACCGCGGCACTCACGGCCGCCGACGGCCTCCAGACCCCGACCTCCGTCGCGGTCCACCGCGGCAAGGTGTACGTCCCCAGCGCCGCCTACCTCACCAACGAGGACCCCAACCTCCTCGTCGCCCACCTCGACCGCTGACACGGCCGTAGCGGTACACCACCCGACGGCGGCGTGGGCGGCGGGACAACCCCGCCGCCCACGCCGCCGACCCTCGCAGTCCAGGAACAGATATGGCCGCGACTCCTCAGACCAGCACCCCCAGTCCCCATCCCCGGCGAGGCGAGGCGCAGGACCGCCGCCCCCGCCGCCTGCCCCTCGTCCTGGTCCTGGGCTCCCTCACCGCGCTCGGACCGCTCACCATCGACCTCTACCTTCCGGCGCTGCCCCGGGTCAGCGCGGACCTGCACGTCTCCCAGGCCGTCACCCAGCTCACCCTCACCGCCTTCATGGCCGGCATCGCCCTGGGCCAGCTGGTCATCGGCCCGCTCAGCGACACCCTCGGGCGACGCCGGCCGCTGCTGACCGGCCTGTCGGTGTACGTGGCGGTCGGCGCCCTGTGCGCGCTCGCCCCGAACCCGGAAGTGCTCATCGGCATGCGGCTGGTCCAAGGGCTGGCGGGGGCGGCGGGCATCGTCATCGCGCGGGCCGTCGTCCGCGACCTGTACGACGGACTCGGGGCCGCCCGTCTGCTGTCCTCGCTGATGCTGGTGTCCGGCACCGCGCCCATCCTGGCGCCCGTGCTCGGCGCCCAACTGCTGCGACTGACCTCCTGGCGAGGCGTGTTCGTCACCCTCACCCTCCTCGGCCTGGTCATCCTGGCGGCCACCGCGGCCCTGCTGACCGAGACCCTGCCGCGCCCGGACCGGCGGCACGGCGGACTTCCGGCGACCCTGCGCACCATGCGCGATCTCGTGCGCGACCGCCCCTTCACCGGCTACCTGCTCACCGGCAGCCTCGGCTTCGCCGCGCTGTTCGCCTACATCGCCGGATCCTCCTTCACCCTCCAGGAGGTCTACGGCGCCTCCCCGCAGACATACAGCCTGCTCTTCGGCCTCAACTCGCTCGGCATGGTCGCCACGGGACAGCTCAACGGCAAGTTCCTGCTCGGCCGTTACCCCTCCCACCGAGTGCTGGCCACCGGCCTGACCGTGCTCGGGGCCGCGGGTGCCGCCCTGGTGCTCCTGGTCACCGCCACCCACGCGGGCCTGCCCTGGATCGCGGCGGCCCTCTTCCTCACCGCCTGCCCGGTCGGCATGATCCTGCCTACCACCACGGCCCTGTCCCTCCAACGCGCCCCGCTCGCGGCGGGCAGCGCCTCCGCGCTGCTGGGCACCACCCAGTTCCTCATGGGAGCCCTCGCCCCGGCCCTCGCCGGGCTCGGACGACAGTCGACCGCTCTCCCCATGGCACTGTCGGTGCTGGGACTTGCCGTCGCCTCGGCGGGCTGCTTCCTCGCGCTGTGCCACCCGTGGCGGGCCGTTCCCGATCCACTGGCCCAGTGAGCCCGATGCCGGAAGCCCCCACGGGGACGGACGTCCGTGCGTACGAAGCCCTCGCACTCTTCGCCCGTCTGCTCGAGACCTCGGTGAACCGCGCCCTCCAGCGGGAGTTCGGAATCACCTGGGAGGAATACGCGGTCCTTTCACTTCTCCACCGCTCTCCTCGCCAATTCCTTCACATGACGAGGCGGCCACCGCATTCGGTTTCTCGAGAAGCCGGGTGACCCGGGCCGTTACCCGTCAGGAAATCCATGGACGGATACTCCGGTCGGCCTGCCCCAGGGACACGCGCGCGATCCACGCGGCAGTCACCGAGCAGGGCGCGGCCCTCCTCTACAAGGCAGACGACCCCATCGGGCCGCCGTACGCCAAAGTCTTACCAAGTTCAGTATCGGCATGGAGCACACGGAAGTGGGGTTGACCATGGCCGAGTCCACCGGGTTCACCACCTCGACGGCTCCCTGCGACGTCGTACGCCGGCAGTACCTGGCCTCGGCCGCCGGTGACCTGGCCGCGCTGCGCGCGACCCTCGCCCCCGACGGGGAGTGGACGGAGACGGCCGGCTTCCCACTCGCCGGGACCTACCGCACTCCAGACGGCGTGACCTCGAACGTCATGGAGAAGCTCGGCAAGGACTGGGATGACTGGACCGCGCACGACGACACCTACGTCGTCGACGGCGAGAACGTCGTCGTCCTGGCCCGCTACACCGCCACCCACAAGGCCACCGGCAAGGCGATCGACGTACGGGTCGCGCACCACTTCGTCGTACGGGGCGGACTCATCGTCCGCTTCGAACAGTTCGTCGACACCACCCTCGTCCGCGACGCCATGACCGTCTAGAGGCGCCACTCAGCACCCGAAGGCTGCACGATGCGGGCGCCCTGGTCAGTAACCCCAACAGTCATGGTTACACCGCTCGTTTTACAGACCCAGTGGATCACGGTGGGGTTGTGCAGCGTGGCCGTCTGGACGATGGCTGTGCCATCGTCGGTGTGAAGTGGTGTTGCTCGGTCAGTAGTCGTGTCACGGCCGGGCGAAGCAGCGTTGCGGTTCTGGGGCGAGCTGTCTGCTCAGGGTTCGGTGGCGGGATACCGCTTGGCTGCTAGTCTCCAGTGCGTGAAGTGCAGCCGACTGCAGAGCCTGCACTGGCTCCGGGCCGAATCCGGTGGCGAGCAGGGTACCTTCGAAGTCCCGCTACACCCCCGCCACCCGGCGAAAGACCAGGTCAGACAGCGAAATCCTGCTGGAGTAGTAGCGGGAGGGTGCCGCCCGGCTCGGCAGAGCCGGGCAGCACGTCACGGGATCAGGCTAGAAGTGCCACTGTTGGTTGGTGCCGCCGTTGCAGGTCCACAGGTCGACGAGGACGCCGTTGGTCTTGGTGAAGGTGGGGTCGTCGAGGCACAGCCCCGATGCCTGGTTGACGATCAGGTAGTTGCCTCCGTTGACCGGGATGAAGGACCAGTTCTGGTTGGCGCCGCCGGTGCAGGCCCACAGGTCGGCCGCCGTTCCGTTGGCGGTGCCGAACTGGTAGTTGTCCAGGCAGGTGGCCGAGTTGACGTTCCTGAGGGTGTACTGGCCGTTGCCGACGCTAGTGACGTTGAACTGCTGGAGCGTGCTGCCGGTGCACGACCACAGGTCCACTCTCGCGCCGTTGGCCGTGTTCCCCTGGTAGTCGTCCAGGCAGGTATTGGTGTTGACGTTGGTCAGGGTGCGGCCGGCGATGGCGCCGCCGTTGACCGGCACGAGCTGCCACTCCTGGGAGCCGTTGCTCGTCGCGGTCTGCAAGGTCAGGTTCGCGCCCGTCGAGGCGCCGGTGAGGTAGAGGCTCGTGTTGCCTCTGGACTGGAACTGGTAGTTGCCGTTCGACAGTTGGACCATGTTCCACAAGCCCGTGGTGGTGTTGTCGACCCACTGGCCGATCTGCGCGCCAGCGACCGCGTTGTTGCCCCAGATGGCCGCGGCCCGGCCGCCGGAGGCGTTGAGCAGGGTCATGCCGCTCGGCTTGGTGGTGATGTGCCAGTACTGGGTCTCGGCGTTGGACGCCGAACCGGCGTTCTCCAGGCGGACGTCGGGGGTGTTGCCGTTGCCGATGTTTGCGTCGGTCGTGTTGTTGCGGGTGCCGATGACCTGGCCGGTCAGCCGGTTGACGATCTGGTAGAGGGTGCCCTGCGAAAGGCCGAAGTCGATGTCGGCGTTGATGATCGTGGACGTGCCTTGGTTCGCGAGGATCACCACACGGCCGGTGTTGGCGTCGTAGGTGAGGTTGCGGCTGTAGGCGCCGGGGACGGTGGTCTGGTACTGGGTCCAGGTTCCGGTGCTGGAGCCGGTCGCGTTCATCCAGACGCTGCCGCTTCCGGCGGCGTTGTAGAGCAGTCGGCCGTCGGGCAGGCGGATGACCACGGGGCTGCCGCCCTGCGGTACGGCGCCGGAGCCGCTGGAGACGGGGAGGGTGGAGATACCGGTGCCGCTGGTGCCGCCCACGGAGAAGAAGTGCAGCGGGTCGTTGGCCACCTTGTAGCGGACATTGTCGCCGCCGCCCCAGTACTCGTACGTGAGCATCCACTTGCCGTCGGAGGTGGGGACGACGTTGGTCATGCCCGGGCGGCCGCCGCCGATCTCCGTCTTGGTGCCTCCCATGGTGACGGTCGTCCCGGTCACGTCCACCACCGCGCTGCTCCAGCCCGAGCTCGACGAGCCGTTCCAGGTCCGGTGGGCGAGGATCTGGCCGAGCGAGTCCGTGGCCGTGTCGTTGGCGGGGTCCATGGTCAGCGCACCGGTGCTGCTGTCGTAGCCCGTGTAGTCGTTCTCGTCGGAGTAGTACGCCACCAACTGGCCGTTGTAGACCATCAGGTACGGCTCCCAGACCGGGTCCACCTGGTGGTTGGTGTTGGCGTTCGAGACGTTGGAACCCACATTGCCCGCGCTGCCTCCCTGCCAGCCGCCCCCGGTGATGATGTTGAGGAAGCTCCACGTGGTGCCCTGGTCGGTGCTGGAGTACAGCGCGATCGCCAGGTCCCTGCGGTCGCCGTCACCGCTGGGCGTCCAGGTGGGGTCGGCCGCCTTGTGCTCCAGGTAGTAGTAGTCGTCGCCGGACACCACGGCGGCCATGACGAGTGTGCCCGCGGGCAGCGAGCCGACGTTCTGGGGCAGGACGTACAGGTAGGGGTTCGTCCAGGCGCTGGTGTACCTGGCGTACTGCGGGTCGCTCGACAGGTAGGCCGGAGCCCGGACCTGCGAGACCAGCTGCCAGCTCGTGCCGTCGTCGCTGCTGCGGTACACCGGCAGCGTCTCACCGACCGCTGAACCGGACGAGGGGACCGTCGCCTGCTCGAACGAGGCGACCAGCTGTCCGTTCCTCAGCTGCGCGGCCTTCGGGTAGATGGCACAGTTTCCCCGGCCCTTCAGGCACGCCTGGTTCGAGGGGAGCTGATAGATGGTCCCGGGGGTGGGCGAGTACGCGCCGGCGGGCGGCGCCGCCACGAGCGACACGATGACGGCACAGACGGCGGCCATCGCCACGCCGAGCTCTCTCAGTCTGCTTCTCATGTGCATTCTCATCCTGCTCACGGTTGGGCCGAGGCCTGGCGGTTCCGCGCGATCGCGGTCCGCGGGTGCGCGAGTGCTCGCGTCGCCGGGCTGGTGGGTTCGGCCAGAGGTGGGGCCGCCGTCGTCCGGACGGCCCTTCGCCACCCGACGGCGGCGAAGACTTTCGACCTGGGAAGGTCGGACCATGGGGTCAGGTGCTCGTGCTGGAGCTGTCAGGAGCGGGGCTTCAGGCCCTTCGGCGGAACCGCACGGAGTGAAGATCTTCTGCACTGGAGGGGGCTGCGGCTCTTGTCATCGGTACTTCCTGCTTTCCGTGGACGGGCCGGCCGCGCCGTGCCAGGAAGTGGCGTGCCCGGCCGACCGTCAAGGAGCCCGCCTCAGGGGGAGGCGGGCCTGTCGTCGCCGGTGGTGGCGAAGACCCGGACGTCCCAGGCACCGAGGTCAACCGCCGTGCCGACGGAGACAAGTGCGTCGTCGAGGACGTCTGTCAACTCCTGGGGAGCGGTGACCCGTGCGGGCTCCCAGCTCCAGTTGTGGATCACATGGACACGGCGGCCGTCCGTCGCCGTCCCGGTGGTGGCGGTGACGGAGACCGGGAGGTCCTGCCATCCGCTGCGTGGGGCGGGCACCAGCCAGCCGGCCAGAGCCCGGGCGAGGCTCCGTCCGGGGACCGTGCCGACGCAGGTGACCCGGCCCGCGCCATGGCGGCGGCTGGTGACGGCCGGCCAGCGGCCGAAATGCCGGTCATCGTATGCGGCAAGCACCTCGGCGTCGTCGACGGTGAGCGCCTCGAGCCAACGGGTTGCCGTCGCGTCCTCGCCCAGTGGCAGCGGGCTGCCCGCTACTGCCTGCACCGGCACCTCGCGCAGCAGGTTGCTGAACTCCTCGTACGCCACTCCCGCCGCCTCCGACAGACGGCCGGGAGCAGGCTCGTGCCGCGCCCTGGCCTCGTGGTCGGCGTAGGCGGTTCGGGGGCCGAGTACGAGGTGGCCGCCCGCGCGGGCGTAGGCCTCGAACCAGTCGAGGGTGGCGTCGTGGGCGAGGTACAGGGCGGGGACGACCAGCACCGGATGGCGGCGCGCGGCGTCTTCCGGCGCCATGCCGTCCTGTTCGCCGCTCGGGTCGTGCAACTGCCGGGAGTGGACGATGCGCACCTGGCGGCCGGCGTCGAAGGCACCGCGGTAGAAGGGGTCGAAGATGCGGTGGTAGGCGGCCGGGTCAGGGCTGCCGTCCGGCTTGGACAGGGGCGGGTACTTCTGCATCAGCCACTTGCTGGGCGTCGAGTACACCATGGTGATGTCGGCGTCCGGTTCGAGCCCCGCGACGAGCGGGCCGGCCTTGTCGAACTCCGCGCCGAGACGGGCAATCTCGGCGTAGGCGCGGCCCGGCCGGCCGGAGTGCGGAAGGACGCCGCCCCAGTAGGTCTCGGCGCCGAAACGCAAGGTCTGCCACTGCCAGTACTCGATCATGCGGGCGCCGCGTGCCACGTGCGCCCAGGCGGCCTGGCGCCACTGGCCGTCGTAGCCGGGCTGGTTGTCCCATGCGAAACCGATGCTCTGGGCGTTTGTCTCGGTGACCAGGAACGGCTTCTGGCCCGAGGAGAACATCCAGTCCGCGGTCTGGTACATCGACCACACGCCGGTGGTTTTCCAGATCTGCTCGTGGTCGTCCGGCGTGGGGTCGGGCAGGAGCAGGCCGTCCTGCATGTCGTAGTACGGGTTGCCCGAGGCGATGTCGAGTCGGGCCGCCAGCTCGTCGTCCTCCACCCCGCTTCGGGTGTACGAGATGCAGGTGGTCACGAACTGCTCGGGGTGGGCGTACTCGCGGACGATGTCGGCCTGCCAGCCGATGAACTCGGTGACCTGGTCGGCCTGGAACTGCCGCCAGGCGACGTCGTACTGGGGCTGCTCGTTGCCGTCCGGGGTCCACAGGTCGGCCCACGTTGACAGGCGGTGCGACCAGTAGACCAGGCCCCATTCACGGTTGAGGGTCTCGACGTCCCCGTACTTCTCACGCAGGTGGTCGACGAACCGCTGGAAGACACCGTGGTTGTGCAGCAGGTGCAGGCCCGGTTCGTTGTCCACCTGCCAGCCGATGACCGCCGGGTGGTCGGCGTACCGGCCGGTGATCTTCCGGATCACCCGCTCGGCGTGGAACCGGAACGCCGGGTGCGTGATGTCCACCTCCTGACGGGCACCCCAGCCGAGACGCCGTCCGGTGGCGTTCTCGCCGGTGATCTCGGGGTACTGGCGGGACAGCCACGGCGGCACGGCGTACGTGGGGGTGCCGAGGATGACGGAGATGCCGCGTTCGTGGGCGCCGTCGAGCACCGGCTGGAGCCAGTCGAGGTCGAACCGTCCGCTCGTAGGCTCCCAGGTCGACCAGACCGACTCACCGACCCGTATGACGGTGAAGTGCGCGTCGGCCATGAGGTCGAGGTCGGCCTTGAGCTGTTCGTCGGGCCGTATGCCGCCGTAGGCGGGCGTGTACTCGTGGTAGTAGGCGGCACCGAACAGGACACGGGCGGGCAGGACCGCCATGGAGGAACCTCCAGTTGAGGGGGGGACATGAACGCGCATGGGCGCGTCACTGCTTGACGGCGCCGGTGGACAGGCCGCTCTGCCAGTACCGCTGGAGCATCAGGAAGGCCACGACGAGGGGGATGACCGAGATCAGCGAGCCGGTCACCACGAGGGGGAGCATGTCGCTGCTGGCACCCGAGCCGCCGTTCTGGGCCTGGTCGGCCCAGCGGGCGAGGCCGACCGTGATCGGGTACAGCTTCGGGTCGTTGAGCATGATCAGCGGCAGGAAGTAGTTGTTCCAGGTCGCGACGAGCGTGAACAGGACGACGGTCACCAGGCCCGGTGCCAGCATCCGCAGGGCGATGCGGAGGAAGATCCGAAACTCTCCGGCTCCGTCGATCCGGGCGGCCTCCAGGATGCTGTCCGGGACGGCGTCGGCCGCGTAGATACGCATCAGGTAGAGGCCGAACGGGCTGACGAGGGAGGGCAGGACGATGGCCCAGGGGGTGTTGACGAGCCCTACCTTTGCGAAGAGCAGGTAGGTCGGGATGGCCAGCGCCGTGGTCGGGATCATGATGGCGCCGAGGACGAGGTTGAAAGCGGCGCCGTTGCCGCGGAAGCGGAACTTGGCGAACCCGTAGCCGGCGGCGGTGGAGAGGAGCGCCGCGCCCAGGGCGCTTCCCACGGAGTAGAGGACCGTGTTGAGCAGCCAGTGCAGGAAGACCCCATCGTCGTACGTCAGCGTCTGCCTGATGTTCGCCAGGAGGCGCGGAGCGTGCGAGAACCACAGGCCGAAGCTGTTGAACAGATCCTGGGTGTTCTTGGTCGAGGCGACGAACAGCCAGAACAGCGGCAGGAGGAAGTACGCCAGGACGGCCAGCATGACGATCGTCAGCGGGGTGCTGCGGCGTCGAGTCGGGGAACGGCGCCGGCGCAGGCCCATGGCCGCACCGCTTGTCATGGCGGCGCTCCGGGTGGTCGTGCCCATCGGCGCGGGTGACGACGGTGTTCCCTGTTCAAGCAGCGCCGAGGACTTGGCGGTGGTCTTCACGATGTCCTCCTGCGGTTCGTGGTGATCAGCACGGCGTAGGAGAAGAGCACGATGACCAGGCCGAGGAGGAAGGAGACCGCGGCCGCGTAGTTGACCTGCTGGCCGGTGAACGCGAGGGAGTAGGCGTAGAGGTTGGCGGTGTACGAACTGTCGATGACGTCGGGGGCGATGGTCTGCAGCAGCTTCGGCTCGTTGAACAGCTGGAAGCTGCCGATCACCGAGAACAGCAGAGTGAGCAGCAGCGCCGGCCGCAGCGCGGGCAGCTTGACGGACCAGGCGATGCGCCAGGCACCGGCACCGTCCATCGCGGCCGCCTCGTACAGTTCCTGCGGGATCGTGCGCAGCGCGGCATACAGGATGATCATGTTGTAGCCGACGAACTCCCAGGTCACGACGTTCGCAAGGCTGCCCAGCATCCATCCGCTACTGAGGAAGTGCGGCATCGGCAGGTCGAGCTTCCTGCCCAGCTGCGCGAAGGGGCCGAAGTCGGGGCCGTAGAGGTAGCCCCACATGAGTGTGGCGACGACGCTCGGGACGGCGTACGGGACGAAGATCCCCAGCCGGATCACCCGAGCGAGCCGCAGCAGGCCGCTGTCGAGCGCAAGGGCGAAGAGCAGGGCCAGCAGCAGCATCACCGGGACCTGGATCGCGAAGAACGCCGCGACCCGCAGGCCCCCTTCCCTCAGCAGCGGGTCCTTGAGGGCACTCAGGTAGTTGTCCAGCCCGACGAACGTCGTCCCGCCGATGAGCCTGTTCTGGAACAGGCTGAGATAGGCGGCGTAGCCGAGCGGGGTCAGGAACAAGAGCAGGAACAGCACCATGAATGGTGCGACGAACAGCGGCCCTGCCGCACCGTGGCGCAGGCCACCGAGCCGGCGGCGCTTGGGCCCTGCTCGGCGCGCGTCCTCGGCGAAGGCCGCGGGCATGGCAGTCATCAACGGGCCTTTCTTGGGGGGTAGGGGTGTCTTGGTGCGGATCCCAGGCACGGCGGAGGAGCGCCGTGGCACGGGATCCGTCGGCCTATGCCTTGACGGTGAAGCCCTGGTTCTTGGCGTAGGTGGTGAGCCGCTTCTGCCAGGCGTCGAGGGCGGCCCCGCTGTCGGTCTTGTCGGCGAGGGACTTGCCGAAGGTCTCGGTCCAGTCCGTCGCCGCCTGGTCGAGGAACGGCGGCCACTGGAAGGCGGTACTGACCGTGCCGCTGATGTCGGCGAACAGCTGGTTGACCTTCTGACCGCCGTAGAACGACGGCGTGGCGCCGACGAAGGAGGGGTCCGCGAGCAGCGTCCTGGTCGCGGGGAAGAACGACTGCTCAGTCGCGAACATCTTGGCGCTGGCCGCGTCGCTGTTGAGGAACTGCGCGAACTGTGCCGCCGCGATCGGGTTCTTGGTCGACCTGATGACCGCGCTCGTCGAACCACCCCAGTTGCCGGCACTGGGCTTGGCGGCGTCCCACTGCGGCAGCGGGGCCGCCCGCCACTTCCCCGCGGTGGCCTTGGCGGAGCCCGAGAGGAAGGCGGGACCCCAGGCGGCGGTGATCCAGGTGGCGTACTTCCCCTTGTTGAGGCCTGCGTACCACGCATCCGTGAAGTCCGGGTCGGTGCTGATGACGCCTTCCTTCGCGAGGCCGCCCCAGTACGCGCCGAGCTTCTTGGAGATCGCGTCGTTCACGTCGATGGCGATGTCGCTCTTACCGGACAGCGTGTAGGGCTTGGCGCCCGCCTGCCAGAGCAGACCGTGCCAGGCAGCGGCCTCGTTCGCGGCGAGGTTGGTCATGTAGACGCCCGAGTCGGCCTTGTGCAGCTTGCGTGCGGCTGCGGCGAATTCGTCCCAGGTCGTCGGCGGCTTGATGCCGTGCTTCTGGAAGATGTCCGCCCGGTACAGCATGCCCATCGGGCCTGTGTCCTGAGGGATGGCCCAGATCTCGCCCTTGGGGCCACTGACCTGGTTCCAGGTCCAGTCGACGAACGTGTCCTTCAACCGCGAGGCGCCGTACGGGCTCAGATCCAGCAGACTGTCCGTGATCGTGAACGTGGGGATGGCCTGGTACTCCATCTGCGCGATGTCCGGAGCACCGCTGCCTGCCTTGATGGCTGTGCGCACCTTCGTGTAGTGAGCCACGCCCTGGCCCGCGTTGACGGCCTTGACCTTGATGGCCGGGTACTTCGCTTCGAAGAGGGCGACCTCCTTGTCGATGTTCGGGACCCAGGTCCAGAACGTCAGCTGGGTCGGGGTCTTCATGGCCTTGTCGATGTCGGCCTGGGTGACCGTCTTGGCGGAGGTACCGCCGCCGCTTCCGCTGCCGCCGCAGGCAGACAGGGCGGCGCCGAGGGACGCGGCCCCCGTGGCGGTGAGGAACAGCCGGCGGCTCATGGGAGAGGAGGCAAATGATCTGGGCATGGTGGGCTCCCGCCGATAGGCGCGGTGAGGGCATGCCTGTGACGACATGCAGGAAGGGGGAATACAGGAGAGAAACGACGACCGGGAGATCGAGGTCGGCGCAGGAACAAGGTGTCCTCGTGGGCCGCACCCGGCGTACGGCCCGGATCGAAGGCCGTACGCCGGGAACAGCAGCCGGAGCAGGCAAGGGTGCGGACTGGCTCGGCACGAAGGACGTTGTGCGGCGCCCGCGTCTCCTGGGCGCGCGAAGCAGAAAGGCGCGGCCGGGAAGGGAGCTGGAGGAGGCAGCGGCCGGTCAGGCAGCTTGCCGCGGAATCACACGAGTGGCCTTGAGGCGGTTCACTCGGGCCGGTTGATGCTGGTCAAAGGCGGTCGGATAAGCCTCCGCTCGTCGGCGGTCCGGCCTGCGGACCGCTGCGGGAACGGGTGGCATTGCGCCGCCCACCGCCCGGGGCCGCCCGGGACGGCGCAGGCGCAGTCGAAGCACGCAGGACGAGTTCGACCGGTGGGTCGTGCGCAAGAGGCAGGTCCACGTCGGGCTTCTCGATGGCATGCACGAGAAGCCTGAACGCTTCCTTGGCCACCGCGTCGAACGGCTGACGCACCGTGGTCAGGGGAGGAGTCACGTAGGCGGCGACCGGGATGTCGTCGAAGCCGACGACGCTGACATCGTCCGGCACCCGGCGCCCAGCTTCCGTGAGCGCGCGGATCAACCCGATGGCCATGTCGTCGTTCGCGGCGAACACCGCGGTCACGTCCGGGTCCGCGGCCAGCACGCGGCCCGCCGCGTATCCGGACGCGGCCGACCAGTCACCCTCGATGACGGGCGGCTCGTCACGGCCTCGGGCAGCCAGCGCCGCCCGCCACCCCTCGAGGCGGTCCCTGGCGGCGTACCACCGCTCGGGACCGGCGAGGTGATGGACGGTCATGTGCCCGAGCTCCAGGAGATGGTCGGTGGCCGCCCGGGCCAGCAGGCCGGCGCCCACCCCTGCGGACAGGGTGCGGGCGCCCCCGAAGAACGCGGGCGCTCCGAGGACGAGGACCGGCACGTCGATGGCAGCCGAGACCGCTCCCCCGTCCGCTTCCTCGTCGATCGGCTCGGAGATGACGATTCCGTCCACTCCCTGCTCCAGGAGGGAGTCGACGGCTCCGGCGATACCGCCGGGGTCCCCTTCCAGGGTGTGGACCACGCGGAGGGCGTAGCCCGTGTCCCGGGCGGCCCGCTCGATGCCGATGAGCAGGGACGCGGGCCCGTACAGAGCGGTTCCGAGCGACACCACGCCGATCGACCGGGTCCGCCCGGAGGCCAGCGCCCGGGCTGCGGGGTTCAACCGGTAGCCGAGTTCCTCAGCCGCTTCCAGGACGCGCCTGCGCGCCTCGGCCGAGACGTACGCCTCGTTGTTGAAGACCCTGGAGACCGTCTTCTGCGACACGCCGGCCAACCGCGCCACATCCACGCTCCTGGGCGCGCCGGAACTTCCAGCCCGTCCTTGCGTTCGCGTCATGATGTCTCCCGGTGGCCGAACTGCCTTCGACAGAGCGTATCTCCCTCTGACTGCGCAGACATGTCTACGCAGTCAGAGTGCGGCCGTCAAGAGTCTGGAACACATTCGTAACGACATCCGGGTCGGCCCGGGACCTCGGACCTACGACCACGATGAACCGCGCGAGAACCCGCGCCGCACCGCATGAGCCCTGCCGTGGCCCGCCCTCCTCATGGCCGAACAAGACCCCGCGAGCTGCGGTGACGTGCGTGACTGAGGACGCAGGACCGACAACGGCGTACGCCGCGAGGTCACGCCCGCTGGGGTGGCGCCCGTCGTTCTCCCCGTTTCCCATACACCGGTACACCGAAGATGCGAGTAGCGAGTGACCGTGTCCGCCACCAACTGGGCCAGAAACATCACGTCCCAAGCCGAGCGATTCCACGAACGCTCATCCGTCACGGAGTTGCGGCGGATCGTCACCCAGAGCCCCTCGCTGAGGGCACTCGGCGCAGGCCACTCCTTCAACGCCATAGCGGACACCCAGGGCGACCTGGCGTCCGTCGCGCGCCTAACACGTGGTCGAACTGGACGAGAATGCGGCCACGGTCACCATCAGCGCCTGGCTACGGTTCGCAGAGCTCACCGAGGTGCTCCACCGGTCAGGTTTGCGCTGCACAGCCTCGGATCGCTAGCGCACATCTCGGTCGCCGGCGCGTGCGCCACCGGCACTCACGGCCCGGGCGACGGCAACAGCTGGTGGTGCAGGCCACAAGGGCCACAACGTCAGGCCGTTGAGCAGCCTCCCTCGGGCCGCGCGGGCAGGCAACTGCTCACCAGAGGCGACCACGTCACTCCAACACCAGTCGGCCCTCATCGGGGAGGCTTAGCGACTCGTCCAACGTAAGAAATCTACAGTTCCCAGTCTCGATTGAGACAAGTACAGGATTGATTCCTACTGCCGACTCCCCTCGCCCTTCAAAGAAGGACTTCAGGTTGCACAGAAAAACGACCCCCTCATCAATTTCATAATGAACTCCCTCTTTGACGTGCAGCTCATCTTCGCCTTCGGCCTCTACGGCGGCGACAAATTCTCGTGCCTTTTCTCGCAGCTGTTGCATATCCACACGCATCACTCCGTCCACTCGGCGGCCCCTACGCCTGGTGCCCCGTGCCAGACGGCATCCACCGTCGCTCCCGTGTCATCCAGGAGCAGCTCAGCCCGGAGGGGGAGCACGGCGGCGGGGGACCGGTCGGCTCCTCGTGGCCGTGGCCGCCGAGGACGCGGGGCTCACGCTCCTGCGCTGCGACCGCGACGTCGAGACCATCGCCCGTACGACGGGGCAGCCGGTCCGGCCCCGCCCTTCGCATAAGCGAGAGCAGGATGGGGCTGGCCGGATTCGAACCAGCCGCCTCCCACATGTGGTGAAGGCACGACAACCGCTGCGCTACCAGCCACATCCCGCCCGCGATCATATGAGCACCCCGACCCCAGCGCTCTGAATTTCTCCGCAGGGAATGATCACTCAGCGCGACGACATCACGAAACCTGAGCCAGCACCCGTGACATGACGTCACTGCACGATGTGGGCCTTCGCAGGTCGCTCCCGACGAGGACGCGGCCCAAGAACAGCACCACTACACCACCCTCAGGACCGTCACCACCAGCATCACCGGCGAGTTGAAGACCACCGGCAAGGCAACCGTCGACGGCTTCTACCGTTACTCCTTCCCCGGAACCACGACCACCCCGGCAATCAGGGATGCGGATGCTGGCGACTGCGCGACGTTCCCCCGAACGAGCGGGCGAATACTAAGGAACACGCAGGTCGTCCAGCGCACCAGAGATCATTACCCGCTTGGAGAGGAACACCAGGTCAGTCGCCCCGAACTTTGCATCGTGGCTGGCAATACGTGTTCGCCTCGCCGTGCGGGGGTCTTCCTCGGCTTGTACACGCGGACGGCCGCGCCATCCGCACACGGGCCGGCCAACCGACTCGGCAAGGTCATCCGTCTTGAACCCCTGCTATGACGTAGAACCCCTGCCAGGACACCTGGAAAGTCCTGGGCGCGACTGCTGGCCTCAAGGGCGACGGTGTCCACCACCCGATGTTCGGCATCACTCCCCTGCACAACCTGATCCTCGCCGGGTGACTGCGGCCCACCGTCGGAGGGGAAGCAAGTGACTCGTCGTACCTCGCGGCAACCGGGGAAGAGGTGATCTTTTGAGGACGGGGGCAGCAGCGCCTGCACAATCACGGCATGACCAATACTGTCGAAGCAGCCTGGCACAAGATCCTGACCGCTGCGGGCGAACCTCTCCGACCTGAAGAATCGCCGCTTGCCGCTCCGTTTGCCGAGTTGGTGCTGGTGGCGCATGCCGAGCCGTTGCTTCGTCAGCTCTACCCCTGGACCGGTATGTGGGAGCTGCACTTCAGCAGGTGCACGGAGATCCGCCACACCTGGGACATCCCCTACATCGGCACCCTGGGAGACGGCCGGTACTACGTCGAGGGGCCGAGCCGCACCAGCCCGCGGATCGCCGAGACAGACAGCGCGCAAGCTGCAGTAGCGATGGTCATTGATCGTCTACCACCACGCTGCGGCCCAGCCTTCATCGGCAATGCAGAGGCACTGGCCGCCTACGAGAGGGCGCGGGACGGCAAATAGAACCCTTGAACACGGGCCCTAGCACACAGGCCTCCTGCGGGCCTGCTATTTCGCTGCCATGGCCAGCGTCCGTTGCTGTCCCGTGTCCCGGCGCTACGACCAGCGCAAACGAACTGAGGGCAAGAGCCACGTCCAGGCCGTGCTGGCCCTGGCTCTCCGACGCCTCAACGTTCTTCGCGACGAAACTTCCTGCGAACCGCGTCCCCCGATCCCCCGCCACACCTACGACCGCCAATGGGAAGTCGTATAAACACTGGCGTTCGACGGGGTCGCGGCAACGGTGACCTGGGCGGTCCAGGACTCGGCTTCCCGAGGCGGATCCCAGGTCACGTCGACGCGTACTCCGTGGAAGTCGTGTGCGAGTCCTACCACCATGGCCTCCGAGGCGGCCCGTGCCTCGGCTGGGCTGGCGTTGACCGGAACGTCGGCGAGGCGCCCGCAGTGCGTCCCGCCGTCCACGGTAAGGACACTGTGGCGCCAGCCTTCCGGTGTCGCAAGCAGGACAGTGCCCTTCGGCATGCTGAAGGGAGGTTGCCGCTTCTTCCGTCTCACCATGAAGCCATCCAACCTCGTCGGCCTCCTGACGGTTCAGGCGGGCGAAGCTTCACGTGCCGGTCCGTGGCGGGGGCTTGGGGCCGACTCTGTGGTGGGCGGGACGGCTGAACGCCGCGCCAGTGGCTCTCTTGGCGTTCCCGGCCGATTATCGGGTGGGCTGCCCGCGCTCGGCAGGGTGTGTGGGCAGGCCTCTAACGAGCTCGTGCATGGTTGGCGCTGGCACGTCGAGATCTTGATCGTCGATCATGGTCAGCGTGGTGAAGAACCGGACGCGTGCAGCGGTCCTTCGGAGTCAGCAGATCACCGGACTGAGTGCAGAGGTGATCGCCGAACTCGTAGCGGAGGTCGGCCCGTTGTGGCATGAGAGGCACCAGGCGACCCTCGCCTCGCGTCCCCGCCAACGGGCCGTCGGCGCCGGTGCCAAGCACAAGCTCGTTTTCGTCGACCGGCTCCTGGCCACGTTGGTTCACCTCCGTCATGGCGCCACCCACGACGTACTGGCCTGCTGGTTCGACGTAGATCGCTCCACCATCACACGTGCGATCGGTGAAATACGGCCACTGCTGGCCCAGCGGGGCTGCACCATCGCTCCCGGCCTGCGGCTTCGCACGCTCACCGAGGTGGTCGCCCACCTCGGCGAGAACGAGCAGACCGGGATCATCGACGGCACCGAGATTCGCGTCCGCCGCCCGGCTGCCGGGCGCAAGGACCGGGACAAGTACATCTCAGGGAAGAACAAGCAGAACGCCGTCAAGTCCATGGTCTTCACCGACGCTGCCGGCCGCCTTCTGTACTGCAGCCCTGCTGAGCCCGCGAGCTGCGCGGACATCACGCATGCCCGCAAGTTAGGGCTGGTCAGGCTCCTGGCCGACGGCCCCGCGGTGGAGATCCTCGCGGACGCCGGCTACCAGGGCCTGGGTGCCCAGACCGGCGGACGTGTGGTGACCCCGCCACACCGCAAGTTCAAGAAGAACGCCCCGGACTGGTACGAGGAGATCCATGAACAGCGGCGCAAAGCCCACTCCTCACGCCGGATCCGCGTCGAGCACGGCATCGCCCATCTGAAGAACTGGCGAGCCCTCGCCCGCCACCACGGTCGTCGTGAGCAGATGAGTGACGTCATCCAAGCGGTCGCTGCACTGCTGTCTCACCAACAGGCGGCCACCTTCGCAATCGATGAACGAGTGTAAACGCAGGGCCAGTTCACGCCCCTCGACGTGCCAGCGCCACCATGCACGAGCTCGTAAAGCGTGTTGCAGAAGGCCGTGATCAGGGCATTTCCCATGTATGCGTGGGGTGTTGAGGGCTGATCCGTTGTGGGTGGAGACGTTCACGGGCTTGCGGATGCGGCAGTTCGAAGGCCTGTTACGGGTGGTGCGGGAGCGGGGCGGCAACGGTCCTGGTGGCGGTCGGCCGTGGTGCCTGCCGTTGGCAGACCGGGTGCTGCTGGTGGCGGTCTACTACCGGACCAACCTGACCATGCGGCAGCTCGCGCCGCTGTTCGCCGTCTCGCCGGCGACGGTGTGCCGGGTCATCCAGCGGCTACGTCCCCTTCTCGCCCTCGAGCCGGTTTCCCGGCCCGCCGACGCCGCGGACCGGTTGTGGATCGTGGACGGTACCTTGATTCCGGTACGGGACCGGCAGGTCGGTGCCTCGAGCCGCAACTACCGGTTCTCGGCAAATGTGCAGGTCATCATCGATGCCGACACCAGGCTGGTCGTGGCCACGGCTCGGCCGGCACCGGGCAACAGGGCCGACGCTCAGGTCTGGCGGAACTCCGGTCTTGACCAGCACTGCAACGGCGTCACGGTGCTGGGCGATGGCGCCTACATAAACACCGGCCTGGTCGTCCCGCACCGAAAACGGCCCGGCCGGCCACTCCTCGCGGGTGAGGAGGAAGACAACGCGGAACATCGCCGGGTTCGTGCCCGCGTCGAGCATGCTTTCGCCCGGATGAAGAACTACAAGATCCTGCGTGACTGCCGCCAGCGCGGCGACGGCCTTCACCACGCTGTCCAGGCCGTCGCCCACATGCAGAACCTCGCCTTGGCCGCGTGATCAGAACAGCAGAAACCCGGGCCTGACCTGCCCGATCACGGCCTTCTGCAACACGCTTTAAGAGGTCGTTTTCATCTGCCTCGAACAGGTATGGGGCGATTCTCGGGGTGCGGGGTGGCGGTGCGGAAGGGGCTGTGGGTGTGGTCGGGTCCTGTGGGCCCTGCGGGGTGACGGGCGGGGCGGGATGCGACTCGTTCCTGTCTCATCCCAGGATGCCCCCGTCTTCGTGGCCGTGTGCTTCGGGCGCCGTTGCTTCGCGCCTGGCAACCCCCCGATCCGCGGCGATACGCCGGAAGCATGCCGTCGCGACGTCCGTATCCGAGTGATCTGTCCGATGCCCGCTGGGAGTTGATCGAGCCGGTGCTCTCGGCCTGGCGCTTCGAGCGCCGCGGCCGGGCTCTGGACTTCGGCCGGCCACCCGAGCACGACCTGCGCGACATCATGGACGCGATCTTGTATGTGGACCGCACCGGGATCCAGTGGCGCTATCTCCCGCACGACTTCCCGCACTGGAACACGGTCTATGGCTACTTCGCCAAGTGGCAGCAGGAAGGTGTGTTCGCCCATCTCAACGGCCTGCTCAGGCAACTGTTACGGGAGAAGGAAGGACGGAACAGCGAGCCGTCGGCCTGCGTGATCGACGCCCAGAGCGTCAAGACCTCCACCAGCGTTCATGTCTCCAGCCAGGGCATCGACGCCGGGAAAAAGATCGTGGGCAGGAAGCGGAACATCGTCACCGACACCCTCGGTCTCCTGCTGGCCGTGCTGGTCACCGCGGCGAGCGTGCAGGACTCCGTCGCCGGGACCTGGCTCCTGGACCAGGTCGCCGCCGACCACCCCGGCATCCGCAAAGTGTGGGTGGACGGCGGCTACCGCCAGCACCTCGTGGAGCACGCCGCCGCCCTCGGCATCGACATGGAAATCACCGCGCGCGCACCTGGGACCAGGGGCTTCACCCCGATCCCGAAGCGCTGGAGCGTCGAGCGGACCTACGGCTGGCTCATGCTCCACCGCCGTCTCGCCCGCGACTACGAGACCCTGACCGTCCGTTCCGAAGCCATGATCCACCTCGCCATGACCGATCTCATGGCCCGCCGCCTCACCAGCGAGAACACCATCTCCTGGCGCGATCCGACACGGCACACCAAACGGCAGATTCCGGGATGAAACAACGGGAGAAAACGACCTCTAAGACTTGCTACCCGCTGCCTGCGGCGGAACGGCTCCCGCTGTGCTGTTTGAGGGCGTTAGCATCCGCAGGTCGCGACACTCGGGGGCAAAGGGGAGCGGATGTCGCCGTTACCGACCTGGCTGGATACCTGGAGGGCGAAGGCGGAGGACTTCTGGGAGCCGGACAAGGACAAGATCTACGACCGGTCCGTTCGAGCCTCGCTCGCCGAACCGGAGACCGAGCGGCTGCTGGACAAACGGGATGGGGCGGACGGGGACGCTGTCATCACGCAGATGCGCACCCCGGCCTACCGTCACTTCGTTCTCACCCGGTGCCCTTCCACGTCCTTGGACAAGGCGTGCGACGAGCTGGTGGAAATCCATGACCGCCACGAGGACGCGGCCAGCACAACGCAGTGGAACTGGCAGGCGGCCTGCGCACTGATCGCACTGGCCGTCCTCACCGTCTTGGTGTTCGGCGGGCTGCTGGTCCTGGCTGCGGCAGGACTGGCAGCTGCCGCCGCGCTGTTCGCTCTGTTCTGGCGCGGCTCAGCGGTGTGGTTCAACCTGAGATGGTCCCTGGTGGCAGCAGGACGGGGGGCCCTTCTGCTGGCACAGCGGGTCACGGTGGGAGTCCGGGCCGCGCAGTGGGGACAGGAACTGCGGGAACGGGGCACGGGCCCGGTGGTTGCCCAGCTGGTGCGGCATCTGCTGGGCGACGATCCTGACTCCCTGTTCATCCCGGACGACTATGAGATCGGCCTGCGCGCTTTGCGGGTGCCCGGCTTCGTGGTCGAGAACGGGGCAGCGCGGCAGCTGCAGCGCAAACTCACACAGATGATCGACGGCACCATAGCCGTCTGCGGCCCCCGGGGTGCGGGCAAGACAACGCTGCTGGAGCAGTGTGTGGAGCGTGCCGGGTTCGGTGTCCTGGCTCAGGCACCGGCCACCTACACCCCGCACGACTTCCTGCTGTCGCTGTCGGTACGGCTGTGCAAGGCCTACATGGACCAACGCGGCTACGCTGCACCCGAGTTCACGCGGCTGTCCCCCACACGTCGGCTACTGCGGCGGATGTGGTTGCAGGTCAAACGGCTGGGGCGGTGGAGTTCGTTCGCCGTGCCCGCCGCCGCCCTGCTGGTGCTGGGCCTGTCGGCCTCCGCCCGTACCCTGTACGCCCAGTACGCCGCATCCACGGCCGACCTCGTACGCACCTACACCGGCAGGGCCCGCGACTACGGTGTGGAGATGTGGCAGGGGCATGCCGTTGTCGCGAGCGTGAGTGTCATCATCGCCGGGATCGCCTGGTGGCAGTCACGGCACACGGCCTGGCTGCCCCGCCTGCTGGGACGCCTGTGGGTGTGGGGCAGCAGGCCCCTCGGCCTGCTCCTGGTCGTGGGATCGGTTGCCAGCGTGGTCTTCGATGACCAGATCCGCCAGCAGGTACGCCATCTCGAGCACACCCAGGAGGAGGCACTGGCGCGCCTCGCGCTCTACACGCTCGCGCTGACGGTGGTGTGGATGTTCTGCCGGGCCGCTGTGGCCTCGCGCGCCGTGATCCCCCTGGGAATAGGGCGTATCTCCCTGAGGACGGTGTTCCAGCCGGTGGCCGCCGCTGTGGGGACGCTGCTGTTGCTGTATCTGGTGCGCACTCCGCAGTCCCACGCCTTGCTCGCGGATCCCGACAACCCATTGCGCTTGGGGGGTGTACTGGCCGGGATCCTGATCGCCCGCATGGGCGGGTGGAGTCCGCGGCCGCAGGAGCCGGAACTGGTGACCCGCTGCCGCAACCACCTCTACCGGCTGCAGACGATCCAGCAGTCGACGAACGGGCTGACCACGGGTGCCGCGCAGGTGCTGAGCCTGGGCAGCACCCATACCACGTCCGTCTCCACGCTTCCCCCCAACTACCCGGAGCTGGTGGAAGAGTTCCGGGCCCTGCTCAAGGACATCGCCGCCGAGAAGGCAGTACAGAACAAGACCGTCGTGATCGCCATCGACGAGGTGGACCGCCTTGGCTCGGACATCCAGGCGCTGGCCTTCCTGCGCGAGATCAAGGCCATTTTGGGTGTGCCGTTTGTCCACTACCTGATCTCGGTGGCGGACGATGTCGGAGCCGCTTTCGTCCGCCGCGGCCTGCCGCACCGGGACGTCACCGACAGTTCTCTCGACGACATCGTTCATGTCCAGCCCAGCACGCTGGCCGAGTCGCGCGCTATCTTCGCCAAACGCTCCGACACGCTCATGGGCCCCTACGTCATGCTCGCCCACGCGCTGTCCGGCGGCGTGCTGCGTGATCTTCTCCGCTACGGGCTGCAGATCAGCGAGATCCAGGCCGAGACGCAGTCGTACGAGCTGACCGATATCTCCCGCCGCCTCGTCCTGGAAGAGCTGGCGGAAACCTTCGCCGGCTTTCGCACGCTGCTGAGCAAGCAGCAGTGGACCCACGACACGCGGGATGTCCTGGCCTCGTTCCGCATTCTGAGCAGCTATCTGCGCGACCCGTGCCCATGCGCCCAAGCCGAGATAGAGCACGCCCTGCACCAGTTCGCCTTCTACACCGGCAGCGGGCAGCAGCCTAACGCCGGGCCTGATCACGAACTGCCCCATGACGTGCGCCAGCTCATCGACGAGGCCTCCGCCTACGCCTACTTCTCTCTCACCCTTCTTGGCATCTTCAGCGCGGAAGGGTTCGACCGCCGCACCCGCCTGGCCGCGGCCCACGGCCCAGACGGCGACCCCGACCGGCTAGCCGAAGCACGCCAGGAGCTTGGCATATCGCCCCACAGCGCCCGCTCCCTCATCGAGAACATCCGCAAGGCCTGGTCCCTTCCTCTGGCACCGACCCCCAGCCGACGCCTGCGGCCCTACCTCGGCATCTGCCCGCGCCACGGTCCCCGCACGAACCGTCGAGTAGGGCCGACGGCCTTCTTCGGGAACAGTGACGGCGCATGACCGGACGTCCCGCAGGCATGCCGCCAACCGAAGCTAACGCCCGCCCCTGTGCAGATGCCTTAACCGTGTTCACCACGGCGGAACTACCAGCCCATGTCACGGGCGACTTCGCTCTGAGCCGCTGCGATGTCCTCGGCGGTCGCCCCGGTCACATCGGCGTCCGCGGCCCACTCCAGCCGTGAAAGCAGATCGGCCAAGGCCTGCTTCTGGGCAGGATGGGTGACCGGCACCGAGTCGAGATCCGTGGTCATCAGCCAGTCGAACAACACGATGGCGTCCGCACGCCACAGGCGCACCGACACGGTCGGGAGTTCGTCTTCCATGCGCCCATGATGCCGGGCAGACCGAGCTGATTGAACCGCACGACCCCAGGGGGCCAATTCTGCGGGACTGGTGGGTGTTCAGTTCTGCGAGAGCGTTGACAAGGCAGTCACGCATAGCCGGTTCCACCGGCCCGTGGCAGGGGCCGGGAGGGGCTACTTTCGACCAAACCCTCGGCCACGCAAGAAGTTCTTCGGCTGTTCCGTTCCCCGTATGGGGGTTGGCCGGCAAAGTCCGTCTGCCGCGTGGCGGCTGCCTCAGCAGCCGATGGCCACCGGACTGTGACAGCGGCAGCGCAACCCTCGCGCCGCGCAGATCCGGCCTGCAGACGGGCGTTCCGCGCCGGCCGGGCGAGACACGGCAAGCGGCCTGGCCATCGCCATCAAGCTCACAACCGCTCACCAGTACGGATGAATTTGGACTCTTCACCACATGACCGATTCACGACTTCTCTCACTGTGATCGCTCGCGTACGTTGAGTCGCGTTTTCCTCCGGGCATGCCAGCTGCACTTCCCTCAGGGATACGCGGCAGCCGAGGAGGCCCACGGGGAACGGGGAGGGGCGGCACGATGGATCTGCTGACGTTTCCGGCACTGGCCGGACCGGTGCTGGTCGAGGCAGTCAGGTTCTTGTTCGACCGGACGGGCGCTGTGCTCGACCGGCGTGCGGGGCGGACTCCCCTGGAGGAGCCGGAGGAAGTCCTCGGGCATCCCGAGCCGCTGCGTGTCAGGCCCCAGGAGCTCACAGACGACCGTGTCGATCGCCTCTCGCAGGCTCATGGGGCTCTTCAGGTCTACCTGTCACGTCCCGGCTTCCTGCAGGGCGACGATGCGGACCTGCGTGAACTGCTCGGGACGCTGCGCCGGGACCTGGAGGAGATCTACGGGCGCGGGCTCCCCTTCGGGCTGGAGGAACAGCGGCCCAACCCGGATGTGAACGTCGCCCAGCGCGCAACCTTCGTCCAGAACAGGCAAGTCGGCGTACGGGCAGGCCGCATCGCCGGCGGTGCGGGCGTGCGGGTGGAGCAGGACGCCGGAGTCATCGGCGAGTCGGGCGAACAGGTCGGGATTGAGGTCGAGGGAACGATCGGCTGAGGCAGGCGGCAGAACTCATGGGCTTCGACGATCACCGCGACGACACGGGCCGGCAGCACTCTCTTCAGCCGGTCGATACTGATCCGCGCACCAAGCAGCCTCTGCTCGGGCGGATCATCGGCAGGGCCCTTCCCCAGGAGGCGGGCACCACGTCAGGGGAAGCATCCCCGGCGCCCGGAGCGGATGAGGCGAGGGCGTCCACTGGCGTGCCGGAGTCTGCCTCCGCGGCCGCTCCTGCGGATTCCGCGGCGGAAGGTACCGGGGCTGATCCCGAGCCGCATCCGGTTGCCTCGGCTCAGTCCGCGCACACGGGGGCCGCAGCCGCTGTGGCGACGAGTTCTGCGCCCGTCCCCGCAGCTCCCTCACCTTCCGCGGTCGAGGCTGTCGGGCAGGCAGCCGTGCTCCAGCGCGCACTGGTCAACTACGGCGAAATGACCGCCACGAAGTACGTGTTCGAGCAGACCCTGGACGCACACGCGCCCATTGCACGCGAGTACCTGGCGGTCATGCAGGAGGTCTACGCCGAGCCGCCCGGTGACGACGCGTCGCAGGCAAGTCCTTTCGACCGGTCCCTCGCCGCTCTGCGCCCGGCAGGCTCGGTGCTGGTTCTGAACCGCCCGCCGGCAAGCGGGCGCACCATCACCGCATACGCGCTGCTCGGCAGGCTCCTGGACGAAGGCGTGCTCACGGAGGTACGCCCCATCTCCTTCGGCAACTCACAGCACTTCCCCGCCAGACGCCTGCCTCACGACCACGGCTGCGGATATCTGCTGGAACTGCCCCCGGATGAAGACGACTTCGCGGTGGACGGCGGCTTCGGGGCAGGCCTGGGAAAGATCAGCGAACGCTTGGCAAAGCGCGGCAGCAGGCTCGTGATCCTCACCAGGCCGCAGCAGTGGAGACGGATCTGCCAGGGGGCGCCCGAGGGTGTGGCCCCGGAACTGGGGACGGCACCGCCCCGCGACATCGCCAGGCGGTGGCTGCTGGCCCAGGAGCCTGGATTCCCTGCCGACGCGTGGCTGGGGCACACCGATATCCGGCGTCTGCTGGTCAGGCAAAGCCCGACCGATGTACTCAACCTCGTCTACCTCATGCTGGAGCGACACCGCGGAGCGAGGGCCATCCCGGCGGTGGACGAGGCACTACGCCTGGAGCGCGAAGCTGCTGCGCCTGCCCAGACGTTCGAGGAGCAGGTTGCCGATGTGGTGGCGGCCCACAGCAACTGGGAAGACGCGCTCTACGCATGGCACGAGCCGCAGGAGCGATCCCGTACGAGCTTCGAGCGGAACTTCCTGCTGGCCGCTGCCGTACTGCGAGGGGACCCGGTCGGGCACGTGTATGCGAAGGCAGCCGAACTGACCGCAGCGCTCGACAGGACCGAGTTCAACGTCGACGGACAGCAGCAGCCGGGTGTCATCGCCATGACCCGTGCGGTGCGGGCACGCCGCCAGGATGACGGCTCACTGACGTTCGACCGCCCTCACTGGGACGACGCCGCTGTCGAGTACTTCTGGAACGACCGCCCTTTGGCCCGCACTGCATTCCTGCGCTGGCTCGCTCAAGCGCCCGTCGACTCAAACACCAGCAAGGAAGCTCTGGAGACCATCGGCAAAGAAGGCCGCCGCGCTCTGGCTGGACGCATAGGGCAGTTCGCGCTCCAGTGGGCCGTACGCCACCGCCGCCCAGAGCCCCTGGTGGAAATCGTCAACGCCTGGTACCAGCACGGGCCGGAGAAGGAACTGTGGCCTCTGGCCGTCGAACTCCTGGACAGCGCAGCAATCCACGCCGTCACCGCCCCCTACATCCACTCCATGCTCTTGAGCTGGGCCGGCCGCAAAGATCCCTCCCTCCAACGAGCGGTCGTGGAAGTCTGCACCCGAGAGTTCGGCCGCCGGCACACCGGCAAAGCGCTGCGCCGCCTTCGCCACGTGGCCGAGGCGGGGCTTCCCGAAGTGGTCGACGAACTACGCAACGCGGTCTGCTTCCTGTGGAGTGACCCCACCGTACGCAGCACACTCTTCGCCTACGTCGTTGCCTGGTGCCAGTCGGAAAAGACGCGCGACACCGTCGGATACCGCACGTTCGCGGCCCTGGCCACCTCCGCACCTCCCGGGACCGACGGGCCGCCGCTGCTCCTGCAGACACACGGCAGCGAGGAAACCGACGACGAGGACAGCTTTCGTCCGCCCGTGCCCGGACTGGTCACAGGCTGGCGCACCCTGCTGCGCCAGGCGACGGGGGCCGCAGGAACGCGGGACCTCGACACGGCGGTCCACCTGTGGCTCGACACAGCCCAGCAGCATCCACCCCGCCGGACGATCATCTTCGAAACCCTGCGTGAAGCCGTCAATGTCCGCGGCCCCGAAGGCACGACCCTGCGCGAGGCCCTGCGCACCTGTGCCGCCATGTGGGTCCAAGGCCCGGACCGCCCCTACTCCAAAGAAAAGGAAGACCTCAAACGCGACCTGTCGGCGCTGCTCGACAGCGACCTCGTCGCCGTACGACGTCTCCAGTCCGCAACACAACAGCATTCCTCAACGCCCGAACCCGAAACGGACACAGGCACCGCAGGCGACGCGAAGGCAACTGCGGGAGTCGACGCCGCATGAGAAGGAAGCAAGCCGCCCGCTCAGACCACTCGCACGATTCGGCATCGTGGACCACTGTCTTCCACGACCGTCCCAAAAGCGCGGACCCATCTCTGTGCTTCAGCGCGCAGATCCATGTGACCTGGCGCCGGCACCACGCCGCCAACTTCCCGGTGAACCAGCAGGCGGCAGCGCAACTGCTCAGGGCCGTGGTCGACGAGGCCGCGGCCGCTTGCGACGTCCTGCGCCCCGACGCGGCCGAACAGGACATCACCGCAACCGTCCACGCCCGCCTGCCTCTGACCCAAGACGGCATCGTCATCACGGGCGCCCGGATAGGGATCAGCGTGGACAACGCCACCCGCAACGCCGCGCTCACCGCTGAACAACTCCACCAGGACTTCCAACGCAGGGCCCTCCAACTTCGGCACGAATACGAACTCGACGAACTGGCCCGCCGCCAGGCCCGGGCCCGCGCGCTCTTCCTCCGCGACGAGATCCTGGCCAACCCCGCTTCCGCGCGTTTGTACACCCTGCTGGAAAGCTCTACTGCCCACTGGAGCCGCCTCAGCGGACCCGAACCCGGCGCTGACCTCGGCGACCTGGTGCGGGAGATACAGCAATGGCAGCCCGGCCAGCAATGGGTGGCCGTCGCCCAACTGCTCCACGAGTTCCTCACCAGCATGTCGGCAGAAGGACGCAAGGAACTCCTGACCCTCCTCATCGACGCGGTCAAGGCCTTCGGCGCCGACGAAACAGCCCAACGTCTCATCTCCCTCGCGGGCGAGGACCGGTGAAGATCACTGCACTGCGCTGGCTGCTCGACCCTGCCACCAGCCTGCTGGCCCTGCGGCTGCGGGCGCAGGAAGACGGGCCCATGTCCTACGACGCCGCCTGGCGTCTGGCCCGCGTCACACGCCACCCCGACGAAATGGGCTACCGCCTGCACGGACACCGCTCCGACGGACAGCCTCAGAAGAACCCCGCCGAAGAGCGCCCCTGACCGACACACCGCATCGCAGGCCACGGCGGGCAAACCTGGGCTGGACCGGAGGAGACGGACGTCGCCTTGCTCCAACAGGGGTGCTGAGCGTGTCCGGCGCGGTCGGAGAACGGTTGGAGTGGACAACGCACAGGTCAAGCGAGGGGAGCGGCGATGTCGTACGGGTACGGCGGGGGTCCCAACTGGCCGATGATCCGTGCCAAGCAGCGCGCCGAGAGCGAGGCTGCTGCCCTCAGCCGCGAAGGCGCAGCGTCGAGGGCGTCCGCCGCCCGGTGGAAGGCCGGCTTCGAGGCGCTGGCTGAGCACGTGCGCGAAGCCGCGGACCAGGCAGCTATCGAGCACCAGCCGGTCGGCACGTGCCGCTGCCGTCCCTGTTGGGATGCTGTGATCAGCAAGCTGGTCCAAGAAGCAGAAGGGCACAAGGCCACGGGCCATTCCGGCGCCCCCGGCGCCACGTTCTCCGTTGACGACCTCTTCGGCTCTTCTGTCTCTTTCGATGGTCTCTTCGGTCGCTCCGACCCGCCGAAGCGCACCTAGAAACTAGGTGCTCGACCGTCTGTGGCATCGCCTGAGAATCGAATCGTGTGCCGAGTTCGAGCAGCCCAAGCGGCCGCTGGCGGGACATGACCACCACCGAGCGGGTGCTGTTCGCTCTGGTCGCCAACCGGGCGCTGGCACCAGCGTCCTCGCTCGCCGCCGCCGAGTGGATCACCAACCCCGCGTACATCGACCACCTCGCCGAGACCGTCGAACAGCGCTGCCACCGGGCGATGGACTGGCTCCACGAGATGGGCCGGCGACCTGGAGAAGCAGGTCTTCAACGTCGAACCCGGGAGGGGCCGCGCAGCGGTCACTCCTCAGTGAGCTCCATAAGCTGTTCCGCAGCAGTCCTGTTGCCCTGATCCGCAAGGCGTCGCAGTTCTCCCAGGTCTTCATGCTCAGCAGCCAGTTCGATCAGCTGGTCAGTTGCCGTGGTGTTCCCAGTGTCGGAGAGCCGACGCAACTCCCCCAGATCACCGTGCTCAGCAGCCAGTTCGATCAGCTGGTCAGTTGCCGTGGCGTTCCCAGTGTCGGAGAGCCGACGCAACTCCCCCAGATCACCGTGCTCAGCAGCCAGTTCGATCAGCTGGTCAGTTGCCGTGGCGTTCCCAGTGTCGGAGAGCCGACGCAACTCCCCCAGATCACCGTGCTCAGCAGCCAGTTCGATCAGCTGGTCAGTTGCCGTGGCGTTCCCAGTGTCGGAGAGCCGACGCAACTCCCCCAGATCACCGTGCTCAGCAGCCCACTCAACGAGCTCGTCCGCCGCTTCCATATCTCCCTTCTCGGCTCGTTCCCGGAGGGCAGACAGGTCAGAGTCGGTCACGGTGGACCACCTCTCCATGGTTTCGGTTGCAAGCCGGCCAGACAGGCATCCGGCACGGCCCCCGTCACGTTATTCGGACGGCGTGGGAAGCTTCCCGGAGGCGCGAAGCTCATCGCGGTACACAAGCCACTCCTCCAGCAGCCTGGGCAGCCGCTCCGCAAGGAACTCTGCCAGTGCAGCCATCTCTTCGAGTGGAGCACGACGCTCCGAAGGGGCATCCGCCAGCAGCGCCAAGCCTTCCCGAAACAGCGCAGCATGTTCCTTGTGGATGGCGGAGTCGAAGTGCTGCGGGTGCTGGCTGGCTGGATCCAGACTCACCCGGTCCGCTCGTTCCCCAGCAGCGCGCACCCGCCGCGCCATTTTGTAGCTTTCGAGCAGCTTGACCACACCGGTGATGGCGCTCCGGCTCGCCCGCAGCGCTTCACTCAGCTCATCGATCGTCTGCTGAGGCGGTTCACAAACGAACAGGTACCCCAGCAGTCGTCCAGCCATCGGCGGCAGGCCGTACTGGCGGGCATAGAAGCGACCGACGTCATCAGCGAATGCCAGATGCGGTTCTTGCGACATGTCCTCTACACTATCAGGTGTAGCATAGATGACGAAAATTTCTGTCATATGTGCTAAATCCGAGAGCTGATGATCCGGCGGGGCGGAACGGACGCTGACAAGGCACATGCGTGGTTAGCGACACGGCACGGACGCTCAGTGTCGCAAGGCAGAACTACACGGCGGCAGTCGATCCCGCGACCGGGTGCGCCGACGGCGCCGGCGCACCCGACGCCGCCCATACCCACAACCGGTCCGGCCCCGACCGCACGCTGCCCTGCTCAGTAAGGGGACTCGATCAGCGCGATGGCCTGCACCGGACACCCACGGGCCGCATCCGGCACCTGTGGGTCACCGGCTCCGTTTTCTTGTCCGGGGAGCACCGCGCTGAGCCCGTCCTCATCCTGGGTGAAGACGCCCGGGGCGAGCAGAGCACACAAACCCGCACCCACGCATTGGTCCCTGTCAACCTGGATCCGCATGTCCATCTCCGTTCCGACTTCGCCACCCTGCCGGTCCTGGCTAGTCGCGTCAGGCACGGCAAGAAGAACGCGCTGCAAGGAATCGCTACGGTCATCCGTTGATCGCCCGACGAATCACCGAGCAGATCTCGGCCGCATGCTCCGGCTCCGACATCAAGCGGTGCCTGCAATCGATCTTGTGTTCCGTGAACTGTCCGCCCACGTACGGCAACCATTGCCCGGCGAATCCGCGGTCGTCGACCGTCGCGGTGAAGAACAGCACGTCCCCGTCGAACACCGGGGTGACGAACTCATCGAGGAGTTTCGTGTGCCCGACGGTGATCTGGGCCACCTTCCCGACGACCGCTTCGTAGTCGGCCTCGCCCGCCGACGCGCCAAGGTAGTCGCGAACGAACGCCTGGGTGTTCGCATCGGCGATGACATCGGCCTCCGCAAAGTCGTTCTCCGGCCCGAATCCGCCCGCGGTGGCGCTGTCCAGCATGACGAGTAGACCTACCTCCTTGCCTCGCCGCCGCAGCTCGACCGCGATCGCGTGAGCGAGGGTGCCACCGCCGGACCAGCCGAAGAGCATGTACGGCCCTTCGGGCTGGAGTTCGGTGATGTAGCACAGGTAGTACGTCACCATGTCCTCGACCGATGTCGCGGGCGGCTGCGCGGAGTCGTACTCGCGTGCCTGGATCCCGTACATCACCTGGCCCGGCAGGTGCTCGGCGAAGCTCATGTACGCCCAGCACAGGCCGCTGCCAGGGTGGATCATCCACAGAGGCAGCCCGGTTCCCTCCGTCCGTATCGGCAACACCGTTGCGAAGGGATCCTCCGGAGCCTCGTCGGCGAACGTATGCAACTGCTCCGCGAGGTCGCCCACGACCGGGTGCTGGAACACGGCCCGGACCGGCACGGTGATGCCGAGGACGTCGGCGATTCGCTCGGCCAGCCGGACGACCAGCATCGAGTGGCCCCCGAGTAGGAAGAAGTCATCGTCCACGCCGACCCGTTCGACACCCAACACCTCCCCGTACAGCTCGGCCAGGGCCTGCTCGTCGGCGGTGCTCGGGGGGCGGTAGGTGTCGGCGGCGAAGTCCGGGACCGGCAGTGCTGCGCGGTCCAGTTTCTGATGGGACGTCAGCGGCAACCGGTCCAGGAGGACGACGGCCGATGGCACCATGTAGGACGGCAGCCGGCTTGCCAGGTACTGCCGTAGGTCGTCGGGGGTGGCACCCGGCGCGACCACGTACGCCAGCAGATGCATGCCCAGGTCGCGGAGCTCGCGTGCGATGACCACGGCCTGCGCGACAGCCGGGTGCTCCGCCAGCACACCCTCCACTTCACCCGGTTCGATCCGGTAGCCGCGGATCTTCACCTGATGGTCCGCTCGGCCCCGGAACTCCAGGATGCCCCGCGAGCTCCACAGGCCAAGGTCACCGGTCCGGTACATCCGCTCGCCCGGTTTCCCGAACGGGCAGGCCACAAAGCGTTCGGCGGACAGGCTCGACCGGTTCAGATAGCCCCGCGCCAGGCCATCGCCGGCCATGTACAACTCACCGACCACACCCGGCGGCACGGGGCGCAGTCCGGCGTCGAGGACGTAGATCCGCATGTTGTCCATCGGCAGTCCGATGGGCACGTCCCCGAGCAACGGTCCGGGCCCGATCTCGTGCACCGTTGAGTTGCAGGTGATCTCGGTCGGCCCGAAGGCATTGACGAACGTGGTGTCGGGACATGCCGCGACAGCCTTCTCGACCGCGGCCGGCGACAACCGTTCACCACCGATCCACACCTCGCGCAGGCCTGCCAGACAGCTCGGGTCCTGCTCGACCAGGTGGTTGAAGACCGGGGTGATCAGCAGCGCTGTGGTAACGCCGTGCCGGCCGGCGAAGGAACCGAAGACCTTCGCGTCGAGGTCGTCGGGCGGCGCCAGGACGACGCAGTCGCCGCGAAGCAGTGTCGGCCACAACTCGTAGGTCATGGGATCGAAGGTGTGCCGCGTGCGTAGCAGCACCCGGTGGTTGCCCTCCCGTCGGCACCAACGGTCGACCGCGAACTGCACCACCCCGCGGTGGGTGATCGCGACGCCCTTGGGGCGCCCCGTCGATCCCGACGTATAGATCACGTAGGCCAGCCGGTCCCCGGAGTCGACGCGTTCCACGGCGGGCACATCCGTGTGTGCGTCGAGTTCGCCGAAGACCACGCAGGGACAGTCCACGGTGTCGCCAGCGAACGCCTCGTCACCGACGATGAGTTGGGGCCGTGCGTCCGCCAGAACGAACGCCAGCCGGTCAGGGGGATACTCGGGGTCGACCGGAAGATAGGCTCCGCCGGCCTTGAGGACGGCGAGCAGAGTGACGACCATCTCGGGAGAGCGGGGCAGGGCGACTCCGACCAGGGATTCGGCGGTGACACCGCGCCGCACCAGAGCTGCGGCCACCTTGTCCGACGCCGCATCGAGCTCCCGGTACGTCAGCGATCCTACGTCCCCCGTCACCGCGACCGCGTCAGGCGTGGCCGCGACCTGTCGTGCGAACAGCGCTGTGAGCGTATCGCCCAGCAGGTCCACAGCCGTGTCGTTGAGTTCGTGGACGAACCGGTCATACTCGCCGGGCTGGAAGACGTCCACCTCGCTGAGCGCCACGGCCGGGTCGGCCAGGACCTGGTCGAGCACACTCAGCAACCGGCGGACGAGCCTGTCAACGGTGTCCCGGTCGAACAGGTCGGTGTCGTACTCGGCCAGGCCGACCGCCCCGGAACCGCGCGCATCGGCCCTCATGGACACGGCCAGATCGAATTTGGCAGTCGTCGCGGGGGCGAACGGCTCGACTTCGATCACCAAACCGGGCAGGCGGAGTTCGGCCGTCGGGCTGTTCTGCCAGGCGAAGATGACCTGGAACAGTGGGTGGTGGGCCGCAGAGCGGCCGGGGTTGATCAGCTCGACCAGCCGGTCGAAGGGCACTTCCTGATTGTCGTACGCGGCCAAGGCCTTGGCGCGGACCTGGTCGAGCACCTCGGCGAACGAAGGGTCTCCGGCCACGCCGAGACGCAGCACCCAGGTGTTGACGAAGAACCCGATGAGGTCGGTCATGGCCTCGTCTGTCCGCCCCGCGATCGGCGAGCCGATCGTGATGTCGTCACCGCTGCCCATCCGGTGCAGCAGGGTCGCCAGGGCTGCCTGGAGCACCATGGAGACCGTCACGTTGCGGCTGCGGGCCAGCTCCTCGACGGCCGCCATCTGGTCTGGCCCGAGAGCGAACTCGATCCGGTCCTCACGCCGCTCGCCCGTGGCCGACCGCGGGCGGTCCAACGGCAGCGGCAGTGGTTCCGGTGTTCCCGTGAGTTCGTGCCGCCAGTACGCGGCCTCGGCTGCCATGACGCTGTCCGGGTCGGAGGCGTCGCCCAGCATCGCCCGCTGCCAGGTCGCGTAATCGGCGTACTGGACAGGGAGCGGCTTCCAGGCGGGGGGCCTACCGTCCCGGCGGGCGGTGTAGGCCGTGGTCAGGTCCCGGACCAAGGGTGCCGCCGAACTGCCGTCGCTCGCGATGTGGTGAATGACGAGCTCGAGGACGTGGTCGTCTGCGGCGCAGCGGAATACCTTGGCCCTGATCGGGATCTCTGCGGAGAGGTCGAAGCGGTGTGCTGCCTCGGTGTTCAGGGCGTCGTCGAGGTCGTCGCGGTCGACCGGTTGCACCGCCACGTCCAGCGACAGCGCGTCCGGGGGCACGATCTGCTGGAAGGGAGCGCCGTCCTCCTCGAGGATCAGTGTGCGCAGGCTCTCGTGCCGATGGACCACGTCCAGCACGGCCGCCTGCAGGGCGGGCACGTCGAGGAGACCACGCAGGCGCAGCGTCGTGGCCGTGTTGTAGGTGGTGGACGAGCCTTCGAACCGGTGCAGGAACCAGAGCCGCTGCTGCGCGAAGGAAAGCGGCTCGCGCGCAGACCGGGTCTGCGGAACCAGCGGCGGCCGTGCGTTCTTCGCCGCCGCAAGGCACGCGGCGAGAGCGGCGACGGTGCCCGCCTCGAACACGCTGCGGACCGGTGTCTCCACGCCCAGCTCGGCGCGGATCCGGCCGACGAGCCGGGTGGCCAGCAGCGAGTGACCGCCCAGCAGGAAGAAGTCGTCGTTCACGCCGACGTGTTCGACGCCCAGCACTTCGGCGAACAGGCCTGCCAGGATCTCCTCGTACAGGGTGCGCGGCGCCTGGCCGTCGGACGTCCGTGTGTAGTCCGGTGCGGGCAGGGCACGCCGGTCGACCTTGCCGTTCGCGGTGAGCGGGATGCTCCCGACCGTCACCACCGCGGCGGGCACCATGTACTCGGGCAGCCGCTCGCGGGCGTACTTGCGCAGATCGGAGAGGAGCGCGATGGCTTCGCGCACCTGACCGGGGTTGTTGGCGAGCATGCGGCCGGAACCGCCGCCTGGAAGGTAGCCGCCGGTGAACACCGTGGACGGCGCCACCGGCTGCGAGAGGACGACGGCGTCGAAGCGATCGGCCTCGCGGGACCAGGTCACCAGCGCAGCCCACCCGCGGCCGGAGGCCCAGTTCCGCAGCTCCTGCGGATCGACGGCTTGAGGGCTGCTGGATGCGGGGGCGTCCGGCGCTGTCTCACCGGCCAGGCGCGCGTTCGGGATGCCCGTGATCCGCACGGCCGTTCCTGCCGGGACGCGCCCGGGCCGGGTAAGGTCCGCCAGGTCGGTGATCTCTGCACCCCAGGCGAGCGTCGGCACATCGGCAAGCGGGAGGACGTCTGCCGGATCCTTGTGCAGGACCACCTCGTAGCGGTGCCGGGTCAGTTCGTTGTGGGCAGCGCCCGCCTTCAGCCGGATGTCCACCGCGGCTCCCGCCCGCTCGCCCCACTGAGCGAACCAGTCCGGGGCAAGCACCAGTTCCTTCTCCAGGAAGACGGCGTGCTCCGCCGCGGTATGGACCACTTCGGCTGCGGCAGCCGGGCGGCGCCGCCGCTGCACGGCGTGGTGCAACAGCCCGACGGAGCCGGCGTACCTGATGTCGCCGACGACTAGGCGGCCGCCCGGCACCAAGAGCTCGTAGGCCCGCTTGAGCACCCGGTCCAGGTAGTCGGCGTCCGGGAAGTACTGGACCACCGAGTTCAGCACAACGGTGTCGAACCGCCCGGCCGGAAGACCGGAGAAGTCGTCGGCGGCCTGGCAGCGCAGGTGTACGCGGTCCGCCCACCCCGCCGCGGCCACCTGGCCGCGCAGCCGGTCGACAGTGACGGCCGAGAAGTCCGTGCCCCAGTACTCCTCGACGTGCGGGGCAACGTGGGCCAGTAAGAGGCCGGAGCCGACGCCCAATTCGAGCACGCGGCGCGGGGACCAGCACCGGATGCGCTCGACGGCGGCATCCCGCCACTCCCGCATCTCAGCCCGGGGGATGGGCTTGCCGGTATAGCTGGAGTTCCAACCGGTGAAGTCCTCTCCGAGGCCTGCCTCAGGGGCGGCATACATTCGCTCGTAGACGTCGTGCCATTCGTCTACGTGCTCACCGGCCGAGTGGGGCTCGGGCAGGTCCGGCACCACGTAGGCCACCAGCCGCTGGTCGCTGGCCTGGTCCTCGCGAGCCACCACGACCGCGCGGGCCACCGCCGGGTGCTCGCTCAGGACTGCTTCGACCTCGGCGGGCTCGATCCGGAAGCCGCGGACCTTCACCTGGGCGTCGCTCCGGCCACGGAACACGAGGTCGCCCGAGGTAGTCCAGGCAGCCCGGTCACCGGTCCGGTACATCCGCACGCCGGGTGCGCCGAACGGGCAGGCCACGAAACGTTCGGCGGTCAGGCCTGCCCGGCCCAGGTATCCGCGTGCCAGACCGGCGCCAGCGACGTATAGCTCGCCCACGACGCCGGGCGGTACGGGGCGCAGTCCGTCGTCAAGGACGTAGACCCGCATGTTGTCCATCGGACGGCCGATCGGCACCTCTGCCAGTGTTCGCGCGGGCGGCACTTCGTAGGCCGTGGCGAACACGGTCGTCTCGGTGGGGCCGTATCCGTCGGTCACCGTCAGGCCTGGACAGGCCGCACCGACCCGTGCCACGGCGTCCGGGGACACCACGTCGCCGCCGACCCACAGCTCGCGCAGCCCGGCCAGGCATCGCGGGTCCTGGTCGACGACGGCGGAGAAGAGCCCGGCCGTGAGCCACATCGAGGTGAGATGGCGCTCCGAGACCAGTCCGGCGAGCGCCGCGGCGTCCAGGTTCCCTGGAGGGCTCACGACCACCCTGCCGCCGCTGAGAAGAGGGACCCACAGCTCGAACGTGGCGGCGTCGAAGGTGTGGGGCGAGTGGAGCAGTACACGTTCGTGGGCGCCGCCGCGCCACCGCCTGTCGAGGGCCAGTCCGGCGACGCTGTGGTGGGTCACGGCGATGCCCTTGGGTGTGCCGCTCGATCCCGAGGTGTACATGACGTAGGCGAGCCGTTCGGTGGAGCGGACCTCGGGGAGCGGGTCGTCCAGGGGCTCAGTCAGCTGGCCGAGGCCTACCTCCGCCAGTTCATCTGGTGGGATGAGTGTCCCGTCACCGAGTACAAGGGCCGGGGCCGCGTCACCCAGCATGAGGGCCAGGCGCTCCGCGGGGTAGGAGGGGTCGATCGGAAGGTAGGCGGCGCCGGCCTTGAGGACGCCTAGCAGTGCGACGACAAGCTCCTGCGACCGGGGCAGGGCGACCGCCACGATCGTTTCGGGCCCCACCCCCCGGCGGACGAGATTGCGTGCGACGTCGTCGGAGAGAAGGTCGAGCTCCCGATAGTTGAGGGTGGTGTCGCCAGACTCCACGGCCACGGCGTCCGGGGTGGCCGCCGCCTGACGGGTGAACAGCGCGTGGATCGGCAGATCGGGGAGCGGGGCGTCGGTGTCGTTGAACGCATGGAGCAGGCGGGCTTGTTCATCGTCCTCCAGGAGGTCGATCCCGCCGATCCCGGCTCCGGGTTGTGCGACGACGTGGCGCAGAACCTTCCGTAGTCGCGCAGCGAGCCGTTCCACCGTGCCGCGGTCGAAGAGGTCGGTGGCGTACTCGATCACTCCGGTGGCGCCGCGGCCCACCAGGTCCGGGGCGAGGTCGAAGAACAGGTCGAATTTCGCGGTCCGGGTCGTGACGGGTTCGGGGATGACGCGGAGCCCCGTCATGTCCAGTTCGATCTGGGCGTTGTTCTGCCAGACGAACATAACCTGGAAGAAGGGGTGGTAGGACAGTGATCGATCCGGATTCAGCAGTTCGACCAAGCGCTCGAACGGGGCGTCTTGATTGTCGTAGGCGGCCAGGGCCTTGTCCCTCACTTGCTGAAGCACCTGGTCGAAGGACGAGTCACCCGTCAGGCGCGTGCGCAGCACCCAGGTGTTGACGAAGAAGCCGACGAGGTCGGTCAGTGCTTCGTCGGTTCGGCCCGCGATCGGCGACCCGAGGGCGATGTCGTCGCCGGCGCCCATCTGGTGCAGCAGGACGGTCAGGGCGGCCTGCAGCACCATGGAGATGGTGCTGCCGCGTTGGGCTGCCAGGGTCTCGATCCCGGAGAACAGTTCGGGATCGATGTTGAACCGCACCTCGTCACCCCGGTAACTGGCCAACGCGGGCCGCGGGCGGTCGAGCGGCAGCGGAACCGGCTGGGGCAGGTCGGCCAATTCCTCACGCCAGTACGTCACCTGCCGGGCGAGCAGGCTGTTCTCGGAGGAGTGGTCGCCGAGCAGCTCTCGTTGCCACAGCGTGTAGTCCACGTACTGAACGGGCAAGGGCGACCACTCCGGCGCCCGTCCCCGCAAGCGGGCTTCGTAGGCGACGGCGAGGTCGCGGGTGAACGGTGCCGAGGAACCGCCGTCCGCGGCGATGTGGTGGACCAGCAGGACGAGGACGTGTTCGTCCGCCGCACACCTGAGGACGCGCGCCCGCACCGGAATCTCGGTGTAGAGGTCGAAGGGATACGCGATCGCATCCGCGACCGCGGCCGCCACCTCGTCCGCCCGTACCGGCAGCACCGGCACGTCCATCGTCACGGCATCGGGCGCCAGCACCTGCTGGAAAGGAGCGTCCTCGTCGTCGACGATGAGCGTCCGCAAGCTGTCATGGCGTAGTACGACATCGCGCAGCGCTGCGCCCAGGGCATCGGCATCCAGTGTTCCGTGCAGCCTGAGCACGGCTGGAATGTTGTAGGTCGCCGAAGGGCCAGTGAACTTGTAGAGGAACCACAGCCGGCTCTGGGCGAAGGACAGGGGAACCATGTCTCACTCCTCGGTCATCTTGCGCAGTCGGGGCCGGGCCGAGGTCGCCAGGTCCGACCAGCGGGTGCTCAGCCCGGCGACGGTCGGGGATCCGAAGAACATCCGGACCGGTATGTCAACGCCCAGCTCGGCGCGGACTCGGCCGATCAGCCGGGTGGCCAGCAGCGAATGGCCGCCGAACGCGAAGAAGTCGTCGTCGATACTGATCCGGTCGAGCCCGAGGGCCTCCGCGAACAGGCGGCACAGGGCCTCTTCACGCGGTGTGCGCGGCGGACGTCCGGTCGAGGCACTGGCGTAGTCGGGCGCGGGGAGGGCACGCCGGTCCACCTTGCCGTTGGAGGTCAGGGGGATCTCGGCCAGGGCGACCACGGCCGAGGGCACCATGTACTCCGGAAGCCGTGCCGCGACGTGCTGCCGCAACTCGGAGAGCAGTGCCCCTGCCTCGTCCTCCTTGGCCGAATCCTCCGGACGTGTCACTACGTAGCCGACCAGTCGGCGATCTCCCGGTGAGTCCTCGCGGACCGTCACCACGGCCCCGACGACGTCCGGGTGGGAACGCAACGCCGCCTCGACCTCACCGAGTTCGATGCGGTAACCGCGGATCTTCACCTGGAAGTCGGCCCGGCCGAGGTAGTGCAGAGAGCCGTCGGGCAGCCATCGCACCAGGTCGCCGGTGCGGTACATCCGCTCGCCGGGGGTGAAGGGGTCGGCGACGAACCGGGCGGCCGTGAGTCCGGCGCGGTTCACGTACGCGCGGGCGAGGCCGCTGCCCGCGATGTACAGTTCGCCCACGACGCCGTGCGGAACCGGCTGCAGGTCCTCGTCGAGCACGTAGACCCGGGTGTTCGCGATCGGCCGGCCGATCGCTGGGGAGCCTGCGGCCGCCATGACGGGTGACGCAGTAGACCAGATCGTCGTTTCGGTGGGCCCGTACAGGTTCAGGACCCGATCCGCGTACTGTGGCAGGGTCTGGGCCAGGTCGGCGGGGAATGCCTCCCCGCCCACCAGCGCCGTGAGTCCGCGCAGCGCGTCCGGGACCTGGGAGACGAGCATGCGCCAGAGCGACGGCGTGCCCTGGATCACCGTGATCCGATGCCGCCGGATCAGAGCGGCCAGCGCCGTGGGCTGAGCGATGTCCTCCCTGTCCGCGAGGACCACCGCGCTGCCGGTCACGAGAGGAAGAAGCAGCTCCAGGGCTGCGATGTCGAAGGCAACGGTGGTGACCGCCAGCAGCCGGTCGCCCGGATGCAGCGGGACGTGTTCCCGCATGGCGGCGAGGAAGTTGTTAAGTGCGCCGTGGGAGACCCCGACACCCTTGGGGGTCCCGGTGGAACCTGAGGTGTAGAGGATGTACGCGAGTCCTGCCGCCGGGCAGCGACTGGCATCAGGTGCGGTGTCCGGGTACGTGCTGAAGTCCCCGGCCGCCGCTTCGCCGTCCAGCACCAGGACCGGTTCGCAGTCGCGGAACACCAACTCGATCCGCGTCTCGGGGTGGTCCGGGTCGACCGGGACGTAGGTGCCGCCGGCCTTGAGGACGGCCAGCATGGCGACGAGCAGGTCGGCTGACCGCGGCAGGGCCAGCGCCACCCGCCGCTCGGGCCCGACGCCCTGCTCGACAAGCCAGTGCGCAAGCCGGTTGGCCCGTGCATCGAGCTCCCGGTAGGTGAGTGTCGTGGCGCCGGCGATCACGGCGACCGCGTCCGGGCCCGCCTCGGCCTGCCTTTCGAACAGCTCCGTGACGTTCGCGTCCAGCACTGGCTGGGCCGTGGCGTTGTACTGGTGCAGCAACTCACGCTCGGCAGGGTCGAGCGTGAGTGCCGAAGCGATCGGTGTGCACGGGTCTGCAGCGAGCCGCGTCAGAACGTGGGCGAGCCGGTCGGCGATGTGGTGGACCCGCTCCCGGTCGAGGTGGTCGGGCTGGAACTGCAGGGCGACCCGGAGGTGAGGAGACGCGTCCGCGGCGAGAATCAGCGGGTAGTGCGTTCCGGTCCTGGGCCGGATGCCCGTGATGGTGATGCCAGCGGCCGTGTTCGCCTCGGCGAGTCCGGCTCGGTCGACGGGATAGGACTCAAACAGTACGAGGGTGTCGAACAAGGTGCCCAGGCCTGTCTGCTGCTGGATGTCGGGCAGCCCGCAGTAGTGGTGGTCCAGCAGCTCGACATGCTGCCGGTGCAGCTTGTCGAGCAGGTCGGCAAGCGTGTCGCGAGACGAGTAACGAGCCCGTATGGGCAGGGTGTTGACGAACAGGCCCACCATCGACTCAGCGTCGGTCACCGCGGCCGGTCGGCCAGAGACCGTGGCACCGAAGACGACGTCGCGTCGGCCGGTCAGCAGCCCGAGCACCGTCGCCCACGCGCCCTGGACCAGGGTGCTCATGGTGACACCCAGCTCGGCCGCCCGCCTGGTCAGGGCGGGGGCGACGTCGGGCGGCAGGTCCACCTCGATCTGGTCGAGGCCGCCTTCGGCGGCTGCGCCCTCTGCCTCGGGGACGAGGATTGTGGGCTCCTCCAACCCGTCGAGCGCGTGGGACCAGGCACGGAGCGAGGCTGCCTGGTCCTGACCCGACAGCCAGGTCACGAAGTCCTTGTAGCCGCGCGTCCGCGGCAGCGACGAGGCATCACCGCCGGATCCGTACAGCCGCAGCAGGTCCTTCATCAGAAGCGGCAGTGACCAGCCGTCGAACAGAGCATGGTGCGCGGTGAGGACGAGTTCGGCGTGGTGAGAACCCGTGCGGACGAGGGTCATTCGCAACAGCGGTGGTACGTCCGGGGCGAAGTGGGCGGCATGGTCCTCGGCGAGCAGCTGCTCGAACTCCTCCGCCGACTCCGGCATCCGGAGGTCGAGTTCACGCCAGGGCAGCGTCACCCGTTCCAGTACGACCTGGACCTGCTGTCCCGAGGAGTCGGTGAGGAATGCGGTACGGAGGCTCGTGTGCCGGTCCAGCAGGGCCTGACCTGCCGCCCGCATCCGTACCGGGTCCACGGCTCCTTCCAAATGGAGCACCAATTGAACGTGGTAGGCGTCGAAGGAGGCGCCGGCCAGCATGCTGTGGAGAAGCAGCCCGGACTGCATGGAGGTGGCCGGCCATACGTCGGCGAGACCGGGGTAGCGCTCCTCCCACCGCTCGATGTCGCGTTGGTCGACCTTGACCAGCGGCAGGTCTGAGGGGGTGAGTCCGCCCGCTCCGGGGGTCGTGACATGCCGAGCGAGCCCTTCCAGCGCGGCACGCCATGAGTCCGCCAGTTCGCGCACCTCCGACGCGGACAGGACACCCGTGGGGAAGCTGAGGACCGCGGACAACCGGGGCTCCTCCCCCGTCACGGCCACCGACACATCCAGGGCCGACATCACAGGAAGGTCGGCGTCCGGGGCGGGTGCGCCGAAATGGGTGTCGGCCGTCCAGCCACGGTCGCGGGCAGGCATGTCCGCCGCGGTGAGCTGTCCCAGGTAGTTGAAGGTGATCTGGCCCATCGGCAGACCAGCAAGCACCTCAGCCGTATCCGGATTCAAGAACCGCAACAACCCATACCCAAGCCCCTTGTCCGGCACCGCCGCCAACTGCTCCTTGACCGACTTCACCAACCCCCCGGCAGCCCCACCCCCGGCCACCACCTCACCCACATCGAACCCACCTACCTCCAACCGAACCGGGAACATACTCGTGAACCACCCCACCGACCGCGAAAGATCCGCACCCGGCACCACCTGTTCCTCCCGCCCATGCCCCTCCAACCGCAACACAACCGAACCGTCCCCACCTCCCCTCCAGCCCCGAACCGCCACCACCAACCCGGCCACCAACCCATCAGCCACCCCGCACCGATACGCACCCGGCAACCCACGCACCAACGCATCCGTCACACCAACCGAAAACTCCACCCGCACCGAATCCACCGTGGACATCACATCCACCACCGGATCGACCGCCCGCCGCCCCACCAACACATCCGGACCCGCCAACACCCCCCGCCACCACTCCAGCTCCCCCAACCGCTCGTCAGACAACGCCTCCTGAACCAACGCATGCGACCACCGACGCACCGACGTACCCCCCACCGGCAACACCGGCACACCACCACCCCGCACCACACCCCACGCCAACGCCAGATCCCCCAACAACACCCGCCACGACACCCCGTCCACCACCAAGTGATGCACCACCACCAACAGACAACCGGGGCCCGCCTGCGGTCGCAGCCAGACGAACTGCGCCATCACTCCCTCGGTGGGGGCGAGGCGAGCGGCTGCGGCGTCGAGTTCGGCCGCCACACGCCCCTCCCAGCCGTCGCTCCCGTCCCAGTCGACGACCCTTGTCCATGCCTGGGGGTCGACCGTCCCGGGGGCACCCACGACCATGCCCGGCGCGGGCCCGGTGGTGAGGACTGACCGCAGCGCGTCGTGTCGGTCGACCACGGCGGTCAGGACGGCGGCCAGTCCCTCCTCGGTGATCCCCTCCGGCAGATCCAGCACGGTTGACATGGCGTACCGCTCGTGGTGACCGCCGAGTTCGAGCAGGTAGCGGGCCATCGGCAGCAGCGGCATCCAGCCGACTGCTCCACCGGGCAGTTCGGCCAGTGTCGGGCGCTCGCTCTCCTCGCTCTGTGCCAGCGCCGCGCGGGCCAGCTCGGCGACGGTGCGGTGCTCGAACACCTGGCGCGGCGTGACGGAGACGCCCCTGGTCCTGGCCCGGGCGACGACCTGGATGGAGCGGATGCTGTCGCCGCCGATGGCGAAGAAGTCGTCGTCGACACCGACCCGGTCCAGCCCCAGGACCTCGGCGTACACGCCGGCCAGGACCTGCTCCGGCGCCAACGTGGGCGCCCGGTAGGTGACCGAGGCCCGTTCGGGCTCGGGCAGTGCCGCGCGGTCCAGCTTGCCGTTGGTGTTCAGGGGCAGCCGGTCGAGGAGAACGAAGGCGGTGGGCACCATGTAGTCGGGCAGCCTGGCCGAGAGGTAGCCGCGGAGTTCGGTGACCGACAGACCCATGGTGAGGTCGACGTCGTCCTCCAGGGCGCCGTGGCCGGTCGGGACGACGTAGCCGACCAGCCGCCTGCCGCCACGGGGCTCCTCGTGCACGCCCACCACGGCCTGCGCCACTCCCGGATGCCCGGTGAGGACCGCCTCGATCTCGGCTGGCTCGATACGGAAACCTCGCACCTTCACCTGCGTGTCAGCACGGCCCACCACTTCGGCATTGCCATCAGCAGTCAACCGTGCGAGATCGCCCGTGCGATACATTCGCGTACCGGGCGGACCGAACGGGTCCGGCACGAACCGCTCGGCCGTGAGGCCGGGGCGTCCCCGGTATCCACGGCCGACGATCCCACCGACGTAGAGTTCGCCCACCACGCCCGGCGGCACCGGTGTGAGGCCGGAGCCCAGCACGTACATCCGCATGTTGGTCAGAGGCGTGCCGACCGGCACGACGCCCGAGGCGCGCGTCTCGTCGTCCTCAGTGGCCACGTAAGCACTCGCGTAGAATGACTCGCTCTGGCCGTATGCGTTGATCAGCCGCGTACCAGGCAGCGCGGCCCGGATCCGCCGGACCAGCCCGGACGGGAGGGCCTCGCCCGCGAGTACCACCGCGTCGGCTTCGATGCCATCGACGATGTCGTCGACGAGGCTGGCCAGCACCGAGGGCACAGCGCTCAGCACGCCGCCGTGCCAGCCGTCGCGCTCGCCGAGCGCCAGCGCGTCCCGCACCAGCTCGACGGTGCCACCAACGCAGAGGGTGGTGAGCAGTTCGAACAGGGACACGTCGAAGTTGATCGAGGTGCCGGCGAGCATCCGGGTCCGGTGCGTCACACCCACTGTCCGGACGAGCGCGAGCACGCCGTTGACGAGCGCCTCGTGGGTGATGCCGACTCCCTTGGGCAGGCCAGTCGTTCCCGAGGTGTACATGAGGTACGCGAGGTTGTCCGCTCGCGTCCCTACCGGGCTCCGGTACGGTGCCTCACCCGCCTCGTCGAGCCGCAGTGTCGGGAAACCGTCGAGCGGCAGTGTGGACTCGGCCGTGGCGTCGGTGAGCACCAGGTGCGGTTTGGCGTCGTGCAGGACGTGGCCCAGCCGTCGGCTGGGGTGGGCGGGGTCCACCGGAACATAGGCTCCGCCCGCCATGAGAACGGCCAGGACCGCCACGACCAGGTCCGGTGTCCTGGGCAGAGCGATGGCCACCAGGGTCTCCGGGCCCACTCCGCTTCGGGTCAGGGCTCCGGCCAGCCCCACAGCGCGGGTCCGCAGCTGCTGGTAGGTCAGCTCCGTGTCCCCGCACACCACCGCGGTGGTGGTGGGCGTCGCGGCGGCCTGCTGCTCGAACAGATCGGTGACCGTCGCCTCCGGCAGTGGCGCCGAGGTGTCGTTCACCGTACGCAGAAGCCGGTCCCGCTCGGAGTCGTGGAGTACGTCCACGGTGGCGATCCGCGTCTCCGGATCGGCCGTGATCTGGCGCAGCACGAGGAGGAAGCGCTCGCCGAACCGCTCGACGCTCTCCCGGTCGTTGAGGTCGGTGGCGTACTCGATGGCACCGGAGGCGCCGCCGTCCGTGTCCGGAGCGAGGTTGACCAGGAGGTCAAACTTGGCGGTGAGGGGTGGGATCTGTTCGGTGGTCATGTGCAGGCCGGGCAGGTCGAGTTCCACGGGGGCTGTGTTCTGCCAGGCGAACATGATCTGGAACAGCGGATGGTATGCGGTGGAACGGTCGGGGTTGAGGAGTTCCACCAGTCGCTCGAACGGCGCGTCTTGGTTGTCGTACGCCGCCAGCGCCTTGCCGCGCACTTGCTGCAGCAGCCCGCTGAACGCAGGATTGCCGGACAGTCCGACCCGGAGCACCCAGGTGTTGACGAAGAAGCCGACGAGGTCCGCCGCCACCTCGTCGGTACGACCCGCGATCGGTGAGCCGATGGTGATGTCCTCTCCCGCGCCGAGCTGGTGCAGCAGCACCGCGAGCGCGGTCTGGAGCACCATCGCCGCGGTCGCTCCGTTTGACAGGGCCAGTGCGTCGACGGCCGACATCAGCTCGGGGTCGATCGAGAAGTCGACCCGGTCGCCCCGATGACTAGCCACCGGGGGCCTGGGCCGGTCGGTCGGCAGGTGGATCGGCACCGGGACATCGGCCAGTTCGGTACGCCAGTATCCGGTCTGTTCGGCCAGCAGACCCTCCGGGTCGTCCTCGTCGCCGAGCAGACGGGTGTGCCACAGCGTGTAGTCGGCGTACTGCACTGGCAGCTGGGGCCACTGCGGTGCCCGGCCCCCACTCCGCGCCGCGTAGGCGGTGGAGAGGTCCCGGGTCAGTGGTGCCGCGGAAGCCCCGTCGGCGGCGATGTGGTGGAGCACCAGCACGAGAACGTGCTCGTCGGGCGCGAGGCGCAACAGCCGTACGCGGATCGGCAGTTCGGTGTAGAGGTCGAACTCGTGGGCGGCGAGCTCGGCGATGAGAGGGGGCACGGCGTCCGCGGTCACGGTCAGGACCGGGATGTCTGGCATGACTTGCTCGGCGGGGAGCACGTTCTGGTACGCGGTTCCGGTGTCGTCCTCGGTGATGAGGGTGCGCAGACTCTCGTGCCGCATGATGACGTCCACGACCGCGGAGCCGAGCGCGGACACGTTCAGGGCGCCGTGCAACCTGACCGCCAGGGGTAGGTTGTAGGTGGCGGAGGGCCCTTCGAAGCGGTCGATGAACCACATGCGGCGCTGCGCGCGTACGACAACGGGATGCGCTCGGGTCGCGTCGCGCGGGTCAGCGGGGGCCGCACCCGCGTGTCGTCCCGTAGGCGGGCCGCCAGCCGGGCGACCGTCGGCGCCTCCAGCACGGCGCGGATGGGGACCTCCACGCCCAGTTCGGCACGGATACGGCCGACCAGCCGGGTGGCCGACAGGGAGTGTCCTCCCGATGCGAAGAAGTCGTCGTCCACGCCGACCCGGGGAAGCTCCAGCACCTCGGCGAAGAGGCCTGCCAGCACGTCCTCACCTCGGGTGCGCGGAGCCCGGTACGTGGTGGTGGTGACTTCCGGCTCGGGGAGCGCTCGTCGATCCAGCTTTCCGCTCGGGGTCAAGGGGAAGCGGTCCACGAGCACCACGGCGGAGGGCACCATGTAGGAGGGCAGGCGGGTCTCGGCGAACGCCCGTATGTCCTGAGAGGACGTCTCACCGCTGGGAATCACGTAGGCCACCACGCGGTACCCAGCCCCGCCGCCGATGGCGATGACCACGACCTGGCCGACGGCCGGGTGCTCGGCCAGGGCCGCCTCCACCTCGGCCGGCTCCATGCGGAAGCCGCGCACCTTCACCTGCGCGTCGACACGTCCGGCGTACTCCAGTTGCCCGTCCGCGTTGTGCCGGCCCAGGTCGCCCGTGCGGTACATGCGGGATCCCGGCGGGCCGAACGGGTCCGGTACGAACCGCTCCGCGGTCAGGTCCGGCCGACCGGCATATCCCCGGCCCATGCACGCGCCCGCGACGTACAGTTCGCCGCGCACGCCCCGTGGCACAGGAGCGAGTCCCGGCCCGAGGACGTACACCCGTACATTGCCGAGGGGCACCCCGATCGGCACACCGGACTCGGCGGGGAGGTCGCGGCTGTCCGGCACGGTGAACGTGGTGGCGTAGAACGTCTCGCTCTGTCCGTAGGCGTTGACGACGTGGGCGCCGGGCAGCACGTCCCGGGCCCTATCGGCGAGCCCGACGGAGAGGCCCTCGCCCGCGAACACGACCGCGTCTGCAGTGACGCGGCCCTCCAGGCGTTCAGCCAGCTCTGCGAACGCGGACGGCACCGTGCTGAGCACACTGCCGTCCCAGCGCTCCCGCTCGCCCAGCACCAGCACGTCGCGGACCACCTCCACGGTGCCGCCCGTGCTCAGGGTGGTGAACATCTCGAACACTGACACGTCGAAGGAGATCGACGTGCCGGCCAGCGTGCGGCCGCCCGGCGCTGTGCCCACGCTGTCGACCAAGCCGGCCACGCCGTTGACGACATTGCCGTGGGTGATCACCACGCCCTTCGGAGTGCCGCTCGACCCCGACGTGTACATCAGGTAGGCCGCGTTGTCCGGTCGTGTGCGGCGCCCGGGATTGCTGTCCACCGACTCGGGGAGCGTTTCGACCAGGAGCCTCGGGATCTCCGGGCACGGCAGGGTCTCCGAGGCCGTCCCGTCCGTGAGGATCAGCAACGGTCGGGCGTCGGACAGGATGTGGTCGAGCCGGGCCCGGGGGAATTCAGGGTCGAGCGGGAGATAGGCCGCGCCGGACTTCAACACTCCGAGGATCACCACGACCAGCTCTGCCGATCGCGGGAGTGCCACCGCGACCACGGACTCGGGGCCGGCACCGCGGTCGATCAGGGCATGGGCCAGCTTGTTCGCCCTGGTTTCGAGTTCCTGGTAGGTCAGGGAATTTCGCTCGTCGGTGACCGCGGTCGCCTCGGGCGTTAGACGGGCCTGACGTGCCGCCAGGTCGGGCACGGTCAGCTCGGGCAACGGCACGGACGTGTCGTTGAACGCGCGCACCAGAACGTCGCGCTCCCCTGGCAGCAAAAGGTCCAGGTCTGCCAACCGGGTGCCGGGCTCGGCGGTGAGCCTGCGAAGCACATGCGCAAACCGCGCGGCGAGATCCTCCACCGCATCCTGGCTGATCAGGTTCTGCTGGTACTGGAAATGCAGGCGCAGGTACGGGTCGGCCGCAGCGATCACCGTGAGCGGGTAGTGGGTGACGGTGAACGGGCGGATACCGGTGACCCGGACCCCCGCAGCCATGTGGGCGTCGTTGATCCCCGCCCGGTCGACGGGGTAGGACTCATAGGCGACCAGGGTGTCGAACAGGACGTCCAGCCCGGCCAGCCGGTGCAGATCGGTGAGCCCGTGATGGTGGTGTTCGAGCAGTACGGTCTGCTGTTGCTGCAGGCCGGTCACCAGGTCGGCGACGGTGTCCGAAGGAGTGAACCGTACCCGGGTGGGCACGGTGTTGACGAAGAGCCCGACCATGGTGTCGGATCCGGGAACCTCGGGAGGCCGGCCCGACACGGTGGTGCCGAACACGACGTCCTGGCGCCCCGTGAGCTGGGCGAGCAGCAGCCCCCATGCCCCCTGGAGCAGGGTGTTGACCGTGACGCCGAGTTCGGCGGCACGCCGTGACGCCACGATCGCGTCCTCGACGGACAGTGGCACGTCGTGCCGCCCGATCCGTCCGTCCGGGCCGGGGGTGGTCGCCGGAGCCGTCAGCGCGGGGGCGAGCAGGCAGGGCTCCTCGATACCGTCGAGTGCGTGGCCCCACGCCCGAGTCGAAGCCTCCTGGTCCCTCCCGGACAGCCATGCGAGGAACTGCCGGAAGTCACGCGGCCTGGGCAGCACGGCCGGGTCACCCGATGTGGCGTAGAGGCGTATCAGCTCGGTCATCAGTACCGGCAGCGACCAGCCGTCGAACAGGAGATGGTGCGAGGTGAAGACGAGTTCGGCACGGTCAGGGCCCGTACGGATCAGGGTCAGCCGCAGCAGGGGCGGGGTGTCCAGGGCGAAGTGATGGTCCAGGTCCTCGGTGAGGAACCGGTCGAGTGCCAGGGAGATCTCGTCGTCGTGCAGGCTGCTCAGGTCGATCTCCTGCCAGGGCAGCACGACTCCGTCGACGACGAGTTGCACCGGTTCGCCGTCGTCCGCGGTAAGGAATGCGGTACGGAGGCTCGTGTGTCGGTCCAGTAGTGCCTGACCGGCCGCGCGCATGCGGTCTGCTTCGACGTTCCCACCGAGGTGGAGGACCAACTGGACCTGGTAGGCGTCGAACGAGGATCCGGCGAGCGCGGCGTGGTACAGCAACCCTGACTGGAGCGGGGTCAGTGGCCATACGTCGGCGAGACCGGGGTAGCGCTCCTCCCACCGCTCGATGTCGCGTTGGTCGACCTTGACCAGCGGCAGGTCTGAGGGGGTGAGTCCGCCCGCTCCGGGGGTCGTGACATGCCGAGCGAGCCCTTCCAGCGCGGCACGCCATGAGTCCGCCAGTTCGCGCACCTCCGACGCGGACAGGACACCCGTGGGGAAGCTGAGGACCGCGGACAACCGGGGCTCCTCCCCCGTCACGGCCACCGACACATCCAGGGCCGACATCACAGGAAGGTTCGGGGCAGGCCACGCTTGTAGCCCGCCCCCCTCGGGAGCCGGGGCCCACGCGCCGTCACTCGTGTCGGAGCCGGCCTCGGACACGAGGTCGCCCAGGTAGTTGAAGGTGATCTGGCCCATCGGCAGACCAGCAAGCACCTCAGCCGTATCCGGATTCAAGAACCGCAACAACCCATACCCAAGCCCCTTGTCCGGCACCGCCGCCAACTGCTCCTTGACCGACTTCACCAACCCCCCGGCAGCCCCACCCCCGGCCACCACCTCACCCACATCGAACCCACCTACCTCCAACCGAACCGGGAACATACTCGTGAACCACCCCACCGACCGCGAAAGATCCGCACCCGGCACCACCTGTTCCTCCCGCCCATGCCCCTCCAACCGCAACACAACCGAACCGTCCCCACCTCCCCTCCAGCCCCGAACCGCCACCACCAACCCGGCCACCAACCCATCAGCCACCCCGCACCGATACGCACCCGGCAACCCACGCACCAACGCATCCGTCACACCAACCGAAAACTCCACCCGCACCGAATCCACCGTGGACATCACATCCACCACCGGATCGACCGCCCGCCGCCCCACCAACACATCCGGACCCGCCAACACCCCCCGCCACCACTCCAGCTCCCCCAACCGCTCGTCAGACAACGCCTCCTGAACCAACGCATGCGACCACCGACGCACCGACGTACCCCCCACCGGCAACACCGGCACACCACCACCCCGCACCACACCCCACGCCAACGCCAGATCCCCCAACAACACCCGCCACGACACCCCGTCCACCACCAAGTGATGCACCACCACCAACAGACAACCGGGGGCGGGGAACCACAGCATCCGAACCATCACGCCCGAGACGGGGTCCAGTTCGGCAGCAAGGGAGCGGGCTTCCTCGTCCAGCAGACGGGTCCATGCGGTTCCAGAGGGCATGCCGGCCCAGTCGGAGCGCCGGAGGATGTCGGTGACATCGGTGGGCAAACCGGTCACCAAACCGGCGTCGGGCCCCGGGATGAGGCGGGATCTCAGCACGGAGTGGTGGTCCAGTACGGCGGAGACGGTCGCGGTCAGCCTGGCCTCGTCCACATCGTGCGGCAGTGTCAGCAGCATGCTCTGCGCGAACGCCGAGGAGTCGCCGCCTAGCCCGAGGACGTACCGTGCGATCGGCGGGAGCGGCATCCATCCGGTGTCGCCGCCGGGAAGCTCGGCCAGGACCGGCCCCTGGTCCTCGGTGGCCGCGGCCTCGGCGAGACGGCCGACCGTCCGGCATTCGAAGACCTGCCGTGCGTCGACCCTGATCCCGGCCGCGCGTGCCTGGACCGTGACCTGGATGGAGCGGATGCTGTCGCCGCCGAGGGCGAAGAAGTCGTCGTCGACACCGACCCGGTCCAGCCCCAGGACCTCGGAGTAGATGGCGGCCAGGATCTCCTCGACCGCCGAAGCGGGTGCCCGATAGGTGCGCGAAGAGGTACCCGGAACGGGCAGGGCGGCGACGTCCACCTCACCGGACGCGGTCACCGGCAACCGATCCAGCACGACGATCGTCGAGGGCATCATGGGCTCCGGGAGCCGGCGGGCCACGAACGACCGCAGATCCGCCACCGAGATGCCAGCGGTCAGGTCGATGTCCGGCTCACCGGCCGCCGCGATATCCGCGACCACGTATCCCACCAGTCGCCAGTCGCCGGGCTGGTCCTCCCGAACGCGTACAACGGCTTCGGTGACGCCGGGGTAGGCGAGCAGCGCGGCCTCCACCTCAGCCGGCTCGACCCACATGCCGTCCACACGGACCCGCCTGCCGGTCCTGCCGACGAACTCCAGAGTCCCGGCCGCGTTCCGTCGTGCCAGGTCACCGGTGCGGTACATCCGCGTCCCGGGTGGACCGAACGGGTCCGGCACGAATCGCTCGGCGGTCAGGCCGGAGGTGCCCTGGTACCCGCGTGCGAGACAGGCACCGGCGACGTACACCTCGCCCACGGAGCCCGGGGGCAGCGGGGCGAGACCCGGTCCGAGGACGTGCACCCGGGCCGCACCGGTCGAGGCGCCGTCGGCCGTGGTGCGTACGATCGCCGCCTCGTAGCCGTAAAGGCTGGCCAGGGTGGTGCCGGGCAGCTGGGCGGTCCACTCGGTGAGCCTCTCCGGTTCCGGCCGTTCACCGGCCAGGAACACGGTGCGCGGCCTGGATGTGCCGAGCCCGCCGAGGCGCTGCGCGGCGTGCACCAGCTCGTCGAAGAACGGCGGTTCGGCGGTGAGCACTGTCACGGCCTCGCTCGCAATGAGTTTCCCCAGGGCTTCAGGGGAGCGTGACACCGTGTCAGGGACCGCCACCGCGCGGGCCCCGTGCACGAGGGCGCCGAACACCTCCCACACTCCGGTGTCGGACGCGGGCTCGTGGCACCATGCCCACACGTCGTCCCGGTCGGGCCGGGTGTCCCCGCTCCGGGCCGTGAACGACGACAGCAGCGTCCGATGGGTCAGGCCGACCCCGCGCGGGTGTCCGTCCGGGCCGGACACGTACAGCAGGAAGGCCAGTCCGTCGGGCAGCGCGCGGTCCGGGACAGGGGCCCCTGCCTGCCCGTCGACGGCTGACGGGATGAGGAGCCGCGGAACATCGGTGTCGGGCAGCGCTTGTGCGCTCGGCTCATCGGTGAGCACCAGGCGGGGCGCCGCGTCGGACAGTATGTGCCCCATGCGGTCGGCGGGCTGGGCGAGGTCGACCTGCAGGCAGGTGCCGGCGGCCTTGAGCACCGCCAGTGTGGCCACGGCCCACTGCGGCGAACGCGGCACAGCGATCGCCACGACCGTCTCCGGGCCCACGCCCCTGTCGACGAGATCGCGAGCCAGCCGGTCGGCGCGGGCATTCAGCTCACGGTAGGAGAGCTCCATCTGGCCCTGGACCACAGCCACGGCTTCGGGGGTAGCGGTGGCCCAGCGGAGGATTTCTCCGCTGATCGTGCCGTTCGGCACTGGTACGTCGACGGCCGCGTGGCCGGCACGTTCGGCGGATGTGCGGACCTCGACAGCACCCACCGGCCGCGCTGGGTCGGTGACGACCTGCCGCAGCACTCGGACGTAGCGTTCCGCGATAGCCTTGGCGCTCTCTCGCTCGAACAGGTCATCGGCATACTCGATCCCGCCGCGCAGTCCCCGCCCCTCGGGGTCCGGGCTCAGGTGGAACAGCAGATCGAACTTGGCGGTTCCGGTGGACGCGAAGGTCCATCGCGCGGGCACCCCGTCTAAGTCGAAGCCGGGCAGCACGTCCTGCCAGGCGAACATCACCTGGAACAAGGGGTGGTGGCTCAACGAGCGCTCGGGGTTGAGTACTTCGACGAGACGGTCGAACGGCGCCTCCTGGTTGTCGTAGGCGGCCAGGGCCTTCGCACCGACCTGCTCCAGGACACTCTCGAACGGCTGGTGTCCGGACAGCCTCACGCGCAACACCCAGGTGTTCACGAAGAAACCGACCAGGTCCGCCAGTGCCTCGTCGGTGCGTCCCGCAATGGGCGAACCAATGGCGAGGTCGTCTCCACAGCCCATCTGGTAGAGAAGTACGGCGACCGCGGCCTGGTGGACGATTGACGGGGTGACGCCGTGAGCATGGGCCATCTCCGCCACCCGGGCGTGGAGTTCGGGCTCTACGGCGAAGCCGACGAAGCCGCCTCGGTGGCTGGCCACCGCTGGGCGCGGGCGGTCCGTCGGCAGCCGTATCGGCTGGGGCACTCCCGCGAGCTCGGTCCGCCAGTACTCCAGCTGGCGGTTCAGCACTCCATCTCCGTCAGGTCCGTGGGAGAGTAGTTGCTGTTGCCACAGTGTGTAGTCGGCGTACTGAACCGGTAGGTCCGCCCAGTCGGGGGCATGGCCGTGCAACCGGGCCCGGTACGCCTCGGCCAGGTCCCGGCCCAAAGGCAGTATGGATTCGCCGTCGCCCGCGATGTGGTGCAGGACCAGGACCAGGACGTGCTCCTCGGCGGAGAGGCGCAGGAGGTCGGCGCGTACCGGCAGATCACGGGTGAGATCGAACAGTCGCGAGGCCGAGTGGTGTACCGCGGCCTCGAGCTCGTCCTCCCTCACGGGCACCACGGGTATGTCGATCAGCGTCTCCGCCGTGGGAAGGACACGCTGGTAGGGAACTCCGAGGTCGTCTTCGGCGATGAGCGTCCGCAGCGACTCGTGGCGTGCCATGACGTCACGGAGAGCGGCGGAGAGCGCGACCTCGTCCAGCGGGCCGGCCAGCCGGAACACTGCGGGAATGTTGTAAACCGCCGAAGGCTCTTCGAACCGGTGCAGGAACCACAGCCTCTGCTGGGCGTAGGAAAGGGGCACGCGTGCCGGGCGGGCCGTCGCTCGAAGTTGCGGTCGCGCGGGACCTTCGGTCTCCAACCATCCGGCAATGTCGGCGACGGTGGGGCTGGAGAACACCACCCCGATGGAGATCTCGGCCCCCAGTTCGGCCCGGATGCGATTGACGAGCCGGGTGACGAGCAGGGAATGCCCGCCGAGCAGGAAGAAGTTGTCGTCGATGCCGACCTCGTGCACGCCGGTCAGCTCAGAGAACAGGCGCACCAGGGTTGCCTCCCGCGGCGTGCGCGGCGCCCGGTACGGCTTGTGGGCGAGGTCCGGGGGAGGCAGGGCGGCCCGGTCCAGTTTTCCGTTGGTGGTCACCGGCAGCCGGTCCAGTACGACGAAGACCGCGGGGATCATGAACTCCGGCAGCCGGTCCGCGAGGAACGTCCGCAGGTCGTCGGAGGTCAGCGATTCTGCCCCGTCCGCGTAGGCCACCAGTTGCTTGCCGCCGCCGACTCCCGGATTCTCACGGGCGACGACCACGGCGTGAGAAACGCCGGGATGGTTCAGAAGAGTTCCGGCGATCTCACCCGGCTCGATCCGGAAGCCACGGATCTTGACCTGGTCATCGGTTCGGCTGACGAAGACCAGCTCGGTGTCCTCCGTCCAGATGACAACATCCCCGGTCCGGTACATCCGCTCGCCGGCCTGCCCGTACGGGCAGGCCACGAAGCGTTCCGCGGTGAGCGCGCCCCGGCCGAGGTAGCCGCGTGCGAGGCCTGAGCCCGCCAGGTACAGCTCGCCCGAACTCCCCGGAGGGACCGGTCGCAGCGCCTCATCGAGCACGTAGACGCGCATGTTGTCCATGGGCCGGCCGATCGGTATGTCGTGCCCCGTCTCCTCGCCCGTCCCGACGGGATGGCAGGTCGCGTAGACCGTCGTCTCGGTCGGCCCGTAGACATGGACGAACGTGGTCGCCGGGCAGGCACGCACGGCGGTCCGGACTGCCGTCGGGTTGACCCGCTCACCGCCCGTCCACACCTGCGTCAGTCCGGTGAAGCACCGTGGATCCTGCTCGGCCAGGAGGTTGAAGAGAGCAGTCGTCACGAAGAGGGCTGACAGTCCTTCACCACTGACGAGGTCGGCGAGTGCCGCTCCGTCAAGGTCTCCGCTCGGAGCCACGACGACACGGCCACCATGAACTAGCGGAACCCAGATCTCGTATGTCGACGCGTCGAAAACGTGGGGTGAGCGGAGCAGTACCCGCTCGTGACCGGACTGCCACCGCTCGTCCAGCACAAGATCGACGATGTTGCGGTGCGTAACTGCTATCCCCTTCGGCACACCCGTCGAGCCGGACGTATACATGACGTAGGCCAGCCGGTCCCCCTGCACGTCGCCGGAGACACCACGATCCGGCAGGGATCGCATTCGGTCCAACAGCATCGATGGGCAGGTTTCGGAGCCCACTACATCGGCGTGCTCGCTGGACGTGAGCGCCAGTACGGGGCGTGCCTCCCGGAGGATGCTCTCCACCCGGCTGGCCGGGTAGCCAGGGTCGATCGGCAGGTAGGCGCCGCCAGCCTTGAGCACAGCGAGCAGCGCCACGACCAGCTCTGACGACCTGGGCATGACGACCGCCACGAGCGATTCCCCACCGACGCCGCGGCGTTGCAGTTCGGCGCCGAGGCGGTCGGCGCGGGCCTCCAGTTCGCGGTAGGTCAGCGACGTCCCGCCGTCGACGATGGCGATCGCGTCGGGAGTGGCGAGGACCTGACGGTGCACCAGGTTTGGGAGGGAGGAAGGAGAGGTCGGTCGGTGAGTGTCGTTGACCTCGGCCGTCTGGAGGTCGCGGTGCTCGGGGCGTATCACGTCGAACTGCCCAATGGGCAGGTCGGGGCGGGCGACAACGGCTCTGATGAAGTCGACCAATTCCTCGACCAGTAGTCGCAGTTCGGCCGCACTGTACTGCGATCCGGGTGCGTCCATACGGATGTTCAGGGCCCCGTCCTGATGCCCGTCCTGGTATGTCGAGATGGTGAGCTCCTCGACGGTGCCCCACGGACCACTGTTGAGGTGCGCCCGGCTGCCGGCGAAGTCGAGCGCCGAGATGTACGGGATCACGTTGACAAGCACGCCGAACGGACTTCGCACGCCCCCGACAGCACCGACGGAGCGCTGGATGTCGGAGCGATGGTGCAGTGCGTGGGCGAACACGATGCGGCGCTCCGCCGTAATGTCCGCGACGATCTCGGCGAAGGTCGAGGACACGGGAACCCTGCCCCGCATGGGCACCATGTTCACCGTCAGGCCGGGAACGCGCTGCACGGCCTCGTCCCGATTCTTGGTACTGAGCGAGAGCAGCAGTTCAGGCAGGCCACATCGTCGTCCGAGGTAGGCGGTCACGGCAGCGGCAAGCAACGCCGGCATTCGCACGCCCAGGCTGGCCGCCGTCTCCTCCCACCGCGACACCTCGTTCGCGGGGACCGAGACCACGCGGCTGACCACGCCGATCGCGTCGGTCAGCTCGACCCAGCGGTCGGCTGGCTCGTTCCGCTCGTCGAGACCGGGTCCCAGCAGTCGCGTCATGCCGGTCCCGGGGGCGGGCAGGCGAGCCGGCGGAGTGTCCCCGGCCAGGTAGTCCTTCCAGAAGCGTGCGTCCTCGCGGTACTTGGCCGAGTTCTGGTAGCGCAGATCCGCATCCACGATCGTCTCGGCGCCGTTGAACCGTGGCTCGGGTACGGGTCGGCCGCCCACCAGGGCTGTGTAGATTTCCGCCGTTCGGGTGGACAGCAAAGTGACTACGCCGAACCCGTCGGTCGCCACGTGGTGGAACACCTGGAAAAGGAGATGACGCGTCGGGGAAAGGCGGACGATGCCGACCCGGTAGAGAAGATCGTGTTCGAGGTCGAAGGGCTTGGCGATCACGTCGGCAAGCAGGGAGCGCGCGGCCGTCTCCGGATCGGGTTCGGCGCCGACATCGAACGAGAACAGAGACAACCGATCGGGCGATCCGATCACCTGCCGGAGACCATCCTCATGCTCCACGAAATTGATGAGGGTGGCGTCGGCCTCTCGGAACACCTGTCGGATCGCTATGCAGAGAATCTCCACATTGATGTCACCGACAATTTCCCAGATCATCGCCGCATTGTTGGAGAACTGGGGCGCCATTTTCTGGTTGATCCAAAGTCCCTGTTGCGCCGACGACACACCAAACGAACGCAAGGTATCGCTCCCTCATCAAGGCCCGAATCCCGAACCGAAACGGATGTGTGCATTTTCTACACTCATCCCTCCGTGACTGGACCGTCAAGAGGGAACTCATGAAATGCGGCCGGGGTACTCAATTCTGTCCCGGCGACAGGACAGTATGATGCCAATACAATTCACAGCCGAATGTCCCGAAGGAAATCCGACCGGGGCGTCCGGCGGCAGCTCACCGCCGGACGTCGACCGTCAAAACCCCTCTCCGTACCCGGTAGGAGTCACGACGAGTGGGGATTCCAGGGCCTGAAGGTCATGGGGGGCGAGGATCACGGACCGGTCCAGCACACCCGCGTTGAAGAAGATCCTGCTCTGCTCCAAGAGGCGTACGTCCATACTCAGCGGGAGCCCGAAGATCGAGCCTACGGAAGGCAGTTCGCCGAAGTTGCACCCCGTCGCCTCTTTGAGTTCGTCCGCGCTCGCCATCCGCAGCCGCTTGGCGTCTAGGGCGTCGGCCAGCGCATCGAGATCGGCTCGCTGGTCACCGGGAAGCGAGTGGATGACAAGATCCTTTCCACCCTCACGGCGGTGCCGGCGCAGCAGGAGCGCCTTCGCCTGTTCGTGCAAGGCGGAGCCCACAACACGGCTGTATTCCTCAGCCGAGGCCGCCGTCGAGTGTTCGATCTCTTCGAACCGAACGTCATGTCTTGTGAAGTGATCAATGAGGCGGTGATGGGCCTCGTTCATTCTGGTCCTTAGCAGTGCGACGAATAGATGCGGCCCGGCCTTGGCCGGGCCGCCAACCTGGCGCAGCTTTGCATTCCCCCGAACGTCCCGCTCAGCGATCCACGTGAATCCCCACCTGACAGGGAACCGACGGAGGCCAGGCCTCGACCGAGACGGCCGGATCCGCTCTGACCGCCAGCACGTTGCGGACCAACTCCGCATGTTCCGGCCGGAGAATGAATTCGAATTGGACGTGGTGTCCCGGCTGGGTGTCCCCAAACTCAACGTGGAAAGAGATCTCTTGGTTGGCCGCTTGACATATCGTCAACGCGCCGTCGACGACGCCAGGAACGGAAATGGGGCGGCTGCCGCCGTTCCTCATCCGGTACTTCCTCTCACTAGCAGGGCGGAACCGCGCGACACTCCGTGCTGTTCCAGGGCCGACACGAGCCGCGGGAGCGCTTCGCGCCAGTCCGCGACCACCCCGACGTCGACGGAGTCGAACAATGGCGCTGCGGGGTCGCTGTTGATTCCCAGCACCACGGTCGCGCTGCCGACACCGGCCATGTGCGTGAACTTGCCGCTGGTGCCGATCGCGACGTACAGCCGCGGCGCCACACTGCGGCCGGTCACGCCGATCTGTCGTGCACGCGGCTGCCATCCGCGGTCGGTGACCTTGCGGGTGGCAGCCAGTTCGGCGCCGAGTACCCGCAGGACCGGATGCAACAGGGGGTAGTCCTCGGGGGGAACCGCCGTGCCCACGCCGACGACGGCGCGGGCACGGGCGAGTACGTCGAGGTCGTCGTCGAATTCTCGCAGCGTGGCTCGTGCTCCCCGTCGCGGAAGCACGGTCAGATCCGCTCCCCTGGCGGCGACGGCGGCACGCGGTTCGAGTACGGGCAGGGCACCGCTGCGGACCGTGATGAAACTAGTGGCGGATCGGCAGGTCACTGACGCGACGAGGCCGCCGTTAAACATCGGCTTCCAGCAGACCAGTCCGCCCTGTGCGCTGATGGAGACATCGATCGCATCACCCACCAGTCCGGCGTTGAGCCGGGCGGCCGACCTTCCCGTGATCTCGCGCCCCCACATGGTGGACGGTGCCAGGACGGCCCAGGGAGATCGAGCGGAGCACCACTCGGCGAGCCCTGCGGAGATGTCCTGCTCGGCGTCCGAACCCGTGATGGTGCGTACCTCGTCGGCCCCCCAAGCTCCTGCGACCGCGAGGGGCGGCGGCACCGGGCCGAGAAGCGTCACCCGTCGTCCAGTCGGGGCGGCCAGCGCGGCGGCACGCCCCAGCAACTCCCGGGTCAGCCGAGCGCGGCCCTCTTCTGCCAGCACCACGATGTCGCTGCCGCCCTGGTACGGGCCCGGCTCCGGGACGGGTGGCATCGGTGGCTCGCCAGCGGAGTCGAAGGCACCAAGTTCAGCCAGCTTGCGGACAGCTTTCTGAACCTGGACGTCGACATCGCCGGCGTACCGCAACCGCAACCGCAGGCGCATGCCCGTGGTCCCCCGAGTGTCCCCGACCTCCGTCATGCTGGCCGCGTCGCCCCACGGGCCAGGCCCCAGAGTCGCCGCATCCAGGTGGCTGATGCGGTTCTCGGGTACCGCGGCGCACTCGGCCGATCCCGCCTTGGCCGGGTTGATCAGCCGCTCGGCGCAGCTGAGCAGCGCGGGGAGGGGCAGCTCGGTCCGCAGCCATCCGTCGTCGTGCTCTGCACGCACCAGGAGTGCGAGATCCGTGAGCGTCAGCTCGCGCACACCAGCCGCCATGGGCAGGCCGAGCAGCTCGGCGATCTGCACCGGTGTCTGGCCCGTCTCGGCGTCCACCGAGTTACGGCCGCACAGAATGAGGTCGAACCGGCCCAGTCTGCGCAGCGCGGCCGCCAGTGTCTGGGCCGTGGCGAGGGTGTCGCTGCCGGCGAATGCCTCGTCACTGATCAGCACACCCCGGTCCGCTCCGCACGCGACGGCCTCGCGGAGGCAGTCCTCCGCGGACGGCGGGCCCAGGGTCAGGACGACACACTCGCCGCCGGTCTGACGAGCGAGCTCCACCCCTTGAGCCACGGCGCGTCGGCAATAGGGGTTCATCTCCAGCTCGCGCCCGGTCCGGTCCAACCTGCGGTCCGGGCCGAGCCGCAGGCTCTCGAGGCCCGGCACCTGCTTGACGAGAACAGCGACCTTCAACGGCCGTACCACTATCGGTCCCCCAGTCTTCCGCTGAGACATGAGCCTGGAGTCCGCCGCCTCGTGGGCGGCGGACTCCAGGCTTCGGTCAGGCCGAAACGAGTTCAGTCGTCGGCTGACCGGAGGTCAGCAGTGCGCTGTCGAGTACGTCCCACAGAGCCACCAGGGCGTCGAGGAACGCATCGGCTCCCTCCAGGACCAGGGCCTCGGTCTCAGCGTTCAGTACGGAATCGACCGCGGCGATGGCGTTCTTCTCGTGCTGTTGCTCGGCACCGATCTCGCCCCAGTGCTCCAGCAGGTAGTGCATCTCCTGGTCCTCTAGCGCCGCTTCATAGATGCCGGCGTCCACGAGCGCGATCTTCTCCCCGGGAATGAGGTGACGGTTGGAGATCATCTCCAGGGCCAGTGCGGTTCCCAGGTTGCGCAGGGTGGCCTCCCGATCGGACTGCTGCCGGCCGTCGAACACCGCCCTCGCACGCCGGGTCTGGGCAAGAAGACCGGTCTTCGGGTCGTATCCCGGAAGGTTCTTCAGCAGCTGATCGGAGAATTCCTTCAGCCCCTGCTCGACCAGTTCCTGGTCGTACAGGTCGCCGAAGACCACGCGGCCGGCGGCTCGGTTCACGATGTACCCGGCCATCGTCGCGAGCTCGGGTCCGTGGTTCTCCTCACTCTCGATGATCTCCTGGAGCAGTGCGCTCTCCTCGGAGAACCGGTGCATCGCCAGCGCCTCGGGGAACTTGCCCCCGGGACGAGTGGCGTCGCAGAAGTTGCGGATCTGGTGGAACAGAGCCCCCACGACCGCGCTTTCGGGCCGAACCGCTGCCCAGTGCTCGAAGATCGGGTGGCTGTAGCAGCGATGACGGCGAATGCGGTCGTTGAGGTCGTCGATGGCGATGGGCATGACGCAGCGCTCCTCTTGGCGATGAGTGGTTGAGGTCCCGGAGCGGCACTCCAAGGGAATTGCAAGACTATTGCGGGAGCGAGTTCCTCCTGTATTTCTTCAGAGAACTCGGAATGCTCGGAGGACAACAAGAGGAATGACACGGGCGGCTCGTCCAGGGCGAATCCCAAAGCGATGCATCACACAATGGTTCGGCCCGACGATGCTAACCCATTCCCCAACTATGATGCCCGCCTCAGCAGCAGTCACCGAGTCGCCGTCCGGTCGACAGGACAGCGAAATTCAGATTTCGACCATGGAATGCCCTGGGGGAGCATTTCCCGTCACGAGGTGGGCAGGGCCGGCTGGCTCCCCGCCATGACAGCGGTGATGTCGTCGACCAGCACAGCGATGACTTCGTCCGCCTGGTCACGGACGAAGAAGTGATCTCCGGCGAAACGCCGGGTACCAAGAAAGCGCTTCGTGTGATGACGCCAGCGCGCCATCCGTTCAATGGGGGTCACCCCGTCGGCGACGCCACCCATCGCTCTCACCGGAACGCTCAGCGGGTTTCCGTCGGCTCGGTAGGTGTACGTCCGGCAGAGCCCGAAGTCCGACCGCAGCACGGGAAGCGTGAAGGCCAGCACTTCGGGATCCGACAGCACCTCGGGTGGCACACCGCCGAGACAACGAAGCGTCTCCACGAACTGTTCGTCGGAGTTCGCCGGGTTCGGCAGACGCTCGATCGGGATGCCCTCGACCAGCCACGAAGCCGAGACGTAGAGCGCCGGCAGGGGCAGCCCGTAGCGTTCGAGAGCCAGGATCAGCTGGTGCGCGAGGAGTGCGCCCATACTGTGACCGAAGAGCACGTACGGAGGCCGCAGTTCGGGCCCGAGTACGCTTGCCAGCGTGTCCGCCGCCACCGTGCAGTCGGTAAAGGGCGGCTCCGGATGCCACCCGTGCCGTCCGGGCAGCCGAATCGCCCGGAGCTCCATGGTGGGCGGGAGCCGATCCGCCCATGCCCGGAACATCGTCGAGCCCCCGCCAGCGCACGGCAGGCAATACAGACGTACTAATGCCGCCGGGCGGGGTGCGTAGACGGAGTACCAGGGCGACGACACCTCAGTCGCGCCCCTTTGCTTCGTCGATGGCCCGGGCCAGGCTGCGGAGCGTGGCGTCGGCGTACACCATGTCCGGCGAGAGGATGTCGGATCCGAACCTCTTCTCCACGCGTTGCAGCAGCTTGATGGCAGTGAGGGAGGTGCCTCCGGACTCGAAGAAGTCGTCCTCGCGGCCGATGTCCGGCCGATCGAGTAGGTCGCGCCACATCTCCGCGAGTGTGGCCTCCGTCGCTGTCATGGTGCCCGCGGCCGACTGATCGGTCGTTTCGCTCATGGGATGAACTCTCCTGATTTCGCTGACGGGGCATGTGCGGTGAGCAGGGCGCGGCGATCGATCTTGCCGTTGGGCGTGAGCGGGAAGCTGTCGCAGAGGTGGATCTGCGCCGGGACCATGTAGCGCGGCAGTTTGGACGCCAGGTGGTTGCGGAAGCCGGCCGGTGAGGCGCTAGGGCCGGCCGGCACGACGAAGGCCACAAGGGACTTGTCGCCGCGGTTGTCGCGAACAGCGACACAACTCTGCTTCACCAGCGGATGGCTGTTCAGATGATGGGTGATCTCTCCCAGTTCGATCCGGAAACTATTGATCTTGACCTGGTCGTCCAACCGGCCTTCGAAGACCACGTCCCCGTGGGGCAGGAGGCTGCCCAGGTCACCCGTCCGGTAGAGGCGTTCCCGGGTACCGTCGATGCGCCGGTGGACGAAGGCCGCCCGTGTGAGGTCAGGCCGGCCGAGGTATCCGGCCGCCAGGCCGTCGCCGGCCAAGCAGATCTCACCAACCTCTCCCGGCTCGCACAGGCGTCCCGCGTCGTCGGCGAGCACATACAGCCTGGTGTTCTGGATCGGTCGTCCGATAGGCAGCGGAACACCCTCCCGCGGCGGCTGGTCAACCGGGAACCAGGTCCCGATGCAGGTGCATTCGGTCGGCCCGTACAGGTTGACCACGCGGCCCGGCCCGTATCTCTCCAGGGCCTTCGTCATGTGCCGGTGCGAATGGGCCTCGCCACCGCTGGTTATGGTGGCGACCGTGTCCAGCGCCTCCGGGGCTTCGTCCACCACCGAGTTGAACAGGGCTGTCGTCAGCAGGAGGATGTTGACGCCGCCCTCCTTGATGACACGGTCGAGGTGTGACAGCTGGATCGGCTCCGCGGGATACATCACGGATGTCCCGCCATTGAGCAGCGCACCCCAGATCTCCCACGTCGCGATGTCGAAGGTCACCGGTGTCACCTGCAGCACGCGGCTGTGCTCGTCCAGCGGGCCGTAGCTCGCACTGTGTACGAGGCGGACGATGCCACGGTGGAAGATCGGCACGCCCTTCGCCCGACCGGTCGAGCCCGAGGTGAAGTTGATGCAGGCGATGCTCTCCGGTCCGGCCGGGCAGACGGGGTTGGTGCCGAGCGGGCGCAGTGTCTCTTCGCCGATCTGCACGACACGGCAGCCAGCGTCCTGTGTCCGCTTCTCCAGCAGAGGGGCCTGATCGCTGAGCAACAGCTCGCAGTTGGCATCGTCGAGCACGGCGTGCAGTCGCTCGTCCGGCCACTGGATGTCCACGGGAACGTAGGTTCCGCCACACTTGAGGACACCCAGCAGCGCCACGAGCATCTCCGGCGACCGGGCTACGCACACCGCCACGGTCGTGCCTTCGCGGACGCCCTGTGTCGCCAGATCCAGGGCCAGCCCGTTCGCAAGGTGGTTCAGTCGGCGGTAGCTGAGCGTGCGTTCGCCCTGGCGGACGGCGGAGGCGTCCGGGCGGAGGTCCGCCCAGAATTCGAAGCGCTCCACCACGTTGCTGTCCCGGGGATAGGGCACCGCTGTCCGGTTGATCTCCTGATGGATCAGCAGCGCCGCCTCGGAACAGATCACGACTTCCGTGTCGATTCCCTCGGTCCTCATCGCACCTCGAACGGCACACCGTTGATCGTGCGGTCGGTGAAACGGTTGTGCCCGAACCGGTCCTCGCCGGAGATCAGCACACAGCCCCATTTGTCGAGGCTGACCTCGACCCCGTACTCAGAGAGGGTGTCCTGGTATGGGTACACGCGGACCGCCGTGGGGACGTATCGTGCGGTGAAGCCCAGGCGCATCTTGTCCGTCAGCCCGCTGTGCGGGTGCGATGCGTGCATGAGCGTCGACCAGAACATGATGGCCTGGCCCTGACGCATGACCATCGACTTCGCCCGGGACTCGTCCGGGCTCCAGTTCGGGTCCTTCTGCAGTTGCCGGTAGTCGTAGCCATAGAACCCCCGCCGGACCCCGTTCTTGACGCTCTGGTTGATGCGGTCCGCGTCGTACTCGATGGCCTTGTTCTCGTCGTAGTTCATCGTCCTGTGTGAGCCCGGGATGAACTGAAGACAGCCGTTCTCGATCGTCGAGTCCGTGAAGGCGGTCCACACCGTCAGGGCGCCACCGAAGCCCGCGTCCTCGGGCCATACGATCTGCGGGTACTTGCCCACGTTGGCGAAGTTGTCCGCCTGGTGCCAGTCGGTCCCTTCGTCGCCGGGGTACTTGGGGAAGAACTCGGTGCGCCAGCACAGAGCGTCGGTTCCGAGGACACTCGTCACGCGGTCGACGATCTCCGCCCGGGTTATGTGCCTGGCCAGGAAGTCGACGTCCAGGTGCCGGTCATAGCTAGCCAGGTTGGTGGTCCCGGACAGCGCGTCCCCTTGGTGATAGACACCCTGCCGGCTGTCGATCAGCTTGGGCCGCATAGCTTGCAGCGCAGACTCCATCTCGCCGGGTGCGTACACATCGAAGGGGCCGATGAATCCATCACGCTGAAACTGCTCGAGCTCTTGGGCGCTCAATGCGTGACTGACCGCCGCGCCCGCGGATTTCGCCATGTGGCTTCGCCTCTCGGAGATTCTTAGCAATGCAAGCGGCGCCGACCGGTCGCCATCGGTGCTTGGGAATCCAGGAATCACCGCATTCCGCGCCGCGTGGTCCGAGCATAGGGCGCTCCCCGGTACGAGGAAAGACTCATCAGGGCTCCTCGTATTTCACAGTGGAGATTTCCCGTCCCGTCCACAGGACACGAAGTACGTGCGACTCTGCGCATCGGAAGGACTTCTGCAGCCCGGGAAGAGAAATCTCTTACGCCGCTCCGGAAGGTCATGCGAGAATTTTTCTGGACCCTGCGATCACAGCAGTCCAGGTTCTTCCAGAGATCGCCAGTTCCTTAGGGCTGACTCGTCACACCGAGTATCAAGAATCGGAGTTGATCATGAACGGAAATCCCTTTGACGACGAGGACGGGCGGTTCTTCGTCCTGGTGAACGACGAGGAACAGCACTCCCTGTGGCCGTCGTTCGCCGAGGTACCTTCCGGTTGGCGGGTCGTCTTCGGCGAAGCTGATCGCCAGGAGTGTCTTCAGTACGTGGAGGAAAACTGGACGGATCTCCGGCCGAAGAGCCTTCAGGAGGCGATGGCCGCAGACCAGGTGGTGGCCAGCGGTGCCTGAGAAGGAACGCGTCCGCTAGACGCACGCGAGAGGGGCCCGGCGCACGCATCGCGCCGGGCCCGCCTCATGCGCACGTCCTTCTGCTCATCTTCCCGCAGGCTCGGCGGGGAGGGCCTGGGCGAGTTCCCGTTCCACCCGTCGGTGGCTGATCACGGATTCCGTGATCTCCCCACTGCGCACAGCGATGTTGGACAGCAGGGACGATGTCAGTCCGTGCGTGTGCTCCGTTCCGCCCTGGAGGTATATTCCGCAGCCCAGTTCTGGGTCGGCCACGAGGCGGTAGTCCCGCCCCACTCGGTGGCGGCCGGCCGCGTCGCGCAGGCAGTGCCGGTCCAGCTCGCCGAGAAGGTGAGTCGCCTCCATGTTGTGGTAGCCCGTGGCGAACACGCAGACGTCTACTACGATCTCCTGCACATCGCTGCTCGACACCAGGACGCGTGTCTCGTCGCCGTCACGCTTGACCTCCGTCACCCGGCTGAGATTCAGCACGTGCAGCCGCCGGCCGCCCCGGACGTCCTCGTCATAGGAACGGCGGTACAGATCCCTGATGACTTCGTCGTCGGCCACCGAGTAGTTGGTGTTGCGGTGGTAGTCCCAGAACGCCTGTCGCGTCTGCTCCGTTCCGAAGTAGTAGTCGTCCACGGCGCCCGGATCGAACACCTGGTTGGCGAAGGGCGTGTCGTCCGCCAGCGCGTACCCGTACGACGGCACGATGGCGTACACCTGGGCATGGGGCACGGTGTCGTACATGAAGCGGGTGATCTCGGCCGCGCTCTGACCCGCTCCGACCACCGCGACGGACGTGATGTCCGCCGGATTCGTCTCCCGGAATCGCGTCAGGAACTCCGAGCTGTGCCACACGCGGTCGTCCTGCTGGATGCCTTCCGGCATACGAGGGACCAGGCCCGTAGAGATGACGACGTTCCGCGCCCGCACCGACTCGACCAGGGGGCTCCCCCGCCTACACACGTCCACCTCCAGGTACGCCGGGGTGCCGGCTGTGTCGCTGGCTGGAGACTGCCGCAGGCCGATCACCTCCGAGCCGTAGAGGACCTGGTCCGTGAACTGCGCCGCCACCCACTCCAGATACTTGTGGAACTCCTGCCTAGTGGGAAAGAAGGTCTGGTTGTTGATGAAGCCAGCCAGGCGGCCCGAGGCATGCAGATATGACACGAAGCTGTAGCGGGAGGCCGGGTTACGGAGGGTGGCGACGTCTTTCAGGAAGGGAATCTGCATCGTCGCAGAGGGGAGCAGCATGTTTCGGTGCCATCCGAAGGACTCCTGCCGTTCGACGAAGAGCCCGGTGATCCGTTCGTTCGGGTTGTGCGTGTTGTGTTCTTCAAGAGCAACGGCCAGCGACAGGTTGGACGGTCCAAACCCCACACCGATCACGTCGTAAAGCGCAGATGTACGAACAGCCACAGAACTTCCCTCCACGAGTGCCGCCATCGGCAGCATTGTTTTCACCGTCGTCCGGTCGACAGGACAGTGCTGAGTCGCTGTTCCTGGCGCCGAACTAGCTCCCTGGGCGCCGAGCACTCGCCGTCGGCACGGGAATCGGATGGTCCTCCTGGCGGGGCCTCAGACGCCTGAGCAGTGGACCGGTCATGAAGGTGGTCACGAGGGCCATGATGACCATCGCGGTGAACATTTTGTTGTCCAGGACTCCGAGTTCGAGGCCCACGTTCAGGATCACCAGTTCCGTCAGACCGCGAGCGTTGAGCAGGACGCCCAGCGTCGCCGACTCCGGCCATGTGGCGCCTGACAGGCGGGCGGAGACGGTGGCGCCGGCGAACTTGCCCGCACACGCGACCAAGATCACGGCGACGACCACGACGACGCCTTGGCCGCCCAGCCCACCGATGTTCACGGACAGCCCGGTGACGGTGAAGAAGACGGGAAGGAGGAAGAGGCTGGTCTGTTCGATGCGCTCCGCGACTTCCGGGGCCCGTGCATCGATCTCCTCGCGCGGCACCACGGCCCCGAAGGCAAAGCCGCCGAAGACGGCGTGCAGGCCGATCTCGTTGGTGGCCCACGCCGACAGAAGGAGACCTGAGACGAGGACTGCGTGGATGAGGTAGTTGCTCGCCACCCACCGTCGCTTCGCGTCCATCAGCCAGCGCAGTCCGGGACGTACGACGTAAAGGATCACCAGCAGGAAGGCCCCTGACTCGAGCAGCATCCGCACCAGCGGCCCGGTTCCGCCGGCGGTCGCGATGACGACGATCACGGCCAGCACGCACCAGGCGATGACGTCCTCGATCGCCGCGCAGGTGACCGCCAGCGCTCCTATCCGCGTGCGCTGCATACCGCGTTCGGCGATGATCCGGGCGAGCACCGGGAACGCGGTGATGGCCATCGCCGCGCCGAGGAACAGCGCGGGGGCGAGCACGCCCGAGGTGCTGAGCTGCGACTTGTCGTACCAGGGGTAGAGCAGCAGAGCCAGCGTCGACCCCAGCGCGAACGGCAGTGTGACGGAGCTGAGGGATATTGCGATGACCTGTCGGCCGGCCCCACGAAGTCGGAACAGGTCCAGCTCATAGCCGACTCCGAACATGAAGAGCACCAGCCCGAGTTGGGCGAGGGCCTGGAGCAGTGGCCGCGCGTCCGCGGGAAAGAGGGCGTCGGTGACGTTACCCGGAAGGAGCCCGAGAAGGCTCGGCCCGAGAGCGATACCGGCGATGATCTCACCCATGACCGCCGGCTGGCCGACGCGTCTGGCGATACGGGCACATACGAATGCGGCAGCAAGGATGAGGGCAAGCCCGATCAGCATGCTTCCGGTAATCGAATCGCTTGAGCGCGCAGCGTGGATATGAGCGTCCAAGACAGTCACCTATTCTCACTCATCGATCTTCACAGCAAATAGCGCGCAGAATCGACTCTAAGGGGCGATTGAAGACCAGATCCAGAACTCGGTGTCCCGCCGACAGGACAGCATGATGTGCATACAGCGGATCGAACGAGTCCTGACGAAGGACGACTTCAACAACTACGGTGTCGTCGCAGCAAAATCCAACGAAAGGATGCAGCCGGTGTTCGTTCCCCGCCAATACCGTGAACCGGACAGATCTTGGATGGTCGACGTGATCACCCGCTATCCGTTAGCATTACTGACGGTCAACGGAACAGCTGAGCAAGGGCCGTTGGCCACACACCTACCGGTCATCCGGGATCCGCAGTGGACGGGCGAGTGGACCGACGGTCTTTCGGGTGCCCTGCTTCTCGGACACATGAACGCGCAGAATCCACACTGGTCGGCGCTCCAGAACGGCGATCCGGTCCTTCTCGTATTCACTGGACCGCACGCCTATGTGTCCCCGACGGTCTACCAGACCACCCCGGCTGCGCCGACTTGGGACTTCACTTCCGTCCATGTGCACGGGACCATCGAGAAAATCGATTCGCCCGAGCAGACCCTGGAAGTGGTCACACACACGGTCCAGGAATTCGAGGGAAAATTCGGCACCGACTGGGATATGTCCGAGTCGGTCGACTACTTCCGTAAGATCCTTCCGGGCGTGGGCGCCTTCCGCGTCACCGTGTCTCAGGCCGAGGGCATGTTCAAGCTCAGTCAGGAGCAGCGGCCCGAGATCCGCGATCGTGTGCACGAGTCCTTCGCCCGGAGTCAGTGCAGCCGCCATCGCGAGACCGCCCGCCTCATGGATCAACTTCCTTGACGGCACTCTTCACCGTGGTTGACCACGCCGGAGGCTGTGGTCAACCACGGTGAAGGCTGCCTCAGGCGCTGACCTCGCGGCGGTAGGCAAGGGCCTCCTCCTCGTCCAGGGTCCGCTCGGCTGCGCGATCGAGTGTCGCCACGACCCACGCGTCCAGATCGGTCCCCGCGCGCTCCGCCGCCATGCGCCACTGTCGAATTCGCTGATCAGGCACTTCGAGCCGGCGAACCGCAGTAACCTGACGAGTTTCCCCTACCTCGTCCTCGCGTGAATTCTGGATCGCATTGCGAAGCCGCTTCGTGGTCCACTTCATCTCCTCTGCGCTGTCGAGCCAGTGTTCCTGCTCGTTCACGGGGAGCGAGGCTACTTCCGCATGATGCTGAAAGCTCAACTTGGCGCGGCGCCGACTGGAGTCAAACCTTCTCGAGACCCATGCATAGTTGCGCAGTGTCTGGTATTTTAAACCAGCAGCACGAATGCCTATTTCGTACCGGTCTCCGTAGTTGTCCTTACCGTATACGAGCCAGTCCCCGAGCCACCAAGCGGACGAATTTACCAGTCCAGCAAGCTGCCGGCCAGCACGCTCCCAGGACTCGAAGTTCAGGCCATCCGGTATCTGCAGACTGACTTGGGTAGTGAGCACTTGGTTTCGCTGCGCAGCGTCACAGGCCATACGCCTCTTCATAGGCTCGGAAAGTAACGACTTGTTCGACAGCGCTGTTCTCGGCGGATGCATTTCGTGGGGGGCGTCCATCAGTATGCCTCCATGTATCGGTGGCTCATCGGATGGTCCTGATCGTTATCTCATCAGCGAGTGCGACACTCCGGCTGCATTTGGCTGCCGGCGCGACGCGGCGCTTTGTGCTTCAGGGCCAGTCAAACCCGGCCCGCCCGAGCAGAGCAACCACTCCCCTGTTGGCCGCCACAACTTTTCAATGTTCATACGTCGGCTTTAACCAGGGGCGCTGCGCCAAGATGGCCAAATCTGACGTGTTATAACTCCCGTGATTCGGAGACCTGTCACCAAGAGGGCCGAGCCGTCCGTAGGCGTACGCGGCTGAAACCAGTGTCATGTGATGGTGCCAGCCGGGGAAGGATCGTCCCTCGAAGTCCAGAAGCCCGAACCACCGCGCCATCGCGGATACGGCAGTGCTGGTACCCAGAGACAGTTCAGCGAGCTTGACGGCTTCTCGAAGTCTGCAACTGCGCAGGTTGGTGATCCAGGCTTGATCGGGCTGCCCGGGTCCTACCTTCGCGAAGAGGCGATAGGGGTCTTCCGCCGACGCGCAACCGTGTCTTTCGCCATGGAGGTCCACCGGCACGGTCAGGATGCGCGTGACCCTGCCCCCATCCTCTGGGCCGCCGGGCACAACCATTTCCACCGAGGTGTCCGCGGAGGCCAGGTACCGGGCCGCAGGCCCTGTTCTGCGGCTGCCGAGGTGATCCGAGAAGTGCACTCGGAGACGGTGCGGCACCGCGATGACGAAGTCATGTCCGCGCTGTTCGAGCCCCTGGATCAGATGACCGACCTCGGGCTCATCGCTGAGGTCGGCAACAACGGGCACCGGTTCCATGCGCGAGGCAAGGGAGTCCACCAGACTGAGGGTGTGCGCCCACGCCGGTCGGCCCTGTTCGGTGTCCGGAATGCGGGCGCGGCGCCGGAGCTGCCTATCATCATTCCACGCACCGGGCAGCGATAGCTCCCATTCCACAGGTATGTGGGCAGTCCCGACGGAGAGGAACGCGCCGTAGCCGAGTTGGCAGCTCAACGTCCGGTTGGAGAACGGATCGTAGTGTCGATGCACGCCGACCGAACGCTCGCCGCGTTTGGGCAGGAATGCCCGGCCTATCGACCATGCCGTCACCGGCCAGTGCCTTCGGGTCCAGGAGGCGAGTTCGTGCAGTGCCGGCTGCCAGCTCCACGGACTCCCGTTGACGAACTGGCGCAGGGACTGGGCTGCGGCTGGTGAGGTCGAGACGGTGCGGGCGAGCCGGCGGATCGATTTCTTGCCCGGCGTGGTGAGGATGGCGGACACATAGGCGCACGCGCAGCGCCGCTGATCGACGCGTGAAAGATGGCCGAAGATCTGAGCGCAGAAGTCCGTCAGGCCGGATTCCTCGATTCTCAGCCCCTCCACATCGACGTTGGAACCCGGTGCGTAGGGATCGAAGCTGTTGACCATGATTCCCCCGTGGATCCGCATTGCTTGTTTCGTACGACCAACTGCTCGGCGCCCTCGCCTGCGCCGCGGTATGGCTGCGCGTCGGCCAGCCGGGTCGAGTAACCGTTACGAGGTGTCCGAACGTTCATCGTTCGGCGCCGCACGGTTGGTCCCTGCATACAACTCGTCGCGTCGTCCGCCCCACTCGACCATGATCATGGGCAACCGCTCGGCAAGAAACTCGGCGAGTACGATCGCCTCTTGAAGCGGCGCTCGACGTGCCGGCCGGGAGTCGGCAACCAGGGGCAGCCCCCTCCGGTACAAGGCTGCTTGCTCCTCATGCACGGTCGAGTCGAAGAAGCGCTGAAGCTGTTGGCTGACAGGGGTCAGGCTCACCAGGTCCGCGCGCTCCCCGGCCCTGCGTACGCGCTGAACCATCCGGAGGCTCGCCAGCAGCGTGGCTGCATCTGTGATGGCGCTCCGGCTCGCACGAAGTGCGGCGCTGAGCTGGTCGATGGATTGTTGCGGCGAGTCGCAGACCAGCAGATAGCCCAGCAGGCGCCCTGCCATCAGCGGGAAACCGAACCGGCTCCCGTAGAAGTGGCCAACGCGGTTAGCAAAGATCAGTTGTGTGTTCTGCGGCACTCGGGGACAATATCATTTATATCTGAAGTGACACAGATTTCAGTCATCACAGTGCGAGATGATGTCGACCGATTCGACCGCCCTCCGTGGCTTCTGCCCCCGGCAGGCACCGCCCGTCCCGTCGTTGGCCCGCGGCCCCGGTCTCCATCAGAGGAATGGATCCACAGGATGATGACAGCGAAAGACGAGGACGCGAGACAGCCGCCGCAACCACGGCAAAGCGTGTGGCACAGGCAGGTTCCGGGCCAGCGGCGTCACGCAAGTGCGGCGGGCGCCGGGAACCTCGATCGAGAACGGATCGTCACCGCCGCCGTCCGACTTCTCGATTCTGAGGGTGACGCCCAGTTCTCCATGCGGCGGCTGGCTGCGGACCTCAAGGTCACGCCGATGTCGGTTTATTGGTACGTCAAAGGCAAAGACGACTTACTCGAGTTCGCCCTGGACGCTGTGGTCGGCCGGATACAACTGCCCAGCACATTGGCCGGATTTGGCTGGCAGGATGATCTGCTCACCCTGGCCCTGGCATGGCGACACACCATGATCGCCCGCCCTTGGGCGTTGGGCTGCTACGCCAAGTATTCGGGCCTTGGCCCGCACAGCATACGTTTCTCGCTGCATGTCCAGGACATCCTCGCGCGCTCGCCGGTTCCGGAGTCACTGCAACCGACCGCGCTGTCCGCTGTCTTCCAGTTCATGTACGGCTTCACGTCGCTGGAAAGCACTGGCACCGCGCCCGGGCCGGCAGTCGGCAGCGGCACGGACGAGCCGACAGCCGTCCGGGACTTCACCCGCGGGCTGACCTGGCTGGTCGCGGGCATGTCCACCGAGACGACGATCCGACCCTAGCGTCGCCGGGGCGTAGTCCGGTCACAGGGCCGTTGCCCGCACCACAGGCCTTCGCTCATGCGTGTACACGCGCCTGCGGCAGCGTGGTTCGCAGCGCGGCGAAGAGAGCGGCCACGGTAGGTGAGGGATCGTCAGCGGCGGGACTCACGAGGATCTCCGTCGCGCCGGCCCGGGTGAACTCGAGCATCCGCTCCAAGCACCGTTCAGGCGGACCAACGATGAGGTGACGGGCCACGACCGCGTCGGGCAACCCGTAGAACCGCCCGAGCCAAGAAGCGGCTTCGCGTTCCTCCGCGGCGCTGTCCGTCACGCGCGTCCACAGGACGACGGCCCGGGCGACCTCCTCAGGCCTGCGGCCATTGGCCTGGAGCATCGCGTCGAGGTCGGCGAAGCGTGCGGCGAGCCCGCCGGGAGACACGAACAGGGGCATCCAGCCGTCTCCCAGAGCGGCAACGCGGCGGGCAGCTCGCCTACTGGCGCCCCCGATCCAGATGGGCGGCGCGGCGATGCGCTGATGTCCATACCGATCGTCCGTCCCTGCCCACAATCCGCGGAGCTGTCGAATGCCGGCATCGAGCCGCGCACCACGATCGTCATATCGGACGCCAGCGGCGTCGAATTCGCCCTCATGAAGTCCCGCACCGACGCCGAGAACGAACCGGCCGTCGCTGACGTGCTGGATCGTCGACGCAACGCGGGCTACTTCCACAGGCCGGCGCAACGGGAGTTGGAGCACGCATGTACCGACGCGGCATCGTTCCGTGGCGGCGGCCGCGAGGGTCACGGCCGTCATGCACTCGAAGACGGGCGAGTGCCACAGCAAGTGGTCGGTTGCCCACAGGGACGTCACGCCGATGCTCTCTGCCCATCGGGCCAGCCCGGGAATGTCTCCGTGCAGCCCGCCGTCCTGAGGCATCATGGGCAGCAAGAGGCCGATCCGCAGCATTACCTGGCCTCGATCGCGGTGGCGACCATGACGGACGCGTCGCCGTCCGTGATGCCTCCGCAGTTGAAGGTCACTCCTATGCGCGCCCCACTCTGCTGCCGATCACCGGCCGTGCCTCGCAGATGATGCGTGACCTCCACGATCTGCGCCAGGCCTGTCGCGCCCACAGGATGGCCCCGGGCGATTAGTCCCCCACTGGGATTCACCAGCGGTCCATCGCCGCCGAAGGTCGTGCGCCCCGACACGGTGGCCGCACCCGCCGCGCCCTGCGCGAAGAGACCTATGGCCTCGAGGGTCCAGATCTCCTCCGCGGCGGTGACGTCATGGACTTCGATCACGTCCACGTCTGCCGCCTCCAACCCGGTCACCGTCCACAGGCTGGAAGCGAGGGCAGCGGTCCGATCGTGCCAGTCCATGGAACCGTCACCGGAGACGACGACGGCCCCACGCAGAACAGGCGACTGTCCATCATCAGGGGCCAGCACTACGCCGCAGGCGCCGTCGGTGAACGAGGAGCACATCGGCCGGGTCAGCGGATCCACGACGGGGGGCGCGTTCAGGACGTCCTCAAGACTGAGAGGTGTGCGGTGTTGCGCCAAGGGGTTCATGCTGCCGTGCCGGCGCGCTTTGACAGCCGCCGCAGCGATCTCCTCAACGGTGGCACGGCCGTCGGCGACCATCTGGCGAGCCCACAGCGCGTTGAATCCCATCAGCAGAGACGGAGCGTCCTCGAAGCGTGATGCGTACACGCTGCGGAGATCGGCGGGCAGCCCGCGCTCGAGTGCATCAATTGTGAGCTCCCGGCTACCGGTGAACATCTTCTCCACCGCCACCACCAGCACGGGGCCGATGCCCGCCCGGACCGCCAACATCGCGTTGTAGACAGCGGAGGCTCCCCCCGCGCAGGCGTTCTCGATATTGAGCATCGGCGTGTCGCCGAAGCCCAGTCCGCGCAGCCACACCTGTGCACGGACCATGTCCTGACCGGAGAGCGTGCCTCCCATGGAGTTCGACAGCACCACGAGTGCGATGTCCTGGGGGCCGATGCCGGCGTCCTTGACAGCACCCAGCGCGGCCCGCTGAGCCAATTCCGCCGGGCCTGCGTCGAGTTTTCCGTAGCCGGTCTCGAAAACCCCGATCAAGCATGCTCGTGTCATCACACTCTCCGTCGCCATCTCTCCACCCAACTCGTCCTGGTCCGGTGTCTCGTCACTGGTTGCCCGCAGTCGAAGAGGTGTCCGGTCGACGGGACACACGTCCACAGGGACCGGGGCCATTCAGTGCGCCGGGACCCGATGTCGCTCCATGAACTCCTCCGCCACCCTCAGGAGTGACGCGTCCGCGCTGAACAGAGAAATGTGGTCGCCGTGCGGTTCCACCCTCAACTGGCCCTGGGGCAGACCGGCGGCCACCCGCTGGGAGCCTTCTGGGTGGGCGATGTCGTCGTCCCTGCTCGTCACCACCAGAGTGGGCAGCCCCACTCTGTCGAGATAGGGCTCCACATCGGTGCCCGTGATGCCGAGGTTCAGCCGGCAGTACCGATACAGAAGCTCCGGACTGGCATAGGGGTACAGCACGAAATGCGCCACATCAGCGGGTGTACTCGTGAGGATCGCCTGGCAGAAGGCCGCATGCACCGCCTCCGCGGCGGTACGGCTACGCGCCGCCGTTGTCATGAGTTCGATCAGCCCCTGCTGATGTGCCGTCATGGGGTAGTTCTCGCCGAATCCATAGGCGCCGTGCCACAGACTGAGTGAGCAGACCCGGGACGGTAGTTCGGCCGCGGCCGCCAGAGCGATCGCAGCACCTCCACACAGACCGATCACGTGTGCGGCTGAAGCCCCGTGATGGTCCATCACCGCGAACAGGTCGCCGGCCTGTGCGTCGATGCCCGTCGCCTGCTCCTCCCCCACGCCCTCCGCGCCGAAGAGGCCTCGGCTCTCCCAGGTCAACACCCGGCGGTTTCGGGCGAAGTACCGCACCCAGGCCTCCGCAAGTGCGGCTGGCATGCCGCAGGCCGGCACCAGCACCACTGTCTCCTCGCCCTCGCCCGCCGCGTAGGCGTTCAGAGGTGTGCCGTCGGCCGAGATGACCGTCTTCCTGCGGGAGAGTCCGTCGAAGCTCTCCCTGAGGGCGGTGTCGACCACGGAGTCCACCTCACCGAGGCGGTCCACGGGCACCGGTCCCACAGAGTCCAGCAGGTCTGCGAGCGCCAGCCGTTCGCTGATCACGCGCTCGAAGACCTGCAAGTCGTCGTATGCCTCCTCGCCGGACAGGACAAGCCCGGAGACCCCGGTCCGGCGGGCCACCCTGGCCAGCAGCGCACGCAGTGCACGCCACTGGGCGGGGGGCTGACCGCCTGGGACCGGCTCCGCGTCGCGGTCGACCGCAGCCACCCGCACGGGCGCAGCGATCCCTTCTACGAGCGGTCTCACCGACAGCACCGCCGCGGCGAGGCGAGCGACCGCCAGCCTGGCTTCCGGCCCCAGCATGTGACCTCCTTGTTGGCCTGCGGTCGTTACCTCTTGGGGAAGGCGTGGCCCTTGGTCGTCTGCGTCACCTTCCGGTTATGGGTGTACGTGTCCGTGCCCGAGACGAGAACGGCGCCGTACTCGCTCAGGCTGACCCGGCCGCCGTACTCGTCGACTTCCTCGGTGTCGGGGTACACGCGCACCGACGTCGGCACATACCGACCGGCGAAGCCCAGCCGCATCTCCTTGTCCGGCGCGCTGTGGGGCTTGGATGCGTGCATCATGGTGGACCAGAACATGACGGCCTCGCCGGGGCGCATCACCATGGAGACGGCGCGCTCCTCCGGGGGACGCCAGTCTGGGTCCTTCTGCAGCTGCCGGTAGTCGTAACCGTAGAACCCGCGGGAGACGCCGTCCTTGGCCTGCTGGTTGATCTTGTCAGGCTGGTAGTGCATCCCCTTCGACTCGTCGTAGTGCATGGTGCGCTGGGTGCCAGGTATGAACTGCAGGCAGCCGGTGTCCTCGCTGGCCTCGGTGAAGGCCGTCCAGACGGTGATGGTGCCGCCGAAGTCCTTCTCCGACTCCGGCCACAGGATCTGCGGCCGGCCGGAGGCGAAGGCGAAGGTGTCCGCCTGGTGCCAGTCAGTGCCCTCGTCCCCGGGGTACTTGGGGAAGAACTCAGAGCGCCAGCACAGGACGTCCGGCCCGAGCACAGCAGCCACCCGGTCAACGATCTCGGGTCGGCAGATGTGATCGGCGAGGAAGGTGGAGTCGAGGTGGCGGTCGTAGTTGCCAATGTTGGTGTTGCCCGACTGAGCGTCGCCATCGTCGTAGACGGCGTCGCTGCGGTCCATCAGCCGTAGCCGCTCGCGTCGCCACAGACGCCTCATCTCGTCTTCGTCATACACCTTGAACGGGCCCATATAGCCCAGCTGATGGAAGTCAGCGACCTCCTCCGGGGTCGGCGTGAAGCTCTGTCGCACCGCGTTCGTCATCGTGTGCCCTTTCTGCGTCAATGATTCTTTCCGCCGACTTGCGCACCAACGAGCGCGGACAGCGAGGTGATGCTGGCTTCCTCCAGTTCCGCGACATCGAGCTTGACGTCGTACTGCTCGTTGAGCTGCGCGACGATCCGGATGAACGCCAGCGATGTCACGCCCTGGTCGAACAGGTCGACGTCCGGGTCAAGGCCGTTGTGTTCCAGCACCTGGGTGACGACTGCTTCCACCGACTGACGAATTCCGGCCGCGGAAACACCGGATGAGACGGTCATGATGCAGGCCCCTTTCTCACCGCAGGGTTATTTTTTTCCGAGCGCATCACGGTTCACCTTTCCTTGAAGAGTCATAGGGATCTCCGGGACGACCACGTAGCGGGACGGCCGCAGGTGCCTCGGCAGCTCCTTCCGCACGTGCCGTTCCGCAGCCGCAATAAGCCGGTCCGCTGCCTCGCCGTCCGCATCGGCGGGCCGTATGGGTAGCAGGTAGGCGACCAGCCGCAGGTCACCGTCCCCGAATTCGCGGGACGCGGCCACGGCTCTTGCCACGTCGGGAAGGCGGCCCAGACATTCCTCGATCTCGCCGGGTTCGATCCGGTATCCGCGGACCTTCAGCTGATCGTCCATTCGGCCGAGGTACACCAGTTCACCGCCGGGCCTGCGTACCGCGCGATCGCCGGTCCGGTACAGCCGCTCCTCGCCCACCTCCGGCGTCGATGGCACGAACCGATCGGCGGTGAGTTCCGGTCGGTTGAGGTAGCCGCGGGCCAGCCCGGCGCCCGCTACGTGCATCTCCCCCGGTACGCCGTCCGGCTGTGGTCGGCCTCGCTCGTCGAGCACGTACACGCGCAGGTCGGGTAGCGGCACCCCGATGGGGCTGGGCCCGCCTTCTCCCGTTGCGTCCGCCACCGTGATGGGGCGGTAGGTGCAGTGAACGGTGGTCTCGGTGATGCCGTACATGTTGACCAGTCGAGGCATCTGATCACCGTGCCGGTCGACCCAGGGTGCCAGCATGCGCGGCTCCAGTCGCTCGCCGCCGAAGACGACAAGCCGCAGCGCGAGTCCCGAAGTGCTCGGTTCGTTGTTGTGCTCGGCGAAGAGCACGGTGAGCAGTTGGTGGAAGGCCGAGGGGGTCTGGTTCAGAACGGTCACCTGTTCCCTGCGCAGCAGTGCGACCAGTTGCTCCGGCGACCGCGTCACAGTCGCCGGCAGCAGCACCAGACGACCGCCGTGCAGCAGAGCCCCCCAGATCTCCCAGACGGAGAAGTCGAAGCTGATGGAGTGGAAGAGTGACCACGTGTCGTTCTCGTCGAAGTGGAACCAGGGGCGTGTACTACTGAACAGCCGGATCACGTTCCTGTGCTCGACGGCGACTCCCTTCGGGGCGCCGGTGGAGCCGCTCGTGTAAATGATGTAGGCGAGGTCGTCCTCGGACGACGCCGGCCACGGTTGCGCGTCCTCGGACAGCACCGCGCCAGGACCGGCCGGGCCCTCGTCTTTGTCCTCGGCCTCCGTCTCGTCCACCCACACGATGGTGGGGTGACGTCCGCTCAGCGCAGGCGCTGCGTCCAGTGTGGCGACCACGATCGGCACCGCGCTGTCGGCGAGCAGGTAGTCGATACGGGCTGCGGGGTAGTCCGGATCGATCGGCACATAGGCTCCGCCGGCCTTCAGGATGCCCAGCATCGCGACGACGGCTTCGGCACTACGGCGCGCGCTGAGCCCGACGAGGGTTCCCGGACGCACCCCGAGCCGGTGGAGTCTGGCTGCCAGTCCATCGCTGCGGGTCTCCAGTTCGCCGTACGACACGGGTCCGTCGGGCGTGGAAAGGGCGACCCGGTCGGGCGCGGAACGTGCTCTTGCGGAGAAGATCGTGTGCAGGCAGTCGGCCGACATCACCAATTCCGTTCACGCGGGGTGGGATTCAGGGAGTGGAATGTGCGCGGCGGATTCATGTGCCACGGTGCGGCGGGCTTGGGTGTGGCGGATCTCCAGCAGGCAGCACTTCGCTCCGCCGCCCGCCTTCAACAACTCGGTCAGCTCCACGCCGATCGGCTCGAACCCCCGCTCCTTCAGCTGCCCGGCAAGGCGTTCGGCCGCACGAGCGAGCACCACGTGCTGCCCGTCGGACACGGCGTTCAGGCCGAACGCTTCCGCGTCCCGTTCGGTGGCCAGAATCGCGTCCGGGTACTTGTCGGCCAGCAGCTTCCTGCTCTCGGCATCGAAGGCTCCGGGGTAGTACATGACCTCGTCGTCGTCCAGGACGGCAAGCGCGGTGTCCAGGTGGTAGAAGCGCGGGTCGGTCAGGGTGAGGCCCAGCACAGGCAGGCCGAAGAACTCGGCGGCCTCCAACTGGGCGGCGGGATCGCTGCGGAAGCCGGATCCCGCCAGCAGCACGTCCCCGGCCAGGAGGAAGTCACCCTCGCCCTCGTTGATCTGGGTCGCCTGCCGGACTTCGCTCCAGCCGTGGTCGCCGAACCACTGCTGATACGCGGCGGACTCGCCGGTCCGCTGCGGATGGCGGAAGCGGGCGACGAGCGCCTTGCCGTCCACTGCGACCGCTCCGTTCGCGGCGAACACCATGTCAGGCAGGTCGGGGCGCGGCGGCACCAGATCGACGTCGTGGCCGAGCTCCACCAGCAGGTCGTGCAGCCGCTTCCATTGCCCCAGGGCTGTTTCCCCACTCGTCGGCACACCGGGATCCATCCACGGGTTGATCGAGTAGCGCACCGTGAAATGGGCGGGTCGGCACATCAGATACCGCCGACGACGCATCACCCTGGCGGTCGAAACCGCCCTCGCGGACGCAGTTCGCATCACTGCGTTCCCCCTTTCCATGGTTGAGTCCGGATCACACAGGCAGTCGCTCGGCAAGCGCTCCCACCAGCGCGGCCTCGCCCTCGACCAGATAGAAATGTCCGCCAGGGAAGGTGACGGCCTCGAAGTCACCGGTCGCCAGCTCTCCCCACGACACCAGTCCGTCGTGGTCGACGTCCGGGTCCGTGCGGCCTCCCGTCGCCAGCATCCGGGCGTGCACCGCGGGCGGATCGGTCGGCCGGTACAGCTCAAACAGCCGGTAGTCGTCGCGGATCATTGGCAGGAGGACCTCGATGAGGTCGGGATTGACCAGCAGGTCCGCGAACGACTCGTTATCCCGGGCGACCTCGGCGACGAACTCGGCATCGCCGAGCTTGTGCACCTCGCCCGCTCCCTTGCGGTGGGGGGCGATCACGCCGGAGACCACCAGCAGATCAACCACCGGTCCGTGCCGACGCTCCAGTTCCGCGACGACCTCGTAGGCAACGTAGGCGCCCATGCTGTGGCCGAAGATCACCAACGGGTCACGGCTGAAGGGATCCAGCGCCGACGCGATCGACTCGGCCATGTCCTCGATCGAATCCGCGGGAGGCTCGCGGAACCGGTCCTGTCGCCCGGGGTACTGCGCCGTGTACACGGCGAGGTCCTGAGGCAACAACCCGGGCCACGTCCCATAGGTGCTCGCGGTCCCGCCCGCATGAGGCATGCAGATCAGCCGCCGGCGTGGGCGCTGGCCGGGATCGCTGCCCAGGCGAAGCCAAAGTCCAGCCGTGGTCGCTTTCCTGGTGTACATGCCTCTTCCCCTCATCCGAACAGATCGGCGAGTGCTTCCTGGTCCAGCGGAACGGGCGTCAGCCGGTAGCCACTCGGCGGTTCCACGCCCATCAGGTGGCGGACGAAGAAGTCCCACCTGCGCCGGTTGAGGTGGTGGTCGTACCCGACGAAGGCGTGATCGGAGCTGGGCACGATGAGCATGTCGAAGTCCTTGTCCGCCGCGATCAAACGCTCCGCCAGTCGCATGCTCAGGTGGGGCGAGAAACTGTCGTCCAAGCCGCCGTGGACCAGGAGCAGCTTGCCCACGAGCCGGTCTGCGAGGTCGATGTTGGACGTCGCGGCGTACGTCTCCGGGTCGAACGGGCCGTTGTACATTTCGGCGATGCCCTGCTCGGCGAAGCGGAGGTCGTGCATCCCGCACTCCGCGACACCAACTTTGAAAACCTCCGGGAACTCGAGCATCGCCCGGACGGTGGCGAATCCGCCGGATGACATTCCGAACACACCGACCCTGTCGAGGTCCATCCACGGCCGGTCTCGGGCCAGTTCGCGAAGCGCGGCCACATGGTCGGCGAGCCCAGCTCCGTCGCCGACCCGGCCGTAGGAGGCGTCGTGGAACGCCTTGTCCCGGCCCGGGGATCCACGTCCATCGATGGCGACCACGACGAAGCCCAGAGCTGCCAGTGCTTCCGCGTCGAAGCCGTAGTAGCCGGGGTCGAAGCAGGGCACCACACGGCTGGCGCTCGGGAAACCGTAGGGGTGGTCCACCACGGGATAGCGCTTCGCCGGATCGAATCCGTGCGGCAGGTAGAGCATCCCGTGGATCTCGGTCTGCCCGTCAGCTGCGGTCACGCGGAATCGTTCCGGCGGGCTCCACCCCGTTTCGAGCAGGCGGGAGGTGTCCGCGCGGGACAGCTCCACGAGCACCTTTCCGTCCCAGTCACGCACGCTGATCACCGGCGCCAGGGCGTTGGTGGATGCCGAGTCGATGAAGTACCCCGCACCCGGCGGCACGGTCACGGCATGGTCCACATCGTCATCGATGATCTTGGCGAACCCCGACCCGTCCAGTCCCACCCGGCACACCGAGCGGCGGTAGGGATCCTCCTCGACGAGGCCCGCGACCACGAAATACACCACGCGCCGGTCCTCGTCGACGCGCAGGATCTCCTGCACTGCCCACGGCCCGGACGTCACCTGCGCGCGCAGCTCACCGTCCCGCGTTCCGTAGAGGTAGAGGTGCCCCCAGTTGTCACGCTGGGAGTACCAGAGCACCTCCGCCCCGTCCGACAGGACCCTGACGATCGGAGCCTGCTGGAGCAGCTGCCCCGGCTCCACACGCGTCGGCCCGGATTCCGTCAGAATCGTGCGCACTTCGCCGGAGGCCGGGTCGAGCCGGTGCAGGCTCAGTTCCCTGCCGTCTCGCGTCGAACTCAGGTAGTACGCCGCCGAACTGTCCTCGGCCCACCACGCCCATTGACGGGATATGGGGGACATCAATGACATGCCAACAGGCTCGGCCCGCGCCGGAACCACCTTTCCGGATTCGACATCCAGCACCACGAACTCGGCCGACGGCACCCGCTCGTCTCCCGCGAAAGCGAACCGCTGGGTCCGCAGCCGCGGTGCGCCCCCGTCCGCGGGCAGCGCTTCTATGAGGTGCGTCTCACGGACACCACGCATGTCGGTCCTGTGCGTGAGTACGTGCTTGGAGTCCGGCGACCACAACACCGCCGGCGGCAGATGCGGGATGCCGAGCTTCCCCAGCATCGTGGTGTACATGAAGTAGTCCGGATTGGCGCCGTAGTCGCGGTCCACCGAACCGTTGTCGGTCAATGCCCGATTGCGTCCGTCGGACAGAGAACGAACCCAGAGGTTGTAGTCCTTGCGGAACACCGCATGCCGGCCGTCCGGGGCAGCGACATCGAGGAGCTGCCGGTGTTGCGACCGCTCCACCCCCACACAGGCGTGGTCACCCGCCACCCACCTCCAGCGCTGGCCGAAGGCGTCAAACTCGACGTCACCGTCGACCAGTTCGAACGCCGCGAACGGCAGGGCGGCCGCATCGACTTCCTCGCCGGTTGCGGCCGAGAGCGCCTTGGCGAGCTGGACGTGATCGAACGCGGGCTTTCGGCTGCCCAGCCCGGGATCGACGAGAAGGAACCGCAGGCCGTCCGAGGTGTCAATCCGGTACCAGAAGCGGGCACCGCCCTCGATCCACCGCGGGCGGATCCTGCCGCCCGACACGAGCTTCGGCCGGTTGTGCCGCAACAGCTGCTCCGCCGTCCGGTACGCGTGCTCGTCCAATGCGGTCGGGTTCATCGGATTCTCCTCCAAGGCGGCCGCGTCAGCCGACGACAACGGGAAGCCGGGCTGCACCGTTGAGGTTGGGCTTGCTCAGGAAGGTCGGCGGATTGTCGGGGTCGCAACTCAGCGAGGGGAAGCGGTCGAACAGCGCATTCAGGGCGATGCGCCCCTCACGCCTGGCCAGCACCGATCCGAGACAGTGGTGCACACCCCGGCCGAAGCCGATGTGCGGGTTGGTATCGCGGTTGAGGTCGAAAGCATGCGGGTCGACGAAGACCCGCTGGTCACGGTTGGCGGTCGGGATCCACACCATGACCACCTGATCGGGTTCGAGTGTCACGCCCCCGAGCTCGATCGACGCGTTCGTCACCCGCACCATGGAGGCGGCTGGGCTCATGTACCGCAGCGACTCCTCGAGGAGCGAGGGAATCAGAGCCCGGTCCTGCCGGACCGCTCGATCCACCTCGGGAAAGGCGTCCAGAATCAGCACGGTGTTGCTGACCAGGAGCGTGGTGGTGACATGGCCGGCGACGAGCATGACGTTGGCGCAGTTGGCCGCCTCGTTGTCGGTGAGGGGTCGTCCGTCGACCTTCCCCTCGACGAGCCTGGTGAGCAGATCCTCCCGCGGGTGTACGCGGCGATCCTTGGCATGTCCTCGCAGGTGGTCGGCGATGTGGCGCACCTGGTCCAGGGCGACCGCCAGCTCGTTCTCGGCGCTCTCGTCCCGCTCGCCGAATGAGAACTCCGAGGTGATGCTCATCATCGTATCGATCCAGCCGTTGAGCAGGGCATGGTCGCTCTCGGGAATGCCGAGCAGTTCCGCGATCACCGTGATGGGCAGTGGGTAGGCGAAGTCCTTGATGAGGTCGAAGCCGTCCCGGTCGGCCACCCGGTCCAGCAGATTCTTGGTGATTGCGTGTATTCGGGGTTCGAGGGCGTCGATCGCACGGGGAGTGAAGGCATCGGCGAGGATTCTGCGAAGAGCAGTGTGCTCCGGCGGATCCAGCCGGTCGAGGGCGCCCTCGTCGAACTCACGCCGCTCCGGCACCAGGCGGCCGAGATCGGACGAGAACAGCTGCGGGTTGTTCGCCACGTACAGCGACTCCGCGTACCCATAGACGTTCCATATGCCGGCCGCCTCGTCGAAAGCGACCGGTTCGGTCGCCCTGTCCTCACCGTACATCCAGAAGTATCGCTGTCGATCGAGTTTCCACTTTTCAGCCAGCGCGGACATCGCACTCCCGTCATCCCTGATGAGGCGGTACTGAACTCGAAATATCCGGTGTTTGTCTCCCGCTATTTTCATCCCGGAATTGCTCGGAGTCTTACAGACCGGTGTCGCCCCTGTCGATGGCGGACTCCGCGCAGGTGTCCTGTCGCCGGGACACGCCGATGCCGTTTCCCGAAAGTCACGCATCACGGTTTCCGGATCAGGCAGCCGCACACCGTGGCTTCCGGCAGTCGCTTGCCCCAACAGCAAAGACGACCCACGCGCCGAGGTTCCCGCCTACGGACTTGCGGTGGCGCCATCAAGGCGCCATGCTTGCGCCATGGATCTGACACCCTACGTCGAGGGTCTCCACCGCGAGCTCCTGGCCTCCGCGGGGGCGGATGACAGCGAAGCCATGGCTCTGGCAGAGCGTCTGGCGTCGTCGGTCGTGTCCGCGACACGGCTGACCATGCTCGACGTACTGTCGGCTGCGGCGGACGAGATCACTCGGGACCTGGTCCCCGGCTCAGTGGAAGTCCGCCTGCGGGGGCGCAATCCGTACTTCGTCGTCGCACCTCCCGGCTTTCAGGAGCCCGTCGACGAGGATCCCCTCCCCCTTCCGGCCCCAACCCCGGCTGCGGAAACGCCACCGCCTCCCAACACCGAAGGCGCGGTGGGCCGTATCAACTTCCGTCCTCCGGAGCACCTGAAGGCCCGCATCGAAGCCGCCGCGGCCAAGGACGGGCAGTCGTTGAACGCCTGGCTCGTGCGCGTCACCACGGCCGCGCTGGACGCCGAATCCGCCCAGCCACCCTCGTCAGGCCGACGCGGCCCGGGACCGTCGCGACGCTATATCGGCTGGGTCGGCTGAGCCCCGTATACCACCATGACAGGACGGCTCCTCATGCCCGAGTTCTCCACCCCGAAGCCCATCATCGTCGCAGTCACCCTCAACAAAGGCAGGCTGTCGGTCCTGGCCGGCGGCCGAGCCGAGACCACTGTGCATGTCCGCCCCGGCGACCAGTCCTCGGCAGCCGACACCAAGGCGGCCGAGCAGACTTACGTCGAATACGCCTCGGGCCGACTGCTGATCAAAGCGCCGGAACCGCATTGGCTCAGTGGCATCTTCGGCAAGTCGGCGTCCGTCGACGTCACGATCGAGCTTCCGGCCGGCTCCAGCGTGAAGATCGAGGCAACGAAGGCGGAGGTCAGGTCCGAAGGACCCCTCAAGGACGTCCAGCTCGACTGCATGTCCGGCGAGGTCCACCTCGATCACGTCGAGCTCCTCCACATCGACACGGTGTTCGCGGACATCGCGGTCGACGCTGTGTCGGAGTACGCAAACGTCAACGGAGTGTCGGGGAAGGTGCGGCTGGCCAAGGTTTCGGGCAGCGCCGTCATCAAGGGCGTGAACGGCGACGTCTGGATCGGCGCGAGCGGAAACGACCTGCACGTCAGCACCGCCGGTGGCAGCATCTTCGTCGATGACGCGGGAAAGGGTGTCACCGCCAAGGCCGCCGGAGGCACCATTCGCCTCGGACGCGTGCAGCAGGGCGAGGCGGAACTGCTGACGGGATCGGGAGAGATCGAGATCGGCATCTGCGAAGGTTCCGTCGCCTGGATCGACGCCCACAGCTCCACCGGGTCCGTGCGCAACACCATGCAGGCGAAGGACGGCCCCTCCCAGGACGCGGACATGGTGAAAGTACGAGCACGCTCCAGGCACGGCGACATCATGATCCACCGCGCGTCAGAGTCCTCGCAGACGTCCGGCTGACACGTCTGCCGGGCGCCACCGACGCGCTTCCCCCTCCTCACCTCCATCCCATGGCGCCTTACAGGCGCAAAGTTGCGCCATAGATCGAGAAGCCGCGCACGGCGTCCCGGCGCCAGGACAGCATCGCGCCCTCCGGAGCAATACGCCCCTCGAACCGAGGCCGCGCGGAAGACGGATTTCCCCCGACCGAAAAGGAAAACCCATGACGCCGACCACTCCACTCGCCATCAAGGCCGCCGGGCTACGTAAGTCGTACGGAGACAAGCTGGTTCTCGACAACATCGATTTTGAAGTCCCCGCGGGCCGTATCTGGTCGTTACTCGGCCCGAACGGCGCGGGCAAGACGACCCTGGTGCAGATCCTCTCCACACTCATCCGCCCAGACGCCGGTACCGTTCACGTCGCTGGCCACGACCTGATGCAGAAGCCCGAGGAAGTCCGCCGGGCAATCGGTGTCACCGGCCAGTTCTCGGCCGTCGACGAATTGCTCACCGGCGAGGAGAACCTCCTCATGATGTGTCGGTTCTATCGCCTTTCACCTGTGGAGAGCAGGCAGCGCGCCGATGAACTGCTCGAGCAGTTCGATTTGACGGGCGACGATGCCAGGAAGCTTGCCGGCGCCTATTCCGGTGGCATGAAGCGCAAGCTCGATCTGGCGATGACTCTCGTGGGCCGACCACGGATCATCTTCCTGGACGAGCCGACCACCGGTCTCGACCCGCGCAGCAGGCGTACGATGTGGGCGATCATTCGTGAGCTCGTCGCCGACGGCGTCACGATCTTCCTCACCACGCAGTACCTCGAAGAGGCCGACGAACTCGCCGACCGGATCGCGGTGCTCCACCAAGGTGGCTTCGTGGCACAGGGCACTCCGAGCGAGCTCAAGCAGCTCGCACCCACCGGCCACATCAGGCTGACCTTCGACTCGGCGGAGCAACTTGCCCTGGCCGCAAGCGTCTTGGCCTCTTCGGACGTTGACGAGGAGACGCTGAGCCTGCGGGTGCCCAACGCGGACGATCTGCGGTCGATGCGCCAGGTACTCGACCGGCTCGACGAAGCGACGATCACCCCAGTCGGTATGACGGTGCACAACGCAGATCTCGACGATGTGTTCCTCACCCTGACCAGCCAGACGGCAACGGACAACGGAAAGCAGGAGGCTGTCCGATGAGTACTCTCTCGCTCGCCCTGCAGGACTCGTCCGAGATGGTCCGCCGCAACCTGCGGCACGCCAGGCGTAACCCGTCGACGCTACTGGGGAGCGTCGTCATGCCGGTAGTCCTGCTTCTGTTGTTCGTCTTCGCCTTCGGCAGCACGCTCGGCGACGGACTGGGGGAATCTGGACGGGACATCGAGTACGTCGACTACCTCACGCCGGGCATCCTTCTGCTGGCGCTGACCGTGGGAGCGATGGGAACCTCGATCGCGGTCGCCGTCGACATGACGAAGGGAATCATCAACCGGTTCCGGACCATGCCCATTTCCCGTGCCTCGGTCCTCACTGGACATGTGGTGGGCAGTGTGGTCCAGTCCATGATCAGCACCGTCGTGGTCGTCGCCATCGCGCTGCTCGTCGGTTTCCGGCCCCGGGCGGGCGTTCTGGAGTGGCTCGCAGCCTTCGGCCTCATGGCCCTCGTCAGCTACGCACTCACCTGGGTGGCCGTCGGCTTCGGCCTCATGGCGAAGACCGTGGACTCGGCGAGCAACCTGCCGATGATCATGCAGATCCTGCCCTTCATGTCCAGTACCTTCGTCCCAGCCCAGTCGATGGCCCCCGGGCTGCGCTGGTTCTCCGAGAACGAACCGTTCACACCCATCACGGAGACCTTGCGCGGCCTGCTCCTCGAAGAGCCGATCGGCAACGACTGGATCGTCGCAGTCGCCTGGTGCCTCGTCATCGCACTGGTCGGCTACCTGTGGTCGAAGCAGCTCTACAAGCGCGACCCGCGCCACACCTGAGCAATGCACAGCGATACGGATCGTCGACCGCTCCCACGGCCTGCCAACCAGGAGGAATTCCGATGTCCACAGAATCACTCGACCTGCCGGACGTGATGACAGAGGCGATGATGGCAGACCCCTATGGTGGCGCCGCCCTTCTGCGCGAGCAGGCCCCTGTCATACGGGGTCGGCTCATGGGCGCCGTCTCCGTCTGGTACGTCACTCGGTACGAGGAGGCGCTGACGGTACTGAGCGACAGCCGGTTCGTCAGCGACTTCGCCTCGGTCACGGGCGATCAGGGAGACGACGCACGGACGCAGATGGCCGAGAAGCTCGGCATCCCGGCCGAGGACTATCCGTATCTCGCCAACGGCATGCTCGGCCGGGATGCTCCGGTCCACTCCAGGCTGCGGAAGCTCGTGACGCGCGCCTTCACCGTGAAGCGTATGACCGACCTGCGCCCCGAGCTCGAAACGGTCGCCGAGTCCCTCATCGACGCCTTCGACGGCTCCGAACGACAGGTGGACCTGATCACGGAGTACGCGTACCCCTTCTCCCTCACGGTGATCTGCGAGCTCATGGGAGTGCCAAAGTCCGATCACGCCGCCTGGCACGGATGGAGCACGGGGCTCGGATCGCTGGAGCCCGGCGTCATGCCGGCGGCGTTGCACGACATGATCGCGGGAGTGCGGGAGATCATCGAGCGACGCCGCAACTCACCGGCGGACGACGTGCTCACGACGCTGATCAGGACTCATGACGAGGACGGCGACCGCCTCTCCACGGACGAACTGATCAGCTTCGTGATCACTCTGATGACCGCGGGGCACGAGCCGTCCACGCACGCACTCGGCAACAGCATCGCGGAGTTACTGGTCCACCCCGGCCAGCTGGCGCGGCTGAAGAAGCAGCCGGAGCTGTGGCGGACGGCGGTGGAGGAGCTCGTGCGCCGCTGCGGGCCGACGCAGTTGTCAGTGCCCCGGTACGCGGCGGTCGATGTCGAACTCGGCGGCGTACAGATCAAGGCCGGGGACGTCGTGCAGCCCATGCTGACATCGGCCAACTACGACCCGCGCCAGTTCATCGACCCCGACCGTTTCGACGTTGCCCGCGAGATGACGGCGCCGGGACACGGGCATCTGGGATTCGGCCACGGTCCCCATTACTGCCTCGGCGCCTACTTGGCGAAGCTGCAGCTGAGCGTGGCTCTGCCAGCACTGTTCAACCGGTTTCCGGAGCTGTCCCTCGCCGTCGCGCCGGCCGAACTCCCCTGGCAGCGTGTGCCGGCACTGCGACGGCTGAACGCACTCCCCGTGGTGCTGACTCCTCCTTCCGAGCAGTAGACACGGCCTCACTGCATCCCGCGCACCAAGGACGACATCATGCCCAGCTTCTCAACCCCCGGTGGGGTCTCGGTCACGGTCAATCTCCCCGTGGGCGATCTCCTGGTGCTCGCGAGCGACCGCTCGGAGACCGTCGTATCGACCACCGGCATGAACGACCCGTCACAGATCCGTGTCAGTTATCAGGACCGCCAACTCGTCATCGACGGCCCGCAACCACGCGAAAGCTGGAGCAGCTGGCTGGGATTCGGAGAATCGATCCGCGTGAGAATCGACCTGCCTGAAGGCTCCACCGTGAAGGCGGTGGTTCTAGAGGGCGAGGTACGAGGTGTGGGCAGGCTCGGTGCCTGCACGTTCCGGACCGATGGTGGCGAGATCGTGCTGGACGAGACAGGCCCGCTGACCGTCACCACGGACAGCGGTGACGTCTCCGTCCGGAGGGTGGCCGGCCGTGCGGAGGTGACCAGTGATTCTGGCGTGGTCCAGATCGAACACGTCGACGGCAGCGTCGGCATCACCAACCAGTACGGCGAGACGGAAATCGGCGAGGTCACCGGCGACCTCCTGCTGCGCGGGCACGATGCCGACCTCGTGGTCGGACACGCACGCCGCAGCGTCGACGCGTACACCGAATCAGGCGACATTCGTATCGACAAGGCCGAGGGCGAAACGGTCAACGCGACCTCGGACTCCGGAAGCATTGAAATAAACATTCCGGAGGACGTCACAGCCACACTCGATCTCGATTCGCGACAGGGGCACGTCCGTAATTCGCCCGGTCTCGAGACCGGAAACTCCTCCACGGAACGCATCACCGTGTCAGCGCGCTCGAAGTCTGGCGACATCAGCATCGGGCGTTTCCGGCCCTCAGCCGGGCTCTAACCCTGCCCATCAGGCACGCTTCCGATCGGTAGGCGTCCTGTCGACCGGACAGCGGACCCTGCCGGTCGTTGCTCACACCTGTCCCACCGCCCGGAATTCCCTCCCCGGAATTCCGGGCGTAGACATCCGGCCATCCCCGGGCCTAGCTTGGGGACCTATTCCAACGGATGCTCTCTCGGCCCCTTTTCAGTACCGGGTTTCGGTGGCCGTGCGACAGAACCCGAGGCAGGAGGTTGGCATGACCCGAATACTTGATACTGCCGAACCGTCGAGTGGCCAGGAGACAGCCGAAGAAGCGAGCACGAGTCCTTCGGTGACGAGTTGGAACTTAGCCACGCGCATAGCGTTCCGGTTCTGCCTGGTCTATGTCGGACTGTTCTTCCTCACCGAGATGCGGATCCTGTTTCCGCTCTTGGGAGTCTTCGGGAAGGACCTCCCGCCCTCCGCCTACGTCTGGCAATACCACACTGTGAGACCGGTCGTGGGTTGGGTGGCCGACAACGTGCTCCACGTCGACGCCCCCCTCATCGAACCGGTACAGAGCGGTGACCAGGCGTTCTTCTGGGTCCTTGCCTTCACCTGGCTCGTGTTGGGCGCTGCGGTCACGGTCGTCTGGTCGCTGGTCGACCGGCACCGCCCGAACTACACGACCCTTCACAAGTGGCTCCACCTCGTCGTACGGCTGTGCCTGGCGTCGCAGTTGTTCGCCTTCGGTTTCGCCAAGCTGTTCCCGCTGCAGATGTCGCTTCCGCTCACCAGGCTGGTGGAGCCGTTCGGTGACTTCAGCATGCTGAACGTGCTCTGGTCTCAGGTGGGAAGCTCCCCGCAGTACGAAATCCTGCTCGGTTGCGCGGAAGTGACCGCTGGCCTGCTCCTGGTCGTACCTCGCACCGCCATGCTGGGGGCCCTGTTGGCCTCGGTCGAGCTGACGCAGGTGCTCATCATCAACATCACGTACCAGGTGCCGTTGAAGATCTTCACCTTCCACCTGATCCTGCTGAGTCTCTTCGTTCTGGCGCCGCACGCGGTGCGTCTGGTGAAGTTCTTCGTGACCGACCGCGCCGTCGAAGCGCCGACACAGCCGCCACTGTTCCGCGCACGCCGGGCCACGCACATCGCTCTGGCGGCTCAGATACTGATCGGATCGTGGTTCGTCGGTTCGCAGGTGCACGGTAACTGGGACTTGTGGGACCAGATCGGGTCATCGGGTCCCAAGCCGCCGTTGTACGGCATCTGGGATGTCACCGCCTTCTCTCTGGACGGACGCGATCAACCTCCCCTGACGAGTGACGCCGAGCGCTGGAACCGGCTCATCGTCGACACCACCCACACCTACCAACCGGGGCCGGTCTCCAGCCAGCGTATGGACGGGTCCATCGTCGACTACATGGCCTCATTCGACGTCCCACGCCACACGGTAACCCTGCTGAGGGCCGACGATCCGAGATGGTCCGGCCAGCTGTCCTTCGACCAGTCCTCGGCGGACCGGCTCACCCTGACCGGCCAACTCGGGGGTAAAAAGGTCCAGATGCAGTTGGAGAAGGTCGACCTCTCCTCGTTCCCGATTACCCGGAACGGCGTCGAATGGGTGCAGGACGGGCCGTACCAGCCGCGTCTCGAGCTTCGTTGAGAAACGGGTCCTACTGAGCTTTTCGTTAGTTCTGTGGTGGTTGCGGCTTCGGCAGTGTGAGCATGATGGTGTGTCTTCCAAGCCGCAGGATGTTGTTGCTGATGTCGCCGTTCTGCCGCTGACGCGGCCGCAGTTGGCCGAGGCCCGTCGCATGCGCGCGGCCGAGCTGTTCGAGCACAGACGTCCTTCATCCGAGGTTGCCCGGGCAGTGGGGATGCACCCCGAGAGTGTGCGCCGGTGGAAGCGCCTGTAGGAGCAGGGCGGGGCGGAGGCATTGCGGCGGCGCCCGGCCACCGGTCGGCCGTCCAAGCTGGACGATGCCCAGGTCGAAGCGGTTCGGACTGCGCTGGAGCAAGGCGCTCAGGCGCAGTCGGACTGCGCTGGAGCAAGGCGCTCAGGCGCACGGGTTCGAGGCGGATCTGTGGACGCTGGAACGGGTCGGCGTGGTGGTTGAGCGGGTGACCGGGGTGACGTTGGCCCGGGCCTCGGTATGGCGGCTGCTGACCGGGCGGCTGGGATGGAGTCTGCAGCGGCCCAGACGCCAGGCCCTCGAACGGGACGGGTGCGAGATCGCCCGATGGGTCGCCCACGAGTGGCCGCGCATCAAAAAGGGGCGGTGAAGAAACATGCCTGGATCAGGCGTATCACTGCTGCCCGAGGTGCGTCGCACCTACGCACCCCGCGGCCGCACTCCGCTTTTACGGCACCGGCTGAACTGGAAACGTGCCGGGATGGCTGCCGCGCTGGGCTACCACGCCGCCGACCCCGAACGCGGCCCGCGGCTGTGCTTCCACCTCAAGCCGGGCAGCTAGTTCCAGCACTTCCCTGATCGAAGTGCTGGAACAGATCAAAACCTTCTACCCCGGTGAGTCGGTGGTGTTGGTATGGGACGGATTGTCCGCCCACTGGAGCCGGCGCATGCGGGCCTGGGTGGCCGAGCAGGACTGGCTCAGCCTCGAGCGGCTGCCGGCCTATGCACCCGAACTCAACCCGGTCGAACTGCTGTGGTCAGCCATCAAGACCCGCGAGCTGGCCAACCTCGCCGGCGACCACCTCGCCGATGTCGCTGACGCAGCCGAACGCGGCATCCACCGAGTCTGCTCCAGCGAGCAACTCCCGTGGTCCTTCCTCACCCACACCCGCCTGACCATTCATCCCCAAACGCCACAGAACTAACGAAAAACTCAGTAATAGAAGAGGCCCTGTGCGGGGAGGGGACCCCCTCCCCGCACAGGGCTCGAGGGTTCCTGCAGGCGAGCTAGGTCTTCCACTGCCCTTGTGGTCGCTGGCCCTGCCGTCCCCTGAGAGCGTCACGTCCCACGGATGCTTCACACCAGGCCGATCTGCCCCAGGAGGCGGCGGGTGTCGGGAGAGGTGTCCTCGAGCGTGTGGCCGTGTTCCAAGCTTTTGAAGACCACGGCGGTCTTGGGGACTCGGTCAACATGGAAGGTGGACCAGGTGCGGCAGGTCGGGCAGTCCCGGCCGATCAGGAAGGGGCGCAGCAGGTGCAGCGTGCCGTCGGTGTCGCGGATGTAGAGGCTGCCGGTCTCCAGGTCGTTGCTGGGTGAGGTCATGGTGCGGGTGGGGACGACGGGGTGGTCTCCGGCCAGCTCCCGGTACTCGACGCGGGCGCTGCGCGCGAAGGCGTCCCAGCGCACATCGGTGATGTCCAGCAGCGGCAGGTCGGCCAGGAAGCGGGCCCGTTCGACCAGGCAAGTCAGGTCGGCGAAGGCGACGTCGATGGCGTGAGGCAGATCGATCGGGTCGACGCGGCGCAGGTGGGCCTGGTCGTTGCGACGCTCGCTGAAGGCTTGGCGGGCCTTTTCGGCGTCCTGGTGCGCGAGCAGGGTCCGGATGTCGTGGAGGGGGTGGGCTTCGGGAAGGTTACTCAACTGCTTGCTGGTTGCTGCTTCGTTGAGCACATTGGCCCAGTCGCCGAGCCCAGGTCCGCTGCGGCCGCTGGCGAGTTTGTCCCGGATCGCGGTCACGGAGCCCAGGGTGATCTGCCGGGCGTGGGTGAGGGCGAGGACGAGTTGGGCGATGTAGCACAGGAGTTCCTCGGCGGTGTCGAGGATCGCGGCGTAGGCGGCCTGGGCGTCACCGGCGCTGATGCGGGCCTCGGTCTCGCGCCAGCGGTAGGCGATGGGATAAGGGAAGCGGGTGCGGACGCTGTGCCCAAGGTCGTCGAGGAGTGAGGCGGCTTCGACGCGCAGCCGCAGTGCGCGGCCGGAGTCGATGACGCGGGCGCGGGCACGGGCTGCGGTCTTCTCCAGGAAGACGGACTCGATGACCGAGTCTGCCTCCTGTTCCCACTGTGTGAACTGGTCTTTGGCAGCGGTCAGTTCGTCGAGGGCCTTGGTCAGTGCCTCATCGGGTTGTGGGACAGGCAGCGCGGACAGCGCTTCCATGCTCGTGGTGGCCAGTTGTGGTCCGGCCAGGGTCAGGGCGAGCGGGGTACGCAGGAACATGGTGATCAGGCGGGCTTGCGGTCGGGAAAGCGGCGTGATGGGCCGCAGGATCACTACCTGGTCTGTTGCGGCGGCCGGGAGGTCTTCTTCGCTGACCTCGGCGGTGAAGAAGCCGTGTGGGGGCACCATGATCGGAGCGTTCACGCGGCGAAGCACCAGGTCCCCGGCGGCGAGCTGCTGATCCGCGGGGATGGTGGCCCACAGGGTTTCCTCCGAGGGCGGGACGATGCTGCCGTCCCTGGCGATATCCCGTGGTCCAATCATGCGGACCACGGAGGGATCTTTCCGGGTCGTCAGGTGCTTGCCCCTCTTGAGGGTCATTTTGTTGAAGGGGGTACGGCGAAACGTGAAGAGATCGCCGAGGGCGTTGACGGCTCCGAAGCCGGCCAGGTCTTCGCGGCGTTGAAGGATGTGCGGGTCGAAGCGGTCGAAGTAGAGGCCCTGTTTCGGGCTGGGGGTCTCCCGCAGCACATAGCCGTACTCTCCCCTGCCGCCCTGACGAGCCAGCAGCCGCTCGAAGTCCTTAACGACAGCCGTCTCGTCGAGGCGGCGCAGGCGCGGCACCTGGAAAAGCTTCAGGACAGGCCTGGTCTCCGCCCGTGCCCGCAGGAAGACAACCGCCGACTCCATCTGCGCATGAATCTGCGTCAGCATGCCGGCCCCGTAGACGATGAGCAGGGTGTCCCAGTGCTCGGCGAGTTGGGTGCGCATCTCGGCGGCCCAGGGCTGATCCGAGACCCACGGGTGTGCCGGCACCAGCACTGCCATCACGGCGTCAGGTGCGGGCGGCCGGCACGCGGCCAGGACATCGACGTAGTAATCGAGGTGCCCGGCCGGGCGGCGTTGCTCTGATGCCGCCCTGCGTTCCCAGGTCGGCACGAGGAACAACGGCCCTTGCGTGAGCAACTGCGCCGCGCGGGGGGCCAGTTGTTCCCATGACGGCTCGCGCACGTTCTGCTGGCCTTCCGGAGCGCTGAAAGCCACCTCACCGGCGAGCGTAGAGCTGCTCAGAACGGTCGGGGCGCCCTGGGCAAGCCGCTCGAACCCGATGCCGACCAGCTTTTCACTCAACGACGACAACCGCGCGGTCTCCACTGCATTCCCCCGATACCCGCTGGGCGTTCCCTGCGCAAGGAAGCCTAGAGGTCCGCCGATCACCAGTGCACTCCGGAATCGGCGGTGCACATATCGGTGCTTGGCGGCTCGAAGGTGCTCCGGCCGGCGCCTGCGGCAGATCGCTGGGCAGCTGGACGGGTCAGCGGCATCTGGCCGGCACGCAGCCGCCACTCAATCTGCCCGCCTGAGACCGTCCCGGGCTACGCCTGCATTGGGCTGGCGCCGGGCAGTAGCGGAGTGACATTGAGGCCCCGGTCCGGGCGCAGGAGCTCCTGCGCGACGACTGGCGGAGCGGCCAGGGTGACGGTGCATGCGGCCCAGTCGGCGGTGGTCTTGTAGGCGACGATCGCGGCGATCTCTCACAGCGACAGAGTCTCCACCATGGGCAAGCCGTCCTCGTCGGTTCCCTTGGGCGGAAGCCGCAGGCTGATCTCGATGGCCGCCGCGCCAGGTTGGGTGCTGTCTGAAGTCTTTGGCCGCTGGCGTGCGTTCAGATCGTAGTGGGCGTAGTCCGGACTGGTGTGGACGCGCCAGTCGTCCCTTTGCCGCCACCACTGCCAGGCTTCGGCCAGCCGCGCGGCGGACTGCTCGGACTGCTGCAGGGCGGCAGCGGCCCTCTCTACCATCGCGGTGTCGATGAGGCCTTCTGTTCCTCACATCGGCGTTCTGCGCAGGCCTCGATGCGTGACAGTGTGGGATGCGCCCAGCTGAGCAGCCAAGGATGCGCCCGGAGGCTGCTGGAAGCCTCCGACAGGTGAAACTGCAGGTAGCGCCAGTGATCCGGGTTGAAATTCGGTCTCAGGTAGTTCGGTATGTAGTCCGGTTCTTTACGGTTCTCGGCCTCTTCGTCCTCTTCCTCAAGGGTCATGTCCCGCGGGGTGGTGTAGTCACGGCAGCTGTTTCGATTCCGGTTGTGGGGTGATCTCCGGCTCGGGCGGGGTCGGCTGGGTGGTGAAGAGTTCGGCCATGGAGGCTTCGGAGAGGTAGCGGCGGTCGAAGACCTGCCACTCGTCGTGGAGTTCGGCCAGGACCGCCGCGGCGAGCCGGTCCAGGGCGGCAGGGTTGGGGAAGACCTGAACGACGTCGGCCCGCCGTTTGATCTCGCGGTTCAGCCGCTCCAGCGGGTTGGTTGACCAGATCTTCTTCCAGTGCGCCGACGGGAAGTCCGCGAACGCCGTGATGTCCGGTGCGGCGTCCAGCAACATCTTCTTGACCTGCGGGAACTGTCGTCCGAGCATGTCAGCGACCACGTCCAGCTGAATGCGGACCTGTTCGGCGGTGGTCTGCGCGAAGATGGTGCGGATGGTGGCCGCCACCATCTCCCCGGAACCCTTTTCGATCACCGAGAACACGTCGCGGACGAAGTGAACTCGGCAGCGTTGCCAGGCCGCGCCGAGGAAGACGGTGCGGATCGCGGCCACCAGGCCGCTGTGGCTGTCGGAGATGACCAGCTGGACGTTCTCCAGGCCACGGGCCCGCAGACTGCGCAGGAACTTTGTCCAGAACGGCTTCGATTCGCTGTCGCCGACCATCACACCGAGGATCTCGCGGTGCCCGATGGCCGAGATGCCGGTGGCGATGACCACGGCCTGCGAGGCGATCCGGTGGTTCACCCTGGCCTTGCAGTAGGTGGCGTCCAGGAAGACGTAGGGGAAGACCGTGTGATCCAGCGGCCGTTCCTTGAACGCGGTCAGTTCCTCGTCCAGCTCACCGCAGATCCGGGAAACCTCGGACTTGGAGATCCCGGAGTCCGCGCCGAGTGCTTTGACCAGGTCATCCACGCTGCGGGTGGAGACGCCGTGCACGTATGCCTCCATCACCACAGCGAACAGCGCCCGGTCGATCCGGCGCCGGCGTTCCAGGAGCGACGGGAAGAACGATCCGGTCCGCACTTTCGGGATCTTCAGGTCCAGGTCGCCGGCCTGCGTGGTCAGCACCCGGTGGCGGTGACCGTTGCGCCAGGTCGTGCGCGTCTCGGCGTGCTCGCCCGGGGCGGCGCCAATCATGTCGGTCGCCTCGGCCTCGATGAGCTCCTGCAGGATGCGCTCGCACACCACCCTGATTGCTTCAACTCCCTCTGCCCGACGTAGTGACTCCAGCAGCCGCATCAGCTCAGACTGGGACAAGGCCATCGCGTGCTCCTCCGGTCGAACTGCCCGTTCACCAGGGAGACTTGCGCGATGGCCTGCCTTTGTTCAGGGAGCATGCACCGCCAGCGGATGCACGCCCCGGGCAGATAGCCGCGCGTTCCGGGACGCTAGCTGGCTACACCACTTCACGGGACGCCATCTCCTCAAGAGCCTCGCAGAGGTTCACCAGGTCGAAGACGGTATCCGCGAGGCCTACACCTGCAGCCGCAAGCTCGACACGACAACACCCGCACATACGGGCCGCGAAGAACGCGCCGAAGCGGACACGATGGGTTTCCCTTGGCCCAGCATCAGCCGAGGCACGGCAATCGGAATCACTGTGCACGAAACTATCGTCGTCCCACGTGACCGCGTCCATCGGGCGCCCGTAGAACCGCTCAACCGGCATGCCGTAGCGGCCCATTAAGCCGACCGGGACAAGCTCTTTTGCCTCAGCCTTCACCCACCTCACAGTAGACCGGCATGCCGTCGCCGGGGCCGGTACGACGACAGCGCCCCGGCCCACCGAAGCAATCCGGCCGAGATCGCCGCATCGGCCGGCCGCACCCTGGCCAGCGCATTCGTGCGCAGTTACCGCGAGTCGCAGCTGCTCAAGCCACCGCCGCTCGCTTCTACAACCACGCCCCCACAAGGGCAGAAAAACCACGTCACGGTGACGAGAACGTCGGGACAGCCACGACACAGTCGTCGAATGTGGCTTGTTCTGCAGTCGGCACACAATCGCGTCAGCGGTCCCCCTCGCTCGGAGGCCGTTCGCCCCTGCAGGAAGCCGCGGCGCCCCAGGACCGCACAGCCTCATGGTCCCCCAGTAGACCCAATCCCCCGTGGCCTCACGACGCGACATAGCCCCATCATGCGCAAATTCGAACGTTTTCTTTGTTACCTGATGTTCAAGCGCACTACTTCAGGCATGAATTGATCATTACTCGAACATCAACCCGAGTGTGTCAGTGGCCCCTTGTACGGTCTCGGCTGTGGTTTCCGAACCCATGAGCCCCAAAACCTTCGGTGGGGTGTGGAAAGGGGGGCCTCGCGATGAGCGATGCTCAGTACGCCCTCGGGCGGAAAGTGATCAGTGCAGCGTTGCGTGCCGGGGTGGCCTGGACCCGGCGGCTGGAAGAACCGCGGGCCTGGCATGAGATCTCCTGTATGCACGGCGTCATCCTGGGCCACCTTCCCCTGGGGACCGGCCCCGAGACACCTGCCGGCCTGGTCGCCAACCTGACGCATCCGCTACGTTCTTGGATCCCTCTGGACTGGCCCTCCCTGCCTGCCGAAATGGGGGACTTGGTCATTCTGGAGGACGGACACGACCAGCAGTCCGCGCAGTTGACCGAGGACGCCTTCGAAGTCGGCTGCTCCTACCTCGAGGTGCTTTTCGACCCCGCGACCGGTGGCCTGGACGGTGGACGGGATTGGCTGCCGACCTGGTCGTGGCAAACGTCGGAACAGACCGAACACGCCGTCTACCGGCAGTTGGCCAACGGCAGCCAGGCGCAGTACGTAGCCGGCCGACTGATGCTCGTGGAGGTTCCCACAGGTACCGAGGACAGCATTCTCGAGGAGTACACGCGGCGCGGCGGGGCGCGCATGCAGGTCTACCGGCCGCTGCCGGCGGAGCGCAGCTGTGTACGAGGGGGTGCGGTGTGGTGGTGGCCGTGCCCGGTGTGTGCCTACCCGATGCGGCTCACGGGTGAGTTGCTGCGCTGCGACTTCCTGCCGCACCAGCGCAAGGCTCGAGTGCTGCTGCGGCCAGGGCGGCGCCCCGGCGATCCGCCCGAGGTGGTGAACGGGCCCCCGGGACTTGCTGCACGCCGCGGTGAGGGTGTGCTGTGCCTGGACTGGCCGGTGTGGCGTCATCTGACGGTGCCGGGGTTGACCGAGGTGGAGCTGATGCGGTGGCTGGAGCGCAAGGGGCTGGAGGTGGAGCGCTGGGGTGAGATGGACTCCTGGGATGTCGGGGTGACGTTGCCGGACGGGCGGTGCCTGGTTGATGTCAAGGATGTCGCCAACGAGCAGAGCATCATCGACCGGCCGCCTCGGGCGAAGACGATCGTGGTGCCGTCGTACCGGTCGGAGCAGGTCAAGCCGCTGCGTGCGGCGCTGGAACCGGACGGGTATGCCGTGCACACGGTGGCCTCGTTCAAGCGCTTGGTCAGCGCTCAGGTGCAGCGGGGGGCAGCATGAGCAGCACGGCCGGCAGTCGGAATGCCACGGTGGTGCTGGTGGTCCGGGCCGCCGTCTTGTTGGCGGCCCGGCTGTTTCCCAACCGGGCCCCGCAGGAAGACTCGGCGTGGCGGCAGGTGACCCGTCTGGACGACGCTCACTTTCTGCTGTCCGGGCATCTGCCGTGGTGGGAGCAGTGGCCGGTCCTGTCCGAGGCCGACCGGCTGCGGGTGGCACGGTTGTTGCGCAGGCGTCCCGCCTCGCTGGCGCACCGCAGTGTCTTTCGTGAGGAGGCCACCCGGGTAGCGGCGGCCGGCGCCGGTGCGGAGTTCGCTGCGGCCGAGGAGGACGGGCTGGTCGTGGTGATGCCTGCGGCCGACTCGGGCGCGCGCATCGATGATCTGTTGGCGGAGATCGACGACCAGGTGGCGCACACAGCTCGCACCCGGCGGCGGCAGTCGGCCGCACCCGGGCGCTACTTCTCCGAACTGCGGATCAACGACCCGCTGAGCCCCTCGCGGCGAGCCGTCGGTGTCCACTACGACCTGCGCATTGGCCAGCCCGGGAAGACCTCAGCCGCAGTCTTGCAGGACAGTACAGACCTTGACGATCTGCGGATCCCGCTCAGTGACCTGGAACAGCTGGCCGAGCGGCTCGATGCCGCCTACGAGGAGCAACACCGGGTGAAGGCCGTCGCAGACCTGCGAAAGCATCTGCGCTATGCGGACGGCTCGGTCCTGGGCGAGGAGTTCCATGCGCGGGCGGGAGCTACCCGTGTGCTGCACGCGCCCACCGGGCTGGGAAAGAATATCGCCTCGGAGCTGATCGCGCTGTGGTGTGCCCGGCGGGGTCTGACGGCCGCTGTGGTGGTCCCGCAGAACGCGCAGGTGATGCAGGCGGTGGCACGGCTGCGCCGGGACGCCAAAACCCTGCGCCGGACGGACAAGGAACAAGACGGCGGCCGGATGCCGGTAGTGGTGCCGCTGATCTCCACCCGCGGCATGCAAAAGCTCGCCGAGGACACAGCGGGCAGCGTGCACGATGACGCCGAGCACCGCGAGTGGGTGTTCGGGGAGATGTCCTACGGCTGCGCCCTAACCACGCACGCGGCACCGGAGTCGCGGGCCGTGGAGCTGTGGGATCCCGGCAACGAACCGTGTGACCAGCTCAAGGACTCTTCCGGCAAGACAAGGTGCTGTCCGTGGCGTGCCACCTGCGGGAAGTTTCGTCACCACCGTGCCGCACTGGACGCAGACATTCTCGTCACCAACCACACCAACTTCCTCATCGGGCGGGTCCACGTTCCACTGGACGACCGCGGTGTGGAGCGCCGGGATGTGACGGTGGAGGAACTGCTGCTGCGCCGGGCGCATGTGGTGATGATGGATGAGGTCGACGCGCTGCAGGCCAAGGCGTTCGATGAGGGCGCCAAGAGCGTCCTGCTGGCCCGGTACGGGTCGCCCAGCAGCCCGGTACGCGAGTTGGAGGAGCAGTTCAGCCGCCACTGTCTGCGGCTGAGCCGCGAGGTCGAGGAGTATCTGCACCCCAAGATCAAGCGGTTGTCGTGGCTGGCCGACACGTATGTGTCGCACCTGGCGCGGGGCGCCATCACCCCGGACCGGGAACGGCGCAGACTGGTGGTGCCGCGGCGGTGGGATGCACTGCTGGCTCACAGGATCTTCAAACTGAAACCCGGGGACAGGCCCAGCGAAGCGCACATGCGCACCGTGAACCAGCTGTTCAGCAAGACCGGTGAGCTGGAGGCGGGCGAGGAGGTTAAGGGTCTGGAGGAACTGCGGGCCGTCCTGTCGTCGCTGACCGACCTGTCGGACGATGACAGTCTGAGCGCCGAAACCCTCGCCGAACTCGCCGACCGGTTCAGGAAGGTCACCGCAGATCCCGCCCCGCAGGACGCTGCCGCCGCCGCACCGAAAGACACCACGCAGGATGCCCTGCCGGAAGACGTGACCGATCTCGTCCAGTACGCGGCACGGCGGGCCTTTCTGGAGAAGAGCCGCGAGATCCTGCGGCAGATCGTGGGCGTGGCTCCGGCCCTGCAAGGGGCGGGGATGACGGCCTCCAACGAACTGGCGGAGGTGTTGTCGTCGCATGTGCCCTGGAGGGCTGCGCCCTACGGGCCGCTGGGACGGCCGCTGTTTGCGTTCAGCGAGCACTTCAACGACCAGGACCTGGCAGCAACCACTCTTACTCTCAAGAGCTTCGTGGGTGACCCGCACAGTCACATCAGCCATCTGGGCGACGTCACGGCGCTGGCCCACGGCGGCCGGCGGCGTGTGGTGATCGGCCTGTCGGCGACCGCGCACATGCCGCGCGCGCCGCGGCATCATCTCCTTACGCCGCCGTCGTGGTACGTGCCGGACGACGTCAACGGCAGTCTCAGCGCCGTGCTGGACAAGGTGCAGCACGAGGACGGGCAATGGGCGCGGATCTCGGGACTGCGAGGACAGCGGCGCGAAGACGCCTACGGGCAGATGGGTGCGGCCTTGTGGCCGCGGCTGGACGCGGAGCTGGCGGAGGTGGCCGCTGATCCGGCGCGGGCGCACCGGGCGCACGTGTTGGTGGCGTTCGAGGCCTACAGCGCCGGCCCGCTGCTGGCCCAGGGGCTGATCTCGGCCGGTGCGCCGGCCGGGGAGATCTGTGTGGCGGTGCGGCCGCAGGAGATGGCGCGCTATGAGAAACACCCCCCGGGCTGGGTGCCCGTTCCAGCGGACCGGCTGGAGCAGTTCCCCTTCCATGTCGGTCACGGGCAGTGCCGGTTCCTGCTGGCGCCCATGGCCCGGGTCGAGCGGGGCCTGAACATCGTGGATCAGGGCGGGCGGTCGCTGCTGCACGTGGCCTGTCTGGTGGTGCGGCCGGTGCTGGTGATGGAAGAGCCGGCCGTGCTACTGGCCATGGTCAACTCGCTGGCCTACCGCGACGCGCCTGCGCCCGGCGCTGAGCCGGCCGCGGCCCTTGAGCAGCTGCGGTTGTCCGCTGGGCGCACGTTCGAGGAGATCCGGCGCGGCTCGCACTATTTCAAGGACCTCGGCGAGGACGTGAAGACCGCGATCGTGGCGGAGATCCTCACCCGTCTGATCCAGCTCGGTGGCCGCACCCGCCGTGGCGGAGACCACGGCAGCCTGCATCTGGCGGACGCCGCATTCACCGAGACCGCGACCGACTCCACCCTCCCCCACCTGCTGTCCACGTTGCATACGGAGTGGCAGCGGCGTGATGAGTGGGACCTCATCGACCGGATCTACCGCTCCACCCTCGATGTCCTTCTGAGCCTGGCCGACCACGACCTTCCCGGGGAGACGCCGTGAGCCGCTCTGCCAAGAGCCCCAGTGCGCTGAGCACCCTGTCGTTCGCGCTGACCGGCGAACTGATGGGCGAGGTGTATGTGTATCCGCTGCCCGAGGAGTTCAGCAAGGCCTGGGCACGGCTGCCCAAGCCCCGCTCGCTCGACGCGCAGCGCCCGACCGCCTCGCTTGCGACGGCGGCCCGCGCGGTCACGGGACGGCGGCTGGTGTTCACCGACCCGGAACGCCCGCCGCTGACCGGTCCGTGGACCAGGCGGGCGCTGATCGTCACGTCGGAGCCCCTCGACTTCACGGTGTGGCGGCGGCTGGTCCGGGAATGGGAGGGCCGGCTGACCGGCTGGGAGGGCCAGGACACGCTCAGCCAGTACCTCCTCGACGAGGCAGGCGGCCCCTACCCGCTGCAGGAGGTGCTGCACCGCGACCGTGAAGGCCGCATCACGGGACCGAACTGGGCGTTTCGGGTGGCGAGCTGGCGTCTGGCCCAGCTGCTGCGCCGCGAGCCGTGGGAGGTCGACGCGCTGGCCGAGCCGCTCGCGCTGGTCCTGGAATCGGAAGGCGACTTGCTGACGTGGGCGCAGCCGATGGAGCGGGAGGCAAGCTGGATCGATGCAGCCACCGGGGAGCGGCGCCGCCGTGTGGGGCACGCCATGGACCGCATCCACATCGACGTCGACCCTGCTCCCGGGGGCCGGACGCTGGTCGCGCATCTGGAGGCGCGCACCGCGCGGATCGCGACCGGCTGGTACGGGGTCAAGAACGCGCATGTGTGCCATCCCGCCAACCCCGACATCGTGCTCAAGGCGCCGGTGCACCTGCGCTGGACCAAGGACGAGCACGGCCAGTGGACGCTGAAGTCGGCGCAGTACAAGGGGGCGACCGCGCAGATCGTGGAGGCCTGCGGGATCGCGCCGCTGCCCGACCCGTTCGCGGTCGACTTCGACAAGCCCGGGCCGGTGCGGGGCATCCACACCACCGCCGTGCACCCGATCGGCAAGGGAGCCGGCTCCCGGTTGATGCGCCGGCTGGAGGAACACGCCAGCCGCATGCTGGACGCCACTCCCCTGACCTACACCGGCAGCGGCGTCAGGGTGCCCCGCCTGTCGCCCGAACCGTCTCCGGTGGTGGCCCCGGACAAGATCCTTCCCGCCGTGGTGGCAGCAGGCTTTCAAGCCCTGCGGATCGTGGCCCTGTATGAAACCGGGGCGTGGAAGGAACGCGTCCTGGCCCAGCTGGCCCGCGACTTCGCCCAGCCGGACGTGGAGGCGCTCAAGGACGGGCACACCATCGTGCTGGCACCGGGCCTGCAGCTGATGACCGTGCGGGTGCCGGAACTCGTGCGGCACGGCCCGCACAACCGGGCCCCGGTCCTCAACGGTCTATCCATGCTGAGGCCCTGCGATCCGGGCGAGCTGGTCGCCGCCCTGGTCGAGACCTCCCTGCCGGCCCGTGGTGAGGCGGATGCGAAGGCGGCGCTCAAGCCGCTGTTCGCCGACCGTGACATACCGTCGCAGTTTCTGACCATGGCCTCGCTCGGCGACCTCTACCAGCCCAATCTCGCCGAAAAGATCGCCCGCTCCCGCGCGGCCAAAAACGGCCAGGAGCCGCCGCCCGTCACGCGCAAGGAAGACGCCGCAGCACAGATCGCCACCGGCGGTCTGCTGACAGACTGCGGCGTCATCGACGACCGGCTGGCGGCCGCCGCCTGCCACCCCCTGGCCCGGGACACCGCACTGGACCGGCGGGCCTGGTTGGTGGGCCTATGGACCCGGCTGCACCGTTTCCCCCGCATCCGCGGCCGCGCCACCGCTTCCCCGGTCCTGGCCGTCACCCTGGTCGCGCTGAAGGCCTCGCACCACCAGGATGAGAGGTACTGGCCGGCCCTGATGTACAGCGGCCAGCGGTGGCTCCCTTTGGCATATGGCCGCACCCGCCACCACGCCGGGCCGATCGGCCTGCCCGGCCATCATCTGCGCGACGAGACCGGCGGCCCCGCACGAGTACGCGATCATGTGGAGCAGGCTCTGGCGCAGCTGCCCGGCGACCTCGGTGTGGTGGTCTTCACCGAGCAGCACCGGGACCTGTGGCCGGGTCTGGCGAACCCCACCCTGGGCGACGGGCTCCTGCCCGGGCTGACGCTGGCCGCCCGCGGCCGGGACGTTGCCGTCGTCCGCGTCACGCACGGCAGCCGCACCCCACGCCCCACCCACCGCGCCGGCGGCAGCAGCAAACGCCCCGGCGACGCCGACAAGGCGGCCATGCCCGAGAAGATCCTGTACGTCTCGGACCACGGCGGGGTCAACTCCTGGCTGTTCGCCGCGGAAACGCGGCAGCACAAGGGCGGTCAGCGCACCGGCACCGACTACACCCGACGCACCCTGCCGGAGACCTCACAGAGCAAGCTCGGCACAGACTTCCACGCCATCACCCGCACCGAGTACACCATCGCCAGAGCCGGCGCCTGGCAGGAGGAGCGGCTGGTCGGGCTCGCGGCCCGCCTCTCCCAGCAATCCGCCAGCTGGAGCGGCCGCACCCTGTTGCCGCTGCCGCTCCACCTGGCCCGCAACGCGGACGAGAAGCATCCCCAGTACGTGGCCGCAGCCGAGGACGAAGAAATCGAGCAGTCCTGACAGTCGGGACGGCGAGATCGCACCGGCACTCTGGCCAGGCGGTTTCGCTACTCTCGTCGGCGCGGCATGGCGGTCAAGGCATTGGTGGAGCAGGAAGTAGCGCATGTTCATTGAGAAGCTCGTGCTGGAGAATTTCAAGTGTTTCGGGCCGGGACGCACGTCCATTCGCTTGGATCAGGGCACGACCTCGTTCATCGGCACCAACGGCTCAGGCAAGACCGCGGCATGCGAGGCACTGCTGCGGATGTTCGGGATCTCCGCGAAGGAACGGTCCGTGCGGGTGGAGGACTTTCACGTGCCTGCCGACGAGACCGTTGCGCCCGCAGCTCGTAGCCTGACGATCGAGGCTGTGCTCGCGTTCCCCGAACTCGACGCCGAGAGCGACAGCAGTGTTGGCCCGCATGGCGGCGTGCCATCAGGGCCGGTTGAGCCCCAACGAGCAGTCCCGGAGTTCTTCCGGCGCATGGCGGCGGCGGAAGACGGCGACTTGAAGGTTCGGATCGTGCTCCGAGCCGACTGGGTCGACGACGGCACCGTCGACGGAGTCATCACAGAAGCCCGGATGGCCGTCAATACCCTTGCCGAGGACTACAGCGAGGACAACCAGGCTCCGCTCACTCCTGCTGAGCGCAGCCGCATTCAGATGATCTACATCCCGGCGTCCCGTGATGGCGTGCGCCAGGTGACGTCCTTTCTCCGCAGCCGCCTCTGGCGGGCCGCGCAGTGGTCGACCGGCCTGCGGGACCTGGCCAGTAGGAATGCGGCCGCAGTCGCCGAAAAATTCACCGACGAACCCGTCGTCCGCGCGGTCGAAAGTGCGCTGGGGGGCCGGTGGCAGGAACTGCACGGGGCCGGAGTGCATGCGGATCCCAAGCTACGCCTCCTGGACGGCGACTTCGACCAGCTGGTCCGCGACTCCGAACTCGTCTTCGAACCGGATCATCACAGTCGGGCCCGGCCAGCCCGCATGCTGAGCGACGGACAACGGTCGCTGCTGCACCTCGCGCTGGTTTCGGCAGCCCTCGACGTCGAGACTGCCGTCTGCGCCGGCCAGCACAGCGACGACTTTGCGCTGGACGCGGCCCACCTGCCGCACCTGACGCTCATCGCGGTCGAGGAACCGGAGAACAATCTGTCGCCGTTCTTCCTGTCCCGGATCGTCACCCAGCTGAACGACCTGAGCAGCGGCCCATCAACGCAGACCATCCTCTCCAGCCACTCCGCCAGCGTCATGACACGTGTTCGCCCCGAGGACGTCCGCTACTTCCGCACCGATCCGGAGACAGCGACCGCTTCCGTACGTGAACTCACCCTCCCCGCACACGACACTGACGGCGGCAAGTACCTGCGCGAGGCGGTCTACGCACACCCGGAGTTGTACTTCGCCAAATTCGTGGTGCTCGGCGAAGGTGACACGGAGCAGCTCGTCATCCCCCGCATCGCCCATGCGCACGGCATCCAGCTCGACACGTCATTCGTCGCCATGGTCCCTCTCGAGGGCCGGCACACCAATCACATGTGGCAGCTGCTCAACGATCTGGACATCCCGCACGCCACGCTCCTGGACTTCGACTACGGCAAGGACGGGGCGGGCCCTGGACGGCTGCGCGACGCCTGCACTCGTCTCATCGCCAGCGGGCTGGATCCCCTGGAAGGACTCGACGGTTACGACACGGTTGCTTCCATCCACGATGACCTCGACATTGCGGCCCTTCGTTCGATCATGCGCCATCTGCAGAAATTCGCGGTCTTCTACGCAACCCCGCTGGACCTCGACTACGCGATGCTGCGTGCATTCGAGGACGCCTACAAGCACCTCGAGCAGGGCGAACTCGGGCCGCGGCCCACGGACCCCACTACTACGGTCTTCGGAGAGAACGGAACACAGTCGGCGTTCTGGAGCAGCACTGAACGCCTCGAACTGCTGCGCTGGTACCGCTACTTGTTCCTGAACCGATCGAAGCCAAGCACCCACCTCAAGGCGCTCAGTCGCCTCAGCGATATCGAGTTGAAAACGGCTGCGCCGCCGATCCTCACCGCTCTCGTGCAGCACATCCAAGAGAGGATCTTTGTGTGAGCGCCCTCCGGCCGAGTCCGTCGGCAGCGCGCACCCAGCTGATGCCGGCACATGAGTGGCGGCCGACCGGCATCGAAGACCTGGAGCCCGCCGCGTGGGCAGCCCTGCGAGGAACAGGCAATGCTGCCGTCATCGCAGGCCCCGGCGCAGGCAAGACCGAGTTCCTTGCCCAGCGCGCCGCTTACCTCCTGCAGACCGGCCTGTGCCCGTGGCCGCAGCGCATCCTGGCCATTTCCTACAAGAAGGATGCTGCCGCCAATCTCGGCCGCAGAGTTGGCGCCCGCGTCCCGGAGCACGCCAGCCGCTTCGTGTCCATGACGTTCGACGCGTTCACCAAGAGCCTGGTGGACCGATTTGCTGCAGCTCTCCCTGCACCCTGGCGCATGAGTGACGGCTACGTGATCACTCCTGCATTCGACGCTGAGGTCAGCAACTTCCTCAACGGCGTTGCTTACAGCGCGCCACCAGCGTTGCGTTGGCAAGTCGCCGGTCTCCAGCCCAACCGGTTCATGGCCGACGCCGTCGGCGGCTGGAGCCTGCCCGAGAGCCTGCCATCGGACGACAGTGTTGACGGTGCCGTCTACGCTGTACACGAGTGGTGGCGCCAGCACTATCTGCGGCCAGGAACGGCACGGCTTGAGTTCGTCATGCTCAACCGGCTTGCCGAACTGCTTATTCGTACGGCGCCCAAACTCAGACGGGCCCTGCGCATGACCTATCCCATCGTGTTCGTTGACGAGTTTCAGGACACGACCAGCGCCCAGTTCTCCTTCCTCGTCTCGGCGTTCGGCGAGCGGACCACGGTGACAGCAGTCGGTGACACAAAGCAGCGCATCATGGAATGGGCTGGGGCCCTGCCCGAAGCCCTCACCCGCTTCACCGACACCTTCGACGCGACGACCTATCAACTGGCGTGGAACTTCCGTTCCAGCGACGCGCTGGTGGAGTTGCAGCATGTGATCGCCAGCAAGCTGGACCCCGACACGGTACGGGCTACGTCGAAGGCACCGCCTGCTGAGGAAGAACACCAGCCAGCACTGCTGTGGACATTCTCAAGTGCCGACTGGGAGGCGACCTTCATCGCCGACTGGATCGCCCGGGATATCGCCGGATCCGACCGCACGCCGTCGGACTTCGCGCTCATCGCACGCCAGACGATCCGGAATTTCGAGCAGCTGTACCGCGACCGTCTTGCTGCACACGGCATCCGAGTGCGGAACGACGACGCGCCTGTAGGAAAGTTGAAACTGCAGGATCTCGTGAAGAACGAGGTCGCCCGACTGCTGCTGGGACTGCTTCGGCTGGCCGAACAGCCCCTAGGCCTTGCGGGGGTGTGGCGGGAGGTTTCGGCAGCCATGGAACGCGTGCACGGGGCAACGGACGATGAAGGAGCACAACGCCGAGTCGGCGAAGCGCTCGCTCAGCTCACTACCCAGCTACGCGGTTGGCTCCAGGCACACCCTCCGGCCTCGGCTCCGGCGTCCGATGTCGTGCAGGAGCTAGTCCGCCTCGTAGGCAGCGACACTTTGCGCGGGTATGTCAAGTCAACGGCGACCGGGGACGATTTCGACATCGTCATTGACGCGTTCGAAGCACGGCTGGAGGCCGTGACCGACGGCGCGGCCGACTGGGGGCAGGCACTGGACGAATTCGAGAGCAGCAATGCTGTGGTCTTGCTCACCGCCCACCGCAGCAAGGGCCTTGAGTACCACACCGTGTTCTTCCTGGGTATTCACGACAGACAGTGGTGGCCGTTCAGCAGGGACCCGCGCGAAGGAACGTCGACCTTTTTCGTCGGACTGTCCCGGGCGGCTCAGCGGTTGATCTTCACTACGGACCACAGTGACCGAACCGGCCCCATCGCCCCCCTGTTCACCATGCTGGCCGAGGCAGGCGTGCCCGAGACCGACCAGGGCTAACAAGGCCAACACACTGAGCTGAGTTGTCGGTGGGTGATCAGGCAGCAGGCGAGTTTGAGGAACGCTTCGTGGATGTCGGAGCGGCGTTCCCAGCGGATGCGCAGGCGTCGGAAGCCGCCACCATGATCAGAACAGTGAGCCACCTGGGCGCCGAGCCGCGGTCAACCACGTACGAGATCGCTAGGGTGCCGGGCGTGCAAGCGCGCCGCGGCTGTGCCACGACGCGGCGACGAAGGCAACGCCGGTCGACCACGTGGAGCTGCGGGACGGACGTCGGCCGTAGCAGCGCTCACAGCAAGGAGGGCTGCTCCTCCGAGAGTTCAACCAGGAAGCCGGCGATGTCTGCCAGCGCCTCGGGGGCGCACTCGGCCAGTGCGTCGGCCGACAACGTCCACTCGGCTAGCCGGAGCGCCTCGGCGACGAAACGGTGGCCTTCGACCGGGCCAACTTCCTGCGCCAGTGCGGCGAGGGCCCGCGCCTGGTTGTCCCGGCGGGCGTCGGCGCGTGCACAGGACTCCGCAGCCTGCAGCCGCCCGGCCCGGGCCAGGGCAGTGACCAGGGCTGGCAATGCCCAGCGCGTTCCGTTCGGCAACTGCTCCGCGGAACGTACGAGGGCGGTCGCCCCGTCATAGTCGCCGTTCGCGGCCGTGGCGGCTGTCAGCGCGGCCAGCGCCTCCTCCTGCCAGAGACCGGTTTCCACCTCTTGCAGTGCCTCCGCGGCGCTTTCAGTCAGTTCTGCGGCCCTGCGGAGGTCTCCCGATGCGGCCGCGCCCTGTGCTGCTCGACTCAGCACCTCAACACGGAGCCCCGGGAGGCCGATGGACTGGGCGATGGACCCTGCTCGGGCGTGAAATCCGTGACGGGTAAGGGCATCTGCCAGTCGGGCGAGCGCCCATGCAATGTCGCTTGTCACGGTGAGGGTGGCCGCCGCGCGCTGTGCCTGGCCAGCCCATGCGGCGGCACGGGCCTCATCACCGGAGCTCATCTCGGCCTCGAACAGGGCGCTCATGACCTTCACCCGATCGAGGGGATGAGTCAGATCCGCCAGCAACGCCTCGGCCATGGCCGGATCGTTGCCGTCGGCCGCTCCCTGTGCCACAGCCACCAGGGCATGGTGTCGCTCAAAGGTATCGTCGATCGAGCGGGCAACGGCTTCGGCCTGAGTGAGATCGCCGTGCTGGGCGAGCCCCTCGGCCAGGGCGCAGGTGGCTTCCTCCAGCCCGCGCGGCGTGCCAACCCCGTTAGCGAGCAGTGACGCCTGGCGGTAACCCGCCACGGCGGCCACCGACCTCACCAATCGCACCTGGACACGTTCGCGGTCGTCCGAGCGCTCCAACTTCTTGGCCAACGTATTTGCACGCTCGGCGACGATCCCGGCAACATCCGCGTCTGTGCAGTGGGCAAGCGCGTCAGCAAAGGTCTCCACCACATGGCTTCGTCGGTAGCGGTCGGTGTGCGCGCGCGCCGCCTTCTCAATGTCGTCGGCGAGCCTGGTGCCCAGCGTGTGGTCCCCTGCGGCAACCACGACCTCAGCGACAGCCGCGATCTCGCTCAGCTGCTGCGGAAGGGTGGAGTCTTCTTCGATGAACCGTGCGGTCTCGACAGCGACGCGCACGAGGTCTTCAGCCCACTCGTGCTCACCGTGGGTGATCGCCGCGCGCACGAGCGTCTTCAAGGCCTGCATCAGCCAGAAGCCGCTGTACGAGATACGTGATGCGTACTCGGCGGCCCGCTCCAGGTCGCCGCGCCCGGTCATTGCCTGCGTCAGGGCCGCGTAGGCCTGGGACTGAGTGGCGATGTCGTGGGAGGACTCGGCCAACGCCTCAGCCCGTCCGAAGTCACCGGCTACAGCGAGCGCTTCCGCTACATCCCCAAATGCCGATCCTCGGTGCCACGAGGAGGGCGGGAGTGACCCTGCCAGTTCCTGCGCCTGCTCGATGTCGCCAGCATCGGCAATCACTCGGACCAGATCCGCCGTGACCCATTCTCGTTTATCCCTGGCAAGAGTGCGGAGCAGCCTCCTTGCCTGCGCATGCTCACCCACCTGTGCGAGACTCTCTGCCACCCATCCCACAGCGCGATCGCGGTCCTCGGCTCCGCGAACGGCACGCGCCACGGCCAGCGCGTGCCCCGCGAGTGCCTTTGCCCTCGTGATGTCTCCGCTGCGGACCAGAACGCGGCACACGGTCGTCAGCGCCCCGACCCGCTCGTGCCGGTCGGCGATCCCGTCGGCGCATGCGACCATGTCGTCCGCGGCCGCAGCGGCTCGCGTCTGGTCGTCGCAGGCGACCGCCGCGTTCATCAGCTCAATCAGCGCATGGACCCGCAGCCCGGGATCCTGCGTCGCGGCGGCCAGTTCCCCGATCTCGGCAAGCAGAGCCTCTGCCGCTGTCCGGTCACCGATGCGGGCGACCGCCTCGGCACAGCAGGCGAGTGCCTCGGCCCGGCTGTTGTCCCCGACGGTGCGGGCCAGTCTCTGTGCCCGCACCGGATCGGGGACCGCCGCCGCCACCTTCACCAGCGCGAGCAGGGCGCTGTCGCGCTGCCACCCCGTGGTCATCGCGTACGCAAGCTCCTCCGCTCTCGTGAAGCGTCCGAGCGCCGCCCACACCGCGGGCAGTTCCTTGGGAAGGGCCGAGTTGCGTTCGACGATCTGGTCCCGGTGGGCCGAGAGGAGGGCCATGGTCCGCAGTCCACCCGGGCCGACGGCCACGAGCGCGTCCTGGGCCGCTGTGATCTCCTCGAGGGCGGCGGTGTCACCGCCTGTGTGGTCGAGCATCCGGTCATGGCGGGCCCGGTCCAAAGCGCAGGCTGTCATCTCCGGCACGTCATGCACGGCACGCACCATCCGGAAGTAGCCCCGGAAGAGATATTCGGGCGTGTCCGCCGGCCACCCCCGGCGCCGGTAGCCGTCGGCCCAGACGCGCAGCCGCTGCCGGTAGCCGTCCAGCGGGGCACCCTCGAGCGAGACGGTCGCCATCCGCTGCAGTTCCTCATGGCCCAGCAGGTACACCTCAAGTTCGCCGTCATCTGCTCGGGGTGCGGTGCGGCGGGCGAACGTACGCCCGGACACGGCCGACAGTTGGTCGGCAACCCGCCAACGGGGCGCACCGGTGAGCGCCGCGAGGTCCGCTCCACTGAGGCCACCGCCGGAGGCCGTCAACAGGCCGACCAGATCCTGCTCGGTGGACGTCCCGTAAAGCAGCCGTTTGAGCTCGCGTTCCGCGTCCCGCCGGACTGCCCGGGCACGCTCGGCAGGGGCCAGTTCCCGTACGATGCCTTCGTCCCGCAGCGGGTGATCGTCCGAAACATCAGCCGGTACCGGCGGGTGCGGACGGCCTGCGACGACGACCCTCAGCGCCGTGGGCGGCCGATCGGGCAGGAGCGCGGCGATGCTGTAGGCATCAGGTCCCACGACCACCCCCTGGTCCTCGTCGAGTCCGTCCACGAGAAGGACCAGCTTCTCACCTCGGCTCTCGCACAGCGCAGCGGCGTCGTCGAGCAGAGAGCGGTAGTGCGGCTCGCGTGTCGCCTCCGTGAGGTAGGCGGGCATCGGACGGCCCAGCAGTTCGGCGAGCTGTTCCATCACCACGTCGAGGAACGCGATCCGGTCGCTCTGGCCCGCGTACCGCGCGGTCACGAAGAACGCGACCATCCGCACGCCTTGCGGCGGGTGCAGTACGAACCACGACATGAGTGCCGACTTGCCAGCCCATGCGGGAGCCCGCCACCACGTGTAGGCGCCGGGTCCGTCCTGCGTGCAGAACCGTGCCAGCTCCGCCAGTTCGGTCCCCCGCCCCTCCAGAGACTCCGGCGCGATCAGGCGGACCTGATGGAGGTAGGCGGAGCGGACCGCAGGAGCCTGGACGACGGTGACATTGGTCTGGACGTTGTGATCGCCGATCTGAACGCCGCGGGCGCCGCGCAGATCGATGCGGTCATGGGCGGCGGGGCTGTCATCCGTTCGCCCGGCACCGGGCTCGGGCACATTCATCCAGACCCGGGTCCGTCAGGAGAACGTGTTGGTCTGGGTGTTGTGGGGGCCGATCTGCACGCCCTTGGCATTGCGGGCGTCAACCGTGTACTTCCCCTGCTCGTTGCCGGACGGGTCCAGCAGGACCAGTACACGCCTGGCCGCTTCCAGGATCGCCTCATCCTGATCCGCGCCCGAGCTCATCACGTATTCACGCATCCGCGCTTCGAACACTCCGGGCGCGCTCTCGTGCGCCTCCAATACCTCGGCCGCTTCACCGCCCTGGCTGGAGAGCTTGCGGCGGAGCAGATCCCGCAACGCTGCGTACCCGTCACGGATACTGCTGCTCGTCGCCTCCGTAATGCCGCCGGCCGCTCCGGCCGCCAATGCCGCAAGTACCAGCTCTACCCCGGTCATCGCCACCCACCCCCTGCCCTGGGCCCAATTGTCGCACCGGGCGCCCTGTGCGGGAGCGTGAACCGCACAGAATCGCCTGGCCGCCGACCGGCAGGGGCCCGCCGCTCCACGTCGAGCAACGATCTCGTACGTTGTGGCCGTGGGGCGGCATTAAAGATCAACTACGGCACGAAGGCTCCTGCCCTCCAAAGGAGCGGCACTCTCGCGCGGAGCGGCTGAACTGGATTCTGGTCAGGCTCTGTTGGGGCGGGTCCGGCGTCCTGGTGGGGCCGGAGGAAGGCTGTGGACCTGGATCCGGGTTTGCAGCCGGTGCTACTTGCGTTGGTCGAGCCCGACGAGCGGGGTGACCCGATGTCGCCGCCACTCCCAGGCCTGAACCAGGCAATACGGACGGGCAAACGCTGCGATAGCGTGACGGTCTGGGCGGGGTACTGGCAGTGCAGATCAGATGCCAGCCGAGCCGGTCGGTCAACCTCAGGAGTTCTTTGTGGAGTTCACACCCGCCGAGCAAGACGCCATCGTCGCCCACGCGTCCTTGCTAGGCCTGACCCCGGATGAGTACGTCCGCCGGACGGCCGCCGAGCGTGCCCTGAACTGGCAGCGAGAACGCGAAGCCTTCCACACCCTGGCACAGCGGCAGGGACTCACAGTCGAGGAAACGGTGCGCCGCGGAATCCTCACTGACAACAACCTCTGACCCTTCCAGTGCTCCGCACGGCCGAGTGGACGTACCAGACGACGTGATAGCGGTACGCGAGCGCCGTCCATACAAGCGGGCCTCGGCGCCTGCGAGCGATGCCCTCCCCTGAGGGCGGCTCCGCCAAGTCAGCTCGCCCGGATCAGGCCGACGGTCCCCAGCGCCGTCGGTGTGTTGATCGACGGCCTCGCAGCGGTCACATCGCACAGGTCACCGGGGCCCCTGACCATCGTCTCGGTGCTCCGTAGGGTGCGCCGTGGAATTAGGGCTTTGGAGTGACGGGGCGTCATCATGCGCTGGTCGTTCCGGTCCAGGGCCGCTGTCGCGGCTTGCGGGCATCCTTGAGCTGGGAACTGTCGCGCATGAGCCGTCCTAGTTGCTGGACAGGGACGGCGCTGTGCGAGGAGGAGCAGAGCATGTCGGGTACGCGGCGAGCCGCGATGACGGTTGCGACGCGAGGGCGGTCAACGTTCGGGGGGCGGGTCTGGGAGACCGACTTCCAGACCCGCGCCGAACTCGTCCTGGACACAGCCCATAGCTGTTCTACCTGGTCGGAATAGTTTCCGTTCCGGCGAGCGCCCCAGCAAGCCATTCCGCGAGATTCTTTCCCTGGGGAAAAAGTGCACGCTCAAGGCCGTCGTTGGGGTCCCATCCCCACATCGGCGCTGCGGGGTCACGGCAGTCCACGAGGGACCAGATGGCATCGCCCCAATCGAACAACCAGACCAACCCGGCCGGAACCGGATTGTCGGGGGCTTCGGAGAACGCCTGGTAGGCGTCCACAATGTCCGCCCAGTCTCCGCGCCATTTACCGCCGGGAACTCCTAGGACGCCTCCACGGGGACCGAATCCACCATTCGCCACCTCAAGGTAAAGGCGCCGCAGCAGCGGGGGAAGCGGATATCCGATCACTTGTTCCGCTTCGGCTACCGCGTCCGGTGTTGCCGGGGGCGTCGGTTCCTTTGCTGCGAGGTCCGCACCTACGGCGGCGATGATCTCATCGTCGGTCATGGCGCTCATGGTCTGACCTTCCCATGTCTCCGTCAAGCTGGCCTTTGGTGGTCACTTCTCTTCGTCCTCCATTCCGGCCCCCTCGGACAGGAACCCGGCCTCCATCGCCCGTGTCATGACGTCTATGGCCCGTCCTGCCCCGTAGGCGTCCCTGAATTCCTCCAGGGTTCCCTCGTCGACGACCCTTCCTTCCAGGAATCCATGGCTTCCCTCCGTGACCTCTACTCCGGGTTTCCCGAGGTACTCGGTGAGGCTTCTCCCGCAGTGCTCCGAGCAGACCCGGTTCGTCACGTAGGCGTTGTCCACCTCCGTGATCTCACCGCCCAGGTCCTCCACCTGTCTGGCGGCGTCCTTCTTGAAGTCACGTGCGGAGTCCTCGGCATGCCCCTTGCCCGAGTCGGGTGCCGCCTTGTACACGGTGACTTCCATCTCCGTGAGGATGTCGAGGAGTTTGTCGTCGATTCCGCCCTTACTCACGAATCCGATGATGCGCGGCACGACCCCGTCCACGGTGTTCACGTAGACGCGTGAGAGCACGAGGGTGAACCTGCTGTAGGCCCACGAGTTCTTTCCGAGGTAGGTTGCGACCGCCTTCATGGCCTCCCGGTACAGACCGGCACCTATCGCGGCAGCCCCGGTTGTGGACAGGTGCGCGGTGGGCAGCTTCGGATGGTTGAGCTTCTCGACGGTTCCTCTGCTGCTGGTGGTGGCCGTTCCCCGGCTCGGGTCCGCGGTCCCGGTCTTCGGGTCGTAACCGACCTCTTTCTGTACCTTCTTGGGGCAGTTGCTCAGGTCGTACTGGCACGAGTTCGGCCGGGACCCGATTTCCAGGCCCGTGGGATCAGCGAGCGTTTCGGGGTTGTTGTCGGCGTAGGAGTAGCCGTTGAGGGATTGCGCGTCGCTGGCATCGAGGACGGGGTCGACGCTGAGGAAGCGGCCGAGCGCGGAATCGTAGGCGCGCGCGCCGATATAGCTGAGTCCGCTGGTGGGGTCCGTGCTCTTGCCCAGGAAGCTCTTGTCGTCCGACCACGTCCCGGTGCCGCCGGAGCGTGCGGTACCGAACGGTGTCAGGTAGCGCTTGGTGACGGCTTGGGTGGTGGCGTCGAGGCTGACGGTGGACGTGCCGTGCTGGTCTCCGGAGAGGTACGAGAGGCTCTCGGTTCCGCCCTTGTTCGTGCGCAGAGCGATCGTCGTGTCGCCGGCGCTGTAGTAGCGCTGCGCCCAGTGCTTGGCGGTCGAGGTGGATGTGTCGAGGTGAACCTCTGTGGTGTCGAGGTACAGGACGGTCTCGCCGGCGGTGTTGCGGCGGATGAGGAGGTTGCCGTCGGCGTCGTAGACGTGGCTGGTGGTGCTCTTGGTGGTGCCGCTGCTCGACTTCTCGGTGACCGTGTCGAGTTTTCCGGTGGCGTTCCAGGTCAGCGACTGGGTGTCGGTGCCGTTGGGACGGGTGGTCGTGTCGCCGATCTGGTCGTAGCCGTAGGTGGCGCTCACGCCGTCGCAGGCCGACGTGGTCGTGGTCGCGGTCAGACGATGGGGCTTGGTGGCGCTGTAGCAGTAGGTGTGGGTGGAGTCTCCGCTGGTCGTGTGCGCGGTCTCTGTCGTGCGCAGGCCGCTGCTGGTGTAGGTGTACGAGGTCCAGTACGGGGAGGCTCCGCCGAGGTTGGCGGTGGTGCGACCGCTGGTGGCGCAGGAGGCGCTGGACGGGGTCCATGCCTCGGTGAGGCGCTGGTAGCCGTCGTAGCTGAAGCACTGGTAGTCGGTGGCACCGGTGCCGGAGAGGTTGGCGTTGTCGAAGAGGGAGGTGACGTCGCCGGCGTCGTCGTACGTGTAGTTCAGGTCCTGGACGCTGCGGGTGGCGTCGGTGGTGAGGCTGCGGGTGAGGCGGTCGGTGCCTTCCTCGTAGGTGTTGGTGATGTACGCCTTTTTGGCTGTGGAGGCAGTGGAGGTGCCCAGCGTGTACTGGTTGGTCTGGCCGAGGGCGTTGTAGTCGGCGGCGAGGAGGTAGCCGGTGGCTCCGCCGACGTCGGTCGGGAGCCCCAGACCGTCGTACTCGTAGTCGACGGTCTCTCCGCTCAGGCCACCGGCGGCGGGTTCGCTGTAGTACTGCCGGGTGCCGTCGATGTTGTAGTACGCGCTGAAGGCGAGGGTCGCCGTGACCGCGCCGGAGGTGACCAGAGGGTCGCCGGACGGCAGGATCAGTTGGGTTCCGGTGGCGTGGTAGAGGCTGTCGTAGCCAGTGACCTTGCGGGTGTAGGCACTGCCCGTGGTGCCGCCGACGTAGCTGATCGAGTCGTCGAGCTGGCCCTTGGCAAGGGTGTCGTAGTCCCAGTGGGCGAGTTTGTCCGCGTTCGTCTTCGCGGTCTGCCACTGGTCGGTCTTGCGGCCCAACACGTCGTATCCGTAGAGCAGTTCGCTGCCGCGAGCGTCGGTGGTGGTGGCCGTCTGGTCGAGGTTCGTGTAGGTGGTGGTCGTGGTGCCCAGGTCGGGGTCGGTTGATGAGGTCTGCCGGCCGAAGAGGTCGTATCCGTAGGACCACTGGGCGCCGTCCGGCCCGGTGACGGTGGAGGGACTGCCGTCCAGCGTGTAGGTGTACTTGGTGGACGTGTAGGCGGCTCCGGCCCCGGCGCCGTAGGACGTGTCGGCCGGATCGGCGCCCGAGTAGGAGCGCTTCTCAACCGTGCGGCCGAAGACGTCGGTGATGGCTCGGGTCGCCGAGCCGCCGTTCGGTGCGCTCGTCGCGATGGAGTCGCCGGTGTAGCTGGTGGCGGTGGTCCACTTCTTGACGCCGTACACGTACAGGCTGTTGCTGGTGGCCCGGCCCGCGCCGTCGTAGACGGTCTCGGTCTGCTTGGGCGCGCCCCCGTACTCGGCCCGCGTGTAGGTGCCGTCGGGCACCTGCGCGGAGTCGAAGACGTCCGCGTAGGTCTCGTAGGCCAGGCCCCGGCTGTCGTAGCGGGTGTCGGTGAGCAGGCGGCCGCCGTCGGGGGTGGGGGTCTGCGTCTGGAGGGTTCGCAGCAGGGAGTCGTAGATCGTGTAGGTGGTGTTGTAGGTGGTCCCGTCGGCTTTGATCGCGGCGGTCGACGCCCAGGACGGGGCATCGCTGGTGACGCTGTAGGCGTAGGTGTAGTTCGGGGTCTGGCCCGCTGAGTGGGAGCGGTTGGGTAGCCAGGTCGCGGTCTGTCGGCCGAGTGCGTCGTATGTCGTCTCGGTGATCTTGTTGTTGACGTCGTAGACCTTGGTGGGCAGCCCCGATCCGTAGTCCGTGTAGACGTAGGTGTTCTGGGACTTGGCGTTGGTGACCTTGGTCTTGGTCAGCGGGCCGGCGTCGGTGGGGGTGTAGGTGGTCGTCGTGGTGTTGCCTGCCGCGTCGGTGACGGTCAGCGGTCGGCCGAGGCCGGTGGTGCTGCCGCTGTCGTCGTAGGTGGTGGTGGCGACCGTCTGCCAAGTCGTCGGATAGCGCTCGCCGTTGGTGGTCGACGCCGGGTAGGCGGAGGCCCGCCCGGTCCAGGTGGCCTCGCCCAAGGTCGGGGTCTGGGTGGCGGACCAGGCGGTGGCCGAGGTGTTGTCGTACACCGTGGCCGTGTCGGACAGCACGTCACCGCGGGAGGCCGAGGAGGTCGGCAGCGCCAGGCTGCTTTCGGCCACGGAGCAGTCCTGGCCCACGACCCGCGTGCGGGATACGAGGCCGGTCAGGCCGATGGCGGTGTTGCGGGCGTACCAGGTGCGGGTGCAGGTGTTGTCCCCGCTGACGCCGGTCTGGCCGGTGTCGTTGACCTGGGTGACCATGCCGTAGTCGTCGTAGCTAGTGCTGGTGGTGCGGGTGCGCCAGGTCGCGGAGTTCGTGAGATATGTGGAGGTGGAGGTCTGGCCGGTGCGGAGGTAGTACGCCTTGATGGCGGCATACGACTTCTGCTGACTGGCCGTCTGCTGGGACCAGGGAGTATCGACCGTCACCGTGACCGGAGTGTCGCCGTCGTAGGTGACCTGTTCGCGCAGGAAGCCTGCGTCCTGGTCGCTGTCGGCGAGGTCGGGGACGTCCAGGCCTGAGACGTCCAGACCGGTCCGGGTGGCGGAGGCGGTGCTGCCGTCGGACTGTCTGTCGCCGTCCATGCCCTGCATGTAGATGCTGACGGTCTTGGACTGGGTGGTGTCGGCTGCGCCGGTGGTCGTGGTGACCTTGCCGTAGCCACGCCACTGCGACCAGGTTCGCTCATCCGAGGGGACGAGGGGGTCGTAGTTGTAGTGCCAGGCCGGGTCGGCGTAGCTGTAGGAGGTCTGGACTCCCTGGCCCAGGCCGGTCGGGTCGGAGCTGAGAACGGCGGTGACGCGGTACTTGTTGAACCAGTCGAGGGAGGCTTCGGTGGCGCCGTTGATGTGCCAGTACTGCGGATAGCAGCTCAGGGTGTCCTTGTCCTCGGACGCCGGCATGTTCGAGCCGCGTACGCATTCCGGGTCGGACAGAGTCACGGTGGTGATGGCGCCGGTCTCGGACGTGATGGAGGCGATGCGCGGCATGCTCAGCGGCAGGATGTCGTCGGAGGTGGAGTCCACCCGGTTCGGCCGCAGTTGGTAGGTGAAGGTGACCGGCGGCAGGGCGATGTCGCTGCCGTTCTTGCCGGTGTGCCGGATCGAGGAGAGTGCCAGGGTCTGGTCGGAGGTGTTGTCGATGTCCTGGCCGTCCAGGAACTTCTGGGTCAGCGTCCAGGAGTCGACCGCGGTGTAGGCGGAGCCGGCGGCCGAGTACGCGAGGGTGTTGATGCCAGTGAGGCGCTTGCGGGTGAAGAAGGTAGGGCTGGAGGTGTCGCAGTCGTCGGCCCCGCTGGCGCATATGGAGTCGTACGGCACGTCCGGCCAGTTGTCAGAGGTGGAGCTGGTCAGCGAGGAGCAGTCCGAGGCGGTGCACCGCTCGTCGTAGGAGAACGTCACCTCGTCCGAGGCGGTGCCGGTGAACAGGGTGCTGGCCCGCTGCCCGTAGAGGATCTTGGTGAGGTAGCCGCCGCGCGTGTAGGCGGCGTTGGCGGTCGAGGCGCCGTTCTTGGGGTAGTAGTTCGCTTCGGCCGTGTACCAGTACGACATGGCGTTGCCGTGCAGGTCGACGACGTAGTCGAGGTTCCATCGCCACGCCTGGGTGAGGGAACGGTCGGCGAAGCTGGAGCCCTGGTCGTAGCCGGGTTCGCCGGAGTCGTCGCCGAAGACCGGGACGGTCCAGACGGAATTGGTGCGCTGGGTGTCGGCGCCGGGCAGTTTATCGAGGCCGAAGACGTACTTGGTGCCGTCTGCGGTGGTGACGGTCCAGTACTCGCCGTCGTTGTCGCCGTTGTCGCCTCCTGTGGAGTGGGTGACGGTGGACGCGTCGTCGTCCTTGAGGTGCCAGGCTCCGGTGGTGTCGTCCTTGACCAGTTCGGTGGACTTTCCGTTGAGCACGAGCGAGGCGTTGTCGTACTTCCAGCACAGGTCGTGCTTGTCGGTCTGACCGTCGTCGTCGCAGGACGCGTACGAGCGCTCGACGTACGACGCGGCGGTCAGGTCGAAGCCCTCGCCGACCTGGGTGGACTGGTTGTTGGTGGATGCCGTCTTGCCATCCGTGCTTCCCGAGTCGTAGTCCAGGGAGAGGGTCGGCGAGGGGCCTGCCGCCGCGGGGGGTGTGGATAGCGGATAGTTCCAGGTGAACGCCCCGGAGGAGCCGCCCGCCTGCCAACTCGACGACGGGGACAGTGGCGTGGCGGAGTAGTTGCCCGATCCCGACGCGGACTCTCCCGAAGTGGCCGTCAGCGCGAGCACGGTCGCGGAGGAGGCCGTTTCCTGCGTCAGCGCGGACGAACGGAAGCCGGAGCGGGATGCGCGTTCATCGGCCCGTGGCAGGGAGGTCTGCCCCAGGGGCACCGTGGCCGACACGTTCTGGCCGGTGACGTCGTTGCGCGAGTTCAGGGAGGTCTGGGCGCGGCAGGCGGCCTTCGCCGGGCTGGTCAGCGCGCAGTTCGGCAGTCGCACCAGGTGCAGACGGCCCGCCCAGTCGCCGCCGTACGCCGAGGCGAAGGCACTGTAGTCGACGTCGACCTGGGCGCTGCCGCTGCTCTCGGCGCTCGCGGTCAGCAGTACGCCCTTGATGCCCGCGGCTGCCGCCGCCTTGCGGCTGAGCACTGTGACAGTGACCGACCCTGCGGCCGCCCTGGTGCCCTTGTCGCGCCGGACGGTGATGGGCAGTCCTCCGGCAGACAGTCCGGCGGTGCCGGATGGGGGCAGCTCGGCGGTGTCGGTGGCTGCGTGGGGCCAGGTGGCCTTCTGTTCCGCGAGCGCGGCGTTGATCTGCTTCTTGTTGGCGGCCTTCTGCGCCGCCACCTGTTTGCGGGCCTTCTGTGCGCCCAGGCTGGTGACCGTCTTGACCGTGTCGGAGCGCTGCGCCGGTACGCTGGGCACGAGTTGTTTGGTGCCGGATGCGGCCTCGGCGGCCGCAGGGCTCAGACCTGCCAGGGCCAGTGCGAGCGAGACACCGACGGTGACCGCTCTGTGTCTGCGGCGTCCCGCACCTCTGTGGTGAGGACTTCTCGCGGGGAGCAGGAAGGCGGGATGGAATGTCGCCCGCAGCCATCGGGCCCGTATACCGGCACTCACGACAACAAACCCCTCACACATGGAAGAACGGCATCAATAAAGGGAATTCGGGACTGACGATGGCGCGGTGCGGGGCGGGGCGGCAGCATGGGGCCGCCCCGCCAGGATGTCCGGGAGGTCAGTCCCCGACCGTTTCGGCGATCTGCTCCTGTCCGGCCATGGCGCCGGCCCAGACTCGGATGTCGCTGACCGTGGCGGGCAGATAGTGACCCCATGCCGCGCTCACATACGCCTTGCCGACGGCGAAGTCGCCGGTCCCCGCCGTCGCCGTGTAGGCGGTCGCGTCGCCGTTCTGCGCCTCGCCCACGTAGAGGCTGACCGTCCCGGCCTGGGCGTCGAACACGCCGGTCAGGCGCACCGCGCTGCCCAGGTCGGCCACGGTGTCGGAGACCACTCCGGTGAAGCTGCCGTTGGCGTTCAGTCGGCCGAAGTGCCAGAAGCCGACCGGGATGGTCGCGTCGGTCTCGGGGTCGGTGTCGGTTCCCGTCAGCTGGTACCACAGGCCCCAGCCGGATCCGTCTGAGCTGCGTTGTCCGAGCACCTGTCCCACATAGCCCACCGGCTTCGCCGCGAGCGTGGCGCTGTCCAGCTGTACCGCGGTGGTCGCGGTGAAGGAACCGGTGTCGTCCACCAGGGGCCCCGGTGCGGTCGCCGCGTCGTCGGTGCCGTCCAGGACGATCCCGGTTCCGTCCAGCGTCGCGCCGCCGGACAGGGTCAGGGCCGAGCCGTAGCCGGAGGTGGTGTCGGTCACCGTGGTGCCGTTCGCCGTGGACAAATCCCAGTCGGCCACCAGCTCCGCGGCCGCGAAGCTGTCGTTGGTCTTCAGCTGTGCCTCGGTGGACAGTTCATCCGGCGACAGGGCGCGCTGCCAGACGGTGGCCTCGTCGATCTGACCGTCGAAGTAGTCCGTGAAGGCGCCTGCCGTGGCGGCGTTTCCGCGACCGAACTCCAGCGGGCCGGTGTCCGCTTCGGGTTCTCCGCTCGGCATGGCCTGCGGGCTGCCCTGGGCTTTGCCGTTGACGTACAGCTGGATCGTTCCTGCCTTCGCGTCGTACACCCCGGCCAGGTGCGTCCACACCTTCACCGGTGGCGAGGTGGCGTCCGCGAACGAACGCACGTAGTGCCAGGTGCCGGAGGAGTCGACCCAGTGCCAGTTGAAGATCCACTTGCTGTAGGCGGTGGAGTAGTAGATCGCGAAACCGGGCTGTGTGCTTCCGGTGCCGGTCTGGGAGAGCACCACGTAGTTGTGGGTCGGGGCGGCACCCATCCGGGCCCAGGCCTCAACCGTGTACGACGACCTGGCCTCCACCACCGCGCCCGAGGTGGCCGCGTAACCAGCGGAACCGTCGAGGGTCAGACCGGTGTCCGTCACCGGCGTCGCCAACTCTGCTCCTGTCGCGTCCCGTGTCAGCACACCGCGACGGCCACGGCCATCACGCGAGGCACCGGTCGCGGAGAGGGTCGCGTCGTCCTGCTCCGCCGCCACCGTCGTGGACGTGTCGAGCGCGACACCGCTCGCCTCGTCGAAGTGCCACTGGCCGATCGGGCCGCTGCCCTCCGCGACCAGGAAGTCCACCGAATTCGTGGCACCCCAGCCCAACGAGTCCTCGGCCCGTACGAAGACGGTGAAGGTGCCCGAGGCCGGTGGCGTGAACACGGTGGTCGGCTTCGAGGCCGGGATCACCGACGACCAGGCGGCCGAGGACGACATCTTGTACTGGTAGCCGGTGACGGTGGCCGCATCTCCGGAGGCGGCGCTGAACGTGAACGTCACATCGGTGCCCGGTCCGCCCGCCGCCGTGCAGGAGCTGTTGCACACCGAGTACGGGCTCGACAGGGCGATCCCCGGGGCCTTGGGACGGGTCGGGTCGACCTTGAAATAGCACCAGCCCGTCGTCGACGCGTTCGACGGCCCGGACAGCCAGTCGGCCCCGCTGTTGTAGTACGAGCGCGTCCAGGCCCGGTAGCGGTACAGCGTGCCCTCGGTCAGCGTCGACGTCGGCACGGTGCCGGGCGACACGTTGTCTCCGACGTAGCCGCTGGTCGGCCGCTCCGCCTCGTAGGCGTCCGACCAAGTGCTGGAGCTGTACTTGTCGACGTCGTAGGCGATCCGCAGTGAAGCCCCGGACTCACCGCCGGCCGCGGTCTGCGGTGTCGCGGCGAGTGAGGGCGTCGGGCTGGACACCACCAGCGGATCCGACTGGTCGGTCTCGCAGACAACGCTCGTCCCGACGACCAGGCCGATCTTCGTGGGCTTGGCGGGTATGCCGACGTACTTGACATCGAGTTCGGCGTCGTCGTCGAACCGCTTCCAGCTGTTCGGATCGCTCTCGTCGTGTGCCTTGAGCATCAGCGTCAGCCGGGAGAAGTCGCCGGCGGCGAACTTCGTCACGGTCGAGGTCAGGTTCTCGTTGGTCTCGGCGGGGTTGTCGTTGAACTCGATCGGGGCGGCGGGCTGGCTGGGATCGCAGGCCGACCCGCGCCCCGCGGACACGTCCCGGTCCACCATCAGGTCCCAGTTCGCCGTCGGGCCCGGCCAGTTCGTCGAGGACGAGATGTTTCCCGTGCGCACCAGGTCCACCCACGACGCCGTACAGGACATCGACCATTTCTCCGTGATGGCGAAGGTGGCGTCCAGGACGTGCTTGCCTGCCAGCTTCGCCGGTGAGAACTCGAAGTACATGCGGTTCTTGTAGCCGGAGCCGCAGTAGTACGAGACACCCCCGGTGACGTAGGTGCCGCAGTAGCCGACGCCTTTTCCGCTGTCGCCCCCGGAGAAGTTGTAGAACGTGTCCCCGTCCGAGGACAGCAAGGTCCGCTCAGAGGCCGTCATGCCGACATCCGGGTCTATGTACTGGGGGAACACCGCGGAGTCGTCGGCCAGCATCGACGCGTCCGGTGTCACCGTGATCGCGGTCTGCTCCGCGGTGACTGGCAGACGTGTGGAGGAGTCCCCGTCGCTGGGCCCCTCGGCCGGATCCGGCGTCACCTCACCGTCGTCACCCGCGGTCTCCGCCGTGGAGGTGTCCTCCTGCGCCGTCGTCATGAACGAGGCCTGGGACGCCGAACCCGACGAGTCCTCGGGCGTGGCGGAGGCGGTCACGGTGGCGTCGCCTGCCGAGTCCCACTGCTGGGCGGCGGGAGAACGGAAGACGGCGTTGCCGTCGTCGTCGACCGCGGACACGCCACCGTCGCCGCCATCCTGGAGAGTCAGCCCCTTCGCCTTCACCGGGAAAGACAATTTCTTCAGGTCCGGATTCGCCCCGGCCGAGGCCGAGTTGACGACGAGCACCTCGCGGTAGCCCTCGGTGGTGGCGGTCATCCGCAGGTCCACGCCCGGCAGGACGTCCGCGTACACCGCGGAGTCACCGTCCAGGGTCGGCTTCGGCAAAGTGCCTGGCCACCCCACGGTCAGCGATCGCCCGTTGAGCGACAGCTTCACCAGGTCTGCGCCGGAGCCGCCGCCCGAGAAGGACATCTCGGCAACCGCCGCCTTCGGCCCGACGGAACCGTCCGACCGCTCCTCCAAGGTCGCGTCCGGCTGCGCCCAGGAACCGTCGGCCTGTTTCACCCGCACCGGAACGGCAGAGTCCTTGAGCGTGAACGTCACACCGTCCGGATTGGCCAACGTCGTGGTGTACGGGGTGCGCTCACCCACGACCTCAACCTGCTCACCAGTCTCCGCCGCCTTCTCCGCATCCCCGCGAGCCTCGGGCGTCGCCTGGCTGGTCGTCGTCGTGTCGTCCGCGTGGGCTCCCGCCGGCGGGAGGACCAGAGTCGGCAAGGCAGCCGTCACAGCGACCGCCGCCACAAGTGCAGCGACCCGTCTACGCGCGCCAACTGCCGAGCGCGCACGCCAAAGAAACGCCATCCCCACCCCAACCGTTCACGGAGTTCTTACTCCGCCCTTATGGCCGCCTCATCAGAACCGTCCCTCTCGCAACCGGTCAATGGCTAACACAAGCAAGTTGAGCAAGATCCAGCCACACACACAAATGGCTAAACAGGACGGAAGGAGTCCAGAACAACGGCCCTACAGATCAGGCACACGACACTTGAGCGACATCCCTGGAGCCGGCGCGAGTCGTCCGGCAAGGGCGCACGGACTAGGACTCACACCGGCCAGCCATGAAGTCACTTCAGCAAATAATCCACACCAAACAAGGCACGTGCTACCCACTATCCCGCCAGCAGGTCAGCAGCAGGGAACCATCACTCGTTCACTCATACACATCAGCACTAGCAAAATGCACACACAGCTTTGACGGCCAACCACCACAGAGCCACGACCAGCTCCCTCTCCCCCGCCCACCCCTACCTGCGTCGACATGCGGATCACATCCAGCACGTTCTCAGCACCTTCATCACCGCACCGACGCGAGAGCGACGGTGGCTTGTAAGTGCTCCCCAGAAAGAGAAAGAAAAGACAAAGGAATGCAAAGAGTAGGCCGATGGAAACACAGGAAGTTCACAGCTTCGACCGCTGGAGCCGCACGGCAGTCGACGCCGACTGGATCCCCTAACGAGGTGACGCAACAGCTGGCTCGTTTATTGCCGCCCAGAGGGACTGCCACCGTGTGTCCGTGTTGCACTGCTGCGCATTGCCCATTTCTGGCATTTCGAACGTCGACTGCACTCCGATGCCGTCTCGGTGTCACGCGAGGATCAGCGTGCCAAGGGCGACTGTTATCTGCAGGAACTGATGCTGGACGGCCGCCGCGAGTCAATCCAGCGATGGCCGCACAGCTGCCGGGCGGCAACGAGCGGAACCTGCAGCAGTTCGTGAACCAGTCCACATGGGATCCGGTGCCGATGCAACGGCGAATCGTTGAGCGGATGCTGCCGCCCATCAACCCGACGGCCTGGGTGACCGACCACGTGCCGGTACCCAAGGACGGACAGATGTCGGCCGCCGTGGCTCCCCAGTACTACGGGGCGTAGGGCAAGCGAGCGAACCGCCAGGCCGCGGTCCGTTCGACCACCCACCGGTGGCCCCCGAGACGTTGTGAGGACTCGAAGCCCTTGCATGCGATGCGGTGGCGAATGCCGCGTCCGCGGAGCCATCGACGCAAGTGATCGTAGTCATAGCCCTTGTCTCCGTGGAGCTTGTGGGGGGCGCCGTCGACGAGGTCCGCGTCGGGATCGGATCGGCGGGATGCCCCGCCCGAGCGGTTCGAGGCCAAGGCTGTCGAGCGTGTTCGCGCCCGAGCCCGAGATGCCCAGTGAGAGCGGCAGTCCATTCCGGTCCTTGATCAGGTGGATTTTCGATCCGGGCTTGCCGCAGTCGGATTCGGTCCCGTCGAGGCCCCCTCTTGCAGCCCGCATGCTGAAAGAGTCGATCGCGCAGCGCGACCAGTCCAGTTCCCCGCGGGCGCCGAGTTCGTCGAGGATGACGTGGTGGAGCCGAGCCCAGACCCGGGCTCGACTCCAGTGGGCCAAGCGTTGGTAGACGGTCTGCCAGCTCGGACCGAACACCGGCGGGAGCTGCCGCCAGGTACAGCACGAAGTGGCCACGAAGATGATCGCGGCCAATGCTTCACGGTCACCCGCCCTGCGCCGGCCGCCGCACTGTGGGCGTATGACCTCCGTCGGCGGCACCATCCGCCGAAACAGCATCCACAACTCCTCCGGCACCAGCCGCTCGACCAAATCCGTCATGCACGGCTCAACGAACGATCACGCCATAACAAGCGGTGTCTGCGGAGCAACTACGGGACGAACGCGCTTGGTGTCCAAGCCAAGAAACTATCTCTCTAGTTACGACATCCTCTATGTAGTCACAGCACTGCTGGTGAAGCCTTCGAGTAGTTGCCACGCAGCAGCGCCTCGTACAACACCACAGCAGATCAGACGCCATACCAGTCAAGATCACGACGTCGTCTTTGAATTCTAAGCACAGCAGGTCAACGGTGTTCTTCTGTTGTAACTACGCGACAGATCGACAGTCGATGTGGAGTCGGTGTCCGGGCGGGCTGCGGGGGTGTTGCGGTTCAGTGAGGAACGCGACCCGGCCGCCCTGACGCAGTTCGTGCGGCTGCGGGTCATCGACCCCGAGAAGGCGTACTGGCGGCGCGGTGTCGAGGCCGCCACGCGGTGGCTGCGGGAGACCGGTGAGGGGGAGTTGCGGGTGCCGTTCACGTACGTCACGCCGGAGGACTGGGGAGCGTTGGGCGGGCACCCACTGGGGGGCTTTATCGCGGATCAGCGCCGGTACTACCGTGAGGGCACGCTGGACGCCAAGCGGGTGACCGAGTTGCAGAACTTGGGCATGGTGTGGTCCGTGCACGCGTCGGCGTGGGAGGCCGGCCTGGCTGTTGCCCGCGACTACGTGGCCGTGCACGGGCACTTCCTGCCGCCCACGACCGCCGTGTGGGGCGGAGACGGGTTTCCCATCGGCGTGTGGGCCAAGAATATGCGCGCCGCTGCCCGCAGGGGTCGTGAGAACGCCGTGCGCCGCGCGAACGGGGAAATGGGTATCTCCAGTGTCGGGGAGCTGTCAGAGAGCCGTATGGAGGCCCTCGCGGAGATCGACCCCGGGTGGGCCCCAGACGGGTGGGATGTCGCCTGGCAGCGCTGCTACCGGCTCACCCGTGCGCACGTACAAGCCGGGGGCGTGCTGCCGGACCGGGCGGGCGAGGTGATCGTGCAGGGCGAGGACCTCGGAGCCTGGGTCGCCGGTCAGCGGGCCGGGTGGGACCGGCTGGTGCCGGCGCAGCAGTACCTGCTGGAGACCATCGGCCTTGAGCCCGCGGGCGAGGACGAAGCAGTGGTGGTGCCGGTGCGGCGCAGCCAGGATGAGCGGTGGGCGGCCAACCTGGCCGCAGTGCAGCAGTTCCGTGAGCGTGAAGGACACGTCCAGGTTCCGAGGAAGGCGGTCGAGCACGTGGACGGGGTGCCGCACAAGATCGGCGCTTGGCTCGACAACACCCGGCGGAGGGCGGCGAAACTCTCTCCCCAGCGGCGGGATGAACTGGCCGCACTCGGACTGGAATGGGCCACGGAGGGTGGGGCATGACGAGCGGCGCCGGCCTCCGGTCGTGAGCAGGGCCCGCACCCAGACTTCTGGGTGCGGGCCGTCTCTTATGCATGTGCAGCGGACGCCCAGGAGCGGCAGGCCGGACTCGACATTCCGCGCCCTGCATGGACCGCCGGGGACGGTCGCTCAGGCAGCCTCAGAAGCCTAGGAACTGACCCCGGACAGTTCTCAGCCTCGCCGCCCTGAACGGGCCGTGGCGGGCTCTCCTGGCCCGTGGTCGGGCCGACCAGGAGGCAGACCACGGGCGCGACCGGGGAGTTGACAGGCTTGCGGGCGTGGACGTCGTCGGCCAGTTCTAGGCGGTCACGTCGTCGGCGGGCGGCGCAAGAGGGCCTTGAGCAAGCCTGTGGGCTGCCGGGCGAGGTCGATACGGCACAAGGGGCAGTGCTGGCCGTCCTCGGGAGGGGCGTCGTCGAAGCGCACGCCGAACGGGCCGGTGACCGCCTGCCCGCACCGCGCGCAAGGAGCGGGAGGCTCGACTACAGGAGCAGGGGTGGGGACAGGAGCAGGGGTGGTCGTGGTCGTCCACGGGCTACGGGCTTGCGCCTGCTCTCGCTCCTGGCGTTCCCGTTCCTGCCGCTCGCGGCGGCGTTCGCTGTCGCGTGCTTGCCATGCTTCGACACCGTCGGGGTTGGCCAGCGCGTCGGTGAGGGTTTCCCACTGGCGGTGTCCGCAGCGCCACCACACCGCCCCCAGCGGCCCGTCCTTTTGCAGGCGCGGCAGGGTGGTGAAGACGAGCGGGATGGCGTCCGTGTAGTTCTGGTAGCTGTCCCGCTCGCTGAGGCTGCCGCCCATGTTCTCGTACCGGCCGGACCACACGTCGCGGGTCAGGTCCAGGACCCGGTTCATCCGGTTCTTCAGCGCCTCCTGCCCGGCGCGGACCCCCGGGTTGAACACGACTACGACCGGTGGGTGGCCCTCGCGGCCGGTGGGCGGGTACAGGGAGCGCCAGGCCGGAATCTGACGGCCCCGGGCGTCTTTGGTTGTGCGGCGGAAGTAGTCGCGGTAGCGGTCGAACTTGGCCGCCAGGCGCTCCGGAGACTCGGTGCAGTTGTCGACCTCCACCATCAGCACCGGCACGCCTGCGTCCGGGGCGAGCAGCACGGCGTCGGTCTGGACCGTCGACCGGCCCCGGGTGCCGCCGGAGAGCACGTGCACCACTTCCGTCGACCAGGACGCGGGAGTGCCGATCCCGGCCGGCTCCCGTGGGGCTGTTTTTTGAGGGGGCGTCACCGGGGCGGCACCGGTGTGGCGTACGGGCTGGGTCGGTTCTGGGACGGTGCGGGTGATGGCGATGATCGTCTCGTTCACGGCCATGGCGTGCGGGGCCCCCGAGCGGGCCGCGCCCCGGGCGGTACCGCCCATCTCCCCGACCGGACGCGAGAGAACCTCAGCCGCGGCGTCCAGACCCAGCGGAGTCAGGCCCCACAGTTTGGAGCCGTCCCGCGCGTTGCCCTCCGAGACGACCAGCCCGTGCTTCGCGAGATCCAGACAGGCGTTGCGCACCGCCTTGTTGTCCTTGTGGCCCGGGCACATCAGCCGCCGCACCTGATCGGCGCTGGCGACCTTCAGCACGCCCAGCGCGGCCAGGACGTGCGCGCGTACCGCTCCGGTGGATCCGTACGGGTAGGTCTTCGAGCCACCCACCGCTGCCCCTCCCTGCCTCTTGCGCAGTCCCCTGACTGCGCAGCCGCGGGCCCGGCGGTGCGGGGCCCGCCAGCACCGCGCAAGCCTCCCGAGGCTCTCGACTTTCCGCCCGCCCCCACCCCTACCACCCACCACTGACACACAAGGGCGGCGGGGAGAGGAGAGAGAAGAGGGTTGTCGAGACTGTTGGTTGGGCTTGCCCACACCCTCTGACCAGGCAAAACCATGCGCGGCTTGCATGAGCAGACGGTAGGGGGTTCGGCAGGGGCCCCGGTAGGGAGAAAGGTAGGGAGCTTGCCCTCTGCCCAGCGTCTGCGCAGGGCTGCTGAGTCCGCCGTAAGGCCCGCAAGAGGGCCCGGCCAGGAGGTCGACGGCCCACTTGCGGGGCCCCGCGCTGCATGTTCGAACGAAGCGAACAGGTGCTTCCGACTTTGGAAGGATTCCGGCAGCGCCGGGCCCGTGTACCAGGGCCTCTCGCTTTGGAAGCTGGTCGCGGCCACGGTGCTCCCGGACTACCCGCCCTGTGCCTGGCGCACTCCGGTCGGGCGGACCACCGGGGCCCCGCCCGGTGGGAGTCAGTCGGTGTACAAGCCCTCAGTCTGAAGTTCGTGCAAGCTGGTCCGATGGACAGCCAACGTCCCGTCCGGGCTGAGGTAGTGGGTTCAGCTGCGGCGGCAGTTCTTCGGGGGGCTGGTCGCGTGCCCGGCACGTCCTCGCCGATCACCGCGCTTTCGCCGACACCGTCACCCGCATCAGCGGCGGTCCCAGCACCCCGGAGTCGGGCCGAACACCGGATTCCGGGTGAGAAGCGCCATGACGGTGGGCGGGACCAACCGGTCCCGCCCACCGTGGTGATGAAGCTCAGCGCACCTGCGGAGGCTTCCGGGGCTGTGGGACAGCCGGAAGGATCTCCCACAGCGGTCGCCTGCCCCGGGCCCACTGCTCCAGTACGCGCCGGTCGACCAGGTGCAGGCGCTGCTGCCGGGCGAAGTCGCGGGCGGGCCCGGAGATCCTTCCGTTGGTCACCATCACGATGACGTCGCCGCCGTGCACCGGCCGGCCGGTGCCGTTGAGCGTCTGCAGTTCCGGGGTCCCGACCGCCGAGCCGTCCAGTCCCTTCTTGCGGTGCTTGCACTGGATCACCCACAGCCGGCCGAGGGGATCGTGCCCCTTCACGTCGGCGCCGAGGTCGCCCCGGCCGCCGCAGCGCAGCGCGTCATAGGAACCGTCCCGGGTCAGCAGGTCACGTACGGCGTTCTCGAAGGCGCTGTGGTGCATGGCGTCCAGCTGGCTGAGCGTGTAGGTCAGGCCTTCGACCCGCAGTTGCGCGGACCGCATCTGGTCAACCTGCCGGGAGATCCAGCCCGCGAGGGCGAGGAGCGCCAGCAGGCCGAGCACGACCAGGACCCACCAGTGCGCCCACACCCACTGTCCGACCTTGACCAGCACCAACCCGACGGCCACGAGTGCGCCTAAGGCGATGAGCAGATCGTCGTCGCTCTTGCGTCGCCGCCGGCGCGGGCTCACGGGAAGACCCCTGCCGCCACGGTGCGCAGCGCCCCGCGTACATCCCTGCCGGTGTGAGCGACGTTTTCATGTCCCCTGTTCCCGGGCACCTTTCCCCCTCGTCTGCAGCTCCCCGCCGCTTTCATGACAGCACCCGGCACTGACAGTCGGCCCGCCGTCAGAATCACCCGTCTGAAAATCGCTGGCCTGTGCCCAACAGCTGCGCACAGTCGAGGAGTTGGCCGCCTAGGACTGTCAGTGCCGGGCGCTACCGTCGAATGTTGCGCCGAGGAACTCCCGGCCCCGCCTGGGGGCACTGCCCCCCTTTCACCGCCGAGGACCGCCCGTGACCTACGTACGCCCCCACTACCGCCGTGACGGCACCTACGTCAAAGGCCACAACCGCCGCACCCGGCCGCGCACCGCACCACCCCGTACGGCACCCCGACGCACCACCCCGCGGCCCCGCCCGGTCCCCACCGGACCGACGACCTACGTCCGCCCCCACTACCGCACCGACGGCACCCGCGTGCGCGGGCACCACCGGTCCCTCAGCCCGCGCACCATCGCCGTCGCAGCGGGCAGCGGGGGCGGGGGTCTGCTGCTGCTCCTGTTACTGCTGGCCCTGGCCGGCGGACCGGGAACGAGCAGCAAGGCACCGGCCGGCACCACGCCGTCGCACCCGGCATTGGTCCTTGCCAGTCACCACCGGTAGGACCCGGCCCGCGCAGCGAGCAGACACAGCACAGGGCCCCGGGCTGTTTGCCGCCCGGGGTCAACGATGCCGCCGCCCGTATCGCCTACCGCGAGGTGCCCACCCGGGTCCTCAGCGTGGGCGACTACGACCTCAGCGGCTTGAGCATCCTGAACGCCGCGGCCGAGGACGTCGCCGCGTTCGTCGAGGAGATGGGTGGTACCCCGCCGAACGTGAAACGGATCGCCGTCACCGAGGAGCAGATCACCCTCTACGGACTGGCTGGCCCCCGAGCACCGGAAGTATCCGCAGCTCGGTGGTCTGAGACGGGTCCCCTGCCCACTGTTGAGGGGAGCGGCGGGGCAGGTAGTCCGCCTCCTGCGGGACGCGGTGCCGTGGAGAAGGGGGCCCGGTGTACTCCCCGGGTGGGTCCCCCTGAGCTCTCCCTCAGTTAAGGCCGAACAGAACGAGAATGAGCTGGACGAGTACACCCGACACGACGTTCGGAACGACCTTCGTAGCCACGCGACGGATGCGGGGCCACATGTTGTTTTGGTTCTTCTCCAAGAGAAGTCCCCTCTCAAATTCACGGCCCATGAAGGCACCGGAGCTTGAGGAAGAGCCTGGGGGAACGATAGCGGTCCGAGCGGAGCCGCAGGGTGGAGATCCACGAATCCGAGGACGCCCAGGACCACGGTCTCGGTGACGAGGAACGGTGCTGCGCAGAGTGACACGTCCAGTGTGGCCCACACGCGTTCGCCCCACGGGGGCACCTGTGCCCAGGAAGTCGTAGCCCCACCGGTCGGCGAGGCGGCGAGGCGGCGATGAGGAGGAGTCTCCGCCCGTGCAGCGCGTCCCTCCGTAGGCGGTCTCCTGTTGGGATGACGCGAATGACGTCTCGCTTCGTACAACCAGTCCGTGCACAGCACCTTCCACGGCTGCGGACCCAGCCACGCACAAGCGCTACACAAAAGGTGCTACAAAATATCTAGAAATATGCAGTCGGCATCTATGGGGCGCTCGGTTACCCGCTCGCGCCCCCACAGAAATGGGAACGTTGGCGGTGACCTGGGAAGACAACCCAGAGCTCAAAATGGGAACGTTCCGAAACCGACCCTCATTCCCTCCGTCGCTTCCCTCAAGTACGCCTCGTTGAGCATCCTTTGATCAAGCGTCATGAGTGTCCGGGGTAGCGGACTCAACGGAAGCGAAGCCGCAAAGTGAAGCCGCCTTGCGCGAGTACGGAACAGAGGAACGGAAGCGGTGTCCCAACATCTGAGGCTCGTCGTCATGCTCGCGACGTGTGGTCTGGTCACGTTCACCGCCCTGACGGTCACTCTGTTAGTGATGGGCGTAAACCCGACTTTGATCGGCCCGCTCATCCTGGCGATCGTGGTGGGCGTGAATCATCTCCTCCAGTCCATCACCACCAGCAGCAGGGACGTGTCTCAGTCCGAGGGCAGCTCCGCGAGCCGCAAGGCTCTGAGAGAAGAGACGGAGCAGCAGGAGGCTCAGATCCCAGGCCACCCGCGTACGACGCATGGGGTCGTCAGGAGCGAGCCGGAGGGCCCCGGCATACCGGAAGACAGTCGGATCGGCCCATGTAACGCACAAGACGGTCTCCCCCACCACACGCCCCCGGAGCGCTAGATGGCAGGTCCGCCCCTCGGAGCTATGCGCGAGGGCATCTCCCCCGCACACCAGTTCTGGCTCGACCTGATTCGCGGTCACGTCCGGTTGGCCAATCTCAGTTGTCAGGACATTGCAGAAAAGGCGAAATGCTGTCACGGGGCACAGGTTTTTGCTCACAAAGGGAAGGTGTCTGACTTCCTCCGCGCAGTTCCGAAGAGGCACCCCAACTGGAAGTATGTGTTCGCGGTCCAGCAGATCCTGGGATCGTCGGTAGTGTCCAGAGAAGTCCTCGCCCGGCTTTGGGCCGACGGCGCCCGTAGTGACAACAGAGACGGCAAGTGGATTGCGCGATCGTTCCGTGACGTCAGGCTCTGGTCACCCGAAACAAGTGAGGTCGAGCAGGAGTTCCTGACGAAGTATCCGGCGAAGCCCACGCGGGCCGGCGCAGCCGCGGGCGGTCTGGCTGCTGTCCTGCTCGCGACGAGTGTTGCTGGTTTCGCATACTTCGACCGGCATCAACCTGACCCGCCTCCCCGCAACATCCGCATGTACATCCAACCGGAGACGGTCGGCAACACCCTCGGGCTCCAGAGGGTCACTTTGCACCAGGATCTGGCGGTCGAACTGCCAGGCTCCGAGGAGGCGGCATACATCAGGCGAGGAGAGACCATCTACCTGGGCTGCTTCCGCCCGGACAACACCTTCGGGATCGCCGGCACGCCTGCCAGCGTAGGCACGCAAGCACTTGCCCGCGCCGGAGTACCTGACTCCGACTGGTACTTCACGAAGTGTCAAGGCCCCTTCGTCACGCCCTCCAGCGACTCCCACTCCCAGGAGGCGAAGTAGGAGGGCAGACACAAGGCAGCCAAGGAGCAGGAAGGGGAAGCTGGAGCGCCGGCCGGCCCGGGGGCGTGGAGTACGCGAGCACCCTGCCGCACACCGAGGAGGCCCTGCAGCAGGCAGAGACCGTCGCCCTGGCCGAGCGGCTGCAGCGGCCCGCCGACGCCCGCCCCGAGCGCTGGTCCATGAGACCAGCTCGTCGTCGACACCACGACAGCGAGATCATGACCAGTCTGCTCCCTGCAGCATCAGGGAGAGGTATCCCCTACGCCTGGCGGAAGAGTGGTGGGAGCAGGCCCTCGCCCGGCCACAACTCCTGCTCGGCAACCAGAGAGCTGACAAACACATCGACCTCGGCCAGGACAGCGGCGCGCTCCCCGGGTCGGTAGGTGATGTCCTGGCCGGCGGCGCCGACGGCGCGTACCTGGCTGTCGGGGCCGGCGCAGACAAGGAGGCGTCCGATCTCGGGCAGGCCGAGGCTGAAGGCGTCGCACCCCCCGTTCGGATCAGACCCACCAGGTCGGCGATGACGGTCTGCCAGTCGCCGACCCACGGCCAGCCAGCACCGCCATCCAGTTCACGGGTAAGCGTGGCCAGCGGAACGATCTCACCCGGCTTGCGCCCCTGGGTGAGGCACTCACGGATGCGGGCGCCGTCGGGCTGTCGTACCCGGGGATGGAGCAGCGACGCGGACGAGACGACGGCGGTGTTGATCTCCTGGGTACGTGGGGATAGTACGGCTCGTGCGCGAACAGCAGGTAGGTGTCGGTGGAACGGGCTGCGCCGTCATTCTTGCTCGGGGGCATGGGCGGCATTCCCTTCCATTCTGAGGTGCCGGGCGCGGAGGAAGGTGCTGGCCCGGTCGCTGGTTCGAAGCCGTGCGGGAGCGGCCGCCTGAAGCGAAGCTCCTGCGGGGCTGATCGGCCTCGCCGGTGGCCGAGTGGGTGCGGGTGCGCTCAAAGAGCGGGGCTACTTGGTCGGCGAGTTGGACCATCAGCCGTTCCCTGTCGATGAGGCGAGGCGGGGCCGTGCGGATGTCGTGGCTGTGGAGGAGGCCGGCGGCATCCCACAGCAGGTTGTGGCCGATCTCAGCCGAGCGGCGCACCTCGTAGCGGTTGCTGCCGGCGGCGGCCTGAAGGAGGCAGGTGTGCAGGGCGGCGAGTCGCTGCAGGTACTGGCAGGCGGCGTCTGCTTCGACGATGCGGACGTGTTCGCGGGCCCGGGCGGCGAACTGACCGGGCAAGTACTGCGTGAGCAGCGGGGCCAGCAGCGCCGCGGGCACCGTGACACTCAAGGGGACGCCGTGGCTGAGGGCGAACAGGCCGATCATGACGCTGATGAGGGCGATGGCGGCGGTCGACAGGCGCAGGGATCCGGGGACGGTGTCCGCGGCGAGGTGTCTGGCGGGGCGCCGGGTCAGCCAGCGCGCGGCCAGGCGCTGGGCGCGGGTCGCTCCCGGGGTGAGCACGCCGATCTGGTGGGGGATTTCGGGCTGGCTTCCGTCGGCGGGGACGGTCCAGGTGAGCCACCCCCATGAGGTGCGTTCGTGGATGAGGACGAGTTCGCAGGCGGCCGTACAGGTGTGGCCGCGGACGTGGCCGGTACGCAGGGCGCGGTTGCTTTTCCTTCTCCACCGGCCCGGGTCGTGGGTGAAGGGGCGTGGGTGGTGTGCGGCCGCGGCCGGCGGCGGTGTGCGGAGCGGTGTCACGGGATGCTTCCTTCCAGGTGGTCGATGAACGCGCAGGCGCACGTGGTGCAGCGGCCGTCGCCGTCGGGGCGGGCGCGGCGGGGAGTCGGACCCGGGCAGGTACGGCATGGCGGCCAGCCCAGGCAGGCCGGACACAGGTCCTCGCCAGGGGCGGTTCCGGGCACGCCGCAGCCGGCACATTCGGTAAGGGCCCGGTAGGCCAGGGCCTCGCTCACCGTGCGCGCGGCCGAGGAGGTGGTCGAGCGCGGTGGCGGGTCCTGCCACGCGGAACCTTCGTGGTGGCCGGCCACGGTGGCGGGCGGCGGGTAGGCCCGGGCGGCACGCAGCCGGGCGGCGATGATCGCGCCGACAGTGGTGCGGACCGGGCTCGGCAGAGGGCGGTCGCTGATGACGTGCTGAAGCTGCGCGCGTGTCCAGCCGGCGTCCAGCATCGCGGTGACGGTGCGCCCCTGCTCGGCGAGGACCTGTCCGGTCAGCAGCAACTCGGGGTGCTGTGCGCCGATCGCCAGCAGCAGGCGGACGCCTGCATCGAGGTCCGCGGGCGCGGCCGGTGCCGTCCGTGGTGCCGACGGCGCTTCGCCGCGCAGTCGCGCTGCGCGGGCGCGGGGAGGGAGGGCTCTGGTGTTCTGCTTGTTGGTCTTCTTAACGATGGTGTTCTTAGTGCCGAGGGCAGCCAACGTAGGGTCATCCACTGGTGGAAAACCCGACTCTGGTCGTGGCCTCCTGTTGTGCAGGGCGGGTAGGTCGGTGATGACGTACGCGGCCGCGCCCAGGGTTCCGTCCTCTCCGCGCTCGCGTCCCCGGACGAGGAAGCCGTGCTGCTCCAGCTCCTTCAGCCCGCTCTTGACGGCTGACTCACCCTCGCGGCCCCGGCGGGCGATGTCGGTGACGGTCATCCGCCAGCCCTCCACGTGGGTGGAGAGCAGCCCGAACAATCCCTTGGCCTTGAAGGACAACTCGGGGGCCCGGAACAGGCCGTTGGCGACCTGGGTGAACTGGTCGGCCGCCATCACACCCCGGCGGATCCCCGCCACCAACCCGTTGGCGTGCCCGGCCTGCGCAGGCGCGATCACCCGGTCGGCTTCGACCAGCGTCATGTCCCAGGTGTCCGGGCGGTCGGTGATGCCGTAGACGACCTCGCCGAGGGTCCCGTCCGGGCGGCGCAGACGCTCACGGATCAGATAGCCGTGCGCCTCCAGCTCCTTCAGCCCGGCACGGACCGCTTCCCGCCCGTCCGGACCCAGGCGGACAAGACCGTCGACCGTCACCTGCCAGCCGTCGGCGTGCGTAGAGACGTACCCGAAAATCCCCTTGGCCTTGAAGCTGAGACGGCTGTCCCGGAACAGCGCGTTCGCGACCTGGGTGAACTGGTCGGCCGCCATGACGCCCCGGCGGATCCTTACCCCGAAGCGGCTCACCGCCGTACCCCCGGCGCCGGCCCCGCACAGCGGCCACGGCAGCGCACCCGGCTCACCGCAGTGGGGCGGCCGGTGGTCCCGGGCGTTAAAGCGTGCAGGTGTTCCATGCCGTCAGCCCACCCGCCGACCCCGACCAGAGCGGCGACCACCAGCCCCGACCAACGGTCACGATCCGACAACACAGCCCATCAAACGGCCATGGTCGGGCTCATGGTCGGGCCGACCACAGCCTCCGGCCCCGCGCGCAATCGCATCGCCACCCCGATTGCGCAGCCCCCCGCGATGGTTGCGCAACCGGGCTGCGCAACCAGCCCGGGATCGTGCGCAATCGGGTGGTATTGAGCGGCTGCGCACTCCCCTCCTAGATCTCCGATCCGTCTGGTGCGCAGACCCGGGACGCTGCACTGCGCAGGCTCTGCTGCAGCCCCTGGCGGCGAGCGTCTGCGCACTGGTGTGGGGGCCGGTGGCCGTGCGGCAGGAAGGCCTCACCGCGCTCGCCGGCCGCGGGCCCCGTTGGGGGCCAGGATGCGCCGGTTCCCACTCGCGGCCGGCCCGTGGTCGGGCCCGTGGTCGGCCCGACCACGGGCCCGACCACGCACTTCGTGTCCCCATCGTCACCGTGACCCGGCCTGTGGTCGGCCCGACCACGCGCCCTCATCTGGACGCTGTGCGCGGTGCGCACCACCCGATTGCGCAGCGCCAGGCGGGCAGTTGCGCAACAAGGCTGCGCAACCCGCCGAGCAGCATGCGCAGTCAGGCGCCGTGCGGCTGCGCACTCCCCTCCTGAATCCTGGATCCCTCTGCCACACAGGTGCGCACGCCGCCCTGCGCAGGCGCCGATCGCGGCCCGGACCCGGCGGGACTGCGCACCGGCTCGGAGAGCCCAGAGACCACCCGGCCACCAGCCGCGCCACGGACTGCCCCGGCGGCCCGTCCCCGCACCGAATGCGCCGACCCCGGTAACCGTCCGGACCCTCACGGCGCACCCACAGTCCGGCCCGTGGTCGGCCCGACCACGACCCCGACCACGCACTCCATAACCCCAGGACCACGACCGGGCCTCCACGGTCAGTGGTCGGGGCGGGGCCCGCGGGTCTCCTCAAGGTCATCGACCATGCCCCCTGCCAAGCAGGCCCCGGAAGGCGAGACTGCTGCTCCGATGGCGGCAGGCGCCCGGCTGGAGGCGATGCGGCGCCGCGTGCGTCTGTCCCGCCTTGCCCTCTGGACCGTCATCGCGGCCGGCCCCGCCGCCCTCGCCGTCACCGTCGCGTTCACCCCGACCACGGTCGAGGCGGCCACCACGGCCACACCCACAGCGGTCGCCGCCGACGCGGCCGGCTATGCCCAGCTGTTCATCCACGCGTGGCTGCACAGCAGCGCGGACGACGCCTCGAGTGCCCGGGCCAGGCTTGCGCAGTCGATACGACTCAGCGACACCGTACTCTCGAATCATGAGCGCCAACTTCGGTGAACGGCTCCGCGAGATCCGCAAGCGTCGGGGCCTGAGCCAGCGTGAGTTGTCCCAGAACTCAGGCGTCTCCCTCTCTCTTATCCGCAAGTTGGAGCAGGGAGAGCGGGAAGACACACGCTTGGAAACAGCCCGGCAACTCGCCAGTGCCCTCAAGGTACCCACCACGCGGCTGGTCGCGGAGCACGCCGAGGAACCTGCCGACGCTGCCACTGTGGAACGTTGGGCACCCGTTCACGCGGTCCTCGCGGCACCCGCGCAGCGTGATGAGCTTGAGGAAGCACCCACCGTTACAGGAGTCCGAGACGCCCTTCAGGCGGCTGTTCCCCTCTTCGCGCACGACCGCTTCGTAGAACTCGGCACTGCCCTGCCGTCCCTCCTGCGTGACGCGGAGGCACTCACAGCAATCGATCCGCGCGGTCGACCGCTTCGCGCCAGACTTCTCGAACTCACCGGTTGGCTGATGACCCAGACTCGGCAGTTCGACGCCGCAGAAATGGCCCTTGCCCGGGCCCTGGACGACGCCACCGACCGCATTCAAGGGGCCTCTACCGTCAACACGCAGTGTTGGCTTCTCCTTCGCAGAGGGAAACTCGCCGACGCGCGCAAACTGGCCGCTCAGTGGGCCGATGACGTCGAACCGCGCATGTCCAGAGCCACGCCCGCCGAATTGAGCACCTGGGGTTGGCTATTGCTGCGCCTATCCGCAGCGGCCGTCCGTGACAACCGCTCCGGTGAAGCCGAGGATGCACTACGTCTCGCCCATTCGGCCGCCGTCGCGCTAGGACGCGAGTGCACACCCGAAGGCGACTTTCTCCGCACCTTTGGCCCCATCACGGTGGCCTTGAAGCGCACAGAGAATGCCATGGTGGCCGGACAGCCCGACAAGGTGCTCACACTTGCCTCGCACATCCCCGCGGACAGCCTCAAACCAAGCTCTAATAACCGAAATCGCCACCTGCTCGATGTGGCCAATGCTCACACGCAACAGCGGCAGTATGCGGAGGCCGTCGACATCTTCAACAAGATCCGCGCCGGTTCGCCTCAGTGGCTTCCGAACCAGCGGTACGCCCGCGACATCCTTGCCAACATCGTGGGAAAACGCCGGACCTTGACGCCCGATATGCGGGAACTGGCAGACCTGGTGGCTCTGCCCGTGTGACGCTCTGTGGCACTTCTCCTCACCTCTCCGTAAAAGTGCCATCGACGCAAAGTCACGGCAGCCCATAGCGTCGAGGCATGGCTCCCACGGAAAGAGATCAGACGGCCGTGCCGCCCAAGAGCCTCGTGGTCGGCTCGTTCGCGAAAGACCTCGAACGCAATAAGGACGGCCGAGTCATGGGCCACCTTGGGGCTGACCGCGTGCAACTCCGTCCGATAGGCGGAGGCACAGAGTGGGATGCCTTCAAGGTCAGGCCGCTGACGGAGAGCGAACAATCGCGCCTGCCGCTGAAGCCGAACGCCACGGCAGAAAAGGTCGTCCTGTGAACGGGCGCTACGCAGACCGCTCAAGGCCACGCCCTTGCGACCCACTCGGGTTCGCTCTCAACCTGCTCTGGGCCATCGGCACCGCTGCCGGTTTCCTCTGCCTCGGCATCCTCGGCAGTGATCACGTCGACGGACCGCTCGCCCACGGTCCGGCCTTGACCAACCCCGACGAAGCTCCCGCGTCATAAAGCTCCCCGCCCGTCCGGATGCTTGCTGCTCCCCCCGGGCGGGTGGGGGTTCCCACGGCCGAAATCGCCGACTTCAGCCGTCTCGGCATGCGCCACCCCGTACTACCCCCGAAAAGGAGATACGAGCGTGACCACAGCAGAGAAGCGCACCACAACCGATGCACGCACTCTCATCAGCACCGACATGCGCGAGATCCTGGTCGACAACATGCGCGCCAAGTTTCCTCAACTGACTGAGGAGAAGGCCGACCGTGGCGTCGGGCAGATGCTCGCCTTCCTCGCCGCGTGCGACTACGCCGACCGACCTCTCAGCCCCTCGCCGCTCGTAGACGACTTCTGGCACGCCTTCCTGCTCCACACCAAGGCGTACGCCGAGTTCTGCGAGCGGCGGTTCGGCCGCTTCCTGCACCATCAGCCCGGATTCCTCGACAAGGAGGAGCACGGCGGCGGCAAGGCGCTGCGTGCGCTGACGGTCGACTCGATCACCCTCGCCGGGTACGAGCTCGACATGGAGTTCTGGCCCGAGCTGGACCTCGCCGACTGCTCGCAGTGTCACGCGAACTGCTCGGACAGCCCGAACCACCCGAAGTAGTTCCCCCTGTCGGCCCTCGGCCTGTGCCACGCTGTGGCCAGGCTGGGGGGCCGACCCTGTTCGCTCGACCCACGCAGGAGACAGCAGGTGGACCGCATCGAATGGCACGACCTACCGGCAGAGGCCCGAGCCGCCGTCGAGCGGCACACAGGCCCGGTCAAGACGGCCGGGACCGCGCCGCACGGCGTCATGTCTCGGCTCGCCTGCACCATCCAGACACCAGCGGGGCGGGCCTTCGTCAAGGGCACTGGGCACGATGACCCACAAGCGTGGGTCTATCGCCACGAGGCGCGGGTCACCCGATGCGCACCCCTCGCGGCCGGCGTGCTGTGGGAGGTTGACGCCGGCGGGTGGATGCTCTACGGATACGAGTACATCGACGGCCGGCACCCAGACCTGGCCCCGGGGTCCGGCGATCTCGCCCCTCTCCTACACACGCTTACCGTTACGTCCGAGACGCCATGGCCCGAGGCACTTCACAAGAAGCCGCTGCACACACGGTGGACCGGGTTCCTGCCCCCGGACGTACCGCCCGGACTCCAAGGCCGAGCGCTCTCCCACACGGACATGTCCCCGCACAACATGCTGGTGACGCAAAGCAGCGAGCTGCTGCTCCTGGATTGGGCCCTTTCCTGCCCCGCCCCCACATGGGCCGACACGGCGCTCACGGTGCCCCGTCTGATCTCCGCCGGCCACACGCCGGAACAGGCCGAGACGATCGCACGCACGGTGCCCGCATACCGTGCGGCCGACCCTGCCACCGTCACAACGTTCGCGCGCACCGTCCACGCCGCATGGCAGGACTGGGAACGAACGCGCCCCATGCCTCATCGGGCTGCTCTCACCGCCGCCGCCCAGGCATGGGCCACATACCGCGAGAAAGGCCAGCAGACGCACCCTCACACCCTTTCTCCCTGATCGGCCGCACCGCCCCGGCCCCCCGCGAGATCGACGCGGTCCTCTGAGTACACGACGGCCCTGGTTCCTTCGACAGAAGAGTTCAGCCTGACAACCCCAAGGGTGGCTGCCCGCCCAAGCACGGCGGCGAGTTCGTCTGCGGCGGTCCATGTACAGGTCGCTGTCGCTGTCGCGGCCCTCGCCGGTGTGGATGCGGACCGTGGCGCGGCCCTCCAGGCGGAAGCCGTCGAAGGTGTAGGTGTGGCCGTCCTCATCCTGCAGGGTCCAGCCGTCGAGGTTGACCGTACGGCGCGTGGTGTTGGTGAGCTCCACCCACTCCTTGTTCAGCGAACGCCGCGAGTGGTCGTCCCGGCCGGGCGAGTCGTACTGCACCGCGGTGATCTCCACCCTCGCCCGCTCAGGCCGGGCGTGATCGGCCGCCGACGCCGGCAGCGCCACCGCCCCCGCGATCGCAGCGGCCGCGAGCACGGCAGCGGACAGACGGCGAACAGTCACCGTGGAAGAAGACACAAAGCCCCCAGGCTGTACGGGCACCCGCCCGTCCCCGGCCGTGACAGTCGGCGAGATGGGGCGGGCGCGGTGTGCGGGTGGCGGAGTCGGCCGCACACTCACACCATGACCCTTGTGTGCAGGCCGTGAACGACATATGTGCACTCCATTACGTTTCGCCCATATTGCTGTGACTATTGGACGCTTCGTCCATCTATGCGGCGAACGCAGCAAGTTGACGCCCCACCAGACCCGCGACCGGTGCGCGCCTTGGCCAGCCACCTCCCACCGCCACAGCACACCACCCCACCCCGCGCCGGACCGTCACCCGAAAGTGCGTAACAGGCGCCGGTACCGGTAGGCAGTTGGTTCACGCCCGCCCCGCATGTGCTGGTCGGAGAAGACGATGAACCGCCGATGACGCCGTCGGCGTGACATCCCGCCACAGCCGCAACCACACCCGGCCGTCCGGGGCTCTCCCCCTGCACATCCACCCGCAGCTGGAGGAGACCGACATGACCATCGCTCTGGATCACCACACGCCGCAGACCTTCGTCGACCCCTACGCCGCCGACCCCGCGGAAAGCGCCTGGCCCCCGGCCGCCGGCCAGGACACGGACTACCTGCTGCCGCCACCCAACCCCGCCGAACGCCTCAACAACATGCCCATCACCCCCCGCGACCAGCGCCGCCTGGCCCTGCACGCCGCACTGACCGCCGCCGGCATCCCGCCCCGGCCCGAAGACCGCGACGCCATCGACCAGCTCAGCACCCTTCCCCCCAGCACCCACACCGCCCTGCAGCGCTGGCTGCTCCACGCCACCTGAAGCCGGCAGATCCCCCCTGGCGTCTGTGAACACCACGTTTGCAGGTTCGTGGTCCTTGTCGTGCAGATCCGCATGGGCGGGCGCACGCTGAAGTCATGAACGACAACGACGCCTCAGGCAGACCATGGGGTCCGTCGCAGCAGCCTCCTCAGTGGGGGCCAGCTCAGCCGCCGCCCGCCCCGCGCAGGTCAAGGTCGGTGAAGAGCATCCTCACCCACACGGCAGCAGTCGCCCTAGGCCTCATCATCGGGGCCGTAATCGGCTCGAGCAGCGCGAACGACTCCGACAGCAGCACCACGCCCCCCGCGACGGTCACGGCCACGACAACGGCAACAGAGACGGCAACGGAGACCGAATCAGCTCCGCCCACGAAGGAGGCACCCGCCGCCACCCCGAGCGCCGCCAAGAAGGCCCTGGCCGGTGAGATCCCCGGTGACGGGACGTACATCGTCGGCGAGGAGGTCCGGTCCGGCACCTACCGAACCGACGGCCCCGAAGACGCGGCCCTCCCGAACTGCTACTGGGCACGGCTGAGCGGAACATCCGGCGAGCTCAACGAGATCATCGCCAACGCGAACACCACCGGCCCCACAACCGTGACGATCTCCGCCAGCGACAAGGCATTCCAGACCACCGGATGCATGACCTGGAAGAGGACCGGCTGACGGCACATCCGCACCGCATCCGTTCGACGAGTTCGGGCCACTCGGCTTCCGGCCCACTGCCGGGTCGAGCTGGGCCGTGCAAGGCCGGCCCGAGTGGCATCCCGCGATATACCACCGCGCCCACGGCGTGCGCTACTTCCACGGCTGCTACGCGATCGGCGACGACATCTTGTGGGCGTCAACCGCCGCAAGAAGGGTGCCGCGAACACGCTGGCCGCGCTGAAGTCGATCCGGGCTGCCCGACCTGACGGCGCTCCGATCTACGTCGTCCTGGACAACCTGTCCGCCCACAAAGGCGCCGACATCCGTCGCTCCAGCTGGAACCGGACCGGTGCCCACCTCGATGCCGCCCGAGTCCACCTGCCCGGCCAGCCGAACGTTGACCTCTCGGCGACGCTTGAGTTCCTGGAGCGCAACGAGTTGGGACTCGCTTTCGACCTCTCGTCGATATCTCGACCTGCCGCTCGCCTTCTGGCAGCACCTCGATCGAGCAGCCAGTGAGATGCGGCTCTACAGCGATGCGCTGCACACATAGTGCGTGGGCGACCAGGCCCTCCAGGACGATGCTCGCGCCGACCCGTCAACCCGGCCAACCCGCCCGGTCAGAGCACTAGACAATCAGGCGGCGGGCCGGCGCACTCGAGTCCTGCGTAGCGAAGGGTGTGCTGCCGGTTGGGAGTGATGGAGTTGATCGGCGTGAGGTTCTCGTAACCCCAATCGTTCTCGAAGAGGATCCCCACGCAGTTGGTGCCGCCGTGCCCGGCTGCTGATGCCGCTTGCAGCCGACCTGCTCGCCGGCACCGACCGTCGCATCGGCTCCGTCACCGCCGCTGTCGGATACAGCTCGGAGTCGGCCTTCGGCTGCAGCTTCCGGCTGGCCACCGGAAGCACCCTGCCCGGCTGCGCCGCGCTCCGGTGGCTACCGCGGGCGGATCGGCCTCCGGGCGGGTAAGTCCGTGACATCGCCCTTTCCTGGGCAGGTGCCACCGGCCTCTCGGACGACTCGGGCTCCTCGAACCCGTCCGCCCTGCCGTCGAGCAGGGCACCGGGAACGGCGCAGGGCAGGTTGCGGTCAGGTGCTGCTTTCCCTAGCATTAATAGTCACGAATCTTGATAGTCAGTAATACTTTCTATATAGCCCTGGGTCCGCCTACACGTCCAGTCAGGAGCACTCCGTGTCCGTGATCGAGTTGACCACGTTTGTTGTCGCACCGGACAAAACGTCTGCGATGCTCGACGCGCGTCAAGGCATGCTCGCCGCCTTCCGCAAGGACCGGCGGGGGTTCCTCCGCGCCCAGCTCGTACGTGTCGCCGACGACACCTGGCTGGACATCGTCGAGTGGTCGGACGCGCAGGCGTACGACGAATCCAGCGCCAAGGGCGGCAACCTGCCGGAGATCGCCGCCTTCTTCGCCACCATCGACAAGCTGGAGAGCGCCAGGAGCGGTGTGCGCTACGACGACGCGGAGGACGGCCGGCGCACGGTGCGGACCATCGCGTACGGCACCGAACCGTCGCAGGTCGGAGAGCTCTACCTGCCCGAGGGGGACGGGCCGTTCGCCACGGTCGTCCTGGTTCACGGCGGCTGGTGGACCGCCATGTGGGACCGCAGGCAGATGACCGCGAACGTGGATGACCTGGTGTCCCGGGGATTCGCGGTGTGGAACGTCGACTACCGGCGTATCGGCGAACCCGGCGGCGGGTGGCCCGGTACCTTTGAGGACGTGGCCGCCGCCGTCGACGCGGTGGCCGGTCTGGACCCGGCCGTGGACGCCGGCCGGGTGCTGGTCGTCGGACACTCGGCCGGAGGACACCTGGCCACCTGGACCGCGCACCGGCCGGCCCTGCCCGACGGTGCTCCCGGCGCACACCCGCGGGTCAGGCCGCTGGGCGTCGTTACTCTCGCAGGCGTCCTCGACCTGGTGGCGGCCGACGAGGCCCGGCTCGGTACGGTTCTCGCGGATCCGGACGCAGAGCCACCGGCGGGCGCTCCCGCACCGTCCCGCCCGGACCTGTGGCCCGGCGTCGCGGCGAAGGCAGGCGAGGGAATCACCCCCCTCCTGCTCGGCGGAAGCTTCGCGGAGTACGCCGACCGGTACGCGGCGGCCTCACCGGTGCTGCTGGACGACGGGGGGACACCCGTCCTCGTCATTCACGGCACCGCCGACGACGTCATCCCCGCCGCACACGGCCGAACCTACGCGCAGGCCGCGGCCTCCAAGGGCGCGGACGTCACTTTCGTCCCGTCGCCGGGCGCCGGACACTTCGACGTGTTGGACGTCGCCGGACACGCCTGGGGGATCGCTCGCCAGTGGCTGGAGCAAAGGCTGGCGTCGACGGGGCCGGGCAGCGAGGCAGGTCTCGCGGGTTGAGGCGGCACCGGCGCACCGCTGGAGGGCCCGCTGAGCACGCCCTGACGGGACGGCGTACGGTCCCGCGCGTGGCCACCGAGGGCGGATCGACCAGTGGGCGTGGGGACGGGCGCCGGCGGAACGGCGTCCGGCAAGACGTGTGTCACCTCACGGCCGGAGCATGACGCCCCATTCAAAAACGCACGGATGCGGACCGGTCGACGCCCGGGCCTTAACTGCCGTGTCGCTGGTGCTCCACCACGTCCGCGAAGACTCGCTTGAACTCGTCGTAGACCTCCGCGCCGAGCCGCTGGGCGTGCCGTGCCTGCATGTCCGCCATAATCTGGTCCGCTGCGGCCATCTGGGTGCGTCCTTTGTCCGTCGGACAGACCAGCTTGGCCCGCCGGTCGGCAGGATCGCTCCGCCGCTCCACATAGCCCAGCGCCGTGAGCTCGTCGACGAGGGTGCCGACCACCTGCTTGTGCTGCCCGGACATCCGGGCCAGCTCGGTCGCCCGGATGCCCTCGGGCTGCAGATACGCAAGGACCGCACCGTGGCGGGGCTTGATGTCGTCGAAACCAAGGTGGTGAAGACGTGAGAAGAGCTCGCTCTGAATCGCGAACAAGAGCCTTCCGGCCAGCACGCCCAGGTCAGGATCGGCTGCATTGCGCACTGCTCGGCTCACCAACCTTCTGCCTCGACCATGGAGGGCGTGTCCCGACCGGCCGATTCTAACCACCGCGTAACCCGCCGACCGGATTGCCGTTGGCCCTGCCGGCGGGACCGGCTTGACCGAAGCACGCCTTCCGGCGCAGTGCACCGAAGCACGCCTTCCGGCGCAGTGCCATGGGGTGGAGGTGTCGCAGTGGTTGTCCCACGCGTAGGGGCGGCGGGCGGCGGGCGGCGTAGCGAGTATCAGGCAACGGCCGGGCGCTGGGCGGCGAGCCGGGCGAGGCGCAGTTCCTCCCACGGCGTGCAGTCTTCTACCGACGGCAGGCCGCGGAAAGGAATGTCCTTCAGGACGGCAACGAGCTGGTCGCCGCTCTCGCGGGTCTTGGCCGGGTACGCGCGCAACCCGTCAGTGGTCGCGGGCCCCAACCGCTGCCGGGCGGGTTCGACAGGGGTCGGTGGTTCGTTCGTCGAGGACTCCTGGGCGTCATCTGGCGTGTGTTCTCACGGTATCGCCGGGGCGCTGCACCGGTCTGCGGTACGAACGATTTCGACGTCATGCCCAGGCCCCAGGCTGGTACGCGGCGTGAGTCCGTCTGGAAAAACGCCGGGCTCAGGACCTTGGCCAGAGTCGCGAACTGGATCTCAGGGCGGCGGGTAGCCCGTGCCACTTACGGGGGGAGACAAGTTGTCGACCGCACACGGCGGCCGATGAAGGGGACCGGCACGGAGCAGTCGTTCGTGCCGACCGAGATGCCGCGGTTGCCGCGGGTGACCTCGGCCAGCAGTGACGGCGCCCCGGCTCAGGGGGCAGTCTGCGACACGGCCGCCTGAACTGGCGGTGCGGCGGGCAGGAGCTGACGCCGGACAGCAGCCATGACGGTGCGTACGGCGATACCAGCCACAAATACCGTGATCAGGCCCAGCAGCACATAGGTGTACGCGCCCGCTCCAGGCGGCCGCAGCCGCTCGACCCAGTGGATGCCAACGGTCACCGCCGCAGCCCAACTGAAGGTGAAAGCCCAAGTACTCGGCATGAACTTCAGCTTCAGGAAGGCGGGCAGCAGCCTGAGTTGGGCCAGGACCATCAGCACGCCGTAGCCACCGAGAAACGCCGCAACCGTGTCGATGGAGTCACCGAACAGCGCGAAGTAGGCCAAGCTGGCGACGGCCGCAGGGGCGACCTCGATCGCCAGGGTCGGCTGGAGCGGCGGCGGCAGCATCGGGCGCAGCAGCAGCCTGGCCATGATCACAGACCCGAGGATGAGCCAACAGATCGCCCCGAGGCCCAACATGGCCACACCGAGGCGGTGTTGCCCGACGGTGGCGGCCGAGACGGAGGCCAACAGGCCCCCCGCGACCGTGGGCAGAAAGAAGCCCGGGTGGAACCGGTCGAGGTCGAGCCCGCCGTAGATCCACTGTCCGGTGAACCAGCCACCGAGCAGGACGACAAGGACGAGGAAGATGTCGACGACGACCTGCCCGGCCAACCGAGCATGCGGATTCAGCCCGTAGGCAGCGATCACCATGGGCGTGATCAGGCACAAGGAGGCGAAGGGCCCGGCCACCGGATCGGTGAGATCCTTCACCAAAGATCGCAGCCGTACTGCGCGCGCGAAGTAGGCGATGGTGATCAGCAGCCACACCGCGGCCGCCAGGAGCAGCAGCGCCTCGCCCACGGCCCGTGGGGCGCGCTGGTAGTTGGCGGCGGTCAGCCAGGTGCTTGCCACGCCCAACAGGCCGAACGGCATCCCGAAGAAGTTGAGCGGGATCGGCCTGGGCGGACTGCCCGCCGACTGCTCGGTCGCGGACCGGGAGTCCCGGAAGTCTTCCGTGACGTTCTTCATACTGACTCTTCCTGGCGTTCGGAGTGATGATGGCCGCTGAGCTTGCGGCTGAGGCTGGTAGATGACGCAGATACGGGCCGGCTGGTGCAGCCGGAACAAGGCTGGCCGAACTGGCAGCGCAAGACCTCAAGCGGCGACTAGATCACCGGCCCGCTCTCGCCCGTGACCCCCGCCGAAGTGCGCACCACCCTGCTGGTACTCACGACGTATTATCCGCCTCGGCCGGCGCGGTGTGATCACGACGTCAGAGTCCTCGTGGACAGCCCCGTCCACCGGGTGATCCCACCCCTGGGGTTCCACGGCGGCGGGGCCCGGCCGCCGGCTGACACCCGTCAGGGAATTCTGACTGTCACGGACTTGCCGGGCTTGAGGCTGATCTGCCTGCGGAACGTGCCGGCCCGCAGTTCCGTCGCCGTCCCCCCGACGCTGCGGACGGTGGCCGAGGTCGCCTTGCCGTCGCGCCAGGAGAAGTCGACGGAGAAGCCGCCGCGGGCGCCCACTCCGGTCAGGGAGCCCTTCTCCGCCCAGGCGTCGGGGAGCGCCGGCAGCAGTTCGATCACCCCGGGGCGGGAGTACAGGAGCATCTCCAGCGCGGCGGCGGCTCCGCCGAGGTTGGCGTCGATCTGGAAGATCGTGTAGCTGCCCTGGCTGTACATGTCGAACCAGTTGGCCGAGGTGCCGTTGCTGTTGGCGACGGAGGGCCGCAGCACGTTGAGGTAGAGCTGGTAGGCCTTGTCGGCGTCCTTCAGGCGCGACCAGCACAGCGACCGCCAGGCGCACCCCCAGCCGAAGGTGTCCGTGCCGCGTGCCGTCAGCAGGGCGCGTACTCCGTCGATCAGTTCCGCCGGGCTGCGGTCGGCGGTGATCCGGTCACCAGGGTAGAACCCGATCAGCGGGGACAGGTGCCGGTGGGTCGTCTCGCCGAGGTTCTCCGGTGACATCCACTCCTCCAGCCAGCCTGTCTTGGGGCTGACCTTCGGGAGATAGAGCCTCTTTTGCATGTCCGCGAGGCCGGCGGCCAGCTCAGGGTCCCGGTCCAGCACGCGGGCGGCGGTGGTGAACTCCTCGAACAGCTCCCAGGCGAGTTCCTGAGCGTATGTGATGCCCTTGCTGTCCGGTCCGTGTTCGGGCGACCAGGCGGTGTCGTCGATCAGCACCTCGCGGGAGGTGCCGTCCGTGTCGGTGACCTTGGTGGTGATCAGGCGGGCCTGCCAGAATTCGGCCGCGCCCTTGAGTACGGGGTAGATCAGTTCGAGGTAGGCGCGGTCCTGGCTGTACTCGTAGTGCCGCCACAGGGAGTTGCACAGCCACGCGTTGCCGGAGGGATGCCAGGCCCATCCGCTGCCTCCGTGGATGTTGGTGGAGAAGGCCACCGCCCAGCCGGCAACCTTGCCGCTGGTGTTGCGGAACCGGTTGCGTTCGTTGTTGAACAGGCGCTTGGTGACATCCGTCCACACCGGCAGCTGCGAGACGCAGTAGCGGGCGAGGGCGAGGGAGTTCTCGCCCAGGCCGGCCGGGTCGGCGAGCCAGTAGTTCATCTGGATGTTGATGTCGGTGTGGTAATCCGCGTACCAGTCCGGGGTGTTGTTGTGCACCCAGATGCCCTGGAGGTTCATCGGGAGCCAGTCGCGGGACCCGGTGATGGTCAGGTAGCGGCCGTACTGGACGTACGCCGCCTCCAGCTCGGGGTCGGGAGTGGTGCGGTCGGTGTACCGGACGGCGATGCGCGACCACGAGTCGAGCGAGCGCTGCAGCGGCGTGGAGCGGCCGAGATCGATGGAGAAGCGGTTGTAGAGCTTCTGGTAGTCGGCGACGTGGGTGTCGAGCAGTCGGCGGCCAGGGACGCGGGCGGCAGCATCCACCTTGTGCCGGGCGAGGGCGAGCGGGTCGCTCTTCGGGTCGCGGAAGTCCTGCTCGGCGTCGGGTGCGTAATCGGTGCCCGCGCATACGACAATCAGCAGTTCCCGGCAGTCGCTGAAGGACAGGGTGTCGTCGTCCACCGTGATCCGGCCGGTGGATGCGGTCGCGGTCACCGCCGCGGCGTAGCGCAGGCCATTGGCGAGCTTTCCCGTGAAGGAGAGGCGGCCGTTGCCGCCGGACGTGGTCTCGTCGTGGGTGCCGGCCAGGGACACCATTCCGGTGTGCGGGCCGCCAGTGAGGCGGATGACGACCACGTCGTCCGGGTGACTCGCGTACACCTCGCGGCGGTGGCGGACTCCTCGCAGGGTGTAGGTCGCGGACACCACGCCGTTGCTCAGGTCGAGTTGGCGGCGGTAGTCCCGCAACTCCGGTCCCGAATGGCCCGGCAGCGTGATGCGCAGCTTGGCCAGCAGTCCGAAACTACCGAAGTCGTCCCGCCCATAGGGGAGTTGGCCGTCGTCGGTGGAGGTGTCGTTGCGGCCGCCGCTCCAGAATGCGCCGTCGGTGAGGTACACGAAGTCGTCGGCGGGATCACATCCGACCAGGGCGCCGAGCCGGCCGTTGCCGACCGGGAGGGCCTCCTGGATGATGCGCGCCTCGTCGGCAGGTGTCCGGTACCAGAGCGTGGTGGCTCTGTCCTCCGGGACCAGGTCCACGTCGGTCGGTCTGTTGGGGGCGGCGTGAGCCGCGAAGGCGGGCAGTCCGCCGGCCAGGGCGAGGCCGCCACCGGCGGCACCGCTGATGCGGAGGAAGTCGCGACGAGAGGAAGCGGGCACGGGAGTTCCCTTCTGGGGAGGCAGGAGCGCGCGGCCCGAAACGTAGGTGACATGTTTCGGCTATGTCAACGGAAAGAACATCTTTCATCCGACCTTTAGCTTGCGGAAGAATACACATCACACGCAAAAACGCCATTTCCAGGCGATATGCATCACCTGGCTCAGCAGCCTGTCCGCATTTAGATCCGATGTATCAACTCGAGCGGCGGACCGTCAGGCGCTCGCAAGTCGTTTGACGAGCTTCAGCCAGCAGGCGGCCAGGGCCTCGGACTCCGTACCGGACGGCGAGACTGCCGAGTCAGGTCGCGTCAGCCGGAACACGACCGCGCGGTGGTGCGCGATGCGCCAGACACCGTCCTCGCGGACCAGGTCCGTCTCGTAGTAGCCGCTCTCCTCCGGGGTGACGGTGCCCCGCGCGCCGCACGTCCCCGTCGGCCAGCCCCCGGCTTGCTTCCGCATGTCCTGGATCCGGAACACCATGAAGTGGGCGCTGAGGGTGGCCCGGTCTCCGTCGATCTTCACAATGTGGTCGGAGGTGACGTGGTGACTCCAGTGGTCCGGCTCGTGCGGGGGCATCAGGTTGTCGTAGGGCAGGGTGTCCGTCCTATGCCGTGTCGGTGCGCTCCCGCTGACGCCCCCCGCTGCTCCCCCACCGCCCACTCACGCAAGCCGCGAGGCCGCCGGCACGCTCGCTGTGGCCACGGTCTCGCCTCGGGGTCACAGGGCGCGCTCCGGCGGTCCCCGCCTCGAGGTGGCTGACCGGCTGCGTGCTTATGCGTCGGGGAGCGAGGGCGAGCGGCGGGAAACCCCGCCCGCCGCGGCCCGATAGCTGCCGGGCGTCTGGCCGATGGTGCGGGTGAAGGTGTCGATGAAGGCGCTCGTCGTCGCCCATCCACAGCGTTGTCCGGTCTCAGTGACGGTGGCGCCCTCAGCGAGCTGGATCATGGCGTGGAACACCCGGTTGGCGGTTCTCCATTGCGGGTAGGTCATGCCGAATTCGGTCCGGAACAACCGTGCCAGGGTGCGTTCACCCACCCCGGACTGCCGAGCCAGCCAGGAGACGGTGCGGATCTGTGTCAGGTCCTCGGCGGCCAGGCCGCAAGCCCGCACCAGTCTGGGGTCCTGGGGTGTGGGCAGGGTGAGCGGCTGTGATCGCGAGCGCCGCAGTCTGTCGCGCATGACCGCCTCAAGGCGCTCCGACTCCGCTGCCGTCAGGCCTGGGTCGCTGCGGGCTATGAGGAGTTCGCGCAGCAAGGGCTCGACGGAGACGACCGCGGGCGAGGCGGACGGCAGCGGAGGGTTCTCTGGGGCGAATCCCACGGTGTGCACACAACTTTGGCCGTAGACCCGGTGCTGGTGCCAGGTGTCCGCCGGGATCCACATCGCCTGGGTGCTGGAGGCGACCCAGGACGCCTCTCCCGTCCGTACGGCGAGAACGCCGGTGCTGACGTAGATGAGTTGGTGGAACGCATGGCGGTGGCGACCGATGATCTGACCGGCGATGTGTTCGTGCCGAGTGCTCGTCGGGTGTGGGCCCGTCTGGCTGTTCTGCGACATTGAACGGCAGATTATCGGAAGCGCGGCTTCATGGCTGCCTGCGAGCGTGAAGCCATGAGCACTGCACGATCGTCCTCGCCGGGCAGGCGCGGCCGGCACGAGGGCGGGTCGTCCCGCCGCCTGGCGCGGAGGATGCGGGCGGCGGCCGTGGACCCGCGCCCCCTGTCCGTGGCGGCCTTCCGGCGCCTCCTGCCGCGCAGGCAGCGGCCTACGTGGGCACGATGGTCACCGCTGTCGCCGTGCTGGTCCAGGTCTACGCACTGTCGCACTCGTCCTTGTACGTCGGTTACACCGGACTCGCCGGACTGCTTCCGATCGTCGTGTTCGGCCTGTACGGCGGCGCCGTCGCCGACCGCGTCGACCGCCGCCGGCTCTATCTGTGCGCGTCCGTCGGCACATGGTTGATCACCCTGGCCCTGCTGGCCCAGGCTCTGGCAGATCTGCGCTCGGTGCCGTTCATCCTCGTGCTGGTGTCCGCCCAGGCGGCGGCGTTCGCCATGTCGTCCGCCGCACGCGGCGCGATCATTCCCCGCATCGTTCCGCCCGAGCTGATCCCGGCGGCCAACACCCTGTACTTCACCGTCGGAAACCTCGGCCAGGTGGCCGGTCCGCTCTGTGCGGGAATCTTCCTCGCGCTGCCCGGCGGCTTCGCCTGGGCGTACGGCGTCGATGCCGTCCTTTTCACCTTGCTGCTGTACTCGGCGTACCGCCTGCCCTCGGTGCAACCGGTCCCCACGAACTCGTCACGGGGTGGCCTCCGCTCCGTGTGGGACGGACTGCGCTTCATCAGCGGCAACCCCGTGCTGTGGATGTCCTTCGCACTCGACATCACGGCCATGGTGCTGGCCATGCCGACAGCGCTCTTCCCGCAGGTGGCCGACACCCGCTTCCACGGCGGCGTGGGACTGCTCTACACCTCGATCGCCGTCGGGTCCCTCGCGGCGGGGCTGTTCAGCGGCTGGATCGCGAAGGTACGCCGTCAGGGCGTTGCGCTGGCGGCGGCCGTGGCGGGCTGGGCCATAGCGATCGGCCTCGCGGGAACCACGTACCGGCTGTGGACGGCTGCTGTCTTGCTGGCCTGCGCCGGAGCCGCCGATCTCGTCAGCGCGGTCTACCGGGAGACCATTTTGCAGACATGTGCTCCTGATGCCCTGCGCGGACGCCTGCAGGGAGTCTTCACCGTCGTCGTCGCGGGCGGGCCCCGGCTGGGTGACCTGCGCGCGGGAGCTATGGCGACCACTACGGGGCTGGGCATCGCCTGGTCGGGCAGCGCCCTGGTGTGCCTGGTGCTGGTCGTGGCCGCCGCGGCCCTGGTGCGACCGTTCTGGCACTACGACGCGGGCTCGCAACAACAGCGCGCAGCGCCCTCCGTGAACGTGCAGCCGGACCTTCGCGTGCCAGGATCCGCTGAGAAATGAACCGGCCGGGGCCGCCGAACCGGACTGCTTCGGTTGACGTCTCAAGCCGTCTACGCCGAACCACGGTTGCCCGCCCTGTTCCCCTGCCACGCCCACCCCGTCCGCGTCGAGCAGCCGGTCGCAGAACCAGGCCGCGTCGTCCTCGGCGTCCGAAGTGGCGGCGGTCACCAGGGACCGGTCGGTCAGCCTCACCATCTCCACGGCTGTTCCCTCGCGCGCGGCCGCGGTGAGCGCGGCCTTCAGCAGTACCTCGGCACTGCCGTTCTCCTGCCCGCAGGCATGTCCGAGCAGACGCATCGACGACATCTCTCTGTGTGTTCGGGAGACGGGGCCGGTCCGCCGGGCCACGCGGGCCTCGGCGGACCGGACGCGAGCGGATGCCGGGGAGGTCAGCCGTGCAGGGCGGCGGCCAGCCAGTCGGCGCTGCGGGTGACGATCTCCGGGAAGTGGTTCGAGAGGATCTCGTAGTGCTGGCCCGGGTACTCGATGACCTCCTTCGGGTCGGGGATCCGCTCGTACATCTCGCGGGCCTCCTCGACGGGGGCGACGGTGTCCTTGGAGGCGAGGATCATCAGGACCGGGGCGGTGATGCGTTCGGCGTAGGCGCGCACCTCCATCTCGAAGATGCGGTCGAGGGTCGAGATGGTGATCGCGTTCCGGAAGCTGGGCAGCTGGTGGATCATGTTCTCGACGAATTCCAGACCCTCCTGGTCGCTGAACATGACCGGGTCCCCGGGTGCCGGGACGCCGTGCAGGCGGATGCTGGCGGCCGGCTCGCCGCGCAGTTGGGCCTGCCGGTCGGCGGGGATGAGGGCTTCCAGCTCCGCGAGCGTGTCGGCCGGTTGGAGGGTGCGTGCGCTCCAGCCGCTGACCGGGGGGATGATGCTGACGACGGCTTTGACGCGGCGGTCGGTGGCGGCCGTGAAGAGGGAGTTGGCGCCGCCGATGCTGATGCCCCACAGGGCGATGCGGTCGGGGTCGATGTCCTCGCGCAGGGTCAGATGGGTGATGACGTCGCGCAGGTCCCGGCACTGCTGCCAGGGATCGAACTGCTGACGGGGCTCGCCGTCGCTGTAGCCGGTGTTGCGGTGGTCGTAGATCAGGCAGGCCAGACCGGCGTCGGTGAAGCCCCGGGCCATGGCGAACATGGATTCCGCGGGACCGCCCAGGCCGCCCTGGAGGATGGCGACGGGCGGGCGTTCGGGGCCGTCGGCCGGGCGGAACAGTTTGCCCCGCAGGGTCAGTTCCGACACCCGGAACTCGATGTCTTCGGTGACAGGCATGGTTCTCCTCGTGGTGCGGCTCGTGTCAGGCAGGCGGCGATCAGGTGTGACTGACGGGGAGGTCGTCGGGCAGGAAGTCGATCTCGGCGGCCCGCGGGTCGGCCGAGGCGCGCAGGATGGGGAAGACCTCGGCGCGCATTTCGCTCTCGAACTCGGCCACGGCCTCCGCCACAGGTGTGTCACCGTGGGCGGCGCGTTCCAGGGCCCGGGCGAGGGCCGCCGCGTCACGCAGTGCCGTGTTGGCGCCGGAGCCGAACGAGGGAGGCATGGCGTGGATCGCGTCACCGAGCAAGGTGACACGGCCGGCCGGCCAGGGGTCTGCCGGCTGCAGGTGGCGCGTGGACACCGGGAAGATCGTCGACGCGTCGACGTGCTCGACGAGATCGGCCAGGGCGGGATCCCAGCCCCGCACCGCGGTGCGCATGAGCGCGTGCAGGGTTTCGGCGGTGCTGTGCCACAGGTCGGGAGCGTCGGCGGCGACAGGGCTGCCGGGCGGAAGGCCGAGGTTGACCATGATGTAGGGATCGACGGGATCGACGGCGGCGCCGGGCGCCAGTTCGGCCACCGCCTCGGCGACCGGCCTGCGCGGCCGGTACACGCCGTAGGCGAACATCGCACCGTTCGGCCCCGTGGCGACGGCGAAACCGTCGAACAGTGCCTCGGGCAGGCTCGCCGCCAGATCGTCGGTCAGCGGTGCGGTGGAGTACAGGCCGCGCATGCCGGTGTCCACGACCGCAACGCCGGGCAGCAACTGCCTGCGCACGACGGAGTTGATGCCGTCGGCGCCCACCAGTACGTCCCCGGTCTCGCTCGTGCCGTCGTCGAGCAGCACCCGTACCTTCTCGCCGTCCGTCTCGAAGCCGGTGACGGTGCTGTCGTAGCGGACGATGTCCTCCAGGCCCAGGCCCATGATCTGGCGCAGCGTGCGCCTGTTGACCGCTGTGTGCGGCCGCCGCGGGTCGTTGGGCGGGCCGATGTGGGGACGGGCACCCAGTTCGCGGGCCTGGTGGTCGAGCATGACCATGACCTCACGGCGCGGCGTCTCCCGCGAGGTCTGCATGTACAGCTCGAAGAGGTTGTCCGGCAGGCACTGCTGAAGAGCGCGGCCACCCGCGCCGTTCATGTGCAGGCGGTAGCCGGCCCGCCCGATGCCCGGCGCGCTCTCGTAAACGGTGCAGCTGATGCCCGCGCGGCGAAGACCCTGCGCCAGACAGAGCCCTCCGAGGCCTCCGCCGGCGATCAGGACATGGAACGACGGCATTGTCGCCTCCTTGATGGGCTCGGAAACACCTGCATCGATCGGTGCAGGCCCGAGCATGCGAACGTCTGGGGCGGTGGCGGTCCTCTGACACGAGGCCCCGCCGAACCGTGTCACCACTCTTGCGTCCGTACTGGGATCAGGGAAGCCGAAATCACCTATGCTCGACATAGACAGAGCTGATGATCATTTGAGGTGGGTGCCGTGACTCTGGACCTCAACCTGCTGCCGTCGCTGGACGCGCTCCTCCAGGAGCGCAGTGTGACGCGGGCCGCGCAACGGCTCGGTCTGAGCCAGCCCTCGCTGAGCGCAGCCCTGGCCCGGCTGCGCCGGCACTACGGCGACGAACTCCTCGTCAGGGTGGGCAACAGCTACGAGTTGACCCCCCTGGCGGAACGACTGGTAGAACACACCGAGCAGGCCCTGAGCTGGGCGGACCGGGTCCTCCAGACGCGCCCCGACTTCGATCCCACGCAGGCCCGGCACGAGTTCACCGTCATCATGGCCGACTGCCAACTGCCCACGTTCGGGCGGGCTTTGGCCGACCTGGTTCGCACCGCAGCGCCGAACGTGCGGCTGCGGTTCCAGCACAGCACCGAACGGGTCGTACAGCAGGCACTGGACAACCTGCGCACAGTGGACGCCCTCGTCCTGCCCCAGGGCATCCTGTCGAACATCCCCACCTTCGACCTGTACAAGGACCGCTGGGTGTGCGTGGTGTCCGCCGACCGTGCCCCCGCTGTCCTCGGGCGGGAGGAACTGGCGGCACGCCCTTGGGTGTTGCCCTACCGCCACCCGTCGCCGGTCTTCTCCCCACTCAACCGCCTGCACGCCGAGGGCATCGAACCGCACGCGGAGATCGTCACGGAGAACTTCCTGGCCATTCCCCACCTGGTCGCCGGGACCGACCGGATCGGCCTGATGCCCGAACGGGTCGCGCTCCCCGCCCTCTCCGGACAACCGATCACCGTCGTCCAACCAGCCTTCGAGATCGGCCACTTGGTGGAGTCCCTGTGGTGGCATCCCCTCCATGAGCGGGAACCGGCACACATATGGCTGCGCCGCATGGCCGCTCAGGCCGGCCAGACCGTGGACAGCGGCCCCATGACATCGTGATGACATCGCGCCAGATCCGGATACCCACCTTTGGACGTCACCGCCCGAGACAGCTCTCGATGCCACTCGCCGGAGGGGCTGTCGACAAAGGTCGCCCCTGACATGCCAACGGCCAACCACACTCCGGACGACGCCTCTGACCAGGCCAGATGGCGAACCGCTGCCAGAGCACCAAGGCGTTCATGCCGTCAGGCGGGCGGCGAGCAGGGCCACGTCGTCGTGGAAAGACTTCCTCACAATGGGCGAGGAAGGCGTCGCACAATTGTGACAGGGAGGCCGTGGCGTGGAGGGCGGCTGTGTCGGCGGCTTGGTGCATGCCGACGGGAACCATGCTGACGTGTCGGTTGTTCTTGGGGGGCGCGGGCAGGTCGGGCCCCCAGCCGGATGCACCGTTGGGGGCGTACAGGACATCGACTTTGCCGTCGGCGACGGCGTGCAGGGGGTCGCTGGCCATGGCGGTGTCGGTGGCGTGCTGGGCGGTGGTGCGGCGCCACCGCCGATGCCCGTTGTCCGCGTCCAAGGCGTACACGATGGCCTTTCCACCCGTCGTGCAGGCGTAGACCAGTGCCTCATCCGCCGTAAGGTGCGCCGGAGCGGTGCGCGCGTTCCAGCGAATGGGGCCGGTGGCGAGGTCCAGGGCGTGAACGCGTCCGTTCTTGCTGCTGGAGAAGACTTTGCTTCCCGCTGCGATGAGTTCGTTGCGCACCGGGGCGGGCGACGGTGGCCGCCCGGGCCGCGTCGCCGGTGGCGCCATTGAAGGCGTAGACGCGGCCGTTGCGGCCGACCGCGATGACCTTTCCGTGAGCGACGACGGAGCCTGCGCCCACCTCTTTGTCGACTCAGGGGCTCCAGCGGCGGCGGCCGGTGGTGGCGTTCAGGGTCTGGATGCGGCCGTTGTGGTCGGCTGCGAAGACCGGTCCGTTGGCCGTCACCGGTCCCGTGGCGGGATCGAGGGGAGCGCTCCAGCGGGGTTGGCCGGTGGCGGGGTTGAGGGCGTAGACGGTGCCGTTGGTGTCGCCGGCGTACATCGTGCGGCGGGTCGCGGTGGGCCCGGCGGACAGGGTGGTGTCGACCGGGGTGGTCCAGGGGGCGGGGACGGCAGCAGGGTGGTCAACGCCCATGCTCCTGCTGCTACCGCCGACACCAGGACGGTCCACAGTGCCGAGACCGCCGCCGGCCGCCACCGGATCCTGGCAAACCGCGACGGCTCGGTGGACGCTGCGGTGCTGGGCCCGAAGCCAGGGGCCGACAGGGCCCCGGGCCACTCGTTTCCGCCTCGGAAACCACCCAGTCCTCGCCGTCCGGACCGGTCCCCGACGCCATCCGGCCGAAAGCCGCCACCCGATGAGTGGAAGGGCTCTCGTCTGTCGGCACCGGCTGCGCTCACTGCTGTCGTTCCTCTTCTCGCAACCCGCACCGTCCTGCGGCAACCTGGGACCGAGTCCCAGGTGTCTGCGGCGGGAGTCGTCCACGGCCCAGAGGATCGGGCCCTGGCTGTCGACAAGCCCTGCCGGCGATCACCATCGGATCCGAGTCGCCGCGAACCCCCGGATTGCACGGGCTCATTGGACGCGTCGCCCTCCCGTTGTCAAAGGATTGTTTGACAACAGGGAGTCGATGGCCGGAGAGCCACTCACTGCTGCGGCGGGGACGGAGGTGGTCACGGTTCGAATAGATCGTGCGCAGCGGGTCAGCTGTCTTCGCCCGGAGGTGCGGCGATGCCCTGCTGGGCGCGGCGGAAGTCGCCAGGGCTGGCTCCGGTGTGGCGGGTGAAAAACTTGCCGAAGTTGGTGGGTTCGGAGAAACCGAGGCGGCGGGCGATGGTGGCGACGGGTTCGTCGGTGTGCGCGAGGAGCCGCTGCGCCTGGAGCGTGACGCGGGTGTCGATGACGTGTTTGACGGATCGTCCGGTGGCTGCCTGGCAGGCACGGGTGAGGGTCTTGACGGTGTAGCCGAGGCGGTCGGCGTAGTCCTCGGCACGCCGGGTGGTGGCGTAGGAGCGTTCCAGTTCGGCGTGGAAGCGGGCGTAGACCTCGCCGCCGGCGCGGGAGGCGGCGGGCGCGCCGTGGCGGGGCAGGCGGTCGATGTGCAGCAGCAGCGCGGCCAGCAGCAGGCGCAAGATCTCGTGGGACGCGCCGTCGGGGCGACGGTATTCGGCGTGGAGTCGGGCGAGCAGGGCGGAAGTGGTGGCGTAGTCGCTGCTGGTGCCCAGTTGCCAGCAGCTGGGGGCGGACCAGTCGTCGGCGAGGCGGCTGGCAGCCGCCATCGCCTCGGGGAAGGTGGGGGTGAACAGCAGGTGCGTGCCGTTCATCCGGCCGGTCTGGGCAAAGCGCTGCACCTGGCCGGGGCGGACCCACAGCAGGGTGCCGGGCCGGCACGGGTAGGCGACGAAGTCGACGGTGTGCTCGGCACGGCCCTGGGTGATCAGGGTGAGGGAGTGGAAGTCGGCGCGGTGGACCCGTTGCAGGCTGCCGTCGGCGACCCTGCGGTGCAGCGCGGACAGGTCGGTGATCTCGATACCGGGAACCGGGGCGCTGGGCGGGTTGAAGCTGAACCCGGGGATCTCCTCCCCGCCTGCAGGCTCGCGGGCGGGGCTTCGATCACTGCCGGGCAAGTCCGAATCTGACCATGACACGTCTCTACGTTACCTCGCTGGCCTGTGGTTTTTCCCGGACAGTGGATGGCGAGCACGGGCAAGGACCTCGACCCACCACAAGGATGCAGACCATGAACGGCACCATGACGGTCATCGACAGGGACGCGGTGCGCATCCACAGCTACATGGCCCCCGATGACAGCCTGAACGTCACCACGCAGCTGATCGAGACCCCGGCGCGACTGATCGCCGTGGACGCCCAGTACACCCTGTCGTACGCCGACGAGGTCGTCGCCTACGCGCGCGGCCTCGGCAAGCCACTGGACCGGGTGATCATCACCCACGCCCACCCGGACCACTTCCACGGCGCCGCCCGCTTCGGCGCCCCCGTGCACGCGCTGGCCGCGGTACGCGAGCAGATCGCCGCCCAGGGCGACGGCCAGGACCCCACCGGTGCCGTGATCCCGGTCGCCGACATCACGCCGACCATAGACGTGGCACCGGGCACCGAGGTCATCGACGGCATCCCATTCGTCTTCGAGGCCCATCACGGCGGCGAGGCCCCGGACCAGCTGGCGATCAAGCTTCCCGAGCAGGGCGTCCTGGTGGCCCAAGACCTCGTCTACCACGCCACCCACCTCTTCCTCGGCAACAACGACATTCCCGGGTGGACCAAGGCCGTCGAACAGCTCGCCGCCGACCCCGCCTACGACACCGTCCTGCCCGGCCACGGCCTGCCCGCCGGCCCCGAGGTCTTCGACCAGCTGCGCCGCTACCTCACCGACGCGGCCGAGCTGCTCGGCGACGACGGCGAGGCGTACAAGCGGGCCATCACGGCGCGCCATACCGGCTTCGGCGGCACGTTCCTGATCGACATCGGCAACCAGTACCTCTTCGGTACCGACAACACCTGACTTTTCTGCACAGCGAAAGGGATCACCTCATGAGCAGGATCACCGTGTTCGGCGCCGCCGGGAAGGCCGGCTCCCGTGTCGTCGCCGAGGCCGCCGCCCGCGGCCACCAGGTCACCGCCGTCGTCCGCGATCTCGACGCACTGTCGGTCCTCCCCGACGGCGTGCAGGCCGCCGCGGGCGACGTCACCGACCTCAAGGCTGTCGCCGCCCACGCCAAGGACGCCGATGCGATCGTGCTGACCGTCGGCGGCCCGGACGCCGCCCTCTACACCAACGCCGTCTCCGCCGCCGCATCGGCCGCCCGCGCCCTGGGCCCGGCCGGCCCGCGCATCCTCCACATGGGCGGCGGCGCGAGCCTCCTCAACAGCGAGGGCGTGCGCTTCTTCGACACCCCCGGCTTCCCCGAGGAGTTCAAGCCCTACGCCATCGGCCAGATCCGCGCACTCGACGCCTACCTCACCCTCGGCGACGACGTGACCTGGACCTACCTGTCCCCGCCCCCGGTCCACTTCACCCCCGGCACGCGCACCGGCCACTACCGCACCGGCCTCGACCACCCCGTCCTCGGCGACGACGGCCAGGCCCGCATCTCCTACGAGGACTACGCCGCCGCCCTCGTCGACGAAATCGAAAACCCCCGCCACCTCAACCGGCGCTTCACCGTCGGCTACTGAACAACCAGCCATGACGGCCTCTCGAGCGCGCCGCGGGGGCCCAGAGGCCGCCATGCAACCGCGCAAGCGACCGAAGCAGCGGTCCAGCCCGGAGTCCTAGGGCACCGCTTTCGGCTGTACCGGCCCGCGGCTACTCGTCGCTGGCCTCCTCGCCCTCGGCCTCCACCGGATGGCGCAGGGGCCGCAGCGCCGGCCGGCATGGCCAGGCGCCGCGGAAAGCCCAGGATCATTGCAGCGTCACCGGGCTTGCCGAGGTCCCTCCCCGCAAGGTCACCCCGCACATGTTCCGCCGGACTACGGCCATGCTCACCCGCGACTACGCCGACTCGGAAAATCCCCGTCGGCATGCAGCTCAAGCACGCAGCCACCCGAGCGTCGGCCAATCGCTGGACCCAGGGCTCCATGGATCACGCCCCCTCCTGGGCCCGCCTCCTCACCACCGCCATCGCCGAACGCCGATTCCAACGGCTGAGAGACCTTTTCGACGCCGACAGTCGCGGCAACCACTGCATCCTGGACGAGAACAACCCCGTCGGTGCGAAGTGCCTCAAAGCCGCCATCGTGCTGGCGATGATGCTGTTGCCGCAGCGTCGGGCTGGCAGCGGTCGGTGAGTGGCCCTTGCTGTCCTGGGCGGCCCTCCGCCACGGCTGTCCTGGGCGGCCCTCCGCCACGGCCGAGAAGGCCCTTCAGAGGCCATGGAACGTCTCTCCACTGGTCGGCCCGTCCGTGAACACCGCCCTGCGCGAGAAGATCACCCAACGCTCAGCCGTCGTCATCCCGCTCGACCGAGCACACGCCACACCCCACACGCGAGTTGCTCGTCGACTGGGACAACCACGTCAGCCAGAGCGCGGCAAGCAAACACGACCAGGCCCAGGCCGCGGAGGGACCGCCCGCCTCCGCCGCCAACTGCGAGACAAGCAACACGAACGACAACGACTCCCAGACGAAGTCGACTGCCCACGGTCATCGCGGCCCTGCTCGCGGATGAAAGTGACTCGGAGCCAGCCTGGGGCCGACGGACGACATGATGAGGCGAGACTGAACGCCCCCGGAATCCCGCCGGCACCGTGTCGGGGCACCAAGGCGCGTGGTAGCTTCCGTATACAAGGTGTATGCGAGAGCTGGGGGCTGCCGTGACGTCCGGTCGGGAGAAGGCGTACACGTATCTCAAGGACACGGTCCTGACGGATCCCGGGATGCAGAGCGCCTTCCTGTCGGAGCAGGAGCTCGCCGACCGTATCGGCGTCTCCCGCACGCCCATCCGGGAGGCGCTGCTGCAACTCGCGGCCGAGGACCTGGTCGAGCTGGTGCCCAAGCGAGGCGCCCGGGTGTCTCCCCTGACGGGTCGGGAGATACGCGAGCTCATGGAGCTGCGGGGCATCGTCGAGCGGTACGCCGCCCAGCAGCTCGTCTCCGGAGGCGGAGCGCCGGTGGCGGAGCTGCGGTCCCTGCTGGAACGGCAGCGCGAGCTCACCGGCGCCGACCAGGCCCGCGAGTTCATCGCCGTGGACCACCGTTTCCACGCGGCCCTGGTGTCCGCCGTCGGCAACGCCCTCCTCGACCGGCACTACGAGGGCCTGCGCAGCCGGCAGGTCCGGGCCGGAGTGGTCGCCCTCTTCAACCAGCAGGGACGCCAGGAAGCGGTGCTGGAGGAACACGAGGCCATCCTGGACGCCCTGGAAGCCGGTGACACGCAGGCCGCGTGGGCCGCCATCGACCATCATCTGGAGTCGACGCTCAAGGTGCTGCTCGCGGGTTAGGACGCGGGGTAGGTGATCACCAGCATGGTGACGCCGTCCGGGGAGGTCCAGGGGCCGTGCGGCATGCCGGGCGGGCGGCAGGCGTACATGCCGGCGGTGAAGGTCCGGCCGAGCGTCAGGTCGTGCAGCTCTCCCTCGACGAGGTAGACCTCCTCCCAGAAGTCGTGGCGGGTCACACCGGCCGCCGAGGTGTCGGTGCCCGGCGCCCAGCGGACCAGCGCCGTACGGGATCCGCGCTCGGGGTCGTCAGCCAGTACTTGCTCCTCGACGCCGGGGCCGGCGCCCGCCGGGGCTCGCCACGGTCCGTCGGGGAGGTGGAACTCCAGCTCGGGCTTGCTCATCGCCACACCTCCGGGCGCCGGTTGGCCAGCACGGAGGTCCGCTGCCGGACCGCGGCGACCTCGTCGATGTCCAGGTCGGCCACCAGCAGCTCGGGCTCGGCGCCCAGAGCGTGCCGCACGGTCCCGTCGGGTCCGACGACGAGACTGTGCCCGATCCCCGTCGGGACAGAACCCGGTCCGGTGCCGGGGTCGGCCTGGTCGACGGCGGCGAGCCACACGGTGGCGTCCAGCGCGCGGGCCCGGGCAAGCAGCTCCCACTGCTCGCGTTTGCCGGGTCCGGCACCCCAGGAGGCGGCCAGCAGCGTGGCGACGGCTCCGGCGTCGGCGTGCGCCCGGAACAGTTCCGGGAAGCGGATGTCGTAGCAGGTGGCCAGGCCCAGGCGTATGCCGTCCACCTCGATGACCGCCGTGGCGGAGCCCGCGGCGACGGTGTCGGACTCGCGGAAGCCGAAGGCGTCGTAGAGGTGGATCTTGTCGTACGACGCCTCGGTCCCGAGCCCGGTGGCGAGCAGGGTGTTGGTCACCCGGCCGCCGGTGGCCGGGGTGAACATGCCGGCCACGACGACCGTGCCGGTGGCGCGGGCGATGCGCCGTACGCCGTCGGCCCACGGTCCGTCCAGGGGTTCGGCGAGCGGTGCCAGTGGGGTGCCGAAGCAGGCCATCGACGCCTCCGGGAAGACGACGACGCGGGCTCCGGCGTCCGCGGCACGCTGGGTCCACTCCTCGACGAGCCGGAGGTTCTTGCCGGGGTCGGGGCCGGTGGTGAGCTGGCTCAGGGCGATCCGCACGGTGCGGTCCTCCTTCAGAAGCGGGTGGGGGTGGCGTCCGCCGCCTGGGGCACCGTGGGCGCGGCGAGGGCGGCGTCCTCGTCGACGGCGGCCTCGGGGCCGCGCCCCAGACAGACGCCGACGAGTGAGACGGCGCAGGCGAGGGCGATGTACACGGCCAGCGGAGCCCAGGTGCCGTAGGCGCTCAGCAGGGTGGTGAACAGCAGCGGGGCGACGGCGCCGCCGATGATCCCGGCCAGGGTGTAGGCCAGCGACGAGCCGGTGTAGCGCAGCCGGGGCGCGAACTGTTCGGCGATGAAGGCGGCCTGCGGACCGTACAGACAACAGTGGATCACCAGGCCCACGACGACCCCCGTGGCGAGCGGCAGCCAGGTGCCGCCACCGATCATCGGGAAGAACACGAAGGGCCACACACCGGCGGCCAGTGCGGCACCGCCGTACAGCAGACGGCGGTCGACCCGGTCGGAGAGAGCGCCGGCCAGCGGCATCAGGAAGACCTGGATCGAGGAGCCGATGAGCACGGCCGCGAGGGCGGAGCCGCGTGACATGCCGAGCTCCTGGGTGGCATACGTCAGGACGAAGACGGTGAACATGGCGTACAGCACATCGGGGCCGACGCGGCAGAGGATGGCGGCGAGCAGGGCGCGGGGCTGAGTGGTGAACACCTCGCGGATGGGTGCCTGCGGCCGGGAGTGCTCGGCCTCCAACGCCTTGAACACCGGGGTCTCCTCCAGCTTCGCCCGGATCCACAGCCCGAACGCGACGAGAACGCCGGAGAACAGGAACGCCACCCGCCAGCCCCACGTCTCGAACTGCGCCTCGGTCAGCAGCGCCCCGAGGGCGGCAAGTACGCCATTGGCCAGCAGGTTTCCGGCGGGCGGACCGACCTGCGCGGCGGAGGCGTAGAAGCCGCGCCGACGCGGGTCCCCGAACTCGCTGGACAGCAGGACGGCCCCGCCCCACTCGCCGCCGACGCCGACGCCCTGAGCGAAGCGCAGCACGACCAGGGCGATCGGGGTGGCCACGCCGGCCGTGGAGTACGCGGGCAGGACGCCGATCAGGAACGTGGCCACACCGATCAGGACCAGCGTGGCGATCAGCACCTTCTTTCGGCCGATCACATCACCGAGGCGGCCGAACACGAAGCCGCCCAGCGGGCGCGAGACATAGCCGACCGCATAGGTGGAGAACGCCAGGAGCGTGCCGGTGAGCGGGTCCTGGGAGGGGAAGAACAGGTCACCGAAGACCAGAGCGGCCGCGGCGGAGTAGACGGCGAAGTCGTACCACTCGAGGGCGGTGCCGGTCAGGCTCGCGACGAAGGCCCGGCGGACGCCGGCGCGCCGATCGGACGCCTGGGCGTCGTCCTTCGGGGCGTTGGACATGGTTCCCATCCTTTGCTGGGTGAGGCGCTTGGGGGACATCGACCTTCCGGCATACTTCTTGTATACAGGTCGTATGCGCAACCCCTGCGCGAGAACTTCACCGCGGCGAAACGTGGAGACCCACCGCCGCCGCGGTCCCGTCACCCGATCCCTGGGAGTGCCCTCATGGCCGTGCTGACCTTCGAACTGCCCGACGGATCGACGCGCGAGGTCGACGTCGTCCAGGTCCTCAACGCCGGATACGCCGGGCGCAGCCAGGAGGACGTCGCCGCGCATGTCGCGGAGCTCGCCGAACTGGGCGTGCCCGGCCCGTCCGTGACGCCGGCCCTCTACCCCGTCTCCCCCTACCTCGCCCAGCAAACGGACCGCGTTCACGCCCAGCACGGGCGCACCTCCGGCGAGGCGGAGTGGGCCCTCGTCGTGGCGGACGACGGGGAGCTGCTGCTGACCGCCGCCTGCGACCACACCGACCGCGACCTGGAGGTGCACGGTGTGGCCTGGAGCAAGAACGCCGGCCCCGACGTCCTCGCTCGCCGCGCCTGGCGCCTGACCGACGTGGAGTCCCGCCTCGACGACCTCACCCTGCGCGCCTGGGTCACTCACGGCGACACGCGAACCGAGATCCAGCGCGGCACCCTCGCCGAACTCCTCACGCCCGCCTACTGGGTCGACGTCCTGCGCTCGCGCGGCGCGCTCACGCCCGGCACCGTCCTGATCTCCGGCACCATCCCCATGGCCCCCGGTGTCGATCAGTTCGCCGACGGCTGGAGCGTGGAACTGGCCGACCCCGCCACCGGAGACACGATCCGCCTTCACTACGAAGTCCAGCCCATGCCGGCACCCGTCGGCTGACACGACGGCCCGATGCCGAGGCCGGCGGAGTGCGAGCGAAGTACCGCCCGCCGGCCGGCTCATCGGCGTCGGTCACGGGGCCGCATCCCGGCCGAAGGCCCGCCCCCCTGCTTGCTCGGCCCGGACACGTGGCAGCGCCGCACCTTCTCTGGGCAGGAGCGGCCGTCCCAGGCCGAGGTCCGCGACCTGGTCGCCGATGCGGTCTGCAGCGAGGCCCACTCCGGAACGGCCGCGTGATCACCGTCAGCGGACACCGCGGCTCTCCTGGCCGCCCTCGATTCGACACCCCCGGAGCGCGGGGTGGCGAACATGTGATCGCGGCGGCCGACCTCCTGCTCACGTCGCCGCTCCTGTCTGGCGGAACTCGATCATGTCGCCACGTGTGAGCTCGGGAGGCTGACCACACAGGCCGGTGGACGGGTCCGCTGCCGGAACGGTCGCAGGCTGAGGCTCAGGTACCTCGGGTGTCAGGGCGTGCAGGCAGCGGCGAGGCGAGGGACGAGGACGGTCTTCACCACGTCGGTGATTCGGTTGGTGTTGTAGCAGAGCTTGCGCAGGCGCCAGCCCATGAGGGGGCTGTGGACTGTTCGCCGAGACAGCAGATCTTGGCGCGGGTGCTGTTGTGTCGCCGCTGCCAGCATGTGAGCCGACGGCCCCTGAACGGCACCCGGACGGGGCGCCCGGCGCCCTGGTAAGCCTTGTCCGCCCAGCACTTCAAGTCGGCCTCGGCGAGCGCTTCGATGACGCCGTGGCGCCGGGCGGCGGTCAGGTCATGGGACCTCCCCCGCGGACCACCGCGGCGGTCCATCCGGGCAATGCCGGTGCGGCCCACAGTAGTCGGCCAACGGGTCGGCGAGGACCTGGACGTTCATGCCGTGGCGTTTGTGTTTCCCGGAGTAATACGGGGTGTCGGCGGCTACCCGGTCGATCGTCTGCAGGATGCCGTCCAGGATCACGAAGGCTTTCGCCTTGGAAACTGCTCAAGGTTTCGGCGCCTTTCCGGTCGCCGGCGTGCTCCAGCATCTCAGCCAAGTGGAAGGGGGCATCCGGGTGGCCCAATTCCGGCACCCTCCGTAGCCGTACCGGTCCGCTGGGCCCGCCGCAGCCGACGAGCGGTGGGTCCAGCGGACGGATGCCGTGCCGCGGTCAGCTGAGCCAGCTGCCCAGAGCGCATTCGGAGGCGGTGACCCACCGATGGGACCTGATGCGGTCGTTGACGACCTCCCCCGTGTTGGCGAAGTAGTTGTCCGTGAGGAGGTCGGCCCACCTCTCTCCCGGAGCGAGGCAGACGTAGCCCTTCAGGTACTGGTAGTCCTTCTCGGCGTAGAAAGCGACGACGTCCCTGCCTCCGATGTATCCGCTGTTCATCACTGAGGTCGCCCTCATCTGGGCCAGTCCCTGGAACCCACCGGCGCTGTCGCCCCAGAAGCGGTCGTCTCCCTGGTCCTCGCCGAGGAAAAAGCCGTCACAGCCGTAGTCGTCCCAGGCCCGAACATAGCCGTCGCGGCCCGGCCACTTGCTCGCGCAGACCCACTCCTGCGTCCCCGCTGAGGCGGAGGTGGCCGGTGCGATGAGGCCGAAGGATGCCAGGGCGACGACGAGGGCGGCTGTAGCTGATCTGCGCATGACGTACTCCTTGATGTCCGCCTCTGAACGAGGCATGCGGTTCCCACGGACGGACCGTGGAGGTGAGAGGTGGTCAGACCCGAGGGCCGACGATCTTCCTGGCGCGGTCGAGTGCCAGGTGCTGCAACCGGACGTAGGTGTCGAGGGCGTCGCCGTAGCGGTCGCGCAGTTGGGCGACGTAGTGGCGCTCGCGCTCCTCGCCGATGGGGCGAAGGTCGCAGGCCCGCGCGCAGGTCGCGTCGGTGACGGCGAGTTTCCGCTCGGCCTCGAAGACCTTGGGCTCGGCCACGCGATCCGAACGCGCGATCGCCGCCTGCCGGGAGGCGCCAGGGTCCTTGTAGTCGTAGCCGGCCTTCTTCATGCAGCGCGACCAGGCGCTCTGTGCTGCGGAGAACCGCTGGTCGGCCAGTACCTTGGGCACGTACAGCGAGCGGAGGTGTCCGGAGGTCTTCTCCGCGCGGAACCATTCCCTCGGGTCCCCGTAGAGCTTCTTCTCGGACTCGGCCACGCAACCGCCCATCTGCTTGCTCACGGTCCCGCCGCCGGGGATCTTGACGGAGATCACCGGTACGTCGAGTCCCCCGTCCAGAGCCTTGTCGTAGGCCTGTCGCCGCTGCGTGGAGAGCGTCTTGCGGTAGGCGAGGTTGGGGTTGGCGGCCCGGGCGGCGGCATCCTTGGCCACCAGGCGGCTGCCATAGCCGTACTCGCGGGCCCAGTCGACGTCGTCCAGTACGTAGCCGAGCGTTCGGCTTTCCGCCAGACTGAGCCGCTGGGCTTCCCAGAATTCGAAACCCTGGCGTCTCATGCACGTACCGATCAGCCGTTGTTGGGCGTCTGAAATCCGCAGCTGTTCGGCATCGGTCAGGGGGGCGGCCTCGGCAGCCGACAGGCCCACCGTGTGGCGCGGGGTGTCGTCGGTGGCGGCGCAGCCGGTCAGGACGGCCGACACGAGGAACAGGCCGATCACAGCCTTGCGCATGGAGTCCTCTCGGGTGAGACGGGGGACGGGGGTCTCAGCAGGAACCGGACAGAGTGTCGAAATCGACAAACGGGTCATGTCTCAACGGCGTGCGCCCACGCATACAACGGGCAGGGTTTCGGGGACAGTTGGGCGACCTCGACCATCCGAACGATTCAGGCAAGGGCGGTTGCCCGAGGGTGGGTGTCGGTGGTCCGGATGCGCGCCGATCCGGACACCGACCAAGTTGCGGGTGTCGGGCTGTTGCAGTGGCCGTAGTACGCATCCGGCGGCGTTTGCAGGGCTGCGCACACGGGCTTGGACAGCAGACCTCCTCTAGGGCACGAGGTGATGGAGACGGTGTGCCGCTGTCGTTGCCGTACGTCACAAGGGTGTCTGCTGTCAGGGAGGTAGACCAATACCTTTCGGCCCGAGCCGAAATGGGCAGGTGGTGCAGCTCGAGCAGCACCGGCGAGTTGAAGACCTCGTCAAGGCCACCGCCGACGGCTTCTACCGCTACTCGTTCCCCGGCACCACGACCACCCGGGCCGTCAGCGCCGCCGGCGACTACGGCGACTACGGCGACGTGACGTAGAACGTGCTGAAGGGGTTGTTAATCGTCCGCCGCGAGGAAGGACGCCCCTGGACTGCTGTGGGCCGTGGCGGACGCCCGATGAGCTGAGACGAGGGACCCGTGAGGCTGAGGCGCGCGGGCCCTTTCCTCCGCCGCGGTAATTTCGGCAATCCCAATGGTGTGCACTCATAGGCTCCCGTCGCCCACTGGGGCATGCACACTTCACAGGCTGCCCGAGGCTCGTGGCGCAACGACGGTGACGGCAATGCGTCGTTCAGGGCTCGTACGAGAATCGCCACCGGCTGGCAGGGCTGCAAGGGGCTCTTCCAGGACTTGGTGCGGGCTTCCTTCAGCACCACCACCGTGAGGGCGAAGATCTGCCTGACGCCAGATCATCAAGGCGTGCAGGTGGAGACTGGCGAGGTAGCTGTTGGGCGTCTTGTCGTGTCGGGAGTCTCACTGTCCCCAGTCCGGCCTCCTGGTACGTCACCCTCCGGGGCGGGTGAGGCACGTGGAGCCGACATGAGCCGACTGGTGCACTGATGTCCGGGTCGGAACTCACGGGGCATGGGCCGGCACCCGGTTCAGATTCCGGGGAGGATACGGCGCGTCTCGTAGGCCCACATCGCGATCTCGACCCGGTTGCGGGCGCCGAGTTTGGCCATCAGGCTGGCCAGATGCGTCTTCACCGTGCTGAGGCTGATGTGCAGCGCGTCGGCGATCTCGGTGTTGGTCAGCCCGCGGGCGACGGCGAGGAGCACCTGCTCCTCGCGAGCGGTGACCGGGGAGACCGGCTGGGCCACGGGCCGGCCGGCGGGCAGGTCTGCGAATGCCTGGAGCAGACGGACGGTGACGCTGGGCGCGATGAGCGCCTCACCGTCGGACGCCGAGCGTACGGCCTGGGCCAGGAGGTCCGGTCCCGTGTCCTTGAGGAGGAATCCGCGGGCGCCGGCACGCAGCGCGCGCCGTAGACGTACTCGTCAAGGTCGAACGTGGTGATGACGACCACGGCCAGCGGGTCGGCGACGCCCGGGCCGGCGATCAGCCGGGTGGCCTCGAGCCCGTCGATCACGGGCATGCGGATGTCGAACAGGCAGACGTCGGGGCGTAGTTCGCGGGCCAGACCTACCGCTGTCCGTCCATCGGCGGCCTCGCCGACCACCTCGATGCCGGGCTGGGCGTTCAGCATGATCCGCAACCCGGTGCGGATGATCGTCTGGTCGTCAGCGACGAGGACGCGAATGGGCACCGCTCTCGTTCCTCGCTCTCGGCAGTTCGGCTTCGACATGCCAGCCCCGGTCGGCACCAGGGCCGGCTCGTAGTGTGCCGCCGAGCAGGGTCGCGCGCTCGCGCAGTCCGGTAAGTCCGTATCCGTCGCGACCCCGGCCGGTGCGCCGACCGTTGTCGCGCACGCTCACCCGTACCGTGTGCCGTTCCGCGGCGACCCGGACGACGAGCTCGGTCGCGTCGACCGCATGGCGCAGCGCGTTGGTCACCGACTCCTGCACGATGCGGTAGACGGCCGCGTCCACGGCCGGGGGCAGCGCGTCCAGTTCGCCCTCGAGCCCCAGGTCGACCCTGAGGCGACCCCCCGGGGTGCGCACCAGGCGCTCCAGATCCGCGACTCCGGCAGGGGGTGCCAGCTCGGCGCCGACCCCGCGGTCGCGCAGAGTGGCGACCATGGCGCGCATTTCCTCCAGCGTGCGCGCTCCTTCCTCCTCGACCTCCTCCAGCGCCTTGACGGCGGCGGACGGGTCGGCGCCCGCGAGCACCCCGCCCGCCTGGGCGATGATCACCATGGCCGACACGTGGTGGGCCACCGTGTCGTGCAGTTCCCGGGCGAGCTGCTCGCGCTCGCGGGAGCGCACCTGCTCCACCTGCCGCTCGCGAGCGGTCACCCAGAACCGCACGGCAGCCCCGACCACGCCTGGCAGCAGCAGGAAGACGATGCCCACGACGTTCTCGACGACCGGCGTCTCGTCCGTGACGGAACACAGCACGCCGGCCGTGAGGATCACCGCGCCGCCCAGCACGATCTCGCGTCCCGATCCCCACCGGGGCAGCGCGTACACCAGCACGAGCACGACCGTGCCGGTGTACAGGCCGACGGGCTCGCGCGCAGCGCCGACCAGCGAGGCCATCTGAAGCAGGACCACCGAGCCGAAAGCCAACGTCACCATCGCCAGAGGGCGGGTCCGGCGCCACAGGGACAGCAGGCACAGCCATACGGCGAACACCACCGCCACCGGCCGCCACACGACGTTCTCGCGCAGGGTGGCCTCCAGCAGCACCCCGCCCAGGCCCGCGGTGAGCAGCGCCCAGTCCCGCCACAACCGGGCAGGCGCGGCGGGCGGCCGGGGCTCGGTCCACAGGTTTCGCAGGTCGTCTCGCAGCACGGTTCTCAGCCTAGGGACCGCGGCGCGGCGCGCATCGGCCGAAAGGACGGTTCGTCACTCCGTCCCGGGGCCGACGCATCCACGGCCCGCGGGCCGATGCCGCGGAGCGCCGTGGCGACGAGCCTCGGCATCGGCGGCCGTACAAGGACGGCCGTCGCGGTGTTTGGAGGAACCGATGCTCTCGAAAGCCCTGTTGCGCCTGGGCGCAAGCGCCGCCCGCCATCCCTGGCGGGTGATCGCGGCATGGCTCATCGCCGCCACGCTCGCCGTCCTCGCCGCGCTCACCATCGGTGGGCGGACCGCGGACTCGATGACCGCTCCGGGACTGGACTCCCAACGGGCCGCGCAACTGATCGAGCGGGCCGGCACCGGCCAGGAGGGGATGACCGCGCAAGTGGTCGTCACCCCCCTCGACGAGGGTGCGACGTTCTTCGACCACCCCAGCGCGCGCACCGCTCTGGCGCGGCTGCAGACCGAGGTGCGGCGGCTGCCGCACGTGCTCGGCACGAGCGACCCGGCGGGGACGCTCGACGCAGGCGGGGACACCGCCGTGCGCGAAGGCCTGGTCTCGGCCGACGGACGGATCGCGGTCGTCCGGGTGCAGTACCCCGACCAGAGCCGACTGTCGACCGAAGACCTGGACGCCCTCGTCGATCTCGGCGACCGGCTGCGCTCCGAACTGCCCCTGCGCATCGAGATGGGCGGGAACCTCTTCTACGCCTTCTCCGACGCCGACGGCGGCGTAAGCGAACTGATCGGCCTCCTTGCCGCGGCCGCGATCCTGTTCCTGGCGTTCGGTTCGCTCGTCGCCGCCGCACTGCCGATCGGCATGGCGGTCTTCGGGCTGACCATCGGGGTCGCCACGATGACGGTACTGGCGGGGGTGACGGACGTCCCCACCTTCGCACCGGTCCTGGGCAGCATGGTCGGGCTCGGAGTGGGCATCGACTACGCGCTGTTCGTACTCGCCAGGCACCGGGAGTACCTCGCGCGCGGGCTCGATCCGCACGAGGCGGCGGGGCGAGCGGTGGCCACGGCGGGGAGGCCCGTGGTCTTCGCCGGCGGCACCGTCGTCGTATCGATCCTCGGCCTGGCGGTCGCGAACGTGCCGTTCATGACGGTGGGCGGGTTCGCCGTCTCGATCGTCGTCCTGATCATGGTGGTCGCGTCGGTGACGCTGCTGCCGGCCTTCCTCGGCGCCGCCGGCCCACGCCTGGCCCGGGCCGGCCGGGTCAGCCGCGCTCTGCGGGCCAGGAAAGTGGGCCGACTCGCACGGCGGCGGGACCCGGTGGCGGCCGCCGCCCCCAGCACAGGGTGGCGGCGCTGGATCGGGCACGTCAGCAGGCACCCGGTGCCCTACGCGGTCGGCGCGGCGGGGCTGCTGCTGACCGCGACGCTGCCCGTGCTCGGCCTGCGCGTCGGGCTGCCCGACGACGGCTCACTGCCCCACAGCCGTACCGAGCGCCGGGCCTACGAACTCGTCGCCGAGGGGTTCGGTCCGGGCACCAACGGTCCCTTCGTCATCGCCGCGGACCCCGCCGGTGATCCGCGAGTGCTGGACCGACTCGTCGGAGCGGTCGCGGCGGATCCGGGCATCGCGTCCGTCGCGCCGACGCATATCGATCGGGTCACTGGCATCGCGACCCTCGTGGTGTTCCCGACCACCAGCCCTCAGGACAAGGCCACGGCCGACACCATCGCCCGGCTGCGCACGGACGTGCTGCCCACGGCGATCGGGCACGGCCCGGCCAGGGCCCACGTCGGCGGCGCCGCCGCGAGCCTGTCCGATGTGGGCCAACGCACCAGCCAGCGCCTGCCGGTGTTCGTCGCCGCCGTGCTGGCGATGTCGTACCTGCTACTGATGCTGGTCTTCCGCTCGGTACTCGTACCGCTCAAGGCGGTACTGCTGAACCTGCTGAGCATCGGCGCGGCTTACGGCATCATGGTCGCGGTCTTCCAGTGGGGCTGGGGAGGCGCACTTATCGGGCTGGAAGCGACGGTTCCGATCGTGTCGTTCATCCCGATGTTCCTCTTCGCCATCCTGTTCGGCCTGTCGATGGACTACGAGGTGTTCCTCCTCTCCCGCGTACGCGAGGAGTACCTGCGCACCGGCGACAACGGCACGGCGATCGTCGAGGGCGTCTCGGGCACCGCCCGGATCATCACCTCGGCCGCCCTCATCATGGTGGCGGTCTTCCTGTCCTTCGCCGTCGCCGAGGATCCCTCCACCAAAATGTTCGGGCTCGGCCTGGCCACCGCGATCTTCATCGACGCCACGGTCGTACGCATGGTGCTCGTACCGGCGACCATGACACTCCTCGGCCGGACCAACTGGTGGCTGCCGAGGTGGCTGGACCGCATGCTTCCCCGCGGCCCGGTCGGCACCGACGACACCGACGACACCGACGACACCGACGACACCGACGCGGAATCCCCTGGTGAGGCCCCGCGTCCACGGCTGGTTGACCGTTGACTCGACTCCTGCCCGACCTCGGCGTCCGGGACCTCAGCGCGTCAGCAGTGCAGGTCGGCACTGCCATCCGCTCCCCAGGTCACCGAATCCTCGGCTGTTGCATCGATGCCGGTGCGGTCGTTGACGAGGTCTGTGCGGCGCCTGACCAAAATCTTGAGGTCGACGGCTGTCTCGTCGCCGGAGCGGAGCATGCCGAGGTCCTTGCGCATGCGGGCCTGGTCGGCGATGACGAAGGCGTCCTTGGCATCCGTCCTGCCCTGGCCGCGATAGGCGGCTGACGCCTGGTGAACGGCGAGGCCGGTGAGGTAGACCATCGGCTGGTCGTGGCCGAGCAGCAGGCCGATGAGCAAGGCGGCTCCGCCGTGGTTGATGTCCACCGCCCACAGCGCGTCCTCGGAGAGAGCGAGTACGTCGCCGAACAGCTCCAGCAGTGCGCTCTCGTCGTTCAGGACCCGCCGCGACAGCACGCGTTCGCCTTGCGCGTCGATCACCACGCGGTGGTGGTGTTCCTTGCCTATGTCCACACCGGCCCAGATCTCGGGCACGGTCACCTCCGCCAGCTCGTCGTCACAGTAGTCCCGCAGACGACCTCGCCGACGTTGTCCTACACAGCGATCGAGTCGCGTATCCCAATGAGCGGTCGAGTCGTCGCGGGGCTCCGGGCGGCCAAGTCATTTGAGCCATCCAACGGCGACAAGCACACGCCTCGTCCGGGCTGGGCGGGTGCCGAATACATCTGATCTATCCGTTCATGTACCTCACCTCGTCGGCCTGGAGCCCCTTCTGTCCCTGCGAGATGCAGAATTCGACCCGCTGTCCTTCCTCGAGGACCGGGTATCCGTCCATTTGGATCGCGCTGTAATGGACGAAGACGTCGACGGGCGGATCGCCGTCGACGGAGATGAACCCGTATCCCTTCTCCGCGTTGAACCACTTGACCGTCCCCGTGCTCACACCGTCGCGCCTGGCGCTGTGTACAGAAGGGTCGTCCCGTCCGGATTCCGGGCTGTCGCCAGTGGTACGGGATGCGGGCTGCCCGGGTGTCGGGGCGAGAGGGCGGGGACGGTTCTCGATAGCCGCCAGCAGGGCGTCGTCGGCCGTCCCCAGCAGGTGATCAAGCGCCTCGTCGTCCTCGCTGCGGGCCGGCTCCTCACCGGCACGGTGGGAGTACGGCGGCATGTCCTGTCCGGCATCGGTGCCGGCCTCCGGGCGTGCGGGAGCCAGCCGTGTGCGGACGGCCGCCAGAAGGGCTGCATCCATGTCGCCGAGGAGCAGGCCCAGTTCGTCGTCGGGGCTGCGCCGGACGTCGCTCACTGCGCACTCCTTCGGTTGGTGATCCCGAGCTGCTCCTTGAGCGTGCGGCGGGCCCTCGACAGGTTCTGCAGGACTGCGGCCTTCTCCAGCCTCATCGCCTCCGCGATCTCCGCGGCGGAGAACCCGTCGAGGTGCCAGGCCATCACGGTGCGCTGCTTGAAAGGCAGTTGGATGAGCACCTGCAGCACCTGACGGTGCTGCTCCCCCAGTTCGGCCGCCTGCAGGGGGGTGTGCCAGTCCGCGCTTGTTTCTGCCAAACGGGCCGCGAGGTCCTGTTCAGGGTCTTCGGGCACGATCTGCCGCAGGAAGGACCGCAGGGCGACCGTCCGCAGCCAGGCCCGCGGGGTGCGGACCGGCTGCCGTGTGCGCATCAGCTCCACGAACGCGCTGTGCACCGCGTCCTCGGCCTCCGGGAAGGTGGCCCCGTGCCGCAGCAGGAACCGGATGAGGTAGGGCTGGTCTTCCTGATAGGAGCAGCCGACATCGGCCGCCGCCATGGACAGCTGCCGTGCCGCGGCCGCGGTGTCATCCGCCATGCGGTCCACGGTGTTTCCCCCTCGTCACTGCCCCCTGGCGCACGGCCAGTTGCCGTCCCCTGCGGTCCCGTTCCTGCAACGTACCGCCCTCTGCGAGGGCGTTGATGCGAGCGGTGCGAGCCTCCTCCTCGATCCGGGCCGTCCTCACCAGGGCCCCGGTGGTGATCCGGGCCATCAGCACCCGGGTGGCACACCCGGCCGCGCACGCGGCCACGGTCACTGCCGCACTCACAACTGCGCTGTCCACGACGCTTGGTTCCTCTTCCTCCGGCAAGGGCGCTCGCCCTCGCTCTGATAGAAGGTGTCGTCGAAGCGCAGTTTTATGACATCGGGGATCCGGCAGCGGCTCGGCCCCGTCTGTCCCGCCCGCCGCTGCGTTCACGCCGCGTGCCGGGCGTCACTCTGGTTCAGGGGCGCCCGCGGCGGCACTGCTGCCGGCGCAACCGCTAAGGCCGGCGACAGGGTGGCGCATTCAAGCACCTCCGCGAACTCTTCGGAGGCCTCGCCACTCCCGGCGTCAACCTGGCCGTCGAAACCCATACCGACGGCATCCCCGAGGACACCATCCGCACCGTGGCCCCTGCCTACATCAACCACCTGCCCTCACTGCAATTGGCCAAGCGCCATGACGGCGAGCCCCAAGCCAGGCCGCTGAAGGACCAGCGCAGCACCTCCTGGTCGACGCGGGGGCGGCCGGCGCGGGCGAGTGCGCGGCGGGTGTGAGCGGTCAGCCTTGCCCAGGCGCGCCCGAAACCGTCGCAGGCCAGCCGCTTGTCGTCCACGCCAAGATCACGGGTGGCCTCCTCATCGGCCGACCCGCCCGAGCTGGCTGGATGCCGCTTCGACCGTCTGCGCCAGCAGGACCGCAATGGTCATGGGGCCGACCCCGCCGGGGACCGGCGTGATCAAGCGGGCACGAGTGCGGGCCGTGTCGAAGTCGACGTCGCCCACGTTGCCGGGGTTGTATCCGGCATCGATCACGACAGCCCCCGGCTTGACGTCTTCGCCGCGAATCAGCCGAGGCCGTCCCACGGCCGCCACCACAACGTCCGCTTCCCGCACGATCGCGGCCAGATCCGTCGTACGGGAGTGACAGTAGGTGACCGTGGCGTCCCGGGCGAGCAGGAGCATTCCGACGGGCTTGCCGAGGATCGCACTGCGACCCACGACAACGGCGTGCTGACCTGCAAGATCGACCTCGTACTCGTCCAGGAGCCGCATGATCCCGCCCGGGGTGCACGATGCAAATCCAGGCAGCCCGAAGCTCATCGCCCCGAAGGAGCTCATCGTGACCGCGTCGACGTCCTTCTCCGGCACGATGGCCTCGAACGCTGCCCGCTCATCGATGTGAGGGCCCACGGGGTGCTGAAGCAAGATGCCGTGCACTTTGGCGTCCCGCGAGAGGGACTGGAGGGTCTCCACCAGCTCAGCGGTTGTCGCAGTGGCCGGCAGGCTGACAAGCCGGGACTCGATGCCCGCCTTCGCGCAACGCGCCCGCTTCATCCGGACGTACGTCACCGAAGCCGGATCCTCACCTACCAGCACCGTTGCGAGGCACGGCGTCACGCCGACGCGTCGCGCAAGCTCTGCCGCCTTGCTTGACGCCTCCTCAACAATGCGTCGGGCAAGACCAACGCCATCCATGAGCCGGGCTGTCTGTGTCTGGGACATGGTCGCCTCCAGGCGTCGCTGACCACTCGCCCAGGCGCACGGCATCGACCGATTCGTCAGACCGCTCCCCGGTGGTGCTCCACCTCAGCGCCAGTCACGGCCCACGCACCACTCTAGTGGCACTGTTTTGCTGATCAGGAGCGGGAAGTCGAAGAACACCTACTCAGCAGAGTGGTCACAGAGCCTGCCTCGCCCGGTGCCGCGACCCCAATGCGCCCGCCGTCGGGCCCGGGCACACCCTCCAACAGCTGCTGCGCGTCAACCGGGCCGGCACCGCTACAGCAGCGCTCGGAATTCACGGAACCCGCCTGCCTTCGCCTGCGCACGCACGGACCGTGCAAGACCCCTCGCGACCACCACCTCAAGGAGGAAGGCGCTCACCGCGCCATGCTCTCGGCAGCACCTCTCCCCCAACTCAGCGTCACAGGGCGAGGGGCAGCGACGCGTTCATCGCCCTGACCGGCACCGCTCCCGCTACAGGAGAGACTGCCGGGCCGGCGCCGGACTGCCGGGGCTTCTGCCCGGGGTGCGGTCTCGCTGAGCCGGACGGGACCGCACCCTGTGGTCAGCCCAGGTAACCTTCGACCTCGCCTGCCGGGCGCACGTGTGCCTCGTCGGGATTCTGGCCGAACTCCGACTTGGCGCGCCGCTGCCGCAGCAAGTCCCAGCACTGGTCGAGCTGTGTTTCCACGGACTTGAGGCGGTTGCGCCCCTCTTCATCGAGTCCGTGTTCCGTGAGGGACCGCGAGCGCAGCTCATGTTCCTCAGCCACGAGGCCGTCGATCGTCTTAAGGATGCTTGTATCACCTTGTGAGCTCGTCATAGGTTTCCCTTCAGATCACGCTTGCGGACAAGTGTGGCACGAGGGGGTTCAGGTGCCCCGAGACACGTTGCCGTAGGAATGGCCGACATGTGCGCCAGGAGGCACGGCCGACTGCGGCCCATCACCGGGTCATGAATCGGCGTGGAACGTCGTTCCCGAGCTCGGCGACTCTCCCATCGCGGAGACACAGACAGCGCACCGGCCCATCCCAGCCGACGGATTCCCCGGTGGGGGCGGTGCCCTCGGTGCCGGACCACTACGAGGCCGTACCCCACAGCAGCATCACGCTCAGCCCGGTCATCGGCGGGCTGCATGCCGTGGAGATCATCAGCGGGAAGTGGGACGCGATGCCGGCGGACTTCCGTCCGGAACTGTTCCCCGTGTCGGCCTGAGACGGACGGACGGGCAGCCGCCGTCGAGCCGGCGGACGAGCCACCGGAGATACAGAGGAAAACGGGAGTGGAAACGCTCCGACAGTCTCGCAACCGGACCGGGATTACCTCGGCCGCGGCCTTTTCACTGACGCGGAAATGTCGCCGGAAAATGGACGCCTGCCGATTTGCGTGACAGCCCGCTGACTTCCCCCGGCAGCCCGCAGAATCGTTTCCGCATCGCTCGGCAGGCGTCTCATACTCCGAATCGATGCCCTCGCCCGCCGCAGACGCTCTGGCCGCCCCCGGCCTCCCCCACCCAGATCCGACCATCAATCTGTACGAAAGCATAACAAGTCGGGCATCTTCCGGCGAGCTATTGACTTTCTGCGGCTCGAGCGCAGAGGCTACGGGACGTCCATTCAAACCGGTTTAAACGCCGGCTCGGTGCCCCTCACGGCACCCCGCCTCCGCACCCGGTCCCGGCCCTCTCGCCGGTGCCGTGGAGCGTGGTCGCGAGGTGCCGGGCCTGCTCGGCCGCCCTGGAGGGGACCGCGCCCGGGCGTTCGGAAGAAAGCGGTGCGCGCATGGCCCGACGTCCCACGATCGCCGACGTGGCGAAGCTGGCCGGGGTCTCCCGTGCGACCGTCTCCTTCGTCCTCAACAACCGTCCCGGCGTGGCGGCCGACACCCAGCACCGCGTCCGCTCCGCAGCCGAGGAGCTGGGGTGGACGCCGAGCTCCAGCGCCCGGGCGCTGTCCACGGGCCGTGTCCGCGCGGTCGGCCTGGTCCTGGCACGTGAGCCCGAGCTCATCGGCACCGACCCGTTCTTCCCCGCCTTCATGGCAGGCATCGAGACGGTCATATCGGAAACCGGCGACGGTCTCATGCTGCAGATGAGCCGCCCCGAGAACGAGGTCGACACCTACCGCCGGCTCGCCGCCGACCGTCGCGTGGACGGCGTGCTCCTGACCGACCTGCGGACCGACGATCCCCGTCCGGCGCTGATCGGCGAACTGGGTCTGCCGGCCGTGGCCGTGGGGGCCGGCGCCGGCACGGGTCTGCCGACGGTCAACCTCGACGACCGTCCCGCCGTGCGCGAGGCCGTGCACCACCTCGCCGGCCTGGGGCACCGCGACATCGCCTACGTGGCCGGGCCCGAGGAGTTCGTGCACGCCCGGCGCCGCCGCCAGGCGTGGAGCGCCGCACTCGCCGAAGCCGGCCTGCCCGAGGGGACGTTACTGCCGGGCGGTTTCACCGCCGAGGGCGGAGCGCGGGCCACCCGGATGCTGCTCGACCGGCCGGTGCCGCCGACGGCCATCGTCTACGGCAACGACCTCTCGGCCACGGCCGGAATGGCGGTGGCCCAGGACGCCGGGCTGCGACTGCCGGAAGACCTGTCGGTGGTCGGCTTCGACGACGTACCCCTCGCCTCCTACACCAACCCCCCGCTGACCACCTGCCGCGCCAACCCCGTCTCATGGGGCCGGGCCTCAGCCCAGGCACTGGTGGAACTGATCGAGACCGGCACCACCGCCGATGTGGAACTGGAGCCCGCCGCCCTGGTGGTGCGCGCCTCCAGTGGCCCTGCGCCGGTCCGCTGAGACCTGCGGCATCCGGTGCGCCCCACCCCCGGGACGGGGCGGGACAACGCACGCGCCGGACGAGCCGTACCGCAAGCGATTCCCCAGCAAGAAACGGAACCCTCCATGAAGAAGGCCCTCTTCGCCCTGCTGCCGGTGGCCGCCCTCACGCTCAGCGCGTGCGGCAGCAGCGGATCCGACTCCAGCGCCTCCAACAGCTCCCACGGCCCGATCACGATCTGGTACTCCAACAACGCGCAGGAAGTCGCGTGGGGCAAGAAGATGGTGGCGCAGTGGAACGCCGGCCACCCCAAGGAGAAGATCACCGCCCAGGAGATCCCCGCGGGCAAGAGCTCCGAAGAGGTCATCGGCGCGGCGATCACCGCCGGCAACGCGCCCTGCCTGATCCTGAACACCGCGCCGGCCGCCGTGCCCGGGTTCCAGAAGCAGGGCGGTCTCGTCGCGCTCGACGACTTCCCCGACGGCAGGAGGTACCTGCAGGAGCGCGTGGGCGGCAGGTTGTCGCAGTACGCGTCGCCGGACGGCAAGTACTACCAGATGCCGTGGAAGAGCAACCCGGTGATGATCTTCTACAACAAGGAGCTGTTCAAGAAGGCCGGGCTGAACCCGGAGAACCCCAAGCTCGCCAGTTACCAGGACTTCCTCGACACCTCGCGCAAGCTGGTGGCCGCCAAGGCGGCCAAGGCCGCGATCTGGCCCGCTCCGTCCTCGGAGTTCTACCAGTCCTGGTTCGACTACTACCCGATGTTCGCGGCGCAGACCGGCAAGCAGCTGGTCGAGGACGGCAAGGCCCAGTTCGCCTCCGCCGACGGCCTCAAGGCCGCCCAGCTGTGGAAGACGATGTACGCCGAGCATCTGGCGCCCAACGAGAAGTACAACGGCGACGCCTTCGCCGACGGCAAGGCCGCCATGGCCACTGTCGGCCCGTGGGCGATCTCCGTCTACGGCGACAAGGTCAAGTGGGGCGCGGTACCGGTCCCCACTTCCGACGGCGCTGCCGGCAAGGGCACCTTCAGCGACGAGAAGTCCATCGGCATGTACACCTCCTGCAAGAACCGCGGGACGGCCTGGGACGTCATGAAGTTCGCCACCAGCAAGGACCAGGACGGCAAGCTGCTGGAGGCGACCGGGCAGATGCCCATGCGCAGCGACCTGACCAGCGCCTACCCGTCCTACTTCGCCTCGCACAAGGACTACGAGGTCTTCGCGCGGCAGGCGGAGCACACCATCGAGGCGCCCAACGTGCCGAACTCCGTGGAGATCTGGCAGACGTTCCGCGACGCGTACACCAAGGCCGTCATCTTCGGCAAGGGTGACCTCGCCACGGCTCTCAAGGACGCCGCGGCGAAGGTGAACGAGCTCGCGCAGGGCCAGTGAGGACCTGCCATGTCCTCCACCGCCTCTGACGTCCACCGGCCCCGGCCCTCCGCCGGGACGACGACGAAGGCACCGACGCCCCGCCCGCGGTGGCGGTTGCGGCTGGGCGGCCATCAGCCCATCGGCATGCTGTTCGTCTCCCCGTACCTGGTCTACCTCGCCGCGATCTTCGTGTATCCCCTCGGTTTCGCGGTGTGGATGTCCTTCCACGACTACTTCTTCACCGCACCCGGCGTCCAGGTCGACCGGCCCTTCGTCGGCCTGGACAACTACACGACCGTGCTCACCGACCCCGAGGTCTGGCGCTCGTTCCTCAACATCGCCGTCTTCCTGGTCATCAACGTGCCGCTGACCACCGTCGGCTCCCTGGTCCTGGCCAACGCGCTGAACAAGAAGCTGCCGTTCCGGTCCTTCTTCCGCACCGCCTACTACATCCCCTACATCACCGCCAGCGTCGCGGTCGTCGGTGTGTGGCTGTTCCTGTTCAACAGCGACGGCCTCGTCAACCAGGCACTCGGTCCGCTGGCACCGGACCCGTCCTGGCTGGTCAACTCCCACCTCGCCATGCCGGTCGTGGCCGTCTTCGTCGCCTGGAAGCAACTGGGCTTCTTCGTGGTGCTGTACCTGTCGGCGCTCCAGAACGTGCCCCAGGAGCTGTACGAGTCGGCGGCCATCGACGGCGCCGGACGCATGCGCATCTTCCGCTCCATCACCGTTCCCGCGGTCCGGCCGGCCACCCTCCTGGTGCTGATCCTGGCCACCATCACCGGCGCCAACCTCTTCACCGAGCCCTATCTGCTCACCAGTGGCGGCGGCCCCGACGGCGCGACGACCTCGCCCGTGCTGCTGATGTACCAGCGGGGTCTGCAACAGGGCCATCCGGACGAGGCGGCGGCCATCGGCGTGATCCTCGTCGTGCTGATCAGCGCCGTCTCGCTCGGCTATCGGCGACTCGTGGAGAGGGACTGAGATGAGCGTCGACGCCGCACCCGGCCCCACCGGCGAACGCCGCACCGGCGAGCACCCTGCGCGGCCCCGCAGCCGGTCGACCGGCTCCCGCATCGCGCTGCTCATCGGCGCGTTCGCCTTCCTCTTCCCCTTCTACTACATGATCATCGGCTCCCTTCAGAAGGAGCCCGACTCCAGCCCCTCCGGGGCGTTCCCCGACCCGTCCAACCTGAGCCTGCACAACTACGCGGCGATCGACTCGGCGATCTCGCTGGGCCGTTCGCTGGTGAACTCAGGCATCTTCACCGGCGGCGTGATCATCTGCACCACCGTGTTCGGCCTGCTCGCGGGCTACGCACTGGCCCGGCTGCACTTCCGCGGCCGCGGCTCGACGTTCGCCCTGGTCCTGCTGGTCCAGGTCGTACCGTTCCAACTGCTGCTGATCCCCCTGTACGTGCTCATCGTCCGCAACTACGGTCTCGCCGACTCCTACCTCGGCATGATCCTGCCGTTCGCGATCAACACCAGCGCCGTGTTCATCTTCCGCCAGTTCTTCCTGCAACTGCCGGCAGCCATGTTCGAGGCGGCCCGCATCGACGGCGCCGGCGAGCTGCAGATCCTGTTCCGCATCGCGGTGCCCCTGTGCAAACCGGCCGTGATGTCGGTGGTGCTGCTCAGCTTCACCGGGCCCTGGAACGAGTTCCTCTGGCCGTTCCTGGTGACCAAGCAACAGGACATGCAGCCCCTGGCCGTCTCCCTGGCCAACTACATCAGCACCGTCGCCTCCGCGGCCGCCAACCCCTACGGCGCCATCCTCGCCGGAGCCTGCGTCCTGGCCGCACCGGCGGTCGCCCTCTACCTCGTCTTCCAGAGCCGCTTCAACTCCACCGACATCGACTCAGCAACGAAGGGCTGAACTTTCGTGTCCCACAGCACCACCGCCTCCGTCCCCTACACCCTGACCCGAGTCGGCGTCGTGATGTCCCCGCTGCCCGGCGAGGCCGCCGAGGCCGAGGGGGTACTCAACCCCGCCTCCGGCCGCACGCCCGACGGCCGGCTGCACCTGCTGCCCCGGCTCGTCTCCGAGGGCAACGTCTCCCGCGTGGGCCTGGCCGAGGTCACCCTCGCCAACGGCGTGCCCACCGGCGTCGAGCGCCGCGGCGTGGTCCTCGCACCCGACGCCGGCTGGGAACGCGGCAAGAACAACGCCGGTGTGGAGGACCCCCGCACCACCTGGATCGAGGACCTGGGCCGGCACGTCATGTCGTACGTGGCCTACGGACCGCTCGGACCCAAGCCCGCCCTCGCCGTCTCCGAGAACCTGGTCGACTGGGAACGCCTGGGCCCTCTGCAGTTCGCCTACCAGCCCGACCTGGACACCGACCTCAATCTCTTCCCCAACAAGGACGTCGTGCACTTCCCCGAGCCCGTGCCGGGCCCGGACGGCACCATGTGCTACGCCATGCTGCACCGCCCGATGTGGGACCTCGGCTGGTTCCGGCCCGGTGAGGGCGTGCACCTGCCCGCCGGCGTGACCGACGAGCGCCCCGGCATCTGGATCTCCTACGTACCTGTCGACGAGGTCAAGCAGGACCTGAGCGCCCTGACCCGGCCGCGCCACCACCGCCTGGTCGCCCTGTCCGAGTACGCCTGGGAAGAGCTCAAGATCGGCGCGGGCCCGGCTCCGATCCGCGTCGACGAGGGGTGGCTGCTCATCCACCACGGCGTCTCCGGAACCATCGAGGATCCCTTCGCGCAGGCGCAGACCGTCAACTACGCCGCCGGGGCGATGATCCTGGACCCCGCCGACCCGAGCCGCGTCATCGCGCGCACCTCCGAGCCGCTGATGGCCCCCGAGACCGAGGAGGAGCGCTCCGGCACCGTGCCCAACGTGGTCTTCCCGACCGCGATCGAGGAGATCGACGGCGTGCGCTACGTCTTCTACGGCATGGCCGACGCGCACATCGGCGTGGCCCGCCTGGACCGGGCCGAATGACCACCGGCCACACCGCGCACCGCGTCGCCCTGGTCGGCTGCGGAGCCTTCGGCACCTTCGTGCTGGACGCGATACACGACCTCCCCGGTGTCCGCGTCGCCGCGTGCGCCGACGCCGACCGGCAGCGGGCGCGGACACTCGCGGGCCGGTACGGCGCCACCGTCCACACGAGTGTCGAGGACGTGGCCGCGCTGGACGATGTCGACGTCGTCGTCCTGGCCACCCCGCCGGCCGCGCACGCGGACGCCGCGGTGGCCGCGCTCCGGGCGGGCAAGCACGTCTTCTGCGAGAAGCCCATGGCGCTCACCGTCGAGGACGCCGCGCGCGTCGCGGCGGAGAGCCGCCGTTCACGGGGCGTGTTTGTGGTCGACCACGTGCTGCGCTACAACCCGGTCCTGCGGCTTCTGAAACGGCTCGGCCAGGAGCAACTCCTGGACCCGCTGCGGCGGTTCGCCTTCGAGAACGACGCCTCCGACGAGGATCTCGGTGACGACCACTGGTTCTGGGACGAGGCGCACAGCGGTGGCGTCCACGTCGAGCACGGCGTGCACTTCTTCGACGCCGCCAACGCCCTGATGGGCAGCGAGCCGCTCCAGGTGCAGGGCACCGAGGTGCGGCGAGAGGACGGGCCGGTGGACATCGTGGTGGCCACCGCCGTCCACCCCGGCGGCACGGTCGCCACCCACACCCACTCCTTCACTCACGCCCACCGCGCCGAACGTCAACTCATGCGGCTCGACTACGGCTTCGCCGAGGCCCGCGTCAGCGGCTGGATCCCGACGTCCGCCACGATCACCGCGTGGACCGACGAGGCTGGCGCCGTCCGTTGGGAGGCGGTGCCCGCACGGGCCGCGGAACTGCTCTCGGTTCCCGGGCTGCGCCCGCACGGCCAGGAGCGCATCGCGGTGTCCGTGACGCGAGATGCCGGTTCCGCAGCGCCCGCCCGCGGCCGGGGTGTCACCCGCCACGTCCCGCACCGGGTCGACTGTGTCGTGGACCTGGGCGGGGAGGAGCGCAAGCAGCACGTGTACACCGAGAGCGTGCGGGCGGCCATGTCGGACCTGCTGCACTGCGCGGTGCACGGCGGCACCCCACAGGCCGACGCCACCGCCGGACTGACCGCGGTGGCCGTCGCCCGGGCGGCGACCCGCTCCGCGCACAGCGGCCGGACGGTCCTGCTCACGGCCCAAGTTCCCGCCGGAGACACCTGATGACAACGATGTCCGCACCGGCCGCTCCCGCCCCCTGGTGGCGAGAGGCGGTCTGCTACGAGATACACCCACGCGCCTTCGCCGACGGCAACGGCGACGGCACCGGCGACCTGCCCGGCGCCACCGCCCGCCTCGACCACCTGGCGCAGCTGGGCGTCGACGCCGTGTGGATCACCCCCTTCTACCCCTCGCCGCTGGCGGACGGCGGCTACGACATCGCCGACCACACCGGCGTCGCGGCAGACCTCGGCACACCCGCCGACTTCGACGCACTGGTGGCGAAGGCACACGTCCTCGGCCTCAAGGTCCTCGTGGACGTGGTCCCCAACCACACCTCCCACCGGCATCCCTGGTTCCGCAAGGCCCTCGCCGCCGCACCCGGCTCCCCGGCCCGTCGGCGGTACCTGTTCCGGGACGGGCGCGGCGAGAAGGGCGAACTGCCGCCCAACGACTGGCAGTCCGCGTTCGGCGGCCCCGCGTGGACCCGCGTCGACGAGACGGACGGCCTGCCCGGGCAGTGGTACCTGCACCTGCACGCGCCCGAACAGCCCGACCTCGACTGGCACCACCCCGAGGTGGTCGCCGAGTTCGAACGGATCCTCAGGCACTGGCTGGACCGCGGTGTCGACGGCTTCCGCGTCGACGTGGCCCACACCCTGTTCAAGGCCGACGGCCTGCCCGACGCCGGCCCCGGTCAGCACCAGGACGTCCACCAGAACCACCGGATGCCCTACTACGACCAGGAGGAACTGCACCCGCTCTTTCGCCACTGGCGCACCCTGCTGGACCGACACCCCGCCCCCGTCGGGGCGGTGGCTCCGCCCGAGCGGGTGATGGTGGCCGAGGCGGGCATCTTCGACCGCGAGCGGCTCGCGCGTTACGTCGCCCCCGGCGAGATGCAGCAGACGTTCAACTTCGCCTTCCTGGAGTGTCCTTGGGACGGAGCGGCGATGCGCGAGGTGGTCGAGCAGTCGGCGCGCGGCATGCAGTCGGTGGGCGCGCCCGTCACCTGGGTCCTCTCCAGCCATGACGCGATCCGACCGGTCACCCGCTACGGCGGCGGCGTTCTCGGTGAGCGGCGTGCCCGAGCGGCGGCCCTGCTGATGCTGGCCCTGCCCGGCGCCGCGTACGTGTACCAAGGCGAGGAACTGGGCCTGCCCCAGGCCCACATCCCTGACCACCTGATCCGCGATCCGCTGTGGGAACGCTCCGAGCACCGCCACCGCGGACGCGACGGTTGCCGGGTGCCCCTCCCCTGGTCCGGCACGGCGCCGCCCTACGGTTTCAGCGAGGCCGCGCCCGAGGACTGCTGGTTTCCGCAGCCCACCGACTGGGCCGGCCTCACCGTTGCGGCGCAGCAGCACGACGCGCACTCGATGCTCACGCTGTACCGCACGGCCCTGCGCCTGCGCCACGACCATCCCGCCTCGGACACCGTGCTGCGCGTCCAAGGCCCGGCGAACGGCGAGTGGTTCGCCTTCGACCGATCGTCCCGGCTGCGCTGCCTGGTCAACTTCGGGCCGCGTCCGGTCCCCCTGGACGACGGCGCCCGGGTACTGCTGTCCAGCGCACCGCTCGAGGGCCGCACCGTCCCCCAGGACACCACCGTATGGATGACCTCCGAGGAGTACCCGCGATGAACACCAGACCAGGCGTCGACCTGTCCGCCCTGGTGAAGGCCTACGACGTCCGCGGCCTCGTCCCGGACCAGCTCGACGAGGAGCTCGCCCGGCTGTTCGGCGCCGCCTTCGTCGAGACGACCGGCGCGGACGCCGTCGTGACCGGCCACGACATGCGGCCCAGCTCACCCGCGCTGGCCCGCGCCTTCGCGCAGGGCGCCGCCGGGCAGGGTGCCGACGTCACCGAGATCGGTCTGTGCTCGACGGACGAGCTGTACTTCGCCAGCGGCGTCCTGCACCTGCCGGGCGCGATGTTCACCGCCAGCCACAATCCGGCCCGCTACAACGGCATCAAGATGTGCCGGGCCGGCGCGGCACCGATCGGCCAGGACACCGGGCTGCACGCCATTCGTACCCTCGTCGAACGCTGGGCGTCCGGCGAACGTCCCCCCACCCCGCGCCGGCCCACGGGCTCACTCACCCAGCGCGACATGCTCAAGGAGTACGCGGCGCATCTGCTGAACCTGGTCGACGTCAGTGCCGTCCGGCCACTGCGCGTCGTGGTGGACGCCGGCAACGGCATGAGCGGACTCACCGTGCCGGCCGTCTTCCATGACGTGCCGGTGGAAATCGTCCCGCTGTACTTCGAGCTGGACGGAACCTTCCCGCACCACGAGGCCAACCCGCTCGACCCCGCCAACATCGTCGACCTGCAGCGCACCGTACGTGAGACGCGGGCCGACCTGGGCCTGGCCTTCGACGGTGACGCCGACCGCTGTTTCGTCGTCGACGAACGCGGCGAAGCGGTGAGCCCGTCCGCCATCACCGCGCTGATCGCCGCACGGCTGCTCGCCGACCACCCGGGAAGCACCGTCCTGCACAACCTGATCACTTCGCGGGCCGTGCCAGAGGTGGTCCGCGAACTCGGCGGCACCCCGGTGCGCACGCGGGTGGGCCACTCCTTCATCAAGGCCGAAATGGCCCGCACTCAGGCAGTGTTCGGCGGCGAGCACTCGGCGCACTACTACTTCCGCGACTTCTACAACGCGGACACCGGCATGCTCGCCGCACTCCATGTCGTCGCCGCCCTCGGTGGCGGGCCGGAGCCCCTGTCCCGGCTGGTCGCCCGCTACCAGCGCTACCCGGCATCAGGTGAGATCAACACCGCGGTCACGGACCCCGCCTCCACCCTGGCGGCCGTCCGCGCCCACTTCGCCGAACGCACCGAGGCCACCGTCGACGAACTCGACGGCCTGACCGTCTCCACCCCTGACTGGTGGTTCAACCTGCGCCCCTCCAACACCGAACCGCTGCTCCGGCTCAATGTGGAAGCGACGGACACGGCGACACTGACGCGCGTACGGCAGGAGGTGCTGACGCTTGTCGCCGCCCGGTTCGCCTGAGTGGTTGCCGCCGTCTCGGGCAACCACCAGACCCCAAAGGGGCCATGAACGGGAACAGCCCGGAGGCGAACACACAGGTCCGCGCCCCGTGGACCGGGGCAAGCCGGCTTCCAAGATGCACGTCCTGTCGGACGCGAACGGACTGCCCCTCCTGTCGGCCTCTCGGCCGCCAACCCACGACAGCGCAGGGCTGGCGCCCATGATCGAGGGGCACCAACGAGACACGGCCCCCACCGCGGCCGCTTCTTCAAGCCCCAGCGCCTCCACGCGGACAAAGCCTTCGATCACGCCGACCTGCGGAAATGGCTACGTGGCAAACGCATCGGGGTACGGGGCGCGCGCAAAGGCATCGGCTCCAGCGAACGATTGGGCCGCCGTCGCCGGGTCGTCGAGCGGACGATGTCATGGCTGTCCGGCCACCGACGCCTGAGCCCTGCCCGGCCACGCCGCTCCGCAGCAAGGCGCGTTCTTCGGCACGTGGTCCCGTGCAGTCCTCAGATGCTGGTCGGGACGTCCATGTCATCGAGCAGAGTCCGCACGCGTTCCTCGATCGCGTCACGGATGGGGCGGACGGCCTCCACGCCCTGTCCGGCCGGATCGTCGAGCTGCCAGTCGAGGTACCGCTTGCAGGGGAAGACGGGGCAGGTGCCACCGCACCCCATGGTGATCACGACGTCGGATGCCTGGACGGCCTCCGCCGTGAGGATCTTGGGGCGTTGAGCGGAGATGTCGATGCCGACCTCCTTCATCGCTTCCACGACGGCCGGGTTGACGGTGTCTGCGGGAGCCGAACCGGCGGAGCGGACCTCGATGCTGTTGCCTGCGAGGTGGGTGAGGAAGGCGGCGGCCATCTGGGAGCGGCCAGCGTTGTGGACGCAGACGAACAGCACCGACGGTCGCGGCGTGGCGGGAGACCTCATGAGCGGGGCTTTCTGGGGGGAACGGATCGGTCAGGAGATGGCGGACTCGGGCTCGCCGTGCGGGACGGCGACCTCATCGGGGACGGGAGCGGGACGGCCGTGGACAAGGGCGACGGCCCCCAGCCCGAGCACGGCCCCAAGGAGCTGGGCCGCGATGAACGGGGCGACGGATGCAGGGGAGATCCCGGCGAAGGTGTCGGTGAAGGCTCGGCCGATGGTGACCGCCGGGTTCGCGAAGGACTTGGAGGAGGTGAACCAGTATGCGGCTCCGATGTAGGCGGCTACGGCGGCCGGGGCGAACGCGGCACGGCCGATGCGGTTCAGGCCGAAGATCAGCAGGATCAGCCCGGCCGTCGCAACGACCTCGCCCAGCAGCAGGTGCCCGGCGGACCTGTCATGCGCGGAGACCTTGACCAGCGGCTTGGCGAACATCGCATCGGCCAGGACCGCCCCGCCGATCGCGCCCACGATCTGGGCCAACACGTACGCCCCAACGTCCCGCAGGGCCAGGCACTCCGGGTCACGACGGCCGGTGGGTCAGGCGGCGAGCGTGACGACCGGGTTGAAGTGCGCGCCGGACACAGTCCCGAGCAGCAGGATGAGAACGCCCAGACCGAAGACCGTGGCGAGGGAGTTGGCGAGCAGTTGCACACCGACGTCGTGCGACGGTTCGGTGGCTGCTGGTGGCGGTGGTGGTCGGCTCCGGCATCCAGGCGGTGCCGATGCCCTCAGAGGCGACCCGGCGGATGAGCGGTTTCCTCACGCCGCGGCCCCGGCGGGCCGCGTGGTGGTCAGAAACGCGGCGAGCTTGTCCAGGACGCCGGGCAGCACCCAGTAGTACACCCAGGTCCCGCGGCGCTCGCAGTCGATCAGCCCGGCCTGGCGCAGCAGTTTGAGGTGGTGGGAGATCGTCGGCTGGGACAGGTCGAAGGCCGGGGTCAGCTCGCACACGCACACCTCGCCGCTCTCACCGCGCGAGGCGATTATCGACATCAGGCGCAGCCGCACCGGGTCGCCCAGCGCTTTGAAGACCTTCGCCAGGTCGACGGCCTGGTCCTCGTCCAGCGGCGCGGCGGACAGGCCCGGGCAGCAGGAGGCGTCCTGGCCGACCACCGCCGACTCTTGTTTTGACATGCCTCTATGTTGACGTTTTTCGATTCAAGGCGCAAGGTTGCATCAACGAACGTCGATACAGACCGTTCCGGGTACCGCCGTGCCCGTCCTCCAGGAGTGAAGTCATGAGCGAGCAGACCACCGCCGACCTGCGCGAAACCGTCCGCCAGCGGTACGCCGCCGCAGCCATGAAGGTCACCGAGGGCTCCGCCGCCTGCTGCGGACCCGAGCCCATTGAGGTCGACGACAGCTTCGGCTCCACCCTCTACGCCACCGACGACCGCGACGCGCTGCCCGCGGAGGCTGTCGCCGCTTCCCTTGGCTGCGGCAACCCCACCGCCGTCGCCGAACTCCGCAAAGGGGAGCGTGTCCTGGACCTCGGCTCCGGTGGTGGCATCGACGTCCTGCTCTCCGCCCGCCGCGTCGGGCCGACGGGCAAGGCCTACGGCCTGGACATGACCGAGGAGATGCTCGCCCTGGCCCTCGCCAACACGGCGAAGGCGGGCGCCACGAACGTCGAGTTCCTGAAGGGCACCATCGAGGCGGTCCCGTTGCCCGCGAACACCATCGACGTCGTCATCTCCAACTGTGTGATCAACCTGTCCACGGACAAGCCCGCGGTATTCGCCGAAACCTTCCGCGTCCTGAGGCCCGGCGGCCGGATCGGCGTCTCGGACGTCGTCGCCGACGACACCCTCACCCCCGAACAGCGCGCCGAACGCGGCGACTACGTCGGCTGCATCGCCGGCGCCCTCTCCTTCGCCGAATACCGCACCGGCCTCGAAGCCGCCGGGTTCACCGACATCGAGATCACCCCGACCCACCCGGTCGCCGACGGCATGCACTCCGCCATCGTCCGCGCCACCAAGCCGGTAGCCGCCGAAGCCCCGATCGAGATGACCGCGTCCGCCGGCACCTGCTGCGGCGTCGACGCCTGCTGCACTTCCGGCGAAACCTCCGCCGATCCCGACCTGACCGTCACCGACGCAAAGACCGCCTCGGGCTGCGGCTGCCAGAACTAAACCCAGCCAGCCGAGCAGGACCCCGCCCAGGGGCCCTGGTCACTCACGAACACCGCGGACTTCGCATACGTACCTGGCACCAGCAGCCCGTACCGGCCCTCGCGCCCGCAGCAAAACGGCGCTCCCAGACCAGCACGCCGCACTGCACCGTCACCGCCCGAGATCGGCCCGCCGTCGGCGGCGGTCCCGTCAGCGCGGTAAGCCGTCGCGGAGACGGAGCTCTTTGCCCGGCCGGGGGTGCTACGGCAGCTTCACGGACGGGGCCGCTCGGATGTTCGCCTGTGGCTCGGACAGATGAGCGCGTTCGACGATCGGAGTGCGGAGACACGCGATGCTTCGTTTCCATCGACGCCTGCTGATCGAGTCTCTGACCGTGTTGGCGGCTGACGCCCAGTCACAGATCGCCTGGCTCGACAGGCGCGGTGTGGTGACGGATGAGATTGCTCCGGACTTCGATCACGCCTTTGGCATCGTTGAAGCCCTGGGGGATGCAGGGCACCTCGATGGCGGTGTCCTGCCTGACTTGCGGGAGATCGATGCCGTTCTCAGCGCGATGAGCGGTGCGCGGAACGCTGATCGATGGTCGAGGAACGCGTTGTCATTCGATCAGGGGTGATACCCGGCCCGGCGGCTCGCCCGTGATCAAGATCACGTCGATGGAGAAGCCGGTCGAGGATGGCAGTGGCCAGCACCTCGTCGCCGAAGACGAGCGGCACCCAAGCCGTGGACGCGGCCTCACTGCTGGCGGAGATGACCGTCCCCCACTCCGCCGAATGCCCTTGGCCCGACGCCCTGCGCTTCACCCGCACCCACCGCCACGGGCATCGTCGAGGGGCAGTCCACATCTGGTTGGGTGTCAGTGCGGCCCTGGGCGGCAGGGGATGGCGCCTCCTTGGTGGGGGCGGTGGTGGCAGTGGACGAGCCACTCGTCGAGGAGGTCCTGCAGCTGCGCCGAGGCCAGGCATGCCTCGCGTTTGTCTCGGTCGCCGCCTACGCCCCCGTCCCCTCACCAGGGACGATCATGGGGCACAGGTAGCCGCGGGCCCCCACACCCTTTTCCAGCTGCGTGGTGACGCTCTGGCTGACCGTGACGGCATCGGCGACCTGCCGCATTGCAGATGACCGCCCACGCCGTCGCGTTGCCTGCCGAGCACATCCAGGAGCGAGTACTCGCGCGCACACGGCTTGCGCCCCGCCTGAAGTGCGCGTTCGACGCGACTCTCTCTGCAGCCATGGAGCAGTGAGAGGGCCGACCAGTGGTGCGCGCCCCAGTACATCTCAGCTCACTATACCCGCGCTTGCAACTATACGGCGCCTGCAATTATTGTTCACTTGCGAGGCGCAAGCCGCACCTCCCGCCGGAGGGGTGTCGCCGCGTCCTCTTGCAGCATCCGAGGCCTTGGAAGCCCCTGGCGGCCGCGACACGTGGCCGTCCATCCCCCACCGTAGGAAAGTGACCCATGAGCAACACCGTGATCCCACTGACCACAGCCGACGCCGAGACCCTCACCGCCGCGGTACGCCGCGCCGCCGACGAGGCGGGAGTGCCCGTCAGCATCACCGTTCTCGACGCCGGAGGACACCTGCTGACCTTCCGCCGCGACGAGCGCGCCGTACTCATATCCGGCGAGACCAGCACCGCCAAGGCCTACACCGCCCTTCAGCTCAACGCGGCCACCGCCGAGGTCGCCGACCTGGTCAAGCCGGAGGGCCCCTTCCACTCGCTGCCCACCGCGCTGAACAAGCCCCTGCTGTTCATCGCGGGCGGAGTGCCCGTGCACCGCGACGGTCAGCTCGTCGGCGCCCTCGGGGTCGGCGGCGGTGCCCCCGAACAGGACCACGGCTTCGCCCAGACCGCGCTCCAGGCCCTGTGACCCCCACCGAAAAGCACCGACGGCACACTGAAAGGCCTCCTCGTGACCGCCATCCCGAACGTGACACTCAACAACGGCGTCGTCATGCCCCAGCTCGGCTTCGGCGTCTTCCAGGTCCCCGACGAGGAGACCACCCGCGCCGTCGCCAGCGCCCTTGAGGCCGGATACCGCAGCATCGACACCGCCGCGGTCTACGGCAACGAGCGGGGCGTCGGCAAGGCGCTCACCGCCTCCGGCCTCCCTCGCGAGGCACTCTTCGTCACGACCAAGCTGTGGAACGACGACCAGGGCAAGGACAAGGCGCTGGCCGCGTTCGACGCCTCCCTGGAAAAACTCGGTCTCGACCACGTCGACCTCTACCTGATCCACTGGCCCACCCCGGCCCGTGATCTGTACGTGGAGACCTACAAGGTGCTGGAGGAGATCCTGGCGAGCGGGCGCACCCGGGCCATCGGCGTCTCGAACTTTCGCGTCTCCGACCTGCGGCGGCTCCAGGAGAGCACCGGAGTCACCCCGGCCGTCAACCAGATCGAGCTGCACCCCGCCCTCCAGCAGAACGAGCTGCGCGCCTTCCACGCCGAGCACGGCATCGCCACCGAGGCATGGAGTCCACTGGCCCAGGGCGCGGTCCTCAAGGACGAGCCGATCGTGCAGATCGCCGGATCGCACGGTGTCTCCCCGGCACAGGTGGTGCTGCGCTGGCACCTGCAGAGCGGCAATGTCGTGATCCCGAAGTCCGTCACTCCCGAGCGGATCCGGCAGAACCTCGACGTCTTCGGCTTCGAGCTGAGCGACGCCGACATGGACGCCATCGCAGGACTGGACCGCGGGCTGCGCACCGGCCCCGAACCCGCCACCCTGAACTGAACCCACCGCCCCGAGCGCCCGACCCCTCCCTCCTGTCACGGGAAGAGGCGCTCGGAGCGCCTGCCGTGTACCGGCAACGATGTACAGCCCCACACCCGCGACGAGGAGAACCCATCGTGCACATCGACCTTTCCGGCCGCACCGCCCTGGTCACCGGCTCCACCCAGGGCATCGGATACGCCATCGCCGTCGGCCTCAGCCGCGCCGGAGCACGGGTCGCCGTCAACGGCCGCAGCGCCGAGCGCGTCACAGCCGCGGTGGACAAGGTACGGGCCGACTCCGGAAGCGACGACGTGATCGCTGCCGTGGGCGACCTGGCGACCGAAGAAGGCGCCGCAGCCGTGCTGGAGGCCGTCCCCTCGGTCGACATCCTGGTCAACAACCTCGGCATCTTCGGCTCCGCCGCGCCGCTGGAGATCGATGACGCCGAGTGGCGCCGCTACTTCGAGGTGAACGTCCTCTCCGCCATCCGGCTCATCCGCGCCTACCTGCCCGCCATGACGGCACAGGGCTGGGGCCGCATCCTCAATCTCGCCAGCGACTCGGCCGTGGTCATCCCCGCCGAGATGATCCATTACGGCATGACCAAGACCTCGCTGCTCGCCGTCAGCCGCGGCTTCGCCAAGGAGGCCGCCGGCACAGGTGTGACCGTCAACTCCGTCATCGCCGGCCCGACGCACACGGGTGGCGTCGAAGACTTCGTCCGTGAGTTGATCGGTGACGAGTCGCCCTGGGACGAGGCACAGCGCGAGTTCATGATCAAGTACCGCCCGCAGTCCCTGATCCAGCGCCTCATCGAGCCGGAGGAGATCGCCCACATGGTCGTCTACCTCGCCTCGTCCTACGCGTCAGCGACCACCGGCGGCGCCCTGCGCGTCGACGGCGGCTACGTCGACTCGATCCTGCCCTGAACGACCGGCAAACCGCCGGCTCCCGGCGGGCGGTGAGAACGATGCCGTGAGCCGCCTGAAGGGTGCGCTCGCTGCTGTCGCGCCCCCTGCATGCCGTTCGCCGACGTCCGACAAGTGGCGCAGTCGGATGCTGGATTGGGTCAGCTCGCCCAACTCGGCAGACAGTACGGTCCGCTTGCACGATCGCACGGCGGGCGGTGGGCAGTCCCTGTGCCAAGGACGCGTAACCTCGGCGCGGTCGAGCGGACCCTCCGCAGCGGGTGCGTCTGGTCCAGCCCGGTGTTTCTCCGGTTCGCCTCCCACAGAAACGTGCGGGATACACGAATGCGCGGTACGCCGTAACCGCCCCTTGGCACGCTTCCCTTCTCGTTCAAGATCGGAAGGGGAGATCCTCATGGCAGAGTTCGAGGCCGGAACGGGAACGAGCCGACGCGCGTTCCTTCGCAGAGTGGGTGTGACCGGTGGGGCCGGTGCCATGTTCGCCACGATGGGGGCGCTCGGCCTCGCCCCCACCGCCGCCTACGCAGCGGAGAAGGAAGCGCCGTTCCGCGCCCCCAGGCACAGCGATTTCACACTGCAGGGTCGCAAGGGCAGGCCCGCCAGGGTCGTCGTCATCGGCGGCGGTATCGCCGGCCTCACCTCTGCCTACGAACTCGGCAAGGCCGGCTATGACTGTACGGTCCTCGAAGCACGCGATCGCGTAGGAGGCCGCAACCTCACCGTCCGCGGCGGCGACCGGCTCACCGACATCAACGGTGTCACCCAGACCGCAGGGTTCAGCAAGGGCCAGTACATGAACGCCGGCCCCGCACGCATCGCCCAATGGATGGTCACGCTCGACTACTGCCGCGAACTCGGCGTTCCCGTCGAGGTTTTCACGAACACCAATGCCAGCGCGCTCATCTACAACGAGACCACCGGCATGAAGGCGCCGGTTCAGTACCGCACCGCCAAGGCCGACGTCTACGGCTACATCTCCGAGTTGCTGTCCAAGGCCGCGAACTCCGGTGCGCTGGACGCCGAACTGACGGCGGACGACAAGGAGCGGCTGCTGACGTTCCTCAAGAGCTACGGCTCGCTCGGTTCCGACTACACGTATACGGGGACCGAACACCGGGGCTTCAGCGTCGACCCGGGTGCCGCCGGCAGCCCCGGCGAGGAACTCGGCGACGTGCCCTCCCTCTCCGAGGTGTTCGCCTCCAACGTAGGCCGCACCTTCTCCTTCGAGTTCGGCTACGACCAGGCGATGCTGATGTTCCAGCCCGTCGGCGGCATGGACCGCATACCGATGGCGTTCGCCCGCGCCATAGGCGAGGAGAGGATCCGCACCGGCGCAGTCGTCACCGACATCAAGAACACCTCCAACGGCGTGCAGATCACCTACACCCAGAAGGGCCGCACCCGCACCATCACGGCCGACTACTGCATCGCCACCCTTGCCCCGCACATCCTGGCCAAGACCTCGCACAACCTCGGCACGGCGGTGCAGACCGCCCTCAAGGCGGTGAAGCCCTCCTACGCCTCCAAGATCGGCCTCGAGTACAAGAGCCGCTGGTGGGAGAGGGATCTCAGGATCTTCGGCGGCATCACCGAGACCGACCTGGACCTCGATCACATCTGGTACCCGTCCTACGGACACCTGGGCGAACGCGGCCTGATCATCGGCTACTACAACACGGGCGCCCACTCCGAGGTCTACTCGGCGCTCACCCCGGCCCAGCGCCTGGAACGCGCCCTCGACCAGGGCGTCAAGATCCACGGCCGCAAGTACCGCAGCGAACTCACCGCGTCGTACTCCCACCAGTGGAAGCTCGTCCCCTACCTCGAAGGCGCATGGCACTCCATGCCCGGCGGCCCCGACTCACCGGCGTACGCACCGCTCAACACGGCCCAGGGGCACGTGTACTTCGCCGGTGACTACCTCAGCTACCTGGATGCCTGGCAGCATGGCGCGATCTCCTCCGCCCGCAAGGTCGTCACCGAGTTGCACCAGCGCGTGCTCACCTCATGATGAGCCCTCGCGGCCGGGCGGATGGCGGAACAGCTTTTCATTTCAGGTGCGATTGAGCATTCCTCGAACATCAACCCGCTCGTGTCAGTGGCCCCTTGTACGGTCTCGCCTATGGTCTCCGACTCCTGAACCCCAAACCCTGGAGTGAGATATCGAGTTGTGGCGTAGCGCCTGCTCGACCTGATGCGGGCCACGTCGACCGCGAAGGCACCGCGCGCGACCACATACGCACTGTGGTCTGGCTCGGCCGGGCCCGGCCGAGGGCCGCCGGGTGTGATCGGAGGCGGCCCTCGGCTTCAAGGTGCTGTCTTGGCCGAATGACGGCCGATGGAGTCAGGCGTCGCTCGCCGTAGATCTGACCGTCTTGTACGGCGGGAAGTCGTGCGGCAGGTACTCCCACGGGATGCCGGTGCGCTTGACGTAGAGGATCGCGTTGACGATCTCTCGCAGGTCGTGCACCCGCACTGCCGTTCCGGGCCCGGTCCGTCTCGCTCGCCAGGCGGTGAAGACCGGCTCGATCAAGGCCCAACGGGCGTCGGACACGTCACTGCGGTTCGGACGACACAAAAACCTCCCAGAACTCTCAAGCCTTGATTGATGCGGCCACCCTGGCGGCCTGCTCGATCTTCGCGCAGTGCGCCGCACGCGCTTCCTCGTCGATCCGCTGCTCGTGTTCGGGGCGCATCCCGGTCCGGCCGTCGAGACCCTCACGCAGGATGTCGGCGTGTCCGGCATGCCGGATGGTCTCGCCGAGGACATGGACCATGACGTCGAACAGGTTCGTGTTGGGACGGGGTTCCGGCCACCACGGCACGTGGCCGGGTGCGTCGAGGGGAAGTTCGTCGATCGTCGCGTCCGAGTGTTCCCACGTGCGCCGGTAGAACCCGATGATCTGCTCGCGGGTCTCGTTCTCGGTCGCCCACAGGTCGCTGCCGTCGTGGTCCTGCCATCGGGGCAGCGGTTCCGGGGACGGTCGGCCGAAGACCTCGCCGAAATAGCGGGCCTCGACGCTGGCCACGTGTTTGACCAGGCCGAGGAGGTTGGTCCCGGTCGCTGTGAGAGGGCGGCGGGCGTCGTACTCGGACAGGCCGTCGAGCTTCCAGAGCAGCGCCGTGCGGTCCCGCCGCAGTCTCCCGAGCAGGTTGTCCTTCGCGAATTCATCGATCATGTGGCTTGAACCTTCCATGGGCTGTTCGTGGTCTCAAGATCCCGTACGTGGTCCGCAACGGCTGGCAGAGCCGAGGCTTGGGACTCCTAGAACAATGAGCCAGCGGGAATGACACTGTCTGTCAGAGGTACGTGGGGGTGGGGTGCGCGACGGCTCGTGGCCGACCCGACTTGCGACGGTTACCGCGCAGGAGGACTGCACGCATGCTGTTCCATGCTGTTCTCTGATCCCGCCGAGTCGTTCGGGACGGGGACCGGGGAGGGGGACGGATGCCAGGTGAGAATCCAGCCGGTGGTGAGCGCCACCGCGCCGCCTGCCAGGGCGATTGCGCCGCCTGTTCCCATGCCTGCGGCCACTGAGCCCAGGCAAACCGGCCCGACGCCCTGTAGCGTCATGCTGCCGGAGCCGAGCAAGCCGAAGGCCTGGCCTTGGCCATCCTGCGGCAGGGCGTCCAGGAACGGGCGTTGCAGGCCGAGACCGTAGGCGTATCCGAGGCCGCTGAGCAGCAGCAGACCGGACGAGACGCCCACTCCGGGCTCGGCAGCAAAGCCGATCAGCGGCAACCCCGCCAGCGCAACCAGCGGGACTACCAGTCGCTCTCGGGCGCGTGGCCGTAGCAGTCGACCCACCAGCAGGTCACCGACCAGCATGCCAACCGGCAGACAGCCCATCAGCACCGCGTACCAGCCGGGCGCGAAGTGGCGTTCTCCCGCGTAGGCGACCATGAGGCCTTCCGCGCCCGCTACGAACGCGACGGGCAGCCACTGGGCCAGCATCAGTCGTCGCACTGTGCGTCCGCGCAGCAGCACGCCTGCACCGTGCAGGCTTGCACGGACGGCCCCGCTGTCGCCCCCGGCGCTGCCGGGTGCGCCGCCGCCCGGGTGCAGCCGGGGTAGCCGGATGCGGACGGCAAGCGCGCAGCCGAGGTAAAGGACGGCGCTGACCGCGAGCGCCCGGCGTGGGCCGAGTGCCGCGACGACCCCGCCTCCCAGCGCCAGGCCGAACAATTGCGCGCCGGCGCCGGCGATGTTGTTCAGTGAGCGGCCCAGTACATAGGCGTCGCCTTCCAGCGACTGCGCGACCAGCCGACTCGACGCGCCCTGAAACACCGGTGTGGCGAGGGAGACCAGCGCCACGACACCGAGGCTTGCCGCGATCGGCATCCGCACGAAGGCGGTCAGCAGGGCGGCGGCGCACGTCAAGGCGTAGCCACCGGTAATGAGCGCGCGAGGCGGCAGTCGGTCGGCCAGTGAACCCAGCAACATCGTGCCGAACAGCTGCGGGATGAAGCCGATGCCGAAGGCCACTGCGCTCAGCAGCGGGGAGCCGGTGGTCGAGAAGACCAGAACCGAGAAGGTGGTGATCCGCAGCGCGTCCGCAGTGATCGCGACGGCGCGGGTTGAGAAGAGCAGCCGGAATCGCGGCTCGGCCAGCACCTCCCTGTAGGTGGCACGGTGGTTGCCCTGCGCGGGCTCGGCGGCTCGGGTCATGACGCGCAGCCTCGCCGTGGGCCCACACCCCGCACCAATGATTCGTCACTGGACGAATCGGAGCGGACTTCCGGCGGTAGCATGGCCGGGTGCTGCGTTTCAAAGTCTCCGTCGAGGACCTGCTGCGCAGCCGCTTCGCACTGTCGCCCGCGCTGGACCTCTGCTTGCTGCTGCGCTCACTCGCCGGTCACGACCGGCCGCTGCCGCGAGCCTGGGCCTCCCGGCTCAGGCCGGCCTTTGAACGGCTTCGCCGCGAGACCGAACTGGACGCCGCCCTCGCCCTGCAGGCCCCGCGGGGCGGACCGAACTTCGTCGCCCCTCCCCCGCGCGGCCTCAACCAGACCTGGGCAGACGACCTGGCCATGATCCGGGCCACACCACTTGAAGCGGCCCGCCGCGAGTTCGCCGCCACCGCGACCGGCCCTTCGGCCCGTGAACCCCGCGTACGCGCAGTACTGGAGTCACCGGACGCCGTCGCCAGGATTGCCGAGGCGATGGACCAGGCATGGCACGAGCTGCTCGCCGCGGACTGGCCGCAACTGCGCGCGATCTGTGAGCGCGATGTCGTGCACCGGGTGGGTGTGATCGGCGAACACGGCTGGGCCACGGCGATCGAGAGCCTGCACCCGAGCATCGCCTGGCACGCCGGCGGTATCGAGATCGGCCACTTTCCCCAAGTGGGAACGGTTCACCTCGCCGGCGACGGGCTCCTGCTGATCCCTTCGGTCTTCGTCGGGAACATCGCCGCCCACCTGGAAGATCCCTGGCCCAGAACCTTGGTCTATCGCGCCCGCGGCACCGCCGCCCTGTGGGACGAACAGGAGACCGTCCCCCAACCGGACGCGCTGACCACTCTGGTCGGCCGGTCACGAGCGCGACTGCTGTTGGCGCTGGATGCCCCGGCCAGTACCAGTCAACTCGCCCGAAGCCTCGCCATGGCACCCGGCGCGGTAGGAGACCACCTCGCCATCCTGCGAGGCGCGGGGCTACTCGTCCGCGCCCGGTCCGGACGGTCGGTGCTCTACCGGCGCACCCCGCTCGGCGAGGCACTGGTCGCCGGTTCGGGCTGAGCGCAGATCTGCACTGTTCATGAGGCGCCGCCAGCAGATCGTCCGCCAAGTCGGGCAGCCGAGTAGCTGGAACTGCTGTCCGTCACAGGAACCCAGGACCTGAGCGTCACCGAGGTCACGCCACCCGAGGGGGTTGAGCGCGACGGAACCAGGAAGGCAGCGCTGACCGGCGCCTCCCAGGACGCCAGAGGCTCCCCGATCAACACCTGGCGGCCCTGTCCCAGCACAGGTGGTTTTCGTCCCGGGACTCACGACGCCGCACGTCCGGTCACGCAACGGCTTTCCGCCCTGCCGGACGGCTGGACCCCATCCGCCAGGGCCGCCTACCGCAACCTCCACGGCCTGCGCCGGCCCGACCGTGCCGAGGCCGCCGACTGAAACGGCAGCGCGCCATGGGGCGGCCCACAAGGCCGGGTCACGCTCCGTCTCGACCGGCGCGTAGCGGATGACCAGGCCGCCCGTGAGTGTGCCCTCGTCGAACAGGCGGGGCGGTAGCCGGGCGCCGTCGGCAGGTCTCCGATGATCGCGGGGGCGCAGTGCCTGGCCTCGTCCTACAAGGAGTTGTCCAGGGTCAGGGCGAGTTCGGCGATACGCCACCTGCCGTCGGAGCGTCGCAGGCTGAAGGTGTAGACGCCGGTCGAGATCATCTGGATGCTCTCGCCGGTGTTCCTCGTCTGCAGCAGACAGGCCCGCACCTGGGCGGTGTCGGCGTCCGTCGCCGTGGCCACGACGTTGCCGAGGTGGTGCCGCACCCTTCCCATCTGGGCCGTGTGCCCGTCACGGATGAAGTCGAGCACCGCCGCGCGTCCGGCGACCGGGCCGAGCAACCCCTGTCCGGGCATCGTGAAGGTCCAGACGGTGTCTTCGGTCAGGACCGATTCCAGCTCGCGCACGTTCAGCTCGTCCAGGGCGTGGGCGTAGTGCGCCACCGTCTGCTGGAGTTCGGTGATCACGAGGTCACCGTCAGCACGATCTTGCCCTGGATGTGGCCCTGCGCGGCTCGCGTGTGTGCGTCGGCCGCTTCGGACAGCGGGTAGGTGCTGTCCACCCCGACCGTGAGTGCGCCCTCGTCGAACAGGCGGCCGATCTCGGCGAGTTGGGGACCGTTGGAGCGCACCTGAATGTTCGAGACGGTGATGCCCAGACGCGCTGTCTCTTCCGGGTCGTACTGGGCGAAGAACACCGGAAGCATCGTCCCTCCGCGCTTGAGCACGTTCAGGAAGCGTGCGCTGTCCGGGCCGCCGACGGTGTCGATCACCAGGTCGACACCACTGACGACGTCCGCGGCCTTCGTCGTGGTGTAGTCGATGAACTCGTCGGCGCCGAGCTTGCGCAGGAACTCCTCGTGCCGGCTCGAGGCCACCGCGATGACGTGTGCCCCCTTCCACTTCGCCAACTGCACCGCGAAGTGGCCCACTCCCCCGGCGGCCCCGTTGACCAGCACGGTCATCCCTGGCGTGATCGGCACCGGCCGGTGCACCTGGCCGGTGAACGGAGACGGCACGTCATGGCCGAGATCAACCAGGTACTGCCATGCTGTCAGCACGGCCATCGGCGCACCGGCCGCCTGCACGTGGTCGATGTCGGCCGGCTTGTGAGCCAGGTCGGCAGTCGGCGCGGCCACGTACTGGGCGTACGTCCGGCCGTCGAAGCCGGGGAACCGCAGCATGCCGAAGACCTCGTCACCGACGGCGAACCCCCGCACGTCCGGAGCGACAGCCTCGACCACGCCGGACATGTCCGTGCCGGGGATCAGAGGGAACTCCAGCGCCGGCCTCATCTCGGCCGGCATGACCTTCATCCCCTCACGCAGGTACCAGTCCGGCGGGTTGATGCCCACCGCGTGCACCCGGACCAGCACCTCGCCCGGACCGATCTCGGGAACCGGCACCTCGTCGTACCGCAGAACCTCCGGCCCGCCCGCTGCCTGGATCTGGATCGCCTTCATCGCGCCTGTCGCTTTCTTCGGGAAACGTTGCTCCTTGAGTCAAAGCCCGGGACGGCACGGCCGTCCAAGACCGGTTCGGCAACCGGATCATTCCGAAACGGCATGACGCGTACCCTGCAAGGGTGAACGATCTCGGACAGGACCTGGAACTGCGGCTCGTGCGCTACTTCACCGTGGTGGCGGCGCACCAGCACTTCGGCCGGGCCGCCGCGGACCTCCACGTGGCCCAGCCGGCACTGAGCCGTCAGATCCAACGACTCGAGAAATACCTCGGCACACGGCTGCTGGACCGCACCCCTCAGGGCACCCGGCTCACTCCGGCCGGCCAGACGTTCCTCCCCCGGGCCCAAGCCCTGCTCCAGGCCGCCCGCCAGGCAGAGCTGGCCGTGCGGGAACAAGCCCGAACCGCACGCATCACCATCGGCTATGTCGAGGACCTGGTGATCACTCCCGCCGTGCGGGAACTGCGCCGCCGTCACCCCGACGCCGAGATCGCCACCCGGCATCTGCACTGCCGCGACGTCGGGGCACTGTCCGACAAGCGCGTCGACGCCCTGATCGCGCGGGCCCCGCTGCCGCTCGCCGCAGACGATGTCCTCACCGCTCCGCTGTACGAGGAGCCCCGGATGCTCGTGGTCCCGGACGGCCATCCCCTGGCCGACCGCGCGTCGGTGACCGCGGAGGAACTGGCCGGGGAAGAGGTGGCGCCGTGCGCGTTCGAGACCGCGGACTGGGTGTCCTACCGGATCCTCGGAGCCGGCGTGCCGCCGATCGAGAGCTACGAGGACAAGCTCGAACTCGTCGCGAGCGGCAGGGCCATCGCCGTACTGCCGGTCGGCGATCGGCGTAGCTCACTGCGTCCCGATCTCGTCACTGTCCCGGTCGAGGGCGCTCCCCCCAGCCGGGTCGTCCTGGTCAGCCGAAAGGGCGACCCGAATCCGATGATCAGGAATCTCCGGTTCGCCGCCGAGGCCGTCCTAACCGCCCCGGCATCCTGACCGACCGCACCCCCTGCATGAGCAGGCCTTAGCCGCCGCCGGCGTCAGCCAAGGCCCACCGAACCGGCCATGACCGTGTCGGCATCGGCTACGGCAGCCCGTTGACGACGACGCACGTCCGCTCACGCATACGGCTCCGGACGCGAAGCCCGAGGCCGAGCACGAGCCCCAACCCAAGATGCCCGCGTCCTGAAGGGCGAACGGACAGGTGGAGGGCAGGCCGACGTGGCCGACCTTGGCTCCACCCGCATCGACCGTTGGCTTGCGAGGACCAGCAGGCCGGTTGTCCAGCTGGCTCATTCAATTACCAAAGGAATACTTCGATCTCTGCGGCACATCTTGTCAAAGGTCAAACGGACTCCTACAGTCCAGCGACAAGTGGAGCGTGGGACCGCTCCCACCACTCTTCGTTCATCCAAGCAATGGAGCTGCGATGACCGTTCCGTCTCGCCGACCGAGCCGCAGGCGCATACTCGGTGCCGCACTGGCCGTGCCTCCCTCGCTGATGCTGGGTGCGCAGACAGCACGGGCCGCATCCTGGGGCAGCCCGGTGACCGTCAACTCCTGGACCAAGATCAACGCGAGATGGACCGCCAACAACGAGCTGCAGACGTACCGGCCGGACTGCGTCTGGTACGAGGGCAACACACTGGTGATCAAGGCGTACAACGCCGGCGGCGGGGCCTACTACTCAGGCCGTGTGGAGTCGACGGCGCGGTACGGGTACGGCACATACAGCTTCACCGCCAACATGCCCAACGGAAGGGGGCTGTTGCCGGCGGTGTGGGCGGCGTACCTGAATCCGTGGCTGCCCGAGTTCGACGCCGCTGAGATCGTGGGACAGAACCCGGGGGTCGTCTACCAAACGTCCCACGACGTCAACAACGCCCAGCAGCAGTTCTCGAGGACGAACTCCTCCGGCTGGACGAACTCGTACCACACCTACTCGTTCAGCTGGTTCCCGGACCACATCGACTTCGCCGTGGACGGCAACATCACGGGCACCACCTGGTACAGGACCCCGGCCGGAACGGGACTGCGCTTCATCGCCAACATCGCCGTCGGCGGTGACTGGCCCGGCAACCCGGACTCCTCCACCTGGGCCACCGCTGACGGCGCCCGCTACCTCAAGATCTCCTCCATCACCCACACGCCGTACACCCCATGAGGTGAACCCGCCTTGGGCCTCGGCCGGCGGGAACCGTGTGCCGGTGATCGCCCAGCTGGTACAGGCCGATGAAGTCACCGTTCGGGACCTGATCCACCGGTGCAACGGGATCGGCCTGGCCTGCCTGTGACCCCAAGTGGGTGGGAAGCCGTCCCGCCTGCTCAAGTCTGACGACGAGGACTTCGTCGATCCGCGCCGCACGACCCGACGGTGCCGGTCTACGTCATCCTGGACAACCTGTCCGCCCGTAAAGGCGCCGACATCCGCGGCTGGCCGAAGAGGCACAAGGCCGAGCTGTGCTTCACCCCGACCTACGCCTCGTGGGCGTACCCGATCGAGGCGCAGGTCGGACCGCTGAGGCAGTTCACCATCGCCCAATCGAACCACCCCAACCACAGCGTGCAGACCCGGGCCCTGCATGCCTACCTGCGCCGGCGCAACGCCAACACCCGCCACCGTGACATCCTGGCTGCCGAACGCAGGGAACGCGCCCGCATCCGCGGCGAGAAGGGCATCCTCTGGGGTGGACGCCCCCTCGCAGCCGCAGCCTGAACTCAAGTGAGCCCTCGCGTCACCTTCGCCAGAACAGGTGGTGCGTCACACCACTTGAGCTGGGCACGACCTCCAGGTGGAACCGGTCGAGCAGCTCGTCGGGGGACTCCCACAGGCGTAGTCCGGACCCGAGCTTCACCGGCGAGACCGCCACATGCATGGTTTCGACGAGGCCGGCGTCAAGGAACTGCCGGATGGTGGTGACCCCGCCGCCGAGCCGGATGTCCTTGCCCTGCGCCGCTTCCCGCGCCCGTTCGAGGACCATGGCCGGGTCACCGTCGACGAAGTGGAACGTGGTGTCGGAGAGCGTGAACGACGGACGCGTGTGGTGGGTCAGGACGAACACCGGCGTGCGGAACGGGGGCTCCTGTCCCCACCAGCCGCGCCACTCATGGTCCGGCCAGGGCCCGCGCAGGGGCCCGAACTTGTTGCGGCCCATGATCTCGGCGCCGATGTTGCGCGCGAAGTCCCGTGTGAAGTAGTCGTCGAGACCCCGGCTCCCCCCAGGATCCGTGCGCATGGGCCAGCTCGCTGTGGCTCCGGCCCAGGCGAACAGCCTCTCGGGATGGTCAAGGCCGAACGGCTGCTCGAGACTCTGGTGCTCACCGGCACCGATTCCGTCACTCGAGACGTTGAAGTTCATGACTCTCAGCAGTTGATCCACGTGTGTCCTCGTCAGTCCTGTCGCGCCATCGTGCGGCGAGGCGCCGCACATCATGACGTCGAACGGGACGTGGCTGGATCGACCGCGGCCCCCAACTTTCTTTTCAGGCGTGTCAGAAGACGGCCCAGACGTCGCACCGGACGTTACCGCCCGCCCAACCGCTCCAACCGCCAGCCCGGCGCACCTACGCGGTCAGCCTGCGGCCGTCCCAGGATGCGGTCGCCGCAGTCTTAACGTTCCGGTGCACCTGTGAGCTTCACTCAAAGCGGTCGACCCCGTCGGCCGCTGGAGTCCGGCCTGCGGACCTCCCGGCTTGCGGGGCGCTCAGCTCGCCAGGCCGTGCCGGTATGCGTAGACGACCGCCTGGACGCGGTCGCGAAGGTTCAACTTGGTGAGGATGCGGGAGACGAACGTCTTCACCGTCTCCTGGCTGATGACCAGGGCGGCGGCGATCTCGCTGTTGGACAGGCCGTCCGAGATCAGCCGCAGCACCTCCAACTCGCGCGGGGTGAGCGGGATGTCGGTGGGGGCGCCGTGGGCGGGGCGGATGCGGGCCGCGTACCGGCCGACGAGCTGGCGGGTGACGTCGGGGTCCAGCAGCGCCGCCCCCATGGCCACCGTGCGGATTCCGTGCAGCAGGCGGTCGGGCGGGGCGTCCTTGAGCAGGAAGCCGCTCGCTCCGGCGCGCAGTGCCTCGTAGACGTACTCGTCCAGGTTGAACGTGGTGATCACGAGGACCTTGACGGGGTGGGCGACCCCGGCCCCCGCCAGCAGGCGAGTGGCTTCGAGGCCGTCGAGGATTGGCATGCGGATATCCATGACCACGACGTCCGGCGTGAGTTCGCGCGCGAGTTCGACGCCGGTCTGCCCGTCGCCGCACTCGCCGACCACCTCCATGTCGGGCTGTGCGTCGATGATGGTGACCAGGCCCATGCGGATGAGCGCCTGGTCGTCGCAGACGAGGACCCGGGTCGGTGCGGTCCCGGACGGTGAAGAGGTGCTCACGAGCGGCTCCTGGCCGGAATCCGCGCCCGGACAACGAAGCCGCCGCCCGCACCGGCGCCCGCGCTGAAGTCGCCGCCGAGGACGTCGACCCGCTCGCGCAGACCGGCCAGACCCCGCCCGCTGCCACCGACGGCGGCGGCCCGTGAGCCGGCACCGTCCGTGCTGACCTCCACGGTGATCTCCCTCTCCCCGTGCCGCACGGTGACCGAAGTGCGGCTGCCGTGAGCGTACTTGAGCGCGTTGGTCAGTGCTTCCTGCACCACCCGGTAGGCCACGAGGTCGGCGCTGCCGGTGGACACCGGCGGGGTGCCCTCCTCGGTGAACGCCACCGGCTGGCCCGCCCGGCGGGTCTGCTCCACCAGGGTGAGGAGGCGGCCGACCGCCGGTGACCTGGGCTCCCCCGGGCCGTCACCGGCGCTCCCGGTGCCGTGATCGGGGTTGAGCAGGTCCAAAAGGTGCCGCAGATCGGTGATCGCTCGCCGGCCGGTGTCGGACACGGCACTCAGGCACTGGTCCAGCCGTTCCGGCGCGGCGGTCAGATAGCGGGCGGCCTCCGCCTGCACCACCATCGCCGTCACGTGATGGGTCACGACGTCGTGCAACTCCCGCGCGATCCGCGTGCGTTCGTCAGTCCGGGTCTCCACCGCGATCCGCCTGCGCCGCTCGGCCTCCGCCCGCCGGGTGGTGCGCAGCCAGCCCCCGGCGCCCCACGCCAGAGCCAGCGCCAGGTAGAACGTCACGAATCCCGTGACGTCCTCCCCGGATCCGGCCTGAGCAAGGGTCACTGCCAGTGCCACGTACGCTGCGGTCAGGCCCAACACGCAGATCCGGCGGTGCCGTTCCAGGTGCGAGCCGGTGCTCACCAGCATGACGGGCATCGCGGTGGCCGCGAAGGTGTGGTAGCCGCGAAGCTGGTCGACGGCGAACGCGCAGGACACCAGAGCCAAGGAGAGGAACGGCAACCGCCGCCGCACCGCGAGCGGCAGGGACTCCAGCAGGATCACCACGACGGCCAGTGCGTCGTGCGGGCGGTCGGAGACGCCCCCGAGAACCGTCCCGTTGCTGCGCAGCGCCGGCACGAACGAACCGGTCAGCAGAAACAGCCCGAAGGGAAGGTCCCGCACGACGACGTCCAGCCGGTACCAGGCGCCCCTCAGTCTCTTCTGTACTGCGCCCAGCCGGCGCTGGATCCCGCCCAGCCGGCGGCGGATCGCCACCTGCCCTCCCGTGCGCGCAAACGGCCGGAGCCGGGCCCCGGCCGACCGGTGCCCGGCTCCGCCCTCGCAGTGCCCGCCACCGTTCGTCCGGTGCTCCGGCGTCCCGGCGGATCCCTGTTCCCTCATCACCGGACGAGTGCGGCGGGGGTGTCAGCGCGCTCGGCGCGGCGCAGAGGGACGATGTTGCCGCGGCGGTGGGCCACGATCAGGAAGCAGACCGTCAGCAGCGTGCCGAAGAGCACCGCGTACAGGCTCGCCTCGGGGCCGAACTCGCCGCCTGTGACGAGCTTGTTGCCGGACAGGCTGGCCTCCAGCAGACCGTGGCTGTCGCCGCTGCCCGAGACCTGGGTGCTGAAGATGCCGGCCTCCATGTAGTTCCAGGCGAAGTGCACGCCCATCGGCAGCCACAGATTGCGGGTGGCGGCGTACCCGGCGGCGAGCATGGCGCCGGCCTCGACGGAGATGGCGAGGGCACCGGCGAGAGTGGCGTCGTCATTGAGGAGATGCATGCCGCCGAACACGAGGCCGGACAGTACCAGCGCGATGTACGTACCCGCGCCCCGTTCCACGAGCCGGAACAACAGACCGCGGAAGACGATCTCCTCGGTCACGGCAGCACCGGCCATGAAGCCGATCAGGCCGATGGCCCCGCTCACCGAGTCGATGCCGTCAACCTCGTAATCACCAAGGAGGTAGATGTTGCTGATGACACAGAGGAACATCAGCGTGCCGAACAGCAGGCCCCACGAGGCCGCTCTCGTCGCGCCCTTCCCCTGCAGCTCGGTGACCTCACGGTTCTCGGTGCGTTTCACCACCCACCGGTAGACGAACACCATGGCGGCCACGGTGAGGGCGCCCGCCAGCAGCGACAGCCACGGATTGTCCTTCACCCCGCTGATGACGCCGCCGCAGATCGCGTAGACCGCGAACACGGCGACTATCTGCAGGACGATCTTCATGACCTTCACGACGTGGGCTCCCTTGGCCAGTCCCGTCCGGTGCCTTCCCCGGCCCGCGGTGCGACGCTCCGCGGTGCACCGAACGCTACGGAGCCGACGCTCGGGAATCGTCACCGTGCAGTGGACACTCCCCCGTAGCTCGCAAGGGGGACAACGCGACAGGTGTGGCTCGCGAGAGGCCAACCGGCGACAGGCAAAAGGGCAGTTGGCCCCCGCCAAGTCCTGCGGCGCCGTCTGCGACCGGCTCTCCCCCAGCCCCCGGACGTACACCCGGGGCCATAGCCGGAGCCCAGCCCGCCGAACTGACCGTCACAGATCAGCCCGCCGCCGACGGCTCGTTGGAGCCATGTCGACGGCGGGCCGGGCAGCGCGGTGAGGCGCTGCGAAGACGGCGCTCTTCGCCCGTCCGGGGCCGCTACGGCAGCTTCACGAACGGCGCCAGGAAGGCGCGGGCGCCCGGGGCGTCCAGGCGGTACGACACGTTCGTCGCGTAGCACGGGCCGTCGCCGGTGATCGTGGTGGCCGCGAGCACGTTACGGCCGCCGATCACGGCGAAGTTGGGGCCGCCGGAGTCGCCGTAGCAGGCGCCGCCGTTGCCCTGGGGTGCGGTCATCGCCAGGCGGACCCACGCGTTGTTGAGGGCGTCGAAGGTGACGGGCGCTTTCATCCGGACGCCGCCGCCGGGGTGGGTCTGGCCGCCGGGGCCGCGCTGGGCCTCCTGGGTGCCGTATCCGGCGACGAACCAGTCGGTGGAGTTCAGCGACTGCGGGCCGAGCGCGCCGAGTTGGTTGGCGGTGGGCAGCGTGGCCGGGGTGAAAGTCCAGCGGGCCTTCATCTTGGTCGCGGGCAGCTCGATCACCGAGATGTCGTGCGGGTCGGACGCGGGCCCGGGGTAGTCGGGATGGCTGTGTGCGGTGCCCTCGACGGCGACGGCGCCTGCCTGCGCGGCCGGATCGCCGGGGTACTTCTTCGCGGCGGCGTCGAGGCCGGCCTGCACGTCCTGGTCCAGGGACACGTAGAACTTCACGTTGTCGGGCCAGTCGGTGGTGCAGTGCGCGGCGGTCAGAAACGTGTCCGCGTCGATCATGGTGCCGGAGCAGACCCAGTCGACCCGGTCGGGTGTCGTGGGGTCGCCGTCGTTGTCCCAGGTCGCGACGAGCGCGCCGACCTCGGTGCGCTCGGGTGCGGGTGTCGCGTTGTACGAGTTGATGGCCGAGGACGGCAGCGCGGTCGCTAGGACGGCGGCACAGGCCGCGGCGGTGACGGCGGAGGCGCGTAGGGCGGTCAAGAGAAACCCTTCTACTGACGGGACGGGTGTTCTCCTGTGGGGGGTGCAGCAGCGCCAGTGAAGCGCCCTGAAGACGGCAGCGACAAGAGCACGCTCGCCTTTCCAGGGTTTTCCCTATGCACGGGCCATGCGGGGCAGCTCACCGCGCGAGGCGACCGAACAGGGTCTTGTAGAACAGGCTTGCCACGTAGCGGCCATCGGCGCACCGCGAGGGCAGGAGCACCTGAACTCAAGGCGGATGGAGGCATTGGCCGGGACGTCTTTCTGGCCCGTCGGGCGTGAGCGGCGGCAGCAGCAAGCTCCGGCCCCGCTCCCGAGATGGACAAGATCGCGCTCGACAGACGCAGCCACTGGCACGACCTGACGCCCAACGCAGCTGCTGCCCTGGTCAGCCGCCATCATGGAAGGCCCCCAGTCCCCTGATGATGAGATCCAGCCCAAAGGAGAAGGCCTCTTCGACAGGCACCGGCAACGCGTCCGCGATCGAGTGGACAGCGGGGAACTGTGCCGGATCGACGCCCCGCAGCGCAGCGACCGACACCTCGTTGCTCCGCTGACCGGCGCCGTTCTCACGGTTGAGCTGTATCGCCAGGCCACATACGTAGCGAGCCAGCGTCACTTACGCCCGCGTGGCCAGTGAGCCCTCGAATCCCGCTTCAAGCAGGACCGCGACACAGCGTTCCCGCAGCGCCATCGCGTTGGGGCCGACGGGAATCTGCTCGGCCAGCAGCCGGGCTGCGTTCCCGTGCCTGCCCAGGGCGCGGAACATGGCGTGTGCCACATCCCTCAGAGACTGCTGCCGGCTCGCCGAGGCAAGTTCCCGGTCGTCCAGCTCGACGAGGCCGTACATGTGGTCCACGACCTGCGCCACGAGCTCTGACCGGTTGCCGAAATGCCGGTACAGCGTCGCCGTACCCGAGTCCAGGCGCTCGGCCAAGGTCCTCATCGACAGCGCCTTCGCTCCCTCCTCGTCGACGATCTGCAGCGCCATGGCGAGGATCCGGTCCGGTGGGACCGGCGGACGACCGGCAGCGCGGCGCACCAACTGAGCCATCTCCTTGCTCAGGACCACCGTGGCCCTAACCGCGGGGACTTCCTCTTGACACGACCACCTTATCGGTAACAGTGTATCCATTATGAGTTCCTGGTCTGAGCCCCAGCCCGATTCCCGGTTCGTCGAGGTGGACGGCCTGCGGATCCACTACAAGCGTGCTGGGCGCGGCCCGGCTCTCGTGCTGCTGCACGGCAGTGCCTCATCCCTGCAGCACTTCGACCGCACGACGGATCTGCTGTCGGATGCGTTCGACGTCATCCGTCCCGACCTGCCGGCGTTCGGACTGACGGGCCCGCGCAAGGACCGCGACTACCGCGTCCCGGCGTACGCCGCGACGGTGGCCGGCTTCGTGGAGGCGCTGGGCGTGCCGCGCTACGCATTGGGTGGCAATTCCCTGGGCGGCAACATCGCCTGGAACCTCGCGCTGGATCATCCGGAGCGGCTGACCGGCCTGGTGCTCGTCAATGCCACGGGCTACCCGGAGAAGGAGGTGCCGGCAGGCATGCGCCTGACCCGCAACCCGCTGCTGCGCCCCCTGCTGAGGCGGGTGATGCCGCGCGGGGCCATCGAGCGCAGCCTGCGCGAGGCCGTCGGGCCGTATGCGCAGATCGTGGACGACGCCATGGTGGACCGCGCTCATCAACTCATGAGCCGCCCCGGCAACCGCTCGGCCTTCGTCGACTTCTGCAACACCGACCAGCCGGACCGCAGTCCGCAGATCCCCCGCATCACGGTGCCCACGCTGGTGCTGCGCAGCGCGAGCATCGACGGCCAGCACTTCGCCCGCGACATCCCCGGCGCCCAGGAGCTCGTCCACCCCCACGGCGGACATCTGCTGCCGGAGGAAGAACCGCAGTGGGTCGCGGACGCGATCGCCAAGTTCCTCGGCTCCTGCGCCGACACCCCCACGCACTGAAGGGCAAGGAGGCCCGTTCCATGAAGTACTTCGTCGCCTCGGGTGAGGACCGCAAGCTCACCGCCGACTCGCGCAGGGCCCTGCGCGGCAGCTTCATCGAGCTGTCCGACGGCGTCACCCACTACGAGCTGACGGGGCCCGAGGACGGGGACGTGGTCCTGATGGCGGGCGGCCTGACCATCCCGCTGTTCTACTGGGACGGCCTCGTCGGCGAGCTGCACGCCCGCGGGCTGCGCACTCTGACCTGTAGCGCCTACGGCCGCGGCTACTCCGACCGAGTACAGGCGCGATACGACGAGACGCTGTTCACGCGGCAGCTCGCCGAGCTGACGGACCGGCTCGGCCTGACGGCGCGGCCCCTGCACCTGGTCGGCACCTCCATGGGCGCGCTCGTCAGCATGACGTACGCCGCCCAGTACCGCTCGTCGGTGTCGACCCTCACCATCGTCGGACCCGCCGGTCTCGCGAAGCCGCGGTTGACCTCCCCCAACCGGCTGCTGCGCAGCGATCTGCTGGCCGGAGTGGTCGCCCGCCGTCGCGGCCTTCAGCTACTCCAGGGGCACCTCGGACACAATGTCCGCGACCCCGAGCTCGGCGCGAAACTGACCGAGATGGTCCTCGACGCCTTCCGCTTCGAGGGTTCGCTGTACGCGGTCTTCGACACCCTGCAGCACCTGCCGGTCTCCGGCCGGGACGACCTCTTCCGGCAGACGGGGGCACTGGGCATTCCGACGCTGCTGCTGTGGGGCGACGAGGACAACGTCACGCCACTGGCGCAGTTCGACACGGCGCGCGCTCTGCTGAAGCCGCAGAAGTATCACGTAATTGACAACTGCGGCCATATGGCCCCATACGAACGGCCTCGCGACGTCGCCGATCAGCTCGTCCCGTTCGTGTCCGCACGCACCGAAAGGCTCGACACATGAACAGCCCGCAGGCCATCGACGTACTGATCATCGGTGCCGGCCCCTCGGGCTCCGCCTTGGCGATCGACCTCGTACGCCGCGGACTCGACGTCCGGATCGTCGACAGGTCCCCCCACGCTTTCGAGGGCTCGCGCGCCAAGGGCATCCAGCCCCGCAGCCTCGAAGTCCTCGAAGACCTCGGTGCTCTCGACGACGTGCTGGCCGGCGGCGACATCTATCCCAAGCTCGGGATCCATGCAGGGCCCATCGGTGTGCCGTGGAAGATGTTCCCCCACAAAGACGCGACCCCGGACGTCCCGTACCCGAACACCTGGCTGATCCCGCAGTTCCGCACGGACCGCGCCCTGCACGCCCGGCTCAGTGCGCTCGGCCGCGAGGTCGAGTTCGGCAAGGAACTGACCGAGCTGACGCAGGACGAGAACACGGTGGTCGCCAAGGTGGTGGGCGCGGACGGGGTCGAGGAGATCGTCGCCCGCTATGCCGTGGGGGCCGACGGCGGCTCCAGTGTGGTGCGCAAGCAGCTCGACATCGGTTTCGCCGGGACGACGGACGAGGCCGAGCGCGTGTTGATCGTGGATGCCTCCGTCAGTGGCCTGGCCCGCAACCGGTGGCACATGTGGCCCGGCCTCGGCGGCAAGCTCATCGGCGCCTGCCCGCTCCCCGACAGCGACATGTTCCAGTGGATGATCCGTCTCACGCCCGACGAGAAGCCGCCCCAGGAGATCGGCGCCATCATCGACCGGATCCACTCCCACACCCGCAACCGGCACATCCAGCTGCACGAGATCCACTGGACGTCCGTGTTCCGGCCCAACATCCGTCTCGCGGAGCACTATGGCCGCGGACGTGTCTTCCTCGTCGGCGACGCCGCGCACGTCCACACCCCGGCCGGTGCGCAGGGCCTGAACACCGGCATGCAGGACGGCTACAACCTCGGCTGGAAGCTCGGCCAGGTCCTCGCCGGAGCGGACCCGGCCCTGCTGGACACCTACCAGGCCGAGCGGCAGCCGATCGCCGCCGGGGTCCTGGGACTGTCCACGGAGAAGTGGGGCGGCCTCGCCAAGCTCGACCCCTCCAGCATGAAGCGCGGCAAGGACGAGCAGCAGCTCGCCCTGACCTACTACGGCGGCCCGCTCGCCCCCGCCGACAGCGGCGGCACCAGCACGCTGCACGTGGGCGACCGCGCCCCGGACGCCCGACTGCTCGGCGCCGACGGCGTCGAGACCCGCCTGTTCGAGCTCTTCCAGGGACCGCACTTCACCGCCATCGCCTACGGCCCAGGAGCCGTCCGGGACCTCGAACTCCTCGACTGGCCGACGACGGGCGCCCGGCTGAAGCGGCTCACCGGCGGATCGGCCGCGGGCGACGGCCGCACCTTCTCCGACCCCAAGAACACGCTGCGGAGTGCCTACGGCCTGACGGGCGACACGCTGCTGCTGATCCGTCCCGACGGCTACATCGGGCACATCGCCACTCGGGATTTCCTCACCACCACACAAACCGCCGTGCGGGCAATGACGCCGCTGGCAAGGAGCCGCACCATGTCCTGGCAGAGCCACACCTCCCCCGGTTCGGGGGCCACTGAATGAGCCGCATACTGCTGCGCGGAGCGCACGTCATCACGATGACGCCGGACCGGCCGGACGCCGAGCAGGTCGACATCCTCATCGACGGCGACACCATCGCCGCCGTCGGCGAAACCATCGAGGTACCCGACGCCGAGGTCGTCGACTTCTCCGGCCGCGTCATCATCCCCGGCCTGGTCAACGCCCATCTGCACATCTGGCAGACCGCGCTGCGCTCCGCGGGCGCCGACTGGACGCTGATGGAGTACCTCACCCACCTGCACGGCGAGTGCGTCGGGCAGTACACCCCGGCCGACATGCACATCAGCAATCTCGCCGGCGCCCTGAACCAGATCAACTGCGGTACGACCACGGTCGGCGACTGGTGTCACAACGCCCTGTCGCCCGAGCACGCCGACGCGGCCGTCGAGGGACTGGTCCAGGCCGGGATCCGCGCCGTCTTCCTGCACGGCACGCCCTACCGCTCGCCGGACACACCTCACCCGCTCGCCGAGATCGACCGGCTGCTCGACGGGCCCGTGCGCGAGCACGCCCTCCTCACCCTGGGCATGGCCCTCCAGGGGCCGCAGTACTCCTCCGCCGAGACCGCGCTGGCCGACTTCCGGGCCGGCGCGGAACGCGGCCTCGTCGTCTCGATGCACCAGAGCGGCGGAGAACCCTCACCCGGCTGGGAAGCCGTGCGCAACGCCGGGCTGTTCAGCCCTCTGACCAACGTCGTGCACGGAGCCGACCTGCCCGACGACTGGATCAAGACCCTCGTCGAAGCGGGCGTCACCTTCACCACCACCCCGGAGAACGAACTGGGCCAGGGACACGGCACACCCGTCACCGGATCCCTGCTGAGCCTCGGCGCGGCACCCTCCCTGGGAACGGACATCGACACCGTCGTACCCGGCAGGGTCCTCACCGCCGCCCGGATCGCCCTGGCCCACCAGCGCAGCCTGGACCACGCCCACCACCGGCAGACGACCGGCACGTACGCCAACACACCATCTGTCACCGGCAAACAGGCACTTGCCTGGGCCACGGTCGAAGGCGCCAAGGCACTGGGCCTGGCGGACAGGGTGGGGCGGATCGAGGCGGGCATGCAGGCGGACCTGGTCGCCGTCGACGCCCGGGCGCTCAACCTGTGGCCGGCGCACGACCCGGTCGCCACGGTCCTGCACGCCGACATCGCCAACATCGAAGCGGTGATGGTCGCCGGCACCTGGCGCAAACGCGATCACGTCCTGCTCGCATCCGGCCTCGACGAGGTCAGGGACCAGCTGTGCGAGTCCGGAGAGCGGCTGCTGCGCGGCATCAGGCCCGCGGGCTCTCCCGGCTGACAGACCGCAACGGCCCCCACGCGTGAACCGCGCGCCGACGCGCACGACACACCCGTCCTCGTCGGCGCGATGGCCACGCCCCTCAGAGCCGCACACCGCGGCCTCGTTCCCACAGCAAGAGAGTGCCGTGAGCAGTCCCATGCCGACTACCGCGGGGATGCCTCGCGACGCCCTGCACTCCCAGCAACAACTTCGACTCCGTCCCGGTCGCACGGAGCGCCGCCGCTCCCCTCTCGGCGCTGCCCGAGCGGGCCCGACCCCAGAGGGCCCGCGGCAGACGTAGGCGTCAGCGGACACGGCAACCGAGCACGCTCTCTCCCTGGTCTCGCCCATCACAGCGATCGCACGGCGGCCACCGCCGCTGCCCAACGGGCGGCCCGGCACGTAGGCCGCCGTGCCGTTCCTCGACCCGGCCGCCGGCCAGGCGGTGGGGCTCAGACGTCGTGCGCCGTCGGTCACCGCGGCGGGGGTCCGCCAGGCGTCCGGATCACGTGCTCCACAGCACGGTGCCGTTCTGCACGATCACCACCTTGCCGTCCTTGCGCAGGACGAGCTGCGCGCCCGGGTGCCCGAAGGTGTTCGTGGCCCATACGGGCTGGTCGTCGCCGTTGTAGACACAGAGGTTGCCGTCCGTCTGGAAGCGGGCCGTGTAGCCCTCGCCGAAGCTCATGGCGGCCCAGGTCGGCTTGCCGTGCTCGTTGTAGACGACCAGGTTGCCGTCCGCCTGCATGGTCATCCGGATGCGGTTGGTCTTCCAGGACTCTCCGGTGGAGAGCACGTTCGTGGCCGAGACGACGGTCTGCGTCCACTGCGGTGCGCTGGGCTTCCTCGTCGCCTTCTTGGTCTGGGTGACCGGCTTCGGCTCCTTGGTGGTGGGGGCGGCCTGAGCGGTCTTCGTGATGACCACGGGGGCGGGTTCCTCGCGCTCGGTCTCCTTCTCGGTGGGGCTCGGCTCGGCGGTTCTCTTCGATGCCTCGGGGCTGGGCGACGGGGAGGGCTCGACGGGCGCGGGCGCCGCCACCACGGTCCGGCCCGTGTCCTGCTCGTCGTCCTCGTCCCGGTCGGCCAGGAGCGGCGGGACGGTCAGGACCGCGGTGGCCGCGGCGGCGCTCACGGCGGCCGTCCACGCGGTGACGGCCCAGACGCGGGGGCCGGGGGTCAGGCCCCGGGGTCCGCGGGCCGGACGGCGCCGGAAGGTGTCCGCGAAACTCCTGCCCGTCCCGGGCTCCGAGGGGGACCGTTCGGACTTGGACAGGTGCGGGCTGGGCTCAGACATGGGATCGGGCTCCGGGGGGTGGGTCACGGCAGGTCCTGTTCGTCCAGCTGCATCAGCTGGGCCGGGTCGGGCGCGATGAGATCGGACATCCGCAACGCCTGCCGTTCGGTCATCTGCTGGAAGATCTGGCGGGCGGTGCGGCCGTTGCCGAACTGCGCGTTGCGGGGGATGCGTTCGACGTACTCGGCCAGCGCCTTGCGGGCCGCGGTGGTCAGTTCGTAGCGGTGCCGCTGGGCGTGGTGCTCGACGATGCTGACGAGCTCGGACGAGCTGTAGTCGGCGAAGGTCAGACTGCGGGTGAAACGGGAGGACAGACCCGGGTTCGAGCCGACGAAGCGGTTCATGTCGTCGGGGTATCCGGCGGCGATGACGACGACCTCGTCGCGGTGGTCCTCCATGAGCTTGACGAGGGTGGCGATGGCCTCGGCACCGAAGTCGTTGGCGGCCCCGGCGGGGACGAGCGCGTAGGCCTCGTCGATGAACAGCACACCGCCGCGGGCGCGCAGGAAGGCCTCGGTGGTCTTGGGACCGGTGTGGCCGACGTACTCGCCGACGAGGGCGCTGCGGTCCACCTCGACCAGGTGCCCCCGGGAGAGCAGGCCGAGGGCCTTGAGGAGGCGGCCGTAGAGGCGGGCGACGGTCGTCTTCCCGGTGCCGGGGTTGCCGGCGAAGACCAGGTGGCGGCTGAGCGGCGGGGCGGGCAGACCGGCCTGTTCGCGCAGCCGTACGGTCTGCATGAGCTTGACCATGCCGCCGACGTCCCGCTTGACGCCGTCGAGCCCGACCAGCTCGCCCAGTTCGGCGAGGAGGTCCTCCAGCGTCTCCGGCTCCGGCTCCGGTTCGCCCTGCTCGTACAGCTCCGCGCCGACCGGGGTGGGCGCGGGTTCGGACGGCCGGGTCGGGGCGCCGGGTCCGGCGGGCCGTGACGGCGGTGTGCCCGGCCGGTCCGTCAGCGTCGGGAGTACGGCCGTGCGGACGCGGATCGCCGCGCAGTCCTCGAAGACCGGTTCCGCCCCCTCGGCGAGACCCACGTCCTGGCCGCAGTCGAAGACACGGCAGCCCCGGAAGCGCACATCGGCGCCGGCGCCGATGTGCAGGGCGGGGAAGGCGGAGCCGGTCAGGTCGCAGTGGTCGAAGGTGCCGTGGGCCGAGTCGCCGACCAGGATGCCGTTCTTGCCGCTCCGGTCGATGCGGACGCCGTCCACCTCCGCCGTGGCTCCCCGGCCCAGTACCAGGCCGCTGCCGGCGGCTTCCGCGATCCCGCCGCCGGTCATCGTGAGCCGGCCGCCCGCGTCGACGGCGACCCCGGCGGCGCCCGCCCCGGCGATCCGGGTGCCCTGGAGCACGGCGGCGGAGCCGGTGCCGATCTCGACGCCGCTGCGGCGCTGGCCGAGGGCCGTGCAGTCGCGCAGTTCGCTGGGCCGGGCGGCCGTGGACCGCAGGCGCACGCCGGTCTCGCCGCCGGTGACGCGCACCGCGTCCAGAACGACCCTCGCCTCGTCCTCGACGTGCACTCCGCAGTTTCGGAAGCCCTCCAGGGTGCTGTGCGCCACCTCGGCCTGGGCGCCGTCGACCGTGGCGAGCGCGTGGTCGTCACCGCCGCGCACCCGGCTGCCGTCGATCACGGCGACGGCGCGCTCGCCGAAGTGCAGGGCAGTGCCGCCCGCGTGGTCGACCACTGTCTCCTCCAGCAGCACGGTCGTACCGCCCACCGCCAGCACCCCGTGCCCGCCGGGTGTCCCGATACGGCAGCCGCGGGTGTTGAGCCGGGCCGTGTCGGCGGCCTCCAGCCCGTTGCCGCCGGGCTCGGTGATCCGGCAGTCGGTGAGCTCCGCCCGGGCGGTGTGGGAGACCCGCACCCCGGACCGTACGGCCGCGTCGATCCGGCATCCGGTCAGCACGGCCGCGGCGTCGTCCTGCACGAGCACCCCGTTGCGGCCGGCGCCGGTCAGCACGCAGTCCCCCGCCAGCAGACGGGCCTCGCCCCGCACCCGCAGCGCGGACCCGGAGACGCCTCGCACCCGCAGCCGCTCGGCGAGCAGCACGGCGGTGCCGGAGAGCACCACGCCGATGCCGTCGACCTCCTCGATCAGCGTGTCCTCGGCTCGCGCGCGGGCATCGCCCGTCAGGTGCAGGGCGGTGTTGCGGGCGCCGCGCAGTGCGGTGCGGCGCAGCAGCAGGACGCCGCCGCCGTCGACCGGGTCGGCCAGTTCGGCCGCGAGGTCGGCGTCGGGGCCGAGTGCCGCGTTGGCCGCGGCGGAGGAGCCCGCGGACGAGCCGAGCACCTCGATGCGGCCGCCGCCGAGCTCGCACTCCTGGAGGGTCAGCGCGGCCGCGTCCTCGACCCGTGCGAGGGGTTCCGCGGGGTCGGTGCCCCGCAGCACCAGGCCGGTGAGCACGCAGTCCGGGGCGGTGACGGTGACGGCGGGCCCCGCGGGCGGGCACACGACGACGGAGCCGACGCCGCCCTCGGGTTCCAGGACGACCCGTCGGGTGAGCCGGAGGGTCTCCGGGTACTCGCCGGGCTCGACACCGACGACCGCGCCCGCGGGGGCGGCGGCCAGTGCGGCCGCGATGGTCCGGTGGGCTCCCCTGCCCCTGGCGGCCACGCGTATCACCGTCATGCGGTGGTGCCTCCGTTCGAGCCGTCGGCCGGGTGGGTGTAGTAGCCGGGGCCGATCGACACGGTGAGCTCCTTCATGAGGAACAACTGGTAGAAGGTCTTGTCGATCAGCTTGCCGGTGGCGCCGATCGCGATGGTGTCCAGGAAGCCGCCGCGGTGGAACCAGCGCCCGGCCAGGTTGTTGGTGAGCAGCGTCCGCCCGAGGCCGGTGCTGATGCCGCCGATCGCACCGCCCGCCATGCCGATCGCACCCGCCAACAAGGCGTCCGTGCCCGAGAGTTTGACGGTGTTGCCGTCCTTGTCCTTCACACCGAAGACCGCCGCCGTTGCCGCCCCGCCGACGAAGCCGGCCACCATGCCACTGGCCAGGCCCACACCGAAGTCGTAACTGCCCGTCCGCCAGCGGAGCACCTTCTCGTTGCCGGCCCACTCGTCGCCCCAGTTCTTGTCGTTGGGACGGCGGTTGTACGGGTTGCCCTCGTCGACCTGACCGAGCCCGGTCCGCCACGGGCCACCGCGGTAGGCGGCGAGGTGCCCGGCGGAGAAGGTGCCCTTGACGCCCGCGCTGACGGTCGCGCCGAACGCGGCCTTGGCCACGTCCGTCACACCGAACGGCGTGCCGGTGGCGGCCGCGACGATGCCGTAGACCGCCAGGTTCATGGTGAAGTCGAGGATCCACTCCTGGACGAACTCGACGAGGAGCTGCCGCCCGGCCCGGTAGGCGAACGGGGTGACGGTGGACGCGCCGTCGACGCTGGCGCCCCACTGCCAGATGTTGGCTTCCTTCCAGGTCCGGCTGAAGCCGCGGAACTCGGCCAGGGCGCCGGTGAAGTTGGTCTCCCGGCCGACGAGGGAGACCCGGCCGAAGGTGTCGGTGTGCCAGACGAGTCCCGCGACGGTCCGCTGGTCGATCATGGTGACACCGTCGGTGCCGTAGCGGCGCCACTGCTTGTGCCAGTCCTCGCTCTCCAGGTAGGTGCCGTCCCGGAGTTCGACCTTGCGGCCGATCTCGACGCCGTTCTCGTACTCCTTCCACACGTGCGGATCGATCGTGCCGAGGCCCGCCGGGTCCACGGTGTACTCGCGCACCCGGTGGGGGGCGTCGGTGAACCAGGAGGTGCCCGCCGGCTTGGCCGGGATCTCCTGGACGATCTGGTTCGTGCCGGGGACCTGGTCCTGCCAGCGGGCGCCGGGGCGCCAGTCGGGGAGCTGGGTGCCGTCGGCGTCGAACCACCGGCGGACGCGGTCGCCGGGACCGGTGCCGAAGGCCTTGACCATGCCGTCGGCGCCGACCTTGTTCCAGTGCCAGGTCCGGCCGCCGGCCGGGTCGGGGACGGACCAGGCGTCGACCGTGGTGCCCTTGGCGAGGAGCCGGTGGTCGCGGACGAGCTGTCCGCTCAGGTCGAAGTCCTGGAAGGTCTCCCGGTCCCAGCCCCAGGGCGTGACGTCGCCGCGGTGGTGGTTGAGCTTGCGGACGCCGCTGTTGCCCAGGCTGTCCGTCCAGCGCACCGTGCCGTCGAGCATGCCGGTGGAGGTGACCTGGATGTGGTTGCCGGTGCCCGCGGGGTCGGGCCAGGTGTCCTGGCGGGCGACGACGAGGCCGTGGTGGTCGTAGCGGGTCCAGTCGCCGTTGTTCAGGTGGGCCGGGGGCGCCTGGCCGGGGGCCGGGCGGTACTCGACGACCGTGCCGTCGTCGAGACCGGACCGGACGACGTTCCACTGCCGCCCCGGGATGTTCGGCGTGTACCAGTCGCCGCCTGCGGGGCCGACGGCGACCCGGTCCTGCCAGATCACCCGGCGGCCGTCGATCGTCGGCGAGGTGAAGTCGGCGCCGTTGTAGGTGCGGTGGCCCTGCGGCTTGCCGGCACCCTGCGACCAGGGCAGGTAACCGTCATGGCGGGTCACGCCGGCGGGCAGCTTCACGTCGCCGACGGTGAGGGTGTCGCCGTTCAGCAGCTTGCGGCTCTCGCGGACGACGACGCCGGTGCGCAGGACGTCGGTCGTGGTGTCGGCGCTGACGAACCGCATCCCGTGGACGGGGGCGCCGCCGCCCGCCGGGGTCTGGGTGAAGTGGTGCACCTGGAGGTTGTTGTCCCGCTTCAGCCAGGGCACCTGGTCGAGGTTCATGGCCCGGTACTCGCCGCTCGTCAGCCACTGCCAGGAGACCGGGGGCCGCTGCTCGGCGAAGCGGCGGGTCTCCAGGAAGTCGCCGTTCTTCAGCGTCACTCCGGCGCCGTTCTCCTTGCCGTGCGCGGACCAGGACGTGTACTCCGCCTTCGGCACGCCGTCCGCGCCGATCTTCGTCTGGTGGAAGCGGCGCACGTCGTGCGGGGACCAGGTGAAGCGGCCCCACTTCTCGTGGACGACGACGCTCTCGCCGGTCCTGGGATGGAGCATGGTGTCGGTGAAGCCCCGGCCGGGGCCCCAGTCGCGGGTGCCGTGGGCGATCGGCCGGTGGTCACCGTCGTAGCGGGTCCAGGTCGTCTTCGCGAAGGACTGGGTGAGCGGCTTGTTGTCCAGTTGGGCCAGGACGTGTCCGCCGTCGGGGGTGGCCTGGAAGTGCCGGACCCGGGTGTCGATCCCCATGGTCGTGGTCACGTCGAACCAGCTGCGGCCGCTCTCGCCCCAGTGCCGGGTGCCGTGGCGGACGACGGCGCCGTTCGCGTCGTACTCGCTCCAGCCGCCGCGCTGGTTGAACCGGCCGAAGTCACCCACCCCGGCCGACGAGTGGTAGGCGTCGAGGACGTGGCCGCCCGGCAGCGTCCTGCGCTCGAAGACGGTGCCACCGGAGTGGCTGACGAGGTGGACCCGGCCCTGGCCCAGGCCCTTGGTGTCCAGGGTGCCGCCGTCGTACCACCCCCGGGCCCCGGTGAGCGGCCGCGGGGTGCCGGCCGCGTCCAGGCGCACGCGCTCCCAGGTCGGCTTGGTGACGCCGTCGCTGGGGTGGGTGACCTTGAGGTACTCGTTCGGCTTGACAGTGCCCTTGGTGACGACGTCGATCCGCTGCTCGGTGATCCTGCCGAGGTTGTCGTACAGCTTGTACTCGCCCGCCCGGACGCCCGGGAAGCCGTCGACGCGGTAGCCGCCGCCCGGCTGGGGGGTGACAGTGTGTCCGCCGGGCGGGACCGGGCTCAGCTCACCGTCGAGGAGCGTGTGGGTGTCGGTGCGGATGAAGCGGGTGCCGACCGAGTCGGTGAGCTGAACGGCGTCGAACTGGTGGGCGCCCTGGCCGTCGTGGACGCGGAACACGCCGGTCCCGGCCGTGTCCGCGGCCGCGAGGTCGACCCGGCCGCCCGCGTCGACGAGGAGGATCTCGCCGTCCTGGGTGATCCGGAAGCCCGCTCCTGACGGCCGGGCGGCGACCCGTACGTCGTCCAGCCGGGCCAGGTCGGCGTCGAGCAGGTTGACGGCGCCCGCCGGGTGGAACTCCAGGAAGCGGCCGATGGGGGCGCCGCCGCCGTCGACCACGCCCCGGGTGACGGTGAACGTGCCGCCGGGGCCGGCGGTGACGGAGGCGTGCGGTACGGGGGCGCCGTTCATGTCCTTCAGCACCGGGACCGGGTTGGCGCCGGTCGCCGGAGTGTGGACGAGGCCGCTCCCCTGGGCCGGGGTGAGGGTGGCGATGTCGTCGGTGTGCACGCCCTGGGCGTCGACGGCGACGTGGGTGTCGCCGTGCTGGATCCGGAAGCCGCCGCCCTGCTGCGGGACGACGACGGCACCGTCCAGGCGGGGCGGGGTGCCGCCGAGCCCGATCCGGATCTCGCTGCCGGCGAGGGGGCCGCCCTGGAGGGTGAGCAGGTCGTGGGTGTGGGTGCCGTCGAGGCCGTACACGGTGGTCCGGTTGTTCGGGGCCGGTACGTGGAATTCGTCGCCGACCCGCGTGATCGCTCCCTGGTCGACACCCGCCAGATCGGTGCGTGCCAGAGCGCCGCCCGGCGTGACCGGTACGAGTGCCACGTGGCCGGTGCCCTGGAGCGGGACCACGATGTGGGTGCGGGTCCCGGAGCCGTCGAGCACGTGGCCGGGGGTGCCGCCCAGGTCGACGTGGAGGCGGCTGCCGGCGAGCGGGCCGCCCTGGACGTCGAGCAGGTCGTGGGTGTGGGTGCCGTTGGCCGCGTCGAAGACGGTGGTGCGGTTGCCGAGGGCGGGGACGTGGAACTCGCCGCCGACCGACGTGATCGCACCCTGGTTAACGCCGGCCGCGTCCACCCGCACCGGGGTCCCCTGACCGGCCGGGATGTGCACGAAGTCGTTCGTGCCCCGGAGAGTGAGCACGTCGTGGGTCCGGGCGCCGTCGAGGCCGACCACGAGGTGCCGGTTGCCGTTCTCGATGCGGAACGCGGTCGGCGGCTGCGGGGTGGGCGGTACCGCGGGGTGCTGGGGGGTGACGGTGGCGCCGGCGATCCGGTTTCCGGCGGCGTCGACCAGGTGTTGGCCGCGGAGGTAGCCGCCGCCCTCGATTCTGATCGCCTCGTGGGAGAAGGCGCCGTCAGCGGTGTGGACGGCGACGACGCCGGCCGGAGTCTGCGGTGTGCGGACGTGGAACATGCCCTGCACCTGGGTGACCGTGGCGCCGGGATGCGGGACGGCGAGCGCGTCGGTGAGCTGTGGGCGGCCGCCGCCGGTGAGCACGTACAGGTTGTTGCCGGCGGTGCCGCCGGTCAGTTGGGTGCCGGTGCGGCCCGGGAGGCCGGTCGCCGGGTCGTACAGCTGGAAGCCGCCGGGGGTGGGGAGGTTGAGCTCGCCGCCCGTGTAGAGCGCCTGGCCGGGCGGGAGCGGGGGCCCGGACACCTGCCGTACGGCGTTGGCGTCGATCAGGTCGACGGCGATCCGAGTGCCCTGGTGGGGGCCGCCCGCGAGGGTGATGAGTCGCTCGTCGCGGATCGGGGTGAGGGTGCCCGTGGCGTCCGGGGCGAGGTCGATCCGGCGGATCTCGACGGCGCTCACGGTGTGGTCGACGCGGACGAGGTCGGTGTTGTCCGGGCCCGCTCCGGGGAGGTGCTGCACGGTGATCGGCGGCGCGCCCACCGCGTGGACGGGGGTGACGCCGGTGATCCGACCGGGGGCGGCGCCGAACTGGACCTGGAGCTGGGCGTTGGTGACACCGGGCACGTTCACGGTGGTGGGGGCGTTGGGCGGGCCCTGGACCGGCTGGTTGACCGGCGGCGGGGTGAGCAGGCCGGCCTGACCTTGGCTGTGGGGCGGCATCGAGCCGAGGACGTGGGAGTTGGCCAGGGTGCCCGGCGGGAAGTGCTGCATGCCGCCGGCCGGCGCCCAGTTGTCCGCCGCGCTCAGGTGGTACGTCCACTGGTCGGTGCCGCCGTTGTTCGGCAGGGCGCGCTGGACGACGAGGACGTCCTGGCTGTTCTGGACGGCGTGCCAGGCGGTGACGCCCTGCACACCGCCCGTGTCGACGTGGACGTTCGTGCCGTGGGGGCCCGTTCCCGGGGTGACACGGACGCTGACGCCCGGCAGCGAGGAGTCGATGTTCGTGAACGTGTGCAGGAAGTTGAACTGCTGACCGGTCATCATCCGAACCTCGATGGTCCGGGAGGCCAGCACCGCCAGGTCCACCCGGCCGAGCTTCGGCAGGTCCACTGCGTAGGAGCCGGGCGTCGGCGCGCTAAGGCCGCCGGTGTTGGCGGGGGTCGGTGTCGGGGTCGGGGCGACATGGGTGACGTCGGCGGTGGGGGTGTCGACGCGGGCCGGGGCCGGGGTGGGGGTGGTGACATGGGCGGCGGCGGTGCCGAGGGCCGGGACGTCCACGTGGGCGAGGTTCACGGCGGGGGTGTCGGCGATGGCCGCCGGGACGTCGACGTGCGCGGCGGACGCCCCGGAGGGTACGTCGGCGTGGGTGAGGTGCAGGTCGGCGCCGTTCGCCCCGCCCGTCCCCACCGAAGGCACCTCCACCCGGCCGACGTTGACGTCGGCACCGCTCACCCCCCGCACGTCGACCGACGGCACGTCGGCCCGGGCGATGTTCACGGAGGGCAGGTCCGCGCGCCCGGTGTGCACCGACGGTGTGTCGAAGCGGGACAGGTTCACCGACGGCAGGTCCAGCCGCCCCGCCGACGGCATGTCGACACGGGCGATGGTGCCCGCCGCCGGGATGTCGGTGATCCGCGCGTCCACGCTCGGCATGTCGATGTGCACGGCGTGGGAGCCGGACGACACCGAGCCCAGGCTCGGCACGTTGACCTGCCCGACGGAGGGGACGTCGACCTGCCCGGTCGCCGGGAGGTCGATGTGCCCCACCGACGGTGTCGACACCGACGGCAGGCCGTCGAGGTGGCCGACGCCCACCGAGGGCGGGGAGATCCGCGCGCCCCCTGCTCCGACGGAACCCAGGCTCGGCACGTTGACCGGTCCGCCGACCGGCGCCCCGGCACCCGTGCTGATCGACGGCACGTGGATACCGCCCGTCCCCGGCGCGGTCACGGAGGACACCGGGCCCAGCGTCGGCAGGTCGATCCGGCCGACGCTGCCGAACCCGCCCGTCGAGGGGATGTCGACGACGCGGGCGTCGATGCCGGGCACCGAGACGGAGAGCTTGCCGCCGAGGCCGTTGAAGCCGCTGAGGTTGATCGTGCCGATCGAGCCGGACAGCGAGGTCGGCGACATGTTCCCGAGGCCCGAGGCGATACCGCCGCCCGTCACGTTCGGCGTGAACTGCCCGGTGCTGATGCTGGGCAGGGAACCGAGGCCCGCGCCGGGCCGCAGCACGTCGAGGCCGGCCGCGATGCCGCCGCTGATCTTGCTCGTCGCGCCGAGGAACTGGCCGCCTGCGAAGGCGCCGTAGCGGTACAGGCCGAAGACACCGCGGTCGATGACGCCGATCTTCAGCGCGAAGCCCAGGCCGTGTCCCAGCTCGTCGGCGGCCACGGGCAGGAAGAACCGCAGCCCGTTCAGGCCGCGTACGCCGTTGATCATCGTGGTGCCGAGTGAACTGCCGAGGCCCCGGATGCCGTTGAGACCGCCGATCACGGACCGCAGGCCGAAGAAGGTCTTCGCGCCCATCAGGTTGATCACGGTCAGCTCGGCGGAGGCGGGGATGACACCGAAGCCCTTGCCGAAGGAACCGCCGGTCATCGTGAAGCCCTTGATGCCCGGCATGAACGCCAGGTTCGGGACGTGCAGTCCGCCGATGCCCTTCAACCCGTTGTTCAGCCACACATTGGTGGCCCGGAAGGCGTCGTCGACGCCGAGACCGAGACGGCCGAAGAGGCCGAGCGCGTTGGGACCGCCGAGGAAGAGGTTCCTGCCCCCTGCCCAGGCGTCGATCCCGGCACCCTTCAGGCCCTTCCAGACGTTGGCGAGGTTGATGCCCTTGGTGGTGGGCGCGATGACCCCGATGATCGACAGCACCAGGTCGGTGATGCTCGCCTTGCCCTGCGAGAAGTCCACCGCGGTCTTGATCAGCAGGGCCACGTTGAGCGCGATGGTGAACAGGGCGAGCGGACCGCCGACGATCATCGCCGGGATGACGAGGATCAGCGCCAGCCAGCCGAGTGCCTTCCAGATCTCCTCGCACTCGTCGATGGGCGAGGCGATGCTGTCCGCCGCGTCGCGGATCGTCGACGCGGCCGTGCTCGCCGCGTCCTGGAGCGTGTCCCTGGCGTCCTCGGCGGTGGACCTGTGGGTCTCTCGGCCCGCCTCGTCGTCCTCCGCGAGTGCGGCCGCCGCCTCCAACGCTGCGTCCGCACGCCGCTGTTGTTCACGCATCACGCCTGCGTAGGTGCGCAGCGCGGTCTGCACGTCCACGTGTGCCTGCCGGAAGGTGGACACGTAGTTGCGCAGATCGCCGTCGATCACCTCGCGCAGCGCGTCGGCCGTCTTGCCGACGAAGGCCCCGTCGGTGGTGTCGAGGATGTCGTTCAGGCCCGAGTCGATGGTGTCCGCCAGCTCGACCAGGTCGTCCTGGGAGGTGATCAGCGCGTCGATCCGGTCCGCGTCGCCCGGTGTCGGGTCGCTGTCCAGGCCGAGCGCGCTCCAGTCGGCGGGACGGGCCATCGGTTCACACGCTCCTTCGGTCGGGGACTGCCGCACCGTCCACGCTTCGCGGCGGTCAAAAGGTTCAACCAACGCGTCGTGATTTCCGGTTGAGGACGTTGAACCTTTCGGGGCTGCCGGTGCGTGGAGGGACCGGAAGGGATCCCGGGGCCGCCGGGACAGGACCGAGCGGGAGGCGCGGTGCCCGACTTCTCCATCGACTACGGCGCCCTGCACAACGTGCAGGCACAGATGCGCGACCTCGCGGACGCCGCCGACTCCGGTGGCGCGACCGGGGTGTTCAAGGAGGTCGGCGAGGCCACCAGCTCCGAGCGCAAGGCGCTGTTCGGCTCCTCCGACCTGTCGTACGCCTTCAACCTCTTCTACACACGGTCCAGTTCACGCACGCAACAGGCCAAGGACGGGCTCACCGAACTCGCCGACACCTTCAGCGGGGTCGCGGACGCCTTCTTCAACGCCGACGCCCAGCTCTCCTCCGCCGCCGGACTGATGAGCGGCAGCATCGGCCTGGACGAGTGGAAGAACGACAAGGAGGCCTACGAGAGCTGGCAGAACGACAAGGCCGCCTGGGACGCCTATCTCCAGGACATCGGCGCCTCCGACTACTTCGCCGAACACCCGGACGCGGACATCGGCACGGTCTGCAGCGCCGACGACGCGCCGGGCTGGTGCGAGACGTGGATCAACGACGACGACGCGCCCACCGATCCCGGCGCTCCCCCGGACAAGCCCGCCGACGACCCGCCGACCTCGTACACCTACGAGGACGAACAAGGCAAGGTCGACGTCACGGTCGAACTGGACGACGACTACAACGTGATGAAGGAGACATCCACCATCACCACCCCGGACGGCCAGTCCTACACGTCCGTCACCACCTACGACTCCGCGCCGCAGGTCATCCAGCCGGCCAACGGCGACTCCTTCGACGTCCGCGACTACACGATGGAGACCACCTACGCGGACGGTTCGAAGACCACCACGCAGGTCGTGATCGACGAGGACGGCTCCGGGACCATGACCACCACCGACGCCGACGGCAACACGACCGTCTCCACACGCCCCGGCCCGTACGACGACTGGTCCGAACCCGAGGAGGACGAGGAGTAGTCCCCCGACCGGGCCGGCCCGCAGGACCCATGAGAAAGGTCAGTCACGCATGGCAGCCAACATCTCCCTGTCGTACTCCGAGATCGAACGCGTCTCCAACCTCCTCGACACGAGCGTCGAGGAGACCCTGGTCCCGCGCATGGACGAGGCCAAGACGGAGGTCGACACGCTTCTGGACAACGCCCTGGTCCTCACCAAGGCCAGCCCGGCGCTGCAGGGGCAGTACGAGAAGTTCACCCAGTCCCTGAAGGACGCCACCGACAGCATCAAGGGCTTCGCGGAGCAGTTCCGCCAGATCATGCAGTCCGTCCAGGACATGGACCAGGACATCGCCGACAAGGTCAACAGCAACGGCTGAGCAGCACACGGGCAGCAGGAGGCACACAGCATGGCAGCAACCCTGAGCGGCAACCAGGACGTCGTCTTCGACTACGACGAGATCGCCCGGACCGCGACGAACATGGGCACCAAACTCACCGACATCAGCACGGAGTTGACCAACCTGGAGACCACGGTCAGCAACCTCCTCCAGGACGGCCTGGTCTTCGAGAAGGCGAGCCCGGCGCTCCAGTCGGCGTACGAGAACTTCAGCAAGCAGATGCACGAGTCCGCGGCCAACATCAAGGCGTACGCGGACAGTTTCAACGACATCGCCGAGGCGATCGCGGAGTCGGACCAGACGATCGCGAACGATGTGACCGCGGCGCAGGAGGGCTAGACCCGGCCCGCCCTACGGCGACGAGGGGTGACGCGGTCTCGCGTCACCCCTCGTTCCCGTGTCCGGCTATCCGCCCAGGACCGTCAGCGGCACCTGGACCATGATGGGCGTGCCCGACTCGCTCGCCGTCCAGCCGCGGCCCGCCGGGAGCGGAGTGCGGACCTGCTCCGTCGCGATGCGGACGCCGATGAGGTCGCCCTCGGCGATGCTCTTGGGACCCAGCAGGATGCCGCGACGGGAGCGGCGGGCCATGCCGACCCAGCCCAGGGAACTCATCGACTCGGGCAGCCCGGCCAGCAGCAGGCCCTGGCGGCGGTCGCGTCCGGCGGCGGCGACCTGGCGCAGGACCTTGTCGGCCTTGCAGCTCAGGAGCAGGTCGGCGTCGTCCACGACGACCACGGTCGGCTTGCCCGCGACCGCGTCGAGCGCCGCGGTGACGGCCTCCGCGGAGGGGTCGGGGTCCGTGAGGACCTGGGCGAGGTCGTGCGCGGCGAGCTGGCGGAGCTGGGACTCGCGAGGTGTGATCACGACCAGCGAGGTGCCGCCGAGGAGCAGGGAGACACACATGGAGGCGAGCGTCGTGCTGCGCCCGGTGCGCGGCGGGCCCGCGACCATGAACGAGCCGCCGCCGGCCGCGAAGTCGTAGCCGAGGGGCGTCCCGGTGTCGCCGCCGACGCCGAGGAGGGCGTACAGCGGGCGCCGGTCCGCCTCGGGGACCTGGTCGACGGCCTCCTGGAAGCCGATCAGCGCGGGCAGTTCCGCGACGCCGAACGGTCGCCGGACCTCGGGGACCGCGGCGTCCCGGGCGGTCGTACGGCGTCCGATCTCGCGCAGCGCGTCGCCCTGGTCGGCGCCGTCCTCGGCCGGGAGGAGCGCGATCTGGGCCTCGATGCCGCTGGGGGCGAGCCAGCCGCGGCCGGCGGGGATGTGCTTGGGCACCTTGTGACGGCTCATGCCGGCGAGGTTGTAGTCACTGGGGTCGGCCTGCCGCAGCAGCAGCCGCTGGTCGTTGTGGGCGGCGAGTCGGCCACCGAGCAGCAGGCGTTCGGAGGTGGCGATGACGTGGACGCCGGCCGCCGCGCCCTCCCGGAGCAGACGGACGATCTCGGTGTAGACGCGTCCCCCGTCGTAGTCGTCGAGCAGGGCGCTGAGCGCGTCCCAGCCGTCGATCAGGAGCAGTATCCGGGCGGGGCGGCGGTCCTTGGAGAGCTTGGTGCGCAGTTCGCCGAGCCCGGCGCAGTCGTGCTGCGAGAGCAAGCGCTGACGTACCGTCAACTCGGCGCTCAGGCGGGCGATGAGCCGCTCAAGCCGCTCGGTGTCGTGGCGGGGGACGACAGCCCCGCAGTGCGGCAGGGATTCCAGGGGGCCGAGCCCGCCGCCGGCCGCGTCGATGCCGTAGATGTGCAGGTCGGAGCTGGAGATCGCGAGGGCTGCGGTGCCCGCGACGGTCCGGAGGACCTGGGTGCGGCCGGTGCGCGGTGAGCCGATGACGTAGAGGTGGCCGAAGGTGGCGAAGTCAATGGTGCCGAGCCGCTGTTCCTGGAGCTGCGGGATGTCGAGCAGGGCGTACGGGACGAGCGGGAGGGCGCCGGGCGGGTTCTTCGGAACCGGCGGCAACTCCCCCACGCCGACGCTGTCGGCCATCGCGGGCAGCCAGGGGCTGGGCTGCGGCTGGTAGTCGTCGAGCAGCTCGGCGGCCCGGCCGATGGCGTCGACCAGGGCCCGCAGATCGGTGAGGGGCTCCTCCCCCGGGACCACCGCCGTGGCGGCCTCGTCCTCCTCGTGGGCACCGACGTCGGCGGGGCGGCCGAGCCGGGCCCAGGTCAGCTCGACACCGCGCACGGGCCGGGCGGACGCGCCCCGTTCCGCGGAGGTCGCGCCACCGCGTTCCGCTCCGACCCAGGCGCTCTGGAAGGGCGTGGGCGCCCCGGAACCGCGCCTGATCAGGGCCCGTCCCGGGTTGGCGGGCGAGATGCTGACGGCGTCAGGTGCGTTGATGATGTCCTGGCTCTCGGCGCGGTCCGTGACGCGCAGCGCGATCCGCAGGTTGGTGTTGGCGCGGATCTCGTTGCTGACCGAGCCGCCGGGCCGCTGGGTGGCCAGGATGAGATGCAGGCCGAGAGAGCGCCCGCGCTGGGCGAGGCTGATCAACCCCGGTACGAACTCGGGGAGTTCGCGCACAAGGGTGGCGAACTCGTCGATGACGAGCAACAGGCGTGGCAGCGGCGGCAGTTGTGGGTCACGGGCCCGCTTCGCCCGGTACTCGGGATGGTCCTTCGCCTCGACCTCGGCCAGCACTCTTTCGCGGCGGCGCAGTTCCGCGTCGAGGGAGGCGAGGGCGCGCTCGACGAGATGGCCGTCGAGGTCGGTGATCATGCCGAGGGTGTGCGGGAGTTCGGCGCACTCGCGGAAGGCGCTGCCGCCCTTGTAGTCGACCAGGACGAAGGTCAGTTCGTCGGGCCGGTTGGCCGCGGCCAGCGAGGCGATCATCGTCTGCAGCAGCTCGGACTTGCCGGACCCGGTGGTGCCGCCGATGAGGCCGTGCGGCCCGTCCCGCACCAGGTCGAGGCGGAGGGTCCCCTCGTAGCCGGTGCCGAGCACGAACGCCGTGGACGCCGGCCGGCGGGCCCACTGCGCGGCCAGCGCGGCGGGGTCGGGCGGCTCCTGGCCGAGCAGGGGCAGCAGCCGTACCTCGGTGGGCAGCCCGGACTCGCTGTCGACGGTCACATCGCGTATCGGGGCGAGTGCCCGGGCGACCTCCTCGCACCAGTCGGCGTCCACGAGGTCGGCCCGGACGCCCTCGACGGCGGGGGCACCCGAGGTGCGTACGGTGAGCCGGTTGCCCTCGGCCGTGACGACCGCGGTGCATTCCTCGGGCAGCAGCCGCTCGCGTTCGTCCACGCACAGGCTGAAGATGCGCACCCGCGGTCCCTGGGTGAGGAGTTGGACCACGCCGGGCACGTCCCTCAGGCGCCTGGCGCCGTCGAGCACGACCAGGACGTCGGGCTCGCTGAGCAGTGTGTGGCCGAGGGCGGAGGAGGCCTGGGCGCCGGCGCGGGCCTGGATGTCGGCGACGAGTTCGTTGACGCGGTGGGCGATGGACTCGGGGTCGTTGCCGAGCGCGATGACGCTCCCGGGGCGGCCGGGCCTGAGGTGCGGCAGCCAGCGCACCCAGATCCAAGCGTCCGCGTGTTCGTCGCCGGTCAGCACGACGATCCTGAGGTCGCGCGGACTGTGCAGCACGGCCGCCTGGGCGACGGCCCAGCAGGCCACCGTGCGGGGGGTGTCGCCGGGCCCGGCGAGACCGACGACGCCGAGGTCGGCGAGTTCGACGCCGAACGGCGCGTCGGCCAGGCGCCAGTGGACATGGCGGTGGTTGGACTCGCGGGCCTGGTCGTCGATGCGCTTGAGAGAGGGGCGGGTGACCGTGCCGAGCCGCAGGGTGAGGTGGTCGGGGTCGCGGCGGCGGCGCTGCCAGAGCAGGCTGCCGGGACCGGTGGCGGTGAGCAGCACGGTGGCCGGGTCGGGGAAGGTCGCGTTGCGCAGGTCGCGTTCCTCGACGGTGGCGTCCCGCATCTCCAGCTCCAGGGCGGCCCGGCGCAGCCGGTACAGCCGGAGCGCCTCCTCCTGTGCCTTGCGGCCCGAGCGGCGGCCCATGATCCAGTTGCTGACCGCCATCATCGGTGTGAAGAAGATGAAGACGACGAAGTAGAAGGTGCGGAACAGACTCATCATGACCAGGCCCATGACCAGCGGGGCCATCATCATCATGAACGGGAAGGGCCTGCCCCGGCGTTCACCGGGCGGACCCTGCATCCGGATCGACTCGGTGTCGAGGTGCGGGGCGATGCGCGGGGGCCGGTTGTACTCGATGCCGTGTCCGTCGGCCGAGGGGTTGACGGCGGCGTCCGGTTCGAAGGGCGCGACGCGGCGCAGCAGATGGTCGCCGAGGGCGAGGTCGGCGTAGGCGGGCCAGGGTTCGAAGCCGTCGTCCGGGGGCGGCAGTTGCCCGGCCGGGGGCGGCACGGGCTCCGCGGGCAGGCCGTCGGGGCCGGGCGGGGCGGGACGCGCCGTGTGTCCTCCGGGTCCGCCGTCGACGGGGCCCGCGGGTTCCTCCGTGGTGAGCGGGGTGCCGGTCTCCGGGTCGACGGGGGGCGGCGGGGTGAGGCTGCGCAGCCCGTGCCGGGCGGGGTCGACGTCCTCCGGCAGCCGGAAGGCCACCTCTCCGTCGGTGCCGACGGTGAGCCAGACGCCCTGCTCGGGAGCGTCACCGCCCCGCACTCTCAGGGCACAGCCGCGATCGGTGCCGACCTCGTGGTCGCCGGGGCCGAGCCACCAGGACCGGCCGGCTCCGGGGCCGCCCACATGCCGTATCTCCACGAGCACCGGGTCGGTGGAGGGCGGTGCCCAGGCCCGGGTGGCGCTGCGCGAGACGACGGGGACGCCCAGTCCGAGGACCGCCCCGGCGCGGATGCCGCTGGCAGCCACGGCCAGGTCGGGACTGACGGCCCGCTCCCCGAGGTAGAGCCGCGGACTCTCCAGAGCCACGCCGAGATCGGCGACGGTGGCGTCCTCGGGAAGATCGAGCAGATGATCCCTGCGCTGTCCGCCGGCATCGGCGGTGGTGAGGGTGAGTTTCACGGGGCGCTCCGTTTCACGGGCGGGGTTGACTCGGAGGGCTGGGACGGGAGGGCGGCGGGGATGGGAGCGGGGTTGGGGGTGGGGGTGGGAGGGGGGTTGGGGGCGGGAGGGGGGTTGGGGGTGGGGGCGAAGGTCACGGAGCGCTCCGACGCACGGCTGAGCCCAGCCCGGCGGGCTGATGGAGGCGGGCGGCATCGACGCCGATGAGAGTGAGGGTGAGGGTGAGGGTGCGTTTCACGGGACGCTCCCGTCCAACGGGCGGCGTGGGCTCGGAGGGTGGGAAAAAGGCGGCCTCGACGGCAGCGAGGGCGAAGGTCACGGGACACTCCGACGCACCGCCGAGTCCAGCCCCACGGGTTGAAGGGCGAGGGTGGCCCAGACGGCGGTCGAGGCGGAGGCCACGGGTCAGTCCGACGCACCGTCCAGCCGCCCTCCCCCACAGGCTGAACGGGCGTTCTCGACACTCACCGCGTACGGCTCCACGTACGGCTCCACGGACTGAAACGCGGGCCGCCCCCACCCTCGTGGCGGCGAGATTCACGGGGCGCTCCGGTTCGCTGTCGAGCCCGGCTCGGTGGTCTGGAGCGCGCGGGCGGCGGGGGCGGTGGCCGCGGCGGGGTCGGTGGCCGTGGTGGCGTGGGCGGGCCGTGGTGGGCCGGTGCGGAACACCCGGGCCGGTTCCTCGCCCTCCTCGAACAGGTCCGTTCCGGCGAGTCCGGGAGCCGCCTCGGCGGACGGTGCCGGTGGCAGCACCGGCGGGATGGTGGGCAGTACCCGGGCGACGGCCCGGCCCAGCGTGGCGCAACGGGCCAGCAGCGGGGTGCCGGTGACGGCGACCCTGCCGTGCCGGTCGGTCAGCAGGGTCCGTACGTAGCCGCGTCCGGGGCCAAGGACGAGAACCCGCAGGGCCGGGGAGTCCCCGGGCGGGTCGGCCAGCTCCGGGGGTAGCGGATCCGGCAGTTCGGCCGCGACCAGCACGGGGGCGATGCCGAGCCGGGGAGGCGTCTCGCGAGCGGCCCGATATGCCTCGCGCACCGGCTCCCCCGGGTGGTCCCGGTGCACCCCCGCGGCGACGACGACCAGAGGGCCGGGCAGCCGTGCGTCCAGTTGGGCGGCGAGCGTCTGGAGCAGGGCCCGGGTAGCCCGGTCGTCACCGGTCACGGAGAGCACGGGCGGCCCCACGGCCAGGTCGAGGAAGGCACAGTGCTGCTCGCCCTGGTGGTCCGCGGTGCCGACGGCCACGACAATGGGGCGCACATCGGCGGCTTCCGGTGTCACCGTGGGCAGCTCGGCGCGGTTCACGGTCCAGGGGGCCGGCTCGCCGCGTTCCGCGAGCAGCACGGTCACCGTGCGGGCGCCCACCAGCGCGGCGTACGGGCGGGCCGGCGCCACCGCCGTCCGGGCCGCGGCCAGGGCCCGCTCGGCGTCCCGCCAGGTCGCCTGGTCGCGCAGCCGCCGGACGAGCAGCCGCAGCGCGCGCCGGTGTCCCAGCCAGGCCCGCAGGGGCTGCGCGAACGCGTGGGCCGTGACGGCCACTTCCCGCCGCATCCGCGCCCAGGCGGCCCGCCAGCCGCCCCACCGCATGGCCCACCAACGCAGCAGCAAGTACAGGAGCAAGGCCAGACCGGCGATTCCCAGCCATCGGAAGACGGCATCGCTGTGCTCATGGAACCAGACGAAGGGGTCGGTGTTCCTCACGCGGCGTTCCTCACTCGCTGTCCTGCTTGACGTTCTCACTTGCCGTTCCGCACATACTGCTTCGCGCCCTGCTTTACTCGTGCTTTTCCAGCCGTCCACATCTTTTCGGCCACATCTCAAGCGGCCGGAATCTCACGCCGCATGGCCTCCAGCGCGTAATGGTTACGCGACTTCACCGTCCCCTGCGGCACGCCGATCACCCGGGCCGCCTCGGCCCGGGTGCGGTCGCGCAGATGCACGTGAAAGAGGACCTCGCGGTGCTCGAGGGACAACCGCGCCAGGGCCCGCCGGACCACCTGCCGGTCCACAACGGCGTCGGCCAGGTCCCCGGCGCCGTCCGGACGATGCAGCATGTCCTCGGGCAACACGCCTACGGGTACGGCCCGTTCGCGCCGGTGGGCGTCCACGGCCAGGTTGCGGGCGACCCGCAGGAGCCAGGCGAGTCGGCGCTCCTCGTCGTACGCGTCGAGATCGGTCAGCCAGGCCCGCAGCATCGTCTCCTGGACGATGTCCTCGGCGCGGTGCAGATCACCCGAGGTGAGCCGTTTCGCATGACGCAGCAGACGGGCGCGATGGCGTTCCGCGGTGGGCGGGACGGGTAAGCCGGCGGATCGAACGAGGGACATGGCGCGCTCCCGGAACGTGAGGTTCTCGGGGAGAAGCTATTTCACCCTCGACCGCCCTCTCCTCCCCTGTTTCCGTGAAAAACCTGACAAAGGGAAACAGAAAGAGCCCAGAAAGAACGCAGAATTCACTTTCTCTTCTGCTGGCAATTCAGGCCAGTCACCCCAAAGCCACCGAACACCCCACCCAAGGCTGACTCACCTGACGCACACGACCCTGATCGGCCTGGCGCCGGATGGAGGGTTCTGTATGCCCCACTCTGTACGAGGCTGCTCGGCGGTAGCGTGCTTGACATGACGACCGAGGACGAGGCGGACCGCGAGGCGCTGGTCGGAGGCATGGTGAACGCGGGGTCGGTCTTCCGCCGGGGTGCGCTGGTAGAACGCCCGGCCCCGCCCAACGCACACGCCCTCCACGCACACCTCCTCGGGCTGAAAGACCACGGCTTCGACGCGGCCCCGACTCCCGTGGGCCTGACCGCTGACGGTCGTGAAGAGCTGACCTTCATTCCTGGCGACGTGGCTCTGCCACCGTTCCCGCCCTGGGTCTTGACGACAACCGCTCTCGAATCGGTGGGGCTTCTCCTACGCCGCCTGCACGCGGCCAGCGCAACCATCACTGTCGACCCAGACGTCAAGTGGCCCCAAGACCTCGCCGACCCGGAGGGAGGAACGATGTTGTGCCACAACGACGTGTGCCCGGACAACGTCGTCTTCCGCGACGGCCGCGCCGCCGCCTTGATTGATTTCGACCTGGCCGCTCCGGGCCGTCCTGTCTGGGACGTCGCCATGGCTGCGCGCTACTGGGTACCCATGCTTGATCCGGTGTCCGCGGCTGCCCTGTATCCCGCCGCACTGGATGCACCCGCACGGCTACGGATCCTCGCCGAGAGCTACGGCCTCTCTGCGGGAGAGCGCACTGTGTTGCCCGGCGTGATCGAACAGGCCACGGAGGTCTGCCGGGCTTTCGTCACCCGCCGCGTGGCTGACGGTGACGCTGTCTACCTCCAAGCGCTGCAGGACCGCGGCGGATGGGAACGCTGGGACCGCATGCAGACCTGGCTGGCCGACCACCGCGAGACGTTCACTGCCGCGCTGCTGGCCTGATGTGCCCGGCCGCTGATCGCCGGACGCCAAGTATCGGCCGGAGCTTGCAGATTGTGCCGCTCCGCGGCCCTACATGCTGATCACGGCAGACCTGGGCGAGTCCGGGGCGTGGGGCATGGCGCGTGTGGTGGCGCTGCACGGGATCGGTAAGCAGACACCCGGCGAGGAGACCCTGCGCAAGCAGTGGCTGCCCGTCCTCAATGACGTCCACCTCCGGGCACCTGTCAATGAGCCGTAATCGGCTCGACGGCCGCCGCCGTCGACGACGACGTCCGATCGGCGTGCTCGCCCAGCGAGCTGCAATTCAACGGCCGGTTCGTGTACTGGGCGTGCGCCGCAGAGCTGGACACGTCGACGCCGGCGGGTACGCAAGCACACAAAGCCACTGGAGGAGAAGGATCTTAAGGTCGAAGACCCGTCCAGGGCGTGTATCGCAAGTAGGCGGGGTACCCCTCGACCTGGTGTTTCGCGTGATAGTGGCATCCTTGGCCGGTGTTCTCATCCGATCACGCGGGCGCCGTGTTCTTCGATGTCGATGGCACCCTCGTCCCAGGTACGAGTTCGTCGGTCTTTCTGGCTGGCTTCCTTGGCCATGGGGACGAGTTGGCCAAGGCCGAGGACGCCTACGCCTCTGGCGTCGTGGACAACCGGCAGGTCTCCGAGCTGGATGCCGCGGGCTGGGCGGGGGTCCCCGAAGACCAGGTCTGTGGCTGGCTCGACGGGCTTCCCCTGGTCACAGGCATCACAGAGACCGTGGCCTGGTGCTGGCAGAACGGGTTGGTACCCGTGCTGGCAACCCTCGCCTGGTCTCCTGTCGGCAGCTACCTGACTGACCGCTTCGGATTCCACACGTTCAGCGGACCTCGGCTGGAGACCACCGACGGCCGGTTCACAGGCCGGGTGGCCCGTCACTTCGACGAGTACGACAAACGAGATTTCGCCCTCACGCAGGCGCGAGAGCTGGGGCTGGCTCCCCGCTCGTGCGGGGCAATCGGAGACAGCCGCTCCGACCTGCCACTGTTCGCGTCCGTCGGGTTGAGCGTGGCGTTCAACGCATCGGCAGGAGCGCGTGAGGCGGCGACCGTCACGGTGGACGACAACGACCTGCGGGGCGTGCTTCCCGTCTTGAGTCGCCTGGTCACAGCCATTCGTTGATGGCCGCGACAAGGACGGTCGCCTCTTAGCGAACCGCGAGCGTGTCGTACCTCGTGGCCACGGCCCGGTGTCTTTTGAGACGGATGACGGCGTACTAGACCACGTGCCGCTCGCGATATTCGACCGCGTCGAACTTCGGAGGCCGACCGCCACGAGAGCCGGGTTTCTTGCGGTTGCGGGCCTGGCGAACCTTGTCCGGGATGGTGCAGCGGATTCCGCGTCGCCGCAGGTAGGCGCGGTTCTTGCGAGAGGCGTACGCCTTGCCCGCGCGAACCCGCCGCGGCCGAGTGCGGGGCCGACCCGCCCCCAGGCGAGGAACCCGGACACGGCCCAGGCCAACCTCGAACTGCGGGGAGTCCCCTCGCTGCCCCGCGGTGTCGGCGGCGCACTACCGAGTAGCGCAATCGGTCGACCTCGACGCGGCGGACGGCCCACGCACCGCCGTCGGGGACTACAGCTGAGCGACCGGCAGCACTCTGTCCCGGCGGCCAGGGAGTGAGAGCCTAGAGCCCGTCCGCGACTGCCGACTGAAGGGCGACGGCGTCCACCACGCCCTGCTCGGCATCTCCGCCCGCACAACCTCGCACTCGTGGAGCAACGCGCAAACAAGCACGTCACCCAGCGCGGCAGAGATCACCAACGAGACATCGCCCAGACAAGGAGCAAGGTTCATTGCCGCCTGCCTCAGGGAGACGTCGGCGGAGTCGGCAGGCCTTCGTCCTTCGCTGACGCCACCGCCCCATCCCGGAGCAGCCGTGACGAGCAGGTCGCGGTCACGAAGGACGCCGAGCCGTGCGCTCAGGGCGCGTCGCCCGCTCCGGGGACGGCGACGTCAGGACCGCACGTCGGCCGTGCACCGTCAGGGCTGCACGGACCCTGCAGTCCACACCTACCTCACGGCGCACGGCCGACCACTACCGCAAGCTCAACTGGACGTTCGCATCAGTGCGGCGCTCCGCGTCCAGGGGTCGGAGCTCGCCCCCGCGTCATGCGTCTCCTCCTCGTGGTGGATCGGTCTTCCCGTCCCGGTCAGGGGCGCGCCCGTACCGCCCCGTTGGGTGGCGATGATCTCCGCCGCTATGGACAGGGCCGTCTCCTCGGGTGTGCGGGCACCGAGATCGAGCCCGATCGGCGACCTCAGCCGGGCCAACTCCCCGTCGGTCAGGCCCACTTCCCGCAGCCGCCTTTCCCGGTCTGCGTGCGTACGCCGTGAGCCCAGCGCGCCGACGAACGCGGCCGGCATTCGCAGGGCCGCTTCCAACAGGGGCACGTCGAACTTGGCGTCGTGGGTGAGCACGCACAGCACCGTGCGCGCGTCGGTCGCGGTGCCGCGCAGGTAGCGGTGCGGCCAGTCGACGACGACATCGTCGGCCTCGGGGAAGCGGGTCGTGGTGGCGAATACGGGGCGGGCGTCGCACACGGTGACGTGGTAGCCGAGGAACTTGCCCACCCATACGACTGCCGCGGCGAAGTCGGTCGCCCCGAAGACGATCAGGCGGGGCGGGGGCACACTCGACTCGACGAGCAAGGTCAGTCCGCCGGGGCAGCGCGAGCCGTCCGCCGACAGCTCGACCGTGCCGGTGCGGCCGGCGTCCAGCATGGCGCGGGCTTCACCGGCCGCCGTACGGTCCAGTTCCGTGTGCCCGCCGAGTCCGCCTTCGTACGAGCTCGCCCGGGAGGGCCCAGATGGCTCCCCCACCGCTTCGCTCGGCCGCACCAACAGGGCCGTGCCGAGGAGATCGGCGGGGCCTCGTACGACGCGGGCGAGGGCTGCCGGCTCGTCCCGGACCGCAGCCGCCAGGGCCGACCGGAGCACCGGTCTCCCAGGGGCCTGGGTGCCGACCGGGGTGACCATGACGTCGATGATCCCGCCGCAGGTCAGACCCACCGCGAAGGCGTCTTCGTCGCTGTATCCGAACCGTTCGACGACCGTCTCGCCGTGCTCCAGCGCTTGGACGCAGAGGTCGTACACCGCTCCCTCCACGCAGCCGCCGGAGACGGAGCCGATCACCGCGCCCTCGCTGTCGACGGCGAGGGCAGCACCGGGGCCGCGCGGGGCGCTGCCGCCGACGGCCACGACGGTGGCGACGGCGAACGCGCGGCCCTCCTCCATCCAGCGGTGCAGGTCCTCGGCGAGGTCAAGCATGGACGCCTGCCGTCAGAACGCGGTCGGGGCGGATCGGCAGGTCGCGGTGGCGTACGCCGGTCGCGTGCCAGACCGCATTGGCGACGGCCGCGGCGGCGCCCACGACGCCGATCTCGCCGATGCCCTTGATGCCGACCGGGTCGTCGGGGTCCGGGTCGTCGATCCAGTCCGCCTCGATGGCCGGCACGTCGGCGTGGGAGGCGACGTGGTAGCCGGCGAGGTCGGCGCCGTAGTGGCTGCCCAGGGCACGGTCGCGGATCGCCTCCTCGTGCAGGGCCATGGAGATGCCCCAGGTCATGCCGCCGACGAACTGGTTGCGGGCGGTGAGCGGGTTGACGATTCGGCCGGCCGCGAAGATGCCGAGCATGCGGCGCACCCGGACCTCGCCGGTGGCGGGGTCGACGGCGACCTCGGCGAACTGGGTGCCGAAGGAGTGTCGTTCCGTGTTGGCGAGGGCGCCGAGGGCCTCCGTGGTGTCGGATCGTACGGTGACCCCCTGCGGCGGGATGTCGGCGCCGAGGGCGAGCTTCTCCCGCAGCTCCTGTGCGGCGGCCATGACCGCCCATGCCCAGGAGCGGGTGCCCATGGAGCCGCCGGCGATGAACGCGGGGCCGAGGTCGCTGTCGCCGATGCGCACCCGGACGTTTTCCGTCGCGGTCTGAAGGGCGTCGGCGGCGATCAGGGTGAGTGCGGTCCGGGCGCCGGTGCCGATGTCGGCGGCGTTGACCCCCACGGTGAAGGTGCCGTCCGCCTCCGCGGTCACGGTCGCGGTGGACGGGCCGGCACCCGCCGGGAAGGAGGCGGCCGCCGTGCCGGTGCCGAGCAGCCAGCGCCCCTCGCGGCGCAGGCCGGGGCGCGGGTCGCGGTCGGCCCAGCCGAACCTGCGGGCGCCTTCCCGGAAACAGGCGATCAGGTTGCGCCCGCTGAACGGCAGCCCGGACACCGGGCCCGTCGCGGGGTCGTTGCGGGCGCGCAGTTCGATCGGGTCGAGACCGCACTTCTCGGCGAGTTCGTCGATCGCCGACTCCAGTGCGAACGATCCCGGTGCCTCGCCCGGCGCGCGCATGTACGTCGGGGTCGGCACGTCGAGCCGGACGAGCCGGTTGGCGGTGTGGTGGGCGTCGGCGCCGTACATGGTCCGGGCGGGGCCGGCGGCCGTTTCGATGAACTCGTGCACGGTGGAGGTGGCGCTGAGGGAACGGTGCTCCAACGCGCGCAGCCGGCCGTCGGCATCGGCGCCGAGCCGCAGGCGCTGCCGGGTGGGGCTGCGGTAGCCGGTGAGGGAGAACATCTGACGGCGGGTCATGACCACTCGGACCGGGCGCTGCAGTTCGGTCGCGGCCATGACGGCGGCCACCTGGTGTGCGCGGAGGCCCTTGCTGCCGAAGCCGCCGCCGACGTGTTCGGAGCGCACCCGGACAGCGGACGGGTCGAGCGAGAACATCTGCGCGAGTTCGCTCGCGACCCAGAAGGTGCCCTGGTTGGAGTCGACGACTTCGAGACGGCCGCCGTCCCAGCGGGCGGTGGCCGCGTGCGGCTCCATCATGGTGTGGTGCTCTTCCGGGGTGGTGTACTCGGCGTCCACGACCACTGCGGACGCGGCGAGTTCGGCCTCCAGGTCGCCGTTCTCGATCACGGCCGGCCCATGGCTGTCGAGCGGGTACGCGTCGGGGTGCTCGCCGGTGAAGTCGACGTCGTGCGGCTCCTGTTCGTAGTGAACCACCAGGGCTTCGGCGGCCTCCCGGGCCTGTTCGGAGGTGTCGGCGACGACCAGCGCCACCGGCCAGCCGGCGTGCGGCACCCTGTCGTTCTGGAAAACGGTCGCGGTCGGGTCCGGAACGCCCAGCACACCGACGTACTCCGTCTCGATCCGCGGGGCGTTGCCGTGGTGCAGGACGGCAACCACGCCGGGCATGGCGAGGACGTCGGCGGTGTCGATGGAGCGGATGCGGCCGCGGGTGACCGTGGACAGCACCAGCCAGCCGTGCGCGAGGTCGGCGAAGGGGATCTCACCGGCGTAGCGGGCGGCTCCGGTGACCTTGTCGCGGCCCTCCACGCGGGTGTGCGCGGTGCCGACGGCGTTCTTGCGTGCCGTGGGGCTGGTGGTCATCGGGCGGCCTCCTCGGTCAGTTCGGTCAGCACGGCCACGACGAGGTTGCGCATGAGGGTCACCTTGTAGGCGTTGTGCGGCAGCGGTTTCGCCGCGGCGAGTTCGGCGTCCGCGGCGGCGGCGAAGGTCTCGGCGTCGGCGGGCGCGCCGGTGAGGACGCGTTCGGCCGCCGTCGCCCGCCACGGCCGGGATGCGACCGCCCCGAAGGCGAGGCGTACGTCGCGTACGACGCCGTCCCGGACGTCGAGCGCGGCGGCGACGGAGCCGATGGCGAAGGCGTACGAGGCACGCTCGCGCACCTTGCGGTAGCGGGATCGGGCGGCCACCGGGGCGGGCGGCAGGGTGACACCGGTGATCAGCGCGCCCGGCGGCAGCGCGGTCTCGCGGTGCGGGGTGTCACCGGCCGGCAGGTAGAAGTCGGCGAGGGGCAATGCGCCGGGGCCGTCGGCGGTTTCGTACGACACGACCGCGTCGAAGGCGGTCAGCGCGACGCCCATGTCCGAGGGGTGGATGGCCACGCAGTGCTGGGAGGCACCCAGGATGGCGTGGTTGTGGTGCTCGCCCTCGATCGCGGGGCAACCGCTGCCGGGCACACGCTTGTTGCAGGGCTTGGTCACGTCGGTGAAGTAGCCGCATCGGGTGCGCTGGAGCAGGTTGCCGCCGACGGTGGCCATGTTGCGGAGCTGGCCGGAGGCGCCGGCCAGTACCGCCTGTGCCAACGCCGGGTAGCGGCGGCGGACCTCGGGGTGGGCGGCGAGGTCGCTGTTGGTGACCGTGGCGCCGATGCGCAGGCCGCCGTCCGCCGTCACCTCTGTGCCGTCCAGGGGCAGTTCGCGGACGTCGACCAGGCGGGTGGGCCGCTCGACGCCGGTCTTCATCAGGTCGACGAGGTTGGTGCCGCCGCCGAGGAAGCGGGCGTCGGGGTCGGCGTCCAGCAGGGCCAGGGCCCCGGAGACGTCGAGGGCCCGGTCGTATGCGAACTCCCTCACGCTGCCGTCTCCTCGCTTGTCGCTTCCGCCGCCTGGGCCACGGCCTGGACGATCGACACGTACGCGCCGCAGCGGCACAGGTTCCCGCTCATCCGTTCCCGGATCTCCTGGGCGCTCAGGGGTGGTGGTCCGGCCTCGGGGCGGACGTCGTCGGTGACGGCACTGGGCCAGCCGGCCGCGTGTTCCTCGATCACCGCGATCGCCGAGCAGATCTGGCCGGGGGTGCAGTAGCCGCACTGGTAGCCGTCCAGGTCGAGGAACGCCTGCTGCACCGGGTGCAGTCGGTCGCCCTCGGCCAGGCCCTCGACGGTGGTGATCTCGCGTCCGTCGGCGGCCACGGCGAGTTGCAGACAGGACACCGCCCGGCGTCCGTCGAGCAGTACCGTGCAGGCGCCGCACTGCCCCTGGTCGCAGCCCTTCTTGGTACCGGTCAGGTCGAGGCGCTCGCGCAGGGCGTCGAGCAGGGTGGTGCGGTGGTCGACGGGCAGACTGTGCTTCTCGCCGTTGATGTTCAGGGTGATGTCGCTGGACGTTGACGAGGGGGCTGGGGCCATGTTCAGCCTTCTTTCACGGGTCCCGGACATGTCGGGGCGTCAGTCCGACGCTAGAGTGAGCTCAAACGGACAGTTGTCCGCTACCGGTCGAACGTAGTGGACAACTGTCCGGTTCTCAAGGACCGCTTTCGGACACGAGCCGGCGAGGAGGACGAGTGCGGCAGAAGAACGACGCGCACCTGCGCTCGGACGCACAACGCAACCGCGAACGCATTCTGGAAGTGGCCCTCACCGAGCTTTCCCGGGCGGCCGACACCCCGCTGAGCACGATCGCCAAGAAGGCGGGCGTCGGCCAGGGCACGTTCTACCGGAACTTCCCCAACCGCGAGACGCTCGTCCTCGAGCTCTACCGTCACGGAGTTCAGCAGATCGCCGACACCGCGTCCGAGCTGCTGGAGACCATGGAACCCGACCGCGCGCTGCGGGCGTGGATGGACCACCTCGCCCGGTTCGCGATGACCAAGGCCGGCCTGGCGGAGGCCATCCGCCAGGCCCTGAGCACCCCGTCCGGGAAGGCAGCGAAACCAGGCCACACCCCCGTGACCGACGCCGCCGGCCTCCTGCTTCACGCCTGCGAGGAGGTCGGCGCAATCCGCCCCGGCATCACGGCCGACGACTTCATGCTGGCCATCGCCGGCCTGTGGCAGCTCGCCCCGCACGATGACTGGCAGCCGCAGGCAACGCGCCTGCTTGACATCGTCATGGACGGCCTTCGTGCGGGGGCGCCCGGACGCCGGGGCCCGTCCGGTCGGTCAGGCCCACGGTAGGCACCAGCTCGTCGTGGCACGGGGCGTCCAGCGCCGGCTCCGGCTTGAAGCCTCCGGTACTGGCAACGACTGGTAAGCGCCTCGTGTTCAAGCTGGAGCTGGATGCCCGGAACCCGGACCGCAGCGTGTAGTCGGGTGGCGATGACGCAGCCGGCCCGCTACCAGTGCTGCCGGTGCACACGGAGCGCGAACACCACGCGGTCCTTTGGGCTTCGGTGCCCGGCGCCCGGCAGGGCCGCACCGGGCGGTCAACTTACCGAGCCACCGATGACAGACCGGTACGCACCCATTGACCCCTGGCGGACGACGCGCTTTCATCCGTGCATCCCCGTGAGCCTTCTGCGCGCCTGGCCAGTGGCACGGGGTACGCGGGGCGGCGGTGGCCGTCCCCGGCCGAAGGGGGAGCCACCTGATGAGACCTTCCTTACGCATGTCCATGACCGCTGTCCTGACGGTCGCTGCGGCCTGTCTCTCCTGGCCTGCCGAGGCGGCCGACGCCGATCAGGTCCCGCGCACCGAACGGATCAGCGTGGCCCCTGACGGCACCGGCGGCAACCACCACTCCGTGCAGCCGGTGGTCAGCGCGGACGGACGCGTGGTGGCCTTCCAGTCATCGGCGAGCAACCTGGTGCCCGGTACGGACGTGCCGAACAGCATCTTCTACCGGACGGCTCCCGGCGCACCGCTGCAGCGTGTCGTGGTGCCGGGTGACACCACGTCGACGCCCCAACTGTCCGAGTCGGGGCGCTACCTGACCTTCAACTCGTACTCGACCTCGACCGGGACGTCATCCGTGCACGTCATGGACCTGAAGACCGGCCAGACCGAACGCCTGGCACCCACGATGGACGAGGGCTATCAGGTCTCCTACGGTGTCGCCCCGATCAGCGCCGGTGGCCGCTACGTTGCCTTCGTCGCCCGGCCCACCGTCGACGAGAACGGTGCCTACGCCTGCCGGGTCATGCTCCTGGACCGCCGGACACAGCAGGTCCGTCGGGTCAGCCGTCCCTCGGACGGCTCGAAGAACTTCCACCAGTGCCAGCAGGTCTCGATGAGCGCCGACGGCCGCAAGGTCGCCTACCTGGAGGGTTACTCCGGGCCGGCCGATGACGACCAGGGCGACATCCTGGTGTACGACCGCGTGACCGGACGAACCGTACAGGCCGATGCCACCCATGACGGTGCGACGGCCGACATGTCGGCCGTCGGTCCGGTGCTGAGTCCCGACGGCTCCAAGGTCGGTTTCAACTCACGGGCCACCAACCTGGTGCCGCAGGCCGATCCGAACGGCGGCTGGAACGCCTTCGTCCGTGACCTGCGCACCGGCACGCTCCAGCGGTACGACGGCCACTCCCCCACGGATCTCACCTTGGTGTCGGACCTGTCGGTGCACGGCTCGAAGCTGCTGCTGAACACCGCGGACGCCGATGGCAGGACGCTGGGGCTGGTCCTGCGCGATCTGCGGACCGGCCACGAGGAGTTGCTGTCACCGGGACAGGACGGCAAGCCCGTCACCGTGGGGCGCGCGGCGCTGAGCGCGGACGAGTCGACGGCCGTGTTCGACTCCTACTACCCGGGGCTGGTACCCGAGGACACGAACCTGATCGGGGACGTGTTCGTCCGCACTCTGCGCTGAACCGTCGGCGTTGCCGCCCGGGGCGCCGTGGACAAGCGGTCGTCGCGGTGTCCTGCCGTGGCGGGGTGAAGGCGGCGGCGCCGATTCGGTCCGCCCACCGGCACTCCAGCTTCGGGTGCCGACCGCTGTCGGGGAAGAGTCGGTCGCCGGAGCGAGGACGCTCGGGAAGTTCAGCAGCCGGTACGCCGATCCTGCAGCATACGGCTCCCGGCGCGTTCCTCGGCCAGACAGTCGTGCAGGTCGCAAGTGATACGGGCCCGCTCGGCCAGTCGGCAGGCCTCAAGGCCGGCAATCCTACCCTCGGTCATCGTCGTCGACTGAAAACGACGAGGAGGGCAGCAAGGAACGCCACGATTATCGCGACAATCCCCCAGAGCGGCAGGGCGGACGCGGAGTTCGGCATGAGCGCAGCAAGTGTCATGGGTTCGGGTTCCTCCTCACGGTCCACAAAAAGTAGGCTGCGCCGGCCCTCAGAGCCACCCCGGGCAGTGCCGAATGATCGACCATCGACCGAGAACGGAGATGTGGTGCGACGGGGGAGCGGCCGCAGGCGTCAGGGACCTACTGAATGGCAGCACCGGACGTGGGCTCGTCGTCCTGGTTGACGCGTGTGCGGCCGCGCGCTCAACAGGCAAACGCCACTACCGCTCTTGGACCAGCCGACCTCACTAATGGGTGCACGCCATTTTCCTGGTGATCAGACGGATCGCCGCCAAGCGCATGCCGATCGTCGCCATTCGCCAACTCGAGAACACCTCTTCTCCGGGGTTTCGGCCTGTTGTGGTGGCAGGATGCTGAGGCTGATGCAGCTCAAGACCGGTGCTCTGTGCGCTTGGCGGGACGGCGCGGATGCGCAGCCCCTGACCGGGGCGCGCTCGGAGTCATCGGTTTGCAGGTCGTCCTCAGGCCAGGGTGGAGATGCAGAACGGGTGGCCTGCGGGGTCCAGCAGTACTCGCCATCGGTCGGGGTCCGGCTGGAAGTCGGGCTTGACGGCCCCCAGAGCGAGAAGCCGGGCCTGGGCGGCATCCAAATCGTCGACGCCCACTTCGATGTGGGCCTGCTTCTCCTGGGCCGGGTCCGGCCAGGTGGGGCGGCGGTAGTCGGACAGCCGGTTGAATCCCAGTCCGGCGGCGCCCTCCTGGCCGAGCAGAACGAAGTCCTCGGTGGAGAAGACGACAGGCAGGCCGAGAGCCTCGCCATAGCGGGCCATTTCGGCAGGGTCCGGGCAGTCGAAAGTGACTGCCGCGTAGCGGAAGGTGGGTGCGGAAGCGTCTCTCGTGCTCATGGAGAAGACGCTACGGCGGAACCAGGACAGATTCGGTCCTGGTCATGTGGAACACTTCAACATGTGATCAGTGCATCCGCCCGCCTGCTGCGACTGGTCTCCTTGCTGGCCGCCCGTCCGTCGTGGACCTGCGGTGAACTGGCCGACCGGATAGCGGTCACCGAGCGCACGGTGCGGCGGGACATCGCCAAACTCCGTGAACTCGGCTACGCCGTCGAGTCCGATCCCGGGCCATATGGCGGTTACCGCCTCCGCGCCGGAACTCGGGTCCCGCCGCTGATCCTCGATGACGAAGAAGCACTGGCCGTGGCGGTCGGGTTGCGCGAGGCGGCGCTGAGCGGCGCTCTCGGCAGCGACCAGGCCGCGCTGTCGGCCTTGCTGAAACTGCGGCAGGTTCTGCCGCAGCGGATCGCGGACCGGCTGGGCGAGATGGACGCCTCCTTCGTGCACACCCCCAGATCCGACGAGCCGCAGATCACGCCCGGCACGCTGCTGGAACTGGCCGCCGCATGCCGCCGGGGCGAACGCGCCCGACTCTCATACCGCGACGGGGAAGGGAAAGCCACGGTCCGGGACATCGACCCGTACCGCCTCGTCCACACAGGCCGCCGGTGGTACTTCGTCGCCCGCGACGTGACCCGCGACCAATGGCGGACCTTCCGGGCCGACAGGGTCGTCCGACTGCAGGCAACCGGGCACCCGGTAAAGCTCATCGACCCACCCGACCCTGCGTTGCTCGTCTCCCGCTCCATCGCGACCGGCCCCTACCCGCTCTCCGCGACGATCCGCCTCCCGGTGTCCATGGATCAAGCGTTGCGGTTGATCCCGTCGACCGTCGGTTCCCACCGTCCCGAAGGCCCTGACGCCACGATCGTCGACGTCGGCGGTCCCGACGCAGAAGGGCTCGCCGGCTACCTCCTCAGCCTGGCCACACCCCTGCGCGTCCTGTCACCGGAGGCCGTACGACAGGCCCTGCTGCGCCGTACTCAGGAACTCATCGAGGACAACGCGTCTCGGTAGTGCCATTCGGTGAACTCTTGACCGACCTGCTGGAAGAGGCCGCCGACACCATGTTCACCTGGGAAGGCGCCCGACCAGTGGCCGCGACATCGTTGGCGTAGTCCGTGTGGCCGGCCAGAACGGGGAGTTGACGGCGGGTCACGACGCTCCAGAGGCGGACCGTATGGTCGGCGCCCGCAGAGGTGAGGGTGCGGAAGTCCGGCGAGAAGGCCACCGAGAACACGTCCCTGATGTGGCCGCTGAGGGGTACAAGGCGCGCGTCGTTCGGTTACCCCGAGCGGGTGGCCGGCGTCGTCGCAGGCCGACGAGCTTCGAGTTGACGGGGTCAGCCTGTTCATGGGGATTGTCGGGGTCGACGGGTTTCCTGATGCCCGCTTGGGGCCGATCGGGAAACCCAGTGTGAGCTGGGGTTTCACGGACGGTGGTCAACGGTGGGTCGGACGGGGCGACCGGTCGGGGTCGCGAGGGGAAGTAATGGCGCCGAGTGAGTTGCCGCATCCTGGTGTGGACGATCTGGAAGTCGGGCCGATCCTTCTGGCTCTCGCTGACGACAACCGCCGCAGGGTCATTGCCGAACTCGCCGCACGACCGGACGAGGAGCGATTCTGTGCCTCCTTCGAACTGTCGGTCAGCAAGTCGAGCCGCACCCATCACTGGCGCGTGCTCCGCGAGGCGGGCCTGGTCCATCAGCGTGACGCCGGCAACCGCCGCAGTCGCCACCATCGCCCCGGATTTGAGTGGAAGCGATACATCCGAAGAGGCGCGAGCTGGTCAGTCGGCCTGGCCGAGATCCTTGCCGTAGCAGATGTCGACGTACGGACCCGTGCAGTATGCCGGGATCTCGCGGTAGCCGTGGCGGACGTACAGCGAGCGGGCCTCGACCAGGTCGAGGCGGGTGTTGAGGACCATGTGGGAGGCGCCGAGCAGGCGTGCCTCGCTCTCCAGCAACTCCAGCAGGAGGCTGGCGCCCTTCTTGCCTCGGAAGGCGGGACGCAGGTAGACGCGGGTGAGCTCGGCACGCTCGGAGTTCAGCATCAGCAGCCCGCCGCAGGCGGCGGCCTCGCCAGAGCAACGACCCACGACGAATTGGCCCGTGGGCGGCGTGAGCAGTTCGGCGCCGTCGTCGGCCAGGCCCTGGTCGATCTCCTCAGGGGTCGCGGGCCGCTTCCAGTAGCGGCTGGCGACCTCGTCGTAGTAGTCGCGGCGCAGGCTGGTCGCGTCCGCTGTGTCGAAGGCTTCGGGGGCCAGATGCCAGGTCATGAGAGTTTCATAGCCGGGGTGCATCACCTTCACCAAGCGACTTTTTTGGGGGGGGGAGCTTGCCCAGGCCCTTGATGTTGAGGCTGCCGTTGCGGGAGATGAACGGCAGGATGCGACGGCTGCGCAGCACACGGCAGTTGGGGTAGCTGTCGTTGCCCTTGTTGCCAAGCAGTGCGTCTGGGCTTGCCTGCGACGGGAGGGAGGCCGTCGATCAGGACCAGGGTCTGGGTGAGGCCGGCCCCGTGGGCCCGTGCTTGCATTCGCTGGCAGCGCGGCACCGACGGCGTGCTGGCTCGGTCCGCGCCGCACAGCCCGCACCCCCTCCCGGCCCACCGGCCCCATCAGGTTTCACCAGCGCGTGAACGAGGCTGAATACGGCCTCGCCGGCGCCGTAGGGAATCACTGCAGGGCAGCATCGGCATAGCGTCGTAGACGAGCAGCGTGCCATCGTTGACATACGCTGACGTGGCCTGCCGCGGGCACGGCCGAGCCCCGCAACCACGTAAGGCGGGCGGCTGTCCCGGCTCAGTTCTCAGGGGGAGACCGGGCAAGGTTCGGGGGGAATCATGCAGATCATCGAAGCGACAGGGTTTGCCGTCCGATCTGCCGTGATCACGATGAGGCGGACAGGTACGCCACTTGAGTTCGTGATCTTCCCAATGCTGCACGTCGCTTCACCGACGTTCTACTCCCAAGTCCGCCTCAGGCTCAGGGAATGCGACCTCATCGTCATCGAGGGAATTCGGGGGAAGTCGGTCGGCGTGAGTGTCCTCACGCTTGCGTACCGGTTCGCCCCCCGTCGGCGGCGCAACGGGTTGCAGGAGCAGCGCGATGATCTGTTGCTTCCCGATGACGTGCCGGTTGTCAACCCCGATGTGACCGCGGCAGAGGCGATCGAGGATCTGAGGACACTGCCGCGGTGGATGTACGTACTGCTCATGGCCGGGGCCCCGGTGATGGGCCTGGTGTTTGCGCTGCGCGGTCCGCGCGCCTTCCTCGATGAAGACCTGGTCGTCGAGGACCTGCCTTCGACGCTGCGAGCGGAGATGATGGCCGACAGTCCTGTTGAGCACGCGATGACCGGTCGGCGCGACCAGCGGTTGCTTGACGCGCTCGACGAGATCTACGCGGAGCGCGGCGCCGAGCCGATACGGGTGGCCATCGTGTACGGAGCCGGCCACGTCCCGGCGATCGTGTCGGGGCTGTGGGACCGCTGCGGGTACCGGCCACGTGAAGCGGAATGGCTTACCGTCCTTGTCCCAGCGTAGTGGCCTCCCTCGTCCGGGTGTTGCGGGTTTCGGCGCGCGGACTCTGCGCGCGCGCTACTCGCCTGGTCCGTGCGCTGAACGATCCACGGCAGGCGGCTCGTTGGAGGTGATGACGACCGGTGCGTTGGCCTCCGCGCGGGTGCGGTCCGACGCCGCTGCGATCTTTTCGTAGGTCCATTCCCTGTACAGGCGCTCCCCGTGGGCATCGGTGATGTCGATGACCACGCTCGTCCACTCCTCGGCGGGCTGTTCGGGGACGAGTCCCAACTCGTAGGCGGCGTCCTGGAGGAGGGAATCAGTGACACGTATGCCGGTGAGTCGATCGGCCATAGCGAGGCCCGCCGCCTTCCGGTCGACGTCCGGGGCGCTGTCGTCGTGCTCTCCCTCGGAGGTCAGAGGGAAGCCGCTCTCTCGCAGCAGATGGACCAGTTCATCGGGTGTGCTGCCGTGGCGCGCCGAGGGGCTCTCGAACGTCGTGCGGAGCTCACCGTCCTCGAACCAGTGGAAGAGGTGGATGGGCTTGCCGCCGTTGGTCGATGGCGCCACGACCCTGCCACCCTTCGACAGCGTCTCGACGCACGGCGTGGCGATCCCCAGCCCGCCGTCGAAGCCGAGCACGAGGGTCCAGTCGCCGTTCTCGCCCGGCACGCGGTAAGCGCCCGCGACGTAGGAATCGTCCCCGTAGTCGTCACCCATCTCGACATGGTGAGCCTCGTCCGCCTCGATCAGCCCGGCCATTCCCTCCCCTGTGCCGCGCAGTTCGGCCTCCATCGCGCGCAGTCCGGGCCCTCAGCCTGTTCCAGGCTCCTCGAGCTCGTGTCGGTGGCAGGTCTCAGGAGATGCTTGACCGCTCGCGCTCTGGACATGGTTGACACGTTCGGCTGAACGTCCACCATCTCCCGGCCACCGATGTTGCAGGGCCTCTTCCGTCGGTGACACGGATGTTCAGCAGTTGCCGAGTAACGTAACCGGGCTGACCGCGCGGTGCTGGGTGGGTGTCCGAACGGTGAGCTAAGCCGAGATCTGCGATCTGCGTCGCCGGCATCCCCGCTGGGGTGCCCGCCGGATCTCAGCAGAGTCGGGGGCCTTCTGACGCTTCTGCCCGTGGGGATGAGTCAGGCCTTTATTCCGAACAGTCGTTCCGCATTTCGGAACGCGATTTTTTCCTTCGCTTCGCGCGGCAAAGCGACTGCCCGGAACCAGTCGGTCTGAGTTTTCATGTTCGCAAACGGGTAATCGGTTGCAAACATTACTCGATCCACGCTTATGTACTTCAGCAGGAGGTCGAGCAGTTCAGTCTGGGGGAATGCGCTGGTTGTGAACCAGAAATTGTCATGGAAATACTGCTCGAACGGCTTGTCCAGGCTTTTCTCGGTTACCTCGCTCATTTTCTCCACGATGCGTTCGTAGAAGAACGGAAGGCCCTCGCCCATGTGGCCGATGATGATCTGGAGCTTGGGATGCCTGTCGAACACCCCTGAGGTGATCATTCGGAGGCACTGAGTAACGACTTCTTGGTGCCATCCATATGCAGAGATGCTGAGAACCTGATCCTGGAACTCCTTCTGATATTCCGGCCGCATATTGCTGTAGTAGATCTGGAACACCTCGTCAGGCGGCAGGCCCGGATGTATGTATATCGGCACATCAAGGCCTTCTGCGCGCTCCAGGAGGGGCTCGAAGTCGGGATGATCAAGGAACTTCTTCCCGATGATTCCATTGGTCAGACATCCCAGGAAGCCGTCTTCCCGAACTGTGCGTTCCAGTTCGTCTGCCGAGGCCTCCGGACTCTGCAGCGGCAAGGTTGCAAATGCCTGAAAACGCTTAGGATGGGTGGCCATCGGCCCATCGACGAGCATCTTGTTGAGACGATACGCAAAATCGATACCCTTCCGACCTGGGACATTCTGCACACCTGGCGTATGTGCGGAGAGGATTTGAACGTTGAGCCCTGCCTCATCCATCGCACCGATGCGGCGCGGGCCGAGCTCGGCAAGACCAGTATCCTCCAGGAACAGCCTGTCGTTCAGTACCATCAGCTCATGGGTGGAAAAGGTCTCCTCCGTGCCGATGAAGGGCAGGTCCTGGTCTCGCAGTGAAATGTCCGAAGTCTTGTCCGAAGTCTCGTCCTCGTCCACTGCCAAGGCAATGGCATGCGTGGACAAGCCGGCACCAATGCCAAGTGCTGTGCCGGCTAGAAAGCCGCGGCGTCCCATAGTGAGCTGCTTCAGAGGGTTTGTGCTGGACTTCATGTCTTTTTCTCCTCAGCTGTTTGTGTGGTGCGGTATCCGTCTGCAAAACACTTCGGATCGACCCTTCGCCGTAACCAGGCGCGCACATGTGTCAACCCACGCCGGTCTGCCGAAACACTGCCAGCCGAGACCAAGGGTCTTCGCGTCCTGCTCGCTCACCGCGGCAGCGCTGCCCGGCGGCACCCTTACACGATGGTGTGGTGCGCAATGGCACCGTTCTCCGGTGCGAAACTGAGTCCCGGTGACGAACGCCGTTTGGTCAGGGCCCGGATCGATTCGGGCACCGGGCTCGTCCGAGGCACCGCCCTCCGGCGGCGCGGGCATGCAAGCCTCGGTCATCCTCAGGTCGAGGAACTTTCGGCCATCCTCAGGTCGAGGAACGGCTCACCGGCGCGCGGCCGCCTCGAACCTCAACCGCCCGGCCGGCGCTTTCCCTGACGGCGCTGCGTCGACTGCCATCACTCGCCTCCTGCATACGGGGTGCATCGCTTATCTGGATGCCTACTTCCTACTGAGCGAACCTGAGACGACTGTTAATGCGGTGCTCAGGCCGGTTGGCCGGACCATGTGCCCAGCGCACGCACCAGCGTGGTGGCGTCGACGCGCGGCCTGTCCGTGCGTACGGTGCCCCGTCGGGTCCACCCGGCCGCGGCATCGCGGACCTCCGCACGACGAGGTCCAGCAGGAGTACACGCCCCTCACGCAGTAGGTCCGCCGACCGGGTCACCCCAGTGACGACGTCCGGGGCGGACCGCTCCAGGTGCAACTTCATGTCCGGGCACAGGGTGCCGCCGAGCCGGTGGTCGTCGCGTCAAGACCAAATGCCGTTCGTTCGTGCACGTGTCGAGGATGCCCTCGCCGACCCCGCCGTGCGGAGCACCGCCGGCAGCCATGGCCGGCACCGCCAAGAGGGAGTTGACGCTGCCGGACGTGCCGCAGCCCCGCAGCCGCGACCAGATGTCGGCGTGCTTAGACCGTTTGGACGGCAAGCCGATCGACGCCGATGTCGTCTACCGCTGACGGCTGGTCGATTCCGTCGTGGACGGCTCGGCGAAGAACCTGCGTGTGCACTGCTTCGCCCCGGATGCGGCGACGATGATGTACGGGGCGGTGTGGCCGGATGGGCGACGTGAGCGGATCACCGGCCGCGATGCGCTGCTGGCCGCGTTGGGCAGCGGCTCACATGCCCTGGTCCAGGGCCGCGGCCTCACTGTTGCCGTCCCGCCAGTGGGGCGAGGGAGAGGCCACCGACAACACCGAGGCGGTGGGCGGTCGACCATCCGCCGGACTTCGGGAGGCGCCCCGCCGGTCGGCCGACCGACGCCCTCCGACTGGCGGGGAACGTTGCTTCGCGCTGTGTCGTGTGGCCGCGTGCGTCAGCGCCTCGAGCCCGGCGCACGCATACAGTGCCTCGGTTATCCCCAGCAGCCTTGAGAGGAGTGGAATCCGGGATCGGGTGGTATCAGACATGGGCTGCTGCGCGCGGGCTGACATTACGGCTCGGGGCGGCCGACGCCGACGGTGCTGTGATCTTCCCGTCTTTTCGCCGCTTCACGCCGTGACCCCACTTGGGCGCGATCCACGTCAGGCTTCTTCACCCGGGCCGTCCGCGGGCCGGTCCACTTCCGACGGGTTGTCCGTCGGACAACCTCCGAACGGCCTGGTGACCACGAGCCGGCGCACCTCGTAAGACAGTTCCGCGGTCTCGGGTTCGGGAGCGGGATGGTAACGGCCCGCGCACACCGACAGGTTGACGATGAGGTGAGCGTGCCAACCGGAGCCCACGCCCCGTCCGTCAGAGAAGATCCGCTCGCCGCCGAGGGTCCACACCACACTGCGCCTGCCGAAGGTCACGCCCAGATCGATCACGGCCCCCGGACGCACCGCCTGGTGGCGGACGTAACCCTGGCCCTGCCGGACATGGTTGGTCAGCTCCAGGAGGTCAGGGTTGTCGGGGTGGTACTCAAAGACGTCGACCTCGTTGCCGCCGTCCCGCCAGGTCCAGATGGCAGGCCAGGCACCGAGCCCGGTGGGCAGCCGTACCGTGGTCTCCAGGTGGTCCCCGGTGCGCACCAAGAACGCCTCGGCGCTCCCCTCGGTGGTCAGCAGCCCGGCGTCCCACAGGCCGTCCGTCCTGCGCCGGGCCCTGAACGTCCCCGGCCGGGAGTAGCCGGGGTCCGCCGTGAGGTGATCGAGTTTGTCGTCGCCCCGATTGGTCGGCCCTCCGTCCGGATAGGCCCAGGACCGGCCCGCGACCCACTGGCGTTCCGAGGAAAAGTCCGCGCTGAACGCGACGGCACTCACATGCACCCTCCCTGCTGTCAACCCTCCCGTTGCATCTCCCGGCCCGTCCCACCCCATGCGCCATCCGCTCACACCCGACCTGCAATTCAGCCTCCCGAGTGACAAACCGGTCCGACTTGGCCGGTCACACCCGGCGTACCGGCACACGCCTTAAGTTTTGTGGCCGTAGCCCAATTTCCTCAGACGATGGCGCTCGCGGGCCGTTCCTCGGGCCGGGGCAGACAGTTGCGGACGCCGAGTTCACCGCCACTGCCGCGGTATAGGCGGCGGCCTTGGCATCACGCACCGCCAGGTGATCGTAAGGCGTGTAATTCAGCCGGTGACGTCGGTCGTAGTTCTGTTCTCGGCAGACTGGCCGACCGTGACACCCGAACCTGGCAGGCTGACCGCATGGGGAAAAACATGTCGGTGCGTCGGCTCGATCTGGGGTATTTCATCCGGCCCGCGTCGGAAACCGGCGGCCAGCAGCCACGGGTCGAGCCTGTGCTCGCCTACCTGGTGCACCACGAGCGCGGCCTGATCCTCTTCGACACTGGCATCGGCCAGGCGGACGCCGAGACCGAAGCCCACTACCGTCCCCGACGCCGGGACTTGCAGGATGCCCTGTCTGCGGCCGGAGTCGCTCTCGGCGACATCTCCCTCGTCGCGAACTGCCACCTCCACTTCGACCACTGCGGCGGAAACCCCCTCCTGGGCGGCAGGCCCATCCTGGTCCAGGACGTCGAGCTGGCCACCGCCCGCAACGGCGACTACACCTTCGACGAGTTGATCGACTTCCCTGCCGCGTCCTACGAGCAACTCGCCGGTGAGGCCGAGGTCTGGCCGGACGTCTGGATCATTCCAACACCAGGGCACGCCCAAGGCCATCAGTCGCTGGTCCTGCGGCAAGCCGACGGCACGATAGTCCTCGCCGGCCAGGCGCACGACTTCGCCTCCCACTTCGCGTCCGACCAACTGGCCCGCCAAGCGGCGCTTCACGGCGTGGAGCAGCCGCTGCCCGCCTATCCGCACTGGCTGGAGCGACTCGCCGACTTCGACCCACGGCGCGTTCTCTTCGCGCACGACTGCTCGGTCTGGGAACCGGCACAGAGCACCCTCTAGAAGAGGCCGGACGCCACGCAAACGTGCTGCGGCATTGGCCGTTGACGCCTGCGAACGTTGGATGTCCCCGCACGCCTACGAAACCGCGGGCCGCCGGACAGGGCATTGCGTCGGCGCCTGGGAGCCGTCTCACGTGACCAGTGACAGCACGTGTCATGCCTGGACGGTGGGGCGAACGTTGATCTCGCCGATCTCGACATCGTCGGGCTGCTCGATTGCGAAGGCCACCGCGCGGGCGACCGCCGCCGCAGGAATGCCCACCGCGTCCATGGTCTTGCGGGTCTGCTCGCGGATGTCCGGGTCCGGCATGGAGTCGGCGAGATCGGTGCGGACGTATCCCGGCGAGATGGCTGTCGTGCGCACCACCCCGTCGGTGGACTCCGTGCGCAGTCCCTCGTGGACGGTGCGCACCGCGTTCTTGGTCGCGGCGTAGACAGCCATCGAAGGGGACACGCCGGACAGGCCCGCCACGGAGACGATGCTGACCAGGTGGCCCGACCCTTGCTCGCGGAAGACGGGCAGCGCGGCAGCGACGCCGTTGAGCACGCCCCGAAGGTTGACATCGATCATGGCCGACCAGCCTTCGGTGTCGAGAGCGGCCAGCGGGCTGATCGGAGCGATGCCGGCGTTGTTCACCAGTACATCGATACGGCCGTAGTGTTCGACGGTGCTGGATACCAGACGTTGCAGGTCCTCGGCCTTGGTGACGTCGATGACGCACGTGCCAGCACGGCCTCCCGCCTCCCGGATGTCCTGCGCTATGGCGTTGATGCGGTCGCTGCTGCGCGCTGCGAGAACGACCGCGGCGCCACGCTGGGCCAGCAGGCGGGCCGTGGCTGCGCCGATGCCGCCACTCGCACCGGTGATAGCGACGATCTTGCCCTGAAGAGAGAGCACAACTGCCTCCAAGTAAAGTGGACACGTGTCCGCTACGTGACCACCGTACCGGACACGTGTCCACTTGTCAGGGGCGGAACGTCAGGAGAGGCCTATGAACGCGCCGGCACGCCGTTCGGACGCTGCGCAGAACCGGACCCGCATCGTGGAGGCCGCTCGCGCAGCCCTCACCGAGTCCCACCACGTCCACTTCAACGAGATCGCCAAGCGCGCAGGAGTGGGGCAGGGAACGCTCTACCGGCACTTCCCCAACCGCGAAGCGCTCCTCGCCGAGGTCTACCAGCGCGACGTCGAAGAACTCGTGACCGCCGCCCCCGCTCTGCTGGCGGAACATGAACCCGTAGAGGCCTTGCGCCGCTGGCTCGACCAAGTGATCGACTACGCCGAGGTCAAGCGCGGCGTCCTGGCAGCGCTCGAGCCGACGGCGTGGCAGGACCTCGTCACCCACAGCCACAACCCCATCGAAGGCGCCCTCGCTCACCTGCTGGACGCCGGGAAAGTGGACGGTTCCCTCCGCACGGACGTGGACGCCCACGGGGTCCTCCTCCTCATCGCCTACCTCGGCCGGCTCGACCAGGAGACATGGGGATCAACGGCACGGCCCCTGATGAACGTCATCCTCGATGGCCTTCGCCGACAGGAAACGGACCGGTGAAGCGGTGACTTCTACGTTCGACAGCGGGCCTGGACGGATTCCCTGAGGATGCCGGCATCGAAGAACTCGTGGATCGCTGTCCGATCCGGCCCCGCCCGGTCCGCGTGCGAACCCCGGCGTTCGGGCATGGCAGACAGTCAGTACGCCCCGAGCCATCCCCGCGCGAAAGCGCCATCCGCCCGAGCTCCCGGGCAGCAACCGCCACCCCATCGTCAGCGACCCCAGGGCGTGCCAGTGCGCTGATCGGCCGTGGTCGGTTGCCTGGTCGGGGGTTCCGCTGTGCCCGGGGGGCCACGGTCGGCGAATTGCTGGAAGGAATCGGCGTACGGTCACCACAGGCGTGCTCGCGACGGGGCCCGGCACCCCAGGCCGAGCCATGGAGGTCGGATCACCCTGCGCGCTGCGTCGTCTCTCCGGCCTGAACGGGTAGGGCAGGCAGGGAGACCGTGCAGGAGGCGCAGCGTCGGGCCTGGGCGGGTACGGGGCTGAGGCATTCGGGGCAGTCCCGTTTGGGGGCTTGGACGTCTTGGTGCGGGGCGAGGCGTTCGTGGAGTTTGTTGATCGGGAGGACGACCAGGAAGTACAGGGCGCCGGCGAGGAGGAGGAAGCTGATCGCCGCGTTGATGAAGGTGCCGTAGGGGAACTTGATGGCGCCTACGGTGAAGGTCTTGTGACTCATGTCGCCGGTGGCGCCCGTGGCCAGCCCGACGAGTGGCGTCAGGAAGGCGCTGACGAAGCCGTTCACCACGGCCGTGAACGCTGCCCCGATGACGATGCCTACGGCCAGGTCGACCACGTTGCCGCGCAAGATGAAGCTGCGGAAGCCCTTCACCTTCTCACTCCTCAGAGGGTCTCGACGTCGACGGGCGGCACCGAAAGCGCGGTCAGCCCACCCATTGACCTCGGATGCCCTGCCACCCCTCCCCCATGCCGGCTCCCGCCACATGGCGTGGTGCTGTACGTCAAGCTCTCGACCGGTCGCTCAGCCTGAGCTGCACTCCGAAACAGGCCTTGGCTCATTTGCTGCCCGCAAAGGCGGGCCCCGGTGAGGGGTTCCCTTCCCCACCGTGCGCTGTGACCCTTGAGCGTTGGGGTCAGCCGTCGGCGAGTGTCGGGCCTGCGGGGGCAGAGAGTGTCTGGTGAGCGTGGGTGCAGGGCGTGGCAGAAGTGGTTGTGGGAATGCGCATCCGCCGCAGGAGATCACGGGTGGTGCGCTTGCGCAGTGTGCTGCGCCAGGTCAGTCCCGGGTGCCGGGACCGTAGATGTGACAGCGCGCGAGTGCCCAGGCCGGTGCTGTGGAAGCGCTCATCGATGGCTACGGTGTTGATGACGGCCCGGGCGCAGTCAGTACAGATTCGGTAGCGGACCTGGCCGACGACCTGGCGGGTGTGCACGAGGAGAAGGCATTCGTCGCCAGGGCCGGGGGTGTCCGGGATGTGCGTGGACAGGAAATCGATTGCCCGGTAGGCGAGGACGCGGCGACGCAGGCGGCCGGTGCGCCGGCCTCGGCGTGAGTGCTTCGCGCCCTCGTGACCGGGCGGCGCTGTCCCAACTGTGGACTGGCCGAAGAGACTGCTGCTGGCGGGACGCGCATGTTGTCCGTGCATGACATCTCGGGTGCCCGAACCGCCGACGGATACCCGTTCCGGCCCGCCGCGCAACCCCGCCCGGGGGCGTCCGCTTGTCCCGGGACGCTCCCGTTTGCGCGGTCGGACTCCGGAGTATCAGTGCTGATGCCCGTCGTGCTGGGACAGGTAGAGGGGACTGATCTGACGCCAATAGCCGTGCATCAGGTCTTCGGCCTCCTGCACCGCCCGCTGAGCGCACGGCGCAGCCGCCGACAGGCCCCGCCCGGCCGGGGCGCCGGAGCCCATGCGCCACGCAGCCCTCAGCGTCGCCCGACGTGAGGCACGGCGGTACGCGGCGACAGTACGTGGGCTTCTGTCTCGGCCCGCCAGGCACCACCGCGCGAGCAGAATCGCTGCCACCGCCGACACCGCGCTGGCGACGTACACCTCATGACCGGCCACTGGCTCCTCCTGCCGGACGCCCGCATGGACTGTGCCGGATTCGCATGCCCCCAAATCGCATTCTCAACGTCACAGTTGGGCTAAGAAACCCTCACAGCCGTCGCCAGGCCGTGAAGGGTCGACGTTCGGTGCGGTCAAGTGCATCTTCACGCGGGGCTGCGGGGAACCGACGCGTAACACGATGCGCGAACTCGAGCCAAGGCATGGGCGAAAGGAAGCGCAACGGTCATGCCGGCGACCGGATTGCGCCGGAGAAGGTCCTCGGCGTACCGGACAAGGTCCTCGGCGTAGCTGGGACTGCCCGACTGAAGCCGTTTACGTTCCCGGGGGCAGGTGGTCACGTCGTGAAAGAGGATGATGGAGGGCTCGGTCGAATCCAGGTGGATAGCGGTCAGGGTCATCTTGAGGGACTGCGGGCAGCGGCCTTCACGCCCGTGGGGTGGGGGTGAGCAGCCGGTCGATCTCATCGAGCACCCGGTCCGCAAGCGGACGCACCTGCGCCCGCAATGCGTCACTCCAACTCTCTTCGGAGTAGTGGCTGTTGAGATAGAGCCGCCTGGCGTGCTCGAGGGCGGGGCGGTGTTCGACGGGTAGCCGCGCGAGGGCCCAGTCGGCGGCGGCGTTCTTCGACTTGATCTGGCCCGTGGCGAGCGTGGTCCAGATGCGGGCGAAGGTCAGCAGAACGTTGCGGGTGTCGCTGTCCAGGTCGTCGAGCAGGCCCGGGATACCCGACACACTCGCCCGGACCAGGTCGTCTTGCGGCACCGGGTCGAGGACCTGGGCGGGGCGCGGACCGGTGAGGGGGTGGTCACCGGACAGAGTCATGGTCATCAGCAGGGCCAGATCGGGCATCGGCTCCGGGAGGGACCTGACCGGCCTCGTACTCGGCGCGCAGCCACTCCCCGTAGAGGAAGTCGCCGGTCGGTGGATACCGCCATGGCCTGACCTCGGACTGGACGACCACGGTGAGCTCGACTGGGCGGACCTTGTTTCGGGAGCCGGAAATGCGCAGCAGTCCACCGAGGAGTGCCCGTCGCTCCTCCTCGTCCATTCTCCGCCGGGAGACGACCAGCACATCCACGTCGCTGGCCGGCCTGAGTCCACCGAGCACAGAGGAGCCGTGAAGGTATGTGCCGATGACATCTTGGCGCAGCACACCGCCGACCAGTCCCACGATCTCCTGAACCTGATTCACTGCAACAGCGTGTCCTGTCATCCGGCCGACTGCGCCGCATTATCTGGCTTCGGCTGATCAGGAAGATGTGGGAATGTCGAGGGTGAGGCCGGTCCCGGACCCCACGAACCCTTACCCGGCCCTCTCACCGCAATCGCCGAACTCCGATGACCACCCCTGGATTGATGGTGGCGTCGTGGGCGATGGAGAGGACGATCAGGGCGCGGTCCAGGACATGAAGCTCCGCCTCGCTGTGAGGTTCTGGAGCTGTTTGGCAGCAGCGTCGGGGAACGCGATGCGGGCGCGGCGTGGGCGTGCTGGCCAGGCACCAGGCATCAGGGGGACGGCAGGCCGCTGGCCAATGAGGCGGGCGAGGGCCTCGCACAGCTCCTCCTCCCCCGGGCGCGGTCGTCCACGGCCGGCAGCCCGTCCACGGCGAGGTCTTCGACCACACCGGCAAGCTGGTCGGCGCCCACGGGGACGATGAGGGGGCCAAGGTTCTGCTTCTTGAGGCAGCCGAGGCAGGAAGCATTTGGGAAGCGGTCCGGGCTGGAGAACCGACGTACTGCGCAGCCTGATGGGCGACCAGGGTACGAAGGGGGGCCGGGACGGAGCCGAGCAGTCTGCCCTGCAAGCCTCCAACTACGGTTATCCCTGGGCGCTTATAGAACTGTCGCCGCTACGAGCACGGGTCGGGGATGCCGCAGGTGGAGAACAATTACGGCGGTTCTGCCGGGAAGTCGATGGCTCTGTTCGTCCACGCTACTGACCCGTGGTGAGCTCTCTCGTATGCCTTCTTCGTCCTCGCTCAGTGCACCCGCCAGCGCTCGAACACACTCTCCGGAGAGAACCGATGACGGACTTGTCCCCTCGACGACGGGCAGGGATCCGATCCCTGCCGATCAGCGAACTGCGCAAAGAGCATGGGCCGGTGCTCAACCTCTTGAAATGCGTGCTCCGGACCCGGTGGTGGATCACGGCGGGGGTTTGCGCGCTGACCACTGGCATTTCGTTGGTCTTCGCCGTCTTCGACGAGGACCGGTTGCGCATGTCAGACGACTACGCGGCTATGACCTCGGCCGCGCTTGCCCTGCTGCTCACCCTCGGGTTCCTGGAGATGGAACGTTCCGTGCGGAAAGCGCAGGGCATGGCCGATGCGCAGCTCGCCGCCGCCGAGTCCGGCGTCCCCCTGCCTGAGACGCAGACGGTACTGGCACCTGAAACCAGAGCCGGCGTCAGGCTGGGAGTGGCTGTTCTCCTGGTCTGGCTGACTGGAACTGTGTTGATGGTGTCCGCCTTGGTCCTGATTTTTCTCTGGGCGGCCATCGAGGGCCACGGCCCGGCGCGCTGGCTCGCCTGGTACGTGCTGATCAGCACATGCCTGGGTCTCGGCGGGCTGTTGGCGGCGACGGTCACCAAGACGACGGCCGATCTCGAAACCCTGAAGCGCACCTATCTGAGCAGTGTGAGCAGGCACGTCACCCGCGGCGAAAGACCGTGCGACGTCGACGAATGATGCCGACACGTGAAATGCAAACCTGACGGGTACAACGCATCGCCATGTTGAGATTGGAACGCGTCACCGGCGGGAGGGTGGCTACCTGGGAAGCGCGTTCGGTTTTGCAGCCCTGCACGCGGGGTTCAAGGGTGCAGGGGTCGATGGTCGCAGAGGGGGCGCTCTTGGCGGTTTCGCTGTCAAGCCGGCTGTCGCGGTCGTGGGGCATCAGCCAGAAGACGCGGCAGCGGAAGGTGGGCGAGGTGCGAGGTTTGGCGGTGGGGGCGGGGTTGGCCCAGCCGATGAGGCGGCCGCGTCCCATACGCCCCACGACGGGCGGACCGACGAACTCGCCACCGTCCTCGGGCTTCGACCAGGTCGACCATGCCCTCTGCCTGGCAGCCTCCGCCAGGCGCTTCGCCGATGACGATCTGGTCTCCCTCTTGAAGCAGCGCGCGGCCAGCAAACCGTCAGAAGAGGTCGTACGCGCGAGCGTGGCTCCAGAGCGGCACAGCGCCTGGCAGTCACTGGGCCAACCAGCAATGCTGAAAAGGGCGTTGATGGCAGATCTACCGTGATCAGTCGCCGACGAACCACACATACAGGTACACAACTCGCGGGCCTGCCCGACCCATTCGCCAGCGCAGGCAGCGGGAAGCCGGTCGAGCTCGGCCAGCAGCAGCGGAATCTGCCGCTGGTTGAAGACCGCGCCCCCATACGGAGTCAGCGCCAGAGCATCGGGAACTCCGTCGCGCTCAAGTCCGGGAAGCCGAATATCCAGTCCACACCGGCCTCGGCGCGGGCCACGGCCTTTCCGCTGTCTCCACGCACCACCAGATTGATCACCCGTCGATCCTATGGGCTGGGTCTGTCAGGGACGGGGACCTCAGACGGGGTGCGCCGAGCCTCGACGACCTGGTCCGGTGGGCGCCGCGGTGTGCGGCCTGGGGGCCAGTGCCGCGCGCAGCGCAGGGGTGAGGACGCGGCGGGTCTCGGACGGTCTGAGGGCGGCGAGGGTGGGGAGGGGATTGAGGTAGCGGGTGTAGATGAGGCCGCCCAGGATCGTCACCACGGCCGTGGCACGGGCAGTCGCGTCCCGGCCGCCGAGAAATTCAACAAGCCGGGCCAGCAGCTCGCGTTCCAGGTATTCACGGATCACTTCGGCGGCCTCGTCGCCCTGAGCAGTGAGCTGCAGGAAGTCGGCGTCTTCCCACAAGCCCGTCACCGCGTCGATGAGGCGGTCGGGAAGGGTGGCCGGGTCTCCGCCCAGGACGTCGTCCACCGCCAGCGCATTGGCGCACTGGAACTGCATCACGTCTGCGAACAGGCCCTTCTTCGAGCCGAAGTGGTAGGCGATCAGCGCCGGGTCGACGCCGGCGACCGCGGCCACCGCGCGCACCGTGGTGCCCCGGTATCCGCGCTCGAGGAACAGCGTGCGGGCCGCCGAGACGATCGACTCGCGGGTCGGCGGGTTGCCGCGGGGTCGGCCTCGGGTGCGGGCAGGGGCGGGGGCGGCGTTATTCATCAGCGTTGAGCCTGCGTTGCGTGATCGGCACAGTCAAGGGCGTTCCCAGTGTCATGTGAAAGGACGACCAGACATCATGCGTATCGCAGTCTTCGGCGCCAACGGACCGACCGGCCGCCACCTCACCGACCAGGCCCTCGCCGCCGGCCACGAGGTCGTCGCCGTGACTCGCCGGCCGGGTTCCCTCTCCCCGCGGCCCGGTCTTGCCGTGGCCGTCGCCGACGCCACCGATCCGGCAGCGGTCGACGCCGCGATCGGCGGGACGGACGCCGTCCTGTCCGCGCTCGGCACCCGGTTCAGCAAGGAGCCCATCACCATGTACTCGACGAGTGCCACAGCCATCACCGGAGCCATGACCCGACACGGCATCAAGCGGCTCCTCGCCGTCAGTTCGAGCATCGCCGACCCGAACTGGCGTCCCACCGGCGCGCACTTCTTCAATCATGTGCTCGACCCGCTGGTGAACCGACGCCTGGGCCGCACCCTCCACGAGGACATGCGCCGTATGGAGGCCGTCATCCGCCAGGCAGACCTCGATTGGACCCTCGTCCGGCCCTCGGGCCTCTTTGAGCATCCTGTCGTCACGGACTACCACGCCTGCGAGACCAGCGCTGACGGTGTCTTCACCGCCCGTTCCGACCTCGCCGCGAGCATGCTGCGCGAGTTGGAGGAACGCAAGTACGTCCGCACGGCTATGGGCGTCATCACCACGGCCGTGAAACCGAACATCGCCAAGCTGATCTGGAACGAAGGCGTGAAGAAGAAGTGAACCGGGCGACAGTCGAACTCCCGGCCGCCGCTAGGGCGTTCCTCACTCGTCCCCACACCGCCTCCTTCACCACCCTTCGCCCCGACGGCACCCCACACGTCACCCCCGTCCGCTTCACCTTCGACACCGCCACCGGCCTGGCCCGGGTGACCACCCGGGCGGGAGCCCGCAAGGCGCGCAACGTGCTGGCCGGCGGCCCGGAGGCCCGGACCGCGCTCTGCCAGGCGGACGACTTCCGCTGGGTCACCCTCGAAGGGCGGGCCACCGTCACCGACGATCCCGTGCACCTTGCCGAGGCGGTCCGTCGCTACACCCACCGCTACCGCGCGCAGCCGCCCGAACCACTGGACTTGGTCGTCATCGAGATTGCTGTCGACCGCGTCCTGAGCCTCAATCTTTGATGCCCCCAGCCGAGCACAGGTGCGTACGGCCGGGCGCAGGTGAGGGACTGGGGCAGCTCAAGCTGCTGACAGTTGGGGGGGGCGGGATGAGAGGGAGGAAGAAACCGCTTTGAGGCCGGGTCAACCCAGCTTCGCGTGGGCGGCGTTGAGGAAGACGTTCATGGGCCCGCGCAAGTGGTCCCATGCCCTTTCGGGCCCGCCGAGGTCCTCCCAGAGGACGTGGTTCACCGCACCCGCGTAATTCCAGGCGAGTTGATAGAGCTCCGGGCCGATGAGGACCAGGATCATCCGCTCGCAGATCCAGAGGCGTTCAATGAGGGCCCGCGCGGCGGTGAGCCACTCGGGTGTGCCGCCGGAAGACCAGTCGGGTGCCTCGTAGCGGTCCTCGGCGAGGCGGATGCCCTGCTGTGTCAGCTCGATGAATTCCCTTAGCACGTCGAGTCGTTCGGCACGGCGGGCCTCGGCCAGTTGCGTGGCCTGGCGCTTGTCCTCGGTGCGGGCGGCCTGGCGTGCAGTGGTGAATTGGCCCAGGTAGGACATGCCTCCGCCGATTACGACACCGATCAACGACGCCCAGAGCTGATTCACCCGTTCACGTTAGCGTGAGGACTGTGTCCTCCTCGACGAGAAGCGGCTGATCACGGGTTGGCCAGGGTAGTCCGTCAGCCCTTGAGCACCAGCCGCTGTGTGGCAACGCGGCTGCTTCTCACCAGCATCGCGCCCCACGGTGGCTCATTCGGCGGCCGGCAACCGCAGCGTGGTGACTCCTCCCCCCTCCCCCTCCGCCCGCATGTAGCCGCGCTCGTACGCGCCGCACAGCGCCATCGGTGAGGTGTCCAGTTCATGGCTCACCGGGGCGTTGCAGCCACGGCAGCCTGGTAACGTCGGCTGCTTGGCCGGCCACCATTGGAGCTCCCCCGCTCACACGTCCTTCGGGTGCCGCTGCACATGGCCACGGGTTTCGGAGCCGGGAGCAGAGCAGCCTGCTGCAGGCTGAACGCCGGACGCCGCAGGCGGGTTCGACATATCGACACCACGCTCGGCGTCGGCGGCGAAAGAGAGCGAATCTCCGCTCGGACATTGCAGCTCTGGTCAGACGGTGGCCGTGGGCGGTGTCCACCGGTCTGTTCGTCGCAGGGTGCCGCGGACGCCGAAGTCCTGCTTCAGTTGTTCGGGGATGGCGTAGTGCATGACGCGTCCGCGGGTGAGTGAGGACAACTCGAAGATGCTGGTGAGGTGGCCCAGGCGGTCCAGCGCCCAGGCTCCGAGGGGAGAGCGGTCCTCGATGGTCTCCAGCACGCCGAGCAGGTGGGGCACGGTCTTGACGACGGTGTCCCATGAGGTACGGGGGACCTGCAGCCAGTCGGCGCAGGTGTCGCCGATCAGGTAGCGGATCAGGGCGGAGACGAGGGGGTCGAAGAGAGTGCCGGGCACGACCTCCTCGTAGAGGTCGATCAGTTGCCGGGTCAGGCGGGCGCCCTCGTCGGAGGGTCCCATGTGCCGGACCATGTACAGGTCGAGGAACTGCCGGGCCTCTTCCAGGGACTTGGGGACAGCGTCCTGGTCGATCCCCAGGATCGCGCCGACCACACGCCAGGCGTAGAAGTACGCTTCGGCTCCCTCGACGCTCATGTGGATGCCGAGCCGGTGCATGCTGTCCAGCACCAGGAGAGAGAAGAACATCTGCCCGCCGATCATGTCCTCCTGGCAGATCGGCGTCCCCATTGCTGCGGTGTCCCAGCGGTTCTCCCGTTTGAGGTGGTGGCGGATGGAGGCGTGCAGCAGACGGACTTTCTGTGCAGCGGGGATGAACCGGCTTCCTACCTCGAAGGCGTCGGGCTGCATGAGGTACACGGTGAACTGCCCGGTCTCCGCCATCCGTTTGGACGGGTAGCTCAGCCCGTGGGTGGCTGACAGCAGTTTCGCGACGTGTGGGACGACGTAGCAGGCGGGCATGGAGGCGAAGGACAGCGCGGTGGAGATGTGCACGTTGTTGTCGATGAAGAACAGCCGGGCCTTCTCCATCTCGGCCCAGTCCACCCAGGCCGGTGGCACGCTGGTGACCTGAAGGTACTCGCGTGCGACGTCGGGCAGTCCGTCGGGCAGGGGGGCGCCGGCGGTGGAGACGTAGCGCATCAGGGTGTTGAACTTGCCCACTTCCCCGCGCTCGAACAGCTCGGCGACGACGGCATCGGCGAGGTCGTCACCGGCCTGCCGCAGGACGTCCATCGAGGCCTCGGTGCAGGTCATGGCGGAACTCCTTGGATACGTGGATACGTGGCGTCACTTGCGAGGCGGGGCGTCGGTCACCGCGGGCCGCGGACTGTCCGCCCCCGTGCGGGAGGTCAGGACCGGCGGAGCGCCACGGTGTGCGCCAGTGCGGTCAGGGCGGAGACAGCGTGCGCGGGAACGTCGAGCTCGTGCAGAGCGCCCAGCGCTGTCTCGACCCGAGCGGAGATCATGTCCTCGATGCGGTTGGGTGTCTTCAGCCGGCGCATCAGCTCCCGGACCGTGTCCAAGCCGCCGGTGTCCAGGTCGCGTCGGCCGAGCACAGCCCGCATCTGCTCCCTCTCGTCCTTGTCGGCGATACGCCAGGTCTCCGACAACAGGGCGGTGGGGCGATGTGCGCGCACGTCGTCGGCGTTGGCCTTGCCGGTCTGTCCCGGATCGCCGAACAGGCCGAGCAGGTCGTCCCGCAGTTGGAACGCCTCGCCCAACGGCAGCCCGTAGGCGGAGTAGCCCTCGCGCAGCCGCTCGCCGGCCCCGCCCAGCAAGCCGCCGATCAGCAGAGGCTGTTCGACGGTGTACTTGGCGGTCTTGTACCGAATGACCTTCAGCGACCTCGCGGTGTCCGGATCGGCTCCGGTGTGCAGGATCTCCAGGCACTCACCCGCGACGAGTTCGCGGGCCAGTACCGACCACAAGGGTCGAGCCCGGGTCAGGTACGCCGCGGGCACACCGCTGGTGGCGAACATCTGCCCGGCCAGCGACATCAGCAGGTCCCCGACCAGCATCGCCAGCGACCTGGCGGCCGAGACGGCACGCGGGCGTCGACGAACCGCCCTGCGCAGCGCGACATGCGCGGTGGGCCGGCCGTGCCGCAACGGGCTGTCGTCGATGAGATCGTCGTGCACGATCGCTGCGGCATGCACCAGCTCCATGGAGGTCGCGGCCCGCACCAACGCGTCACTGTCCGGCTGCCCTGCCGCCCGCCAGCCCCAGTAGCAAAACGCCGCCCGCAGTCGCTTGCCCTCCGCGACCGCCGCCTCCAGTTGTTCGGCCACCGGCGCCAGGGCAGGGTCGATGTCCGTCAGGTGATCGGCTTCCCGCGCGACGAAATCCCGCACCATCGCATCGACGCGGCTCTTGAACGCGGCCGGCTCCCACTGCTCAGACATCACCAGCGGCCCGCCGGGACAGGGCACGCTGGGCGAGGATCTCCAAGTAGGCCGTAGGAACGGTGGCGCACCGATCCAGGGCGATCCGGCCGCGCGCCTTCAGGTCCTGCTCGGCGTCTGCGGCCAGATCCGCGACGTCCGAGCGGCGCAGCAGTCCCCGTACCGTCCCCAGAACCGACCCCAGCGTGCTCACCGCCAGATCGGCCGCTCCGGCCGCCAGCAGCACCACCTGCTCGTCCAGGCCCTCACGGCCACCCGCTGCCTGCGTCATGCCCGTCCTTCTCCCCTCCACGTCCGAGCGGCGTCGGTCACACGCCGTCCGGCCCAGAATCGCGCCGCACCCGGCTCCTGCAGGGAAGAACTCACGATCGAGTGATCATCTCGCACGCCCGGACGAAATCCGCTGGTGAGCCGCACAACGGACTCCACGAGTGCTCCTCGCACCGAACAAGCGCGCGGCATGCAGCCGGGTATTGGCCACAGATGCCACTGCGCGGGCCGCCGTGCGGCAGTTCGTCCCGGCTTGAGCTGTCGCGAGGACGAGAGCCGGGGCCCGACTCCTGGGCGAAAGCCGGGGCCCGACTCCTGGGCAAAACCTTCCGCACGGCGCCCGCCGGGGCAGCCACGGCGGAGTCGGTACCGCCGTGGCTGCGGCCGGGGCCGACGGGCCAAGCGCCAGTGGTGTGTCCGCGCAGCGCAGACGCACGAATACCCCCGACGCGCAGCGAACAGGGGCGGCCGTCGCCGATGGTCGGCAACAGCGTCGGCGGTCCTCGGCGCGAGAGTCCAACGCCCGCCGCGGCGCGGGACTTTCGCGTGGCGAGGTGCCATGCCGCTGTAGACAGCGGCATGGAGTGCGGTCCGGGCTCACGAGCCCGTTCCGTGTTCGGTGCGATGCGCTGATTGCGTCCCTCGGCCCCGACCGCGACGCCTGTGTGAGGTCGTGCGGTCGGGGCAGAGCCGTCGGCGTCAACCCTCGATTGTCGTGCCCGGGGGGCGGCGGCGGCCCGTGGGTCAGGAGGACGGGGTGCCGTACTGAAGGCCGCGGCCGTTGGTGCCGACATACACCCGGCCGAACATGTCGGGGTCACCGGTGATGACACCGACCGCGCCGATGGCGCCCCACTGGTGGGCCTTGTCGTTGACGCGGACCCAGGTGGCGCCCTTGTCGGTGGAGCGGAAGACTCCCGTGACGTTCTTGACGGTGCCGATCAGGTAGAGGGCCTGGTAGCCGGTGCCCGGCTTGGCCTTGCCGAAGCCGAGGGCGGAGGCGGACGTCACCGACCTCAGCGTGGTGAACGTGCGGCCGCCGTCGGTGGAGTGCAGCAGGCCCTTGTCGCCGCCGGAGATCCACAGGTCTCCGGCGGCCCCGGGGGCCGCCGTGAGTCGGCCGTTGGGCAGGTGGGAGGCGCGGGCAGTGAAGGTCGCACCGCCGTCGGTGCTGGCGTGGAGCGTGCCGCCGGACAGTGAGTAGAAGGTCTTCGCCGCAGAACGGTCTGCGACCATCACGGCTTCGGTGTCCAGCCCCCCGACCCGCGACCAGCTCGCCCCCTTGTCGGTCGAGCGATACGGGGCCTGGCCGGCCTCGGTCCACACCATGACGGAGCCGTCCGCGGCGAGCGCTATGCGGCCGCTGTCAGCGCCGGCCACCGGCTCCGCCTTGAAGCCGTGCCAGGTGCGTCCGCCGTCGGTGGAGTAGGCGCCGTCCTGTTCACCACCCTTTCCGACGCGGACCATCGTCGACGGCTTGGCCTGGGCGAAGTCGATGTCGGTGCTGTTGGTCATCAGCGGGTTGTTCAGCCGCCCGGCGGGCACCTTGGTCAGGTCGTCGTGCCGGAAGCCACCCTGGTCGCCCATGGCGGTGATGACGGTGGCGCCGCCCGGAGGGGCGATCGCGTCCATCAGCGCGGTCTCCTCCAGGCCTCGGGCGCCCATGCTCCAGTGGCTGGTGCCTCCCCTGTCGGAGGCGTCCGCGTCCTTGCTGCGCAGGATGCCGTTGCCGGTGCCGTACAGCACATGCCCGGAGTTGAAGGGATCGATGGCCAAGGCGGTCATCCAGTGCCCCGTGTGGGTGCCGACGTAGGGAGCGGCGGAGGCGTTGCGCACCGACTTGTCGGCCAGTGCCTTCCAGGTCGCACCGCCGTCGGTGGTCCGGTAGATCTCGTCCTGTGGCCACCAGCGGTCGAGGGTGGTGACCATCACCGTCGAAGGCTTGCGTGGATCGACGGCCAGACCGGAGAACCCGTAGGAGCCACTGGAGGGGGAGACGTTCTTCCACGTCCCGCGGGCCGGCGTGTACTTCCACACCGAACCCGCGGTCACGCCGTTGGGCCCAAGGGCATTGGTGTACGTCACGTACAGCGAACCGTCACCGGAGATCACGCCGTGCTGCGGCAGTTCGCCCGTGGGCTGTCCCGCGACCGCCTTCCAGCTGGTGCCGCCGTCGGTGGAGCGGTACAGGGACGTGGACTTGTCGCCGACACCGACGTAGATCGTCCTGCTGCCGGCCGTGCCATACGTCACGAAAGAGATGCCGCCGCCGCTGCCGGCCCCGTCCTTGACGGGGAAGGACGAGACCTGACCCCATGTCACCCCGTAGTCATTGCTGCGCCACAGTCCGTTCCTGCGGGTGCCGAGCAGCAGCGTGCGGTGGTCCGCCGGGTCGATCACGAGCCGTTCGCCGGCTCCGCGGCCGTCCTCGTTGCCGCCTACCTTGAAGGGCAGATCGGTGCGCTGGAAGGTGCGGCCCCGGTCCGTGGAGCGCAGGATCGCGCCGTTGCCGGCCCAGTCGTTGGTGTAGGTGCCCGCCCCGAGGTAGAGCCGTCTGGGATCGACGGGGTCGGTGGCGAGCGAGTCGATGCCCAGCAGGTTCCAGTCCTCCTCCCCCACCCAGTCGGTCAACGGGATCCACTGCTGCGCCCCGGTGTCCCAGCGATAGGCGCCACCCATGTCGGTGCGCGCGTACAACAGCCCCTTCTCCCGAGGGTTGAACACCAGTCCCGTGACATAACCCCCGCCCACCACCTGGGCGTTCTTCCACACATACGAGGCGCCCGCTGCCGCCGCCCGCGCCCCGCTCCCAGCCACCTTCACCAGCTTCCACCGCTGCCCGGCACCACCCGTGCCGGGTGCCTGGACAACCGCCGCGCCCTCGGCCGTCGAGTCGCCCTCGACGCTCAGAACCTGGGCGCTCCTGCGGGAGGTGAGGGTCACGGCACCCGATGCGCCCGGCTGATCGATCCGCCACTCCTGTGAGGTGGCCGAACTGTCGGTCTGCTGCTCGGCGGCGGCCGACTTGGCCGTCGAACCACCCTTGATACCCAGCACCTTTCCGCTGTTTCGGTTCACCAGCTCGTAGTAGCCGCCCCCGGCAGGCTTGAGCCGCCACTGCTGGTTGGCGGTGTTCTGGTCCGTCCACTGCTGGATCCTGGTGCCGTCGGCCGTGGAGTACCCGTCGACGTCCAGCACCTTGCCACTGCGCACCGACACCAGCCGGTAGTAGGCGTCGTCGTCAACCGTCGCCGCCTGCGAGTCCTCCTGCGCGAACAGCAGATACGGCACGAGGATGGCCGGCACACCGAGCACCAGTCCGGTCGCGGTCCATCGCCGACGGTGCCGCCCGCCGTTCGTGGGGTTTCTCATGGGGGGTGTTCTCCTTGCAGCCGTTCATCAGAAAGAGCCGGCTCGATCACCGCGGTGATCGAATCCACCTCCTTGTGGCCACAGGAACCGCACAGGGTTGCCGCGAGATCCAAAAGAATTTCGACGCGTCGCCTTGAGATCGTCTTGCCCGGCTGCTGGAACGGGGCCTGCGCACACGGCGGACGGCACTGGGAGATCGAAACGGTGCCTCACGCGACAGCACCAAATTCCGCTCGGCACCGGCTCCTACGTACGACGCTTGTGCAGCTCGACGGCCAGCGGGGTGGCTGTGAACATCGAGGAATACGTGCCCACCGCGCAGCCGATGAGGAGGGCGAGGGCGAAGTCGGTCAGGGAGTCGCCGCCGAGGACGGCCAGTGCGGTGAGAATGAACGCGGCGCCCATACCCGTGTTGACGGTACGGGGCAGGGTCTGCAGAAGGGCCTGGTTGGCGACGCGGGCGAAGGCACCTGGGCTCACGCGGCGGGCCATGTCCCTGATCCGGTCGAAGACGACCACGGAGTCGTTGACGGAGTAGCCGATGACGGTCAGCAGCGCCGCCAGGAACACGCCGTCGACGGGCTTGCCCAGCCAGGCGAAGACGCCGAGGAGGATCACGACGTCGTGGGCGAGGGCGGCTACTGCCGAGGCCCCCAGCAGGAGGCGGAAGCGTGCCGTGAGATAGACGAGTTGGGCGCCGAGGGCGACGGCGAGGGCGATGAGGGCGCTGTGGCGCAGCTCCTTGCCGAGGCTGGGCCCGATCGCCTCGTCGCGGACCTTGTCGGTCCCGGGCGCCAGGTCGGTGACAGCGGAGGTGACGGCCGCCGCTTGGTCGTTGCTCAGGTGAGGCGTGCGGACGGTGAGCTGGTGTGCGCCGGAGGTCTGGACGACGGCACGGGGGAACCCTGCGTCGGCGAGGGCGCCACGGGCCCGGTCGGCGTCGACGGGGGTGGGCGTCGTGTAGGCGATGAGGCGGCCACCGGTGAACTCGACGCCGAGGTCCAGGCCGCGCACGGCGATACCGGAGGCGGCCAGGGCGAGGGCGGCGGCCGAGGCGGCCAACCAGCGGCGTGGGTGGCGCATCAGATGGGGGCTGGTGCGGTCGAGGCGCTTGCGGACGGCGCCGGTGTGGGCGATGCCCGTCAGGTGGGGGCGGCGGCGCAACCCGGGGCGGCCGACGGCGTGTTCGGCGAGGGCGCGGGTGATGACCAGAGCGCTCAGCATGGAGGCGAGTACGCCGATGCCCAGGGTGACGCCGAAGCCGCGGACCGGGCCGGAGGCGAGGAAGAAGAGCAGGCCGGCGGCGATGAGAGTGGTGATGTTGGAGTCGGCGATGGCACTGAAGGCGCTGCGGAATCCCGAGGTCAGCGACGACCGGGGGGTGGGACGGTGACCGGAGGCGTACTCCTCGCGGGCGCGTTCGAAGACGAGCACGTTGGCGTCGACCGCCATGCCGATGGCCAGCACGAAGCCGGCGAGGCCGGGCAGGGTGAGGGTGGCACCGAGGGCCGCGAGAGCCGCGTAGGAGATGAGGCCGTAGCAGGCCAGCGCTACGGTGGCCAGGGCGCCGAGAAGACGGTAGACGGCGATGATGAACAGCGCGGTCACCACCGTGCCGATGCCGGCGGCCCAGGCGCTGGCCTTGATGGCCTCGGCTCCCAGGGTGGGGCCGACAGTGCGCTGCTCGACGGTCTCGACCGGCACCGGAAGGGCGCCGCCGTTGATGAGCAGGGCCAGCTCCTTGGCCTCGCGGTCGTCGAAGGTACCGGTGATCTGGGTGGCACCGCCGCTGATGCCGGACCCGCAGGCGACGGACGGATCGACCTGCGGCGAGGAGATCACCTTCCCGTCCAGGACGATGGCGACGCGGCGGCCCGGGTCTCCTGCCGCGTGGCAGGCTGCCTCGCCCGTCAGACGAGCCCACCCCGTTTCGCCTGATCCCCTGAAGTCGACGTTGACGTGCCATCCCGCACCGCCCTGCTGGTCGAAGCGGGCGGCCGCCTTCTCGACGTCCTTGCCGGTCAACGAGGCCGTCCCTAGGCGCAGAAGCCGGCCGGACTCGTCGGCCATCACCTGCTCGCGGGGCCGCTTGGGCAGGGGATTCGGCTGGTCGTCGGCGGTGGCCGCCGTACCGAGCACCTGGTGGAAGGTGAGCTGGGCGGTGCGGCCGAGCACATCGGCCGCCTCCCGGGGATCCTGCACGCCGGGCAGTTCGACGATGATCCGGTCGCTGCCGGAGCGGGCGATGGTGGGTTCGCTGACCCCGAGTGCGTCGATCCGGCCGCGCAGCACCTCCACGGTGCGGTCCGTGGCATCACCGTCGGCATCCGCTGTGGCGGTGGGGCGGGTTTCCAGCACGATCTGGGTGCCGCCCCGCAGATCGAGTCCGAGGTGGACGGGCACGGTGAGAGCGACGTAGAGGGACAGGGCAACGGCAACCAGGGCGATCACGCCTCTGATGCGCGCGGAGCGGGTCACAACGGCCTCCGGCAGGCACACCGCGGCCGTTACAGGGCTGCGGTCGGGAAAGGAAAGGGAAGAGAGCAGGACTCAGATGCCGGAGGGCGAAGGGGGTGCGCGCACCCCGTGCCGGTGTGCCGGGTGTCCGGACACGGGCGGGTCTTCGGCCGCGACCGGGGGCCGCGCGGGCCGGAGCGAACCGACCTCCGGGCGAGGCCCTGCGCCCTGGAAGGGGACCGGCGGTGCATGTCGCTCGCCGGTGGCTTCCCCAAGATGGCGGACCGCGGCAGTCGTAAGAGCCGGATCCACGTTCTCCGCGTTCTCCGCGGGAGACTCGCCGTTCGCCGACCGCGCGTCGGCCGCGAGCGCCCCGCCGCCGACTGCACTGGGTTCCGAACCGCCCAGGCCGACCGGACCCAACAGTGTGACGGCGACGGCGAGCAGGAGAGCGAGCACAACCGGGACCCGGCCGCGCACGCGGGACACGGCAGGCGCGAAGCGGTGCTCGGCCCCGTGTTGCTCGAACCGATGCGGCTCGAAGCGGTACGGCTCGAAGCAGTGCTCTGAGCGCAGGGCCATCCCCCTCCCCCCTTCCCCTCGGGTGCGCTCAGGGTTCGACGAGGCCGGCGCGGATCGCATAGCGGGTGAGCTCCAGCCGGTCCCGCAGACCGAGCTTGCGCAGCAGGTTCTCCCGATGCCGGTGGACGGTCTTGATGCTGATGAAGAGCAACTCGGCGATCTCCTTGGAGGAGTGGCCCTCGGCCACGAGCTTGAGGACCTCCTCCTCACGCACGGTCAGCACCTGCTCGGGCGGCTCCTCGCCGTTGCGGACCCGGTCGAGGTAGCTGCGGATCAGCGCACTGACCGCGCCCGGATACAGGAAGGGCTCGTCACGCATCGCGGCCCGGCAGGCCGCCACAAGGTCGCGGTCGGCCACGGACTTCAGCACGTATCCGCTGGCTCCGGCCTTCAGCGCCTGGAAGAAGTACTGCTCGTTGTCGTGCATCGTCAGCATCAGAACGCGCACACCGGGGTTCAGCGCGACGAGCTCACGGGTGGCCTGCAGACCTGTCATCCGGGGCATGGCGATGTCCATCACCGCCAGGTCGACCTCGTGGGTCCGGGCCAGTTCGATGGCCTCTGCCCCGTCCCCCGCCTCGGCGACGACCTCGAGGTCCGGCTCCCGGTCGAGGATGAGCCGCACGCCACGACGTACCAGCGCGTGGTCGTCGGCGAGGAGGATTCGGATCACGGATGTGTCGGGCATGGTCATGGCTGCTTCCTGAGGGGCACGACAAGCCGGACCGTCGTACCGGCCCGCGGGTGGGAGGTGACGTCCAGCGTGGCTCCGATCAGCAGGGCCCGCTCGCGCATTCCGCGGATCCCCGCCCCCTCGCGGGCGACTTCGGTGCCGCGGCCGTCGTCGGCTACGGCCAGCACCACCGCCTCACCGGTGTGGTGCAGGCTCACCTCGACCCGGGCCGCCTCGGCATGGCGGGCCGCGTTGGTCAGGGCTTCCTGGGCCACGCGGTACAGCACCAGTTCCGTCTGCTGGTCCAGCACGGGCAGGCCGGTGTCGAAGCGGCGCACCACCCGCAGCCCCACGTGGGTGGCGAACTCGCTGGTCAGCGAGGTCAGGGCGCTGACCAGCCCGAGGTCCTCCAGCACGCCCGGCCGCAGCCGGCGTACCAGACGGCGCACCTCGTCGAGGCTCCCCCGGGTGATCTCCTGCACCTGCCTCAGCTCACCGCGCAGCGGCTCGTCCGCCTCGTCGGCAGCTCGCTCCAGGGACAGCAGGATCGCGGTCATGCTCTGGCCCACCTCGTCGTGGAGTTCCTGGGCGATACGGCGTCGTTCCGCTTCCTGCGCGAACAGGGCGCGGGCGCTGCTGGAGGCCCGTTCGTGCTCAAGGCGCTCAAGCATGGCGTTGAAGGTGCGGATCAGTTCAGCGGTCTCGCCACGGCCCCCTTCCGGCAGCCGGTGCCCGGGGCGTAGCAGATCGACGGTGGTCATCAGCCGCGTGAGCCGGTCGAGCGGGGCCAGGCCGATCCGCAGCAGGGCCGCGTTGGCGACCAGCATGACGACCAGACCCGCCAGGAGGATGACCGCCTCGGTCAGCAACACCGGCACGGAGACGGTTACCGGGGCCCACAGCAGCAGCGCGGTGGCGCTTCCCAGCACGACCGCGTTGAGCGCGAAGATCCGCCAGAACAGGGACACCGGGTTGACGCCTTTCCATGGGGACGCGGCTGTGCATCTACTGTCGGTCACCGCGCACTCCGAGCGTGAGCTGCGTTCTCTGGTTCTGACCGGCCTGTTGTCCAGGCTGCCTCCTGGCCTTGCCGGCGTCGATGGGCTCCAATGCCCATTTCCCGGTCCGCCCCGCCACTCCGGGATGGGCCCTGGGCGAGGCCGTAGATGGGTATCGCGCCCGATGGGTTTCACGGTCCGTTGCGGCCACGGTGGAGACACCCACCTGTCACTGGAAGAAGGAACGACCATGTCGCTCGAAACTCCCCGGGCCGAAACTCCTCAGGCCGAGACATGTCGCGAACGGCTGACGGCGCACGAGGCCCTCCAGCGCCTCGAACTGGAACGCGCCTCACGTCTCACTCAGCTACGGGCCATCGAGGAAGCCCGGCCCAACGCGGAGGAACAGGTGATCTCCGCGCAGAAAGACACCGTCCGGCGTGTTCTCACCGAGGTCGAGGCCGCCGTCGCCCGCGTCCGGGACGGCAGCTATGGCATCTGTCGCGCCTGCGCCGAGCCCATCCCTGTCGAGCGCCTGGAAATCCTGCCCTACACGCCGTACTGCGTCCCCTGCCAGCGCGACGCCGCCTGACCGGCAGCCCTCCGACCTCTCTCCTACGCCCTGCCCAGGGGGTGACTTGGTGAACCACCGGACCATCGACGACCATGCCACGACTCTGTCGATCGAGGACTTCGCCGCACTGCGCGAGAACCTGCACGAGCAACGCCTGTTCCGCCAGGAACAGCTCCACCAGCTCTCGGCCGCCGCCACATCCCGCGCCGACACCCCGAACGCCCGACCGACGGCCTCCCAACTCGAGGTGCGCGACAAGCTCGCCGCCTCCGCCCGCCTGGTCCTGACCGACGTGGAAGCCGCCCTCCAGCGGATGGACCAGGGCCGCTACGGCACCTGCCATCTGTGCCGCGGACCCATCGCCCGCGAACTCCTCATGATCGTGCCGCAAGCCCGCTACTGCGCCCGGTGCCGACAGGTCAGGGAGGCCGGCCGATGACCACCCCGCCCAGCCGTTCGGTGGCCGCCGCCCGGCACCGTTCGTGGCCCTGGTGCCTGCGCTGCTCCGGCATCGCCCTCGACCTGGGCAGCGCCCGCACCCGTGTCTGGACGTCCGGACGGCGAACGATCCTCGACGTGCCCACGATCACCCTGCCCGGCGTCCACGCCACCTGCCCCGTTCAGCGCGGCGCGATCGTCGACACCCCCGGAACGGCCCGGATGCTCGACCGGCTGCTCGGGCACCGCCTGCCCCGGGCCGGCCGCCCCCTGCTCATCCTGACCACGCCCGTACTGGGCGGCGTCGCCTACCGCGCAGAGGCACTGACCGTGCCCACCGCACGTGCCGTGGCCGTGGCCGCAGGCGCCGACCTGGGCCGCCCCCTGCTCGTCGTGGACATCGGCGCTCACCTCACCGAGGTCACGCTCCTCGTCGACGGCGCGGTGACCGACGCCCGCTGCACCGCCCTGGGCACGAGCGACCTGGACAGCCACACCCCGCCCGCCCGGATCATCGACGCCGTCGCCGTCATGGTGAGCGGCATGCTGGACCAGGACCACACCTCCCAGACGCTCGACGCCCTCCGACGGGGCCCGCTCCTCGCCGGCGGCGGTGCGCTAGAACCCGACATCACCGGCCACCTCACCGACCGGCTGCACGCTTCCCTCCACCCCGTCCTCGCCCCGCACACCGCGGCCGTCCGCGGCGCCGCGCGCCTCCTGCAGGCCGCCCACGCCCACCCCTCCGCCATCGCCATCGCCGTCACCGGCGCCGATGCTGACGCGGCGCACTACCTCTAGCCCCCCCCGGCAAACGTCAGGCGAGGTGGCCACGTCCTACGGAAGGAGAGACACGGTGGCCCGCGCAGTACCCCCGGCAGACCCTCCCGAACAGCTCCCGCGCGTGCTGTGGTGGCGATGGCGGCGCAACCCCCTGCGCCGCCGCACCGACATCGCACAGGCGTGGATCGCCGTCGGACTCTTCCTCACCGTCCTGGCCGCCACTCCCTTGGCCACGTTCCTCGTGGGCGACATCGCGTACCGCCACTACGAGGATTCCGCTCGGCACCAGCACGCCACCCGGCACGACACCTCCGCCGTTCTCGTGCACGATGCCCCCCGTCACCCGGAACCGGGCTCGGACGAGGCGAAGAAGGCGTTGTACCCGGTCACCGTCCGCTTCACCGACCCTCATGGCCGCAGCCGCACGGCCAAGACGGACGTGGCCCCCGCTCTCGCCGTCGGCAGCACCATCCGCGTATGGGTCGACACCGAAGGAAGGATCACCGACGCGCCCCTGACCACCCGACAGGTCCGTGACAGCACCGTCGGCTGCGCCGTCCTTGGCGCCATGGCCGTCCCCCTCCTCGGCACAGCCGCATACGCCTACGTCCGCCGCAGGCTGGAGCGCCACAACCTCGCCCAGTGGGACTCCGCCTGGGCCCGTGTCGCCCCTCGATGGACCGCCTCTCACTGACAGGTCCCCAGTCGGCCGGCCGAGCCGCGTCCGCAACGCTGCACACTTCCTCGGCACCACGGGTTCGGTCACTCCCACGCCCGCCCCCTGCAGGGTTGCCCTGTTCGGCCTCGGCGGCAATCGACCAGTTCCGCACACCCGTGTCCCGGTCCTTCGCGATCGGGTACCCGTGGTGGTACCGAGGCAGGTACCTTGGGGGCATGCCTGCACTCAACGTGGAATTCAGCGAAGAAGAGATGGCCCGCCTGCGTGCGCGAGCGGCTCTGACGGGGCGGAGCCTGAAGCAGCACGTGCACGACGTGACGGTGGAGGAGGCCGACAGGCTTGCCTTCGTCGAAGGAGCGGTCGCCGAAGCCGCACGCATCCTGCCCGGCGTCGCGGCACACTTCCCTGAAGGACTGCGGTGAGCCCTGTCATCCGGGTCGATGTCGGCTGGGTGCTGCAGATCCAGTCCGCGATCTCCCCGCTGAACGTGCCGATCGCGGACTGGGGCGCCCTGGGGTTCATGGCCGACCGGCACAAGTTCGAGCGGGAACGCGGGATCCTGTACTACGAGGAGCCCGCCGCCCGGGCGGCGACCTTTCTGCACACCGCGCTGCTGCTGCGGCCCTTCACCGACTACAACCTGGTCATCGGCTGGGCCTGCACCAGCCAGTACATGCACGTCTCCAGCCAGCCACTGCAGGCCAAGGACGACGACCTGTACGAACTCGCCCAAGCGGTCCGCGCCCAGGAAGCCGACCTGCGCACGATCGCGCAGCGGCTGGAGTCCTGGCGCAGCGAGTGATGCCGACGGCTCTCCCGTCATCCTTCGGGACTCTGATGGGGGCGGATGGCCTTCCCGGCCACGAGGGTCCTCACCCCGGAGCGCTTGACGCGGGATTGATGTAGGTACAACATTGGAGGGGTGAGTACCTCGGTCGATGAAATCGTGCAGGACTGCCTGGCGGTGCGTATCCGGTTGATAGGCCGGGCAGTCACCAGCCTCTACGACGGCGCCCTTGAGCGTCACGGGGTGACGATTGCCCAGGTCAACCTGCTTGCCGCACTGGGGAAGGTCGGCCCCTGCCCGCCGGGAAGGCTGGGTGAGGTGCTCCAGCTGGAGAGGTCCACGGTCAGCCGGAACCTGCAACTGCTGCTGAAACAGGGCTGGATCGAGGCTGCGGCGTCCGACGCGAAGGGCATGCGCGAAGTGGTCCTGACCGGCGCAGGCCGAACCAAGATCGAATCCGTGATGCCGGACTGGCGGCAGGCCCAGGAACAGGCCGCCCAGCTTCTGGGGTCCGGCGTGTCGGCTGTCCAGGAAATTGCGAGCGGAATGGGTTACCCGCCAGGCGCATGACGCCTGCGGGCCGGCCCTTGGCCTCGCCTTGTCCACCTTTGTTGTATATACATCAAGAGAGGGATTGTCATGAGTGACTCCTTCGTGAACCGGGTCGTACTGATCACGGGTGCATCCAGGGGAATCGGCCGAGCCGTTGCGCTGGCGTTCGCCCGGGAGGGAGCTCTGCTGGTTCTTGCGGCCCGCTCGGCCGAGGAGCTGGCCCGGGTCCAGGATGAAGTTCGCGCTCTCGGGTCGGAAGCCCTGTCCGTCCCGACGGACGTGACCTCACCTGAAGCGGTGACGGCCCTGGTGGACGCCGCAGTGGCTCGGTTCGGTCGGATCGACGTGCTGGTGAACAACGCCGGGATCGGGAAGGTGGGCCTTGTCGAGTCGGCGGCATTCGAAGACAACGTTCGTCAGACGATGCGGGCGAGCCTCTTCGGGATGATCAACGTGACGCAGGCCGTGCTGCCGGTGCTGCGGCGGCAGGGTTCTGGAGCGATCGTGAACATGTCGTCCGTGATGGGGCGCAAGGCGTTCGCTCGATTCGGCTCGTACGCGATCGTGATGCACGGGGTTTCCGCCTTCTCGGACAGCCTCCGTCAGGAGGTGGCAGGCGGTGGGATCGGCGTATCGGTGATCTGTCCGGCGCTCACCGCCACAGACCTGCTGCGGGAGGCGAAGGAGGCGGAGATGCCGCCCCCGTTCCGGCACATGACGCCGCTGTCGGCGGACGAAGTGGCCCGAGCCGTGGTGGCCGCGGTCCGGCAGGGGAAGCGGCGAGTCGTGCTGCCACGCATGGCGAACATGCTGCTCCTCGGGGAGGCGTTGTCACCCCGCATCGGCGACCTGATCGCAACCGCTCTGACCAAGCGACGCATCGCCAGGCTGCTCAGGATGAGCAGCGGGAAGACCTATCACGAGACGATCGCGGGACACCCGGCCCGATGAAGCGACACAGGTACACGACTCGTACACCCTCGAGAGCGCTGATGCTGGTCGCGCTCCTCCTGGCCTCCTTCCTGATCAACCTCGACACCACGTTGGTCAATGTCGCGCTCCCCACGCTGTCCCGGGAGTTGGAAGCCTCCAACACGCAACTGCAGTGGGTGGTGGACGCTTATAACCTCGTCTTCGCCGCGCTGCTGCTGACTTCAGGGAGCCTTTCGGACCGGTTCGGCCGCACGGGCATGCTCATGGCCGGCCTGCTGGTGTTCGGCGCGGCGAGCTTCACCGGCGGCTTTGCCGGCTCCTCGGCGCAGCTCATCGCGGCCAGAGCGGTGATGGGACTGGGCGCCGCAATGGTCTTCCCGGCCACCCTCGCGCTTCTCACCGCGACCTTCACCAGCCGCAAGGACAGGGCGCTGGCCATCGGCCTGTGGGGCGCCACGGCCGGCATCGCCATCGCACTCGGGCCGATCGTGGGCGGGTTCCTGCTCGAGCACTACAGCTGGTCGAGCATCTTCTACGTGCTGGGCCCGGTGGCCGCGGTCGTCGTCGTCCTGGTGGCGCTGTGCGTCCCAGAGGCACGGAAGCTGGTCCCGCGCCCCCTGGATCCTGCGGGTCTGGGCCTGTCGAGCGGCTTCATGGGGCTGCTCGTCTACACCATCATCGAGGCCCCGAACCGCGGTTGGGCATCCCCTGCGTCGCTCGGCGGCTTCGCCGGCGCCCTGGTCCTGCTGATCGCATTCCTCTCTGCCGAGCGCCGCGCTCTCGAACCGATGCTCGACGTGAGGTTGTTCAAGGACATGCGTTTCAGCGCCGCGAGCGCCTCGGTCACCATCGCGTACTTCACGCTGCTCGGAATTATCTTCCTGATCACGCAGTACTTCCAGTTCGTCCGCGGATACAGCCCACTGTCCGCCGGCGTTCATCTGCTCCCGGTCGCGGTCTCCGTTGCCGTCGGATCGACCATCGGCACACGGCTGGCGGTCCGCGTCGGCACCAAGCTGGTCGTCACAACCGGACTGGCCCTCCAGGCGCTCTTCTACTTCTGGTTCGCCAGCGACGTCTCCCCGACGCTCGACTATGAAGTGATCGCCGTTCAAATGGTCGTCTACGGCCTGGGCATGGGCCTGACGTCCGCACCCGCCACCGAGTCCATCATGGGCGCGGTCGCAGCGGACCAGGCCGGCGTCGGATCCGCCGTCAACGACTCCACCCGCCTGCTCGGCGGAACCCTCGGCGTCGCCGTCATCGGCAGCATCTACGCCACGCTGTACAGCTCGCGGCTCGACGACGCCCTGCCGGCCTGGCTGTCTCCCCAACTGGCCTCCCTGGCTCATCAGTCCGTCGGGGCGGCGTCCGAGGTCTCCGGCCACTTCGCCGCCCAAGGACGGCCGATCCTCGCCGAGGCAGTCCGCCACAGCACGATCGGGGCCCTTGACCACGGCCTGAGCATCGCGTGCGTCGTCGCGGGACTCGTCGCGATCGCCGGGGCACTCCTGGCTGCCCTCTTCCTGCCCGCCCAGCCACCGCAGCAGCCGGGACACGCGGACCTGCCGGCGCATCGGGTGCCAGACCAAACGCGCGCAGCCCGCACCCTGTGATCAGCACGCCAGATTACGCCCTGAGCCCGGCGTGGGCCTGATGCCCATTCAGCCCATCACGAGGCGCTAACAGCCTCGCGGTCCTCGGCGCGCACATCGCCTCTGCTCTGCACTCCCGCCTGATGGCGTCCTTCACCGATCTCCAACTGGCGTTGTACCTCACAGACTGACCCATTTATTCAACAAGTACATCGATCCATGACAAGAGTTTCAATAGAGGAAAAACCATGAACATTCTGATAGTTGGGGCTGGAGCTTTCGGCGGCTTCCTCGGTGGACGGCTGGTGGGCGCCGGCCGGCAGGTCGACTTTCTGGTCCGCCCGAAGCGAGCGGCCCAACTGCGCGAAACCGGACTGCGCATCGTCGACGGCGAGCAGGTCGAGAGGTTCGACGCCAGCTTTCTCACCGCCGACGAGCTGACCTCGCCCTACGACCTCATCCTGCTGTGCGTGAAGCCCGACGCACTGCCCGCCGTTCTGGACGACCTCGCACCCGCCGTGGGGCGAGGCACAGCCGCGGTGCCCCTCCTCAACGGCATGGGGCACGTGGACCTGCTCACCGAGCGATACCCGCAAGCCGTCCTCGGGGGCGTGGTGAAGATCGTCACGCAGCTCGAGGCGAACGGCGACGTCCGCCAGCTGCTGCCCGGCGGGCAGATCCTCATCGGCGAACTCAACGGCGTCGTCTCCGAGCGGGTCGAGGCGGCTGCACAGGCACTGGCCATACCGGACTTCGACGTCACCGCGCTGGACAACATCGTGGACGCCATGTGGTCCAAGTGGGTGATGATCGCGACGATCGGAGCCGTGACCTCGCTGGTGCGCGGCACGATCAGCGACGCCGCTGCTGTCCAGGGCGGAGCGGCCTTCGCGACCAGAACCCTCGACGAGGCGGCGTCCGTTGCCGCAGCGGCGCGACACCCGCTGAGCGAGAGCGAGCGTGCCAGCTACCGCGAACTGGTGGCCGCTGCCGCGCTTCCCCTCACCTCCTCGCTGTCACGGGAACTCCTCGCGGGCCGGACCACCGAGGTGGACAACGTCCTGGGCGACCTGATCAACCGCGCCCACGCTTTCGGTCTGGCCGTTCCCCGACTTGAGGCCGCGGCTCTGACGCTGCGAGCACACAACGCCCGGGCGGCTGCCGCTTCCTAGCCGGCCCGGCCCATGACCGCGCCAAGTACCGGCCCAAGTTCGTGCAGCGACGCAACGGCTGGGCCCGGACCTGCACCGTCACCACCACTTAACGCATTACTGAGAGGAATATGCCGTGCTCACCGCATTTGCCGAGGCAGTCCACCGCAGAGCGAAACTCGTACTGGCCCTGTGCGCTGTCGCACTCATCGCCATGGGTGCCGTGGGCGTCAGCGCTTTCGGACAACTCAAAACCGGGGGCTTCGACGCCGAAGGCGCACAGTCCACCCGCGCCACCGAGATCGTGGACAGCACCTTCGGCGGCCCACCCAACCTGGTTCTTCTGGTGAAAGCACGCAGCGGATCGATCGACTCACCTGCTGCGGCAGCCTCCGGGACCGAACTGACCGACGATCTCGCCCAGGAGAGCGGCGTCCACAACGTCACCTCGTACTGGCAGACGCGCAATACGGCCCTGAAATCGAAGGACGGCACAGCCGCCGAGATCGTCGCGAACGTCGACGCCGACGACAACGAGCTGATCGACCACATCGTGCAGACCTATACCCACGACACGAAAACCGTCACCGTGGAGGCAGGCGGAGGCGCGGCGGTCAACCGCACCGTCAACTCCCACGTCAGAGAGGACCTCGCCCGCGCAGAGGCCATAGCAATCCCTCTGACGCTGCTCCTGCTGGTGCTTGCCTTCGGCGGCTTCGTCGCGGCCACCCTGCCGCTGGCAGTGGGCTTGGTGGCCATCCTCGGCACCTTCGCGGAGCTCTCGCTGCTCGGCCGCGTCACCGACGTGGCCGTCTACGCCATCAATCTGACGACCGCCCTCGCCCTGGCGCTCGGCGTCGACTACGCCCTGCTCATGGTGGCCCGCTACCGCGAACTCGCCGCCCAGGGACTGGACGGCCGCACCGCAGTCGTGGTCACCGTTCGAACCGCGGGACGCACCATCTTGTTCTCCGCGGCAACCGTCATCGCCGCACTGGCCGCGCTGCTGATGTTCCCCTTGTACTTCCTGCGCTCGTTCGCCTACGCGGGCATCGGCGTCGTCACCATCGCCGCAGCAGCGGCCCTGATCCTCATGCCGGCACTGCTCACCGTCCTGGGTCCACGTGTCGAGGCCGGGCGCCTGCCATGGTCGCGAGGCCACCGCGGCAGCGAGGCCCCCATCTGGGGCCGGCTGGCCGGCGCGGTGATGCGCCGCCCCCTGCTCGCGCTCGCGCCCCTGGCGCTCCTGCTGGCGATGGCGAGCCCCCTGGCACACGCCGTCTTCGGCACCCCCGACGAAGGAGTCCTGCCCGCCTCCGCTCCGGCACGCCACACCTCCGACGAACTGCGCACCGCATTCAACGGCGACCAGGCGACCACCCTGCAGGTGGTTGTCCAAGGCGACCCGGGCGCCCTGCCCGACACGATCGGGCACCTGCCCCACGTTGCCCACGTCACCAGCCGCACCGCCGCGGACACCGACACCAGCCTGCTCACCGTCTCCACCGACCTCACCAGCCACTCCGCGGCCGCGCAGCAACTGGTCGGCGACATCAGGGCGCTGCCCGCCCCGCACGACGCCAACGTCCTGGTCACCGGCGATTCCGCACGACTCGTGGACACCAACCACGCCATCGACACGCGCCTCCCGTACGCCGCAGGCCTGATCGGACTCACCACACTGATCGTGCTCTTCCTGTTCACCGGCAGCGTCGCCCAACCGATCCGGGCCCTCGTCCTCAACGCCCTCGGCATGACCGCGTCCCTCGGCACGATGGTGTGGATCTTCCAGGACGGTCATCTCTCCTCATGGCTCGGCTTCACCCCACGCCCGATGGACACCGCGATGACCGTAGCCCTGTTCTGCATCGCCTTCGGCCTGTCGATGGACTACGAAGTCTTCCTCACCAGCCGCATCAAGGAACTGCACGACGGCGGCGCCACCACCTTCGAAGCCGTCACCGAAGGACTGGCGCGCACCGGACGGATCGTGTCGACCGCAGCCGTCCTCCTCGCGGTGAGCTTCTTCGCCTTCGCCACCGCCTCCGTCAGCTTCCTGCAGATGTTCGGCCTCGGCTGCGGACTGGCCATCCTTCTCGACGCTCTCCTGATCCGCGGCATCCTCGTGCCGGCCGCGATGCGGCTGCTCGGCCGGCACGCCTGGACCGCGCCCCGCCCGCTGCGCCGGCTCCACGACCGCGTCGGGCTCACCGAAACCGAGGAGCGCAAAGACCTGGCTCCCGTCGGGTAATTCCTGCCGGCGGCTCGTGCCGCGATCCGTACCTCGCGCGTTGCCCACACCCGGCAGTCGAAGGTGTTCCTCCGCAGCCCTCCGCAACAGGCCGAGGAAGGACTCCATGGCCGCGTTGTCGCCTGTCGCCCCAACTCGACCTGCAGAGCCGGTCATCCGGTGACGGTCGGGGGCCTGGGCGAAGGTGCGAGACCGGTACTGCGATCCGCGAACCCTGTGCAGGATGACCCTGCGGACGTGCTCCCGTCGGGACACGGCGTCGTCCACAACGGGCACAGGGCAGGCGGGATTCATCGCAGAGGTACAACTTCCCTTCGCCGCACCGGCCGCCTTGCCCGCGTGCGCAGTGGCCAGGTGTGGGGCGCCTCATTCGTGATGAGGCGTTGGGGAGGTGACAGCACACGTCTGACTCTCGCTCAGCCTGCCAGGGCTTCGGCGGCGCGCCGCCGGCCGGCGCGGAAGCGGCGCAGGTAGGACCACGCCATGGGGCCCGGGGGTACGCCGCGGGCGAAGGCGCGCATGTTGCGTTCGCCCGCGTTGTACCCGAGGGCGAGGAGTTCTTCGCGGGTGTACCGGCGCACGTGGCGCGCCGGAAGTCTGCCGTCGAGGTCCTTCAGGTGCAGCGCCGCCGCGCGGATCGCGAAGGCGGGGTCGTCCCGCAGGTCCTGCCAGCGCCCGGACAGGCCGTGTGTCCGCCGTACCTGCTCGAAGGCCGCCCGGTGCATGTTGGCCACCCCGAAGGACGCCTCCGGCTTCCACCACTGCCACAGCCGCTCCAGCAGCGGATGGTGGGGCTTGTACGCCTCGTTGTGGAGGACGCCCATCACCAGTCGAGGGGAGACGCCGGCCTCCTCGGCACTGCGTACCACCGCGTCGGCGTAGTCGGCGGGATCGTAGGCACCGGGGCGCAGCGGCGGCACCCTGACGCTGTCAGTGTCCATGCACCGCACGTGCCCTCAAGATCCCGCCGCAATCCCGCCCGGCGCCGATCCGCCCGGCCCGGGAAGAACACGCCCGCCCGGAGCGTCGGAGCGGTCGCGCCCGAGGAGGTGGTCCAGCACGTTGGTCATCAGGAGCATGCGCTCGAGCACCTCCGGGCGGTTGTCCAGGTGGAAGTCGGCCCCGAGCGCGCGGGCCCGCCGGTGGATCATCAGCAGGGCGGACAGCCCGGAGGAGTCGATCCACGTCAGGCCGCTGAAGTCGAGACGCACGGCGCCCGGGGGGCCGTCGTCGCCGTTCAGGTTCTCGGTGACCACGGTGACCAGGTCGTCGCTCGCGTCGTAGTCGAGCTCTCCGTCCACCCGCGCGACCAGGGTGGCGTTCTCCCGGGTGACGGTGACGGCGAACTCCGCCGGTGAAAGGCCGCTCATACGGCGGCCCCGGGACCGGGCACGGGAGGAGCGGGGCTCGCGGCCAGGGCCGTGACGCCCTGTCCGATCAGCCGGGAGGCGCGGGGGAAGTCGTACAGCCGCCCGCCGAGTACCTCCAGGCCGGCGGTCAGGGAGTGGGCGGGCACGTTGCGGACTTGCAGGATGTGGGCCGTCCAGGTGAGGAAGTCGGTGAACAGTTCGGCGTCGTCGACGTAGAGGGCGGCTGCCAGGAAGTCGACGATGTGGGCGAGGTCCTCGACCGTCCGCTCGCGCTGGTCGTCGCTGTACCCGCGCACGGCGGGGAAGCGGGACTCCAGGTCGACCAGCGCCTGCTTGACGAGCTGGGGACGGGACTGGACGACCATGGTGTACTCCTGGTCGGTCAGGTGCGGCAGGTCGTCGACCGCATGTCGGCTGGCCGAGGTGTCGGGGCGGGCCATCCCCTCCTCCAGGACGGCCACGGCGCCACGCGCGTCCGCCGCCCAGCGGTCGGCGCGCAGGCTGCGGGCATAGCGGCCGTCGGGTCCGAAGGCCCGTCCGCCTGCCAGGACGGGCACGCCGACGGCCTGGCAGGCCGTGATGGCGGCGTGCGCGGTCGGCAGGCGCACGGGCAGCGACCCGGACAGCAGAACGGCCTCGGGATTGCTGTGGTGCAGGTGCGCGACCAGGTGCAGGGTGGGCGTCTGGGCGCCGAGGAAGTCGACTCGCCAGCCTCTGAGCGACAGGACCTCGGCGACGATCCGGGCGGGGAAGGCGTGCCACTCGCCGTCGACGCAGCTCACGGTGACCCGGCCGCGGACAGCCGTACGGTGCGTCTCGCCGTCCTGGTGCCTCAGGTGGGCCATGAAGGCGACCAGGCGCTCGTTGATGGCGGTGGCGGCGTGCTCCTGGGCGACGGTGATGCGGTCGGCGGCCCATTCGGTCCCGACCCTCGCCTGAACCGGCGCGACGACCTCCAGCAGCAGGGTCTCCTCGTCCATGCCGTCCTGCAACGCCTGGCGGACGGTCAGGGCGGCGGTGCGTTCGTCGCCGGCGGCGACAGCCTGCCACAGCCGCTCGGCCACCGCCGTGGACTCGTTCATCCGCCGCTCCTGCCGTCGATGCCGTGCGGGTGCCCGTTGACGGCCGTCAGCGAGCCGGGCCTGGGTGCGCTGACGGCCACCACGGCCATGTCGTCGTGGCGGCCGCCGCCCAGCCACTGGGTGGCCAGCATCTGCACCCGCTCGACGACGGCCTCGGCCGGCATGCCCGCGCAGTCCGACAGCGCCCGCGCGAGCCGGCGCTCACCGAAGAAGTCGTCGCCCAGGGGGCCGCCGCGGGCCTCGATGACGCCGTCGGTGTAGAGCAGACACGTCTCTCCGGGGGCGAGGACCGTCTCCACCGTCCGCGCGCGCACCGTGGGCAAGGCGCCGACCAGCGTCCCCTTGGTGGGCACCTCCTCGACCGTGCCGTCGGTGCGGACGATCAGCGGCGGTGGATGTCCGGCACTGGTCAGGCGCAGCTCCGCCCGGCCGGCCCGGCGGCGCACGGAGGCGAGCACGAGGGTGGCGAAGCGGGTGTGGTGCGAGGAGAGCAGGGCTCCGTTGAGGAGGTTCAGGACGCGTTCGTGGTCCTCGGCCAGGGGCAGCAGCGCCTGGAGCGTATTGCGGATCTTGCCCGTGAGGACCGCCGCGTCGAGTCCCTTGCCCGCGACGTCGCCCAGGACGACGAGGGTCTCCTGCGAGGGATCGGTGCCGGGGTGGACGTCGTAGAAGTCCCCGCCGACCTGCTCGTGGTCCTTGGAGGCCCGGTAGCTCCCGGCGTACTCGACGCCGTGGACGTGTTGGAGCGCGGGCGGCAGCAGGTCGCGCATCAAGGTGGCGGTGATGGCCGTCTGCTCGGTGTAGAGCCGGGCCGCCGACAGGGCCGCGCCGGCCCGCGCCGCGAACAGGCGCGCGAACACCTCCTCGCCCTCGGTGAAGGCGCGCTCGGTGCTGGAGCGCAGCAGGATCAGCGCGCCGGCCGGGACGCCGTGGCCGGGCAGCGGGGTGACGATGACGGAGCCGACGGGACCGGCGAAGCCCTCTGGGATCACCCACGGGGGGATGCTGTGCGGATCGATCCAGCGGGCCGGCACCGGCGGGAAGCCCTGGAGCGCCTCGCCGAGCCCCGGCACGCCCGAGACGTCGACTTTGCGCTGCTCCTGGGTGACCGACCCGCCGCGATGCGCGTACGTCAGCGGATGGCGCCGCCCCTGGGGCGGGGCGATGAGGACGGCGGCCTCGGCGAGGTGCTCGGCGGCCATGGAGGCGGCCACTTCCATGCAGCGCGGAACGTTCAGTGTGGACAGCAGGGCACTGGACACCTCGGAGAGCACCTCGGAGCGGGTCCGCGCGTCCCGCAGCGCGGTCTCGGCCAGGTGGCGGTCGGTGCAGTCGATCAGCCACCACACCAGGTGGCCGTCGTGGTCGACGGTGTGGTGCGCCTCGAAGAAGCGCCCGTCGACGGAACCGGTCACGGGCCGCGCGGCGCCGGGCCCCTTGTCACCGTCACCGGGCGGGGGCGGGGTGAGCCAGGACGGCACCTTCCGGTCGAGCGGGTCGCCGTCGGCGGGGTCGGACAGGAGCAGCCGGGCCGCCTCGTTCAGTCGTACGAGACCGCCCTCTGGGTCGGTGACGAGCACAGGGTAGGGGGCCTCGGCCCTGGTCACGCCGCTCCGGAGGCCGGGCTCGGACGGACGGGCGGACGTACCACGGTAGAAAGACACAAGCGGAGGCACGCGTCGTGCGCACCTCACCACCTTCCTGCAATTGACAATTACTGCCGTACGGCAACAGTCTCCTATCGGCCCCTGCGGTCGCAACCTGCCCCCGGGACGGACACATACGCCTCACACCGGCACGGTTTCGCCGGGTCACGACGTTGGACGGGTGCTAGGCCGATCTTCGCCCGTGCGGTGCGCACTCCTCGTCCGGGGCGGCGCCGACGGAAGTCCGGGCAACTGCGAGTCGCCGCAACGAACTTCGCCCACCTCTTGGACGGCTCATCCGCACGCCCCCACTGACTCACGACGAGTCGCGTACGACGAGCTCCGTGGGAAGCGTGACGCGCCGACGCGGCCTGTCGGGATCGTCGATCTCCTCCAGAAGGATCTGGGCGATCATCGCGCCGATCTCCTCGACGGGCTGCCGCACGGTGGTGAGCGGCGGGTTGGTGTGACGCGCGATGATGGAGTCGTCGAATCCGACCACGGCCACGTCGTCGGGGACCCCCCTCCCCTGCCTGCGCAGCTCCGCCAGAGCCCCCGCCGCCATGACGTCCGAGGCGACGAACAGGGCGTCGAGGTCAGGGACCCGTTCAAGGAGTGAACGCATCGCCGCCGCGCCGCCTTCCTCGGTGAAGTCGGCCGCGGTCACGAGCCGGTCCGTGGCCTGGTGGCCCGCCTTCTCGAGGGCCTCGCGCCAGCCCTGGAGCCTGCTGCGGGCCACGTCCATGTCGAGCGGTCCGCTGATGGTGGCGACGGTGCGCCGCCCCCGCGCGAGGAGGTGGTTGACAGCCGTCGCGGCTCCGCCCGCGTTGTCGGAGTGCACATGGCTGAGCGACTCGTCGGAGGAACGGCGTCCGGCGAGCACCGTGGGCAGTCCCATGTCCTCCAGCAGGCCGGGCAGCGGGTCGTGCTCGTGCACCGAGACCAGGAGCACGCCGTCGACACGCCGTTCCGCGACCGACTCGGTGAGCTGGTCCCGCTCGGCCTGGTCGCGTACGAGCACCAGTTGGAGCTGTGTGCGGGTCTCCGCGAGGGCGGTGCTGACGCCGCGGATGACCGCCGAGAAGTAGGGCTCCGAGCCCAGTCGGCTCTCCGACTCGGGGATCACCAGGGCCACGGAGTTCGTACGGCTCGTCTTCAGCCCGCGGGCAACCGAGTTCGGGACGTAGTTCAGCTCCGCGATGGCGGCGAGCACGGCGGCCCTCGCCTTGTCACTGACGAGTTCGGAGCCGTTGATGACTCGTGAAACCGTGGTACGTCCGACACCGGCGCGCGCGGCCACGGTGATGATGGTCGGACGTTGCCTGTCCCCCACGACGCCTCCCTCGCTCAGCGATGCCCGGACGGCTTTCACCTGCGCATTGTGCCAGACCTGAGGAGAGCACCCTCAGGGTCCGGGTGCGGGCCCGCGACATCTTTCGGCAACGAAGTGGATTCAACTTCTTGACAGACGCCTTACACGGCGGCCAGGCTGCGGGCTCCTGGGTGGGTACGTTCCCATCAATGAGTGGGAACGTGCCCAACGGACAAATCACACCTTCGATAGCGAGGTGTGCGGGCTCGAACTCCGGTGCGTCAGCGCCGCCGCTGGGAGGACGAAATGGACAAGTTCCGAAGGAAGTTGCGTACGAGGGTGGTGGCCGCGGTGTCCGTCGCGTCGGCACTGGGTCTGGTCGTGGGCTGCGGGGGCAGCGACGGGGGAACCGGTGGGGGCAAGAAGGACGGCAAGACCACCATCACCATGGGGCTCTTCGGTGTCATGGGCTTCAAGGAGACCGGTCTGCTCGACAAGTACATGAAGGAACACCCGGACGTCGTCATCAAGGCGGACGTCGCGGGCGACGAACAGACCTACTACACCGCCCTGCAGACCCACTTGGCCGCGGGCAGCGGGCTCAAGGACATCCAGGGCATAGAAATTGGTAGGGCCAAGGAACTGTCCGACACCCAGAAGGACAAGTTCGTCGATCTGGCCGGCGTGGCCGGGACGGACCACTTCCTTCCCTGGAAGCAGAGCCAGGTCACCGCCGACGACAAGAAGGTCATCGGCCTCGGCACCGACATCGGCCCGATGGCGGTCTGCTACCGCAAGGACCTCTTCGAACAGGCCGGCCTGCCCACCGACCGCGACGAGGTCGCCAAACTGTGGGAGGGCGACTGGTCGAAGTACGTCGAGGCGGGCAAGCGGTTCAAGCAGAACTCGAAGGACGACAAGGTCGCCTTCATGGACAGCTCCAGCGGGCTGTTCAACGCCATGATCTACGGCAACTCCCAGCAGTTCTACGACAAGCAGGGCAAGCTGATCTACGCCACCAACCCTGTCGTGAAGGACGCGTGGAAGCTGGCCTCCGAAGCGGCCACGTCCGATCTGACCGCCAAACTCCGCCAGTTCCAGCCCGGCTGGGACCCCGGACTGGCCAACAGCACCTTCGCCAGCACCGTCTGCCCGGCGTGGATGCTCGCGCACATCAGCGAGAAGGCCGGCCCCAAGAACAAGGGCAAGTGGGACGTCGCCAAGGCGCCCAAGGGCGCCAACTGGGGCGGTTCGTTCCTCGGCGTGATGGAGAAGAGCCCGGTCAAGAAGGAGGCACAGGACCTCGTCGCCTGGCTCACCGCTCCCGAGCAGCAGGCGTACCTCTTCGAGAAGATCGGCAACTTCCCCTCGTCGCAGACCGCGTTGGAGATGCCCGAAGTCGTCAATGCCAAGTCGGACTACTTCAGTGGCGCCCCCATCGGCAAGATCTTCGGCGCCGCGGCCCAGGAGATCCCCGACGAGCAGGTCCTCGGCCGCAAGGACGGCACCATCAAGGACATCTTCTCGCAGGGCCTGACCTTGATCGAGGCGCAGAACAAGAGCCCGAACGAGGCGTGGAAGACCACTGACGAGCGCATCGAGAAGGCCGCCGGCTGAACTGGGGCCCTTGCCCACCGCAAGCCCGGCGCCCCACGCTCCGCCCCTCCGGGGCGCCGGGCCCCTGCCCGCCTCTCCCCTCCCCCAAGGAAGGACGCCTTCCGGTGGCCATCTCCACCTCGACACCCCCAGACGGTGCGCCCGCCATCGGCGCGGAGCGTCAGCGGCGCCGTACGCTGCTGCACCGCCTCGACGTCCGCGGCGCGCCGTACGCGTTCGTCGCCCCGTTCTTCATCGTGTTCGCCGCCTTCAGCTTCTACCCCCTCATCTACACCTCGTGGATCTCGCTGCACCGCGTCGAACTGTCGACCCTGAACCTCATGGAGTGGGTCGGCTTCGACAACTACACAGCGCTGTGGGAAGACGACCGGTTCTGGAACGCGCTGTTCAACACCTTCACCATCGGCGTGCTGTCGACCGTGCCCCAGTTGCTGATGGCGCTCGGTCTGGCCCACCTGCTCAACTACCGGCTGCGCGGCTCGACGTTCTTCCGCGTCGCCGCCCTGACGCCGTACGCCACGTCGGTCGGTGCCGCGGCCCTGGTGTTCACGATGCTCTTCGAACGTGACTTCGGCATGATCAACTGGATGCTGAGTCTCGTCGGTGTCGACCACATCGACTGGGAGAACAACAAGTGGGCCGCGCAGACGGCCATTTCCTCCATCGTGATCTGGCGCTGGACCGGCTACAACGCGCTGCTGTACCTCGCGGCGATGCAGGCGATCCCCCGTGACCGCTACGAGGCCGCGGCCATCGACGGCGCCTCGCGGTGGCAGCAGTTCCTGAAGGTCACCGTGCCCGGCATCCGTTCCACCATCGTGTTCACCATCGTCCTGTCCACGATCGGCGCCACCCAGCTCTTCGGTGAACCCCTGATCTTCGGCCAGGGCCCGAACGGCATCACGGGAGGAGCCGACAACCAGTACCAGACGCTGGGTCTGCTGCTGTACGAGGAGGGCTGGAAGAACTACCAGATGGGCCGAGCCGCCACGGTCGCCTGGGCGATGTTCCTGCTGCTGATCCTCGTGTTCGTCGTCCAACGCATCGTTCAGCGCGTCACCACGCGCAGGACCTGACCGGGAGATCTCCATGACCACAGACAGCATCCCGGTCCAGGCGATGGACGCGGTTGCCGGAAGCGGACGGAAGACCGGCAAGGCCACCCCGCCCGGTGGACCGCGCCGCCGACTGCTGCGGCGCCCGGGCGCCGGGCGTCAGCACCACGCGGGCCCCGTCGCCTACATCCTGCTGGGACTCGCCGCGCTGTTCTCGCTGTTCCCGCTGTACTGGACCATGGTGGCGGCGTCGACCGACAACACGCGCGTCACCCAGACGCCTCCCCCCTTCCTGCCGGGACCCCATCTCCTGGAGAACCTCGGCAAGGCCTGGGAGGACGCCGCGCTGGGCAAGGCCATGCTCAACAGCCTGATCGTGGCCGGCGTGATCGCCCTGTCCACGGTCCTCTTCGCCACCCTCGCCGGCTTCGCGTTCGCCAAACTCCGCTTCAAGGGCCGCAACATCCTGCTGATGCTCGTGATCGGCACGATGATGGTGCCGCCGCAACTGGGTGTCGTGCCGCTGTTCATGATGATGACGGAACTGGGCTGGGGCCAGAAGCTGCCCGCCGTCATCTTCCCCACGCTCGTCAGCGCCGTCGGCGTGTTCTTCATGCGGCAGTACCTGAGCGAAGCACTGCCCGACGAACTCGTCGAGGCCGGACGGGTGGACGGTGCGCACTCCCTGCGCATCTTCTGGAGCATCGTGCTGCCGATCGCCCGGCCCCCCATGGCCGTGCTGTTCATGATCACGTTCGTGCACGCCTGGAACGACTTCTTCTGGCCCTTCATCGTGCTCGACATGACCAATCCGACGGTGCCCGTCGCCCTCACCCAGCTCAGCGCGGGGTACGTGCGCGACCAGTCGCTGATCATGGCGGGCGCACTGCTCGGCACGCTCCCGCTGCTCGCCCTCTTCGTCGTCTTCGGCCGTCAGATCGTCGGCGGCATCATGCAGGGCGCGGTCAAGGGGTGAAAGCCGTGCCGTCTCCCCCGTTGCCGAGGCTCCCCGACGGCTCCACACCGTCTCCCCTCTCCCGCCCCGCACGTCACCTGGAAGGACCCACGTGAGCACCGTAATCCGACGCGTCGCACCCGCCCCGGAGAACATCACCGCCCGCACCTTTCCGCGGGGATTCACCTGGGGTACGGCGACCGCCGCGTACCAGATCGAAGGCGCCGCCTCCGCGGACGGGCGCACTCCGTCGATCTGGGACACCTACTCGCACACGCCCGGCAGGGTGCGCAACGGTGACACCGGCGACGTCGCCACCGATCACTACCACCGCTGGCGCGAGGACGTCGAGATCATGGCCGACCTCGGGGTGAGCGCCTACCGGTTCTCCCTGTCGTGGCCGCGCGTGCAGCCGACCGGCCGCGGCCCGGCTGTCGAAAAGGGCCTCGACTTCTATCGCGCGCTGACCGACGCACTGCTGGACAAGGGCATCGAACCGGTCGTCACGCTCTACCACTGGGACCTGCCACAGGAGTTGGAGGACGCCGGCGGCTGGCCGGAGCGCGCCACCTCCGACCGGTTCGCCGACTACGCGGCCCTGGCGGCACGTGCGCTGGGAGACCGGGTGAAGACCTGGATCACCCTCAACGAGCCCTGGTGCAGTGCCTTCCTCGGATACGGCTCGGGTGTCCACGCACCCGGACGCACCGACCCGGTCGCCGCCCTGCGTGCGGCGCACCATCTCAATCTCGCCCACGGCAAGGCCGTTCAGGCGCTGCGCGCCGAACTGCCCAGCCGCGCCCAGGCGTCCATCACCCTCAACCTGCATCACGTCCGCGCGCTGTCCGAGACACTCGAGGACCTGAACGCGGCCCGGCGGATCGACGCTCTGGCCAACCGCGTCTTCACCGGCCCCCTGCTGGAAGGCGCCTACCCCCAGGACCTCCTTCAGGACACGGCGAGCCTGACCGACTGGTCCTTCGTACGGGACGGCGACACCGACACCATCCACCAGCCGCTGGACTTCCTGGGCGTCAACTACTACACGCCGACCCTGGTCGCCGCCGGCACCGGCGCGGGCAGCCACGGTTCCGACGGCCACGGCGCGAGCGAGCACAGCCCCTGGCCGGGCGCCGACGACGTCACCTTCCTCCGGCCACCGGGCGACACCACCGCGATGGGGTGGGCAGTCGACCCCAGCGGTCTCTACGACCTGCTGACACGTCTCAAGGCGGACTTCCCCGGGATGCCTCTGGTGATCACCGAGAACGGTGCCGCGTTCGACGACTACGTGAACCCGGACGGCGAGGTGTCCGACCCCGAACGCATCGACTACCTCCACGGCCACCTGTCAGCCGTGCACCGGGCCATCGAGGCCGGCGTGGATGTCCGGGGCTACTTCCTGTGGTCGCTGCTGGACAACTTCGAGTGGGGTTACGGCTACAGCAAACGCTTCGGTGCCGTCTACGTCGACTACCCCACCGGCAAGCGCATCCCCAAGGCCAGTGCGCGGTGGTACGCCGACGTGGCCCGCACGGGCGTCCTGCCGGAAGGGAACAGCGGAAACCGCTGAGCGCGGAGGGCTGCAACACCTTCGAAGACCGGTCCTGAGCCTGGGGCGTGTCCTCAATCGATCTTGCACAGCGGATCGATTGAGGACACGCCCCAGCTGCCACCCCGGCCTTCATCCGAAAGCGAACCGATTCGCACGCAAGCGCTTCGACGGGCTCGCAGGACGGGCGGCGGCCGGGAACGCGACGTGCCGTGCGGCACCAACGGCGGCGACGCGCGCGCCGACCGCCGCTGCGTCGGCCCGCGCCTTGCGGGCCCACCCCGTCCCACCCGGACGTGACGGCTACCTCACTGTTTCACCGTGCGCGACGGGCCCGTCGCCCACACCCGCTCGGCGGAAGCACACGCAGCCGACCACACCCCCGCCGTCGCAACATTTCGGTGTGCCCGTCGGAGGCGAACCGCGGGATCCGGCCGTCGAACCGATTCCGCGACAAGGTTCGCAACAGGAGCCGCAACACCCTTGACAGCCCGTCAGGTGCAGGAGCACCGTCTCCCCCCGAAACCTCTCTGCAATCCGCTGCACATACGGCACCTCGAAGCGCTTGCGGATCGACAGCGCCACCCCCACACGGCCCGCACGGGTCGCGCCGGCACGGTAGGGAGATCGGATGGGAACCACACGGACATCACGCCACCCCAGCGGTTCCGCCCGCAGGGCGTTCACCCGCGCGGGAGCCGCGGTCGGACCCCTGTACCAGGTGCGGCGCGCCTCGGACGACACCATCCGCACCATCGGCCTCCTGAGCACCGGCGGGTACGCCGACGCCGCCGCCCAGGACTCGTTCTGCTCCGGAACCACCGGCCTGATCACGATCGTGTACGACCAGTCCGGTCGCGGCAACCACCTCACCCAGGCGCCCGGCGGCGGTGCCGCGGGTGGTACCGACAACCTCGCGAACGCGACGGCCGCGCCCACCACGGTGGGCGGTCACAAGGCCTACGGCGTCTTCGTGGCACCCGGCACTGAGCTGAGGAACGGCTCCAGCCTTGCCGGGTTCACCGTCGCCAAGGACGTCCGACCGACCGACTGAATCGCTCGACCCTCGCCCTGGACCGAGGGGGCGGGTCATGCAGACGGTGCCCGCGGCCCCGGCGGGAGAAAACCCGCCGGTCCCCCACACCAGGCGCCACCGCCCCCACAGGAGGATGACGATGTCCGGAACCAGAGCACTCCGCGGCCTCTGGGCCGCCCCCATGGCTCTGTTCGCCTTACTGGCCGGAGGCCTGCCCTCGGCCGGGGCCGCGTTCGCCGCGCCGGCCGAGCGCCAGGCAGCGGCCGCCGACCTGTACGTGGCCCCGGATGCGGCTCCCGGCGGGAACGGCACCGCCGGGCAGCCGTTCGCGACGATCGACCAGGCACGGCAGCCCGCGCACCGGCTCTCGGCCGATGCGGACGTCGTGGTCCACCTGGCCGGTGGCACCTACCGGCAGTCCAAGCCCCTGACCTTCGGCTCCGGCGACGGCGGCCAGAACGGCCACACGATCACCTACCAGGCCATGTCCGGGCAGCAACCGGTCGTGAGCGGTGCCCAACAGATATCAGGTTGGCAGGTGCATGATCAGAGCAGCAACATCTGGTCGGCCCACGTCGGCAGCGGCGTGAACACACGCCAGTTGTACGTGAACGGCAAGCAGGCACCCCGAGCGGCGATCCAGGTGCCCCGTTCCGGGTTCACCTTCACGCAGACCGGACTGACGGTCAACGACTCTTCCCTCGACTACCTGGCCGGCCTCACGGACCAGAGCCACATGGAAGTCGAGAGCGTCAACTCCTTCACCGACCGCTACGCGCCGGTCCGGTCGATCAGCGGCAGGACCATCACCATGCAGCAGCCCGCGTGGAACAACAACTCGTGGGGCTACGACACCATCAACGCGCCGTTCGCCGGCGGGACCATGTACCTGGAGAACAACTACGCGTTCCTCAAGCAGGCCGGGCAGTGGTACCTCGACTCGCCCACCGGTGACCTGTACTACCGGGCCCAGCCGGGGCAGAACCCGAACAGCCTCGACGTCGAACTGCCCCGACTTCAGCACCTGTTGGGCATCAGCGGCAGCTACGGCTCACCCGCGACCGGCCTGGGATTCGTCGGCATACGGTTCACCGGGACCTCCTGGCTAGGCCCGAGCGGACCCGACGGGTACGCGGACCAGCAGAGCGGCGCGCACATCACCGGCGCCTACGCGATGCCGGCCAACTGGCTGAGCACCTGCAAGTCGGGCTGCACGCAGTTCGAGGCCACCCGGAACCACTGGGTGCAGATGCCCGCGGCCGTCCAGGTCTCCGCCGCCACCGGCATCACCTTCTCGGGCAACACGTTCTCCGAACTCGGGCAGGCCGGACTCGGCGTGGGCAACGACGGCGTCGCCACGGCCTCCGGCACCGGACTCGGCGCGAACGGTGTCACCATCACCGGCAACACGTTCACCGACATCGCCGGCAGCGGCATCCAGGTCGGCGGGATCCAGCCGGACGCGCACCACCCCGCCAACCCGCAGATGACCAACCAGAACATCACCATCAGCAACAACAAGGTCAGCGGGGTCGGCACCGACTACAAGGAGACCGCGGGAATCCTGTCCACCTACGTCACCAACGCGACGATCACCCACAACCAGTGCGACCACCTGCCCTACGACGGGATCGACATCGGCTGGGGCTGGGGGATGAACGACCCGGGCGGCAGCCAGGACTACGTCAACCGGGGCACGTACAACTACCAGCCGATCTACAGCACTCCCACCACGCTGAAGAACAACACCGTCTCCCACAACCTGGTCTTCGACACCAAGAACGCGATGTTCGACGGCGGCAGCATCTACAGCCTGTCCGCGGCCCCCGGGTCGGTGATCTCCGACAACTACATGTACGACAACAACCGCACCACCGCGCTGTACCTCGACGAGGGCTCCCGGTACCTGAAGGTGTCGGCCAACGTGGTGCAGGACGCGGGCAACTGGGCGCTCACCAACGCCAACGCGAACAACCACACCGACGACAGCACGTTCTCCGGCAACTGGTACAACGGCGGCAACACGTACGTGGCCACCGGCCCCCCGCACAACAACGTCCTCACCGGCAACGTCCTGGTCAGCGGCACCAACTGGCCTCAGGGTGCCAGAGACGTCATCCAGCAGGCGGGCGTCCAGTCCTCGGGCGGCGGCGGCTTCCCCACGGGCTACCACCAGTTGGTGATCGCAAGCAACAACCTGTGCCTGGACGTGTACGGCAACTCCACCAGCGCCGGCGCCGCGATCGACCAGTGGACCTGCAACGGGCAGGGCAACCAGCAGTTCGGGTTCGTGCCGGTCTCGGGCGGCTACGGCCAACTGCGCGCACAGCACTCCGGACAGGTCGTGGCGGTGTCGGGCGGCTCCACGACCGCCGGCACGCCCAACATCGTGCAGCAGGCCGCGAGCGGAGCGGCTGGCGCTCTGTGGCTGCCGGTTCTGCAGTCCGACGGCTCGTATTCCTTCAAGAACCAGAACAGCGGTCTGTGCCTGGACGTCTACAGCGGCGGCAGCAACCTGGGCCAGCAACTGGACCAGTGGCCGTGCAAGAACGCACCCGGCACCAACCAGGACTTCACTCCCCGCTGATCTGCTCGCGCCCCAAAACCCCTGCACAGAAGAGCAGTTCGTTCACCCCACCCACTGTCCCGCACCCAGTGAGGAACGCTGATGAAGAAGTACTGGGCACCCTTGGCCGCAGCGCTCGCGGCCACCCTCGGAATGGGCGCAGCGTGGCCTGCCACGGCCACCGCCACCGAGGCGCCGGCCTCCGTCACGCGGGCCGCAGCGCCCACGCCCCTGCGGCTGATGCCGTTGGGCAACTCGATCACCTGGGGCGTCGGCAGCCCGTCCGGGAACAGCTACCGGAGCTTTCTGGCGAACAAGCTGACGGCCGAGGGACACACCCTGGACTTCGTCGGCTCGGGACGCAACGGCACCATGTCCGACCCGGACAACGAAGGCCACTCCGGCTGGCGGATCGACCAGATCGCGGGCATCGCGGACTCCGTGCTGGCGCGCTACCGGCCGAACGTGGTGACCCTGGAGATCGGAACCAACGACCTGAACGGCAACTACCAGATCCCGACCGCGGCCGACCGGCTCCGCGCGCTCATCGACCAGATCACCAGGGCCGCACCCGACGCAACCGTGCTCGTCGGCACCGTGATCATCTCCACCAGCGCCACCGAGGAGGCCAACCGGCCCGCGTTCAACGCCAAGTTGCCCGGAATCGTCCAGGCCCAGCAGGCTGCCGGCAAGCGCGTACGCCTGGTGGACATGAGCGCCCTGACCACCGCGGACCTCTCCGACGCCCTGCACCCCAACGACAGCGGCTTCGGCAAGATGGCGGACGCCTTCAACGCGGGCATCCAGGCCGCGGACGCGGCAGGCTGGATCAAGCCGCCGGATTCCGCGGTCGGGCAGGTGCGTTCCGGGATCGCGGGGAAGTGCCTGGGGGTCACCGGCGGCAACAGCGCCAACGGGACCCCCGCGGAGATCCGAACCTGTGACGGCTCGGCCGCGCAGACATGGTCAGCGCGCTCCGACGGCACCCTGCGGGCCCTCGGGAAGTGCCTCGACGTCACCGGCCGCGGTACCGCCAACGGCACCAAGATCGAGATCTGGGACTGCAACGGCGGCACCAACCAGCAATGGCAGACGTACAACGGCGGCTACCGCAACCCGGTCTCCGGCCGTTGCCTCGACGACCCCAACGCGTCCACCACCGACGGTACGCAACTGGTCCTGTGGGACTGCAACGGCGGAGCCCACCAGCAGTGGACCGCGCTGCCCGTGTCCTGACCTCGTCACGCCACTCCGCCCCGCACAAGGAGGCTGTTCCCCTCTTGTCCTGACGCAACGACGACCCGCGTCCGGTACGGCGGCCGTCGCCGGACGCGGGCTTCGGCATGCCCTCACAACGGCCCGACCAGGGGCGATACATGGGATGGATCCGAATTCGATTCGGAGTGCGGAGCGTATTGACTCCATCAGACAGCTGTGGAATCACTTGGACATGGGATGTCTGAGTGGTTCCTGTGGGTGCTCACCATCGCCCTCGTCACCATCCCGTTCGGCCAGGCACAGCCCTCGTCACCTTCCCCCACACACGCGAGGAACAGAATGCGGCCCTCACCCTTTTCCCGCCGGAGTCGCACGGCCCGCACACCACGCTTACCGGCGTTCGCCGCCGTGGCCGTGACGGCGCTGCTGGCCATGCTGTCGGCACCGGCCCCCGCCCTCGCGTCGACGCCGTCCCCCTTGGTGAGTTCGGCGTCCGGGCGGTGCCTGGACGTCAGGGGCAACGTCGACACTCCGGGAACGGCCCTCGACATCCAGGACTGTGACAACCAGCCGAACCAGGCGTTCGAGTTCACCTCGGCGGGCGAGCTGAGGACGATGAGCGGCACCCGATGCGTGGACGCCTACGACAACCGGACCGCGCCGGGAACCCCGGTGATCATCTGGTCGTGCAACGGGCAGGCGAACCAGGCGTGGCGACAGAACGCCGACGGGTCCGTCACCGGTGTCCAGTCCGGCCTGTGCCTGGACGTCAACGGGGCGGGCACGGCCAACGGCACCGCGGTCATCCTGTGGACCTGCAACGGCCAGAGCAACCAGAAGTGGACCACGTCGACCCCTCCGCCCGCCCCCGGCGGGTCGGGCCCGTGCGACCTCTACTCCGCGGGCGGCACTCCGTGCGTGGCCGCGCACAGCACCGTGCGGGCGCTCTACGGGTCGTACGGCGGCAGCCTTTACCAGGTCAGGCGCGCCTCGGACAACGCGACCAGGAACATCGGCGTCCGGGCGGCCGGCGGTTTCGCCGACGCGGCGGCGCAGGACTCGTTCTGCGGGGGCACCTCCTGTGTGATCACGGTCGTCTACGACCAGTCCGGACGCGGCAACGACCTGTGGTACCAGGGGTCGGCCCAGGTCCCGGGATCGAGTCAGAGCAGTCCCGCGAAGGCCACCTCGGAGTCGCTGACCGCCGGGGGCACCAAGGCGTACTCGCTGTACATCAATCCCGGGAACAGCTACTGGCGGGACGGCCATCTGACGGGCGTGCCGACCGGCAGCGCGCCCGAAGGGGCGTACATGGTGACCAGCGGCACCCACGTCAACAACGGCTGCTGCTTCGACTACGGCAACAGCGAGACGACCCGGAAGGCCGACGCCGCCGGGGCGATGGACGCCATCAACTTCGGCACCCAGTGCTGGTTCGGCGGCTGCTCGGGAAGCGGACCCTGGGTCCAGGCCGACCTCGAATGGGGCCTGTACTCCGGCGGCAGCCAGTCCTGGAACGGCAACCAGCGGGCCTTCACCAGCAAGTTCGTCACCGCGATGCTGAAGAACAACGGGACGTCGAGGTTCGCCCTCAAGGGCGGCAACGCCCAGTCCGGCAGCCTGACCACCCTGTGGGACGGCGCACTCCCCGCCGGATACAGCCCCATGAAGAAGCAGGGCGCCATCGTCCTCGGCAGCGGCGGCGACTGCTGCAAGCCCGGCGGCGGCGCCAACCTGAGCGCCGGCACCTTCTACGAGGGGGCCATCGTCGCCGGCTATCCCTCCGACGCGACCGACAACGCGGTGCAGGCCAACATCACCGCGGCCGGATACCGCTGAGCGCGCAGGAGGAGCGAATGAGGACGAGAGCGAGACCCGGACTTTGGGTACTGGCCGTCGGCATCGTCTTGGCGTTCGTGCTGCAACTGTCGGCGACAGCTGAGAGCCGAGCCGTCTCGGGCGAGGCGCTGAGCGTGGACCTGGCGTCGACGCGGGGCCCGTCGACCGGCGTGGGTGAGGGATTCCTCTACGGTTTCACGCAGGACGGCAGCCAGCCGGCGGACCAGTTCATCAAGCCACTGGGGATCAACGCGTTCCGCGGCGGCGGCTGGTTCTCCGGCGGCTGGATCAGGGACAACTACCAGTACGGATCGGCGACTCGGGCCGACATCGACTCGATCGTCGCACAGGCGAAACGCCTCACCCAGCCGCCGTACCACGCGCAGTACCAGGTACTGGTCAGCGACATCTACGGCGCCAACGGCGGCCAGCCGTCGAACACCAGGTACCCGTGCGACAACGGCGACTGCTCCAACTGGATCGGCTTCATCGACTCCACGGTGGGGGCACTGCAGGCTTCAGGGCTCACGTTCTCCTACGACATCTGGAACGAGCCCGACATCTCCGCCTTCTGGACCCGTGGCGTGAACAGCGCCCAGTACTTCCAGATGTGGGACACCGCCTACCGCGAGATACGTCGCATCGCCCCCGGCGCGCAGATCGTCGGCCCGTCCTTCGCGTTCACCCCGGAACGCAACCCCGGTCAATGGCGGACCTGGCTCGCGCACGTGAAGGCGGCCGGGACCGTACCGGACATGATCGCCAACCACAACGAGGGGGACGTCGACGACCCGGTCACCGTCGCACGGGCCCTCAACAGTGCCCTGACCACAGCGGGCATCGGTCCGCTGCCGCTGTCCTCCAACGAGTACCAGCCGGCCGACCGGCAGACCGCCGGGGTGACGGCCTGGTACCTGGCCCGGTTCGCACAGTCCGGGTACACCAACGCGATGCGCGGCAACTGGGTGTGCTGCGTGACCCCCAACCTGACCGGCGTCCTCACCCAGAGCGGGGGCACCTGGCAGCCGACCGGCAACTGGTGGGCGCTGCGGGACTACGCCGACATGACCGGCACCCTCGTCGACACCTCAGGCCAGGTCGGCTCCACGGCGATCTCGGCCTCCGAGGACCCCGCCAACAAGCGCGCGGTGGCGATCATCGGCGACTCGAACGGCACCTCCGGCACCACGTCCGTGACCTTCAACGGACTGTCGTCCGTGCCCTGGCTGACGAACGGCGGCAGTGTGCACGTCACCGTGCACCGCATCCCGGACCAGGCACCGCTCAGTGCGCCGCAGACCGTCCACGACCAGAACCTGAACGCCTCGGGCGGCTCCATCACCGTGCCGTTGACGTTCCAGGGCGCGCACGACGCGTTCGCCGTCTACCTCACACCGGCCTCCTCCGGCGGCGAGAGCTTCCCGGCCGGCTACCACCAACTCGTCGTCGCCCACGACGACTTGTGCCTGGACGTGTACGGCAACTCGGGCAGCGCTGGCGCCGCGATCGACCAGTGGACCTGCAACGGGCAGAGCAACCAGCAGTTCCAGTTCGCGCCGGTCTCGGGCGGCTACGGCCAACTGCGCGCACAGCACTCCGGCCAGGACGTGGCGGTCGCCGGCGGTTCCACCACGGCAGGCACCCCGAACATCGTGCAACAGCCCCCCGGCACCACGGACAACGCCCTCTGGCTGCCCGTGCGCCAGTCCGACGGCTCCTACGCCTTCCAGAACCGCAACAGCGGTCTGTGCCTGGACGTCTACGGCGGCGGCAGCAACCCGGGCCAACAACTCGACCAGTGGCAGTGCAAGAACGCACCGGGCACCAACCAGGACTTCTTCGTCCGCTGAAACGTCCTGCACCGTCCGCCGACCGCACCGGCCGTGGACACCCCCACCTGTGAAAGGAACCCACCGTGTCAGCATTCGCACGGCTGTTACGGCGCCTGCGGGTCCCGACGGCCGTACTCGCGGGCCTCCTCCTGACCTCCGGCGGCATCGTGGGGACGGCCGCCGCACCCGCCCAGGCCGCCACCTCCCTCACCGTCAACGGCGCGTCCGGCGGGCGGACCTTCGACGGCGTCGGCGCGATCAGCGGCGGAGGCGGCAACAGCAGACTCCTGATCGACTATCCCGAGCCCCAGCGCGGCCAGGTCCTCGACTACCTGTTCCGGCCCGGCTACGGCGCCTCCCTGCAGATCCTCAAAGCGGAGATCGGCGGCGACACCAACTCCACCTCGGGCGCCGAGCCGAGCCACCAGCACACCCGCTCCGACCTGAACTGCGACCGTGGCTACGAGTGGTGGCTGATGGAGCAGGCCAAGGCCCGCAACCCCGCCCTCAAGCTGTACGGGCTCGCCTGGGGAGCGCCCGGCTGGATCGGCAACGGCAACTTCTGGTCCACCGACATGGTCAACTACCTGGTGTCGTGGCTCGGTTGTGCCAAGCGGCACGGACTGAGCATCGACTACCTCGGCGGATGGAACGAGCGGGGCTACAACGTCTCCTGGTACCAGCAGCTGCGCACCGCCCTCGACAGCAACGGCTACGGCAGCGTCAAGCTCGTCGCGGCCGACTCGGACTGGGCCGTGGCGAACGACATCAACTCCAACCAGGCGTTCGCCTCCGCGGTGAGCGCCATCGGCACGCACTACCCGTGCGGCTACCGCTCCGCCCAGACCAGCTGCTCGGTACCGGCGGCCGCCCTTTCGTCCGGCAAACCGCTGTGGGCGAGCGAGAACGGCTCGGACGACTACAACGGCGGAGCGCAGGCCATGGCCCGCGGCATCAACCGCGGATACATCGACGGACGGATGACCGCCTATCTCAACTGGCCCGTGGTCGCCGCCCTGACCCCCAATCTGCCGTACCCCACAATGGGCCTCACCCTGGCCGCACAGCCGTGGTCCGGCTCCTACTCGGTCGGCAAGAACACCTGGGTGATGGCCCACACCAGCCAGTTCACCGCCCCGGGCTGGCACTACCTCGACTCCTCCAGCGGCTACCTCGGCGGCAACCGGAACAACGGCAGCTACGTATCGCTCAAGTCCACCAACAACTCCGACTGGTCCACGGTGATCGAGACCATCGACGCCGGCAGCGCCCAGACGCTGAACCTCAACGTCACCGGGGGCCTGTCCACCGGCACCGTGCACGTCTGGTCCACCGACCTCAGGTCCGCGAACCCGGCCGACCACTTCGTGCACGCCACCGACATCACCCCGTCCGGCGGTGCCTACAGCCTGACCGTGCAGCCCGGGCACCTGTACACCCTGACCACCACGACCGGGCAGGGCAAGGGCACCGCCACCGGCCCCGCCAAGGCCCCGTTGAAGCTGCCGTACAGCGACTCCTTCGACGGCTACGCCACCGGCACCGAGGCGAAGTACCTGATGGACTGGCAGGGCGCTTTCGAAGCGGCGGGCTGCGGAGGCGGCCGCGCCGGCACCTGCGTGCGCCAGATGAGCCCGCAGAAGCCGATCACCTGGGACGCGCTCACCGATCCGCACGCCCTGCTCGGGGACGTGGGCTGGGGCAACTACACCGTTGCCTCCGACGTGCTGCTCGAACAGCCCGGATACGTCGAGCTGATAGGCCGTGCCGGCGGGCACGACTACGACCGAACCGGCGGCCAGAACGCCTACCGCCTGCGGGTGAGCGACACCGGGGCCTGGTCGATCCTGAACTCGAACACCAACGGCACCGTCTCCACCCTGGCCCGCGGCACAACCGCGGCACTGGGCACCAACCGGTGGCACACCCTCGGTCTCACCTTTTCCGGCACCACGATCACCGCGGTCATCGACGGTGCCACGGTCGGTTCCGTGAACGACGGCACGTGGGCGAGCGGACAGATCGGCTACGGGACCAGCCAGGGAGAGACGGCTCAGTTCGACAACCTGTCCGTCACCCCCGGCAGCGGCGGAAACGGCGGCACGACCGGCGCGATCGTCGGGACCGGTTCCGGCCGCTGCGTGGACGTACCGAACCAGTCGCAGACGGCCGGCACCCAGGTGGCGCTGTGGGACTGCAACGGTGGCAGCAACCAGCAGTGGACGAACACCTCGTCAGGTGAGCTGCGCGTGTACGGCAGCTCCTGCCTGGACGCCGCGGGCCAGGGCACGAGCCCCGGCACCAAGGTCGACATCTGGAACTGCACCGGAGGCGCCAACCAGAAGTGGACGATCCACGCCGACGGCACCATCACCGGTGACCAGTCCGGCCTGTGCCTGGACGCCACCGGCGCGGGCACCGCCAACGGCACCCCGCTGCAGCTGTGGACCTGCACCGGCGGCAGCAACCAGAAGTGGTCGCGCGACTGAACGAGACGACCGGCCCCCACGCACCGAAGCCCGCACCCCCGTCCCCTCACCCGAGAGGCCCCCACATGTCCTCCTCCCCCCTGCCGTTGAGCCGGCGCCGACTGCTGGCGGCGGCCGGCGCGGCGACGGCCTTCGGCCTGCTGCGGTTCGCCCCCGAGGCCGCCGCGACCGACGGCCCCACCAGCTACACCCCCAGCTGGTCGTCCGTGGACCAGCATCCCCCGGCCCCGGCCTGGTTCCAGGACGCCAAGTTCGGCATCTACTACCACTGGGGCGCCTTCAGCGTTCCCGCGTTCGGCAACGAGTGGTACCCGCGCAACATGTACATCGGCGGCTCGGCCGAGAACAACCACCACAAGGCCACCTACGGCGACCCCTCGGCGTGGCCGTACCACAACTTCATCGACGGCGCCCGCGACAAGGCCGGCACGTACGTGCAGTTCGCCCCCAAGCTCGTCTCCCAGGGCGGCAGATGGGATCCCGACGCCTGGGCGCGGCTGTTCAAGGCGGCCGGTGCGCGGTTCGCCGGCCCGGTGGCCGAGCACCACGACGGCTTCTCCATGTGGAACAGCCGCGTCAGTCCGTGGAACTCGGTCCAGCGCGGTCCCCGGCTCGACCTGGTGGGGGTGCACGCGCAGGCCATCCGCGGGCAGGGGCTGAAGTTCATGGCCTCCCTGCACCACGCCTACCACTTCAACGGCTTCTACGACCACGTGCCCAGCCAGTCGGACCCCAGCCTGCGCATCCTCTACGGACAGCAGGGCTCAGCCGCGGAGAACAAGCTCTGGTACGACAAGCTGGTCGAGGTGATCGACGGCTACCAACCCGACCTGGTCTGGCAGGACTTCGCCCTGAACCAGGTGCAGGAGTCCTACCGGCTGCAGTTCCTCGCGCACTACTACAACCAGGCCGTCGCGTGGAACAAGGACGTGGTCGCGACCTACAAGGACGGTCTCAACAACAAGGGTGAGGTCTTCGACTTCGAGCGCGGAGGCCCGGCGGACCTGCTCACCCCCTACTGGCTGACCGACGACAGCATCTCCTCCTCCAGCTGGTGCTACACGGTCGGCATCGGCTACTACTCCACGCAGGCCATGCTCCACTCGCTGATCGACCGGGTCAGCAAGGGCGGCAACATGCTGCTGAACATCGCGCCGATGGCGGACGGCACCATTCCCTCCGGGCAGCAGTCCATCCTGCTGGCCATGGGCGACTGGCTCGGCCGCTTCGGAGAGGGGATCTACGCCACCCGCTCCTGGTCCAGCTACGGCGAGGGCCCCACCAAGATGGGCGGAGGCTCGTTCAGCGGACCGGTGGCCGGCAAACCGCAGGACGTGCGGTTCACCCGCAGCCGGGACAACAAGGTCCTGTACGCCACCGCGCTGGGCTGGCAGGGCGGCACCATGACCATCACGACCCTGAACTCCAACCGGATCAACCTCAGCAGCCTGACGCGCGCCCAACTGCTCGGCAACACCGCCGGCACCTACATCGACCTGCCCGCACCGACCCAGGACGCGTCCGGCCTGCACCTGACCATGCCCTCGGCCGGCCCGCCCTTCGCTGCGCTCGCCTACACCGTCAAGCTCACCTTCTCCGGTGAGATACCCGTCCTGGGCGCGCCCGGCGGCTCCACCACCTGGGTCAGGATCGCCAACGTGACCAGCGGGCTGGTGCTCGACAGCGGAGGCGACGTCGCCGCCGGTTCCAACCTCAAGCAGTGGAACTACGACGGCAGCACCAACCTCCAGTGGCAGCTCATCGACCTCGGCAACGGCTACCACCGCATCGTGAACCGCACCAACGGCATGGCCGCCGACAGTTACGGCAACGCCGCCAACGGCGCTCCCGCCCGCCAGCAGCCCTGGAACGGCGGCAACAACCAGCAGTGGTCGCTGACCAGCCTCGGCAACAACCGCTACCAGATCGTCAATCGCGGCACCGGCACCGCCCTCGACGGCAGCGGCAGCACCACGGCCGGCTCCAGCACGGTGCTGTGGACGCCGAACTCCAGCACCAACAACGCGTGGACGGTCACCGCCGTCTGAACACCGGCACGCCCTGTCCCCCACCGGAGCACGGAAGAAGGAGAGCATGGAACGCAAACCGCTCCTGATGTCCATCGCGGCCGCACTGCTCCTCATCCTGACGACCGCGGGCACCTCGTTCGGCGACGCCCTGGGCGCACCCGCGCCGGCCACGAAGTCCGCCGCCGCGGCCAGTCCCGGCTGCGGCAAGGCCCCGACGCTGACCAGCGGCAACCACACGATCCAGAGCGGCGGCCAGAACCGCAGTTACCTCCTGCGGGTCCCGGCCGGCTACGACAGCAACCGCCCCTACCGGCTGGTCTTCGGCTTCCACTGGCGGGGCGGCACCGCGAACGACGTCGACTCGGGCGGCACGGACGGGTACAACTGGTCCTACTACGGCCTCAGGCGCCTTGCGGACAACGCGAACAACAGCACGATCTTCGTAGCCCCCCAGGGCAACGGCAACGGCTGGGCCAACCCCGGCGGCCAGGACGTGGCCTTCGTCGACGCCATGGTCAACCAGATCGAAGCAGGTCTGTGCGTCGACACCACCCAGCTGTTCGCGGCCGGCTTCAGCTACGGCGGCGCGATGTCGTACGCCCTCGCCTGCTCCCGGGCGACGGTCTTCCGTGCGGTCGCGGTCTACTCCGGCGCGAACCTCAGCGGATGCAACGGCGGCGGCCAGCCCATCGCCTACATGGGGCTGCACGGCCTCCGGGACAACGTGCTGCCCATCGCCTCGGGACGGCAACTGCGCGACACCTTCGTCCGGGCGAACGGCTGCACCGCGCAGAACCCGCCCGAGCCGGCCAACGGAAGCCTGACGCACATCATCACCACCTACTCCGGCTGCAGGGCCGGCTACCCCGTCGTCTGGGCCGCGTTCGACGGAGCGGGCCATGACCCCGGCCCCATCGACGGTTCCACCGGGGGCGGCTGGCGCACCTGGACCTCGGGAGCGGTGTGGCAGTTCTTCTCCCAGTTCGGCTCGAACCAGCCCCCGCAGCCCTCCGGAAGCCAGAAGATCGTCGGACAGCAGTCGGGACGCTGCGTCGACATCAACAACTCCGCCACCGCCAACGGCACACAGGCCCAGCTGTGGGACTGCAACGGCGGCTCCAACCAGCGGTGGACCCAAACCGCCGCCAAGCAGCTGGTCGTCTACGGCAACAAGTGCCTGGGGGTCGGCCAAGCGGCGGGCAACGGGACCGCGGCGGCGATCTGGGACTGCAACGGCCAGGCCGACCAGCAGTGGAACGTCAATACCGACGGCACGATCACGGCGGCGCAGTCGGGGCTCTGCCTGGACGCCGCGGGCCAGGGCACCGGCAACGGGACCAAGCTCCAGCTGTGGAGCTGCTCGGGCGGCGCGAACCAGCACTGGCGCCTGGAGAACTGAGACGTGCGGGTGGAGTGGCTCCTGGCTGCACTCGACAGGACCGCTCGGGAGAAGTCCGCGGCGGTGATGCTGTCGAGGTGCTCAGGGGCCACTCCACCAGCTCGCTCCGGTAGCCGTCCGCGCCGGTGAGCCAGGCTGTCTTCGGGCCGCGCGGGCCACCGGGACTGGCCAGGTCCTGGGCTCAGGCGGCTTCGGTCAGTGTTTCAGGCGACTCCTCGACCGCGTGGGAGTCGGTCAGGGTGAGTGCGCCGCCCGCCGCGATCAGACCGACGACGACCGCGAGTACGCCGTAGATGATCCGCTCGCCATGGAAGAACGACCGCACGAGGTCGCTGCTCCAGGTGCCGGCGGGCAGCCGGGTGGTGACCAGTGCCGCGATCAGGGTTCCGGTCACCGCGGTGCCGACGCTCGTGCCGACCTCCTGAGCGGTGTCGTTGAGCGCCGCGCCGATCGAGGTGCGGTTCTCCGGCATCGCCTCGACCAGGGCGATCGCGCAGATCGTCATGACGGTGCGCAGCCCGATGGTCATCACCACCATGGAGGCGGCGATGGCGGCGTACCCGTGGTCGACGCCCCAGGCGAGCCCGGCGAGCGCGCCGGCCAGGCAGGCCGCGCCGACCAGACAGGCGACGCGATGGCCGAACTTCTTGGCGAGCCCTTCCGACAGGGGGGTCGCGACGATCATGGTCACGATGATCGGCAGGTTCGCCAGGCCGGCCCGCACCGGGCTCCATCCGTAGGCGTACTGGAAGTGGAGGATCAGCCCGAACATCACGCCGGCCATGGCGATGGACGTCCCGATCTGGGCGATGGCCGCGCCGCGGACGGTTCCGCCGGAGAAGAGGGCGAGGTCCAGCATGGGTGCTGAGCTGCGGCGCTCGTGGGCGACGAACCCGACACCGGCGGCCACCGCGCCGAGAATCGAGGCGAGTGTGAGGGTGGAGAGCCAGCCGTGCTCGACGCCGCTGGTCAGCGCGTAACAGGCGAGGCCGATGGCCAGGACGCTCAGGACGGCCCCCGGCAGGTCGAGCCTGTCGTTCGTCAAATCCTGAGGACGGTCGGCGGCGACCCCGAGCCGCACCCCGATGCCGGCGATCAGCGCGATCGGCGCATTGATCAGCAGGAGCCATTGCCAGCTCACGTGGGCCAGCGCCGTACCGCCGAGCAGCGGGCCGAGCACGAACCCGGACATGCCGACGACGATCATCAGGGTCATCGCGCGCATCCGCAACGCCTGCTCGTCGAACAGTCTGAAGACGAGCGAGTTGGTGATGGGCGCCATGGCGGCAGCGGCCACGCCGAGCCCGGCGCGCAGTGCTATGAGCTGCCCGGCGGAGTCGACGGCGATGACGCACAGGCTCAGCAGGCCGAACACGGCGAGGCCGATCAGCAACACCCGTCGGCGTCCGAGACGGTCGGCCAGGGATCCCGCTGTGAGCAGAAGGCCTCCGAACGTGAGCGAGTAGGCGCCGGTGACCCACTGCAGGGCGGTGGTGCCGCCACCGAGGTCGCGGCCGATGGTCGGCAACGCGATCGACAGCAGGGTGTTGTCCACCATCTCGACGAAGAAGGCCAGGCAGAGTGCGGTCAGCGGGATCCAGGCCGCACGCAGGGATGAGTAGGTGCGGGTCGAAGCGGGCTCGGCTGTGGTGGTCGCGGCCATGGCCGGCCTCCTCTCATAACGTCGCCGGTCGTCGCAGGACGCACCCGGCGCTAGAACGGGATTCGATAAAGGAACATCGTTCCATGCTGGAACGCCGTTCGATCGTAGAACATCGTTCGATGGGAGGGCAAGCTTGTGGTTGGATGGCTGCATGCCACGCCCGCGACCGCGCACTTCCACCGAGACCTCCCCCCGAGGCCGCCAACGGGCCTCGCACTCCATGGAGGCGGTCCTCAGCGCGGCCGTGGCCCTGCTCGACGAAGCGGGCCAGTCAGCCCTGACCTTCCGCGCCCTCGCCACCCGACTCGGCACGGGCGTCGGAACCATCTACTGGTACGTCTCCAGCAAGGACGAACTGCTCGACCGCGCCACCGACCACGTCATCGGCGGCATCCTGACCGCCGTCGAGGAACAGCCGCAGAGCGACGACCCGATCGCCGACCTGCGGGAGATGGCCATCACCCTCTTCGACGCGATGATCGACCGACCGTGGCTGTCGGCCTACTTCATGCGCAACACCGACGTCCAGGGCCACTCACTCAGGCTGTACGAGAAACTCGGCCAACAGACCCTGCGCCTCGACCTCACACCGCGGCAGCGGTTCCACGCCGTGTCGGCGATCGTCGGCGTCGTGGTCGGCACAGCCGCCGACCTGGGCGCGGAACCGCCCCAGGAAGTGCTGGACGGCACGATGACCCGCGTGGAGTTCCTCAGCCGCTACGCCGAGTCCTGGCGGAAGCTCGATGCCGCACAGTTCCCCTTCATGCACGAGATCGTCGACGAGTTCGCCGAGCACGACGACAGGGACCAGTTCCTCGCCGCACTGGAACTGACCCTGGCGGGCCTGCGCCTCCAGGCCGGAACCCGCTGAGGCGCGCCGGCGGTCATGACGCAGTCCGGCATGGCCACGACCGAACACAAGCCTGTGATCACGACGCCGTGGACGGCCCGCCGGGCGGGCCCTTCTGCACGGGCTTGGAAGGACTGTCCGGCCACGGCGATGCAACGGATGTGGCGGCACAACCCGTCATGCGGGATATGGAATTACAGCTTCGAACTACGCTTCGACTCGCGGTCGCGCTGCTTCTCGTGGCCGCCGTGTCAGCCGTGGGCGTACAGGTTCCCGCCACGGCACAGGACAGGGGCGGCTCGGTCGCCGTCGCTCAATACGACCTGGGTGACACGGCGTTCACCGATCCTCAGAGCGGCACGGTCAGCGAACTCCGGGCGGTGGTGCACTATCCGCGGCACCTGACCGACCGGCTCCCCCTGATCGTCCTGGCACACGGCTCGTGGTGGGCCTGTGACGCCCAGGACGCCGCCACCTGGCCCTGCCCGTACGGCTCCCGCCCATTCCCGAGTTACCGCGGCTACGACTACCTGGGCGCCGCGCTGGCCGCCCGCGGCTTCGTCGTGGTGTCGATCAGTGTCGACGGCATCAACCAGACGTCCTTCGACTACGGCGATCGTGCCCGGCTCATCAACGAGCACCTGCGCCTGTGGCGGCAGTTGGCCGTCGGCGGAGACGGCCCTCTGACAGGGCGGCTCGTCGATCCGTCCGGGCGTTCGGTCGCGCCGGACTTCACCGGCCATGTCGACATGGCTCGCGTCGGCACCCTCGGGCACTCACGCGGCGGGAAGGGCGTGATGTGGCAGGCGTCGGACAAGCACCGTGACGAATGGCCGAGCGGGGTGCGCATCCGCGCGGTGTTGGGGCTGGCGCCGGTCAAGTTCGACGACCCGCAGGGCGACCACAGCGACACCCTCATCACCACGCTGCCGTTCACGGTGGTCACCAGCGGTTGTGACGGCGCGGTCCACGAGGAGGGCCAGGAATACCTCGACGACGCGGCCGGGCTCAACACCACGACGGTCTACTCGGTGTCACTGCGGGACGCAAACCACAACTTCTACAACACGGCATGGACGCCGCCGTCCCTGTTCGGCGAGGACGACAGCACCTGCCCGGACCGGGAACTCGCCCCGGCTCGGCAGCAGAACGCGCTCACCGCCTACGCGATCGCGTTCTACCGCTACGAGCTCTACGGAGACCGGGACGGGCTGCCGATACTGACCGGCAAGCGGCCTCTGCCGGGTGTGACCGCGACGACACGGGTGGTTCCGGCCCACGGGTGAGTCCCTTCGCACGCCCGAGAGAACGCACCACCGACCGGTCATGCCTCATTGCCGGTCGGTGGTCCCCGTTCGTGCTGCACGCCGGCATCCGATGGGAGTACCTGCCCCAGGAGCCAGGATGCGCAGCTACGACCCCCGACAGTGGAACCGCCTCCGCCTGGCGGGTCAGTCTTGTCGATGAGCCGAGGGTCCGGAGGTGTCATCCCGAGGACCCGCGCGGGGCGCGTGTTCGATCGGTGTCGCCATCAGGTCGGAGGCACCGAGCTCGCAGGTTCGCTCCGTGCGAGTCGATGTCGGCGAAGGTGCGTGAGACGCCGTCGGCTTGGGGGCGATCACGTGACAGGTTGGGGAAGCTCGCCGGCGTGGAGTTTCACCACTTTCACGTGTGTGCAGCCCGCAGCCTTCAAAGCCCGACGCCTGTGCACGGCGGCCGGCTTGTCGAAGAGACTGGCCGAAGCCTGCGCCGCACCGTCGGGGTCCGTCCACGTCAGCCCGTAGCGTCGCACCGTGGTGGTCACCAGCTCGTCCTCCTGCGCAATGGTTCATGGGGCCCTGTACTGACGATGCGGCCCCCCTCTGGATCTCAGCCTTCCATTTTGAACACTCGTACACACGCGATGGGCCGGACGGAGACCTTTGGACCAGACTCGCGAGGCGGGAGGCGCCGTCGCATGCCCGCATCGCCCAGGGCTCCGAGACGATCCAGAAGTACCTGGACAGCGGCATGACCAACGACTTCTCGATCCCGCCGGCACCTGTGCTGTTCGGCTCGCGTATCCGCCTGCCCGACTGCGTGGATTCCGACCGTGTCGCACGCTACGTACAGCCTCGGCAAGCGACACCCGACGACCAGCCGTCTTCAGGCGCTGTCCTCGGGGTGGCACGTCAGCCCCAGGTCCTTCGCCAGCAGGACCGTGGCAAGGCGATCGCGCGTCCCGAGTTTGCGGTAGAGCCTGTCCAGGTGGGCGTGGACGGTGCGTACCGAGATGCCCAGACGGCGCGCGATGGCCGCGGCGGTCAGCCCCTCGGCCAGCACATTGAGCACGGTGAGCTCGCGGGGCGTGATTCCCATGCCGCAGGCAATTCGTTCGGGCTGGGGCGGCTCCCCTTCCCCCTCCGAGGGCCTTCGGAGTCTGCGCATCTCCCGCACGTGGATGTCGACGCTGCGCAGCAGGGGCTGGAGCCGGTGCGCGAGAGCGGTCTCCCGCCGAGTGAAGTCCTTGCCCGGGCGTCCCATGATGAAGCCGCGGATCACTTCCCCGGTCACGGGCAGTGGAAGTGCCATCTGCCGCGTGGTCCCATAGATCTCGAAGGCTTCGTGATAGCAGTCCGACCTCAACCAGTCCGCGCGGTCGCAGACTTCGTCCACGGTGGCGGGGCGCCGTTCCCCGCTCGCGGTGTAGCGGAAGAGCGGATGCTCCTGGCGCATGCGCCGCCCGACGAGTTCCGCAATCGGAGTGCGTCCCACCCATTCCGGTGCCCAGCCCTCCGAGTGGCCGACTTTCTGCCGCCAGCGCAGGTCTACGAAGATTGTGGTTGTTGCGTGGAAGACCTCAAGCATTTCCTGGCCTACCAGATGCCACATTGATTCAGGGGTGCGGCTTTCCAGGACCGCGACCGCCATGTCGAGCATGTGTGCGTAGTCGCGCTGCGATAAGTCGGCCATGAGACCAGCCTCCTACCTGGAGCTGATCCTTTCTAGGTAATTCTCTCTATATCTCCGAAGGCGCCAGAACGGCAGCCTGTTTCCACGCGGATGAATGAACACATCGGTCCGCGCATCCCGCCCACTCGCAACACACCTCACGGAGGGTTTTCCATGCCTCAACGCAATACGGAACAACGCAGTTCGCATCCCGGAGCGGATCCGGCAGTGGAGCCGGGCGCCCTGGCGGACGGAACGATCCTCACCTCCGCCGCGGACGGGGTGCCGTATCTCCTCCAGGACGGTCGGCGCAAGCGGATCCTCAGCCCTGCCGGCGTCCTCGCCGCCGGAGTCGACCTCCGCTCGAGCGCGGCGCAGCAGCTGACGCTCTCCGAGGACCAGCTCCAGCGCATCCCGTCGGCCGGCATGCTCGCCCCCGCGGGGACGCGGCAGTTCGACTCGGGGCTGATGCACCTCGGAGCGAACCACTGGATGCGTACCTGGGGAGTTCTGGACCTCGGCACCGGCCAGGTGTCCGCCCAGACCCGCACGGCCACCTTCACCTGGTTCGGCGGCTACCACGGCGCCACGTACGTCATCTTCGGTGACGCGGACGACGCCCCGGTCTTCCAGACCGGCATGCACCGCTACGGCGTGGACGGGACGGTGATCGGCACCTCGGACCGGACCGATGCCTGGTGGGAAAGCATGCCGGCAGCCGACACCGCCCGGATCACGCGCCACGCCGTCTTCCTGACGTGGGCGCCCGATTCCTTCGAGAAGATTCTCGGCCGCTGGGCCGAGTCCGGCGAGAAGGTGGCATCCCTGGTCTCCAGCGTGGCCGCCGTGGCTGCGGTCTTCGCCGCCTGAGTGAGGAGTGAGCACATGCCCGAATACCGGATTCAGGTCGCCACGGGGAACGTCGACGGCGCGGGAACCGACGCGAACGTCTTTCTGACCATCTACGGAAGCGCCGGCAGCAGCGAGGAAATCCAGCTCGAAAGCGGGCGGGACGACTTCGAACGCGCGAGCGTGTCGAATTTCGTCCATACGATGCGGGACCTGGGCGACTTGCAGAAGGTCCGGATCCGCCACGACAACTCGGGGCACTGGCCCGGCTGGTTCCTGGAGCGGATCGTCATCCGCGATCAGGAAGCCGACAAGGAATGGTCGTTCCCCTGCTCGTTGTGGCTCGCCACGGACGAACACGACGAACAGATCGACCGGATCCTCGATCTGGCCTGACCGATTACGCCAGGAGGTGCGTCGGCGCCTCCTGGCGCATTCGGTGAACGGTGATGAAATGCAGGCGCGTGGACAGGTCGCAGGAGCGCGGGGGTCCGCGAAGAGCACGCCGGGCCGCCTGGGCGGACGGCCAACCCCCAGCGACGGGCCCGGCTGTTCGCTGCCCGGCGGCTCGCGCAGGAGACTTTGCGAGACGAGGGAAGTCGCAAGGTTCGGTGATCACTCGTCGGCATGCCCGACACCACCACCGGTGACCCGCACGTTTTTCCACTGCTCATCCGTTAGGTCCAGGAGGCGGTCGATGGTCAAGTGGGGTGGGAGTGGACCGTGGTCTCCTGTCACGCTCAGGGCCGACGCCGCTGTGACGTGGCCGAGGCGCAGGGATCGACTCAGCGGCTCTCCCCTCAGCAGGCCGGCCAGGAAGCCCGCCGCGAAGGCGTCGCCCGCGCCGACCGGTTCGGTCACGTGAGCCGGTGGGGCGGGGACCGTCACCGAGCCCGCGGGAGTGAAGGCCGTTGCCTCGCGGGGGCCGTCCTTGACGACGACGATGCGTGGTGCGGGCAGGAGTTCACGTACGGCGGTGGCGGTCAAATGGGCACCCCACAGGTCCTGGGCCTCGTCCAGGCCGACGAAGACGATGTCGGCGCGCCCGGCGAGGTCGTGCAGCACCTGCGGGGCGGTGGCCTCGGGCCAGAGCTGGGCGCGGTGGTTGACGTCGAAGCTGATGGCGTGCGGGCGTTCGGGGGCAGGGACCGCAAGGGCTTGGGTGACCAGCTCGCGGCAGGAGGCGGACAGGGCCGGTGTGATGCCGGTGAAGTGCACGAGGGCTGCCGTGCGCATCGTCTCGTGGTCGAGGAGGCCGGGGCCGAGCGCGGAGGCGGCTGAGCCCTTGCGGTAGTAGTGGACCCGGGTGCCTGACGGCGAGGGGTTCTTCAGCATCAGGCCCGTCGGCCGGTCCGGGTCGGTGCTCACGTGGGAGACGTCGACCTTGGCGGCGGCCACGACGGCGCGCACCCGGGCCCCCAGCGGATCGTCGCCGAGTGCCGACAGCCAGGTTGACGGGATGCCGTGATCGGCCAGGTACATCGCCACGTTCGACTCGGCTCCCGCGACCGACAGGGCGAGGTGGTCGGCGTCGGCGAGCGGCCCGGAGGGGGCGGGGGCCAGGGCGGCCATGGTTTCGCCGACGCAGACCACGCGCCCGGACTGCGGGCGCCACGAGTCCGTCATGCGAGGTCTCCTGCGATCGGTGCCGAGGGGGCGAGCCGGAACGCGGGGGTCGGCGTACCTGGCACGTCGACGGGAAGGGTGAACACGGCCCCGTCATATGGGCCGGGTGCTTCCAGGCCCACCGTGGCGGTGGTGATGTGCAGCAGCGTGCCTTCGAGGCAGACGCCGGCCGGCTGCCCGGCGGGAATGCGGACGACCCGGTCGAGGCCGCCGTCCGGAAGGTACCGTCGTGCCGTGCCCGTGCCCCAGACCGCGCACCACACGGCGCCCTGGGCATCGACGGTCATGCCGTCCGGGCTGCCCCCGTCCACCGTGAAGAAGTCCTCGGGGCTGCCGACATGGCCGGTGTCGGGATCGACCGGGTAGCGGCGGACGAAACCCCGGGCGCTGTCGGCCAGGTACATGGTGCGTCCGTCCTCGGTGAAAGCAGGGCCGTTGGGGATGGTGAGGCCCTCGACGACCGGGGTCACGGTGCCGTCGTGGTCGACGCGGTACAGGGTGCCGGCGCCCTGGGTGCCGTCGTAGGCCATGCTGCCCGCCCAGAACCGGCCGGAGGGGTCCGCGACGCCGTCGTTCATGCGCATGTCCGGTCCGGGACGGTCCTCGGGTGTGGCCAGCCATCGGGGGGTGCCGTCCGGTGGGAGGAGGCACACGCCGGTGCCGGCGGCGGCGATCCACGTGCCGGGGTGGTCGGCGACGGGCGCCACCGCGCCCAGCGGGACGGGCAGTCGGAGGATCTCGCGAAGCGGCAGGCGGGGATCGTCGGCGGCGCTGAGCAGGCGTCCTTGGAGGATGTCCACCAGGACGACACCGTCGGCCGTCCAGCGGATTCCCTCCCCCAGGTCGAGACGATCGGGACCGGTGACCCAAGGATGCTTCGCGGTCATCCGGCGGTCTCCTCGACGGCGGCGATGAAGGCACGGGCACGCTCTCGCAGGGCGCTCAGGCTGCCGCCGTCGGCGGCATCGCCGACGAGCGGAGAGCCGACACCGACGGCGGTGGCACCGGCGGCGAGGTAGGCGCGGGCGGCGTCCAGGTCCACTCCGCCGACGGGCACGAACGCGGCGTCGGGGAAAGGCGCGCGCAGTGCCTTGAGATAGGCCGGTCCTCCGGCCTGGGCGGCGGGGAACAGTTTCAGCGCGTCGGCGCCCCGGGCCTGGGCCGTGATGATCTCGGTGGGGGTCATGACGCCCGCGAGGACGGGCAGGCCCAGCTCGTGGGCGGTGTCGGCGCCCGCTCCGAGGCCGGGGGTGACGGCGAACGCGGCGCCGGCATCGCGTGCGGCGCGCGCGTCGTCGGCGGTCAGGACGGTGCCCGCGCCGATCGGCCGGTCGGGCCCGAGTTCCCGTGCGCAGCGGGTGAGGACACCGAGCGCGTCGGCGCCGCTGAGGGACACCTCGATCAGGTCGATGCCCTCCTGGGCCAGGGCCAGGACGGTGCGCAGCGCGGCGTCGGCGTCGCCTCCGCGGACGATGGCGACGAGGCGGCGGTCGGCCAGGGCGGCTCGTAGGTCCACGGACAGGAACTCCTTGTGTGTCGGGTCGTTTCTCGGCAGGGCGGGCCGTGGACCAGCGGGGGTCAGGGGCAGCCGCAGCCGGCGGTCAGGGTGAGGCGCCAGCGCACTTCCCCGGAAGCGGGGACGCTCGCCGCGTCCACCGGGCCCGCTTCGGCGAGGTCGAAGGTGCGGCCGAGCATGGGCTCGACACCTGTGCTGCGGTAGGGGGCCGTCGCGGGGAAGCCGCCCAGGTTGCGCCACAGGGCGACCGACACCGGCTGCCCCTCGGCCGCCACGGCGAGAGTGAGCCGGTCGTTTCCGTCGTGGACGCAGACCCGGTCGGCCGCGAGGACGGCACCGACGGCGGTGCCGTCCTCGGGGCCGAACCGGTCGAGGCGCAGTCCGCAGGGTGCGGGCCAGTCGCCTTCGACCCAGGCGGCTCCGTCCGGCCAGGGCGCGTCGAGCAGGGAGGAGGCCTCGGGGAAGATCCGGGTGGACACGCCTGTCCTGGCCCGGAGTTGGGCTCTCTCGGAGAGGTCGAGGAGTGCGTGGGCGGCCCATACGAAGCGGTAGCCGGGGTCGGCCTGGAGCGTGTAGTCCGCCTCAACACCGTCGGCGGTGGACCGCATGGTGCGGGTGAGGGTGAAGGCGTCGCAGTCCACGCGCTCGGTGTCACCGTCGCGGGACCACGGCCGGGACCAGGCGTCCCCGTGGTCGGGCAGGCCGCGCACGGTGGGCAGGCACTCCTCCAGGCCACCCGCGTCCACGAAGGCGTCGCCGGGTGCGACCCGCTGCCGCGCGGGGTCCGGACGGTGCCACAGCCATTCGCGGTCGCCGTCACGCAGCGAGGTCCAGCGTCCGCCGTGTGCGGGGTCGGTGGTGAACGTCAGGGGCATGGTCACCACTCCGTGAACGAGCCGTCGGGCTGCCGCCACACGGGGTTGCGCCAGGTGTGACCGGTGCGGTCGGCGGCACGTACGGCGTTCTCGTCGACCCTGACGCCGAGACCGGGCGCGACACACCGGTGGGCGTGTCCGGCGGTGAAGCGGAACGGCTCGGGGTCGACGACGTAGGAGAGCAGATCGGCGTCCCTGTTGTAGTGGATGCCCCGGCTCTGCTCCTGGATCAGGAAGTTCGGTGTGGCGAAGGCGACTTGGAGGCTGGCCGCCAGGGCGATCGGGCCGAGGGGGCAGTGCGGGGCGAGCTGTGCGCCGTAGGTGTCGGCGAGGGAGGCGATGCGGTGGACCTCGGAGATGCCGCCCGCGTGGGACAGGTCGGGCTGGGCGACGGCGATGCCGGCGGCGAGCGCGGGCAGGAACTCGGCGCGTGAGAAGAGGCGTTCGCCGGTCGCCAGGGGTATGGGGCCGGCGGCCACGAGTTGGCCCAGGAGGTGGCCGTGTTCGGGAACGACGGGTTCCTCGACGAACAGCGGGTGCAGCGGGGCGAGTTCGGTGAGCACGCGGCGGGCGGCGGCGGCCGTGAAGCGGCCGTGGAAGTCGACGGCCACATCGCGGCCGGGGCCCAGGACCTCGCGGACGGCGGCGACCCGGCCGACGACGGCCGCCGTCTCGGCGGCGGTGGCCATCGGTGAGGTCGGGCCCGCCGCGTTCATCTTGACCGCGGTGAAACCCGCCTCGACCTGCTCGGTGACCTGCTCGGTGAGCTGCTCGGGTTCGTCGCCGCCGACCCAGGCGTAGACCCGCACGCGGTCACGGACGGGGCCGCCGAGCAGGGCGTGCACGGGGGCGCCGTACGTCTTGCCGGCGATGTCCCACAGGGCCTGGTCGAGGCCAGCGACGGCGCTCGACAGGACGGGGCCGCCCCGGTAGAAGCCGCCCTTGGTGAGCACCTGCCAGTGGTCCTCGATGCGCAGCGGGTCCTGCCCGACGAGGTACTCGGCCAGGACGTCCACGGCGGCCCGGACGACCTCGGCCCGGCCCTCCACGACGGGTTCGCCCCAGCCGACCACACCGTCGTCGGTCTCCACGCGGCAGAACAGCCAGCGCGGGGGGACCAGGAAGGTCTCGATACGGGTGATCTTCACTGAGAGGTGGTGCCTTCCGCTTCGTCGGTGGTGCCGACGCGGTCCAGGTCGCGGCCGGCCTGGTCGAGCAGGGCACGCATGGCAGCCTCGGCCGCCAGCGGGTCCTGGGCGCGTACGGCGTCCAGGACAGCGCGGTGGGCCGGGACGGGGTCCTCGCTGTGCGGGGAGGAGTGCACGATCCGGTCGCGGTGGGCGAGGCCGGACTCGAGCACCATCTCCATGCGTTCGAGGAGTTCGTTGTGAGTGGCGGCGAGCAGCGCGCGGTGGAAGGCGAGGTCGGCGTCGATGGCGTGCGCGGGATCGGGGCCGGTGTCCCCCATCGCGGTGAGCGCGTCCTCGAGGGCGGTGAGGTCGGCGTCGGTGCGGCGCTCGGCGGCAAGGCGGACGGCCGCGGGCTCGATGATGGAGCGGACCTCGGACAGGTTCCGCAGCAGGGCCTGGTCGGCCTCGCCGGCGCGGCCCCCCTCGAACTGCCAGCGCAGGACGTCGGCGTCGAGCAGATTCCAGTCGGCCCGCGCCCGTACGAACGTGCCGCGCTTCTGACGGGCGTCCACCATGCCCTTGGCCGCGAGCACCTTCAGCGACTCGCGCAGCGCGGTCAGGCTCACGTCCAGCTCGCTCTGGAGCGCCACCAGGTCGAGGGTGGCCCCCTCGGGAATCTGGCCGCCCAGGATGCGGCGGGCGAGGGCCTCCACCGTCTGGCCGTGCACGCCGCGGCTGGCGTAGGGCGTCATGTCGTCGAGCCTTTCTGCTGGGTCCGGTGCCCGGGACCCGCGAGGGGCCGGGCGGGGTTCGTCGGAGGCACGGTGCGGGTGCTCATGCGGAGGCCTTCACGACGCTCCAGCCACCGTCCACGACGAGACTCGTGCCGGTGATGTAGGACGCCTCGTCGGCCGCGAGGAAGGCGATGGCCGCAGCCACCTCCTCGGGGGTGCCGAAGCGGCGGGCGGCGGTCTCGGCGACGCTGCGCTCGCGCTCGTCCTCGGGCACCCGGTCCCAGGCCGCGGTCAGGATCGGCCCCGGTACGACGGCGTTGACCCGCACCTCGGGCCCGTACTCGACGGCGAGTTGCCCGCACAGGGAGAGCAGGGCCCCCTTCGCGGCGGCGTAGGCGGGGTGACCGGGAATGCCCCGGTGCGCATGGACGGATGAGATCAACACTACCGCTCCGCCCCTGGCCCGCAGATCGGGCAGGACCGCGCGCACGCCGAGGAAACTGCCGGTGAGGTTCACGTCCAGCTGGCGCTGCCAGGAGGGCAGGGTCATCTCGTGGGCGGGCGTGACGTCGACCGTGAACGCGTTGCTGACCAGGACGTCCACCGGTCCGAAGGCGTGGGCGGCGGAGACGACGCGCGCCCAGTCCTCCTCGGCCGCGACGTCGGCGGCGACGAAACGCGCCTGCCCGCCGCTCTGGACGATCCGCTCCGCGGCGGCCGTACCGGGCTCCTCGGCGATGTCGGTGAGGACGACGGCGGCTCCCTCCTCGGCGAGGCGTGCGGCGGTGGCGGCTCCGATGCCGGAGGCCGCTCCGGTGACCACGGCCGTGCGGCCGGTGAAGCGGGCGCCGTGCCGTCGTGCGGGCTGGTCCATCGTGGGGTTCGGCTCCTCGGTGGGGTGTGCGGTCATCGGCGGGTCAGGACGACGAGGTCGGCGTCGTGGCCCGCGCTCCAGCTGAACGCAAGACCGTAGTGCAGCAGGTGGGCGCCGCTGTACTCGGTACCGGTCTCCTCGTCCGTGTACCCGGCTGCCGGGTCCAGTCCGCGCAGCCGCAGCCGGGCCGGGCGGCCGGGTACCAGCGGGGCCCCGTCCAGGCGGCCGGTGCTGAAGGCGGCGACCACGACACGCGGGCCGTCGGCCTCGGTGTACTGCACGCCGCAGATTGCGTCGTCAGGCGTGCCGAGCAAGCGGGCCTGGCCGTGGTGGACGACGTCACGGATCTGCTTGTAGCGGGCGATCCAGTGGGCGGCCTCGGTGCGCCGGTCGGCGTCCCAGGAGCGCAGGTCGGCTCCCACGCCCAGGACGCCGCACATGGCCAGCACGAAGCGGAAGGCGAGCGAGCGGGGGCGCGGGTCGAAGACGCCGGGGGCGTCGGTGACCCAGGAGCTCATGACGTGTGGGGCGTGGGCGTGCAGAAAGCCGTACTGGATGGCGAGCCGGTCCAGCGGAGCGGTGTTGTCGCTGGGCCAGACCACATCGGTGCGGGCCAGGGCGGCGTGCTCGACGCGTCCGCCGCCGCCGGCGCACCCCTCCACGGTGACGTGCGGGTGGCGGGCGCGCAGATGGTCCAGGACCCGCAGGTATCCGGCGACGTGCGCGGCGTCCAGGTCGAGGCGGTCGGCGGGGCCTGCTGCGGGCCGGCCCCGCTCGGTGGGTGGCCGGTTCATGTCCCACTTGAGGTATTCGACGGGGTGGTCCCCCAGCAGCCGGTCGAGTGTGCCGATCACGAAGTCCTGCACGTCGGGGCGGCCGAGGTCCAGCAGGAGCTGGTTGCGCACCAGTCGGCCGGGACGGCCGTCCACACGGTAGACCCAGTCGGGGTGCTCGGCGTACAGACGGCTGCCGGGGCTCACGGCCTCCGGTTCGACCCACAGGCCGAAGCCGAGTCCCAGCGCCCGCACCTCGTCCACGAAGGCACCGAAGCCCTGCGGGAACTTCGCCGGGTCGGGATGCCAGTCGCCCAGGCCGCCGGTGTCGTCGGCACGGCCTGTGAACCAGCCGTCGTCGACGACGAACAGCTCGGCGCCGATGTCGGCGGCCGCCTTGGCGAGTTCGAGCTGGCCCGCGGCGTCGACGTCGAAGCCGGTGGCCTCCCAGGAGTTGTAGAGGACCTTGCGCGGGCGGTGCAGGCGTTCGCCGCTGAGGTGGCGCTCGTACCGGTGCCAGACCCTGGACAGGCCGTCGAGTCCGTCCGTGCTGAAGGCGCAGGCGAGCCGAGGCGTCGTCAGGGTGTCGCCGGGTGCGAGGAACACGGCGCCCTCGTGCGGCTGACGTCCGGCGCGGACGCGGACGGCGCCGCCGGGCTCGGCCTCGGCGGTGATGTGCCAGTTGCCGGGCCACTCCAGGGCGATGCCGTAGGTGGGCGCCGTGTCGTCGGGAAGGGCGGCGTCCTGTACGGCGATCCAGGGGGCGTAGGCGTGCCCGGGGACCGCCTGGGTGCTGCCCATGGTGAACGTACCGCGCCGCAGGTGGAGTTGGGTGCGGGTGAACTCCTGCGACCACTGTCCGGTCAGGTAGGTGAGGCGGGCTCCGTCGGTGACGGGCACGTTGACGGCGGCCGAGTCGAGGCGTTCCACGCGCAGTTCGTCCGCGCCGGTGCAGGTGAGCTCCATCCAGCGCAGGATGACGTCCGTGTCGGGCACGGTGGCGTAGCACAGGGTGACGTCCGCACCGGCGACGTCGTCGGTGAACCGCAGCCGCAGCCCTCGATCGTCCTGGGTGGCGCCGGCGAAGTGCCACCACAGTCCGCGTTCGCCGCCCGCGTGCCCGACGACGAGGTCGGCACCGGTGAACGGGCGCAGGCCCTGCGGGATGTACTCGGCGGGGGCCGCGTCGGCGGGGGTGATGAAGTGGGTGCGCCGGGACCAGTCGAGTGCCGACGGCCCGTGCTCGACGCCGTGCGGTCCCCAGGCGGCGAGTTCGGCCCAGGGGCCGTCTGGGGAGAGCCGGACGGTGTAGCTGGTGTGCTGGGTGTGCAGGGTCCAGCGGTCGTCGTGGGGCATGCCGTCGTGGCGGGTCCCGTCGTGGTGCGAGGCGCTGTGGTCGTACCGATTCACGCGGTCGTACGGGTTCACATGGTCGTTGTTCTTCAAGTCGTGCGGGGTCGTCATTTCACCGCTCCCAGGTTCAGGCCCGCCACGAAGTGCCGCTGGAAGCGCAGGAAGACGGCGACGGTGGGCGCGGCGGCGATCACGGAGCCGGCGGCGATGACGTTCCACATCGACACGTACTGCCCTTGCAGGCCGATGAGGGCGGCGGTGATCGGCATCTTGGTGTCGCTGCGCAGCACGGTGATCGCCCACAGCAGGTCGTTGAAGATCCAGGTGAACGACAGCGCGCTGAGCGCGGCGAGCGCGGGGCGGGTCAGGGGGAGGATGATCCGCCAGAAGATCTGCCAGGGCCCGGCGCCGTCCACGACGGCGGCCTGCTGGATCTCGTCGGGGATGGCCCGCATGAAGCCGTGGAGGACGAAGACGTAGAAGCCGACGCCGAAGCCGATCTGCACGCCGACGAGGGCGGGCAGCGTGTCGTAGACGCCGATCATCTCGCTGAGCTTGGCGACGGGGATGAGCAGGATCTGCGGGGGCAGCAGGTTGCCGCCGAGCATCAGCAGCAACAGCGTCCGGCGCAGGGGAAGGTCGTAGCGGCTGAGAGCGAACGCGGCCATCGCGGCGAGCGCCAGCGTGATCAGCACGCACGGGACGGTGACGAGCAGGCTGTTGATCAGGGCGCGCTGCTGGCCGCCGTCGACCCAGGCCAGACGGAAGTTGTCGAGGATGAAGGAGTGCGGGAGGCTGCCGAGCCCGTGCGCGGCGATGTCGTCGAAGGAGCGCAGGCTGGTGACCAGCACCAGGGCGATGGGCAGCAGCCACAGCACGGACAGCGCGCCCGCTCCGAGGTGGAAGCCCGCGGTGGCGGCTCGCCGGCGCTTCACGGCGGTCGAGTGGGCGGACATCAGTCGGCCTCCCGGAAGGCGCGCACGAGGTAGGAGCAGATGACGCCGAACGCCAGCGCGAAGATGACGACGGCGAGCGCGGAGCCGTAGCCCAGGCGCAGGGACTGGAAGGCGGTCGAGTACATGTAGGTGCTCAGCAGCTCGGACGAGTGGTACGGGCCGCCGCGGGTCAGCGACCACACGACGTCGAAGGAGCGCAGCGAGTCGATGACGATGACGGACAGGACGACCGCGTTGACGCTGCGCAGTTGGGGCAGGGTGACGTGGCGGAAGCGCTGCCAGGCGCTCGCGCCGTCGACCTTGGCGGCCTCGTACAGGGCCGGGTCGATGCCCTTGAGTCCGGCGAGGTACAGCACCATCACGTAGCCGATCTGGCGCCACAGGGCGGGCACGATGACCGCGTACAGGGCGGTGTCCTGGTCGGCGAGCCAGGCGTGCCGCAGGCTCTCCAGCCCGACGGCGTCGAGCAGTTGGTTGAGGACGCCGTCCGGCTGGTAGATGGCCTGCCACACCAGGGCGGTGGCGACCAGGGAGAACACGACGGGCAGGAAGAGGGCGGCCCGGTAGAACCCGACCCCGCGCCGCTCCTGCTGGAGGAGCAGAGCCGTCGCGAGACCCAGCAGCGCCGACAGTCCGCCGAACAGCACCAGCCACAGGACGGTGTCGATCGCCGCGGTCCTGAAGACCTCGTCGCCGGCCATCTCCCGGAAGTTGCCGAGGCCGATGAAGCGGGGCGCGGAGACGCCGTCCCAGGAGGTCAGGGCGAGGTAGAAACCCTGGAGAGCGGGCCAGAAGACCCACACGGCCTCCGCCAGCAGCGGCACGAGGACGAAGGCGAGGACGAGCGGCGGCACACGGCGGACGGGTCCCCGGCCGCGTCCGCCGGTGGGCGTGACGGCCGGGGCCGGGCGTGCGGGGGTGAGCACGGCCACCTCAGGCACTCCAGATCTTCTGGGCGTCGCGCTGCCAGTCGGTGAGGATCGAGCCGATCGACTTGGGCTTGGCGATGAACTTGGTCAGCGCGGTGTCGGCGGTGGGCTGCAGGGCGTCGCTGGAGTCCCGGTTGAAGAACTGGGTGATCTCGACCGCCTCGTCGATGTGGGCGCGGCCCTTCTTCACCAGTGCCGTGCCGGCGTCCTTGGCGTCCGGGTTGCAGGGCAGGACCGTGCCCGAGGAGCCCTTGATGTAGATCTCCTGCGCCTGCGCGGTGGCAAGGTAGCCCATCAGCTCGGTGACCCGCTCGGCGCGACCGGTGCGTGCGCTGGCGAAGTAGCCGTCGACGGGGGCCTCTTCGGCGACCGGCACCTTGGGGTCGATGACCGGGAAGCGGAAGAAGTCGATGTCGTCGAGGGCGTCCTTGGGGGCCGCGTCGGCGAAGAAGGTGCCGATCAGCATCATGCCGGTGCGTCCGTTGAGCAGCGCGGTCGTGGCGTCCTGGAAGGCGATGGCGGTGCCGTCGGGGTCGAAGTACGGCAGCAGTTCCGTCCAGCGGTCGAAGACCTTGCGGACCTCGGGGTCGTCGAACCGGTGCTTGCCTGCGAGGAGTTCACGGTGGTACGGGGCGCCGTTGATGCGTATGTCGAGGTAGTCGAACCAGGCCGAGGCCACCCAGGGTGTGTTGCCGCCGGCGCCGAGCCCGATCGGTGCCACTCCTTTGGACTTGAGCTTGTCGCACAGGTCGAGGAAGTCGTCCCAGGTCTTGGGCTCGCTCACGCCCCACTTGGCGAAGTTCGACTTCCGGTAGAACATGCCCCACCAGTAGTAGGTGGAGGGCACGAACACCTTCTTGCCGGAGCTCGCGGTGCACAGCGTGTTGAGCGCCTTGGAGTAGCGCTTGAGGTCGGGCGAGGAGGCCCACAGGTCGTCGAGGTCGAGCAGCAGGTCCTTCTTGGCGTAGGCGTCCGCCACCGAGCCGGGGTACCAGGTGTAGACGTCCGGGGGGTTGGCGGAGGTCAGGTAGGTCGGCAGTTGGGTGCGGAACGTCTCCGCGGCGACCGTGTTGAGACTGACGCGTCCGCTGTTCTTCTTGCCGTAGGCCGCGACGAGGTCCTCCATCGCGGCCTTGGCCTGCGGCGCGGACAGGTTGGACTGGAGGCTGACCGCGCCCGAGGACGATGACTTCGAGGTCGAGGTCGAGGTGACGCAGCCGCTGAGCAGCGCCGCCGTACCGGTGGCGCCGAGCCCGGCGAGGAAGCGTCTGCGGCTGGTGTGCGGGTTCGACATGGGTGGGTCTCCCTGAGGGTTCACGCGGCGGGTCCGTGGGTTCGGGGCTCGGACGGGCCCGGCGCGGCCAACCAAGATTCGCGTGGCGGTGTGGCCACGTCAAGATAATTACTAATTTATTTTCTCTAGGGCGGAGGGCGGCGGGACGGGGAGCCTTCGGCGGCTCGAAGGGGGTGCGGGGCGGGATTCGCGACTGCGGCCACATCGGCCGTGGATCGGCATCGTCGACTTCCGGCGCGGTCATCGCGGCGTCAAGCCTCGTGCCACTCCCCCAGGTTCGGGGGCTGCGCGGCGACGACTCTGACAGCCGACCAGAGCCCTGTCAATATTTATTCCTAATTATTGTCGCCGAGCGGCTGACCACCGCGGCGCTGCGCCCGGGCGGCTCCCCACCTGGACGCAGAGCCCTAATGATTAATTTAGTAATTAATCTTGACGGGCCCCCACACCACCTGCAAGATCCTCGCAACCACCCGCAGGCACGCGGACCGCGACCGGTCCCACGTACCCCGCCGCGCGATCGCGACGGTCCGGCAGCCTGATCGGACAACGAAGGATCCGACGTGAAACGACATCTCACCGTCCTCCTGGCCCTGCTGACCACGCTGCTGGCCGTGCAGGCCCCCGCCCACGCCACTCCCCCGCGCGGCGACGACGCCGTCTCGACGTCGGCATCCGCACAGATTCTGAGCCCGACGCCCTACATGGGCTGGAACACCTACTACGCACTCGGCGGCGACCCCACCGCGGCGGAAATCGAGTCGACCGCCGACTTCCTCGTCAGCAGCGGCCTGCGCGACGCCGGTTACAAGTACGTCTGGATCGACGGCAACTGGGCCGCCCCCACCCCGCGCAGCGCGGCCGGGGACCTGGTCCCCAACCCCGCCCAGTTCCCCGACGGGATGAAGCCCCTCGTCGACTACATCCATTCCAAGGGCCTCAAGGCCGGCATCTACACCGACGCCGGCCCCTACATCCCCGGCAAATGCGGGCTCGGCAGCCACGGCTACTACCAGCGCGACGCCGACCAGTTCGCCGCCTGGAAGTTCGACGCCGTCAAGGTGGACTACCTCTGCGGCATCGCCGCCGACCTCGACCCGAAGACCGTGTACACCGAGTTCGCCAAGGCGCTGCGGAACAACGCCAGCGGACGCCCCATGATCTTCAACCTCTGCAACCCCGTCACCTCCCCGGACTGGGGCAACTACCCCGAGGAGCAGCAGTCAACGTACTCCTGGTCCTACGCACCGGCCATCGCCCAGTCCTGGCGCACCTACACAGACGTCGGATTCGTCGGTGAGATCAAGTTCAAGGACGTACTGCGCAACTACGACGCCAACGCGCGGCACCCCGAGGCGGCCGGCCCGGGACACTTCAACGACCCTGACTACCTCGGACCCGAACTCGGCATGAGCGACGAGGAGTTCCGCACCCAGATGACGCTCTGGTCGGTCGCCGCCGCGCCGCTGGTGATCGGCAGCGACATCCGCAGACTCAGCAAGACCTCGCTCGACATCCTCGACGACCCCGACGTCCTTGCCATCAACCAGGACAGCGCCGGAGTCCAGGCCGTCCGCGTCGGTCCGGCCGGCACGACGGAGACCTGGGTCAAGCGGCTCGCGAACGGCGACCGGGCCGTGGTGCTGCTCAACCGCGGCGACAGCCCGGCGACCCTGACCACGAAGGCGTCCTCGGTCGGCCTGAGCGGAAGCCGGTTCACCCTGAAGAACGCCTGGACCGACCGGGTCACCGAGAGCGCCGGCACGATCAGCGCCGCCGTCCCGGCCCACGGCGCGGCCCTCTTCCGCGTCGCCCGGGCCACGGGCAAGCCCGGCCTCCCGCACGTCGTCGCCGGCCTCCCCCAGGTCACGAAGGTCGGCGGCGACACCGTGCCGGCCGGCATCGCCCCCGTGATCGCCGGCGGTGACCAGGCGCAGGTCGAGGTCGACGTCCGCAACGACAGCCCGCAGCCCGTCTTCACTCCCCGCGTCGAGCTGGCCGCCCCCACCGGATGGACCGCTCGCCCGACCGGGACCGTGCCGAAACTGCTGATGCCAGGCCGCTCCGCGACCTTCACCTTCACGCTCACCCTGCCGGACACCGCGGCACCGGGCAGCGCCACCCTGGCCGCGACCACCACCTACGAGACCACCGGCAAGCAGCGTCTGCGGCAGGAGACGGCCACGACGCTCGTGGTGGCGCCGGCGCCACCGCACGGCGACGTCGCCCTGTCCCACCACGACTGGATCAGCGCCACCAGCGGATGGATGACCCCGACCGTCGACCGCAGCGTAGGCGGCTGGACGCCGATCAGCATGCTCGGCCAGGAACACCCCACCGGTATCGGCGTCGCATCCCCCTCCACCATCCGCTACTACCTCGGCGACCGCTGCACCCGGCTGACGGCCACCGTCGGCATCGACGACGCGGTCCGCAACGTCGGTCCGGAAGGCGGCACCTCGACGTTCCAGGTGCTCGGTGACGGCAAGGTGCTGTTCGACAGCGGAGTCCTCAACCGCGACGGCACCCGCCAGGCCGACGTCGACCTCACCGGCGTCCGCGTCCTGGACCTGGTGGTCGGCGACGCCGGGGACGGCGGCTACAACGACCGCGCGGACTGGGCCGGCTTGGACGCCAGCTGCTGAACCGGACGGTGGGGCCGCCCCGCTGAACCGGACGGGCAGGGCCGCCCCGTCGAAGCGATCGCGCGGGGCGGCCCCTGCCGGAGGCGAGCAGGACATTCCGCGGGGAAGAGCGGCCCCGGGAGAGCCACGCCGCTGGTCGGGGGCCGTCGGTGATGTCTGTCAGACCTGCCGTGTCACGCCGGGCCGCCTCGACCTCGTCCAGACGCTTGGCCAGGGCCGCGGCATCAGCGGAGGTGGTCTCCGGGCAAGGCGTGGGTGAAGCTGACGTTCGTGCAGGTGCAGGGAGAGGGCGACGGGTGCTGCGTGTCCGGCCTCGCCCGTGCCGTATCCCACCATGGTCGTCCAGCTGTCCGGGGCCGGGGTCGCACCAAGTGCTTGAGGACTACATCACCTTCGCGGACGAGTCCCGAGCGCGAAGGGGCCCCCTCGCTCCCCTGTCGCGGGCCCCCGGCTGCGGGCGACGCGAGCATGCGCCGTGCTACGGGTACGAGGCCGCTCTTGGCACCGTTCAGGACACCAACAGCCTCGTCACCTCGCGTAGTTGGTCGTGCGCCGCCACTAGGGCGACCGCACGCTTTGGAGGGGGTACGTCGGGGTAGCAGGCGGCCCGCAGCAGGTATTCGGCGAGCATGGCATGCCACTCCCAGGCTCGGTCCGGCTCGGCGGCGTCCGGACAAACCGAAGCGAGGTTCGTAGCCAGCCATGACAAAGCCACCACCGCCGCCGGGCCGGGCGAAACGGCATCGGTCGGGGTCGCGAGCGTGCGTCGGCCCAGGCACAGAGCCAACTCCCGCCAAGCCCGGAAGCGGGTGAAGAACATCGATTCCACACCCGAGTCCACCGACCTCATCAGCAGGTCGACACCAAACCTCGCCGCGTCGGCAGCCCAGTTCAGCCGTGCGAAAGCGCTGGTGTCGATGAGGACTGGTGTCGGATGGCGGCCCTGGCAGATCAACACGTTTCCACCGTGCAGATCACCGTGGACGAATGTGGTCGATGACGGCCGGCCCAACTCGCTCAGGGGCACGCCCAGCGGCCTGCCCTCTTCCAGGAACGACTTCAACTCCCTCGTCAGCTCTTTCAGATCCGACAATCCGCCACCATCGGGTCGAAGCAGCGCAGGCGAGAGCTGCTCCAAGGCCTCAAGCACCCGACGCCGCCGCAGCGGTCGAAACTGCAGCAGCTTGGTCAGCGGTGGGCCCACCTCACGGTTCTCGACGTGCGCGGCCCGCAGTCCCTCCCCGAACAGCTTGATCATCACATCTGCGACGTCCGCCTCGCCGGGACCGGCCGCCAACCAGTCTCGCAACGTGGTGGCGTGGTCGGGCAACGGGGCTCCGAGCGCGTACCAGCCGTTGACCGGGCCGACGGGTCGGTCCGGGCGCTGCCTGATCAACAGCAAGGCCGGAAACACCTTTGCGGCTCTGGCGTTCTGCTCCGCCTCATGCACAAGACCCTGATGGTCCCGGGAGGCTTTGAGTACATGGCGCCGCACGGGACTGCCCGGAGTCGTCGCAGCTACTGAGCAGACGACTGCTCCGGACGCTCCAGGCGTGAGGTACGTGAGACGCATGCTCGCCGTCTCGGTCCCTTCCGCCTCAAGGATCCTGCTGTAGAGCTGGGACAAGGTGGGTTCACCGACCTCGTCGATGATCGACTGGACGGCGGGGTCCTCCGCGTCCGCGTCGACTTGGATGGTGCACACGGTGCCGTTGTTCAGCAGATGCTCGCGTACGGCCTTCACGATCGCGGCCGGACTGTTGTCGAGCGACCCCTGGGTGAACTCGTAACGGCGGAAGACGTGATGCGCCCCTGAGCGTCGCGCGCGGTCGAACAGATCGGGCATCGACTCATCGCCGGAACTCACGGCGATGATATAGGTACGGTCCGAGCGTTCCCTGGCCTCGGTGATGAGTTCCAGGCCGCGTGGCTCGATGAGATCGGGGAGGTCTTCCCGTGCGAAGAGCAGGTCGACGAGGACGACGTCGTAAGGCGGGTCCGCCAGCCGGATGCATTCCTGTCCCTCGTCAGGCTCGGTCTTCGTCTCCCAGCGCACCTGCCAGCCGAACTTCTCGAAGTGGGTGTTGAGCCGTGCCGTCGAACGCCGTTGGTTTCGCTCTTCGTCGTCGACCATCAGCCCTCGGATGACCTGCATGCTCAGGCCCCCTCCCACAACCGCAGTGTCAGGAGCGTCTCGAACGTCCACTCCCCGTCGTCGTGAACTGCCTGCCCAGTGAGAGAGGCCCCGAACGGCCGCAGCTTGGCATCCAGTGTGCGCAGGCCCTGGCCGGGCGAGGAACTGGGCCGTGTCCCGCTTGTTCGCAACCGGACGCGCGCCGTACCGGAGGTCTCGTTCATCCGGATGACCTCGAGTCGGCACTCTGCACCGGGCACCCGATGACGCCGGGCGTTGTCCAGCACGTGATCTATCGCGTCGTGCAGCAAAGGCGCAGGGCAGAACACCTCCGTTTCGGTCGCCGAGGCCGGCAGCGCCACATGGATGTCGGACACAGGCGCGCTCTGCAGGGTGCCTAACACGGGTTCCAGCATGGTCGGCGCCGAGGAGACCAGGTCGACGACGAGTGCCCGCTTCCCGGTCTCCGGCAGATGGGTGGCCAGGAACATCCTGTACCACCAGTCGAGCCTGTCGAGCAGTTCGTTGCGCGTGAGCTGCCAGTCCAGGTCGTCCACACGCCGCGGCCCGCGCAGCAGGCGGTCCAGGCGTTCGGTGACCTCGCTGAGCGCGGAGATGCCGCTGGACAGCAGTCGCATCAGCCGTTCGTGCTCGCGCCTGCCGAATTGGTCGTCCACGTACTCGCCCGCCAGGATGTGCCGCAGCACCGGCAGGCACACCAGGGCCCGCTCGGCTAGATGCCGCTTGCACGTCTCCCAGTCAGAACGAGCGTCCTGGGTGGCGCGCTGCGAGGGCGCGGCGTCCTCCAGATCCTCGACGTAGTCACGCACGCGCAGCAGGCCGGAGTCCAGGCGATGCCGCATCACCGCGTGCCCCAGGTCCTCCCTCAGGTGTTCCCACGCCTTCTGCGGATCATCGGGTTTGGGCCGTGCCTTGTGGTCAGCGATGGTGATCAACTGCTGCACCACGTGCAGATGTTCGTCGGCCAGCCCGGGCGAGTCCGATGTGCGCTGCTCCTCCAGTGATTTGCGGCAGCGCAGCAGACTCTCACGCAACCGTGAGAGATCGATCGGCGAGTCGTGGGGCGGGCGCTGCAACAGCCGGTAGCACTCCAGGAACATCTGATCCACGAGCAGCGGCTCGTCCAGGGCCAGGGCCAGCAAGCGCGGAAGCACCTCGGTCAGCTGTTGCGGTGTGGTGGCCGCGAGCACCATCAGCGCTTGAACACGCAACCACGGAGAGACGTTGGCCGACTTACCAAGACCTGCCACACAAAGCCGCGCCAGCAGATCTCGTCCCACCGTGAAGCGCAGCGGGGGCAGTTTGAGCCACTGCTGCTCAGCGGCCAGTAGGCGCAGCAGGTTGACTCGGCTGAACTCCTCGCCGGGAGCGGTGTCGTCGAGGAGGGCGCGCAGTTGGTCCACGACACGTTGCCGGGAGCCGGTGTCCCGCAGGGCCTGGCGCAGCAGCGCGCGCCAGCGGATGTAGTCGATCACGTCGTCGGAAATGATCGGCACGGCGAACAGGTCCGCGGCCGCACTGCTGAACACTTCCTCCCTACGGCGCGGACGCAGCAGTTCACGCAGCTGAGCAGCATGTCGACGCAGCCGGTCGGGAGCCGCCGTGTCGTCCTGCACACGCATGCGGGTGGCGCAGATCGCGCAGTCGTGCGGGGGTTCGCCCGGAATGCTGCTGGCGCTCACGAAGCGTACGACGGTCGGCACGGGACCTCCCCCGCCGGTCGGCACCACCGCCTGGAGCATGCGAAGGGCAGCGGCTTCCTGGTGTTCGAGCCTGTCCAGGAGGACGACGGCGACGACCGCCGCGGCACCGCTCGCGGCTGCCAGCCGGATCATCTGCTGCAGCGTCGTGCCGGTCGTCGTTCGCCCGTCCAGGACAACGACGGTCTGGCCCACAGATTCGTGCCGCACGGCGGTTGGAAAGATCCATTGGTTCCGTGCAACCCCGCGCGGCACTGCGACCAACTGCCCGACTTCGTGATCGAGTTCGCGCAGACGTCGGTGCACGGCTACGGGAAGCCTGCTGTCGTAGGAGTTGTCCGGTGTGCCCGCGTACCACAGTTGCAGTGGCCGTCGGCCGGCTGGTCCGGGCACCTCCTGCACGGTCGCCACAGCCTCGCGCAGCACCTCGAGGAGGATGTCCGTGATTTTCGCACCCGTCTCCGGGTGCCGCAGCGCACGGTCGAGGTGCAGCATGGCGCTCGAGTGCGAGCGCGGTCCGGCCAGATGCCCCAGGGAAAGCGTGTCGGGGGCGCCGGTACACAGGCGCAAGAAGTCGATTTCGGAGATGCGCGGGGGTTCCGGAGGGGAGGGAACCACGGGGTGACGCAGTATCGGGTCGATGTCCACAACGTCAAGGCCTGCGTCAGTGGAAGGCGGGGTACGGCCGTCCACGGCGTAGATGTCGATGGAGACATCGGTAAGGGAGACCACAGGAATGCTGCGGTTGAGCAGTTGGATGTCCCGGCGCTCCGGCCGGGCGTCCACGACACATGCGATGACGGCGGGTTCCGCTCCGGCCGCCGCGACGGCGGCCGCGGCCCTGCGAGTGGTGTTCTCGGTCGAGAGAAGATCAGTGATGAGCACCACGCGTTCGCCGGCCTGGACCCGCTCGCTCGGGTTCAGGCCTTCCAGGTCGAGTTCGCCGGGCATGGCGTGATGTCGGCCGCCGAGCGCGAGGCTCTCACTGAGCCGGGCCGCAAGGAGCCGTGGTGCCGCCGAGACGTGAGCCACCATCGTGGGCGGCTCGCCTTTGCCTCGTCCGGCCAGTACCTGCTCCACCTTACGAGCCAGCACATATGCGGCCGTGGCAGTGCCGATCGTCGCCGTCAGCATCTTCGCCGAGTCGACCCAGCGCCGGGTGATCCGCAGGCCGGGCGTACGAAACAGGCCTCTGGCCACGCCCTCGTCCTCACCCCCCTCCTCCACCACCTCGGCCAACTGGCTCTGCACCTCTCGCTGGAGGGTTCGCAGGACGCCGTGCGGAGACAGGACGAGAGAGACCTGTCCGCCGGACACGTCGACGAGCCCGGGGCACCGGTCCAGCATCCTCCACAGTTCCGCCCCCGGTTCTCCGCCGGCCGCCGTCCACCGCCGCATCGCTGCCTCCACTGCCATCACGCCGCCGTTCCGGCTCAGCTCACGCAGGACGGCACGCAGAGGGATCGAGCCGCCGTACCAGATCGGTGAGCCGTAACAGCCGTGCACCAGGATCGGGCTGGACAGCACAGCCGCTCCGCTGTGGTGTTCGGCGTGCAATCCGGTCACACTGAGGTCGAGGATCTTGGGGTCCGCGTCGGGGAAAAGCACCGCGACAGCGGTGAGATCCGCGAGTGTGCCCGCGACGCCGAGGGCAGACGTGAGTGCGCTCTGAAGGCCCGACCGGCTCAGGTGGTCCGTGTCCCGGAGGGACATCGACAGCACGACGCCGCCCACCGACGGGTCACGTGCCGCTTCCCGAGCGGCCGACAGGAGGTTCGCCCGCCCCGTCTCACCGAGTCCGCCTACCGGATCGAACATGCAACGCACCCAACGCAGTTGCCGTCCAGTCGCCGCCTCCGGGCGGTCGACCCAGGACAGCGGGTTGCGGTGCGACTTCGGATCGGTGAGTACCTGTACCTCGTGCAGAGTGCCGGGGGCGCGGCTGAGTCCGCTCTCCGCGATGGCGAACTGGCTGTCCGACTCCGTGTAAACGAGCCCTGCCAGCGCGTCGGCGGTGCGGACGACGACACTGCCCCCGTAGCTCTTGACCAGGTGTCTCACTCGCCACAGCCCGTGGTGCGCTCCGCGGGTGCCGTAGCTTTCCGGCGCTTCTGAACTGTGTCCGAAGGCGTAGAACACCGTGTCCTCGGCTTCGGTGAGCCGCTGACCCGACACCGGCCGTACACCGGAGGGGACACCTCGGCGCGCCTGTACCGGGTCGAGCCTGGTGACCAGGCCACTGCCCGAGTCACCCACCAGCAACCGCAGTACCTCGCTGCGGCTGATCGCGGCCAACTCGGCCAGTTCGCTGGAGGCGGGCGGCATGTCCGTGTACCGGCGGCCGTACGTCGCCGAGTCCAAGAACACCGCCCCCACGAGGGAGTGCGGAGGCCGGCCGCCGACGCCCGCGGCAGCGTGCTCAGCCACATTCGTCAGCAGTTCCATCAGTACGGTCTGGCTGAGCGCGTCAGCGTCCGGTTGCGACAGGCCGAGGTCGCGCAGCCTGGCAACGATCCCCTGGAAATCCTGGGAGACGACCAGCGCCTGCGCGTCCAGAGGCGGTAGCCAGTGGAAGGGAAGAATCCGGCGGCGCACATACGGAGATTCGTCCGGCGCTGCCGGCTTGGGTCCGAGAGTGTCATCGGCGTGCGCGAGATGTTCCACGGTCGCAGCATCGTCCAGTCTGACCGTGCCCTCCGGCCAGCGGGCCGGCACCAGCGCGTCGAGGAAGCCGACTTGACGCATGAAGTCCCGTGCGTCACCGCGCCCGCGAGCCCGCCGGGTCAGCAGTCGCTGTGCAGCAGCCCGGCTCTGCTCCTTGGACTCGATGTCCACCGGTTCGTGTGCGTCGGGCAATTCGGCCGTGGGCAGGGTGACGCGCACCGGAACGCTGTCCCGTACGGCCGCGTCCACCAGCAGCAGGCCTCGCGCCAGGGCCGACAGGTCCGCGAACTCCACACGCGAGAAGTCCAGATGGAGTCCTTGCTCCTGGATCCGCGGGGTCCAGCGTCCGTCCGCCGCGAGCGGGGCACGCCGGGACAGCAATACGTTCTCCCAGGTCGTTGGGGTCAGTCGAGGTGGGAAGCGAAGCCCTGCCATGATCAGGAACCCTCCCTGCGCGGATGCGGCGTGCTGCGAATGTTTCTGCCCGCACAAACCATGGAATTATCCCTGTTCTACGGATACTTCGACCGCCCGCCATCATCAGAACAGTGCGTCAACGCAGGAGCCGCCCGCTCTCAGCAGTTGCGTGTGTCCTCACTTCACAAAGCCGTGACAACTAAGCCCGTCACGAACAACCTTGAGGTGATCCCCCAGCAGGAGGAACTGGTGGTGCGATCGAACCGGAACGGGCACGGCTCGGAGGACAGGGTCCCGGATCCCGGGGACAGGTTGACTCTGTTGAGGTGGCACCTTGACCGGTACGACCGGCTTCGTGCCTCCACAGCCTCCAGGGCTTCTGTCGTACTCAGTGCCGGGGCCATCCTGTCCGCCGGCAACGCCGTTGTCCTGGCCCGCCTCATCGACAGCCCTGACTCGGGACTCAGCAGCGCGACCACGCTGGCCTTCGGCCTCGGGCTATTGCTCAGTGTCGGGCTCGTCGTATTGTCGTTGACTTTGGCAACCGGAGTCTTGGTCACACCCAAGCCCAGCCGGGACACCTTCATGGACGCCCGGAACCTCCCTGCGGCCCTGGTCTTCAACCCCACCGACACCGTTCGCGAGTTGGAGTCCTATGAAGATTTCAGATCCAGCGTAGAAAGCCAGTCCTACCAGGCGATACTCGCGGCGGCGCAGATTGAGTTGTGGATCGGGATACGCCAGCACCGTCACCGGTACCTACGGCTACGCGCCGCAACCCGAGTCCTGCGCTGGGCTGCCGTCGTGTTCGTCGTATCCCTCACCGGATTCGTCATCGCCATGCTGAGCAAATCGCTGTGAACCGCGCCCACTCGGTTGGGTGGTGGAGTGAATTTCCGCGACCCCCGGCGTTTTTCACAGGCACAGCGTCAGGCTGGCCATGGCGAAGCCTGGCGTCCGCCCGCGTAGGCGAGCCCCAGGCGGGTGGGCGGGGCTACGGCCGCCAGATCACCGCGGTGCTCGTGGAGCTTCCCGGTGTCGGGAAGGTGATCCGGACGCCGACGGCCACGCCGGCGTTGTTGATCGACGTGGCGTAGGAGTTGCTGCCGTCCGGTGTCACGTCCAGTTCGGTCAGGCTCCCGTCGGCCTCGTAGCGAAGGGCGAAGCGGTGCTGATCGGACGGGACCATGACCCCGGTGTGCCCGACGGAGACACCGGCGTCGTTGACGGCGACGGCCGTGGTGTATTCGTACGCGGAACCGATCGCCGTGGCGGTTCCGTCGGGGCTCCAGCTCGTGGCGGTGTAGTCGATGTTGTCCGCTCCGAGCTGCCAGCCGACGACTGTGCCCAAAGCGTTGATGGCGTTCGCGTTCGAGTGCGGGCCCAGGTCCGTGACGGTGCCGTCGGCACCCCAGGTCACGGAGCGGGACTGGTTCCTCGTGCCACCGGTCGGCACGGCCCCCCGCGCGACTACGGTGCCGGCGTCGTTGATCTGGACGACCCACGCGGTGGAGTAGGCCGAGGTGGGGTCGAGTGGGACCGGAGTGCCGTCCGGGAGCCACTTCACGGGGTGATAGGCGCTGTAGTCCGAGAAGGACACACCGGCGACCGTGCCCGAGCTGTTGACCGAGAGGGCGAAGGCGAGGGTGTCACCCGGGAGCGGTGCGAGTTGGACGGCCTGGCCGTCCGGGAGCCACTTCACGGCGTGGTAGGTCCCGCCGAGCGCGGACTCTCCCACCGCTGTGCCGGTGCGGCTCATCGCGCGGAAGACGGTCCAGGTGTCGCCGGGCAGGGGCTGCAGTTGGGTGACCGTGCCGTCGGGCGCCCAGCGCACGGTGTGGCTCCCCGACCAGCCGGCGGCGGTCCCGTCGTCGCTGACGGCTTCGGCATAGCCCATCGGGTCGCCGGGCAGCAGCGGGAGTGTCGTGGGGCTGAGGTCCGGGTTCCAACGGTAGGAGACAGCTGGTTGTTGGAGCCCTGGGTGTGGCCGACGATCACCCCGTTGTCGTTGACTGCGGCGGGGTAGCTCGAGGTGGCGCCGGGCGGGAGGGGCAGGTCGGCGGCCATGTTGGCCGTCGAGCCGGCGCCGGCCGACGCGCTGACGGCCGAGGCCAGCGTGAGGGTACAGACGGTGGCCAGGGTGAGAGTGGCTGCGCCCGCGGACCGCAGGGCTCTGATGCCGATGCTCATGACGCGAATTCCCCGTCTCGTGGACTTCATCGGAATGGCACGGTGGTGGTGCTGTGTCACGTCGCGCATGGAGCGTTCCTGTGGGCAACCCCGCTCGCCCCACAGGAACTTCACTCAGTCTTCACCACGTGGGGCGCGGTCGCAGCCGGACGCTGGGTTCGTTGACGGGAACCGTCCGGTTCTCGGGGCCGACGTCGAGGCGGACCACGGCGTGACGCTGGTCTGACGGAACACTCCCGCGTCGATGGCATCCCCAGAAGTGGTGCAATGACCCGGAAGGCGCGGGTGCCCGGGCCGCAGAGGTGCTGCCGTCCGTCACGGAGGACAGGGAAACACCTGGTCGATCCCTCGCCGCCAAGCGATGAGTTTCGTGACGCCCCCAGGTCTGCCTGTCAGACCGTCCCCATCGCGTCCGCATCGGAGTCGCCTTGAAACTTCTTCTCACGTCGGCGGGTATTACCAACCCGAGCATCCATGCTGCCCTTGTGCAGCTGCTGGGCAAGCCGATCGCCGAGTCGGCTGCCCTGTGTATCCCCACTGCGGGCTACGGGCACCCGATGGGTGGCCCGGCGGCGGCCTGGCGTTTCATCAGCGGACAGTCCCGCCTGCCCATGTGCGGCCTGGGGTGGAGATCGTTGGGGGTGCTGGAGCTGACCGCGCTTTCCAGCATCGGGGAGGAGCGTTGGATTCCCTGGGTCCAGGAGGCGGACGTCCTGCTGGTGAACGGCGGCGATGCACTGTATCTGGCGCACTGGATGCGCCAGTGCGGACTGGCGGACTTCCTGCCGTCACTGCCCGACAAGGTCTGGGTGGGGCTCAGCGCCGGGAGCATGGTGATGACACCCCGCATCGGGGAGTCCTTCGTCGAGTGGAAGGCGCCCACCGGCGACGACAGCGCGCTGGGCGTCGTCGGTTTCTCCATCTTCCCGCACGTGGATCACGTCGACCTGCCGGAGAACACCATGGCCGCAGCGCAGAGGTGGGCGAGCGGTCTGCCGAATCCGGCGTACGCGATCGACGACGACACCGCCATCACGGTGGTCGACGGTGCGCTGGAGGTCGTCTCCGAGGGCACATGGAGACACTTCCCCGCCTGAGCAAGCGACGATACGGCCCGTTGGCCCCTCACCACCAGCGCAGCGTTCGGGCCCACGAGACTCCTGGTGACCGATCACCCGTTGTCGCATGTCGTTTCAGGCGCGAGAACTACGTTGTCGGGATCGGGAGTTGGGGGCCCTCGGTGTCAGTGGGTCCTGGCATGATCGCGGTCATGACCACTCCCTTCACGGAAGAGCTCGTTCTGAGGGCGGCCGAGAAGCATGGCGTTCCCGTGCCGGTAGCGCAGGAACTGCTCTCCGGCTCCCGACCGTGCCTTCACCTGCTCCCCATCCAGTGCCTGACGCCCGCTCAGCAGCACGAGGCCCGTCCCGCCGCGCGCACGGGAGGCCTCCCCCGCCTGCCCGACGGCGTGGACTGGCCCGATGGGCGCAGTCCTCTGGTGCTGACCGTCGATTGTGCGGCGCTCCCTCGCGAAGCCCTCGACATCGCACTGCCATCCGACGGGAGCCTGTTGTTCTTCACCCAGATCGAATACGAGCCGGAGTCGTCGGTGGTGCTCCACGTTCCCGCCGACGTGCGGACCACACAACGCTCGGCGGCGTATGAGCTCGACGGCGAGCCGGAGGAGGTCAAGGTCTACCAGCCGGATGATCTGTATCCGGTACCGGGACTGACCGTCTCACACGATTGGCGCGACGCCCCGGCGACCAGCGCGTTCGTGGAAGGCAGCGCGGACCGCGACGACATCCTGGACGATTTCGAGGACGCCGTGCGCGAAGGGGCAGCGGGGGGTGCCTCGCGCGGAATCGCCGTCCAACTCGGCGGTTTCTCCACCCCTTGGCAGTCACCACCCGACGAAGGCGACCTCGTCCTCCTTGCACAGATACACGGACAGTCGATCGACCCCCACGTCTACACCCAGACCCTCATTGTCGGCACCCGCGAAGACATCGCCGCGTGCCGATACGAAGCCCTGGAGTTCGAGCAGCAGGTCTAGTGAACGGCATCCTCCGCTGTGTCGTCGAGCGCACGACGGGGTCATCTCTGTCAGGCCCGGCAGCGCGCAGCCGACCAGGATCGCGCGCCCGGACTGCCGGCGCAGCGACAGTACGGCGCCGAGGCGTGCCTGTCCGCCGGGTAGGGCACCGGCATCGTGCGGGCGGTGCCGTGCTGCGCTGTGACCAGCGGCCCAGCGATGTCGGTGGGAACGGGAGGCATCGCACCACCGCGAGCGGGTGAGTGCGCGAGGCCGTCGGAACCGCGGACAAGCGACCGAACTGTTCGGGTGAGCACAAATGCCTTGGTCTGCTGGGCCAACGAGCTCGGCGCCATCGCCGAGCTGAGGTTCGTCCTCCGCGACGACGGTCCTCCTGCCGCGGGCGCGGCGGCGAGCTGCGACTACAAGGCGGCCCGTGAGCGACCCCCGGCCCGCCCTTCACGAAGAGCGCAACACCAACGAGCGGACCATCAGCAAGAGGAAGACCTGACACGGCGCCGCCACCCACTACCGCCTCGGTCCCGCGACGGCGTAGGCCGCGCAGCCGACGACCGTGAGGGCCAGGGCCGTCCAGGTGCCCGCTGCCGTGCCGGGAGGCAGCAGCATCCACACCGCCACCTCCATCGGCACACTCGTCGGGGGCGGGGCGAAGAACGAGAACGACAGCCAGGCGAACGGCAGCGTCCATGCGTACTGGCCGCCCCAGAGCGCCGCGCCCAGGGCGACCAGGCCCATCAGGCCCGCGCTGTCCCGGACGACGAACGCGGTGGTGGCCATGGGCGCGCCCATGGTCTGCACGGTCAGCAGTGCCGCGGCGACGACCACGCCGGCAAGCAGCACGTGCCCCGTTCTGCGGGGTACCCAGCGGATCGCGGCCGTCCGGTCCAACGCCAGGTCCTGCCCGCCGAGCCCGATCGAGAAGGCCATCGCCCCCGTGGCGAGGACGAGCACGGGCAGCCGTGGATCAACGGGGTCCGCCCCCTCGTGCCGGGCGAGTGCCCACACCGCTGCCACTCCGATCACCACCGCGGCGAGCGAGGCGGGAACCTGACGCGAGCGGGCGTACAGCGTCAGCCATCTCACCGGGACGCACCGCCGGACAGCACCTCGAACGGATCACCCTCGCAGGAGAGCGCGGCGGCGCGCATCGCGTTGATCCGTGCGGCCTGCTCGGACCGAGGAAGCGCCGTGAGTTTCTCCCACACCGGGCGGGTCTCGGATTCGACTTCGCGGCGCATCCGTGCCGGCGTGCCGCGCAGCGGCTTGAGGTCCCCCAGGACCCAGCCCGCCGCGATGGTCTGCGCGTAGTCGTCTCCCCCGAAGCTGCCCCAGCCGACCGGGGTGCACCCTGGCACCATGCCCTTGGCGATCAGGGCGCGGGTCAGCTCCCCGCCCTTCGCGGCGGCGACGATGGCGTCGTCGAAGTCGAGGAGCACGGTCTTGCGAGACCACTGCGGTGTGGAGCCCTCCGGCAGTACGGCGGTGTTCTCCCGGACCGAGAGCGGCGCCTGATCACCCAGGACACCGTGCAGCAGCCGCAGCGCCTCCTTGCCGGGACCCGCGAGGTCCGCGAGTCGTGCCTGCTGCGTCTTTGTCACGCACACCGGTCCGTCGCACACCAGCTCCGCAGCGGCCTCGTCGACGACGTACATCCGGCGCGGATCGGAGGGGAGGATGAGCAGGGCGACCGTCGCGCCCGCCAGGACGGGCGCCAGGGCGGCCAGCCGGGCGCGCGGGGTCGCGGCGACGAGCAGCGCGAAGCCGGTCACGGCCATGCCGAGCAGCCAGATCGTCTGCCCGACGTGCACGGAGGCAGAGAGCGTGACGAACGCCTCGCGCACCTCCTCCACGGTTGGTGACAGCAGCGAGATCCGGTTCGGCTCCGTGCTCGTGAACCCGTCCGCCGTGTTCGTCTGCGTCCGGCCCAGCGACATGTGCATGAGGGCTGTGAAGACGAAGGCGCTCATGGCCAGCGCGGGCGGGGTGAGCGGGGACGGCAGGGCCCTCCCGGCCCCCATGCCCAGCACCGACCCCGCGACGAGGAAGAGTGCCCCCACCAGCGAGACCGGCAGCCACCCCACGTGCGTGTACTCGGTGTGGGCGAGCACCTGGACCCCGCCCACGAGGACGAGGAACGCGAAAGCCGAGGCCAGCGTGATCGCCGTCGCGCCCGCCAGGGTGGCCGCGCGGTGCCGGGCCGGGCGCGGTGTGCTCGTCAGCAGTTCGGACATCTTCGAGCGGTGATCGCGCAGCCCCTGCAGCGCCCCGAGCCCCACGGCGAGCGGCCACAGGTAGAACAGCAGGCCGCGGGTCCACAGGGCCAGTGGTGTCCACTGGGCCGTCCATGCCGTGGTGCCGTTCCACCAGGCGCCGTCCAGCAGGTACAGGAACGCCAGCGCCGGCACCAGGACCACGACGCCCGCCCATGGGGCGACCGAACGCCTCAACTCGATACGCAGGACGCTGCCGTTCACCACGTGCCCCTTCCCTGCTCGGGATTGAGCAGCAGGGCCGAGTAGCCGCGCTCCAGCGGGTTGTCCCCCACGTGTTCGGGGCCGCCCACCGAGGCCAGCTCATCCGGAGGGCCCTGGAAGACCAGCCGACCCTCGTTGAAGAGCACCACGTCGGTGCAGGCGGCGGCGACGTCCTCCACCAGATGAGTCGAGACGAGCACGCAGGTGTCCCTGCCCAACTCCTGCAGCAGCTCGCGGAAGCGCAGCCGCTGCGCCGGGTCCAGGCCGACCGTCGGCTCGTCGAGGAGCAGGATCGTCGGGTCGTTGACGATGGCCTGGGCGATGCCGACCCTGCGCACCATGCCGCCCGACAGGGCCTTCATCCTCTCGTCGGCGCGGTCCGCCAGACCCACCCGCTCCACCGCGCGCTGCACCGCCGCGGGGATGTCCGCTTTGGGCACCTCCTTCAGCCACGCCATGTACTCGACGAACTCGCGCACCGTGAAGCGCTTGTAGTAGCCGAACTCCTGCGGCAGATAGCCGATCCGGCGGCGCACCGCACGGTGTTCGCCCCCGCCGGCCACGGATTCGCCGAGCAGCTCCAGGCTGCCCTCGGTGGGTCGCAGTACGGTGGCCAGCGTCCGGATGAGAGTGGTCTTGCCCGCCCCGTTCGGGCCGAGCAGTCCGTGGACGCCGGTGCCCAGCGACAGGTCCAGGCCGTCGACGGCCATCCGTTTCCTGCCGACCCTGACCTTCAGACCGGTGGCCTGGATCTGCCAGGCGTAGGGCGTCGGTGCGATGTCGGCCGCGCTCACGGCGGTCGTCATGTGGTGGTCCTTTCGCATGTTCTTTCCGATGGTCATCGATGAGCTCCCAGCACGGTGTACGCGCCTCTGCGGGCGATCACGACACCGATACCGACCGCGAGGATGAGCCCCCACGCGGGCAAACCGCCCGTCTGCAGAGCGAAGGCCGTACGGCTGGTGGCCAGCGTCGGAACCACGACCACGGCGGCCCAGACGGTGGCCAGCACGACGGCTGCGCGCCGCACACCGACGACACCGCCGAGCGCCAGGGTCATCGAGGTGAAGGCCAGACAGGGCAGCAGCCACTGGGCCACCATCACCCCCGTCGCCCAACCGCCCACCGCCAGCACGGGGACGACCACGGCGAGCACGGACGCGGTGCGTCGCAACACCAGATAGAGCCCGGCCCTGGGAACCGAGGCCGTCAGTTCGTACGCCGGGTCCAGACCGCGCGACCAGCACGCCGCCACGCCGAGCACCGGCAGGACCGGCGCGAACAGCAGCACCAACGACACCTCGCCGGAGCCCGTGCCGGACAGATCGAGCAGCAGGGCGGCCAGCGTCACGCCCACGACCATGGCCAGCCACGGCACCATCGCCGGCGTCATCCACCGCGACAGCGGCGCCGACCAGCGCCGTCGGCGCGGCATCGGGGCCGTGACCGCGAGTTGGGGCTCCAGGCCGGACCACACGGTGTCGACCAGTGACGTAACGGCGGGCACCCCGGCAGCGACAGCGGCAGACAACCGGTCGCGGCACACCCGGCACATCTCCAGATGCGCCTCCACGGCCCACACCTCGTCGGCCAACAGGTCCGCGCCGCCGCGCACATAGCCTTCGATGATCCGCATCGACGCGTGTTCCACACTCATGCCAGCGCCCTCCGCATCTCGATACGGGCCCGGCGGGCACGGGTCTTGACCGTGCCTTCGGGCAGCCCGAGCAGCACCGCGGTCTCACGGACGGACAGCCCGTCGAGCACCATGGCCTGCAGTACCTGTCTCAACTCCGGCGCCAGGCACCTCAGTGCGTCCCCGACATCACCGTCGACGGTTCCCGCGAGCGCCGACTCCTCGGCAGCGGGCACCGCCTCGGGCACGGCAGCGGCCGGCGGTGGCTGCGCGTGGTGCGCCCTGCGCCTGAACGCGTCGACGAGGCGACGCGCCGCGATCGTCCACAGCCAACCGGTCGCCGTCCCCCCGACCGCGGCCCCGGCGAACGCACCCGCCGCGCGCCAGACCGCCAAGTAGGTCTCCTGCATGACCTCCGCGACGATCTGCTCGTCCTCGCACCGGCGGCGCAACCGCACCGCCATCCACGGTGACGTACGCCGGTACAACTCCTCGAACGCGGCACGGTCGCCTTTGGCCACCAGCCGGACGAGACGCTCCTCGTCCACCTCGTGCAGCGCTGCTCTGACTGATCTCACACCTGCTAGACGCCCGGCCCGGACGACAGGTTTTCGCGGCGCCGTGATCCATGTCACACAGCAAGCCTTGCTGTCTCCGCCTTCGGGTCTTCGGTCGGCAGCGGCACGCGAACGTCACGAACCAGGTCCACGCCGACCGGCTGGAGGGCTCCGTGCGCCGCGGCCAGTTCGAGCGACGAGGAACGCAGGAAGCCCCGTCGGGACAGGGTGACCACATGGGATCCCTGCCCCGACGGGGCTCGGTCGGCCGGGCGGCGGGTTACCGGCGCCCGGCACAGGCCGGTGCCGTGTGCAGTGCGTGGCGGCTCAGGCGAAGTTCACGTCGCTGCACCACATGTAGGCCTGGTCGAGGTGCGAGGCCTGCCAGATCACGAACAGGATGTGGTGTCCGGTGTAGCCGGAGGTCTGCACGGGGAACGTGATGTTCTGTGCCGGGGCGAACCGGCCGGTCTGCGTGATGAAGTCGAGGTTGCCCCAGCCCAGGGTCTGGGTCTTGGGGTCGAAGCCCTGCTTGCTCACGTAGACCTTGAAGTAGTCGGCACCGTGGGACGCCTGGTCGTACAGCTGGACCGAGAAGTTGTTCCCGATGGTCGTGGTCTTCCACGGTCCGGGCTTGTCCAGGCTGGCGTTCCTCGAGAGGTTGTTGCTGCAGAGCGTCCCGTCGGGCGTCCGCGCCTGGAACTGGCCTCCGAGACCATCGCGGAGCGCGCTCATCCAGTTCCACATGGTGTCGGCGTTGGCCTGGAAGGCCTGCCAGCACATGGGGTCCTGGGTCTGCATGGCCGGGTTCATGTGATCGCTGCCCCACGTCTTCCAGCACTGGTACGCGCGGGTGGCGGGGCCGACGATGGTGCCGTGCGCCTGGGCGGGGGTCGACCAGGCGAGGGCGCCGACGACCACGGCGAACAGCATGACGAGCACCTGGAGAGGTCGGCGGGCAGAGGGACGCGACCGCCCGGTTAACGGAATCTTGTTACGCATGTGGGGGGACTCCTTCCAGTTGGCAAGGCTGTGATGGGAGCGCTCCCAAAGTTAGGACTTCTGAGTGAGATGTCAATGAAGCAGACAGAGTTGATTACAGAGGCGACTGGCGAACAGGGCATCTGGCGTGAGGCGCGGGCCAGAAGGGTCCGCGGTACCGAAACGCATGTCCTGGGGATCTCGACGCCAGATGCCCCCAGGACGTCTCTTTTCAGCCATGCCTCCACAACGTCCCTGTACGGAAAGGTACTTCCGCCCGGGATCATGCACCTGACATCTTGCATCCACCACTTGTTTCGTAGGGCCCGGCCCGTGTCATAAGCACGACCGGGCTGTCTCCGGAGGTTGCCTTGACACCCCACGTCCTCAGCCGCTCCAGACGCACGCTGGTGCTCGCGGCCACGCTCGGCGCCACCCTCGCGTTCGGCGTCCCGGGCGCCCTCGCGGGCACGCTCCCCGTCGTCTCCTCCGCCGCGCCGGCCGCCAAGGTCTCCGCTCCGGCCGCCGTGTCGGCTTCCCAGAGCGCGGCCTGGGTGGCCGGGACGCGCGCCTACCTCGTGATCACCGCCCCCGGTGACACTTCGGCGGTCCGCTCGGCGATCACGGCCAACGGCGGCACCGTCTTCTCGAACTACGACGCCATCGGCGTGATCGTCGCCCACTCGGCGTCCAGTTCCTTCGCCGCCACCATGCGCGGCGTCTCCGGCGTGCAGCAGGTCGGCGCCACGCGTACGTCGGACGTCCCGGCCGACGCCTACAACCCGGCCCTCCCGGCCAATCCGCCCCAGGCCTCGACCCCGGCCGGAGAACCGGTCCGGGCCGACATGAGCCAGATCAAGGCCGACCAGGCCTGGGCGGTGAACCCTGGCTCCGCCTCCGTCACGGTCGGCATCCTGGACACCGGTGTGGACGACCAGCACCAGGACCTGGCGCCCAACTTCGACGCGGCCGACTCGGTCTCCTGCGCCTACGGCAAGCCCGACACCCGTGCCGGCGCGTGGCGGGACGTGGACACGCACGGCACTCACGTAGCGGGCACCGTCGCCGCGGCCAAGAACGGCAAGGGCGTCGTCGGCGTGGCCCCCGGCGTGAAGATCGCCGCGGTCCGGGTCGCCGAGCCGGGCAACTCCTTCTTCTTCGCCGAGAACACGATCTGCGGCTTCGTCTGGGCCGGCGACCACGGCTTCAAGGTCACCAACAACAGCTATTACACGGACCCTTGGCAGTTCAACTGCCCGGACAACATCGACCAGGCCGCCATCATCGAGGGCGTCAAGCGCGCCCAGGAGTACGCCGAGGGCAAGGGTTCCCTCCAGGTCGCCGCGGCGGGCAACGAGAACTACGACCTCGCCCACAAGACGACCGACTCCGCGAGCCCGAACGACTCGACGCCGGTCACCCGCACCATCACCAACGCCTGCCTCGACATCCCGACCGAGCTGCCGGGCGTGGTCACGGTCGCGGCCAACGGCACCGGCGTCACCAAGGCCTCGTTCTCCAACTTCGGCCAGGGCGTCATCGACATCGCGGCGCCGGGCAGCAACGTGTACTCCACCGTCCCCGGCGGCGGCTACGGCAGCAAGAGCGGCACCTCGATGGCCACCCCGCACGTGGTCGGGGTGGCGGCACTTCTCGCCAGCGCCAACCCGGGCATCACCCCGGCGCAGCTCCGCGCCAAGCTGGCCGAACAGGCCAACGACATCGCCTGCCCCTCGGACAGCCGCTGCACGGGCACGACGGCCAACAACTCGTTCTTCGGCGAAGGCCAGGTCGACGCCCTCAAGGCCGTCGGGGCCACCCCGCCGCCCGGCAAGTACTTCGAGAACCTCGCGGACTTCGCCGTCAACGACAACGCGACCGTGGAGAGCCCGATCGCCGTCACCGGTGTGACCGGCAACGCCCCGGCCACCCTCAAGGTGGGGGTGGACATCAAGCACACCTACATCGGTGACCTGAAGGTCGACCTGGTGGCGCCGGACGGCACCGTCTACACGCTGCACAACCACACCGGCGGCAGCGCCGACAACATCGCGCAGACCTACACCGTGAACGCCTCCTCGGAGGTCGCGAACGGCACCTGGAAGCTGCGCGTCAACGACAACGCCGCCTCCGACACCGGCAAGATCGACGCCTGGAACCTGACCTTCTAGCGCAGGGCCCGGCAACGCCTGGAATCAGCACGCAACATGGGCCCCGACCGGGGTGTAACCGCGGTCGGGGCCCATACGCCGGTGGCGTCCGGAACTGACGGTCACGCGCACGTTCAACGGTCCTCCGCGCTTTGGGCGGTGAGGGCAGCGGCAGGCTCGGTGGGGCGTCGACCATCACCTGCCGGCTCACGTGTGAGTGAGCGTCGTGTGGGAGTTGTGTCCCACGGATCAGGCGCTGATGTCCGTGGCAGCTCCGGTGGGCAGCCAGCGGAAGCGACTGCGGATATCGGCGGGCGCGTGGGCGAGTTCGTACTCGATGGCATCGCGGCCCTCGTGGAAGTGGTGCCAGCCCTCGTAGTGGACGGGGATGGCGGTGCGGGGTCGCAGCAGGCGGCACAGGTGCACGGCCTGGGCGGCGGTCATGGTGTAGCGGACCGGTCCGGTGATCGGGAAGCGCACACCCCCGACATGCAGCAGCGCGGTGCCCACGGTCAGGTGCCGGGCCACTTCGCGCACACCGCCGTACAGGACGGTGTCCCCGGAGATCCACAGTGCGCCGTGCTGCTGGCCCTCCCAGGTGAGGGCGAAACCAGTGACCTGTCCGGTCAGGAGCCGTGACAGGGGCGGCCCGTGGCGGGCTGGGGTGGCGGTGACGGTGACGGTGGTGCGATCCGGGGCGTGCAGGCGGGTCGTGGTCCATGGGGCGAGACCGTGAGCTGCGCGGCCGAGGCGGCGGGCTCCGGCCGGGGTGGTCAGGACGGTCCGGGCGGTGCGCAGGACGTCACGGCCGGTGCGGTCAAGGTTGTCGCCGTGCTGGTCATGGCTGAGCAGGACGGCGTCGATCGGCGGCAGGTCGGCGGCGGCCAGGGCGGGCCCGGTGGCCTTGTGCGAGGAGGTGCCCCAGCCGAAGCTGTAGCGCTGTCCGGGCGGGTCGAAGGTGGGATCGGTCAGCAGCCGCCAGCCGCCCGTCTCGATGAGGGTGGTCGGGCCGCCGATGTGGGTGATACGCAGGTCGCTCATGGGGAGACTCCGTTCCCGCGCCCAGGCCGTAGGGTGCCCGCCCGGGCGCGGTGCGCGCCGCGGGTGCGGTCAGGCGTGGGCGAGGGCCCAGTCCAGGGCGTGGTCGGCGACTTCCTCCCAGCCGTCCTGGGCGGGCATCAGATGGGAGCGGCCGGGGAACACCGTGACCTCGGTGATGGTGCCCTCGGCCTTGTAGTGCTTGGCGTTGGACTGCTGCACCTTGGGGGGCATGAGGTGGTCGTTCTCACCTGAACAGAACAGCAGTGGTACCCGGCCCGTGTTGTGGTAGTCGACGTAGGTGTCGGTGTGGCCGGGGTGGATGTTGGCCAGGGCGCTCCCCCATACGATGCTGCCGGGGGCGGGTATGTGGTAACGCTCGTAGGTGGCGTGGGCCTGGTCCTCGGGGAAGGTGTTGGTGAAGGCGTAACGCCAGTGGTCGTAGTCGAAGCCGACGGCGCGGTGGCGGTTGGCCGGGTTCCTCAGTACCGGGAAGGTCGAGCGGACCTGGGACAGCGGTACGACGGCCACGCCTTCGGTGGGCGCGGAGTTGATCGCCACTCCGGCGGCGCCGAAGCCGTGGTCGAGCAGGATCTGGGTGAACGCGCCGCCGGCGGAGTGCCCCATGATGACGGGCGGTCGGTCCAGCTCTGCGATGACCTTCTCCAGGCTGGCGATGATGGCGGGGACGGTCACGGTCTCGATCGGGGTCGGATTGGCGTTGAGAGCCTCGACTTCCACCTCGAAGCCGGGGTAGGGCGGGGCGATGACCCGGAAGCCCTTGTCCTGGTAGTGGGCGATCCAGCTTTCCCAGGCGCGCGGTGTCACCCAGAAGCCGTGGACGAGAACGATGGTGTCGGGTTGCATCGGTGTGCTCCTCAGCGAGTGGCCTGGTGGGCGGCCTGGATCTGGCGGACCACGATGTCGGGGCGGGACATCATCACGGCGTGGGACGCACCCTTGACCTCGACGGTGCGGCTGTGGGCTCGCTCGGCCATGAAGCGCTGCGCGGCGGCCGGGATGACGTTGTCCGCGGTGGGGATGACGTACCAGGACGGCAGGTCCTTCCATGCCGGGGCGCCGCTGGGGCCGGCCAGCCCTCCCACGCTGCCGGGACGTTGCGCCGCCGCCATGAGCCGGGTCTGGGAGGACGGCAGGTCGGCGGCGAACACCTCGCGGAACTTCGCCGGGTCGACGTAACCGTCCTTGCCGGTGCTGCCGTCCGGCAGCGGGTAGTCGCGGGTGATCAGTGCGTCCGGCAGCTTGCTGCCGGGAAATCTCCCCGCGAGTTGCAGCGCGCTCTCGCCCTGGTCGGGGGCGAAGGCGGCGACGTAGACGAGGGCTTTGACGTTGTGGTGGTCGCGGGCGGCGTTGGTGATGACCTCGCCGCCGTAGGAGTGGCCGACCAGGATGACCGGGCCGTCGATGCTGTCGAGGATGCTGGAGACGTAGGCCGAGTCGCCGCCCAGGTCGCGCAGCGGGTTGGCCGCAGCGATGACCGGATAGCCGGCCTTCTGCAAGGCGGCGATGGTCTGGTACCAGCCGGAGGCGTCGGCGAACACGCCGTGGACGAGGACGACGGTCGGCCTGGGGCCGCTCGTGTGCGCCGTGGTGGCGGAGACGGGGGCGACCGCGCCACTTACGCCGGCCACGAGCGCGGCGGCGAGCAGGCACGAGCTGACTGTACGACGGCGAGGCCGTGGACCGCTGAACATCATGTGTTGGCTCCTGTGCTCGGGTTTCCCCGGAGGGCGGCCGGGGAGGCGGGCGGTACTCCGTCAGGAATTGAGGAACTCCAGCAGGTCGGCGCCGAGCTGCTCCTTGTGGGTGTCGGTGATCCCGTGTGGGGCGCCGGCGTACACCTTGAGCGTCGCCTTCTTGATGCGGGCGGCCGACGCCTTGCCCCCGACCTCGATGGGCACGACCTGGTCGTCGTCGCCGTGGATGACCAGCGTGGGCACGTCGATCGCGTCCAGGTCCGCGCGGAAGTCGGTCGCGGAGAAGGCGGCGATGCACTCGTACGCCCCTCGGTGCCCGGCCTGGAGGCCCTGGCGCCAGAAGGCGTCCCGGATGCCCTGGGATACCTCGGCACCCGGCCGGTTGTTGCCGAAGAACGGCCCGTCGGACAGGTCGCGGTACAACTGCGAGCGGTCGGCCAGCGATCCGGCCCGGATCGCGTCGAAGGTCTCGATCGGGACGCCGCCGGGGTTGTCGTCGGTCTTGAGCATGAACGGGGGGACCGCGGAGACGAGTACGACCTGGGCGAGCCGGGCGGTGCCGTGACGGCCGACGTAGCGGGCGACTTCGCCTCCGCCGGTGGAGAATCCGACCAGGGTGGCGTCACGCAGGTCCAGGGTGTCGATGAGGGTCGCCAGGTCGTCGGCGTAGGTGTTCATCTCGTTGCCGTTCCACGTCTGGGTGGAGCGGCCGTGGCCGCGCCGGTCGTGTGCGATGGCCCGGTAGCCATGGGTGGCCAGGAACAGCTGCTGGGCCTCCCAGCTGTCGGAGTTCAGCGGCCAGCCGTGGCTGAGGACGACGGGGCGACCTGTCCCCCAGTCCTTGTAGTAGATCTGGGCGTCGTCGGATGCGGTGACGAAGGGCATGGGCTTCTCCCGACTGGTGGCCGGGGCGCCGCAATGCCGTCCTCCCTGCCGCACCCCGTAGTTGTGAAGGACTTGCGTGGGAGCCTGGCACGGAGATGGCCGGTCGCCTTTACCCTGCCTGTCCAGGGCTGTCCCCTGTGTGCCACGGCCCCTACCGCAGGCGACCCGCGCACCTGCCGCATCGCGGGCCGCGGCAGAGGTGCGCGCCTGCTCGTGCTGTATGCATGCATCTTTGCCCGCGCAGCTTCACACGGCGGACACTCGCTTCCTGGGCGGCGACCTGGCGCGGCCGGAACGGGAGGGGTCGTGCTCGTCCTCGACACGAACGATCTTCGACTCGGCGACCGGATCGCAGCCTTCGAGGCGGTGGCCGCCGGTGAAGGCGGCGTTTCCTCCGTCCAGGAGGAGGAGACCGAGGAGGGGGTCTGGAAACGACTCGAACTCTGGCCTCTCGGCCCGTTGACGCTTTTCCACACCCAGGGCACAGGTGTGCGCATCTCCCGCTCGCTCCGGCAGGCGCGGCGCGACGCGATGGACACTGTCGCGATCAACATCCACCGCCAGGGAACCGGCGGTTTCACCTGGGCCGACCATCAGCGGCGCATCGGCCCGAACAGCGCGACCATGCACCACATGCCTGCCGGCTACGAGTACTGGTGGTCCGGCCTCGGCAGCACGCTGGCCCTGATGTTCGACACCGAACGCCTCAGCCTGCCCGAAGCGACGATCCGCAGCTCCATCCCGTCGCTCCAGCACAGCCCCATCGGACAGCTGCTGATCCACCACGTGCTCGGCGTGCACCACATCGCCGACCAGATCAGCGCGGGCCCCGAAGCCGATGCCCTCGCCTCCGCCACCGTGGAACTCGTCCGGGCCTGGGTGGTCTCGGTAGCCGGCGACGACTCCACCCGCCGGGCAGTCGGCAGGGAAACCCTCCTCACACGTGTTCTGGCCTATGCCCGCGTCCATCTGCGGGAGCCCGACCTCACCCCTCAGCGGATCGCCTGGGCGCACAACACCTCCGTGCGGACGCTGTACCGGTTGTGCGACGACGGCGGAGTCAGTCTCGAAAAGTGGATCATCCGCCGTCGGCTCGAAGGCGCGCGTGCCGACCTCGCAGCGCCCGGGCACTCGCACCGCACGATCGAAAGCATCGCCCGCAGTTGGGGCTTCACCAACCCGGCCTTCTTCTCCCGCCGTTTCCGCCAGACCTACGGCACCACCCCCAGCCAATGGCGAAGAGTCTCGCGGCAGGGCCGATTCCTGCCCCCGCTGGACGATCGCTGACCGACTCGCCGCGAGCAGGCTGCGATGCAGGGGCGGATCTTCACGACGGGTGCGTTGTAGCGTCGACGAGGCAGGCGCCGACGCGGCGTACGTGGACGTGAACGCACAGGCGCACTTCGTCGGCGGACAGCACCTCGCCGGCGGCGCACGGGAACAGGTCGAGAACGGCACCTTGTCGTGGCCCGCCGAGCCCGACCCGTACGCCATCACGTCGGTCTCGACGAGCATGGTGCGCACGTCGAAAAGGCTGCTCCCGTGCCGTCACGGTCCTTGCCGTCCCGCGGCCGTGGTCGAGTGGTCGGGAACCGCTGCCCGCCGCCTCTCCCGGCCGTTCCAGGTCGTTGTGGCCGGATTTCGTCACCGGCGGGTAACAGGTCGCGATGCGGGTGAACTGTCGGCTCCTGGGTGATGTCTGGTTCGTCGGGAGCGGCAAGGAGCCACGCTCCGGACCACGGGACTCGGGGGACAGCATGCGGTACGTGAACAAAGTGCGCGGTTCGGTGCTGACGGTCGTCGTGGCTTCGACGGCGCTGGCGGTGGCAGCATGCCAGCCCGGTGCTGGCGGCGCCGACACCGCGGACGGCGGCACCACTTCGTCCGGGACCGTCAGCTCAGCGCCCTCCTCCTTCACGCCCGGCTCCCCGGCGCCCTCCGGCTCCCTGCCCGCGCCCACCACCTCCGCACCTCTGCCGTCCGCACCCGCTCCGGCCGGTTCGGCGGCGACCTGCGCCGCGGGCAGTCTGAAGGCGACCGCCCGTCAGGCCGCCGTACGGCCATCCGGTACGGGGACGGGCGCTGCCGTCGTCGAGTTCACCAACGTGTCGGCACGAACGTGCGTCCTCAAGGGGCATCCCGCGGTGGCCGGCGCCGGGAACGGCTCTCCCGAGATGAACGTGCCGCTCACCGTCAAGCCGACCGGAGCCGCTGGTTCAGTGAAGGTGGCCCCCGGGGGCAGGGCCTGGGTGAAGCTGACCTTCGTGCAGGTGCAGGGAGAAGGCGACGGGTACTGCGCGTCCGGTTCGGCACCCGTGGTGTATCCCACGATGGTCGTCCGACTGCCCGGGTCCGGAGCGCACCAGGTGGCCCTGGACGACGGGCAGTTCGCCGAGTGCGACGACACCGTCACCGTCACCGCCGTATCGGCGGTCAGGCCTTCTTGACCGATACCTCTCAGGGGAGGCCACGCAGGTGGGACACGCTGAGCCGACGTGTCCGCGAGCGCGTCCGAACAGGCCGCGTGCGTCGGCCAAGGTCATTTCTGCCAGATCATCCAAGCGTTGGTCTGGCGTGCCATTGGCTGACGCCCAGCGATGTCAGAGCGGCACGGCGGGGCAGCGGGTACCGCGGGGTGGGACGGAGAGGTCGGCGAGATAGCGGTCCACGGCGTCCTGCATGCACGGGCCGCTGGTGACGCTGCCATGGCCGTGGCCCTCGTAGGTGAGGAGCACGCCGCTGCGGCCGAGCTGCCGGGTCACCGAGACCGCCCATGGGTACCCGGTGGCGGGGTCGTGCAGCGCGTTGGAGACCAGGATCGGTGGGGCACCGTGTACGTCCAGGCGGTGCTGGGGATTGGCGGTCGGTGCGCCCAGGCACGCCGCTGTCATGTGCAGCGGCAGCAGGTGAGGCAGGTCGGGCGCGGTCGTGTTCATCATGGTGACGAGCGAGGCGTAGTCCCGGTAGTCACGCACGGGCAGGTGCCAGTCGGCGCAGAAGACCGGGGTGGCCGCAGGAAGCGGCGCTGTCGAAGTGGGCGACGCGGGCAGCGGCATGCTCGCTTCCATCCGCGCGATCGCCGTTGCCAGGCCCGCGTAGTCTGCCTGGTAGAACCTCCGGAACGCGATCTTGTTGACCAGGTCCGACGACGACAGCGAGGTGCCGGGCCTCGCCGGGTCCTCCAGCTCGCCGCGCCCGGCCCGAGCCAACAGGTCCTGCCAGACGGCACGGACGTCGCGGCCGTGCAGCACGCAGTCCGTGGCACGGCCGCACCACTGCACGAACTCCTGGAAGGAGTCCTCCGCTGTGGCGGCCTCGGCGTGAAGAAAGGCACGGGCGGTCGGGACGCTGTGGTCGATGACGCTCTCCAGCACCATCGCGCGCACGCGGCGTGGGTAGGTCTCGGCGTACTGCGCGCCGAGCAGCGTGCCGTACGAGCTGCCGTGGAAGGTCAGTTTCCGCTCGCCGAGGGCGGCCCGGAGGGCGTCCAGGTCCCGGACCGTCTGAGCAGTGTCAAGGTGGTCGAAGACCGGACCGGTACGGGCGCGGCAGTCCGCGCGGAGCCGCTTGTTGTACGCCATGGTGGCGTCGAAATCCGCCTGGCTCCTCAGCACCGGTGACGGCCGCTCAGCGAGCAGGGCGGTGGAGCAGGTCACCGGGTTGCTGGCGCCCACCCCGCGCGGGTCGAAGCTGACGATGTCGAACCGGCGACGGACCTCGGGGCTGAAGCGGCTGACGTTGCCCACCACCATCTGCACACCCGAGTCGCCCGGCCCACCAGGGCCGAACACCATCGAGCCGACGCGTGCGTCGGGGTCGGTGGCCTTGCGCCGCCCCACGGCCAGGTCGAGTCTCGGTCCCTTCGGACGGGCCCAGTCGACCGGTACGGACAAGGTGGCACACTCGGCTCCCGGCTTCTCCGGGGCGTCACACGGTGCCCACCGCAGGGTCTCTGGGGCGGACGGCGACGCGTGGACCGCGGGAGCGGCGGCGAGGCCGGTGACGGCGGCCATGGCGACTCCCCCAGTGAAGGCCGTGGCCCGGATGGCGATCCGCCGTAGCGCGGATCCGTCCCCCAACTGCATGAGTCCTCCTCGTGACGAGCGCGGTGGTGTCAGGCGTGCGGACCCGGCCGGGACGCTGTCGTCACGTTAGGCGCGCTGTTCCTGGTTCGGCGCCCGCGTCAGGGACTTTTCCGGGTCGGCTCAGGGACCGATCAGGGCCGCCGGGGCAGGCGGAAAGCGCCTGGGCCGGGTCAAGGGGGTCTCCGTCAACAGCTGCTGTCGGTCCGTCAGCCACGCGCCACCGACGTACGCCAAGCACTGCTCCTTGGCGCGAGCCCTCACCCTGCGAGCTGGCATGCCCGGCCCCCTCACACTACCCAGACCCCTCCCTCAGAACACCCCATGTCTGACGCGGTGATCCGGGGACGGACTGCACATTAACCGCCACAGGACAGGAATTTGTGTCGCAGGACTAGACACCGGCCCCACCGATACCCGCTAATCCATCCCATGTATCAGCGGAGTGGATCGATGGAGTCTGATCGGTGGCACCCCGCACCCAAGGGCACCTCTTCTCAGGTTCGCAGATCTCTCACTCTCTTCCTTCCGCGCGCTCGATGTTTCGACCACTGTTCGAGATTTCGACGGAACCGCTCACTCAGGAATGAGGACTCCATGCGCAGGCACACCTTCCGCCGCAAGCATCTGTCCGTGATGCTCGCGGCCCTCCTCGCCGTGGCGGCGCTGCTCGTCGCCGCACCGGCACAGGCCGCCACCACCGCCGCCCTGCGCGGCGTCGGTTCCGGCCGGTGCCTCGACGTATCGGGCGCCGGCCAGAGCGACGGCACGAACGTGCAGATCTGGGACTGCACGAACGGCACCAACCAGCAGTGGACGCTCACGGACACCAACCAGCTGACGGTGTACGGCAACAAGTGCCTCGATGTTCCGGGCCACGCCACCACGGCAGGCACCCGGCCGGTGATCTGGTCCTGCAACGGCGGCACCAACCAGCAGTGGCGGGGCAATGCCGACGGCACGGTCGTCGCCGTCGAGTCCGGGCTGTGCCTGGATGTGTCGGGCGGCGCCACGGCCAACGGCACGGCGGTGCAGCTCTGGAACTGCAGCGGAGGCAACAACCAGAAGTGGACCGGCCTGTCCGCACCGCCCGGCGGCACCTGCACTCTTCCGTCGACCTACCGATGGAGCTCGACCGGCCCGCTGGCGCAACCCGCCAACGGGTGGGCCTCGTTGAAGGACTTCACCACCGTGACGTACAACGGCAAGCACCTGGTCTACGCGACCGCCTCGGACGGATCGTCATGGAAATCGATGGCGTTCAGCCCCTTCACGAACTGGTCGGACATGGCATCGGCCGGCCAGACCGGGATGAGCCAGGGCGCGGTGGCTCCCACGCTGCTCTACTTCGCGCCCAAGAACATCTGGGTGCTGACCTCGAACGGGTGGGGCACCCAATGGCCCTTCGTCTACCGCACGTCGAGTGACCCCACCAACCCCAACGGCTGGTCCGCGGCGCAACCGTTGTTCACCGGCAGCGTCCCCGACGGCAGCGCGATCGACCCGACCGTGATCGCCGACGACCAGAACATGTACCTGTTCTTCGCCGGCGACAACGGCAAGATCTACAGGTCGACCATGCCGATCGGGAACTTCCCGGCCAGCTTCGGCTCGTCGTACACGACGATCATGAGCGACACGGTGAAGAACCTGTTCGAGGCGCCGCAGGTGTACAAGGTCCAGGGACAGAACCAGTACCTCATGATCGTCGAGGCTCGGGGGGCGAGTGAGCAGCGCTTCTTCCGCTCGTTCACGGCATCCGGCCTGAACGGTTCGTGGACCCCGCAGGCCGCCACCGAGAGCAATCCCTTTGCCGGGAAGGCCAACAGCGGTGCCACATGGACCAACGACATCAGCCACGGTGACCTGGTCCGCAACAACCCCGACCAGACCATGACCGTCGACCCCTGCAACCTGCAACTGCTCTACCAGGGCCTGTCCCCCAACACACCGTCCGGCACCCCCTACATCCAACTGCCGTACCGTCCCGGCCTGTTGACCTTGCAGCGCTGACCCACCCGCTCAAGGGGTTCGCGACGAGGTGCGGTCCCACGCGTGGACCAGCCGTCCATGCGTGGGACGCTGCCCACCCGTCCCGGGACCGTAAGAATCTCGACCGCTCCTGCGCGCAGGACGGCGGCTAGCCTCGACTCGTGAGTACCGAAACGGCATGCGGACGGACATGAACCGGGAACCGCTCTTCTGCGACGTCCCTCTCGCGCGACGCATCGAACGCGTCGAGGCCCATCTGATGGCCGCGGCCGCTGAGGCTGCTCGCCTGCGCCGGGGGGACGACGTCGGGTTCGTGCGGTGGGTGGCCGGCGCAGTGGCCGCGTTTGCCGAGGACGACTCACCGTTCAACAAGATCGCCGGACTGGGGTTCGCCGGAATGCCCGAGGCGGCCGCATTGGCCGAGATCGAGCGCACCTTCGACGATCGTGGTGCTCCGGTGCAGGCCGAGATATCGGAGTTGGCCGATCCGGCGGTCGGCACCCTTCTCACGGCCCGCGGATATCGGCTGGAGTCGTTCGAGAACGTGCTCGGGCTCGCACTCGACGGCACGCACGAGCGCGCCACGCACCCACGTATCGAAGTCCGGGTGGCACGCGACGAGGAGTTCGAGGCGTGGCTGGACGTCGTGGCCGACGGTTTCGCTCATCCCGACGGGCAAGGTGTCCCCTCACACGAGGAATTCTCCCGTGAGGTCCTCACGAACGCTGAACGGGACTTCACGTCGGCAGGCGTGGTGCCCTACATCGCGCTGTACGACGGCACCGTCGCCGGCGGCGGCAGCCTCCGTGTCGCGGACGGCGTCGCCCAGCTCACGGGCGCGGCAACAGCCCCTGCCCACCGCCGACGCGGCGTGCAGTCGGCCCTGCTCTCGGCCCGGCTCTCCGACGCCGCGGCTGCCGGCTGCGACATCGCCGTCGTGACCACGCAACCGGGTTCCACCTCCCAGCAGAACGTGCATCGCCAGGGCTTCCACTTGCTGTACACCCGTGCCGTGCTGGTGAGACGGATGCAGCCGAGAGAACCTGTGCCTCGTCCTGATGCGCCGGTCACCATCCCGCACGAGGTGCGCGTGGTGCCGTACGACGGTCCGCGGAAGGACATCAGGCCGCTGTTCGAACTGGCCGAGGACTCAGCGGCGCAACTCGACTCCTACATCGAGGACGGGCGCGTGCTGGTCGCGTTGCGGGGAACGGAAGTGGTCGGTCATCTGCAATGGGTCGCCACCCACCGGGCCGACACCTTCGAGATCAAGAACATGGCCGTACGGGAGGACGTACAGCGCACCGGTGTGGGCGGACTTCTGGTGCGCAGTGCCATCGACCTGGTCTCGCGGGCGTCGGGACGACGCCTGCTGGTTGCCACCGCCGCGGCAGACACCGGCAACCTGCGTTTCTATCAGCGGCACGGATTCCGTGTACGGACCGTCGAACGGGACGCCTTCACCGCCCGCACCGGCTACGAACCCGGCACCCTCGTCGACGGCATCGAACTGCGCGACCGGATCTGGCTCGATCGCCCGATCGGAACCCGGTCCGGCTCGGACCCTCACCGCCCACAGCCATGATCGGCCCACAAGTCCGCCCCGGAGACCTCGCCCTGATCGCTGGTCTGACCTTGGATCCACCACCCCCTACGTCAGGAATCCCACCGACCTGCACCACCTCCACAAGCACCATGTGCCCGGGCGCCGGCGGGCGATGGTCCTCGTCGGCTTGCGTTCGCTCTCGCCGCCTGGGGCGATGAAGCCGTTCGCCGAGGCCGAGAACGGGTCAGGCGTCGGCCGTGCGCCGTCACCTACGTCCTGACCCGCCGTGCCTGGGCGTCATCGACCCTGCTCGTCGGCGGCCCAGTGCTCGAACGCGGTCAGGTGCCGCTCGGACGCGGCGAGCAGGTGGGTGTAGACCTCGCGTGTGTCCGGGGCGGTGAGTCCGGACAGTGCCCTGGTCAGTGCGGCGATGTCGTCGCTCTCGACCGCGCGGCCCGCGTTCAGGGCTCCGGTCAGACTGTCCTCGCCCTGTGTCAGGAGCCTGTCGTAGGTGGCCTGGACGCCAGGGTCGGTGAACTCACCGGCCGGCTTGCCTGCGGTCGGGTCGCTGACGTCGTAGCGGTCCAGCAGGGTGCGCACGACGGTGAGGTGCCGGGTCTCCGCCGCCGCGATCCGCTGGAAGACGCGCACGTCGTAGCGTGCGGCGAACGCCGTGTAGAGGTCGTGAGCGAGCTTCTCCTCCTCGGCCATGGTCGACAGCGTGGCCTTCTGGGAGGCCGTCAGGGTGCCCTGATCGGCCAGGGCGGATGCGTCGCAGGGGCCCTCGTGCCGCCGGATGCCGTCCCAGCGGTCGCCGTGGTGGGGCGCCTGGTGCTCGGCGCTCGTCATCATGCTCTGGGACATGGTCTGCGCGGCCGTCGGTGCGGCACCGCCGGTGCCCGCGGTCACCGGGGCGACGGTCAGCACTGCGCCGATGGCGAGGGCGCCCGCGATGACCGCCGTCGCGATCTTGATATTGCGCTTCATGGCGAACCTCCTGGGGTCTGCGGGAGCGTCCTGCGTTCCCGCATCCTCACCGTCGCCCCGGCCCCTGCAGTCGCCGTGCCGTGCGTGTGGAGACGAGATGGAGACGACGGCCGGTGACTTGGGGCTGTTCGGCCCTTCTCGGGGCGTGCGCGCGTCGCGTAGACGTGGGACATGGCCGCCACCGTGCTCGTCGTCGAGGACGAGAAGGAGATCCGCGAGCTGCTGCGCCGCTACCTGGAGCGCGCGGGGTACGGCGTGCTGACGACCGGCTCGGGCGCCGAGGCGGTACGGCTGCTCGGCGAGCGGGGGATCGACCTGGCACTGCTCGATCTCGGGCTGCCGGACGTGGACGGCGACGAGGTGCTGCGCGAGGCCCAGGAGCGGGGGCGGGTGCCGGTGGTGGTGCTGACCGCCCGCACCGCCGTGGAGGACCGCATCCACGGGCTGCGGCTCGGAGCCGACGACTACGTGACCAAGCCCTTCAGCCCCACCGAGGTGGTACTGCGGGTGAGCGCGGTGCTGCAGCGGGCCGGGGGCACGGCGGCGGGGGCGGCGCCGGTCGCGACGTACGGAAACGGACGGCTGCACATCGATGAGGCCCGGCACGAGGCGGTCCTGGACGGGGTGCCGGTGGATCTGACGCCCACCGAGTGGGGTCTGCTGACCACGCTGGCGTCGGTGCCGGGCCGGGTGTACTCGCGTTACGAGCTCGTCAACCGGGTGCGCGGCTACGAGTTCGCCGGATACGAGCGGACGGTCGACTCGCATGTGAAGAACCTGCGGCACAAGCTCGCGGCGGCCGGCCCTGGACTCGTCGAGACGGTGCTGGGCGTCGGCTACCGGCTGGGGTGGGCCCGTGACCCCTGAGCCGCGTTCGCAGCACTTCGGCGTGCGGTCCGGTGGGCTCGGCCCGCTCGGGCGGCGCCTGTTCACCGCGTTCGCCGTGGTCGCGCTGGCGTCCGTGGCCCTGCTGACCGTCGCGGCATTCGTGGGCACCGACCGCGGGCTCAGCAGCGCGCACCAGGCCGAGCGGCAGCGCGCCGCCGACCGGGTGGCCGCCGCGACCGCCGACGCCTACCGGACGGCGGGTGACTGGGCCTCGGCCGACCTGTCCGCGGCCCGGTCACTGGCCTTGGGTGCCGGGGCGGTGCTCACGGTGCGCGACGCGGACGACAAGACGGTCTCCAGCGGCTCCGATTCCGGCTCGGGCTCCGATTCCGGCTCGGGCTCCGATTCCGGCTCGGGCTCCGATTCCGGGGCTGAGGGCGAGCACGGGATGTCTAGCTCGGGACAGGGCCACCATGGGCAGGGCATGGGCTCGGGCCCCGGTGCGAGCGCGCCGGTGGCGGTCGACGGCCGCACGGTGGGCTCCGTTCAGCTGGCCTTCTCGGCAGGCTCCGGGTCGGCGGGCCGGTTGGTCGCCTGGGGCTGGGTGGCCGCGGCTGCCCTTGGCGCGCTGGCTCTGGCGCTGGCCGTGAGCTGGTTCGTCACCCGGCGTCTGACAGCTCCCGTGGTCCGGGTCGCGGCCGGCGCCCGCGCACTGGCCGGCGGGGACCGCAGCGCACGAGCCGGCATCGACGCACCCGGTGAACTGGGCGACCTCGCCCGCGCCTTCGACGCCATGGCCGATGACGTCACGCACGCCGAACGGGCCCGCCACCGCCTGGCCGCTGACGTGGCCCACGAACTGCGCACTCCGCTGGCATCGTTGCAAGCGGGTCTGGAAGAACTCCGCGACGGCTACGCCGACCCGTCGGCTGAGCGTCTGGCTGCCCTGCACGACCAGGCCCTGCGACTGGGCCGCATCGTCGGTGACCTGGGAGAACTTGCGGACGCCGAATCCGCCCGGCTGTCCCTTCGCCTGGCCGAGGTCGATCTGACCGCCCTGGCCCGCGCAGCCGTGACCGAGCGGGAGGCCGAACTCCGTGGCGCCGGGCTGACCGTGCATGCCGTCTGCGGTCCCGCACCCCTCCGGATCCGTGCGGACGCGGACCGGTTGCACCAGGCCCTCGGCAACCTGCTGAGCAACACCGCCCGGCACTGCCGTCCCGGCGACACCGTCACCGTCACGACGTCCGCCACGCCCACCGAAGCTCTCGTCGAGGTGGCCGACACCGGCCCTGGCATCCCCGCCGACGAGCTGCCGCACGTCTTCGACCGGCTGTGGCGCGGGGCCCACGCTCGTGCCGGTAGCGGCAGCGGCATCGGCCTCGCCGTCGTCAAGGAGCTGGTCACCGCCCACGGCGGCACGGTCACCGCGGACTCCGGGCCAGGCGGTGGGACGCGGATGACGCTCCACCTGCCACGGGCCGTGACCGACGAGCAACTACTCATCTCCGGTCCGGGGGCGAAGCCGCGCATTGCCCCTCGGGCAAATACCCCCGGGGGTATTTGACGCCCGCCTCACGGCCGCCGTACTCTCGCCGAAGAGATACCCCCCGGGGTAATTGAGGAGGCAACCAAGTGGCTCGTGAAGTGACACAGGAAGCGTTCGCCGCTGCCTGGGCCGACGGCGCGCTCGTCATCGACGTACGGGAGGCGGACGAGTACGCCGCCGGGCACGTACCCGGCGCCCGCCTGATGGCACTGCGCACCGTGCCCGCCCGCTGCGGTGAACTGCCTGTCGACCGGCCGGTGTTCGTGATCTGCGCCAGCGGCAACCGCAGCATGACGGCCGCCGACTGGATGAACTCCCAGGGCATCGACGCCTGTTCGGTGACCGGCGGCACGACTGCCTGGGCCCGCGCCGGCCGTCCCGTCGCAGCCGGCTCCCACGAGCACGCCGCCTGACCTCGTGCGACACCCGCACAACAGCCGGCCGGAAAGGAGCTCCGCCTTGGCCGCCACCCCCTCCCCCTCCGACGCCCCGCTCTCCGGCCGTCACCGTGTCGCCGTCATCGGCGGCGGCAGCGCCGGCATCAGCGTCGCCGCCCGGTTGCGCCGCGCCGGCGTCAGCGACATCACCCTGATCGAACCGTCCGACACGCACTGGTACCAGCCGCTGTGGACCCTCGTCGGCGGCGGCCAGGCTCCCCTGCGGGCCACCCGTCGGCCCGAGAGCTCGGTGATACCGGACGGCGTGCGCTGGATCCGCCGCCGAGCCCTGGCCGTCGACCCCGAGGCCCGCACAGTGAGCCTCTCCGGCGACACCGAACTCACCTACGAACACCTGGTGACGGCACCCGGCCTGCAACTCGACTGGGACGGCGTCCCCGGCCTCGCCCAGGCCGTCGGACATGACCGGGTGAGCAGCAACTACGCGCCCGAGTACGCCCCGCGCACCTGGGACCTCATCAAGCGCATGCGCTCGGGCACGGCCGTCTTCACCCACCCGGCGACCCCGCTGAAGTGCGGCGGAGCCCCGCAGAAGATCGCCTACCTCGCCGCCGACCACTGGCGCAGGCGCAAGGTCCTCGACGACATCCGGATCATCCTCGTCCTTCCCGACCCGGCGATGTTCAAGGTGCCCGCCTGGTCACAGGTCCTGCAGCAGGTGGCCTCCCGGTACGGCATCGAGGTGCGGCTGAACTCGGAGATGACCGCCGTCGACGGCGACGCCCGCGAGATCACCGTCGCAGACCACGCGCACGGCACGAAGGAGACCGTCGGCTACGACCTCTTGCACGCGGTGCCGCCGCAGAGCGCACCCGACTGGGTCAAGACGGGTCCGCTCGCCGATCCGGCGAGCCCTCAGGGCTTCGTCGCCGCCGACAAGCACACCCTCCAACACCCTTCCTACGACAATGTCTTCGCCCTCGGGGACGTGGCGAACCTGCCCACGTCCAAGACGGGTGCCGCGGTGCGCAAGCAGGCGCCGGTGGTGGCGGGCAACCTGCTCGACGTCATGAACGGGCGCTCTCCCTCGCACCGGTACGACGGCTACACGTCCTGCCCACTGGTGACCGCCCGCGACCGCATGCTGCTCGCCGAGTTCGACTACGACCTGACCCCCACGCCCACCTTCCCGCTGCTCGACCCGTTCAAGGAACGGCGCACGATGTGGCTGTTCAAGCGGTACGGACTGCCGCCGATCTACTGGCACGGCATGCTCACCGGCCGTCTCTGACCGGCCGGCCCGGGCATCCCCCGACCGGGCCGGCCACCGTCCCCGCCCAGCGCATAGGGCGAACCGGACCGTCGTACACACCCGCGGGCGGGTCCCGCACCCGACCGACACGGAGGTCACCTGACCATGTTCTTCGCCCAGTACTACCTCGACTGCCTTTCCCAGGCGTCGTACATGATCGCCGACGAGACCACCGGCAAGGCCGTCGTCGTCGACCCGCGCCGCGACGTCTCCGAGTACCTCACCGACGCCGCCGCACACGGCTTCACCATCGAGGCCGTCATCAACACCCACTTCCACGCCGACTTCCTCGCCGGTCACCTTGAGCTGGCCGCCCGGACCGGCGCCTGGATCGGCTACGGACAGCGTGCCGAAGCCGATTACCCCATCCGCAAACTGGCCGACGACGAGCGCATCAGCCTCGGCGACGTGCAGCTGCAGATCCTCGAAACCCCCGGGCACACACCGGAGTCCATCAGCGTCCTGGTCTACGAGCACACAGGCGACGCCGTCCCCTACGGCGTCCTCACCGGCGACGCACTGTTCATCGGCGACGTCGGCCGGCCCGACCTGCTCGCGTCGATCGGCGTCACCGCCGACGAACTCGGCCGCATGCTCTACGACACCGTCCAGCACAAGCTGATGGACCTCCCGGACGCGGTCCGGGTCTTCCCCGCCCACGGTGCCGGCTCCGCCTGCGGCAAGAACCTCTCCACCCAGCGCCAGTCCACCATCGGCGAACAGCGCGCCACCAACTACGCATGCCGGCCCATGAGCGAGGAGAAGTTCGTCCAGCTGGTGACGGAGGGCCAGCCCTCCGCTCCCGCCTACTTCGTCTACGACGCCATCCTCAACCGCAAGGAACACGGCCTGTTCGACGTGGCCACCGCGCCCCGGCCCCTGTCGGTGGAGGAGTTCATGGAGCGGCGCGCGGCCGGAGCCGTCGTGGTCGACGCCCGCGCACCGCAGGACTTCGCGCCCGGGTACCTGCGCGGCTCGCTCAACGTGCCCGCGGACGGCCGCTTCGCCGAGCAGGCGGGCATGGTCGTCGACCCCGAACAGGAGGTCCTCGTCGTCGCACCCCAGGACCGGGAGGAGGAGATCGTCACCCGGCTCGCCCGGATCGGCTTCGACAAGGTCGGCGGCTACCTGCGCGAATCCGAGGGCGCCTTCCCGGCCCTCGCCGACGAGATGGAGCAGGCCGGCCGGCTGACCGCCGACGAGCTGCACCGTCTGCTCGACGGCGACGAAGCTCCGCTGGTGCTCGACGTGCGCAACAGCGCCGAACGCGAAGAGGGCTTCATCGAGGGCTCCCTGCACATCCCGCTGGCCGAACTCGCCCGCCGCGCCGACGAGATCCCGGCCGACCGGCCCCTGGTCGTGCACTGCGCGGGCGGCCACCGCTCCTCCATCGCCGCCAGCCTGCTCCGTCACCAGGGCCGCACCGACGTCTCCGACCTGCTCGGCGGTTACGGCGCCTGGCTCAGCCTGTCCGCAGCCGCCGAAGTCTGATCTCTCACCGACCGGGTGGCGGTCACGGAAACCGACCGCCACCCCCGGCCGCTCGAAGGCGTCAGGGCGTGCGCACGTCCGCCCGGCGATCTCCCCCCGCGCCCCCTTCTCCTACGACGCCCCCGACGCACTGCGCGACACGTCCCGGTCGCCGTCGCCACCCTGGCCCACCCGTGCCGAACGCGTCCACCCGCGGAAGGGAACAACGCGGGCTTGTCCAGCGCTGTCGTGTATACCCGAGCGGGTATTCGAGACGCGGACGGCACCACTGCCCCGGACACCACCCGTCGGGCACCGCCACCCCCGAAGGAGCGTGAGGACGATGACCACGGCAGGACCTGACCCCGGCCCGGCGAACGAGGGCCGTTGCGTCGTCACCGCCTGCGGGCGCAGGATCGCCGTGCGGCGCCTGGAGCTCGCGCCCGCGGAACACCCCATCAGCCGGGTCACCTTGGACGTGGGCCGCGACCAGGGCGGCGAGCCGGGTGCGTGGGCGGCACTCACCGCCGACGAGGCACGTGATCTGGCACGCCTGCTCCTCCTGCAGGCCACCCTGGCCGAGCACGGCACCGAGCCGGTGGGCCCGGCACCCGAAGGGGCCCCCTTCGCCTGAGTCACCTCCGAGTGCGCGACGCTCTGCACTCGCCCTGGGGTTCCGGACGACGGCAAGACAGCCCGTCGGCTGTCTCAGGTGTAGACGATCTGGCCGCCGGCCGCGTGTTCGTAGAACTCGCCGACCGTGATGATTCCCTGGACCTGGTCGACGAGGTCGTCCTTGTCGAGTTCGAAGAGGTCGACGGAGGCCTTGCAGGCGTAGATGCCCGCCCCGGTGTCGGCGATCATCTCGATGAACTCGGGGATCGGTGGGATGTCGAGCTTGTCCATCTTGCGTTCCATGTAGCGGGTCACCAGGTCAGGGACGCCGGGCATGCCACCGAGCAGAGTCGGCAGGTGCAGTCCGGGGTTGCCGACGGTGGCCAGCTTGATGTGTTCCCAGCGCTTCTTCGTGATCGCGTCCAGGCCGAAGAAGGTGAAGAACAGGTCGGCCTCGATGCCCTCGGCGCGAGCGCCGTTGGCCATGATCAGGGCCGGGTAGATGCCCTCCAGTGAGCCCTTGGAGACGATGATCGAGACCTTCTCGATCGTGGCGGTACCGGTCATGAGCGTGCGCTCCCTCTCAGATGCAGCCGCGGGGCTTGGGGATACCGGCGATCTTGGCGGCGGTCTTCGCCGGTCCTTTGGGGAAGAGCTGGTAGAGCTCCTTGACGCTCACTCCGGAGGTCTTGCCGAGCACACGCACGGTCGGACCGGTGCCCTTGGCCGCATACTGAGCACGCATGAAGCGGATGACGATCCAGTGCCGCTCGGTCAGCGTGTCGATGCCGGCCTCCTTCGCGACCTGCTCGGCCATCGGCTCGGTCCAGCGGGCCGGCTCGGTGAAGAAGCCCTCGTCGTCGACCGGGATGTCGGTGTTGTCGTAAGTGACGACAGGCATGACGGAGTCCTCCGCTCAGTGAAAGATGCGGCGCTTGCCGTGCTCGGGCATCGCCGAGCCGATGCCGGGCAGCTCCCGGCCGGGCAGCAGGCTGTGCCAGTACAGCCATTCGAATGCGAGCTTGCCGAGATGGGCCGCGCGCGACTCCTTCAGCAGCGGCAGCCCGACCGGACCCGGGAAGTGGCCGGACAACGGTTCGGTGTCGTAGTTGAAGTCGATCAGCAGGGCCTTGTGGAAGCCCGTCTCCACGAAGCAGTTCGCGTGCCCGTCGAAGGAGGCGTCCAGCGGCTGCCCGGCAAGGTGACGGCCGATGTTGTGCACCAGTACCTCGCCCTCGAAGTGGGCAACCGAACCGGCCTTGGACGCCGGCAGGCCGGCAGCGTCACCGATCGCGAACACCTCGGGACGGCCCGGGAGTTGCAGGGTGTGCGGGTCCACGGGCACGAAGCCGAGTTCGTCACCCAGCCCCTCGGAGCGCTCCACGTACGCGGCACCACCGTGCAGGGGCACCACGACCGCCAGGTCGAAGGGCACCTCCCGTTCGTCGTACGACACCAGCCGCCCGCCCTCGCCGTCGACCTCACCGAGCGCGAACTCCGTGACCAGCTCGATGCCCTTGTCCTTGAGCAGACCGCCCAGCGCCCCGGCCGCGACCGGCTGGGTGAACGCGCCGTCGAGCGGGGTGACGTACGTCAGCTCGACCCGGTCTCGGATGCCTCGCTGCTGGAAGTACCAGTCGGCGAGGAAGGCGAACTCCAAAGGCGCCACCGGGCACTTGAGGGGCAGGTCGGCGACGTCGATCACCAGGCGGCCGCCCTCGAACACTTCCAGCGCCCGGCGCAGACCGGCTGCGCCGGGCAGGTCGTAGAAGGTGAAGACCTTCTCACGCCATCCGGGACCGGTGAGCCCGTCGGTCTCCTCCGGCAGGAGGGTGGCCCCGGTGGCGACCACCAGGACGTCGTACGACAGCCGTACGCCTCCGGCAAGACGGACGGTTCGTGCGTCCAGGTCGACCCGGTCGATCCGCGCCATCTTGTAGTCGACCGCGGGGGCGAGCTGTCGCGGACGGGAGCGGACGAGGTGGCGCGGCTGGGCCAGCCCGAAGGGCACGAACAGCAGGCCGGGCTGGTAGAGGTGGTCGTCGTTCTGGTCGACGACCGTGATCCGGCACTCGCTTCTGTCGTAGGTGCGACACAGACGGTTGGCCGCCATGGTGCCGGCGGTTCCACCACCGAGAATCACGATGTGTTTGCCCATGTCCCCACTGTCGTGCGGAAGATGGAAGCCTGGCATGGGCCGCTGGTCCCCATCCCGGTACCCGCCCGGGTATGTGTTCGGCCGGGTCCATTGGGCCCCATGTCCCATGCGACGCGCACGAAAACCCTGCTAAAATACCCGCCAGGGTATATCTCGGCGTCATCAGGCACGAGGGCCGGACGGTCCCCGTCGGTCCCCCGCTCCGCCTGGCGCCCCGCGGTCGACTGGAGTACGGAAGAACCGACACCGGAGAGGGACCCGGCCATGACCCGCACCACATCAGGGACCCCCGCTACGAGCCACCGGCCGCCTCGTGCGGCCGCGCTGCGGCTCGCGACCCACGACACGCTGCCTCAGCGGCCCGAGACCGACGTCGAGCTGGAGCCATGAGCACGACCTCGGCGCCGACCATGTCGCCGCTGCTGGACCGCATTCGCGGCGGACTGATCGGCGACGACGAGGTACTGGACGGGCCGTACGGCCCCAAGCGCATCGTCTACGCCGACTACACCGCCTCCGGCCGCTCGCTCGACTTCATCGAGGACTTCGTCCGCGAGCAGGTGCTGCCGCGCTACGGCAACACCCACACCGAGAGCTCCAGCACCGGCTTGCAGACGACCCGGCTGCGCGAGGACGCCCGGCGGATCATTCACGACGCGGTCGGCGGCACGGCGGACGACCTGGTGATCTTCTGCGGTTCCGGCTCGACCGCCGCGGTCAACAAGCTGGTCGGCATCCTTCAGCTGCGCCGCCCGGACCCACCACCGCCGGACGAACGGCCGGTGGTGTTCGTGGGCCCCTACGAGCACCACTCCAACGAACTGCCCTGGCGCGAGTCCGTCGCCGACGTCGTGGTGATCGACGAGGACACCGACGGCCACGTCGACCTTGCCCAGCTAGAGGCCGGTCTACGGCGGTACGCGGCACGCCCGCTGCGCATCGGCAGCTTCTCCGCCGCCTCCAACGTCACCGGCATCCTCACCGACACCGACCGCATCGCACGCCTGCTGCACGCGCACGGCGCCCTGTCCTTCTGGGACTACGCGGCGGCGGCACCGTACATCCCCCTGCGCATGCGGGAGAGCGCACCGGGCGCCGGAGACCACAAGGACGCGCTGTTCCTGTCTCCGCACAAGTTCGTCGGGGGCCCGCAGACGCCCGGCGTTCTGGTCGTGCGGCGCGAGCTGGTGCGCAACCCGGTGCCGACCGTGCCCGGCGGCGGGACCGTCGCCTTCGTGGGCCCGCTCGGTCACCGCTACCTCGACGACCCGGTGGCCCGCGAGGAGGGCGGCACGCCCGCGATCGTCGAGTCCGTCCGGGCCGGACTGGTCTTCGCTCTCAAGCAGGCCGTCGGCACCGACACCATCCAGGCCGCCGAGGAGCGCCATTGGCGCCACGCGCTCGCCCGCTGGGACCGCCTTCCCGGCATCGAGATCCTCGGCAACCACCACGCCCGCCGGTTGTCCATCGTCTCCTTCCGCATCCGCCACGGCGAGCACGCCTACCTGCACCACAACTACGTCGTCGCCCTGCTCAACGACCTCTTCGGCATCCAGGCCCGCGGCGGCTGCTCCTGCGCGGGCCCCTACGGCCACCGCCTGCTCGCCATCGACACCGCCACCTCGCACGCCCTGCGGGACGAGGTCGCCCGCGGCTGCGACGGCATCAAGCCCGGGTGGATCCGCGTCAACTTCAACTACTTCATCAGCGACACCGTCCGCGACTACCTCATCGACGCCGTCGAGCTGATCGCCCTGCACGGACATCAGCTCCTGCCCGACTACCGTTTCGATCCGCATACCGGGCAGTGGCGCCACCACGGCGGCCCCGCCGCACCTCCGCTGCGGCTGACCGACGTGCGTTTCGGCGCGGACGGCCGGATCACCGCCCCGGCGCCCGGCCACCGCCGGCTGGGCGAGGAGGCACTGTCCGGCCAGCTCGACCGTGCCCGCGGGGTACTGACGGCCGGGCCCGACGAGGTCGGTGACGGGCCCTCCGGGCTGCCGGCCGGCTTCGAGCGCATGCGCTGGTTCCCGCTGCCGCCCGCCTGCGTGGAACAAACCCACACCGGCTCCGGTTGGACCGAGCAGGACGAAAATACCCCCATGGGTATAGAGAGCGGAGGAACCTCGTGCCGACCGTCGACCTGACCAAGGACAACTTCGAGGAGACCGTCACGGGCTCCGACATCCTGCTGATCGACTTCTGGGCCGCCTGGTGCGGACCGTGCCGCATGTTCGGCCCCGTCTACGACAAGGCGTCCGAGCGTCACCCGGACATCGTCTTCGGCAAGGTCGACACCGAGGCACAGCCCGAACTCGCCGGCGCCTTCCAGATCTCCTCCATCCCCACCCTGATGGCCGTCCGCGACCGGACCGTGCTGTACTCACAGCCCGGCGCACTGCCACCGCAGGCGCTGGAGGAACTCATCGGGAAGATCCGCGCCGTCGACATGGACGACGTGCGCCGCGAGGCCGCCGCGGGCTCGGCACAGGCGAGCTGACGCCCGAGGCGCCCGTCACGCGGACGAGGGACGCCCCGGGACATCGGGGTCAACGGCCGCGGAGCGCGGCGAGCGCTGCGTCGAGGTCGGCCGAGCGCGGGCGGTTGTGCGGCAGCTTGCCGAGCACGACCGCCATGCCGCAGGTGTTGGTGAGGGCGGAGAAGACCAGGCCGCCCGCGACGCCGGCCGAGATCAGCAGGAGCAACGGATGCACCAACAGGCCCAGAACCATGCCGAGGAGAACCAGGCTGCCGGCGGTGAAGCGCACCTGGCGCTCCATGCTCCAGCCGGAACGGGTGGCGCAGGCCGCCGGGGTGTGCAGGTCGTGCCCCTGGGCGGCCCAGGCGCCTGTGCCGCCGGCCAGCGTCGCCGTGGTGACGCCCTGCTCGGCCAGCAGTTTGCAGGCGTTCTCCGAGCGGGCGCCCGAGGCGCACACGACGAGGACGTCGCCGCGCTCTGCGGCGTGCCGTATCTCCGGCAGCGCCCGCCGGAGATGATCCAGGGGGATGTTGAGCGCGCCGGGCAGATGGCCGGAGGCGTACTCGGCGGGTGTGCGTACGTCGATGACAGTCAGCTCGTGCAGCCGCGTGCGGGCCTGCTCGGTGCCGTACGCAACAGGGGCGGGGGTGTCGGTCATGTCAGATGTGATCCTTGATGGTCGTCGACGTCCCGAATCGGGACGTACAGTACCCCTAGGGGTATTTCTTGAGGGAGTGGACGTGGAACTGGAACTCGAGGGCGCGGACCTGAAGGCCGTGCTGAACCGGCTGCGCCGGGCACAGGGTCAGATCTCCGGAGTGATCCGGATGATCGAGGAGGGGCGTGACTGCGAGGACGTCGTCACGCAGCTCGCCGCCGCCTCGCGCGCGCTGGACCGGGCCGGCTTCGCGATCATCGCCACCGGCCTTCAGCAGTGCGTGACCGACATGGAGTCGGGGCGCAAGAACGGCGAGGATCCCGAGGCGATGCGCGCCCGCCTGGAGAGACTGTTCCTGTCGCTGGCATGAGGACGGTCGCCGCGTCGGCCTTCACAGCAGCGCGTCCATGAACATGAAGGCCGCCACGGCCAGCAGCACCATCGCGAAGAGCCGCTGGAGCGTGTGCCCGGAGACCTTCGTGGCCAGCCGCTTGCCGTCCCACGCGCCGAGGACCGCGGCCCCGACGAACGGTCCGACGACCGCCCAGTCCAGCCCCTCGAGCGTGCCGGCGCGCATCGACAGTGCGGCCAGTGAGTTGACGGTGATGACCAGCAGGCTGGTCCCCACGGCGTTGCGCATCCGCATGCCCAGCACTCCCACCAGCGCCGGGACGGCGAGAAAGCCGCCGCCGACACCGAGGACACCGGTGACCGCTCCAAGGCCGGCGCCGGTCGCCGCCGCCCGCCCCGGCCGTACCGTCACAGCGCCGTTCGCGGCGGGCCGGGAGCGCAGCATGCGCACGGCCGCCACCCCCGCGACCACACCGAAGGCCGCCGTGAGCACGGCCCCGGGGATTCGGTCGGCGAGCGCGCCGCCCACCATCGCCGGGCCGATTCCGGCCGCAGCGAACAACAGCCCCGTGCGCCAGCGCACGTTGCCGTCGCGGGCATGCGCGACCATGGCGGTCACCGAGGTGAGCGTGACGATGACCAGGCTCGCGGTGGTCGCGCCGACCGGCCTGAAACCGAGCAGGTAGATCAGCGCCGGAACGGCCAGGACGCTGCCGCCGCCCCCGAGCGCGCCCAGCGCCAGGCCTATGACCGCTCCGGCGGCCAGGGCGAACAGGAGTGCGCTCACGCGATGGTGCCGTCCTGTCCCCGCGCGTCGACCACCGGCAGTCCCGCCCTGGCCCAGTCCCGCATCCCGCCGACCACGTCGACGGCCTGCGCGCCGCGCGCGACGAGCAGTTCGGCGGCCTGCCGGGAACGGTTGCCGGAACGGCAGATCACCAACAGGGGTCGCGCCTGCGCGTGCGCGGGCAGCCCGGCCCCGGCGGCCAACGCCGACAGGGGCAGATGGACGGCGCCCGGCGCATGGCCCGCCTGCCACTCGTAGGGCTCGCGCACGTCCAGCAGAACGGCGTCCCCGCCGCCCTCGCCGCGGTCGTGCCCCGTGCGCAGGGCCGCCTCCTGCACACTCACGCGGCCGGGGCCACCCCGGGCCCGTCGGAAGATGCTCATCTCGGATTCTGGCTCCAGTTCGTCACGGAAGTTCGGTATGCGTCGCCGGCGTCGGCACCGTCAGGGGACCCGCAGGACCAGTCCCGCCTTCTCGGCGCCCTCGAAGGAGTCGTCCACGGCGACGACGTCCCGGCCGGCGGCGTCCAGCAGTGAGGCGGCGATCGCGGCGCGCATGCCGCCGGCGCAGTGCACCCAGACCTCGCCCTCGGGAACCTCGTGGATGCGGCGGGGCAGGGTGTGGATCGGGATGTGCACGGAGCCCTCGACATGTCCGGCGGAGCGTTCCGAGGCGCGGCGCACGTCCAGCACGACGACGTCCGCGGCCCGTCCCGCCAGGTCGGCGAAGGTCCTCCGCGGGAAGGAGGCCGGCCTCTCCCCCGCGCGCGTCCAGGCGGCCGGCCCGCCGCTCGCCGCGGCGGCCGGGCGGTCGATGCCCACTCGGGCCAGCTCGCGCTGCGCGCCGGCGAGTTGGTCGGGCGACTCGGCGAGCAGCGTGACGGGCTTGCCCCAAGGGATCAGCCAGGCCAGATACGTGGCGAGCTGCCCCTCCGCCTCGAAGTTGAACGAGCCTGCCACATGCCCCTCCGCGAAGGCGACCCGGTTGCGCAGGTCGACGACCCACTCCCCCGCCGCCAGCCGTGCGGCGATCTCGTCGGCGTCCGCGACGGACGGCGGGGTCAGGTCGACGGGCGCGGGTCCGGCGGCGTTGACCGGCCCCATGTGCGCGTAGTAAGCGGGCACGTCGTCCAGGCCGGCCAGCAGGTCGGCGACGAAGGTGTCCACGTCCCGGGTGAGCGCCTCGTTGGACACCTTCTCCTTGCCGATGGTCGTCTCGCCGCCCTCGGCCTGGGAGGAGGAGCAGAAGCTGCCGAAGCCGTGCGTGGGCAGCAGGGCCGTCTCGTCGGGCAGCTCGGACGCCAGCCGGTGGGCGGACGCGTGCTGGGCGCGGGCCAACTGCTCGGTCAGCCGGGGTTCGACCAGGTCGGGACGGCCGACGGTGCCGATGAGCAGCGAGCCGCCGGTGAACGCCGCGACCGCCGTGCCGTGCTCCTCCAGCACGTAGGCGGTGTGGTGGGGGGTGTGCCCGGGGGTGGCCAGAGCGCGCAGGACCAGGCCGGCGGCGGGATCGACGGCTGTCCGGTCGTCGTCGTGCACCGGCACCCGGTCGAAGGCGACCCGCGCCCCGGCCGGTACCAGGTAGGCGGCACCTGTTACCCGGGCGAGTTGCAGACCGCCGGTGACGTAGTCGTTGTGGACGTGTGTCTCGACCACGTGCGAGATCCGCACTCCACGCCGAGCGGCCACCTCGATGACCCGGTCGACGTCGCGCGGCGGGTCGACGGCGACCGCTGTCCGCTCACCGCCCGTCAGGTAGCTGCGGTTGCCGAGCCCCGACACCTCGATTGTGTCGACGAAGAACACTCCGTACTCCCTTCCGGTGAATCAATACCCTGGGGGGTATACATTCGAAGGTAGCACAGTACCCCGGGGGGTATTCTCGGGATCGGGAAAGGCCCTGGGAACGCGCTACGAGTACCTCGCACACGGCCGGACACCCATCCGGCACAAGCCACCGAGAAAGGCCCCGCCCATGCGCTACGACCGCACCGTCCGCCTCGACACCGACTTCGCCACCACCGTGGAGCGCGTCCGCGAGGCCCTGGCGGAGCAGGGCTTCGGCATCCTCACCGAGATCGACGTCACGGCCACCTTGAAGGCCAAACTCGACCACGACATGGAGGACTACGTCATCCTCGGCGCCTGCAACCCGCCCCTCGCCCACCGCGCGCTGGAGACCGACCGCAGCATCGGCCTCCTGCTGCCCTGCAACGTCGTCGTGCGCCGCGAAGGCGAGGGCACGGTCGTACAGGCCGTGAACCCGGGCACGATGGTCGCCCTCACTGAACTCGACGCCCTGCGCCCGGTCGCCGAAGAGGCCACCCGCCGCCTCGACGCGGCCCTCGCCTCACTCACGGCGGCAGGCTCGAACGACTGACGGCGCCGCGAGCGACCGCGTGACGAGAAGGTGCTGTGCGTGCCCGCGCAACGGGCCGACCGCCCGCTGACTCCGCACGGCAAGGAACAGGCTTCGGTCGCAAGGGCTCGACCACCCTGAGCCGAGGGGGCCGGACGGCCCTGTTTCCGGTCCGACCGGACCTGAACGGGTACTGAGCGGCACTCCTGCGCACGGCCCGTCCTTGACACGCTTGAGATATGACCGCGTGGACTGTCACGCCACGAAGGGAGGACGACATGCAGCACCACCGTACTGTTGCCGACCTGATGAGCCACGATGTCGTCCGGGTCAGGCGCGACACGCCCTTCAAGGAGATCGTCGAACTGCTGGCCGACAACGGCATCACCGCCGTACCCGTGGTGGACGAACTGGACCACCCCCTGGGGGTCGTGTCCGAGGCGGACCTGCTGCGCAAGTGCTCCACCCGGAGCGACCCGTTCAGCCGGTCTCCGCAGCCGCACCTGGACACAGGGGAACGGGCCAGGGCAGAGGGCGCCACCGCCGTGGAACTCATGTCCGCTCCCGCCCTGTGCGCACGGCCTGAGTGGACCGTCACGGAGGCGGCCCGCCTCATGGCGCTCCACAAGGTCAAACGGCTGCCCGTGGTGGACGAGGCGGACCGGCTCAAGGGCATCGTCAGCCGCGGCGATCTCCTGCGGACCTTCTTGCGCCGGGACGACGCCATCCGCGACGAGATCACCAAGGACGTGCTCCAGCGGACACTGAACCTCGCCCCCTCGGACGTGACGGCCGAGGTGCACGAGGGCGTGGTGACCCTCCGAGGAGCCGTCGAGGCGAGCAGCCTGATCCCCGTCATCGAACGGCTGTGCTGCAACGTCGACGGCGTGGTCTCGGTCTCCGCACACATCGGGTACCGGTTCGACGTCCCCGGGACAGCCCCTGCCGAGACGTGACTGCCAGGACCTCGGGAAAGTCGCCGCCGAAGACCCGGGCGCTCATGATGGAAAAGAGACACCTGGCTCTCCGGACACACAGCGCGGAGCCGTCCCGCGGCGCACCGCAGCGTGGGCGAAGGCCGGCCTCCGCCCGGGGAGAAAGGGAGGAAGCCATGAAGATCGCAGTACTGACCGGTGGCGGTGACTGCCCCGGTCTCAACGCCGTCATCCGCAGCGTCGTCCGCAAGGGAACCCAGGACTACGGTTTCTCGTTCGTCGGACTGCGCGACGGCTGGCTCGGCGCCCTCCACAACAGTGTGCTGCCGCTGGGCATCGCCGAGGTGCGCGGAATCCTGCCCCGCGGCGGAACCATTCTCGGTTCCTCCCGCACCAACCCCCTCAAGCACGACGACGGAGTGCGGCGCATCCGGGACACCCTGGCCGCGCACCAGGTCGACGCGCTCATCGTGATCGGCGGCGAGGACACCCTGGGCGCGGCCACGGAGCTCAGTCGCCAGGGGATCAACCTGGTCGGCGTGCCCAAGACCATCGACAACGACGTGGCCGGCACCGACTACACCTTCGGCTTCGACACGGCCGTCGGTATCGCCACCGAGGCCATCGATCGGTTGCACACCACCGCCGAGTCGCACATGCGCACGCTGGTGGTGGAGGTGATGGGTCGGCACTCCGGGTGGATCGCCCTGCACGCGGGGGTCGCGGGAGGCGCCAACGTGATCCTCGTGCCGGAGCGGCCGTTCGACATCGACCAGGTCTGCGCATGGGTGAAGAGCCGCTTCGGGATCAACTACGCGCCGATCGTCGTCGCCGCCGAGGGGGCTGTCCCCAAGGAAGGCCAGATGATCCTCAAGGACCGGTCTCTGGACGAGTACGGCCACGTACGCCTGTCCGGGATCGGTGAGTGGCTGGCCCAGGAGATCGAGGGGCGCACCGGAACGGAGGCCCGCACGACGGTCCTCGGACACGTCCAGCGCGGCGGTACGCCCAGCGCATTCGACCGCTGGCTGGCCACACGCTTCGGGTTGCACGCCGTCGACGCGGTCAAGGACGGCGACTTCGGCACGATGGTCGCCCTGCGCGGCACGAACATCGTCCGCATTCCCCTCGACGAGACGCGCGGCAGGACCAAGGTGTTGGATCCTTCGCTGTACGACGAGTTCGCGGTCTTCTTCGGCTGAGGTGTCTCCCCGGCCGATCGGCCGTCGACGGAGGACCGAACGTACGACGGATCACCGCCGGCTCCGAGCCAGGTGCCGGGACAGCCAGGTGCCGGGACAGGCAGCAAGGGATCGTCGCGCGACAGGGAATCCGGCGTCAGTCACATGTCCCGCGCTGTGCCGCCCGCGGCCGGAACACCGTGGGCACCTGGCGGCGGTCCTGCGACGACCCGGTGCCGGAAGAGGTCCGTACGCGGCGGACCTCTTCCGGCGGGACCGCCTACGGTGTCGCGGCGGGCAGCCGCGTCGGCACCACCGGGAGCATCATGCCGTCACCGAGCGGCGCCGTGTGCGGCACGAGGGCGCCCTCCCTCGCGATCTGGAGCAGGTTGGGCAGTGCGTAGGGTTCGGCGCCCTCGAGGTCGACCTGGTAGCCGAGATCGCCGAGGCTCGCCGCGGTCATCCGGCTCAGCGGGTTCCCGGCTCCGGAGATGAACGGCGACATGAGTTCGGTGACGAAGACCGCCTCACGCCAGTGGCTGTCCTGGGTGCCGGGCCCGCCGAAGTTGGCGACCGGTACCGGGGCCGGGTCCTCCTCGCCGAGGAGCGCGGCGAACTCGGCCATCGCGCCGGGGCCGACGAAGGTGGGGTTCTGGGTGCCGGCGCCCTTGAGGAGGTCGAACGCCGTCCACAGGGTGCCGAGACCCAGGACGTGACCCATCTCGTGCGTGATCACGTCGACGAGCGTGCCGTCCGCTTCCATCTGCGCGAGATCGGCGGAGTCGAACCGCATCACGCCCTTCGCCGGCAGGAACGCACCGAACTGCGCTGATTCGTCGCGGAAGTCGGTGGGACCGGCCATCCCCAGTACCCGCCCGGGGCCGTCGATGGTGACTCCTTCGGCCTCGATGAGCAGGTCGTCGATGACGTCGCCGTTGACGAGCGCGGTGTCCAGATCCCCGATGACGACCTTCGCCCAGCGGTCGGCCGCGGCGGCGAAGGCGTCCTGCTGAGTGGTCGTCAGTCCGCCGAGGAAGCGGATCTCGATGGTGAACGGTGACGTCGTGCGGGCCAGCTCTCTGGCCCGCTCGAAACTCGCGACCGCTCGATACGTCTGGAAGGTGTTGGTGGCGACCTTGCTCATCACGGTGCTCCTCCGTGTCGGTCCGGACGAAGAGTCACCCCTCTTCCCACACTAGGCCGACAGGGTGAGGCCGTGCGCGTCGACGAGCCCTGCCGACCCCGGGTGATCGAGTTGCCCGCCCCTGACTGCGATCGGACAATTGACCGTGTCGCCGCCTTCCGTCGCGGGCCCTTCCGCTCCTCCTGATCGGAACCTCCCCTGCGAAGGAGTAGGGCAATGGCACAAGGACAACAGGCTCTGGACACCGACGAGTTGGGTCTTGCGGACATGCTCGGCGGCCTGCGACGGGAACTGGAGGAGGCCCAGCGGCGAGCCGCGGGGGAAGCGCTGCGCTTCGGTATCGCCGACGTCGAGGTGGAGGCGACGGTCCAGATCACCCGGAACGCCGGGGGCCGGGCCGGCATCCAGTTCTGGGTCGTCCAGGCCGGTGGCGACTACGCGCGCGGCAACGCCACCACCCACCGGATCAAGCTGAACCTCACGCTGCCGCCCACCACGCTCATCTCCGACGACGGAGACGTCGCCCAATGACCGGGCTCGACGCCGAGCGGCTGGTCTCGCTCTCCGCGGACGGCACACGAGGCTCGGGGTATCTACTGAGCCCGGAGCTCATCCTCACCGCGGGTCACTGCGTCGGGCCGAAGGGCTCCGCGGTCACCGCCCGCGCCTACGCGCGCATCGAGGGCAGTTACGACCTCTCGCAGGAGCGGCACACCTTCCGGGTGGCGGTCCGGGGAGACGAGGAGCGCGACTTCGCGCTCCTGGAATCCACCGCCGGGGATCCGTTCCGGACGGCACGGGACGTCCCGTCCGGTGAGGTGCGCCTGGGCCGGCTCATCGGCGAGGGCGCCGTCGCCGCCCAGGCGCTGGGCTTTCCGAAGTCAGGGGTGCAGCAGTCCGGGACGCGACAGTTGTTGAACCCGGAGGACGTACGCGGGCGCGTTCTTCCGCTCACCGGGTGGAGGCGCGCGGTGCGTCGTCTGAACCTGCAGATCAGGACAGGAACCTCGCCGCTCGCCCGGGGCGCGTCGCTCTGGAGCGGCATGTCGGGTGCGGCCCTGTTCAGCGGGGATCACCTCATCGGCGTGATCACGGAGGACCGCGCCACGATCGAGGGACGGCTGATCGCGCTGCCCGTCACCGCGGTCTTCGGCGACGACGGGCCGGCCGAGGCGAACGCCTGCCTGCTTGCCGCCCGCGGCAGCACCGACCCCGAGGAACGCGTAACGCTGGACCCCGTCTGGGCGGGTGGCGAGATCCTGCAGCCCGCGTACAGCCCCCTGCCGCCACGCGAGCAGTGGTCCGAGGCGGACCTGCTCGAATCCCGCCACGGTGTCGTGCCCTTCCGTGGGCGCGCGCAGCAGCTCCGGGCGCTGGTCGACTGGTGTGAGCACGAGGACGACCGGGGCGGCGGACAACGCATACGGCTGCTCACGGGCGGCAGCACCGTCGGCAAGACCCGTCTCGCCCGTGAACTGTGCCGCACGATGGCCGCGAGGGGGTGGGTCGCCGGTGTCGTCGACCCGCTGCACGTGGACTTCTCCGGTGCCTGCGCCCTGCCCGAGAGCCGACTGCTCGTCATCGACGACGCCGACGCCCACGCCGGGCAGTTGCACGTCCTCCTCGCAGAGGCCACCGAGCGCGGCGGCCACCATCCGCTGCGCGTCCTGGCGGTCGCCCACCGGGGCGGTCCGTGGTGGGAAGCGGTCAGGAGGCGCTACGAGGCACTGGTCGACGCGGAGGATCCCGCCCCGCTTCCCCCGCTGCCCGAAGCCGACCGCGAGGACGTCTACCGGTCGGCCTACGCCGCCTTCCGGGGCTGGTACGAGGAGAGCGACAGCAAGACCGGCGCCGCTCCACAGGCCGGTGCGGTGCCGCGGGGCGAGAGCTCGACGGACGCCGCCGAGCCCGCCGTACCGGACGTCCCCGGTCTCCAGGAGCCCGACTTCGGCAGCTATCTGCTCATCCTCATCCAGGCGCTGGTGGACGCCCGCACCCTGCTGCACAAAACGCACTCGGCCAGCGCGGGACCGCCCACGCGCTCACGCGCCAACGCCCTGCTGGACTACGCCCTCGACGTGGAACGCCAGAGGTGGCAGGCGTCCGCCGAGCGTCAGCGGCTGCCGCACGACCCGGTCCTGCTCGAACGGATCGTCGCCGTGTCGAGTCTGGCGGTGGCCGACGGCGAGACGGACGGGGAGCGGGAGACCGAGGCGGCACGCCGGCTGCGGCTGGTTCCCGACCTCGCCGACGAACCGGAGTGGCTCACGCGTGCCTTCGCCCGCTGGCAGCACGCGGAGCTCGCCGGAGAGGGCTACCTGCGGTCGCTCCAGCCGCTGAGGCTCGCCGAGCGGCTCGGTGCGAAGGTCATCGCCGCGTTCCCCGACATCGCCCCGCGACTGCTCGACGTCGGCGGCGACGGTCCGGGGATCCCCCAGGCCGCGACGGACCAGGCGCGCCAGATACTCAATGTGCTGCACGTCCTTCAGCTCACCGCCGGCTCCGACGGCTGCCGGACCGACGGGACGGGTGAGCCGTCGGCCCAGCAGCGGGCCCGCGAGGCGCTGGACGCCGCCCTGCGCAGCCACGCCCGCCCTCTCGTCAAGCTGGTCAAGCAGGTCGCGGCCACCGATCAGGACCAGTTCGCGAGCGCCATCGGCACCTCGCTGGCCTGCGCGCTGAACTCCACGCTGCGCAAGGAGTCGGCGCAGGAGGTCGCCGCCCAGGTTCTCGGGGAACTCGACCTCGCCTGCCCGGACGTCCTGTTGGAGCTGGCCACGGCCGTCGCGGAACACGCGGTGCAGCACTACCGGCGGGGCGGCGGAGCGCCCGCCCAGGACAACCGCAAGGAGCTGGCCCGGGCCCTTCAGCGCTGGTCGCTGTACCTGGCCAGTTCGGGGCTGCGCATCCAGGCGCACGAGATCGCCGGGCAGGCGGTGGACATGTACCATGCGCTGCACCAGCTCAGTCCGTCCGAGGAGCACGAGTTCGCCCTGGCAGAGGCCCTCAAGGACCTGGCCGACCGGCTCGTCGACGTGGGGCGGTTCGAGGACGCGGACCTGTGTGCCCGGGACTCCATACGGCGTCTGGAACCGCTGTTCCAGCGCAACCCCAGCCGCCAGAACGCCTTCGGTCTGGTCAAGTCCCTGTGCACGCTGGCCACAGCCGCCCACCGCATCGGCCGCCAGCGCGAGGCACTGCAAGCGGCGACCGAGGCGTGCGAGCTGATCGAACGGCTGCCGCAGGCCCAACACGGCGACGAACACGGGCCGGACGAGATCCAGGGCATGCGGGCGTTCGCGCTGCGCGGTCTGGCGTGGCAGCTCGGCGCGAGCGGACGCGTCGACGACGCGGTGTCCAGGGCCTCGCGGAGCGTCGAGATCTACGAGGAGCTGCGCGAGAGGTGTCCGGGTCTGTGGAAACGGGACATCGCCGAGGCCCTGTCCGTCCTGGGCGTGCAGCATGCCGCCCGGCAGGAGTGGGACGAGAGCGTCGAGCGGCACACCGAAGCCCTGAACCGTCATTACGACGCCCTGGAGCGGGAGTACCGCGAGGCCGTCCGGCCCCAGCACGCCCTCGCGCTGGGCCGACTGGCGGAGGCGCACCTGGGCAGGGCGCGCGCCCCGTCCGACGGAGAGCCGGCCTGACCTGCTGAAGGCGCTGGAACACGTCGAGCAGGCGCTGGAACAGTACGAGGGGATGCGCAAGGAGGACCGGTGGGCCAACCGCGTCCACGAGGCCTGGACGAGCTGTCTGGAGGCGGAGGTTCTGCTCGCGCTGGACGCGACGGGCCGGCCGCAGCGTGCCGCGCCCGCGCTCCGGCAGACCTGCGGACGGGCCGAGGCGGCCGCCCGCCGGGCCCTGACGCTGTACGACGAGTTGGACGTACGTGCCTGGCGGCTCAGGTTCAACAGGGCCCGGGCTCAGGCGGTGCTGGCCCAGTCGTACGGGGGCCGGGGCCGCCCCCGCGCCAAGGTGCTGCGCGCGCACGAGCAGGCGCGCAACGCGTTCGCCCGGCTCGACGCGGAGGAACCGGGGCGTGCCGAGGCGGAGTTGCACGCGATCGAGGACACGATCGAGAACCTGCGGCAAGCCGGCCCGCCCGCCCAGGCGCGCGCGCAGACGGCCGTGAACCCGCCGGGCAAGCGGCGCAAGCGGCACCAGCCGAAGCCCCGTCTCCGCGCCCGTCAGGGCCGTCAGGGTGCGGCCGGGCGCAGAAGACACCGGTGACACGACACCGGTCCGGTCCCTGAGGTGCGGGTGAGCGGCAACTCTCCTAGCATGGTATTTGCAGTGTTTTGAGGGTATTTGCCCGTCGGTGCCGCAAGCGGGACCGGCCGGATGCGCCTTCAGCGACACAGCGTTCCGCATCTTCGTGTTCATGTCCTCGCGCCGGCTGCACAGCGATCGTTTCTTGTCCTGTCCGAGTACTGCCACCCGAGGTCAACTCCCCAGCCGGTATGGCATGGAACGACGACAACAGCCGCCGGAAGGACGGTCAACTGACATGGCTGCAACGGACAGAACCCGCGATGAACGCCGGCGGCAAGTAGCCGCGGCCGCCGCACGCTACGGAGCGGCCGGCGACGAACGGCGCGCGGTCGAGCGGCAGCAGGACGCCGGGGTGGCCTTCCCGGACTCCGACGAGGCACTCGCGGCCCGCGCGACCCGTCTGCTCGAACGGCACGCGGTGCCGCCCGCCATGGTGGTGGAGGCCGTCCGCGCGGAGCCCCTGGCCCCGACAGCGGCGTACGAACGCATCCTCGGGGTCTCCAAGGAGCTCCAGGCCTGGAGTTTCCTGCCACGCGGCAGCCGGGCCGCGCGGACCGTCGCCCGCATCTCGATCCGGGAGAACGGCCGTGAACTGCCGCTCGGCACCGGCTTCCTCGTCTCGCCGAGCCTGCTGATGACCAACCATCACGTCCTCACCGACGCGGACGCCTGCCGGCAGTGCTTCGTGGAGTTCGACGCCCAGGTCACCGTCGACAACACACCGCAGGCGCCGACCCGCCTTGAGCTCGCCCCCGACACCTTCTTCGCCGCGGACGAACGCCTCGACTTCGCGCTGGTGTTCGTCGCCCCCGGCCCGGACGGGCGGCCCCCCGGCGAGACGTTCGGCTGGAACCGGCTCAGCATCCAGACGGGGAAGCTGGTGATCGGCGAGCCCGTCAACGTCATCGGCCACCCGATGGGCCGCCTCAAGGAGATCGCCGTGCGCGACAACATGCTGCAGACGCGCCTCGACGACTTCCTCCACTACCGGACGGACACCGAGCCCGGAAACTCCGGCTCCCCGGTCTTCAACGACCAGTGGGAGGTCGTCGCCCTCCACCACAGCGGGGTACCCAGGATGGACGACCAGGGCCGCGTCCTGCGCCAGGACGGTCAGGTCTGGCGCCCCGGGGACGGCGACGACGCCATCGACTGGGTGGCCAACGAAGGCGTGCGCATCAGCTCGATCCTCAAGCACCTCGCGGCACTTCCCCGCACCTCCCCACAGCCGTCACCGCTGGACGACCTCGGCCCCGAGGCGGGCCAGCCCCAGGCGGGGACCGCCACCGCTCCCGTCCCGGCACCCGCTCCAGCCTCGGCGACTGTTGCCGTCGCCGCGCCACCACCGGCTCCCGAGCGGGCCGCCGCGCACGCGGGCCTGCGCGCCCGGGAGGGCGCGTTCGGCGGCGACCGGCACCTGGTCTTCCTGCACGGTCGTTCCCAGGAGGGCAAGGACCCCGAGAAGCTGCGCCGCGACTGGACGGCCGGGCTCAACCAGGGGCTCGTGCGGGCCGGGCTCCCTCCCGTCGACCCGGAGGACGTCTGGTTCCCGTACTACGGTGACCGGCTGGCGCAGGCCCTCACCGCGCACGAGGCCGTCCCCCACGTGGTCGAGGCGCCGACCGCCTCTGCGGCGGAGGTCGTCGCGCCCTCCGCTCCGTCCGCCCGCGCGGTGTACGAGGAGATCGTCGGCGAGGCGTCCCTGAAGTGGAACATGCCGCAGGAGCGGCAACTGGCCACCGAGGGCTTCGGCCTGGGCGACGTCGTGGGCGCCTTGCAGAAGAAGCTGAGCTGGCTGGCCGCCCGGAGCGACCTCGACGCCTGGGCCATCGCCCTGATCTTCCGCGACGTCGCCGCATACCTCGACGACGCCCGGCCCGTCCGGGAGGAGGTCCTGGACTGTGTCCTCGAAGCGGTGCCGGACTCGGGCGAGGTGGTCCTCGTCAGCCACAGCCTGGGCACGGTCGTCGCCCTGGACCTCACCACCCGGCTCTCCACCGGCGTCAGCGCCGTCCATCTGACCACGGCCGGCAGTCCCCTCGGCCTGGACAGCGTGTACAGCAGGCTCCTCGTCGGCGGACCGAAGCGTCCCGACGTGGTCGCGGACTGGTCCAACGTGTGGTGCCCCAACGACGCGGTCGCCATCGGCTGCCCGCTGGCCGACGACTGGGCCGACGGCCTGTCCGACCTCGCCGTCATCAACGCCCGCGACCGGGCCCACAGCATCGTGGAGTACCTCTCCCACACCGAGGCCGCCCGGTCGATCGGCAGCCGCCTGGCGCGCTGAACGGGCCGCGGGACCTGGCCCGGTAATGCCTCGTCAGGCGGTCCTGCCGTGCGCGTAAGTCTCTGCGTGTGCGTGTGCGTGGTCGGCAACCTCGACAGCGGCGCGTACGAACGCTGCGACGGCCGGTGAGCCGGCGTCCTGGGGCCATACGACGGCCAGTGTGCAGTGCGGCAGGTCGCTGACCGGCCGGTAGGCGACCCCGGGACGCGGGTTGCGTCGGGCGACCGAGGTGGGCGCGAAGAACACGACGCTGCCCGTCTCGACGAGGCTGAAGATCTCCGCCAAGTTGGAGACCGGTGTCGTCGCTCCGGGCCGGGGTGACGCGGTCGGGCCGTCGTCTGCCGATGCGCCGTTGGGGAGGCTCCGTCCGGCCAGGTCCGCCAGGCACAGCTCAGTTCGCGCGGCCAGCGGGTCGCCGGCGGCCATGGCGACCAGGACGGGCTCGGTCAGCAGGGGCTCGCCGTCCAGTCCGCGTTCGTCCACAGGGCGGAGCACGAGCGCGACGTCGGCGAGGCCATCGCGTACTGCCTGGGCTTGAGCGCCGAACCCTCCGAGGACCAGCTCGGGAGGCAGGGCCGCGGGGTCGGTGCCGTAGACGTCCAGGATCTGCGGCAGCAGGCCGCCGTCGATGTCGGCCTTGAGGGCGACGCGCAGCCTGGGCGAGGCGCTGCCCGCGTTCCGGGCACGGTGGGCGGCGGCGGTGACCGCCTCCAGAGCGGTTCTGGCGTCACGCAGCAGAACCTCTCCGGCGCCGGTCAACCTCACCTGCCGGGTGGTCCGTTCGAACAACGTCACGCCGAGCTGTCGTTCAAGGTCACGGATCGACCGGGACAGTGGAGGCTGCGCCATGCCCAGCCGGCCGGCGGCGCGCCCGAAGTGCAGTTCCTCCGCGACCGCGACGAAGTAGCGGAGCTGCCGCACCTCCAGATCATCCATACCTCCAGGGTATCAATAGCGATCGAAACGGTCCTTCACCTGCGCTGTTGCACCGGGTTCACTCAAGAGCGACCGCCCGGCACGCCCGCCGGGGTTCGCCCTCGACCGACCGCCATGCGTGGAGGCACTCGTGATCGTCATTACTACCCCGACCGGTGACATCGGCCGCCAGGTCCTGAACCGCGTCCTGGACAGCGGTCAACCCGTCCGGGTGATCGCTCGCGACTCCTCCCGCCTGCCGGAGCACGTGCGCGCGCAGGCGGAGGTGGTGGAGGGCTCACACGCCGACGCGGACACGATCACGAAGGCCCTTGAGGACGCTGACCGGTTGTTCTGGCTCGTACCCCCGGCCGGCTTCCGGGACGCCGGCCCCGCCAGGAGCTACTACTCGGACTTCACCCGGGCCGCAGCCAGGGAAGCCGCGAGCCGAGGCGTGCGGATGGTGCACGTCACCTCCCTGGGGCACGGGTACAGCGGCGAGGCGGGACTTCTGTCGGCCGCGCTCGACATGGACGAGCTGATCGAGAGCACCGGCGTGCAGCACCGCGCCCTGGCGCTGCCGTTCTTCATGGAGAACATCCTCCGGCAGGCCCAGCCGATCGCCCAGCAGGGCGTGTTCTCCATGGCGAACACCGCGGACCGGCCCTTGGCGACCGTCGCCACCCAGGACGTGGCCGCCGCGGCAGCGGCCCTTCTGCTGGACACCACCTGGACCGGCCAGGCCCGCATTCCCCTGGTCAGCCCCGACAGCCTGTCCCCCGACGCCATGACTGAGATCATCTCCGAAACCCTGGGCCGACCGGTGCGCTATCAGCAGGTACCGCTCGCGGACTTCCGGAGCCGAATGGTGCAGCACGGAGCGAGCCCTTCGCTGGCACGGGACATGGCCGACATGGTCAACGCCCAGAACAACGGCATCTACGACGCCGAAACCCATGATCCGGCCGCCGCCACCGACTTCCGCCAGTGGTGCCAGAACGTCCTGAAGCCGGCCGTCCAGTCATGACCGACGCGTGAGTCGGTGCCCGGCACAGCCGCCAAAGGCACACGGGGCCGCTCTTCCTCGCGTCGTCCTAGCCGCGCGAGTCCCGCCCCACCGTCTCCGCGGCGGCGGACGGGGCCGAAGACGGGACTGCCGATGCCTTGGTCCGCAGGGCGCGCTCGCAGTGCGGCCAGTCGTGGAAGTCCTGGTCGCGGGACCACAGACGTTTGGCGGCCTGGATGTTCCACTCGGGGTCCAGCGCCCTGAGCGGAGTCCCGCCCAGCTCACGCAACCGGGTGTCGGAGATCTGGAACAGGCCCCAGTTCCTGCTGCCGTTGGTGTTCGGCAGGATGTGCAGAGGGTCCAGGAACGACTGGCAGTCGGCGATGGCGACGGCGTCGTCCGGTGTCTCGGCGAAGACCTCACGGATACGCTGGCGAACCTTCTCCGGCTGCCAGGTGTCCATACGGGCCTTCGACTCGTAGAGCGCCTTTTTGGTGGCTGTCGTGACGACGCCGTTCGGCGGGAGGCCGGCGACCACCTGGAAAGCCGTCACTCGGCGCAGTGTCTGCGGACCGAAGTCGCCGTCCACGTCGATGACGGCGCCGTGACGTTCGAGCAGCGTCTGTACTTCGCGTACGCACTCGTCGTGCTGGCCCATGCTCACGACGGGCGAGCAGACGGAGGAGAACAGGGTCCGTGAATCTGACGTGTCGGCCGGCTCGTCGTGGGTGGAGGCCAGGGACATGGCCCAGCCGACGGTCCCGAGAACGGTGACGGCGGCCGCGGCGGTCAGAGCGACGGCCCGACGATTCGCCGGGAGGCCGGCGGGCTTCGTCCTCGGCTCGTGGCTGCCGGGCGCGGGAGCGGGATCCGTGGGCAACTCCCGGTGCGCGGTGGCGGGTTCCTGTTCCGTCGCGGTTGGTGCCGGGTCGGTGGCTACGGCCGCTGCCTGTCCGGCCTCGGCCTCCTCACCCAGGACATCGCCGTGCACGGTCTCTTCCTGCGGCACCCGTCTCTCGCGTTCCGTGTCGGCGAGAGCCCACAGCCGGTGCAGTTCGCGCAGTTCGGCGGAGGTGGCGCCGCAGGCGGTGGCGATGCGGTGCACCGCGCCGTAGTCCTGCGGGACCGAGGAAGCCGCGCAGTAGCGGTGGAGGCTGGAACGGCTGATGCCGGCTCGCTGCGCGAGAGCGTCGTAGCTGAGCCCGGATCTCTTCTTCAGCGCACGCAGTTGAGCGGCGAGCCGCTCAACTTCCTTGTACTGGTTCATGGAGAACCCCCCTGTTTTGTTCGGACACGCCCGCCCGTCCCGGCTGCGTATCGGCGCGTGCCGACGGCCTGACGTTCCGCCGGCTGGGGACGTGGTCACGGTCCCGGCGGTCCAATGTGCCAGAAGTTCCCCGACCGAGCCGGAGGTTGGCCGTTGCGGATGCCGTCGGTCGCTCCGCCCGCATCCCACGCGCATCCCAACCGCTTCATGAACACACAGCTCAGACGGGGAGTGGGAGTGTCAGCGTCCCAGGCCGGCCCATTCCGCTTGCCTGGATCCGCCGGGCCCGCCACCGTGACGCCGTCAGTGCCCTCCGCGTCGTTCGCCCTCCCCCGTGGACGCGTCGACGACGGCCCCGCCACTGGCTCAACCACCGCTTCGGATAGGGGAGAACAGATGAGAAACGGCACAACCTGGGCGCGCGCCGCGGCCGCGATCCTGCTCGCAGGCGGCGGACTGCTCGCGGCAACGCCGGCTCAGGCGGCCGCCAGCGCGTGCTCGGGGTCGGCCTGCGACGGCAAGGACCCCGCCGTCTACTGCCAGGACGACGCGCGGACCGTGGAGAGCACCAGGCTCGGGCAGGCGCTGCTCGAACTCCGCTACAGCCCCAGCTGCCGGGCCGCCTGGGGCCGGATATCCAACGCGGGCTATGACCCGCGGGACCAATTCACCCCGTACGCCACTGTGCACCGCAACAGCGACGGGCGTGAGTACTCCTGTTCCGTGCCCAACGGCGACACCGACTGCTACACCCGCATGGTCAACGACGCCAACGTCACGTCGTACACGAAGGGAATGTGGGACAGCGGGGCGCGTATCTACGAAGGGCGCACCGGGTCCTACTGAGCGTCCCGCCGAGGCTCAACGCCTCCGGAACTCCCGCTGTCCGAGCTGGCGTTCCCCTTCTTGATGCACGTCATCTCCCGCAGCCCGGCCCGAGCGGCATGCTTCCCCAGCCGCTCGGGCCGCTCTGCCGGGCTCTGGTCCGCGAGTCACTCCGATCTGGCCGTGATCACCGCCGTCTCCACCGCCACCGCGCCGCGCGTCGTGCCGTCGGCCGTGACGAAGGGCTCCTGACCGGCCTGCCGTGTGCCGACGCAGGCGAGGGTGAGCGTGGCGGTCACGGCCAGGGCGACAACAGCGGCTCCCGAGAGCAGGAAGGCGTTCTCGACTCCGGCGAGGGTGATGGCGGTGGAGGCCACGAAGGGGGAGATCGCCAGGGCTCCCGCCACCCCGGCCTCCCACAGGCCGAGCGCCTTCGCCAGATGACGGCTCGGTATGCGCTGCTGCACCAGTGCGATCAAGGGAATGTCCGTGAGGGCCGAGGCCAGCCCCGTGGCGGTCAGGAAGACCGCCGCCACCGCGGGGGAGGTCACCGTTCCCAGCGGAGCCCGGAAGACCCCGAGCAGGGCCCACGCCAGCACCGCGGCCAGTGCGAGTCTGCGGATGCGCAACCCGGCCAGGAGCAGGGCGCCGACCACTTCGGCGACCCCGGCGACACCGAGCAGCAGGCCGTACTGGCCGCCCTGTCCGACGACCGCGACCAGTCCTACGGTCAGGAACCCGTTGGTCAGGGCGAGGGCGAGCACGAACGTCACGATGACCACGAGTACGTCGGGAGCGGCCAGCACCGCCCGGAGCCCGGCGCTGAGATCGCACCACAGTCCCGCCTGAGCGCCGGTCGCAGCGGGCCGGGTGACGCGGATGGCGGCCACGGCGGCCGCAGAGCCCAGGAAGGTGAGTCCGTTCACCACCAGCACCGCCTGGAGCGAGCCGAAGGCCAGCAGCGGTGCCAGCATGAGCGGGCCGACGAAGAAGGCGGCCCGGAAGGCGACTTGCAGCAGTCCGTTGGCCTGCTGGAGGCGGTCGTCCGGCACGATCTGCGTGACGATGGCGTTGCGCGCCGGGGCGAACGGGGCGCCGATCAACGCCAGCAGTGCCGTGGTCGCCACGAGCAGGGGCAGGTTCAGCAGGCCGAGGGAGAGCAGGAGTGAAGCCGCGGCCACCACGGCGACCCGGGCCAGGTCGGTGGCGATCATCAGCTTCCGGCGGTCGCGGCGGTCGGCGTACGAGGCGACGACGAAGGTGGCCACGAACGCGGGCGCGAACGCGGAGACGCTCACCACGGCGACGGCCGTGGGGTCCTTCGTCAGTGACCAGGCCAGCCAGGCGGTCGCGGCGGTGTACAGGCCGTCCCCGAAGCGTGAGATGCCCTGGCCGGCGAAGAGGAGCAGGAAGTTGCGGTCCTTCAGCAGTGGCATGCGGCCACTGTCGGGTCCCGTCAGGCCCCTGATCTACTTATTAGGCAGATGGCTAATCAGTCGTGGTCGGACGCCTTACCGTAAACGTCACCGTGGCCGTCGCCGTCGCCGTGCAGGAAGCTCTCCAGGCTGGGGGTCAGGCCCGCCACCTGTCCGGACGCAAGCCGGTACAGGACGTAGTAGCCCTCGCGTCGGCGCTCCAGCAGGCCCGCGTCCGCCAGCACCCTCAGGTGCTTGGACAGGGCGGCCTCGCTGACGCCGACGAGCGGGGCCAACTCCTGTGTGCTGCGGGGACGTTCGGCGAGCAGTCGCAGGGCGCGCAGCCGGGTGTCGTCGGCGAGCGCGCGCAGTGTGCCGACGAGCCTGGTCGGCGGAATCCTCGGGCGGGCTTCCCGGACGATCGAGGAGACGGGGAAGACGAGCCCGAGGGGCCACGGGCCGTCGCAGTTGACGCGTACGTGCGGCCACACATAGGCACTGGGGGCGAGCACGAACGTGTCGTCCGGTCCGATGGCGACCTCGTGGTCGTGCGGCCGCTCCAGCCAGAAGCGTTCGGCCTGCGGATCGCTGCGCACTTCGGGCCACAGGCCGCGGAGCATCCCGTACAGGCCGCGCTGCTCGATCTGGTGTCCGGCCTCGCTGACGCCGGCGGCGAGTTCGGGTTCGAGCCGTGCCCATTCCTCCTCGAACGCCTCCTGCCAGTAGCGCTCCAGCATGCTCAGGAACCGCTCCAGCAGCGCGCGGGGGTCGTCGAGGAGCATCGCGGCCACAGCACCGTCACTTTCCCGTGCGAGGCGCTCCCGCACCAGACGGCGTACCTCCGGTTCGTCCAGCACGTGCGGATCCCTGCCCTCTCCGCCGCCCGGCCAGGGCGTGAGCAGAGGGACGGCGAACTCCAGGCGGACCAGCTCCGGATCCGCCCCGCGCAGGCCGGCCAGTTCGTCCTCGAAGTCCGCAAGGCCGCCGGTCGGCTGCGGAAACAGGAACTCGGGGAAGTACGAGCGCACCGCGTAGGAGAACGCCTCGATCTCCCGCTTCAACACCGGGGACAGCTTGCGCATCGCACGCACCCAGCCGTGCTGGACGGGGTGGTGCTTGGGCTCCACCAGCACATGGAGGCTCAGTACGGCCTCCATCGTCGGCGAATAGGCGAACCCCACCCGCTCCGCACCGCCGGCCGGGACCCGGAACACGATCGTCATGACCCGCCATCCTTGCCGAACGGCCTCGGCGACGGGAGGGTCGCCGCGCCGCCGTACGCCTTCCGCGTCGCTGACCGGTGCGCGATGGTCGGCCCGGCGGCGAGTGGGCATCGCCGCAGCGCGTCTCCCGGCGGACACGCCACCGACGCGCCCGTTCCCCCAAACCCCAGGCGTCCGGGCCTACATCCTTGACAGACTGCCCCGAAGGCACGATGCGGTTGGGGGACGGATGGCGGAGATCGGTCTTGCTGCGGCGATCGAGGAACTGCGGCAGGAGCTCTATCAGGCGCAGGACCTGGGGGCAGATCAGCAGTTCGCGTTCGGCATCGAGGAGGCCGAACTGGAGCTGCAGTTGGAGCTGCGCAACAGCGGCAAGGGCGACGGCAAGGTCAGCTTCGGTGTGGCAACCGTCGGGGCGGGCGGTGAACGCTCTGCCGTCCGCACCCACAGACTGAGGCTGAAACTGTCGGTCCGGGACCGGGCCCGCGGTGGCGCCAGTCCGGAGATCAGCGACACCGACAACGGGTCCTGGGACGAAGACTGATGGATCCGCACCGACTGGTGATGATCCGAAGCGGAACCACACGGCAGCGCCACCGCGTCGGCTCCGGCTATCTCGTCGCACCCCGCCTGGTGCTCACCGCCGCACACATTCTCCGCAGCGGCGACAACGACGCCTACTGGGAGGAGATCCAGGTCAGAGTGGGGCACCCGGGCCGCGGCAAGACGCTGCGCACCGGCGCGCAGCGGATCTGGATCCATCCGCACGACCTGGACGTCGCCCTGCTTCTCACGGACGACGAGATCGATGTACCGGGGCCGGTCCGATGGGGCCGGCCCGTGGGTACGGCCCCGCTGCGCTATGAGGGACTGGGCTTCCCACTGGCGTCCGCGGAGGACGGTCGTGACGCCGAACACCTCCGGGGCGTCCTGCCTCCGCTGTCCTCCGGGTCTCGCGGCCTCTACGTGCTCGACCAGGAGCCCGCACCCGACCTCCGCGACGACGGCCGCAAGGCCTGGGCAGGCGCCTCGGGAACCGCGGTGTTCTGCGACAACCTCCTGGTAGGCGTGGTGACTCGGGACGACCGGTCCTACGGCAACCGCCGCCTGCGGGCCCTCCCGGCGCATTGCTTCGTCCAGGACGACGGCTTCAGGGCACTGATGCAGCAGTACGCCGACGCTCCACCCCGACTGACCGAGATCGGCGCCGCCCTCCCGGCGGCCCGGTCCGCGGCGGAACGCAGCCCGGCCGAGCAGGAGACGGAGATGCTCCTGTGGTCGGTGCTCGGCGGTTCGATCACATACGCGGCACATGCCCGCGCCCTCGCCCAGCGTCTCGGATACACCGTCCCCGACAGCTACGAACCGACCATGGCCGACCTCGCGGCACTCGTGGCGGCCCATCCCCGCGCCCTGCCCTCCCTGAGCGGCACCCTGGCCCCGGCCCTCACGGGCGAGGGGGACCGCACCCGCCTGACGGACGTCCTCACTCGCGCCCGTGCCGGCGGACTGTGCCTTCTCCTGTCCCTGGACGAGTGCGAGCACTTACTGGAACTGCTCCGTGGCATCTGCAAGGAGCAGCCCATGCTGATACCTCGCGCCGCCCGCGAGGTCCTGCGCTACGCCTGGCTGCCCGAGCCGCTGAACGGCACCCATCTCTGCGTCGACGACCTCGAACGCGTCGTCGAGCACCTGGAGTCCGTGTCCGACAGTGAACGCGTTCCGGACGGCACACCGCCCGTACCGGCCCTGCTCCGCCTGGCCGAATGCGTGGCCGCCGCCCTGGGAAGGCAGGCGGGTGCGGAACTGCGCCGCTGGTCCGATCAGGTGGCGACCCGGACCGGCATCCATCCGGCGGCGCTTGCCGAGCGCCGTGCCGACGCCGGCCGCTGGGCCGCCCGGCAGTCGCCGCCCTTCTCCCGCGTCGTGGTCGAGGTGTCCCGCGCGCGAACCGCACCGCGCGAGAGCTACTACTGCCGCATCCTGCTCGCACGCGCCGACGGCACGCACATCCCTCTCCACGAGGCGGAGAGCGCGCCCAGGACACCCGAGGAAGTTGCCCGGCGGGTGCGCGAGGCCGTCGAGGTCGTCGCGGAGGAGCTCGGCGCGACGGCCACGCCCCACGCCACGGTTCTGGTGGCCCGCGACAGCCTGCATCTGCCCATCGACGAATGGAACCCCGGGGCACCCAACGAGTTCGTGCCCGACCAGCCGATCGGCGCGGAGTTCTGCATCACCCTGAGTTGCCCGGAGATGAGCGACCTGGTGCGCAGCAGAGACCGTGAGCACCGGCGGCGCTGGGAGAGCGGACACGCGGCTCCCTTGGTCGTCGACGACGAACGCGTCACTGCGCCACGGCTCAGGCGGCTGCTGCAGACCACTCACCGGGACGCCACCCAGGTCGTGCTCCACGGCCCCCCGGAACAGCGGGACGCACTGCTCGAACTGTGCCTCGCCCTTGGCGTGCCCGTCGTCCTCTGGGACCGCCGGACCGACTGCCCCACGGACGCCGCCGGGCTGCAACAGCTGGACCCCACCGGCCCGCTCGCCGATCTGCCCGAGCGAATCCGCGTCTTCCGCGGGGCCGCGTTCGACGAGCCGGACACACTTCCCGCGCGCCCGGCACTCGTATGGGAGGAACACGGCCCGCGACCGCGGCCGGAATCACTGACCCTGCAGGACCCCCGACAAGGAGCCCACGCATCATGACCGCCGCAGAATCCGCTGCCGCAGACCGCCCCACCCCGTCCAGCGACGGAGACTGGCGGCTCTTCCGCGGCGATGGAGCCTCCCGCGCGGTCACCTTCCCGCCCGCCCCGCCGTGGCGCCGACTCCGCCCGGAGGAGCCCGACGGCTCGCGAACCGCAGGCCCCCGCCCCTACCTGATCAACCCCGACGACGCGGACATCGTCAACGCCGCCCTCCACCTGCGCCGGCCCCTGCTGGTCACGGGACACCCCGGCACCGGAAAGTCCTCACTGGCCCACGCGATCGCCCACGAACTGGCCCTCGGCCGCGTCCTGCACTGGCCGGTCAACAGCCGCTCCAGCCTGCAGGACGCCCTCTACCACTACGACGCGATCGGCCGGCTGCGGGAAGCGAACCTCCGCCGGGACACGGACGGGCCCGAACCCGGCATCGGCCAGTACGTCCGGCTCGGCCCGCTGGGCAACGCACTGCTGGCCCGGGAACGGCCCCGGGTCCTGCTCATCGACGAGCTGGACAAGGGGGACGTCGATCTGCCCAACGACCTGCTCACCGTGTTCGAAGAGGGCGAGTTCGAGATTCCGGAGCTCAGTCGCCTCCCCGAGGAGCACTCGACGGTCCACGTCCGCACCGACGACCCGAACGCGCCGGCTCCGGTGGTGCGCGGCCGCGTCCGCTGCCGTGAGTTTCCCGTCGTGGTCATCACCAGCAACGGCGAACGCGAGTTCCCGCCCGCCTTCCTCCGCCGATGCGTCCGTCTCGACCTGCCCGAGCCCGACGAGGAGCGACTGCGGGACATCGTCGCCGCACACCTCGGCCACGAAGCGCTGCACGACATCGACGACCTGCTGGAGGAGTTCCTCGGCCGCCGGGCGCCCGGCGAACTCGCGACCGATCAACTCCTCAACGCGGTCTTCCTCCGCAAGGGCGGCATCGACCTGGACGCGGGCCGTCTGCTCGACGCCGTCCTGCACCAACTCGGCGGGTCGGTATGAGGGCATGTTCGGACACCTGAGAGAGATCCTGGCCAAGAGCGGCATCGACCTCGCCGACGAGGAGCTCCTCGACGTCCTGTGGCTGGCGAGGAACCTGCCGGGCGACGTCCGCCCGATGGCGCGGCGTCCGCTCCCGGCCGCCCCCTCGCAGCAGGACACCGGGCAGGGCAAGTCCCGGACCGAAACGGACGATCCCTCGCACCCCAGCGTGCACCCGCCACCGGACGCCGTCTCTCACCGCCTGTTCCCCCTGCACGCGGCCCCGCGGGGGAAGGCGGGCAGCACGCTGGAGCCGGACCTCTACCGGGCGCACGCCGTACGCGCCCCCGGCCCCCATGCGCTGCCCAGCCGTCATCCCACGCTCGGCAGGGCGTTACGGCCGCTGCGGCAGCGGCTGCCTGATCGGCGCCGCCGGGCCCTGGACGTGGCACGGACGGTGGACGCCATGGCCGAGACCGGTCTGCCCGAGATCGTGACGAGTCCCGCCCGTAGCCGCTGGCTCTCCCTCGCTCTGCTGATCGACGACGGCGTGTCCATGGTCCTGTGGAAGCGGCTGGCCTCCGAGATCCGCACGCTGACGGAACGGGCCGGGGCCTTCCGCGACGTCCGCGTATTCGGACTCGACACCCGGGATCCCCAGGCACCGTTGCTGAGCAACCGCCCCTTCCGGCAGCAAGGCCCCTACCTGCCGCCGGCCGCCCTCTGCGACCCCACCGGCGGCACCCTTGTCCTGATGGTCAGCGACGGTGTCGGCGACGCATGGTGGGACGGCCGGATGAGCGAGGCGGCAGCCCTGTGGGCCCGACGGCAACCCACCGCGATCCTGCAGGTGCTGCCCTTCCGGCTGTGGCCGAACTCCGGCATCACCACTCGGTCCTGGCACGTCACCAGTGTCCGCCGAGGCGGTCCCACCACCGCCTGGCACGTCACCGACCCGACACTGCCGGCGGATCTGGCCGGCTTCCACGCCGCCCCCGTCCCGGTACTCGAACCCACACTCGCCGCCCTCGGAGACTGGGCCCGGCTGGTCGCCTCACCAAGCGCGAGCGCGGTGCTGCCCCTGTGGGACACCGGACAGCCCGTCCCCCGGCACTGGCGTGCCGAGATCCAGCAGGAAGCGGACGCCGAAGCCGTCCTGCGCTTCCGCGGTGCCGCGAGCCCGGAGGCGTATCGGCTCGCCGCCCACCTCGCGGCCGTAGCGCCTGTCACTCCGCCCGTCATGCGGATGGTGCAGGAGGCACTGGGCCCTCCGACGGACGCCGGGCATCTCGTGGAGGTCCTCCTCGGGGGCCTGATGCGCAACGCCACCGCGGACCCCACCGGGCGGTCGCCGCAGCCGGAGTTCTTCGACTTCGCCGACGACGCACGGCGCATCCTCCTCGGCACACTCCCGGCCCGCGAGTTGTTGCGCACCACACGACTCATCGCCGACCGCCTGGCAGCGAGCGTCCGGCATTCACCGAGCTTCACCGCCTGGGTGGCGCACCCGGGAGGCGCCGCCGCCGTCGACACACCCGAACGGTCCTTCGCGCAACTGGAGGAGCGACTGCTGAAACGCCTCGGCGTCACCACGCACATCGAGTCCTCGAACGCCGGCCGGCTTCCCCCGGCCCAGGAACCACCGGAGGCTCGGGCACGAGCCCAGTCACTGCCGCCCGCAGCTCAGCGCGCTGGCGCCAAGCCCCCCGCGACGCCCTCCACAGCGGAGACGAAAGCCAAAATCCTTCTGGTCGACGACCGCCCGGACAACCTGCTGGCACTGGAGGCGGCCCTGTCCAGGCTCGACCAGACACTCATCCGCGCCTCGTCGGGCGAGGAAGCACTCGAGGCACTGGACAACGACGCATTCGCCCTCGTTCTCCTCGCCACCCAGATGTCGGGAATGGACGGCTACGAGACCATCGCACACATCAAGCGCCGTTCGCGCAGTCGCGACACCCCGGTCATCCTCGTCAGCGCGTACGGGCTGAATCCCGACGCCACCTTTCGAGGGTATGCGGCCGGTGCGGTGGACTATCTGTCACGGCCGTACGATCCCTGGACGCTGCGGGCCAAGGTGCTGGTGTTCGTCGACGTGCACCTCAAGAACGTGCAACTGGCCGAACAGGTAGCCATGTTGCGCGCCGCGGGCACGAGCGAAGTGGCGGCGCGGCTGTCCACTCCGTTGTCCGAAGCCGAGAAGCAGGCACGTGAACTGACCGGACACCTCCAGGGATCGAGCACGACGGTGAGGAACACGGCCGCCCGTCTGGAACGTGCGATCAGCAGCATGCGCCAATTGCTGCGGGACGCGTCGCAGCTCCAGAAACAATCCGGCGTACCGCTCGCCTCGACCGCGACGCACACGCCACGACAGCAACAGGGGGCACCCGACGCCAACGCGCCCGACAGCGCCTCGACGAACCTGCCGGATCAGTCGTGAACGATCACCACACGGTCGTTCGACGGTACCGGGTGGAGGCGTAGACCGTCCGGACGGCTGGTCGGACGGAAGAAGCGCGCCGTGGTCACCAGGGCCAGGGCGAGGACGGCGGGTATCGCGTAGGCGATGCGGAAATGGCCTGTGGCCCCCAGACCCCCGCTCGCGCCGGCTCCGACGAGCACGCCGACGTAGTTGAAGACGTTGAGCCGGGCCAGCACCGTCTCGGGGGCATCGGGTCGCAACCGACCGGCCGCGGCGACGCACAACGGGGTCAGTGCGGCGACTCCGAGGCCCGCGCAGCATGCCGCGCCGACCGCGTACGGCCAGCTCGGGGCCACCGTCAGACCGGCCAGCGCGACGGCCGCGAGCAGGGCCGCCACACGGACCACCACTACCGGCCCGACCCTGCGCACCATGAGGTCGGCGCCGGCCCTGCCGGTCACGGTGCCCACCTGGTAGGCCGCGTACGCGAGCGGCGCGGCGGCCAGGGACGCGGCGAGTGTCTGGTGAAGGTAGGCCGTCGACCAGGCCGAGACAGTGGAGTCGACGACGTAGGCGACGAGAAGAACGACGCCGAAGGGGACGAGCCGCGCCCACACCCGTCGCCCCGGGCTCTCCTCGTCCGGCGCCGGGCGGTCGCCGGACGAGGAGGGCGGGGGCGCGAGGGCGTGGGGCCGGACGGTCAGTGCCAGGAGGGCCACGAGTACGGCGTGCGCGGTCAGGACGTACGGGACAGGCCGGCCCAGCCGGGAGACGCCCGCCGTCAGCAGCGCGGCTGCCACGCCCGCTGCGCTCCATGCGGCGTAGAAGGAGGAGAGGATGCTGCGCCCGTAGTGGCGTTCGACGGTGGCCGCGCGGGTGTTGACGGACACGTCGATGGCGCCCAGCGCCAGCCCGAAGGTGACGTAGGCCGCAGCGGCCGTAGTCCGGCCGGGTGCCCACGCCACGGCCAGCAGGCTCGCGGCCGCGGTCAGTACCGCCGCGCGCATGACGGCGACGGGTCCCGAGCGGCGTACGGCGGCCAGGCCCGCGAAGCTGCCGGCGCCCGCCGCCAGGGTGAGGGCGAGCGTGAGGGTGGTCATCGCCAGGGGCGACAGCCCCAGACGGCTCTCCACGGCGGGCACGGTGGTGGACACGGCGGCCACCGCCACGCCCTGGGCGGCGAACACGGTGGCCGTGACCCGACGGGCTCCCGCCAGCGGGCCGCCGCTCGCGGGCCGGGGCGGAGCCGTCGCTTCGACGGGTGCGGTCATGGGGGCCCTCTTCCTGTCGCGGACCGTGGACGGGCCGGCGTACGCGAACGGGAGCAACCGTAGGAATCCGCACCGGCCCGTCGGAGGACTCCGACGGCCACACGCAGGACCATGGCGGCCGGCACGACGGATTGGGGGTGTCTCACGGGGCGGCCTCGCCGTCGGCCGGGCGGCGGGGGCATCGGTCTGCGGCGCGCCGGGGCGGCCAGTGGGGTGGCCGCTGCGGCCCCCTTTGTGGCCGCACGGGCCAGTCCGCCGGTACTCGCCCGCTGCCTAAGTTCCTCTCACGCCGAAAGCGGCGACGAGAGGAGGTGGACTCATGAAGGAGTCCGAATGGGACACGTGTGTCATCGGTGCGGGTCCCGCGGGGCTGGCGGTGGCACGGGCGCTCGGTGAGCGACGGCTCCCCTACACGCACATCGAACGGCACACCGGTCCGGGCGGCCTGTGGGACATCGACAACCCGGGCAGCCCCATGTACGAGTCGGCCCATTTCATCTCCAGCAAGACCCTCTCGGGCTTCGGCGGCTGGCCGATGCCCGACCACTTCGCCGACTACCCGCCGCGGCGGGAGATCCTGTCGTATCTGACGTCGTTCGCCGACGCGTACGGACTGTCGGAGCGCATCGAGTTCGGTACCGCGGTGCGCGACGTGGCGAAGAACGCGGACGGCACCTGGACGGTCACCCGTGCCGACGGACGCACCAGCCGGCACGCGCAGGTGGTGGTCTGCACCGGCTCGCAGTGGCACCCCAACGTCCCCGAGATCCCGGGCGACTTCAGCGGCGAGATCCGGCACACGGTGTCCTACCGCAGCAGCGACGAACTGCGCGGCCAGCGGGTCTTGGTGGTCGGCGCCGGCAACTCCGGCTGCGACATCGCCTGCGACGCGGCCCGTGCCGCCGACCACGCGGAGATCAGCATGCGCCGCGGTTACTGGTTCATCCCCAAGCACCTGTTCGGCAGGCCCGTGGACACCCTCGAAGGCGTCGGTCCCCGGATGCCGAAGTGGCTGGAGCAGAGGCTGTTCGGCGCGCTCCTGCGGATCGTCAACGGCGATCCGACCCGCCTCGGCCTGCAGAAGCCGGACCACAAGCTCTTCGAGACCCACCCCACCGTCAACTCGCTGCTGCTGCACCACCTGCAGCACGGCGACATCACCGCGCGGCCGGGTGTCCTGCGGGCCGCGGGCAGCACCGTCCACTTCACCGACGGCAGCAGCAACGACTTCGACCTGATCCTGCTGGCGACCGGCTATGTGCACAAAGTGCCCGTCGCGCAGGCCTACTTCGGCGACGAGCAGCACCCCGACCTGTACCTGTCGTCGTTCTCCCGCGAGCATGAGGGACTGTTCGGCGTGGGGTTCATCGAGACCAACTCCGGCGCCTACCAACTCTTCGACGCACAGGCGCAGTTGATTGCCGGTTTCATCCAGGACAGCCGCCGGGGCCTGCCGAACGCGGAGCGGTTCGCCCGCATGATTCGCGGCGACCGCCCGGACCTGACCGGCGGTCTGCGGTTCGTGGACTCCCCCCGCCACACCGGCTACGTCGACAGCGCCGCGTACACCAAATACCTGGCCAAGGTCGCCGCGGCCATGGGCTGGCCGACCGAGGGCCGCCCGCCGGCCATGCGGGCCGTCCGCGGCAAGGAGACGGTGGCATGAGCGGCTACGACTGCACCGGCAAGGTGATGCTGGTGACCGGCGGCGCGGGCGGCATCGGCAGCGCGTTGTGCCGACGGTTCGCGATCGGCGGCGCGGTGTGCGTCGTCGTCGACATCGACGGTGAGCGCGCGCGGCAGGTCGCCGCCACCCTGCCCGGCGCCGGTCACCTCGGCCTCGGCTGCGACCTGCTGGACCGGGCCGGGGTCGCGGACCTCTTCGAACAGGTCGGCGCCGCCTTCGGCCGTCTCGACGTGCTGGTGAACAACGTCGGAATGACCAGCACCGAGCGGTTCGACGTGCGCCCGGTGGAGACCATCGAGCGGGAGATCGAGCTCAACATGGTCTCCCCGCTCGTGGCCACCCGGCTGGCCATACCCCTGCTGAGGGCCTCGGCCGATCCCCGCGTCGTCACCACGGTGTCCCTCGCCGGCATCTTCCCCCAGGGAGAGACTCCCATCTACGCGGCGTCGAAGTTCGGGCTGCGCGGCGCGATGCTGTCCATCGCCCTCGACCTGGGCGCCAAGGGCATTCGCGTCGGTTCGGTGCTGCCGTCGGCCACCGACACCCCGATGCTGCGCCGGGAAGCCGTCGACGGCGGCAACTCCCTGCAGTTCCAGGATCCGCCGCAGCAGCCGTCCGACGTCGTCGCCGCGGTGGTGAGTCTGCTCGACCGGCCGCGGCTCGAGGCGTATCCACGCCTCGGTGAATCGCTCCTGGTCCGCTTCTCCATGCTGGTGCCGAACCTGCTCCCCCGTCTTCTCCCGTTCTTCCGCAGGCGCGGCGAACGCGGCCTGGCCCGGTACTTGGAGGACCTGCGGCGCAGAGGGCTGGCCCGGCAGGACGACGGCCGCTGGGAACTGGTGCAGGAGGCATGACCATGAACACCGACCCGAGCACCCGCCCGGACGACCGCCTGCTCACCGTCGTCAACCCGGCCACCGGAGAGACCCTGGACACCCTGCCGGCCGCCACCGCGGACGACGTGGACGCGGCCGTGGACCAGGCGCGCCGCGTCTTCGACAGCGGGGTGTGGGCGGCCCGGCCGCCCCGGGAGCGGGCCGCGGTCCTGCTGCGCCTCGCCGAACTGATGGAGCGTGACACCGAGATCCTGGCGCGCCTGGACTGCGAGGACGCGGGCAAACCCATCACGGAGTGCCGTACCGGCGATGTGCCGGGCGCGATCGAATCGATCCGCTGGTTCGCGGAGGCGGCCGACAAGGTCTTCGGCCGCATAGCCCCCACCGGCCACGACCACCTGGGTCTGATGAGCCGGGAACCCGTCGGAGCGGTCGCCGCCGTCCTCCCCTGGAACTATCCTCTCGCCATGGCCGCCTGGAAGATCGGGCCCGCCCTCGCCGCGGGAAACAGCCTGCTGCTCAAGCCTGCCGAGGCCACCCCGCGCTCGGCCCTCCACGTGGCCCGGCTGGCGACGGAGGCGGGACTGCCGGACGGCACCCTCGCCGTGCTGCCCGGCTACGGCGCGCAGGCCGGCCGGGCCCTCGCCCGCCACCCCGGGATCGGCGCGCTCTCGTTCACCGGCTCGACGGCGACCGGACGGCGGATCCTGGCCGACGCCGCGGAGACCAACTTCAAGCGGGTCTCCCTGGAGATGGGCGGCAAGAGCCCCCAGGTGCTGATGCCGGACGCGCTCGACTTCGGTGTCGAACTCATCGACGACATGATCGAGGCCGCGTTCCTGACGATGGGACAGAACTGCACGGCCGGCTCCCGGATCCTGGTCCACGAGGACATCGCCGCCCAGGTCGTCGCACGGTTCACGGCCGCCGCCGGGAACCTGGTCATCGGGGACCCGGCCAAGCCGGACACCCGCACAGGGCCGCTGATCAGCACCGCGGCGCGAGACCGGGTCGCCCGCGCCGTGGACGAGGCGGTCGCCGCCGGAGCCGTGACCCACACCGCCGGGATGCCGGCGGGCCTGCACCCGCGCGGGGCCTACTACCCGCCCACCGTGGTCGTCGGCGCCCCCGACGGCAGCCGGGTCCTCACCGAGGAACTGTTCGGACCCGTGGTCACCGTCCAGACCTTCGCCTGCGAGCAGGAGGCGATCCGGACGGCGAACGCCACCCCTTACGGCCTTGCCGCCTCACTGTGGACCCACGACCTCGACACCGCCTTCCGCCTCGCCCGTGGCATCGAGGCCGGAGTGGTCTCCGTCAACTCCTACAGCGAGGGCGACATCACCGCCCCGTTCGGCGGCTGGAAACAGTCCGGATTCGGCGGGGCGGAGCGGTCCACGGACGCCTTCGCGCAGTGGACCAGGGAGAAGACCGTCTGGATCCGTACCCGCTAGCGCGGCCGAAACCGGACGCGGATGCCTAAAGTGGTCGCGAGCACGGCCCTGGAGAGCAGCCATGACCAAGGCACCCCGTCCGGAGAACGGCACCACCCGCAGCACGTCGGCGACGATCTCCCCGAGCATTCTGCGCTACCTGCACCAGGTCACCGAGGAGTACGGAGTCGACCTGCAGCCGGAGCTGGACGAGGTCGGCCTGACCGAGACCCTGATGCGCTCGGCGGCCCTGCGCGTCTCCTACCGCCAGGGCAGTGCCGTCATCCTGCGCGCTGTCGAACTCACCGGGGACGAGAACCTGGGCCTGCGGGTGGGAGCCGCGCAGCACCTCACCGCCTGGGGGCTGGTGGGCTTCGCCATGCTCGCCAGCGACACCCTCAAGGTCGCCATCGAGGCGGGGGTGCGCTTCCAGAACGTGTCCGGGGCCATGACGGTCTGGTCGGCGGGCCGGGAGGGCTCCGACTACGTGGTCCGAGCCGACCTGCCGGACCCGATGATCGATCCGAACGTCGCTGTCTTCCTCGTCGAGGAGGCGTTCTCGAGCGTCGTCACCCTCGGCCGCCTCGTCGCCGACGGCGACCTGGCCCCTCAAGAGGTGCACTTCGCCTTCGCCGCTCCGCGCGACGTCCAGCCCTTCCACGACCTCTTCCGCTGCCCCCTGCGCTTCGGCGCCTCCCACAACCGGCTGGTGGTACCGCAGGCTTGGATCAACCGGCCGATGCCGGGCCGCGATCCGGTCACCTACGCCTCGACCCTCGAACTCCTCGAAGGGCAGATGGCCTCGCGCCGGCGGCAGCAGGACCTGCTGGAAATTCTGGAGATCTCCGTCGCGCAGAGCCTCCCGGTCGTCCCCTCCTTCTCCGAGCAGGCCCGCAGACACGCGTCGAGCGAGCGGACGCTGCGCCGTCGCCTGGCCGACTGCGGCACCTCCTACGAGGCGATCGTCGAGGGCGTCCGTCGTGAGCGCGTCGAACAGCTGCTGCATCGCCCTCAGCTGACCCTGCGTGAGGTGGCCCGCCAGGCGGGCTTCTCCGACGAACGCGCCCTGCGCCGGGCTGTCCGCCGCTGGCACGGCATGGCCCCGTTGCAGCTGCGCGAGGGCTTCACTTCGGAGACAGCGGAAACACAAGGCCGGGTCAGGGGCCACGGAACCCAACGTGACCATCCGTAACCGGGTCCGTAGGGCCCGCACCGATGCTTGCGGACGCCGCACGGACCCCCGTCCCCGAAACTCATCGGCAGCGGCAGGCGGAGGCCAGGCGCCCGCCTCCACCGAGCGTCGAACCCTGTCATCCCGGGAGACATCGAGGCGTCCTCCAGCCGGTGGGCGCATCCGCCCTGCCCGGCGCCGAATCGGTGAGGGTGAGCAGAGCCGTGGCGGGTACACGCCACGGAACTTTGTCGATGTCCGCGTCCAGATCGCGGCGCAGCACCGGGAGATTACATATGAAGGTGCGCCGATCACCCTTCTCCACGGCGCCTGACATGCCCGCCGAAGTCGTGGCCGGCCGATACCGGTTGGGAGCCAAGCTCGGCTCCGGTGGCGCCGCCGACGTGTACGAGGGGATCGATCGCCGCCTCAGACGTCAGGTGGCCGTCAAGGTCTTCCGGCCCGGCGGCGAGCCTGCGCTGGAGCAGCGCTTCAGGGACGAGGCCGTGCTGCTGGCCGGGCTGCAGCACCCGGGGCTGGTCACTCTCCACGACGCCGGCCGCCACCAGGACCGCCCCTTCCTCGTGATGGAGCTGGTCAAAGGCCCCACCCTGGCCCAGCGCATCTCGGCAGGGGCCATGGAACCTCCCCATGTGATCCAGCTCGGCACCGCACTCGCCAGAGCCCTCGCTCATGTCCACGCGGCGGGCATCGTCCACCGCGACGTCAAACCGTCGAACGTCCTGCTGGACACCGAAGACCGACCGCGCCTCGCCGACTTCGGCATCTCACGGATGATGGACGCCACCCGGCACACGGCTTCCGGGGCACTCCTCGGGACCGCCGCCTACCTCGCACCGGAGCAGGTACTGGGCAAGGCAGTGGGACAGTCCGCCGACATCTACGCACTCGGACTGGTCCTGCTGGAATGTCTGAAGGGCGAACTCGAATACGGCGGCACGCCCCTTGAAGCCGCCGTGGCTCGCCTGCACCGCCCGCCCGTACTTCCGAGCTCGGTGTCCCCGCGGCTGGCCGAACTGCTGCATGCCATGACGGCTCTTGAGGACAAGGCACGGCCTGACGCCGAGCAGTGCGCCAAGCAACTCTCCGCCCTGTCCGCTGAGAGGTTCACGCCAACCGTGCCGAGCGTCCCGCAACAGGCGTCCAAGGCCTTCCGCACCCGTCGCCCACTGCTGGCCACCGGTGCTGCCGTGCTCACAGCGCTCCTCGGCACCACCCTGGTCGTCTCGGCGGACGGTGAGGGCAACAGCGACGGCCGGTCCGCCGCCGGTTCGCTCGAATCCACGCCGTTGCAGCAGCCCTCCCCCACCACCTCTCCGGAAAGCCCACGGACAGCGGCCGGTCAGTCGGCCGTGTCGGCCCCACCTCCGTCGAAGGCTCATCGTCCCGCGACGTCGGCTGCTGCCGGCCCGCAGGCCCGTACGCCGTCGGCCGCTCCGACGGACAGTCCCGGCCCGGGAACGTCAGCGGATCCCAAAGACGCGCAGAACAGCCGCCCCCGCCCGGGCGCCGCTCAGGCCACCGACAAGAAACCGCCCGAGAAGTCAGCGAAACCGAAAGACCCGACCGCGGAGAAGGAACACCGCTGACCTCCGCACGACGGTGCCCGTCGTCCGCGGTCGCCGCTCACGGCCTTTTGGCCGCCGCACGGCGGCCCGCAGAGGGCGAGCGTCGCCCCTGACTCAGGGGGCGCGGTCAGGGTGAGGGCTAGGAGGCGCGGCGGAAGACGGCGGCGGGGCCGATCACTCGCGGGCCGAACCTGTCGCGGATCCGGTCGACGGTGTCTTCCGCGGCGAGGCGGTTCTCGCAGGCGTCGTCGAGGGACATCTGCCGGGCAACCCGGTCGGCGTCGACGAGGTCCTCCCCCTTCAGAACCAGCCCGGTCAGGCGACCGCGCTGCAAGCCCGCGGCATCCATCAACTGATAGGCGAGCAGGCGCAGATCGTCCTCGTGCGCGGAGGGGGCGGCCAGGCGGCGTGTCTTGTCCCAACTACCGCCGCCGGCGAACTTCAGGGACAGGGTCAGAGCGCGGGCCACCTGGCCGCGGCCGCGCAGGCGGGTGCCGAGCCGGACCACCAGCTCGAGCAGCGCGGCGCGGACGACGGCGCCGTCCAGGGTGTGCTCAGCGAAGCGACAGCGCACACTCGCCGCGGCGGGCAGCGCGCGGGGCACGACGGGGCGGGAATCGATCCCGCGGGCCCGATCGGCGGCCAGCCGGCCCACCTTCCCACCCAGCAGGCGCTGCACAGTGGCGGGCGGCACCGCGGCGAGCAGGCCCACGCAGTGCACACCGTAGTCCCGCAGCACAGCGGCCCGCCGCGGACCGATCCCGTGCAGCGCCTCGACGGGCAGCGGCCCGAGCCAGTCCGCGACCTCCTCGGGGGCGACCGAGAGGACGCCGCCCGGCCGGGGAACCTGGCCGGAGGCGGTCGCCGCGACGGTGATGGAGGGGCCGATCCCGACGCGGACGTCGACCCCCAGACGGGAGACCGTCCGCACCCGCAGCACCTCCCCCAGCCGACGGGCGTCGACGCCGTGGTACGGCAGTGCCCCGCGCAAGTCCACCAGGGCCGCGGTCGGCGGCAGTGCCTGCACCACCGGCGACAGCCCGGCCAGTTCCTCAAGAACCTGCCGGTAGGTCTCCTCCGGCAGCCGGTCCGGGCAGCGCACATGCATCACCACACCCTGCCGGCCGCCCGGCGTCACCTGCGTGCTCATCGTGCTCACCTCCCCCGCCACGTTATCGAACATAAAATCGAACACGCGAGGGGACGGGACGTGATCATGAGCATAGAATCAAAAACGTGTTCGATGATCTGCCACCCGACCTGGACCGACTCCGCACCCTGCGCGTGTGGCACGCCCTCTGGCTGCACCGCATCGACGCGAAGATCGCCCGACTGGAACGCCGCAACGCAGAAGAGGAACACGGCCGTCGCGCACGGCCACGGCCGCCGGAGTGGGTCGTGGAGGTCGGCATCGGCACCGGCACACCGCCCGTCCAGGTGCACGCCGGCACCTGCCACATGATCGGCTCACGCCGCCGCCCCGTCAGCCGCGACGAAGCCCGCCGCCTCCTCGCCGACGGACTGCGGGCCTGCACCCACTGCCAGCCCGACACCCAGCTCCACATCATCGACTTAGCCGGACGCGGCTCGAACGGCCGCACCAAGAACCGCGTCACCCGAAGGACGTGGGTCCCTCACGGCACCCTGACAACGACCTTGCCGGCTTTCCCGCGCCCTGCGGCGACGTACGCCAGCGCTTCCGGAGTCGATTCGACCGGCTCAGCGACGGACGCGATATCGGATGTGCGTGGCCTCCGGCGTGTCGATCACCCGGATGATCTCCAACTCGATCTCCGACGGCAAGACGTCGAACAGGCGACGGCCGGCACCCAGCAGCACCGGGATCTGATGGATCTGCACCTCATCCAGCACCCCGGCCTCAAGCGCCCGTTGCGCCGTGTACGCGCCACGCACCTGCACGTCCTTGTCCCCGGCGGCAGCCTTGGCCTGTGCCATCGCGCTCTCGATCCCGTCGGTCACGTAGGTCACCAACGGATAGCCCCAACGGGCGGCGGGGCCGGGCGGGCGGTGACTGGGCACGAAGATCGGAAGACCACCGTGATCACCGCCCCAGTGATCCATGAGCTCGGCAGTGCGTCGTCCCGCGAGCACCGCACCGGCTTTCTTCCATTCGTCCTGGAATTGCGCGGCCGGCTCGGACAACGTGCCGGTCTCGCCCTCCGGATCGGCCCACTTGTGCAGTCGTTCACCATCGTCGCCGCCCAGAAAATCGTTTGGATCGGCGATATATCCGTCGAGTGACATCGACATGTCGAGCACTGATGCGGACACTTCGACCTCCTGTGGTTTCGATCCGGAGTGGTTCAACAGTGCTGTAGACCCGGCACGGCGGCATTACTCATCGGGCATCTCAGCGGCACCAGCTCTTGTGAAGGAGCGAACCCCGGGGGCCCGTACGCACACACGGCAATCCGCAGGACGGCTGCCAGGCCATGTGTGGCTGCGGCCTGAGCCGCGACATCGATCCCGCCACCGTCACGGCCTGGATCAACTCCGCAGCACAGCGTCCACTCCGGTCAGTGAGAACAGCCGCTCGACCACTGGCGTGACTGGGCCCGACACACCGAAGCGGATTCCCGCTTCCTGAGCCTGCCGACGGGCACTGAGCAGGGCAGTCAGTCCAGAGCAGTCACAGAAGGACACCTGTGTGAAGTCCACCTCGACACATCGCGCACCGCTGATGACAGCGGCCAGCAATTCGGCACGCAACTGGGGCGACGTCAGTTCATCCACCTCGCCCACTACCGGCACGATCATCCGATCGCCAACCGTCGTGCTGGAGATACGCAGTCGGCCACCGGGCGCTGGCACCCTGTCCATGAAATCAGCGTCCCAACTGAAGGAATACTGGTCAACCGACACGTGAGCTGAAACCGGCACTCACGCAACAGGCCGCTTGCTGATTCCCGGTGCGTTCGACGGCCACCCGAACCCATGCCGTGTACATCTGTGTGCTGGAGAGAGCGAAGGGCAGGCGTAGTCCATGCGACCTCCCCCACGCCATCACCTGATCCCTGAGCAGGTGGCCTACCGCGGCGACGAACCCCAGTTGTTCGATCCGGCCGCCGAACTGCTGAAAGAGCGCGACCAGCTCAGACGCGCGATGAAGAGCCGCCCTGTGATCGACATGGCCCGTGGCGTGCTGATGGCGGGCTACGGCTGCCCGCCCCGAGAGGCCTGGGAGATACTGCTGGCCGTCTCGCAGCACGCCGACACCGGACTCCACGTCGTCGCCGACGCCATCACCCAGGCCGTCACGGGCACCCCCGTTCCCGAGCACCTTCAAGGACACCTGGCAGCGGCCGTCAAGGACTGGCAGGTCAGGTCAGTCAGGGATGAGAACGGATCACCGCGTAGCGGGACGACGCCGACGAGGGAAGGGCCGTAACGCCAGGGGAGGCCGCAACGGCCCTTCCCCAGCAGTCCCGCAGCACGACGGCATCACCGTCCGTCCACGTGAGCGTCCACGGCGGACGGGCGGATGCCCGGTCATGGCTCGTCGGAGTTGTCGAGGAGTGCGATGCGGGCGGTGATGCGTTTGCCGACCGGCTCCCGCTGCGCCTCAAAACCCTGGGCGACGGCCATCACGATCTCCAGGCCGTGCTGGCCCACCCGCCCGATGTCGGCGGCCCGGGCCACCGGCAGCACCGGATCGCAGTCCCACACCACCACCTCGACCACGTCGTCGGCGATCCGCAGGTCCATCAGCACCGGGCCCGGCGCGTACTTGAGGGCGTTGGTGACCAGCTCACTGACCACCAGCCGGGTCAGGTCCGTGGCACGCTGCGAGACGTCCAGGCCGTGCTCGGCCTGGACGCGCGTGAGGAAGTCCGCGGCGTGCCGGCGGGCATGGGCGATGGACGCACTGTCCCCTTCCAGCGCCACCGTGGTCTGTATGGTCTGCTCCTTCGGCACCGGGACGTTCTCCCTCACCGGGACTGATTGCATCGCGGCCCCCTTCACCCCTTTCACACCCCCACGCGTACCCCCAGCACACGCTTTACGCCCTCGGCACCAAGGAATTGCCCGACCTGCCAAGGGGCCGCGTTGCAAGGTGAAGGCGCTGGGTGCCAGGGCCGCCGGCCTGTGAACGGTGACCGCACCACGGCTGCAACCCGGCGCCCACGATGCCCGGCACTCTCCCGGTGCCGGGCATCGTGCTGAGTCACAGGGTCAGTCGGTCTTCTCAAGTGCCGCCGTGGGACGCCCGGGTGCTCGAGGACAAGGCTCCGCCTCGGGCTGGAGCCCAGGGACCTCACCTGCACCAGCGAACCCAAAGCGGACCGACTTGGCCTTGCCGGCCGGCCCCGCGAGAGCACCTCCCGTGCACGCTGGATCACCGCGCTGACCACCCACCCGTCCCTGATCCAGTGCCCGATCATCACCGCGGACGACGGAACGACGGTGATCGGCCGCACACCGGAGTCCGTCCGCTCGGTCCTGCTCTGATCCGTCCTGCTCCGACCGCGCCACCGCCACTGGCCTGGGAGCCGCACACAACGCTCCGGGCCGGCACTTGCCGTGGGCCCGAAGGTCATTGCCGGCGCTTCCTGCCGGGGCCGGGCCACGGGCTCGCGCGGCACCCACCGAGCCACGGGATGCACCACTCGGCCCCGCTCCGGCCATGCCCGCCGGCCACTCATGCACGATCACCGCATGCACGCTGCCCCTCGGGCGCAGGCCGGGCCGGGCTCGGCCGCCGTCCGCGTGCCGGTCCAGGTGGGTGTGGCACAGCCCTGCCGGCCGGGGAGGCGGCCTTCGCACCCGCCGCAGAGCGCCGTCTACTCCCGGGAAACGGCAGCTGTTTATGGGCCGCCGCTACGACGGCCGCTTTCCTTCCATCTGTGCGGCCTGCAGGTCGGCGAGCAGTTCGGCCTGCCCGGCCAGCACGCCCGACAGGATCGTGCGGGCCACCCGGAGCAGCTCGGCGACGTGTGGACTGGTCAGCGAGTAGTACACGGTCGAGCCCTCCTTGCGGCTCTTGACCAGGTTCGTGCGCCGCAGCACTGCCAACTGCTGCGAAAGGTGCGCAGGCTCGATACCCACCTCGGGCAGCATTTCCGCCACCGCGTACTCGCGCTCGCTGAGCAGTTCAAGAACGCGAATGCGGGCCGGGTGGCCGAGGGTTTTGAAGAACTCGGCCTTCAGCTGGTACAGCGGCGTACTCACCTGGTTGTCCCCTCCCCCGTGCCGTCGCACGGCCCCACCGGCCGGGCCTCGGCGTATCGCATCCACCCGCTCATCAACAACATGCGGCCCATCCTCGCGTGCGTCACCGGCCGGACCGAATCCGCACCCGAGCAGGAGCACCTCGGAATCCAGCAGTGACGACCTCAGGAGTTGCCAACGTTAGCAATTCCTGAGGTCGTCAGGGAGGTCTGCATACGGAGCACCTCGCTGGGCAGGCCTGCGACGGAATGCGCTACGAGTGGGGTCCTGCCGGTACGGACCGACGCTCCGCCGAGGCCGCCCGCCTGGTCGTTGTCGGGTGCACGGTCGGCCGTCGGGCGTACAGCGGTGATGGTCCCTGCGCCACAGGGTGAGCAAACCTGCGGGCTACTCCGCCGCCTGGTCGTGGCCGCTGAGCCACCCCGTCGTACGCCACTCATGACGTTCCTCGGTGAGTCCTTCACCTGCTGTCTCGCCTGTGCGATGCGCGGCGAGCGCCGCAGCCAGATCGGCATGCACAGGGATGTCCGGACAGTCGCGGGCGGGGACAAGTGAGCCGTCGGCGGGGATCGCGGCCAGTTCCAGCCGCCGGCCCGCCGCGGCGAGGCGGCGCGCCGCCTCCGTGATGGCCAGCTGCCCCTCGACCGACCAGCTGCGCAGTTCGCTCAGCTCGACGACAACCGGGCCGGTGCCACGGGCCACGACCCAGCCGATCGCACCAGCGAAACGACGGGCCGCATCCGGACCCAGGTAACCGGCAACGGACAGGACACCGAGATCCTGCTCGATCGTGTAACGCCAGTCGATGGTCATGAAAGTGCACTTCCTTGTCCGGGTACCCATGGAGATCCGCTCAACGGTCGGAGCGGGAGGGTGATCCAGATGCTCTTGCCCCCGGCGTCGGCGTCACCTCGAACCCTGGCGCTGCCGCCCAGGCCGAGGGTGAGCTCCATGACGGTGGCCAGACCGCCGGCTCCCGTCTCCGTGAAGGGCTCGTGCAGTGACGGCTGGTAGGGGTGGCGGTCATGGACGGCGAAGGCCAGGCAGTCAGGCCCCGCCGCATAGATCACGGTCACCGTCGGCGAGAGCGCAGCGGCGTGCCGGACACTGTTGGTGACCAGCTCGCTCAGGATCAACAGGGCCGGGTCCACCGCGGGATGGCGCAGGCTCACGCCCCACTCGATCAACGCCCGCTCGGCCGTCTGGCGGGCCAACCGCACGGCCGCCGGTTCGGTGGGCAGGGTGAGGACATGCCGGTAGGGCAGGGCATCGAGCCGCGTGGACATCGCTCACCCCTCCGCGCGGGCGAGGCGGAAACCGGTGACCGTCCGCGGGTGGACACGAAGGATCGTGTCGTGCGGGCCGTGCGTCCAGCCGGTAAGCGTACGGCGGTAGTGGGCGGCCTCATCCGGGTCCGCGATCACGTCGGTGGGACCCGTCACGGTCACCGTCCATCCGGTGCTGGTCACGGCGAGGATCTCGTCCACGTGGTAGGTCGCCGTCGTGGGCACGGCGGTCACCTGCACCGGGGTGCGCACGACCAGGCGGCCGTACTCCCAAACGTGCCGGGCAGGCCGTACGACGGGCTGCTCCCGCTGTACGAACACCAGCCGTCCCAGGCTGCTGCTCTCCACCAGCCACAGCGCCTCCGCGCCGGAGATGTCGGCCATGCGCACGGGGGCGGGAGTCGTGCTCATCGGACTGGTTCCTCACTGACGTCTGCCGCTCTCGGGCTCGTCGTCTGCCGCTTCTGCGCGGGGACGCCAGGAAGTACGCCCGCCCTCTCCAAGTGGTCCCGAGCGGCGCGGATCGCCTCGGGAGTGCCGGCGTACTCCCGGCCCTCCGGGAGAAGCAGCTGGAGCGCGCCGACCGAGTCGAGGACCTGGCGCTGGCCTGCGCGGATCCCCGAGGCGAGGACCACGATGCCGCGGTGGCGCAGCTTCTCCACGGCGTCCTTGAGGACGAGGGCGCCGGTGGCATCCATGGTCGACACCCGTGACATGCGCAGGATGACCACCCGGACATCGGCGACCTCGGTCAGCTCCAGCAGGAAGCGGTGCGCGGCGGCGAAGAACAGCGGCCCGTCGATGCGGTAGGCGACGATGTGCTCGGCCAGCAGCGCATGCTCCGCGGCACTGTGGTCACCGCGGTCGAGCGGCACCTGATCGAAGCGGGCCTGCTTCGCCACGGCGCGCAGGGCGAGGGCACCGGCGACGACGAGGCCGATGATCACGGCGTACACGAGATCCAGGGCCAGCGTCGCCACGGCGGTGAGGGCGAGGATCAGTGCGTCGGAGCGGGTGGCCTTCGCCATGGCCTTGAGCGAGCCGACCTCGACCATGCGGATCGCGGTGGCCAGCAGGACACCGGCCAAAGCGGCCAGCGGAATCCTCGACACGAGCGGCGCCGCCCCGAAGACGATCACGGCGAGGACGGCGGCATGCGTGAGGGCGGCGAGCCGGGAGCCGGCGCCGGTGCGCACGTTGACCGCGGTGCGGGCGATCGCGCCCGTCGCGGGTACGCCGCCGAAGAGCGGGGCGGCGATGTTCGCCAAGCCCTGGCCGAACAGCTCCCGGTCCGGGTCGTGCCGCTGGCCGACCGTCATCCCGTCGGCGACCGAGGCGGACAGCAGGGACTCCAGCGCGGCGAGCGCCGCGACCGCCAGGGCGGGCGCGAGCAGGCTGCCGAGCGAGCCCAGGTCGAGAAAGGACAGCGACGGCACGGGCAGCCCCGACGGCAGTTCACCGATCGGCTTCGCCGCGTCCAGGCCGGCGAGCTGCGCCACGATCGTCGCCGAGATCACGGCGACGATCGAGAACGGCACGGTCGGCCGCCAGCGGGCCCCGAGCAGCATGACCGCGGCCACCGCGACCGCGAAACCGACGGCCGTCCAGTTCGGGGACTGCGCGAACTCCTCGACGGCCCGCCAGGTCACCACCAGCACCCGGTCGCCCTCCGGCCTGGGTACCCCGAGCGCGTTCGGGATCTGCTGGAGGCCGATCACGCAGGCGATACCGAGGGTGAAGCCCTCGACGACCGGGGCAGGCACGTACTGCATGTACTTCCCCGCCCGCAGCACCGCCAGAGCGACGAGCATGACGCCCGCCATCAGTCCGACGGTGAGCACCCCTGTGGGCCCGTACCGGCTCACGATCGGCACCAGGACCACCGTCATGGCGCCGGTCGGCCCGGACACCTGCAGGTTGGACCCGCCGAACACGGCAGCGAGCGCGCCCGCGACCACCGCGGTCGCCAGGCCCGCCGCCGCGCCCAGACCGGAGGAGACACCGAAGCCGAGGGCCAGCGGTAGCGCGACGATCGCCACGGTCCAGCCCGCCAGAAGGTCCCGGCGCGGGTCACGCCGCATCTCCGCGAGGTCGGTGCGCCTCGGCAGCAACAACACGATCCGGGCCCATGTCCGGCTGAATGGCGTGGTCATCAGCCGACGACCTCTACGTCCTGCAGCTCGGCCAGCAACTCGTTCCGCCCGGCGAGCATCTCGGTCAGGATCCGCCGCGCGGCCTTCATCAAGTCGGCGACGTCGCCGCCGGCCAACTCGTAGACGACCGTCGAGCCCTCGCGGGTCGCGGTGACGATACCCGAGCGGCGCAGCACCGCCAGCTGCTGCGACAGACCGGAGGGCTCGACCTCGATCTGAGCCAGCAGGCCCCGCACCGGCATCGGCCCGTCCTGCAGCAGTTCCAGCACGCGTATCCGTACGGGATGACCGAGCATCCGGAAGAACTCGGCCTTGGCTTGGTACAGCGGAACGGACACGACCCCTCGGACTCTCCTGCAGGGCCCCGCGAACGGGGCGGAAGCGAAAGACTGTGCCTACGGCCATCTGCAAACACAGCTAAGCCAGCATCTAACCAATTGCGAAATTTTGCAATTCAGCATCACACTGCGGTCACCGAGTCCTGATCGGTGAGTTCATGGCACGTACGCGCCGATGCCACCCGCACCAGTCATCGACGCGCCTTCGACGACCGACACCGCCCACGGACCTCGGCCGTCACCCTCACAGCTCGCCCCGGTGAAGCCGTCTACCCTCGCTGGCCGCCGGAAGCCCGCGTGCCCACCCCGCCTGGCCCGCCCGCCTCCCCCCGCGCCCGGTAGGTGCGTTCGGCGATCCTCGCCGCGGTGCAACCCGCCGCGACGAACAGCGCGCCGAGGGCGAGCCAGCCCGGGCCGGGCCAGCCGAGCACCAGGGTGGTCATCAGCAGCGGACCGAGGGCCTGCGCGGTCGCGGTGCCCGCAGCCATGGCGCCTTGGTACTCACCCTTGGCATCGTCAGGCATCAGACCGACCGACAGGCCCCAGGATCCCGCTACGTACAACAGTTCCCCGGCGATATGGATCGCCGCCGCGACGAACAGCACGACGACGGTCAGACCGTGGGCGGTCACGGCCGTCAAGGCGAAGACCGTGCACGACAGCGCGAGCAGCAGGCCCGACTGCTGGGTCGCCCTGCCTGCGCCGGGCACCGTCTCGGCGGACCGGGAGAAGCGGACCTGCAGCAGCGCGATGGCGACAACCCCAGTGGACGTCCGGCATCGTTCTGGTGGCCAACACGGGCTCGTACTCGTTGGTCACCCATGTGCGCACGTTGGCGACCCGGGACGCGGTGTCCAGTTGCAGATCGGCGTCCACGTGCATGTCGTCCAGGTACACCGCGGCGACCACCGGGACCTCGTTGCGTACCAGTTGGCCGGTGTCGTACAGGGCCGGCCAGTCGGTCCGGGCGGCCAGCAGTTCGGCGGCACCCGCGAACGGCCGCAGCGCCCGGATGTCCCGGAACATCCACGGATACATCATCTCCCCCGTGAACAGCAACGGGACCGCGTCGGGGGCGAAATCCGGGCGTCCCGCCATCACCCGCTCGGCCGCCCAGCCGGTGGCCGCGCCGGGACGGCCGTAGATGTACTCCTGCAGCGCGAAGAACGGGTTGCCCACCGCCGCGGTCGCGGACATGACCAGATAGCGGAAAGGCTCGGACGGTTCCGTCCCGTCCCAGCCGTCCTCCAGCAGCCAGTGCACCCGCTCGAACCCGCCGCTGGTTCCGAGCGTCTTCCCCAGATGGCGGAACCGGTCGACCGTGAGCCGGTCCCCGTCCGGCAGCCGCACATCCCCCGCCGCCAAATGTTCCGCCATGTGCCGGACCCGTTCCATGTCCTCCGGGTAACGCCGGTAGTACGCCGCGTTCTTGGCCGCGACACGTGCGTACAACCGGCTGTAGACCTCCGTCGCGTCCGCCGCCAAAGCGGGCAGCCCTCCGGTGACCAGGCAGCCCGCAAGGCCTTCCGAAGCGTGGGAGAGGTAGGTCAGGGCCACGAAACCCCCGTAGCTCTGCCCGAGGATCGTCCACGGGCGACCCCGCGTGAGCCGCCGACGGACCACTTCCGCGTCCGCGACGATGCTGTCGGCCCTGAAGTGACCCAGATACGCAGCGAGTTCGCCGTCCGAGCGGCCGGCGGTGCTGGAGGCGGAGACCGGGGTGCTGCGTCCGGTGCCGCGCTGGTCCAGCAGCACGACGCGATGGGTCCGCAGAGCCGTTCCGAGCCAGCTCGGCATCGGCGGTCGCGGCGCCTTGCTGCCGGGGCCGCCATTGAGGAAACACAGCCAGGGCAGCTCGTCGTCCTGGCGCCGCACGTCCACGACCTCACGGGCGAAGACCTCGATCGTCGGTGAGCCGGGGCGGCCGTGGACCAGCGGAACCGTGGACATGTGGTCGCGGAAGACCATGCCAGGTAACTGCGTCATGCATCGGACCCTATAGCTGCGGGTACACAGGACCGGCCTGCCGGGGCGAGGGAGGAATGAGGGATCACTCATGTTCGAGGGCTTCAGGCTGGATCACATCGATGTCGGACCCGTCGTCCTGCGGGTGCGCCATGGAGGGGCCGGGCCCGCCGTGGTCCTCTTGCACGGCCACCCCTGCACCCACGCGACCTGGCACGAGGTGGCGGTCGGGCTCGCCGACCGTTTCACCGTCGTCTGCCCCGACCTGAGGGGATACGGCGGCTCGAGCGCCCCGGCGGACGTGCCTGAGCACGCCCAGATGTCGAAGAAGGCCATGGCGGGTGACATCGTCGCGCTCATGAACAAACTGGGCCACCGCCGTTTCGCGGTGGTGGGGCACGACCGCGGCGCACTCGTCGGCTTCCGCCTGGCCCTCGATCACCCAGAAGCGGTGAGCCGGCTGGTCAACATCGGCGGCCCGCCGGCCGCCGAGGCCCTGCGCAGGGCCGGCGAACGGTTCGCTCGCACGTGGTGGCACTGGTTCTTCCTCGGCCAGACCGAGAAACCGGCCGAGGAGTTCATCAACCGAGACCCCGACGCCTGGTACGGCGACCGGCCCGACCACTGCGCGCCCGAGGTGTTCAGCGACTACCTCGCCGCCCGGCGCGACCCCGAGGTCGTGCACGCCATGTGCGAGGACTACCGAGCTGGTCTGACCGTCGACCGACGCGACGACGAGCGGGACAAGACTGCGGGACGCAAACTAGAGTGCCCCGTCCTCGTGACGTGGGGCAAACACGACGATCTGCCCGACCTCTACGGCGACCCTGCCGCGCCCTGGCACGAGTGGGCCACCGACGTCCAGGCGCGGGTACTGGACGCGGGACACCACGTACAGGAGGAATGCCCCGAGGAACTCACCGAGATCCTCGCGGCCTTCCTCGGGCCGAGCCCGGGCCGGCCTCACCAGAACCACTAGAGCGGCATGTCTGCCGGGCACGCGACAAGGCCCACGGGTCGTCGCAGCAACCGGTCCTGGCCGGTCACACCGTGGGGAACGCCTGCCATAGGAGCAGCTGCTTCGGGGACCGTGGTCCTGCTCCCAGCCCTGTCGGCCCGTGGTGCCCGGCTCGAAGGCCGGGCACCACGGGCCGCTCCTTGCGGATGCGTGTCAGGGTCGGAGGGCCGCTGCGGGAGCCGGCGTACGGCGTGCGGCGCTGCGGTAGGTGGAGATGCCCACCGCGAGCAGCCAGTAGCTCAGCAAGGCCCCCATCAGGGCCGTGCTGCCCCACCCGTTCGCCGCGTAGAAGTGTGCGGGGGTGTTGCCGAAGAACAGGGACGGCACGAAGGCCAGGTTCACCGCGGCGAGGACGTAGGCCGAGCGGCCGATCCAGCGGGGAAGCAGTTTCGCGCGGGTGACTCCGTAGCCGAGCGCTGTCAGGAAGAGTGCGAGCAGCAGGCGGCCGATCGAACCGTAGAGGATGTACGTGCCGCTGACCGTGATGGTCGGGTCGATCGGGTGGTCGGCGGCGATGACGGCGCCGGCCTCCAACCCGCTGGAGACCAGGGTGACGGTCGCGTAGACCAGTCCGCTGGCGAAGGCCACCGTGCCGACCCATTCGTAGGCGGGGTTGGCCTGCTTGAACAGTTCACGCAGACCCGTGACGAAGAGGATCAGGGCCGCGAGCGCGACGATGCCGATGAGCAACCGCGCCAGCACGTTGGCGTCCGGCGGCGGTCCCGAGTAGAGGAAGTACAGCGGCACTTCGATGATGAAGCAGACCGCCGCCGCGATGCCGGCCAGTCCTGTCAGGCGCCTGGCGATGATGTCATTCATGTGTTGTCCCCCGAGTGAGTGTGTGAGTGCCCTGTCCCATGTCCGTGTGGTACCGACGAGGAAACTCTCCCGCACACGCGGCGCAACGTCGCTGGGCCTGAACACCGGACCCGGGGTGGTGCTACGGACACCTCGTGGCGAGTGTCTGCGTACGGCCGGCCGAGGCATACGGATGCGCAGGACGTCTCCGGCCCCTACCGTCGGCACAGGCGGACCGTGAGGCCGGCCCGTGCGCCGCGCCTACTCGCTTGTCAGGCTGTGAGCGGCTCATCGAGAAGGAAGCGTGACGCCATGCGTTCCCGAGGTACGACGGCAGGTTCCGCGCTGAGCGCGGCCGTCGGGCTGGTGCTGCTCGCCGTCGGCTGCTCCGGCACCGCGAGCGCGGGGAAACCCGTCACCGACACGCAGGGCAGTGGCACGGCTGGGCCGGTCGTGCTGTCGCCGGCAACGCCGATGGGCGCGAGTGACGAGTTCCGCGCCTTCCTCCAGAACGTGAGGACACTGTCCCACGGCTCCATCCAGATCTCCGCCGAGTTCGACGCCCACCATGAGGAGGGGCCGGACTTCGAGGAGCAACTGCTGGGCGACGTGCGGTCCGGACGGGCGACATGGCCGCACTCGGCAGTCGGGTCTTCGACATCGGTCGGGCCCCTGCCCTCGCCGCCCTGACCGCCCCGCTCCTGATCAACAGCTTCGACGCCGAGGAGAGGGTCCTCCGCGCACCGGTCGCCGAGCGCATGATCCGCGAGGTCGACGGCGGCGGCCTCACCGGCGTGGACCTGCTCCCGGGCAGCCTGCGCCGTCCCTTCGGCGCCGGGACACCACTGCTGGGTCCGGAGGACTACAAGGGACGCACGATCGGTATCCAGGAGTCCAAGGTCGCCGACGCCCCCGCGCGCGCCCTCGGAGCGAAACCGCAATGGTTCGGCTCGGGCAGCTCGGTGAGCGATTTCGACGGGTTCGAACAGCAACTCGTCTCTGTCGACGGCAACCGTTACGACGAAGCGGGGATGATCGGCACCGCCGACGTCGTGCTGTGGCCGCGCCCCATCGTCCTGGTCGCCAACACCAGGGCCGTCGAGCGGCTCAGCCAGGGCCAGCGCGCGCTGTTGCGGGACGCGGCGCGACAAGCCGTGCACGGGGCGGGAGCTGACTTGCGCGGACAGGAGCACCGCGCCCTCGAAAGCCTCTGCGCCCGGGGCCAAGAGTTCGCCGCCGCGGATTCGGCACAGTTGGCGGCACTGCGCAAAGCCGTGCGGCCGGTGTACGCCCAGCTCTCCCGCGACCGGCGGACCAAGGAGTACCTCGATTCCATCACCGGGTTGGTCCGGGACGTACCGGCCGAGCCACCCCTGTCCTGCAAGGACTGACGTCTACGACCGACGGACGGGACGGCCGCCGGGGCCGCCGGTGAGCCAGGATCCGTCGCCCAGCGGCACCAGTTCGTACGGATGGCTCACCTCGACGGTGAACTCGCCGCTGAGCGTGCCTGTGCGTACGTCGACCAAGTGGTGACGGAACCACTCCTCCTCGTCCTCGCTCTCACCGCCCAGGGTGACGACGGCCATGTCCTCGGTCAGGTAGCCACCGCTCCATTCCACGAAGCACTCCTCCGGGTCGTACCCGAAGGCCTCGACGGGGAGGGTGAAGAGCACGTCCCCGTCGGGGTGAGAGTGAAAGGCGACGTCCGCCTGATCGTGGTCGACGGTCATGAACTGTTGCCCGGACGGCGCCAGGTCGATCAGGCAGCGATCCGACCATGGGTACGCCACGAACTCCGGCTGACCGTCCGCCCCGGCGGTACCTCGGATGATGACGGAGCCGTCCTGGCCCTCACCGATGTCGAGGTAGATGCTGCCGTCCGCGGGGTTCACGTGATGGCTGCCACCGTGCCCGGCCGTTTCCAGCTCACGGCGGGCGAGGATCACGCCGCTTTCGGCGTCGTGCACCACCCACTGGTCCCCGCCAGGGCGTCCCGCCATCGCGTCAGGCCGGTACACCCACACCGTTCGGCCATCCAGAGACAGCGCACATCCAGGCCGGTGGCCATGGCGTACGTCGGAGAACGGCTCGAAGTCCGAAGCCCATACGAGGTCACCGGCACGCGAGAGGCAGATGACGCCGTTCAGCGTCGTGTACACGACCTGCTCCAGATCGTGTCGGACCACCGACTCCACGACCTCGTCGCCAGGAAGCGGCTGGAACACCGCGGCGACTTCCAGCGTCCCGCAGGCAGTGGAGTCCACGACGTAGGCGTGAATGTGGCCGTCGCGGTGACGCGTGACGACTCTCGGTGGTGGCGCAGGAATCATCTGCTGAGGCTAACGGCCGGTCAGGTCCGACGAACGCCCTCAGCCCCTCTCGGCGTGAGCAGCCTCAGCCGATCCGCAGAACCCCGGAGCATCTCAGGTACCCGCGCGCCGTATGTGCAGGTGGCCATCGCGGGGATAGGTGGGTGGTGCCGCGGGCAGGACGGTGTCGAAGTCGTAGCGGCCCTTCTGCGCGACCCGGCACGATGCCAGGTTGTCCACCTGGTGCAGGAGTTCGAGACGCTCCAGCCCGTCGGCTTCGAAGGTGTCGAAGGCCCAGTTGGTGAGTGCCTCCAGAGCCCGGGAGGCCACTCCCCGCCCGCGAGCGTGCGCCGCGGTCCAGTAGCCCACTTCGGCCGCCGCTTTGCCGGAGGCGACTTCCTTGAGGACCACGTTGCCCACCAACTGTTCGCGATCTGAACCGGCTTGTGTCTCAAGGACGGCGAAGCCGAACCGGTCCCCCGCCGCCCAGCCCTGCTGCTGGGCCCGCACCCACCGTGCCCCGTCAGCATCGTTGTCCACCACAGAGCTCACCCGCTGGCGCAGTACGGGATCCCGCCTCACCTCGACCAAAGCGGCAACATCCTCCATGCACCAAGGGCGCAGAAGGAGAGCGGGAGAGACCAGCGACGCGGCCACCTGAAGTACGACCGGAACACTCATCAACCGATCACCCTCATTGCTGTGTCCGGACGCGCAGAGCCTGGACGGACCAGTCGAATACCGGAGCCAGATTCTCCGGGGCCGGCCAGCCGTTGACCACTGCGAGCAGTTGCAGGTACCGCTCCCTGCGGGGGTCATTGACGCTCTCCAGCCGAGTCGCCAGCCGGTGGCGAAGCTCTACGTCGTCAGGGCGGCCGAGGAGTTGCGCGCACTGCGCCGTGAACGCCGTGACGATCGGGTCGGCCTGGGGCGAGGCCGGGTCGATGCCTGCGGCCAGGGCCGGGCCGACCTGGTCACGGACGACTGCGGAGACGTCACGGCACGGGCCCGTCATGTCGCTTCGGGTCTGGTCGACTGCCAGGTCCTGGGCCATCCGCCGCACGACGGCGCGGAAGCCCTGGTCCAGGGTCATTTCTGCCAACTCCACCCACGCCTGGACCTGCTCCGGCTCCGGGTTGTCGGGCAACTCGGGGGTCATCGAGCGCATGACCCCCGCGAATGCGGGGGCCGCGCCGAGACCGCCGAAGGAGGCGTCGAGAAAATTGCCGATCATACGTCTGCGTTCGTCCTCGGAAAGCCGGGCCAGCCGGTGCATGAGTTCCGTCTCCTCAGGTGTGGACCCGCGCTCGGCCACCGCCGTCAGCACCGCGTGCCGCAGGCGCAGGACGCGGATCTGCACTGCCACTGCTTCGGCGTGCGCCGCGGCGACCTCGGGCAGCGAGAGCTCGCGGTCCACGACCTTGCGGATCGTGGGAAGGTCCAGTCCCAGCTCGCGCAAGGTCCGCACGAGGTCCAGGCGAGCGACGGCGTCGATGCTGTAGAGGCGGTAGCCGGCCGGGCTGCGGTCCGTCGGCGCCACGATTCCGCGATCGGAGTAGAACCGAATGGTCTTGACCGTCAGACCGGTCCGTCGAGCGAGTTCACCGATCGAGTAGAGCGTGTCGCCGTCCATGCCCCCACCTTTGTGTCTCCCCCTACTGGAGACTCAAGTGCCTCCGCCTGGTCGACATACAGTAGGGACCCGCTCAGTCGGACAGCGGTGTGCAGTGCACGTTGTTCGCTCCGCCGCTCTGCTCCGAGATCCGCCCCCAGTAGCTCACGCAGTGCCCGGGGTGGCCGATGTACACCGGGCCGGCGTAGGTCGTGTAAGAACCGTCGTCGAACTCGGGATCGACGTCCTGAGCGTCCGTGATCGCTGCCATCATGGACACGGCGGTGCCGGGACGGGCGCGTACGGTCACCACGCAGTCCAGTCCGGTCGACGGGTTGTACGTCAGGTAGACGGTGCCCGCGGTACCGACCGAGGCCGAGTGGACCACCGTGTAGCCCGCCCCGCAGACACCGTTGTACTTCGCCACGGGCGTCGCCGCCCCGGCCTGCGGTGCGATGGCCCCCATGGCGCCGACCACCGCGGCGGTGACCGCTCCGACCGCTGCGGCACGCTGAATGATGTTCATGTGAATCCCCCGTTGTCCGTCGACTGCTCCGACAGCTTGTCGACCTCGAAGGGATTGACCGCCGTCACCCGGCCGGCGTTGTAGGCCATCGGCACCGGTTACGGAATCCGGACGTGGAGTGAACGGGTCCGTGGCTGTTGCTCCTCGAGAGACAAGACGTGACTATCCACCCTGATGGGTCCGACGGAACGCGCCCGGGGCCGCACCCGTGCGGCGGGTCAAGAACTCCCCGAAGTTGGTGGGTTCGGGGAATCCCAGTCGGCGGGCGATCGTCGCCACCGGTTCGTCGGTGTGGGCGAGCAGACGCTGGGCCTCGAGGGCGACCCGGGCGTCGATGACGTGCTTCACGGGCTGTCCGGTGGCGGCGGCGCAGGCGCGCGTGAGGGTTTTGACGGTGTACCCGAGGCGGTGGGTGTAGTCGGCGGCTCGGCGGGTGGTGGCATACTCGCGCTCCAGTTCGGCGCGGAAGCGCGCGTACACCTCGCCGCCCGCGTTCGGGTCGCCACCGCCGTCGGGGTGGGGCAGCCGGTCGATGTGCAACAGCACGGCGGCCAGGAGGAGTTGGAGGATCTCTGCCGAGACGGTCCCTTCGGGACGGCCGTACTCGGACCGCATCTGACCGAGCAGGGTCGACAGCACGGCGTACTCGGGACGCGCGCCCAGCTGCCAACAGGCCGGCCCGTACCACTCCTTCACCAGCCGGTCGGCGCTGCTGCTGTGCGGCGGGAAGGCCGGTGTGAACAGGAGGTGGGTGCCCTTGGCGGCTCCCGGTCGGACGAAGCGCTGCACCTGGCCGGGGCGGATCCACAGCAGGGTGCCGGGGGCGGCAGGGGTAGGTCACGAAGTCGACCGCGTGCTCCGCGCTGCCCTCCGTGGTCCCGCCGACGAACTACTCGTCAAGCTGCCCGCGCAGGGCGTCCTGATCGCTCAGGACCTCGTCTACAACGACGTCCACCTCTACCTGGGCAACAACGACATCACCGGCTGGCAGCACGCCCTCAGTACGTCTTCGCGGCCTCCGTGGCGCGGCTGTCGCTACGGCCGCCCTGCTCGTCCGGGGCGGACGCCACCCCGGCGGCGACGTACCCCAGCATCCCGTCCTGACCAACAAGCCCTCACTGCCGGGCGGGCGGAACGGACGCCTGTCGGTCGTCGGCATGCGGACCGACCGCGCGGGCCTGCTCATCGTCGCCGGAGGCGCCACGGGCAGGGTCTTCGTCTACGACACCCCGCACCCGGGCCCTGCTGCATGAGGGCAGCAGTTGAACAGCCGTTGGCCCGGCGATCCGCCCGCGGGCTACGCTGTGCTCCCTCCGCCCGTTGGGGGCGGTGGCACCGGAGTCGACGAAGTCAGTCGGACGGCATGGGCCGTGTCCGTTGAGGCTGCTTGCTCCTTTGGCGCTGAGGCGCCGCTCATTCGGAACTGTTCCCGAACTGCTGTCGTGTACATGACGCGACTTCGGTCCCTGACCGTCAGGAAGGGAAGCGACCATGCAACGATCGACTCGCGTGAAGGCCATGGCGGCACTCGCAGCAGCTGCCATGTCCCTCGCTATAGCACCGACAGCCTCGGCAGCGTCCTCCGGGACTGCCGCGCCCACCTGCGTCACCGACAGCGCGACGGAGAGGTACGGCCGAGGCGAGATCAGCATCTGTATCGAGAACGGACGGGCGCACGTCACCGGCTGGGTGGAGGACCTGATCCCGGGCGGTTGGTATGACGGGGAGTGCGTGGCCTGGTACATGACCTGGGAGACCGCCGCCGGAGACGACTTAAGCTTCGCTCCTGTGGCCTGCGGCCATGCGGGAGGTCCGTACGTGTCCTTCGACTACGACCCGTCGGACTGGTCCGGGGGGCCGCAGAACATCACCGGTGTGAGGAACGTGGTACTGGGCCTGTTCGACGCCTGAGTCCTGTAACCGTGCGGGCGCGGGAGACGCTGAGGCAGCGCCGTGCCTCGGACGCCTTGCCCTCCTTGGGGAACGGCTCACACCTCGGGCCTGGCGACTTCGCACAGCCGCTCGGCGATCCGCTGCCCTGGCCGGCAGCGGATCGCCGAGCGGCTGGTTCACGTACTGGCGCGAGGCCGGCATGTTCCGTTGCGTGTTCACACTTTCCGCGTGTTCTTGAGCAACTCACACACCTGCACCCAACGAAGCGCCACTCGCCCTGAGCCGCAGTTCCTCCTCCTGGGTGCTGTCGACGCGTTTCATGGCGAAACCCAGGATGGGCGGTGCCATGACGGAGGTGGCGACGGCGACGAGCACGATGATCGTGTACGAGGCGGTCGTCAGGATGCCCAGGCGGAGTCCGACCATCGCGACGATCACCTCGATCACGCCGCGTGCGTTCATCCCCGCGCCCAGCGCCAGCGCCTCCCAACGGCCCAGTCGGCTCAGTCGTGCACCGACGTACGCGCCCGTGAACTTGCCCAGGACCGCGACGACGAGCACGATGATCGCCGCCGCCAGTACGGAGGGCTTCGCCAGGGCACGCAGGTCGATCCGCAGGCCCGCCGTGGCGAAGAACACCGGTGCCAGCACGCCCAGTACGACCGTGCGCAGGGGCGCCGTCCTCGACGGCGACCACTCCCGGCTGGAGCCGATCACCATGCCGCAGACGAACGCCCCGAACACCGGTTCAAGGCCCAGCGCGTGCGTGCCCGCTGCCGACAGGAGCAGCATCGCCCCGACCGCTGCCACCGTCTGCTCGGCGGAGTCGCCGCTCCAGCGCAGGATGCGCCGTACCAGCGGTCTGCCGACCACCACGGCCAGGACCAGGACCAACACCAGGGCGCCGACGGCGTGACCGACGGTTGCGGCGGTCAGCCCGCCCACCGCCATCGCCGAGATCACGGACAGCATCAGCCAGCCGAACGCGTCGTCGATCATGCCCGCGGCGAGCGTCAGTTGACCGATGTCCCGGTGCATCAGACGCATGTCCATCAGCGTCTTGGCGATCACCGGAATGGCGCTCACACACAGCGCCACACCCAGGAAGAGCGCGAACACATGGGTGTCGGAGCCCGCGTCGAGCAGTCGGGCCAGCGGATAGCCGAGCGCGATGCCGAGTCCCAGCGGGATCAGCAGACCGGCGAGGCTGACCCGTAGCGCCGTGTTCCGGCGGCGGCGGATCATCCGCAGGTCGGTCTCCATGCCCGTGAGGCCCACCAGCAGCAGTACGCCGACCTGTCCGACCGTGTCGACCAGGTGCATCTGCTCGGGCTGCCTGGGCAGCAGCCAGCCGGCCGCGCCCGGGGCGAGCCACCCGAACAGCGACGGCCCGAGCAGCACGCCCGCGCACAACTCCCCGACGATCGGAGGCATTCCGAACCGTACGGCCAGTCGTCCGAGCGCGATGGCCAGCGTCAACAGGACGCCCACCGTCAGCAGGAAGAGCAGCATCGGGTGTGCGGCGATCGGCGCGACCGGCGCGGCCGACAGGTAGTCGGCCGCGGTCGTCCCGGACGCGGTCATCCCGAGGTCAGCCATGCGCACCTCGCGACACGGGCAGCGGCCGGGCCCACTCACCGTACTGGCGGAAGCCGTAGAGCAGGGCGCTGCCCCGGTCGTAGTGCTCGACGGCCCGTACCGCCCCGACGACGATCACGTGGTCGCCGGCGGGGTGGGAACGGACGACGGTGCAGTCGGCGACCGCGTGGGCGGCCTCCACCAGCGCGGGGCTGCCGGTGCGGGCGGACGGCTTCCACGCCACTCGCTCGAACCGGTCCGCCGCCCCGGAGGCGAAGAGCGCCGCCACGGACTCCGCGTCCCCGTGCAGCAGGTTCACCGCGAACGCCCCACCGGCCAGCACCGCGTCCAGGGTCGGGCTCTGGGCGCGCAGGCAGATCAGCAGCGTGGGCGGGGCCATGCTCAGACTGCACAGGGACGAGCACGTCATCCCCCACGGGGCGTCGCCGCCCCGCTGGGCGGTGACGACCGAGACTCCGGTGGGGAACGCCGCCATCATGTCGCGGAACTCGCCGTCGACCGTCTCGCGGCGGTCACCGCCGATCATCTCTCGGAGCTCACCGTCCACCGGCGCCCCCTTCTCCCCCGTGGCGGTCGGAACCGGCCCCCGTCGCTCATGCGCCATCACGCATCTTCCGGAAGTACTCGTTCTGCGTCGGCAGGCTCGCGACCAGCGTGCGGGCCTTGTCCTTGATGAGCTGGAACTCGGCGAGCGCGTCCTTCTCGTCGATGAGGTCGAGCGCCGGCGAAGGCCGTACGTCGATGCCGCCGGTGCCGAGCAGGATGCAGTTGTAGGAGTAGGGCGGCAGCCCGTGGTAGCGCGGGTAGACCGTGCCGGCGTCCGGGACCTTGCTCTCCCACTGCTCCAGCCGCTCGGCGAGCGAGTCGGGGATCTTGCGGGTGTTGGTGTCGCGCCAGTACTGGTTGTCGGCGCGCTTGGCGCCCCGGTAGTGCAGGACGAGGAACTCACGGACGCCGTCCATGACGTTCATCAGCGAGTTGTTGTACTGCTCGCGCAGCGAGGCGTCCCAGTCGGCGGCCGGGTAGTACTTGACGAGCTGCTCGATGGCGTAGTGGATGAAGAAGATGCCGGTGGACTCGAGCGGCTCGACGAAGCCGCTCGAAAGCCCTATCGCCACGCAGTTGTTGACCCAGCCGCGCCGGCTGCGCCCGATGCGCATCTTGATGTGGTTGGCGGGTACGTCCGCGGCGGCCGGGCCGACGAACTCACGCAGGGTCCGCTCCGCCTCCTCGGGCTCCAGGTAGTCCCGGGAGTACACGTAGCCGGTGCCGAGCCGGCTGATCAGCGGGATGGTCCAGATCCAGCCCGCGTCCTGGGCGGTGGCCGTGGTGCACGGCCGGATCGGGTCCTTGTCCATGTCCATCGGCACCTGCAGCGCGACCGCGCTGTCGTTGGGCAGGGTGTCCTGGTACGACACGAACGGCTCGCCCAGTGCCTTGTTGAGCAGTAGGGCGCGGAAACCGGTGCAGTCGACGAACAGGTCGCCCTCGAGGCGGCCGTGCTCCGCGGTCTGCACGTGCGAGATCCAGCCGCGCTCGTCGAGCCCGACGTCCTGCACGTTGTCGACGATGTGCCGCACCCCGCGCTGAGTGGCGTACTTGGTGAGGAACTTGGCCAGCAGGTGCGCCTCGAAGTGGTAGGCGTAGGGGAACTGGGCCCCCTGGTAGTCGGCGATCGTGGTGGGGAGGTCCTCGTTCTCCACGAACTCCTGTTCCAGCAGCCGCCCGTCGGTGTAGCGCGGGCTGCGCCCGGCGTCGCACAGGTTGGCCATCACGAAGCAGTCGACGTCGAACCGCTTGGTGGTCGGATAGCGCAGCCACCAGTCCGTCAGCGGGAAGCCCTTGACCGAGCCCAGTTGCTCGAACGGGTGGTAGAAGTGGTGTCCCGGCTCGCGCCAGTTCTCGAACCGGACCGCGAGCTTGTACGTGGCGTTGCAGGCCGGCATCCAGTCCCGCTCGGCCAGGCCGAGGAACTCGAAGAAGTGACGGATGTCGCTGAAGGTGGCCTCACCGACGCCGATCGCGCCGACGTCCGCCGACTCCACCAGGGTGATCTTGACCCGGTCGCCGAAGGCGGCGGTCATGTACGCGGCCGTCATCCATCCCGCGGTGCCCCCGCCGACGATGACGACGTTCTCCACGGCGGCCGAACGGGACTGATCTCTTGCAGGAGCATTCATGTTTTGTCACTCCATTTCGCTTGTTTTTCCCCATGTGGATCCGCTGCGGTCCCGCCCCCTGGTCGGGTCCGCAGTGGCGGGTTCAGTTCTCCAGGCCGCGCCAGGCGGCGATCCGCGCCCAGGCCGCGCCGAGGTTGTCGGGCGCCAGCAGGTCCGTGTGCCGGCAGGGCACACGTTCCACGGTGAGTGCGCCGGAGAGGTAGGGCCGCCAGCGTTCGGCGGTGGGTTCGTCGTCGGCCTTGTCCGCCTCGGCGACGATCAGCAGGACGTCACCGCCGAACCGGCCGCAGCGGTGTTCGGCGTTGATCGAGGCGTTGTTGAGGTAGATCCGGGCGAAGGTCCGGATGTCCGCGTCGGAGAGACCGCCCAGCGTCTCGCCGGCTTCCGCCTGCATCCTGGCGACCAGACGGTCCATGTCGGGGCCTCGCCTCGGCCGGTCCCCGACGTCGGGATCCGCATCGTCGCGGCCGGCACCAGGACCCGCTTCCGGCTCCGACTCCGCGGCCGGGTCCTCGGGATAGGCGTCGAGAATGACGAGTACGACTTCCTCCCCCGCCGCCTCCAGCTGTACGGCCATCTCGTGGGCCGGGATGCCGCCGGCCGAGAAGCCGAGGATGTGGTACGGACCGGTCTCCTGGATCGTGCGGATCTGCTGGATGTAGTCGGACGCCATCTCCGTGACGGAGGCGGCGAACTGGCCGCTCCCGTCGAAGCCGCGGGCCTGCAGCCCGTACAGGCGCGTCTCCTTCGGTACGTGGCGGACGAGCGGGCTGTAGGACCAGGCGAGGCCGCCGGCGGGGTGGACGCAGAAGAACGGGGCGTGGGTGCCGTCGGTCTTCATGGGGAGGAGCACGTCCAGCGAGTCGGCCACGGACGAGAGGTCCATCCGGTTCAGCAGCTCGGCGACCGTGGGTGCCGCGAGCAGGGTGCCGACGGTGACCGAGACGCCGCGTTCACGAAGGCGTGCGACGAGTTTGACGGCCAGCAGTGAATGACCGCCGTTCTGGAAGAAGTTGTCGTCGACACCGAACGACTCCAGGCCGAGCACCTCGGCGAACGCCTCGCAGAGCAGGTCCTCCAGGACCGTGCCGGGGCCGCGGCGGGTGCCGCGGGCCCGCTCCCCGAGGGTCCGTTCGGGGACCGGCAGGGCGGCGCGGTCGAGCTTGCCGTTCACGGTGAGCGGCAGGTCGGGAAGGACGACGAACGCTGTCGGGATCATGTACTCGGGCAGACGGTCACCTGCAAAAATCCTGAGCCTGTTGGGCAGTTCGGATGCCTCCTTGATGCCGGCAGTGTCGTCGGTCGGGACGACGTAGGCGACCAGGCGGGGCTCGCCCGGGATCTCCTCGCGGGCGATCACCGCCGCCTGGGCGATCCGTGGGTGCGCGGTGAGTACGGCCTGGATCTCGCCGGGCTCGATCCGGAAACCGCGGATCTTGACCTGGTCGTCGGTTCGTCCGGCGAAGGCGAGCGTGCCGTCGGTGGTCCAGCGCACCCGGTCACCGGTGCGGTACATCCGCTCCCCGGGGACGAACGGGCAGGCCACGAACCGTTCCGTCGTCATCCCGGCCCGGCCCGCGTAGCCACGGGCCACGCCTGCCCCGGCCACGTACAACTCACCTGTCACCCCGACCGGTACGGGCTGCAGCCACTCGTCCAGCACGTACAGGCGGGTGTTGGCGACGGGACCGCCGATGCCGATGTCGCCGGCTGCCACCCGCTCGGGGGCCAAGGGCGCGGACATGGTCGCGCACACGGTGGTCTCGGTGGGCCCGTAGGCGTTGATCAACTCCCTTCCCTGGGCCCAGCGTTCGGCCACCTTCGGATCCAGCGCCGAGCCGGCCGACACGAGGGTGCGGAGGCAGGCGTAGTCCGTGGGCTGTTCCACTGCCAGTACGGCAGGAGGCAGCGTCGCATGGGTGACCTGCCAGCGGTCCACGACCTCGGCCAGACCCGTGCCCGGCGCCAGGGTTGCGGCCGGCGCCACCACCAGGGCTGCACCGGCGCCCAGTGCCATGAGGAGTTCCCAGGTCGCGGCATCGAAGCCGACGCTGGCGAACTGCAGCACGCGGTCGCCCGGTCCGACGCCGAGGCGCCGGCGCTGTGCCTCGGCGAGGTTCACGGCGCCCGCGTGGGAGAGCACCACGCCCTTGGGGCGGCCGGTGGAGCCGGAGGTGTAGATGACGTAGGCGGCTTGGTGGGGGGCGATGGCGGAGCTGGGGTGCCGGTCCTGGCGCTTACCGACGGCGGCGTCGTTGCAGTCGCCGACCCCAGTGTCGATGAGGGCGGCCGTCTCCGGGTCGTCCACCACGGTGCACGGCAGCGCGGCCGCCAGAGGGACCTCGTCCACGAGTCCGGCGCAGGCCCGGGAGGTGAGCATGTGCACGGTGCCGCTGTCGGCGAGCATGTGCCCCAGTCGCTCGGGCGGTTGCTGCGGGTCGATCGGCAGATACGCCGCGCCCGCCTTCAGGACGCCGAGGAGGGAGGTGATCAGGTCCGCGCCGCGCTCCAGCAGGACCGCGACCACCGACTCCGCCCCCACGCCCCGGTCGGCCAGGTGCCGCGCCAACCGATCTGCTCGGGCGTCCAGTTCGGCGTACGAGATCTCCACACCGTCACCCAGCAGCGCGGGTGCCTGTGGCGTGCGCTGCGCCTGCGTCTCGAACAACTCGACCGCCGTGCGGGCGGGCACCGGGGCAGCGGAGTCGTTCCAGGCCGTCAGCACCTCCTGTCGCTCGGCATCTCCGAGGACCTGGATCTCGTGAAGACTGCGCTCAGGAACGGCGGCCACCTGCTCCACCACACGCACCCACCGCTCGGCCAGCAGGCGGACGGTCTCCGGGGCGAACACGTCGGCCGAGGCGGTGACCACGCCTCGCAGTCCGGCGGGCCGACCGTTCGCGTCCAGCGTCTCCCTGGCCGTCAGTTCCAGATCGAACTTCGCGGCCGCGGTCAGCGGGCCGGCACCTCCGGCTGACGCGTCCTCACCCTTGCCCTCGGGGGCGTCCGCACGAGGCAGGTCGACAGCCGTGTGTTGGACGTTCTCCATGCTGAGGACAACTTGGAAGAGCGGGTGCCGGGCCCGCGAGCGCGTCGGGGCCAGCTCCTCCACCAGCCGCTCGAACGGCACGTCCTGGTGCGCCAGCGCTTCGAGACTGCGCTCCCGCACCCGGATCAGCACGTCCCGGAAGGTGGGATCGCCGGTCAGGTCGGTTCGAATGACGAAGGTGTTGACGAAGAAGCCGACCAGGTCGTCCAGGCCCTCGTCCGTACGGCCCGCGACCGCCGAGCCGATCGGAATGTCCGTACCGGCACCCAGGCGCGACAGCAGCACCGCGAACGCGGCCTGCAGCACCATGAACACCGTCACGCCCTCGGCACGGGCCAACTCCGCGAGTCTGGCGTGCACTTCGCCCGGTACGGCCAGGGGCACAGTGTGGCCGCGGTGTGTCGCCGTCGGGGGCCGAGGGTGGTCGAAGGGAAGGTCGAGTTCCTCCGGAGCGCCGGCCAATGCCTCGCGCCAGTAGGCCACCTGGCGGGACATCAGGCTGTCCGAGTCGTCCTCGTCGCCGAGCAACTCCCGCTGCCACAGGGCGTAGTCCGCGTACTGCACGGGCAGCGGCGCCCAGTCCGGTGACCTGTCGCCATCGCTCCGCGCCGCGTACGCGGTCGACAGGTCGCGCGCCAGCGGACCCATGGACCACCCGTCGCCCGCGATGTGGTGCACCACGAGCACCAGTGCCGTCCCGGCATCCCCCTTCCGGAGCAGCGCGGCCCGTACGGGTATCTCGTGCTCCAGGTCGAAGGCGTACCGCGCCCGTTGCGTGGCCGCCTCGGACACCTCCTCGGCCGACGCGTCGTCGAGGTCTACGATCTCCAGTTCCCAGTCGAGTTCATCAAGCGGTACGACGTGCTGGTACGGCTCCCCGTCGACAGCGGGGAAGGTCGTGCGCAGCACCTCGTGCCGACCGAGGACGTCACGCAGTGCGGCGGCGAGAGCCACCGTGTCCACATCCGCCGAGAGTCGGAGAACCGTGGGGATGTTGTACGTCGGGCTGGGCCCTTCCAACTGCGCCAGGAACCAGAGGCGTTGCTGGCCGAACGACAGCGGTACGCGTTCTGAACGGTCGGTGCGGGTCGTCAGCGGGGGTCGGGTCGGGCCGCTGCGTGCGGTTGTCAGGTGCGCCGCGAGTCGAGCGGGTGTCGGGGCCTGGAACAGGGCACGGATCTCCACCTCCTCGCCGAGCACCACCCGAATGCGGGAGATGAGGCGGACGGCGAGGAGCGAATGCCCACCGAGGGCGAAGAAGTCGTCGTCCACGCCAACCGATTCCAGACCGAGGACGTGAGCGAAGGCCGCGCACAGCAACTCCTCGCGGACATCGGCCGGGACACGGCCTGGGGCGCCGGTTGCGTGTTCCGGAGCGGGGAGTGCCGCGCGGTCCACCTTGCCGTTGACGTTGAGTGGCAGTTCGTCGAGGACAACGACGGCGGACGGAACCATGTGCGCGGGGAGCCGGGACGCGGCGAACTCCCTAATTTCGGCCGCGAGGTCGGTCCCGGGTGAAGTCTCCTGGTCCGGTACGACGTAGGCGACCAGGCGCAGTTCGCCGACGGTGTCTTCCCGGGCGATCACCACGGTGCGGGAGACGCGCGGGTGTGCGGCGATGGCGGCCTGGACCTCGCCGGGCTCGATACGGAACCCGCGGATCTTGACCTGGTCGTCGACCCGGCCGGCGAACACCAACTGGCCATCGCTCGCCCACCGGACCCGGTCACCGGTGCGATACATCCGCTCACCTGCGGAGAACGGGCAGGACACGAAGCGCTCCGCCGTCAAGACGGGGTTGCCCACATAGCCGCGGGCCAGCTGGGCGCCCGCGATATACAGCTCCCCCGTCACTCCGGGGGCGACCGGCCGCAGCCACTCGTCCAGCACATACAGGCGGGTGTTCGCGATCGGTGAGCCGATCGGGATCGGTCCGGGATGAGCCGGGTCCACCACCCCGGCTGTGACCATCACCGTGGACTCGGTCGGCCCATACGTGTTCACCAGGCGAAGGTTCGACGCCCACACCTGCGCCGTCGCCACACTGATCGCCGAAGCACCGACAAGCAGCGTCCGCACCTCGGACAGGTCCGACGGCTCCAGCACCTCCAGCAGCGACGGCACCACACTCGCCGCGTGCAGACCGGCCCACTCACGCAGCCTCGTCGGCTGCTCCCGCTCCTCGCCGCCGGCCACCATCAACGTGGCCCCGGACGACAACGCCACCGCCACATCCAGCACCGAAGCATCGAAACTGAACGACGCGAACTGCAACACCCCCACCCCGGGCTCCGCACCCATCACCGGCACGAACACCGACGCCAGATTACGCACCGCAGCATGCTCGACCGCAACACCCTTGGGACGCCCGGTAGAACCCGACGTATAAATCACATAGGCAAGACTCTCCGCACACCGGACCACATCCGGTGCCGACGCGTCCAGGCCCTCGATGCCGCGGACGACCTCGGGATCATCCAGCCACAACACCCGCACGTCGGACACGTCCGCCAACAGCTGCCCAGCCGTCTCCCGGTGGGCCAGTACGCAGGCGGCACCGCTGTCCGCAAGCAGATACGCCACCCGCTCGGCGGGATACTCCGGATCCACCGGCACATACGCCGCCCCCGCCTTCCACACCCCCAGCAAAGCCGCAACCATGTCCGTCCCACGCGGCAGACACAAAGCCACCCGGGACTCCACCCCCACACCCACAGCAAGAAGGTGACGGGCCACACGATTGGCGCGAGCATCCAGCTCCGCATAGGTGAGGACGGCGTCCTCGGCCGCGACCGCCACCGCATCCGGCACCCGACGCGCCTGCGCCTCGAACAAGTCCAGCACCGAGCCACCCGGCACCACCGCCGCAGTGTCGTTCCAGCGGCGGAGCACCTGCTCGTGCTGGGCGGCGTCCAGAACATCGACGGAGGCGAGTTCGGTGTCCGGGCCGCCGTCCACGGCGGCATTCAGAGCGGCGGAGAGGTTGTCGGCCGCGGTGTGCAGGAGGTCGGCGACCAGGTTCGCGTCCGCCGGCTCCACGGCCTCCACGCTCAGGGTGTAGCCCCGCTGACCGTGGTCGTTCACGGAGACGATGACCGGGTAGTTGCCGCTCTCCTGCGTGTAGAGAGCGCGGACACCGAGCTGTGCGTCGCGAGGGTCGACGGGGGCTGCTCCGACGATGTCGCGGTCATTGTGGCGGTAGTTCAGGAGGGAGGTGAAGAGGGGCGCGTCACCGGTGATGCCGCTGGCCTGCTGGGCGACCGCCAGCGGGGTGTGTTCGTGCGCCACCAGTTCGGCCAGTTGGGCGCGCATCGCGGCCACCGCCGCGGTCACCCCGATGCCACGTGTGCCGACGCGGGCGGGGAGAGTGTTCATGAAGAGCCCCAGCGCCCGATCCGCACGCGGCGCCGCCGCTCATCCGGCCCAGCAGTACGGTGCCGAAGACCACGTCGTCGCGGCCCGCGACCGCCGCCAGCACTCGGGCCCAGGCGACGTGCCACACCGTGGCCGGGCTGACCCCCAGACTCCGGGCCGCGCGACGGACCCGCTCGGTCACCGCGTCCGTCACCGAGCGGTGGGCGCGGGCCACCTGATCGCCGTTGCCGTGCACGTCCAGCAGCCCGAACGGCGCCGTCGGTTCGGTGACATCACCCAGCAACTCCGCGAAATACGCGGCATGTTCACTGCTGGAGACCTCGGTGCGGGCTTGGGCCACGAAGTCCCGGAACGGCACCGGCGTCGCCAACTGGTCGCCCTCGCCCACCATGAAGGCCCGCAGCTCCTTCAGGAGCAGTGCCATACCGGTGTGGTCCTGGATCAGGTGGTGCATCCGCAGCAGTGCCAGGTGCCGGCCGTCTTCGGTCCGGGTGGTGTGCAGGTCCAGCAACGGTGCCTGCGACAGGTCCATCGACCGGCCCACCGCTCGTACCAGCGCCGGGACCGGGTCGGTGGTCGCCTGTGCGTCCAGGAGCACGGAGTGGACCCGCAGTTCCGCCTGACGCAGGACCACCTGAACCGGCTCGGAGACGCCCTGCCAGACGATTCCGGTCCGGTACACGTCGTGGCGGTCGATGACCTGCCCGAGTGCGGTCGTGAACGCTTCCAGCCGCCGACTGTCGTCGAACTCCAGCACCATCACGGTCACATAGGCGTCCACCCCGCCCTCGGCCAGCAGGTGGTGGAACAGCAGCCCCTCCTGGAGCGGTGCCAGCGGGTAGATGTCCGCGACGTTCGCTGGGCCGCCGGGTACCGACGACGTCACGCGGTCGATCTCCGCCGCCGAGAGCTTCGCCAGCGGGATCATCTCCGGCGTGATCGACGTCGTGCCCAGGGGGATGCCGCCCCTGGCGGGCTCCGACGGGTCCTGTGAAACGTCGTCCGTCGCTTCGGCGACGGCGGCCAGTCCTGCGGGAGTTGGCGCCTGGAACAGGGACCGAACGGACACCGCCAGCCCGCGCACCCGCAGCCGCTCCACCAAGCGCACCGCCAGCATCGAATGCCCGCCCAGAGCGAAGAAGTCGTCGTCCACCCCTGTCTCGTCGACGCCCAGAACCTCGGCGAAGACCTGCGTCACCAACTCCTCCCGCGCGTTCGCGGGGGCGCGGCCGCGATCGCCCGGGGTGGCGTAGTCGGGGGCGGGCAGCGCCTTGCGGTCGAGCTTTCCGTTGACGGTCAGGGGGAGGTGGTCGAGGGTAACGACGGCGGAGGGGACCATGTAGTACGGGAGCCGGTCGGCTGCGTAGTCGCGGAGGTCAGCCGCCTCGTCGGGACCCGCACCATGGGTACCGCTCACGACGTAGGCGATCAGCCTCTTCTCGCCCGGAGAGTCCTCGCGGACGGTTACTGCGGCCTGCTCGATAGCGGGATGGCCGGCCAGGACGGTCTCGATCTCACCCAGCTCGATCCGGAAACCACGGATCTTGACCTGCTCATCCGCACGCCCCAGATACTCCAGCACCCCCGCACCACTCCACCGCGCCAGATCACCCGTGCGATACATCCGCTCACCACGACCGAACGGACACGCCACAAACCGCTGCGCCGACAGATCCGCACGCGCCACATACCCACGCGCCAGACCACCACCAGCCACATACAACTCACCCGCCACCCCCGGCGGCACCGGACGCAGACCCGCATCCAGCACAAACGTCCGCAACCCCGGAATACCCCGACCGATCAGACTCCCCCCACCACCACCACCACCGCCACCACCGCCGCTTCCGGTCATCGCGGCGTCCAGCGCCAGATGACTCACATGCACGGTCGTCTCCGTGATCCCGTACATGTTCACCAACACCGGCCCACCCACCGCACGACGCCCGAACCAGCCCTCCAGCCGAGCCAGATCCAGTGCCTCCCCGCCGAACACCACATACCGCAACGCCAGCCGCTCACCCAGCCCCGCACCGGCCGCCTCGGCCGCCTCGGCCGCCATCAACTGATAGAACGCCGACGGCGTCTGACTCAAAACGGTGACCCGCTCCCGCACCAACAATTCCAGGAACTCCACCGGCGACCGCGACACCGCAAAACCCACCACGACCACCCGGCCGCCATGCAGCAGGGCACCCCACATCTCCCACACGGAGAAATCGAAAGCGAACGAGTGGAAACAGCTCCACACCTCATCCGGCCCGAACTCGAAAACACCCCGCGCCGACGCAAACAAATGCGCCACATTCCGGTGCGTAACCACCACACCCTTCGGACGCCCCGTCGAACCCGACGTATAGATCACATACGCCGGATGATCCGGCACCACCCCCACCCGCGGCGCATCCTCAGGCATCGCAGCCAGCTCCGCCACCGTGCCAGGATCATCCACCACCAGCAGCGGCACCTCACCCACCGAACCCGCCAGCACCTTTGCCACCGAACCCGACGCCACCACACACACCACACCACTGTCAGCCAGCATGAACCCCAGCCGCTGCACCGGCTGCTGCGGATCCACCGGCAAATACGCCGCCCCCGCCTTCACCACACCCAACAACGCCACGACCGTGTCCACACCACGGTCCATCACCACCGCCACCACACACTCCGGCCCCACACCCATCCCGATCAGACAGTGAGCCAGCCGGTTCGCCCGCACATCCAGCTCCGCATACGTCAGAGCCTCACCCTCACACGACACCGCCACCGCATCCGGCGACCGCCCCACCTGCACCGCAAACAACTCCGCCAGGGAAGCCTCATCGGGCACCACCGCAGCGTCGTTCCACTCCGTGACGACCTGCTCGTACTCCGGTTCGGTCAGCACGTCCACAGCGTGCAGGCGCAGTTCGGGCGCGGTGAGCAGTTGTTGCAGGACCCGATTCCAGCGGTCGGCGAGAGCGGCGGCGGACGGGGCGTCGAACAGGTCGGTGGTCGCCCGCAGGATGACGCGCAGCCCCGCAGGGTCACCGTGCTCGTCGTGCGACTCGCTGACAGTCATGTCGAGATCGAACTTCGACACGGCCGTCGCTGATCCCACGGGGGCCGTCAGTGTCGTCTCGGGGCGCGGCAGGCCGACAGCTTGGCTCTCCAGGTTCTGGAGGGTGAGCATGACCTGGAAGAGGGGGTGCCGGGCCAGCGAGCGCGTCGGGGCCAGCTCCTCCACCAGCCGCTCGAACGGCACGTCCTGGTGCGCCAGCGCTTCGAGGCTCCGCTCCCGCACCCTTGCCAGCACATCCCGGAACGTCGGGTCACCGGCCAGATCAGTGCGGATGACGAGGGTGTTGACGAAGAACCCGACCAGGTCGTCCAGGCCCTCGTCCATACGCCCCGCCACCGCCGTACCGATCGGCACGTCCGTACCCCCACCGAGCCGCGACAGCAGCACGGCAAGCGCGGCCTGCAAGACCATGAACACCGTCACGCCCTCGGCCCGCGCCACCTCCACCAAACGGGCATGCAGCTCGGCCGGAACCTCGAAGGGCACGGTATGAGCGCGATGACCGGCGGCTGCCGGGCGCGCACGGTCGGCGGGCAGGGCCAGTTCCTCGGGAATGCCTGCCAACGCCTCGCGCCAGTAGGTGACCTGCCGGGAAAGCAGGCTCGAGGGGTCCTCTTCGTCGCCCAGCAACTCCCGCTGCCACAGGGCGTAGTCGGCGTACTGCACCGGCAGTGGCGCCCACTCGGGCGCTCGGCCGTCACACCGCGCCGCATACGCGACAGACAGATCCCGTGCCAACGGACCCATCGACCAGCCGTCGCCCGCGATGTGGTGCACCACCAGCACCAACACGCACGTCTCCGCATCGATCTCCAACAGCCAACCCCGGACCGGCAACTCGGAGGTCAGGTCGAACGCATACCGACCCCGTTCCCCGATCGCCGCGGCGACCTCGTCGGGCGAGGCACCGGTGAGATCGACGGACTCCAGCTCCCACGCCAGGTCCTCCACCTGGGTCACCCGCTGGTACGGCTCCCCGTCGACGGCCGGGAAAACGGTGCGCAGCGCCTCGTGGCGGCCGAGTACGTCCCGCAGCGCCGTCCCCAGTGCCGTGCGGTCGATGGTGGCCGACAGGTTCAGCGCCATGGGGAGGTTGTACGTCGGGCTGGGGCCCTCCAACTGGGCCAGGAACCACAGTCGTTGCTGCGCGAATGACAGCGGGGTCCGGTCCGGCCGCTCGGCGCGGGTCGTCAGCGGGGGTCGGGTCGGGCCGCTGCGTGCGGTCGTCAGGTGCGCCGCGAGTCGAGCGGGTGTCGGGGCCTGGAACAGGGCACGGATCTCCACCTCCTCGCCGAGCACCACCCGAATGCGGGAGATGAGGCGGACGGCGAGGAGCGAATGCCCACCGAGGGCGAAGAAGTCGTCGTCCACACTGACCGATTCCAGACCGAGGACGTGGGCGAAGGCCGCGCACAGCAGTTCCTCGCGGACATCGGCCGGGACACGGCCAGGGGCGCCGGTTGCCTGTTCCGGAGCGGGGAGTGCCGCGCGGTCCACCTTGCCGTTCGCATTCAACGGCAGCTCGTCCAGCACCACCACCGCCGACGGCACCATGTACTCCGGCAGCCGGGATGCGGTGAACTCCTTGATTTCGGCCGCGAGGTCGGTCGCTGACGTCCCTTGGTCCCCGACGACGTAGGCGACCAGGCGCAGTTCGCCGACGGTGTCTTCCCGGGGAACGACAGCCGTCCGCGAGACGCGCGGGTGTGCGGCGATCGCGGCCTGGACCTCACCGGGCTCGATACGGAACCCGCGGATCTTGACCTGGTCGTCGACCCGGCCGGCGAACACCAACTGGCCATCGACCGCCCACCGGACCCGGTCCCCGGTGCGATACATCCGCTCACCTGCGGAGAACGGGCAGGACACGAAGCGCTCCGCCGTCAGTACCGGGTTGCCCACATACCCACGGGCGAGCTGGGCGCCCGCGATATACAACTCACCCGTCACGCCGGGTGCGACCGGCCGCAGCCACTCGTCCAGCACATACAGGCGAGTGTTCGCGATCGGTGAGCCGATCGGGATTGGTCCGGGATGAGCCGGCTCCACCACACCGGCGGTGACCATCACCGTGGACTCGGTCGGCCCATACGTGTTCACCAGGCGAAGGTTTGAGGCCCACACCTGCGCCGTCGCCACACTGATCGCCGAAGCACCGACGAGCAGCGTCCGCACGTGTGGCAGGTCCGACGGCTCCAGCACCTCCAGCAGCGACGGCACCACACTCGCCGCGTGCAGACCGGCCCACTCACGCAGCCTCGTCGGCTGCTCCCGCTCCTCGTGGCCGGCCACCATCAACGTGGCCCCGGACGACAACGCCACCGCCACATCCAGCACCGAAGCATCGAAACTGAACGACGCGAACTGCAACACCCCCACCCCGGGCTCCGCACCCATCACCGGCACGAACACCGACGCCAGATTGCGCACCGCAGCATGCTCGACCGCAACACCCTTGGGACGCCCGGTAGACCCCGACGTATAAATCACATAGGCAAGACTCTCCACACACCGGACCACATCCGGTGCCGAGCCGTCCAGGCCCTCGATGCCACGGGAGACCTCAGGATCATCCAGCCACAACACCCGCACGTCGGACACGTCCGCCAACAGCTGCCCAGCCGTCTCCCGGTGGGCCAGCACACAGACGGCACCACTGTCCGCGAGGAGATACGCCACCCGCTCGGCGGGATACTCCGGATCCACCGGCACATACGCCGCCCCCGCCTTCCACACCCCCAGCAAAGCCGCAACCATGTCCGTCCCACGCGGCAGACACAAAGCCACCCGGGACTCCACCCCCACACCCGAAGCAACAAGATGACGGGCCACACGATTAGCGCGAGCATCCAGCTCCGCATAGGTGAGGACGGCGTCCTCGGCCACAACCGCCACCGCATCCGGCACCCGACGCACCTGCGCCTCGAACAAGTCCAGCACCGAACCACCCGGCACCACCGCCGCAGTGTCGTTCCACTCCACCAGAGCCTGTCGCCGCTCCCCCTCCGACAACACCTCCACCGCATCCAGACGAAGATCCGGCTCAGCCGTGACCTGCTCCAGCACCCGCACCCAACGCTCCGCCATCGCAGCAGCCGACGACGCGTCGAAGACGTCGGTCGCCGCCCGTACAGCGACACGCAGCCCGGCCGGAGCGCCCTGTTCGTCGCGCAACTCAGCGGCGGTCACGTCGAGGTCGAACTTCGACACGGTGGTCGCCGGGGCGCCCGCCGGAGCCGGCAGAGTCGTCTCGGGGCGCGGCAGGCCGACAGCTTGGCTCTCCAGGTTCTGGAGGGTGAGCATGACCTGGAAGAGGGGGTGCCGGGCCAGCGAGCGGGTCGGGGACAGTTCCTCGACCAGCCGCTCGAACGGCACGTCCTGGTGCGCCAGGGCTTCGAGGCTCCGCTCCCGCACCCTTGCCAGCACATCCCGGAACGTCGGGTCACCGGCCAGATCAGTGCGGATGACGAGAGTGTTGACGAAGAACCCGACGACGTCGTCCAGCTTCTCATCGATACGGCCCGCGACCGCCGAGCCGATCGGAATGTCCGTACCTGCACCCAGGCGCGACAGCAGCACCGCGAGCGCGGCCTGCAAGACCATGAACACCGTCACGCCCTCGGCCCGTGCCACCTCCAGCAGCCGCGCGTGCACATCGGCGGCCACCCTGCGCTCACTCACATGTGCCCGGTGATTGGCGGCAGCGGGGCGCGGATGGTCGAAGGGGAGCTCCAGCTCCTGCGGAGAGCCTGCCAGCGCCTCGCGCCAATAAGCCACCTGCCGGGCAACCAGACTCGACGGATCGTCCTCGTCGCCCAGCAACTCCCGCTGCCACAGGGCGTAGTCGGCGTACTGCACGGGCAGCGGCGTCCACTCCGGCGACCGTCCGCCGTCACACCGCGCCGCATACGTGACAGACAGATCCCGTGCCAACGGACCCATCGACCAGCCGTCGCCCGCGATGTGGTGCACCACCAGCACCAACACACACGCCTCGGCGTCGATCTCCAACAGCCAACCCCGGACCGGCAACTCGGAGGTCAGGTCGAAGCCATACCCCGCCCGCTCGCCGATCGCCGCGGCGACCTCGTCGGGCGAGGCACCGGTGAGATCGACCGTCTCCAGATCCCACGCCACCTCCTCGACAGGAGTCACCTGCTGATACGGCTCCCCGTCGACGGCGGGGAAGGTCGTACGCAGCACCTCGTGCCGGCCGAGCACATCCCGCAACGCCCCGGCCAGCGCGTCCCGGTTCACGTCTGCCGCGAGGGGAAGAACCGTCGGAATGTTGTACGTCGGGCTGGGGCCCTCCAACTGGGCCAGGAACCAGAGCCGTTGCTGCCCGAACGACAGCGGGATCCGGTCCGGCCGCTCGGCGCCGGCCGTCAGTGCGGGGCGGGCCTGGCCGCTGCGTGCGGTCGTCAGGTGTGCCGCGAGTCGTGCGGGTGTCGGGGCCTGGAACAGGGCACGGATCTCCACTTCCTCGCCGAGTACCACCCGAATGCGGGAGATGAGGCGGACGGCGAGGAGTGAATGCCCGCCGAGGGCGAAGAAGTCGTCGTCCACGCCGACCGATTCCAGACCGAGGACGTGGGCGAAGGCGGCGCAGAGCAGTTCCTCGCGGACATCGGCCGGGACACGGCCCGAGCCGCTGCCCACGTACTCGGGAGCGGGGAGTGCCGCGCGGTCCACCTTGCCGTTCGCATTCAACGGCAGCTCATCCAGCACCACCACCGCCGACGGCACCATGTACTCCGGCAGCCGGGATGCGGTGAACTCCCTGATGTCGGCCGCCAGATCGGTCCCAGGTGAAGTCTCCTGATCCGGTACGACGTACGCGACCAGCCGCAACTCGTCGGCCAGGTCGTCCCGGGCGACAACAGCCGTCCGCGAGACATGCGGGTGTGCGGCGATCGCGGCCTGGACCTCACCGGGTTCAATACGGAAGCCGCGGATCTTGACCTGGTCGTCGACCCGGCCGGCGAACACCAACTGCCCATCGCTCGCCCACCGGACCCGGTCCCCGGTGCGGTACATCCGCTCACCTGCGGAGAACGGGCAGGCGACAAACCGCTCCGCCGACAACACTGGATTACCCACATAGCCGCGGGCGAGCTGGGCGCCCGCGATATACAGCTCCCCCGTCACTCCGGGGGCGACCGGCCGCAGCCACTCGTCCAGCACATACAGGCGGGTGTTCGCGATCGGTGAGCCGATCGGCACCGGTCCGGGATGAGCCGGGTCCACCACGCCCGCGGTGACCATCACCGTGGACTCGGTCGGCCCATACGTGTTCACCAGGCGAAGGCTCGACGCCCACACCTGCGCCCTCGCCACACTGATCGCCGAAGCACCGACAAGCAGAGTACGCACCTCGGACAGGTCCGACGGCTCCAGCACCTCCAGCAGCGACGGCACCACACTCGCCGCGTGCAGACCGGCCCACTCACGCAGCCTCGTCGGCTGCTCCCGCTCCTCGTGGCCGGCCACCATCAACGTGGCCCCGGACGACAACGCCACCGCCACATCCAGCACCGAAGCATCGAAACTAAACGACGCGAACTGCAACACCCCCACCCCCGGCTCCGCACCCATCACCGGCACGAACACCGACGCCAGATTGCGCACCGCAGCATGCTCGACCGCAACACCCTTGGGACGCCCGGTAGACCCCGACGTATAGATCACGTACGCCAGCGTCGAAGGCAGCACGGCACCGCCGCGCTCAGGGTCGCGCACGAGTGCGTCGCTACGGGAGTCGATCTCGGCCACCGTCGCGGCATCGTCGAGCCAGATGGTACGAACGCCGATCGCGTCCAATGAGAGCTCGGCCGCCGTCTCGCGATGGGCCAGTACGCAGGCGGCACCGCTGTCCGCGAGCAGATACGCCACCCGCTCGGCGGGATACTCCGGATCCACCGGCACATACGCCGCCCCCGCCTTCCACACCCCCAGCAAAGCCGCAACCATGTCCGTCCCACGCGGCAGACACAAAGCCACCCGGGACTCCACCCCCACACCCGAAGCGACAAGATGACGAGCCAGACGATTGGCGCGAGCATCCAGCTCCGCATACGTCAGCTCACCATCCGCGGCAACCACCGCCACCGCATCCGGCGCCCGACGCGCCTGCGCCTCGAACAGGTCCAGCACCGAACCATCCGGCACCACCGCCGCAGTGTCGTTCCACTCCACCAGAGCCTGTCGCCGCTCCCCCTCCGACAACACCTCCACCGCATCCAGACGAAGATCCGGCTCAGCCGTGACCTGCTCCAGCACCCGCACCCAACGCTCCGCCATCGCAGCAGCCGACGACGCGTCGAACAGATCGACGGTGGCCCGCAGGGCGGCCCGCAGCCCGGCCGGATGGCCGTCCTCGTCATGCGTCTCGCTGGCTGCCAGGTCGAGGTCGAACTTCGACACGGCCGTCGTGGATCCGGTGGTTCCCGGCACCGGCTCCGGCGTCTGCGCCTGCGCACGCGGGAGGTCGACGGTCGTGCTTTCCAGGTTCTGAAGGGTGAGCATCACTTGGAACAGCGGGTGTCGGGCCAGCGACCGCGAGGGCGCCAGCTCCTCCACCAGCCGCTCGAACGGCACGTCCTGATGCGCCAGCGCTTCGAGACTCCGCTCCCGCACCCGCGCCAGCACGTCACGGAACGTCGGACCGCCACTCAGGTCCGCACGCACGACCAGCGTGTTGAGGAAGCAGCCGACGAGGTCGTCCAGCTTCTCGTCGGTACGGCCCGCGACCGCCGAGCCGATCGGAATGTCCGTACCGGCACCCAGGCGCGACAGCAGTACCGCGAGCGCGGCCTGCAAGACCATGAACACCGTCACGCCCTCGGCCCTGGCCAACTCGACCATACGTACGTGCACTTCGGCCGAGACCTCGAAGGGCACCGTGTGAGCACGATGGCCGGCAACCGGCGGTCGCGGCCGGTCGGCAGGCAGAGCCAGTTCCTCCGGGACTCCCGCCAACGCCTCGCGCCAGTAGGTGATCTGCCGTGCGATGAGGCTCTCGGCGTCGTCCTCGTCGCCCAGTACCTCCCGCTGCCACAGCGCGTAGTCCGCGTACTGCACCGGCAACGGTGACCACCGGGGTTCCTGCCCCGCACACCGCGCCGCGTAGGCGAGGGACAGGTCGCGCCCGAGCGGGCCCTTCGACCAGCCGTCGCTGGCGATGTGGTGCACCACCAGCACCAGGACACAGCCCTCGGTACCCGCCTCCAGCAACCAGCCACGGATCGGGAGCTCTCGTGCCAGGTCGAAGGCGTACTGCCCCCGCTCCGCCACGGCAGCCGCCACCTCGTCCGCCGACGCGGCCGCGAGGTCGACTGTCTCGACACTCCAGTCCAGTTCGTCGAACGGGGTGATGCGCTGGTACGGCTCGCCGTCAACGGCCGGGAACGTCGTCCGCAGCACCTCGTGCCGGCCGACGACGTCCCGCAGCGCCGCCGTCAGCGCGGCCCGGTCGACGTCCGCGGACAGCCGTAGCACCATCGGGATGTTGTACGTCGGGCTCGGCCCCTCCAACTGGGCCAGGAACCAGAGTCGTTGCTGTGCGAAGGACAGTGCCACCCGGTCGGGGCGTTCTCGTGCCACGAGCGCGCTGTGCGACTGGGCGGGGGCGTGATCCTCGATGTAGGCAGCAAGGCCGGCGGGGGTGGGTGTCTGGAACAGCACCCGGATCTCCACCTCGATGCCCAGCAGCGCCCGGATGCGGGAGATCAGGCGGACGGCGAGCAGGGAGTGCCCGCCCAGGGCGAAGAAGTCGTCCTCGACTCCGACCGAGTCCGGCGCCAGGCCCAGCACCTGCGCGAACGCGGTGCACAGGGCTTCTTCGCGGGCGTTGGCCGGGGGACGGCTCACACCACCGGAGGCCGCATACTCAGGTGCCGGCAGCGCCCGCCGGTCCAGCTTGCCGTTCGACGTCAACGGGAGCGCGTCCAGCACCACGACCGCCGACGGCACCATGTACTCCGGCAAGCGGGTGGCGGCAAACGACTTGAGCTGGGCCTCGTCCAGCACGTCGTCCGCGTCGGCGGGAACGACGTAGGCAACCAGCCGGGCGTCACCCGGCGTGTCCTCGCGGGCCACGACCACGGCCCGGTCGACCTCGGGGTGAGCGGCGAGGACCGTTTCGACCTCGCCGGGCTCGATGCGGAATCCCCGGATCTTCACCTGGTCGTCCGCCCGCCCGGCGAAGACCACCTTGCCGTCGGAAGTCCACCGCACCCGGTCCCCGGTGCGGTACATCCGCTCACCACGGAGGAATGGGGAGGCCACGAACCGCTCAGACGTCAGTGGGCCGTTCCCGGTGTAGCCGCGGGCGAGTTGTGCTCCGGCGACATACAGCTCGCCCGTCACACCGGGCGCCACCGGCCGCAGCCACTCATCCAGCACGAAGGCCCGGGTGTTGGCCAGGGGCGTCCCAACGGGGACCACCTGACCGCTCACCGCTTCGCGTTCGAGGACGGTGGTCAGGACGCCGATCGTGGTCTCGGTGGGCCCGTAGTGGTTGAACACCGCGCACACCCCGGCGTCCACGACCTCCCGCACCCACTCCGGCGAGGCCGCCTCACCACCCAGCACCAGGGACTTACGGGGCAGTACCGGGCCGATCCCCGCCACCGACGAGAGCGCGGCAAGGTGGGAAGGCACTGCCTTGACGTGGTCAATCCGGTGCTCCGCCACATAGCGGGCAACGGCACCCGCATCCACCACCGCGTCCGCGTCAAGGATGTGCAGCTCACCACCAGTGGTCAGCGCCGTGAACACGACCGTGTTGCCCAGGTCGGTCACCTGGGCTTGCAGCAGCCCGTACCGATCACCCGGCTCACCCCAGCCCAACCGGCCGGGAACACTGCTCACATAGTTCGCAAGCCCCCGCTGGGTGACCGCCACACCCTTCGGACGCCCCGTCGAACCCGACGTATAGATGACATACGCGAGCGCATCAGCACACACCTCCGCACCAGGCGCCTCCGATCCGGCGGCAGCCAGCTGCATCGCTGTCAGCGGATCATCCAGCGCGACCACCCGCACCCGACCGGCCGGCAAGTCTCCGACGACGTCTTCCATGCCCAGCAACAGCACGGCCCGACTGTCGGCGAGCATGAACGCGATCCGCTCCACCGGCAGAGCCGCATCCACCGGCAAATACGCCGCCCCCGCCTTCCACACCCCGAGAATCGCCGCGACCATGTCCACGCCCCGGTCCATCGCCACCGCGACCACGGACTCCGCACCGACCCCCTGGCCCCGCAGGTAGTGAGCCAACCGATTGGCCCGGACGTCCAACTCCTCGTACGACAGACCCACTTCACCCGCCACCACGGCCCCCGCACCCGGCGCCCGCCGCACCTGCTCCTCGAACAGCGCGACCACCGACGTGTCCCGACGCTCCACCGCAGTGTCGTTCCAGTCGTCCAGCACCCGTCGCAGTTCCGCGTCGGTGAGCAGTTCCACGGCGTGCACGCTCTCGTCGGGCGTGGCCGCGAGCTGTTCGACCGCGCGCACCCAGCGTGCGGCGAGGGAGTCCACCGATGGCTGGTCGAACAGGTCGGCGGCGGCGTTCACCGCGCCGCGGATGCCGGCCGGGCGACCGCGCTCGTCGCGGATTTCACGGACCAGCAGTTCCAGGTCGAACTTCGCCGCGGCCGTCGGCGACCCGACGGCATCCGGTGCGGATCGGCCGGGTTCGGCGGCCGGCTGGACCTGAGCCCCGGTCTGCGCCTGGGGGTGGGCCCGGGGCAGGTCGATGGTGGCCTGCTCGACGTTCTGGATGCTGAGCATGACCTGGAAGAGCGGGTACCGCGCGAGCGAGCGGGTGGGGGCCAGTTCCTCCACCAGCCGCTCGAACGGCACGTCCTGGTGTTCCAGAGCTTCGAGGCTGCGCTCCCGGACCCGTGCCAGCACGTCACGGAACGTCGGGTCACCGCTCAGGTCCGTACGCAGGACGAGGGTGTTGACGAAGAACCCGACGAGGTCGTCGAGGCCCTCGTCGGTACGGCCCGCCACCGACGAACCGATCGGAATGTCCGTGCCGGCGCCCAGGCGCGACAGCAGTACCGCCAGCGCGGCCTGGAGCACCATGAACACCGTCACGCCCTCGGACCGTGCCAGCTCCACGAGTTGGGCGTGAACCTCGGCCGGCAGACTGAAGGCGCTCGATCGGCCGCGGTGGGAGGCCACGGCGGGGCGTGGGTGGTCGAAGGGCAGTGCCAGTTCCGCCGGAATGTCGCGCAGGGCCTCGCGCCAGTAGGCCAGCTGGCGGGACCCGACACTGTCCGGGTCGCTCTCGTCACCGAGCAACTCCCGTTGCCACAGGGCGTAGTCGGCGTACTGCACGGGCAGCGGCGCCCATTCCGGCTCCCGGCCCGCACACCGTGCGGCGTACGCGAGGGACAGGTCGCGCGCCAGCGGCCGCTTCGACCAGCCGTCGCTTGCGATGTGGTGCAGGACCAGCACCAGGACACAGCCCTCGGTCCCGGTGTCCAGCAGCCAGCCACGGATCGGTAGGTCATTCGCCAGGTCGAAGGGGTGCCGGGTGCGCTCCGTCACCGCGTCGGTGACCTCGGCCGCGGAGGCGCCGGTAAGGTCGACCACCTCCAGTGCCCAGTCCAGTTCGTCGAGGGACCGGATGTCCTGATAGGGCTCGCCGTCCGTGGCCGGGAACGTCGTGCGCAGCACCTCGTGCCGGCCGATGACGTCCCGCAGCGCCGCGGCCAGCGCTGCGCGGTCGGCGTCGCCCGACAGGCGGAGCACCATCGGGATGTTGTACGTCGGGCTCGGGCCCTCCAACTGGGCCAGGAACCACAGCCGACGCTGCGCGAAGGACAGAGGGATCATGAACGTGTCTCCCTACGCATCGGCCGCAGTGCCGGCCGTTCCGGCTTGGACCGCCTCGGGTTTCGCAGACCGACCGCGAGCGCGGCCGGTGTGGGGTGCTGGAAGAGCATGCGGATGTCCGCCTCGGCGCCGAGGACGGACCTGATCCGCGAGATGAGCCTGATGGCCAGGAGCGAGTGGCCGCCGAGGGCGAAGAAGTCGTCCTCGGCTCCGACCGACTCCACACCGAGCACCTGGGCGAAGGCGGCACACAGGGCCTCTTCGCGGGCGTCGGCCGGCGGCCGGCTCGCGCCGCCGCTCGCCGTGTGCTCCGGTGCGGGCAGCGCCCGGCGGTCCAGCTTGCCGCTTCCGGTCAGCGGCAGCGCGTCCAGCACGACCACCGTCGACGGCACCATGTGGTCCGGCAGCCGGTTGTGTGTGAACTGCCGCACCGAGGCGGCGAGTTCCGCGGCAGGCGCCTTCTGCGTCAGGTCCGCCGCGGGCACGACGTACGCGACCAACCGGGCGTTCCCCGGGCCTTCTTCACGCGCCACCACGGCGACCTGTCCGACCTCCGGGTGGGCCGCGACGGCGGCCTGGACCTCGCCGGGCTCGATCCGGTACCCGCGGATCTTCACCTGGTCGTCGGCCCGTCCGGCGAAGACGATCTGCCCGTCGGTGGTCCAGCGGGCGAGGTCGCCGGTGCGGTACATGCGCTCGCCCGAGCCGCCGACCGGGTAGGGGCAGGCGACGAAGCGCTCGGCCGTCAGCGGCTCGTTGCCGGCGTAGCCACGGGCGAGTTGGGCGCCCGCGATGTACAACTCGCCCGTGACACCGGGCGCCACCGGCCGCAGCCACCGATCCAGCACGAAGACCCGCGTGTCGGCGAGCGGAGCGCCGACCGGGAGGTCACCGGAGGCGAGGGTGTCGTCGTCGAGGGCCGTGGTCAGGACGCCGACCGTGGTCTCGGTCGGCCCGTAGTGGTTGAACACCGCACACGCCCCGGTGTCCAGCACCTCCCGAACCCAGTCCGGCGAGGCCGCCTCGCCACCCAGCACCAGCGATCTCCGCGGCAGGACCGGGCCCATGCCGATCTCGGCGGACAGCGCGGCCAGATGCGAGGGCACCGCCTTCAGGTGGTCGATGCGGTGCTCACGCAGGTAGTGGGCGACGGCCTCCGCGTCCACCACGGTCCCGGCCCCGAGGATGTGGAGCTGACCCCCGGTGGTGAGGCTGGTGAACACGACGGTGTTCCCCAGGTCCGTCACCTGCGCCTGCAACAACCCGTACCGCTCCCCGGCCCCGCCCCAGCCCAGTCGCTCCGGCACGGCGGCCATGTAGTTCGCCAGCCCGCGGTGGGTGACGACGACCCCCTTGGGCCGGCCGGTGGAACCGGAGGTGTAGACGACGTAAGCGGACTGGTCGGGCAGCGCCCGCACGCCACCGTCCGGGCGCACAGGCGCAGTGCCGGGCAGCTCGGCGAGGCGTACGGCGGTCACCGGGTCGTCCACGACGAGTATCGAGGTCACCCCGTCCGCCTCAGGGCCGGCCTCGGGAAGGACGGCGCGCACGGACCGTGAGGTCAGGACGCAGGTCGTGCCGCTGTCGGCGAGCAGGTGGCCCAGCCGTTCGGACGGCTGCTGCGGGTCGAGCGGCAGATACGCCGCACCCGCCTTCCACACCGCGAGCAGAGCGGTCGTCACGTCCATGCCGCGGTCCATGACGACCGCGACCACGGATTCGGGGCCCGCTCCCTGGGCGACGAGGTGGTGGGCGAGGCGGTTGGCACGGACGTCGAGTTCCGCGTACGACAGTTCGGTCCCGTCGGCGACCACCGACACCGCCTCCGGTGTACGCCGCACCTGTGCCTCGAACCTGTCGAGGACGGTGTCGGGCGCGGGGCCGTGCGTGGTGGGGGCCGACGTGGCGCGAGCCGGGCTGGTGGTGTCGTTCCAGCGACGGAGTACCTGCTCCCGCCGGGCCGCGTCGAGGACGTCCACGGCGGCGAGCCGGGTGTCGGGGCCACCGTCGAGGGCGGCCTCCAGGGCGGCGGAGAGGTTGTCGACCGCGGTGTGCACGAGGTCGGCCACCAGCCCGGCGTCCGCGGGCGCCGTCGCTCCGACGCTCAGGGCGTAGCCGCGCTCGCCCATGTCGCTGACGGAGACGCTGAGCGGGTAGTTGTCGTGCTGCTCGGTGGAGACGGCGCGGATCCCGAGGCTGTCGTCCGCGTACCCGTCCACGCCCTGGGCTCGGTCACTGTGCCGGTAGTTGAAGAGTGAGGTGAACAGAGGCGCGTCGCCGACGATGCCGCTGGCCTGCTGCGCCACCGCCAGCGGGGCGTGCTCGTGGGCCACCAGGCCGGCCAGCTGCGCCCGCATCGCGGCCACCGCCGCCTTGACTCCGACCCCGTGCGTGTCGACGCGGGCGGGCAGGGTGTTCATGAACAGCCCCAACGCCCGATCCGTACCGGCGCCCGCGCTCATACGGCCCAGCAGCACGGTGCCGAAGACCACGTCGTCCCGGCCGGAGACAGCGGCCAGAACCCGTGCCCACGCCACGTGCCACACAGTGGCCGGACTGACGCCGAGACGGCTGGCGACCTGCCGCACACGCGCGGCCACGCCGTCGGTCACCGGCCGGTGTGCGCGCTCGACCTCGCCTCCCTCGCCGCGTACGTCCAGCAGTCCGAAGGGCGCGGTCGGTTCGGTCACGTCCCCCAGCAACTCGGCGAAATACGCAGCGTGTTCCTCGGCGGAGACCTCCGTACGGGCCTGGGCGACGAAGTCCCGGAAGGGCACCGGAGCGGGCAGCCGCGCACCTTCGCCGCGCATGAACGCGCGTACTTCCTCGAGCAGCAGCGCCATGCCCGTGTGGTCCTGGACCAGGTGGTGCATCCGCAGCAGACCCAGGTGCCGACCGTCGGCCGTACGGGCGGTGTGTACGTCCATCAGCGGAGCCGCCGCCAGGTCCATCGACCGGCCCACCGCGCCGATCAGGTCCGCCACCGGATCGGCGACTGTTTCGGGCGCCAAGTCCACAGAGGCGACGGGCAGTCGTGCCTCGCGCCAGACCACCTGTACGGGCTCGGCGACGCCCTCCCACACCACGCTCGTGCGGAACACGTCGTGCCGGTCGACGACCTGCTGCAACGCGGCGGTGAAAGCGTCGAGTCGTCGGCCGTCGTCGAACTCCAGCACCACGACGGTCACATAGGCGTCCACCCCGCCCTCGGCCAGCAGGTGGTGGAACAGCAACCCCTCCTGCAACGGCGCCAGCGGGTAGATGTCCGCCACGTTGGCCGCACCGCCGGGTACGGACGACGTAACCTGCTCGATCTCCGTCTCCGACAGGTTGACCAAGGGCACCATCTCCGGAGTGATCCGCGAGGTCCCCACCGGGATCCCGCCCGAGGCCACCACCGTCGCGTCCGACGTGGTGCCGGCGGTCTCGGCGACGGCCGCCAGACCGGCGGGTGTCGGCGCCTCGAACAGCGCACCGACCGACACCACGAGCCCCCGCATCCGCAGCCGCTCCACGAGCCGGACCGCGAGCAGTGAATGCCCGCCCAGCGCGAAGAAGTCGTCGTCCACGCCGACGGTCCCGCTGTCGGTGTCCAGGACGTCGGCGAAGACCTGGCAGAGCACTTCCTCGCGGGCGTTTCCGGGTGCCCTGGAGGGGGTGTCGGTGGTGAACCGCGGGGCGGGCAGCGACTTTCGGTCGAGCTTGCCGTTGGAGGTCAGGGGCAGTCCGTCCAGCACGAGCACGGCCGACGGCACCATGTAGTCCGGCAGGTGGGCGGCGAGGAACTCCCGCAGCCCTGCGCCGTCGGTGTCGAGGTCGACCTCGATCCCGGTGTCGGTGACGGAGACCGGGACGGCGTAAGCGACCAGGCGGGTGTCACCCGGGGTGTCCTCGCGGGCCACGACGGCGGCCTGGACCACGTCCGGGTGGGCCAGCAGCGCCGCCTCGACCTCGCCCGGTTCGATACGGAAACCGCGGATCTTGACCTGGTCGTCGGCGCGGCCGCCGAAGAGCAGCTGTCCGTCCGCGGTCCAGCGCACCCGGTCGCCGGTGCGGTACATCCGCTCGCCGGAGCCGACGCCGTCGAGCGGATAGGGGCAGGCGACGAACCGGTCGGCGGTCAGGCCCGGTCGGTCCACATAGCCGCGCGCCAGGCCGGCGCCGGCGACGTACAACTCGCCGACCACGCCCGCGGGGACGGGGTGGAGCGAGTCGTCCAGCACCAGCGCGCGTACGCCGTCCAGGGGTCGGCCGATCGGCAGCACCGATCCCACCGGTTGCGACACCTGTGCCTGGGTGGCGCAGAGGGTCACCTCCGTGGGCCCGTACAGGTGCCGCACCCGTACGTCCGGGCAGGCCCGCAGTACCCGGTCCACGGCCGGGGCCGACACCACGTCACCGCCGGTGAGCACCTCGACCGTCCCGGCGAAGCACTCCGGGTCCTCGGCCGCCAGTACGCGGAACAACCCGGCCGTCACATGCACATGCGACGCCCCGCACCTCCGGATCAACGCCCCGTCGACGCGCCCCGCCGGGGCCACGACGACCCGGGCGCCTGCCACCAGGGGTGCCCACACCTCGTACACCGACACGTCGAAGACGTGCGGCGCGTGGAACAGCACCGCCGAATCCGGCGTCAGCCCCCAGCACCGGTCCGACACGAGCGCCGCCACGTCTCCGTGCGTGACTGCCACACCCTTCGGCCGCCCGGTAGAGCCGGAGGTGTACATCACGTACGCCAGTCCGTCCGAGCTCCGGTCGGCCGGTCGATGTCCGGCGGGGCCCCGTCCGGCGGACGGGGCGAACTCGGCCGACGGCCCGACTCCCGCGACCTCGATGGAGGGCAGCCCGGTGATCCGAGAGGCATAGACGTTCGACGTCAGCACGCAGGCGGCGGCGCTGTCGGTGAGCATGAAGGTGGTCCGTTCCGCCGGATACTCGGGGTCGACCGGCACGAATGCCGCCCCCGCCTTCCACACCCCCAGCAGCGCGACCACGAGATCGATGCCGCGGTCGAGCACGACTCCCACGGTGGACTCCGGGCCCACTCCGAGGTCGGCGAGTCGGCGCGCCACTCCGTTCGCCCGCGCGTCGAGGTCGGCGTAGGTCAGCTCGGCGCCGTCAGCACCGACCAGCGCCACCCGTTCCGGCGTACGCGACACCCACCGCTCGAACCTGTCCACCACCAACTCGGCCGGGGGCGGCACGGCCGTGTCGTTCCACTCCTCCACCACTTGGTGGAACTCCGCCTCCGACAGCACTCCTACCTGTCGCACCCGGACCCCCGGGGCGGCCAGCACCTGCTCCAGCACGCGCAGGAGACGCTGCGCGATTCGTTCCACGGAAACCGCGTCGAAAAGGTCGACAGCACCGCTGACGGAGAGCCACAGTCCGTTCGGCCGTCGCTGGGCGTCCCGGGTCTCCCTGGCCACGACCTCCAGGTCGAACTTGGACACGGCCGCCAACCGGTCAGCTTCGCCCGGCGGTTCCTCCACGACAGGCAGCCGCGACGAGCGGACCACGTCGTCCACGCCACGCTGTTCCAGGTTCTGGAGGTTGAGGGTCACCTGGAACAGCGGGTGGCGGGCCAGCGACCGCGTCGGCGCCAGTTCCAGTACCAGCCGTTCGAAGGGCACGTCCTGGTGCGCGAGCGCTTCCAGGCTCCGCTCCCGGACCCGTACGAGCACGTCACGGAACGTCGGATCGCCGCTCAGGTCGGTACGGATGACGAGGGTGTTGACGAAGAACCCGACGAGGTCGTCGAGCCCCTCGTCCGTACGGCCGGCCACCGCCGAGCCGATCGGGATGTCCTCGCCCGCACCGAGCCGGGACAGCAGCACCGCCAGCGCGGCCTGCAGCACCATGAACACCGTGACGCCCTCGGTCCTGGCCAACTCCACCAGACGGGCGTGTGCTTCGGCGTTCAGGTCGACGTGGACGTTGTGGGCGCGATGGCCGGCAACGGTAGGGCGCGGCCTGTCGAACGGCAGCTCCAGTTCCTCGGGCGCACCGGCCAGCGCCTCCCGCCAGTAATCCACCTGGCGCGAGAGAAGGCTGTCGGGATCGCTCTCGGCGCCGAGCAACTCCCGTTGCCACAGAGCGTAATCCGCGTACTGCACCGGCAACGGCGCCCACTCCGGGGGCCGGCCCCCGTCACACCGTGCCGAGTACGCCGCCATCAGGTCCCGTGCCAGCGGCCCCATCGACCAACCGTCACTCGCGATGTGGTGCACCACCAGCACCAGCACCCATTCGTCCGCACCGGTCCGCAGCAGCGACGCCCGGATCGGTACCTCGACGGCGAGGTCGAACGCACGGCGCGCCCGCTGAGCCACCGCGTCGGCTGTCGGGTCGTCCGCCGATGGCCCCACCGGCGTCATGTTTTCCGCCGGCGTCCCGAGCAGATCCACGACCTCCAGGTGCCAGTCCAACTCCTCGACGGACAGCACCCGTTGGTACGGCTCGCCGTCCACCGCCGGGAAGACCGTCCGTAGCACCTCGTGCCGCCCGATCACGTCCCGCAGCGCCCGCTCCAACGCCACCCGGTCCACCGCACCCGAAAGACGCAGCACACTGGGGGTGTTGTACGTACCGAGGTCACTGCCCTCCAGCTGAGCGAGGAACCACAACCGCTGCTGCGCGAAGGACAGCGGCACCCGCTCGGGCCGTTCCCGCGACTCGGTCAGCGACGGCCGCTCCGCACCTTCCGCTTCCCGCTCGGCCACAAGTGCCGCGAGCCCGGCGGGAGTCGGCGTCTGGAACAGCGACCGGATCGTCACCTCCACGCCCAGCAGCACGCGGATCCGGGAGATCAGTCGCGCCGCCAGCAGTGAATGCCCGCCGAGGGCGAAGAAGTCGTCGTCGACACCGACCGACTCGACCCCGAGGACCTGCGCGAACGCCGCGCACAGCAGTTCCTCGCGAGCGTCGGCAGGAGCTCGGCCGGAACCGCCGGCGGTGAGGTGGGGTGCGGGCAGCGCCGCGCGATCCACCTTGCCGTTCACGGTCAGCGGCAGAGCGTCCAGCACCACGACCGCCGACGGCACCATGTACTCCGGCAGCCGCTCCCGCACCAGCGACCGCACGTCCTCGGGCAGCGCCCGCCGTGCCTGGTCGGTGTCGACCCCGGCGCCGTTTCCAGCTCCGGTTCCGGTGCCGGCTGCTGTCGGGTCTCCGGCGACCGGGACGACGTAGGCCACAAGCCGCAGCTCGTCGGCCCCGTCCGCGTGGGCCACCACTGCGGCCTGTGCAACCCCCGGGTGCGCGGCGACGACCGCCTGCACCTCACCCGGTTCGATTCGGAACCCACGGATCTTCACCTGGTCGTCCGCCCGGCCGGCGAACACCAGCCGGCCGTCGGAGGTCCGGCGCACCCGGTCGCCGGTGCGGTACATCCGCTCCCCGGAGCCGTTCAGCGGGTACGGGCAGGCGGTGAACCGTTCGGAGGTCAGCGGTCCGTTTCCCGCGTAGCCGCGGGCGAGTTGGACGCCGGCGACGTACAGCTCTCCGGTCACCCCGGGCGCCACCGGCCGCAGCCACTCGTCGAGCACGAACACCCGGGTGTTCGCGATCGGCGAGCCGAGGTCGACGAGCCCGACCATCCCGCCCGCCGGGCCCTCCCCGACGTCCGGGCTCTTCCCGCCCGCCGGGCCCGCCACTCCTCCCGCACCGTCTCCGGCCAGCGGCGCGGACATCGTGGCGCACACGGTGGTCTCGGTGGGCCCGTAGGCGTTGACCAGATCCCGGCCCTGCGCCCAACGCGCAGCCACCCGCGCGTCCAGCGCAGAACCTGCCGACACGAGCGTACGAAGCGAGGAGTAGTCGGCTGCCTGCTCCACCGCCAACACCGCCGGCGGCAACGTCGCATGGCTGACCCGCCACCGCGCCACGACCTCCGCCAGCCCTGCGCCGGGGGCCAGCGTCTCGGCCGGAGCGACGACGAGGGCCGCGCCGGCGGTCAGCGCCATCAGCAACTCAGAGGTCGCCGCGTCGAATCCGGCACTGGCGAACTGCAGCACCCGGCTGCCCGGTTCGACGCCGAGCCGGCGCGCCTGGGCACGAGCGAGGTTCACGGCGCCCGCGTGGGAGAGCACGACTCCCTTGGGGCGCCCCGTGGAGCCGGAGGTGTAGATCACGTACGCGGCCTGCTCCGCCAACACCGCTCCGCCGCGCTCGGCTTCGGTCACGGCTACCGCGTCCTGGTGGGCGATCCCCTCCGCCACCGACGGATCGTCCACCACCGTGCGCGGCGGCTCGGTCGCCATGGCGGCGTCGTCCAGGAGCCGGGCGCAAGCCCGGGAGGTCACGACATGCTGAGCGCCGCTGTCGGCGAGCATGTATCCCAGCCGCTCGGCCGGCTGTCGCGGATCGATCGGCAGATACGCCGCGCCCGCCTTCAACACACCCAGCAGGGCGGCGATCAGGTCCGCGCCGCGCTCCAGCACGACAGCCACCACGGACTCGGCGCCCACACCGCGGCCGAGCAGGTGGCGCGCCAGACGGTTCGCCCTTGCGTCCAGCTCCGCGTACGACACCTCGACGCCGTCGCCCAGCAGTGCGGGCCCGCCCGGCGTGCGCAGCACCTGCGCCTCGAACAGCTCGATCACGGACGCCGCGGAACCGAGGTCCTCCGCCGCACTCCACTGACCCGCCAGCTGCCGCGATTCCGCGTCGGAGAGCACCTGCACGTCGTGCAACCGCTGTTCCGGAGCCACCGCCATCTGCTCCAGCACCCGCACCCATCGCTCGGTGAGCGCCGCCACGGACTCCGTGTCGAAGAGATCAGCCGCCCCACCGAAGGAGCCGCGCAGCCCGGCCGCGCCACCGTCCGGTGTCAGCACCTCGCGCACGACGACATCCAGGTCGAACTTGGATACGGCGGTCAGGGCACCGGCAGCCCCGGAAACGCCGGCGACGACCGGGAGTCGGCCGTCCGGAAGGTCGGCCGGGTGCCGCTCGTCGAGGTTCTGGAGGGTGAGCATGACCTGGAACAGCGGATGACGAGCCAGGGACCGAGTCGGGGACAGCTCCTCCACCAGCCGCTCGAACGGTACGTCCTGGTGAGCGAGGGCTTCAAGGCTGCGCTCGCGGACCCTGGCCAGCACGTCCTGGAAGGTGGGGTCGCCGGTCAGGTCGGTACGGATGACGAGGGTGTTGATGAAGAAGCCGACGAGGTCGTCCAGGCCCTCGTCCGTACGACCGGCCACTGCGGAGCCGATCGGAATGTCCGTGCCCGCCCCGAGCCGCGACAGCAGAACGGCAAGCGCGGCCTGGAGCACCATGAACACCGTCACGCCCTCGGCCCTGGCCAACTCCACCAGCCGTGCGTGCACATCAGCAGAGACGACGAACTCGTTCGCGTGCCCGCGGTACGACGGCACGGCTGGACGCGGCCGATCTGCGGGCAGGGCCAGCTCCTCGGGCGCACCGTCCAACGTCGCGGCCCAGTAAGCCACCTGCCGCGATATCAGGCTCTCCGGATCGCTCTCGTCGCCGAGCAACTCCCGCTGCCACAGCGCGTAATCCGCGTACTGCACCGCCAGCGGCGCCCACTGCGGCAACCGGCCGCCATCGCACCGCGCCGCATACGCGACCGACAGATCCCGCGCCAACGGCCCCTTCGACCAGCCGTCACTGGCGATGTGGTGCACCACCAGCACGAGCACACACTCGCCCGCGCCGGTCTCCAACAGCGAGCCCCGAAGGGGAAGTTCGGCCCCCAGATCGAACGGATGCCGCGCACGCTCCGCTATCGCGGCCGTGACCCGGTCCTCCGATGCACCGATGAGGTCCACGACCTCCAGCTGCCAGTGGAGCTCCTCGGAGGGGACGATCCGCTGGTACGGCTCGCCGTCCGCCGCCGGGAACGTCGTCCGCAGCACCTCGTGCCGGCCCATCACGTCCCGCAACGCCGCCGCCAGCGCGGCCCGGTCGACGTCCGCGGACAGCCGTAGCACCATCGGGATGTTGTACGTCGGGCTCGGCCCCTCCAACTGGGCCAGGAACCAGAGTCGGCGCTGCGCGTAGGACAGCGGCAGGCGCTCCGGCCGTTCCACCACTGTGAGCTCGGGCCGGGCGGGGCCGGTGTCCTGGGCGTCGAGCTCGGCGGCGAGACCGGCCGGGGTGGGTGTCTGGAACAGTACCCGGATCTCCACCTCGACGCCCAGCAGGGCCCGGATGCGGGAGATCAGGCGCACCGCGAGCAGGGAGTGCCCGCCCAGGGCGAAGAAGTCATCCTCGACCCCGACCGACTCCAGGCCCAGCACCTGCGCGAACGCGGTGCACAGAGCCTCTTCACGGGCGTTGGCCGGGGGACGGCTCACACCACCGGAGGCCGCATACTCGGGCGCCGGCAGCGCCCGCCGGTCGAGCTTGCCGTTCGACGTCAGGGGCAACGCGTCCAGTACCACGACCGCCGACGGCACCATGTACTCCGGCAACCGGGCAGCAGCAAAGTCCTTCAACTGACCGCCGTCAAGGCTGTCTTCGGGATCGGCCGGAACGACGTAGGCAACCAGCCGGACATCGCCTGGGGTGTCCTCGCGGGCCACCACCGCAGCCCGATCGACCTCCGGATGCGCCGCAACCACTGCCTCGACCTCACCCGGCTCGATCCGGAACCCACGGATCTTCACCTGCTCATCAGCCCGCCCGGCGAACACCAACTGCCCCTGAGCGCTCCACCGCACCCGGTCCCCGGTGCGATACATCCGCTCACCCCGGCCGAACGGACACGCCACGAACCGCTCAGCAGACAACGGCGCATTGCCGACATAGCCACGCGCGAGCTGCGCCCCCGCGACATACAGCTCACCCGTCACACCGGGCGCCACCGGCCGCAGCCACTCATCCAGCACGAACACCCGCGTATTGGCGACGGGCGTTCCCACAGGTACCACGCCCCCGGACACCGACTCCCCATCGAGGACGGTGGTCAGGACACCGATCGTGGTCTCGGTCGGCCCGTAGTGGTTGAACACCGCACACCCGCCGGTGCCCACGACCTCCCGCACCCACTCCGGCGAGGCCGCCTCACCACCCAGCACCAGCGATCGCGACGGCAGCACCGGACCGATGCCGGCCACCGAGGAGAGCGCGGCCAGGTGGGAAGGCACCACCTTCATGTGCTGAATGCGGTGCTCCGCCACATAGCGGGCAACAGCACCCGCATCCACCACCGCGTCCGCGTCGAGGATATGCAGCTCACCACCAGTGGTCAGCGCCGTGAACACGACCGTGTTGCCGAGGTCGGTCACCTGGGCTTGAAGCAGCCCGTAGCGCTCATCCGGCTCACCCCAGCCCAACCGTCCCGGCACATCGCACACGTAGTTCGCCAAACCACCGTGGGTGACCGCCACACCTTTCGGCCGCCCCGTCGAACCCGACGTGTAGATGACATACGCGAGCCCGTCCCCGGCCACCGCCACTCCGGGCGCGGTGGGCTCCGCCGCCTCCAGCTGCATCGCCGTCAGCGGCGCGTCCAGCGCCACCACCCGCACGCGCCCCGCCGGCAGATCCCCGACCACATCCTCCATGCCCAACAACAGCACGGCCCGGCTGTCGGCCAGCATGAACGCGATCCGCTCCACCGGCAGAGCCGCATCCACCGGCAGATACGCCGCCCCCGCCTTCCACACCCCGAGAATCGCCGCGACCATGTCCACCCCACGCGGCAGACACAACCCCACCACCGACTCCGGCCCCACACCAAGACCCGTCAGGTAGCGGGCAAGCCGATTCGCGCGGGCATCCAGCTCCCCGTACGACACACCCACACCACCGGCGACCACCGCCACCGCCTCCGGCGACCGCCGCACCTGCTCCTCGAACAGCGCGACCACCGAAGTGTCCGGACGCTCCGCCGTGGTGTCGTTCCACTCCCCCACCACCCGCCACAGCTCCGCACCCGTCAACAGCTCAATGGCACGCACGCTCTCGTCCGGCGTGGCCGCGACCTGCTCCAGTACGCGCACCCACCATCTTGTGATCGACTCGAGCGTCGATGGTTCGAACAGATCCGCAGCCACCGTCATCGCGCCGCGCAGCCCCGCCGGACGCCCCTGCTCGTCATGGGTCTCCGCGACCATCACGTCCAGGTCGAACTTCGCCCAACGCCGGGTCGCCGATACGGGCTCGACGTGGACGCCGTCCAGGTCGAGAACCGCCTCAACGGTGTTCTGCTTCGTCAGGACGACCTGGAACAGCGGGTGTCGGGCCAGCGACCGCGACGGCGACAGCTCCTCCACCAACCGCTCGAAAGGCACGTCCTGATGCGCCAGCGCCTCAAGACTCCCTTCCCGCACCCGCGCCAGCACGTCACGGAACGTCGGATCACCACTCAGGTCCGTGCGCACGACCAGCGTGTTCAGGAAGCACCCGACAAGGTCGTCCAGCCCCTCATCGGTACGGCCCGCCACCGCCGAACCGATGGGAATGTCCGTGCCGGCCCCGAGCCGGGACAGCAGTACCGCGAGCGCGGCCTGCAAGACCATGAACACCGTCACGCCCTCGGCCCTGGCCAACTCCGCCAGCCCTGAGTGGACTTCGGCTGGTACCTGAAGCGGCAGGCTGTGCGCGCGGTGCGTGGCGGCGGCCGGGCGCTGATGGTCGTAGGGCAGCGCCAGCTCTTCCGGTGTGTCGCGCAGGGCCTCACGCCAGTACGCCATCTGGCGGGAGACGACGCTGTCCGGGTCGTTGTCGTCGCCGAGCAGCTCCCGCTGCCACAGCGTGTAGTCCGCGTACTGCACTGTCAGCGGTGTCCACTCGGGTTGCCGCCCCTGGCGGCGGGCCGCGTAGGCGAGCGACAGGTCGTGTGCCAACGGGCTCATCGACCAGCCGTCGGTGGCTATGTGGTGCAGCAGGAGAACGAGTACGTATTCGTCCGCGCTGGTCTGCAGCAGCGTCCCGCGGATGGGGATGTCGTGCTCGATGTCGAGTACGTGCCGGGCGCGTTCGGCGACGGCGTTCACGACGTCGTCCTGCGACCCGGACGTGAGGTCGAGGTATTCCAGCTGCCAGTGGAGTTCCTCGGAGGGGACGATCCGCTGGTACGGCTCGCCGTCCGCCGCCGGGAAGGTCGTACGCAACGCTTCGTGCCGGCCGATGACATCACGCAACGCCACGGCGAGCGTGTCGGCGTCCAGATCTCCGGTCAGCCGCAGCACGACGGGCAGGTTGTACGAGGGGTTGGGGCCCTCCAACTGGGCCAGGAACCAGAGTCGGCGCTGCGCGTAGGACAGCGGCACGCGCTCCGGCCGTTCCACGACCGTGAGCTCGGGCCGGGCGGGGCCGGTGTCCTGGGCGTCGAGCTCGGCGGCGAGGCCGGCGGGGGTGGGTGTCTGGAACAGCACCCGAATCTCCAGCTCGATGCCCAGCAGCGCGCGGATGCGGGAGATCAGGCGGACGGCGAGCAGGGAGTGCCCGCCCAGGGCGAAGAAGTCGTCCTCGACTCCGACCGAGTCCGGTGCCAGGCCCAGCACCTGCGCGAACGCGGTGCACAGGGCTTCTTCGCGGGCGTTGGCCGGGGGACGGCTCACGCCACCGGAGGCCGCGTACTCAGGTGCTGGCAGCGCCCGCCGGTCCAGCTTGCCGTTCGACGTCAACGGGAGCGCGTCCAGCACCACGACCGCCGACGGCACCATGTACTCCGGCAAGCGGGTGGCGGCAAACGACTTGAGCTGGGCCTCGTCCAGCACGTCGTCCGCGTCGGCGGGAACGACGTAGGCAACCAGCCGGGCGTCACCCGGCGTGTCCTCGCGGGCCACGACCACAGCCCGGTCGACCTCGGGGTGAGCGGCGAGGACCGTCTCGATCTCACCGGGCTCGATCCGGAACCCGCGGACCTTCACCTGCTCATCTGCCCGACCTGCGAACACCACCCGCCCGTCGGAAGTCCACCGCACCCGGTCCCCGGTGCGGTACATCCGCTCACCGGAACGGAACGGACAGGCCACAAACCGCTCAGCGGACAGCGGCGCATTGCCGACATAGCCACGCGCGAGTTGCGCCCCCGCGACATACAGCTCACCCGTCACACCGGGCGCCACCGGCCGCAGCCACTCATCCAGCACGAACACCCGCGTGTTCGCCACCGGCGTCCCCACAGGCACCACACCCTGCGCGACGCTCGGCCCGTCCAGACTGCCGGTCAGCACGCCGATCGTGGTCTCGGTCGGCCCGTAGTGGTTGAACACCGCGCACACCCCGGCGTCCACGACCTCCCGCACCCACTCCGGCGAGGCCGCCTCGCCGCCCAGCACCAGGGACTTGCGGGGCAGTACCGGGCCGATCCCGGCCACCGACGAAAGCGCGGCAAGGTGGGAGGGCACTGCCTTGACGTGGTCAATCCGGTGCTCCGCCACGTAGCGGGCAACGGCACCCGCATCCACCACCGCGTCCGCGTCAAGGATGTGCAGCTCACCACCAGTGGTCAGCGCCGTGAACACGACCGTGTTGCCCAGGTCGGTCACCTGGGCCTGCAACAGCCCGTACCGCTCACCCGGCGCACCCCAGCCCAACCGGCCGGGAACACTGCTCACATAGTTCGCAAGCCCCCGCTGGGTGACCGCCACACCCTTCGGCCGCCCCGTCGAACCCGACGTATAGATGACATACGCAAGCCCGTCCCCGGCCACCGCCACTCCGGGCGCGGTGGGCTCCGCCGCCTCAAGCTGCATCGCCGTCAGCGGCGCGTCCAGCGCCACCACCCGCACCCGGCCCGCCGGCAGATCCCCGACCACATCCTCCATACCCAGCAACAGCACGGCCCGGCTGTCGGCCAGCATGAACGCGATCCGCTCCACCGGCAGAGCCGCATCCACCGGCAGATACGCCGCCCCCGCCTTCCACACACCCAACAGCGTGGCGATCATGTCGATGCCGCGGTCCATCGCCACCGCCACCACCGACTCCGGACCCACACCCTGCCCCCGCAAATAGCGGGCGAGCCGGTTCGCGCGAGCATCCAACTCGCCATACGTCACCCCGACGCCACCGGCAACCACCGCCGTCGCGCCCGGCGACCGCCGCGCCTGCTCCTCGAAGCCCTCGACAACCGTGGTAGGTGCTCCAGGCGCCTCGGTCTCGGTGTCGTTCCACTCCTCCAGCACCCGCCGCCGCTCGGCGCCGGTCAGTACCTGCATCTCGCGCAGCCGCCGGTCGGGGGAAGCAACGAGTTGGTGGAGCACCCGCGCCCACCGCTCGGCGATGGACTCCACCGTCTCGGGGTCGAACAGATCCGCCGCCGCGGTCACTGCGCCGCGCAACCCAGCCGGCCGGCCGCGCGCGTCACGGGTCTCACCGACCATCACGTCCAGGTCGAACTTCGCCGCGGGCCGGTCCACCGGCAGCAGCTCAACGTCGACGCCTTCGAGTTGCAGCTCGGCCTCGCCCATCGCATGCGTGGTGAGGACGATCTGGAAGAGCGGGTGCCGTGCCATCGACCGCGACGGCGCCAGTTCCTCCACCAGCCGCTCGAACGGCACATCCTGATAGGCCAGCGCCTCAAGGCTGCGCTCCCGCACCCGCGCCAGCACATCCCGGAACGTGGGATCACCGCTCAAGTCCGTCCGCACGACCAGCGTGTTCACGAAGCAGCCGACGAGGTCGTCCAGCCCTTCGTCCGTACGACCGGCCACCGCCGAACCGATCGGGATGTCCGAACCCGCGCCCAGCCGGGACAGCAGTACCGCGAGTGCGGCCTGCAAGACCATGAACACCGTTACGCCCTCGGCCCGGGCCAACTCCACCAACCGGGCATGCACATCTGCGGGGACGGCGAAGTCGCGGGAGTGCCCGCGGTGCGAGGCGACGGAGGGACGTGGCCGGTCGGCGGGCAGGACCAGCTCGTCGGGGATGCCGGCCAATGCCTCGCGCCAGTAGTCCACCTGCCGCGACATCAGGCTCTGCGGGTCGTTCTCGTCGCCGAGCAGTTCCCGTTGCCACAGCGCGTAGTCGGCGTACTGCACCGGCAACGGCACCCAGTCCGGCTCCCGCCCGTCGCGCCGAGCCGCGTACGCGGTGGAGATGTCGCGGGCTAGCGGGCCCAGGGACCAACCGTCGCTGGCGATGTGGTGCAGCGCGAGCACCAGGACGTGCTCGTCGGCTCCGGTGCGCAGCAGCCATGCCCGGATCGGCGTGTCGGTGGCCAGGTCGAAGGCGTAGCGCGCTCGCTCCTCGATGGCCGCGTTCAGCTCGTCGGTGGTGGCCGCGCTCAGGTCGGCGGTCTGCAGCTGCCAGTCGAGCGTCTCCGGCGTCATGATGTGCTGGTACGGCTCGCCGTCCGTGGCCGGGAAGACCGTACGCAGCGACTCGTGTCGGCCGATGACGTCCAGCAATGCGGCGGCGAGAGCGTCCCGGTCCAGTTCGCCGGTGATACGGGCCACGGCAGTGCTGTTGTACATCGGGTTGGGGCCCTCTAGCCGACCGAGGAACCACAGCCGGCGCTGAGCGAATGACAACGGGATCATCAGTGCTCCTCCATACGCATCGGCCGCAGTGCCGGCCTTTCCGGCCGAGCCGGCTGTTGGTCGAGCTCGGCGGCGAGGCCCGCCGGGGTGGGTGTCTGGAACAGCACCCGGATCTCGACCTCGGCGCCCAGCAGGGCCCGGATGCGGGAGATCAGGCGCACGGCGAGCAGGGAGTGCCCGCCCAGGGCGAAGAAGTCGTCCTCGACACCGACCGAGTCCGGTGCCAGGCTCAGCACCTGCGCGAACGCGGTGCACAGGGCTTCTTCGCGGGCGTTGGCCGGGGGACGGCTCACACCACCCGAGGCCGCGTACTCGGGCGCCGGCAGCGCCCGCCGGTCCAGCTTGCCGTTCGACGTCAGGGGCAATGCGTCCAGCACCACGACCGCCGACGGCACCATGTACTCCGGCAACCGGGCAGCGGCAAAGTCCTTCAACTGACCGCCATCCAGAGCATCTTCCGGATCAGCCGCTACGACGTAAGCCACTAGGCGGACGTCCCCCGGGGTGTCCTCGCGGGCCACCACCACAGCCCGATCGACCTCCGGATGCGCCGCGACCACCGCCTCGACCTCACCAGGCTCGATCCGGAACCCACGGATCTTGACCTGGTCATCCACGCGCCCGGCGAACACCAACTGCCCCCGAGGGCTCCACCGCACCCGGTCCCCGGTGCGATACATCCGCTCCCCGGAACGGAACGGACAGGCTACGAACCGCTCAGCGGACAGCGGTGTGTTGCCGACGTATCCACGTGCCAACTGCGCCCCCGCGACATACAGCTCCCCCGTCACACCGGGCGCCACCGGCCGCAGCCACTCATCCAGCACGAAGGCCCGGGTGTTGGCAACGGGCGTTCCCACCGGTACCACGCCCCCGGACACCGACTCCCGATCGAGGCCGGTGGTCAGGACGCCGATGGTGGTCTCGGTCGGCCCGTAGTGGTTGAACACCGCGCACCCGCCGGTGCCTACGACCTCCCGCACCCACTCCGGCGAGGCCGCCTCACCACCCAGCACCACGGATCGCGACGGCAGCACCGGACCGATGCCGGCCACCGAGGAGAGCGCGGCCAGGTGGGAAGGCACCACCTTCATGTGCTGGATGCGGTGCTCCGCCACGTAGCGGGCAACGGCGCCCGCGTCCACCACCGCGTCCGCGTCGAGAATGTGCAGCTCGCCGCCGGTGGTCAGCGCGGTGAACACGACCGTGTTGCCGAGGTCGGTCACCTGGGCCTGCAACAGCCCGTAGCGCTCACCCGGCTCACCCCAACCCAACCGTCCCGGCACATCGCACACGTAGTTCGCCAACCCACCGTGGGTGACCGCCACACCCTTCGGCCGGCCCGTCGAACCCGACGTATAGATGACGTAGGCGAGCGCATCAGCACAGACCTCTGCCCCGGGCGCCTCCGGTTCGGCGGCAGCGAGCTGCATCGCTGTCAGCGGCGCGTCCAGCGCGACCACCCGCACCCGACCGGCCGGCAAGTCTCCGACGACGTCTTCCATGCCCAGCAACAGCACGGCCCGACTGTCGGCGAGCATGAACGCGATCCGCTCCACCGGCAGAGCCGCATCCACCGGCAAATACGCCGCCCCCGCCTTCCACACACCCAACAGCGTGGCGATCATGTCCACGCCCCGGTCCATCGCCACCGCGACCACGGACTCCGCGCCGACCCCCTGGCCCCGCAGGTAGTGAGCCAACCGATTGGCCCGGACGTCCAACTCCTCGTACGACAGCCCCACTTCACCCGAGACCACGGCCACCGCACCCGGCGTCCGCCGCACCTGCTCCTCGAACAGCGCGACCACCGACGTGTCCGGACGCTCGACCGCAGTGTCGTTCCAGTCGTCCAAGAGCTGTCGCATCTCCGCGTCAGCGACGACGTCCACCTCGCGCAGGCGCAGCTCCGGCCCATGGGCCACCTGCTCCAGGACGCGGACCCACCGCTCCGCGACGGACTTCACCGTCGCGGCCTCGAAGAGATCGGCTGCCACTGTCACGGAACCCCGCAGCCCCGCCGGACGACCCTGCTCGTCATGGGTCTCACCGACCATCACGTCCAGATCGAACTTGGCCGCGGGCCGGGTGATCGGAAGCAACTCGACTTCGAGATCGTCCAGTTCGAGCATCGACTCGCCCATGGCGTCGGTGGTCAGCACGACCTGGAAGAGCGGGTGCCGGGCCATCGACCGTGACGGCGCCAGTTCCTCCACCAGCCGCTCGAACGGCACGTCCTGATGCGCCAGCGCCTCAAGACTGCGCTCACGCACCCGCACCAGCACGTCACGGAACGTCGGATCACCACTCAGGTCCGTACGCACGACCAGCGTGTTCACGAAGCAGCCGACGAGATCGTCCAAGCCCTCGTCCGTACGGCCCGCCACCGCCGAACCGATGGGAATGTCCGTGCCCGCACCCAGCCGGGACAGCAGTACCGCGAGCGCGGCCTGCAAGACCATGAACACCGTCACGCCCTCGGCCCTCGCCAGCTCAGCCAGTCCTGAGTGGACTTCGGCCGGTACCTGAAGCGGCAGGCTGTGCGCGCGGTGCGTGGCGGTGACCGGGCGGGAGTGGTCGAAGGGAAGGGCCAGTTCCTCCGGCGCGCCGTCCAGGGCACCGCGCCAGTAGTCGATCTGACGGGAGAGCCGGCTCTCCGGATCGTCCTCGTCGCCCAGCAGCCCGCGCTGCCAGAGCGTGTAGTCGGCGTACTGCACCGGCAGCGGCGCCCACTCGGGCCGCTCCCCCCGGCGGCGAGCCGCGTAGGCGCGCGCGAGGTCGGTGGCCAGCGGTGTCATGGACCAGCCGTCACTGGCGATGTGATGGACGACCAGGACCAACTGGTGTTCCCGGGTGCCCGTCCTGAGCAGCGTGGCACGGATCGGCAGCTCGGCCGACAGGTCGAAGGCGTAATGTGCCCGTTCCCGGATCGCCGCCTCCAGTTCCTCCGTGGTCACGGCCGTTGCGTCGACGTACTCGAGGGCCCAGTCCAGATCCTCGATCGGCTGGACGCGCTGGTACGGCTCCCCGTCGGCGGCCGGGAACGTCGTACGCAACGCCTCATGACGGCACACGACATCGCGCAGCGCCTCGGCGAACGCGCCGGTGTCCAAGTCCCCCGTGAGGCGCAGCACGTTGGGCGCGTTGTACGTGGCACTGTCGCCCTCCAGTTGGGCCAGGAACCAGAGTCGGCGCTGTGCGAAGGACAGTGGCACGCGCTCCGGCCGTTCCACGACCGTGAGTTCAGGTCGGGCCGGGCCGGTGTCCTTCACTTCGAGGTGCGCGGCGAGGCCGGCGGGGGTGGGTGTCTGGAACAGCACCCGGATCTCGACCTCGATGCCCAGCAGGGCCCGGACGCGGGAGATCAGGCGCACCGCCAGCAGCGAGTGCCCGCCCAGGGCGAAGAAGTCGTCCTCGACACCGACCGAGTCCGGCGCCAGGCCCAACACCTGGGCGAACGCGATGCACAGAGCCTCTTCACGGGCGTTGGCCGGGGGACGGCTCACACCACCCGAGGCCGCGTACTCGGGTGCCGGCAGCGCCCGCCGGTCCAGCTTGCCGTTCGACGTCAACGGGAGCGCGTCCAGCACCACGACCGCCGACGGCACCATGTACTCCGGCAACCGAGCTGCGGCAAACCCCTTGAGCTGGGCCTCGTCCAGCACGTCGTCCGCGTCGGCGGGAACGACGTAGGCGACCAGCCGGGCGTCACCCGGCGTGTCCTCGCGGGCCACGACCACGGCCCGGTCGACCTCGGGGTGAGCGGCGAGGACCGTCTCGATCTCGCCGGGCTCGATCCGGAACCCGCGGATCTTCACCTGCTCATCTGCCCGCCCTGCGAAGACCACCTTGCCGTCGGAAGTCCACCGCACCCGGTCCCCGGTGCGGTACATCCGCTCACCACGGAGGAACGGGGAAGCCACGAACCGCTCAGACGTCAGTGGGCCGTTCCCGGTGTAGCCGCGGGCGAGTTGCGCTCCGGCGACATACAGCTCACCCGTCACTCCGGGCGCCACCGGCCGCAGCCACTCGTCCAGCACGAACACCCGCGTATTGGCGACGGGCGTTCCCACCGGTACCACGCCCCCGGACAACGACTCCTGGTCGAGGTCGGTGGTCAGGACGCCGATCGTGGTCTCGGTCGGCCCGTAGTGGTTGAACACCGCGCACCCGCCGGTGCCCACGACCTCCCGCACCCACTCCGGCGAGGCCGCCTCACCACCCAGCACCAGCGATCGCGACGGCAGCACCGGCCCGATGCCGGCCACCGACGACAACGCGGCCAGATGAGAAGGCACCACCTTCATGTGCTGGATGCGGTGCTCCGCCACGTAGCGGGCAACGGCGCCCGCGTCGACCACCGCGTCCGCGTCGAGGATGTGCAGCTCACCACCGGTGGTCAGCGCTGTGAAGACGACCGTGTTGCCCAGGTCTGTCACCTGGGCTTGCAGCAGCCCGTAGCGCTCACCAGGCTCACCCCAGCCCAACCGCCCCGGCACATCGCACACGTAGTTCGCAAGCCCCCGCTGGGTTACCGCCACACCCTTAGGCCGCCCCGTAGAACCCGACGTATAGATGACGTACGCCGTGTGCTCCGCCAGCAGCTCCGGCCCGTCCGACAGGGGCCCGTCCCCGAGCTGCTCCAGCTGCATGGCCGTCAGCGGCGCGTCCAGCGCGACCACCCGCACCCGGCCCGCCGGCAGATCCCCGACCACCTCCTCCATGCCCAGCAACAGCACGGCCCGGCTGTCGGCCAGCATGAACGCGATCCGCTCCACCGGCAGAGCCGCATCCACCGGCAAATACGCCGCCCCCGCCTTCCACACACCCAACAGCGTGGCGATCATGTCGATGCCGCGGTCCATCGCCACCGCCACCACCGACTCCGGACCCACACCCTGCCCCCGCAAATAGCGGGCGAGCCGGTTCGCGCGAGCATCCAACTCGCCATACGTAACCCCGACGCCACCGGCGACCACCGCCGTCGCGCCCGGCGACCGCCGTGCCCCCGCCTCGAACAACCCCAACACGGTCTCGCCGACCGGCTCCACCGCGGTGTCGTTCCAGTCGTCCAGGACCCGCCTGAGCTCGGCATCGCTGACCAGCTCGACCTCGCGCACGTGACGTGCCGGGTCCTCGGCCACCTGCTCCAGGACGCGGACCCACCGCTCCGCGACGGACTTCACCGTCGCGGCCTCGAAGAGATCGGCTGCCACCGTCACGGAACCCCGCAGCCCCGCCGGACGACCCTGCTCGTCATAGGTCTCACCGACCATCACGTCCAGGTCGAACTTGGCCACGGGCCGTTCGACGGAGACCAACTCGACTCCCATGCCCGGGATGTCGAGGGCGGCGTCGATGGTGTTCTCCATCGTGAGCACGACCTGGAAGAGCGGGTGCCGGGCCATCGACCGTGACGGCGCCAGTTCCTCCACCAGCCGCTCGAACGGCACGTCCTGATGCGCCAGCGCTTCGAGACTGCGCTCACGCACCCGCGCCAGCACGTCACGAAACGTCGGATCACCACTCAAGTCCGTACGCACGACCAGCGTGTTCACGAAGCAGCCGACGAGATCGTCCAAACCCTCGTCCGTACGGCCCGCCACCGCCGAACCGATGGGAATGTCCGTGCCCGCACCGAGCCCGGACAGCAGCACCGCCAGCGCGGCCTGCAACACCATGAACACCGTCACCCCCTCGGCCCTCGCAACCTGCACCAGCCGGGCATGCACCTCGGCCGGCACCTCCAGCGGTACGCCGTGGCCGCGGTGGGTGGCGACAGCGGGGCGGGAGTGGTCGAAGGGGAGGGCCAGTTCCTCCGGTGCGTCGGCCAAGGCCGTGCGCCAGTAGTCGATCTGACGGGACATCAGGCTGTCCGGGTCGTTCTCGTCGCCGAGCAGCTCGCGCTGCCAGAGTGCGTAGTCCGCGTACTGCACGCTCAGGGGGGTCCACTCCGGCGCCTGGCCCGCGCACCGTGCGGCGTAGGCGGCGGAGAGGTCGCGTGCGAGCGGTGCCAGTGACCAACCGTCGCTGGCGATGTGGTGGGCCACCAGCATCAGACCGTGCTCGTCCGGGCCGGTGCGCAGGAGCCACGCCTTGAAGGGCACGTCCTGCGCGAGGTCGAAGGCGTGTCGGGCGCGCTGCCGTATCGCCTCCGTGACCTCGTGGGCAGCGGCCCCGACGAGGTCGACGGGCTCCAGCTCCCAGTGCAGCTCCTCCACCGGTACGACATGTTGGTACGGCTCGCCGTCCGCCGCGGGGAAGACGGTGCGCAGCGCCTCGTGCCGGGCGAGTACGTCGCGCAGGGCGTCGGCGAGGGCTTCCTGGTCGAGGCGTCCGGTGAGCTGGAGCACGCAGGGTGCGTTGTAGGTGGAGCTCTGGCCTTCGAGTTGGCCCAGGAACCACAGCCGGCGTTGTGCGAAGGACAGCGGTACCCGCTCCGGGCGTACGTCGGCGGCCGTGAGGGCGGGTCGGCGCGCGGTGCCGTCCCGGCGTTCGGCGAGGTGGGCGGCGATGCCGGCCGGGGTCGGGGCGGCGAACAGCGCCCGGATCTCCACCTCGGCGCCGAGCAGCACACGGATGCGGGACATGAGCCGTACGGCCAGCAGGGAGTGGCCGCCGAGAGCGAAGAAGTCGTCGTCCACGCCCACCGACTCCGCTCCGAGCACCTGGGCGAAGGCGGCGCACAGGATCTCTTCGCGGGCGTCGGCGGGTCCCCGGCCGGTCCCGCCGGTGCCGGCGGCCTGGTCTGGGGCGGGCAGCGCCTTGCGGTCCAGCTTGCCGTTGACGGTGAGCGGAAGGCTGTCGAGCAGCATCAGCGACGAGGGCACCATGTAGCCGGGGAGCCACCGCTTGAGGTGTGCGCGCACGTCGTCGACGAGTTGGTCGGGGGCGTGGCGGCGAGGGCCGTCCGCCTCCGCGTCCGAGGCCCGCAGGGGCTCGGTACGGCCGTCGACGACCGCGTCCGGGCGGACGGCGTAGACCATCTGCAGTCCGGTTCCGGCGACGTCCGGGGCGGTGTCGTGCCGGACCTCGAAGCCGTGGTCGCGCAGCATGGCGACGACGTCGGCGAGTCGGCCGTCGGTGTCGTGCACCTCGGCGACGATCTGGCGGACGAGGGGCCAGTGCTTCTCCTCGATTCCGCGCAGGATCTCCAGCTCGCTCTTCTCCGCGTCGATCTTCAGCAGGTCGATGACCGGGATGTCGTGCTCCCGGATGAGGTCGGAGAGGCTGCGCAGCTCCACCTCGACCTGTTCGCCGCGCAGTCGCTCGGTGAGCATCTCGCCCATGAGCGAGTCGTCGGCGTCGCGCACCTCGGCCACGTGCTCGTTGTGCAGGAAGCGTTCCAGGGTCGTGCGCTCGGCCGCCTCGTCGGCGAAGCGGCCCGAGAGGATCGACATCTGGGGGTAGTACGTGAAGGTCGCCGACTCGGCGTGTTCGCCGACCCCGCAGTTGGTCACGACGACGTCCACGTCGTTGAGTTCGGCATTGACCCGGAACAGCTCGGCGAGCTCGGGGATGGGCTCGAAGGCGTAGATGCGGCTGGTCGGCGCGACCTCGTTGACGTACATCGAGAACATCCCGACGTGGCCGCCCACGTCCACCACACAGGCGTCGTCGGGGAGGGAGACGCCGAATTTCAGGTACTCGTTCTGCTCGAAGATCTCGCGGTACAGGAACTCCATGTTGGTGCGGTTGTGCCCGAGTACGGTCATGCCGTTGGGCAGTTCGTGCCGCTCCGCGCGTTCCAGCTCACCCGCCCGCTGGAGGCGCAACCAGGTGGACACCCGGCCCGCGGTCTCCTGGTCCGGCGTGATGTAACCGACGAGCCGGGGGCCACCGGGCTGGTCTTCGCGGACGGTTACTGCGGCCTGCTCGATAGCGGGATGGCCGGCCAGGACGGTCTCGATCTCACCCAGCTCGATCCGGAAACCACGGATCTTGACCTGCTCATCCGCACGCCCCAGATACTCCAGCACCCCCGCACCACTCCACCGCGCCAGATCACCCGTGCGATACATCCGCTCACCACGACCGAACGGACACGCCACAAACCGCTGCGCCGACAGATCCGCACGCGCCACATACCCACGCGCCAGACCACCACCAGCCACATACAACTCACCCGCCACCCCCGGCGGCACCGGACGCAGACCCGCATCCAGCACAAACGTCCGCAACCCCGGAATACCCCGACCGATCAGACTCCCCCCACCACCACCGCCACCACCGCCGCTTCCGGTCATCGCGGCGTCCAGCGCCAGATGACTCACATGCACGGTCGTCTCCGTGATCCCGTACATGTTCACCAACACCGGCCCACCCGCCGCACGACGCGCGAACCAGCCCTCCAGCCGAGCCAGGTCCAGCGCCTCCCCGCCGAACACCACATACCGCAACGCCAGCCGCTCACCCAGCCCCGCACCACCCGCCTCGGCCGCCATCAACTGATAGAACGCCGACGGCGTCTGACTCAAAACGGTGACCCGCTCCCGCACCAGCAGCTCCAAAAACTCCACCGGCGACCGCGACACCGCAAAACCCACCACCACCACCCGGCCACCGTGCAGCAGAGCACCCCACATCTCCCACACGGAGAAATCGAAAGCGAACGAGTGGAAACAGCTCCACACCTCATCCGGCCCGAACTCGAAAACACCCCGCGCCGACGCGAACAAATGCGCCACATTCCGGTGCGTGACCACCACACCCTTCGGACGCCCCGTCGAACCCGACGTATAGATCACATACGCCGGATGATCCGGCACCACCCCCACCCGCGGCGCACCCTCAGGCATCGCGGCCAGCTCCGCCACCGTGCCAGGATCATCCACCACCAGCAGCGGCACCTCACCCACCGAACCCGCCAGCACCTTCGCCACCGACCCCGACGCCACCACACACACCACATCACTGTCAGCCAGCATGAACCCCAGCCGCTGCACCGGCTGCTGCGGATCCACCGGCAAATACGCCGCCCCCGCCTTCACCACACCCAACAACGCCACGACCGTGTCCACACCACGGTCCATCACCACCGCCACCACACACTCCGGCCCCACACCCATCCCGATCAGACAGTGAGCCAGCCGGTTCGCCCGCACATCCAGCTCCGCATACGTCAGAGCCTCACCCTCACAAGACACCGCCACCGCATCCGGCGACCGCCCCACCTGCACCGCAAACAACTCGGTGAGAGTGGCATCGACGGGTCCGACGGAGTCGTCGTTCCACTCGTCGATCAGCTGTCGTTGCATCTCCGCATCGAGGATCTCGATGGCGCTGAGGGCAGCCTCGGGTCCCCCGTCGAGGGCGGTCTCCAGGGCGGTCGAGAGGTGGTCCATCGCGGTGTGGACCAGGTCGGCGACGAGCTGCGGGGCGACGGGGCTCACGGCGTCGACGGCCAGCTCGAAGCCGTTGTCGCCGAGGTCGTCGACGGAGACGTTGAGCGGGTAGTTGTCGCGTTCCTCGACGTATCGGGTGGAGATGCCTTCGAGGCCTTCGTTGAGCTCGTTGTTGACGTCGTCGACCCAGAGGCCGCGGTCGTTGTGGCGGTAGTTGAAGAGTGAGGTGAACAGGGGCGCGTCGCCGGAGACACCGCTGGCCTGCTGGGCGACCGCCAGCGGGGCGTGTTCGTGCGCCACCAGGCCGGCCAGCTGCGCACGCATCGCGGTGACCGCCGCCGTGACTCCGACACCCCCGGTGCGGACTCGGGCGGGCAGGGTGTTCATGAACAGCCCGAACGCGCGATCGGCACCGGCGCCCGCGCTCATGCGGCCCAGCAGCACGGTGCCGAAGACGACGTCGTCCCGTCCCGAGACCGCGGCCAGCACTCGCGCCCAGGCCACGTGCCACACGGTGGCCGGGCTGACACCAAGGCGACGAGCCACTCGTCGTACCCGGGCCGCCACGCCCTGGTCCACCAGCCTCTGGGCGCGGTCGACCTGGCCGCCGTCACCGTGCACGTCGAGCAGGCCGAACGGCGCGGTCGGCTCGGTCACGTCTCCCAGCAACTCGGCGAAGAATCCGGCGTGATCAGCCGTGGAGAGGTCGTTGCGGGCTTGGGCGACGAAGTCCCGGAACGGTACCGGAGCGGGCAGCAGCGCGCCCTCACCGTGCATGAAGGCGCGTACTTCCTGGAGGAGCAGCGCCATGCCGGTGTGGTCCTGGATCAGGTGGTGCATCCGCAGCAGACCCAGGTGCCGGCCATCGGCGGTGTGAGCGGTGTGCACGTCCATCAGCGGTGCCGAGGCCAGGTCGATCGACCGTCCCACCGCACCGATCAGCGCCTCCACCGGGTCGGTGACCGATCCGGCGTCCAGCACCACCTGCTCGATCCGCAACCGGGCCTGCCGCCACACCACTTGTACCGGCTCGGCGAGTCCGTCCCAGACCACTCCCGTGCGGTACACGTCGTGCCGATCGACCACCTGCTGCAACGCGGAGACGAAGGCGTCCAGACGGGTGGCGGTGTCGAACTCCAGCACCACCACCGTCACATAGGCGTCCACCCCGCCCTCGGCCAGCAGGTGGTGGAACAGCAGCCCTTCCTGGAGGGGGGCCAGCGGATAGATGTCCGCCACGTTGAGCGCGCCTCCGGCTACTGAGGACACCGCCCGCTCGATCTCCGCCTCCGACAGTCCCGCCAGGGGCACCATGTCCGGAGTGATCCGCGTGGCGCCGACCGGAATTCCACCGGTGGTCACCACCGTCGCATCCGATGCGGGGCCGGCGATCTCGGCAACCGCGGCCAGGCCGGCGGGGGTCGGCGCCTCGAACAGAGCCCGCACCGAGGCCACGTACCCGTGCGCCCTCAGCCGCTCCACCAGGCGGACCGCCAGCAGCGAATGACCGCCGAGGGCGAAGAAGTCGTCGTCGACACCGACCGAAGCCACGTCCAGCACCTCGGCGAACACGGCGCACGTGGCCTGCTCGCGCTCGTTCACCGGGGTGCGGGTCTGCGCGTCGGCGGTGTGTGCGGGAACGGGCAGGGCGTTGTGGTCGAGCTTCCCGTTGACGGTCAGGGGGAGGGTGTCCAGGGGTACGACGGCTGAGGGCACCATGTAGTACGGCAGGCGGGCAGCCGCGTACTCCCGCAGCTCCGCCACATCGACGCCACCCACACCACTCCCGGCGTCCTCGGCGACGACGTACGCGACCAGCCGCTTCTGGCCGGGCTCGTCCTCGCGCACCACCACCGCGACCTGGCCCACACCCGGATGACCGGCCAGCACGGCCCGCACCTCACCGGGTTCGATGCGAAATCCACGGATCTTGACCTGATCGTCGGCGCGCCCGGCGAACACCAGCTGCCCGTCCGCGTTCCACCGCACCCGGTCCCCGGTGCGGTACATCCGCTCACCCGCGACGAACGGGCACGCCACGAACCGCTCCGCGCTCAGCGGACCGCTGCGGACATAGCCGCGCGCCAGCCCGGCACCGGTCACATAAAGCTCCCCGGCCACCCCGACCGGCACCGGCCGCAGCCAGTCGTCCAGCACCAACGCGCCGGTAGCGACGATCGGCGTGCCGATGACCGGCTCGACTCCGGGAGACAACGCGGGCGACATCGTGGCCGCGACCGTGGTCTCCGTCGGGCCGTACCCGTTGAAGAACCGCCGCCCGGCACCCCACCGGCGCACCAGCCGCGCGTCCAGTGCCTCACCCGCGGAGATCAACGTCCGCACCGAGCGCGCGTCGCGTTCCGGATCCAGTACCGCGAGCACCGCCGGCGGCACCGTCGCGTGGGTCACCTGCCACCGGTCCAGCACCTGCTCCAGGCCTGCCCCGGGCACCATCTCCTCGGCCGGAGCCACCACCAACGTCCCGCCTGAGCAGAGCGCCATCACCCATTCCCACACCGCGCCGTCGAAGCCGATCGACGCGAACTGCAACACCCGCGCATCCGCACCCACACCGAACCGCTCACGCTGCGTGGCGACCAGCCGCGCCACGCCACCGTGGGTGAGCACGACACCCTTCGGCCGCCCCGTCGACCCCGACGTGTACGTCATGTACGCAGCGCTCAACGCCGTCGGGGACCCGGCGCGCGCGGTATCCGGCACCGGCCCGTCGTCCAGCGCGGCCAACTCAGCGGCCACGGCGGGTTCGTTCATGACGAGGACCGGCACATCCAGGTCCGCGGGCACCGCCGCGACGCACTCCTGGGACGTCACCACGCACGCGGCACCGCAGTCCGCGAACACGAACCCCATGCGCTCGCCCGGCACTCGCGGATCGACCGGCACGAACACCGCCCCGGCCTTCCACACCCCCAGCAGCACGGTGGCGACGTCGACGCCGCGCTCCAGGACCACGCCCACGGGAGTGCCCACGCCCACTCCGGCGCCGCGCAGCCACCGCGCCACCCGGTTGGCCCGCTGGTCCAGCTCGTCGTACGAGACCTCGACTCCCGCGCCCACCACGGCCGGAGCGTCCGCGTCCCGCCTCACGTGCTCCTCGAACAACGTCAGCCCGGACGACTCCAGCACCTCACGCAGATCGGGTTCGGCGTCCGAATCCGTCCCGCCCCAAGCCGCCAACCGCTCCCGCTCCCCCGCCACCAACACGTCGGCGGCATGAAGTGCGAGGTCGGGGCGGGTGATGAGCTGGTCGAGCACGTGGCTCCAGCGCTCGGCGATCGCGGCTGCCGTGGCCGGGTCGAAGAGGTCGGCCGCCGTGGTCAGTCCGCCGCGCAGCCCCGCAGGGGCGCCGGTGGCGTCGTAGGTCTCGGAGAGGGCCATTTCGAGGTCGAACCTGGCGGCGAGCACCAGCGCGTCGGCGGGTACCGCGCCGCCGGCCCGTACTCCGGGCAGATCGAGGGCGGCGCGCTCCACGTTCTGGAGGGTGAGCATGACCTGGAAGAGCGGGTGTCGGCCCATGGACCGGCTCGGGGCGAGTTCCTCGACCAGCCGCTCGAACGGCACGTCCTGGTGGGCCAGCGCCTCGACGCTGCGTTCCCGCACCCGGGTGAGCAGGTCGCGGAAGGTCGGGTCACCGCTCAGATCGGTCCGGATGACGAGGGTGTTGAGGAAGTAGCCGACGAGGTCGTCCAGGCCTTCGTCCGTACGTCCGGCCACGGCCGACCCGATCGGGATGTCCGTGCCCGCACCCAGCCGCGACAGCAGCACCGCTAGCGCGGCCTGGAGCACCATGAACACGGTCACGCCCTCGGCACGGGCCAACTCCACGAGACGGGCGTGCACTTCGGCCGGTACCGCCAGCGGCACGACGTGGGCGCGGTGGTCGGACACGGCGGACCGGGCCCGGTCGAACGGCAGCTCCAGCTCCTCGGGAACACCGTCCAACGCCTCGCGCCAGTAGCCGACCTGCCGGGCGAGGAGGCTGTCCTGGTCGTCCTCCGTGCCGAGCAGCTCCCGCTGCCACAACGCGTAGTCCGCGTACTGCACCGGCAACGGTGACCACTGCGGCTCCCTCCCCGCGCGGCGTTCCGCGTAGGCGAAGGACAGGTCGCGGGCCAGCGGGCGCATGGACCAGCCGTCGCTGGCGATGTGGTGCACGACGAAGACCAGAACCGCCTGGTCCTCGTCACCACCTCCAGCTCCGTCGGCGTCCGCGGCGTGGGCGTCACCGCTGAGGCGCAGTTCGCCGAGGCTCGTCTCGATCAGGTCCGCGGGAAGCTCGTCGGCCAGGTCCGCGGATGCGGGTCCGGTCTCCAGCAGCCAGGCGCGGAAGGGGACTTCGCGGGAGAGGTCGAAGGCGTACGCCGCCTTCTCCCGTACGGTCTCGACCAGGCCCGGCCCGTCCGGCGCCGCCCGCAGGTCCACGACCTCCAGGTCCCAGTCCAGGTCCCCGAGGTTCACGACCTCCTGGTACGGCTCTCCGTCGACGCTGGGGAAGACCGTGCGCAGGCTCTCGTGCCGGCCGATGACGTCCCGCAGGGCGGTGGCGAGCGCGGCCCGATCCAGATCGCCGGTCAGGCGCAGGGCGACGGGCAGGTTGTACGTGGGATTGACGCCCTCCAACTGGCCTAGGAACCAGAGCCGTTGCTGAGCGAACGACAGCGGCACGCGCGACGGGCGCTGCCCTGTGGTCAGGGCAAGTCGCGTCCGTCCGGCCCCCTGCTCGTCGAGGTGCCGCGCCAGCAGTGCGGGGGTCGGCGCTTCGAACAGAGCCCGTACCTGCACCTCGGCGCCGAGGAGGACCCGGACCCGCGATATGAGCCGGACCACCAGCAGCGAATGACCGCCCAGCGCGAAGAAGTCGTCGTCGACACCGACCGATTCCACACCGAGCACCTGGGCGAACGCCTGGCAGAGCAGCGCCTCGCGGGCATCGGCGGGCCGGCGGACGGGCCTTTTCCGACGGCTCTGCTCGGGCGAGGGCAGGGCCTGGTGGTCGAGTTTTCCGTTGACGGTCAGGGGGAGGGTGTCGAGGGGTACGACGGCTGAGGGCACCATGTAGTACGGCAGGCGGGCAGCCGCGTACTCCCGCAGCTCCGCCACATCGACGCCACCCGCCGCACTCTCCATGGGCTCGGCGACGACGTACGCGACCAGCCGCTTCTGGCCGGGCTCGTCCTCGCGCACCACCACCGCGACCTGGCCCACACCCGGATGACCGGCCAGCACGGCCCGCACCTCACCGGGCTCGATGCGAAATCCACGGATCTTGACCTGATCGTCGGCGCGCCCGGCGAACACCAGCTGCCCGTCCGCGTTCCACCGCACCCGGTCCCCGGTGCGGTACATCCGCTCACCCGCGACGAACGGGCACGCCACGAACCGCTCCGCGCTCAGCGGACCGCTGCGGACATAGCCGCGCGCCAGCCCGGCACCGGTCACATAAAGCTCCCCGGCCACCCCGACCGGCACCGGCCGCAGCCAGTCGTCCAGCACCAACGCGCCCGTAGCGACGATCGGCGTGCCGATGACCGGCTCGTCCCCGGGTGTCAGTGCCGGTGAGATCGTGGCCGCGACCGTGGTCTCCGTCGGGCCGTACCCGTTGAAGAACCGCCGCCCGGCACCCCACCGGCGCACCAGCCGCGCGTCCATCGCCTCACCGGCCGAGACCAGCGTCCGCACCGAGCGCGCGTCGCGTTCCGGGTCCAGCACCGCGAGCACCGCCGGCGGCACCGTCGTGTGGGTCACCTGCCACTGGTCCAGCAGTTGCTCCAGGCCGGACCCCGGCACCATCTCCTCGGCCGGAGCCACCACCAACGTCCCGCCCGAGCACAGGGCCATGACCCACTCGGCCATCGCCCCGTCGAAGCCGATCGACGCGAACTGCAGCACCCGCGCATCCGCACCCACACCGAACCGCTCACGCTGCGTGGCCACCAGCCGCGCCAGGCCACCGTGCGTCAGCACGACACCCTTCGGACGGCCGGTCGACCCCGACGTGTACGTCACATAGGCCGCGCTCAACGCCGACACCGCGCCGCCGCGCTCGGCATCCGACACCGGTCCGCCGGGCAGCTCGGCCACCTCCCGGACCACCACCGGCTCATCGATGACCAGCACCGGTACGCCCAGGTCGCCGGGCACCGCCCCGGCGCACTCACGGGACGTCACCACACACTCCGTACCGGAGTCCTTGAACACGAAGCGCATCCGCTCTCGCGGCACTCGCGGATCGACCGGCACGAACACCGCCCCGGCCTTCCACACCCCCAGCAGGACGGTGACGACGTCGAGCCCACGGCCCAGCACGACCCCGACCGGCGAGCCGACGCTCACCCCCACACCCTTCAGCCAGCGCGCCACCTGACCGGCCCGTGCGTCCAGCTCCGCGTAGGTGGCCTCGACTCCCGCGCCGAGCACCGCCATCGAGCCGGCGCCCCGCGCCACGCACTGCTCGAACAAGCCCAGCCCCGTCGCCGGCTCCGAGGCCTCCGGGGCCCAGTCCGAATCCGGGCCCAGCCCACCCCAGCCCGCCAACCGGTCCCACTCCGACGCGAGCAGCACATCGGCACGGACAACGGGTTCCTCCGCGCCCGCACCGCTCAGCCACTCCAGCGCCCGTCGGTACCGCAGCTCGGTCTCCTCGTCGCGCTCCGTGGCGGAGAGGCGGTGGACGGAGACGGCGCAGTCGCCGAAGCGGGGGGCGGGGCGCAGGGGAAGGAGGTCGGCCTCGAGGCCGCAGAGGGGGGAGCCGGTCTCGAGGCCGAGTTCGCGAAGCATGTGGGCGTAGGGGAAACGCCGGTGTTCCCACGCGGAGTTCAGCGCGTCCGCGCTCGCCCGCAGGAGGTCCTGCACGCTCATCTGTGGTGCGAGGCGCACGCGTACGGGCAGTAGGTTGACCGCCGGCCGGGCGTGGGCGGACTCGGTCTCGGGCTCGGTGGGTACGCGGATGCCGATGACCACGTCGTCGCCGCCGGTGAGCAGGCGCAGGGTCAGCGCGGTGGCCGCGACGGCGATCGCGTCGGTGTCCGCCGTCGCGTGCAGGCGCCCGAAGTCACCGGAGGGTTCGGGCAGGTCGGCGAGGGTGTCGGCCCAGTAGCGCCGGTCGTCCTCGTACGCCGCGGAGTCGAGGTACTCCGGCGTGCAGGCTGTGGGGGCCACGTCGGTCGTGGGGGCCGTGCAGTCGTCGGCTGCTGCCTGGCTCTGCCACGGCTCAGGGGCCGGCGTGCCGGCCGTGCCGGCGACGAGGGCGGCGTAGTGGGCGGCCACCCGGTCGCGGGACTGCGCTCCGTACCAGAGCACATGGTCGGGGCCGAGGAGGTAGAGGGCCTGGGCGGCGCCCGGGGTGCGGGCGTCCTCGCGCATGTGGAGCTTCGCGGCCTCCCGCGGGTCCGCTGCCGTGCGCAGATCCACCAACGGGACGTCGACGGCGCCGTCTTCGGCGGGCGCTGCCGCCCGTGCGGTGCGGATCGCCTGCCGCAACAGATCCAGATCGAGACCGCCGCGCATCTCGACGTATTCGCTCGTGTTTCCCGACTGGCCGGCCGTCAAGTCTGTCATCCCGATTCGAGGCACAGCCATTCCCATCTCCAGATGCCGGAAATCCGTTGCGAACTGTTGCGAGCTGTCATGACCTACTGCGATTTTCTGCGTGCTTCTACGCGTTTCCGTTCGCGCGAACGAGGGTCGGCGGACGACTCGGCAAGCCGTCCGCCTCTCGCGCGGTCCGCCACCGCTACACCCGCGGAGCGTTACACGCGATTCTTCTCCATGGCCTCGATAAGGCTCTTCGGACGCAGATCGGTCCAGTTCTTCTCGACATAGTCGAGGCATTCCTGACGTCCGGCTTCGCCGAACACCTTGGTCCATCCCTCGGGCACGTCGGCGAAGACCGGCCAGAGCGAGTGCTGTCCTTCCTCGTTGACCAGGACCAGATAGCTCGCGTCGGGATCTTCGAACGGGTTCATGGCAAGCCTTCCTCTCGGACCGTGGCGACCAGCGGATTCTCGGTCCCTATGACGGGCGGGGACATCTCCCTGGCCGAATTGACCGGGTGACGCAATTCGCAACTCTCGCCCGCCGGAACCAGGATGACAAGCGCCCTATGCAGTGTCCAACAGCCCCTCACCGGGGCGTTCAACTGCTGCTCGGCAGCGGTTGAACACTGCCTCTCCGCGTTCCATCAGTGGCTGGCATAGTGTGCGCGGTGTCCTGGTGAAGCCAACTCCACAACGCGCGGACACGGAGGCCATCTTGCCTTACGTACGGAGCAACGGCATCCAGCTCGCCTACGAGGTTTCCGGATCCGGTGCGAATGTCTTGCTCATCATGGGTTCGGGTGCCTCGGCGCGGGTCTGGGAGATGTACCAGACGCCGGCGCTCAACGCCGCCGGATACCGTACCTGCGCATTTGACAACAGGGGTATAGCGCCTTCCGCGATTCCTCCGGGGAAATACTCGCTCGACGACATGGTGGCGGACACCGCCGGCCTGATCGAGGCCCTGGACCTGGCACCGTGCCATGTCGTCGGAGTCTCCCTGGGCGCGCTCATCGCGCAGGAACTCGCGATAGAGCAACCTCAGTTGGTGCGCTCCGCGGTGCTGGCGGCGACCAAGTCCCGGTCCGATCGGGCGCGTCGGGCGCAGGACGCGGCGAACCGGGCGTTGCGCGAGAGCGGCATCGAACTGCCGCGCGCGTACCGGGCGGCGAAGACGGTCTTCGACATGTTGTCGCCCGTGACCGTCGACGACGACGGCGCCGTGGCGGAGTGGCTCGACCTGTTCGAGTACTCCGGCGACGGCACTGCCGGCGGCGGCCAGGGCTGGATCGACACCGGTCAGGACCGGCGTACGGAGTTGGCGCGGGTCACGGCGCCCTGCCGGGTGATCACGTTCACCGATGACCGCATCAGCCCGCCCCATCTGGGCGCGGAGGTCGCCGAGGCGATCCCCGACTGCGACCTCGTGGAGCTGGAGGACTGCGGCCATCTCGGCTACCTGGAGCGCCCGGAGCCCTTCAACCAGGCGGTCATCGAGTTCCTCGACAAGCACAGTTCGCTCGGTTGACCGCAGCCGGGCCCCGATCGGAAGGAAGTCCCCATGGCGATGATGGGCGGCCCGGAACCCCTCGGTCCCCGGCGTATGAGGTTCAACGACGAGTCGATCACCCGTCAGCAGATCAAGCCCGGCACCGTGCGCAGGATCGTGCCGTACGCGCTGCGTCACCGTGGCGCCCTGACCGCGATGCTGCTGGCGACGGCGGCGGACGCGCTGATCACGGCGTCGAGTCCGGTACTGCTGAAGGTGATCATCGACGAGGGCATCGTGCACGACCGTCTCTCGCTGGTGGTCGGCCTGTCGCTGACACTGGTGGGTCTGGCGATCCTGGATGCCGGGGCGATCTACTGCCAGGCGCTGTTCTCCGGACGTATCGGCCACGGCCTCGTCTACACGCTGCGTACCCAGGTGTTCCGGCATGTGCAGAAGCAGCCGGTCGCGTTCTTCACCAGGACCCAGACCGGTTCCCTGGTGAGCAGGCTGAACACCGACATCATCGGGGCGCAGCAGGTCGTCTCCTCGGTGCTGTCCCAGTCCGTGTCCATCGTGCTGACGATGGCTCTGGTGGTGTCGGCGATGTTCTACCTGTCCTGGCAGATATCGGCGGTCGCACTGCTGATGATCCCGATCTTCTTCCTGCCGGCGAAGATCTTCGGCAAGCGGGTGCAGCGGCTGGTGCGGGCCGCGATGGAGCAGGACGCCCAGATGGGCTCGATCATGAACGAGCGGTTCAACGTGGCCGGCGCGATGCTTTCCAAGCTGTACGGCCGGCCGGAGCAGGAGGCCGACTCCTTCGACGCCAAGGCGGGGAAGGTGCGCGATCTGCGGGTCACGCAGGACGTGTACGGCCGGATGTTCTTCATCGCCACCACACTCCTGACCGCCTGCACCACGGCCCTGGTGTACGGCCTGGGCGGCAGCCTGGTCATCGACGGGGTACTGCAGATCGGCACCCTGGTCGCGCTGACGACGCTGCTGTTCCGGCTGTACGGGCCGATCAACCAGATGACCAGCATCCAGCGCAACATCATCTCGGCGGTCGTGAGCTTCGACCGTGTCTTCGAAGTCCTGGACCTCAAGCCCCTGCTGGAGGAGCGTCCGGACGCCCGGCCACTGCCCAGGTCCGCAGAGACGGCCCCGGACATCGAGTTCGACGGGGTGTCGTTCCGCTATCCGGCGGCCTCGCAGGTCTCGCTGAGGTCGCTGGAGACGCTGGAGCGCCGCGCGCCGGAGAAGGTCGACGACAGCTGGATCCTCCGGGACGTCAACTTCCGTGCTCCCGCCGGGCAGTTGACCGCTCTGGTCGGGCCGTCGGGCGCGGGCAAGAGCACGATCACGCATCTGGTGCCGCGGCTGTACGACGCGTTGGAGGGTTCCGTGCGGATCGGCGGGCACGATGTGCGCGAGCTGACGTTCGCGTCGTTGCGTGAGCAGATCGGTGTGGTGACACAGGACGCGCACCTCTTCCACGACACGATCCGCACCAATCTGCTGTACGCCACTCCGGACGCCTCGGACGGCGAGCTGGAGGAGGCGTGCCGCTCGGCGCGTATCTGGGACGTCATCGACGCGCTGCCGGACGGTCTCGACACCGTGGTCGGCGACCGCGGTTACCGGCTCTCCGGTGGTGAGAAGCAGCGCATCGCGCTGGCGCGGGTGCTGCTGAAGTCGCCGCCAATCGTGGTGCTCGACGAGGCCACGGCACATCTGGACTCGGAGTCGGAGGCGGCGATCCAGCAGGCGCTGGCGAACGCGCTGCACGGCCGCACGTCCCTGGTGATCGCGCACCGGCTGTCCACGATCCGGCACGCCGACCAGATCCTGGTCATCGACTCGGGACGGGTACGGGAGCGCGGCACCCATGACTCGTTGCTGGCGGCGGACGGGCTGTACGCGCAGCTGTACCACACGCAGTTCTCCCGGCAGGCGCCGACGAACGGCGCGGGGCGCCGGCTCGGAGTACCGATGCCGGACCCGTCCTGACGGGGACCCCCCACATGAGGAGCAATGGAGATGACGTTGGCGATCGAGGCGGACGGCCTCGGCAAACGGTACGGCCGGCACGCCGCGCTCTCGGACGTCGAGCTGCGGATACCGTCCGGCCGGGTGGTGGGCCTGGTCGGCCCGAACGGGGCGGGCAAGTCGACCCTGCTGGGGCTGACCTGCGGGCTCATCGAGCCGTCCGAGGGCAGCATCGCGGTCCTCGGACGGCGGCCCGGCAGCAGCGCTGAGCAACTGGCGCGCGTGGGGTTCGTGGCCCAGGACACGCCGGTGTACGGCAACTTGACGGTCGGGGAGCATCTGCGGCTGGGTGCCAAGCTCAACCCGCGCTGGGACCAGGGCCTGGCGGAGGGCCGTATCCGGCAGACCGGACTCGACCCCGGTCGGAAGGCCGGGCGCCTGTCGGGCGGGCAGCGGGCGCAGCTCGCCCTGACCGTCGCTGCGGCCAAGCGGCCCGAACTGCTGGTCTGCGACGAGCCGGTGGCCTCGCTGGACCCGCTGGCGCGCCGCGGGTTCCTGGACACGCTGATGGAGTTCGTCACCGATCTCGATGTGGGTGTGGTCCTTTCCTCGCATCTGCTGGGTGACCTGGAGAAGGTCTGCGACCACTTGGTGGTGCTGGCCGACGGCCGGGTGCGGCTCACCGGCGAGGCCGACGATCTGGTGGCCGACCACTACCGGCTGACCGGCAGCCGCGAGGACCTGGCGGAACTCCCGGACACGACCGAGGTCGTCAAGTCCGAGCACACCGGGGGCCGCAGCACGCTGATCGTCCACTCCCCCGGCCCCGTGCCGTACGGCATCCGGGCCGAGCATCCGGATCTGGAGGACGTGATCCTGGCGTACCTGGAGCGGGCCGCGAACCCTTCCGCGGCCGTCTCGCAGCAGAGCCGGGAGGCCCGCCCATGACCTGGCTCACCTGGCGCCAGTTCCGCGCCCAGGCCGTGACCGCGGCGGCCGCGCTCGCCGTCCTCGCGGGCCTGCTGGTCGTCCTCGGTCTGCGGCTGCGCGACAGCTACGACCAGGACATCGCCGGCTGCGGTTCCGCGAACAGCTGCGGCACCGCCCGGGACGCGTTCCTGGAGCAGTACGACACCCTGCTGTTCCTGGTCAGCGTGGTGCTCCTCGCGGTGCCCGCGCTGGTCGGCATCTTCTGGGGCGCCCCTTTGGTCACCCGTGAACTGGAGTCGGGCACCCACCGGTTGGTGTGGAGCCAGAGCGTGACGCGCACCCGCTGGCTGGCGGTGAAACTGGCTGTGCCCGCGCTGGCCGCGGTGGTGTTCTCCGGCGCCTTCAGCCTGTTGCTGACCTGGGCGGCGAGTCCGTACGACACCGTGGAGGGCGACCGCTTCGGTGCGCTGTCGTTCGGCTCGCGCAATGTCACCCCGCTGGCGTACTCGGTGTTCGCCTTCGTCCTTGCCACGACCCTCGGGATCCTGGTGCGGCACACGCTGGCGGCGATGGCCGTCACCCTGGCCGTCCTGGTGGCGGTCCAGCTGGCGGTTCCGTTCCTGGTCCGCCCGGAGTTGCGGGAGCCGGTGCGGACGACGCAGGCGCTGACCGCTCAGGCGGCGGCAACCGCGCGTCTCCATCTGGGCGGGCAGCATGTGCAGGTCCTTGACTACGTGATCGCTGGCGCCTGGGTGCTGGACTCCACCCACGACCTGCTCGACTCCGAGGACAAGCCGGTACTGACCGACGACGTCAAGGGCTGTCTGACCGGGAACCGGGCCAAGGACGTGGCCTGTCTGTCCGCGAAGGACCTGCACTTCGAGGTGACGTACCAGCCGGCCGACCGCTACTGGGCTTTCCAGTGGACGGAGTTCGCCGGTTACACGGCGGCGGCCGGTCTGCTGGCGGCGTTCAGCCTGCGCTGGATCCGCCGGCCGATGGTGTGACAAGCGCGGGGATCCACCGGGCGTCACCGCACCCCGTGCAACGCGATACGGCGCCTGCCCCGGTCTCTTTGACCGGGGCAGGCGCCGTATCGCGTTCATCGCGCCCGCTTCACGTGCTGGCCCGGGGGCCGGGACTCCTGTCAGGAGCGTTCCCGCTCCTCGAGTTCCTGCGCGAACTCCTGCCATGTCTCGGCGTACTGCCGTGCGAGCCGGGCCACCAGGTCACCGCAGTGCGGGGGCACCACGGTGCTCAGCTCTGACCACACCGCCGGGCCGATGGCGTTCTGCTGGAGCAGGCGGAGCAGATGCCGACCGCCTTCCTTGTGCCGCAAGGAGGGGTCCCGCATCAGTTTGTCGAGCACCGGGCCCGGCTCGGGCGGCACCCGTGGGGGCTGATGGCTCTGGGTGGCCCGCTGCTCCGCCGAGGTGCCCGGCTCCTCTAATGGTTCGCCCGTGTCCACGGTGTCCGCCGAACCGTCCCTCGGGGGCGGTACCACCGGCATGGAAGCCGGTGGGAGACCGGAACTGAGGCGCCTTCGTACGTCGCTCGCGGTCGCCGGGGAGATCCCCGCCAGCCGCGCCACCTCCCGCAGCGATGCCTCCGGCCGGTCGGCCAGCACTTCCGCGGCCCGCAGCCGGCCTTCCACGCTGTTCACCGGGCGGACCTTGCCGTCCCGGCCGACCCTCGCGTTCAGCTGGGGCAGTGCGTCGGCCGAACGGCGTCGGATGGCCGCGACGGTCTTCGCGCCGAGTCCGGCTGACCGCGCGATGGCCCGGTCCGACAGATGCGGATGGGTGATCATGATCTTGGTGGCGGCGGCTCGCCGGTCGGCCTGGGAGAGGGGGAAGCCGTGCGTCACATTGGCTTCGACCGCTCGCAGGAAAGCGTCCTCCTCGGGGCCGTCGAAGAATTCGACCTCGATTTCCTGCTGGCCGCGCCATAAGGTCGCGAGCAGCCGGTGCATCCCGTCGATCACCCGCATGGTGTGCCGATCGACGAGTATGGGAGGGAACGGCGTCTCGATCTCGGCGAGTCTGGCTATGTGCTCGCGGTCCTGACCTTCCATCCGCGGCGACTCGCCCGGCCGCAGGGATGCTATGGGGACCGTCGTCGTCTCTTTGCTCCGGATATTCGATCGCCTCTCTGACCCAACTCTCTCCGTCCCGTCGGAATTGACAGCTCGCGGTTCACCGACTCGTTCCGGCAGCCCGGCGACCATTAGTTCCATGTATCCCCCGTTGGCTTCTTCTGTGCAGCTGTGTCCCGTATGGCGCTGAACAATCAACTGGACCTGCCGCCCGAGATATCGAGCCGCGAACGGGGCACTCCGGCTGGCTCTGACGGAACGGTGTTCAGGTTCTGCGGAAGCCGGTCGTCCGACGAGCCCACGGCTTCCCTCGAACTCCGCCCGTCACCCCTTCACGCGCTCGGCACTCATGACACTGCGGGCCCTGTGCAAGAGACCAACCCCCATCTTCATCAGTCGCCACGGCACTGTCGACCCTCTCGACCGATGCTGACGAAAGGTCTAGACACGCGAACGCGGCACCCGCGCCGATCAGGCCATCGAGTGTCAAGATCCGCACCTGAGCCTTCTTACCGGATTCTCATCGCAATAAGCGGACGTCTTAATTCCACCCGCCGGCGCAAGGCCCCGACGGCCCATCTGGACAGAGCACGCGCCCCGGGCAAACATAGTCGCCAGCACAGCGAACCGGACGTCGCGGTTCATCTTCTGTTACGGGCCGCAACGCGGAACACATAATTCCGAACCACGGAATGATCTGTTCAGCCGACGGACGCACACACGCCGTTCAGGTCGCCGGTGGCGCCGGCGGATACTCCCGATTGTTCGGAATCCACGGACACACCGATGCGGACGGGGCGCGTATATCCGTCCCGCGTCCGTCTCGATCCTCCTCGTATTCACCCAGAGGCCGACGAACCGTACGGCTCTCGCGGCCCCCGCCCGCGCTCGCCTCTCTCCTCCCCCTCTCCCTCTCCCTCTCCCGGAAACGGACGCAGCCGCGATGAAGACCGCCCTGGTGATCGGCACCGGCCTGATGGGAACCTCCGTCGCGCTCGCCCTGCGCGCGCACGGCGCGACCGTGCATCTGCGGGACACGGACTCCGGCGCCGCACGAACCGCCGCCTCCCTCGGCGCCGGCACCGTCGTACCGCCCGAGGAACCGGTGGAACTCGCGGTGCTCGCCGTTCCGCCCGCCCTGGTCGCCGAGGTCCTCAGCGACGTCCAGGCCGAAGGCGTGGCCCGGCACTGCACCGATGTGGCCAGCGTCAAGGCGGGACCTCGCCAGGACGCCCTCGCCCTCGACTGCGACACCGCCCGCTATCTCGGCGGGCATCCGATGGCGGGCGGCGAGCGCGGTGGACCGCTGGCCGCCCGGGCCGACCTCTTCGAGGGCTGCACCTGGGTGTTGACGCCCACCGCGGACACCGGCACGGACACCCTCAACACCGTGCTGGAGCTGGTGTCCGCCTGCCGGGCGGTGCCGGTGGTGATGGCGGCGGAGGCCCACGACCGGGCCGTGGGGCTGGTCTCGCACGTCCCGCACGTGGTGGCCAGCCTGGTCGCCGCCCTGCTGACACGGGCGGAGGACCGCGAGGTGCGGCTGGCCGGTCCCGGGGTGCGCGATCTGACCCGGATCGCGGGCGCGGACCCGCGCCTGTGGGTGGACATACTCAGCGCCAACTCACTCGTCGTGGCCGACCTGTTGGAGAGTCTGTCGGCGGGCCTGGAGGACGCGGTGGGCGCACTGCGCGCGATGGCCGCGACGGACGAGGCCAAGCGCGACCAAGGCGCCCGGGACGTCGAGGAGTTGCTCCGCAGGGGCGTGGCCGGCCGGGCACGGATCTCAGGCAAGCACGGTGTCCGTGCGACGCCCTACGAGACCGTGACGATTCGAATCGGTGACCAACCGGGGGAACTGGCACGGCTGTTCACCGATGTCGGCCGGGCCGGGGTCAACATCGAGGACGTACATCTGGAGCACTCCACGGTGCAGCCGACCGGTCTGGTGCGCCTCAGCGTCGCCCAGGGGACCGCGATCGGGCTGGAGGAGTCGCTCGGCGCCCGGGGCTGGCGCAGGCGTTGACCTGCACCGCGGGGCAGTCACTTCCGGTTCGGATTCAAATCCCTTGCACCTTCCTATTTCACGCCGGGTGGTGTTCAACTGCGGCAATACGCAGTTGAACACCACCCGGCGCTTCTTGTTCCACGGGCCGCAGGCGAGTCATAGTGCTGCACGGAGAACGGGAATTATGTTCCTTCTTTGGGAGGTAGGGGCGCGCATGCCCGATGAGCAGCTGTTTCTGCGGTCGAAAGCAATAGTCGAGCCACTGGTGGACCGTTTTTACGGATGGTTCCATACAGTGGCTCCTGTGCAGGCCGCGATGAATCTGGCCTTTCTGCACGTGCCGATGCTCGAATCGTATTTGCAGTCGCCGCAAGTGCATGTCACGGCGAGCAACAATCCCGAGCTGCGCGGCGGATACTTCGTCAACATCCCGGAGGACCGCAGCCCTCAGGTGGCAGAACTCCTCGACGAGATCAAGCGCGACCGGGCCGGCATGCTGCGGTTCGCCGCGGCGATCGCCGAGGGCCAGGAGCTGCTGCGCACCAACGCCACCGGCTACGACCTGACGCCGCTGTACCCGAAGCTGCCGGCGGAGCTCGGCGGTCTGGTGGAGCTGGCCTACGACACCGACAACCAGGCGGCCCTGCGGTTCATCGAACCGCTCGTCTACCAGAGCCCGTTCTACATGGAGGACCGGCAGTCGGTACAGCTGTCGCTGGAGCCGGGTGTGGAGCGGCCGTTCATCCTCAGCACCCCGCGGCTGCCCTCGCCGGACGTCCTGGAGCTCAAGCTCCCGTTCCGGCACGCCGGTCTGGAGGAGCTGTTCAAGACCCGGGTCCGCCCCACGACGCTCGCGCACCTGCGGGAGGCGCTCGGTCTCGACGACGCGCAGGCGGCCCAGCTCTCCGGTCTGCTCGCCCCGGAGCCCAGCCTGTCACCCGACAGGCACATCGAGGGCGGCGGCCGGATCCGCTACTTCGGCCACGCCTGTCTGCTGCTCCAGACCCCTCAGGGCGCCGTGCTCACCGACCCGTTCATCAGCGCCGACGGGGACGCGGAGGACCGCTACACCCTCGACGACCTGCCGGACTTCATCGACCTGGTGCTGATCACCCACGGCCACCAGGACCACATCGTTCTGGAGACACTGCTCCAACTGCGCGGCCGGGTCGGCCAGATCGTGGTCCCCCGCTCCTCGCGGGGCAACCTGGAGGACCCCTCGATCGGCCTGTACCTCAAGCACCTGGGCTTCCCGGTGGTCGAGGCGGACGACTACGACGAGTTCCCCTTCCCCGGCGGCAAGGTGGTCGCCACGCCGTTCCTCGGCGAACACTGCGACCTCGACATCCGCAGCAAGTCGACGTACTGGGTGGACCTCGCGGACCGCTCCGCGTATGTCGGCGCCGACTCCTCGGGCATCGACCCGACGCTGTACCGCTATGTGCGCCAGCACCTGGGCACGGCCGACTACGCCTTCCTCGGCATGGAGTGCGACGGTGCCCCGCTGACCTGGCTGTACCAGGCGTTGCTCACCAAGCCGGTGACCAAGAAGATGAGCAACTCCCGCAAGCTGTCCGGCTCCAACGCCGAGCAGGCGGCGGCGATCATGACGGAGCTGGGCGCCGGCGAGGCCTATGTGTACGCGATGGGCGAGGAGCCCTGGCTCGGCCACGTCATGGCCACCTCCTACGACGAGGACACCTACCAGATCAAGCAGATCGACGAGTTCATGACCTGGTGCGCGGACCGCGGCATCAAGTCGGGGCATCTGTACGGTCAGCAGGAATGGCGTTGGTGACAGTGGCCGGGACAGACATCGCGTACATCGAGCTGTACACCAGCACCAAGAAGGCGGTCGTCGACTACTTCGTCACCTCGATGGGCTTCGTGCGGACCGCCGACACGGTGGCCGTCGACAGCAGCTCCGCGCTGCTGCGCCAGGGGTCCGTGCACCTGGTGGTCACGACGGGACCGGCGACCTGGGGGTTCCTGGACGCGCACGGCGACGGTATCGCCGACATCGCGTTCACCTGCGAGGACGTCGACGAGACGGTACGGGCCGCGGTCGCGGCCGGCGCCCGGCTCTCCGCCTCCGCGCAGGGCGACCCGGCCGTCTCCGGCTTCGGCGGCGTCACGCACACCCTGGTGCCCGCGGGCGCCTGGCCAAACGCGCTGCCGCCGGGCCGCAGTTGGGCCCCGGTGCCGGACTCGGCTGCCGCCCCGGCCGGGCGCACCCAGCACATCCAGTCACTCGACCATGTCGCGATCTGCCTCGACGGCGGCTCGCTGGAGAAGTACGCGGACTTCTACCGGGACGCGTTCGGGTTCTCCCGCTACTCCTCCGAGTACGTGGACGTCGGCGCACACGCGATGGACTCGGTCGTGGTGCGCAGCGCGTCGGGCCGCATCACGTTCACCCTCGTCGCCCCGGACCTGTCCAAGGGCACCGGCCAGCTCGACGCCTTCCTGGAGCGCAACGGCGGCCCCGGAGTGCAGCATCTGGCCTTCCTGGTCGACGAGATCATCCCGGCCGTACAGGACCTCCACACCGGGGGCGTCGACTTCCTGAGCGTCCCGGACAGCTACTACGACGGCCTGCTCGCCCGCTTCGGCGGCATGCGGGACGAGATCGACGAGCTGCGCTCCGCACAGGTCCTGGCGGACCGCGACGAGTGGGGCTACCTGCTCCAACTGTTCAGCCGCTCCCCGTACGAACGCAACACGCTGTTCTACGAGCTCATCCAGCGCCGGGGCTCCCGTGGCTTCGGCAGCGCCAACATCCGCGCGCTGTACGAAGCGGTGGAGCGCGACCGGCTGGCCACCGAATGAGCTCCCACGCCGGCGAGCCGGCGCCGCTCACGCTGGCCGACTACGCGGCCCGGGCCCGTACCCGACTGGCCCCGGGCGTGTGGGACTTCGTCGCCGGCGGCGCCGGGGACGAGCGGACGCTGGCCGCGAACACGGCGGCGTTCGACCGGGTCCGGCTGCGGCCGCGCGTGCTCACCGGCGTGGGCCGGCCCGACCTCGCCACCCGGGTCCTCGGCCGTGAGTGGGCGGCGCCGATCGGCGTCGCCCCGATGGGCTACCACACCCTGGTGCACCCGGACGGCGAGGTCGCCACCGCGGCGGCGGCCGGAGCGGCGGGCCTCCCGCTGGTGGTCAGCACCTTCGCGGGCCGCACCGTCGAGGACATCGCCGCCGTGGCCGGCGCGCCGCTGTGGTTGCAGGTGTACTGCTTCCGCGACCGCGACACGATTCGGGCCCTGATCGAACGGGCCGAACGCGCCGGTGTGGAGGCCCTGGTACTGACCGCGGACGCCCCGCGTCTGGGACGGCGCCTGCGGGATCTGCGGGGCGGCTTCCGGCTGCCGCCGGAGATCACACCCGCCAACCTCACCGGCACCGGCTTCGACTCTCCCGCCGATCACGCCCTCCAGGCCTTCGACACGGAGCTCGACTGGACCGTCGTGGCGTGGCTGCGGACGGTCAGCGCCCTTCCGGTGCTGATCAAGGGCGTCCTCACCGCCGACGACGCCCGGCGCGCGGTGGCCTCGGGTGCGGCCGGGCTCGTGGTCTCCAACCACGGGGGCCGCCAACTGGACGGCGTGTCCGCGGCGTTGGAGGCGCTGCCGGAGATCGCCGCGGCGGTCGCCGGACGCGTTCCGGTGCTCCTCGACGGCGGGGTCCGGCGCGGGGTCGACGTCCTTGCGGCGCTCGCCCTGGGCGCGGACGCGGTGCTGCTGGGGCGGCCCGTGCTGCACGGTCTCGCGGTGGACGGGCGGGACGGTGTCGCGGACGTACTGGGCATCGTGACCGAGGAGTTGAGGGACGCGATGGCGCTGGCGGGTGTGTCGTCGGCGGCGGACGCGGGGCCGGAGCTGGTGGCCGGCGCCGAGGTGCGGGAGCTGCCTCCCCTGACCTCCACGGGGTCCTCGGTGTCCCCGACGGATCCGCCGGTCGCGTCCGGCGCGCTGGCTCGTGAGGACCTCCACGCCAGCGTCAGCGACCCGGTGCTGGACACCATGAACTTCCTCAACGAGATCACCCACCGCTACCCGGACGCCGTGTCCTTCGCCCCCGGGCGCCCGTACGACGGCTTCTTCGATCCCGAGGACATCTTCGGCCACATCCGCCGCTACATGCAGCACCTGGACAAGGCGGGCTACTCTCCCGAGCGGATCCGGGACGCTCTTTTCCAGTACGGGCCGACCGGCGGCCAGATCCGTGAACTGGTCGCCGACTCACTGCGGTTGGACGAGCAGATCGAGGTGGCGCCCGAGGCGATCGTCGTCACGGTCGGCGCTCAGGAGGCGATGCTGCTCACGCTGCGCGCACTGATCGCCGGGCCCGAGGACGTGCTGCTGGTCTCCAGCCCCTGCTACGTGGGCATCACGGGCGCAGCCCGGCTGCTCGACATCGAGACGGTCGCGGTCGAGGAGGGGCCCGACGGGTTCCGGTGCGCCGACCTGGAGGCCGCCGTCGCCGCCCAACGGGCCCGTGGCCGGCGCCCGCGCGCCTTCTACGTGATCCCCGACCACTCCAACCCGTCCGGCGCGACCATGTCCGCAGCCGAGCGGCAGGCGCTGCTGCACCTGGCGGCCCGCGAGGACATCCTCGTCCTGGAGGACAGCCCGTACCGGTTGGTCAGTCCGGGAGCCCAACTGCCCACGCTCAAGGCGCTGGACCGCAAGCGGCGGGTCGTCCAGCTCGGCTCCTTCGCGAAGTCCCTGTTCCCCGGCGCCCGCGTCGGCTACGTGGTCGCCGACCAGACCGTGGTCGACCGCGCGGGCGGCACCGGACTGCTGGCCGACGAACTGACCCGGATCAAGAGCATGGTGACGGTCAACACCTCACCGCTGAGCCAGGCCGCGGTCGCCGGCATGCTGCTGTCCGCGGGCGGGGGCGCCGCCGCGCTGAACGCCGACACCGCCGCGCACTACGGCGCGGCCATGGAGGCCACCCTCGAACAGCTCGAGGTCTTCCTGCCGGAGCCGGAGCGCACCGCCCTGGGGGTGCGCTGGAACCGGCCCAGCGGCGGGTTCTTCCTCACCGTCACGGTGCCGTTCACCGCCGACAACGCGGCGCTCGCCCGCTCGGCCGAGGAGTTCGGCGTCATCTGGACGCCCATGTCCTACTTCTATCCGCAGGGCGGCGGGGAGCACGTCCTCCGACTGTCCATCAGCTATCTCACCCACGCCGACATCCGTGAGGGGATCGCCCGCCTGGCGCGGTTCATCACGGACTCGGCCCGGCTCTGAAAGGCGTTGAAAGTGATGACCGTCGTACGCCGTCCGCGCAGCAAGCCCCGCATGTGGGGGTGGACCTACCGATGACCACCGGTGCACCTCCCGTCGCCGCACCTGCGGCCCCCGCGGCCGTGGAGCCGCTCGGCAAGCACACCCTGACGCCGCCCCGGATCATCGGCGTCGGCACCGCCGTCACCGGGAACAGCTACGAACAGCGCACGCTGCTCGACCTGTTCGGCATCACCGACCCGCGGATCCGGTCCGTCTTCCTCAACAGCGCGATCGAGCGGCGCCACCTCACGCTCCCGCCGCGCGAGGCCACCGGCGCCTTCGGTACCGAGCCGCAGGGCAAGTTGCTGGCCAAGCACAAACGCCTCGCGCTCGACATGGGCGCCCGGGCCGTACGGCAGTGTCTGGCGGACGCCGGACTCACCCTGGCGGACATCGACTACCTGTGCGTCGTCACGACCACCGGGCTGCTCACGCCGGGGCTCAGCGCGCACCTGATGCGTGAGATGGGCATCTCGTCCGCCACCAGCCGGATGGACGTGGTGGGCATGGGCTGCAACGCGGGCCTCAACGCCCTCAACGCCCTTTCCTCCTGGGCCACGGCCAATCCCGGGCGGGTCGCCGTCATGCTGTGCGTGGAGGCGTGTTCGGCCGCGTACGTCATGGACGCCACGATGCGTACGGCGGTCGTGAACAGCCTCTTCGGTGACGGAGCCGCCGCCATCGCGTTGCTGGCCGATCCGCCGGACGCGGCCGGTCCGTCGTCCGACGACCTCGATCCGTCCCCGGCGCCCGTCGCCTCGGCCGGACCGCGGCTGCTCGGATTCGCGAGCCATCTCATCGACAGCGCGATCGACGCGATGCGCTACGACTGGGACGACGACCAGCACAAGTTCAGCTTCTATCTGGACCCGGACATCCCGTACGTGGTCGGCGCGAACGCCGAGCAGGTGGTGGACCGGCTGCTGTCCGCCGAAGGGCTGCGGCGCTCCCACATCGCCCACTGGCTGGTGCACTCGGGCGGCAAGAAGGTCATCGACGCCGTGCGGGTCAACCTCGGGCTCACCCGGCACGATCTGCGCCACACCAGCGGCGTGCTGCGCGACTACGGCAACCTGTCGAGCGGCTCCTTCCTGTTCTCGTACGAGCGGCTGATGCGGGAACGCGTCGTGCGGGCGGGCGAGTTCGGGGTCCTGATGACCATGGGACCCGGCTCCACGATCGAGACAGCACTCGTCCAGTGGTGAGGAGAATCCGGTGAACGACCATCTGAGACTGCGCATCGACGGCGGCCGGCCGATGAGCGCGGAGACCGTCGCGGCGGTGGGCGCCGTGTGCGACGCCGCTGAGGACGGCGGGGCGCGGGGCCCGGTCGTCCTCGAACTGACCGGCAGTCCCGCCGGCCCCGGTTGGACGGACGGCCTGACGGTGGGGCTCGTCAGCAAGTGGGAGCGGGCCCTGCGTCGGCTCGAACGGCTGCCGGAGGTCACCATCGCCATCGCCGACGGCGCCTGCGGCGGCACCGCTCTGGACGCGCTCCTCACCACCGACCTCCGTGTGGCGACCCGCTCCCTGCGCCTCCGGCTCCCGGCCCTGGACGGCACGACCTGGCCCGGCATGGCCCTCCACCGCCTCGCCCAACAGACCCGCGGCATCGCGTCGATCCGCCGTGCGGCCCTGTTCGGCACCCCGATCGACGCCTCGGAGGCCCTGACCCTGCACCTGATCGACGAGGTCGCGGACGACGCGGCGGGCGCGGCCGCAGCGGCGACAGGCCTGGCGGCGGGTGTCAACGGTGCCGAAATGGCCATCCGCCGCCAACTCCTCCTGGACGCCCACGCCGTCCCCTTCGAAGAGGCTCTCGGTGCCCACCTGGCGGCCTGCGACCGAGCCCTGCGACGCACGGCGGCGGAGGCGCCCGCATGACCCACACGCACCACGAGCCCGGCCCGTACCTTCTGCGGGCCGGGCTCGCGTACGTGGTGGCAGCGCCGGCAACCGGCGTCAACGGCCCCGAACGCCACCTACCCCGCACCACAGCGGAGGCGAGCCCATGACAGACACACCCCTGACGGACACACCCCTGACGGACATGCCTGTGACAGACGTACCGACGACTGGCACGTACGCCACACCCGACCTGCGCGCCCGTGAGCAGCTGGACCGGCTCGCGCACGATCGCGCCGCCCTCCGCCGCGCGGCCGCCCTCGGCCCACCGCGCGCGGACGAACGCCGGGCGCTGCGGTCCGCGTTCCTCGCCGTGCACGCCGACGCCGTCTACGCCGAGGTCACCGAGGAGTACACGCGCCGGCTGCGGCTGGCCGAGTTGGCCGAATCCGCCGGTGCGGCCTTTCCGGGGCTGTTGCCGACGCCGGCCGAACTGGCGTCGGACCAGCGGCTGCCGCAGGCGCTGAAGGAGGGGCACGAGATCGATCTCGGCATCTTCTTCGGGGCCGTCCTGCACGCGCCGGCCGCGGGTCGGCACCTGATGGGGACGATGCTGCGACCGACCTCGCGCGCTCTGGAACTGCTGCCCAGGTACACGGCGGTGGGCGAGGCCGACCTGGGCTCGGTGCGGATCGAGCGACGGGACGGCGTGGCCCGGCTGACGATGTGCCGCGACGACTGCCTGAACGCGGAGGACGACCGCCAGGTCGACGACATGGAGACGGCGGTGGACCTCGCCCTGCTCGACCCGGCGGTGGAACTGTGCCTGCTGCGCGGCGGCGTCATGACGCACCCCCGGTACCAGGGCAGACGGGTCTTCAGCGCCGGCATCAACCTCAAGTCCCTGCACGCCGGCGGAATTTCACTCACCGGTTTCCTGCTGCGCCGCGAGATGGGCTACCTCCACAAGATCTGGAGCGGCCTGCGCACCGGCGAGGACGGCGCGTGGCCACCGCCGGTGCGCACCAAGCCCTGGGTGGCAGCGGTCGACGGCTTCGCGATCGGCGGCGGCATGCAGCTGCTCCTCGTCTTCGACCACGTACTCGCCGCCGACGACGCGTATCTCAGCCTCCCCGCCGCCCAGGAGGGCATCGTGCCGGGCGCCGCCAACTTCCGTCTGGCCCGGTACACGGGCCCTCGGTTGGCCCGGCAGATCATCCTGGAGGGCCGCAGGATCCACGCCACGGACCCGGAGGCGCGGCTGCTCGTGGACGAGGTGCACCCGGCCGAGGAGCTGGACCAGGCCGTCGAGGACAGCGTCGCCCGCCTGCGTGGCCAGGCCGTGGCAGCCAACCGCAAGATGCTGAACTCGGCCGAGGAGGACCTGGACGCGTTCCGCCGCTACATGGCGGAGTTCTCCCTGGAGCAGGCCCAACGCCTTTACAGCACGGATGTGCTGACCAAGGTCGACCGCTTCACGACGAAGAGCACGAAGAGCACGGAGGGCTCCACCCGTCCCGGCGCCGCACCGCCCGGCTGAGCCGCCCGGCTGACAGGCCACTCCCCGTCCTCCGCTCGCGCAAGAAGAACGCCCGTCCGGTACCGGATCCACCGGTGTACCGGACGGGCGTTCCTTGTCGGTTCACGCCGTAGGCCTGCCGCTCACTCCGTACGCAGGGCCCGGGCCGTCCCCGTCCGGGCCGCCCACCCCGCCGGCAGCAACGCGCCCGCCGCCGCGATGACCACGCCGCCCAGGGCGAGCAGGACCAGGATGCCGGCCCCGTAGACGTCGATGTCCGCGGCCGGGATCTCCGTGCCGGTCGAGCGGCCCATCGCCGGCATGACCAGGTGGTGCAGGGCCACGCCGAGAGGTACGCCGATGGCGCCGGCCACCAGACCGGTGGCGGCCACGGAGGTGAGGACCATGGTGACGGTCTGGCGCGGGCTCATCCCGAGCGCCTTGAACACCCCGAGGTCATGGACCCGTTCGCGGGTGTCGAGCACCACCGTGTTGAGGACGCACAGGCACGCCACGACCACCAGCATGGCCGTCAGCATGGCGATCAGTGACTGCATCACCACGATGACGGTCGAGGTGCGGGCGTCGTCGGAGCTCGTGGCGACCCCGCCGATCTCCTTCAGCCGGGTGTTGAGCCCGTCGAGGTAGTCGCCCTTGTCCGTGCCCGAGGCGAGCTCGACGGTGAAGTGGTCCAGCTTCACGTCGGGCACGATCTGTGCCACCGACGCGGCGTCGGCGCGTACCGCCATGCCCTGGTCGCCGAGGTCGAAGATCTCACCGACCAGCTTCAGCCGCACACTGCGGCCCTGGTCGGTCAGCGTCACGGTGTCACCGATCTTGGCGCCGGTGGCCTGCAGGAACCGGGCCGGTGCCACCGCCTCGCCGGGTGCGGAGAACCAGCGCCCCGACACCATCACCTGACCGGCGCCCTCGGCGTCACCCTCGTAGACCACGAGCGGTGTACCGCCCTTGACGCCGGCGACGCTCACGAAGGTCTTGCCGGTGCCGAAGTACGATCCCGTGCCGGACTGCGCCTTGATCGCCGCCTCGACCTCGGCCGGGTCGGCCGGCTTCACATCCTCCTGCGGACCCGTCGCCGTGCCGGGCGCGCCGCGGCCGTCGTGGTCCTCGCGGGCCGTGGCGCCGCCGTCCGAGCGGGAGCCCGTCCCGGGCACCGTGCCCTCGTCGCCGCGTGTCGGCGCCTCGCGGTCGCCGGCCCCGCTCCGCTCGGGCGCGCCTGGCCGTCCCATGGTGCTGACGGTGACGTCACCGACCGAGTCCGGGTTGCCGTGCGTCTGGATGGCGAACAGCGAACTGCCCAGCCCCACCGCGAAGGTGATCGCGAGCGCGCCGAAGCCGACGGCCGCCGCGGTGGTCGCCGCCCGCGCCGGACGCGCGAACGGGGTCGCGAGGCCGAGGCTGACGGAGCGCGGTACCGGCAGCCGGGCCAGCAGCGCACGGACATGACGCCCGCGCCCCTCGCTCGGCGTGCGCCCGACGTTGATCGCCACCGCCGTGCGCAGCCGGGCGGCGCGCATGGCCGGGCCCAGCGCGGCGGCCACGACCAGCGCCAGTGCAGCCAGGGGCACCACGATGTCGATCCACAGCGGGATGAGCAAGGCGCTGGTGTTGTACGCGGTCTCGACCTCGTTCAGCATCGGGATCGCCAGCAGGTTGCCGACCACCACACCCAGCAGCGCGCCGAGCGAGGCCGGGATCAGTGCCTGTCCGACGTAGGCGCGCCCCACCTGCGAGGGCGTGAAGCCGATCGACTTGAGGATGCCGATGCGGCGGGTGGAAGCGGCCACCGCACCGCTGACCACGATGGAGATGATCAGCACCGACATCGCCAGGGCGATGAGCGCGAACGCGCTCACGAACGGGACGAACGCCGAGACGTTGTTGTCGGCGATCTGCTTGACGTCGAGCCACGACTGCGCGCCGCGCAGGGCGCCCCCGGGAAGCCCTGCGGAGACGGCCTTCTTGCCGGCCGCGACCGCGGACGGGCTGTCGGCGTCGTCGAAGCGGTACAGCATCTGGTAGCTCGAGTCCGCGCCCGACGCGGCCAGTCGGCTCAGCTGTGCGGGCAGCACCCACGCGTCGGCGCTCTCGCCGACCGACTCGGCGATCCCCGTCACGGTCAACTCGGCCTTGCCGTCCGGGCCGGTGACGTCCACCTTGCTGCCCACCGCGATGCCGGGGGTACGGGCACTGGTCTCCAGCACGATCTCGCCGGACTTCGTGGCCCACTCGCCCTCGACGAGGCTCACCTGGTCCACCGGCTGGTCCGCCTCGGCGCGGCCGACCACCGTCACCGGCGGCGGTTCGATGCCCGGGGGCCCGCCGTTCGCCGACTCCAGCCGCAGCGAGGCCACGGGGAACGGTCCGGCCGCCGCGGCCACGCCCTCGGCGTCCGCGGTCGCCGCCAGTTGGGCCGACGACACCTTCGTCGCGTCGAACTCCGCGCTGAGGTGCGCCCCGTGCTGCTTGGAGAAGGCCTGCTCGAACGGTCCCTGCGAGGCCACCAGCAGCCCGGCGCCGAGCACCGAGGCCGCCACCGCGAGCAGTGTGGTCAGCACCATCACGACGGTCTGCACCCGGCGTCGTCCCACGCCCGCGCGGACCACTCGGCCGAGCGCACCGCCTCCGCCGCCGCTCGGCCCGTCTCTGCCGTCCTGGTTGCCCGCGGGTGGCGGGGACGCGATCGCACCGGGCTCCGCGAGCCGGGTGCCGGTCGGGCGCGCCGGCCCCAGCGCGCTCATCGGGCCACCTTCGGCATGCTGTGGGCGGTGTCGCGGGCGACCTGTCCGTCGACCAGTTCGACGGTCCGGGTCGCGCAGGCCTCCGCCAGCGACAGGTCGTGGGTGACGAGCATCATCGTCTGTCCGTCCGCGTTGAGTTCGCGCAACAGCGCCTGGACGTCCGCGCCCGACGCGGAGTCGAGTGCGCCGGTCGGCTCGTCGGCCAGCAGCAGTGCGGGACTGTTCATCAGCGCCCTGGCCACGGCGACCCGCTGGCGTTCGCCGCCGGAGAGCCGGCCCGGGTAGGCGTGCCGGTGCCGGGCGATGCCGAGGTAGCCGAGGAGTTCGTCGGCGCGGGCCGCGGCGCGGGCGCGGGGCATGCCCGCGAGCTGGGCAGGCAGCAGGACGTTGTCGGCGACGGTCAGATCGTCCAGCAGGTTGAAGAACTGGAAGATCATGCCGATCCAGGTCCGGCGGTACTTGGCGGAGCCGGTCTCGTTCAGCTCGTCCACCCGTACTCCGGCGACGCTCACGCTGCCCTGGGTCGGCCGGTCGAGCCCCGCGACCAGGTTCAGCAGCGTCGACTTGCCGCTGCCGGACGGACCCAGCACGGCGACCGCCTCGCCGGGCTGCACGTCCAGGGTCAGTCCGGACAGCGCGGGCGGGCCCTCGTCGTACGCCTTGCTCACGTCACGCAGTTCGATGAGCGGGTCGATCAGGTCCCTCACGGCGCCTCCAGGTGTGCCAGTTCTCGTTGCGTACTCGAAGAAGCTAGGTGTGAGGGGTCCCGTACCGCGTCGGCCGCTGTGTCGAAGGTTCCTACCGTGTGTGGCGGAGGCCCGGCGGTCTCATCCCTGCGATGTAGTCGAGAGGGGGAGGCCGACCGGCTCGTGGACTGATCCACGGCGGACGGCCCCTTGCCACAATGGCGGGGTGAATTCAGCGAGGCGGATCCTTCGACGCCCACCGTTCCCCACGAGCGCGCCGCGGACAAGTGTCATGCGGTCGTACGGTGCCCGCGCAGCCTCGGTGCTGCGCGCCACGGGCATGCCGCCGCGGCGCTCACGCTGGACCTGGATCGCCGATGTGCTGCTCGCCGCGGTGCTCGCGGTGGGCACGTTCTCCGCGGACCTGGACCGCTCGGCCCACGACGACCGGCCGCGGGCGCCGCGTGTCACGGCCTCGGCTCCGGCCTCGCCCTCGGCATCGGATCCGGCCGCCGCGGCGCCGACCCGCCCGGTCCCCCCGCGCGAGCAGGACTCCGCGCCCGCTCAGCAGAGCGACCGGAAGCTGCCTCCCGCCGAGCCGTGGGAGCTGGCGCTCGCCGTGCTGTCCGCGGCACCGCTGGCACTGCGCCGGCGCTGTCCGCTGGCCGCGTTCTGGGCGGTGCTCGTCGCGACCTGGCTCTTCCACCTGGGCGAGATCACCACGGACGCGGCGGTGTTCGCCTTCGCCAGTGCGCTGATCGCGGCGTACAGCGCGGCGATGTACAGCCCCCACCGCGTGGCCGCGCTGGTGAGTCTGGTGCTGGGCGGCGGCGCGTTCTGCGCCCTGTCCCTGCTGCCGGAGATAGACCGCGGTCTGATCCCCCTGCTGGTGCTGCTGCCGGTGGCGCTCGGCGCCAACCTGGTGCACGCCTGGCAGCAGCGGGTCCGCGCCCAGCAGGACGCGACCCGGCTCGCCGTCGAGCGCGAACGCTCGCGCATCGCACGGGAGTTGCACGACGTCGTCACCCACAACGTCAGCATGATGACGATTCAGGCCAGCGCCGCGCGCAAGACCCTCGACGCCTCTCCCGACCTGGCCCGCGAGGCGTTGCAGGCCGTCGAGGCGGGCGGGCGGGCCGCGTTGGCGGAACTGCGGCACGTGATGGGTCTGCTGACGATGGCCTCGGACGGGCCGGATCCGGCCGCGACCGCGGACCTGGCCCCGCAGCCGGGCCTGGGACAACTGGCCGAACTGACCGGGCGGGTGCGCAGCACGGGCGTACCCGTCGAACTGTCCGTCACCGGCACTCCGGTCCCGCTGCCCGCGGGCGTGGACCTGGCCGCGTACCGGGTGGTGCAGGAGGCACTCACCAACGCCGTCAAGCACGCCGCGGGTGCCGCGGTGACGGTGTCCGTGGAGCACGCGCCGGGCGAGGTGAGGGTGGCGGTCGAGGACACCGGCGGACAGCGCAGGCCACGGGTCGCAGGAAGCGGCCGCGGCCTGATCGGACTGCGCGAACGGCTCGCCCTGTACGGCGGTACGCTGTCCGCAGGCAGCCGCCCGCACGGGGGCTTCGCCGTCCTGGCGATCATCCCGGTGGAGGCCGAATGAGCACCGAGGCACAGCACACGGACGACGGCATCGGGCCGCCCAGGGTGGTGATCGCCGACGACCAGGCGCTCGTTCGCACGGGCTTCCGGATGATCCTCGCCGCCGACGGCATCGAGGTCGTGGGCGAGGCGACCGACGGCGAGGAGGCCGTGGCCGTCGTCCGGCGCACGCTCCCCGACGTCGTGCTGATGGACATCCGCATGCCGGGCACCGACGGCCTGGAGGCCACCCGCCGCATCCTCGGCCCGGACACCCCCTCGACCCCGCCGCGGATCATCATCCTCACGACATACGACCTCGACCAGTACGTCTACGGGGCCCTCGCGGTCGGCGCCAGCGGTTTCCTGCTCAAGGACGTCACCCCGGAGCACCTCTCCGCCGCCGTGCGCCTGGTCCGCTCCGGCGACGCGCTGCTCGCCCCGTCGATCACCCGCCGTCTCGTGGAGCGCTTCGCCATGCCCACCGGACGCAAGACCACGTTGCACCGCGACCTGTCCACGCTCACCCGGCGTGAACTGGAGGTCCTCGAATCCCTGGCCCGCGGCCTGAGCAACGCGGAACTCGCCGCTCGTTTCCACCTGAGCGAGGCGACGGTCAAGACCCACGTGACGCACATCCTCGCCAAGCTCCAGCTCCGCGACCGCGCCCAGGCGGTCATCGCCGCCTATGAGACGGGCCTGATCACACCGGGCTCCCTGGAGACTCCGTCGGCGGGCTGACTGCGCCGCCCGGGCCCTCGGGGCCCGGGCGGCGGTGTTCACCGGGGGTGTCGGGTCAGGGTGTCAGTTGCCAGCGCGCGATGTACCCGACGTCGATGGACGCACGGTCCTGGACGCGCAACTTCCAGGTGCCGTTGAGGGGTTGGGCGGAGGCGTCGACCGTGAAGGTCTGGTCGACGTTGTCGGCGGAGCCGCCGCTGCGGTTCAGCAGGGAGTAGACGGTGCCGTTGGGCCCGACGAGGTCGACGGTGAGGTCACCGCGGTAGGTGTGGACGATGTTGACGTACACCTTGGTCGTCGTGGAGGCGTTGCCGTCGCGGCCGGTGATGGTCACCGGGGACTCCACGGCGGCGCCGTTGTCGGGGATGTCGACGCGGGTGGAGCTGGCGTAGACGTAGGCGATCTGCCAGCTGAAGGTGTCGGTGGCGCTCGCCCCGGTGCTGTCGGTCACCGTGACGGTGACCTCGCTCGTGCCGAGGGTGGTCGGGGTGCCGCTGATCAGGCCGCCCGGGCTGAGGGTCAGGCCGTCCGGCAGGCCGCCGGCCTCGTAGGTCAGGGAGGATCCCGTGTTGGTGGTGTAGGCGTCCAGTTGGAGGCTCACCACCTGGTTGACGCCGCTGATCTGGTCGGCGACCGGGGCGAGGTTGACGCCGAGGGCGATGCGGTTGCCGACGTTGATCGCGGCCCAGGCGTCGGCGACCGCCAGGTAGGTCGGGCTGTAGGCGCCGAACAGGTCGGCGGCGGCCGACAGGGTGGCGGTGCGGGCGCCGGCGTAGTCGGTGGTCGAGGTCATGTACGTCGTCAGCGCCCGGTACCAGATGGCGGCGGCGTTCTCGATGCCGACACCGGTCACGGGCCGGCCGTCGTAGGTCGGGCTGTCGTAGGAGACGCCGTTGACGGTCTTGGCTCCGCTGCCCTCGGAGAGCAGGTAGAAGAAGTGGTTCGCGGGGCCGGACGAGTAGTGCACGTCGATGCTGCCCAGGGTGGAGCTCCAACTGTCCCTGGAGTCGCCGTCCTTGGAGGGCTTGTCCATGTAACGCAGCGGAGTGCCGTCGCCGTTGATGTCGATCTTCTCGCCGACCAGGTAGTCGGCGGGGTCGGTGGCGAGGTTCTCGTGGAACTCGACGGCGGCGGCGAAGATGTCGGAGGTCGCCTCGTTCAGGCCGCCGGACTCACCCGAGTAGACCAGGCCCGCGGTGGCGGCGGTGACCCCGTGGCTCATCTCGTGGGCGGCCACGTCGAGCGCGGTCAGCGGGTGGGTGTTGCCCGAGCCGTCGCCGTAGGTCATGCAGAAGCAGGAGTCCTGCCAGAAGGCGTTGACGTAGTTGCTGCCGTAGTGGGCACGGCTGTACGCGGCGACGCCGTCGTTGCGGATGCCGTTGCGGCCGAAGGCGTCCTTGTAGAAGTCCCAGGTGGCCGCGGCGCCGAAGGCCACGTCGACACCGGCGGTCTGGCGATCGGTCGGCGAACCGTTGCCCCAGACATCGTTGTCGTCGGTGAACAGGGTGCCGGTCCCGGAGGTGCCCTGGTTCAGGTCGTACGTCTTGTGTCCGGCGCGGTCGGGGTCGACGAGCTGGTAGGTCGATCCGGCGGGGGTGGTGCCGAGCGGGACGGTGCCGACGTACTGGCCGGTGCCCTCGCCGGTGTGGACCTGCTCGGCGGCCAGGAGTTCCTTGCCGGTGGCGGCGTCGGTGACGACCTGGAGTTCGCTGGGCGTGCCGTCCCTCTGGACTCCCTCGACGAGGGTCTCCCAGGCCAGCACCGGCTTGCCGGTGCCGGCCCAGACGACCAGACGGGAGGCGTTGCCCACCTCGGCGTCCTCGACCCGGTCCCGCCGGGAGACCGCGAGGGCCTTGTCGGTGGCACCGCGGGACGTGACCTTGGGGCGGAGCGAGGGCACCGAGAGCCGTGCCGCGTTCGCCTTGGTGACGGTCGTGCGGCCATGGCTGTCGTGGACGACGAGGTCGCCGCCCAGGACGGGCAGGCCGGCGAAGGTGCGCTCGTAGCGGGTGTGCGTGGTGCCGTCGGCGTCGGTGACGACGTCCTTGGCGACGAGCTTCTCCTCGGCGCCGAGGCCGATGCGCCGCGCGGTGTCGGCCGCGGCGGACTGGGCGCTCTTCACCAGGGCGGTGCGACGGGCGGGGGTCAGAGAGGTCTGCGCCGCACCGGCCCGCGGGGTGGCGGTGATCTTCGCGGGTCCGGGGTCCGCCGGTGCCGCATCCGCCGAGTACGGGGCTGCGAGGCCGAGCAGGGAGCCTACGGCGGTGAGGGCGACAACGGCGGCACGTCTGCGCCGCACGAGCGCGCGGTGTGACAGGGGCAACGGATTCTCCTTCGGTACGAAGCCGGCCCGTGGTGGGGGCCGTGGAGGAGACGGAGCGGCGGGGTACGCCGGTCCGGAGCGCTGCACGGCATGCGGGTTGAAGGAGGTTGGGGGTGGCGGGGGGTGGGGGTGGTGGACACGTGGCTGGAAGTGCGGCCGCCCCTCGTGATGAAGCTGTGGGGAGGCTGTGAACACCGGGAGAAGAGTGGCATCGTGAAGATGGTCTTGTCATGAGTGCATCAAGACAACGGCTTGAATTGACCAGGCCAGTCGGGCCAAACCGGCACACACAGTGCCGGTTTTCGGCCTGAGCCCCGCATCGTTGTGCGCCCTCATAGGGGGGAGCCCACCTCCCGGTTACCGGGTGAGCGGGGCGAGGTAGGCGTCCAGGGGCTGCACATCCCCTGGGAGGCGTTCGCGGAGGTCCCACCAGCGGATGGCCGCGATCTCCTCGGTGGGTTCGAAGACGCGGGGCTCCGCGCAGGATCCCGCGTACAGGGCCAGGTTCTCGGCTCGCCGGTCAGGCGCCAGCACGAACCGCGCGTAGCCGATGAACCTCAACGGTTCGTCAGGCTGCTGCCCGCTCTCCTCCAGCAGCTCGCGTGCAGCGGCCTGGCGAGGGGATTCGCCCTCTTCGATGCTCCCCCCTGGCAGCTCCCAGGTCCGGCGGTACCGGTCGAAGACCATGAGGACCCGGCCGGCTCGCCACAGGGCCACCAACGCCGCCGGCAGCGGGGCGTCCTGCGGCGGCGCTGTCTCGCGGCCCCGCGTGAGCGAGATCAAGGAGTTGCCACGGCCGTCGGTCACGAGCGGTTCCTTCGCGGGGTGGGCCACGGTCGGATGCCTCTCCATCCGCCGAGCCTCTTACGCCATGGCCCTCCCCCGGACACCTGTTGCGAGCGCGCGTGCGCGCGTGCGGGCGTGCCGGGAGTCGGTCAGTGGTCGGCGCAGCACGGTGTCGGGTCCGGCACCTCGAAGGGGACGAGGGTGCCGCCGGCCGCGGGCATGGCGGTCAGCACGAGTGCGCCGTCCTGCCACTGGGGCCGGACGTGATCCCTCGTGACCATCGATGTCCGCGGGTCGGGGCGACCGGGTGCCCCGAGGACCGTCACCCGGTCGATCGCGGAGCGGTCGAGCAGCTCCGCGATCGTCAGTGTGCCGGTGAGGGACGCGACGCCGGGATAGATCACGGCCCGGCCGACCGCGTCCGGCAGGCCCTCGGACACCTCGTGCCCTCGGGCCGTCAGCCGCTCCCGGGCGGTACGCGGGAGCGGCGACGGCAGGGTGAGGGACACGGCCACCCGCGGCCGGTCCCCGCGCACGAGATGCGTACAGCCCAACGCACCCTCCGGCACGGAGAGTTCGGCCGCGAGCGAGTGGAGCAGGTGATCGGCCGCGCGCAGGTCGCGGATCCCCGCGTCCACGGTGAGGACGTACGGCGTCACGAGGGCAGGACCCACACCGGGTTGGAGTAGAACCACAGGTCGCGCCACGGGTCGGCGTCACCGAGGACGTCGATGGCCGGGCCCGCCGGATCGACCGCCGCGCCCATCGGGCCGACCCCGGACCGGTTGCCGTCGGTGCCGCGCAGACGGACGTACAACGGCCGGTCCACCCGGCCGAGTTCGTACCTCAGGCGGACCGTGCCCGCCGTCTTGCCGATGTCGTACGACTTCACGACCGCGGCGGTCGGAGCGGTGAACGTGTCCCGGTCGGAGACCGGACCGGTGACATCGCCCCGGATGACGTCCACGCGGGCCAACTTGGGCGTGAAGCCCGCCCAGTTGGGACCGCCGGCGAGGGCGACGTCGACGCCGAGCGTGACGGCCGCGCCCTTCTTGACGCGCAGCGCGCCGCCGAGCGTGGCCCAGCGGCCGCCCCCCGAGACCCGTACGTCGAGGCCGCTGATCAGCTGACCGTGGTCGACCCACACGCGGCCGGCGCGGATGCCGTCCATCACGGCGGCGTACGAGAAGCCGTCCGCCCCGACGTGCGTGCGGCTGTACTGGCCGGGCCAGTAGTCGCCCTGGGTGATGTCGATCCGGCCGCCGTAGACCGGGTCCTGGTAGCGGCCGTCGGTGTCGAAGTCGCCGGGGCCGCGCACCGCGGTGTCCGCGTACACCTGGTGGGAGTCGGAGTTGGCGGTGATCCACCAGGGCTTGCCCTCGGCGAGGAGGCTGTCCCACAGTCCGCCGACGGTGGCGGTCATCCAGTCGAAGCCGCCCCAGGTGCGGTAGCTCTCCGGCGGGTAGCCGACGAAGGAGTTGGCGCCGGGGTTGTTGTCGTAGATGCCGCGGGCGCGGGCCATGCCGAGCGGGGCGGGCAGGCCGGCGGCCTGGTGGCCCGGCGCGCCCTCGAAGCCGACCGCGATCCGGTGGCCGGGGTCGGTCGCGTCACGCCAGGCGCGGATCTCGTGCGGGGAGTCGACACCGCGCCGCGCCGGGTGGTTGGCGAGCATCAGCGCGTCCTTGACCTTGCGGCGGCGCACCTGCTCGCCGAGGAAGGCGAGCCCGGCGACGGCGAGGGCCTCGTTGGCGGGCGTCGAGTCGGAGGCGCCCTTCACACTGCCGTCGTAGTCGGTCTCGAACTGCTTGAGGACCGACACCTCGTTCTTGCCGGGGTGCACGAAGACGGTGCCGTGCTCGGCGCCCGGGATGTTCCACTCCAGCCCCTGGAAGACGAGGGTGTCCTCGTAAGCGTCCCGGGCCGCCCTGATGTCCGGGTTGACCTTGTCCACGCCGATCCTGGCATGCGTGGCGCTGCCGTGGTCGGTGATGACCAGCCAGTCCATGCCGTGCCGGGCGCCCTGCCTGACCTGGTCGACGACGCGGTACTTCCCGTCGCTGCTGTACTGCGTGTGGATGTGGTGGTCACCGGCCAGCCAGAGGTATCCGCCCGTGCGGCGGCCGTTGGTGGCGGCCTGGGCAGGGGCGGCTGCCACCGGGCCGAGGACGCTCCCGGCGGTCAGCCCCGCGCCGAGGAGTCCGGCGCGCCGCAGCAGCGAGCGCCGTGACTGCTGTTCGGGGGTGAGGGCCTCGTCGGGGACGGAGGTGTCGAAGGCGGCGGGCAGCGGGGCGGTGGGTGCGTGCCCGTGGTCGCGGTCATGGCCGTGCTCGTGGTCGTGTCTGTGGTGGTGATGCCCGTGCCCCATGAACGCCTCCCGGATACCGCTGCCTTCTGCGGCACCTCTGCGCCGCCTGTGGAGGATCGAGGCGGGACATGAACTGCGAACGACCTGAAGGTGATCAGCGCCCGACCCGGGCACGGCACCTCACCCTGCGGGCGGCGCCAGACCGTCCCCCGGGCCGGGCAACTTCGGCTGGAAACCGGATTCTGACGTCCCTTCATTTATGGCAGGTACATGGCGGACAGGGTGGGCAGGGCATACCATCGCAACGCCCCGGAGGGGCGGTCGACGGTGCGTCCGGCCCCCACCGGACAACCCGAGCCGCTCCTTCGCGTACCCGGCCCCGCCGGGGCCGGATTCCCCCCACGGATGAAGGAGCAGCAATGCCCCTCGGCACTTGGCTCAAGGCAGGCACTTCCGCCACGGCGCTCGTCCTCGCCACGGCGGGCGCCGCGATCGCCGCCCCCACTCCCGCTCCCGCCGGTGAATCGTCCGCCGCGCAGGCGGCAGCGGTGACCCTTCGCTACGACGACAGCCGCGCCGCAGGCTGGGAATCCGCGATCTCGGCCGGAGTCGCCTCCTGGAACGCGAGCGTGAGCAACGTCCATCTGGTGGAAGCGGCGCCCGGCACCTCGGCCGAGATCGTGATCGTCGCCACCACGGGCTGGCCGCAGGCCACGCTCGGTCCCGTTCGTCCGGGCCGCCAGGTCCGCGTCGAACTCGGCAGCCAGGCCGTGGACCAGGGCTACAACAAGACCCGGATCGCCGCCCACGAGCTGGGGCACAGCCTCGGCCTGCCGGACACCAAGCCCGGCCCCTGCTCCCAGCTGATGTCGGGGTCGAGCGCCGGCACAGCCTGCACCAACGCCACACCGAACGCCACCGAGCGCTCCCGCGTACAGTCCGCCTACGCCAGCGCGATCGCCGCGCTCGCACCCGCGGACGGCCGGACACTCATCGACGCGCCCTGACCGGACGGCCACCGAGCGGACGTGCGTCCCGGGGCTCTCGACGAGATCCCCGGGACGCGGTGAACAGCCCGTGGCCGACGGCGCCCGGCCTCCACGTCACGAAGGGAACCGTTCTGGGCGGAAGTCCGCCAGCATCGCGTCACTCTTCCCTGTGACGATCTCCGTGGCGAGCAGCCGGCCGATGAGCGGGCCGAGCGTGATGCCGCTGTGGGAGACGGCCTCGTAGTAGCCGGGTACCGTCGGCACCGCTCCCACCGAGGGGAATCCGTCGGCCGGGATGGGCCGGTGCGCTGTCCGTGCCCCTGCGATGCGCGAGTCGCCGAGTGCGGGAACGACGTTCCGCGCCGTTTCCCGGAGCATCCGCGCGAGTTCGGAAACGTCTTCGCCTGTGTCGATGAGTGCGTCGATGTCGCGGCTGTGCAGGACCACCGAGGCGCCCCCGTCAGGGCGGATCTCGATACCGGGCGCGTGCATGACCCGGCCGATCGGGACCCGAGCACAGTCGATCCGGGTCACGACGCCGGGTTCCCGGCGCATCGGCAGCTGCCGTGCGACCAGCGCGGCGACGTTCGCGGCACTGGGGCCCGCCGCGTTCACGACGACATCGACGTCAAGCCGTGTCCCGTCGGACAGGGCGACCGTCCGGACGCCCCCGTCGGCACCGGTCCCGATGTCACGGACCGCGTTGCCCGACCGGAGCGCGGCGCCGGCTGCCACGGCCTGGCCGACCAGGCGGTCCACCAGGTGACGCCCGTGCACCCAGGCTTCGTCCGGGTAGAACACGACCGGCGCCTCGCCGGGCACCGCGAGAGCAGGTTCTAGGCGGCGCGCCTCGGCCCCCGTCAACACTTCGACGCGGTAGTCCCAACGTGCCAGCAGGTCAGCTGTCTCCAACAGCCGCATCTCGCTCGCGGGATCGTCCACCCAGCGCAGGTGGCCGCTGGGATGCCACCAGGGGTCCGGCCCGATGGCCGTGGCGAGTTCACGGTGGGCCGCCAAACCCGCGACGTTCAGCGTGAAGTAGGTCCTGCGCACTGTCTTGTTGCTGGCATTGACCCACGCGAAGGACCAGTTGGTGACGCCCTCACCCGGCCGTGCCGCGTCGATGAGAACCACTTCGGCGCCCAGCCGGGACAGGTGCCATCCCACACTGGCCCCGAGAACACCGACGCCGATGACGGCAACGCGCCCAGGCCGCTTGCCGGATCCGATCCTCACGAACGCCCCCTTCCAGTTCACCGGCGAACACCCGGCACGTCCTCTGCAACCGCGCCTCCCAGTCTCCAGACGCCCACGGACATGGGGAAGCCGCCGTGCTGAGCGGAATCGGGCGGACGCAGGCCGGATGACGCTGCCTACAACTTCTCAACTCAGCGACGCGGTCGCGTACTTCTCCGGTCACACCCCTTGACGGCTTTGGTATAGACCTTTAAGTTCACCAGCCAGCAGAGCTTTCATGCATGCATCCCTTGCATACATACGTGAACATCCATGTGCACGTCTCACCGCCCTCCACAGGCGGCGTCCACCCCCCACCCTTGGACGAAAGGCCCCTCGCCATGCAACGCCTGGCCCTGCGCTGCGCTCTCGCCCTCTCACTCGGCCTCACCGCCGTAGGCACACTCGCCGCCCCCTCCGCCTCGGCCGCCACCGGCACGATCACCGGCCTGGCCGGCAAGTGCCTCGACGTGGCCGGCGCGAGCACGGCCGACGGTACGGCCGTACAGATCTACGACTGCAACGGCACCGCCGCCCAGCAGTGGACGGTCGGTTCCGACGGCACCATCCGGGCGCTCGGCAAGTGCCTTGACATCACCGGCAGTTCGACGGCCAACGGCGCTCAGCTCCAGCTCTGGACCTGTAGTGGCGGCGCCAACCAGAAGTGGACGGTCAGCGCCGCACGCGACATCGTCAACCCGGCCGCCGACAAGTGCCTGGACGTGACCGGCAATTCCTCCGTCAACGGCACTCGCACCCAGATCTGGACCTGCACGGGAGCCGCCAACCAGAAGTGGAACGCGCCCGCCCCGGACGGCGGCACGACCCCGCCGGACTCCGCTCCGATGGCCGTGGCACCGTACCTCTACAACGGCTGGGGCAATCCGCCCAGCCCTACGACTGTCATGAACGCGACGGGCGTGAAGTGGTTCACGCTGGCGTTCGTCCTGAGCAACGGCTACTGCAACCCGCAGTGGGACGGCGGTCGGTCGCTGACAGGCGGAGTCGACCAGCAGACGATCACCACCGTGCGCGCGAACGGCGGTGACGTCGTCCCGTCCTTCGGCGGCTACAGCGGCAACAAGCTGGAGAGTTCCTGCTCCAGCGCCGGCGAGCTGGCGGCGGCGTACCAGAAGGTCATCAACGCCTACTCGCTGAAGGCGATCGACATCGACCTGGAGGCCGACGCGTACAGCAACGGCACCGTGCAGCAGCGGACCGTGGACGCGCTCAAGACCGTCAAGGCCAACAACCCCGGCATCAAGGTGTACGTCACCATCGGCACCGGGCAGAGCGGCCCCGACACGAGTCTGATCAACCGGGCCGCGTCCTCCGGGCTGACCGTGGACGCCTGGACGATCATGCCGTTCGACTTCGGTGGCGCGGGCCAGAACATGGGCACGCTCACCCAGCGGGCGGCCGAGGGACTGAAGACCGCGCTGAGGAACGCGTACGGCTACAGCGACGACACGGCCTACCGCCGCATGGGCATCTCGTCGATGAACGGCATCACCGACGACCACGAGACCGTCACCACCGCCGACTTCCAGACCATCCTCGGCTACGCGCAGGCCCATCACCTGGCACGGCTGACGTTCTGGTCCGCGAACCGTGACCGCCCTTGCCCCGGCGCCTACCCGAATGACGACACCTGCTCGGGCGTGAGCCAGAGCAACTGGCAGTTCACCAGCATCTTCGCCCGGTACACCGGCTGACGTACGCGCTGCGCAGACCTCACGGAAGGGACCGACCAGAAGATGAGCTCCCTCAGATCCGACTCCACCCGCGCGCTCCTGCGGGTCCTGCTCCTGCTCGCCACAGTGCTGGGCCTCGTGACCGTGCCGCCCGCCGCACAGGCGAGCACCACCGCGACCCCGTTCAAGGTCCTCGCCCTCTACAGCGGCACCTACGACGCGGCGCACATCGACTTCGACAAGGAGGCGAACGTCTGGTTCCCGCAGCAGGCGGCTGCCAACGGTTTCACCTACACGGCCAGCACCAACTGGGACCTGCTCGCCAACGGTGGGGTCAACGCCTACCAAGTCGTCCTGTTCCTCGACGACCTGCCGCAGACGTCCGCCCAACGCTCAGGGTTCGAGGCGTACATGAGGGGCGGGGGCGGCTTCATGGGCTTCCACGTCTCGGCGTTCACGACCGACGCGGCCGGCTGGTCCTGGTACCACAACACGTTCCTCGGCTCGGGCAACTTCGCGTCCAACACGTGGGGGCCCACCGCGGTGACCCTGAAGGTGGAGGACCGCACGAGCCCGGCCACCGTGAACCTGCCGGCCACGTTCACCTCGTCGGTCAGCGAGTGGTACAGCTGGTCCAGGGATCTGCGGCAGAACCCGGACATCAGGATCCTCGCGTCGATCGACCCCAGCAGCTTCCCGGTCGGCACGGATCCCAACCAGTCCTGGTACAGCGGCTATTACCCGATCCTGTGGACCAACACGAAGTACCGGATGCTGTACGCGAACTTCGGTCACAACGCCATGAACTACACGACCAACACACGGCTGTCGTCGACGTTCGCGAGCGCGGCGCAGAACCGGTTCCTGCTGGACGGGCTCAAGTGGCTGGGCGGGGGCGGCACCACGACACCTCCCAGCGGCGACGAGATCTCCGAGACCGCCTGGTACACCGTGCAGAACAGTGGCAACGGCACGTGCGTGGACGCCCGTTCGGCGGCCACCGCGAACGGGACGGCGATCCAGCAGTACGCCTGCAACGGCACGACAGCCCAGCAGTACCAGTTCCGGAGCACCGACAGCGGATACCTGCGGATCTCCGCCCGCGCCAACCCCGCGCAGGTGATCGACGTGACCGACCGCTCGACGGCCGACAGTGCGCCGTTGCAGCTGTGGGCCTACTCCGGCGGCACGAACCAGCAATGGCAGCCGGTGCGCGCGACAAGCGGGCGGTACCACTTCGTCGCGCGGCACAGCGGCAAGTGTCTGACGGCCGCCGCAGCGGCGACGAACAGCGTCCAGCTCACCCAGCGGACCTGTGACGGTTCGGCGGCGCAGGACTTCCAGCTCACCGCACAGCCCTGAGCCACTGCGCGGCCGCACCATGCCGCCTCGGGGCGATCGGCCACGCCCTCGGTCAGACGCCCTCGGTGATGTCGGTCAGACCTGCAGTGTCGCGCTGGGCCTCGATCTCCGCCAGCCGCTCGGACAGGGCTGCCCGGAGGAACCGGTAGGAGTCGCTGCCCAGGACCAGTCGCAGCGGGGCGGGGCTCTGCTCCACGCTGTCGATGATGCGGGTGGCCATCAACGCCGGGTCACCGAGGGAAGGCCGGCTGCGATCCTGGGCTCCGCGGGTCAGGGCGGCCGGGGTGTCGTCGTACGCCGCCAGCGGCCTTCCCGTCTGGAGGCTGCCGTAGCGGAACTCCGTGCGCGCACCGCCGGGCTCGACGATGGTGACGCCGATACCGAACGGAGCGACGTCCTTGGCGGTGGATTCCATGAAGCCTTCGATGCCCCACTTGCCGGCGTGGTACATACAGGCACCGGGATTGGTGGCCTGGCCGCCGTAAGTGGAGATCTGGATGATCCGTCCGCCACCCTGCCCCCGCAGATACGGCAGCGCGGCCCGGGTGACCTGGATCGAACCGACCAGGTTGGTGTCGAGGACATGGAGGATCTGCTCGTCGGTGACCTCCTCGGCGGCGCCGAACAGGCCGTAACCGGCGTTGTTGACGATCACGTCGATCCGTCCCAGGTCGGCGAACGCCCGTCCGACGACGTCCTTCACGACAGGGGTGTCGGTGACGTCGAGGGAGGCCACCCAGAACCTGTCGCCGTACTTGGCGACGAGGTCGTCCACGGTCCCGGACCGGCGGATCGTGCCGGCCACCCGGTCACCTCTCTCGAGCAGCTGCTCGGTCATGTGCCGGCCGAAGCCGCTGTTGACGCCGGTGATGAACCAGGTGCGCTGTGTCATCGCGTGCTCCTTGACGAGGGAGGTCTCCTGCGCCGCGGAGTTACCTGCGACGTGCTCCCGATCCTGCGCCGGGACCGTGCGGTCAGGCAGTGCCCCCTCGTTCCAGGTAGTGACAGGGCCCCCTCACGGACACGAGTGGCGCGTTACCGTCGGAGCATGGGCACAGCAGACGGCCGCAACGTCCTGGGCGAGTGCCTACGGGCTCGTCGTGAACTCGTGCGGCCCGAGGAAGTGGGACTTCCTGGCGGAGGGATCCGGCGCGTACCGGGGCTGCGGCGGGAAGAAGTCGCGATGCTCGCGGGCATCAGCGCCGACTACTACCTCCGTCTGGAGCGCGGCCGGGACCACAATCCCTCGATCCAGGTGCTCGACGCACTTGCGAAGGTGCTCGGACTCGACGCCGACGGCGCCGCTCATCTCGTCGAGCTCGCCCGGCCCGAGTCCCGCCGCAGGCAGCCCCTCCCCCGCACCGAACGGGTCCCCGACGGTATCGCGATGCTGCTGGACACGTTCGCCGTGCCCGCGTTCGTACAGAACCGGTGCATGGACGTGCTCGCCGCCAACCGGGCGGCCGTAGCCCTGTCGCCGCACATGGCCCCGGGCGTGAACCGGCTACGGGCACTGTTCACCGATCCGCTCGCGCGTGAACTGCACATGGACTGGGAGCGGGGCACGGCCGGCGTGGTTGCGCAGCTGCGCGCCGCAGTCGGTGCCGATACGGATGACCCGCGCCTGACGCAGCTCATCGGTGAGCTGAGCCTGAAGAGCGAGCGGTTTCGTCGGCTGTGGGCCCGTCACGACGTCCGCCGCTGGGAGGGGGCCACCACCCGCCTGCGGCACCCGCAGGTCGGCGAGCTGCATCTGCGCCGCGAGAAGCTGGCGGTCACGGGATCCGACGGGCTGCTCCTCGTCGTCCACCACGCCGAGCCCGGCACTCCGTCCGCCACCGCACTCGCCCTGCTCGGCTCCCTGTCGGCCACCGAGCGGGAGACCACCGCGCGCGAGACCACTGAGGCGGCCCGTGTCGAGGACCGTCCCGTCCACTGATGCCCGCCCGCAGACCCGGCGGCAGCGCACATTTCCGTGACTCCGGCGCGGATGCATTCACATCCCACACTTCTCAATATCAGAACCAACAGCTGTTGGATTTCCAGATCGGCGATTTCTAGAGTGGGCACGCGACGTCGCACTGCACAGCGCACTCGCCCAAGGCGTCCGGGAGGAGTTCCGAGCTCCGTCCGAAGCGTTCACGTCACAGCGAAAGAGTCACATGAAGACCTTCATTCTGCCGGGCACCGACATGGTGGTCCCCAACGTCGTCCTGGGACTGATGCGCATCCAGGACATGACCGACGAGGCCGTGCGCAAGCTCGTGAACACCGCGCGCGACGCCGGCATCACGTTCCTCGACCACGCCGACGTCTACGGCACGGACGACCACGGTTGCGAGCGTCGCTTCGCCGAAGCCATGAAACTCAGCCCGTCGGAGCGCGAGCAGTTCGTCATTCAGTCGAAAGCCGGCATCGTCAAGGACGGGCCGTACTTCGACTTCTCCTACGACCACATCATCGAGTCCGTTAACGGCTCACTCCAGGCACTGGGCACGGACTATCTCGACATCCTGCTTCTGCACCGTCCCGACGCTCTCGTCGAGCCGGAGGAGGTGGCCCGCGCCTTCGACGAGCTGTCGGCGGCAGGCAAGGTGCGCGCCTTCGGTGTCTCCAACCAGACGCCCCGACAGCTCGACCTGCTGCGCAAGTACGTGACGCAGCCCATCGTGGCGAACCAGCTCCAGCTGTCGATCACTCACGCCCCGATGATCGCGCAGGGCGTCGCGGCGAACATGCAGGATCTCGATCAGTCGGTCGTCCGTGACGACGGAATCGTCGACTACTGCCGCCTGCACGACATCACCGTTCAGGCATGGTCGCCTTTCCAGGCCGGATTCTTCGACGGCCCGTTCCTCGGTTCCGAGCGCTTCCCCGAGTTGAACGCGGTGATCGACCGGCTGAGCGACAAGTACGGCGTGCCGGCCGAGGCGATCGCGGTCGCCTGGATCACGCGCCACCCCGCGCAGATGCAGGTCGTGCTCGGCACGACCACACCGGAGCGCGTCACGGCCGCCGCACTCGGCTCCGACGTCCCGCTCACCCGATCCGAGTGGTACGAGCTGTTCCGCGCCGCCGGGTACAAGGTTCCCTGAGGTCCCGTGTCGGCCGACGCCCCCCGGTCACAGCCACGACGCCCTGCCATATCGCTTGGTCGCCCGGCTGAACAGATCTACGATCTTGCTCCATGGTCACCGCGAGAGTGATCCTCACCGGGGGGCGAGAGCCGTGATGTACCACGCGATCGGCATCTTTTTGATCATCGTCGTAGCGCCGCTCGTGGGCCTCGCCGGCAACGCGATGGCCGACAACGTTCACGAGGGCGCCGGCCGCACCGTCTCGGTCGGCGGGGTCCTGGCGGTGCTGGGCGTCGCCGCGTGGTTCATCGTCCGCAGCTTCTGAGGGCCGGCTTCAGCCGATGAGTTGATCTCGCCCCTGCACAGGGGCCGTGACACGGTTTCCGACTCGATGGCGCGCAACCTCCCGTCCGTTCGGCAGTCCTACTTCACGGGGTGCGTATGACGGCGGAACATCAGGTTGCCTTCTTCCTGCGGGAACTGGAGACGGGCGACACCTGGGGACGGGCCGCAGCCGCAAAGGGGCTCGGCAGACTCAGAACCACCGAGCACGCCACGGTGCTCGTCCGGGCGGCCGCCGACCCCGCGCCCGAGGTACGGGAAGGCGCGGCGGTGGGCCTGGGCAGGCTGGGGGTCTCCGCGGGCATGGCGGAGACCCTGTGCACGCTGATGGACGACGACGATCCCTGGGTGCGCAGACAGGCCTCTCTGGCGTCTCGCCGCCTCGGATTGCGCGATCGCGAAGTCGTGGACGCCTATGCGCGACTGCTCGGCGACCCTGACCATCACCTCCGGATCAACGCCTTGGACGCGTTGCGGGAGCTGGGCGTCCCCGGTGATGTTCCCGCACTCGTCAGGCTGCTGGGTGACCCCTTGGACGCCATCTGGGGTCGGGCGCGCGCCATGATCTTCGAGTTCGGGAAGAACCCGGACATCGAGGCGGAGGTGGTCCGCACGGCCCAGTGGGGGGCGGACTCCGCCCGGGTGCTCGCCCTGTACATGCTGCCGGACCAACACGTCGACCGGCTGCTGCCGTCGCTGCTGAGAGATCTGGCGGACGACCCTTCCACCGAGGTGCGCTGCGCTGTTGCTTTCCGACTCACGTTCAGGGGCCGGCCAGAGACGCAGGACGCGCTGTTCACCGCCCTGGAGGCGGAGCGGGAGCCGGCCGTGGCGACACAACTGCTGTTCCTGCTTGGCCGATCGGGGGACGAACGGCTGCTGGCCCCGGCCTCCCGATGGCTGAGCGACGAGCGGGCGGGACCGCCGGCCGCCGCTGCCCTGGGGTCCGTCGGCGGCAAGGTCGCCGCGCGGCTCCTGCGGACCCTTCTCACCGACCCGGCGACGACCCCCCGCACGCTCGCCGCAGCGGCAACGGCCTACGGCGACATGGGGAGATGGGACGCCGTCTGGCTGCTGCTGCCCCTGCTGAACCATGCCGAGCCCGAGGTGTGCGAAGGTGCGCTGCGCGGCCTGGACGCCATGGCCGACACAGGATTCCGGCCGTGGGAACGCACGGCGGTCGCCCGGGCTGTGGTGGCCCGTCTTCACGACAAACCCACCCTGGTCGGAGTGGCGGAGAGGGTTCTCACGGGCCTGTCGGAAGCCCTGCCCGGCCTGCGGGAACTGGTGGACCGGGCACCCTCCCCCCTTGTCCGATCCGCCGCGCTGTCACTCCTCGACCCGCACAATGCGACGGACGCCGACACCCCGCACGATCTGCCCCTTTTCGTGCGGCACTTGGACGACGTCGATACCTGGGTGCGCAAGACCGCCGCGGAGGGGATCGCCCACTGGGTGGAGGAGACCGGAACGCTCCCCCCGGACCAGGAGCGTCTGCACGACCGGCTCACGGCTCTGGACGCGGACCCGTCCGACTACGTACGCGAGGCCGCGGCCGAGGCTTTGCGCGCCCTGGAGCACCACCCGAAGAACTGACAGGAACGCTCACGGCGACCGACCACTGCCTGGCCGAAACCGCACGGCCGCCCATCCCCTCCGCACATCTTCCCGCGCCGCGCGAAACCCGTGGACACACCCCTTCAGCGCACCCGCGACACCGGACTGCGACAGCTACGTGACCCGCTACCGCCACCGATTGTCAGTGATCGCCGCTAACGTTCCTCACATCGTCGCACTGACGCCGGGGTGTCCCCGGCTGAACTGCGCTTTCTTCTTGCGGACTTGATGGCGAAGGCGGGGACTCGTGGGTTGGCTCTCGGCGGGTGACGGGTATGAAGTCGCCCTGGTGGACGGGCGGGTGGCGGCGCGTGCCACCTCGGGCAGGGCAGCGGGACGGCAGCTGAAATCGCTGCCGCGGGCGCTGCGCGACCATCCTGAGGTGGACCGGCTGCGGCGGTTCGCCGAATGGCTGGATCGGCACGCCACGGCATGCGTCGCTCAGGTCGACTCCTGGATGGTGTCGTCGCTCCCCGTCCCTACCGGCCTGCTGGCCCGGGTGTGGCCGGACGAGGCCTGGCAGTCGGCGCTGCGTGACCTCGCCGTGGTGGGCGACGACCCCGACGAGGTCGGTTTCCTGCGCGGGGCCACCGAGGACGGCGAACTGCGCGTGGTGAACCTCGACGGCGAGACGGTACGGCTGTCCCCGCGCACGGTCACACTGCCGCACCCCGTGCTGCTCCCGGACCTCGACGACATCCGTGAGTTCGCGGCGGAGCTGGGCATCGTGCAGCGCGTGGAGCAGATCCACCGCGCGACCTGGCAGCGCCCCGAGGTCATCGACCCGAAGGCCAGAGAGATACGGGAGTTCGCCGGAGGGTCCTTCCGTTCCCGTTTCGCCCTGGCCGCTCGGGCCAGTTCGCTCGGTTACCGCGTCTCGGGGGGCTACTCCACGGCCAGGGTCCGCGACGGCGGCCGCACCGTGGAGGCCAGCGTGTGGATCGGCGAGCCGTACTGGGAGGACACGGTGGAGACCGGTGGCCTCACCTGGCAGGACCAGGACGGCCGCGCCCTTCCGCTGCGGGAGGTGGGACCGGTGGCCTGGTCGGAGGGGATGCGGATGGCCGCGGCGCTCTACGCCGGGCGCACGATCGAGGAAGGCAAGAACGCATGAGCGGGGGGACGCAGGTGTCGTACGAGGAACTGCTGTCGGCGGGCGCGGTCCTGCCGCCGGACACCGAGGGGACGGGTGAGCAGGCGGTGCCGCTCACGGCGCGCGTCTACCGCCACCCGGGCCTCGACGAGCGTGTCGTGGTCCGGCTGGTCGCCGGTGAGCTGGGCGCCGCCGAGGACCTGGCGGCCGGCTTCCTCGGCATGGAGCCCGTCGAGGAGCCTGCCGTCGTGGGCCTCGGGCTGCGCCAGTCGCTGGGCTTTCCCGAGTGGGTGCTGGTGCACCACCCCGAGGACGGCCACCACGCCCTGGGTGTCGTCCCCGACCTGGAGCGGGCGGCCCGGCAGGCCAAGTCCCGCCCCAAGGCCGCGCTGGACGCCTACCTCGAACTCGGCCGACGGCTCGCCGCGTCGGTGCCGCACTTCCTGCCGACCTTCTACGAGCAGGCGGGCCGGGTGTTCCTCGCCGAGGAGAACGCCACCTACGCCGCCCAGCTGTTCACCCGCGCCCGCAAGGCGGAGGCCGAGCACGGACTGACCGTGGAGGAGGACCGCCTGGACGCGGTGTTCCTGGAGTTCGCCCTGGCCGGCGCGCTGCCGGTGAAGGTGCTCTCCGCATACGGCAAGGAACTGGCCTCCCGGGTCTCCGCGCAGGAGGCACTGGAGCGCTTCACCCGCCTGTGCCTGCGCCGTACCGCGGGCGGGCTGCCGCCGTCCGCTCAGATGGCCAACGACCTGCGCAAGCTCGCTCGCGCCGCCGGTCAGGACGCCGACCGGGCCGAGCAGGACTACCTGGCCGAGCTGCTGGGCCTGCCGGCCACCCTTCGTGCCACGGGCGGCTGGTGGAAGGGCCACCGGGGCGCGCTGGTGGCGCTGGCCGAGCGGGAACCGCAGGTACGCGGTGCCCTGCTGGACATGCTCCCGGCCGGCGGCGACGCGGACATGCCCGCCATGTGGCTCGAGGTCCTGGAGACGTCCGGCGCCACGAGGGGACTGTGGGACGACACTCTGCCCGCGCACCAGGGGCCGAGCGATGGCACCGCGGGCTGGCTGGAGCGCTTCCTGGCGTTCCGTGAGCGGGCCCGGTCCTGGCGCAGCTCCACCCGGATGCCGGAGCTGTACCCGCTGGTGGAGCGGGCGGCGGCCCGGCTGCGCACCGAACTCGCGGCGTCCGGGCGGGGGTTGAGGGTCACGCACGACATCGACCTGATCGACCTGCTGCTGTCGTTGGACGTGCCGGTCGCCGTTCCCGCCAAGGACCAGGAGCTGCCGCTGTCGACGTGGGCCATCGGGGACGGACAGCGGGAGCTGACCTTCCTCGGCGCCGACCCGCGGTTCCGCGACGCCTTCCTGCTCGGCGCCGACCGTTTCCACCAGGGCGACCAGGCGCTGCGCGCCATCCGTCTGCTGGCGGCCTCACCCGGCGGCCGCCCCTGGCTGACGGAGTGGGTCAGCAGCGTGGTGCGGCGCTTCACGGCCGTGGGCCTGCCCGAACTGCCCCATGCGCTGAACCGGCTCGGGTGGCTGCCCGCCGAGGCGCTGGCGCTGGCCGAGGACGACGTCCGCGCCGCCGTCGGCACCGACCTCGCGCCGGTGCTGGCCCGGACCCTGCGCGCCGGACTCTTCGACGAACTGGGCTGGCCCGCCTGGGAAGAGGCGACCGCCGAGCTGGTCGCCAAGGACCGGGTGGAGGACATCGTCGTCGCCGAAGCCTGGCCCCACCTCGTCGTGGCCGGTAAGGCCCAGGCCCGTGTGATCGGCGCCGACGGCACCGTACTCACGCACGACCTGCGACTCCCGGCGAACGACGTCTCGGGCGACCCGGGCTTCCATCACGTGGACGGTGAACTCCTCGTGTACTGGAACTCCCGCAGGGACGGTCTGCGCGGCTACTGGCACTCGCGCGCCGACCGCGTCGAGTCCCTCAAGGGCGGGCACGCCACCCGGGGCACCGAGATGGACTGGTACCGCGGCGACTTCCCGATCACACTGCCCCTGTCTGGCGGTGGCCGGACCACCGGTCGCGGAGCGGTGCACGCCGGGGACACCACCCTGCCCGACGAACGGCCGCTGCTCTTCGACGGATCGTCCTACTGGGTGTGGCACGCGGACTCCGAGGACCGGGCGGCACACGGCTGGTACGAGTACGACCCGGCCACCAACGAACGCGGGCGGATGAGCAAGCCCGCCTTCCTCGCCGACGCCCTGCGCGACGCCCCCGAGGGCAGCAGGTACGTGGGCGGCAGACTGCGGCTGTCCCCCACCCTCGAAGCCACCCCCACCTGCGCTCCCGTGGACGGCCTGGTCGGCCTGCGGGTGATCGAGCTGCCCGGCGGTGCACACCGCGCCGAGAACCTCGCAGGCCACCGCGTCATCCTGCCCGCCGGGGCCGGCGTGCCCGACGCGCTCATCGTCTTCCCGGGCGCGGACCGGCCCACCGCCCTCGTCCGCGACAACTGGCAGCTCCGCCTGGTCGACGCCGACGGCGTCCACACCGCCTGGGCCAAGACCGACCGCTCCCCCGGCGACTTCGGCAAGGGCACCCTGCTGCTGCCTCCCGTGCAGTTCTGGGAGTGCCTGACGGCCCGCGACCTTGAGGGGTCGAAGGCGCTGCGGGCCATCGACCGGGACACGGCCGCCGCCCTGCTCGCCGCCGCGGCCGACCAGGACGGGCAGGCGCTGACCGACGCCGTCCGCACCCTCCTCCCGGTCAGTCACGACGCGCTCGTGCACGGCATCGCCGGAGTCGCCCGCTACGCCGCCGCCCAGCAGGCCGTGCTGGACGCGGCGGCCACCCGGCTCACCCGCGCCCTGGAAGGCGGCCTGGAGGACGAAGGGCCGGCAGGACCGGCGGACACCGAGCTCATGGCGGCGATGAACGGCCTCGGCACGTCCCGCGGCTACTGGTGGAACCGCGACGACGAGTCCGACACCGTCTTCCGCGCCCTGCGCGTCCTGGCCCGGGCCACCGGACTCGCCGACACCGCACTGCCCGGCCTCGCGGACGCCCGCCTCCACCTCGACGGCCACCCGCTGCCCTCCGGACAGCCCGACCTGTCCACCTTGCTGGACAAGACGACGGCACTGGCCTACCGGGCCGCCTGCGCCACCACCGCCCAGGAGCACCGCGAGATCCTGTGCGCCCTCCTCGCCGAGTGCGACCGCCTCGGACTGACCCCGGACGACTCCACCGCCTGGCGGAAGGTCCACCTGCACCTGGAGGCGGCGCATCTGCGCACCACGGCCGGCGGGTGGCGCGACGGCTCCTGGAGCGGCGTGCTCCCGCTCGCCGACGGCGCCTTCCTCGCCGTCACGGGCCGCAACTCCCTCGACGACGACCACGCCTGCTTCACCGGCTACTTCCACGACCCGTCCGGACGCTTCGAGACACCCCGGCCCTACCAGACGCTTCAGTCGCGGCCGCTGGGCGAGAACCCGGTCCCCGGCCGGATCCGGACGTTCCTCGCCGAACTGTCCGAGCGCGGTCCGGCCCCCTGGTTCCCGGAGGCAGCCGAGGAGTTCTCCCGCCTCACCGGCGTGACCGAGACGGTGGCCCGGCTCGTCGTGGCCGGCCTGCCCGGGATCGACACGTACGAACGCAGCTTCCTCAAGCCCGAGACACGCACGCTCATCGGGGTGAAGGTGGCTCCCGCGGCGGTCGCCAAGGACGAACTGCACGGCGTCGACAGCGCGGTGCGGGCCGCCGTCGTAGGCGCGCTGCTGCCCGCCGAACCCGCCCGGCTGTGGACCGAGGGCCCGGACGTGGCGGCCGCCGCCGCGGTGTGGAACGCCAAGGTGGGCAAGCGGGTGGCCGTCCCGGAGGATCTCCTCGGTGACGCGATCCGCGCCTTCAGACACCCCTCCTGGCCGATCCGGCAGGCGCTGCCCGCCCTGCTCGACCCGGCCGCCTCCCCCCGGCTCAGCCGGGACCTCACCTGGGCGATCAGCGGGGACCGGGCCAAGCCCGTCGGCGACGACACGGAAGGGTTCACCGCGGAGACGCTGGTCGGCGCGGTCGGGCTGCTCGCCTGGCTCGCCCACCGGCTGCCCGCCGGCGACCCGGCCCGTGCCGCGCTGCCCCCGGCCCTCACCGCCGTACGCGAACGGCTCGCCCACCCCGGCCTCATGCTCGACCTTGGGCGTTACATCAGCCTCCCCGACTTCCGCAAGACCGCGGGCACCCCCACCGAGACCGGCCCCGGCTACGAGCGCTATGGCGCCGTCGTCCTGGCCACCCACGACGACCAGCCCGCCCCGGCCATCCGTGTCGACCTCCTCGACGAGACAGGTCAGGACCCCTACCTGCCGGCGGTGCGCCTCGACAGCCAGCAGCCCTACGGCGCCGAGGTGGCGCTGCGTCTGGTCCGTGACCAGAAGCTCGCGGCCCTGCTCGCCGACCCCGGTGAGCCGATCGCGGGAGACCGGGGCAAGGACGCCACCTGGTGGCCCCAGGACCCCAGCCGCTCGGTTCCCGATCTGGTCACCGAGGTGGCCAAGGAGCACGGGCTGGGCGAGGACGCCGCCACGCTCTATCTGATGCTGCTGGCCCTGCCCGACCCGACCGACCGTATGACGGCCCGGTGGACCGGCTGGAAGCCCGCACGGCTGAAGGCCGCGCGCGCCGAACTGACCACCACCGACCTCGTGGTGGAGGCCACCAGGACCCGGGCCGGCCGGTCGCTGTTCCTGCCCGGCGGCTGGGTGGAGCAGTCGGCCCCGCGGGTGCCGCTGGAGCGCTGGAAGCTGCCGCTGTTCGGCGAGATGAGCGACGAACACGCCCCGTTCGGCGTGATCGTGCCGTTCGAACCGGCCGCGGACCTGTTCCGCAGGGCGTGGCAGCGGGTCCAGGACGGCGACGCCCCCCGGTTCGAGGAGTTGAAGGTCCGGCGGGGCCGCCGCCGCTGACGCATCACCGGCCCGGGGCGCCGCCCACCCGCGGCGCCCCTCCCCCCACCTGTACCTCCCCCACACACCGACACCGACCCAGCTACCGAGCAAGGACCTCCATGCCCCTGACCGACACGGCGACGGCCCTTCCGGCCCGGCAGACCCTGCCCGCCGAAGAACGCTTCGCCACCGAACTGGCCTTCCTCGCCGCCCACGACGACGGCCCCCGCCCGCCCGGCTGGCTGCTGACACCGCGCGCCGTGATCACCTTCGTCTGCGGCACCGCCGGCGAAGCCCTCAAACTGACCGAAGCGCCCGAGGGGCTGCCGGACGAACTCGTCGTCGCGCCGAAGTTCGTCGGCGAACGCGCCCTGGTGGAGCGGTGCGTGGTCACCCTGGCCGGAGAGCGCGGGCTGCTGCTCGTCGGCGAGCCCGGCACCGCGAAGTCCATGCTGTCGGAGCTGCTGTCGGCGGCCGTCTGCGGCACCAGCGCGCTCACCGTGCAGGGCACCGCGGGCACCACCGAGGACGCCCTGCGCTACGGCTGGAACTACGCCCTGCTCCTCGCCCAGGGCCCGACCCCGCAGGCCCTGGTGGACTCACCGGTGCTCGCCGCGATGCGCGCCGGGAAGGTGGCCCGCGTCGAGGAGATCACCCGCTGCCTGCCCGAGGTGCAGGACGCCCTGGTGTCGATCCTCTCGGACCGGCGGATGAGCGTCCCGGAGCTGTCCGCCACCGACGACGCCCAGGTCGCCGCCGCTGCCGGTTTCACCGTCATCGCCACCGCCAACCTCCGCGACCGTGGGGTGTCGGAGATGTCCGCCGCCCTCAAGCGCCGCTTCAACTTCGAGACCGTGCACCCGATCGCGGACGTCGAGGCCGAGACCGAGCTCGTCAAGCGGCAGGCCACGGCCGCCGTCGCACGGGCGGGTGCCGCGTTCGGCGTGGACGACGCGGTGCTCGACGTCCTGGTCACGGTCTTCCGCGACCTGCGGGCCGGACGCTCCGCCGAGGGCTGGGACGTGGAGCGTCCGGGCACGGTGATGTCCACCGCGGAGGCGGTACAGGTCGCCGCCTCCCTGGGCGTGGCCGCCGCCTATCTCCCCGGCGGGGACTCGCTCGACCTGGTGCCCGGCCATCTGCTGGGCGTGGTCCGCAAGGACGACCCGGCCGACCACGCGCGCCTGCTCGGCTACTGGGACGGGCCGGTGCGCCGCCGCGCCGAGGACGGCTCGGCGACCTGGCGGCGCCTGTGGGACCTGCGGGAGAACCTTCGGTGACCCTCGCCCTGGAACCGAGGGCGGCCCTGACCGCCCTCGCCGACTGCACCGCCCCGTACCTGCTGGGCGTACGGCACCACAGCCCCGCGCTCGCCGCCGCGGTGCCCGCCCTGCTGGACGCCGCCGGCGCCGAGGTCGTCTGCGTGGAACTGCCCGCCGACTTCCAGGCGTGGCTGCCCCACCTCGCCGCGCCCGGCACCCTCGCCCCGGTCGCGCTGGCCGGAACCGGCGAGGGCGGCCGGCTCGGGTTCTACCCGTTCGCCGACTTCTCGCCCGAACTCGCGGCGATCCGCTGGGCACGCGAGCGGGGGGCAGAGGTCGTCTGCTGCGACCTGCCGATGTCTGATCCGCGGTGGAACTCCGAAGGGCCCGCCGGGGCCAAGGACGGCAAGGTCTGGGACACCGAGGGGCCCGTCGCGGCCGAGGACGGCCAGGTCCGGTCCGCCGCGGCGCCCACCGCGTTCGCGGCGGCGCTGACCGCGTCCGGGACGGGCCGTGAGGGCGACGACATGTGGGACCGCAGTGTCGAGGTCCTCGCCCCGGGCTGCCCGCCCGAAGCGGTCCGCCGGGCCGCACTGGGCGTGGGCTGGGCACTGCGCCGTGACGCCGAGTCGGCAGGCGGCGTGCCCGCGGTCGATCTGGCGCGTGAGGCCCATATGCGCGAGACGATCGCCCGCGCCTCGGCCGACGGCCGCCGGGTCGCGGCCGTCGTCGGCGCCTTCCACGCCCCCGCACTGACCGCCCGGGACACGGTGGGGCCTGCTGGGCCGGTCGACGTCGAGGAGCGTCCGCAGGTGGTCACCTCCCTCGTGCCGTACGCCTTCGACCTGCTGGATTCCCGTTCCGGCTATCCGGCGGGCATCCGCGACCCGCGCTGGCAGCAGGCGGTGTTCACCGCGGGCGGCGACCCCGACCGGCTGCACGACGCGGCCGCACGGGCGATCACCGACGTGTGCCGCGAACTGCGGGCCGCCGGACACGTCGCCGGTACGGGCGAGGCCCGTGAGACCCTGCGGGTCGCGTGCGACCTGGCCCGGCTGCGCGGACTTGCGGCACCCGGCCGCGGCGAGGTGCTGGAGGCGCTCACCACGGTCATGGGGCAGGGCGAACCGCTCGGCCGCGGCCGGGCGCTGGCCCGGGCGCTGGAGACCGTCCTGGTCGGCACCGACCGTGGCCGGGTCGCCCCCGGCACCCCCCGCTCCGGCCTCGGCCCCTGCGTCGAGGCCGAGCTCGCCGCACTGCGGCTGCCCGGACCGGACGACCCCGCACCGCGCGAGGTGCGGCTCGACCCGCTGCGCTCGGCCCTCGACGCCCGCCGCGAGATCCTCCTCCAGCGCCTCGCGGTGTGCGGCACCGGCTACGGCGAGCCGATCCAGGTGGCGGGCACCGGCGACGGCGCCGCTCTGACCACCCGGTGGCGGCTTTCCTGGACGCCGGCGGTGCCGGTCCGTCTGGACCTGGCCGGAATCCGCGGCGTCACCGCGGCCCTGGCCGCGGAAGGCACCCTGCGGGAGACCTTCCGCAAGGAGGCGGCGGAGGGCGGAGCCACCAGCGCCCTGGTCCTCGCGGGACTGCGCGACGCAGCCCGCTGCGATCTGCCCGCGCTGGTGTCAGAGCGGCTCGCCGACGCCGCCGAGTTTCTCCCCACCAGCGCCACCCTGCCCGAACTCCTCACCGCCCTGGACCTGTTGGAGGCCCTGCGGCGCGGCCATCTGCCCGGCACCACACCCGCGAGCCGGCAGTGCGCCGCCGAACTGGCCACGGAACTCATGGAGTCGGCCGTGCGGTCCCTGCCGGGTCTGGCGGGCAGTGACGACCCGCAGGACGCGGACGCCCTCGTGGCGCTGGCCGCACGGGCGGGCGAACACCGCCTGGGCCTGCGCATCGACGACGCCCTGGACGACCTCGCACGCCACGGGTCCCCGCTGATGCAGGGAGCCGCGCTCGCCGCCCGGGTCATGCTCGACCTGGACGACGCCGGCACCCTCGGCCGCCGGGCCGCCGGCTGGATCGACAACGCCACCGGGCCGGACGCCCGGCAGGCGATGAGCCGCCGGCTCACGGGACTGGTCAGCGCCGCCGCCCCGCTGCTCCAGTCGGCGCCGACCGCCCTGGACCCGCTGCTGGACCGGATCGACACCCTGACCGACCAAGGTTTCCTGGACCGGTTGCCCGCCCTGCGCGGCGGCTTCGACACCCTCAGCCCCGCCGGCCGGGACCGGCTGCTGTCCACGGTGACCGAGCGCCTCGGGGACCGTCTCGACCTGTCGCTGGGCGCCTCGCCGCAGTTGCTCGCCCTGTGGACGGCCGCCGACACGGCGGGCCGGGCTGCGGTGACGTCCCTGCGCCCGCCCCTGGGGACGGGGCTGGACGGCACCGCGGGCATCGAGGACTCCGCGCGGGAGGAACCCGGACCGGCTGCCGAGGCACCGGCCGGCCCCGCCCCGCACCTCACACCGACCGACCGCTGGCGTCTGCTGCTCGGCCGCGAGAGCGAGAAGCTGCCGCACGACGCCCGCCGTCTCGCCCACGCCCTCGACGAGCTGTACGGCACCGGCCGCGGCGAGGGCTCCTCGGACCTCGGCCGGGAGGGCGGCCAGGGCGGCGGCCAGGACACCTCCTTCCCGACGGCCCGTGAATGGGCGGAGGAACTGGACGCGCTGTTCGGTACCGACGTCCGCGAGGAGGTCCTGGCCCGGGCAGCCGACCTGGGCCGCACCGACGTCCTGGCCGAGCTCGATCCCAAGGCGGTACGCCCCTCGGTGGACCTGCTGACCTCCGTGCTGTCCCTGGCCGGCGGGATGCCCGAGCAGCAACTCGCCAAGCTGCGCCCGCTGGTGCGCCGCCTGGTCGACGAACTGGCCAAGGAACTGGCCACCCGGCTGCGCCCGGCACTGACCGGACTGGCCACCCCGCGTCCCACCCATCGCCCGGGAGGACGCATCGACCTGCCGCGCACCCTGCGGGCCAACCTCGCCCACACACGCCGCACCGACGACGGACGCGCCCTGATCGTCCCGGAGCGGCCGGTGTTCAGCACCCGTTCCCGCCGCGAGGCGGACTGGCGGCTCGTCCTCGTCGTCGACGTGTCCGGGTCGATGGAGGCGTCCGTCGTCTGGTCCGCGCTGACCGCGGCCGTCCTGGGCGGAGTGCCCACGCTGAGCACGCACTTCCTCGCCTTCTCCACCGAAGTGATCGACCTGACCGACCGGGTCGACGACCCGCTGTCGCTGCTGCTGGAGGTACGGGTCGGCGGCGGAACCCACATCGCCGCCGGTCTGGCCCAGGCCCGGAAGCTGGTGACCGTGCCCAGCCGGACCCTCGTCGTGGTGGTCAGCGACTTCGAGGAGGGGTATCCGCTCGGCGGACTCCTCGGCGAGGTACGGGCCCTGGCGAGTTCCGGCGTGCATCTGATGGGCTGCGCCGCCCTGGACGACACCGGTACCCCGCGCTACTCGGTGCCCGTCGCCCAACAGCTCGTCACGGCCGGCATGCCGGTCGCCGCCCTCAGTCCCCTCGCCCTGGCCCGCTGGGTGGGCGACCGCCTCCGCGGAGAGAACCGATGAACCCCGAACTGCCCCCTGTGGCGCCCGAGGTGGTCGCCGACGCCGTGGAGCAGCTGACGTCCCGGCTGCGCAAGAAGCTGGACGCCGCGATCGAGACGTACACGGCGCTGCCCGTCACCGCGGACGGCACGGTACGGCGGGTGCGGTGCGGCGAGGACGCCGAGGTCACGCTGACTCCCGGCCCGTCGGGGGCGGTCACGGACCCCGCCCAGGCGCAGTGCAGCTGCCTGCTGGCACCGCGGTGCCTGCATCGGGCGGCGGTCCTCGGGGCCGCACCAGTGGCGGACGCCTACGCGGTGGCCGAGGCCGCGGACCAGCCGCCGACCGGCGGCACCGAGCAAGCCGAACCCGTCGGCGGCGAGCAGGCCGAACCCGTCGGCACCGAGCAGGCCGAACCCGTCGGCGGCGAGCAGGAGTCCGGGACGCCGGACACCGACGCGACCGCCGTATCGCCGCCCGGCCCAGCCGGCCCGACCGCGGCACAGGTCGCCGCCGCGGCCGCGCTGTGGGCCGCGGCGGCGGCAGTGCTGGCCGCAGGGGTGCAGGGTGCGGGCGCCGTGCCGCAGGCGGAGGTGCTGCGGGCCGCGCACACCGCCCGGCTCGCCGGCCTGCACCGGGCCGAGGCGGCCGCCCTGAGGGTGGTCCGCGCACTGCGCGCCGCCCGCGCCCGCCACGACGGTCACCGGCTGTCCGACCTGGTCGCCGGACTGCGCGAGCTGCTGCTCACCACCGGTCTGCTCGCCGCGTCCGACCCCGACCCGGCCCTGGTCGGCACCGCCCGGCGCAGCTACCGCCCCGGCGGCAGCCTCAAAGTGCACGGCGTGTGCCGGGAGCCGGTGATCTCGGCCACCGGATACGGCGGGGTCGTCACCCATGTTCTGGCCGACGACGGGCGCTGGTTCTCCGTGTCGGACGTCAAGCCCGGCGGCCCGGCGCGAGCACGCGGCGCCGCCACCGCCACGGTCGCGCTCGGCTCGGGCACTGTCGATCACGGGCAGCTGTCGCGAGGCGGCCTGCTCATCTCGGGCGCGACGCTCTCCCCGGACGGCCGCCTCGGCGCCGGCAAGGGAGTGCGGGCCACCCCGGTCCCGGGCCTGTCCTGGACGTCGTCGGGGCCGCTCGCCCGTCTGTTCACCCGCCCGCTCGCCCAGGCCGCCGCGGCACAGCTCGCCCCGGGCGGCGACCCGGAACAGGCAGGATCTCGGGCCGGTGAGCTGATCGGCTGTGACGTGGTCGTCGTGGGGGCCGGCGCGGACCACCTGTTCGCGCGAGAACTGTCTCCCGACAGGACAGACCAGGCAGGGCTGTTGATACGGCTGGTGCCGGCCAACGGCCACCCGGAGCTGGCCCACGCGGCCAACTTCCGCAAGCTGGCATCCCGCCCGGGGCTGCGGCTGCGCGTCGTGGGCCGCCTCGACCCCGACCGTGCCGCGGCCCTGCGGCCGCTGGCGGTCGGCCCCGTCCCGGACGGTACGGCGACGCTGAGACTGCCGCCCGAGTGGGCGGGCCACGCCGACCTGGGGTACGACCGGCTCGAAGGCGCGCACTTCCCGTCGGCCGGTGACCTGCCGCCGGTGGAGGGTCCGAGCGCGTTGCCGCCGGACCCGGTGGCCGAGGCGCCCCTGTGGCGGTTGCGGCGGCTGGTGGAGGTCGCGGTGTCCGGCGGGCGCCGGGCCGCTGCCGAGCCCGCGAGGGACGGCGCCCGGGGCTCGGGTGCCGCGGCGCTGCGCCGCAGCGGTTTCCGGACGGCAGCGGATCTGACGGAGGCTCTGGCCGCGGAGGCGGACCGGCGCGGCCGCGACGTGTTCGGCCGCATCCAGCAGGCCGACCCGGACGGATACGCGCGGGTGTGGCTGAGTGCGGCCGTGTACCTGTCCGGCACCGAGCGGGCCCTGGTCGAGGCGACGTGGCAACCCTCGGCGGCGGCCTGACCCCCACGCTCTTCCCCCTGTCGGACCCGAGGGCCGCCAGGGGGAAGGGCGGACACGCCAGGCTCAGCCGACGTTGAAGTCCAGGTTGGTCACGTACCAGGAGCCCTCGATCCTGCTGGACTCGACCTTGATGTCCAACTGATCCTGCGTCACCCCGGTGGAGTGGGACAGGACGATCTTGTCGAGGGCCTGGCCGTCGACGTTGATCCTGGCCGCGGGGACCGTGACCTTGTCGCCGGAGCCGGCGGCCTGCGTGACCTCGACCTTGGGGTCGTCCGAGGGCGGGTCGGGGGTGAACGACTCCTTGAACTGTCCGAGCGTCGCCTCCATCCGCTTCCGCTCGGGCGCGTCGTCACCGCACGTCTTCTCGCTGCCGACCTGCGCGGGCTCGGAGCCGTCCGCCGGTTCCGCCATCAGCAGGCACGCCTGCTCGATCTCGCCCTTGACGAGTGCCGCGACCCACCCGGCCACGGCGTTCTCCGCGGACGACCGGTCCACGCCCGACGCCGGTGACGCGTCCGCGTCGGCCGACTCGCTCGTGGCGTCGACGGGGGAGCCGCTCGCGGACTGCTTCGGGGCCTCGCTGGGCTCCGTCTCGTCCGAGCAGCCCGTAAGGCCCACGAGCGCCGCGACCACAGCTCCCGCGAGCGCGCCGACCCGTCTCGTCCTCTGATCCACTAACACCACTCCAGCAACCTCTCTCTGAACCCTCAAGTGCAGCAGCGGCACCACGAGTTGACTCGCGTATCGGCTCCGCTTCACCGTCAAGACGACGGAGAGGACCGGACGGTTCTGCTTTCAACGGTCGTTTGCTCAATCGATGCCGGCGGCGGGCTCGAAAGCGGCCGGTGCCCTGGGACCACAAGGGCACTCCTTGTAGCCGTCCGGCGACTCCTTGTCATTCGACCACGTTGCTCTGCTTAACACCGCAGGACGGGGTAGCCGGATTCCGGCAACGTCCCTCGCACGAAAGTGATGCCTACTCCCATGGCGCAGACCCGAGACGTGGTTGAACTCATTCTCCAGGACCACAGGAAGATGGAGGATCTCTTTCACCTGATGCGCAGCGTCGAAGCCGACCGGGCCGCAGCCCTTCAGGAATTCTCCGATCTGCTGATCGCCCACGCCCTGGCGGAAGAGGCGAAGGTGTATCCCGCCCTGAAGCGCTACAAGAAGATCGACGACGACGAGGTGGAACACGGCGAGGAGGAGCACGAGGAGGGCAACAAGGCGCTCCTGGAACTCCTGGAGGTCGAGGAGGTCGGCTCCGAGGAGTGGGACGAGAAGCTCGAAGAACTCGTGCAGGCGGTCACGCACCACGCCGACGAGGAGGAGCGCACCATTCTGAACGGGGCCCGTGAGAACGTGGCCATGGAGCGCCGCGAGGAACTGGGCGAGGAGTTCCTGGCAGAGCGCGAGCGTCAGCTGAAGGCAGGCTGCGGCGCTGTCGACAACGTGCGCCGCATCGTCGGTTCCTGACCGCATTCCCATAGCCACCTGATCCCGAACACGCCTGTGGGCCCCTGAATCATCAGGGGCCCACAGACATGCCGTTTGCTCGGCGGGTTACCAGCGATACCAGCGTCCCTTTCGGCCGCCCGTGTCCGCGGAGCGCATGACGAAGCCGAGCAGCCAGATGACCAGCACGATCACGGCGAGCCACCACAGGGCCTTCAGCGCGAAACCCGCGCCGAAGAGGAGCAGAGCCAGCAGAAGAACAACAAGCAGGGGAACCATAGTTATCAACCTCCGTGGCTCCTCATGCCCGGCACATGCAAGAACACACAGCGGTTTTACCTGGTTTCTCTCCTCCTTTCGCGGGAATTCGGACCAGTTCCGAGATGTGGTCGCAGTCGGTGTTCTCCCGAAAGTCCGCTATGGCCTTTTTCCGGTCGTGCGGCATAAGATGCTGTGCACCTCTGCCGGGACCGCGGCGACCAAGCCGCGTTCACACCTGTGCCCTGGACGGACCGCGGAGGTGCGGTATGGCTCGTACACCCTCGATCGACAGTCGTCGTTCCGCCTGGCGTCTGCACGCACTGTGCGTCGGCGAGGATCCCGAACTGTTCTTTCCTCTGGTGGAGACGGACACGGCGACGGCGCGCGCCCGGGCCGTGTGCCGCCGGTGCCCGGTGCTCGTGGCGTGCCGTGACTGGGCCGTCCGCCACGGTGAGGCGGACGGCGTCTGGGGCGACACGACCGCGAGCCAGCGCAGAGCGATCCGCGGCGCCCTTCTCAGTGACCGTCCGTCCGGATCCGCGTGAGCAGGGACGTGAGCAGGGTCGTGAGCATGAGGAACCGCCCCGTCAGCGGCTGGGCACCTTCGGCTGTCGTACCGTCGGCGCCGCGTCTCGTCCGCTGTCGGCGCCCAGTGCCCGCAGGATGTCCTCCACGCTCTGTTTGGCGTCGCCGAACAGCATGCTGCTGTTCTCCCGGAAGAACAGCGGGTTCTGCACACCCGCGTAACCGGAGGCCATGGAGCGCTTGAAGACGACGACCTGCTCGGCCTCCCAGACCCGCAGCACCGGCATCCCGGCGATCGGGCTCGCCGGGTCGTCGGTCGCGGCCGGGTTGACGGTGTCGTTCGCGCCGATGACCAGCACGACGGAGGTGCCGCTGAAGTCGTCGTTGATCTCGTCCATCTCCAGGACGACGTCGTAGGGCACCTTCGCCTCGGCCAGCAGCACGTTCATATGGCCGGGCAGGCGCCCGGCGACGGGATGGACGCCGAAGCGGACCTCGACGCCCCGCCCGCGCAACTGCCGCGTCAGCTCCGCGATGGGATGCTGGGCCTGGGCGACGGCCATGCCGTAGCCGGGAGCGATGATCACCGAACGGGCCTGGGCGAGCATCTCGGCCACCTCCGCCGCCCGCACCTCACGGTGTTCCCCCTGCTCCTCCGCGCCACCGGACGGCGCCTCGATACCGAAACCGCCCGCGATGACGGAGAGGAAGGACCGGTTCATCGCCTTGCACATGATGTACGACAGGTAGGCGCCGGAGGAGCCCACCAGCGCGCCGGTGACGATGAGCAGGTTGTTGTCGAGGAGGAAACCGGCCGCGGCCGCCGCCCAGCCCGAGTAGCTGTTCAGCATGGAGACGACGACGGGCATGTCGCCGCCGCCGATGGAGGCGACCAGGTGCCAGCCGAGTGCCAGGGCCAGCACGGTCACCGCGATGATCAGGGGCAGGCTCGGACTGATCGTGAACCACACGGTCAGCGCGACGAACGCCACGAGCGCCCCGACGTTCAGGGCGTTCTTGCCCGGCAGCATCAGCGGCCGGGACTTGATGCGCGCCGACAGCTTCAGGAACGCGACGATCGAGCCGGTGAAGGTGACCGCGCCGATGAAGACGCCGATGAACACCTCGGCGTGGTGGATGCCCAGCAGGTCGGCGCCGATCCGGTCCTGCCCCGAGCCGTGGGACTCCACCTCCAGGTAGCTGTTCCAGCCCACCAGCACCGCGGCCAGGCCGACGAAGCTGTGCAGGACGGCGATGAGTTCGGGCATCTGCGTCATCTCGACGCGCCGGGCCCGCCACAGGCCGAGCGCCGCGCCGAGCGCCATCGCCAGCACGATCAGCGCGACCGCTCCGGCGGTGACGCTCTGCGCCGCGACCACCACGGTGGCCACCAGGGCGAGGGCCATGCCGGCGATGCCGTAGACGACGCCCGCGCGGGAGGTGCGGTGCTGGGAGAGGCCGGCCAGGCTGAGGATGAACAGCAGGGCGGCGACCAGGTCGGCCGCGTGGGAGGCGGTCAGGGAGGTCATCTCGACTCAGCCTTTCGAGAACATCGACAGCATGCGGCGGGTGACGGCGAAGCCTCCGAAGATGTTGACGCTCGTCAGCAGGATCGCCACGAAGGACAGCGCGGTGACGAGCCGGCTCTCGTGCCCGATCTGCAGCAGGGCGCCGATCACGACGATCCCGGAGATCGCGTTGGTCACTGACATCAGCGGGGTGTGCAGCGCGTGGTGCACCTTGCCGATGACGTAGTAGCCGATCACCACGGCCAGCGCGAACACGGTGAAGTTGCCGGCGAGCTGGGCCGGGGCGAAGGCCACCAGCAGGAACATCGCGAGCATCCCGAACCCGATCAGTGCGAAGCGCCGGGCAGGCGTCAGCCCCGGCCGGGACGGTGCGGGCGTCTCGGGTGCGGCCGCGGGCGGTGCGGCAGGGGCGGCCGAGACCGCGACGGGAGGCGGCGGCCAGGTGACCTCACCGTCCCGCACCACGGTCACCGCCCGCTGCACGACGTCGTCGAAGTCGATCGTCAGCCGCCCGTCCTTGCCGGGGGTCAGCAGTGTCAGCAGGTTCACCAGGTTCGTGCCGAACAGCTGCGAGGCCTGGGCCGGAAGGCGGGAGGCCAGGTCGGTGTAGCCGATGAGGGTCACGCCGTTGTCGGTCACCACGATCCGGCCCGGCACGGTGCCCTCGACGTTGCCGCCCATCGCAGCGGCCATGTCGACGATGACGCTCCCGGGCTTCATGACGGCCACGTCCTCGGCTGTCAGCAGTCGCGGCGCGGGCCGCCCCGGGATCAGCGCGGTCGTGATGACGATGTCCACGTCCCGGGCCTGCTCGTGGTAGAGCTCGGCGGCGGCGCGGTCGTAGTCGGCGGAGGTCGCCCTGGCGTAGCCGTCGGTGCTCACCTCCTGCGCGGCGTTCACCGGCAGGTACTCCCCGCCCAGCGACTTCACCTGGTCCGCGACCTCCGGACGGGGGTCGGTGGCACGGACGATCGCTCCGAGGCTGGAGGCCGCGCCGATCGCCGCGAGACCGGCCACGCCCGCGCCCGCCACCAGCACCTTGGCCGGCGGCACCTTGCCCGCAGCGGTGACCTGACCGGTGAAGAACCGTCCGAAGACGTGCGCGGCCTCGATGACCGCGCGGTAACCGGCGATGTTGGCCATCGAGGACAGCACGTCCATCGACTGGGCCCGCGAGATCCGCGGCACCGCGTCGAGCGCGAGAGCCGTCACCCCGGCGCCGGCGAGCGCCTGGAGCACCTCGGGGTTCTGCGCCGGGGCCAGCAGGGCGACCACGACCGCGCCCCTCCGCAACCGGCGGATCTCGGCCTCGGTGGGGGCGTTCACCTTCAGGACGACGTCCGCCGCCCAGGCCTCGGCGACCACCGCGCCGACATCGGCGTACGCCTGGTCGTCGAAGCCCGAGGCCTCGCCGGCCCCGGATTCGACGACGACCTCGTAGCCGAGGCCGAGCAGCAGCCGTGCCGTCGCCGGGGTCGCCGCGACCCGGGTCTCTCCGGAGACGGACTCGGCCACGACGCCGACGCGGCAGGGCGGATGGTGCGCGCTTTCTTCAGCAGACATGTCCTGTATCTCTCGTCAAAGGAGGTGCGAAAGGGAGATCTGCGCTGCGTGGGTGTCGACGTCCTGCCCCGTGATCGCCGGTGCCTAACCCACCGAGCAGGTGCCGCGCCGCCCCCTCGCCGGCACTCCGGCCATGGTCCGCTGCACACTCCGTACAATTGTGACGAAGTGCTGCATCAGAGGCGGAGGGAAGCTCGCGTGACATCCCCCTTCACCGAACCCGGACACGGCGCCGACCCCCTGTTCGGCCTCGACGCACTGACCGGGACGACAGCGGGCGGCGCACCCCCCGACGGCACACCCCCGGCCGCCGCCTCCTTCCGGGACTCCCCCACAGCCCGGACCATGCTGCCGGTACGCACCGTCTACGCCGAACCCCCGGCCGCCGCGTCCCGCCGGGGCCGCGAGATCCTCGCCCGCTTCCCCGGCGCGCAGGTCATCGAGGTGGACTCGCACTGGCGCATCCCGGGCCTGCACGGAAACGAGGACAACGTCGATCGCTGGGTCCGCGTCAAGGGCGAGACCCTGGTCCTAGGCGAACGCAAGACGCTGACCACCCGGCCCAACGGGCGCTCCGCCGACTTCATCGCCCCCGGCCCCGCCAACGGCTGCGCGATGGCCTGCGCCTACTGCTACGTGCCCCGCCGCAAGGGATACGCCAACCCGATCACCGTCTTCACCAACATCGACCAGATCATCGCCCACCTCGGACGCCACATCGCACGCCAGGGCCGTAAGGGCGAACCCAACCAGTGTGACGAGACCGCCTGGGTGTACGACATCGGCGAGAACGGCGACTGCTCGGTGGACGCGCTCGTCTGCGACAACACCGCGGACCTGATCGCCGCCTTCCGTCAGTGGCCCACCGCCAAGGCGTCCTTCGCCACCAAGTTCGTCAACCCCGATCTGCTGGGGCTGGACCCCCGGGGCCACACCCGGATCCGTTTCTCCCTCATGCCCGCGAGCGACTCACGGCTGCTGGACCTGCGCACCTCCCCCATGGCCGATCGCGTCGCCGCCGCGGCCGACTTCCTGGACGCGGGCTACGAGGTCCACTTCAACCTCTCCCCCGTCGTCCTGCGGCCCGGCTGGCAGGACGACTGGGCCGACGTCCTGCGCCGGCTCGACGACGTCCTGCCCCACCGGGTGAAGCGACAGGCCGCCGCGGAGATCATCACGCTCACCCACAACCAGGACCTGCACCAGGTCAACCTCGGCTGGCATCCACGCGCCGAGGACGTCCTGTGGCAGCCCGACCTGCAACAGGGCAAGCGCTCCGAGAACGGCGCGCACAACGTCCGCTACCGCAACCACATCAAGGCGGAAGCCGTACAGACCCTGCGCGAGCTCATCACCACCCACGCGCCCTGGCTGCGCGTGCGCTACGCCTTCTGACGGCACGCTGCCGGACTGCCGGCTGCGACGACGGACCTCATCGTGCCCCGCGCCTGCGCTGCCTCGTGGTCATGCGCTCGCCGGTGGCGATGAGTCAACAGAAGGGCCGTTCGGCGAAGGGTGCGCGGGTGGGATGCGCGCCCGACTGTGAGGCGTGAAAGAAGCGATCCCCGCCGGGCGGCGATCGACCACACCTCACAGGAATGCCGGGGGCTTCACGGGCTACCTGATCACAGGCCGGCTCCAACACTTCGTTCCTTGAGCACTGGAGTGAGCGGCCACCCATCCCCGACTGATCATCTTTATTCCAGGTTTATCTTTCCCGTCCGCGTGCATTCGGGTGAGGAAGGTATTTCTGAACGAGGAGGAGACGTGGGCATCATCGCCTGGATTCTGATCGGCCTGCTGGCCGGCGCCATCGCCAAGCTTCTGCTGCCCGGCAAGGACCCGGGCGGCATCATCATCACCATGCTGATCGGCATCGTCGGCGGTCTTCTCGGAGGCTGGCTCGGCAAGGTGATCTTCGGTGTCGACTCGATCGACGGTTTCTTCGACCTGTCGACCTGGATAGCGGCCATCGTCGGCTCTCTGATCCTGCTCGTGCTGTACCGAGTGGTCACGGGCAACCGACGGTCCCACCGCCACGCCTGATACGGCGACCTCCGTGACACGCAGCTCGAACGCCGTGTAGCGCGGATGCCACCACAACTGATGCGGGCCGCGGACGTTCTGTCCGCGGCCCGCATCAGTTCGCGTCGGCCGACACCCGTTACGCGGCGGCGAGTTCGGCCGCGCCGAAGGACACGTCGAAACGATCGCACCAGATGCTCACGCTGGTGAACGCGGAGGGATCGACGTCGCCGGGCACGGTGTAGTTCTGGCTTCCCTTGTTGCCCTTGAGCTTGCCGAGGCTGACGTACTTCCCGTCGTCGAAGACCCGCCAGCCCGCGCTTCCTTCCTTCACCGGGGCATCGGTCAACCACACATGCAGGTCCGGTCCGTTGCTGGTGTCGAGGTTCTCCAGTCGGACGACATGAGAGCCGTCGGCGAGCCGTACGAGCTTCACCGTGCCCGAGGTCGCGTGCTCATGGCTGATCAGGTCACCGCTCGCCACCGTCCGGGGCCCCGCCTCCGGGCTGGGCGCGGCCGGCCCCGACGACGTGGGCCCGGGCGTGGAGGGGGTCGGCGTGGTCACGGCTCCGGGCAGTGCCTCCTGCACGGTCTCGTCCTGCCACAGCTTCCACGGCTGGAACCAGTACAGCCCGAAGCCGACAGCGGCAACCGCCACCACCAACACCCCCAAGGCCAACGGCCTGCCCAGCTTCTCCCGCACGCGCCCCATCGTGGCCTCACTTCCTCGCATTTCCTGACGGCCGGTCGGCACCTCATTCAACGGTCCGGACGGCCGTCACACACCCGGGGACGTGATGACGAAATCCTTACGTCCCAGGCGGTCAGCGCTCGGGACATCCCAACTGCCGCATGAGCGACCTCGGGTCCCGCACGACCTGCCACAGGCCGAACGAGAGCAGCGCCAGGCTGATGGTGAAGCAGACCCAGAACACGAACTGGCTGCCGGTCGCGAGGTCGTGGGTGGTGCCGTCCTCGTAGCGGCAGTAAGCCTGCGGGGGAAACGCCTTAGACGTGCCGACGCCTCCGTAGTACATGGAGCACGGATCCTCGCCGGGATCCTTGATCGTGTCGTCCGCCGTGACGATCAGCAGCCAGGACACCGCCGCCACGGGAACCGTGCAGAACAGGATCATTTTCGTCCAGGTCGGCAGGCGAGGGTGTCCGAGGAGCCCGTACAGGGCGACCAGGACGACCACGAACACCGCGATGACGACCCCGGCGGTGAACGGCCTGCCGTACACCTCGTCCAGGAGCCAGACGACTCCGGCCACCGGTGGCGCGGTGAGGAGAACGACCTTGATTCCGGATGCGATGCGCGGGTGCACCAAGAGGCACACGGCGAGCGCGCACGCGATCACGGCGAGGAGCGCGGTCACGGACGGACGGTGGTGGTGGCCGGGTCCCTGTACGTCTCGTCCTTCTGCCACGGGCCGACCCCGAGCTTTCCCGTCGTGCCGAGGTCGAGTTCCGGCACGACCGTCACGGGATGAGCGGTGGGTGTGGCCCAGACGCGGACGTAGGGCGCATTCACCGGTGCACCTGCTTGGGTGGTGTTGCGCCAGGCCAGTGTGGCCGCCGCAGCCTCCCCCGGACGCAGGACGACGAGTTGAGGGCCGCTGTCCCCTCCGAGACCGGTACTGATCTGATCGGTCCCCTGAAGGATCCGCACCCCGTCCACGGGGTGGTGGTCCTCGTCCTGGATCGCCAGTTTCGGGTAGCCGTTGAGCCGGATGGGCCGGGCACCGCAGTTGACCAGGTGCAGGCCGACGGCGCGCAGGCCCATGGCCGCGTTCCCTTCATCGGCGTAGAGGCGCATGCCCGATTCCGGGCACGCGCCGGAGGCAGACGATTCCTCGGCTTCGGGAACGCTCCGTACCTTGATCACCTTCACCCCCGTCACTTCCGGCGCGTGCTCGACCCCCTCCCCCATGACGACGGTGCCCTTGACGGCCCGTCCCGGCGCGATCGCCTCAACGGTGTGCTCCACGTTGTCGACCGCGCCTCCGGAGGCCGAGAGGAACCCGAAGGTCAAGGTGTAAGTGGCGGTGTGGGTCTGCTGGTTGGTGATCTCGAAGTCCGCGCTGTAGCCGACGCCCGTACAGCCGCTCTGTGGGCCCCAGGCGTACAGGGCGGTGATCTCCGCGCCGTTCCCGGCCGTACCGTCACCGCCCGCCGAGGGCAGGGGCAGCGCGGTCCGCGTACCGGAGGGACGAACGGACGGCTCGGAGGACGGCGGGCTGCCGTACCGGGAGAAGTCCGAAGGGCACAGCGCCTCGGCCTTCACCGGACCTCCGCCGTCCTCGTCGCTGCCGGACGAAGCGCTCTGGGTGCCGCAGGCGGTGAGCAGCAGGGCTGCGGCGAGGACGGCGGGAGCGGTGCGGGAAGCGGTCGGCATTGGCCCACCCCACCAGGAGACACCCCTGCGGGCTGTGGCGGAACCCACACCTCCGGTCACAGGGGCGTCACAGATCACCGCGGAGGACGGTCCGCGGCCGAACTGCCTCCCGATTCACGGGACATGGTGACTGCTGACCTGGTTCAGACACGACGCACGGTGTGCAGGGTCCTGGCGTAGGTGCCCGAGCCGTCGAGGAGGGACGCGCCACCGAGGTCCGACATGGTGGGACCGTTGACCGTCTTCCGGCTGGAGAGGAAGCGGCGTCTGCCGTCGTCGTCGAGCCCCAGGTAGATCCCGACGTGGTCGATCGTCTGACTGACCCCGTCGTCGCTGGAGTCGGCGTTGAACAGCACCAGGTCGCCGGGCTGGAGCAGGGTTGCGGCGGGCGGAGTGGTCCCGGTGGCGCGGTCGACGACCACGCCTGGCGCGTAGTCGGCCATGTGCCGTGACTTGCGCGGTATCCGCGTACCGGAGGTGTCCTCGTCGGCGGCCAGGGGCACGCCCAGGTGGTAGCCGTAGACCATGCGTGTGTAGCCCGAGCAGTCGAGGTTGCCGACCTGCTTGCCGGACGGCCCCTTGTACGTACCGTCCGGGAAGGTCCAGCCCACCTTCATGTACTCGTGGAAGTCGGCGCCCTCGAGCCGGTAGCCATGTGTGTCGAGGTAGCCGTAGCCGGACTCGCCCAGCACCTGCTTTCCCTGGGCCGGTCCGGCGCCGGCCGTGACCGCCGCAGCGCCGCCGAGGAACATCGCAGCGTACGCGAGGACGTCCGGGGCGGTGGATCCCGCCCAGGCTCGGATCGTCTGCTCCACCTGAGCCGTCCAGGTGCCGTCGAACGGCTCTGGCAGCACACGCACCCAGTCGCCGTGGCTGACGGTCGGCAGGACCGCCCAGTTCGCGGCGTCCACCTCCAGGCGGCTCACGGACAGCCGGACGGGCAGGTTGGTGCAGCCCTCGTTGGCCAGGGCGCGCACGCCCACCCGGCCCTTGACCAATGTGGGCGTGGAGTCGCTGATGTCGAAGGCCCACGAGGCCGGTTCCGCCGAGGCGGACCGCCATGCCTTCGCCTGGATCCGGGCGCCCTCCCGCCGCACCCGGATCGTCCACTCGGTCCCCGCCGGCACTCCCGTGGCCAGGGTGATCGCCGTCGCCAGCGAACTCGCCGTGTTGGTGACCTCCTTCTCCAGGCGCATCTCGACCGCCCCGGAAGTGAGGAAGGACAGCCGCGCCCGGTAGTGGTTCTGGGTGCTGCCGTAGCCGAAGGTCAGCGCGAACGAACAGGCCTGCCCCGTCGGCACCTTGTCGAAAGCGGCCGTGCAGCGTACGTCGACATCGGTGATCTCGTCGTCGCGCAGGCTCGCGTGCCGGCTGTACCCGGCGGTCGTGAGGTCGACGATTCCGGTGCCCGGCACCACCGAGAAGTCGGTCCTGAAGGTCTCGGACGTGACCCACGTGCCGCCGCCGGGCGAGGCACCCCAGTACGCCCTGTCCCCCTCGTCCAGCGCGAGGTCCGGCAGTGTGCGCTGGAAGTCGTCCACGAAGGGCCGCTTGTTCTCCGCGAACGTCCGATGCGGGCCGGGCAGTACGACGGTTCGCGCGCCGTGGGTCAGCACCGCGACGCGCTTGCCCCCGGACGTCACCTCGGTGCGGGCCGGGGTGCCGGGCAGCACGGTGGCGGTGAGGGGGGTGGCCAGGCCCACCGGGGTGAAGTGTGCGGCGCCGAGCGGCGCCATGGACACCCATGAACGGGCGGAGGAAAGTCCGCCCGGTCCGGGGAAGGCCGGCACGTCCGCGAGCGCGGCGGCGCGCGCCGGGACGGCGGTCAGACCGGTGAGCGGGGCGGCGGCAGAGCCTGCCAGGGCGGCGAGGAGTCTTCGCCGAGTTGTGTGAGACATGTGGGTGATGATCCGTCACCGCCTGCCGACATGTCTCGGCAGGCCCGAGTTCGGGAGGAGAGCACGACGTCTCATCGGCCGCGCCATTCGATATGGAAGTGGTCAGTCGGCAACGCTTGAGCTATTGCGCTTGTTGGCGAGGAAGCGCGCCTTCTTCTCGCGATTTCCACACGTATTCATGTCGCACCATTTCCGCGTGCCGCCTCTACTGGTGTCCAAAAATGCGGCTCGACATGTGGGCGATGCGCACAAGGAGATCTTTCCCTCTCGTTCTCCCGAGAGGAGGCTGATTGCATCGGCGGCGATCACGCTGAGGGCATCTTCCACGGAAGAGGAGCCCAGCCGCCATTCCCGGCCTCTCTCGGGCGTCAAGATCACCGAGGCCAGACCGCGGGTACTGCATTCATTGATGACATGGACAGCCGAAGAGGGGAACGGGTTCTGGTTTGCAACGGCCGTGGCCGCTGCATGAATTGACTCCCTCAGCTCTCGAGCCCGATCGAGCTGGGACCTGGTGCAGGAGTCGACCGCGAGCCCATTGACCGCCAACCAGTCCGTGAGCCGGGAGGGTACGGGGATCCGCTCCAATGGTGCACCGTAACGCTCCGAGAGGGTGCCCGTAAAGCTGGTCGCCAGCACTTTTCCCAGGCGAAAATCGGGGAAGTGAACGGTAGCCACGGAACCACCTTAGCCGGTTGCCGCTCGCAGGGCAAGCATGTTAGAACCGCCTTAGATGGTTCTTCATCGACGAGGCGATCCCACGGAATCTTCGAGGTCGACAGCGATGGTTCGGCCATCGGCTGGAGCGACGAGGTGCGGATCGATCACTACTGGCGTCGAGGGTTCGTTCCCGGCACGCCAGTCGAAGCGGGAGGTAGTCGAGCATGGTGGATTTAGCGGTATTGCCGAGCTACGTTGCGGTGATCCTGCTCTTTCTCGCCCCACCCGGACCAGATATGGCCTACATGCTCGCAGTGGGCCTTGAAGGTGGTCGCCTGTCCGCTCTGAAAGCCATCCTCGGCATAGCAACAGGTATGAGCGTCTATGCCGCCGCCGTCGTTGCCGGGATGGGGGAGATAGCCCGATCACAACCATCGGTGCTTGATGCGGTGAGAATTCTGGGTGCCGCGTACTTGCTGTGGCTGGCATACGTGACAATGCGAAATGTGCGTCGCGCGGTCAACGGACGCGACGGCATCACGGCAGGCAGGTGGTATACGCGAGGAGCATTGGTCAGCCTGACGAACCCGAAAATAATTCTCTTCTACCTTGCGGTGCTTCCACAGTTCATAGGGAAGGCAGAGAATCCCGAACTGCAGATGACCGTTCTCGGCGCAATCAACGTTCTGATGGAGGTCCTGCTTTACGGTTCCATTGGAGTGCTGGCGGGATTCTTTCATGCACGGCTCACCGGCTCAACAAAGGCGACGACCGCGCTGAATTATTCCGCGTGCGCCGTTTATGTCGTGCTGGCAGCTGCCATCACTGTCGAGATCCTCCTGGCCTGACAGCGGCTAACGGGATGGGGGAAGCCGTGCCGATGCCCATGGACCGGGCCGAGGAGCGACTGCATCATGAGTTGAGCCGTGGGCGGCAGCCCCTCGCCGAGCTGGACTCGGACGAGGTGTGGCGCAGGTTCGTACGCTTCGGCTCCCAACGCTTCGTCACCGCGGACACGCCCGACGCTGATGGCCCTCTCTTCCAGTACGGGACCCATGCCTTCGTGGGACCGCCCGTCTTCACGCTGGACCTTGCCCGGGAGTTCGAGATCAATGACGCAAGTGTGATCACAGCCGCGAAGTGATGTGCCGGATGACGCTCCGTGACCGCTCCCCAACATCTGTGCCGGAACCGCCTTTTGGAAACACTTGCCCGAAGTCTCAGCGTCAGGCGACGGCCAACGGCGCTGCCATGCCGGCGATCGCTGTGTGGCTGTCGGCCTTCAGGGGCCGACCGCCGTCGGCGGGGTGGCGGAGCCGGGCAGGCAGTGGTCGAGGAGTGCGTGCATACGGGGGACGGGGAGGGATGGGTTGGCCGCGGCGCCCTCTGCGGTGCGGAGGTCGGTGAGGAGGGTTTCCAGGGTCTCCGGTGTGAGGGCCGGGTTGGTGGCGGCTGCCCGGCGTACCGCGTCGTCAGGGTCTTTCAGCGGGGGTTCGGGCAAAGCGGGGTCTGCCGCGGCCAGGGCGCGTACCTCGGGGTCCGGGTGGCCTACGAGGTGGGTCCGGCCGGTGCGGGGGAACGCGCGCAGGGTCAGCAGGTGGGGACGGTGGGCCGGACGGGTCACGAAGACGTCCAGGAGCAGTTGCGGCGGAGCCAGTGGATGGTGGCAGGCAAGCCGGATCCGTACCTCCTCGTCATCGTCCCGCGCGAGTGTCCCGACGAGCTCTTCGGACAGACCGGGCCAGCTCGCCGCAACCCTGCGGAGCACCGGTTCCTCGGACACCGCGCAGGTGGCGTACCAGTCGGGCGACGGCTCGGTTCCCGGCACCGTGATCGGGCAGGTGCAGTCGGGACCGTGCCCGACGACCCTGTGGACGGCCTCGAATTCGGCCCAGCTACGGATGGAGGGCTGGATGTGGGCACGCATTCGCACATCCTCGTCCGGATCCAGCCTCAGCTCCGCCGCCACCTCCGTTCCCAGGTCCGGTCGGGTGGCGACCAGCCTGCGGATCTCCCCATCCGGGTGGCGGGCGAGCCGGGCAAGGGCGTAGGCCGGGGTATGACGGTTCCTGGCCAGCGGGTGCACCTCGTCGTCCGCGAAGCACTGCTCGACGACCGCGGGTGACAAGGCACAGGTTCCGAGGATGTACCACGTCTCGCGTGATTCGCGTGATCCGATGGACTGCAGCCTGGCCTCCACCGCCTCCGGGTCCAGCACCCAGTTGCTCTGACGCGCCGCGTTCCGGACCGCCGGGTCGGGGTCGTCCAGCAGGGCTTTGCGCTGTTCGGCGGTGAGTGACTGCCACTGAAGGGCGGCGTACAGACGAAGTGCGGGATGGTCGTGACCGGCCATGTCCCGCGGGAAGGACGGAGGGACCTGCCGGGAGGACCAGAGCTCACCAGCGATCTCTTTCGCGGTGACCCTGCCGTCCTCGCCTCCTTCCTGAGCGGTGAGGAAGGTGACGAGTATGTCCTCCGGCAGCGGCCGGACCCACCGGGGCTGGCGTCGGGGGCCGGCGGCGAGACGCGCGCGGACGAGTCCTGAGGGGTCCGACGCCAAGGGAGCGAGTCGTGTGGGGTCGACATGCAGGTTGCGGGCGAGGGCGCTGCGGATCCGCTCGTCCGAGTGGCGCAGGGCGGCGTCGACGACGGGATCGGGCAGGTCGCGACCCTCGCACATCAGCAAACCGGCCTCACCGGCCGCTTCGTCCAGGAGACGTATCAGCGCGTCGGCGGGCGCGGCCGTGTTGAAGGCGATGCCGCGCAGCCACGGTTGACGGAGAGAGTCGGACACCACGTCATCCTGCCACCTCGCCTCCTGGACCCGGGTCGCCCGACGGGCGACGATGTCGCCACGCGTCACTGCAAGCTCGCAGTCCGCCAGGAGTTGACGCGCCGGTCACGGCGATCAACACACTGCTATGTCCCTGTCGCGCGCGTCATCACGTAGGTGTTCCCGATGTCGGTATCGCCGTAGAAGAAGAACAGCTTCAACTCGTCGTGCTGGTCACGGTCCACGTAGAAGGACCATGTGTACGTCGATGGGGGCTCGGGAGCCGAGGTGTTCGCGGCTGCCGGGGTGGAGGAACGGGTCTCTGCTCGGGTCCGTGCTGTCAGGGCGACTCTGACGACCTGTCCGCCCTCGTCGTCGGTCAGTTGCCAGGTTCCCGTACCGGAGAGGCGCCAGCCGTCCTCGAAGTCGAAGTCCTGACCGTCGAGCCTTTCGAGAAGAGCCGTTCTGTCTTCGCGGAGGACCACACGAGTCCCCTCTACGTTCTGCCAGTCTCCGGCGACTTCGGCGGCCGTGGTGTCGTGGATCCCTGTGCCGTCGTAGTACTGATAGGGGTTGGCGCATGCCGTCAGGGCAGCCAGGACCATCAGCAATCCCGCCAGGTGCGCCCCCCACACGCGCAGTCTGTCTCCACTCGCCACGAGGATCTCCCCCTCCGCCCGCATCACCCCACCCACAGAGCGGGCCTTGCGGACACCTTGGCAGAAATATTGAACATGTTCAATTCCGTGGGGGCGCAATGGTCTTGATCGTCTTCTGGGCGACGCCTACGCTCTCTTGCCCATGGGGATGGGGGAGCCGGACCGCAGACGGCGGGCGTGGCACGACGGGCAGGTCAGGCGTCGTGCAGCCGCAGCGCTGCTGGCCGGGACAGGGCTGTTCGTTCTGGGCACAGTGTTCGTCGTGCTGCCGGGGATAGTGGTCGACCACGATCTCGCCGGGGCGCGCGTGGCCGCGCAGGATCGGCTGAAGGCGGTCAACGATGTCCGTACGACGCTGTTTCAGGTGGTCGGCGGCCTGGTCCTGCTGTTCGGCGCCTACGCCACATGGCGGCAACTGCGGGTCAGTCAGGAAGGATTGCGCGCCACCCAAGAGGGCTACGTCACCGATCGGTTCAGCCGGGCCGTCGACCAACTCGGCAGCGACAAGCTGGATGTGCGCATCGGCGGTTTGCACGCGCTGTGGCGGATCGCGGAGCAGTCCACCCGCGACCGGGAGGCCATCATCTCCATCCAGGCCGCGTATCTGCGGACACACCTCCCGTGGCCGCCGGCCGGTCCGGAATCACCGGCGGCAGACGTGTCCATCAACGACATCGCACCCCTGGAGACCCGCGCCGCCGACGCTCAGGTGGCGCTGACCGCGCTCGGCGTGCTGTGCCGGCAGCGGGAGCAGTCCTGGGTCAACCTCAGCGGCACCGACTTGCGCCGGGCCGACTGCGACGGGCTGTGGTTCCCCGAGGTCAACCTCGACCGTGCCTGCATGGAGGCGGCCGGCCTGTATCACGCCAACCTGACCCAGGCGTCCCTGGCCTCGGTCAACCTGCGGCACGCCGACCTCACGACGGCGATTCTCCGCCGGACGCGCTGCGTCCTGGCCGATGTGCGGGCCGCGAAGCTGGTCGAGACCGACCTGCGTGACGCCGACTTCACCAGCACCGATCTCCGCGAGGCGAACCTGCGCAAGGCCGTGGCCCACGGTGCCGTCTTCCACCGCGCCGACCTCCGCATGGCCGACTTGCGCGGCACCGACCTGAGCACCGCCGACCTTGTCGAAGCGCGCCTGACCGGTGCCCTCGTCAGTGAGCACACCCGTTGGCCCGCCGGTTTCGACCACGCGGCCGCGGGGGTCGTCATCACCGAGGACCCCGGACCCGAGCCGTCGCCCCTGCTCCAGCCGCCCGGCATGACGTGGCAGGCGCCGCCACTGCGGTCCACTCCCTGAACGAGGAGCGTCGATCAGGACTGCGTCCACCGTGATCACGGGGCCTCTGCACTTCCCCACCGCGCCCACAGCGTGACGTGCCATTCGTCGGCGTCGGGAGCGGGTGGGGCGATTGCGGGTACGGGGCCGGGGGCCGTTTCGACGAGGTGCAGAAGCGTCCAGGCGACGCCGTAGCAGTCGTCGGGACCGAAGCAGGTTGCCAGAGCCCTGGCCTCGTCGGACGTGACCGGCCGTGCGATCGCGTCGAGTTGACGGACTCGACGGTCGATCTTTTCTTCGTCGGCGTCACGGTCGGGGAGCGGGCCGTGGGCAACGAACGTCCGCACCTCTGGTCTCAGTCTCATGGGCGAATGATCGACTGCCACAGCCGCTCCGCTCAACCTGCCAGATGAGACGGTCTCCCGGTGGTCGCGATCGTAGTGCGCTCGTGGGCCGCACGAGCCGTCGCAAGCAGGCTGCGCCAGGAAGTGACCGTTGGGCGACGCCTCAGCAGGGCCCGGCGTTCGCGTTCGGTCATTCCTCCCCATATGCCGAACTCAATGCGCTGGTCCAGGGCGTAAGCGAGACACTCGGTCCGTACGGTGCAGCCGCTGCACAGTGCTTTGGCACGGTTCTGCGCAGCGCCCTCGACGAACAGATCGTCGGGGTCCGCAGTCCGGCACAGCCCCTGTTCACTCCAGTCGGTGTCCGCCATCCGGTGATGCCGTCCTCTCCTCTGACCCGCCTAGTGCATTTCCTGTTGCCCCCTGCTCGAAGCAACAGGCATATGACACTACGCCGTTCGGAGAATCGGTCCTTCAGCTCCGCATCGTCACACCTTCGAGTGAGCGACATTTGCCTTCTGTGCGCAGCACGGCTATGTGTGCAGGCCTTGGGGCACTTCGCTTCGGGGCACTTCGGGCACGCGGGGCCCGCAAACGCCCCTTGCCGGTGGGGCCCGGGCAGCGTCCTTGAGGGGGTGGCGTCGGCCGATCGCGGGATGCAGGACACCCTTCCGGACCAGGTCGAAGAGCTCCGTGCGCAGGACCTTCGTCGAGGCTCGGAACGTGGCCTCGCCTCCGCCGTCGAAGACGACGTCCACGCCCGCGCCGTCGGTGAGGTCCAGCACGGGATCGACGAAGGCCTCCCCGGTCGAGATCACGGTGTGGTCGGCTCCGACGCGCCGGGAGATCTCGGCCTCCTGAGTCCGTCACCGAGGGCCACCCCGACAAGATCGCTGACCAGATCAGTGACACCGCGTACACCCAGGCGACCCGGTCTCCGACGGCGAGGTCGGTCACGCCCTCGCCCAGCGCACTCACCCGGTCGGCGCCCTCCACACCGGGGACGAAGGGCAAGGCGCCGGTGGCCGCGCCCAGTCGGCGGGACCCGGTGTCCATGAAGTTCACCCCGGCCACGGTGATGTCCACGCGGATCTCGCCCGGGCCGGGTCTCCGTGGCCGCAGGCGGAAGGACCGCGTCGCGCCTGACCGGAAAGGGCGCCGCGACCCGGCGTCGCATCGTGGAAGGCGCCGCCGCGGAGATCCGCGAACGGGGCGCCGCCGGGACGACCCTCGACGACATCCGCGCCCGCACCGCGACCAGCAAGAGCCAGATGCGGCAGGGCGTCAACTGCCCGCTCGGTGTGCCGATCACCAAGCTGGGCCGCACCACTCCGGCCGCGTAGGCGCTCACGAGCCAGTTGCTCAGTCAGTGGCAGTCGGCCATGCGCGCCGGTGTCCGGCGCCTGCAGGACAGCGGTGAGGCCGACCGGCGGCTGGACGCCGACCGGGTCGCGGCCGCGCTCGTCGCCGCGGTGCAGGGCGGTGTGACCATCCTGATGTCCACCGGCCGCATCACCCACCTGGAGGCGGCACTGGACACGACGCTGACGTTGCCGCGTGACGCCTCCCCGGGGGCGCGTTGACGGGAGCGGGACTTACGCGGCCTGGTCGAGGAGTTCCTCCGACAAGGCCCACAGGCGTCGGGCGTTGTCCGGGTCGACGGCGTAGCGGGCGACGCCGTGCAGGGTGCCGGAGCGGCGGTCGACGATCCCGGTCTCGTTGCAGTCGACGAAGTAGCGGCCGCCGACGCCTTCGAGCAGCGGCGATGTGGCCAGGAGAGCTGATGTGGCGGCCCCCTGTCCGACGGTCTTGATCAGCTCGGCGGGGACGCGGCCGCTGCCCCGGCCGCCGGTGTGCCGTTGCAGGTTGGTGTGGATGGCGCCCGGCATCAGGGCGTTGGCGGTGATGTTGTCGTCGGCCCAGCGGCGGGTCGCCTCCACCGCGAACAGGACATTGGCGGTCTTGGACTGGCCGTAGGCCAGCCACGGGTCATAGGGGCGGAAGCCGAAGTTGACGTCGTCCCACACGACGGGTGACCGCTGGTGGCCGGTGGAACTCACCACGACGACACGGGCGTTGCCGTCGGCGGCCAGCGCGCCGTGCAGGCCGGTGGCGAGCGCGAAATGGCCCAGGTGGTTGGTGGCGAACTGCCACTCCCAGCCCTGTTCCGTGTACTGCTCGGGGCAGGCCATGACGCCCGCGTTGTGCACCAGGACGTGCAGCGGGCCCTGCCAGGCGGCGGTGAAGGCGGTGACGGACGTGGGATCGGTCAGGTCGAGGTGCACGGCCCGGACGTCCTGGTTTCCGGTGGAGACGGTGATGTCCTTGGCGACGCGTTCGCCCGCCGCCACGTCCCGGACGGCGAGCGTGACGGCAGCACCCGTGGCCGCCAGGGCGCGGGCCGTCTCCGCCCCGATTCCGGAGGAGGCACCGGTGACCACCGCGCGTCGGCCGGTGAGATCGATCCCCGACACGACGTCGTCGGCGGTGCTGGAGAAACCGAACGGGGTGGTGATGGCACTCATGAGGAACTCCTTGCTGTGTGCTGAGGCGCGGCGTGACGGCTCGGCGGCTTCAGGGCGTGAGGATGCGGTCCTGCTCCACCGGAGGGGTGCCGTCGTGCCAGTCCAGGGCCTTGCCGAAGCGGATCAACTCGCCGTACAGGGCGGGATCGGCACCTTCGGCGAAGACCAGGTCGAGCACGGCGGAGGCCGCCTGGGCGGGTGACTGCGCCTGGCTGTAGTCGCTGAACCAGGGGCGCGAGGTGGCGGTGTCGATCATGCCGGGGCACACGGACGCGATCAGCGTGCCGGTGGCCAGGTCGTGTGCGCGGCGCTCGGCGGCGAGGGCGCGGACGGCGGCGACCTGGGCGACCTTCGACGGCACGTTCAGCCAGACCGGCCAACCCCCCTCCTGCGCCGTCCTGTTGTGGATGGCGCTGCGCCAGGACTCGACGGCGTACTCGACCTGCTCGAGGCTCGCCCCGTCGAACAGGTGGCGCAGCCGCGGGTCGAGATGGCCGAGGGTGCCCAGACTGCTGGCCACCACGAGCAACCTGCCGCCCGGACGAAGGAGGGGGCCGAAGTCGCGCAGGACGGCGTGGGTGGCGGTGTTGGAGACGTCGATGAACTCGTCCGCCCGCTCGGCCTGCGATTCGTCGGGCAGGACGCGGGCGACGGCGTTGGAGATGACGACGTCGACCCCTCCGTACCGGGCCCGGAGGTCCTCGGCGAGGGAGGCGATCGCGTCCGTGTCCGTGACGTCCAGGACCCGGCCCTCGACGCGGGCGCGCGTGCCGGGCAGCCGGCCCGCCTCGGACGCCGCGTCGGTCACACGTCGCTGGTCGCGGTCGGTGAGCAGGACCAGGTCCGCCGGGTGCATACGGGCCGCCAGCCCTTCGACGAGGGCGCGGCCGAGTCCTTGGTTGGCGCCCGTGACGAGGGCGATGCGTGAAGTGGTCATGCACGCCACGCTAGGGACGGTCACATCCATGAGTCCAACGAAAGTTCGGCACGGGTAGTATGCGTATTCGTCATGGACTTCACGGATGTGTCGCTCACCGCGCTACGCGTCTTCCGCGCCGTCGCCGAGCAGGGAACCTTCACCGCGGCCGCCGCGTCGCTGGGTTACACCCAGTCGGCGGTCTCCCGGCAGATCGCCTCGATCGAACGGGCCGCGGGCGCCGAACTGCTGGAGCGGCGGCGCGAGGGTGTACGGCTCACCGCGGCCGGCCGGGTTGTCATGCGCCGTGCGGCGACCGTCCTCGACGAGATCGACGCGACCGCGCGCGAACTGTCGGGCCTGCCCGGGCAGGCGGGCACGGTCAGGCTCGGCTGGTTCCCCAGCGCCGGGGCCGTTCTGGTGCCCCGCGCCTTGGCGGCACTGCGCCGCACGGATCCGGATCTCCAGGTCGTCGGCCGCGAGGGCAGCACCCCGGCGCTGGTGCGCGCCCTGCGGGCCGGCAGTCTCGACCTGGCGCTGCTCGCCTCGGCACCGCCGTTCCGGCCGCCGGACTCCGAGTCGCCCCCGCTGGCGCTCCAGACCCTCACCGAACGCGCCCTCTGCCTGGCGGTCCCCGCGACCCACGCCCTGGCCCGCGGCGACTACGTCGATGTGTCCGACCTGCGCGGGCAGCGATGGATCGCCGGCTCCTCCTCGGGTGAGGACAAGCTGATGGGCGTGTGGCCGGGTCTGGACGAGCGGCCGGAGATCGCCCACACCGCCCGGGACTGGCTCGCCAAGCTGCACCTGGTCGCCGCGGGGTGCGGACTGACGACCGTGCCCGCCGTGCTCGCCTCCGTCGCGCCTCCGGGCGTCCGTGTCCTTCCGGTCCGCGGTGGCCCACAGGAACAGCGGCGGCTGCTCCTGGCCCATCTCCCCCACCCGCTGGCCGCCGCGAGCGTCCGCGTGGCAGCGGCCCTCCGCGCGACGGCCCTCGACGCCGACACCCCCGTCTTCGCCTCACCTTCCTCGTGACGGTGAAGCGATCAGGTGCGGCAAAGCCACCGACGGCCTTCAGAACCTCTTTGCACCTCCGGTGACAAAACGTGGTCAGTGCCGCGACGTCTCGATCAGTTCGAGGAGGTTGCCCTGCGGGTCGGCGGGCGAGACCGGACTCGAACCGGACCGCTCGACGAACTCCACGCGCAGGCCCGCCTTGTCACTCAGGACGACGGTAGGCACGCCCGCCTCGACCATCGCCAGACCTCCTGGGCGGGCAGGTCGACCGCGGCGGAACCGTTTCGCCGTAGTCCTGGCCGCCCACGAGGATCCGGTGGAGCAACTGGCGGCCTTCGCCTCCGCCTACGTCCGTTTCGCCGCCAAGAAGCCCGCCCTGTTCGACATCACCTTCAACGCCGGCCTCGACAAGTCCCGCTTCCCCGATCTGGCCGCCGCCGGCGACCAGGTGGCCCGCCTTCTGCTGCCGGTGTCCGGCCGGCCGGCTGGCTGAGGACCGGGACATCGCGCGGCAGGAGTGAGTGAGGGGCTCTTGACCCTCACGCGGCGTCAGGCTGCATAGTCGGTGCCGTGGATGATCACTGGACCGTGGGACGCGTGGCCGAGCTCGCCGACGTGAGCGTCCGCACGCTGCACCACTACGACGAGATCGGGCTCGTCCGGCCGTCGGCTCGGACCATGGCCGGCTACCGGGTCTACTCGGCGGGTGACGTCGAGCGGCTGCGCGAGGTGCTGGCCTATCGGCGGTTGGGTTTTTCGCTGCGGGAGGTCGCGGAACTGGTCGACGCCCCGTCCCCCGACGCAGTCGCGCACCTGCGCCGGCTGCGCGGACTGCTGCTGGAGCGGCGTGATCGCGTCGATGCCATGGTGGCGGCCGTCGACAGGGAACTAGAGGCACGGGCGAGGGGGTCGGAGGTGACACCGGATCAGCCGCTGGAGACGCTCGGCGCACGCCTGTACGACGCGATCGGCGGCGCCTACCCCGCTACCCGTCGTACCGATCCGCGGATCGCCGCGCAGATCTGGGAAGCGCTCGGGGACGCGCGGACGGTACTGAACGTCGGGGCCGGCACCGGCTCCTACGAGCCCGCTGATCGCGATGTGACCGCGGTGGAGCCCTCGGCGGTCATGCGGGGGCAGCGGCCTGCCGACTCGGCACCCTGCGTGGCCGCCGCCGCGGAGAGCCTGCCCTTCGAGGACCACTCCTTCGACGTTGCGATGGCCGTCTCCACCGTCCACCACTGGGGGGACCCGATAGCGGGGTTGCGTGAGATGCGGCGCGTGGCCCGCCGGGTCGTGGTGCTCACCTTCGACACCGACGAGCCTGCGTGGCAGGACCGGTTCTGGCTCACCCGCGACTACCTGCCCGAGTTCCCCGCCGTCCTGTCGGGGTTTCCCTCGCTCGCGGGGATGGCCGACGCGATCGGCGCCCGCGCTGAACCGGTTCCCGTTCCGTGGGACTGCGCCGACGGCCTGTTCGAGGCCTACTGGCGTCGGCCGGGGGCGTATCTGGAGGAGTACGTGCGCCGGGCGATGTCGGTGTGGACGAGGGTCGGGCCGGAGGCCGAGCAGCGCGCGGTACGACGCCTCGGCGACGACCTCGCGTCCGGCCGGTGGGCCGACCGCAACAGCGACCTCGCCGACCTCGACGCGGCAGATCTCGGCCTCCGCCTGCTCATGGCCTGAGTGGTCCGGCAGGGTGGGGCTGAGCCCGCACGCACGCGCTCGGCGGAGGCGTCCCACCCGGACCGGGTCTCAGCGGACGTACTTCGCCGGCTTGGTGGCGGTGTGGAGAAGGTACTCGAGGGGGCCTCGGCGGAAGAACCGGGACCAGATCGCGGCGAACACGATCGCGCCGAGGACGTACATGAGCAGCGGCGTCCAGGACTGCTGGGTGTCGGACCCGCCGGGCGTGGACAGCACGGACTGGGCGACGAAGTGGCCGACGTAGGCCGTTCGCTGAGCGTCACCACCCTCGACGAACTGCGCACCATGGTCACGCTGTTGCGGGCGTCCGGCAGCAACGCCACCGAGCTGACTCCGCAGCCCACCCTGGCCGACCTCCACAAGCTCGTGGACTCCAGCGGCACGCACGCGAAGCTCACGGGTGGACTGCCGCCCCATGTGAGCACTCCCGCCCAACGGGCCCTCTACCGCACGGTCCAGGAGGCCTTGACCAACGTCCGCAAACACGCCCCCGGCGCCACGGCGGACGTGGAGCTGTGGCAGGACGGCGACCACGTCGGAGTGACCGTCACCAACACCCCGCCCACCCGTCCGTCCCTGTCCCTGCCCGGTTCGCAGCACGGTCTGGTCGGCCTGCGGGAACGGGCCGACATCCTGCACGGCACTCTGGAGGCGGGCCCCACCACGGAGGGCGGCTTCCGGGTGCGGCTGCGGATTCCCCTCGGAGCGGACTGAGCGGGGCGCGCTTGGCGCCGTCCGCGCGCTCGGGCACGGCCAGCGGGGCGCCGCCCCTCCCCCGGGTCGGCGCCCCGCATCCGTGGTCGTGCCTGATCAGTCAGCCGGCGTCAGCGCGACCTCGGCACTGCCCGAGAGGGACGGCAGTCCCGCCGGAGGCGTGTCGGTGTAGGTGGCGTTGAAGACCGCCTTCAGGTTGTCCGAACCGCTGTGACCGCCGTCCACGAAGGTCTTGAACGATCCGGAGCAGCCGTTGCTCGACGACAGCGGGTGGCCGTGCGAGTCGTGGCCGAGGATGAACGAGACGGTGACCTTCGAGCAGTCCACCGGCTGGTCGTCGGTGACGGTGACCTGCCAGGTGACCGTGTCGCCCCAGTGGAACGCGGTGCCGCCGTGCGGGGCCGGGTCGGTGGTGAGGGAGACGACCGGCGCCTTGTTGCCGACCACGACGGGCACGGACGCGGAGGCCGAGCGCCCGGTGCTGTCGGTGACCTTCAGCGTGGCGTCGTAGACACCGTTCTTGTCGAAGGTGTGCTTCGGGTTGGCCTCCCTGGAGTCCACGGTGCCGTCGGCGTCGAAGTCCCAGGCGTAGCGCAGGGCGTCGCCGTCGGCGTCCTTCGTGCCGGCGCTGGAGAACTGCACCGTCAGCGGGCTGGTGCCGTTGACCACGTCCGCGGCGACCTTGGGCTCCGGGGTGCGGCTGCCGCGGGTGAAGTCGATGCGGGAGAGCTGGGCCTCGGGCAGCTCGGCGAAGTACCCGGTGCCGTACTCGAGGACGTAGAGCGCGCCGTCCGGGCCGAACTCGGCGTCGATCGGGCCGTCCGTCTTGATCGAGGGGATGGCGTCCTCGATCTTGCGCACCTCGTTGTTCCTGCCGAGGGTGATGGCCTTCATCTGGTCACGGGTCCACTCGTAGAAGAGCGGCTTGCCGTCGAAGTACTGGGGCCAGCGGTTGGCGGCCTTGTTGTGCTTGTCGTAGCGGTACGCCGGGCCGCCCATCGGGCCGATGCCACCGGTGCCGAGTTCGGGGAACTCCGCGGAGGCGCCGTAGCCGTAGACGATCTCCGCGTCCTCGACCGGGGGCAGCTCGGTGCGGCCGGTGTTGTGGCGGGAGTCGTTGACCGGCTTGGCGCAGTCGAAGGCGCCGCTGGAGGTCTGGGTGGCGAAGTCGTAGTCCTGGTAGGGCATGTCCTGGGTCACGCAGAACGGCCAGCCGTAGTTGGCAGGGCGGTCGATGACCATCCAGCGTCCGTGGCCGGCGGGGCCGCGGCCCGGGTTGGCGGTGTTGGCGTCGGGCGAGTAGTCGCCGACGTAGAGCTCGCCGGTCCGCTCGTCCACGCCGAAGCGGAACGGGTTGCGCAGACCCATGGCGTAGATCTCGGGGCGGGTCTTCGCGGTGCCCGGCGCGAACAGGTTGCCGTCGGGTATCGCGTAGCCGCCGTTGTGCTTGACCTTGATGCGCAGGACCTTGCCGCGCAGGTCGTTGGTGTTGCCCGCGGTGCGCCGCGCGTCGTAGGCCGGGTTGCGGTCGGCGCGGTCGTCGAGCGGTGCGTAGCCGTCCGAGGAGAACGGGTTGGAGTCGTCGCCGGTCGACAGGAACAGGTTGCCCTTGTGGTCGAAGTCGATCTTGCCGCCGACGTGGCAGCAGATGCCGCGGTCGGCGGGCACGTCGATGACCTTCTGCTCGGTGGCGAAGTCGAGCTTGTTGCCCACGAGCTTGAACCGGGAAAGCCGTGTGTATCCCTTGTACTTGGCGAAGTCCGCGTCCGTGCCGAACTGCGGTGCGTCCCCCTCGTTGACGCCCGGGGTGGCCGGGTCGTCCATGGGGGTGTCGAGACGGGGCGAGTAGTAGAGGTAGACCCAGTGGTTCTTCGCGAACCCGGGGTCGACGGCGATGCCCTGCACGCCCTCCTCGTCGTGCTGGTACAGCCCGGCGGGGCTCTTCTTCATGTCGGCGGCGAGGAAGTTCACGCCGCTCTTGGGGTCGTGGATGCGCACCTCTCCGGTGCGCGCGGTGTGCAGCACGCGACGGTCGGGCAGGACCGCCAGGGCCATGGGCTCGCCCGGGCGGTCGTTGAGGGTGACCTTCTGGAAGTCCGACGAAGCCGGCGGTGCGGGGTCCGATTTGGCGGCCTGGGCCGGGGTGAGCGGCAGGAGCCCGACGGCTCCGGCCATCGCAGCCGCCCCCACGAGGGTGACGATCCGTCTGTTGCGCACTCAGAACTCCTTTGGTCTGCCCGGCACGTGAAAAGCCAGGCGGAATGCGTGAGTTGGACGCTAGGGCGCCCACTTTCAACTCGTCAAGGACAAAGTTTCGATCGATTAGAAGAAAGTTTGTCCCGGTCTTTCTTGGTATCTCCGGCTCATTCGGGCGCGCCGGGGACCCGCCCGGCGGCTGCGCACCGCCGGGCGGGGCACCACGGGTGACGGCCGGTCAGTTGCAGGCGCGCAGCGCCGCGAGGTTGTCGTAGCCGACCTTGGCGAACTCCAGGGACTGGCCGGGGAGGGTCGTGCTGGGTGCGTTGTCCTGCTCGACCATCGGGTTGTGGTAGTTCTTCGCGCCCACCCGGGTGAAGAACCTCCGGTAGTCGATGTCGCCGGTGCCGAACGGCACCATGTCGTAGCCCATACCGCTCTGCAGGTTGACCACACCGTCCTTGGCGTGGAAGAGCGGGAAGCGGTTGGTGTTGCGGACCACGAGCGCCGCCGGGTCGAAGACGTCCTTGCGCTGCGAGCCGTCGTGGGCGGTGTAGGTGTGGAACTTGTACTGGGCCACGTGCGCCCAGAAGACGTCCAGCTCCAGATAGACGTTCTTGCGGTCCGTCACCTTCAAGAAGTACTCCAGCTTGCGGATGCCGGAGCTGCGGGTCGGCCGGCCCTGGGCGTCGAGCGGGCCGCCGTCGAGGAGGAAGTCGTAGGCCGCGTCGTGGTTGTGGGTGTAGAGCTTGATGCCCTCGCCGCGGGCTATGGCTCCCAGGGTGTTCCACTTCTCCGCGGCCACGTCCCAGTCGGCCCGGTAAGCGGTGTTGGTGGGGTCGGCGCCGGTACCCATGTGCTCCATGCCGAGGATGTTGGCGATCTCCAGGAAACGCTTGAAGGTGTCCAGGTCGGACGGGGTCAGCGGCCACGACGGCGGGATGTAGCCGTGGCTGCCCTGCGCCCGCAGGCCGTACTCGTCGAGCCAGGAGCGCAGTTGCTTGGCCCCCGCGACGGTGCCCAGGTCGGCGCCGCCGGGGGCGTTGGCGTGCTGGCCGTAGCCGGCGAACTCCACCTGCCGGTAGCCGAAGCGCGACAGCTGCCGGAACACCTCGCGGAAACCGGAGGGCAGGTCGGAGGCCAGCGGGTCGCGGCCGATCGCGTCACGGACGGTGTAGAGGATGATGCCGCGCTTGTGCGGCGGGACCAGGGCGGAACGGCCCCGGTCGTGGCCGGCGGCCTGTGATCTGTCCTGCGCCAGGGCGGGTGTGGCGCCGAAGACCGGGGCGGCGATCGCCGCGGCGGTGACGGCCGTGCAGGTGCTGAGGAAACGGCGGCGGTTGACGCCGAGCGTGCGGCGCAGGGCGTCGCCGGTGACGGCTTCGTCGTTGAACGCGGTCACAGTGTTCTCTCTTTCGTTGTCACGGTGCTGCGGGTGCCTGACGTCCGCCGCCTCAGGAGAGGCCGGCGAGCCGCAGGAGAAGGGACTTCACTTCGGTGGCCGCGACGCGGCCGGACACTGCGCGGGGGGTGGAGACCAGGACGAGCGGACCTTCGTCGTCGCTCGGGGGGCGGCGGCCGTGGCTGCCGCGAATGGGTGAGGGATCGAGGGGCACGACCGCCATGCGGTAGCGCAGGCCGAGCTTCTTGCGGGCCAGCGCCTTCGCCGCCTTGAGCCGCACGTAAGGATCTTCGGGGTCCATGAACAGCTCGACGGGGTCGTAGCCGGGTTTGCGGTGGATCTCGACGAGCTGCGCGAAGTCGGGCGCGCGGTCGTCGTCGAGCCAGTAGTAGTACGTGAACCAGGCGTCCGGCGCGGCGATCGCGACCAGTTCCCCGGAGCGCGGGTGATCCAGTCCGCCCGCCTTCTTGCCCTCGTCGTCGAGGATCTCGTCGATGCCGGGCAGGCCGTCGAGGGCGGCGCGGGTGGCGTCCAGGTCCTCGGGGCGGCGGACGTAGACGTGGGCGATCTGGTGGTCGGCGACCGCGAAGGCGCGGGAGGCCATCGGGTCGAGGTACTCCATGCCGTCCTGGGTGTGCACCTCGAGGAGACCGGCGCGGCGCAGGGCGCGGTTGATGTCGACCGGTCGGCTGACGCGGGTGATGCCGTACTCGGACAGGGCGACGACGGTACGCCCCTCCGCGCGGGCGTCGTCCAGGAGCGGGGCCAGTGCCCGGTCGAGTTCGGCTGCTGCTTGGAGGGAGCGTGGGTCGTCGGGCCCGAAGCGTTGCAGGTCGTAGTCGAGGTGGGGGAGGTAGCAGAGCGTCAGGTCGGGGTGGCGGGTGGCCATGATGTGGCGGGTGGCGTCGATGATCCACTGGCTGGAGACGAGGTCGGCGCCGGGTCCCCAGAAGTGGAAGAGGGGGAAGGTGCCGAGTTTCTCGGTGAGTTCGTCGTGCAGGGCCGGGGGCCGGGTGTAGCAGTCGGGTTCCTTGCGGCCGTCGGCGTAGTAGACGGGACGGGGGGTGACGGTGAAGTCGGTGTCGGCGCCCATGGCGTACCACCAGCAGATGTTGGCCACGGTGTAGCCGGGGTGGGCGCGGCGGGCGGCGTCCCACAGCTTGTCGCCGGCGACCAGGCCGTTGTGCTGACGCCACAGCAGGACGTCGCCCAGCTCGCGGAAGTACCAGCCGTTGCCGACGATGCCGTGCTCGGCGGGGAGTTCACCGGTGAGGAAGGTGGACTGGGCGCTGCACGTCACGGCCGGGAGCACGGTCGACAGGGGTGCCTGCGAACCGGACGCCGCCAGCGCCTTGAGCCGGGGCATGTGCTCCAGCAGACGGGGGGTGAGACCGACCACGTCGAGGACCAGGAGCGGAGTCGGGCGGGTGCTCATGGCAGCTCCTTCAGGCCGAGGTCGGTCAGCAGGTCGCCGGCGAGGGCCAGTTCGGCGGCGATGCCGTCGACGAGCTGGGTTCTGGTGCGCGGCCGCAGTTCGGACGGGAGCGCCTGCCACGTGTAGGTCTCGACCTCCAGATGACGGGTGCGCGGCTCCGTGCCTCCCACCAGCAGCGCCAGGGCCTCCTGGAGCACGGGCAGGGTCGAGGTGAGCGGTGGGGCGGGTGGCGTGTGCAGCGGGACGTGGAAGTGGGCACGCCAGGGCGCCTCGTCGGGCAGCACCTCGCCGGTGAGTGCTTCACCGAGGTCGTCGGTGCCGCGCAGTCCGTCGGGGGTCAGGGTGCGGGTCTGGTGCAGGAAGCGCGGTTCGGCGAAGGCGGCGAGGGCCGCGCGGACCTCGGGGCGGCTGGGCTCCTGGGCGTGCAGGGCCGCCGACAGCTGTGCCTTGGGGATGGTGACGCCGGCCGCCCCGAGGGCCGTCAGCGCCGTCGCCGGGTCCTCGAAGGACGTGGCCAGGTGGCACGTGTCGACGCACACGCCGATACGGTCGCCCGGCAGGGCGCTGAGGGGCCCGATCGCGTCCGCGGTGGTCTCCACCGTGCACCCGGGCTCCGGTTCCAGGGCGATGCGGATCGACCTGCCGGTCAGCTCCTGGAGCGCGTCGAGCCGTTCCGACAGCGTGGTCAGCGCCGCGGTGGCGGTGGCGGCGGCGCGCTCGTCGAAGTCGGTGCGCCAGGCGAGCGGGAGCGTGGAGATGGTGCCATCTCTGACGTCGTCCGGCAGCAGGGCCGCCAGCAGCCGGGCCAGGGCGGTGGTGTGCTCCAGGCGTTCGGGGTCGGTCCAGTCGGGCCGGTAGACGCGGTACTTGACCTCCTCGGCGCCGAAGCCCTCGTAGGGGAAGCCGTTCAGGGTGACCACTTCCAGGCCGCGCCGGTCCAGCTCGCCGCGCAGGCCCCGCAGGGTCACCGGGTCGGTGATCAGCGCGCGGGCGGCGTCCTTGGCGAGCCACAGACCGATGCCGAGGCGGTCCCGTCCCAGGCTTCTGCGCACCGGCTCGCAGTGGTCGCGCAGTTGGGCGAGGACGCCGTCGAGGGTCTCGGCCGGGTGGACGTTGGTGCAGTAGGCGAGGTGGACGGTGGAACCGTCGGGGTGGCGGAAGCGCATCGCTCTACTCGCCTCCGCGCAGGATGGAGTTGCCCTCGTGCAGGTCCCGCGCCTGCGGGACGTCCAGTCGGAGCCGGCCGCTGAGCCCGTAGAAGGCGACCGGGTTGCGCCACAGCACCTGGTCGACGTCGTCCTCGCCGAAACCGGCCGCGAGCATGGCGTCGGCGACCTTCCGCGTCTTCAGTGGGTCGCTCCTCCCCCAGTCCGCGGCGGAGTTGACGAGGATCTTCTCCGGGCCGTAGTCCTTCAGGACGGCGACCATGCGGTCCTCGTCCATCTTGGTGTCCGGGTAGACGGAGAAGCCGAGCCAGCAGCCGCTGTCCTTGGCCGCCTTGACGGTGGTCTCGTTGAGGTGGTCGAGCAGCACCCGGTCGGTGGGCAGGTTCGACTCGCGGACGACGTCCACGGTGCGGTGGAGGCCGGCGAGCTTGTCGCGGTGGGGCGTGTGGACGAGGGCGGGCAGGCCGTGGTCGGCGGCGAGTTGGAGCTGTGCGGCCAGCGCGGTGTCCTCGGCGGGGGTCATGGAGTCGTAGCCGATCTCGCCGACGGCGACGACACCGTCCTTGACGAGGTAGCGGGGCAGGGCGTCCAGGACCGGTGTGCAGCGCGGGTCGTTGGCCTCCTTGGGGTTGAGCGCGATGGTGCAGTGGTGGGCGATGCCGTACTGGGCGGCGCGGAAGGGCTCCCAGCCGAGGAGGGCGTCGAAGTAGTCGAAGAAACTGGAAGGACTGGTCCGGGGCTGGCCCAGCCAGAACGACGGTTCGACCACGGCGCGCACACCGGCGGCGTGCATCGCCTCGTAGTCGTCGGTGGTGCGGGACGTCATGTGGATGTGCGGGTCGAAGATGCGCATCACGCCTCCTTGGGCTCCTCGCCCGTCAGGGTCAGCACGCGAACGAGGTCGTCGGGGACGTCACGGCCGGCGGCGGTGCGCTCGGCCGCGTGGTCGGTGAGCATGCGGGCGAGTTCGCCGTCGCCCGCCGCCCGTCGGGCCAGGTTCGCGACCGCGTCGACGGGGACGCCGGTGAACAGGCACTTCAGGACGGCGTGACGCCAGGCGTGGGCATCGAGGTGGGCGGCCGCGTAGGGGCCGACGGCGGCGGCGATGAGCCGGGTGTCGTTGCTGCGCAGGGCGTCCTCGACCAGGTGGACGGCGTGCGGTCCGTCGACCAGGGCCGGCAGCGCCCGCAGCACCGCCCGGCGTTCGGCGGCACTGCCCTGCTGGTAGAGCCGGGTCAGGGTCTCGGCCCCTGCCCGGGCCTCGACCAGCAGCAGCGTACGGACGGCGTCCGCGTGGTCGTGGCCGCAGTGCCGCCCGGCTGCGGCGAAGCGCAGCTCCCAGCTGTGGGCGAGGTACGGGGAGGAAGCCGCGGGCGGTGCCTGTGCGGCGGCCGCGGCGGCCGCCAGCGCTGCGCCGAACCAGGCACGCGCGGTGCCGTCGGCCAGCGAGGCGGTGACGTCGTCGCGGGTCCAGGGAGCGGTGTGCGTCATGCTGCCGTCGCCCCCTTCGGCGTGGCTGCCATTGTGCGGAGGAACTCGATCGAGGTACGGGCCAGTTCAGGCCCGGCGTGGGAGTGACGGGGCAGTTCGACGACGGTCAGGCCCTGGTAGCCGGTGGCCGCGAGGGCCTCCAGGACGGGCGGGAAGTCGATCTCGCCGTCGCCGAACGGCAGGTGCTCGTGCACCCCGCGGCGCATGTCCTCGATCTGCACATGCCGCAGCCAGGGCCCTGCCGCGCGGACGCACTCGGCGGGCGGTTCCGGCTCCAGGCACTGGCAGTGGCCGATGTCGAGGGTCAGGCCGAGCGGAGCGGGGCTGCCGAGCGAGGTGCGCAGGTGGTGGAAGTCGGCGAGGGTGGCCAGGAGGTGGCCCGGTTCGGGTTCGATGGCCAGCGGTACGCCGGCGGCGTCCGCGGCGTCGAGCACGGGTGTGAGTGCCTCGTGCAGGCGCTGCCACGCGGTGTCGCGGTCGGTGCCAGCCGGCGTGATGCCGCTGAAGCAGTGCACGGCGTGCGCTCCGAGGTCGGCGGCGACCTCGACCGCCGTGCGGAGCAGCCGGGTGCGGGCTTCGCGCCCCTCGGGCTCCGCGTCCAGCAGCGACGGGCCGTGCTTGCGCCGCGGGTCGAGCACATAGCGGGCACCCGTCTCGATGGTGGCGGTGAGCCCCAGGGCATCCAGCCGACGGGCGACGTGAGCGGTGCGGGCGGCGAGGCCGGGGGCGACCGGGTCGAGGTGCATGTGGTCGAGCGTGAGGCCGACACCGTCGTAGCCCAGCTCCGCGAGCAGGCCGAGGGCGTCGTCCAGGCGGAGGTCGGTGAGACCGTTGGTGCCGTAGCCGAGGCGCAGTCGCTGCTGACCGCTCATGTGGGGCTCACCTTCCGTGCGAGGGTGCGGGCCGCGGGGACGAGCCCCAGCAGGGCGAGGGCGGTGCCGTTCGCCCCGGACCGGGCGGCGAGCGCGGCCTGGAGCGGGATCAGGGCGCGGATCCCGCCGCCGACGGCGCGTTGGGTGAGGGGTGGGGACGGGTTGAGGGCGGCATGCAGGAAGGGAACGGCGGCGGTACGGGCGTACGAGGCGGCCGTCAGTAACGGGAGGGGCCCTGGGCTCGCGCGGGTCCGTCCCAGCAGCAGCCCCAGCACGGCGGTCGCGCCGAGGGCGGCGAGAGGCGTGGCGGTGGAGCCGCCCTGTGTCTCGTGCCGCGAGACGGCGGTGACGGCGTAGGTGTGGGCGGCCAACGCGAGGGCGGGGGCCATGACGCGCGGGGCGGAGGCGGATACGGATGCCGGTGCGGCGGTCCGTCGCTCTGCGTGGTTCCCCCTCTGGCGCTGGGGCTCCCCGCCGCCCGCCACCGCTGCGTTGCGCTGCGGGTGGTGAGCGGGCGCCGGTGTTGCCGGGGAGCCGCTTCGCCCCGAACTCGTCGCGCCGGCCGCCGAGACGGTGGCCGTGGCACCGAGCAGGAGGTCCAGGGCGCGGGCCGCGGCCATGGTCGCCGGGGCGGCGGGGGTGTGCTTCAGCCGCAGGTCGTACGCCCACACCGTGGCGGTCAATGCCGAGGCCACGGCGAGTGCGGGGCGGCCGGCGCGGGCGGCCAGTGTCAGGCCCGCCGCGGTCAGGAGTCCGGCCGCGCCCAGCGCAGCCCTCGGTGAGATGCGGCCGGAGGGGACGGGCCGGTGGGGGCGGTCGACGGCGTCCTCGTCACGGTCGGCCCAGTCGTTGAGCGCCATGCCCGCCTCGTAGAGGCAGAGCGAGGCGCCCACCGCACAAGCCGTGCCCCGGTTGGGCCGCAGCCCCGCCGCAGCGGCACCGGCGAGGGCGTCACCGGGCACGGTGAACAGCGCCGAGACGCGCAGCAGTTCGGCCCAGTCCCGCAGTCGCGTCCGCAGTCCGCGCGCCGGTCCGGCGTCCGCGGGGACCTGACCGGTCCGGGGTGGGACGGGCTGTGGGGCACGTGGCGGGGTGGACCGGGCGAGGCGGGGCGGGGCGAGGCGAGTCGGGGCGAGGCGGGCCTGCAGAAGGCGGATCACCGCGCCTCCCGCAGGCGATCGGCGAAGGACAGCAGCGCGGTGAACTGCTCCGGCAGGCCCGCCGGGCCCCCGTCAGGATCCTTGAAGTAGAAGCCCAGTTCGGGCAGCGGACCGGACAGGCCCGCCTCGTGGGCACGGGCGACCAGACGAGCCAGGTCCAGCACCAGCGGTGCGGCCAGGGCGGAGTCGCAGCCCTGCCAGATGGTCTGGAGGACCATGCGCGTACCGAGGAAGCCCTCGAAGGCGACGTGGTCCCAGGCGGTCTTCCAGTCGCCGAGCGCCGGTACGTCGTCGATGTGCACCTCGCCCTGCGGGGTGTGCCCGAGGGACTCGGTCAGGACGCGTTCCTTGCCGGCGTTCTTCGCCGCGGCGGCCCCCGGGTCGGCCAGCGCCGCCCCGTCGCCACCGCCCAACAGATTGGTGCCGGACCAGGCCCGTACGTGCAGGGCGCGTTGGACGAACATCGGGGCGAGCACGGCCCGCAGCAGTGTCTGGCCGGTCTTGCCGTCACGGCCGGCGTGGGGAAGTCCGGCCGCCGCGGCGGCGTCGGTCAGGGAAGGGGTGCGCAGCCCGGTGGACGGAGTGAAGTTGACGTAGGGGCAGCCGGCGCGCACGGCGGCGGCCGCGTACAGGGAGCTGGGCGGCAGCCGTTCGGCGTCGGGTGCCGGCAGCGGCTCGGTGGAGGAGACGTTGACGACGACCACCCGTGCCAGTGCGTTGCGCTCACGGAACGAGGTGAGGTCGGCGGCGAAGTCCGCGATGAGTTCCTCGTCGCCGCGCGGGTCGTCCGGGAGCGGGCCGCCGGGCCGCATCTCCTCGTCGGCGGCCCGGAGTTCGGAGCGTACGGCGGGCGCGAGGCCGTGCGGCAGGACGCCCGCGTCGGTGAGGTGTTCGGCCCGCTTGGGCAGCGGGCAGTGGGCGGTGTCGTGGCCGCCGAAGACGAGTGAGGACAGCGGTGGCAGGCCGGTGCCGTCGAACGGTGGGGTCTCGGTGACCATGCCGGTCGGCGCGTGCAGTCCGGCGGTGACGGCCGCGCATCCGGCGACGGCGGTGGTCGCCACCGATCCGCGGGCGCCGACGAACCAGACACCGGTGCGTGCGGCCGATGCGCCGGTCTGGGGTTCCGTTGCGTTCCCGTCGTTGTTCACGGGCTGCCTCCCTGCCATGTCGATGTTCCGATGTGGTGTGGAGGGCGGTGGGTGGGGGCTTCAGGGCCTCCCGCCCACCGCCGGCACTTGGGCGGCTTCGGCCGCGGCCCCTTGAGGGCTGTCTCCGTGGTCGGCGCGGTTACGGCGTGCGCGTGCGGGCGGTACGTGGACCGCCGGTGAGAGGTGCGGGATACCTGAAGGTCCTTGGCCCTGCGCTGTGCAGGACCTCCTTCGTGAATCGGTCGGTCGAGCGGCGTGCCGCCCGATCTGAATGAGCCGTCAGTTTCGGACCACTGTGGGGTTCCTGTGCACGAGGGGGACCGTAGTCGCGTTCGTCCTTGACCGGAACCCCTTGTGCACGAAGAGGACGAACTTTCTCCAGGTCCAGGACAAAGCGGCGTTGAGGCAGCCGGGATCGGCCCGGCGACTCACAGCCACCGGGCAGGACCTGACCGGCCATCAGGACCGGCGAGAAGCAGCCACTGTGTGCCGCGCCGCTGAAGCCCGTTCGCACGCCGGGCTCCAGCGGCGGAGCACCTAGTTGTCGCCTCCTCCGAACGCGGCGTCGAAGGAGGCCGACGGGGGCTCGAAGTCGTACTTCTTGAGACTCTTGAGCGCCTCGGGCGCGCCCTGGAGGCGGTCCATCCCGGCGTCCTCCCACTCGACCGAGATCGGGCCCTGGTAGTCGATGGAGCGCAGCATCCGGAACACGTCCTCCCACGGCACGTCCCCGTGGCCGGCCGAGACGAAGTCCCAGCCGCGGCGCGGATCACCCCAGGGCAGATGGGAGCCCAGACGGCCGTTGCGGCCGTCGAGACGCCTGCGCGCCTCCTTGCAGTCCACGTGGTAGATCCGGTCCCGGAAGTCGTACAGGAAACCCACCGGATCCAGGTCCTGCCACACGAAGTGCGAGGGATCGAAGTTCAGCCCGAACGCCGGACGGTGACCGACCGCCTCCAGAGCCCGCCGGGTCGTCCAGTAGTCGTAGGCGATCTCACTGGGATGGACCTCGTGCGCGAACCGCACACCCACCTCGTCGAAGACATCCAGGATCGGGTTCCAGCGCCGGGCGAAGTCCTCGTAGCCCCGCTCGATCATCGACTCGGGCGCGGGCGGGAACATCGCCACCAGATGCCAGATCGCCGAGCCGGTGAAACCGATCACGGTCTCCACCCCGAAGGCGGCAGCCGCCCGCGCGGTGTCCTTCATCCGCTCCGCAGCCCGCCGCCGGACCCCTTCCGCATCACCGTCGCCCCAGATCACCTGCGGCAGGATCGCCTGATGCCGCTCGTCGATGATGGCGTCGCAGACGGCCTGGCCGACCAGATGGTTGGAGATCGCCCAGCACCTGAGGCCGTACTTGTCGAGCAGCGCGTGCCGGGAGTCCAGGTACGAGGGGTCGGCGAGCGCCTTGTCGACCTCGAAGTGATCGCCCCAGCAGGCGAGTTCCAGACCGTCGTAACCGAACTCGCGGGCCAGCCGGCAGACCTCCTCAAGCGGCAGGTCGGCCCACTGGCCGGTGAACAGGGTGAACTGACGCGGCATGGTTCCGGGCCTCCTCAGACGGCGATCGGGGTGTACACGGAGTTCTTCTCGGCGCTCTCCTCCACCGCGGCGAGCACCCGCTGCACCTGGAGCCCGTCGGCGAACGACGGCAGCAGCTCGGTGCCGGACGCGACGGCCTCGACCAGGTCGCGGGCCTGGTGGACGAAGGTGTGCTCGTAGCCCAGGCCGTGACCCGGCGGCCACCAGCCCTCCAGGTACGGATGCTCGGCCTCGGTGACGACGATCCTGCGGAACCCGGCCGTGGCGGCGGGCTCCCGGTGGTCGTGGAAGGACAGCTCGTTGAGCCGCTCCAGGTCGAAGGCGAGCGAACCGTACTCGCCGTTCAGCTCCAGCCGCAGGGCGTTCTTGCGCCCCGACGCCATCCGGGTCGCCTCGAACGTGGCGAGGGCCCCCGAGGCGAGCCGGCCGGTGAACACGGCCGCGTCGTCGACCGTCACCGGACCGCGCCGGGAGCCGCCGGTGGCGCTCAGGCCCGAGGAGGCGCCGTCGAGGAGGGGCCGCTCCTTGACGAAGGTCTCCATCTGGGCGGAAACCCCGACCAGCACTTCACCCGCCAGGTACTGCGCGAGGTCGACGATGTGCGCGCCGAGGTGCGCCGAGCGCCCCCGACCCCGCGTGCTCCCGCTCCAGCCGCCAGGTCAGCGGGAAGCCGGGGTCGACCAGCCAGTCCTGGAGATAGCTGACCCGCACGTGGCGCAGCGTGCCGAGCCTGCCGTCGGCGATCAGCCGACGGGCGAAGGCGAGGGCGGGCACCCGCCGGTAGTTGAAGCCCACCATGGCCAACTGCCCGCGCTCGCGGGCCGCTTCGGCTGCCGTGACCATGGCCTGCGCCTCGGCGACCGAGTTGGCCAGCGGCTTCTCGCACAGCACGTGCTTGCCCGCCTCCAGCGCCGCGATCGCGATCTCCGCATGGCTGTCGCCCGGTGTGCAGATGTCGACGAGCTGCACGTCGTCACGGGCCACGAGGGCACGCCAGTCGGTCTCCGCCGCGGCCCAGCCGTGCTTGTCGGCCGCAGCCCGCACGGCCTGCGCGTCACGGCCTGCGACCGCGGCCATGACCGGCCGCAACGGCAGGTCGAAGACGTGCCCGACGGTGCGCCACCCTTGTGAGTGGGCGGCACCCATGAACGCGTAGCCGACCATGCCCACGCCCAGTGTCGGGGGTGCGGTCCGACTGTCCCTCTGTTCCATACGGGTTCCTCCTGGTCGGAGTTGTCACTGACTCATCGCTGTGTCGCGGGGCACGCGGCCCGGGCCGGTCAGATGAAGCCGGTGGGCAGGTACTGGTCGACGTTGTCCTTGGTGACCACGGCCGAGTAGAGGGTCAGTGAGGACGGGATCTCGAACTCGGAGAGGCCTCCGATCCCCTTGCCCTGGCCGAGCGCCCGGGCCAGGTCGATGGCGGAGGCGGCCATCGTCGGCGGATAGAGGACGGTCGCCTTGAGCACGCTGTTGTCGGCCTTGATGGCGTCCATCGCGGACTTGGCGCCGGCGCCTCCGACCATCAGGAAGTCGTCGCGGCCGGCCTGGTCGATGGCGCGCAGCGCACCCACGCCCTGGTCGTCGTCGTGGTTCCACAGCGCGTCGAAGCTCGACTGGGCCTGGAGGAGCTGCGCCATCTTGGCCTGCCCGGACTCCACGGTGAACTCGGCGGCCTGGCGGGCCACCTTCTTGATGTTGGGGTAGTTCTTCAGGGCGTCGTCGAAGCCCTTGGTGCGCTGCTTGGTGAGTTCCAGGTTGTCGAGTCCGGCCAGTTCGATGACCTTGGCGTTCGACTTGCCCTTGAGCTTCTCGCCGATGTAGTGGCCGGCGTTGAGGCCCATGCCGTAGTTGTCGCCGCCGATCCAGCAGCGGTACGCCTGCGGGGTGTTGAAGATCCGGTCCAGGTTCACCACCGGGATCCCGGCACGCATCGCCTTGAGCCCGACCTGGGTGAGCGCCTTGCCGTCGGCCGGCAGGATCACCAGCACGTCGACCTTCTTGTTGATCAGGGTCTCGATCTGCCCGATCTGCTGGGCGGTGTCGTTGGAACCCTCGGTGATCTCCAGGGTGACGTCCGAGTACTTCTTCGCCCGGTTCTTGGCGTTGTCGTTGATCGCGTTGAGCCAGCCGTGGTCGGCCTGCGGCCCGGCGAAGCCGATCGTGACTTCCTTACCCGGCTTGTCGTCCGCGGCCGGGACGTTGTCCGCGGCCGGTTCCTGGTCCTTGGGCTCGTTGCTGGTGCAGGCGGTCAGCAGCGCGCCTGCGGACACGGCTGCGGTGCCGAACAGCAGTGCTCTGCGGCTGGTGGCGGGGGTTCTTGCCATGGCGGATCGACCCTTCGACTGGGCGGTGTGCGTCGGATGGAGGTGGAGGAGGTGCGGGATGCCGGAGGCGCGCGGTGCCGGACGGCAGGTGTCAGGGCCCGCCGTCCGGCGGTGTGCGGCAGCGGCGTCAGGTGTCGCCCTGCAGGGAGCGGCGCTGGACCAGGACGGCGGCGACGATGATGGCGCCCTTCGCGATCTGCTGGACCGCGGTCTCGAGGTTGTTCAGAGCGAAGATGTTGGTGATGGTGGTGAAGACCAGCACACCCAGGACGGAGCCGACGATGGTGCCGCGACCGCCGCTGAGCAGGGTTCCGCCGATGATCGCCGCGGCGATGGCGTCCAGCTCGTAGAGGTTGCCGTTGGTGTTCTGGCCCGAGCCGGCGAGCACGATCAGCATGAACGCGGCGATACCGCAGCACAGCCCCGACAGCAGGTACAGGTACAGACGCTGGCGGCGGACGTCGATACCGGCCAGGCGTGCCGCCTCCGCGTTGCCGCCGACCGCGACGGTACGGCGGCCGAAGGTGGTGCGGTTGAGCAGCAGCCAGCCGATGACGGTGACCGCGGCGAAGATCAGCACGAGGGGCGGGATGCCGAGGATGTAGGAGTCCCTGGCGCCGAGATCGAGCACGGACTCGACGCTCACGATCTGGGTGCTGCCGTCCGTGATCTGCAGCGCCAGGCCCCGGGCGGAGGCGAGCATGGCCAGTGTCGCGATGAACGGCACCATCCGGCCGTAGGCGATCAGCAGACCGTTCACGAGACCGCAGCCCACACCGACGACGATCGCGGTGAAGAGGATGCCCGCGAAGCCGAACTCCTGCGTGGCCACGGTCGTCGCCCACACCGAGGAGAGCGCCACCATGGCGCCGACCGACAGGTCGATTCCACCGCTGGTGATGACGAACGTCATGCCGACGGTGACGACGCCGATCACGGACGCCTGGGTGAGGACGAGTTGAAGATTGCTCGTCGACAGGAACTCGTCCGGCGCGGTGATCCCGCCGACCGCGACGAGGGCCGCGAGGACGCCGAGCAGGGACAGCGTGCGCACGTCCCACGGCAGTGCGGAGCGGCGCGAACTCGGCCGCTCCCCCGCGGACTTGCTGGCGGACGTCGGCGCTTCTTCCTGCGCCGCGGTGGCCGGCTGCGTCATGACGTCGGGCTCCCTTCCATCACAAGATCGAGTACACGGTGCTCGTCGAGCTCCCGGGCGTCCGCCGTGTGCACGACGCTGCCTTCGCGGAGCACCAGCACCCGGTCGGCGAGGCCCAGGACCTCGGGCACCTCGCTGGACACGAGAAGTACGGCCAGGCCCTCGTCGGCCAGCCGGCGGATCACGGCGTAGAGCTCCGCCCGGGCGCCGATGTCGACGCCCCTGGTCGGCTCGTCCAGCAACAGCACCTTGCAGCCGTGCAACAACCAGCGCGCCAGCACCGCCTTCTGCTGGTTGCCGCCGGACAGGGTCCTGATCGCGGCATCGGGATTGTCCGGCCGAAGCGACAGTTCCCGTACCGCCTGGTGGGTCGCGGCCCGCTCGGTACGCCGGTCGAGCCAGCCCGCGCGGGCGAACCTCGACAGGGTGGAGACCGAGACGTTGCTGCTGACGGACTCCAGCATCAGCAGGCCCTGCGCCTTGCGCTCCTCGGGCGCGAGGCCGATGCCGGCGCGGACGGCGGCGCGGACGCTGCCGGGACGCAGAGGTGTGCCGTCGACGAGCACCCGGCCGCCGTCGGGCTTGCGCGCTCCGTAGATCGTCTCCAGGATCTCGCTGCGCCCGGACCCGACGAGCCCGGCCAGACCGACGATCTCACCCGGCCGCAGCTCCAGATCGACGGGCGCGAACTCCCCTCGCCGGGTCAGTCCTTCGACCCTGAGCACCGGCTCCCTCCCCGCAACCGACTCGGCCGCGGGGCGTTCGGGGAAGACGTACTCCACGTTCCGCCCGGTCATCAGGGCCACGACCTCATGGGTCGGGGTGGACTCGGCGGGCAGACCACCCGCGACCGACCGGCCCTCCTTCAGCACCGTGACCCGGTCGCCGATGCGCCGGATCTCCTCCAGGCGATGGGAGATGTAGACGACGGCGACCCCGTCGGCCGTCAGATCGGCCACGATCCGGAAAAGGTTGTCCACCTCTTCGGGGTCGAGCGCGGCCGACGGCTCGTCCATCACGATGAGCCGCACCTCATGGGACAGCGCGCGGGCCATGGAGACGATCTGCTGCTGCGCCGCGGACAGGTCGCCGACGAGCCGCGCCGGATCGATCTCCGAGTGCCCGAGTCGCTCCAGCAGCTTCCCGGTCGCCGTACGGGCGGTGGAGCCCCGCACGACGAACCCGGCGGATGTCGGTTCGTGCCCGAGGAAGACGTTCTCCGCGACGGACAGCCCCTCGATCAGGTCGAGTTCCTGGTAGATGGTGGCAATACCCAGTCGCATGGCGGCTGTCGGGGACCCCAGGGTCACGGGCTTGCCCTGCCAGGTGATCTCACCGCCGTCGGGCTGGTGGGCGCCGGCCAGCACTTTGATCAAGGTGGACTTGCCGGCGCCGTTCTGGCCCAGGAGGCAGTGCACTTCGCCGGCCTGGACCTCGAGGTCCACACCGTCCAGGGCCCGGACGCCCGGGAAGGACTTGGTGATGCCGGACATGGTGAGCAGGGGTGGTGGTGATGCCATGAAGGATCCCCTCGGCGGTTGCGGTCCGTGGGCGGGCAGAGCTGGGCGGGGTGGTGCGGGTGTGGGGACAGCTCTGGGGAGCCCCTGGCGTCGAGTGCGCCGGGGCTAACGGTTGAGCGGAGAACGGCTCGGCGGCCGTGCGGTCATCGCGGGGGCGGGAGCCGGTCACCGCGATGTGTCGTGAGGTCGTTCAGCAGCGATAGGAGGAGCCGGAGTTGTTGCAGTCCCCCGGGGCATGGCCGTGCCATGGGGGTGCCGAGGTACTCATGACGGTCCGTGCGCGGCGGAGCCCGCCGACGGCGTCAGGCCGGTGAGAAGACGTGATCGCTGATGAGCCGGGCCGCGCCGATGACTCCGGCGGTCGGCCCCAACTCGCCCAGCACGATGGGCAGATTGCGGGTGGCCAGCGGCAACGACTGCCGGTAGACCTGTGTCCGGACACTGGCCAGCAGGGTGTGCCCGAGCCCGGTCACGCCACCGCCGATCACCACCAGCCCCGGGTTGAAGAAACTGACGAGCCCGGCGATGACCTGTCCCAGGCGCTTCCCGCCCTCCCTGATCAGTTCGAGAGCCACCGCGTCCCCCGCCGCCGCGGCGGCCGACACATCCGCGGCCGTCAGACGGCCGGCCGTCTCCAGCCGGGTGGCGAGCTCCACCGAGCGGCCCGCACGCGCGGCCTCTTCGGCATCGGCGGCCAGTGCGGCACCGCTGAAGTGCGCCTCCAGACAGCCCCGGTTGCCGCACGCGCAGGCACGGCCTGCCGGTTCCACGGGGATGTGACCGATGTCGCCGGCGCTGCCCGTCGTCCCCCGGTAGACCTCGCCGCCGACCACGATCCCGCAGCCGATGCCGGTGCCGATCTTGATGCACAGGAAGTCGCGCACGGAACGGGCCACACCCGCGTGCTGTTCTCCTACGGCCATCAGGTTCACGTCGTTGTCGACCATGACCGGGCAGCCGAGTTCCTGGCTGAGCGCCTCCCGCACGGGGAAGCCGTCCCAGCCCGGCATGATCGGAGGCGCGACCGGCACGCCTTCGGGGAAGCGGACCGGCCCCGGGACACCGATGCCGGCGCCGTCGAAGCCCTCCGCGACACCGGAGGCCTTCAGCTTGGCGGCCATCGCCAGCACCTGCTCGAAGACCGCCACCGGCCCCTCGCGGACATCCATCGGCTGATTCAGATGCCCGAGGACCTCCAGCTCCGCGTTGGTCACGGCGACATCGATCGACGTGGCACCGATGTCGACGCCGAGGAAACGCAGTGTCGGCGCGAGCCGGATGTTGTGCGAGCGCCGGCCACCGCGTGAGGGGGCGAGCCCGTCCGCGACGACCAGCCTCGTCTCCAGCAGCCGGTCCACCTCGACGGCCAGCTTCGAGCGTGACAGGTCCACCAGATCGCCGAGCTGGGCACGGGAGTTGGGCCCGCTGTCACGCAGTAAACGAAGCAGCCGCGCCTGATGTGTGTTCTCAGGTCGAGCAGTCATACGTCTCACGAGCCTCTCCCCTCCCCTCGCCCACGGCTGGGGTTCAGGCGCCTGTCTCCGACGGCGGAGTAGTCCGGCTTCCGAGGAGGAACGTAGCAGCGATTTACCTGACTGAGAAGAACTTAGGAGCGGAATAGGACCAACTTTCTCCACTCTCAGGACAAAGCTGGAGCGGGCGGCTCAGGCTGCAATCGGTCGGCTCCCCCACGTCGTCCCGAGGGGCCCGGCTCGGCCCGATACCGACCGGATACAGTGCGCGTGACGGCAGCCCGGGTGAGGGACTGCGCGTGACGGCAGCCCGGTCGGCGAGGAGCGACGTGACCGACACCAGCAACACCCGTCCCACCGAGGGCGAAGCACAGGCACCTCGGCGGAGCCGACTGCTCCGCCTGATGCGCTACCTCCCCCTGATCGCCCCCGTCCTGCTGTGGACCGTGCCCTGCTGGGTGCTCCTGTACGGCGGCCAGCACTGGCCGCTGCCCGTCACGCCGGTCGGCACCGCCCTGTTCGTCCTCGGCCTGATCGGCATGCCGCTCGCGATGACGCGCGGCCACGGCCGGCGCCAGCAGGACCGGGCGGCGATCATCGGCGACACCCTGTTGGGCACCAGTTGGATCCTGTTCACCTGGTCCGTGCTCCTCGGCGTCTTCCTGCGGCTCGCCCTGACCGTGGCGGGCGTCGGCGGGAGTCAGGACCGGGCACGCATCGTCACCTGGGCCGTTCTCGGCGTCGCAGGCGTCCTGCTCGTCTGGGGATACGCCGAGGCCCGCCGCGTGCCCCGCGTCCGTCGGCTCGACGTGCAACTACCGCGACTGGGCGCGGGGTTGGACGGTCTGCGTGTCGTCCTGATCACCGACACCCACTACGGCCCGCTCGACCGCGCCCGCTGGTCGGCACGCGTGTGCGAGACGGTGAACACCCTGGAAGCCGACCTCGTCTGCCACACCGGAGACATCGCGGACGGCACGGCGGAACGCCGGCGCGCCCAGGCCGTCCCGCTCGGAACCGTGCGGGCGACTCGGGCCCGTGTCTACGTCACCGGCAACCACGAGTACTACAGCGAGGCCCAGGGCTGGGTCGACCTGATGGGCGAACTGGGCTGGGAGCCGCTGCGCAACCGCCATCTGCTGCTCGAACGCGGTGGCGACACCCTCGTGGTCGCCGGCGTGGACGACGTCACCGCCGAGTCCTCCGGCCTGGCGGGCCACCGGGCCCATCTCGCCGGAGCCCTGGACGGCGTCGACCCCGACCTGCCCGTCCTGCTCCTGGCGCACCAACCCCAGTTCGTCGACCGGGCGGCAGCCGCCGGGATCGACCTCCAGCTCTCCGGTCACACCCACGGAGGCCAGATCTGGCCCTTCCACCACCTGGTCCGCCTCGACCAGCCCGCCCTCGCCGGCCTCAGCCACCACGGCCCCCGCACCCTCCTCTACACCAGCCGCGGCACCGGTTTCTGGGGCCCGCCGTTCCGCGTCTTCGCCCCCAGCGAGATCACGCTGCTCGTCCTCCGCTCCCCACACCTGCCCACCTCGCCGTAGCTCCGGAGGGGTCGGAGACCCGCATGCCGCAGCTCCTGCGGCTGCGCGACTGCCCGTCCCTGGAGCTCACCTCCATCCCGAGGAGAATCATGCGGGGTTCTTCGGGGAGCCGTGCGCCGTCCGGTCGGCTCCGGCCGTGACCCACTGGGGTGTCACCCCGGTGCGAGAGCGCTGGGTTCGCGGTTGTGTGGGCCTACGCCGGGTCAACGCACCCGTAGGAGAAGGGCCCCGCCATGACCGTTCCCGTGATCTTCATCCACGGCCTCTGGCTGCACAGCACCTCGTGGCAGCCGTGGATCGACCTCTTCCGCGACGAGGGCTATGCCCCGTCCGCCCCCGGATGGCCCGGTGACCCCGACACCGTCGAGGAGGCACGCCAGAACCCGGAGAGCATCGCCGACCATGGCATCGACGACGTCGTCGAGCACTATGCGGCCTTGATCGCCGACCTGCCCGTGCGGCCCCTGGTGATCGGCCACTCCTTCGGTGGGATGATCGCGCAGAAGCTGCTCGGCCAGGACCGCGCCGCCGCCGCGGTCGCCATCGACGCCGCGCAGATCAAGGGCGTTCTGCCCCTGCCGTTGTCCGCACTGAGGGCGACGTTCCCGGTCTTCAGGAATCCGGCCAACAAGCACCGGTCGGTCTCGCTGACCGCGGAGCAGTTCCGCTTCGCGTTCGGCAACGCCCTCTCGGAGGAGGAATCGACGGCGCTGTACGAACGCTGGACCATCCCCGCGCCGGGCAGGCCGCTGTACGAGGCCGCCTCCGCAAACTTCAACCCGCACTCACCGGCCAAGGTCGACACACAGAACAGCGGACGCGGTCCGCTCCTGCTGATCTCCGGCGGCAAGGACCACACGGTGCCCGAGACCGTCACCCGTGCCACGCTCAAGCAGTACCGGCACTCCGAGGCCGTCACCGACATCCTCAACTTCCCCGACCGCGGACACTCCCTGACGATCGACAACGGCTGGCGCGAGGTCGCGGACACCGTCCTCGACTGGCTGCGCAAGCAGATTCCGGAGGCCGGGCGATGAGCGCGAGTCCGTCCCGTGCTACCGCGGCATCCGGCGCCGACACCGGTCCGGCCGGACGAACCGTCGTCGTCACCGGCGCCGGGCGTGGCATCGGTCTGGCCGTCGTCGAGGCCTTCCTGGCCGCCGGCTCCCGCGTCGTCGCCGGATCGAGAGAACGCACCGAAGCCCTCGACCGGCTCGTGAAACAGGGCGCCGACCTCACCGTCGTGGAGGTCGACCTCGCGACGCCCGACGGTCCGGACGCGCTGGTCGCCGAGGCCGTCGCGCTCCATGGCGGCCTCGACGTCCTCGTGAACAACGTCGGGGCGCTACGCCCACGGGTGGACGGTTTCCTGAGCGTGACGGACGAGGACTGGGACTGGACGTTCACGGTCAACTTCACGACCGCCGTCCGCACCACCCGGGCGGCCCTGCCGCACCTGCTCGCCACCGGCGCGGGGCGTGTCGTCACCGTCTCCTCCGTCAACGCCCGGCTGCCGGACCCACTGGTCATCGACTACAGCGCGGCGAAGGCGGCACTGACCAACTTCTGCAAGGCCCTGTCCAAGGAGGTGGGGCCACGCGGCGTGCGGGTCAACACCGTCAGCCCCGGCCCGGTGGAGACGGCGCTGTGGCAGGGTGCCGACGGTGTCGCCGCCACGGTCGGCCAGTCCCGCGGCGTCGACCCCCGCGAGGTGGCCCGCGGCGCGGCGGACCAGTCGGTGACCGGCCGCTTCACCCGGCCGTCCGAGGTCGCCGAGCTCGTCGTCTACCTCGCCGGCCCGTCGGCGGCGAACATCACCGGAGCCGACTTCGTCATCGACGGCGGCCTCGTCGAATCCCTCTGACCCGTCACGACGCGGCCCGCTCCCGGCCCGCCGCGCTCGACGGCGCAATCCCTTGGAGAGCTCAGTGAGATTCCGCCTGCCCAGATCCCGCCGCCTGGTGGCCGCGGCCTTCGCCCTGGCCGTATGCCTCGGGTCGGTCACCGTCACGGCCGCGGCCTCCGACAAGGCATCGTCGTCCGACGAGCGGATGCCCGCCGGCTTCGGCGAACACAAGACCCGAGTCGCCGGCATCGGCATCAACTACGTGATCGGCGGCCACGGTCCGACCCTGGTCCTCATCCACGGCTACCCCCAGACCTGGTACGAGTGGCACGGCATCATGCCGGCGCTCGCCGAGCACTACACCGTCATCGCACCCGACCTGCCCGGCGCGGGGCAGAGCGACGCCCCGGCGTCCGGCTACGACAAGAAGACCATGGCCGCCAGACTCCACGCGCTCCTGGTGTCGCTGGGCAAGGACCACGACGTCAATGTCGTCGGCCATGACATCGGCACGATGGTCGCCTACTCCTACGCCGCGCAGTACCCGCAGAGCGTCAGGAAACTCGTGCTCAGCGAGGCCCCGATCCCGGACCCGGGCATCTACGAGTTCCCCGCGCTGACCGCCCAGGGCCCCGGCGTATGGAACTTCGGCTTCTTCTCCTTGCGGACCGGCCTCCCCGAGAGCCTGATCCAGGGCCGTGAGCTGACCTGGACCACCGGTTTCATGCGGGGCATCGCCGTGCAGAAGGACGCCCTGGACCCGGACGACCTGCAGATCTTCGCCTCCCAATTGCGCGACGAGGCGCGCCTGGCCGCGAGTCTCGCCTGGTTCCGGACGTTTCCGCAGGACATCGCCGACAACGCTCGGTTCCGGAAGAAGCCGCTGAGGATGCCGGTCCTCGCCATCGGCGCCGACGGCAGTCTCGGTTCGTCGGTCGCGAAGCAGGTACGCCACTACGCCACCCACGTCACCCCGGCCGTCGTCCCCGACTCCGGCCACTGGATCTACGAGGAACAACCGAAAGTGACGACCGACCTGCTGCTGCGTTTCCTGGGCGGCCGACGATGACGTCAGGAGCGGAGATGACCCGGTTCTTCCCCACCTTCGAGCCGACGGCCGAGCGCGAACCCTTCTGGTTCCTCGGCGGCCAGGCCAGGATTCTGCTTCCCGGCGCCGCGACCGACAACCGGCTCAGCCTGATGGAGTTCACCGACCCGGCCGGCCACGCGCCCCCGCACCATGTCCACGAGGACGAGGAGGAGGTCTGGTTCGTCCTCGACGGCGAGGTGACGTTCTTCGTCGGCGACCGGCGCCACGACCTGACGCCCGGACAGGTCGCGTACGGGCCGCGCGGCATTCCGCACAGCTACTTGGTGCGCTCGCCCGAGGGAGCGCGGATGGCGGTGCTGTACAGCCCGGCCTTCATCGAGGAGTACTTCAGGGCCAACGGCACCCCCGTGGCCGAAGCCGGAGACCTGCCACCGGAGTTCGACCTGGCGGCGGTCGTGGCCTCAGCCGAGGCTTTCCACCTGCGCGTCACCGGACCGCCGCCGTCCTTGTGAGCCACCGCCCGGAAGGAGCAGATGAGATGAGGAGGACAGTCATGACAGGCATCGCACCTGTCCGATCCCCCGAGGACCGGCAACGCCGCAGGAGACCGATGCTCTCGGCGCTGGCCGTCGGGACACTGCTCGCGGTCCCGGCGCTGTCCGCCGCCACGCCCGCCGGCTCGGTGTCCGCCACGAACAGCGCGACGGCGCCGACCGCACCGAGCACACCCAGGCCGACCGTGGTCCTGGTCCACGGGGCGTTCGCGGACTCGTCTAGCTGGGACGCGGTGACATCGCGCCTCGAGGACAGGGGCTATCCCGTGATCGCCGTCGCGAACCCGCTCCGTGGCCTGGCCGGAGATTCGGCCTACCTGTCCAGCGTCCTGGACACCATTCCCGGACCGATCGTCCTGGCCGGCCATTCCTACGGCGGTGCTGTCATCACCGACGCCGCGGTCGGTCACCGAAACGTCAAGGCGCTCGTGTACATCGCCGCGTTCGCCCCCGACCAGGGCGAGTCGAGCCTGGAGATCCTCGGAGAGTACCCGGGCAGCCGCCTCCCGTCGGCGCTGACGGTCCGCCCCTTCCCGGGCGGCCAGGACGCCTACGTCAACCCGGCGGACTTCCGGCAGGTCTTCGCCGCCGACGTGCCGGCCCGCAAGGTCCGCCTGATGGCGGCCGGGCAACGGCCGGCCGCGCTGGCCGCGTTCGCGGAACCCAGCAGCTCACCGGCATGGAAGTCCATCCCCTCCTGGTTCCTGGTCGCGGGCGCGGACCGCGCCGTCCCACCGGCCGCCGAACAGGCCATGGCCGTTCGTGCGGGTTCCCGCACCGAGGTGATCCGCGGCGCCTCGCACGCGGTCCTCGTCTCGCATCCCGGCGCCACCACACGCCTCATCGAGGCCGCCGCCCGCGCCACCTCCTGAGCATGCGTCAGGAGAGCGCCCGAGCACGGCTCGGGCCACCACCATCCGCGCTGCCCCGGCGGCGTCCTCACCGCGCCGCCCGGGAATCCGCGCAGGAAAGAAGGAAGCTGACATGCCGTACATCACCGTTGGCGAAGAGAACAGCGCGCCGATCGAGCTCTACTACGAGGACCACGGCACCGGACAGCCCGTCGTCCTGATCCACGGCTACCCGCTCGACGGCCACTCCTGGGAGAAGCAGCTCCCCGCCCTGCTGGAGGCCGGCCACCGCGTCATCACCTACGACCGCCGCGGCTTCGGCCGCTCCTCGCAGCCCACCACCGGCTACGACTACGACACCTTCGCCGCCGACCTCGACAAGGTCCTCACCACCCTCGACCTGACCGACGCGGTCCTGGTCGGCTTCTCCATGGGCACCGGCGAGGTGGGCCGCTACCTGGGCACCTACGGCTCCGGCCGGGTCGCCAAGGCCGCCTTCCTGGCCTCCCTGGAGCCCTTCCTGCTCAAGACCGACGACAACCCCACCGGCGTCGACCAGTCCGTCTTCGACGGCATCCTGGAAGCCGTCACCAAGGACCGCTACGCCTACTTCGACGCCTTCTACCAGGACTTCTACAACCTGGACGAGACGCTCGGCAGCCGCATCAGCGAAGCCGCCGTCCGCGGCAGCTGGAACGTGGCCGCGGGCGCCTCGGCCCACGCCTCGGTGGCCTGCGTGCCCACCTGGATCACCGACTTCCGCGCCGACGTCGCCAAGATCGACGTACCCGCGCTGATCCTGCACGGCACCGGCGACCGCATCCTGCCCATCGACGCCACCGGCCGCCCCTTCCACGCACTGCTGCCCGCCGCCGAGTACGTCGAGATCGAGGGCGCCCCGCACGGCCTGCTGTGGACCCACGCCGAGGAGGTCACCTCCGCGCTGCTGTCCTTCCTCGCGAAGTAGCCCGGGGCCCGCTTTCCGGAACGTCGCCGACCGGCCTGGTGCGAGCTGTCGCATCAGGCCGGTCGGCGTACTGCTCCGTGCTCGCCGCCCCAGGAAGGGCAACGCGCGCAGGCCACCCCGGGTGGCCGGGCCGTCACTCCTCCGAACCGGCTCTCCACTCGCTCGGCGAGATGCCGTACGCCGCCCGGAACGCCCGGCTGAAATGGGCCGCGTTCGTGAAGCCCCAGCGGCGTGCCACCGCCGCGACCGTGAGGGTGACCGGGGAGCGGCGGGACAATTCGCTACGGCATCCGTCCAGGCGGCGGTGCTGGATCCAGCGGGCGGCAGTGACGGGCTCGTTCTCGAAGAGCTTGTGCAGATAGCGGACCGAGATGCCGTGCTCGCGGGCGATGGAGGCGAGAGACAGGTCGGGGTCCGCCAGGTGACGGTCGATGAACGCCTTGATCCGGAGCAGAAGGGCGAGGCTTCCCCCGGGGGTGTCCCGGGTGTCAAGGCCCAGCCGCTCGGCGAGGAGCGCCCCCACGAGGTCCACCGCACTGACCGCCAGCCGTTCGCCCGCGGCCGGGGTGATCGTGGGGGCGTGGTCGGCCAGGCCCTGCAGGAAGGGCAGGACCACTCGCCCCAACCCGTCGTCCGGGTGCAGGGCGGTCGCGGTGACCCGCTGGAGCTCTCCCTCGGACTGCGGCAGCAGGGAGCGGGGCACGAGCAGCACCTGCATCCGGAAGCGCTGCGGAAAGCGCAGGGTGTACGGCCGGGTCGTGTCGTACAACGCGACATCGTCCGGGCGCAGTTCGGAGCTGCGGCCGTCCTGGTCCACGTGGGCGTGGCCGCTGCGCTGCAGGCCGACGTACACGTAGTCGGCGCTCTGCGTGGCGATCAGCCGCGGCGTGCGGTCGACCCGGCCACGATCACAGTCGACGGTGGTCGCCTGGAGCGGGCCGAGCCGGTCGGTGCTGATCGTCCCGCTGAAGGGCTCGTCCTTGGGAAGAGTGATCCGCAGCGGGACGAAGGTGCGGAAGACCTCTTCCTGCCAGTGCTCCAGACGCTCACTACCGGGCGTCGACCGCACGGAGAACACCACGCTCATGCCATTCCCCCAGGCTCCACGACGCAGGCACCGACGAGCGACGCCCTGCACCAGGACGTTCGTGGACCGCGAGGGCCCGGCATGAAGTATGACTTTTCCCGAAGCGCGGACGCCAAGGTTCCGGTTCGGCCGCCGGGGCGAGTGCACGAAACGCACAGCACCGGTGCACGCTGGGCAAAGGCGGCCGCCGTCCGGCTTCCTACACTGCGATGCGTCCCAGCCCGACCAGCGGGCCCCCGGTCCGGAAGGGTCGCGCATGTCGTCGTACACCACATCGCATGGGCTCCTTCTGGAACCGGTGGTTGAGGCGTTCCTCCACGCCTCCTCCCCCGTCGAGCGGGATGCGCCCGGTGGCCGCAGAGCTCTGGAACGGGCGCAGTCCGGCCGGGCCTTGCTGCCGGAGACCGACGCCGAGTGGGTGACGGTCCCGGGCGGCCCGACCGGAGGTGTGCCGGTGCGGATCGTCCGCCCGCGCGGCACCACCGCCGTACTGCCCGTCGTCCTTTGTCTGCACGGGCCGGGCTGGGTGTTCAGCAGCGCCGTCACGCACGACCGGCTGGTGCGTGAACTGGCGGTGGGTGCCGACGCCGCCGTGGTCTTCCCCGAGTACACGCGCCCGCCCGAGGCCGCTTACCCGGTCGCCCTCCAGCAGATCCACACGGTGGCCCGCCGGCCGGCCGGCGAGAACGGGCCGGGCGGGCTCGACGGCACCCGCATGGCCGTCGCGGGAGACTCCGCCGGAGGCACCCTGGCCGCCGCGCTGACTCTGCCGGCCAAGGAACACGGTGACGTGCGCTTCGCTCACCAGGTGCTGTTCTGCCCGGTCACCGACGCGGGCTGCGACAGCGCTTCGTACGAAAGGTTCGCTTCCGGCTACCGCCGTGCGCACGCTCGGCAGCGTGACCAGTTGGCCGGACTGCCGCCCGGCCTCGTCATCACCGCCGAGGCGGACGTGGTGCGCGACGAGGGCGAGGCGTACGCGGCCGGACTCAGGGCGGCCGGTGTGCCGGTCACCGCCGTCCGCCACCTCGGCGTCGTCCACGGCTTCGTGCTGCTCGACGCCCTGCGCGGCTCCCAGGCCGCCGCGTCGGCCATCGCCCTGGCCTGCGACACCCTGCACAGCGCCCTGCACGACGCACTGCCGAAGGCTTGCCCTCGATGGACGCCCGCCCAGGCGCAGAGGGCCTGGCCCCGACGTTCCACACCTCGCCGCAGGAGCCGGACATGCACGCCCCGTCCATCCCCGTGGCACTCGTCCACCGGCTGTGTCCGTCGGGTCGGCAGCGTGAGGTCGAGTCCGTGAGCCGCTCGCTCGGCCACGCTCGGAGCACGACGTCCTCGCTGCGGCGGTACGCCACCGTGGTCCGGCTGCGCGGCAGCTTCGGCGAGGGACCGGGCGGCCGTCCCGGCTCCGTAGACTCGCTGACGGCGCTCGTCGAGAGCGTTGCCGCACAGGCCCGGGGCACCGGCCTCGGCGGCCGGTCGAAGGGATGAACGTGGACCTCATCGGCCGGGAAGCGCAACTCGGGTTGCTGCACGGCGTGCTGTCGGAGGTGGGCAGCCGCGGGGCGGCGGTCCTGGTCCGCGGAGCACCGGGCATCGGCAAGACCTCCTTGCTCGCGGCGACGGGAGAACTGGCGGAGTCGCTCGGGTTCCGAGTGCTCCACGCCGTGGGTGTCGAAGTCGAGAGCCACCTCCCCTTCGGCGGTCTCCAGCAGCTGCTGCGACCGCTCGGTCCCGCGCGGACGGAAGGCAGCGCTCACCGCCCCGTACTGGCGGCCGCGCTCGGCCATGCCGAGGCCGAGGTGCCCGACGTCTTCATGGTGGGTCTCGCCGTGCTCGATCTCATCACCGACGTCGCCGCGACCGCGCCGGTCCTGATCCTCGCCGACGACGCGCAGTGGCTCGATGACGCCACGGTCAGCGTCCTCGCCTTCATGGCGCGCCGGATCGGCTCGGAGCCGGTCGTCGTGGTCGGCGCCGCGCGGGACGGCTACCGGTCGCGGCTGAGCCCCGACGAACTCACCACCGTTGCGCTGGAACCGCTCTCCCACGACGACTCTGCGGCGCTTCTCGACGGCCGGGCCCCCGGCCTGCGGCCGGCCGCGCGGCGCAGACTGCTCGCGGCGGCGGCCGGCAATCCTCTGGCCCTGTCCGAGCTGTCCCGCACGCTGGACAAGGCAGCCGACCCGGACGAGACGTTCCTGCCGCTCACCGAACGTCTGGAGCGCGCGTTCACCGACCGGGTGGCGACACTGCCGGCGGCCACGCGGGCCGTCCTGCGGGTCGCAGCTCTCGACGGCGGTTCGTCGCTCAGCGAGATCTTCGCTGCGGCCCGGCTCCTGGCCGGTGCGGCCGTGGGGATCGGTGATCTCGAACCGGCCCTGCGGGCCCGGCTGGTCTCGGTCGCCGGGGTCGAACTGCGCTTCGGGCATCCCCTGATGCGCTCGGCGATCCAGCAGACGATGCCCACGGCGGAACGCCAGGCCGCACACGCCGCCCTGGCGACGGTGCTCGACGCCCACCCCGACCGCCGGACGCGGCACCGAGCCGCGGCCACCTCGACCACGGACGAGGCCCTCGCCCAGGCGCTGGAGGACTCCGCCCTTCGAGCCGCACGCCGCGGGGCTATCGGAGAAGCGGTCACGGCCCTCGAACAGGCGGCGGTGCTCAGCGGCGATCCCGTCCACCGCATCGAACGCCTGCTGCGCGCCGCCGACTACGCCGTCGAGCTCGGGCGGCCGGAGTCCGTGAACCGCTTGCTCGACCACGCGCAGACCGCGGCACTGTCACCTCGGCAGCGTGCCACGGTGCTCTGGCTCCGTGGCAGCTTCGACGAGGGGCTGGGCGGCCCTCCCGGCTCGGTGATCTCCCTCACGGCGCTGGCCGAGAGCGTCGCCGCGGACGACCGGGCCCTGGCTCTGCGGATCCTGTGGAGTGCCGCGCAGTTGTGCTTCTGGTCCGAACCCGGCCCGGAGGCGCGACGCCGGATTCTGGACGCGGTCGAGCACATGGTGTCGGCCGACCTCGATCCGTGGCGGCTGGCCATATGTGCCTATGCGGCGCCGGTCGAGCGGGGCGCGTTCGTCCTGAACGGGATCCGGGAGCTGACGCCGAAGGGCGGCGACGACGGTCGCGCCTACCGGATGCTGAGCACGGCGGCGCTGCTGGCCGGCGGCTTCGACGCCGCGCGTGCCTTCGCCGCGGCCGGGAGTGTCGGTCTGCGGGCCCAGGGCCGCCTGGGTCTGCTGGCGCGCACGGCCGGCGCACAGGCCTGGTCCGACATCGTCGTCGGTGACCTCGGCGCTGCCATCTCGGCCACGGAGGAGTCACGCCGTCTGGCACGCGAGACGACCCAGACGACGATGTACGCGCTGATGACCGCGATAGCCGCGAAGCTCGCTGCGTTGCGCGGGGAGGTCGACGACGCTCTGCGGCTCGCCGAGGAGGCCGAGGAGATCGGCCTGCCCGCGGGAGCGCGTCCCGTGCTGGCGATCGCGCTGATCGCCCGCGGGACGGCCGCCCTGGCCGCGGGACGGTTCGAGGAGGCGCTGGGCCACTTCCGCCGGGTGCACGATCCCTCCGATCCCGCCTTTCAGGTCGCACTGCGCCTCACGGCCGTCGGCGATCTCGTCGACGCGGCGGTGCACTGCGGACGTGCGGACAGCGTCGTGCCGATCGTGGCGGAACTCGAGGACATCGCCGCCGTGACTCCGGCACCGGTGCTGCACGCCGAACTGCGCCTGGCCCGCGCGCTCCTGGTTGACGACGATGCCGCGGCCGAGGTGTTGTTCGATACGGCGTTGCAGGCGGACCTGGCCGCTTGGCCGCTGATCCGGGCCCGGACCCACCTGGCCTTCGGGGAGTGGCTCCGGCGCCGCCGCCGGTCCGTGGAGTCACGGGACCACCTTCGTGTCGCGCGGGACATGCTCGACGCGCTGGGGGCGATCCCGTGGGGCGAGAAGGCCCGCCGCGAACTGCGCGCGGCCGGCGAGACCAGCCGCCGCCGCGATCCGGACGCCCGCGACCAGCTGACCCCGCACGAGCTGCAGATCGTGCAGCTGGCCGCCGAGGGACTGACCAACCGCGAGATCGGCCGGCAGCTGTATCTCTCGCACCGGACGGTCAGCTCCCACCTGCACCGCATCTTCCCCAAACTCGGCGTCGTCTCCCGTGCCGAGCTGCGGACGGTGGTCAGCGCGTTGCGCTGACCACCGTCATGTGACGCTCGCTCGGCGTGGGGCAGCGCGCCTAGCGTCTGAACCGGGCGGAGCAGCGCGAAGGGGAGCTCATGGTGTGGTCAGGGGTCGATCGGACGGCGGGAGCGCCGATGGTCGGCCGGCACGCGGAGCGTGAGGCGATCGGAAGGCTGCTCGCATCGGTCCGGGACGGGTTCAGTGGAGTCCTGGTGCTCACCGGCGACGCGGGAGTCGGCAAGTCGCGGCTTCTGGAGTACGCCGCCAAGTCCGCCGAGGACCTGACAGTCGTCAGGCTGGTCGGCGTGGAGGCCGAGACCCGACTGGGCTACGGCGCCCTGCACCGGCTCCTGCGCCCCCACCTGGGCCGGCTGTCCGCTCTGCCGCAGCGCCAGCGTGAGGCCCTCACCGGCGCTTTCGGCCTGGCCGAGGGCTCGCCGTCCGACCGCCATCTGGTCGGACTGGCCGCGCTCACACTGCTCTCACAGGCGGCCACGGCGGCGCCGATGCTCTGCCTGGTGGACGACGTGCAGTGGCTGGACCGCGAGTCCGCGGAGACCCTGGCGTTCGTCGGCCGGCGCCTGTACGCGGACTGCCTCGGACTGCTGTTCGCCGGACGCGCCGGGACAGGCGGTCACGATGTCTTCGGCGCCCTGCCCGGACTTCGGCTGGAGGGGCTCGCGGCCGACGAGGCCCGGGCCCTGCTGGCCGACAGCGTGACAGGTCACCTGGACCAGACAGTCGCCGAGCGGCTCGTCACCGGCACCGGAGGCAACCCGCTCGCGCTCACGGAACTCGCCGTGAACCTGGACGCGACACAGCTGGCCGGGGTCACACCACTGCCCGAGCCGCTGCCGCTGAGCCGGCATCTGGAGGAACACTTCCGGCAGACCGCGGCGCTGCTGCCCGCCGACACCCAGACCCTGTTGCTGCTCATGGCCGCGACGCCGACGGACGACCGAGCGGCGCTGTGGCGCGCCGCCGGCGCCCTGGGGCTGTCCATCCGGTCGGCCATGCCCGCGATCACCGCGGGGATACTGAACCGCCATGTCGTCGGGGAATTCCGCCACCCGCTGATCCGGTCGGCGGTTCACTCGGCCGCGTCCGCCGAGGAGCGACGCACCGTGCAGGCGGCACTCGCCGCCACGAGCGCCCCCGAGCGCCGGGCCTGGCATCTGGCCGAGGCGACCCACGGTCCGGACGACAGCGTGGCCGCGGAGCTCGAAGCCGCCTCCGAACTGGCCCAGACCCGTGGCGGATACTCCGAACAGGCCCTGGTCCTCACCCGGTCTGCCGAGTTGACCGCGCACCCGGGCAAGCGGGCCGAGCGCTATCTCGACGCGGCGGCGGCGCACCTCGCCTCCGGCAATCTGCCGGCGGCCCAGCCGCTGCTCGACCTGGCCACCCCCGACCTGGCCGGCCCGGCCGCCCGGGCCCGCGCGACACGGCTGCGGGCGTCCATCGAGATGGCCTGGGCCCGCCCCCGCGAAGTGCCCGCGATGCTGCTGGACGCGGTGGCCGACCTCGGCACCGCCGATCCCACGGCGACCTGGGACCTGCTGCGCGAGGCGACGCATGCTGCGATCTTCGGCGGACGCGCGATCACGGGAACGACACCCCGCGAGGTCGCCAAGGCCGCCGCCGACGCCTGGCACGCGCCGGAGTTGCCCGCCTGGAGCCCCGATCCGCTGATGGCGGCGCTGGCCCGCCTGCTCGCCCACGGCTACGCCGCGGGAGCTCCGGAGCTGACCGCGGCCCTGGCCCGCTTGCGCACCGCCGACGAACTCCAGGACCGGAACACGTTCAGCGCCGTCGTCAGCCTCGCCGGCGACGAGTTGTGGGACATCGAGGCCAAGCGGGAGATCCTCGCGAAACTGGTGACGGCGGATCGCGACCACGGAGCGCTCTACGGGCTCAGCATCGCGCTGGTCGCCGTCGCGACCGTGGAGATCTGGGACGGCCGGTTCGCCGTGGCCGAGAGCTGCTTCGACGAGGCGGACGACTACATGGCCGCGACCGGATTCAGCGTGTCGGGAGACTTCAACAGAGCTCTGCTGTACGCCTGGACCGGCCGGGAGGCCGAGCTGCGGGCCGCGGTCGCGACGATGCACGCCATGGCCGAGAACCTGGGACTCGCACTGAACCGGCGGTGGATCGGCCAGGCCCTGAGCATCTTCGAGATCGGTCGCGGACGGTACCGAGAGGCTCTCGACGCCCTGCTCGCCGTCTTCGACCACGATCCGCTGGTCCTCGGCGACATCAATCTCGCCGGAATGGTCGAAGCCGGGCTGCGGGCCGGCGACCGGAAGGCCGCGGTCATGGCCATGGAACGCATGCAGGAGCGCGCTCCCCTGGCCGGCACCCCGTGGGCTTTGGGTCTGCTCGCGCGCTGCCGGGCCCTGATGTCCGACGACGACGGAGCCGAGCAGCTGTACCAGGAATCCATCTCGCAGCTCGAGAAGGTCCCGGTGGCCGTGGAGCTGGCATGGTCGCGCCTGCTCTTCGGCGAGTGGCTGCGCCGCCGCAGGCGTCGTGCCGATGCCCGGGTCCAGCTGCGGGCCGCTTACGAGTCCTTCGCCTCCTGGGGAGCCGCGCCCTTCGCCGAACGGGCGAGAGTGGAGCTGCTGGCCACCGGGGAGACCGCACGCAAACGAACGGTCGACACCCAGTTCGACCTCACCCCGCAGGAACTCCATGTGGCGATCCGGGCCGCGTCGGGGTTGACCAACGCGGAGATCGCCACCCAGCTGTTCGTCACCACCTCGACCATCGAGTTCCATCTGAGCAGGGTCTTCCGCAAGCTCGGCATCACATCGCGCAAGCAGATCGGACGCAAGCTGAGCGAGAGGGACGCCGACGATTGAGCTCGCCGCCTCGAAGGCGGAAGGTCAACAGCTCCAACTGTAGAGACCACCACCCGTGTTCACCGCGGACACCGCCAGCCGGGCAACCCCCTGAAGGACTGCCATCAGGTCGTCGTCGGTCATGTCGTCCCCGTCCTCGGACCGGAGCCGCGTGGACCAGCGGTCGGCGAGCTCTTCGAGTTGGACGGGGCTCGCGCCGGCCAGTGCCCGGGTCAGCCGCTCCGGCAGAGCGAACACCTCGATGCCGTCGTTCATGGGGGTGGTCACCCATCGCGGCCACTCCCACCCGAGGAGCCGCTCAAGCGGCGGGGCCTCGGCCGAGGGCTCCGCGAAGTACATGTCCCACTCGACGACGGCACTGTCCGGCTCCACGAAACGGCAGGCCACCGTCGGGAAGGCCGCCCCAGGTCCCCGCAGCCGCGTCCTGGCGGCGGTCGTGTCGTCGGGCGCGAGGAAGAACACGATGTCGTGGGCCATCCGGGCATGATGGCAGCTCGTCGTACGGACGCGATGTGCCCGGGTGAGCTCGCGGTGAACCAGTCCGTGGGTCCCGGCCCAGCTCCGCAGGTCGGGGCGGAACGGATACAGCGTTTCCGATAATCGGTTCCTGTCAGGCGGCATACTTTTGCGCGTGTCGACATCACGAGATCAGCTGCGAGGAAGCGAGTCGCCGAGGCGGCGCTCTCCCGGCCGTCCGCCCATCCCGCTGGAGCGGATCGTCGCCGCGGCGGTGCAGATCGTCGACGAGGAGGGTGCCGAGGCCCTGTCGATGCGCACCCTCGCCCAGCGCCTGGGCTCCGGCACGGCCACGCTCTACCGGCACTTCGACAACCGGGCGGCTCTGGTGGCCCACGTCGTGGACCGCATGTTCGGCGGCGTCGAGATCGAAGAGGACGAGTTCGCCGCCATGGGCTGGCGGGACGCCTGCCGCGCAGGGGCGCAAGCCATGTTCGACGCGGTGAGCCGGCACGAGAACGTGGCGCCGCTGCTCGTCGAGGGGATCCCTGTCGGCCCGAACGCGATGGCCGTGCGGGAGCGCTGCATCGCCGTCCTGCTCGCGGACGGGTTCCCGCCACGGGTGGCGGCGCACGCCTACGCCACTCTCTCCCGTTACGTCCTCGGCTTCGCCATCCAGATGCGCGGGCTCCACGGCACTGAAGAGTCCGGCAGCGACAGCCAGGCGTCCGCCGTCTTCCGGGCCGCGGATCCCTCGACGTATCCCGCCACCGCGGCGGTGGCCGACTGGATGCCGGTGCCGCTGGAGGACGAGTTCCGCTTCGGCCTGGAACTCCTCCTGGACGGGCTCGGCCGACTGCGCGAGGGCGACTGACCGCCGGCAGGACACGCTGCCGCACGCACCGTGGTGCCCGGACGGGCGGCAGGGACGACAGGGCGCCCCTTCTCGAACGGCTGCACCCACCGGCCCGGGCACGCTCCGCATCCGCATCCGCGTCCGCATCCGACGCGGCGAACCAGCTCTGCGGCGGGCGACATGAGCACAAGACGCGGCCCAGACCTGGCCGTCCCGTTCCGTCCCGTCCCGTCCCGTCCGAAGATCGCGCCACTCGGAAACGCTGTGAGGGGTAAGTCAGTAGGGTGAGACGACCAGAGCGAGGAGGATCGGTGAGAGCGGCGCGCACGCTGGCGACACTCGACGAGACCGGCATCGGTGATCACGTCTGCCAGATGATGGGGCCGACGGACGATCTCATCGACCGCAGCCGGGCCTTCGTCGCGGACGGGGCCCTGTTCGGCGACAAGGTGATGATCGTCGGCCCCGCGGTGGAGGCGGCCGGGGAGTTCGCACAGACGGTGCTCGACCCCGCCCGGCTGGACGGCTCCCTGATCGCCGCGGTGCGCCGCGAGGCGGAGAGCGCCGGGCGTGAGGGATACCGGTCGTTGCGCGTGCTGCACCACGTGACCCCCGGCGCGTGGTCCGAGGGGCCCGAGGAACTGCTGCGCAGCGAGCTGGATCTGGAGGAGTTCGCCGCCGACAGCGGCGCCCTGGTGGTCTGCGCGTACCGCGGCGCCGAATGGGACGCTTCTACACTGGAAGAAGTCGGGTGTGTGCATCCCCACCATCTGGGCAGCCGTCCGGCATCACCAGCGTTCAAGGTGTACCGGACGGGAAAGGAAGGCTGGACGGTGAACGGGACCATCGACGCCGAAGGCGCCGACGCTTTCGGTGCGGTCCTGTGCACGCTGCTCGCACAGAGCGCGACCGTACGCCTGCTCTGCCACGGTCTGGAGTTCTTCGACGCGGCAGCGATGAGCACCCTGGCCGACGCGTCCCGATATCTTCCCGATCGCAAAGTGGTCCTGGAAGGAACGAACGAGACACTGCGGCTCGCGTGGGAGCTCTCCGGCTTCGCCGTCCCCTCGATTCCGGTGGTGATGGCGCCGTGACGCTCTTTTTCGACTCCAGCACTCCCCCGCCCGCGCAGGCCGGGTACCGGCACGAGCTGTACCCGTACGCGGGCCGCGACGAGTTCCTCCAGGGCACCGTCGGCTTCATCCAGGAGGCCCTGGACGAAGGCGAGGCCGTCGTGGTGGCCGTCCCCGAGCACAAGGCGTCCCTGCTGCGGTCCGAGGTGCCCGAGGACGGCACGGTCCGTTACGTCGACACCAGCGCCGTGGCGCACCACCCGGGCCGGCTCATCGGAGCCTGGCAGGACTGGATCAAGGAGCAAGCCGCAGGGGGCCGGCCCGTGCGCGGGATCGGCGAATCCCCCTGGGACGAAGTACGCAGCCAGGCGCAGGCGGAACAGCTCCGCTATCACGAGTGGCTGCTGAACAGGGCCTTCGCCGACGGCCCCGCCTGGTGGCTGCTGTGCCCCTACGACACGGCCGGGGAGAACACCGCCCTGGAGCAGCTCACCCGCTGCCATCCCCGGATCCGCTCGGGCGGACACAGCACGCTCTCGACGGACTACGACCCGAAGGCCCCGTTCGCCTTCGGCCCGCTGAGCCACCCGTGCGACCCCTACGAGGAGTTCATCTACGCCGGCGGTGACCTGCCCGCCCTGCGGGAGAAGATCTCGGCCTGCGCCGCACAGCTCGGACTGGGCGGGAGCCGACTGCGCGAGCTGCACCTGGCCGCCACCGAGATCGCCACCAACAGCATCCGCCACGGCGGCGGGCAGGGCACGCTGCGCACCTGGAGCGAGGACCACCGGCTCGTGTGCGAGTTCCGCGACACCGGCTACATCACGGATCCCCTGGCCGGACGGCGCAGGCCGACCAGCACCCAGGTCGGCGGGCGGGGCCTGTGGCTCGCCCACCAGCTCTGCGACCTGGTCGAGATCCGCTCCACCCCCGACACCGGGACCACGATCCGCCTCCACACGGAACTCACCGGCTGACCCGGCGCACACGCACTGCGGCGACGGCACCGTGATCCCCCAGTCCGGTGCCGGCTGCGTCACCCCGTCCCCGGGTGGCCTCTTGACCCTCACACCGTGTCAGGCGGTCGGCTTGGAGACATCATGTTCACCATCGGAGACTTCGCCCGGCACGGCCGCGTCTCGGTTCGGATGCTGCGTCACTACGACGCGACCGGGCTGCTGAGACCGGCGCACGTCGACCCTGTCAGCGGCTACCGGTACTACACGGCCGCCCAGCTCGCCCGCCTCAACCGGATCATCGCGCTCAAGGACCTCGGCTTCACCCTCCTACAGGTGCACGACATCGTGGAGGAGAAGGTCAGCGCGGAGGAACTGCGCGGCATGCTGCGACTGCGACGGTCCGAACTCGAGACCGCCATGGCCGCCGCGGGAGCACGGCTGGTCCAGGTCGAGGCGAGGCTCCGAGCGATCGAGAGCGAGGGGCACATGCCCACGAACGACGTTGTGATCAAGAGCGTTCCCGCCGTCCGGGTGGCGGAGCTGACCGCGACCGCCGCGAGTTTCGACCCCGAGGACATCAGCCCGGTCATCGGGCCGCTCTACGCCGAGTTGTTCCAGCGCCTCAGCTCGGCGGGAGTCACCCCCACGGGACCCGGAGTGGCCTACTACGAGGACGCCCCGGAGGGCGGCGGACAGATCGTCGTCCACGCCGCCGTCCAGGTCTCGGCCCCTCTCCGGGACGACGTCTTCCGCATCCTCGACCTGCCGTCCCTAGACCAGGCGGCGACCATCGTCCACCGCGGCTCCATGGACACCGTGCTCCCGACGGCCCAGACCCTGGCCCACTGGATCGACGCCAACGGCTACCAGTCGGCCGGATATCCGCGCGAGATCAACCTGGAGTGCCCCGAGAACCACGACGACTGGGTGACAGAACTCCAGACACCCGTGACCCACCCCTGACCGCTTCTGCCCGGCCCGATCTCAGCCGTGAAATCGGGCCCGGCAGATGACCCGCCGTCCCGCCCGCCACCCGTCAACGGCGACAACGAATGCGCAACGGGTGGGTGGCAAGGCTACGACCTGGTCTCCCTTGCTCTCTAGCATTCCAGGGACAGGGGCTCACGTGAGCCTCCGGGCAGGGGGGCAGGCATGTGGTCGACGGCGTCACGGCCGGCGTTCCGGCGCCTCGTGGGCGTGCTCTCGGTCGGAGTGGCCCTGGCCGCGACCTCGGGGTGCACGGTGCCCGTCGATGCCGTCGCCGGCATTTCCGTGACCGAAGACGGTCATCTGCTCGGCGTCATGATGGTCTGCGGCCACGAGATCGACGGCGCGATGCTCCACGAGGACAGTGACGACGCCGACGAGCAGGTGACGGTCGGTTCATGGACCGCCGTCCGACCCCTCGAGGCAGGTCTCGCCACCTGGACTCTCGACGCGCCGACTGCCGGTTGGAAGGCCGCCGGATCGCTCGCCGCGCTCGACGCCGGGACCACGTACGCCCTGTACGGCTGGACCAAGGACGACTCGTGGTCGTCGAGCAGCGTCACCTTCACCCTGGCCGACCGGGCCCGGCTCACTCCGGGCAAGGTCCGCTACGGCCGCATCTCCGAGAGCGGCGACGAAACCGAAGTCACCGTCTCCCTGGAGGAGTTCAAGGCCGACGCCTGCCGGGACGCGTGACGCCGCGGCGCCCTCGGCCGGACCGAGGGACTCACCTCGTCGGGATGGACATGGGGTCTCGCCGCACGCCCGGGACATTCAGGCGTTGTAGCCACCGTGGGCGTCCAGCACCGCACCCGTGACGTACGACGCGTCGGGGCTCGCCAGGAAGGCGATCGCCGCGGCGACTTCCTCGGGGCGACCCACGCGTTGCAGGGACAGCGAGCTGACGAGCGCCTTCAGGGTCTCGGGGTCCGGCCCGTCCATGCCCCCGTCCATCAGTCCGGCTTCCACGACGTTGGCCGTGATGTCCCGGGGCCCGAGATCCCGTGCGACCCCCATGGTGTACCTCTCGACCCCCGACTTGGTCGCCGAGTAGTCGGCGAGGCCGGGGACGCCGACCCGGGAGCCGAGTCCGGAACTCACCGTGATGATCCGGCCGCCCGCGCGCAGCACTCGGGAGGCGGCGCGGGTAACGGCTATCACGCCCAGGTAGTTGGTGGCGTGCATCCGGTCCAGTGCGGCCGTGTCGGCGTCCGGGTCGTCCACCGTGCGGCCCTGCTCCACCGAGATCGCCGCGTTGTTGACGAGGATGTCCAGGCCGCCGAAGTGCGCGAGCACGTCGTCGATCAGGGCCGGTGCCCGACTCGTGTCCGCCTGGTCGGACTTGAAGGCGATCGCCTTCGCTCCCTTGAGACGCACGTCGTCGACGACGGCCTGCGCCTGCTTTTCGGAACTGACATAGGTGAAGGCGACGTCGGCACCCTGCTCGGCCAGCAGTCGTACGGTCGCGGCTCCCAGCCCGCGCGACCCCCCGGTGACCAGGGCGACCTTGCCCGTCAGCGGCTTGCTCATTGTTCTCACCTCGTGGATAGATCCTCCGAACAGTCGTAACGCTAACGGTTACGACCACCTGTCGCAACCATAGCTGTTACGACTGCCTCGTCGTAACATGAAGCGTTGCGGCCGGCAGGAGGAGCTCATGAGTGCCAACAGCAGGTTGACCCTGGCCGCCCACGCGCTGGCCTGGATCGGCCTGTACCAGCGCCAGGGCCACGAGGTCGCCACGTCCGAGCAGATCGCGACCAGCGCGAACACCAACCCCGTGGTGATCAGGCGGCTGCTCGGCGAGCTGCGCAGGGCCGGGCTCGTGGAGTCCCGGCGGGGCGTGGGCGCGGGCTGGACTCTGACACGGGAACTGGGGTCGATGACCCTGCTCGACGTGTACGAGGCCGTGGAACCTGGCCCACTGTTCGCGATGCACCGCACCACCCCGGACCAGGAATGCGTGGTGGGTCACGGCATCCAGCCGGCGATGCAGGGCATCTACGAGGGCATCGAGGCGACCCTGCGGGGCGAACTGGCCCGCGTCACGCTCGAGAACGTACTCCAGGACGTACTCGCGGCCCCTCGCTGACCTCTCCGTCACTCCCGCACGCCGACGCCGATCGGCAACATGTCCGTGCGGTAGTGCACAGCCACAGCACACCCGCCCGGCCGGCGAAGGCCAGAAAGCGCTAGGCCGGTTCCACAGTGCAATTGCCGATCTTGCTGGCAGCAGGGACCCGCATGTCGCCCTCGTGGACGACCTGCCCTGCGTACTGGACGGCTTCGCCGTCGCTGTCGGTCACCCCCGTCGCAACAGCCTCCGCCTCCCACCGCTTCTCGCGCCGAGTCGGCGTCAAGTGTCGTTCTGCAGTTGCGGTGTCGGTCTGGAGAGCCTGGCAGGGCTCCTGGGGCGTGTCGAACGTGGAGAGTGAACCGAGCGCGCGCCTGCCATGAGCGCAGACAGGTCAGTTCCGCCTGCCACTCCTCCCGCCACCGCGCTCGCTGCTGGGCGGGCAGCACCAGGCTGAGCAGGGCCAGAACCCGTGTGGTGACGGCGAAGGCGGATGACGGAGGGTGCGGAACGGACGCCGCGAGGGCCTCCAGTTCGCTTCTGACGTCGGTCAGGCCGGTCGCGCGGGCCAGCGGGACGAGCACCTCGAGAGTTTCAGATGCTTTGCGGCGCTGCTTGGCCGGGGCGAGGAAGGCGATGGTGCGCAGGTTGTGGAGCCGGTCGGCAGGACAGATGGCCAGGACGGCCTGTTCGAGCGTCGGAGCGGCGGTGTCCAGGAGCAGATCGTCGGGCGCAACCATATCGAGTTCGGCGAGCCGGACCGCCGACACCAGACGAGCGACATCCTCACCGAAACGCTCGGCGACACGGCCCGGCGGGCACGGGGGTGTCCTCGATGTCGTGCAGCAGGGCCGCACAGACCACAGCCGGCGGCATGCCCATGTCCGCGACGACGGCGGCGACTTCCAGACAGTGGGTGACATATGGGTCTCCGCCGCGACGGGCCTGCCCCGCGTGCCAATGGGCCGCCTCGTCGTGAGCGAGCCGGACGGAGGCGAGGTCGGCATGGGGGTGACGCGTGCCCACGGCAGCCAGGACCTCGGCCGGCGACGGTGCGTTCTCACGCCGCCGGGGCCACCTGGTCGCTGACCGGCGCCGGGCGTTCATGACGCTCCCCCCCTCCGCCGTCGGGTCTACGCGGCCCACCCCGGCAGAGGTTGCCTGCGGGCACGGTAGGCGTGCGCGAGGGCGCTGCGCGCCTGCTCGGCGCCGCCCTCGGTGATCTGGTAGAAGCGGCGGCGCGGACGGCCTTCCGCCTCGTGCACGGCGGGGTCCTCCCAGACGCTGTCGACCCAGCCGACGCGTTCCAGGCGGGCCAGGATCGGATAGATCGTGCCCGACGGCAGTCCCGCCAACTCGCACAGCTCCAGGCCGTAGCGCTGTTTGGCGGGGTCCTCCAGCAAAGCCCGCAGCACCAGTTGGGTCTGCAGGGTCATACGCGGCTTCCCCACACTCGTACTCTACATAGCCCATACAGCCTGTCCAGCCTGGCCAGAGTGAAGGACGCCCTGTCAGCACGGCGACGCCATCTCGCTCACGTGCACCCCGAGGCGTGCCGGCGACAGGCACCCCGGGGACTTCCCCGGGCTCCTCCCTGAGGCGACCGCGGGCGACGAATCCCTAACGTTCCGCTGGACGGCCGACCGTCGGCCGGCATCGAAGGGGGTAACGATGGGACCGAACGACGCTCAGATCGTGCGGGTCTTCAGCCGCCAACTCAAGGGAGGGATCGCCGACTTCACCCTGGACCCGGACCAGGACGGTGACGTCGTGCTGGAGGCGGAGGCCGGGGACACGCTGTGGGACGGCGGTGGCGACTACCTGGTCACGCTGGCGGTCCGCGACCTCAGCGACGGCACGGGCATTCCCGCGCAGGTCGCCAACACCTCCAAGGCCGGTGAGGTGAAGGGACGCTTCCAGGACCCCAACTGGGCAGGACTGCCTACGAGTTTCGAGTTCGTCATGAGCAGCGCCGACCTCAAGGCCCATCGGGGTCACCTGGTCCAGGCGTACGGCTCGGTCGTGTACGGCAACAAGAAGCCGGGGTCGACCTTCGCCGTCAGCCAGCCGTTCCAGATCCTTCCGTAGGCGTGGCGGCCCGGGCCACGAGTTCCACCCGCGACCGTACGCCGAGCTTGGCGTAGGCGTGGCTGAGGTGATATTCCACGGTCTTCGCGCTCAGGACGAGCTCGCGTGCGATCTGACGGTTCGTCAGCCCCCGCGTCGCGAGCCGGACGACCGCGTGCTCCTGCGGGGTGAGCCGTTCCCGTACTGCCGCGAAGACCGTGGCGGCTCCGCCTGAGGCCTGCCCGCAGGCGGCCAGTTCCTGGTCGCAGCGGCGCAGGAAGTGCACGGCGTCCAGCTCCACGAGACGGGCTCGCGCCTTCTTCAGAAGGTCCAGCGCTCGCACACGGCGTCCGGTGCGTCGCAGGAAACAGCCGAGGTCCAGTTCTGCTCGCGCTCGTTCGAACGGCAGCTCGACGCGAGCAGCGCGCTCGACGGCCTCGGTGAACGCCTGTTCGGCGAGCTTCGGCTCACGACGGGCCACGTGCAGGGAGCCCCGTACCCGGCAGACAGACGCCAGGGTCGAGGCACGGCAGCGGTCAGCCGCACGCCGTTCGAGGGCGCTCAGCACCTCTTCGGCCTCGTCGAGACGGCCGGTCGCGACCAGGGACTCGGCCAGCAGGTCACGCCAGACCAGGACGCCGGGCTCGGCGGCGAAGTCCAGTTCCTCGTAGGGCAGGAGCGTACGCAGCAGGCCGACGGCGGCCGTGGCGTCGCCGCGGACGTAGGCCAGGTGGGCGCGTGCGTAGGTCACGAAGATCTCGACCATCGCGGACTCCCGCACCACGGGATGATCACGCACTGTCCTCAATCGCTGTGCGGCGAGGTCGTACTCCCCGCGGGCCGCGAGCAGGACGACCGCCTCCGCGTGCACCACGGGCGCGATCCATCCCTGACCGAGGTCGGCGGCCACAGAGGAGGCGGTCTCCCAGTGCAGTGTCGCCGCGTCCCAGGATCCGCACAGGAACTCGGCCTTCGCGAGGATCGCCAGAGCGACGACCCGCAAGGGCACGGGTCCGGAGCGCGCGAGTTCCGCGGCCCGCTCGAGGTCGTGACGGGCCTCGGCGGCGCGGTCGGCGTACATGCGCAACACCCCCCGTCCCATCAGGAGTTCGATGTCCGCCGGGCCTGCCAGTGCGGCTTCGGGAAGACTCGCGGCCAGCAGGAACCCCTCCGTGTAGAGCCCCAGTTGACCGAGCGCGGCAAGGTGGATGAAGCGCAGCGTCCCGCCGGAGCGGGTTCTGCCGTCGGCGTCGCGGGCCCGTTCGGCCCAGTGACACACCCCGGTGGCGTGGCCGCCCATCATGTGGACCATGACCTGCTGTTCGGCGATCCGGGCTTCCAGGCCGACGTCCGCTCCCGGTGTGCGCAGTCGCCATGCTTCGTCCAGCAGGACGCGCGCCTGGGTGATGTGTCCGGCCGTCAGCGCGAGATGGCCTCGTGCGCAGTTTCGTACGGCCTCGTCGGTCACCTCGGGCAGCGCCGCCACGACTGCGGCGGCCTCCTCCTCCCTGCCGTCGAAGAGATAGGCCTCGACGGCCTCGCAGTCCAGTCGGCCCCGCTCCTGTGGCCGCACCGCGAGCCGGGCCGCATGGCGTAGCAGGGGTGCTGCCTCCACCCACCGCCCCACGGTGCCGCGTCGCCGTGCGCAGTGGGCGAGTTCGGCCGACAGGCCGTCATCGGGCCCGTAGGCGGCGAGGGCCGTGTGGTGCAGACGGGTGAACTCCTCGACCTCGCTCTCCGCCGCCCGGGCGTGCAACGCGGTGCGGCGGACCGGGCCGAGCCCGTGGTAGACGGCCGCTCGGACCAGGGAGTGGGGGAAGGAGATGACGGTGCCCTCGGGTTGCGAGATCTCCTGGAGCAGCCCGTGGGTCATGGCCTGTCCGAGAGCGGTCACCGGTGCCGGAATGCCGGCGACGCGGGCGGCCCGGTCGAGGCCGCACTGCTGGCCGAGGACGGCGGCGGCCCGCACCAGCGCCCGTGCGGGCGAGGCGCAGCGGGCGAGCCGGTCCAGGACGAACCTGGTGTACGACTGCGGAGCGGGCAGCGGGGTCCCGGTGGAGCGCAGCACGGCCGACGGCGCCTCCTCCAGCAGGGCGCGGCAGTGCAATGGATTGCCCTGGGTGTGAGCGTGCAGACGCCGGAGCGCGGCCGGTGGCAGCGGCTCGGCCACGAACCGGGCGCTGAAGGCCACGAAGTCCTCCGCTGTCAGCCCTGCGAGCCGCAGCCGCACGGTGGTGTCGTCAAGGAGGATCCGGCGCAGTCCGCCGGGCAGCCGGCCGCTGTCCACGTCACGCAGCGCGAACAGACACAGGACGTGGTCCTCCCGCAGCCGGCGCAACGCGAAGGTGAGGGCGTGCAGTGAGGGCGCGTCCGCCCAGTGCGCATCGTCCACGACCACCACGACAGGCTCGGCCTCCTGCAACTCGCTGAGGCAGTCCAGCAGTTCGGCTCCGGCTGTGAGCGGGTCCACGTGCACCGGACGCCCCAGGAGCTGGCCCAGCACGCCGTAGGGCAGATCCACCTCGTTCTCCTCGCCGGCCGCCGTCAGGACGCGGCCGCGCGCCGTGTCGGCGACGAAGCGCCTCACCAGTGCCGTCTTGCCGATGCCGGGGGGACCTTCGACCACCACAGGACCGGGCCACCGCATGGCCGCCTTCCCGTACAGCCGGCGCAGCTCGGCCAGTTCGTCCTGGCGTCCCACGAACCCGGTACGGCTGTCCCGCCCGTCCGGCACAGCATCGTCCATGGCTTTCCCCTCCCCCACAACGGCGTTGCCGGCCCACCCCGGGGACATCCCTGAGCGTGTGCCGGAGGCCCGCCCGGCGGTTGTCTCCCTACCTTGGCTCGGGTTACCAGGATCCGAACCGGCGACGGGGGCACATGGTGAAAGCCGAAAATTCGCGCCAACAAGCTGCACCGGAAAGGGCGTTGAAGACAGTCAAGAGGCCGATCGGGGCCCCTTCGGCGCAGAGGCTGGTGGTGCGGGCGCACATCCCGCGGGACATGGAGTCCACCGAGGCATCAGCCGAGGTGGCATCTGAGCCAGTACGTCAGGTTCCGGCCCTGCCCACGGTCCAGGCGATGCCGGGGTCGACCCGGCTGGACAAAGGAGCCCTCACCGCCGCGCGGGCTGAGGCGCGGTACGCCGGGAAGCGGCCGCCGCACGAGCCGCCGAGGAGCATCTGATGAGTGGCGGAGCCATGGTCAGCGGGATCCTGCTGTTCGGTTTCTTCCTGCTCCTGGGGTACGGAGTGTGGAAGATCAAGAACTTCTTCGTCCAGGGGATCGCCGCCATTGTGCTGATGGGGCTAGTGGGCGTCTCCGTCAACTCCTGGGTGGAAGCGAACGCACCCGGTCCCACCCCACGGCACTACGGCACCTATCCGTGATCCTTCTGGTGCCTCGACGGGGTGGACCACAGGCCCTGATGCCCTGCGGGTATCACAGGCGTCGAAAGAGGTCTTGGACGCGGGGCCGCCCCCGGCCGCAGGCTGATCAGCGACATCACCGGCCTGCGGAGACAGGAGCTCATGACCGTGAAGATCTTCCTCACCGGCGGATCCGGATACATCGGCAAAGCGACGATCGGCGCGCTGCTGCGCCACGGGCACACCCTGGAGGCGCTGGCCCGCAACGACCGCGCCGCCGAGACCGTCGCCTCCCTCGGAGCGGCTCCGGTGCGCGGCGGGCTGCGAGACCTGGGCGTGCTCAACGCGGCCGCCGCCCGCGCTGAGGCGGTGATCCACCTGGCGCAGGCCGAGACCGGGGACGAGGACCTCGCGGCTGCCACCGCCATGCAGGACGGCATCGGCACCGGCGCCTACGTCCACACGGGCGGCACCTGGGTCTACGGCGACACCGACGGGGTCGTGGACGAGACCGCCCCCTGGAACCCGCCGTCGCCGGTCGCCTGGCGCAAGCCCGTCGAGCAGGCCGTGCTGCGGCGCGCAGAGCAGGGCGGCCGCCCCGTCGTGGTGCAGCCCGGCCTGCTGTACGGCGGAGAGAACCGCCTGATCGACGCCTTCTACACCGTCCCGGGCCGGGAGGCGGGCGCCGTTCCGTACATCGGCGACGGCCACAACCGCTGGGCACTCGTGCACATCGACGACATCGCGGAGCTCTACGTCGCCGCCCTGCGGGCGAAGCCCGGTTCGGTGTACGTGGGTGTGGGCGGGGTGAATCCCTCCGCCAAGGAGTGTGCGCTGGCGATCGCGCAGTCCGTCGGGCTGGACGGCAAGGTCGCCTCCCTCACCCTGGAGCAGGCCCGCGAGCAGATGGGCCCGATCGCGGACGCCTTCGCGCTGGACCAGCAGCTCACCCCGGCGCGCGCCGGGGCCGAACTCGGCTGGGTCCCGGCGCACACGGATCCGCTGACCGTCCTCGCCGGCCGCGAGTGACCAGCTGGGACAGGGTGCGCCCGTCGGCCGAACCGGTAGATTCGTGACCAGTCGCCCCGGTCGCCCCGGTCGTCCCACGGGGGGGCCGGCGGAGTCGTTCAGGACGGTCGACTGCCCGGACGGGTCGTCGCTTGGAGGAGAGTGAGCGGTGAGTCCGGGTGGATCTTGATCTGCGGAAGCTCCGCTATTTCGTGGCCGTGGCCGAAGAGCTCCACTTCGGACGCGCGGCCGAGCGGCTGCACATCGCCCAGCCGGTCCTGTCCCGTCAGATCCGGAGCCTGGAGGACGAACTCGGCGCCTCGGTCTTCGACCGTGACCGGCGCGGCACGGTGCTCACGCCGGCCGGTCGGCAACTGCTGGAGGACGCCGTGCCGTTGCTCGCCTCGGCCGAGGCACTCCGGCGGCGGGTGAGTGCGGCGGCGCAGGGCGCCCCCACGCTGACCGTCGGCTTCATGCCCGGCGTCGTGGTCACTCCGGCCACCGCCGCCTTCACCGCCCGCCGGCCCGGCGTGAACGTGCGTCTGCTGCGGACCAGTTGGGACGACCAGGTGGAGGTGCTGGTGGACGGCCGGGCGGACATCGGCATCGTACGACTGCCGATCGACCGGCGCGGACTGCAGGTACGTCCGCTCTTCCAGGAACCCCGGGTCGTCATGCTGCCGGTGGGGCACCGCCTGGCCGGCAACGCCTCGGTGACCGTGGGCGACCTCGCCTCCGAACATCTCCTCCAGGACCCGGATGCCGTACCCGAGTGGCGCGACGTGGCCGTGGAGTTGCGTGAGGGACGGCGCCGCGAGGTCCCGGCCATCCACCAGGTGGAGGAGAAGCTGGAACTGGTGGCCTCCGGTGCGGGCGTGTGCGTACTCCCGTTGTCCACCGCGACCTTCTACACCCGCCCGGACGTCGTCCCGCTGCCCGTGGAAGACATCGGCCCCAACGAGGTGGCCCTGGCGTGGGTGTCGTCCCGGCGCTCTCCTCTCGTCCACGACTTCGTCGAGGCCGCGGCAGAGACGCTGAGCCGGCCCGGGGGTCGTTTCCCTTTCCCCCAGTAGGACGACAGTCACGCAACTAAAGGTTGCACATTTCTCGCAATGTGGGCTAGGTTGTTTCGCAACCAAAGGTTGCAGAAGGTGGGTGGACATGGAGTACGGCACGATCGAGCGGGAGATCCACATCGACGCCTCACCCGAGGTCGTCTTCGACGTGGTGAGCAGCCCCGAGCACCTGCGCCAGTGGTGGCCGGACGAGGCGGAGTTCCCGCCCGTGCCCGGGGGAACGGGGCGGATCGGTTTCGGGGACTGCTCGCAGGGCGGCACCTGGGTGCAGTTCACGGTCGTCGACGCCGTGCCGCCACGGCTCTTCTCCTTCCGGTGGACCCACGAGGAGGGGGAACCAGCCGCCCCCGGCAATTCGAACCTGGTCGTCTTCGAGCTCGAACCCGCCGGGACGGGGACCCTCCTGCGCATGACCGAGAGCGGGTTCCGCGAGCGTGGCTGGGACGAGGCGAAGGTTGCCGCCAGGTACGCCGAGCACACCACCGGGTGGGACTTCTACCTCCCGCGGCTGCCTGTGTACGCCGCGAAGGCCGGAGCTGGTGGCCGAGCATGATGGTGGACGACGATCTCTGGTCGGCGGTCGGCGACCCGACCCGGCGCCGGATGCTCGACCTGTTGCTGCGTGACGGCAGTGGGACGGCGACCAGCCTCAGCGAACACCTGCCGGTGACTCGGCAGGCGGTCGCGAAACACCTCGTCGTCCTCGACCGGGTCGGTCTGGTGCACGCCACCACCGCCGGTCGCGAGAAGCAGTTCCACGTCGATCAGGCCCAGCTCGCCCGCGCCGTCGCCCAACTCGCCGACGTCGGCGCTGCCTGGGACTCCCGACTCCAGCGCATCAAGCGCATCGCCGAGACGATCCAACGCGAAAAGGACCAGGCCAGGAACACGGACAACAAGACCGGCACGCAGCAGTAGAGAGGAACACGAAGATGCCAGACATCCTTCACCGCATCGGCGTCGAGCACTCCTCACCGCAGCAGGTGTACGACGCGCTGACCACCCTGGACGGCTTGTCCGGCTGGTGGACCGAGAAGACGTACGGAGAGACCGACCTCGACGGGGTGATCGAGTTCCGGTTCGGGCCGGGTGGGTTCGACATGAAGGTCACCGAGCTCGATCCCGGTCGGCTCGTCCGCTGGGACGTGATCGACGGACCAGAGGAATGGATCGGCACGAGCGTGCAGTGGGACCTCCGTCAGGACGGTGACTACACGATCGTCCTGTTCCGGCACGAGGGCTGGCGTGAGCCGGTCGAGTTCATGCACCACTGCAGCACCAAGTGGGCCACCTTCCTGTTGAGCCTCAAGCAACTCCTCGAGACCGGGGAAGGTGCCCCCGATCCACGCGACGTGAAGATCAGCGACTGGCACTGACGCAGCGAGCCTCGAACGGAGCGCGACGACGCCGACAGCGGCGGCCGACCAGAGTGGCCTCCCACCCGGTTCATCGGCCGGCGATCCTCCTCGGCGTCGCGGCGTGATCACCTGAAGGCCAACGGTGAGCCAGGCCGGCCGAACCGGCTACTCGTACCGGTACTTCAGCGAGTCCGCCTCCGCCTGCTCGATGTCGGCGGTCGTCAACTCGGGCATCCGTAGCTGGGCGAGGGTCACGGGCTCTATGGCGACGCCGACGAGACCGCGGCCTTCGAGGCGTGCCACGGGTCACCCGGGCCGACGGATGAAAGCCCTCGCCTGGCGCGGGCCGGAGACCATGGCGGCGTCCGCCTTCGCCGAGGGACAGCCGGCCTCGGTACGCAGGGCATGCGCTGCGGAGCCGGGGCACCCCGTCGACTGGGACGATCCGGCCTCCTACCGGGGCCGCCCCGACGGGGATGCGGAGGAATCCTCCGGGGCGTGGCCGGTCGGCGGCGTCCGGGCGGGCACCGGCTGCCTGGTGGGAGCGTCGCGTTCCTCGCGATCTGGGTGAAGGGCGTCGTCGCTCTCTTCGGCTGACGCGGGCCGGTGACATCGCCGACCCCTTCGTCACCCCCCACCCGGCGCCACCGCGAGCACGTACACCCCGTGGTCCTCGATCCGCACCGGATACACCGGCACGGGACGCATCGCCGGCGGGTCGAGGGGTTTTCCGGTGCGCAGGTCGAAACGGGAACCATGCAGCCAGCACTCCACCGTGCACCCGTCCACCTCGCCCTCGGACAGCGAGACGGCGCTGTGCGAACACACGTCGTGGATCGCGAACACCTGCTGCTCGGCGAGGACGAGGGTGACGGGAACACCCTCCACCTCGAACCGGCGGGGCACACCCTCCTCCAACACGTCGACCGCGCACAGATACGTATAACCGCTGCCGGACATCGCTCTCCTCGGGTGCGTCCACGACCTCTGGGCCAGGCGTCCCCTCCGCGGGGTGCGCACGCGTGATCTTGGCTGATCGCCAACGCTAGCCACGGCGCCCGCGATCGGGACCCGACCCGAGCCCCGACGGCATTCAGTACATGGACCTAAGTCCGGGCCGCGCCAGTACGTTCCGGGACCATGCCGGGGTCAGGCCAGGCCAGGCCAGGACCCGGTCGCCTCCCGAAAAGGGTTTGAGCCGGGCGACGGCCGCTGCTACTTTCCCGGTGGACCGTGAAGTCGTCGTAGGGAGGTGAGCCCCGTGAACACAGTTACCCGTGGGTGCTCCCTCAACCCGTCACGGTCCGGCGGCTGACGTTCGGTGTCGCCAGGAGCGCCTGAGATCGAGGCACTCCTGGAGGGAGACTCCGATGGACACAACGCCTTTCACACCTGGCCTGAGCGAACACGCGGTCATGATCACGCGCGTCGCGGACAGGCAATGGCACGCCCTGGACGACGACCTGGTGGTCGGTCGCGGGCATGCCCACCACCGGCCCGACGGACGCTTGTTCGTCAGCATCGACGCCTGGCACGACACCGCTTTCGACCGGCTCGCCGAAGCCATGCTCGCCGAACTGCCGGCGCCCGTGCACACGGTGGTCGACGAGGCCGACACCGAACTGACGGCCGCCTGGCGGCGGGCCGGGTTCGCGATCCGGCGCCGCGAGTGGGAGTACGCCGTGCCCACCGACCCCCGCGTCACGGGACTCGACGCGGTCCGGCCGCCCGCCGGCGTGACGATCGTGCCCGCCGGTCAGGCGGACGAGACCCTGCTGCGGGCGGTGGACCGTGCGATCCGTGACGAGGTCGAGGCGGCCGTCGGGTGGCGGTCGATGCCCGCCGAGGTGATCCCCCGCCGCGAGGGCGACACCGTCGTCGACCCGTCGAAATGCGCGGTGGCCGCGGCGCCCGACCGCTACCTGGGGCTGATCCGGGTGGTGACGGCGATCCGGCCACGCATCGGGCTGATCGCGGTCCGGGCCGGGGAGCAGCGCCGCGGCATCGCGCGGGCACTGCTCGCCCATGCACTGGGCACTTTGCACCGCTCCGGCTTCATGGAGGCCTGGACCGAGGTCCAGGAGTCCAACCGAGCGGGCTCGGCACTGTTCGACGGCGTCGGCGCCCGGCCGGTGAGCAGCAACCTGGAGCTGGTGCGATGACGAGGAACAAGAACGTCATCGAGGTCGAGGGCAGGGTCGTCGAGTGCCTGCGCAGCGCCATGTTCACGGTGGAACTCGAGAACGGCCATCAGGTTCTCGCGCACATCAGCGGGAAGATCCGCAAGAACTACATCCGGATCATGCTGGAGGACCGGGTGCTGGTGGAGTTGCCGCCGTACGACCTGACGCGCGGCCGGATCGTGTTCCGGTACCGGAACTAGTGGGGGCCGGCGCCTTCCCGTCAGGCTGAACCCGGAGCCCGGTCACGGAGTTGGCGTGACCGGGCTCCGGCCTGGTGGCACCGGGGTTGACCCGCGTCGGCCTTGCGGGCCGGAGCGGCTGACGACGCCCTGTCCTCGGTGTCTGTCCTCAGGGTCTGTCACGAATGCGCGGAGTGCATCGGCCGGTCGGGCCCCGGCGGGGAGGCCGTCGTGGACCTGCCGCGGTAGACGAGGTAGGGACGGGCCAGGTAGCCGACGGGGACGCTCCAGACGTGGACGAGGCGGGTGAAGGGCCAGGCCGCGAAGAGGAGGCAGGCGGTGAGGGCGTGCAGCTGGAACAGCAGGGGTGCCCCGCTGATCGACTCCGGCTGCGGCTGGAGGGTGAAGACGCCGCGGAACCAGACGGAGACGGTGGCCCGGTAGTCGTAGCCCTCGCCGATGACGTTGTGGACGGCGGTGGCGCCGATGCCGAGCAGGACGGTGGCGGACAGCAGCGGGAAGAGGACCTTGTCGCTGCGATCGGTGCCCAGGCGGATCCTGCGCGTCAGCAGTCGGCGGGCGCAGAGCATGCCGAGCCCCGTGACCATGGCCAGGCCGGCCACCGAACCGGCCCAGACGGCCGTGGCGTGGTAGGCGTGCTCGCTGACGCCGGCCGCGTCGGTCCAGGAGCCCGGGACCGCGAGGCCGACCACGTGCCCGGCGATGACCATGAAGGCGCCGAGGTGGAAGAGCGGGCTGCCGTAGCGCAGCCAGCGGTGTTCGAGGAGCTGGCTGGTGTGGGTGGTCCAGCCGAACTGGTCGTGCCGGTAGCGCCAGACGTGGCCGACGGCGAACACGGCGAGGCAGACATAGGGGAAGGCGACCCACAGGAGGAGGTCGGCTGCGGAGGTGCTCATCGGGGGCCTTCCTGGGGCGCGAGGGTGGGCGGGGCCGGTGCGGGCGGTACGAAGGTGCCGGGCGGGGCGAACTCGCCCGTCCCGTAACCCCCTTCGAGGCCGACCTCCTCCTCGGGCGGGCCCTGCGCGGCCAGCTCGGCCACGGCCCGCAGGTCGGACTCGGTGGGCGGCGGCAGCAGGCTGAGCAGCGCGCCGAGCACGTGCCGGTAGGGCGAGCCGGCGTCGGTGAGGGCGTGGTGGATCAGCTCCAGGCCCCGCCGGTGCTGTCGCAGCGGTCCCTCCCCGGTGCGGGGCCCGGCGAGCGCGGCGAACTCCAGGACCACGGGGAGGTGGTCGGGGAGTTCGCCCGTGCCGGTGTCCCAGCCGGTCGCGCGGTAGCGCTGGGCGAGGGTGAGCAGGGCCATGCCGCGTCGGCGGGTGTCGCCGTGCAGGTAGTAGGTGAGGTAGAGGCTGCTCTTGCGGCGCAGGTCGAACATCTCGACGTAGTGACGTTCGAGCGCGTCCGGTTCCTGCCCGGTGAACCAGGCGGCGAACGCGGTCAGGTGCTCGGCGGCCGGCGAGGGCGGCAGTGTCCCGACGGCGTCCGACAACTCGGTGCGGGAGGCGGTGAGTTCGGCGTCGGGGTACTGCAGGAACAGCGAGCACAGGCGCAGGAGCAGGACCCGGGCCTCGGTCTCCTCCCGGGTGAGGCGCGACGACCGGCGCACGGCCGCGCGGACCCGGGTGCGGACCATGCCGGGCACGGTGGAGGGCAGAGGGCTCACGGTCGGCCTCCGGAAGAGGTGCGGCGGCGCAGGGTCGGCATGCCGAGCGACACCTTGCGGCCGGACGGCTCGTCGGAGGACTCCACCGGGCAGCGGTTCTCCAGGGCGCTCAGCGCGGCGGCGTCCTCCTTGTGGGCCGCCGGGACGACGTAGCGGTCGGCGTACTTGGCAACGGCGAGCAGCCGGTGTAGGTCCTCCGCCTCCCGGGCGGTGAGTCCTACGGCCTTCAGCGCGCTCTCGTCCCCGCCTTCGCCGAGGACACGTGAGCGCATGTGGGAGCGGAGTGCCGTGAGTTTCATCAGCACGCCGGCGACCATGTCGGTGTCCCCGGCGGTGAACAGCTCCGCCAGGTACTCCAACGGGATGCGCAGCCGGGTGACGGCGGCGAAGACATGGTCCGGATCGTCCTGGTCGCCGCCGGCCGCGTCGACGGCGTCCAGCACCGGGGACAGCGGGGGGACGTACCAGACCATCGGCATCGTCCGGTACTCCGGGTGCAGCGGCAGAGCCACCTTGTACCGCATGACCAGGTCGTACACGGGTGAGCGGCGGGCCGCGTCCAGCCAGTCCTCGGGGATGCCCGACTCCCGTGCCGCCGCGCGGACTTCGGGGTCGTGCGGGTCGAGGAAGACGCCTCGCTGAGCGTCGAGCAGATCGTGTTCGCCGGGTGTGGCGGCGGCCTCGCCCACACGGTCGGCGTCGTACAGGAGCAGCCCGAGGTAACGCAGTCGGCCCACGCAGGTCTCGGAGCAGACGGTGGGCTGTCCGGCCTCGACGCGCGGGAAGCAGAAGGTGCACTTCTCGGCCTTGCCGGTGACGTGGTTGACGTAGACCTTCTTGTACGGGCAGGCCGTCACGCACATCCGCCAGCCGCGGCACCTGTCCTGGTCGACGAGGACGATGCCGTCCTCGACGCGCTTGTACAGGGCGCCGGACGGACAGGCGGACACGCAGGCCGGGTTGAGGCAGTGCTCGCACAGGCGGGGCAGGTGGAAGAGGAAGGTCTGCTCGAACTCGAACTTCACCTTCTCGGCCCACTCGCCGCTCAGGTTGGGGTCGCCGCCCGCGTTCTCGGGGGCGCCGCCGAGGCCGTCCTCCCAGTTGGCGCCCCAGGTGATCGTCGTGGGCCGGCCCGTGAGGACCGAGCGGGGGCGGGCGACCGGGATGTCCGGACCGGCGGGGGCGCTGACCAGGTTGTCGTAGTCGTAGGTGACGGGCTCGTAGTAGTCCTCGATGGACGGCAGGTCGGGGTTGGAGAAGAGGGACAGCAGGCGTTTGACGCGTCCGCCGGAGCGCAGGACCAGTCGCCCGCGCTTGTCGAGCATCCAGCCGCCCTTCCAGTGCTCCTGGTCCTCGTAGCGGCGAGGGTAGCCGACGCCGGGCTTGGTCTCGACGTTGTTGAACCAGGCGTACTCGACGCCGGTGCGGTTGGTCCACGTCTGCTTGCAGGTGACCGAGCAGGTGTGGCAGCCGATGCACTTGTCGAGGTTCATCACCATCGCGACCTGGGCCATGACGCGTCCGATGGTGGCTTCGCCACGGGGCATCTCAGTACTCCACTTCCTGCGAGCGCCTGCGGATCACGGTGACCTCGTCGCGCTGGTTGCCGGTGGGGCCGTAGTAGTTGAAGGCGTAGGTGAACTGGGCGTAGCCGCCCGCGAGGTGGGTGGGCTTGACCAGGAGCCGGGTCAGGGAGTTGTGGATGCCGCCGCGGCGGCCGCTGACCTCGGTCTTCGGGACGTTCACCGTGCGGTCCTTGGCGTGGTACATGTAGACGGTGCCCTCGGGCATGCGGTGGGTGACCACGGCCCGGGCGGCGACGACGCCGTTGCGGTTGTACGCCTCGATCCACTCGTTGTCCTTGACGCCGATCTTCTCGGCGTCCGCCACGGACATCCAGATCACCGGGCCGCCCCGGGACAGCGCGAGCATGTAGGCGTTGTCCTGGTACTCGGAGTGGATGGACCACTTGGAGTGCGGGGTGAGATAACGGACCGTCACCTCGGCCCGCTCACCGCCCAGTTCCTCGTTGCCGTAGTGCCGGTTGGTGTTCAACGGCGGCCGGTACACGGGCAGTTGCTCGCCCATCTCGGCGATCCAGTCGTGCTGGACGAAGAAGTGCTGGCGGCCGGTGAGGGTGTGCCAGGGCTTCTTGTGCTCGACGTTGATGACGAACGGCGAGTAGCGGCGTCCGCCCGTCTCGCTGCCCGACCACTCGTACGACGTCATCACCGCGCGGGGCTGGGTGCGGGTGTCGGCGAAGGTGACGCGCTCGGCCTCGCGCTCGGCGGCGAGGCCGACCAGTCCCTCGCTGCCGGTCCGTTCCTCCAGCCGGCTGAATCCCTCGGTGGCCAGCCGTCCGTTGGTGGTGCCGGACAGGGCGAGGATCGCCTCGCACATGTCGGTGGCGGTGGCGAGGGAGGGGCGCCCGGCGGCGATTCCGTGCCGCACGGTTCCGTTGCGACGCCGCAGCTCGTCGATCTCCCGGTCCGGGTGGACGGTGACGCCCTTCGTCGTGGTGCCCAGGCTGTCCAGCAGCGGGCCCACGGCACGCATCTTCTGGGCCACGGCCGTGTAGTCCCGTTCGACGGTGACCAGCTTGGGCATGGTCCTTCCGGGAACCGGCTCGCACTCCCCCGCCTTCCAGTCCCGCACGACTCCGCCGGGCTGGGCGAGTTCGTCGGGGGTGTCGTGCAGCAACGGCACGGCCAGGACGTCGGTGCGGGTGCCCAGGTGCTCGGCGGCCAGCTCGCTGAAGCGGTCGGCGAGGGTCAGGAACGTGTCGTAGTCGGTGCGGGCCTGCCAGGGCGGCGCGATGGCCGGGGTGAAGGCGTGCACGAAGGGGTGCATGTCGGTGCTGGACAGGTCGTCCTTCTCGTACCAGGTGGCGGCCGGCAGGACGACGTCGGCGAGCAGGCCGGTGGAGGTCATCCGGAAGTCCATGGCGACCAGCAGGTCGAGCTTGCCCTCGGGCGCCTCCTCCCGCCACACCACGTCCTTCGGGCGGCCCTGCGGCGGGGTCTCCTCGGAGCGGACGGCGGCGTCGGTGCCCAGCAGGTGGCGCAGGAAGTACTCGTTGCCCTTGCCGGAGGAGCCGAGGAGGTTGGCCCGCCAGACCGTCAGGACCCGGGGGAAGTTGGCCGGGTCGTCGGGATCCTCGGCGGCGAACTTCAGCCGCCCGGATGTGAGTTCGTCGACGACGTGCTCGGCGGGTGTGCGGCCCCGTGCCGCCGCCTCGTCCGCCAGGTCCAGTGGGTTGCGGTCGAAGCCGGGGTGGCCGGGTGTCCAGCCGAGGCGGATCGCCTGGGCGAGGCAGTCGGCGGTCGCCTTTCCCGTGAACCGTCCCTCGCCGAGCGGTGAGGCCAACTCGTCCGGCCCGAAGGCCTCGTAGCGCCACTGGTCGGTGTTCAGGTACCAGTAGGAGGTGCCCGCCATGTGCCGGGTGGGCCGCTGCCAGTCGAAGGCGAAGGCCAGGTGCTGGAGCCCGGTGATCGGGCGGATCTTCTCCTGCCCGACGTAGTGCGCCCAGCCGCCGCCGTTGACACCCTGACAGCCGGTCATCGTCACCAGGGCGAGGAAGGCCCGGTAGATGGTGTCGGAGTGGAACCAGTGGTTGGTTCCGGCGCCCAGGGCGATCATCGAACGGCCGTTGGTGCGCTCGGCGTTGCGGGCGAACTCGCGGGCGATCCGCGCGGCCTGCTCGGCGGGGACCGAGGTGACGGTCTCCTGCCAGGCCGGGGTGTACGGCTGCGTCGCGTCCTCGTAGGAGGAGGGCCAGCTGCCCGGCAGTCCGGGCCGCCCGACCCCGTACTGCGCCAGCATCAGATCGAAGACCGTGGTGACGAGCCGGCCGCCGATCCGGCGTACCGGTACGCCCCGCGCCAGGACCGAGCCGCCCTCGGTGGCACCTTCGTCGAACCGGGGCAGGGCGATCCCGACGGTGTCCTCGGCGCTTTCCAGCAGGCTCAACTCGGGATCGACGTCCCCGAGTTCGAGGTTCCAGCGGCCTCGCCCGGCTTCCCCCCACCGGAAGCCGAGCGAGCCGCCGGGGACCACCGGATCTCCGGTGGCCCGGTCCATGAGGACGGTCTTGAACTCGGCGTGCTCCTCGTCCGATCCGAGATCGGCCGCGGTCAGGAACCCGTCGGGGACGAGACCATGGTCACCGTGCTCGCGCAGGGTCACCAGGAAGGGTGCGTCGGTGTAGGTCTTCAAGTAGTCGCGGAAGTAGGGCACTTCGCGGTCGACGAGGAACTCGCGCAGGATCACGTGGCCCATCGCCATGGCCAGCGCGCCGTCCGTGCCCGGGTGCGGGGCGAGCCACTCGTCGGCGTGCTTGACGTTGTCGGCGTAGTCCGGGCTGACCGCGACGACCTTGGTGCCGTTGTAGCGGGTCTCGGTGAGGAAGTGCGCGTCCGGGGTGCGGGTGACGGGGATGTTGGATCCCCACATGATCAGATAGCCCGCGTTCCACCAGTCGGCGGCCTCCGGTACGTCCGTCTGGTCGCCGAAGACCTGCGGCGAGGCGATCGGGAGGTCGGCGTACCAGTCGTAGAAGGACAGCAGGGTGCCGCCGATGAGCGACATGAAGCGCGCGCCGGCCGCGAAGGAGGCCATCGACATCGCGGGGATGGGCGAGAAACCGGCGACGCGGTCCGGGCCGTAGGTCTTGACGGTGTGCACATGGGCGGCGGCGACGAGCTCGCTGACCTCGTCCCAGTCGGCCCGCACCAGGCCGCCCTTGCCGCGGGCCCTCTTGTAGGCACGTGCCTTCGCGGGGTCGGAGGTGATCTCGGCCCAGGCCGCCACCGGATCGCCCAGCCTGCGCCGTGCCGCACGCCACAGCTTGAGCAACTCGCCCCGCACGTACGGGTAGCGGACCCTGCTGGGCGAGTACGTGTACCAGGAGAAGGAGGCCCCGCGCGGGCAGCCCCGCGGCTCGTACTCGGGGCAGTCGGTGCCGACGGAGGGATAGTCGGTGGCCTGGTGCTCCCAGGTGATGATGCCGTCCTTGACGTACACCATCCACGAGCAGGAACCGGTGCAGTTGACGCCGTGCGTGGAGCGCACCACCTTGTCGTGGGCCCAGCGGTCCCGGTAGAAGCCCTCCCACTTCCCGTCGCTCTCGCCGAACACCGCGCGGCCGTCGGCCGACACCTCCCGACGCGTCAGCAGCCGGCGTGCGGCCAGCGGCCAGCCTTCGGCCCCGCCCGACCGTCCCTGCCGTGCGTTCTGCTCCTTCTCCATGGCCGGAACGCTAGGCATGCCACGGCGCGGCCACCCTGGGCCGAACGGCCCTGGTCCCGGCCCGGTCGGTCCCGGCCCGAAGCGGTGCTCCGGGACCTTGGTCCCCACCTCGGCGCCAAGGGTCCCGCACCCGCCCACGAAGGCCCGGAACCACCGCAAATGCCGGAATCACTGTTGCTATACAGGGTCGGCCGCCAAGCGATCGGCGGCACCCGATTCCCCACTGTCCCGGGAGACTTCATGCTGTCCGCCGAGTCCGCCGCCCTCGTGAAGGCCACCCTGCCCGCCGTAGCCGGGGCCCTCGACGAGATCACCACCCGGTTCTACGCCGCGATGTTCCACGACCGGCCCGAGCTGCTGGACGGGATGTTCAACCGCGGCAACCAGGCCAGCGGCGCCCAGCGCCGGGCGCTGGCCGGTTCGATCGCCGCTTTCGCGACCGCCCTGCTCGCCGAGCCCGGTACCCGGCCGGACGCCCTGCTGGCCCGCATCGCCCACAAGCACACGGCGGTCGGCGTCACCGACGACCAGTACACGATCGTCCACAAGTACCTGTTCGGCGCCATCGCCGAGGTCCTCGGCGACGCGGTCACCCCCGAGGTGGCCGCCGCCTGGGACGAGGTCTACTGGCTGATGGCCGGGGCGCTCATCGCCCAGGAGGCCCGTATCTACCAGGAGGCCGGTGTCGAGCCGGGCGCGGCCTGGCGGCCGTGGACGGTGGTCGAACGCCGTGAGGAGACCGCGGACGTGGTCTCTTTCCTGCTGCGCCCGGCCGACGGCCTGCCCGCCCCGGCCGCACGGGCCGGACAGTACGTCAGCGTCCGGATGCGGATGCCGGACGGAGTGCGCCAACTGCGCCAGTACAGCCTGTCCGGGGACCCCGGCGGGGAGCTGCGCCGCATCACCGTCAAACGCGTCACCGGCACGGAGGGCGCCCCCGACGGCGAGGTGTCCGACCTGCTCCACCGCACCGTGCGGCCCGGCGACGAACTCACCCTGTCCGCGCCCTTCGGCGACGTCGTCCTCGACGAGGCCGGCACCCCGCTGGTCCTGGTCTCCGCCGGCATCGGCTGCACCCCCATGGTCGGCATGCTCGCCCGCCTCACCGCCACCGCTTCCACCCGCCCGGTCCTCGTCCTGCACGCGGACGGCTCCCCGGACACACACGCCCTGCGCGCCGAGACCCATGAACTGACCGGCCGGCTGCCGCGGGCGCGGAGCGTGTTCTGGTACGAGCGTCCCGGCGCCGCCGAGCCCGACGCCCGCGCAGGGCTGATGGACCTCGACGGAGTCGAGGTGCCCGCCGACGCCACCGTGTACCTGTGCGGTCCGCTGCCCTTCATGCGCGCGGTCCGCACCCAGTTGCTGGAGCGGGGCGTCCCGTCGCGCCACATCCGCTACGAGGTGTTCGGCCCCGACCTCTGGCTCGCGGACTCCACGTCCTGAGACCGGGCGGGCACAGCTGAGGCGGGGCCCGCACGCCCTCGGCAGGGGCTGAACGGCCCACCCGGCGCCGGGCACGGGTCCCGGGCGGCCCGGTGTCGTTGTCCTGTCGGCCCATGTCGCGCGGCGCCCGCGACTGCCATCGTCGGAGGCGGGACACCCGAAGGAGGTGCGCGGACATGGGCGGAAGGTGGTTCTGGCGGTGGCGGAGCAACCCGTTGCGACGGCGGGACGACGTCGTCGAGGCGTGGATCGTGCTGGTGGTGTGGGCGGTCGTCGTCCTCGGCGGCACGGCCGTCGGTCTGGTGACAGCGCACGCAGCCGACGACGTGTTCGCCCGCCAGCGAGTGGACCGGCACCCCGTCCACGCGGTCCTGCTCACCGACGAGTCGAAACACACGTCGGCGGTGCGCACGTCGAGCGACAAGTCCCTCGGGACCGTCCGCTGGACGGCCCCCGACGGCTCGGTCCGCACCGACCGGACGCCGGTCGACACGGGGCTGAGGGCCGGGAGCCGTCTCGTGCTCTGGCAGGACGGTCACGGCAGGCTCGCCACCGCTCCCCCGAGCCCGCGGGAGGCCGCCGTCGAGGCAGGTGTCCTGGGCGCCCTCGCCGGACTCGGCCTCACCGGCGCCGTCCACGCCACGGGAGCCCTCGTGCGCCGGCGGCTCGACCGGCGGCGGGTCGAGGCATGGGGACGGGAGTGGGACCTGGTCGGCCCGCGGTGGGGACACCGGACCGGCTGAGGCGCACACCGAACGGCAGCCGACACCTGGCAGGAGGCACGCTCATGCAGAAGCCCTCGCACCGTTTCGCCGAGATCGTGCTCGGTGTGGACGCCCGCGAGCCCGCCGCGGCCGCCCTCCGCCTCGCCTTCGACTGCGCCCTGCTGTGGGGCGCGCGTCTGCGTGCCGTGCACGCGTGGCGGTACCCCTCCTGCGCGGCCGAACTGCCCTTCGGCATCCCCGAGGAGGACCGCGGCGTCTGGGAGGACCACGAGGTGCAGCTGCTGTCCGACGCGCTGCGGCCGTGGCGGGAGAAGTATCCCGAGGTGCCCGTCCTGGAGGACGTGCGGCACCTGCCGCCGGCCGATGCCCTGGTCCGGCAGTCCACGGACGCGGAACTGGTGATCGTGGGCCGCGGGCGCGACGGTCGGCTCGGCGCCGTGGCGCGCAACGTCCTGCGTGACGCCGCGGGCCCCGTCGTCGTGGTGCCCGTACAGGGCCGGATGGCCTCCGTTCTGTAGGCCATCCCCGGCCATGGGCCCGGTTGCCGGTCCGTGGAGCGGTTCAGTTCCCGACCGGGACCCGCCACACCAGCGTCGTGCCGCCCGTCGCGGGGCAGTCGATGGTCAGGTCTCCGCCGTACCCCTCGGCGCGGTCGGCGAGGTTGCGCAGCCCGCTGCGGCGGCCCTCGGCCGGGATGCCCACTCCGTCGTCGGACACGGTCAGCCGTACCTCACGCCCGTCGGTCTCCAGGACGACGTCCGCGCGGCCGGCGCGCGCGTGGCGGGCCACGTTGGTCAGCGCCTCGGAGAGCACGGCGATCACGTCGTCGGCGATCTCCCGGGGCACGTCCGTGTCGACCAGGCCCTCCATCCGGATGCTGGGAGCGAAGCCCAGCACCGTAGCCGCCTCCCCGACCACCCGGACCGCCCGGGCCCGCAGCCCCGACCCGGCCCCGCCCTCCCGCGAGCGCAGCCCGAAGATCGTGGACCTGATGATCTTGATGGTCTCGTCCAGGTCGTCCACCGCGCGCACGACCCGCTCCGAGGCCTCGGCGTGCTCGATCAGACGGCCGGCGCTCTGCAACGTCATGCCGGTGGCGAAGAGCCGCTGGATGGCCAGGTCGTGCAGATCACGGGCGATCCGGTCGCGGTCCTTGAGCACCGCGATCTCCTCGGCGTCCTGGCGGCGCTCGGCCAGCTCCATCGCGACCGCGGCCTGCGCGGCGAAGCCCCGCAAGGGCTCGATCTCCTTGTCGGTGAACGGCGTCCGGCCGGTCTCCCGCACCAGCAGGACGACCCCGCGCACCCCTTCCGTGCCCGAACCGATCGGCACCGCGACCGCCGGACCCAGCCCGCCGAAACGCTCCGCGGCACCCGCGACCCGCTCGTCACGGGAGACGTCCGCGCTGGTGACCGGAGACGCTCCGGTGAAGGCGTGCCCGATGAGACTGCCCTCGACCGGGAGCACGAGCCCGCGGTGGGCCTCGGCCTCCGTGCCGACGGCCAGTTCCACGGTGAGCGAGTCGGTGTCCGGCATGGGCATCGCGACCAGCGCGAGGGCGGCGCCGGTGTTCTCCCGGGCCCGGTCCGCGATCGGCCGCAGCACCTCCGCCCGCGCACCGCCGGACATCAGACGGTGGGTGATCTCCGCGTTGGCCCGCAGCCAGCGCTCGCGCAGCCGGGAGTCCTCGTACAGGCGCGCGTTGTCGATGGCCACACCGGCGGCCACCGCCAACGTGGACAGCACCGCCTCGTCCTCCTCGTCGAACTGCGCACCGCCCCGCTTCTCCGTCAGGTACAGGTTGCCGAAGACCTGCTCACGCACCCGGATCGGGACGCCGAGGAAGGTGTTCATCGGCGGGTGGTGGGGCGGGAAGCCATAGGAAGCGGAGTGGTCGGAGAGCTTGCTCAGCCGCAGCGGCTCGGGGTGGCGGATGAGCTCCCCGAGGATGCCGTGCCCCTCCGGATACGGTCCGATCTCCGCGATCTGCTCGTCGGAGACGCCCACGGTGTGGAAGGCGGAGAGCCGTTTCCCGTCGGGGCCGATCACGCCGAGGGCCGCGTACTGGGCGTCCACCAGCGCGGCGGCCGCCTCGACGATGCTGTGCAGCGCCTGCTCCAGATCCAGTTCGCGGCCGACCGAGAGCACGGCCTCCAGAAGGCTGTGCACCCGGTCGCGGGTGCCGCGGGCCGCGTCCAGACGGGCCTGCAGCTCCTCCAACAGCTCGTCCAGCCTCAGCTGCGGCAGCCTGACACGAGCCTCCGCGGTTTCCTGCGAGCCACCCACCTGCGATCCTCCCGATCCCCTGCGCCGGCCACGTGCCGTCACATGCCACGGTAATGGTCCGCACGGTGACGGCGGTACGGATCAGGGTGAGCAGCTCGTCCGGGGCCCCCACCCCCACCGGGGCCGTAAGGCCACCGACTCAGGGCCGACCGGCCCTGGTGGCATCGGTGCCGAACGGTTCGAATGGTCTGATCGCACCCGACGTTCCCTCACCCACATACGGAAACCGTCATGTATGTCGACAACGCCCGGCCGGTTCCGGCCGAACCACGCCGAAGCATCGGGATCGACAGCGCCGAGGCGCTGCGACTGCTGGGCAGCGTGTCCGTCGGGCGGATCGTGTTCACCCAGCACGCGCTGCCGACGATCCGCCCGGTCAACCACGTCCTGATCGACGGCGACATCGTCATCCGTACGCACGCCGGCGCGGCCCTGACCTCGCGGACCCGGCAGGCCCCGCAGGCGGGAGTCGTCGTGGCCTACCAGGCCGACGCCATCGACCCGGACACCCACCTCGGCTGGAGCGTGGTGGTCACCGGGTATGCCCACCTGGTCACGGAACCCGCCGAACTGGCCCGGTACCAGGCGCTGTTGCGCCCCTGGGTGGACCGGACCATGGACTACGCGGTCCGTATCCACCCCGATCTGGTCACCGGCCTGCGTCTCACCGCGGCCAAGGCCTGATCCGTCGCCCCGACGCCCGGGGCCGGGCGACGGGGCGGGGCCCCTCAGCCGTCCCAGGTCCAGTCGGCGACCTCGGGCAGGTCCGTGCCGTGGGCGCGGATCCAGTCGTGGTGCCGCAGCCGCGCGTCCTCCATCCGCTGCCGTACGGCGGCGGCCCGCACCGCCAGGCCCGGGACCCGGTCGATGACGTCCATCACCAGCCGGTACCGGTCGAGGTCGTTGCGGACCACCATGTCGAACGGCGTGGTGGTCGTACCGATCTCCTTGTAACCGCGTACGTGCAGGTGCGCATGGCCGGCCCGGCGGTAGGCCAGGCGGTGGATCAGCCAGGGATAGCCGTGGTAGGCGAAGATCACCGGCTTGTCACGGGTGAAGAGGGCGTCGTACTCGGCGTCCGGCATGCCGTGCGGGTGCTCCTCCTGCGGCAGCAGGCGGGCCAGGTCGACGACGTTGACCACCCGGACGGCCAGGTCGGGCAGGTGCCGGCGCAGCAACTGGACGGCTGCCAGAACCTCCTGGGTGGGCACGTCACCCGCGCAGCCGAGGACCACGTCCGGCTCCCGGCCGCCGTCCTCGGTCCCGGCCCAGTCCCAGATCCCGGCGCCGCGCGCACAGTGCACACGGGCCTGGTCCATGGACAGCCAGTCGAAGCAGGGCTGCTTGCCGGCGACCACGACGTTGACGTAGTCGCGGCTGCGCAGCACGTGGTCGGCGACGGACAGCAGGGTGTTGGTGTCCGGCGGCAGGTAGACGCGGACGGCTTCGGGGCTCTTGTTGAGGATGTGGTCGACGAAGCCGGGGTCCTGGTGGGAGAAGCCGTTGTGGTCCTGGCGCCAGACGTGCGAGGTGAGCAGGTAGTTGAGGGAGGCGATGGGTGCGCGCCAGGGCAGCCGGCGGGTGGTGCGCAGCCACTTGATGTGCTGGTTGACCATCGAGTCGACGATGTGCACGAACGCCTCGTAGCAGGAGAACAGTCCGTGCCTGCCGGTCAGCAGATAGCCCTCCAGCCAGCCCTGGCAGGTGTGTTCGGAGAGGATCTCCATCACCCGGCCGTGCCGCTCCAGGTGTTCGTCGACGGGCAGGGTCTGCGCCTGCCAGGCCTTGCCGCTCGCCCCGTACACGGCCTGGAGCCGGTTGGAGGCGGTCTCGTCCGGGCCCACGATCCTGAAGTCGCGGCGCTCGCGGGTCCGGTGCATGACGTACTCCAGCACGTCGCCCAGGACGCGGGTGGGTTCGTGCATCGTCGCGCCCGGCTTGTCGACCTCGACGGCGTACGACTCCAGTTCGGGCAGCGGCAGTTCGCGCACCAGCAGTCCGCCGTTGGCGTGCGGTGTCGCGCCGAGCCTGCGGGTGCCCTCGGGCACACAGGACAGCACCTGCTCGGAAGGGCGTCCCTGGTCGTCGAACAGTTCCCGCGGGTGATAGGAGCGCAGCCACGCCTCCAGCTGCCGCAGGTGCTCGGGGTTGTCCCGGACGGCGGACAGCGGGACCTGGTGGGAGCGCCAGGTGCCCTCGACCGGGAGGCCGTCGACCTCGGCGGGGCCGGTCCAGCCCTTCGGGGTGCGCAGGACGATCACCGGCCAGTGGGCGCGCTGGGTCACCCCGTCCTCGCGGGCGCTGCTCTGGATCGCGTCGATGCGCTCCAGGGCGTCGTCCATGGCGGCGGCCATGGCCCGGTGCACGGTCATGGGGTCGTCGCCGGTGACGTGGATCGGCGCGTGGCCGTAGCCGCGCAGCAGTTCGTCGAGTTCGGCCTCGGGGAGCCGGGCGAGGACGGTCGGGTTGGCGATCTTGTAGCCGTTGAGGTGCAGGATCGGCAGGACCGCTCCGTCGTGGACGGGGTCGAGGAACTTGTTGGAGTGCCAGGACGCGGCCAGCGGGCCGGTCTCCGCCTCGCCGTCCCCGATCACGCAGGCGACGAGGAGGTCCGGGTTGTCGAGGGCGGCCCCGTAGGCGTGCGACAGGGAGTAGCCCAGCTCGCCGCCCTCGTGGATCGAACCGGGGGTCTCCGGGGCCACATGGCTGGGCACACCGCCGGGGAACGAGAACTGCCGGAACAGTCGCTCCATGCCGGCCGCGTCCCTGCTGACGTCGGGATAGGTCTCCGAGTAGGTGCCCTCCAGCCAGGAGTTGGCCAGTACGGCCGGACCGCCGTGGCCCGGCCCCCACACGCACAGGGCGTCCCGGCCGCGGGTCCTGATGATGCGGTTGAGATGGGTGTGCACGAGGTTCAGACCCGGGGAGGTGCCCCAGTGGCCGAGCAGCCTCGGCTTGACGTGCTCCGGGCGCAGCGGCTCGGTGAGCAGCGGGTTCGCCAGGAGGTAGATCTGGCCGACGGACAGGTAGTTGGCGGCGCGCCAGTGGGCGTCGAGGGCTTTCAGCTCGTCGTCGGTGAGCTCGGCGGATGCCTGCTTCGTGTCGACGGACATCGTGTTCCCTTCCGGGGCGGTCTCAGGGCGGGCGTGCGCGCGAATCCGCACTCGACCACCTTCCTTCGGCGGGGGCGGTCCCCGACAGGGCCGTTCGGGCCACCCGGTGCAGCCGGGGGCCCCTATCGGGTCGGCACCACGACCACGGGACAGTGGGAACGGTGCAGGAGGGTGTGGCCGACCGTGCCGAGCCGGGGCTCGTCCGCGTGTCCGTGCCGGTGGGCTCCGACCACCACCAGGCCGGCCTGCCGTGTCGCCTCCAGCAGGGCGTGCGCCGGGGCGGTGCGGACCGTGAGGCTGTCGACGCCGACCCCGGTGTAGCGCCGGCGCAGCTCGGCCACGTCGAAGCGCGGGACGGCCTCCTCGGCCGCCTCACGCCGGGCGGCCTCCTGCTGCCCCCGGCTCGTCCCGGCGATCGGCGGCAGCTCGGGCGTCGTGTGCCGGTGGGTCCAGGCGTGCAGCACCCTGAGCCGGACACCCCGGCGCTCCGCCTCCTGGAAGGCGTAGGCCGCCGCGTCCGCGTCGCTGTCGCTCTCCAGGCCGAGCAGCACCTCGCGCCCGCCGTCGCACCGGTGGTCCCCGCGCACGACCAGGAGCGGGCCGTGCGTGTGGGCGGCGAGACGCAGGCTCACCGAGCCGAACACCGCGCCGGTGAACCGCCCGAGACCGCGGGTGCCGACGACGGTGAGGTCGGCGCCCTCGCTCTCCCGTGCCAGGGCCCGTACCGCGCTGCCCTGGGCGGACGCGGTCGTGACCGTCAGCCGCGGATGGTGATCGCGCATCCGTGCCTCGGCCGAGGCCAGAACCGGCTCCGCCTCGTCGCGGTCGGGCACCGCGTAGACGATGTGCAGGGCGGCCCCCCGCCGTTCGGCCTCCTCGGCCGCCCAGTCCAGTGCCCGTACGGCGATCAGTGAGCCGTCCACTCCGACGACCACACGTCGAGTCATGTCCTTGTCCCTTCTGTGCGCGAGGACCACGACGGCCCGCTGTCAGACGTGCAGCCGGGTGCCGTAGAGCGTGCGGCCGCCGGTGAGTTGCCGGCCTGTGACGAGTTCGGGCTCGATCCGCACGAACACCTCCTCGGGCGAGGGCGCCCAGGAGCGCGGCCCGACCCGGCACAGGCGCGCGTGCTCGGCGGGGTCGGTGACCACGTCGGCGCGGCCGGTGACGACAACGCTCCAGCCGGAGCGCGCGACCGCGTCGACCTCGTCCGTCTCGAAGGCGACCACCACGCCGTCGACCGCGCGCACCAGTTCCGAGTCCGCCGCCGTGCGCAGCAGCACCCCGCCCCTGTCGTCCAGGCAGAAGTTGACCGGCAGGACGGCGGGCAGGGCCTGGCGCGTGTGGACGATGCGGCCGACCGGGGTCCCCGCCATCAGGCGCAGGCACTCCTGCCGGTTCAGTTCACGGAATCCGTCGTCGGGATACATGGGCCGGTCCAACCTTTGCCGTCTGTTGCCTGGTGTACTCCACTCTGCGTCCGCCCCCGGGTGGGCGGTGAGGGGCCATGGGTCCCGGCGAGGGGACAGGACGGCCCTGACGCCGGGGCCGATGGTCCACCGGGCCGGCCCTAGGGGTGCCGGATCGACCGGCCGGTGATCTCGAAGGGGTCGACGCACACCCACAGGTCGCGTCGGCCGCCGGCCCAGGGCTCGCTGTACGCCCGCTCGCTCAGCCGGCGGATCGTCTCGGGACGTGTCACACGCCGGGCACGGCCGCGCACCAGCACGCTCCAGCCCTCCCGGAACACGTCGTCGATGTGGTCGACCTCGAAGGCGACCCGCTTTCCGAGGATCTGGGACGGGAGGGCGCCGTGAGCGGTCCTGAAGGCGATGGAGCCGTCCACGACGCTGTAGTTGACGGGGAGGATGCTCACCCCGTCGGCGGTGACCACCCCGAGTCTGCCCACACCGTGGGTCGACAGCAGGCGGCGGCACTCCTCGACGCCGAGCACCTCGGACTCCGCGCCTGCCACGGGCTTTCCGCGGCCGGGCGGCATCTCGGTGTCACAGCCGGTGAGGGCGGTCACGCCGGTGCCCAGGGCGTCCGCCAGCCGCACCAGGGTGCTGATGCCGGGTGTGGCGGCAGGGCTCTCCTCCAGGTAGCGGAGGTAGCCGGGTGCCATGCCCGCCCGGTCGGCCACCTCCCGTCGGGTCAGGCCCAGTTCGCCACGGCGGTGCAGGAGCCGGCGGCCCAGGTCCCCCGGTCCGGCACCGGCCGTCGCGTGGCCGGTCGTGGGTGACGTGTCTGCGGGCATAGTGCTCGCCTCCGGGTTCACGTGGCCGCAGCAACGGCGAGGGTGTCGTGGCGCGGTTCGCCCAGCACGACCTTGAGCGCGCCGGTGTCGGACGCACGGCCGAAGACGTCGTACGCCTCCTCCATGCGGTCCAGCGGGAACGTGTGGGTGATCAGCGACGAGGTGGGCAGCCGTCCGGCGGCCGCCATCCGCAGCAGGGTGGGGGTGGACGAGGTGTCGACCAGGCCGGTCGTCACCGTCACGTTCTTGATCCACAGGTCTTCCAGGTGCAGCGTGGCGGGCTTGCCGTGCACTCCGACGTTGGCCACCCGGCCGCCGGGACGCACCATCCGCGTGCACAGTTCGAAGCTCTCCGGCACGCCCACGGCCTCGATGACCACGTCGGCCCCCAGGCCGTCGGTGAGGTCCGCGACGAGTTGCCCGGGGTCGTCCCGCACGGTCACGACCGCGTCGGCGCCGAGCCGCTTGGCGGCGTCCAGCCGGGAGTCGGCCAGGTCGACGGCGATGATCCGCTCCGGTGTGTACAGCTGTGCGGTGCGGATCGCGGCCAGGCCGACGGGGCCCGCCCCGACGACGGCGACGGTGTCTCCGGGCCGTACGGATCCGTTGAGGACGCCCACCTCGTAGGCGGTCGGGAAGATGTCGGCGAACAGGACGGCGTCCTGAGCGCTCAGCCCGGCGGGCAGCGGGTGCACGGACAGGTCCGCGAAGGGCACCCGCACGTACTCGGCCTGCGTGCCGTGGATGCGGTGGCCCAGGATCCAGCCCCCGCCGCCCAGGCACTGGCCGTACATGGCCTGCCGGCAGAAGCGGCAGCGGCCGCAGGCGGTGATGCAGGAGACCAGGACCTCGTCGCCCGGCCGGACCGTACGCACGTCGCCGCCCGTCTCGACGATCTCGCCGACCGCCTCGTGGCCCAGGATGGTGCCGGGCTCCACCTCGGGCACGTCGCCCTTGAGGATGTGGAGATCCGTTCCGCAGATGGTGACGGCCTTGACCCGGACGACGGCGTCGGTGGGGTCCTGGATCACCGGGTCCGGGACCTCCTGCCAGGCGGACTGTCCGGGACCGTGGAAAACGAGGCCCTTCATGACCGTTCCTCCTTCGGTGGGGTGCCCTACGGCTCCAGCGTGAGCCGGACGGCGGACATCCGCATGGGCCGACCGGCCCTGACCACGCGGCAGGACGGCACTGTGCCTTCCGGCCCGCGGCCGGGACGGAGCAGTGACCGTGGGCCGCAGCCCCCGCTTCCGACCGGTGCGCGCCCGCACGCGGCCGGGTCCGTCCACAGCCCCGCGTCACCGGCGCAGTGGCCCCTCGACCGGCCGGGGCCGGTCCGTGGTCACCCGCACGCGGGCTGCCTCGACGGCTTCCCACTGCTCGCTGTCGAGGGTGGCCAGGGCGGCGGGGAAGACCCCGTCCTGCTCCTTGAGGATGTGCTCGCGCAGCAGGCCGAGCGTCTCGACCAGACGCTCCGGCCAGGAGGCGTCGGCCAGGAACGGCCCGTCCGCCTCCGCCAGCACGGCCTCGATACGCCGGTGCTCGTCCTTCAGCGCGGCGATCTTCTCGGGGAACTCGACGGCCAGGGCCGGGAACAGGCCCTGCTCCTCGACCCGGGTGTGCGGACCGAGCACGGCCGTGATCTCCCGGGCGAGCTCCGCCATCCGCGTGACCGCGCGGTCGCGGTGGGCTTCGCGCACCCGGCTGATGAGGGCGACGACCCGCTCGTGCTCCATGGTCAGCTCGTCGATGGTTTCCAGGGCCTGGCAGCCGCAGTACTCGCACATGGTGGGTCTCCGCGCCCGTCAGCCGGCCTGCGCCGCGGGGGCGCGGCGGGCGAGGGCCCGGCGGACGCCGGTGCCGGTGAAGACGAGGGCCGCGGCCGCCACCGCGGCGAGCAGGACCAGGCCCAGCGCGTAGGAGTCGTAGGCGCCGTAGACCGAGCCCATCACCAGCGGCGGGACGAAGCCGCCCAGGCCGCCCGCCGCGCCGACGACTCCGGTGACCGAGCCGGTCCGGTCGGGCGGGGCCAGCAGGGCCACGTAGGCGAAGGTCGCTCCGCTGGCGGCGCCGAGCGCCGCGGCCATGGCGAGGAAGGCGACGGTGCCCAGCGGGGCCAGGGACGGTGTGAAGGACTGTGCCAGCGCTCCGGCGACGACCACCGCGAGCGCCCCGGCCAGGACGCGGGCCGGGCCGATCCGGTCCGAGAGCCAGCCCCCGATCGGCCGCATGACCACGGCGAGCAGCACGAAGCCGGCCATGCGGTCGGCGGCGTCCGTCTGGCTGAGGCCGTAGCCGGTCTTGAGGTAGGTGGGCAGGTAGACCGAGAAGGCGACGTACCCGCCGAACGCGACCGCGTACAGCGCGGAGGCCTGCCAGGTGATGGCGAGCTCGAAGGTGCCGGCCAGCCGGCGGGCCAGCGGCTCGGTGGGGACCGTACGGCCGGGCGCGTCCCGCAGGACCAGCGCGGCCAGCACCGCGTAGCCGGCCAGGACGACCGCCGTGATCACGAACGGCGTGGACGTGCCGTTCGCGTCCACCAGCTTGACCGTGGTCAGGGCGCTGATCGCGGTGCCGCCCATGCCCGTCCCGAAGACTCCGATGGCGAGGCCGCGCCGGGCGGGCGGGAACCACGCGCTGACGAAGGGCACCCCGACGGCGAACGCGGTCCCGCCCACGCCCAGGAAGAAGCCGCCGGCCAGCAGCGCGGCGAGCGAGGAGTGCCCGGCCAGGCCGAGATACAGCACGGGTGCGATGGTGACCGCCGAGACCAGCGGGAACATCACCCGTCCGCCGTACCGGTCGGTCAGTGCGCCGACCGGGATGCGGCCCAGCGAACCGACCACCACCGGCACCGCGACGAGCAGCGACTGCTGGAACGAGGACAGGTCGAGGGAGTCCTTGAACCGGGGGCCGAGGGGGCTCAGCAGTGCCCACGCCCAGAAGTTCAGGGCGAAGCCGACCGTCGCCAGGCCCAGCATCAGCCACGCGCGCCCCGGCACCGGCGCCGGGGACGCCGTGGGGTTCCTCTTGGACGAGTGCAGCACCATCGCGTGCCTCCTGATCACGGTTCCGGCCGCTTCGCGCCTGACAGGGCGCCGGCCCGTGCTCAAGGTTTCGCGATCACGCCCCCGCGCGCAGGGGGCCGTCAGACCCTGGCCGGGCCCGAACGGCCCTTCGTCCGGAGCGACGGCCGGCCCTGCCGAACTCTCCTGGCGCGCCCGGTCCTGGCCTCAGAGGCCCGTCCGTGGCCGGGCACCGCCCGCCGCCAGGGTTCGCAGCAGGCGGTTGCGGCCCCCGTTGGGCACGGTCCACAGCGGGTGCCCTCGTACCGCCCACGACTGCAGGAGGGCGTTGGCGGCGAGGAAGCCGCTGGTGGCGGCGCGTTCCATCAGGGCGACCGGGAGGTCCGTGCGCACCAGGTCGCCGGCGAGCACCAGGCCGGGCTGCGGGGTGCGGACGCCGGGGCGGTCGGCGTATCCGCCGACGGTGAACAGCGGGCAGTCCTGGCGCCACTCGTGGCGTGCGTCCAGGATCCGCGCGTCGCGGGTCTCGGGGTAGACGTTCCGGAGCTGGCCGATCAGATGCTCGGCCTCGGCGCCGGGGTCGGCGTTCGGGGGCAGCGCGTAGCCGTGGAGTTCGACCACGGAACCGCCGGTGCGGGCGGTCCATCGCGCGGCCTCCTGCTCCCAGCGCTCCAGGACGCTGACGTTGTCCAGGGAGCCGTATCCGGCCGTGCCCAGGAACCCGGGCCGGCCGGCGTCGACGGGTCGGTCGAGCCAGAGCCGGGAGACGAGGAAGGGCGGGGCGGTGCGGAGCCGGCCGACGCGCTCGCGCCAGGCGGCGTCCGCGAGCCGGGGTGAGCGGCCGACCAGGGAGCGCAGACCGGCGGTGTCGAGGGCCAGGACGACGGTGTCGTACGGCCTCTCCTCGCGGTCGGTGGCGACGGTGAAGGTGCTGTCCCCTCGGGGCGAGACGTTCTCGACGGAGGTGGACAGGCGCAGGTCGACGCCGTGGCGGCTGAGGTGTTTGGCGAGGGGGTCCCACAGGGCTGTCGGGAAGGGGTCGTCGGGTACGTCGAACAGGAGTCCCTCGGAGCTGCCCAGGAAGTAGATGTGGAACATCAGGACCATCTCGGCGGCCGAGAGGTCGCGGGGGTCGGCGAAGAAGCTCCGGGAGAAGACCTCGAAGGCCAGATGGCGGGCGGCCGCCGGGAAGCGCAGGGACTCCAGGAAGTCGTGGGCGCTGACGGCGTCCAGGTGGGCGTAGACGTCCGGGACGCGGACGTCTAGCAGGGGGAGGGCCGCGGCCGGGCGCATGCGCGCCAGGTCCCGCCAGCTGAAGGAAGGGCTCAGCGCCACGAAGCCCAGTGCGCTCAGTGGCGGGGTGCGCGGCACCCTGCGGAAGCTGTCGTGCAGTCCGTCGCGGTGCCGCAGCGGATAGTCGGGGAGGCCGGTGAGACGGCCCGGAGGGGATTCGGTGCGGCTCAGCAGGCCGCGCAGGTTGTAGTACTGGCGGAAGAAGGCGTGGAAGCCGCGGCTCATGGTCACGGTGGTGCCGTCGGAAAGGGCGGTGCTCCAGCCGCCGACGCGGCCGCCCAGGTAGGCCTCGCGCTCGTAGAGGGTGACGTCGACGCCGCGTTCGGCGAGTGCCGTGGCGGCGGCGAGGCCGGCGATGCCGCCGCCCACGACGGCCGTGCTGCGTGGCCGCCCGCCTACCCGGGTCGCTCCGGGCGGCGGGGGCAGCAGGACGGCGTGCCGGTCCTGTCCGGGGCGGTCGGCCCCGGCCGCGGCGGGGGTCACCGCGCGCTCCCGGCGAGTGGGGCGGCGCGGCGGGCGACGACGGTGTGGGTGATGCCGGTCTGCCAGCCGGGCAGCGGCAGGGCCCGTACACGGTCGAATCCCCGGGCCCGGACGCGGTCGGTGAACCGGTCCACGGTGTCGAACTCGACGACGCTGCGCCACAGATGGCGGTACAGGCCGCCGTCGCCGAGGGCGGTGGCGACGGGCAGCACCAGGCCGCGGCACACCCCCGTCCAGACGGCACGGTCGAGGGGGCGTCCGCTGAGGGTGTACTCGTGCACGGCGAGCCGGCCGTGCGGGGCCAGCAGGCCGTGGACGGTGTCCAGCACGGCGTCGGGGTCCGCGACGTTGCGGAAGAGGTAGGCGGCGAACACCGCGTCGAAGGGTCCTGTCACGCCCGCGTCGGCGAGCGTCTCCGCGGGAGCGCGCACGAACCGGACGTTGCCGGGCCACCGCTTGGCCGTGGCCCGGTCCAGCATCCCGGCGGAGGCGTCCACGGCGGTGATCTCCGCGTCCGGGAGCACCCGGGCGAGCGCGGCGGTGGAGGCTCCGGTGCCGCAGCCGAGGTCCAGGACGCGGAGCCCGGTACCCGGGCGGGGCAGGCCGAGCCGGCGTGCCGAGCGGCACAGCTGGGCGTGGTAACCGGGGTTGGCGGCCACGAGGGTGTCGTAGCTGTGCGCCGCATGGTCGAACGCGGCGGCCAGGTCCGCGTCACGCAGCACGGTCACGCTGCCTCCTCAGAGGGGTCGTCGGGGAGTCGGTGGTCGGCGGGCCGTGCCGCGGGTCAGGGGCCGGGGAAGGGGCGCAGGGGCAGCCGGGGCACTTCCGTGGCGGCTCGCAGCATGGGCAGGACGGGGGTGCGCAACCCGATGGCGATGTCCTCGTGCGGCCGGGTTCCGCCGTCGAGGAAGCGCAGCAGCCGGGTCATGGGGATCCTGGTGAACAGGCGTGCGAAGAAGTCGGCGCCGTCCACCAGGCCGCTGTCGAGGGCGTGCAGCAGGACCGCGTCCATGGCGCGGGCGCGAGGTGAGTGGGGCTGCGGGGGCAGGGGCCGGCGGCCCCGGTGCAGGGCCGCCGCGACGGCCGCGGTCTGGCGCTGCACTCCGGCGAAGGTGTAGCCGGTCGAGGGCCGGGTCGCTCCGCCGGCCGTTCCGATGCGGAAGACCGACGCGCCGGTCTGCCGTGCGAACCGGGCGTCGGTCATCGGGATGACCCCGGATTCCGTTCCGGTCACCTCGAAGTCCCCCAGCCCGAGCACCGTGCCGGTGTAGTGGGTCAGCGCCTCGTCGTACGCGTCCGCGGACAGGACGGCCGGGGAGAACTCCGTGTACTCCACCAGGGCCTGGTCCGGGCGGGTGGGCAGGACGTAGCCGAAGGAGAGGCCCTGGGCGGGCTGGCGGGTGCGCAGGTCCATGAACTCCGCGCGGGCCGGGTCGAAGACGGGACGGCGGGTGCGGACGAACCAGCCGTGGAAGTGCTGGAGGAGGGTCGTACGGGCCGCCGGGAGGCTGCCCAGGGGCCGGGAGTCGAACACCCAGCGGGCCCGCACGGACTCGGCGTGCCCGTCCGCCGTGCGGGCGTCGACGCGGGCACCCCGCGGAAGGCCTTCGACGCTCTCGACCGTCGCCTCGACGCGCCGTACCCGGCCGCCGCGGTCGAGGTCGTGCTGGACCAGGGACTCGAAGTCGTCCGAGTGGATCATCTTGTAGCGCAGGGGCGAGATGTCCTGCTCGATCGGCTCCCCCGTGGGCCGGTGCACCCGCAGGCGCTGCCAGGACCTGGTGACCGCCGCGTCGTAGGGCCCCCGGCCGGACTCCCAGAAGCACCAGGTGCGCCGGGGCGGCCGCAGCGGCCCGGGCGGGGCGTCCAGGAGAACGACGGACAGGCCGGCCGTGCCGGGGGCGGGGCGGGAGAGGCGGTGGGCCAGCGACAGGCCCGCGGCCCCCGCTCCGATGATGGCGACGTCCGCCTCGTACATGTCCGGGTCACTCCCTCCGCGCCGTCGCCGTGTTCCGCGGCGGTGTTCCGGTGGCAGTACCCGCCCGGATGCGGATGTCACCTGCTCCGCACGGCGCGTACCGCCGACCGGAGGTACGGACACGTCGGGATCACCGGCCGGAGGTACGGATGTGCATCGATTCTGCGTCGTTGTCACGCGGCGCACTCGACGAGTTCGTCCTCGCGGAGCCGGCCGGCGAGGCGGCGCAGGCCCCGGCGCGCATGGCTCTTGACCGTTCCCAGCGGCCAGCCGGTGAGTTCGGCGATCTGGGTCTGGGTGAGGTCGTCGTAGAAGGCGAGGTTGAGCACCCGTCGCTGCGGTGCCGGGAGCTGCGACATCTCGGCGGCCAGCAGGACCCGGTCGAGGGCGGCCTCGGGCAGTACGGCCTCGTCGGAGGCCCGCAGCAGCAACTGGGCGCCCGCGGCGGCGACGAGTTCGTTGCGCCGGGTGCGGGCGGCGAGCGCGTCGGCGATCTTCCGGCGGGCGATCCCCGTCAGCCAGCCGGGCAGGGTGCCGCGCTCCGGGGCGAATCCGGCGCGGCCCCGCCATGCGGCGAGGAACACCAGCTGGGTGATGTCCTCGGCCTCTCTCGCATCCCCCAGGGAGCGCCGGGCGAGGGCGTGGACGAGCGGCCCCCACCGGCGGTGCACGACCGTGAGGCATGCCTCGTCCCCATTGAGGAACCCCTCCACGAGCTCGCTGTCGTCGATGTCCCCGCCGGTTCGCTGTGCGGTCGTCATCGTCACTCCTCCGCTGGGCCTGGTGGTCGCCGAGAGCGACTGCGGCCCTTCCACCCTGCGGACACCGCTCAAGGGGAGCAACTTGCATCGACTTCGCATCGAATCGGGCCGGGAAGGTGGAACACCTGTCCAGCGGGGCCCGGCTCGTCCCTTCCCTCCTTTACCTTTCCGCCCCGCATCCGTCTCCGCCACCCGAGCCGAACCGGTCATGACGACGCAGTTGCGATCACGAGGATCTTGATGAGGGGAACCGGCATGAGCTCCACCGTGACCAAGGACCACCACGCGGACCGGAGTCCGTGCGCCCACCCGGCCCCGGGGCAGTCCTCCCCCGCGCCGCCCCGCCGGACGGCCCCGGAGCCGGGCCACGGCCCGGGCGATCACCAGCGTGCCTCCCCTCCCGGGGCCGGGCCGGCACACGGCGAGGACCCACGGGCCGTGGACGCGGACGTGACCCGGGCCGTGCGCGCGGTGCTGGACGAGCTGCTCGACCGTCACCTGAACGCGGCCGGGGCGGTGGACCCGCTCTTCGGCGAGGACCTGGCCGCGCGGGTCGCCCGGTTCACACGCGGCGGCGGAAAACTCGGCCGTTCCCGCTTCGTGTGGTGGGCCCTGCGGGCCTGCGGCGGCGACGAGCCCTGGCGGACCCGTGCCGCGCTGCGGATCGGAGCCGCCCTGGAACTCATCCAGACCTGCGCCCTGGTCCATGACGACGTGATGGACGGCGCACGACTGCGCCGGGGACGACCGGCACTGCACACCGACGTGGCGGCCCAGTACGCCGGTGCCTGCGGCACACCGCGCGCCGGACGCCTCGGGGAGGCCGCGGCGATCCTCGCCGGTGACCTGGCCCTGGCGTGGGCCGACGACACCCTGGCGGACACCGAGCTGCCGCGCCCCACCGCACGGCGGGTACGGGACCTGTGGAGCGCCCTGCGCACGGAGATGGTGGCCGGGCAGTACCTGGACCTGCAGGGTGAGGCGACCTCGGCGCGTTCGATGGCCAGGGCGATCCGCGCCGCCTGCCTCAAGAGCGCCCTGTACTCCGTGGAACGCCCGCTCGCGCTGGGGGCGGCGCTGGCCGACGCCGGCCCCTCCGCCACCCGGGCCCTGTGCTCGGCGGGCCGCTGCGTGGGGCTGGCGTTCCAGCTGCGCGACGACCTCCTCGACGTCTTCGCGGACCCGCGCGACACCGGCAAGCCCGCGGGCGGTGACATCCGCAGCGGCAAACCCACCTACCTGGCGGCCGTCGCCCAGGCGCGGGCGGAGTCCTCGGGTGACCGGCGCGCCCAGGACCTGCTGCGCGACACGCTCGGTCGCGCGGACGCCTCCGACGCCGAACTCGCCGCGGTGCGCGAGGTGTTCGAATCCACCGGCGCGCGCGACACCGTGGAGGAGAAGATCCGCAGGCTGGTGGCCCAGGGACTGCGCCACCTGGACACGGCGGCCCTGGAACCCGAGCCCACCAGGCAGTTGCGGACGCTGATGCGCGCCGCGAGCGGGGTCGCCGACACCGCGGCTTCCGAGGTGGTCCCCGTCTCCCTGATCCTGGCGACCGGCGAGGGGGCCGGACGATGACCCGTACCGTTCCCGGGCGCACCGACCACGTGGTGGTCGTGGGCGCCGGCCTGTCCGGACTGGCGGCCGCCCTGCACCTGCTGGGCGCCGGACGCCGGGTGACCCTGGTGGAACGCGAGGCGTCACCCGGCGGGCGGGCCGGGCGGATCGTACGCGGCGGCTACCAGCTCGACACCGGGCCCACGGTGCTGACCATGCCTCACCTGGCGGACGAGGCGTTCGCCGCGGTCGGCGACAGCCTGGCCGCCCGGGTCGACCTGGTGCCGCTGCACCCGGCCTACCGGGCCCGGTTCGCCGACGGCAGCTCCCTGGACGTCCACACCGGCGCCGAGGCGATGGAGGCGGAGATCGAGCGCTTCGCCGGGGCCCGCGAGGCCGCCGGGTACCGCCGGCTGCGCGCCTGGCTGGAGCGGCTCTACCGGGTCCAGATGCGACGTTTCATCGACGCCGACTTCGACTCGCCCCTGCACCTGCTCCATCCCGACCTCGCCCGCCTGGCCGCGCTCGGCGGGTTCGGGCGGCTGGACGCGCGCATCGGACGCTTCCTGCACGACGAGCGGCTGCGGCGCGTCTTCTCCTTCCAGTCCCTGTACGCGGGCGTGGCACCGGAGCGCGCCCTGGCCGCGTACGCCGTCATCGCCTACATGGACACGGTGGCGGGTGTCTGGTTCCCCCGCGGCGGAATGCACGCCCTGCCCAGGGCGATGGCGGACGCCGCCACGGACGCGGGGGCCGACCTGCGCTTCGGGCAGACGGTCACGCGCCTGGAACGCTCCGGGGAACGGATCACCGCCGTCATCACCGACGCCGGCCGCATCGCCTGCGACGCCGTGGTCCTCACCCCGGACCTGCCCGTCACCTACCGGCTGCTGGGCCGCGCTCCGAGGCGTCCGGTGGGTCTGCGCTTCTCGCCGTCCGCGGTGATCCTGCACGCCGGCACGGACCGCACCTGGCCCTCGCTGGCCCACCACACCATCTCCTTCGGCGCCGCCTGGCGGCAGACCTTCGCCGAACTCACCCGGTCGGGGCAGCTGATGAGCGATCCGTCCCTGCTCATCACCCGCCCGACCGCCACCGACCCGAGCCTGGCCCCGCCCGGCCACCATCTGCACTACATCCTGGCGCCCTGTCCCAACACGGAGATCGGGCCCGGCGCGGCCGAATGGGGCGACCTGGGGCCGCGCTACCGCGACAGCCTGCTCGCCGAACTGGAGCGGCGCGGCCTCGCCGGCCTCGCCGCCTCCGTCGAGGAGGAGTGCCTGGTCACCCCGGCCGACTGGCAGGCCCAGGGCCATGCGGCGGGCTCGCCCTTCTCCGCCGCCCACACCTTCGCGCAGACCGGGCCGTTCCGGCCCCGCAACCTGGTGCGCGGCACGGTCAACGCCGTCATCGCCGGATGCGGCACCACTCCCGGTGTCGGTGTGCCGACCGTCCTGCTGTCGGGCAAGCTCGCCGCGGCCCGCATCACCGGCGGTACCCGCCCGGGGCGGCCGCGCCCCGCCGTCCGCACACCCCGGGAACGGAGGCCGGTATGACCGACCGTGAACTCGACGCGGCCGGCGTCACCGATCCGGTGCTGCGGCAGGCGTACACCCGATGCCGGCGGCTGAACGCCCGGCACGGCAGGACGTACTTCCTCGCCACCCGTCTGCTGCCGGTGGCACGCCGGCCGGCCGTGCACGCGCTGTACGGGTTCGCCCGCTGGGCCGACGACATCGTCGACACCCTCGACGGCACGACCACCCCCGCCGAGCGGGCCCGACGGCTGACCGTGCTGCAGCACGAGCTGGAGCTGGGACTGCGGGCGGGCGACAGCGCCGAGCCGGTGGTGCGCGCCCTGGCCGACACCGCGCGGCGCTACGGCATCGACCACCGCCACTTCACCGACTTCATGACCGCGATGCGCGCCGACCTCGACATCACGGGCTATGCCACCTACGCCGACCTGCGCACCTACACCTACGGCTCGGCGGAGGTGATCGGACTGCAGATGCTGCCGGTGCTCGGCACGGTCGTGCCGCGCGAGGAGGCGGCACCGCACGCGGCGGCCCTGGGCGTGGCGTTCCAGCTCACCAACTTCCTGCGGGACGTGGGCGAGGACCTCGAGCGCGGCCGCGTCTACCTGCCCGCCGACCTGCTGGCCGCCCACGGCGTCGACCGGCAACTCCTGCACTGGAGCCGGGACACCGGCCGTCCCGACCGCCGGATCACCGCCGCCCTGCGGGAGTTCGAACTGCTGACCCGCTCCGTCTACCGTGAGGCCGCCCCGGGGCTGGCCATGCTCGACCCCGTCTCGCGCCCGTGCATCCGCACCGCCTTCGTCCTGTACGGCGGCATCCTGGACGCGATCGCGGCGGACGAGTACCGCACGGTGCAGCGCCGTGCCGTGGTCCCCGGACACCGCCGTGCGGTCGTGGCCCTCGACGGCCTGGTCCGGGTGGGCGCGGCGCGCCTGCGGCACAGGACGGCGGGCGAGCCGCCGGCACCCCTGGCGGACACGGCGGACGACACGTCGTCGACATGGCGGAGGATCGCATGACACCGCGACGGCCCTCGGGACGCCCCCGCTACCCGCTCTCCCTGCGGCGCCGCCCGGTGCGCTGGGAGGAACAGCGACCGACCTGGCGGCAGGCCCGGCCCGCGCTGATCGCCGAGGCGCTGAAGCGGGCTGAGGCCCGGCCGTCCGGCAACTGGTACGTCGTCGGCGCCACCCGGGACGTACGCGACGACCGGCCGCTGTCCGCCACGGTGGCCGGGCACGAACTGGTGGTGTGGCGCACCGCCGACGGGCGGCTCGCGGCGGGTCCCGGCATCTGCCCGCACCTGGGGGCACCGCTCGCCGACAGCCCGGTGCGCTGCGGGACCCTCGTCTGCCACTGGCACGGACTGGCCCTGGAGGGCGGGTCGTTCGCCGGGTGGGAGCCGCTGCCCGTGCACGACGACGGAGTACTGGTCTGGGTGCGCTTGGACCAGGTGGGCGGTGAACCGCCGACCCCGACACCGGTGGTGCCGGCCCGGCCGCGGTTGTCGCGCTCCGTCGCCGCCGTGTACACGGGGGTCGGGATGTGCGAGCCGGAGGACGTCGTGGCCAACCGGCTGGACCCCTGGCACGGCGCATGGTTCCACCCGTACTCGTTCGTCGATCTCACCGTGGTCGACACCCCCGACGCCGAGGGAGCGGGCGAGGACGGGTTCACCGTGGACGTCTCCTTCAAGGTCGCCGGGCGGATCGTGGTGCCGGTGCGGGCCGTGTTCACCACGCCCGGACCGCGGACGGTCCTCATGCGCATCACCGAGGGCGAGGGCGTGGGGTCGGTGGTCGAGACGCACGCGACCCCGCTCGGCCCGGACGAGTCGGGCCGGCCGCGCACCGCAGTCGTCGAGGCGGTCGTGGCCTCCTCCGCGCGTCCCGGCTTCGCCATGGCCCGCACGGCCGCCCCCGTACTGCGCCGGCTGATGGCGGCGGGGGCGGCGCGGCTGTGGCGGGACGACCTGGCCTACGCCGAACGCCGCTGGCTGCTGCGCTCCACCGGACGTTTCCCCGGCTGACCGCACCGCCCGTGCCACGGTTCAGCGGGGCGGGCCGGCGACCGCGTCGGGGTGATCGGTGAGGTAGTCCAGGAGCACCGACCGGAAGCTCGCGTCGGGGCCCAGTCCCAGCGCGGCGGCGCGCCGGTGGTCGAAGACCGCGGGCCATGAGCCGACGATCGCTTCGACCGCCGGGTCGGGAGCGAGGGTGACCCGGTCGGCGACCTCGTCACCGGCCACCTCGCGCAGCGTGGCGAGCATGTCGGCGACCGAGACGGTCAGAGCCGGCAGGTTCACCGGCAGCGGGCCCTCCAGGCGGCCCGGCCCGCTGCCGCGCCGGGCCTCGGCGACCCGGAGGATGCCCTCGACGGTGCGCCGGGGTGAGGACAGTGCCACGCGCAGGGCGGGATCGACCGGGCAGACGGAGGGCAGTCCCGCAAGCGGCTCGCGGACGATGCCGGACAGGAAGCCGGAGGCGGCCGCGTTGGGCCTGCCCGGGCGTACCGCGACCGTCGCCAGGCGCGCGACCCGCCCGTCGAGGAAGCCGCGGCGGGTGCAGTCCGCGATCAGCTGTTCGCACATCAGCTTCTGCGTGCCGTAACTCGACCGCGGAACCGGCAGGGTGGTCTCGCCGACCGCGGGCGGCAGGGGCACGGCCGGATCGGCGCCGTAGACGGCGACGCTGCTCGCGAACAGCATGCGCGCCGTCGGCCCGCCCGACCGGGACTGTGCCCGCGCCGCCTCCAGCAGGGCGCGGGTGACGTCCACGTTGGCGCGCATCCCGAGGTCGAAGTCGGCCTCGCACTCGGCCGACACCGCGGCGGCGAGATGGAACAGCACGTCCACCGGCTCGGCGAACACCGCGTCCAGGTGCTCCGGCAGTTCCCCGTGCACGATCTGGACCGGCACGTGGGCACCGGGCGACATGCCGGGCCGGGGCACGCGGTCGACCAGTACCAGACGGCTGATCGGCCCACCGCCGAAGGTTCCCGTCCGCGCCAGGGCACGCGCCAGCAGTTGTCCGAGGAACCCGGACGCACCCGTCACGACGATTCTCACCCGTTCATCCCTTCCGAAGGCGACTTGTCCCCTCGTCGGTCCCGGAAGCGATATCAGGGCAGAACACGCAAGCCAGGACGCCCCTCTGTGCCGAACTGGTGAAAGATTGACGGGGGTTGTGAGAAGCGACAAGAATGCGGCTCGCTCGCTGTGACTGAAGCGAGTATTGCGACGCGAGTGGCACGGCCACGGCTTGCCTTCCCAGTCTCCGCCGACCGCGGCTGCTCGTGTCCTGCCACCTCCCACATTCTCGCAACGCTAGGGCATATCTTGACGCGCCTTCCACGCTCCAGAACAGCGGCCGCTGTCGCCGCGACCGCCTTCCTCGCCACGGCCACCCCCCTGTTCGGGGCCGCCACCGCCCACGCCACCCCCGGGGGCGGCTGCCAGACGGCCACGGTCCAGTACCGCCTGGTCGACTCCGCCGGCAAGCCCGTCGAGGCCGACTGGACCTCGCAGGGCGGCTTCCACCAGTGGTCCGCCGCCCCCGGCACCGTCGAGGTGCGGCTGGCTCCGGGTCAGCAGGTCGGCGAGGGCTGCAAGTACCCGGTCTCGCTGGCCGAGTACACCACCGAGGGACCGGACTGGTACACCTCCGGCCTCCAGACGCTCGTCGACCACGCCACGGTCTACCTCAGCGCCGCGGACCTGCCCGGCAAGGACGACGCCGACCGGACCTGGCAGAAGCTCACCGTCAAGACGCCCGACTGCTATGGGCAGATCGACCTGTACGGCGACGACGTCATCTACGACGGCGGGTCGGGAGAGGGCCACGGTCCCGCGCCGTACCAGCCTGACAACGTCGTCACGCCCTACCACCTGATCGCCGCGTGGAACGGTGGCGACAAGTCCTGTTCGCCCGAGCAGCCGAGCTCCCCCACGCCCCCGGCCTCCCCGTCCACGCCGGACAGCCCGAGCAGCCCGCCGGCCAGCTCGCCGCCCGCGCAGGAGACGACCCCGCCGGCCACGTCCACGACGCCGCCTCCCGGCGAGACCACCCCGCCCACCACCCCGGACGTGCCTCCGCTGGAGTCGACGCCCCCCACCTCCCCGGCACCCTCGCCGAGCGACAGCACCCCGCCGCTGGCCGAGACCGGTTCCAGCGCGCCGGTCGGCGCGATAGCCGGCGGCGCGGCCGCGGTGATCGCCCTCGGTGCCGCCGCCCTCTACGGCACCCGCCGCCGCGCACGGCGTTCCTGACCGCGGCGACCGCCGGCCCCGCCACACGGCGGGGCATCCGGCGGAACGGGGCGGGCACCAGCCCGCCCCGCAGCACAACCCCCGTTCCCTGGAAGCCGGTTCAGTCCTCGCCGCGCGAGTCGCGGTCGGCCAGGCCTCCGGCGCCGAGCGGTCCCGTGTACGCGACGGGCCGTTCGGCCTCCAGGCGGGGCAGCGCGCGGCGCGAGACGCGCAGTACGAGCGGCGGCAGCGCCGCGCGCACCGGCTGGGTCAGACGCAGCCAGGCCGGCGCGTACACGGCCGTACGGCGTCGCTCCAGGCCACTCACCAGCCGGGCGGCGACCGTCTCCACGGTGTAGACCCGGCGGGCCGGTGCGGGCATGCCGGCCCGCAGTTCACGCAGGACCACATGCCGGTCGGCGTCGCGGATCATGTCGGTGTCCGTCCAGTTGAGGTAGGCGATGCCCACGCCGACACCCCGGTGGGCCACCTCCGCCCGCAGGGAGTGCGCGAAGGCCTCGGCTCCCGCCTTGGAGGCGCAGTAGGCGCTCATCAGGGGGGCCGCGCCGATGGAGGCGAGCGAGGCGATCTGGAGGAAGTAGCCCGCGGTGTCGAAGAGGTCCGGCAGGAACGCCCGGGCCGTGTGGGCGCTGCCGGTGAGATTGACCTCGACGACACGGCTCCAGGCGTCCGGCGGCGAGGTCAGGAACGGGCCGCCCTCGGCGATGCCCGCGTTCGCCACCACGGCGGAGGGCGGTCCGAGGCGGGCCCGCACCGCGTGGGCCGCGGCGGCCAGCGCGTCGGGGTCGGTCACGTCGACCTCCACGGCCAGAGCCGGCCCCGGCAGGGACTCGGCCACGGCTTCGAGCAGCGTCTTCTCGTGACCGAGCAGGGCCACCCGGGCGCCGCGCCCGGCGATCTCGCGGGCCAGGGCGGCGCCCAGACCGCGGGCGGCTCCGGTGACGACCACCGTCCGGCCGGCGAGCGGACTGTCGCGCATGGTCGGCCTCCTTCCGTGAGACGCGCGCCCTGACACGGCCTCTCTCAGCTCTCGCGGGCGGACGGGCGGGCGGTGTGGTCGGGGTGGCCCCGGGTGCGGCGGTCCTCCTTCATTTCCGCCTCGTACAAGTGGTCGCGGCCCTGCGCGAGTTCCTGGACCGCGCTCGCCTCCAGCTGCTGGAAGGGCCGGTAGTAGGTGGCGTTGTAGGCCTCGACGATCTGGAACGTCCAGTGTCCGGGGATGACATTGCGCCCCAGGATTTCGGAGCGGACCTTCGCGGCCCATTCGGGATGACCCGCCTCCTCCAACAGGCGCACGGCACGGTCCAGTTCGAGATCGGCCGTACCGGTGAGCTGGTGGAAGTCGTACAGCCGGCCCCTGGCCCCGCTCGGTCGTCTCCAGTGCCTTGGACAGCGCCCCGAGGGCCTCGACGGTCGTGTCGTCGACGCCTGCGGGGCGCCGATGGTCACGGTCGGGGCCGCCGGCGGCCTCCTCGTGTGGGTTCACTGTTTCTCCTCGACGGATACGGCCGCCCCGGCGGGCGGCGCCCTGGTTCAGCGCCTGCTTCCGGTGCGGTCGCGGCGGGTCAGGAGTCGTTGGGCGCGGGCGAGACCGGGGGGCCGGTGGCGGTGCAGGGCGGCCCGTGCCGCGTTGGCGCCCGGCGCTCCGTGCACTCCGCCGCCCGGGTGGGCGCCGGAGGACGCCAGGAAGAGCCCCGGGACCGGGGTCTCCGGGCGTCCGGTGCCGGGCACGGGCCGGAAGACGAGCTGCTGGTGGAGGGCGGTGGTGCCTCCGTTGATGGCGCCGTCGGCCAGATTGGCGTCCAGGGCCTGGAGGGTCGGGGGCGCCAGGATGCGGCGGGCGCGGATCAGGGTCCGGAAGCCGGGCGCGAACCGTTCCACCTGGTGTTCGACCCGGTCGGCCATGCGTTCCTGGTCCTTGGTGTCCCAGTGGCCGGTGATGCCCTCGTCCGCGGCGTCGGAGCCGATCTCGTGGGGGACGTGGGTGTAGGCCCAGGCCGATTCGGTGCCCTGCGGGGAGCGGGTGGAGTCGGCGGTGGTCATCTGCCCGAACAGCAGGAAGGGCCGGTCCGGGACCTGCCGCATGGCGAGCTGCGCGGCGAAGCGGGTGAGTTCGTCGACGCCGTCGGCGAGGTGGACGGTGCCGGCCCGGGATGCCTGCTCGGCCCGCCAGGGCACCGGGCCGTCGAGCGCCCAGTCGACCTTGAACGTGGCGAAGTCCCACTGGAAGCGGCGCAGATCGTCCAGGAGCTGCGCCGGCAGGTGCTCGGGGTCGATCAGGCTCCCGTACAGCGCGGGCACCGACACGTCGGCCAGCACCGCCCGGCGAGCCGGTACCGCGTCGCCCGCCGCCGTACGGACGCCGACGGCGCGGCCGCCGCGCACGACGATCTCGTCGACGCGCTGCCCGCAGCGGACCCGCCCGCCCCGGGCCTGCAGCCGGCGGGTCAGGGCCTGGATCAGGGCGCCGGAGCCGCCGACGGGCACGGGGAAGCCGTACGTCTGCCCGAGCATGGCCATCAGCCAGCCGAAGCCGCCGCTGCCCGCGGATTCGGGGGCGAGGTCGGCGTGCAGGGCGTTGCCCGCCAGCAGCAGCCGGCCGCCCTGTCCGCGGAACTCCTCCTCACCCATCCGCCGTACCGGAAGGACCAGGGACCGGGCCATCCGCAGACCGCCCGCGGCCCGCAGCCGCCAGGCCAGGCGGGCCGTCGCGCGGACCGGCGGGAAGGGCGTGAACAGGGCGTCCAGAAGGTCGGGGCGCAGAAGCTGCCACACGTCGTGAAGCCGGCGCCAGGCGTCCCCGTCGCCCGGTGCGAAGGCGTCGAGGGACTCGGCGGTGATGTCGAGATCGCGGTCCAGGACGGCGCAGCTGCCGTCGGTCAGAGGGTGTGCGAGCACGCTCGGCGCGTTGCTCCAGCGCAGCCCGTGGTCCTCCAGGCGCAGTGCGGCCAGGACCGGGGAGGCGGCGGCGAGCGGGTAGAAGGAGCTGAAGAGGTCGTTGACGAAGGCGGGATCGACGCCACGGTCGTGGCGCACCGCGCCGCCCGGCTCCGGCTGTTCCTCCAGCACCTCGACGCTCCAGCCGGCGTCGGCCAGCACGTTGGCGGCGACCAGACCGTTGGGACCCGCGCCGATGACCACGGCGTCAGGCATGACCGGCCACCCCCGCGTCCGGTACCGCCGCGGGGCGCGGTTCCTCGCGGGCGGCGTCCTCGCACAGGCGGGCCAGCCGGGCCAGCATGGTGCGGTGGCGCAGCTGGATCAGCGCGTCGAAGCCGACGTTGTGCAGCCGGCCACCGGCTCCCCGCAGGGGATGCTCGTCCACGATGACCAGGCACTGTTCGCCCCAGGGCCGCAGTTCGACCGCGATGCGGGCCGTGCCCAGTACGCCGGCGTGGGCTTCCAGCTCCAGACCGACGCCTTCCTCACAGCGGCGTACGACCGTCTCGTTCTCCAGCCGGAGGGGGCCGAGCCGGACCTGGAACCGGATCGCGGCGTCCTTGTTCGGCCACTTCCCCCGGACCGGCTCGGACCGGGAGGTGCCCACGACCCACTCCGCGTAACGGTGACCGTCGGCAAGGACGTCCCACACAGTACTCGGACTCACTCGGATCAGGCGATGGCGACGAGCCACGGATACCTCCAGGACTGTGTGTACAGACGGCTTCCGTCGTGAGCCCCCGGCCGGATGCACCGTTTTGTTCCGATATTTTCTCGGGGTCACGGTGCGGCGCGCACCCTGGGCGGTCCGACCGGTGAGGAGTGCCCATGCCGGGAGAGTTCAAAGCGCCGAGGCAAGCCGATCTCCCGCCCCGCGGGCCGCGCGGGACAGCAGCCGTCGACGCGCCTGAGCCGTCCGCTCCTGGGGGAGCCGGCGGGGCCGATCCGGGCCCCCGCGGATGCGTTCTGGCACCCGCAGCCTCGCCGACCGCCCGGGACGGCAATCGGCGACGCGACTGAGCCGTACGGGTGACACCGAGTGGGCGGCACCGCCGGACCGGATCCGGCCGGGGGTCGCGGTCCTGCGCGGATGCCTCCCACGGCAGGCTCGGCCGGCCGGCGTGGCCCCGCCCGCAGGGTCGGCAAAACGCGCCGTCGCCGAGCCCGGCGTGGCGTGGCGTGGCGTGTCGATTCTTCGGCGCGCAGGCAGACGCGCGCCTACTCCAGCGGATCGTCGAACAGCGTCAGGCGGGCCGTGACGCACTTGCCGACCGGTTCCCGACGCACCTCTATGCCCTGGACGACCGCCATCACGATCTCCAGGCCGTGCTGACCCACCCGTCCCGCGTCGGCGGCGCGAGCCAGCGGGAGGGTCGGGTCGGTGTCCCAGACCTCGATCTCCAGCATGGTGTCGGCGATGCGCAGGTGCAGCAGCACCGGACCCGGCGCGTACTTCAGCGCGTTGGTGACCAGTTCGCTGACCACCAGCTGCCCCAGGTCCATGGCGCGGGCCGAGACCGGCAGCCCGTACTCCCCCTGCACCCGCGTCAGGAACTTCGACGTCTGGGCCCGCGCGTCGGCGATACAGCCGTCCGCTCCGTCCAGGGCCACGGTCACCTCGGCAGGTGCGGCTTCCGGCATCCGCGAACACTCCTCAGGCAGGACCCGCACCCTGCCGACCATCTCCAGTACCCCGTTCATGAGCGCGCGGATACCCCGTGATTCCTTCCTTACGCCTGTGCCGCGCTGTTCCTGTGCGGCGGACGAACTGAAAGGCTCTCTCATGCATCGCGCCGGGACTTCCGGGGCAGCGGTGGCACCAAGGACGTGGCAGCCCCCATCGAGTGCGCAGAGGACGCAAGTGGTAGACAACCGGGAAGCAGCGGGTCACGGCACACTGGCCGTGACCCGGACCGACGCCGACGGCATCACCGTCCTCGGCCTCGACGGAGAGATCGACCACCAGAGCGTGGGCGGCCTGACGCGGGCCCTGGCTCCGGCGGACGCCTCCGTGCAGCAGCGGGTCGTCATCGATCTGAGCCGGGTCACGTTCATGGACTCCAGCGGAGTCAACGCCCTGATCGCCGCCTTCCAGGCCGCCGGGGCCGCCGGGGGCTGGCTGCGGCTCGTGGTGGTGCGGGGTGCCGTCCTGCGCACCCTGCAGCTCGTGGGGCTCGACACCGTCATCCCCTTCCACCCGACCCTGGAGGAGGCCCTCGGTTCGACGCGGCCGGATCCGTGAAAATCGGTTCGAGTACCCCGGATCGTCACCCTCACACCATCGTCTCGATCCCTTTTTCCGGCGTGTCACAACCCGCTCCCCGGCCTTTTGTCGCTGCTCATCACCTGGGTTAATCTTCGACGGATTTCTCATCGGGCAGCTCCGTGGGGTGCGGGATTGTCGCTGGTGAGCGGGCCCTTGACGAGCCCGGCACGGTTCCGAGTCCTCGGTGCGGGGGCTCTTGGGGAGCGGAACGAGGGTGCGCATGACCAGCACGTCCACGGAGGCCCGGGAACAGGGCCCGGGCGAGCAGGAGCTACGGCAGTTGCTGGCCGGGCTCACCGCCGTACGCGACGGCGACTTCGGCACGCGGCTGCCGTCCGACGGCCAGGGGCTGCTGGGCGACATCGCCACGGTCTTCAACGGCATGGTCGACCAGCTGTCCGTGTTCACCTCGGAGGTGACCCGGGTGGCCCGCGAGGTGGGCACCGAGGGCACCCTGGGCGGCCAGGCGGAGGTCCCGGGGGTCTCCGGCACCTGGGCGGACCTGACCGACTCGGTCAACGCGATGGCCGGCAACCTGACCACCCAGGTCCGTGACATCGCCCAGGTGGCGACGGCGGTGGCCAAGGGCGACCTGTCCCAGAAGATCGACGTGCCCGCGCGCGGGGAGATCCTTCAGCTGAAGGAGACCGTCAACACGATGGTCGACCAGCTCTCCGCGTTCGCCGACGAGGTCACCCGCGTCGCCCGCGAGGTCGGCAGCGAGGGACGACTCGGCGGGCAGGCGCAGGTGCCGGGTGTGGGCGGTGTCTGGCGCGACCTGACCGATTCGGTCAACTTCATGGCGGGAAACCTCACCTCGCAGGTCCGCAACATCGCCCAGGTGACGACCGCCGTGGCGCAGGGCGACCTGTCCCAGAAGATCACCGTGGACGCCCGCGGCGAGATCCTCGAACTCAAGAACACCATCAACACGATGGTCGACCAGCTCTCCGCCTTCGGCGACGAGGTCACCCGCGTCGCCCGCGAGGTCGGCACCGAGGGGCGGCTCGGCGGCCAGGCGGACGTCAAGGGCGTGAAGGGCACCTGGCGCGACCTCACGGACTCCGTGAACTTCATGGCGGGCAACCTGACCGGGCAGGTCCGCTCGATCGCCCAGGTCGCCACCGCCGTGGCCAACGGCGACCTGTCCCAGAAGATCACCGTGGACGCCCGCGGCGAGATCCTCGAACTCAAGAACACCATCAACACGATGGTGGACCAGCTCTCCGCGTTCGCCGACGAGGTGACCCGGGTGGCCCGCGAGGTCGGCACCGAGGGCAACCTCGGGGGACAGGCGATCGTGCGGGGCGTGTCGGGGACCTGGAAGGACCTCACCGACAACGTCAACGTGATGGCCTCCAACCTGACCGGGCAGGTCCGCTCGATCGCCCAGGTCGCCACTGCCGTGGCCCGCGGTGACCTCTCGCAGAAGATCACCGTGGAGGCCAAGGGCGAGGTCGCCGCCCTGGCGGACGTCATCAACACCATGGTCGACACGCTGTCCGCGTTCGCCGACGAGGTCACCCGCGTCGCCCGCGAGGTCGGCACCGAGGGACGCCTGGGCGGTCAGGCGCACGTGCCGAACGTGGCCGGCACCTGGAAGGACCTCACCGACAACGTCAACTCCATGGCCAACAACCTCACCGGGCAGGTGCGCAACATCGCCCTGGTGACGACCGCGGTGGCCAACGGCGACCTGTCGAAGAAGATCGACGTCGACGCCCGGGGCGAGATCCTGGAGCTGAAGACCACCATCAACACGATGGTCGACCAGCTCTCGTCGTTCGCCGCCGAGGTCACCCGCGTGGCCCGCGAGGTCGGCAGCGAGGGCCGGCTCGGCGGACAGGCCGAGGTCGAGGGCGTCGAGGGCACCTGGAAGCGGCTGACGGAGAACGTCAACGAGCTGGCCGGGAACCTGACCCGGCAGGTCCGGGCCATCGCCGAGGTGGCGAGCGCCGTCGCCGAGGGCGACCTGACCCGGTCGATCAACGTGGAGGCCTCCGGAGAGGTCGCCGAGCTCAAGGACAACATCAACTCCATGGTGGAGTCCCTGCGCGAGACCACCCGGGCCAACCAGGAGCAGGACTGGCTCAAGACCAACCTCGCCCGGATCTCCAGCCTGATGCAGGGCCACCGCGACCTGCCCGTGGTCGCCGAGCTCATCATGGACGAGCTCACTCCCCTGGTGTCGGCCCAGTACGGTGCCTTCTACCTGGCCGAGGACACCGTGCGCGGCCACGAACTGCGGCTGGTGGGGTCGTACGGCTATCCGGACGACGAGGAGCGGCCCACGCGGATCCCGGTCGGGCGCTCGCTGGTCGGACAGGCCGCGCGCAACCGCCGTACCGTCACCGTGGAGGAGCTGCCCGAGGGGTACGTCACCATCTCCTCCGGTCTCGGGCAGGTGTCGCCCACCGCCCTGGTGGTGCTGCCGATCGTGGTCGAGGAGCAGGTCCTCGGTGTCATCGAGCTGGCGTCCGTCAGCCGCTTCACCCAGATCCACCAGGACTTCCTGGCCCAGCTGACGCCGACCATCGGCGTCAACCTCAACACCATCGTCGCCAACGTCCGCACCGACGAGCTGCTGGACGAGTCCCAGCGGCTGACCGCCGAACTCCAGGCCCGTTCGGAGGAGTTGCAGGTCCAGCAGGACGAACTCCAGCGCTCCAACGCCGAACTGGAGGAGAAGGCCTCCCTGCTCGCCTCGCAGAACCGCGACATCGAGGCGAAGAACCTCCAGATCGAGCAGGCCCGGCAGGAACTGGAGACCCGCGCGCAGCAGCTGTCGCTGGCCTCCAAGTACAAGTCGGAGTTCCTGGCCAACATGAGCCACGAGCTGCGCACCCCGCTCAACAGCCTGCTGATCCTGGCCCAGTTGCTGGCGCAGAACCCCTCCCGCAACCTCACCCCGAAGCAGGTCGAGTACGCGGGCATCATCCACTCGGCGGGCTCGGACCTGCTCCAGCTCATCAACGACATCCTCGACCTGTCCAAGGTCGAGGCGGGCAAGATGGACGTGGCACCGGAGCGGGTCCCGCTGCGCCAGCTCCTGGAGTACGTCGAGGCCACGTTCCGGCCGATGACGACGCAGAAGAGCCTGGAGTTCACCGTGGCCACCGCGCCCGGAACCCCGGCCGACCTGCTCACCGACGACTCCCGGCTGCGCCAGATCCTGCGCAACCTGCTGTCGAACGCGGTGAAGTTCACCGAACAGGGCAACGTGGAGCTGCGGATCGAGCCCGCCACCGACCGGGAGGTACCGCCGGGTGTGCACCGCGGCGGCCCGATCGTGGCGTTCCGGGTCAAGGACACCGGCATCGGCATTCCGCAGCAGCAACTGGAGACGATCTTCGGGGCGTTCCAGCAGGCCGACGGGACGACCAGCCGCAAGTACGGCGGCACCGGGCTCGGTCTTTCCATCACCCGGGAGATCGCCCATCTGCTGGGCGGCGCGGTCACGGTCGACAGCATGCCCGGCCAGGGCAGCACGTTCACGCTGTACCTGCCCGTCGCACGGGCCGACTTCGAGGAACTGATGGAGAGCGGCGCCCGTCCGGCGGAGCAGCCGCACGAACTCTCCGCCTCCCAGGAGGCGGCCGAGCCCCGTCAGCTCACCGCCGCCGCGCCCTCCCCCGAGCAGCGCAGGCGCCGGCTGCTGGTCATCGAGGAGCGTCCGCGTGGTCTGCTCACGCTGGTCGCCGAGCGGGCGGTCGCGGACCTCGCCGGCGATCCGCACGGACCGGTCGACATCATCACCGCGGTGGGGGCGCAGGAGGCCGCGAGCATGCTGGCGACCGACCCCTGCCACTGTGTCGTCCTCGAACTCGGCATGCCGCACGACGAGGGAGCCGACTTCCTGGAGGCGATGCGCGGCGACTCGGCGCTGGCCAGCGTTCCGGTCCTGATCCACACCGGACACCGGGTGGATCTCGGGCAGGAGCAGGGCCTGCGCGCCCTGGCGGGCGACCGGCCGCTGGACTTCCTGTCCAGCCTGGACGACCTGCGCGAGCGCATCACCCTGCACCTGTCCGCGGAGCAGCCCGGCGACGTGCTGTCGCTGGTGCGTTCCGAGGATCCGCAGCGCCCCGTGGCGCAGGTGGTGGACGACACCTTCGTCGGCCGGACGGTCCTCGTGGTCGACGACGACGCGCGCAACCTCTTCGCGCTCAGCGGGGTGCTGGAACTGCACGGCTTCCAGGTCCTGCACGCGGACAACGGCCGCAAGGGCATCGAGATGCTGCTGGCCCACCCGGACATCTCGCTGGTCCTGATGGACGTGATGATGCCGGAGATGGACGGTTACGCCGCCACCGCGGAGATCCGTTCGATGCCGCAGTACGCGGAGCTGCCCATCATCGCGGTCACCGCGAAGGCGATGCCGGGCGACCAGGAGAAGAGCCTCGCGTCCGGCGCCAACGACTACGTCACCAAGCCCGTCGACACCGGCGACCTCATCGCCCGCGTCCGACGGTGGCTGCCCGGGTGAGCACACGCAGCGCCCCCCAGCCGACCGTGTGACGTCCCAGCCGAGGAACAGGCCCACCGTGAGTGATCTCCGTCAGCCGTCCGAGCCCCAGAGTGCGCCCGGGGACCACCCGTCCGCCGTCGACGGCACCGACGGGGACGGGCAGGCCTCCCCCGTCGGCAGGCTGGCGGCGACCGTGGAGCGGCTGCGCCGGGAGGTGCGGGCGGCGCAGGCCGAGGCGGACGGGCGGGCCCTGATCGAACTGGCCAAGGGCATCCTGGTCGAGCGGCTCGGCTGCGGTCCCGCGCAGGCCTCGCGGCAGCTCGCCGAGCTCACCGCGCAGGCCGGGGTGACACCGCTGGAGTTCGCCGTCGAGGTGATCAACCAGGCCTCCCGGGACCGGCTCTCGGAGGTGACGAGCGCCTTCCTCGCGGCGACCGCTTCCGCCGATCCGGACGCCGGGCACTCCTCCGCCGTACGGCTGCGTGCGGCGGAGAGCGGTGCGCTGGCCGCCGACGACACCCAGGCGGTCGCCGACTCCCTCCTGGAGCACGCGCTCACCCCGCTCGGGGCGGAGGCGGTGGCCATCTGGGCCCTGGGGTCCGACGGTTCCCTCGCGCTGGCGGGCAGCGCCGGGTTCTCCTCGGCCGAGGCGGGACGCTGGCGCCATGTGCCGCCGGGCGTGACGACGGTGGCCCGCCGCGGTCTCACCGAGCGTGCGGGGGACTGGATCCGCAGTCTGTCCGAGACCGGCCTGCCGTCCATCGGGCAGCACCACCACCCCGACGGCGGCCGGGTCGCCGTACCGGCCGGGACCGGCGGGCGCATCCACGGCGTCCTGGAGATCGCCTGGCCCACGCCGCTGGAGACCCCTCCCCCGCAGATCGTCCGCCAGATCGAGGCCCTGGCCGAACTGTGCGCGCACACCCTGGAGACGTACGCGCTCCAGCACCCCGACGGCGTCCCGGGCCCGCGCGTCCTGCCGGACGTCTCCGAGCTGATGGACCTGGCCGACGGGCTGCACGATCCCGCCCTGGTGCTGGTGCCGCACCTGGGGTCCGACGGTCACCTCGTCGACTTCCGCATCCACCACGTCAACAGCCGCTTCCTCGACCCGGCGGGCCGGCCGCGGGGCGCCGTGAACGGTGCGCTGCTGCTGGAGGCGTACCCGATGGCGGCGGGCCACAGCGAGCTGTTCGACCGGATCGAGCGCGTCTACGCCACCGGTGAGCCCTTCCGCGCCCACCGCATGCGGCTCACCGCCCTGGTGGACGACGTGCAGCTGGCCGCGGTCGCCGACATCAACGTCAGCCGGCACGGCGACAGCGTCCTGCTGATCTGGCGCATCGAGGACGAGACGGCCCGCCTGGCGAGCCTGCTCCAGCACGCCCAGCGCCTGGGCCGCATCGGCGGTTTCGAGGAGAACCTGCTGACGGGCGAGATCACCTGGAACGGCCAGCTCTACCACCTCTACGGCCGGCCCGTCTCCGACTCCCCCGTGCCGCTGGAGGCCCTGTCCTCCCACGCCCATCCCGATGACGCCGTCGCCATCGGCCGGTTCCTGCGCACCCTGCTCCACCAGCGCCGTCCCGCGTCCACGGCGTTCCGGCTGCAACGCCCCGACGGGGTCACCCGGCACATCCGGGTGGTGGCGGAGCCGGTCCTGGACTCCTCCGGTCAGCTCTACCTGCTGCGCGGCGCCTACCAGGACATCTCCGCGCACCACTGGACCGAGGTGGCCCTGGCCGCCACCCGGGACCAGCTCGCCCACACCGAGCAGCAGGCCAGTGAACGCAACCGGCTGACCCTCCAGTTGCAGCACGCCATCATGCCGCCGACGCAGGCCCCGCTGGAGGTTCCGGGACTGGACGTGGCGGTGCGCTACCGGCCCGCCGAGACCCAGCACCTGGTCGGCGGCGACTGGTACGACGCGGTCGTGCTGCCGTCCCGGCTGGTACTGCTGTGCGTGGGCGATGTCGCGGGGCACGGGATCGAGGCGGCCACCAGCATGGTGGTGCTGCGCAACGCGCTGCGCGGCCTCGCCGTGACCGGCGCCGGACCGGGCCAGCTGCTGTCCTGGCTCAACATGGTGGCCCACCATCTGACCGGCGCCGTCACGGCCACCGCGGTGTGCGGCCTGTACGACCCCGAGACCCACACCCTGCGCTGGGCGCGGGCCGGGCATCTGCCGCCGGTCCTGGTGCGCGGCTCGGAGGCGGCACCGCTGCCGTTGGTGACGGGGCTGCTGCTGGGCGCCGTACCGGAGGCGAAGTACGAGGAGCACGAGGTGCAGCTCGCCGTGGACGACACACTGCTGATGTACACGGACGGTCTGATCGAACGCCGGGACCGGTCCGTGGAGGAGTCCCTGGCGCAGTTCCTCACGGTCGCGCGGGCGGTCCCGCCCACGCTGGACCAGCAGTTGGACCGTCTGCTGACCCACAGCAGGTCCGACACGGACGACGACACGTGCATCGTGGGGATCCGCGTGGCCTGAGCAAGGCAGTGGGGCGATCCCACCCCTGCGCCAAGCCACGCCTCTTCCACAGCTACCTCGACGACCCGACGACCGCCTGCGGCTGCGCGAGGGCGTCCGGCTGTGCATGCGCCTCGCCCGTGAGCACTCGCGAACGGGTCCGTCAGACGGTCCGGACGACGGTTCCGCCGGCTTCCAGCGCGCTGACCTCGTCCGCGGCCGCGGTGCTGTCGGTGACCAGGGTGTGCAGCAGGGCGGCGGGGCCGACGTGCGCGTACGCGGTGTGGCCCAGTTTGCTGCCGTCGGCGGCGGCGACGACTCGGCGGGCGGAGGCGATGCCCGCCTTCTTCACCGCGGCGTCGTCGAGGTCGTAGGCGGTCAGGCCGTCGGCCGCGGTCAGCCCGCAGCAGCCGATGACAGCGGTGTCGAAGCGCAGGGCGGCCAGGGAGGCGAGGGTGAGGGGGCCGGTGAGAGCCCCTTCGGCGGCGCGGGGCTGTCCGCCGGGCACGACCAGGGTGGCGGGGCCGGGCATCTCGGCGAACAGGTGGATGGCCTGCAGGGACAGGGGCATCACGGTGACGGGGCGCTCGCGCAGGAGGCGGGCGACCTCCAGGCAGGTGGTGCCGCTGTCCAGCAGGACGCTCTCGCCGTCGGCGACGCGTGCGCAGATCTCGGCGGCGATCCGGCGTTTGGCGTCGACGGCCTCGCGGGCGCGCAGGGCGAACGGGGGCTCCTCGCCCCGGAGCAGCAGGGTGCGGGCCCCGCCGCGGACGCGTTCGAGGACGCCCTGGGCGGCGAGGGTGTCGAGGTCGCGCCGGATGGTCATCTCGGAGGCGCCGGTCAGCTCGGCCAGTTCCTGGACCGTGGCCCCTCCGGAGTCCCTGACGACCTTCGCGATCAGCCCGTGCCGGTCTGCGTTGCTCATGCCGTGATTGAACACCACCGAGAAACGAACATTCAACTTGTTCATCAACCCGCTTTTCAAACACATTCAGTGTTCGTTACGGTGGGCGGCATGGAACGTTCCCTGCGAGCCGCCCGCGTGGCGACCTCTGTCTCTCGTCCTGTACGGCACCTTGCCGGGCGCCTGGGTGGTGCCCGCACCTGAGGGACCTGACGGGTGCGTCCGCCGGTGCGGCGGCCTTCGCGTACGACACCTTCGCCTCGACCATGACCGTCGGCCGACTGCTCGCCGACCCGGCCGTGATCGCTGGCTGACGCACCTGGTCCCCCTCGACCCGGCGGCCGGCCGCCACTGACCGCTTGTGCGGCACGGTCCCTGACAACCGTGCCGCACAAGCCTCTCTCCCCCGGCCGCCTGAGCCGGAGCAACGCCACAGCCGATCGAAGGAGCCACAGATGTCCGAGTCCCCCGCACCTTCCGCCCACGGCCGCGTGGGTGTGATGCTGCCGCTCGACCTCCCCGTCGGCGAGGTGCTGCCCTACGTCCGGCGCGCCGAGGAGCTGGGCTTCGACCAGGTCTGGGTGGTGGAGGACCTCGGCCGGCGCGGCGGTGTCGCCCAGGCCGCCACCGTCCTGGCCGCCACCACGAAGCTCACCGTCGGGATCGGCATCATGCCCGCCGGCGCCCGCAACGTGGCCTTCGCCGCGATGGAACTGGCCACCCTCGCCCAGCTCCACCCCGGTCGGCTCATCGCCGGGATCGGCCACGGCATGCCGGGCTGGATGCGCCAGGCCGGGTCCTGGCCCGAGAGCCCGCTGACGCTGATCAAGGAGTACGCGAGAGCGCTGCGCCTGCTCATCGCGGGTGAGCCCGGTCCCGAGAACGGCCGGTACGTCCGCTGCGAGGGCGTGGTCCTCACCGAGATCCCGGACGTCGTGCCCCCGGTCATCCTGGGTGTGCGCGGCCCCAAGTCGCAGGCGGTCGCGGGCGAGGTCGCCGACGGGCTCCTGCTGGCCGAGCCCGCCGCACCCGGCTACATCACGGCCTCCCTGCGCCACCTGGGCTCCGCCGCCGCGAGATCTCCGGAGATCGTCGTCTACGACGCCGCCGCCGTGGACGACGACGAGAACGCGGCCCTGACCCGTGTCCGCGCGGTCCTGGAACCGGTCGGTGAGCCGCAGTGGGCCGCCCATGTCGACCCCCTGCCCTTCGCCGGGGAACTGCGCGCCCACCGCGCGGCCAGCCCCGACGCACAGCACTTCGCCCGGACGATGCCCGCCGACTGGGTCCGCGCGTTGAGCATCGCCGGCACCCCCGCCCAGGCCCGCGCGGCGATCGACGCCCGCCACGCGGCCGGCGCGACCGGCGTCGTCCTCGTCCCGGCGGGCCCGGACCGGCTGGCCGCACTGGACTCGCTCGCCCGCGCCCTGCCCCACCGGCCCTGACCCGACCGCCCCCGAGACCTCAAGGACGGACCCCCATGTCCACCGACCGCCGCCGCATCGTGCTCTTCGACCTCTTCGGCGTCATAGCCCGCCACCAACGCCCGGGCGCCCTGGAGAAGATGGCCGCCCGCTGCCACGCCTCCACCGAGGACTTCACCACGGCCTACTGGACCCACCGCCCGCCCTACGACGCCGGCCGTCGGACCGCGTCCGCGTACTGGACCGACGTCCTGCACGCGCTGTCCCGCCCCGCCGACGCCGACACGGTCGAGGAGCTGCGGCTCACCGACATCGACAGCTGGTCCCGCGTCGACGACCGCATGGTCGCCTACGTCCGGGGCCTGCGGGGCCGGGCCCGGGTCGCCCTGCTCTCCAACATCCCCGCGGACCACGCGAACGCCTTCCTGACCGCCCAGCCCTGGCTGCACGACCTCGACCACCTCGCCCTGTCCGGCAGGATCGGTGCCGCCAAGCCCGACCCGGCCGCCTTCCAGCACTGCGTCGTCGCTCTGCGGGGCGCGCCCGCCGACTTCCTCTTCGTCGACGACCGCGAGGAGAACGTCGGCGCGGCGCGAGCAGTCGGCATGGACGGGCACCTCTTCCGCGGACAGGACGAAGTGGCAGCCGTCATCGACAGGTGGCTGCCGACGCGGTGAGCCTCAGCGCCGTGCGACCACCCGCAGCGTCTCGACCTTGGGGTCGGCGGCGTCCGGGATCAGGACGCCGTGCTCGACGCCGCTGCGCAGGTAGTCGAGGACCTCGTCGGTGATCACCTCGCCGGGCGCGATCACCGGGACACCCGGAGGGTAGGGGCTGATCATCTCCGCGGCGATACGGCCCGCGGCCTGTTCGGCGGGCACATGGTCGACCTCGGCGAAGAATGCCTCGCGCGGCAGCATGGCCTGCTCCAGCTCCAGGGCCGAGGGTTCGGGAAGGCGTACCGGCGGCCTGCGTTCGATGGTGTCGGCGCCTTCCGTGAGGGCGCGCAGGGCGTCCAGCAGGGTCTTCTCGGTCTCGTCGTCGTCGGCGTGGGTGATCGAAGCGCTGATCCGGCAGGTGTCCGAGCCGCCGACGTCCACGTGCAGCTCGGCGCGCAGCCACTCGGCGGCCTGCATGCCGCTGATCCCGAGCTCGCGTACGTCGATCACGATCTTCAGGGGGTCGAAGGCCGCCACGAGCCCTTCGTCCACGACCTCCTGCCCCATGGGGCGCAGTCCCGGCAGGTCGGCGGCCGCGAGCCGGATCCGCTCGGCGCGGCGCAGGGCGGCGTCCAGGAGGTCGTGGCCCTGCTCGACCATCTGGCGGCGCCAGCCGTCCAGGGTCATGTACACCAGGGACGAGGCGCTGGTGGTGCCGAGCAGGTCCTCCCGCTGCTTGAGCGCCTCCGGCGAGACCCGGTCGTACTGGAGGTGGAAGACGGAGCTCTGCTCGATCGCCCCGCCCATCTTGTGGACGCTGGTGACCACCAGGTCCGCCTCGGCGTCCATGCCCCAGGCCGGCAGCTCGGGGTGGAAGGGCAGATGGGCGCCCCATGCCTCGTCGACGATGAGGGGCACGCCGAACTCGTGGCACACCCGCGCCACGCCCCGGATGTCGGCGCAGGTCCCCCAGTCGGTGGGGGTGATCAGCAGCATGCCCTTGGCGTCGGGGTGCTCCTGGAGGCTGCGGCGCACGTCGTCGGGCTCGGGTGGATGGGCGAGGTGCCGGTGGGCGTCGAACTTGGGATGGACCCAAATGGGTTCGACGCCGTTGACGACGACGCCCGAGATCACGGACTTGTGCGCGTTGCGGGACAGCAGCAGCTTCTCCCCGGGGCCCGCCACGGCCAGCATGGCCGTCTTCACGGACAGGGAGCTGCCGCAGGTGGAGAAGAACGCCTGCTCGGCCCCGACCGCGTCCGCCATCAGGTCCTGTGCCTGGCTGAGCACTCCCTGGGACTGACGGCGGTCGTCGAGGCCGTTGAGGGACAGGACGTCCGAGCGGAACACGTCGAGTCCGACGATCTCGGCGACCCTCGGGTCGACGCCGCGGCCCTGCTTGTGGCCGGGCGGGCCGAAGACCACGTCTCCGCGGCGCCGGAACTCCTCCAGCGCCTCCAGCACGGGCACCCGCGAGTGATCCATTGGTTCCTCCCAAGTACGTCCCGCCCCGTTCAGATCGCGCGGCCGGACGGTCCGCTCGGTCTGCACACCGTGTAGACCGCAGCCGCCCGCCCAAACGCCGGAGACGGTCTGCCCTGGTCACGAGGGGTGCAGCTGCCGTTCCATCCAGTCGGCGGCGGTCCGGCGGAACAGGCGCCGGTTGTCGGCGCGCAGGAACCAGTGCCCCTCGTCGCGCAGGACGAGGAGTTCGGCGGGGACCCCGCGTTCGCGTGCGGCCCGCACGAACTGTTCCGACTCCCCCGGCGGCACGTTGGTGTCGTGCTCTCCGTGCACGGCGAGCAGCGGGGCCCGCAGCGCGTCGATCCGGCTCATCGGCGACAGGGAGCGCAGCAGGTCGCGGTCGCGCTCCGGATGGCCGTACTTGTGCGCCGCCGACTCCGCGATCCACGGCTCGGTGCCGGCGAAGAACGTCAGGAGGTCGGACATTCCGCAGACCGCGACGCCGGTGCGGAACAGGTCCGGGTGCCACACGAGGGAGGCGAAGGTCAGGTAGCCGCCGTACGAGTGCCCCATCACCGCGAGCCTGGTCGGGTCCGCGGGGCCCGCCGTGACGGCGTGCGCGGCACAGTCGGCGACGTCGTCGAGGGCGGCGAAGCGGCCGGTGCCCAGGTCGGCGTCGACGAAGGTGCGGCCGTGTCCGCCGGAACCGCGGACGTCGGGGGCGAAGACGTCCAGGCCGCGCCCGAGCAGCTCGTGGTAGAGCGGGTCGAACACCGGCCGTTCCTGGTCTTCGGGCCCGCCGTGCAGGTGGATCACACAGGGCGCCGGCTCGCTCGGGGCACGGCCCGGAGCCCGGTAGTACCAGCCGCTGAGGGGCAGCCCGTCCCGGGCGGCGAGGCGGGCGAGAACGGGGCGCACGGGCGGGCGGCCCGGCGGGACGGCGTCCTCGTCCCGGGAGGACCACGGGGTGCGCAGCAGGGCCACCCCCTCGTGGGCCCACCACACGCCGGGACGGCGTTGTGAGCCGGACAGCGCGAGCAGCAACCGCCCCGCCCCGGCCGCCGCGACCCGCGTGACGACCTCGTGGGGCAGCGGCACCGGCCGCGCCGGTCCGACGGTGTCCAGTTCCCCGGGGCCCGGCAAGGTCTCGACGACGTCGAGTTCGCTGGCGCCCCGCACGTTCCACGCCAGCACGGCCGTCCGGCCGTCGTGCGCCATCGCCAGCAGTTCGAGGTCGCTGTCCTCGCGTTCGGCCACGACGGTCCGGCCGCGCGGTGTGCCGTCGGCGCCGAGGGCGACGGCGAACAGGGCCGCGTACTCCCGGTCGGCGTCGCTGCGCAGCCACAGGGTCCGTCCGTCGGGCGAGAACCGGCCGATCCACTGGTCGCCGTCGGCGACGGGCAGGGTGAAGGTGATCGCCGTGTCGAGGACGCGCCGCACCACCGCCTCCCGTCGTCCCCGCGGCCCCCGGCGCAGCAGCGCCAGCCGGCCGTCGTGGCTGAGGTCGCACACCCGCAGCGTGGGCGCGTCCGGTTCCGTGGCGAGCAGTACGGGAGCGGCCATTCCCTCGGGGTCGATCAGGTAGGCGGACAGGCCGCCGCCCGCCCTGGTCGCCGGGCTGCCGTCCGGTCCCACGGCGTACGCGGTGGTGCCGAGCAGGGTCGCCCGGCCGTCCCGGGCCGTCCACCCACCGTCCCCCTGGGCCCGGGGGCCCACCGGTGCGGCGAGGGTCACGGCGACGGCCGAGCCGTCGTGCGCCCAGCAGCCGAGGTAGGCGGACGTCTCCGGGTCGGCACCGGCCAGCAGGCGGCGACCGGTGCCGTCGGGCCGTACGCACAGCACGCGGGTGTGCTCACCGCCGCCCGGCGCGGTGGTGTACGCGATCCAGCGGCCGTCGGGCGACCAGGACACCTCCTTGACGGGGTCCGGTGAGGCGTCGAGCAGCCGGACGCCTTCCCCGTCCACGGGGCCGGCCCACAGCTGGGGGACGCCGCCCCGGTCGCAGATGAAGGCCGCCCGGGTGCCGTCGGGATCGGCGGAGGGATACCAGCAGCCGTGCGCGTGCAGCCGGGTCACGGCGTCCCGGGGGCCTTCCGCCTCGGGCAGCGGCACCGGGGCGGGGGCCGCGGCGCTCGCGGGCTCCCACCCCGGTGCGGGGGCCGGCGCGTGCGGGGTCCGGGTGCGGGGCTCGGCGGTCACGTGATTCCGTGCGTCTGCAGCCATATCTCCAGTAGTGCCACCTGCCACAGGGCGTTGGCCCCGCGTTTGGTCCGGTGCTCGTCGGGCGCCGCCAGGAGCTCGGCCACGTACGACTCCTGGAAGACGCCCCGCTGCTTGGCCGCGGGTGCCGCGAGCGCCTCGCGCACCCGGTCCAGGACGGGGCCGGCCATGTGCCGGATGGCCGGGACCGGGAAGTAGCCCTTGGGCCGGTCGACGATCTCCCGCGGCAGGAGCTTGCGGCCGACCTCCTTCAGCACGCCCTTGCCGTCGTCGGCGAGTTTGAGCTCCGGCGGACAGGCCGCGGCCAGTTCCACCAGTTCGTGGTCGAGGAAGGGGACGCGGGCCTCCAGGCCCCAGGCCATGGTCATGTTGTCGACCCGCTTCACCGGGTCGTCGACGAGCATGACGTGCGTGTCCAGCCGCAACGCCGCGTCCAGGGCGGTCTGTGCGCCGGGGCGTGCCATGTGTTCGGTGACGAAGCGGCCCGACACGTCGTCCGGGGGCAGCATGTGCGGCTGGAGGACGGCCGCGAGGTCGGCGTGGGGGGGTGGCGGTCGAAGTACGTCTCGGCGTACTGCCGCGGCTCCTCCTCGCGGGCGACCGCGGCCAGCTCCGGGTACCAGTGGTACCCGGCGAACACCTCGTCGGCGCCCTGGCCGCTCTGGACGACCTTGACCTCCTTGGCGACCTGCTCGGACAGCAGGTGGAAGGCGACCACGTCATGGCTGATCATCGGCTCGCTCATCGCGGTGACGGCGTCGTCGAGGGCGGTCGAGACGCGCTGCGAGGGCACCGTCATCCGGCGGTGGTCCGTGCCGAACTCCCGGGCGACCAGGTCCGAGTAGCGGAACTCGTCGCCCTGCTCCCCGCCCTCGGCCTCGAACCCCACGCTGAACGTCTTCAGGCCGCGCTGCCCCTCCTCGGCCAGCAGCGCGACGATCAGGCTGGAGTCCAGGCCGCCGGAGAGCAGGACGCCCACCGGCACGTCGGACACCATCCTGCGGCGCACGGCCGTGCGCAGCGCCTCAAGCACCGCGTCCCGCCACTCGTCGGGCCCCATGTCCGCGTACTCGGGCCGCCGGGTGTAGGACGGCTGCCAGTAGCGGTGGTCGCGGTGGCTGCCGTCCGGTTCTACGACCCGTACGGTCGCCGGCGGCAGCTTGCGCACGCCGTTGAGGACGGTGTGCGGCGGGGCGACGGTGGCGTGCCAGCTCAGGTACTGGTGGACGGCCACCGGGTCGAGGGAGGTGTCCACGTCCCCGGCGGCCAGGAGGGCGGGCAGCGAGGAGGCGAACCGCAGCCGGCCCGGCGCCGGCGCCAGATACAGCGGCTTGATCCCCAGCCGGTCGCGGCCCAGGACGACACGGCCGGTGCGGTGTTCGACGAGGGCGAAGGCGAACATGCCGTGGAAGCGCTCCACGCAGGCGGTTCCCCACTGCCGGTAGGCGTGGAGCACGACCTCCGTGTCGGACGTCGACCTGAAGCGGTGCCCGAGGCGCCCGAGCTCCTCGCGCAGCTCCTGGTAGTTGTAGACGCAGCCGTTGAAGACGCCGGTGATCTCGTCGTCCGCGTCGGTCATCGGCTGGGCGCCTAGGTCGGACAGGTCGATGATCTTCAGCCGTCGGTGTCCCAGCGCCACCGCGCCCCGCGTCCAGACGCCCTCGCCGTCGGGTCCGCGGGGGGCGAGCCGGTCGGTCATGCGTCCGACGGCCGCGAGGTCGGGCCGGCTGCCGTCGAAGCGGATCTCGCCGCTCAGACCGCACATGACGTGCTGCCCCCTTCCCTGGAGCCGTCGGCTCCGCGCCGGGACAGGACTCCCGGGTCGGGCCTGCCGACCGTGACCCGGGCGGAATTGCTGGACATGACGAGAACACTCCTCAGGGTTGTGGGTGAAGGACGGACGGGGCAGCCGGGCGCGGGGAAGCGGGTCAGCTGCCCAGGACCTCCGGCGCGCCGGAGCCCGCCGTGCCCGCGACGGAGTGCGGGACGTTCCGGCGCGCGACGGGGGCCGGCCGGGGGCGGCGCCGCTCGCCGCGGGTCTCCGCGATCAGCAGGTCGGCGCAGGCCAGCAGATCCTCTTCCCGCGCCTTGCGGCGGATCCGCTCGGCGGCGCTGCCCTCCGCGAGGGCCGCCGCGGTCAGGTCCCTGACGGTCTCCCAGTCGCCGTGGGCTTCCAGCGCGGGCCGCAGCCGGGCCAGCAGCGAGCACACGACGTCGGCGGCCGGTGCTTCCCGATGGGTCCGGGGATCCACCAGCACGCCTTCCAGACCGGAGCGGGCGGCCCGCCAGGAGGCGCCGCGCAGCCAGTCGTGGCGGCCGTCGCACAGGGCCTTGCCGGCCGCGCGGCGCTCCAGGGCCTCGGTCACCAGGGCGCGGAACAGGCCGGCCACCAGCACGACGGTCTCCACCCGTGGGCAGGCGTCGCAGACACGCAGTTCCAGGGTCTTCAGGTGTGCGGAGGGCCGGACGTCGTAGTAGATCATTCCCGGGTCGCTGATGACTCCGGCCCGTACGAGGTCACCCACCGCCGCGTCGTAGTCGGCCGCGTCGCCGAAGCAGCCGACGGGGCCCGCGGTGGGCCAGCGCTGCCAGAGCAGCGTGCGCCAGCTGGCGTAGCCGGTGTCGGCTCCCTGCCACAACGGTGAGCTGGCGGAGAGCGCCAGCAGCGCGGGCAGCCAGGGCGAGACCGCGCACATCACGGCCACGGCCGTGTCCCGGTCGGGTATGTCCACGTGGACCTGGGCGCCGCAGATGAGCTGCTCGTCGGCCACCTGGCGGTACTCCTCGACCATGTGGCGGTAGCGATCGCCGGCGGAGGGGTGTCCGGAGGCGGCGGGGGCGATGGGCGCCGTGCCCGCGGCCACGACGGCGAGCCCCAGCGAGGAGGCGGCCGCGTCGAGCCGCCGTCTGGTTCTGGTGAGGTCGGCGTACAGGCCGCTCAGGGTGGTGTGCACGCCGCTGTTCGACTCCACGGTGGACTGGTGCAGTTCCGTGGTGAAGGTGCGCGGGGGAAGCCGGCGCAGGACCGCGTCGGCACGCGGCACGAGCAGCCCGCTTTCCACTTCCAGGATGTGGAACTCCTCCTCCACTCCGATACGCATGGCCACAGTCGCTCCTTGAGATGTGCCGAAGGTCCCGTCCCTCTCGGGGGGTGACCCCCAAGTGCCCAGGAGATCGCCGGATAAGCGCGGCTTTGCGCGTTTGGAGAAGGTGGTCCGCAGATGAGCGGGCTTTGCGGTCAGCCGTCGGTGGTCCGGCCGACCAGCGCGCCGTACGCCAGCTGCAACGTGTCCGCCCCGGCCAGCGCCGTCAGCGCGCCCATCGCGGTGCGGGTCGCGCGGGGCCACAGGAGCTGGCCCGCGGTCAGGGTCGACGCCACCCACACGCTCATGCAGAACGGGCAGGTCACCAGCTCGCCGACGGTCTCCTTGCCCGCCTCGGGCCGGGCTTCCTCGTGCAGCTCGGCGGGGCCCTGGGGGCCGACGTACCTCGTGAAGGGAGCGCGCAGAGGGCTGGTCACCGACGCCTTGCTGAGCAGCCGGCTGAGCCGGAAGGTGGCCACCGAGGTCAGGAGCACGTCCCAGGGCTCCGGCCGGTCGGGCAGGGGCCGGCCGCGCAGCCGTACCGCCGTGGCCCAGCCCGCGGTGTAGGTGCCGAACGCCGCCATGGCGGCGAGGTAGCCGCGCAGGGGCCGGTCGTGGGTGCGTGCGTAGGCACGGCCCGTGCGCCGCAGGAACGCCTGCGCCCGGTGTCCGATGCGGTGCTCAGTGGGTGTGGCCATGAGCGGGTCCCCGTCCTGCCTCGTTGCGGTGCGGGTCCGGTTCCGTGCGATCCCCGGCCCGCTCTTCTCGTCCGTCCTCCCCGGCATGCCGGACCAGTCGTATCTCGACCTGCCCGTCGGTGATCCGTGTGTCGAAGGCCGGCTGGGGCGCCAGGGCAGGGCCGCGGACGTTCAGGCCGTCCGAGAGGCGGAAGACGCTGCCGTGCCAGGGGCACTCCACGCATCCGTCGGACACCGTCCCCTCGGACAGCGGCCCCGCCAGATGGCTGCACCGGTCGGCCAGCGCGTGGATCGCCCCGCCGGGCTCACGCACCACCACGACGGGTACGTCGTCCACGCTGCGCCGCACCGGCCGGCCGACCGGGAAGTCGTCCACCGCGCCGATCCGGTGCCAGCGGTCGGCGACGACATGCGGTACGGCCTCGGTGTGGTTGACCCCGGCGGCCTGCCGGTAGGCCAGGTGGCCGCCCAGCATGCCGCCGGATCCCACGGCCGCGAGTCCCAGGAGGCCCAGGGTCCGGCCGGCGCGCGCACGGCCGGTGACCCGGCAGGCGAGGGAGGCCGCGTACAGGCCGACGGCCACCGTGTTGGACACGGCGTGGACCAGCCCGACACGCATCTGCGGGCGCTGGAGTTCCGCCCAGTCCACGGCGCCGGTCACCGCGGCGGGGAAGGCCGCCGCGAGGCCGACGCCCACCAGCAGACCCGCCTCGCGGGGGCGGCCCTTCGTCGCGTCCAGGACGGCGGCGGACAGCCAGCTGCCGATCGGCACCTGCACCAGCAGCGGGTGGACGGGGTGCCCCAGCCATGTGCCGTGCAGTACGTCCCGGCCGCGGCCGAGCGGCAGGGCCTGTATCCCCGTCCGGAGTGTGTCGATCAGGGGGTCCTGCCGCGGCTGCCGCTCCAGGCGGGCGAACAGCCGCAGCATCCGGTTCTCTCGGGTCCGTGGATGACGTCGTGGCGCGCTCATGCGCAGCCGGGTCTCCCCCCTCGCCTGCGGCAAACGACCCACCGGGTGATCAGGACTTGGACACGGCGTGCCGCCCGGCGCCCGCGGAGAACACGTGGTGAGAGGTCCGGGCCGGGCCGGTGGGCTCCAGGTGCCGCAGCCACCGGGAGGCCATGGCCAGCAGTCCCGTGAAGACGGCCAGGAGCAGCACGGAGGTCCACATGGGCCTGCTGCCGGGGGAATCCCACATCGTCCAGGCCGAGGACGCCGTCCACAGGACGACGCCGGCCGCGTAGAAGGACCGTATCCGGCGCAGCTGCCTCGCCGCCCTGCCCACCGTGGGATCGTCAGTGTGAGTCATGCCGCCCCGTGTACCCCGATCACCGCGGTCCACCGGTCGCGCAGGAGAACGGGTGACAGACCTTCAGCGATCGAGTGGGGACAGTCCGGCCAGCCCCGTTTCGGCCATGACGCGGCCGACCGTCTCCGTCAGGGTGCTGTCGGCTCCTACGACGGTCTCGACGCCACCTGGCAGCAGATCCAACTCCCGGTACCAGTCGCGCAGTTGTGGTTCGCTCACCTCGTGGGCGATCGGTTTGGTCGCATGGCGGGCGAGGGTCTGCTCGAACGGCACGTGCAGGTAGTAGCCGTGGGTCGGGCCGCGGTGGTCGGCCCGGAGCCGGGCGAGCATCTCGCCGTAGCGGTCGGCGGACAGGATGCCCTCCACCACCACGTGGTAGCCGGAGTCCAGGGCGTAGCGCGCGGTCAGTTCGATCAGACCGATGTTCGCCGCGCCGGGCCGGGCGCGCTCCCGGAGCACGGTCCGGCGCAGGTTGTCCTGGCCGACCAGGGCCAGGCCACGCCCGAAGCGCTCACGCAGGCCGGCGGCCACGCTCGACTTCCCGGAGGCGGAGTTTCCGCGCAGGACGATCAGCCGAGTCTCCTCGGTGCCCACCATCATGGCGGCCAACCTACCGGTGCGGATCACGGCGACGGTGTCGGCGCACATACGTCTGTGCGTGCCCCACCCCTGCCCGCACAGACTTGTGGGTGTGACGCAAGGGCAGAACAAGACAGGTGTCCTGCGTAGTATCACTACGACATGGGCGTGCGGCAGAAGATGTCGCCGCGCATCCGTAAGCAGGCGACCCAGCACGCCCATGCCCCAGGAAGAGGTGCGAGCCCATGTCCGAATCCGCTCCCGACACCACCGAGTTGACCTCGCAGTACAGCACTCAGGTGGCCGGCGACCTCGAACGCAACCTGAAGGAACAGGAGCGTCTCAGCGGGGAAATCGAGGCGCTCCAGGGCCAGTTGGCCGCCTTGCGGCACGATCACACCGTCCTGCTGAGCATCCAGCAGGTCCTGGGCACCCCGGCGGCCGGCGCCACGGTGCCCGCTCCCCGCAAGAAGGCGGCCGCCGCGGGCGCGCGGTCGGGCGGCCGCAAGTCCGCCGGGCCGGGCGGAAAGCAGTCCGCGAGGAAGGCGGCCGGGAAAGAGTCACCCGCGCGGAAGTCGCCCGGCAAAGAGTCGCCCACACGGTCGGCGCCCAGTCTCGTCGACCTGGTCCGGGAGCATCTGGGCGAGCAGAAGGAGCCCCGCTCGGCGGCCGAGATCGCCACCGCGCTCGGCAGGCAGCACCCCGAGCGCACGGTCAAGGCCACCGTCGTACGCACCACCCTCGAGGGGCTGGTGGCCAGGAACCAGGCCCAGCGCACCAAGCAGGGGACCTCGGTCTTCTACACGTCACCCGACGCGGACGGACCTGCCGCACGCGTCGAGGACGGTTCCGAGCAGTCCGGCTGACGGGCGCCCCGCCGCGGCCCGTTCAGCCGGTGCGCCGCGCGGGACGGAGGCCGCCTCCGTGCCGTCCGGCGGCCGCGAGGACCGCGGCCGCCGCACCGGTGCCCAGCACGGCACCGGCGACGACATCGCCCGGATAGTGCACGCCGGTGTGGATCCGCGAGTAGCCCACCGCGCAGGCCAGCAGCCCGAGCGGCAGGGTGGCGACGGGAAGCGCCGGCCCGACCGCCGCCGCGAAGGCGACCGCGGACGCCGTGTGCCCCGAGGGGAACGAAGCGGACTCGGGCATCGGCACATGCCGTCCCGGGAACGGCGAGTCCACGGCCCGGTGCGGACGGGGCCGGCGCACCAGGCGTTTGCCGAGCATGTTCGCGCTCGCCGAGGCGACACCGATGGCCGCGACCCCGAGGGCGGCGGCGCGCCGCGGCCGGCCGGGCCACAGGGCGAGCACTCCGGCGATCGTGAAGGAGATCTTGGAGTGGTCCGCCGCCGCCGACAGCCGCCGCAGGGCGTGGTCCAGGGCCGGTGTCCGGGTGACCGTGACGGCCTCGTACAGCGCCTGGTCGAGGGCGGCGAGATCCCGCAACAGCGCTCGGGCGGTCCGCTGTTCGGGCTGCGGTCGGTCAAGCATCGCTCTGCTCCTGGTTCTTGACGGCCGAAAAGGGGGTCCGGGGGAGGGCGAGGCGCACCACACGGCGCCAGTCGACGGAGGGGGCGGTGTACGGCGCACCGGGACGGTCCGTCGGTACCCGCACCCGCAGCGCCTTGTGTCGTACGGTGCACACGACCGGCTGGGGCAGCAGCAGTGCTTCTCCGTCCACGGCCACCGGGATCGTCTCCGTGTCGGCCGCGACGGTCACCCGGCGCGAGGTGGACGAGGTGATCCCGCTGGCCCGCTCCCCCAGCAGGGCGAGTTCGGCGGCCTGCGCCGCGCCCTCGATCCGCACACTGATCACACCGAGCCGGCCCCCGTCGAGGTGCGATCTGCGACCGACGCCGATCGGGCCGGCCTGCGCGTAGGGGTTGTTGCTCACCAGCAGCGCGTGCGGCGCCTCGAGCAGCCGGCCGTCCGCCGTGGCGGTCAGCTGTGCCCCGGCTCCGCCGACCAGCAGGTCCGGCAGCAGGTCGAGCGTGGTGGACGCCTTGGCGTCGCGGTACTCGGGGCTCTGCACGATCTCCGCGTACGTACCGAAGGAGACCGTGTTCACGAAGGGCCTGCCCGCCACGTCCCCGAGGTCGACCCGGATCTCCACGCCGTGTGTGAGGGCGTCCAGACCGCTCGCGGGATCGTCACGGTCCAGGCCCAGGTCCATCGCGAAGTGGTTGCGGGTCCCGGCGGCGAGCACCATGAACGGCACGTCGTGCTCCGCGGCAACACCGGCCACCAGTGCCTGCGTGCCGTCCCCGCCCGCCACACCGAGCAGGTCCGCGCCCTCGGCGAGGGCCTGGCGGGCCAGCGCCGCCGGGTCGGGGTCGCCGTCCACGTCGAGGAGGATCACCCGGGCACCCAACGCCTCGGCCCGCTCGACCAGCCCGTGCTCGCCGACCTTGCCGCCGCCGGACCGCGGGTTCATGATCAGGACCGGTCGGCGGGGCGGCCGGACCGGACGGGAGTGCGGGCCACGCGGCGCGCGCAGCCTGCGCAGCGCGCTGCGGGCGCAGGCCAGTGCGGCCACCCACAGGCCGAGCGCCGAAGCGGCGAACGGCCACAGGCCGGACACCGCGTACAGGACCAGGACGGCGACGGGTGCGGCCACCGCCAGGAGGGCACCGCACAGCCGCGCCAGGCCCCGGTGGGCCAGCGCCCACCAGAGGCCGGCACCGGCCAGACCGAGGCCGACGAGGCCCAGCAGCAACAGCAGCCACTGGCCCGCGGCCACCACGGCCGCGACCACTCCTGCCAGGCAGAGCAGAGCCAGCCGGGCCAGTGTCCGCGCCGCGGTACCGGAGCCCTCGGGCTCCACCTCGTTCATCGTTCGGGTCGCCTCTCACCGCTCGGTGGCCCAACGATCTCATGCTGTCGCTCTCGCCGCCGGTGCCGCCCCGGTCCGCCGGGGTTCAGCGGGTCACGACGTGCCGCTCGTCCGGCACGCAGTGGGTCATGGTCAGGCCCTCGACGTCCCGCGGCGGGTTCTTGCCGAGGTTCGAGAGCCGCTTGCGGTCCTCGTCGGTGAGGTCCTGGCCGGCCAGCGGTTCGAGGCCGGCCACGTCCTCGGGGCTGATGCCGAGGCCGTCGCCGATCCGGAGCCCGAGGTCGTTCTCGACCAGCAGGAAGTGCCACACCATGCGTTCCTGCACGGGCCGGTCGCACTGGGCGAGCAGACCGGTGAGGTTCTTCACCAGGTCGTCGCGCTCCCACTCCTCCAGGAGGAGGTACCGCTGGCCCGCCTGCAGATAGTCGTTGGTGCGGGGGATGCGCTTGCGGGTGAGCCGGCCGTGGATCTCCGGGCCCTGCTCGTCGTGCGTCGGGTACTGCCCCTCGCGCAGACCGCCGGTGATGGACGGCTCGTAGTTGACGATCGGGTTCTCTCCCCCGCCGTCCACGTGGTACGCCATCTGGCCGTCGCGCTGGTTGGTGCGCACCTCGGCGTTCTTCGCCTGGTTGACCGGCAGTTGGAGGTAGTTCGGGCCGACCCGGTAGCGCTGGGTGTCGCTGTAGGAGAAGGTACGGCCGACCAGCATCTTGTCGTCGGAGAAGTCCAGTCCGTCGACGAGGACACCGGTGCCGAAGGAGATCTGCTCGTTCTCCGCGAAGAAGTTCTCCGGCATCCGGTCCAGCACCATCCGGCCCACCGGCTTCGGCGGGAAGTCCTGCTCGGGCCAGGTCTTGGTGTCGTCCAGCGGGTCGAAGTCCAGCTCGGGGTGCTCGTGGTCGTCCATCATCTGCACCAGGAGCTCCCACTCGGGGTGGTCACCGCGGGCGACCGCCTCGTAGAGGTCCTTGGTGGCGTGGCCGAGCGAGTCGGCCTGCACGTTGGCGGCGTCCTCCTCGGTCATCGAGCGGACGCCCTGCTTGGGCATCCAGTGGTACTTGACCAGCTTGGTCTCGCCGTCGGCGTTGACCCACTTGTAGGTGTTGACGCCGAAGCCCTGCATGTGGCGGTAGTCCGCGGGGATGCCGCGCGGGCTGAACAGGTTGACGAGCATGTGCATCGACTCCGGTGTCTGCGACATGAAGTCGAAGATGCGCCGCGGCTGCTGCTCGAAGGTGACCGGGTCGGGCTTGAGGGCGTGGATGACGTCCGGGAACTTGATCGCGTCCCGGATGAAGAAGACACCCAGGTTGTTGCCGACCAGGTCCCAGTTGCCGTCCTCGGTGTAGAACTTCACGGCGAAGCCGCGCGGGTCACGGGCGGCCTCGGAGGAATCGCGGCCGCCGATGACGGTGGAGAAGCGGACCGCCACGTCGGTGCGCTTGCCGCGCTCCTGGAACAGCTTGGCCCGGGTGTACCTGCTGATCGGTTCGTCGCCCCAGGCGCCGTAGGACTCGAAATAGCCGTAGGCGGTCACACCGCGCGCGTGCACGACGCGCTCGGGGATCCGCTCCCGGTCGAAGTGGCTGATCTTCTCCAGGAACTGGTAGTTCTCCAGCGTGGCGGGCCCGCGGGCGCCGACGGTGCGCTGGTTCTGGTTGTCGTGGACCGGGTGGCCCTGGCGGTTGGTGAGCACCTTGCGGTCGTCCGCCGGAGCGGGACCGGTACCGGACACGTCCGTCATGATCGAGGACTCCTTCGGGTTCTCGGGTTCCCGGCGGGGGACAGCCCCTGGCGCAGCGGGCGGCCTCCGGCCGGTGTTCGGCGGATCACCCGGGTACCCGATCGCGTCGCACCACTCACGTCACGCGCCCGCCACCAGCGAGTCGTCCGCGGGGCGGCTGCCGGAGAGCTGGCGGCGGGCCGCCGCCAGGGCGGATTCGATGTCGCGGGTGCCGGTGGCGATGCACAGGGTGTAGGACACGTCCTCGAGGCGCTGACGCGCTCCGTCGCTGCCGTCCTCCGCGTGCAGGACGTGCAGCGCCTCGTAGCGCTCGAGCAGGTCGGTGAGAAGGGCGGGGTGGGCCATGAGCATGATTCGCTCCTCCGTATGCGCAGTGGGCCATGAGCATGATTCGCTCCTCCGTATGCGCAGTGGGAGTGGGGCGGTCGGGTCCGCCGTCACTCGGACTGTTGCGGGAGAGGCCTCGGCGGCACGCACCAGGAGAGCCGCATTCGGCCGCTTCCGCGGTGGGCCTGTGATCCCAAGCACCTGAACCGCCGAATGCCCTGGCGATTCGAGCTCAAACCAGTGCTGACATCTTCAACCGTTCACGGCCGCACCGCTCGCGGACGGCACGGGCGCCCGGCCGGCCCTGTGAGGTCTCACTCGGCCGACGAGGTCGGCCGCCGGGGCCCGCCCGGGGTCAGTCGCGGTGGGCGCCGACATCGCCGTTGACCGTGGTCAGCGTCATGCTGTGGGCCCGGTCGGCGTCGCGTACGGGGACGGCGACGGTGGTACGGCCGTTGTCGGTGGCGGCGGTGACCCGGTAGGGCGGGCTGTCGTGGGGCACGGTGACGTCGACGGAGCCGTTGACGGTGGCGGCGCTGACGCCCGAGGGGACCGCGGCACAGCCGACGACCACGTCACCGTTCGTGGTCGCCGCGTGCACCCGCCGCGCCTCCAGGCTCGTCGCGCGCACGGACCCGTTGCGGGTGGACAGCCGTACCTCGACGTCGTCGCGGCCGGAACGGGTCACCGTCACATCGCCGTTGACGGTCGTGATGTCCAGGGCGGCGGCGACTCCCGCCACGTCGACCCCGGCGTTGCGGGCGGTCGCGGTGACGCGCACGCCGTCCGGGATCTCCACGTACGGCATCCGGGGACAGGCCCCCTCGCCCGCGCCGCGGTCGGAGCAGGACAGGTCGAGCGTCCACACCTTCCCGTGGTGGGACCAGTGCTCGGAGACACGGTCGTCGACGGTGACGCCACGGCCGTCCGCCGGGCGCAGCCGCAGACCGTTGTCGGTGGCGATCACCACCTGTTCGCCGGCGCCCGCGACACGGAGCGTGTCCTCCGCGCGCGGGCCGCCGGACGCCCCGTCGTGATCGTCGCTGCACGCCCCGGCGAGGGGCAGCAGGGCCAGTACCACCATCAGACGCGTCAGGCGCCGTGTCGGCATCGCCTTCATACCCCGTCGGATGCCCCCGTTCGCCGTGGCCATGGCAAGGGCGGGAGCGGGCGGTCGGGGCCTACGGCACCGGCACCGAGTCCGTCCTCGTCGCCGCCTCCCCCGCCGCGAGCGCCTTGTTGCGGCGCACGGAGGACCAGAAGGACCAGCCGATCAGGATCACGCCGACGAGACCGGTGATGATCTCGTTGATCTGGTACTGGATGGTGACCATGAGGATCACCGCGAGGGCGCCGATCGCGTAGTGGGCGCCGTGCTCCAGGTAGACGTAGTCGTCGAGGGTGCCCTGGCGGACCAGGTACACGGTGAGCGACCGGACGTACATCGCGCCGATGCCGAGGCCGAGCGCCATCAGGACGATGTCGTTGGTGATGGCGAACGCGCCGATCACCCCGTCGAAGGAGAACGAGGCGTCCAGGACCTCCAGGTAGAGGAACATGAAGAACGCGGCCTGGCCCGCCAGTTTGACCGGCGAGCCGGAGCGGTCGGCCTCCTTCTCGCGTTCCTCCTCCTCTTCGAGTTTGTCCTCGAAGTAGCCGGAGAGACCGCCGACGATCATGTAGGTGATCAGGCCCGCGACACCGGAGATCAGGACGGTCTGCGCCTTGTCGGCGTGCGCGCCACCGTGCTGGTGGGCCTGGGTGGCGAAGGTGAAGGCGGTGATCAGCAGGACGATCAGCGCGATGCAGACCGACAGCATGTCGACCTTGCCGAGCTTGGCCAGCGGCCGCTCCAGCCAGGCCAGCCACTTGATGTCCCGGTCCTCGAAGATGAAGTCCAGGAAGATCATCAGCAGGAACATGCCACCGAACGCGGCGATCGCCGGGTGCGCGTCGGTGACCAGCTGCTGGTATCGGTCCTTGTCGGTCACGGCCAGCTGGACGGCGTCGTACGGATTGAGCTTCGCGGTGATCGCGACGATCACGACCGGGAAGACCAGTCGCATGCCGAACACGGCGATCAGGACGCCGACCGTGAGGAAGATCTTCTGCCAGAAGGCGTTCATCTTCTTCAGGATTCCGGCGTTGACCACGGCGTTGTCGAACGACAGCGAGATCTCCAGCACGGCCAGGATCGCCACGATGCCGAACGCGGCCCAGCCGTCGTACAGCACTCCTGCGGCCAGGCCGAGCGCGGTGACCGCGAACGCCCAGCGAAAGGTCTTCAGAATCACTGGCACCAAGTCCTGTTGTCGGGCGGTCGCCCAGGTGTCGGGCGCGAATGGCCCGTGGGTTCACGGGCGTTGTCTATCACGGTCGTGGGTCGCCGGGGTGGCGCGGGGTACCGGCGGGCGACGCCCTGGGCGAGTGCCCGGTCCGCTGTCCGCGTCACGGTCTGGTCGGCACTCGTACGGCGAGCAGGGCGACGTCGTCGTCGTTGCGGACGTGGCGCACCCGGCGCAGCACCTGGTCCGTGAAGGAGGCCAGCGGGCGGTGGGCGAGGGCGGCCGCGTGCCGGCGCAGGTTCTGCAGCCCCTCGTCGAGGGAATGGCCGACCGCCTCGATCAGGCCGTCGGTGTACAGCAGCAGGGTGGAGCCGGGCGGCAGCAGGGCGGTCGCGTCGGTGCGGGGGGTGCCCACTCCGGTGCCCAGCAGGATGCCGTGGCCGTCGGTGAGGTAGTGGGCCAGGCCGTCGTGGGTGATCAGGAGGGGTGGCGGATGGCCGGCGTTGGTCCAGGTCAGTTCCCGGTGGCCGTCGTCCCGCTCCTCGACCCGGGCGAAGATCATCGTGGCCATGGAGACGTCGGTGATGTGCATGACCGCCGCGTCGAGCCGGGCGACGATCCGGCTCGGCGGTTCCTGATGGGCCCAGGCGTAGGCACGGAGCATGTTGCGCAGTTGTGCCATGCCGGCCGCTGCCTCCAGGTCGTGGCCCACGACGTCCCCGACGGCCAGCGCGGTCGCGCCGTCGGGGAGGGTGAAGACGTCGTACCAGTCGCCGCCGACCTGCGAGGCGTCGGGAGCGGGCAGGTAGCGGGCCGTCATCTGCAGTCCGGGCACCCGTGGCATCTGGGGCAGCAGGTGGTTCTGCATGGTCTCGGCCACCTTGCGCTGACGCTGGTAGAGACGCGCGTTGTCCAGAGCCAGGCCCGCTCGGCGGGCGATGTCCTCGATCAGCGGCAGATCCGCGGTGGTGAAGTCCACCGGGTCCTTGGCCCGGCCCAGCGTCAGGGCCCCCAGGACGGAGCGCGTGCTGCGGATGGGGGCGATGGCGGCGGAGCGGATGCCGGTGGCTTCGAGGAGGCGGCGCTGTTCCACCGCGATCCCGGAGTCCGGGTCCCGCCGGTAGGTCTGCGGGCCGGCCAGGGCGGAGGCGACCCCGCGCAGAGCCCGGGACAGGGGCATCGGCGATTCCTCCGGGACCGGCGGCATCGGCCCCTGAAGGTCCTCGTGGCGGACCAGGGTGTCGCCCTCCGCGTGGACGACCACGGTCCGCCACACCTCGTCGCGCTCGGTGATCAGGTCGACGACGGCCCAGTCCGCCAGACGGGGTACGACGAGGGCCACCAGTCGCCACAGCGTCTCCTCGACGTCGAGCGTGGACGTCAGGCGGGTGGTGGTCTCGGCGAGCAGGGCGAGCCGCTCCAGTTCCGGCATCGGCTGGGCCGCGGCCCCGGGCCGGCTGTCGTTCTCCGGCGGGCGCCGGGCGTGGACGAGGACGAGGGTGCGGGCTTCCGGACCGTCCACCGCGTACGGCGTGATCAGCCATGAGACGGGCAGCAGGGAGCCGTCGCCGCACTCGAAGTGGTCCTCGTCGGCCTGGGCGGTGTGCCCGGCGTGGAATGCCTGCCGCATGCTGCACCGGCTGCGCGGCAGGGCATGGCCGTGGGCGTCGCGGTGCAGCAGGTCGTGCGCGTCGCGGCCGAGGAACTCCTCGGCGGGGCGGCCGAGCAGCTGCTGGGCGTGGCTGTTGACGGCGACGACACGGCCCTCTTCGTCGACGACGTAGGCCGCGGTCCCGATGGCTTCCAGCGCGCTGGTCAGCCCCGCAGCGGGTGCCGGCCGTCGTCCGAGGCTCCCCGTGTCCTCCACCCCTGCCATGTCTTCCTCTCCTCGCTGGTCGGCCACCGCTCCTGCCGGTCCGTGGCATGTTCACCCGGCTGCCGTGTCCTTCCCGTGTGCCCCGGCGCCCATGTATCCAGCCTCGCCTGTGAGCGAGCAGGCGCAACCGGTCGGGGGAGCCGGTGGTCCCAGCGGCCACGGGTCGGGCCTCCGGGCCCGCTGAACGGGCCTGGGCCGAGGCGAACGTCCATGCTCGCGCAAGAGGGCGAAAACCGACGCTCACGAGAAGAGAAGTGTCCTGGCGCCGTCCAACGCGCCCCCTGGCGCTTCGATGCGCTGCCCGCGCGTGGCCGAATTCCCGCTGCCCGCACGGCACTTGGCCGTCCGCTGGGTATCCGTGAAGTGACGGGTGCGCATCGGCGGCACGGGGAGGGCTGGGCTGTGGCACGCCTATCGTGGACGGCCGGCCGCTTCCCGTCGCGCCGATCGGGGACACGGCACGACGTGCGCGCGCTGCGGGCCCAGGGGCGCTACGGGCCCCGGTTCCGTGACGTGCTGCCCGCATTCGCCGGCGTGGTGGTGGCCGTGTGCGCGGTGGCGGCCGTGCTCGCCGCGGGGTACCGGGCCGCGGGGCCGGTCGTCCCTGTGGCCGGTGTCGCCTTGCTGACCCTGGTGGTGGCGGTTGTGATACGGCACGGGCGCCCTGACGCCCGCCGCCGTCTGGGCTACTACACCGCGGACGAGCTGCTCGAACTGGACACCCAGGAACTGGCGTTGGCGGTGGCGCGGATGCTGCGCCGGGACGGGTGGCGGGTGCGGCTGCTGCCGGCGCCGGACCGGCCGCGGCTGTGCGCCCGGGACGCGGCCGGCCGCCGTGTCGACGTGGCCTTCCGGCCGGTGGCCGAACCCCTCCCCGACGAGGACGTGCCGCATCCTCACCCGCACCGCGGGGGCCAGGTGCCGGCGCTGCGTCTGGTGGTGCATCGCGGTGTCTTCACCGACCGCGACATCCGGTGGGCACGCCGGGAGCGGACGATCCGCTTGCTGGACGGTTCCGCGCTGCGGCGGTGGGCGGCGGGCGCCCGCCTCAACGACCTGCTGTCGCAGGAACGGTGACAACGAGTCGGTGCGCCCCGCCGCGAAGGACCGCCTCCCGGCCTGTCCCTCCCGCGTCAGATCCGCCCACCGGTCAGGCGGGTGATCGGACCGTGGGTGTGGCGTCCGGACCGTCGGCCGACCGCGTAGGACGTGGCGGTGAGCGCCGTCAGGCCCGCGCCCACGCCCGCGGCGATGAGCTTGCGCTGGGCGATCACCGTCCAGGCCGTCCTGGCGACGGCGGCGGCCTGTCCCGAGGCGGCGATGACGGTCTGGCGACCGGCCTCGACGCCCTTGGCGGCGGTCTGCGCGGCCCCGCTCACCGTCTTGGCCGCCCGCTCCGTGGCCTCCGTGCCCGCCGACGCGGCGTCATCCGCCTTGCCGGCGGCCTTGTTCGCCGCCTTCGTCGCCGGGGCGGTGGCCTTGGCCGTGCTGCGCCGGGCCTTCGCCGCCGCGGTCCCGGTGCTCGCGGAATCTTGTTTCGTCTGCTCGTTCGATTCACTCATGGACATCGCGTTACCGCTCGCATCGACGGCAAACACCCTCCGTCGAGCGCGTTTTCGCGTGGGTGACGACCCGGCACCCTGACGCACCGGGCCGTCGCCCACGGACTGTCAGCCGATGTGGTAACTGTCGCCGTACACCTTCCAGTCCAGGGGCGGGTTCAGGTCGAGGTTGCCCTGGCGCAGGAAGACCCGCTGGGCGGTGTCGACCCGGCTGGTGTCGCTGTGCGCCTCCTCCTGTTTCATCGCCCACACGCGCGCGTCGAGGAAGGCGTTGAGGTACGTCGTCTCGTTGCCGCCCTGCGCCGGGGGGCTCGCCTGACGCAGGGCCCGGCGGCGGATGCTGCTGAAGCTGGTCGCGTCGCCGCCGTCGCCGTGCATGACGATGGCGTCGTAGTAGGCGAACTGGCCGAGGGCCCGCAGCCCGTCCGCCTTGCCCTGCCGGACGGCGGGGTTGAAGTAGACGCGGTCGCGTTCGTCGTTCTGCGCCTGCTGGAACACGGTGTCCCGGGCGGCCTTGCGCCAGTCGTCGGGGAAGGCCGGATCCAGGCCGTCGTGGGAGTCGGTGCCGTCGACGCGGCGCAGTGCCGGCAGATACCTGGCGAGGACGTTGCCGGGCTTGCGGTCGGCGTAGAGCTGGACGAGGTCGAGCATGTCTCCGGTGCCGGAGCAGAAGCCGATGATGCCGGCGGTGTACCCGCGACCGTCACCGATGTCCTCGATGTACCCGTACTGCGCCTTCCAGTCGAGCGAGGAGTTCTCCGCGCTCGACACCAGCTTCATGGCGATCTCCTTCTTCGCCGGGTCGTCGAGACCCGGTGCGGCGGCGGATGCCGCCGCGGTGGGCGCCGGGCCGAGCATTCCGACGCAGGTCGCCGCCCCCATGAGGGCGAGGAGGGTGCGGCGGGACGGGTGGACGGCAGGGGTCACTGTCTCAGGTTCCACGGGGGCTCCAAGTGGAGGTGGGGGGTGGAGAGTTGGTCCGGACCTGATTGTTAGGAATGTTTCCTACCAGTGCGGGACGCGATCAGTAACCCACTGCGCGGGAACTTCGTAGGTTCGAACGAACGACGGTCGCCCTAACGGGAGTTCGACCGACCGGGAGACGGCGGCGGCCAGCTCCGCGGGACGTCCTTGACGAACATCAGGGCGTCGATGCCCGCCGCGTGGGCCGGGTCGAACGGGGCGTAGCCGAACCACGGGGACACGCGAGGCGCCGGCAGCGTGTCGCCGAGCGCTTCGGACAGGCGCCGAGAGCCGATGAGGCAGGCGTCCCGCGGGAGGGTGTACAGGAGACCCTCGACGGTGTCCTCGGACGGTGTGTCCACTCCCTGGTGACGGATCGTGCCGAGGGCCGTGGCCACGAAGGCGTACTCCTGACCGAGCCGGGCGCCCACCAGCGCACCGGCGCTCCACCACTCCACCCTTCCCTCCCACATCCGCATGGAGCTCTTCTCCCGCTGCAGATGGGAGTTGTGGGCGTGGACGAGAACCGGGCCCCGGGCGGCCGAAGCGAGGAGGTTGTGGGCCATCATCGAGTCCCGCAGCATGCACAGGCGCGTCATGCGGGCCGGTGAGGTGTCCGCCGTCGCGTGGTGGTAGCGCAGCAGACCGGTCGCCGTGCGCCCGTACAGGCACGCCCGGTCCCAGTCCTCCCGCGAGGTCGCCGTGATCAGCCGGGGTGCCTGCGCGTCGAGCAGTGTCACCAGCTCGTCGGCCAGCAGCCGCAGCCGGTCCGCCCGGGCCGACCGGCCCACCGACCGGGCCGGGTCCCTCATCGCGGCCGGGTCGGTCCACCGCTCGTCGTCGCCGAGCAGCCGGTCGAGCGTCCGCGCGCCGCACGGAAGCAGGTCCGCCTCCCCATGGTCCGCGAGGTAGCCGTGCAGTGCGGTGAGGGCCTCACGGGGGCTCGCGGCGCCGGTGATCTCCAGCGGGCCGTCGAAGCCCGCGAAACGGACCCGATCCGACGCGGGCCGGCCGTCGTTGTGGGCGCGCATCCAGCGCACGAGTGCGCGATTGGCCGCGGACGCACCCCAGCCGTGGCTGAACCCGTGCTCCATGACCTCGTCGAGGCTGCCCGTCCCCGAGGTGACGTAGTCGTCCACCACCAGGCCCCGGAGGCAGTCGGTCTCGAGCGCGATCGTGCGGTACCCCTCGCGCTCGACGAGCTGCCGGAAGATCTCGTTGCGCAGTTCCAGCAGGAAGTCCTCGCCGTGCGTGGGCTCGCCCAGGGCGAGCAGCCGGGGCCGGGACGGGAGCAGTGCCATGAGGGCGGCAGCGTCGACGGCGTGGGCGGTGTCCTTGATGTCAGTCGCCATGCCTTCAACGCTATCGTTGAACCTTCGGTGGAAACTTTTCCGCGATATGGTCCCTGATGTGGGAGAAAAGCTTCAAACCGAGGGACGACTGCGGCCGGTCGACCTGGCGCGCGGGCACGGACTGTCCACCCAGGCGGTGCGCAACTACGAGGACGCCGGCATCCTCCCGGCCGCCGAACGCACGCCTCACGGATACCGCGTCTACACCCGGCTGCACGCCGGCGCCCTGCGCGCCTTCCTGGCCCTGCTGCCGGGCCACGGCCACCGGAGGGCGTCGGCGATCATGCGGGCGGTGAACGAGGGCTCGGTCGGCGACGCGTTCCGTCTCATCGACGAGAGCCACGTCGAGCTCCTCGAGGACCGGCGGACCTTCCAGGCGGTGGAGCGGGCACTGCGCGACCTGGACCCCTCCACGGTCGCCGAGCCGACCGGCGGATCAGGGGCCGGGGGGACGTTCATCGGTCCGCTGGCCGGCAGGCTCGGGATCCGGCCGGCGACGCTGCGCAAGTGGGAGCGCGCCGGGCTGCTACGGCCGCGCCGGGACGCGCTGACCGGCTATCGCGTCTACGACGAGGCCGCCGTACGGGACGCCCGGCTGGTCCACCAGCTCCGGCGCGGCGGCCGTCTGCTGGAGCAGATCGCCCCGCTGATCGCCCAGGTGCGCGAGGCGGGCGGACTGGAGCCGCTGGAGGACACGCTGCGCGACTGGCACGGCCGGCTCTCCGCCCGCGGCCGGGCGATGCTGGCCGGGGCAGCGGAGCTGGAGGCGTACCTCCGCGAGCGCGGGTGAGGGCCCGTCACGGACCCAACGGGGCGGGTCCTCGGGCGCCCGCGGTCGGGCGGGTTGTCAGAAGTGGCGTGGCAGACGGACGACCTGGACGAAGAAGTCGTCGATCTGACGCACCGCGGCGATGAACTGGTCCAGGTCCACCGGCTTGGTGACATAGGCGTTGGCGTGCAGCTTGTAGCTGCGCAGGATGTCCTCCTCGGCCGCGGAGGTGGTGAGGACGACGACCGGGATGTGGGCCAGCTCCGGGTCGGACTTGATCTTCTCCAGGACCTGACGGCCGTCGTACTTGGGGAGGTTGAGGTCCAGCAGGATGAGATCGGGCTGCGGTGCCTCGGTGTGGTCGCCGCGCCGGTAGAGGAAGTCCAGTGCCTCCTCGCCGTCCCGGACCACGTGGAGCGTGTTGCCGATCTTGTTGTCCTCGAAGGCCTCACGTGTCATCAGCTCGTCGCCGGGGTCGTCCTCGACGAGGAGCACGTCTATGGGGTTGGCGGCGGGGGTGGTCATGTCAGAACCTTTTCCTCGGTGCCGATACCGGAATCCTCCGGGCTCTCGGCGATGGACGGAAGGGTGAAGCAGAACCGCGTGCCGTCCGTGTACGTGGTGTCGATCCAGATCTTGCCACCATGTTGCTCCACGATCTTCTTGCACAGTGCCAGACCGATGCCCGTACCACCGTAGGCGTCCCGGCCGTGCAGCCGCTGGAAGATGATGAAGACCTTCTCCGTGAACTGCTCGGGGATGCCGATGCCGTTGTCCGTGACGGCCACGAGCAGGCTGTCGGGTTCGTCGGGGTCCGCTGCGCAGGTGATGGACACGTGCGGGGCGCGGTCGGGCCGGCGGAACTTCAGGGCGTTGCCGACCAGGTTCTGCCAGAGCATGGCCAGCAGGGTCGGGTCGCCGACGACCTCGGGCAGGTGCTCCGGACGGTCGACGCGGGCGCCGGACTCCTCCACGGCCGTCCCGAGGTTGGCCAGCGCCTTGTCCAGCGCCTGGTCGAGTCCGACGGGCACCCGGGCGTCGTTGACCCGCCCGACCCGGGAGAAGGTCAGCAGGTCGTTGATGAGGACCTGCATGCGCCGGGCCCCGTCGACGGCGAAGTCGACGTACTGCCGGCCGCGGTCGTCGAGGACGTCGCCGTAACGCTTCTCCAGCAGCTGGCAGAACGAGGCGACCTTGCGCAACGGCTCCTGCAGATCGTGCGAGGCGACATAGGCGAACTGCTCCAGTTCCGCGTTGGAGCGGCGCAGCTCCACGGCCTGCTCGTCCAGGTCGGCGGCCTGCCGGGTCAGTTCCCGCTGCTGTTCGCGTGAGGCCTCGAGTTCGGCCACGATGTGCCAGCGCATGCCCTCCACGGCGTTGCTCACCGCGGTCAGGTCGGCCGGACCGCCGCCGGTGATGACATGGGCGAAGTCACCTCCCGACACTCGCATCGACGCCGTGCGCAGAGCCTCCAGAGGCCGGGTCACCAGGATCCGGACCAGGACCGCGCAGGCGACTCCGGCCAGCAGGAAGATTGCCAGCATGCCGCCCAGGACCGAGTTGCGCACCGCCCGCTCATGGGCGAGATGGGAACGGCCCTGCTCCACGGCCTTCGTCAGGTCGGTGTCCTGCCTGCTCCACAGAGTGCGCAGCCGGTCGAACTCCTTCTTGCCCTGGTCGGCCTTCCGCTGGTTCAGCGGTTCGGGACGGCCCGGAGTGACCGAGGCCGCCAGGGGTTCGGCGTAGGTACGGCGCCAGTCGGCCGCCTGGATCTCGATCGCCTTCAGGTCCGCCAGCAGTTCGGGCCGGTCGCCGAGGAACCCGCGCAACCGCGCGGCCGAGTCGGCCTCGTCCTTCTTGCCCTGGGTGTACGGGGCGAGGAACTGCCGGTCGGCGGTGATCGCGTAGCCGCGCAGGCCCGTCTCCTGGTTGACCAGCGCGGTCTGGAGTCGGTACGCCTCGGTCTGGGCGGGCTGGATGCGGCGCAGCAGCAGGTCGCTCGCCTCCGCCGTCCGGCCGAGCAGATGGGCGCCGACCACGCTGCCGATCACCACCAGCAGCGTCATGACGGCCAGGAGCAGGTAGAACCACCCCTGCACCGTCAGCCGGCGTCCGCTCCACGCCGCGCCCGTCCCTCGTCTCACCCTGTGCTCCGACACCACGTTCCCACTCACTCAGTTCCAGTTCAGATGGACGACGGCCACGTCGTCGGCCAGGCCGCCCTGCGCCTCGGCGAGGCTCTCGGCCTTCTCGATCAGCCGGTCCACGAAGGACTCCGGCTCCAGTGCCGACGCCTCCCGGGCCAGGGCCAGCAGTCCTTCCTCGCCGAGGCGTTCCGTGCCCCGGCTCACGTGCCCCTCGAAGAGGCCGTCGGTGAAGAGCACCACCGACGTGCCCGCCGGAACCGGAAGTTCCGCGGTCGGCCACGTCGCGCCGCCGGGGACCATGCCCAGGGCCGGCCCGCCGGGCACCTCCACCCAGTCCACGTCCGTCCCGGTGCGCCGGAGCAGGCCGTGGTGGCCGGCGCGTACCACGTGGGCCTGTTGCTCTCCCGGTACGGCGGCCAGGCTCACGAGGGTCGCGAAGACCTCGTCGCGGGCCCGTTCGGCCATCAGCAGCTCCTCGAGCCTGGCCATCTGCTGGGCGCCGGTGATGCCGCTGAGGACGAGGGTGCGCCAGGCGATCCGCAGGGCGACGCCCAGGGCCGCCTCGTCCGGGCCGTGCCCGGAGACGTCCCCGATGAGGGCGTGGAGGGTGCCGTCGGCGCTCTGCACGATGTCGTAGAAGTCACCGCCCAGCAGGGTCTGCGCGCGTCCGGGCCGGTAGCGGGCCACGACCTGGACGCCCTCGGCGCGCAGCAGCGGACGGGGCAGCAGGCCGCGCTCCAGGCGGGCGTTCTCCTGTGCCTGGAGCGCGCCGGCCTGGAGGGCGACCGCCGCCTGCTCGGTCTGCTTGCGCTGGATCGCGTAGCGCACCGCCCGCCCGAACAGCTCGGGCTCCACCCTGCCCTTGACCAGGTAGTCCTGTGCGCCGGCCGCGACCGCGGCGAGGCCGGTCTGCTCCTCGGCGAGCCCCGTGAGGACCACGATGGCGACCCGTTCGGCCAGCCCCTGGACCAGGGAGACGGCCTCGAGTCCCTGGGCGTCCGGCAGGTGCAGGTCGAGCAGCACGCAGTCGAACGTCTCGGTCGCCAGCACCTCGGCCGCCTCGGTCATGGACCGCACCCATCGCAGCCCCATCTTCACGGCGCCGTCGGCGACCAGTTCCTCCACGAGCAGCGCGTCGCCGGGATCGTCCTCCACGAGGAGAACCGACGGCTCCCAGTGCTCCCATGCCGTCTCGGCACCGGCTGCCGTCGTCGCCACCAGTTCGGCAGCCTCAGTCCCCGAGAACACCCTCGTCCCGGCCTCCCCACTCCATCCAGGTCGCCCGACGCCGGCCGTTGCCCAGGACAACGACGCGAACACGGTCAGAGCGACGATCCGATCTCCACCCGTCGCCCACGGCCGTGGGACGACACCTCCCCGCGCGGGCCGGTGCTCGGGCAGGCCCGGCGGCCGCCCGTGCGGTCCTGATCCTCGTGACCGATCTTCACTCCCTGGTCGGTTCCGCACGGGGCCCGGGGCGGACGGCCAGGAGCCCGGCGGTGTCACGCGGAGCGTGGCCGGGCCCGGTGCCTCCTTGTGCGCGGCGCTCACTCCCCGGCTGCGCCGTACCTGTGTCAGTCGTCCCCGACGTCGTCATCGTCCGCCCATCCCGAGATTCCGGTGTTCTGGCCGCGTTTACCCGCGACGGGCGGGACCATGCAGGGCCGGTTCCAGAAAATCACCCTGGGCGACACGGCTCCTCCACATCCGGAGTCCCTGCCCCGCCTTCGGTTCCGATCGGTCTCACGGGGAACCGGGTAGGACGTCAGAAAGGAGTCCCCGTGACCACCTACGTCATCACTGTCCCCGGTACGTTCCTGCGCGAAGTGACCGACGGCGTCCGCTCGGACATCGGACGACGGCTTCGGCCCCAGGACCCCAGGAACACCGATCTCGGGGAGAGCGAGGAACTGAGTGTCCTGACCACGGAGGAGGACGGCATGTTCGCCGCCCGGGTCGAGGTCGAGGCCCCCGACCGGCTGCAGGCCGAGGCGGAGGCGGTACGGCTGGTCTCCCGGGCTCTGCGTGACAGCGGCCTGGCGGAGGAGGACGCGCCGTTGGGGCCCGCGGTCGTGACCGGCATCGACAGCGAGTTCTGAGAGCGGGCACCGAGGGCGGCGGAGCGGGCCTTCCGGTTCGTGGCCCGTCCGGGGGATGGCGCGACGGGGTGCGGCGGGCGGAGGATGTTCCTTCGCGAAGTGCCGTCCGCTCCGCCGCGGTTCATGGCCTGTCCGGTGTCCGGCGCGGCAGGGGCGGGCGGTGCCGGCCGCCTGAAGGAGCCTCGGGATGGGTTCACACGCAGCGCCGCACCACCGCACGCGGGTCCTGGTGACGGCTGCGAGCCTCCTGCTCGTCGGCGGCGGCCTCCTCGGCCTCCCCCGGGCCGACGCGGCCCCCGCTCCCGCCGACGCGTGCCGCACCACCGCCACGCACCTGCCCCGTGGTGACTGCGGGCCCTTCTGGCAGGTCCTGGCCGAGGACTTCAACGGCGACCGGGTGCCGCTGGGTTCGTTCAGCGACTGCGATCACGACGTCGACACCTCTGCGGCCCACTGCGGGGGCCTGACGGGGACGTACCGCGACAACTGGTGGGCGTATCCGACGGGTTGGCCCGACACGGCGGTCAGCCGGGGGCGGGACGTGGTCGGTGTCTACCACCCGGAGGACACCGTGAGCGTGGGTCCCGCGGCGAACGGCGACGGGCGGATGTCGATCCGGATGTGGCGGCCCGCGGACGGCGGCCCCGTGCACGCCGCGGCGGTGGTGCCGCGTGCGGTGATGGAGATGAAGTACGGCAAGTACAGCGCGCGCATCAAGGTCACGAAGCCGGCTCCCGGTTACAAGTCGGCCTGGCTGCACTACGGCGGGGGCTGCGAGATGGACCACCCCGAGGGTGAGTGGACCGGCTCCCTCAGCTCCTTCCACCATCCCTGCGGCGGCGGTGAGCAGGGCTGGTTCCCGGGGAGCGACGACTGGACGCGGTGGCACACGGTGTCCACCGAGTGGACGCCGGGCCATGTGCGGTTCTACGTCGACGGCCGGCTGACCGGTCATGACACCCGCGGGGTGCCCGATCTCCCCCTGTCCTGGGTGCTCCAGAACGAGAGCGCCCTGGAGGGACCGGGCGCGGCCCCGGGCAGCAGCGCCCAGCTCGACGTCACCTGGGTGGCGGCGTACGCGTACGGCTGGAAGTGACCGGGCGGGCCGAGGGGCCGATGAGTTCGTCGGCGACCCACTGGGCGACGTGGGCGGGGTAGGGCGAGGGCAGGCCGAGGACGATGTGGGTGAAGCCCGCGTCGGTCGCCTCGGTGATCGCCTCACGGGTGGCGCCGGGACGGTCGTAGGAGACCGGCACGTGGATCGAGCGGGTGATCTCGGCGGGGTCGCGGTCGATCTCCGCGCAGTAGCGGTCCAGCAGGGCGCTGCGACGGATCACGTCGTCGATGTCGCCACCGGGGATGTTCCACAGGTCGGCGTGCCGGGCGACGATGCGCAGGGTCGCGGACGAGCGACCCCCGATGAGGATCGGCGGGTGGGGGCGCTGGACCGGCTTGGGGTTGGCGAAGGCGCCGGTGAGGTGGTGGTGGGTGCCGTGGTGGTCGAAGGGCTTCTCCTCGGTCCACAGGCGCTTGATGAGCCCGCAGGCCTCGGCGAGGCTCTCCACGGCGTGGGCGGGGTCGTGGAAGGGCAGGCCGTGGGCCTCGTACTCGCGTCTGGCCAGGGGGTGGTCTGGGCGGGAGCCGACGCCGATGCCGAAGTCGAGCCGGCCGCCGGAGACGATGTCGACGGTCGTGGCGATCTTGGCCAGCATCGCGGGTGGCCGGAAGCGGTTGCTGGTCACCATGACGCCGAGCCGTAGCCGTCGGGTCTGCGCGGCCAGCGCCGCGAGCAGGGTCCAGCCTTCGTGGGCCGGCCCTCCGGGGTCACCGCCGATCGGCATGAGGTGGTCGAAGAGCCAGGCGTGCTCGATGGCGGGAACGGTGTCCGCCTCGCGCCAGACCCGCAGGACGTCGTGGTAGTCGACCTGCATGGGCGCGGTCATGATCCCGAAACTGGGCGGGGGGCTTTGCGGCATGGACGGCGGGTCCCTTCGGATTGGCACGGGGTCTCCCCCGAGGGGGTCATCGACGGTGCGGTGAGTGGTCGCGGAGGGCGGGCGGGGTGTCGTGGCTCTTCTGGGAGGCGACGGTGGGGTCAGGCGGTGGGGCGCGGGGCGAGGATCGCGTAAGCGGTCAGGTCAGGCGGTGCGTCGCTCTCGTGCGGGGCCGATCTGGCGGGCCGGATCGCGACGGGCGCGCGAGGGCGCGAGACGGCGGACCGGTACGCCGGCCGGGGGCGCAGGGACGGATGAGAAGCAGACGGGGTGCCGTGGTCTTCCTGCCGCGGAGGTGCCGGGGCTGCGATCTGCCCCTGCCCGTGGGTCTCCCCCGGCCGTCAGCAGCGGCACGCAGACGGGTTGTCCAGCCCGACGGGGCGCCGTCGTTTCTCCTGCCACGGAGGTGCCGAGAGCGCCGATCTCCCCGTGCCCGTAGACCATTGCGCGCACTCCCCCGGTCGCCAGCAAGGCACGCAGACAGGTCGCCCAGGCCCGGCGGGGCGCCGTGGTCCTCCTGCCGTGGAGGTGCCAAGGGGCGGCGATCTGCCCCTGCCCCTAGGCCGTACGCGGACTCCCGGTCGCCAGCAGCGGCACGCAGACGGGTTGTCCAGCCCGACGGGGCGCCGTCGTTTCTCCTGCCACGGAGGTGCCGAGGGCGCCGATCTCCCCTTGCCCGTAGACCGTCGCGCGGACTCCCCCGGCCGTCGGCAGCGGCACGCAGACGGGTCCCCCAGGCCCGGCGGGACGCCGTGGTCCTCCTGCCGCAGAGGTGCCACGCGGCGGCGATCTGCCCCTGCCCCTAGGCCGTACGCGGACTCCCGGTCGCCAGCAGCGGCACGCAGACGGGTTGTCCAGCCCGACGGGGCGCCGTCGTTTCTCCTGCCACGGAGGTGCCGAGGGCGCCGATCTCCCCTTGCCCGTAGACCGTCGCGCGGACTCCCCCGGCCGTCGGCAGCGGCACGCAGACGGGTCGCCCAGCCCGACGGGGCGCCGTCGTTTCACTCCCCCGGTCGTCAGCAGTGGCACGCAGACGGGTCGCCCGGGCCGGCGGGGCCTCGTGCATGCGGAGGCGAGCCGGTGGTGTGAGCGCGCCCCACGCCGGCAGGTCGCTCTCGTGCGGGTCTGCCCAGGCGGTCAGCGGCGGCGCAGGGACGGGTCGAGGAGGGCCGGCGGGGTGTCGTGGTTCTCCTGCGGGGCGAGGTCGGTGCCGGGGGTGACGATCTCGTCGATCGCGTCCAGGACGTCCGCGCTCAGGACGGTGTCCGCGGCGGCGAGCTGGGCGTGCAGGTGGTCGACCGTGCGGGGGCCGACCAGGGCGCTGGTCACGCCGGGGTGTGCGGTCACGAAGCCGAGCGCGAGCTGGATGAGCGTGAGGCCGGCCTCGTCGGCGACCCGGCTCAGTCGTTCCACGGCGTCGAGCCTGACCCGGTTGGCGGGGACCGTCAGGTCGAACCGCTCGGGCAGCATCGCCGAACGGTGGGTGGCGATGTCCCGCCCCGCGCGGACCGCCCCCGACAGCCAGCCGGAGGCCAGCGGGCTCCACACGAGCACGCCGAGGCCGTACTCCTGTGTGACGGGCAGGACATGGGACTCGATGCCGCGCTGGAGGACGGAGTAGCTGGGCTGTTCGGTGACGTACCGGCTCAGGCGGTGCTCGCGTGCCGACCACTGGGCCTGCACGATGCGGTGGGCCGGGAAGGTGGAGGAGCCGAAGTAGCGGATCTTTCCGGCGCGTTGCAGGTCGGTCAGGGCCGAGAGGGTCTCCTCGTCGCTGGTCCTCGGGTCCCAGCGGTGGATCTGGTACAGGTCGACGTGGTCGACACCGAGACGGCGCAGGCTGGCCTCCAGTTCGGTGACCAGCCAACGGCGCGAACTGCCCTGGTGGTTGCGTTCGTCGCCGATGGGCAGGCCGGCCTTGGTCGCCAGCACGATGTCGTCGCGGCGGCCGGCGATGGCCTTGCCGACCATCTCCTCCGACTCGCCGTCGCCGTACATGTCGGCGGTGTCGATGACGTTGACACCGGCCTCGAGAGCGACGTCGACGATCGCGGTGGCCTCGTCCTGGGTGGTGCGGCCGATCCTGCCGAAGTTCATCGCGCCGAGCGCGAGCGAGCTGACCTGCACACCGGTGCGGCCCAAGGTGCGGTACTGCATGAGCGTTCTCCTCCATGGCTGACTGCCGGGCCCCGCCCCGTCGGCACGACGAAACGGAACCTTGTTCCGACAACGATACGGAACGCGGTTCCGTTTTTGCAAGGAGGAGGCACCCGTGCAGAGGAGCGCCTGCGCTTCAGACCCCCGATCCGACCTCCGGCAGGACGGCCCGGCCCGCCGCCCGATGCTCGGCCGCCACCTCCGGATCCGTCGCGTCGAGGACCGCCGCGATGCCCTCGTGGGCCAGGGACTCGGCATGCCGGTAGCCGAGCTTCGGGGCCAGCTCCAGGGCCTCGCGGTGCAGGCGCAGAGCCTGCTCGGGCCGGCCCGCGAGGCGGCAAGTCTCGCCGTAGGCACTGAGGAAGTGGATCTTCCAGTGGTCCTCGAACAGCTCCTCCAGGAGCGCGAACGCCTGCTCGTGGCACGCCAGGGCCTCGTCGTGGCGGCCCATCCGGCGCAGGGCGACACCGAGGCAGTTCAGGCACCAGGCCTCGTTGTGCCGGTGGCCGTCCTCGCGGGCCAGCGCGAGCGCCCGGTGGAGGTGGCCGAGGGCCTCGTCGGGGTCCTCGTGCGCGAGGGCCACGCCCAGCGTGATCAGGGCCGTCAGGGCGGGCGGCCACGCTCCGTCGGCGTGCGGGATCTCCAGTGCCGTACGGGCCAGCCGCGCCGCTTCGTCACGGTGCCCCAGCTGGAGCAGCGCCCAGGCCTCGTACGCGGTCGCGTGGGCCGTGCCCATGGGGCAGTCGGCGTCCGCGTACAGCTTCCCCGCCAGCCGGAACAGGTCCAGCGGCTCCTCGACGTATCCCTGGTCCCAGCGCAAGTAGCCGCGCCGCATGGTCAGTTCGGCCTCCGCCCGGACGTCCCCGGCCCGCAGCACCAGCGGTGCCGCCGCCTCGTACGCGGCGCTCGCCTCCGCCATGCGGCCGGCGTTGTACCGGGCGAAGCCCAAGTCGCTGTGCGCCTCGGCCAGTTGCAGGGGGTCGGCCAGGCGCTGGGCGGCGGCCAGGGACCGTTCGAAGAGGCCGTTGAGCATCGTGGTGCCGCAGCGCCGGGCGAAGTACGCCCGCATGAAGCGGGGCAGTTCGCACATGTGGCGGTCGGCCCCGGCGTCCTCCGCCGCCTCGAAGGCGGCCAGCAGGTTCAGGTACTCGGTGCCGAACCACACGAGAGCCGCGATCTTGTCGTGGAAGTCCGGCAGTTCGGTCGGCGGGCGGTCCACGGTGGCCTCGCGGCTCAGCGACAGGAAGGGCATCGCCGCATCCGCCGCGGCGGCCGCGTGCACGTAGTAGTCGAGCACCCGGGTCAGGGCCCGCTCGCGGTCCGCCGGGGAGTCCTGCTCGGTGGTGGCGCGGCGGGCGTGCTGGTGGACCAGGTCGTGGAGGCGGTAGCGGCCCGCCGCCGGCTGCTGGACCAGGTGGGCGTCCAGCAGGTCCTCCAGCATCGCGCGGGCGCTGCGCAGCGGCACGTCCGCCAGCGCCGCCGCCACGTACTCGTCGAAGGACGACCCGGGCAGCAGGCCCAGCAGCCGGAACAGCCGGGCCTTGGCGCGGTCCAACTGCCGTACGGACATGGCGAACGCGGTGTCGAACTCGCTCGCTCCCTCCGCCATCCGCTCCACGAGGATGCCCACCGTCCAGCCCGGCCGGTGCCGCAGCCGGGCCGCGGCCAGCCGCAGGGCCAGCGGCAGACGACCGCACAGGCGCAGCACCTCGGCGGTGGCCCCGGGGTCTCGGGCCAGGCGTCCCTCCCGGCTGTCGGTCTCGCCGCTGGCGCGGGCGAGGAGCTCGGCGCTCTCCTGCTCGGTCAGTACGTCCAGCGACACCGGCGGGACCTCGTCCAGGCCGAGCAGCCGGTTGCGGCTGGTGATGAGGGCGACGGAGGGGCCGGCGCCGGGCAGCAGGGGGCGGACCTGGTCGGCGTCGGCGGCGTTGTCGAGGACCACGACGGCCCGCCGGTGGGCGAGTTCGGACCGCCAGCAGGCGGCCAGCTCCTCCACACCGCCGTCCTGGGGCACCTTCTCGGAGGGGACGTCGAGGGCGGCGAGCAGTGTCCGCAGGGCGCGGTCGGGGTCGAGCGGTCTGCGGCCCTCGGTGAAGCCGTGCAGGTCCAGGTAGAGCTGGGCGTCCGGGTAGTCGGCGGCGAGCCGGTGCGCCGCGTGCACGGCCAGGCAGGTCTTGCCGACGCCCGCCATGCCGTCGACGGCGATGACCCGGCCGGCGGTCACCCCGTCGAGCACCGCCGCGAGCTGGGCCGCACGGCCGGTGAAGTCGGGCACGTCCCGTGGCAGGTCGTTGCGGGGCGGGCGCGGGGCCCCGGCGGGCGGCGACGGCGGGGGGACCTGGCGACTGGTCCTCGGCGGGGCGGGAAGGGGGCTGGAGGCCCGTTCCCACAGGGGGCGCAGCGGCCGCGGGTCGCGCTGGACGAGGCGGCACAGGGCGACGACCGCGGGCCACGGCGGGACCGTTCGGCCACTGAGATACCGGGACAGGGACGACGAGCTGAGCCCGGTGTCCCGGGCGAGAGCCCGTACACCACGCTTCGACAGCTCCTGGAGCAGCCGCAGCCGTCCGGCCAGCTCCTCCTGCGGGTCGCCGCCCACTGTCCTGTCGTGCTCCACCACTGTCCCCCGCCCCCTGTCCCGCCCCGGCAGAACTTGTCCGGGCCGGATCGTGCCTGATCAAGGCCGTTTCGGCTGTCCCACGGTGTCCCACGGCCGTCGTCCTGACAAGCCCTTGAGGCTGAGATGGGGTCATGCCCCACCTCGACGGGGCACCGCCCGACAGAGAAGAGACTCCCGATGCAGCCCCGTATGCAGAACCCCGCCGTCGTCCTGTCCGACGCGATGCAGCCCGTCCAGCAGCTGTTCAAGGCCGTGCACTCCGGCGGGGTGGACGGGCAGACGCTGGAGCTGGTGCATCTGCGGGTCAGCCAGATCAACGGATGCAGTGCGTGTGTCGACGGCGGCGCCAGGACCGCCCGCAAGGCAGGGGTGAGCGACGAGCGGCTGGCCACGGTCGCCGCGTGGCGGGAGGCGCCCTACTTCACCGACGAGGAGCGGGCGGCACTCGCGCTGGCCGAGGCGGCGACGCGCCTCGCCGACCGCCCCGACGCGGTGAGCGACGACGTCTGGGACACGGCGGCCACCTACTTCGACGAGAAGCAGCTCGCCGCGATCGTCCTGATGATCGGCGTCACGAACCTGTTCAACCGGCTCAACGCCACGACCCGGCAGATCGCCGGCGCCTGGGGATGAGCCGTGCGGCGCCCGCTGGGCGCCAAGATGTATCCGACCGTCAGTGAACCAGGAGGGAACGACATGACGAGCACCCGCAGGACGACCAGGAAGACCGAGACGTTCACCGACGAGGAGCGGGCCGCGATGAAGGAGCGCGCCCAGGAGGTCAAGACGGCGGCACGCCGCGGCTCGCGTGCCGACAAGGCGGCGGAGGACGAGGCCGCGGTAATCGCGAAGATCGCCGAGATGCAGGACTCCGACCGGGTCATGGCCGAACGGATCCACGCCGTCGTCAAGGCGAGCGCCCCCGGCCTGGCACCGAAGCTCTGGTACGGCATGCCCGCCTACGCCAAGGACGGCAAGGTCGTCTGCTTCTTCCAGAGCGCGCAGAAGTTCAACGCGCGGTACGCGACCTTCGGCTTCAACGACAAGGCGAACCTCGACGAGGGCACGATGTGGCCGACCGCCTTCGCGCTCACGAAGCTGACCGCCGCCGACGAGGCGCGGATCGGGGAGCTGGTGAAGAGGGCGGCGGGCTGAGGCCCGGGGAACCGCGAGCAGGAGAGGTACCGGAGGGTGGAGCCGACGAACAGCCGACGTCCCGCAGGGTTGTTCGTCGGCCTGTGCACGCTCGATGTCATTCAGCTGGTGGACCATGTGCCCGGCGCCGACGAGAAACTGACGGCCCGTGAGCAGGTGGTGGCGGCGGGCGGTCCGGCGGCGAACGCGGCCGTGGCCTTCGCCCACCTGGGCGGCGCGGCCGGTCTGCTGACCGGTGTCGGCGCCCATCCGCTGGGCCGTGCGGTCGCAGCCGAACTGGGCGAACTGGGCGTGACGCTGCGGGACTTGGCGGCCGGCTCGACTCAGCCGCCCGCCGTGTCCTCCATTCTCGTCACCGCCTCGACCGGGGACCGCGCCGTCGCGTCGACCAACGCGAGCGGGTACCGGCTCGCGCCACCTCCCGACCTCGACGCGCTGGTGGCCGCCTGCGACATCGTCGAGTTCGACGGCCACCACATGGAGCTGGCGACGGCGACCGCCCGCCTCGCGCGGGCCACCGGCAGGCGCACGGTTCTCGACGGGGGCAGCTGGAAGGCCGGCACGGAGCGGCTGCTGCCCTCGATCGAGGTGGCCGTGTGCTCCAACGACTTCCGCCCACCCGGCACGGACACCCCCAAGGACGTTCTGCGGTTCCTGCGGGACCACGGGGTGGCCTGGTCCGCGGTGACTCGCGGAGGGCGGCCCATCGAGTGGGCGGGCCCCGACGGCGGTGGCACCGTGGAGGTGCCTTCCGTCCGGGTCGCGGACACGCTGGGCGCGGGTGACGTCCTGCACGGGGCACTCACCCATCACCTGGCCGCACAGGGGCACTTGACCTCGTACGGCTTCCAGGAGGCCCTGCGCGCCGCGGCGGCGGTGGCCTCGCGGGCGTGTGCCTCGTTCGGCACCCGGGCCTGGCTCCAAAGGCCCTGACGATCCGTCAGCGCGGGGCAAGCCCCTCGTCGGGGCTGCCCCGCGCGTGACGAGGTTCAGGACCTGCGGCCGCGCACGTTCCAGCCGCTGCCGATGCCGGCCAGGTGCAGTGCGAGCACCATGAGGCCGAGCAGCATGATGTTCGTCGAGGTGAAGGTGTCGTTGGTCGATATGTCGGCGGCGTTGATCAGAAAGGAGATGAAGAACAGGACCGCCGAGATGATGGCCAGCATGGGTGTCCATCCCTTCGCATGACTGAGGTCATTGACGCCCCGTGCCCATCGAATTCCCCCAACTTGTCCGAGCATGCCGACCGTTGGGGGCCGAAGAACCGCTTGTTCGGCTGGTCGGACATCGTTCGAAACCTCTTGACGCTGCCGTACGACCCGATTGACACTCTCGCAACACGACGTCACACAGCCGAAACGGCAGGGCGCCCACGGCCGAGGCCCCGCCACACCCTCCACGCCTCAGCAGGGAACCCCACATGACGTACACCGCACGTCCGCGCATGCGCGCGAGACGCCGGGCGGGCCGCCTCGCCGGTCTGACCGCCGCGTCACTGTTCCTGGGCCTCGCCGCGCCCATGATCCCCGCCCGGGCGGCGGACACCGCGGACGTCACCGAGGGCCTGGCCCTCTGGTACAAGCTGGACGCCGCCACCGGCAGCACCGTCACCGACGCCTCCGGCAACGGCCGCGACGGCACGGTGAACGGGACCGCCGACTGGTCGGACCCCGCACGCGGGCTCGCCTTCAACGGCTCCGACACCTACATCAAGGTGCCGGACAACGTCATGAGGGGCCTCGACTCCGTCACCGTCTCCACGGACGTGCTGATCGACCCCGCCCAGAGCACGCCGTACTTCCTGTACGGCTTCGGCAACTCCAGCGGCGGCAACGGCAACGGGTACCTGTTCACCACCGGCAACTCCCTGCGCACCTCCGTCGCGAGCGGCAACTGGTCGACCGAGCAGACCACGAAGCCCGCCGACGGTCACAACCTCGCCCGCGGCGTCTGGAAGCAGCTCACCTACACACAGACCGGCACCACCGGGGTCCTGTACGAGGACGGTGTCGAGGTCGGCCGCAACACGGCCGTCACCCTCACCCCCGGCGCCATCGGCTCCGGCACCACCACCGCCAACTACATCGGCAGGTCGGTGTACTCGGGCGACAAGCTCTTCAAGGGCCGGATCCGTGACTTCCGTGTCTACGACCGGGCTCTGGCGGCCTCCGAGGTCGAGCAGCTCTCCCTCCCCGTCGCCGTCCAGGGCGTGGCCGACGACAAGGCCGCGCTGAGCCTCGGCGACACCAGCAAGGTCACGGCCGACCTGGATCTGCCGAGGACCGGCACGGCCGGCGGGTCGGCCATCACCTGGACCAGCGACAACACGGACGTGGTGAGCGGCTCCGGCAGGGTGACCCGCCCTCCCGCCGGCGCTCCGGACGGCCACGCCACGCTCACAGCGATCCTCAAGAAGGGTTCCGTGACCGACACCAAGAGCTTCGAGGTCACGGTCCTGCCGGACTTCGACGACGAGACGGCCACCCGGCGGGCGGCCGAGACCCTCGGTGTCCACAACCTCGACGACGTGCGCGGCAACCTCACGCTCCCGGGCTCGGGCGACTACGGCACCACCGTCACCTGGTCCTCCGCCGACCAGCACGTCATCGACGACGACGGCGTGGTCCACCGCCCCGCGCACGGCGACGGCGCCACCACCGTCGAGCTGACCGCCACCGTCACCAAGGGCGACGCCGAGGCCACCCGCGTCCTCACCGCGAAGGTCCCCGAACTCCCCGCCGAGCAGGCCCTCAAGGGCTACATGTTCAGCTACTTCACCGGCGAGGGCACCGCGGACGGCGAGCAGCTCTACGCGGCGCTCAGCAAGGGCGACGACCCCCTCAAGTGGCGGGAGCTGAACGACGGCAAGCCGCTCCTGACCTCCACGCTCGGTGAGAAGGGCCTGCGCGACCCGTTCATCATCCGCTCCCCCGAGGGCGACAAGTTCTACCAGATCGCCACCGACCTCAGGATCTACGGCAACGGCGACTGGGACGCCTCCCAGCGCACCGGCAGCAAGTCCATCATGGTGTGGGAGTCCACCGATCTGGTCCACTGGACGAACCAGCGGCTGGTCAGGGTCTCCCCGGACAGCGCGGGCAACACCTGGGCACCGGAGGCGTTCTACGACGCGAAGCTCGGCGAGTACGTCGTCTTCTGGGCGTCGAAGCTGTACGACAACGAGGCCCACTCCGGCGACACGTACAACCGCATGATGTACGCGACCACCCGCGACTTCTACACCTTCAGCGAGCCCAGGGTCTGGATCGACCGCGGCTACTCGGTCATCGACTCCACGATGATCCAGCACGACGGCACCTACTACCGCTTGTCGAAGGACGAGCGCAACAACAGCTCCTCGACGCCCAACAGCAAGTTCATCTTCGAGGAGAAGAGCGACTCGATCCTGGACCCGAACTGGACGGCCGTCGCGGAGGGCATCGGCAAGGGCGCGATGAGCGCGGCCGAGGGACCGCTGGTCTTCAAGTCGAACACCGAGGACAAGTGGTACGCGTTCCTCGACGAGTTCGGCGGTCGTGGGTACATCCCCTTCGAGACGACCGACCTCGCCTCCGGCGACTGGTCCCCGGTCGCCGACTACGACCTGCCGGCCAGACCGCGCCACGGCACCGTCCTGCCGGTCACCCAGGCCGAGTACGACCGCCTCCTGCGCGCCTACCAGCCGGACCGGCTCGTCGAGAGCGTCGAGGACATCTCCGTCAAGACGCGGATCGGCGAGGCACCGGTGCTGCCGGCCACCGTCGTCGCCACCTACGCCGACGGTGTCAGGCGTCCCGTCGCGGTCGCGTGGGAGGACGTCCCGGCGTCGAAGTACGCCCAGGCGGGCACCTTCGCGGTCACCGGCAGCCTTCCCGACGGCGCGGCGATCCCGGTCCGGGCCGAGGTCACCGTGTCGCAGGAGGGCCCCGACGTCCCGGCCGACCTGCTCGTGCACTACGGCTTCGACGAGTCGGGCGGCACCATCGCGCTCGACTCCAGCGGCCACGGCCATCACGGCACCTATGCCGGTACGCCCGCCTTCGGCACCGGCGTGCGGGGCGGCTCCTTCAGGATGTCGGGAGACGCGACCGGATCGCCGTACGTCAAAATACCGAACGGTGTGCTGAAGGGCGCCGACAGCGTGACGGTGTCGACCTTCGCCAAATGGAAGGGCGGCAGCAGCTTCCAGTGGCTGTTCGGGCTCGGTCCGGACAGCGACAAGTACCTGTTCGCCACGCCCTCCAACGGCGGAAACAGCCTCTACTCGGCCATCACCAAGGCCAGTTGGTCGGCGGAGTCGAAGCTGACGGCCGGTTCGCAGCTCACTCCGGGCGAGTGGCGGCACGTCACCGTCACCCTCGACGGGGCGACCGGCACGCTGGTCCTCTACGTCGACGGCGTCGAGGCGGCCCGTACGACGACCACCGTCAAGCCGTCCGAGCTCTACGACGCGAACAAGGACTACAGCGGCTACATCGGCAGGTCCCTGTACTCGGCCGACCCGTACTTCGGCGGTGAGGTCGACGACTTCCGCGTCTACGACCGGGCCCTCACGGCCGCGGAGGTCATGGAGCTCAGCGGCAACACCGCGGGCATCGCCAAGGCCACGCACCCGGAGCTGAAGGTCGACGCCCTCGTCGACAACGCCGACAGCAAGGTCACGCTGCCGATGAAGGAGGGCACCGATCTCACCGCGCTGGCACCGGAGTTCACCCTCGCGCACGGAGCGGCGATCAGCCCCGCCTCCGGCAGCGTGCAGGACTTCAGCAAGCCGGTGACGTACGAGGTGACCGGGTCCGACGGCAAGAAGCGCACCTGGACGGTCTCGGCGCTGATCATGAGGAGCCCGGTGCTGCCGGGGCTCAACGCCGACCCGAACATCGTGCGCTTCGGCGACACCTTCTACCTCTATCCGACGACCGACGGCTTCGAGGGCTGGAGCGGCACGCAGTTCAAGGCGTACTCCTCCACCGACCTGGTCCACTGGAAGGACCACGGCGTCATCCTCGACCTCGGTCCGGACGTCGCGTGGGCGGACAGCCGGGCCTGGGCGCCGACGATCGCCGAGAAGGACGGGAAGTACTACTTCTACTTCTGCGCCGACGCCAACATCGGTGTCGCGGTGTCCGACTCGCCGACCGGCCCCTTCAAGGACGCGCTGGGTCAACCGCTGCTGAAGGCGGGCCAGTTCAGTGGCCAGATGATCGACCCGGCCGTGTTCACCGACGGCGACGGGCAGTCGTATCTCTACTGGGGCAACGGGCACGCCTATGTGGCGCCCCTGAACGCCGACATGACCTCCGTCGACCTCACGAAGACGAAGGACATCACGCCCAGCGGCTACAACGAGGGCTCGTTCGTCGTCAAGCGGTCCGGCACCTACTACTTCATGTGGTCGGAGAACGACACCCGCGACGAGAACTACCGCGTCGCCTACGCCACCGGCCCGTCCCCCACCGGTCCTTGGACCAAGCGGGGCGTGATCCTGGAGAAGGACCTCTCGCTCGGCATCAAGGGCCCCGGTCACCACTCGGTCGTCCAGGTGCCGAACACCGACGACTGGTACATCGCCTACCACCGGTTCGCCGTTCCCGGCGGTGACGGCACGCACCGCGAAACGACCGTCGACAGGCTGGAGTTCGACTCGGAAGGCCTGATCAGGAAGGTCGCGCCCACCCTGACTGGCGTCGACCCGGTGACCGTCGTGCACGCCGGTGCCGACGTCAGCGGGACGGAGGGCGACGCGATCGCGCTGCACGGCACCCTCTCGGGTGCGGGCGGCCCGACGTGGTCCGTCGAGGCGGGAGCGCCGTGTTCGTTCGCCGACCCGAACTCAGCGGCGACGACGGTCACGTGCACGGACGACGGCACCTACACGGTCACCCTCGCGGGCGGCCGCAGCAGGGACACGGCAACGGTGAAGGTGGCCAACGCGGCTCCCGCCGTCGTATCCGTCTCGGGCCCGCAGTCCCCGGTCCCGGTCGGCAGGCGCACGGTCGTCACGGCCGAGTTCACCGACCCGGGCACCGGCGACACCCACACCTGCGTGGTCGACTGGAAGGACGGGAGCGCGCCCCGGGCCGGCACGGTCACCGCTTCCGGCTGCCGGGCCGAGCACGTCTACGCACAGGCCGGGATCCGGCGTCCGGTGATCACCGTCACCGACGACGACGGCGCCTCCGACAGCAGGACGCTTCCCGAGCTGATCGTCTACGACCGCTCGGCCGGTCCCGCGCTCGGTGCCGGCGTCCTCGCCTCCCCCGCCGGCGCCTACCCCGCCAAGCCGGACCTGGTCGGCAAGGCCGCCTTCTCCTTCGCCGCGGTCTATCTGCCCGGAGCGGTCGCACCTGCCGGCGAGGCCTCCTTCGACTTCGGTCCGGCCAGGCTGAAGTTCCGTTCCACCGGCTCCGACTGGCTCGTGGTCACCGGCTCGCAGGCCGTGTACCAGGGCTCCGGCACGGTCGACGGCAGGAGCGGATTCGGTTTCCGCGTCACCGCCACCGAGGATCCGGACACCTTCCGCCTGCGGATCTGGAAGAAGTCCGGCGGCGAGGTCGTCTACGACAACACCACCGGCTCGAAGATCACCGGGTTCATCGCCCTCGGCGGCAGCCGGCGTTAGTTCACCTCACCACCCCACCGGGCCCCGCCGACAAGCACCCTGTCGGCGGGGCTTCCCGCGTGCGCCGGTTCAGGGACATGACCCGGCAATCCCTGCGCAGCCTCTTTCGCGCGCAACGACGGCATGGCATTCTCACCGCTCAACGCTCTTCTGAACGACGTTCACATACATGTAACCCCATGGGAGGACGATCCGCCATGAGGAACCCGAATGTCATGCGCATGAGCAGACGCTCCCTGCTGGGAGGCGCCGTCGCCGTCGCCGTGGGCGCCGGTCCGGCATCGGCGGTCGAGGCGGCACCGCTGTGGCGGGAGTTCAGCCGCACCCCCTTCACCCATCCGCAGATCCCGTACGTCGGCCGCGCCGGCTGCCACGGCGGAGCGGCACACCTGCCACGCCGCCGAGTCGTCGCCGACGTACGCGACTTCGGAGCCGTGGCGGACGGGACGACCGACTCCGCCCCCGCGATCAACCGTGCCCTCGCCGCTGCCGGAAAGGCCGGCGGTGGCACGGTCACCATCCCGCCGGGCACGTTCCGCATCGACGACGTGATCCGCGTGGACCGTTCGAACGTGGTCCTCAGGGGCGCCGGCAGCGGTCGTACGACGCTGTACGCGACCAAGAACCTCACCGAGCTCATCGGGACCTACGGCTCGCGCTACGGAGGGGACAAGTCGGCCTGGTCCTGGGCCGGCGGGCTCATCTGGCTGGCGCCCCGCAGCCGCCTGGAGTCGCTCGTCGCCGCGATCAGGGCCAGGGCATGGCCGTTCGAGGGCTGGACGGGCAACCGGCGCGACGAGTGGCGCACGCTCACCGCACTCGCCCCGGCGCGGCAGGGTTCCTGGACGGTGACGGTCGCCGACTCCTCCTCGCTGCGTCGGGGCGCGCTGGTCCTCCTGCGGCTCGCGGACGACGCGGACCACACCCTCCTGGAGCACATGTGCGGCGGCGGGCCCGGCCCCGAGGCCTACGTCTGGGACGACAAGACGAAGCTGACGTCGTACGTGCCCTACGAGTGGCCCGTCCGCATCGCCCGCGTCCACGGCCGCAAGGTCACCCTGGAACGTCCCCTGCCGCTCGACCTGCGCCCGGAATGGTCCCCGCAACTGACCACCCACGTGCCCGAGTTGAGCGGCAGCGGCGTCGAAGGGCTCACCCTGGAGGCGCCCGAGGTCCCGCAGCAGCCGCATCTGCTGGACAAGGGCCACAACGGCGTCGTGCTCCAGTGCGCGTACGACTGCTGGGTGGACGACGTGACGGTCCGTCATGTCGACAACGGGTTCGGCCTGGTGGCCGCCTCCGCCTGTACCCTGCGCCGGACCCGCGTGGCGGGCCGCGGCTCGCATCACCCCTACTTCTGTCGCGAGGGCTCGCACGACAACCTCGTCGAGGACTTCACGATCGAGGAGCGCACCAGCCCGGCGCCCGCGGGAACCCAGCTGCACGGCATCAACGTCGAGGGGCTGTCGTCGTACAACGTCTGGTCGCGCGGCGACATGCGGATGGGCACCTTCGACAGCCATCGCGGCCTGCCCTTCGCCGATGTCCGCACCGAGATCACCCTGAACAACAACGGCCGCCACGGCGGCGACGCGTCCGCGGGGCCCCTCTTCGGCGCCCGGTTCACCCACTGGAACATCCGCGTCACCAACGGCCGCGCTGGCCTGGTGCGGATCGACGGGCTGGCGCCCTGGTCCGCGACCGTCGGCATCGACGAGGTCAGGGAGTTCGACCAGATCGACGTCCCGGACTTCACGGGCGATCTGCACACACGCCTGGAGCTGTACGGCAGTCCGGGCGCGGTGCGGCCGCGGAACCTGTACGAGGCGCAGCGCCGGCTGAAGGGGGTGGACCGATGAGCGCGCGACACCGCTGGTGCGTGGTCGTTCTGACCGTTCTCGCCGCGTGCGCCGCAGGGCTCGGCACCCCGGCGGCGGCACGCACCGCCGCCCCGCACACCGTGGTCCTGGACGGCGTCCGTCTGCAGCAGACGAAAGCCCGGCTCGACCGTGGTGACCGGCAACTCCGCCGTACGGTCGAGGCGTTGACCGCCCGCGCCGACAAGTGGCTGGACCAGGGGCCCTGGACCGTCGTCGACAAGCCGAGGCCGGCTCCCGGCGGCGACGTCCACGACTACCTCAGCCAGGCCCCGTACTGGTGGCCCTCCCGGACCCCCACCGCCGACAACCCGTGGGGCTGCCCGTACGTCCAGCGCGACGGCGAGCGCAACCCCGAGGTCGACAGCGGCACCGACCGGCAGGACCTGGAGAAGACCGTCGACTCCGCCTACGACCTCTCCCTCGCCTGGTACTACACCGGGGACAAGCGGTACGCCCGCAAGGCCGGGCAGGTGTTGCGCACCTGGTTCCTCGACCCGGCCACACGCATGAACCCCCACCTGCAGCACGCCCAGTTCATCCCCTGCAAGTACGACGGCCGGGCCATCGGCATCATCGACTTCTCCCAGTCGTACACGAGCGTGATCGACGCGCTCGCCCTCCTGGACACCGGCGCGCCGGGCTGGAGCGGGAAGGACCGTGCCGGCATGGCCCGCTGGAACGGCGACTTCCTCGGCTGGCTCAGGGACAGCGACTTCGGCAGGCAGGAGGGCGCCGCGGCCAACAACCACGGCACCTTCTACGACCTGCTGCTCGCCTCACTCGCCTGCGCGACCGGCGACAGGGCCCTGGCCCGGCGGACGGTCCTGGACGCCCGGGCCAAGCGCGTCGCGCCGCAGATCGCGGCCGACGGCAGCCAGCCCCAGGAGCTGACCCGCACCCGGAGCTGGCACTACTCGACCTTCGACCTGGTCGCCTACACCAGGCTCGCCGCCGTCGGGCGACACGTCGGCGTCGATCTGTGGGCCTGGCAGGGTCCGGAGGGGCAGAGCCTGTTCAAGGCGGTGGACTACCTGTTGCCCGCCGCGACCGGTGCCGCCGCCTGGCCCCATCCGGAGCTGGAGTTCCACCGGTACGCGGCGACCGACGTCGTGCACGCGGCGGCGGACGCGGGTGACGCGCGGGCGCGGGAGGCTGTTCCGGCGCTGGAGGCGCCGCCGGGCGGCGACCTGTGGGCACTGCGTCCGGCGGCGGAACAGCTGGACTCCATCGCAGGGTGAAGGCCGCCGTCAGGGCGTCGTGGACAGGTCGATCGCCCGGTCGCGTCCTGCGGCCGCAGCACCCGCAGGATGCTGCGAGATCTCGATGCCGTTCTCTGCGGGGTGGTTGCGGGTGCAGCGCGCGACGACCGCCTCCGCGCGGGCCGAGTTCCTCGCCGGGCAGGTCTCCGACAGTGCGGTGAGCAGCCGCAACGCCACGTCCCGGCATCCGGTCCGGCCGGTGGCCGCGGCCAGGTCGAGCAGACCGCAGGCCATGATCGCGCCGGCCGACGCGTCCTTGATGTCGTACGCCTGCTGCGGCGCCCGGTGGTCCCACACCGGGACGTGGTCCGGGCCGAGCGCCCGCACCGCGAAGTCGGCGAGCGCGCGGGCGAAGGCCAGCAGGTCGAGATTGGTCATCGTGTCGATGATGACCCGGCCCGCGTTCTTCGGGTCGGTCAGGACGCCCCAGGCCAGGGTGAACCGCCCGCGCGGGTTGTAGCGCCGGATGAGGAAGCCGGCCGCCTCCACGGCACCCGTCCGCGAGGTGTCGTCGCCGGTCAGCCGCCAGGCGGTGACCCAGGAAGGGTAGAAGAGGCAACCGAGGTCGTGGGTGCCGGTGTCGAACCGGCGGGGCGCCAGGGAAACAGTCATGCTCGCACCTCCGACTCGATCACCGGGCAAGGGAGTTGATCGAGCGTGGCACAGCAAGGGCGAGGTCTCAGTGGCTCGTGCGCACGGTCACTCGCTCTTGCGGCCGACTCCCGCGTACACCCAGTACTCGGAGGGGTTCTCCGGGATGTCCTCACCCGCGTCCGGGCGCCACAACGGGACGTGGACCAGGCCGGGTTCGGCCAGGTCGAACCCGGTGAAGAGGTCCCGGATCTCGTCGTGGGAGCGGACCGTGACGGGTGAGGTGGCCCGGGACCGGTACAGCTGGGTCACCGCGGCGGCCGTGTCGGGGCGGTCCTGGTCGGTGGCGTGGGACAGGGCCAGCCAGCTGCCCCCGGGCAGGGCGTCCCGGAAGGCGGCGACGATGCCGGCCGGGTTCTCCTCGGGCGCGACGAAGTGCAGGATCGCGACCATCAGCACGGCGACCGGCTGGTCGAAGTCGATGAGCTTGCGCACCTGCGGAGAGGACAGGACGTCGTCCGGTCGGCGGATGTCGGCGTCGACGATGTCGGCGCGCGGGTTGTCGGCGAGCAGGGTGGTGCTGTGGGCGACGGCCACCGGGTCCCTGTCGACGTAGACCACCCGGGCCCGCGAGTCCGCCGCCTGGGCCACCTCGTGGACGTTGCCCTGCGTGGGGATGCCCGAGCCCAGGTCGATGAACTGGCGCACACCGGTCTCGGCCAGGAACCGCACGGCCCGGCCGAGGAAGGCGCGGTTGGCCCGGGCCAGCGCCCGCACCTGGGGGTCGATGGCGGTGACGGCCGCGACCGCCTCCCGGTCGATGGCGAAGTTGTGCTCCCCGCCCAGCAAGGCGTCGTACATCCGGGCTACGCTCGCCTTGTCCGGATCCGTCCCTGGCGGCAGAGCATCCGAGTCGGTCACCAGAACGTCCTTCCGCACCAAGCTACTTGACGCCCCATCATATAGTTGCCCTGCGACGTCCGGCGATCAATGGCCCCGCCGGACGCCCGGACCCCCACCCGGAAAGGCCCCAGGACCCTGCGGAACGAACCGCACAGCCGCTCCGACGACACCCCCACCGCCAAGCCCCAGCCCCGCCGTTCGGCGTTCTCCCCCGCGGCCGACGTCATCGGCTCGGAGCTCGACCTGGGGTTGACGGGCAGCCATGTCGTGCACGCGCTGACGCCCGGCTTCTGCGACGCCGCGTCCCTGTACCTGCTGGAGCGGTGGCGGCGCGAGGAGATCACGTACGCCGGCGCCGACCCCGCCCAGATCGAGGCGCGCCGACTGGCCCTGCGCGTGGGCACGGACGCGCCCGAGTCCTGGGAACGCATCCTGCCGGTCGGCGAGGTGCTCGTCTTCCCCCGCGCGACCCCGTACGCCCGCGCGCTGACCGACGGGCACGCGCAACTGCTCGACTCGGTCGACGACCACACGGCCGAGCGGCTCGCCGCCTCCGCCGGTGAGGACGCACGCATCGGCGAACTCCTCAAGACGCGCTCCTTCCTCGTGGTGCCGCTCCGGCTGCGGGGCGGGGCGATCGGCTTCGTGGCCTGCTCCCGCGGACCGGACCGGGGGCCGTTCCTGACCGCCGAGATCGCCGCCGTGGAGTCGCTGGCCGCGCGGGCCGCCGTCGCCCTGGACAACGCGCGCCGCTACGAGCACGAGCGCCGCACCGCCCTTGCCATCCGGGGCAGCCTGCTGCCCGGGACGATCCAGGAGGTCGAGGGGTGCCGCATCGCCCACGGCTCGCTGCCCGCCGGACAGGGTTCGATCATCGGCGGCGACTGGTTCGACGTGCTGAGGAGGCCGGGCGACCGGGTCAGTCTGATCGTCGGGGACGCCATGGGCCACGGCCCGGAGTCCGCGGTGGCGATGATCCAACTGCGCACCGCCGTACGCACCCTGGCCGGTATGGACATCCCCGCAGCCGATCTCGTACGCCGGCTCGACGCGCTGGCCAGCGACACCCCTGGCGCCTCCTTCGCGACCTGCATCTACGCCGAGTGGGATCCCCGGCAGGGCACCTGCACCCTCGTGGGCGCCGGTCACCCTCCCCCGCTCCTGCGCGGTCCGGACGGGCGCACCGCTCCGGTCGCGCTGGCCGGCGCGGGCCTGCCGCTCGGCCTCGCCGCGGGCACCTACGAGCCGACCGTGCTGAGCATCGAGGATCCGGCCCTGCTCGTGCTCTACAGCGACGGCCTGGTCGAGTCCCGGGACGCCGACATAGACCAGGAGATCGCCCGTCTGGCCCGGGCACTCGACGCGGCGGCCGTCGACCACGACCCGCTCCCCTCCCTGTGCCGACGGCTGCTGCACGCCCCCTCCGATCCGGCCGGGGCCGACGACCGGACCCTGCTGCTCGCCGAACTCCAGCCCGTCAAGCGTTAGTTCAGGCCATCAGGTTCGCCCACACGGCGTTGCCGCCGGTGAGTCTTGAGCGGTCCACCCCCCAGGTGTCCGCGAGTTCCTCCACCAGGAACAGCCCGCGCCCGCCCTCGTCGTCGAGGCCCGCACGGCACCGGCGCAGCCGGGGACCCGAGTGGTCGTGGTCGTGCACCTCCAGCCGCAGGATCTCGTCGGTGACCAGTCCGATGCCGCACAGGATGCGCGCGCTGAGGGTGTGGCACACGGCGTTGGTGGCCAGTTCGGACAGGAGCAGCACCGCGTCCGAGCACAGCTCGCCCGGCAGGCTCCAGGCCTTGAGCCGGGTGCCGACGGAGCGCCGGGCGACCCCGACGCTGGAGCGGTGGGCGGGAAGTTCGATCCAGTGGGTGCGTTCCTGGTCCACGGCGTCTAACAGCTGCGGGGACGAGGTCGTGTGGGGGGACACGGTGTTGGCCTTCCGTGGGGGCGGCGGCGCGGCCGGGCGAGACGCATCGGGGACAGAGTCTTGCCAACCCGCCCGCGGGTGGGGACGGTTGGCGTCACTGTGCGCGCGTTCGGCGGCACGGTTCACACAAGTAATCATGCTCGCACCCAAGTTCAACCTGCAACCGGCTCCCTGATAATTTCAGAAAGCCGATATCCGCCTGGTCGCGTCAGCAAGTCGCTGACACACTCGGGCCGGTGACAGCCCCTCAGGAGGTCAGGACGTGAGCGAAGGCCGTACGGGCACGGGTGGCACCAGTGCTCCCACCGTGCTGCGCATGATCCTGGGCCGGCGACTGCAGGAACGCAGACAGGACGCGGGCGCCTCCCTGGAGGACGCGGCCAAGGCGCTCCGGGTCACCTCCCTGACCATCCGCCGCCTGGAGAAGGCCGAGGTCGCCCTCAAGCCGCTCTACGTCGAGAAGCTGCTGGAGACCTACGGGGCGGACCGGCAGGAGATCGACGAGTTCGTGGTGCTCGCCGAGCGGGCCAACGAACCCGGCTGGTGGCACACCTACCGGGACGTCCTGCCGAACTGGTTCAGCGCCTACGTCAGCCTGGAGGCGGGGGCCAGGACCCTGCGCACCTACGAACCCCATTACGTCACGGGGCTGCTGCAGACCCACGCCTACGCGCGCGGAGTGCTGCGGGGCGGTTTCCCGAACGAGGCCGACGAGGACCTCGGGCGGCGCGTGGACCTGCGGCTGCGCCGCCAGAGCCTGCTGGACAGACCCGACGCGCCCACGCTGTGGGTGGTCATGGAAGAGGCCGTGCTGCACCGGGTGGTCGGCGGCCCCGAGGTGATGCGGGAGCAGATCGAGCGGCTCCTGGAGGTCTCGGAACTGGACCACGTCAGCGTGGACGTCGTGCCGTTCACCGCGGGCGCCCACGTGGGCGCGTGCGCGCCGTTCACCTACTTCCGCTTCGAGGAGCCGGAACTCCCGGACGTCGTCTACACCGAGGTCCTCACCGGGGCGATGTACCTGGACCAGCGTTCCGACGTGGCGGCGCATCTGGAGGCGCACAACCGCATGTCCCTGCTGACCTCGGACGCGGACAGCAAGGCACTCCTGAACCGCATGCGCAAGGAGTACTCATGACCAGCACCGACTGTCACGTCTACAACGGGATGCCCGCCACCGAACTCGGCGAGCAGGGCTGGGAGTCCCCGTGGAGCGGACCCAACGGCGGCCAGTGCGTGCAGACCAAGCTCCTGGCCGACGGCCGGGTGGCGCTGCGGCAGTCGACCGATCCGGCCGGACCCGCGCTGATCTACACCCCGCAGGAGATCGCCGCGTTCGTCGCGGGCGTCAAGCGGGGCCTCGCCGACCACCTCACGGCCGGCTGACCCACGACCCGAGCCGGACCTGCCCCGGCAGCGACCTGCCCGACACCCCCACGCACACCACCTGAAAGGGACAGGATGACCAACTCCCACGCCGCGCGGGAGATCGACACCAGCCGGCCCCACTCCGCCCGGATGTACGACTACTACCTCGGCGGCAAGGACCACTTCGACGTCGACAAGCAGGCGGCCGAGACCGTCGCGGCCACCTACCCCGGCATCTTCACGTGCGCCCGCGAGATCCGCTCGTTCATGCACCGCGCCACCCGTGTCCTCGCGCAGGAGTACGGCATCCGCCAGTGGCTCGACATCGGCACCGGCATCCCCACCGAGCCGAACCTGCACCAGGTCGCCCAGTCCGTGGCACCCGAGGCACGGGTGGTCTACGCCGACAACGACCCGCTGGTCCTCAAGTACGCCGAGCGCCTGATGCGCAACACCCCCGAGGGCCGCACGGCGTACGTCCAGGGCGACTTCACCGACCCCGAGGCCATCCTCGGCTCCCCCGAGCTGGCCAGGACCCTGGACCTGAACCGGCCCGTGGCCCTGTCCCTCAACGCCATCCTGCACTTCGTGCCGGACGACTGGGACCCGTACGGCATCGTCTCGCGCCTCCTGGACGCCCTGCCCTCGGGCAGCGCCCTGGCCGTCAGTCACTGCACGGGAGACTTCGCCCCGGAACTCTGGGCGAAGCTGGTCGGCATCTACGCCGCCGGCGGCACCCGGGCCCAGGTGCGCAGCCAGGCGGAGGTGGCCCGCTTCTTCAAGGGCCTGGATCTGCTCGACCCGGGTGTCTCCCTGACCCACCGCTGGCGCCCCGACGACCCGCAGGGCCCGGGCCCGGAGCTCACCGACGCCGAGGTCAGCGCATGGGCCGGGGTGGGCATCAAGCCGTGACACGGCGCCGGCCGTGCGGGGGCCCGGACGCACCCGCGCGGCCGGACGGCCCGGGCGGTCGGCGGCCGTCAGCGGAGCAGCAGGTCGATCACCCCCGTCAGGTCCTCCTCACCGCTGCCCTCGGCCAGCCGGCGGCGCATCAACGCGAAGTAGGGGCTGAGCAGTTCCGGGCTGACGCCCTGCTGCTGCGCGGTGCGCAGGAAGGTCGGGACGCCGGCCACCTGCATGGCGAGGCTGGAGACGACCCCCTGGGTGTAATCGCCGCTCCGGAGCTGCTCGGCGGTCAGGTGCACGGCCGGGGCCATCGCCGTGAGCCAGTCGGCGAGCAGCGGGGCGAAGGACGCGGGGTCGATGTCCTCCTTGCGGATCAGGGCGAAGGCGTGCGCGGCTCCCGCGAACATGCCGTACATGGCGCTGAGCAGGGCCACGTCGTGCAGCGCGGCGAAGCCCGCGTCCCGGCCGACGTATGTGGTGCCGGCCGGCACCGCCAGCGTCTCGCGGTGCCGCTCGAACAGGTCCTGCGAGCCGCTGTAGAAGACGTAGCCACCGGCCTCGGGGGCACCGATCATCGGCGGAACGGCCATGATCCCGCCGTCCAGGTAGCGGGCTCCCCGCTCGCGGGCCCACTCGGCGCGCTCGCGAGCCTGGGCGGGGGTCCCGGTGGTCAGGTTCACCAGGTCCCGGCCGGCCAGGTCGGCGCCGGCCAGCGTCTCCTCGACCGAGGCGTCGTCCAACAGGCAGATCACGACCAGGGAGTTCGCGGAGACCGCGTCGGCCGCGCTGTCAGCGACCTTGGCGCCCTCTGCGGCAAGAGGCCTGGCACGGGCCGGAGTCCGGTTCCAGACGGTGAGCGGATGGCCCGCGGCCAGCCAGGCCCGGGCCAGTGCCGATCCCATCGCGCCGAGGCCCAGGAGTGAGAGGGAGGTCTTCTCAACAGTGTTCTGTGTCATGCCGATCAGGCTGGTCACAGGCCCGCGGGAGATCAAGTACGCACTTCGGAGTGGGTGGTTACCCCGGGGTGAGCGAGCACGTCGAAGGGGTGGGACATGACGACGCTGAACCGGCCCGGCGCGCCGGACGGGCACATCTGCGGGATCGACGCGGCGATGGAGGTGATCGGCGGCAAGTGGAAGGTGCTGATCCTCTGGGCGCTCCACGAGCACCCCTGCCGCCGCTTCGGCGAGCTGCGCCGGCTGCTCCCGGGGATCACCGAGAAGGTGCTCGCCTCCCATCTGCGCGAGCTGGAAACGGACGGCGTGGTGCTCCGCGTCTCCTACGACGAGGTGCCGCCGCGCGTCGAGTACTCCCTGACCGAGGACGGCGAGCGCCTCAACGACGCGCTCCGGCCGCTGGCCGCCTGGGGGCGCGGACGGTCCACCTGACCCGGCGACGGGCCCCGGCCGTGCCGTGACAGGATCCGCTGTCATGAGCATCGAAGCGGGAGACCGGCCCGTCGCCCTGGTCACCGGATCCACGTCGGGCATCGGCGAGGCCGTCGTACGGCGGCTCGCGGCGGACGGGACACGGGTCGTCGTGCACTCTCGGCGCAGCGCTGAGGCCGGGCAGGCGCTGGCGGCGCAGCTCGGCGGCCTCTACCTCCAGGCGGACCTCGGCGTCGAGGAGGAGGCCACAGGGCTGGTCGAGAGGGCGCTGGACCACTTCGGGCGGCTGGACGTCCTGGTGAACAACGCGGGCATCAGTTGGCCGATCCCGCACGCGGACCTCGCGGCGGCCACCGCGGAGGACTGGCGGCACCTGCTGGAGGTCAACCTCATCGCGCCCTGGCTGCTGTGCACCGCCGCCCTTCCGGCGCTACGGCGGTCCCCGGGGGGCGGCAGCATCGTCAACATCACCAGCCACGCCGGCGTACGGCCCAAGGGCTCCTCGGTGCCGTACGCGGCGAGCAAGGCCGCGCTGAACCACGTGACCCGGCTGCTCGCGGCCGCGCTCGGGCCCGAGGTACGGGTCAACGCGGTGGCACCGGGACTCGTGGACACGCCCATGACGAAGGACTGGGCGCAGGCGCACGAGCTGTGGCGGGAGCGTGCGCCGATGCACCGCCCGGCCCGGCCCGAGGACGTGGCCGGCCTGGTGGCGTCGGTCATCGCCAGCGGCTATCTGACCGGTGAGGTCATCGTGCTCGACGGCGGCCTGAACCTGACCTGAGTGCCTGCCCGGTCCTACGGGCTGCCGTCGGTGCCGCTGTCGGGAGCGGCCTGGACCAGGCCCGTGCGGTAGGCGATGACGACGAGTTGGGCGCGGTCGCGGGCGTCGAGCTTCGTCATGGCGCGCTGCACGTGGGCGCGGACGGTGAAGGGACTGAGGAACATCCGCTCGGCGATCTCCTGGTTGGACAGGCCGGTCGCGACCAGGGCCACCATCTCGCGTTCGCGCGGGGTGAGCACGGCGAGCCGTTCGGGGCGGTGCGCGGGGAGGTCGTCCGGTGTGGCGAGGAAGCGGGCGACCAGGGAGCGGGTCGCGGCGGGGGACAGAAGGGTGTCGCCCGCGGCGATCGTCCGCACCGCGTCCAGCAGGTCCTCGGCCCCGATGCCCTTGCCGATGAAGCCGCCGGCCCCGGCCCGCAGTGCCTGGGCGACGTACTCGTCGGTCTCGTACGTGGTGAGGATCAGGATGCGGCTGGCCCGCAGGCCGGGGTCCGCGCAGATCTCGGACGTGGCGGTGAGTCCGTCCACCTCGGGCATGCGGATGTCCATGACCACCACGTCCGGGTGCAGCTCCCGGGTGAGTCGCACCGCCTCCCGGCCGTCGGCGGCCTCACCGACCACGGTGATGTCGTCGGCGGAGTCGAGCAGCATCCGGAAGGCACCGCGCAACAGGGCCTGGTCGTCGGCGAGCAGCACCCGCAGCGTCACCGCGCCTCCCCCGTCTCCGCCTCGACGGTCGCCGAGTCGGCCGTCCGTCCCTCGGCGACCGTGGCTCCACCGGTCCCCCGCGGTCTGTCCTTGCCGGTCGGGAGGGGCAGCTCGGTGGAGACGAGGAAACCGCCCTCCGGGCGCCTGCCCGCGGAGAGCTGCCCCCCGACCGCGGTGGCACGTTCCCGCATTCCGATCAGACCGTATCCGGACGGACGGTCCCCCACCACGGGCACGCTCGGCCCCGTGGACGCCGTCGACGCTGTACGGGCGCCCCCGCCGTCGTCAGCGACGGTGATGGTCACCCGATCGCGGTTCCAGACCAGTCCCACCCGGGCGGTGCCGGTGCCGGCGTGCTTGGTCACGTTGGTCAGGGCCTCCTGGACGATGCGGTAGGCGGTGAGGTCCACTCCTGGCGGCAGTGGCCTGGCCGTGCCCTCCTGGTGCACCGACACCTGAAGTCCCGCGCGGCGGAAGGACTCCAGGAGGGTGGGCAGCCGGGACAGCCCGGGTGCCGGTTCGGCGGGCGCGGCCGCGTCCCCGGACTGACGCAGCAGACCGACCGTGGCCCGCAGGTCGTCGAGCGCGTCGCTGGTGGTCTCGACGAGCTCGTGGAGGCTCTTGCGGGTCTGCTCCGGGCGGGTGTCGAAGAGGTGGGCCGCGACCGTGGCCTGCGCGTTGGCCAGGGTGATCTGGTGGGCCACCAGGTCGTGCAGTTCCCTGGCGATGCGCACCCGCTCCTCGGCCACCCGGCGACGCGCCTCGCTGTCCCGGCTCTGCTCGGCCCGCAGGGCCCGTTCCTCCATGGCCGCCAGGTAGGCCCGCCGGTTCTGCACCGAGTGCCCCAGCACTCCGGCCACCAGCGGGAACGCCGCCACCGCCCCCACCCTGCTGGCGTCCTTCCACGAGAGGGCGCCGAACAGGGGGGTCGAGGCGACCAGCAGTGCGGTGGAGACGAGCGCCACCGCGCCGGCCGCCCGCCGTTCGGTGCGCGCGGTGAGCGCGTAGGAGTACGCGGTGATCACGGCGGGGGCCACGATGAGGGGGCTGAGCAGCAGCCCCAGGAAGGGCGCCAGCACACCGCTCGCGGTGGTGACGGCCATGGCGGCCAGCGGCGCCCGGTGCCGTACCGGCAGCACGGCACAGGACACCACGGCGATCACGTAGCCGGTGGCGGACGGCGGTGACAGCGTGCTGCCGTCGTTCACCACACCGCCGAACAGACAGAGCGCGAACGCCGTCGCCGTGATCGCCGCCTCCCGCCACCACCTGCCGCGCGGTCGCGGGCCGCCGCCCCCCGTGTTCGTCATGGCCGGCTCAGTCCCGGCCGACGGGCAGTCGCCGCACCGCGGGGTCCGAGGCGCCGGCGGGGGCGGGGACACGCCTGCTCAGTGCCTCACCCTCGATGTCGACATTCGGCAGCACGCGGTTCAGGATACGGGGCAGCCACCAGGCCCGGTGGCCGAGCAGAGCCAGGACGGCGGGCACGATCGCCATCCGCACCACGAAGGCGTCGAAGGCGACGGCGGCGGCCAGACCGACGCCCATCGTCTGGATCGTCGGACTGTTCATGCCGACGAATCCGGCGAACACGCTCACCATGATGATCGCCGCCGCGGCCACCACCCGTCCGCTGTGCCGGAACCCGTGGACGATCGCCTCGCCGGGGGACGCGCCATGGACGTAGGCCTCCCGCATGCGGGTGAGGAGGAAGACCTCGTAGTCCATGGCGAGGCCGAACACGATGCCGATGATCAGGATCGGCATCAGGGACATGACGGGTCCGGTCTGTTCGATGCCGAGCAGGTCCGCCGCCCAGCCCCACTGGAAGACGGCGACGAGGACACCGAAGGCGGCACCCACCGACAGCAGGAAGCCGAGAGCCGCCTTCACCGGGACCAGAACCGAACGGAAGACCACCGTCAGCAGGAGGACGGCCAGGCCGACGACCACGCTCAGATAGGGGACGAGGGCGTCGGACATGGCTTCGGAGATGTCGATGTTCAGCGCGGTGGTCCCGGTCACCAGGATGCCGGAGCCGGTGTCCGCCTCGACGCCCTCAGCCGCGTGCCGGATCGCGTGCACCAGGTCCTTGGTCTCGCCGCTGTTCGGTGCGGTGCGCGGGACGGCGGTGAGGACGGCCGTGTTCCCGGCCCGGTTGAGCACCGGCTCGCCGACCGACGCCACCCCGTCCACGGCGCGCACGGTCTTGGCGACCAGGTCCGTAGTGGCCCGGGTGTCGGCGGATCCGGACATGTCGACGACCACGGTCAGCGGGCCGTTGAAGCCGGGGCCGAACCCCTCGGACAGCAGGTCGTAGGCGCGACGCTGGGTGGTCTCGACCGACTTGGACTCGTCTCCGGGCAGCCCGAGTTCGAGGCTCAGCGCCGGCAGGGCCACGGCGCCCAGACCGAGCCCGGCGGCCATCAGCACGGCCACCGGCCGGCGCAGCACGAACCGCGCCCAGCGGCTGCCGAGCCCGGCCCGGGCGGGTGTGCCGGGCACCGGGGGCGGGGTTCCTCGCCGGGCGGCCTTGCGGGCAGCGCGGGAGAGGACCCGCCGGCCGAAGAAGCCGAACAGCGCGGGGACCAGGGTCAGGGCGACGAGTACGGCGAGGGCCACGGCACCCGCGCCCCCCAGGCCCATCTTGGTGAGTTCGGGGATTCCGACGACCCCCAGCCCGACCAGGGCGATGATCACGGTCGCGCCGGCGAAGACCACGGCGGACCCTGCCGTGCCCACGGCCCGGCCGGCGGCCTCCTCCGGCTCACTGCCCCGGGCGCGCTCGTCACGGAAGCGGGAGGTGATGAACAGCGCGTAGTCGATGCCGACCGCCAGCCCCAGCATCAGCGCGAGGACGGCGACGGTGGACGTCAGGCCGAGTGGAGCGGCCAGCGCGGAGACCAGTCCGAAGGCGATGGCCACGCCCACGAAGGCGGTCAGCAGGGACAGTCCGGCGGCGACCAGCGACCCGAGGGCGAGGACCAGCACCACCGCGGCCACCGCCACGCCGATCATCTCCGTGGTCCCGCCCAGCTCCTCCTCCGCGTCCAGGGCCGAGCCGCCGATCTCCACGGTCAGCCCCGCGTCACGGGCCCGGCCCGCGGCGTCCTCCAGGGCGCTCTTCGTCGAGGCGGTCAGATCGACGGCGTCCGCGGTGTAGAGAATCGTGGAGTAGGCGATGGTGCCGTCCTTGCTGACGGCACCGGTCGTGTAGGGATCGGTGGCCGAGGCGACCTGTTCGCCCCGGTCCAGCGAGCCGAGCGCGTCCGCGACGGCCGCCTTGTTCCGACCGGCCGTCACCCGCTGTCCGTCCGGCGCCTGGAACACCAGGCGGGCCTCGGCTCCTTGGGAGTTGCTCTGCGGGAACCGCTCGTCCAGCAGGTCGAACGCCTTCTGGGACTCGGTGCCGGGCATGGCGAGGTCCTCCTCCTCGCCGGCCGGCGCCAGGGCGGCCGCGCCGACGGCCAGCACCAGGACACCCAGCCACAGACCACCCACGAGGCGGCGCCGCCGGAAGGCCCACCGTCCGATCCGGTAGAGAAAAGTAGCCACCTGTCGATCACTCCAGACGCCGCTAGGCAGGGGGGATGTGCGGGATGCGCACGCCTCCAACCCTTCCTTCCGGCGCCCGACGGGACATCGTCCTGCGCCGCCGTCTCCGCCTGGTGCACCCGGACCAGCCGGACACGCCTCCTGGTGCGCACGCACTACGTGGTCGCAGCCGAGGGGAGTTGGTCGGGGAGGCGTCACTGGTGCTGCACGCGGACGTGCGCAACGGCAGCCAACCTGACCACCGGCTCACCGACCCCTTGGACGATCCGGCGCGGACCTCGCTGATTTACTGGGCGTGCCGGTACTCGCGGTGAGCGAGTGGGCCGCGACGGCGCACGACCATCCGTTCCGAGAGGGGCACAGCACGATGACGAGCCGGGACGCCGCCGTACTCGACGATCCGGTGGGCGCGTCGCTGCGCGGTCCCCATACGAGCCTGGCCCGCAGGCACGGCCGGGCCGCCGCCTATCTGCCCGAGGTGGCGACCTTCGCCGCGGTGTCGCCCGAGCCGGAGGCGGCTGACTGGGAAGACCTGGCGCGGCTGCTGGGCCCCGGCGCGTTCGCCGACATGTTCAGCGCCGAGGGGACCCCGCCCCCGGACTGGGCGCCGGTCTTCGCCCTCGAAGGACGGCAGATGATCCGGGCCGCCACCGATTCGGCCGAGGGCATCGACACCGGTGTGGTCGAACTGGGTGCGGCCGACGTGCCCGAGATGCTCGCCCTCGCCGCGCTGACCCGGCCGGGACCGTTCTGGCCGCGCACCCATGAACTCGGCACCTACCTCGGGATCCGTGCCCACGGCAGGCTCGTGGCCATGGCGGGCGAGCGGCTCCGGCCGCCCGGCTGGGCCGAGATCAGCGCCGTGTGCACGGCACCCGAGGCACGCGGACAGGGCCACGCCGCCCGCCTGGTGAACGCGCTCAGCGCACGCATCCTCGCCCGCGGCGAACGCCCCTTCCTGCATGTGGCGGAGGCCAACACCGCCGCGATCGCGCTCTACGAACGGCTCGGCTTCGGCACCCGCAGGCCCGTGACCTTCCGCGGCTTTTGCATCCCGTGAGGCTCGGTGAGCACGGCGCGCGGTGAAACCGATCGGCCCTCGACGCTCGTCCTCCCCACCGACCACATCACGCGGGCCGGTCCACGCCCCGCGCCGAGCAGTCCAGGGGGAAACCACCATGCCGATCCGCCCTTCCGCAAGAACCCGTGCGGGCACCCGCACGGCCGGTGCCGTCACGACCACCGTGCTCGCCGCGGCCGCGCTTCTGTCCACCGCCGCTCCCGCCTCGGCCGTCAAGGGCGGCCGCCCGGTCACCACGGCGGCCAGGCCGTACGCCATGCTGATCGAGTTCGAGGGCAGCCAGTTCTGCACCGGGACGCTCATCGCGCCCACGAAGGTGCTCACGGCCGGGCACTGCGTGGAGAGCGCCGGTGACGTGTCCTCGCTGACGGTCGTCGGCGGCCGCACCCAGGTGGACGGCACCGGCGGCACGGAGCGGGCGGTCACCTCGGCCCGGATGGACTCGCGTTACGGATCGCCCGGTTACGCCCACGACGCCGCGGTCCTCACCCTGGACGCGCCGATGCCGTACCGGACGATCAAGGTGGCAGGCCCCGGCGACGCCAAGCTGGTGGCCGACGGCCGGAAGGCCACCGTGCTCGGCTGGGGACGTACCGGGCCCGGCGTCAAGGGAACCAGGCTCAAGCAGGCCACCCTCGTCATCTCGCCCGTCACCGCCTGCCGGCCGTACACCGACCAGGACACCGATCCCGCCGAGATGCTGTGCGGCATGCCCCGCCCCGGCACCACCGACAGCATCTGCCCCGGAGACTCCGGCGGTCCGCTGATCAGCGGCGGCAAGGTCGTGGGCATCGTGTCGTCCGGCAACAAGTACTGCGACGAGCAGTTCCCGGTCTCGGTCTTCGTACGGGCGGACTCGGTCTCCGCGGATCTGGGGATCCCCACCCGCTGAGGCGGTCCCCGTCACCGGGGGGCCGTCGACCGTGGTGCTCGTGCTGCCGGGGCGGCGCCTCAGGCCGCGAACCCGATGGCGGTCACGAACTCGTACTCCCCCCACTGACTGCCCAGGTCCACCACGACGTCGTTGACCCAGGCCTCGTCGAGCGCGGCGTCGTCGCCCGCGGCCCACGCCCGCACGATGCGGTCCCAGTGACGGACGTTCAAAGTGCGGTACTCGACGGCCCGTTGGCGGGGCCGGGGCACCTGGCTCTGGTTGAGCGGATGGAACTCGACCCGGGTGCCGCGGCCCTCACGGGTCAGGCGTACGAGCAGATACCGGGCGACGTTCTGCCGGCGCACGGTCCGGTAGGCGCTCTCGATCTTCTCCAGGTTGCGCTTGGAGGGGCTGCGGCGCTCCTCCAGCCACGCCCTCAGCGTGCGGTCGGTGACCGTGAGCCCGGCCTCCCGGGCGGTGGCGCGGGCGTGTTCGGTGCGGGTGAGGTAGTGCAGCCGGGCCAGCAGGCCGCGCCGGGTGGTGATCGGGGTGGCGATGAAGGTGGCGAGCGCGTCGAGCTGCCGGGCCACCGCCTCGTGTCCCCTGATGCCCCGAGCCCCGTACTTCCCGAACTCGATGTTCCTCTCCGGCACCCCGTCTCCTCACGTCCGCCGCTGGTCCAAGGATGCTCGCCGGCCTGCACCGCAGAACATCCAGAGGCTACCGCCCCCCACGCTCATCCGTTCGGCGGCTCGGCGCCGACGGTGTAGACGTCCTTCACCTTCACCTCGGTGACACCGCGCCCCTCGGCGAACACCGCGCGCCAGTCGCCGACCACGTGCAGCTCGTCGGTTCCCATCGCGCGGACGACCGTGAGGCCCTCGTCGTAGGCCCGGTGCGCCTTCCACCACAGGTTCACGAAGGCCTGGGAGCGGATGAGGTGCATCCAGTCGGCGCGGTAGAGCTCCCGGTTGTAGTTCGACTCCCCCATCGTGGAGACGAACTTGCTGTACATGGCCTTCACGTACTCCAGCGTCACCTCGTCGCCCTCGGCGATCGCCCGGTCGCGGGCGTCCTTGAGGGCGATGCGGAACTTCTCCAGGAGGTTCTCGGTGGCACCGGAGGTCCAGGACTCGTGGATCTCCGGCGGGTCGCACAGCCCGTACCTGGGGCCCGCCAGGCGCAGCAGCAGCCGCAGGGTCGGCTCGGTCACCCACAGCGGGCCCGGCTCGTCCCGGCTGCCGAGCGGGTTCGGCAGGTAGGCGTCGTGGTCCCAGGCGGACGGGGTGATCAGGTGGACGCCGGCGCGACGGCGGTCGTGGTCGCCGCCGGTGGAGTGCTCCAGCTGGCCGATCGGCAGATGCGTCTTGAGTGCGGACAGGTAGGCGCCGTTGACGTCGAGGGCGGTCACCTCGTGCTCGCCGGGCGGCAGTTCGGGCCGGGTCCACTTGGGGCGGGCCTCCCAGATCTGGTCGGCACCGCGCGCGGTCTGCTTGCGCAGGATGTCGGGCAGCCAGGGGTGGGCGACGACGTCGTACCGGCCGCCCTTGCGGCTGTCGTCGAGGAGCGCCATCGCGTCCGGGATCGCCCGCCTGACCAGCGCGGCGGTCGCCGCCTCCACGTCGCCGGAGTGCTGGTCGAGCGCGGCCGCCACGGCGGAGGCGATCAGGTCCGGGCTGTCGGCCGCCCGCACCCGGCGCCCGACGGGGACGACCTGCACACCGCGTGGGGCGGGGCGCGCCGGCCGAGGCGGTGGCGAGGTGTCGCCCGTACCGCGGTCCGTCGTGCCGTAGTCCGTCGTGCCGCAGTCCGCGGGGTCCAGGTGCTGGGGGAATCCCTCCACCTGGTGACGGGCCGGCTGCCCGCACAGGACACAGGGCCGCGGCTCGGAGAGCAGGTCCACGTCGTCGAGGTGCGCTTCCGCCGGGGCGTCCGCCGCGTCGCTCCCGTCGGCCGCCTCGGCAACCGCCGCGTCGTTCAGGTCGGCCGCCTCCGGCTCGGCCTCCCGGGCCGCCAGCTTCGTCCGGGCCCCCTCCAGGAAGTACGCGTACTTCTCCCGCACCTCCCCGCCCGGCTCCCGGCCGGTCTCCCAACCCCCCACCGTGGACGCGCTGACGTCCAGAACCCTCGCCAACTGCGCGCGCGAGACGTTCAGTTCCTCGCGGAGCGCGCGCCGCTCCTCGGCCGGCGGCAGCGGGACCTCCCGCTTCGCCTCGGCGAGCAGCGCGTCGATCGCGTCGAAGCCGGTCATCGCACTCCCCCGTCCGGCGCGGTCGCGGGGCGCGGGGTTCGGCCGGGGACGCGGCGCCGCTGGGCGGGGAGGGTCTCGGTCGCCCGGGTGGGGCCGGCCAGGAGGTCCAGCGGGTCGATGCCGTAGTGCGCGGCGACCGCGTCGCAGTCGGCCAGGCTCCAGGCGGCGGTGCCGGACTGACGGCGGCTCACCTGGGCCTGGCTCACACCCAGCGCGCAGGCCAGCTCCGTCTGCGACTCACCGGTGGCGTACAGCAGGGCGGCCACCGCCGACCGGACCCGTTCGTCGAGCGTCATCCGCATGGGGTGGAACCTACCACTCCGAGCGCACTCCCTATGCGTGCCACGCATAGGGAGTGACCACCCACCTCGCTCCTCTGTGTACGTACACAACTGATCTCCCAACTCGACACGTCTTTAACCTCGCAGAAATGCAGCGGACCCGAGTATTTACAGCCCCGACAGCACTCCTTACTGTGAACGTTCACGGAACTCATCTACATGGTCATGTCAGACAAGGAGGTCGGGATGACCGTCAAAGGTCCGCGTCGCCTGACGAAGGCCGCCATGCTCCTGGCGGCACTCGCCCTGCCCGCATCCCTGCTCACCGCGTCCACCAGCGCCTCCGCCGCCGGGACGCTCACCATGCGCGGCGCCGATGTGTCGACCGCCCAGCGCGCCCTCGACCTCGGTGCCAAGTACTACGACGCGAGCGGCACCGCCCGGGACCCGCTGGACGTCCTCAAGGGCCTCGGCGTCAACTACGTCCGCCTGCGGGTCTGGAACAACCCCGCGAGCGGCTACAACAACAAGGCCAAGGTGCTGTCGTACGCGAAGCAGGTGAAGGCCAAGGGGCTGCAACTGCTGGTCGACTTCCACTACTCCGACACCTGGGCGGACCCGGGCAACCAGAACAAGCCCGCGGCCTGGGCCGGCCACACCATCGGCCAGTTGCAGACCGACGTCTACAACTACACGTACGACGTCTGCACCAGCCTCAAGTCGCAGGGCACCACCCCGGACAGCGTGCAGATCGGCAACGAGATCAACGTCGGCATGCTGTGGAACGAGGGCAAGGTCGTCAACAACGACTTCACCAACCTCAGCCTGCTGCTCAAGTCGGGCTACAACGCGACCAAGGCGTGCAACAGCGGCACCCAGGTGATCATCCACACCGCCGACGCCGACAGCGACGCCAACGCCCGCTGGTTCTACGACGGCATCAAGGCCAAGGGCGTCAACTGGGACATCACCGGGCTCTCCTACTACTGCCCGTGGCACGGCACGATCGCCAACATGGGCAGTGTCGTGGCCGACATGAAGTCCCGGTACGGCAAGAACGTCGTCATCGCCGAGACCGCCTACCCGTTCACCTCGGCCAACGCCGACGGCACCGCCAACTCCATCACGACGGGCTGCTCGGGCTACCCGCTCAGTTGGCAGGGCCAGGCGGACAACTTCACCGCCGTGCAGAACGCGGCCCGCAGCAACGGCGCGATCGGGGTCTTCTACTGGGAGCCCACCTGGTACGCCGTGAGCGGCAACGGCTGGGACCCGGCCGACATCGACAACAGCGGCAACGGCTGGGACAACATGGCCGTCTTCAACTGGACCGGGAATGTGAACCCGAACATCAAGTGGACCCCGTAGCAGGCGACTTCGCACCGGAGCGGCACCGTCCCCGGGCGGTGCCCCTCGCCGCTCCCCCGGCTCCCCGGATCGACGGGCCGTCAATCACCCCCCGCCATGGAGGCAGTGCAGGGGGTCACATTACCCTGGCGTAGCGCCTGAGCGAGGGAAGGAAGCCATGGGGGTTCAACTGAACAGTGGATCGGCGGCCGGCCACGAGTCGCTGGAGTCGATGAGCCTCGAACCGCTCATGACCCGGGACTACGAACGGGACCCCGCGATCGTGTACGAGCGGCTGCGCCGGGCGCACGGCCCGGTCGCGCCGGTCGACCTGCTGGGGGTGCCCGTCTGGCTCGTGCTGGGCTACGAGGAGGCGTACGAGGTCCTCCGCGACGACCACGCCTGGCCCAAGGGGCTGGAGAACTGGCGGGCGCGGCGGGAGGGGCGACTGCCCGAGGACTGGCCGCTCGCGCCGTCGCTGGACGTCAACCATGTGCTGATCCAGGGCGGTGAGGGCTACCGCGGCCTGAAGGTGGCCTGGGACACCGCGCTGCGGCCCTTCCAGGACCCCCGCCACCCGGTGGCCAAGCGGCTCAAGGCCCAGATCACCAGGGACGCCGACGAACTGATCTCGCTGTTCACCCAGGGCGGCCGCACCGGCTGGGCGGATCTGTCCGCGCAGTTCTCCCGGCCGCTGCCGCTCATGGTCGCCAGTCATCTGCTCGGCTTCCCCGGCTCGCAGCACGACGACGCACTGATGGACATGTGGCGGGTGCTGGACGCGGGTCCGGACGCGGGGCCCGCGCTGGAGCGGCTGCTCGCCACCCTGTCGGAGCTGGGCGCGTCGAAGATGAAGGAGCCCGGCGACGACTTCCCCTCCTATCTGCTCGCCTCCCATCCCGGCCTGAGCGTCGAGGAGTTGTCGCGCGAGCTGATGATGCTGCTCGGGATGACCTCGGACCACGTCGGCATCCTGATCTCCAACACGGTCGTCGAGGTCATCACCGGGAACCTCCCCGCGAGCGCCAGCCTGTCGGCCGGGCTGATCAGGGAGACCATGAACCGGGTGGTGATGCAGAAGCCGCCGCTGATCAACTTCGTGCCGCGGTTCCCCCTGAAGGACATGCGGCTCGGCGACTACACCATCGCCGCCGGCGATCCGGTGTGGGTGTCGGTCGGCGCCGCGCACGCCGATCCGGCCTTCGCGGGGAAGGTGTGCCCCGAGTCGACCATCAGCACGCGGGCCCATCTGTCCTGGGGTGCCGGTCCGCGGCAGTGCCCGGCCAGGGAACTGGCCGGGGGCGCGGCGGCGATCGGTGTGAGCAGGCTCTTCGAGCGGCTGTCCGGGCTGGAGTTGTCGCTGCCCGTCGATCAACTGCCGTGGCGCTCCTCGCCCTTCATGCGCGGCCTGCGGTCGCTTCCGGTGCGCTACACGCTCTCGGGCACGCCCGCCCTGCCCGTGCCACCGCTCCCGCCCCTGCCCGCCGCGGCGGACTCCGCCCCGGCCGACGAGTCCGCCGTACGTCCGCGTTCGTCGCTGTGGCGCTATCTGGCCGGGCTGGTACGCGGGCGCTGAGCCACCGGGGAAGCACCGGAGCGGGCCACGGACTCGTACGGGTCCGTGGCCCGCTCCTCGCGGCAGGTACCGGTCAGCCGGCCGGAGGGGTGCGGATCGCGGCGATGTCGAACTGGAGGCGTACCTTCTCGCTGACCATGGCACCGCCCTCGGCGAGCCGGGTGCTGTAGGTCAGACCCCACTCGGAGCGGTTGATGGTGGTGGTGCCGTCGAAGCCGGCCCGCTGGTAGCCGAACGGGTCGGTGACATGGCCTATGTAGGTGAGTTCCAGGACGACGGGGCGGGTGGTCGCCTTGATGGTGAGGTCTCCCGTCATCCGGTACACGTCCGGGCCGACCACCTCCACCGCGGTGCTGACGAACCGCATGCGCGGGTAGGCCGAGGCGTCCAGGAAGTCCCGCCCCACGAGATGGCCGTCGCGCTGTTCCACGCCGGTGTCGACGCTGCCGGTGTTGATGATGATCTCCGCCTTCGAACGGGACGGGTCACGGCCGTCGAAGTAGAGACGGCTCTGGTACTCCAGGAACGCCCCGCGCACGGTGGTCACCATGGCGTGGCGTACCGAGAAGCCGATCCTGCTGTGGGCGGGGTCGATGGCCCATTCCCCGGTCAGGGCCGCCAGTCCCGGGTCGGGAAGGACGGCTGTGGCCGTGGCCGACGACCCGGTGGGGGGCTGGGAATCGTCGGCGGGTTCCGTGCGGTCCGTACGACGGAACATGGTGCCACGGTTGAACAAGTTCATACATCACCTAATTACTGCACGGGAGTTGTTGCCGCAAGCCGTGCTCCGTCGTCGACGAAATATCCACGTGTTCACCACACACTTCCCGGAAAAGTCGGGGGAAATCGGCTAGTCGACTCCGACAAGGGTCCGCACTTCGAAGTCCTCGTATGTCTCCTTTGCTTCGGGCCGGCCCAGTTTTGAACCCAGCCAGCCGAGGAGGAAGCCGGCCGGGATGGAGACGATTCCGGGATTCTGCAAGGGAAACCAGGCGAAATCGGCGTCCGGGTAGAGCGAGGCGGGCACGGAGGAGACCACCGGGGAGAAGACGACGAGAAGGACCGAGGTGAGCAGGCCCCCGCACAGGCTCAGCAGGGCGCCCTGTGCGGTGAACCGTCGCCAGAACAGGGTGAAGACGAGGGTCGGGAGCAGGGCGGACGCGGCGATGGCGAAGGCGAGGAAGGCGAGGGTCGCGGAGTTGGCACCCCAGGAGATCAGGGCGAGCAGCATGCCGAGCACGCCGATGACGGCCGCCGCGAGCCGGGCCACGGCCAGCTCCTCCGTCTCCGTCGCCCGGCCCTTGCGGATCACCTCGCCGTAGAGGTCGTGGGCGAGCGAGGAGGCGGCGGCCAGCGTCAGACCCGCCGCGACCGCGAGGAGGGTGACAAAGGCCAGGCAGGACAGCAGGGCGGTCAGGACGGCACCGCCCAGTTCGTGCGCCAGCAGCAGGACGGCCGCGTTGCCCGTGCGGTCGTTCTCCGCGATGGTGTCGCTGCCCAGGACGGCGGTGGCGCCGAGGCCGAGGATGCCGGCCGCCAGGCAGACGAGGCTGACCAGGCCCATGGCCCACACCACCGAGGTGCGCAGGACGCCGACCGACCTCGGGGCGAGCAGGCGCATCATCACGTGCGGAAGGGCGGCGAGGCCGAGCACGATGGCCAACTGCAGGCTGAAGAAGTCCAGTTTGCTGGTGGTGCTGGCTCCGTAGCGCAGTCCCGGCTCCAGGAACCGCGTGCCCTGACCGCTGTTGTCCGCGGCCGCGCCGAGCAGGTTCTCGACGTTCCAGTCGAAGCGGTGCAGCACCATCACGCCGGCCACGGTGACACCGCAGATGAGCATGACCGCCTTGACGACCTGGATGAAGGTGGCGCCCGGCATGCCGCCGATGGCGGCGTAGACGATGACGACGGTGCCGATGACGACGACGCACAGGGTGCGGGTGGCCGTGCTGGGTTCGCCGGTGAACTGGGTCAGCAGGGCCACACTGCCGACGAGTTGGGCCACCAGGTAGAGAGTGGCGATGGCCAGCGTGCACAGGGCCAGGGCGAGACGGACCGGCCGCTGCATGCGCGACAGCCGCATCGCCAGAGTGTCGCCGAGGGTGAACCTGCCCGCGTTGCGCAGGGGTTCGGCGATCAGCAGCAGGACCATCATCCAGGCCACGGCGGTACCGCACAGGTAGAGCAGTCCGTCGTAGCCGGTCAGGGCGACCAGTCCGGTGCTGCCCAGGAGGGTCGCGGCCGACAGGTAGTCGCCGCACATCGCCAGCCCGTTGCGCAGCGGGGACATGGCGCGGTTGCCGAGATAGAACTCGCCGATCTCGTCGCGTTGGGGTGCGGTCAGCAGCGCGGTGAACAGGGTCACGACGACCACGGAGAGGAAGAGCACGAGCGTCAGCTGGAGGCTGAGGCGGTCCACGACGGAGGCGCCGAACGTCACCATGGGCGGAACCCCTCCTCACGAGGGGCCGTGCGCGCCTCGAAGGCCGCGCGTTCGCGTTCCGCGCTCTCCTGGTGGCGGACCAGGCCGCGCAACCCCCGGACCACCGGGTCGACATGGGTGCGCACGTGCACGAGGTAGCGCCACACGATCACGCCCATCAGCACGAACTGCCCGAGCCCGAGGGCGAGTCCGATCGTGAGAGGGCCGCTCACGGAGGTGTTCATCAGACCGGGCGCGAAGCCCGACAGCAGGACGTACAGCAGGAAGCCGCCGACGGCCACGGCCGTGGCCCGGACACCGAAGCGCCGGTGACGTTGGCGCAAGGACCGGTACGCGGGCTGTCGGGACACCGATCGACGGTCCGCCGCTTCGGGGCCCGCTTCGTAGGGGGACGGAGGCCCGCCGAGCCCCGGGGAGTGCCGTGACACATGCACCTTCTTTGCTGCCGCGCCGGTCGTGACATCAATGGCACGCCGGAGTCGTGCTCCGTGCGGACGTGTGGGGAATTCGTGAATCCAAAATTCACGTGATGCGCATTGCGCGCTTGCCGACAAGCCGGTGAGGGCGGTCGGCCGGGGGGTCGGGGGGTGGCGCCGAGGTCAGGACCGGGATTGTTGCAGCGCCTCCGTTGCACTATCAACCGGGAGGTCGAACCGAATCGGGAAACTGACTCATTCATGTGCTTCGATTTCCCTGCGCGGCATCCTGGGGCCTGCGAAAAGGCCGGAGTCCGGAATAGGTCTGCACCTTCCCGTCGGCCAGGTTGTCTCAAATGCAGCGCACAGAGCGAACGCCTGGCGGACGCGGACCCTTGTCACCGACGGACTAAGGCGGGCCTCCCGGGACTCACCTCACGCAAACAGAACGGCGTGGGGCTCGGCCCGCGCCGGAGGCGCTGCCATATTCGAAGGCCACTTCGGAGGTGGCTGTGACACTAGAGGTGACGACGACACGTCCGCCCGACCGCACCGCCGACCGCGTCCTGGCGCTCGAAGCCCGCCGAGCGCAGGCCGTGGCCGGGAACAGGCCGAGAAGACGCGGCAAGTTCGGCGCCCGGGAGCGGATCGACCTGCTGCTGGATCCCGGCTCCTTCACCGAGACCGGTCTGTTCGTCCGGGCCCGGCCCGCCGGGGACAGCGCCCGACGCCCCTACGGCGACGGTGTGATCACCGGGTACGGCACGGTCGACGGACGTCCCGTCTGCGTGTTCTCCCAGGACTCCACGGTCTTCGGCGGCAGCATGGGCGAGGCCTTCGGTGAGAAGACCGTGGCCCTCATGGACCTGGCGCTCAGAACCGGCTGCCCGGTCATCGGGCTCAACGACGGCGGCGGCGCCCGCATCCAGGAGGGCGTCGTCTCGCTCGCCCTGTACGCCGAACTGGTGCGCCGCAACGTCCGGGCGTCCGGGGTGATCCCGCAGATCTCCGTCGTGCTCGGTCCGTGTGCCGGCGGCGCCGCCTACTCCCCCGCCATCACCGACTTCACCGTGATGGTGGACGGCGCCTCGCACATGTTCGTCACCGGGCCCGACGTCATCGAGGCGGTCACCGGGGAGCGCACCAGCGCCGAGGAGCTCGGCGGCGCCCGGACCAGCAACTCCCTCAACGGCAACGCCCACTTCCTCGCCGCCGACGAGACCGAGGCCCTGGACACCGTACGGGAGCTGCTGTCGTACCTGCCCGTCAACAACCTGGAGCGGCCACCGCAGTACGGCCCCCTGCCGCCCCGCGACGGCATAGCGCTCGACGAGATCGTCCCGGACCGGCTCGGACAGGCCTACGACATGCGGGACATCCTGCGGGCGGTCGTCGACGACGGTGAACTCCTGGAGGTGCAGGAGCTGTTCGCGCCGAACATCATCTGCGCGCTGGCCCTCGTCGAGGGCACGTCCGTCGGCGTGGTCGCCAACCAGCCGCTGCACGCGGCCGGGGTGCTGGACATCGACGCCTCCGAGAAGGCCGCGCGGTTCGTGCGGTTCTGCGACGCGTTCGGCATTCCGCTGCTGACCTTCGCCGATGTGCCGGGCTATCTCTCCGGAGTCCGTCAGGAGCAGGCCGGGATCATCCGGCGAGGCGCCAAACTGCTGTACGCGTACGCCGAGGCGACCGTGCCGAAGGTGACGGTGGTGGTGCGCAAGGCGTACGGCGGCGGATACGCGGTGATGGGTTCCAAGCACCTGGGCGCCGACATCAACCTCGCCTGGCCCACGGCACGGATCGCGGTGATGGGCGCCGAAGGGGCGGTGGGCGTGCTGCACCGGCGTGAACTCGCCGCCGCCGAGGACCCCGAGGCGTTGCGGGCCCGTCTGGTGGACGCGTACGAGAGCACCCACGGGACGCCTTACCTGGCCGCCGAGCGCGGTTACGTCGACGCGGTCATCGCCCCGCGCGAGACCCGCGCCCACGTCTGCCGTGCCCTGCGTGCGCTGCGCGGCAAGCGCGCCCCGATGCCGGAACGCCGGCACGGCAACATCCCGCTCTGACCTGCCTCGCGAGGAGACCTGCCCGATGGACATGCGCCGTCCCCCGCTCGCCCCCGCGTTCCGGAGTCTGCCGGAGTACGTGAGCCACTGGGCCCGGACCACCCCGGACCGCCGGGCGTTCACCTTCGTCGACCATCCCGCTCCGCACTCCCGGGGTGTCCACCGCACCCTGACCTGGCGCCGGCTGGACGTGCGCGTCCGGGCGGTGGCCGCACGGCTCGCCGAGGAGGCCGGGCCCGGGGCGCGGGTCGCGGTGCTGTGCCCCCAGGGGCTGGAGTACGTCACCGGCTTCCTGGGGGCGCTCGCGGCCGGCATGGTCGCCGTACCGATGTACCCGCCCGGTCTGCCCGGGCACGGCGACCGCCTGGCGGCCGTCCTGGCCGACGCGCGCCCCGCCGTTGTCGTGACGGTCCAACAGGTAATCGACGAGGTAAGGGACTTGTGCAGGGGCGCCGCCGCTCGGGTCGTCGCCGTGGACCAGGTGCCCGACGCCGCCGCGCGGGAACTCCCGCCCCCGGCCGGTGGGATCGCCTACCTCCAGTACACCTCCGGGTCGACGCGCACCCCGGCGGGCGTGGAGATCGGGCACACCAACGTCGTCGCCAACGCCCGGCAGGCGCTGGGCGCCTACGGCGCCGACGTCCACCAGGTGACCTGCGTGGGCTGGCTGCCGCTCTACCACGACATGGGGCTCGTCCTCAGTGTCGCCGCCCCGGTCGTGCGCGGGCTGTTGTCGGTGCTCATGGACCCGGTCGCCTTCCTGCACGAGCCCGCGCGCTGGCTGCGGCTGCTGTCCGCCCACCCGCGGGCGCTCAGCGCGGCGCCCAACTTCGCCTACGACTACTGCGCCTCGACGGTGACCGAGGACCAGAAGGCGGACCTGCGGCTGGACGGGGTCGTCGCGCTGATCAACGGCAGCGAACCGGTCCGGCCCACCACGGCCGACCGGTTCCAGGCCGCCTTCGCCGGCCAGGGGCTCGCGGCCACCACGCACTGTCCGTCGTACGGCCTCGCCGAGGCGACCGTCTTCGTCAGCGCCGCTCGGCCCGGCGACCCGGTGCGCCGGTTCGCCCTCGACCGGGACGCGCTCGCCGAGGGCAAGGCGCTGCCCGCACGGCCCGACGATCCCCGGGCCGTGCTGCTGGCGGGCTGCGGAACCCCGGTGGGCCAGGAGGTCTCCGTCGTCGACCCGGTCTCCGGCGCCCACCTGTCCGAGGGCGAAGTCGGTGAGATCCAGGTGCGCGGCCCCAACGTGGGCCGCGGCTACTGGAACCGGGACGAGCAGACCCGGCGCGTCTTCGGCACGGACGGCCGGCTGCGCACCGGTGACCTGGGGACCGTCCTGGAGGGAGAGCTGATCGTCACCGGCCGGCTGAAGGACCTCATCGTCGTCGACGGACGCAACCACTACCCACAGGACCTGGAGGCCACCGTCCAGGAGACGCACCCGGCGGTCCGGCGTGACCGGCTCGCCGCGTTCGGGGTGGCCGGCGCCTCCGGTGAGCGAGTGGTCGTGGTGGCCGAGCACGCGCGGACCACGAGCCTCGCCGAGATCGACGTACCGGCCCTGGTGCGGGAGGTGCGCGCGGCCGTGTCCGGGCGGCACGGGCTGCGGCTCGCCGATGTGCTCCTCGTCCCGCCGGGCACGGTGCCGCGGACGTCGAGCGGCAAGGTGTCACGGGCGCTGACGCGTGAGCGGTATCTCGCAGGTGCCTACGCGGCGGGAGGGGCCGCGTGAGGGCCGTCGACGCGAGCGCGGTGCGCCGCCTGGTCGCGGAGCGCGTCGCCGGATGGACCGGCACGCCCGCGGCGGACGTTGCGATGGACCGGCCGCTGGCGGACCTCGGCATGTCCTCGCGGGAGGCGGTCGTGCTGGCCGGGGACCTCTCCCGGCTGACGGGGCGGGACCTGCCGCCCACGTTGCTGTGGGAGGCGCCCACCGGGGAGGCGCTGGTGGCGCACCTGTGCGGTACGCCGCCGGAGACCCTGCCGCCGGTGGGCGCCACCGCGGTTCCCGCCGCGGAGCCCGTAGCCGTCATCGGCCTCGGCTGCCGGCTCCCCGGCGGGGTGCACGGCCCGGCGGACTACTGGCGGCTGCTGACCGACGGCGTCGACGCGGTCAGACGGGTCCCGGAGGACCGCTGGCGCGACTTCACCGCCTTCCCGCCCGAGGACGCGCCCCGGTACGGCGGCTACCTCGACGACATCGCCGGGTTCGACGCGGACTTCTTCCGGATCACCCCGCGCGAGGCGGCCGTCATGGACCCGCAGCAGCGGATCCTCCTGGAGGTCGTCCACGAGACCCTCGCCCACGCCGCCGTCCCGGCCTCCTCCCTCGCGGGCACCGCCACCGGGGTCTTCGTCGGCGTCTCCGCCCCCGAGTACGGCTCGCTCACCGGCGCCGACCCGGCCGCCGTCGACCCGTGGGCCCCGGCGGGCGGAGCACTGAGCGTGACCGCGGGACGGCTGGCGTACGTGCTGGACACCCGCGGGCCGAGCATGGCCGTGGACACCGCCTGCTCCTCCTCGCTGGTCGCCGTGCACCACGCGTGCGTGAGCCTGCGCACCGGCGAGAGCGACACGGCGATCGCCGCGGGCGTCAACCTGCTGCTCTCCCCCACCGTCAGCATGGCGTTCCGGCGGGCGGGAGCCCTCGCCCCGGACGGGCGGTGCAAACCCTTCTCGCCGGACGCCGACGGCATCGGACGCGGTGAGGGGTGTGCGGCCGTGCTGCTGAAGCGGCTGTCCGACGCCGAACGGGACGGCGACCGCGTGCTCGCCGTCATCCGCGCCACGGCCGTCAACTCCGACGGCCGCTCCAACGGCCTCCTCGCCCCCAACCCGGCCGCCCAGCAAGCCCTGTTGGCCACCGCGTACGCGCGGGCCGGACTCACCCCCGCCCACGTCGACTACGTCGAGGCGCACGGCACCGGTACCCCTCTCGGCGACCCCATCGAGGCGGGCGCCCTCGGCGCGGTGCTCGGCGCGGACCGCGACCCCGACCAGCCGCTGCTGCTCGGCTCCGTGAAGTCGAACCTCGGTCACCTGGAGTCCGCCGCGGGCATCGCCGGACTGGTGAAGACCGTGCTCGCCCTGCACCACGACGTCATCCCGCCGACCCTGCACTGCGCCGAGGGCAGCGCCCTGGACGACGAACGGCTGCGCCTGGTCACCGAGGGCGAGCCCTGGCCGCGCTACGCCGGTACGGCCACCGCGGGCGTCTCCGGGTTCGGGTTCGGCGGCACCAACGCGCATGCCGTCCTGGAGGAATGGCGGCCCGGCGTCCTGCCCGCGCGCCCGGCCGACGAACCCGGCGCGCGGCTCCATCAGCTGTCCGACATGGACGGGGAGCGGCTGCGCGACACCGCGGCCCGGCTCGCCGACTGGCTGCGGACGGCGTCCGCGCACCCCGCCGACGTGGCTCGCACGCTGGCCGGGCGGGCGGACCGCGGAGGGGTGCGCGCGGCCGTGGTCGCCCGGGATCCGGGCGAACTCGCGGACGGACTGGACGCCTTGGCACACGGGCGCCCACACGCACGGGTCGTCACCGGTGAGCGCGACCTCATGGGCCCCGGCCCCGTGTGGGTCTTCTCCGGCTACGGCACCCAGTGGCCCGGGATGGGACGCAGGCTGCTGGCCGAGGAGCCCGCCTTCGCCGCCGCCGTGGAGAAACTCGACGCGGAGTGCGGACTGTCCCTGTACGACCGTCTCGCGTCCGGGAGCGGACTGGGCCGGCTGGAGGTGGCCCAGCCCGTCCTGTTCGGATTCCAGGTGGCGCTCGCCGAGCTGTGGCGCTCCTACGGCGTCGAACCCGCCGCCGTCATCGGCCACTCGCTGGGCGAGGTGGCCGCGGCGGTCTGCGCGGGCGCCCTGGACGCCGCGGAGGGCGCCCGGATCGTCTCCGTCAGGGCAGCGCTGCTCGGCCGGCTGCGGGGCGGCGCGATGGCGGTCGTCGACCTCACCGACGGTGAACTCGACGCGCTGGAACGGGACTTCCCCGGTGTGCAGGTCGCCGTCCACTCCTCGCCCGGGCAGAAGGTCGTCACCGGCGAGGAGCCGGCGGTGGCGCGTCTGGTGCAACGGCTGGAGGGGCAGGGGCGCACCGCACGGTCCATGCGGGTCGTCGGCGCAGGTCATTCGCCCCAAGTGGAGCCGCTGCTTGGCGAGTTGACCGAGGCATTGGCCGACGTCGGCGGCAGGGCGCCCCGGGTGCCGGTGTACTCCACCGTCCTGGACGACCCGCGCGGTGACTGCGTCTTCGACGCCGCCCACTGGGCCGCGAACCTGCGGCGGCCCGTGCGGCTGGACCGGGCCGTCGCCGCGGCCGCCGCCGACGGCCACACCGCTTTCGTGGAGATCTCCCCGCACCCGGTCCTGGGCCGGGCCGTCACCGAGAACGCGCCCGGGGCCCTCGCGCTCGGCACGCTGCGGCGGGACGCCGACGGATGCGCCGACTTCCTCACCCAGGTGGGCGCCCTGTACTGCGCGGGCGCACGGCTGCCGCTGCCCGCGGGCCGGGTCGTCGACCTGCCCGCGCCGCGCTGGAGGCATGTGCGGCACTGGTGGACGGACGGACGGGGAGCCTCACCGGCCCGGACGCCCGCCTCCCCGCAGGCGCCGGCCGAGGAGGCGCCCGCCGGGCAGGACACCTCTGTCGCCGCCCGCCTGTGCCACCACATCGCGGCCGTCACCGGTCATCCCGCCGGCCGGGTCACCCCCGGCACCGCGCTGGCCGGGCTCGGGCTCGACTCGCTGATGGCGGTCCGCCGTCCGCACCGCCCTGGAGCGCGAGTTCGCCGTCGAGCTGCCGCTTCGCGAGCTGCTCGGCGCCACCACGGTCCAACAGCTGGCCGACCGCGTCCGGCCGGGAGCGGTACGCCCGCTGCGCGTCACCGGCACCCGGCCGCCGCTCTTCCTCGTGCACGCGGCCGGCGGAACCACCGACGTCTACCGGGCCCTCGCCCAACGCCTGAGCGACGACCGGCCCGTGTACGGGCTCGAACGCCTGGAAGACGCGCCGACGGTGACCGAGAAGGCCCGCCGCTACGCCGAGGCCGTCACCGCCGTGCACCCCGACGGGCCCTGTCTGCTGGGCGGTTGGTCCTTCGGCGGCTTCGTCGCCCAGGAGACCGCGCGGCACCTCACCGCCGCGGGCCGGGACGTTCAGCTGGTGGTCCTCATCGACTCTGTGCGGCCCCTGCGCCGGCCCGGCCGCACACCTGCCGAGCGGCTCCGCGACCACTTCGAGGGCTTCGCCCGTCACGTCCAGGACGCCTACGGGGTCCCGCTGGAGCTGCCGTACGAGGACCTCGTCGCGATGGACGACGACGGCGAGCGCATCGACACGGTGCTGGAGATCCTGCGCGCGGCCGCGGACGTGCCGGCCGCCGCCCTGGAGCACCAGCGCTCCTCGTACCTGGACCTGAGGATCGGCGAGGCCCACGAGCCGGGCCGCCACGACGGGCGGGTGGTCCTGTACCGGGCCACCGAGCCCGCTCCGCACACCGTGCGCGACCCCGCCTACGAGCGCGACGACCGGACGCTGGGCTGGGACGAGGTGTGCCCGCGCCTGACCGTCGTACCGGTCGCGGGACACCATCTGTCGCTGCTCGACCCGCCGCACGTCGACGAGATCGCCGCCCACCTGGGGCGTGAGCTCGCCGCAGGGACCCGCCGCACGTGACCCGAGGAGAGCCGCCATGCACCGACGCACCACCGGAGTGTCCCGACGTACCGTCACCAGGGCCGCGGCCGGAGCAGGTCTGTCCGTCCTGTTCGGCGCCCGGACCGCCGCCGCGCTGGGGTCCCGCACCAGGGACGTGTCCGTGTCCTCCGCCGCGCTCGGCCGCAGCGCCCCGGTGCGGCTGATCCTGCCGTCGGGGTTCGACGCGGAACCCACCCGCACCTACCCGGTGCTGTACCTGCTGCACGGCGCCCACGACGACTACACGTCCTGGACCCGGGAGACGGACATCGAGGCCTTCACCGAGGGCCGGAACCTGATCGTGGCGATGCCCGACGCGGGACCGACGGGCATCCCCACCGCCTGGCGCGACGGGCCCGACTACGAGACCTTCCAGATCGAGGAGGTCCCGGCGCTGCTCGCCCGCGACTACCGTGCCTCCGGCGCACGGGTCGTCGCGGGGGTGTCCACCGGCGGCTACGGTGCCATGGCGCACGCGGCACGGCACCCGGGGACGTTCACCGCAGCGGCCTCCTACAGCGGGATCCTCGACACCACGGCGCCCGGTGTGCCCCCGCTCATGGACGCCATCGTGGCCCGCGAGAACCTGGCGCCCGCCTCCCTGTGGGGCAACCCGTTCCTGAACCTGCTCACCTGGCGCGACTTCAACCCGCGAAACCGCGCGGTGGGCCTGCGCGGCACCGCCCTGTACGTCTCCGGCGGCAGCGGACTCGCGGGCGGCACCGGCGACTGGCTGCCCGAGGCCCTGGAGAGCGCCCTGTGGCCCTCCGCGCACAGCTTCACCGACACGCTCGCGCTGCTGCGCATCCCGGTCACCACGCACTTCTACGCAGGGGGCGGGCACAGCTGGGACTACTGGAAGCGGGAGTTCACCGCGTCGTGGCCGTTGCTCGCCCGGGGGCTGGGGGTGCCGGAGTGAAGTCGCTACCGTCGGGGCACGGAACGCAACGCAGGGGCCGCCCGTCCAACCCAGGACTCACCCCTCGCCCCACGGGCAACGCCCCGCGGGTGAGCCGCTTCCGGGTGAAAGGAGGGTCTCCCTTGGCCACCCCCGTCCCGCACGGCGCTCCGGACAGCCTCGGCGGCGCCCCGGTCCCGCCCGACCTCGCCGAACTGCTGCGCGCCCAGCTGGAGGAGGTCGCCGACGAGGTCGAGGAGGAGGTCCGCCGGCAGGTGCCCGAGTACGCGCGCCCGGCCGACGGCACCTACCGCGAACACCTCAGAGCCGGAGTGGTGCAGGCGCTGACCCTGTTCGTCGACCACATCGCCGACCCGCGCGGCCGCGGGGACGCGATCGCGGCGACGTACTACGAACTCGGCCGCGGCGAGGCCCTGGAGGGGCGCAGCCTGGACGCGCTGCAGTCCGCGCTGCGGGTCGGTGGACTGCACGCCTGGCGGCTGATGGGCCGCACGGCGGAGCAGCTCGGTCTGGACTCCGCGGTGGTCACGGCGCTGGGCGAGCTCGCCTTCCGCACGGTGCACGAGGTCGCGGAGGCCGCGGCGGCCGGGTACTCCGAGGCCCGTGCGCGCAACACGGACGAGCTGGAGCGGCGGCGCAGACGCCTGCTGGACCTGCTGCTCGGCGAGGGGCCGGCCGCCCCGGCGGCGGTGCAGGACCTGGCGCACGGCGCCCGGTGGACGGTGCCCGCGCAGGTCGCGGTCGTGGCGCTCGCGGCCACCCCCGACCAGCGGGACGAGGACCGGCCGCTGGCCGCGGCGGGGGCCCTGGTGGACATGGAGTCGCGGCCGCCGCGGATGCTGATCCCCGACCCGGACGGCTGCGGGCGTTTCGGCGGGCGGGCGTTCGGCCTCGCCCTGCGCGGGCGGCCGGCCGCGATCGGGCCCACGGTCCCGCTGGCACAGGCCGCGCAGTCGCTGCGCTGGGCCACCCGGGCGCTCGGGTTGATGGGGCGTGGCCTCCTCCCCCGGCAGGGGGTGGTGCGCTGCGCGGACCACCTGTCGACGCTGCTGCTGCACAGCGACGAACCGATGCTCGACCAGCTGAGGGCGCGGGCCCTCGCACCGCTCGACAGGGTCTCGGAGGGGCAGCGGGAGCGGCTCGCCGAGACGCTGCTGGCGTGGCTGCTCAGCGGCAGCAACGTGCCCGATGTCGCCGCCCGTCTCCATGTCCATCCGCAGACCGTGCGTTACCGGCTGCGCCAGTTGGAAAAGGTCTTCGGCGACGCCCTGCACGATCCCCCTTCGCGCCTTGATCTCATTCTGGCACTCACCACCGCACAAAAGAACGAGGAATTCCTGAATTCCCGTCCATAACACCGTGGTTGGTTCAGCGAATACCTTCGGGACATCCTTTCCGCAGGCGTTTCACACGCCCCACCCTCAAAGGATCCCCCCATGCGTATTCGCTTGTGCCTCGCCGCGCTCTCGCTGGTCGGCGGCGCCTGCGCGGCCACCCTCACGGCACCGGAGGCGGCCGCCGCGGCCTGCTCGGACATTGACGTCGTCGCAGCTCGCGGCACGTTCGAGCCGGGCACCCTCGGCCTGATCGTCGGCGACCCGGTGTACTCCGCCCTCCAGCGGAAAATCACGGGCCGGAGTCTGAGCAGCTACAAGGTGAACTACCCCGCGGACCTTTCCCTCACGTCGGCCGCGCAGGGCAACGCGGACCTGGTGAACCACGTGAACAGCCAGGCGTCCGCCTGTCCGAACCAGCGCTTCATCCTCGTCGGCTATTCGCAGGGCGCGAATGTCGTCGACAACTCCATCGGCATCAGCAGTGCGGGTGCGGTGGTCGGCAGCCCCATCGTGGCCTCCCTTCCCGCCGCACTGGAGTCACGGGTGGCCGCCGTGCTGCTGTTCGGCAATCCGATCCGGGCGATCGGCAAGAGCGTCACCGGCACGTACCAGAGCCGCACCATCGACTTCTGCGCCAAGGGCGACCCCGTCTGCGAGGCGGGCGGCAACGACACGCTGGCGCACCTCGGCTACACGGCGAACGCCGACGCGGCGGCGGCCTTCGCCGCGGGCAAGGTCTGAGCGGGTCGACCGCACACGGAAGGGCCCGGGGGGGGGGACAACTCCTCCCGGGCCCTTCCCCCTTGCGGAGGTCATCGGGGTGATCGGGCGAACTCCGTCAGCGCGGTGGACACCGGTTCGGGCCGGCCGTTGTTCTGCACCGGCGCCGCCGTCAGCACGTCGAGGTGCTGGTAGCCGTCCGCGACCACGGGGTGCAGATCGGCGGGGACCCGGCCGGCGAGCAGTCCGTCGCCCGCGAGGACGGTGAGCGTCGGGTTGGCGGTGAGGCCGTCCGGGTGCACGACGAGCTTCTTCACCTGCGGGGAGGTGGACAGTTCGAGGTCGGTGACGAGTTTGGTCGGGAAATACTGCTCGGTGAAGTCCAGCGGTTGCGCGGCCATGCTGCGCGCCAGCTCCTGGATGTCGGTGACCTCCTTGCCCGCGGCGGTGAAGGGCGTTCCGTCGGACGACCGGTGACCGGGGTCGTCCGGATCGCCGACCCGGTCGAAGGTGCGCCATGTGTAGAGGGGCCCGTGGGGCACGGCCGGAATTGCCTTGTACTCGGTGCCGAAGAGGCCCGGCTGTGCCGAACTCCCGTTGGCCGCGGGGAAGTTCTTGTCGGTGACCGGTCCGCCGTCGAAGAAGCCCACGCTGCTCTGGAGGAAGGCGAGCGGTACGGACTGGTCGTCCATCAGGGCGCCGAGCACCGCCTGGTTGGTGAGCCGGAAGTCCTTCACCGCGGGTGAGCCGGTGAGGAAGGTGGCGGTGTCCTTGGAGAACAGGAAGCGGTTGGTGGCCTCGATGTTGGCGTTGGCGGGCAGATAGCCCGGCAGGTCGGCCTCGCCGCCCGGGTCCTGCAGGGCGCCCACGCCCGCGATGGCGAGCAGGGTCATGGTCTCGGGGTTGAGCAGGACGGGTGCGGACAGCGAGCGCGGGAGCACACCGCTGTCGAGTCCGGCCTGCACGACGCCGTAACCGAGGCCCACGTCGGGCAGGTCGGTGTCGTCGGGGATGCTGCCGCTCAGGTCGCCGAGGGAGGTGGAGACGGTGGTGTCCAGGGCGAACCAGCCGGCGCACTGGTTCTGGCCGGCGTCGGCGGTGGTGGCCCGGTCGCCGTCGAAGTCGGCGGTGGCGAAGTAGCCGGTGACGACTCCGCCGAGGGAGTGGCCGCCGCACAGCACCTTGGTCCTGCGCACGCCCGGGTCGGGCAGTTCGGCGGTGAGCAGGTCGTACTCGTCGCGGACGGTCTGCTCGATGCCCAGCTTCGCCATCCATCCGAGCTTGTCGTTGCCGACGAAGCCGGCGAAGGTGCGGCCCTGGACCTGTTTGCCGCGGTAGTAGTAGTCGACCGCGGTGTGCTGGTCGCCGGAGGCGATGCCGGTGCGGTCCTCCAGGCAGTTGGAGCGCCGGTCCAGGGCCCAGAACTCGATGTGCCGCCCCTGCCGGGCGGCGCGGGCCACGGTGTTGCGGGCGACGCTGTCGAAGGCTCCGGCGCCCTCCAGGATGCCCGGCTGGGCGATCAGGACCCGGTCGGCGTCGGCCGCCGCCGCGGGGCCGTCGGCGGACCGGTAGCGCAGGTACGACAGCCAGTCGCACGCCGCGGGCCGGGCACCGAAGGACGCGGGCAGCGGGGCCCTGACCCGCACCAGGGTCTCGGTGACGCCGCCGCTCGTGCCCACGGCCGTCTCGGTTCTCGCGCTCTCTGCCTGGGCGGTCGGCGACGACACGGTGAGCGCCCCGGCGGTCAGCAATACCGCCAGCGCCCCGGTGCGCCACCTGCTTCCTGTGCTGCGACTCGTGTTCATGCGGGGACCGTAGGGCGGTGCGGGCCGTGCCCCCGGCAGTTGCTCACAAGAACGCAGGGCCCGGTGGACGCTTTGTCACCAGCCGCAGAGAGGTCTCAGCCCTCGCGCAGCGTACGGCGTGGTGAGCGGTCGTAGGTGTGGCGGTACAGGGTGGCGAAGCGGCCCGGGTGGTAGAAGCCCCAGCGGGCGGCGATGTCGGTGACCGTGGCCCCGCTCTCGGGGTCGGCTGCCGCCAGCTCGGCGTGGGCGTGGGCGAGGCGGACCTGGCGGAGGTACGCGAGCGGGGTGGTGTCCAGGTGCCGGCGGAAGGCGTACTGGAGCGCGCGGACGCTGATGTGGGCCGCCTCCGCGATCTGGGCGACGGTGAGGGGCCGGTCGGCGTGGTCGTCGATGTGGGCGAGGGCGCGGCGCAGGGCGGCGGGGTGGGCGTCCTGGCGGTCGGTGCCGGTGGGGTCGGTGACGGCGGTGTTGGGGAAGGTGGCCAGGACGGCCGCGGCCAGGTGCTGGGCGGCGGTGGAGGCGACCAGCGGCTGGTCGGCGACGGCGGCGTCCACCAGGACGTGGTCCTGCACATAGCGGATGGTCGCCCGCAGCCGGTCGCCCGCAGCGGGGCTGAGCGGCCGGTGCCCGGTGAGCCGGACCGGTTCGGGGCGCGGGCCGTCCGCGGTCGCCGCGACCTGGGTGAGCAGGTCGGGGTCCAGCATGGTGATGTTGTAGCGGGCCGCGTGGATCCGGCCCGCGTAGGATAGCTCGGGCGGGGCGAAGGACACCACGTCGCCGGGGCCGAAGGAGTCCGAGACGCCTTGGTAGACGTGGTCCTCGATGGTGCCCTCGTGGACCACGCACAGGCAGATCCGGCCCAGCGGGGTGACCGCGTAGCTCATGTCGAAGTCCAGGTCGAGCTCGTCGACACTGACCGAGTCGATGGCGCTGCGGTGGATCCGTGCCCGGCTGCTGTCCGCGCTGCCGTTGCCGATGCGCATCTTCGCGTAGGCACGGCTGAGGAACTCCTCGGTCCGGTCCAGATCCTCGCTGTCGAACGTCAGCGTCTCCATCGCGCCAGGGCCTCCCATGCTCTGCTCCTCACTCGCACATACCCGCGAATGTCCCGATGCTGCGGGTGGCGTTTCGTTTTCTGTCCTGCCAGGTCACACGGCGTGCGTCCGTCGGCTCGTCGTCGGCGAGCCAGGGCGTGCAGGCTGGACGGACGGCGTCCGTAGGAGTCGCCGGGCAACAGGGGGAGAGGGCGACAGGACGGTGGATGACGCAACACGAAGAGCCGGCTGAGCAGGTCGAGAAACTTCAGGAGGAAGTCGCCCAGCTCCGGCAGGCCCTTGTCTCGCACGCCGTCGTCGACCAGGCGATCGGTGTCGTCATCGCCCTCAGCGGTCTCCGTCCCGAGCAGGGGTGGGAGGTCCTCAAGACCGTGTCCCAGCACACCAACACCAAGCTGCGGGACGTAGCGCGACACGTGGTGCGCTGGCCCGAGGCAGGCGGCCTGCCCGCGGAGATCCGCCGGGCCCTGCGCGCCGCGCTGGTCGAGGCACGCGCGGTGCACGGTGGCCGACCACTGGTGCGGCCGGAACAGCGGTGCAAGGGCCGTGGCGGGGCCCTCTCCGGGAAAACCGAGTGACGCGCCGACGGGCCGGTGCGTACCGTTGATCACATGAAGCACCTCAGGCGTACCAGCACCGCAGCCGCGCGAGCGACCAGCTCACCGGCTGCCGACGCCTGACCTCACCCCTCTCCCCCGGCGGCCGGAAACGGACCGCCGGTGCGGGGCTTCGGGGCCCGCCGTTCCATGGTCGTTTCCGGTCCTGAGACCCGAAGGACCACACCATGGACACCGACCGCACCCTGCGCGTCTTCACCGACTTCTACCGCGAGCGCGGACACCACCTGATCACGGGCAGCACGCTGCTGCCACCGCCCGGGGACCCGGTGCTGTTCACCACCTCGGGCATGCATCCGCTCACCCCCCACCTCGAAGGCCGCCCGCATCCGCGGGGCCGCCGTCTCGTCAACGTGCAGCGCTGCCTGCGCACGACCGATCTCGACGAGGTCGGTGACTCCACGCACCTGACGGTGTTCGAGATGCTCGGCTCGTGGTCGCTCGGCGACTACGGCCACTCGCAGAGCCTGCGCTGGGGGTACGAGCTGCTGCGTGACGGTTTCGGGATCCCCCGCGAGAGGCTCCACGTCACGGTCTTCGGCGGTGACGAGCAGGTGGGCCCCGACCTGGAATCCCAGCGCACCTGGGAGGAGCTGGGCGTCCCCGTGGAGCTCACCCGGGAGGACAACTGGTGGTCCAACGGCCCGGTCGGGCCCTGTGGCCCCGACTCGGAGATCTTCGTGTGGACCGGCGGCACCCCGCCCCGCGGAACCCCCACCACCGATCCGCGCTGGGTGGAGATCTGGAACCACGTCGGCATGCGCTACCGACGCCTCGACGACGGCTCGCTCCAGCCCCTGGAGCGCCTCGGCGTCGACACCGGGATGGGGCTGGAGCGCCTGGTCACCGTCCTGCAGGGCCGTGACTCGGTCTACGAGACCGATCTGTTCGAACCCTGGATGCGGCTGCTGCCGCCCCTGTGGCCGCTCGACGGACCGTCACTGCGGTTGGTCTGCGACCATCTGCGCTCCGCCGTCGTCGTGGCCGGCGACGGGGTGCGGCCGTCGAACACCGGCCGGGGTTACGTCCTGCGCCGTGTCGTGCGCCGCCTGCTCACCGCCCTGCGGCGCGACGACCCCTCCCGCACCCTCGCCGACCTGCCGGTGGGGCTCCTCCAGCACACGCTGGACCACTTCCGCACCGACCGCGGTACGGATCTCGTGCGGGACGTGCTGCTGGAGGAGGAACGCCGCTTCGATGATCTGCTGGAGCGCGGCAGGCGGCTGCTGTCCGGGCCGCGGTACCGGGGGCCGCTGAGCGAGGAGGACTACGACTACCTCCACGACACCCATGGTCTGCCCCGCGACCTGGTGCTGACCCTGCGTGGCGAGGGGTGACGGCTACTCGGTGCGCAGGGCCGTCGCCGTACGGGCCCCGGCCGCCCAGGCCGCCGGGAGCAGCGCCCCCAGCAGGGCGATGGCGAGACCGGCCAGGCCCAGCAGGACCAGCTGGGGCGTCGCGTACACGTCCAGGACGGACCTGGGCAGTTCGGTGCCCGCCGCATGTCCCATCACCGGGAGCACGAACCCGTGCAGCGCGTAGCCGGCGGGGACGCCGACGACACCGCCCAGCACGCCGATGCCGGCCACCGAGGCGAGGACGAGGCTCACGGTCTGCCGGGGCGACATGCCGAGCGCCTTGCACACGCCCAGGTCGTGGACGCGCTCCCGGGTGTCCAGGACGACCGAGTTGAGGACGCCCAGGCCCGCGACACTGACCAGCATCAGGGTGAGGAGCACGGCCATCGTGTTGAGGATGAACACGAAGTTGTCCTGCTGGGAAGGGGAGTTGGCGCGGGCGTCGGCGCCGAGGGGCTCGACCTGCGCGGCGAGCTTCTCGGCGTACGCGGCCGGGGTGACGCCCGGTTTCACGTCGACCATGAACTGCTGGGGCGCGGTCGCGGGGAAGTCCGCGAGGTTCGCCTGGATCTCCAGCTCGTCGTCCGAGGTGCCGAAGGCCTCCCCGACGATCCGCAGGGTCGCCGTCTCCTTCCCGACGCTCACGCGTACGGTGTCGCCGATCTCGGTGCCGGTGCTGTCCAGGAACCGGCCGGGCACCACGACCTGGCCGGCGCCGGTGAGCCAGTGCCCGGAGATCATGGCGTAACCGCCGCGCGTGGAGTCGCCCTGGAAGAGGGTCGCCCGGACGGTTCCGGAGACCCCGGCCACGGTGGCGTCCTGCTGGCCCACCCCGTAGTACGAGGCGGTCCCCGCCTGCGCCTCGATCGCGGCGCTCACCTTCGCCGGGTCGGCCGGCTCGGGCACCGGGGTGCCCGGCGCCGGGATGTGCTCACCGCCCGCGACGGACGGCCCGCCGGTGAAGACGGTGACCGCTGAACGGCTCTCGGGGTCCTGTACGGCGCTGACCTCGTTCAGTGAGGAGGTGAGCCCGACGGCGAAGGTCGCCGCGATCGTGCCGAAGGCCACGGCGAGCAGCATCGCGAGGGTACGGACCGGGTGCGCGAAGGGGCTGGCGAGGCCGTAGGTCACCGCTCGGGGCAGCGGCAGCCGGCCCGCCGCGCGGTGCGCCCACTGACCGCGTCCGGTGCGGGGGGCCCTGCCGACCGCGATGGCCTCGACCGTGCGCAGCCGCCCGGCGCGCAGCGCGGGGACGAAGGCCGCGATCCCCACGACCAGCAACGCGCCGGCGGGGACCACGACGTCCACCCACCAGGCGACGGACAGGCCGGCGGTGCCGTACGCCTGCTCGGTGTCGTCGAGGAGGGGTACGGCCAGCAGGTTGCCGAGGACGACTCCGAGCGCGATGCCCACGCTCGCCGGGACGAGCGCCTGGGCCACATAGGCGCGGACCACCTCGCGCGGGGTGAAGCCGATGGCCTTGAGGATGCCGATCCTGCGCAGGCCGGTGCCGACCGCGCCGCTGATGACGCTGCCGACGATGATCACCGACATGACGATGCCGAGGACCCCGAAGGCGACCAGGAACGGGATGGTGGGGGCGGCGCCCTGGTCGGCGGCGCGTTTGGTGTCGAGGTACGACTGGGTGCCGAGGAGCGCTCCGGCGGGCACGGCGGCGAGGAGCTTCTTGCGGTCCGCGGCGATGTCGCCCTTCGAGCCCGCCGCGTCGAAGCGGTACAGCATCTGGCTGCTGACCGGGGTGTCCTTCGCGGCGAGTGCCCTGACCTGTGCGGGAGTCGCCCACACGTCGGCGGTCCTGCTGGCCGACGTGGCGAAACCGACGACGGTGAGCGTGGTGCCGGACGCCGTCAGGGTGTCGCCCACCCCGAAGGCGGGCCCCTGGTAGGCGGAGCTCAGTACGACCTCGCCCGGTTTCCGCGCCCACCGGCCGGCCGTGAGGTCCAGGTCGTCCACGGCGGCGCGCGGGCCGGTGCGGCCGACCAGGGTCATGGCCGGGGGCTGACGGCCGGCGGAGTCGGTGACCCGCAGGATCGTGGTGGGGTACGGTCCTGCGCTCGCCGTGACTCCGGCCAGTTTCCCGGTGGCCCCGAGCTGTGCGGCACCGGCCTTGGCCGGGTCGAACTCGGCGATGAGGTGGGCGCCGTGCTGCTCGGCGAAGGCGCGGTCGAAGGGCGCGTCCGAGACGACCATGAGGGAACCGGCGACCACGGCCGCCGCCACGGCCATCATCGTGGCGATGGCGATGACGACGGTCTGCACCCGGCGCCGGCCCACCCCGGAGCGTACGACGCGGACGAGCGGGCCGGTCATCGCACGGCCCCGGCGCGGGAATCGAGGGCGACATGGCCGTCGACCAGGTGGATGGTGCGGCTCGCGCAGGCCTCGGCCAGGGCGAGGTCGTGGGTGACGAGCACGATGGTCTGGCCGCCGCGGTGCAGGTCGACGAGGAGTTCCCGGACGTCCTGCCCGGAGGCGCTGTCGAGGGCGCCGGTCGGTTCGTCGGCGAGCAGCAGGGCGGGGCGGTTCACCAACGCCCTTGCCACGGCGACGCGTTGGCGTTCGCCGCCGGAGAGTCTGCCGGGGTAGGCGCGGGCGTGTTTCTCGATGCCGAGGACCGTCATGAGCTCGTGCGCCCGCGCCTCGGTCCTTCGCCGGGAGGTCCCGGTGAGCTGGGCGGGAAGCCGGATGTTGTCCAGCACGGTGAGGTCGTCGAGGAGGTTGAAGAACTGGAAGACCATGCCGATCCGTTCCCGGCGGAACCGGGCCAGGGCGTGCTCTCCGAGCCGGTCGACCTGCCGATCCGCGACGGTCACGGTGCCCTCGGTCGGCTTGTCGAGGCCGGCGACGAGGTTGAGCAGCGTGGACTTGCCGCTGCCGGAAGGACCGGTCACGGCGAGGGCCTCGCCCTGGGCGACGGAGAGGTCGAGCGGTCCGAGCGCGGGTGCGCCGGCGTCGTCGTAGCGCTTGGCCACGCCCTTCAGTTCGATCACTGCGGTCATGGGAGGTGCCCGTCCTGTCCGTCGTCGGGTCGTGTCCTTGCCGGCCTGGTGAAGGTAGGGAAGGACGGGTGCCGGGCGCGTCGGCCGGGGCACCGACATACCGCCCTCCGTGCGGAGGACCCGCGGACGGGGTCATCCCTGCGAAGTACGCCCGCCGGAGGGGGCGTTGACCGCAGGGAGGGACGCGCCGCCGACGCCGGGCCCGCGACAATGGGCGCATGGAGACGGAGTACCTGCGGGGATGGCGTCGGCAGGTGCGTTTCGCGCTGCGGCCGGAGGCGAAGGGTGCCGCGCTGTCACGGCGGTCGGTGTGGTTCGACGTGTCACTGGCCGTGCTGCTGACGGTGGTCGCGCTGGTGGTGGCGTCGCGCTATCCCGGCGACGGGCCGGTGCGGGTGTCGAGGTTCGAGAACGGCGTGCCGGTGCCGCCCATGCCTCCCGAGATCCCGGGCGCGCGGATCGAGGACCCGGCCGCCGCACCTCCTTGGGTCCTGGTGGTGCTGTCGGCGCTGCCGCTGGCCGCACGTCGGCGGTATCCGCTGACCGTGTTCGCGGTGGTGCTCTGCGCGGGGCTGGCCATCGGCGACGACGCCTCCTGGATCAACGTCCTGACCTGCGTGATCGGTACGTACAGCGCGGTGATGCACAGCCGGCACCGGGCGGGCGCGATGGCCGGGCTGGTCGTCGCCGCCGTCCTTGCCGGGGTGGCCTTCCGGTCGACGCAGCCGGTGCTGCCCGGCTGGTCGAGTCCCGGGGTGGTGCTGCTGGTGGCGGGGGTGCTGGCCAGCGTCGTCCGGTTCGGGCAGCGGCGCCTCGCGGCCAGCCGGGACCGGTTCGCGGCGCTGGAACGAGCCCACGAGGAGGCGACCCGCAGGGCCGTGGAGGAGGAACGGGCACGGATCGCCGCCGAGTTGCACGACGTCGTGACCCACAATGTGAGCGTGATGGTCATCCAGGCGGGTGCCGCCCGCAAGGTCATGGACGTGGCCCCCGAGCGGTCCAAGCAGGCGCTGCTCGCGGTCGAGGCCGGGGGCCGGGCCGCGATGGCCGAACTCCGGCATGTGATGGGCCTGTTGGCGGCGCCGGACACCGGCCGCCCCGACTCCCCCGCCGACGGCCTCGAACCGCAGCCGGGCCTCGGGCAGTTGGACGCCCTCGTGGACCGGGTGCGGGCCGCCGGGACGCCGGTCGGGGTCGCGGTCTCCCTGCCCCCGGAACCGCTGCCGCCCGGCGTGGACCTCACGGCGTACCGGGTGGTCCAGGAGGCGCTGACCAACACCCTCAAGCACGCGCCGGGCGCCGAGGCCGTCGTCACCGTCGGCTGGTCCGGCGACCGGCTGGAGATAGAGGTCGTGGACACCGGCGGAGTCCGCGACGGGGTCCCCGCGGACGGGAACGGACGCGGGCTGATCGGACTGCGCGAGCGTCTCGCGGTCTACGGCGGCGAGCTGACGGCGGGTCCGACCCTGGCCGGCGGCTTCCGCATCAGAGCGGAGGTGCCGTGGCGCACGGTGTGAACGACATGGGCGGCGACCGGCTGCGGGCCGTCATCGCCGACGACCAGGCCCTCGTACGGACCGGGTTCGGGATGATCCTCACCGCGGACGGCATCGAGGTGACCGCGGAGGCGGCGGACGGCGCGGAGGCGGTCGCCGCGGTACGGCGCACGCGCCCCGACGTCGTCCTCATGGACATCCGCATGCCGGGCATGGACGGCATCGAGGCCACCCGGCGCATCCTCGCCGAGGACACCGCCGGCAGGGTCTGCGTGATCATCCTGACCACGTACGACCTCGATCACTACGTCTACGCGGCGCTGACCGCCGGGGCCAGCGGCTTCCTCCTCAAGGACGTGACACCCGAGCACCTGGTGGCCTCCGTACGGCTGGTGCGGTCCGGGGACGCCCTGCTGGCGCCCACCATCACCCGCCGCCTGATCGAGCGCTTCGCCCAGCGGGAGGAGGCGGTGCCCTCGGCCGGACCGCACCGGGACCTGTCCGGGCTGACCCCCCGTGAGCTGGAGGTGCTGCGGCTGCTGGCGACGGGGCTCAGCAACGCCGAGCTCGCGGAGCGTTTGTTCCTCAGTCCGACGACGGTGAAGACGCACATCGGGCGGATCCTGTCGAAGCTGGACCTGCGCGACCGTGTGCAAGCCGTCGTCCTCGCCTACGAGAGCGGTCTCGTCACTCCGGGCGGCGCCCCGGGGACGGCTCTCTAGGACATCAGCCCGGCCGCGACCGTGGCGCCCAGCTCCCAGCACGCCTCGATGTCGGCCTTGCCCGGCTCGCCGGTGACGGTCACCGGTTCGGCCGCACGCCGCCAGCCGAGACCCGTGGTGATCGACTCGATGCCGCGCAGGGCGCCGGTGACGTCGTTGCCGCCGTGGACGTAGACGCCGAACGGGCGACCGCGCGTCTCGTCGAGGCACGGATAGTAGACCTGGTCGAAGAAGTGCTTGAGGGCGCCGGACATGTAGCCGAGGTTGGCCGGCGTGCCGAGCAGGCAGCCGTCCGCCTCCAGCACGTCCGAGGCGGTGGCGGACAGGGCCGCGCGCCGTACGACACGGACGTCCTCGATCTCCGGTGCCGTGGCCCCGGAGACGACGGCTTCGAACATCGCCTGGCAGTTGGGCGAGGGAGTGTGATGCACGATCAGCAGGGTGGCCACGGTCGAACCCTGCCCTGCCCCTGCTTTCGTCCGCAAGCCGGGCCGGACTCGGGCCCGCCGGGCTACGATGCCGGGACATCGCGAGGGGGGAGCGAAGCCGTGGCCGACCGAGGGCAGGCAGCAGTGGTCTTCGACGCGCTGGGCCTGGAGTACGAGAAGGCGTTCGCCCGTTCCGAGGCTCATCTGGCCTCGCTGGAGTGGCTGCTCGGGCGGCTGGCTCCCGGGAGCCGGGTCCTGGACGTGGGCAGCGGCACCGGCCGGCCCACCGCGTCGACACTGGCCGCCGCGGGCCACGAGGTGCTCGGGGTGGACGTCTCCCCCGTCATGGTCGACCTCGCCGGCCGGCAGGTGCCCGAGGCCACGTTCCGCCACGGCGACATCCGAGAACTGCCGCTGGAGCAGGGCTCGTTCGACGCGGTCTGCGTCTACTTCTCGCTGCTCCAGATGACCCGCGCCGAGCAGTCGGAGGTCCTGGGGCGGCTGGCCCGGGCCCTGCGGCCGGGCGGTCTGCTGGTCCTCGCCACCGTGCCGGCCGACGTGGAGGATCTGCCGATCGAGTTCATGGGCCAGCCCGTCCGGGCGACCAGCTTCGCCGCCGGAGACGTCGTGGCCGTGGTGCGCGTCGCGGGTCTGACGGTGGAGTCGGAGCGGCTCGTGGAGTTCACCCCGGACCACCCCGAGGCCGCCGCCGAACCGCATCTGTTCCTGTACTGCGCTCTTCACGGGGAACACGCCTGACCCGTCCCGGCCGGCACGGGACGGGTCGACGACCGCACTCTCAGGCAGTGCCGGTCAGCCCACGGCCGCCTGCGCGTACGGCACCAGTCGCACCGGCCCCACCAGGCCGTGGTCCTGACGGGCGACTCCGCCGAACACGGTGGGCTGCTCGACCCTGAGCCGGTTGATGAGCGGGGTCGCCACCTCGACCTCGATGGTGTTGTCACCGCGCCGCAGGCAGGGGCCGAGGTCGACGACGGGGTGAAGTCGGTCGGCCGCGGGCAGCCGTCGGCCGTTGACGCTCACCCGGAACGTGTCGCTGACCTGCCCCAGCTCCAGCTCGGCGCCGTGGGACGAGGTCCAGTCGGCCGGCAGGGTGACCGTGGTGCGGTAGCGCCCGACGCCCGCCGAGTCGGCCAGCTCGGGGATCTGCGACCAGGGCTTGAGCGTGTCGAGCGTGAGGCTGCGCCGGACGCGTTCGGTCCGGCCGGTGTCCGGGCCCGGGTACCAGTCCTCGACCTCCAGCTCCCAGCGGCCCGGCGTGATCGGCGCGGGCACGGCGGGCGTCCTGGTGGTGACGGTTCGGCCCTGGGACAGGCGGGTGGTCCAGGTACCGGACGTGCGGGCGCGTACGGTCAGGCCGCGCTCGGTGAACAGCACCGCGTCGGCGTCGGTCGTCTCGGCGTGAGGGCTGCTGCCGTACCGGTCGCCGAACAGGCCCGGCCGTCCCAGGGCGACGATCATCGTCTGGCCGGGCTGGAGGGTGACCCGCAGGGTGAGGTCGTCCCCGTCCTCGGTGTAGCGCGCGAGCCGGGTCGCCTCGCCCGTCCAGGGATCGAGCAGATACGGCACCGTCCGGCCGCCGCGGGTGCGGCGCAGGGTGACGTCGTGGTCGATCGCGGCCACGGGCGGCTTGACCGTCTCGGCGTGCTTGCCGTTGCAGAGGTAGTAGAAGTCCGCGTCGGCGGTGACCCGGTGGGCGTTGAGGAGCGTGGACGCGGTCGCGTGCCGTACGTCGGCGCGCACGCCCAGCCCGGCGAGGGCGTCGCCGATCGCGGTCTTGTCGGTGACCCGGACGACATGGGGAAGGGCGAGCAGCCGGGCGAGCAGGTCGCGCAGCCGGTCCGTCTCCCCCTGGTCGGGGACGCCCGGGGTCAGCGCCTGGTCGAAGGCGCCGAACAGGACCACGGGGAGTCCCGCCTCGGCCAGGGCTAGGATCTTGCGGGCGTCCTCGACGGCGAGGGTCGGGGTGGAGCCGTAGAAGAAGTCGCCCTCGACGAACAGCGCCTTGTAGGCGGGGCCGTCGGGGGCGAGCCGGCCGCCAAAGACGGTGGCGGAGGGCAGGTCGAGGAGGGGGCCGCTGAGGAACTGGTGGCTCCAGCCGAGCGGGACGCCGGTCGCCGTGAACCAGGAGGCGCCGATGCCGGTGGCGGTGTAGCCGGTCTGCCGGAACACGGCGACGTCCGCTCGCGCGGTACCGCTCTGGAGCACCTGGTGGACCCGGCCCAGGTAGCCGGAGATGTCCTCGGCGTGCCGCCAGGTGGGCTGGCGCGGGCCCCACGACTCGCCGTAACCGGCGGTGCCGTTGTACGGGCTGAAGGCCGCGAACCCGGGCCAGGCGACCCCGGGGGCGGTGGCGTAGGAGAAGCCGTGCACGACGGTCTGGTTGACGCCTGCCGCGTAGGCGCCGCCCATGGTGCGCAGGAAGCGGTCCCAGGTCGTGCTGTATGCGGAGCCGTTGTAGGCGCCCGCCTCGCAGGACAGGACGGTCCGCCCGGCCATGTCCCGGCCGCCGGCCAGGCAGCGGTAGTCGTCGAGGTTCTTGAAGCCGAGCGACTCGCCCTCGGGGACGTCGAGGATCGCGGCCGAGGCGATGGCGTCCGTCTGCAGGCCGTAGGGCTGCGAGCGCAGGGTCATGCCGAGGGTGTGCGCCCAGTCCCGCAGGGCCGTCAGGTGGTTGCGGTTGAACAGGCCGGAGACGGTCTCCCAGAAGTCGTGGCGGATCTGCCGGGTCAGCTGGGCCTCGAAGGCGAAGACCTGGTTGCCGTTGTCCAGGACGAGGGCGGGCAGGTACGGGAGCAGGGGCCGGCCGGTGTGCTTCTCGAAGGCCTCGGGCAGCAGGGACGTCCAGGTCAGGCCGTCGGTCTCCAGCTCGACGGAGTCCTCGAAGAAGGAGCCGCCCGCGGCCTTCAGCAGACGCCGCAGGGACGGGGTCAGGATGTGGTCCTGCCAGTAGGAGGTGACCGCTGCGGTGCCGGCGGGGCTGAAGTGGTCGACGGCGTAGGCGGCCGGGGCGGAGTGGGGGCCCGACTCGGGCTGCTGGCCTGACCCGCGCACCCAGGAGGAGATGAGCACCCAGTCGCCGCCCTCGGGCGCCGTCCAGGTCAGCGTGGAGTCGGTGACGGTCGCGGTGAGGTCCCGGACGCTCGCGAGGTCGAGGCCGGTCTCCTTGCGGGTGGAGTTGGCCGGGTCGACCCGGGCGGCCTGCACGGCGAGGAGCTGCCGGCGGGCCACGCCCGCGGCCGGGGCGTGGACCGGCGGCGGGACGGGGCCCTGATAGGTGCTTCCGCCGGGCACCGCGGCCCGGCCGTGGGCGAGCTCCTTGGCGGCGGCCTTGTCGTCGGGCGTGAGGCCGGGCACGGCGACGGGCCAGCTGGGGCCGAGGGTGAGGTCGACGGTGAGCCCCCGTCTCGCCGCGCGGCGCAGCGCGGCCTCGACCCCTTCCCGCCAGGGTCTGCTCCCCCAGCCGTGGTGCGCGGTGTCCAGGACCGACTTGTCCTTGATGCTGTGGTGGACGGCGGCGATCTCCACACCGCCGAAGCCCGCGTCCGCGATCTGGTCGATCTCCCGCGCGATCTCGTCCGGGTCGACGAGACCGTCCGGCCACCACCAGCGAAATCGCGGCCGTACGGAGGGCGCGGGGGCCGCGAACCAGTCGGCGGTCGTTCCCGACGCCGCGGCCGGCATCGCCCCTCCGAGCGCCGCGACGGCGCCTGCGGTCAGTCCGGCGGCCAGGACCGCGCGCCGGGAGATTCCGCCGCGCTGCGGGATGGCTTCATGCATGTGGGTGCCCCAAAGTGCTATTGAATCGTTTCAATCGCGGTGAACGCCCGAACGCTAAGCCTGCGGTTCGACCAAGGTCAAGATGCGTGCACTGTGAAAGCGGCGGTGAGTGCGTCCAGGTGGTCCGCCACGGGGCCCGCGGTCAGCAATCCGCTCGCCGCGCCCGCGAGTTCACCCCGGGCCGGTTCGAGCGCACTCAGGGCGCGCCGCATCAGCGCACGGTCGCCGACCTGGATCGCGGCACGGGCGAGCAGGCACCACAGCGCCTCGTACAGCAGGTCACCGGGCGGGGAAGGGACCTCGGCCAACAGGCCTGCGGCGTCCTGGTCGCGCCCTTCGGCGAGCAGCAACAGGGGGCGCACCCACGGCTCGTAGGGGCCCCAGTCGGTGTGCGGGTCGGCGGTGAGGGGGAGGCCATGGTGCAGCCGCAGGCACAACAGGGCGAGGGGCAGCAGTCCGCGCTCCAGACCCGGCATGCCCGCGCCCTCGAGGGACCTGGCGGCCTCCCGGTACGCGGACTCGCCGCGGTGCACGGGCTCCGTCACCGCGGTGCGCAGGGCGCGGTACCACGTGGTGAAGACGGTGACGAGAGGGAGCCGGTGGCGCTCGGCGAGTGCGTCGGCTGCGGCCGCGTGCCGGTCGGCGGCCGTGAAGTCGGCGGCGGCGCAACGGGCTTGCAGCCGGATCAGCCGGCCGAGGACCTCGTAGGTGAACAGGCCGTGCCGTGCGGCCATTTCGGTGATCTCCGCGCCGATCCCGTCCCGCCGGGCGGCGAGTCCGGCCCGTTCGAAGCTCTGCATGAACAGGCCGTTGAGGGCGAAGACGAGCAGGTTGCCGTCGTCGAGCCGCCGTGCGCCCGCCACGGCCTGGTGGGCCGCCTGGAGGGCGCGTGTCCCGGTGGGGAGGGTGCCGCGGGACTCCACCGCCACGGTGGCCAGCAGCCGTGCCCGCGCCGCCTCGTGGGCCCCCGCCGGCAGCAGGCGCAGGGTGCGTTCCGCCGCGGCCACCAGCCGTTCGGCCTGGGCCGGGTCGTCGGAGCGGGTCCAGACGGCGGGCACGTCGTAGACGCCGATGACGCGGGCCGTCAGCTCCGGATCGCCCAGCTGCTCGGCCGCCGCCACCGCCGCCGCGCGATGCCGGCGCGCCGCCTCCAGCCCGCCGCCCCCGGTGACGGCGAGGTCGCGCATGAGGACCACGGTCGACTCCAGCCGGGTGCCTGCCCGCAGGGGGACCATGCTCGCGTACGACGCGGAGGCCTCGGCCCAGACCTGCGCGGCCGTGTCCGTCGCGCCCGGGGCCAGGTGGTCGGCGTGGCGCAGGATGTCCTGCTCGGTGCGGTGCAGCCGGGGTCCGGGCTCCACGCCGAGGTGCTCGCGCAGCAGCTGCCGGGCGCGCCGCAGGACGGACAGCGCGTCGGCCTGGCGTCCGCAGCGGTACAGGGCCAGCGCGAGCAGCTGCCAGCCGTCCTCCCGCCAGGGGTGTTCGGCCACGTGGACGTCGAGGTCCGCGGCCGCGTCGGCGGCGGCGCCGAGGGCGAGCTGGGCCTCGGCCCGGCGTTCCACGGCGGTCAGCCGGAGCCCGGCGAGCCGGGAGCGTTCCGCGCGCACCCAGGCCTCCTCTGCGAAGTCGGCGTAGGCGGGGCCGCGCCACAGCTCCAGTGCCCCGGTCAGCCGTGGCACCGCCTGCGCGGGAGGCAGGTCGGCCGCCTCGGCCACGGCGTGCTCGAACCGCCAGGCGTCGACGTGCGCGGGGTCGGCGCGCAGGGCGTAGCCCGGGCCCTCGGTGACGAGGAGGCGGGCGGGAGCCCGACGGGGCCGCTCGGGCTCCAGCGCGCGTCGCAGCCCGGCGACGAAGGTCCGCACGGTGCCCACCGCGTCCGCGGGCGGGTCCTGCCCCCACAGGTCCTCCACCAGGCGGGGCACGGGCACGACCCGGCGACGGGCGACGAGGAGGCGGGCCAGCACGGCGCGATGCCTCGGGCCCTTGAGGGAGATCGGTTCCCCGCTCCCGTCCCAGGCGGACACCGACCCCAGGACCCCGAACTCGACCACGTGCACACAGCTCAACGTACACGCGTTCATCCGTTGCTCATTCGCTCCCCGGACGCTGGGTTCCTCGGCGCCACCTGCCCCGGCGCCGCTGCCTCCCACCCGCCGTACGACCGAGGAGAGACCTGCCGTGAAGCCCACCATCGCCGGATTCGAGTACCAGCGCGTGTCCGTCGCCGAGGACGTGACCCTCCAGGTGGCCGTGGGAGGGACCGGTACCCCCGTGGTCCTGCTGCACGGTTTCCCGCAGACCCATCTGATGTGGCGCCACGTCGCGGCGGACCTGGCCGCCGACCACACCGTGATCTGCCCCGACCTGCGCGGTTACGGCGACAGCGACAAGCCGCGCGAGGACGGCCCCCACACCTACTCCAAGCGGACCATGGCCACCGACGTCGTCACGCTCGCGCGCCGGCTGGGGCACCCCCGGTTCGCGCTGGCCGGACACGACCGGGGGGCACTGGTGGCCTTCCGTACCGGCCTCGACCACCCGGAAGCGGTCTCCCACCTGGCCTGTCTGGACGTCCTGCCGACGCTCGACATGTGGAACGCGCTGCACGGCACGTCGGCGGCGGTCGCCTTCCACCTCTACCTCATGGCCCAGCCGCCCGGTCTCGCGGAGCGGATGATCGCCGCGAGCGCGGACGCGTTCTTCGGCCACTTCCTCGACGTGTGGGCGAACCGGCCCGGCGCGATCCCGCCGCGGGTCCGCGCCGAGTACCTGCGGGCCTGCCGCGAGGCCGTGCCCTCCATCGTCGCCGACTACCGCGCCTCCGCGGGTATCGACGTCGAGCACGACGAGGCCGACCGGGCCGCGGGGAACCGGCTCGGCATGCCGGTGACCGTGCTCCAGCAGGACTGGGGCGCCGCGCTCGGTTTCGAGGCGACCGCGCTGTGGGGAGCGTGGGCCGGCGACCTGCACCACACCACCGTCTCCTGCGGCCACTTCATGGCGGAGGAGGCACCGACGGACGTGGCGAAGGCGCTGCGGGAACTGCTGCACCGGGGGTGAGGTCGCCCCCTCGCGGGCCGTACTCGCCGGCCGGGTCCCCCGTCACGCACACCGAGCAGGTGGCCGTGCGCGCGACGGCTTCGGGCGGCTTCGGTCGCGTACGCCCACGGGGGCGTGGGCCGGCGCGTGCTCCCCCAGGGCCGTGCCGGTGGCGTGCCACAGGCACCGCCGCAACCAAGGGGCCACGCTCATGACGTCACCGCGGTGGGCGGGGGCTGAGCGGCAGTTCGGCCATCCGCAGGTTCCAGCGGCCGCCGCGGCCGCTGAGTTCGACGGTGGACAGCGGCGGGACGTCGATCCGCCAGAACGCCTCATGAGGCGCCGCGAGCGCGTGCACCACGGCGGCCCTCGCCGCGGCCTGCTCCACCACCACCAGCATCCGCCCCGCCTCGGGCGGCAGCGCGTCCAGCCAGGCGGCCACCCGGTCGCAGAGCTGCGTCACGCTCTCCCCGCCGTGCGGTGCCGCCCCCGGGTCGGCGAGCCAACTGGCCAGCTGTGACCCGTCGGTGGCCGCGACCTCGTCGAGGGTGCGGCCGTACCAGGACCCCATGTCGAGGTCCCGCAGCGCCGGTTCCGGCGTGACGGACTCCCAGCCGAGGGTCCGGGCCGTCTCGGTGCAGCGCCGCGAGGGTGCCGTGCGGAGGGTCGCGGCCTTCGGGAGGGTCCCGGCGACGGCCCGCACCCGGTGCAGTGCCCGCTCGTCGAGAGGACCGTCGGCGAAGCGGACGGTGCGTTCCGTTCGGGCGGCCGCGCACAGCAGGGTGAGCCGGACGGTCATGCGGGCCCTTTCGTCGAGTCACCGGGGGTGGTTCATCGTAGGTGGCGTACGCCATGTTGGCCGACGCCCTCATTGCCCCTACCATCTGGGACGACAAGGACGACGGCGCCACGGAAGTCCGGTGCAAGCCCGGCACGGTCGCGCCACTGTGTGCCACTCCTCGGCCGACGAGGTGGTGGTGAGTCAGACCCAATGCCGTCGTCGAGTGCTCCACACGATCCGGGACGCGTTGTTCCCGAGGAGGTCTCGCCATGGCGCAGTCCACTGCCGCCCCCACGCCCACCATCCCTGCCGTCACACCGCTGCCGGTGCGGGCGCTCGTCCCCTGGGCCGTCTTCTTCGGCGTCCTGATGCTGGTCCTGCTGTACTTCGTCGGCGCCGAACAGGGCGCCACCGCACTCGTCTCCGGCGAGGGCGTCCACGAGTGGGTGCACGACGCACGCCACCTGCTCGGCTTCCCCTGCCACTGAGGCGGGGCGGACCACCATGAACTCCACAGTCGTACGCGCCCTGTTGGCGCGCGGCATGCTCGCCGGACTCGGTGCCGGCGTCCTGGCCTTCGTCTTCGCCTACCTGGTCGGGGAGGGCCCGGTGGACGCGGCCATCGCCTTCGAGGAGGCCGGCTCCCACGAACACGGCGAGGAACTCGTCAGCCGTTCCGTGCAGTCGACGGCCGGACTGGCCACCGGCGTCCTCGTCTTCGGGGTCGCCATCGGCGGCATCATGGCGCTGGCGTTCTGCTTCGCGCTGGGCCGGATCGGCCGGTTCGGCGCACGGGCGACGGCGGGGCTCGCGGCGCTCGGCGGGTTCCTCACCGTCTACCTCGTGCCCACCCTCAAGTATCCGGCGAACCCGCCCGCGGTGGGCGACCCGGACAGCCTCGACCAGCGCACCGCCCTGTTCGTCCTGATGATCGCGCTCAGCGTGCTCCTCGGGATCGGCGCGGTCCTGCTGGGCCGCGGACTGGCCCCGGCCTGGGGCAACTGGAACGCCTCCACGGCGGCAGCCGTGGCCTTCGTCGCCGCGGTGGCGGTGGCGATGGTCGCCCTGCCGGCCGGGGACAACACCCCCAAGGGCTTCCCGGCCACCGACCTGTGGGAGTTCCGCCTGGCGTCCCTCGGCGTCCAGGCCGTCCTGTGGGCGGCGTTCGGACTGCTCTTCGGCTACCTGGCCGAACGGGTCCTCGAACCGAGGCGGGTCCGGGGCGAGGTCTCCGCGCTCGTCGCCTGACGTCGTGGGTTCCGCCGGGGGCGCGCCCGGCGGAACCCACGAGGTGCCGTGCAGCTGCCGTATGGATGCGCCGAGTCTCGGCACGAGCCGTGCGACCCGGCGGTGCGGCCAGGTCGGCCGCGAATGTCTGATGTCAGATGTCGCTGTCCGTGCATGCGGAAGGGCCGGACACCCGTCTGTCCGGCCCTTCCGCACCTGCCGGGTCAGCCGCCGTTCAGGCGGGCGCGCAGGAGGTTCTTGCCGATCTCGGCACCCTTGCGGCTGTCCGCCTGGGCCTTGCGGAACAGGTCGGCGACCTCGGTGTCCTTGCCACGCTCGGCATCCTGGATGTAGCTCTCCAGTCGCAGCGCGTTGCTCAGGCACGCCTCCACGTACCAGATCAGGTTGTAGTCCTTGTCCGGCGTGCCGGTCGCGCCGCCGGTCTCCGTGCTGCTGGTCATTCCGGCCTCCTCCAGCGGTAGTCGTTCCGGAGCCTGACGAGTACCCGTCGTCCACAGGTCAGTCCACCCGGGGCCGAAAACGCGCCAAGGGATCGGTCTCGCGGGCGGCCCGGCGGCTCAGCGCGCGGAGAAACGTCGCGGGGGGCGCGACCGGTCCCCCGTTCCGGTCGTTCCCCCCGCGGTGTGTCGAACGTACGTGACCTGCGGACCCGTGTGAATCGCGTCGATGCCCGCTGTGCACGGCACAGGGCTCACCCGTGCACAGGTGCGTCCGGATGGCCCGGATCGTCCCGGAGCAGGACGGGGTGTTCGAGTTCACCGGTCGCCAGATGGGCCAGGACGATCTCGTAGAGGTCGCCGCCGGAGGCGATCAGCCGGCGTTCCAGGACGGGTTCCGCGCTGCGGACGTGTTCGCGCACGGTCTGCGCGTGGACGGACAGGGCCTGCGCGGCCCGCTCCGCGTTGCCACCGGCGGCGATCCAGCTGCGCAGGGTCCGGCGCAGGTCGCGGCCGTCGTTGCCCAGGCGTCCCAGCAGTTCGCGTGCCCAGGTCTCCAGCGCGGGTCCCGCCAGCAGGTCGCCCAGCCGGACGCGGGGCCGGTCGGGGCCGCGGTCGGCACCGTGGCCGTCCTGTCCGTCGGCGAGGCTGACCTGGGTGCTCAGGGCCAGGTGGACGATCGCGCGGACGGCCAGGTCCGTGAAGTCGGTGCGCAGCAGGGACTCGACGCGTTCCATGCGGGCGCGGACGGTGTTGCGGCTGACACCGAGCACCTTGGCGGCGCTCACCGCGGTGAACTCCAGGCCGAGGCGGGTGGTGGCGAGCAGTTCGGCGCGGGTGTGGTGCGGGAGGGCGTCCAGCGGGCGCAGCAGCCGGGCGGTCCACTCGCGCAGCGCGGCCGGGTCCATCAGGCGTTCGGGGCGGTTGCGTTCGGCGTACAGGGCCTTCTTGTCCGGTCGTACGCGTGCCACGGCGAGGGCGCTGACCGCCTGCCCGTAGGCGGTGGCGGTGCGGGCGAGGCTCTGCCGGGAGCTGCCGCCGAGCAGAGTGCCGGGGTTGCGGTCGACGAGCGAGCGCAGGGCCTCGGCCGCCGTGTCCGCCGTGGTCACGATGATCACGTGTTCGTCCATGGCCGGGCAGCGCACCACCAGGGCCCGGTCGCCGGTCGCGCCGAGGCACTCCTCGGCGAGCCGGTCGCGTTCGGAGACGTCGCCTTCGAGGACGTAGACGCATGCCGTGTCGGTGTCGAGGAGACCCGGCCACAGTCCGGCGGCGACGCGGCGGGCCGAGACCGTGTCCTCGACCATGAGCAACTGGAGGATGGCCAGCCGCAGATCGGACGTCGCCCGCCGCAGGCGCCGGCCGGCCTCGGCCGTGCCACGGACGCGCAGCAGGAGTTCGAGGACCTGGACGGTGTGCGTGAGAATGTCGGAGGCGCGCCGGTCGAAGGGTTCCGGGCGGGCCACCGCGAGCACTCCGGCCCCGGCGGACACCGGGTTCGGGTGCTCGACCCTCACCAGGCGCAGATGGCTGTCCCCGTCCGCCGTGGCAGCGGAGGCGATGCGTCCGGCGAGAAGGTCGGCAACCAGGCCCTCGTCCAGCGCCATGGGGATACCGGCGACGAGGGTTCCGCTGTCGTCCTGGAGTGCGGCCGTGCCGTTCAGGGTCCTGGCGAGCCAGGCGACGACCCGGCGCACGTCACGTCCGGTCGGCCGTAGATGGTCGAGGAGCTCCCGCGCCCAGACCGGAGTCCCGGCGTCCGCCGACCCGCGCCCACCGGGGCCGCCCTGCTGCCCTGCCACGTCGCCCTTCTCCAAGCCCCTCGCGTCCCTGCTCCGGCTGACATACCGCTCGGTACGTTACCTCACGCCCGACGGACGGGCGGGGCCGGCGACCGTACGGATCACACCTGTACGGCGGGGTGGCGCGGGCGGAACCCGGCCTCGCCCCGGAAGCCCGGCCGTACAGGCGCGCATCGCAGGTGCGGATGCCACCAGCACCGGAGCGCGGCGGGAGCGGTCCGTCTTGGCCTCGGGACCCGCGATCAGGCGGGCCGGGGGCGCACCGTACCAACGCGGCGGGCCGGCCCGCCCGGGACGCGCGAGGCCCCCGCGCCCGCTCGCACCCGCCGGGAGGGATCCGGACCCGCAACTCCGTCGGTCCGTCGGTCCGTCGGTCCGTCGGTCCGTCGGTCCGTCGGTGACGCAACCCTACGGGCGGTGGCAGCAGGGCGTGCCGCTGTGGTGCCGGCGTCGTACCGGGGCGCCGGTCGGCGCTGCGTGGTCCCCGTGCGCCGAGCGCATAAGCTCGACGAATGGCGAAGTACTTCGACGTGCACCCCGACAACCCGCAGCCCCGCACCATCTCCCAGATCGCCGAGAGCATCCGGTCGGACGCGCTGATCGCGTATCCGACGGACTCCTGCTACGCGCTCGGGTGCCGGCTGGGCAGCCGTGACGGCATCGACCGGATCCGGAGCATCCGTCACCTCGACGACCGGCACCACTTCACCCTGGTCTGCCAGGACTTCGCGCAGCTCGGCCAGTTCGTGCGGGTCGACAAGGACGTGTTCCGCGCGATCAAGGCGTCGACGCCCGGCAGCTACACCTTCATCCTCCCGGCGACGAAGGAGGTGCCGCGCATGCTCCAGCACCCGAAGAAGAAGACGGTCGGCGTGCGCATCCCCGACCACGTCGTCACCCAGGCGCTCCTGGCCGAGCTCGGGGAGCCGCTGCTGTCGAGCACCCTGCTCCTGCCGGACGAGGAGGAGCCGATGACCCAGGGCTGGGAGATCAAGGACCGGCTCGACCACGTGCTGGACGGGGTCGTCGACTCCGGGGACTGCGGTACCGAACCGACCACGGTGATCGACTTCTCGAGCGGCGAGGCGGAGATCGTGCGGCACGGCGCGGGTGACACCAGCCGGTTCGAGTAAAGCGGCGCTCAAGCGGGAGGGGGCCGCGACGCCCAGTTGGATGGTACGCGCAAGCATGTGCCCCGGCCCGGTTCCGCCGGGCCGGCGACCCGCTCGCCGTCGCACGCGCAGAGAGGCAGACCCCCCATGAGCTCCGTACAGGGAACCGCGGTCGACGTCCCCACCGAGGACGGCACCGCCGACGCCTATCTCGCCCACCCGGGCGACGGGGTGCCCCGGCCGGCCGTCCTGCTCTTCCAGGACGCCTTCGGGCTGCGCCCCCAGCTGCGGTCGATGGCCGACCGGCTCGCCGGGCACGGCTACACGGTTCTCGTGCCCAACGTCTTCTACCGTCACGGCCGCGCACCGGTCGTAGAGCTGCCCGAGTTCATCGACCCCGAGGCCCGGCCGGAGATCTTCGACAAGATCACTCCGGTGATACGGGCGTTGACGCCCGAGCTCGCGATGCGGGACGCCGGGGCGTATCTGCGCTGGCTCGCCGACCGCCCCGAGGTCGCCGACGGCCCCGTCGCGCTCACCGGTTACTGCATGGGCGCGCGGCTGTCCCTGCTCACCGCCGGCACCTATCCGGACCGGGTGGCCGCGGCGGCCGGTTTCCACGGCGGGCGCCTGGCGACCGACGCTCCGGACAGCCCGCACCTGGTGGCCGGGAACATCACCGCAGAGCTGTACTTCGGTCACGCCGACGAGGACCCGTCGCTCCCTCCGGAGCAGATCGAACGTCTCGCCACCGCGCTGACCGAGGCCGGGGTACGCCACCGGTGCGAGGTCTACGACGGCGCCCCGCACGGTTTCACCCAGGCCGACACCGCCTCGTACCACCCCGAGGCAGACGAGCGGCACTGGACGGCACTGCTCGACCTGCTCAAGCGCACCTTCTAGGACGGGTGCCGACCGGGGCCGCGGGCCGGGGTCCGGGTCCGCGTCCGCTCGACGTTCAAGCGGCGCCTCAGGAAGCACACTTGCCGGTCCAGCAGCTCGCCGGTGAGGGGACGAAGGGTGTTGACCGGCGGGACATCGGCGTCGGCCAGGGCGTGGGCGAGCTGCAGGGAGCGGATCAGGCGAGGCGCGTCGAGGGGCAGGTTGTCGACGTCGTACCGGTCGGGTGCGCGTCGGGATGGCCGAGGAACCTCTCTCGCCGGCGGGCAGCTCACAACCGCTGGTCGGCGACTGGCCAGGGCGGCGAGCGCGCCGCCGGAGGACCAGTCACGAAAGGCGATCCGGCCGAGATCGGGGTCGCGGTGGCGGTGGCGGTGGCGGTGGCGGCGCGCGGTCTCGTGCAGGGCTGCGGCCCGGTCGCCGGGGACGGCGGTTTCCAGAGCCCGCCTGTCAAGGCGAAGGCGACGACGGCGGGCGCCGCGTCCGTGCCGTACGCGTCGATGCCGGCCGTGCGCGGCACGCGCCCCTTCGCGAGCAGCCGGACCGGGTCGCCGGCAGCCGCTCCCTGCCCGAGCCGACAGCCAGTGCCCGCAGACAGGCGGCGGACCCTCTGTCATCACTTTGTGTTACCGTCTACCCTTTGCGCGCTCATGACTTCCTGCCGGGCCTTCCTCGGTACGTCCCCTCTGCGGAAGGCTCTTCATGGACCACCCCGACCACGCCGGCGCAGTGCCGTCCGCCGTCTCTTTCACCGAACTGGGGCTGCCGGCCCAGGTGCTGCGGGTCCTCACCGACCGCGGCGTGCGTGAACCCTTTCCGATCCAGGCGGCCACCCTGCCCGACGCGCTCGCGGGACGTGACGTCCTGGGGCGCGGGCGCACCGGTTCGGGCAAGACGCTCGCGTTCGGTCTCCCGCTGCTCGTCAGGACGGCCGGGCAGCGTGCGGAGGCCAAGCAGCCCCTCGCGCTGATCCTGGTGCCCACCAGGGAGCTCGCCCAGCAGGTCACCGAGGCACTGGCGCCGTATGCCGAGGCACTGCGGCTGCGGATGGCCGCGGTCGTCGGGGGCATGTCGATCGGCCGGCAGATCGCCGCGCTGCGGGAGGGCGCCGAGGTCGTCGTCGCCACCCCCGGGCGACTGCACGACCTCGTCGAGCGCAAGGCCTGCCGCCTGGGGAGGGTGCGCATCACTGTCCTCGACGAGGCCGACCAGATGTGCGACATGGGCTTCCTGCCGCAGGTCACCGAGGTGCTCGACCAGGTGCGGCCCGAGGGGCAGCGGATGCTGTTCTCGGCCACCCTGGACCGTGATGTCGACCACTTGGTCAGCAGCTTTCTCCAGGATCCCGTCGTCCACTCGGTGGACCCGTCGGCGGGCGCGGTCACGACGATGGATCACCATCTCCTGGTCGTCCACGGTCCCGACCGGTACGCGGTCACCACGGAGATCGCCGCCCGTGACGGCCGAGTGCTGCTGTTCCTGGACACCAAGCACGGGGTCGACCAGCTCACCCGGCACCTGCGGGCCAGCGGGGTGCACGCGGCGGCCCTGCACAGCGGCAAGTCCCAGCCGCAGCGCACCCGCACCCTCGCCCAGTTCAAGGACGGGCAGGTCACCGCGCTGGTCGCCACGAATGTCGCGGCCCGCGGCCTGCACATCGACGACCTGGACCTCGTGGTCAACGTGGATCCGCCCACCGACACCAAGGACTACCTGCACCGCGCGGGCCGAACCGCCCGGGCGGGCGAGACCGGACGGGTCGTCACCCTGGTGCTGTCGGGCCAGCGCCGGGAGACGAGCCGTGTGCTGGCGGAGGCCGGCATCGCGCCGACCGTCACCAAGGTGCGCTCGGGCGAGGCGGTGCTGAGCCGGATCACCGGGGCCAAGGCTCCCTCCGGGACCCCGCTCGACGGCGGGCCCGCCGTGCCCCGGCCCAAGAACACCAACGCGCCCTTCCGCGGGCTTGGCACCAGCAAGGACTCCTCCCGCGGCACCGGCGGCAAGTCCCGGAAGGCCGGTGAGGCCCGCAAGCTCGCCGAGGCCCGGAGGGCGGCCCAGGTGCGTCGCGGCGGCTGAGCCCCCGCGACCCTGCGCCGACGAGCGTCCCGGACCCGACGGCGGGATCCTCACGGACAGGGTTCCTCCAACAGGCAGGCGAGCAACGGGTGTTGGCCCCTAGGTTGAGGCGTGCAGGATCCATGCCCCGACTGAAGGACGGACTCGCCCCATGACCGACCCGGTGACGACGCCCGGACCAGCGGAACATCCGGAGATCGACACGTCGGTGCCGCACTCCGCACGCATCTGGAACTACTGGCTGGGCGGCACGGACAACTACCCCGTCGACAGGGCGGCCGGAGACGCCTACACCGCCGTCTTCCCCGGCATCGTCACGATCGCCCGCGGCAGCCGCGCCTTTCTGCGCCGCACCATCACCCATCTGGTCTCCGAGGCGGGCATCCGGCAGTTCCTGGACGTCGGCACCGGTCTTCCCACCGCGCAGAACACCCACGAGGTCGCACAGCGGATCGCCCCCGAGTCCCGGATCGTCCACGTCGACAACGACCCGATGGTCCTGGCCCACGCCCGCGCCCTGCTCACCTCCACGCCCGAGGGCGCCACCGCCTACCTCGCCGCCGACGCGACGGACCCGGACCGGATCCTCGCGGGTGCCGCCGAGACCCTGGACCTCGGCCGTCCGGTCGCGCTCATCCTCAGCAACATCCTCGGACACATCGCCGACCACGAGCAGGCCCGCTCGATCGTCACCCGGCTGATGACCGCCCTCCCCTCGGGCAGTCACCTCTGCCTCAACGACGGCTCGCTCGGCGTCGACCCGGTCTTCGAACGGGCCCAGGACGCCTACAACGACAGCGGTGCCGTCCCGTACGTCCTGCGGACCGTGGACGAGATCACCCGGTTCTTCGACGGTCTGGAACTCGTCGAACCCGGCGTCGTCCCCGTCACGCAGTGGCGTCCGGACCCCGCCTCCCCCGCCCCGGAGGTCGTGGCCGAGCACGGTGGGCTGGCCCGGAAGCCGTGACAGTCGGCGGAGGTGCCGCTGACGTCGAGCTGCAGACCGGTGTGGACGTTCTGGAGCGTCCGGGCGCCGCCGCTCTGAGGGTGGCGGAATACAGGAACGGGCGGCTTGGCGCCCGGCAGACGGCTGCTCGGAGCAGGCGGTCGGCTGCGGCTTCGGTCCGTATCAGGAGCGGCTTCGGTTCGGCGACGGGTGCTGCGGCCGTGCCGGGTGGGGCAGCGGACCCCGGTCTCGATGGGTCGATCAGTGCTCGGGCGTGTGGAGCAGTGGCCCGTGCCGGTGGGTCGGTGGGGGTGCGGTCGAGCCCCGGACGACGAGTTCGACCGGGGGTTCGCCGGTGTGCGGAGGCTCGATGTCGGGCCGCTCCACGGCGTGCACGAGCAGTCTGACCCCCTCCCGTGCGGCGGCCTCGAAGGGCTGGCGCACGGTGGTCAGAGGCGGCGTGACGTAGGCGAAGACCGGGTTGCCGTCGAACCCGACGACACTGATGTCCTCCGGCACCCGCCGCCCGGTCTCCCGCAGGGCGTGGATGAGGCCGATGGCCATCTCGTCGCCCGCGGCGAACACCGCGGTCACGGAGTCGTCCGAGGCGAGTGCGCGTCCCGCCGCGTAACCCGAGGCGGCAGACCAGTCGCCGTTGAGCAGCGGCGGTTCGTGCGCGCCCCGCGCGGCGAGGGCCGCTCGCCATCCCTCGATACGGTCCTTCGTTGCGTAGCGCTTCCGCGGGCCGGCGAGGTGGTGGACGGTGTCGTGCCCCAGATCCAGCAGGTGCTCGGTGGCCGCCCGCGCCAGTTCGTGGGCGCCCACACTCATGGTCAGTGTCCGGGTGGCCGTGAAGGAGGGCGGTGCGCCGAGGAAGAGGACGGGTACGTCGACGCGGAGCCGGACCTCTCCCTTCACCACGGGTTCGGAGACGATGACCCCGTCCACGCCCTGTTCCAGGAGCGCCTCCAGAGCCCCGACGATGCCTTCCCTGTCGTCGTCCGGTGTGTTGATCACGCGCAGCGCGTAGCCGGCGTCCCATACGGCCTGTTCGATGTGCACCAGCAGGGTTGCGGATCCGTATCCCGCGGTGCCCAGGGCGACGACACCGAGGGAACGGGTACGTCCCGAGGCCAGCGCCCTGGCCGCGTGGTTCAGCCGGTATCCGAGCTCGTCGGCGGCCGCGAGGACGCGGCGCCGGGCCTCGTCCGAGACGTAGGGCTCGTCGTTCAGTACCCGGGAGACCGTCTTGCGCGACACCCCGGCCAACCGCGCGACATCGGCACTGCGCGGTACGGGGGAACCCGGTTCGCGCACCGCTCCTGGTGTCATGAGGTCTCCTTCGACCGTCCGTACGACGGCCCGGGTCAGCAGCTATGACCGCGCGGTCTGATCGCGCGGTCATATCTACGTGGCGCACCAGCCGCACGTCAAGAGTTTCCGCAGGGTTCCGGTTTGACGGAAAACCCGGGCGCAGGGCTGATGACCGTACGCACGCCTCGACGTCCGGCCCACGCCGAGAATCCACCGCAAGGCCTTGACACCGCCCCCGCGCAAAGCCCAATCTTCGTGACAGCCGCTGATCGCGTCTGTGCGATCACGTTTGATTCTGATCAGTTGGCGCCTTCCTGGTCGCCGCCACCATCGGGTCGTCCTGCCGAGCCCCGGCACGACGCGCCCTGTCAGGAGCCGTACATGCGTCACCTCTCCCCTTCGGGTCTCTCTGTTCCCTCGCCCAGTCGTCGTGGTGTGCTCAAGGGGGTGGGTGGTGCTGCTCTGCTGGGTGCCGGGATACCCCTGTTGAGTGCGTGTGGCGGCAGTGGTGGTTCGTCGGACCCGAAGACGGTCTCGTTGGGGTCGAACCAGTCGGATGCGGTGCCGAAGAAGGCGTACGGGGAGATCTACACGGCGTTCACGAAGCAGTCGGGGATCACGGTCAAGGTCAACACGAAGGACCACAACACGTTCCAGGAGCAGATCAACTCGTATCTGCAGGGCACGCCGGACGATGTGTTCAACTGGTTCGCCGGGTACCGGATGCAGTTCTTCGCTCAGAAGGGGCTGGCCTCTCCGATCGACGAGGTGTGGGAGAAGATCGGCGGGAACTTCCCGGACGCGATGAAGAAGCTGTCCAAGGGGGCGGACGGCAAGTACTACTTCGTGCCGCTGGTGACGTATCCGTGGGCGGTGTTCTACCGCAAGAGCGTCTTTGCGCAGTACGGCTATGAGGTGCCCGCCACCTGGGATCAGCTGGTGGCGTTGTGCAAGCAGATGAAGAAGGACAAGCTGGTGCCGATCGCGTTCGGGGACAAGGACGCCTGGCCGGCGATGGGCACCTTCGACCAGCTCAACTTCCGTATCAACGGCTACGACTTCCATGTGGAGCTGATGGCGGGCAAGGCGTCGTGGACGGATGCGAAGGTCAAGAACGTCTTCGATCACTGGGCGGAGCTGCTGCCTTACCACCAGGACGGTTTCATGGGCCGTACCTGGCAGGACGCGGCCCAGACGCTGGTGGCGAAGAAGGCCGGCATGTATGTGCTGGGCACGTTCGTGGCGCAGCAGTTCAGCAACAAGGCGGACCTGGACGATCTGGACTTCTTCGCTTTCCCGGAGATCAATGCGGCGTTCGGGCAGGACACGGTGGAGGCGCCGGCCGACGGGTTCATGGTGAGCAAGGCGCCCAAGAACAAGGCGGGTGTCACCAAGCTGCTGGAGTTCTTGGGCACGGCGGAGGCGGAGCAGATCTACCTCAAGTCCGACACGAGTGTGGTGGCCGCTTCCAACAAGGCCGACACCTCCTCGTACACGCCGTTGCAGAAGAAGGCGTACGAGATGATCACGGGGGCCAAGAGCCTGACGCAGTTCATGGACCGGGACTCGCGGCCGGACTTCACCTCCACGGTGATGCAGCCCTCGCTGCAGAAGTTCCTGCAGAACCCCAAGGGCGTGGACGGTGTGCTGTCCTCGATCGAACGCCAGAAGAAGACGATCTTCGCGTCCTCCTGAGCTGAGCGGCCCATGACTACCGACATCACCACCGAGAACCCGCAGGCGGCCGCCGTGCCGCCTGCGGGCGCTGCCCCCCGCAAGGTGCCCCGCGGGCACCGCCGTCTGCTGACCCGCCGGGACCGGATCACGCTCGCCTTCATGGCGGGGGTGCCCACCGTCTTGCATGTGGCGCTGGTGTGGGTGACCGCGCTGGCCTCGATCGCGCTGGCCTTCACCAGCTGGGACGGGATCGGCTTCGACTCCATCCGGTGGGTGGGGCTGGACAACTTCCGTCAGCTGTTCACCGACAACCCGCAGTTCTGGCCCGCCCTCGAGCACAACATCATCTGGTTCGTGGTGCTCATCTGCATCCCCACCCCGCTGGGCCTGTTCCTGGCGGTGCAGCTGGACAAGAAGATCCGTTTCTCCCGCATCTACCAGACCGCGTTCTTCCTGCCGGTCGTGGTCTCCCTCGCGGTCACCGGCTTCGTGTGGCAGCTCGTCTACAACCCCGACACCGGCCTGATCAACAGCCTCATCGGCGCCAACAAGCCCGGCCACTACATCGACTGGATCGGCGACCCCGACCTGAACCTGTGGGCCGTACTGATCGCCGCGTCCTGGCGCCACACCGGCTACATGATGATCCTCTACCTCGCCGGGCTGAAGGGCGTGGACCCCTCCCTGCGGGAGGCGTCCTCCCTGGACGGCGCCAACGAGTGGCAGACCTTCAAGAACGTCATCTTCCCCACCCTGCGCCCCACCAACACCGTCGTCCTGGTCGTCACCATCATCGAGGCCCTGCGCGCCTTCGACCTGGTCTTCGTCTTCAACAAGGGCGCCCAGGGCACCGAACTGCTGTCCATCCTGATCACCAACAACATCATCGGCGAGTCCAGCCGGATCGGCTACGGCTCCGCTATCGCCGTCGTCCTGCTGCTGATCTCCCTCGTCGTGATCATCCCCTACCTGATCGCGACCTTCCGCAAGGAGCGGCGCGCATGAGCACCCTGACCGCGCCGGCCAAGCAGCGCACCCCCCTGCGCCCGGCCCGCATCCTGCTGCACACCTTCCTCGTCATCACCGCGCTGGCCTGGCTCGCCCCCCTGCTGTGGGCGGTCTTCGCCGCCCTGCGCCCCTACTCCGAGACCAGCACCAAGGGCTACGTGTCCTGGCCGGACACACTGAGCTGGGACAACTTCACCAACGCCTTCCAGCAGTCCGACATGCTGCACTACTTCGGCAACACCCTGCTCATCGCGATCCCCGCCGTGCTGCTGACCCTGCTGGCCTCCTCCATGGTCGCCTTCTACGTCTCCCGCTTCGACTTCCGCCTCAACCTCTTCCTGCTGCTGGTCTTCACCGCCGGCAACCTGCTGCCCCAACAGGTCATCATCACCCCGCTGTACCGCATGTACCTGCTCATCGATCTGCCCGGCATCACCATGAGCGGCAAGCTCTACGACTCCGCCCTCGGCCTGGTCCTCATCCACGTCGCCTTCCAGTCCGGGTTCTGCGCCTTCGTCCTGTCCAACTACATGCGCATGCTCCCCCACGAACTCACCGAAGCCGCCCTCGTCGACGGCGCCTCCGTATGGCGCATGTACTGGCAGATCGTCCTGCCCCTGTGCAAACCCGCCATGGCCGCCCTGGCCACCCTGCTGTCCATCTGGATCTACAACGACTTCTTCTGGGCCATCGTGCTGATCTCCACCGGCGAGAACATGCCCATCACCTCCGCCCTGAACAACCTCTCCGGCCAGTACTTCACCGACCCCAACCTCATCGCCGCCGGCGCCCTCCTCACCGCCATCCCCACCCTGATCGTCTACTTCGCGCTCCAACGCCAGTTCGTCAGCGGACTGACCCTCGGCGCCAACAAGGGCTGACACCGGCCCCGTTCGAAAGTGATCCCTGAATTGACTACCGCACGCCGTCTTCGCCTTCCCGGAATCGCCTACGGCGGCGACTACAACCCCGAACAGTGGCCCGAGGAGGTCTGGGCCGAGGACGTCCGTCTCATGCGCGAGGCGGGCGTGAACATGGTCAGCGTCAACATCTTCGCGTGGGCGCTCCTCGAACCGAGCGAGGGCGCCTACGACTTCGCACGCCTCGACAAGATCCTCGGCCTGCTCCACGAGAACGGCATCGCCGCCGACCTGGCGACCCCGACCGCGGCCCCTCCGGCCTGGTTCTTTCGCAAGCACCCCGACGCCCTGCCGGTCGACCAGGACGGCCGCAGACTGTCGTACGGCAGCCGCCAGACCTTCTGTCCCTCCCACCCCGCCTACCGGGACGCCGCCCTGCGGATCGCCCGGGCGCTCGGGGAGCGCTACGCCGACCACCCGGCCGTGGTGATGTGGCACATCCACAACGAGTACGGCTGCCACAACGCGGCCTGCTACTGCGACACCAGCGCGGCGGCCTTCCGGCGCTGGCTGCGCGAGCGCTACGGCGACCTGGACGTCCTCAACCACGCCTGGGGCACCACCTTCTGGAGCCAGTGGTACTACGACTGGGACGAGATCATCCCGCCCCGCGCCACCGGCGCCGCACCCAACCCCACCCACCAGCTCGACTGGCGGCGCTTCTGCAGCGACGAACTGCTGTCGTTGTACGTCGCCGAACGGGACGTGCTGCGGGAGGCCGCTCCCACGATCCCGGCCACCACCAACTTCATGGTGAACTTCAGCATCGAGGCACTCGACTACTGGCGTTGGGCACCGGAGCTGGACATCGTCTCCAACGACCACTACCTGCGCTCCACCGACCCCGAGTCGCAGGTCGACGTCGCCCTGAGCGGCGACCTGGTGCGCTCCATGGCCGGGGGGCCGTGGCTGCTGATGGAGCACTCCACCGGGGCCGTCAACTGGCAGCCCGTCAACCGCGCCAAGGTTCCCGGCGAGATGCGCCGCAACGCCCTCGCCCATGTCGCCCACGGTGCCGACGGCATCGCCTTCTTCCAGTGGCGGGCCGCGAAGGCGGGCGCCGAGCAGTGGCACTCGGCGATGCTGCCGCACGCCGGAACCGACAGCCAGATCTGGCGGGACGTCGTTCAACTCGGCGCGGATCTGGAGGCGTTGGCCGAAGTACGGGGCAGCTCCACGACCGCCGAGGTCGCGGTGGTGTGGGACTGGAGCGCCCGCTGGGCGGTGGAGCAGCCGTCCCAGCCCAGCGGCGAGCTGCGGTTCACGGAGCTCGTACGGGACTGGTACCGGCCGCTGTGGGACGCCGGCGTGGCTGTGGACTTCGTACGCCCCGACGCGGACCTGTCCTCGTACCGCCTGGTCCTCGTGCCGAGTCTCTACCTGGTCGACGACGAGGGCGCGGCCAACCTCGCCGGCTTCGCCGAGAGCGGCGGCACGCTGGCCGTCGGCTTCCACAGCGGCGCCGTGGACGAGAACTGCCATGTCCGGCTCGGCGGTTACCCAGGCGCCTTCCGCGAGGTCCTCGGCGTGAGCACCGACGAGTACTTCCCGCTGCTGCCCGGTGAGACGCTGCACCTCACCGGGGCGGTCCCCGCGGACGCCACCGCCACCCTGTGGTCCGAGCGCGTCCGGCTCGCGGGAGCCGAGCCGGTGGCCGCCTACGGCGACGGGCCGCTGACGGGCGTGCCCGCCGTCACCCGGCACACTGCGGGTGACGGGTCCGCCTGGTACCTGGCGACCCGCCCGGACCCGGCGACGCTGGCCGCGTTGCTCGCCCGCATCTGCGACGAGGCAGGTGTCCGGCCGGTCCTGTCCGGTCTGCCGGCCGGTGTCGAGGCGGCCCGGCGCACCGGCCCCGACGCCGACTTCCTGTTCCTGATCGACCACGGCGGCAACGGCGCCGAGATCCCCGCCGAGGGCGTCGAGCTCCTCACGGGCAAGGAGGTCGGCGGCACGGTGACCGTGCCCGCGGGAGGTGTGGCGGTCGTCCGCGAGCCGCGCTGACTACCGCAGGGTGTTCTCGTCGTCCGTGGACATGTCCTGGGTGCCGATGACGGCGAGCAGTTCCAGTTGGGCGGCGGCCTCGGTGCCGGGCGGGGCGCTGAACCAGAGCAGGCGCTGGCGTCCGTCCTCGCTGAACAGGGTGTGGCAGTCGACTTCGACGACGCCCAGCGTGGGATGGACGATCCGCTTGTGGTCGACGCGCCGCAGGGCGACGTCGTGCATGTCCCACAGAGCGGCGAACTCCTCGCTGCGGCGGCACAGCTCGGCCACCATCCCGGCGACCTCCGTGTCGCCGCCGCGCCGGGCGGCGACGGCCCGGAGGTCGGCGACGAAGGCCCTGGAGTGCTGGGGGTGGTCCTCGGCGGGATAGACGGTGCGGGAGGCGGGGTCGGTGAACCACCGGTGGACGAAGCTCCCGGCCGTGCCGCGGCGGCCGGGGGCGCGGCCGATCAGCGCGACGGCCAGTTCGTTCTGGACGAGGGTCTCGTGCAGATCGGTGATGATCTGCGCGGGTGTCGTGGTGAGCCGGTCGAGCAGGCCGAGCAGGGCCGGCTGGGCATGGGCGTTCGAGCCCCGGGCCGCCGTGGGGACGGGCCGGTCTGCGAGGTGGAACAGATGGGCGCGCTCGTCGCCGCCGAGCCGCAGCGCCCGGGCGAGCGCGGCCAGCACCTGCGCGGAGGGCTGGACGCCGCCTCCGCGTTCGAGTTCGGTGTAGTAGTCCGCCGACAGGCCGGCCAGCTGCGCGACCTCCTCGCGGCGCAGCCCGGGCACCCGGCGCCGAGGTCCGGTGGGCAGGCCGACGTCACAGGGCCGTACGCGGTCGCGCCGGGACCTCAGGAACACGGCGAGCTCGGCAAGGTTCATCCCGCCATCATCACGCGGGACGCGGCGGCGGAGCCAGGGGATGCCGACCCCAGGGTGGACACAGCCCTGGCTGGGCCCGCCGCACCGGACGACTGTGGTGTGCGTACGGAATCCGCCACCATCACAGACGGAGCAGCATCCTCATGCCGTTCGCGAACTTCAAGGTCCCTGCCGGCACCCTCACCGAGGAGCAGAAGCAGCAGATCATCACCCGCACCACCGAGCTCTACGTGGACGTCTACGGCGAACGCGCCCGCGCCACCACCCTCGTCCTCGTCGAGGAGGTCACCGACGGCGGCTGGGGCATCGGCGGCCACGTGCTGACGCTCGCCGAGCTCCAGCGGACCGACGGGAGCTGACCACTCGGCCGGGAGGGGGTGCGCGGCCGGCGCCGTGGTGCTCGACGCTGCTCGCCCTCGGCCTCAGTCGGAGCCGCACCCTGCTCGCACTGGGGGCGCGGGCGGCACCCGCGCCGGCCCCGGAATTTCCGGGCGGGTGCCGCCGGGCTGCGGCACCATGGGCCGGATGCGCTCTCATTTGCTCGGGATCCCGGAGCTGACGCGGGCTCCCGCGGTCGCCGTCGTCGTCGATGTCCTTCGCGCCTTCACGGTGGCCGCGCACGCCTTCGCCGGTGGCGCCGAGAAGATCGTGCTGGCCCCCTCGCAGGACGAGGCCCTGGAGCTGAAGGCCGCTCGTCCGGGATGGCTCGCCCTCAAGGACGGTGCGCCCGCGCCCGGGTTCGACGCGTTCAACTCCCCTGCCATGCTGGCGGACCACGATCTCGCCGGCCGCACGATCGTGCAGAAGACGACCGCGGGCACGGTGGGCGCCCTGGCGGTGGCCGACGCCCGGCTGCTGCTGTGCGCGAGTTTCGTCGTCGCGGGCGCCACCGCGCGGCTGCTGCGTGAGCGCGGCGCGGAGGAGGTGACGTTCGTCGTCACCGGCGAGGAGGGGCGGGCCGAGGAGGACCGCGCGTGCGCCGAGTACATCGGGCGACGCGTCGAGTCCGCCGAGGAGGACGCGGAACCGTACCTTGGCCGCGCCCGGGACTCCCGCTGGGCGGCCGCGCTGGAGCAGGGTGCGCGGCAGGGACTGCCGGGCATCCACCCGGACGACGTCCGCCTCTGCCTGGAGGCGGACCGGTTTCCGGCAGGGACTGCCGGGCATCCACCCGGACGACGTCCGCCTCTGCCTGGAGGCGGACCGGTTTCCGTTCGCCATGGTCGCGGGGCGCGAAGGCCCGCTGATGGTGCTGCGGCCGGTGCACCCCCAGGCGTGACACCGCGCCGATGACTTTCGCGGTCCCACGGGGTCTTCCTTCCCGACGACTCACGCCGAACGGATGTGATGACCGTGCCCAGCAGCTCCGCCTACGCCAAGGTCAGCGGCCTGGAGATGTACTACGAGACCCACGGCACAGCGCCCGAGGGGAGCCGCCCGTTGGTGCTGCTGCACGGCGGTGCCCTCACCGTCGGCCTGACCTTCTCCGCCGTACTGCCCGCCCTGGCCGCCGACCGGCGGATCATCGCCCCCGAACTGCAGGGGCACGGCCACACCGCCGACATCGACCGTGCGATGACGGTTCCGGACCTGGCGTCGGACGTCGTGGCCCTGCTCGACGAACTCGGCGTCGGGCAGGCCGACTTCCTCGGGTTCAGTCTCGGCGGGCTGACCGCGCTGGAGCTCGCGGTGCGACACCCGGAGCGCGTCGGACGGCTCGCGCTCGCCGCCACCATGTACAGCCAGGACGGGGTCCACGACGACGTCCGCGTCCCGGACTACAGCTCGCCCCGGCTGCCCAGCCAGGACGACTTCCGGCAGATGGCCGACGCCTACGCGGCCATCGCGCCCCGGCCCGAGCACTTCGAGGACTTCCTCGCCAAGGTCTCGGCGGCCGCCCACGCCTCGCTGCCCTGGACCGCCGACGACCTGCGTGCACTGCGGGCGCCCACCCTGCTGCTCGTCGGCGACAGCGACTTCGTCCGCGCGGAGCACGCGGCGGAGATGCAACGGCTCATCCCTGACGCCCGGTTGGCCGTTCTGCCCGCCACCACCCACATGACCCTCATGCACCGGACGTCGCTGATGCTGCCGCTGCTGGGCGAGTTCTTCACCTGACGCACCGAGACACGTTCGCGGAAGACGGGGGCGAACAGAACACTCGCAGCATCACGGTCCTCTTGAGCCCTGTTGAATCCCCTTGGCCGAAACTCGCCCCCATGTGACTAAAGTTCAACATCGCGCTCCGTGAGTTCACTGTTTACCCCGGGTAATGCCTTGCCTTTCCGGATCCCGAGCCGTAACCCTTCCTCCACAACCAGCCAGGGCTCTGGGGGGAGTTGGCTTATGGAAGGCACGGTGGACGGGTTCCGCTACGGCGCGGTGACCCCGGTCGCCGCCTATCTCATGGCGTGCCTGGGAGGGGCCCTGGGGCTGCGCTGCATCGTGCGCACCCTGCTCAACTCCCAATCGTGGAAGGCGGGTTGGCTGGCACTCGGCGCCGCCTCGATCGGCTGCGGCATCTGGACGATGCACTTCATCGCCATGATCGGTTTCCAGGTCGTGGAGACCCGGATCCGCTACGACGCCGGGCTCACGGTCCTGAGTCTCGCCGTGGCGATCGTCGTCGTGGGCATCGGCGTCTTCATCGTCGGCCACCGGGGAGCCAGCCCCCTGAACCTGTCCTTCGCCGGCGTCATCACCGGCCTGGGCGTGGCGGCCATGCACTACCTCGGCATGGCCGCGCTGCACCTGAACGGAACGGTCCACTACGACCCCGCCGTCGTCGCGCTCTCCGTGGTCATCGCGATCGTCGCGGCGACCGCGGCCCTGTGGGCGGCCGTCACGATCCGAGGCTTCCTGACGAGCCTCGGCGCCAGCCTGATCATGGGCATCGCCGTGACCGGGATGCACTACACGGGCATGTCCGCGGTCAGCGTCCATGTGCACGGCAGGACCGGTGGCCCGTGGGCGGGCGACTCACCCACCTCGCTGCTGCTCCCCATGCTCCTGGGGCCGGCGATCTTTCTGCTGCTGGCCGGAGTGGTGGTCATGTTCGACCCGCTCCTGGTGCTCGGGGAGGGCGACTGGAACCGCCCGTCCGCCTCGGCCGCGCGCACGGAAGCGGCACCCGGTCTGCGCTTCGACGACCAGGAAGACCAGAGGAACCAGGGGAACGATGAGGTCAGGGTGATCCACGCCCGGGCACCGCAGGATCCCCAATGGGCGGCCCCGCACAACCCGCGGAGGTGAGAACCACCCCCGCGCGCCGCCCACGATCCGGCGACGTCCGGCAGGGCGCCGCCCCACCGCACTCCCCCTTCCCCGCCCGGTCTAGATCGTTGTTACGGTGCACCGGTGTCTGACTCCTCACGCGATACCGCCGAAGGCGCCGGCTGGGGCTCCGCCCGACTCGGCGAGTACAAGCGGCTGATGCCGCCCGAGGTCGAGAAGATCTCCTGGCTGAACCCGAAGACGCTGTGGGCCGCCCGCAACGGCGTGGTCGCCTCCTGGTTCGGAGACCCCACCGGCCGTACCCGAAGCCGCTGGGTGGCCCAGCGCGCCGCGGCCGGCGCACCCGCCGACAAGGTGATCCGGCGCGAGGACCCGGAGACGTTCTCGTTCATGGTCATCGGCGACACCGGTGAGGGCGACGACCCCCAGTACGCCGTCGTGCCAGGTTTTCTGAGGGTCAGTCAGGACACCCGGTTCGCCGTGGTGGCCAGTGACGTGATCTATCCGGTGGGCAGCGCGGACGACTACGGCACGAAGTTCTTCCGGCCCTACCAGGACTATCCGGCGCCGATCTACGCGATACCCGGAAACCACGACTGGTACGAGGGTCTCGGCGCCTTCATGCGCGTCTTCTGCGACGACGCCCCGCCCCTGGAGCCCGAGCCCGCGCCCCGCCCCCTGACCCGCTCCTGGCTGCGCTCCCTGCTGTGGCACCGGCCGCGCTCGAACGACGGTCAACACCTCGACGAGGCCCGCCGGTTGCGTGCGCAGCCGTCCCAACGGGCGGTCCAGCCGGGCCCGTACTGGGCCGTCGACGCCGGCCCGGTGCGCATCATCGGCATAGACACCGGACTGCTCGGCACGCTCGACGCCGAACAGGGCGCCTGGCTGCGCGAGGTCTCCCAGGGCCCGCGCCCGAAGATCCTCGTCACCGGTTCGCCCCTGTACGTGGACGGCGAGCACCACCCGTGCGCCATCGAGGGCGGCGGGACGGTCGACGACATCGTGCGCGAGCCGGCCCATCACTACGTCGCGGCGATAGGCGGCGACATCCACAACTACCAGCGCTACCCGGTCGACGTGGACGGCCGCACCATCCAGTACGTCGTCTCGGGCGGTGGCGGCGCGTTCATGCACGCCACCCACACCATCCCGCACGTCTCGATCGCGAACGTGACGGAGAAGGACTTCCGCTGCTATCCCCTGCGCGGCGACTCCCTCGCGTTCTACAGCAGGCTGTACGGCCGCCGGCTGCGCCTGCGCCGCTTCTTCACCCTCACCGAGGCCGAGGCCACCGCGGTGATCGCCGAGCGCCTGGGCATCCCGCCCACCCGTCTCCCGGGCGAACCGGCCCGCGTCACCCTGCGCACCCGTCTGGTCGCCAGTCTCCTCGGCGCCGGCGGGCGGCCCGACCGCACCTCGCGGTTCCGGCTCCCGGTGCGCAAGATCTACACCCAGCTGTTCTCACCGAGCTCGGCGACGTACAGCCCGCCGTTCTTCAAGTGCTTCCTGCGGCTGGACGTCACCCCGGAGGCGGTGCGTCTGCGCTGCTTCGCGGCCACCGGCAACCTCGCCCAGGAGCTCGACCCGCCGGTCGAGGACGAGGTGACCATCCCCCTGCCCCGGACCTCGCCCGCCGAGCCCGACGACCGGGAACATCACGTGTGACGACCGGGTTGGCACTGCCGTACTGCTTGATATGTCAAACACCCCGGAGGAGCCCGTGCCGCCCACCCCCCGCCCCCTGCGCAAGCTGGGCTTCCTGACCATCGGCCTGTTCGACGAGGCGGATCCGCGGCGCGGGCACGAGTCCACGCTGGAGATCATCGAGCTGGGTGAGCGGCTGGGCTTCGACAGCGCGTGGCTGCGCCACCGGCATCTCCAGTACGGCATCTCGTCCCCGGTGGCCGTCATGGCGGCGGCCTCGCAGCGCACCAGCCGGATCGAGCTCGGCACGGCGGTCATCCCGCTCGGCTGGGAGAACCCGCTGCGGCTGGCCGAGGACCTGGCGACCGTGGACATCCTGTCCGGCGGCCGGGTCAACCCCGGCGTGAGCGTCGGCCCGCCGATGCACTTCGACGACGTCAAGGGGGCGCTGTACCCGGACACGGCCGACGTCGAGGACTTCTCCTACGAGCGGGTGCGACGGCTGCTGGACCTCGTGCGCGGCGAGCCGGCGAGCGAGTTCAGCGGGGCGCGTGGCTTCGAGGTCTTCTCGGACCGGGTGCAGCCGCACTCCCCCAGCCTCGGCCGGCGTCTCTGGTACGGCGGCGGCAGCCGGAGTTCGGCGCGCTGGGCCGGCGAGCACGGCATGAACTTCCTGACCAGCAGCGTCGTCAAGGCGGAGGATCCGGAAGGGCCGTACGACTTCGCGGAGATCCAGCTGTCGCACATCCGCGCCTTCCGGGACGCGCACCCGGACGGCGAGGAAGCCCGCGTGTCCCAGGGACTCGTCGTCATCCCGACCGACTCGGCCTCCGCGGAGCAGCGGGCGCGCTACGAGGAGTACGCGGCGAAGCGCACCCCTCGTACCGCGGCCCCGCAGGGCCCGGCGCGGTTGCTGTTCGCCCCTGACATCGTCGGCACGTCGGAGCAGATCGCCGAACGCCTGCACGCGCACGCCGCGTTCCGCGAGGTGGACGAGGTGGCGTTCGCGCTGCCCTTCACCTTCGAGCACGAGGACTACGTCCAGATCCTCACGGACATGGCGACCAGGCTGGGCCCGGCGCTGGGGTGGAAACCGGGCGCGTAGGTCTGCCCGCAGGGGGCGGGCCGAGGCCGGAGCAGACTCCGCCGGGGGGCTCCCCTGGCGGGGCGCCTGAAGCGGCGCCCACCCCGCCCCCTCACCAGCGCCCCACCTCCGTCCCGGTGATCGCCTCCGACGGCTTGCCGTCCACTCCCACCGGCACGTCCCCCGCCAGCATCACCCGGTGCATGGTCCGGGGGAAGCCGAGGTGGGCGTTGTCGCTGGGGGCCAGGTGGATGGTGGCGCGGTTGTCCCAGAAGGCGACGCTGCCGGGCTCCCAGCGGAAGCGGACCGTGTACTCGGGGCGGACCGCCTGTTCGAGGAGCATGTCGAGGATCGCCCGGCTCTCGGCGCGGGAGAGGCCGGCGATCTGCTCGACGTAGTAGCCGTTGACGTAAAGGATCCGCTCCCCCGTCTCGGGGTGCACCCGCACGAGCGGGTGCAGGGAGGCCACCTGGTGGTCCAGGAGGTGCCGGACATAGGCGTCCTCGCCGGGGCGGGGCTGGTAGCCGACGCCGAGCCGGTGCTCCACGCGCAGTCCGTCGACGAACTCCCGCACGGGGGCGGACAGTCCGGCGTAGGCGGCGGCGAGGTTGGACCACTGTGTGTCGCCGCCGTAGGGCGGAACGGTCTCGGCGCGCAGGATCGTCGCGGCGGGCGGGTCGATCCGTGCCCCGTGGTCGCAGTGCCAGCCGCGCAGCAGGGTGTGCCGGCGGCGTTGCAGCCACTCCTCGTGCTCCATGCCGAACTTTCCGCCCAGTTCCAGCCGGTCGGCGGTCGTCTCGATCTCCGGGAAGTCCGCCGGCGAGGCGCTGCCGCGCTTGGGCAGGACGACGGGCTCGCCGAACCTGCGGGCGAGGGCGACGTGCCCGGCGTGGTCGAGGTTCTGCCCCCGGAAGAACACCACCTTCCAGCGCAGCACCGCGGCCCGGATCGCGGTGACCACCGAGTCGTCGAGGTCGTCCGAGAGGTCGACACCCGTGATCTCGGCTCCGATGTGCCCGGCCACCGGGTTCACCTCGATGCCCGCGTCCCGTTCCGCCGTGCCCTGGTCCGTCGTCATGCATGCTCCGTCGGTCGCCTGGATCCGTCCTGTGGTCCGTGCCCCGCGGGCACGTCACCCATGGTTGACTGCCCAGCGTGGCCACACCCGCAACTCCCGAGCAGCCCGGTGCCTTCGTACGGCGGCTGCCGACGGGCGAACGTCTGCCCCTGCCCGCCGACTCGGTCGCCGACTGGGAGACCTTCCCCTTCGAGGGCGACCTGAGGGTCAAGCCCCTGCGGCCGCCCGTCCTCCCCGAACCCGCCCGTTCCGGCGAGGACGGCCCCGGCGCATGCCCGACCTGCCGGAAACCGGTGACGGAAGCCCTGTGGGCCGACGACCACTGGCGGGTGGACGCGGTCGGCACCGAGTCCCGGCTCCCGGCGGTCGTGATGCTGCAACCGCGCGGCCACCACGACCTGTCCGACCTCCCCGCCGAGCGGGCGGCCGAACTCGGTCCCCTCCTCCAGCGGGTGGAGCGGGCGGTCCTCGGTCTCGACGGCGTCGCCCGCGTCCACGTCAACCGGTGGGGCGACGGTGCCGCCCACCTCCACTTCTGGTTCCTCGCCCGTCCCGCGGGCCTGCTCCAGCTCCGCGGGACCTTCCTCCCGGTGTGGGAGGAGCTCCTGCCACCGATCCTCGAGGAGGAACGGCGGCAGGCCCATCGGCGGATCGCCGCCGCCCTGGCCGCGGGCGGCGGCACCGCCCACGCCCTCGGACGCTGAGCTCCCGTAGCCGTACGACCAGGGCCGGGACGCCCGGGTCCCGCCGGCCGCTTCTCCTCGGTGCCGTCCGTGCCGTCCGCCGCCCTCGTCCCGCCCGTCCGGTTGATCATTGCTCGCCCTGTCGGTGAAGGTGGGAGGACGACACAGTCAAGGGAAGGTCCGCACGTGATCAGCATCCCGACGCACACGCTCAATGACGGCACGACGATCCCCGCCCTCGGTCTGGGCACCTGGCCGATGGACGACACCGAGGCGGAACGGGCCGTCGCCGCCGCGCTGGAGAGCGGCTACCGGCTCGTCGACACGGCGACGAACTACCGGAACGAAACCGGTGTGGGCCGTGGTGTGGCCGCGGCCGGCGTCCCGCGCGAGGAGGTCCTCGTGACGACGAAGCTGCCCGGCCGGCACCACGGCTACGAGGAGACCCTGGCCTCCTTCGAGGAGTCCCGCTCCCGTCTCGGCCTGGAGTACGTCGACCTGTATCTGATCCACTGGCCGCTCCCCCGGGTCGACAAGTACGTCGACTCGTGGAAGGCCATGATCAAACTCCGCGAGGACGGCCTCGTACGGTCGATCGGGGTCTCCAACTTCACGCCCGCGCACATCGAGCGGCTGGAGAAGGAGACCGGCGTGCTGCCCTCGGTCAACCAGGTCGAGCTGCACCCCCTCTTCCCGCAGGACGAGCTGCGTGCCTTCCACGCCGGCAAGGGCATCGTCACCGAGAGCTGGAGCCCGCTGGGGCGCGGCTCGGACCTCCTGGAGGACCCGGCGGTGGCGGCCGCCGCCGAGGCGCACGGTGTCACGCCCGGCCAGGTGATCCTGCGCTGGCACATCCAGCTCGGTGCCCTGCCGATCCCGAAGTCCGGCGATCCCGGACGGCAGCGCACGAACCTCGACGTCTTCGGCTTCGAGCTGAGCGAGTCCGAGGTGGCGGCGATCGGCGACCGTGGGCACCGGCGCCTCGGCGGGGACCCGGAGGAGCACGAGGAGTTCTGAGCGGCGGGCGGGGTACCCGGGAGCGTCGGAGGGAGCCGCAGGTGAGTGAGCGACTGAAGGACTATCACGGCAAGCGGGACTTCGGACGGACGCGTGAGCCGGAGGGCCGGCGGGCCCCCGCGGGTACCGCGCCCCGGTTCGTCGTGCAGATCCATGACGCGAGCACGATGCACTTCGACTTCCGGCTCCAGGTCGGCGATGTGCTGAAGTCCTGGTCGGTCCCGAAGGGCCCCTCCGACGTCCCCAAGGACAAACGCCTCGCGGTGCCGACGGAGGACCATCCGCTGGAGTACGAGGACTTCGAGGGCGTGATCCCGCGGGGCGAGTACGGCGGGGGCACGGTGATCGTCTGGGACCGCGGCACGTACGAGCCCCTGAGCCACGACCGTGAGGGGCGTCCCGTCGACTTCGCCGAGTCGCTGGAGCGCGGACACGCCACGTTCCGGCTCCACGGGGCGAAGCTGCGCGGCACGTACGCCCTCACCCGCTTCCGTGACGAGGGCGACTGGCTGCTGGTGAGGACCGCCTCGGGCGGAGCGCGCGGGCACGGCACGCCGAACCCGCGCCGGGCCCGCTCGGTCCGGTCCGGCCGGACCCTGGCACAGGTCGCCGCCGAGGAGAACTGAGCCGGAAGATCCTCCGAACACCGCCCCAACTCGCCTTGCGGGCCTCTATGTTCGCAGCGTCGCCGCGACACGTCGTCGCACACGCACACGAGCCAGGAGGCCCTCCGTATGCGCATCGCGCTCCGTACCGCCCTGTCCGGCGCGGTCGTCGCCGCCACCGTCCTCACCGGCGGCACCGCACAGGCGACCCCGCCCGGCCCCGGAGTGACCGGCACACTGATCGCCCAGAAGACCGTGGGCGGCACCGACTACGTCCTGAGGGAGATCACCGTCCCGCCGGGCCAGGCGACCGGCTGGCACTACCACGACGGCCCCGTCTTCGGGTACGTCAAGCAGGGCACCCTCAGCCACTACCACTCCGACTGCGCCAGTGACGGCGTCTATCCGCAGGGCACCGTGGTGCGGGAGCCGGGCGGCCCGGGCGACGTCCACCTCGGCCGCAACGAAGGGGACGTCCCGCTGGTCCTGGAGGTGCTGTACGTGCTTCCGCACGGCTCGCCGTACTCGGAGGACGTGCCGAACCCCGGCTGCTCCTTCGAGTGAGCCCGAGGCTCAGAACTCGGTCGGTTCCAGGGACTGTTCGGCCCAGATCGTCTTGCCGCCGCCGGTCTGCCTGCTTCCCCAGCGCTGGGTGAGCTGGGCGACCAGCAGCAGCCCGCGGCCGCCCTCGTCGAAGGCGTGGGCGCGCCGCAGGTGCGGTGAGGTGGAACTGCCGTCGGAGACCTCGCAGATGAGGGTGCGGTCCCGGATCAGCCGTAGCTGGATGGGCGGTTCGCCGTAGCGGATGGCGTTGGTGACCAGTTCGCTGACGACGAGTTCGGTGACGAAGGACGTCTCCTCCAGTCCCCAGGCGGCCAGTTGATCGGTGGCGGCCTGGCGGGTCGCGGCCACGTGTGCGGGGTCGGGTGCCACGTCCCAGGTGGCGACCCGGTCCGCGCCCAGGGCCCGGGTACGCGCGAGCAGCAGGGCCACGTCGTCGCCGGGTTCCTCGGGCAGTACGGCCTTGAGGACGGTGTCGCACAGGTCGTCGAGGGTGTCGGTCCGCGCGGTGAGCGCGCGGCACAGCTCGTCGGTGGCGTGGTCGACGTCGCGGTCCCGGTCCTCGATCAGACCGTCGGTGTAGAGGGCGACGACGGACCCCTCGGGCAGTTCGATCTCCGTGGCCTCGAAGGGCAGTCCGCCGACGCCGAGCGGGGGTCCCGCGCTCAGGGGGACCAGGCGGGTGGTGCCGTCGGGCAGGACGACGGCGGGCGGCGGGTGGCCGGCGGCGGCCGTGGTGAGACGGCGCGAGACGGGGTCGTAGACGGCGTACAGGCAGGTGGCGCCCAGCTCGGCGACCTCGTCGTCGCGGTCGCCGGAGGCGAGGTGGGTGACCAGGTCGTCGAGGTGGGTGAGGAGCTCGTCGGGGGGCAGGTCGACGTCGGCGAGGGTGCGCACCGCCGTGCACAGGCGGCCCATGGTCGCCGAGGACGGGATGCCGTGGCCGACGACGTCGCCGACGACGAGGGCGACGCGGCTGCCGGAGAGCGGGATGACGTCGAACCAGTCGCCGCCGATGCCGGCCAGCGAGCCGGAGGGCAGATAGCGGTGGGCGACCTCGACGGCGGCCTGTCCGGGCAGACCACGCGGCAGCAGGCTGTTCTGCAGGGCCAGTGCGGTGGTGCGCTCGCGGGCGAAGCGGCGGGCGTTGTCGATGCAGACGGCGGCCCGGCTGGCGAGTTCCTCGCCGAGGACGGCGTCGTCCTCGGCGAAGTCGTCGGGGTGGGCGATGCGGACGGCGACCGCGACGCCCAGGGTGGTGCCCCGGGCCTTGAGGGGCACGGCGAGCACGGAGTGGACGCCCTTGCGGTAGGAGCGGCCCGCGGGGGCGCGGGCGTTGCGCTCGGCGACCCAGCGCATGAAGTCGGGCTCGCCCGCCTGGCTGAGGGCGGCCCGGCCCTCCCGCAGGGCTCGGGCGGGCGGTGAGGGGGCGGGGTAGACGTCCCTCTCGCCGAGGCGGACGGCGGCCTCGGGGGTGCCCTCGTGGGCGGAACCGTGGGCGACGCGGCGCAGCGCGATGTCACCTTCCAGGGCGGTGGGCGGCTCGTCGGAGCCGAGCACCCAGTCGAGGAGGTCGACGCTGGCGAAGTCGGCGTAGCGGGGCACGAGGAGGGCGACGAGCTCCTCGGCGGTGCGCACCACGTCCAGGGTGGTGCCGATGGTGGCCGCTGCCTCGTTCAGCAGGGCCAGTCGCTGCCGGGCCCAGTACTGGTCACTGCTGTCGAAGGCGGCCAGGGCGACACCGGCCGGTTCGGTGGAGCCCTCCTCGCGGACGGGCCACATCTCGCAGGTCCAGGCGTGTTCGTGGTTGAGCGCGGGCGCGCCGGCGAAGCTCTCGTAGCGGGCGGGTCTGCCGGTCTCGGCGACCTGGCGCAAGGTGGCCAGGAATCCGCGGGTGTGTTCGGCGTCCTCGACGGTGTCCGCGAAGAAGCGGCCGAGCAGGGCTTCCTCCGGCACTCCCATGACCCGGCAGGCCATGTCGTTGAGGCGCAGGTAGTGCTGGCGGGTGTCGAAGACCGACATCGACATGGAGGCCTGCTGGAAGGCCTGCCCGGCGAGAGTGGGCTCGATGGGGCCGGGCCGCCGGCCGGTGATCACGTATCCGGTCGGTGTGCCGTCGCCGCCCCGCACGGGGCAGGCGTCCAGGACGAGGGTGAGGAGGGAACCGTCGCGGTGGCGCAGTACGACGGTCCCCTTCAGCGCTGTCACGGCTGATTGCGGCGGGTCCTCGGCGAGCAGTTCCCGGGCCGTCCGCCCCACGACCTCCTGGGCGGTGTGTCCCGTCAGCCGCCGGGCAGCCTCGCTCCACCCCGTCACGACACCCGCGGCATCGGTGACCGCCGTAGCGGAGACGTGCTCCATATCGTCCAGGATGGTCCCATTGCCGGACCGCATCAACCGAAACGGGGCAACGGGGCCCCGGCCGTCACGTGCGGTGGGCGCGCAGGGCCTCCAGGGCGCGGTCGGCGTGGGTGTTCATGCGCAGTTCGCTGCGGACGACCTCCAGCACGGTGCGGTCCTCGGCGATGACGAAGGTGACGCGCTTGGTGGGGGCCAGGGAGAAGCCCCGTCTGACGCCGAACAGCTCGCGTACCGTGCCGTCGGCGTCGGACAGGAGGGGCATGCCGAGGGTGTGGCGCCCGGCGAACTCCTGCTGGCGTTCGACGGTGTCCCCGCTGATGCCGACCGGCCGGGCACCGACGGCGGCGAACTCGGCGGCCAGGTCGCGGAAGTGGCAGGCCTCCGCGGTGCAGCCGGCGGTCAGGGCGGCGGGGTAGAAGAAGAGCACGACCGGGCCGTCGGCGAGCAGCTCGGACAGCTTGCGGCTGGTGCCGGTCTCGTCGGGGAGCTCGAAGTCCTCGACGGTGTCGCCGGTCTCCGGTGCCCTGCTCATGCCCGGCCCTCCCCGTTCCTGGCGATGCCGCGGGCCCACAGCACGAGCGGCACCTGGAGCGGCAGCCGTCCGAGGGCCGCCGCCTTCTGGGGTGCGGGCCGGTGGCGCCAGTCGACGGCCATCTTGACGTTGGCGGGGAACACCCCGACGAAGAAGGCGGCGGTGGCGAGCGCGGCGGCCTGCCGGGTCTTCGGCGCCGCCAGACCGGCGGCGAGCGCGAGCTCCACGGCGCCGCTCGCGTAGGTCCAGGTCCGGGGCGTGCCGGGCAGGGCCTTGGGGACGATCGCGTCGAACTGGCGCGGCCGGGCGAAGTGGGCGGCGCCCGCGGTGGCCAGCAGGCCGGCGAGCAGCAGGGGCGAACGTGGGGACCGTGACACGGTTCCTCCTTCGGGGGGGGCTGCCGCGCACATTACTGGACGGTACGAAAACCTCGTCCGGCGGCCTCGCTCGTTACGGGGAGCGGCGGTTGTGGGTGCCCGGCGTGTAGCCGAAGGAGCGGCGGAAGACGTCGATGAAGGCGCTCGCGGAGGACCAGCCGCAGCGGTGGGCGACCGTGGTGACGGGGACGTCGTCGGCCAGCATCCGCAGGGCGTGGTAGAGGCGCGACTGGGTGCGCCACTGGGGGAAGGTCATGCCGAACTCGCTGCGGAAGAGACGGCTGAGCGTGCGTTCCGAGGCGCCGGTCGCGGCGCCGAGGGCGGCCAGGGTGCGCGGATCGGCGGGGTCGGTGTGCAAGAGCGCGCAGACCGCGGCCAGCCGGGGGTCGGACGGGGCGGGCAGCCGGAGGGGCTGCTGCGGCGAGGCGCGCAGCTGGTCGCGCAGCACGGCGAGGAGACGGTGGCGTTCGGGGCTGTCGTCGGCGGGGTCACGGGTGTGGGCGCGGATCAGCTCGCGCAGCAGCGGGCCCACGGCGAGCACGGTCGGCGCGTCCAGGCCGAGCGGGTTGTCCGCGGCGGGCAGTCCGACCAGGTGCAGGTCTAGGTGTCCGTGGGCGCGGTGGGCGTGGACGGTGCCCGCGGGGATCCAGATGGCGCGGGTGCCGGGTGCGAACCAGGTGCCGGCGACGGTGGTGACCGCGAGGACGCCGGAGCCGGCGTAGACGATCTGGTGGTCGTCGTGCCGGTGGGCCTCGATGCGCTCGCCCGCGGCGAGGTGCTGGGCGCGGGTGGGGGCCACCGGGGTGTGGCGGATGTTCGACACAACAGGGCAGGTTATCGGAAGCGGGCCAGACGGCTGCCGGGCGAGGCTCGGTTCCGTGTCCAAGAACCGTTCCCTCACGCTGATGTCGCTCGGTCACGCCTGCGTGGACGTGTACCAGGGGGCCGTCGCCGCCCTGGTGCCGTTCTTCGTCGCCGAGCGGGCCTGGTCCTACGCCGCCGCGTCGGGCGTCGTCCTGGCCGCGTCCCTGCTGTCGTCGGTCGTGCAGCCGTTGTTCGGCGCGCTCACCGACCGCTGGGCGATGCCGTGGTTGCTGCCGGTGAGCGCGCTGACCGCGGGCGCGGGTGTCGCGCTGAGCGGGGTCGTCGGCTCCTATCCGCTCACCCTGGCGGCGGTCGCCGTGTCGGGGGCCGGGGTCGCGGCCTATCACCCGGAGGCCGCGAGGGCCGCGCGGGCCGTCGCGTCCGGCGGCAACAGGGGGATGGGGTGGTTCTCGCTCGGCGGCAACGCCGGTTTCGCCCTGGCCCCGCTGCTGGTGGCCGCCGTGATCGCCACCGGGGGCCTGAAGGCCTCTCCCCTGCTGCTGGTGCCGGCCGTGGTGGGCGCGGCCCTGTGCGCGGCGGCGGTGCGCGCGTGCCGGTCGCGCCCGGCGGCGGCACCGGCGGCGGGGCGGGGCGGCCGTGACGACTGGCCCTCGTTCCTGCGGCTGTCGGGTGCGGTGGTCTGCCGCTCGGTCGTGTTCGTCGGACTGAGCGCGTTCGTCTCGCTGTACGTCCGTGAGCGCGTCGGCGGCGGCGATGCGGCCGGTACGGCGGCGCTGTGCGTGCTGTACGCGGGCGGTGCCGTGGGCACGGTCCTCGGCGGGCGGCTCGCCGACCGGTACGGGCGCCTCCCGGTGGTGCGCGGGGCGTACGCCCTGACGGTGCTCGCCGTCGCCGGGGTGGTGCTCGTCCCCGGCCCGGCGGTGTACCTGTGCGTCGCCCTGTCCTCGGCCAGCCTGTACGTGCCGTTCTCCCTGCACGTCACCCTCGGCCAGGACTACCTGCCCGGACGGGTGGGCACGGCGAGCGGCGTCACGCTGGGCCTGACGGTGAGCGTCGGCGGGCTGGCCGCACCGGCGTTGGGAGCGCTGGCCGACACCACGTCGCTGCGGACCGCGCTGGTGCCGCTGATCGCCCTGCCCGCGCTGGGCGGTCTGCTGCTGCGCGGACTGCGCGACCCCGCTCCCGCCGAGCCGCTCCTCCCCACGCGCTGAGCCTCAGCCGGCGCCGGCACCTACGGCTCCATGCCCGCCCTCCTCACGGGCGCCGTGCCCGCCACGGAGACGGCGGCGGCCCCGGCGCCGGCCGCGCAGACGCCGTCCGGACGCTGACGCCGCCCGCCCGATGGCCGTTCACCGGCGGCCATCGGGTCCTGCCCAGGGAGGATTCACCCACCGGCGTGTACTGCGTTCTCAGTAGCCGCAATGGTCGGCGGTGGTACGACGACACCGGCCCCGGTGTGGGACAGACTGGCGATCCGGACCGCGGGCGAGGGGGGACACGTGGCCCTCGGCCGGCACGGGTCGCCGTGGCCGCACCCGGCGACCGCGGCCACCATGGTTCCAGGACGACCGGAGAGCCCATGAGCATCCCCCTGCGGCGCTACGCCGACGATCATGTCCGTACGGTCGTCGCCATCACGGCCGGGCTGCGGCTGCCCGGACTCCCGCACGGCGGCGAGGGGAGGCCCGGCAGCGACCGGCCGGACCCGGCGGAGCACCCCCGGCTCTCCATGGGGCCTTCCGCCGCGCCACGCCAGGAACGGACCCCGTGACCATCCGTATCCTGCTCGCCGACGACCAGGCCCTGCTGCGGGCCACCTTCCGGATTCTCATCGACTCGTGCGAGGACATGGAGGTGGTGGCGGAGGCCGCCGACGGTGCCGCCGCGGTCGACCTGGCGCGGGCCCACCGTCCCGACGTGATCCTCATGGACATCCGCATGCCGGGCACCGACGGTCTGGCCGCCACGTCCGCGATCTGCGCCGATCCGGAGCTGTCGGACACCCGGGTGCTGATCCTGACCACGTTCGAGATCGACGAGTACGTCGCCCAGGCCCTGCGGTCCGGGGCCAGTGGCTTCCTCGGCAAGGACGTCACCGCCGAGGCCCTGCTCGGCGGCATCCGCACGGTGGCGGCCGGCGACTCCCTGCTCTCCCCCCGGCGCCACCCGCACCCTGATCACCCGCTTCCTCGCGGCCCCGGGGCTCGGCACCCGCCTCGCGGCCGCGGACGACCTGACCGGTCTCACCACCCGGGAGCGCGAGGTGATGGCGTGGGTCGCCGAGGGGCACTCCAACGAGGAGATCGCCGGGAAGCTCTACGTCAGCCCCCTGACCGTGCGTACCCACGTCCACCGCGCGATGACCAAGCTGGGCGCCCGTGACCGCGCCCAGCTCGTCGTGATGGCCTACCAGTCGGGTCTGGTGCAACCGCTGCCGCCCGAGGAGCGCTGACCCCTCAGCCCTCGGCGAGTTCCTCCAGCCACTGCTGGAGCAGCGCCGCCTCCGCACTCGTAAGGGCGGGCGGCAGATCGGCACGCAGACGGGCCGCGAGTGTCGCCGCCGCGACGGGCACCGAGCCGTCCTCCCGGGCCGCGCCGGCGACGGTGCCAGTGCCGGTGTCGGCGGGCCGGGTCACCGAGTCCAGCACCGCGTCGCGCAACCGCTGCGAGAACTTCGGGTCCGCGTACTGCTCGGGCCTGGTCAGCATCGACAGGGCCGCCCCGACATTGGCGGACATGATCATCTGTGTGGCCAGGGCGGGCGGCACCGTCAGCCGCCCCTCGGCCGCACAGCGTTCGAGGATGCCGTGCAGCAGGTCGTGCGCCTCCTGGGCGGCCGCCGGGGGCACGGTCAGCTCGGGCGAGTACATCAGCCGGTAGTGGCTGGGGTGCTCCAGCGCGAAGCGCATGTGGTTGTCCCAGCCGCTCTTCAGGTCCTCGACCGGGTCCGCGCTCGGCCTGGCCGCCCGCTTCGACGCGAGGTACTGCTCGAACCCGCGGTCCACCACGGCCGCCAGCAGACCGGCCTTGTCGCCGAAGAGCCGGTAGAGCATCGGCGCGCCCACCCCGGCCTTCTCGCACACCGCGCGCGTGGAGACATCGGCCGCCGACGCGCCGGCCAGCAGCTCGGCGGCCGCCTCCAGGATCTTTTCCCTCGCATCCATGCCCTCACCGTACGCCATTCGTAGCGGTGATACGAGCTGAGGGTTATCGCTGCTACGCAACTGTGTTATCGTCGATACGAGAAACTCGTAGCAGCGCTAACAAAGGATGCAGTCATGACCACTCAGCCCCGGACGGAACAGCGTGTCGCGATCGTGACCGGCGGCTCGCGCGGCATCGGTCGGCAGATCGCCGAGCGGCTCGCCGCCGACGGTTTCGCGGTCGTCGTCGGGTACGCGGGCAACAAGGCCGCCGCGGACGACGCCGTGCGCGCCGTCGAGGAGGCGGGCGGCACGGCCTGCGCCGCCCGCGCGGACGTCGCCGACGAGACCGCCGTCGCCGCCCTGTTCGACCTCGCGGAGGCGAGGTACGGCGGTGTCGACACGGTGGTGCACTCCGCGGGCAGGATGCCCCTCTCCCCGATCGCCGAGCTCGATCTCGCCGATCTCGACGCCCTGTACCGCACCAACATCCGCGGCACCTTCGTCGTCGACCAGCAGGCCGCGCGTCGGCTGCGCCCCGGTGGCGCGCTCGTCAACCTCTCCAGTTCGGTCGTCGGGCTCGCCTTCCCCGGCTACGGCGCCTACGCGGCCAGCAAGGGCGCGGTCGAGGCCGTGACCCTGATCCTCGCCCGTGAGCTCCGCGGCCGTGACGTCACCGTCAACGCCGTGGCCCCCGGCCCGACGGCGACCGACCTCTTCCTCGACGGCAAGGACGAGGAGACCGTCGCCCGCCTGGCGGCGCAGCCCCCGCTGGAACGCCTCGGCACCCCGAAGGACATCGCCGACGTCGTGTCGTTCCTGGTGAGCCCGGCGGGCCACTGGATCAACGGCCAGGTGCTGCGGGCCAACGGCGGCATCATCTGACCGCGGAGGCGTGGGGCACGCTCCCCACCGCCGGGTGGAGAGCCCCCGCGAGGACTCCCGTGCCGAGTCCTGCCCGGGTCGACGGCCTACCAGGAGAGCTGATGAACCCGTACCAGGAGGGCTGAGAGGCCCCCGGGCCGCGCCCGTTCAGGGGAAACCGGTGCGCGGGGCGCGTGGCGGACGGTGCTCGCGTCGACAACTCACCCGTGACCCTGCCGCTGATCCCGCCCATGCTCGCCACCCCCGGCACCCTGCCGCCCGCCTCACAGGACGCGCGCTGGGCCTACGAGACCAAGCAGGACGGCCAGCGGGTGGTGGCCTACCTCACCGGCGACGGCGAGATGGTGCTGCGCGCCAGGTCCGGGGAGGACATCACCGCCGCCTACCCCGAACTGCGCCCGCTGGGCACCGCGCTCGGCAGCACGCCCGCGGTGCTCGACGGGGAGATCCTGGCCCTGGACGAACAGGGCCGCGCGGACTTCCAGTTACTGCAACCGCGCATGCAGTTGGCCCACTCCCCCGGCAGGGCCGCACGCCGGGCGGCCGAAGCACCCGTGCACCTCGTGCTGTTCGACCTGATGCACCTGGGCCGGCGTTCCCTCCTCACCCTCCCCTACGTGCGGCGGCGGGCCCGTCTGGACGAACTGCAGCTCGCCGGAGCCCGCTGGTCCACCCCGGCCGCCCTCGTGGGCCACGGCGAACAGGCCCTGCGCGCCACCCGTGAGCACGGCCTGGAGGGCCTCGTCTGCAAACGCCTCGACTCGCCGTACGAACCGGGAGTGCGCTCCCGCGCCTGGATCAAGATCCGCAACATGCGCAGCGAGGACGTCGTCGTGGGCGGCTGGCTGCCCGGCAAGGGCCGGCTCACGGGCCTGCCGGGCGCGGTGCTCGTCGGGCAGCGGGGCGAGGGCCGGCTGCGGTACGTCGGCAGCGTGGGCACCGGCTGGAGCGAGACGGAACGCACGGAGCTCGCCTCGCTGTTGGCGGCCGCGGCGACGGACGCGTGCCCCTTCGATCCCGTGCCGCGGGTCCCGGGCGCGCGCTGGGTACTGCCCCGGCTGGTCGGCGAGGTCCGCTACAGCACCCGTACCCGGGCGGGGTTGCTGCGGCAGCCGTCCTGGCTGCGGCTGCGGCCGGATCTCGCGCCGGAGGACTCCTCGGCCGACCTCCCCGACGCGCCCTCGTGATCCGGATATTGGGCGAGCCGTAACCGGAGCGACGCCTTCACCCTCTTGGCGCGGACATGAAAAGCCGGGAAGCTGAACTCCCCAGTAACCCACAGCCGTTGGGCTGCGCCCGGATCACGAGGAGGACGCAGTGTCGTCACCGTCGTTCAAGAAGCACCGCACGCGATGGTTCACCGGACTGGCCGGCGCCGCGGCGCTCGTGCTCGCCTTCCCCGCCGCCGCGTTCGCCGCCCCGCCGACGGCGCTGCCCGCCAACGCCGAGAGCGCCGAGCTCACCTACCAGCCCGCCTTCGACTACGACACGGACGGCTGCTACCCGACGCCCGCCATCGGCCCCGACGGCACGATCAACGGCGGTCTGAAGCCGACGGGTTCGCTCAGCGGCGACTGCCATGACGCCTCGGACCTGGACAACACCAACACGTACTCGCGCTACAAGTGCAACAACGGCTGGTGCGCCTACATGTACGGCCTGTACTTCGAGAAGGACCAGGCGCTGGCGAACAGCAGCATCGGCGGGCACCGGCACGACTGGGAGCACGTCGTGATCTGGGTGCAGAACGGCGCGGTCCAGTACGTGTCGACGTCCAACCACGGCTCGTTCACCGTCAGCGCGGCCTCCGGCGTCCGCTTCAGCGGCACCCACGCGAAGATCGTCTACCACAAGGACGGCATCAGCACGCACTGCTTCCGGCTGGCCAACTCGAACGACGAGCCGCCGGAGAACGCCAAGGGCACCTGGCAGTACCCGCCGCTGGTCGGCTGGAACGGCTACCCCTCGGGGCTGCGCGACAAGCTGAGCGCGTACGACTTCGGCAGCGCCAACTTCGGCCTCAAGGACGCCAACTTCGCCGCCCACCTGTCGTCGGCGAAGCCGTCGGGGATCTCCTTCGACCCCAACGCCTGACCCGGTGGCACGATCGGGCGCTGGACCTAGGTCCCCCGCGCCCGCGGGTTCCGTCCCGCGCCCGATCCACCCCGGCCCGGCCCCGCATAGCGTCCTGTTCATGGACACGACCGAAACGAGCGACACGAGCGGGCACCTCGAAGAGGCCCTGGACCGCGTCCACGCGGCAGGGCCGGAGCGGGAGGGCTGGCTGAGCAACCACGCCCCCATGGTGGTCGAGGCACTCGCGGCGCACGGGCAGGCCGGCGCGGTGCACCGGTGGCTGGACCTGTACCGGGACAAGCTGGAGGACTTCCCCGACCGCACCGACCCCGTCACGGACGACAACTGGCGCTCGGCACTGGGCGAACCGCGCCGGATCGCGGACTGGACCGACTACTACTCCCGCTCGCTCGCCGAGCGCCCCTGGCAGGACGTCCTCGCCGAGTGGTGGCCGCGCCTGCTGCCGGGCATGTACGGCGGTGCCACCCACACCGTCATCCGCGTGGGCCATGCCGTCCGCGCCGTGCGGGCGAAGGAGAACACGCCCCGGCTCACCGAACTCGCGCACGCGCTGGGCTACTGGGCGGCACGGCACCAGCCCGTGACCGGGCTCGCGGAACTGCCGGGCGCGAGAACGGCCGCGGACGCCCTGGAAGCCGTACCCGCCATCGAGCCGGGCCACCTGGGATTCCGCAACCGCCTGGCCGCCGTACACCGGCTGCCCATGTGGGCGCGCGACGTCACCGATCCGGACACCGCGAAGGAGCGGCTCACCGAGCTCGTCCGCGCGGCGACCCACCGCTACGCCACCCATGGCCACGGCGAGCCGACCATGCTCGTGCACGCGGCGACGGCGCCCAACGCGGTGCTGCGGACCCTGGACTCCCTGCCCCGCGACCAGTGGGTGCCGAGCCTGCACGCCGCCTGGACGGCCTCGGCGGCGGTCACGGCGATGTACGCGCCCGCGGCACCGGTCGCCTACGTCCCTCCCGCGCGGCTCACGGCGCAGGAGGTCGTGGCACGCGCCCTGGCCCACGGCGACGAACACGTCATCAAGCTCACCGACACGGCCCTGGACATCGGCGACGAGCAGGCCCTCGCGGCCGCCCTGCGCTCGGTCGAACTCAGCGAGCCGCTGACCTGAGACCTGTCCCCGCATCATGTCGCACAGGACCGGCCCCGCATCCGATGATGGCCGAATGGATCTTCACGAGGAACTGCCCGCCGCCGTCGGCTCCGAGGCCCTGCTCGCCCTCGCCGACACCCACCACGCCCGTCCCGCCCGGCCGTTGGGCACCAGGGAGGCCGCCGGTCACCTGGTGAAGGTGTACGCGCTGGAGGCGCCCGGCCGCACGGTGTCCGACCAGGACGCCGAGGCCGGGCTGCGGATCGCGGCGCGCCATCTCGAACTCGGCCCGCTGCGGGGCTCCCTGGGACTCGCCGTCCTGATCGTGCACGCGGGCGGCGACGGCGACTACCTCCTGGTCCACAGCTGGATCGAGGGCCACATGGCGGACCTGGCGATCTTCGCCGGACCGGCGGGCAGGCCCGACGCCCTGCGGCCCGGGCGGGCGGGACTCGCGCCCTGCGTGTGGGAGGCCGCCGTACTCGCGCACGAGCGGGACGCCTACTCCCGGCACGTCCTGGGCGGCACCGGGCCGCTCGCCGGCCGGCTCACCGCCTGGGGCGCGGACACGATCGCGGGCGAGATCCGATGACCGGCGCTCCCCTGGTCCGGCAGGCCGTGCGCGCCGACCTGCCCGCCGTCGCCGAACTGGCCGCCCGGCACGCGGAGTACGAGCGGGCGGCGCCGCCCCCGCGGGACCTGCCCGACCGGCTGGCCGCGCTCCTCTTCGACACCCCCGCGCCCCGTCTGCGCTGCCTGGTGGCCGAACTCCCGGACGGCACACTGGCCGGCTACGCCACCTGCGCGCCCGAACTCTCCACCTGGGAGGGCCGCGAGTACCTGCACATGGACTGCCTGTTCCTGCTCCCCGGGCACCGCGGTCTCGGACTCGGCGTGCTGCTCATGGACGCCGTGGTCGCCGAGGCCCGCACGCTGGGACTGGAGGAGGTGCAGTGGCAGACACCGACCTGGAACGACGGGGCGATGCGGTTCTACGACCGCTTGGGCGCCCGCCCCAGGCAAAAGGTGCGCTACTCCCTACCCGTCGGACCCTGAGTGTCAAACACGGAACCTCCGCAGGGTCTATCGTGTCCCGCATGTCTCTCCCGGAACTTGTCCGTATCGTCTCCCGCGACTCGCCGATGGCGCTGGCCCAAGTGGAGCGTGTCCGAGCCGAGTTGACGGCCCTGTACCCCGCGGTGCGCACCGAGGTCGTGCCGGTGCGGACGACCGGCGACAAGTGGATGGGCGACCTGTCCAAGGTCGAGGGCAAGGGCGCGTTCACCAAGGAGGTGGACGCCGCACTGCTGGCCGGCGAGGCGGATCTCGCGGTGCACTGCGTGAAGGACGTGCCCGCCGACCGCCCGCTCCCGGCGGGCACCACCTTCGCGGCGTTCCTCAAGCGCGACGACGTCCGTGACGCCCTGATCCACCCGGGCGGCCTCACCCTGGACGAACTGCCCGAGGGCACCCGGATCGGCACCTCCTCGGTGCGCCGGGTGGCCCAGCTGGCCGCCACCCACCCGCACCTGGAGTGCGTGCCGTTCCGCGGCAACGCCAACCGGCGCCTCGCGAAACTGGCGGCCGGCGAGGCGGACGCGCTGCTGCTCGCGGTCGCCGGTCTGGAGCGCATCGGCCGCGAGGACGTGATCAGCGAGATCCTCTCCCCCGAGACGATGATGCCGCCGATCGGCGCGGGCATCCTCGCCCTCCAGTGCCGGGAGGGCGACACCGAGCTGATCGACGCGGTCAGCGCGCTGGGGGATCCGGACACCTTCCGCGAGGCGACCGCCGAGCGGATGTTCCTGCATGTGCTGCAGGGTCACTGCAACAGTCCGATCGCGGGCTACGCGCGCGTGGACCAGGGGGGCGAACTGTCCCTGCGGGCCTGTGTGTTCACCGCGGACGGCAAGACGCGGCTCAACGCCCACGAGTGGGCGGGCCGGCTCGATCCGGCCACGCTGGGCACCTCGGTCGCGGTGGCGCTGCTGCGTCAGGGCGCCCGCGAGATCATCGACGGCATCCCGCACTGATGCCCGCGCGGGATCAGGCGGTGCCCTCTTCGGCCTGGTCCCGCAGGAAGTTGCTGATCTGGCAGGCCAGACCCTCGCGGGCCGTGCCCACGTGCGCGGCGCCCTCGTCGAGTCCGATGCCGCCCGCCCACAGGCGGCGGTCGGCCCACTCGTCGTCGACGCGCAGCTGGATCTGCACGTCGATCTGACCGAGGCTCGTCTCGGGTCCCGCCGCGAACAGCACGGCGGTGGCGCGGCGCAGCGGGTAGACGTCGAACCCCTCGATGAACTGCGAGTTGCGCCAGTCGATGAAGGCGCTCTCGCCGTCGGGCCCGATCCGCACGTCGATCTGACCGTCCTCGAGATGGACGGTCGGATGCCGGTCGCCCCTGTTCTCGACGGTCACCCGGACGCTGAAATACGTGAGCCCTTCGGCGGCGTCGTCGCGTCCACGCGGCGGTTCGGCCGCCTCCAGACGGTGGACGCGGACACGCAGACCGGCATGCTCGTCGTACTCCTGCCAGTCCCCGACCACGTTCGGCTCGTACACAGTGCACCTCTTCGACCTCAGAGAGCTGCTTCCTATCTGTGTGCTCAATGCACTGTCAAATGAGCAGAATGCGCTGTGGCCAGGGAATTCACCCCCTTTGATCGCTGATCAAGCCGTGCGCAGGAAGAATCCGCCGATCGGCTGGAAAAACCCTTCCGCGGGCGTGCCGCACATCACGTTCCCCGTGCATGATCAACGGGCCAGCCGGCCGAGGAGCGAGGAGGCCGCGGTGATGCCGAGTGCGGCGGCCAAGGCCAGCACCCCGAAGTCGAGCGCGAGACGGGCGGGCGTGCCGAGCAGCAGGCCGCGCAGGGCGTCGACCTCGTAGCTGAGCGGGTTGACCTTGCTGACGGCCTGGAGCCAGCCCGGCATGACGGACAGCGGGTACAGGGCGTTGGAGCCGAAGAAGAGCGGCATGGTGATGGCCTGCCCGATGCCCATCAGGCGGTCCCTGCTGAGCACGATGCCGGCGATGGTGATCGACAGGCAGGAGAAGAACGCCGAGCCGAGGATCACGATCGCGCCGACGCCCAGGAGCCTGAGCGGGTTCCAGGTCAGGGACACCCCGAGCAGGGCGGCGATGAGGATGACGACGACGGCCTGGATCAGCGACTTCACCCCGGCCGCGAAGGCCTTGCCGGTGGTCAGCGCCGAGCGCGGGGTGGGGGTGACCAGGAGCTTGTTGAGGATGCCCGCGTCCCGCTCCCAGATGATCTGGATGCCGTAGAAGATCGCGATGAACATCGCCGACTGGGCGATGATGCCGGGCGCCAGGTAGTCGAGGTAGGGGATGCCCCCGGTGGGGATCGCCTTGATGCGGGTGAAGGTCTGGCCGAAGATCAGCAGCCACAGGGCGGGCTGGACCGCGCGGGTGTAGAGCTCGGTGCGGTCGTGGCGGAGCTTCTGGAGCTCGACGGCGCACATCGCCGCGACCCGGGCGGGCAGCACCCGCCAGCCCGCGCGGGGCTCCGGCGGCTTCAGCAGCAGACCGATGTCAGCCGACGCGGTGCGCGGTGCGGCGGGTGCTTCGGACATCGCGGAAATCCCCTCCCTCGTCCTCGAGCCCGCTGCCGGCGACGTCACGGAAGACGTCCTCCAGGGTGGGCAGGGTGTCGGTGCCCCGCTTTTCGGCCAGTCCCCGCCTGAGTTCACCCGGGGTGCCGAGGGCGCGGACGCGGCCGCGGTGCATGAGGCCGACCCGGTCGCAGTACTGGTCGGCCTCGTCCATGTAGTGCGTGGTGACGAGGACGGTCATGCCGGTCGCCTCGCGTACGGCGTTGATGTGCTCCCACACGCCGGTGCGGGCGATCGGGTCGAGGCCGATGGTGGGCTCGTCGAGGATCAGCAGCCGGGGTGCGCTGACCAGGGCCTGGGCGAGTTCCAGCCGGCGGACCATGCCGCCGGAGTAGGTGCCGGCGAGCCGGTCGGCGGCGTCCGTGAGATCGACGGCGGCCAGGGCCTGGGCGACGCGTTCGGCGCGTTCCTTGCGGGCGACGTCGAAGACACGGGCGAACAGGGTGACGTTCTCCCGGCCGGTCAGGTTCGCGTCGGCGGACAACTGCTGCGGGACGTAGCCGAGCAGCCTGCGCACGCCCATCGGGTCCTCGGCGGTGTCGCGGCCGAAGACGTGGATCATGCCGGACGGGACCGGGAGCAGGGTGGTGATGCAGCGGAGGGCGGTGGTCTTGCCGGCGCCGTTGGGGCCGAGCAGTCCGAAGACCTCGCCCTCGCCGACGGTCAGGTCCAGCCCGTCCACGGCTCTGGTGTCGCCGAAGGCGTAGGTCAGCCCCGTGCAGGAAACGGCTTGGGATGTCATGTCTCCTCGGCCTCCTCGTGCAGATCGACGGCGAGCGCGCGCAGGGCGGGAAGCGCGGCGCGCAGGGCCTCCTGATCGGCCGCGTCCAGCCGGGTGACGTGCCGGCTCACGAGCGCGACCCGCCGCTGCTTCCAGTCCCTGAGCCGCACCTCTGCCTTCCCGGTGAGCAGCAGCCGGACGGCGCGCCGGTCGGCGGGGTCGGTCTCGCGGACCAGGTACCCCTGCTTGACCAGCTGATTGACCAGGGTGGAGACGGAGTTCCCGGCCAGGAACAGCTCCTTGGCGGCGTCGGAGACACCGATGCCGGGCCGGGACTCCACCAGGCGCAGCAGCTCGACCTCGGCCCCGCGCAGCCGCGGCACGGTCAGTCCGGCGCGCAGCCTGCGCCTGAGCAGCCGCTGGACGCCGACGAGCGCGTCGGCCAGCTCTTCGGGGAAGGTCTCCTCCTCCACACCCGCGAGATTACCTCTGAGTCAGAGGTATCTCACCCAAGGTCTGGTCAAGCAATACGTGCGGATTGCTGTTTTTGTTTCATTTCATCCCATAACGGGAATGAGGTTCTACGTGCTTCGGACAGGAGGCACGTCCGTGGGGACCCCGTCCGGCGGGCCCCGGACCTCTCCTCAGAGTCCGAGTACGCGTCTCCCACGGTGTCTGTCCCTCCAGCACCCGCTCAGGGAGGTGCGCGACATGTCCGTCGCCACCAGAACCAAGCCGCATCCGCACGACGACGCCCCCGACACCAACGCGGCGTTCCGGCGCCTGGCCCGCCTGCCCGAAGGCCCGGAGCGCAAGGCCCTGCGGGACGAGCTCGTGGAGCTCTGGCTGCCCATGGCCGAGCGGATCGCCGTCCGCTTCCGCGGTCGCGGGGAGTCCCTCGAAGACCTCTACCAGGTGGCCGCCCTCGGGCTCGTCAAGGCCGTCGACCACTACGACCCGGCTCGCGGCAGCGCCTTCGAGGCGTACGCCGTGCCGACGGTGACCGGCGAGATCAAACGGCACTTCCGCGATCACATGTGGACGCTGCACGTGCCGCGCCGGGTGCAGGACCTGCGCAACCGGGTCCGGCAGGCCTCCAAGGAGCTCGCGCAGAACCCCGGCGGGGCGCCCACCGTCGCCGAGATCGCCGAGCGGGCGCACCTGACCGAGGACGAGGTGCGCACCGGTGCGGAGGCGCTGGAGTGCTTCACCGCGCTGTCGCTGGAGGCGGAGATGCCCGGCACGGACGGCTACGCCCTGGGCGACGCGCTCGGCTGTCCCGACCCCGCTTTCGACGTCGTCGTCGACCGGGTGGCGGTCGGGCCCCGCCTCAAGGCCCTGCCCGAGCGCGAGCGGACCATCCTGTACCTGCGGTTCTTCCGCGGCATGACCCAGAGCGGCATCGCGGAGGAACTCGGCATCTCCCAGATGCACGTCTCCCGGCTGCTCAGCACGTGCTGCGCGCAGCTGCGCGAGGAGGTCCTGGCCGACGACGGCTGAGCCCCTCACACAGGGTCAGTCGGGTCACGCGCCCGGAATCTGCGTGGGGCCGTAACGGTCGAGCGCCTCCTCCAGCTCCACGCGGATCTCCCGGGGGATCTCTCCCGAGCGCCCCCAGATGAGGATCAGCTCCGCGACGTTGCGCAGCTTGATGTTGGTGTGCTGGGAGACGTCCTTGAGGACCTGCCAGCCCTCGTCCGGGGTGATCCTGCCGAGCGCGACGACCATGCCGATGGCCTGGTCCACGACCGCGTGGGAGGCGACCGCTTCCTTGAGCTGGCCGATCTCCTCCTGGAGGGCGAAGATCCGGTTCGACTCGTCGGCTGGTTCGTTCGGTACGACTGGCACCTCTCCATCCTGTCACCGGGGCAGACCCCCGCCACCGGGCGGAGGCGAACGGGCCACCGTTTCGGCGGCGCCCCCGGGGTACTCGGCAGGCGCCCGAGGCGGATCCGGACGGACACTGGGGGAAGACCGCCCGGTGGGCCGCCGGCCGACGAGAGCAGGACGCGACTGCCATGAACCACGATCCGAGACATCCCACCGCGACCGCGGACGTCGTCTCCACCCACCCTGTCTTCGGGGCCCCCTGCTGGGTGAGCCTGACCAGCCGCGACCAGCAGGCCACGGAGGACTTCTACGGGGCCGTCCTCGGATGGGAGTGGAAGCCCGCGAAGCTCGGCGAGCGCTTCCGGGTCGCGCTGGCGGACGGCACGCCGGTCGCCGGGATCGCCGCGGTGGCGTCGATGTGGCAGATGGCGGTGGCCTGGACGCCGTACTTCGCGGTGCCCAGCGCCGACGAGGCGGCGGCCCGCGTGCAGGAACGCGGCGGCACGCTGGCCGTCGGCCCGCTGTCCTTCCCGCCCGGCCGGGCGGCCCTGCTCTCCGACCGCGACGGGGCAACCTTCGGTGTCTGGGAGGGAGACCTCGTCGCCAGCTGGGAGGTCTGGCGCCGGGCCCAGCCCGCCTTCGTCCGGCTGCACACCCGCGACGCGTTCGACGCCGCCATCTTCTACGGCGAGGTCCTGGACTGGGCCACGGAGCGCCCCGACTGCTGTGAGGTCCGCTACGAGGGCGGCGAGGTGGTGCTGCGCAGCGGGGGTGACGTGGTCGCACGCATCGAGTCGGGGGCGCTGGGCTCGGCGCCCGATCCCGCGATCCGGCCGCACTGGCAGGTCCACTTCGCGGTCGCCGACGTGGCGGCCTGCGCCAGGGCGGCCGAGGTCCACGGCGGCAGCGTCCTCTCCCACGAGCCGTCCGAGGCCGTACTGCGCGACCCGGACGGCGCCCAGTTCACGATCACGACCCGCCGGACCCGCTGAACACGGGGCCCCCAAGCCGTACTGCGCAGCCTCGGCCCCGGCTCCCACGACCCCCCACACCGCACGTCCAGGACAAGGCCCGGCGCCCCGCCTGCCCTGCGCCCGCGAGAAACGCCCGCCAGGCAGCCGAGGCCGAGGACCGCACGTCGCCGGCGCTTTCGTCCTAAGCACGCCCATGGGCCCGCACCGGCGCCCCGGCCTCGGCCCGCACCGCACGATCGGAACGATGGCCCCGCGGCCCCGCCTGCCCTGCGCCCGTGAGAAACGCCCTGCCGAGCAACCCGAGACCCCGCGCCCCGCCGTCGCCTTCGTACCGGGTGCACCCGACGCCTGACCGGCGCCCCAGCGCACCATCACCTCACATCACCCGCGATGAAGGGCGAGGCCCGGGGGCCTCGCCCTTCATTCGTGCACCGCGCGTTGCGGTGTCGCCGTTCACGGACCCCCGCGGGAGGGGCGCGACAGCAGGACCAGGCTGCGGGCCTCGACCGTCATCTCCGTGCCGGCCTTGTGTTCCGCCTCGTCGGCTCCCTGGGGTTCGGCCGTGTCGAGCACGGTCGTCCAGCGTTCGCCGTAGGCCGGGTCCGGCAGCCGGAAGTCGACGGGCTCCCAGTGGCCGTTCAGCAGCAGCAGGAACGAGTCGTCGACCACCCGGTTGCCCCGCGGGTCGGGTTCGGCGATGGCGTCGCCGTTGAGGAACACACCGACCGCGTGGGCGTCGGAGCGCTGCCAGTCCGCCTCGGCCATCTCTCGGGCGTCCGGCAGCAGCCAGACCAGGTCGGGCAGCGGCTGCCCGGCGTGCGTCACGGTCTCGCCCCGGAAGAACCGGCGCCTGCGCAGAACGGGATGTGCCGTGCGCAGACCGATCACGTACCGCGTGAACTCGGCGAGTTCACGCTGCTCCTCGCTCAGCTCCCAGTCGATCCAGGAGATCTCGTTGTCCTGGCAGTAGGCGTTGTTGTTGCCCCGCTGCGTGCGGCCGAGCTCGTCGCCGTGGCAGAGCATGGGGATGCCCTGCGAGAGCAGCAGGGTGGCGAGGAAGTTCCGCTGCTGGCGGGTCCGCAGCTCCAGGATCGCGGGATCGTCGGTCTCGCCCTCGGCCCCGCAGTTCCAGGACCGGTTGGTGCTCTCACCGTCCTGACCGTCCTCACCGTTGGCCTCGTTGTGTTTGTCGTTGTACGACACGAGGTCGCGCAGGGTGAAACCGTCGTGCGCGGTCACGAAGTTGACGCTGGCACGCGGGCGCCGCCGGCTGTGCTGGTACAGGTCGGAGGAGCCGGTCAGCCGGGAGGCGAACTCCCCGAGCGTGTGCGGCTCGCCCCGCCAGAAGTCCCGTACGGCGTCCCGGTACTTGCCGTTCCACTCCGACCACAGCGGAGGGAAGTTGCCGACCTGGTAGCCGCCCTCCCCCACGTCCCACGGCTCGGCGATCAGTTTGACGCGGCTGATCACCGGGTCCTGCTGGATGAGGTCGAAGAACGCCGACAGCCGGTCCACCTCGTGGAACTGCCGGGCCAGGGTGGCCGCGAGGTCGAAGCGGAAACCGTCGACATGCATCTCGGTCACCCAGTACCGGAGTGAGTCCATGATCAGCTGGAGCACGTAGGGGTGCCGCATGAGCAGGCTGTTCCCGGTGCCGGTGGTGTCGTAGTAGTGCTCCCAGTCCCCGTCCACCAGCCGGTAGTACGAGGCGTTGTCGATGCCCCGGAAGGAGAGCGTGGGACCCTTCTCGTTGCCTTCGGCGGTGTGGTTGTAGACGACGTCGAGGATGACTTCGAGGCCGGCCGCGTGCAGCGCCTTCACCATCGCCTTGAACTCGGTGACCTGCTGGCCGCGGGTGCCGTGGGCGGCGTAGGCGTTGTGGGGGGCGAAGAAACCGATCGTGTTGTAGCCCCAGTAGTTGGCGAGGCCGCGGTCCTGGAGCACCCCGTCCTGGACGAACTGGTGCACCGGCATCAGCTCGACGGCGGTGACCCCGAGCGAGGTCAGGTGGTCGATCACCGCGGGGTGCGCGAGACCGGCGTAGGTGCCGCGCAGTTCCGGCGGGACGTCCGGGTGGGTGCGGGAGAGCCCGCGGACGTGGGCCTCGTAGATCACGCTGTCGGCGTACGGCCGCCGGGGCGGCCGGTCGTCGCCCCAGTCGAAGGCCGGATCGGTGACCACGCCGAGCATGGTGTGCCCGGCGCTGTCGGCCTGGGGGGTGTGCAGCGAGGGGTGGCTGTCCACCTGCCCGTCCACCGCTTTGGCGTACGGGTCGAGGAGCAGTTTCGCCGGATCGCACCGATGGCCGAACGAGGGCTGCCAGGGTCCGTGCACCCGATAGCCGTAACGCCGGCCCGGTCCCACGCCCGGCACGTAGCCGTGCCAGACGAATCCGTCGACCTCGGTCAGCGGGACGCCGGTGTGGGCGCCCCGCTCGTCCACCAGAACGAGTTCGACACGCTCGGCGACCTCGCTGAACAGGGCGAAGTTGGTGCCCTCTCCGTCGAACGAGGCGCCCAGCGGGTAGGGGTGCCCGCTCCAGGCCGGCACCCGCTTCCCGTTCCCGCCCGGCTTCTTCCTGGACGACGCCATGCTCAGCACCCGCCGTCGTCGGCGGCGGCGGCCAGGGCCGCGACCGGCATCTCGCGCGGCACCTGGAGCACCTCCCGCAGGCTCGGGGCGGGGGCCGTCGGCACGAGCGGGACGCGCTCGCCGGCGCGGGCCCGCTGCGAGAACCAGATGACCTTGCTGCCGGTGTCGGTGGCGCAGCAGCCCCAGCCGTCGCTCATCGCGGCGATCCGTTCGAGGCAGGCGCGCAGATCCAGGTCCGGGCGCAGGTCGCAGTCGTTCTCGGCGACGGCGGTGATGAGGTGCTGACCGTTCCACCACAGCTCGATCGAGGTGTTCTTGTCCGTCGCGTGCTCGTCGATGGCCTTGAGCAGCAGCTCGGCACCGCGGCAGACGGGCTCGACCAGGGTGTCCAGGTCCCAGAGCCGTAGGTGGGCGGCCAGGATGCGCCTGACCTGCCCGACCCGTTCCGGGCTGACCTCCACGTCGAGGTGGTAGTAGCAGGGCACTGCGGTCTTCATCGTCGCTCGCTCCTCACCGGCGAAGCTCACGCTCCCCCCGGCCCCCGCGGGACCGGGCCCCGAAACACGGAGCGTGAGCGCTGATCGCTTCAGAGTCACTCCAGAGTGGGAGTGCTACGCCATTCGTGCAACACGAGCGACCGCTGAGGTAGTTGAAGAGCCAACAAGACGCTGAGTCGTTACGCGTGCACCATGAGTGAAGATCTCGCGAGCCCCGGATCTGCTCCAGCCCGAAAGGTGGACGGCGCCATGCTGCTACCGGCCAAAGCCGAAGTCGCCCGGCAACTGCGGCGCTACCGCGCCTGGGAGCGCGTCATGCTGGCCTCCCCCGCGGACCGCGACGTCCGGGCCACTTTCGAGGACTCCGGCTACACGCTGTGCGTGCTGATGGGCAAGCGGTGCGCGCGTGAGGCGGCCGAGGCGGCCGAGCGCTATCTGCGCAGCAGCGTGGTGGCCTATCTCCAGGAGCAGAGCGACCTCCCCCGCGCGGGAGCGGTCGCGAGACGCGGTCCGCCGGTCTCGGCGGAACGTTCCCCCGCGGGGAGGTAGCCCCCTTCCGGCGCAGCTTCGATCCCCGGCCGGGCGCAGTCAGCGTCCGGCCTCGAGCACGGCGGAGGCGAGAGCATGAGTTCCACCCCGGTCATCGGCCGCATCCCGGTTCGGGACGTCCGCCCTGCCGTCGATTCCGGCAGGCGTCCGGTGAAGGCGGTCGTGGGAGAGACCTTCGAGGTCACCGCGACGGTGTTCCGCGAGGGCCATGACGCGGTCGCCGCGAACGTCGTCCTGACCGACCCGGAAGGGCGGCACGGCCCCTGGACCCCGATGCGCGAACTGTCGCCCGGCAGCGACCGCTGGGGCGCGGAGGTCACCCCTGACGTCGAGGGGCGTTGGACGTACCGCGTCGAGGCCTGGAGCGATCCGGTCGGCACCTGGCGCCGCGTCGCCCGCATAAAGGTTCCCGCAGGTCTCGACACCGGGCTGGTCCTGGAGGAGGGCGCGGAGCTCTACACCCGTGCGGCGGCGGGCGTCCCCGAGGGACCGCAGCACGCGGTGCTGCTGGCCGCGGCGGAGACGCTCGCGGACGACTCCCTGCCGGTCGCCACCCGATTGGCCGCAGCGCTGACTCCTGACGTGGACGCGGTCCTCGCCCGTCATCCGCTGCGGGAGTTGATCACGGCGTCGGAGTCGTTGCCGCTGCTGGTGGAGCGGGAGCGGGCGTTGTTCGGCTCGTGGTACGAGTTCTTCCCGCGTTCGGAGGGCACGCCCGAGCGGCCGCACGGCACGTTCCGTACCGCGGCGCGGCGGCTGCCGGCGATCGCGGCGATGGGCTTCGACGTGGTCTACCTGCCGCCGATCCACCCGATCGGGACCACGTTCCGCAAGGGCCGCAACAACACGCTGTCCGCCGGGCCCCAGGACGTGGGGGTGCCCTGGGCGATCGGCTCGCCGGAGGGCGGGCACGACGCCGTCCACCCGGATCTGGGCACGATCGAGGACTTCGACTGGTTCGTGCAGCAGGCGGCCGGGCAGGGTCTGGAGATCGCGCTGGACTTCGCGCTGCAGTGCTCGCCGGACCATCCCTGGGTGCACAAGCACCCGGAGTGGTTCCACCACCGCCCGGACGGCACCATCGCCTATGCGGAGAATCCGCCGAAGAAGTACCAGGACATCTACCCGATCGCCTTCGACGCGGATCTGGAGGGGCTGATCGCGGAGGCCTGCCGGGTGCTGCGGCACTGGATGGGTCACGGGGTGCGGATCTTCCGGGTGGACAACCCGCACACCAAGCCGGTGGTGTTCTGGGAGCGGGTGATCGCCGACATCAACGCCACCGATCCGGACGTGATCTTCCTGGCGGAGGCGTTCACCCGGCCGGCGATGATGCACACCCTGGCGCAGATCGGTTTCCAGCAGTCGTACACGTACTTCACCTGGCGCAACACCAAGCAGGAGCTGACCGAGTACCTGAGCGAGCTGTCGGGTGAGGCGGCCTCCTACATGCGGCCGAACTTCTTCGCCAACACCCCCGACATCCTGCACGCCTTCCTCCAGCACGGCGGCCGGCCCGCGTTCGCGCTGCGCGCGGTGCTGGCCGCCACCCTCTCGCCGACCTGGGGCATCTACTCCGGCTACGAACTCGCCGAGAACACCCCGCTGCGCGAGGGCAGCGAGGAGTACCTCGACTCGGAGAAGTACCAGCTCAAGGCCCGCGACTGGGACACCCCCGACTCCCTCGCCCCGCTGATCACCCAGCTCAACACCGTCCGGCGCCGGCACCCCGCCCTCCAGCGCCTCAGGAACATCCGCTTCCACCACACCGACAACGACATGGTCATCGCCTACAGCAAGCGCACCGGCGACGACACCGTCCTGGTGGTCGTGAACCTGGATCCGCACCACACCCAGGAGGCCACGGTCTCGTTGGACATGCCGCAACTCGGCCTGGAATGGCACGAGTCCCTGTCCGTCCACGACGAACTGACGGGTGAGACCCACCACTGGAGCAGAAACAACTACGTGCGCCTGGAGCCCGGCCGGGCTCCCGCGCACCTGTTCCAGTTCCGTAGGTCGGCGCCTCAGATCGGAGGATCCACAGCGTGACTGTCAACGAGCCCGTCCACGACACCTTCGAGGACACCCCCGCCAAGGACCGGGATCCCGACTGGTTCAAACGGGCCGTCTTCTACGAGGTCCTCGTCCGTTCCTTCCAGGACAGCAACGGCGACGGCGTCGGCGACCTCAAGGGCCTGACCGCCAAACTCGACTACCTCCAGTGGCTCGGTGTCGACTGCCTGTGGCTGCCGCCGTTCTTCAAGTCACCGCTCAGGGACGGCGGGTACGACGTCTCGGACTACACCGCCGTGCTGCCGGAGTTCGGTGACCTCGCCGACTTCGTGGAGTTCGTCGACGCCGCCCACCAGCGCGGCATGCGCGTGATCATCGACTTCGTCATGAACCACACCAGCGACCAGCACCCGTGGTTCCAGGAGTCCCGCAAGGACCCCGACGGCCCCTACGGCGACTACTACATGTGGGCCGACGACGACAAGCAGTACGAGGACGCGCGGATCATCTTCGTCGACACCGAGGTCTCCAACTGGACCCACGACCCGGTGCGCGGCCAGTACTACTTCCACCGCTTCTTCTCGCACCAGCCGGACCTCAACTACGAGAACCCGGCCGTCCAGGAGGAGATCCTGGCCGCCCTCCGCTTCTGGCTCGACCTCGGCATCGACGGCTTCCGTCTCGACGCCGTCCCCTATCTGTACGCCGCGGAGGGCACCAACTGCGAGAACCTGCCCGCCACGCACCAGTTCCTGAAGCGGGTGCGCCGCGAGATCGACGCGATGTACCCGGACACGGTGCTGCTCGCGGAGGCGAACCAGTGGCCGGAGGACGTCGTCGACTACTTCGGCGACTACCAGGCCGGCGGCGACGAGTGCCACATGGCCTTCCACTTCCCGGTCATGCCCCGCATCTTCATGGCGGTCCGCCGCGAGTCCCGCTACCCCGTCTCGGAGATCCTGGCCAAGACCCCGGCCATCCCGCAGAACTGCCAGTGGGGCATCTTCCTGCGCAACCACGACGAGCTGACCCTCGAAATGGTCACCGACGAGGAACGCGACTACATGTGGGCCGAGTACGCCAAGGACCCACGGATGCGCGCCAACATCGGCATCCGCCGCCGGCTCGCCCCGCTGCTCGACAACGACCGTGACACGATCGAGCTGTTCACCGCGCTGCTGCTGGCCCTGCCGGGCTCGCCGATCCTCTACTACGGCGACGAGATCGGCATGGGCGACAACATCTGGCTCGGCGACCGGGACGCCGTCCGCACCCCCATGCAGTGGACCCCCGACCGCAACGCGGGCTTCTCCACCGCCGACCCGGGCCGGCTCAACCTGCCGATCATCATGGACCCGGTCTACGGGCACCAGGTCACCAACGTCGAGGCGTCGATGGCCTCCCCGTCCTCCCTGCTGCACTGGACCCGCCGCATGATCGAGATCCGCAAGCAGAACCCGGCGTTCGGCCTCGGCACCTTCACCGAGCTGCACTCCTCCAACCCGGCGGTGCTGGCCTTCCTGCGGGAGTACGAGGACGACCTGGTCCTGTGCGTGAACAACTTCTCCCGCTTCGCGCAGCCCACCGAACTGGACCTGCGCGAGTTCGACGGCCGGCACCCGGTCGAGCTGTTCGGCGGAGTGCGCTTCCCGGCCATCGGTGAGCTGCCGTACCTGCTGACCCTCGGCGGGCACGGCTTCTACTGGTTCCGGCTCTCCCGAGTCGCATCCCGCATCGGCCGACGCCATTGAGCGTGCCGACGAAAGGACGCGTCACCATGCCGAAGACCGCACCCCTCAGCCCGAGACCCGCGCCCGCGACCGATCTCATGGACTCGCTCGGCGACCTGCTGCGCCAATGGCTGCCGCGGCAGCGCTGGTTCGCGGGCAAGGACCGGCCCGTGAGCGAGCTCGGTCTGCTGTCGATGACCGAGCTGTTCCCGGGCTGTCTGCACCTGCTGGTCCACACCGGGCACGGCGGGGTGCCCGCGCCGGGCGGCGGTGCCCCGGCGGGTGACTGCTACCAGCTGCTGCTCGGCGTGCGCAAACACCTCTCGCCGCGGCTGGGCCGCGCCCTGGTCGGACGGCCCGAGCGGGGCCCGCTGGCCGGTCTCACGGTGTACGACGCCCTGCACGACCCCCGTTCGGCGCAACTGCTGCTGGAGCGGCTGCGGCAGCCCGGCACGGCCGGCCCGCTCCGCTTCGAGGGCGCCCCCTCGATGCCGGTGCCCGCCGGGCTCCCACCGCGGCTGCTGGACGCCGAGCAGTCGAACTCCTCGCTGGTGTACGGCGACGAGTTCATCCTGAAGGTCTTCCGCCGCATCCAGCCCGGAGTCAATCCGGACCTGGAGGTGCCGGTCGCGCTCGCCGGACAGGGCTGCCGCCGGGTGCCGGCGCCGGTCGCCTGGTTCCGCACCACGCATCCGCAGGAGGCCACGCTCGGCGTGCTCCAGCCGTATCTGCGCGACGCGTCCGACGGCTGGGCACTGGCGCTGCAGGCGCTCGCCTCCGGTGACGACTTCACCGTGCAGGCTCATGAGCTGGGCCGGGCCATGGCCGAGGTGCACCTCGCGCTGGCCGCCGCCTTCCCCGGCACCGGCCACGACGACAACGGCGCCACCGCGGCCGCGATGACCGAGCGCCTGGACTCCGCCGCGCACAGCGTGCCGGCGCTGCGGCCGTTCGTGCCCGGTCTGCGGGGCGCGTTCGGCGCGCTCGCCACCTGCGACTCCGGGCCGCCCGCCCAGCGCGTCCACGGCGACCTGCACCTGGGGCAGGTGCTGCGGGCCGGCCGGGAGTGGTTCGTCATCGATTTCGAGGGCGAGCCGTCGCGCCCGCTCGCCGACCGGTGCACCGCGCAGTCCCCGGTACGGGACATCGCGGGCATGCTGCGGTCCTTCGACTACGCGGCCCGGCAGCGCCGGCCCTGGCGCCCGGAGTGGGCGCGCCGCTGCCGGGAGGCCTTCTGCGGGGGCTATGCCGCCCTCGCCGGATGGGATCCACGCAAGAAGCACGGCCTGCTGCGCGCCTACGAGACCGACCGGGCCGTCTACGAAGTCCTGTACGAGGCACGACACCGGCCCGACTGGTTGCCGGTGCCCATGGCGGCGATCGAGCGTCTCGCCGTGAGAGGAGACTGAGCCGTGGCTTTGCGCGACACCTCACTGCCCGAGCCGTCCGGACCGGCGCACTGCGCCCCGGCCCCCGCGCTCGACCCCGGTGACCGGGGCCGGCTGCTGGCCGGCGCCCACCACGACCCGCACGCCCTGCTGGGCGCCCACCCGGTGGCGGGCGGGATCGTCTTCCGGGCCCTGCGCCCCTTCGCCCGCGGGGTGAGCGTCGTGATCGACGGCGAGCGCCGACGGCTGGCCTCGGAGGGCGACGGGCTCTTCTGCGGTCTGCTGCCCCTGGACGCGATCCCCGACTACACCCTGCTGGTGGCGTACGCGGACGGCGAGCAGGAGGTGCACGACCCCTACCGTTTCCTGCCCGCGCTCGGCGAGACCGACCTGCATCTGATCCGCGAGGGCCGTCACGAGCAGCTGTGGAAGGCCCTCGGTGCCGAGCCGATGACCCACGAGGGGGTGACCGGCACCCGCTTCACGGTCTGGGCGCCCAACGCCCAGGGCGTCCGGGTGGCAGGGGAGTTCACCTTCTGGGACGGCCAGGCCTTCCCGATGCGCTCGCTCGGTGCGTCCGGCGTGTGGGAGCTGTTCCTGCCGGGGATCGGTGAGGGTGCCCGCTACAAGTTCGAGATCACCTCCCGCTACGGCGACCGGTTCCTGAAGTCCGACCCGATGGCGCGCAGCACCGAGGTGCCGCCCGCGACCGCGTCGGTGGTGACCGCCTCGCACTTCGAGTGGAGCGACGAGGAGTGGATGGCCCGGCGCGGCGAGCTCCCGGTGCACCAGGCACCGTTCTCGGTCTACGAGGTCCACCTCCCGTCCTGGCGACCGGGCCTGACGTACCGTCAGCTCGCCGAGCAGCTGCCCGCCTACGTCAAGGACCTGGGCTTCACCCACGTCGAGCTGATGCCGGTCGCCGAGCACCCCTTCGGCGGCTCCTGGGGCTACCAGGTCACCGGCTTCTACGCGCCCACGGCACGCCTCGGCACCCCCGACGACTTCAAGTACCTGATCGACGCCCTCCACCAAGCCGGCATCGGTGTGATCATGGACTGGGTGCCGGCCCATTTCCCCAAGGACGACTGGGCGCTGGCCCGCTTCGACGGGGACCCGCTGTACGAGCCGGGGGACTCCCGGCGGGCCGAGCACCCGGACTGGGGGACGTACGAGTTCGACTTCGGGCGCGTCGAGGTGCGCAACTTCCTGGTCGCCAACGCCGTGTACTGGTGCGAGGAGTTCCACATCGACGGCCTGCGGGTCGACGCGGTCGCCTCCATGCTCTACCTCGACTACTCGCGCGACTCCGGCCAGTGGAGCCCCAACGTGTTCGGGGGCCGGGAGGATCTCGACGCGGTCGCCTTCCTCCAGGAGATGAACGCCACCGTGTACCGGCGGGCGCCGGGTGTCGTCACCATCGCCGAGGAGTCCACGGCCTGGGACGGCGTGACCCGCCCCACGGACAGCGGGGGCCTGGGTTTCGGCCTGAAGTGGAACATGGGCTGGATGCACGACTCCCTCGGCTACATCAGCCATGAGCCGGTGCACCGCAAGTACCACCACAACGAGATGACCTTCTCGATGGTGTACGCGTACAGCGAGAACTACGTCCTGCCGATCTCCCACGACGAGGTCGTGCACGGCAAGCAGGCGCTGGTGTCGAAGATGCCGGGCGACTGGTGGCAGCAGCGCGCCAACCACCGGGCGTACCTCGGCTTCATGTGGGCGCATCCCGGCAAGCAACTCCTCTTCATGGGCCAGGAGTTCGCCCAGGGCGCGGAGTGGTCCGAGGCCCACGGGCCCGACTGGTGGCTGCTCGACCCGGGCTACGGGGCCGAGGCCGACCACCGGGGCGTCCGGGATCTCGTGCGCGATCTGAACACCGTCTACCGGCAGACCCCCGCCCTGTGGGAGCGGGACACCGACCCGGGCGGCTTCCGCTGGGTGGTCGGCGACGCGGCCGAGGACAACGTCTTCGCCTTCCTGAGGTTCGACACGGCGGGCGGGCCGCTGCTCGCGGTCTCGAACCTCTCCCCCGTGGTGCGCGAGGACTACCGCCTCACCGTCCCCGAGGGCCACCCCCTGTGGCAGGAGTCCCTCAACACCGACGCCGCCCGGTACGGCGGCGGCGACGTCGTCCTGCGTGACCCGGTCAAGGCGGAGGACGGGGCGCTGCGGCTCACCCTGCCGCCGCTGGCGACGGTGTGGCTGGTCCCGGTGCCCGGCTGAGGCCGCAGGCGACGCGGAGGTGTCCGACCGTCCCGAAGGGGCAGTCGGGGTCGTACGAGAACCCGCATCCTCGTCGTCGCCGAGGGCCACAGAAAGGGCTGCATCACGTGCGCACCGTGGGAGTGGAGGAGGAACTCCTCCTGGTCGACCCCGAGACCGGCGAGCCGCAGGCACTGTCCGCGGCCGTACTCGCGCGGGCCGAGCAGGACGAGCCCGACCAGGACGTCTTCGAGAAGGAACTGCACAACCAGATGCTGGAGTTCGCCACGCACCCGCAGTCGGGCATGGACGAACTGCGCGCGGAGATCGTGCGCTGCCGCAAGGAGGCGGCCCGGCTCGCCGGCGACAGCGGGTGCTCCGTGGCCTCCCTCGCCACCTCGCCGCTGCCCGTCAGCCCCTCGGTGGGTGTCGGCCGGCGCTACCAGTGGATGGCGCAGCAGTACGGCATCGCCACCCGGGAGCAGCTCGTCATGGGCTGCCATGTCCATGTGTCGGTGGAGTCCGACGAGGAGGCCGTCGCCGTCGTCGACCGGATCCAGCCCTGGCTGACCGTGCTGGCCGCGATGAGCGCCAACTCGCCCTTCTGGCAGGGCAAGGACACCGGGTACAGCAGTTACCGCAGCCGGGTGTGGCAGCGCTGGCCCTCGGCCGGCCCGACCGAGCCGTTCCGCTCGGCGGAGCGCTATCACCGGCGGGTCGCGGACATGGTGGCCACCGGTGTCATCCTGGACGAGGGGATGATCTACTTCGACGCCCGGCTGTCCCGGAACTACCCGACGGTGGAGATCCGGGTCGCGGACGTCTGCCTGCACGCGGACACCGCCGTGCTCCTCGCGACCCTCGCCCGCGGGCTGGTGGAGACGGCCGCGCGCGAGTGGCGGGCGGAGCGGCAGCCGGTGACGCACAGTGTGAGCCTGCTGCGGCTGGCGGCCTGGCAGGCGGCGCGCTCCGGTCTGTCGGAGGAGCTGCTCCACCCGGCGACGATGCACCGCATGCCGGCGGAGACGGTGGTGCGGGCCCTGCTGGAGCACATCGAGGACGCGCTCGCCGACAGCGGCGACCTGGACCGGGCGCGCGAGTCGTGCGCCGAACTGCTGCGGCACGGCAACGGCGCCCGGGTGCAGCGCGAGCTGCTGGAACGCACCGGGAGCCTGCGGAGCGTGGTCACCGAGTGCGTGCGGCTGACCCAGTCGTAGTCCTCACAGGGCCAGGACGATCGCGTACACCAGGAAGAACGCGGCGACGAGGACGACCAGGACGAGGATCAGGGCCAGTGGGCCCTTGGCCCAGCCCTTGGTGGGGTTGTGCGTCTCCCGGGGGCCGGCCTCGGGCAGGCTGCTCTCGGCGGGCGGGGTCTCGCCCGGGGGTACGCCGCCGCCCGGTTCCAGTCCGGTGGTGCGCTCGGGTTCGGGATCGGGGTTCGTGTAACTCATGCGGTCCGAGTGCCCCGATCTCGACGAGATCACGGGTGACCGCTTACTTCCGCATTCCAGGTACCACTCGCTCGCGCCTGGGCTAGATTCGAGCACCGCGGATGACCGAGCTCGTCCGCGCCGTCACAGCCCGTACACGTCAGGAGCAGCGCATGCGCGACTTCGCCCTCGCTCCCCGGACCATCTCGCGCTCCAGCGGCGGTCTGGCAGACAGCGTGTTCGAGCGGGCGGAATCGGATCCCACCCTGCCGGTGCTGGCCCGCCGTCCCGAGGGCTCCACGGGAGGCTGGCAGGAGGTCACGGCCGTCGAGCTGCGCGACGAGGTCGTGGACCTGGCGAAGGGACTGGTCGCCTCCGGGATCTCGCCCGGCCACCGGGTGGCGATCATGGCGCGCACCCGTTACGAGTGGACGGTCCTCAGTTACGCCCTGTGGACGGTGGGCGCCGAGGTCGTACCGATCTATCCGACGTCCGCCCGCGAGCAGGTCGAGTGGATCCTGCGCGACGCCGACTGCGTGGCCGTGGTGGTGGAGGACGAGCAGGCGGTCATGACGGTCGGATCGGTGTGCGCCTCGCTCCCCCGGCTGCGCCACGTCTGGCAGCTGGACGCGGGGGCGCTGGAGGACCTGACGGAGCGGGGCCGCTTGATCCCGCTGGCCACGGTCGAGTCGCTGCGCCGTATCGTGCTGCCGGACTCCACGGCAGCCATCGCCTACACCTCCGGAACCACGGGCCACGCGCTGGGCTGCGCGCTCAGCCACCGCGGCCTGGCGAGCCCGGTCGACACCCTCCTGGAGGGCTGGCGCCAGATCACGGCGGCCCCGGGAGAACAGCCGTCCGTCCTCGCCTTCCTGCCCTTCTCCCATGTGTACGGCCTCATGATCCAGGGCTTGTGCATCCGCGGCGGCCTGCTCATGGCCCACGAGCCCGACCTGAGCGAGGAGGCCCTGGCGGTCTCCCTGCAGTCCTTCCGCCCCACCTACTTCTACGCCGTCCCCTCGGTCTTCGAGAAGATCTACAAGAACTTCCTGCGCGCCTCCCAGCAGGCCGGCCGCGGCGCCCTGTTCGAACGGGCCGCCGACACGGCCCGGGACTTCGCCCTGGCCTGCGAGCGGCAGCGCCTCGGCGAGGGCCCCGGTCCCGGCTTCGACCTGCGGCTCCAGCACGCCCTGTACGAACGCACGGTGTACCGCAGACTGCGGGCCGCGCTGGGCGGCCGGGCCCGCCGCGCCACCTCGGGCGGCTCCACCCTGGGCCGTGAGCTCTCCCTGTTCTACGAGGGCATCGGCGTCTACGTGCACGACGGGTACGGCCTCACGGAGACCTGCGGCGGGATCACCATGCAACCGCTGGGCCGGGAGAAGTCCGGGACCGTCGGCCGCCCCCTGCCCGGCGTGGATCTGCGGGTGGCGGACGACGGGGAGATCCTGGTGCGCGGCCCGTCCGTGTTCCAGGGCTATGTGAACGACGAGGCCGCCACCCGGGCCGCGCTGTACGGCGGCTGGCTGGCCACCGGGGACCTGGGGCGGCTGGACGCCGACGGCTATCTGACGATCACCGGCCGCAAGAAGGACATCATCGTCACCACCAGCGGCAAGAGCGTGGCCCCGGCCGCCCTGGAGCACCGGCTGAGGATGCATCCGCTGATCCACCAGGCCGTGGTGGTAGGCGACAACCGGCCCTGCGTGGGCGCCCTGCTCACCCTGGACCCGGTGTTCCTGGCCCACTGGCGCGGGGTCATGGCGGCCCAGCAGGACCCCTCGGCGCGTGAGGCCCGGGAGGAGAACGCGCTGCGGGAGGAGATCGCCCGGGCCGTGGCCGCCGCCAACAGCACGGTCTCGCGCGCGGAGTCGATCCGGGTGTTCCGGGTGCTGTCGGAGCCGTTCGACCTGGCCAACGGCCTGCTGACGCCGTCGATGAAGCTGCGCCGCGACGAGATCGTGCGCCGGTACGCGACGGAGATCGACGCGATGTACCAGGCCCGCTCGGCCGGCGCCCGGCGCGTTTCGACGGAAGACGTGCTGAGCTGGGACGACTCGGACAACGTGTTCCGGTGAGACCGCCTTTGTCGGCCGCCTTCCCCGAGGTGAGGACGATTGGGCGGCCTGCCCTCGGGAACACGGCTCAGTGGCGACATGAGAGAGTACGACAACCCGTTGACGCCGGGCCGTGCAAGCGGCACGGCACCGAGTTGCATTGGGACGAGACACTGACTTCCGAGGCGATTCCGAGCCGCACCACCCGTTTCGCGGGCGAGCCGCAATGCGTGACGGGTGCGCGGCTCGCCGCTGAAGAATTCCTGGACGACCTGAGCCAGAGCGTGCCACCCGCGACCCCCGAGCACTGGGACGACATCCTGCTCGTGGTCACGGAACTGGCCGCCAACGCCGTCCAGTACGCGCCCGGCCCCTTCGTGCTGCGCATGCGCCGCACCTTCGACGGCGTGCACGTGACGTTGCGCGACACCAACCCGACACCGCCGGCCCCCCGTTCCTTCGATCCGCGCACGGGCGGCGGCGGCATCGGCTGGCATCTGGTGCACGCCCTGTGCGACCAGGTCAGCGTGGTGACCGACGAGCGCGGCAAGGACGTGCACGTCTTCCTGCCGTGGTGACCTCCCCCGGTCCGGTCAGGCGGTCGCCGTGAGCCGCAGATAGTAGGCACCGACCGCCGCGAGGTACTCACGGTCCCTGGTCTCGCTGTCGGTGCGGAAGCGGGGGGCCGCCTTCACCTCCGACCCGGTGCAGGCCAGCGTGATCCGCCGGTCCTCGGTGTCGACGCGGGTGACGACGCCCACCGGGACCAGGACGCTGCGGCCGAAGATCCAGACGCCGGTGTCGACGACGAGGTGCTCCATGCCCTCGGGGGCGGCCTGCCGGTCCACGTGTCCGATGGTGCCGTCGCTCGCGACGACGGTGAAGCCGGTCAGGTCCTGTCCCTCGACGTATCCGCTGTGCGGCGCGTACGACCAGATTCTGTCAGTGGTCACGCTGGTCCTTCCCTCCCGAGCACTGCACGGATCCCGCCTCCTCGCTGCGAGCGGGCCCACAGCACCCCCATACCCCTTGGCCGCACACACATTCGGCGAGCGGCACCCGCACAAGCGGTTTCCCCGCGTCCGGTCCGCGCACCTCCTTCACCTTTCTCCCGGTGCACTTTCAGGTCAGGACGGGCAAGGTGGTCATCGACGCATTCGTCGCGCCCACATGGGCAGACGAAGGGCGTTCGAGGCAGACCGCCTGGAGCCGCAGAAAGGGATGAACACCGTGACACGACCCAGGATCCTGGTGGTTGGCGCCGGCTTCGCCGGAGTCGAGTGCGTGCGCCGGCTGGAGCGGAAGCTCTCCCCCGACGAAGCCGACGTCACCCTGGTGACGCCGTTCGCCTACCAGCTCTATCTCCCCCTGCTGCCCCAGGTCGCCTCCGGCGTGCTGACGCCCCAGTCGATCGCCGTCTCCCTGCGCCGCAGCAAGAAGTACCGCACCCGGATCATCCCGGGCGGCGCGATCGGCGTGGACCTCAAGGCCAAGGTCTGCGTGATCCGCACCATCACCGACGAGATCGTCAACGAGCCGTACGACTACATCGTGCTGGCTCCCGGCAGCATCACCCGGACCTTCGACATCCCCGGTCTCACCGAGCACGCCTTCGGCATGAAGACCCTTGCCGAGGCGGCCTACATCCGGGACCACGTCATCTCCCAGCTGGACCTCGCGGACGCCAGCCACGACCCGGCCGAGCGCGCGGCCCGGCTCCAGTTCGTGGTCGTCGGCGGCGGATACGCCGGTACCGAGACCGCGGCCTGTCTGCAGAAGCTCACCCACGCGGCGGTCAAGCGCTACCCGCGCATCGATCCCGCGCTGATCAAGTGGCACCTGATCGACATCGCCCCGAAGCTGATGCCGGAGCTCGGCGACAAGCTGGGCCGCAGCGCGCAGGAGATCCTGCGCCGGCGCGGCATCGACGTGTCGCTCGGTGTCTCCATCGAGAAGGCGGGCCCCGAGGAGGTCACCTTCACCGACGGCCGGGTGATCCCCACCCGGACCCTGATCTGGACGGCCGGCGTCGTCGCGAGCCCGCTCATCGCCACCCTCGGTGCCGAAACGATTCGCGGACGGCTCGCGGTCACCGCCGAGATGACCCTGCCGGGCCAGGACGGCGTGTTCGCGCTCGGCGACTCCGCGGCCGTGCCCGACAAGGCGAAGGACGACGAGAGCGCGATCTGCCCGCCCACGGCGCAGCACGCCATGCGTCAGGGCAGGACGGTCGCCGACAACGTCATCGCGACGCTGCGGGGCCAGGCGCTCCAGCCGTACGTCCACAAGGACATGGGACTCGTGGTCGACCTCGGCGGCACGGACGCCGTCTCCAAGCCGCTCGGCATCGAACTGCGCGGACTGCCCGCCCAGTTCGCCGCCCGCGGCTACCACTGGGCGGCGCTGCGCACCAACGTCGCCAAGGTCCGCGTGGCCACGAACTGGACGCTGAACGCCATCGCGGGCGACGATTTCGTCCGCACCGGCTTCCAGGCCCGCAAGCCCGCCAAGCTGAAGGACTTCGAGTACACGGACGCGTACCTGACGCCGGAACAGGTCAGGGCGCAGGTCGAGGGGACACGGCAGGTGGACCAGTAGGTGTGGCACACGTCACGCCGGGCCGCCGATCGGTTTCCAGCCGGTCGGCGGTCGTAGGAGGGACAGCACAGCGCTTTCCCGAAAGGACACTCCCCTGGCCGAGACCGTGAAGGGCCCCGAGGCCAGGGGCGAGTGACTCACCCCGCCGTGCCATGCTGGAACGGATCATGACGTGACACGGGAGTGAGTACGGCGGAGTGAACACAGCGAGGCTGCGCGACCGGGTCGCGGCGTCGGACCCGGGCCTGCTCCGGCTGGCCGCCGGTCTGCGCACGGTGGGGGCGATCGCCCTCACCCTGGCCGTGCTCGGTCTGCTGGGGGTGAGCGTCCCGCACCTGGTGGCGGGCGCCATCGCGGCGATGGTCGCGACCTTCGCCATCCGGGAGAAGCAGCGCGGCCCGCAGGCCGTGACCCTCGCCCTGGGCCTGCCGGTGGCGCTGGCCTCTCTGTCGCTGGGCGCGCTGCTGAGCTCCCGGGTGGTGGCCGGCGACCTCTTCTTCGTGGTGCTGATCTTCTGCGCCGTCTACAGCCGCCGCTTCGGCGACCGGGGCACCGCGCTCGGACTGATCGGCTTCCAGATCTACTTCGTGTCCTTGTTCGTCGGCGCCACCGTCTCCGGCCTGCCCGAGCTGTACGTCGTCCTCTGCGTCGCCTTCCTGTGCAGCGCGGCGGCACGCTTCCTGCTGGTGCGGGAGACCCCGGCGGGCCTCCTGGAACGCCTGCGGGAGGCTTTCCGGGCCCGGCTGGCCCAGCTCGTCACCGCGCAGCTCCAGCTGCTGGACGCCGGGCCGGAGGAGATCGACCAGGCGCTGAAGGACGTACGTGAGGGGACCGCGCGGCTGCACGAGACCGCCCTGATGATCCAGGGGCGGCTGGAGGAGGGGACCTCCGGCGCGGCCACGGCGCGGCTCGTGCAGCGGCGGGTCGCGGACGCCGAGATCGCCGCCGAGCGGCTCGGCCTGCTGCTGCTGACGGCCCGCAGCTCCGAGCGCGCGGACACGCTCACCCTGCATCTGCCGGGAGCGCCGGCCCCGCGGGCGGGGCGGATGCCCGGGCGGGACGAGGCGATGGCCAGGGTGCGCCGGGATCTGGAGGCGCTGCGGCTGCTGGTGCTGCGGCCGGTGGCGGCCCGGTCGGGCACCGCTCTGTCCCAGGTCCGCAACCGCCTCCTGGGATACCGCGAGGAGGACAACCTGCCGCCGGTGCCGCCGGCCGTCCAGGACGTCTTCCGGGGCATCGGCGAGACCGCCCGCGCGGTCCTGGGCCTCAGGATCGCCCTGGACGGCCCGCAGGACGAGTCGGACGACTCCCCCGCCACGGCCCGCTCGCGCGAGGAGCTGGACGCCGAGGACGCCGTCATCGACGCCCGCGAGGAGGACGGCGGGACGCCGCAGGAGGAGCCCACGGGCCTCGCGCGGCCCACGACCCGGGCCGCGGTGCAGGTCGCCGTGGGGTCCTCGCTCGCCATCGCCGGCGGCGAGTTCCTCTCCAGCCAGCGCTGGTACTGGGCCGTGCTGACCTGCTGGATCGTCTTCATCAACACCGCGTCCACGGGCGAGATCCTCGTCAAGGGCTACCGCCGTCTGCTGGGCACCGTCCTCGGCGTACTGGCCGGAATCGTGCTGGCCGGGGCGGTGGGGCAGCACACCTGGACGGCGTTCGCCCTGGTGCTGGTGCTGGTGTTCGCGATGTTCTACACCGCGCCGCTGTCCTACACGCTGATGTCGTTCTTCGTCACCGCGGCGCTGGGGCTGCTCTACACGCTGCTGCACACCTACAGCCTCTCGGTGCTGGTGCTGCGTGTGGAGGAGACCGCGCTCGGCGCGGCCTGCGGGGTGATCGCGGCGGCGTTCGTGCTGCCGGTGCGCACCGACCGCCGTACCAACGACCTGCTCGTCACCGTCCTGGAACGGCTCGACGACGTCACCGAGGCCGCGGTGGACCAGCTCAGCGGGGGCACGCCCGTGGAACTGCTCGACCAGGCGCGTGACCTGGACCAGGCGCTGGCCGACCTGCGGGCGGCCACCCAGCCGCTCACCCACCCGATCACACCGCTGCGGGCCCGGCGCGACACGGCTCGCTATGTCGTGGCGCTCCTGGAGACGTGCGCTTACCACGCGCGCTCACTGGCGGCCACGGCCGAACTGCTGCCCACGCACCCCTCGATCGCGGCGGATCCCCGGCTGCGCCGGGCGGGCCGGCGCATCGGGGACAACATCGGGGCCATCGCCGCGCACGTCGCCGACGAGCGTTCCACCGCCCGGGTGGAGACCGGTCCGAGCATCGCCTCGCTCCTGGAGACCGAGGTCCCCGGCACCCCGCGCTTCGGCCGGGTCACCGACCGCGTGCTGCGGCACGTCCAGCGGCTGGACGAGACCCTGGTGGGTCTGGCCCGGCCGCTGAACGTGCCGGTCGCGGCGCCCAGGCGTTAGTCAGGGCGCTGTTCGCCGCTCAGAGGTCCGTCGGCAGACCGCTCACCTCGGCGATGCCCCGCAGCTCGTCGTCGAGCCGCCTGCGTTCGCGGATGTAGTCGGCGATCTCTCCGAGGCGGACCGGGTCGGAGGCCGTGTCCGCGTCGGTGACCACCCTGATCGGGCTGGTGCTCTCGTCGACATGGAGTTCGATCACCTTGTTGTCCATGCGCCCGGTCACCGCGGTGGCGATGACCAGGGCGGCCTCGTCGCGGATCTCCTGGGGCAGCCCGTCCTGCTGGCTGTCCTCTAGCGCGAAGTCCAGGGCGGGCAGTTGGTGTTCGTCGATGGCCCGCAGGACCGGGCGGACCACGCTGAGCAGGAGCTCGTAGTCCTCCGAGGCCATGCGGATGCGCAGAAGGTCCAGGTAGACGTCCACGGGCCTACCGTCGGGCGGAAGCTCGGGTTCGTTCATGAAGCCCGGGTTCCCCGTGACGGGCGGCTCAGACCCGCCGCCAGCGGGCCATGGCGAACGAGAACACTCCGAAGAGCACCAGACCCACGGCGACCAGGACGAGCAGCCACGGCCCCAGCGGGGTGTCCGCGAACGAGCGGAGCGTGTCGTCGAGGCCCTTGGCCTTCTTGGGCTCGTAGTCGACCGCGGCACGGACGGCGAAGGCGCCCGCGGCGATGAACACCACACCCCGCGCCACTCCGCCGGCCACGCCCGTCACGTCGACGAGCTTCCTGACCCGCGGGCCCATCTGGGCGAGCTTCATCTTGTCGTGGAAGGACCGGCGCAGTGCCTGGGCGGCGATCCACACACCGGCCACCGCGACGCCGACCCCCGCGATGCCCACCAGCCACTGCCCGCCGGGCCACTCCAGGGCCCGGGCGGTGACGTCCTTGGACTGTTTGTCGCTCGATCCGCCGCTGCCGGAACCGACGGCGAAGGACAGCACGGAGTAGGCGACGAAGGCGTAGAAGAGGCAGCGGGCCGCCGACAGCAGACGTTTCGTGGCCTTGCCGCCGTCGGGGCCGACCGCGCCGAACACCACCTCGGACAGGCGCCACAGGGCCATGCCGACGAGCCCGACGCCCAGCGCCCACAGGACGACGGACCCGAACGGTTTGTCGGCGAGGGCGGCGAGGGCGCCGCCGCGGTCGGCCTGGCGCTTGCCGTCGCCGAAGGCGATCTGCAGCGCCAGTACACCGACCAGCAGGTAGATCACTCCGCGGGCGGTGAACCCCGCGCGGGCCGCGTACTCCGTCACCGAGCCGCGTGCCGCTCGTCTGGCCTGGAACCGGGCGGTTCCTGCCGTGGAGTTCGTGGTCATCTCGTCCCCCCTGGGAAGTCCGGACCGTCCAGGCGGGCGGTCACGCGGAAATGCGGTCAGTCGGCCAGTCGCGCGGGTTCGGGCACGGCGGCGAGCAGGCGGTGAGCCGTCTCCAGCGCCAGCCGCACGTCGCGCGTGCCGGTGGAGACACAGAGCGTGTAGGCGAGGTCCCGGGCCCGTGGGCTCGGTTCGGCCGCCGTCGCGGACTCCTCGGCCCGCAGTGCCTCGTAGTCCTGGACGAGCCGCCGCAGGAACGCACGATCGGGTATCAGCATCCTTCCCCCTCCTCGTGCTCTCAGGCCTCGGCAGGGCCGTCGCCCTGGCGCCTCGCCCGGTCGGCCAGCGCCTCGTCGCGCACACGGGCGCAGCTGCGGCTGATGAGCCGGGAGACGTGCATCTGCGAGATGCCGAGCTGGTCGGCGATCCGGCTTTGGGTCATGTCCTCGAAGAAGCGCATGTAGAGGATGGCGCGCTCGCGTTCGGGCAGCTTGCGCAGCCCTTCCTTGGCGGACTCCCGGTCGACCACGACGTCGTACGACGTGTCCGGGCCGCCCAGGGTGTCGGCGAGGCTGTAGCCGTCGTCGCCGGCCGAGAGTTCGGCGTCCAGGGAGAGGGTGCTGAAGCTCTCGAGGGCCTCGAGGCCGGTGGTGACCTCGTCCTCGGTCAGGCCGGTGTGGGCGGCGATGTCGGCGGGTGTCGGTTCGGGGGAACCGGGGTTCTGGGTGAGCTCGCGTCGGGCGACCCGCACCTTGTTGCGCAGTTCCTGCACGCGGCGAGGCACTCGCAGAGCCCACATGCGGTCGCGGAAGTGGCGCTTGACCTCGCCGGTGATGGTGGGCACGGCGTAGCTCTCGAAGGCTCCCCGCTCCGGTTCGAAGCGGTCGATGGCCTTGACGAGCCCGAGGGCTGCGACCTGGCGCAGGTCCTCGATGGACTCGCCGCGGTCGCGGAACCGGCCGGCGATGCGGTGGGCCATGGGCAGCCAGGCGGTGACGAGTTCGTCGCGCAGGGCGTCGCGCTCGGGTCCTTCCTCCAGCCCGGCGAGCCGGGCGAAGAGGGCCATGGTGTCGGGGGCGTCGTCGTGCCGCCGCCTGCCGGGCGTGGAGGGACGGTCCTGGGTGGTGGGACGGCTGGTCGACGTGTCGGTGAGCATGCGGATTCGCTCCTGAAGAACGGGTTCAGGGACTGACCGCGGGAGGAAGGACGCCGGGGCCGCCGAAGTGGGGCCCGCAGCAGCCATAACGCTCCCGCTGGCGCGCCTCCGGTCCGAAGCACGAAACTGCGTCTGCCCTGCTCCATGGGGCCCAAACTCCGTCGACGGAATCCGGTTTTCCGGCTGGTTCCCCAGAGGTGCCGCACTAGCTCAGGGGCACCACGGCGGTGATGCGCTTCCCGCCCGTGGGCAGGTCGGTCACGCGGACGTCGCGGGCCAGCCGGCACACGATCGGCCAGCCGTGCCCGCCGGGCCGCCACCGGCCGTGCGGGTCGACGGGTTCCCTGGCCACCGGCAGCGCGGTGCTGCGGTCGCTGACCGAGACGCACACACCACGGCCCTCGACGGTGACATGGAAGTCGGTGATGCCGCCCCCGTGCAGGATGGCGTTGGTGGTGAGTTCCGAGGCGACCAGCAGGGCGTCCGAGAGCGCCTGCGCGTCGCACGGGGTGTGCGTGGCGCGGCAGCGTTCGGACACGGCCCGTTCGACCGCTCGGCGGGCCTCGTCCGGCTTGCAGGGGTGGGGCCGTGCGCGCCGGCGCGCGACGGAGGGTTGGGGGGCGGCTTCGGTCCTGTGCTCGTCGCACATGACGTGGCTCCTGATCAAGAAATCGGCTGAAGGTGCATGGATCGGTGCAACAGAAGCCGGGCCCGGCCGGACCCACGGACACGGTGACCGTGCTGTACGGTGCGCGCCCTCCGTAGGCCTCCAGTAATCGGCTGACCTCAGCGCGCCGGGTCAAACCTCCCCGTTCCGGGCGCGGCAGCGGGCCATTCGATCGCGTTCCGTGGGTACGCGGTCTGTATGACGGATGTCGTGGACTCAGACGAACTGCTGCGCCGAATCCAGCGCGCCCGGGCCTGCGCCGCGGAGGAGGAGCAGTCCTGGCGGGCGCGGAGCGACGAGCTGGCGCCCACGGATCCGGCGGCCGCGCGGGACGCCGCCGTACGCACCCTGGCCTACGAGGCGGTGACCAGGGTGCTGGACGAGGTGCTCAGGCCGGGCAGTCGCTGACCTCCGGCACCGGTCCGGCCTGATTGACCTGTGTCCGGGCCGGGCACCCGGGGGCCATGACTGTGGATCACACCCGAGCACCGGTTCTGGAAGCCCTGGCGGACTACCACCGCCGGGGACAGCTGTCCTTCGCGCCGCCCGGACACAAGCAGGCGCGGGGGGCCGATCCGGCGGTGCGGGAGGTGCTGGGCGACGCGGTCTTCCTCGGGGACGTGCTGGCGTCGGGCGGCCTGGACGACCGGCTGACCCGTGGGCGGGTGCTGGAGCGGGCCGAGGAGCTGATGGCCGACGCCGTGCACGCCGACCACACCTTCTTCACCACGTGCGGGAGTTCCCTGTCGGTGAAGGCGGCGATGCTGGCCGTCGCGGGCCCGCACGAGAAGCTGCTGATCGGTCGGGACGCCCACAAGTCGGTGGTGTCCGGGCTGATCCTGTCGGGGATCGAGCCGGTCTGGGTCGAACCGCGGTGGGACGCCGAACGGCACCTCGCGCACCCGCCGTCCGCCGCGGAGTACGAGCAGGCCTTCGAGGCCCACCCGGACGCGAAGGGTGCCCTGGTCACCAGCCCGACCCCGTACGGCACCTGCGCGGCCCTCGAGGACATCGCCGAGGTGTGCCACGGCCGTTCGGTCCCGCTGATCGTCGACGAGGCGTGGGGCGCGCATCTGCCCTTCCATCCCGATCTGCCGTCCTGGGCCATGGACGCGGGCGCCGACATCTGCGTGACCAGCATCCACAAGATGGGCAGCGGTCTGGAGCAGGGGTCCGTGTTCCATCTGCGGGGCGATCTCGTCCCGCCGGACCTGCTGAAGATGCGCGCCGACCTGCTGGGCACCACCAGCCCTTCGGTGCTGCTGTACGCGGGGCTGGACGGCTGGCGCCGGCAGATGGCGCTGCGGGGCAAGGAGTTGATGGGCGGGGCACTGGATCTCGCGTCCCGTGTCCGTGCCGCGATCGAGGAGATCGACGGGATGCACGTCAACGACCGCGACGACTTCTGCGGGCCCGGTCTGGCCGACGATCTCGACCCGCTGCCCGGCGTCATCGACCTCGCGGAACTCGGGATCTCCGGGTTCCAGGCCGCGGACTGGCTGCACGAGCACCGGCACATCGACGCCCACCTCAACGACCACCGGCGCATCGGGATGCAGATCACCCACGGCGACGACGAGGAGACGGCCGACGAGCTGCTGGCGGCGCTCCGGGACCTCTCCCGGGCCGCCCCGGGGCTGGGCCCGGCCCCGCGGGTGGAGGTGCCGTCCCCGTCCGAGCTGCGGATGGAGCAGGCGAGGCTGCCCCGGGACGCGTTCTTCGGGCCGGCCGAGAACGTGCCCGTGGCCGAGGCCGCCGGGCGGATCGCGGCCGAGATGATCACGCCGTACCCGCCGGGGATCCCGGCCGTCCTGCCCGGTGAGCAGCTGACCGAGCCGGTTCTCGGGTATCTGCGCAGCGGGCTGGCCGCGGGCATGAACCTGCCCGACCCGGCCGATGCGAAGCTGGAGACCATCAGGGTGGTGGCCACGGCCGCCGAGTGAAACCGGTCACGCACCCCGGATCGGATTGCGCGGAATCGCCATCGATGGTTTACGGTTCATCCATACGTGGTGACGGGGTCGACACACCGTCCTCCGACACCACCTCTGACTGCCCTGGCTGGCCTCCCCCGTCCAGCCAGGGCTTTTTCATGCCCGGCGCAGATCCTCACATCCGCCGAGGTGCCCCGGACGGCGGCAGCCGCTGAAATGGGCGTAGGCACAACACCGGAATCCATCGCCGGCGAGGAGCCCCGCGTCATGACCAAAGCGACAAAACTGCTGACCGCTCTGCCGCAGCCGCAGCGCCAGAGCCTGATGACGCTCGCCAAGGAGGTCTCCTTCCCCGAGGACTTCCACATCTTCGAGGCGGGCGGTACGGCCGACCGCTTCTGGGTCATCCGCTCCGGGGCGGTCTCGCTAACCCAGCAGGTGACCAGTCACCACCTGGTCACCGTCGCCGGACTCGGTGCGGGCGACCTGCTCGGCTGGTCCTGGCTGTTCCCGCCGTACCGGTGGGACTTCGGCGCGGAGGCGTTCAGCCCGGTGCGGGCCTACGAGTTCGACGCGGCGGCGGTGCTGCGGCTGTGCGAGGAGGACCCGCAGCTCGGCATGACCCTGGTGCGCAGCGTCGCCGAGATCCTCGCCCACCGCCTGGAGACGACCCGGGGCAAGCTCATGGAGCAGTACGGCTCGCACCGCAGGGGGGTGCTGTAGGGCTCAGATCCGGTAGCGGCGCAGGGCGGGCACGGCGAAGGCCAGGGCCAGCATGACCGCGACCACCAGCAGGCCGCCGCCGGCGACAGCAGGCCGGGCGCCGAAGACCGAGCCCGCCGTGCCGTGCAGGACGTCGGCGAGGCGGGGACCGCCCGCGACGACGACGGTGAAGACGCCCTGCATCCGGCCGCGCATCTCGTCGGTGGCGGCGGACAGCAGGATCGCCCCGCGGAAGACCATGGAGACCATGTCGGCGATCCCGGCGGCGGCCAGGAACACCACCGCGAGCCACAGACTGCTGCTCAGCCCGAACCCGGTGATGGCCACGCCCCAGGCGACGACCGCGCCGATGACCATCCAGCCGTGCCGGCGGGCCCGCGAGAACGTGCCGGAGAACAGCCCGCCGACCACCGCGCCGATCGGGACGGCGGCGAACAGCAGGCCCAGCGCGAGCCCTTCGCCGTAGGGGGCGTAGGTCTCGGAGGCGAGCTGCGGGAACAGGGCCCGGGGCATGCCGAAGACCATGGCGATGATGTCCGCGAGGAAGGACAGCAGCAGCACCTTGTGCGCGGAGATGTACCGGAAGCCCTCGGCGATCTCGCGTACGCCCGCCCGGCGTGCCGCGGAGCCGGCGAGCGGCGGCAGGGAGGGCAGCCGGTACACGGCCCACACCGTGACGCACAGGGCCAGGGCGTCGATGAGGTACAGCTCGGGCAGTCCGATCACCGGGATCAACACACCCGCGAGCAGCGGGCCGACCACCTGCCCGGTCTGCATGACGGTGGAGCCGAGGGCGTTGGCGGCGGGCAGTTGCCCCTCGGGGACCAGGCGGGCGATGGAGGCGTTGCGGGCGGGGGCGTTCAGGCCCCAGAACGCCTGCTGCACCGCGAGCAGGAGCATGAGGACGGCCACCGAGTCGAGTCCGCCGACCGCCTGGAGCCAGAACAGGACCGAGGTGACGGCGATGCCCGTGTTGGTGATCAGGAGCAGCTTGCGGCGGTCCATGCTGTCGGCGACCGCGCCGCCCCACAGCGCGAACACGATCAGCGGCACGAGTCCGGCCATGCTCGCGGCGCCGACCCAGGCCGAGGAGCCGGTGATGTCGTAGATCTGCTTGGGCACCGCGACGGCGGTGAGCTGGCTGCCGACGGCCGTGACGATGGTCGAGCTCCACAGCCGGCGGTAGGCCGGGATGCGCAGCGGACGGGTGTCCATCGCCCAGCGACGCCAGCCGCGCCGGGGTGGCGGCGCCTCGGCCGCGGCCTGTGTCCTTGGTTCGGTGCTGCTCTCGCCGGTGTCCACGCGCTTCCTGGTTGCTCGATACATCTAACGGGTCCAGGGTTCACTATCGCAGCACCGCCCGGGAGTTCGGGACGTGGCGTCTCAGCCCTCGGTACGCGCGCCCGGAGTTCTCATGCCCCGGCCACGAGCGTGGCGCCCAGGGCGATCATCGTGGCGGCGACCAGTCCGTCGAGGACGCGCCAGGCGGCCGGTCCGGCCAGGAAGCGGCTGAGCAGCCGGGCCCCGAAGCCGAGCGCGGCGAACCAGCACAGGCTGGCGCACACGGCACCGAGGCCGAAGGTCCAGCGCAGCGGACCGCGGTCGGCGGCCACGGAACCGAGCAGGAACACGGTGTCGAGGTAGACGTGCGGGTTGAGCCAGGTCATCGCCAGACAGGTCAGCACCGCCCGCCTCCGGGAGCCGGTCGCCTCGCCCTCCGTGCGCAGGCCCGCGTCCCCCGGCCGCAGGACCCGGCGGGCGGCGAGGGCGCCGTAGCAGAGCAGGAATCCGCCGCCGATCCAGCCGACCAGGCTGAGCGCGCCGGGCCAGGCGACCACCACCGCCCCGACACCGCCGACACCGAGGGCGATGAGGACGGCGTCGGACAGGGCGCAGATGCCGACGACGGCGAGGACCGACTCCCGGCGGATCCCCTGGCGCAGGACGAAGGCGTTCTGGGCGCCGATGGCGACGATGAGCGACAGACCGGTGCCGAAGCCTGCGGCCGCGGCGGACAGAGAAGAAGCGGGCATGGATGCGACGGTACGGAGACGATCACTGCCCGTACAGCTAAAGATTCTTACCTATCATTAGCTGTCGTGATGATGAACGAGCTTCCCCTGGATCAGGTGCGGACGCTGCTCGCGGTGGTCGACGAGGGCACGTTCGACGCGGCGGCGGCCGCTCTGCACGTGACTCCTTCAGCGGTGAGCCAGCGGGTGAAGGCCCTGGAGCAGCGCACAGGACGGGTGCTGCTGGTGCGCACGAAGCCGGTGCGGGCGACCGAGTCCGGCGAGGTGGTGGTGCGGTTCGCCCGCCAGCTCGCCCGGCTCGAACGGGACGCGCTCGCCGAACTGGGGCTGCCGGGCGAGGGGGAGGTCACGCGGGTCTCGGTCGCGGTGAACGCGGACTCGCTGGCGACGTGGTTCCTGGAGGCACTGGCGCGGGTTCCCGGGCGGGGGCGGCTCTGCTTCGAGCTGCGGCGCGAGGACGAGACGCGGACGGCACAGCTGCTGCGGGAGGGCGTGGTGATGGCGGCGGTGACGTCCTCGGCTCAGGCCGTGGCGGGGTGTTCGGTACGGCCGTTGGGGCGGATGCGGTACCTCGCGGCGGCGAGCGGGGAGTTCGCCTCGCGGTACCTCGGCGGGCCCTTGCGGGAGGCGCTCGCCGAGGCGCCGGTGGTGACGTTCGACCGGAGCGACGACATCCAGGACGGGTTTCTGCGCGGGCTGGGGTGCGGTGGGGCGAGTCGGGTGCGGCACGCGGTGCCCACGTCGGAGGGGTTCGTGGAGTCGGTCGCGCTGGGGCTGGGATGGGGCATGGTGCCCGAGGCGCAGGCCGTGGAACTGCTCCGGGAGGGGCGGCTGATCGCGCTGGCGCCGGACCGGCCCGTCGACGTGCCGCTGTACTGGCAGCAGTGGAAGCTGGACTCCCCCGCGCTGGCCGCGGTCGCCGAGGCCGTGGCCGCGGCGGCGTCAGGAAGTCTGCGATGACAGGGCGGCGCCGAGCTGTTTCTCCACGCTGTCCAGGAACATGTCCAGGGCCGTCGGATAGGCACTGGTGACCATGCGGGACGCCAGCAGGGGTGCCGCCTCCGCGATGCGCGGGTAGCGGTCGTCCGGCAGGTGGGCGTAGGTCGAGCGCCACTGGTTCTCGTCCGCGCGCAGTGCCGCGCTCGGCAGGGCCAGGGACGCCGCGTCCAGGGCCGCGAAGGCCAGCGTCTGGTCGATGAAGGCGTGGTAGACGCGGACGGTGTCGGGCAGCGGCAGACCGGCCGTGCGCAGGATGCCCAGGACCGCCTCGTCCGCGGCCAGTTCGTTGGCCCGGCCCGTGACCCTGCTCGTGGTCAGGAGGGCGGCCTGGGGATGGGCCACGTACGCGTCGTGGATGCGGAGCCCCACCTCGCGCAGGTCCCGCCGCCACTGCCCGGTCGGCTCCCAGCCCTCCATCGCCTGGCCGATCAGCGCGTCGCCGATCGCCAGGGTCAGGTCGTCCATGCCGCGGAAGTAGCGGTAGAGCGTGCTCGGGTCGGCGTCCAGGGCCAGGCCCAGGCGGCGCGCGGTGAGGCCGGTGCTGCCGTGCTCGCGGAGCATGCGCAGGGCGGTCGCGACGATCAGCTCCTCGGAGAGCACGGTCCCGCTCCTGGTGGGCCTGCGCCGACGGCGCTTCTCCTCGGGGACCACGGGCTTGGGCATGGCCGGCCTCCTTATGCCAACGCCATTGACCTTAAACGACCGCACGGCGTTGTATCTCGCCCAAGGGCCCCGCACATCTGTGACCTTCGACCCGTGAGGGAGTGTTCTGTCATGCGTGTCCTGCTCGTGGGCGCCGGCGGCGTCGGCACCGCCATCACCCGGATCGCCGCCCGGCGGCCGTTCTTCGACACCATGGTCGTCGCCGATTACGACCCGGCCCGCGCCGAGGCGGCGGTGGCCGGGCTCGGCGACCGGGCCGGCCGGTTCCTCGCGGAGCGCGTCGATGCGGGCGACGAGCCGGCCGTGACCGCCCTGCTGGAACGGCACGCCTGCGACGTCCTCCTCAACGCCACCGACCCGCGCTTCGTGATGCCCCTGTTCCGGGCGGCGCGCTCCGCCGGGGCGACCTATGTCGACATGGCGATGTCCCTGTCGCGGCCGCATCCGGAGCGCCCGTACGAGGAGTGCGGGGTCAAGCTCGGCGACGAGCAGTTCGCGCAGGCCGAGGAGTGGGAGAAGGCGGGCGCGCTGGCCCTGGTCGGCATGGGCGTGGAACCGGGCCTGTCGGACGTCTTCGCCCGGTACGCGGCCGACGAACTGTTCGACGTGATCGAGGAGATCGGGGTCCGCGACGGTGCGAACCTCACCGTCGACGGCTACGACTTCGCCCCCTCCTTCAGCATCTGGACCACCATCGAGGAGTGCCTCAACCCGCCGGTGGTCTACGAGGCCGACCGCGGCTGGTTCACCACGGAACCCTTCAGCGAACCGGAGGTCTTCGACTTCCCCGAGGGCATCGGCCCGGTCGAGTGCGTGAACGTGGAGCACGAGGAGGTGCTGCTGGTCCCCCGCTGGGTCGGCGCCCGCCGTGTCACCTTCAAGTACGGCCTGGGCCGCGAGTTCGTCGAGACGCTGAGAACCCTGCACCTGCTGGGCCTGGACAGCACCCGGCCGGTGACCGTGCCGAGCCCGGCCGGGCCGGTCGCCGTCTCACCGCGGGACGTCGTGGCCGCGTGCCTGCCCGACCCGGCGACCCTGGGCGACCGGATGCACGGCAAGACCTGCGCGGGCACCTGGGTGAAGGGCGTCAGGGACGGGGCGCCGCGCGAGGTGTACCTCTACCACGTGGTCGACAACCAGTGGTCCATGGCGGAGTACCGCTGCCAGGCCGTGGTGTGGCAGACCGCGGTGAACCCGGTCGTCGCCCTCGAACTCCTCGCCGGCGGCACCTGGTCCGGCGCCGGAGTGCTCGGCCCTGAGGCGTTCCCGGCCCGCCCCTTCCTGGATCTGCTGACCGCGTACGGCTCTCCGTGGGGCCTGCGGGAGCAGTGACCGGGCGCCGCGTCCCATGGGACTCGGTTGTTTCACCGCGCATCGACAGGTGACCCGAAAGCGAGTAAGGCATGCACGAGGGCACGTACGACTTCGATCGCAGGTGACTTTGATGGACAACTGGCGAACCCATGCCGCGTGCCGCCGCGAGGACCCCGATCTGTTCTTCCCGATCGGCACCACGGGCCCCGCGCTGGTCCAGACGGAGCAGGCCAAGTCGGTCTGCCGACGCTGTCCCGTCCAGGAGCAGTGTCTGCAGTGGGCCCTGGACACGGGGCAGGGCATCGGCGTCTGGGGCGGCACCAGTGAGACGGAACGCCGGGCGCTCGCCCGGCGCGCGGCCGCCGCGCGGAGAAGGTCCGGCTGACGGGCGAGCAGCCTGAACGGGCCCGGTCGACCGGGCCCGTTCAGCTGTCGGCCGCGCGGCGCAGCGGACCCCAGGGATTGTCCTGCCGGGCCACCGCGGCCCGTGCCTCCTCGATCACCCGGGGGTCGATCCAGCACATCGGCCGCACGTCCGCGACGAGCGGCTCGTTGTCCGGGCCCCGGCCCCGCTCACGGCCCTGGAGGACCCAGGGACGTACGCCGGGGCCTTTCTCGTGCGGCAGATGGGAGTAGTCGTACAGGCGCCGGGCCACCCACAGCTGTACCGGCCGCCCCTGCCACCAGTCCTCCACGTCGAGCGGGTTCGCCGACAGTCCCGGCAGGGACAGTCCGGTGAGCTCGTCGGTGCTGGAGGCGCGGGCCAGATCGACGCCGGGACCGCGCGACCAGCGGACGTACAGACGCTCGTGCCGTTCGGCCAGGCCCGCGAGTTCGGCGAGTGTCCGCACCACCGGCAGCCCGTCCGACACGGTCATCTCACGTCCTCCCTTTCCTTCCGTGGGCATACGGGGTACCCGCAGGCCACGAGAGGAATCAGGCGTCCGCCCCCGGCGCGGGACGCCCGGGCAACCGCAGGGTGAAGACGCTGCCGGTGCCCGGCTCGCTCGCCGCGGCGACCGTGCCGCCGTGGGCCGCGACCAGATGCCGGACGATGGGCAGCCCCAGACCCGAGCCGCCGGTACGACGGCTGCGGGACTTCTCCGCGCGCCAGAACCGGTCGAAGACGTGCGCCAGATCGCCCGGCGCGATGCCCGTGCCGGTGTCGGCGACCTCCAGGACGGTGTCCTCGCCGTCCCGCCGCGCGGACAGGGTGACCCTGCCGCCGGCCGGCGTGTGGCGCAGCGCGTTGGACACCAGGTTGCCGAGGGCCTGCCGCATGCGGACCGGGTCCGCGTCCAGCCATGGCTCGCCGCCGACGTCGGTGCGCAGCTCGACCCGGGCCGCGTCGGCGGCGACGCGGTGGGCCGCGGCGACCTGCTGGAGGAGTTCGTCGCAGCGGACGGGCTCCCGGTGCAGGCGCAGGGTGCCGGCGTCGGCGTCCGCGAGGTCCTGGAGGTCGTCGATGACGCGCTGGAGGACGAGGGCCTCGTCGTGCAGGGAGGCCAGCAGGACCTGGTCGGGGTGGACGACCCCGTCCCGGGTGACCTCCAGCCAGCCGCGGATGTTGGTGAGCGGGCTGCGCAGTTCGTGGGCGATGTCGCTGACCATCGCCTTGCGCTGGGCCTCCAGGCGTTCGCGTCGTTCGGTCAGGTCGTTGAACGCGAGGGCGAGGATCCCGGTCTCGTCCCGGGTGGTGACGGGGACGCGGACATGCAGTTCGGGCGGCTGCTGGGCCGCCGCGGTGAGCGCGCGCAGCGGCCGCACCAGCCGGGTGGCGACCAGGGCCGTCGCGGCGACGGTGACAGCGAGCACGAGACCCGCGGTGCCGACGACCTTGGCCTTGTTGGCCGGGGACATGTCGAACAGCACGGCGGGCGTGTCCCCGGTGCCCAGGAAGAGCTCGGCCGCGGGCGCCACGTAGGGGTCCAGCTGGGCGCGGCGGGCCTTGTCGAGGCAGGGCTGGACCAGGCGGGCCTCCTTGGCGGCGAGCTTGCCGGCGAGGGGACCGCGCAGATCCAGCCCGGTCGGTTCGATCCCCACCAGCTCGGCCATGCCGGGTTCCAGTCCGGCCTTGGTCAGACACTCGCGGGCGAGCCCCTGGAGCTCCTTCACGGCCTTCGCCTCGGTCGGGGTGGGCGTGTTGAGCAGTCCGTCGGCGCAGGCGTCGGGCACGTGGTCGGGGGCGGCACCGGTGTCCGGGTCGGTGAGGACCGTCCGCCCGCTCGGTCGGCGGCTCAGCCGGGTCTCCACACCGAAACGCGCGAAGCAGAGCTGTCGCTTGCGGGCCAGGGCGCCGACCTTGGCGCGTTCCGCCTCGGGGAGCCGGTAGGGGCCCACCGCTCGCGGGTCGATGCCGGAGATCTGGGCGCCGCGCTCGCTGTAGGTGTCCGTGTGCAGGGGGTCGACGGCGGCAGCGGCACTCGGGGGCAGGGAGGTGCCGAGCGGCGCGGAGTCGGCGATGACCCGGCGGTCCGAGGTGGTCAGGGCGATGCGGCGGCCGGTCCTCGCCGACAGCTCCCGTACTGTCCCCCTCACTTGGGACCAGTCCGGGTGGGTGGCCGCGTAGCCGCTGAGTTCGGCCAGGACGTCCATGTCGTCGGCGAGGGCCTGTCCCTGTTCCTCGCGCAGGGCCTGGGTGGTGGTCGCCACGGCCAGCCAGGCCGTCGCGGCCACCGAGCACACGGCGATGAGCCCGGACGTGATCAGCAGGCGGACCAGCAGCCGCTTGTGCAGCGGTATCCGCGCGCTCATCCACGGCCGCCGCTGAGCTTGTAGCCCACGCCGAACACCGTCAGCAGCCGCGCCGGCCGGCGCGGATCGGCCTCGATCTTGCGGCGCAGGTTCATGATGTGCACGTCCACGGCCCGTTCGGTGGAGGCCCGGTCGGTGCCCCGGGTGACCTCCAGCAACTGCCGCCGCGAGAAGACCCGTTCGGGTTCGGCGGCCATGGCCAGCAGGATCTCGAACTCGGCCGGGGTGCACTCCACGGGCGCCCCCTCGCACCGCACCTCATGCCGTACGGGATCGACGGCGAGGCCCGCGGCACGGACGACGGGATCCTCGCGCCGGTCGGCCACCGCGGCCCGCCCGCTGCGCCGGAGGACGGTCCGGATGCGGGCCATCAGCTCCCGTGGGCTGTACGGCTTGGTCACGTAGTCGTCGGCGCCCAGCTCCAGGCCGAGCAGGACGTCGTCCTCGGCGGACCGTGCGGTGAGCATCACGACGGGGATGTCCGCGTCGCGGCGCAGCACCCGGCACACGCCGAAGCCGTCGATCAATGGCAGCATCAGGTCCAGGACGACGAGGTCGGGGGCGAGCCGCCGGGCCGCGTCCAGGGCGGCCCGCCCGTCGTGGACCACGGTGGCGGTGTGGCCCTCCGCGAGCAGGGACCGCCGTATGAGTTCGGCCTGCATCTCGTCGTCCTCTGCGACCAGCACATGTGCGCACACCCGGCGGATCCTAGGCGCTCAGCGGTGCAGGGACTTCGCGTCGCCCATGACGACGACGGGGTGCAGGTCCGGGTCCAGGGCGAGGAGCAGCTCCTTCATGTGCTTCTCCGCGATGCTCACACAGCCGTGGGTGGGGCCGCCGTGGTCGACGTGCAGCCATATCCCGCCGCCCCGCCCGGCGCCCAGCGGCCGTGTCCAGTCCAGCGGTGAGGTACCCGGCCGGCGGTTGTAGTTGATGGCGATCACGTAGTCGAAGGACCCGGCCAGCGGCTCGCCCTCGAAGCCGGTGCCGGGTGCGGTGAAACCGACACCGCGGTCGTACGGCAGCTTCGTGCCGGGATTCTTCAGCAGTCCCCCGGCGTCGGTGAGGGTGTACACGCCGATCGGTGACCGCAGGTCTCCGGCCAAGTGGTGGTCGCTCCAGCCCTTGAGGGCGTTGTGCGCGGGCCAGCTCGCGCCGGCCCGCCAGCCGGCCTCCGTGCGCTCGTACAGCACCACCGTGGACAGCGGCGAGTCGCGGCCCCGCCCGGTGACCACGACGGCCTGCCGGGCGCCGGCCGGGATGCCCGCCCGGGTCCTCGGGCCGAGGCCGGGTATCTGCTGGGGCGCGACCTCGACGGAGATTTCCGGCGAGGGAGTGGCCCTGGCAGGCGCCAGGGACGGCGTGGGCGCGGTCTGCGTGCCGGCCACGGCACCGCCGCCGCATCCCGTGAGCAGCAGGGACGCGGCGAGCAGGGTGACATGGGTTCTGCGTGTGATCATGAGGCGACTCTGACCGACACTTTTGAGGAACTCGTCAGGTTCTAGGGCCGGTTCGGCTTGCCCGGGGTGTCGAGCCAGGTCCGGAACAGGCCGTCCAGGTCCTTCCCGGACACCCGTTCCGCGAGGCGCTCGAACTGGGCGGTGGTCCCGTGGCCGTAGCGGTGCCCGGACGCCCAGGCGCGCAGCACCAGGAAGAACGCCCGGTCGCCGACGGCCGTGCGCAGGGCGTGCAGGGTCATCGCGCCACGGGCGTAGACGGGGGTGCCGAAGATGTTGGCGCCGCTGCCGGGGTTGCCGGGCGGGAACTCCCACAGGCCGTCGCTCGCGGGTTTCGCGTAGAGCTCGTCGAAGGTCTTCTGCGCGCTGTCGCCGCCGTGCTGCTCGGCGTAGAGCCACTCGGCGTAGGTCGCGAAGCCCTCGTTGAGCCAGATGTCCTTCCAGGAGGTGAGCGAGACGGAGTCGCCGAACCACTGGTGGGCGTTCTCGTGGACGAGGGTGCTCAGGTCGGGCGCGCGGTCGTAGACCGGACGGCTCTGGGTCTCCAGCGCGTAGCCGACGTTCGGGGCGTGGTCCACGATCGATCCGGCGGCACGGAAGGGGTAGGGCCCGAACAGCTTGCTCTCCCATTCCAGGACGGAGGGCAGCTTCCTGAGCACGGGTGCCGCGGCGGCGGCCTCGCGCGAGTCGACGGCGTTGTAGACGCGGATCCCGTTCCTGGTGGTGAACTGCTCCACCGTGAACTTGCCGACGGTCGCGGTGGCCAGGTAGGCGGCCATGGGCTCGCTCTGGCGCCAGCGGAACGTCGTCCTGCCGTGCGTGGTGTGCCGGGAGAGGAGGACGCCGTTGGCGACGGCGGTGCGTCCCTGGGGGACGGTGATCGTGAAGTCGTACGACGACTTGTCCGTGGGGTGGTTGTTCGCCGGGAACCAGGTCATCGCGCCCTGCGGTTCCCCGGCGACGAAGGCTCCGTCGTCGGTGGGGATCCAGCCGTCGAGCGAGCCGTCCGGGTCGGTGACGGGGGCGGGCTTCCCCTGGTAGGTCACGGTGATGGTGAATCGTTCCCCCTTGCGCAGGGCGCGCTGGGGGGTGACGACGAGTTCCTGTCCGGAGCGGCGGAATCCGGCCTTGGCACGACCGACCGTCAGGCCCGTGACGGTCAGGCCCTTGAAGTCGAGGTCGAAGCGGGTCAGACGCTGGGTGGCACGGGCGGTGAGGACCGCCTTGCCGTCGAGGTGACGGCCGGCGGGGTCGTAACGGAGTGTCAGGTCGTAGTGGCCGACGTGGTATCCGCCGTTCCCGGCGAGCGGGAAGTAGGGGTCGCCGGCTCCGGAGGAGCCCGTCGGCGAAGGCGCCGCGGCCCCCAGCACAGCGGTGAGTGCGAGGGGGGTGGTGACGAGGACGAAGGTGCGTCTGACGGCCTTCGGCACGTGCTCTCCTACGGTCGGGGGGTGGACAACTGCTTCACACTAAAGGCCCCCTCCCCGCAACTCACCCCTGATCAGGTCAAGTCCCGGCGGGGCCGCGCAGTACGCTCCGACGCACCCGCCCCTGCGTCGAGAGGCCGCCCGTGAGCGTGCGCATCCGCCGTGTCTACGAACCGCCCGAGCCCGCGGACGGCGTCCGCGTCCTGGTCGACCGGCTGTGGCCGCGCGGTCTGTCGAAGGAGTCGGCCCGTGTGGACGAGTGGCCGAAGGCACTCACCCCGTCGACCGAGCTGCGCCGCTGGTACCACGCGGGCGAGGGCTCGTACGAGGAGTTCGCCGAGCGCTACGAGGCGGAGCTGGCCGATCCCGCAGCCGTCGAACTCCTGGATCGAGTACGGGAGTTGGCACGCAAAGGTGACGTGACCCTGCTGACCGCGTCCAAGACGCCGGAGCAGAGCCACGCCACCGTGCTGGTGCGCCTGCTGGAGTCCTAGCCGACCTGCTGCGCCGCCGCCCGCCCCGCCGCGCGTCCGGAGAAGAGGCAGCCGCCGAGGAAGGTGCCCTCGAGCGCGTTGTAGCCGTGCACGCCGCCACCCCCGAAGCCGGCGACCTCGCCCGCCGCGTAGAGCCCTTCGAGGGGCTTGCCGTCGGCACCCAGGGCGCGGGAGTCGAGGTCGGTCTGGATGCCGCCGAGGGTCTTGCGGGTCAGGATGTGCAGCTTGACGCCGATCAGGGGGCCGGCGGCCGGGTCGAGGATGCGGTGCGGCGTGGCGACCCGGCCGAGGCGGTCGCCGATGTAGCGGCGGGCGTTGCGGATGCCCTGCACCTGGGCGTCCTTGCTGTAAGAGTTGGCGATCTGGAGGTCGCGGGCCTCGATCTGGCGGCGGATCGAGGCGGCGTCCAGAAGGGCCTTGTCCGTCAGGGCGTTCATCTTCTCGACCAGCTGCTCGACGGTGGGAGCGGTCACGAAGTCGGCGCCCTCGCGCAGGAAGGCCTCCACCGGTCCCGGGGCGCCCTTGCCGAGGATGCGCTCCTTGAGGAAGCCCGCGCGGTCCTTGGCGGTGATGTCGGGGTTCTGCTCGGAGCCGGAGAGCGCGAACTCCTTCTCGATGATCTTCTGGGTGAGGACGAACCAGGAGTGGCCGTGCTCGGCGATGTCCTCGGTGGTGCGCAGGTGCCTGAGGGTGCTGAGGGTGTCGTAGCCGGGCAGACAAGGCTCCGGCAGCCTGCGGCCCAGGGCGTCGAACCACATCGAGGACGGCCCGGGCAGGATGCGGATGCCGTGGCCGGGCCAGATCGGGTCCCAGTTCTGGATGCCCTCGGTGTAGTGCCACATACGGTCGCGGTTGACCAGGCGGACACCCGCGTCCGCGCTGATGTCGAGCATCCGGCCGTCGACGTAGGCGGGGACGCCGGTGACCATCTCGGCGGGCGGGGTGCCGAGCCGCTCGGGCCAGTAGCGGCGGACGATGTCGTGGTTGGCGCCGATGCCGCCGGTGGTGACGACGACGGCCTGGGCGGTGAGTTCGAAGTCACCGATCCGGTCGCGGTTGGAGGCGACCCCGCGCGCGGAGGTGTCCTCGGCGAGGACGGTCCCGCGCACACCCCGCGCGGTGCCGTCCTCGACGACGAGCGCGTCCACCTGGTGGCGGTGGTAGAAGGTCAGCAGTCCCTCGCGCGCGGCCTGTTTGGCGTAACCGACGAACGGTTCGACCACCCCGGTGCCGGTGCCCCAGGCGACATGGAAGCGGGGCACGGAGTTGCCGTGGCCGTGGGCGGTGAGGTCGCCGCGCTCGGCCCAGCCGACGGTGGGCAGGAACTTGATGCCGTGCCCCTCCAGCCAGGACCGCTTCTCCCCCGCCGCGAACTCGACGTAGGCGCGCGCCCAGCGCACCGCCCAGGAGTCCTCGTCCTCGACGCGGTCGAACTGCGCGCTGCCCTGCCAGTCGTTCCAGGCGAGGTCGAAGGAGTCCTTGATGCCGAGGCGGCGCTGCTCCGGGGAGTCGACGAGGAAGAGCCCGCCGAAGGACCAGAAGGCCTGCCCTCCGAGGTTGGCGGCGTTCTCCTGGTCGACCAGGGCGACCCTCCTGCCGCGGCTGGTGAGCTCGTGCGCGGCGACCAGGCCCGCGAGTCCCGCTCCGACGACGATGACGTCGGCATCCATGGCGACCGTCCCTTCCCTCATGCGGTGGTGTCGCTGCCGTCGGTGAGCAGCGCGGTGAGCAGTTGCTTGAGCCAGACCCGGGCCCGCTCCAGGTCCGCGTCCAGCAGCAGTTGGACGGTGACCCCGTCGTAGGCGGCGACCACGGCGTGGGCTGCACCCTCGACGTCGCCCAGGACGGCGGGCAGTTCGGCGTGTCCACGCGCGCGTGCCAGCCGGTCGGCGATCGCGCGCCGGAGCCTCGCCCGGTGTTCGAGCAGGGTGCGGGCGACCTCGGGAGCGCGGGCGGCGTGCACCAGGAAGTCGGTCTTCACCAGCAGCCAGTCGCGGTCCAGGAGCAGCACCTCGGTGACCCGGTCGACGGCGGCCGGCACGTCGAGTCCCGGTCCGTCGAGGGCGAGGGCTCCGGAGACCTGGTCCGCGATCAGGTCGGCGCGCTGCTGGTAGAGGGCGAAGAAGAGCTCGTCGAGGCTGTCGAAGTTCGAGTAGAAGGCCCCTCGGCTGTATCCGGCGGCCTCGCAGACCTCCTCGATCGACACCCGTCCGAAGCCCTTGGCGGCGAACACGGCGAAGGCTGCGTCCAGGAGGTTGGCACGGGTGCGGACCCGGCGCCTGGTCACGCGCCTGGCCGTGTCCTGTGTCGCCATGTCGGCCCTCCGTTCGATACGCGAATGTATCCGATACAGCGATGTATCGAAAGTGCGGGGCGCCTCGCGGATCTTATGGGAACAGATTTTCGAACGAGGAGTACGCTGGATCCATGACCGCGCACCTCCAGGGCTCCCTCTTCGACCAGACCGACCAGCTCCGGCTCGGCCCGCTCGACGGAATCCGCCGTACCGTGCTCGCCCACGGCGCCTGGATCGACGTGCTGCCCGGCTGGCTGCGCGGCTCCGACGCCCTGTTCGAACAGCTCGCCACCGAGGTGCCGTGGCGCGCGGAGCGCCGCAAGATGTACGACCACGTCGTCGCCGTACCGCGACTCCTGGCCTTCTACGGTGCGGACGACGCCCTGCCCCACCCCGTGCTGGACGAGGCCCGGGAGGCACTCACCGCGCACTACGCCGACGAGCTCGGCGAGCCGTTCACCACCGCCGGGCTCTGCTACTACCGCGACGGCCGGGACAGCGTCGCCTGGCACGGCGACCGGGTCGGGCGCGGGGCGAGTCAGGACACCATGGTCGCCATCGTCTCCGTGGGGGCCCCGCGCGACCTGCTGCTGCGGCCGGCACGGGGTGGCGGCGAGACGCTGCGACGGCCGCTGGGCCACGGCGACCTGATCGTGATGGGCGGCTCCTGCCAGCGCACCTGGGAGCACGCCGTACCGAAGTCCTCGCGCGCGACGGGACCGCGCATCAGCATCCAGTTCCGCCCGCACGGCGTGCGCTGAAGCGCGGCCTCGTCCCTCCGGGGGCAGGACGGGCTTGGCTGCGGCAGCGGGCCGGGAGCACGGGAACCGGGGCGTGGGGGGCCGGGAGCCCGAGGCGCAGGTCTCCGCGAACGCACTTGGTGCGACGTGCGCGCCTGACGGAGTACGGGCCCCCGCCGCCCGGCACGGCACGCGGTAGCCACTCGGACCGCCCCGCCGGGGGCCGGACGGGCAGGACGGGCTCGGCTGCGGCAGCAGGCCGGGAGCACGAGAACCGGGGCGTGGGGGGGCCGGGAGACCGAGGCGCAGGTCTCCGCGAACGCACTTGGTGCGACGTGCGCGCCTGACGGAGTACGGGCCCCCGCCGCCCGGCACGGCACGCGGTAGCCACTCGGACCGCCCCGCCGGGGGCCGGACGGGCAGGACGGGCTCGGCTGCGGCAGCAGGCCGGGAGCACGAGAACCGGGGCGTGGGGGGGCCGGGAGACCGAGACGCAGGTCTCCACGAGCGCACCCGATCCGACGTGCACGCCTGACCCGTGGTCTTCGTGCAGAAGAGGAAGACGGGCCCCACCGCCCGGCACGGCGCGCGGTAGCCACTCGGACCGCGCCGCCAGGGGCCGGACGGGGCGGACCGGCGAGCAGCGGCTACCGCGGGCCGGGAGCCCGAGGTACAGGTCTCCGCGAGTGCGCCGGTCCCGTGGGGCTCCCACGGCCGGCGGGCGAAGCCGACCCCGCCGGGCGGCGCTGGAGGCAGCCCGCCGCAGCGAGACGGCCCGGCGGGTGCGCCGGCCCGATGCACCCCCTACGGCCGGCGCGCGCCGCGGCTGCGTGGACGGTGCCCGAGGACGCCCCGGTGGCAAGGAAGTTGAGCGCTGGAAGACCGGTACCCGCCGCTCCGATTGGCCTGAGCGTCTGCTTTGCTGTGTGCCGTCGGGCAGGTACTCACCGGGCGGGGCGATCATGAGCGCAGGCGTGCAGCAAGTCGCGGACGGCATCTATCTGGTGCACGGCAGCAACACGAACTGGGTGATCCTGACCGAGGGAAGCTCCGCCACGCTGGTGGACACCGGCTACCCGGGCGACCGGGAGCAGCTGCTCGCCTCCCTCGCCGAGGTGGGGAGTTCACCGGAGGCGCTCACCGCCGTGCTCATCACGCACGCCCACAACGACCACCTCGGGTCCGCCGAGTACCTGCGCTCCGCCTACGGCACGCCGGTCTACCTGCACGAGGCCGAAGTGCCGCACGCGCGGCGGGAGTTCCTCCACCAGGTCTCCGTCGGGACAGTGCTGAAGAACGGCTGGCGCCCCGGGGTCCTGCCGTGGGCGGTGCACGCGATCCGGGTGGGCGGCACCGCCCATGTGCCGGTCGCCGCCCCGCAGCCCTTCCCGGTGGCGGGCGCCCTCGACCTGCCGGGCCGGCCGGTGCCCGTGCACACGCCGGGCCACACCGACGGGCACTGCGCCTTCCACCTCCCCGAACGCGGTGTGGTGATCTCCGGCGACGGACTGGTGAGCGGCCACCCCACCTCACGGGTCAAGGGGCCCCAGCTGCTGCCGGACATGTTCCACCACGAGCGCGCGCGGGCCGTGGCGTCGCTGGACGTGTTCGCGGAGCTGGAGGGCGATCTCCTCGTGCCCGGACACGGCCCGGCCCACCGCGGTCCAGTCCGTGAATCGGCACTTCAGGCCAAGGAGCGCGCGCTCTAAGGTGAGGTGACGATCACCGGCCTGACAAGGACACCGCACCATGGCACTGCAGATCAGCGCGACGAACCCGGAGCACCCCGCGCTCCTGCTCGAACTGCCGTGGCACCTGCCGCTGGAGGAGTGGCCGGAGGAGGTCCTGGTCCCGCTGCCGCGCGGCATATCCCGGCACGTGGTGCGCTACGCCCGTGCCGGTGACGAGGTCATCGCCGTGAAGGAACTCGCCGAGCGGCCGGCGCTGCGCGAGTACGAGCTGCTGCGCGACCTGGACCGGCTCGGCATCCCCGCCGTCGACCCGCTCGCCGTGGTCACCGGGCGCACCGACGCCGAGGAGGCCCCGCTGGAACCGGTGCTGGTCACCCGGCACCTGGGCGGTTCGATGCCGTACCGCTCGATGTTCGAGACGACCATGCGGCCCGCCACCATGCACCGCCTGATGGACGCCCTGGCCGTCCTCCTGGTCCGTCTGCACCTGGCCGGATTCGCGTGGGGCGACTGCTCCCTGTCCAACACCCTGTTCCGGCGCGACGCGGGTGCCTACGCCGCCTACCTCGTGGACGCCGAGACCGGCGACCTGCATCCGCAGCTCAGCCCCGGGCAGCGGGACTACGACCTCGACCTCGCCCGCGTGAACATCAGCGGTGAGCTGCTCGACCTGGAGGCCTCCGGGGCACTGCATCCCTCGGTGGACGCGATCGAGTTCGGCATGGAGATCTGCTCGCGCTACGGCAGCCTGTGGGAGGAGCTGACCCGCAGGTCCGTGTACCCGGCGGGCAAGTACCACTACATAGAGCGCCGGATCCGGCGGCTCAACGACCTCGGCTTCGACGTGGCCGAGATGCAGATCGAGCACGCGCCCAACGGCGACTCGGTCACGTTCGTGCCGAAGGTCGTGGACGCGGGCCACCACCAGCGCCAACTCCTGCGCCTGACGGGCCTGGACACCGAGGAGAACCAGGCCCGGCGGCTGCTGAACGACCTGGAGAGCTGGATGGCCACCCAGGACGACTACGCCCCGGGCGACCCCCTCGGCGCCCGCCCGGAGGTGCTCGCGCACCGCTGGGTGCGGGACGTCTTCCGGCCCACGGTGCGGGCCGTACCGCTGGAGATGCGCGGCTCGATGGACCCGGCCGAGATCTACCACGAGCTCCTGGAGCACCGCTGGTACCTGTCCGAGCGGGCCCAGCACGACATCGGGCTGGACACGGTGGTGGACGACTACATCAAGAACATCCTCCCCAGAGCCCGGGAGACGCTCCAGCCCACTCTCGCCGCCGAGGACTGACTCACGCGTGCGGCACCACGGCCACCGGGCAGTCCGCGTGGTGCAGCACCCCGTGGGCGACCGAACCGATCCGCGCGCCCACGGCGGTACGGCGGGCCCGCCGGCCGACGACCATCAGCTGGGCCCGCGCGGTCACCGACAGCAGCACCTGGCCCGCGCTGCCCATCTCCACGTGCTCGACGACCGGCACGTCGGGGAAGCGCTCCCGCCACGGCTGGAGCGCCGCGGCCAGGGCCTTCTTCTCGTACGGCTCCAGCCCGCCGGCCTCGTCCAGGAGTTTCAGCGAGCCCGGGCTGTAGGCGAACACCGGCGGCAGCGTCCAGGCCCGCACGGCGCGCACGGCCGCTCCCCGGGCCGCCGCCGTCTCGAAGGCGAACCGCAGGGTCTCGGCGCTGTCCTCCGGGTCGCCCTCCTGGCCCACGACGATCTCGCGCCCCGCGGCCTCCGCGCTCGCCTGGTCGCCGGCCCGCACGAGCACCACGGGCCGCGTCGCCTCGGCGATCACCTGCTGGCCCACCGAGCCGATCAGGAAGCCGACCACCGGTCCGTGCCCACGGGAGCCCAGGACCAGCATCTCGGCGTCGGCCGCGGCCGAGACCAGCACGTCGACGCTGCCGCCCTCCACCAGGTCGGTGTCCACCTCCAGGCCGGCGTACCGCCCGGTGACGGTTCGGACCGCCTCGGTCATGGCGTCCCGCGCCCAGCCCGCCTGGGTGTCCCGGTCCCCGGCGTCGACGCCCTCGTACGGCTGGAACCGCCAGGCGTGCACCACCCGCAGCCCCGTGTCCCGCCGGACCGCCTCCCGGGCGGCCCAGCCCAGGGCGGCGAGGCTCTCCTCGGTTCCGTCGATGCCTGCGGTGATGGGGCGGGTCATACGGTGGCCTCCGTGGTCGTGGTCGCGTGCGTGCGGTCCAGTCTTCACTACGCTGCCGGTATGGCACTGGAGTGGGAACAAGTCATCGTGGACTCGGCCGACCCGGCCGCCCTCGGGCGCTGGTGGGCCGAGGCGCTGGGCTGGGTGGTGGTCGGGGACTCACCGGACGAGTTCGAGATCCGCCCCGAGAAGGACCGGACGCCGGGACTGCTGTTCGTGCCGGTGCCGGAGCCGAAGACCGTCAAGAACCGGCTCCACCTCGACTTCCGGCCCGAGGACCGGGACGCCGAGGTCGCCCGTCTCCTCGCCCTGGGCGCCCGCCACGCGGACGTGGGGCAGGGTGAGCAGCCCTGGGTGGTGCTCGTGGACCCCGAGGGCAACGAGTTCTGCGTGCTGGGCGAGCGCCGAGCCTGACAAGGGCAGGGTCAGCCATATCTGCGCACAGCCGGGCGATCGAACATACGATGGGCGGGACCGGGCCGGTGACCACGGGGGGCGCCGGGCCCCGACCGACCGCCCGGCGTGGGGAGACGCATGGCACAGGCCGCCGAATCGGCGCGGACCGTCATCCTGACCGTGGACGACGACCCGGGGGTCTCCCGTGCCGTCGCCCGCGATCTGCGGCGGCGCTACGGCGAGTCGTACCGGATCGTGCGCGCGGAGTCCGGTGAGTCCGCGCTGGAGGCGCTGCGGGAGCTGAAGCTGCGCGGTGACCTCGTGGCGGTGATCCTGGCCGACTACCGCATGCCGCAGATGAACGGCATCGAGTTCCTCGAACAGGCCCTGGACGTGTACCCGGGGGCCCGCCGCGTGCTGCTGACGGCGTACGCGGACACCAACGCGGCGATCGACGCGATCAACGTCGTCGACCTCGACCACTACCTCCTCAAACCGTGGGACCCGCCCGAGGAGAAGCTCTACCCGGTCCTCGACGACCTCCTGGAGGCGTGGCGGTGCAGCGACTACCGCCCCGTGCCCGCCACCAAGGTCATCGGACACCGCTGGTCGGCGCGCTCCTCGGACGTGCGGGAGTTCCTGGCCCGCAACCAGGTGCCCTACCGCTGGTACTCCACGGACGAGCCCGAGGGGCAGCGGCTGCTGGCGGCCGCGGGGCAGGACGGCCGGCGGCTGCCGGTGGTGATCACCCCGGACGGCACTCCCCTGGTCGAGCCGGAGGCACCCGACCTGGCCGCCCACGTGGGTCTCGCCACGACCCCGACCGCCGACTTCTACGACCTCGTCGTCATCGGCGGTGGTCCGGCCGGGCTGGGCGCGGCGGTGTACGGGGCCTCGGAGGGGCTCAGGACCGTGCTCGTGGAGCGCTCGGCGACCGGCGGACAGGCCGGTCAGAGCTCACGGATCGAGAACTACCTGGGCTTCCCGGACGGCGTGTCGGGTGCCCAGCTCACCGACCGGGCCCGGCGGCAGGCGACGAAGTTCGGGGCCGAGATCCTCACCGCCCGCGAGGTGGCCGGTCTGGAGGTCAACGGCGCGGCCCGCACCGTGCGCTTCTCGGACGGGTCGGCGGTGGCCGCGCACAGCGTGATCCTGGCGACCGGTGTGTCGTACCGGCAGCTGGAGGCGCCCGGTTGCACGGACCTGACCGGCTGCGGGGTGTACTACGGCTCGGCGCTGACCGAGGCCGCCTCCTGCCAGGGTCAGGACATCTACATCGTCGGCGGCGCCAACTCGGCGGGACAGGCGGCCATGTACCTGTCCCGGGGCGCCAAGTCGGTGACCCTGCTGGTGCGCGGGCCCGACCTCGCCGCGTCGATGTCGCACTACCTGATCCAGCAGATCGAGGAGGCGCCCAACATCTCGGTCCGGGCGCGTACCGTCGTCGAGGCCGCGCACGGCTCCGACCACCTGGAGCAGCTCACCCTGCGCGACGTGGACACCGGGGAGACCGAACTCGTCGACGCGCAGTGGATGTTCGTGTTCATCGGCGCGGCCCCGCTCACCGGCTGGCTGGACGGCACGGTGCTGCGGGACGAGCACGGTTTCATCCTGGCCGGGCCGGACCTCACCCCCGACGGACGGCCACCGGCGGACTGGGAGCTGGACCGGCCTCCGTACCACCTGGAGACCAACATTCCGGGCGTGTTCGTCGCGGGCGACGCGCGCGCCGAGTCCGCGAAGCGGGTCGCGTCCGCCGTCGGAGAGGGAGCCATGGCAGTGATGCTCGTCCACCGGTACCTGGAGCAGTCGTGAGCGGCCAGTTGATGCCGTGCAGTCCCGGGGAGATCGGGTCGCTGTTCCTGTTCGAGAAGCTGAGCCCGGAACAGCTCGGGCAGTTGTGCGCCGCGGGACGGGTCGAGAAGTTCGAACCCGGCCCGGTGTACAACGAGGGTGAACCCGCCACCTGCTTCTACGTGATGATCGAGGGCACGGTCGTCCTCTCCCGCCGGGTCGGCGGCGACGACATCGAGATCAACCGCACCTCGCAGCGCGGGGTGTACGCGGGCTCCATGCAGGCCTACCTGGGCGACCGGGTGCAGCAGACCTACGCCGGCTCCATGCGGGTCACGGAACCCTCGCGGTTCTTCGTCCTGCCCTCGGAGACGTTCGCGGCCTTCATGCAGGAGTGGTTCCCGATGGCCGTGCACCTGCTGGAGGGGCTCTTCTTCGGTTCGAAGAACACCCAGCGGGCCATCGGCCAGCGGGAACGGCTGCTGGCGCTCGGCTCGTTGTCGGCCGGTCTCACCCACGAGCTCAACAACCCGGCGGCCGCGGCCGTACGGGCCACGTCGACGCTGCGCGAGCGGGTCGGCAAGATGCGGCACAAGCTCGCCGTCATCGCCCAGGGCTCCTACAGCCCCGAGGTGATGGCGAACCTCATCGACATGCAGGAGCGCACGGCCGAACGCGTCGCCAAGGCGCCGACGCTGAGCCCTCTTGAGGCCTCCGACCGGGAGGACGCCCTCGCCGACTGGCTCGACGACCACGGCATCCAGGAGGGCTGGCGGATCGCGCCGACCTTCGTGCAGGGCGGCCTCGACGTGGACTGGCTCGACCAGGTCGCGGCGACCGTGGGCGAGGAGATCCTGCCGAACGCGATCGGCTGGCTCAACTACACCGTCGAGACCGAGCTGTTGATGGACGAGATCAACGACTCCACGGCCCGCATCTCCCATCTCGTCGACGCGGCCAAGCAGTACTCCCAGCTGGACCGGGCGCCCTATCAGGTGGCCGACGTGCACGAACTCCTCGACAGCACGCTGCTGATGCTGTCCGGGAAGATCGGGCAGCAGATCAAGGTCGTCAAGGAGTACGACCGGACCCTGCCGAGGATCCCGGCCTATCCCGCCGAGCTCAACCAGGTGTGGACGAACCTCATCGACAACGCGGTGCAGGCCATGAACAGCGTCGGCGGGGAAGGGACGTTGACGGTCCGGACCGCGCTCGACCACGACCGGCTGCTGGTGGAGTTCCGGGACACCGGGCCCGGGGTGCCGCCGGACATCCGCGGCCGGATCTTCGACCCCTTCTTCACCACCAAGCCCGTGGGCGAGGGGACGGGGCTCGGACTGGACATCTCCTGGCGGATCGTGGTCAACAAGCACCACGGGACACTGCAGGTGGAGTCGGTGCCGGGCGACACCCGCTTCCAGGTGCTGCTTCCGCTGACCGCCGTGGACAACGACTCGACCGAGGAGACCGCATGACCGACGTCAAGGGGATCGACCCGAGCGTCCCGCCGAGCGGCGAGGGGTGTGTGGAGTGCGACGCGGCGGGCGGCTGGTGGTTCCATCTGCGGCGGTGTGCGCAGTGCGGGCACGTGGGGTGCTGCGACTCCTCCCCCGGGCAGCACGCGACCGGGCACTTCCGGGACTCGGGGCATCCCCTGGTGCAGAGTTTCGAACCGGGTGAGGAGTGGTTCTGGAACTTCGAGACGAGTGAGATGTTCGAGGCGGGGCCGGAGCTGGCCGGGCCGGGGAGCCACCCCGAGAGCCAGCCCGCGCCGGGTCCCGAGGGGCGGGTGCCTGCCGACTGGGTGCGGGTGCTGCGGCGTTGAGCGCCCACGGGCTCGGTTCGGTTTGTCCTACGGCGGCTGCGGGCCGTTTGGGGTTGATCGCGCGGTTCCCCGCGCCCCTGGGGTAGGTCACCGCGCCGCCGGACCACATGCGCTGTCGGCGTGGCGTGCCAGGATGTAGTCGTGTCGCAGATCTCCATCAGTACGCCGATCATCGGGCGGGACGACGAGCTTGCCCGGCTTTCCGGGGTGCTGGGACGGGCCCGGGGCGGGGAAGCCCGGGCCGTGCTCGTCGCCGGGGACGCCGGGGTCGGCAAGACGCGGTTGCTGGACGAGCTCAAGGGGCGGGCCGCGGCGGCCGGGATGACCGTGCTCGGCGGGCACTGCGTCGATCTCGGTGATGTGGGCCTGCCCTACCTCCCCTTCACGGAGGTGCTCGGGGCGATCGCGCAGGACGAGCGGTTCACCGGTGCCCTCGCCGCGTACCCGGTGGTGGAGCGGTTGCTGGGCGGCGGCTCCGCCGGGGACTCCGGTGGGCGGCTGCGGCTGTTCGAGTCGATCGCCGCGCTGCTCGCCGATCTCTCCGACATCGCTCCCCTGCTGCTCGTCCTGGAGGATCTGCACTGGGCCGACCAGTCGTCCCGGGACCTGCTGCGGTTCCTGCTCAGCCGGGGGATCCTCCAGCGCTCGGCAGGTGGGGCGCCCACGCACCGGCTGGCCGTTCTCGCCTCGTACCGGGCGGACGACCTGCACCGCCGGCATCCGCTGCGGCCGTTGCTCGCCGAGCTCGTGCGGCTGCCCGCCGTCGAGCGGCTGGAGTTGCGGCCGATGGCCGACGGCGAGGTGGCGCGGCTGGTGCGGGCCCTGCGCGAGGGGCCGCTGCCGGACACCACCGTGCGGCGGATCGTCGAGCGGGCCGAGGGCAACGCCTTCTACGCCGAGGAACTGCTGGCCGCCACGGGGAGCGGGGAGGGCGGGGTGCCCAGCGGGCTGGCCGACGTCCTGCTGATCCGTTTCGAGCAGCTGTCCGACACCGCCCAGGAGGTGCTGCGCACCGCCGCCGTGGCCGGGCGGCGCGTCGAGCACGACCTGCTGCGGGATGCCGTACGACTGCCCGAGGAGGAGCTGGAGTCGGCCCTGCGCGAGGCCGTCGGACGGCAGGTCCTGGTGTCCGGGGAAGGGGACACGTACGCGTTCCGGCACGCCCTCGCCCGTGAGGCCGTGTACGCCGATCTGCTCCCGGGTGAGCGGGCCCGGCTGCACGGGGCGTTCGCCCGGCTGCTCGACGGGCGGGCGCACCGGGCCGAGAGCGCGGCGGAGCGGGCCCATCACTACCGGGAGAGCCATGACCTGGCCCCCGCGCTCGCCGCCTCCCTGGAGGCCGCGGACCACGCCGAGCGGGTCGGGGCGCCGGCCGAGGAGCTACGTCATCTGGAGACGGCCCTGGACCTGTGGTCGGCGGTGGAGCCCTCCGCGCGTCCTTCGGGCGAGGGGGTCGACCGGGTCCGGCTGATGCTGCGGGCCTCGGCGGCGGCCGCGCACGCCGGCGAACTGCACCGGGCGGTCTCGCTCACACGTGCCGCGCTCGCCGGCGTCGGCCAGGAGGAGGACTCCGAGCTCGCCGCCCGGGTGCGCTACACGCTCGCCGGGAACCTGATGACCGTCGACAACCTCACCGCGGCCTTCGCCTACAGCAGCGAGGCGCTCGACATGATCCCCGCGGACCCCCCGTCCCGTACCTGGGTGTGGGCCGCGGCGACCCATGTGCTGGCGGCCCGTCACGTGGGGGAGAACGAGACCGCGCTGCGGGTCGCGCGGCAGGCCCTGGAGACGGCGGAGGAGCTGGGCGTGACCGACGCCCAGGCGGACCTGCTGATCTCCCTGGCGGTCGTCGAGGGCGGTGGGCGCAGGTCGCAGGAGGGACGGGAGCGGTTGCGGCGGGCTCGGGAGCTGGCCCGCGCTTCGGGCAACGCGGCGGTCGAGATGCGCGCGCTGTTCAACCTCGCCATCGGCACCTTCGAGGCCGGGCACCTGGACGAGTGCCTGCCCTGGATCACGGAGGGACTGGACCGCGCCCGCAGGGCCGGGCTGCTGTCGTCGCCGTATCCGATGGAGATGCGCTATCTCCAGCTGCTGGTGCTGTACACGCTGGGCCGCTGGGACGAGTGCGTCCGGGCGGCGGACACCGATGCCGCGGTGCTGCCCGCGGCCGGCGGGTACCGGATCGCGCCCGCCCTCTACGTGGCGCTCGCACGCGGTGACTTCGGGGCCGCCGACCGGGCCAGGACGCTCCTGGAGGGGCCGTTCGACTGGATGGCCGCGCTCGTCGCGGGCATCGCGCTGACCGAGGCGGCTGCCCTGAAGGGTGACGCGGAGGCGGCCGTGGAGCGGATGCGGTCCACCGTCACGGTCCTCACCGACGACGCGGGCACCCCTCCCCACGTCACCGTGCGGCTCGCCGCCCTCGCGTTGTCGGCGGTCGCCGACCGGGCCACCGGCCTGCGTCTGGAGGGAGACCAGGAGGGAGCCCGCCGGTGGGCGGAGACCGCCACCGAGCTGCTGGCGCCGGCCAGGGCCCTCGCCGTGCACGACGGAGTGCCGCAGGGGCCCGAGGGCCAGGCCTGGCTGGCCCGCGCCGAGGCGGAGTGGACCCGGGCCGTGTCGGGGCCGGACGCCGAGGCCTGGGCGCGGGCGGTCGCCGCGTTCGACTTCGGTGACGTGTACGAGCAGGCGCGCTGCCGCCTGCGGTACGCCGAGGCCCTGCTCACCGCGGACCGACGTGATGAGGCCGTGACCGAGGCGCGGGCGGCGCGTGCGGTGTTCGCCCGGCTCGGTGCCACCGTGTTCCTGGAGCGGACGGACGAGCTGCTCCGGCGCGGCGGCCCGGCCGAGGCCGCGCCCACCGCGCCGCCGCTCACGGCCCGCGAGCAGGACGTGCTGCGGCTGCTCGCGCGCGGGCGCAGCAACCGGCAGATCGGCGAGGAGCTGTTCATCACCGGCAAGACGGCCAGCGTGCACGTCTCCAACATCCTCGCCAAGCTGGGCGCGGCGAGCCGCACCGAGGCCGTGGCCGTCGCCTACCGCGAGGGACTGATCGCCCCCGAGACGACGGCCCACGGCTGACGGTCCCTCAGCGGCGTGCGCACTCCAGGCTGTTCAGGTCGACGGAGTCCGCCATGGCCTGCATGCCCTTGTCGTTGGGGTGGATGTGGTCCCCGCCGTCGAAGACGGGGAGCATCCGTTCGTGGTCGTAGGGGCTGCGCAGGACGCGGTCGAAGTCGCTGACCGCGTCGAACTCGTCGGCGTGGCTCCTGACGAAGTCGTTGACCTCCTGGCGTACCGCCTCGGCGTCCGCGTTCCATTCGGGCCAGCCCTTGAAGGGGGCGATGGTGGAGACGACCACGCACTTGCCGGCGTCGTGGGACCGGTCCACGATCTCGCGGTAGCCGGAGATCAGGTCCGCGGCGGTGACGCCGCTGCGCGCCTTGAGGTCGTTGACACCTTCGAAGAGGAACACGGTACGCACGCCCGGCTGGGACAGGACGTCCCTGTCCAGCCTGTTCAGGGCGCTCGGCGCGGTGCCGTCGGACAGCACCCTGTTGCTGGAGATCCCCTCGTCGGCCACGCCCTTGATCGTGGTGTGCGCCTTCTGCAGACGGCGGGCGAGGTAGTCGGGCCAGCGGCGGTTGCGGTCGCCGGTGGACTGCCAGCCGTCGGTGATGGAGTCGCCGAGCGCGACGACGGCCCCGGTGGCGGCGGGTGTCCGCACGGAGACCGCGTCGAGGTAGAACCACGAGCTGATCGGCTCGGTCCAGTGGGCTCCGCTCTCCTCGGCGGTGTGGTCGCCCCGGGTGGCGTACGACGTCTGCAGGGCCATCCCGTGGCCGGTGACCGGGCCCGCCGCGTCCGGGGTGTGCAGGCTGACGACCAGGTCCGAGCCGGCGGCCAGGGTGCCGGGCAGCGGGTCGCTGTACACCGTGGCGCCGGGTTCCACGGTGACGGAGGACAAGCCGTCGAAGGTGAGACGCCGGTTGGAGCCGCGCACCAGGGCGGCGCCCTCCAGCCGGCGGCCGGCGTAGACGCTGTCGAAGGTGACCGGCTGGTGGCCGAAGGCGTTGGAGAGCCGCACGCGCAGGTCACGGCCGCCGACGCTGGTGTGGACGACCATGCGGTAGCCGCGGTCGGCGGCCGACTCACCGAGGGCGTAGGCGCTCGCACCCCAGGTGATCACCCCGTCGGGCGGGCTGACGGCGGCCGGTGCGGGCGTGGCCTGGAGGGCCGCCGCCACGACCGTGACGGCGACCAGCCGGGCCCGGCGCACGGTCCGGCGGCTCAACGGTCGAAGCCCTTCAGGGTGACCGTCTCGCCCGGCCTCAGCGTCACCGTGCGGGTGCTTCCCGCGTGGGCGACCGTCGTGGTGCGGCCGCCGGTGCTGCGGATCCGTGCTTCGGTCGGTGTGCCGTCCCGCCAGCGCAGGTCGACGACGAAGCCGCCGCGGGCGTTCGCTCCGCTGAGGGAGCCGGAGGCGGCCCAGGCGTCGGGCAGGGCCGGCAGGAGTTCCAGGTGGCCGGGGCGGGAGTAGAGCAGCATCTCGATCATCGCTGCAGGGGTACCCAGATTTGCGTCGATCTGAAAGATCCCTCGGCCCTGTTCCACCTGGTAGATGTCGAAGAGGTTGAAAGCGGTGCCGTTGCTGCCGCCGCTGGAGGGCCGCAGGTTGTTGACGACCAGCTGGTAGGCGTTGTCGGCGTTCTTCAGGCGGGCCCAGCACAGGGCGCGCCAGGCGTTGGCCCAGCCGAAGCTCTCCATGCCGCGGGCGGTGAGCAGGGCGGTGGCGCCCTCGACGATTCCCGCCGGGGTGGAGCCGTCGGGGCGGATGCGGTCGCCGGGGAAGAGTCCGACGAGCGGGGACAGGTGCCGGTGGGTGGTCTCGCCGAGGTTGTCGGGGGACATCCACTCCTCCAGCCAGCCCGTGGTGGGGCTGACCTGCGGGAGGTGGAGGCGTTTGCGGAGGCCGGCGATCGTGGCGGCGAAGCCGGTGTCCTTCTTCAGCTCGGCCGCTGCCGTGCAGTAGTTGCCGAACAGGGCCCACACGAGTTCCTGGGCGTAGGTGATGCCCTTGGCGTCGAGGGGGCCGTGCTCGGGCGACCAGTCGCTGTCGGCGACCAGGACCTCCCGCGAGGTGCCCGGGAGGGTCATGGTCAGCAGCCGTGCCTCCCAGAACTCGCACGCGCCCTTGAGAAGGGGGTAGATCTTCTCCAGATGGGCGCGGGAGGCCGTGAACTCGTAATGCTCGTACAGGGAGTTGCACAGCCAGGCGTTGCCCGCCGGGTGCCACCACCAGCCGCCTCCGCCGAAGGGGTTGGTGGAGATGGCGACCGTCCAGCCCGCGTTCTTGCCGGTGGAGTTGCGGTAGCGGTTGCGCGGGTCGTTGAAGAGTCTGCGGGTGAGGTCGGTCCAGGAGGGGAGCTGGGCGAGGCAGTAGTCCGTGAACGCGTCGAAGCACTGGGACAGGCCGGCGCGGTCGGTCGCCCAGTAGTTCATCTGGATGTTGATGTCGGTGTGGTAATCCCCCATCCAGTCGGGGTCGTTGCCGTCGAGCCACAGCCCCTGGAGGTTCAGCGGCAGGCTGCCGCGGGAGGCCGCGATCGTCAGGTAGCGGCCGAACTGGAGGTACTGGGCCTCCAGTTCCGGATCGGGCACGCCGTCCCTGGCGCGTGCGTGCAGGCGCTCCCAGGTGTCGAGGGAGCGCTGCTCGGCGGAGGAGGTGCCGAGCGAGAGGTCCAGCTGCCCGAACAGGGCGTGGTGGTCGGCCGTGTGGGTGCGCAGCAGGGTGGCCGCCGAGTGGCGGGCGGCGGCACGGACCTTGCTGCGGGCCAGTTTCTGCGGGTCGAGGGAGGGGTCGCGGTAGTGGGCGGCGGCGTCGGGGGCGTAGTCGGTGCCGCCGCTCAGGACGACGGTGAGGTCCCTGCACCCGCTGAAGGCGATGTGCGGCCCGTCGACGGCGACGCTGCCGCCGGAGCCGTACGCCGTGATCGCCGCCCCGTAGCGCAGGCCGTTGGGCAGGGTGGCGCCGAAGGAGGGCGCGGGTTCCTCGCCGTGTGTTCCCGCCAGCGTGAGCGTGCCGGTGTAGCGGCCTCCCCCGCTCTGGGTGAAGTGCAGCACGATGACGTCGTCGGGACGGCTGGCGAAGATCTCACGCCGGTAGGTCACACCGTGGCGGACGTACGACGTCTCGTTCACGCCGCGCGCGAGGTCGAGGGTGCGGCGGTAGCCGGAGACGGCGGACAGGTCGTGGTCGGGGAGGTCCACGGTGAGCCGGGCCAGCAGGGTGAAGGAGCCGAAGTCCTGGCGGCCGTAGGGGAACTGGCCGTCGGCGTCCAGGGTGTCGTTGAGGCCGCCGGTCCACATCGTGGCGTCGGTGACGAGGAGGAGCTCGCGGCCGGGGTCGTTGCTCACGAGGGCGCCGAGGCGGCCGTTGCCGACGGGCAGGCCCTGTTCGATCATCGAGTGCTCGTCGGCGGGGGCCTGCCACCAGAGCCGGTGGCGTGCGTCGGTGTCGGGGGTGGGTGACGCGGCGGGTCGCTGCGGCGCGGCGGTCGCCCTGAAGGCGGGCAGGGCGGTGAGCGCGGCGGTCAGCGCGAGGACACCGCGTCTGGAGGGGGTGGGGGTCATGGCGGCTCCTGGTGGCTCGGTCAGGACTTCGGTACGTCGATCCGGTCGATGTCCGGCGCGTAGCCGGTGCCGCTGTCGAAGGTGATCGTGTTGGCGCCTGCCCTGAGCGTCACGGGCACGTACACGGCGGCCACGGTCCCCCAGTCGCCGGTGGCGGGGAGCTTGTGGCGGGTGGCGCCGCCGCCGTTCGCGGAGACGTCCACGGAGCGGGCGTCACCGCTGATGTAGGAGACCTTGATCTGGTAGGTGCCCGCCTTGGCGACCATGACGTCGTTGAAGGTCAGCTTGCCGCCGAGGTACAGGTTGCCCACCTTCTTTCCGTTCGAGCAGGCGGAGCAGTCGCCGACGGAGGCGTTGCCGGCGAGGGTGTTGCCGGAGGACTCGGCCTCGTAGCCGGTGAGGGCGAGCGCGGTGCCGCGCGGGGTGACGGTGAACAGGCGGGAGCCGTGGGCGGGCAGGGCCTGGGTGACCTTGTTCTTGTAGGTGCCGAGGTTCTCGTGGTTCCACACGTCGCGGACGGACGCCTTGCCGGTGAATCCGAGGGTGGTCCAGTCGGCGGTGACGGCGGCGGGGGCGTCGGCGAGGTTGAACAGGGCGACGGTGTAGGTGCCGTCGGTGTTCTTCGCGGCCCACACCTGCTGCGGGTCGGACGGGGTGACCGGCTGGGCGGGCGGGTTGGGGCCCTGGTCGATCGCGATGACCTCGCGGTTGGTCAGCAGGGAGAGGCCGTAGGAGTCGAGTCGGGTGAGGTCGTCGCCGGTGTAGAGGGGGGACTTGGCGATGGCCCACAGGGTGGCGTAACTCTGCCGTTCGGCCTTGGTCAGGCCGTCCATCTGTCCGTTGCCGACGTCGAGGGAGTCGAGGTCGTTCCAGCCGCCGGGTCCGGCGTGCCGGGTCCAGGCCGGGGTGTCGTCCCAGCGGTCGTCGACGGAGTTCTCCCAGCTCACGAGAGTGTTGCAGTAGCACTCGACGTCGGTGTCGATGCGCCAGCCCTGCGAGTACTTCTTCCAGTCGGCGGCGTGGCCGATGTCGAGGGACCAGGAGAGTTCGAGGTGGATCGGACGGCCGGTGTCGGCTATGGCCCGGTGCCAGGCGGCCACGTCGGCAACGTTGTCGTACTGGTCGCCGCTCTTGCCGGAGCCGGGGCCGACGCCGTCGAGCTTGAGGAAGTCGTAGCCCCAGTCGGCGATCAACTGGGCCTGGGAGTCGATGTACTTGTCGGTGCAGGGCTTGGAGAAGTCGAGCTTGTAGGCGCTGTCCCAGCCGTTGGTGGTGCGCAGGTCGTCGTAGACGATGTCGGCGGTGGTGCAGCCCTCTGCGTTCCAGACCGGCGTCTTCCCGTCGCCGTAGGCCCCCTTCTCCAGGCCGGCCGGGAGGTAGATGCCGGCCTTGAGGCCCTTGGCGTGGATGCGGTCGGCGACGGCCCTCATGCCGTGCGGGAAGCGGCCCGGGTCGGGCTTCTGGCGGCCGTACTGGTCGAACCCCGACTTCCAGGTCTTGTCCATCCACCAGCCGGCGTCGATGTTGACGTACTCGTAGCCGTACTTCTTCAGCTTGGCGGCCAGGGCGTCGGTCTGCTTGAGGACGTTGGCCTCGGTGAGGTAGCTGTAGTCGCCGTCCGGGTTGAGGCCGGGGTACTTGGACGACTGCATGCTCCAACTCGACCAGCCCATGTAGGGCTTGGCTGCGGGGGCGGGCGCCGGAGTGTCGGCGGCGTGGGCGGTGGGGACGGCGACCGCGGTGAGGGCGAGCACCAGCAGGGCTCTGGCGGGCAGGGCGAAGTACGAGGATGACCGCATGGGTCGTGCCTCCAATGGGGTGCGGGTTGCTATCGGCTCGTGTCCGGGCCGATGAAGGACTGGATGGCGGTGGCGGCGGCGCCGCGGGCCCACTCGTCGAAGGGCAGCGGGTGGGTGCGGACGTCGCACTGGGCGGCGGAGCCGAACGCGGCCGCGACGAAGGCGTCACGGATCTGCTCGGCGAACAGGTCGTGGGCGGCGAGTCCCTCGCCGGAGATGATCACGCGTTCGGGGCCGAGGAGGTTGGCGACGGTGGCGATGCCCCGGCCGATGGCCTCGCCGGCGCGCGCGTAGACGTCCCGGGCGCCTGCGACGCCTTCGCGGGCCAGGGCCAGGGCCGCCTCGGCGTCGGGGAGTTCGGCGCCGGTGGCCTCGCGGACCTGCCGGAGGATCGCGGCCTCCCCGGCGATGGCCTCGACGCAGCCGCGGTTGCCGCAGTGGCAGAGCGGGCCGGAGGGATCGACGGTCACGTGGCCGATCTCCCCGGCCACGCCGTGCGCCCCGGCCACCACCCGGCCGTGCACCACCAGGCCGCAGCCGATGCCGGCGCCGACGGTGACCACGGCGAAGTCGGACAGGCCCACCCCGGCGCCGAACCACTGCTCGGCGACCGTCAGGGCGCGTACGTCGTTGTCGACGGTGACCGGCAACCCCGTGGTCATGGCGGCGAGTTCGGCGAGCGGTACGTCGCGCCACTGAAGGAACGGCGAATACCGGACCGTGCCCTCGCCCCGGTCGACGTCTCCGGAGACCGCGATGCCGAGGCCCTGGACCGCGGCCGTGGTGCCGTCCGCCTCGGCCATCAGCCGCTGGACGAGGTCCGAGATGCCCGCGAGCACGGTCCGGGGTTCACGGTCGGGCAGCGGCAGGTGCCGGGCCTCGCGGATACGGCAGCACAGGTCGGTGAGGACCGCGATGATCTCGTCGCCGGTGACCTTGACGCCGATGAACAGGGCCCGTCCCCCGTCGACGCGCACGAGGTTCGCGGGTCGGCCGAGCGCCGGACGGGCGCCCTCGTCCACACCCTCCACCAGGTATCCGGCCTCGAGCAGCGGGCGGACCGCCTTGGTGACGGCGGCCGGGGACAGGCCCACGCGCCGGGCCACCTCCAGGCGGGGCAGGGGGCCCTGGGACAGCACGGTGGTGAACACCTGTGAGGCGGCGGGTGTGTTGGCGGGGAAGGTCTCGGCGCGAGGGGTGGGGCGCATGGCCGGGAACTTAGAGGGGTTCTTTTCCTTCGTCAATAAAAGAAGCAGGAATCGGCTGTGCGTTTCCGAGGAGACATCCGCGCCGACCGAGGCGGCCAATCATCACTTTTCGCACTTTTCACGGCGATACTCTCCGCATCCTTACCGGAACTGACGAGGCGACAGGAGATCAGCCGGATGGCATCAGCACGAGTGAGGGTCGGGGCGGTGGCGGGAGCGGTCCTGCTGCCCCTTCTCGCGGTCCCCGCCCACGCCGACTCGCCCACCGCGCCCGCGGTGGATCTCGCAGGTGTGCGCGGCGTGCTGCGTTCCGCGCAGGCGCAGGGCGCACCGGGGTCCATGGCCAGGATCGACGACGGGGGCACGGTGTACCGGGCCGCGGTGGGCGTCGCGGACCGAGGGAGCGGGCGGGCGATGAACGACGCCGACCGGTTCCGCATCGGCAGCGTCACCAAGACCTTCACCGCAGTCGTACTGCTCCAACTGGTCGACGAGAGGAAGCTGAGTCTCGACGCGCCCGTCGACCGGTACCTGCCCGGACTGCTCCCGGACGACCGGATCACGGTGCGGCACGTCCTGGGCCACCGCAGCGGCCTGTACGACTACACCAACGACATGTTCGCCAGGACCGTCCCGGGGTTCGAGGCGGTCCGCAAGAAGGTCTACACGCCCCGGGAGTTGGTGAAGCTCTCGCTCGCCCGTCCGCGCACGAGCGCGCCGGGCGCGGTGTACTCGTACTCCAACACCAACTTCGTCGTCGCCGGGATGCTCATCGAGAAGCTGACCGGGAACCCGGTGCGGACCGAGTACGAGAACCGGATCATCGGGCCGCTGAAGCTGAGCGACACCTTCTATGTGCACCCCACCATGACGATCCCCGGCCGGCACGCCCGCGGCTATCTCACCCCGGACCAGGCGGGCGCCCCCCTCGTCGACGCGACCGAGCAGACCGTGTCGTGGGCGCAGAGCGCGGGCGCGCTCATCTCCAGCACCCGGGACCTGAACACCTTCCTGTCCGCTCTGCTCGGCGGCCGGCTCACCTCGGCGGCGCAGCTGGCGCAGATGGAGCGGTGGCTGCCGTCGACGGGGAGCGGTCAGGCGTACGGACTCGGACTGCGCCGTCGCGATCTGTCGTGCGGGATCTCGGTGTACGGCCACACCGGCGCCGTACAGGGGTTCTACACCTACGCGTTCGCCTCCAAGGACGGCGGACGTGCTCTCGCCGCGGTCGCGAACACGTCCAACAACGGCACGGTCCTCAACACGATGCTGCGCACCCTGGACTCCGCGTTCTGCGGAAAGACCCTCAAGGCGGTCAGGGCTCCGCGCGGCAAGGCACCGGTCGAGCGGCACGAGGACATGGCGCCGGGGCTCACGCTGAACTGAGCAAGGGCCGGGAACCCCTCGCCCCCGGTGTGCGTTCTCCCGGCGGACGACGACACCAGGGCGGCACGATGAGCGAGTTGGTCCCCGGGGGCAATCTGCCCCTCCCCGAAGGGGCCGTCACCGTGCGGGTGCCCGGCCCCTTCGACGTGTGCGCGCTCGTCACCGACGAGAGCGGCACGGTGCGGGGCGACGCGGACTTCGTGTTCTACAACCAGCCCTCCGCTCCCGGGGCCCGACTCTCCGGTGACACGTTGACCGTGGATCCCCGGCGGCTGCGCGCGGGCGCCACCAGGGTCACGGTGGTCGTCACCGCGGCCGATCCCGGCACTCCCCTGGGCCTGCTGCCCGCCCCGGTCCTCCAGGTCACGGATGCGGGCGGCCGGCCGCTGGCCCGGTTCGCGCCACCGCGGCCACGGCAGGAGACCGTGCTGCTGCTCGCGGAGCTCTACCGGCGCGGCGACAGCTGGAAGGTGCGGGCCCTCGGGCAGGGGTACGCGGACGGACTGGCGGGGCTGGCACGGGACTTCGGGGTGGACGTCATGGCGGACACCCCGACGACCGCGGCGCCCTCCGCATCCTCGACGACCGGAGTGCCCTCAGCAGCGCCGCCGACCCGAGTTCCCTCCGCATCCCCGACGGCCGGGCCGCCCTTCACCTCCCCGACGGCCGTGGGGGCATCCGCCGCCCCCGCTTCCGCGTTCCCGGCCGCCCGGGCCCCCTCCCCCACGGCACGCCCGGCACCGGCGTTTCCCTCGCCCGCTCCCTCCCCCGAAGCGGCCGCCTTCGTCAGCCTGGTCAACTCGGCGCGCTCCAGGGTTGGTTCACCCCCGGTCACGTTCGACGCCCGGCTCGGTGAAGCCGCCCGCCTCCACGCCTCGGCCATGGCCACCGCGGGCCGTCTCGGTGTCGAGGGCGCCGACGGCGTGTCCGTCTTCCAGCGGCTCACCGCCACCGGGTACGCGTATCTCACCGTCGGCGAGCACCTCGTCTCCGGCCCGCGCAACGCGTCCGAGCTCGTCGAGTACTGCCTGCGCGCCGAGCAGCCCCGGCGGACCCTGCACGACCCGGCCGTCTGTCACGTCGGCCTGGCTCACGCAAGCAAGGGCCGCTCCGGCGACACGTACTGGACGGCGCTGTGGGCGAGCCCGCTCACGCCCGCCGCCCTCGCCCGGACCGCCGACGAGGTCGTCGGCCTCACCAACCGTGAGCGCGCCCGGGCCGGCCTGCCGGCGCTCGCCGTCGACCCGCTCCTGGGCCGTGCGGCGCAGGCGTACAGCACCGACATGGCGGCCCGCGCCTTCTACTCCCACACCTCACCCGAGGGCACCCGGCCCTGGGACCGGGCGGCCGCCGCGGGCTCCGGCCGCCGTTCGATCGGAGAGAACATCGCGTGCGGCCAGCGCTCGGCCGCCGAGGTCGTGGAGGGCTGGATGAACAGCCCAGGCCATCGCGCCAACATCCTCAGGCCGGGCTTCACCCACATCGGGATCGGGTTCGCGGGCGGCGGCCCGGCGGGCACCTACTGGACCCAGCTCTTCGGCGCCTGATTCCCGCAGGGAGGGGATCTTGGCGGAGGGGATCCCTCCGGGCCAGGATGCCCTCATGAAGGGTGACCTCTTTTCCAGTGAGCACATGGTGCAGCCGGCCACCGCGCCGGGCATGACGGTCGAGAACGCCAAGTGCATCAGGTACGCGGTGCACGGCGAGATGCTCGCCCGCCAGGGGGCGATGGTCGCCTACCGCGGCAATCTCCAGTTCGAGCGCAAGGGCCAGGGCGTGGGCGGCATGCTCAAGCGGGCCGTCACCGGGGAGGGGCTGCCGTTGATGGCGGTGCGCGGGCAGGGCGAGGCCTGGTTCGCGCACGAGGCCCAGAACTGTTTCATCGTCGACGTGGAGCCGGGCGACGAGTTCACGGTCAACGGCCGCAACGTCCTGTGCTTCGACGCCTCGCTGGCCTACCGCATCTCGACCGTGAAGGGCGCCGGCATCGCGGGCGGCGGCCTGTTCAACAGCGTCTTCACGGGCCACGGCAGGCTCGGTCTCGTCTGCGAGGGCAACCCGCTGGTGATCCCCGTCTCGCCGGAGTACCCGGTGTACGTCGACACGGACGCGGTCGTCGGCTGGACCGCGGGCCTGGGCACCTCGCTGCACCGCTCGCAGTCCATCGGGTCGATGCTGCGCGGCGGTTCCGGGGAGGCCGTCCAGCTGATGCTCCAGGGCAACGGGTACGTCGTGGTACGGCCGAGCGAGGCGACCCCGCAGAAGGCGCAGCAGCACTGAGGTCCCGGGCAGTGATCTGCGCCTCACAGGCAACCCGTCCGACTCCGTCCACGTCTTGACCGGCGACGGATGAGCCCCGGCCTCCGGGCCGGGGCTTCTTTTCAAGGCACTATGCACACCATGTATACACAGCGCGTATAGATGAGGTGTATACGGAAGGAAAGGCATACATGTACGGCAAGGCATTCGCCCCGGAGTACCAGGGCGCGCTCACCGCCCTCTCCGTGAACTCCTCGCTCGACGACGTCCTGGCCGCCGGCACCGCCCAGTTGAGGGCGGCCGAGCGGGCCGGACGGCACGGGGAGGCGGCGCGCTCGGGGCTCGCGGTCGCCGAGGCGCAGCGCCGGCTCGGCAAGGTCGCCGACGCCGACCGGACCTGGAAGGCGAGTTACCGGGCCGCCCGTCGGGCGGGGGACACCGCGGGCATGGCCTGGGCGCTGTGGAGCGGCGGCACCCTGGCCCGGCAGCGGGGCCGATTCGCCCTGGCCCGGCGGCTGTTGGGGCTCGCGGCCGAGCTCGGCGAGCGTGGCGGGGACGTCGTCGTGCGCGGTTACTCGCTGGCGGGTCTCGCCGAGACCGGGCGCATCCAGGGCGACTACGAGGCCGTGGGCCGGCTGCACGAGCAGTTGCTGGCCGAGGCCAGGCGGCGCGGCGAGGCACGGCACACGGTGTGGGCGCTGTCCGGCATCGCGCAGATGCACCGCAACACCGGGTCCTACGACACCGCGTTCGCCATGTTCGAGGAGGCGGCCCGGATCGCCGAGGCCGCCGACGACCACCGCGGTCACGCCTGGGCGCTGCGCGGGCTCGCCGATCTCGCCTCCGTGCGCGACGGCGACACCGAGCGGGCCCTCGCCCTGCTGTCCGAGGCGGAGGTGACGTGCCGGGAGATGAACCTGTCCAGCGCGCTGGCCTACAACCACAAGATGCGCGGCAACGTCCTGTACCGGGCCGGGCGTTGCGCCGAGGCCCGCGACCTGTACGAGCGGGCGCTCGCCGAGTTCCGTGCCATGAGCGAACCGCGCGGTGAGGCCCTGGCGCGGCTCGGGCTCGCCAAGGCGCTGGCCCGCCTCGGCCGCGACCGTGCCGAGACCGCGGCCGAACTGGCCGATCTGGCACGCGTGCTGGAGCGGACCGGGCTGCGGCACGCCCGCGAGATGGTGGCCCGGGCCCAGGAGGAGTTCGGCGTGGCCACGGAGGCGGTGCTGTGACGACGGTCGCCCCTCCCGAAGTCCTCACCCGGTGCCGCGCGTTGGTGCGCCCCGCACTCCAGGAGGCCGTCGGCACACTGCACCCCTGGGTGGGCGAGATGGCCGCCTACGCCTTCGGCTGGTGCGAGGTCGGCGGCGCTCCGGCCACGGCGTCCGGCGGCAAGGGGGTGCGGCAGGCGCTCGCCGTGCTGGCGGCCGAGGGGGCCGGCGCCCCCGGGCGGGCCGGGGTGCCCGCGGCGGTCGCGGTCGAGCTGGTGCATGTCTTCTCCCTGCTCCACGACGACATCATGGACGACGACCCGGCTCGGCGCGGCCGGGCCACGGTGTGGAAGGCCTACGGCACCGGACCCGCCGTGCTCGCGGGCGACGCCCTGTTCGCCCTCGCCGTCGAGACGCTGGCCGGCGCCGGCTCCGGCGCCCTGCGGCTGCTGTCCGCGGCCCTGTCCGGCCTGGTGCGCGGCCAGGCGGACGACCTCCTGTTCGCGACCCGCCCCTGGACGGGTCCGGAGCGGGTGCGGCCCGACGAGTACCGGGCCATGGCCGAGCACAAGACCGGGGCACTGCTGGGCTGCGCGGCCGCACTGGGCGCTCTGCTCGGCGGGGCGCCGCCGAGCAGGGTGGCCGCGCTGGACCGGGCGGGACGGCACCTGGGCGTCGCGTTCCAGATCGTCGACGACGTCCTGGGCATCTGGGGCGACCCGCAGGTCACGGGCAAACCGGTGCACGGCGATCTACGGGAACGGAAGAAGACGTTCCCGGTGCTCTGCGCGCTCGACGCGCCAACTCCCGAGGCGGCGCGCCTGGCGCGGCTCCTGGAGTCGGACGGGGCCCCGCAGGAGACGGCGGCCCTGATCGAGGAGTGCGGCGGCAGAGCGGCCGCCCTCGCCGAGGCCCGCCGTCACCTGGCGTCCGCGGGGACGGCCCACGAGCTGCGGCCCTTGCTGGACTACCTCGTGCGGCGCGATCTCTGACACCGAGTTGACCTGCGCCGCAGGGGGGGACAGGGTGCGGGGAGAGCTCACCTCGCGGAAGGAAAACCGTCTTGATCGGGATCACGGACATCGAGCGGCAGGCCGGGCTGATCGCCGGCCACGTCGTGCGCACACCGACCCTGCCCAGCCCCGGTCTGTCCGCGCTCCTGGGTGCTCCCGTCACCGTCAAGCTCGAACTGCTCCAGCGCACCGGCTCGTTCAAGGCGCGCGGGGCGACGGCCAAGCTGCTGTCGCTGAGCGAGGCGGAGCGGGCGGCCGGGGTCGTGGCGGTCAGCGGCGGCAACCACGGGATCGCCCTCGCACACATGGCGGCGGCCCTCGACGTCAAGGCGACGGTGGTCATGCCGCGCTCGGCGCCCGCCCGGTCCGTGGAGATCGTCGAGGCGACCGGGGCCTCGCTGCGGCTGACGGACGACATGGACGGCGCCTTCTCCCTCGTGAACCGGCTGCGGGACGAGGGGCTGACGCTGGTCCACCCCTTCGACGACCCCGTGGTGATCGCGGGGCAGGGGACGGTCGGAACGGAGTTCGCCGAGGACGCGGGCGAGCTCACCGACGTCCTCGTCAGCGTCGGGGGCGGCGGCCTGATCGCCGGGGTGGCGGCGGCCCTGCGGGCGCGGCGGCCCGGTGTGAGGGTCTGGGGTGTGGAGACCGAGGGCGCCGAGGCCATGAGCCGGGCGCTCGCCGCGGGCGGGCCGGTGCCGGTCCCGCTGTCCTCCGTCGTGTCCACCCTGAGCGCCCCGTCCGTCTCACAGCTCACCTACGACCACGTGGCGGCCCTGGTCACCGAGGTCCTCGTGGTCCCGGACCGCGAGGCGGTACGGGGCTGCCTCGACCTCGCCGACCACGCCAAGGTGTGGGGCGAGCCCGCGGCCGGATGTCTCCTGCCCGCCGCCCGGACCGTGCTGGAGCGGGTCGGCGACGGCTGCCGGCTGGGCCTCGTCGTGTGCGGCGGGAACGCCACCACCGCCGACGTCATGGACTGGGCCGGGCGGTTCGGGCTGCGCTGACCGCGGCGATCGATTCCGGCCGTTCTACTGACCTGTGAGTCAGAAATCGAGCAACCAGGAAGCGGATTCCCCCGGTTGCCGTTTTGATTGAACGCACCCCGCCGCACCCGCCGTACCTCTGTGAAAGGTGAGAGCCAGGGGTTCAGCGAGGGATGACCATGGTCAAGGCGCACGTCTCCACACACGAGTTGGTCGCCGGACGGTACCGGCCCCTGGACGTCCTGCACCGCGAGACCAACCGGACCTGCTGGTACGGCGAGGACGTCTCGGCCGAACGCTCCTGCCTGCTCACCGAGATCGCGCTGCCGGCCGGCACGGCCGAGGAGACCGCTGCGCGCACCGCCGCGGGAGTGGTCCGGATGTCCAAGACCATGCGGGTGGTGTCCCCCGGCCGGATCGCCGCGGTCGTGGACGCCGTGGCGCAGCAGGGCGTCCTGTGGACCGTCACCGAGCCGGTCGACGGCATCCCGCTGGGCGAACTCCTCGCCCGGCAGGGGACGTTCGACCACGGGCGGGCGGCCCGTGTCGGCCTGGAGCTCCTCGAGGTGCTGGAGGCGGCGCACGGCGAGGGCATCACCCACGGTGAACTCAGCCCGGGCCAGGTGTTCGTGCACCACCGGGGCACCGTCGTCGTCACCGGCTTCGGCCTGGCCGGGGCCACCCTCGCCCCGCGGCTGTCGGCACCGTCGTACGCCTCCCCCGAACAGGCCCGCGACGAGCGCATCGGGCCCGCCGCCGATCTGTGGGCGCTCGGCGCGATCCTCTACACGCTGGTCGAGGGACGTCCGCCGTTCCGCGACCGCGACCGCCCCGCGGCCACCCTCAAGGGCGTCGACCGGCTGCCGCTGCGGGCCCCGGTGCGGGCCGGACCGCTCACCCCGACCGTGCAGGGGCTGCTGCGCAAGAACTCCCACGAACGCCTCAGCCGCACGGCCGTCCGCACCGCGCTGCTGCGCGTCCTCGACGAGGACCCCGGCGCGGCCGCGCCGGAGGAGCCCGCGCCACGGCTACGCGCCGCCCTGACCGCAATGCCCCCGGGCCGCAGCGGCAGGCTGCTCGTCGCGGGGACCGCCCTGGCCGTCGTCACGGTGGCCGCGGCCGTCCTCACGGTCACCAAGGTGCTGCCCGGCGGCGACAGCGGGACCACCGGCGAGGCGGCCGCCCCCTCCGCCTCGGCCTCCGCCGCCACCCCCGCCCCGGTGCCACCGGCCCCCTCCCCGTCGGTCACCGCGCCCGGGAACCGCACCGACCAGAGCTCCGCCCCGCCCGCCTCCCCGACGCCCACCCCGAGCCCGAGCAGGACGGCCGGCCCCACCGCGGGCACGGGCCTGCCCGCCGGATACCGCACGTACCACTCCCCCGAGGGCTTCTCCCTCGCCCTCCCCGAGGGCTGGAAGCCACTGGAGACCTCACGCCAGGACGACCTGGCCTACCGCGTCGTCTTCGGGGCCTCCGGCGACCCGCGCACACTCGCCGTCACCTACAGCGAGGCCGTCGGAACGGACCCCGTGGCCGTGTGGCGCGACACCGTCGAGCCGGGGCTGGCGGACGACCCCGGCTACGAGCGCCTCGGTGACATCCGGGCCACGACCTACCAGGGCCGCGAAGCCGCCGACATGCAGTGGGTGGAGGACGTCGACGGCACCCGGGTGCGCACGTTCGGCCGGGGCTTCCTCATCGGCGGGGGCCGCGGCTACTCACTGCGCTTCTCGGCCCCCGCGGCCGACTGGAACGACGACGCGAACCAGGAGGCGCTCGACACCTTCCTGAGCACGTTCCGGGTGCCCTCAGGCTGAGCGCGGCGCCCGCATCCGCCGCAGCGGACCGCCGTGCAGGGGCTGGGTCCGCCACCGCGCGGTGAAGGTCCGGTCCCCGAGCGAGCACGTCACCAGCAGGTGGTGCGGGGTCTCCAGGAACGCCATGTCGAGGGCAAGGGTCTCCGTGTCGGTCCAGCCGCCGCTCACCGCGACGGGCACGGGCTCGTCGACGACCGTCCAGCCGCTCCCCCCGGCTCCGAACCGCACCTCCAGCCGGTCGCCGTCGTCGACCAGGACCACCCGGCCGCCCGGGTCCACCTCGATCCCGGTCAGGGCCGGCCGGTCGGCGCACGTACCGCCGTGGGGCGTGAAGGAGGTGTTCCAGTCCTCCGCGCGGCCGGCCGGGACGGGCTTGCCCTCGGCGGGCGGCAGGGCGAGCCGTGCCAGCCGGTCGGCCAGGGCCGCGTCCGCCGCGCCACCGCCGGGCAGCGGGCCGGCGCCGAAGGCGGGCAGCAGGTGCTCCCAGGCCAGGTCCAGGACCCGCTGCATGTCCACGGTCTCCGAGGTGATCGCGAGCACCGCGTCCTGCTCGGGCAGCACCACGCAGAACTGCCCGTAGGCCCCGTCACCGCGGTAGCCGTGCCGGGCCATCCAGAACTGGAAGCCGTAGCCCTGCTGCCAGTCCGCCCAGCCGTTCACCGTCGCCGTCTCGTGCGCGATCTGGACCCGCGTCGCCTCGGCCACCCACGACTCCGGCAGCAGCCGCTCGCCCTGCCACACCCCGCCGCGCAGATACAGCTCGCCGAGCCGGGCGATCGCGTCGGTCGTGGCGTGCAGCCCGCTGAAGCCGAGCTCGCGGCCCCTGCGGTCGGCGATCCAGGCCGCCTCGCCGATGCCGAGCGGCTCGAACAGCCGGGGCCGCAGGTACTCCGTGAGCCTCTCGCCCGTGACCCGCTGGACGATCGCGGCGAGGGTGTAGGTGGCGGGCTGGTTGTACGCGAAGACGGTGCCGGGGTCCTTGTCGGGCGGGACCAGCAGGAAGCCCCGCACCAGTTCGTCGCGGTCCAGGGCGCGGGCCCGGTCCAGGGTCTCCTCCGCGTGACCGCTGGCCATCGACGCCACATGCCGTACGAGCATCGCGCGGCTGCGCGGGTCGGTGATCTCGGCCTCGAACTCCGGGAAGTACGAGATCACCGGGTCGTCCAGCCGGATCAGCCCCTCGGCGACGGCGAACCCGGCGGCCGTGGCCGTGAAGCTCTTGCTGAGCGAGTAGAGCAGCTGGGGCCGGTCCGGGGCGTACGGGGCCCACCAGCCCGAGGCCACGACCTGGCCGTGGCGCAGCAGCATCAGGCTGTGCGGTTCGAGGTGCGGGTCGGCTTCGAGGGCGTCGAGGAAGGCCGCCACGCCGGACGCGTCGACGCCCTGGGCGGCGGGGGTGCTCGTGGGCAGGGAACTCATGGCCGCATCCTCTCCCGTCCACCGGCCCTTGATCGAGTGTGTTGCGGAAGCCCGTTTTCTCCTGCGGCCACCGGGGACTCGGGCCCCATGGTGCAAATCGGATACACGATGATGACCGAGCAGGCCGGCCCCCGTGAGCTGGTGGGCCATGTGGTGCGGGCCGAGGAGGTCGGCTACGACTTCTCGGTGACCTCGGACCACTATTTCCCCTGGCTCCGGTCGCAGGGACACTCGCCGTACGCGTGGAGCGTGCTCGGGGCGGCTGCCCAGGCGACTTCGCGCATTCCGCTGATGACGTACGTGACCTGCCCCTCCTTCCGCTACCACCCGGCGGTGGTGGCACAGAAGGCGGCGACCATGCAGCTCCTCTCGGAGGGCCGGTTCCGGCTGGGCCTCGGCTCGGGCGAGAACCTCAACGAGCACGTGGTGGGCGGCGGCTGGCCCTCGGCCGACGTACGGCACGAGATGCTGGAAGAGGCGGTGGAGATCATCCGCGCGCTGTTCCGGGGCGGCCACGTGAACCACCGCGGGACCCACTTCGACGTGGAGTCGGCCCGGCTGTGGGACCTCCCGGACGAGCCGCCGCAGATCGGTCTGGCGGTCTCCGGCGAGCAGTCGTGCGCCCTGGCCGGCCGTCTCGCCGACCTCGTCATCGCCACGGAGCCCAAGGCGGGCCTCCTCGACGCGTTCGACCGCAATGGCGGCGAGGGCAAGCCGCGGGTGGGGCAGCTGCCCGTCTGCTACGACCCCGACCGGGACACCGCGATCAAGCGGGCGCACTCCCAGTTCCGCTGGTTCGGCAACGGCTGGAAGGTCAACTCGGAGCTGCCGCACCCCGATTCCTTCGAGTCGGCCACGCAGTTCGTCACCCCTGACGACGTGGCGGCGTCGATTCCGTGCGGCGACGACCCCGACGCCTTCGTCGAGGCCGTACGCCCGTATGCGGAGGCCGGCTTCACCGAGATCGCGCTGGTGCAGATCGGCGGCGAGTCCCAGCCCGAGTTCCTGGACTGGTCGGAGAAGACCCTGCTGCCCGCGCTGCGTGACGCGTTCGCCTGAGCGGTGGGCCTGCCGAGGCGGTCCCCTGGGGTGCAATAGGCTTTCCGACTCGCACGTCGTGCGGTCCGAACGAGCCTGACCAGGAGAAACACCCGTGAGCCTAGCGATCGACCCGTCCGAGGCGTCGGCCCCCGTCTCCTCCTCCGAACCACCGCGGGAGGCGTCCCCCGCGCCCCTGAGTGACCTCGTCGCGCGGGACGCCCGCGAGTTCGGGGTGTACGCGCGGACCGGCGGATGGGCCTTCGGCCTGATGGTGGCGCGCAGTGTGCGGCCCGGCGGCCAGAGCGCGGACGAGACGCCGAAGGTGTCCGCGAAGGAGTTCGCCGAGCTCGCCGGCTGCTCGCCCGAGCGCGTGATGCGCTACTACAAGGCCTGGGACCGGGCCGCCGACGACGGCATGGTCCCGCACTTCGAGGCGCTGGCGCCGGGCCAGGAGGTGGAGCTGCCGGACGCGGACGTGTGGCTCGGCTACTACGTCTCCCGCAGCAGCGCCGCATCCGAGCGCGGCACCGCCATCGCCGAGGCCGCGGAGGCCGAGGGCATCCGCCCGACGAAGGCCCTGGAGGTCGCCGAGAACCCGACCGCGCTGCGCGCCGCGATCCTCGCCGACCCCTCCACGGCCCGGGCCGCGCGCAGCGCCCTGCTCGACCGGATCAAGGAGGACCCGGAGCTCCAGGCCTCGCTGGCCCGGGACGTGGTGCGCACCGACGATCTGAAGAAGGCCGTGGCCACCGAGAGCAGGGCGGCCGACCGGATCGGATACGTCCGGCAGATCGCCGAGTCCGGGCAGGTGAAGACGCCGGCCGGGCAGACCATCGACGCACCCGTGGACCTGCGCCAGGAGGCCGAGCGGCACCTGTCCCTCCTGGAGGAGCTGGAGGAGGACGAGGACACCGGCGAGTGGGCGGCCGAGGCGTTCGACACCATGAAGTCCCTCGTCGCCGAGGCCGTGGAGGCCGATCCCGAACTCCGGGTCCAGGAGCGGCGGACGAAGTTCTACAACAGCCTCCAGAAGGCCACCAAGGTGTTCGAGGAGCTGACCTTCGACGACGCCCAGGACTTCTACGAGGACGACATGGTCCAGCAGCTGGAGGAACTCCAGCAGGCCATCGCCTCGTGCATCACGGCCCTGCGCACCGCGAAGGGGAATCACCCGGACGGCTGAGCATCTTGGCCGTGGGAGGGGTACTAGAGGGCTCTACGTCGTTTCCCCGGAGGCCCCCAGGTGAACCGCTTCGTCCACAGGACCGCGCACAAGACCCTCGTCGTGCAGCTGCAAGCGGGCGGTACGGGCCGGTGCCCCGTGCTCGCCCACCTGGGGTACGACGCCACGGACCCGTTCGCCGTCACCGCGGTGTTCAGCCATGACGGCCGGGTGCTGGCGCGGTGGCGGCTGGACCGGGAGATGCTCGCCGAGGGTCTGAGCGGTCCGGTCGGCGTCGGGGACGTGCGGTTCAGCCCGGTCTCGACCGGGGTCTGGGAGGAACTGCGCATGGAGTTCTTCGGTGACGCCCGCTCCGACGGGGGCCGCCAGCACGCCGTGGTCTTCGCGTGGGCCCCGGCGCTGGCGTCCTTCCTGCGCGAGACCCGCGAGATCGTGCCGCCGGGCCAGGAGGAGGTCAGAGTGGACGACTTCCTGGCCTCGGTCATCGCGGGCGGCTGAGACCGGGTCCGGTGCGCACGCGGGCCTGAGTAGCCGTACTCATGCCGCTGCCGCCCCCTGCCCCGACGATGGGTGCTCCTACGACAAGGAGCACCTCATGACCGCTGTGCGCCGGCCCCTGCCGGTCCTGCTCGCCTGGGCCGTGGTCGCCGCGCTGGCCCTGTCCGCGTGGGGGCCGCGCGACCGCACCACCTGGTTCCTGGAGACCGTGTGGGTCATGGTCGGACTGCCCCTGATCGTGCTGACGTGGCGCCGTTTCCCGCTGACCGACCTGCTGTGCTGTCTGCTGGCGGTCCACGCGCTGGTGCTGATCGTGGGCGGTCACTACACCTACGCGCAGGTCCCGCTCGGCGACTGGGTCCGCGACACCTTCGGGCTCGACCGCAATCCGTACGACCGTCTCGGCCACCTGATGCAGGGCTTCGTGCCGGCGGTCCTCGTACGCGAGCTCCTCGTCCGTACGTCCCCGCTGCGGGGCAGTCGCTGGTCGGCACCGCTGACGGTGTGCGCGTGCCTGGCCTTCAGTGCCGTCTTCGAGATGCTGGAGTGGGCGGCCGCGGTGACCGGCGGTCAGGCGGCGGACGCCTACCTGGCCACGCAGGGCGATGTGTGGGACACCCAGTGGGACATGTTCTGCGCGCTGATCGGCGCCACGGTGTCCGTGCTCGTGCTGGGCCGCCCGCACGACCGGCAACTGGAGGGCCTGCGCGTCACTCCGTCGTGTAGCGGCGCCGGGTCCACAGGGGCACGCCGAACCAGCACGTCAGGTACCAGGCCACTACTCCCGTGACCAGCCAGGGCACCCAGTCGTCGTGGGTCGCGACCCGCAGGATCAGCAGCAGGGCGCAGGTCATCGTCGTCAGCAGCAGGACCAGCCCGACGAAGGTCAGCCGGGAGGCGATCCGCACGGCCTGGGGCTTGATGCGCCGCCCCGAGACCAGGCGGTGCAGGGAGACCGGTCCGATCAGGGCACCGGTGGCGCAGGAGCCGAGGACGACCGTCACGATGTAGATGACCTGGTCGGTGTCGGTCAGCTGGGTGTACCGCGGGGTGAACACCACGGTGAGCAGGAAGCCGAACAGAATCTGCACACCCGTCTGCGCGACCCGTATCTCCTGGATGAGTTCGCCCCACATGCGGTCCGCGCGCTCTTCCTCGGTCTCGTCGCGGCCTGTCCGTCTCACCGTGTCGACCATGCGGTACGGGTATCCGGTGGCTGATCGTTCAAACAGCCCGGCTCCGGGACCGGCGAGCTGCCGGGTCCCGGAGCCGGGCGGCGGTCACCAGCGGTTCTCGACCTGGTCCTTGATGCGACGGTCGTAGAGGTCGCGGACGGCCGCGAGGGTGTCCTCGGACAGCGGCGGCAGCTTGGCGGCGGCCGCGTTGGCGCGGGCCTGCTCGGGGTTGCGGGCGCCGGGGATCACGGTGGTGACGCCGGGCTGCTCGATGATCCAGCGCAGCGCGAGCTGGGCCGGGGTGTAGCCCTCGGGCGCGAGAGCGGTGAACTCGGCGGCGGCCTCGACACCGGTGGCGTAGTCGACGCCGGAGAAGGTCTCGCCGACGTCGAAGGCCTCGCCGTGCCGGTTGTAGGCGCGGTGGTCGTTCTCCGGGAAGACCGTGTCCCTGGTGTACTTGCCGGACAGCAGGCCCGAGGCCAGCGGGACGCGGGCGATGATGCCGACGCCGGCCTCCTGGGCGGCGGGCAGCACCTCGCGCAGCGGCTTCATGCGGAAGGCGTTGAGGATGATCTGCACGCTCGCCACACCCGGCCGGGCGATCGCGGTCAGCGCCTCCTCACAGGTCTCGACGCTGACGCCGTAGTGGGCGATGCGCTCCTCCTCGACCAGGGTGTCGAGGGCGTCGAAGACCTCGTCGGTGGAGTACACGGGCGTCGGCGGGCAGTGCAGCTGGACCAGGTCGATGCGGTCGACGCCGAGGTTGCGGCGGGAACGGTCGTTCCAGGCGCGGAAGTTGTCGAGGACGTAGTTCTCGGGGATCTGGTCGACGCGGCGGCCCATCTTCGTCGCGACCAGCACATGCAGGTCGGGCCGGCTGCTGAGGAAGGTGGCGATGGTCTGCTCGCTGCGTCCGTCGCCGTACACGTCCGCCGTGTCGAAGAAGGTGACCCCCGACTCGGCGGCCGCCTCCAGCACCGCGAGGGCTTCCTTGTCGTCGACGTCCCCCCAGTCGGCCCCCAGCTGCCAGGTGCCGAGTCCGACGACGGATGCGTGCTGCTGCGACCTGCCGAATGTGCGCTCGTCCATGGGGTCAGTGTGTCATCCGCCACCGATCTGCGCGGAACGGGTCGCTCCGGGGCGGGACCTGTGCATTGTTCACTCGCACGGGTGATACGCAGCCCCGTGGGGCATGCACGTGTCAACGTCCGCCTAGCGTGACCCCGTGACTGATCGTTTCGTGAGCAACCACCCGCAGGACAACCCGTCCTGGACCCGTCGCGGCTTCCTCATGAGCGCCGCCGCCCTCACTGCCGTACCGATCCTGCTGCCGGCCGATCCCGCGGCCGCGGCCGCGGAACTGCCCGACTTCCCGGCGGGCGTGGCCCTGCGGCGTTCGGCGTACCGGAACTGGGTCGGCGAGATCACCGCCGACGGGCTGTGGGCCTGTTCGCCGACCGGCCCCGACCAGGTGGTCGAGGTCGTCAACTGGGCCTGGCGGCACGGCTGGCGGGTCCGCGCGCGGGGTTCCTCGCACGGCTGGTCACCCCTCACCGTGACCGAGGGCACCACCTCGGACGCGCCCGTCCTCCTCGTCGACACCGCCTCCCACCTCACCGGTCTGTCACTGGACTCCGCCTCCGCCGTGCGGGCCGGCACCGGTGTCACGCTGGAGGAACTGCTCACCTATCTGGAGGAGCACGGACTCGGGGTCACCGCCGCGCCCGCACCCGGCGACCTCACGCTGGGCGGGGCCCTGGCGATCGACGCGCACGGCACCGCCGTACCGGCCGCCGGGGAGCAACGGCAGCCGGGACAGACGTACGGCTCGCTGAGCAATCGCATCCTGTCGCTGACGGCGGTGGTGTGGGACGAGGAGAGCGGGGCGTACGCGCTGCGCACCTTCAGCCGCGCCGAGGCCGACAGCGCCGCCCTGCTCACCCATCTGGGACGGACCTTCGTCACCGAGGTCGTGCTGCGGGTGGGCGCGAACAGCAATCTGCGCTGTGTGAGCCGGGTCGACATCCCGGCCGCGGAGCTCTTCGCCGCGCCCGGCGGCGACGGGCGGACCTTCGCGAGCTTCCTGGAGAATGCCGGACGCGTCGAGGCGATCTGGTTCGCCTACACGGAGTTCCCGTGGCTGAAGGTGTGGAGCGTGGCGCCGACCAGGCCGCTGACCTCGCGGCGCGTGACCTCACCGTACAACTACCCCTTCTCCGACAACGTCCCGACCGTGGTGGCGGACCTGGCCGGGCGAATGGTGTCGGACGCGGCCTGGTACCTGGCTCCGGTGCTCGGGAACGCGCAGCTCGACGTGGCGGCCGTGGGGCTCACGGCGACGCTGTCGGCGGACATCTGGGGGCCGTCCAAGAACACGCTGCTCTACATCAGGCCGACCACGCTGCGGGTGACCGCGAACGGGTACGCGGTCCTGACCGGCCGGGACCAGGTGCAGCGGGTGGTCTCCGAGTTCACGGACTTCTACCGGGAGCGGCTGGCCGCCTACACCGCCCGGGGGAAGTTCCCGGTCAACGGGACGGTGGAGATCAGGGTGACCGGGCTCGACGATCCGGCCGAGGCCGAGCTGGACGGGGCGCGGGCCCCGCTGCTGTCGGCGCTGCGGGAGGACCGGGCGCGTCCCGAGTGGGACACGGCGGTGTGGCTGGACATCCTGACGCTGCCGGGGACGCCGTACGCGGAGGCCTTCCTGCGGGAGATCGAGCAGTTCCTGTTCGAGGGCTGGGAGGGGACGCGTGTCGAGTGGTCCAAGGGCTGGGCCTACACCGACGACGACGTGTGGGCGGACGAGGAGGTGCTGGGGACGACGATTCCCGGGTCGTTCGGCGAGGCGGTGTGGGGGCAGGCGGCGGGCGTGCTGGACCGGCTCGATCCGCACGGCGTGTTCGGCAACGCCTTCCTGGACCGGCTGTTCCGCTAGGGCGTCAAGTGGGCCTGCACCGTGGGGGCGTAGCGGTCCACGAGGTCGTCCACGGCTCTCGCCCGCAGCTCGGCGCCCCGGGCGATGCCGTACATCACGCCCAGGCCGAGGAGGGTGCCCACCGCCAGTTCGGCGCGCAGGCCTGCGTCGGGGCCCGGCAGCCGCTCCGCGAGGCGGTCGACCACCTGGGCGCGGAAGTTGACCCTCAGGATGTCGCCGTGTTCGCCCTGGACGGGGGCGAAGGCGATCCGGAGCAGGGGGTCGGCGCCGCGTTCGATCTGGCCGGTGAGGACGTGGCGGACCATGTGGCGGCCCAGCTCGTCCAGGGGTGCGTCCAGCAGGGCCGTCGCGTCGGACGCGAAGGACATGACGCGCGCGAGGAGGGCGTCCTTGTTGCCGAAGTACTTCACGATCAACGGCGGGCTGACACCGGCCCGTTCGGCGACCGCCTTGAGGGTGATGTCGGCGTGGGGGGTGCGGGCCAGGAGGTAGCGGGCCGCCTTGAGGATGGCGGCCCGGGTCGCCTCGGCGTCCCGACGGGCGGGTGCGGCGGTGGGGGGCGTGGGGCTCACGGCACTCATGCTCCCTCCATGACCCTGTCCCCCGCACCCGGGGTACCGCCCCCGGACGCGGAGTCACCGGGAATCGTCAGGGCCACCACGTAGCGGCCAGGTGCGGCGGTCGAAACCAGCGACCTCACCGCACTCATGCTCCCTCCATCGCCCCGTCCCGCGCGCCCCGGGTGCCGCCACCGGCCCGGCGGGGGCCCCCGGGCGTGGCGTCGCCGGGGATGGTGAGGGCTGCCGCGCAGGCCGCGAGGGCGACCGCACCGGCCATGGCGAAGGCCAGGAGATAGCCGTGCAGGGTGGGCATGGGGGCGCCGCCCACCGGGCTGGTGTGGTGGACCAGTACCGCTGCGACCGCCGCACTGGAGGTGGCCTGGCCGATGGTGCGCATCAGGACGTTGACGCCGTTGGCGGAGGCGGTCTGCTCGGCGGGGACGGCACGCAGGATCAGGGTGGGCAGGGCCGAGTAGGCGAGGGTGGTGCCGGTGGACACCACGGTCGCGCCCAGGATGACCATCCACAGGTCACGGCTGTCCGCGATGCGCACCCCGTAGCCGCACGCGATGACCGCGGCGCCGAGGGCGAGCGTGACGCGCGGGCCGCGGGAGGCGGAGATCCGGGCGGAGAGCGGGGAGAACAGCAGCATGGTGACGCCGCCGGGCAGCAGGCACAGGCCGGTGGCCACGATCGACAGGCCCAGTCCGTAGCCGGTGGCCTTCGGTGCCTGGACGAGTTGGGCCGTCACCAGGGAGTTGGCGTAGAACGCGAAACCGGTGAGCAGGGCGGCCACATGGGACAGGCCCACCCGCGGCCGGGTGACCAGCCGCAGGTCCACCAGGGGCTGCTCGGTGCGCAGTTGGCGCCACCACCACAGGGCAAGGACGGCGACGGACACCAGGAAGAGGCCGAGGACGCGGGGGCTGCCCCAGCCCCACTGGCCGCCCTGGGAGACCCCGAGCAGCAGGCTGACCAGGCCGACGGCCAGTCCCAGGGCGCCCGGGACGTCGAAGCGGCCCGGCCGGCGCACCGGGGACTCGCGGACCGCCCACGACACGGCCGCGACGCCGAGGGCGCCGAGGACGCCGGTCATCCAGAACATGGTGTGCCAGTCGGCGTACTGGACGACCATGGCGGCCAGCGGCAGGCCCAGCGCGGCACCGATCCCGACGGTGGAACTCATCATCGCGACCGCCGAACCCCGGCGCTCGGGCGGCAGCTCGTCGCGCAGGATGCTGATCGACAGCGGCACCACGGAGGCGGCGGCACCCTGGAGGGCGCGGGCCGCGATGAGCACGGTGATGTCGGACGACAGGGCGCACATCACCGAGCCGGCCGTCATGAGGACCAGGGACGCCGTCAGCACCTTGCGCTTGCCGCACATGTCACCGGCGCGGCCGAGCACCGGGGTGAGGACCGCTCCGGCCAGCAGGGTCGCGGTGACCATCCAGGAGACCGCGCCCGCCGAGGAGTGCGTCAGCCGGGGCAGGTCCGGCAGCAGGGGGACGACCACGGTCTGCATGACGGCCATGAGCATGCCGCACATCGCCAGCACCGGCACGGTGAGCCGGGCCCGCAGGCCGCTTCCGCGGGGCGGGGATATCGGGCCCTGCTGATCCATCGGCGCTCCGGATTCGAAAAGGAGAACAGCGGGTGAATGGCAATTCACTTTAGCGGTGAATCACCATTCACCCCAACTCCTGCCGGGTTCTGCGGCTACTTGCGGGAGGCCAGCTCCCGGGCGTGCACGCCGCGCGCGATCCTCGGTCCGAGCCAGCGCTTGAACCTGCGCAGCACCTCAAGGCGCCCGGCGGCCCGGTCGATCCGGTAGTACAGCTGCGGCGGGACGTAGGGCAGCAGCGGCGAGTGCCGCTGGCCGAGCAGGGCGAACATCTGCTCCGGGGGCAGGTCGATGTAGCGGGGCAGGTTCTCGTACCACTGGGCGCTGTGGCGGGCCGCACTCTGGACGGAGAGCAGCTCCGACTTGCGCTGCCGCTCGTACCGGGCGAGCGCCTGGGGAAGCTCGCCGTGCGTGCACAGGGCGTCGGCCAGGGCGATGGCGTCCTCCAGGGCGAGGGTGGTGCCGGCGCCGATGGAGTAGTGGGTGGTGTGGGCGGCGTCGCCGAGCAGGACGAGGTTGTCGCGGTGCCAGGTGCGGTTGGTGAGGGTGCGGAAGTTCAGCCACTGGGCGCTGCCGGAGCCGGTGGAGCGGCCGATCAGCGGGTGGCCGTCGAGGACGTCGTCGAACAGCTTCTCCAGCAGGGCGAGTCCGTCGGCCTCTTCGGCGGCGCCGAGGCCGAGGCCGGTCCAGGTCGTCGGTGCGCACTCGACGACGACGGTGCTGCGCTCGGGGCTGAAGGCGTAGCCGTAGCACCAGATCCAGCCGTGGTCGGTCTCGACGAAGGCGAAGGTGAAGGAGTCGAAGACCTTGCTGGTGCCGAGCCAGATGTAGTGGTTGCGGCCCGCTTCGACCTCGGCCCCGAAGTGCTCGGCGTGCCCGGTGCGCAGGGCGCTGCGCACGCCGTCGCCGGCCACGACGAGGTCGGCCGCGGGGAGGTTCCCGAGGGTGATCTCGTGCTCGAACTCCAGCCGCACCCCCAGCGATCGGGCCCGGGCGGCGAGGATCTCAAGGAGGCGGTGGCGGCCGATGCCGAACCCCTCGTCGCTGGGCCGCCGGGTGACCAGGTCGCGCACCCGGGCCTCGCCCTGGTTCCAGGTGACGGAGGCCTCCTCGATCGCGCGGGCCGACTCGGGGTCGTGCACGTGGAGCTTGTCGAGCAGTCCGCGCCAGTAGGTGACGCCCCAGCCGTAGGTCGAGCCCTCCGGGTCGCGCTCGTGGACCGTGATGTCGTGGGACGGGTCCTGCCGTTTCAGCAGGATCGAGAGATACAGGCCGGCGGGCCCGCCGCCGACGCAGGCGACCTTCACAAGCACCCCTAGGAATTACCCAAAGCGGTCAATTGGCAACGCAGAGTAGCAGCAGGGGCTTGCCGGACCCTTGCTCCGGTTCGCGCCACTTTCGGCACGTGAGGCGGGCCACTACCAGGGCGTTCACCCGCAAAGGATCTTCGGATCCGCCACTCGCGGGAGAAGGAATTCCTCCGTCCGGGTACCGGCAAGCCCTCTCCACAGCAAGATCATCTTTGTTCAACGCTGTACGACATGTAGGTAATTGTCTGGATCACAGCCAACCGGCCACGAGCGATTTCTCCCGCTCTCACCAGGGCCGATAGGCATGCGGAGTCCGACGACTCAGGAGGAACACCGCATGCCGGAACTCACCCGCCGTACCGCCCTCACCGCGACGGCCGCCCTCGCCGCGACGGCCGTCGCCGCCCCGCGCGCTGTGGCCGATGAGCACCACCACGACTCCCCCGGCCACCTCGACTCCCCCGGCCCCTTCGACGAGGTCTACAAGGGCCGCCGGATACAGGGCCGGTCCACCGGGGGCCACCACGGCGGCTACCGGGTGACGGTCGACGGCGTGGAGCTGCACGTGATGCGCAACGCCGACGGCACCTGGATCAGCGTCGTCAGCCACTACGACCCGGTGCCCACCCCGCGTGCCGCCGCACGGGCCGCCGTCGACGAGCTCCAGGGCGCGCGACTGCTGCCCTTCCCCGCCAACTGACCGTCCCGTACGCCTTTTTGGAGCACCCGCACATGACCGTCCGCAAGAACCAGGCAGCCCTGACCACCGACGAGAAGCGCCGGTTCGTCGCCGCCGTCCTGGAGCTGAAGCGCAGCGGCCGCTACGACACGTTCGTCACCACGCACAACGGATTCATCATGGCCGACACCGACAACACGGAGCGCACCGGCCACCGTTCGCCCTCCTTCCTGCCCTGGCACCGCAGATTCCTGCTCGACTTCGAGCAGGCCCTGCAGTCGGTGGACTCCTCGGTCACGCTCCCCTACTGGGACTGGAGCACCGACCGCTCCCCCCGCGCCTCGCTGTGGGGCCCCGACTTCCTCGGCGGCACCGGGCGCAGCCGGGACGGACGGGTGATGGACGGCCCGTTCGCCGCGGACACCGGAAACTGGCCGATCACCGTACGCGTCGACGGCCGGACGTATCTGCGGCGCTCGCTCGGCAGCGGGGTACGGGAGCTGCCGACCCCGGGCGAGGTGGAGTCGGTGCTGTCCATGGCGACGTACGACACGGCCCCCTGGAACAGCGCGTCGGACGGCTTCCGCAACCATCTGGAGGGCTGGCGCGGGGTCAACCTGCACAACCGGGTCCATGTCTGGGTGGGCGGGCAGATGGCGACCGGGGTCTCCCCCAACGACCCGGTGTTCTGGCTCCACCACGCCTACGTGGACAAGCTGTGGGCCCGGTGGCAGCGCAGGCATCCGGACTCCCGCTACGTCCCGGCGGGCGGCACTCCCGATGTCGTCGATCTCGACGAGACCATGAAGCCGTGGAACGACGTGCGCCCCTCGGACCTGCTGGACCACACCCCCCTCTACACCTTCGACACCGCATAGGAGTCGGCTTGCGGTGGTTTGCCCTCCGGGCGCTGCGGTACCCGCGCCGCACACACCGAGAAGACGAAGGAGGGATTCACCCGTGTCGCAGGTCGAGGAATCCATCGAGGTCGGCGTGCCGGTGCACACCGCCTACAACCAGTGGACGCAGTTCGAGACGTTCCCCGAGTTCATGAGCGGGGTCGAGCGCATCGAACAGCGCACCGACACGCTCACGCACTGGGTGACCAACGTCAACGGGGTGCACAGGGAGTTCGACGCGGAGATCACCGAGCAGATCCCGGACGAGCGGGTCGCGTGGACCACGATCGCCGGGGAGGCCAAGCAGGCCGGTGCGGTGACCTTCCACCGGCTCGACGACGGCCACACCAAGGTGATGCTCCAGATGGACTTCCATCCGGACAGCATCACCGAGAAGGTGGGCGACAAGCTCGGGTTCGTGAAGCGGCAGACCAAGGGCGACCTGGAGCGCTTCAAGACATTCATCGAGGAGCGCGGTCAGGAGACCGGCGAGTGGCGCGGCGCGGTCCTCTGACGGTCGCGTCCCGGCCGACCGCTAACCGGCCGCCTCCGTACGGCACTCCGGGTGCCCCCAGCCCTGGGCGTTCTTGGCGATGGGCTCGCCCGCCGCGTAGGAACGTCCGCACAGACACCGGCCGGGGAACTTGGCCTTGATCGTGCGGGAAGACGAACCACCGCTCCGCTTGGGCGACTTGGCCCGGGCGGGGCGGTCGGTCTTTTTCGGGGTGTCCGGCGACGGCGGCGGCTCGGGGGAGCCGAGTTCGCTGCTCGCGGGCTCCTGGACGATCGCCGCCTGGCTGGCCGCGCGGTCGGCGAAGTCGTTCAGCGGGTCGCCGTCGACCTGGTGGGCGGGGACGTAACGGAATTCGACCGCGCGCCCGTCGAGCAGTTCGTCGATGCGCACGACGAGCTCCTGGTTGGCGACCGGCTTGCCCGCGGAGGTCTTCCAGCCGTTGCGCTTCCAGCCCGGCAGCCAGGTGGTGACGGCCTTCATGGCGTACTGGGAGTCCATCCGGATCTCCAGCGGGACGTCCGGGTCGGTGGCGGCGAGCAGCCGTTCCAGTGCGGTGAGTTCGGCGACGTTGTTGGTGGCCCGGCCGAGCGGGCCGGCCTCCCAGCGGTCCGGGGTCTCGGACTCGTCCGCGATGACCCAGGCCCACGCCGCGGGTCCCGGATTTCCCTTCGAAGCCCCGTCGCACGCGGCCACCAGTCGTTCACGCATGCGCCCGATCATGCCATGAGCGCAGGGGCGCCCTTCACCCCACCGGGACGACCGCGGCCACGACCCTGCGGACCTCCTCGCCCCCGGGCGCCGCGCCCTCCGCGTCGGCGAAGAGCAGGTGGGCGGCCCCGATCAGGGTGGGCGCGAGTAGGTCCACGTCGGCGTCGGCCGGGACGCGCCCGCGTTCGCGCTCGGCGGCGAGATAGCCGGCCACCATCGCCGTGGCCTCCCGCAGTACCGGCACTCCCCCGCCCCGCGCCTCGCGCAGCCGGGCGCGCAGGGCGTCCCGCGCGATGACCAGGCCGACGATCCGCAGGGCGACCGTCCCGAAGAGATCGGTCAGGGCGGCGGCGAGGTTGTCCACGACGTCACCGGTCCCCGCCGCCTCGCGCAGGCTCCGGGACCGCGCCTCGATCCGGCCGGTACGGTCCAGCACGAGGTCGGCGAGAAAGGCGTCGAAGTCCTCGAAGTGGCGGTGGAGCACCCCTTTGGCCACTCCCGCCTCGGTGGTGACGGCCCGGCTGGTCAGCGCGTTGGCCCCGTCCCGGAGCAGGATCCGCTCGGCCGCGTCGAACAGCTGCTCCCGCACATCACGGATGGCGATCCCTGTCGGCACGGCCCACCTCTCGCTCTTCCTCGGACATCCTCCCTGATTCTTGTCGAGTGGGCATGCGCCCACTTAGAGTGGGCGCATGCCCACTTCTGCTGGAAGACACCGCGAGATCGCCGAGTCGTACGGTGCGGACGCCGAGCGTTACGACCGCACCCGCCCCCGTTACCCCGACGCCCTGGTGGACCGGATCGTCGCAGGGAGCCCTGGGCGGGAGGTGCTGGACGTCGGCACGGGCACCGGAATCGCCGGCCTGGCGTTCCGGGCGCGCGGCTGCCGGGTCCTCGGCGTCGAGCCCGACGCGCGGATGGCCGCGTTCGCGCGTCGGAAGGGGCTGGACGTCGAGACAGCCCGGTTCGAGGAGTGGGATCCGGCGGGCCGGGACTTCGACGCGGTCGTCGCGGGCACCGTCTGGCACTGGGTCGACCCCGTCGCCGGTGCCGCGCAGGCGGCCCGGGTGCTGCGGCCGGGAGGACGGCTGGCCCTGTTCTGGAACGCCTTCCAGCCTGCGGAGGACGTGGCCGCGGCATTCGCCGACGCCTACGCCCGCGTCCTGCCCGACACGCCGATGGACTGGCGCCGGATGACCGGCCCCGACGCCTACGCGGGCGTCTGCGCCAGGGCGGCCGACGGGATCCGCGCGGCGTCGGCGTTCGACGAGCCGCAGGAGTGGCGCTTCGAGTGGGACCGGGTCTACACCCGCGCCGAGTGGCTGGACCAGGTGCCCACCTTCGGCGGCCACGGGCAGTTGCCCGCCGAGAAGCTCGACGCCCTGCTCGGCTGCCTCGGCGAGGCGGTCGACGCGTTGGGCGGGAGCTTCTCCCTGCACTACACGGCCGTGGTGGTCACGGCCGTGCGCACCGGCTAGGGCACGTCGGAGATCTGCGGCATCTCGCCCTGGGTCGTCGTCACGTCGATCACCGAGAAGCTCGCGCCCTGCGGGTCGCTGAGGGCCGCGAACCGGCCGAACGGCGAGTCCATGGGCCCGAACCGCAGGACGGCGCCCAGTTTGGTGGCGCGGGCCACGGCGTCGTCGCAGTCGTCGACGGTGAAGTAGACGTTGATGTACGCCGGAACCTCGGGCGGGAAGTCGTCGGTCATCCTCATGCGGCCGAGGACGGTGTTCTCCCCGAGGTCGAACATGCGGAAGTCGATGGCGTCGTCCTGCATCTGCTTGGCGCTGTAGCCGAAGACGGCGGGGAAGAACGCGTCGGACTTCTCCGGTTCGCGGGTGAAGATCTCGGCCCAGCAGAACGCGCCGGGCTGCTCGGGCGGTGCCTCGAAGCCCTCGTGGGTGCCACCCTGCCACACACCGAAGACCACGCCGCTCGGGTCGCGCCCCAGGCACATGGTGCCGAAGTCGCCGACCTGCATCGGTTCCATGAGCACCTCGCCGCCGTTGTCACGGATTTTGCCGGCGGTGGCGGCCGCGTCCGGCGAGGCCAGGTACAGGCACCACTGCGACTGACCCTCCTGGCCGGGCATGGGCGGCACGACGGCGGCGACGGCCCTGCCGTCCGCGTAGGCCTGCGTGTAGTTGCCGTACTCCGACGACGCCTCGCCGAAGGTCCAGCCGAGGACGTCACCGTAGAAGCTCTTGGCTCCCTCGACGTCACTGAACATCGCGTCGGCCCAACAGGGGGTTCCCTCAGGTTGTACGGCCATGATCGCGGCCCTTCCCGAATCGTTGGTCGGTCCGTCTCCACACGCTAGTCACGGGCGCGCCCGACCGCGCGCCGAACAGACGATTCCACTCCAGACCGGACAGACCGGCACGGGCTGTGCGCGAGCGCGCACACCTCACCTGTCCTGAGGAGCGCGGGAGCGCTCATGAGGCGCCGACTGCCTCACCGGCGGGGTTTACACCTTCCCACCCGCGAAGCCGCCCCCTTCACGCCCTGCTCAGGCGGCCCGTCCGGCTGTTTGGCTGGTACACGCGCCTGGCCACCCAGCTCACTCCCAGGAGGGAACGTGTCCACATCGGACAGCGCCACCGGCCCCGCCGTCGACGAACCCGATCCGCCCGCCGAAGCCCAGTTCACCAGCCTCAGCACCACTGCGGCCCGACAGCTCGCCACCACCACCAAGTCCGAACCCCAGATGCAGGCCATCAGCTCGCGCTGGCTGCTGCGCATGCTGCCGTGGGTGGACGTCAAGGGCGGCACCTACCGGGTCAACCGGCGCCTCCAGCTCCGGGTCGGCCGGGGCAGGGTGCAGTTCGAGCAGAACGGCGCCGACGACATCCGGGTCATCCCCCGGACGCTCACCGAACTGCCCGCCCTGCGCGGCTACTGCGACATCGACGTGCTCAAGGAGATCGCGACCCGCTTCCGGATCCGGCACATCCGCGCCGGCCAGGTCCTGGTCGAGGCCGGGCAGCCGGTCACGGAGGCCTACCTCGTGGTGCACGGCCGCTTCACCCGCTTCGCCGAGGGCAAGTACGGCGAGGAGGAGATCGTCGGCGTCGTCACCGACGGCGACCAAATGGGCGACGAGGCCATCGGCCGGCCCGACCCGCTGTGGCTGAGCTCGGTGCGGGCGGAGACCGCGGGCACCGTGCTGGTCCTGCCCTGGTCCGTGGTCACCGAGTTCACCGAGCGGGTGCCGTCCCTCGCGGACCACCTGGAGGCCTACGCGCGCCGGCAGAGCCTGCCGATGAACCGCAAGGGCGAGGCCGACGTCCCCGTCCAGGCCGGCCACGTCGGGGAACCGACGATCAGCGGCGGCTACGTCGACTACGAACTCTCCCCACGCGAGTACGAGTTGTCCCTGACCCAGACCGTGCTGCGGGTCCACACCCGGGTCGCCGACCTCTACAACAACCCGATGGACCAGACCGAGCAGCAACTGCGCCTGACCATCGAGGAGATCCGGGAGCGCCAGGAGTGGGAGCTGGTCAACAACCGGGAGTTCGGACTGCTGCACAACGCCGACCACAGCCAGCGCATCAGCACCTTCACCGGCCCGCCGACCCCGGACGACATGGACGAACTCCTCGCCATGCGCCGCAAGACCAAGCTGTTCCTCGCCCACCCCAAGGCCATCGCCGCGTTCTTCCGGCAGTGCAACCGGCGCGGTCTGGTGCCGGGCACGGCGAGCGTCGAGGGACACGAGATCCCCGCCTGGCGTGGTGTGCCGATCTTCCCCTGCAACAAGATCCCGGTCAGCGGGCAGCACACCAGCAGCATCATCGCGCTGCGCACCGGGGAGGGCGATCAGGGCGCCATCGGGCTCTACCAGACCGGCATCCCCGAGGAGTACCAACCGGGCCTGAACGTGCGGTTCATGGGGATCGACGCCAACTCGATCATCCGCTACCTGGTCACCGCCTACTACTCGATGGCCATCCTCGTCCCCGACGCGGTGGGGATCCTGGAGAACGCCCAGATCGGCCGGACGCCAGAGTGACCGCGACGAACACCCGGCCCCTGCCCGGCCCGCCCGACATCGCGAGCAGCCTGCGCACCCCTCGGCGCGGCGGGGCGGTCCCCGGGCTCAGACACCGGCAGGTCGCGCCCGCCGATCCGGTCAAGGCCGCGGAGATCGACCGCAGGCTGGAGGCCTGGGCCCGTCGCCTGGACCTGTTCCCCGAAGCCTGGAAGGGGGACTTCTCGGGGTTCCAGTTCGGCCGGGCCGTGGTCCTCCAGCATCCGCGGGCCGTCGATCTCGAACGGCTCACGGTCGCCGGGGAGTTGCTGCTCGCGGAGAACGTCGTCGACTCCTGCTACTGCGAGGAGGACGAGGGCCGCGGCGGAGCCCGCCGGGGCCTGGGCGGCCGGCTCGTCATGGCCCAGTCCGCGATCGACCCGTACCACGGCATCCCCGAACTGGAGGAGGAGTGGCGCGAGGGCGTACGCGCCGACGGGCCCCTGCGTTCCTACCACTTCGCCCTCGAGGACTACTCCGCGTTCGCCACCCCGAGCCAGAGAGACCGCTTCGTCCACGACATCGCCCGGCTGCACCTGGGCTACCTCGCCGAGGCCGCCTGGGCGGAGACCCGGTACATGCCGCGGGTCTGGGAGTACCTCGTCATGCGGCAGTTCAACAACTTCCGGCCCTGTCTGTCGATCGTGGACGCCGTCGACGGCTGCGAACTGCCCGAGGCGCTCTACGCCCGGCCCGAGATCCAGCGCGTCACGGCTCTCGCCTGCAACGCCACCACCATCGTCAACGACCTCTACTCCTTCACCAAGGAACTGGCGAGCGACCCCACCCACCTCAACCTGCCGCAGGTCGTCGCCGCCAACGACCGCTGCGGGCTGAAGGCCGCCTACCTGAAGTCCGTCGAGATCCACAACCGGATCATGGCGGCCTTCGACGAGGAGTCGGCCCTGCTGTCCGCCGGCTCGCCGCTCGTGGAGCGCTACACCCGGAGCCTGTCCGACTGGGTCGCCGGGAACCACGAGTGGCACGCCACCAACAGCCACCGCTACCACCTGCCCAACTACTGGTAACCCGACCGCACATGACGCAACGCCACATGCACCAGCACGAGGAGTCACCGTTGACCACCGCCCCCCGCACCGGCACCGGGACCACCCGGGTGCCGACCCAGTCGACGTACCAGAACCGTGTCGCGGACTACTGGAACGCCGAGGAGAACCCGGTCAACCTCGAACTCGGCAAGCTCGACGACCTCTACCACCACCACTACGGCATCGGAGCGGCCGACCGCTCCGTCCTCGACGAACCCGATCCGGTGCGGCGGCGCGAGCGGATCACCGCCGAACTGCACCGCCTGGAACACGCCCAGGCCGAGCTCCTCGCCGCCCGGCTCGGCCCGCTCGGCCCCGAGGACCGGGTCTTCGACGCCGGGTGCGGGCGCGGCGGCGGCAGTGTCGTGGCGCACCTGACCTACGGCTGCCACGCCGACGGCGTCACCATCTCCGAGAAGCAGGCGGAGTTCGCGAACGCCCAGGCCCGCAAGCGCGGCATCGACGACCGGGTGCGCTACCACCACCGCAACATGCTCGACACCGGGCTCCCGTCGGGCGCCTACGCGGCCTCCTGGAACAACGAGTCGACCATGTACGTCGAGCTGGACCTGCTGTTCGCCGAGCACGCCCGGCTGCTGCGCCGCGGCGGACGCTATGTGGTGATCACCGGCTGCTACAACGACACCTACGGACAGGCCTCCCGTGAGGTCTCGCTCATCAACGCCCACTACATCTGCGACATCCATCCGCGCTCGGCGTACTTCCGGGCGATGGCCCGCAACCGGCTGGTGCCGGTGCACGTGGAGGACCTGACCGAGGCGGCCCTGCCCTACTGGGAGCTGCGCAAGGAGGCCGACCATCTGATGACCGGGATCGAGGAGACCTTTGTGACCGCCTACCGGAACGGCAGTTTCCAGTACCTGCTGATCGCAGCCGACCGGGTCTGAGTCAGCGGCCCGCCACCTCGTCCCACGTGGTCGCCGGGTCGAACACGTCCAGCGTGCCGTGCGCCCTCAGCAGCCGCCGGGTACCGGGGCCGCACAGCACGGAGAAGGTCGCGCCGCCCTCGATCACCCGGCGACGCAGCCGGAGCAGCAGGTTGAGGCCCGTGGAGTCGACGAAGGAGACCGGGCGCAGGTCGACGACGTAGGCCGGCGCGGCGAGGGCCACGAGGGAGTCGAGCCAGCAGCGCAGCTGATGGGCGGTCGCGAGGTCGATGTCGCCGTGCAGTTCGGCGAGCACCAGGCCGTCCGGGTCGCGCACGAGTCCGTGGTCTCCGGGCGGCGGTGGCCAGGACGCCGTGACGACGGGGGGCGGGTCGCTGTCGTGCACTGTGTACCGTCCCCGCTCGCGTGCCGGTGCCTCCGCGCCGGGACCTGCGCTCCGGCGCGGACGCGTGCGGCGGTTTCACGTTCCCCGCGCCGCACGTGTCCGCTCCGGACCCCCCGGGCGGCTCCCCCCTTGAACCGTGGTGCTTACTGTTCTACCTTCGCCACATGGTCTGGGCATCAACGCCCCCTCACCAGCGACACAACGGGCGGGCACCGGGCGGGCCAGGTGATGCGGAATGCGCCCGCACCTCGCCCTGATCGAGGACGAGCCGGACTTCGCACTGATGTGCCGTTCCTATCTGGAGCGGGCCGGATTCACCGTCACCTGGGCCATGGACGCCCGCGCCGGAAAGTCCGTGCTGTACGAGAGCCGCGTCGACCTCGCGATCCTGGACCTGGGACTCCCGGACGGCAGCGGCCTCGAGTTGCTGCGGGCCCTCAGGTCGACGAGCCGCCTGCCCGTCATCGTGGTCTCGGGGCGCGGCGCGGAGGCGGACCGGGTGGCTGGGCTGGAGATCGGCGCGGACGACTACCTGGTCAAGCCGTTCTCCCAGCGCGAGCTGGTGGCCCGGATCCATGCCGTGCTGCGCCGCTCGCAGCCCCCGGAGCCGCCGAGCGTGATCCAGGCCGGTTCCCTGCTCGTCGACACGGCGGCCCGGCAGGTCTCCGTCGACGGCGTCCCGCTGACCCTGCGCCCCAAGGAGTTCGCCCTGCTGGAGATGCTGGCCGCCGCGCCCGGCCGGGTCTTCTCGGCGGCGCAGCTGCTGGAGCGGATCTGGGGTGCGTCCTGGCAGCAGCCCGCGACCGTGATCGAGCATGTGTACCGGCTGCGCGGCAAGCTCGCCGAACTGCCCGCCCCCGCACCGCGGATCACCACCGTCCGCGGCTACGGCTACCGCCTCGACCCCTGAGACGGGGATCCCCGGGACGGGGGTTCCTCAGACACGGCCCGGCCAGGAGGTCCGCCCATGCCCGACACCCCGGACTTCCGGCGTCTGTTCGACTCGAACCTGTCCCCGTTGCTCGTCCTCACCCCCGACTTCGTCATCGTCGAGGTCAACCGCGCCTATCTGACGGCCACGCGCACCGACCGCTCCATCGTCGGGCGGCCCATCTTCGACGTGTTCCCGGACAACCCCGAGGACCCGTCGGCCGACGGCGTGGCCAATCTGCGCCGCTCGCTGGAGACGGTCGTGGCGAGCGGCCGTACGGACACCATGGCCCTGCAGCGCTACGACATCCCGACGAGCGAGCCGGGCGTCTTCGCCGAGCGGTACTGGAGCCCGGTGAACGCGCCGGTGCTGGACGACGAGGGCCGGCTGACGCACATCATCCACCGGGTCGAGGACGTCACGGAGTTCGTGCATCTGCGGCGGGTGGGGCGGGAGCAGCAGCGGGCGGTCGCCGACGCGCAGATGCGCGCGGAGGGCATGGAGATCGACCTGTTCGTGCGGGCACGGGAGATCCGCGAGGTGAACGAGCAGCTGAACCGGGTCAACGCCGAGCTGGACGCCTCGGGGCGCCGGCTGCGGGAGGAGCAGCGGGCCAAGGACCGGTTCATCGCCACGCTCTCGCACGAGCTGCGCAATCCCCTCGCGGCCGCGACCGCGGCCACCGAACTGCTCGCCCTGGACATGCCGGAGGGGCATCCGGCGCTGGCCGTCCTGGAGCGGCAACTGGGGACGCTGGCCCGGATGAGCAACGACCTGCTGGACGGCACCCGGGCGGTGACCGGCCGGCTGGAGCTGGTGCGGGAACCGGTCGACCTGCGCTCGGTCGTCGAGGGGGCCTGCGCGGACATCCGCGGCCTCTTCGCGCACGACGGCCGCACCCTGAACGTACGACTGCCCGACGCGCCCCTGGTCGTCGACGGCGACCGGCTGCGGCTCGCGCAGGTCCTGACCAACCTGCTGTCGAACGCGCTCAAGTACACCCGGCCCGGCGGGCGCACCGAGGTGGAGCTCGCCGACGGGGGCGGTGAGGCGCGGCTGACCGTGCGGGACGACGGCATCGGCTTCGCGCCCGGTCAGGCCGAGGAGCTGTTCGGGGTGTTCATGCGGGCGGCGCCCGCCGGTCCCGACACGCCGGAGGGCCTGGGGCTGGGGCTCGCCGTCGCTCGGACGATCGCGGAACTGCACCACGGCCGGGTCGGCGCGCACAGCGACGGGCCCGGCACAGGGGCGACCTTCACGGTGGTCCTGCCGGCGGACGGCGCCCCGGCGCTGCCGCTGCCCCGCTCGACGCCCGCCCGGTCCGCGTCCCGCGGGCTGGCCGTGCTGATCGTCGAGGACAACGAGGACCTGGCCGCGACCTACCACACGCTGCTGGAACGGCAGGGCCACCGGGTGACGACCGTGCACACCGGCACCGCCGCACTCACCGCGACCGGGGCGCAGGCGTTCGACGTGGTGCTGTGCGACCTGGGCCTGCCGGACATCGACGGTCACACGGTCGCCCGCCGGGTGCGGGCGAGGCCGGGCGGCGAGCGGCTGCGGCTCATCGCGCTCTCCGGCTTCAGCCAGGGCACCGACCGCGCGCTGTCCCGGGCGGCCGGGTTCGACGCCCATCTGACCAAGCCGCTGCCGCTGACCGAACTGACGGACGTCCTGGAGCGCCGGGACGGCGGCTGAACCGTGCCGCGCGTCTTCCCCCCTGGACCCGGCTGTGCTTGCCTGGGGAACCGTTTTTCGGCGACCGGGGCGGGAGTCGCGCATGCGGACACGGTGGATCGTGGGACTACTGACCGCAGTGCTGCTGCTCGGCGCCTGCGGCGACCCCTCCGACGGGCCCGAGCCGGCGCCCCCGACGCCGGACGTCCCCCGCGCGGCCACCACGCACCAGCGCGCCCAGTCCTCCCCGCACGCCTCCGCGGCCGTGGTCGCCCCGCGGGTGCTGTATCTCGGCGACTCGCTCGCCATGGAGGCCCAGCGGGTGCTCGGGCAGGAGCTGCGCCGGGAACTGCGGGCCACGTACACGAGCGCGCCCTACTCGGGCACCACACTGTGCGACTACCTGGAGGACACGGGGAAGAAGTCGCTGGTGCCCGACCGGGACAAGGCCGCCGCGCTGGTCCGGGCCCGGCACCCGGACTTCGTGGTGCTGCAGTTCTGGGGCAACGCGTGGGACTACACCTGGTGCATGGACGGGATCAGCCACGCCGCCTCGCCGCAGCAGTACTTCAGCCGGTACCGGGCGGACCTGCGGAGGCTGACCGGTCAGATCGCCGCGGCCGGCGGTGAGCGTCGGCCGCGGATCGTGTGGGTGGCGCAGGGCCCGGACCCGATCACCCCCGACCGGGTCCGGCGCGTGAACGAGCTGTACGCCGAGCAGGCTGCCGCCTCGGGCGACGTCGTCGCCGACGCGGGCGCGACGGTGGCGCCCGCCGGATCCCGCTACTCCTGGGTGCAGTACCTGCCGTGCACCTCCTACGAGCACGAGCATCCCGACTACTGCACCCAGCCGGACCGCGATCGCACCGCCCTGCATCTCGACAAGGACTACCTGCACTTCTGCCTGGCGCCCACGACCTCCACGCCCCGGCCCTGCCCGGCGCGCTCCCCCGGGATCCTGCGGATCGCCCGGGAGATCACACGGGTGGTCGGCCGGACGCCAGCCGGCTGACGCTCACTCGCCCGCGTACGCCTTCTCCAGGGCGGCCACGTCGAACTTGCTCATCGCCATGAACGCCTTGGTGACGCGGGCCGCCTTCTGCGGGTCCGGGTCGCCCACCATGTCGGCGAGCCCCTCGGGCACGACCTGCCACGACAGCCCGTAACGGTCCTTGAGCCAGCCGCAGGGGCCGGGCTCGCCGCCGTTCTCGGTGAGCTTGGTCCAGTAGTAGTCGATCTCCTCCTGGTCCGCGCAGAAGATCTGGAAGGAGACGGCTTCGGTGAACGTGAACTGCGGTCCGCCGTTGAGGGCGACGAAGTTCTGCCCGTTGGCCGTGAAGTCCACCGTCAGGACGGTCCCGGCGGGCTGCATCGCGCCCTCGGGATAGTGGGTGACCCTGCCGATGGTGGAGTCCTTGAAGACCGAGACGTAGAAGTGCGCGGCTTCCTCGGCCTGGCCGTCGAACCAGAGACACGTGGTGAAAGGCTTGCTCGCCATGGGGTCCTCCCGAAGGGTCGTGGTGCGGTCATCTCTGTGGACCGGTCCCCGGCGCAGAACTCATCGGTCGGGCGGCCGGTTAATCCATGTGGCTTGTACACCGGTGCGACCTAGCATCCCCGCATGACGTCAACCGGCAGCATCACGCCCTTTCGCCTCGACATTCCGCAGCGCGACCTCGACGACCTCCACGAGCGCCTCGACCGCACTCGCTGGCCCGACGACCTCTCGGCCACGGGGTGGGCGTACGGCGTGCCGGCCGGCTACCTGCGTGAGCTCGCGGACCACTGGCGGCACTCCTACGACTGGCGCGCGGCCGAGGCCCGGCTGAACGAATGGCCGCAGTTCACGACCGTCATCGACGGCACGACCGTCCACTTCGCCCACGTCCGCTCCCCCGAGCCGGACGCCACCCCCCTCGTCATCACGCACGGCTGGCCCGGCTCGATCGTCGAGTTCCTGGACGTGGTGGGCCCGTTGACCGATCCGGCGGCCCACGGCGGCGACCCGGCCGACGCCTTCCATGTCGTCGTACCGAGCGTTCCGGGGTTCGGACTGTCCGGGCCGCCCGCGGACACCGGCTGGGAGGCGGGCCGGATCGCCGCCGCGTGGGCCGAGCTGATGACCCGGCTCGGCTACGAGCGGTTCGGCGCGCAGGGCGGTGACTGGGGCGCGGCGATCTCCCGGGAGCTGGGCCGCGCCCGTCCCGAGCGGGTCATCGGCGTCCACCTCAATCTGCTGCCGGGCGCGCAGGCCACCCGTGAACCGACCGAGGAGGAACTCGCCGCGCTCGGACCCGGGGAGCGGGAGCGCGCCCTGGAGTCGTGGCGCCGCTGGAGCGCCTGGTCCGGCGAGGGCACCGGGTACGCCGTCCTGCACTCCACCCGGCCGCAGACCCTCGCCTACGCCCTCACCGACTCGCCGGTCGGCCAACTCGCCTGGATCGTGGAGAAGTTCCAGGAGTGGACGGACTCCGCGGAGCTGCCCGAGGAGGCCGTGGACCGGGACCGGCTGCTGACCAACGTGATGCTGTACTGGCTGACCGGGACCGCCGGTTCGGCCGCGCGGATCTACTACGAGCGGGCGCACGCCACCGGTGACCGGGCGGCACGGCCCACCGAGCCGTCGACCGTGCCGACCGCCCTCGCCGTCTTCCCGGCCGAGATCCAGGTCCCGCTGCGGCACAGGGCGGAGCGCACCGAGAACCTCGTGCGCTGGACCGAGTTCGACCGGGGCGGCCACTTCGCGGCGATGGAGGAGCCGGACCTGCTGGTGGGCGACGTGCGGGCGTTCTTCCGGCAGCTGCGCGAGACGGGCTGAGCACACCCCCGGGGCAGTGCTCTGCCGGTGGCGAATCTGCCACCGGCAGAGAAACCGCTGCCGGGCGTCGCCCGAGGTCGACAGTGGAGCCGACGGCATCCCTACGACCACGAGGACCGCCCATGACTTCCCTCCGGGCCGAGGACGGCGACACCCCTCCCACCCGCTTCGACGACCAACTGGCCGCCCAGCTCCTCGCCCAGCGCATCGTGCTGCTGGGCACCCAGGTCGACGAGGTCTCCGCCAACCGCGTCTGCTCCCAGCTGCTGGTCCTGTCCGCGGAGGACCCGCGCACCGACATCAGCCTGTACATCAACAGTCCGGGCGGTTCGGTGTACGCGGGCCTCGCCATCTACGACACGATGCGGCTGATCCCCAACGACGTGTCGACGCTGGCCATGGGCTTCGCGGCGAGCATGGGCCAGTTCCTGCTCTGCGGGGGCACCCCCGGCAAGCGGTACGCCCTGCCGAACGCGCGGATCATGATGCACCAGGGCTCCGCGGGCATCGGCGGGACCACCGCCGACATCCTGATCCAGGCGGAGAACCTGGATCACAGCAAGCAGACGATGGAGCGCCTCCTCGCCGAGAACACGGGCCAGACTCCGGAGACGATCGCCCGCGACGGCGACCGCGACCGCTGGTTCACGGCCGAGGAGGCCAGGGAGTACGGCATGGTGGACCGGGTCGTGGAGTCCCTCGCGGACGTCCGCCCGGCCGCCTCCAGGCGACGGATGGGGCTCTGACATGGCGAACTACACGATTCCGTACGTCACCGAGCGCACCGCGCACGGCGAGCGGTCCTCCGACGTGTTCAGCCGGCTGCTCTCCGAGCGGATCATCTTCCTCGGCACCGAGATCGACGACGGGGTCGCCAACGTCGTGATCGCGCAGCTCCTGCACCTGGAGTCGGCGGCGCCGGAGAACGAGATCTCGATCTACATCAACTCCCCCGGCGGATCGTTCACCTCGCTGATGGCGATCTACGACACGATGACCTATGTGCAGGCGCCCATCTCGACGCTGTGCGTGGGGCAGGCGGCCTCCACCGCGGCCGTCCTGCTGGCCGGCGGGGACCCCGGGCGGCGGCTCGTCCTGGAGCACGCGCGCGTGCTGCTCGGCCAGCCCGCCTCCGGCGGCAGCCGCGGCGCGATCTCCGATCTCGCCCTCCAGGCCAAGGAGATGGTCCGCATCCGCTCCCAGGTCGAGGAGGTGCTGGCCCGCCACACCCGCCACGACATCGCGACCCTGCGCGCGGACATGGACCGCGACAAGGTGTTCACCGCGCAGGAGGCCGTGGAGTACGGGCTGGCCGACGAGGTGGTCAGCCGGCGCCTCGTGACGGTCTGAGGCACCGGCCGCGCCGCGTCAGGCCGCCAGGCACATCCCGTTGTTGTACGGCGACCCCGGCACCGCGCGGCGGCTGCGTGCGGAGTGCCGGGTGAGCTCCCCCTGGGCCAGGGAGAGCAGATCGCCGAGGCCGAGGCCGAGGGCCTGGGCGGCGGCCGCGAGGACCTCCGAGGAAGCCTCCTTGCGGCCGCGCTCGACCTCGGAGAGGTAGGGCATCGAGATCCGGGCCGCGTCGGCCACGTCCTTGAGCGTGCGCTCCTGGGCGAGCCGCTCGCGGCGCAGGACGTCTCCGACGAGGTCACGCCACAGGGGTTCTCTGGTCTCCCTGGTGGCCGACTCCTTCGGCGGTGTGGCGGCGGGGCGGTCGGACACCGGGCGGACGGTCCCCGGGCGCGCGGACTGCGGGCGCAGGGGGATCACGCGGGCTTGGTTCGGCGCTTCGTTGCTCACCGGATCAGCCTAGATTCCGTGGCCGTCAGGGGAAGGGGTCGGCATTCTGCCCTGGGTGGAATCGACGACGGGCACAGGAGCACTACCAACGCTGGGATTGCCCATGGGACCGGCGACTTCTGGCCACTGGTCCACTTGCCGGGCATGCCTCGTCACTCTTCGGGTACGCGCAGGGCGAGGGAGCTGCGGGCGGTGGATTCAGCCGGTGGTCCGGGGAGGCATATGTTGTCACCATCCGGGTACACGGCAGGCCACACCTGCAGGACCCGAGACAACCCAGGCCGAAGAGGCAGACGTCGAGCCGTGACTTTCGTGGGAGAGGTAATGCATACCGCCGTCACCGCCGTGAACCGTTCGGAGGCACACGTCGCCGAGCACGCCAGCGGGACCAGGACGGGTGGGACACCCCTGCCGGGAGTCGAGGAACCGCGGTCCGTCGCCCCGCGGGACGCACGGGAGCTGTCCCGCCAGTTCTTCCAGCGTCTGACCGAGCTCGAGGAGGGCACGCACGAGTACCAGTACGCGCGCAACACCCTCATTGAGATGAACATGTCGCTCGTGCGCTTCGCGGCCGGAAGGTTCCGCGGCCGCGGCGACGACATGGAGGACATCGTCCAGACCGGCATGATCGGCCTGATCAAGGCCATCGACCGGTTCGAGGTGTCCCGTGAGGTCGAGTTCACCTCGTTCGCGCTGCCCTACATCGTCGGCGAGATCAAGCGCTTCTTCCGGGACACCACCTGGGCGGTGCACGTCCCGCGGCGCCTTCAGGAGCTGCGCGTCGAGCTGGCCAAGGCCCGTGAGGAACTGGGCAGCCGGCTGGACCGCGACCCGACGGTGGCCGAACTCGCCACCCTGATGAACATCTCCGAGAACGAGGTGATCGAGGCCCAGATCGCCTCGAACGGCTACAACTCCTCGTCCCTGGACGCCGCCCTGACCGGCGACGGCCCCGAGGGCGGCGAAGCGGTGCTCGCCGACTTCATCGGCGTGGAGGAGGACGGGCTGCGCCTGGTCGAGGACTTCCAGTCGCTCGCCCCGCTGATGGCCGAGCTCAGCGACCGCGATCGGCAGATCATCCACATGCGGTTCGTGGAGGAGGCCACCCAGTCGGAGATCGGTGAGCGGCTCGGCTGCTCGCAGATGCACGTGTCCCGGCTGATCAAGCGGATCATCACGCGGCTGCGCGAGGGCATGCTGGGCGAGCTCGGCTGCGCCTGACACACACGGACAGTGAACGACCCGGGTGCCGTCCTGGTGGACGGCACCCGCTGCACGTTCACACGCTCGCTCAGTCCTTGGCGCCGAACGCCAGCACGGCCCTGACCCGCTTGCCCACCGGTACGCGTTCCGCCGCGACCTCGCGCGCCAGGACGTGCACGATCTCCAGGCCGTGGCGGCCGACCCGCTCGGGATCCCGCGGGAACCTGCGGGGCAGGGTGGCGCTGCTGTCGTAGACGGTGACGGCGACCGTGCTGTCGGTGCCCTCCAGCTCGAGGATGTACGGTCCGTTGCTGTGCCGGTCGGCGTTGGTGACGAGTTCGCTGACCACGAGGAGCACCTCCTCCTCGGCACGGTCACCGATCGCGGCACACCACTCGGTGCGGAGCCTGCCGAGGAAGCCCGCGGCGAACGACCGCGCCTCGGCGATGCTGCCCGGCTCCCCGGTGTAGTGCGCCGCCTCCCGCAGGGGTTCCACGGGCACGTCGAAACCAGTCGGTATCACTGCCCCGTCCAGGTGATCGATCATGCGTTTCTCTCTCGGAAGCCGGACTGGCCGGACGCTGCTGCACCAGTCCTCGTACCCCGAGTCGGCCTCCCCAGTCCAGGAGACGCGTCACACCGTCCAGGACACCGCCGCGCCGGCCACGGGCGCGGACAGGCTGCTCGTCGGCGTGGTGTCGGAGGCGAGGGGCGGCTGCGGTGTCGAGGAATCGGGTGTGACGGACTCACCTGGGGATTCACTGCCGGGCGGCTGCGACGAGGGCGAACTCGGGGGCGGCGAGGACGGGTTGACCAGAGCGGGCGGACAGGCGCCCGGCGATCCGGAGGGGGGCTTGGTGGGTGCTCCGGTGGACGTGGAGACACAGGGCGACGGGGACGTCGGCGTGCTCGGCGTCGCCGGCGGTGACACGCTCACCGGCGGGGAGGGCCTGGCCGGCGGGTGGGTCTTGTGGTCCTTTCCCCCGGTGTCGCCGCGGTGCCGGGCGATCCAGTCACGGCTGTCGGGGTCGTAGATCACGAAGATGTTGATGACCGTCGTCGAGGGCGCGACCACGACCACGTTCGAGGGGCGGTACGACGCCCAGGTGTCGCCGGTGCGCTTCGCAGTGGACTGCTGGGCGACGGGCGGGGTCAGCGGGTTGCCGCAGGCGCAGCGCGTGCGGGGCACCCCGCGGTCGTCGACGAGCACGGCGGTGCCGGCCTGGAGGACGGCCTGGTAGCTGGTGGCGGCGCCGTCACGGTAGCCGTGGTTGGTGACGCGGGTGTCCATGCGCAGCTGGACGGGTGTGAGCGAGCGCAGGAAGGCGGGGACCCCGGACGGCCGGACGCCGGCGACCGAGGCGAACACCTTGTTCTTCGCGGGGTCCGCCCGCAGGTACTCGACCTGCTTCTCGACGTCGCAGCTGGAGACGTTGCGGGTGCCGCCGTAGAGGCCGGGCGCGGCGCCGTCCACGCCGCGCACGGCGTTGGCGGGCTCGGAGGAGCCGGTCGGGGACGCGGAGACCGGCGGCACCGAGCTGTCCTTGGCGGTCGACTCGGTGAAGGGTTCGGGGCCCGTCTTGCCGGCGGCCTGGAGGAAGATCTCGCCGTCACCGCCGGCCTGGGTGGAGCCGCCGTCGGAGCGGGTGAAAACGACCGCGAGGACCACGGCGGCGACGACCAGGGTGGCGATCACCGCGACCCGGGGAGCCGACCTCCACCACGGGCGGCGGGGCTCGGGCGCGGGCGCTCCCCCGCTGCTGCCCGGGGGCTGGGACGGCGGCTGCGAGGGCGGCCCCGTGGGCGGCTGCGAGGGGCCCGACAGCGGGCCGGAGGGCGGCCCGGTGGGGCGGCCCGACGAGGGCGGTTCGACGCTCACGAGCTCTTCTTCCCGACGCGGGACCCCTGCGGCGCGATCCGATTGCCCCGATTAGCCGCATTCTTCCGCGACACACCCATTGTCTGCTCGGGCCCGGTACCGCCCGCAAGCGGACGCGGACGGACCTCCCGGCAGGCGGCCCGTCCGCGCGCTGCTTAGCGTGGCAGGGTGAACCGGCAAACCCCCCTCGACCAGGCGGTCGTCGCTCGCCACAGCTGGGTTCAGGCCCTGGCCACGGTCCTGCTGACGCTGATCGCCATGGGGGTGGTGGCCGCGCTGGGACTGTGGGCGGCGGGGGCGGCCGATCTTCCGGACAACGCGTTCCCCCGGGTGGTGGCCGCGACCGTCGTCACGGCCGTCGGCGGCACGATCAAGCTGTCGGGAGACGCGGGTGGCCTCGCCGAGAGCAAGGCCGGACTCACCGTGATCCCTCTCTCCGTCACCCTGACCGGAGCCCTGGCGCTCGGCGGGGGCTTCCTCGGGCCGCTGCGGCACCGGGCCGTCGCCGGCGGCCGGGAGCTCGCCGGACGGGCCGCCCGGATCGCCGTTCTGTGGCTGCTCGGACTGCTCGCCCTGGCGTACGCGGCCCGCCAGACGTTCGAGCTTCCCCTCGGTGACGACACGCTGAACGACCTGGGCGATCTCTTCGGCGTCTCCCCCAAGGCCGGCTTCACCACGGACGTGCCGCAGACCGTGCTGTTCGGCCTGCTGTGGATGGCCGGTGTCCTGGTGCTGGCCCTGCTGGTCCCACGCCGCGCTCCGCTGCCCGGACGGCTGCTGCGCCTGCAGGAGTCGGTGCGACCCGCGGCACACGCCATGGTCGTGTTCCTTCTCGCCCACGTGGTGCTCGGCGTCCTCGTCGCCCTGGTCGTCGCCGCCACCCGCGGTCACGCGCAACAGACTCTCGCGGTGATCCTGCTGGGCCTGCCGAACCTGGTGTGGCTCGCCCTGACCATCGGTCTCGGCGCCACCTGGAACGGCCGGGTGGAGGGCCCGTTCGGACTGCCCATGCCGCATCTCCTGGACGAGGTCCTGCGCTCCTCGGACACGGCCACGCTGAACCTCTCCACCCTGGCCGAGCACGACGGCCGGGTCTGGTGGCTGGTGGTCGTGGAGGCGGTCCTGCTGCTCTCGGTGGCGTTCCTGATGGCGGCCCGCTCCCCCGCCCGCGTGCGCGCCTGGCAGCACGCCGTGCACCTGGGGGTCGCCCTCGCCCTGACGGTCCTCATGATCTGCCTCATGGGCCGGATCTCCGCCCACTACGGTCTGTCAATCCTCGGCATCGGAGACCTCGGCGGCGGCCTGGGCGGTCGGCTCTTCCTCGACCCGCAGCTGTGGCCAGCGGTGGGCCTCGGTGCGCTGTGGGGCCTGGTCGCGGGGTTCCTCGGCGCGCTGGCGGCGCGGCCGGTGCGGCGCACGGGGGAGATCGGACCTGACGGCGGCTGACGGCACCTGACGGAAGCCGGGCGCGCGGACGCCGTCGTACGACGTGGGCCGCCTACCGTCCCCGGATCACCGGCTGGGCCCAGTGCGGCGGTGGCTTGGGCCGGGTTTCCGGCGGTTCCACGGTCCGCACGGCGACCTCCGTCGGCGGGTGGCCGCCCGTCACCGCCGACCGCAGGGCCGCGACGAAGTCGAGGCAGGAGTCGTGGCGGTCGTCGGGTGTCTTGGCGAGGGCCTTGGCGAACACGGCGTCGAGCGGTGCGGGCAGGCCGGGGCGCGAGGCGGAGAGCGCGGGCGGGGCGTCGTACTGGTGGGCCCAGAGCAGGGCCATGTCGTCGTCGCGGCGGAAGGGCGGGTGTCCGGTGAGCGACTCGTAGACCACGCAGGCGAAGCCGTAGACGTCGCAGCGGCCGTCGACCGGGCGGCCGGAGATCTGCTCGGGGGCCACGTAGTCCAGGGTCCCGACGAACTGGCCGACCGTCGTGAACCCGGTCAGGGAAAGGGACTTCTTCGTGAGGCCGAAGTCGGTGAGGTAGACGTGCTCGGGATGGTCGCGGTCGGTGCCACGGGAGACCAGGATGTTGCCGGGTTTCACGTCCCGGTGGACCAGGCCGTGCTCGTGGGCCGCGTCCAGCGCGGAGGCCACCTGGGCGGCGATCCGCAGCGCGGTCGGGAGCGGCAGCGGCCCCTGGCGGTCCAGGAGATGGCGCAGATCGCTGCCGGCCACGTACCGCATGGCGATGTACAGCACGCCGTCCGTCTCGCCCGCCTCGAAGACGGGGACGATGTGCGGGTGGTCGATCGCGGCGGCCACCCGGGACTCGTGGCTGAAGCGCTTGCGGAAGGTGTCGTTGCGGGCGAGCTCCGGGGCCAGCAGCTTCAGCGCCACCGTGCGGTCCAGGCGCAGGTCACGGGCTCGGTAGACGACGGCCATGCCGCCCCGCCCGATCTCCTGCTCGATGCGGTAGCTCGCGACCTGTCGGCCGACCAGTTCGGAGGGGCTGCCGGAGAAGAGGCTGGTCTCACGGGCCATCGGGGGTCACCACCTGGGTGGGGGCGTGACCGGGGCCGTCGGCGGCCGCGCGGGGCGCCTCGTCGGTGGCGTACGTGCTGAGCCGGGTGCCGTCCGCGTAGACCCAGCGTCCGTGCTGGGCGTCGTACAGCCACATGTGCTCCCCGTCGACGACGACCCCGATCCGCAGTCCCCGGGTGCGGCCGCGGAAGGTCTCCCCGTCGAGGCCGCCGCGGGCCAGCTCCTCGACGGCGGCCCGGTAGCGGGCGAGGGTCTCGTCGGCACGGGACAGCAGGGGGCGCGGGTCCGCGGCGCGGGTGAGGGGGCTGTCGGGGGCGGGCGGGTCCTGGGGTACGGCGACCAGGTGGCGGCCGTCGACCCAGGCCGACCAGCCGTTGGCGCACAGGACGTGTGCCCAGTCGCCGCGCCGCTCGGCGAGCTGGACGGGCAGGAGCGGGTCGAGGGGCACGGTGGGGCGGGCGGGGTCGGGTGCCTCCCAGGCGGGCATGCCGTACCCGGGGACGACATGGGTGGGCCGGAAGCCGGGGGTCGTCATCGGCGGCCTACTTCCGCATGACCGCGGGTTCGTGGCGGCGCAGCAGCCGGGAGACGAGGAATCCGAAGAACACCGAGAGGACGACGAGCATGCCGATGTTCAGCAGCCACACGCCCGCCGAGTGCTCGAAGAGCGGATCGCCGGTGAGGTCGCCGGGCACCATCCGGGCGAGACCGATGGTGCCGGCCATCGCGCCGAGCGCCCATCGGGAGGGCACCAGCCAGGACAGCTGTTCCAGACCGGGGACGCCGTCGAGCTTCAGCAGGGCCCCGCAGAAGACGACCTGGACGATGGCGAGCAGCACGAGCAGCGGCATCGTCACCTCCTCCTTGCGCACCAGCGCGGACACGAGCAGGCCGAGCATCATCGCCGTGAAGGCCAGCAGGGCGACCGCGAGGGTGATCTCGGCAAGGGGCGGCATCACCACGCCTTCGCCGCCGGGCGCGTTGAGGTCGACGCCCAGGAGGGCGACCAGGGTCAGGACCACCGCCTGCACGACGGTGATTGTGCCCAGCACGACGACCTTGGACATCAGGTACGCCGATCTGGACAGGCCCACGGCCCGTTCCCGCTGGTAGATGACCCGCTCCTTCACCAGCTCGCGCACGGCGTTCGCGGCGCCGGTGAGCACACCGCCGACGCACAGGATGAGCAGCGCGTTCATCGCGGTGTCCCGGGTGAGCTCGCTGCCCGCGAGGGCCCGGGCCATGGCGCCCATGACGAAGGGCAGCGCGACCATGATGACGAGGAAGGTGCGGTCGGCGGCGAGGGCGGCGCCGTAGCGGCGGATCAGGGTGCCGAGCTGGGCGCCGCGGCTGCGGGGCCTGGGCGGGGGCGCGATGATGACCGGCTCGGAGCGGGGCGTGCGGGGCTGTGCGGTGGCCTCGTCGACGTACTGGTGCTGGAAGGCCGAGGAGCGGAAGTCGCCCGCCCAGTCGCGGTCCTGGTCGCGTTCGAAGGCTTCGAAGGCCTCGGGCCACTGGGTGAAGCCGAAGTAGGCGAGGGCGTCCTCGGGCGGGCCGTAGTAGGCGATCCGGCCGCCGGGGGCGAGGACGAGGAGGCGGTCGCAGACGTCGAGGCTCAGGACGCTGTGGGTGACGACGATGATCGTGCGGCCGTCGTCGGCGAGGCCGCGCAGCATGTGCATCACCGAGCGGTCCATGCCGGGGTCGAGACCGGAGGTCGGTTCGTCCAGGAAGAGGAGGGAGGGTTTGGTCAGCAGTTCCAGGGCCACGCTGACCCGCTTGCGCTGGCCGCCGGAGAGGCTGTGCACGGGCTGTCGGGCGCGCTGTTCCAGGCCGAGCTCGCGGATGACCTCGTCGACCCGTTCGCGGCGTTCGGCCTTCGCGGTGTCCTGCGGGAAGCGCAGTTCGGCGGCGTAGGACAGGGCGCTGCGCACGGTCAGCTGGGCGTGCAGGATGTCGTCCTGCGGGACCAGGCCGATGCGCTGGCGCAGTTCGGCGTAGTCGCGGTAGAGGTCGCGGCCGTCGTAGAGGACGGTGCCGTGGTCGGCGGGGCGCTGGCCGGTGAGGGCGTTCAGGAGGGTGGACTTGCCGGCGCCGCTCGGGCCGACGACCGCGAGCAGGCACTTCTCCCCCACCGGGAAGGAGACGTGGTCGAGGAGGGTCCTGCGGCCGTGGTCGACGGCGACCGTGAGGTCCTGGACGTCGAGGGAGACCTCGCCGGTGTCGACGTACTCCTGGAGCGTGTCGCCGACGAGGCAGAACGCGGAGTGGCCGATGCCGACGATGTCGCCGGGGCCGATGGGGGCGCTCGTGACGGGCCGGCCGTTGAGGTAGGTGCCGTTGTGGCTGCCGAGGTCGGTGATCTCGTAGGTGCCGTCCGGGAGGGGCGCGCAGCTCGGCGTGGTGGCGGGAGACGACCAGGTCGTCGACGACGAGGTCGTTGTCGTCGGCGCGGCCGATGCGGACCGTGCGGGTGGGGAGCGGGCGGACCGCCGTGGGGCTGCGGAAGGTGCCGGTGAGACCGGGCATCGAGACCGCCGAGGGGCGCTCGGGGGCGGGCCGGCCCAGCAGGACCGCGCAGGGGCCGTCGGAGGGGCTGCCGAAGTGGATGACGCTGCCGGGGCCGACGTCCCACTCGTGGACGCGGCGGCCGTCGGCATAGGTGCCGTTGGTGCTGTTCTCGTCCTCGAGGGTCCAATGGCCGGCCTCGGGTCGCAGCACCGCGTGGTGCCACGAGACCCGGGCATCGTCGATGACGATGTCGCTCAACGGGTCGCGCCCGACGTGGTAGTCGTGGCCCGGGCTCATCACCGTGGAGCCGGTGTCGGTCTCCAGGACGAGCTCGGGCGCCGTCGGTGCGACCGACCGCTCCGCCATGCCTGAATTCTACCGATTCACCCCTTCGGCCGCCCGGTGGCGGTGATCTGGTCGCCCGGCGGCGGTGATCGGGTGCGACGGGGGCGGGATGCGCCGGGGCGACTCAGGCGACAGGGGTGAACAGCGCCGAGGCCATCCGGTGCATTCTCAGGGCGTCCACGGACTCGGCGAGCAGTTCGTACTCCGTGGTGTCGTCGCTCGCGGCGATCCTGACCAGCCGCCCGGCCGCCAACTCGTCGGCGACCAGCTCCTGTTGGTACAGGTCGGTGCACCAGGCCCGCATCACGGCGGGTACGTCGAGCACACCGTCGGCGACGGGGGCGAGGGCGCCCGCCGGGAGGTACTCGGCCTCGGGCTGGGGATCCAGTCGGTCGGCGATCCAGGAGGCCCGGTCGCGTAACCACCACAGGGCGAGGGCGAGGGTGGGCGCGCGATAGGTTCCGAGGGGTACGCCGATGCGCCGTCCGTCGCAGATGCCGTACCCCGTGACATGGCACAGGAATTCGTCGTGCACGATCCACTCCCCCGCTTGCTCCCTCGACTGCCGGCAGGGCCTCGCTTTCCGTGCGTCTCATGTGCGCTGTGCGGTTCTTGCTGCTCTATGTGACGGGCTCTTCGCTCGATGTGAAGGACCTGTCAGTCGAGTATGTTCACTACTGAAACACTGTCACCACATCTTTTTGGCCAGTCTCCTGGCATATTCACCCACCCTCCTGGCCGAAATCTGACGGGTCCTCGTTCAAACGTCATGACCCCGGAAGTAATCGACGGTCACGGGCGCCGCGGGCAGGGTTGTCCCACCAGGTCCCACCAGCACGGACGACCTCGATGGAGGGAATTGCCATGACCGAGAACACCGACCGTTACGAGAGTGCCGTCGCCCGCTACTTCGAAGCCTGGAACGCGCGTGAGCCGGAGGCACGTGCCAAGGCCGTGGCGGCCGCCTGGACCGCGGACGGCGGCTACACCGACCCCCTCGCCGACGTGGTGGGCCACGACGGGATCGCCGCGGTGATCGCGGCTGTCCACGAGCAGTTCCCGGGATTCGTCTTCCGGATCACCGGCGCCGTCGACGGTCATCACGACACGGCGCGGTTCTCCTGGGAGCTCGTCAGCGAGGGCGACGGTTCGGCGCCCGTCGCCGGATCCGATGTGGTCACGCTCGCCGGGGACGACCGGATCCGAAGCGTGCACGGGTTTCTGGACCGGGTGCCGGCCGGGGCGTGAGGGACGGCCGCGATGATTTCTCACCCCGTCGGCAGTCTTCCCCTGAGGAAGCCGTCGGCGAGGGAGGACATCATGGCCACGACCGGAAAGGTGGACGCGGAATTCACCGCCGTCCTGAGCAGGAACCCGGGGAACGGCGGGTGGACCTGTGTCCGCTGGCCCGCCTCCGTGGAGTTCTTCGGCACCCGGGGTCTCGTCAAGGTCCGCGGGACGATCGACGGGCACCCCTTCCGGAGCTCCTTCATGGCCCTCGGGGACGGCACGCACATGCTGCCCGTGAAGGCCGAGGTGCGGAAGGCGATCGGCAAGGACGCCGGCGACACGGTGACCGTGCGCATCGAGGAGCGGACCGGCTGATCGCGGCGGAACACGCACCGGGCACCGGCGTGACGCCGGTGCCCGGTGCGTGCGACTCCTCGGCCGTGCCGGCCGCGCGGGTCAGCGATTGACGATCGCGTCGATCCTCGCCAGCTCCTCCGCGTCGAAGTCCAGGTTGGCGACGGTGCCCACGCTGTCCTCGATCTGCTTCGGGCTGCTCGCGCCGACCAGGGCCGAGGTCACGCGGCCGCCGCGCAGGACCCAGGCCAGGGCCAGCTGGGCGAGGGTCTGGCCGCGGCCCTTGGCGAGGTCGTCGAGCTCGCGGAGCTGCTGGACCAGGTCCTCGGTGAGGGCGTCCGAGCTCAGGAAGGGGCTGTCGCTCGCCGCGCGGGAGTCCTCGGGGATGCCGTCGAGGTAGCGGCCGGTGAGCAGGCCCTGCTCCAGCGGGGAGAAGACGATGGAGCCGACCTGGAGCTCGTCCAGCGCGTCCAGCAGGCCCCCGTCCTCGGGACGCCGGTCCAGCATCGAGTAGCGCGGCTGGTGGATGAGGAGCGGGGTGCCCAGCTCGCCGAGGATCCGGGCGGCCTCGCGGGTCTGCTCCGCCGAGTAGTTGGAGATGCCGACGTACAGGGCCTTGCCCTGCTGGACCGCGCTGTGCAGGGCCCCCATGGTCTCTTCCAGGGGGGTGTCCGGGTCGGGGCGGTGCGAGTAGAAGATGTCGACGTAGTCGAGGCCCATCCGGGTCAGGCTCTGGTCCAGCGAGGACAGCAGGTACTTGCGGGAACCCCACTCGCCGTAAGGGCCGGGCCACATCAGATAGCCGGCCTTGGTGGAGATGATCAGCTCGTCGCGGTAGCCCGCGAGGTCGGCCCTGAGTGCCTCGCCGAACGCGGACTCTGCGGCGCCGGGCGGCGGACCGTAGTTGTTGGCGAGGTCGAAGTGGGTGACGCCGAGGTCGAAGGCGCGGCGCAGGATGGCCCGCTGGGTCTCGACGGTACGGTTCGCCGGGCCGAAGTTGTGCCACAGGCCGAGCGAGATCGCGGGAAGCTTCAGGCCGCTGCGTCCGGTACGCCGGTAGGGCATCTCCGCGTAGCGGTCGGGGTGTGCGGTGTACAACGCGACTCCAGTGGGGTTGGCACGGTGGAACCAGGGGTCATGGACCTCCGCCCCATCTTTGGCGACCTGGGGGCATTGGTCCAACAGAAGAATCCGATGGAATTCAGCGGCTAGGCTTCTCAATCATGGAACTGCGTCATCTCCAGCACTTCGTGGCGGTCGCCGAGGACCAGCATTTCACCCGGGCCGCCGAGCGGCTCCTGGTGTCCCAGTCCGGGCTGTCCGCGTCCATCCGGGCGCTGGAGCGGGAGCTGCAGACCCCGTTGTTCGTGCGGACCACCCGCCGGGTGACCCTCACCCCGGCCGGGCGGGCCCTGCTCGGCGAGGCCGAGCGGATCCTCGCACAGGTGCGTTCCGCCCACGAGGCGGTGGCCGCCGTGCAGGGGGTGCTGCGCGGGATGCTCGCGCTGGGCTCCGAGCAGTGCATCGCCGGGGTGCATGTGGCGGGGCTGCTGGCCGCGTTCCGGCGACAGCATCCCGACGTGGAGATCTGCCTGCGGCAGGCCGGTTCGGGCGCGCTCGCCGACGAGGTCGCCGCCGGCCGTCTGGACCTGGCGTTCGCCGTACGGGGCACGCGGGAGGAGAGCGACCAGCTGCGGGCCGTACCACTGACCGGCGAGCCGATGACCGTCCTGTGCCACCCCAGCCACCCGCTCGCGGCGGCCGGCGCGGCCGTGACCCCGGAGGACCTGGGCGGCGAGGTCTTCGTCGACTTCCACCCGGACTGGGGACCGCGCCGCACCACCGACGCCGTCTTCGCCGGGGCGGGTGTGCGCCGGACGGTGGCGCTGGAGGTCAACGACGTGCACAGCCTCCTCGACCTGGTGGACGAGAACCTCGGCGTGGCGGTCGTACCGCAGCACTTCCGGCACAAGCGGCCGTCGCTGACGGCCCTGCCCGTCAAGGGCACCGGGGAGACCGTGTACGAGACCGTCGCCCTGCTGCCGCCCCCGCAGGCCACCAGTCCGGCGGCGCGGGCCCTGATGGCCCTGCTGGACGCTTGAGCCGCCGCGGGGAACAGGGGGCCCGGCACCACCCCCAGGACGGGGTCCACCACTCCTGACGCGAGCCGTCGCACGCCACAGACTCGTGACCGTCACCGAAGACAACTGCGGTCAGGAGCAGGGCAGATGACGGATTCCACACGATCTACGTCCCCCACGCGACGGCACGTGCTGCGCGGCGCGGCGGCGCTCGCCGCCGCGGGCGGCCTGGCGGGCACGGGAGTGGGGGCGGGTTCCGCCGCCGCGGCCCAACGCCCCGCGCCGGCACGCCACTTCCCCTTCCTGGAGGGCGCCTTCAAGCCGGTCACCGAGGAGTTGACCGCCTTCGACCTGCCGGTCACCGGGCGCGTCCCCCGCGAGCTGAACGGCCGCTACCTGCGCACCGGCCCCAATGTGCTGGGCCTTGAGGACCCGCGCGCCCATCACTGGATGCTCGGCGACGGCATGGTGCACGGCGTGCGGCTGCGCGAGGGCCGTGCCGAGTGGTACCGCAACCGCTGGGTGCGCTCCTCCCAGGTGGCGAGGAAACTCGGCGAGCCCTACCCCGGTCCGGTGCCGCCGGACGACTTCCCCTGCAACACCCATGTGATCGGCCACCGGGGGCGGATCCTGGCGCTCCAGGAGAGCGGACCGCTGCCCTACGAGCTCGACGGCGAGCTGAACACCGTGGGCACCTACGACTTCCGGGGCACCCTGGAGGGCGCGTTCACCGCGCACACCAAGTTCGACGTGCACGCCGGTGAACTGCACGCCCTCGCCTACTACCCGACCTGGGACCACGTCCGGCACCTGGTCGTGGACCCGGCGGGACGTGTCTCGCGCAGCACGCGGATCCCGGTGGCGGACGCGCCGATGATCCACGACTTCGCGCTCACCGAGCGGTACGTGATCGTCCTCGACATGCCGGTCACCTTCGACCCGGCGGGCGCCGAGCGCGGCGACGTCGTGCCCTACGTCTGGAACGACCGCCATCCGGCACGGGTCGGTGTCCTCCCACGTGCGGGGGGCGCGGTCCGCTGGTTCGAGGTCGACCCGGTGTACTACTCGCACACCCTCAACGCCTACGAGGAGGGCGACAGCCTGGTCGTCGACATGACCAACTTCGACGCGCCCTTCCTGGTGGCGGGCAACGGCTCCGGAGGCCCGTACGGGGCGGGCACCCCCCGCCTGGACCGCTGGACGGTCGACCTGCGGCAGGGGCGGGTGCGGACCCGGACCCTCGACGACCGCCCCCAGGAGTTCCCGCGGGTCCACGAGGCGCTGGTGTCCCGCCGGCACCGCTACGGGTACGCGGCGGAATCCGCGGAGATGGCGGTGGCCTATCAGGCGGTCGACGGCGATCCGCCGCCCGACCGGGCGTTCAGCAACGCGCTCATCAAGCACGACCTGCTGCGCGGCACCTCGCAGGTGCACCGGCTGCCCCGGGGCGCGGCGGCGAGCGAGGCCGTGTTCGTACCGTCGGACCCGTGCGACGGCCGGGCCGCCGAGGACGACGGGTACGCGATCGCCTACGTCCACAATCCCGAGCGCGGGGCCTCGGACCTGCTGATCCTCTCGGCGCAGGACTTCACGGGCGAGCCGGTGGCCCGGATCCATCTGCCGGGCCGGGTGCCCCTGGGCTTCCACGGGAGCTGGATTCCCGACGCGTGACGTCGGGGCCGGTTCCGACGCGTGACGTCGGGGCGGCATTCGTGCGCGCGACGCGGCGCGATGCGCGATGGTGGATGTCATGCATGCAAAGGACATCCTCATCGACGGTTTCGGCCGCATCCAGGAAGAAGTCCACGCCGTCGTCGAGGGCCTCGGCCCCGACGACCTCAACCACCGTCCCGGACCCGACGCCAACTCCGTGGCCTGGCTCGTCTGGCATCTCACCCGCGTCCAGGACGACCACGTGGCCGGCGCCCTCGGCCTCGACCAGGTGTGGCTGACGCAGGACTGGGAGAAGCGGTTCGGCCTCGACCTGAAGCCGCGTGACATCGGCTACGGCCACAGCTCCGCGCAGGTCGCCAAGGTGCGGGTCGACTCCGCGGACCTGCTGACCGGCTACTACGACGCGGTGCACGCCCAGAGCCTCGAAGCCCTGCGCGGGCTGACCTCCGAGGACCTGGACCGTGTGGTGGACGAGAACTGGGACCCGCCGGTGACCCTCGGGGTACGGCTGGTCAGCGTCCTGTCCGACGATCTCCAGCACGTCGGACAGGCCGCCTATCTGCGGGGGCTGCTTCAGAGCGCGTAGCCCGGCAGGACGACGTCCTCGATGAGGGCCCTGCGCTCGTCGAACGGGATGAAGGCGCTCTTGAGCGCGTTCACCGTGACCGTGCGCAGGTCCTCGACCGTCCAGCCCGCCTCCTCGACCAGCAGGGACATCTCGCGGGTCATGGTGGTCCCCGAGACCAGCCGGTTGTCGGTGTTGAGGGTGACCCGGAAGCCCAGGTCCTTCAGGGCCGTGATCGGGTGCTCGGCGATCGAGCCGGCCGCGCCGGTCTGGAGGTTGGAGGTCGGGCACATCTCCAGGGCGATACGGCGGTCCCGGACCCAGCCCGCGAGCCGGCCGAGCTTGCCGCCGGCGAGGTCGGGGATGTCCTCGGTGATGCGGACGCCGTGGCCGATGCGCTGGGCGCCGCAGACCTGCACGGCCTGGTGGATGCTGGGCAGGCCATGGGCCTCACCGGCGTGGATGGTGAAGGGCACGCTCTCGCGGCGCAGGTGTTCGAAGACGTCCAGGTGGTCCGCGGCCGGGAAGCCGTCCTCGGCTCCTGCGATGTCGAAGCCGACGACACCGGCGTCCCGGAAGGCGACGGCCAGGTCGGCGGCCTCGCGCACCCGGTCGAACATCCGCATCCCGCACAGCAGGGTGCCGACCCGCACCGGGGTGCCCGCGGCGGCGGCCTTCGCCATACCGGCGGCCAGGCCCTCCTGGACGGTCTCGACGACCTCGGCCATGGTCAGGCCGCCGGAGGTGTTCAGCTCGGGGGCGTAGCGCACCTCGCCGTACACGACCCCGTCGGCCGCCAGGTCGAGGACGTACTCCTCGGCCGTGCGCAGCAGGCCCTCGCGGGTCTGCATGACGGCGAGGGTGTGCTCGAAGGTGGCTATGTAGCGCACCAGGTCGCCGGAGTTGGCGGCCTCGAAGTACCAGGCGGCGAGCTCGTCCGGGTCGGTGGTGGGCAGGGTGTGGCCGACCTCCGCCGCGAGCTCCACCACGGTGGCGGGGCGCAGGCCGCCGTCGAGGTGGTCGTGCAGGACGGCCTTGGGGAGGCGGCGGATCAGATCGGCGTCTACGCGCGTAGCGGTCATGGCGGGGTCTTTCTTCGAACGGCGAGCGGGGTGGCGGAGGATCAGGCGGCGGGCTGGAGCAGGTCCCAGCGGTTCCCGTACACGTCCTGGAAGACGGCGACCGAGCCGTAGGGCTCGTGGCGAGGCTCCTCCAGGAAGGTCACGCCCGCGGCGAGCATGCGGGCGTGGTCGCGGGCGAAGTCGTCGGTGTGCAGGAAGAAGCCGACGCGCCCACCGGTCTGGTTCCCCACCCGCGCCTGCTGGGCCTCGTCCTTGGCGCGGGCGAGCAGCAGGTCGGTGCCGCCTTCGCGCTCGTCCGGCCGTACGACGACCCAGCGGGAGCCGTCGGGTCGGGGAGCGTCCTCGACGAGCCGGAAGCCGAGGGCTTCGGTGTAGAAGCGGATCGCCTCGTCGTAGTCGTCGACGACGAGGGTGACCAGGGCGACGCGTCTCATGCGAACCTCTCGGGACGGGTGGTTGACGGGAGAGGTTATACGTAAAACTACGGGTGCGCCAGTCCGCTTCCCGGGGGCTCCGTCCCGCGGGCCGTGGGGTGCGTGGCAGGCTGGTGATCACCGCCGGGGTCACGGCTCCGGCACCCCCTTTCCACCGGACCGCACAGGAGTCGAGCACCATGGCCGAACTGCCGAAGTCGACCGGAGCACCCGCCCGCCAGAACGTCACGTTCCCGAGCGGCGGCACCACCGCGCACGGCTATCTGGCGTTGCCGCCGTCCGGGAGCGGGCCGGGCGTCATCGTGATCCAGGAGTGGTGGGGACTGACCGACCACATCGCCGACGTCGCCGACCGGCTGGCGGCGGAGGGCTTCGTCGCGCTCGCTCCCGACCTGTACGGCGGCAATGTGGCCCACGAGAGCGCGGAGGCCCTGCGGATGATGCGGGAACTGCCGGTCTCGCGCGGCGTGGAACTGCTGTCCGGCGCGGTCGACCACCTGCTGTCGCTGGACGAGGTCACCTCGGACTCCGTCGGCGCGGTCGGGTTCTGCATGGGCGGCGGATTCGTCCTGTACCTGGCGGCGGCCGACTCCCGGGTGAGGGCCGCGGTGCCGTTCTACGGGGTGATCCAGGGGGAGCTGCCGGACTTCTCGGGCCTGAAGGCGGAGATCCTGGGCCACTACGGCGAGCTCGACGAGAGCATCCCGGCGGACAGCCTCGACGCCCTGCGCGAGACCGTCCGCGAGCAGTCCGGGATCACTCCCGACCTGCGCCTCTACCCGGCGAACCACGCCTTCTTCAACGACGGCCGCCCGGAGGTCCACGACCCCGGGTCCGCCGCCCGCGCGTGGCAGGCCACGGTGCCCTTCCTGCACGAGCGGCTGGGGTAGTCGCAGACTCCGATGTAACCCGGTGACCCAGTCGGCCAGTCCTCCGCGCAGCCCCGACGCCCGCCGGCCAGGGGCCGGCCTCCGGCCACAACCGTCCGCTCCGCTCCGCGGCGCACCGACCGACGGCAAGGTCCGCCCTCCCGGCCCGACCTGTCCCGGACTCACAGGCGCCGGCACCCGCAGGCCCGCCCGCAGGCAGGGGGACGGGCGAGGGCCTGGAGACCTCAGCCGCACAGTCGTCAAGCGAGCCCGGCCCGTCCAGCGGCACGGCGACGGCGGGTGCGTGCCGTCGATCCGTGCGCGGAGGCGACGCCGACCGGTGAGGCCGTACGTGAGGGCAGTCGGCCGGGACCTCAGGGCGTCGAGCCGCGCGCGACCATAACGGTCCGCCGGGTCGGTGCCAGGGGTGCCGGCGACAAGGGGGAGGCGGCCGGCGGAGACGGACGCGGGGCAGGGCGGCGCCCCTCACAGGGGCCCTCGGGCCGCGCGACCGGCTCGGCACCCGGATGAGCCCGAAAGACTGCGCTCACTGTGGGTGAGAACGGACGCGACAGACAGCGGCACCCCCTGGCAGACGCACCGCGCCCCCACCGCCCCCAGCACCGGCTCGGCACACGGGCGAACACGAGAAGACGCCCCCCGGCCGCCGAGTCCCCTCGCAGCCGCTCCCGGTGGTCGTAGGGCTCTGGGCCGAGGCGGTGGAGGGGTGGGGGGCGGTAGCGTCCCGGCATGACGATCATCGGGAGCCGCAGCGCCGAGCAGCGCAAGCGGGACGTACTGGACCGACTGGAGCGGGAGAGGGACATCTGGGTGGCCTCGGCGGACGCCGACGGGCTGCCGTGCCTGGTGGCGCTGTGGTTCGTCTGGGACGGCGGGTCCGTCTGGCTGTCCACGCGGATCACCAATCCCACGGGGCGCAACCTGCGCGACGGCGGCCGTACCCGGCTGGCGTTCGGGGACACCCAGGACGTGGTGCTCATCGACGGGGAGGTGCGCACGTACGGCGGGCAGGACGTGCCGGCCGCGGCGATCGAGGCCTTCAAGGCGAAGACGGGCTGGGATCCGCGCGAGGACAGCTCCTCCTACGCCTTCTTCCAGGTGCTTCCGCGCACCGTGCAGGCCCTCAACGGCGTGCACGAGATGCGCGGACGGCATGTCATGGAGGACGGCGTGTGGGTCGTATGACCGCTCAACCCGATTTCTGACGCAGTGAGTTCAGGATGTCCAGCTCGGCGCCGGTGAGCCTCAGCGCGCCCGCCGCGATGTTCTCGGCGAGGTGGTCGGGATTTCCGGTGCCGGGGATGGCGAGGACGTGCTGGCCCTGGGCGAGGGTCCAGGCGAGCCGGACCTGGGCGGGGGTCGCGCCGTGCGCCTCCGCGACGGCCAGGACCTGCTCGTCGTCGTCGGCGGTGGCGCCCTGGGAGCCGCCCTGGCCCGCGATCGCGAAGAACGGCACGAACGCGATGCCCTGTTCGCCGCAGATCCGCAGGATCTCGTCGGTGCCCGGGTCGCGGGAGTCGAGTCCGAACCGGTTCTGCACGCACACCACCGGCGCGATCGCCTGCGCCTCGGCGAGATGGCGGGGCTCGACGTCCGAGACGCCGAGGTGCCGGATCAGGCCCTCCTCGCGCAGTTCGGCCAGGGCCCCGAAGTGCTCGGCGATCGACTCCTGCCGCATCCGCCGCAGGTTCACGACGTCGAGGTGGTCGCGGCCCAACTGCCGCAGGTTCTCCTCGACATGCCCGCGCAATTGGTCGGGGCGGGCCGCAGTGGCCCACTCCCCGGCGTAGTCGCGGTACGGCCCGACCTTGGTGACGATCACGAGGTCGTCGGGGTACGGGGACAGCGCGCTGTTGATGAGCTCGTTGGCGGAACGCAGCGAGGAGAAGTAGAAGGCCGCCGTGTCGATGTGGTTGACGCCGAGCTCCCTGGCCCGGTGCAGCACGGCGATCGACCGCTTCCTCTCGCTGGGGGTGCCGAGGTGGAAGGCCGCACTGCCGGTCAGCCGCATCGCGCCGAAGCCGACGCGGTTGACCGTGAGATCGCCGAGTGTCCAGTTCCCTGCCGCGTCCGCGGTGATCGTTTCGGAGGTCATCGGCGGATGATGACACACCTGCGGCTCGTCCCCCGCGGCCTTCCCGGACTCCTACCTGCGCTGGGCGGCCAGCCGGATGGGTGCGTTGGCCGCGCCGAACCCGGCGTAGCCGCCCGAGCGCTGCACGAACTCGAAGAAGACATGGCCGACCGTCTCGGTGTAGCAGTGCCGGAACTCGCCGCCCCGCTCGTCGCGGTCGTAGAGGATGCCGAGCTCGCGGTATGTCTCCAACTCCCCCTCGGCGAAGTCGAAACGGGCCTCCAGGTCGTCGTAGTAGTTCGCCGGGACGCGCAGCAGCTCCGCCCCGGCCGCACGGAAGCGGCGGACGGCGGCGACGAGGTCGTCGACGGCGAACGCCACGTGCCGGGCCCGTGTCTCACCGCCCTCCTCCGGTGCGGGCGCGAGGTTGAGGACCAGGCGGGGCCCGCCGGAGGCGGCTGACAGGGCACGGCTGCGGAACAGGCCGTAGGGGTCGGCGAGTTCGACGGTGTCGTGGGGGCTGAGGCCCAGCACCGTGCGGTGGAAGAGCACCGACTCGTCGAAGTGGTGCCAGGGCTGGGTCAGCGCGAGGTGGTCGATGGCGACGGCCTGCGTGGTCGTGTTCTGGGTCGTGGACACGAAGTCGTCGGTCCAGCTGGGGAGTTCGGGGCGGCCGGTCGCGCAGAACAGGACTTCGGTGCCGTCCGGGGCGGCGATCGACTCCAGCGGCACGTCCTGGGCGGCACGGCGCTTGGGCAGGGCCGGGGCGAGCAGGGCCTCCGCCCGCCGCGCGGAGGCGGCCGGGTCCGCCGTCTCCAGGCCCACGGCGGCCAGGGTGGTGTCGGTACGGCGGCCCGCGGTCCCGGTGTTGACCAGGACGCGCGCCTCGCCCTGCTCCCAGAGGTCGACCGGCTTGCCGTGATGGCGGCCGGCGCGGGTGAAGCCGAGGGCCGTGAGGAGTTCGCCGACCGGTTCGGGGTCGCTGGTGGCGAGTTCGGCGAAGGCGACGCCCGACGGGATCACCGGAGCCGGGAGCGGCAGGACTCCGGCGTTCTCCTCCAGAGCGAGCAGGGAGCGCAGCCCGTCCAGCGCCGTGCGGCCCGCGTCCGCCTGGCGGAAGACGTCGTTGAAGACCTCCAGGGACAGGGGGCCGTCGTATCCGGTGTGCAGGACGTGCCGCAGGAGTCCGGCGACGTCGAAGCCGCCCTGCCCCGGGAAGCAGCGGTAGTGGCGGCTCCACTGGAGGACGTCCATGGCCATCAGCGGGGCGTCGGCGAGCTGGAGGAAGAAGATCTTGTCGCCGGGGATGGCCTCGATGCCCTGGGGGTCGGAGCCCCTGGAGAGGATGTGGAAGCTGTCCAGGCAGGTGCCGAGCGCCGGATGGTCCGCGGCCTCGACGATCCGCCAGGCGTGGTCGTACGTGCTCACGTGCCGCCCCCACGCCAGTGCCTCGTAGGCCACCCGGACGCCGGACTCCCGTGCCAGGTCGGCCAGTCGGCTCAGCTGCTCCGCCGCGAGGGCGTCGTCGTCCACGGCCCGCGGGGAGACGCTGGAACAGACGAGGACGGTGTCGGCGCCGAGCCTGCGCATCAGCTCGAACTTGTGCCGCGCGCGCCTGAGGTTGCGGGCGAAGAGCTCCTCCGGGACGGCCTCGATGTCCCGCATGGGCTGGTAGAGGTCGATGCGCAGGCCGAGGTCCGCGGTGCGGGCGGCGATCTCCTCGGGTGCGAGGGGGCTCGCGAGAAGGTCGTTCTCGAAGATCTCGACGCCGTCGAAGCCGGCCCGTGAGGCGGCGGTCAGCTTCTCGGTGAGGGTGCCGCTGAGGCAGACGGTGGCGATGGACTTGCGCATGCTCGCTCCCGAGGTCTCATGCACGCTCGATCCCGAAGTGTCACGCACGCCCGCTCCCGAGGTGTCACTCATGCTCGCTCCCGAGGCGGATCCAGGTCTTGCCGGCCCGTCCGGCGGCTCCGGCGAAGGCCTCCTGCGCCCGGGCGAGCGGGAAGCGGGCCTCGATCACGGCTCCGGGGCGGGCGTCGGGCAGTTCGGTCAGGGCGGCGGTGAAGTCGCCGCCGGGGGCGTTCAGGCCGGCGATGGCCCGGTGGGGGCAGGCGGAGGTCAGGCCCGTGAGGCAGCCGGCGCATGTGAGGCAGGCGTGGTGGGGTTCGATGACGACGTCGCCGGGTCCGCAGACCGGCTCGGGCCAGTCGTCGACCGTCTCCATCCGTTCCGGTGCCGTGAGGACGGCTGCTTTCACTCGAACTCCCACTGACCACTAGATGGTCCAATCGATCCACTGCACGGTCAGCCTAGGCGGCCTCGCCACCCCCGAACAAGGGGCCGTTGGCAGAACGGCCATCCGACGGTGCCGTCGCGTACGAGCCGGGCCATCGCCACGGTGGTTGGGGCAGAGACCCTGGATCCCGGAAGTCCACTATGCGGATCTCTTGGACCGATGAGCGGCACCATAGGGCGACGCTTCTTCGGGCATCAAGGCTCGCGACGGTGAATCTTCGGCGGTGCGGTTTCCTCGGTCCGCAGAGCGGACTACGGTCGGAGGCAGCAGCGGTCGAGGGCCGCAGGGAACGTACGGGGAGGCAGCGGGTGAGCGACGGACGGACGCGGGCGGAGGGTGACGCCGAGCAGCAGGCGGGCGGGGTGCGCAGTGTGCGGCGGGCCTTCGACATCCTCACGCTGCTCAGCGAGGACAGGCCGGTCATCACGCTGCGGGAGATCACGGGTGCCACCGGGCTGGCCAAGACGACGGCGCTGCGTCTGGTGCAGACCCTGGAGGAGACGGGCCTGCTGGGGTCGCACCCGTCCGGCTACACCGCCGGGCCCGCGCTGTGGCGCTGGGCCTATCTCGCGCGCGGCCAGTGGGAGGTGCCGCAGGAGACCCGGAAGGTCATGCGGGATCTCGCGGACCGGCTCGGTGAGACCGTCAACCTGTTCGTCGCCCGGGGCGTCCACCGCATCTGCGTCGCCCACGAGGAGAGTCCGCATCCGCTGCGCCATGTCGTGGACGTCGGTGACGAGCAGCCGCTGTGGGCCGGCGCCTCCTCGAAGATCCTGCTGCGGGGCGCTTCCGAGGCGTTCCTGCGCCGGGTCGCCCTCGCCTCGCCGCAGGGTGAGGCACAGGTCGAGCGGCTGCGGGCCTGGGTCACGGAGGCGGCCGAGCGCGGTTACGCCGTGAGCAGCAGCGAGTTCGACGAGGGGCTCACCGCCGTGGCGGTCCCGGTCACGGGCCGCACCGGCAAGGTCGTCGCCTCGCTCTCCCTGAGCGGTCCCAGCCACCGCTTTCCCTACGAGGCCGTCGAGCGCTTCGCCACGGAGCTCGCCGAGGGCGCCCGCCTCATCTCCGACCAGGGCTTCAGCCATCCGCTGAGCAGCGACGCCTGAGACACGGGACGCGGGTACGCGGGTCCGCAGGGCGGGCGAGGGACCGGTCGGCGCCCTCGCCCGCCCTGCGGATCCTTCGTCAGCCGTTGGCCTGGTCGTTGTCCTTCATCTCGCCCCAGCCGTGCCAGCGCTCGACCTCGATCCAGGCACTGACGCGGCCCCGGACCCGGTTCGGGTAGGGACGGCCGCCGTAGTGGGTGGAGAGGCGGTCGATGTCGGCGAGGTCCGTGTCCTCGTACGTCTCGGTCACGCGGCCGATGAGGGTGATGTGCGTGTACCAGTCGTCGCCGGCCAGGACGGTGAGGGTCACGCGCGGGTCGCGGCGCAGGTGCTTCAGCCGGACCCGGCCCTCGTCCAGGTTGATCAGGACTCGGCCGTTCTCCCAGAGGTACCAGGTGGCGGTCGACACCGGTGCTCCGTCGGAGCGCAGGGTCGCCATCACGCAGGGGTTGGGGCGGCTCAGCAGTTCGACGGCCTCGGGCGGCAGCGGGGGCTTGGACATGGGGGCTCCTCGGGGTCGGGTGTGCCGGGTGTTCCGGTCTCGGGGTCAGGCCTTGTCGTCGAAGCTCGCGAAGTAGGCGGCCGCCATGTCCTCGTCGCCGTGCCCCTGGGCGGCGGCACGCTCGAAGCGCTCGGCGCTCGCGGCGGCCACGTCCAGACGGACGCCGCTGCGCTCACCGGCCTCCACGATCAGACGGGCGTCCTTGGCGGCGGTGGACACCGCGAACTGGGCCGGGGACAGCCGGCCGTCGAGGACAAGGCCCGACTTGGCCCGCAGGTAGCCCATGTCGAGGGGGCCGCCGTCGATCGCGTCGAAGAAGCCCTGCGGGTCCACGCCGAGGGCCTTGGCGAGGGCGAGGGCCTCGCCGGCCGCGTTGGTCACCGCGAGCACCCAGCTGTTGGCGACCAGCTTGAGCCGGGTGGCGCTGCCTTCGGCGCCGTCCTCGCCCGTCCACACCGTGCGGGCGCCGACGGCGTCGAACACGGGGGCCACGGCACCCCGGCCGTCGGCCGGTCCGGCCGCCAGGACCAGCAGCTGACCGGCCTCGGCCGGCTGTCGGGTGCCCAGAACGGGCGCGTCGAAGAAGACCAGCCCGTGCTCGTCGGCGAAGGCGGCCAGGTCGGCGATCGCCTCGATGCCGGCCGTGGTCGACTGCACCCAGGCGGTGCCCGGGCGGAGCTCCTCGGCGGCCTGGCGCATCACGTCCAGGGCCGCGGGGCCGTCGTACAGCATGGTCAGGACGACATCGGAGCCGCGTACGGCCTCGGCGGGGCTGTCCGCGATCTCGACACCGTCCGCGGCCAGCGGCTGCGCCTTGCTCGCGGTGCGGTTCCAGGCGCGGACGGTGTGCCCGGCGCGGGCCAGGTTGCGGGCCATCGCGGCACCCATGATGCCGGTGCCCAGGACGCTCACGGTGAGCTTGTCGGTCATGTCGTCGACTCCCTGCGGTGGTGCGGATGTGCTGTCGGACTCCGAGCCTGCCGGAGACGGTCCGGCGGACCCGGGCCGGGGTGCGGTCATGGTTGTGGGAGGGGTTCCACGGTGACGAATCCCTGGGTGACGGCGGCCGGGAGCGGGGCGTCCGGGCCGTAGAGGAATCCGGCGAGGGCCGGGGTGGCGCGGTAGGCGAAGACGGACGCCGGTACCCCGAGGATGCCCGGGGTGTCGAGGAGGAAAGGCAGTTCGCGGTCCAAGTACTCCGCTCCCGTGGTCAGTTGACCGGCGCTCGGGGTCCACCCGGCGGGCATGGTGGTGCGCAGGACGCCGGTGACCATGCGGGTGCAGGTGGCGTGGAACGCGGGCTGCTCCCGGTGTGCGCGGGTGACGCGCTCCAGGGCGGCACGGTAGGCGGGGGTGTCGTAGAAGTCGGAGAAACGCGCGACATCGAGCCGGGTCGGGTCGATCCGTGCGGTGGCCACGGCGCGGGAGATCCGGTTGGCCGTCTGACGTACGTCGCGGTGGGCGCGGGCACGGGCATGCCGGGGTGGGTAGCCGCGACCGAGGTAGGTGCAGGCGACGGTACCGGTGTCGGGGTGGGCGATCGTGATGCGGGTGAAGCGGGCGGCGGCCCAGCCCAGCAGCGCGAGGAGCCGGTCCTCGGAGAAGTAGCCGTTGCCGGAGCTGATCCCGAGGAACACATGGTGTCCGACGTCGACGAGGCCCGCGCAGCGCTCGGAGAAGGGGGTGGCGAGGAAGCCGTCCCCCCGGCGGGCCTCGGTCGAGGGTGCCCCGGCCGTCGGCATCGCCCAGTCGTGCATCGGTACTCCCCCGTCGTCCGCGCAGGACGCGCGTCGTGATGCTCCGGTCGTCGTCATCGAGCCTAGGAGCAACCGGTGGTCCCGCAATCTCACCGGCCCGGAACCCGCGCCGACGGCCCGGTGGGTCCCCCGGGGCCCGCCGGACCTCGTCGCGCCGCGCGTCACGGGCGTCACCGGCCGAGCGGCTTGTCCAGGACCGCCTTGCGGTGGCTGAAGGTCTCGATGGACCAGCGGCCGTGGTAGTTGCCCATGCCGCTCTCCCCGACCCCGCCGAACGGCAGGTCGGAGACGGTGAGATGGGCGAGGGGCAGGCCGTAGCCGAGACCGCCGGAGGAGGTCTCGTCGGCGATGCGGCGCCGTGTCGTGTCGGAGTCGGTGAACACGTACAGGGCCAGGGGCTTGTCCCGGTCGTTGATGAAGTCGATGGCGGCGTCCAGGCCGGACACGGTGACGATCGGCAGGATCGGGCCGAAGATCTCCTCCTGCATCACGGGAGAGCCGGGGTCGACGTCGGCGAGAACGGTGGGCGCGATGTACTTGCCCGCACGGTCGCTCGTGCCGCCCACGACCGTGCGGCCCGAGTCGAGCAGTGCGGTGAGCCGGTCGAAGTGCCGTTCGTTGATGATCCGGCCGTACTCGCCGGAGCCGGCGGGGTCGGCGCCGTACAGCGTGTCGACGGCGTTCTTCAGCAGCGGCTCCAGGGCGGCCGCTGTCTCCGGGTCGGTCAGGACGTAGTCGGGGGCGACGCAGGTCTGTCCGGCGTTGAGGAACTTGCCGCGGGCCAGGCGGTCGGCGACGACGGTGAGGTCGGCGTCGCGGTCGACGAACGCCGGGGACTTGCCGCCCAGTTCCAGGGTGACCGGGGTGAGGTGCTCGGCGGCGGCGCGCAGGACGACTCGGCCGACCGTGCCGTTGCCGGTGTAGAAGATGTGGTCGAAGCGTTCGGCCAGCAGGGCGGTGGTCTCCGGGATGCCGCCCTCGACGACGGCGACGGCGTCCGTGTCCAGGTAGGCGGGGAGCAGCCGGGCGACGGCGGCGGAGGTGGCCGGGGCCAGCTCGCTGGGCTTGGCGACCACCGCGTTGCCGGCGGCGAGGGCGCCGACCACCGGGGCGAGCAGCAGCTGGGCCGGGTAGTTCCAGGGGGCGATGACGAGGACGACACCGAGCGGGTCGTACTGGGTCCAGGCCCGCGCGTCGGCACCGAGGTGAGCCGGGACGGGGGCGGACTCGGGGCGCAGCCAGTCGGCGAGGTGGTCCAGGGTGTGGTCGATCTCCCGGATCGTGAAGTCGATCTCGGTGCGGAAGGCCTCGGTGGAGCTCTTGCCCAGGTCGGTGTGGAGGGCGGCGGCCAGGTCCGTGCCGTTCTCCGTGAGCATCTCGCGCAGGCGGCGCAGCTGGGTCGTGCGCCACTCGACGGGCTTGGTGCGGCCGCTGCGAAAGGTGGCCCGCAGTCGGGCGACGACGTCGGCGGTCTGCTCGGGGGCGGGGTGGTTCACGGGTGCCTCGCTGGGGTGCGCGGGCCTTTCGGCCTGGGTCTCAACATTCAGATGCATATTGCAACCTTTTTCCGGCCGGGTAAATTCCGGGTCGCCACCGGCATTTTCCGCGCCGGGGTCACAGCGCTCGGCGGCGCTGTTCGAGGTACGCGCGCTCCGCCGGGTTCGTGGTGAGTTCCGCGGCCTTCGCGTAGGCGTCCGCCGCTTCCGCCGGGCGTCCGAGCCGGCGCAGCAGGTCGGCCCGTACGGCGTGACGGACGTGGTAGCCGTCGAGGTCCAGCGCGTCCACCAGGGCGAGGGCGCGCGCGGGCCCCTCGGTCTCGGCCACGGCGACCGCGCGGTTCAGGGCCACGACGGGACTCGGCGCCACGGCCATGAGCTGGTCGTACAGGCACAGGACCTGCCCCCAGTCGGTGGGCGGCTCGCTGTGGACGGCCTGGACGGCGGCCTGGATCTGGTACGGCCCCGGCCGGTTGCGGCGCAGACAGCGCCGAACGAGGGACTGCCCCTCGGCGATCAGGGCGCGGTCCCAGCGGGCCGGGTCCTGCTCGGACAGCGGTACGAGCGCGCCGTTGTCGTCGGTGCGTCCGGCCCGGCGGGACTCGATGAGCAGCATCAGCGCGAGCAGTCCGGTGGCCTCGGGCTCGTCCGGCATCAGCTCGGTCAGCAGCCGGCCCAGGCGTACGGCCTCGGCGCACAGTTCGGGGGTGCCGCCGTAGCCCTCGTTGAAGATGAGGTAGACGACGGTGAGCACCCCGTTGAGCCGGTCGGGGAGGTCGGCGTCGCGGGGGACGCGGTAGGGGATGCGCGCGTCGCGGATCTTGGCCTTGGCTCGGACCAGGCGCTGGGCCATCGTCGGCTCGGGGACCAGGAAGGCGCGGGCGATCTGCGCGGTGGTGAGACCGCCGAGCAGCCGGAGGGTGAGGGCGACCCGGGCCTGGGGCGCGAGCGCGGGGTGGCAGCAGGTGAAGATCAGGCGGAGCCGTTCGTCACGCACGGGGCCCTCCTCGGGCGGTGCGTCGGGGGCGTGCAGCAGGGCGGCCTCGGTGTGGCGGGACCGGCGGGTGGACTCGCGGCGCAGCCGGTCGATCGCGCGGTGGCGGGCGGTGGTGACGATCCAGCCGGCCGGGCTGGGCGGCACACCGGTCTCCGGCCAGCGCCGCACGGCCGTGGTGAAGGCGTCCTGGACCGCTTCCTCGGCGAGGTCGATGTCGCCGAGGAAGCGGACGAGGACGGCGACCGCGCGGCCGTACTCCTCGCGGAAGACGCCCTCGATGTCCGGGGTCATCAGTCCTCGGACTCGTGCTGGAACGGGCGCACCTCGATGGGCAGGGTGGTGGCCAGGGCCGCCTTGCGCCCCCACTCCAGGGCCGCGTCCAGGTCGGGTGCCTTCACGATGCAGAGGCCGCCGAGCTGTTCCTTGCCCTCGGCGTACGGACCGTCGGTGATCAGCACGTCGCCGTCGCGGGGCCGCAGCACGGTCGAGGAGTCGGGGCTGTGCAGTCCTCCGGCGAAGACCCAGGCCCCGGCCTCGCGAAGTTCCTGGTGGAAGGCGTCGAGCCGCTCGCCGATCTCGGCCAGCACCTCGGGGGCGGGCAGTTCGTCCCAGCCGGGCTGCATGACGTTGAGCAGGTAGTACTGCATGTCCATCTCCTCCTGTGAGTGTGTCTCACCTCCTACACGAACGGCACACCCCAGGATCGACACCGCGCGCGGCGGGATCGGCACAATCCTGTCCATGACCACCGCACCGCACCCGCTCATCGCCACCGCCCGCGCGCTCGCGGACGGCCTCCTCGCCCCGCACGCGGCACGCGTCGACCAGGAGGGCGTGCCCGTGGGGCACCTCGACGCGATCAGGCGCTCGGGTCTGCTCGGGGTGAGCGCGCCGACGGAGTACGGCGGGGCGGGCGCCCCCGACGCGGTGGCGCGGGAGGTCCAGGAGATCCTCGCCGGGGCGTGCTGCTCGACCTGGTTCGTGCAGACGCAGCACCACACGCCGGTCCGCATGCTCGCGCAGTCCGGCGCGCCGGTCCGGGAGCGGCTGCTCGGGCCGCTCTCGACCGGCGAGTCGCTGGCCGGGATCGCCTTCGCGCACGTCCGTGCCTTCCCCCGGGTGCCGGTGCGGGCGACGGCCGGACGCGGCGGCTGGCGGTTCGACGGCAGGGTGCCCTGGTACACGGGCTGGGGCCTGAACGACGTGATGCTGCTGGCCGGGGTGAGCGAGGCGGACGAGGTGGTGTTCGCGTTCACCGGGGCACACGAGCAGCCGGGACTGCGGGCGTCGGATCCGATGCGGCTGGCGGCGCTCAGCGCGGCCCGCACGGTGTCCCTGGCGCTGGACGGCCTGTGGCTGCCCGACGAGTCGGTGGTGCTGCGCACCCCGCAGGAGAAGTTCGCGCTGATCGACCTGCCCCGCAACACCAACGCCTCCCCCGCCGTCTTCGGGGTGGCCTACGCGGCGCTCCAAGTGCTGGAGCGTGCCGGGGAGTTCGATACCGCGCGTGCTCTTCGCGAGCGTCTCGACGAGGTGCGCGGGCAGGTGTACGACCTCGCCGCACACCCCGTCCCGTACGAGCGCGTCGCCGAACGCCTGGCCCTCAAGACACGGTCGTACGACCTAATGCGCGCCGCCACGACCGCGGCCGTGGTGGCCGGCGGCGGCCGGGCCATGGGCCTCGACGAGACGGCCCAACGGCTGTTCCGCGAGGGGATGTTCCTGCTGGTGCAGGGGCAGACGGCCGAGGTACGGAGAGCGCATCTGGACGCCCTCGCCCAGAGTTAGTCGAGGAGGGCCGCCACGAGTGCGGCGGGGGCGTCCTCCTGGACGAGGTGACCGGCGCCGGGGATCACTTCGAGGCGCGCTCCCGGAATGCGGGCCGTGAGTTCACGGCCCTTGTCCACGGAGATCCAGGTGTCGTCCGCGCCCCAGCACACCAGGGTCGGGATCGTGATCTCGCCGTAGCGGTCCTGCACTTCGTCGGTGTGGCGCTGGTCCGCCTGGGCGATCTGGCGGTAGAAGGCGGCCTGGCCGAGCTCGCCGAGCCAGGGTTCGACGAGATGGTCGAGGACCGTGGTGTGCAGACCGGGGCTGCTTGCGGAGCTGACGTACTCGCGGACGAGCGCCCGGTGCAGGGCGGGAGGCAGTCGCTCGAAGACCTCGGCGTGTTCACCGACGAGCCGGAAGAACGGTGATCCCCAGGGGGACAGCGCCACCGGGTCGACCAGAGTGAGCGAGCGGTAGCGGGCGCCGTGCAGCAGATGGGCGCGCAGGGACACCGCGCCGCCGAAGTCGTGGGCCACGACCCGGGGTTCGGCCAGGCCCCAGTGCGCCAGCAGCTCGGTGAAGACCTGTCCCTGGGCCGCCAGGGAGACGTCCTGGCCCTCGGACATCTCCGAGGTGCCGTAGCCGGGCATGTCCCACACGAACACGTGGTGGCGGCGGGCCAGGGCACCGGCGACGGCACGCCAGACGTACGACGAGAAGGGTGTGCCGTGCAGCAGGACGACCGGATCGCGGTCGGGGTCCCCGAGACTGTCCCAGCGCACCGCACCGGAGCCGCTGCGGAAGGTCCTGGGCAACTGCCATTCGGCCACAGGCTGTTCCTCTCGTCGGTGCCCCGTTCGCGAGCGTACGGGGTGGCGGCCCGGCTCGCGAACGGCGTCCGTGGCGGCGGGCGCGCGGTCGCCTCAGCTTGCGAACGGAACCTGTGCCGAAGGCGCCGTCTGCGGGCCGGAGGGGTGCTGCCACAGGCCCTGGGCGGCGAGGCGCGGCAGGACGCCCTCGCCGAACCAGTACGCCTCCTCCAGGTGCGGGTAGCCGGAGAGCACGAACTCGTTGATGCCGAGGGCGTGGTACTCCTTGATCCGCTCGGCCACCTCGTCGTGGCTGCCGACCAGCGCGGTGCCCGCGCCCCCGCGCACCAGCCCGATGCCCGCCCACAGGTTGGGGTGGATCTCCAGCCCGTCCCGGCTGCCGCCGCCGTGCAGGGCGAGCATCCGCTGCTGCCCCTCGGACTCGCTGCGGGCGAGCCCGGCCTGTACCGACCTGACCGTCTCAGGGTCGAAGCCCGCCAGCAGACGGTCGGCCTCGGCCCAGGCCTGCTCGGAGGTGTCGCGCGTGATCACGTGCAGCCGTATCCCGAAGCGCAGGGTGCGGCCGCGCTGCGCCGCCAGTCCGCGGATCCAGGCGATCTTCTCGGCGACCTGCGCGGGCGGCTCACCCCAGGTGAGGTACACGTCGACGTACTTGGCGGCGACCTCCCCGGCGAGGGGCGAGGACCCGCCGAAGTAGACCTCGGGCACCGGGTCGGGGACGCGGGCCAGTCTCGCGTCCTCGACCTGGAGGTGCTCGCCGTGCAGGTCGACGGTCTTGCCCTCCCACAACCCCCTTACTACGTCCAGGAATTCACCGGTACGGCGGTAGCGGGCGTCCTTGTCGAGGAAGTCCCCGTAGGCCCGCTGTTCGTGGCTCTCCCCGCCGGTGACCACGTTGAGCAGCAGCCGTCCCCCGGTCTGCCGCTGGAAGGTGGACGCCATCTGCGCGGCGAGCGTCGGCGAGACGAAACCGGGCCGGAAGGCGACCAGGAACTTCAGACGCTCGGTGTGCCGGCTGACCATCGCGGTGGTCAGCCACGCGTCCTCGCACCAGGCGCCGGTGGGCGTGAGCGCCCCCACGAAACCCAGGTCCTCGGCCGCGCGGGCGATCTGGCCGAGGTAGGCGACCGTCGGCGGCCGGTCCCGCCCCGAGACGGTGGCGGGTGTGCCGTGGCCGCCGCCCACGACATGACGGCTGTCGCCGTTGGTGGGCAGGAACCAGTGGAAGGTGAGGGACACGTGGGGTCTCCGTTCGGGTGTCGCTAGAGGAGGCCGTGGCGGGGCGGCCGGGTGCCGTTGAGCACGTACCGGCCGATGTGCTGGATCTTCCAGCGGGTCGGGTCGTGCAGGGTGTGGGTGCGGGCGTCACGCCAATGCCGGTGCAGGTTGAGGGAGTTGAGGGCCGATCGGGTGCCGGACACCTCGAACAGGGCGCTCGCCACGTCCACCGCCGCCTGGGCGGCCTGCACCTTGGCCGCGGCGACCGCGACGGACGCCTCGGCCGCCGAGTCGTCGGTGAGGTCGGCGCGGGCGGCGTCGACGGCCCGGGCCGCTTCCCGCAGCAGCGCCTCGGACGCCCGCACCTTCAGGGCGAGTTCGCCGAACCGCTGGATCAGCAGCGGGTCCTCGGCCGCCGTGCCGGCTCCGCTCTCGAACCACGGACGGCTCTTCGTCCGGACGAACTCCGCCGCCTCCCCGAGGGCGCCCCCGGCGATCCCGGCGTCGATGGCGGCGTGCAGCAACTGGGCCACCGCCCCGTGGAGTTGGGGCCCCTCGAAGGTGAGGTGGTGGGGCAGAACCCGGTCGGCCGGGACCTCGACCCCTTCGAGGCGGACGGTGCCGCTGGCCGTCGTGCGCTGGCCGAGACCGTCCCAGTCGTCGATCACGGTGACGCCGGGGGCGTCCCTGGGGACGTAGGCGACGTGCAGCTTGTCGTCCTCGGCGCGGGCGAGCACCGGGATCCAGTGGGCGAACAGGGCGCCGGTGCAGTAGTGCTTGACGCCGTCGAGCCGGTACGAGGCGTCGGAGCGCGGGTGCAGGCGGGTGCGGATGTCCTGGACGTGTTTGGTGCCCGCCTCGGACTGGGCGTTGCCGAAGCGGCGTCCGGCGAGCAGCTCGGCGAAGAAGAACTTCCGCTGCTCGTCGCTGCCCTGGCGGCGGATCACCTGGGCGTAGACGAAGTGGCTCTGCGGGATCTGGGCGAGGCTCGCGTCGGCGGAGGCGAGCAGCCGGAAGATCTCGGCGACGGTGGACGCGCTGACGTCCGCTCCCCCGTGTTCGGCGGGGACGGTGACGGCGAGCAGCCCGGAGGCGGAGAGACGCTCCACCTCCTCGCCCGGCAGCCTGCGCTCGGCGTCCCGGGCGGCGGCACCCGCGCGGAACTCCTCGGCGAGCGACGCGGCGACCGCGAGGGCCTCCGTGTCGTCGGCGATCACATGGGCGGACATGCTCCTCAGCCCGCCGCCGCCAGGACCGGACGCCGTCCCAGCGCCGTCGAGAACTGGTCGACGACCTGGGCGAGGGCCTCGGTCGCCACCGGCGCCACGCTCAGCGCGCCGTCCTCGTGCACGGTGATGTCCCTGTCGAGGGTGAACCAGCCCTGCACGATGTGGGCCGCGCCCATTGAGCTGAGGACGGGCCTGAGGGCGTAGTCGATGGCCAGGACGTGGGCGGTGGAACCGCCGGTGGCCAGCGGCAGCACGGTCTTCCCGGCCAGGGCGTACTGCGGGAGCAGGTCCAGGAGCGCCTTGAGCACTCCGGAGTACGACGCCTTGTAGACGGGGGTGCCGACGACGACCCCGTCGGCGCGCGCGAACAGCTCGGTGGCCTCGACGATCGCCGGGTGCTGGAAGTCGGCGCCGAGCAGGGCCTCGGCGGGGATCGTGCGGACGTCGAGCGGGATCACCTCGTGGCCCTGGGCGGCGAGGCGCCGGTCGAGGTGGCGCAGCAGCCGGTTGGTGCGCGAGGAGGCGGACGGGCTGCCGGAGACGGACAGGACGGTGGCCATGCGGTCCTCTTTCGGGGAGGAGGGGCGGGGCGCCCCCGGTTCGGGCGGGGGCGCCCCGGGAGGCGGTCAGGAGTACCAGGTGGGTTCGGGCAGTTCGCCTTCGAGCACCCAGCGGCCGACCTCGCGCCGCTTGTAGGCGACCGGGTCGTGCAGGGTGTGGGTGCGGACGTTGCGCCAGAACCGGTCCAGGCCCTCCGAGGTGGCCGTGGAGCGGGCTCCCGTCACCTCGAAGATCCGGTTGGAGATCTCCAGGGCCACGTCGGTGGCGCGGGCCTTGACGGCGGCGACCCGGACCTCGAAGTCGCCGCGTGCCTTCTCGGTGACCGCGTCGGGGTCGTCGTGCAGCTTCTGTCCCTCGGCGGCGACGGCGTCGGCGAGGGCCTCGGCCGCCCAGAGCTTGGCGGTGAGGTCGCCGTAGGTGTCGATGACGTACGGCTCGTCGACCGCGCGCTCGAATCCGCCGTGCAGCCAGGAGCGGGACTTCTCGCGGGTGTAGGTGGCGGCCGTCTCCAGGGCGCCGCCCGCGATGCCCAGGTAGAAGTTGACGAAGACCAACTGGATGGTGGGGACGTTCAGGGTGTTGTAGACGCGCGGCTGGAACACCTTGTCGACGTATCCGGCGGCCGAGGACCAGGGCGTACGGACGCCGTCGAGGGTGACGCCACCGCTCTCGGTGAGGCGCTGGCCGATGTTGTCCCAGTCGTCGTGGAAGGTCAGGCCCTCGGAGTCGGAGGGCACGATGGCGAAGACGTGCTGGTCGGTGCCTTCCAGGACGCCTTCGAGGACGGTGACGTCGGAGACCTTGCTGCCGGTGGAGAAGGACTTGCGGCCGGTGTAGACGAGGTCGTCACCGTCCTCGGTCACGACGACGTCCTGGTCGCGCGGGTTGACCGCACCGCCGAAGAACCAGCGGCCCCGGGAGGCCTCGGCCTCCACGTGCTCCCACTGCTCGCGGGTGCCGACCAGGCGGGCGGCCCAGAACCACAGGTAGTGGTAGCCGAGGAGCTGGCCGATGGAGCCGTCGGCCTTGGCGATCTCGCGGACGACCCGGTAGGCGGTGGTCCAGTCCTGGCCTCCGCCGCCGTGCTCGGTGGGGCCGAGGAGGGTGACGAGTCCGGCGTCCTTGAGGAGCCGCACCTCGGCGTAGGGGGTGGCGCCCGCGCGGTCCCGTTCGGCGGCGTCGGTGGCGAGGACGGCGGCGACCTCGGCGGCGCGGGCGATCCAGTCGGCCGCGGTGACGGGGGCGGGGCGGGTGTGGAAGTCGGCGTTCGTGACGGTGCTCATGTCGGTGGCCTCCTCAGACCTGGGCGGGGACGGACTCGGGGAGCTGGGCCTCCAGCTCGCGCACCAGCGGCAGCACGCGTTTGCCGAAGTACTCGACCTCCTCGTGGTAGTGCAGGAAGCCGAGCAGGAGCAGGTCGACGCCGAGCTTCTTGTAGGCGACGATCCGCTCGGCGATCTGCTCCGGGGTCCCGATGAGACCGGTGCGGAAGCCGTCGTTGTACTGGACGAGGTCCTCGAAGGTGGAGTCCTGCCACATGCCCTTCTTGTCGCCGGTGGACTGTCCGGCCTGCTTCACCGCTGCGCCGAATCCCTCGACGGCCTCGTGGTCGGCCTTGGCGACGATCTCCCGGAGCGTGTCGCGGGCCTCGGCCTCGGTGTCACGGGCGATCAGGAAGCCGTTGAGGCCGAACTTCGGTGCCGCGCGGCCGGCTTCGGCGGCTGACTTGCGGACGTCGGTGATCTGCTCGACGACCCCGTCGAAGTCCCTGCCGTTGGAGAAGTACCAGTCGGAGACCCGCCCGGCCATGGCGCGGGCGGCGGTGGAGTTGCCGCCCTGGAAGATCTCCGGGTGCGGCCGCTCCTCGGTGTTGAGGGGCTTGGGCTTGAGGGAGAAATCGCGCAGCCGGTAGAAGTCGCCGGCGAGTTCGGCGTGGTCCTCCGTCCAGATCTTCCTGAGGGCGGTGATGAACTCCTCGGAGCGGCGGTAGCGCTCGTCGTGCTCCAGCCAGGGCTCGCCGAGGGCGGTGAACTCGCCCTTGAACCATCCGGAGACGACGTTCACGGCGAAGCGGCCCTGGGAGAGGTGGTCGGCGGTGGCGCCGAGCTTGGCGAGGACGCCCGGGTGCCACAGTCCGGGGTGGACGGCGGCGATGACCTTCAGGCGCTGGGTGGCGAGCAGCAGGGCGAGGCTGAAGCTGGTCGACTCGTGCTGGTACTCGGCGCCGTAGCTGGCCATGTAGCGGACCTGGCTGAGGGCGTAGTCGAAGCCGTTGTTCTCGGCGAGGACGGCGAGTTCCCGGTTGTAGTCGTAGCCCCAGTCGGTGCGCTGCTCGATCTTGCTGGTGACGAGTCCCCCGCTGACGTTGGGGACCCAGTAGGCGAATTTCACGGGCGCGGCAGGCATGCGTGACTCCTGTTGCGGAATGTTTTCAGGCACGCCGAAATTCAGAAGGTGTGCGGGCACACGGAATTCAGGCGTGGAAACTCTCGGGAAGAGAGGAAAACGCGGCGGATTGCGGAAGGTTGATCAGGCCGCGGCGCGACAGGAGGCGCTGGAGACGCGCGCGAGGTCGACATGGCGTCGCCGCGTGAGGTCCAGTCGCATCTTCATGCCGTCGATCGTGACAGTCGGCGGCGAGAGGCGTCAAGGAAAACCCGACCGGTCTCGTATCGCGGACCATTGAATTTCACGAACGTGTGACAGGGAAACTCTTGAACGCGCGGTAAAGCGGCCCGCATTCTGCTGGCCGTGCGAACAGAACAGCTCGAATACATAGCGGCGGTGACCCGGCTCGGTTCACTGCGCCGGGCGGCGGAGGAACTGCGCCTGTCACAGCCCGCGTTGAGCGAGACCGTGCGCAATCTGGAGCGGGAGCTCGGGGTCGACCTGCTGGAGCGCAAGCGGTCGGGGGCGACGATGAGCGCGGAGGGCCGGGAGTTGCTGCCGCACATCGTCGGCGTGCTGGAGGCGGTGGACCGGTTGCGGGCGGCGGCGGGCGAGCAGCACCGCATCAGCCGTATGGTCCGCGTCGGCACGGTGAACGCGGCGACCGTGCCGCTGCTCATCCCGGCGGTCGAGGAGTTCCGGGCCGCTCATCCCGTCACCCAGGTCGAGGTGGTCGGCGCACAGCAGACGGAGATCCAACGGGCCCTGGCGGAGGGCGGGTTCGACCTGGGGCTGGTCAACCACCTCGACGGCGACGACACGCCCGCCGGGTACGAGTGCACCCAACTGTTGCACGGGCGGCCGGTGGTGTGCCTGCGCCCGGACAGTCCGCTGGCCGCACGGGAACGGGTGCGGGTGGACGATCTGCTCGCCCAGCCGTTGATCGCCATGCGCACCGGCTATGTCATGCACCGCTTCGTCCACCGGCTGCTGGACGGACGCGGGCCGGCCTTCGCGTACTCCACCGACGGGGCCGAGATGGGCAAGCTGATGGTGGCCGAGGGGCTGGGGGTGACCGTGCTGCCCGACTTCAGCGTGGTCGGGGATCCCCTGGAACGCCGGGGCACGATCACCCACCGGCCGATCGAGGGCGACTCGACCCGGGTGCTGCTGATGCTCCAGCGCCGCAGGGCCGAGTCGGTACCGCGGGCCGCCCGGGACCTGCACGAAGCGTTCGTGCGCCGGGCCGGCCGGCTGGGCGGGACGCTCACCCCGCCCGGCTGACCCTCCCGTTCAGTCGTCCCGCCCGGGGACCCCTTCGTTCAGCCCCCGTCCCGCCCGGGGGCCCTCTGTTCAGTCCTCGTCCCGCCCGGGGACCACCACGAGGAACGCGTCCGACTTGAGATCCATCACAACGGTCGCCGGTTCACCCTGCGCCCGCCTCTGCGCCGCGTACTCCTCTGCCGGCCACGATCCGCGCGGAGCTCCCGCTGGAAACCGCTCCAACACCTTCGCGCTCATAGCGGCAGACACCTCCAACATCGCTGACGAACCGTCTCGTACCTGTGCGGTTGCCCGGGATTCGGGCGTACATGTCACGCCTTCCCGGATTCCGGGACGGCGGTCGGCCACCAGACGCGGGCCCCGATGTCCCGCACCAGCGCGGGCACGAGCAGGGACCGGACGACCAGCGTGTCGAGCAGGACACCGAAGGCGACGATGAAGGCGATCTGGGCGAGGAAGGCCAGCGGGATCACCCCGAGGGCGGCGAAGGTGGCGGCCAGCACCACACCGGCGGAGGTGATGACCCCGCCGGTGGTGACCAGACCGCGTGCCATGCCCTGCCGCACCCCGTGCCGCAGGGACTCCTCGCGGACCCGGGACATCAGGAAGATGTTGTAGTCGACGCCGAGGGCGACGAGGAACACGAACCCGTACAGCGGCACGGACGGATCGGTGCCGGTGAAGCCGAACACATGGCGGAACACCAGGGCCGAGACACCGAGCGTGGTCAGGAAGTTGAGGGCCACCGTGACCACCAGCAGCACGGGCAGCAGCAGCGACCGCAGCAGGACGACCAGGATGAACAGGATGATCGCGAGGACCACGGGGACGATGAGGGTGCGGTCGTGCTCCGCGGTGCGCAGGGTGTCGTACTGCTGGGCCGTGTAGCCCCCGACGAGGGCGTTCGCGTCCGGCACCCCGTGCAGGGCGGTGCGCAGCCGCGCGACGGTCTCCTTGGCGGTGTCGCTGTCCGGGGCCGCGGTGAGGGTCACGTCGACACGGGCCCGGCCGTCGACGACCAGCGGATCGGCGCCGGGACGGCCGGAGGCGCTCGCCGGTGTGGCCGAGGCGACTCCTTCGGTTCCGCGTGCCGCCCGGACGACCTCGGTGAGCCGGTCCGCGTCCGCGACGACCACGGCGGGGTTGCCCGAACCGGCCGGGAAGTGCCGGCTCAGGGTCTGCTGGGCGGTCACCGAGGGGGCGTCGTCGACGAAGGTCTCGTCGAGGGGAACGCCCTTGGAGGTGAGGGCGGGCGCGAAGGCGGCGCCGGCCAGCAGGACGACGAGGGTGACCGCCCAGACCTTGCGTGGCGCCCGGTCGACGAGCGCGGCGACCCGGTGCCAGACCCCCTCGCGGTCGTCGTCCGCGGCACGGGGGCGGGCGGGCCAGTAGGCGGCGCGGCCGAGGAGGGCGAGCGCGGCGGGCAGGAAGGTCAGCGAGGTCAGGACCGCGCAGCCGATGCCGATGGCGCCGACCGGGCCGAGGGCGCGGTTGTTGGTGAGGTCGCTCAGCAGCAGGGCGAGCAGTCCGAGCGCAACCGTGGCCGCGCTGGCGACGATCGCCGCCCAGGACCGCCGTACCGCTGCCCGTGCGGCGGTGAACCGGTCGGTGTCGCGGGCGAGTTCCTCACGGTAGCGGGCCGTGAGCAGCAGGGCGTAGTCGGTGGCCGCGCCGATCACGAGGATGGAGAGGATGCCCTGGACCTGCCCGTCGACGCGGACGACGTCGTGGTCCGCCAGGGCGTACACGACGGCGCAGGCGACACCGAGGGCGAAGACCGACCCGAGGATGATCACCAGCGGCAGGAGCACGCTGCGGTACACCAGCAGCAGGATGACCAGGACGACGGCCAGCGCGACGGCCAGGAGCAGTCCGTCGATGCCGGCGAAGGCGTCGGACAGGTCGGCCTGGGTGGCGGCCGGTCCGGCGAGCTGGACCGTCGTACCGGGGACGCGGTCGGCGGCGGACCGTATCCGATCGAGGGTGTCGGGGAGGGTGTCACCGAGGTCGGGACGCAGGGGGACCACGCCTTCGAGGGCCTTCCCGTCCTCGGAGGGGATGGCCGGTGACACCTCGCCGGCGACTCCCGGCAGGTCGGCGAGCGAGCCGAGCGCCCGGTCGGCGTCCGCCTTCCGGTCGGCGACCGCGCCGCCGGTCCAGACGACGATCACGGGCAGGGTCTCGTTCTGCCGGAACTTCTTCTGCTCGGCGATGACCGCCGTCGACTCGGCGCTGCGCGGCAGGAACGCGGCCTGGTCGTTGGTCGCGACCTCGCCGAGACGGCCCGCGTAGGGGCCGAGGGCGCCTCCGGCGACGAGCCAGAGGGCCAGCAGGAGGAGCGGGACGAGCACACGGGTGCGTCGGGCGGGGGACATCGGTCTCCAGGGTTCGGGGACATGTAACTCGATGAAAAACAATCTCAATCATTGAGTTACACCGTGTCGGTGATCGTAGACGACGCTTGTGGTTCCCCCGTCGGCCGGCCCGCGGATGCGCCCCGCGGCGCCCGATCAGCCGCCGCTCGGCCGCACCGCGGCCAGTTCCTCGTTCAGCGCCTCGAGGAAACGCACGACCACGGCCAGCTCCTGCTCACCGAAACGGGAGCGGGCGGCCTCGGTCGCCCCGGCGAGCGGACGGAAGTACGAGCGGGCCGCCGCCCGGGCGTCCGGTTCGTAGCGCAGGTGGACGACCCTGCGGTCCGCGCTCTCCCGGACCCGGCGGATGTGGCCCGCCCGCTCCAGCCGGTCCACGCACGCGGTCACCGCGCCCGAGGTGAGCCCGAGGTGGCGGCGCAGGCCGCCGGGTGTCATGGGCTCCTCCGCGTCCATGATCGCGGCCAGCGCCTGGATGTCGGTGGCGTGCAGACCGTGGTCACCGGCGAAACCCTGCACGAGGCGGTTGATCTCGCCGTTCATGCGACGCAGCCGTACGGCGAAGGCGTACAGGTCGGTCGGCGTCCCGCCCGCGCCGGACTCCGGTCGCTCGTCCTGGTCCCGCTGGTTCGCTGTGGCCACGTGATCAGCGTATAGAAGCGCCGCGCTCCCGCGGGCCCGGGCCGCATCCGAACCCGGCCCGGCGGTCGAAGTGATCAGCAGGGGACGACAGAAAGGGCACAGGCGATGGAGCACGACGACTCGCGCGCGGGACCGCTGTGTCTGGTGACCGGTGCGACGGGATACATCGGCGGACGCCTGGTCCCCGAACTGCTCGACGCGGGGTACCGCGTGCGGTGCCTGGCCCGCTCCCCCGACCGGCTGCGCGACCATCCCTGGGCCGGCCGTGCCGAGGTGGTGGCGGGTGACGTGACCGACGCCGCCTCCGTCGCCCGGGCCCTGGACGGGGTGGACGTGGCGTACTACCTGGTGCACGCGATGAACTCGGGCAAGGGCTTCGAGGAGACCGACCGCAGGGCCGCGCGCATCTTCGCCGAGCAGGCCCGCGAGGCGGGTGTGCGGCGGATCGTGCACCTCAGCGGGCTCATCCCGGCGGGCGTGCCCGAGCACGAGCTCTCGCCGCACCTGCGGTCGCGCGCGGAGGTGGCCCGCATCCTGCTCGACTCCGGGGTCCCGACCACGGTCCTGCGGGCGGCCGTCGTCATCGGCTCGGGTTCGGCCTCCTTCGAGATGCTGCGCTACCTGACCGAACGCCTTCCCGTGATGGTCACCCCGAGCTGGGTGCACACCCGCGTCCAGCCCGTGGCGGTCCGCGATGTGCTCCGGGCCCTGGTCGGCAGTGCCCGCATGCCGGCACAGGTCAGCCGGGCCTTCGACATCGGCGGCCCCGAGGTGCTGACGTACCGGCAGATGATGCTCCGGTACGCGGCGGTCGCCGGGCTGCCGCGCCGGGTCATCCTCCCGGTGCCGGTGCTCACCCCCGGGCTCTCCAGCCACTGGGTGGGCCTGGTGACGCCGGTGCCCGCCTCGATCGCCCGGCCGCTCACCGAGTCGCTGCGGCACGAGGTGGTCTGCCGCGAGAACGACATCGTCCGCCATCTCCCCGGCCCGCCCGTCGAACCGGTCGGCTTCGAGGAGGCCGTACGACTGGCTCTGCAGCGGGTGCGGGAGGCGCGGGTCACCACCCGGTGGTCGTCGGCGTCGGTGCCGGGCGCCCCCAGCGATCCGCTGCCCACCGACCCCGACTGGGCCGGCGGAAGTCTCTACAGCGACCACCGGGAGCTCCTGGTCGACGCCTCGCCCGAGGCGCTGTGGCGGGTCGTGGAGGGCATCGGCGGTGAGAACGGCTGGTACTCCTTCCCGCTGGCCTGGGCGGTGCGGGGCCGGCTGGACCGGCTGGTGGGCGGGGTCGGGCTGCGCCGGGGCCGCCGGGACGCGGCACGGCTGCGGGTCGGCGACTCGCTGGACTTCTGGCGGGTGGAGGCGATCGAGCCGGGCAGGCTGTTGCGGCTGCGGGCGGAGATGCGGCTGCCGGGCCTGGCGTGGCTGGAGATGGGCGTGGCGACCGACGAGGACGGCCGCACCCGCTACCGGCAACGTGCCCTGTTCCATCCGCACGGTCTGCTCGGCCAGGCCTACTGGTGGAGCGTCTCGCCCTTCCACGCGATCGTCTTCGGCGGCATGGCCCGCAACATCGCCCGAGTCGCGGCGGGTTCGGCGGCCCGCGGCCCCGAACGCACCCCCGTCCACTGACCTCCCGGCTCCTTCCCGCACCCAGGAGTACGCACCATGAGCATCTCGGTCGTCCTGTTCACCTGCGACCTCCGTCTGCACGACCACCCACCGCTGAGGGCGGCCCTGGACGGCACCGAGCAGGTCGTCCCGCTGTTCGTGCGGGACCGGGCCGTGGACGCGACGGGCTTCGCCGTCCCCAACCGGCTGGCGTTCCTCGCGGACTGTCTGCGCGACCTCGACGCCTCTCTGCGCGAGCGCGGCGGACGGCTGGTCCTGCGCTCCGGCGCCCTCGTCGACCAGGTGCGCAAGGTCGCCGCCGAGGCGGACGCCGACGAGGTGCACATGACGTCCGACGTCAGTGCGCACGCCCACCGGCGCGAGGAGCGGCTGCGCCGGGTCCTGGAGGCGGAGGGCGTACGGCTGCACGTCCACGACACGGTGACCACGGCCGTCGCCCCCGGCAAGGTGGCCCCGGCGAGCTCGGACCACTTCGCCGTCTTCACGCCCTACTTCCGGCGCTGGTCCGAGGAGCGGCTGCGGGAGCCGCTCGCGGCCCCGCGCACCCTGCGGGTGCCGGACGGCGTCGGATCGGAGCCGCTGCCGTCCCGCGACGCCCTGTCCGGGCTCTCGGAGGCACTCGCCGCGGGCGGTGAGACGGAGGGCCGCAAGCGGTTCACCGGCTGGCTGCGCAGCGGCCTGGCCGGATACGGGGACCGCCACGACGACCTGGCCGGCGACGCGACCTCCCGGCTCTCCCCGTACCTGCACTTCGGCGCCCTCTCCCCCGTCGAGCTCGTCCACCGGGCGCGCCGGGCGGGCGGTCCGGGCGCGGACGCCTTCGTACGGCAGCTCGCGTGGCGCGACTTCCACCGCCAGGTGCTCGCGGCCCGCCCGGCCGCGGCCTCCGCCGACTACCGCACTCAGCACGACCGTTGGCGCTCCGAGCGGACCGCGGGCGAGGAGATCGAGGCGTGGAAGCAGGGCCGCACCGGCTACCCGATCGTCGACGCGGCGATGCGCCAGCTGCGTCACGAGGGCTGGATGCACAACCGCGGCCGCCTGCTGACCGCCGGATTCCTCACCAAGACCCTGTACGTGGACTGGCGGATCGGGGCCCGGTACTTCCTGGACCTGCTGGTCGACGGGGACCTCGCCAACAACCAGCTCAACTGGCAGTGGATGGCGGGCACCGGCACCGACACCCGCCCCAACCGGGTCCTGAACCCGGTCGTCCAGGCCAAGCGGTACGACCCCGAGGGCACGTACGTGCGGCGCTGGGTGCCCGAACTGGCCGGGCTGGAGGGGCCCGCGGTGCACGAGCCGTGGAAACTGCGGGCCCCGGACCGCGCCGCACTGGACTACCCGGATCCGATCGTGGAGCTGTCCGAGGGGCTCGCCCGCTTCAAACGGGCCCGTGGCCGCGACTGACTCACCCGGCGGGTTCGGCCCCGTAGAGGCCGGCCAGGGTGTCCAGGGCGTCCTGGAGACCCGTCGGCCGCAGCATTCCCTGTCCGGGACGGCCGAGCCAGCCGGGCCCGCCCAGCATCACCACGGGCCTCCTGCGGGCGCCCTTGACACCCCACTGGGCACCGGCGATGTGCCGGGCCAGCGGCAGGCTCGCCGTGGAGCGGGCCTGCGCCCACAGGACGACGGCGGCCGGGCCGAGCCGGTCCACCGCGGCGGTCAGCGCCTCCACGGGTACGGCGGCCCCGAACATCCTGGTGGGCAGGCGCAGTTCGGCCAGGCCGGCGTTGAGCGCCTCCAGCGCCAGCGTGTGCTGCTCGCCGGGGACGCAGGCCAGCACGACGGGCCCGGGGCCGAGCGTGTCCGCGCGTCGGGCCGGCAGGCGGGTGCAGCGGCGCAGCGCGGTGGACATGTGCCAGGACAGCAGGTGCTCGACCTCGACGTAACGGTCCCCGGACGAGGCCCACTTGCGGCCCACCGCGTGCAGCGTGGGCACCATCACCTCCTGCCAGGCCACGGCGAGCCCGTGGGTCTCGACCGCCGCGGTCAACTGCTCCTCCACGGCGGGCGCGTCGAGGCGTACGGCGGCACGGGCGAGGCCACGGCACTCCTGGCGCACATCGCCCAGGGGCAGCGTGCCGGCCGCCCGCGACCGGGGCGCGGGTTCCGGCGGACTCGGGGCCGCGCCGCCTCCCGGCCCCGGTACGGCCGACTCCTTGGCCGCGCGGGCCGCCTCGGCGGGCGGCACCCCCGCGGAGGTGAACCGGCACATCGCCTCCAGCACGGCGATGTCCCGCGGGGTCCAGCGGCGGTGCCTGCCGTCGGTGCGGACGGCGGGGCCGATGCCGTAGCGGCGGTCCCAGGAGCGCAGCGTGGTGGGCGACACTCCCAGCCGCCGGGCCAGGGCGCCGGTGGTGAGACTCGTCGCGGTGTCGGGGGAGGCCGGTTCCGGCCGGGCCACGGGCCGCGCGCCGTCCGGTATGCCACTCATGGCACGACTATACGACGCAGAACCGATGCGAGTTGATGACCATGGGCCCGGGGCGGAAGCATGGCGGGCACGGTGGCCGTGTCGCCCCCGGGCTCGCGGGCACTTTCGATGCGGAAGCGGTGCGTCGGTCATCGGCCTCCGGCGGCCCCGGGCCGCGGCTCACCGTCCGCCCCTCGGAGGGAGTCGGCGCTCTCCGGGGGGCGGGCCCGGTCACCTCTACACATAAAGGAAAAATAAGCGCAGACTGAAAACAGGCGGCGCCCACCGCACACCGCACCACGCGGTCAGGCCAGTCAGTCGAAGGAGACGCATCATGGCCAACGTCTCGCACCCCAGAGGTGACATCACCAGCCACCCCGACGCTCCGGAAATGCGGGAACGCTACGCCCGCATGCTCGGCGGTCGTGATGTGGCGCTCGTGGACGGACCGGTGTTCCTCCTCGGTCTGTACTGCGCGGTGTCCCCCTGGATACTCCACTACACGACGAGCCAGCCCGCCCTCGTGACCCACAACCTCATCGTGGGCATAGCGATCGGCCTGCTGGCCCTCGGGTTCACCCAGACCCCCGAGCGCATGTACGGCCTCAGCTGGGCGTTCTGCGCGGTCGGCATCTGGATGATCATCGCTCCCTGGGTCGTGGGCGACAGCCCCGACGCCGGTGTGGCGCTGAACAACATCATCATCGGCGCCCTCGCGGTGATCCTCGGGCTGATGTGCACCATGACGGCGGCGAGGAGCGCCCCCAGGCCGTAGGGCTTCCCCGGACCAGGAGAGGCGGGCCGGTCCACCGGACGTGGACCGGCCCGCCTGCGTGGCGCCGTCACGTCAGGAAGGCCCCGAGTTCGCGCAGGTGCCCAGCGACCCACCGCTCCGCGGCCCGCACCTCGTCCACGACCCCCCGCTCGCGCAGCCCGATCATGGCCCGCTCGCCCCGCAGCGCACCCGCCTCGATCCCCCGCCGGCACCGGTCCTGCCACCACAGCACGGTGTCCAGCAACCCGTCCCGCCGGTCGAGGCCGTAGGCATCGCAGATCAGCCGGATACGGCGAGCGGTCGACCCCACGTCCGTGACGCCCGGCCCGAGGTCGAGGTACTGCCAGCACACGTGGGCGATGTCGTGCATCCGCTCACCGGGAGCGGCCAGGTCCCAGTCGATGAACGCGGTGGGCCGCCACGCGGTGTACACGGTGTTCTTCGGCGCCAGGTCGTTGTGGCAGACGACGTCGCGGTCCCCGGCGAGCGCTGTCCCGTGGGTCAGGTCGTGGAACTCGCGGACGAGCCGGGCGACCTCCACCAGGGCCTCGTCGGTGCGGGCCGCGGCACGCTCGCGCGGGGTCACGGCGGCCTGCCCCCCGACATGAGCGAAGATCTCCCGGCCGAGTTCGTCGACGCCGAGGTACCGCGGCGCGCCCCGCCAGCCCGCGCTCTCGAACAGGGCGAGCAACTCCCTTACGAAGCCCGGCCGTTCGGACGGCGGACGCCGCACGGTCTCCCCGATCCGGACGACCTCGTTGACCGCCCCGCCGTCGAGCACCGACTCCTCCATCCCACCCCTCCGTCCGGCCCCTTCCGCGGGGCAGGATCGGCTCATGGACACGAACCGAACCGTCATCCTCGTCCCCCCGGTGCGCCTCGAAGGCTACGGCGTCGCGCTGCGCGAGTGGGCGGACGCCGACCTCGCCGACCTGGTCGCGCTCTACGACGACCCCGAGATGGCCCGGTGGACCCCGGTGGCCTCGCCGTTCGGCCTGGACGCGGCGCGCGCCTACCTCGCCGGGGCGCGGGAGGGGCAGGCCGAGGGGCACCGGGTCCAGCTCGCCGTCACCACCGACGGGACCGTGCCCCGGGGTGAGGTGCTGCTGTTCCGCAGCGGTCCGGACGAACAGGACGTGGAGCTCGCCTACGGTGTCGGCGCCGCCCACCGGGGGCAGCGGCTGGCCGGGCGGGCGGTGCGGCTGGCCGCCGAGTACGCCGTCCGGGAGATCCGGCCGCGCCGGGTGGTGCTGCGCATCGACGCGGCCAACGCGGCGAGCGAGGCGGTCGCCCGCTCGTGCGGCTTCGAGCTCACCGACGAACCGCCGGTCAGCAGGGTGTCCCGAGGCCGGGAGGCCGTCCTGCGCACATGGCGGCTGCGCGCCTGAAACCCCGTGGCCCGCCGGGGACTCGGCGTGCCATTCTCGCCGCATGGATCACGCGGAGGCACTGCTCGTCGGGGGACGCGCCGGGGTCGGCAAGACGACCGTGGGCTGGGAGGTCTCGGCGCGGCTGCGGGCCGCCGGAGTCGCCCACGCCGTCATCGACGGGGACTTCATGGGGCAGGTGCATCCGGCACCGGAGGGCGATCCCCACCGGAGCGCCATCGGCGAACGGAACCTGACCGCCGTGTGGGGCAACTACGCCGCACTCGGCTACCGGCGCCTCGTCTACGTGAACACCGTGTGCGTGCTGGAGGAGGCGACGGGCATGTTCCGGCGGGCCATGGGGGACGGCGTCCGGATCGTGCGGGTCCTGCTCACCGCGACCGACGACACCGCCGAGCGGCGGCTGACCGGGCGGGAGCTCGGATCCGAGCTGGAACAGGAGCTGCGGGGCAGCGCCCGCAAGGCACGGCTGCTGGACGAGCGTGCGCCCGCCGGCACACTGCGCGTGGTGACCGACGACCGCACGGTGAGCGACATCGCGGCCGAGGTGACGGCCGCCACCGGGTGGGTCCCGGCGCGGCTCGGCTGACGTTCCGTGCCGTCGGCAAATCCCGTTGCGGACGCCCTCGCCCGACGGCAGGCTGCAAGCGCCCGCACACCCTCCCCCGACGGAGCATCGCTTGTCCTTCGACATCACCCCGCTCGCCGATCCCCGCCCCGGCGCCTCCAGCCGCCGTCTGGCCTGGCTGGCCTCCGGCGACGACGGGGTCCCCCTCGGGTCCGCCTTCCTGAGGCTGTTCACCAAGGAGGGGCAGGAGCACCTCGCCGAGCTGCAGCTCGCGGTGCACGGCGCCGAGCGTCGGCAGGGCGTCGGTACCCGGCTCCTGGAGGCCGCCGTGGACGCGGCGCGGACGGAGCGGCGGCGGTCGGTGATCGCGCAGGCCGTACAGGGCTCCCCCGCCGATCTGTTCCTGGCCGCACGCGGCTTCCGCCAGGTCCTGGCGCTCACCTACGCCCGGCTCTCGCTGACCGACATCGATCGTGCCGCCGTCGACGCGCTCGTCGAAGTGCCCCACCCCGGCTACCGGTTGACCGAGTGGGAGGGCACGGTGCCGGACCCCCTGGCGCGTTCGTTCGCCGAGTCCCGACGCGCGATGGACGACATGCCGATGGAGGACACGGACTTCGGCACGGTCGTCTGGGACGTGGACCGGGTGGTCGCGGCCGCGGAGGCCGTCGCGCGGCGCGGCGAGCTGCTGCACACCGTCGCCGTCCTGGACGCGACGGACGGTGGCGTGGTCGGCTTCTCCGAACTCGTCGTGCCCGGCGACGGGCTGGGCGACGGCCAGCACTACGGCACCGCCGTGCTCCCCGAACACCGCGGGCGCGGGCTGGCCCGCTGGATGAAGGCCGCGGCCGTCCGCCGCGCCCTGGAACGGCATCCCGCGCTGTCCGGGCTGCGCACCGACACCGCGGAGAGCAACAAGCCGATGCTCGCCGTCAACGACTCCCTCGGATACCTGCCGACGCACAGGGCCGTGGAGTACCAGCTCGACCTGTGATCACCGGGTGGCGGCCCGCAGTGCCGAGCGGGAGCCGGGCTGGACCACGTGCCCGTCGAGCCGCGACGGTCTGGCCGTCATCGGCTTCGGCACCCCAAACTCGTGGGCCACGCCCAGCAGATGGGCGCGGAAGCCGAGCGGTTCACCGTCCAGTACGCCTGCCCGCCGCATCGGTCAGCGTGTCGTCATGCCGGTGCGACGGGCCGGGCAGGGCCGGATGTGACATCCGGGCCGGTGATCTTGTCGAGCCGCCCGGCCCTACGGCTGGTACACGTGCGGCTGCGTGATCGTCAGCGGCTCGAACCCGAGGCGTTCCAGGATCGGGCGGCTGGTGGCCATCGCGTCGACCTGGAGGTAGCGGTAGCCCCGCTCCACGGCGGCGCGGGCGCGGTGGGCGACCAGGGCGCGGTAGATGCCGCGGCCGCGCCAGCCCTCGACGGTGCCGCCGCCCCACAGGCCGGCGAAGCGGGTGCCGGGCACGAGCTCCATACGGGCCGCGCTGACCGGCACGTCGCCCGCGAGCGCGACGACCGCGACCACGGTGTCGGGGTCGTCCTGCAACCGGGCGAGCAACTGGTGCCGCAGCCGGGAGCTGTCGGTGCCGAAGGCCTTCTCGTGCACGTCCGCCACGAGGCCGACGCCGGCCCGGTCGGTGACCGGGAGGAAGCGGATCCCCGCGGGCGGCTCGACGTCCAGGGTGAGGTCGGCGGCCTCGGCGATCATCAGCGTCTCCTCGGGCTCGGCGGTGAAGCCCGCCGCTCTCAGCCGCTGTCCGAGGTCGATGGGCAGGTCGTGGCCGTACAGCTTCCACTCGAACTCGCGGCCGAGCCCGGTGTAGTGGGCGATCTGCCGGGCGATCGCCTCGTCGGCGCTCGATGCGTCCAGGTCGGACCAGACGACGCCGTTCCAGCCGTGCTCGTCGGCGACCTGCCGGACCACGCGGCCGACCCGCTCCACGCGCGCGCCGGGGCCGTCGGGCTGTGCGCCTTCGCGCATGTCCCGGTCGAAGAGAGCGAGTACCGCTGCATGATCCATGTGCTCACTCCATCACCCGGACGTCTTCGCGGCAATGGCGTTTACGGCCGACCGGCCACCGCGACCGCGGTCGACAGGGGCCCCGGCGGGACGTACCGGAGCCCCCACGAGGCTGCCGCGCTCGTTTCCGCCCGGGCGGCGATGATCCTAGGCTCGGGGCATGGTCGTGAAGGAAACCGAACTGCCGTATCTGCGCCGCTGCGTCGAGCTGGCCGCCGAGGCGCTGGAGGCCGGGGACGAGCCCTTCGGCTCGGTCCTGGTGAGCGCCGACGGCGAGATCCTCGCCGAGGACCACAACCGCGTGGCCTCCGGCGACCGCACCCGCCACCCCGAGTTCGAACTGGCCCGCTGGTCGGCGGCGCACCTGACGCCCGCGGAGCGGGCCGCGGCCACCGTGTACACCTCCGGCGAGCACTGCCCGATGTGCGCCGCCGCGCACGCCTGGGTGGGCCTCGGACGCATCGTGTACGTGGCCTCGTCCGAGCAACTGGCCCAGTGGCTGAACCAATTGGGCGTGCCGGCGCCGCCGGTGCGGACCCTGCCGGTCCACGAGGTCGCCCCCGGTGTGGTCGTGGAGGGCCCGGTGCCCGAGTTCACGGAGCGTGTACGGCACTTGCACCACCGGTTCCACGGGCGCTGACCGCCGATCTCCGGGATGCGGCACCCCACCCCCGTGCCTACGATCGGAAATGATCCCGGGACCAGGTGGAAGGCCCGGTCTCCTCCAGCGGCCAGAGGGGGAGGCGGATGCCCGTGCAGTCGGCACGTCGGCCGATGGCCGCCCACGTCCTCCTGGCCGCCGTCGCCACTCTGCTCTACATGACGTTCCCGGCCGCGCGCACACCGGTCTGGGCGGTCATCGGACTCGCCGGCGCCGGCGCCGTGCTCCTCGGCGTCCGGCTGCACCGGCCCGCCCACCGCTGGCCCTGGTGGGTGCTGGCCGCCGGCCTGCTCACCTTCGTCGCCGGCGACACGTACTACAACGTCCTGGAGGAGTACTTCGCCGCCTCCAACCCCTTCCCCTCCCCCGCCGACGCCGGCTACCTCGCCACCTACCCGCTGTTCGCGGCCGGTCTGTACGGGCTCATCCGCTACCGCTGGGCGGGCCACGACCTGCCCAGCCTGCTCGACGCGCTGATCGTCACCGCGGGCCTCGCCCTGCCGGTGTGGGTGTACCTGGTGCAGCCGCTCGCCGAGGTCGAGGGCCTGACCTGGCAGCAGCGGGCCATCAGCATCGCCTACCCGCTCGGTGACGTGCTGGTCCTCGCCCTGCTGGCCCGGCTGCTGACCCCGAGCCCGGTCGACGGGCGCAACCGGTCGGTGCAGCTGCTGGTGATCGGCACCCTGACGCTGCTCGGCTTCGACATCGCCTACGGCATCCTCCAGCTCAACTCGATGTGGCAGGCCGGCACCCTGCTGGACTCCGGGTGGATCGTCTTCTACACGGCCTGGGGCCTCGCCGCCCTGCACCCCTCGATGGCGGAGCTCACCGCCGTCGTACCGCAGAAGCGGTCCCCGCTCCCGCCACCGCACCGGCTCGTGATGCTCGCCGCGGTCACCTCCATCGCCCCGGGGATCCTGCTGTACGAGGCGGTCACCCACAACGCCCGCCACACGACGGTGATCGCCGCCTTCTCGGCCGTGCTGTTCCTGCTGGTCATCCTGCGGCTGGCGGGCATGGTCGTGGCCCACCGCGGCGCCGTGGCCCGCGAACTGGCCCTGCGCCGGGCGGCCGGATCCCTGGTGTCCGCGGTCAGACAGCAGGACGTCGTGCGGTCCTGCGAGGCGGCCGTGGGCATGCTGCTCGGGCCTGCGGTCCGTCACCGGACGCTGCTGCTGTCGGCCGAGGAGGCCGCGCCCCTGCTTCCGCGCGAGGCGCGTCTGGTGGCCCCCGCCGACCTCGGCCCGGCCGTCGCGGCCCGGCTGGAGGGACTGCCCGCCGTCCAGGTGTGCCCCATGACCTCGCCCGACCGCCCGGCCACCCAGGACCCCGGCGTCCTGCTGGTCGCCGGCCCCCGCGGACCGCTCACCGAGACGCGAGGCTCACTGGAGATCCTCGCCTCCCACGCCGGGCTCGCCATGGAACGGGTGCTGCTGCGCCAGGAGGTCGTCCGCCGGGAGAGCGAGGCCTACTTCCGCACCCTGGTGCGCAACACCTCGGACGTGATCCTGATCGTCGAGGACGACGACACCGTCCGGTACGCCAGTCCCTCCGCCGCCGCCGTCTTCGGCACCGCGGACCTCCTCGGCACCTCGCTGCCGGACCTGGTCGATCCCCGCGACCGGCAGCGGGCGTCCCGTGAACTCGCCGCCGTCCGCGAACACGGGCCGCGCGTCACCCACGACCACTGGTGGGTGCGGCACCGGTCCGGGCGGGTGGAGGTGGAGGTGCGGTGCAGCGACTTCCGGGACGAGCGGACCGTGGCCGGTCTGGTGGTCACCCTGCGCGACGTGACCGAGCAGCGCAGGCTGGAGCACGAGCTGACCCAGCGCGCCTTCCACGACTCGCTGACCGGCCTGCCCAACCGGACGCTGCTCCAGGAGCGCATCGAGCGCGCCCTGCTGCGCGGCCGCCGCGAATCATCCCTGACCTGTCTGCTCTTCATCGACCTGGACGACTTCAAGCAGGTCAACGACACCATGGGGCACTCGGCGGGCGATCACCTGCTGATCGCCGTCGGCAACCGGCTGACCCGGACCCTCCGCCGCACCGACACCGCGGCCCGGCTCGGCGGCGACGAGTTCGCCGTACTGATGGAGGACGCCCGGGAGCCGCTCGACGCCGAGCTGCTGGCGGCGCAGGTGGTGCAGACCCTCACCCGGCCCTTCGTGCTCGGTGACGAGTCGGTCACCGTCTCGGCGAGCGTGGGCGTGGCCACGGCCCGCGACAGCACCGACGCCGAGGAACTGCTCGGTCACGCCGATCTCGCGTTGTACGCGGCCAAGGCGGCGGGCAAACGGCAGTGGCGGCGCTTCAGGCCGATGCTGCACGCCCGCATGGTCGAGCGGCACGATCTGCAGAGCCGGCTGGCCCGGGCGGTCGCCGCGCAGGAGTTCGCCCTGCGCTACCAGCCCGTCGTGGACATCGAAGCGGGCGAGGTGGTCGGCTTCGAGGCACTCGTGCGCTGGCCGCGGGCTCCGCACCGGCCCGTCTCCCCGGAGCAGTTCATCTCCCTCGCCGAGGAGACCGGGCACATCGCGCCGCTGGGCTCGTGGGTGCTGGAGAACGCCGTCGGCGACATCACGGGCCTGCAACGGCTGCCGGGGCCGGTGACTCCGCCGTACGTCAGTGTGAACGTGTCCGCGCGCCAGTTCCGCGACGCCGGTTTCGTGGACCAGGTCGGCAAGGCATTGCGCACCCCCGGGCTCGCGCCCGGTTCGCTCCAGCTGGAGCTGACGGAGACGGTGCTGCTGCGCCGGGACGCCCAGATCCAGGCGGTGCTCCAGGCCCTCAAGGAGCTGGGGGTGCACATCGCGGTCGACGACTTCGGCACGGGGTTCTCCTCGCTGCGCTACCTGCGGGACTTCCCCATCGACGTACTGAAGATCGACAAGTCGTTCATCGACGACATCACGCACGACGCCCGGCAGGTCGCCCTCGTCGAGGGCATCGTCCGCATCGCCGACACGCTGGGCTTGCAGGTGATCGCCGAGGGCATCGAGGATCCGGCGCAGCGGGACATGCTGGCCGCGATGGGGTGCCGGTTCGGGCAGGGGTTCCTGTTCGCGCGGCCCATGACGGTCGAGCAGAGCGAGCGGGTGCTGCGGCAGGACGGCGGACGCTTCACCCCGGGTTCCGGCGGGACGAACGGGCGCCCGGCCCGCCGGTCCGCGCCCTCGGCCGTCGCCGAGCGCCGCTCGGCGGACCTCGACCGTCTGCGGCGCACCAGTCCGATGAGCGACGCGGTCATCGACGAGGTGCGCGGCCGCCGTATCCGCAGCGGCGGCCGCTGGCTCACCGACTTCGCCTCCTGCAACTACCTCGGTTTCGACTGGGACCCGGAGATCGCCGCCCGCATCGGTCCCGCGGTACGCCGGTGGGGCACCCACCCGAGCTGGTCACGGCTGCTGGGCAGTCCGCGGCTGTATCCCGCGCTGGAGGAACGCCTCGCCGCGCTGCTGGGCGCCCCCGACACCCTGCTGCTGCCCACGCTGACCCTCATCCACGCCTCGGTGATCCCGGTCCTCGCCGACGGCGGTCACGTCTTCGTCGAGGCGAGCGCGCACCGCACGGTGTACGACGGCTGCGTGGTCGCCCGCGGCCAGGGCGCCACCCTGCACCGCTTCCACGCCGAACGGCCCGAGGAACTGGACGCGCTGCTCTCCTCGGTGCCCGCGCGCACCACCCGCCTGGTGTGCATGGACGGCGTGAACAGCATGTCCGGCAACCTTCCCGACCTGCCCGTGCTGGCCGCCCTGTGCCGGGACCGGGGCGCGACGCTGTACGTCGACGACGCGCACGGCTTCGGGGTGATCGGGGAACGCGCGCCGGGCGAACCCTGTCCGTACGGCCTGCGCGGCAACGGCGTGGTGCGGCACTGCGGTGAGTCGTACGACGGGATCGTGCTGACCGGCGGTTTCTCCAAGGCGTACTCGTCGCTGCTCGCGTTCCTCGCGCTGCCCACCGACCTGAAGGACCGTCTCAAGACGGCCGCGTCCCCCTATCTGTACTCCGGTCCCTCGCCCACGGCGTCGCTGGCCACCGCGCTGGCCGGCCTCGAGGTCAACGACCGCCGGGGGGACGCGCTGCGGGCCGGCCTGTACCGCAAGACCACGCGGGTGCTCGACCATCTCGCGGACCTCGGCGTGAGCACCCTCAACGACGACCGGCTGCCGATCGTGGAGATCCCGCTGGCCGACCCGGCCGACCTCGACGCGGTCGCCGCGTTCCTGTGGGACGAGGGCATCTACGTGACGCTCGCCGCCCATCCGCTGGTGGCCCGTGACCGGGTCGGTTTCCGGGCCCAGATCACGGCGCTCCACTCCGACGAGGACATCGAGCGGCTCAACGCGACGATGACCGCGCTGGCAGGACGCTTCCGGCTGCGGCCGCGGAACTGAGGAGGTGGTCACGGTGGTGATGACGCACAACGACGACGTGGACTGGGACCGTTGGCCGGTCGCCGACTATCTCGCCGAGAACTACCGGGAGTTGCACCCCGCGGACGCCGAAGTGATCGCCCACCACTCCGCGTTCTACCGGCGCCTGGCTCCCGGCGCGGTGGCCCGCTCGGTGGAGTTCGGAGCCGGGCCCAACCTCTATCCGCTGATCCTGGCGTCCGCGGCGAGCCGTCATGTGGACGCCGTCGAGGCCGGCGCGGGCAACGTGGCCTATCTGCACCGGCAGATCGTGTGCGGGCCGGACGCGAGCTGGCTGCCGTTCCACGCGCTGTGCCGACACCTCAACCCCGACCTGCCGAGGACCCTCGCGGGGTCCCTGGCCCATGTGCACGTCGTCCACGCGGACGTGCGGGACCTGGAGCCGGGCGGCTACGGCCTGGCGTCCATGCACTTCGTCGCCGAGGGGGCCACGGAGGACCGCGCCGAGTTCGCCGACTTCTGCCGGGCGTTCGCCCGCTGTGTGGTGCCGGGCGGTCATCTGGTGGCCGCGTTCATGGAGAACATGCCGACCTACCGCATCGGGCCGACCTCGCGCTGGCCGGGCTGCCCCGTGTCCCCGCAGACCGTCACGGAGGTGTTCGCCCCGCTCACCCGCGAATTGTCCGTCACCCGTGTCGACACCGACCCGACCCTGCCGGACTACGGGGACTCCGGGATGGTGCTCCTCACGGGGGTGACGGCGGACGGGCCGGGATGAGCCGGAGACCGTCACCCTCCGCGCAGGGTAAGGCACGTTGTGCGATCACGCTCGTCCGGAGGCGGGCCGTGGAAGGGACGCCTATCGTGATCGAGGGCGCCGATGGGCGTCCTTGGAGGCATGGATGTTCGCCAAGGTGACGAGGCGACGATGCGCCGTGTCCGGAGCCCTCGGACTGGCGCTGCTGGGCGCCGGACTGCCGGCCGTGGCCGCGGACGGCTCCGGACCTGATCTGTCGCGGTTCTACGGCCAGAAAATCCGGTGGTCGAAGTGCGTGGGCATGGAGACGCCGAAGGACCTGCAATGCGGAAAGGTCACCGTTCCCCTCGACTACGCGAAGCCGCATGCGGGCACCCTCGACCTGGCACTCGCCCGCTACCGGTCCACGGCCCGGCACAAGCGCGGTTCGGTGCTGATCAACTTCGGCGGGCCGGGCGGAGCGGGCGTGCCCTCGCTCGCCGCCGGCGGGGACGACTTCATGGGGCTCACGGACGAGTACGACGTGGTGTCGTTCGACCCGCGCGGCGTGGGCCGGTCCTCCCCGGTCAGCTGCGGCGCCGGCACCGACGAGGCACTGGCGGCCACCGACGACGAGACGGCCATTGCCCAGAACCCCCGGGCCGTGCTCGGCAGGTTGCGGGACGCGGCCGCCCAGTGCGCCAAGCACTCCGGGCCCGTGCTCCGGCACATCGGCACGGTGAACGTCGCCCACGACCTGGACGTCATACGCCAGGCGCTCGGCGACAGGAAGCTCAACTACCTCGGGTTCTCCTACGGAAGCCGGCTCGGAGCGGTGTACGCGGCCCGGTTCCCGAAGAAGGTGGGCCGGCTGGTGCTGGACGGGGTGGACACCCTCACCGAGCCGCTGTCCGAGCAGGGCGTGGCGGGCGCGGCCGGGCAGCAGACGGCGCTGGAGGACTTCGTCGACTGGTGCGTGAAGGACATCGCCTGCCCCTTGGGCACCGACGCGCGCAGCGCCCGGGAGCAGGTCCTGCGGCTCGTGGCGTCGCTGGACGAGGACCCGGTGCCGACGGATTTCGGCCCCGCCTTCACCGGACAGGACCTCGTGGGCGCGATCAGCCAGGCCCTGTACAGCGAGGACATGTGGCCCTCGCTGGAACGGGCGCTGGCCGAGCTCGTGGAGGACGGCGACACGACGGGCGTCCTGACCTTCGCGGGCGGCGGCTCCGGCTTCCTCACCCGCGCGCGGCCACCCACCGACGACCCGACGGACACCCCCCTGTCCGACGTGGAGGACGTGCCGCTCGACAATCTTCCGGCGGCGCTGATGGCGGTCAACTGCGCGGACGATCCCGACCGCCCCGGCGCCGACCGAATCGCCAGGGACCTGACCCGGCTGCGCGCCGCCTACGAACAGGCGTCCCCGGTCTTCGGCCGCTACCGGCTCACCGAGTACCTCATGTGCTACGGCCGTCCGAAGGGCACCGACTTCATCCGCGAGCAGGTGCGCGACGTCCGCACCCCGAAGATCCTGCTCGTCGGCACCCGCGGTGACCCGGCGACGCCGTACCGCTGGACCGTGGAGACCGCCGAGCGGCTCGGCGACTCGGCCGTGGTCCTCGACAACAAGGGCGAGGGCCACACCGGTTACGGCTCCTCCAAGTGCGTGCACCGCAAGGTCGACGACTTCCTGCTGTACGGCAATCTGCCGCCGGACGGCAGCTCCTGCGGGGCCGAAGACGACGACTGAGCCGCGCTCCAGCTCTAGGACTCCCAGTGGGCGAGCCGGTGCAGGGCCGTCGCCGTGCCGGTGAAGCCGTCGTCGCCCAGCACCTCGCGCAGTTCGGCGTTGAAGCGGTCGATCTCCGGCTGGGCGGCCCGCAGGGCGTCGGCTCCTGAGGCGGTCAACTCCAGGACGACGGCCCGGTGTTCACGCGGGTGCGTGCTCCTGGCGACGAGGCCCGCGGCGGTGAGCCGTCCGACCAGCCCGGTCACCGCCGACTCGCGCAGCCCGAGCGTACGGGCGAGCCGCTGCTGGGTGATCCCCGGCTCGTCGTGGACGGCGAACAGCGCGCCGAGCTGGGCCGTGGTGACCCCCGCGGCGGCCAGGCAGCGCCGGTCGGCGGTGGTGCGCAGCCGGTGGGCGGCGCGCTGGAGCAGGAAGTAGAGGCGCGGGTCGCCGGGCTCGGGCATGGGCCGATGTTGACAGACGGGAGGGGTGGGCGCCAGTCTCACTTCACTAATGAAGTGAGGTGGGGAGATGACTCGGACCCTGGACCTGGAGCTCGCCCGCGAGGTGCTCGCGGCCCAGCCCTTCAGCACCCTGGTCGGCGCCCGGTTGACCGACTTCGGGGAGGGCGGGGCGACACTCGAGTTCGACATCCGCGGTGACCTGCTCCAGCAGCACGGCAGCGTGCACGGCGGGGTGCTCGGCTACGCGGCGGACAACGCGCTGACCTTCGCGGCGGGTTCGACGGCCGGCCCGGCGGTGACCACCGCCGGTTTCTCCATCGACTTCCTGCGGCCGGCCCGCGGGGAACTGCTGCGGGCCCGCGCCCGGGTGGTACGGGCCGGCCGCACCCGGGTGGTGTGCCGCTGCGACCTCGCCACCGTGGACGCCGACGGCGTCGAGACCCTGTGCGCGGTCGCCCAGGGCTCGATCGCCGTACTCGAACAGCGCACGGAGTGAGCCGTCAGAACTCCACGGGGTCCCGCACGATCGGGCAGGTCATGCAGTGCCCGCCGCCCCGGCCCCGGCCCAGTTCGGCGCCGACGATGGTGACGACCTCGATGCCGGCCTTGCGCAGCAGGGTGTTGGTCTGGGTGTTGCGGTCGTAGGTGAAGACCACACCGGGCTCCAGGGCGACGGCGTTGTTGCCGCTGTCCCACTGCTGGCGTTCGGAGGCGTAGACGTCCCCGCCGGTCTCGACCACCCGCAGCTCCGGCAGCCCGAGGGCCTTGGCGACGACGTCCACGAAGGCCGCCGAGCCCTCGTCGACGATCTCGATGCCGGGTGCCCGGTCGGAGGGCCTGAGCGAGAAGGTGTGGACGGCCTCCATGATGGCCGGGTACAGCGTCACGAGGTCGCGGTCGGCGAAGGTGAAGACGGTGTCCAGGTGCATCGCCGAGCGCAGCCTGGGCATCCCCGCGACGACGACGTGCTCGGCGGCACCGTTCTCGAACAGGGCGGCGGCCACCTGGGTGATCGCCTGCCGGGAGGTGCGTTCACTCATGCCCATCAGGACGACGCCGTTGCCCACCGGCATGATGTCCCCGCCCTCGAACGTGGCCTGTCCCCAGTCCCGTTCGGGATCGCCCCACCACACGGTGGCGCCCGCGTAGTCGGGGTGGAAGGTGTAGACGGCCTTCATCAGCAGCGTCTCGTCGTGCCGGGCCGGCCAGTACAGCGGGTTGAGGGTGAGGCCGCCGTAGAGCCAGCAGGTGGTGTCCCGGGTGTAGAGGGTGTTGGGCAGCGGCGGCATCAGGTACTCGCGCACGCCGGTGGACTCGCGGGCCAGGGCGATGTGGCCGGAGCGGTACTCCTCGGGCAGGTCGGTGGTGGCCAGACCGCCGATCAGGTAGCGGGCCAGCCGGTCGGGTTCGAGGGTCTCCAGATAGGCGCGGGTGGGGTCGATGAGGCCGATGCCGACCTCGTTGGCCACGATCTTGCGGTCCAGGAGCCAGTCCCTGGCCCCCGGGACCGCCATCGTCTGCGCGAGCAGATCGTGCAGCTCGACGACGTCCACGTCCCGTTCCCGCAGCTTGTTGACGAAGTCGGCGTGGTCGCGCTGGGCGTTCTCCACCCACATGACGTCGTCGAAGAGCAGGTCGTCGGAGTTGGTGGGGGTGAGTCTGCGGTGGGCGAGCCCCGGCGCGCAGACCAGCACCTTGCGCAGCCTGCCGACCTCGGAGTGGACGCCGTATGCGGTACTGGTCACGAGGTGCACCTTTCCGGGGACGTGCGAGGGTCAGAGGCTGATCCAGCCCAGCCACAGGGCGACGACGCCGAGGACGGCGCCGGCGACGGAGACCGCGAGGATGACGAGCTCGCGCACCGAGAACAGGCGCCTGCCCTGCTCCTTGCGGGCCATCACGAACAGCGCGGTGGCGGGGGCGTAGACGATGAAGGAGACGAGGACGAACTTGAGGCCGGCGGCGTAGATGAGGAACGCGGTGTAGAGGGTGGCGAGGACGGCGACCACCAGTTCGCCCCGCACCCCGATCCGCACCGCGAAGGCGGCCGCCAGCAGGAAGGGGATCAGGGTCAGCGCGCTGGTGAGATCCAGGGCGAAGTTGAAGGCGTCGTCCGAGAACAGGGTGACGACGAGGAAGAGCTGGCTGAGCAGGGTGGTCAGCACCAGCGCGGGCACCGGGACGTCGGCCGGCGTCGAGCGTTTCAGGAACCGCGGCATGTCGTCGTCCTTGGCCGCCACGAACAGCACTTCGGCGGCCATCAGCGTCCAGGCGAGATAGGCGCCGAGCACGGAGACGATCAGGCCGACGCTCACGAAGACCTTGCCCCAGGTGCCGACCGCGGACTCCAGGACGCCGGCCATGGAGGGCTGGCGCAGCTCGGCGATCTCACTCATCGGCATGAGGCCGTACGACACGATGGTCACCGAGGCGAAGATCGCGAAGACACTCAGGAAACCGAGGACGGTGGCCCTTCCGACGTCCTCGCGGCGGCGGGCGTGCCGGGAGTAGACGCTGGCACCCTCGACTCCCAGGAACACGAAGACCGTTGCCAGCATGGTGCCTTTGACCTGCTGGAACAGCGAGCCCGCGTAGTCGGCGCCGGCGAAGTTGTCGGCGAAGACGGACGGCTTGAGGTAGAAGAGCGCGAGGAGCACGAAGACCAGGATCGGCACGACCTTCGCGACCGTGACGATCCGGTTGATGGCCGCCGCCTCCTTCACACCTCTGCCGATGAGCGCGAAGAACAGCCACAAACCGGCCGAGGAGAGCACCACCGCGAGCACGGTGTCGCCCTCGCCGAGGGCGGGCGCGAGGGTGCCGATCGTCGACATGATCAGCACCCAGTACGTCACGTTGCCGACGCAGGCGCTCGCCCAGTAGCCGAACGCCGAGAAGAAGCCGAGGTATTCGCCGAAGCCCGCCTTGGCGTAGGCGTACACGCCGGCATCGAGGTCGGGGCGGCGGACGGCGAGGTTCTGGAAGACGAAGGCCAGCATCAGCATTCCGGTGCCGGCGACCGCCCACGCGATGAGCGCCCCGGCCACACCGGTCTCCTGGGCGAACCGGCGGGGCAGCGAGAAGACCCCGGCGCCGACCATGGAGCCGACGACCATGGTGGTCAGCGTCGGGAGGCTCAGCTTCGCGGTGGTGGCGGGGTCCTGCGTCTCAGTGTCGTTCTTTGACATGGGATCATCACGTTAACAATGAAATGCCCTGCATGACCGATCAAGTTGCCCCAAATGCCTGATCTGCCGATCGGTTCTATGGTGCTGTTATGGAGCACGCACTCAGCCCCGCGACCCTCTCCGAACTGCGCCGTCCGCGCGCCTATCCGGCGGTGTCCGTGCTGACGCCGACCCACCGCCGTGAACCGGACAACGCCCAGGACCCGGTCCGGCTGCGCAATGTGGTGGCCGAGGCCAAGAAGCAGCTGGAGGCCGACCCGGCGGTCCCCCGGGAGCGGCGCATCGACGTCGCCCGTCAGCTCGACCAGGCCCTCACCGAGATCGATCTGGCGCACACCGAGGACGGACTGGTGATCTTCGCCGCGCCGGGCGAGCACCAGGTGTGGTCCCTGGCCCGTGCCGTGCCCGAGCGCGTGGTGCTCTCGGACACCTTCCTGACCCGCAACCTCGTCTCCGCACAGGCCTCCGAGCGGCCGTTCTGGGTGCTGTCGGTCTCCGCCGACCGCGCCACCCTGTGGAACGGCGGCGTGGACCGGGTCACCGAGCACCGCGCCGGCGGCTTCCCGCTGACCAGGACCCGGGAGAACTTCGACGCCGAACGCCTGGAACGGATCGGCGACATGCCGAGCACCTTCCGGGACGAGGACACCCGGCACTTCCTCCGGGACGTGGACGCCGCGACGGCGCAACTGCTGCGCGCGGACCCGCGCCCGCTGTACGTCACCGGCGAGACCACGGCGCTGTCCGCGCTGGACGACGTCGGCAGCGTCACCAAGGACGCGGTGCACGTCCGGCACGGCGGTCTCGCGCACGGCACCCCGGACGCGGTGTGGCAGGCGGTCGGACCGCTGGTGGCCGCGGAGGCACGCAGGAGTGCCGACGCGGTGACCCGCGAGCTCGAGTCGGCGCGCGGGCGGCGGGCGTTCGCGGCCGGTGTCGACGAGATCTGGCAGAACGCGCGGCAGGGCCGGGTGGGGCTGCTGGCCGTCGAGGAGAACTACCGGGTGACGGTCCGCGACCAGGACGGCGACCACCTGGTCCCAGCCGAGAGCGGCGACCTCGACGCCCGCGAGGACATCGTGGACGAGATCGTCGAGCAGTGCCTGGAGACCGGCGCCGACGTCCGCTTCGTGCCGGACGGCACGCTGGGCGGCGCCGACGGGATCGCCGGGGTGCTGCGGTACTGATCGGGGACGGCGCCCACGGGACGGCGTGCACCGGTCAGACGTTCCCGAAGAGGGCGCTGAGCCCCTGCTCGACGGCCGCGTCGAGGTCTTCGAGCCCGGCGCCGACCACCGCGTAGGTCCGCAGCAGGAAATCCCGCAGGACGGCCGTCGGGAACTGGAGGAGCGCCAGGCCGTACGGCGAGTGGAACTCCACGACCGTGGTGTCCCGGCCGCACGGCCAGATGTGCACGTCCCCGCCGCCGGACGGCCCGCGCAACCCCTCCTCCAGCAGGGAACGGGCGAAGGTCCAGGTGGCCCCCCGCCCGTCCAGGCAGACCTCGGGCGGGAAGTCCACGCACACCGCCAGCGGATCGGCGGAGCCGTAGCGCAGGGTCGCGGGGACGGACAGGTGCTCGTTCTCCGCGGTGATCAGCCGGGCGCTGGCGGGCTGCTCGAAGGTCGTGTCCATGTTCTTAGGAGCTCGCAGACCCATTTTGCATTACACCTGAGCCTGGACTAATTCATGTGACCTGTGTCACACGACTGAAGTCAGGCTCGGCGCGCGTATGCCAGACTCCTTAGAACACAGGGTCGTCGAACACATAAATGAACACTTGGCCGACACCCCACCGGACCATCAAGTCACGTACGCCACCTACGACTTGATGCACCGAAAGACGTAGACGACACACCCGGCACGGCCGCTCCGCGAAGACTGTGGCATATGCCAGAAGCACCGCCGAATCGTGTGTTGCCGAATCCCTTACAGCGCGTCGCGGCCTGTGCAACAGTCGTAACGGTCCCTCCGTCCCGCCTTGGCCGAACCGTCCCCGCATCGGAGTGCGTCATGTCGTCCCACCTCTCCGCGGACCGCCCCGCCGCCCAGCCGCCAGGACGCGGCCCGGTCGACGCGCTCATCTCGCAGGCGCGGCGGCTCAAGGGTGACGTGGACGCCGTACGACGGGACGCGCCGAGCGACGACTCCGACCCCCAGGAGCGCTGGCAGCGCGCGCTGTACGACCTCGCCCTGCACCAACTCAGCGACCTCGACGCGCACTTGGCACAGCTGCGGGACGGCCCGCCGCCCGTGCCGTCGCCGGCCGGGACGGAGTCCGCGGGACGCACCGCGCCGCCCGCTCCCCGGCGCGGCTCATTGCTCAGCCGGGTCGGCAGCGCGGAGTGGAACCTGCTGACCGACGAGGCCAGTTGGTCCGGTGAGCTGTACGAGATCCTGGGCCGCGACCCCGCCGCTCCCCCGCTCACCCTCGACGAGCTCCCTTCCCTGGTGCTCGACGAGGACCGGCCGAAGCTGACCGTCATGGTCACCGACTGCCTGGTCGACGCCCAGCGCATAGACGGCGAGTTCCGTGTCGTGCGCCCGGACGGCGAGGTGCGCACCGTCCACATGATGGGCGAGCCCGTGCTCGCCGCCGACGGCAGCACCGCCGCGATGTGGGCCGTGCTGCGGGACGTCAGCGAACTGCGCCGCAGTGAACGGGCGGTGAGCGAGACCCGTGAGTCGTTACAACGCCACCGGCAGCGCGCGCAGAGCGAACACCGGCTCGCGGTCGAGCTGCAGGAGGCCGTGCTGCCGCCGTGGCGCGGCTCCCTGCGGCTCCCGCACCGGGGCACCGGGACCCTGGACCTGGCCGGCCACTATCTGCCGTCCTCGTCGAGCGCCCTGATCGGCGGCGACTGGTACGACGCCCTCGAACTGGCCGACGGCGAGACCCTGCTCAGCGTCGGCGACCTCACCGGCCATGGCGTCTCCGTGACCTCCGGCATGGCCACCCTGCTCGGCGCCGTGCGCGGCATGGCGATGGCCGGCACCCAGCCCGGCCCGCTGATGTCCCTGCTCAACCAGTTGCTCGACGCCACCGTCCAGCCGGCCCTCGGCAGCGCGGTGTGCTGCCGCTACCGCCCCGGCACCCGCACCCTGGTCTGGGCGCAGGCCGGGCACCCCGCCCCGCTGCTGTTCCGCCGCGGGACGGGGCGCAGGCTCGACGCCCCCGACGGGGTGCTCCTCGGCGCGACCTCCGGAGCCGTCTACGCACAGGCCGAGGTGACCCTCGAACCGGGCGACCTGCTCCTGCTGCACACGGACGGACTGGTGCCCGGACCGGACCACACGACCGCCGTGAACCGTCTCCTCGACCTCGCCCCCCGGTTCGGCGGGGCGCGCACCGCTCAGGACTGTGTGCGGATGGTCATGGAGGAGTTCGGCGCGAGAGAGCGCGAGGACGACGCCTGCGTGCTCATCGCCAAGGTGACTTCATAACAACCTCACGCACGTGCGCTGTTGCCACCCCTTCCCTTGGGCTTCGGCAGCGCCTGCCTGATCTCCTCGCGCAGTTCGTTGATCTTCGGGTAACTGGAGTACTCGGCGGTGAGCCGGTACATCTGGCGCAGCCGGTCCCAGGTGCGGTGGGAGGAGTTGGAACCCATCGACACCAGCGCCAACCGCGCGTAGCGGTCCGCCTGTTCGGGGTCGTCGGCGATGAAGCAGGCCGAGGCCATCGACAGGAAGTCGAAGATCTTCGACCGCTGCCGTCCGTCGACCCGCAGGGCGAGGGCCTTCTCCGCGTAGTGCTGGGCGTGCGCGGCCGCACCGGGCTCGTGCTCGGCCAGCGTGCGGTAGGCCAGGGCCTGCATGCCGTACAGGTCCTCCTCCTTGAAGGTCTGCATCCAGCTCGGTGACGGCACGTCGCTCTTGTCGGAGACGAAGAGGTCCTCCGCCTGTCCGAGGGTGCGGCGCATCGCCTGGCCCTTGCCCATGGACGCCTGGGCCCAGGCCTCGATGGTGTAGAGCATCGCCCGGGTGCGGGGCAGCACCTCCTCACCGGAGCCGGACTGGGCGAGCTTCATCAGGTCGAGCGCGTCGTCGGGCCGGCCCAGGTGCACCATCTGGCGGGCCGCCCGGGAGAGCGCCTCGCCGGCCCGGGGCCGGTCACCGCCCTCGCGCGCGGCATGGGCGGCGATCACGAAGTACTTCTGGGCGGTGGGTTCGAGGCCGACGTCGTGGGACATCCAGCCCGCGAGGACGGCCAGGTTGGCGGCGACTCCCCACAGGCGCCGCTGGAGGTGGTCGGGGTGGCGGTAGGCGAGCATGCCGCCCACCTCGTTGAGCTGGCCCACGACGGCCTTGCGCTGCAGCCCGCCGCCGCGGGCCGCGTCCCAGGCCCGGAACACCTCGACCGAGCGCTCCAGCTCCTCGATCTCCTGCGACCCGATGGGGGCGGCCTCGTATCGGTCGAACCCAGCGGGGTCGGCGTGCAGGGGGTCGTCGAACTGGGGGGCATCGGCGGTGAGGGCCGGATCGGTGTGCAGCCAGTCGTGCATGGCACTGGTGAGTGCGGATCCCGCGGCGAGCGCGGCACCCGCGCCCACCAAGCCGCGTCGGTTGAGCATGAGGTCCATTCCCGTGAATTCGGTGAGGACCGCGGCGGTTCGGTCGGGCGCCCACGGCATGCCGTCGGGATGTTCCGCGCTCCCGTCGCCCTGCCGTTTCCCCGTACGCCCGTGCCTGACCAGACCGAGGTCCTCGATGGTCACGACACGGCCGAGACGCTCGGTGAACAGAGCCGCCAGCACCCGCGGCACCGGATCGCGCGGGATCTCTCCCATGTCGATCCACCGCCGCACCCGGGAGGTGTCGGTCGAGAGCTGGGGATGGCCCATGGCCGCCGCCTGCCGGTTGACCAGCCTCGCGAGTTCACCCTTGGACCAGCCGGCCAGGCCGAACAGGTCCGAGAGTCGGGTGTTGGGTTGTCCGCTCACGTCAAGCCCCCAGGTTCTCGGCTGAGTTGACAGTAGCCCCGCGTCAGTTGCTCCGGGACTATTCGCCAGGGTTCGCCAGGGTTCGCCAGATGGTGTGCCACGCGGCATATGCGGTGAGGTAGGAACGCGCCACCCCGACCCGGACCGCACAGGGACATTCCCCAGGGTGCACCCGGTGATCCGGGTCGGGCGGCGCACTGCTTCTCCAGGCACAGCAGGCACACGAAGGGATCTGTCTCGCCCATGTACGCAGCATCGTCCTCCGTGTCCGCCCCGCCCCGGTCGCCGCATCTCCGCCCGGGCGGTGGCCCCTACCTCGACCCCGCGCGGCCGACGGCCCCCGTACCGGGTGCGGGCAGGGCACGGCGCGTTCCGGGGCTCGGCACCCAACCGCTCAGCGGGAGACTCGACTTGTCCGGCCCCCAGGGCGCCCAGCTGCGCACGGCGATCGCGTCGGTGCACCGGATCTGCCCGGAGTTCGCCCCGGTGCAGGTGCTGCGCCGCAGCGGACGCTCCGTGCTCCTGGTCGGTACGACGGGACGCAGCACGGCCGTCGCCAAGTGTTTACTCGACCACTCCCCGGTATGGGCCGAGCGGATCCGGCACGAAATAGCCGCCTACCGCTCGTTCGTCCGGCACCGGCCTCCGGTGCGCGTGCCGCGGCTGATCGCGGCGGACCCGGACAACTGCACCCTGGTCATCGAGCGGATGCCCGGCCGGGTGGCGGCGCTGCACCGGCATCCGGCGGAGGCCCCGCCGCGGGCGGACATCCGGGCGGCACTCGGCGCGGTGTGCCGGCTCAACGCCTGGCGCCCGCCCGCGGGGACCTTCGACGCCCCGCTCGACTACGCGGCCCGTATCTCCCGCTACCACGAGCTGGGGCTGCTGACCGACCGGGACATGGGAGACCTCCAGAAGCTGCTGCACGGCATCGCGCACTCGGCGGGCCGGCAGGGCATGGGCCAGTTCTGCCACGGCGACGCACTGCTCTCGAACATCCTGCTCTCACCGGCCGGTCCAGTGCTGGTGGACTGGGAGCACGCGGGCTGGTATCTGCCGGGGTACGACCTGGCGACCCTGTGGTCGGTCCTCGGCGACGCCCCGGTGGCGCGCCGTCAGATCAGCCAGATCGCCCAGACAGCGGGTCCTGCATCCCGGGACGCCTTCCTGGTGAACCTGATGCTGGTCCTGACGCGTGAGATCCGTACCTACGAGACGGCCGTGCAGCGTTCGATGCACGACTCGACCCCGGCGGCACCGGGCGCGGCCCACCCTGGTGCTGCGCCGTCCGGCGAGGAACAGCGGCTGCTGCTGAGGCGGCTGCACGACGACTGCCAGCTGGCCCGACGGGCCGTACGCGCGGCGGTCGGCACTCGCTGACGGGGACGATGGTCCGCGGTGCGCCCGGTGGAGCGGCGCGCCGCGGACCGTCGTATGTCCGGACCCTGCGCGGGCCCGGTCAATGGTGTACGCCACTGACGCCCCGCAGGCCCGCGGGGCACCCGCCACGAAACTCCCGTGCACCCGGATTGACATGGGAAATCCCCTGTCTCTGGGCATGATTGACGGATCGTCGACAAGCCGGTAGCACTGACGCACGCCCGGCCCCGCTCGGCTCATCGCGCTCGATCGTCCCTGGAGGCTGCATTGCGAGGATCTCCCACCGACCCCAACAGAGTCACCCGGAGGGTGCTCGGCACGCTGGCCGGTACCGCCCTGCTGCTGCCCCTGCTGGGCGCGGCCCCGTCGTCGGCAGGGGATTCCTCGGCCGGTCTCCAGCGGGCCTTCGCCGCGGCGGCCGCCGAGTACCACGTGCCGCAGAGCGTCCTGCTGGGTGTCTCGTATCTCCAGTCCCGCTGGGACACGCACGCCGGTGCGCCGAGCGTGACCGGTGGCTACGGGCCGATGCACCTGACCGACGCCCGCACCGCACTCGCCTCGGCCCCGCACCACAGCGAGGGCACCGAGGACGCGCGCGGTGACAGCGCCCGCGCGGCTCTCCTGCCCGACACGAAGGTCCCGGAGCCGGCCGATCTCCCCGCCCGGCTGGAAACCCTGCCGAAGGCCGCCGAGCTGACCGGCCTGAGCGCGGGGGACCTGCGCACCGACCCCGCGGCCAACGTCGCGGGCGGTGCCGCGCTGCTGGCCGCCGCCCAGAAGGACCTGGGCGAGCCGCTGAGCCAGGACCCGGCGGACTGGTACGGCGCGGTGGCCCGCTTCTCCGGAGCGGACGACAGCGCGACGGCGGCGGCGTACGCGAACGACGTCTTCGACGTACTGCGCACCGGCGGGGAACGCACCACGGACGCCGGCCAGCGCGTCGCCCTGGCGGCCCGCCCGGAGCACGCCCCGGACACCGCGCAGCTGGCCCGGACGGGTCTCAGGAAGCTGAGCGCGGCGAACACCGAGTGCCCGAAGAGCGTGTCCTGCGAGTGGATCCCGGCGCCGTACGAGGAGTTCGGGGACAACGACTACGGCAACCACGACCTGGGCGACCGTCCGGCCTCGCAGAGCATCAAGTACATCGTCATCCATGACACGGAGGGCGCCTGGGAAGGTGTCCTCAACCTGGTGCAGGACCCGACCTATGTGTCCTGGAACTACACCCTGCGCTCGACCGACGGTCACATCGCCCAGCATGTGAAGGCCAAGGACGTCGCCTGGCACGCGGGCAACTGGTACGTCAACGCCAAGTCGATCGGTCTGGAGCACGAGGGCTTCCTGGCGAATCCGGACGCCTGGTACACGGAGGCCATGTACCGGTCCTCGGCGCGGCTGGTGAAGTACCTCTCCGCGAAGTACGGCATCCCGCTGGACCGGCAGCACATCCTCGGCCACGACAACGTGCCCGGGCCGACCACCTCGACCGTCGCGGGCATGCACACCGACCCCGGCCCGTACTGGGACTGGCGGCACTACTTCGAGCTGCTGGGCCACCCGTTCCGGGCGACCGCGCCCAAGCAGGGCGGCCTGGTGACGATCCGGCCGGACTACGCCACCAACCAGCCGCGGTACACGGGCTGCGTCACCAAGGGCGAGCCCTGCGCCGCCCACGGTTCCAGCGAGGTACGGCTGTACTCGGCACCCGACGAGAACTCCGCGCTCATCACGGACATCGGCCTGGGCGGCAGGGCCCCGACGATCGACGTCAACGACCTGTCGTCTCGGGTCTCCACCGGCCAGCAGTACGCGGTCGCGGGGCGCGAGGGCGACTGGACGGCGATCTGGTACCTGGGCCAGAAGGCCTGGTTCAGGAACCCCGCGAGCAACCCGACCGCGGTGAACGCCGCGGGCCTCGTGGTGACACCGAAGGAGGGCCTCGACAGCGTCCCGGTGTACGGCCGCGCCTACCCCGAGGCCTCGGCCTATCCGGCGGGGGTTCCCGCACAGGCGGTCTCGCCGCTGCCGTACAAGGTGCTCAAGGGCCAGGCGTACGTGGCCGGTGACCGGGTGCCCGGCGAGTACTACTACGCGGTCACCTTCACTACGGACTCGCACCGGGTCGTGGTCGGCGAGGACCTGTACTACGAGATCCAGTACGGCCACCGGGTGGCGTTCGTACGGGCCGCGGACGTCGATGTGAAGCCGTCCGTTCAGCGCCGGTAGGGGCAGGTGCGCCGGTAGGGGACGTCCGGGAGGTGGCGGCTCCACTCCTCGGGGGTGAGGCCGCCGCCGGCCCGGTGGCAGACGGTTCCGGCGGCGTCGGTGGGCCCGGTCCGGTACGTCTGCGGCGGGGCGTGCTGTCCCGCCGCGCGCAGGGTGCTCCCGTCCGGCCCGAACGCCAGGGCCCGCACGGTGTCCCCCGGCGTGGGCAGCGGTGATCCGACACGGCGGCGGGAGTCGACGTCCCACAGCTGCAGCGTGCCTTCGTCGCCGGCGACGGCGAGCGTGCGGCCGTCGGGCGAGAACGCCAGGGCCGAGACGTACTGGTAGGTGGTCGTCTCGGGGTCGGCGAGGACGCCGAGCCGGCGTTGGAGCCGGCCGTCCCACAGCACGACCCGGCCGGACCCCTCCCCGACGGCCAGGTAGCGGCCGTCGGGGCTGAAGGCCACGGCGGTGCCGCCGCCGGTGAAACGGGTGGCGGGCAGCCGGGTGCCGGAGGGCAGGCGGTAGGCCTCTCCGCCGGTGGTGACGGCGAGGTCGCCGTCGGGGTGCACGACCGCCCGCCCGGAGGTGTCGGCCAGGACGGCCGTGGTCCGGTGCTGCCGCAGGTCCCACACCCGGGTGGCACCGGTCCCGGGGCTTGCCGCGTCGGACAGCAGGAGGGAGCGGTCGCCCCGTCCGAAGACGAAGTCCGACAGCGGGCCCCCGCCGAGGTCCTGCGTGGTCAGGACGGTGGTGACCCGGCGGCCCGGGACGTCGTACAGCCATATCCGGCCCGTCGCGGGCCCCGACGGGTCGGGCGACGTGCCGCCGTAGGCGAGGGTCGTGCCGGTGGAGTCGAAGGCCAGGTTGCCGGTGCAGTCGTCGAGGGCGTCCTGGCACGGCACGGTGCCGACGCCGGCCACGAGCCGTCCGGTGCGGCCGTCCAGGAGACGGATCCGCAGGTGCTTTCCGTCCGGGTCCGGGCGGGCGGTGGCCAGCCGTTCGCCGTCGCGGCTGAACACCGCGGCCGCCGTGGGGGTGGTGGTCCAGTCGTCGGTCGCGGCCCGCCCCAGAGTGACCGTGTGCACTCCCGGGCCCCACACGCCCTCCGCGCCGCCGAGGTAGCGCAGGGTCCGGCGGGCGGTGTCGAGGCGGATGTCCTTGACGGTCTCGCCGGCGAGTCGGTGGCGGAACACCGGGAAGTCGGAGCCGGACAGCCGCCAGACGAGGATCTCCTGGCCGTCCGAGGCGGCCAGGAAGGTGCCGTCGGTGCTGAACTGGGCCGTCTTGAGGCCCGGGTACGCCACCTCGGCGATCTTCCGGCCGCCGTCGATCCGCCAGGCACGGAAGCCGTCGGCGCCGACCATGCCGAGGCTGCGCCCGTCGGGGCTGAACACGATCTGTTCCTGGAGGCACTGCTGGGCCGAGGTCCTCGGCAGCCAGGGCGCGGTGATCTCACGCCGTGCGGGGACGTCCCACAGCCGGAGCCGCCCGCCCGGGACGCACAGGGCCAGGTGGCGGTCGTCGGGGCCGACCGTCGCGTCCGGGGTGGCCAGATAGGTCTGGACGGCGGTGCGGCGCTCCTGCCGCAGCTGGGCCATCAGCGCGGTGAGCCGGGCCCAGGCGATGCCGCCCACGTCGATGTCGCGCACCCTCCCCGGCTCCTCGACGTCCAGCAGTTTCCGCCGGTGGAGGGGGTCCCAGAGCTGGACGCGCCGGCTCGTCCCCTTCCGGTCGTACACGACGAGGGTGCGGCCGCTCGGGCTCATCTCCGCGCCGCCGTCCGCGTCCGTGAGAGGGGTGCGGTCCTGGCGCCCGGTGGCGAGGTCGCGCACGGTGACGCGGGTGCCGTCGAAGACCGGGAGCCAGGTGGTGTCCGCGCGGGGGAATCCGGCGAGTTCGAAGCTCCGGCCGAGGCCCGGCCCGCGGCTCAGCCGCCGGTGGGCGGTGACGTCCCACCGGGTCACGCGGTCGACGCCCACGCTGATCAGGGTGCGTCCGTCGGCGCTCAGCCGCCGCATGGTCCGCTTGCCGCCGTCCGGGTCGGTGAACACGTCCTGTTCGTGCTGGACCGCCGCCGAGAGCAGCCCGGACCGGGTCTCGGGCAGGTCGGCCACCCGCCAGGCGGCGAGGCTCAGCCGCATCGAGGTGACCGGGTCGGACAGTCTGAGGCTCTCGGCGACGCCGGCGAGACGGCGGGCCTCGGCCTCCACCCTGCGCTGTTCACCGAGCCGGTTCTGCTGCCAGGCGACGAGCCCGGCGACGAGGCAGAGGACCACCAGCAGGGACAGGGCGCCGAGCCGGCCGTGCCGCCGGTGCCGGGCCCGTCGGCGCGCCCGGGCCGAGCAGTCGAGGAACTCCCGCTCCAGAGGAGTGAGTTCCGCGGAGTCGGCGGTGAAGTGCTCCTGAGCTGCGGCCAGTCGCAGTCCGCGGTACAGGGCCTCCGGGTCGCGGTGCAGGTCGGCCCAGGTGTGGGCGGCCTCGGTGAGGGCGCGCTGGGTGCGCAGCCGTTCACGGTCCTCGTCGATCCAGGTGCGCAGCCGGGGCCAGGCGCTGAGCACGGCCTCGTGGGCCAGGTCCACCGTCCGGTCGTCGACGGTGATCAGCCGTGCCCGGGCGAGCTGTTCGAGGACCAGCGGGGTGTCGGGCCAGTCGGCGCCGGTGAGTTCGGCGCGGTCGGCGGGCCGCCGGGTGTCGGGGGTGCCCTGGCCCGGGGTGACCAGACGCAGCAGGATGCGGCGGGCGGTGTCGGCCTGCTGCGGGGTGAGCCGCGCGTGCAGTTCCTCGGCGGTGCGGGCGATGGCCCCGTGGATGCCGCCGGCCGCCTCGTAGGCCGCCTCGGTCAGGGTTCTTCCCCGGCGTCGGAGCCAGGTCTCCAGCAGGGCGTGGGAGAGCAGGGGCAGTCCGCCCGGCTCGTCGGCGATCTCGTCCAGCAGCCGTGCGGTCAGCGAGCGTTCGACGACCAGGCCGCCGAGGGCCGCGGGCCGCACGACGGTCTCGCGCAGTTCGTCCGGGCTCATGGGCGTCACCAGCAGGGTCGCCTCCTGGGCGGCGGCGGCGAGTCGGCGGTCGCGGGTGAGGTGGCCGTAGAAGTCGGCGCGTACGGAGATCACGACGCGGGTGGGTCTCCGTGCGGCGGCGAAGAGCAGGTCCAGGAAGCGAGCCCGTTCGTCGGGGTCCGTGCAGAGGGTGAAGAGTTCCTCGAACTGGTCGACCACGATCAGGGACGCCTCGGACGTCAGGGCGTCGGCGTGGGCCCGGGAGGGGTGCGGTCCCGGGGAGAGGATGCGGGTCCGGCCGGGCAGTCGCGGGAGCAGGCCGGCGCGCAGCAGTGAGGACTTGCCGCTGCCGGAGGGGCCGACGAGGACGACGAGGTGGCCGGCGGTGACCATCTCCACGAGTCGGGCGATCAGCCGGTCGCGGCCGAAGAAGCGTTCGCGGTCACCTGTGTCGAAGCGCGCGAGGCCCAGATAGGGGGCCTGGCCCGGATCGTCGGCGGCCCGGCGCTCCTCCGTCGTCTCGTCGGCCGCCTGCTGCCACCGCCGCTGCCACTCGTCCAGGTCGCCTCCGCAGGCCGCGGCATAGGCGAGGGTGACCTGGAGGGAGGGGAGCCGGTCGCCGGCCGCTGCCTGGGCCAGGGTCGCGGTGGAGTAGTGGGCCCGCTCTGCCATGGCCCGGTAGGTGGGGCCGCCGGCCTGCTGCCGTAACGTCCGCAGCTCGTGTGCGAATCGGGCGACCGGCCCCTCGGTCGGGTCCAGCGGTCGCTCGCGTCGCCCCATGGCTCTCCCCCGGCATCGTTCGTCGGCGCGGTCGGCTGCGGATCCGCACGCTAGGGACCGACGCGGGTGCGGGGCAAGGCAGTTCCGCGGGCGTGGCGGAAGATCAGGAAATTGTCTGGAGTGGTGGAAGGGGGCTGCCGGACAACTCCGGGATGGCGAAAGCTGGCGGCACGGCACCCCGGGGCTTCGCCGCGGCGGGCGGAGCGGGGGATCCCGGGTGTGACCGTGGTGGGCCGGACGACCGACCGTGCCCGTGGGCGGCTCCGGAAGGCCATGCGTCGGGGGACATGGCCTTCCGGGGCCTGCGCGGTGGTCATGCGTCGATGGCTTCCGGGGCCTGCGCGGTGGCCGTGCGTCGGGGGACACGGCCTTCCGGGGCCCGGTGCCGCCGGGGGGTCAGCCCTGCTGGAAGAGCTCGGCGGGCAGGGGCTTCAGGAGGGCGTACAGGTCGTCCGTGATCGGGCGGTCCCAGGCGGCGATGGTCACCAGGACGTTGTCGCTGCGGTCGAACTGGACGCAGGAGATCCGGCTCTCGGAGAGCTTGAGGCGGCGCACGATCAGGAGGTTGTCGCCCTGCATCACCGGCACGTCCTCGGTGTCGGTGACGGTCACCTCCTCGTCGTTCTCCAGCGCGATCAGCAGCTGGGCCACCTCGAAGGGGACCTGCCCCTCGGGGACCTCGCGCGCCGGGGAGCCCTCGGGGAGGTTGCCGATGATCATCGCGGGGCCGCGGCCGCCGAACAGGTCGTAGCGCAGGAAGACGCCCTGGCAGGTGCCGTCGGGGGCGGGCAGGAGCCCCGCGCCGAGGTTGCCGGGCCAGTCGCCCGGGTCCATGGCCAGGACGTCGAAGTCTGGACCGGCGGGGGTTGCGCTGCGGCGGCGGAGGAACGACATGCGCCCATGGTAATGGGCGGTGAGGTGGTCGTGCGGGTGCAGGTGAGTGGGGGTTGATCGGGTAGCGCCCCGCACGCCTCAGGTGGAGCGACTCACCGTTCGCAGACCGGTACGGTCCGTTCCCAGTTTCCGGAAGACGGACGACAGCAGGCGGACCGCCACCGGTTCGTCCACGCTCATCTCCTTCGCGATCTCCGCGTCCGTACGGCCCTCGGCGGCCAGGTCCGCCGCCCTGCGTTCGCGGGCCGTGAGGGTGTCCGTCTCCGTGCTGTGCAGGCGGCGCGGGCGCAGGCCCGCCGCGGTCAGTTCGTCGCGGGCGGTCTCGATCAGGCCGTCGGCGCCGCACTGGACGGCGGTGTCCAGGCCCCGGTAGAGGGTCTCCGCCGCCTCCCGGGCGCGGCCCGTGCGGCGGAGTTCGGTGCCCAGGGCCACCAGCGCGCAGGCGAGTTCGTACGCGGCCGGGGAGCGTTCGAGGTGGGTGACCGACTCCTCCAACAGCTTCATCCGGGCCGAACCCGGCGCGACCTCGGCGGCGAGCCTCAGCGCCTGGCCCACGGCGGACGGGGCTCCGAACTGCCGGGCCCTGGCCACCGCTTCGAGGGCCGTGACGACCGCCCGGTCGGGGTCGTCGTGGCTCTGGGCGCGGGCGAGGTGCAGCCGCCAGGGGCACCAGGCGGGGTTGCGCATGCCGCGCGGTTCCAGGCGGCGCCCGGCGGCGGCCAGCTCGGCTGCCGCCTCCTCGGCCAGGCCGCGGGCCAGCAGCAGTTCGCCGCGCACGGTCTGGGCGTCGGGGAAGACCACCGCGGCCGGGTAAGGGGCGCCGAAGGAGTAGTCCTCGGCGGTCTGCGCGGCCTCCTCGACCCGGCCGCGGGCCAGCAGCACCTCGATCAGGGTGCCCACGGCGTACCAGTGGGCCGGGGTGCCCGAACCCACACGCTCGGCCAGCCGCAGCCCGGCGCGGACGAAGTCCTCGGCCTCGGCGAGGCGTCCGCGGCGGAACCGGACGTAGGCGAGGAGGGTGTAGGCGAAGGAGAGGTGGGCGCCGCGCCAGCCCTGGCGCTCGAAGTCGGCGATCCCGGCGGCGAAGAGTTCCTCGGTGCGGCCGGGCCGGTCGGCGTAGGTGAAGGCGAGGGCGACCAGGACGGGCACCTCGAAGCCGCGGTCGGGCTCGGCCCAGCCGAGGCCGCCGGCGAGCGCCCGCTCGGCGTGCCGGAGGGCGACGGGTGCGGGTTCGCCGCGCAGGACGGCGTCCCAGGTGCGCAGGCCGATGACGTACCGCTCGGTCAGGTCGCGGCCGGTGAGACGGTCGGCGAGCCTGGCCATGCGGCGGGAGCGGGAGGGGTGGTCGGGCTCGTCGGCGCGGAAGGCGTCCCACATGAACTGCTCGGCGACCATGCGCAGCTTGACGCGGGCGTCGCCGGTGACCTCGATCTCGCGGGCGAGGGTGTCGGAGGCCTCGGCGAGGCGGTCGCTGTGGGCGAGGACCTGGGAGAGCCGGTAGACGATGCGGTGGCGAAGACCGGGTTCCGCGATGGGCTCTTCGAGGGCGGCGCGCAGGTGGTTGACCGTGGTGGCCGGTTCGGTGAGCAGGGAGGCGCTGCCCAGTTCGTACAGGACGGCGGCGCGGTCCTCGAAGGGCGGGGGTTCGCGCAGGGCGCGGGCGAGGTAGCTGCGGGCCGCGTCGGGCGCGCCGGAGCGCAGGGTCTCGGCGGCGGCGGCCCGCAGTTGCTGCACGACCCACGGGTCGCCGTCGGGGTGGGTCTCCAGGAGGTGGCGGGCAGCGACGGCGGGTCCCCGGCCGTCGTCGACGACGCACCAGGCGGCCTGGCCGTGCAGGGCGACACGGAAGCCCGCCGGGATGGCCCGGTAGACGGCGGTGGCGATGAGCGGATGCACGAACTCCAGGGATTCGACGCCGGTGAGGATGCGGGCGCCGCGCAGGTCGTCGGCGGCGTCGGCGGCCTCCTCGTGGCCGAGGCCCGCGACGGCGGCGGCGAGGTGGGGGTGGATCTCGGTGCCGAGGACCGCGCAGGCCCAGGCGAAGCGCACCGTCGAGGCGCCCAGGCGTTCGAGGCGGGCGACCAGTCCGCTGCCCTTGACGGCGGCCGCGAGGTCGCGGAGCAGATGGGCGGCGTCCTCGGTCGGGGTGACCCCGCGGTCGTGCACCTTGGCGGTCAGTTCGACCGTCTCGAAGGGGTTGCCCGCGGTGACGGCCCAGCACTCCCGGCAGAAGGCGTCGTCGGCGTGCGCGCCGAGCGTCTCCCGTACGAGGCGGGCGACGGCGACGGCGCTGAGCGGTTCCAGGTCGAGCGGACGTCCGCCTGCCCGGCCGGGCAGGGCCCTGAACGACTCGGTGTGCGCGGGGAGTTCGTCGGGCCGGTAGGCGACCACGACCAGCATCGGGAGTTCCTCGGCACGGGGGGCGAACGCGGACAGCCAGCCCAGGGACTCGGGGTCGGCCCAGTGGGCGTCGTCGAGGACCAGCACCATCGGGGCGCGCAGCACGGCGAGGTGGGTGAGGACCCAGTCGAGTCCGTCGCGCAGGCCCTGCGGGTCGGGCGGCGCTCCGTCGGTCGGGGCGCACAGGCCGAGCGCGGGACCGACGATGTCGTACCAACTGCCCAGTTGGGCACGGAGTTCGGCTTCGGCCGCGCCGGCGAACTGCGGCTGGAGGAGCTGCCGGGCGACATGGAAGGCGACGCGCTGCTCCTGGTCGCCGCCGCGGGCGGCCAGTACGGTGCAGCCGCGGGCGGCGGCGCGGCGGCGGACCTCGGCGAGCAGGGTGGTCTTGCCGATGCCCGGACGGCCGGCGACGGCGAGCAGGGCTCCGCGGCGGCGTGCGTGCGGTTCGGCACCGTCCGGGCGCAGCCCGGTGAGCTCACCCAACGCCTCGTCGACGGTGGCGAGTTCACTCTCCCGCTCCAGGAGAGGCCTTCTGCTCCGGACACCGTGCTGCATCATGGCGCACCCCCCGTCACGGAGTTGCACCCGCGCGGGGAGCGAACGCACACCGTGACCTACAGGCACCTCAGCGTACGCCTGCGGGGTGCCGTGCGAGCCCGAGTCGGCGCACCCGGTTCGGCGCTTGAAGAGGTGTTCGTACAGGACGGTGAGCCGGTGAAGCGGCCCCGGCAGCAGTTCGCCGCGGTACCTCCCCTTACGCCTTGTGCCGTTCGTGATGCCGTGCCACCCGGGCCCGGTTGCCGCAGGACGGCTTGCACCACTCCTGCCGCGGATGCTCCTTCAGGAAGTAGCGCACACAGCGCGGGGCATGGCAGGCCCGCAGCCGCTGCCGGTCGGCTCCGGTGAGAAAGGCGATCGCCGCCTGCGCGAGTACGGCCGTGAGGTCGGTCCCCTCGGGTGAGGGCCGCAGGTGTACGGCGGGTTCGGCGGTGTCGGCCCAGTGCAGGACGGGGACGGTCGGCATCCGCGCGGCGGCGGTGTTGAGGCGCTCGACCGCCTCGGGCACCGGCAGGAGGCGTGCCGCGTCGGCGGGGCTGGGCGCGCCGGGGCGCACGGCGTACGCGAAGAGGGCCCGGACGGCCGCCCTGAGGTCACGGACCGCGGCGAGGCTCGCCTCGTCGGCGTCGAACCCGTCCGTGACCGGCAGGTCGTCGGTGTGCTCGCGGACCCAGCCGGTGAGTCCGGCGGAGTCGGCCAGGTCGTCGGCGACCCCGCCGTGTCCGTCGTGCCGGATGGTGAGCGCGAGGTCCAGGGCGAGCCGGGTGTCCTTGCTGATCGGGTCCTGCATGCGGCTAATGATAGGTTCCGCTGCATCCATTAGCGCTGCACGATCCACGGACGCCGGGTCCACTGGCGCCCTGCGGACCGGGCTCAGGTGAGGTCGAACTCGCCTTCCCGCGCTCCTGACACGAACGCGCCCCACTCGGCCGGGGTGAAGATCAGGGAGGGGCTCTCCGGGCGGCCGCTGTTGCGCATCGCGATGAACCCCTCGACGAAGGCGATCTGGACATCCCCCAGACCACGGCTGCTCGAGTGCCAGTCGGCGTTGCTCAGGTCCAGCTCGGGCTTGTCCCAGCCCATGAGCGGCTGCTGCTGGATGGTGGTCTCGGCCACGTCCGTGCTCCTCCCGATCGCTTCGTCCGCGGCCAGCCTAGCGATCGACTCCGACTGCCGACAGGCCACGTGAGGGGGACCTTTCAGGAGTCGGTTCAGGCGTCCGGGGGTTCGGACCCCACGAGCCACATGGAGAAGAACTGCGATCCGCCGCCGTAGGCGTGTCCGAGCACCTTGCGGGCGCCCTCCACCTGGTGTTCGCCGGCCTGACCGCGTGCCTGGAGGGCGGCCTCGGCGAACCGGATCATGCCGGAGGCGCCGATCGGATTGGTGGACAGCACCCCGCCCGACATGTTGACGGGCAGATCCCCGTCCAGCTCGGTGACCCCGGCCTCGGTGAGCTTCCAGCCCTCGCCCTCCTCGGCGAAGCCCAGGTTCTCCAGCCACATGGGTTCGTACCAGGAGAACGGCACGTACATCTCGACGGCGTCGATGTCCCGGCGCGGGTCGGCGATCCCGGCCTGCCGGTACACGTCGGCCGCGCAGTCCTTGCCGGCCTGCGGCGAGACGGCGTCCTTGCCGGCGAACAGCGTGGGCTCGCTGCGCATGGCTCCGCCCAGCATCCAGGCCGGGGGCCGGGGTGCGCGGGCGGCTCCGGCCCGGTCGGTGAGCACCATGGCGCAGGCGCCGTCGGAGGAGGGGCAGGTCTCGGAGTAGCGGATCGGGTCCCAGAGCATGGGTGAGGCCTGGACCTTCTCCAGGGTGATGTCGTGCTCGTGCAGATGCGCGTACGGGTTCTTGAGCGCGTTGCGGCGGTCCTTGTACGCGACGAGCGAGCCGACCGTGTCGGGCGCGCCCGTGCGCCGCATGTAGGCGCGCACGTGCGGCGCGAAGAAGCCGCCGGCCCCGGCCAGCAGGGGCTGCTGGAAGGGGATCGGCAGGGACAGGCCCCACATGGCGTTGGACTCGGACTGCTTCTCGAAGGCGAGGGTCAGGACGGTGGCGTGCACCCGGGCGGCCACCAGGTTCGCGGCGACCAGGGCGGTGGAGCCGCCGACGCTGCCCGCGGTGTGCACCCGCAGCATCGGCTTGCCCACCGCGCCGAGCGCGTCGGCCAGGTACAGCTCCGGCATCATGACGCCCTCGAAGAAGTCGGGCGCCTTGCCGATCACCACGGCGTCGACGTCGGCCCAGGTCAGCTCGGCGTCCTCCAGGGCCCTTTGCGCGGCCTCCCGGACGAGCCCGGCGATCGACACGTCCCGGCGGGCCGCGACGTGCTTGGTCTGGCCGATGCCTACGACGGCCACGGGCTCCTTGCTCATCGGGGATCCCCTTCGAGTACGGCGACCAGGTTCTGCTGGAGACAGGGCCCGGAGGTGGCGTGGGCGAGGGCGCGGTCGGACTCGCCCCGGTGGATGCGGGCGGCGGCCTCGCCGATGCGGGCGAGTCCGGCGGCCATCATCGGGTTGGCGGCGAGGGCACCGCCGGACGGGTTGACGGTCGTGGAGTCGTCGAGCCGCAGCGCCTTGCGCAGGACGACCTCCTGCGAGGTGAACGGCGCGTGCAACTCCGCGGTGTCGACGGGCCGTTCGAAGGCGCCGGCCTTCTCGGCGGCCAGCCGGGCGGAGGGCGAGTCGGTGAGGTCGCGGACGCCGAGGGAGTGGGCCTCGATACGGTGGTCGATGCCCCGGATCCAGGCGGGGCGCTCGCACAGGTCCCGGGCCCGCTCCCCCGCCGCGAGGACCACGGCGGCGGCCCCGTCCCCGATGGGCGGGCAGTCCCCGGTGCGCAGCGGCCGTACGAGGTAGTCCCCGTGCGGCACAGGCCCCTTGAGCTGCGCCCGCGGGTTGTCGGTGCTGCGACTGCGGGCGCCGATCTGCGCCAGCTCGCGCTCGTCGGTGTCGCCCGCGTCGATGAGGGCCTGCGCCTGGAGGGCGGCGAGGGCGACGGAGTCGGGCCACAGGGGGGCGAGGTAGTACGGGTCGAGCTGCCGGGTGAGCACGTCGCGCAGGGAGCCGGGCGAGGACTTGCCGTAGGAGTACACCAGCGCGGTGTCGGCGTCCCCGGACAGCAGCTTGGTCCACGCCTCGTACAGCGCCCACGCCCCGTCCGTCTCGACGTGCGACTCGGAGATGGGCGGCCAGGCGCCCACGCCGTCGAGGGCGAGGGTGAAGGAGAAGGCCCGCCCGGCGAGGTAGTCGCAGGACCCGGAGCAGGTGAAGCCGATGTCGGCGGTCTTCAGGCCGGTCTGCGCGAGGACGCCGTGCAGGACCGGCATGAGCATCTCCACCTCGGACAGTTCCTCGGTGGAGCGCAGGGTGTCGGACTGGGCGAAGGCGACGACCGCGATGTCACGGGTCACAGCAGCTCCTTGTAGGTGTCGTACTCCGCGTCGGGTTCGCCGGTCGGCCGGTAGTGGTCGGGGTACCGGCCGCCCTCGGTCCAGACCGGTTCGACCCTGAGGCCCATGCGCACCTGGTCGTACGGGATGCCGCCGATCCGGCCGTGCAGCGCGAGGTCGGCGCCGTCGAGGGCGATGTGGGCGTAGACGTACGGCACTTCGATGTCGAGGTTCTTCGCCTTGATGTTGACGATGCAGAAGGTGGTGACGGTGCCGCGGGGACCCACCTCCACCTGTTCCGCCGTGGCGACTCCGCAGGTCGGGCACGCGCCCCTCGGTGGCACGTAGACCTTGCGACAGGAGGGGCAGCGCTCGCCGACGGCCCGCCGTTCGGTCTCCAGGGCCTTGATGTAGGCGGTCTGGGCGCGGCCCGGTGAGTAGGTGTAGTCGAGGCGGGCCTCGGCCACGATGCCGCCGACGGGGTCGTCGAACTCACCCGTGTGCACGCGCACGTGCGACTCGTCCCCGTCGTGCGGCTCGAAGCAGGCGATGTCGGTGATGGCCCCGACGCGGTCCTCGGCCCAGCGGATACGGACCCGCATGCCGGTGTGCACGGCGTCGGGGCCGGGGGCGTCCAGGGCGTGCAGGAGGGCGGTGTCGGCGTTGTCGAGCTTGACCAGGACCCAGGCGAAGGGTGTGCCGAGGGGCTGGCCGCGGCGCGGGGCGGGGTTCCAGGCCCAGGTGGTCACCGTGCCGGTGACGCCGACGTGGACGAGGTCGCGGATCTCCTCGGCGGTGACGGGGTCGTACTCGACCGGTGGGACCAGGGTGCGGCCGTCGCGGGTCCGCACGCCGAGGACCACGCGTTCGCGCAGGCCGGTGAGGAAGGCGCTCTGGACGGGGCCGAGGGAGCGGGTGAAGGGGAACTCGACGACGAGGGGCGCCTTGAGTACGTCAACCATGAGCGCGTGCCTCCTTCAGAGGTTGGTGCGGGGGCGCCCCTTCAGGGGCGCGGGGCTGTGCCGGATGTGCGGCTCCGCCGCGTGGGCGCGACCGGCCACGACGAACCCGCGGCCATGGACCGGCCCGAGCCGCGCAGCACTACGCTCGCTTGTAAAGGGGCGGCCGTTTCTCCGCGAAAGCACGCGTTCCCTCCTTCGCATCGGCGGTGTCGAAGATCGGCCACCCCCGCTTCAACTCGGCGGCCAGCCCCTCGCTCTCCGTCATCTCGGCCGTCTCGTACACCGAGGCCTTCACCGCCTCGACGGCCAACGGTCCGCAGCTGTTGATCAGTTCGGCGATCTCCAGGGCCTTGGCGAGTGCGGTGCCGTCCGGGACGACGTGCCCGACGAGACCGATGCCGGCGGCCTCGCGCGCGGTGTACGGGCGGCCCGTGAGCAGCATCTCCAGTGCATGGGTGCGCGGGATCTGGCGTTGCAGCCGGACCGTCGAGCCGCCGATCGGGAACAGGCCGCGCTTCACCTCGAAGAGGCCGAAGGTCGCGGACTCGCCGGCGACCCGGATGTCGGTGCCCTGGAGCATCTCGGTGCCGCCCGCGACGCAGTAGCCCTCGACGGCCGCGACGACCGGTTTGCGGGGGCGGTGGTGGCGCAGCATCGCCTTCCAGTGCAGGTCCGGGTCGGCGGTCAGCCGGTCCCGGTACTGCTCGCCGCCGGTGGCCCTGCCCGCGAGGGCCTTCAGGTCCATCCCGGCGCAGAACGAGTCGCCCGCGCCGGTCAGGACGACCGAGCGGACCGAGTCGTCCGCGTCCGCCTCCACCCAGCCGTCGTACAGGCCGACCAGCATCGGCAACGAGAGCGCGTTCTTCGCCTCGGGCCTGTTGAGCGTGAGCACCAGTGTGGCGCCCTCGCGCCGGATGCCGAGGTGTTCCGTCCCACTCATCGAGCGTCTCCCCTCTGCCGGAACGAGAACAGGTTGCAGGAGGCGCCGATGCACTTCAAGAGTTTTCTGACAGACAGTCAGATTTATTGACGCGAGCCCTTCCCAGTCACGCCGCCCTTTGCTCTGATGACCGGCGAACCCTCGCAGAGCCAGGCCGGACCAGTTCAGGAGGAGCGGTGGAGTACAACCTTGCCGACCTGTTCGAGTCGGTCGTCGACGTGGTGCCGGACCGTGAGGCGCTCGCGTACATCGACATTCCCGGCACGGGCGCGGAGCGCCGGCTGACGTACGCGGAACTGGACGCCGCCGCCGACCGGATCGGCCACCATCTGCTCGACAGCGGAGTACGGGCGGGTGAGCACGTCGGACTGCACCTGTACAACGGGGTGGAGTACGTGCAGACGCTGCTGGGGTGCATGAAGGCGCGGATCGTCCCGGTCAACGTCAACTACCGGTATGTGGAAGAGGAGTTGGTCTATCTCTACCGGGACGCGGATCTGGTGGGGCTGGTCTTCGACGCCGAGTTCACGGACCGGGTGGCGGCAGCGCTTCCGCACACGGAGCGGCTGCGGCACCTGATACGGGTCGGGGCGGCCGGGCCGGGCGGGCTGCCGGCGGTGGACTTCGCGGACGCCGAGGCGTCCGGGTCGCCCGAGCGCGAGTTCCCGGCGCGTTCGGGAGACGACCAGTTCATCATCTACACCGGCGGGACCACCGGGATGCCCAAGGGGGTGATGTGGCGTCAGGAGGACCTGTTCTTCTCCGGGTTGGGCGGAGGCGCTCCGACCGGGGAGCCGGTGCGGCGGCCCGAGGAGCTCGCCGAACGGGTCGCGGCGGGCGGGGCGGGCATCACCTTCTTCCCCACGCCCCCGCTGATGCACGGCACGTCCACCCTGACCGCCCTCATCGGCTTCAACTTCGGCCAACGGGTCGTGCTGCACCGCAAGTTCGTGCCCGAGGAGGTGCTGCGGACCGTCGAGCGGGAGAAGGTCAGCGCCATGTCGCTGGTGGGCGACGCGATGCTGCGGCCGCTGATCGACGCGCTGGAGGGCCCGATGAAGGGCACCGACATGTCGTCGGTGTTCAGCGTGTCCTCGTCGGGCGCGATCATGTCGGACACGGTGAGCCGGCAGTTCCGGGCGCTCGTCCCCAACGCCATGCTGCTCAACAACTTCGGCTCCTCCGAGTCCGGCTTCAACGGGACCGCGACGGAGGACTCCGGCCCCGAGCGGGGCTTCCGGGTCCGGGTCAACTCCCGTACCCAGGTGGTCGACCCGGCCACGCACGAGCCGGTGGCCGTGGGCGAGGTCGGGCGGGTCGCGCAGTGCGGCCATGTGCCGCTCGGCTACTACAACGACCCGCGGAAAACCGCCGAGACCTTCTTCGAGAAGGACGGGGAAAGGTGGGTGCTGCTCGGTGACATGGCCACCGTCGACGAGGAAGGGGTCGTCACCGTCCTCGGGCGGGGCTCGCAGTGCATCAACACGGGCGGCGAGAAGGTGTACCCGGAGGAGGTCGAGCAGGCGCTCAAGGCCCATCCGGACGTGTACGACGTACTCGTGGCCGGGGTGCCGGACGTGAAGTGGGGGCACCATGTGGCGGCCGTCGTGCAGTTGCGCGAGGGGGCCGGGCGGATGTCCCTGGACGAGCTCCAGTCGCACTGCCGGTCGCGGCTCGCGGGGTACAAGGTGCCGCGCCAGCTGGTGATCGCGGAGTCCATCCGCCGGTCGCCGAGCGGCAAGGCGGACTACCGGTGGGCGCAGAAGGTGGCGGCGGTGGCGGCCGACGGGTGACGGTCCGAACCCGGCCCGGTGCCGTTGAACCGAACGTGCCGTGCGACCGTACTGGTGGTGGCAGGCTCGGTCACCGGGCCCTGTTCGTCGTGCCGTCGCGGCAGGACCGCACGCCACAGCAAGACCGCACGGAAGGACCACCGGGTGTCGCTCTTCACTCGCTCAAGCCCACCGCAGGACACCACTGAGGGCGAGAAGGACGCGGAGGGTGGGGGTGCGACGGGTGCCGAGGTGACACAGGAGGCCGTCGAGGCGGCCGGGGCACATCAGGACCCGGCGCGGCCCGGCTGGTTCGGCTGGTTCGGCTGGCGGCGCCGATACCCTCGTACGGCCCGCGGGGTTTCCGTGGGGGCGAGCGTGCTGGCCGGAGTCCTGCTGCTGGTCGTGATGCTCTCCCCCGCCCGGCTCGACCGCATGGAGTTCCAGGCGTTCCTGCGGCTCCCCGTCGAGGCGATCGTCCTCGCGGCCGTCCTGCTGGTGCTGCCTCCGAAGGTCCGCCGGATCGCGGCGGTGTTCTTCGGGGTCTTCATCGGGGTGCTCACCCTCGTGAAGCTGATGGACATGGGCTTCCGCCAGACCATGGCCCGGCCGTTCGACCTGGTCTTCGACTGGGTCATGCTGGGCAACGCGACGGACTGGCTCCGGGAGTCGTTCGGGCGCACGGGCGAGGTGCTCGCGATCGCCGGGGTGATCGTCCTGTTCCTCGCGGTCCTCGTGCTGTGCACGCTCGCGGTGGTGCGGTTGACGAACGTCATGTCCCGGCACCGTCCGCGGGCCGTTGTCACCACACTCGTCCTCGGAACCGTGTGGGTCACCTGCTTCAACCTGGGCGTGCAGTTCGGCGGGGCCGCCTTCGCCACCAAGGGCTACACCGGGTTCCTCGCCAACCGGATCCAGAACGTCCGCAACGGACTGGGGGACGCCGAGGTCTTCGAGAAGCAGTCCGCGGTCGACGCCTTCGCCGCCACGCCGCCCGATCAGCTCCTGACCGGACTGCGCGGCAAGGACGTCCTGTTCACCTTCATCGAGAGCTACGGCCGGGTGGCGATCGACGATCCGGCGATGGCCCCGGAGATGGACGCGACCCTGAAGAAGGGCGACGCGACGCTCAAGGCGGCCGGGTTCGCGTCGCGCAGCGGCTGGCTGAGCTCCCCGGTGACGGGCGCCGGCAGCTGGATGGCCCACTCGACGTTCCTGTCGGGACTGTGGGTCAAGAACCAGCAGCGGTACCTCAACCTCACCTCCAGCGACCGCGCCACCCTCACCAGCTACTTCCAGAAGACCGGCGCCTGGCGCACGGTCGGGATCGTGCCGGGCGTGCGGAAGTCCTGGCCCGAGGGCAAGTACTTCGGGCTCGACCACATCTACGACTCCAAGCACCTCGGCTACAACGGCCCCTACTTCAGCTGGACGCCCGTGCCGGACCAGTTCAGCCTGGAGGCCTTCCAGAAGCTGGAGCACGGCAAGAAGGACCGCGACCCGATCATGGCGGAGATCATCCTGGCGTCCAGTCACAACCCCTGGTCGCCGATCGCCCACACGATCGACTGGGACGACCTCGGTGACGGTTCGGTCTTCGAGCAGATCAAGAAGGAGGGCACGAACCCGACGGAGGTCTGGAAGAGCCAGGAGCGGGTGCGCACCGAGTACCGCAAGGCCATCCAGTACTCCGTGGACAGCCTGACCCAGTGGATGCAGCGCTACGGAGACGAGAACACGGTCCTGGTCTTCCTCGGCGACCACCAGCCCGTCCCGACCGTCACCAAGGGCTCCACCAGCAGGGACGTGCCGGTCACGATCGTCGCCAAGGACCCGAGGATCCTCGACCGGGTCGACGACTGGAACTGGACCGACGGACTCAAGCCCGCCGACGACGCGCCCGAGTGGGGCATGGACAAGTTCCGCGACCGCTTCATGAAGGCGTTCGCGAAGTGACGCGAGGGACACCGTTCGGGCCGGACTCCTGCGCAGGTCGTCCCTGCCGGATCACGAGAACCGGTCCCGCAGCTCCCGCTTGAGGATCTTCCCGCTGGCGTTGCGCGGCAGCTCGTCCACGAACAGCACCCGCTTGGGTGCCTTGAAGTGGGCGAGCTTCTCCCGCGCGTGGTCCAGGAGTTCGGCCTCGGTGACCTCGCCGCGCGGGACGACGACCGCGGTGACCGCCTCGATCCAGCGCTCGTCGGGCAGGCCGACCACGGCGACCTCGGCGACGCCCTCGTGGGTGTAGAGGGCGTCCTCGACCTGGCGTGAAGCGACCAGCACCCCACCGGAGTTGATGACGTCCTTCACCCGGTCGACGATCGTGAAGTAGCCGTGCGCGTCCCGCACCGCGAGGTCACCGGAACGGAACCAGCCGTCCCGGAAGGCTGCCTCGGTCTCCTCGGGCTTGTCCCAGTAGCCCTCGCACAACTGCGGCGACCGGTAGACGATCTCGCCGGGCGTGCCGTCGGGCACGTCCTTGCCGTCCTCGTCCACGACCCGCGCGTCGACGAACAGGACGGTCCGGCCGCAGGAGTCCATCCGCCCCTTGTGCTCGTCGGGCGCGAGGACGGTGGCCAGCGGGCCGATCTCGCTCTGGCCGAAGCAGTTGTAGAAGGCCAGCTTCGGCAGCCGCTCGCGCAGCCGTTCCAGGACGGGCACCGGCATGATCGAGGCGCCGTAGTACGCCTTGCGCAGACCGCTGAGATCGCGGGTGGCGAAGTCGGGTCGGCCGGCCAGGCCGATCCACACCGTGGGCGGCGCGAACAGACTGTCCGCGCGGCCCTGTTCGATCAGGTCGAAGAGCCGGTCGCCGTCGGGGGCGTCGAGGATGACGTTCGTCGCGCCGACCGCGAGGTACGGCAGCAGGAAGACGTGCATCTGCGCGGAGTGGTACAGCGGCAGCGAGTGCACCGGGCGGTCACCGGCGCTCAGGTCGCAGGCGGTGATCGCGCTCAGGTACTCGTGCACCAGGGCGCGGTGGGTCATCATCGCGCCCTTCGGCAGGGCCGTCGTCCCCGAGGTGTACAGCAGCTGGACGAGGTCCTCGCTGCGCGGTTCGGGCCCGTCGTACGGGTCGGTCGCGGTCAGGCGCGCCAGCAGGGAGTCGTCGGAGTCCCGCAGCGGCAGCGTACGCACTCCGTCCGGGAGCCGGCCCGCGAGGCCGGGGTCGGCGAGGACGAGCGTGCTGCCCGACTGGCCGACGACGTACGCCAGATCGTCGCCGCTGAGGTTCTGGTTGACCGGCACGTGCACCAGTCCCGCGCGGGCGCAGGCGAGGAAGGCGATCAGATACGCGTCCGAGTTGTGGCCGTAGGCGCCGACCCGGTCCCCGCGGTCGAGGCCCTGGTCGAGGAGCAGGCGCGCCGCGCGGGAGACGGCGTCGTCCAGTTCCTCGTACGTCCATGAGCGCTCGCCGTACTCCACCGCGACGCGCGCCGGGGTGCGTCGCGCGCTGCGCCGCAGCACTCCGTCAACCGTACTGCCGTGTCCAGGCGTCATACGGGACAACCTACCGGTTGGTACGCTCAACCGCTCCTTCCCTCAATGTCGTTGGGAGGCACGATGCGCACCCGCCCCAGACGCGCCGTCGTCGCGGCCGTCGCCCTGTCCGCGGCCGTCGGCGCCCTGCCGGCCGCAGCCGCGCAGGACCAGCACAGACAGCAGCATCCCTCGCACGGCGGCCTGTCCGCCACCATCCGCTACACCGAGTACGGCATCCCGCACATCCTCGCGGGGAACTACGCTGACCTCGGCTTCGGCACCGGGTGGGCGCAGGCCGCCGACCAGGTGTGCACCCTCGCCGACGGGTTCGTGACCGTGCGCGGCGAGCGTTCCCGCTACTTCGGGGCCGACGCGGCCTCGGACCCGGCACTCTCCTCGGCCACGAAGAACGTCTCCAGCGACCTGTACTTCCGCGGGGTGCGGGAGGCCGGGACGGTGGAGAAGCTGATGGCCACGCCCGCACCACGGGGCCCGAGCCAGGACGTGAAGGAGCTGATGCGGGGCTTCACGGCGGGCTACAACGCCTGGCTGGCGAGGAACCGGATCACCGACCCGGCGTGCCGGGGTGCCGACTGGGTCCGTCCCGTGTCGGTCCGGGACGTGGCCGCGCGCAACTACGCGCTCGCCGTCCTGGGCGGCCAGGGCCGGGCCGTGGACGGCATCACCGCCGCGCGGCCGCCCGCGTCCACCGCCCCGACGGCCGGCGCACCGGACGCCCGGGACGCCGCTCGCGCGGCCCGGGACCTGTTCGCCGCCGACTCCGCCGACATGGGCTCCAACGCCGTCGCCTTCAGCGGGGCCACGACCGCGAACGGCCGCGGGCTCCTCCTCGGCAACCCCCACTACCCCTGGCAGGGCGGCCGCCGCTTCTGGCAGTCGCAGCAGACCATCCCCGGGAAACTGAACATCGCGGGCGGCTCGCTGCTGGGTTCGGCGACGATCTCCATAGGCCACAACGCACAGGTGGCCTGGAGCCACACGGTGGCCACCGGCGTCACCCTCAACCTGCACCAGCTGACCCTGGACCCGGCCGACCCGACCGTCTATCTGGTGGACGGCAGGCCGGAGCGGATGACCGAACGCCGGGTGACCGTCGCCGTCCAGGGCGGCGCACCGGTGACGCGGTCCCAGTGGTGGACGCGCTACGGTCCGGTCGTCACCTCCCTCGGGGCCGCGCTGCCGCTGCCCTGGACGACCACGACGGCGTACGCCCTGGGCGACCCCAACGCCGCCAACCTGCGCGCCTCCGACACGGCTCTCGGCTTCAGCAGGGCCCGCAGCACCGACGACGTGCTCGGCGCCCTGAACCGCACGCAGGGTCTGCCGTGGGTCAACACGATCGCCGCCGACGCGCGCGGGCACACGCTGTTCACGCAGTCCCAGGTGCTCCCCCGGATCACCGACGAGCTTGCCCAGCGCTGTTCCACCCCCCTGGGCAAGGTCACCTACCCCGCCTCGGGAGTGGCCGTCCTCGACGGCTCGCGCGGCGACTGCGCCCTCGGCAGTGATCCGGACGCCGTCCAGCCGGGCATCTTCGGTCCGGCGAGGATGCCCGTTCTGAAGGACGCCCCGTACGCGGAGAACTCCAACGACAGCGCCTGGCTCGCCAACGCCGAACGCCCGCTGACGGGTTACGAGCGGGTCTTCGGCACCGTGGGCACCCAGCGCTCGATGCGGACGCGCGGTGCCGTCCAGGACGTGTCCGCGATGGCCGCGCGAGGGAGGCTGACCGTACGGGATCTTCAGGAGCAGCAGTTCGCGAACCGGGTGCCCGCCGGCGACCTGGTGGCGGCCGACGCGGCGAAGGCGTGCGCGGCCCTGCCCGGCGGCACGGCGACGGGCAGTGACGGCAAGGCCGTCGACGTCCGTGCGGCCTGCGGGGTGCTCGCGGCCTGGGACCGCACCGCGGACACCGGCAGCCGGGGCGCCCTGCTCTTCGACCGGCTGTGGCGGAAGCTGCCCGTGGCCCAGCTGTGGAAGGTGCCGTTCTCGGCGGCCGACCCCGTGAACACGCCGAACACCCTCGACACCGGCTCACCCGCCTTCACGAAGGCCCTCGCCGACACGGTCACCGAACTCGGGGCGGCGGGCATCGCACTGGACTCCCGGCTCGGCGGGCACCAGTTCGTCGTGCGCAACGGCAAGCGGATCGCCGTTCCGGGCGGCACCGAGTCGCTGGGGGTGTGGAACAAGGTCGAGCCGGTGTGGGACCCGGCGGGCGGCGGATACACGGAGGTGACGACCGGGTCCAGCTACATCCAGGCGGTGGGCTGGGACGGCGGCCGCTGTCCGGTGGCCCGGACCCTGCTGACGTACTCCCAGTCCTCGAACCCGGACTCGCCGCACTTCAGCGACCAGACCCGGCTGTTCTCGGCGGAGAGGTGGGTGTCCTCCCGGTTCTGCGAGAAGGACATCCTGACCTCCCCCGCGCTGCGGATCGTGCGGGTGCGCTCCTGAAGCCGGGGGGACTCACACCGGTCGCGAGCGGCCCTGCCAGTACGGGTCCCGCAGGCGTCGCTTGTACAGCTTGCCGTTGGGATCGCGGGGCATCTCGCTGATGAAGTCGACGCTCTTCGGGCGCTTGTAGCCCGCGAGCCGTTCGGCGCAGTGGGCGAGGATGTCGGAGGCCAGGTCCGGCCCGGGTGTGTGGCCCGGGGCGGGTTCCACCACGGCCTTGACCTCCTCGCCCCAGTCGTCGTGCGGGATGCCGAAGGCGGCGGCGTCGGCGACGGCGGGGTGCTGGAGCAGCACCGACTCGATCTCGGCGGGGTAGATGTTCACCCCGCCGGAGATGATCATGTCGATCTTGCGGTCGCGGAGGAAGAGGTAGCCGTCCTCGTCGAGGAGGCCGAGGTCGCCGACGGTGAAGAAGTCTCCGATGCGGTTCTTCCTCGTCTTGGCCTCGTCCTTGTGGTAGGCGAAGCCGCCGGTGTTCATCTTCAGGTAGACCGTGCCGAGTTCACCGGGCGGCAGCCGGTTGCCGTCGTCGTCGAAGATCGCGAGCTCGCTGATGGGCCAGGCCTTGCCGACCGTGCCGGGTTTCTTCAGCCAGTCCTCGGCGGTGGCGAAGGCTCCGCCGCCCTCGCTGGCCGCGTAGTACTCCTCCACACAGGGTCCCCACCAGTCGAGCATCGCCCGCTTCACATGCTCGGGGCAGGGCGCGGCTCCGTGGATGGCGTGCCGCATGGACGAGACGTCGTAGCGCGCCCTGACCTCCTCGGGCAGGGCCAGCAGACGGTGGAACTGGGTCGGGACCATGTGGGTGTGGGTGCACCGGTGCTCGTCGATGAGCCGCAGCATCTCCTCCGGCGTCCACTTGTCCATCAGGACCAGCGGGTGCCCGATGTGCAGGGACGCGGCGGCGAACTGGAGGACGGCCGTGTGGTACAGCGGTGAACAGACGAGGTGGACGTTGTCGTCGAAGGGCCGGATGCCGAAGATCCCGAGGAAGCCGCCGAGGTACGCCTCCTCCGGCAGCTTGCCGGGCAGCGGACGGCGGATACCGCGCGGGCGGCCCGTCGTGCCCGAGGTGTAGTTCATGACCCAGCCGAGCTCGCGGTCGGCCGGCGGCGAGTCCGGTTGTCCTTCGAGGAGTTCGGCATAGGGCCGGAAGCCCTCGACCTCGCCGACGGCGTACCGGCGGGTCGCCGGGAGGCCGGCCTCGTCGGCGGCCCGGCGCGCGGTCTCCCCGAACCTCTCGTGGGCCACGAGGACCTTCGCGCCGGAGTCGGCGACGATCCACGCGATCTCGGGGGCGACGAAGTGGTGGTTGACCGGGACCAGGTAGAACCCGGCCTGGCTCGCGGCGAGGTGCACGGCGAAGAACTCCGCGCTGTTGGGCAGGACGACGGCGAAGGCGTCCCCGCGTCGCAGGCCGGCCGCCCGCAGGCCGTGCACGAGCCGGTTGGCGTCGGCGTGCAGGCGGCCCGCGGTCCAGGGCGAGCCGTCGGGGGCGACCAGGACCGTGCGCGCGGGGTCCTGCGCCGCCTGGGCCCAGAAGCCCGCGGGAGGTGTGCTCGTCACTGGCCGCTCCTTCCGGCGATGCGGTTGATGCGGTCGACGGCCTCCTCGAAGCCGCGGGTGAGGTCGTCGAAGACGGCCTGGACGCTGCGTTCGCTGGTCATCCGGCCGACGATCTGGCCGACGGGCGTGCCGAGGAGGGGTTCCACCTCGTACTTCTGGATGCGCGAGACCGCGTCGGCGACCAGCAGGCCCTGGAGGGGCATGGGCAGGGCGCCGGGCCCGTCGGCGGAGTCCCAGGCGTCGGTCCATTCGGTACGGAGCTGGCGTGCGGGCTTGCCGGTCAGCGCGCGGGAGCGGACGGTGTCGCCGGACCCGGCCGCGAGCAGCTTCTCGATCAGCCTGGGCGAGGGCAGTTCCGCCTCTGTGGTGGTCAGCCATAGGGAGCCCAGCCACACACCCTGGGCGCCGAGTGCGAGCGCGGCCGCCACCTGCTGTCCGCTGCCTATGCCGCCCGCGGCCAGCACGGGCAGCGGGTCCACGGCGTCGACGACGTCCGGGGTGAGGACCATGGAGGCGATGTCCCCGGTGTGGCCGCCGGCCTCGTAGCCCTGCGCGACCACGATGTCGATGCCGGCCTCCTGGTGCTTGACCGCGTGCCGGGCGCTGCCCGCGAGGGCGGCGACCAGGACGTTCTGTTCGTGCGCGCGGGTCACCACGTCGGCGGGCGGGGAACCGAGGGCGTTGGCGAGCAGCCGGATCGGGTAGTCGAAGGCGACGTCCAGCTGGTTGCGGGCGACCTGCTCCATCCAGCCCGTGATGCGCCACCCGGACGCCTCGCCCTCGGCGAGTTCGGGCACCCCGTACTTGGCGAGGGTGTCCTTGACGAACTGCCGGTGCCCCTCGGGGATCATCGCCTCGACGTCCGCCTCGGTCACGCCTTCGACCTTCTTGGCGGGCATGACGACGTCCAGGCCGTACGGCTTGCCGTCGACGTGGGCCTCGATCCAGTCGAGGTCGCGTTTGAGTTCGTCGGGCGCCGTGTAGCGGACCGCGCCGAGCACCCCGAAGCCGCCGGCCCGGCTGATGGCCGCGGCGACGGCGGGGAACGGCGTGAAGCCGAAGACGGCGTGCTCGACTCCCAGTTTCTTGCTCAGCTCCGTCTGCATGGCCGCAGGATGCCGCAGACCTCCGGACGACGGAAGAGGTTTTCTGATGCTCCGTCAGATTCGGGTGTGGCCGACACGGTACGCACCCGGCCCGTTCGGCGGCTCAGCCGGGGACGTCCAGCCGCTGGGTGCCGACGACCGACAGCAGCCGGAGCGCCTCCTCGGACGGGGAGCCGGGGGCGGCCGTGTAGATCACGACCCGCTGGTCGCGGTCCGCGATGTCCAGGACGTCGCAGTTGACGACGATCCGGCCGACCACGGAGTGGTCGAAGGTCTTGCAGAGCGTGGGGGCCGCCGTGACGTCATGGGCGGCCCACAGCCGCGCGAACTCCTCGCTCCCGTCGAGCAGTTCGGCCACCAGGCCGGTCAGCTCGGCGTCGTCGGGATAGCGGGCGGAGGCGGCACGCAGCTGCTGCACCGCCGAGACGGCGAACTCCTCCACGTCCGACACGCCGTACAGGCGGCGGCCCTCCGGGTGCGGTCCCAGAAAGGCCCGCCGGACGAGGTTGCGGTCGCGGCGGGGAAGGGCGGAGAAGTCCTCCATGAGGGCGGCCGCCAGGTCGTTCCAGGCGATGACCTCGTGGGTCGCCGAGATGACGATCGCGGCGGCCCGCGGCAGCCGGTGGAGCAGGTCCACGATGCTCTGGCGCACCTCGCGCGAGGGACCGGACGGCGGGCCCTGCGGGGTGCCGGCGAGATGGTGGAGGTGATCGCGTTCGGCGTCCGACAACCGCAGGGCGCGGGCCACCTGCGCCAGGACCTCCAGGGAGGGGCGGGGCGCGCGGGCCTGCTCGAGGCGGGTGTAGTACTCGGTGGAGATGTACGCCAGCTGCGCCACCTCCTCGCGGCGCAGGCCGGGGGTGCGGCGGCGCGCTCCGGCGGGCAGCCCCACGTCGGAGGGGGTGATGCGGGCGCGCCGGCTGCGCAGGAAGTCGGCCAGTTCTCGTCGGTCCACGGTCCCAGTGTGCGCGGACCGGAACGGCCCAGCCAGGTACCGCTGGTGCCTGGATGCGGGGTCCGGCCGGACGCAGGCTCGTCGGCATGGACAACACCACGATCACACCCCTGCTCGCCGACAAGGTCGCCTTCGTCACCGGTGCCGGGCGCGGCATCGGCGCCGCGGCCGCACGACTGTTCGCCCGCGAGGGCGCCCGTGTCCTGCTCGCGGCCCGCACCGAGTCCGAACTCAAGGCGGTCACCGAGGAGATCCGCGCCGCGGGCGGCACCGCGCACCACGTGCACTGCGACCTGTCCGACCCGGCGAGCGTCCGCGCCGCCGTGGACCGGGCCGTCGAGCTGTACGGCAGGCTCGACGTGGCCTTCAACAACGGGGCGACCATCCAGCAGCCCGGTCCCGTGGACCAGCTGTCCGAGGACGAGTTCGACCATGTCGTCTCCGTCAACCTCAAGGGCCCCTGGCTGGCCATGAAGGCGGAGGTCGCCGCGATCCGGGCCACCTCCGGCACCGGCGCGATCGTCAACAACTCCAGTGTCGGCAGCCTGATGGCCAACCCGTGGCTGCCCGTGTACGGCGCCGCCAAGCGGGCGGTCAACAGCCTGACCGCGTCGGCCGCCGCCACATACGGCCCGGAGGGCATCCGGGTCAACGCCGTCGCCCCCGGCACCACGCTGACGGAGATGATCGACGCGTGGGAGGCGAACTCCCCGGGCATCGTCGAGCAGCTCGTCGCGCAGACCCCGCTGGGCCGGGGTGCCGACCCGGCCGAGATCGCCGAGGCCGCGGCCTGGCTGCTGAGCGACCGGGCCTCGTACGTCACCGGTGTGGTGCTCCGGGTCGACGGCGGCAGCCGCGCCTGAGAGGCCCGGCGCGCGGGCGGGGCCGTCAGCCGCCGAGGTCCTCCAGGACGGCCATCGCCGCGTTGTGCCCCGGCACCCCGCTCACCCCGCCCCCGCGCACCGCGCCCGCCCCGCACAGCAGCACGTTGGCGTGCCGGGTCTCCACGCCCCAGCGGCCGGTGCCCTCCTCGGCGTACGGCCAGGACAGTTCGCGGTGGAAGATGTTGCCGCCGGGCAGCCGCAGGTCCCGCTCCAGGTCGAGCGGGGTCTTCGCCTCGATGCACGGCCGGCCGTCCGCGTCGGTGGCCAGGCAGTCGGCCAGCGGCTCGGCGAGGTGGGCGTCGAGCTGGGCCAGGGTCGACTTCAGGAGTTCCTCGCGCACGGTGTCGTTGTCCCGGTCGAAGAGCCGGGCCGGGGTGTGCAGTCCGAACAGGGTGAGGGTCTGGTAGCCCTGCTCGACGAGGTCCGGCCCGAGGATCGTCGGATCGGTGAGGGAGTGGCAGTAGATCTCCGAGGGCGGTGCCGCGGGGAGCCGGCCCGCCGCGGCCTGGGCGTGGGCGGTGGCCAGCTCCTGGTAGCCCTCGGCGATGTGGAAGGTGCCGGAGAACGCCTCGCGCGGGTCGACCTCGCCGTCCCGCAGCCGCGGGAGGCGCTTGAGCAGCATGTTGACCTTGAGCTGGGCGCCCTCGGCGGGGGCGGGCGGCCGGTCGCCGGTGAGCTCGGCGAGGGCCTGCGGGGAGGCGTTGACCAGGACGTGCCGGGCCTCCACGGTGCCCTCGCCCTCGGCGGTGCGGTACGTGATCTCGGCCGAGCTGCCGTCCGAGGAGATCCCGACGACCTCGTGTCCGGTGGCGAGGACCGCGCCGGCCTGCCGTGCCGCGCCGGCCAGCGCGTCGGTGAGGGCGCCCATGCCGCCGACGGGCACGTCCCAGGCGCCGGTGCCGCCGCCGATCACGTGGTAGAGGAAGCAGCGGTTCTGCTTGAGGGAGGGGTCGTGGGCGTCGGCGAAGGTGCCGATGAGCGCGTCGGTCAGGACCACGCCCCGGACCAGGTCGTCGGCGAAGCGGTCCTCCACGGCGACCCCGATCGGCTCCTCGAACAGGACCCGCCAGGCCTCCTCGTCGTCCACCCGCAGCCTCAGCTCGTCCCGGGTGGGCAGGGGCTCGGTCAGGGTGGGGAAGATCCGCTGCGCGACGCGGCCCGTCATGGCGTAGAACCGCTGCCACGCCTGGTACTCGCGTTCGCCTCCGGTGAGCCGGGCGAAGGCCTCCCGGGTGCGGCGCTCGCCGCCGCCGACGAGCAGCCCGGTCGGCCTGCCGTCGCGTTCGACGGGGGTGTACGAGGAGACGTTGCGGGTCCGGACGCGGAAGTCCAGGCCGAGATCGCGGACGATCTTCCTGGGCAGCAGGCTGACCAGGTACGAGTAGCGCGACAGCCGGGCGTCCACCCCCGCGAAGGGCCGCGTGGACACGGCGGCTCCCCCGGTGTTGCCGAGCCGCTCCAGGACGAGCACGGATCGCCCGGCCCGGGCCAGATAGGCGGCGGCGACCAGTCCGTTGTGGCCCCCGCCGACGATGACGGCGTCGTAGCGGCGGTGGTGTCCCTCGTGTGCAGGCATGGTTCTTCGTAACACGTGATGATCTAGGTCGGCCAGAGGTGGGTGGCAGTCGACCCACAGCCCCGCTCGCCGGTCACCGCGCTCCGCCGGCCCGCTGCTGCCTCAGCACGGCGACCTGACGGTAGAGCTCGACCGCCTCGGCGGCCCGGCCGAGCTGTTCCAGGCAGTGGGCCTCGTCGTTGCGGCTGGCGAGGGTGTCGGGGTGGTCGGCGCCGAGGACGCGTTCGCGGGCGCCGGCCACGGTGCGGTACTCGGTGAGGGCGTCCGTCCAGCGGCCCAGCCAGCCGAGACCCACGGCCACCTCGCGGCGGCTGACCAGGGTGTCGGGGTGGTCGTGGCCCAGGACCCGGGCTCGGATCGCGCACACGTCCCGGGACTCGGCGAGGGCCTCCTCCCAGCGTCCGAGGCGGCCGAGGTTGACGCCGAGGCCGTGGCGGGCGCGCAGGGTCTCGGGGTGGGCGGGGCCGTGGACGCGGGTGCGGTCCTCGATCAGGTCGCGGTAGAGCCGGAGCGCTTCCGCGCTGCGGCCCAGGCGGCCGAGGCTGATGCCGACCTCGTAGCGGGCGGCGAGGGTGTCGGGGTGGTCGGGGCCGAGGGCCTGGGCGCGGGCCTCGGCGACCTCGTGGTAGGTCCCCAGGGCTTCCGCCCAGCGGCCCAACTGGCCGAGCGCGTAGGCGACCTCGTAGCGGGTGACGAGGGTGTCGGGGTGGTGGGGGCCCAGCACCCGGGCGCGCGCGGCCGCCACCTCGCAGGCCATGCGGTAGGAGTCCTCCAGACGGCCGAGCCGGGAGAGGTTGAAGGCGAGGTTGTGGCGGCAGCGCAGGGTGTCCGGGTGGTCCGGGCCCATCTCGCGCTCGCGGGCGGCGAGCACCGAGTTGTAGACCTGGTGGGCGTCGAAGTGGCGGCCCAGCTGACCGAGGACGTACGCCATCTCCTGACGGGCGGCCAGGGTGTCGGGGTGGTCGGCACCCAGGATGCGGGTCCTGGCGGCGGCCACGTGCTTGTACTCGCGCAGGGCGTCGGCGGCGCGGCCGGTGCGGCTGAGCGTGAAGGCGACCTCGTAGTGGCTGGCGAGGGTGTCGGGATGGTCGGGGCCGAGGAGGTGCTCACGTTCGGCGGCGACCGCGCGGTGCACCTCGCCCGCCTCGGCCCAGCGGCCCAGGCGCCCGAGGCTGAGCCCCGCGTTGTGCCGGCCGGCGAGGGCCGTCAGGGCCTGCGCGGAGGGTGCGGGCGGCCCGGCAGGCACCGGCTCCTCCGTGCGGCCGGTGGCGGGGCGGGCGATCCACTCGCCGGTGAGGGCGGCCCCGGCGTCCGGGGGTGTGGTGACCAGGCCGGCGCCGGTGGCCTTGTGGCCGGTGGTCATGCCCCGGGTCCAGGACGGCAGCCGGGTCTCGCGGGGACGGTCAGGCTGCGGCGGCCGGAGGTCGGGCCGCGGGGTCACCACGGTGGGCACGTACGCCGGTGTGGTGCGGCCCAGGGTGATCCGGCGGCCCAGCTCGCGTGCGTCGTGCGGGCGTTGTCCGGGCTGTTTGGCCAGCAGGTCGAGGATGACCCTGTCGAGGTACTCGGGGAGTTCGGCGCGGTGGCTGCGCGGCGGCCGGGGCGGGGTGTCGCGGTGGCCGACGAGGATCGCCCACGCGTCCTCCAGGTCGAACGGCGGTGCCCCGGTGGCGATCTCGTACAGCACGCACCCCAGGGAGTACAGGTCGCTGCGCTGGTCGACCTCCGCACCCCCTATCTGCTCCGGCGACATGTAGTGCGGGGTGCCCATCGCGATGCCGGTGCCGGTCAGCCGGGAGGTGAAGTCGACGTCGTGGCCGAGCCGGGCGATGCCGAAGTCGCAGATCTTCACGGTGCCGTCGGTGAGGCGGACGATGTTGGCCGGCTTCAGGTCGCGGTGCACGATGCCCTGCTGATGGGTGTAGGCGAGGGCGGCGGCGACCTGGTCGGCGATGTCGACGACGTCGGACACGGGCAGGGGGTGCTGTTCGTTGTCGTCCAGGAGCTGGCTGAGGTTGCGCCCCTCCAGGAGTTCCATCACCAGGTAGAGGACGCCGTCGGACTCGCCGAAGTCATGGACGACGGTCACCCCGCGGTGGCTGAGCGCGGCGGCCACCCGGGCCTCGCGCCGGAACCGCTCCCGCAGGACCCGGGTGAAGGTCTGGTCGTGCTGCCCGCCCAGCGGCTTGAGGCACTTCACGGCGACCTGGCGGCCCAGCGACTCGTCGCGGGCCCGCCACACCTCGCCCATGCCCCCGCGCCCGATCAGATCGAGCAGTCGGTACCGCCCCTGGATGAGCCTGCTGTCCCCCATCGTCCGCGACCGCCCCCGTCGAACTCGCCCCGCCTCCCCTGGCCTGTCCAGTATGGCGACCTATCGTCCGAGTTTGTACGGGGCGGGACGGCTGCCCGGGCCGAGCCGAGCCATGGCACGGAGGATGTGTTTGGGCGGGAGTTGCCAGCGCACACGTGCGGGAACGCAGCGCAGCAGGGTGCCGGTGGCGCGCAACTGACGGGTCACGGTCGCGGGTTCGGGGGCCTTCCTGCCGTACAGCTCGTGGGCGTACGGCGGCAGGGCGGCGTACGCCAGGTGCGCCACGCGCCTCCACAGCACCTCGCGCGCCGGAACGAGCAGGGGGTGCGTCGGCGGGCGGAGCAGGAAGTCGTCCACCTCGCGGGCCTCGGGCGTGGCGGCGAGTTCGGGGAGCACCTTCTCGAAGTAGGCGCTCATCTCCGCCTGGTTCGCGGGTACGGCCTCGGGGTCGAGGCCCACCAGCCGGGCGCTGACCCGGTGTTCGGCGATGTACCGGTCGGCCTGCTCGTCGGTGAGGCGGAAGCCGGAGCGGCGGGCGACCTGGAGGTAGGAGTCGATCTCGGCGCAGTGCACCCACAGCAGGAGTCCGGGTTCGTCGACGCCGTAGCGTTCGCCGGTGTCGGGGTCGGTCGCGCCGAGCATGCGGTGGATCTTCCGGACCCGGGCGCCGGCCTTCTCGGCGGCCTCGGTGGTGCCGTAGGTCGTGGTGCCGACGAAGTTCGCGGTACGCATCAGCCGGCCCCAGGCGTCGCGCCGGAAGTCGGAGTTCTGTATGACTCCGCGCACCGCGCGCGGGTGCAGTGCCTGGAGGTAGAGCGCGCGGATCCCGGCGACCCACATCATCGGGTCGCCGTGCATCTGCCAGGTCACCGAGTTCGGTGTGAACAGTCCGGGATCACCCATGCCCGCAGGCTAACGCCGGACCCGCGGCATACCCAGACCGATCCACGAGATGATCTCCCGCTGGATCTCGTTGTTGCCGCCGCCGAAGGTGAAGATCACCGCCGAGCGGTAGCCGCGTTCCAGTTCGCCGTGCAGGACGTCACCCGCCGAGCCCTCCTTCAGGGCGCCGGCCGCCGCGACGATCTCCATGAGCCACGCGTAGGCGTCCCGGCGTGCCTCGGAGCCGTAGACCTTGACCGCGGAGGCGTCCTGTGGGGTCAGGGTGCCGTCCTGAACGGCGTTGACCATGCGCCAGTTGAGGAGTTTGAGGGCGTCGAGCCTGGTGTGGGTCTGGGCGAGGCGGCGGCGCACCCACGGCAGGTCGATCACCCGGCGGCCGTCGGCGAGCTTGGTCTCCATGGCCCAGCGCTGGACGTTGTGCAGGGCGCGGATCGCCATGGTGCCGTGGGCGGCCAGGGTGACGCGCTCGTGGTTGAGCTGGTTGGTGATCAGCCGCCAGCCCTGGTTCTCCTCGCCGACCCGGTGGGAGACGGGGACACGGACGTTCTCGTAGTAGCTGGCCGTGGTGTCGTGCGAGGCGAGGGTGTTGATGACGGTGCAGGAGTAGCCGGGGTCGGTCGTCGGCATCAGGAGCATGGTGATGCCCTTGTGCGGCGGGGCGCCGGGGTCGGTGCGCACGGCGAGCCAGACCCAGTCGGCGGTGTCGCCGTTGGTGGTCCAGATCTTGTGTCCGTTGACGACGTACTCGTCGCCGTCCCGTACCGCGCGGGTCTTCAGGGAGGCCAGGTCGGTGCCCGCGCCGGGCTCGCTGTAGCCGATCGCGAAGTCGATCTCACCGGAGAGGATCCGCGGCAGGAACCAGGACTTCTGCTCCTCGGTGCCGTACTGCATGATCGTCGGCCCGACGGTGTTGAGGGCCATCAGCGGCAGCGGCACGCCGGCCTGGGCGGCCTCGTCGAAGAAGATGAACTGTTCCATCGCGGTCAGGCCGCGGCCGCCGTACTCCTTCGGCCAGCCCACCCCGAGCCAGCCGTCGGCGCCGAGACGGCGGATGGTGTCGCGGTAGAAGCGCTTCTGGGCGTCCCGGTCGGTGAAGCGGGCGTGCGCGTTGTCCGGGACCAGATCGGCGAAGTAGGCGCGCAGTTCGGTGCGCAGCCGCTGCTGCTCGGGCGTGTGGTCGAGATGCACGGCGCCTCCAGGCTCCCCGGGACCGGTCCTGACGGCGCACACCGTAGAACGTGTTCCAGAAATTGGGAACGGTCAGGAGGGGTCTCTCCGGCGCCTGAGGGGCGTGTTTCAGACCAGGGTCGCCATGAAGTCCGAGCACGCCTGGGCGCACTCGCGGCACGCCTTGGCCGCGGCCTCCGCGCCGGGGTGCCGGTCGAGGACCTGCGCGCACTCCAGGCAGACCGAGCGGCACCATTCCAGCTGCACGCGGATACCGGCCTCGTCGAGGTGGTTCTCCTCGGAGAGCACCCGGCAGGTGGCGTCGCACACCTCGGCGCACATGATGCCCTTGCGGCGCAGTAGTTCCTGCTCCTCGGTCCCGTCCGGATCGACCAGGCTCGCGCGCAGCGCACAGGCCCGTGCGCACTCGGTGCACGCCTGGGCGCACGCGAAGCGGTCCTCCAGGAATCGGAAGAGCTCCTGCTGAGAAGTCGAAGTCGTCACACCGGGCGGGTAGCCGGGGCCGGGGCCGCCAAACCCGGAGTTCCCGGGGGTTTCCGGGACTGCGGGGCAGGTCGGTTCGCTCGGGGGTCCGGGGGTACTCGCGTGACATGAACCAAGCCCTGAACAGCGAATGGATGGACCTGGCCGCGGGCCGGGGCGGCCTCGCGGCCGGAGTGATCGCCGCGGGTGTGGTGGTCGTGGCGGTGCTGATCGGCGCCTTCTTCCTGGGCTCCCGTGTCAGGCGCCGCGAGTCGCGCCCGCCCACGCCCGAGGAACAGCCGAGGCTTCCCGACAGCGGGCCGGTCCGTGAGGTCAGGGAGCACCGGGAGCCCGACGAGGTGCCCAGGGGCGACACCCGGCTGACCCCGCACGAAATGCCCAACCACGGCAACAGCCCGACCCGGACCGGGTCGGGACAGGAACGGCCGCGTTGGAACGAGGGCAGCAGCGGCTCGTTCGGCAGCGGCGGGCCGGGAGGCGGCTGAGGTCCACGGCCGTGTCGCGGACCGTGTCGCGCAGGCCTTCCGGTAATCCTCGAACACAGCTGCGAAACCGCTGGAGGCGGGCGCCCGCTCATTCACCGAGCCGGGCGGCCGCCTCCAGCAGCAGTGCGTGGACGAAGGCCTGCGGGAGGTTGCCGCGCAGCTGACGCTGGGCGATGTCGAACTCCTCGGCGTACAGCCCCGAGGCCCCGCAGCCGCCCCGGTTGCGTTCGAACCAGCGGTACGCCTCGGCGGTCCGGCCCTGCTGGTGCTCGGCGAGCGCCATGACGAACCCGCACAGCAGGAACGCGCCCTCCGCCTCTTCCAGCGGGCGCTCGTCGTGGCGGAAGCGGTACAGGAAGTGGTCGTCGGCCAGTTCCCTGCGACACGCGGCGAGGGTGGCCCGGGTGCGCGGATCGGCGGCGGGCAGGGCACCGCGTACGCCGGGCAGCAGCAGGGCGGCGTCCACGGACGGGTCGTCGGGGGTGCGCTGCCAGTGGCCGTCGGGGTGGAGGCAGGTCCGCTCGGTGGCGTCGAGGAGCGTGTCGGCCAGGGAGGTGCAGGTCTCGGCGAGCGGATGGCGGGGCGCCGCCGCGGCCACGGCCCGCAGACCCGCGACGCAGATCAGCCGGCTGTGGGTCCACATCCGGTCGCTCAGCTCCCAGATCCCCGCGTCGGGTCGACGCCACCGCTCGGCGACCGCCCGCACGGCGATCTCCACGGCCTTCCAGTGGCCCTCGTCCAGCCGCCCGTGGCGTTCGGCGGCCGCGAGCAGGAGCAGCGCCTCGCCGAAGCAGTCGAGCTGGAACTGCTCGCGGACCTGGTTGCCGACGCGGTCGAAGCCGCCCGGGTAGCCGGGCAGGTCGAGTGCGCGCTGCGCGGGCACGGGATCGCCGTGCACGGTGTAGGCCGGGGCCAGGCGGGACCCGTCCGCGTGCAGGCGCGCGGTGACGAAGCCGACGGCGTTGTCGAGGAGGTCGTGGGCGCCGACGGCGGCGGCGGCCTGGCCGGCGTAGCTCTGGTCGCGGATCCACACGTACCGGTAGTCGTAGTTGCGGCCCTCCTCGGCGCGCTCGGGGAGGCTGGTGGTGGCCGCCGCGACCATGCCGCCGCCCCGGGTGGTGAGGCCGCGCAGGACGGCGTAGGCCCGGCGTGCGTCGCGGGGGGCGACGGTATTGCCGAGCGCGGGGACCGTCTCGTGCCAGGCGGCTTCGGTGGCGGCCCAGGCCTGCTCGGGCTTCGGTGCCTCCGCCGGGAGGGGGGAGACGGCGCACTCCAGGACCAGGTCGTGCCGCTCGCCGGGCTCCAGCTCGATCTCCCCGGTCAGACCCCGCTCCCCCGCGACGGCCCGTGGTGCTCCCTGCCAGCGCAGCCGGTGCCGGCCGGTGCGCAGCTCCCACACCCCGTCGTCGCCACGGCGCACCGAGCCCGGGTCGACCGGTGTCGCGCCGTAGCCGCTGCGCGGGTCCAGGACGACGGAGACCCGGGCGGGGCCGTCCACCGCGCGCAGCTGCCGCAGCAGGACGAGCCGGTCCGGGTCGCCGGGGAAGGCCAGCGCCTCACGGCACTCGACGATCCCGCCGTCGGTGACCCAGCGGCTGCGCCAGATGAGCGTGCCCTCTTCGTAGTAGCCGCCGAAGACGTACCGCCCGGCGGGAGTGACGGCGTACACGCCCCGCCCACCGACCAGACCGGCGAAGACCGCCTCGTCGTGCCAGGTGGGCGCACACAGCCACGCGATGGCGCCGTCGGGCCCGATGAGCGCCCCGCGCTCACCGTCGGCCAGCAGCGCGTAGTCGTGCAGTGCGTGGGGCGGGAAGGGGGTGCTCATGCCCTGCGGGTACCCAGGGGGTGACATGGCCAACGACCGGTCGCGCGTCGCCCTGCCCCGCTGAAGCACCGGCCCGCGCCCCTTGCGGAAGCACCGGGCGCCGGTGTGGCGGGCGTCGGCCCTGCGCGAGGCCGGGCTTCCCCCTTGTCTGTCCACCCGGCTCCGGAGAGTTCCTGAGCCCGCACTCCTGACAGGCAACCAAGCCCGGCCCGACCAGAAGCACCGGACGACCCGATCGACCGTGGGCGCCCGGCTCCACCGCCGTGCTCGACCGCCCTCCCTGCACCCACGGCTCTGGCCCGTCCCACACCCGCAGGCTCGCCGCACGCCGGAACCGGCGAAGGAGGTGTCCCGAAGTAGAGGCTGAGCAGGACGAAGAAGCCGATCTGGAGGACCTCTACCGCTACCTCACCACACGCGTCGCGGCCGTCCCCGGCATCGACGCCTACAGCGTCAGCATCCGCGTCCGCCGCCTCAAACAGGCCGCGTCCCTCATCGCCCACGGCCGGCTGATCCCTCCGGGCCCGGCGTGAGGGCGTCCGGGGACCGACGACCACCCGCGCCGTCCGCGAACCCCCGGATCGGCAGCCGCCGCCAACTGCTTCTCCCCTCCCAGACGTTGACCCGCCCCCGGCACCACAGCAGAATGACCCCGCCCTTTGAGAGCGCTCTCAAACCCGCGGCCCGTAACCCCGAGGAGACCCATGAACGGCAGCCCCCGCCCACCCTTCAGCCGTCGTACGCTCGTCGGGGCCGGCCTCGGAGTCGCGGTGCTCGCCGCGGCCGGCGCCGGTACCGCGCAGGCGGCCCAGGGCACGTCCGCGGCCTCCGCACCCCGCCGCGCGCGGGCGTTCCTGGCCGCCGCCATGGACGCCTACCCTGACCACGGAACGATCCGGCTGACCCAGAGCTACACGGACCAGGCGGGACTGTTCAGCACGGCGTTCACGTACGACAACGCCCTCGCGGTCCTGGCCCATCTCACCTCCCCCGCGGGCGAGTCGCGGGCCGTGGCCCTCGGTGACGCGCTGCTGTACGCCCAGGCGCACGACCCGGTGTACGACGACGACCGGCTGCGACAGGCCTACAACGTGGGGCCGTACACCTTCTACGACGGCTCCCCGCAGCCGGACGGGTTCGTCCGGGCGGACGGCACGGCCAACGTCGGCTCGCAGTTCGGCTTCACCGGCACCGCCGTGGGCGACATGGCGTGGGCCGGCATCGCGCTCGCCGCGCTCGCCGGGCGGACCGGGGAGCGGCGGTTCCTGACCGGCGCGGTGCGCGTCGGTGAGTGGATCGAGCGGGTGGCGCGGACCGACGAACCGCTGGGCGGTTACAAGTTCGGGGTCGACGGGGCCGACCGGAAACTGCCCTTCACCTCGACCGAGCACAACACCGACCTGGTCGGCCTGTTCGGGCGGCTCGCCCGGCTGACCGGGGACCCGGTCTGGCGGGAGCGTCGGGCGCGTGCCAGGGCCTTCGTCGAGAAGATGTGGGAGCCCTCGGGGGGCTTCTTCTACACCGGCACCAACGACGGCGTGACGATCAACAGGTCGCCGGTCCCGGAGGACACCCAGACCTGGACCCATCTCGCCCTCGCCTCCCCGGCCCACTCCCGCTCCCTCGACTGGGCCGCGAGCGAGCTGGCCGTGCTGGACACGGCCGACCGCCCCAACAGCACGGTTCCCTCCGGTCAGTCGTACGCGGGTGTCACCTTCAGCTCCGCGAGCCTGCTGGCGAACGAGGGCGCCCCCATCGCCGACGGCCAGCCCAGACCGGACCGCAACGGCGTGTGGTTCGAGGGCACCGCCCACCTCGCACTCGCGCTGCGCCACCGGGGACACGCCGGTGACGAGAAGCGCGCCCGCCGCCTGCTCGCCTCGGTCGAGCGCGCCCAGGACCTCCTCGGCGGCGCCCAGGCCGTCGGCGGCGCGGCCCTGCCGACCCGCTCCGGGGTCGTCTCGGCGAGCAGCCCGCTCGACACCGGTTTCGGGTTCGGCTACTACCCCTACCGGCACACCGGCGCCACCGCCTGGTACCTCCTGGCCGCGGCCCGCGCCAATCCGCTGCGGGGCTGACGCCCTCTCCACCCGACGGGTCCGCCGAACTCCCGTAACCCTGGAGGGCTTTCTTCCTTCCCCCCGAGGACGCCGTGGCCAGGTGGCGCCGGCGCAGACGGTCGGCTATCCGGCGGCGGCCGGCACGCCGGGCGCGGTGCTCACACCCTGACCTTGACGACGGGGAGCGACTTGGTCTTCAGCCGGCCGAACAGGCTGCTGAAGTGGCCGCACAGCTGGGTCCCGGAGGCACGGTCCTCCCTCACGCTCCTCGTCGTCGACCAGCAGGATCGACGGGCAGTCGGGCAGTCGGGCAGTCGGGCAGTCGGGCAGTCGGGCAGGAACCGGATCACCCGCATCTGGATGTCGATCCGCCGATGGCTCCGGCGTGCCGGGCGAGGTCCATGACCCGGGCGAGATGCGGAAGAGAGCGCGAAGCCGCGCACGACAAGGGGTTCACGGCCGTGGACGCCGGGAGACGGCGACGCAGTTGCGGCCGGCTCCGTTTCGATGGGCACCGGGCACGCCCGGGTTCCTCCGCCCCCGTGACCTGCACTGCCACAAGGCCGATACTGCCCATAGGGGCACTCCTGCTTCCGGCCGCCGCAAACCGCCAAGATCGCCTACTGGCCACACCGGTCCCAAACTGTTAGAACGCAGACCACGAGCCCATCCCTCGCTCCACCCGGAGGTAGCCATGAAGATGCTGATCAACGTCCCGGAAACCGTGGTCGCGGACGCCCTGCGCGGGATGGCGGCCGCCCATCCGGAGTTGACCGTGGACGTCGAGAACCGGGTGATCGTACGGCGGGACGCCCCCGTGGCGGGGAAGGTCGCCCTGATCTCCGGCGGCGGCTCCGGGCACGAGCCGCTGCACGGCGGTTTCGTCGGACCCGGCATGCTCTCCGCGGCCTGTCCCGGCGAGGTGTTCACCTCTCCGGTGCCGGACCAGATGGTGCGGGCGGCGGCCGCCGTGGACAGCGGGGCGGGGGTGCTGTTCATCGTGAAGAACTACACGGGTGACGTGCTCAACTTCGACATGGCGGCCGAACTCGCCGAGGACGAGGGCATCCAGGTCGCCAAGGTGCTGGTCAACGACGACGTGGCGGTGACCGACAGCCTCTACACGGCCGGCCGGCGGGGCACCGGCGCCACGCTGTTCGTGGAGAAGATCGCGGGGGCCGCGGCGGAGGAGGGGCAGCCGCTGGAGCGGGTCGAGGCGGTCGCCCGGCAGATCAACGAGAGCTCCCGCAGCTTCGGTGTCGCGCTGAGCGCGTGCACCACGCCCGCCAAGGGCAGTCCCACCTTCGACCTCCCGGCCGGTGAGCTGGAGCTCGGCGTCGGCATCCACGGCGAGCCCGGCCGGGAACGCCGGGCGATGATGACCTCGCGCGAGATCGCCGACTTCTCGGTGCACGCGATCCTGGACGACATGAGCCCGCGCAACCCCGTGCTCGTCCTGGTCAACGGCATGGGAGCCACCCCGCTCCTGGAGCTGTACGGATTCAACGCCGAGGTGCAGCGGGTGCTCGCCGACCGCGGGGTCGCCGTGGCCCGCACCCTGGTCGGCAACTACGTCACCTCGCTCGACATGGCCGGTGCCTCGGTCACCCTGTGCCAGGTGGACGAGGAGCTGCTGCGCCTGTGGGACGCGCCGGTGCGGACGCCGGGGCTGCGCTGGGGAGTGTGAGCAAGCGATCAACGTACCGACCATGCAAGGAGATCCAGTGCTCGACGCCGACTTCTTCCGCCGTTGGATGACGGCGACCGCCGCCTCTGTCGACCGTGAGGCGGAACGGCTCACCGCCCTCGACTCCCCCATCGGGGACGCCGACCACGGCAGCAACCTCCAGCGCGGTTTCACCGCTGTCGGCACGGCCCTGGAGAAGGAGGCCCCGGACACGCCCGGCGCGGTCGCCGTCCTGGCCGGCCGCACGCTCATCTCGACGGTGGGCGGTGCTTCGGGGCCCCTGTACGGAACCCTGCTGCGGCGGACCGGCAAGGCGCTCGGGGACGCCGCCGAGGTCAGTGCCGAGCAGCTCACCGACGCGCTGCGGGCGGGGGTGGAGGCGGTCATGACGCTGGGCGGGGCCGCCCCGGGCGACAAGACCATGGTCGACGCCCTGGTGCCGGCCGTCGAGGCGCTCGGCTCCGGCTTCGCCGCGGCACGGACGGCCGCCGAGGAAGGTGCCCTGGCCACCACGCCGTTGCAGGCCCGCAAGGGCCGGGCGAGTTATCTCGGCGAGCGCAGCATCGGGCACCAGGACCCGGGCGCGACCTCGGCCGCCCTGCTGATCGCCGCACTCGCGGAGGCCGCTGGTGAGTGACGGGAAGCTGGTCGGGATCGTGCTGGTGTCGCACAGCGCGGAGGTGGCCGCGTCCGTGGCGGAGCTGGCGAAGGGACTCGCGGGCGGCGGCACGGAGGTGCCCGTCGCCGCGGCCGGGGGCACCGAGGGCGGCGGGCTCGGCACGAGTGCGGAGCTGATCGCCGGTGCGGCCGCCGCCGTGGACCGGGGCGCCGGGGTCGCCGTCCTGACGGACCTCGGCAGTGCGGTGCTCACCGTCAAGGCGCTGCTGGCGGAGGGGGACGAACTCCCGGCGGGCACACGGCTGGTGGACGCCCCCTTCGTCGAGGGCGCGGTGGCCGCGGTCGTCACGGCGGCCACCGGGGCGGACCTCGCGGCGGTGGAGGCGGCGGCCGCGGAGGCGTACGGCTACCGCAAGGTGTGACCGCCGCCCCTGCCCACGACGGCCGGCCGGAGTCGGCGCTCCGGCGGCTCACGGCGGCTCACGGCGGCTCACGGCGGCTCACGGCGGCTCACGGCGGCTCACGGCGGGATCATTTCTCCTGCACGAACAGTCTCGCGAGACGTTCCCCCGTGGCGACGGCGGCGGCATGGTCCTCGATCGGCTTCACCTGCGTGTTCCTGAAGACGACGTAGGTGACGCCGGAGGGCGTGCCGCCGCCGCGCGGGTCGGGCCGGATGCCGAGGGCCTTGGCGGTGGCGTAGGACGCCTCGCCGATGATGTTGCCGGGCCCCACGTCACCGACCACGGCGTACTGCACCCGGTCCCCGAACACGACGGCCGCGACCGCGCCGCCGCGCACCCCGTGCGCTCGGTAGTCCCAGATCCGGCTCGGGGCCGGCACCACGATGTAGGGCAGCCGCTCGGCACTCAGGTAACGGCCGTCGGACTGCTGGAAGGCGGTGGTGTCGGAGAACAGCGGGTCGGTGCGCCGGTTGCAGCGGCTGCCGGGCCGGCCGTCGCAGTCGATGTCCATGTCGGCCTTCCAGAAGACGGCCTCCTTGGTGCCGCAGACCGGGATGGTCGCGGCCGTGCCGTCGTCACTGCGGTAGCGGCCGCGTGAGACGGGTTCGCACGTGCGCGTCCTGGCCAGCAGGTCGGCGGCGGCGACCTGCCCCTCGCGCCGCACCACCGGCCCCGGCAGGCCGGCGACGGGCTCCACGGCGGGGGATGTCGTCGGGGCGAGCAGAGCGGCACTTGCCGCGGCCAGCGTCAGCGACTGGACACGCACGATGAGGGACCCTCTCCTCGGGGGGCATTGACGGGCACTCAGCCCAATCTGATGCCGCTTCAGCCGGGAGGCCACCGCAGAGGGGCCGGACGGGGCAGGGGCCGGGGGCCCGGGCCCTCGACGAACCCCGGCCTCCCGGCCACCCGTGCGGCGCGGGGACAGCGACGACAGCGGTCCGCGCCGGCGGCACGAACTCCGGGTTTTTCGTGGCGAGTTCGGCCGTGAAGGTCCTCAGCATACGTAACGCTTCCGGGGCCGCCGCCCACGGTCGGCCCTCTTGCCGCGCGCAGGCACCCGGCGGCATATTGGTCCGGACCATTGCGGTGGGGTCGTTCCGGGAGGGCAGAGACGTGCGAGGCGTTCCGGTACCGCTGTTCCTGTGTGCCGCTCTCGTCCTCGTCGTCTCCTGCGGATGGGCCGGACCTGACGACGGCGAGAGCGGGCGGCTGCCCACCGCCCCGTTGGGCGTCACCGCCGCCGCGGGCAGCGCGACCAGCGTGCATGTGATGTGGAACGCCGCCGGCGCGGGAGTCGAGCGCTACGAGGTATATCGCGGCACCACCAAGGTCGAGGATGTGCCGGGTGCGCGGCACATGGTGGATGTCGTCAGGCTCAAGCCCGCCACCTCGTACGTCTTCACCGTGCGGGCCCGCGACACCGAGGGGCGTCTCGGCCCGCCCAGCCAGGAGGTGCGGGCCACGACTCCGGCGGCCACGGCGGCGGACCGCTCGGCCCCGACCCGCCCCGGCGGGCTGCGGGGCCGGACGGCGGGCAGCCGGGCCGTCCAGCTGAGCTGGGCCGCCTCGGCGGACGACCGGGACGTGGTGTCGTACGACATCTATCAGGGCAGCACGAAGATCCACAGTGTGGGCGGCGAGCAGACGGCGGCCGTGGTCACCGGGCTGCGGCCGGGCACCCGCTACTCCTTCACCGTCCGGGCCCGGGACGCGGCGGACAACCTGTCACCGGCCGGGGACACCGTCCGTCTGACCACCGCGGGCACCGACGACGGGCGGGACACGGCACCGACCGACTTCCGCGCGAGCACCCGGCGGGACGCCGACGGCGCGTACTACCTCGACCTGTCCTGGACACCGCCCCGGACGGACGGGGTCGTCACGGAGTACCAGGTCCGTCTCGACGGCAGGCCGGCCACCTCGCTCGTGTTCGGCGGGACGCCGCCGAGCGGGAGGGCGACGTACGGCTTCTACCTGGGGCGTGCGGCCGGGGAGAGGCACCGGGTGCGGATCCGGGCGCGGCTGCCCGACGGCACCTGGGGCGGCCTGTCGGCGGAGCGGTCGGTGACGACGGGCGCCACGGCCCACCCCTGACGGCCGGTCACGGCCGCGCGGTCGGACGGAGCGGTCCGTCACCTGTCCGGCGCAGCTCCGCGTGCGGGCCGGGCCCGGGGCACATTGGCTGTCCCTGAGGCAGCACGGACTTCCCCCACCTCGGCGGCGCCACGGATGTACCGCCAACCGTGCCGCCGGAGGGCAGTCCATGCGCACTGAACAGCTACTTCTCCGCTCCGGCCTGACCGTCGCGGCCGTCGCCGCGCTGCCGCTCGCCCTGACCGCCGGGCCGGCCGCCGCGGCATCGGGCATCTCCGTGAGCACCTCCGGATCGACGGTCTCCGTCACCACCACGGCCTGCTCCCGCACCGCCGCCACCGGCGGCTGGGGCACCGCCTCGCTCCTCACCAGCAGCCAGGCGAACTTCAGCCAGGGCCGCCAGGTGGCCCTGTCGGGGACCACCTCGTTGCAGTCCGCGGCCTGGTCGAGCGTGAGCCCCGGGACGTACACCGTCATCGTGATGTGCGCCTACAACAACAGCACGGCGGGCACCCAGTCGATCATCGTCTCGGGGTCGGCCACGCCCACGATCTCGGCGACGGCCACGGCTTCCCCGTCCCGCGGTGTGATGGGCGGCCTGGGCGGCGGCACCGAGGACTACGGCACCCTGACGCTGGTGGCCGGCGGCGGCCTGGTGGCGGTCGGCGCGGTGGCCGCCGGGTGGTTCCTGCGCCGCCGCTCGCGCCCGTACCGCCTCTGACGCTACGGCGCCTGTTCACCGGGCAGTTCGGCGAAGGCGTCCAGCGCCTCGGTGAGCCACTGCGTCCAGAAGGTCTCCAGCTCGATGCCCGCGCGCAGGACCAGGTGCTGAAGCCTGGCCTGCGCGCTGTCACTGCCGGGCGGGAAGTCGCGCTGCTCGATCTCCTCGTACTCGGCCAACTGCCGCCGATGGAGGTCGAGATGGCGGCGCAGGTCGGCTTCGAGGCCCTCGGTGCCGACGACGGCCGCCGCCCGCAGCCGCAGCAGCAGGGCGTCCCGGTGCGGCTTGGGGTCCTGCGCCGCGGCCGTCCAGCGTTCGAGTTCGGCGCGGCCCGCGGGCAGGACCTCGTACCTCTTCTTCTGCCCGCGGGTCGGCCGGTCCTCCGCGATGGCCCGGATGTGTCCCTCGGCCTCCAGTTTTCCCAGCTCGCGATAGATCTGCTGGTGCGAGGCCGACCAGAAGTAGCCGATCGACCTGTCGAACCGTCGGGTCAGGTCCAGCCCCGCCGACGGCCTTTCGAGCAGTGCGGTGAGGATCGCGTGCGGGAGTGACATGGACTCATCCTAGGGACGGCCCTCAGAGGGCGGCCGCGACCTCGGTGCCCTGCTTGATCGCCCGCTTGGCGTCCAGCTCGGCGGCCACGTCGGCACCGCCGATCAGGTGCGCGCTGCGGCCCGCGGCGACGAGCTCCTCGTACAGGTCCCGGCGCGGTTCCTGCCCGGTGCACAGCACGATGGTGTCGACCTCCAGGACCGTGCTCTCCTCGCCGACGGTGACATGCAGTCCGGCGTCGTCGATGCGGTCGTAGCGCACTCCCGGGACCATGGTGACGCCCCGGTGCTTGAGCTCGGCGCGGTGGATCCAGCCGGTGGTCTTGCCGAGCCCGGCGCCGACCTTGCTGGTCTTGCGCTGGAGGAGGTGGACGGTGCGCGGCGGGGCGGGGCGTTCGGGGGCCGCGAGTCCGCCGGGTGCCGTGTAGTCCATGTCGACGCCCCACTGGCGGAAGTACGTCTCGGGGTTCTCGTGCGCCTTGTCGCCGCTGTCGGTGAGGAACTCGGCGACGTCGAAGCCGATGCCGCCGGCGCCGAGGATCGCGACCCGGTCGCCGACGGGCGCGTTGTCGCGCAGGACGTCGAGGTAGCCGACCACGCTCGGGTGGTCGACGCCGGGGACGTCGGGGGTGCGCGGGGTGACGCCGGTGGCCACGACGACCTCGTCGTAGTCCGTCAAGTCGCCCGCGGACACCGGGGTGTTGAGCCGTACGTCGACGCCGTGGGCGTCGAGCCGGTTGCGGAAGTAGCGGAGCGTCTCGTCGAACTCCTGCTTGCCGGGGACCTTGCGGGCGACGTTCAGCTGGCCGCCGATCTCGCTCGCGGCGTCGAAGAGGGTGACCTGGTGGCCGCGTTCGGCGGCGGAGACCGCGCAGGCGAGACCGGCCGGGCCGGCTCCGACGACCGCGACGCGCTTCTTCAGCCGGGTCGGGGCCAGCACCAGCTCGGTCTCGTGGCAGGCGCGCGGGTTGACCAGGCAGGAGGTGATCTTCCCGCTGAAGGTGTGGTCGAGGCAGGCCTGGTTGCAGCCGATGCAGGTGTTGATCGCCTCGGGTGTCCCGGCGGCGGCCTTGTTCACGAACTCCGGGTCGGCGAGCATCGGGCGGGCCATCGACACCATGTCCGCGTACCCGTCGGCGAGCAACTCCTCGGCCAGTTCGGGGGTGTTGATGCGGTTGGTGGTCACGAGCGGGACCGACACCTCGCCCATGAGCCGCTTCGTCACCCAGGTGTAGGCGCCGCGCGGCACCGAGGTCGCGATGGTGGGGATGCGGGCCTCGTGCCAGCCGATGCCGGTGTTGATGATCGTGGCCCCGGCGGCCTCGACGGCCTTGGCGAGGGTGATCACCTCGTCGAGCGTGGAGCCGCCCGGGACGAGGTCCAGCATGGACAGCCGGTAGACGATGATGAAGTCCTCGCCGACGGCCTCGCGCACCCGGCGCACGATCTCCACCGGGAAGCGCATGCGGTTCTCGTACGAGCCGCCCCAGCGGTCGGTGCGGTGGTTGGTCCGGGCGGCGATGAACTCGTTGATGAGGTAGCCCTCGGAGCCCATGATCTCCACGCCGTCGTAGCCGGCCTGCCGGGCGAGGCGGGCGGTGCGGGCGTAGTCGTCGACGGTCCGCTCGACCTCGGCGTCGGTGAGTTCGCGGGGTACGAAGGGGCTGATCGGCGCCTGGAGGGGGCTCGGGGCGACGAGGTCGCGGTGGTAGGCGTACCGGCCGAAGTGCAGGATCTGCAGGGCGATCCGGCCGCCCTCGCGGTGCACGGCCCCGGTGACGGTCCGGTGCTGCTCGGCCTCCGCCTCCGTGGTGAGCTTGGCGCCGCCCTCGGCGGGCCGACCCTCGTCGTTGGGCGCGATACCGCCGGTGACGATCAGGCCCACTCCCCCGCGCGCCCGCTCCGCGTAGAAGGCGGCCATGCGCTCGAAGCCGCGCTCGGCCTCCTCCAGACCGATGTGCATGGAGCCCATGAGGACGCGGTTGGGCAGCGTGGTGAAGCCCAGGTCGAGCGGGTTCAGCAGATGCGGGTAACGGCTCATCGGGCCCCTCCATGGCGGTCTCGTGCCCCTCTGTTGTAGAGGACCGCGACACTCTTATGCAACTAGTTGCACAAAGGAGCCCGGGTGATCCGGGCCACGTGGCGCCCTCAGGTGTCGGCCGTCCGGTCCGTGGGGGCCTCGGCCGCGGCGAGGCTGCCCAGCAGGGCGAGCGCCTGTTCCGACGGGCTGCCCGGCTCGGCCTGGTAGACGACCAGCTGCTGGCCGGGGGCACTGTTGACGGTCAGCGCCTCGTAGTCGAGGGTCAGCTCACCGACCAGCGGATGCCGGAAACGTTTGCTCTCGCGGGTCTTGCGGCGGATGTCGTGGCGGGCCCAGAGCTCGCGGAACTCCTCGCTGCGCAGGGAGAGTTCACCGACCGTGGTGATCATCCGCGGGTCGTCGCGGGCGGCTTCGGCACCGGCCCGCAGCGCGGCCACGGTGTTCATGGCCACGGACTCCCAGTCCGGGTAGAAGTCCCGGGCGTCGGGGTCGAGGAAGACCAGTCGCGGCAGATCGCCGCTGTGGGCGTGGCCCGCGAACAGGGCGCCGCCCAGGACGTTGTGGGCGAGGACGGTCAGACAGCGGCCGAGCACCACGGCCGGGGTGCGGTGCCAGCCCGCCATCATCCGCAGCAGGGCGGGGCCGACCGCTTCCGGCCGCGGACGTGGCCTGCTCGCGGCGGGGCGGGCCAGGCGGTGCAGATGGTCGGCCGCGTCCTCCTCCAGGCCGAGGACCCGGGCCAGGGCGTCGACGACCTGCGCCGAGGGGTTGCGCTCGCGGCCCTGTTCCAGGCGGACGTAGTAGTCGGTGCTGACCCCAGCCAGCACCGCGACCTCCTCGCGGCGCAGGCCCGCCACCCGGCGCCGGCTCCCGGCCGGCAGCCCCGCGTCCTCGGGCCGTACCAGGGCGCGGCGGGCACGCAGGAAGAGGCCGAGCCGGTTGTCGGTGTCCATACCGTCGACCCTAGGTCCGGCCGCCGTCCCGCGGGAGTCCGCAAGGTGGCCGCGGTACTCCTACGATCCGCTCTCCTCGGGGCGGTACGGCCTGGTCAGGGCCCTGCACCGGCCCCACCGTGGACGGCATGACAGACACCTGGAACCTCACCCACCGCATCGCGGTCGTCACCGGCGCGTCCAGCGGGATCGGCGCGGCCACGGCACGCCGCCTAGTCGCCGGCGGAGCGAGCGTCGCCCTGCTGGGCCGCCGCGAGGACCGGCTCAAGGACCTGGCCGACGAGCTGGCCCGTACCGCCGACGGACGGATCCTGCCGGTCGCCGTGGACCTGACCGACGCCGAGGCGGTAGCGGGGGCGGCCGCCACCGTCACCGGGACGCTCGGCACCGTCGACCTGGTCGTGGCCAACGCCGGCGTCATGCTCGGCGCCCCCTTCGAACGGGCCGGGACCGACGAGTGGGACCGCATGATCGACGTCAACCTGCGGGCTCTGCTGCACACCGCCCGCGCCTTCACCGACGGCCTGCTCGCCACGGCCTCCGGCGGCGGCCGTGCGGACCTCGTCCACGTCGGCTCGGTGGGCGGCCATCTCCTCTTCCCCGACTGGTCCGTCTACTGCGCCACCAAGGCGGCCGTCGCCCACCTCACGCGCAATCTGCGGGCCGAGCTCGGCCCGCGCGGGGTCCGGGTGAAGAACATCGAGCCCGGGGTCACGGCCACCGAGCTGGGCGCGGACATGCGGGACGCCGGGACCCGGGAGTCCCTGTCCCGTATGCGTGCCGGCCTGACGCCCCTGACCGCGACGGACATCGCGGAAGCCATCGCCTTCGCGGCGGCGGCCCCGCCGAACGTCAACGTCGCCGAGATGGTGGTGGTGCCGGTGCGGCAGGGCTGAGCACCGGTCGGCCCGGCGCGCCCGCGGAAGTGCGGGGGACACCGGTCGGCCGGGCGCGCCCCCGGAAAAGACGAGGGCGCGCCCGGCCACGGCTGCGGTGCGGACGGTCAGCGGCTCTCCAGCCGCACATGCAGTTCCCGTTCCTGGTCGCCGGACGCCGAAGCGAGGTCCCGCACCGTGAACATCGAGTCCAGCGTCTCGCGAAGCCTCTCGATGGCCCAGTACCCGCCCTGCGCGTCGGCCTCCACGGAGGCCGACAACCGCGCGGGCGGGGGGCACGACCGCGCCTCGGTCACTTCGAAGGTCCCCAGCCACACCATCGGCCGGGTCTCGTGCAACTGCTGTGGCACCTCGTCGGCGCCCCGGTCCGACTCGAAGCACGTGTTCAGCGTGTCGAAGACGATCCGGGCGTCCTCCGCGCTGCATCCGCTGATCTCCAGCGAGACGGACTCGTCGTGCGCTCGCTCACGATCCATCGTGGTCGCTCCTCTCGTGGCGATGACCGGACCGCCGGGTTCCCCGCGAGCCGCGCCACACCCCCAGAAAAGCACCACCTTTCCCGGAGCACTACCGGCGACGGTGTCAGCGCGGAGGCCGGTCCCGGTGCGGGTCGAACAGCGGGACGGCGATTCCGGCAAGCACCAGCCCCGTGGCCACGAGGATGCCCTCGGGCAGGGCCATGCCCGAGGCCAGGAGGGTCAGGGCGACGGCCAGGGTCCCCCAGGCGCCCGCGCGCCGGTACTCGCGGGGCCGGGCGGGACGGCCCGCGCCCAGCGCGCGGGCGAACCGCGGGTCGTCACGCTCCAGCCGTGCCGCGAGATCGATCAGGTGTTCGTCGTCGGGCGGGCGCATGACTCCTCCTTCATACGGCCCCTAGCGTTCGGCGTCCGCCCCCAGCGCGGCGGAGACGGGCGCGGGTGCGGGGTCGTCCTCCTGCTTCCGGGCACGACGTGCACCCGGCGCCAGGGCCGGCAGTCGGGCCCGCCCCGCGGCCACGGGGCCGAGAACGGCCAGGATGAGGACATACCCGGCGATGAACGGCGCCAGACGTGCGTCGAGGCCCGCGCCGGCCGCCATCGCCCCGAGAACCAGGGCGAATTCACCACGGGCCAGGAGGGTCGCGGCAATGTCGGCGGCGGCCTGGGTGCCGTAGCCGTGCAGGCGGGCGACGAGCACGCCGGCGACGACGTTCATGACCACCGTCACGACGACCGCCGCGGCGACGGGCCCGGCGACCGACGTCAGGACGCCCGGGTCGACGGACAGTCCGAAGGCGAAGAAGAAGATGGCGGCGAAGGCGTCACGCAGTGGATGCACCAGTCGGCGGATGCGGGGGCCGGAGGGTGTGCCGGCCAGGATCAGCCCCACCATGAAGGCGCCGATGGCGTCGGCGACGCCGAGCACCTCGGACACCCCGGCGACGAACACCGCGGCGCCGAGGAAGCTGATGACCAGGAGTTCGTCGTCCCGGACCTGCACCAGCCGGCCGATCCAGCGCGTCCCGTACCGGGCGGCGGCGGCCAGCACCAGCAGGAAACCGAAGGCCCTGCCCGCCTGGAGGAGCACCTCCACCGGGCCGCGCGCGCCGCTGACGACCGGCTGGAGCGCGGCGAGGTAGAGCGCGAGGAAGATGTCCTCCACCACGATCACGCCGAGGATCAGCCGGGTCTCGGGACGGCCGATCCGTCCCAGGTCGATGAGGACCTTCGTGACGATCGCGGACGAGGAGATGCCGAGGACCCCGGCGAGCACCAGCGCCTCACGGCCGCCCCAGCCCAGCGCGAACCCGAAGCCGAGACCGGCGCCGACGTTCGCCACGAGGTAGATCCCGCCCGCCGCGAGCAGGCGCCGGCCGCCGGTGCGCAGGTCGTCGACGTGGAACTCCAGGCCCAGGTAGAAGAGCAGCAGCACCAGGCCGAGCGCCGAGAGCATCTCGAAGTCGTGCGCGTCCTCGACCAGGACCGGGCCGGGGGTGTGCGGGCCGAGCAGGATGCCGGCGAGCATGAACAGCGGAATGGTCGGCAGTCCGATCCGGCCGCCGAGGCGGGCGAGGAAGGCGGCGGCCAGGAACGCGCCGCCCATCGCGAGGAGGGTGTCAGCGTGTCCCACGGGTCACCTCGCCCGGGGGCGCGGAGGGACGGGCGTGCTGTGTTTCACGGGGATGGATGCGCGATCTCCCTTTCTCCGGTGGGGTGTTCGTGCCACCGTCGCATCCGGCCCCCGGGGCCCGCCATCGGTGCCGACCCCCATTTCCGCGAGGGCCGGCACCCGCCCGTCAGGGGCTCAACTCCTGGTGAGGCGGTAGGTCTTGCTGTCCGTCAGGACACAGAAGCCGGGCGAGACGACGATCACCCGCAGGGTCCCGGTACGGCGGTCGTAGTCGATGCCCTCCGCCTCGAACTCGCCCGAGCAGGAGCTCCTGAGGGGCAGTTGGCGCAGTGCCGTGACATGCCCGGAGACGTTCGCCGAGCCGGTGGGGGCGGCGCTCAGGTCGATCTGGAGGAGCGGCTTGGTGTAGCCGAAGAGCGTGCCCGCCGGGTCGTCGGAGGAGCACAGCAGCCGGGTGGCGCTCAGGAAGTCGCAGCCCTGTACGTCCCGGACGGCGTGGTCGAGGGTGACGGTCGCCGCCTGCGGGAGGTTGGCCGAGGGCGAGGTGCTCGCGTTGACGCCGGGCGTCGGGAAGACCAGGAAGCGGGTCATGGTGCCCCACTCGCCGGAGAGCATCCACTGTCCGTCCGGCGAGACGGCGACCCAGGAGTTGTTGAGCGCCTCGCCCGGGCCGAGGGTGTGGACGTACTCGGACCAGGCCCCGTTCGGCGCCTGGACGCGGTACATCTTCGCGGTGCCGGAGTCGGCCTGGTAGGGCTCGATGTAGTGGCCGTCGTAGGAGGCGTCGGGGTCGCCCACGTGGTTCCAGCCGCGGGTGGAGACGCCGATCGGGATGGTGCCGATGCCGGTGTACCGGTTGGCGGAACCGGCGGGGACCTCGACCGAGGTGAGGCCCTGGCTCTCGGTGAGCGGGTTGGCGCGGTCGGAACCGGCCTCGGTCCAGGTGTCCGCGGCGGAGGCCGGCGGTGCGGCGGCCAGGAGGGCCGTCGCGGTGAGGGTGACGAGGGCGGCGAGAACGGCGTGACAACGCTGTCTGGCGCGCAGGGGCATGGAGGACTCCTGAGGCTCCTGGTGCGGGCGGTGAGCTGGGTCGGCGCACAGTCTGGCGCCCTGTTGCCGGCCATGTACAGGCCAATCGAATGAACAAGCGGTCTTCGTCACCCCGGCGCGCTTCACCGGACGCGCGCCCGCGTGTTGAGGGATGGTGGAAGAACACGACCGCGTGGTCACGGAGACGGTTGAACGCGGTAGAACAAGGGGAGTCGGCACGGGGGTACGGCGTGCCGCGAGGACGGTCTAAGGCGGTTCGTGCAATGGGTGCAGCCGGAATACCCGCGGCCGAGGGCGCAGAGCCCCCGCGCGGGGCGGTACGGCCGAGCGGGCTGCTCGACGAGTTGGGCATGGCCTCGGTGGTCCTGGACGCCGAGGGACGCATCGTGCTGTGGAGCCCGCAGGCCGAGGAGCTGTTCGGCTACAGCGCCCAGGAGGCGCTGGGACGGTACGCGGCCCACCTGATGATCCACGAGCAGCACGCCGACCTGGTCGTCAAGCTCTTCGCGGACGTCATGGAGACCGGCCAGAGCTGGGCCGGCGCGTTTCCCGTCCGGCGCAAGGACGGCGGCACCAGGCTGGTGGAGTTCCGCAACATGCGGCTGCTGGACGACCGCGGCGACGTCTACGCGCTCGGGCTGTGCGCCGACCAGTCGACCGTGCGCCGCCTGGAGCGGGACGTGGCCCTGTCGACCCGGATGGTCTCCCAGTCCCCGATCGGACTGGCCGTGCTGGACACCGAGCTGCGCTATGTCTCGGTGAACCCGGCCCTGGAGCAGATGAACGGCGTACCGGCCGCGGATCACGTCGGGCGGAAGATCGGGGAGGTGCTGCCCCGTCTCGACGTGGCTGCCTTCGAGGCCGCCGCGGGCGAGGTGCTGCGGACCGGCAGGCCGCTGGTCGACCAGCACACGGTCGGCCGTACGCCCGCGGATCCCGACTCCGACCACGCCTGGTCGGTCTCGCTGTACCGCCTGGAGGACGCGCTGGGGACCGTCCTCGGGGTGGCGGGCTCGGTCCTGGACGTCACCGAGCAGCATCTGGCGACCGTGGAGGCCGAGACCGCCCGGCGCCGCCTCGCACTCGTCGCCGACGCCTCCGCCCGCATCGGCACCACCCTCGACCTGGACCGCACCGCCCGCGAGCTGGCCGACGTGGCCGTGCCGGAGCTCGCCGACGTGGCGGCCGTGGACCTGCTGGAGGCGGTGGTCCAGGGCAGACCGAGCACCCTTCGGCCCACCGAACCCGCCGTGATGCGCCCCCTGGCCGTCGAGGCGTCCGGGGCTCCCGACGCCCTGGGCGCCGCCGATCCGCCCGGACGGGTCGCCCGGTACGCCCCCGAACGCCTGGTCACCGAGTGCGTGCGCACCGGGAGTCCGGTCCTGGTGGCCCAGGTCGGGCCCGACGACCTGGTCCGCATCGCCCGCTCACCGGAGGCGGCCGCGCTGCTGGCCAGGGCCGGGATGCACTCCTACCTGGCGGTTCCGCTGATCGCGCGCGGCGAGGTGCTCGGCGCCCTGGACCTCAAGCGCGTCCACAACCCGGAGCCCTTCGGCGAGGACGACCTGCTGCTGGCACGGGAGCTCGCGGCGCGCGCGGCGGTGCAGATCGACAACGCCCGCTGGTACCAGGACGCCCGCAACACCGCTCTCACCCTCCAGCGCAGTCTGCTGCCCAGCCACCCCTCCGTGACCGGCGGCCTGGAGGTCGCCTCCCGCTACCAGCCGGCGGGCGCCACCGCCGAGGTCGGCGGCGACTGGTTCGACGTGATCCCGCTGGGCGAGGGCAAGACCGCACTGGTCGTGGGCGATGTGATGGGCAGCGGCATCAACGCCGCCGCGACGATGGGCCGGCTGCGTACCGCGACGAACACGCTTGCCTCCCTCGACCTCGACCCGGCCCGGCTCCTCGAACACCTCGACCGGATCACCGAGGACCTGGACCACTCCATCGCCACCTGCGTGTACGCCGTGCACGACCCGCGGCTCGGGCAGTGCCGGATCGCCAACGCCGGGCATCTGCCCCCGGTGCGGGTGCGCCCCGGCCGCCCGCCCGAACTGCTCGAACTCCCCACGGGGGCGCCGCTGGGCGTGGGCGGTGTCGCCTTCTCCACGACCACCGTCGACCTCGCACCCGGTGACCGGCTCGTGCTGTACACGGACGGTCTCGTCGAGACCCGCCAGCATCCGCTCGACGAGCGTCTGGACGCGCTCCTCGACCTGCTCGACACCCCCGACGGGCCGCTGGAGGAGGTCTGCGACCTGCTGCTGCGCACCCTGCACCAGCCGGACAACACCGACGACGTGGCACTGCTGATCGCACGGGTGCAGACGCCGACGCCCTGAGGGACGCACGGCACACCGTCACAGGTGCCCACGGTGATCGCGGCGGCCGCGGTCGGGTTCCGCCCGTCGGGCCTCGGGCGGCTGCGCCGGTACGACTGCGCGCACCGGCCTCCTCCTGCACCTCGCCCGCGGCCAAGTAGGCGGGGGGCCTCGCGACGGCGGCCGACGGGCTCAGAAAGGGCTCCCCGTCCCCGGCCCGCCACTCACGACCGCGGCACCTCGACCACCACCCCCGTCCCCAGCCGCACCCCTAGGAGCCCCCCGGCCCGTGCGGTCGGTGTCACGCGGATCGGGCGGAGGAGGGCAGGGCGTCCTGGCCGACGGCGGCCGCGTCGGCCGGCCGCCGGGGCAGCAGGAGCGGGGTGGCCAGCAGCAGGAGCCCGGCGAGCGCGATCGCCTCCCGGGTGCCGGTGAAGGTCGCCAGGACGCCCCACAGGGCGGTCAGGGCCGCGGTGGTCAGCTTGCCGGTCACCGACCAGGCGGAGAGGGTGCGGACCACCCGGTCCGCCGGCGTCGTCTCCAGCCGGTGGGTGGCGAACACCGGGTTGAAGACGGCGCAGGAGGTGATGACCCCGAGTTCGACGGCCATCACGAGCAGGAGCCCGGTCGTGCCGGGGCCGACGAACGCCAGGCCGATCGGCCAGCAGGCGCGCAGGACGCCCGAGGTGATCAGGACGCGGTGCTGCCCGAACCGGGCGACCAGGGGACGCGCGATCCGGGAGCCGAGCAGGCCGCCGAGGCAGGGCACCGAGAAGGCGAGGGCGTACTGCCAGGGGGCGAAGCCCAGCGGGCCGAGCATCAGGACCGTCAGCAGCGGGACCGGCACCATGATCAGGGCGTTGACGAGGACCGTGTTGAAGAACAGCGGGCGCAGGACGGGACTGGCCAGGATGCACCGCCAGCCCTCCAGGAGGGACCCCTTCGCCGCCCCGGCGGGCACGGGCGCCGGCTCGCCGCCGCCGATCGCGCGGATTCCCAGCGCCGACAGCAGATAGCTGACGGCGTCGGCCAGCAGGGTCGTCACGGGCCCGAAGACGCCGATGGCTGCGCCGCCGAGCGGAGGTCCGATCACGATGGTGGTCCAGTTGGTGGCCTCGAACCGCCCGTTGGCGATCAGCAGGTCGTCCCGGTCGAGGAGACCTTTCAGGAAGGCCCCGGAGGCGGCGGAGAAGGTGATGTCGGCCGCCGCGACGACCACCGACACGAGCAGGAGCTGGGCGAAGGTGAGCGCGCCGAGCGCGTAGGCGGCGGGGACGCTCAGCAGGGCGGTGAACCGGACGAGGTCCATCGCGACCATCACCGGCCTCTTGCGACGGAACTCCACCCACGGCCCGAGCGGAACCGCGACCGCCGCCCCGACCGCGAGCCCCGCGGCCGCCAGCGCGGACACGGCGGCGGGGCCGGCGTGCAGTGCCAGGACGGCGATCAGGGGAAAAGCGCCGAACGACAGCGAGGTGCCGAAGGCGCTGACGGCATAGGCCGCCCACAGCCACCCGAACCGCCGCCCCAGCGACCGTCTCCCGTCCACGCCCGAAACCCCCTCGCCGCCGACCTCACGTCGACCGACGCCATCCAACCGGCTGCCGGGACCGCCGATCAAACAACCACGGGCCCGCTCGGTCACAACCCGGGGTTGTGCGGGAACCTCCTAGGCTCCCCGTATGGATCTCGACGCCGTACGCACCTTCGTCGCCGTGGCGGACACGGGGCTGTTCCAGGAGGCCGCCGACCGGCTGGCGGTCACCCAGCAGGCCGCGTCGAAGCGGGTGGCCGCCCTGGAGAAGGACCTCGGGGCGCGACTGTTCACCCGCACCCCGCGCGGCGCCCGGCTGACCATCGACGGCCAGGCCTTCCTGCCGCACGCCCGCGAACTGCTCCGGGCCGCGGAACGGGCGGCCGCCTCGGTACGGCCGGGACGCCGGGCCCTGCGCGTCGACGTGATCGGCCGTCGCCTCGCCCCCGCGGAGCTGCTGCGCGCCTTCCACCGCACCCACCCGGGCATCGAGCTCGACGTCGTCACCCTCTTCGACGCGGACACCGCCCTGGACGCCGTCCGCTCCGGCTCGATCGACGCCACCTTCCGTGCCGTCCCGCACCCCGCGGGACAGCCGGCCGACGGCATCGAGTCCCTGCGGGTCTACGACGAACCGGTCCAGCTGCTCACCGGCCCCGGCCACGCGCTCGCCGGAGCCCGCTCGGTGACCCCGTCCCGGCTGGCCGGGCACCGCATCTGGATGCCCGGCCTGGTCTCCGGTACCGAGTGGGGCACCTACTACGACGACCTCGCCGCCGCCTTCGGCCTCACCATCGAGGTCACCGGCCCCGACTTCGGCACCGACCCGCTGCTCGACACCATCGCCGGCTCACCGGCCCTGGCGACCCTGGTCGGCGAGCTCACCCGGCTGGTCTGGCCGTCCGACCAGGACCTGCGCCGCATCCCGGTGCACGGGCCGGCACCGGTCTATCCCCACTCCCTGCTCTGGCGCGCCGACAACCCGCACCCGGCGCTCGCCGCCCTCCGGGCCCACCTGCACACCACCCGGCCCGAACCGCCCGGCGCCGGGACGTGGGCCCCTAGCTGGGCCTAGACCCGGATGCCGGCCACGACGTGCGCGTACAGCTCCTCCGAGACCGCCAGGCGGGGCGTCAGACCGCTGCGGGTGAAGGCGTCGACGGCGGCGGCCGCCTGGCGTTCGCTGGTCTCCACGAGGAGGCAGCCGCCGGGGGCGAGCCAGTCGGGGGCCCCGGCCGCGACCCGGCGCAGGACGTCCAGGCCGTCCGTGCCGCCGTCGAGGGCGACCAGGGGCTCGTGGTCGCGGGCCTCGGTGGGCAGGAGAGCGACCTCTTCGGTGGGGACGTAGGGGACGTTGGCCGCGAGGATGTCGACACGGCCGCGCAGATCGGCGGGGAGGGCCTCGAAGAGGTCACCGGTGTGGACCCGGCCGCCCGCGTCGGCGGTGTTGCGGCGGGCGCAGTCCACCGCGGCCGGGTCGATGTCGGCGGCGTGCAACTCGACCGGGCCCAGCGCGGCGGCGAGCGCGGCGCCGACCGCACCCGAGCCGCAGCACAGGTCCACCACGACACCGGCGCCCGGCGCCAGGGCGAGGGCCCGGTCGACGAGGAACTCGGTGCGGCGGCGCGGCACGAAGACACCGGGGGTCACGGTGATGCGCAGACCACGGAACTCGGCCCAGCCGACGACCAGTTCGAGGGGGTGGCCGGTGACCCGGCGGTCGACCATGCCGGCCAGCTCCTCCGGGGTACGGGCGGCGGCGAGGATCAGCCGGGCCTCGTCCTCGGCGAAGACACAGCCCGCGGCGCGCAGGGCGGCGACGACGGCGTCGGGAGAGGTGAAGCGGGAGGAGAGTGAGGGCATGGAAGCCGAGAGCCTTTCGAGAGCCGAAGGGCGCTCCCGCGGTCACCTGGGCTACAGGCGGTGATCCGCGCTTCGAGGGGAGAGCACCCGAGCTGACACAGCGTTGATGGGTCTCACCTCCTCGGTGCCTCACGGCCGGGACCATCCCCGGCCGGACGGCCACCCTACCCCAGCGCGCCCCGAGTTGTACTCTGCAACCAGTACGGTGAGGGAGGTCCGATGGAAGCGGCAGCGGCCGTGGAGACGATCCAGCGCGAGATGACGGTCTTCGCGCGACGGGCCCGCGCCTCGGCGGGCCGCCTGCACCCCGAGCTCTCGCTGGTGTCGTACACGCTCCTCGGGCATCTGGAGGAGCGCGACGGCTGCCGCGCCACCGACCTGGCCGCCCACTACGCCCTGGACAAGTCCACGGTGAGCCGCCAGGTCGCCGCCCTGGAGCGGGCCGGTCTCATCGAGCGGCGCCAGGACCCGGAGGACCACCGGGTCCAGGTGCTGCATCTGACCGGGGCCGGGCGGCGCATCCTGGGCCAGGTCACCGTGAGCCGCCGCGCGGCCGTCGCGGAGCGGCTCGCGCAGTGGTCGCAGGAGGACCTGGAGCGGTTCGCCGGGTACCTCGTGCGCTACAACGCCTGGCCCGCTCCGGCCGACGGGGCCTGAAGGACCTCCTCCGGCCCTCGCCCGGGAACCCGTGCGGCGAGGAAGGCGGTGCTGCGCCGGAGCCGGAAGCCGAGGGACTCGTAGAGCCGGATGGCCTGGGTGTTGCCGGCGCCGGTGTGCAGGAACGGCGTCTCACCGCGCTGCCGGATGCCGTGGGCGACGGCGCGGATCAGCCGGGTCGCGAGGCCCTGGCCGCGGACGGCGGGGTCGGTGCAGACCGCGCTGATCTCGGTCCAGCCCGGCGGGTGCAGCCGCTCCCCGGCCATCGCGACGAGGGCGCCGTCCCGGCGGATGCCCAGGTAGGTGCCCATCTCGATGGTGCGGGGCAGGAAGGGGCCCGGACGGGTGCGGGCGATCAGGTCGAGGATCTCGGGCACGTCGGCGGGGCCGAGGCGGACCGCCTCGGGGTCGGGCGCGGCGGCGAGACCGTCGTCCACGAGCTGCACGCCCTCGATGTGGAAGGTGATCTCCCAGCCCTCGGGCACCTGGCCGGCGTAGGCCGTCAGCGGGACCTCCGTGCCGGCACCCGCGAGCGCGGCGAGGTCGGCCCAGTCGCCCGCGTCGGGCTCGTCGGGCAGGGCGAGCCACGGGGAGACGTCGACGGGGTAGCGCAGGACCCGGCCGCGCTTCTCGGCGAGGTGCGCGTGCGGGCCGGTCAGGGAGGCGAGGGCCGGGTTGTCGAGGACGTGCGGCACGGCGGCGGTCATCGGGCGACCTCGATGACCGTCTTGCCGCGGGCGTGGCCCTCCTCGACGGTGCGCAGCGCGTCGCCCGCCCTGTCGAGGGGAAAGGTCCCGGTGATGTGCGGGTCCAGTTCTCCGCCGACCACGAGCCGCGCGACCGCCTCCAGTACGGCCGCGTTGCGGGCCCGCGCCACGCGTGCGCCGCCCAACTGCCGCACCTCCTCCTCCGGGGCGCCCGCGGTGATCAGCTTCGACCGGTCGGTGAGCAGCCCGGCGGCCTCGGCGAGCACCTGACCGCCCACGAGGTCGTAGACGCCGTCCGGTGCCGTCGCCCGGGCCCGCTCCGCCCAGCCGGGACCGGAGGAGACGTGGACGGCGCCGAGCGACTCGACGAAGTCCTTCTTTGCCTCGCTCGCGACACCGACGACCTCCAGGCCCAGGACGCGGGCGATCTGCACGGCCGCCGCGCCCACTCCCCCGCCCGCGCCGGTGACCAGCAGGGTGGCGCCCGGGGGCAGATCGAGCTGGCGGACACCGTCGTACGCGGTCGCGGCGGCGACGGGCAGGGTGGCCGCCACCGTGTGGGGCAGCTCGGCGGGCTTGTGGGCGGCGATCGCGGCCGGCACCAGGGCGTACTCGGCGTAGCCGCCCTCGAGAGCGGTGCCGAAGACCTCGTCCCCCACCGCGAACCCCTCGACGCCGTCCCCGGTCTCCTCGACGACACCGGAGACCTCGTTGCCGAACACGACGGGGAAGACCCGCTCCCCGTGCTCACCGGGGCGCCGGAAGCCGTTGCGCTGCTTCCAGTCCACGGGGTTCACACCCGCCGCGCGGACGGCCACGAGAAGCCGGCCGGGTCCGGGACTGGGCCGGTCCACGTCCACGAACGCCTCGGTCTCCGGTCCGCCGTACCGCGTGAAGACGTACGCCTTGGGCATCTGCTTCCTCACTCTCTCGCACTGTCACCGGGACACCGGCCCGGCACTCCAGCGCCAAGGAGCGGCGCGCGACGGCTATTCCCGGACCCGCGCGGTGTTCATACGGCCGCAACGATCGGGGCACTGACCTGGGGCGGAGCACGTGCGACGACAGCGTACGGTTTAGGCATGAACGTCACCCGAGGCTTCACCGGACGCCCCCGCGTCCACAACGCCGGGCTGCCCCCGGGCCAGTACGACGCGGGCGACGACTGGCCCGTCCTCTCCGCCGAGGTCACACCGGAGCTGTCGCCGGACGACTGGTCGTTCCGGGTGGACGGGCTGGTCGAACAACCGCGCACCTGGGACTGGGACGAGGCGCACGCGCTGCCCGTCTCGTCCTACGAGGGCGACATCCACTGCGTGACGAGCTGGTCGAAGTTCGGGGTGCGGTTCTCGGGTGTGTCGCTGGACGCCTTCCTGGCCGTGGCGCGGCCCCGAGCCTCCGCCACCCATGCCGTCGCCCGCTCCCACACCGGGTACACCACCAACCTGCCCCTCGCGGACCTGACCGGCGGCCGGGCCTGGATCGCCTGGGAGTACGACGGGAAGCCGCTGCCCGCGGAGCACGGCGGTCCGGCACGCCTGCTGGTGCCGCACCTGTACTTCTGGAAGAGCGCCAAGTGGATCGCGGGGCTGACCCTGCTCGACCACGACGAGCCGGGCTTCTGGGAGCGGAACGGCTACCACGCGCGCGGCAACCCGTGGGAGGAGCAGAGGTACTCCGGTGACTGAGGCACTCTCCTCCCCCGTCGTCGCCACGCGCTTCGCGGTGCCGGGACGGGTCGCCGTCGGCAGCGGTGTCGCGTCCGTGTGGCAGACCGCCACGCTCACCGAGGTCCGCCGCGAGACCCCGCACGCGTCCACGTTCCGCTTCGCGGTGCCCGGCTGGCAGGGGCATCTGCCCGGCCAGCACCTGATGGTGCGGCTGACCGCCGAGGACGGCTACACGGCCCAGCGCCACTACTCGATCGCGTCGCCTCCGGAGGACTCCGGGCACATCGAGCTGACCCTGGATCACGTCGAGGGCGGAGAGGTCTCGGGCTGGTTCCACACGGTGGCCGAACCCGGTGACCGGATCGAGGTGCGCGGGCCGCTGAGCGGTTTCTTCGCCTGGCCGGGCGACCGGCCCGCGCTGCTGGTCGGAGCCGGTTCCGGGGTCGTACCGCTGATGTCGATGGTGCGCCACCACCGGGCGCGCGGGCTGTCCGTGCCGCTGCGGCTGCTGGTGTCGGTGCGCAGTCCGGAGGAGCTCATCTACGCGCGGGAGCTCGGTGCCGAGACGACCCCCGTGTTCACGCGGAGCGCCCCGGCCGGGGAGCCGGTGGGACGTCTGTCGGCCGCACATGTGGCGCCGCTCCTGGCCGAGCAGCCCGAGGGTGGGTGGGAGGCCTATGTGTGCGGTTCCAACGCGTTCGCCGAGCACGCCTCGCGGCTGCTGGTGGCGGCCGGTCAGCCGGTGGACCGCATCCGGATCGAGCGCTTCGGCTGACGGTCCGCGTCCACGCACCCCGTGCGGATGTGCCCTTCCCCGCTCCCCGCAAGTGAACGACGCGGATGGAGGGGTACTACATCTGTGTGATCCCTCGCAGGGGTGCGTGGTGCGGAGGTCGACATGGGAACCCGGGTGCGCGGCTGGCGCTGGCGGCGCAATCCGCTCAGGCGCCGGTCCGACGTCGTCGAGGCGTGGACGGTGCTGGCCGTCGCTGTGCTGATGCTGCTCGGCGCCCCGCTGATCGGGGCGGTGGTGGGCGGATGGGCGCATGACGACGCCCGCGCGGTGGCGGCGGAGCAGCGCGCCGAACGCCACCGGGTCCGCGCGGAGGTCGTCGGCAGGGTTGCGGACTCGTCGCCCACGGTTCAGGGCGGCCGGGAGCGCTCCTACCGGGCGACCGTGCGCTGGACCGATGCCGAGGGCGCCACCAGGACCGCCACGGCCAGGGTCCCGGCCGGGACCGACGAGGGCGAGAAGGCCTACGTGTGGTTCGACTCCCGGGGCCGGAGCGTGGCCGCACCCCCGGACGGGACCGCGATCTGGCAGCACACCCTGGTGATGGGCGCCTGCGGCGCCGGGGCCACGATCGCCGTGATCCTCTTCGGCCATTGCCTGGTCCGCCGGGTGGCTGCCCGGCACCGGCTCGACGAGTGGGAACGGGACTGGGCGCTCACCGAGCCGCAGTGGACCCGCCGCCGCCGGGCCTGACCAGGGACGGTATCCGGCCGGGTGGTGCACCTGGGCCTGGCGATTGGCCCGACCGCGCACGTACGGTGTGATCATCCGGCTCTGTCCCTTCGTGAAGGCGGTCCTGCATGGCCCTGTTCGACCTCCCCCTCGACGAGTTGCGCGAGTACCGCAGCGAGTCCACCGAGCCCGAGGGCTTCGACGCGTTCTGGTCCAAGACCCTTCAGGAGGCCCGCGAGCACGACCTGGACGCCCGCTTCGAGCTCGTCGACACGGGCCTGTCCACGGTGAAGGTGTACGACGTGACGTTCGCCGGGTTCGGCGGCCACCCGGTCAAGGGCTGGTTCACCATTCCCGCCGAGGTCTCCGCCCCGATACCGGTGGTCGTGGAGTTCATCGGGTACGGCGGCGGACGCGGCCTGCCGCACGAGCATCTGCTGTGGGCGTCGACGGGCCGGGCCCACTTCGTGATGGACACCCGCGGTCAGGGCAGCGCCTGGGGCGGCGGCGGTGGCACCGCGGACCCGGTGGCCGGCGCGCCCGCGTACCCCGGCTTCATGACCCGTGGCATCGACGCCCCCGAGAACTACTACTACCGCCGGGTGTTCACCGACGGTGTGCGGGCGGTGGAGGCGGCCCGTTCGCACCCGCTGACCGACCCGGCGCGCACGGTCGTCCTCGGCGGCAGCCAGGGCGGCGGCATCTCGATCGCGGTCGGCGGTCTGGTGCCGGATCTGGCCGCGGTCGCCCCGGACGTGCCGTTCCTGTGCGACTTCCCGCGCGCGGCGACGCTGACGGACCGTCACCCGTACCGGGAGATCGGCCTCTACCTCAAGACGCACCGCGGCCGCTTCGAGGACGTCCTCGGCACCCTCGCCTACTTCGACGGTGTGCACTTCGCGAGCCGGGCCCGCACCCCGGCGCTCTTCTCTGCGGCGCTGGAGGACCAGACCTGCCCGCCCTCCACGGTGTTCGCGGCCTTCAACGCCTGGGGCCACGCCGACAAGGCGATCGAGGTCTACGACTTCAACGACCACGAGGGCGGCGGCCCCTACCAGGAGGCCGCGAAGCTGCGCTGGCTGCGCTCGTACGCCTGAGTCCCGCCGGGGATCTTCCCTCCAGCCCGACCAGTCGGTATGTTCACGGGAACCCGGGTCGCGGTGCCGCGGTCCGGGTTTCCGGCGACGACGGAGGGCCCATGTCCGAGTACCGCCCGGCTGTCCACGGCCACTGCGACGCACGCTTCGCGGCCGTGCGGACGGCGTTCGAGGAGAACTTCCGGGACCGGGCCGAGCTGGGCGCCGCGGTGAGCGTCACGGTCGGTGGCGAGACGGTCGTGGATCTGTGGGGCGGCTGGGCCGACGCGGCCCGCACCCGCCCCTGGGAGCGCGACACGCTCGTCAACGTGTGGTCGACGACGAAGGGCCCGACGGCCCTGTGCGCCCACATCCTCGCCGACCGCGGTCTGCTCGACCTCGACGCCCCGGTGGCCGCCTACTGGCCGGAGTTCGCCGCGGCGGGCAAGGAGCGGGTTCTCGTACGGCACCTGCTCTCGCACCGGGCCGGGCTGTCCGGGCTGCGCGCACCCCACTCCCTCGCCGAGCTCTTCGACTGGGAGCTGACGACCCGGCGGCTCGCGGCGACGGAGCCCTGGTGGGAGCCGGGCACGGTGTCCGGGTACCACGCGTTCACGTACGGCTTCCTGGTCTGCGAGGTCGTCCGGCGGGTCTCGGGGCTGCTGCCGGGCGCCTTCCTGGAGCGGGAGGTGACGGGGCCGCTCGGCATCGACTTCACCATCGGCCTGCCGGAGAAGGAGTCCGGCCGGGCCGCCGAACTGGTGCATCCGCCCGCCCCGTCGGCGAGCGAACAGGCGGCGGTCTTCGCGCAGATGACGCCGGCGGCCATAGCCGCCCTGACCAACCCGGCGGCGGGCGCCGCGGAGGCGAACACGCCCGAGTGGCGGGCCGCCGAGATCCCCGCCGCGAACGGCCACGGCACCGCCCGGGCCGTCGCCGCGCTCTACGGGATCTTCGCCGGGCGTGGTTCCCTCGACGGCCACCAGGTCCTGTCCCCCGAGGCCGCCGAGCGGGTCCGGGAGAGCCAGGGCAGGTGCCGCGACCTGGTGCTGGGCGCGGGGCTCGGCAGCGACACGGAGCTCGGGCTCGGCCTGTGGCTCAGCGGGCCGAACGGATCGTACGGCCCCAATCCGCGGGCCTTCGGGCACGACGGTTTCGGCGGCTCGTGCGGTCTGGCCGATCCGGAGGCGGGGATCGCGCTGGGCTACGTGATGAACCGGATGGGTCCGCGCATCGCCGACGATCCGCGCAAGATGGCGCTGATCGAGGCGTTGTACAGCGCCCTGTAAAGGCGGCGGCCCGCCAACGCCCGCGACCTCACGGACGCTCGCCGCGCACCACACGGGACTGGCGTCCCAGGGCGAGCAGAGTGCCGTCCGCCGCCCAGACGGCACTGTCGTCGACGGCCCAGCCGGCGCCCGCGTGATCGGTCCGGATCCGTACGAGGCTCCAGCCGTCACCGGTGCCCTCGTCGAGGGCGTCGGTGAAGTGGACGGTGAGTTCCGCGCTGGGCACGGGGCGCGGACTGCGCCAGACGGCGTAGAGCGCGGGCGGGAGCACGTCGGTGAGGGTGACGACCGCCCCCGCGTCGAGCGCCCGTCCGTCCGTGAACCGCACCCAGGCCAGGAGCTCCGCCCGGTCGCCGCCGGCCAGCGGGAGGTCGGCGGAGGCGGGCCGGATCTCCAACTGCCGGGCGAAGGGCGCCAGATGGCCGGGCAGCCGGACGGCGTCGCAGTCCTCCGGGCCCGGCACGTCCGGGGCCGGCTGTCCGTCGTACGGCGTCCCCGGGCGACCGGAGCCGAACAGGGCCGATCCGACGACGACCGGCACGCCGTCCTGGTGGCCGGAGAAGACGCAGGCGGCGGTGCGGCGCCCGGAGGCGGGCGCGGTGCCCGAGACGTGCAGCGGACCGGCGGCGGCTGGGGCCAGGAAGTGGGTGGTCAGGGTGCGGACCGGATGGGCTCCCCCGGCGAACCGGGAGCGTACGGCCGCCAGGGCGACGGCGGCGACATGGCCGCCGTGCGCCCCCTCCCAGGACCGCCACAAGGGGTCGATCCGTGTCTCGTTCTCGGTGGATGTGGTCACGCGCCACACCATAACCTGGAGAGTTGGAAAATCAAACGGATAAGTTGGAATTCCGGACCGACTAGAGGGCCGGCTGGAGCGGGCGTCTCGCCACGACCATCCGGACCCGCGGACTGCCGTCCCGGCGCACACCGAACTCGGGCAGCGCGTACAGCTCCACGCACAGACCGGCCCGTTCCAGTTCCCGTCGCACGTCTCCGAGCCCGAAGGCCCGGTAGTACATGACGAACGGCGGGCGCCACAGGGCGTTGCGCACCCGCATCACGGCGTCGAAAGCGTGGAGCATCCAGTAGGCGGGGGACGACGGACGGGGTGGGGCCACGATCGGGAAGGCGAAGCAGCCGCCCGGCCGCAGCACCTCGTGGACCTGCGCGAACAGACCGGGCAGCTCGCGGGGCAGGAAGTGGCCGAAGGCCCCGAAGCTCACGACGAGGTCGAAGGAGGCGGGGGCGAACGGCAGGGCGCGCGCGTCCCCCCGCACCCAGGCGAGGCGCGGCCCCGCGGACCGGGTCCGCGCACGGGCCACGTCGAGCATTCCGGCGCTGAAGTCGACCCCGGTCACGCTCTCCCGGCAGACCCGGGTCAGCACCCCGGCTCCGGCGCCGGTTCCGCAGCACAGGTCGAGACCCGCCTCGAAGGGGCCCGTCCGGCGCAGCGCGGACACGACGGAGTCCAGCACGGAGTCGGGCGTACGGAAGGGGGTGTGGTCGAACTTGGGGGCGAGCAGGTCGTAGCCGCGCTCGACGGACGACAGCGCCTGGACGGCGAGTTCACGGAGGCTGGGGCCTTCTGGGCTGAACATCCGCGTCAGCTTAGGGGAGCGCGGCGCTTCAGGAGGACAAGCACGCGCTCGCACCAGCGGACGGTCTCCGCCTCCAGGGCGATTCCGCCCAGGAGCGTGAGGTACGGGCCGATCCGCTCCGCCTCGGCGAGGTACCGCTCCTCGGTGCGGCCGTCGAGGAGGCGCTCGCGGACGCGCTCGTAGCGGGCGAGTTTGCCGCGCGCCCAGGACAGGCGCTCCTCGACCAGCGACCGGGTGACCCCGGGATCGACGCCGTCCATGGCCTGGATCTTGATCAGGAACTCGTCGCGGAGGGCGGCCGGTCTGCGGGGCGGTTCGCCGGCGAAGGCGCTCAGCTCGCGCCGCCCGGTCTCGGTGAGGGTGAACAGCCGCTTGTTCGGCCTGCGTTCCTGCCGCACCACGCGCGCCTCGATCAGCCCGTCCTGCGCGAGCCGCTCCAGCTCGCGGTAGAGCTGCTGCGGGGTCGCGGGCCAGAAGTTCGCCAGCGAGACGTCGAAGGCCTTGGAGAGTTCGTAGCCCGAGGCCTCGCCCTCCAGCAGGGCGGCCAGAACGGCGTACTTGAGCGACATGTGGACACGCTAGCAGCAGGTGATTAATCTACTCCGCACCTACTCAACAAATTGACTATGGAGGCTCGATGCGAGCGTTCCGAGAAGCGGTCGAGGCCGGTGACCTCGGCGCCGTGGAGGCGTTGCTGGCGGAGGACGTGGTCTTCACCAGTCCGGTGGTGTTCAAGCCGTACGCGGGCAAGGCCATCACGGCGGCGATCCTGGGCGCGGTCGTCAAGGTCTTCGAGGACTTCCGCTATGTGAGCGAGATGAGCAGCGAGGACGGCCGCGACCACGCCCTGGTGTTCTCGACCCGGGTCGGTGAACGGGCTCTGGACGGCTGCGACTTCATCCATCTCGACGACGACGGCCTGATCGACCGGTTCATGGTGATGGTCCGTCCGCTGTCGGGCGCGCAGGCCCTCGCGGCGGCCATGGGGGCGCGGTTCGAGGAGATCGCGAAGGAGGCGGAGGGGAGGACCGCCGCCGCCTCCTGACGTCACGTGCCGCCGGGGGTATAGGTGGCGGCCCGTCAGCCGCCGAGGCGGAGGACGGCCAGCCACACGTCCGGGATCGTGGTCGTGCCGGACTCGCCCAGCAGGGCGGCGAGGGCGCGGCGGAGCCGGCCGGCGGGGCGGGTGTGCACAGGGGCGGTCATCGGAACCTCCGGTGTCGTGGGGTCGCTTTCACCCCACCGACGAACGGCTACCGGGCGGATCGACACTCCGCGAGCCGCTTGTGCAGGAACCTGCGCTCCGCGTCGTTCTCCACCAGCTCCAGCGCCCGCTCGTACGCCCGCGCCGCCTCCCGTGCACGGCCGCCGCGGCGCAGCAGGTCGGCGCGTGTGGCCGGGAGCAGGTGGTAGCCGTCCAGCTCGCCCTCCCGCTCCAGTTCCGCGACCAGAGCGAGACCCGCCTCGGGGCCCTGGGCCATGCCGACGGCCACGGCGCGGTTGAGGCGCACCACGGCGGAGGGCACCCACCGCGCCAACTCGCCGTAGAGAGCGGCGATGTCGGCCCAGTCGGTGTCCTCGACGGTAGGCGCGGTGGTGTGGCAGGCGGCGATGGCGGCCTGGATCTGGTACGGCCCGGGCCGGCCCCGGCGCAGCGCGGTCTCCAGCAGGGCGGCGCCCTGGTCGGCCTCGGCGCGGTCCCATGCCGAGCGGTCCTGGTCCTCCAGCGTCACCAGTTCCCCGTGCGCGTCCACCCGGGTCTCGCGGCGGGCGTCGTGCAGGAGCAGCAACGCCAGCAGGCCGAGCACCTCGGGCTCGTCGGGCATCAGCCGGGCCAGGACCCGGGCCAGCCGGATCGCCTCCGCGCACAGGTTCCGTCGTACGAGATCGGCGCCCGAGCCGGCCGCGTAGCCCTCGTTGAACAGCAGGTAGATCACGCCGAGCACGCCCGTGATGCGCTCGGGCAGCAGGTGGGCGGGCGGTACCCGGTAGGGGATGCCGGCGTTGCGGATCTTCTTCTTGGCGCGCACCAGACGCTGCGCCATGGTCGCCTCCGGGACGAGGAAGGCGCGGGCGATCTCAGGCGTGCTCAGTCCGGCGAGGGTGCGCAGGGTCAGCGCGACGCGGGCCTCGATGTGCAGCGCGGGATGGCAGCAGGTGAAGATCAGGCGCAGCCGGTCGTCCTGGACACCGCTGTCGTCGTACGGCTCCCCGGGTGCCGTGAGCATGGCCGCCTCCCGTAGTTTGCGCTCGCCGACCGCCTGCCGGCGCAGGACGTCCATGGCGCGGTGGCGGGCGGTCGTGGTGAGCCAGGCGCCGGGGCGGCGCGGGACGCCGTCGCGCCGCCACCGGTCGAGGGCCTGGGCGAACGCGTCCTGCGCGCACTCCTCGGCGAGGTCCCAGTCGCCGGTCACCCGGATCAGGGTGGCGACGACCTGGCCCCACTCCTCGCGGAACGCGGCGGCGACGGCCTCCTGCGGGGTCACTCCCACACCGGCCTCACCTCCACCGACCCGCCGCCGAGCGCCGCCGGGTGCCGGGACGCCAGCGAGATCGCCTCGTCCAGGTCGGCGACCTCGACGATGTCGACGCCGGCGATGTACTCCTTGGACTCGACGAACGGGCCGTCGGTGAGCAGGACCTCGTCGCCCTGGACCCGGACGGTGGTGGCGTCCGAGGCCGGGCGCAGCCGGGCGCCGCCCTTGACGAGGTCCCTGCTGCGGACCTCCTCGATGCGGGAGGTGAAGCGGGGGTCGTCGGAGATCTCGGCGGGGCTGAATTCCTCACCGTCCACGGGTGCGCAGATCAGCAGGGCGTACTTCATGACGTGGCCTGCGTGCCGTGCTGGTGGACGATGAGCCAGCGGGGGCCGGTGTTGCGGTATCCGGTGGTGACGCGCAGCAGCCTGCCGCCGGTGCGGACCAGGGCGTGCCCGAAGGCGATGCTCTCGTCGACGTGGACACGGAACTTGACGACCTCGCGGGCGGCCGGCCCGGTCTCGGCGAAGAGCTTGCGGAGCTCCTCGACGCCCTGGTGCGGCCGGCCGTTCTCCACCACCTCCGCGTCCCGGGCGTAACAGGCGACCGCCCGCTCGACGTCCCCGGTGCGCGCGGCCGCGGTGAGTTCCGCGTCGAGGCGGCGGATCTGTCCTTCGGCGTCCTCGTCCTCCCAGAACGGGCGCACCTCCATGGCGCCGATGGTCGCCACGGGGTGCTTCGCGGCCGCCTCGACCGCCTCCTCCAGGCTGCCGCACTCCAGGATGTCGAAGCCGGCGACGTACTCCTTGGTCTCCGCGAACGGCCCGTCCGTACGCAGCACCTCGCCGCCGCGCACCCGCACGGTGACCGCGTCGGCGGGCCGGGCGAGCCGGTGCCCGTGCAGCCGTGCGCCACGGTCGCCCAGTTCCTCGACCCAGGGTTCGACGGGGGCCATGCCCGAGGCGTCGGCGGTGTCGTCGCCGCAGACGAGCAGCATGTACTTCATGGTTCCTCCCGGTGCTCATGAGCTTCCTACACCGGGCCGACGAACGGCACCGGGCCGAATCGACACCGGGACGCAGAAAGTTCCATCCGCTGCTCGGCTCGCTGGGCCGGAGAGCGTCGAGTGGACGCACGGAATAGACGAGGTCGTCACCGCGTTGAGGGGAGCGGGATTGGTCGCGGTTGACCCGTACGGCATCCGGCTGATGGCGGCTTCCCGAGCCGCGGATCCCGTTGCTGTGCGGATTCCTCGCCACGCGCTGAGCCGCCGTGGTACCGTCCGGCTAGCACTTGTGTACGCCCGTTTCGGGGCGCCGGTGCCAGTTCTCTCTCCTTCCGCCGGTCGTCGTACCGGCTTCTCCTCAGTACCTCGCAGGTCCTGCGGGTGCTGTCTTCCGCCGCCCGAAGGCGTTGTCCGCCTTCCCTCTCGCGGCTTCCCCCTCCTTGCGCATGTCCCATGCCTTCCGTCCTCGAAAGGACAGACCACCATGACGATCACTCTCGAAACCCCTCCGGTTCAGGAGCAGCCCCCGGTCCGCGCCGTCACCGGCGTCCTCGACATCGACGCGGGCGGGAAGGGGCATCTGCGCGCCGCGAGCCTGCTGCCCTCGCCCTCCGACCTTCAGGTCTCCCCCGCCCTGATCCGCAGGTTCGGCCTGCGCAAGGGGGACGTCGTCGACGGGGTGCGCGGTACCCAGCGCGCCCTCACCGAGGTCGCCCGCGTCAACGGCCGGGCTCCCGACCGCAACCGCCGCGCCTTCCACGACCTCACTCCCCTGCACCCCGGTGAGCGGATCCGGCTCGAACACCCGGCGTCCGGCCTGACCGGCCGGGTGGCCGATCTGATCGCGCCCGTCGGCAAGGGGCAGCGCGGGCTGATCGTGGCCCCGCCCAAGACCGGCAAGACGGTCCTGCTCCAGCAGATCGCGGCCGCCGTCGCCGGCAACCACCCCGAGTGCCGGCTGATGGTGGTGCTGCTCGACGAACGCCCCGAGGAGGTCACCGACATGCGGCGCTCCGTGCGCGGTGACGTGTACGCCTCGACGTTCGACCGCACGCCCAAGCAGCACATCGCGCTCGCCGAGCTGGTGATCGAGCGGGCCAAGCGGCTCGTCGAGGCCGGCGAGGACGTCGTGATCCTGCTCGACTCCCTGACCCGGCTGTGCCGGGCCCACAACAACGCGGCTCCCGGCAACGGCCGCACCCTCAGCGGCGGTGTCGACGCGACCGCGCTGATCGGTCCGAAGAAGTTCTTCGGCGCCGCCCGGCGCGCCGAGGAGGGCGGCTCGCTCACCATCCTCGCCACCGCCCTGGTGGAGACCGGCTCGCGCGCCGACGACTTCTTCTTCGAGGAGCTCAAGAGCACCGGCAACATGGAGCTGCGCCTGGACCGCGAACTCGCCTCCCGCCGCGTCTTCCCCGCCGTCGCGGTCAACCCCTCGGGCACCCGTCGCGAGGAACTCCTGCTGACTCCGGCGGAGTTGACCGCCGTACGAGGACTGCGCCGGGCCCTGCAGAACGGCGACGGCCAGGGCAGCCTGGAGACGCTCCTTCAGCGGATGCGGGAGACGCCGGACAACGCGGCCTTCCTGCGCCGTATCCAGCCGACCCTGCCCGCCGGCTGACGGACCATCCCCCATCTGGGTGCTCACGCGCCCCGCACGGCCAGGGCAGCGCGGTCCGCGACCGGTCCGTTCCTAACTTTGCGGTATGACTATCGGATTTCCCTCCCGGGTGGCCGTCTCGACCTGCGCACTGTGCATGACGGGACTGCTGGTCCTCACCCCGGCGACAGCGGCCGCGCAGACGGGCTCCGACCCCGGAGCGCCCGGCGCACCACCGCCCGCGGCCGCGTCGCCGGCCCTGCTGTACCGCCCCGGTGTCCAGGTCAGGCCGCACCGGGGCGTACCCCGGGTCCCGGACGTGTCCGCGCTGTCGTGGGTGGTGGCCGACGCCCACAGCGGGGAGATCCTCGCGGCGCGCGACGCCCACCGGCGGCTGCCGCCGGCCAGCACGCTCAAGACCCTGTTCGCCCTGACCGTCCTGCCGGTACTGCCCGGTGGCCTCAGACACACGGTCGGCGAGAACGAACTCGCGGACATCGGCCCCGGCAGCAGCCTCGTCGGGGTCGCCGAGGGACGGACCTACCAGGTGGCCGACCTGTGGCGCGGGGTCTTCCTCAACTCCGGCAACGACGCCGTGCACGTCCTGGCCGGGCTCAACGGCGGCTGGACCACCACGGCCGCCAGGATGCAGGCCAAGGCGCGCGCCCTGGGCGCCCGGGACACCCATGTCCGCTCCCCCGACGGCTACGACACCCCGGGCCAGGTCTCCTCGGCGTACGACCTCGCAGTCTTCGGCCGGGCGGGGCTGCGCAACGCGGACTTCGCGCGGTACTGCGGCACGGCCGAGGCGACGTTCCCCGGCCGGGGCGGATGGCGGTACGGGATCCGCAACACCAACCGGCTGCTGACCGGCGCCGACGGGGTGCGGCCGTACGACGGGCTGATCGGGATCAAGAACGGCTACACGAGCCACGCCGGCAACACACTCGTCGCCGCCGCCCGCCGGGGCGGCCGGACGCTCGTCGTGACCGTGATGAACCCGCAGTCGGGCGGCGGCTTCGCGGTCTACGAGGAGGCGCGGGCGCTGCTCGACTGGGGGTTCGGCGCGGCTGGGCGGGTGGAGCCGGTGGGCTCGCTGGACGCGCTCCGGGCGAAACCGCAGCCCGGGCCCGAGGCCGCGCCGGTCGCGGCGGCGGTGTCCACGGATCCCGCAAGGCCCGCGGGACCCGGCTGGCTGGAGACCTGGGCCGTCCTGGGCGCCGCCGGACTCGGTGCGGGCTCGATGGCGCTGGCGCTGCGGGCCCGGTTCGGGCGGGCGGGGCGCGGCTGAGCCACCGGCAGCCACAGCAGCAGGCCGAGCGTGATCCACGTGTACGTGTTGCCGCCGAGGAAGCCGTCGATGCCCGAGGCGTCGTCGAACCACAGCCACACCACGCTGGTGCACAGCACCGCGTACAGGGCGCCCGCGATCCGCTGGTGCCCCGCGCGCAGGAGCACGGCGAAGGACGGCAGCAGCCACACCAGGTGGTGCACCCAGGTGATCGGGCTGACCAGGCAGGCGGTCAGCCCGGTCAGCGCGAACGCGGCCGCCCAGTTGCCCGCCGCCGCGGCCCGCCGGGCCCGTACGGCCCACACGCCCGAGGTCAGCAGCACGGCCACCGCCCACAGGGCGCGGTCCGTCTCCCCGAGCCGGGCCAGGACGCCCTCCAGGGACTGGTTCGAGACGTAGTCCAGGCGGCCCACCCTGGTCGTGTCCCACATCGCGTCGGTCCAGTAGAAACGCGAGGCGTCCGGCGCCACGAGGGCCGCGAACCCCGTCGCCGTCAGGGCCACGACCGTGGCGACCGCCGCCGCCCGCCATCGCCGGGCGACCAGGAGCAGACCGATGAAGAGGGCCGGGGTGAGCTTCACCGCGGCGGCCAGCCCGATCCCGGCACCGGCCCACCGCTCCCGGCCCGTGGTGAGCAGCCACGCGTCGGCGAGAACGAGCGCCAGGAGCAGGAGGTTGACCTGCCCGAAGCTGAAGGTGTCGCGCAGCGGTTCGAACAGCGCGAGCGCGCAGGCGCCCAGGGCGCAGCCGTACCAGCCGTGGCGCCGCCAGGCCCGGCCGGTGAGCAGGCGCACCACCGCGGCCAGCGCCGCCAGGTTGAGCAGCAGGCCCACCGCGATCGCGGCGCGCAGACCGAGCAGGGCCATCGGGAGCATGGCGACGGCCGCGAACGGCGGGTAGGTGAAGCCGTACGCCGTCCCCGGCACCCGGTAGTCGTAGAGCCGTCCGCCGTGGTGGATCCAGTTGTCCACGGCTCCGTGGTAGACGCGCAGGTCGAACCAGTCGCGCAGGAGCGGCACGGTCGCCGTGAACACGGTGACGGCGGTGACGGCGGCGAGGACCAGCACCAGCCGCCCGCGGTCCGTGACCGGCGCCCTCATGCCGTACGTCCCGCTGCCGGGGCCTGGGCCGTCTGGTGGGCCTGGACCAGCACGACCAGGGCCAGCACGCCTCCGGACAGGGCGAGGACGGCCTGCCCGGCGTCGGCCGGGCCGCCGCTCGGGAGGGTGGCGAGCGCGAGCACACCCGTCACGGCGGCCACCCGGTGCCGCACCGAGGCGCTGGGCGCGGCGGCCGCTATGAGGAACAGTCCCCACAGGGCGTACCAGGGGCGGACGGCCGGGCCGAGGGCGGCGACGGCGGCCAGGCTCAGGCCGAGGGCGTAGACGGGGCGCGGGCGCAGGCGCAGCCATATGTGGCCGATGACGGCGAGCGCGGTCACGGCGCCGAGCGCGTGCCAGACCGGGACGGCCAGCGGGGCCAAGTCGCTGCCGAGACGTTCCAGCAGGGCTCCGGTGGCGCGGCCCAGGAGGCTGGTGAGGGCCCAGTTCCCTGACGACACCGGCGTGTTGAGCGCGCCGATCCAGCCGTAGCCGGTGCCGGTCACGGCTGTCGCGGCGACCGTGGTGGCGGTGGCCGTGACGGCGGCCGTCAGGACGGCTCTCGCCGGACGGTCGCCGGCCCGGACGCGGAGCACGACGATCGCGGCGAGCCCCAGGGCGGCCGGCGCCTTCACCAGGGCGGCGAGCGTCACCAGAACGGCACCCAGGACCGGCCACCGGCCGAGGGCGGCGACCAGGCCGAGGCCGAGCAGACCGAGCATGACGGCGTCGTTGTGGGCGCCCGCGACCAGGTGCAGCAGCACGAGCGGGTTGAGGGCGCCGAGCCACAGGGCCGCGGCCGGGTCGGCTCCGCTGTGGCGGGCCAGCCGGGGCAGGACGGCCGCCATCAGGGCCACGCCGAGCAGGGCGACGAGCCGCATCCCCAGCAGCCCGGCGGGGAGTTCCCCGCGGGACGCCTTGGCCAGCGCGGAGGCCACGCCGAGGAACACGGGGCCGTACGGGGCTCCCGTGTCGCGCCACATGGGGGCGACCTCGTCCGCGAGGGGGCCGCCGAGCAGGGCGGGGCCGTGGGCGTAGACGTCCATGTGGGCGTCCGCCATGGCGCCTTGGGCGAGGTAGCTGTAGACGTCCCGGCTGAACAGGGGCGGGGCGAGGAGCAGCGGGAGCGACCAGACGACGAGGACGGCCATGAGCTCGCGCGGGCCGGGGCGCCGGCCCGGGCCGCGCACCAGGCGGCCGAGGAGGAGCCAGGCCGCGATCAGCAGGACGACGCCGAAGTAGGCGCCGACCAGGCCGAGGGCCGCCTGGGGCGAGGCGGGGGTGAGGAGTTCGCGGACGGGGAGGGCTCCCGCGGTCTCGCCACCGGCGGCGAGAAAGGCGGTGCCGACCAGACCGAGGATCTGGCAGCGGCGAAGATCGACGGGAACGTTGGCCAACACATCGGCAGCGTGTCAGTCATGGATGGCTGGAAGGCGACGCGGTGGCGACCGGGGTGTGACCGGTGCGTGGTCGGGCACGGGACGCGCCCGCCCCTCTCAGAACACGGAGAGACCCGTGAGCGTCGTGAACCGGTCCAGGGCCGCCACCCCCGCCACCGAGTTGCCGCGTTCGTCCAGGCCGGGACTCCACACGCACAGCGTGCAACGGCCGGGCACGACCGCGATGATCCCGCCGCCCACTCCGCTCTTGCCGGGCAGCCCCACCCGGTAGGCGAAGTCGCCCGCCGCGTCGTACGTGCCGCAGGTCAGCATGATCGCGTTGATCTGCTTGGCCTGGCTGAGGGTGAGCAGCCGGGTGCCGTCGGCGCGGATGCCGTGGCGGGCCAGGAAGGTGGTGGCGAGGGCCAGGTCGGCGCAGGACGCCCTGATCGAACACTGGCGGAAGTACTGGTCGAGCAGGACCGGGATGTCGTTGTCGATGTTGTCGTAGGCAGCCATGAAGTGGGCCAGGGCGGCGTTGCGGTCGCCGTGGGCGGACTCGGAGGCGGCCACCTCCTCGTCGAAGTCCAGGGCCGGGTTGCCGCTCTCCTCGCGCAGGAACGACAGCAGCTCACCGGCCGCGTCCCCGGAACGGGTCTGGAGGCGGTCGGTGACGACGAGGGCGCCCGCGTTGATGAACGGGTTGCGCGGGATGCCGTTCTCGTACTCCAGCTGGACCAGGGAGTTGAAGGGGTTGCCGGAGGGTTCGCGGCCCACGTGCTCCCAGAGTTCGTCGCCCTCGCGGGCCAGGTCGAGGGCGAGGGTGAAGACCTTGGTGATGGACTGGGTGGAGAAGGGCTCGCGCCAGTCCCCGACGCCGTACACCGTGCCGTCCAGCTCCGCGACGGCCATGCCGAAGCTGCGCGGGTCGCAGGCGGCGAGCGCCGGGATGTAGTCGGCGGCGCGGCCGCGGCCCGGAGTGCGCCCGATCTCCTCGGCGATGCGCTCCAGGACCGGTTGGAAGGTGAGCGACGACGTCGTTGCCATGATCACCATTGTGCCTCCGGGCCGGTCCTGGCGCGTGTCCGCACGGGTGGGGCGTCAGGCCAAGGGGGAGCCGCTGCCCGCCAGGACCTCCGGGCGCAGCAGTTCGGCGAGCTTCTCGGCGGGCAACAGACCCTTCTCCAGGACGAGTTCGGCCACTCCCCGGCCGGTGACGAGGGCCTCCTTGGCGATGTCGGTGGCGGCCGTGTAGCCGATGTGCGGGTTGAGGGCGGTGACCAGGCCGATGGAGTTCTCCACGGTCCGGCGCAGTGCCTCGGTGTTGGCGGTGATGCCGTCCACGCAGCGCTCGGCGAGGGTGAGGCAGGCGGCACGCAGGTGGGTGACGGACTCCGACAGGGAGTGCAGGATGATCGGCTCGAAGGCGTTGAGCTGGAGCTGCCCGGCCTCGGCGGCCATCGTGATGGTGACGTCGTTGCCGATCACCTCGAAGGCGACCTGGTTGACGACCTCGGGGATCACGGGGTTGACCTTGCCGGGCATGATCGACGAACCGGCCTGGACGGGCGGCAGGTTGATCTCCCCGAGACCGGCCCGCGGCCCGGACGACAGCAGCCGCAGGTCGTTGCAGCTCTTGCTCAGCTTGACCGCGATCCGCTTCAGTACGCCGGACATCTGGACGAACGCGCCGCAGTCCTGGGTGGCCTCGACCAGGTTGGCCGCGGTGACCAGCGGCAGCCCGGTGATCTCGGCGAGGTGGCGGCGGGCCGACTCGGCGTAGCCGGCGGGGGCGTTGAGCCCTGTCCCGATGGCCGTGGCCCCCAGGTTGATCTCATGGATCAACTCGACGGCCTCGTCAAGACGGGACCGGTCCTCGTCCAACATGACGGCATAGGCCGAGAACTCCTGCCCGAGCGTCATGGGCACCGCGTCCTGCAACTGTGTACGGCCCATCTTGAGCACATCACGGAACTCGACGGCCTTGCGGGCGAAGGAGTCCTGGAGTACAGCCATCGCCTTGAGCAGTCCACGCACCGCGAAGACCGTCGCAATCTTGACGGCGGTCGGGTAGACGTCATTGGTCGACTGCCCCAGGTTGACGTCCTCGTTGGGGTGCAGGAAGGAGTACTGCCCCTTCTCGTGGCCCAGCAGCTCCAGCGCCCGGTTGGCGATCACCTCGTTGGCGTTCATGTTGGTGGAGGTGCCGGCCCCGCCCTGGATCACGTCGACCACGAACTGGTCGTGCAGCTTCCCGTCCCGTATCTCACGGCAGGCCTCGACGATCGCGGCGGCCTTCCGGGACTCCAGCAGCCCGAGCTCCTCGTTGGCGAGCGCGGCGGCCTCCTTGACGGCGGCGAGGGCGTCGATCAGGTGGGGGTAGGCGGAGATCCGGGTCCCGGTGATGGGGAAGTTCTCGGTGGCCCGCAGGGTGTGCACACCCCAGTAGGCGTCGACGGGAACATCCCGGTCACCCAGCAGATCGTGCTCGCGGCGGCTGACGGCGGGGGTCATGGGTCCTTCTTCCGAAGAGGGGTCGGGTGAGATTTTTTGGGGGCGCGGGGAACTGCGCGACCAGCCACGTGCGGACCGCGGCCGCCGGACGAGAGGCAGGGGCAGCCTCTTAGGCGCAAGCCGCCTCGGCGGCGGGCTCCAGCGAACGAACCGGCCGCACATGCCCGACCTCACGGCCGCCGCCCAGAAGCACCTCGCCCTGGAACTCGGTCAGCAGATCCGGCGAGACCCCGGCCCACGCGAGCGCCGCCGCGGCAACCGGCACCCGCGCCCGGTTCGCCCCGTCGGAGATCTTCACGGCGACGGCCCGCCCGTCAGGGAGGGCCGCGACCTCGACACCCTCGAAACCGTCCTTGGCCAGCAGTCCCGGCACCGCCTTCATCAGCGCGGCCACGTCCCGCCCCGCCCCGGACGCCATCTCCGGGTGCGAACGCATCGCGTCGGCGACCCGGGCCTCCGGCGTCCCGGGGGCCGCCGAGGTGATCCGAGCGGCGGCGCGGGCCAGGCCGTGCAGCGAGACGGAGAACAGGGGCGCACCGCAGCCGTCGACGGTCACCCGGGCGATCCGCTGCCCGGTCAGGTCCTCGACGATCTCGGCGATCGCCTGCTGGAGCGGATGCGCGGGGTCGAGATAGCCCTCCAGGGGCCAGTCGTTGAGCACGCACGTGTACAGCATCGCCGCGTGCTTGCCGGAGCAGTTCTGCGCGAGCCGGGACGGCCCGCGCCCGTCCCGGATCCACTCGTCCCGCGTCTCCGGGCCGTACGGCAGGTCCGGGACGTTGCGCAGGGCGTCCTCGGACACGCCCGCGAGCTCCAGGATCCGCCGGGCCCCGGCGAGGTGGCGTTCCTCGCCGGAGTGGCTGGCCGCGGCGAGCGAGAGGAGCTCTCCGTCGAGGGGCAGCCCGGCCCGGACCATGGCGACCGCCTGGACCGGCTTGAGCGCGGACCGCGGATAGAACGCGGCCTCGATGTCGCCGAGTTGGAAGCGGACGTTCCCATCGCCGTCCAGGACGACGACGGAACCGTAGTGGGTGCCCTCGACCAGCCCGCCGCGGATGAGGTGGGCGACGGGGGCGTGGAGGGGCTCACGGACCAGGGGTGCGGCCGCGACGGAACTGCTGTACATCACTTCCTGCTTCTCCGGGAACGCCACGCGGGTCACGCGTGCGTGCCGGTCGGTTCGGGCTGGTGGTGCGCGTGAGCTCTCACGCGCCGGTCGGTTCGTTCTCGGTGGAGGTACGGGAGACCCTGCCGCGGACGGCGAACCATCCGGCGACCAGGGCCGCGACGATCAGCGGGAGGCACAGCACGGTGGTGCGCCCCGCGCCGCCGTCGGCGTACATGAGGACCAGGACGGAGGCGAGGAAGGCCAGCGTCACGAGTTCGGTCCAGGGGGATCCCGGCAGGCGGTAGCCGGGGCGGGTCAGGTCGCCCTTCTCGGTCTTCTGCCAGAAGAGCAGGTGACAGACCATGATCATGCCCCAGGTGGCGAGGATGCCGATGGCGGCGAAGTTCAGCACGATCTCGAACGCGTCGGCGGGGACGACGTAGTTGAGGCCGACGCCGAGGACGCAGACGCCGCTGGTGAGCAGGATGCCGCCGTAGGGGACCTGGCTGCGGCTCATCACGCCCGTGAACCGGGGGGCCGAGCCGGACTTGGCCATGGAGCGCAGGATGCGGCCGGTGGAGTACAGGCCGGAGTTGAGCGAGGACATGGCCGCGGTGAGGACGACGAGGTTCATCACGCCGCCGGCCGCCGGGATGCCGATGTTGGAGAGGACGGTCACGAAGGGGCTCTCGCCGCCGGTGTACTTGTTCCAGGGCAGCAGCATCGACAGCAGGAGGACCGAGCCGACGTAGAAGAGGCCGACGCGCCACATGATCGAGTTGATCGCCCTGGGCATGATCTTCTCGGGGTTCTCGGTCTCGCCCGCGGCGACGCCGACCAGTTCGACGGAGGCGTAGGCGAAGACGACGCCCTGGATGATCAGCAGCATCGGGAGCAGGCCGTTGGGGAAGACGCCGCCGTTGTCGGTGATCAGGGCCGGGCCGGGGTGGTGGCCGTCGATCGGGTGCTGGGTGGCCAGCAGGAAGATGCCGATCAGCATGAACGCCACGAGCGCGCCCACCTTGATGATGGCGAACCAGAACTCCAGCTCGCCGAACATCTTCACCGAGATGAGGTTGACGGTGAGGACGACGGCGAGCGCGACCAGGGCGATCACCCACTGCGGGATGTCGGAGAACATGCCCCAGTAGTGGGTGTAGAGGGCGACGGCGGTGATGTCGGCGATTCCGGTGGTGGCCCAGTTCAGGAAGTACATCCACCCGGCGACGTAGGCGCCCTTCTCGCCGAGGAACTCGCGGGCGTACGACACGAAGGCCCCGGAGGACGGGCGGTACAGGACGAGTTCGCCGAGGGCGCGCACGACGAGGAAGGCGAAGACGCCGCAGACCGCGTAGGCGATGAACAGGGAGGGGCCGGCGTCGGCGAGGCGGCCGCCGGCGCCGAGGAAGAGGCCGGTGCCGATCGCGCCGCCGATGGCGATCATGTTGACGTGCCGGGACTTGAGGGACTTGCTGTAGCCCTCGTCTCCGGCGTCGACATGGCCGGAACGTTTCTGCACCCCATCGTGCAGGGACTGCTCGCTCACGCCTCTGATCCGCCTTCCGTGGAACTGTCCGTGCGCGGGGAACGCACGATGTCGGTGAGGGTGGTCTCGACGCGGTCGAGGTGATGGGACATCGCCTCCACCGCGTCGTGCTCGGAACCGTCGATCAGCGCCTCGACGATCGCGCGGTGCTCGCGGTTGGACTGCTCCCTGCGGCCGCCCAGCTCGTTGAGGAAGGCCGACTGACGCGCCAGTGCGTCACGGATCTCCTCGATGACCCGGCGGAAGACCGGGTTCTGGGCGGCCTCGGCCACCGCGAGGTGGAAGAGGGTGTCCATCGCGACCCACGCCGTGGTGTCGGTCTCGCGCTCCATCCGGTCCAGGAGATGGGCCAGGTGGTCGAGGTTCTCCGGGGTGCGGCGCCGGGCCGCGTACCCGGCGACCGGGATCTCGACGTGGCGGCGCACCTCCAGGAGGTCACTGGCCGCGTAGTCGCCGAAGGTGGGGTCCTCCACCGCGTTGGCCACGACGAAGGTGCCCTTGCCGGTCTTGGAGACGGTCAGACCCATGGTCTGCAGGGCCCTGAGGGCCTCGCGCAGCACGGGCCGGCTGATCTCCAGGGTGCGGCAGAGCTCTGCCTCGGAGGGGAGCTTGTCGCCGATGGCGTACTCCCCCCGCTCGATGGCGCCGCGCAGATGCGCCAGCACCGCCTCCATGGCACTGACTCGCCTCGGCGGCTGACTGGCTGTCCGGCTGTCTGACAGGTTCACGGGAGTGATACTCCGGTCGCCGGGAGGGTGCTGTCAAGGGGGCGGGGGTACGGAGTGCGAGGTGCGGGAGCCGCCTCGCACTCCCGTGGCGGCCGGGCGGTACGGGTTCAGCTCGAGATCGTCCCCGTCGCCAGCAGGCCGAAGAGCAGCAGGCCCACGACGATCCGGTAGAGGACGAAGGCGTTGAAGGAGTGCTTGGCGACGAACTTCAGCAGCCAGGCGATGGAGGCGTAGGCGACGACGAAGGAGACGGCCGTGCCGACGGCCAGCGGGGCCGCGCCGACGCCCGCGCCCAGGGCGTCCTTGAGCTCGTAGATGCCGGCACCGGTGAGGGCCGGGATGCCGAGGAAGAAGGAGAGGCGGGTGGCGGCGACGCGGTCCAGGTCGAGCATGAGGGCCGTCGACATGGTGGCGCCGGAGCGGGAGAAGCCGGGGAAGAGCAGGGCGAGGATCTGCGAGCTGCCGACCAGCATCGCGTCCTTGAACGAGGTGTCGTCCTCCCCGCGCTTGTGCCGTCCCATCTGGTCCGCCGCCCACATCACACCGCTGCCCGCGATGAGGGAGCCCGCGACCACCCACAGGGAGGCGAGCGGCCCCTCGATGAGCGGCTTGGCGGCGAGGCCCACCACGACGATCGGGACGGTCGCGGCGATCACCCACCAGGCGAACTTGTAGTCGTGGTGGTAGCGCTCCTCCTTGTTGACCAGCCCCCTCCCCCACGCGGAGACGATCCGCACGATGTCCTTGAAGAAGTACACGAGCACGGCGGCGATCGCGCCCACCTGGATGACGGCCGAGAACCCGACGACGGCGTCGTCGTCGACCGGGATGTTCATCAGCCCCTCGACGATCTTCAGGTGGCCGGTGGAGGAGACGGGCAGGAACTCGGTCACTCCCTCGACGGCTCCGAGGACGACGGCCTGACCGACGCTGATGACGCTCATGGGATCCAGTTCTTCTCAGGGGAAGGCAGGTGCGGAGGGCACAGTCTTACTACACCTGGACAAGCGTCGAGGCTCACGTCCACACGGCCTGCGCCAGCGCCACTCCCGCGAAGGCCGCCCCGAGACCGGCGACCACACTGGCGGCCACGTTGGCCAGGGCGTAGAGGCGTGCTCCGGTCTCGGCCAGCCGGAGGGTCTCGTAGGAGAAGGTCGAGTACGTCGTCAGGGCCCCGCACAGGCCGGTGCCCAGGAGGAGCTGGAGGTGGGATCCGGCAGCCCCTGCGGCCGCGGCGCCGGTGAGCAGGCCGAGGATCAGACAGCCCGTGACATTGACGGCGAAGGTGCCCCAGGGGAAGACCGAGTCGTGCCGGGACTGCACCGCGCGGTCGGTGAGGTAGCGCAGCGGGGCGCCGACCACGGCACCCGCGACGACCAGCAGCCAGTTCACAACGACTTCTTACCCTTCGGGTCCGCTATGTCCTGGTTCCCGTCACGGCCGACGTACCGGATGACCTCGCAGTCCTCGAGGGTCACCAGGCCCTCGGTGACGAGCTCGTCGAGCTGCGGCAGGAACTCCCGTACGCGTGACTCCGTGTCGACGATGACGACGGCCACCGGCAGGTCCTCGCTGAGGGACAGCAGCCGGGAGGTGTGGATCAGGGAGGAGGCGCCGAAGCCCTCGACGCCGCGGAAGACACTCGCCCCGGCGAGCCCCGCGGCGTGGGCGCGGTGCACGATCTCGGCGTAGAGGGGCTTGTGGTGCCAGGTGTCGTTCTCGCCGATGTAGACGGTCAGGCGCAGGGCGCTCCCGGTCAGCCTCGTCATGGCTGTCTCCGCTTCAGGACGCGGCGGGCCGCCGTGGACGCCAGCCACACCGCGGTGAGGGCCGCGAGCAGGGTCGCGGCGAGATAGGCCAGGCCCGTGCCGGCCCGTCCGTGGTCCACGAGCTTCTGGATGTCGACGGCGTAGGTCGAGAAGGTGGTGAAGCCGCCCAGGACACCGGTGCCGAAGAAGGGGCGGACCAGGCGGTGGGCGGCCCACACGTCGGTGATGACGACCATGAACACCCCGATGACCGCGCAGCCGACGACGTTGGTCCAGAAGGTCGCCCAGGGGAATCCGCCGGGCGGGGTGGGCCAGTGGAGGGAGAGCGCGTACCGGGCCGTGGCGCCCACGGCGCCGCCGAGCGCGACCACCGCGACCACGGGTGCCTGGCCGCGCCACGGGGACGGACGTGCGGATCCGGCGGGGGCACGCACGCTCTGGGGGGCTGTCATGGTCCTGTCTCTCCTACTCGCCGGGGCCCGGTGCACGGGCGCGCTCCATCGCAAGTAGGGACCGTTGGCGGCGCCTTCGCCGCGGTTCGGGTACGGCGGGCCCCACCGCCGTGCCGCGAGGGTGATCGCGACCGGGACCAGCGTAACGCCGGGGCGCGGCCGGGGTCACTTCGCGGCGGGCGGCTCGCACAGCGCGATGCCGCGCTCCCAGAGACTGCCGAGGACCAGGTGACCGGAGGCCTCGCAGACGCTGGTGACCATGCGGAAGCGGGACCCGCGACGGGCGAGGTGGTGGACGACCTCGCCGGTGTCGTCGACGGCGAGGACACCGATGCCGCCCGTGGGGCGGTAGGGGGCGTGCACGGCGACACGGGCGGCCGCTCGGCGGACGGGCGGGGCGGCGCGGTGCAGGAGGTCGAGCGGGGGGATGCGGGGGCCGGCCAGGGAGATCCAGATCGGGCCGTCGGGTCCGCCGCGCCAGATGTTGTCGGGCATGCCGGGGAGGTTCTCGGCGTGGGGCTCGGCGCGTCCGGCCCGCGGTCCGTCCAGCCAGTAGCGGGTGAGCCGGCGGGCCCCGGTCTCGGCGACGACCAGGAAGGATTCGTCGGCGCTCGCGGCCAGTCCGTTGGCGAACCGGAGTCCCTCCAGGAGGACTTCGGGGGTGTCGTCGCCGGGCGCCAGGCGCAGCAGGCGGCCGGTGCCGGAGTGTTCGACGATGTCGCCGATCCAGTGGTCGAGGGGGTAACGGCGGCTGGAGACGGTGAAGTAGACGCTGCCGTCGGACAGGGCGACCACGTTGCTGGCGAACCGCAGCCGCTCCCCCGCCACTTCGTCGGCGATGACCCGCACGGTGCCGTCGGCGAGGTCGACGCCCAGCAGCCCGCGCTCCGCGTCGCACACCAACAGGGCTCCGTCGGGGAGGAGTTCCAGACCGAGTGGCCTGCCGCCGGTGTCGGCGAGCACCTCGACCCGGGCGGCGAGGGGTTCGGTCAGCCCGTCGATGCGCAGGATGCGGCCGTCCGCCACGCCGGTGAGAACACGGCCGCGGGAGTCGGCGACGACGTCCTCGGGGCCGTGACCGCCGATCGCGACGTAGTGGCGGGGTGTGAGTGCGGTGGGACGGTCCATCGGGTGCCTGCCCTTCCGGTGCGGATCGCTACCAGCCCTTCTCGAACATGCGCGCCACCTCGGCGATGCGCATCTCGTCGCGACGGTAGTACGTGCGCCACCGGATCCTCCTGGTGCGCACCAGGCCGGTGTCCACGAGCAGGCCGAGGTGGGTCTGCGCGACCGAGCGGGACACACCGAGCTTGCTCGCGACCGCGCGGGCGGTGACTCCGTCCTCGGCCGGATCGCCGTGGCGTTGGGGCGGGAAGTGCGCGGCCGGGTCCTTCAGCCACTCCAGGATGTCCAGGCGCCTCTGGTTGGCCGGAGTCCTCAGCATGTCGTCCCTCCGCCCCTCCTTCTGCGTCTGTCCACTGTCCCGCAGCCGACGACGCCCTGTCCCCGAGTCGCCGAGCTTGTCCGAGATCGTGCTCCTCGGTGGCGGCGCGCTGTTCGGCGACACGGCGGGCGGCAGGGCAAACGTGCGCAGCCCAGGAGGAGTTGGGGCCCCTCCGCCCGCGGCTCGTGGTCTCGCGGGCGGAGGGGAGTCGGTTCAGCCGTCGAGGCGTACGACCCGGACGGCACCCGCCGGGACGGCGAGGCGACCGGAGGCCCGTTCGCCGGTCAGCAGTTCGGTTCCCGCCGCGTCCAGGGGCACCTTGGCCTCCGACGCGCTGTGGTTGACCACGAAGACGTAGGAACCGGTCTCTCCGTTGCGCCGGACCACCTCGACATCGTGGGGCAGGTCGGCGCGCGCGGGGAGCCGTGCGTCCTCGGCGGCCCGGCCGAGCAGCGCGTCGAGGCCCTGGGCGGCCAGGCGTGTGGAGACGTACCAGGCGGTGCCCGCGCCGTGCCGGTGCCGGGTGACGGCCGGGTGACCGGCGGTCAGTCCGTCGGCGTACGTCCACACGGTCTCGGCACCGCGCGGCACCACGAACTCGGTCCACACGTCACCGGTGAGCTCGGAGCCGTCAGGGCCGGTGACACGGACCGACTGCTCGGCCAGCAGGGGCGAGAACTCCTCGACGGTCAGGCCCAGGACGTCCCTGAGCGCGCCCGGGTACGGGCCCGGGTGGACGGCGTCGTGCTCGTCGACGATGCCGGAGAAGTACGAGACCACGAGGGTGCCGCCGTTCTCGACGTACTCCCTGAGGTTGGTCCCGGCGGCCTCCGTCATCAGGTACAGGGCGGGGACGACGACAAGGGGATAAGCCGACAAGTCGGCTTCCGGGTGCGCGAAGTCGACCGTGAGGTGGCGGTCGTAGAGGGCCTCGTAGAAGGCGTCGGCACGCTCGCGCGCGTCGTGGTCCGCACTGGGGCGCCAGTCGAGGTTCTGCGCCCACCAGGAGTGCCAGTCCCACAGGAGCGCCACGTCCGCCTGGGTGCGGGTGCCGCGGATCGTGCGCAACGAGTCGAGGCAGGCGCCCAGTTCGACGACCTCCCGCCACACGCGCGTGTCGGTGCCGGCGTGCGGGACCATCGCCGAGTGGAACTTCTCGGCGCCGCGCCGGGACTGGCGCCACTGGAAGAACATGGCGCCCTCGGAGCCGCGGGCCACGTGCGCGAGGGAGTTGCGGGCCATCTGGCCGGGGGCCTTGGCGGGGTTGCGGGGCTGCCAGTTGACGCCGGAGGTGGAGTGCTCCAGCAGGATCCAGGGGGCGCCGCCCGCGACCGAGCGGGTGAGGTCGGCGGCCATCGCGAGGTTGACGTGGGTGCGGCGGCCGTCGGTGATGAGGTAGTGGTCGTTGGTCACGATGTCGACCTCGCGGCCCCAGGCCCAGTAGTCGACCGAATCGCACTGGCTGAGCGCGGTCATGAAGTTGGTGGTGACCGGGACGCCCGGGGAGAGCCGGTGCAGGATGTCCCGTTCGGCCACGAAGTTCTCGCGCATGGTGGCGTCGGCGAACCGCTTGTAGTCCAGCGCCTGGCCGGGGTTGCCGACGGTGGCCGCGGTGCGCGGCGGGTCGATCTGCGCGAGGCTCGTGTAGTGCTGGCCCCAGAAGGCGGTCCCCCAGGCCTGGTTGACGCCGTCGACCCCGCCGTACGTCGTCTGGAGCCAGCGGCGGAAGTGGGCGGCGCAGGAGTCGCAGTAGCAGGCGGAGACGGGGACGCCGTACTCGTTGTGCACGTGCCACATCGCGAGGGCCGGGTGGTCGGCGTAGCGCTCGGCGAGCCGGGTGGTGATGTTCGCGGCGGCCGCGCGGTAGGCGCTGTTGCTGTGGCAGATGGCGCCGCGGGAGCCGAACGCGAGCCGGGTGCCGTCGGCCGTCAGCGGCAGTGCGTCGGGGTGGGCGCGGTAGAACCAGGCGGGCGGGACCACCGTGGGCGTGCCGAGGTCGACGCGGATGCCGTTCTCGTGCAGCAGGGCCAGGATCCGGTCCAGCCAGCCGAAGTCGTGCACACCTGGTTCCGGCTCCAGGAGCGCCCAGGAGAAGATCCCGACGCTGACCATGGTGACCCCGGCCTCGCGCATCAGCCGGACGTCCTCGTCCCAGACGCTCTCGGGCCACTGCTCCGGGTTGTAGTCCCCGCCGAAGGCGAGCCTGGTGAGGCCCCTGGGGGTGGTCTCCGGCATGGGTCTCTCCCGTTTCGAAAGGTTGGGAACGTGCACACACAGTTCCAGAAGTACGCGGCCCAAGATAACCGCACACCAGGGAGCGTTGCCAAGTGTCTGACATGACACTTTCCTGTGCACGATCCCAGCCCATCGGCACCCCTGGGGTGCCGTCCCGCCGTACGGGCACCCTCTCCCGCCCCCCAGGGCCTTAGAGTCTTGACCATGAACAATGCGGGGGGCAGGCGCAAACCGCCGACGATCCACGACGTGGCCCGCGAGGCCGGGGTCTCGCGGGGCACCGTCTCGCGCGTGCTCAACGGCGGACACTACGTCAGCCCGCCCGCCCTGGAGGCGGTCAACGCCGCCATCCGCAAGACGGGGTACGTCGTCAACCGGCACGCCCGCTCACTGATCACCGGTCGCTCCGACTCGGTCGGCTTCCTGCTCACGGAGCCCCAGGAGCGGTTCTTCGAGGACCCCAACTTCAACGTGCTGCTGCGCGGCTGCACCCAGGCACTGGCCGCGCACGACATCCCGCTGCTGCTGATGCTGGCGGGGACCGAGGACGAGCGGCGCCGCATCAAGCGGTTCATCACCGCGGGCCACCTCGACGGCGTCCTGCTCGTGACCAGCCACTCCGCCGACCCGGTGGCCGAGGAACTGCACAAGGCGGGTGTGCCCGTCGTCCAGTGCGGCAAGCCCATGAGGTCCGGCTCGAAGGTGAGCTACGTGGCCGCGGACGACCGCGACGGCGCCCGTGACATGGTGCGCCATCTGCTGTCGCTGGGGCGGCGCCGGATCGGCATCGTGACCGGCCCGCTGGACTCGCCCGGCGGTGTCGACCGGCTCGCCGGCTACAAGGAGGTCCTGACGGAGGCCGGTGTCGAGATCGACGAGCGGCTCGTCGTCTCCGGCGACTACAGCCGGGCCGCCGGGGAGGCGGGCACCGACCGGCTGCTGGCCCAGGCCCCGGACCTGGACGCCGTGTTCGTCGCCTCCGACCTCATGGCCCTCGGCGCCCTGACCGCGCTGCGCCGGGCAGGCCGCCGGGTCCCCGAGGACGTGGCCGTGGGCGGCTTCGACGACTCCATCGCGGCGACGGAGGCCACCCCGCCCCTCACCACGATCCGCCAGCCCTACGACCGCATCAGCGCCGAGATGGTGCGCCTGCTGCTGGCCCAGCTGGGCGGCGAGGACCCGGCGGCGGTGATCCTGCCGACGGAACTGGTGCGCCGGGAATCGACCTGAGGCACGGTGCCCGGTGATCCGGTTGACGGCGAAGGGTGCGCGGTTCCGAGGCGGTGTTCTCGCCGAGGGAGCTGGTGCAGCGGGGGCGGTGCTGGGCCGGATGTGCAGGCCAGGCCGACGGCCCGCACCAGGCGGACCCGGCTCACCGTCGGTGCGCCCGCGCCGACCGGCGCCTTGTTCCGCAGCAGAACGCGGACGGTTCCGCCACAGGCGGTGGCACGCGAAGCCGCTGTCGGCGGCGACCCCGCCGACACCGCTCTGCGGCGCGAGTCGGCCCGAGCCGGGGTCCAGGCCGGGCCGGTCGCAGGCACCACCGCCTCGCCGGAAGGCGGTTCGTAGGCGCTGATCAGTGTGTCGACAGGCGGCGGGGCGCAGCGGGCGAGGGCACCGCGCCGACCCGCCCGTCAGGCCCGGAACACGCCGCTCGGCACCCCGGACAGTATGACCTCCCCGCACCCCGCTGCCGTTGGGGCGACCGAGCGACCGGTCAGGATCGGAGAAGCGTCCCTCCCCTCCCCCGGCCTAGCGTGAAACCACCGACACGGACCGTCGGGGACGCCACACGGAGGAGCAACCATGACTGCCGGACTCAAGACGATCATCTACCCCGTCAAGGACCTGGCCGCCGCGAAGGCCCTGTTCGGCGCGCTGCTGGGGGTGGAGCCGTATGCGGACGAACCGTATTACGTCGGTTTCAAGGACGCGGGGCAGGACGTCGGCCTCGACCCGAACGGACACGCCAGGGGCATGACCGGCCCGGTGCCCTACTGGCACGTCGAGGACATCCGCGCCACGCTCGCCGCTCTGGTGGCGGCCGGCGCGGAGACGCTCCAGGACGTCCAGGACGTCGGCGGCGGCAAGCTGATCGCCTTCGTCAAGGACGCGGACGGCAACCTGGTGGGGATCACCCAGGACCCGCAGGCCTGAACCATGTCCTTGCACGCGCACTAGTTGCGCAGGCAACAACTGGTCGGAACGGTGTTACCGTGCATGTATGGCGGTGAACACGGTCGGAACCGGCCTCGAGGAGCGGTGGCGGGACATCCTGTCGGTGCACGCGCGCACGATGTGCGAGATCGACCGCGTGCTGCACCCGCACGGGCTGGGCGCGAGCGATTTCGAGGTGCTCGACATCCTCGCCACCGAGTCGCCCCGGGAGGGCGACCAGTGCCGGGTGCAGAACCTCGTCGGCCGGGTGCATCTCAGTCAGAGCGCGCTGTCCCGCCTGATCGGCCGTCTGGAGAAGGACGGTCTGGTGGAGCGGTCCGTGTGCGTGGAGGACCGGCGGGGCGTGTGGGTCTCCCTCACCCGCAAGGGCCGTGACCTGCACTCCGAAGTACTGCCGCTCCAGCGCGAGGTGCTGGCCAAGATGCTCGACGGCTAGGCGGGCTTGCTCCACCGGGGTCTCGATTCAGGGCCCTCGCACACCTTTCGCCACGGCGGGACCCTGTTCGCAACGTCCTCCGGCCGTCCGCGGGTCATGCTGGACAGCAGACGCCGAACGGGGAAGGGGCTGACACGCGTTGGCCGTGGAGGAGGAGCGGGCCGCCGAGTTCCACAGCTACACGACCGGCTCGCTGGAGGAGGCGCACGACGCGATCGCGGCCCACTACTACGACCTGCGTCTCGACGTCACGGGCCCGGCAACGGACTTCGCGACCAGGCTCAGCGTGGTCGACCTCGGCGCGCTCGTCGTGGGCGACATCCGCTTCGGCACCGAGATGCGGATGAGCTTCGGCGAACCGGGCGTGTACCACGTCGCGGTGCCCTTCGGCGGCTGCTTCAGTGTCCAGCAGGGGCGCGGGGACGTGGAGTTCGCGACCGAACGGCGGGCGGTGGTCTTCGATCCGGCACGGGGCATCCACATCGACACCTGGTCCGCCGACTGCCAGGCACTCACCGTGAAGGTCGACAAGGCGGCCCTGCTCCGGCAGTTGGAGGTGCTGCTGGGCCGGTCCGTGCGGCGCCCGCCGCGCTTCGAGCCGTACATGGACGTCTCGCGGGGGCCGGGCCTGAGCTGGATGCGTCTCGCGATGTGGAACCTGCTGGAGCGGGACGTCCCGCTCGGACTGCTGGGCCATCCGATGATCCGGGGACGTCTCGAACAGACGCTCCTGGAGGGGATGCTGCTGGCCACCGACCACACCTTCCGCACCGCGCTGGACGCCCCTCCCCCGCCCATGCGCCCGGCGTCGGTGAAGCGGGTCATGGACGCCGTGCAGGAACTCCCCGCCGAGCCCTACGACGCGAACCGGCTCGCCGCCATCGCCCAGGTCAGCCTGCGCACCCTCCAGGAGGCCTTCCGCAGGCATGTCGGCATGTCCCCCATGGCGTACGTCCAGGAGGTCCGCCTCCAGCGTGTCCACCGGCAGTTGCGGGCGGCGGCGCCGGGATCGACGACCGTGACGGACGTGGCGCACGCGTGGGGGTTCGTTCATCTGGGCCGGTTCGCACGGCGGTACCGGGAGCGCTACGGGGAGTCGCCCTCGCAGACCCTGCGCGCCGTGTGAGCCGTCGCGCCCGCCGATCCGCCGCGTTTTGCGGACATGCGCCACGCATTCCGGAGCGACGGTCTGCCGGATCGGACCTATGGTCGGGGCACGGCGATCGCACGGTACGCCGGGGATGAGCAGGGTCGGCGCCGCTCATCCCTGGTCTCGCGTGCAGGACCCCGGGTGCGACAGCGGGAGCAGGTCGTGCCCCTTCGCGGGCCCGGCTGCTCCCCCTCCGTCGCACGTGGTGGCCGGGCCCCACCGTGTGAGGCCGGCCCGGGCTCAGCCCTGCGGCCGCGCCAGCAGCGTGCGCACACCCTCGGAGGTGAGCGTCAGCGGGTGCGTGGAGCTGGCGTCGATCGACAGCGAGAGGTCGCCGTCCGGCCACTGTGCGGCGAGCGCGCCCAGCGGCACCAGACGGTAGCGGGAGACGAACGGAAGCAGTTCGGCCATCTCCGTCTCGGAGGTGAACACGGGCACCACGGGAGCGCCGTCCTGCTGCTCCAGCACCGGCAGCGCCACGGTCGTGTCCTCGTCCGCGGCGTCGTCGGGCACCGGAATGAGCACGTCACTGGTCGCGAGCGTGTCCAGCGCCGTCGCGTCCTCGGTGTTCTGCGTCAGCGCGTCCAGCGCCCGCTGAGCCGGTGTGGCGTTGTGGTCGTTTGCGGGTGTCTCCATGGCAGATCCCCTGGTAGCGGCGGTCGTGCGGCCCGCCCGCGGGCATGATCGCCCGGAGCGCGGTCCTGCTCGCGTACCCGAGCGTGCCGAGAGCATGCGTTCGGGACGGCAGGGAATCAGCCCGATGTGCTCCGCGGGCAGCAGCCCGATGTGCTCCGCGGGCAGACCGAGGGCGTGGCGTCCGACCCGGCCCATGAGCGACCGGGTGGCGCCTGTGCACGTGCACGTCGGCAGGCGTGCGATCGGGCTCCGGGAGCCCGCCTGCGGTCGGGTGGAGTACTGGGGCGTCCTTCCACGCTGCGTGCCCGGCGAGGCGACATGGCCGGTCCCCGCCCGTCACCGACCGGATACCGCCAAGTCCCTTCAGGTGTCGAGCAGTTGCTCCACGGTGACGACGCGGATCAGGGGCCCGTACAGCGCCATCACCTCCAGTGCCCTGGCGTGCGAGTCGTCGTCGGCCCCGGCGCAGGCGTCGGACACCACCAGGGTCTCGACGCCCGCGTCGGCGGCGGCCAGGGCCGTGGACAGGACGCAGCAGTCGGTACTGACCCCGGCCAGGACCAGGCGGTCCTCGGGGCCGACACGGGTGGCGAGTTCGGGGGTCCACTTGCCGAAAGTGGTCGTGTCCAGGGTGTGCGGTGCCCGGTCGGCGAAGTCGTCGGTGAGGCGCCACAGCGGGGCGGCCGGCGGCTGGAGTGCGAAGGGCCACTGCGCGTAGTAGGCCCGCCAGGCACCGGTGGGCTCCTCGGGGGCGACGAAGCGGGTGAAGGCGACCCGTTCGGCGAAGGCCGGCAGCAGTCGCCGTACGCCTGCCGCCGCCTCGGTGTAACGGGGGGCGGCCCAGGGACTGTCGGGCTCGGCGAAGACGCGCTGCATGTCGATGACGGCGAGGAGTCCTGTCGTCATACGGCGTCCTCCTGCGCGCGGACCCGTCCGCGGCCCAGGACCAGGGTGCCGAGGAAGCCGGCCGCGAGCGCGGCCAGCACACCGAGGTTGGCGTACGCCCAGGCGCCGGACGTGCCGCCGAGGCCGAACGGGTCGAGGAGGTAGCCCTGCCAGTCCAGCCAGCTCGCGGCCGAGTTGGTGACCAGGCCCCAGCCCAGCGCGGTGGCGAGGACCGTGAGGATGAGCGGGGTGGGCGGTACGTCGCCGTAGCGGCCGCGCGGGCGGTACAGGTCGGCCTCGTCGTAGTCACGGCGGCGCAGGAGCAGGTCGGCCAGCATGATGCCGCACCAGGCGGCGATGGGCACGCCGAGCGTGGTGAGGAAGCCCATGAACTGGCCGAGGAAGTCGTCGGCGAAGAAGACGATGTAGACCGAGCCCGCGATCATCAGGACGCCGTCGACGAGTGCCGCCAGCGGGCGGGGGATCCTGAGACCCGCCGAGAGCAGGGCGAGGCCCGAGGAGTAGATGTCGAGGACCGCGCCGCCGACCAGGCCGAGGACCGCCACGACGGCGAAGGGCACCAGGAACCACGTGGGCAGGAGGGTGGTGAGCGCGCCGATCGGGTCGGCGGCGACGGCCTCGTCGAGCGTGGTGGACGATCCCGCCAGCAGCAGCCCGAAGACCAGCAGGAGCAGCGGGGCCACGGAGGCGCCGAAGGTGGTCCAGCCGACCACGCCGCGGCTCGACGAGGTCCGGGGCAGATAGCGGGAGTAGTCGGCGGCGGCGTTGACCCAGCCGAGGCCGAAGCCGGTCATCATGAAGACGAGCGCTCCGATGAACTCCTGGGCGGAGCCCGCCGGCAGGGCGCTGACGGTGCTCCAGTGGATGTGGTCGGCGACCAGGGCGACGTAGACCACCGTCAGTACGCCCGTCACCACGGTGATGACGGTCTGGAGCCGCATGATCAGGTCGAAGCCCATCACTCCGCCGACCACGGTGAGTGCCGCGACCACCACCAGCGCGACGACCTGGGTCTGCGTCCCGCCGCCCCAGCCGAGCCGGCCGAAGACGGTCGCCGTGGCCAGGGTGGCGAGGGCGCACAGCACGGTCTCCCAGCCGACGGTCAGCGCCCAGGAGACGACCGACGGGAGGCGGTTGCCGCGCACCCCGTAGGCAGCGCGGCTGAGCACCATCGTCGGCGCGGAGCCCCGCTTTCCGGCGACCGCGACGAAGCCGCACAGCAGGAACGAGAAGACGATTCCGATCACTCCGGCGACCAGGGCCTGCCAGAAGGAGATCCCGAAGCCGAGCGCGAAGGAGCCGTAACTCAGGCCGAGGACGGACACGTTGGCGCCGAACCACGGCCAGAACAGGGTTCGCGGGGTGCCCTTGCGTTCGGCGTCGCCGATGACGTCCAGGCCGTGGGTCTCCACCTGGAGCTGCCTGCCGGTGGCTCTGCTGCCGGTGGATCGGTCGTCAGTGGATCGGTCGTCGGTCGATCTGTCGTCGGTCGATCTGTCGTCGGTGGGTCTGTCGTCGGGGAGTCCCGAGGAGTCCGTCATCGTCGACCTGCCTGTTCGGACGTGTGGGGGGCCGACGGTAGGCAGGGCGGCGCGGCGGCGTCAATCGCGCCGTGGGGCAGTCACCTCCGGCGGCCTCCGACGCGGTCAGGAGGAACCCGTCGGCCGTCTCGCCTCACTCGGTGTCGAGCTGGTGATCGGCCCAGACGTAACTCTCGGGCAGCAGGTCGGTGATGCGCACGGTCCGCACGCCGGTGGCCGTGCCGACGACGACCCCGATGTCGGGGAAGTAGTCGAGCAGAACCTGCCGGCAGCGACCGCACGGCGGGACGACCCCCCGGTCGCGGTCTCCCACGGCGACGATCGTGTCCAGCTCGTAGGCGCCCTGGGCGGCCGCCGTGCCGATGACGACCAGTTCGGCGCAGGGCCCTCCGGTGAAGTGGTAGGCGTTCACGGCGGTGATGATCCGGCCGTCCCGGGCCCGGGCCGCGGCTGCCATGGTGTGGTTGTCGCCTCGGCAGCGGGTACGGGCGACGTCCGCCGCGGCCTGGACGAGTTCGTGGTCGACGGGGTGGTTCCGCGTGGTCAACTTCTCTTCCTCTGCTCTTCGTCGTCGCGCGCGTCGGTCGCGGGGGCGCGGAGGCCTCACCCCTCGCGCAGGGCCTGGTGGATCTCGCCCAGGGCGCTGGTGAGCCGTGCGTAGTCGTCGCGGGCCAGCGGTGCGACGAAGTAGCGCTCCACGACCTGCGAGTGGACGGCCACGGCTCGGAGGAACACGGTGTGTCCGTGCTCGGTGGGCTCCACCAGGACGCTCCTGCGGTCCTCCGGCGAGGGCACGCGGCCCACGAGACCGGCCTCTTCCATGCGGTCGATCAGCCGGGTGATGCCGCTGCTGGTCAGCGTGAGGTCGTCGGCGAGCTCGCGCTGCGAGACCTCCTCGTCCGGTTGCCGGCAGAGCCGGATGAGGACCTCGAACATCGTGTGCCCGATGCCGCACTCCCGCCGCAGGGCGGTGTCGATCCGCTGCTCCAGCCGGGTCGCGGCCTTGATCAGCAGACCGAAGTCGTGAACACGGGGGCTGTTCGCCGCGCGGGCTGCCTCGGCTCCCCGACGGGTGGTGGCTTCCACTGTCCGCACCCTCTCCTGCCTGTGGCTCGGTCCACACCTGCCCGAGCAGTTTACTGCGGGCTCACCTACCAACCTCTCAATTACTGATCAGTCAATCTCTGAGGGGTCAATTGCTGAGTAGTCAACAAAGTCCTATGCTCGGCCTCCCCGGCGCGGAGAGCTTCCTCGGCGCGACGAGTCGTAGAAGGGAAGTCCCATGGACCTGCAGCACTGGCTGGGCCGAGCCACCGAGGCGATACAGGAGTGGGCCGACGGCTTCGGTCCCTACCAGCCGCACGCCTCACTCCATGTCGACGACGACCGCTTCGCCGCCGCCTTCCACGAGTTCACGGACCGGCTGGGCGACAACTACCCCTTCTTCCACCCCCACTACGGGGCGGGCGGCCTCGCCGACCCCGCCCGCCTGTCCGCGCTCACCCCCAGGGAACGCGAGGTGATGTCCCTGGTGGCCACGGGCCTGTCCAACGACGAGATCACCGAACGCCTCTTCGTCACTCCCGTCACCGTCAAGACCCACGCCAACCGCGCCATGGCCAAGCTCGGCGCCCGCGACGGGGCCCAACTCGTCGTCATCGCCTACGAGACCGGACTCGTCCGCGCCGGAGAGCCCCGGGACTGACCCCACCCGCGCGTGCCGCACGCGATCATCACGCCCTACTCTTCCTCTGTTCGAACACTCGGGTCATGGGTCGAGACGGGGGAAGACACACATGGCATACCGGCGCGCGGTGATACCGGCCCTGGTCGGCGGCCTGCTGATCACGCTGTTGCTGTGGTGGGCGGGGGCGAGCGCACAGGCACTGCAACTGCGCGGCAGCACAAGCCTGTTCGACGTGGACTCCGTCAACGAACTCCGGCGGTGGCTCGCGCCCTGGTCGTACGACTCGACCGTGCTGTCGTCCGACGGGTCCGGGGACGCGGGCCCGGGCGCGGACGCCCGCTACGCCGGTCTGTACGGCACCGCGATGCAGATCAGGTTCGTCGCCCTCTTCGCGTTCTTCCTGGCCGGCGCGCTGCTCCTGCTCCGCAGACTCCCGCCGACCCAGGGGCGCACGCCGGCCACGCTGCTCGCGCTGTGGGCCTGGACCCCGGTGGCCGCGACCCTGGCCGTGACGGTCTCCGCGCCCTGGCTGATCGCGTCCCGGGGGCGCGGCAGCTACCGGATCCTGCCCCAGCTCGCGGGCGTGATCGCTTCGAGCGGCCCGGTAGCGGTGCTGGCGGGGCTGGTGACCGCCCTGGTCACGGTGGCGGTGGCGCGGGTCACCGCGAAGGGCGCGGAGCCGCTGCCCCGGCGCGATGTGCCGCCGCGTGCCGCCCGCCTGGCCGCGAGCGTCGGGACGGCGGTGGTCGCGCTGTCCCTGGTGGTCCTGTCGTACCAGTCGACGGCAGCGTGGATCCAGACGTCGTTCACCGGGTCGGGCCTGCTGTCCGAGCCGGGGGATCTGCTGCGCCTGTGGCTCCTGCTGGGCGCCTGGAGCGGCCCGGCGGGCACCTCGGTCGGCCAGTGGCTGCTGTACCGGGTTGCCGACCTGCTCGTGCTGGCCGTGGTGTGGTGGTCGCTGCGCCTGCTGCCCGGCCTGCTCACCCGGGCCACCGCGCCGGCGATGGCGGTGGGCACGGTCTGCGCGACCGTGCTGGGACTGTTCGCGAGCCAGATCCTGCACATGGCGATCGACGACACCGCGTCCGTGTGGGGCCCCGTGCACGTGCTGTCCCCGCTCGGCACGGGCGTCCCCGCCGCCCTCACCTTCGGCGTCACGTCGGGGCTCACGGCCCTCGCGGCCCTGCGGCTCGCCGGGGACCGCGACCCTCTGCCCTCCCCCGTCGTGCCCGCCTGACGCGACCGGCGGCGTGCCGGGACGGCCGTCTGACGCAGAACATGGTGAGCCCTGCTCCAGCTGTTCCGGTATCGAATCGAGGCGAGAGCCGCGCCGAGGTCGGCCGGGGAGCGGTGGTCGGGGAAGACGGCGCAGGTGCCGCCGATCATCTCCAGGCCGGCCGCGTCCGCGGCAGGTGCCGGTGGACGGTCGGACGGCCTCGGGCCTGGCCGCCGCTCCGGGCGCCCTGGACATGGAAGTTGAAGTCGCCGCGGCCGAGCGCGCCGTACAGGCGCAGCCATATCGGCAGGAGCATCTCCGCGCCGCGGGCGGAGGTGATGTCGCCCAGGTCGAGGACGCTCGCCTCGGGCCAGCCGAAGGAGACCAGCAGCGCGGTGACGGCCTTCTTGGCGCCGGTGTCGTCGCCGCTGACGAACACGGTGTGCTCCCCCGCCACCCGGGCCGGGTCAGACCTTCCCGTTCAGGTTGGCCGCGCCCCCCGCGTGCAGGGCGGTGAGGCTCTGCTCGCCGTCGGTGGTGTTGACGACCGTCTCGCCGAAGGCCGCGGCCGCCTCGAAGGTGTCCAGCCGCACCTGGTCGTGGTCGGCGTGCCACCGCTCGAACGGCGGATTGCCCATGCCGTCGGGTTCGCCGCGCGAGAGACTGGCCTGCGGATCGCGCGTGCCGATGACGACGTCGTGGCCGAGGGAGGGGAGCTTGCCGGCGATGGTCCGGCCGGCGATGCCGGTACCGAGGACTGCGTAACGCGTACGAGTGGACCTTCCGGGAGTCCGGCGACCGGCCGCGGGACCCGGCCCGCGACGGATCCGTACCAGGTCGAACCAGGTCGTTCGTACCGCCTGATGACGGTATCTGTCGAGGCGGCGGCCTGTTCCCCTCTATCGTGGAAAATCACATCATGATGGCTCGTGTCGAGGCAGGCTGCACATGAGGGAACCGCAGATCGACTACGCGGCGGTCTTCCGGGCCCTGCCCGGCATGGTGGCGTTGCTGACGCCCGAGCTGGTGTACGTCGACGTCAACGACGACTTCGTACGCCTGACCGGTCGCGCCCGCGAGCAGCTGCTGGGCCGCTACATCTTCGACGTCTTCCCCGAGAACCCCCATGACTCGGCCGCGGCCGGGATGCGGGAGACGCGTGAGTCGATGCTGCGCGCGGTGGCCACCGGCGAGCGCGACACCATGGCGGTGCTCCGCTACGACATCGAGGACCCCCAGCGGCCCGGCCACTGGCAGGAGCACTTCTGGAGCCCGGTCAACGCCCCGGTCCTCGGCACCGACGGGAAGGTGACCCTGATAGTGCACCGGGTGGAGGAGGTCACCGAGCTCATCCGGGCCCGCGGCGGACCGGGCGGCGACAGCCGGGCCCGCGTGCTGGAGGCCGAGCTGTACACCCGGGCCCGGGAACTCCAGGAGGTCAACGAACGCCTGCGCAAGGCACACGCCCGCGAGCGTGAGGTCGCCCTGGCCCTCCAGGAGGCCCTGCTGCCCGCCCCCCGGCCGCTGGGCCACCATCAGGCGGCGGTCCGCTACCGGCCCGCCGTCGGCGCCCTGAACGTGTGCGGTGACTGGTACGACCTGGTCGACCTGCCGAACGACCGTCTCGCCGTCGCGGTCGGTGACGTGGTGGGCCACGGTCTGCCCGCGGCCTGTGTCATGGGCCAGCTGCGCAGCGCCCTGAGCGCGGCCGCCCGCGTCGCCGACGGTCCGGCCCGGGCTCTGGAGGCCCTCGGGCTGTACGCCCGCTCCGTCGACGGCGCCGAGTCGACCACGGCCGCGACGGCCTTCATCGACTGGGACGACCGCACGCTCACCTACAGCAGCGCGGGCCATCTCCCGCCCGCCCTGCTGCACCCCGACGGCACGGTGTCCTTCCTGGACCGGGCCACCGACCCGCCGCTCGGCGCCAGCCCCGAACACGCCAGCCGTCCGGAGGCCATCTCGCCCTTCGAGGAGGGCGCCACGCTGGTCCTCTACACGGACGGTCTGATCGAACGCCGCACCGAGGACATCGACACCGGTCTGGCCCGTCTCACCGACGCGCTCACCCGTCACCGCCACGCCGGCCCCGACGAGCTGGCCGACGCCCTGCTGACGGAGCTGCTCCCACCCACCGGCAATGCCGACGACACCGCTCTCGTCGTCATCCGCCTCTGAGTCCTGACAGCCCTCAGTCCTCCGCGGGCATGACGCGGGTCACCTTGCCCTTGGTGGTCGCCTCCAGATAGCCGGACTGGCTGTACTCGTTGCTCAGGTACACGGCCATGCCGAGAGGGGTGTCAAAGGTGTCGTTGGGCTGCCTGACCAGGATGTAGCGGGTTTCCGGGTCGTCGACGTTGAGCTTCTTGCGGGCCTCGTCGAGGAGTGCGGGCACCTTGTCCCAGGCGAAGCCGTCGAGGCGGAAGGGCCGGTCGCCGCCGGACAGGGTGCCCTTGATGATGCCCTTCTCCACGCCCCGCCCCAGGCGGTACGTGTAGGTGTCGTACTTGCTGTCGCTGCCGTCGACCATCACCTCGGCCGAGACGAAGTCGTCGTAGACGCTGAAGTCACCGAACCGGTCCCGGCCGGTCTCCTGCTCAAGGGCCTTGATGGCGGTGCGGATGCCGTCGGGGGTGAGCAGGGACGTGGTCGTCCCCTGCGACTGTCGGCCTGCCGGGGCTGCGGTCGAGGAACCGGTCGGGCCCGGCACCGAGCCGGCGGAGGACGAGACGCCGGGGTCCGGGGTGGCGCCCTTGTCACCCGAGTCCCCGCCGAAGGGCACCAGCCACCACAGCAGGGCCAGGGCACCCGCGAGCGAGGCCCCCGACACGGCGAGCACGGCGGCAGGTCCGGACCGATTCCCGCCGCCCGCCCGGACGGGCGAGGTCACCGGCTGACCGTTTCCGGCGAGCACGGGCGGCGGCCCGAACCCGGCGGCACCGCCGACGGGAGCGGCGGGCGGGGCGTACTGCCCCGGGTAGGAGGGAGCCGTCACGGCGGGCGGCTGGTTCAGCGGGTAGGAGGGGGGCTGGTGCCAGGCGGTCACCGGCCCGCTCTGCCCGGCCTCGATCTCCGCCAGCCGTCGGTCCAGCACGGCGGACGAGGGCCGCGCCGCCGGATCCCGTACGAGCACGCTCATCAGTACGTCGCCGATGGCGCCGGCCCGCATCGGCGGCGGTACCTCCTCGTTGAGGACGGCGGCGAGGGTGGCGAGGGTGCTGCCGCGGCGCAGCGGGTGGTGGCCCTCCACCGCGGCGTACAGCATCATCGCGAGCGACCACAGGTCCGAGGCGGATCCGCCCTCGTGGCCCGCGATCCGTTCCGGTGCCATGAAGTCGGGTGTGCCGATGATGGAGCCGGTGGCGGTGAGGCTGGTGGTCTCGCGGATCGCGGCGATGCCGAAGTCGGTGAGGACCGGGCGGCCGTCGGGCCTCAGCAGCACGTTGGCGGGCTTGACGTCCCGGTGCTGGATGCCGGCGTCGTGTGCGGCGGCCAGTGCGGCGAGGACGCCCCGGCCGATCCGTGCCGCCTCGGCGGGTGGCATGGGGCCCTGGGCGAGCCGGTCGGCGAGCGAGCCACCGCTGACCAGCTCCATGACGATCCAGGGGTAGGTGCCCTCGCCGCCGTCGACGATGTGGTGGATGGTGACGACGTTCGGATGGTCGATCCGGGCCAGGGCCCGTGCCTCGCGCAGCACCCGCTCGCGCAGCGCCCGCGCGCCGTCCGGGTCGTACTCGGCGAGGTCCCGGTCGGGCGGGCGGACCTCCTTGACCGCGACCATCCTGTGCAGCGCCAGGTCCCTGGCCCGCCAGACCGTGCCCATGCCGCCCCCGCCGAGGCGGGCCTCCAACTCGAAGCGCCCGTCGACGACTCGTCTGCCGGGGCCCTCGTCTGCCTCACTCATGGGCGGGAGCTTACGGCGAGGACGTCCGAGTCTCCCAGCGGAGTCCGGCACCGGTCCACGCGGTCGCGGCCCGCCCACCGAACCGGTCCGGGTACGGAGTTCAGCCGACCGGGTCGCCCTCGGTCGTGCGTTGCGCGGCCGGGACGGCGGTGCCCTGCCCGGTGCCGTCCTCCTTCATGGCCTTGGCCTCGCTCTTGAGGATGCGCATCGACTTGCCGAGCCCGCGGGCCGCCTCGGGCAGCTTCTTGGAGCCGAACAAGAGAATGATCATGATCGCCACGATCAGCAGGTGCCAGGGCTCCAGTCCGTTGCGCAGCATGCCGCAGGTCCCTTCTCCGTGCTCATTATTGCCAGCTTGCGCAACTGTACAACTATCGGCCCGGTTCCCGCCTCACTCGTCGGAGTCCTTCTTGCTGCCCGCCGCCGCGTACGCCTGTGCCGGTGTCATCGGAACCCCGTTGAGCGCGACCGTCTTGTAGGGGCTGACCTGGGCGCACTTCTTGGCCTCGTCGGCGGTCTGGGCGTGGGCGTTGGAGACCGCGGCCTTGGTGTCGGCGGGCGCGGGCGAGGACGTGCCGCCGGGGAACGTGGTGCCGCTCGTCCAGTCGCCGCCGATCACCAGGGTCAGACCGGTGCCGGTACCCGCCTCCAGGTGCGAGGCGGGCAGTCCGAGCGCCTTGGCGGCCGTCTGGGCCTCGGCCTTCTGGCCCGTCCCGTAGGTGAGGGTGGTGGTCGACGCCGGGCTCGGTGCGTTGGCGGTGGTCGTGTCGGAGCTGAAGCCCTGGCCGGTGAGCGCGTTCGCGACGTCGGAGGCACGGCCGGTGATCCGGGTGCCGTTCTCGACGGTGACCGCGATCTCGGACGCGGGCACCGCCTTGGCCGAGGCCGTCGCCGAGGCCGCCGCGGACTTCTTGCCGGAGCCGGTGCTCAGCGCCTGGTCGTCGGCGATGCTGGAGAACAGGGCCTTGGCACCCGGACCCACCACCACCCGGTTGGCGTCGTCCGGATCGGCGGCGGTCTGCATCGTGGTGAACGTCATCCGCTTGGTGGGGACCTTGTTCACGTCGGCCGCGAGACCGATCAGCTTCTTCACGGTACCCAGGCCGTCGTCCACGGTGAGCGCCTTGGTGGCGGCGTTCGCGAGGGCGTAGACCGCGGTGGGGTCGGTGAGCGTGCCGGCGCTCTTGAACTTGCGGATCATCGCGCTGAGGAAAATGTGCTGGGAGACCGTACGGCCGAGGTCGCTGCCGTCCCCGAAGCCGTGCCGGGAGCGGACGAACTCCAGGGCCGCCTCACCCTTGAGGGTGTGGTCGCCCCTGGACAGTTTCAGGTGCGAGTAGGTGTCGTACACGTTGTTGTCGACGCACACGGAGACACCGCCGACCGCGTCGGACATCTTCACCACACCGGAGAAGTCGAGCTTGACGAAGTGGTCGATGGGGATGCCGGTGAGCTGGTGGATGGTGGCGACCTGGCAGGCGGGGCCGTACCGCAGCGCGCTGTTGATCTGGCCGTAGTAGCCGGGCGTGGACTCGCCGCTCTCGCTGTCCTTGCAGGCCGGGACGTCGACCATGGTGTCGCGGGGAATGCTCATGACGGTGGCGTTGGAGCGGTCCGCGGAGATGTGCACCACCATCTGCACGTCCGCGTTGCCGTTCCCGCTCTGCACTCCGGTCTGGGAGCAGCCGCCGCCCAGTTTGCAGTCCGCCTTGCTGGTGCGGCCGTCCGAGCCCATGACCAGGATGTTGATCGGGGTCCGGCCGAAGGCGTCGGCCTTCTCCGTACCGCCCTTGCCGTCGAGCGCGACGCTGTTGATGTTGCCGTTGAGGTGCTGGTAGAACCACCAGCCGGCCCCGGCCGTGCCCAGGACGAGAAGCGCCAGGCATATCCCGGCGATCTTCAGCACCCGCCTGCCGCGCCGCACCGGGCGGGCCCGGCGACGCGGTCGCCTGCCGCCGTGCGAGCGGGCCGCCGCCCGGGCCGCGGCCCGGCCGCCGGGCCGGGGTTCTGCGCCGGCCCCGCTCTCCCGCGGTCCCGGCACACGGCCGGTGCGGCTGCGTGTGGCCTGACCGCCCGGGCCGTCCCACCGGTCGCTCATCTCCCACTCCCACGAAACGGTCGGGCCCCTCAGGCCGGGCCATGGAGGGGGCGGCCGGGCGTGCGCGGCGGTGTACAGGCAGGCCAAGCGGGAACTTCGCCTAGGTTGCGTAGTTGCGCAATCTAACAAAGCCCTGGCCCCGACCAGTACGGATCCCGGCGCAATTCACGGGTGAGAGATCTCATGGAGGAATGCGGCAACCTCATGGAGGTCTCCGTTCTCCCCCACGGCCCTTACCGCCTTCGCCCAGTAGCCGAGGGCCGGCAGCTCGTCCTCGGTGTGCGGAGCGGCCGTCGTCGGGCCGTTCCTGCCGGCTGGGGTCGGCGAAGCCCCGACCCTTCCTGACCTCGTCGAACGTGACGCGGCACCGGACTGCTGGGCTCGGCCGTGACCGCCGGGGGGCTGAGTGGAGGAGCCCGTACAGGAGGAGGACTAAGAGCCCCGTGAGGCGGTCCTGTGTGCGGCCGCTGGGACGCCACGGGCGGTCAGTTGGCCGACCATCACGCGGACCACGGTCACGATGTCGGGGTCGTCGACGTAGTAGACCTGCCGACGGCCCTCGCGGCGCGAGCGCACGAGTCCCGCCAGCTTCAGCTTCGCGAGATGCTGGCTGACCGCGGGCAGCGCACCGCCGACCCGGTCCGCGAGGTGGGTGACGTCGCTTTCCCCCTGGGACAGCGCCCACATGATGTGCAGCCGGGCGGAGGAGGCGAGGAGTCCGAACACGGCGGCCGCCTCGGTCAGCACCTCGACGGAGGGGTCCCCGGAGCCACCGGCGAGTGTCGCCACGATCCCCTCCCCTCCCACCCCGGTCACTGTCGACGCACATGTGCTGTCTCAGTGTAAGGGTGCGGAACAGGGCCGATGAGCATGCCTCCACTTCATTGATTGCGCAATGTAATAAGCATGTGGAAGAACGTCGACGACTTGTCACCATTGCCTGGTGGACGCCGTTCCGCACTGGCGCCAGTCCCTAGGATTGCGCAATCAGGCAACCGAAGTGCTGGAGGACTGTCACGTGGGCGTCATCGGCTGGATCATCCTGGGTCTGCTCGCCGGAGCCATCGCCAAGATCCTGCTGCCCGGCCGCGATCCGGGCGGCCTGGTCGGCACCACCCTCATCGGGGTCGCGGGAGCGTTCGTCGGCGGCTGGCTCTCCGCGCGCTTCCTCGACCGCCCGGTGGAGAACCACTTCTTCGACCTCTACACCTGGGGTGCGGCGATCGGCGGTTCCCTGGTCCTGCTCATCGGCTACCGCCTGCTGTTCGGCAACTCGCGGAACTGATCCGTGGCCGCCCTCGGGACGGCCGCGCTCAGCAAGGCGAAGGTGCGCCACCGAGCCGACGCCTCTCGCGCAACAGAACGGCGAGCGGTACGCGGACGCCGTACCCCACCGCCCGCCGCGTGACGGAGGTACCGGACCTCTCGACGCGGGACAACTGATGCTCCGCCAGGTCCAGCAGGGCACGCTGCAAGGGCCGGAAGCCGGGAGCGGTGCAGTCCACGAGAGCTCGCGAGTCGGTGAGCGACTTTCTCGTCCTGCGGCAGGTCAGGGCGACCAACTCCGCGACTCCTGCCGTGTCCTGGCCCTGTTCGAGGTCGGCGCGGCTGACGCCGAAGCGGTCCAGGTCCTCCTGCGGCAGATACAGGCGTCCTTCGGCCAGGTCGTCGGTGAGGTCGGTCAGGAAGTCCAGACGTTGCAGCCCTTCGGCGAACGACCGGCAACGGGACCGGAAGACCGCGTCACCGCCTCCCTCGTACTGCAGGTCCTCGATCAGCATCAGGGCCGGCAGCGCGAGGCCGTCGACGTAGCGCTGGAAGTCGGCTTCGGTGGCGTGGCCGGTGAAGTGCAGTTCCTCGGTGGTGGCCTTGAGGTAGGTGTGCACCCAGTGGTGGGGCAACCGACGTGCGGCCACGGTGTGGAGGAAGGCCCGCAGGACCGGATCGGCGGCATGCCCCGACTCCAGCCCGGCGCCGACCTGTTCGGCCCAGGCCGCCCAGCGGGGCAGGCGCTCGTGCAGCGGCCCCTGGTCGGCGAGGTCGTCGGTACGGGCGAGGAAGGCGTAGGCGGCCACCACGTGCGGGTGCAGTTCCGGGGCCACCAGCAGGCGTACGGCGGCGTAGTGGGCCAGGATTCTCCGGGCGAAGACCCGGGCGGCGGTCGTGTAGTCCGCGCGCAGACCACGGTCCTGCACCCCGGCGACCGTCAGTCTGCGATCCCAACTCGACACGAGGTAACGCCCCTTCATCTCCGACCTGACGTACGGGACCGCCGCGGCCCTGGACGGCAGGGCACCGAAGGGGCGGTCGTGGTGACCTTAGCCTTCTTCCAACTGCTGGTGCACAGCGCCGACTTCGCGTTCAGAGGGCGGCGAGTTCGACAAGGTGCCGGACCGTCCCGGCGGGATCGACGGTCTGGTGGAGATGCGCACCGGGCAAGTGGGCCACGCGCCAGCCGCGTCGGCGGGCCTCGTCGGCGAGGTCGTCGTACGGAGGGCCGAACAGCAGGTAGCCGCAGGGGTGGTCGTCCCAGCCGTCGGGCACCGGGATGTGCTGCTCGTAGTAGGACAGGGGCAGGGTGGGCTGCTCCTCCACCACCGTCCGCCGCGTCCGCGGATCGGTGAACATGGGGGCGACGTCCGCCTCGTCCCACCAGTCGGTCCAGCGCGGCAGTCTGCCGTCCACGGCCATCGGGCGCAGGAAGTCCAGCAACTCGGGCGGGGCGACCGGGGTCGGTCCCGACCGGGCCGGCAGTGCGGCATCGACGAAGACCGAGGCGGTCACCGGGCGGTCGAGACCCGAGCGGATCACCGGGACGAACAGGCCCGCGTTGCTATGGGCGACCAGTACGAGAGGACTGCCGGCCGGGACCCGGCGCAGGTCGTCGCGCACGGCGTCCACGACGCGAGGCCAGAAGGGCGGCGCGCCGGCGCCGATGTGCAGGAGGGACGGCACCCGCACCCGATGCCCCGCCGCCTCCAGGCGCTCGGCGGCGGGGTACCAGGTCGAAGGGCCCACGGACGGACTGTGCACGAGAACGAAGACCGGCTGCATGGGAGGATCCTGTCGCCCCCGCCGCAGGACCGGCGAGCTTCTTGGCCCACAGCAGAGCGGTGGTGCCGACGGACAGGAGACGCCACGTGTCCGGGGCGGCCGACCACCGGCAGCCATGGTGGACCCGACCGGATTGCACCGGGTACCTACCGCCCACGCGCCGGCCGGCTGTGACGATCAAGGACAGCTCCCGGCGGAGCGCGGCCGTCCGTCCGCACGGGTGCGTCCCCGTCCTGGCAGCGGGCGATATCGCCCCGCACGCGCATGACTCCGGCCGGTCCTACAATCGTTTCTGGATGACTCGGGGCAGTCGACGGCCGACCCTGGGGTCGGCGGGAAGCGGGCACCCATGGCTGAGCGACTCAAGAGATCAGGACTGCTCGGCGAGCTTTCTGCGGAGTTCGCCGGCACGATGATCCTCATCCTCTTCGGTTGTGGCGTGGTGGCTCAGGTGGTCGCCGGCGGGGCCCTCACGACACCGCCGGGCGGCCTGGGAAACCACGACAGCATCGCCTGGGCCTGGGGCCTCGGCGTCACCCTCGGTGTGTACGTCGCGGCGAGGCTGAGCGGTGCGCACCTCAATCCCGCGGTGACCCTCGCGCTGGCGGCGTTCAAGGGCTTCCCGTGGAGCAAAGTGGCTCCCTACGCGCTGGCCCAGACAGCCGGCGCCTTCGTGGCAGCCCTGATCGTCCGGTGGAACTACACCGAGGCGCTGGCGAAGGCGGATCCCACCCACACGATCAAGACGCAGGGCGTCTTCTCCACGCTGCCCGCCAACGGCAACCCGAACCTGCCGGTCAGCGACTGGGGCGCATTCCGCGACCAGATCATCGGCACCGCGATCCTGCTGCTGCTGATCCTGGCGGTCACGGACCTGCTCAACACGCCCCCCGGAGCCAACCTGGCGCCGTTCATCGTCGGTCTGATCGTCGTGGCCATCGGTATGGCCTGGGGCACCAACGCCGGTTACGCGATCAACCCGGCACGCGACTTCGGTCCCCGGCTGGCCAGCTTCTTCACCGGGTACGGCGGAGCGTGGCGAGATCAGTACGGGCACCTCTACTTCTGGGTGCCGATCGTCGGTCCGGTGATCGGAGGTCTGCTGGGAGCGGGCCTGTACAAGGTCTTCATCGGCCGGTTCCTGCCGACCGCCGAGCCGGAGCCCCCCGGCCGGGTCCCGGCCCCGGACGAGAACTGACCGGCTCCCGGGGCTGCCGTGTTCCGGCCGCCCCGGGAGAGCCCAAGGAGAGGCGGCACCCCATGGCGGACTTCGTCGGCGCGGTGGACCAAGGAACCACCAGCACCCGTTTCATGATCTTCGACCATTCCGGCAACGAGGTGGCGAGGCACCAGCTGGAGCACTCACAGATCCTTCCGCGCTCGGGATGGGTCGAACACGACCCGGTGGAGATCTGGGAGCGCACCAACTCGGTGATCCAGAACGCGCTGCGGCACGGAAACCTCTCCCCGGAGGACCTGGCGGCCATCGGCATCACCAACCAACGGGAGACGACCGTCGTCTGGGACCCGCGCAACGGCCGCCCCTACTACAACGCCATCGTCTGGCAGGACACCCGTACCGATTCCATCGCGGCGGCGCTGGACCGCTCCGGCCAGGGTGACGTCATCCGCCGCAAGGCAGGGCTGCCGCCGGCCACGTACTTCTCCGGTGGCAAGATCCAGTGGATCCTGGAGAACGTCGACGGAGTCCGCGAGGCGGCCGAGCAGGGCCATGCCCTCTTCGGCAACACCGACGCCTGGGTGCTGTGGAACCTCACCGGCGGCCCCGACGGCGGCGTCCACGCCACTGACGTGACCAACGCCAGCCGCACCATGCTGATGGACCTGGAGACCCTCGACTGGGACGACGAGTTGCTGGGCTTCTTCGGCGTGCCCCGGGCGATGCTGCCGACCATCAACCCGTCCTCCCACCGGGAGGCGTTCGGACAGACGCGTACGTCCCGGCCGCTGCGGGCGGCCATCCCCGTCACCGGTGTGCTCGGCGACCAGCAGGCGGCCACCGTCGGGCAGGTCTGCTACGCGCCCGGCGAAGCCAAGAACACCTACGGCACCGGCAACTTCCTGGTGCTCAACACCGGCACGGAACTGGTGCGGTCCCAGCACGGCCTGCTGACCACCGTGGCGTACCAGTTCGGCGACAGCCCGGCGATCTACGCACTCGAAGGTTCCATCGCCGTCACGGGGTCCGCGGTGCAATGGCTGCGCGACCAGCTGAAGATCATCAACGATGCCGCGGAGAGCGAACGCCTGGCGCTCACCGTCGAGGACAATGGCGGGATCTACTTCGTCCCCGCCTTCTCCGGCCTGTTCGCCCCGTACTGGCGTTCCGACGCCCGCGGCGCGATCGTCGGCCTCGCCCGGTACAACGACAACGGCCACCTGGCGCGGGCCGCCCTGGAGGCCATCTGCTACCAGAGCCGCGACGTGGTGGAAGCCATGGAGCAGGACTCCGGCGTCCACCTCGACGTGCTCAAGGTCGACGGCGGCGTGACGGCCAACGACCTGTGCATGCAGATCCAGGCCGACGTCCTCGGCGTCCCGGTCAGCCGCCCCGTCGTCGCCGAGACCACCGCGCTCGGCGCCGCCTACGCCGCCGGTCTGGCCACCGGTTTCTGGCAGGACACGGACGAACTGCGCACCCACTGGCAGGAGTCCAAGCGCTGGGAGCCCCAGTGGTCCGAGGAACAGCGCGCGGAAGGATACGCGGGCTGGAAGAAGGCGGTGGAGCGCACGCTCGACTGGGCCAAGGTCGAATAGGAGCCGCAGCCCCCGGTTCCGGCCGGGGGCGACCGAGCGGTCCCGCCCGAGCCGTGTGCGCGGCCGCACCCGCTGCACGAGGAGGAGACCATGGCGAACCCGGTGGCTCTCTCGCCCGGCGCACGCAGGGAGGCCCTCGTCCGGCTGGGGGAGGGCGAGCTCGACGTCCTCGTCGTCGGGGGCGGGGTGGTCGGTGCCGGCGCGGCTCTCGACGCGGCCACCCGTGGCCTGCGAGTCGGCCTCGTCGAAGCCCGGGACTGGGCGTCGGGCACGTCCAGCCGCTCCAGCAAGCTCATCCACGGCGGCCTGCGCTACCTGGAGATGCTGGACTTCCGTCTCGTCGCCGAGGCCCTGAAGGAGCGCGGACTCCTGCTTCGGGTCCTGGCCCCTCATCTGGTGCGTCCGGTCCCGTTCCTCTACCCGCTGCAACACCGGATCCGGGAGCGTCCTTACGTCGGCGCCGGCGTGCTGCTGTACGACACCATGGCCGCGGCCTCCGGTACCTCCAGCGGTCTGCCCCACCACCGCCACCTGCTCAAACGCCGGGCCCTGCGTGAGGCGCCCGCGCTGCGCTCCGACTCCCTGGTCGGCGCGATCCAGTACTGGGACGCCCAGGTCGACGACGCCCGGCACACTCTGTTCCTCGCCCGCACGGCCGTCGCCTACGGAGCGCTGGCCGCGAACCGCACCCGGGTGAGCCGCTTCCTGCGGCAGGGCGAGCGGGTGGTGGGAGCCGCCGTCACGGACCTGGAGACCGGCGACGAGACAGAGGTGCGGGCCAAGCAGGTCATCAACGCGACCGGCGTGTGGACCGACGACACCCAGGCCCTCGCCGGTACGCGCGGCCAGTTCCACGTCCGCGCCTCCAAGGGCGTACACCTGCTGGTCCCCCGTGACCGTATCAACTCCCGCACCGGGCTCATCCTCCGCACCGAGAAGAGCGTGCTGTTCGTGATCCCCTGGGGGCGGCACTGGATCATCGGGACCACCGACACCGACTGGACACTCGACAAGGCCCATCCCGCCCTCAGCTCCAAGGACGTCACCTACCTGCTGGAGCACGTCAACAGCGTCCTGGCCACGCCTCTGGTCCCGGAGGACGTCGAAGGCGTCTACGCCGGTCTGCGTCCCCTCCTGTCGGGCGAGGCCGCGGAAACCAGCAAGCTGTCACGGGAGCACCTGGTCGCACACCCGGTGCCCGGTCTCGTCGTGGTGGCCGGCGGCAAGTACACGACCTATCGGGTGATGGCCAAGGACGCGGTCGACGAGGCGGTCCGCGGCCTGGACGAGAAGGTGCCCGACTGCGTCACGCAACGCGTTCCCCTGCTCGGCGCCGACGGCTACCCGGCCCTCTGGAACTCCCGTCACAACCTCGCCGAGAGCTCCGGGCTCCATGTCGCCCGCATCGAGCACCTGTTGAACCGCTACGGCTCCCTGGTGCACGAACTGCTCGCCATGGTCGCAGCCGACCCCTCGCTCGGCGAGCCGTTGCCGAGCTCCGACGACTACCTGCGCGTCGAGGCCGTGTACGCGGTGACCCATGAGGGTGCCCGCCACCTGGAGGACGTGCTCGCCCGACGTACGCGGATCTCCATCGAGTCCTGGGACCGCGGTGTGGACGCGGCGCGGACCGTCGTGGACCTGATGGCGCCGCACCTGGGATGGGACCGGGCGCACCGGGACCGTGAGGTCGACCACTACCTGAAGCGGGTGGCCGCCGAACGCGAGGCCCAGCAGCAGCCGGACGACCGGACCGCCGACGCGGTACGGCTCGGCGCCCCCGACATCAGCCCGGTGCACTGAGTGCGGCGACGAAGCCCGGCCAGCGCCGATGCACGAGCCGTCATGGTGCCCGCACGCATAGCCAACCCTCTAACTATGTTGGCCCGACACATGTGCGCCTGACGTGCGGATTCCTACGGTGTGGCGATACCCGAACGTCCCCGTCACACCCCAGGAAGTGGTGCCGATGTCGTCGCCCGCCCCCGCTCCGCCGGCCCCGAACAACCTCAAGCGCATCGTCGCCGCCTCGCTCATCGGCACCACCATCGAGTGGTACGACTTCTTCCTCTACGGCTCCGCGGCCGCCCTGGTCTTCAACAAGCTGTTCTTCCCCGACTCCGACCCGCTCGTCGGCACGCTGCTGTCCTTCCTGACGTACGCCGTCGGATTCGCCGCCCGTCCGCTCGGCGCCCTGGTGTTCGGGCACTACGGTGACCGGCTCGGGCGTAAGAAGCTGCTGGTCCTGAGCCTGCTGCTGATGGGCGGGGCGACGTTCGCGATCGGTCTGCTGCCGACGCACGCGACCGTCGGCACGGCCGCTCCCGTGCTGCTGACGGTGCTGCGCCTGGTCCAGGGCTTCGCGCTCGGCGGGGAGTGGGGCGGAGCCGTACTGCTCGTGTCCGAGCACGGGGACGCGCGGCGGCGCGGCTTCTGGGCCTCGTGGCCGCAGACCGGCGCACCGGCCGGGCAGCTCCTCGCCACCGGTGTGCTGTCCCTGCTGACCGCCGTGCTGTCGGACGCCGCCTTCGGCAGCTGGGGCTGGCGGATCCCCTTCCTGCTCTCCGGCGTCCTGGTGGTCGTCGGGCTGTGGATCCGGCTGTCCGTCGACGAATCCCCCGTGTTCCAGCAGGCGTTGGCGCAGGCGGAGGCCCGCAAGGCGGCACGGGACGGCGCGGCCGAGAAGCTGCCGCTGGTCTCCGTGCTGCGCCACCACTGGCGCGACGTACTGGTCGCGATGGGCGCACGCATGGCGGAGAACATCAGCTACTACGTCATCACCGCGTTCATCCTCGTCTACGCCACCACGTCGGCCGGGGTCTCCAAGCAGACCGCCCTCAACTCGGTGCTGATCGCATCCGCCGTGCACTTCGCGGTGATCCCCGCCTGGGGCGCCCTGTCGGACCGCGTCGGCCGGCGCCCGGTGTACCTGCTCGGCGCGGTCGGCGTCGGACTGTGGATGTTCCCGTTCTTCCGGCTCGTCGACACCGGCGGCTTCGGCAACCTGATCCTCGCGGTGACCGTCGGCCTCGTCATGCACGGCGCCATGTACGCGCCCCAGGCGGCCTTCTTCTCCGAGATGTTCGCGACCCGGATGCGGTACTCCGGTGCCTCCATCGGCGCCCAGTTCGCCTCCGTCGCGGCCGGCGCCCCGGCCCCGCTCATCGCCACCGCACTGCTCTCCGACTACGGCAGCTCCACGCCGATCGCCCTCTACGTCATCGCCGCCGCGGTGCTGACGGTGATCGCCGTCGGGGTCGCCAAGGAGACCCGGCACCGGGACCTCGCCGACATCGAACCGGATGCCGAGCCGGCGCCGGCTGCCGCGTCCCCCGCGGCGGACGCCCGGACCGTCTAAGGGTCGCCGCGCGCCCGCCCGTCCCCCGTACGCCCCTGCGTACGGGGGACGGGGGCGTGTCAGGGGCGTGTCTGCGCGGACAACCGGTGCAGCCGCAGCGCGAGTTGGATCTCCAAGGCGCGGGCCGGGCTCTGCCAGTCCTCGCCCAGCAGGCGGCCCACCCGCTCCAGGCGCTGGGCCACGGTGTTCACATGGACGTGCAGTTCGTCCTTGGTGCGGGCCGGGCTCATCCCGCAGGCGAAGTAGGCGTCGAGGGTGTGCAGCAGATCGGTGCCCCGGCGGTCGTCGTAGGCGACCACCTGGCCGATGGTGCGCTCCACGAAGCCCGCGATGTCCCGGTCCCCGGCCAGGAGCAGTCCCAGGAACCCGAAGTCCTCGGCCGCGGCTCCGTCCCCCGAGCGGCCCAGGAGGCGCAGCGCGTCGAGGCACCGGCGGCTCTCCCGGTAGGCGGCGGCCACGGCGTCCAGGTGCACGGCGAGGTCGCGGACCGGGGCCGAGGCACCGACGGTCACCGCCTCGTGGACGGCCGTGCCGAGGTGCCCCGCGGTGCGGCGGGCCAGGTCGGTGGCCGTGTCCCCGGCCGCCAGGGGCAGCAGCAGGACCGTACCGCCGTCGCGGGCGGCGGCCAGGCCGTGCCGCGTGGCGGCGAGGTGGGAGGCCGCGGACCACAGCCGTCTGCGGGCGGCCGCCTCCTGGTCGGCGTCGGCCGCGGGTCCGTCGAGACGGGCGGCCAGCACGACGTGGGTGGCGTCGAGGTCGGCGTCCAGCCGGGCGGCCCGCTCGCGCAGCAGCCGGGGGTCGCGGTCACGGGCGTCGAGCAGGTCGTCCAGGAGTTCGCCGCGCACCCGCTGCTCCGCCTCGGAGGCCGACCGTCTGGCCAGCAGGAGCAGTGAGGTGACCATCGCGGCGCGCTCCAGGGTGCGCTGGTCGACGGGGTCGAGCCCCGGGTGGCCGCGCAGGACGAGCGCTCCCAGGAGCTCGCCACCGGCGGCGACGGCGGCGATCCAGTCGTCGCCGTGCCGCACGGCGTGGCCTTCGGCCCGGGATGCCTCCAGGGCCTCGGTGGGCGCCCTCTCGGCGAACTCGACCGTGCCGTCGAGGACCTCGGAGACCGCGGCCGCCACGTCGTGCACCCCACCGCCGCGCAGCACGAGTTCGGCCAGCCGGTCATGGACGTCGGAGGCGCGCTCGATGACACCGCTGCGGTCCCGGATGATCTCGTTGGCCCGCTCCAGCTCGGTCAGGGCCGAGCGGGTCTCGGTGAGGAGGTTCGCGGTGTCGATGGCGGCCGCGGCCAGTGCGGCGAAGGATCCGAGCAGCGCGATCTGCTCCCGCTCGAAGACCCGGGCCCGCCGGTCCGCCGCGAACAGCACGCCGATGACGTGGTCGCCCAGGGTCAGCGGCACGCCGAGGATGGCGACCAGGCCCTCGTCCCGTACGCCGGAGTCGATGGTGAGGGTGTGCTGGAAGCGGTCGTCCTTGAAGTAGTCGTCGGTGACGTAGGGGCGGGCGGTCTGGGCGACGAGTCCGCCGAGCCCCTCGCCCATCCCGAGCCTCAGCTGCTGGAAGCGGGCGGCGACCGAGCCCTCGGTGACCCGCATGTAGGTGTCGCCGCGCACCGGGTCGTTCAGGCTGAGGTAGGCCACGTCCGTGCCGAGCAGGGAGCGGGCGCGCTGCACGATGGCCCGCAGCACCGCGTCCAGGTCCCGGAGCCCGGCCAGGTCGTGGGCGGTCTCGAAGAGGGCGGACAGCTCGGCCTCCCGCCTGCGCCGGCCTTCCAGCTCGGAGCGCACGCGCAGGGCGACCGCCTTGGCCGCCTCCAGCGCGGCAATCCGCTCGGCGGGCCTTCCCTCGGCGCGGGCGATCAGCACCGGCTGCTCGTAGGCGTCGGCGGAAGCGCCCCTGGCCAGCAGTTCGAGGAAGGGGGCCTCGGCACTGCCGGTGGGGCGCTCGACGGACTGCGTGTGATCGCTGGACATGCCCACAGGATTGCTCATCGCACGCTCACCCCGTCAGGCCTGTGGAAAACTCCGGTCCGGTGCCGGTCAGTGCGCGGTCCAGCCGCCGTCGAGGACGAGTGACGTGCCGGTGACGAAGGCGGTGTGCGGGCCGCACAGATAGGCCACGGCCTCGGCGACCTCCTCCGGCTCGATGAGCCGCTTGAGCGCGCTGTCCTGGAGCAGCACCTCGGACACCACCCGCTCCTCGGGGATGCCGTGCGCCCGGGACTGGTCGGTGATCTGCCGCTCGACCAGTGGGGTGCGCACATAGGCGGGGTTCACACAGTTCGAGGTCACGCCGTGGGGGGCGCCTTCGAGGGCGGCCGTCTTGGACAAGCCCTCCAGACCGTGTTTGGCGGCCACATAGGCGGCCTTGTAGGGCGAGGCGCGCAGCCCGTGCACCGAGGACACGTTGACGATCCGCCCCCACCCCTGGCCGTACATGTGCGGCAGGGCTCCGCGGATCAGGCGGAACGGTGCCTCCAGCATCACGGTGAGCACCGTGTGGAACACCTCGGGCGGGAACTCCTCGATGGGGCGCACCAGTTGGATGCCGGCGTTGTTGACGAGGACGTCGGTGCCCGCGGCGGCGTGCTCCGCGGCGTCCAGGTCGGTGAGGTCGAGGACGCGCGGCTCGACGGTGCCCGCCAGTCCCGCGGCGCGCTCGGTGAGCGCCTCCAGACCGGCGGCGTCCCGGTCGACCGCTCTCACCTTGGCCCCGGCGGCAGCCAGCCGCAGCGCGCAGGCGCGGCCGATGCCGCCGGCGGCGCCGGTGACGAGGGCGGTGCGACCGCCGAGGTCGAGTGTGGGGGCGTGGGGGCCCGGGAGGGCGCTGCTGCCGGTCATGCTCCGACCCTAGGCAGCGCCCGACCCCAGCCCCATATGGTCACACCCCATACTTCATTCGGAAGTCGTAGGGTCAAACCATGTGGGTGCGTCCATCAGCGCCTGCTTGATCCGCTGCATCCCGAACTCGTTCAGCTCCGGCAGCGCGTCCACCGCGAACCATCCCACCTCGAGGGACTCGTCGTCGTTCACCCGGGCCTCGCCGCCGACGGCCCGGCAGCGGAACGAGATGTCCATGTACTGGCAGGTGTCGCCGTTCTCGTACGTCACGGGGCGCAGCGCCTGGACCACGACGACCCGCTCGACGACGCAGCGCACGCCCGTCTCCTCCTCGACCTCGCGCACGGCGCAGGCCGCGGGCTGCTCCCCCGGTTCCGGGATGCCGCCGAGCAGCGACCACTTGCCGTTGTCCGAGCGGCGGTTGAGCAGCACCCTGCCCTCGTCGTCCAGGACGACGGCGCTGACGCCGGGCAGCCAGAGGAGGTCGTGGCCGATGGAACGCCGCAGGGTGCGGATGAAGTCAGGAGTAGCCATGCACCGACCCTAACGGCCGCCTTCACGGCTCAAGCGATCTTCCCGGTCGGCGCGACGCCTGCGTACGCCCGCACCGATCGCCCAGCCGAGCCCGCCCGCCGCGACCAGCACCAGGGCCGTCTCGGGCAGGGTGCCGAGGCGGGTCGCCGGGGTCTGCGTCGACCTCAGCGGCACCTTCTGCACCAGCGAGTCGGCCACGAACATGCCCGTCCTCTGGGTGATCCTGCCGTCCGGCATGATGATCGCGCTGACGCCGCTGGTCACCGGCACGGTCACGGTCCGGCTGTGCTCCACGGCACGCACCCGGGACATGGCGAGCTGCTGGTAGGTCATCTCGCTGCGGTCGAAGGTCGCGTTGTTGCTCGGCACCGAGATGAGCTGCGCGCCGTCGGTGACCTCGGAGCGCACGGCCCAGTCGAACGCGGCCTCGTAGCAGGTGACCAGGCCGACCTCGGCATTGGCCATCCGGAAGACTCCCGGCTCGGTGCCCCGGCTGAAGTCCTGGCGGACCATGGAGGTCCAGTTCTTGTTGATCGCGCCGACGAGCCCCCGCAGCGGGAGGTACTCACCGAACGGCTGGATCTGCCGCTTGTCGTAGGTGTCGGTGGGGCCCTTGACCGGGTCCCACAGGATCTGCTCGTTGTAGAGCTTGCCGTCCCGCTCGACGACGCCGCCGACGGAGATCGGGGCGTCGATGGCCTTGGCCGCCCGCTCGATGGCCACGGCCGCCTCCGCGTCCGTGAAGGGGTCGACGTCGGAGGAGTTCTCCGGCCACAGCACGATGTCGGGCTTGGCGATCGTGCCGGCCTTCACCTCGGCGGCCAGCCGCTCGGTCTCGCGCGCGTGGTACTCGAGCACCGCCCGCCGCTGGGCGTTGAAGTCCAGCCCCGCGCGCGGCACGTTGCCCTGGATGGCGGCGACGGTCACGGTGCCGTCCTCGGCCCTGTCGCTCACCAGCGTCCGGGCGGCGAGCGCCCCGACCACGGGCACGGCCACGCTCAAGAGGGCCACGGCCGCGGCCGGACGCCGTACGGCCCCGGTCCCGCGCCGCTCCACGAGCAGCCGCACGGTCTCGTACAGGCCGAAGCCGCACAGGACGACGGCGAAGCCCAGCACGGGCGTCCCGCCCACCGCGGCGAGCGGCAGGAAGACCCCGTCGGCCTGACCGAACGCGATCTTGCCCCAGGGGAAGCCGTTGAACGGCGCACGCGCGCGTGCCGCTTCTCCCGCGATCCACACGGCGGCCGCCCACACCGGCGAGCCGGGCAGCTTCGAGACGGCGGCGATGCCCACGCCGACCAGCGCGACGAAGATCGCCTCGATCGCCACCAGGGCGAGCCAGGGCCCGGGACCGACCTCGACGCCGGTCCACACCAGCAGCGGCAGCAGGAAGCCGAGGCCGAAGAGATAGCCGAGACCGAGCGCCGCCTTCCAGCCACGGCCGCGCAGCACCCAGCCGAGGACGGCGAAGGCGGGCAGGGCCAGCCACCACAGGGTGCGGGGCGGGAAACTGACGTAGAGCAGCACTCCGGAGAGCGCCGCTGCGGCGGCCGGGACGAGTCGGCGGAGCCGGAGGGCCCAGCGGGAGGCGGGCGCGGACTGCGGTTCCAGCCGGTCCGACTCGTCCACGGAAGTTGCGGTGACGGTCACTCCGGGAGTGTACGGCGGTTGACCTCGGCGTCCACAGCGCGGTCCGCCAGGTGACCCGGGCGCCGCTCACGCCTCCCCGCCGCGTGGATCCCGCGCAACTCGTCCACAAATCGCCCATCAGCGGTTACGGTGTGCCGGAGTCCTCGTCGTACGGGCCGACAGCGTCCGGGCGGCAGGGGCCACAGGTCGGGGGACCGGGGTTGCGGGGGGCGGGGTGGGTTCCACGGGAGTGACATCTGTGGCCGGTGCCGACGCGGACGGCGACAGACGAAACGTTTCCGACGTGGTGGGCGTCCTGGTGCTCGGCGCCTGTGCCGCCTGGTCGCTGATCACCGCGGCCGCACACGGCGGACGCCCGGAGGGCGTGCTGCTCGCCCTGCTGGCCGTCGCCGCGGGGTACGCCGCCGGCCGCATCTCGGGGGCGCTGGTGCCGGTCGCCGCCCCGTGCGCCGCCGCACTGGCCGGACTGGGCCTGACGATGGGGCTCCCCCGTCTCGCGCCCGGACCGGAGATCGTCGGTCCGCTCGGGCACGCGGGCGCCACCGCCGCTCTGCTGACGCTCGCCACGGGTGCCGCGTGCTGCGCCGCCTGGACCACCGGCTCTCCTGTCGCGCGCGTCCTGCTGCGGCTGCTGGCCGTCGGCATCGCGGTGGCATCGGCCGCACTGGGCTCGGTGTCCGGTCTGGTCACCTGTACCGCGGTGCTGTTGTGCTCGCTCGCCGCGGGCCGGATGCGCCACCGCGGTCCCGGCATCGCCGGTCTCGCCCTCGCCGCGACCACGGTGACCGGCCTGACCTGGGCGGTGGCCGGGGACGCGGTACCGGACGGGCTCGCCGAGTCGCTGCGCGGCCGGCTCACCCCGCACCGGATCGGTCTGTGGCACGACGCCCTCCACCTGGCCCGCCAGGACACCGCCCTCGGCGTGGGTCCGGGCCGCTTCGGGGAGCTCAGCACGACGGCGGCCCAGTCCCTGCCGCCCGACGGCAAACCGCACTCGGCACCGCTTCAGATGGCCGCCGAGCAGGGCGTGACCGGGGTGCTGCTGCTGGCGGCGGCCTTCTGCTGGCTGCTGTACGCGCTGTGGCGCTCCCCCCGCCCCACGCCGGTCGTCCTCACCGCGGGCGCGGCCCTGACGGCGCTGGCGGCGATCGCCGCGGTCGGCAACGCGCTGAGCTTCACGATGGTGTCGGTGGGCGTCGGGTTCCTGGCGGGCCTGACGACGGCCCACCCCCTGGCCGACGAGGCGCTCCACAGGTGAGCGACCGCCCCGGTCTCAGCGTCGCGGGCCCGATGCCCCGGGCCGCAGCCGGTCGCGGATGATGCGTACGGCGGCCTCCGCGTCGTCCACGGTGACCGTGAACGTGTGGCCGTCCCACAGCTGCAGGACCACGCCCTCACCACGGCGTACGACGACGGCGGTGCCCTTCTCGGGCCGCCAGCGGTAGCCCCAGCCGCCCCACTGCCGGGGGGTGACGTGCGGGACGAACTCCGCTCCTGCGACATGGGCCAGCGGGATCCGGCGGCGCGGCACACCGATGTGGCCGCAGCGCACCTCCAGGGAGTCCATGTCGACCTTGAGGGCGACATGCACGAAGGCGAGCGTGAGGAAGAGGACCAGCAGCCCGGCCGCGATGCAGCCGACCACGGCCATGACCAGCGGGGCGACGCCGGAGGTCCACGCCGAGTCGACGGCGAGCTCGATGCCGAGTGCCACGATCGCGGCGCCCGCGAGCGCCAGCAGCCACTGGATCCGGTTGGAGGCGCGGCCGGTCCAGACATCGGTGTGGTGCAGGGTCTGCTCGTGGGGGTGGTCCCTCATGCCTACGAGGTTACTCAGGTTTCGCCGTGCGGGTACCTCGTCGCGCAGAGTGACTGCTCCGCGCGTGACTTTCGGCCGCCCGCGCGGGTCAGCGGGCCGGCGTGGCCGCCCTGAGGAGCCTGCCCTCCGCGTAGGACATGGCCGGCACGGGCAGCCCCGCACCCTCACGCCCGCTCAGCAGCACCGTCAGCGTGCCGGTGGCCGCGGCGTCCGGCGCGGGCCGCTCACCGATCCGGCGCAACGCCTGAGCCGCGACCGCACCGGCGGAGCCGTGCAGGACGAGCGGGGCACGACCGGGGCGCTGCACGGCGGCGCGGATGCGCTCGGCGACGAGTTCGTAGTGGGTGCAGCCCAGCACGACGGTCGTCACGTCCGCGGGGGTCAGGGCGGCGGCCGCGGCGACAGCGGCGTCGATGGCCGCCTCGTCGGCATGCTCCACCGCCTCGGCCAGGCCGTGGCACGGCACCTCGGTGGCCGGCACCCCGTCGGCGAACTCCGCGAGGAGACCGCGCTGGTACGGGCTGCCGGTGGTGGCGGGGGTCGCCCAGATGGCGAAGGGGCCGCCGGCCGCCGCGGCGGGCTTGATCGCGGGCACCGTGCCGATGACCGGCAGCTCGGGTTCGAGACGGGCGCGCAGGGCGGTCAGGGCGTGCACGGTGGCGGTGTTGCAGCCGATGATCAGGGCCTCGGGGCCGTGCGCGGCGGCGGCCTCGGCGAGGGTGAGGGCGCGCCCGACGATGTCGTCCGGGGTCCGGGGACCCCACGGCATGCCGTCGGGGTCGAGGGAGAGCACGAGATCGGCGTCGGGGCGCAGTCGCCGTACCGCGGCGGTGGCCGCCAGCAGACCGATTCCGGAGTCCAAGAGCGCGATCTTCACCCGGCCACGATAGACGATGAGCCCCTGGGGGCCGGTTCCGTGGGGCAGACTGCGCGCGTGAGCGCCATCGCGTGGACTGCCGCCGTATCCCTCGCCGCCTGGCTGTGGCTGCTGCTCTGCCAGGGCTTCTTCTGGCGCACGGACGTGAGACTCCCGCCGCAGCGGGATCCGGCGACCTGGCCCTTCGTGGCCGTGGTGGTGCCGGCCCGCGACGAGGCCGGGGTGCTGCCCGCGAGCCTTCCCTCCCTGCTGGCCCAGGAGTATCCGGGGCGGGCGGAGGTCTTCCTCGTCGACGACGGCAGCACGGACGGCACCGGAGCCCTCGCACGCGACCTGGCGGGCCGGTACGGCGGACTGCCCCTGACCGTGTCCTCACCGGGGGAACCGCCCGCGGGCTGGACGGGCAAGCTGTGGGCCGTACGCCATGGCGTCGGCCTGGCACGCGCGCGTGGGCCCGAGTACCTGCTGCTGACGGACGCCGACATCGCCCACGAGCCGGACAGCCTGCGGCGGCTGGTGGCCGCCGCGCACGCCGGGGGCTTCGACCTCGTCTCGCAGATGGCGCGGCTGCGCGTGGAGAGCCTGTGGGAGCGGCTCGTGGTGCCGGCGTTCGTCTACTTCTTCGCGCAGCTCTATCCGTTCCGCCGGATCGGCAGCAGGGGTGCGCGCACGGCGGCCGCGGCGGGCGGCTGTGTGCTGCTGCGCGCCGAGACCGCCGAGCGGGCGCGGATCCCGGACGCCATCCGGCACGCCGTCATCGACGACGTGGCCCTCGCGCGGGCCGTCAAGGGCGGCGGCGGCCACATCTGGCTGGGCCTGGCGGAACGGGTGGACAGTGTGCGCCCCTACCCCCGGCTGCACGACCTGTGGCGCATGGTGTCGCGCAGCGCCTACGCCCAGCTCCGCCACAACCCCCTGGTGCTGTTCGGAACCGTCCTCGGACTCGCGCTGGTCTACCTGGTGCCACCGGTCGCCGTCGTCACGGGAGCGGCGGCGGGGAGTGCGGCGACCGTGGTGCCCGGTGCTCTCGCGTGGCTGGTCATGACGGGCACGTACGTCCCGATGCTCCGCTACTACCGGCAGCCGCTGTGGCTCGCTCCCCTGCTGCCGTTCACCGCGTTCCTCTACCTCCTCATGACGGTCGACTCGGCGGTGCAGCACTACCGAGGGCGCGGCGCGGCCTGGAAGGGCCGCACCTACACGCGCCCGGACGCCGTCGTCGGCGAGGAGCACTGAGGTCTCACTTGCGCCCCGGTGTCCAGTTCATGCCCCAGCCGTAGACCTGGTCCACCGTCCGCTGCGGACTCACCCCGCGCTCGGGCACCAGGTAGCGGGCCTCGCGCTGGACGACCAGGTCGTCGCCGGTACTGGTGATCAGGGCCAGCGCGCACACCGTGGAGGGCACCGTGCACTCGTCGAGGGAGAAGTCGATCGGGGCGCCGTGCTGCGGCTGGAGGGTGACCGTGGCGTGCAGGTCGGCGAAGGAGCGCGCGCCCTCGTAGATGGTGACGAAGACGAGGATGCGCCGGAAGTCCCGCTTGTGGTCGAGGTTGACGGTGAGGTTCTCGCCGTTCGCGACGGCACCGGTGCGGTCGTCGCCGTCGAGGTGGATGTACGGCGGCTGGTGCAGGGCTCCATAGGCGTTGCCCAGCGCCTGGACGACTCCCTTGCGGCCGTCGGTGAGTTCGTACAGGGCGCACAGGTCGAGGTCGAGGTCGGCGTGCATGGCCACCGCGCGGCCGCGTTTGCTGCCCCAGCCCGAGAACTGTTTGCGCACCTGCCAGTTGAGGTTCACGCGCATCGCGCCCGAGGTGCCGCCCTGTTTGGCGAGGGAGACGGACGGAGCCGACTTGGTCAACGTGACCTTGGAAAGACGGACCGGTTGCGCAGCGGGGGTGGGCGGGGGCGCGACAGGTGCCGCCGGCTGGGGTTCGTCGACGGTGATACCGAAGTCCGTTGCCAGCCCTTCCAGTCCGCTGTCGTAGCCCTGACCGACGGCACGGAATTTCCACGCGCCCTGACGCCGATAGAACTCCCCGAGTACGAAAGCGGTTTCTACGGTCGCTCCCGCACTGTCGAACCGCGCTGCCACCGTTCCCCGCGCCGCATCCCGCACCTCGATGTAAAGATCCGGGATACGCGCGAAGGTCCCGCCGTCCGCGGAAGCGGCGAGGACGACGGTCTCCACGGACGGCTCCACGCGTGCGAGATCGACGAGCAGGGTGTCGGTCACCCGGCCCGCGTCGGTGCGTTTGCCCTCGTGGCGGACGGCCCCGGAGGCATGCTGCGGCTGGTTGTAGAAGACGAAGTCGGCGTCCGAACGGACCTTTCCGCCGACGAGGAGCAGGGCCGACGCGTCCGCGTCGGGGACTCCGGGGCCGGTGCGCCAGCCCAATTCGACGCGCAGTGCCGTCGTGGGCACCGGAGCGTTCGCACCTTTCGACATTGACATGTCCGCCCCCATCGGGTGTCGGCAGGCCAGGACGCGCCCCGGCGGCCCTTCGAGTTCTACCCGCTCAACCTATTCCTCCGGGACAGCGAACTCCCATCCCGCGTACAGGAAGATCGCCGGCCAACCCCCGGTAACCCCCTTGGAACTCGGCCTTTACAAGGATGGGACCTGGATTGGCGTCCTTTTTTGCCGAGTTCGCTCGCATTGGGGATCCCACACCACTGCCGACACGGAAAACAACCCTCTTATCGGTCTCCCCAACCAGCACATCGTGGGCTTAACTTATGTGCCATGACCTCCCCCCGCTCCACTTATGGCGGCGGCTACTACTCCGCCTCCTTCCCGGACACTCCGATCTACGACTCACTCGTGGCCGAGCGGGGCACCCCGCAGATCGCCCCGATCCGGGTCCCGGCCGCGTACGACGTCCCGGCCAGCCATCTGCCGGCGCTCCCGTCCGCACTGCCCGCTCTCCCCGCGGGCCCCTCCCACTCCTCCTACGGCTACCCGCAGGCGCAGCAGCCCTCCCCGCTGCAGCAGGCCCCCGGCGCCTACATCCCGCAGCAGGCCGCCGCGCCCCGCGGGTACCCAGGTCCGCAGCAGCAGCGACCGGTCGGCCCCGGCATGGGCATGGGCACGGGCTACGAGGCGATGCGCCCCGCGGCTCCCCGGCCCGCTCCGGCGGCCCCCTACCAGGACCCGTACAACAACCAGCAGTACCGCGGGTACTGATTCCTCCCGGGCTGTCGGTGCCACCTGGCACGATGGCCCCATGGGGAATACGCAACTGCTGTCGATCCATGTCCATCCGGTCAAGGCGTTCCGGGCTGTGCCGCTCCGGGAGGCCGATGTGGAGCCCTGGGGGCTGACCGGTGACCGGCGCTGGGCGCTGGTCGACGACGGGGGAAAGGTCGTCACCCAGCGACAGCAGCCACGCCTCGCGCTCGCCGCCGCCGAGCTCATGCCCGGCGGCGTCGTGCTGTCCGCGCCCGGCACGGACCCGCTGACCGTGGCGGTCCCCGAGCCGGGCGAGACCGTCACGCTGGACCTCTTCGGGGACAAGGTGGAGGGGGTGCCCGCCGACGCGGCCGCGCACGCGTGGTGCAGCGAGTACCTCGGCGCTCCGACCCGCCTGGTCCACATGGACGACCCCGCCACCCGCCGCCCGGTCGAACCCGAGTACGCGCTGCCGGGCGAGACCGTCACCTTCGCCGACGGATACCCGCTGCTGCTCACCTCAGCGGCCTCCCTCGACGCCCTCAACTCCCTGATCGCCGAGGGCGATCACGCCTCCGAGGGCCCTCTGCCCATGAACCGCTTCCGGCCCAACGTCGTCGTGGGCGGCGCGGAGGCCTGGGCCGAGGACGACTGGTCGCTCATCGCCATCGGGGACGTCACCTTCCGGGTCGCCAAGATGTGCGGGCGGTGCGTGGTGACCACCACCGACCAGGACCGGGCCGTGCGCGGCAAGGAGCCCCTGCACAGCCTGGGCCGGCACCGCCGCTTCGGCAGCAAGCTCGTCTTCGGACAGAACCTGGTGCCCCGCTCCCCCGGCACGATCCGGGTCGGCGACCCGGTGACGGTCCTCGAATAGGCCGTGGACGCAGGGCCGGAGACCGGCACGGCGGCCGACGGACAGAGCTCCGCCAAAGATCCGTCCCGTCCAGGGCCGCGGGAACACCACGCGGGGGCACGCACGTTGGGGCTTTCATGAGGAGTTCATGAGAGGACCCGGCCGCAGGTGATTTCGCTCTCTCTTCGGCCGGTCCCGCACGTGAACGACTCCGTCGGGGGTTATCACGGAGCGGGAAGGGGGTGCGGACGGTGCGAGCGATCAGTGGACTGTGGCGTTGGCGGCGCAACCCGCTGCGCCGCGCGACCGACCTGGCCGAGGCCTGGCTCGGCCTTGTGGCCCTGCTGCTGATCCTGGTCGTCGGACCGGTCGTCGGCGCGGCCACCGGGCACGCGGCCCAGGGCGCGTTGCAGCAGTCGGTCCGTGAGCAGCACGAGACCCGCCGGCTGGTGACGGCGACCGTGATCCGCCCGCTGGACCGTTCGCCGCTGGACGCCGACCCCGAGGCCGCCTCCGGGCGGGATCTGCGCACCCGGGTGGTGGCCGACTGGACCGCACCGGACGGCACTTCACGTCACGGCACGGTCATGGCCGCTCTCGAAACCCCGCACCGCGGCGACCGGTTCACGCTCTGGACGGACCTGCACGGCCGCACGGCGGCCCGGCCGCTGGACTCCGCGACCGCCACCACCCATGCCGTTCTCGCGGGCATCGGGGCGGCCCTGCTGACCGGGGGTCTCATCGAGGGCGGCAGGCGGCTCGCCGTCTGGCGCATGGTCCGTGGCCGGTACACCCGTTGGGACCAGGCCTGGGACCGCGCGGGCCCGGACTGGGGCCGGACCGGCACCGGCAGCTGACGGCCTCACGGCTCTGGTCAACCCACCACCCGCGCGCACGCTACGGTGGACCGGCCGAGGTTCCTCGGCAGCACAAACCCGCGTACTACGAGGTGGGGGCACGGCAACGCCATGGCACAGGGCACGGTCCAGGTGACGCACACCGGCACATCGCGGTGGCGGCGCCGCACGGGTGAGTACGCGTCGCTCGCCGCAGCCCTGGAGGCCGCGGCGGACGGGGACGTCCTCACCATCGCGCCCGGCACCTACCGGGAGAACCTCGTCGTGCAGCGGTCGGTGACCCTGCGCGGGCCCGAGGGTTCGCCCGGCTCCGTGCGGATCGCGCCCGTGGACGGCGTGCCGCTGACCGTGCGTGCCTCCGCCGTGGTGCAGGACCTCCATGTGGAGGGCCAGGACGCGGCGGCACCCGCCCTGCTCGTCGAGGAGGGCACGCCCGAGCTCGCCGACATCCGGGTCGTCACCCGTTCCGCGGCCGGCATAGAGGTCCGCGGCGGCGCCCGCCCGACCGTGCGGCGCTGCACCGTCGACAACCCGGCCGGCATCGGCATCGCCGTACTGGACGGTGCGGGCGGGGTGTTCGAGGAGTGCGAGATCGTGGCGGCCGGCCAGTCCGGCGTCGCGGTGCGCGGCGGCGCCCACCCTCGCCTGGAGCGCTGCCGCATCCACCACACCGCGGGCGCGGGACTGGCGGCCACCGGCGAGAACTCCGCGCTGGAGGCCGTGGGTTGCGAGGTCTACGAGGTCCGCGGCAGCGGCGTCCAGATCACCGGCCGGGCCACCGCGCACCTCACCGACTGCGATGTGCACCGCACCACCGCCGACGGCGTCACGCTCGACACCGACGCGGTGCTGACCCTGGCCGACTGCCGGATCCACGACATCCCGGAGAACGCGGTCGACCTGCGCTCCCGGTCCGTGCTCACCCTGACCCGCACGACGGTCCGTCAGTTCGGGCGCAACGGCCTGTCGGTGTGGGATCCGGGCACCCGCGTGGACGCCAACCAGTGCGAGATCTTCGACAGCACGGGCGACTACCCGGCCGTGTGGGTCAGTGACGGCGCCACCGCCGTACTGGACTCCTGCCGGGTGCACGACGTGCCGGACGCCCTGTTCGTCCTGGACCGGGGCTCGCGCGCGGACGTCGTCGACAGCGACATCTCGCAGGTGCGCAACACCGCCGTCTCGGTGAGCGACGGGGCCACCGCGCAGCTCGACGACTGCCGGATCCGGGACGCGGCGACCGGCGCCTGGTTCCGCGACCACGGCAGCGGCGGCACCCTCAACAGCTGCACGGTGGACGGCACCCAGACCGGTGTGATCGTCACCAAGGGCGCCGACCCCACGATCGAGCGCTGCACGGTCGACTCCCCCGCGGAAGCGGGCTTCTACGTGTCGGCGGGCGGCCGCGGCAGCTTCCTGAACTGCCGGGTGACGGGCAGCGGCGGGTACGGCTTCCATGTGATAGACGGCTGCCGTACGACCCTCAGGAAGTGCCGCACGGAGCGTTGCGCGCGTGGGGGCTACGAGTTCGCGGACGCCCCGGACGCGGCCGCCGGAGCCGGTCCCGTCGTCGAGGACTGCACGAGCGACGAGAGCGGCGGCGTCACCCCGCCCGCGGCGCGGGAGACGGCCGTTCAGACCGAGGTCCGCTCCCCCGGTCTGCTGGGTTCGATCCCCGGGCAGCGTGCCGCCGAGCAGGAACCGCCGGCCGCCCACGTCGTGCCGGAGCAGCCCGCGCGCACGTCCAAGGACGTCCTGGGCGAACTCGACGCCCTGGTGGGTCTGGACAGCGTCAAGCGGGAGGTGCGGGCGCTCACCGACATGATCGAGGTGGGCCGGCGCCGCCAGCAGGCGGGTCTGAAGGCCGCGTCCGTCAAGCGCCACCTGGTCTTCACCGGCTCCCCGGGCACCGGCAAGACCACGGTCGCCCGGCTCTACGGCGAGATCCTCGCCTCCCTCGGTGTCCTGGAGAAGGGGCATCTGGTCGAGGTGTCCCGTGTCGACCTGGTCGGTGAGCACATCGGTTCCACGGCGATCCGCACCCAGGAGGCCTTCGACAGGGCGCGCGGCGGAGTGCTGTTCATCGACGAGGCGTACGCGCTGTCGCCGGAGGACTCGGGCCGGGACTTCGGCAAGGAGGCCATCGACACGCTGGTGAAGCTGATGGAGGACCACCGGGACGCGGTCGTGGTGATCGTCGCGGGCTACACCGCCGAGATGGAGCGGTTCCTGTCGGTCAACCCGGGTGTGGCGTCCCGTTTCTCACGGACCATCACCTTCAGCGACTACAACCCCGAGGAACTGCTCAGCATCGTGGAGCAGCAGGCCGAGGAGCACGAGTACAGGCTGGCGCCGGGCGCCGCGGAGGCCCTGCTGAGGTATTTCACCGCGCTGCCCAAGGGCCCCGCCTTCGGCAACGGCCGTACCGCACGCCAGACCTTCGAGGCGATGGTGGAGCGGCACGCGAGCCGGGTCGCCCAGGTGGACGACCCGACCACGGACGATCTGACCCTGCTCTACGCCGAGGATCTGCCCGGGTCGTCCTGAGAGCGCGGCCCGGGGACGTCCGGCTGGAGCCGGCCCAGCAGTCTCGCCCGCTCCTCGGCGAAGACCGGGTCGGCCTGGTAGTCGGAGTGGCCGAGGATCGGCGCGGGCAGCGGGTGCTGCTCGGTGCGGCCGTAGGCGAGCGGATCCTTGAGGGGCTCCCGGTCCACCTCCGGTCCGCAGTCGCCGGGCAGCCGGACCGGGCCGCCGATCGGGTCGGTGAGCCGGTGGAGGTTGCGCCAGCAGTCCACGTCGTGGTGCAGGGCGGTGAGCGCGGCCGGGCCGAAGTGGGCCGGGAACCAGCGGCCGTACAGGCGCTCCAGCGGGGAGCCGTAGGTGAGCAGGGCGACCCTCCCGCGGACCGAGGGCTCCAGCTGCCAGGCCGCGGCGGCCGCCAGCACGCTGCCCTGGGAGTGTCCGGAGATGACCAGGCGTCCGCGCGTGGCGCGGACCCAGGTCGCGATCCGCCAGGTCAGGTCCGGTACCGCGCGCTCGGCGTAGCAGGGCGGGGCGAAGGGGTGGGCGGCGCGCGGCCAGAAGGTGCCCACGTCCCAGAGGATGCCGATGGTCCGGCGTGCCGAGGGGTCCTTGTAGGCGCGGCGGCCCCAGGTGACGAACAGCAGGAAGCCGAGGCCGATCAGCCAGGAGCCGAGGGCCTGCGCGGTGTCGGCGGCGCTCTGCACGAAGGCGTACGCCCCCTCGGCGGCCCTGGCCGGGGTCTTGTGGGAGGTGAGGGCGCCGACGAGGGCGCCGGCGCCGAGGAGCAGGGTGCTGGCCGACGTCACGCCGAGCAGGCGGGGTCCCCGGTCCGTGAGCGCCGCCATCGCGCGGGTGCGGGCGATGCGGCGGGTGCGTGCCGCGTCCTTGGGCTCCCCGGGGTACTCGCTCTCGACGGTGCCCAGTTGGGCCCGGCCGGAGCGCCAGGTGCGGCGGCCGAGCCAGGCGCAGTGGCCCAGCACCACGAGGAGGACCAGCGGGATCACGGATGCCTGCCAGGTCAGCAGGACCGGCGGGCCGGGGATGGTGGCACCGGTGCCGTCCAGCCAGTCCGCCACGCGCTGCGAGACGCCGCCGGACATCACGCCGCCCAGGGCGCAGGCCAGCGTCGCGACGGCGGGTCCGGCCAGGCCGCGCATCGCGGCGCGCGGGTCGGGATGCGTGCGGTACAGCAGGTGGGCGACCAGGGCCAGGGCGACGACCAGGAGGCCCTGCACGAAGGCGATGCCGCCGAAGGTGGCGTCCCCGGACAGCCGGCCGTGCGACTGCCACCCCGGCCGCTCCCACCCGGCGTACACCGCGGCGAGGGCGAGCAGGAGCAGCGCGGCGAGCGGGAGGCGCCGTACCAGATGCTCGTCGAGCTGCCGGTCGAGGTACCTCTCGCTGCGGCCGCGGCGGCACACCACCCAGACGACGGCGACCGCGGAGGCGACGAGACCGGCCTGCAGGAGCCGGCCGAGCGTGTCGAGGAGGGCGGGGCCGCCCGGGGCGCGGTCGTGGCGGGCCGCCATGGAGCTGACCGCGGCGGCGATCGTCAGCAGGCCCGCGGCGGTGTGCGCGGCCCGAAGGCGGGCGACCAGTCGGCGGCCGTACCAGAAGCCGGGCCGGCCGAGCGCGGTGCGGCCGGGGTCCTCCTCGGGCTCGCCGGGGCGGGACATGGGCTGCTGGGACTCGTAGGCGCTCCAGGTGCGGTGGGACAGGTACCAGAGCAGGCCGGTCAGCGCGGCCGGGACCAGGGCGGCGAGGGCGAGGCGGCGGCCCGGCCTGCTCCACCAGCCGCCGTCCGACACGTCGGGCGACAGGAAGCCGAGCCAGGTGTGCGACTCGGCGCACGCGCGCGTGCCCGCGCACTGCCAGGCCGCGAGGTCCAGGGCGACCTCGCAGGCGGCGGCGACCAGCAGGACGGTCAGGGTCAGGCCGGCGAGCCGTACCAGCAGGCCGTAGAGACGCACGGTCCGTTTGCGGCCGCGTGCCGTGGGACGCATCCAGTGGGCGAGGTTGACCACCATGAACGGCAGCAACAGCAGCCACAGGGCGCGGGTGCCGTTGCCTGAAGTGAGGTTGCACCAGACGTACGCCTCGGGCACCGGTCCGGTGCGGGCGTCGCGTGGTCTCTTCTCGGCGTCGACGTCGTCGGCGCGCCGGAAGACGGCCGCGATGTCGTCGCCGGTGATCCGCACCGTGCGCGGATCGTCGAGCATCTTCTCCGGCGTGGTGCCGCCCACTCCGTGGACCAGGAGTTCCAGGGCGGTTCCGGATTCGTCGGGCCGGGCGGTCGAGCCGTCCGCTCCCGTGGTCGTGACTCGTTCCACTGTTCTCGCACTTCCCCCGTGACGCGCCGTCGGCATCTGTCCGTGCGGGCACCAGGATCTCCTCTCGGCGCGTCGCGCACACCACTCGTCACGGAATCTCCCCGATCCGGTCGTGGGCGCGGGCCCGGCTGTCGCCCCGGTGGCACGAGCGCGACGGGGCGGTCAGTGGCGCTCCCGGTGGGGGCGCGTGCGAGTATGGGACGTCCCTCGCACCAGGGACGGGCAAAATGTGCTTGTGGGAGTGGGTGCGCAGGGCGTGTCGGACAGCCCCAGGCGAAAGGACCGGAGCGTACGTGAGTGAGAATCAGAACCTCCTCGCGGAGCAGCGGCGCGCCCTGATCCTGGACGAGGTCCGGCGCCGAGGCGGGGTGCGCGTCAACGAGCTGACCCGCAAGCTCGGCGTGTCGGACATGACGGTACGGCGTGATCTCGACGCGCTGGCCCGCCAGGGCGTGCTGGAGAAGGTGCACGGCGGCGCCGTCCCGGTGGTGGAGGCGAGCACCCACGAGCCTGGCTTCGAGGCGAAGTCGGGTCTGGAGCTGACCGCCAAGGAGGACATCGCGCGGTCCGCGGCCGAGCTGGTCGCCCCGGGCACCGCGATCGCCCTGTCGGGCGGTACGACGACGTACGCACTGGCCCACCACCTGCTCGACGTGCCGGACCTGACCGTCGTGACCAACTCGGTGCGGGTGGCCGACGTCTTCCACGCGGCCCAGCGCACCACGGGTCCCCGTCAGGGCGCGGCGACGGTCGTGCTGACCGGTGGTGTGCGTACGCCTTCCGACTCGCTGGTGGGGCCGGTGGCCGACCAGGCGATCGGGGCGCTGCACTTCGACGTCCTCTTCCTCGGTGTGCACGGGATATCGGTCGAGGCCGGCCTGTCGACGCCGAACCTCGCGGAGGCCGAGACCAACCGGCGGCTCGTGCAGTCGGCGCGGCGGGTCGTGGTGGTCGCCGACCACACCAAGTGGGGCACCGTGGGCCTGAGTTCGTTCGCCTCGCTGGATCAGGTCGACACGCTGGTGACCGACGCGGGGCTGCCGGCGTCGGCGCGCGCGGAGGTCTCCGAGCATCTGCGGCGGCTGGTCGTGGCGGGCGAGTCCGTTGACGGTACAGACATCTGACGGAGCGCCAGCTAGGGTGACCCTCCCGTTCACACTTGGGGGTTGTCCATGGCTCACCAACTGCGCGAGGTGGGGCTCGACTTCATCGAGACCGCGCCCGTACGGATGGTGTTCGTGCAGGAGATGTCGGCTCCGCCCGAGGCGGTCTACCGGGCGCTCGCGGAGGACGTGCCGGGCTGGGAGGAATGGTTCGCCGCGGTGACGCTGGCCCGCTCGACCGGGGACGGCTCGACCCGGGAGATCCACCTCAAGGGCGGCGGCCGTTTCCAGGAGACGATCATCGCGGCCGAGGAGCCGGAGGTGTACGCCTACCGGGTCGACGTGGCCAACGCGCCCGGTGCCCGCGCCATCGCCGAGGAGTGGCGGCTCACCCCCGCCGGGGCGGGCACCCAGGTGCGCTGGACGTTCGCGGTGGACGGCACGGCCGCGTTCCGACTGGTCGCGAAGGTCGGGCGGGCCGGACTGGGGCGGGCCTTCCGGGACGCGGTCCGCACCCTGGACCGACGGCTGGCGACGCGGAGGGTGTAGCCGGGGTCCTCGGCTGCTGACGGGCGGGCCCGTGAAAGGTCCCCGTCGAAATCGTGCGGCCCGTCCGGCCGTCTGGTCGGCAGGCCGGTCGTCCTGCGCCGACGCCGGAGCGACGCTTGCGGGCTGCCCGCTTCTGCCTTCCGGCCATCATGCGTTGACGCCGGAGCAACGCCTGCGGGACGCGCGCCCCTGCCCCCGGCTATCCCACGTCGGAGCCGAAGCAACGCCAGCACGAGGCGCGCCCCTGCCCCCGGCTATCCCACGTCGGAGCCGAAGCAACGCCAGCGGGACGCTCGCCCTGCCTCCCGGCTGTCCCACGTCGGCGCCGAAGCCACGCCCGCGGGACGCTCGCCCTGCCTCCCGGGCATCCCACGTCAGCGCTGGAGCGACGCCTGCAAGTTGCCCGTCCCTGCCCCGGGGGCCCCGGGCGTTCCGGCGCGGACTCGCGGGCGCAGGGGGCGTGATCGGCCCGGAGGAGGGCGCTGGGACGGCGTTCCGCATCCCCGTGACGGGCCGTGAGGCCGTCGAGAGCGCTGTGCACCTCGCCTAAGGGGTGCCGGTGCCGATCCGGCCGGGCCAGACACCCGTCTCCAGCAGGGCGGCGATCGCCGCCGTGTACGGCTCGATGTCCAGGCCCTGCTCGGCCAGCCACGCGTCCGAGTAGTACTTGTCCAGGTACCGGTCGCCGGGATCGCAGAGGAGGGTGACGACACTCCCGCGCCGCCCCTCGGCCACCATCTCGGCGATGATCTTCAGCGCGCTCCACAGCCCGGTGCCGGTCGAGCCGCCCGCACGTCGCCCGATGGCCCGCTCCAGCGCGCGCACGGCGGCGACGCTGGCCGCGTCCGGGACCTTCATCATGCGGTCGATCGCCCCGGGCACGAAGCTCGGCTCCATGCGCGGCCGGCCGATGCCCTCGATCCGCGAGCCGCAGTCGCACGTGACGTCCGGATCGCCGGTGCTCCAGCCCTCGAAGAAACAGGAATTCTCCGGATCGGCCACACAGATGCGGGTGTCGTGCTGCATGTAGTGGACGTACCGGGCAATGGTCGCCGAGGTGCCGCCGGTGCCGGCCGTGGCGACGATCCACGCGGGCTCCGGGAAACGCTCCAACTCCAGTTGCCGGAAGATGGATTCGGCGATGTTGTTGTTGCCGCGCCAGTCCGTGGCCCGTTCCGCGTAGGTGAACTGGTCCATGTAGTGGCCGCCCGTCTCCACCGCGAGGCGGGCGGACTCCTCGTACATGGTGCGCGGGTCGTCCACGAAGTGGCACCGGCCGCCGTGGAACTCGATGAGGCGGATCTTCTCCGCACTCGTCGTGCGGGGCATGACCGCGATGAAGGGCACGCCGATCAGCTTCGCGAAGTACGCCTCGGACACGGCGGTGGAGCCGCTGGACGCCTCGATCACCGGGCGGCCCGGCCGGATCCAGCCATTGCACAGGCCGTAGAGGAACAGGGAGCGGGCGAGGCGGTGCTTGAGGCTGCCGGTGGGGTGGGTCGACTCGTCCTTGAGGTACAGGTCGATGCCCCACTGCTCCGGGAGCGGGAAGCGCAGGAGGTGCGTGTCGGCCGAGCGGTTGGCATCCGCCTGGACCTTGCGGACGGCTTCTTTCAGCCAGCCGCGGTAGGCGGTGTCGCTGTGGTCGATGTCGAGGGTGTCGCCGGGTCGGGTCTGCTGAGGGGTGCTCACGGCGGGGCTCCTAACACTGCGCGCCGACGGCGCGTCGCGCGGCCGATGTCTCGATCATAGACACCTTCCGCACCCTTCTCACCTGCATAAACACACCTTTGAGAGCCTCAAAGGCACCCTGGGGTCGCACCGGGGCGCGGCGGCGGGGGCGCATTCGAACGAGTGCTTCGGGCGCTCCCGGCGAGATGTCATGCGTACTGGTGCTCGACGCTCGTGGCGGGCAGACTGCACCGGACGGGACGGATGTCCCGGACGGGGGCGCGCACACTGGATCACGAAAGACGCCGGGCCTGGACCCACGCGGGAGCACGGGCCGGCACACCGACGCGCACAAGGGGGCGGGACGGCATGGCGGAGCCGGAGTTCACGGCTACGGGCGTGCGAATCGGGAAGAGGCTGCGATCGCTCACCCGGGCCGGTCAGGTCCGCATCAACGACGGCAGACTGGAACTGCTCACCAGTTACGGCAGTGAGATCGACAGCGCACCGGTGCAGGCGGTGCGCGCCTCCAAGCCCTGGTTCGCCGCGGACGACCGGGCTCTCGCCGACCTCAACGGCAACCGGTATCTGCTGACGCTGGGCGAGCGCGACCCCGCTCCGGGCGAGCCGGGGCCGCCCCCGGCACGGCGGTTCATCGAGGCCGTGCGCAGGGCTGCGGGACGTAGCGACTAGGTCACCGCGAGTTGCGGCAACGCACCTCCTGCGCCACGCTGGTCTCACATCACTCTGGGTTTACCGGCGATCACGCTGCACACCAGCCCGCCGGGCACGACAGCAGGCGGCCACCTCACACGGGCACCTGCTGGATCGATCCGAACTCCGTGTTCTTCCGGACCTCACGTCGGGGAGTCGCAGCCGTGATCAGTCACCCAAGCAGGCATTGCACGGTGGAGCTTCAGGCTCTGCCGTCGCGGATCGGCCAGGTCCGCAGAATCCTTTCTGCGCAGTTGCGCTACTGGCATATGGACCCCCTCATAGACCGGGCCGTGCTCGGTGTGACGGAGTTGCTGACGAACGTCCACCGCCATGCCCAGCCCGACAAGACGTGCACCGTGAAGATCGAGCTGCTGCTCGACCGGCTCATGGTCTCGGTGCACGACCACGACCCGCGTCTGCCGGTCGTGGCCGACATCAAGGACACCGAGCCGCTCGCCACGTGCGGGCGCGGGCTCGCGATGGTCGCCGCGGTCAGCGAGAGCTGGGGCGTGCGGCCGGACGGCGAGTCGGGCAAGAGCGTGTGGTTCACCCTGCCGACGCCCTCCGCCGCGCGGCCCCAGCGGCGCACCGTCCTCGACAAGACCGCGCTCCGGTTCGCCGAGGTGCGGGTCGAGGGCCGCAGGTCCGAACACGCTCCCGCCCGGTCCGCCGTTCCCGGCTGACCGGGCGGTGACGGCCTCCCTGTTCGCCCGTCGGTCCGCTAGGCGCCTCCAGCCGGTGCCGGGACGACGACGGTGCCCGGGTCCCCGTACCCGCACCGGCACGTCGTCCCGGCACCGGCGCGGCCCTCCGTCCCCGCGGACGCGCCGGCCCGGCGACCGGCCCGCTACTCCGTCGCGATCGCCCGCAGCACGTCGAGACGTGCTGCGCGTCGGGCCGGGCGCAGGCCCGCGAGGGCCCCCGCACCGAGGCCCACCAGGGCGACCACCGCGAGGTGCAGCGGCGGTACCGCGAAGGCGAAGGTGCTGTCGCTCGTGCCGTCCGAGGCCCTGACCAGGACCCAGCCGAGGAAGGCGCCCAGGGCGAGCCCGCCGACCGTGCCGAAGGCGGCGACCAGGACCGACTCCCAGCGGACCATGGCGCGCAGCTGGGACCGGGTCTGGCCCACGGCCCTCAGCAGGCCCAGTTCACGGGTGCGCTCGTGGATCGCCAGGGTCAGGGTGTTGGCGATGCCCAGCAGTGCGATGAGGACCGCGAGGGCGAGCAGCGCGTAGACCAGCGTCAGCATCATGTCGATCCCGCCGGCCGAGGACTGCGCGTACTCGTCGCGGGTCTGCACCTCGGGGTGGCCGTACCGGGCCGCCACCTTCTCCACCGCCGCCTTGCCCGTGTCGCTGCCGACACCGTCCTTGAAGGAGACCGCGACGAGCGTGTCGGAGTCCTGCGTGCGGTGCGGGGCCCAGGCCGCGCGGGTGATGACGTAGTCTCCCGCCAGCTCGGACCGGCCGTAGACCGCGCGGACGGTGAAGGTGTCCTGCTCGCCGTCGGTGAAGGTGAGCCGGGTCCTGTCCCCGGTCGTGAGGCCCTGCTTCTCCGCCTCCGTCCGGGTGAGGGCGATGCCGTCGGTGCCGAGGTCGCGCAGGGAGCCGCGCACGGTCCCGAGGTCGAAGGTGCGCTCCAGGGCGAGCGGGTCCGTGACGGTCAACGCCCTCCCCCGGCCGTCGACTTCGGCGACACCGCGGCCGAGGCCAACGGCGGTGTCCACCTCGGGAAGCGATCCGAGCGCTCCGGCGAGCCGGGGGCTCAGTCCGCTGCCGCCCGCGCCGAACGACGGGGTGCTGACGGCGACGTCGCCCGCGAAGGACCGGGACACGGTCTGGTCCATGGTGGCCTTCAAGGACGCCCCGAACACCGTGAACAGCGAGACCACGGCCACGCCGATCATGAGCGCGCTCGCGGTGGCGGCCGTCCGCCTCGGGCTGCGCAGGGCGTTGCGCCGGGCCAGGGCGCCGGTGACACCGCGGAGCCGGTCGAGGGGGCTGCCGAGTGCGCGTACGGCTGTCGTGGAGGCGACCGGGCCGAGGACCACGAAGGCGACAAGGGCCAGGACCGCGCCGGTTCCGGCGAGCCAGAGGGACGGTGACACCAGGACGCCGGTGAGGGTGACGGCCACGGCGAGCGCGGCCAGTCCGGCCCCGGTGACCGCACGGAAGCGGGAGGCGCCGGACTGGTCGACGGCCGTCTCGCGCAGCGCGGCCAGCGGAGCGGTGCGTCCGGCGCGTACGGCGGGCAGCAGGGCGGAGCCCAGGCAGACCACGACGCCGACCGCGAGCGGCAGCAGCATCGACAGCGCGCTGACCACCAAGTCGCCCTCGGGGAAGGGGAATCCGATCGCCGGGAACAGAGTCTGCAGACCGGCGGCGATCCCGATGCCGCCGGCGAGACCCGCGGCGGACGCGGTGACCGCCACGACGACCGCCTCCGCCAGGGTCGACGCGGTGATCTGGCGTCGGGAGGCACCGAGGGCCCGCAACAGGGCGTTCTCACGGGTGCGTTGGGCGACGACGATCGCGAAGGTGTTGTGGATGGAGAAGGTGGCGACCAGAAGGGCCACGCCCGAGAACACCAGCAGGAAGGCCGTGAAGACGGTCAGGAACCGGCTGGAGATCATGTCGGTGTTCTCCTCGGCCGACTCCTGACCGGTGATCGCCTCAACGCCCCTGGGCAGTACGTGAGTCAGCCGGTCGACGAGTTCCCGCTGGCTGACACCGGGGCCCGCGCGCACCTGGATGCCCGACGCCTCGCCCGGCCGTGCCGTGAGGTACTTCTCGGCGTCGGCCCGGGTCATGCCGGTGAAGGTCACCTGGGCCATGCCGTCCTCGCCGCCGAAGGTCGCGAGCCCGACGATGGTCACCTCGACGGGGTCCGGCGTCCGCAGGATCGTCCTGTCGCCGATCCTCAGGCCGCCCTTCTCGGCGGTGCCGCGGTTGACCACGACCTCGCCGGACCTCTCCGGCGCGCGGCCCTCGGCGAGTCGGTACGGGTTGAGCTTCGTGTCCTCGATCCAGTTGCCCGCGAGGGTGGGCGGCCCCTGGCCGCCGATGGGCTCGCCGTTCGCGCCGACGAGCTGGCCGGCGCCCTGGATGTCGGGGGCGGCGGCCGCGACGCCGGGGACCTGTTCGACGGTCCTGACCAGGTCGGTGGGGACCGGCTCGCGCACTCCCGCGCTCTCCCCCGGCGTGGTGATGGCCTCGGCACTGCGGACCACGGCGTCGGTGCCGCTGGTCGCGTTGCCGAACATGGTGTCGAAGGCGGCGCGGAGGGTGTCGCCCATGACGAGGGTGCCGGCGAGGAAGGCGACCCCGAGGAACACGGCGAGGAAGGTACCGGCGAAGCGCCGTTTGTGGGCGCGCAGGGAGTTCGCGCTCAGCCGCAGGGAGGCGTTCATGAGGGCACCTCGGTCCGCGAAGGCGACTTCGTGGGTGAGGCCGGCTCCGTTCGCGAGGGCACCTCGAAGGCCTTCATGCGGTCCAGGACCCGGTCCGCGGTCGGGGCCTCCATACGGTCCACCAGGCGCCCGTCGGCGAGGAAGACGACCTCGTCCGCGTGGGCGGCGGCGACCGGGTCGTGGGTGACCATGACGACCGTGCGGGCCGTGCGGCGCACGGTCCTGCCGAGGAGGCCGAGCACCTCCCCGCCGGAGCGCGAGTCGAGGTTCCCGGTGGGCTCGTCGGCGAAGACGACATCGGGCCGCCCGGCGAACGCCCGGGCCACGGCGACGCGTTGCTGCTGCCCGCCGGAGAGTTCGGCCGGCCGGTGGTGCAGCCGGTCGCGCAGGCCGACGACGTCGATCAGCGCGTCGATCCACTCGGGGTCGCCCCCGCCGCCCGCGAGGTCCAGCGGCAGCCGGATGTTCTCCTCGACGGTCAGGGTCGGCACCAGGTTGAACGCCTGGAACACGAAGCCGACGCGGTCGCGGCGCAGCAGGGTCAGACGGCGGTCGTCGAGGGAGCCGAGCTCGGTGTCGCCGATGCACGCGGTGCCCTCGGTGAGCGTGTCGAGGCCGGCCGCGCAGTGCATGAGCGTGGACTTGCCGGAGCCGGAGGGGCCCATGATCGCGGTGAAGCGGCCGGCCGGGAAGTCGACGCTCACCCCGTCCAGGGCCCGCACACCGGTGTCGCCGCTGCCGTAGACCTTCACGGCGTCGACCACCCGGGCGGCCGGCGGAGTGCTCGTCGAGGCGGTCGGGGCGCTCATGCCGCGCCGCCCTTGTCCGCCGTACGGCCGAACTGCTCGTCCAGGACGGACAGTCGGCGCCAGTACTCGTCCTCGTCGATCTCGCCGGCGGCGAAGCGGCGGCCGAGCATGGCGATCGGCGAGTCTCCGGAGGGGCCGGCTCCGGCCGGTGCCCGCCAGGGGCCGCGGTGGCCGCGCCGCGCGGTGCGGCGCAGGACGGTGACCACGCCGAGCACGACGGCGGCCCAGATCAGCGGGAAGAAGAGGATCCACGGGCCCGGGCCGCCGTCCCAGTTCGCGAGAGTCTGCATGTCGGTTCATCTCCCTGGAGTGCCGAAGCTGTCCTTCGGTGATGCTTCGAGACTGGCTCCGGGGAGGGGGCCGGGTCGTCGTACGGCCAGCGGCACTGTGTGTACCTCCCGGGGAGTACGCGGGCCTGTCCGGCCTGCTCCCAGGAGGTCTCGACTTCTGTAACTACTAGTATGTACAGTGAGGGCATGAGCACCTCGGACCGACTGATCGAGTCCACCCGTGAGCTGCTGTGGGAGCGCGGCTACGTGGGGACCAGCCCCAAGGCCATCCTGGAGCGCGCGGGCGCCGGACAGGGCAGCATGTACCACCACTTCAAGGGCAAGCCCGACCTCGCCCTGGCCGCGATCCGCAGGACCGCCGAGGAACTGCGCGCGAGCGCGGAGGCCGTGCTCACCGGGCCCGGCACGCCGTACGAGCGCATCGAGGCGTATCTGCGGCGCGAGCGTGACGTGCTGCGGGGCTGCCCGATCGGCCGGCTCACGATGGATCCGGACGTCATCGCCAGCGACGAACTGCGGGCGCCGGTCGACGAGACGATCGACTGGATCCGTGAACGCATCGCCGGGATCGTCGAAGAGGGCAAGGATCAGGGCCAGTTCGCCTCCTCGCTGGACGGCGAGGAGATCGCGGCGACCGTGCTCGCGACGGTTCAGGGCGGCTATGTCCTCGCCCGCGCCTCCGGCTCGCCCGCCGCGTTCGACACCGGCGTGCGGGGCCTGCTCTCCCTGCTCACCCCCCTGTCGTCGTAGGACATCTGTCGTCTTGAGGGAGTAGACACACGTGCAGATCACCCGACAGCGTCCCGGGACCCGGCAGGGAGCGGCGGAGAACTTCACCGGGACGGTGTGGCTGGACGAGATGGCCGCGCCTCCAGCCCCGTCCCGGCTGCGGATGTTCACCGTCCACTTCGCTCCCGGCGCGCACACCGCATGGCACCGCCACCCGCACGGCCAGGTCCTCCACGTCACCGAGGGCGAGGGACTGGTGCAGCGCAGGGGCGCGCCCCCCGAGCCGATCCGGGCGGGCGACACGGTGTGGATCGAACCGGGCGAGTGGCACTGGCACGGAGCCGGGCCGCACACCTTCATGACCCATCTCGCGGTCGTCGAGGCCGCTGAGGACGGCACGACGGCCGACTGGGACGCGCATGTCGCCCCCGAGGACTACCCCTCCTGAGGAGACGCCCGATGCACGCCATGCAGTACGAACTCACCCTGCCCGCCGACTACGACATGCGCGTCATCCGCGCGCGCGTGGCCCGGATCGGGCATCTGCTGGACGACTGGGAGGGGCTCGGCTTCAAGACGTACCTGATGCGCGAGCGCGGGGTGAACGGTTCACCCGTGAACCGGTACGCGCCGTTCTACCTCTGGAACACGGTGGAGGGCATGAACTCCTTCCTCTGGGGAGGCGCCTTCCAGGGGCTCAGCGACGACTTCGGGCGCCCGTCGGTGCGCCAGTGGACAGGACTGGCGTACGAGGAGGGAGGCGCCGCCGGTTCTCCAGCCCGGTGGGCCGTGCGGCGGAGTCGACCGGTGGCCGACGGCGCGGAGTTGGCCGACGTGGCGGCGGAAGCCGTGGGTGGGGCGGAGCGGCTGGCCGGGGAGGACGGAGCGGTGTGCGCGGCGGCCGTCGTGGACCCCGCCCGCTGGGAACTGGTCCACTTCTCGCTCTGGACCCATGAGCCGCCCGAGGCGGACGGCGAGCTCTTCGAGGTGCTGCACGTGTCGGCGCCGGGGCGTGGGCGGCCGGCGCGGGGCCGGCAGTGGTGAGGGCGGCCGCCGTGCGTACGGTCACCGGTGACGTCCCGGCCGGGCGGCTCGGTGTGTGCGACGCTCACGACCATCTCTTCTTCGGCAGTCCCCTCCTGCCCGGGCAGGAACTGCGGAGCGTCTGCGCGGCGCGCGCCGAGCTGACGGCGTTCGCCGCACTGGGCGGCGGCACCGTGGTGCAGTGGACGCCGTACGGACTGGGTCGGCGGGCCGCCGAACTGCCCGCGCTGGCGCGGGAGACCGGGGTGCGGGTCGTCGCCGCGACCGGGCTGCACCAGGCCGTCCACTACGACGACGCCACGCTCGCCGGGCTGCGCGGCAGGCTGGCCGACGTGTTCGTCGCCGAACTGACCGAGGGCATCGGGGCGTCGGGGGTCCGCGCGGGGCTGATCAAGGTGGCGGGCGGTTTCCACGCCCTGGACGCGCACGCCCGCTGGACCATGGCCGCGGCGGCCGAGGCCCATCGTGCGACGGGGGCACCGATCGCCGTCCACCTGGAGCTGGGGACCGGCGCGCTGGACGTACTGGACCTGTTGTGCGGGGAGTTGGGGGTGCCGGCGCGGCGGGTGATCCTCGGCCACCTCAACCGCTCCCCCGATCCGGTCGTGCACCGCCAGGCCGCGGCGTCGGGCTGCTACCTCGCCTTCGACGGGCCGTCGCGCGCCAACCACGCCACGGACTGGCGCATGCCGGACGCCGTACGGGCGCTCGCCGAGGCGGGTCACGGGGACCGTCTGCTCCTCGGCGGCGACACCACGACCGCGGCCGCCCGGTCGGTCGACGGGGGCCCCGGGATGCCGTATCTGCTGCGCCGGGTGCGGCCGCGGCTCGCGGCCGAGCTGGGTGAGGACCTGGTGCGGCAGATCTTCGTCGAGAACCCCGGCCGGGCCCTGGCCGTGGAGTGGACGCGGCCCTGACGCCGCCGCTCAGCGGCAGAGGGCGTCGATGTCCTCGGAGAAGGCCGGGAACCCGGACCGGGCGGCGGTGACGATGGCGCGGGTGGCGCGGCGCGGGGTGGTCGCGTGGCGTTCGGCGAGCGCGGTGAGCGCCGGGTCCGGGCGGCCGTCGTACCGCTCGTGCTCCACGACCTCCATCGGTCCCGGGCCGTCGGCAAGGACCCACAGGAAGTCGGACAGGTTCGCCGCGACGACTCCGCGCTCGCCCTCCGAGCCCAGGAACACCACGGGCTGTTCGGCGCGCGGCCGTCCCGGCCGCACGCACCACAGGGCGGCGAGGCCACCGGTGCCGTCCTGTCCGAGGACCCGGTGGGCGTCGCCGTCCAGTGCGTGGTTGCCGGCCCACAGGCTAGTCGCCGCCACGGACAACGGCCCTACGCCACCGAGATGTCCACCGAGGGCCGCAGTTTCGCCGCCGCGGCCAGGGCCTCGTGGGCGGGGTGGTTCACGAACGCGGTCACCAGGAGTTCGTCCGCGGGGAGTTCGGCGGCCGGGTAGGCGATCTGCTCGTAGGCGGCCTGGAAGCGCGGACCCCAGCGGCGGGCCCCGAGACGGGCCGTGCGGGAGCAGTTGTCGACCATGTGGGCGACGTCGCGCGCGTGCATGTAGGGCAGGAGCGAGTCGACGGCCTCGATGACGGACTCGTTGACGATCTCGGACCAGGGGTGGCCGCGCTCGGCGAACTCGTCGATCTGGGCGAGCATGGTGGCGACGAAGACGCCCGCGGTGAACGGCTCGACGGGCAGTTCGCGTGCACCCCGCCTGGCCCGCACCTCGGCACCGGCACCCCACATCGGGGAGCCGCCGATCTCGCTCATCGCCCGTGCCCCGAGCCGCCGTTCGGCCAGGATCACGCTGCGCAGCTCGGTGCCGTCGGCGACCTCGTCGTAGATCTCCGCGACGATCTCGCGCGCGGGCCCGTAGGTCGCCGTGTACGCCCGGTCGAAGACCTCCTGACCGGACGGCGGGAGGGAGTCGCGGACCGCTCGCAGGCCGGAGTGGGAGATGGTGCGGGCGATCGGCCCGGTGACGTTCTCGCAGGACCTCTCGTACGCCGTGACCTCGTCGTCCCCGGCCAGCCGGTAGCGCGTGTACAGCGTCTCCACGATGCCGTGGACGGCCCCGAGCAGGACGGCCCGCTCGCCGACGATGTCCGAGAGGTACTCGCTCTCCAGGGTGGTGCGGAAGGTGTACGGCGATCCGAGCGCCACCGACCAGCCGAGCGCGAGGTCGACCGCGCGGCCGTCGGGGTCGGCGTGCACGGCGAAACTGCTGTTGATCCCGGCGCCGTTGATGTCGGCACCCTGCTGGTAGAGGCGGCGCACGGAGTCGCCCATGCCCTTGGGGCACACGGCGACGACGGGGTGGCCGGCGGGGAACTCGCCGCCGGTCTCCCGGAGATGGCCGAGCAGGAAGCCGTGCGAGAGTCCGATCGCGGCGCCGGGCCTCAACACCGCGAAGATCTCCGGGTGGTGGGCGGCGAGGGGGCCGCGTCCGCGATCAGCAGCACGACCAGGTCGCTGTCGGCGGCGACCGCGAGCCAGTCGCCGAGTGTGCCGTCCTCCTCGGTGAAGCCGTGGGCGCGGGCGTCGGCGGCCGAGCCGGAGCCGGGGCGCAGGCCCACGGCCACCCGGATGTCCGTGCCCGCGAGGGAGTCGCGCAGGTTGAGGGCCTGGGCGCGGCCCTGGGGGCCCCAGCCGAGCACACCGATGCGGCGGACCCCGGCGAAGGCCCTGGGCAGCAGGGGGAAGAGGTGCCGGCCGCCGCGCAGGACGGTCTCGGAGCCGCCCGGGACGTCCATGGTCTCGAGGGCGAAGACATCGGAGGCGTACATGGTGGAGGTCATGGTGGAGTTGTAGGCTCCGGCCGGGCATTGCGACAAGCGCAACTTCCGCAGCGCACTGTTGCGTGAACTGAAAAGCCGAGGTCACATGGAGGATCACCGGGAGCTGCGGCTCTTCCTGCACCTCGCGCAGACGCTGAACTTCGGCCGGACGAGCCTCGACTGCCATGTCAGTCCGGCCACGCTGACCAGAACCGTGCAGCGGCTGGAAGCGGGCCTCGGGCACCGGCTCTTCGACCGCGGCCCGCGCGGGGTGTCGCTCACCGCCGAGGGCCACCGCTTCCGCGAGTACGCCGTCCAGGCACTGGAGTTGTGGCGGGCCTACCGTGAGGAGCACCCCGACCCGGCCGAACTGACCGGCCGCCTCGCGGTGTTCGCGACGGTGACAGCCTGTCAGGTCCTGCTGCCCGACCTGCTGGCGCCCTTCCGCGCGGCCCACCCCCAGGTACGCCTCGACCTGCGCACCGGCGACGCGGCGGCCGCGACGGCCCGGCTCGACGAGGGCGAGGTGGACGTGGCCGTCGCGGGGATCCCGGCCAGGCTGCCCGAGGGGCTGGTGAGCCGGACGGTCGCGGTGACCGAGCTGGTCCTCGTCACCGCGCGGGACCGTCCGGACCCCGGCCTGGACGGGCCGTTCGTCCTCCCCCACCGCGGGCTCGTCCGTGAGGCGGCCGACCGCTGGTTCCGGGCCCGGGGCGCGGTCCCCGACGTGGTCTGCGAGCCCGACGGCCACGAGGGTCTGCTGACCCTGGTCGCGCTCGGCTGCGGCACGGGCGTGGTCCCCCGCCTCGTACTGGAGCACAGCGCGGTCCGCGCACGGCTGGCGGAGGTGCCCGCCGATCCGCGGCCGGAGCGGTTCCCGATCGGTCTGTGCGTACGCCGGGCCGACCTTCGCCGGCCGCTGGTCGCGGCGCTGTGGAGCTTGACGGCGCCGCCGGGAGCCTGACCAGACTGGCCCGACCGACCTGACACTGATGGGGAGAACATGCGAGTCGTCGTCATCGGCGGTAGCGGGCACATCGGCACCTTCCTGGTCCCCCGGCTGGTCCGCGCCGGTCATGAAGTGATCAACATCAGCCGGGGCACGCGCACCCCCTACACCGAGGCTCCCGAATGGCGACAGGTGCGCCGGGTGGTCGCCGACCGGCAGGAGGAGGACGGCGAGGGGACCTTCGGCGACCGTGTGGCCGGGCTGGAGCCGGACGTCGTCGTCGACCTGGTGTGCTTCACCCTGGACTCGGCCACGGCGCTCGTGGAGCGGCTGCGCGGTGAGGCCGGGCACCTGCTGCACTGCGGCAGCGTGTGGCGCCACGGTCCCGCCGACAGGCTGCCCGTCTCCGAGGACACCGGCACCCCGCCGGTCGGGGAGTACGGCATCCAGAAGGACCGGATCGCCCGGATGCTGAAGGCGGAGACCGCCGCCGGGGGCCTGGTGACCACGTCGCTGCACCCCGGGCACATCGTCGGCCCCGGCTGGCATCCGGTCGGGCCGCTCGGCAGCTTCGACCCCGCCGTCTGGTACGCGCTCTCGGCGGGGCAGCCGCTGAAGATCCCCGGCAGCGGTGTCGAGTTGATGCACCACGTGCACGCGGACGACGTGGCGCAGGCCTTCGAGCGGGCGGTGGAGCGCCGGGACGCGGCGGCCGGAGAGGACTTCACCGTCGTGGCGCCGACCGCGCTGAACGTGCGCGGGTACGCCCGTGTCGCGGCCGGCTGGTTCGGCCGGACAGCGTCACTGGAACCGGTGACCTGGGAGGAGTTCCGCGGCACCACGTCCCCGGAGCACGCCGGGACGAGCTGGGAGCACCTGCACCGCAGCCAGTACCTGTCCATCGAGAAGGCGAGGAACCTCCTCGGCTACGCCCCGCGCCACGAACCGGAGGACGCCGTACTGGAGTCGGTGCGGTGGCTGATCGAGCACGGAGAACTGAAGGTGGCCGGCCCGCTCGTGGTCTGAGCGCGCCGGTCCCGCTAGGCCCGGCCGGCGTCCAGACGGTCCACCCGGGCCACGTTCTCCCGGTCCTCCGCGTCCGTGCTCGCCTCGGCGGCGAACCAGGCGTCGAGGATCTCCTTGAGGAGCGGCGCGGAGGTGAGGCGGAGGCTGAGCGCCAGGACGTTCGCGTCGTTCCAGCGGCGGGCGCCGTCCGCGGTGCAGGCGTCCGTGCACAGCGCGGCCCGTACGCCCGGCACCTTGTTCGCGGCGATGGAGGCTCCGGTGCCGGTCCAGCAGCACACGACGGCCTGGTCGGCTCTCCCCTCGGCGACCTCACGGGCCGCTGCCTCGGAGCAGACGGCCCACTGCGGGTCGGCTCCGGGGCTCAGGGCGCCGTACGCGACGACGTCGTGGCCCCGCGCGCGCAACTCGTCGAGGAGGGTGCGCGCGACGGGTTCGTCCATGTCCGAGGAGACGGAGATCCGCATGTCACGAGCGTACTCGGCGGCTCGCAGGAGCGGCCGCCCCAGCCCCTCCGCTCAGCCGCGGGTCAGTGCCCCCAGGGGGTCGTCGAGCACCGGCTGCCAGGCCAGTTCGGCCGCTCCGACGAGGCTGTTGTGGTCCAGGGTGCAGGCCAGGATGGGGACCCCGCCGCTCTGTCCCCACAGACTGCGGTCGGCGACGACGGCCCGCAGGCGCCCGGGGTCGGCGTCCAGCAGGGTGCGGTGGAGGCCGCCGAGGATGATCCGGTCCGGGTTGAGGATGTTGACCAGACCGGCGAGCCCCAGGCCCAGGCGGTCGATCAGCGACTGGGCCGCCGTGCGGACGGCGGGGTCGTCGTAGTGGTCGCGGACCAGGTCGTCGGCCTGCCGGAGCAGGGACTGTTCGGGACCGGGGTCGAGGCCCGCCGCCGTGAGCAGGGCCAGCGGGTCGGCCTCGACGTCCAGGCAGCCGCGGCTGCCGCAGTGGCAGGGGCGGCCCTCGGGGTTCACGGTGAGGTGGCCGACCTCCAGGGCCAGGCCCGAACTGCCCGTGTGCAGACGCCCGTCGAGCACCAGCGCCCCGCCCACACCCCGGTGGCCGGTCGCCACGCACAGCAGGTCACGGGCGCCGCGGCCCGCGCCGTGCCGGTGCTCGGCGAGCGCGGCGAGGTTGACGTCGTTGCCCGCGAAGGCCGGTCCGGTGATGCCGGCGGCGCGCACGCACTCGTCGAAGATACGGCGGACGGGGGCGCCCGCCGGCCAGGCCAGGTGCAGGGGGTTGAGGGCGAGGCCCTCGGGTTCGGCGACCGCGGACGGCACGGCGAGTCCGGCGCCCACGCAGCGCCTGCCGGTGGTGCGCAGCAGGTCGGCGCCCGCCTCCACGACGGAGCCGAGGACCTTCGCCGGGTCGGCGTCGATGGTCTCGCTGCCGGGGGCGGTGGCGACGATACGGCCGCCCAGGCCGACCAGGGCGGCCCGGAAGCCGTCGGCGTGCACCTGCGCGGCCAGCACGACGGGACCGTCCTCGGCGACCGCGAGCCGGTGCGAGGGCCTGCCCTGCGAACCGGCGGCCGCGGTGGGCCGGGCGTCGACGCGGATCAGCCCGAGCGCCTCCAGTTCCGCGGCGACCGCGCCGGCCGTCGCCCGCGTCACCCCGAGTTCCGCGGTGAGCACGGCCCGGGTGGGCGCCCGCCCGGTGTGCACGAGCTCCAGCGCGGGCCCGAGCGCACCGCGCCCCCGGTCAAGCCGCGCCCTCGAGGTGGTCCCTTCCCCCGCCGGCCGGGGGTCCGCCTTGCCGCTCATGAGGGCGAGTCTCCCATGATCCGTTCGCCGTTCCGGTCTAGAGGCCGCTGATCCGCAGCGTGATGTTCAGCCGTCCGGTCAGCCCCAACTCGGGCGGCGCGGTGCCCGGATACACCCGGGGCACACCGTGGTACGCGAGCCGTGACGGGCCACCGAACACGAACAGGTCGCCGCTGCGCAGCTCGACGTCCGTGTACGGCCTGGTCCGGGTCTCGGGGTTGCCGAAGCGGAAGACACAGGTGTCACCGAGACTCAGGGAGACCACGGGCGCGTCCGACTTCTCGTCGCTGTCGCGGTGCATGCCCATGCGGGCGTCGCCGTCGTAGAAGTTGATCAGCGCGATGTCGTACCCGGAGGCGTCGGTGTCCAGGGCGTCCCGCACGGCTTCCCGGCCCAGCTCGCCGAGCCAGGGCGGGAAGGGCTTCACGGGCGCCCCGTCGCCGTCGACGACCGTGCGGGCGTAGGCGTACGGGTACCAGTGCCAGCCCAGGCAGACCTGCCGTGCGGTCATCGTGCCGCCGCCCGGGGTGCGGACCGTGCGCAGTCCGGCGGGCGGGCGCGCCCACTCACGGCAGGCCGCCAGCAGCTCGCGCTGCCGTGCCGGGGCCAGCCAGTCCGGCACGTGCACCGCGCCCGGTACGACCTCCGTACGGGCGCGTGGGAACAGCTCGGCTTCCATGGGTTCCATCCTGCCCGAGGGGTCTGAGCTGCGGCTCCGCTAGCCTGGACGCACGATGGACGACCGAATGACGACGCCCTGGGGCGAGCTCGCCCTCACCCGTTTCCCCGAGGACCCGCGCGACCGGCTGCGCGCCTGGGACGCCTCCGACGAGTATCTGCTGAGGCATCTCGCGGACGAGGCAGTGGCGCTGTCCGGCACGGTCGTGGTGGTCGGGGACCGCTGGGGCGCCCTGGTCACCGCGCTGGCGGCGCACCGGCCGGTGCAGATCACGGACTCCTTCCTCAGCCAGGAGGCGACCCGCGCCAACCTCGCACGCGCCGGCGTCGAGCCCGGTGCCGTGCGGCTGCTGACCACCCAGGACCCGCCGCCCGGCCGGGTCGACGTCCTGCTGGTGCGCGTGCCGAAGAGCCTGGCCCTGCTGGAGGACCAGCTCTCGCGGCTGGCGCCCGCGGTGCACGCGGGCACGGTGGTCGTCGGCACCGGCATGGTGAAGGAGATCCACACCTCCACGCTCCAGTTGTTCGAGCGGATCCTCGGGCCGACCCGTACCTCGCTCGCCGAGAAGAAGGCCCGGCTCGTCTTCTGCACTCCGGAACCCTCGCTCGAACGGCCCGCGAACCCGTGGCCGTACGGCTACACGCTCCCGGACGGCATCGGTGCCGTCTCAGGGCGGCCCGTCGTCAACCACGCGGGCGTCTTCTGTGCGGACCGGCTCGACATCGGCACCCGGTTCTTCCTCCAGCACCTGCCGAACAGCCGCGGCGCCCAGCGGGTCGTGGACCTGGGCTGCGGCAACGGAATCGTCGGCACCGCGGTGGCTCTGGCCAACCCCGGGGCCGAGGTGCTGTTCGTGGACGAGTCCTTCCAGGCCGTTGCCTCGGCGGAGGGGACGTTCAAGGCGAACGGGGTGCCGGGGCACGCGGAGTTCCGGGTCGGTGACGGTCTGTCGGGGGTCCCGGCCGACAGCGTCGACCTCGTCCTCAACAACCCGCCGTTCCACTCCCACCAGGCCACGACCGACGCGACGGCCTGGCGGATGTTCGGCGACGCGCGCAGGACGCTGCGGCCCGGCGGCGAGCTGTGGGTGATCGGGAACCGGCACCTCGGGTACCACGTGAAGCTGCGCAAGCTGTTCGGGAACAGTCAACTGGTCGCGAGCGACCCCAAGTTCGTGGTGCTCAAGGCGGTAAAAAGGCCGGGTGACTGATTCCTCGGCCTCCTCGGCTTCCTCTGCTTCCTCGGTGCGGGACTTCTACGACTCGCTGGCTCCGGACTACCACCGGATCTTCGGGGACTGGGACGCGAGCATGGCCCGTCAGGCGGCGGTGCTGGGTGCGTTCCTGGGGCCGGGCCCCCTCCGGGTGCTGGACTGTGCGTGCGGGATCGGGACCCAGGCGATCGGGCTGGCGCTGGCCGGACACCGGGTCGTCGGCAGCGATCTCAGTCCCGTCGCGGCCACCCGCGCCGCGGCGGAGGCGGCGGCCCGCGGTGCCCGGCTGCCGACGGCCGCCGCGGACATGCGGCGACTGCCGTTCGTGTCGTCCGTGTTCGACGTGGTCGTCTGCGCCGACAACTCCCTGGCTCATCTGCTGACCGCCGCGGACGTGGCGGCCGCGCTCACGGGCATGCGGCACGTCCTGCGGGACGGGGGCCTGCTGCTGCTCACGCTCAGGGACTACGACGAGATCCGCCGGACCCGGCCCGGGGCCGCGCCCCCGCAGGTGTCGGAGGGCTCCGACGGCCGGGTGATCACCTTCCAGCTGTGGCACTGGCACGAGGACGGCGAGCGCTACGACCAGGAGTACTTCCAGCTCCGGCCCGGCTCCGGGGACGACTGGGCCGTCCGCGTCCGCCGGACGACCTCGTGGGCTCTGACGCGTGCGCGGCTGACGGAGTTCGTGGCCGCCGCCGGTTTCACCGACGTGCGCTGGCACGAGCCGGCGGCCGTCGGGTTCTACCAGCCCGTCCTCACCGCCCGAGCAGCCGGATGATCCGTCGGGCGGCCTCGGTCATGGCGTCCCGCCCCGCACTCAGGTAGGTGCGCGAGTCCACCGCGTCGGGGTGGGCCGCCAGGAACTCCCGGATCGCGCCGGTCATGGCGAGGTTCAGTGCGGTGCCGACGTTGACCTTGGCGATACCGCCCGCGACGGCCGCGGTGAGTTCCTCGTCGCGGACTCCGGAGGAGCCGTGCAGGACGAGGGGGACGTCCAGGGTGGCGGAGAGCCGCTTGAGGAGGTCGTGGTCGAGGGTCGCGGTGCGCTCGGTCATGGCGTGGGCGCTGCCGATGGCCACGGCGAGGGCGTCCACACCGGAGTCGGCGACGAAGGCACGGGCCTCGGCCGGGTCGGTGCGGGCGCCGGGGGCGTGGGCGTCCAGCGGGGGTGCGCCGTTCTTGCCGCCCACCTCACCCAACTCCGCCTCGATCCACAGCCCTTGGGAGTGCGCCCAGTCCGCCGCGGCCCGGGTCGCGGCGAGGTTCTCGGCGTAGGGCAGCTGGGCTGCGTCATACATCACCGAGCCGAAGCCGGCGTCGGCCGCCCGGCGGAGCAGGTCGTCGCTCTGGACGTGGTCGAGGTGCAACGCGACCGGTACGGCGGCTCGTTCGGCCGCGGTGACAGCGGCGCGGGCGAGGGGGAGGAGGCGGCCGTGGCGGAACTTGACGGCGTTCTCGCTGACTTGGAGGACGACGGGCTCGTCCAGGGACTCGGCGGCGGCGATGACGGCCTCGACGTGCTCCAGGGTGATGATGTTGAAGGCGGCGACGGCGGAGCGGGCGGCGGCGGCACGGGTGACGAGTTCGCCGGTGGTGACCAGGGGCACGACGTCTCCTAGGGGCGGGCGAGGATCACCGAGCGGGTGAGGTGGCGGGGCCGGTCCGGGTCGAGGCCCCGGGCGGCGGCGACGGCGACCGCGAGGCGCTGCACGCGGACCAGTTCGGCGAGCGGGTCGAGGGTGCCGGGGACCCACTGTCCGCCGGTCTCCCGCACCTGTGCGGCCAGCCCCTCGGGGGCCTCGCCGAGCATCCAGGTGGCGGTGCCGCGGGTGGTGACGCTGATGGGGCCGTGCCGGTACTCCATCGCCGGGTAGGCCTCGGTCCAGGCGAGAGAGGCCTCGCGCATCTTCAGCCCGGCCTCGTTGGCCAGGCCCACCGTCCAGCCCCGGCCGAGGAAGGTGAACTGCGTGCACCCGACGAGCCCTTCGGGCAGGGGTGTCGCGAGCGCGGTGCGGGCGTCCTCGACGACTTCCTCGGTGTGCAGGCCCAGGTGGGCGCGGAGCAGGGTGAGGGCGGTGGTCGCGAACCTGGTCTGCACGACGGAGCGTTCGTCGGCGAAGTCGAGGACGACGACCTCGTCGGCGGCGTCCGTCACCGGGGTGGCGGGGTCGGCGGTGAGGGCCGTGGTGCGCGTGCGCCCCTTCACCTGCCCGAGCAGGTCGAGGACTTCGGTCGTCGTGCCGGACCGGGTGAGGGCGACGATCCGGTCGTAGGAGCGGCCGTGCGGGAACTCCGAGGCGGCGAAGGCGTCCGTCTCGCCCTGGCCCGCGCCCTCCCGCAGTGCGGCCACCGCCTGTGCCATGAAGTACGAGGTGCCGCACCCGACGATCGCGACCCGCTCCCCCGGTGCGGGAAGCGCGCCGGAGTGGTGTGCCGCCTCCGCCGCCGCCCGGCTCCAGCACTCGGGCTGGCTGGTCAGCTCGTCCTCGACATGGGTCATGCCGCACCCCTCCCTCTCCATGCTTGTTCTTGCAAGATATAGCCATCTTTCGAGCACTATCAAGCATTCGTGCGCAAGGAGCGTGCGCTAGGGTCGCCGGGAGGGCGAGGGACGGAGGGTGCGGATGTCACGGGACGCCCGGTGGAAGGCGCTGCTGGAGCTGCTCGTCGAGCGGGGCCGGCTGGACGTCGAGGAGGCGGCCGCCGATCTGGAGGTCTCGGCCGCGACGATCCGCCGTGACTTCGACCAGCTGGCCGAGCAGCAGATGCTGGTGCGCACCCGGGGCGGGGCGGTCGTGCACGGGGTGTCGTACGAGCTGCCGCTGCGGTACAAGACGGCCCGCCACGCCTCCGAGAAACAGCGCATCGCGAAGGCGGTCGCGGAGCTGATCGCGCCCGGCGAGGCCGTGGGGCTGACCGGCGGCACGACCACCACCGAGGCGGCCAGGGCCCTCGCCGTGCGCGGGGACCTCTCCAGCGGCTCCCCCGCGCTGACGATCGTCACCAACGCGCTCAACATCGCCAATGAGCTGGCCGTCCGCCCTCAGTTCAAGATCGTGCTGACCGGCGGGGTCGCGCGCCCGCAGTCGTACGAGCTGGTCGGGCCGCTCGCGGACGGCGTGCTGAGCCAGATCACCCTCGATGTGGCGGTGCTCGGGGTCGTCGCCTTCGACGTCACCCACGGAGCCGCCGCCCACGACGAGGCGGAGGCGGCGATCAACCGGCTGCTGTGCGAGCGGGCCGAGCGGGTCGTCGTGGCCGCCGACTCCAGCAAGCTGGGGCAGCGGGCGTTCGCCCGGATCTGCGCCGCCGGGAAGGTCGGCACGCTGGTCACGGACTCGGCGGCGGCCCCGGAGACGGTCCGGAGGTTCGAGGAGGCGGGGCTGCGGGTCCTCACGGTGTGAGGGCCGTTCCCCTGACGTCCGTGGCCGAACCTGCCTAGGCTGATCCGCAGGAGGCCGCGATGAACGGATCAGCCAGGGACCACAGCGGATCACCCACGGATCGGACGGGCTACCTGCCGATCGCCGAGCACGGTCTGATCGGGGACCTGCGCAGTGTGGCGCTGGTCGGGACCGACGGCACGATCGACTGGTACTGCTGCCCGTCCTTCGACGCGCCGAGTGTCTTCGCGTCGATCCTCGACGCGGAGCGCGGTGGCAGCTTCGAGCTGGCGGCGGCCGTGCCGGCGCGGACCAAGCAGTTCTACTTCCCCGACACCAACGTCCTGATCACCCGATTCTACACCGAGGACGGGGTGGGCGAGGTCCAGGACTTCATGCCGGTCGACGGCGACACGGTCGAGACCGAGCGGCACCGGCTGATCCGGCGGGTGGTGTGTGTCCGGGGTTCGATCCCCTTCCGCACCCGGGTGGCGCCGCGCTTCGACTACGGCGCGCAGCCGCACACCGTGCGCATGGTCGGGGACGTGGCGGTCTTCGAGTCACCGAAGCTGTCGCTCGGTCTGACGGCGACCGTGCCCCTGGAGACCCAGGGCCCGGACGCCCGCGCCGACTTCAAGCTCTCCGAGGGCGAGTCGGCGGTGTTCGCGCTGGACCAGGTGGGCGGCGAGGTGACTCCGCGCCGGTGCGCGCGCACCGAGGCCGAAGAACAGTTCAACAGCACGGTCGCCTACTGGCGGCACTGGCTGTCCGCCTCCAAGTACCGGGGCCGCTGGCGGGAGATGGTGCACCGCTCCGCCCTCACCCTCAAGCTGCTCACCTACGCGCCCACCGGCGCCATCGTGGCCGCGCCGACCACGAGCCTGCCCGAACAGCTCGGCGGCGAGCGCAACTGGGACTACCGGTACGTGTGGGTGCGCGACGCCGCCTTCTGCGTGTACGCCTTGCTGCGGCTCGGCTTCACCAGCGAGGCCGAGCAGTTCATGGACTTCCTCATCCGGCACGTCGCTCCGGAGGGCCACGGCCCCTCGGGCCCGCTCCAGATCATGTACGGCATCGACGGCCGCACCGACCTGACGGAACGTGAACTCGGCCATCTGGAGGGGCATCAGGGCTCCGCGCCGGTGCGGGTCGGCAACGCGGCGGCCGACCAGCTCCAACTGGACATCTACGGGGCCCTGATCGACTCGATCTACCTCTACGACAAGTGGGCCAAGCCGATCTCCAGCGGCCAGTGGGACGACGTGTGCACGCTGGTGGAGTGGGTGTGCGAGCACTGGGACCAGCCCGACGAGGGGATCTGGGAGACCCGCGGCGGCCGCAAGAACTTCCTGTACTCACGGCTGATGTGCTGGGTGGCGATCGAGCGGGCGATCCGCATGGCCAACCGGCGCGGACTGCCGGCCGACCTGAACCGCTGGCGGGAGAGCCGCGACACGATCTACCGGCGGATCATGGACCGCGGCTGGTCCGACACCCGGCAGGCGTTCGTCCAGCACGAGGACGGCGATGTGCTCGACGCGGCCGTGCTCATGATGCCGCTGACCAAGTTCATCGCGCCGACCGACCCGAAGTGGCTGTCCACGCTGGACGCGCTGACCGAGGAGCTGGTGTCGGACTCCCTCGTCTACCGCTACGACCCGGCGGCCAGCCCCGACGGGCTGCGCGGTGACGAGGGCACCTTCTCGATCTGCTCGTTCTGGTACGTGGAGGCCATGGTGCACGCCGGGCGGATCGACGAGGCGCGCCTGGCCTTCGAGAAGATGCTCACCTACGCCAACCACCTGGGACTGTACGCCGAGGAGATCAGCAACACCGGTGAGCAGCAGGGCAACTTCCCGCAGGCGTTCACCCATCTCGCCCTGATCAGCGCGGCGTTCAACCTGGACCGGGCCCTCGGCTGAGGTCCCGGAATAGCCGCCACCTGGTCCCACGTTGCCGTCACCATGACGACGAACGCGCCGCGGCCCGAGGTCCTGCGATACACCGCCTTCTCCAGCAGCCCCGAGGGCGGCAACCCCGCCGGTGTCGTACTGGACGCCTCCACCCTCACCGACGACGAGATGCTGGCCATCGCCGCCGAGCTGGGGTACTCGGAGTCGGCGTTCCTGACCGCGCCGCCGGAGGGGCTGGAGGGACCCAAGGGACGGACGTTCCGCATCCGCTACTTCAGCCCCAAGGCCGAGGTGCCGTTCTGCGGGCACGCCACCGTGGCGACCGCCCTCGCGCTGGCCGAGCGGATCGGGCCGGGCGAGCTGGTGTTCGCCACACCCGCCGGGACCGTGCCGGTGTCGGTGGCCGAGGAGGACGGGACGGTCCTGGCCACGCTCACCAGCGTCGAACCGCACCTGGAGGAGGTCTCCGGCGCCGACCTCGCGGAGGCGCTGGCCGCGCTCGACTGGCCGGCCGGCGATCTCGACCCGGCGTTCCCGCCCCGGATCGCGTTCGCCGGTGCCCGCCACCTCGTCCTGGCGGCGGCGACCCGCACACGCCTCGCGGAGCTGGCGTACGACTTCGCGCGCCTCGAAGCGCTGATGCACCGGCTGGACCTGACCACGGTCCAGTTGCTGTGGCGGGAGTCGGCCACCGTCTTCCACGTCCGTGACCCGTTCCCCGTGGGCGGTGTCGTCGAGGACCCGGCGACCGGTGCCGCCGCGGCGGCATTCGGGGCCTACGCCCGCGAACTCGGTCTCGTCCCCGAGGACGCCGTCCTCACCCTCCACCAGGGCGAGGACCTGGGCCGCCCCGGCAGGCTCACGGTGACCCTCCGGCCGGGCGACCCCCGGATCCGGGTCGCCGGCGAGGGGACCCGCATCGGCTGAGGCCGGCGGCCGTGCCCGTCGGCGCGTCACGAGGATCCGCATCGGCTGCGATCAGTGGCCGTGGCCGTGGCCGTCGGTGGTGTCGGGGACGGGTGCGGTGGGCGCTCCTCCCGTCCGGACCGTGAACGCGGCGGTGTGCACCTTGCCCTGGTGCTTGAAGTCCAGGAACAGCCGGTAGGTGCCGCTGCTGGGTGCCGTGGCCGTGAAGGAGACGTCCGGGCCGGCGGCGGTGGTGCCGTCACCGGGCTCGCCGTTCGGGTGGACGTGGAGGTAGGCGAGGTCGCCGGAGCGCAGGGCGACCAGGTGGCCGTAGGCGCCGAGGTAGGGCTGGAGGTCGGTGACGGGCCTGCCGCCCCGGGACACCGTGAGCTTCAGTTCGCGGGCGGCGCCGGGGCGCAGCGCTCCGCCGAGCTTCACCTCGTAGCCGTCGGTGACGGCGGTGGTGTCCGGCGCCGGAAGGTCTCGCGGCGCGTAGGTTCCGGACACGGCGAGGTCCGCGCCGAGGGTGAGGTTCTCGGCGCCCTTCTTCTCGGGGGTGAAGTCGGCGAAGACCCGGTAGCCGCCCGCGCGGGGCAGGGAGACGGGGATGCTCCAGGTTCCGTCGGCGGCCCGGGTGGGGTGCAGATGCCGGTAGGTGTTCAGGTCGCGCGAGGCGACGATGAGGTGGAGTTCCTTGTCGTGCTCCCGGCGGAACGCCGTGACCGCGCGACCGTCGTCGCCCCGTATGGCGAAGCGGAGGTCGGTGGTGCGTCCGGCCGTGAGGCGAGGGGTCCGCAGATCGAGCGTGTAGCCGTTCTCGGAGATCTGCAGGCCTCCGGCCGGGGGCGACTCCTGCCCCGGTTGCCCGGAGTGCTCCGCGTGCGCCGGGTTTTCTGAGGTGTCCGGCCGCGCCGAGTCGCTGTCGCCCGCGTGTGCGTCGTGCCGGGCGGGCGGCTCCTCGTCGACGACGGGACCGATGCCCTGGCCCACGCCCCAGGCGGTGCCGAACGTCGCGGCCAGCGCGGCGGCGAATGCGGTGATCTTCAGTCCAGCGTTCATGACCGGCTCCTGGAGGTCGACGGGCTTTCCGATGCACCTCACCATACCCCCAGGGGGTATGAAGTCAACCCGGTTCCACGCTTGCCCTGGATACCCGCCCGGGGTATACATGAGTCGCAACGCAGCATACTCCCACCCCGTATCCATGAGGAGCAGCGATGACCACCACCGCGGCGGCCGAGACCGAACTCGCCATCGGCGGCATGACCTGCGCCTCGTGCGCGGCGCGCATCGAGAAGAAGCTCAACCGGATGGACGGGGTCACCGCCACCGTCAACTACGCCACCGAGAAGGCCCGGGTCACCCACACCGCGGACGTCTCGGTCCAGGACCTGATAGCGACCGTCGAGAAGACCGGGTACACGGCCCAGGAGCCGGCCCCACCGGAGTCGGCCGCCCCGGACGACGAGGGGCCCGACGAACTGCGGCCCCTGCGCGAACGCCTGGTGACCGCCGTCGTGCTGGCGGTGCCCGTCGTCGCGATGGCGATGATCCCGGCGCTTCAGTTCGAGTACTGGCAGTGGCTGTCGCTGACGCTGGCGGCGCCCGTGGTGACGTATGCCGGATGGCCCTTCCACAAGGCGGCGTTCACCAATGCCCGGCATGGCGCGGCGACCATGGACACGCTGATCTCGGTCGGTACGACGGCCGCCTTCGGCTGGTCGCTGTGGGCCCTGTTCCTCGGGACCGCCGGCACTCCGGGCATGACGCACCCCTTCGAGCTGACGATCGCCCGCGGTGACGGCACCGGGAACCTGTACCTGGAGGCCGCGGCCGGGGTCACCGCCTTCATCCTGGCCGGGCGGTACTTCGAGGCCCGCTCCAAGCGCAAGGCGGGCGCGGCCCTCAAGGCGCTGCTGGAGCTGGGCGCGAAGGACGTGACAGTGCTGCACGCGGGCGGTCGTGAACAGACCGTGCCCGTGGCCGACTTGAAGGTGGGCGACCGCTTCCTCGTGCGCCCCGGCGAGAAGATCGCCACCGACGGGACCGTCGTCGAGGGCTCCTCCGCGGTGGACGCCTCCATGCTCACCGGTGAGTCCGTGCCGGTGGAGGTCACCCCCGGCGACTCCGTCACCGGCGCCACCCTCAACGCGGGCGGACGGCTCGTCGTCGAGGCGACCCGGGTCGGCGCGGACACCCAGCTCGCCAGGATGGCCAAGCTGGTCGAGGACGCCCAGAACGGCAAGGCGGCCGCGCAGCGGCTCGCGGACCGGATCTCCGGGGTCTTCGTGCCGGTGGTGATCGCGCTCGCGCTCGGCACCCTGAGCTTCTGGCTCGGCAACGGCGCCGGTACGGCCGCCGCGTTCACCGCCGCCGTCGCCGTGCTGATCATCGCGTGCCCGTGCGCCCTGGGTCTGGCCACGCCGACCGCGCTGCTGGTCGGGACCGGGCGCGGAGCTCAACTCGGCATCCTGATCAAGGGCCCTGAGGTCCTGGAGTCCACACGCAAGGTCGACACCGTGGTCCTGGACAAGACCGGCACCGTCACCACCGGCCGGATGACCCTGCTCGCCGTGCACACCGCCCCCGGCACCGACGAGGCCGAGGTCCTGCGGCTGGCGGGCGCCCTGGAGCACGCCTCGGAGCACCCGGTGGCCCGCGCGGTCGCCGACGCGGCGCTGGAGAAGCTGGGTTCACTGCCCGCCCCCGAGGACTTCGCGAACGTTCCGGGGCTCGGCGTCCAGGGCATCGTCGACGGACACGCCGTCCTCGTCGGACGCGGGCGACTGCTCGCCGACTGGGCGATCGAGCTGCCGGAGGAACTGCGGCTCACAAGCGCCACGGCCGAGTCGTCCGGCCGTACCGTCATCACGGTCGCCTGGGACGGCGAGGCACGGGCCGTGCTCGAGGTCGCCGACGCGGTCAAGGACACCAGCCACGAGGCGATCACCCGGCTGCGGGGGCTCGGGCTCACCCCCGTCCTGCTGACCGGCGACAACCGGGCCGTGGCCGAGTCCGTCGCCCGGGAGGTCGGTATCGCCTCCGAGCAGGTGATCGCCGAGGTGCTGCCGCAGGACAAGGTCGACGTCGTCAAGCGCCTTCAGGCCGAGGGCCGTTCGGTGGCGATGGTCGGTGACGGCGTCAACGACGCGGCCGCGCTGGCCCAGGCCGACCTGGGACTCGCGATGGGCACGGGCACGGACGCCGCGATCGAGGCCGGCGACCTGACCCTCGTCCGGGGCGACCTGCGGGCCGCGGCGGACGCCATCCGCCTCGCCCGCCGCACCCTGGGCACGATCCGGTCCAACCTCTTCTGGGCTTTCGCCTACAACGTGGCCGCCCTGCCCCTCGCGGCCGCCGGACTGCTCAACCCGATGCTGGCCGGGGCGGCGATGGCGTTCTCATCGGTGTTCGTGGTCGGCAACTCGCTGCGGCTGCGGTCGTTCAAGGCGGCCCACTGACCCGAAGGGCAGGGACGCGGCGGCCTCCACCTCGGTGACACAGGTCTCGGCCGCCTCGCGGGACGTCATGCGCTCGTGCCGTGACTCGATCTCCGAGGTGCGTACCGGTGTCACCGGCCGCCGTACGGCAGTGTCGTGCCCGGCAGGTCGTACTCGTCGCGTCTGCCGCACATCCCGAAGCCGCCGAGCCGTGTCGGCACGGCCTCGTGGGCGGTGGCGGCACCGAGATACGACGGCTCTCCGGACGCCAGCGCGTCGAGCTGGGCGCCGGTGCGCTCGGCGGTGGCCAGGGCGCCGGCCCGCCACAGCTCGCGCCAGTGGGGCACCTTGTCCCGCACCAGCCCGGCGGCGGCCCGCTGGAACTCCAGGTACGGGCCGTTGTCGCCGTCGGCCAGGGCCTCGCGCAGCACGAGGTAGCCCTCGACGGCGAGGTCCCTGCGGCGCCGGGCGGCGGCCGCCGTCTCCGGCCCGGTTCCCGGCGGGAGCCGGGCCGCGGCGGCGTACCGTGCGGGGTCGGCGAGCACCTCGGGCGGGAAGGTGAAGACCGCGTCCCCGGCCTCGGGCAGACCGCTGTTCTGCATCAGCACGGTGATGCGCAGATCGCCGCCCTGGACCATGCGGTGCACGGTTCCCGGTGTGAACCAGGCGATCGCGCCGGGCTCCAGAGGGATCTCGCGGTAGCCGTCGGGGCTCAGCGTCTGCACGGCGCCCCGGCCGCCGGTGACGACGTACGCCTCGGTGCACACCAGGTGCAGGTGCGGGCTGCCGCCGCAGACGCCGTCGGCGGCCTCCCAGTCGTAGGCGCTCAGGTGGGACAGGCCCACGGCACCCGGCAGCGGGTGGGGGAGGCCGGGCTTCACCAGGGCAGGCCTTCCAGGCGCGCGGCGACGCGTTCCTCGTCCCAGGCGCCGTCGGCGACGAGCAGCCGGTACCGGTACGCGAAGGACTCCCCCGGCGGCAGCTCGAACTCCTCGAAGAACGCCCACGAGAACGCCACCGTCGGGAAGGGCCGGGAGCGCACGAACCAGTGCGACTCGTGGATCGCGGTCCCCGGATCGAGGTTCTCGGGGGCGTGCGCGAAGACGAGCGTGGAGTGGGCGTCCACGTCGTCGTGCTCGCTGGTGAAGGCGAGCCAGGGGCTCTGGCTGCCCATCAGCTTGTCCGCGTCGCCGTCGGTGTCCGGGGCGAAGACCGCGCCGCCGGTGAAGTCGCGGGGGCCGCGCCACTGGAGTCCGGTGTACCCGGCCATGTCACGGCCCGCGGTGGTGGGGGAACCGAAGGCGAGCGGTTCGGCACGCAGGTTGGTGAGCCGGATCGACCAGTCGAGCGCCCAGGAGCCGGCCGTCTCGTCGACCGAGTGGACGGCCAGGCCGCGCTCCTCGCGCGCCCACTCCTCGCCGCCGTTCTCCACCCAGGTCAGCGCCTCGGTGACGTCCAGCCGGCCCTCGGAGACCGTGAACGCGGGGAAGCCGTCGTGCCGCATCGAACCGACCCGGTCCGGCAGGGGGAGGTAACCCTGGCCGTGGACATAGCAGTTGCCGCCCCAGAAGTTCTGCCCCGACAGATGGCTGGCCGTCATCTGCAGGCCCTTGTGCCAGCGGTGGTCGTTGGGCCGGTAGCCGGTCACCGTGCGGCCGCCGAGGGTGCGCACCGGGTGGGCGTAGGGCTTCTGGGCCTCGAAGGCCTCGGGGTCGGGGCGGTAGACGTAGCGGAGGATCTCCGTGCCGTTCGCCGCCTCGACGGCGATGTGCTCGCCGTGGACGTGGCTGACGCGGATGCTCATGCGCGCTCCTTGGGGGCCCAGTGGGGGTGGTCGCCGTGCATGGCCTGGTAGAAGGGGTCGCCCGGCGCGATCTCGCCCGCGGTGACGGGCTGCCCCGTGAAGGCGGACTTGTAGAGCGCGGCGGCGAACTCGAGGGTGGCCCGCGCGTCGGCGCCGCTGCCGGGGGGCCTGACACCGTTGTCGTACGCATCGAGGAGCGCGCCGAGCTGGGCCGTGTGCGAGCTGGGCACGTCGGCGGCGGGCGTGCGCCAGGCGTCTACGCGGTCGGCGGCCACGTGGGGGGCGGGGGTGTACGTCCAGTCCTCGTTGCGGTGCCCGTACAGATGAGTGAGTTCGACGGTCGCGTCGGCGCAGTCGATGCGGATGCGGCTCACCTCGTCGGGCGACAGCACGCTGTTGACGACGGTCGCGAGCGCGCCGTTCTCGAACCGGACCAGGGCCGTGGAGACGTCCTCGCTCTCGGTGTCGTGGACCAGCCGGGCGGCCATGGCGCGGATCTCGGCCCAGGGGCCGAGCAGGTGCAGCAGGAGGTCGTACTGGTGGATGCCGTGGCCCATGGTCGGGCCGCCGCCCTCGCTCGCCCAGGTGCCGCGCCACGGAACGGCGTAGTAGGCGGCGTCCCGGTGCCAGGTGGTCTGGCAGTGCGCGACCCGGGGGGCGCCCAGCTCGCCGCTGGTGATGAGCTGGCGCGCGTGGACGGCTCCGGAGCCGTAGCGGTGCTGGAAGACCACGGCGGCGTAGGCGCCGGACGCCTCCTCGGCCGCGGCGATCTCGTCGTACTCGGCGAGCGACAGGGTCAGCGGTTTCTCGCACAGCACCCAGGCGCCCGCCTTGAGGGCGGCCACCGTCTGCTCCCGGTGCAGCGAGGGCGGGGTGCCGATGAGGACCAGATCGGGCCGTGCGGCGTCCAGCATCGTCCCGACCGAGGTGTACCCGGCGACCTCGTCGCCCGCGAGCTCGCGGAAGGCGTCGAGTCTGCCCTGGTCCACGTCGACGGCGGCGACCAGTTCCGTGCGCTCGGCGTGGGCCCTGAGCGCGGACAGATGGCTGCCGCTGACGATGGCGCCGGTGCCGACCACGGCGACGCGGCGGCGGGCTGGACGGGGCATACGGTCCTCCTCGGACGTCCGGCAAGGGGACGCTGACATGCGGGGAAAGCGCTTGCTCCCCGGGGTCGACCCTAGATCCCCCGCGATTGTCCTAACAAGACCCCGGGCAGTGATATCGGTGAACACGGCACGCACACCGTCGGTTCACCTGCCCGACCCACGCGTCGCCCCCGGTCAGAGGGCTGCGAACAAGTCCTCCAGCGGGCCGGGCACCCGGTCGGGGTCCAGTGCCTCGACCAGGACGCGCCCGTAGTGGATCTTGCGACCCGACTTCGTGCCGAAGAAGCGGCGCAACTGCTGCTCAGCGGTGCGGTCGCGCTGGGCGGGCTGGGACAGGAAGGTCTGCAACTGCCGCAGCTCGCCCTCCTCGCGCACGAGTTCCCGCACCCGGGGCGCCCCCAGGGCGCGGATGAGCTCGTCCTCCAGGTCCGCCGCGCAGACGAAGTACCCGTCCGGCGCCGCACCCGCCCGTTCCCAGCCCCGTGCGTAGAAGGGCCGTTCCCGCTCGTCGCACAGTCCGGTCAGACGCAGGCCCAGGCCCGAGGGGCCCAGCAGGCTCGCGAAGCGGCCCACGCTCATCGCCCCGCCCATCGCCAGGACGCAGAGCCCCTCGGCGGCCAGGTCGCGGCCCCGGCTCGCGGCCAGCGCGTCGACCGCCGCCACGTCGCTCGGCCCTTCGAGCAGGACGACGGTCCGCACGGACAGCTTCGCGGCCAGTTCGCGTGCCCTCTCGCCGGTGCCGCCGGCCGCCCACGCCGTGACCGCGTCCCGGAACTCCCCCATGTCAGCCATGCCACGAGTCTGTGCCCTCACGGGCCGCGGCGACAGGCAATTTTCACCGGCCTCACCTTTCACCCCCGTGCGTCACGCGGATCTTGGACTGGCCGTGCGGGAGTTCCTCCCAGTCCGCCATGAACCGGGCGCGCAGCCCGTGCTGCTCGGCGAGGGTCACGAGCGTCTCGACGCGGTAGTAGAAGTCCTCCCGGAGCACATGGTGCTCCTCGCCCTCGGTGCGGTCGAAGGTGAAGTCGAACCAGCCGCCCGGAGCGAGGACCCGGCCGACGTGGGCCAGGCACTCCTCGATCACCGGCAGTGGCGAGTGCGAGAAGACGCTGTGCGCGTGGACGACGTCGAAGTGGGCGTCCGGCAGGAAGCGCAGGGTCAGGTCGCGGACCGGGGTCAGGTGCGGCAGCCGCTTCTGGAGGGACATCTCGACGATCGTGTCCTGGGCGGCGAGGAGGATGTCGGGCGAGATGTCGATGCCGTGGTAGTGACCCGGCTCCAGATGACGGATGAAGCGCCAGCCCCCGCGCAGGTTGCCGCAGCCGATCTCCAGCATGCGGTGCTCGGGGCGCAGACCGTGGCCGAGCAGGTAGTCGAACTGCAGGGCGCCGAGCGCCAGCCAGCGCTCCCGGTTGCGGCTGCCGACGGCCAGATCCGGGCTGGTCCGGGTGTCGGAGCGCATCACGGCACGGTAGTAGGAGATGTGGTCCGGGTACCGGCGGCGCAGCCACAGGTCGCGGGCGGCCCGGGCCAGGTGGCGGGGCACGCGGTCGGGGTGGCGCAGGGCGTAGCCGACACGGTGGCCGAGGGCGGCACGGTTGGCGGTGAGGTTCTTGGCGGGCATCGGGAGCCTTTCGCGGGTCTTCGCTCTTCCGCCAAGCCTCGGTGCGGCGGCCGGGGGTCCGGCTCGGTCGACCGGCTCGCCCGCCGGGGAGGCTCGGGCGACCGCCATGTCAGCCGATCGGTTGATGCGGTCCCGTGTCCGGCACGTTAGACACGGAGCATGAACCACACCGATCCGGACGAGCGCTGGCTGGGCGCGATCGTGCACGGCGCGTTCCTCGTGCTGCTGGGCTCGTCGTTCGCCCGCTTCCTGAGCCGCGACCAGGGCGGGGCGCGCACCGGCTGGGTGGTGACGCTGTTCGCCTTCTTCCTCCTGCTGTACGTCCTCGGACTTCTGCTCGCCCCGCCGCCCCGGCCTGGACTGCCGCCCACCCGGCGTCATCTGGGGTGGCTGGCCTCGGTCACCGCCGTCTGGGGCGTGCTGCTCGTGCTCGCGCCGAGCGCCACCTGGTGCGTGATGCCCCTGCTGTTCGCCGGACTGCACGCGCTGCCGCCGAGGATCGCGGTGCCGGCGGCGGCGGTGCTCACCGCGCTGGTCGTGCTCTCGGAGATACGGGTGGCCGACGGGCCGCTCAACCCCAACATGGTCCTGGCCCCGCCGGCCGTCGCCGCGGTCGCCACCGCCGTACTGGTGCATCTGCAACGGCAGGGCACCCGGCAGCGGGGGCTGATCGAGGACTTGGTCCGCACCCGGCACGAACTCGCCGCCACCGAGCGGCGGGCCGGTGTCCTGGCCGAGCGGCAGCGGCTGTCCGCGGAGATCCACGACACGCTGGCGCAGGAGCTGTCCAGCCAGCGGATGCTGCTCCAGGCGGCCGAGCGGGTGTGGGGGGCCGATCGGGACGCGGCGCTCGAGCACGTGCGGGCGGCCGCGGAGATCACCTCGCGCAGCCTCTCCGAGGCCCGCCGCTTCGTGCACGACCTGGCGCCGGCCGACCTCGCGGAGCGTTCCCTCACGCAGGCCCTCGACGAGCTCGCCCGGCGCAAGAGCGGTCCGGGGCTGACGGTGGAGTTCCGGCTCGACGGTGAGCAGGGCCCGCTTCCCGAGCGGGTCGCGGCGGCGTTGCTGCGCATCGCCCAGGGCGCGCTGGCCAACGTACGGGAGCACGCGGCGGCGACCCGGGCCGCGCTCACGCTGACGTGGCTGGACGACCAGGTGTCGCTGGACGTCGCGGACAACGGGCGGGGGTTCGAGCAGCGTGAACTGTCGGAGTCCCGCTCGTCGACGCGCGGGCACGGGCTTCCCGCCATGCGGATCCGGGCCCGTCAGGCCGGCGGCACGCTCACCGTGGAGTCCACGCCGGGAGAGGGCACCGTGGTGTCGGCCGCCGTTCCGCTCGTCGTCAAGGAGCCCGCCCTGTGAGTACCTCGCCCCCCGCCGCCCCCGTCCGGCTGCTGCTCTGCGACGACCACGCCGTGGTGCGCGCGGGGCTGCGCGCCCTGCTCTCCAGCGCGGACGGCATCGACGTGGTCGGGGAGGCGGCGACCGGGGAGGAGGCCCTCGCCATGGCGGCCCACCTGCACCCGGACGTCGTCCTGATGGATCTTCAGCTCGACGCCGGCATGGACGGGGTGACCGCCACCCGGCAACTCACCGCCCGGGGCGAGCGGGGTCCCCGGGTGCTGGTGCTCACCATGTTCGACACCGACGCCGACATCACCCGTGCCGTCGAGGCGGGCGCCACCGGTTACCTCCTCAAGGCGGAACAGCCGGAGGAGCTGTTCTCGGCCATCCGTGACGCGGCCTCGGGCCGCAGCACGCTGTCCGCGCCGGTGGCCGACCGTCTGCTGACCCGGCTGCGCAGCCCCCGCCCCGCCCTGTCCGCCCGCGAGCACGACATCCTCGCGCAACTCGCCCGCGGCCTCGGCAACCGGGAGATCGCCCGCGCCCTGTTCATCAGCGAGGCGACGGTCAAGACCCACCTGGGCCGCATCTACGCCAAGTTGGGCGTCCAGACCCGAGCCGGCGCGGTGGCCGCGGCCAAGGAACGTCGGCTGCTGCCGTGACCGGCGCCGGGAATCGACGACGGCGCGGCACACCGACGACAAGCCGGCGCATGAAGACCCGCATGGACGGCATGGCCCGGCCAAAAGCAACCGCCGCCTCCGACACCACGGGCGGCAATCGACGACTCAACGGCAGACCGACCGCAAGCCCGGCATCAAGACCCGCGCGGACGCCGTGGCACGGCCGAAAGTGGCAGCCCTCGCCCACACCGCAGGCGGCAATCGACGACTCAGCGGCGATCGACCGCAAGCCGGGCTCCAGGGCCCGGACGGACGCCGGGGCGCGGCCGAGAAGCGACGGCCGCTGCCGTGAGCGGAGGGTGGGAACCGGCGGCGTCCGATCCGCGCTCTTCCGTTACGGCAGGCACCCTTGACAGCATGCGTACTGTTTGGCGACGTTTGATCCTTGCCGGCATTTCGATCGGCGGGACGCGGACGCCGCGTCGTGGGGGGAATTGGGGGGAACGATCGCCCATGCGATCCATGAGCAGTGACACGGACATAACGATCCACAGACCCGGAGAACTCGACAGCTCGCTCCGCGAGGCCTGGCACCGGGCGATGGACGAGTCGCCCGACTACGCCAACCCGTTCCTGGCACCGGAGTTCGCGGCCGGCGTCGCCAGGCACCGCGGCGGCGCCCGGGTGGCGGTCCTGCACCAGCGCGGCGAGGCCGTGGGCTTCCTCCCGTACGAACGCGGCTCCCTCGGCGTCGGCCGGGCCATCGGGCTCGGACTGTCGGACTGCCAGGGCCTCGTGCACCGACCCGGGGTCACCTGGGACACCCGGGCGCTGCTGAAGGCGTGCCGGCTCTCGGTGTTCGAGTTCGACCACCTCGTCGAGGAACAGAAGCCCTTCGCCCCCTACGTCACGGGGACGTTCGCCTCCCCGGTGATCGATCTGAAGGTCGGCAGCGACAGTTACCCGGAGTGGCTGCGGGGAGCGTACCCGGGGCTCGCCAGGACGACCCTCAAGAAGGAGCGCCGGCTCACGCGTGACCTGGGCGAGGTGCGGTTCGTGTTCGACGAGCGCGATCCCCGGGCGCTGCGCACGCTGATGCGGTGGAAGTCGGCCCAGTACCGCAGGACCGGCCGGATGGACCGGTTCGCGCGACCGTGGATCGTGAACCTCGTGTCGGACCTCTTCCAGGTCCGCGAGGAGCACTTCACCGGGGTCCTCTCGGTCGTCTACGCCGGTGACCGCCCGGTGGCCGCCCACTTCGGGCCGATCTCGCGCACGGTGTTCGCCCCCTGGTTCACCGCGTACGACCCCGAACTGCGCTACTACTCCCCCGGCTTGATCATGCATCTGCGGATGGCCGAGGCCGCGGGCCGGCGCGGGGCGAGGCTGATGGACATGGGGCGCGGCGACAAGGAGTGGAAGGACTGGCTCAAGACCCGTGAGCTGCGCGTGGCGGAAGGGTTCGCCACCCGTCCCCATCCGGTCGCGACCGCCCACCGTCTGTGGCGCCGGCCGGTGCGGGGGCTGCGCAACACGGTCAACGCCCACCCCGCCCTGCGCGAGCCCGCCGACCGTCTCCTGAAGACCGTGGGCACCTTGCGCACCTCGGGGCAGCGTTCGGACTCCGCCGGCGCGGGACCGCTGGCGAGCTGACGCGCGCCCGCCCGCCCCCGGCCCCGCAGGGGGCCTGCTCACGTCCTCTTCCACGGCCGTTCCCCGGCCCGTCGACACAAGGGGTGCCGATGCCGTACGGCTCGCGGCTGGCCGCGACGATGACCCGGCGACTGGGACGCCCGTGCGTCTACACGCCCTCGGCCCGGCTGGCCCTGTACCTGGCGCTGCGACGCTGGTGCCGGCCGGGCGCGAAGGTGCTGATGTCGCCGGTGAACGACGACGTGATCCTGTTCGTGGTCCTCGCGGCCGGGCTGCGCCCCGTACTGGCGCCCGTGTCCGTCTGGGACGGCAACATCGACCCGGCCGCCGTGCCGGAGTCGACCTGGCGCGACGTGGACGCGGTCCTCACCACCAACCTGTACGGCGTACCCGACCGGGTCCTCGAACTGCGGCGCCGCTGCGCGCAGTTGGGGATCCCGTTGTTCGAGGACGCGGCGCACGCGATCGGCAGCCATGTGGACGGGCAGCCGGTCGGCACCTTCGGCAAGGCGGCGGCGTTCAGCCTGTCCAAGCACGTGGCGGGCATGGCGGGCGGCTTCCTCGCCGTCGAGGACGTGCGCACGCGCCGGGAGTTGGAGCTGCTGCGGGACGATCTCCTGATCCCCGGCCGACTGCGCGAGGACCTCGCCACGACCCTGCGTCCGCTGGCCCGGTCCGCCGTCCGGTCGCTCCATCTGGTGCGCCCGGTGTGGCGGACCATGGAGCGCCTCGGGCTGATGGAGCGCGACGCGTTCCGGATGGCCCTGCACGCGCCGCGGCTCGCCGCATCCGCCCGCGAGGCCCCGAGCCTGACCGCCTACGAGCGGTGGGTCCGCGTCGACCTGCACGGCTACCGCTCCCGGCACGGCACGCTGGTGCGCGGCCAGTTGGGCTTGCGGATGGCCCGGCTCGACGAGAACCTGGCCCGGCGCAGGGCCGGGGTCGCCCTGCTGGCGGGCACGCCGTGGGCCTCGCCGGCGCTGCGCGACCGCACGGCGCACGACGGCCCCCTCCCCCTGTTCCGGGTGCCGCTTCTGGTGCACGACCGCGACGCGCTCGTGCAGCGGCTGGTGCGGCACGACGTGGTCTGCGGCTACATCTACGACCCGCCGCTGGACGACTACGCGGGCGCTGAGTTCGTCGAGCCCTGTCCCGACCCGGCGCCCGCCCGCTGGTTCGCCGCGCACACGCTCCCGGCCGATCCCCTGCTGGCCCGCCGGATCATGACCGCGTTCACCAGGGAGCGGGTGGCCGACGCGCACCCCGCGCTGCTGCGGCCGGTTCCGGACACCACACCGCCCCGGCTCCTGGGTCAGTGAGCTCCGCCACCCCGACGATCGATCAAAACATCAGGGGGTTAGCATATGAGCGCTGCCTAGCTCGAAAGAGAATTCTGTGACTGTCAAGGACGACTCGTTCACCGACTGGAAGAACCGCGAGGAGATCGCGGAATCGATGATCCCGATGATCGGGAGGCTGCACCGGGAGCGTGATGTAACGGTTCTGCTGCACAGCCGTTCCCTGGTGAACAAGTCGGTGGTCAGCATCCTCAAGACCCATCGGTTCGCCCGGCAGATCGCCGGTGAGGAGCTCTCCGTCACCGACACGCTGCCCTTCGTCCAGGCCCTCACCGCGCTGGACCTCGGTCCCTCGCAGATCGACATCGGCCGGCTGGCCGAGATCTACCAGGCCGACGACCGCGGCCTGTCGGTGGCCGAGTTCACCGCCGAGGCCGTGGCCGGAGCGACGGGCGGCAACAAGATCGACCGCCGTGAGCCGCGGGACGTCGTCCTCTACGGCTTCGGCCGCATCGGGCGCCTGGTGGCCCGGCTGCTGATCGAGAAGGCCGGTTCCGGAAACGGTCTGCGGCTGCGCGCGATCGTGGTCCGCGGCGGCGGCGGACGGGCCTCCGAGGACCTCGTGAAGCGGGCCTCGCTGCTGCGCCGGGACTCCATCCACGGCCAGTTCCAGGGCACGATCACCGTCGACGAGGCCGAGAGCGCGATCATCGCCAACGGCAACACCGTCAAGGTGATCTACGCGAACGACCCTTCCGAGGTCGACTACACGGCGTACGGCATCAAGAACGCCATCCTCATCGACAACACCGGCAAGTGGCGTGACCGTGAGGGCCTCTCCCAGCACCTGCGCCCCGGCATCGACAAGGTCGTGCTGACCGCGCCGGGCAAGGGCGACGTCCCGAACATCGTGCACGGCGTCAACCACGACACGATCAAGCCGGACGAACAGATCCTGTCCTGCGCGTCCTGCACCACCAACGCGATCGTGCCGCCGCTGAAGGCGATGGCCGACGAGTACGGCGTGCTGCGCGGCCACGTGGAGACGGTCCACTCGTTCACCAACGACCAGAACCTGCTGGACAACTACCACAAGGCCGACCGCCGGGGCCGCTCCGCGCCGCTGAACATGGTGATCACGGAGACGGGCGCCGCCTCCGCCGTGGCCAAGGCGCTGCCCGAGCTCAAGGCACCGATCACCGGCAGCTCGATCCGGGTGCCGGTGCCGGACGTCTCCATCGCGATCCTCAGCCTGCGCCTCGGCCGTGAGACCACCCGCGAGGAGGTCCTCGACCACCTGCGGGACGTCTCGCTCACCTCCCCGCTCAAGCGCCAGATCGACTTCACCACGGCCCCCGACGCGGTCTCCAGCGACTTCATCGGCTCGCGCCACTCCTCGATCGTCGACGCCGGCGCCACCAAGGTCGACGGGGACAACGCCATCCTCTACCTCTGGTACGACAACGAGTTCGGCTACTCCTGCCAGGTGGTCCGGGTCGTGCAGCACGTGACCGGGGTGGAGTACCCGACCTATCCTGCGCCCGCGGTCTGATCCCGCCGGAAGATCAGTGCCGGCGTTCCCGGTACAGGTCGCGCAGCAGGGCGATCTCGGCGCCGTGGTGCAGGACTTCCTGGTTGACCCACCACACGATGTCCAGGAAGGGCTCCTCGGGGTCGCTCCCGTGCGGGTAGGTGCAGCGGCCCACGGTGTCGAGATCGCTGTCGTCGGTGGCGCGCAGCGTCGTGCGCCAGGCGTCGGCCGCCGCGTCGAAGGCGGCGATCGCGTCCGCGGCGGTGCCGCTGACGCGGTAGTCGTCGCGGGTGAGGCTGTGGGTGCCGGTCGTGTGGTCGGCCCGCAGGAGGAGCATCTCGCTGAGATGGCTCAGGCGCCACGCGAGGGTCGTGAACGGCGGCGGAACGGGATGCGGGTGGGGTGCGGCGTCCCGCCCCCAGTCGCCGGTCCCGCTCAGGAAGGCCGCCCGCGCCCCGGGTCCGTCGGTGCGCCGCCGGACCGACCAGCAGCCCGGCACCGGCTCCCAGAGGTACTCCTCGTCGGTCAGCGCCCCGACCGGGGTCCGTGAGCCGTCGCCGCTGTCCATGACCGGTCCGGCGAGCCGGCCGGCCAGTCGCTCGCAGGACCAGTCGAACTGGTCGAGCAGCGGGGTGAGGCGAGGTCCTGCGGTCATCGGTGCTCCCCTGGGTGGTCCGGCCGGCCAGGCTGGCACACCCCAGGGGCGCCCCGCTTCTGCTTTTCCTCCCGCCACCGGGCGGACGACGTAACTCCCGTGACGACCCTAGTGGCCCCGGAACGCCTCCTCCAGCCACCACGCGCCACGGTCCCGCACCACCTGGGCGTCGATCAGCAGCGGGGCGGAGCGCGGACCGGCGACCCAGTCCTCGACAGCCTTGAGATCCGCCCGCGTGCGCACGGTCACCGCCTCGAAGCCGTAGCCGCGGGCCACGGCCGCGATGTCGGTCGGCGGGAACACGACCGTGTCGAGCGGGTGTCCGCCGGGGCCGAAGTGGTGCACCTCCGCGCCGTAGCCGTCGTCGTTGTACACCACGACGACCATGGGCAGCCCGAGCCGCCGTACGGTGTCCAGGTCGGCGGCGCCCATCAGCGCGCCCCCGTCGCCGAGCGCGGCCACCGGCAGCCGGTCCGGACGGGCCAGGGCCGCGCCGATCGCGGTGGCGAGGCCGAGGCCGATCGACTGGTAGGCCTGGGTGAAGCAGAAGCCGTCCTGGTCGGGCACAGACAGGAACACGCTCGGGTGGCCCATGAAGTTCCCGGAGTCCACGCCGACGACCCGGTCCGCGGGCAGGATGTCGTCCAGCGCGACGGTGAGGGTACGGGGGTCGATCCGGTCGCGGGTGCCCGTGTCCTCGTACGGCAGGTCACGCCAGCGCAGCCGGGTGGCGAGGGCCTCGCGGATGTCGGGGGTCCGCAGGCCCTGCCGTTCGCCGCCGACGGCCGCCAGGACGTGTCGCGCGGTGAGTGCGACGTCTCCGGTGACCCCCAGATGCAACTCCCGGTGCGCGCCGAGGGCCGAGGGGTCGTCGTCGACCTGCACCACGGTCGTGCCGGCGCCGATCAGGGCGCCGTGACGCATGGTCCACATGTTCAGGGCGCAGCCCCAGCCGACGATCAGGTCGGCACCGCCGATGAGTTCGGCCGCGAGCGGGGCGGCGAAGCCTCCGGACACGTCGAGCGACCAGGGGTTGCCGTGGAACAGGCCGCGCGCGACGGCCGAGGTCGCCAGCAGTGCGCCGCAGCGCCCGGCGAGGGCTTCCAGGGCGTCCCGGGCGGCGGGTGAGCGCGCGCCGCGGCCGGCCACGAAGACCGGGCGCCGGGCCCGTTCCACCACCCGTGTCAGGGCCGCCACCTCGAATGCGGCCGGTTCGACCGCCGGTCGCGGCGGCACGGGTGACGCCTGGGCGAGGGCTCCGTCGGGGACCTCCGACGCCTGTACTTCCAGAGGCAGGTTGAGAAGCACCGTGCACCGCTCGTGCAGAGCGCGCCGCACTGCCGCGCACGCCTGCTCCACGGCGCCCCCGGCCGAGGAGATCCGCAGCGGCACCGCGCCCACCGCCGCCGCCAGTGCGTCCTGGTCGACGTAGAAGTTCGAGGTCGGCCGGGTGACCTCGGCCGCCAGCACCACGAGTGGTGTGCGGCTCTTGGCCGCCTCGGCGATCCCCGTCATCGCGTTGGTCAGTCCGGGCCCCTGGTGGAGGCTGACGGCGGGCACCGTGCCGCTCACGCGCGCGTACGCGTCGGCCATCGTCGCCGCACCGCCCTCGTGGCGTGCCGCGACGAAGCGGGCGCCTGCCGCGATCAGGGCGTTGGTCAGATGGAAGTTCCCGGATCCGACGACCCCGAAGACCTGCTCGATCCCGGCCGTGTGCAGGGCCCGTCCGACCGCCTCGGCGACCTTCATGACCGCTCCACCAGGGCCAGCACGCGCGCGGGCGAGCCGGAGCCCCCGACGATGGGCAGCGGTCCCGCGACGACGACGCTGCCGGTGGCGGGCAGCGCGGCGAGGTTCTGCAACTGGGTCAGGCCGTACTTGTCGCTGCCCATCAGATGGGAGTGGCACGGGAAGGCGGGGTCGAAGGAGTGCGCGCGCCCGGCGTCCGTGCCGACCGTCTCCACACCGAGGCCCGTCACGGGCGACTCCTCGGCCACCCAGCGCGCGCACTCGGGGGACAGCCCGGGCGTGTGGGGGCCGTTCCCGTCGGCGTTCAGGAAGGTCTCCTGGGAGTGCGAGCGGGCGTCCCAGCCGGTGCGCAGGAAGAGCCAACCCCCTTCCGGCAGGGGTCCGTTGTGCTCCTCCCAGGTCTTGATGTGGTCCACCTCCACGAGGAAGTCGGGGTCCTCGGCCGCCTCGGCGGTGAAGTCCAGTACGGCGGCGGGGGCGATCAGCCGCCGCGCCGGGACGGACGCCACGTCGGCGAGGTCCTTCCCGGTCACCCAGTGGTTGGGGGCGTCGAAGTGGGTGCCCGTGTGCTCTCCGCTGCGGAAGTTGTTCCAGTACCAGGCCGGTCCGCGGTCGTCGTACCGGCTGATCTCCTCCAGCTCGAAGACCGCCGTCTGACCGAACTGGGGCGGCAGTTGGATCACGGGGGTGGACGAGGACAGAGGCGAGGTGAGATCGACGACTTCGATCGAACCGGTCCGCAGGGCGGACACCAGCGCGGCGAGAAGGGACGGCTGCTCGTGCATGAGGGCCTCCTGAAACGCTCCGAGGCAGCCAGCATGGCATCGCGTACCCCGTCGGCGTCACCGTGCGCAGGGTGTCCCGAAAAGCACGACGGGCCCCGGATCGCGTGATCCGGGGCCCGTTGCGGTGTGCGGTCAGTTCACGCCGACGTGCGCGTCGACGCCGAGCGCGACACCCTCGGCGGCGACGAAGGCACCAGCGTCGGCGCAGACCTCGAGGTGCGCCACCTGGAGGTGGAGACCGGCAGCGGTCGCGGCGGCGACGCCACCGGAGACGTTGTCCAGGTCGGCGTCGTCGAGCTGGACGGCCTCGATGTGGGGGGTGACGTTCATGGCGCGCGGTTCCTTTCGCATGAGCAATCCTCAAGGAGGGGGGACACCGGATGGAACCACGCCGGGCATGGACACGGCCAGTCAGCCGGACGTGCCCCACGGCCGGTGGCCGTTCCCGGCTTCACCGGCATCGCAGGACGGTCACCCGATCCACCTGTTTCTTCACAGGATTTGCTGAAGCGGTTCCCGCGCCTTCATCGCCGTGAGGTTCCCAAGACGGACACTCCGCCACCAAAATGCCGTGCGTCGGCGCGACCATGACTACGGTTCAGTTTCCGCGTGGCCGAGCGGTGAACGGTGTGCAGGTTCGCCGGTTTTTCGATGCGGCCCGGCCGAAGACCGCATCGGCGCCCAGGAACCACCCTCAGCACTCCGCGATGTCCGGCGCCGAAAACGTTTTACCCGTGGCCGGGGTAGACTTGCGTCGCCCATCTGGAGGAGCGTCCGAGGACGGCGTCCTTCCTGGTCGAACGGCTGCGACAGCGAGGGGGTGGACATCATTCCGGTTCGCCCCGCCCGTATCCAGGACGTCGCGGCCGCCGCCGGGGTCTCGGTCTCCACGGTGTCCAACGTCCTGAACCGGCCCGAGCGGGTCAACGCGCGCACCGCCGCGCGGGTCCGTGACGCGGTCGCCGCACTCGACTACGTCCCCCATCCGGGAGCCGCCGGTCTGCGCACCGGGCACTCGTCGTCGATCGGCCTGGTGCTGCCGGACGTGGCCAACTCGTTCTACTCACGCATCGCGCGCGGTGCGGCTGACGCGGCGTACGAGCACGGCTACTCCCTCGTCCTGTGCGACAGCGGGGACGCGCCGGAGCGGGAGCAGGGCTACTTCACCATGCTCATCGAACAGCGCGCGGTCGGCGCGGTGGTGGTCCCGCTCGGCGCGGACCCGACCCGGCTGTCACGACTGCGCGAGCGCGGTATCCCGCTGGTGCTGGCGGACCGCGCGATGCCCGCCCAGGAGGGCTGTTCGGTCTCCGTGGACGACATCGCCGGCGGCCGCATCGCCGTGCAGCACCTCCTCGACCGCGGGGCGCGCGACATCCTGGTGGTGAACGGCGAGCGCGCCATCCGTCAGTGCGCCGACCGCTACCAGGGCGCCCGCCAGGCCGTGCGCACCCGGCGGGAGGCCCGCCTCGGCCAGGTCGTCGCCGAGGAGATGACGGTGGCGTACGGCAGCGCGATCGCCCACGGTCTCGACGAGTTGCCCGACGGGGTGTTCTGCACCAACGACTTCCTCGCGGCGGGCCTGTGCCGGGCGCTCGGCGAGCGCGGTGTGAAGGTCCCGGAGGACGTACAGGTGGTCGGCTACGGCGACCTGGACATCGCGAGCTTCGTGGGCACGACCCTGACGACGGTCCGCCAGCCGGTCGAGGAGCTCGGCCGGGCGGCCGTCGAGATGCTTCTGGACGAGGTGGAGGCCCGCGCGGAACACGCCCACGAGGCAAGGGTGTTCGCGCCGGGGCTGGTCCTGCGGGACTCCACCCGGACGTCCTCAGACACGCCGTTCTAGCCGCACCGGCCCCAGCAGCCCCGACGGGAGCTGGGAGGGGAAGGCCCAGGCCGTCGGTGTTGCCTCGGCGAGGTACGGGGCCAGGGTGTTGTGGACGGTCACTTCGAGGCGGACGGTACGCCCGGCGCTCCCGCGCAGTTCGAAGCGGTACGGCGCGCAGAACGCCTCGCCGACCGGTTCGCCGTCGACGCACACCTCGACGCTGCCGCGCACCCGCCCGAGATCCAGCACCGGGTCCGGCCCGGCCGGCACCTCCAGTGTCCGCGCGTAGGTCACACCCCCGCTCCAGCCGGCGAGTCCCAGCTCCCCCCACTCCCCCAGCGGCAGCGGCGCCGGCACCGTGCGCACCCGCACCGGTCCCCGCCAGGCGGAACCGCCGCGCAGAACGGCCGTGGGAGCGGTGACGACCTCACACTCGGTCGCCTTGCCGAGTGGTTCGTCCAGCTGCAATTCGGCTCCTTGCAGGTGGCGTTCGGGACCGCCGTCGAACCTCACCCGCGCCGGGAGCGCCAGCGGCAGGTCGAGCGAGACGGTTCCCGCCGGCACGGTGAACCGGAAGCGCTGTCCGGCCTCCCGGAGACCGTCGGTGGACCGCAGGGGCAGGACGGGGGAACCGAGCATCGGGACGCCGGCCAGCCACTCGGCCTCGGGCAGCGGGTGCGGACGTACCGCTGCGGCGCAGTGCTGCAACTCCCCCCAGCGGCCCTCGTGTTCGACGGTCGACCCGTGCCAGTCCCCGGTCCGGGCCTCCCAACCGGCCCCGCTGACCAGGGCGGTGGTGCCCGCCACGAGGTCGACGTAGACGCCGTCCCGGGCGTCGACGCTGTCGGCCACCAGGTCGAGGACGTGGTCGCCGCCGTCCAGGGCCAGTTCGTGCCGGAAGAACATCGGCACCGCGCCCCAGTCCGACTCGTAGTACTCGGCCTTCTCCTGCCGTGCGACGACGGCTCCGTCGAGCCGTACGGTCACCCCGACCGCGGCGCCCACGACGAGGACCGCCGTCGCTCCCGGGTCCGGGGCGCCGATCCGGCCGCGATAGGTCACGCGGCCGTCCGGTCGTACGCCGTCGGGCAGGCGCATGAACAGCGGTCGCCGGGTGAAGCCGTCCGGGCGGGACAGGCAGAAGTAGCTGCCCAACGGGGTCCCGGCGGCGCCGGAGATGATCTGCGGCCGGTCCCGTGCGTCGGACAGCTCGTACTCCAGCACGTTGCGGGCCCGTTCGACCTCCACCGGGGCCGACGCCAGATAGCCGCCGCCGGTGTCCAGGCGACTGCCGTTCCACCACACGCGTTTGACCGCCGCCGCGCCGACGTGCAGGTCGGCGGGCCCGCGGTGGTCGGTCTCCACGACGGCCCTGACCCGGGCGAGACTTCCGCTCACGGGTACCGGGACCCGCACGAACTCCTCCGGCACCAGGCCCTTGTTGCCGAGCACACCGTCCGGGTCCGGGATGCCACGGCTCGTCGAGTACAGCGAGACGCTCCAGTCCGCGGGAGCCAGATCCCGTTCCCCGGCCAGGACTTGCGCGACGGCCGCAGGGTCCAGAGGCGCCGGCGCCTGAGCGGACGGGACCGGCGGCAGGACGCGGACGCGGTTGCCGTAGGTGGCCCGGACCGGCTCCCAGGACTCTTCGGTCTCCGTCCAGCCCATGGTCCAGATCTGCGGTTCGGTAAGGGATGATCCGGCGGGCAGGGCCAGGTCGCCCCAGGTGTTGTCCAGGGTGGGGGCGAGCCGGCCCTCCCAGCCGGCCGACAGGTCGACCGTCTCCGTCGACCGCGTGGGCGCCGGGGGGACGGCGTCCGCCGCCGGGCCCTCGCGCCATACGACGAGGGCGGCGGGGGCGCCCTCCAACGGCACCTCGATGGTCGAGACGCCGTCGGTGACGCTGACGCGTGCCGGGCGGCGGGCGCCGGTCGCCGGGTCCCAGATCTCGGCCTCGGCGACCGCGGCCCGCACGGTGACGGAGGAGGTACGGGCGTAACGGGCGGGGTCGATCTCGTGGCGGCCCTCGGGCGGATGCGTCCGCGCGTCGGGGAAGGCGCCGGTGACCAGCGCGACCGCCTCGTCGCCGTTTCGCCTGACGAGCAGCGGCACCTCCCCCGTCGCGTACCCGGCGGCGTCGGCCACCGCCGCCGCACCGGCCTCGGCGTCGGCGGCCCGCTCCAGGCGGGGATGGTCCAGCAGCGCGGCCACGACGGAGTCGTCACCGGCGAGCCCGGCCGCCCGGGCCGGCGGACGCCCGACGACCACCACCCGTCCTCCGGCGTCGAGCAGTTCGGTCAGCCGGCGGGCCGTCTCGTGCTCCAGGACGCTCGCCGAGGGCAGCAGGACCGCGGTGTACGCGAGGTCCCTGACACGCAGGGCCCCGTCGCCGGCCTTGGCGCCCTGGACCGAGGCGTCGTCGATGACGTCGAAGGAGACCCGTCGGCGGTCGAGGGCGCCGACCGCGGGCCTGAGCCAGTTGTTGCTGCCGCACAGTTCCAGGTAGTCGCGCTGGGTCTGGTCGACGTCCGCGTGGGCCGCGCCGAGGCGGCCGTCGCCGAAGTGCTGGACGGGAGCGTCCAGGGGAAGCAGTGCCTGCATGGTGGCGCTGGGGTACAGGACCGCCACGTCGGCGCTGTAGGTGCCCCAGGACAGGATCGAGCACAGGCGCGCGACGGCCCGGGAGAAGGCGGGGTACTGCCGCCAGTAGGGCTGGCGCCAGTCGGTGGACGGCGGCGCCCACTCGAACCAGCCACCCGCGGTGCCGAAGTAACTGGCGTGCGGGTTGTAGAGGTTGGCTCCGCTGCGCAGGAACGGCAGCAGCCAGTCGTAGGTCTCCTCCAGGGTGCCGCCCCAGCCGGAGGAGTGGAACGACTCGATCCAGACCCGTTCGTGACCGTAGAGGTGCGCCATCGAGGAGTGCACCTTGGCGTCGCCGTGGTGGTCGCTGCCCGCGGCGCTGTACCAGCGGTGCGTGCGGAAGTAGTCCGTGTAGAGCTGTGTCGACTGGGTCGGGAAGCCGGAGCGGGCGGGGTGGCTCTGGTCGCAGCCCAGGAGCAGGCCGCGCTCCTCGTGCCAGGCGGCGAGGGGGCGGAAGAGGGCCTCTTCGGTGAGTTCGGCGCGGACGGCGTAGTAGTCGGCGCGGATCTTCCGGGCGCGCTCGCAGTCGTCGCCGGTGAAGAGGGCGGGGAGGTGTTCGAGGAGGTCGTAGCCGCGCCGGGTCCGGAACTCCTCGGGGAAGCGGTCGGTCCAGGAGTTGGTGGCGGGCAGTTCGTCCTGGAAGCTGCCGGCGATGACGTTGCCCAGGTGTTCCGGTACGCGGCGGTCGTACTCGTGATGGATGGCGTCGAACAGGAGACCGACGGCCTCCGGGTTCAGATAGTCGAAGGCCGTGGGGACGGCGAGGACCAGGCGCACCTCGGTGCCGTCGGGGGCCTCGATGTGCGCCGGGCCGGTGACCGGCAGGCGGGCGCCGGTGCGGTCGTACGCGCCCAGCAGTGTCTCCGTGCCCCGCAGGGTGACCGTGCCGGCCGTGACCCGTGCCGGGCGCGAGCGCAGGGCGCGGCCCGCCGCCTCGGGGTGCCGGCGGGTGATGCCGCCCTGGACGTTGGCGCCGGAGAAGCCGATCTGGTCGTAGAACCACAGGCGCGTGCCGAGGTCCCCGGCGATCTCGCAGGCGTCCCGGAAGCGGGCCCACCACTCCTCGCCGAACCACACCGGGTCGTCGGTCCGGGCACCGAAGGTCGGGCCGGCCGGGGCCAGGTTGATCACCACGAGGTTGTGGACGCCGCCGTCGGCGAACCGGCGCAGCTGCCAGGCCAGACGGTCACGGGTGACCTTCGCGCCGGACCACCACCACAGCGGGGTGGGGCCGAAGTCCCGGGGCGGGTTGTCGAACAGCTGTCGCAGAGCTGGAGAGATCACGGATGGGTCCTTCCGAGTACGGCCCGGACGCTCTCACGGATCAAAAACGTTTTACGTCTGCCTCACCGTAGGACACTCCCGGGGCACCCACCAGAGCTGCGGGGCCGTCAGGCCGTTTCCCCGGATGGCCGCATGACGTCTTGTTGGAACGTTTTTACCCTCCTATAGTCGCTGGACATCGGCCGAGAACAGCGACGTCCCCCTCCGCTCGGACCCCCTCTCCCCAGACGGAGCCGCATCATGGCCCGAACCTCGCCTGCCCCGAACCAGCCGGAACCGCCCGTCGAGAAGCGCCTGTGGAAGGTCGCGACCCTCTCCGGCATGGCGTCCTACCTCGATGCCGCCCTCATCGTCAGCATCGGCGTCAACCTGGCCATCTACCGCGACGCCTACGACATGGGCGTCTGGATGGCCGGTGCGATCAGCGCGATCGTCACCATCTGCATCGCCGTCGGCTCCCTGGTCGGCGGACGGCTCGCCGACGTGTTCGGCCGCCGTCGTCTCTACAACCTCGACATCCTCTGTTACGCCGTCGGGGCGATCATCATCACGCTCGCCCCCGACGACATCACTCTTCTGGTGGGTGTCCTGCTCGCCGGTCTCGCGGCCGGCGCCGACCTGCCGACGTCCCTGGCCGTGGTCTCGGACGCGGCACCCGACCGTGCCCGAGGACGGCTCATCGCGTTCACGCAGGTCATGTGGATGATGGGCATCATCGTGGTGGTCTTCGTCGGCTTCGCCCTGTCCGACACGGGCATGATCGGGGCCCGGCTCATCACCGGGCATCTGGCGGTCGCCGCTCTGGTCACCTGGCAGCTGCGCTCCCGGCTGGAGCTGGCCACCGGTCCCGACCCGGAGCAGGACCGGGTGGCGGTCCAGGAGCCTGCCGCCGAACAGGGCGTCGCGCTCAGGAACGTCTGGACCCGTGCGGCCCTGGTGCCCATGCTCGCGACCTTCGCCTTCTACGTCACCTGGGGCCTGGGCGCCAACACCATGGGCCAGTTCACGACGTATCTGCTGGTCACCGTCAGCGGTGCCTCGCAGAGCGTGGCGACCGGCATCAACCTCGCCTGTCTCCCGATCGGCCTGCTGCTGACCTTCGCCTTCGTCCGGATCGCCGACGGCCCGCGGCGCGACCGGATGTTCTACCTCACCACGGTCCTGCAGATCGCGGCCTTCGCCATCGCCTCGCTCACCGTGGGCTCCATCGTGGGCTTCCTCGTCTTCTACGTCCTCTACCAGCTGTGCTATCCCTTCGCGGGCGAGGCCAACTACAAGGTGTGGTCGCAGCTGACGCTGCCCGCGGACACCCGGGGCACCACGCAGGGGATCACCTACGCCGTCTCGCGCGGGGTCTTCGCGGGCGTCGCGTTCGTCACACCCGCTCTCCTCGACCGGAGCCCCAGCCTGTTGCTCTGGGTGATCACCGGCTGCATGGCGCTGTCGGCGCTCGCGGGCGTCTACATCGTGCGTGTCCTCGTCCCCCGCGCGTCCCCGGCCGCCACCGCTCCGGCGGACCTCAAGGTCGCGCAGACCTGATCCGACCCCCGAAGGAGCGCCGACCATGGCGACGACCGAAACCATCACGACGTCCGCCCGTGAACAGGAGGCCGTGCTGGGCGAGTTGCTCCCGCCCGTGGCCCGGCGCCGGCCGCGGATCGGGCTGGTCTCCGGCGGCCTCGGCACGTACTGGCCGCAGTTCCCCGGTCTGCTGCCGCAGTTGAAGGAGTCGGCGGCGTACGTCGCCGAGCGGCTGGGGCACTTGGACGCGGAGGTGACCGACGCCGGGTTCGTCTCCGACGCCCAGGAGGGCGCGGCGGCCGCCGAGCGGCTGCGGCGGGTGGACTGCGATCTGATCGTGCTGTTCCTGACGACCTATCTGACCTCGTCGATGGTGCTGCCGATCGCACAGCGCACGAACACCCCGGTGCTGGTCGTCGACCTCCAGCCGTCCGAGCGGATGGACCACGGCTCCTTCGACACGGGCGACTGGCTGGCGTACTGCTCGCAGTGCTCGGTGCCGGAGGTCGGCAACGTGTTCCGCCGGGCCGGCATCCCCTTCCGGTCGGTGTCGGGATGGCTGCGGCAGGAGTCGGCGTGGCGGCGCATCGAGCGGTGGGTGCGCGCGGCGCACGTCCGGGCCGCGCTCCGGCACGCCCGGCACGGGCTCATGGGGCACGTGTATCCCGGGATGCTCGACGTGCAGACCGATCCGACGCTGCTGTCGGCGACGTTCGGTTCGCACGTCGAGGTGCTGGAGTTCGACGATCTGCGGCACCGGGTGGAGAAGGTGACACCGGCGGAGACCCGGGAGCGGGTGGAGCTCGCCCGGCGGATCTTCACCGTCGACGAGAGCGTGGTCGACGAGGACTTCGCCTGGGGCGCGACCGTGTCGGTGGCTCTCGACCGGCTGGTGGAGGACTTCGGCCTCGACACCCTCGCCTACTACCACCGCGGGCTCGACGGCGAGCAGCACGAGCGGCTCGGCGCCGGCATGATCCTGGGTGCCTCGCTGCTGACCGCCCGGGGGGTGCCCGCGGCCGGTGAGTTCGAACTGCGCACCAGTCTCGCCCAGTTGGCCTCGCAGAGTGTCGGTGCTGGGGGCTCCTTCACGGAGATCCAGGCGCTGAACTTCGAGGACGGCGTGGTGGAGATGGGCCATGACGGTCCCGCGCATCTGGCGCTCAGCGCCCGCGATCCGCTGCTGCGCGGTCTCGGTGTCTATCACGGCAAGCGCGGCTGGGGGGTCAGCGTGGAGTTCGACGTGCGCCACGGCCCGGTGACCCTGCTGGGACTGGGCCAGGACGCCGACGGCAGCCTGTCGTTCATCACGTCGGAGGGCACCGTCGTGCCGGGTCCGCTGCTGGAGATCGGCAACACCACCAGCAGGGTCGACTTCGGCCGGGATCCCGGCGAGTGGGTGGACGCGTGGAGCGCGACGGGGGTCGGGCACCACTGGTCGCTGGCGGTGGGTCACCACGGCGCCGACTTCCAGGCCGCGGCGAGTCTGCTGGGGATCGAACACCGGCAGGTGTGACCGGCCCGCACGGCAGAGGCCGACGCACTCCGGCCGTGTGACCGAGGTCGGGTCCGGGGTCTGCAGCCCCCGGTCCGGCCGGCCGGTCCGCCGGGATCAGCCGAACTGACCGACCACGTAGTCGCCGGCCGGCTGCTGGGTCATGACGTTCAGCCGGTTGAAGGCGTTGATGACGGCGATCAGGGAGACCAGGGCGAGGAGCTGCTCCTCGTCGTAGTGCTTGGCCGCGTTCTCCCAGACCTCGTCCGGGACGCCGGTCCCGTCCGCGAGGCGGGTGCCCTGCTCCGCCAGTTCGAGTGCGGCCCGCTCGGCCTCGGTGAAGACCTTGGCCTCACGCCAGGCGGCGACCATGTGGAGGCGCTGCGCGGTCTCGCCCGCGGCGGCGGCCTCCTTGGTGTGCATGTCGAGGCAGAAGCCGCAGCCGTTGATCTGGCTCGCGCGGATCTTCACCAGTTCCTGGGTGGTCATCGGCAGTCCCGAGTCCGTGACCACCTTGCCCGCGGAGGCGAAGTGCTTCAGCAGCTTGCCGGCCAGCGGGCTGGTGAAGACGTTGAGTCGGGCTTCCATGGTGTGCTCCTTCGGCCGTTGTCGTTGGCTACACCCCTATGACCGTCGGGCCCGCCGGAATGTGACAGGTCTGGATGTGACCTGCGTCTCCCCGAGAACGGCCGGTGAACGGTGGCCGGTGACACCGGCCGGCCGCGGCACCGTGGGGCGCCGCGGCCGGGACGGGAGGGGTCAGCCCTGGACGGGCTTGCCGCGTCCCCAGGCCCAGGCGAGGCGGTCGGCGCCGGTCTGGTTGGTGGTCTCCAGCCACGGGCGGGACGCCGGGCCGACGAGCTTCTGCACCGAGTAGATGTCGTCGGTGCGCAGGCCCGGCCAGTACACCGAGCCCATCTTCAGCTCGCGGAAGGTGTCGGTGACGGCCTGGATGAAGTTGATGTAGTTGTCGTCCGGGGTCTTCACGTTGTAGTTCAGACCGGTCGTCATCGGCGCTCCGAACTCGTCCGCCACGGTCCGGTTCGCGCAGTCGCCGATGCGGACCTTCAGGTCGGCCACCCACTCGTCGTAGGTGGCGTACGACTTCCAGAAGCCGTAGTGGTGCAGGGACAGGTAGGTGCCCTTCAGGCGCGGGTCGGCGCACACCGTGGTGACGTGGTCGTTGTAGCCGGCGCCGCTGACGAAGACGCGGTTGCGCGGCACGGACTTGTAGGTGTCCAGCCACTTCGCGGCGATGTCGGCCCACTCGGTGTCGGTGTAGCCGTGCGGCTCGTTCATCGGCTCGAAGTAGACCCGGGAGTTGTTCTTGTAGGCCTTCACGACGGTGTTCCACATCGGCCAGAAGGTGGCCTCGTCGTCGATGTAGCCGTCCCTGCGGTCACCGGTGCCCTCCCAGTAGGACACGATGACCTTGAAGCCGTGGGCCGTCGCGGCGTCGATGACGCCTTTGTACGACTTCCAGTAGGAGCCGTTGACGGTGTACGGGTTGATCGGCAGCCGGACGGTGTTGGCGCCGAGGTTGGCGCGGAACGCCGAGATGACGCGGCTCGCCTTGGTGTACGTCTGGGCGTAGGTGTCGGTGGTCGACAGGCCCGACAGCTGGAGCTCGTCGTCGGCGAAGTTGTCGCGCGGGTCCGCCCAGTTGACGCCCTTGAACTGGGTCGTGTCGGTGGTCGGCGCGGCGGCGGAGGCGGGGCTGCCGGTGAGGGTGGCGCCGCTGATCGCGGCGATCGCGACGGCGACGAGGGAGGCACGCAGTCTCGGGGCGCGACGGGTGCTGACGGGGGTCTTGCGCATCGACCAAACCCTTTCGGAACGACAGCATGTTTACGTAAACATGACGGCGCCGGAATCGTGGCATCCGCCTCGGCGACCGTCAAGGTTTCCCACACGTAACATCCGGTGCGACAGCAACACGTTCGTGGGCGGACGCAGGAGGCAGCAGTGGTGGAGCGGGGAGGATCCGGTGTCCCCGGAGGCAGACGCAAGCAGCGTGTGTCCATGGCCGACGTCGCCAAGCGCGCGGGCGTCTCCTCGCAGACCGTCTCGCGGGTCTCCAACGGCCACCCCGGGGTGATCAGTTCGACGCGCGAACAGGTCCTGGCGGCGATGCGGGAACTGGGCTACCGGCCCAACAGTGCCGCGCGCGCCCTGCGGTACGGGCAGTTCAACACCATCGGCGTGATCCTGTTCAGCCTGTCCTCCACGGGCAACAGCCGGACGGTGGAGGCGATCGCCACGCACGCGGCGGCGGAGGGGTACGCGATCACACTGATCCCCATCGACGTGCCGACGCAGGACAACGTCCTGGGCGCCTTCACCCGGATGGGCGAGCTGGCCGTCGACGCGGTCATCGTCATCATGGAGATCCATCTCCTCGACACCGGGACGGTGCAGCTGCCGCCCGGCGTGCATGTCGTCGTGGTGGACTCCGACGCCGGCGACCGCTACAGCGTGGTCGACACCGATCAGGCCGACGGCGCCCGGCAGGCCGTACGGCATCTGCTCGACCTGGGCCACCGGACCGTGTGGCACGTGACCGGTCCGCAGGCGTCCTTCGCGGGGCAGCGGCGGACGCAGGCCTGGCGCGCGGTGCTCGGCGAGGCCGGCCGGCCGGTGCCGCCCGCGCTGCACGGGGACTGGTCGGCCGAGTCCGGTTACGCGGCCGGGCTCGAGCTCGCCGAATCACCGGACTGCACGGCCGTGTTCGCCGCCAACGACCAGATGGCGCTGGGACTGCTGCGCGCGTTCCACGAGCGGGGCCTGTCCGTGCCGCACGACGTCAGCGTGGTCGGCTTCGACGACATCCCCGACGCGGCGTACTTCGTCCCGCCGCTCACCACCGTCCACCAGGACTTCGCGGAGGTGGGTCACCGCTGCGTCCAGAAGGTGCTCCAGCAGATCCGCGCGGGCGAGGCCGGACGCCCCGGCACGGATCTCGTCCCGACACGGCTGGTGGTGAGGGGGAGCACGGCGGCGCCGCGGGGGTGAGGTGGGTCCACATGTCCGGCGGGCGTGGATGTCGTCGAGGAACCGCGTCCACCGTGGCTCCAGGCGCTGGTTCTCGACGACGCCGCACCGACCAGGTCCTCGCTCACGTCCGTTGACCTTGCCCCAAGGGCAGCCCGCAGCATCGCTCCATGAGGCGAGGGAAGCGGGTGCTGGTCGAGGTCGGGCCGTTGCGGGTGGTCGGGTTCCGGCGGTTGTGGGGGGCCGGGATCGTGACCGCTCTCGGATCTCAACTGACCGCGGTCGCGGTGCCGTTGCAGATCTACGAGGTCTCCGGCTCGTCGGCCTGGGTGGGGCTGGCCGCTCTGGTGGGCCTCGCCCCGATGGCCGCGGCGGCGTTGTGGGGCGGGGCCCTCGCGGACGTACGGGACCGGCGGCAGGTGCTGCTGGCGACCACGGTCGGGATCGGGGTGACGTCCTTGCTGCTGTGCGCGCAGGCGTGGGCGGATCTGCGGTCGGTCGGGGTGCTGCTCGTCCTGGTGGGCCTCCAGCAGGCCCTGTTCGGCGCCAACTCCACGGTGAGCCGGGCCGTGACACCGCGTCTGGTGCGGCCCGAACTGCTGCCCGCCGCCAACGCGTTGCAGTCGGTGGTCCTCCTGTCGGCCGGGATCGCCGGTCCGTTGCTGGCCGGTGCCCTGCTGCCCGTGGTGGGGAGCCGAACGCTGTATCTGGCGGACGCCGTTGCCGTCTGCGCGACGGTGTGGGCGGTGTGGCGGCTACCGGCTCTCCCCCCGCTCGACGGCGGCGGGCGGCGACAGGACTCGGTACCGCGGCAGATCGCGGCGGGCGTACCGTTCGTGACGCGGTCTCAGGTGCTGCTGACCGTCTATCTCGCCGACTTCGCAGCCCTGTCCCTGGGTCTGCCCACGGCACTCTTCCCGCAACTGGCGGCGGCGGCCTTCCGTCCGTCGGACATCGGGGTGCTGTACGCCGCCGTCTCGGCCGGTGGCGTGCTGGCGGGGTTGCTCTCCGGGACCTTCACGCGTGTTCGCCGCCACGGTGTCGCGGTGGCGGTGTCGGTCGTGGTGTGGGGGCTGACGGTGGCGGGGTTCGGCTCGGCCGGCTCGCTGCTCACCGCGGTGGCGTGGTTGCTGCCGGCCGGGGGTGCGCTGCTCGCGTTGGGGGTCTTCCGCAAGACGGTGCTGCAGACGGCCGTTCCCGACGGGATGCGCGGCCGCCTCCAGGGGATCGACACGGTGGTGGCCGTCGGAGGACCACGGCTGGGGGATCTCCTGCACGGCACGGTGGGTGCCGCCCTCGGGGTGTCCTGGACCGTGACGGGCGGCGGTGTGCTGACCGTCGTAGCGGGGCTCGTCCTCCTCCTGTTCGTTCCCGGGCTCCGGCGTCACGGGGCACGGCCGGGAAGCGAACAGGAGGTGCTCGGCCTGCGGTAGTCCGCATGTCCCCGGCCTCGGCACCGGACCGAGGCCGGCGAGGGCGAGCCGCTCGACCGCACCGGGGAACAGCTGCGAGCGGTCGTCCTCGCCGCGGGAAGGACCGAGTACGGCCCCGGCCTCAGACGTTGCGGCGGTACTGGCCGCCCACCTCGAAGAACGCCTCGGTGATCTGCTGGAGGGAGCAGACCCGGGTGGCGTCCATGAGGACGGCGAAGACGTTGTCGCCGCGTACGGCCGCGTCCTTGAGGGCGTCCAGGGCGGCCCGCGCCTCCTCGTGGTGGCGGGCGTGGAAGTCCCGCACACGCTCCAGCTGGGACTGCTTCTCCTCCTCGGTGGCGCGGGCGAGTTCGACGGCGGCGGGCTCGGCCGTGTCTGCGTGCGGGTTGCGGAAGGTGTTGACGCCGATCAGCGGCAGGGTGCCGTCGTGCTTGCGCTGTTCGTAGAGCATCGACTCGTCCTGGATGCGACCGCGCTGGTAGCCCGTCTCCATCGCCCCGAGCACACCGCCGCGTTCGCTGATCCGCTCGAACTCCCGGAGCACGGCCTCCTCGACCAGGTCGGTGAGTTCGTCGATGACGAACGACCCCTGGAGCGGGTTCTCGTTCATCGCCAGGCCCCACTCCCGGTTGATGATCAGCTGGATGGCCAGGGCCCGGCGTACGGACTCCTCGGTGGGGGTGGTGACGGCCTCGTCGTAGGCGTTGGTGTGCAGGCTGTTGCAGTTGTCGTAGATGGCGATGAGCGCCTGGAGCGTGGTGCGGATGTCGTTGAAGTCCATCTCCTGCGCGTGCAGGGAGCGTCCGGAGGTCTGGACGTGGTACTTCAGCTTCTGGCTGCGCTCCCCGGCGCCGTACTTCTCCTTCATCGCCACGGCCCAGATACGGCGGGCGACCCGGCCCAGCACCGAGTACTCGGGGTCCATGCCGTTGGAGAAGAAGAAGGACAGGTTGGGGGCGAAGTCGTCGACGTGCATGCCGCGGGCGAGGTACGCCTCGACGTAGGTGAAGCCGTTGGCGAGGGTGAAGGCGAGCTGGCTGATGGGGTTCGCGCCGGCCTCGGCGATGTGGTAGCCGGAGATCGACACCGAGTAGAAGTTGCGGACCTTCTGCTGGATGAACCACTCCTGGATGTCGGCCATCATCCGCAGCGAGAACTCGGTGGAGAACAGGCAGGTGTTCTGCCCCTGGTCCTCCTTGAGGATGTCGGCCTGCACGGTGCCGCGGACGTTCGCCAGCGCGTGGGCGCGCAGCCCGGCCGCCTCCTCGGGCGAGGGGTCACGGCCCTCCTCGGCGCGGAACCGCTCGGTCTGCTGGTCGATCGCGGTGTTCAGGAAGAACGCCAGGACCGTAGGTGCCGGGCCGTTGATCGTCATGGAGACGGAGGTCGTGGGCGCCACCAGGTCGAAGCCGTCGTAGAGCGCCTTCATGTCCTCCAGGGTGGCCACCGAGACACCCGAGGTGCCGACCTTGCCGTAGATGTCGGGGCGCTCGTCGGGGTCGCGGCCGTACAGGGTGACGGAGTCGAACGCGGTGGACAGGCGGGTCGCCGGCTGGCCCTCGGAGAGGAGCTTGAAGCGGCGGTTGGTGCGGAAGGGGTCGCCCTCGCCGGCGAACATGCGGGCCGGGTCCTCGCCGTCACGCTTGAAGGGGAACACCCCGGCGGTGAAGGGAAAGTGGCCGGGCAGGTTCTCGCCGCGCCAGAACCGCACCAGTTCGCCGTGGTCGGTGAAGCGGGGCAGCGCGACCCGGGGGATCTTGTTGCCCGACAGGGACTCACGGGTCAGCTTGGTGCGGATCTCGCGGTCGCGGACCTTCACGACCTGCTCGTCGCCGGAGTACGAGGCGATCACCGCGGGCCAGTTCGTGATCTGTTCGGTGATCTCGTACGGCAGCTGCCGGCGCGCCTCGGCCAGCAGGGACCGCACGTCCTCGGAGTCCAGGCCGGCGTCCGCGAGCTCGCCCTCGACGAGCTCCAGCCGCTGCACTCGCCGCGCCTGCTCGGCCAGTTGACGGGTCTCGGCGTGGTAGCCGCGGACGGCGTCGGTGATCTCGGCGAGGTAGCGCACCCGGTCGGCGGGGACCACCTGGCGGATTCCGGAGGAGTGGCGTACGTCCACCTGCTCCAGCGCCCCCTCGGACAGCGGCAGCCCCTTCTCCACCAGAGCGCCCTTCAGGTGCTGGTAGAGCGCGGTGACGCCGTCGTCGTTGAAGGTGGCCGCGGAGGTGCCGTAGACCGGCATGTCCTCAGGCCGCTGCCCGAACGCCTCGCGGTTGCGCACCAGTTGGCGGCCCACGTCCCGCAGGGCGTCCTTGGCGCCGCGCCGCTCGAACTTGTTGATCGCCACGACGTCGGCGAAGTCGAGCATGTCGATCTTCTCCAGCTGCGAGGCCGCGCCGAACTCGGGTGTCATCACGTACAGCGAGGTGTCGACGAACGGCACGATCGCCGCGTCGCCCTGGCCGATGCCCGGCGTCTCCACGACCACCAGGTCGAACCCGGCGGCCTTCACGACGTCGATCACGTCGGAGAGGTGCTCGGGCAGCTCGCGGCTGCCGCGGGTGGCGAGGCTGCGGAAGAACACCCGGTCCCCGTCGAGGGAGTTCATCCGGATCCGGTCGCCGAGCAGCGCTCCGCCACCGCGCCGACGGGTCGGGTCGACCGCGATCACGGCGATGCGCAGGGCGTCCCGCTGGTCGACCCGGAACCGGCGCACCAGCTCGTCGGTCAGGGACGACTTCCCGGAGCCGCCGGTACCGGTGATACCGAGCACCGGCACCCGGCGCGCGGCCGCCGTGGCCCGCAGCTCACGCCGGAACTCCTCGGGCAGCTTGCCGAGTTCGGCACCGGTGAGGGCACGGGCGATCGCGAACCGGTCACCGGTCAGGACCCCGGAGAGGTCGGCCGGCCTGCCGTCCCAGAGGTCGAAGTCGCAGTCCTTGACGACCGAGTTCACCATGCCGGCGAGGCCCAGCCGCTGGCCGTCCTCCGGGGAGAAGATCGTCACCCCGCTCTCGCGGAGCCGGGCGATCTCCTCCGGCACGATCACCCCGCCACCGCCGCCGACGACCCGGATGTGCTCCGCGCCCTGCTTGCGGAGCGAGGCCACCAGGTACTCGAAGTACTCCACGTGTCCGCCCTGGTAGGACGAGACCGCCACCCCGTGCGCGTCCTCTTCGAGCGCCGCGTCCACGACCTCGCGCACCGATCGGTTGTGGCCGAGGTGGATGACCTCGGCACCCTGCGACTGGAAGATCCGCCGCATGATGTTGATCGAGGCGTCGTGCCCGTCGAACAGCGCCGAGGCGGTGACCAGGCGGACGGGGTGGACGGGGCGATGCAGATCGCTCATGGCGGAGCCTTCCCGGGGCACGTCGAAGAACGCGAACTGAGAAAATAGTAGGACGTCCTAGTAAATATATGGGGTCGGGTGAGGAGAAGCACAGCAGAACACTCGGACGGCGGGCCGCCGGCACCCGCTGCGGACGCGCCGGGCACCGCCTAATGTGGACGGATGCCCGCCCTCCCGCACGGTCCGCGGATCGCTGTCGTCGGCGGTGGCATCGGCGGTCTGGCCGTCGCCGGGTTCCTGCGGCGGGCGGGACTGACGGCCACGGTCCACGAGCAGGCGGCCGTGCTCGCCGAGGTCGGCGCCGGTCTGGTGGCGGCCCCCAATCTCGTACGGCTACTGCGTCGCCTGAGCGTGATGGAGCCGTTCCTGCGCCGGGCCGTGGCACTGGAACGGGCCTGGGAGTTCCGGCGCTGGGCGGACGGTTCGGTGCTCTCGGTGGAGCGGCTCACCGGCGTCTGCGAGCGGCTCTACGGTGAGCGGACCTATGTGCTGCACCGGGCCGATCTGCACGACACCCTCAGGTCCGCCGTGCCGGACGCGTGGATTCGCCTGGGCGCCCGGTGCACGTCGGTGGACGAGACGGCCGGGGACGGTCTGGTGCTCCGCTTCGCCGACGGCAGCCGGGTGGAGGCCGATGTCGTGATCGGCGCCGACGGGATGCACTCGGTCGTCCGCGGCGCGGTCACCGAGCCCGCGCCGCCGGAGCACTCCGGGCTCTGCGCCTTCCGCACGCTGGTGCCCGCCGCGGCGGCACCGGAGTTCGCCCGGCACCCCGTCCACACCGTCTGGCTGGGGCCCGGACGGCACTTCGTGCACTATCCGATCGCCGCCGGCGAAGCCGTCAACGTCGTCGCCATCGCCCCGGCGGGTGACGGCACCCGCGAGTCCTGGAGCGCGACGGCCGCCCCCGAGGAGTTCGCGGCCGAGTTCGCCGACTGGGACCCGCGGGTACGGGCCCTGATCGCGGCCGGGGGCACCCCGGGCCGCTGGGCCCTGCTGGACCGGGCGCCGCTACGGCGCTGGAGCCGGGGCGGGATCACCCTGCTCGGCGACGCCGCCCATCCGATGTTCCCGTTCTTCGCACAGGGCGCGGCCCAGGCCGTGGAGGACGCCGCCGTACTGGCCCGCTGTCTGGCCGACTCCCCCGACGACCCCCGGCCCGCCCTGGAACGCTACGAGTCCGCGCGCCTCGCCCGCACCGCCCGGCTCCAGCACCTCAGTCACGCCCGCCGGGACGTCAACCACCTGCCCGACGGCCCCGGGCAGCGGGCCCGTGACGCGGCCCTCGCCGGCTCCGACCCGCTGGTGGGCAACGGCTGGATCTACGGGTACGACGCCGAGCAGGCCCTCGCGACGTCGTCCTGACCCCGGCCGGGTTCCGGGCCGGGCCGGGACGGACTGACTCCCGGTCAAGCGATCTTCACCGGTGATCACTACGATGTGAGCCCAAGACAACTGTCCGGCCGGTCTCACGGGGGACCCTGGAAGACCGGCCGGGGGTCGCCGATGCCAGGGACCGCTCCCCGGGCTGCGGTGATCTTCCTTCCCAGGAGGACCTTCCGCATGTTCCGACGTATTGGCAACGCTGTCGTCAGACATCCCGTCTGGACGATCGTTGCGTGGTTGATCGCCGCTGTGGCGATCGTGGCCACCGCTCCGAGTCTGCCCTCGAACAGCGACGAGAGCAGCTTTCTCCCCAAGAGTTACGAGTCCATCAAAGCGGCGGAGGTCCAGGAGAAGGCGTTCCCCAGCGCCTTCACCCCGTCCGCGATCGCGCTCTACCAGCGCACCGACGGCGGCAAGCTGACCGCCGCCGACCAGAAGGACGTCGCCCGGATCACCTCCGAGCTGGGCAAGAAGAAGATCGACCAGGTGCAGAAGGTCGTCCCCGGCCAGCCGTCCTCGGACGGCAGATACGCCCTGACCCTGGTCCAGATGGACAGCAAGAACGCCGGCCAGCCCGTACAGGCCGATGCGGCCAAGGTGTTGCGCGACGACGTCAAGCAACTCGCCAAGGGCACGGACCTCGAGGTCAAGCTGGGTGGTTCCGCCGCCCAGGCCCTCGACCAACAGGACTCGTCCAAGCGCGGCGAGGCACTGATCGGCATCGGCACCTTCGTCATCATCCTGGTGACCCTGCTGATCATCTTCCGGGCGCCGATCCTCGCCTTCCTGCCCCTGATCACGATCGGGCTGGTGTCGGCGATCGCCAACGGTCTGATCGCGTACGCCACCAAGCTGTTCGACCTCCAGGCCAACAGCTCGATCTCGTCGATCCTGATCGTCGTGCTCTTCGGCGTGGGCACGGACTACTTCCTGTTCCTGATGTTCCGCTACCGCGAACGCCTGCGCCTCGGCGACGAACCGAAGCAGGCCATGATCAACGCGGTGGACCGGGTCGGCGAGGCCATCGCCTCCGCCGCCGGAGCGGTCATCATCGCCTTCCTCGCGCTGGTCCTGTCGACGCTGGGCTTCCTCAAGCAGATGGGTCCGGCGCTCGCGATCGCGGTCACCGTCACCCTGATCGCGGGCCTGACGCTGATCCCGGCCGTCGTCTCCCTCATCGGCCCGAAGGTCTTCTGGCCGTCGAAGTCCTGGCAACGCGAGCCGGAGAACGCCCGGTTCGCCGCCCTGGGCCGCGGGGTGCGCAACCGTCCGGCGCTCACCGCCGCGCTCTCCGGGCTCGTCCTGGTCGTGCTGTCGCTCGGGACGCTCGGCTACAACGCGACCTTCGACCTGGCGGCCGGCTCCATGCCCAAGACCAAGGAGTCGATGGTCGTCCAGGACGAGATGCAGAAGGCGTACTCGGCGGGCGCGGCCGCACCGACCGACGTCTACCTGTCCAGCACGGACGACAAGCCGATCGACACGACGGTCCTCGACGCGTACGCGAAGAAGCTCGGAGCCGTGGACGGCGTGGCGAACGCCCGTCTGTCGCAGTCGAGCAAGGACGGCACCACGGTCGACTTCACGGTCACCCTCAAGTACGAGGCGTCGACGGACAAGGCCATCGAGTCGGTGGGCCGGGTCCGCGAGGTCGCGCACGCCGACGCACCGGACGGCACCGAGGCCCTGGTCGGCGGAATGTCGTCGATCTACAAGGACATCGACACGGCGGTCAACCACGACTACCGGACGGTCTTCCCCGTCGCCGCCGCGCTGATCATGCTCATCCTGGGCCTGCTGCTGCGCAGTGTGGTGGCCCCCCTGTACCTGATGGCGTCGGTGGGCCTCGGCTTCGGCGCCACGCTCGGCGCCACCGTCTGGATCTTCCAGGACGGGCAGGGGCACTCGGGGCTGATGTTCATGCTCCCGGTGATCATGTATCTGTTCGTGGTCGCGATCGGCACCGACTACAACATCCTCATGATCGCCCGGCTGCGGGAGGAGGCCCGTGAGGGCCGCGAACCCCGGGAGGCGGCCGGGATGGCGCTGCGGCACGCCGGTCCCACGGTCGCCGCGGCGGGCTTCATCCTGGCGGCGACCTTCGCCACGATGATGCTGGCCGGCAACGCCCTGCTGACGGAGATGGGCTTCGCGGTCTCCTTCGGCATCGCCGTCGCCGCGTTCGTCATGGCGATGTTCTTCACTCCCAGCCTCACCGCCCTGATCGGCCACGCGGCCTGGTGGCCGGGGCACGCGGACCGGGCGAAGCAGGCGCCCGCCGCCCAGGCGCCGGTCTCCGGAGGAGGCCGCGAGACGCCGGTGCAGGATCCGGCCGGTCGCCGCAACTGACACCGCCATGAGGAGGACGGCGTCCGCCGGGTCGTACGGCCCGGCGGACGCCGTTCTTCGTCCCGCACCACCACCGCGCCGGACGTGGCCGGTCTCTGTCACCCTGGACCCCGTGCCGAACCTCCCTCCCGTCACCCCGGACGCCCCCTCCCTCATACGGATCCCGCTCCTCACCCAGCAGTGGCTGGACCTCACCTTCGTCCACTGGGCCGTCGAACCGGCGGTCGTGGCGGGGCTGTTGCCGCGCGGCACGGTCCCCGACACCCACGACGGGCTCACCTACGTCGGACTCGTCGCGTTCCGGATGCACCGAGTCGGCTGGCTGGGGCTGCCGGGAGTGCCGTATCTCGGGACCTTCCCGGAGACCAACGTGCGCCTGTACTCGGTGGACGGGCACGGGCGGCGCGGTGTGGTGTTCCGCTCGATGGACGCCTCCCGGCTGATCCCCGTGGTGATGGGACGCGTCGGCTTCCGGCTGCCGTACCTGTGGTCCCGGATGAGCGTCCGCAGAGCCGGGGACACCGTCACCTACACCAGCTCGCGCCGCTGGCCCGGCCCGCGCGGCGCCCGCAGCCTCATCACGGTACGGACCGGTGAACGCATCGGGGAGCCGACCGGCCTGGAGCACTTCCTGACCGCCCGCTGGGGCATGCACAACGCCTTCTTCGGCGGCCCCGAGCCGCTGGCCTATCTGCCCAACGACCATCCGCGCTGGCCCCTGTACCGCGCCGAGCTGCTCACCTGCGAGCAGGACCTCGTCACCGCCGCCGGCCTGCCGGCTCCCGCCGACGCCCCGGTCAGCGTCCTGTACTCCCCCGGCGTCCCGGTCCGCCTCGGCCGCCCGGCCCGTCCCGCGGGCATCCCCACGCCCTGACGGCAAGGGGACGGCGTTCCCCGGACATTCACGGCGGGATCACGTCCGGGGGGGTTGAACCGGTCCGCGACCTCACTAGCGTCTGTGGGCGTCCCGACTCCACACGAGTGAGGTGTCGATGTCCGCACGACATGTCCTGGCCGGCCTGGCGCTGGCGCCGCTGCTCGCCCTGTCGGCCGCCCCGGCCGCGACGGCGTACGACGGCCACCGACCGATCGCGCGGGGGCCGCACTTCGACCTCCAGGCGCACCGCGGCGGCATCGGCATGACCACCGAGGAGTCCCTGGAGGGCTTCGGGAAGGCGATGCGGCTCGGGGTGTCCACGCTGGAGCTGGACACCCATGTCACCAAGGACCTGAAGGTCGTCGTCAACCACGACCGGCAGATCAGCGCGGTCAAGTGCCGGGACACCGGCCCGGTGACGGCCGGCGACCCGCTGTACCCGTATGTCGGCAAGTACATCAAGGATCTGACACTGGCTCAGCTCAGGACCCTGGACTGCGGTTGGCAGCAACTGCCCGGGTTTCCCGAGCAGGAGGTGGTCAAGGGCTTCCGGATGGTCGAGCTGAAGGACGTGCTGAACCTGGTCAAGAGCTACCGCGCCAAGCGGGTCAAGCTCAACATCGAGACCAAGGTCGAGGCCGGCGCGCCCGAACAGACCGCGCCGCGTGAGCTGTTCGTGCGGCGCGTCCACGAGGAGATCCACCGCTCGGGCATCGAGGACCAGGTCACCATCCAGTCCTTCGACTGGGGCGCGCTCAGGGCGATGCACCGGCTGGCACCGAAGTGGCCGCTCGTCGCGCTCACCAACCACGACTTCCTCCAGGTCGGCAAACCCGGCGCGTCGCCGTGGCTCGGCGGGATCGACGCCGACGACTACGGCGGCGACTTCGTCAGGGCGGCCGCCACGATCCCCGGCGTCAAGGCCCTCTCCCCCAACTACGGCTTCCCGCAGAGCGGCAAGGTCGGCGACCCCGGCTTCCGCTTCTACGCCGACCGGACCATGGTGGCCGAGGCCCATGCCCGGAGCCTGAAGGTCATCCCGTGGACCTGTGACGACCCGGCCACCGTGGAGGCGCTCATGGACATGGGCGTCGACGGCGTCATCACCGACTATCCGGACCGGGTACGGCAGATCATGGCCGAGCGCGGCATGCCGCTGCCGAAGGCGTACCGGCCCCGCTGACCCGGTCGCGCCGCCGCGGGCCCGTCGCACGGCGCGGTGACGACGGGCCCGTTCCGCGCGGCTTGACGCCCTGTTCGGGCGCCGGACACAATCCCCGCATGCATGTGACCGGTCACACCCGCGGTCCGGCCAGCATCCGGGATGTCGCGGCGGCCGCCGGGGTCTCGTACCAGACCGTCTCCCGGGTGATCAACGCGCACCCGAGCGTGCGGCAGTCGACGCGCGAGCGGGTCCTCGCCGCCATCGACGAACTGGGCTTCCGGCGCAACGCCACCGCACTCGCCCTGGCCAGCGGACGCCACAGAGCCGTGACCGTGCTCACCGCCCACACCGTCCCCTACGGATATGCCTCGATCCTCCAGGGCGTCGAGGAGGCGGCCCGGGCCACCGCGCACTCGGTGGGGGTGGGCGTCCTCGAATCGGCCGACGAGGGCGCCGTCGCCGCGGAGGTGCGACGGGCCGCCGACGTGAGCGGTGGACTCATCGTGATCGCCTACGACCCGGCCGGGGTCCGGGCGCTGGAGGCGGTTCCGGACGGGGTGCCGGTGGTCGGCGTGGTCGAGACCCCGGCGAGCACGCCCTCCGGTGACCGGCCGTGGGTGTGGACCGACGACCGCGAGGCCGCCTACCGGATGACCCGGCACCTGCTGTCCCTGGGCCACGAGACCGTGCACTACGTCGCCATCCCCTCCGCCACCCGCCGCACCGGAGCCCGCACCGACGGCTGGCGGCAGGCCCTGGCGGAGGCAGGTGCGCCGGAGCCGCGTCCCTTGCAGGGCGGTTGGAGGCCCACCGGCGGCCATGCGGTGGGCCGTGAGCTCGCCGGGGACCCGTCGGTGACGGCGATCCTGTGCGGCAACGACGACCTCGCGCTGGGCGTGCTGCGCGCCCTGCACGAGGCGGGCCGCGCGGTGCCGGGCGAGGTCAGCGTGGCCGGGTTCGACGACGCCCCGCACTCGGCGTTTCTCACACCGTCCCTGACGACCGTGCGGCTGGACTTCGCGGGGCTCGGCCGGGCCGCGTTCGCGCTGCTGCACGGAGTGCTGGAGGGAGCCGCGCCGATCACTCCCCACCCGGTGTCCGCGCCGGAGCTGGTGGTCCGGGAGAGCACGGGGCGACCGCCCGAACGTCCCTGAGGAGCTTCGGAGTTGAGAGGAGGCCGGAGTCGGGAGGTGCGCTCCGGGACCGGGCGGCAACGGCACGCCTACGTACGGTGGATGTCCGCCGGCAGGGCCAACTTCGGGGCGGGGCGCCGGCTCACCCACCCGTACAGGACCACCGAGCAGACCGCCGCCAGAGCGCACCAGGTCGACACGAACTCCAGCCGCCACAGCGCCCAGCACACCAGGGCGCCCGCGCCGGTCAGGACGCCGAGTGCGATGAGCCGTCGGTCGCCGGAGAGCAGCAGCGCGCCGACCGTGGCGATCAGATAGCCCGCGACGAGCAGTTCCGCCCGGGGCAGTCCGATGACGTAGGCCATGGTGTGACCGCGGATCTCGGCCCGGACGGGCCGGGTGGCGAGACCGTGCGCGAGGAGGGCGGCGGTCAGCGCGCCCACCGCCACGAGCGCCGTCACCCGGCGTCCGGCCCGGCGCGGGGCGACACACCACACGCCCGCCGGTACCCACAGGGCGAGCACCGGAAGGGCGATGACGGCCCAGGTGACGGTGGCGGGGCCGGTCCCGCCCCCCGTGTGCCAGATCCAGGCCTCGACCAGTTGGTGCACCCCGAGCAGCAGGGGCAGCGCGGCGAGGGGCAGGTCCCTGGCGCGGCGGGTCCGGATCACACAGGCCGCCCCGACGGAGGTGATCGCCGCGCCCGCCACGAGATCCGCTGTCGCACTCCAGCACATGACACCACCATGTCAGGCCCGACCTCGGCCACGCACTCCGCCACGGCGCGGACGAGGTCGGGGCGGCAGGCTCACTCGCAGATGTCCTGCGGTGGCCGGAACGTGGGGTCGGTGCCGGAATCCCGGTTCACCTGGACACGGACGGTCTCCAACTGCTGTAGCAGCGAGTCCAGTTGCCGCTGGGTGGGATCGCGGAAGAACTCCAGGACCGCGCGGTGGAAGGCGTCCCGGAGTTCGGGCGGCATCACGTCGGAGGCGTCGAAGCAGAGGATGCGGGCGCCGGAGGTGAGCAGGGAGTCGATCTTCTTCTCGACCGGCGTCGCGGAGGCGGGCGGCGACAGCCCGGCCGTGGCCGGGAACAGCGGCCGTACCGCGGGATCCGCCTCCGCCCACCACAGCTCCCGCCCGGCCGGACTCGACAGCCGTTCCACGAGTTGCTGGGCGTCCGGGTCGTCGCTGAAGACGGCGGCCATGTCGCCGGCGACCTCGAAGGCGTCCCGGTATGCGGCCGGTCCGTCCAGGTAGCGGGCCGACGGTTCCACCGTCACGTCGTCGCCCGCGTAGACGTATCGGATGAAGGCGCTCTGGTGTTCGTGCGTGCAGGCGAATCCGGGTGAGCCGAGCAGGCCGCGCGGCTGTCCGTCGCTTCCCGGCACGCCCTCGAACGACGTGGTCAGGGACCGTTCGACCGACTCCGGGGAGCGCTTGCCGAGCAGCTTCGCCCAGGTGGTCCAGGCGCGTTCGACGGCCGGGTCGCGCCAGTCGAGGAGGCCCCGGGCCCACTCGTCGTAGAGGGCCGGACCCGCCTGGTGGAGCACGAGGTCCTCGATCCAGTCGGTGCCGGGCCAGCCGGAGGTGGCCTGGGAGGCGAGCCCCACGCACCAGGTGGGCCTGCCGTCGGGCGCGCCCCGCTTGCTCCACACCAGGCTCTTGAGGTCGGCCTTCAGCGGCACCCAGTACGGGCGCGCCTTGTTGTCCACGATCAGTACCGGCACCCAGGGCGGGTAGGCACGCTGGGCGGTCTCCGTGTCGAGCGGTTTCAGCCGGTCCCGGCGGGCGTACTCGGTGAGTTCGCCGATGCTGTTGAGGACCGCCACGTCCGGCGGGTCGTCGGCCTCCAGCTGTGAGACGAGCGTCTCCCGCAGCGAACGGGTGCCCTCGTAGGTGTACGTCCGTCCGGTCCCGTCGTCCAGTTTGTCGAGGGCGGCTTCGAAGGCCTTGCCCTCCTCGCCGGTCCAGGGGCCGAGGACGACCAGCGGGTCGCGGGTGTCCGTCCCGCAGCCGGGGACGAGGGCCAGCAGACACGCCACGAGCAGGACGCGCAGGGCTCGGCTCATGCGACGGCTCCCGGTCGGGCGACGACGAGGTACTCGCGGCGGTAGGTGTGCAGCGTGCCGGCGATCACGGCCGCGCCGAGCAGGCCGGTGGGAAACACGAACGGGGCGATGCCGTCGAGGAAGGCGAGCCGGCCGTCCGCCAGGCCCTCGTCGATCCGGGCCCGCAGCGTCTCGATGGCCCGCGGCTCGGGTCCGGCGAAGGGCTTCTCCTCGGCGGCCGTCTCCGTCCCGGGCGAGGTCCGCTCGGCCAGCGCGTCGGCGACGGGGAGGGTCTCGTGCTGGGCGTCCAGGGCGAGCAGGGCGTCGGCCGTCAGGAACGGTACGGCGAGCAACGGCAGCGCGGCGGCCGCGAGGGGGATGCTCAGCCGGATCCGGAAGCGGCGGCGCAGGAAGGCCCCCGTCCGCCACAGCCCGAGCGCGAGCAGGGTGAAGGCGAGCGCGGCGATCACCGCCGCGGCGATCGTGTCCGGGCCCCACGCGGCCCGCTCGGCCAGGCGTGCGCGCAGCCGCCCCTCCAGTCCGGTCACCCGGTCGACGATCGAGGTAGCGGCGGAGCCGGTCGCGGCGGGACAGGCCGGATAGGGGTTCTTGCCGGTCGCCGCCACGGCCTGCGAGCACAGCATGCTGCGCGCGTACGTCAGTTCGGCGTCGCGCAGGACCGGGTCGGTGGCATGGCCCTGGGCCCGGCCGATCCAGCCGGTGTAGTCGACGACCAGCGCGGAGACGACCCGTAGCTTCTGTTCCTCGGCGACGGAGAGGGCTCCGCTGCGGGTCACCTGGTTCAGGCTCTGGGTGGCGCGGGCGATCCGGGTCCGGTAGCGCTCGCTGAGTCCGCTGAGTTCGGCCGCCCGGCCCTCGGCGAGGTTCCGCTCGGCCTCGCCCTGCGCGATGAGCAGCGAGGCCCGGGCGTCCGCGAGGTCGACCAGCGCGGGCGCGGCGCGTTCCCGGATGTACGCGGAGTCGCCGCGCACGTCCGCGTAGGCCCAGCCCAGCGCGCCGAAGGCCACCACGGTGAGCAGCGGCAGGGCGACGAGCCGGTCCCGCAGGTAGGCGCGGTTGCGGTGGCCCGCGGCGGCGGGCCAGGCGTAGCGGTGGACCCGGCGGACGAGTTCGGCGGTTACGGCGGCGACTGCCCGCGTGAGCCGGAGGGTGTCCTGTGCGACGGCGCGTGAGCGACCGTCCGGAGCCAGTCGGCGACTCTCTTGCCGAGCCATGGGCTGTCCCTGTGGTGTCGGTAGGCGAGCGGGCGGACCTCGTAGGCGCGGTCCAGGAGGATCTCGGCCACGGCGGCGTCCTCGGGCGCGGCCGAGCGGGCGGCCTGGTGGGCGAGGGTGACACAGCGGCGCGACAGGTCCTCCCGCAGGCCGTGTTCGTCGGACGGGAGGCCGAGCCGGGGGTCCGCACCGGCGGACAGGGCCGCGAGTCCGTCCGCGTCGAGGGCGCCACGGGCGAGAGCGCCCTGGACGGCCTCCCAGACCTCGACGGTCATCCGGACCCTGGCCTCCTCGTCGGTCAGGCCGTGTGCGTGGAAGAGCAGGGCGAGGCGCCTCAGCACCTCGTGGAGCCGCTGCGGTACCTCGTCGTCCCGCCCGGCCCTGCGCACGTACTCGATGCCGATCCGCACGGCAGCGGTGCGCGCGGCGGTCCGGTGCCGCGAGTGCTGCGGTACGGCGTCCAGTTCGCCTACGGCCTCCTCGCGCGCCCTCTCACCGTCCAGCGCGAGCCGGGCCCGTGCGGCACCGAAGGCCGCGCTGCCCAGGGACGGGTTGCGCAGCCGGACCGCCTCGTAGAAGGTCAGCGCCTCGTGCCGGCGCCCCAGGCGTTCCGCGCAGTGTCCGAGGGCCAGCTTGGGCGCGTACTCGCCCGGGATCGCCGCGTACACCCGGTCGAAGTGCCGCCAGGCCCCGTCGACTTGGTCGCGGGCGAGGGCGAGGAGACCGTGGTGCCAGTCCAACCGCCAGTCGTACGGGGCGCGTCGGGGGCCGATGCGTTCCTCGGCCGCCCGCAGTTCCCGTGCTGCGGCCTCGGGTCCGTCGGCCGGGTTCCGCAACCGCAGCCGGCAGCGCAGGAGATGGACCTCGGTGGAGGCCCGCCAGTCACCGATGTGCTGGAGCAGGGCCTCGGGGGCCGCGTCGGCGAGTCTGCTCAGCTCGGCGTGGTGCTCGTCGTGGGGGTCGGGGCGCGGTACGGGCAGGCGCTGGGCGACCTCGACGGGCGCGGGCGGGGCGAACGGGGAGGGCGCGTCGGGGGCGGCCCAGTGGGTGAGGGGTGGGGCGGAGCCCAGGGCGCCGTCGAGGGCGTAGGGCGACTGGAGGAAGAGCGGCGAGGGCTCGAAGGTCTCGGCACCGGTACGCAGTGACCGCAACTCCCGGAACACGCCCCGCAACTGCTGGTCCATCTCCCGCGCGTCGGCGAACCGCCCTTCTGGCTCGCTGAGCGTGGCGCGGTGCAGGACCCGGGCGAGGGAGAGCAGGCCGAGACCTCGGGGGACGGGGGCGGTGGCGTCACCGGGCAGCCATGGTTCTTTGGCGGGCGGTTCCTTGTCGGCTGGTTGCCTCATCGCCGGTTCCCTGGCGGCTGGTTGCCTCGTGGCCGGTTCCCTGGCGGGCGGTTCCTTGGTGACCGCTTCCCAGGTGACGTCCGGTCCGTGGCGGCGGGGTCGGGTGTCCTCGGCGTCGGCCGTCGGTGCGGGGCCGGGGTTCCGGGGGCGCGGATCGTGACGGGAGTGCGGCGGTGTGGGGGGTGGCGTGCCACCCGGGCCCGGACGTCCCGGCTCGCCGCGGCGCCGGGCTGCGCCGGCGGCGGGAGCGGGGGTGGCATCCGGCATGGCCTTCGGCGTCGCTCCGGCGGCCGCTCCCCCGGCGGCGTCCAACGGCTTTCCGGAGGCCGGATCCTGGGCGGCACCCGGCGTCTCCTCACCCGGCCCATGGATGCCGCCCAGCCTTTCAACGACACCCCGTCTCCCCCCGGCCCCGGCCCCCTGGACCGGGCTCGACGCGTCCTCGTCGACCGCACCCTGCGTGCCCCCCTGGGCCCCTTCGGCGCCCGTGCCACCTAGACACTCGACGCCCTCTCGCCCCCCTGGCGCCTCGCTCCCAGCCGGGTTCTCAGCGACGCCCCGCGCCTCCTCGCCACCCGATCCTCGGGCAGCACCCGCCGTCTCACCGACCCTCCGCAGCTCCTCACCGCCCGTCCCCCGGCCCCGCTCCCCCTCCCCGGCCGGGACCTCTCGGACGGCCGGCGTCTCCCCAGCGGCCTGGGTCGCCTCGACGATCCGTGCCCGTTCGGCGGCGGACAGGGCGCCCCCGGCAGCCGACGCCGTTCCGGGCTCCACCTCGGCCGGCCCCCCGGGCCCCTCCCCCTCGGTCACCCCCAGCGTCCCGAGGTCCCCCAACCGCCCCAGGTCCGCCGCGGACGTGCCGAGGCCGCTCAGGCGGCGCAGTGTCTCGCCCAGGCTGAAGAGGTCGTCCTGTTGCCCGGACTCACCGTGCGGGCCGACCGTGGGGGCGCTGAAACCGGTCGTGGTCATCCCCGGCGCCCCGGCCGGACGCACGCTCCCCACGTCGATGATCTTCGTCGTGGTGCCGTCGTGCATGACGTTGTCCGGCTTCAGGTCACCGTAGACCTTGCCCGGCCGGTCGGCGTGCAGATACGCGAGGGCGGACAGGATCCGCACGCCGTAGGCGAGCACGAACTCGTGGAAGCGCTGGTCGCCGAACTCCCCCGGGTTCAGCTTCGCCCGCGCCCGCACCTCCTCCAGCGTGAGCCCGTCCACGTACTGCAGCACGAGAAAGTCACCCACCTCCGGGTGATGCCCGTAGTTGAAGACGCGGATGATGTCGTCGTGGCCGAGGTCGACGAGGGCCCGCCGCTCCCGTGCCAGCGCGCCCGCCGCGACCGCCGCCTGATCCGGGTGCAGCACCTTGATGGCGACCTCGCGGTTGTCGACCTTGGTGTCGAGCGCGAGGTACACCTCGCCCATACCGCCGTACCCGAGCGGCCGGATCAGCCGGTACTGGCCCGCGAGCAACTGCCCGGGAGGCAGCGGCAGTTCCCCGGGATCGGCGGCAGGGGCCCAGCCGCGCCCCAGCAGCGTGATCGTGGGCAGCACGGTCGGATCGGGGTTCTCGGCGGGGAGCTCGACATGCGCGGCCCTCAGGTACATCGGCTGTCCGGCGACGACGAGCGGACCGAACGACCCCTCGGATTCCGGTACTTCACCGAACGCACTCCCGCCCCGAGCCCCCTTCATGCCTCCTCAGAATAGGGCCACGTGCCGGGATCGACCCCTTGCGTTCCCGTGGAGAACCGTGATGCCGCAGCGTCCGGCCGGCCGGCGAGGCCGGGATCGGCGTCCCGCGCGGGCCGGCGCCCCTCTAGAGTGAGGGGTCCCTGTCAGAAGCGTCCGGACCGCAGCCGTCCTGGCCAGAAGCGGTGAAGGAGACACGGTGACCCTGCGCGAGAACGATCCGGAGTCCGTCGGCGGCTACCGGATCGAATCGCGGATCGGGACCGGCGGCATGGGGGTCGTCTATCTCGGCCGATCGGCCTCGGGACGGGCCGTCGCGGTGAAGGTCGTGCACACCCGGTACGCCGACAACCCCGAGTTCCGGGCCAGGTTCCGGCAGGAGATCGCCGCGGCGCGCCGGGTCAGCGGCGCGTTCACGGCACCGGTCGTGGACGCGGACCCGGAGGCGGCACGGCCCTGGATGGCCACCGCGTTCGTCCCGGGACGTACCCTCGCGGAGCTGGTCGACGAGTCGGGACCGCTGGACTGGCCCGCGCTGCGGCGGCTGGGCACCGAACTCGCCGAGGCACTGCGGGAGATCCACCGCGCGGAGGTGGTGCACCGGGACCTCAAGCCGAGCAATGTGCTGCTCCTGGACAGCGAGGGCGACGACGGCGCCGTACGCGTGATCGACTTCGGCATCTCGCGCGCGGCCGACAGCGACGTCCGTACCCAGACCGGCATGGTGATGGGCTCGCCGCCCTTCATGGCACCGGAGCAGTTCAGCCGCCCGCACGAGGTTGGCTCCGCGGTGGACGTGTTCTCGCTGGGTGCGGTGCTCGTGTACGCGGCCACGGGGCACAGCCCCTTCGAGGCGGAGAACGCCTATCTGGCCGCGTACAACACCGTGCACGGGGAGCCGCGGCTCGGTGAACTGCCCGCACGGCTGCGCCCGTTGGTCGCGCGCTGCCTGGCGAAGGAGCCCGCGGACCGGCCGACGGCGAGCGAGGTCCTCCAGCTGCTGGCGGGGCTCCCGGAGGAACTGCCCGAGGGGGAACCGGCCCAGGAGGTGTCCGCGGCACCGCGGATGCCGGTGACGGACGTGGTGACCTCGCCGCTCGGCGACCCCGCCGCACCGGCCCGGCGCGGGCGCCGCGGCAGAAGACTGTGGGCCGCCGTCGCCGTCGTGGCCCTCCTCGGCGGTGCAGGGGCGGCCGCGGCCGCCGTGGTCGGGGGCGAACCGGCGAGCACGGTCGACGGGTTCGACGCCCTCGCCCCGCGGACGACGGCCCCCGGCGGGACGGCACCGGCAGGCTGGCGCCCCTGGCACAACGCGCTGGGGTCGGACGGCATGGACGCGCAGACGGGCATCGGAACGTCGTGCACGCCGGACGCACTGGGCGTCTTCTGCGCCTCCGGAGGGACCGCCCTGATGCGGCTGGACCCGGCGACCGGCAACGTCGAGTGGACGAAATCCATGAGCCGCAAGGAGGTCAGCAGCTTCACGACGCGCGAGCCGGTCGTCCATGACGGTGTGGTGTTCGTGTACAGCGCGGACCGCTCGCAGGGCATCGACGCCTACGACGGGAAGACGGGCGAGCGGCGGTGGCGACTGAAGGGGCCGCTCGGCGAGTTCGAGTGTCTGGGCGGCGTGCTCCTCGTCCGCCTGGACGAGCTCGGGCTCTCCGAGACGGCGCGCTACGCGGCCTACGAGCCGCGCACGGGCAAGGAGTTGTGGCGGCGCGAGCTCACCTCGACCTCCCCGAGCCCTTTCTACGAGGGCCCCAAGGGCACGCTGTACGCGGATCTGCGCGGCGGCGAGGGCGGCATCGCCCGGCTCGACGCACGGACCGGCCGGACGCTGGGCAGCGTCGACGCGCCGAAGGGCGATCTGTGGCTGGCGACGGTCCATGACGGCACGGCGTACTACGCGCGCTGGGAGGACGACTCGGGCGTCTCCGCGGCCTTCTTCGTCCAGGACCTCGGCAGCGGCAGGACCCGCCGGATCGACTTCCCCTGGAGCGTGGAGCCCGAGGCGCCGCCGCTGGTGCAGGGCGACACCATGTACATCTTCGACTATGGCAACGAGACCCTGCTCGCCCTCGACGTGAAGCGCGGCAAGCCTCTGTGGTCCAGCTCCCGTGACCTGCGCGTCTTCAGCGAACCGGCCTACCACGAGGGCCGCTTGTACGTCACCATGCCGGACACCAGCGTCCTGGCCCTCGACCCGGCGACCGGCAAGGAGATCGGCCGGACCGCCCCGTCCTTCGACACGGCCGGCCGCTCCTTCGAGGAACTGTCCCCGAGTTCGACACCACCGCTGCTGGTCGGAAACGTCCTGTACGGGGTCAGCGGCCCGGGCGTCTTCTCGGTGGCCGACGTCTCCTGATCCGGAGCGCGCCCCAAGGGGTCCGAGCGGCACAAGATGACGATCTTGGCACGAATTGTGTCCGAGACGTGCAGAACGTGGCCGAGCAGTGATAGGAAAAACCGCTCAGTCTTTACGTTTACCCCGCACCTGTGACCACTCCAGGAGCGAATACTGGAGGAGGTCCCGGTTTGTCCGGGTTTTCCGTGCGCGCACGCCGTGGCCGCCATGGCGTGCGGCGACGCAGACGCCTTTTCGCCGTCGCGGCCGTGGCCGGTGCCGCACTCATCGGCACGACGATCGGTCTGCTCACGGCCCAGGCCGACCAGACCACCCAGGGCGTCGACAACCTGCGCACCAACTGGGACCAGAGCGAGGCGGGACTGTCCCCGGCTGTCGTCCAGTCGTCCGCCTTCGGCCGGCTCTTCGCCACCAAGCTCGACGGGCAGATATACGCCCAGCCGCTGGTCCTGGGCGACCAGGTGATCGCGGTCACCGAGAGCAACACCGTGTACGGTCTCGACCGCACCACCGGTGACATCGAGTGGAGCAAGAACTACGGCCCCTCATGGCCGGCTTCGGCGATCGGCTGCGGTGACCTCGTGCCCAACGTGGGCGCGACCGCGACTCCCGTGTTCGACCCCGAGAGCAACTCCCTGTACTTCACCACCAAGGTCGACGACGGCACCTCCACGCACCGCCACCCCAAGTGGCTGATGCACGCGGTGGACCCGAGCTCGGGAGCCGAGCGCCCGGGGTGGCCGGTCACCATCGCCGGAAGCCCGGTCAACGACCCGAGCAACGAGTTCGACGCCTACTACGAACAGCAGCGCCCCGGCCTGCTGTTGATGGACGGTGTCGTCTACGCGGGCTTCGGCGGCCACTGCGACGCCTGGCCCTACCGCGGCTATGTGGTCGGCGTGAGCACCACCGCGCACAGCATCACCTCGATGTGGGCCGCGGTGACCGGTACCGGCACGGGCGGCTCAGGCATCTGGCAGTCGGGCGGCGGCCTGGTCTCGGACGGGCCCGGCCGGATCTTCTTCAGCACCGGCAACGGCATCAGCCCGGCCCCCGGGCCCGGCAAGACCGTGCAGGGAACCCTCGCCGAGTCCGTCGTACGCCTCCAGGTGAACGCGGACAACAGCCTCAGCACGGCCGACTTCTTCAGCCCGAGCGACGCCTCCACCCTGGACCTCAACGACCAGGACATCTCCTCGGGCGCCCCGATGGCGCTGCCGGACGGCTTCGGCACCGCCGAACACCCCCATCTGCTGGTCCAGCAGGGCAAGGACGGCCGGGTGTTCCTGCTCGACCGCGACAACCTCGGCGGCATGGGCCAGGGCCCCCAGGGCGGTGACGCCGCGGTGAGCGTGTCCGGCCCCTACCAGGGGATGTGGGGACACCCCGCGTTCTGGGGCGGCGAGGGCGGCTACGTCTACGTCGTCGGCAACCAGGGCCCGCTGCGCGCCCTCAAGTACGGCGTCCGCAACGGCGGTACGCCCGCGCTCACCCTCACCGGCCAGAGCCAGGACACCTTCGGCTACACCAGCGGCTCCCCGCTGGTCACCTCCGACGGCACGGACGAGTCCAGTGCCCTGGTGTGGATGACCTCCGCGAGCAACGCCTCCGGAGCCGACGGCGCCCTGCGCGCCTACGGCCCCACGCCCGACGGCAACGGCCATCTCCCGTTGCTCTGGTCGGCCCCGATCGGCACGGCGACCAAGTTCAGCACGCCGACCGCCGCCCACGGCAAGGTGTACGTCGGCACCCGTGACGGTGTCCTCTACGGCTTCGGCAGCCCCGCCAGGACCGCACTGACCGCGGCCTCCCTCGACTTCGGCCAGGTCGCCGTGGGCGGCAGCGACTCGGCCGCCATGAAGCTGACGGCCACCGAGGACGTCAGCGTCACCGGCCTCAAGGCCTCCGGCGCCTTCTCCGTCGACCCGTCCGCCGTACCCACGCCCGAGCAGCCCAGGGCGCTGGCGACGGACGCCACCCTGGACGTGCCGATCACCTTCGCCCCCACGACCACCGGCGGCATCAGCGGCACCCTGACCGCGAACCTCTCGGACGGCCAGAAGCTGGTCTTCGCCCTCCACGGCGTCGGCACCCGGCCCGGCCTCGGGGCGGCGCCCGCCGCCGTGGACTTCGGCGAGGTGCCGACCGGCAGCACCTCGACGCTGAACCTCCAGATCACCAACACCGGCACCGAACCGGAGACCATCGACTCGGTGGGTTCGCCCACCGGCGCGTTCAGCGCCTCGGGACTGCCGAACGCGGGAACGGTCGTACCGGCCGGTGGTTCCTTCGTGGTCTCGGTCACCTACACACCGACCGGCGACCAGGCCGACAGCGGCGCACTCGTGATCGCCAGCAGTGGTGGCGGTGACACCCACACCCTGAGCGTCCCGGTCAACGGGACGGCCATCACGGGACAGGGACACCTGGAGTTCTCGACGAGCTCACTCGACTTCGGCAAGGTTGCGATCGGCAGCTCGAAGTCGCTCTCGTTCAGCATCACCAACACCGGGAACATCCCGGTCACGGTGACCAAGGCCAAGGCGCCGACCGGCGACTTCAACAGCCCGGTGCAGCTGTCCGAGGGCCTGATCATCGGCCCGGAGCAGACCGCCGTGCAGAGCGTGACGTTCACGCCGCGTTCGGCCGCGGACCTGAGCGCCTTCTACGAGGTCACCGGCACCGGCACCGACGAGAACGGCAACGGCCAGGGCGCCATGTACGTGCCGATCAAGGGCACCGGCACCGGGAGCGTCACGACCACCTCGGTCAAGGACGGGCTGTGGCAGGCCAACGGCTCGGCGGCGCCGGGCGACGACGGCAGTGTGCAGCTGACGCCGGCCACCGGCTACCAGGCGGGCTCGGCGGTGTACACCAAGCCGCTGCGCACCGACGGTCTGCGGGCCACCTTCACCACGAAGTTCGGCCCCGGCAGCGGTGGGACCGGCATGGCGTTCTCCCTTCTGGACCCCGCCCAGAACTCCGCCTCGGCGCTGGGCGGCAACCATGACGGCCTCGGCATCGCGGGGCGGCCGGGCACGGTGATCGCGCTCGGCACCGGCTTCAACAACACACTCCAGGCACAGAACTTCGTGGGAGTCGGCCGCAGTTCGGCCGACTCGTCGACGATCGACTACCAGCCCGTGACCAGACTCGGCACCGCCCTGCGCCAGGGCACCCACCAGGTGGACATCCGGGTCGACGCCGGTCATGTGTACGTCTGGATCGACGGCACGCAGGTCGTGGACGCGACGTCGACGCTGACGTCAACCGCGCTGGTCGCCTTCTCCGGCGCCACCGGGGAGACCGCGGACGCACAGTCGGTGAGCGGTCTGGTGGTCAGCGAGGCGCCGCCGCCGGCCCCGGACCCCAAGGCCGCGACCTCGCTCCAGGTCACCGCCCCGGGCACGGCTGTTCCGGGCCGGGCCCTGTCCGTCGACGGCACGCTGGACTCGACCAAGGCACTGGGCGCGGGGCAGGTCGTCCGCATCACGCGCAACGGCACGGCCCTGCCCGAGGTGAAGACCGCGGCGGACGGCTCCTTCACGTTCGGCGACACTCCGCCGGCGGAGGGCACGTACACCTACGCGGCGCGGTACGAGGGCGACGAGACCCACGAGGCGGCGAGCGCCACCGCTTCCGTCCAGGCCGCCAAACTGCCCACCACGGTCACCGTGTCCGCGCCGGCCACCTCCGCCCGCGCCGCCGCTCTGACCGTGACGGGCCAGGTCTCCGGCGCGCCCTTCACCGCCGGTCAGGTCGTGAAGGTGACGAAGACCGACCTCGGCCACGCCTCCGGCGTCGCACTGGCCGACGCGAAGGTCGCCACGAACGGGTCGTTCACGTTCAAGGACACTCCGCAGATCGGCGGCGCCAACACCTACAAGGTGGCCTACGCCGGCGACGTCTCGCACAAGGCCGGCAGCAGTTCCGCCACCGTCCAGGTGTCCCGTACGGCGACATCCCTGACCGTCACCGCCGACCACTCGACGTACAAGTACGGCCAGTCCGCGAAGATCACCGCCCACCTCGGTACGACCTACAACAGCCGTACGGTGAAGATCTACGCGCAGCCGTACAGCGGCACGAAGGTCCTGGTGAAGTCCGGGACGGTGGATTCCCACGGCAATCTGACGGGCACCTACAAGCTCACCCGCAACACCACGTTCAGCGCGGTGTTCGCCGGCGACTACCGGTACGCCCCGAAGACGGCCGCCCGCAGTGTGCACACCTACGCACAGGTCTCGGAGAAGCTGTCCGGCTACTACACGAACACGTACTACGGGAGCACGCTCTACCGGGTGTACCACCGCACCGTGAAGGAGCGCCTCGACGTCACCGTCTCCCCCAACAAAGCCGGACAGTGCGTCCTCTACCGGGTGCAGCGGTACTACAGCGGTGCCTGGCACACCCAGAGCACCAGTCCCTGCTCGGCCCTGACGTCCAGCAGCACCGGCCGTCAGCAGATGTCCCTGACCAACTCCGTCAACAACAGGTACCGAGTGGCCGCGCAGTACGTCCACAGCAGCCGTGACAACACCAACCTCAGCACCTGGGGAGCCTGGCAGTACTTCACCGTCAGGCAGTGAGCGCGCTGCCCCCTTGAAGGACCCGAGCGCGGGCCCGGCGACCGAAGCCGGGCCCGCGCCCTTGTCGCTCAGGCCGTGTGCAGCGTCAGCCCGTACCGGTTGAGGATCTCGTTGACCGGCTGGAACCAGGTCTCGCCGCCGCTGGAGCAGTTGCCCCAGCCGCCCGAGGTGACGCCCTGGGCCTGGTCGCCGCTGATGAACGAGCCGCCGGAGTCGCCGGGTTCGGCGCAGACGCTGGTCTTGGTCATCTGGTGCACCGCGCCCTGGCTGTAGTTGACGGTCTCGTTCATGGCGAGGACCGTGCCGCAGTGCCAGTGGGTCGTCGAGCCCGAGCGGCAGATGGAGGAGCCGACGGGCGCCACGTTCGAGCCGCGCACGAGCTGGTCGGAGACAGTGCCCCAGCCGAGCACGACCGGGACGGTCCACCAGCCGCTGCCGACGTTGACCCAGGCGTAGTCGTTGTCCGGGAAGGAGGAGCCCTGGAAGTTGCCGACGTAGCTGCGGTCCCAGCCGTAGACGCTGCCGGTGTGCTGGTCGCAGTGGCCGGCGGTGACGAAGCCGCCGTACACCGAGAAGCCGATGGAACAGCGGACGTTGCCGGTGTAGTACGGGTCGCCGCCGACCGTTCCGGCGGCGAAGGTGGTCGGCGCGGCGGCCACCTCCCGCACGGTCACGGGCCCTGCTTGCCGGGCGCGGGCGACGAACGCGCGGACATCGTTGTCACGCTGTCGGCCGCTGACGACGTTCACCACTACCGCACTGGCCTTGTGGTCCACGTGCCAGCTGCTGACGGCGGCCGGTGCGGCGAGCTTGTCGAGCCGGGCCTGGGTGGCGGAGAGTTCACGGGCGCTGTGGGCGACGGTGCGGACCGTGGCGCCGGTCGCCCGTATCTCGCGCAGGGCGGTGGCGGAGGCGCCGGGGGTGACGGCGACGGTCAGCGTGCCCTTGGCCGCGTCGAACCAGGAGCCGCCGTACGAAGTACCGGCGGTCCTGCGCACCTTGGGCTCCAGGGCCGTGGCCCGCTGCTCGGCGGCGAGCCTGGCCACGGCTTCGGCTTCGGTGAGGTGGAAGTCCCGCTGCATCGCCGTGAGGAGTCCGGCCGAGGCGGGCTGCTTCTCGTCGGCGGCGGCCGGGGCCGTGCCGGCGGTCGCGCCGAGCCCGAGCAGGAGCAGCACGGCCAGGCCCGCGCGCATGATTGCGGTGCGTCTCATGGAGATTGCCCTTCGTCGTTCCAGCAAGGTGGGGGTGGAACAGCAGAGTTCTGTGAGAGCGCTCTCAGTGGTGTGGCTCGGCAGAGCCTAGCCAGTGCTGGTTGGCAGGTCCACACCAATGACGAGGTTGTCGCAATCCCGGCCACCGGAATGTGGATTTCCCCGGGCCGGTCCGGGGGAACTCCCCAGAGGCCCTGTCCCGTCCCATGAAGGAACGAGATGACACAAAAGAGAGCACTGGTGGTCCGAGGCGGCTGGGAGGGACACCAGCCGGTCAAGGCCACCGAGTTGTTCCTGCCCTTCCTGGAGAGCCACGGCTACGACATCCGCGTCGAGGAGTCGACCGCCGTGTACGCCGACACCGCCGAGATGGCCGCCACCGATCTCGTCGTGCAGTGCGTGACGATGTCCGAGATCACCGCCGAGCAGGTGGCGGGACTGAGCGCGGCCGTGGTGGCCGGTACCGGCCTCACCGGCTGGCACGGCGGGATCGCCGACTCGTTCCGTGCCTGCGCCGACTATCTGCACCTGGTGGGCGGCCAGTTCGCCACCCATCCCGGCAAGGAGCCGTGCGAGCGGCGGGGCGGCGAGGAGGACAACTTCCTGCCGCACACGGTCAACCTCACCGACCTCGGCCGCGAACACCCCGTGACCGCGGGCATCGAGGACTTCGCACTGCACACCGAGCAGTACTGGGTGCTCCACGACGACCTGATCGACGTCCTCGCCACCACCACCCACCCCGCCCGGCCGTGGCAGCCCTGGCACCGGCCGGTCACCTCGCCGGCGGTCTGGACCCGCCGGTGGGGCGCCGGACGAGTCGTGGTGACGACCCCCGGGCACAGCCTCGACGTCCTGGAACACCCCGCCGTCCGTACCGTCATAGAGAGGGGCATGCTGTGGGCGACGCGCACCGCATCGGTGTCGTAGGACTCGGCGTCATCTCCCGCGCCTACCTGGACACGCTCGTGGGCCGCTCCGCCGTGCGCGTCACGGCCGTCGCCGACCTGGACGCGTCCCGGTCGGCCGCCGTCGCCGCCGAACTGCCGGGCGTCCGGGCGCTGTCCGTCGAGGACCTGCTGAGCAGCCCGGACGTCGACACGGTACTGAATCTCACCATTCCCGCGGCGCACGCCGAGATCGCCCACGGTGCCATCGGCCACGGCAAGCACGTCTACGGCGAGAAGCCGCTGGCGGCCGAACTCACCGACGCCCGCACCGTCCTGGAGGCCGCGGCGAAGGCGGGGGTCGGGGTGGGATGCGCGCCGGACACGGTCCTCGGCACCGGCGTGCAGACGGCACGGGCGGCGGTGGACGCCGGGGCCGTGGGCCGCCCGCTGTTCGCCTCGGCCGTCATGGTCACCCCGGGCCACGAACGGTGGCATCCCCAGCCGGACTTCTACTACCGGCCCGGTGGCGGCCCCCTCCTGGACATGGGGCCGTACTACCTGACCTCCCTGGTGCATCTGCTGGGCCCGGTGCGTGCCGTGATCGGGGCGTCCAGCCGGCTCCGCCCCGAGCGGGTCATCGGTTCCGGCCCGCGCGCGGGCGAACGGATCCCGGTCGAGGTGGACAGCCATGTCTCCGGGGTCCTCGAACACGAGGGCGGGGCGCTGACGACGCTCACGACGAGCTTCGACGGTGTCGCCACCACGGCCGCACCGATCGAGGTCCACGGCGAGAGCGGCACCCTCTCGGTCCCGGACCCCAACATCTTCGACGGCGAGGTACGGCTGCTGGAGCTCGGTGGCGACCAGTGGCGCACGCTCCCGCCCTCGGCCGGATACGTCGGCGCCGGCCGGGGCGTCGGGCTGCTCGACTTCGTCGCCGCCGACGGAGAGCGAGCACCGCGCGCGAGCGGTGAACTCGCCCTGCACGTACTGGAGACGATGACCGCCCTGTTGCGTTCCGCTGCCGAGGGGCGGCGGATCGAGCTGTCCACGTCGGTCGCGAGGCCGGTTCCGGTGCCGTTGACGTCCGCGGAGGAGTGGCGCTGATCAGTCCACGGGCCAGGTGTGCGCGGGTGCGTTGAGGTGCATGTAGTCCATGTACGTCATCGTCATCCGCCGCAGCACCTCCTGGCGGTCGCCGGCACCCGCCTTCTCCAGGTGGTGGACGGTCTCGGCCTGCCACAGGGCGCCGTTGCGTGCGGTGACACACCGCTGCTCGATGACGCCGAGCAGGGGCTCCCGCCATTCCGCGTCCATGCCGGCCAGCTCAAGACCCCGGTGGGCGAGGGGCAGCAGTCGCCGCAACACCAGTTCCGTGACCGGCACTTCGCCCACGCCGGGCCAGTACAGGCGGGCGTCGATGCCGTCACGGGCGGCGGTGTGCAGGTTCTCCTCGGCGACCGAGAAGGACATCCGCGTCCACACCGGCCGGTCCTCGTCGACGAGGGCGCGGGTCAGGCCGTAGTAGAAGGCGCCGTTGGCGATGATGTCGGCCACCGTGGGACCGGCGGGCAGCACCCGGTTCTCGATGCGCAGATGCGGGCCGCTGTCGGTGACGGCGTAGATCGGCCGGTTCCAGCGGTAGATCGTGCCGTTGTGCAGGGTCAGTTCGCCGAGTTCCGGGACACCGCCGCAGTCCAGGGCCTGTTGCGGGTCCTCGTCGTCGCAGATCGGCAGGAGGGCGGGGAAGTAGCGCACGTTCTCCTCGAACAGGTCGAAGACGCTGGTGATCCACCGCTCCCCGAACCACACCCGGGGCCGTACCCCTTGTGCCTTGATCTCCTGGGGCCGGGTGTCGGTGGCCTGCTCGAAGAGGGGGATGCGGGTCTCGCGCCACAGCTCCTTGCCGAAGAGGAAGGGCGAGTTGGCCGCGAGGGCGATCTGCACGCCCGCGACGGCCTGTGCCGCGTTCCAGTAGTCCGCGAACTCCCGCGGCGCGACCTGGAGATGGAACTGCGTGCTGGTGCAGGCGGCCTCGGGAGTGATGGCGTCGGCGTACATCGCGAGCCGTTCCACGCCGTCGACCTTGATGCGCAGGTCTTCGCCGCGTGCCGCGAAGATCTGTTCGTTGAGGAGTCGGTAGCGCGGATCGCCGGACAGGGCGCTCTCGCCGACGTCCGTCTCCCGCAGCGTCGGCAGGATGCCCACCATGATCAGATGCGCGCCGACCGCGGAGGCACGTTCCTCCGCGTGGTTGAGGGCGTCGCGGATCTCCTGCTCCCAGGAGCCCGGCCCCCCGGACAACAGGCGGCGGGGCGGGATGTTGATCTCCAGGTTGAAACGGCCGAGCTCGCTCGACCAGGCGGCGTCGGCGATCGCCTGGAGCACCTCGGTGTTGCGCATCGCCGGGAGCCCGTCCGCGCCGACCAGGTTGAGCTCGATCTCGATCCCCACCTGCGGCCGCTCGCTCTCGAACCCGGACTCGCGCAGCATCTGCGCGAGGACGTCGAGGCAGGTGTGCATCTTGTCCCGGTATCGCCGGCGGTCCTCCCGCGTGAACACCAGGGCCGGCACGTCACGTCCCATCGGGCCCTCCCGAGTCCCCTCGGCGGATACCTCTCCCGTCCCAGAGTCCCACCTCCGAAGCTCCCCGGACAGTCGGCGCTCAGCACGGGGCTGTGTGCGACGCGCCGCTCACACAACGTGCGCCCCGACGCACACAGCGGGGAGACCGGCGGGCTCGGCACGTACGGGAGGTGTCGTGGCTCCGGAAACGACGCATACCGCGCGCATCCCTCACTGCACGCTGCCCGGATCGCAGCACCCCTCACGCCGCAGCTCCCGGCTCACCCGGAGCCACCGCTCGTCGGAGGCCGATCCCGAGGAGGACCCGGTGGGCCGCGCGGATTCGAAGGCGGCCACGAGGTCCGCCTGCTCGAAGAGCACACCTCCGCGCAGCACCGCCACCGTGCGGATCAGGGTGTCGAAGTCGGTGAAGGGATCACCGTCCACGACCGTGAGATCGGCGAGCTTGCCCTCCTCCAAAGTGCCGAGGTCCGTGTCCGCGCCGAACACGCGGGCGGGCAGCAGGGTGGCGGTACGCAGGGTCTCGGCCGGGGGGAGTCCGCCGCGGTGCAGTGCCCGCAGGGCGAGGTGCAGATGCAGTCCGACCGGCACGAGCGGCTGGTCGGTGCCGAGCGCGACCAGACCGCCGTTTGCCAGGATCTGCCGGTAGACGTTCAACTCCCGCTCAAGTGTGTTGAGTTGTGCGGCGGTGGGTGACTGCCCCGCCTGCTGGCGGACCAGGGCCGTGTCCCACGGCGGCATCAGTGTGGTCACCCGGCGGTCCTCGGCGAGCGCGGGGTCGGCGCCCAGCAGGGCGAGCGCGGTGAACGGGGTGGCGATCAGGTGGAAGCCCGCCTCGGTGTAGATCTCCTGAACGTCCTGGTAGGCGCGGCCCGTCGCGGAGGTCGCGTGCCCGAACTCCAGTCGCTGGGTGGCCTGCAGATGGGTCGTCAGGTCCTGCCCGAGCTGTACGCCCGGTGTGCAGAGGTGGCTGCCGCTGCGCACCCCGAGCCTCTCGTGCGCGAAGTCGGCGGCCTCCTTCATCACCCAGCCCGGGGCGCGGACGTACGTCTTCACGAAGTCCCAGTCCAGCGCCGCCCCGCGGGCCAGCGAGCGCCGCAGTCCCTCGGGGGTGCGGTGGGCGCGGCCCATGCTGTAGGCGACACGGGCCCCGTCGAGCAGCTCGCCGGTGGCCAGCAGCCGCGGTCCGGCGAGGGCCCCCGCGGCGACCGCCTCGCGGATGCGGGCCTGCTCGTAGGCGAAGCCGCCCAGGGAGACGGCGGTGGTGATGCCGTAGGCGAGTTGCAGCGCGGTCTGCCGTCCGCCGTAGGTGCTCTGCCAGGGGTGGGTGTGCGCGTCCCACAGTCCCGGCAGGACGGTGCGCTCGCTCGCGTCGACCCGGTGAACCGACGGCCGTCCGGCGCGGTGCGGGGAGACCTCCGCGATCCGTCCGTCACGGATCAGGAGGTCGACGTCCTCGCGGACGTCCGGTCCGGTGCCGTCCCAGAACCGGCCGGCGTGCACCAGGGTGTCGGCGGGGCGGGGCCGCCGGTAGTCCAACGGCACCTTGACGGTACGGGCCCTGCCGCCGCGCACGTCGAACAGGCGCAGGGTGCCCGCGGAGAGGTACAGCAGGGTGCGGGCGTCGGCGGACCAGGAGGGGTGGTCGGCGGGCTCGGTGGTGAGGCGCCGTGGTTCCCCGTCGGGGGTTCCGTCCGGGCGGACCGGCAGCAGCCACAGCGCGGACTCGGCGATGACGGCCATCCAGCGGCCGTCCGGCGACCAGACGGGGCCCGAGTCGTACCGGTCGGACAGCGAGGTGTGCGGGGCGAGGGCGTGCAGGGTGGCGGTGCCGGTGGCGGTGTCGACGACCCGGATGAGGTTGTAGCCCTCCCGGAAGCGCTGGTTGAGCCGGTTGCGATCGCACAGGGCGAGGTGGCGCCCGTCGGGGGACCAGCTGGGACGGCCGGGCAGACCGCCCGCGCCGAGCGGGGCGACGAGGGTGCGTTCGCCGCCGTCGGACAGGTCGCGCACGACGAGGTTGCCGGACATGTCCAGGCAGGCCAGCCTGGTCCCGTCGGGCGAGAGAGCGGGGAAGACCCGGCCGCCGGAAGCGAGGACGGTCTCCTCTCCGGAGTGGAGGTCGCGGCGCCGTACGGCGAACAGCCCGTCGCGGTCGTCCGCGTAGAGCAGACCGGTGCCGTCGGGTGTCCAGGCCGGCCCCGACACATAGCGCGTCGGCGGCACGTGGAGGATCTTCCGGGGACCGCGTCCGCCCGACGTCCCGGCCGTCCACAGGGAGTTGAGTGCGGCGAAGGCGACACTGCGGCCGTCGGGCGAGAGCGCGGGCAGGTGCAGGGAGCGCACCCGCCGGATTCCGGTGCCCTCGAAGTCGTACGCCTTGCCGGGGTAGCGGGGCCGCCGTACCGGCATCGCGGCCGTGAACGGGATCTCCTCCCCCGCCGCGGGCGCTGCCGGGTCCAGGAGGCGGAAGTGGCCGTCCACCGCGAGCAGGAGCCGCTCGCCCGCGGTCCAGCGCGGCGGGGCGGGCAGGACGTCGCCGTCGACGGTGACCGGCGTGCCGTCCACGACGAGGGTGCAGGAGGCGGTGGGCGCGGGCGTGGTGCGCAGATACGCGAGGCGGCCGCGCGGTGAGACGGCCGGAGTCATGAGCTGGGCGCCGGAGTCGTCGGTGTGCTCGACGGTGACCGGTCCCGAGCCGTCGGCGGCGACGGAGGCCACCGTGTCGGCGCGCAGGGTGCCCGTGGCGGTGACGGCCGCGCGCACGAACAGGACGCGTTCACCGTCCGCCGACCAGGTGGGGTCGAAGTCCTCCCAGGCACCGCCCTGTGCCGGGCCCTGCTGTCCGGGGTGTCCGGTGAGCCGGGTCAGCGCTCCGGAGCGCACGTCGACGACCCAGACGCGGTACGGGCTGCCGGTCACGGTGTCGCCGCCGCGCTCGGAGGCGAACGCGATCCGGGTGCCGTCCGGCGACCAGGCGGGCCCGCGGTCGTCCCAGGGACCGTCGGTGAGCTGCCGTACCTCACCGCCGTCGGGCCGCAGTGTCCACAGGTGGAAGCCGCCGCCGCGGTAGGCGCACACGACGAGGCGGTTGCCGTCGGGCGAGAACTGCGGGCGGGCGGGTTCGAGGCCGGGCGGGGTGAGCGCGACGGCCCGGCCGCCGGTGCGCGGGATCGACCAGAGGACGTTCTGCACCTCGGCGATCAGCCGGTCGCCGGCCGGGGAGAGCGTCGCGGAACCGCCGGTGGCGGCGGTCAGGGTGAGGGTGGCCGTACGCGAGGGTGCGGCCGCGGCGGGTGCGCCGGTGGCCGCGACGGCGGTGGCGGTGACACCGGCGGCCTGGAGGAATCTGCGGCGGGAGAGGGGACCGGGCCGGGAAGTGCCGGATGTGCCGTGGACGTCCAAGGGAGCCTCCAGTGCGCGCGGGTGAGGTGCCGGACGACAGGGGCCCTTCCCCTCAGGGGCGCTCCCTGCGCCCGGAGGCCGTGTCCGGGAGCGGTTTTCCGCCCCCGGACATCAACTCCTCAGCTCACAGGCCGTCACGCACCATGGCCTCGACGATCCGCACGTGGCGGTCGGCCGCCGTACTGGAGAACTCGTTCTCGTAGTTGAGGCCGTACGGCCAGAAGTGGCCGCCGCCGGTGGACAACTTGGCCGAGGAACCGTCGTACTGCCGTACGAGGGCGGTCGCCTGAGCGCCCGTCCAGGTGCCGCTGCCGCCGAGCGAGGACCAGCCCCGACTCGTGCCCACGCCGATCGTGTGGGCGATCTCGTGCAGAGCGGTCCGCTCGGTCATGTAGGCGCGGTCGCTGCCGAAGCGGATGGTCCCGTTGATGTTGCCGTCGGCGGTGGGCACACTCGTGTCGTAGCGGACGGTGATGGACTTCCCCAGGTCGCTGAGGTTGTTGTAGCGGGCCACCGCGGCGTTCATGGCCGAGGTGATCCGGGTGTACGCCGACTGCTGGTCCGCGGTGGGGTTGCCCGCCCGCTCCAGGGTCCAGGTGATGGTGGCCGCCGCGACCTGTCCGTGGGGCGGGGGCGCGGCGGCCGGGGCGGCCTGGGCTGTGCCGGGGCCCGTCAGGAGGGCGGCGGCGAGCGCGGCGGTGAGCGCGGCCTTTCGTGGGTTCATGTGGGGGTCCTCAGGTGGGGGTGGATCCCGTGGGGGGAAAGTCGAGGCATGAACTGGAAAGCGCTTTCCGGAGTGTTCCCGGATGCTAATGAGGTGTCTTGCCCATGTCAACGACCTGGGCGCCGGCTGACGCCCTCCGGCGCCGCCGGATCAGCGCACGAGACAGGGGCGTTTCGCGTCGAAGACCCAGTCCTTGACGAGGTACCGCATCCCGACCGCGTCGTCCCGCCCCGACGAGGCGACCTTCTCGTGCAGCTCCTGTGCCGCGAGGAGCCGGTCCCTGTCCAGGCGGACCCCGAGGCCGGGCGCGTCCGGGACGGCGACCTCGCCGCCGGTGATGCGTGGCGGTTCGACGGTGAGCCGCTCCCTTCCCTCCTGCCAGATCCAGTGGGTGTCGAGGGCGTTGTACTCGCCCGGGGCGGCGGCACCGCAGTGCGTCATCATCGCCAACGAGATGTCGAAGTGGTTGTTGGAGTGGCAGCCCCAGGTCAGGCCCATGGCGTGGCACAACTGGGCGACCCGGACCGAGCCCTGCATGGTCCAGAAGTGCGGGTCGGCGAGCGGGATCGACACCGACTGCAGGGCGAGGGCGTGGGTCAACTGCCGCCAGTCCGTGGCGATCATGTTGGTCGCGGTGGGCAGCCCGGTGGCCCGGCGGAACTCGGCGAGGATCTCCCGCCCGGAGTAACCCCCCTCCGCACCGCAGGGATCCTCGGCGTAGGCGAGCGTGCCGACGAGCGGACGGCACAGTTCGACCGCCTCGCGCAGGGACCAGGCGCCGTTCGGATCGAGGGTGATACGCGCCTCGGGGAACCGCTCCTTGAGCGCGCGTACGGCCTTCACCTCCTCGCTGCCGGGCAGGACACCGCCCTTGAGCTTGAAGTCGCGGAAGCCGTAGTGGTCGTAGGTGGCCTCGGCCTGGCGGACGATCGCCTCGGGGGTCAGCGCCTCCTCGCGCCGGAGGCGGTACCACTCGACGTCCGCGTCGGGCTCGCGGACGTAGTCGAGGTCGGTGCGGTCCGGGTCGCCGACGTAGAAGAGATAGCCCAGGACCCTTACGGCAGCGCGCTGTTGGCCGTCGCCGAGCAGGGCGGCGACCGGGACGTCGAGGTGCTGGCCGAGCAGGTCGAGAAGCGCCGACTCGACGGCGGTGACCGCGTGCACGGTCGTCCGCAGATCGAAGGTCTGAGCACCCCGGCCACCCGAGTCGCGGTCGGCGAAGGTGTCGTGGATCGTGTGCAGGACGCGCTTGTAGTCGCCCACGCGGGCGCCGACGACGAGGGCCTCGGCCTCACGCAGGGTCTGGGTGATGCGGTCACCGCCCGGCACCTCACCGAGGCCGGTGCGTCCCTCGGAGTCCTCCAGTACGACGACGTTCCGGGTGAAGTAAGGGGCGTGGGCGCCGGAGAGGTTGAGGAGCATGGAGTCCCGGCCGGCCACCGGGTGGACGGAGAACTTCGTGACGACGGGCTGGCTCATTGCGGGCGGTGTCCTTCCGATGGGTCGGGGGGGAGGTCAGACCTTGAGGGCGTCCAGCACCTGTTCCAGGACCAGTACGCCGCCCAGGCCCAGGATCGCGAGGACCGTCGTGTAGGTGGTGCGTGCCTTGATCGCGTCGATGACGGACAGGTTGAAGTACTCCTTGAACATCCAGAATCCGGGGTCGTTGACGTGCGAGAAGGCGATCGACCCGCAGGAGACGGCGAGCACCATGACCTCGGCGTGGACCCCGCCGCCCGCAAGCAGCGGCAGCGCCACCCCGGAGGCGGTGACGACGGCGACGGTCGCCGAGCCGAGGGCGATCCGGAGAATGGCCGCGATCAGCCAGGCCAGGATGATCGGGGAGATGGACCAGCCGTCGGTCGCGTCCTTGATGTAGTCGGATATCCCGCCCTCGACGAGGACGTTCTTGAAGGCGCCGCCCGCCCCGATGACCAGCAGGATCATCGCCATCGCCTGGGCCGCCTCCCTGCACGAGGTGCTGACCTCCGCGAGGCTGCGCCCCATCCGCGGTCCGAACACCCACACGGCGACGAGCAGGGTGAGCAGCAGGGCGATGGGCGCTGAGCCGATGAACGCGACGAAGTGCAGTGCGCCGCTGTCCCCCGAGGTGACCAGATCGGTCACCGCGGCACCGGCGATCAGCACGACGGGCAGCAGGGCCACCGCCAGCGACCAGCCCATGCCGGGCATCTCCTCCTCCTCGAAGACCCGCTCGCTGACCAGTCCCTTGGGGATCTCGGGGTTCATCCGCCGGACGAACGGCAGGCGCGGCCACAGCAACGCGATGAACGCGCCGACCGGGACGGCGACGAACAGGCCGTAGAACAGGGTGAGTCCGACGGAGGCGTGGAAGGTGGCCGCGACGGCCGTGGGGCCCGGGTGGGGCGGCAGGAAGCTGTGCATGGTGGACAGCGCGATCGACATCGGCAGCCCGACCCAGAGCAGGTTGGCCCGGGTGACGCGGACGAGGGTGAAGGCGACCGGCACGATGATGACGAAGGCGACCTCGTAGAACATCGTCACGCCGATGAGCATCGCGGACAGCACCATGGCGACCTGCACCCAGCGCGGGCCGCACACGTCGAGGAGTCGGCCGGCGATCCGCTGGGCGGCGCCGGAGTCCCCCATCACGCGGCCGACCATGGCGCCGAGCCCGATGGTGAGCATCGTGTCGCCGATCTGGTCCCCGATCCCCTCGGAAAGGACGTCCGGGATGTCCTCGAGGCCGATGCCTCTCACGAGGGCGACTCCCACGGCGACCAGCAGGAGGGCGGCGAAGCCGTTCAGTTTCAGCTTCGTCATCAGAAAGAGCAGGACGAGAACGCTGATCCCGACCACGACGAGCGGCATGTGTCAGTTCTCCCTTGAACCGGCAGGGCGATGAGGAGAGTTCACCGGGCCACCCGTGGGGAGTCATTCCGCTGAACAGGATCCTCATACAAAAACATCGTCTACATATGAGGACGGAGGTTAGATGTCTGGATCAGTGCCGGTCAATGGGTCTGCGCGAACAGCCTGCTCACCGCCACGGGCCATGCGACGGGGACCTGCGCGTCCGCGCGGTACGTCATGGCCCGACGGGGTTGCGGACGCGCCCGGCGAGACCGTCCACCTTCTGCAGCGGGCGTCGTCCACCTGGTGGGCCGCGGGGTGCCCGCGCACGCCGGGGCGGCTGGGGCAGGAGCTGCTCGCCGGGCGCCTCTACGACGGCGAAGCAGACAGCCGAGCTCAGACGAGCCCAGCCCGGCCGTCGACCGTCGTCCAGGACGACACGGCCGAACCCGCCGTGGACCAGCCCTGCCTTCAGGGCGACTCGGCCCGGACGCCCTGTGACTCCGCAACAGGCCGCGTGAGGCAGGGGCCCCGGTGCACGGCAAGCCGGTCGGACGGTCCCCCGCGCCATCCGACCGGCCGTCTGCGGTACCCGCGGAGACGCTATCGGCCGGGAACCGTCGCGGTCTTGGAAGAATTTGCACTCACGGAGAGGGACACGGCACCCTCCACCCGGCGCGCGGCCACCATCTGACCGGGCGTGGTTCCGGCGATGGCTCGGAACTCGCGGTTGAGGTGCGCCTGGTCGTAGAAGCCGCAGGCCGTGGAGATCTCGGTCAGAGTCCCCGCCCCGCGACCGAGCAGCGCCACGGCATGGCGGAAGCGCAGAACCCGGGCGGACGCCTTGGGCGTGAGCCCGATCTGCTGAGTGAACCGCCGGATCAAGTACCCCTGACTCCAGCCCACTTCGGCGGCGATACGGGCAATGGGGATCACGCCCGCACTCCCGGAGAGCAGTTGCCAGGCATGTTCCACCTCGGGTGTGGGCTGCGGGCCGTACTCGAGCCGGGCCAGCAGCGCCGCGTCCAGCAGGTCGAACCTGGCGGCCCAGTCGGGCGTGGCCGCCATCCGGTCCACCAGCACCCCGGCCCCGGGACCCAGAATGTCCCGTATCTCGACGGCCAGGTTCGTCAGCTCACCCATCGGCACGCCGAAGAGCCGGTACGCGCCCAGGGGTGTGAACTCCACCCGGATCGCCTCCTGACCACCGGGATGCGTACAGATCGCGGGCCGGTCCTCCATCCCCACCACCAGCGACCCGATGCTCCCACTTCCCCCGTCCCGCACACCCAGCCGCCGCACCTGCGAGAAGGGCTCCGCGAGACTGATCAACAGGGTGGCACGCCCGGTCGGCACCAGCCGGACCTCGTACGGCGTGGCCACCGCCTCCCAGTAGCCGACGTAGCTGCGTAAGTACGGCCGCAACCCCGGGTGCCAGGGTCTGGTCACCCGCCACATTCCACCGAGCCGCACGACCTCGACGGCACCGCTCGCCCCCACGTGCGTCCCTGTCCCCGCCATGCCGTCGCGTGCGCCGAGAACCACTTGGAGCGCTCCTTCCACCGCCGTGCCGTCCAGCATCCAACGCCACCGCGCCCGACCCACCGGTAATGAGGTGAAGTTGGCATGCAGACGCGTGCAGATCCGATGACGGCACCCCAAGGGTCCGGACCCGGCCCCTTCTTCGCTCACCCGAACACTCTTGCCGACAATCGAGCACGCGCCTACGCTGATTTTGTGCCGCTGATAAACAAACTGCGTACAGGCATCGCCCTGCCGGACAACTCCCTCACCCGCCTCCGTATCGCCCTCACCGTCTTCTTCGCCCTCGACGGCTTCGTCTTCGCCGGGTGGGTCGTCCGCATCCCCGCGATCAAGGAACAGACCGGCGCCTCCGCCAGCGCCCTCGGTCTCGCCCTGCTCGGTGTCTCGGCCGGCGCGGTGATCACGATGATGCTCACGGGACGGCTGTGCCGCCGTTACGGCACCCACCGGGTCACCGTCGTCTGCGCCGTCCTGCTCTCCCTCAGCGTCGCCCTGCCGCCGCTCACCCACTCCGCTCCGGCGCTCGGCGCCGTGCTGCTGGTCTTCGGGGCCGCGTACGGCAGCATCAACGTCGCCTTCAACAGTGCCGCGGTCGATCTGGTGGGCGCGCTGCGGCGGCCCATCATGCCCAGTTTCCACGCGGCTTTCAGTCTGGGCGGCATGCTCGGTGCCGGGATCGGCGGGCTGGTGGCCGGAGGTCTGTCGCCCACGCGGCACCTGTTCGGCCTCACTCTGGTCGGTCTGCTCGTCACCGCCGTCGCGGGCCGGACCCTGCTGCGCATCCAGCCGCCGACACCCGTGCGGGACACACCGCCGCACGATGCCGCACGCCGACCTTCGAAAACCCCCACCCGCACCCGCGGCCTCGTCGTCACCTTCGGCCTGATCGCCCTGTGCACGGCCTACGGCGAGGGTGCGCTGGCCGACTGGAGCGCCCTGCATCTGGAGCACGACCTGGACGCCACACCGGGCGTCGCGGCGGTCGGTTACTCGTGCTTCGCGCTCGCCATGACGATCGGCCGGCTGAGCGGCACCAAGCTGCTCGAACGTCTCGGCCAGACCCGCACGCTCGTGGGCGGCGGCACCACCGCCGCGCTCGGCATGCTGCTCGGAGCCCTCGCTCCGTCCGTCTGGGCGGCTCTGCTCGGCTTCATGATCACGGGGCTCGGTCTCGCCAACCTGTTCCCCGTCGCCGTCGAGCGCGCGGGCAGGCTGGCCGGGCCCGACGGAGTCGCCGTCGCCTCCACCCTCGGCTACGGCGGCATGCTGCTCGGCCCGCCCGCCATCGGCTTCATGGCCGACTGGTTCTCGCTGCCCGCCGCGCTCACCAGCGTCGCGGTGCTCGCCGGCACCGCCGCGGTCATCGCGGCGCTGACCCGGCGCGCGGCGGCGGGCTGACCACGCCTCGACACCGTCCGCGTATGCGCATCCGCGCCCACGCCCACGCCCCGACACCGTCCGCGCATCTGCATCCGCATCCGCGCCCGTACCCGCCCGCACGCGCGGCTCATCCGGATCACCACGGAACAGTCGGATCATTCCGGATCACTCCGGATGAGCCACCGCGTCCTTCTGCAACTCCACGGCCGCCAACAGGCTGAGCTTCGGTTCCGCCTTGCGCAGCGCCCGCACCGCCGCGACCGAGGTGATGTCACCCGTGAAGCCGACGGCGGCCAGCCGGGAACGGACCCAGCGGGCGCGCAGCCCGGCCTCGGTGGCGGCGCCGGTGGACTCGACGAGTGCCACGGCCCGTTCCAGCCCGGGCCGTTCCTCGGGCGGGGCCTCGGCGAGCGCCTGGCGCAGGGCGCTTGCGACGACGTCCGCGTCCCGCACGAGCAGCACGAAGTTGTGTTTCTTGTTCAGTCCCGCGATTACCGACATGCGGATCATCGTGACGGCCATCTGCCGTGTCCGCCAAGCGACTTGAGCAGTCTCAGAGACTCGGCCCGGCCTCTGGCGGCCGGGCTCCCCCGCTGCGGCGGCCCGATCTGCCGCCGCCTCGCGCGACGCCGGCCCTCGCTCAGCCCAGCTTCTTCAGCAGCTCGGCGGCGAGCGGCGCGGAGGACGCCGGGTTCTGCCCGGTCACCAGGTTGCCGTCGACGATCACATGCGGCGCCCACGGCTCGGACGGCTCGACCTGGACACCGGCCTCGGTGAGCCGGTCCTGGAGCAGCCACTTGGCCTTGTCGGCGAGGCCCGCCTGGGTCTCCTCGGCGTTGGTGAAAGCCGCCACCCGGCGCCCGGCGAACGCGTTGGAGCCGTCGGCCCCGGTGGCGGCGAGCAGCGCGGCCGGGGCGTGGCAGACGACGCCGAGGGGCTTTCCGCTCTCCAGGGCGCGGGTGAGCAGCCGGCCCGAGTCCGCGTCGACCGCGAGGTCCTCCATCGGCCCGTGGCCACCGGGGTAGAAGACGGCCACGTAGTCGTCGAGGTCGACCTCGTCCAACCGTACCGGGGCCTGCAGTTCGGGCGCCGAGGCGAGCACCGCGGCGATGCGGTCGGCGTTCTCCTGGCCGCCGTTGACCTCGGCCGCGAGGCTGCCCTTGTCCACGGTCGGCACGACACCGCCCGGCGTGGCCACGACGATCTCGTGTCCCGCGGCCTTGAAGGCCTCGTACGGGGCGACGGCCTCCTCGGCCCAGAAGCCGGTCGGGTGCTGGGTGCCGTCGGCCAGGGTCCAGTGGTCGGCACCGGTCATCACAAAGAGGATCTTCGACATGGGGAAACCGTAGCTCCGCCCTGCCATAGATATCCAATAGGCTCACGCATATGAGGGATAGGTTCACCAATGGCTCCGAGGATCCGGGGCACGCCGTCGGCGGCCCGCTGGACCTGAACCTGCTGCGGACGTTCCTGACCGTGTACCGCACCGGCTCCTTCACCGCGGCCGCCCGTCTGCTGGGCCTGTCCCAGCCGACGGTCACCACCCAGGTACGTTCCCTGGAACGGCAGGTGTGCCGCGAGCTGTTCGAGCGCCGGGCGCGGGGGGTGACCCCGGTGCCGTACGCGGACGAGCTCGCCGCCCGGATCGTGCAGCCGCTGGACTCGCTCGCCGCGGTGGCCGGGCCTTCCGGGAGCACAGAGGACGGCCCGGCCGAGCCGGTGCACCTCGGGGGCCCGGCCGAGTTGCTGTCCCGGTGCGTCCTGCCCGGCCTCGCATCCCTGGTGGACCGGGGTGTACGGCTGCGTGTCACGCCCGGTCTGACCGAACCGCTCCTGGACGATCTGCGCGCCGGCCGCCACGACCTGGTGATCGCCACGTTCCGGCCGCGCGGCCGCACGCTGACGGCCGTGCCGCTCAACGACGAGGAGTTCGTGCTCGTCGCCTCCCCCGCCTGGGCCCTGCGGCTCGGCGCGCCGGAACACCTCGCGGCCGCCCTGCACGGCGTCCCGCTCATCGCCTACGCCGAGGACCTGCCCATCGTGCGCCGCTACTGGCGGCACGTCTTCGGCCGGCGCCTGGTGCGGCAGCCCGCCCTCACCATGCCCGACCTGAACGGGGTCAAGGCCGCGGTGGCAGGGGGAGCCGGATTCACCGTGCTCCCCCGCTACCTGTGCGCCGACGAGCTGGCGTCGGGGGCCCTGGTCCTGCTGCACGACCCCGACGACCCGCCCATCAACACCGGCTTTCTGGTCCAGCGCCCCGGGACCTCCGGCAACCCGCACGTGGCACTGGTCCGCGACCACCTGCTGCAGTCCGCCCGCGACTGGTAGGCCGACGAGGCCGGCGGCCGAGCGCCCCCGACACCAAAGCCGACTTCCAGACCGACCCGACGGCCGGGCACACAGCCCGCACCCGAGCCTGGATCCAGACCAAGCCGACAGCCGGGCACGCGGCCTCCTACCCGAACCGGGCTCCACATCGGACCGACAGCCAACACGGCCCCAGCAGCCGAGCAGGCAGCCCACGGCCCAGCCGGACCCCGGACCGACCCGAAGGCCCGGGCGCACAGCCCGCACCCGAGCGTGGGTCCAGACCGAGCCGACAGCCGGGCACGCGGCCTCCTACCCGAACCGGGCTCCGCATCGAACCGACAGCCAACACGGACCCGGCACCCGAGCAGGCTCAGCAGCCGGGCAGGCAGCCCCATATCCCAGCCGGACCCCGGACCCGACCCACAGCCACCACGCACTCGACACCCGAGCAGGCTCAGCAGCCAGGCACAGCCCCGCAAACCGAACCAGAACACAGCCCAAACCCACAGCCGGGCACGCAGCCCCGTACCCGAGCCGGACCCAGGACCCGACCCCCATCCGAGCGCGCAGCCCACAGCCCGCCGGACCCCCGACCGAACCCACAGCCCACGGCCCGCCGGACCCCGGACCCGACCCACAACCGACACGCACCCGGTAGCCGAGCAAGCAGGCTCAGCAGCCGGGCCGGGATCCAGTCAGGGCCAGAGGCCGACAGGAGACCGGGCGCAGCCCGCACCCCGGCACAGCCACTCACGCGGAGCCCCAAACCCGCAGGCTCGCTCCCCGGCCGACGTCAGGCACACTCCTCCCATGGAGACAGCCGAATTCATCCGAATCCTGGAAAGCGAGGGCCAGTTGCTCGCGGCGGCCGCCGAACAGGCGGGCACCGACGCCAAGGTACCGACCTGTCCGCAATGGCAGGTGCGGGACCTGGTGCGGCACACGGGCGCGGTGCATCGCTGGGCGACGGCGTTCGTGGCCGGAGAGCTGACCAGCGCCCGCCCCATCGGTGACGAACCCGCCCTGGACGGCGAGGAGTTGCTCGCCTGGTTCCGCACCGGCCACCGCCTCCTGGTCGACACGCTGGACTCCGCCGCCCCCGACGTCAGGTGCTGGCACTTCCTCCCGGCCCCCACTCCGCTCGCCTTCTGGGCCCGGCGGCAGGCGCACGAGACGACCGTGCACCGCTTCGACGCGGAGTCGGCGCGCGGCGGCACCCCCACCGAGATCGGCCGGGACTTCGCCGCCGACGGCATCGACGAGTTGCTGCGCGGCTTCCACGCCCGCGCGAAGAGCCGGGTCCGCAGCGCCGAGCCCCGGGTGCTGCGGGTGCGGGCGAGCGACACGGACGGCGCCGTGTGGACCGTACGACTGTCCCAGGAGCCGCCCTCGACCGAGCGCGGCGAGGCGGGGGACGCCGACTGCGAGGTGTCAGGGCCCGCGGCCCGGCTGTACCTGGCGCTGTGGAACCGGCTGCCGCTCCCGCGGGTGACCGGGGACCCCTCGGTCGCCGCCCTGTGGCGCGAGAAGTCCGCGGTGGGCTAGGAGGAGGACTCCAACATCCGTGTGAGGACCGCGCGTTGCACCGGGAGGGCGGCACGGTGCAGCGCGCGCCCCTTGGCCGTGAGCGACACCCGTACGCCCCGCCGGTCCTCCGCGCACATCCCGCGCTCGAGGAGGCCGTCCCTCTCCAGCCGGGCGATCAGCCGCGACAGCGCGCTCTGGCTCAGATGAACCCGCTCGGAGATCTCCTGCACGCGGTAGGCGCAGCCGCCGTCGGCCAGGACGTCGAGCACCTCGAAGTCGCTGCCGCACAGGCCGTGTTGCTGAAGAGCGCGGTCCAGTTCGCACTGTGTGCGCGCGTGCAGCGCCAGGATGTCCCGCCACTGCTCCGCCAGCGCTTGCTCGGGCTTCATCGCCACCATGCGCGGCACCGTAGCAGAGAAACCCGATTATTGCATCGGAATTAAATGCGTTTGCATTCAATGCATGCGCATGTAGTGTCTTCCCCATGACCTCTCCGCTCACCACTTCCGCGGACCCGTCCTCGGCGGTCCGCTGGACACCCAGGCTCTGGGGCACCCTGCTGGTGCTGTGCGCCGCGATGTTCCTGGACGCCCTGGACGTGTCGATGGTCGGCGTCGCGCTCCCGTCCATCGGCGCCGACCTGGGCCTTTCCACCTCGACGCTGCAATGGATCGTCAGCGGCTACATCCTCGGCTACGGCGGTCTCCTGCTCCTGGGCGGCCGTGCCGCCGACCTGCTGGGCCGACGCCAGGTCTTCCTGGTGGCCCTCGGCGTCTTCGCGGTCGCCTCGCTCCTCGGCGGCCTCGTCGACTCGGGCCCGCTGCTGATCGCCAGCCGCTTCATCAAGGGCCTCAGCGCCGCCTTCACCGCGCCCGCGGGCCTGTCCATCATCACCACGACGTTCCCGGAGGGCCCGCTGCGCAACCGCGCGCTCTCCATCTACACCACCTGCGCCGCCACCGGCTTCTCCATGGGTCTGGTGCTGTCCGGCCTGCTCACCGAGGCCAGTTGGCGCCTGACCATGCTGCTGCCCGCGCCCATCGCGCTGGCCGCCCTGATCGCCGGCCTGAAGCTGCTGCCGCGCAGCGCCCGCGAGAAGGACCACAACGGCTACGACGTCCCCGGCGCCGTCCTCGGCACCGCCTCGATGCTGCTGCTCGTCTTCACCGTCGTCCAGGCCCCCGAGTCCGGCTGGGCCTCGGCCCGCACGCTGTTGTCCTTCCTCGCCGTGGCCGTGCTGCTGAGCGTCTTCGTCCTGGTCGAGCGGCGCTCGCCGGGCCCGCTGATCCGGCTCGGCGTGCTGCGCTCCGGCACCCAGATCCGTGCCCAGCTGGGCGCCATGGCGTTCTTCGGCTCCTACGTCGGCTTCCAGTTCCTCGTGACCCTGTACATGCAGTCGCTGCTCGGCTGGTCGGCGCTGCACACCGCGCTCGCCTTCCTGCCCGCGGGCGCGCTGGTGGCGGTGTCCTCGACCAAGGTCGGCTCGATCGTGGACCGCTTCGGGACCCACCGGCTGATCCCGGCGGGCTTCGCACTGATGGTCGTCGGGTACGCGCTGTTCCTGGGGATCGACCTCGACCCCGTGTACGCGGCCGCGATCCTGCCCTCGATGCTGCTCATCGGCGCCGCCTGCGCGCTGGTCTTCCCCTCGCTCAACATCCAGGCCACCAACGGCGTCGAGGACCACGAGCAGGGCATGGTCTCCGGGCTTCTGAACACCTCGGTGCAGGTCGGCGGCGCGATCTTCCTGGCCGTCGTGACCGCGGTGGTGACCGCGGGCGCCCCCGAGAACGCCACCCCGCAGGCCGTCCTCGACAGCTACCGCCCCGGACTGATCGTGGTCACCGCGATCGCCGCGGCCGGGCTGCTGATCACCCTCACGGGAGCACGTACCGCACGTCGGCCGCTGCCGTCCGTCGTGGTCGCCAAGTCCACCACCCGGGAGGCGGAGCGCGTCACCGTACGCGACTAGGGGGACGCCTCCGACACCGTGTGCCCGGCGGAGCCTTCTTGCTCCGCCGGGCACACGGCTGTGAGACTCGGTGGATGGAGACGTACGGGGGACGCCGGAGCCAGGCGGAGCGTGACGCCATCACCGTCGAGATCGGATACGCGCTGTGCAGCGCGCTGTTCGCGGCGGCGGTGCTGTTCGGTGCGGTGGCCGGTCCTGCGCTGCTGTTCGAACTGCCCGGCACCGTCGAGAAGTTGCTGCTGCGGGCCGGACTCACGATCGCACCCGTGGTCTTCGCCGCCCGGGTGATCAGCGTGCTGGTGCGCTTCCGGCACCAGAGCCCTCAGCCCAGCCAGCCGGGCCGCACCAATCCGGACTCGTAGGCGAGCACCACCAGTTGGGCGCGGTCGCGGGCGCCCAGCTTGACCATCGTGCGGCTGACGTGGGTCTTGGCGGTGAGCGGGCTGACGACCAGGCGCCGGGCGATCTCCTCGTTGGACAGGCCGATGCCGACCAGGGCCATCACCTCCCGCTCCCGCTCGGTGAGTCCCGCGAGTGCGCCCTCGGCCGCGGGTTCCTTGGAGCGGGCCGCGAACTCGGCGATGAGACCGGCGGGTCACCCCGGGCGAGAGGAGCGCGTCGCCCTCGACCACCGCCCGCACGGCACGCAGGAGTTCCGCCGGTTCGGTGTCCTTGACCAGGAAGCCGGAGGCACCGGAGCGGATCGCCTCGAAGACGTACTCGTCGAGCTCGAAGGTGGTGAGCATGACCACCCTCACGTCCTTGAGGCCGGTGTCCCCGGTGATGCGCCGGGTCGCGGCGAGACCGTCGAGCAGCGGCATGCGGATGTCCATCAGGACGATGTCCGGCCGCAGTTCGCGCACCTTGCGCACCGCCTCCTCGCCGTCGGAGGCCTCCCCCGCCACCTCGATGTCCGGCTGCGCGTCGAGCAGGGCCCGGAAACCGGCCCGCACGAGTGACTGGTCGTCGGCGAGCAGTACGCGGATCACCGTTCGTCCTCCTTGGCCGGCACCTGAAGCGGCAGTACGGCGAGCACCCGGAACCCTCCCTCGGGACGCGGGCCCGCCTCGATCGTGCCACCGAGCGCGGCGGCCCGCTCCCGCATTCCGGCCAGACCGTTGCCGCTGCCGCCCGCGTCGGCGCCGGTCGCCGGTCCGTCGTCGTCGACACGGAGCCGTAGGGCCCCGCCGTCGTGATCGAGCCGCACGCGCGCGTGCCGCGATCCCGAGTGCCGTACGACATTGGTGAGCGCCTCCTGGACGATGCGGAAGGCGGCGAGGTCCGCGCCGGGCGGCAGGGCCGGCGCCGCGCCCTCCACCTCGACGGTGAGGCCCGCGCCGGCCGCCTGGGACACCAGCTCGGGCAGCCGGTCCAGGCCCGGCGCGGGGGCGCGCGGGGCGTCACCGGGGGTGCGCAGGGTGTCGAGGACCTGGCGGACCTCGCCGAGCGCCTCCTTGCTGGCGGCCTTGATGGTGGTGAGCGCGGTGCGGGCCTGTTCGGGGTCGGTGTCGAGGAGGGCGAGGCCGACGCCGGCCTGGACGTTGATGACGGAGATGCTGTGCGCGAGCACGTCGTGCAGTTCGCGGGCGATCCTCAGCCGTTCCTCGTCGGCGCGGCGCCGGGCGGCCCGGGCGCGCTCGGCGCGTTCCCGGGCCCACTGTTCGCGCCGGGTACGGGCCAGCTCCGCCACGGCGACGATCGCGACCACCCAGGCGGCGATCACGCCCTCCTGTCCCCAGGGGGCGGCCGGGTCCTCGGCCGGCGGAAGCCACTGGTACAGCCAGTGGGCGACCAGGACGTGCCCGGCCCACAGCATCCCCAGCGCGGTCCAGGCGGCCTTGCGGTGTCCGGCCACCACGGCACTGAAGCAGGCCAGGGCGACGGGCAGGAACACGGGCCCGTAGGGATACCCGGCACCGAGATAGACCATCGCGGCGGCCGTCGCGGCGAAGACGACGGGCACGGGTCGCCGATGCCGCCACAGCAGCACCCCGGAGCCCACCACCAGCAGCGCCCGCGCGAACGGGTCGAGCGCGGCCCGCTCGCCGACCTGCTGGTGGGCCGCGTAGTTCGAACCGCCGAGCACGAAGAACGTGAGCAGCAGGGTGGACGGCCACGGCCACCGGGCGCCGTGCCCGTCGCCGCTCCGCCACCACGGCGGACCGAGCCGCCGCCACCGCGACGGGCCTCCCCCGCGCACGCCCTGCTCACCGTCCATGACAGCCACGCTAGACGGCCCGGCCCGGGCGGGACGTCCCCCGAGCGTGGTGATCACGCCTACTCCCGGCGAAGTACGACGGCGGCCGCGGGTCCCGGCGCGGCCACGGTCTCTGCGGACGCCTCCTACCGGAGCCCCACGCCCCGCCCCAGCTGCCGCACCGCGTGCCGGAAGAACGGTTCCCGGTCCTCCACCACCCGGTTGAACTGGCCGAAGAGTTCGAAGCCGACCAGGCCGAAGAGCTGGGCCCAGGCCACCACCAGGGCGGCGACCACCGGGGACGGCAGGTCCGGGGCGAGGTCGGCCGCGATGCGCCCGGCCTCGGCGCGCAGGTCCTCGGGCACCGGGGGCAGCTCCGCCAGTCCCCCCGGGCCGTCGTGGGCGTCGCGGACGACACCGATCAGGAGGAGGCCGACGCGGGCGGCGGCCGGGACGGTGGTCTGCGGTGCGACGTATCCCGGGACGGGAGAGCCGTAGATCAGGGCGTACTCGTGCGGATGGTCCAGCGACCAGCGGCGGACCGCCTCGCACACCGCGACCCAGCGCTCCAGCGGGGCCGCCGCCTCGACCGCCCCGTGCGCCCGCTCGGCGCTCTCCCCGAGCGAGTCGTACGCGTCGATGATCAGGGCGGTGAGCAGGTCGTCGCGGCTCGGGAAGTAGCGGTACAGGGCCGAGGAGACCATCCCCAGCTCACGCGCCACCGCCCGCAGCGAGAGTTTCGACGCGCCCTCCGCCGCGAGCTGCCTGCGCGCCTCGTCCTTGATGGCGGCGGTGACTTCGATCCGGGCACGGGCCCGGGCCCCTTGTGCGGTGCTCATACGGCTCAGTCTCGCACAGGAACAGAGCAGTGCACACAATCGAGAGCACTGCTCTTGCTTTGGGTCGCGGAACCGTGCAGACTGGCCTCACCGAAAGCGAGAGCACCGCTCTCTCAAACAAGGGGGATGCTCATGTCCACGCACGTCCAGAAGCCCGGCTGGTTCACGGTCAACGTCTTCAACCGCATGGTGGCCTGGCTCACCCGCCGTGGCCTCAGCGTCTGGGGTTCCCGTGTCCTGGCGGTCCGCGGCCGCAAGAGCGGCGAGTGGCGGACCACCCCGGTGAACCTGCTGACGGTGGACGGCCTGCAGTACCTGGTGGCGCCGCGCGGCCATGTCCAGTGGACGCACAACATGCGCGCGGCCGGCGGCGGCGAACTGCACCTCGGCAAACAGGTGGAGACCTTCACCGCGACCGAGGTGGCCGACGACGACAAGGTCCCGCTCCTGCGCGCCTACCTCAAGCGCTGGAAGGCCGAGGTCGGCGTCTTCTTCAACGGGGTCGGCCCCGACTCTCCCGACGCCGACCTGCGCCGCATCGCACCCGACCACCCCGTCTTCCGCATCACGGTCAAGAACTGACCTCCCCGCCCTCGGCGGCCCCGGCGGGACGCGGGTCCAGCGCGGCCAGCGCCCGCTGGGCCATCGGCCGGCCGCGGACCAGCTCGCCCAGGGAGGTCGCGCCCTGCGTGATGTCCTTGAACGCGTTCCACGCGGGCCGGAAACCCGTCAGCGCCGCGTGGAACAGGCCGGGCCGGCGCTCGAAAGCGGTCAGCAGCCGCTTACCGACGCTCATCTCGACGCCGAGGCCCGCCTTGACGGCGAACGCGTAGTTCAGCGCCTGGCGCCGGGTGTCCACCGCGTCGTGGGCCTCCGCGATCCTGACCGCCCACTCCCCCGCGAGCCGCCCGGAGCGCAGCGCGAAGGAGATGCCCTCGCGGGTCCACGGCTCCAGGAGCCCGGCCGCGTCACCGCACACCAGCACCCGTCCGCGCGAGAGCGGCGAGTCGTCGGCACGGCAGCGGGTCAGGTGTCCCGAGGAGATGCTCGGTTCGAAGCCGGCGAGACCGAGGCGCCCGATGAAGTCCTCCAAGTACCGCTTGGTGGCCGCTCCTTCACCACGCGCCGAGATCACCCCGACGGTCAGGGTGTCCCCCTTGGGGAAGACCCAGCCGTAACTGCCGGGCATGGGGCCCCAGTCGATGAGCACCCGCCCCTTCCAGTCCTCGGCGACGGTCTCCGGCACCGGGATCTCCGCCTCCAGCCCGAGGTCCACCTGGTCGAGCTTGACCCCGACATGCGCGCCTATCCGGCTGGCGCTGCCGTCGGCCCCGACGACCGCCCGCGCGAGCAGCGTCTCACCGCCCTGGAGGACCACCGCGACCGTACGCCGGTCGGGCACCGCCGAGCCGTGCTGCTCGACGCGCTGCACGGTGACGCCCGTGCGCAGCTCGGCGCCCGCCTTCTGGGCGTGCTCGACGAGCTGCTGGTCGAACTCGGGCCGGTTGATCAGCCCGAACAGCATCTGCTTGGAACGCCGGGTCCGTGTGAAGCGGCCGTTGTTCGAGAAGGTGACGGCGTGCACCCGGTCCCGGAACGGCAGCTCGAAGCCGGGCGGCAGCGAGTCCCGCGAGGGACCGATGATGCCGCCGCCGCAGGTCTTGTACCGGGGCAGCTCGGCCTTCTCCAGCAACAGCACGCGCCGTCCCGCGACCGCCGCCGCGTAGGCGGCCGAGGCGCCCGCGGGGCCCGCGCCCACCACGACGACGTCCCACACCCGCTGCGCCTCGTCCTGCACGCCGTCCGCCGAAGAGTCGTCCGCCGAAGTGCCGTCCGCCGAAGAGTTCTCGCTGCTCACGATGGTCTGCTGCTCCCGATCAAGCCGTTGCCGCACCTGTCTCCCGCATCCTACGGCGGGCCCGCCCACAGACCACTGTGGGAGGATCTACGGCACTCACAGGTACAACGTCGCACCCACAAGGAGCGTGCCCATGTCGTCGAATCCGGTCGCCGAGACCGTCGCCTCGCTGATGCCGAGGGCGCGGGCGGAGCTCACCGAACTGGTGGCGTTCAAGTCGGTGGCGGACTTCGAGCAGTTCCCGAAGAGCGAGAGCGAGGCCGCCGCTGGCTGGGTCGCGGACGCGCTCACCGCCGAGGGGTTCCAGGACGTGGCCCTGCTCGACACCCCTGACGGCACCCAGTCGGTCTACGGCTACCTGCCCGGCCCGGAGGGTGCGAAGACCGTCCTGCTGTACGCCCACTACGACGTGCAGCCGCCGCTGGACGAGTCCGGGTGGACGACCCCGCCCTTCGAGCTCACCGAGCGCGACGGCCGCTGGTACGGGCGCGGGGCCGCCGACTGCAAGGGCGGTGTGATCATGCACCTGCTCGCGCTGCGCGCCCTGAAGGCGAACGGCGGGGTGCCGGTCCACGTCAAGTTCATCGCCGAGGGCTCGGAGGAACAGGGCACGGGCGGCCTGGAGCGGTACGCCGAGGCCAACCCCGCGCTCCTGGAGGCGGACACCGTCGTCATCGGTGACGCGGGCAACTTCCGCGTCGGCCTGCCCACGGTCACCACCACCCTGCGCGGCATGACCATGCTGCGCGTGCAGGTCGACACCCTCGCGGGCAACCTCCACTCGGGCCAGTTCGGCGGCGCCGCCCCCGACGCGCTGGCCGCGCTGATCCGCGTCCTGGACTCGCTGCGCGGGAAGGACGGCACGACACAGATCGACGGGCTCACCCCGGACGCCTCCTGGGACGGTCTCCAGTACGACGAGGAGCAGTTCCGGACGGACGCCAAGGTCCTGGACGGCGTGGAGCTGATCGGCGACGGCACGGTCGCCGACCGCATCTGGGCCCGCCCGGCCGTCACCGTCCTCGGCATCGACTGCCCGCCGGTCGTCGGCGCCACCCCGTCGGTGCAGGCGAGCGCCCGCGCGCTGGTCAGCCTGCGGGTGCCGCCGGGCATCGACGCGGCCGAGGCGACCAAGCTGCTCCAGGCGCACCTGGAGTCGCACACGCCGTGGGGCGCGCGGGTACGCACCGAGCAGATCGGCCAGGGCCAGCCGTTCCGCGCGGACACCACCAGCCCGGCGTACGCGGCGATGGCCGACGCGATGGCGGTGGCCTACCCGGGCCAGGAGATGCAGTACGCGGGCCAGGGCGGCTCCATCCCCCTGTGCAACACCCTCGCGTCGCTCTACCCGCACGCCGAGATCCTCCTCATCGGCCTGAGCGAGCCGGAGGCCCAGATCCACGCGGTGAACGAGAGTGTCTCCCCGGAGGAGCTGGAGCGCCTGTCGGTGGCGGAGGCCCTGTTCCTGCGCAACTACGCGGCGGGCTGATCCGACGGCTCTGCTGTCGGCTAAAGGCCCTCGCCCCCGGGCGGGGGCCTTTCTACGGTCGTCCCATGGACGTCGTCGAGCTCCTCCCCCACCTCCACCTCCTGCGCTTCCCGGTCGGCCAGGCCTACCTCTGGCGCGACGGCGACGAGTCGACCCTGATCGATGCCGGTCCGCCGGGTTCCGCGGCACCGATCGCCGCCCTTCTCCCAGGACGGCTGCGCCGTATCGTGCTCACCCACTTCCACGAGGACCACGTGGGCGGGGCGGGCGAGTTGGCCGCCATGACGGGCGCCGAAGTGCTGTCCCACCGGCTGGACGCCCCCTTCGTCCGAGGCGAAGCACCGGGCCCGCCCCCGGTGTTCGAGGACTGGGAACTCCCGCTGCACGCGGAAGCCCTACGACACCTGCCCCAGGGCGGGTTCACGAGACCACCACGGCTCACGGAACTCTCCGACGGCGACGACCTGGACTTCGGCGACGGAGCGAGGGTCGTCCACGTCCCCGGCCACACCCCCGGCAGCATCGCCCTCCACCTCCCGAGGCACGGGGTCCTGTTCACCGGCGACACGGTGGCCGCCTCCCCCCAGGACGGAAGCCCCATACCCGGCGTCTTCAACACCGACCGCCCCCAAACCCTGTCCTCCTACACCCAGTTGGCATCCCTCACCCCGAACACGACGTGCGTGGGCCATGGAGATCCGATCATGGGCCCATGGGCGTCGACACACGACTCACGAATCTAGGCGCGCACCCCACAACCGCCGCCCACCCTCACGCCGAAGTCGACGCGCTGTCCCCCGATGCCGTCAGCGCCGGGTCCAGCACGATGTCCTCGTCGCGGGGCTCGACGTTCGGTTCCTCGGGGAAGTGACAGGCCGTCAGGTGGCCCGAGGTGTTGCCGGTCAGGCGCACCAGTGGTGGTTCCTCCGTCGCGCAGCGGTCCTGGGCCTTCCAGCAGCGGGTGCGGAAGCGGCAGCCGGACGGTGGGTCGACCGGTGAGGGGACGTCCCCGGCGAGCCGGATGCGTTCGCGACGCCGGGTGCCGTCCGGGTCGGCCTCGGGGACCGCGGAGAGCAGGGCGTGGGTGTAGGGGTGCCGGGGACGGGCGTAGAGCGTCTGGCGGTCTGCGACCTCGACGATCTTGCCGAGGTACATCACCGCGACCCGCTCGCAGAAGTGCCGTACGACGGCGAGGTCGTGGGCGATGAAGACGAACGCGATGCCGAACTCCCGCTGGAGGTCCTGGAGCAGGTTGACGATCTGCGCCTGGATCGAGACGTCCAGCGCCGAGACCGGTTCGTCGGCCACGATCAGCTTCGGACGCAGGGCGAGCGCGCGGGCGATGCCGATGCGCTGGCGCTGACCGCCGGAGAACTCGTTGGGGTAGCGGTTGTAGTGCTCGGGGTTGAGCCCGACCGTCTCCAGGAGTTCCTGGGCGCGCTTCTTGTGCCCCTGCGGCGGGTTGATGCCGTTGAGCCGCATCGGTGTCTCGACGATGGTGCCGACCGTGTGCCGGGGGTTCAGCGAGGAGTATGGGTCCTGGAAGATCATCTGGAGGTTCCGGCGGGCCTCCTTCATCCGGTGCTCCGGGGTGTGGGTGATGTCCTCGCCGTCGAACACCACCTTCCCCGCCGTGGGTTCCAGCAGCCGGGTGACGAGCCGGCCCGTGGTCGACTTGCCGCAGCCGGACTCGCCGACCAGACCGAGCGACTGCCCGGCACCGACCGTGAAGTCGATGCCGTCGACGGCGTGCACGGCCCCGACCTGCCGTTGGAAGACGATGCCGTGCCGGATCGGGAAGTGCTTGGTGAGGCCGCTGACTTCGAGGAGGGGTTCCCCGGCGACGGGCTGGGTGGTGCTCACGGCATGCTCCTGTTCGTCCGCCGCCCTCACTGCGCGGCCCCGGCGGCCGTACGACCGCGTATCTCTGTCCTGGTCCCAGGGGTGAGGTGGCAGGCGGCGAGGTGCCGGCCCGTGCCCGGGACGGCCACCAGCTCGGGCCGGTCGACCGCACAACGTCCCGCCGCCACCCATCCCTTGTAGGTGCAGCGGGGGTGGAAGGCGCAGCCGCCGGGCGGGTTGATGAGGCTGGGCGGGGATCCGGCGATCGGGTTCAGCCGTCGTTCGACGTCCCCGGTGATCTGCGGCATCGACTCCAACAGGCCCCAGGTGTAGGGGTGCTGGGGCTCCTTGAGCACGTCGTGCGCGGTGCCGTACTCGATGCGTCGGCCGCCGTACATCACCAGGATGTCGTCGGCGATGTCGGCCACCACACCGAGGTCGTGGGTGATGAGGACGACCGCCGAGCCGAACTCCTCCTGGAGATCGCGGATCAGGTCGAGGATCTGGGCCTGGACGGTGACGTCCAGGGCGGTGGTGGGCTCGTCGGCGATGAGCAGTTCGGGGTCGCACACCAGCGCCATGGCGATCATGGCGCGCTGGCGCATACCGCCGGAGAACTGGTGCGGATAGTCCCGCACCCGGCGTTCGGGCTGCGGGATGCCGACCCGTTTCAGCATCTCCACGGCGCGGTCCCGGGCCTCCTTCCTCGAGACCTTGTGATGGACCCGGTAGGCCTCGGCGATCTGGGCGCCGACGGTGAAGTAGGGGTGCAGGGCGGACAGCGGGTCCTGGAAGATCATGGAGACCGTACGGCCGCGCAGGGCACGCATCTCGTGCTCGGGCAGGGAGACCAACTCCCGTCCGCCCAGCCGGATCTCGCCCGAGACCTCGGCCCGGGTGCCCTTGTGCAGCCCGAGCAGGGCCAGCGAGGTGACCGACTTCCCCGAGCCGGACTCGCCGACGATGCCGAGGGTGCTGCCCTTCTCCAGCGTGAAGGACACGCCGTCGACGGACTTGACGATGCCGTCCTCGGTCGGGAAGTGCACGCGCAGGTCCCGTACGTCGAGGAAGGGGGCGGCCGCGGGTTCGGCGTCCGCCGGTTGCGGTGAGGTCAGGAGGGACACGGGGGTTTCCTTGCTGCGGTGAGGGGCTCAGGCGAGGCGGACACGGGGGTCGACGAGGCCGTAGACCACGTCGACGACCACGTTGGCGAGCACCACGAAGGTGGCCGCGAAGAGCGTGGTGCCGAGGATGACCGGCAGGTCGGAGTTCTGGACCGAGTCGACCGCGAGCTTGCCGATGCCGTTGATGCCGAACACCGACTCGGTGATGACCGCGGAGCCGCCGATCAGTGAGCCGACGTCCATGCCGAAGATGGTGATGATCGGGGTGATCGCGGCCCGCAGACCGTGCTTGAGGACGACTCTGCCGCTGGACAGGCCCTTGGCCCGGGCGGTGCGCATGTAGTCCTCGGCGAAGACCTCCAGCATGGAGGAGCGGGTGAGCCGGGTGTACAGGGCGAGGTAGACGATGACCAGGGTGGCCCACGGCAGGATCAGTCCCTGGAACCAGGCACCCGGGTCCTGGGTGATCGGGGTGTAGCCGGAGGCGGGCAGGATCTGCCACTTGTCGACGAACAGATAGAGCAGCAGCAGTCCGACGAAGTAGATCTGCACGGACACGCCGAGCAGGGCGAGGCCCACCGCCGCCTTGTCGGCCGCCCTGCCCCGGCGGACCGCGGCGAGCGTGCCGAGGCCGACGCCCAGGACGAGGAAGAACACCGCGGCGCCCAGCCCCAGCGACAGGTCGGCCGGGAAGTCGTCCAGCAGCGTGCTCAGGACGGGAGTGTCGGTCTGGAAGGAGATGCCGAGGCAGGGCGCGCCGCAGTGCACGCGCAGGCTCTGGTCGCCGAAGTCCCGGCCGACGAAGAGTCCCTTGAAGAACTCCCAGAACTGCCTGAGGAAGCTCTGGTCGAGCCCGAGCGCATGCTTGATCTCGGCCAGCCGGGACGGTGAGCAGGTCTTGCCGCAGGCCAGGAGTGCGGGGTCGGAGGGCAGCGCGAAGAAGATCACGAAGGTGATCACGGTGATCACCAGCAGGATCGCGGCCGCTGCCAGCAGGCGCCGGATGAGGTAACGAAGCATGTCGTGCGGGACCCTGACGTGAGAGGGGATGCCCCGCCGACCGGGACCGCCGGCGGGGCTGGGAGGGGTGCGTCAGCTCTTGACGTAGGCGTGGACCAGGCTGGGCTCGGCGAGGATGGGGTCGGGGATGATCCCGCCGACCTTGGAGCCCGCCAGTTCGCTGAAGTTCATGTACATCAGCGGGACCACGGCGGCGTCCTTCATGATCTGCTCGTCCAGGGCGCCGTAGGCGGCGTCGGCCTGCTTGATGTCGGTCATCTTGGCGATCTTGTCGATCTGCGCGTTGACCGCGGGGTCGTTCAGGTACGACTGGTCCTGGTTGGACTGCGGGAGCTGCGCGATCTGGCGTCCGTCGAACAGCACCGGCAGCACGGTGGAGGCGTTGGGCCAGTCCGCTATCCAGTCGACCCAGGTGAGGTCGTACTGGTTCTTCACGTTGTCGATGGTGCTGAAGTAGTTCGCCGCGTCGATCGGGGTGATGTTCACGGTGATGCCGACGGCGCCGAGCGAGGTCTTCACCGCGTCCGCGAAGTGCTCCTCGGTCGTGGTGTTCTCCACCGCCAGCGACATGGTGAGCTTGGGGTCGCCCGCCTGCTTCATCAGCGCCTTGGCCTTGGTGGCGTCTCCCGCGGGGTTGCTGCTGTAGAGGTTGAACTTCTGGTAGCCGCCGATGCCCGGGCTGAGCATGGTGCTCGCGTAGTCGCCGTACGCCGAACCGCCGAACGCGCCGCGGACGGTGGTCTTGTCGATCGCGTACTCGATGGCCTGGCGGACCTTCAGGTCCTTGACCCGCGTGGTGTTGATGGCCAGGTAGTTGATACCCGGAGCCGGGATCTTGTAGAGGCGCGACCTCAGCGACGGGTCACCGGAGATCGTCGTCAGGTCGGAACCCGCGATCGGCCACTGCATGATCGAGGTCTGCGCGGTGCCGGCATCGGACTTGATCTGCTGGTCGATGGCCGACTGGTCCTGGCCGAGCCGTACGTCGATCTCGTTGACGTTCTGCTGCCGGATCGGGTCGGTCGACTGCTTCCAGGCGGTGTTCCTGACGAGGACGAGTTCCTTGTTCTTGGTGTACGACTTGATCATGTACGGCCCGTCGGACCAGACGTGCGTGTCGTACGTGGACCCGGTGTCGTGGGCCTTGGGCACCGCCGACCAGCCGGGCATGGCCGTCGTCTGGTTGAAGTCCGCGACGGGCCGGCCGAGATGGAAGACGACCGTGGACGCGTCCGGCGTCTGGACGGAGGCCAGTTCCTTGCCCGAGTAGGGCCCCTTGTAGGAGGAGCCGCCCACCAGCCACTCACTGGCGTACGGCGGACCGCCGTTGATGTCGGGCGAGAAGGCGCGCTCCACGCCGTACTTGACGTCCTGCGCGGTGACCGGCTTGCCGTCCTGCCAGGTGACGCCCTTGCGCAGGTGGAAGGTCCACACGGTGTCGCCCTTGCTGGGCGTTCCGGTGTCGGTCGCCAGGTCGCCGACGAGCTTCGGCCGGCTGCCGGTCTCGTCCCAGCCGGTCAGGGTGCGCACGAGCTCCTGGTCCATGCTCGAACCCTCGGTCGTGTAAACGCGCTGCGGGTCGAGGTGGTCGAAGTCGGCGTGGTCCAGGACGGTCAGCGTGCCGCCCTTGGTCGGGGAGCCGCTCCCGGTGGTGCTGGAGGAGCCTCCGCATGCGGTGGCCCCCAGGGCGATCGCCACGGCGGTGGCCGCGAGCGCGATCGAGCGCCTTCTGCGCGTCATGGGGTAACACTCCGTTCTTCTACGGCTCGGTGGCGGCGGCCCGAGTGGCGCCGCGAGCACCGGTGTTGAGGGGGACCGCGTCAGCCGCGGGCCGCGCGGGGATCCAGGGCGTCCCGGACGCCGTCGCCGAGGAGGTTCAGCGCCAGGACGAGCATCAGCAGCAGGACTCCGGGGACGAACAGGTACATCGGGTCCTGGAGGAAGAACTGGGAGGCATCCGAAAGGAGCGCCCCCCAGTCCGGGTTGGGCGGGATGACGCCCACACCGAGGTAGGACAGGGCCGCCTCGGTGGTGATGTTCTGCGGGACGGCCAGCGCGAAGGAGATCAGGACCGGCGCCCACAGGTTCGGCAGCAACTGCCGGAAGAGGATGTGCCACTTCCCGGCGCTCATGATCCGCGCGGCGTCGACGAACTCCCGTTCGCGCAGCGACAGCACCTGCCCGCGCACCAGGCGGGCGGTGTAGGCCCAGGCGAACACCCGCGATGTTGAGGACGAGGACCAGCAGCCGGAGGTTCTCGTCGGTGCCGCCGTGGCTGTCGGTCTGCATCGCGTTCTGGATGACCGGGGTCAGCGCGATGATGAACAGCAGCTGCGGGAAGGCCAGCATCACGTCCATGATCCGCGACAGCACGGAGTCGACCCAGCCGCCGGAGTACCCCGCCGCGAGACCGGCCACGACCCCGACGACGGTGGACAGCACGGCCGACGCGAAGCCGACGAACAGCGAGGTGCGCAGGCCGTAGACGATCCGGGCGAACAGGTCGTAGCCCGTGCCCGGTTCGACCCCGAGGAGATGGGTGAGGCTGATGCCGCCCAGCGATCCGCGCGGGAAGTTGCCGGTGTCGGGGTCGATCGCCTTCCCGTCGGGGGTGATCGGCCCCCACCCGGTGACCGCCGTCAGGACCGGGGCCAGCAGCGCGATCAGGACGAAGAGCACCGTAATCACGAACGCGGCCATGGTGACCTTGTCCCGTCTGATGCGCCGCCAGGCCATGCGGGCGGGCGAGCGCCCGGTGATGACCGTGGCGCCGCTCAACGGCTCCGGCGAGGGTTCGCCGACCGGTCGGGTGGCGGGCATCGGCTGCTGTTGCGTCGTCATCGTGCGGACGTCCCGGGTATGTGCTGGGGCCGGCGCGGGGTTTTCGTCGTCGCCGGCGGACAGGGTCTCGTCATGGGGCTGTTCCCTGGGGGAAAGGCTTCGGTCGCCGGCCGTTGTCGGCGCCGTGAGACTGAGCGGACTGTCGCAACCCGCCGAGAGGCCGGTCAAGGCGGAAAATGACCGGAAAGGGGATTGTTTGCGCTCCTTGCCAAGAGTTGACGAGGGCGGGACGTTTCGTTAGCTCTGACATGGAGGTGTCGCGGCGATTCCCTTGGCGGGTTCTCGCACTCCGCTTGCCTGAACCGAACGTGCCTCGGACATGACGAAGCCCCGTCGGCAGTGCATGCCGACGGGGCTCCAGCCGCGTCTCAGCCGATCGGAATCCCGGCTTCCAGGTACAGCGCCACTCCGCGCTCCCGGGCCCGCAGCGCCCACCGCAACCGCTCGTAGCGCACCGGCGGCAGCAGTTCGGCGGCCTCCTCCTCGCTGGCGAAACACCAGCCGCGCAGTTCGGGACCCGGCAGCAGGACGGCCCGCGCCCGGGCGGAGTCGAGCCGGCCGCCGTCGAAGAGGAGGCGCAGTCCGCCGTACGCGGGAGGCGCGGGCGGTTCCCAGTCGACGACGAGCAGACGCGGTGCGTCGTCCAGCCGGATGCCGGTCTCCTCGGCGACCTCGCGCACCCCTGCCTGCGCGGGCGCCTCGCCGGGCTCGACGACACCGCCGGGGAACTCCCAGCCGGCCTTGTAGGTGGGGTCGACGAGCAGCACCCGGTCCTGCTCGTCGAAGAGGAGGACGCCGGCGGCCACGGTCTCCGCGGTGGGCTCCGGGGTCTGCACGATGTCGCACGCGGGCACGATCCCGGCGCCGAGGTCCTCGGCGATGCGGGCGGCGGTCTCGTACGGGGTGAGCGCGCCGGTGTCGATCACATGGGCGTCGGCGGTGAGCCAGGAGGCGAGGGCGGCCCGGTAGGGCTCGATGTGGTCGTACGCCCAGTGCCCCTGTCCCATCGCGCCGAACGGCAGGGTCGGCGGGGTCTCCCGCCCGGCTATTCGTTCGCGCAGGATCGTTTCCGCCGGAGCGAGGAGAATGTGCCGGACACCGATACGGCGGGCGGCGAGGCCGCCGAAGATCTCGTCGCGGTACTCCTGGCGCAGCAGGGTCATGGGGACCACCAGGGTCCCGCCGAGCTCGGCGAGCATCGCCGCCGCGGTGTCGATCACCAGCCGTCGCCAGATCGGCAGGTCCTGGAAGTCGCCGACCTCGGCGAGGTGCTTGGGCGGCAGCAGACGCACGACCGCCGCGCCGATGTCCTCGGGGTCGAAGAGCGTGCTGTTCGGGATCAGTTCGATCAGTTCCCGTGCGGTGGTGGTCTTCCCCGCACCGAACGCGCCGTTGATCCAGACGATCACGGACTCCCCCTCTTCTGTTTGGCCCCCTGTGGCTTGCCCGTTCCACCCTGCCACGGAAACCAGCCGCAGATGAGGGCGCACAGACGCGACACCGGGGCCCCTCGTCGGAGGAGCCCCGGTGCCACTCGTGCTGCTCGGATGCCTGACGCCCGGAGACGGCCTGACCTTGCCTCCCGGCCCCGGGCCACCCGTCTGTGTGCGAACCCCGTCAGTCCCCCTGGCCGAGGGCGGTCCCGCCCACGCCGTCCAGGCTCTCGCCGGCGACGGTGTGATCGAGGGAGCTGAGGGTCTTGTCGACGTCGAGGTGTTCGAGTTCCTCTCCCAGGGCGTGCGAGGGAGTGACCGCCGCGACGACGAAGCCGGTGGCGAGGGAGGCGATGGCGAGCATGCTGCGCTTCTTCATGGCCTGATCAACGGCACCGGACCGATTGGGTCACGCTGCCGCGTTCGGGTCCGCACCCTTCCACCACAGTCGAACACGTCCTAACGTAAACGCTCACATCATGACGCGTACATGGCGTCATCGCCTTCCGCTGGTTCGGAGGAACGTAACGATGCGTCACCTTCACACCCGCACGACCCGCCGAAGGACGGTCACCGCCCTCACGGTGCTGCTGTTCGCGGTGCCCGCAGCGGCCCCCGCCCTCGCGGACGAGGAGAGACCCGCGTCGCCCGCCCTGGCCGACGGCCTCGCCCTCACCCCGCCCATGGGCTTCAACAACTGGAACTCCACCCACTGCCGCGCCGAGTTCGACGAGTCCATGGTCAAGGGGATCGCGGACATCTTCGTCGACAAGGGCCTCAAGGAGGCCGGCTACCAGTACGTCAACCTCGACGACTGCTGGGCGCTGCCGAACCGGGACGCCGACGGCAAGCTCGTCCCGGACCCGGCCCGCTTCCCGAACGGGATCAAGGCCGTCGCCGACTACGTGCACGCCAAGGGGCTCAAGCTCGGCATCTACACCAGCGCGGGCACGAAGACGTGCAACAGCGCCGGTTTCCCCGGGGCTCTGGGGCACGAGTACAGCGACGCCCGGCAGTTCGCCGACTGGGGCGTCGACTATCTCAAGTACGACAACTGCAACAACCAGGGCGTGGACGCCAAGCTGCGCTACACGACCATGCGCGACGCCCTCAAGGCGACCGGCAGACCGATCGTGTACAGCATCTGCGAGTGGGGCGAGAACAAGCCCTGGGAGTGGGCCTCGGACGTCGGCCACCTGTGGCGCACCACCGGCGACATCAGCGACACCTGGGGTTCGATGCTGTCGATCCTCAAGCAGAACCTCCCGCTGGCGCCCCACGCGGGCCCCGGCCACTGGAACGACCCGGACATGCTGGAGGTCGGCAACGGCGGCATGACGGACACCGAGTACCGCACGCACTTCTCGATGTGGTCGGTCATGGCCGCGCCCCTGCTCATCGGCAGCGACCTGCGCTCGGCCTCCGCCGAGACCTTCGAGATCCTCGCGAACAAGGAGGTCATCGCGGTCGACCAGGACCCGCTGGGCAAGCAGGGCAGCGTGGTCTCCTCCGCGGGCGGGCGCTGGGTCGTCGCCAAGGAGATGAAGGACGGCAGCCGCGCGGTCGCCCTGTTCAACGAGTCGGGCAGCCCCCAGCGCATCTCCACCACCGCGGCGGCCGTCGGTCTGCCCGACGCCGACGCGTACACCCTGCGCGACCTGTGGCAACACAGGAGTTACAACACCGCGGGCACCATCTCGGCGACCGTCCCGGCGCACGGCACGGTTCTCGTGCGGGTCACCGCCGACCGCAGGTGGCAGCAGTACCCGCCCGCCGTCGAACTCGGCCTGGACGGCGGCTTGTTGGTCCAGGCGGCCACGCCGGCCACGCTGACGGCCACTGTCACCGACCTGGGACGGACCGCGGCCAGGCAGGTCTCCGTGAGCCTGTCCGGCCCCGAGGGCTGGGCCGTCGAGGCGACCTCGCCGACCCGTGCCGCGACCCTGCCCACGGGCCGTTCGCTGCGCACGAGTTGGTCGGTCACCGCTCCCCGGGGGACGCCGACGGGGTCGTACGACCTGACGCTCAAGGCGAGTTACCGCTCACCGACCGGTGTCCGTGTCGACAGGAGCCTGCCCTTCGGCGCGACCGTCGTGGTCCCGCCGCCCTCGGGCACCTCCGGCCTCGGTGACCTGCCCTGGCTGTCCGCCGCCAACGGCTACGGGCCCGTCGAACGCAACACCAGCAACGGGGAGAGCGCCGCGGGCGACGGTCATCCGATCACCGTCGGCGGGGTCGTGTACGCCGGCGGGCTCGGAGTGCACGCGGAGAGCTCCGTCGAGTACTACACGGGCGCGGCCTGCGAGACGGTCACCGCGCAGGTCGGCGTGGACGACGAGAAGGGCGCGAACGGCACGGTCGCCTTCGAGGTGTGGGCGGACGGCACCAAGGTGGCCTCCACCGGCGTCCTGACCAACGCCATGCCGGCCCAGCCGATCACCGCGGACGTCACCGGCGCCCAGGTGGTCCGGCTGGTCGTCACCGACGGCGGCGACGGCATCGACTCGGACCACGCGGACTGGGGCGACGCGCAGTTGAGCTGCTGAGAGCAGCCCCCTCCACACGCGGCGGCCGGGCCCGTCCCGGACCCGGTTGCCGCGTGAACGTTTCTCTGGCGGCGCTCGCCCCGGGTGCCGTCAGACCACCGCGGCCGTGTCGGTCCGCTTCGCCAGCGCCGCCGCGGCCGCCCCGACCAGCCCTGCGTCGGTGCCCATCTGCGCGGGCACGACCGTCAGCCGCTGGACGAAGGACAGGGTCGCGTAGTCGGCCAGCGCCTTGCGCAACGGCTCGAAGAGGACGTCACCCGCCTTGCCGACCCCGCCGCCGACGACCGCGATGTCGATCTCCACGAGGGTTGCGGTGGCCGCGATTCCGGCGGCCAGCGCCTGGGCCGCCCGGGCGAAGGAGGCCACGGCGACCGGATCGCCGCCCCGGGCCGCGTCGGCCACCGCGGCGGCGGACGTGTCGCCGTCCGGACCGGGCCGCCAGCCGTTCTCCAGTGCACGCCGGGCGATGTTCGGACCGCTGGCTATGCGCTCCACGCAGCCCCGCGCACCGCACGGGCACGGGTCGCCGTCGAGGTCGACGCTGATGTGCCCGATGTGACCGGCGTTCCCGGTGGGCCCGGCGTGCAGCCGGCCGTTCAGCACCAGACCTCCGCCGACCCCGGTCGACACCACCATGCACAGCGCGTTGTCGTGCCCGCGCGCGGCGCCCTGCCAGTGCTCCGCAGCCGTGATGGCCACACCGTCGCCGATCAGCTCCACGGGGAGCCCGCCGGACGCCTCCCGGACCCTGCGGACCAGCGGGTAGTCGCGCCAGCCCGGCACGTTCACCGGGCTCACGGTCCCCGTGGAGGCGTCCACCGGGCCCGCGCTGCCGATGCCGAGGGCGCCCGCGCGCCCCCACAGCGGGGATTCCGTGAGCTCGCCGAGGGTCTCCTCGACGGCGCGCATCACGCTCTCGCCGTCCTCCTGCGCCGGCGTGGCGCGCTGGGCCCGGAGCAGGATCCGGCCGTGGCCGTCCACCAGCGCTCCGGCGATCTTGGTGCCGCCGATGTCGAGCGCAGCCACGAGGTCGGTGTGCATCAGTGTCAGTTCTCCCCGTTCAACCTTGAGGAATGGACAGGCCGGTGTCGCGGTGGGGGCGCTGGCCGACAGATTGCGGTGGACAGTGTCTCCCGCATCTGACAACGTTGTCCAGGCTCTATGCTCGACGCCACATCCTCATACAAAATCATGGACCGCCGCATCCCCGTCGACGACAGGACAGGACGCCGTATCGTGCCCGACACCCACAGCCGAGCAGACCGCCTCGCCACGACCCGGTACGGCAACCGCCCGACCATGAAGGACGTGGCGGCGCGGGCCGGCGTCGGACTCAAGACGGTCTCCCGCGTTGTCAACGGCGAGCCCGGGGTCACACCCGAGACGGAACACCGGGTCAAGGAGGCCATCGAGGCCCTCGGCTTCCGCCGCAACGACAGCGCGCGCGTGCTGCGCAAGGGCCGTACCGCCAGCATCGGCCTGGTCCTGGAGGACCTCGCCGACCCGTTCTACGGCCCCCTCAGCCGCGCGGTGGAGGAGGTCGCCCGGGCCAACGGCGCCCTGCTCATCAACGGCTCCAGCGCCGAGGACCCCGAGCGCGAGCAGGAACTGGTGCTGGCCCTGTGCGCCCGGCGGGTGGACGGCCTGGTGGTCATCCCGGCCGGTGACGACCACCGCTATCTGGAGCCGGAGCTGAAGGCGGGCGTCGCCACGGTGTTCGTGGACCGTCCGGCGGGCCGGATCGACGCCGACGTCGTCCTGTCCGACAACTTCGGCGGTGCCCGCGACGCCGTGGCCCACCTCATCGCCCACGGCCACCGGCGGATCGGCTTCATCGGCGACATGCCCCGCATCCACACGGCCGCCGAGCGCTTGCGCGGGTACCGGGCCGCCATGGAGGACGCCGGGATCGAGCCGGCGGACGCCTGGACGTCGCTGGGCGTCACCGACCCGCAGCGGGTGCGCCGGGCTGCCGAGGACATGCTCGCGGGCCCCTCCCCCGTCACCGCGATCTTCACGGGCAACAACCGGGTGACGGTCACCGTGATCCGGGTCCTCGCCGAACACAGCCGCAGGGTCGCCCTCGTCGGCTTCGACGACATCGAACTCGCCGATCTGCTCCAGCCGGGTGTCACGGTCGTCGCCCAGGACGCGGCGGCGCTGGGGCGCACCGCGGCGGAGCGGCTGTTCCGTCAGCTGGACGGCACGCTGCTGACGCCGGAGCGGATCGAACTGCCGACGCGACTGATCACCCGCGGCTCCGGCGAACTGCCGCCGGCGGACTGAGCGGCCGATGGACGGCTTCACTCTGGAGGCACTCGGCCTGGCCGAGGCTCCTCGCGATCACCCGCTGCGGTACCCCGGCGCCTGGCCGGCGGACTCCGCGGTTCTCGACGGAGACCGGCTGGTGCCCTTCGACGGGACGCTGCCTCTCGCGGGCCGCGCGCCCGTGCTCGCGGTCGGTTCCAACGCCAGCCCCGGGCAACTGCGCCACAAGATGGCCGAGTCCGGGCTCTCCTCCCCGATCCCGATGGTGAAGGCGCGGGTGACCGGCGTGGACGTGGGCGTCTCCGCGCACGTGAGCCGCATGGGCTACGTGTCCGCGTCGCCCTTCCGGGCGCCGGACGCCGTGCGGGAGTTGTTCGTCATCTGGCTGGACGCGGAGCAGCTCGCCGTGATCGACGCGAGCGAGGGGGTACCGCTGCCGCACGGCAACTACGGGCGGGCCTGGCTGCCCGCGCCCGAGGTGCGGGTCGAGCTGCCCGGCGGTGTCACGCTGCCCGGGGTCCACTCCTACGTCAACCGTCACGGCGTCCTGCACGACGGCACCGGCGCCCCGCGCACCCACCCCGGCCAGCGAGAGCTGCTGACCGAACTCCTCATGGGGTCGGCCCGGTTGCGGGAGCTGTTCGGCGTCACACCGGAGGATTTCGTGGCACGGGCCCGCGCCGACCGGCACCTGTGCGAGACGGGCACCCGGCTGTTCGCCGACGAGAAGCAGGTCACGGAGTCCGGTCTGGAGCCCTGCGTGAGGGTTCAGCAGACCGGGAGTCCCGGTACCGGCTCGTCGTTGTTCCCGCCCTTGATGTAGACGTCGCTGACGTAGACGCCGGTGTTGCCGCTGTCGTCGTCCGTCCTCGCCCACCAGACGTTGGTCCACTCTCCGGACGTCTCGCGGCGCCCCAGGTTCGACTGGCAGAAGAAATAGTTGGTGCCCGCGTAGAGGACGCCGGCCTCGGCGCCGGAGGCGGTGTAGGACTTGGCGGTCTTCCAGACGGTGCAGTTGTACTTGCCGCCGCCGATGGGGGTGCAGGCCGGCGCCGGAGGCGGGGTGCTGGGGCCGCCGTTCCCGGTCGTGCCGCCGTCCCCCGAGTCGCTGCCACCCGTGTCGCCGCCGCCCGAGCCTCCGGCGGAGGGGTGCGCCGTGGCGGACGCGGAGGCACCGGCCGTGGGTTCGGCGCTGCCGTCCTTGCCCGGCGACTTCTTCTCGCCGGGGGTCTTCCCGGCGCCCCCGTCGGTCAGCGCGGTGCTGCCGGAAGGGCCGCCGTCGGTGCGGGGGGAGGCGGAGGAGGAGGCCGAGCCGGTCGTGCCGGACGCGATCGGCCGGGCGTCGGCTTCGGCCTCGCCCGAATTGTTCATCAGCGAGACGGCCGTGCCGGCCACCGCGAGCACGACCGCCACGGCCGCCGCGGCGAGCAGGACGCGCCTGTTGCGACGGGGTGTGCGGGAGGGGGCCATGGGAGTCGTGTCACGGGTCACCCCGTGGGCGGCGTGCGCCGAAGCTCCCGTCCCGGGGACAGGCGCCGAACCGCCGCCCTGAGGAGGGCCGCCGAAGCCCTGGCCCGGTGAGCCGGCCTGTCCCGCAGCCCCGTCAGGGGAAGTGGCCCCGCCAGGGACAGCGGCCCCGTCAGGGACAGCGGCCCCGACCCACCAGTGCGCGGGGGCCTCGGCCTGCCCCGTGGCACCCGGGGCGGGCTGCCCCGGCCCCGCGGCCGGCTCGGCCCCCTCCGTCGCCTGCGACGCGGACACCGGCACCGGGGCCGGCGCCGGAACGTCGGGGGCGGTCTCGGCCTGCCCGGTCGGGCTCGCCGTACCCCGCAGGGTCGTCGTGGGACTGTCCGCGCCGGGCTCGGCCCCCTCCGCCACCGCCCGCAGCAGCTCGCGCGCCTCCTCGGCACCCGGACGGGCCTCGGGCCGCTTGTCCAGCAGGCGCTGGAGAACGGGGCCGAGGGGTCCGGCGCGGTGGGACTCGGGGAGCGGTTCGCCGACGATCGCGGTGAGCGTCGAGAACGTCGACGTGCGGCGGAACGGCGAGGCCCCCTCGACGGCCGCGTACAGCGTCGCGCCCAGTGCCCATACGTCGGAGGCCGGTCCCGGGTCGGCACCCTGGGCGCGCTCGGGGGCCATGTAGTCCAGGGAACCGACGAGATGGCCGGTGCGGGTCAGGTTCGTGGCCGAGCCGTCGCCCGGGTCGTCCATGGTGGCGATGCCGAAGTCGGTGAGCAGGACGCGGCCGGAGCGGTCGAGCAGGATGTTGCCCGGCTTGACGTCCCGGTGCAGGACGCCGGCCTCGTGGGCGGCGGCCAGGGCGTCCATGACCTTGGCGCCGATGCCGGCCGCCTCCCGCGGGTCGAGCGTGCCCTGCTTGCGCAGCACCTGGTCCAGGGAGGGGCCCTCGACCAGCTCCATGACGATCAGGGGGCGGCCGTCGACCTCGGCCACGTCGTGCACCGCGACGACTCCGGGATGGCGGACCCGGGCCGCGGCGCGGGCCTCGCGCTGCATCCGCAGCCGCAAATCGGCGAGTTCCGGGCCGTCGGCGTCGGTGTAGGTGCGCAGTTCCTTGACGGCCACCTCGCGGCCGAGGACCTCGTCGACGGCCCGCCAGACCACGCCCATACCGCCGCGCCCGAGCTGGGACACGACCCGATAACGCCCGGCCAGCAGCCGACCGGCGTCGTCCTGGCCCTTTCCGTTGGTCTCCCCCGAAGACACCGCTGCCCCGTTCCTGTGACACGTCAATGCGTGCGGTACAGACTACGGGGCAGGAGTGACAACTCCAGCCGGCGGTTGCGACTGTGACAGGGCCGCTACGTCTTCCCCTACTTCGTGGAGACGGTCAGATCACCGCGCCGGGGCGCCGCGTAGCCCTCCAGGTCGGCCCGGGTCAGGCCGGTCAGGCGGGCGACCTCGCCGATGTCCAGGGCGCCGCAGTCGAGACCGCGCAGCAGGTAGCCGCTGAGGGCCTTGGCGGTGGCGGGCTCGTCCATGACGTCGCCGCCGGTGCGGTTGGCGTACCGGGCGAGCCGGCCGGCCGCCTGCTCGAACCCCTCGCGGTAGAAGGCGAACACGGCCGCGTACCGGGTCGGGATGTGGCCGGGGTGCATGTCCCAGCCCTGGTAGTAGGCGCGCGCCAGGGCCCGGCGGGTCAGGCCGTAGTGCAGCCGCCAGGCGTCGTGGACCTTCGCCGTCGGCCCGACCGGCAGGACGTTGGTGGAGCCGTCCGAGACCCGTACGCCGGTGCCCGCGGCCGCGACCTGCATGACCGCCTTGGCGTGGTCGGCGGCGGGGTGGTCGCTGGCCTGGTGCGCGGCGGAGACGCCGAGGCAGGCGCTGTAGTCGAAGGTGCCGTAGTGCAGTCCGGTGGCGCGGCCCTCGGCGGCCTGGATCATGCGGGCGACGGTGGCGGTGCCGTCGGTGGCCAGGATGGACTGGCTGGTCTCGATCTGGATCTCGAAGCCGAGCCGCCCGGAGTCCAGTCCGTGCGCCTTCTCGAAGGCCTCCAGGAGCCGGACGAACGCGGTGACCTGCTCGGGGTAGGTCACCTTCGGCAGGGTCAGCACCAGTCCCTCGGGCAGGCCGCCGGCCGCCATCAGGCCGGTGAGGAAGACGTCGAGGGTCCGGATGCCCCGGTCCCGGACGGCGGCCTCCATGCACTTCATGCGGATGCCCATGTACGGCGCCGCCGTGCCGTCCTCGTACGCCTCGGCGATCAGACGGGCCGCGCGGGCCGCCGCCTCGTCCTCCTCGGCGTCCGGGCGCGAGCCGTAGCCGTCCTCGAAGTCGACGCGCAGGTCTTCGATCGGTTCGTGCTCCAGCTTGGCCCGCACGCGCGCGTGGACGGGCTCGGCGAGTTCGTCGGACAGCCCGAGGACGGCGGCGAAGGACGCGGCGTCCGGCGCGTGTGCGTCGAGGGCGGCGAGGGCCTTGTCGCCCCAGGAGCGGACGGTGTCAGCGGCGAAGACGTCACCGGGGACGTAGACGGTGTGCACGGGCTGGCGGGTGCCGGGGTCTCCGGGGTAGCGGCGCTCCAGTTCGGCGTCGACCGGCGCGAGGGAGGCGCTGATCTCCTCGCTGACGGCTCCCGCGAGGCTCGTCGCCACCTGCTCCTGCTGGCCCTGGCCCATCCCACATCCTCCAGTTTTCCGCTCTACGGAATCAACAATCCGTAGAGCGAAGTTATCCGCGAAGCTTCCCGACGGTCAACACCCCGTCCACAGCGTGAGCCGTCCCGTTCATCCAAGGTGCCGAGATCCCCTACGCCGTCTACCGCGGTCCGGCTCGAACATTCATCCTGTCCCGTCGGGAGGGAATCAACATGTCGGACACCCACAGAATGACGCGTCGCATGGGCCTCAGAACCGCCGTGGCCGCCGCCGTCACCGTGCCGCTGATGGGCACGCTGCCGGCCTCGGCCGCCAAGCCGAACCACCGCCGACTCGATGTCATGACGTTCAATCTGCGTTTCGCGAGCACCTCCGAACCCAACAGCTGGGCCGCCCGGCGCCCGGTGATGCGCCGGTTGCTGCGCCGGGAGGCCCCCACCCTGCTGGGCACGCAGGAGGGCCTCTACCAGCAACTGCTCGACATACACTCCGACCTCGGACCGCACTACGCGTGGATCGGCACCGGCCGCGAGGGCGGCAGCCACGACGAGTCCACGGCGGTCTTCTTCGACACCCGGCGCCTGGCCCCCGTGGAGCACGACACGCACTGGTTGTCCGACACACCCGGGGTCGTCGGCTCGAACACCTGGGGTGCCGCGCTCCCCCGGATCGTCACCTGGGTCCGCTTCCGCGACCGGGCCGCACGGGGACGTGAGTTCTACCTGCTCAACACCCACTTCGACCACGTGGGCCAGTACGCGCGCGAGCGCTCCGCGCAGTTCCTCGGCGAGAGGATCGCCGAGTTCGACCGGGCGTCACCGGTCGTCGTGACGGGCGACTTCAACGCCACGGCCCACGACAATCGCGCGTACGACATCCTGCTGGCCGCGGGACTCGTCGACACCTGGGACACGGCCGCCGAACGCAGCAGGCTGTACGCCACCTTCCACGGCTACCAGCCCCTCACACCCGACGGCGACCGCATCGACTGGATTCTCGCCACAACCGGCACGACGGTGCACCGGGCCGGGATCAACACCTTCGCGGTGAACGGCCAGTTCCCGAGCGACCACCTGCCGGTGCAGGCCACCCTGACCCTGGGATGAGCCGAGGCCCCCCGCGACCGCGTCGGCGGTCACGGAGGGCCTCGTACGCCCGGAGCGGGATCGGATCAGCCCTTGCGGGTCTTGATCTCCTCGGTGAGGGCGGGGACGACGTCGAAGAGGTCGCCGACGACGCCGTAGTCGACGAGGTCGAAGATCGGGGCCTCGGCGTCCTTGTTGACCGCCACGATCGTCTTCGAGGTCTGCATGCCCGCGCGGTGCTGGATCGCGCCGGAGATGCCGTTGGCGATGTACAGCTGCGGCGAGACGGACTTGCCGGTCTGGCCGACCTGGTTGGTGTGCGGGTACCAGCCCGCGTCCACCGCGGCACGCGAGGCGCCGACGGCCGCGCCGAGCGAGTCGGCGAGGGCCTCGATGATCGCGAAGTTCTCGGCGCCGTTGACACCGCGGCCGCCGGAGACCACGATCGCGGCCTCGGTCAGCTCCGGACGGCCCGTCGACTCGCGCGGGGTGCGGCCGGTGACCTTGGTGCCGGTGGCCTGGGCGGAGAAGGTCACGCTCAGCTCCGACACGTCACCGGCGGCCGGGGCGGCCTCCACGGCGGCCGAGTTGGGCTTGACGGTGATGACCGGGGTGCCCTTGGAGACACGGGACTTGGTGGTGAAGGAGGCGGCGAACACCGACTGGGTGGCCACCGGGCCCTCGTCGCCGGCCTCGAGGTCGACGGCGTCGGTGATGATGCCGGAGCCGATGCGCAGCGCCAGGCGGGCGGCGATCTCCTTGCCCTCGGCGGAGGAGGGGACCAGGACGGCGACCGGGGAGACGGCCTCGACGGCGGCCTGGAGCGCGTCGACCTTGGGGACGACCAGGTAGTCGGCGTACTCGGAGGCGTCGTGGGTGAGGACCTTGACGGCGCCGTGCTCGGCGAGCGCGGCGGCGGTGTCGGCGGCGCCGTTGCCGAGCGCGACGGCGACGGGCTCGCCGACGCGGCGGGCCAGGGTCAGCAGCTCCAGGGTGGGCTTGCGGACGGCACCGTCCACGTGGTCGACGTAGACGAGAACTTCAGCCATGGGAATGCTCTCCTGCGGATTGCGAAGTCTGAGGGGCGGAAGGGGGGTTGAGCCTCAGCGGGCCAGAACCCTTAGATGAACTTCTGGCTCGCGAGGAACTCGGCGAGCTGCTTGCCGCCCTCGCCCTCGTCCTTGACGATCGTGCCGGCCGTGCGGGCCGGACGCTCCGCGGCGGAGTCGACGGTGGTCCAGGAGCCCTCCAGGCCGACCTGCCCGGCCTCCAGGTCCAGGTCCGACAGGTCCCAGGACTCGACCGGCTTCTTCTTGGCGGCCATGATGCCCTTGAAGGAGGGGTAACGCGCCTCGCCCGACTGGTCGGTGACCGAGACGACGGCCGGCAGGGACGCCTCCAGCTGCTCCGAGGCGGCGTCGCCGTCGCGGCGGCCCTTGACGGTGCCGTCCTCGACGGAGACCTCGGAGAGCAGGGTGACCTGCGGGACGCCCAGGCGCTCGGCCAGCAGGGCCGGGACGACGCCCATGGTGCCGTCGGTGGAGGCCATGCCGGAGACCACCAGGTCGTAGCCGGCCTTCTCGATCGCCTTGGCCAGCACCAGGGAGGTACCGATCGCGTCGGTGCCGTGCAGGTCGTCGTCCTCGACGTGGATGGCCTTGTCGGCGCCCATGGACAGCGCCTTGCGCAGCGCGTCCTTGGCGTCCTCGGGGCCGATGGTCAGGACCGTGACCTCGACGTCGTCGTCGGAGTTCTCGGAGATCTGCAGCGCCTGCTCGACCGCGTACTCGTCCAGCTCGGAGAGCAGACCGTCCACGTCGTCCCGGTCGACGGTCAGGTCATCGGCGAAGTGCCGGTCGCCGGTGGCGTCGGGCACGTACTTCACAGTGACAACGATCCTCAAGCTCACGCCGGCTCTCCTACTGCATCGTCATTTTCGGCTGCCTCTTGCAGGCAGCATAGGCGCCCCAAGCGGCCGATCCCGGTCGGGGCGGGCTGCGCTCCGACCGCAATATTACTCACCAGTACATACAGTTCCTGCCCGCTAAGCAAGCGCTTTGAACTGTGACCTTCGCAACGCAGCGTAATCGGAACTCGACGGCCCCGCACACCAGCGCCGACCCGGCTGAGCCGATCAGTCGCGCAGCCCGTTGAACCGGCCCTGGTGGTAGAGCAGCGGCCGGCCGGCGCCCGCCGGGTCGCCGAGCCGCACCTCGGCCAGCACGATGCGGTGATCACCGGCGGGCACGCGCGTGTGCACCCGGCACACCAGCCAGGCGAGCACGTCGTCGAGGAGGGGGACGCCCTCGGGCCCCTCGCGCCAGGCGGTGGGCGCGCCGAAGCGGTCGGCGCCGCTGCGGGCGAAGGTGGCGGCCAGCTCCTCCTGGTGCTCGCCGAGTATGTGCACGCCCACGAACTCGGCCCGGGAGATCGCGGGCCAGCTGGAGGCGCCCGTGCCGATCCCGAAGGACAGCATCGGGGGATCGGCGGAGACCGAGGCCAGGGAGGTGGCGGTGAAGCCGACGGGGCCCGTGTCACCGCTCGCGGTGATCACGGCGACCCCGGCCGCGTGCCGCCGGAAGACGGAGCGCAGGAGGTCGGGAGAGGCGAGTCGATGGCTGCCGAGTGCGGACGTGGCCGTCATGCGGGGTTCCTTCTGCGAGGGGTGTCGAGCCGGACCGTGGCTGCTCAACAGGCCGGACAGCGCGCGCTCGCGGTGCGGGCGAGGTCGACGTGCACCCGCCCGAACAGAAGGAGTTCCGTAGGCATACGGTCAGGCTGACGATAGGTGCGGTGCACAGTCAAGTGGGTTCCGGCATGTGGGAGATGCCTCACCGTGAGCCCACGCGGCGTCAGACCGCCTCCCCGACCGCCGCGATGACGTCCGCCTTGCGCGGCTGGCCGGTGGCGCGCCGCACGACCCTGCCGCCGGCGTCGAGGACCAGCACGGTCGGCGTCTTGAGGATGTCGAGTGCACGGACCAGGTCGAGGTTCTTCTCGGCGTCGATCTCGACGTGGGTCACGCCCGGGACCATGGCGGCGACCTCGCCGAGCACCCGCCGCGTCGCCCGGCAGGGCGCGCAGAAGGCGCTGGAGAACTGGACGAGCGTGGCGCGCTCTCCGAGGTCCTCGCCCAACTCGGCCGCACCGAGCCTCTTGCCGTCGTCGCGCCCGCGCACCCGCACCCTCCCGCTCCGTCGTCGTTGCAGCACCCCGTAGGCGCTCGCCGCCGCGAGCACCGCCACGCACACCACGAGTCCTGTCATCACCTGCACAAGCATTCACGAGACTGCAAAGATTCCCGCCGCCCCCAGGTCTTTCCGTTGCGGAATGCTTGATTCATGGACATCGACGCAAGAGGGCCGCGTTTCGGCGCGGCGGTGACGACCGTCGTGCTGGCGGCCGTTCTGATCACGGGCAGCGTCTGGCTGCTGGCCTGGCAGACGCTGGCGTTCGCGCTGGGCGCGGCGGGCGGGGTGGGCCGCTCGCCGTACGGCTGGGTGTTCCGGCGGGCGGTACGGCCGCGGATCGGGCCGCCGGCCGAGTTCGAGGCGCCGGAGCCGCCGCGGTTCGCGCAGGCGGTCGGCCTGGCCTTCGGGGCTCTCGGGCTCGTCGGGCTCGGGATCGGACCTCAGTGGCTCGGGCTCGCCGCGACCGGCGCGGCGCTCGCGGCAGCCTTTCTCAACGCCACGTTCGGGTACTGCCTGGGATGCGAGACGTACCTGCTCGCGCGGCGGGTGGCGGCACGGGCGGAGTAAAGGCGACTTAAAACCCCGAGGTCGATCACCGGGCGGACGTGACGAGAATCTCTCCCTCAGCGGGCACCAGGGCTGGCTCCCCGCCCGTTCTTCGGGCACGATCTGCGAGATGCCGTAAACCTACGGCTGCGTAACTTGACGCCGGGAGTCGGCTTCCCAGGCAGAGCAGGAAGGGCTCACCCCGCCCATGGCAGAGCTTGTCTACCGTCCCGTCGTCGGATTCGCCCAGGCGCTGTTCAAGGCCTGGGACCTCAAGATCGACTGCAAGGGGTCGGAGAACATTCCGCGCTCGGGCGGCGCCGTACTGGTGAGCAACCACATCAGCTATCTGGACTTCGTCTTCAACGGCCTGGCCGCGCTCCCGCAGAAGCGGCTGGTGCGCTTCATGGCGAAGGAGTCCGTCTTCCGCCACAAGGTCTCGGGTCCGCTGATGCGCGGGATGAAGCACATCCCGGTCGACCGCAAGCAGGGCGAGACGGCGTACGCGCACGCCCTGGAGTCGCTGCGGTCGGGCGAGATCGTCGGGGTCTTCCCGGAGGCGACGATCTCGCAGTCGTTCACGCTGAAGAGCTTCAAGTCGGGCGCGGCGCGGATGGCCCAGGAGGCGGGCGTCCCCCTGATCCCGATGGCCGTCTGGGGCACGCAGCGGCTGTGGACCAAGGGGCACCCCCGCAACTTCAAGCGCAGTCACATCCCGATCACCATCCGGGTCGGGGAGGCGATCGAGGCGTCCCGGGACAAGTACGCGGGGGCGATCACCCGGCAGGTGCGCGAGCGGGTCAACGAGTTGCTGGAAGCCGCCCAGCGCGCCTACCCCGTGCGCCCCAAGGGCCCGGACGACACCTGGTGGATGCCGGCCCACCTCGGGGGTACGGCACCTACTCCGGAGCAGGTGCGCGAGGCGGAGACGCGGTAGTCACCTCGACCCGTACCCCCGGACTGAACTTCTCCAGCAGCCCGGCCAGTTCGGCGGCCGCCTTCTCCACGTCGGCGTACGGCATCGGGGCCATGCTCTCCAGCAGGAAGATCCCCGAGACGGTCTCCTCGGTGAGCCTCGTGCGCGGACCCTGGCGCCAGTTCCAGCGACGGCAGGTCACCCCGGCCTCGTCCCGCCAGACCACCTCACCGGCGTCGGGGTGCTCGACGACCTCCTCGCCACCGGCCACGGTCACGAAGTCCTCGTCGCCGGTGGCCCGGACGAGGCGCATGCCGCCCCGGACGCGGTCGAGGTCCTCGCCGCCGACGGGGACGAGGTACGCGACGCTGATCGCGTTGTAGAGGTCGACCAGGAGGTTGATGCGGGGCAGGCCCGCGTCCGACAGGGCCCGCTTCGCCAGCGCCTCCGCCGAGTTGCGGGTGCGCGACGGCTTCGAGCCGAACGCCGTGTAGACCTCCCGCCAGGCCGCCATGTGCGGGTCCTCGTGCGGGGCCCGCCCGTCCAGGCGTACGGCGAGACGGCGGGCGGCGTCGTCGAGCAGTGCCGAACTGGCTTCGGTACTGGGTCCGTTGACGAGCCCGTGGGCTTCGACCGCGAGGTGCGCGAAGCCGGGTGCGAGGGCGCGCACCTCGTCGGACACGGTCAGGGAGAGGGTCATCGGTGCCTCAGAGTGCGGTGGGGAGCGTCTTCCAGAGGTACGGCCGGTCGGGGGCGGCCCTGAGGACGCTCAGGACGGTCGGGTGCGGTTCAGCGTACAGGACTGGGTAGTCCATCTCATTGGACTCCGGTTCCGGAGTGAAGGCCAGCCGCTCGCCGTCGAGGGAGAACTGGGCGTCCACTCCCGGCTTGTTGCCCCGGGGGTCCTGGCGGTGCCAGGCGCCGTTGAACCGCACGGCGACCAGGCCGTGCACCACACCCAGTTGCTGGTAGCAGAGGGCGGTCGGGATGTCCTCGGCGCGCAGCAGCGCGGTCAGCGCGTGCGCCTTGGCGTAGCAGATGCCGGTCCCCTGCTCCAGGACGTCGGAGGCCCGCCAGGTGACGCGAAGGTCGCCGGAGTCCTGGGAGTGCGGGATCGTGTCACGGACGAACTCGAAGGCCAGTCGCGCATAGGCATACGAGTCGGCCGCCTCCTTGGCGAGACGCGCCGCCGTCTCCCTGACGACCGGGTGGTCATGGTCGATGGCCTCGTCCGCGGCCAAGTAAGCGGAAAGGTCGGGGGTGTTCTGGATCAGCTCCATGTCCGCAGAGCATAGGAACGCGATCACTCTGGAGTCAATCAATTTACGGCAGGCAGTATATTTATGCAGCGTAGCAATGGACAGTCACCACCTGGGACGCGCTCCACCGCTGCTGGACCGTGGCGAGCCTCGTCCAGCCCAGACGTTCGTAGAGGGCCGCCGCGGCGGTGTCGGAGGCCACCACGTCCAGCACCGGGTGCAGGCCGCGGTGCCGTGCCTCCGCCACCGCCCGGCCCATCAGCAGGGCACCGATCCCGTGCCCTCTCGCCGACGGGGCGACGAACAACCGGCCGACCACCGCGGCCCGTTGCGCACTCGTGCCGTTGCGTTCGCCCCACACGACCGGGGCCAGGTCCTCTTCGGCGCCGCGGGTGAGGCCGACGTGGCCCGCCACCCGGCCGTCCAGTTCGGCGACCCAGTCGCCCAGCGCCGGCTTTCGCGTCAGCCAATCGCCGGGCCGGGCAGGCCAGTTCACCGGGTAGCCGTCGTGGCGGTGCACCTCCGCCAGTACCCGCACGCACGCCTGCACATCGTCATCCGTCCTCGGCCGGACCCGGCTCTGTGTCCTGTCCACACCGGCATGCAAGCACAGGCGGCCCTGGGCCCGGCGCCCGACTAGCGGGCCATCTCCTCCTTCAGCGCCGCCACGAACGTGTCCACGTCGTCCTCCGTGGTGTCGAAGGCGCACATCCAGCGGACGACGCCCGCGGCCTCGTCCCAGAAGTAGAAGCGGAAGCGCTTCTGGAGGCGTTCACTGACGTCGTGCGGGAGCTTGGCGAAGACGCCGTTGGCCTGGACGGGGTAGAGGATCTCGACGCCGTGGACGGCCCGCACGCCCTCCGCCAGACGCTGGGCCATCTCGTTGGAGTGGCGGGCGTTGCGCAGCCACAGGTCCTTGGCGAGCAGGGCCTCCAACTGCACCGACACGAACCGCATCTTGGACGCGAGCTGCATGGACAGCTTGCGCAGGTGCTTCATGTGGGAGACCGCGTCCTGGTTGATCACCACGACCGCCTCGCCGAACAGCGCGCCGTTCTTCGTCCCGCCGAGCGAGAGGATGTCGACGCCGACCGCGTTGGTGAACGTCCGCATGGGGACGTCCAGGGAGGCGGCGGCGTTGGCTATGCGGGAGCCGTCCAGGTGCACCTTCATGCCGTGCGCGTGGGCGTGGTCGCAGATCGCGCGGATCTCCTCGGGCGTGTAGAGCGTGCCGAGTTCCGTGGACTGGGTGATCGAGACGACCTGCGGCATCGCGCGGTGCTCGTCGTCCCAGCCGTAGGCCTGCCGGTCGATCAGCTCGGGGGTGAGCTTGCCGTCGGGGGTGGGCACGGTGAGCAGCTTGAGGTCGCCCATCCGCTCGGGGGCGCCGCCCTCGTCGACGTTGATGTGCGCGCTCTCGGCGCAGATCACCGCGCCCCAGCGGTCGGTGACCGCCTGGAGCGCGACGACGTTGGCGCCGGTGCCGTTGAAGACCGGGAACGCCTCGGCCGTGGCCCCGAAGTGGCTGCGGACGATCCGCTGGAGGTTCTCGGTGTAGTCGTCCTCGCCGTACGCGACCTGGTGCCCGCCGTTGGCCAGGGCCAGGGCGGCGAGCACCTCCGGGTGGGCCCCGGCGTAGTTGTCGCTGGCGAAGCCGCGGACCTGCGGGTCGTGATGGCGACGCGCGTCGGTCTTCGGTGGGTTCACGGCTTCTCGGTCAGCCACAGACGGTTTCCGTTCACTTCGGCGGCGGGCTTGTCCCAGACACCGGCGATGGCCTCGGCGAGGTCCTTGACGTCCGTGAAGCCCGCGAACTTCGCGTTGGGCCGCTCGGCGCGCATGGCCTCGTGCACCAGTGCCTTCACCACCAGGATCGCAGCCGCGGACTTCGGCCCGTCGGCGCCCCCGGCCTTGCGGAAGGCGTCGGCGAGAGCGAGCGTCCAGGCCTCGGCGGCCGCCTTGGCGGCGGCGTACGAGGCGTTGCCCGCGGTCGGCTTGGTCGCACCGGCGGCGCTGATCAGGACGTAACGGCCGCGCTCGCTGCGCTGGAGACCCTCGTAGAACGCGAGGGAGGTGTGCTGCACGGTGCGGATGAGCAGCAGTTCCAGGAAGTCCCAGTCGTCCAGGCTCGACTTGATGAAGGTCTCGCTGCCGCGCCAGCCGCCGACGAGGTGGACCAGGCCGTCGACGCGGCCGAAGTCCTTCTCGATGTGCGTGGCCCAGTCCCGGGTGGAGTCCAGGTCCAGCAGGTCGACCGGTTCGCCGGTCACGGTGGCGCCGCCCGAGGCGTAGCGTGCCGCGTCCACGGCCTCCGCGAGCCGCTCCGGGTCGTTGTCCGCGCCGACGACGGTCGCGCCCGCCTCGGCCAGCCGCAGCAGCGTCGCGCGGCCCGCGGGGCCGCCCGCGCCGGCCACCGCGATCACCGCACCGCTGAGAGCTCCGTTCCCCACCATGCTTTTCGCCTCCTGTGCAGCCGCCGCGACGGCCTGTGCAGTGTTCCCGGTGCCGCGCTCGCTCACGCGGCGGCCCGCTCGGCGTTCTGCGCCGTGATGCCCCGGGTCGAGGCGATCACATGGCGAAGCTTCTTGGAGAGGGCCTCATAGAACATGCTCAGCGGAAACTCGTCCGGAAGCACGTCATCGACGAGTTTCCGGGGCGGCTGGGACAGGTCGAGAGCGTCCGGACCCTTGGCCCACTTGGAGCCCGGGTGCGGGGCGAGGTAGGTGGAGACGAGCTCGTAGCCGGCGAACCAGTGGACGAGCTTCGGGCGGTCGATGCCGTCGCGGTAGAGCTGCTCGATGTCTGCGCAGAGCTGGTTGGTGACCTGCGGGGCGCGCTGCCAGTCGATGAACAGCTTGTTGTCGGTCCAGCGGACGACGTCGTGCTTGTGCAGGTAGGCGAAGAGGAGCTGGCCGCCGAGACCGTCGTAGTTGCGCACGCGCTCGCCGGTGACCGGGAAGCGGAACATGCGGTCGAAGAGGACCGCGTACTGCACGTCACGGGCCTGCGGGACGCCGTCGGCCTCCAGCTTCACGGCCTCCTTGAAGGCGGTGAGGTCGCAGCGCAGCTCTTCGAGGCCGTACATCCAGAACGGCTGGCGCTGCTTGATCATGAAGGGGTCGAAGGGCAGGTCGCCGTGGCTGTGGGTGCGGTCGTGGACCATGTCCCACAGGACGAAGGCCTCCTCGCAGCGCTTCTGGTCGTGGACCATCGCGGCGATGTCCTCGGGCAGCTCCAGGCCGAGGATGTCGACGGCGGCGTCGGTGACCCGGCGGAAGCGCGCGGCCTCGCGGTCGCAGAAGATACCGCCCCAGGAGAATCGTTCCGGCGCCTCGCGCACGGCGATGGTCTCGGGGAAGAGGACGGCCGAGTTGGTGTCGTAACCGGCCGTGAAGTCCTCGAACTTGATGCCGCAGAACAGCGGGTTGTCGTAGCGGGTGCGCTCCAGCTCGGCCAGCCACTCGGGCCAGACCATGCGCAGCACGACCGCCTCCAGGTTGCGGTCCGGGTTGCCGTTCTGCGTGTACATGGGGAAGACGACCAGGTGCTGGAGGCCGTCCGCGCGGTTCGCGGCGGGCTGGAAGGCCAGCAGGGAGTCGAGGAAGTCGGGCACCTCGAAGCCGCCCTCGGACCAGCGCCTGAGGTCCTTCACCAGGGCTGCGTGGTAGTCGGCGTCGTGCGGCAGCAGCGGCGAGAGCTCCTGCACCGCCTCGGCGACACGCAGTACGGCGGCCTCGGCGTCGGCGCGCACGGGGGCGCCCTCGGCGTCGAAGTCGATCGACCCGTCCTTGGACTGCCAGGGCCTGATCCGCTCCACGGCATCCTTGAGCACCGGCCATGCCGGGTGCTCCACCACCCTGGTCACGGGAGGAACCTGGTCCCCCGAAGCCGCCTGCACAAGAATTTCCGTCATGTCCCATCCTCCACGGGAGAACCTCGCGTATGGAGACCGTATACATACGGGCTTCCGTCCAGCAAGAGCGGTCACGGGAAGTTATCCTGCGCACCCCAATGGTCACCGAACTTTTTCCTGTCGAGTGCCTTGAACGCCGCGATTCCGGGTATCAGTTCTCGCTCCCCCACCCGTCACCGCGATCGCTCGCGTCCGCACGGGTCCATCACACGGCGTAGCCGTTAGGCTGCGGCTCTGCACCGAGCCGCCGTCGACGGAAGCGAGTTGAACCTTGAACTTCCTTACCATCGGTCATCGCGGAGTCATGGGTACCGAACCCGAGAACACCCTCCGTTCCTTCGTCGCCGCCCAGCAGGCCGGCCTCGACGTCATCGAACTCGATCTGCACCTGAGCAAGGACGGCGCCCTCGTCGTCATGCACGACACCCACGTGGACCGCACGACCGACGGAACCGGCCCGATCGCCGAGAAGACCCTCACCGAACTGCGCGCCCTGGACGCGGGCCGCGGGGAACGCGTCCCGGAGTTCGAGGAAGTCCTGGACACCGTGCGCTCGCCCCTCCAGGCAGAGATCAAGGACATCGCGGCGGCCCGTGCGCTCGCCGAGGTCATGCTCCGCCGGGACCTGGTCTCCCGGGTCGAGGTGTCCTCGTTCCACGACGAGGCGATCGCCGAGATCGGCCGCCTGGTGCCCGGCGTACGGACCGCGCTGATCGGCAGCCGCTTCGGCCCCGACATCGTGGAGCGCGCCGTCGAGGCCGGCGCGGGGACGGCGTGCCTTAACATCCGCCGGCTGACCCTGGAGGTCGTCGAGGCGGCCCGCAAGGCGGACCTGAAGATCATCGGCTGGGTGGTGAACACCCAGGACCATCTGCGGCTGGTGCGCGCCCTGGAACTGGACGGCGCGACGACCGACTACCCGGAGATCAAACGCACCGGCCGCTTCACCGCGTGAGCCGCGTGCAGCACGAAAGGCACGGCAGGAACGTCACACCAGCGGCTTGACCAGCAGCTCGAACTGCAGGTCGTCGCGCTGCGGGACACCGAAGCGCTCGTCGCCGTACGGGAAGGGCGTCATCCGTCCCGTACGGCGGTAGCCGCGCCGTTCGTACCAGGCGATGAGGTCCTCACGCACCGAGATCACGGTCATGTGCATCTCGGTGACGCCCCAGGTCTCCCGGGCGATCCGCTCCGCCTCCGCGATGATCACCTTGCCGAGGCCGCCGCCCTGGAGCGTGGGGCTGACCGCGAACATCCCGAAGTAGGCGTGGGTGCCCCGGTGTTCGAGCTGGCAGCAGGCGACGACCCGCCCGTCGCGCTCCACCGTCAGCAGCCGGCTGTCGGGCGCCTTGATGACCGCGAGCACACCCTCCGGATCCGTCCGCTGTCCCTCCAGGATGTCCGCCTCGGTGGTCCACCCGGCCCGGCTGTCGTCCCCGCGGTACGCCGACTCGACCAGCGCGACCAGCGCGTCCACGTCGGCGTCGGTGGCGTCACGGAAGGTGAGGCCGGCGGTGGTCTCCATGGGGCGCATCTCCACTTCGGGGGCACGACTCGGGCACGGACGAGGGTAACGCCCCGGATAGGCTCGCCCGCATGGTGCACGTACTGAGCGGCCGCGTCCTGCTGCGGCCCACGGATCCGGAGCGCTCCCGAGTCTTCTACGGCGACCAGCTGGGCCTGGCGGTGTACCGCGAGTTCGGTACGGGACCGGAGCGGGGCACCGTGTACTTCCTCGGCGGCGGCTTCCTGGAGCTCTCCGGACGCTCCGACGCTCCCCCCGCCGCGGACGTCCGGCTCTGGCTCCAGGTCGCGGACGTCACCGCGGCGCACGAGGAACTGCGCGCCAAGGGCGTCGACATCGTGCGGCCGCCGGTGCGGGAGCCGTGGGGGCTGGTCGAGATGTGGGTGGCGGACCCGGACGGCACACCGATCGTGCTGGTGGAGGTGCCGGCGGACCACCCGATCCGGTACCGGCCCGGAATCTGACCGCACAGAGCGCGACGCCGTCCGGTAGCGGTCCTGAACCTGACCGCACCCCGCGCGACGCCGTCCCGTTCGCCGACTCGGATATGCTCCGCCGACCGTCGTGGCCCCAGGGCGTCGAGCAGTGGAGGAGCACATGAGCGTGGACCTGGACGCCCCGGCCTGGCGAAGACAGCGATGGGCCGCCAGAACGTCCCTTTCAGCGGCCGCCCTCGCGGTCCTGCTCCCCCTCGCGCACGGCGGCCTCGGCGGCGTTCTGCTGCTGGCGGCCGGGCTCGCGGGCGCGGCCGTCACGGCGGCGGCCCTGTGGTGGACGCTGACCCGGCGCGGACCGGAGCGCTGGCTGGCCGCGGGGCTCGCGGTCGTCGTCCCCGTCCTTGTCCTCGTGCTGTTCGTGGTCACCCTCGGGTGGGTGCTGCTGCTGTCACCGGTGCTGTGGAGCGTGGCGGTGTGGAGCGGGCGGTACGCGCTGCGCAGTACCGGCACCCGTCCGAAACGTATGAAGGAGCACCGGGCGCGGTCAGTGCGACGGCCCGTGCTGATCATGAACCCGCGCTCCGGGGGCGGCAAGGTCGAGCAGTTCCGGCTGCGGGAGAAGGCCGAACGCCTGGGCGCACGGGTCGTGCTGCTCGATCCGCAGCAGCACCAGGACGTGACCGCGCTGGCACGGGCGGCCGTGGCGGAGGGCGCGGACCTGCTCGGCGTCGCGGGCGGCGACGGTACCCAGGCGCTGGTCGCCGCCGTCGCCGCGGAACACGACCTGCCCTTCCTCGTCATCTCCGCCGGCACCCGCAACCACTTCGCCATGGACCTCGGCCTCGACCGCACCGACCCCGCGACCTGCCTCGACGCGCTCACCGACGGGGTGGAACTGCGGGTGGACCTCGGCTTCGTGGCGGACCGTCCGTTCGTCAACAACGCCTCGTTCGGCGCGTACGCGGCGGTCGTCCAGAGTCCCGCCTACCGCGACGACAAGATCGGCACCACCCTGGAGCTCCTGCCCGATCTGCTCACCCGTCAGCGCGGTCCGCATCTGACCGCGCGGATCGAGGCGACCACGATCGACGGCCCGCAGGCCGTGCTGGTGAGCAACAACGCCTACCGCACCGGGGACCCCGTGGGCCTCGGCCGCCGCGAGCGGCTCGACTCCGGGCTGCTCGGCATCCTCGGTGTCCGGGTGGACAGCGCGGCCGAGGCGGCGGCACTGCTGCTCGACCCCGATCCGGAGGGTCTCGCCGTCCTGTCCGCACGAGAAGTGGTGGTCGACGCCGACCGTCCGGAGATCGAGGTCGGCGTCGACGGCGAGGCCCTGGTGCTGCCCACGCCGGTCCACTGCCGTATCGCGCCCGGGGCGCTCCGCGTGCGCGTCCCGCGGAAGCGGCCGGGCGTGCCGGCGGCCCACCCCCGGCTGAACTGGCGCCGGTTGCGCAAGCTGGCGGCACCGGCCCGCCGGGGGTGACCCGGAACCCTGGGGGGACCGAGCGGCCCACGGAGTCAGCGCGCGTCGGCCTCCGTGGGGGCGAGCGGGGTCACCGTGACCTGGTCGATGACGGGGGCGTGGGCGGAGCGTCGGCCGTACGCGTTTGTGGTGTCGCCGGCGAAGTCGGGGAGTTCGTCGGCGGTGAAGGTGACCGTGTTGAGGCCGGGGCGCAGGGTGACCGGTACGGACAGGTTCCAGAAGTTGTTGAAGTGGAAGGTGGTGGGGAACAGGACGCGCCGCGCGGGGCCGCCGTTGACGCGGACGTCGGCGTGGCGGCAGACCGGGTCCGGGTTGTAGTGGGTGGACGGGGGCTGCTCTCCGTTGGAGTAGCGGATCGTCAGCGCGTGGCGTCCGGCGCGGTCCGCCGTGACCGTGAGGGTGAGTGCGTTCGCGGGTCCGGCGCCGACGCCGTCGACCGCCTTGCCGCCCGTGGCGTACGGGTGTCCGCTCACCCTGGCCGCGCCGGTCAGGACGCCCTCCTCGGCCGCGTAGGCGGTGCTGGGCAGCAGACCGCGCGAGGGGGCGATCCGCAGCCGGTCCACGATCAGCCGGTCCGAAGTCCCGGTGACCGTGACCTTGTTGACGCCTCCGGCGAGGAAGAGCGGCACGGCGCCGCGCTCGACGCGTCCGACCTCCTCGCCGTTGACGCTCACCACGCCCTCCCCGGGTCCGAGCACGTCGACGGTCACGGAGGCCTCACCGTCGTCGTCCGCGTACGCCCAGAAGGTGACCGTGCCGCCCCGCGGGAGCACGGCGACTCCGGGCCCCGAGGCACCGCGGTGCGCGTGGCTGACCCGGGCCCCGCCGCCGAGGTGCGCGAACTCGGCGTCGTACAGGGCGGTCTCGTCCTCCTCGCGCAGCACGACGTCCAGCTTGTCGACGGCCGCGTCGCCCTGGGTGACCCCGAGGTCGGGGTCCCGGGCCGCGAGGGTGACGCGGTGGCGGCCCGCGGTCAGCTCCACCCGGGTGTCGGTGTGCCCCCACACCGCCCGCTTGTAGCCGAGCGGGAGCCGCAGTTCGCGCGGGTCCTCGCCGTCCACGCGCAGGAAGACGTTGGTGGGACCCTGCTCGCGCACCAGGTCGGCGAGGTTGTGGGAGCCCGCGAACACCATCAGGTCGTACGTCCCGTCCCGCGGGACCTCGACGTCGAAGGCGAGCACACCGTCGGAGCCGGTGCGCAGCCCGCCCACGTGGTAGCCGCCGGAGGTGGCGAACCGGTCGACGGCGGACGGTGAGCCCTCGGGCCCGTTCTTCGAGTAACCGCCGCCCGTGTAGGCCGCGTCCTCGGCCTCGTACGTCCGACTCCAGCGCACCGCGGGCGGCAGGGCCGCGGCTCCGTTGCCGCCCGGAGACAGGATCACCTGGTAGGCGGACATCGCGTCGAGGCCGGCCAGGGTCAGCGTCACCTTGCCGTCCCGTACCGGGAGTTCCTCGTCCCGCAGCCGCAACGGCGGTGCGCTCGAACCCACCTGTCCGGTCCAGGGGATCTCCACGGCACGCGCGTGGACCACGGTCCCGAACACCTCCGCGCAGACGCCGTCGAACTCGATGTCCGCGGTACCGCCCGCACCCCCGAACAGCGCTCTGGCCTGGCGCTTCTCCCGGTCGAGGGTGGCCACGCCCTGCAGCGTGTACTGCACGTCGGGGTGCGGGGCGAGGACCCGGACGGTGTTCCCGGTCAGCTGTCCGTAGGCGTTGTAGAGCCACCACTGGCCGTTGGCCTTGTTCGCCTCCACCGCCGAGTCGTTGAGATTGCCGGCGATGTTCCAGTAGGCGAGGTCGGCGTCGACCTTCCACTCCTCGATCGCGGCGATCCACTGGATCATCTGACCGGGGACCGACACGTGGTAGTTGTGCGCGTACTCGTTGATGTTGACGGGCAGCGGACCGATGCCCAACGCGCGTTCCATTTCACGGTACTTGGCGATGTCGGTGCGGACCTCGGCGGGCGAGGACAGCTCGTGCCAGGTGACGATGTCGGGCAGCACGTCGTGCGCCTTCGCGAACTCCAGGAAGTCCCTGACCTCGGGGTAGAGCGCACAGGTGTTGGGTCCGGCCACCCGGGCGTCCGGGTCGAGGCCCTTGATGAGGCGGTGGGCGGCCTCCCACGCGGCGAAGTACGGGCCGGGTCCGGTCCGCCAGTCGACCCCGTCGTAGCTCCACTTGCCCTCGCCGAACATGTTGCCCTCGGGCTCGTTGAACGGCACGTACACGACGTGTGACTTCAACTCCCCCAGGGTCTGCACGAGTTCGACCTGACGGCGGATCACGTCCAGGTGCCCGGCGAGCCGCTCGGCACCGGTGGCACCCGGCCACTCGTACGGAAAACCCCGGTAGAAGTCGGGCAGGTAGACGTAGACGTCCTTGCCGCCCGCCGCGACGAAGGGCGGCAGGATCTCCAGGGCGTCGCCGCCCGGATGCTGGATGCCGTCCTGGGCCTTGGTCGTCACCGTCCGCGGGTACATGCCCTCGACCACGACACGGCTGGGCACTCCGTCGCCGTAGAGTCCGTAGAGCGTGCCGCTCGCTCCCCCGTGGAAGGGGCCGGTCTCGGTGCCGAGGTCGATGGTGAGCTTCTCTCGGGCGGGGCCTTCGGCAGCCACGGCATCCATCCTTCGTTCGACATTCCGTACGACAGTCGATGATCCGCATCGACCGGGACGAACGTAGGAAGCGCGAACGGACCCCGTCAACAGGCAGCGGGTTCCGAAACGTCCGAAACCGCAGGTCGCGGGGTCAGGCGCGCAGCACGCCCAGGCTGCCCTCCAGCCGGCCGAGCAGCTCTCCCAGCCGCGCGGCGAGTTCGTCCCGCGCCTCGGGGGTCAGGACGGACAGGACGGCCGTCTCGTACGCCAGTTGCTCGGGCAGGATGCCGTCGACGAGTTCTCGGCCGGCCTCGGTGAGCCGGACGTGGGCGACGCGTCGGTCGCGGGTGTCGCCCCGGCGCTCCACCAGCCCGCGTTCGGTGAGCTGCTTGAGGCGCTTGGTGACGGCGGCCCCGGAGGAGAAGGTCTCGCGGGCCAGGTCGCCGGGGGTCAGTTCGTGGCCGGTGCGGCGCAGGGCGCCCAGCAGGTCGAACTCGGGGCGGCTGAGCCCGGCCCGGCGCAGCGGGGCGTCCTCGGCCTGCTGGAGGAGGGCGGCACAGCGGTTGACGCGGCCGATGATCTCCATGGGGCCGGTGTCGAGGCCCGGGTGGACGGTCTGCCACTGCCGGACGACGGCGGCGACGGTGTCGTGTCTCGTCGGGTCCGCCGGTCGACCGTTCGGTGCCGTCATGGGCGTTCGTCCTCCGCTCTGTGGTACCGGATCGTCGCGGCGAGCGTACGGTGTGCGGCCTGCTCGGTGCGCACGACCCTCTCCTGGGGCAGGGCGCGCTGCCACCATTCGCCGGACGCGGCCTCCACGCAGGCCCTCAGGTCGACCAGGGCGGTGGCGAGGGCGCGGCGGGCGGAGTCGAGCGCGCCGGGCGCGGGGTGCGGCTCGGACAGGAGGCGGGCGGTGTGTTCCCGGGCGCGCTCCACGGCGGCCAGCGACTGCTCCACCCGGTCGCCCGCGCGCCGGTTGGTGACGGCCACGGCGGCGGCGAATCCGACGAGCGCTCCGACGAGGGTGTCCAGGACCCGCTCGGTGATCAGCCGGCCGGGCTCCTGATGTCCGGCGAACTCGGTGATGAGCAGGGCCATGGGGGTCACGCAGACACTGCCGAGCCAGTAGTTCCGGGCGATGAGCGCCTCGGCGCCGAAGTTGAGGGCGAGGCAGCACAGGACGAGCGCGGCGGGCCCGAGGTGGGCGAGCGGGACGACGGCGGCGAACACCAGCACTCCGACGACGTTGCCGACGACCCGCTGGACGCCCCGGCTCCAGGTGAGGGTGACGTTGGCCTGGTAGAGCGAGGCCGCGGTGACCAGGGCCCAGTAGGGGCGACCGACGCCGAGCGCGAGGGAGGCGTAACCGGCGAGGGCGCACCCCACGGCGGTGCGTACGGCGATCGGGGCGAGCACGGGCCACACCGGGTGGGCGGGGGCGGCGAGCTGGATCTCCACGCCGAGGAGTTCGTCGTCGTCCGGCGCCTGCGGGACCGGTGCGGTGCCGCGCAGGTCGCGGGCCCAGGTGCGGAGGCGGTCCGGGTCCGCGTCGGCCGGGGCGGCGAGGGCGACCTCGGCGCGCACGACGAGGCGTTCCAGGGCGCGCCGGGTGCCGGAACGGGCACCGGCCGACAGGAGGGTCTGCCAGGCGGCCTGGACGGCGGCGTGGGCGGTTGCGCTCGCCCGGGAGCCGGGGTTCCCGGCGTACACGGCGGCCGCGTCCAGGGCGCGGGCGGTGGCCCGCCGCTCCGGACCGTGCGGACGGAACACGCCGGGGGCCATGCCCACCAGCCAGGCCCAGGCGCCCGTCGCGAGGGCCAGGGCGAGGTGGCCGGGGACCTGGGCGAGGGTCTGCGGGGCGAACAGGGAGGCGGAACTGATGAAGGTGAGGACCACATGTCCCGGCGGGCCGATCCGGGTCGCGTCGCAGAGCGCCTTCTGCACGGCCGCCACCAGCGCGCCGACGGTGACCAGCACGACCGCGCTGCCGGTGAGCGAGGCGGCGAGCAGACCGGCCCCGAGACCGGCGACCATGCCGAGCACCACCCAGGCCAGGGCGCGGGCCCGGGCGGCGTAGGGCCGGTTGTGGGCGTAGAGGGCGCACAGGGACCCGGCCATGGTGTACATCGCCAGGTCGAGGCGGCCGAGGGCCAGCAGGGTCAGGTTGGGCGGGGCGACCGCTACGACCACGCTCAGGGCGGGCTTGAACCAGATGTCGGAGGGCCTGCCGAGGCGCAGTACGCCGGCCAGGGGGAGCCGGCGTACGCGCGGGGTGTCGCGCGGGGTGTCGGAATGGGGGGTCGCACTGCTCATGAGCCAATACGTTAGCAGGTGTTTTACCCGTAAACGATATCTGTTCCGTCACCCTGACCTGCTGTGCTCCGCCACACGCTCCCCCGCGTACACCCTTGCGCTCGATTGCGCGCCGCGTGGCCCGGGCATGGCTTGACCGACCGTCGAGCGGGGAGGTGGGCGTGCACGGACCGGCTTCGCCCGGCTGGCTGCTGGTCGCGCTGTGCGCGGCGACCGGGGCGTACTGCCTGCTGCGGATGCGCAGCACCGTCGAGGAACAGCGCCGGGCCGCGGGCGGTGAGGCGCTGATGGGCTTCGGGATGGCCGCGATGGCCGTACCGGCCGCCGTGTTCACGCCACCGGCGTGGGCCTGGCCGTTGTGCGCGGCGGTGTTCGGCGGCGCGGCGCTGCGCGCGCTGTGGGCGGCGCGCACGAGCACCCGTCATCTGCATCACCTGGTGGGGGCGGGCGCCATGGTCTACATGGCGGTCGTGATGGCGGCCTCCCCCGGACACCACGGCGGCTCGGGAGTCCCCGCGTTGACGGGCGTGCTGCTCCTCTACTTCACGGGATACGTCCTGCTGTCCGGTGCCCGCCTGATACCGGTGACCGCCGCCGGCGGCGGCACCGTCGGCTGGGGCGACCGCCCTGAACTCTCGCGCGTGTGCCGGTTGTCGATGGGCATCGCGATGGTGGCCATGCTGCTGACGCTGTGACGTGCGGGGGTGCGCGCGGGGGCGGCCGAACTCCCTTTCCGTGCCGTTGCGTTGCTCGACGGGGGTCCATGGCCGAGGGATGACAGCGCCCGCTCTTGCAGTTCAGCGCCACGACACGGAGCCGCAGCCGCCGAGCGTGCCCGTCGGCAGTCCCGTTCGGTCGGTCCGGCCCCACACCGGTCTCCCACCGACACACCCGAGCACAGCAATGGCAGGCCCTCGGTGCATACACCCCCGGCCCGCAGGGAACCCGGCAGGACCATGCCCCCCATCCCGCACAGCCGACCATGACCGCCGCCCCGGACGACGGGCGGTTCAGGCCGCGCTCCTCCCGGAATTCGCCCCGGCCCGCACCGGTCGGCGAGGATCACCGTATGCACACCCCCTCCGTCGACTCGCCGCCCCGTCCGCCGGAGCACCGGACCGCCGCCCGTGCCACCGGTGTCCTCGCGCTGTGCTCGGCGCTGCTGCTCGTCCTGGTGGTGGCCAGGTGGCACCCCCTGCTCACCGTGGACGGCGACATCGCCGACACCACCCATCGCTGGGCGGTCGACGAACCGGGGCTCACGCACGCCTTCCGCATCCTCACGGACTGGGTCTGGGACCCCTGGGCGATGCGTTTGCTGGCGGCGGTCGCGGCGGTCTGGCTGGTGTGGCGGCGCAATGCCCGCTGGATTGCCGTATGGCTGGTGGCCACATGTGCGCTGGGCACACTGGTACAGCAGGCCCTGAAGGCCGCGGTCGGCCGGAAGCGCCCCGTCTGGCCCGACCCCGTCGACACCGCGCACTTCGCGGCCTACCCGTCGGGCCACGCCCTGACGGCCACCGTCGTGTGCGGCCTCCTCCTGTGGCTCCTCCACCACTACGGCGTGGGCCGCGCCCTGTGGCGCACGGCCCTGGCACTCGCCGTGATCTCCGTCGTGGGCGTCGGCCTGACCCGCATCTGGCTGGGCGTCCACTGGCCCACCGACGTCCTCGGCGGCTGGCTCCTCGGCGCGATGCTCGTGACCCTGGCGGTGACGGTCCAGCAGCGGTACCGGCGCTGAACGACGGCCCCTAGGATCACCGTATGACTGCCGTCCTGTTCGACTTCTCGGGCACCCTCTTCCGCGTCGAGTCCACCGAGTCCTGGCTGAGGGCCGTCCTCGACGAGGCGGAACTCCCGCTGGCCGAGGCCGAGTTGACACGGACGGCGCGAGAGCTGGAGCACGTGGGGGCGTTGCCGGGCGGGACGGCGCCCCGGGTGCCGATGCCGGACGCGCTCGCCGCCGTGTGGGGGGTCCGCGACGAGAGCGCCGAGTTGCACCGGGCCGCGTACACCGGGCTCTCGCGACTCGTGACGCTGCCGGACCCCGCCCTGCACGACGCGTTGTACGACCGGCACATGCTCCCCGCCGCCTGGCGGCCGTACCCCGACGCCGCCGAGGTGCTGCGCGCGCTGCGCGAGCGCGGGGCCAAGGTGGGCGTGGTCAGCAACATCGGCTGGGACCTGCGCCCGGTCTTCCGCGCGCACGGGCTGGACCGGTACGTCGACGCGTATGTGCTGTCGTACGAACACGGCGTCCAGAAGCCGGACCCCCGGCTGTTCGAGGCGGCCTGCACGGCGCTCGCGGTGGAACCCCGGGACGTCCTGATGGTCGGCGACGACCGGCGGGCGGACGGCGGGGCGGCGGCCCTGGGGTGCGGGGTGCACTTCGTGGACCACCTGCCGGCGGCGCAGCGGCCCGACGCGCTGCGCCCGGTACTCGACCTGGTGGGCTGAGCGCCACGCCGGACGCCCCGGCCGGCCCCCTCCCCCGTGGCATAAAAGTGTCCGAAAACCGGGGGGTCACCCCGCCAAGAAGGTCGCCTGAGGACACCATCGGGGAGTATGCTCGCCCACCCTGGACGATCCCCCGCGTCGCCCAGAGCAGGCGGCAGCCCCGACCAGGCCTTTTTCGGGCCGGTCCGGACGCACTGAGTATAGTTGGCTGATAGCCAGTCAACGCAGGAGTTACAGCATGTCCCCGCGCAGCGCCTCGGTCAACGAAGAGCTGCGCCGTCGTTCCCGGGAGCGGCTCCTGCAGGCGGCCATCGAACTGGTCTCCGAGCGCGGGTACGAGGCGACGACCCTCGGCGACATCGCGGACCGCGCCGGTTCGGCACGCGGGCTGGTCTCGTACTACTTCCCCGGCAAGCGACAGCTGGTGCAGTCCGCCGTGCACCGGCTCATGCACCGCACGCTGGAGGAGGCGCTGGAGCGCGAACCGCGCACCGAGGACGGCCGGGAGCGGATGGCCCGGGCCATCGACGCGATCCTGGGCCTCGCGCGGGACCGGACCGTGCTGATGCGCCAGCACATGGCGGGCCTGCTGGACACCGACGGCTTCGTGCAGTGCCCGGAGCAGCAGCGCCTCGCCGAACTGCTGCGGGACACGATGGAACGGCACGGTTCGCAGACGGTCGAGACCGACTACCCGATGCTGCGCTCGCAGCTCATGGGCGCGGTGTACGCGATGGTCCTGCCGAACGTCCCGCTGCCGATCGCGACCCTGCGCTCCGAGCTGTTCACCCGCTACCGCCTCGACTGGGAGCAGGGCGTCCCGCCGGGCACCGAGGCACCCGACGGGACGTACGACAAAGATCTGTCGCGCTTCTTCGAGACGGGCCCGGAGGCCGCGGATCAGTCGAAGTAGTCCGGCTGCGTCTGCACGTTGAGCTCGCCGAGCCGCACCTTCCTGGCCGGATCCGTCCGCTTGTCGCTGAGCTTCAGCACGTCGAAGCCCTTGGCGATGTCGTTGGAGTAGATGTAGCCGTTGTAGTAGTACGCCGACCAGGGGCCGGCGGTCGTCAGCCGCTCGGTGGTGACCGGGCCGCGCTCGAAGTAGCCGATCTCCTTGGGCTTGGAGGAGTCGGTGAAGTCCCAGACGGAGACACCGCCCTGGTACCAGGCCTGGACCATGATGTCCCTGCCCTTGACCGGGATCAGCGAGCCGTTGTGGGCCACGCACACCTCGACGTCCGCCTGGTAGCGCGGGATCTTGAAGTAGCTGCGGAAGACGAGCTTGCGCTTGTCGCCCTTGCCGACGATGTCGTAGATGCCGTCGGCGCCGCGGTTCGGACCGATCTCCGCGTTGCAGGTGGCCGCGCCGCCGCCGCCCAGCTCGTCGGTGAAGACGACCTTGTTCGCCCTCTGGTTGAAGGTCGCCGAGTGCCAGAACGCGAAGTTCACGTTGTCCTGCACGCGGTCGATGACCTTGGGGTTCTCCGGGTCCTTGATGGAGAACAGGATGCCGTCGCCCATGCAGGCACCCGCCGCCAGGTCCTCGTCGGGGAGCACCGTGATGTCGTGGCAGCCGGTGGTCTTGGAGACGCCCGGGTTGGTGGGCGAACCGGGGTTGCCGCCGCCGTCGGGGCCCTCGCCCGGGAAGAGCACCGGGAAGCCGACCACGGCCGCCTTCTCGGGGGCGTTACGCGGCACCTTGATGACCGAGATGCCGTCGTGCGGGGGCTGGCAGTCGGGGTAGGCGGCGTTCGGGGAGTACGAGGAGACGTAGATGTAGACGTTCCTGCGCTCGGGCACCAGCGTGTGGGTGTGCGAGCCGCAGGCGGTCTCGACGGCGGCGACGTACTTCGGGTTCCGCTTGTCGCTGATGTCGAAGACCTTCATGCCCTCCCACGACGACTTCTCGGTGGCGGGCTGGGTGGTGCTGCTGCAACTGCTGTCGCTGCGCGAGGAGTCGGTGGACAGGAACAGCAGGTTGCCGGAGACGGAGATGTCGTTCTGCGAGCCCGGGCAGAGCACCTGGGCGACGGTCTTCGGGGCCTTCGGGTTGCTGATGTCGAAGATGCGGAAGCCGTCGTAGTTCCCGGAGAAGGCGTACCTGCCCTGGAAGGCCAGGTCCGAATTGGTGCCGGGCAGTGCGTCCTTGGGGACGTTGACGAGGTGCTGGATGTTGTCGGAGTGGACGATCTCGTCCTGGCCGGGTATCCCGCCGTCGGCGATCGCCGCCTTCACCTCGGCCTCGGTGCTCTTGGAGACCTCCTTGCCCGCCGTCGGACTGTCCCCGGGGTCGGGGGTCGCGACGGCGGGGCCGGCGGTCAGCAGCGCTGCCAGGAGACCCGCGGCGGCCGCGGCAACTCCCAGACGTCTGTGCCGGGTTCGGGACTCTTTCAACAGGATCACTGTTTCCTCCCTGTGCCGTTCATGTGGAACGGTGCACGCGTCACCGCAGTATCGTCTTCACCATGCACAGATCAACAGGGGGCAACGAACTCGTCATGAAAGGAACGCGGGTGACCACTGTGCTTTTCCGCCGTGCGCCGTACGCGACGGCCACCCTGGCCGTACTGGCAGCCCTGGCCCTCGGGGGCTGCGACTCCGGCGCGGACCCCAAGTCCGCCCCGGCGACCGGGCCTTCGGTGCTGGTGCCCGGCAAGCCCGGTGAGGCGAACCGCACGATGTCCGCCCAGGACGCCGAGGAACAGCGGTTGGACGACGACACCCCCAACTCCGCGGACGTCTCGTACGCGCGCATGATGATCGCGCACCACGCCCAGGCACTCGAACTGACCGAACTGGCCCCGCGGCGCGCCGAGTCGGCGAAGCTCAAGGCCCTCGCGGAGCGGATCTCGGCCGCACAGGGCCCGGAGATCGAGGCGATGCGGGCCTGGCTGAAGGAGTACGGCCAGTCCGAGAGGAGCGAGGGTCACGCGCACGCGACGATGCCCGGCATGGCGACCGACGCTCAACTGAAGAAGTTGCGCGCGGCGAAGGGGAAGGCCTTCGACGAGCTCTTCCTCACCCTGATGATCACTCACCACGAAGGGGCGATCACCATGGCGACGGAGGTGAAGGGGCAGGGCAACAACGTCCGGATCGAGGAGATGGCGGACGACGTGGTGGCGCAGCAGACGAGCGAGATCAATCGGATGCGGAACATGCTCTGAACTTGCCGTGTGACATCGTGCCTGAACTCGCTCAGTACGAGTTGTCGAGTTGGTCCGCGAGGGATCGAAGCTCGCGGGCCGGGGCTGCTGCCACTGCGCCACGCCGCTGAAGTGCGGCGCGGTGTCGGCGGGAATCTCCTACGGCAGCATCGGCGTCCACGTCCTCGACCACGGTTCGGTCAGGCACGCACGAGAGGCCCGGCGGCCGCCAGGAACGCGTCGTGGGAACGGGTCGCCGACATGGGACGCCACGACGACGATGTCGTCGGTCTCGTGGACGAGGCCGACGACATCAAGGAGTGGTCCGGCGAGCTCGGCAGTGCCGCTCTCAGCAGTGCCGCAGACCGCGCGCGCTCGGATCGGCGTCGAACGAGGACGGTGTGTTGACCCAGTCGGCCGGGACGTAGCCCCACCCGTCGTAGCCAGGAGCGGTCCAGTCACCCTTGGTGTGGTACCAGGTGGTGTTGCCGCCGCCGTGCAGTCCACCATAGGTCCAGCAGTCGAACCAGCTGAAGGTGGAGTAGAGCTGCCCCGTTATGTTCGCTTCGTGGTAGGCGCCCGAGCGCAGAATGGCGGGGGCTTGGTTCCCGCACCACAGCCGGCCGTCGCTCGCCCGGACTCCGCACTCGGCGCTGGCAGCGGCACTGGCAGAAGGGGCGGCGATCACACCGCCCGCCGTCAGGGCGAGGGCTGCCATCGAGAGGGAGAGATACTTCCTGGTCCTGGTCATCCACCTGTCCTTTTCTCATGGGTTTTCGAGTTCGACCGAAAGGTGCCGGGTGCCTGCCCGGCTCTTCCCGCAGGCCCTTCGCAGCGCCGTGATGCACTGCTCAGCACTGCGCGACGCCGGGCAGTTGGTTGTCCGGACTGCTCATGTAGATGTTGCTGACATAGCCCCCGTACTGAGGCAGATAGGCCCACCACTCGTTGGTGTAGGGCGGGACCGAGACGGTCTCCCCTCGCGTCTGGCAGCCGACCAGCACCTCGACCCCGGCGGGGAGCTGGAGGAGCGGGTCGCGCGTGGTGTCGGGCTCGGGGCGGACGTTGACACCGGAGCTCCAGGTGCCGAACCACGTGCCCGCCGGTCGTACGCCACCGGGAACGTTCAGCGAACGGGTCAGCCTGCCCAGGTCGGTGTACGCCTTGCCGTACGAGGTGCCGACGTCGTGCAGGGTGTAGACGGCCACGATGGAGCGGTCACCGGCACCCACCGTCCCGGTCGTGTGCAGCGCCGGTTTCGTCAGGTCGACGGACGCTGCCTTGCCGTTGAGGGCCGACGTGGCGGGGCGGCACGTACCTTGCTCGATGTCACCGAAACCCGACCAGCCCTGTTTCACGGCCCACGGCTTGTCGAAGGCGCCCGCGATACCGAAGTGCTGGTCGAAGTGGTCGGTGGCGGAGCAGCGTGTGGACTGCTTCAGATTGCCCATGATCAGTTCGCGGACGCGGGCGGGCGCCGTGTCCAACAGGTAACGGTAGATCTTCACCGTGTCCGCGGCCGTCAAGGCTGTGTAGCCCCACATGCCGTCCTGGTCGGCCGGCGGTGGGGTCGTGTTGCTGGAGAGGGACAGCTCACGGGCCATCCGGGTGACGATCGAGCCCTCGCCGTTGCGCACCCAGAATTCGCTGGCCGCGTCGTCGTCGCTGCTGCGCAGCATGAAGTTCCACTTGGCCTGGTCACCGGACGGGATCTGGTAGTCCGGGCCGCGGTTCCAGAGGTAGTCCAGCGCGATCAGCAGTTTGACCACGGAGGCCGACCGGAACTGCATGTTCGGGTTCAGCTGCTCGGTGAAGGTGCCGGTCTGCCGGTCGAAGACGGCGACTCCCGCCGTCACACCGGCCGGCACGGTGACACCGGCCGCGTCACGTGGCGCGGACGACGCCGCGTCCGTCGCCGCGTTCGCTGCCGCGGTGACCGAAGGGCTGAGCAGGACGGTCGTCACGGCCATGGCCACGGCACACAGCACTGCTACGGAACGCCATCTGCTCCATCGGAACATGGCTCAGTACCGCTTCGTACGGTCGAGGACGTTGCCGCCGCACACCGGCGCAGCGCGGGACATCCGCCTGTCGGGACTGGCGCCGGCGCCGTGGCCCACGGCGGCCGGGTGGGCCGCGTCCGGTGCGATGGGCGACAGGCCGCCGGCCGCCGCGCCGAGCAACCGCAGTGAACGCGAGGTGGGCATGGCAGTTCCCCGTCTCTGTCGGTGGTGGTCCGGCCGGGTGGGCCGGGCCTGCCGAGAAGACTCACCTGGGCCGCGTTGCGGCGCCAATCGGTTTCGGCGTACGCCGAAAGTCCTCGGCGGGAGATTCGGTCCGCCACCGGGTGGGGAGGGGGCGCGGCCGTAAGTTCGCGCCCGTTCGACGGCAGACCTTGAACGGCGAGCTCAGCTTGTCGTTCAAGGTCGGGCGGGCGTTAGCTCAAGTAGCAACTCCATGGCTTCATCGAGAAGATACGTCTCGCTCTCGTTCATCGGCGGGTCGGCCGAGGCGAGTACTGCCCGGGCCAGCGCCGCCAGGGCCGTGTTGCCGACAGCGACCTGCGCCAGGATCAGGGCCGACATCCCCCAGTCCGGGTGGCCCTTCCTCGGTGTTGCGCCAGTCGATCACCACGGGCCTGCCCGAGGTGATCATCACGTTGTCCGGGAACCAAGTGCAGCCGGTGCAGTAGATCGGCGAGCCCAGCTCCTGCTTCCTCGGCCGTGAGCGCCGTGGCCACGACGATGCTCGGGCGCCGACGCGAGGTCCACCAGCGTCCGCACCGGCCCCTCCGTACATAGCAAAGCGTCAGCCAGCTCGGACAACGCGTCCCCGCGTCCGCTCCGGCACTCGTAGAACTCCGTCCGGAAGCGTGACAGCGTCGCGAACGCTGTCCGCTTAACCAGCTGTTGCAGCGCACTCACGATCAAGCCCGGGCCGTTCATCCGTCCGGCGAATGCCCAGGTGAGCGCCCTAGTTCGAGTCCCGTTTCGGACTGGGAACCGCAAACGACAAGCTGAACCGCCCGCGCCCGCCGGTCACTTCAGCGCCGCGCGTGACGTGGCGTCAGAAAGCCCGCGTCACGGGCCTGGGAGATGAGCCGCAGCGACTTGCGGCGGCTGTGTCCGGTCGCGCACATGACGGCGAGGACCGGGTCGACGCCGTCCTCCTGGGCGGCCCGGTACTCCTGCGCCACCTGCCACCGCCCCTCCAGGCCGCGGGGCCAGGCCGGGCGGGCGCGACGCGGCCCCGGTCCGTCGGTCCCCGCCTCGGGCCGCCTGCCGCACGCCGCGAGCACGGGCCCCTCGATCCAGTCGGCGAGCGCGCCCATGTCGTCCAGCGACAGGGCGGGCGCCGCCCGTACGTCCTCCAGACAGACGCCCTCCTGGGCCACCACGGCGAGCGCGTCGACCCGTGCACCGTCGGAGAAGACCAGCCGGACGTTGCACCAGGCCGTCGCGCCGGCCTCCTCCCGCACTTCCCACGCGGGCCACACGGACACGCTGCCGTCCGTCGGACAACGACCAGAAAGATTAAGAAAGGATGCTTCTAGCACACACGCAACGTAACCGCATGATCACATTCCATACGAACGGACACGCGTGCGTACCCCGCGCGGCACCCTGTCAGCGGAGCGGCGGCGGTGCGATCCTGGAGGCATGCGTGTCGCCGTCGTCGGCTCCGGGCCCAGCGGTTGCTACACCGCCCAGAGCCTCGTCCAGCAGGACCCCGAGGTGCTCGTCGACGTCCTGGACCGGCTGCCGTGCCCGTACGGCCTGGTGCGCTACGGAGTGGCACCGGACCACGAGAAGATCAAATCGCTCCAGAACAACCTGCGGACGATCCTGGAGCACGAGCGGGTGCGCTTCCTCGGCGGTGTCGGGATCGGGCCGGACGGAGTGCCTGCCGCGCGGCTGCGCGAGCTGTACCACGCCGTGGTGTACTGCGTGGGCGCCGCCACCGACCGGCATCTGGGGATCCCCGGCGAGGAGCTGCCGGGCAGCTGGTCGGCGACGGAGTTCGTCTCCTGGTACAGCGCGCATCCCGACTCGACGGCCGACGGTTTCGTGGCCGGCGCCCGGTCGGCGGTCGTCATCGGCCTGGGCAACGTCGCCGTCGACGTGACCCGGATGCTGGCGCGCGGGACGACCGAGCTCAGCCCGACGGACATCCCGCACCCGGCACTCACCGCGCTGGCGGCCAGCCGGGTGAGGCAGGTGCACATGGTGGGCCGGCGGGGCCCGTCCCAGGCCCGCTTCACCACCAAGGAGCTGCGCGAGCTGGGATCCCTTCCGGACACCGAAGTGGCCGTCGATGCGGCGGAGTTGGCGCTGGACCCCGGCTACCTCGACCCCTCCGCCCTGCCGGCCCCGCTGCGGCGGAACGTGGAGGTGCTGCGCGGCTGGGCGGCCGCCGGACCACAGCCGTCATCCCGCCAGATCTCGGTGCGCTTCTTCCTGCGCCCCGTCGAAGTCCTCGCCGACGGCGGGCGCGTGGGCGCGGTCCGCTTCGAGAGGACCCTGCCCGACGGGCACGGCGGCGTACGCGGCACCGGTGAGTTCCAGGAGATCGAGGCCCAGTTGGTGCTGCGCTCGGTGGGCTACCGGGGTGTACCGATGGAGGGGCTGCCGTTCGACGCGGCGAGCGGCACGGTGCCCAACGTCGGCGGCCGTGTGGTGCGCGGCGGTTCCGTCGTTCCGGGTGAGTACGTGGCCGGCTGGATCAAGCGCGGCCCGACCGGTGTGATCGGCACCAACCGCCCGGACGCCAAGGAGACGGTGACCTCGCTGCTCGAGGACGCCTCCACGCTCGTACACGCAGAGTTGCGCGAGGATCCGCTCGACGCGCTGCGCGCGGCGGGGCTCGCACCGGTGGAGTGGGCGGGCTGGTGCGCCATCGAACGAGCGGAAGCGGAGCTCGGCGCCTCGCTGGGGCGGGGCGTGGTGAAACTCCCGGACTGGCAGTCCCTGATGGACGCGGTGCACGGCCGCGCGCGTTAGGGGCGCGAGCGACCGGGCGGCCGGCCGCAGCCCTCCCGTACCGGGCAACGAAGCGGCAACACCCCCGAAATCAACAAACTGTTCAAGACCTCTACGGTCTCGGACATGTCCCAAACCACCCCTGTGCACCCCGTGGACGAAGTCCCCCCGGTACGGCAGCTGGCCGCCTTCGGGCTCCAGCACGTCCTCGCGATGTACGCGGGCGCCGTGGCCGTCCCCCTGATCGTCGGCGGCGCGATGAAGCTGTCACCGGCAGACCTGGCGTACCTGATCACCGCCGACCTGCTGGTGTGCGGTATCGCCACGCTCATCCAGTGCATCGGCTTCTGGCGCTTCGGCGTACGGCTCCCGATCATGCAGGGCTGCACCTTCGCGGCCGTGTCCCCCATGGTCCTGATCGGCACGACCGGCGGCGGACTCCCGGCGATCTACGGCTCGGTCATCGTCGCGGGACTCGCGATCATGCTGCTCGCGCCGGTCTTCGGCAAGCTGCTCCGCTTCTTCCCGCCGCTGGTCACGGGCACGGTGATCCTGATCATCGGCATCTCCCTGCTGCCGGTCGCGGGCAACTGGGTGGCCGGCGGCGCCGGGTCGGCGGACTTCGGGGCGCCTAGGAACATCGCGTTGGCCGTCTTCGTGCTGGCGGTGGTGCTGGGTGTGCAGCGGTTCGCGCCCGCGTTCCTGAGCCGGATCGCGGTGCTGATCGGCATCGTGGTGGGCCTGGCGGTGGCCGTCCCGTTCGGGTTCACGGACTTCGGTGGGGTCGCGGACGCGGACTGGGTCGGCATCAGCACGCCGTTCCACTTCGGGGCGCCCGCGTTCGAGTTCTCGGCGATCGTGTCGATGCTGGTCGTGGCACTGGTGACGATGACCGAGACGACCGGTGACCTGATCGCGGTCGGCGAGATGACGGACCGCCGCGTCGAGCCGCGCTCCCTGTCGGACGGTCTGCGCGCCGACGGCCTGTCGACCGTGCTCGGCGGCGTCTTCAACACCTTCCCGTACACGGCGTACGCCCAGAACGTGGGCCTCGTCGGCATGACCCGGGTGCGCAGCCGCTGGGTCGTCGCCACGGCCGGCGGCATCCTGGTGCTGCTGGGCCTGCTGCCCAAGCTGGGCGCGGTGGTCGCCGCGGTGCCCGCGCCGGTGCTGGGCGGGGCCGGCCTGGTGATGTTCGGGACGGTCGCGGCGAGCGGAGTGAGGACCCTCGCCCAGGTGGACTTCCGGGGGAACAACAACCTGACGGTGGTGGCCGTTTCGGTGGCCATGGGTGTGCTGCCGGTCGGGGTGCCGACGCTCTACGAGAAGTTCCCCGACTGGTTCCAGACGGTGATGAACAGCGGCATCAGCGCGGGCTGTCTGACGGCGATCGTGCTGAACCTGCTCTTCAACCACCTGCCGTCCAAGGGTGGTTCAGTCGCTCCCGAGCCGGACGGCCTGGCGGGCGGCGGCATCGAGGAGGCTGTCCAGAAGCCCCGGGAAGAGGTCGTCTAGGTCGTCCCGGCGCAGGCCGTTCATCTTGGCCGTGCCCCGGTAGATCTGCCGGATCACGCCGTTCTCCCGCAGCACGCGGAAGTGGTGGGTGGTCGTCGACTTGGTGACGGGCAGGTCGAAGTGCGAACACGAGAGCTCGTCGCTGACCGCGGCGAGCTCTCGCACGATCCGCAGGCGCATCGGGTCGGAGAGGGCATGCAGGACGCCCTCCAGCCGGATCTCGCCGCGCTCCGGATGCGGAAGGGCACGACTGCTGACGGCGGGGGAGGTCACGGCGGCTCCACTTCTCCAGGCTTCCCGGGGGGGCATACGGACACGGGGACCGGCCTCGGGAACCCCCATTGTACGAGACCTCTCGTAGTTTGACATCCGACGTACTACGATGCCTATCGTACGAGTCGACCACCACCGGTCCCGTGACGAATGGAGCCCGCCGTGAGCGCACTCTTCGAGCCCTTCACCCTCCGCGACGTGACGATCCCGAACCGGGTGTGGATGCCGCCGATGTGCCAGTACTCGGCAGTTCCGGACGGCCCCGGGACCGGCGCCCCGAACGACTGGCACTTCGCGCACTACGCGGCACGCGCGGCCGGCGGCACCGGCCTGATCATCGTCGAGGCCACCGGCGTCAGCCCCGAGGGCCGCATCACCCCCTACGACCTCGGCATCTGGAACGACACCCAGGTGGAGGCGTTCCGGCGCATCACCCGCTTCCTGGTCTCCCAGGGCACGGTGCCGGGGATCCAGCTCGCCCACGCCGGCCGCAAGGCCTCCACCGACCAGCCCTGGAAGGGCGGCGCGCCGCTCGCCCCGGACGCGCTGGGCTGGCAGCCGCTGGGGCCGAGCGCACTGCCCTACGACGAGTCGCACCCGGTGCCGACGGAGTTGACGGCCGCTCAGATCACGGAGATCGTCGGGCAGTTCGCGGACGCGGCCCGGCGCGCCCTCGCCGCCGGCTTCGAAGTCGCCGAGATCCACGGCGCCCACGGTTACCTGATCGGCAACTTCCTCTCCCCGCACAGCAATCACCGCACCGACGAGTACGGCGGCTCGTACGAGAACCGCACCCGCTTCGCGCTGGAGGTCGTCGACGCGGTGCGCGAGGTCTGGCCCGACGACAAGCCCCTCTTCTTCCGCATCTCGGCGACCGACTGGCTGGCGGAGGGCGGCTGGACGCCGGACGACACCGTCCGCTTCGCCCACGATCTCCGGGCCCACGGCATCGACCTCCTGGACGTCTCCACCGGCGGCAACGCCTCGGGCGTCCGTATCCCGGTAGGCCCCGGTTACCAGGTGCCCTTCGCCGCCCGCGTCAAGGCGGAGGCCGGCCTCCCGGTGGCCGCGGTGGGTCTCATCACGGAGGTCGAACAGGCCGAGAAGATCCTCTCCAACGGGGAGGCGGACGCGGTCCTGCTGGGCCGCGAGCTGCTGCGAAGCCCGTCCTGGGCACGGCACGCGGCCCGCGAGCTGGGCGGGGACGTGCATGTCCCGGACCAGTACCACCGGTCGGTGTGACCCCTGGTCTCCGCCAAGACCTTCGGCGCGGGGGACGCGGACGTCCGGCGGGACGTCCGCGCACCGTGTCGGAACGGCCGTGCGCCGGGTCGTCCCGCCGGAGGATCGCGACGGCCCTGGACCGTCAACTCGCCGTACAGGCCTTTCCGTTGAGGGTGAAGGCGCCCGGCGCCGCGCTGTTCCCGCCGTGGTTCGCCTGATAGCCGATGCTGACGCTCGCGTTCGGCGCGATCGTCGCGTTGTACGTCGCGTTCGTCGCCGTCACCGCGCCGGAGGCCGGGGTGTACGTGGCGCCCCACCCGTTGGTGATGGTCTGGCCGGCGGGAAGGGTGAAGGCCAGTTGCCAGCCGTTGATCGCGGTCGTGCCGGTGTTGGTGAGGGTGACCGAGGCCGTCAGGCCGGTGCTCCAGGCGTTCGTCGTGGCCGTCACCTTGCAGGCGCCCGGCTGGGGCTGCGGTGCCGGGCCCGAGCTGTCGAGGCCGAAGAAGGTGAGGGCGCGGGCGGCCATGCCGTTGGTGTAGAGGTTGTGGCCGACACCCTGGAGGCTGATCGCCTCGACGGGCGCCCGGTCACCGGTGGCGCCGTAGCGCGTGCGGGTCCAGCCCGAGACCGGCGTGTCCGTGGCGGCGGGTGTCTGGCTGACGCCGAGGACGTTCGTCCACTGCTTGATCTCCTCGCCGAAGTTGGGATAGCGCAGCACGTCGTCCGCGGTGCCGTGCCACACCTGCATGCGCGGCCGGGGGCCCGTGTACCCGGGGTAGGCGGCGCGGACCAGGTCGCCCCACTGCTGCGGGGTGTGGGTGACGGTGCCGCCCGAGCAGGCGCTGTTCCACTCGGAGCCGTCCGTCGTGGCGAAGCAGCCGAAGGGCACGCCGGAGAAGGCCGCGCCTGCCGCGAACACGTCCGGGTAGTCACCTAGCAGGACGTTCGTCATCATCGCGCCGGAGGAGATACCGGTGGCGTAGATCCTGCCGGTATCGGCCGAGTAGGTCCGCACCGTCCAGTCGATCATCGACTTGATGCCGACGGGGTCGCTGCCACCGCCCCGCTTCAGCGCCTGCGGCGAGGACACGTCGAAGCACTTGCTGGAGCGGGTGACCGAGGGGTAGATCACCACGAAGCCGTGGGTGTCGGCCAGTCGGGCCCACTCGGTGCCGTTGTACATGGCCGGCCCCGAGCCGGTGCAGTAGTGCACGGCCACGACGACCGCCGGGTGCGCGGTGACGTTGTCCGGCACGTACAGGTACATCTGCAGGTTGCTGGGATTGGCGCCGAAGCCCGTGATCTCGGTGAGGGCCGCCGTGGGGGCGGCCTCCGTGCGGGCCGACGCGGTGGGGACGGCGGCGAAGAGCACCGCCGCGAGTAATGCCAGCAGCGCCGCCAGCGCCGAACCGAGCGGTCTCCTGGGGATGGTGGACACGTCCTTGCCCCTCTCTCTCGAAGGATCAGCAGGATGAGGTGGTCCGCGGCCGGGTCGAGGCAGTGGTGGAGGTCGGCGAGCATCGTGGCATGCACATGGCCGCCATGGAAGCGCTCCCACACATCGAAAGAATTCGCTCGCATCCGCCAACCCCTCCCCCATCCGCACGGCCGAATGTCTTCTGCGCGAAGCGTTGACCAGAAAGCGCTTACCCTCTACGTTCCGTTCAGCGATGTGACCGACCCGCCTCACCGGGCCCCACATTGCCGTTCGACACTGCCCAAGCTATTCAGATTGGTGAACATCTCTCACGTACATGCCCAACAGGTACCAGACAGGCACCCCGAAGGGACGCACCCGCATGCGTACTCGCCCCCCACGTACACACGCGCAAAGATCCGCTCTGGCCGCCGGTGCGGCCGCGCTCGCGACGGCGGCCGCCCTGGCCGTTCCGCAGCCGGCCGGGGCCGCCGAGACCTCCCCCATCGGTTTCGGCGCCGGAACCACCGGCGGCGGCAGCGCCTCCGCGGTCACCGTCTCCACGCTGAGCGCCTTCAAGACGGCCGTCACCGGCAGCACGGCGAAGGTCGTCAAGGTCAACGGCCTGATCCCACTGAGCGGCACGGTCGACGTCGGCTCCAACACCACGGTGCTGGGCGTCGGTTCGTCGTCCGGATTCACCGGCGGCGGGCTGCGGCTGAAGAAGGTCACGAACGTCGTGGTCCGCAACCTGAACATCAGCAAGCCCCTCGCACCCGCCGACGGCATCGAGGTGCAGGCCTCGACGAAGGTGTGGATCGACCACAACTCCTTCTCGGCGGACCGCGATCACGACAAGGACTACTACGACGGACTGCTGGACATCAACCACGGTTCGGACAACGTCACGGTGTCCTGGAACACCTTCAAGGACCACTTCAAGGGCTCGCTCGTCGGCCACAGCGACAACAACGCGAGCGAGGACACCGGTCACTTGAAGGTGACGTACCACCACAACTGGTTCGACAACGTCAACTCGCGCATCCCCAGCCTGCGCTTCGGCACCGGGCACTTCTACGACAACTACGTCGTCGGCGCCGAGACCGCGGTGCACTCGCGCATGGGCGCCCAGATGCTCGTGGAGAACAACGTCTTCCGCAGTACCGGAGTCGCTGTCACCACGAACCGGAGCAGCGACGTGGACGGGTACGCCAACCTGCGCGGCAACGACCTCGGCGGAGCCGCCACCGAGGTCTCCCGGGTCGGCACCTTCACCAGCGCTCCGTACAGCTACACCGCCGAGCCCGCCTCCTCCGTCGTCACCTCGGTGACCGGCGGCGCGGGCGCCGGAAAGCTCTGACCACCCCCGACCAGTCCACCCCCCGACAAGGAAGAAGGATCCGGGACATGACTTCTTCGGCACGTCCACGCGCGCGTACGCGTGCGCTGACCGGAGCCGCGGCCGCCCTCGGCCTCTCGGTTGGCATGATCATGACTCTCCATGCGCCGACGGCGAGCGCCGCCACCTGGCCCACCGCGAACGGCAGCCAGGCGGTCTCCTCGACCATCCAGCTGTCCGGTACCAAGGACTACGGGATGAAGCGCCTGTACGGCACGGGCGACCTCGGCAGCGACAGCCAGGACGAGGACCAGGGGCCGATCCTGAACCTGGCCGCCGGCACCGTCCTGAAGAACGTCATCATCGGCGCCCCCGCGGCCGACGGCATCCACTGCGCGGGCAGCTGCACGCTGCAGAACGTGTGGTGGGAGGACGTCGGCGAGGACGCGGCGACCTTCCGCGGCTCCTCGTCGTCGAACGTCTACACCGTCTCCGGCGGTGGCGCGCGGTCGGCCAGCGACAAGGTGTTCCAGTTCAACGGCGCCGGCACGCTCAACGTCTCGAGCTTCGCGGTGCAGAACTTCGGCACCTTCGTGCGCTCCTGCGGCAACTGCTCGACGCAGTACAAGCGGACGATCAACCTCAACACCGTCGAGGCGACCTACTCGGGCAACAAGCTCGTCGGGATCAACACCAACTACGGCGACAGCGCGACCCTGAAGAACATCACGATCGTGGGCGACTCCAGCAAGAAGATCGTCCCGTGCCAGAAGTACATCGGGAACAACACGGGCAAGGAGCCGACCACGAACGGCTCCGGACCCGACGGTACGTACTGCAAGTACGCGACGTCCGACATCACCTACAGGTAGCCGACCGGCAGGTGAAGGCGGCCGTACGAAGTGCCCCCGCACGGCGCTTCGCACGGCCGCCGTGTCATGCGCGCACGTGCTGCTGCGGGACGGTGTCGGCCAGCTCGCGCTGATAGGCCGCGTACGCGGAGCGCAGTTCCGCGCCCGGCCAGTCGGACGGCAGTAGTTCGGGCGGCAGCACCGGATCAGTCAGCAGATGGCGAACGACCGCCGCGAAGCCGGTGAGCCGGTCGGCGGGCCGGTCCGCGCGGGCCACATGGGCGAGCAGCGCCCGGGAGTCGGCCGCCCAGCCGTCGAGGGGCCACAACGCGGCGGCCAGCTCGGGGCCGGAACCGTCCGGGCGGGCCGAGAAGCGCCGGGCGACCCCGTCGAGGTCGTCCGGGAGCGGCCGCAGCAGGTTGGCGGGACGCAGCCAGACACCCTCGCGCAGTTCGGCCAGCCGCAGGGCGGTCAGCCGTGCGCGCAGGTCGGCGCGTTCGGCCGGTCCACGGCCCGTCGCGGTGATCACGACCGTCTCCCAGTCACCGTCCCACGCGCGCGTGCGGGGATGCACGGAGTCGTCCTGACGGCGCTGACGCGCGAGCAGGCGGTCGCTGAGGCCGTAGACGGTGTCGGCGCGCCGCAGGTCACCGGCGCTCACCATCCGGCTGAGCGCGGCGCGCAGCGTGGAGCCGCCGACCCCGAACGGCTCCACCGCGCGGACCAGGTCCTTCACCGGCATCTCCGGCGGATGCGCGCCGAGCAGCAGGCTCAGCACGACCGACCGGGCGGACAGCGGCCGCAGGTCGACCCCGCCGGGCTGCTCCGCCATGTTCCTCCGCATGGTCACGTACTGTACGACCCGTTCATGTTGCACTATTGCTACGGCCGCAGAGGAAGTGCAACATGGGCTCCATGGTCTCCCTTCCCGCGTCCGAGCACGCCGCCACCCACGCCGTCACCAACCAGCCCCCTCCCCTGACCCCGTACGACGCCTCCGACGACCCCGTCCTGCTGGAAGGGCTGCGTCGCGAGGGTGCCGCCTGGGCCGAGGAGGGACTCCGCCGGCTCGGTCTGCGGGCCGGCAGTGCCGAGGCCCAGGAGTGGGCGGATCAGGCCAACCGGCACGAGCCGGTGCTGCGCACGCACGACCGGTACGGCAACCGGATCGACGAGGTCGACTTCCACCCGAGCTGGCACCATCTGATGCGGACCGCCGTCGCCGAGGGCCTGGCCGGCACGCCGTGGGCGGAGGACCGTACCGGCGCCCATGTCGCGCGCACGGCGGGCGGTCTGGTGTGGGGGCACACGGACGCGGGCCACGGCTGTCCCACGTCGATGACGTACGCGGCGATCCCCGCGCTGCGCAGGGAACCGGAGCTGGCGAAGGTCTACGAACCCCTGCTGACCGGCCGTGAGTACGAGCCGGAGCTCAGGGTCCCGACCGACAAGCGCGGGCTGCTCGCGGGCATGGGGATGACCGAGAAGCAGGGCGGGTCCGACGTCCGGACGAACACCACGACGGCCACGCCCACCGCGGAGCCCGGGGTGTACACGCTGCGCGGGCACAAGTGGTTCACCTCGGCGCCGATGTGCGACGTGTTCCTGGTGCTGGCGCAGGCGCCGGGCGGGCTGTCGTGCTTCCTCGTCCCGCGCGTCCTGCCGGACGGCAGCCGCAACACCTTCCGCATCCAGCGCCTCAAGGACAAGCTCGGCAACCGGTCGAACGCGTCCTCCGAGCCCGAGTTCGACGCCACCGTGGCCTGGCTGGTCGGACCCGAGGGGCAGGGCGTCAAGACGATCATCGAGATGGTCAACTGCACGCGGCTGGACTGCGTGATGATGTCGGCGACCCTGATGCGCAGGACGCTCGTCGAGGCGGGTCACCACGCCCGGCACCGCAGCGCGTTCGGCGCCCGGCTGATCGACCAGCCGCTGATGCGCAACGTCCTGGCCGATCTGGCACTGGAGTCCGAGGCCGCCACGACCCTCACGCTGCGACTCGCGGGCGCCGCCGACCGGGCCGTGCGCGGGGACACCGGCGAGCAGGCGTTCCGCCGCATCGCCACCGCGGTCGGCAAGTACTGGGTCACCAAGCGGGGTCCGGCCTTCACCGCGGAGGCCCTGGAGTGCCTCGGCGGGAACGGCTACGTGGAGGACTCGGGCATGCCCCGGCACTACCGGGAGGCTCCCCTGCTGTCGATCTGGGAGGGTTCCGGGAACGTCAACGCCCTCGACGTCCTGCGGGCGTTGCGCCGCGATCCGGACACCGCGCAGGCGCTGTTCGGCGAACTCGCCCTGGCCCAGGGGGCGGACGCCCGCCTGGACTCGGCCGTGGCCCGCCTGAAGGACCTGCTGGCCACGGCGTCCGAGTCGGGTGCGCGCCGCCTGGTGGAACACATGGCTCTGACGCTCCAGGCCTCCCTCCTCGTCCGGCACGCCCCGGCCGCGGTCGCCGACGCGTTCTGCGCGACCCGGCTCGGCGGCGACTGGGGGCACGCCTTCGGCACGCTGCCCGAGGCCGCGGACGTGGACGCGGGTCCTGGCGAGGGCCCTGCCCGGTGACAACTGAGGCCGTCCCGGCGCCTCCTGGCGAGAACCGGACCACCTCCCTGTCCGGATCGCTCACCGTCACACGCTGATTCCGCTTCGTTGTCGGTCCCGTGGTGCAGACTCCGATCAGTTGGTACTTCGCCTGGGGAGGACAACGTGTTCACGGGGATCGACGAGGTCGACTGGGCCTCGCTGCGGCATGCGGACGGCAGCGCGGCGGACGTGCCCGGACTGCTGCGGGGGCTCGCCTCCGCGGACCCGGTCGAGCGGGAGACGGCTCTCGACGGGCTGTACGGCGCCGTGCACCACCAGGGCGACGTGTACGACTCGACCGTGGCCTGCGTTCCGTTTCTGCTCGCGCTCGTGGCGAGCGGGGAGGTCGCGGACCGGGCCGGCATCGTCGAACTCCTCGTCGGCATCGGGGCGGAGAGCGCGGGCCGGGAGGACGGCGCCGAGGACCGGCTGCGCGCGCGGGCCCGGGCAGGGGTGCGCGCCGGCGCCGAGGTCTTCGTCCGGCTGGCGGGGGACGCCGACCCCGCCGTCCGCCGTGCCGTCCCCGGGGCCCTCGTGCGTTTCCTGGACGAACCGGCGCGTGTGCTGGGGCTGTTGCGGGAGCGCTGCGCGCTGGAGCGGGACGACCGGGTCCTGCACGCCCTCACCGAGAGCCTCGGCCTCTTCGTACGACGGCATCCCGGGCACGCGGCCGGGGCGCTGGAACTGCTGACGGCCCAGAGCGCCGCGCCGTACGACCCCGGCCTGCGGCTCGCCGCCCTCGGCCGGCTCGCCGAGTGCGCTCCCGACCGGCTGCCGCCCGACCTGGTGACGGTCGCCGTGGAACTGCTCAGGGAGCGGTCCGCGCAGCGCTCCGGCCGACGCGACGACGTCGGCTGCCCCCACTCCGGCACCCTCGCGGACCGGCTGCGGCGGCTGCGGCCCTCGGACGAGGAGGGCTCGCAGCTGCTGCGGACCCTGCACCGCGGTCTCGGGGACCGACTGGCCGAGCGCGCTGCCCTTCTGGAGGGGCAGTTGACCGGTCCGGACGCCGTCGACCGGTGCAACGCCGTGTGGATGGCTGCGGGGCTGTTCCGTGAGTGGCGCGGTGACTGGAGCGGGCTCGTCACCCTGATAGGCGCCCAACTGGCTTCGGACGAGGACTGGTTGCGCGAGGCCGCCGTGTCCGTCCTGGAGGACCTGTTCGACCTGGCCGCGCCCGCCGCCGACGACCTGGCCGCCCTGGTGACCTCCCGGCCGGACCTGTGGGTACGGTGCCGGGAGCGTGGGGCACCGGCCCTGGGCGGTCCGCTCAAGGCCCTTGCCAGGAGCGGGGACTCCCGGGCGACACCGGTGCTGGAACAGGTGCTGGCGGGTCCGGACGTGCCCGACGACCTGGGCCATGTGGTCGGCCGTCTGGGCCCCGCGGCGGCCCCGCTCGCGCCCGCACTGCGCCGTCTGCTGGGCGAGGTCGCGCCGGACTCGGCCGGGACCTTCGAGCGGGCCGTACCGCTGCTGTCGGCCCTCACCGCGCTGGGCGACACGGAGGCCGTACCGCAGGTGCTGCGGCTGGTGCGGGGTCTGCCGGAGTCGCTGCGGAGGCGGGACGCCGTCGTGGAGGCGGCCGTCCGCGCCCTGGAGGAGTTCGGCAGCGCTGCGCCCGCCCGGGTCGTACCCGTGCTGCGCGAGCTGCTGGAGTCGGAGTACGCGGCGGTCGCCGCGGGAGCGCTGTGGTCGGTGGAAGGGGACGCGTCGGCCGTACTGCCCGTGCTGACGGGTGAGTTGGCGGACGGCATGCCTCGACGGCGAGTGGCCGCGGGGGTGCTGGGGCGCCTTGGGCCGAAGGCCGGCGGGGCACTGCCCGAGGTGCGGCGGATGCTCCTGGCGGAGGATCCGTGGGAGCGGGTGTCCGCCGCGTGTGCGGTGTGGCGGATCTCCGGGGACGGGGAGCTCGCCGCGCCGGTCCTGCGCACGGCCTGGAGGGAGCGTCCGTACACCCGCCGGGCCGTCACCGCCTGCCTCGCCGCCCTGGGACCCGCCGGAGCGCCCCTGCATGATCTTCTCCGAGCCGAACTGGCCGCTCGGCGCAGGCATCTGGCGTCGCCGTCCCGCGGGTACGGCAGCCATGACGTGCTGGACGACGAGCGGTTGGTGCGCGCGTGCCGGGAGGTGTTGGCGGCGGCCGGGTAGGGGCCCCGCGCCCAGATGTCGGAGGCGGCCGGGTACGGGCCGTCCTGCGCGGAGGCCGTAGGAGGAGACGGTACGGCGAGCGCCCAGGGCGCTCACGCGGTGCCGGCCGGCGCCACGCCGTCCCGCCCGCCGGTGCTACCTCCCGTCCGCCCGCCTCCCGCCCCACAGGGGTCCGAAGTGTGCCCAGTCCGTGTCCCACCGGTCGAGGCGGCGGCGTTCCAGCCGCCCGCGGAGGACCCGGCCGCCGACGAAGGGGACGGCCGCGGTGCTCACGCCGACCAGCACGCCGATCATCGCGGCGCGGATCCTGGCCTGGTCCCGGGTGGCGGGCTGGGTCATCAGACGCCCCTGGGCGTCGGTCCAGACGGTCACCGGGGTGCCCTGGGTGCTGCCGGGATCGACGCGCACCTGGCCCGTGTGGACCGAGCCGTCGGCCCCGGTCCAGGCCACCTCGCCCCACACCCGTTCCCCGCTCGACGTGCCCGGGTCGGCCGTGCCGGGCGCGCGGTCGGCGAGCCGGGCCACGACGGGCCGCCACTCCACGCGCTCCAGCGCCAGCTGGTGCTCGACGGCCCGGCTCACCCCCAGCCCGGCGAGCACCCCGGCCACCACGGTGAGCAGCCAGGCACCGAGCACGACCCACGCCTCGACGGCGTCGGCGCGGCGTCTGAGCGGATTGCGTCGCCAGCGCCACAGCCAGACCTTGGGACCACGGAACGCCATCGAAGGCATCCTCCTCATGAGCGACGGGCGCACGAACATGCCGGACCGACCTCCCATACGGGAGAGGTCTCCTGGATGCTCACGGCTCACGGCGAGTTCTCCGTCACGACGCTCCCAGCGGCCGCCCGGCACCGACGGCACCTTGCCGAAAGCCGCCCGTCAATCGCCGCGGCCGGTTATCATCCCCGCTCTGACCTGCGGTGAAGCCCTTTCCAGAGGTGACTGTCAGTGGCGGGGTGCAGACTGGCCGGTGTCTGGGACAAAGACGTCACGGAGGTGACCGGTATGGCCGAGAAGCTGCTTGCCGTGGGGACGCGCAAGGGTCTGTTCATCGGGCGCGGGCGCGGCGGCACCTGGGAGTTCGACGAGAGCCCGTATTTCAACGCGCAGGCCGTGTACTCGGTGGCGATCGACACCCGGGGCGAGCGCCCGCGGCTGCTGGCCGGCGGCGACAGCGCCCACTGGGGACCGTCGGTGTTCCACTCCGACGACCTGGGCCGCACCTGGACGGAGCCCGCCCGGCCCGCCGTGAAGTTCCCGAAGGACACCGGGGCCTCCCTGGAGCGGGTCTGGCAGCTCCATCCGGCGGCGGCAGAGCCGGACGTGGTGTACGCGGGCACGGAACCGGCCGCGTTGTACCGCTCCGAGGACCGAGGGGAGAGTTTCGAGCTGGTCCGGCCCCTGTGGGAGCATCCGACCCGGTCGAAGTGGGTGCCGGGCGGCGGCGGGGAGGGGCTGCACACCGTCCTGACCGACCGGCGTGACCCGCGCGCGGTGACCGTGGCCGTCTCCACTGCCGGGGTGTTCCGCACCCGGGACGGCGGCGCGAGCTGGGAGCCGTCCAACTCCGGGGTCTCGGCGGTGTTCCTGCCCGACCCGGACCCGGAGTTCGGCCAGTGCGTGCACAAGGTGGCCCGGGACGCGGCCGATCCGGACCGGCTCTACCTCCAGAACCACTGGGGTGTGTACAGAAGCGACGACGGGGGGTCGCACTGGACGGACATCGGCGAGGGGCTGCCGTCCACCTTCGGCTTCGCGGCGGCCGCCCATCCCCGCCGCGGCGGGACGGCGTACGTCTTCCCGATCAACGCCGACGCGGACCGTGTCCCGGCCGGTCACCGGTGCCGGGTCTTCCGCACGGCGGACGCGGGCAAGAGCTGGGAACCGCTCACGGCGGGCCTGCCGCAGGAGGACCACTACGGCACGGTGCTGCGGGACGCGATGTGCACGGACGACACCGACCCGGCCGGCGTCTACTTCGGCAACCGCAACGGCGAGGTGTACGCCTCGGCCGACGACGGCGACAGCTGGCGGCAGTTGGCCTCGCACCTGCCGGACGTGCTGTGTGTGCGGGCGGCGGTGGTCGCGTGATCCTGACGGGCCGTCGGGGGATCGTGCCCACGGTCAAGAAGCCGGCCCACGGACAAGTAGCCGTCCACTGACCAGAAGCCGGCCCACCGGTGAGCAGCCGGCTTCCCGTTGAGGAGCCGGCTTCCCGGTGAGGGGGCGTCCGGAGGAGAGTCCGCCTGACGTTCTACGGCAGTTGCCAGTTCACCGGCTGTCCGCCCTGGCGGACCAGCAGGTCGTTGGCGCGGCTGAAGGGGCGCGAGCCGAAGAAGCCGCGGTCCGCCGACATGGGTGACGGATGGGCGGACTCGATCGCCGGAAGGTCGCCGAGCAGGGGGCGGAGGTTGCGGGCGTCCCGCCCCCACAGGATGGACACCAGCGGCTTCCCGCGCGCCGCCAGCGCCCGGATGGCCTGCTCGGTGACTTCCTCCCAGCCCTGTCCGCGGTGCGCGCCGGGCTTGCGCGGGGCGGTCGTGAGCGCCCTGTTGAGCAGGAGCACGCCCTGCTGGGTCCACGGCGTCAGATCGCCGTTCGAGGGCCTGGGCAGTCCGAGGTCGGAGTGCATCTCCCGGAAGATGTTCTCCAGGCTTCCCGGCAGGGAACGCACCTCGGGCGCCACCGCGAAACTCAGTCCGATCGCCATTCCCGGTGTGGGGTAGGGATCCTGACCGACGATGAGGACGCGGACGTCGTCAAAGGGCTGCTGAAAGGCCCTCAGGACGTTCGCCCCGGCCGGCAGATAGGTCCGGCCCGCCGCTATCTCGGCCCGGAGGAAGTCCCCCATCGCCGCGATGCGTTCGGCCACAGGTTCGAGGGCCTTCGCCCAGCCTGCTTCGACAAGTTCGTGCAAGGGTCGTGGTGCCACGGCGCGTCACTCTACTGGCACACACCGACGCCCCGCATACCCAGGGAAGACCCCCTCGCGGGCCGTGCCGCGGGCGCTACTCTTCCTCCCCGTCGAGATCTTCGAGCCGGCCCGGCCGAGCACGCCGCCGGTCGACGGGAAGGAGAGGAGCCGCATGCCTTCAGCGACGGATGACGGGTTCCTCGCCGTCGACTCCGGCGGCTCCGGTCTGCGGGTCGTCGTCGGCACCCCCGGCCGGGGGACCACGGCGCCGCGGGAGTCACGGGTGCCGGTGCGGACGGGTCCGCGCGGCATCGATCCGGATCACCTGATGGAGCAACTGGTCCCCCTGGTCCGGGCTCTCATGCCCGAGGCGGGCGTGAACCGGCTCGGTACCGCCGTCGTCGGGGCGGCCGGTCTCGCGACCCTGGGTGACGCCCTGCGGGCGGAGCTTCCCGCCGCGCTGGAGCGGGAGTTCGGGGCGCGGAGCGTCGCGCTCGTCGCGGACGCGGTGACCGCCTACACCGGCGCCCTCGGAACGCGTCCGGGCGCGGTGCTCGCCGCCGGTACCGGTCTCGTCGCGATCGGCACCGACCTCAAGTCCTGGCGCCGGGCGGACGGCTGGGGTCATCTGCTGGGCGACTGCGGGGGTGGCGCGTGGATCGGGCGGGCCGGACTGGAGGCGGCGCTGCGTGCCCATGACGGTCGGTCCGGGGGCTCGGCCGCGCTGCTGGCCCGGGCCGAGGAGTCGTTCGGACCGGTGCGGGAACTACCCGGCCGGGTCTACCCGCGTACGGACCGGCCCGCCGTGCTGGCCTCCTTCGCGCCGCAGGTGGCGGCCTGCGCCGGGAGCGACCCGGTGGCCGGGAGGATCCTGCGCGAGGCGGCCCGCCACATGGCCGATTCCGCGGCCGCTGTGTGTCCGGCGCAGGGCGAGGCACATGTCGGCCTCACCGGTGGCTTGTTCAGGTTGGGTGCCGCCCTCGTCGTACCGCTGGAGGAAGAGCTGGAGAGGCGGTTGCCGCACGCGCGGCGGGTCCCGGCGGCGGGCGGCCCCTTGGAGGGATCCGTACAGATCGCCACAGAACTGGCGCGCGGTGCACTGACCCTGCCGCCGGACGAGGCGATGGTGTACGTGGTGAGCCCAAAGAGGGGCTGAAGCGGACGTAACTCATCAGACAAAACCGGACGGATACCGCTCACCTGCACCCTCCCCGAACAGGGAAGCCCAGGAAGCCAGTAACATGCGTCGCCATGAGCTCCCCCACTGGGCCCGCGTCCGGCCTGCCAGTACGAATGCCGCGACCTCGCCAGCCCGGGCGGCACCGCCGACCCGAGCCGCTGGCGGCTCCCGAGGGCGCGCCCGCGCTCGTCCTCGCGGTCCCGGGCACGCCCGGCGCGGCCACGCGCGGTCTCGCCGAGGAGGTCGTGAGCATCGCCCGCTCCGAGCTGCCCGGCCTCGACGCGCGGATCGGCTACCTGGACGGGGACGACTCGGAGTTCCCCACGCTCCAGGCCGTGCTGGCGCACACCGCCGACGAGCGCACCGCCCGTTACGAGCAGGCCAAGGCCGCCGGGATGGACGTCAAGGAGCCCGAGGGCCCCGTCGCCGTCGTGGTGCCGCTGCTCGCCGGTCCGGACAGCTCGCTGCTGCGCCGGATCCGCCAGGCCGTGATGGACAGCCGGATCGCGGCCGACCTCACCGACGTGCTGGGCCCGCACCCGCTGCTCGCCGAGGCGCTGCACGTGCGGCTGTCGGAGGCCGGGCTGGCCCGCGCCGACCGCGCCCGGCTGTTCGCGGTGACGACCGCCGCCGACGGCATCATCCTCGGTGCGGTGGGCGGCGAGGAGGCGGTGCAGGCGGCCGGGATCACCGGCATGCTGCTCGCCGCGCGGCTGGCCGTGCCGGTGATGGCGGCGGCGCTGGACCAGGACGGTTCGATCGCGTCCATCGCCGAGCAGCTGCGGTCCTCCGGTTCGCAGCAGCTGGCCCTCGCGCCCTACCTGATAGGGCCGGAGATCGACCCCGCCGTGATCGAGGACGCCGCCAGGGAGGCCGACTGCTCCGCCGCCGACCCGCTCGGCCCCTACCCGGCGATCGGCAAGCTCGTCCTCGCCAAGTACACGACCGCGCTGGGCATCGCCCCGCAGCAGGCGCAGGGTGCCCCGGTGCGCTGAGCGCACCCGCACCCGCACCCGCACCCGCGTCCGCGTCCGCGTCCGCGAACACCGAAAGGGCCCGCTCCCACCGTCGGAGCGGGCTCTTCGGCGTGCCGGCCCCGGTCAGTCGAAGATCACGCAGGAGGCGGCCGGCACCTCGATCGAACCTTCGTACCGGGGCAGGCCGGTGGCCGGATCGACGGCGAACCAGGTGACGTCGCCGGAGCGCTCGTTCGCCACGTACAGGAAACCGCCGTATTCCGCGAGGGCCCGGGGCCAGTGGCCGCCGCAGATGACGGTGCCGACCAGGCGCAGCTCGTCGCCCTCGACGGCGAACGTGGACAGGACGTCCTCGCCGCGGGTGGCGGTCCACACGAACCGGCCGTCGGGGGACGTGACGACCCCTGACGGGTACGCGTCGCCCGAAGGGGCGCCCGCCAGCACGGGGACCTCGCTCAGGGGCTTCAGGAAGCCTTCCTCGGCGTCCCAGCGGCACACGGTGAGGGTCGGGGTGAGCTCGTTGAGGACGTAGGCGCGGGTGCCGTCGGGGTGGAAGGCCAGGTGGCGCGGTCCCGAACCGGGGCGCAGGGCGATCTCGCGGTGCACGTCGAGTGTTCCGCCGGTCAGGGTGCACACCCGCACGGAGTCGGTGCCGAGGTCGACGCTGACGACCCACCGCCCGCTCGGATCGGGCTGCACCTGGTGGGCGTGCGGGCCCTGCTGGCGGGGCGTGTGCGGGCCCGCGCCGGTGTGCCGGAGCACTCCGGAGGGGGCGCCCGCGAGGGTGCCGTCGGGACGCAGCGGCAGGGTGGTGACGCTGCCGGAGCCGTAGTTGGCGGTCAGCACGTGTCCGGCGTGCACGGCGAGGTGTGTGGGCCCGTTCCCGTCCACCGCCACCGGCGGGCCGGCCGGCTCGGGCCGGTCGCCGGTCACCCGGTACGCGGCGACCGCGCCCTCGGCCGTCTCACTGACGGCGTAGAGCACGTCCCCGTCGGACGACAGGGCCAGATACGACGGATCGGGTACGGCGTCGAGGCCGCTCAGCACCTTCAGCGCGCCCGTGCCCGGGGTCACCGCCGCCGTCACGATGCCGGGGCCTCCCGCCGCCGTGAACGACCCGATCCAGGCCCGTCGCCGTCCGCCGCCGTCTGCCACAGTCGTCCCCTCTCGGTCCGTGCCGCTCGGGGCGACGGTAGCAGTCGATCACTACCGGTCTAGACCAACCGCGGTAAATTCACGAGGGCGGACCCGGACAGGGAAGGGCTTCAGGCCCCGACCAGCGGCGAGCCGGTCGGGGTCCGCAGGGGCGCCGCCAGTTCCGCGAGCGCCCGTTCCAGTCCGTGCAGATGGGCCAGCGCGGGTTCCCCGGCGGGAGGGGCGTCCGCCACCGGGAGGTCCCTGCCGTCGGTGAGCGCCTCCACCGCGCCCTCCACCCGTCGGCACGCCGTGGTCAGGCGGGTGTCGTGCGAGGCCTCGGGATCGGCCGCGACGGTGACCAGGCCCCGGATCTCCCGGGCGCAGTCGTCCAGCAGGGCCAGGACGCGGCGGGCGCGGCGCTTGCGGGCCGACACGGGGTGGAGGGGGTGGACCAGCGGGGCGACCGAGAGGCGGACCCGGCCGAGCAGCTGCTCCAGTTCCGCGACGCGGCCGGCCGGGTCGGCGCCCGGTACGCCCGCGAGACGGGCGGCGGCCTCGGCGGTGCAGGCGTGGACGCAGCGCAGGGCACGCTGGATCCAGGCGTCGGTGACGCTGTGGGTGGTGATCGGCAGGACGAACAGCACCGCCAGGACGGCCCCGACCGCGCCGACGCCGGTCTCCGCGAGCCGCAGCGCCAGCAGGCCGGGGTCCAGGACGCCGAGGAGGCCGTAGAGGAGCTCGGCGAGCAGGGTGACCCACAGCATCATCCACGTGTACGACACGGCGGCCGTGTAGAAGATGCCGAAGACGCAGACGGCGACGAGGACGGCCGTGGGCGCCGGTGCCCCGTGCAGCGGTACGGCGACGAGCAGTCCGAGGCCGATGCCGATCACCGTGCCGAGGACGCGGCGGAAGCCGCGCACCAGGGTCTCGCCGCGTGAGGCGGTGTTCACGAAGATCCACCAGGTGGCGCCGACGGCCCAGTACCAGCGCTGTCCGGAGACCAGCTGGCCTACGACGAGGGCGAAGCCCGCACCCGCCAGGGCCTGCACCGCCTGACGGGTGGTCGCGCGGGCGAGGCCGGTGCCGGCGGGAGGGGCGGGCACCGGGGCCGGGGGAAGCCGGCGCTCGTAGCACCACAGGCCGAAGCGGACCGCGGCGGCGGTGAGCACGGACAGCAGGACGGCGGCGTACAGCTCGGGCAGCCGGTCGGTGGTCGCGTGCAGGAACTGCGCCACGAAGAACGTCATGAACGCGAAGACGCCGAGGCTGTGCCCGCGCGGGCCCCAGCGCCGGGCGTACACGCCCGCGCCGACCACGGCGAGGAAGATGAGGTCGCGGGCGACGGGCTGGTCGTGGAGCTCGGCAGCGGCGGTGAGCACGGGGAGGCCCACGGCGGGCAGCAGGGCGGTGGTGAGCGCCTGCTGCTCGACGGTGGCATCGGTGACGGTGAACAGGGCGAGCAGCGCGGCGAGACCGCCGGTGACGGCACCGGCGAGCGAGTGGCCCGCGAGGCCGCACACCACGACGGCGAGTCCGATCCCGAGCACCGCCCGCGCGGCGAACCGCAGCCGCACCCGGCCCGGGTCCGGCGCCACGAACACCCTCTTCAGCACGTACCGCCCCCTGATTCCCTCGGACACCGGCATGGAAAAGGCGCCGCGGGGGTTCCGCAGCGCCATCGACGGGCTCATTGCAGCATCCTCGGCACTGTCGGCTCAAGCGAGGTCGAATATGCTGGGCCATTGGTATATCGAAGGCGGTCCCGGAGCGGCCGTCGGCGGGCCAAAGGACCATGCACGAGGAGGCCGTACGCCATGGCCGTGGACGCACTCGACACCCGCATCCTGCGGCTGCTGCTGGAACAGCCGCGGACGAGCGTGCGGGAGTACGCGCGGATCCTCGGGATCGCCCGGGGCACCCTGCAGGCGCGGCTGGACCGCCTGGAGCGGGACGGGGTGATCACCGGTTCGGGGCCCTCGCTGTCACCGGCCGCGCTCGGTCATCCGGTGCTGGCCTTCGTGCACATCGAGGTGACCCAGGGGCGGCTCGACGACGTGGGGGACGCGCTGGCGGCCGTGCCGGAGATCGTCGAGGCGTTCTCGATCGCGGGCGGCGGGGATCTGCTGACGCGGGTCGTGGCGCGGGACAACGCGCATCTGGAGGACGTGATCCAGAAGGTGATCAGCCTGCCGGGCGTGGTGCGCACGCGCACCGAGGTGGCGCTGCGGGAACGGGTCGCGTACCGGCTGCTGCCACTGGTGGAGTCGGTCGGGCGCACGACCCGCGGTTGATCTTTGCCATCCTGGACGCCATGAGCAGGCTCAGCGGCACAGCGGTCATCTTCGATCTCGACGGAACGCTCGTGGACAGCGAGCCGAACTACTACGAAGCGGGTCGGCGGACCCTCGCCGAGCACGGCGTCCCGGACTTCACCTGGGCCGACCACCAGCGGTACGTCGGGATCAGTACCCGGGAGACGGTGACGCGGTGGAAGTCGCTGTACGGGCTGCGGGCGTCCGTGGCGGAGCTGCTCGCGGACAAGAACCGGCGCTATCTGGAGCTGGCCCGCACCGCCACCCGCGTGTACCCCGAGATGCGGAAGTTCGTGGAGCTGCTCGCCGGTGAGGGCGTGCCGATGGCCGTGGCCTCGGGGTCCTCGCCGGAGGCCATCGACGCGATCCTGGCCGGGACGGGACTCGACGCGTATCTGCGGACGACCGTCTCGGCCGACGAGGTCCCCCACGGCAAGCCGGCGCCGGACGTCTTCCTGGAGGCGGCCCGCCGGCTCGGTGCGCGGCCGGCCGACTGCGTGGTCCTGGAGGACGCGGCTCCCGGCGCCGCGGCCGCGCACGCGGCGGGGATGCGCTGCATCGCGGTCCCGTACGTCGCGGCCCAGGCGGACGCCCCGGAGTTCGCCCGGGCCGGTCTCCTTCTGCGGGGCGGCCAGGAGGAGTTCACGGCGCGGACGGCTCATGAGTGGCTGCTGCGGGGAGCCGGCTGACCGTGGGGCCCCGGGCCGGTGGGGGTCCGGGCGGGGGCTTACAGCCGGTGCGGCTCGGTGGCCCGCGTGGCGAGGTGACGGGGTGACGGGGTGACGGTGACCATGGCACCCGGCTCAGCGGTGCGGGGTGGGAGCCGTCCCGGGGCGCGACACCTGGGCGGGGTCGACTCCGGCGTGGCCAACCCGGTGCGTTCCGACGGCACTTCACTGCTCGACGAGATCTGGAACCGGGGCGCCCTTCGCCACCAGGACCGCACTCGGCACCCGGGTGCGGTCGACGGCAACTCCTGGATGACGGCCGGGCTGCTCACCCCGGCGAACGGCCGGACGGTGCTGGCACGGCGCAGCGGGCGACGTACGTCCCCTGACCCCACCGGGCGCACTCGCCAGGGTCACCGGTGCCTCATGCGGCGCCCGTGACCCTGGCGACGAAGGCTGCCAGGTTCGTCACCGTCCGCCGGATCTTCTCCTCGACGGTGAGCGTCTCGTGCAGTCGCGCGCCGGGGCCCGCGTCCCGCTTCCCGCGCACGTACAGCGAGCAGGCCAGGTCGTCGCACATGTACGCCCCGACCGAGTTGCCCTGCTGCCCGGCCTTGCCCGCCCGCGGGGCGACCATCAGGCAGACACCGCCGGAGTGGGTGGTCAGGCACATCGAGCACATGCTGCGGCGCGCCTGTCCGGAGCCTGCGGTCGAGCCGCGCAGCGCGAGGGCCGTGGGCCGCCCCTCCAGGACGGTCACCAGGTAGGCGCGGTCGGGGGCCTGCGGATCGCGCCAGCCGAGGTAGTCCAGGTCTTCCCACGGCCGGTCCGCCAGGTCGCGCGGCACCGACAGCCGCTTCGCCTCGCCCTTGGTGCAGTTCACGAAGGCGGCACGTATCTCTTGCTCGGTCAGCGGTTCCATAACTCCACGCTAGATTGCCTAAATGCTTTAGGCAAACGCATAATCGACTCTGGCAAACGAGAGGACGGTTATGGCACGGGTGGGGCTGACCACGGAGCGACTGGTCCGGGCAGGCGCGGAGCTGGCCGACGAGGTGGGCTTCGAGCACGTCACCGTCTCGGAGCTCGCCCGCCGGTTCGACGTCAAGGTCGCGAGTCTGTACTCGCACGTGAAGAACTCGCAGGACCTCAAGACCCGGATCGCCCTGTTCGCCCTGGAGGAGCTCGCCGACCTTGCCGCCGACGCGGTGGCCGGACGGGCCGGCAAGGACGCCCTGACCGCCTTCGCGAACGTCTACCGCGACTACGCCCACGCCCACCCGGGCCGTGCCGCGGCCGCCCGGCTGCAACTCGACCCGGAGACCGCGGCCGCCAGCGCGGGCGTCCGGCACGCGCAGATGACGCGGGCCATCCTGCGCGGCTACGACCTGCCCGAACCCGACCAGACCCACGCCGTACGGCTCCTCGGCAGCACCTTCCACGGCTACGCGAGCCTGGAGGGGGCAGGCGGGTTCAGCCACAGCTCCCCCGACTCCGAGGAGTCCTGGACGCGGATCCTGGACGCCCTCGACACGCTGTTGCGCAACTGGCCGACCCGCTGACCGACAGGCTGAGGAACATGCCCGACTGGATCACCACCCCCGTCATCGCCGACCTGCTGCGCGGTGCCCTCGACGTGGAACACACCGAGCACGGGGTGCTGCCGCACCGGCTGCCCGCCCGGGCCCGCGCCCAGAACACCGACGACCAGCTCGCCATGGCCGAGTCCCAGCCCTCCGGCGTACGGCTCGTCTTCCGCACCCGGGCGACGGCGGTGGAGCTGGACGCCCTGCCGACCAAGCGGGCCTACGTGGGCGCGCCGCCCCGCCCGCACGGTCTGTACGACCTGGTCGTCGACGGGCGTCCGGCCGGGCAGGGCAGCGTGCGCAGCGGCAACGTCATCACCGTCGACATGACCGAGGGGACGTCCGAGGTCCGGCCGGGGGTGCCCGGCACCGTCCGGTTCGACGGGCTGTCCGCAGACCTCAAGGACGTCGAGATCTGGCTGCCGCACAACGAGACGACCGAGCTGATCGCCCTGCGCACCGACGCGCCCGTCGAGCCCGCGGCGCTCAGTGACCGGCGGGTGTGGCTGCACCACGGCAGCTCCATCAGCCACGGGTCCGACGCGGCGAGCCCCACCGGCATCTGGCCCGCGGTCGCCGCGTCACTGGGCGGCGTGGAGCTGGTCAACCTGGGCCTCGCCGGAAGCGCGCTGCTCGACCCGTTCACCGCGCGGGCCGTGCGGGACACCCCGGCCGACCTCATCAGCCTCAAGATCGGCATCAACATCGTCAACCACGACCTGATGCGGCTGCGCGCCTTCGGCCCGGCGGTCCACGGCTTCCTCGACACGGTCCGCGAGGGCCACCCGGACACGCCCCTGCTGGTCGTCTCGCCCATCCTGTGCCCGATGCACGAGGACACGCCGGGGCCCTGCTTCCCGGACTTCAGCGAGATGGGCGAGGGCCGGCTGCGGTTCAGGACCCTCGGCGACCCGGCGGAACGCGCGAGCGGGAAGCTGACCCTCCAGGTCATCCGCGAGGAACTGGCCCGGATCGTGAAGCAGCGGGCCGCCGACGACCCCCACCTGCACTACCTCGACGGGCGCGAGCTGTACGGCGAGCAGGACTCGGCGGAGCTTCCGCTCCCGGACGACCTGCACCCGGACGCGGCGACGCACCGGCGCATCGGAGAACGGTTCGCCGGGGTCGCCTTCGGGGCCGACGGGGCGTTCGCCGGCGCCTGAGACGCCGGGCCGGCACCTGGTCCCGGGGCGAGCGCGTCGCCAGGACAGCCGGGAGCGCGCAGCCGGGAAATCACCACCGCGCGGCCACTGGCAGCGCATAGCCCACGGCCACGCGGCAAGGTCCGTCCAGGCTTCCGGCCCACAGGGCTCCCGGGCCACCGGGCCACCGGGCCACCGGGCCACCGCGGAAGGCTAGCCCCGGCGCTTCGGCTTGCCGCGGCGCGTGCCGGTGCCCTTGGAGCCGCCGGACGTGCGGGAGCCGCCGCGGGCGCCCCTGGCCCCGCCGGAGGATCCCCGGCCCGTGCCCTTCCCGGTGCCCGCCGGCTTGCGGCCGCCGCTCCTCTCGGGGCGTTGCCCGCGCTCCGGCTCGGGCTGGGCGCGGCCACGTGAGCTGTTGACGGTGCGGCCCCGGACGATGCCGATGAAGTCCTCGACCAGGTCCGTTGTCGCGTCCTCCCGCCAGGACAAGGCGATGCCGGACTGCGGGGCGTCGGTGAGCGGGCGGTAGGTGAGGTCGCGGCGGTGGTGGAGGCGGGCCAGGGACTGGGGGACCACGAGGACGCCGATGTTCGCAGCCACCAGCTCGATCGCGTCCGCCGTGGTGGCCGGGCGTTCGAAGGCCGGCTCCCCGGGCGGCCGCTCCCAGCCGATGACGTCGTCGAGGGGGTGGAGGACGACCTCGTCGGCGAGGTCCTCCAGCGTGACCTCCTCGGCCGCCGTCACCACGTGGTCCTTGGGGACGACGACCACCGTGGTCTCGGTGTAGAGGGGGATCGCGCTGAACACCGTACGGTCGACCGGCAGCCGTACGAAGCCCGCGTCCGCGGCTCCGTCGCGCAACACGTCGGAGGCCTCGGCGGCGGTCACCTGGAGGAGCTGGAGGGGGGTGTCCGGCAGACGCTCGTTCCAGATCCGCACCCACTTGGCGGGCGTCACCCCGGGGACGTACGCGAGCCGGAAGGAGGGGGATACTGGCGAGTCTGTCACGCGGCAAGGTTACCCACTGTGGTCGGAGGTCTCGTGCGCGGCCGATAGTCTGGACTGCATGACGTCGCACCAGAGCACCCAGACGATGAAGCCCGCCACCGCGGCGAAGAAGCTGGGTGTGTACCTTCCTGCCACCCCCGCCGAGTTCCAGGAGGGTGTCGTCTCGCGCGCCGAGTTCAACGAACTCCAGGCGAACCCGCCCCAGTGGTTGCAGGACCTGCGACGCAACGGCCCGCACCCCCGCCCGGTCGTCGCCGCGCGGCTGGGTGTCTCCATCGCCGGTCTCGCCCGCGGCGGGGTCACCGAGCCGCTGACGACCGAGCAGATCGAGGCGCTGCGGGAAGAACGGCCCGAGTGGCTGGAGAAGGAGCGCGCCACGCAGGCCGAGGTCCGCAAGGAGGCGGCGCGCATCAAGGAGAAGAAGCAGGGCCAGGAGTCCTGACCCCGGGGGCCGTCCGAGTCCGGGCCCCCGAAAACTCCGGTGCGCCAGGTCGAACGCCTCTGCGACCATTCCGGCATGGTCCACCGTCTCGAATCCCTGGTCATTCGGCATGCCCTCCGGCTGCCCGCCCCGGCGGGCCCCGCCGGCGAGGGCGACGTCGCGGCGCGGCGGTTCGACGCCGCGCTGATGTCCGCCGGCTTCAAGCTGTCGGCGGACGCGCTGAGGGTGTTGTCGGGACTGTCCGAGAGCACGGTCGTCGACACCGCCGTGCGCACGCTCGCCACCGTCCGGGAGATGACCGGCGACCATGTGCGGCACAACGTCTACTTCAAGGACTTCCCGGCCAACGTCCCGGACACCTTCGAGTTCTGGATGCGCTGCGTGCGCGAGGCCCTGGAGGACGGCAAGGCCCGCTCCGGAGTCCTCGCCCAGCTGCGCAACGGCGTGGTCAACCTGCTCACTCTGCCGTCGTACGGCACCTACCGGCACACCTACGAGGAGATGCTCGCCGCGCACGACGAGCTGACGGCCGCGGTCGGCGACCGGCTGACCGTCCTGCACCTGGGCGGCGCCCTGGAGGACGAGCTCACCGCCCTGTACCTGGCGCTGGCCGGCAGCACCACTCCGCTCGGGGACGAGCACCTGGCCGATCTCAGGGTGCTCGCCGGGCACTGCGCGGACGGCCCCCAGCCGGAGACGATCCCGGTGCGGGAGAACCGTGCCGTCGTCAACGAGGCCCGCCTGAAGGCGGGTTCGGGTCTGCTCCTCGACACCGTGACCGATGTGCTGCGGCTGGCCTGCGCGTTGTCCGGCGGGGATGTGAGCCTCCAGGAGCCGACCCGCTTGAGCAAGCTGTCCCGGCCGGTGCGCCGCGCCCTGCTCGCGGGGCTGGACGAGGTAGTCGCCGGGACCCCCGCCAAGCTCGCCGACGTCCTCGCGCACCGTGAGGCGTTCAAGCGGCTCGGCGAGCGTCTGCACCCGCACGAGTACCCCCGGTGGCCGCACGCGGCCGAGGTGTTCGCGGTCGCCCGGGGCGAGAAGAAGGCGTACACCTTCGAGGCGCGAGTCGAGGCGCTGCTGGGCGCGGACGACGTCCTCGGGGCGACGGAGCTGCTCCGGTCCGCGCCGGGCAGGCTGCTGCGCGCGCTGGACCGGCTGCTGCGCACCGCGCGCACGCAGGCGGAGCGGGACGCCGTGGTGGCCGCCGTCGAGGAGGTCGCCCCGCAGGTCTCCGGGCGGGTCGTGCTGTCGGTGCGCGAGTACCTGCACAACCGGGCCGAAGAGGCGGGCCGCAAGCGGGTGTTCATCAACCGTGCCGGCCGCGCGCATGTCACCGACGACGCCCGTCGGACCGTACCGGAGGAGGACCGCAAGCGTCTGATCGCCGTGCTCGACGCGGAGACGGCTCGTCGACTCCCCTCTCCGGAGCGGCTGCTGGTCGACCCCGACGTCCTGGGCGTGGCGCTTCCGCTCAGCGGGCGGGCGGCCTCGGCCGGACTCGGCGTGCTGCCCCGCGGCTCCGTCTCGCCGGTCGACGGGGAGCTGCTGCGGTTCTTCGTGTACTGGAAGCAGACGCGGCAGGTCACCGACTACGACCTGTCGGCGCTGCTGCTGGACGCGGACTACGAGACGGTGTCGTGGCTGTCGTACACCAACCTCCGCGAGGTGGAGGGCGAGCACTCGGGTGACATCACCGACGCGCCCGACGGCGCTTCGGAGTTCATCAACCTGCGGCTCGGGGCGGTACGGGGCACGTACATCGTGCCGCAGGTCAACATCTACTCCGGGGAGAAGTTCGAGGACGCCGAGGAGTCGTTCTTCGGGTTCATGCTGCGCGAGGGCGAGCAGAAGGGACAGCCCTTCGAGGCGCGTACCGTGCGCATGAAGTCGGAGCTGCGCGGCCCCGGCCGGGTGGCACTGCCGCTGGCGTTCCGGCGTGCGCAGGACGGGAGTTGGCACGCGAAGTGGCTGCATCTGTACCTGAAGGGGCACCCGGCGTACAACCGCGTCGAGGGCAACCAGGTGTCGGTGGCCACGCTGCTGCGCGCTGTCGTCGAGCGCGAGCAGCTCACGGTCGGGTACCTGGCCGATCTGATGGCGAACGACGGTACGCAGGTGGCGACTTGGGACCCCGAGTCGGTGCCGGACGTGCCCGTGACCTACATCGGCCTGGAGCGACCGGAGGGGCTGCACCCGGAGTCGGTGGTCATCACGCCGGAAAACCTGCGCGACTTGATCCCCGAGTGACTGCTAGCGTTGTCCGTGGCGAGGCCATGGAAGGGCTTCCTTCTCACTGCGATGAGCCCCCATGGGGCTCGGATTTCAGCCCATCCGCTCTCCTCGCCAGGACGTGACGCGCGCGGCGAGGCCATGAAGGGACTTCCTTCTCACCGGTCTCCAGAACCGGCCTTCTTATGGCTCCAGTCCCTTCGCTCTCCTCGCTCGCGACGTCACGCGCCCAGGCGGCCCCGGACCGGTGCACTCACCGCTCCAGGGCCGCCTTCGCCGTGCTGAGCGCCTGTTCCGCATAGCCCCTCCCGAACAGCACGGCGTGCACCAGCAGCGGGAACATCTGGTGCAGGCCGATCCGGCCGGCCCAGCCCTCGACGAGCGGCGCGGCGCTCTCGTAGCCGCGCAGCACCTCGTCCAGGTGGGGACAGCCGAAGAGGTGGAGCATCGCGAGGTCGGTCTCGCGGTGGCCGCCGTGCGCCGCCGGGTCGATGAGCCAGGCGTGGCCGTCGGCTCCCCACAGGACGTTGCCGTTCCAGAGGTCGCCGTGGAGCCGGGCGGGCGGCTCGGCGGGGCCCGCGAGCCCGGGCAGGAGCTCGCAGAGCCGTTCGATCACGGGAGCCTCGTCCGCGGTGATCGTGCCGTCGTCCACCGCGCGCCGCAGATACGGCAGCACCCGGTGCTCGGCGTACCACCGGGGCCACTCGGCGCCTTCGGCGTTCCGCATGGGCGCGCGCCCGATGTACGCCTCCCGTGGGCCGCCGGGCGGACGGGAACCGAAGGCGGGCGCACCGGCGAGGTGCAGCCCGGCCAGCCCGCGCCCGAGGCCGAACGCCGCGTCCCGGTCGGGCCGCCCCCGCGCGATCAGGTCGGTGACCAGCAGGCGGCCGTCCTGACCGTAGGTGGTCGGCACCCGGACCGTTCCTGCGGCGGCCAGCCACGCCAGCCCCGCCGCCTCGGCCCGGGCCTCCTCGGGGCCGTCGGCGCGCTTGACCATCACCACCCGGCCGTCGTCGAGGGTCACCTCGGTCAGCGCACCGGACAGCGGACGCTCCCCGGTCGCCGCCCGCCCGGTGAGCCGCGCCGCCGCAGTCCTCACGCCGTCGCCGTCGTCGTGCACCCGCGCCTCCCTGATCACCACACCCCTCCGAGTTCCCGGAGGTACTCCCGCAGTGAAGCTAGCGGACTGCGGCTTCCCCGCCGGTGACAGGGCTCCACCGGTGACCCGCCCCCGCTGAAGATCCGCCGGTGCTTCAATGTCACCCCCTGGGTGGAGGAGCGAGGGCATGGGCCAAGTCCTGGTGACCGGTGGCAGCGGATTCGTCGGGAGCCATCTCGTGCGGCGGCTGCTGGAGAGCGGCTACGAGGTGCACGCCACCGTGCGCAGTCTCACCAACCCGGTGAAGGTGCGTCCCCTGCGGGACATGCAGGACGAATTCCCGGGCGCGCTCACGCTGTTCGAGGCGGACCTTCTTAAGGAGCGCTCCTTCGACGAGGCCATGGCGGGCTGCCGGGTCGTCTTCCACGTGGCGTCGCCGTTCTTCATGCCGGAGAGGATCAAGGACGGCCGCAAGGACATGGTCGAACCGGCTCTGACCGGCACCCGCAACGTCCTGGCAGGCATCGAGCGGACACCGTCCGTGGAGCGACTGGTGTTCACCTCCACGGTCGGTGCGATCTTCGGCGACTACTCCGATGTGCGGGACATGGACGGGCAGGTCCTGTCGGAGAGGTACTTCAACACCAGCAGCACGGTGGAGAACAACCCGTACCACTACGCCAAGACGGTCGCCGAGCGCGCGGCCTGGGACGCTCAGGCGGCCCAGGACCGCTGGCGGATGGTGTCCGTGAATCCCGGCCTGATCCTGGGTCCTTCCCTCACACCCGCCTCCGAGTCCGGCAGCCTCTTCCTCCTGGAGGAGCTCTTCAAGGGCTACTTCTTCTACGGCGCCCCGGACTTCAGCTTCACCACGGTCGACGTGCGTGACGTGGCCGACGCACACATCGCGGCGGCGGAGCGGCCCGAGGCGAAGGGCCGGTACATCCTGGCCGCGGAGACGATGACGTCGTTCCACGAGATGTCCCGCATCATCCGCACCCGGTACCCCCGCGATCCTCGGATCCCGCGCACCGCCCTCCCGCACTGGCCCGTGCGCGTTCTGGGTCCCGCCTTCGGGCTCACCCAGGACTACATCCGCAAGCACCTCGGCATCCGCTTCCGCGTGGACAACAGCCGCAGTGTGCGGGAGCTGGGCATCGCCTACCGGCCGATCGAGGAGACGGTCCTCGACCACTACGAGGCGTGGCGTGAACAGCGGGGCAGGAGGTGACGGTCACCGGGTGCGGCGGCCCGTACGCGACGAAGGTCACAGTTACATCTCACGCTTTTCACACTTCAACCTTCACGGGAGCCTCACAAGTTGGCTAAGTTGACGGCGAGCAGCACGACGGAAGGGGCATGACTTTCATGGCGCCGGATCGAACTTCGCGCGATGGAGGGTTCAGCCTCCCCGCCAAGCGCAACTCCGCCCTCGCGACGGCCGCCCTGGCCTCCGCGGCTCTCCTGTCGCAGACCGGGAACGCCGCGGCGGACGAGGCGCCGAGCCGTGACGAGGTGAGCCGACGGGTCTCCAACCTCTACGACCGGGCCGAGAACGACTCCGGCACCTACAACGCCACCCGCGCGGCCGGTACGGCGTCGAGCACCCGGGGCCGCGGTGGTTCGTCGACCGGCGGGCACAGGACGGACGGCGGCGGCAGGTCGGGCGGCGATCCCTCCCTCGACGCCATCGCCCGGCAGTGGTACGGCATGGCCCGCGCGAAGACGGGTCCCATCATCGAGGCGTCCCTGCCCGCCGATCGTGTCGCGGGCCGCCGGGCCGAGACGAACCGCCAGCGTCCGGCGAGTGCCGCCACGGCACGTGAGGCGAAGCCGGCCGAACAGTCCCTTCCGGAACGTGCCGCCAGACCCGTGCTCGCCCTGCCCAGCGCGCCGGAACCTGCCCCGGCGCCGGCCCAGTCCCCCTCATGGGCACCGGCACCGGGCCCGCAGGACCTCACCGGCACCGGCGGCTTCCCCGCCCTGGGCACCTCGCAACCCGTCACCGGCGTTCCGGAGTACACGGCGCAGTCCGACACCGGCACTGTCGAGTACGGACGGCAACTCGTCACAGGGGTCCCGGAGTACACCCCTCCGAGCGGCACCGCCGTCCCGGCGTCCATCGCGCAGCCGGCCCCCGCATTCCCGGAGTACAGCGCGCAGGCCGGCACAGGACACCCCGCCCCCACCGGTCAACTCACCACCGCCGTACCGGAGTACACCCCGTCACCTGCCACGGGATTCCCCGAGTACGCCGCGCAGACCACCACGGGGTTCCCGGAGTACGCCGCACAGACCACCACGGGATTCCCCGAGTACGCCGCACCGGCGACCACGGGTTATGCGGACCACTCCGCCCTCACTGCCCCCCTCGCGACGCTCGCGCCCCTGCCCGTCATCCCGGCCCCCCGCTCCCCCGAACCGGCCTGGCAGGCGCCCGAGCCGGCCCCGGCCCCCGCCGCCACCCCCTTGACCCTGGCGCCGGCCCCCGACCTCCCCACGCCGGACCCCGGTTACGACTCGAAGGTCATCCAGGTGCTCGCCTTCGCCCGTTCCCAGATCGGCAAGCCGTGCGTCTGGGGCGCGGCGGGCCCGGGGTCGTACGACAACTCCGGTCTCACCCAGGCCGCCTGGAAGGTCGCCGGCGTCTCGCTCCCCCGCACCGCCCTCGGTCAGGCGAGCACCGGCACGGCGGTGCCGCTGTACGCGATGCAACCCGGTGACCTCGTCTTCTTCCACGACGACTTCAGCCACGTCGGCCTGTGCACCGGGAACGGCATGATGATCCACGCGCCCGGCCCCGGGTCCTCCATCCGCGAGGAGTCGATCTACCCGACCGGCGAGTCGATCATCCGCGGCGCGATCCGGCCCGCCTGACCCGTCACGTCGGACCCTCCCGGTCTTGGAGGCGCCGGACCAGCAGAGCAGGGCCCGTGCGGGCCGCCGCTCCCCTGTGCCGGCGGCCCGCACGAGTCGCGGCCGGCGCTGCCGTCCGCGCGGGGGCAGGCGTGTCCGACGGGCCGCCCTCCCCCACCGCGGCCCGCCGGAGCTTCCATGTGCTGGAGTACATGAGACAACGTCGACGTTGTCCGGATGAAGTGTGGGTCAGCGAGGTACTGGGCCGGTATGGGTAGAACTGCGTACGAGCGGATGCTGTCGGTCGCCGTGGCCGCACTCCACGAGCGCGACCCTGAGCGGCTGTGGCCCCTGCTGGCGGCCGAACTGCCGGTGCTGTGCGGCGGCGACGCCCTGATCTACAAGCTGGACCACTGGGACGAGCGCGAGGGCACGCTCGGGCTGTCCCCCGGCGCCGACGCCGAGTTCACCTCGCTCGGCGAGGAGGAGACGGGACTGCTGCGCGCGGGCTACCCGTTGGCCGGGCACTACGCGGGCCGAGCGGACCGTACGCCGGTCACGGCCCGTCGGGTGGCCGGTCGTTCCTGGCCGGGGAGCCCGACCGCACGGCTGCTCGGCGACCTCCTGGACGTCGACCACGTGCTGGGCATCCCGCTGCCCGGGTCGACCACCCCCGTCACCGGGTGCATGGTGTACCGCTCGGGGCGGGACTTCAGCGACGGCGAACTGCGGCTGGCCGAGCAGATGCAGCCTTTGCTGGCCGCCGTCGAGCAGCAGCGGCAGCTCCTGCAGAGGCTCGGCGCCCCTTCCGAGGAGGCGGCCGACGTGGCACTCACCCCCCGCGAGACGACCGTGCTGGTCCTGCTCGGCGACGCGCTGACCGCCCTGTCGATCGGGCGCAGACTCGGCATATCCGAGCGCACGGTCCACAAGCACATCGCGAACATTTACCGCAAACTCGGCACGCACGACCGCGTCAGCACGGTGCTCCAGGCCCAGCGGCTCGGTCTGGTCCCTACGGCAGCGGGGACCCGCCCTTGAGGCGTTCCAGGTCGGAGGGGCGGACCTGGATGACCACGACCGCGATGACTGCGGCGAGCACCGTGAAGATCGCGGCGACGACGAAGGCGGCCGAGACACCCGCGGTCAGGACCTCGTCGCCCCAGGAGCCCGGGAGTTCGCCGGTACGGGCGAAGAGCCGGCGCTCGGCCGGGGTGGCCTGGGCGAGGAACCGCGGGACCTGCTTCTCCGCCTCGTTGGTGCTGGCCGTGCCGAACATGGTGACCAGGATGGACAGTCCGAGGGAACCGCCCACCTGCTGGGTGGCGTTGAGGAGCCCGGAGGCCGCGCCGGTCTCCGCGGTGGGCACGTTGGAGAGCGCCATCAGGGTCAGCGACACGAACTCCATGCCCATGCCGAGGCTGAAGACGAGCATCGGCCCGAGGACACTGCCCGCGTAGGTGGAGTGGACGTCGGTCAGGGTCAGCCAGGCGAGTCCGGCCGCGGCGAGGATCGCGCCGCCCACCATGAAGGGCTTCGGCCCGTAGACGGGCAGGAACCGTGAGGCGAGTCCGGCACCGACGGCGATGACCGCGCTGACGGGGAGGAACGCGAACCCGGTGGCCAGGGGGCTGAAGTCGAGGACGTTCTGCACGAACAGCGTCAGGAAGAAGAACATGCCGAAGATCGCGGCCGCGAGGCACAGCATGATGCCGTAGGTGCCCGCGCGGTTGCGGTCGGCGAACATGTGCAGCGGGGTGATCGGCTGCCGGGACCGCTTCTCGACCAGCACGAACACCGCGAGCAGGACCACCGCGCCGGCGAAGGAGGCCAGGGTGAGGGGGTCGCGCCAGCCTTCCTGTGCGGCCCGGATGAAGCCGTACACCAGCAGCACCATGCCCGCCGTCGCGGTCAGCGCTCCGGTGATGTCGAAATGGCCGGGATGTCGCTCGGACTCGCGGATGTAGCGGGGCGTGGCGAGTGCGATGAGCAGTCCGATGGGGACGTTGACGAACAGCACCCACCGCCAGTTCAGCCACTCGACGAGCACGCCGCCCGCCAGCAGTCCGATCGCGCCGCCGCCCGCCGAGACCGCGGCGAAGACACCGAAGGCGCGGTTGCGTTCGGGGCCTTCCCGGAACGTCGTGCTGACCAGGGAGAGGGCGGTCGGGGAGGCGATGGCGCCGCCGACGCCCTGGAGGGCACGCGCGGCGAGGAGTTGGCCCTCGTTCTGGGCGAGCCCGCCGAGCAGCGAGGCCAGCACGAACAGCAGCACTCCGCAGACGAACATCCGGCGTCTGCCGAGGATGTCGCCGGTCCGGCCGCCGAGCAGCAGCAGTCCGCCGAAGGTGAGGGTGTAGGCGTTGACCACCCAGGCCAGGCTGGTGGTGGAGAAGTCCAGGGAGCGCTGGATGTCCGGCAGCGCGATGTTCACGATGGTGATGTCGAGGACCACCATGAGCTGGCAGGACGCGATGACCAGCAGCGCCATGGAGTTCCCGCCCCCGCCGGAGTCCGGTGGGGTGGTCCGTGGTGCAGAACTGGCCTGCGGGTCGCTGCTCATAATCTCCGTTCGACGGTACGCCCCCGCCGTGACTGTCACCACTCGAGGACGTGGCACCCCCAGGCTCCCAGGGACACGAACAGTCCGGAGTCGGTCAGTTCGTCTCCGTCACGGTCGTACACCGCCCCGGTGAGCAGGTCCCTGGCCCGGCAGACGCGGCCCCTCAAGTCCTCCCAGGGCAGGGGCAGCCTCGCCTGCGCCGGACGGTCCGAGTCATTGACGACGACGAGGTGGCGGGCGTCGGCGTGCGTCCACGTCCAGGCGAGCAGGTTCCGGTGGGTGTCGTCGTCCGGCCGGCCCTCCGGGGTCAGCGGCCGCCAGTCTCCCCGGCGTACAGAGGCGGCGGCGGGCAGCAGCCGGTGGTAGAAGTCGCGCAGGGGCTCGTCGACGGGTTCCTGCGGCCGGCGCCTCAGGAACACCGGCGGCCGCACCCGACGGCCTTCGAACTGGCCCTCGTGCCAGAGCGTGGCGCCGGGCAGGGTCGCGACGGTCACGGCCGCCGCCCGTCCGCGGTCGCCGGGCAGGGTGGCGGCGGCCCGTGGCTCGTCGTGGTTCTCCAGGAAGCGGACGAGACCGCGCTGGTGCGCGAGGTCGGCGTCCAGGTGGGCGCGGACGGAGCCGGCGTCCTCGTGCAGGAGGCGGTCGTAGAGGCGTTTGTCGTAACAGTGGTCGAAGCCCTGCTGCCGGAGGGCGTGTTCGAGGTCCCAGTAGGCCTCGGCGACGAAGAGGAGACCGGGGTGGCGGGCCCGCACGCGCGGGATGACGTACGGCCAGAAGTCCTCGGCGGGGGCGGTGCCCGCCCGGTCTCCCCAGGTCCTTCCGAAGATGTCGTTCATGAGCAGCATGGCCATGTCGCAGCGCACGCCGTCGGCCTGGTCGCCGATGGACACGAGGGTGGCGACGGTCGCGTCCCGCAGGGCGTCGCTGAAGGCGTTCAGCTGGACGACGTCCGGCCAGGGCGCGAAGTAGGGGTCGCGGCCGCGGGCGTGGATCCCGCTCCCGGACTCGATGAAGTCGGCCGGTGCGCGGGCCAGGTCGTCGGCGGTGCCCTGGAGGAGGCGGTCGGGGTCCGAGGTGAGCCAGGGGTGGTCGGGGGCGATGTGGTTGGGCACGTGGTCGAGGAGCAACCTCATTCCGCGGGCGGCCAGTTGGACGCGGGCGGCGGCGAGGCCCTCGGGGCCGCCCAGCACCGGATCGACGACGTAGTTCCGTACGCAGTACGGCGATCCCGCGATGTCCGCCTCGCTGACATCGGGGAGGGCATCACGGAAGGAGGCCATCAACCCCTCGTCGCGCAGAGCGATCCGCAGTCCCGCCGGGCTGCGCTCCCACACGCCCATCAGCCAGACCGTGTCGACGCCGGGAAGCACCAAGGAGTCCCAGACCTCCCCCGGCACCTCCCCGAGAGTGACGTGACGCCCGTACCTGCGGCTCAACTCACCGAGCCACACCAGGGTGTTGACCTCATAGATCACCGTCACGACAGGGGTTCCTCTCGGTCACCGGCCCGGCCGTCCCCGTCCAGATTCGGACGGGGCGGCGTCGGACGCAATGCCGGTGGGCCGGCCGGAGGCGGGCGATCGTGTTCCGGCTCAGCCGATCTCGACCAGCAGGTCACCGCCCTCCACCTGCTGGATCCTGTTGATGGCGAGGCGGGAGACCCGGCCGGCCTTCGCGGCGGTGATCGAGGCCTCCATCTTCATGGCCTCGATGGTGGCGACGGTGGCCCCGGCCGCCACCTCGTCGCCCTCGGAGACCGCGAGCGTGACCACTCCGGCGAACGGGGCGGCGACGTGGCCGGTGTTGGAACGGTCGGCCTTCTCGGTGGTCGGGAGGTCCGAGGAGACGGCGACATCGCGGATCTGGATGGGCCGCAGCTGGCCGTTGAGCGTGGACATCACCGTGCGCATGCCCCGCTCGTCGGCCTCGCCGATCGCCTCCAGCGCGATGAGGAGCCGCACGCCGGGTTCGAGGTCGACGGCGTACTCCTTGCCCGGGCGAAGGCCGTAGAAGAAGTCCTTGCTGTCGAGGAGGCTGGTGTCGCCGTAGGACTGGCGGTGGGTCTCGAACTCGCGGGTCGGGCCGGGGAACAGCAGCCGGTTGAGCGTCGAGCGGCGGTCCTTCTCCAGGCCGGTGCGGTCCTCGGCGTTCAGTTCCTGGACCGGCTTGGCGTCGGCGCGGCCCTGCAACGCCTTGCTGCGGAAGGGCTCGGGCCAGCCGCCGGGCGGGGTGCCGAGCTCGCCGCGCAGGAAGCCGATCACCGAGTCGGGGATGTCGAAGCGGTCCGGGGTCGCCTCGAACTCCTTGGGGTCGACCCCGGCGCCGACCAGGTGCAGGGCGAGGTCGCCGACCACCTTGGAGGACGGGGTGACCTTCACCAGGTGCCCGAGGAGCCGGTCCGCCGCCGCGTACATCGCCTCGATGTCCTCGAAGCGGTCGCCGAGGCCGAGGGCGACGGCCTGGGTGCGCAGGTTGGAGAGCTGGCCGCCGGGGATCTCGTGGTCGTAGACGCGCCCGGTCGGGGAGGCGAGGCCCGCCTCGAAGGGGGCGTACACGCGGCGGACGCTCTCCCAGTACGGCTCCAGGTCGCCGACCGCGCGGAGGTCCAGGCCGGTGGGCCGGTCGGAGTGGTCGGTCGCGGCCACGATCGCCGAGAGGGAGGGCTGGGAGGTGGTGCCGGCCATGGAGGCGACGGCACCGTCGACCGCGTCGGCGCCCGCCTGGATCGCGGCCAGGTAGGTGGCGAGCTGGCCGCCCGCGGTGTCGTGGGTGTGGATGTGCACCGGCAGGTCGAACTCGCGGCGCAGCGCGGAGACGAGCTTGGCCGCAGCCGGGGCGCGCAGCAGGCCCGCCATGTCCTTGACGGCCAGGACGTGGGCGCCCGCGTCGACGATCTGCTCGGCCAGGCGCAGGTAGTAGTCGAGCGTGTAGAGGCGCTCGTTCGGGTCGGACAGGTCGGAGGTGTAGCAGAGGGCGACCTCGGCGATGGACGTGCCGGTGGCGCGGACGGCCTCGATGGCGGGGCGCATCTGGCTGACGTCGTTGAGGGCGTCGAAGACGCGGAAGATGTCGATGCCGGTCTCGGCGGCCTCCTGCACGAAGGCGTCGGTCACCTCGGTCGGGTACGGGGTGTAGCCGACGGTGTTGCGGCCGCGCAGCAGCATCTGGAGGCAGATGTTGGGCACGGCCTCGCGCAGGGCGGCAAGGCGTTCCCAGGGGTCCTCGGCGAGGAAGCGCAGGGCCACGTCGTAGGTGGCGCCGCCCCAGCACTCCAGGGAGAGCAGCTCGGGCAGGGTGCGGGCGACGGCCGGGGCGACGGCGAGCATGTCCTTGGTGCGCACGCGGGTGGCGAGCAGGGACTGGTGGGCGTCGCGGAAGGTGGTGTCGGTAACGCCGATGGTCGGGGACTCACGCAGCCATCGGGCGAAGCCCTCGGGGCCGAGCTCGGTGAGTTTCTGCTTGGAGCCCGCGGGCGGCTCGATGTCCGGAGTCGTGGGCAGCTTGGAGACGGGGTCGATCAGCTCGGGCCGCTCGCCGTGCGGCTTGTTGACCGTCACGTCGGCGAGGTAGGTGAGCAGCTTCGTGCCCCGGTCGGCGGAGTGGCGGGCCGTCAGCAGGTGCGGGCGCTGCTCGATGAACGACGTGGTGACGTTGCCGGCCTGGAAGTCCGGGTCGTCGAGCACGGCCTGGAGGAACGGGATGTTGGTGGCCACGCCGCGGATGCGGAACTCGGCGACGGCACGCCGGGCCCGGTTGACCGCGGTGGTGAAGTCACGGCCCCGGCAGGAGAGCTTGACCAGCATCGAGTCGAAGTGGGCGCTGATCTCGGTACCGGCGTGGGTGGTGCCGCCGTCGAGGCGGATGCCGGAGCCGCCGGGCGAGCGGTAGGCGCTGATGCGGCCGGTGTCCGGGCGGAAGCCGTTGGCGGGGTCCTCGGTGGTGATACGGCACTGGAGGGCGGCGCCGTGGAGCCGGATCGCCTCCTGGGAGAGGCCGAGGTCGGCGAGGGTGGCGCCGGCGGCGATGCGCAGCTGGGCCTGGACGAGGTCGACGTCGGTGACCTCCTCGGTGACCGTGTGCTCGACCTGGATGCGCGGGTTCATCTCGATGAAGACGTGGTTGCCGTCCCGGTCGAGGAGGAACTCGACGGTGCCCGCGTTGCGGTAGCCGATCTCGCGGGCGAAGCGGACCGCGTCGGCGCAGATCCGGTCGCGCAGATCCGGGTCGAGGTTGGGCGCGGGGGCGAGCTCGATGACCTTCTGGTGGCGGCGCTGGACCGAGCAGTCCCGCTCGTAGAGGTGGATGACGTTGCCCTGGCCGTCGGCGAGGATCTGCACCTCAATGTGGCGGGGCTCGACGACGGCCTTCTCCAGGAAGACGGTCGAGTCGCCGAAGGCGGAGGCGGCCTCGCGCGCGGCGGCCTCGATGGACTCGCGGAGCTGGGCGGGGTCCTCGACCCGGCGCATGCCGCGCCCGCCGCCACCGGCGACGGCCTTCACGAACACCGGGAAGCCGATGTCGTCGGCGGCCCTGACCAGCTCGTCCACGTCGTCGGAGGGCGCCGAGGAGCCGAGGACCGGTACGCCGGCGGCGCGGGCGGCGGCGACCGCACGGGCCTTGTTGCCGGTCAGTTCGAGGATGTCGGCGCTGGGGCCGACGAAGGTGATGCCCGCCTCCTCGCAGGCCCGCGCGAGCTCGGGGTTCTCGGAGAGGAACCCGTAGCCGGGGTAGACGGCGTCGGCGCCTGCCTGGCGGGCGGCGCGGATGATCTCGTCGACGGAGAGGTAGGCCCGCACGGGATGGCCCGGTTCGCCGATCTCGTAGGCCTCGTCGGCTTTGAGTCGGTGCAGTGAGTTGCGGTCCTCGTGGGGGAAGACGGCGACCGTCCTCGCGCCCACCTCGTAACCCGCGCGAAACGCTCGGATCGCGATCTCACCACGGTTGGCGACCAGTACCTTGCGGAGCATTACCGTTCCCTTCGGCCTGCCGGTGACGCCCCCATGTTCTCGGCAAAGGCGGTCGGTGGCCATGAGAGTCAGGTCACGTGTCGCGGACGGTTTGGGGACGGTCTGCGCAGGTACGGCGGTTGTCGCCGCGCATCGCGATCACTTCACGGTGCCGGTGAAGGGGGTCACCGGCCGCTCCTGACGCTCTCCGTCCACGGTGATGTCGACGGCCTCGTTGTAGAAGGCGAGGAGCCCCTTGACGGCGCTCACGGCGGGGAGCGGGTCGGGGTAGCTCCAGACGATGTTCGCGTGGGCCCCCGTCGACCAGTACTGGGCGGTGCCCTTGTAGGGGCAGCCGGTGTGGTGGTCGGTGGCTTCGAGCAGGTCGAGGCGGACGTCCTCGCGCGGGAGGTAGTAGCGCGTGGGCAGACCGGTCTCGAAGAGCAGGACGGGCCGGCGGGTGTCGGCGACGAGCGTGCCGTCGATCTCGACCTGGACATGACGGCTGCTGGGCATGGCGTCGACGCGTTTGTGCGGGTCACGGGGGTGGATGAAGATCTCTTCCTCCTCCTCGTACCAGTGGTCGAGGCCGGTGCCCCGGCGCCGGAACCACGCGAAGGCGATGTGGCCGGCGAGGTCGGCGGCCGGGAAGGTCCAGGCGGCGTTCTCGACGAGTTCGCCGTCGGCCTCCAGGTCGTAGAAGACCTGTGATCCGGTGTGGGTGCCGGTCGCCGGGTTCTTCGCGGGGCGCAGCAGGTCCTCGCGGACGTCGGCGCGCGGGAAGGCGTAGAGCGGGACGGGGACGTCCGGCTCCCAGACCAGGACGGGGTGCCGGCTGTCGACGACCGTGACCTCCCCCTTGCGGCCGCGCACCCAGCGCTCGCTGGGCTCCCACAGCAGCCCTTCAGGGGTGGTCCGTACGTCTCGTGCGGTGGGGAACGTGGTCATGGGCGGGTCTCCCTTCACCTCGTCGGTGCTTTCACCTTTTCAGGAAGTCCGTCAGGCCGGTCAGGAGGCGGTCGACGTCGTCCAGGTTGTTGTAGGGGGCGAGGCCGACGCGCAGGCCGCCGGTGTCGCCGAGGCCCAGGTGCCGGGAGGCCTCGATGGTGTAGAAGGAGCCGGCCGGGGCCTGGACTCCGCGTTCGGCGAGGAATCCGTACGCGTCGGCCGTGCTGTGGTGGTCGAAGGTGAGCAGGACGGTCGGGGTGCGGTCGGCGGCGCGGGAGTGGACGGTGACGCCGTCGAGCGCGGCCAGCCCCTCGTCGATGCGGGCGCGCAGGACGTGTTCGTGGGCCTCGAGGGCGGCGAAACCGGCGGCCAGCCGCTGCCGTCGGCCGCCGGTGGCGTCCGTGTCCAGCCGGTCGGCGAGGAAGTCGACCGCCGCCGTCGTGCCGGCGAGGAACTCGTAGGGCAGCGTGCCCAGTTCGAAGCGCTCGGGGACGGCGTCGGTGGAGGGCAGGAGCTTGTCCGGGCGCAGGGTCTCCAGCAACTCCGGGCGGGCGGCGAGGACTCCGTGGTGCGGGCCGAGGAACTTGTACGGGGAGCACACGAAGAGGTCCGCGCCGAGGTCCTCCATGTCCACCAGGGAGTGGGCCGCGTGGTGGACGCCGTCCACGTACACCAGTGCGCCGACCTCGTGGGCCGCGGCGGCGATCGCGGGGATGTCGGGGCGGGTGCCGATGAGGTTGGAGGCGGCCGTGACGGCCACGAGCCGGGTGCGCGCGGACAGCACGGACCGGATCGCGTCGACCGTCAACTCGCCTGTCCGCGGGTCGAATTCGGCCCACCGGACGGTGGCACCCGACTGGATCCAGGGGCGGATGTTGGCGTCGTGGTCGAGCCGGGTGACGACCACCTCGTCGCCGGGTGCCCAGGTCTTGGCGAGGGTGCGCGAGAACTCGTAGGTGAGCTGGGTGGCGCTGCGGCCGAAGACGATCCCCGCGGGGTCGGCCCCGAGCAGGTCGGCCATGGCCCGGCGGGCCCCGGTCACGATCCGCTCGGCGTTGCGCTCCCCCAGGGTGATCCGCCCCCGGTTCGACAGGGGCTGCTCCAGGGCGTCGGCGATCGCCCGGACGACCGGCGCCGGGGTCTGGGTGCCGCCGGGGCCGTCGAAGTGGGCGGTGCCGGCGGCGAGGGCCGGGAAGTGGGAGCGGAGGGCGGCGATGTCGTACGTCACGTGGGGCTCCTTGGTCCGGCCGATCGCAATGCCCTCAGCCTGTCACGCCGCCCGCAAGGTCTCCCGGTGGGCCCGGTCCACGGCATCCTGGGTGCGGATCAGGTCCGCGAAGCACGCGACGAACCGCTCCTGCCCCTCCCGCCCCGCACCCGACACCCACCCACCCCGCACCACGTACCGCTCCCAGACCCCGGCCCGCCCCCGAACCTCAGCCCGTCACACCGCCCGCAACGTCTCCCGATGGGCCCGGTTCACGGCCATCAACCCGTCCAGGGCATCCCCGGTGCGGATCACGTCCGCCATACGCGCCACAAACCGCTCGTGCTCCACCCCGCCCCCCGCACCAGCGCCACACCCGACACCCACCCACCCCGCACCACGTACCGCTCCCAGACCCCGGCCCGCCCCCGAACCTCAGCCCGTCACACCGCCCGCAACGTCTCCCGATGGGCCCGGTTCACGGCCATCAACCCGTCCAGGGCATCCCCGGTGCGGATCACGTCCGCCATACGCGCCACAAACCGCTCGTGCTCCACCCCGCCCCCCGCACCAGCGCCACACCCGACACCCACCCACCCCGCACCACGTACCGCTCCCAGACCCCGGCCCGCCCCCGAACCTCAGCCCGTCACACCGCCCGCAACGTCTCCCGATGGGCCCGGTTCACGGCCATCAACCCGTCCAGGGCGTCCCGGGTGCGGATCAGGTCCGCGATGTGCGCCGAGAGACGGTCGCGCTCCTCGGCCATGCGCACCAGCGCGGCGTCGGACGTCTCCTCGCTGGGGGACTCGACGCACGGCAGGAGTTCGGCGATCGTGCGGCTGGACAGTCCGGCCGCGTACATCCGCTGGAGGAAGAGCACGCGCTCGACCGCGGACTCCGCGTAGTGCCGCTGCCCGCTCGCGCTGCGCGTGCTGGTGAGCAGACCCTGCTCCTCGTAGTAGCGCAGGGCCCGGACGCTGACCCCGGCCCGTGCCGACAGCTCCCCGATGCGCATGTGTTCCTCCCTGACGGACTTGACCCTCACGTCGACGTCAGGTTTTAGCGTAACCGCGTGCCCGGGACACGGGTACGACGGATCACGAAGGAGACGTGACGTGACGACGCTTTTCACCGGTTTCCAGCTGGGCGGACTGCGGCTGCCCAACCGGGTGGTCATGGCCCCGATGACCCGGGTGCGGGCCGCCGAGGGCGGGCTGGCGACACCCTCGATGGCGCGCTACTACGCCCAGCGGGCGAGCGCCGGCCTGATCGTCAGCGAGGGGGTGCAGCCGAGCCTGGTCGGGCAGTCCAATCCGGGCACACCGGGGCTGTACACCGACGAGCAGGTGGCCTCGTGGCGCCCGGTGACCGAGGCCGTGCACACCAACGGGGGCCGCATCTTCGCGCAGATCATGCACGGCGGGCGGGTCTCGCACCCCGACACCACCGGTCTGCGCCCCGTCGGCCCCTCGGCCGTACCGGCCACCGGCGGGGTGTTCACCCCCACGGGACCGCAACCCGCCCCGGTGCCGCGGGCGTTGGACACGGCGGAGGTGCCCGGGCATGCCGAGTCGTACGCCGAGGCCGCGCGCCGCGCCGTCGACGCGGGGTTCGACGGGGTGGAACTGCACGGCGCCAACGGCTACCTGATCTCGCAGTTCCTCTCCTCCAACGCCAATCTGCGCACGGACCGTTACGGCGGCTCGGTGGCCGGCCGGATCCGGTTCGCCGTGGAGGCGGCCGCCGCGACCGTGGACGCGGTGGGCGCGGAGCGGACCGGTATCCGCCTCTCGCCGGGCGGCACGTTCTGGGGAGTCGAGGAGACGGACGTGCCCGAGCTGTACACCGCGCTGCTGACCGAGCTGTCCGGGCTCCGGCTTGCCTACGTCCACCTGGAGGCCACCGCCCCGGAGGAGACCCTCCTCGCCCTGCGCCGCGTCTGGCCGGGCGCGCTCGTCATGAACCCGGTGCAGCCGATGGGCGCCAAGCAGACCGGCCGCTCCGAGGCCGACCACTGGCTCGGTCTCGGCGCCGATCTCATCAGCTTCGGCCGCGCCTTCATCGCCAACCCGGATCTGGTCGAGCGACTGCGCACCGATCTGCCGATCGCCCCCGCCGACGAGGCCACCTACTTCCAGGGCGGGGACGGCGGCTACCTCACTTATCCCGCATACCAGTACACGGCATGACGTCCGGGTGGCGGAGACACCACGAATAGGTAACGAAGGTCAACCGGAGGCAATGCCGGGTGGTCTAGTCCGACATGAAGATCTCTTTCCTGCTCCACAACGCCTACGGGATCGGAGGCACCATCACCACCACGTTCAACCTGGCCCAGGCCCTGGCCGAACGGCACGAGGTGGAGATCGTGTCCGTGCTGCGGCACCGGGAGCTGCCCAACTTCGTGCTGGATCACCGGGTTTCGCTGCGGCCACTGGTCGATCTCAGACAGGAGAAGGAGCACCCTTCACACCTGAGACCGGCGCAGGTGTTCCCGCGCTCGGAGTACCGGTACGGCCAGTACAGCGAACTGACCGACCGTCGGATAGCGGAGGCCCTCGCCACCACCGACGCGGACGCGGTGATCGGCACCCGCCCGGGGCTCAACGTCCATCTCGCGGGCCAGGCGCCGCCGCGGGTCGCCCGGATCGGGCAGGAGCACCTCACCCTGGACAACCACTCGCCCCGGCTGCGCACCGCACTGCGCCGGGCCTACCGCGGGCTCGACGTGCTCACCACGGTCACCGAGGCGGACGCGACCGCCTACCGGCGCCGGATGCGGCTGCCCGGCGTCCGGGTGGAAGCACTGCCCAACAGCGTGCCGGATCCCGCGCTGCCGGCCGCGGACGGCTCGGCCAAGGTGGTCGTCGCGGCCGGGCGGCTGGTCCGGGTGAAGCGGTTCGACCTGCTCGTCGAGGCCTTCGCGGCGGTCGCCGCCCGGCATCCGGACTGGCAGCTGCGCATCTACGGCAAGGGTGAGGAAGAGGACCGGCTGCGGCGGCTCATCACCGACCGTGGCCTGTGGAACAACGTCTTCCTCATGGGGGCCGCGGCCCCGATGGAGGCGGAGTGGGTCAAGGGCTCGATCGGGGTGGCCGCCTCCGACTTCGAACCCTTCGGCATGACCATCGTCGAGGCGATGCGCTGCGGGCTGCCCGTGGTGAGCACCGACTGTCCCCACGGGCCCGCCGAGATCATCGCGGACGGCGTCGACGGCCGGCTGGTGCCGGTCGGGGACCGGGACGCGATGGCGGCGGCCCTGCTGGAGCTGGTCGGGGACGACGAGCTGCGCCGCCGTATGAGCCGGGCGGCTGTCGAGAACGCGCGCCGGTTCGCTCCCGGTCCCGTCGTCGAACAGGCCGAACGCCTCATCGAGGAGGCCGTGTCGGCGCGGCGGGCGGGCCGGCGGGTCGTGCGGCAGCGTCAGGGCGGAACGCTGACCGCGCGGGGTTCCGCCGCCAGGGACACCGCGCTGGTCGCGGCGAGCGGCGCGCTGCGCCTCGTACGGAAGGGACGGTCATGACGACCACGCCACGCGCCGGATGCGCGATCGACGCGGAGGGCCGGATCACCTTCGAGCTGCCGGCGGCCGACGGGCACGCCCTGCTGCTGCGGCTGCGGCCGAAGAAGGGGCAGCCCGAGGACACCCTGCACGTCCTCGACCTGGAATCCGTCGGCGCGGGGCGCGCCCGGGCCGTGCTGGACGCGGATCCCGTGCTCGCGGAGGGCCGGTGGGACGTGTATCTGCTGGACGGGTCCGAGCGCACGCGGCTGCGTCCGGGGCCCCGTGACCTGCGGGTCCTGGTCGAGGGGCAGCTGGGTGAGCGCCCCGGGCCGCTGGCCGTGCGGGTCCCCTATGTCACCAAGGACGGCTACCTCGCGCTGCGGACCTGGGTGCGGCCCGCGCACGCGGAGGTCGGCCGCGTGGACGTCACGGGCGGGACGCTGGGGTTCGCGGCGCGGCTGCACGGTGCCTCGCTGCGGGACGGCGCCGAGGTGCGGCTGCGGCTGCGGCGGGGCGAGGGGGCCGTACGCACGCTTGAGCCGCTGGTCGCGGAGGACGGCCGGAGCTTCTCCTTCACGGTCGACGACGAGACGCTGGACAGCGGCGTCTGGGACCTGTACGTACGGCCCGCTCCCGGAGCCCCGATGATCCGCCTCGCGCGTCTCCTGGACGACGTGGCGGACCGCAAGCACGTCTTCGTCTATCCCGGTGCCACGGCCGGGAAGGCCGTGGTGCGGCCCTACTACACGGTCGACAACGAGCTGTCCCTGGAGGTGACCCGGACCGGCTGAGACGCGGCACGTGTGCGTGCCGTCAGCCCCAGAGCACGTGGAGCGCGGGCGGCTTGCGGAAGACCAGGCCCCGCGGGGCGGCGGGGCGGGCCGGGTCGAGACGCAGGGCGGGGAGGCGGTCGAGCAGGTGCCGCAGGGCGATGCGGGTCTCCAGGCGGGCCAGGTGGGCGGCGAGGCAGTAGTGGGGGCCGTGCGCGAAGGCCAGCTGGAGGCGGGCGTTCGCGCGGCGGACGTCGAAGCGGTCGGGGTCCGGGAAGACCTCGGGATCCCGGTTGGCGCCCGTCAGGGGAGACCGTGACGAGGTCGCCCCGGCGGATCGCGGCCGGGCCGAGCGTGAGGTCACGCGTGGCGTAGCGGTCCACGACGGCCGCACCGGGTTCCAGGCGCAGCGACTCCTCGATCGCACCGTCCAGCAGGCCGAAGTCGGCCCGCACGAGGGAGAGTTGGTCGGGGTGGCCCAGGAGGTGCAGCAGCGCGTTGGTGATCATCGCCTCGGTGGTCTCTATGCCGCCGAACATCAGCACCGCGGCGTTGGAGGCAACCTCGGGCAGCGCCAGCCGGCCGGCGGCGGAGGTCAGGAGCGAGTCGGCCCCGTCCGCGACCGTGGCCTCGACCGCCCGCCGCAGCTGTGCGTACGCCTCCGGGCCCGCGGTTCCTGCCTGACGGCCCTCCGTGAGGTCCGAGACCGACCGCACGATGGCCTCGTACCAGGAGAGCACCGTGTCCGTGTCGGCCTCCACCAGGCCGAGCGCCTCGGTGACTACGGCGACGGCGAGCGGTCCGGCGAAGGCGCGGCGCAGTTCGGCGGCGCCCGCGGGGGCGAGCGCGGTGACGAGCCGGTCGCTCTCCCTCTCGATGAACGCGGCGAACCCGTCGCGCACTGCGCGGGGGCGGAAGGGCGCGGTGAACGGCTCGCGGTGGCGGCTGTGTGCGTCGCCGTCCAGGGAGAGCATGCTCGGGCCGACGATCCGGGCGGTGGAGAAGCGGGGGTCGTCGACGGTGAAGGTCTCGGCGTCCCGCATCACGTCGAGGGCCAGATCGCGGCGGGTCACCAGCCAGCCGTTCAGCTCGGGCAGCCAGGAGACGGGTTCGTGCGCGCGCAGTGCGGCCAGGCACGGATGCGGATCACCGGCGAGTTCGGCCGCGGTGACGGCGGCGCCGAGCGGGAATCCGATCACGCTCCAGGCTAACCCGGCGGAAAACACGTGGCGGACGCGGATCGGGCGGCCTACGCTGCTCGACGATGACGACTCACACTCCTGAACGATGGGGGGTCCCGTCCGCGCAAGGTGAGCGCTGATGCTCACTTCGACCGCGAACGACGACATCCGAACGTCCTTCTGGCCGCGCGTGCGCGAGTTCGCCGTGCCGGCCTCCATGATCGAGACCGCGACCGTCCGGCGCCTCGCCGGGGACTGGGCGGGGGCGTTTGCCGCCGCGGGTTTCGACGTCGACCTCAATCTCCGTGCGGTGGCGCGCGATCACGGCCGGGACCTGGCGTCCCGGGTCCGTACCGATCTGCGCGCCCTCGCCCCCGACCTGCTGCGCTGGCACATGCCGAGGATCGCCCCGGACGGGCTGCTGCGGCCCGGCCTCACCCTGGCCCTGGCGCGGTACGACACCGTCGAGGGCCCCGTGCACCTGGTGGCCCGGACCGCACCCGCCTGGGCGGACGCCGGCCAGCGGATCAGCCTCGCGCTCTGGTCCCGTTCCGTGCCCGACGCCGTACGGCATCCGCACCCGCGCCCGAACCGGCGGTTCCGGCTGGACCTGCACCGGCATCTGTGGGACGCGTCCAGGGCCGGGGAGTTGCGGGCACGGTCGGGGGCCGGCGGGCCACCGGGACGGCAACCTCCCAGCACTGGAACGGAGTTGGCGGTTCCGGCGGCCTGTGCCGTCGACCGCTGGGGAGCCGAGGCGCGGATACTGCTCGCCGCCGAAGGCCGGGCCGGTGGCTGCCTGTCGGTGCGGTGGGGCGGGCGGCGCCGGCTGGTGCTGGAGCTCGCCGCGGACGACGGCCCGATCCGCCCCGTACCGACGCCCTCGGCCGCCGCCGTCTCCGCGCTTCCCGTCCTGCCCGATGCCGCGACCTGGGTGCCGCCCGACCTCCGGCTGCTGCGTGCCGGCGCGATCGAACCGGATCGGCTGCACCCCCTGGTGGCCGAGGCGCTGGCCCCGGACCGGGCGGCCACCGGACCGGCCCGTACCCCCGACCCGCCCGGCCGGCCGCGTGTCGTGGAGTGCCGGGGAGCCCGCCACCGGATCGGTCTGGTCGACGGGGCGCTGGCCCCGCTCGACCACGACCCGGACGAGATCCGGCGGGAGGAGCTGCTGGTCGCGCTGACCGGCACCCCGCTCCCCTGCCTCCAGGCGATCGACGAGGCACACCGCCGTCCGCACTGTCTGGACGGCGTCCGCGAACGTCTCGTGCACGGTGACACCGCCGGCGCGTTGGCCGTCGTGGAAGGACTGCTGGGGCCCGAGGCACTGCTGCGCCCCGGCCCCCTCCGGGACGAACTGGAGGCGGCCGCGCTGCGACGCGTCACCTACGGCCTGTTCAGGGCCGGGCTGACAGGGCCCGGACCCACCTGGTTCCGCCCGCGTCCGACCGGTCGCGACTCCCGGACCCGCCGCGCCCGCCCGCGGCACACGCACTGACTCCGCCACCTCGGCTTCTGAAAACCCCCCACGCGGACCCCTTCACCTCGACTCCCGGAACCCGCCCGCCCGACCAGCGCACGCACGCATACCCCTCCACCGGGGACTCCGTCCCCCTTTCCGGCCCACGCCTGGCCCACAGGTGATCACACATGCCCATGACATCCCCCGCCCCCGCCCCCGCGTCCCAACTCGACGTCGCCGCCGATCTGTTGACCCTGTTGCGCGACTCCACCACCGAACCGCGCCCCGACTCCCAGCTGGAGGCCCTCACCCTGGCCGTGGCCGCCGATCTGCCGGTCCTGCTGTGGGGTGAGCCCGGCATCGGCAAGACCGCGGCCCTGACCCAGCTCGCCGAGACCCTGGACCTGCCGCTGACCACGGTGATCGCCAGCGTGCACGAGCCCTCCGACTTCTCGGGCCTGCCCGTGGTCGGGGACGCTCCCGCCACCCAGGGCGTGCCGATGGCCCCGCCGGACTGGGCCGTGCGGCTGGTGCGGGCCGGGCGGGGGCTGCTGTTCCTGGACGAGTTGTCCACCGCGCCGCCCGCCGTCCAGGCCGCGCTGCTCAGGCTGGTCCTGGAGCGGCGCATCGGCACGCTGCGACTGCCGCCCGCGGTGCGGATCGTGGCCGCCGCCAATCCCCGGTCCTCGGCGGCCGACGGCTGGGAACTGAGCCCACCGCTGGCCAACCGGTTCGTCCATCTCCAGTGGACCCACGACCACGAGGTCGTCGTCCGCGGTCTCGGCGGGACCTGGCCGCGGGCCACCCTGCCGCGGCTCGATCCGAGCAGGTTGCGCGAGGCCGTGGAGTTCGCCCGCCGCGCGGTGTGCGGACTGCTCGCCGCGCGGCCCACGCTCGTGCACCGGCTGCCCGCCGGCGAGACCCGGCGGGGCGGTCCCTGGCCGTCGCCGCGGAGCTGGGACATGACACTGTCCCTGGTCGCGTTCGCGACCGCGGCCGGATCCGCGCGGGACGTGCTCTCCCTGCTGGTCCGGGGCACGGTGGGCGACGGCCCCGGCCTCGAGCTGCTGGCGAGCCTGGACCGGCTGGACCTGCCGGACCCGGAGGACGTGCTGGCCGATCCCGCGGGGGCTGTCCTGCCCGAGCGGGGAGACCTGCGGCAGGCCGTGCTCGACGGCGTGGTGGCGGCCGTACGCGCACGTCCTGACCGGGCCCGCTGGGACTCGGCGTGGGCGGTGCTGGCGCGGGCGCTGGAGACCGGCGCCCCGGACCTGGTGGTCGTGCCCGCGACCACGCTGGCCTCGCTGCGGCAGCAGGACTGGGACGTGCCGGAGACGATCGAGAGGCTCGCCGGGACGGTGGCGCTGTCGCGGCGGGCGGACCGGGCGGCGGTCGCCTCCGAGGCCCGGCGATGAGCGGGCCCGTCCCCGGGGAAGGGGGCCGCCTGGACCGCGAGAAGCTGTTCGCCGCCCGTCTCCACGCCGCCCGGGCTCGCCCGTACCTCGCCACCGCGCTGTTCGCCCTGCACACCGTCGAGTCGCACAGGGTGCCGACGATGGCCGTCGACCGGCACTGGCGGTGCTACGTCTCCCCGGCGTTCGTGGACCGGATGCCGGTGGAGGAGCTGGCGGGCGTGTGGGTGCACGAGGTGTCCCACCTGCTGCGCGACCACCACGGGCGCGGTGACCGCGTCGCCCGGGAGCGCGGGCTGACGGGTCTCGGTGACCGGCTGCGGATGAACATCGCCGCGGACTGCGAGATCAACGACGACGCGTACGGCGACGGACTGGTCGGGCCCGAGGGCGCCGTGCGGCCCTGGCGGCTGAAGCTGCCCGAGGGAAAGCTCATGGAGGAGTACCTGAGCGGGATCAGCCTCGGTGCGCTCCCCCTCGACCTGTCCTGGCTGGACTGCGGCAGCGGCGCCGACGGCCTGGACCGCCCGTGGGACCTGGGCCCGGAGGGGGCGGACGGGCTGAGCGAGCAGGAGCGGGACGCGGTCCGCTTCCGGGTGGCGCAGGGCATCAGGGCGCGTCCCGGGAGCGCCCCGCGGGGCTGGCGGCGGTGGGCGGAGGAGGCGTTCCATCCGCCGCAGCCGTGGCGGGACCTGCTGGGCGCGGCGCTGCGTTCGGCGGCCTCCGGGTCCGGCGCGGGCGACGACTACAGCTACGGCCGTCCCTCGCGGCGCTCCGCGGGAACGCCCGGGGTGGTGCTGCCGAGTCTGCGGCGGCGGCCGCCGCGGGTCTGCGTGATCATCGACACCTCCGGCTCGGTCAGCGACGCCGAACTGGGCAGCGCCCTGCTGGAGGTGGCCGCGATCTCCCGTGCCGTGGGTGGCCGCCGGGACCTGGTCCGTGTTCTGTCGTGCGACGCGGCGGCCGGGGTCGTGCGTCCGCTGTGCCGGGCCGAGGGCATCGCGCTGGTCGGCGGCGGGGGCACCGACCTGCGCACGGGATTCGACAAGGCGTTGCGCTCGCGGCCCCGTCCGGACGTCGTCGTGGCCCTGACCGACGGCCAGACGCCCTGGCCTGACGCACGGCCCGCCTGCCGTACGGTCGTCGGCCTGTTCCCGAGGCCCGGCAGGAGCGGGGCGCGACGCGAGAACGACCCCGAGTACGTTCCCGACACACCGCCCGCCTGGGCCCGGGTGGTGGAGATCGGCCCGGCGTCCGTCGGGTAGCGGGGCAGCCGTGGGGTGGACGCGGGGGTGGTGGGCCACGAGATCATGGGGGCAGGCGGAGTCCGGAGCACATCGGGGGCCTGGGCGGGAGGAGTGCCATGACCAATGTCGACGTGCACCAGCATCTGTGGAGCCCGGCGCTGGTGACGGCCCTGCGGGCGCGCAGCGAGCCGCCGTACCTGGACGGCTGGACGCTGTATCTGGACGGCGAGCCGCCCTACGACCTCCCGCCCGCCGACCACGACACGGCCCTGCGCGCGGAGCTCGCCGCCACCGACGGCCTGGGGCTCGCACTGGTCTCCCTCTCGGCGCCGATCGGCGTGGAGTGGCTGCCCGCGGCCGAGGCACGGCCGCTCCTCGACGCCTATCACGAGGGCGCGGCCGCACTCCCCGGGCCCTTCGGGGCGTGGGCCGCCGCGTGTGTGCGGGACGTCGACGCCAGGACGACGGCCGACTGGCTGGACGAGGGGTTCGTCGGCCTCCAGCTGCCCGCCGACGCCCTTGCGGACGCGGCCGGTTACGCCCGCTGCGCGCCCCTGCTCGACCTGCTCGAGGAGCGCGACCTCCCGCTGTTCGTCCACCCCGGACCCGCGGCCGGTGGCGCCGCGGGGCCCGGCTGGTGGCCCGCGATGGTCCCCTACGTCCAGCAGATGCACGCCGCCTGGTTCGCCTTCCGCGCCTACGGCCGGCCCCGCCACCCCCGGCTGCGGGTGTGCTTCGCGCTGCTGGCCGGGCTCGCCCCGCTGCACGGGGAGCGGTTCGCCGCGCGCGGGGGCGGCGCGGCGGAGCCGGACCCGTCGGTCTTCGTCGAGACGTCCTCGTACGGGCCGCGCGCGGTCGAGTCCGTCGTGCGGGCCCTGGGCGTGGACGCCGTGGTCCAGGGCTCGGACCGGCCGTACGCGGAACCCCCGCAGCACCCGGGCCACGGGCTCGGCGGAGCGGCGGCCTACGCCTTCCGGATCGCCAACCCCCGACGGCTGCTCACCGGCAGGACCTGACGGCGGGCCTGGCTCCGACCAGGGGCGAGTCAATTATTGGCAACGGTTTTCATCAACCGGTCACCAAGCCTGTTTACGACAATCATTTCCATCTAGCGTGAGGGGGTCGTCAGAACCGCGCTTGGAGGATCCATGTCCACGTCCCCGTCCCGCCGCACGGCGCTGCTCGTCGGCGCCTCCGTCGCCCTGCTGGCGGGCTGCGGCAGTTCCTCGGACTCCGGGAGCGACGGGAGCGCCTCCGCGGCCCCGGCCGCGGCGTCCAGGGTCGCCGTCGTCGCCTCCACCGACGTCTACGGCGACATCGTCTCGCGCATAGGCGGCGACAAGGTCTCCGTCACCTCGGTCATCACCGACCCCGACCAGGACCCGCACTCCTACGAGGCCAGCACCCAGAACCAGTTGGCGCTCTCGAAGGCGAAGGTCGTCGTCGAGAACGGCGGCGGCTACGACGACTTCGTGGACCGGATGCTGAAGAGCGGCGGCAACTCCTCCGCCGAGGTGATCAACGCGGTGAAGGTCTCCGGCAGGACCGCTCCCGAGGGCGGTGAGCTCAACGAGCACGTCTGGTACGACTTCCCGGCGGTCGCGAGGATCGCCGACCGCATCGCCGCCGCCCTCGGCAGGGCCGACCCCGCGAACGCCGACGCCTACACGAAGAACGCCGACGCCTTCAAGGCGGACCTGAAGCCGCTGGAGGCCAAGGAGGCGCAGATCAGGAAGGAGCACGGCGGAGCGGCGATCGCCGTCACCGAGCCCGTGCCGCTGTACATGACCGAGGCGAGCGGCCTGGTCGACAGGACGCCCGCCGAGTTCAGCGAGGCCATCGAGGAGGGCGACGACGTCTCCCCCAAGGTCCTGCGGGAGGCGCTCGCCCTGTTCTCCGGCAAGCAGGTCGAGGCACTGGTCTACAACGAACAGACCTCCGGCCCGCAGACCGAGAAGTCCGAGCAGGCGGCCGAGGCGGCGGGCATCCCCGTGGTCCCGGTGACGGAGACCCTGCCCAGCGGCAAGAACTACCTCACGTGGATGACCGGCAACGTCGACGCGCTCGCGAACGCGCTGGCCGAGTGAGCTCCGTCATCACCCTGCGCGCGGCCGCTCTCTCCTACGGCTCGCGTACGGTCTGGCACGACCTCGATCTCGACGTGCGGCCAGGGGAGTTCCTCGCCGTGCTCGGCCCGAACGGAGCGGGCAAGACCAGTTTCGTCCGGGCCCTGCTCGGCCGGCAGCCGCTGTCCGCCGGGGAGTTGACGGTCCTCGGCCGGGCTCCCCGGGAAGCCGCCCGGCATCTCGGTTACGTCCCCCAGCAGGCGGCCCTGTCCGCGCAGGCGCTGCTCCGCGCCCGCGACCTCGTGCGGTTCGGCATCGACGGCCACCGCTTCGGGCCCCGGCTGCGAACGGCCGCTGTACGCAGGCGCGTCGACGAGATCCTCGCCTCCGTGGGCGCCTCGGCGTACGCCGACGTGCCCGTCGGTCTGCTCTCGGGCGGCGAGCGCCAACGCGTGCGGGTCGGCCAGGCGCTGGCCACCGACCCCCGCGTCCTGCTGTGCGACGAGCCCCTGCTCTCCCTCGACCTGCACCACCAACGCGCGGTCACCGAGTTGGTGGACGCCCGGCGTCGCTCCCACGGCACGGCGGTGGTGTTCGTGACCCACGAGATCAACCCGGTGCTCGGCCTGGTGGACCGGGTGCTGTACCTGGCGCCGGGCGGCCATCGGATCGGCACCCCCGACGAGGTCCTCACCTCGACGTCCCTGTCCCGGCTGTACGGCACGCGCGTCGACGTCCTCCGGGTGCATGGCCGGGTCGTGGTGGTCGGCGCCCACGACGAACCCGCGCACCACCTGCCCGAGGAGGTCCGCTCATGAGCGTCTGGCACCAGATGTTCGACTTCGAGAACTACGGTGAACTCCTCGTCCTGGTCCGCAACTCGCTCGTCGCGGGAGCGGCCCTGGGTCTGGTCGGCGGCCTCGCCGGGGTCTTCGTCGCGATGCGCGACCTGCCGTTCGCGGTGCACGGCATCAGTGAGCTGTCCTTCGCGGGAGCCTCCGGGGCGCTGCTCCTTGGCACGAACATCGTGGCGGGCTCGATCACCGGCTCGCTCCTGGCGGCCGGCGCGATCGGGGTGCTCGGCACGCGGGCGCGGGACCGCAATGCCGTGATCGGCATCCTGATGCCGTTCGGACTGGGCCTGGGGGTGCTCTTCCTCGCCCTGTACAAGGGGCGGGCGGCGAACAAGTTCGGTCTGCTCACCGGACAGATCGTCGCCGTGGACACTCCGCAGACGACCTGGCTGCTGGTGACCTCGGCCGTGGTCCTGACCGCCCTCGCGGTGATGTGGCGACCGCTCGCGTTCGCCAGCGCCGACCCCGACGTGGCCGAGGCCCGCGGGGTGCCGGTGCGTGGGCTGTCCTTCGCCTTCATGATCGTGCTCGGCCTCGCGGTCGCCCTGTCCGTGCAGGTCGTGGGCGCCCTGCTGGTGCTCTCCCTGCTGATCACCCCGGCCGCGGCAGCCGCCCGCGTCACCGCCTCACCGGTCCTGCTGCCGCTGCTCAGCGTGGTCTTCGCCCTGGCGTCGATCGAGGGCGGCATCCTGCTGGCCCTCGGCAGCAGCGTCCCGATCAGCCCGTACGTCACGACGATCTCGTTCGCCCTCTACGCCGGCTGCGCCGCGGTCGGCAGGGGCCGGACCCGGCGCCGGGGCGCCCCGCGCACGGTTCCGGCACCGGTGTGAGACCCGCGCGCTACCCGTGCCGTTCCCGTACGGCCCGCGGGGAGGCCCCCAGCTCCCTGCGGCAGGTCTTGTTGAAGGCCTGGAGGTCGGGGATGCCGACGGTCGCCGCGATCGCCGGGATGGCCAGCGTCGAGGCGATGAGCAGGTGCCGGGCGCGTTCCATGCGGCGGCGCCGGATGTGGGCGACGACGGTGTGGCCGGTGGCCTCGCGGAACAGCCGGGTCAGATGGGTGTGCGAGACCCCGGCGGCACGGGCGATGCCGGGCACGGTGAGGGGGCCGGCCAGATGCTCCTCGATGTGGGCGATCGCCGCCCGCAGCGCGGGGTGCCGGGCCCGGTCCTCGCCGGCGCCGGCCAGGCCGGTCGTGCGCCACAGCACCGTCCACAGTTCGGCGGCGGCCCGGACCGGGGACTGCGTGCCCGCCGTGACCGTCTGCCGCAGCAGCCCGGTCAGCACCGCCGCCTCCGCGCCGGCGTCCTGCATCACCGGGACCCGGCGCCGCTCGCCGTCGCCCGGCAGCCGGAAGTGGGCGTACAGGTGCTCGCAGCGGGTGGCGTCGTAGTGGAAGTGCACCTCGGTGTCGGGCGGGACGAGGCTCACGTGTCCGGGGCGGATCGGGTGCCGGGAACCGCCGAGCTCCAGGGTGCCCGAGTAGCCGTAGAGATGGAGCTGCCACAGGCGCGGGAGCCGGAACACGTCGTGCGGGCCCGCGGAGCCGTGGACGCCGATGCCCGCGTTCTCCACGTGGGGCGGCAGGTCGAGGGCGAGGTCGACGTGGCGGGTCATGGCGGAAAATTACCAGTGGTCGTCGATTTCATCCCACGACAGCGGTGACGGTGGTTCCTACGGTTGCCGTATGTCAACCACACGACAGCTGCTGAACTCCGTCGAGGTGGCGCGGTTCGTGGCCCACGGCTTCCTGCGCCTGGACGGCATCGTGCCCCGGGAGATGAACGAGGAGGCGTTCGGGGTCTTCGCCGCCGGTCTGCCCTCCGTGCCGTACGGCACTCCCGTCCCGAAGGCGTTCCCCGAGGGCTCCTTCGCCCGCCGGCTCGTCGAACTGCCCGCCGTCGCGGGAGCGCTCGAAAGCCTGGTGGGCCCGGATCCGACCGTCGACCACCACTTCGTGCACACCCGTGAGCCTCGCGAGGGCAGCGCACAGCCGCTGCACGCCGACGCCGTCATCGATCTGCGGACCGACGCGTTCGACGTCCAGCTCATGTACTACCCGCAGGAGGTCACGGCCGAGATGGGCGGCACGCTCATCGTGCCCGGCAGCCACCTGCGCCGCACCAACGAGTCCGACACCGGCCGCTACCAGAACCTGCGCGGCCAGACCCGGCTGACCTGCCCGGCCGGGACGGTGGTCCTGCTGCACCACGGGATCTGGCACGGCGGGCGGCGCAACGACAGCGACACCGTCCGCCACATGTACAAGATCCGCTTCAACCCGACCGTGCCGCAGGTACGGCTGTGGGACACCGCGGACCTGGACGCGCCCGCCGTCCGGAAGGAACTGGAGCGCGGCTTCCCCTGGTACGAGCAGGCCACCGGCCGGCTGGAGATCCTCAACCGGATCAGGCTGTGGCGCGCCCTGTCCGGAGATCCCGCGTTCGACATCGAGTACTGGGCCACCCGTATCGCCAACCGGCCCGCCGCACCGAGGAGCCAGGCGTGACCATGTCCACCAGCACCACCACCGTGCGCCAGCAGGTTCTCGTCCTGTACCTGGACACCTCCGCGCTCGACTCGCGGGTCGTCGGCTGGGCCCGTTACGACGGCACCGGCACCACCCGCCCCACGACCGGGGACAGCGACGAGCCGCCGTACGGGACGGGCGTCGCCGCGCTGGAGGACGGCTGGCGGCTGTTCCAGGCCGCGCAGCTCGTGCCGCCGTATCCGGGGACGGAGCACGAGACGTCGTTCCTCAAGCACGAGTTCTTCTTCGAGAAGCTGGTGAGCGGCGGATGAGACGCAGCTCATAGCCTCGACACGCCGGAATATGGTCCAATACGCCATAAGTATGACGAATCGGACTCCGGATCCTCGAGGAATCACACCAGATGAGCCACCCCCGTCTGTCCGCTCGCTCCGCCCCCTTCCTGTCCTCGCGGACGCTGCGGGAGCTGTCGGAGGCGGCCCGGGCGGCGGGGACGGGGGAGGTGCTCGACGAACTGTGGACGGCCCGCCGGTTCCTGGACGGGACACCGGCGGCCGTCGCCGTCCTGGACGCGGACCTGCGCTACCTGTACCTCAACGACACTCTGGCCGAGGTCAACGGACTGCCCGTGGAGGAACACCTCGGCCGTCCCATGCCGGAGGTGGTCCCCGGCTCCGGGCCCTCGGCGGAGGTGGCCCGTGAGGTGCTGAGCACCGGACGGCCGCAGACCGTCGTGTTCGACGGCCGGGTGCCCGATCACACGGTGGACGTGCCCCGCTGGTGGCTGGGCGCCTTCCACCGGCTGGAGGCGGAGGACGGCGTGATCCTCGGGGTCGCCGCCGTCGTCATGGAGGTCACCGAGGGCATCCGGCAGCGCGAGTCGCTGCGGCGGGCCCAGGAGCGGCTGGAACTGCTGGAGGAGACCGCCACCCGGGTCGGCGGCACCCTCGACGCGGCCGAGGCCTGCCAGGCCCTGACCGACCTGCTGGTGCCGCGCTTCGCCGACTACGCGGCCGTGGACGTGCTCGACCCCGAGGGCACCCGCCGGGCGCCGGCCACCCCCGTCCCGGTGCGGCTGCGGCGCATGGCGGTGACCGCCGCTCCCGGCACGCCCGACCCGCTCAGCCCCGTGACCCGGAGCGGCGAGGTGATCTTCCACCAGGCCGGCTCGTCGATGTCCCAGGTGCTGACCGGGCACCGGCCCGTGGTGCTCAACCGGCCCGACGACGACACCGTGCGCCGGTTCGCCCCGACGCGGCAGCGGCTGGAGCGCTACCGCGCCCTGCACCTGCACTCCGTGGCCTACCTGCCCCTCATGGTCGGCGGCGAACCCGTCGGGGCGGTCATGCTCGGCCGCAGGGCGCGCTCCCCCGAGTTCGCGCCGGACGACGTCGAGCTTCTGGAACTGCTGACCGCACGGGCCGCGACGGGCATCGGGCACGCCCTGCGCTACACCCATGAGCACGAGACCGCGCTGGAGATGCAGCGCGCCTTCCTGGCCACCCCGCACACACCGGGGCCGGGCGTGGAGATCGCCAGCCGTTATCTGCCCGCCGGGCGGGGTGCGGAGGTGGGCGGCGACTGGTTCGACGCGGTGGCACTGCCCTCCGGACGCACCCTGCTGGTGGTCGGGGACGTGATGGGGCACGGGGTGCGGGCCGCCGCCGCCATGAGCGAGTACCGCTCACTGCTGCGCGCGCTGGCGCTTCAGGGGCTCGCCCCCGACCGGCTGCTCACCGAGGCGGACCGCACCGCCCACGCGCTCGACCTGGACCGCGTCGCCACCTGTGTGCTGGCCCTCCTGGATCCCGCCGCCGAGGAGGTCGTGCTGGCGACGGCCGGCCATGTCCCGCCCCTCCTGGTGAGACCGGGGGCCGCCCCCGAACTCGCCGACCTGCCCGTCGGACCTCCCCTGGGCACGGGTTCCGGCGGCCACGAGAGCCGGCACTGCGCGATGCCGCCGGGCACCCTGCTGCTGGCCTACACCGACGGGCTCGTGGAGCGGCGCGGCGAGGACATCGACACGGGGCTCGCCGCCCTCGCCGGCCTCCCCGTCACCTCCGGACACGCCCTCCCGGACATCCTCACCACCGTCGTCGACGGGCTGGCCCCGGCGAAGTCGGAGGACGACGTGACCCTGCTGGCGGCCCGCACCCACTGAGCCCGGCGGGCCCGCACCGAGGCGCCCGACCGGAGCCCGCGGGTCCGCTCCCCGCGTCATCTTCGGCCTCCCGAAGGCCAGTTGTGGTCCGGCGGACGGTCTCTTCGGTATGGCGTTCGGTCAACGGGAGGCAGTCCCGAAGACCCCCGCGTCCGGCCCCCGCCCCGCGCATACGTTCCAGGCGTCCGGCGGACGGACCCGACCACGGGCCCGCCGCGATCCACAGGAACTCTGGGAGGCACCGTGGCGAGTGTGGAAGTGTCGCTGAAGGAGATGATGGCCGGAACGGAAGGGGCGCTGGCGGCCGCGGTGGTCGACTACACCAGCGGGATGGCGCTGGGCACCCTGGGCGGCGGAAAGGACCTGGACACGACGGTTGCCGCGGCGGGCAACACCGACGTCATCCGGGCCAAGGTCCGCACCATGGAGCAGCTGGGGCTCAAGAGCAACATCGAGGACATCCTGATCACGCTCGAGAACCAGTACCACCTCATCCGCCTGGTGACCGGCCGCAACGGCAACGGGCTGTTCCTGTACCTGGTCCTCGACAAGGGCCGCTCGAACCTGGCGATGGCCCGGCACCAACTCAAGCGCGTGGAGGAGAACCTGGAGGTCTAGCCCGGCTTCCGGTCGGGACGCCGTGCGCCCACGATGTGAAGACTTCTTCAAGTCGCCACATCCACATGATTCCAATCCGTGGCGCCCGGCGTCCCCGACCAGCAGGATCGGCACTGACGACCCCGTACCGTCCGGCAGGGAGCGAGCGACCGTGCACGTCCCCCTCTACCAGGCCAAGGCGGACTTCTTCCGCATGCTCGGCCACCCCGTGCGCATCCGTGTCCTGGAGCTGCTCCAGCACGGGCCCGTGCCGGTGCGCGACCTGCTCGCCGACATCGACATCGAGCCCTCCAGCCTCTCGCAGCAGCTGGCCGTGCTGCGGCGCTCCGGGATCGTCGTCTCCATCCGCGAGGGCTCCACGGTGAGTTACGCCCTCGCCGGCGGTGACGTCGCCGAACTCCTGCGCGCGGCCCGCCGCATTCTCACGGAGCTCCTGGCCGGCCAGAACCAGCTTCTGACGCAGCTCCGGCAGGCGGACACGGCCGCGCCGGGAGCTCCTGCGGACGCGGGCGGAATCCTCACCGACCGGGGCAGCCCGCGTCCGACCCCCTCACCCGTCGTCCGGCTCCGTCGGTCACCTCCGCGGTGACCGCCCGGACCGACGGGCGGGTGAGGCGGTACGCGGCGGCGGCCGTGCAGACGACCTGGCGCACACCGATGTCGGACAACGTGTCCAGGCCGGGCGGGAGCCGGATCGTCATCCGGTCCCCCTCGGCCGTCACGGTCGGGGCGTCCGAGGAGGGCTCGCCGGGCGCGCCGGCGGTGGCCGTCGGGAGGGCCGCCGAGGTCGGCAGGCCCGGCACCTCCGTCGCGAGACCCTCCAGTCGCCCCTCCCCCGCCAGCGGACCCGCCATCAGCAGCCGCAGCGCCGCCTCGGGTTCACCCGGCTCCTCGGTGATGCGGGACACCGCGACGAGGGAGCCGTTCTCGACGAAGTAGACCTGCGTCAGCGGGAGCGTCCCGCTCGCGGGGCCGCCGGCCTGCACCACCCCGGTCGCGGGGATCCCGCAGGAGGTGAGGGCGAGCAGCGCCAGCAGCGGGGCGCGGCGCGGGGGCTTCATGACGGGTTCTCCTCGGGCGACTCGTCCCGCCGCAGCGGAAGTTCGACGGTGAAGACGGCGCCGCCCGCCGGGTGGTTGGCCGCGCGCACGGTGCCGCCGTGGACACGGACGTTCTCGGCGGTGATGGCGAGGCCCAGGCCGCTGCCCTCGGAGCGGATGCGGGCGGTGTCGGACTTGTAGAACCGCTCGAAGACATGGGGCAGGACGTCGGAGCGGATGCCGGGGCCGCTGTCCCGTACCTCGATGACGGCCACCGCGTCGGCGGCGCCCAGCCGCACCCGTACCGGACGGGCGCCGTGCTTGAGCGCGTTGCCGACCAGGTTGGCGACGACCACGTCGAGGCGGCGCGGATCCACGCGTGCGCGCACCGCGTCCGGTGGCGGAAGTTCGGTCGCCACCGTGTCCGTCCAGCCGCGGGAGGCGAGGGTGCGGCGGATCGACTCGGCGAGGTCGATCTCGTCCAGGTGCAGCACCGCCGCGCCCGCGTCGAAGCGGGAGATCTCCATCAAGTCGTCGACGAGCCGGGCCAGTTTGACGGTCTCCGCGCTGATGAGCCGGACCGCGGTGGCCGTGTCCGGGTCCAGCCGTGCGGCGTCCTCGTCGAGGACGTCGGTGACCGCGGACATGGCGGCGAGCGGGGTGCGCAGTTCGTGCGAGACGTCGGCGGCGAAGCGCCGGGCCCGGGACTCCATCTCGCGCAGCTCGGCGACCGACGCCTCCAGCGCGGCGGCCGTCTCGTTGAACGTGTGCGACAGGTCCGCGAGTTCGTCCGAGCCGTTGACCGCGAGCCGGGTGTCAAGGCGCCCCTCGGCGATCTGGCGGGTGGCGAGCCGCAGCTTGCGCACCGGCACCAGGACTCCGCGGGCGGCGAGCAGCGCGAGGACGACGGCGAGGGCGAGGGCGGCCACCATGGCCCGTTCGGCGGCGGTGACCAGGGCGTCGACGTAGGCCTGTTCCGTGGTCTGCGGAACGACGAGGAACACCCGGATCCCGGTGGTGGTGGCCACGGTGTCCCGGCCGCCGAAGAGGATCGACATGCCGACGACGAGGGAGGTGCGTCCCTCGCCGCGCACCCGCTGGAAGACGGTGGCCCGGCTGGAGCCGACGGCGTCCCGCAGGGCGGGGGTCACCTCGGCGAAGGGGTCGCCCGGGGCGGAGGAGCCGCTGCGGTCCCCGTAGGTCACCAGTACCCGCCAGCTGCCCTGCGACTCGGTGGCCGCCACGTCGTGCGCGAACTCCCGCAGCGCCGACTCGTCGGGGGGCACGGCGAGTTCGGCGGCGTGCTGGTTGAGCTGGGCCCGCAGTTGTCTGATGGTGGCGTCCTGGCTCTGCTGGAGCACTCCGGTGCGTGCCTCCCGGAAGGTCAGGGCCCCGGTCGTGACGGCCGCGACGGCGGCGACGAGCCCGAAGGCCACCACCAGGCGGGCCCGCAGGCCCCGCAGCCGGCGCTTCCTCACGGCGCCGCGAAGCGGTAGCCGAAACCGCGCACGGTGTGGATGTAGCGGGGTGCGCGGGGCGGCTCGGACATCTTGGTGCGCAGTCGCTTGACGCAGGCGTCCACCAGCCGGGCGTCGCCGTGGTAGTCGTGTTCCCAGACCGCTTCGAGGAGTTGCTGGCGGCTGAACACCTGGCCCGGTGAGGCGGAGAGGGTGAGCAGGAGGCGCAGTTCGGAGGGGGCCAGGGCGATCGGCTCGCCGTTGAGCGCCACGGTCAGTCCGGCCCGGTCGACGGCGAGTTCGCCGTAGGTGTCGATCTTCGGCAGGCCCTCGGTGCCGGGCGCGCTCCCCGCCGCCCGGCGCAGGACGGCGCGTATGCGGGCGTCGAGCACACGGGCCAGCACGGGTTTGACGACGTAGTCGTCGGCGCCCGCCTCCAGGCCGACAACGATGTCCACTTCGTCACCCCGTGCCGTCGCCATGATGATCGGCAGGGTCTGGTCGACGGCCCGGATGTTCCGGCACACCTCCAGGCCGGTCATGCCGGGCAGCATCAGGTCGAGGACGACGATGTCGGGCCGGAAGGCCCGCAGCCGGTCCATCCCCTCTTCGCCGGTCGCGGTGGCGGAGACGTCGTGGTTCTGGCGACGCAGGGCCAGGGCGACGCCCTCCCGCACGGCGGGGTCGTCCTCGATCAGCAGTACACGTGGCATGCGCACAGTATCCACATGCCCATGACCACGAGGAGGGTTATCGGTTCGTTACCTTCCGGGCCAGGTCCGATCACATGGCGATCACATCGTGAACCACCGTGACAGCGCACAAACGAAACCTGACCGGCCGTCGTCGCCGTAAGCACTCCGAGCGGAGCGTGCAGCGACAACTGTGGGGCGGTCTGGCCGCGTTGGCGGTCTTCACGGCCGTCGGCGGCGCGGTGGTGGCGTGGCTGCCGTCCGACACGGGACGAACGTCCGCTGCTCCCCCGCCCGTTGAGAGCCCGGAGCCGCACACAAGCACCGGTGCACCGGAACCGGAGGAGTCCAGCCAGCCTCCCGGCCCCTCCACGACTCCCCTCCCGCAGAGCGGTCCGGGGACCTTCGTCACCGCTCCCGGCGGCAGCGGACGGGTGGGCAAGGGCACTCCGTTGCGCTACCGGGTTGAGGTGGAGAACGGCATCACGATCTCCCCGCGTGAGGTCGCCGCGCAGGTGGAGCGGACCCTCGCCGACCCGCGCGGCTGGACGGCCGACGGCCACTCGGCGTTCCAGCGGGTGTCCGAGGGGCCCACCGACTTCCGGGTCCGCCTCGCCACCCCGGCGACCGTCGACCGGATCTGCGCCGAGGGCGGCCTGGACACCGGCGGCAAGGTCAATTGCAGCGTGCACGGCGACGTGATGGTCAACCTCAGGCGCTGGGTCCTGGCCACCGAGTTCTACCGCGAGGACGTCGTCGGGTACCGCTCGCTGATCGTCAACCACGAGGTGGGCCACTTCCTCGGCCACGGCCATGTCACCTGCCCCGGCGAGGGGCAGCCGGCCCCGGCGATGATGCAGCAGATCAAGGGCCTGCTCGGCTGCGTCCCCAATGTCTGGCCGTACGACAGCGACGGCCGTCCCGTCACGGGCCCCTCGGTCCCGTGACGCTTTGATCCCCCGACTGTCAGGAGTGCAGATGGAGTTACGCGTACGCCACAGACACGCGGCCATGGCCGCGGGAGTGGCTTCCGCGGCCCTGGTCCTCGCCGGGCTTCCGGCCGGCGCGGGCGCAGCCGACGACGCGGTCTCCGCCAGGAGCGCCCGTACGGCCTCGGCGGTGCGGACCGTCACGCTGGTCACCGGCGACCGGGTCCTGGTGGACGGCACCGGCCAGGTCTCCGCGGTGGAGCGTGCCGAGGGCCGCGAGAACATGCCGTTCTCGGTCCGGGTCGTCGCCGGGCACACCCGGGTCGTCCCCGGTGACGCCGAACTGCTGCTGGCGCAGGGCAGACTGGACCCGCGGCTGTTCGACGTCACCCAGCTCGTCGAGGACGGCTACGACGACGCGGGCCGCTCCGACCTCCCGCTGATCGTGACGTTCCGCGGCAGCAAGGCCCCTTCGACGAGCCCGTTCACCGGGGCAGGGGCGCGGATGGGGCGCCCGCTGCCCGTGGTCAACGGCCGGGCGATGCGCTCCGCGAAGAAGCGCGGCGCCGGGTTCTGGAAGGCCGTCACGGACAACTCCGGGGCCGGGACGGCCCAGTTCGCCGCCGGGGCCGGTGTGGAGAGGCTGTGGCTCGACGGAAAGCGCCGGGCGTCCCTCGACCGGAGCGTCCCGCAGATCGGCGCACCGACCGCCTGGGCCGCGGGATTCGACGGCACCGGCACCAAGGTCGCCGTCCTGGACACCGGCATCGACACCGGCCACCCCGACCTCGCGGGCAAGGTGGTCGCCGAGCAGGACTTCAGCGGCACCGGCACCACCACGGACAGGTTCGGGCACGGCACCCATGTGGCGTCCACCGTGGCCGGCAGCGGCGCCAGGTCGGACGGGAAGTACAAGGGCGTCGCGCCGGGCGCGCGGCTCCTGAACGGCAAGGTCCTCGACGACCAGGGCGGCGGCTCCGACTCCGGGATCATCGCCGGCATGGAGTGGGCGGTGGCCCAGGGCGCGGACGTGGTCAACCTCAGCCTCGGCGGCCCCGACTCCCCCGGCGTCGACCCGATGGAGGAGGCCGTCGACCGGCTCTCCGCCGAGTCCGGCACCCTCTTCGTCATCGCGGCCGGCAACGACGGCCCCGGTGAGCGGACGGTCGGCTCCCCCGGCAGCGCCGCGTCCGCGCTCACCGTGGGCGCGGTCGACAAGTCCGACGGCCTCGCCGAGTTCTCCAGCCGGGGCCCGCGGGTCGGCGACGGCGGGGTCAAGCCCGACCTGACCGCGCCGGGCGTCGACATCACGGCCGCGGCCGCCGCCGGCAGCGTCCTGACGGAGTGGTACCCCTCCGACGTCCCCGGGTACCTCACCATCGAGGGCACCTCCATGGCCACCCCGCATGTGGCGGGCGCCGCGGCGATCCTCGCCCAGCAGCACCCCGACTGGAGCGGTGAGCGTCTCAAGGCGGTGCTGACCGGTTCCGCGAAGCCGGGCACGTACAGCGCGTATCAGCAGGGCACCGGACGGGTCGACCTGGTCCGGGCGCTGGACGAGAGCGTCGTCACCGAGCAGGGCCCGCTCGACTTCGGGGTCCAGCAGTGGCCGCACGCCGACGACCAGGCGCAGGCCAAGAAGCTCACCTACCGCAACCTCGGCTCCGAGCCGGTCACGCTCGACCTGTCGGTCGAGGCCTACGGGGTGGACCGGAAACCCGCCGCCGAGGGCATGTTCACCGTCTCCCCGCAGCGGATCACCGTCCCGGCGGGCGGCGAGGCGAGCGCCGAGGTCACCGCTGACACCCGCGTGGGCACCGTGGACGGCAGCTTCGGCGGCTCGGTCACGGCCACCTCCGGCGACGGCAAGGTGCGGGTGCGGTCCGCCGTGGGGGTGGACCGCGAGGTGGAGTCGTACGACCTGACGCTCAAGCACACCGACGAGGACGGCAGGGCGACCGGTGACGCCGTGACCTCCGTCGCGAGCCTGGCCGGCTCCTTCTACGCCGACTACGCCGACGAGCAGGACGGCGAACTGACGGTACGGCTGCCCAAGGCGGACTACCTCCTGACCGGGGTGATCCACCCGTCGGCCGCCTCCGACCGGCATGCCGTGCTGGTCCAGCCCAGGCTGACCCTGGACAAGGACACGACCGTCGAGGTCGACGCCCGGCAGGCGAAGCCGGTGGACATCACCGTGCCGGACCCGGCGGCCGTGAACAACGACGCGGCGGTCATGGTCGAGTACGGGCGGGGCGAGGGCCGCGACGACGCCCATCTCGAGTTCCTGATGCCCACCTTCGAGGGCTCCCGCTTCGGGCGGCTCGGCCCGGACGACTCGGTGACGGGGCTGACGTCCCTGTTCTCCGGCGGCTGGGCCGGCAAGGCCAGGGACGGCAGGCCGGTCAACTATCACCTGGCCTGGTACCGGCAGGGCAGCCTGGACGGCTTCACCGTGACCGTCGCGCGCAGGCAGCTGGCGAAGGTGAACCTTGAGGTGGGCGAGTCGGTCGACGGCCGGCGCGCCCAGTCCGAGGTGACCCCGCACCTGCCCGACGGCCGCCTGGTGCCCGGCTACACCGACATGCGCGGCGACCTTCCGTACCGGAGCACCGAGTACATCCTCGACAACGGCGTGAAGTGGTCGGTGCGCACCTGGCAGCGCTTCGACCAGGGCCAGGACGCGGTCTTCGAGGGCTTCCTGATGCGCATGCCGAAGGCATGGAAGGCCGGCCGCACCTACGCCGAGCGGTTCGGGGTCGGTGTCTTCGGACCGGTCCTGAACGGCCCCGACGACCTCGGACCGGGCAGGGGCTTCCCCGGTGTCGGCCGCGACGGGAACACCCTCAGGGTCTTCCTGCCGCTGTTCGGCGACGGCTCCGGGCACTGGGGCCTCAGCAAGCCGACCTCGATGACGGCCAGGCTGGAGGCGGACGGCAAGGAGATCGCCGACGACTACGGCATCCCGCCGACCGTCGAACCGACGGAGTACACCGTGCCCGCCGAGGACACCGCGTACAGGCTGACGCTCGACAACTCCCGTGACCCTGCCGTGTACCCGGTCAGCACCCGCGTCCATGCCGAGTGGACCTTCCGCTCGGCGAAGACCGCCGGGGGCGAGTTCGCCCCGGTGCCGCTGTCGACGGTCCGCTTCAGCCCCGAGCTGGCCCTGGACAGCACGGCGAAGGCGGGCAGGCGGTTCGAGGTGCCGTTCACCGTCGAGGGAGCGGCCGCGGGACAGCGCCCGGCGAAGCTCGCCTTCCAGGTGTCGTACGACGAGGGACGGACCTGGCAGCCGGCCAAGGCCGTCGGCGGCACGCACCTGTCGCTGAAGCACCCGGCGACGGCGGGTTCGGTCTCCCTGCGCGCGGAACTCACCGACCGGTCGGGCAACACCCTGACCCAGACGATCGAAAGGGCCTATCTGACCACCCCGTGACCCCTGACGGGCGCGGCTTCGCCCGGGACGGCCTCGCCGCTGTCCCGGGCGCGGGCGCGCCCGCGCCCGCGGCAGCCGGTCAGTCTCCGCAGGCGCACCCTGCGGCGGCCTTGTCCGGGGTGTCGGCGTCGGCCTTGACCACGTACACCTCCCAGGGCTCCTTGTCCTGGAGGGCGTAGCAGCACGAGGTGTCACGCTCCTCGAACGCGGCCAGGCCGGCCTCCCTCAGCCGGGTGAGAGCTGAACCCGGCACAGGCCGAGGGCCGTCTACCCGTGCCGGGCGCGGCCGGGCAGACTGGAGCGTCGGCACTCAGCGCTCCCGGGGGGGGCTTCGTGATCAGAGCACGCCGTAGCGGCACCAGACGTCCACGACTGATCGCCTCGCTGGCGGGCCTGCTGGCGGGGAGCGCGCTCGCCGTCTGCGGAACCGGCGCGGCCGCGGCACCCGCGGTCGGCTCCGCACCCTCCACCGCCTCGCTGTCCGGCGCGGCCTCGGCCCTCGGGTCCCTGGGAATCGCCGGGACGACCTGGGCGGTCGACGAGCGCACCGGACAGCTGCGGGTCCTGGCGGACTCCACGGTCGCGGAAGCGGACCTGTCCACGATCCGCCGGGCCACCGGGCGTTTCCCGGGCGCCGCGACCGTCGAACGGCTCGACGGCCGGCTGCGCACCTTCGTGTCCGGTGGCGACGGCGTCCACGCCTCCGGCCGGCGCTGTTCTGCCGGGGTCAACGTGCGCGGCGGCACCACGTACTACTTCCTCACGGCCGGCCACTGCACCGACGGCCTGCCCACCTGGTACACCAGCTCCGCCCTGACCACGCAGATCGGCCCCACCACCGGCACCAGCTTCCCCGGCAACGACTTCGGAGTGGTGCGGTACGCCAACCCGGACGTACCGCACCCCGGCACCATCGGGACCGTGGACGTCACCGGCACCGCCTCCGCCTTCGTCGGACAGAGCGTCTGCCGACGGGGAGCGACCACGGGAGTGCGCTGCGGTGTGGTCACCGCGCTGAACGCAACCGTCAACTACGGGGACGGCAGCAGCGTTTCCGGACTGATCCGGACCAACATCTGCGCCGAGCCGGGCGACAGCGGCGGACCGCTCTACGCCGGCGACAAGGTCATCGGCATCCTCTCCGGCGGTTCCGGAAACTGCTCCACGGGAGGCACCACCTACTACCAGCCGATCCAGGAAGTGCTGAACGCCTACGGCCTGTCCGTCTACTGACGGGTCGCTGCGGGCCCCTTCCGTCGCCCGTCCAGGGAGCAGTCGTTCGCCGACGCCACGGCCTCCGCCCGCGCGGGCAGGGCCACGGTCCCGGAGGCGGGTGGCCGCCGGCCCGAGCCGAGCCAGCGTTCGAGTGCCGTGAACGCCGTGCGGTAGCAGGGTGCGAGGGGGCGCAGCCGGTCAGGGAACAGGTCGGCCAGGGCGTCGGCGTGGGTCCCTGCCTCCACCCGGTAGTAGCGGTGCAGCCCGCCGCGTCCGGCGTCGCGCACCATACGAGCGTAGACGTCGGAGTCCTGACTGATGGGCAGCAGGACGTCCAGGGTGCCGTGCAAGGTGATCAGCGGTTTGCCGATCCGTCCGGTCAGGCCGATCCTCGCGACGGCCTGCCGGACCTCCTCCGGCCGGGTGGCGTAGTCGTAGTCGGCGTCGCAGGCCGGGGTGCCCGTCGTGCAGTACGGCGTCCCGGCCTCCGTCGCCCCGTCGAAGCCGGGGTCGAGTTCCTCCCGGTAGATGCGCTGGGTCAGGTCCCAGTAGACCTGGTGGTGATACGGCCACAGGAACTCCGACCCGGCCGGGAAACCGGCGGCGTGCAGGGCCTCCTGCGCCTGCCGGGCGCCCGGGCCGCCGGCGGCGTACACCGGGTAGTGGCGCAGCGCCCGGGGCAGGAAGTCCAGCAGGGTGGGTCCGTCGGAGCGCCACAGGGTGCCCTCCCAGTCGACTCCGCCGTCGTAGAGCTCGGGGTGGTTCTCCAGTTGCCAGCGCACCAGGTATCCGCCGTTGGACATGCCGGTCACCAGGGTGCGTGACGGGGGGCGGTGGTAGCGCCGGGCGACCGTGACCCGGGCGGCCCGGGTGAGCTGGGTGAGCCGGTCGTTCCACTCGGCGACGGCGTCACCGGGCGATCTCCCGTCGCGGTGGAAGGTCAGGCCGGTATTGCCCTTGTCGGTGGCCGCGTAGGCATAGCCGCGGGAGAGCACGGAGTCGGCGATGGCGCGGTCGTTGGCGTACTGCTCGCGGTTTCCGGGGGTGCCGGCGACCACCAGGCCGCCGTTCCACCGGTCGGGCAGGCGGATCACGAACTGGGAGTCGTGTCTCCAGCCGTGGTTGGTGTTGGTGGTGGAGGTGTCGGGGAAGTAGCCGTCGATCTGGATGCCGGGCACTCCGCTGGGGACGGTCAGGTCCTTCGCCGTCAGTCCGGCCCAGTCGGCCGGGTCGGTGTGCCCTGAAGCGACGGTGCCGGCCGTGGTCAACTCGGCCAGACACGCCGTCTGCTGGTGTTCGGCCCCCGGAACGCGGAGCTGCGCCCGGTGCGCGCAGTGACCGCCGGGCCCCTCCGTCGCGGCGGTGGCCGGAAGGGGGGTGAGCACGAGCGCGGCCACGCCGACGACGATCGGAACGCGGTGGCGCCGGGGACGCCGTGGGCGTGCGGGAGAGCTGGAGGAGCGACGCATCAGTGTGCCTCCGAGAGGACGCATACGAGGATGCGCGGGACACTAGGGCCCCACCCCGCCCCGGAACATGGGGTGGTGAACCACCATCAGCCCACCGGTGATGGTGCGGAACACCATGCCGGATCGAGAGTCCGGTTCTGCCCCACGAGGGCGGGCCGCGCGCCGGGAGGGTGCCGTCAGAGCACGGCGAGCCGGTCCACCAGCAGGTCCAGCCTCTGCTCGGTGTACTCCGGTGGCAGGCGGCCTGCTCGGGACAGGGTGGCCAGGCCGTGCAGGGACGCCCAGAACAGCTCGGTGAACACTCCCGGGTGGACGCCGTCGCCGGCGGCCTCGCCCAGGCTCTCCAGCAGAGCGGCGAAAGCGTCCTTGAGCTGGGGCGGGGTGTCCTCCCGGGCGAACGCCAGACCGCCGTCGAGCTGGAAGATCGCGTCGTAGACCGCCGGCTTGCGGTCCGCGAAGTCGAGGTAGGCGCGCGCGAGGGCGAGGATCCGCGCGCGCGGGCCGTCCGCGGCGGCGGCCGCGGCCCGCACCGCCGCGGCCAGCTCCGAAGCGCCCTCCAGGGCGACGGCGCCGATGATCTCCCGCTTGCCGCGGAAGTGGCTGTAGAGGACGGGCTGGCTGTACTCGATGCGCTCGGCGAGCCGGCGGGTGGTGACCGCGTCCCAGCCCTGCTGCTCGGCGAGTTCCCGGGCCGTCGCCACGATGAGGCGCTCGCGCTCCGCCCGTTCGCGCTGCTTGCGATCCTGTACCGACATGCCTGGATTCTAGCACTGCTAGACAATCGAGCGTCAGCAGTACTAGTGTCGCCTTATTCGCTAGCAACGCTAGATCTCAGATGTCGGAGTCAGTAGGGGGCAGGACCATGCTCATCGCACTCGAGGTCGTCACCACCGTGGTCGTGGGCGTGATGGTGGGGGTGGAGTTCTCCGTCGCCTTCGTCATGAACCCGATCCTCAACGCGCTTCCCGAGGACAGCGCCCAACGCGGCCACGCCCACGGCGGCCGCATGCTCGGCGCCGTGATGCCGTTCTGGTACATCGGCTCGCTGGTCCTCGCCGCGCTCTGGGCCGTCGCCGGACGGCAGCACGACGGCACCGGGCTCGTCGTCACCGCCGCCGGACTGCTCCTCCTCAGCGTCGTCATGTCGATTCTGCTGCTCGTCCCGATCAACAACCGGAACAAGACCTGGACGCCCGAGACGCGGCCCGCCGACTGGAAGCAGCAGCTGAACCGCTGGGAGCGCCTCCACTACGTCCGCGTCGCCGTCATCGTCGCCGCCTTCGCCCTGCTGGCCACCGCCCTCACCTGAACGGAGCAGCCGGAGCGGTGCGGGTCAGGACCCGGCGAGGAAGGTGAGACGCACCTTGCGCTGCGGGTTGTCCCTGTTGGTGTCCACCAGGCACACCGACTGCCAAGTACCCAGCTCCAGCCGTCCGTTCACCACCGGCAGCGTGGCGTGCGGAGGCACGATCGCCGGCATGACGTGGTCGCGGCCGTGGCCGGGGCTGCCGTGGCGGTGCTGCCAGCGGTCGTCGGCCGGGAGGAGGGTGTGCAGGGCGGCCAGGAGGTCGTCGTCGCTGCCGGCGCCCGTCTCGATGATCGCCACGCCTGCCGTCGCGTGCGGGACGAAGACGTTGAGGAGGCCGTCACGGCCCGCGGCGGCCTCCCTCAGGAAGGCCTCGCAGTCGCCGGTGAGGTCGACGATCCGCTCCGACGAACCGGAGGCGACGTTCAGGACTCGGGTGGTGAAAGCGTCTGACATGCTCCCATCCTCACCCCTCCCGCCGGATTCACTCGTCATGCACGGCCCGTTCCGCCAAGCGCGCTGGCGCCGATCCCCAAGAAGCCACGCCTCCCGCAGGCCGCCCCGGGAAGATCCACGACCTCACCGCGGTTGGTAGAAGGGTGAACAACACGTGCGAGGTCGAGGTAGTAGTCGTAGGCGCCGGCCAGGCAGGTCTGTCCAGCGCCTATCACCTGCGCCGCACCGGTTTCGAGCCGGAGCGGGACTTCGTGGTGCTGGACCACGCCCCCGCCGCGGGCGGCGCCTGGCAGTTCCGGTGGCCGTCGCTGACCTACGGCAAGGTCCACGGGATGCACGCGCTGCCGGGGATGGAGCTCACGGATGCCGATCCGGAGCGGCCCTCGTCGCAGGTGATCGCCGAGTACTTCACGGCGTACGAGCGGGCCTTCGACCTGCGGGTCCGGCGCCCCGTCGACGTCCGCGCGGTGCGCGAGGGCAGTGACGGCAGGCTGCTCGTGGAGACCTCGGACGGTGTCTGGTCGACGCGGGCGCTGATCAACGCGACCGGCACCTGGGACCGGCCGTTCTGGCCGCGCTATCCCGGCCAGGAGACCTTCCGGGGGCGGCAGTTGCACACCGCCCAGTACCCCGGGCCCGAGGCGTTCGCCGGGCTGCGGGTGGTCGTGGTGGGCGGGGGCGCCTCCGGCACCCAGCACCTCATGGAGCTCGCCCCGTACGCCGCCGCCACCACCTGGGTGACCAGGCGCGAGCCGGTGTTCCGCGAGGGCCCCTTCACCGAGGACGTCGGACGCGAGGCCGTGGCGCTGGTCGAGGAGCGGGTACGGCAGGGACTGCCGCCGAAGAGCGTGGTCTCGGTGACCGGACTGCCGCTGAACGACGCGGTCCGGCAGGCGATCGCGGACGGGGTCCTCGACCGGCAGCCCATGTTCGACCGGATCACGGCCGAGGGCGTGGACTGGAACGACGGGCGGCACGTGGACGCCGATGTGATCCTGTGGGCGACCGGGTTCCGGCCCGCCATCGAGCACCTGGCCCCACTGAAGCTGCGCGAGCCCGGTGGCGGGATCCGGGTCGAGGGCACGCGTGCGGTCGCCGACCCCCGGGTCCATCTCGTCGGATACGGTCCGTCGGCGAGCACCATCGGCGCCAACCGGGCGGGCCGTGCGGCCGTGCGGGACATCAGGCGGCTGCTGACGGCGGTGCCCGCCGCTGCCTGACGGCCCGTCACTCGCGGCTTCTCAGGACGGGTTGCGTTGGTTCTTGTTGAACTCGGCGACGTTGCGCCGGTGTTCCTCGAAACTGTTGGTGAACCGGGTGTCCCCCGGCTTCACCGTGACGAAGTACAGCCAGTCCCCCGGCGTGGGGTTGATCGCCGCGCGCATCGCGTCCTCGCCCGGGTTGTCGATCGGGGTCGGCGGCAGGCCCATGCGCTGGTACGAGTTGTAGGGGCTGTCGATGCGGAGGTCGGAGCCGGTCGTGCGCAGGGTGGAGCGGTTCAGCGCGTAGTTGATGGTGGAGTCCATCTGCAAGGGCATCCCGCGCTCCAGGCGGTTGAAGACGACCCGGGCCACCTTTCCCATGTCGGCCTTGTTCGCCGCCTCGGCCTGGACGATGCTCGCGATGGTGACCGCCTGGTAGACGTTCATCGCGTTGCGCTGGGCGCCGGCCGCGATGGGAGCGCCGTTGAACTTCTTGTTCGCGGTGTCGACCATGAACGAGAGCAGCGCCTCTGGCGTCGCCCTCCTCCCGTTGCGCTCCAGCGGATACGTCGCCGGGAAGAGGTAGCCCTCCGGATTGCCCTCCGCGTCGGCGGGCAGGTGGAGGTCCGCCTTGGCCAGGGACTTCTTGGCGGTGCCCGGCGGCTGGGCGAGGGCCTTGTCGACGGCGTCGTAGACCTGCCCGGCCCGCCAGCCCTCCGGGATCACCAGGGTGGCGGACTCCTTCTCCCCCTCGCCCTGCAGGCTCAGCAGCGGCACCGCCACGGCGGTGCCGGCCACGACGGCCCCGGTCGCGATGAGGACGAGTCGGCCCCGGCGCGTCAGTCGAATCGTGCTCCGTGGCGGAGTGTTCCTGTGCATGCGGGCACGGTAACCCGCATAACGTTACAAACCAGGCATATCTTCGGTTTGTCGGTCTCGGTTCAGCTGGTCGGTTCCAGTTGCGCGTCCTCGCGCACCGGGTCCAGCCGGGCGTCCCGGCGCACGAGCTCGGCGTACCGCCCCTCCAGCTTCAGCAGCTCCTCGTGCGTACCGCGCTCGGCGACCCGGCCCGAGTCGAGGACCACGATCTGGTCGGCGTCGCGGACGGTGGACAGCCGGTGGGCGATGGTGAGCGTGGTGCGGTTGGCCGAGAGCGCGTCGATGGCCTCCTGCACCGCGTGTTCGGTGCGGGTGTCCAGCGCGCTGGTCGCCTCGTCCAGGATGAGGACGGGCGGGTCCCGCAGAATGGTCCGCGCGATGGCCAGACGCTGCTTCTCGCCCCCGGAGAAGCGGTGGCCCCGCTCGCCGACGACGGTGTCGTACCCGTCCGGCAGCGAGGCGATGTGGTCGTGGATCTGGGCCGCCCGCGCCGCCTGCTCGATCTCCTCGTCGGTGGCGTCCGGCTTGGCGAAGCGCAGGTTGTCGGCGACCGAGGCGTGGAAGAGGTACGTCTCCTGCGAGACGACCCCGATGGCCCGCGCGAGGGTGTCGAAGTCGAGGTCGCGGACGTCCACCCCGTCCAGGGTGACCCGGCCGCCCGTGACGTCGTAGAGCCGCGGGACCAGATAACCGAGCGTGGACTTGCCGGCGCCGGTCGGCCCGACGACCGCGAGGCTGCTGCCCGCGGGGACGTCGATGTCGATGCCGTCGAGGACGGGGCCCCGTTCGTCCTCCCCGGCGTCATAGCGGAACTCCACGTTCTCCAGGCGGACCTCGCCCTTGACGCGGTCGAGGTGGACCGGGTCCTCGCGCTCGGTGATGTCGATGGGCAGGTCGAGGTACTCGAAGATGCGCTGGAAGAGCGCGAGCGAGGTCTGGATCTGGACGCCGGTCGACAGGAGGCTCACGGCCGGGCGGAACAGGCCCTGCTGGAGCGAGACGAAGGCGACGATGGTGCCGATCGAGATGTCGGGGCCGCCGGCCTGGAGGGCGATGCCCGCGGTCCAGTAGATGAAGGCGGGCATCGCGGACATGACGATCCCGATGACGGCCATGCGCCAGCGCCCCGCCATGTTCGACCGCACCTCGAGGTCGACCAGGCTCTCGGACTCGTCGGAGAAGGACCGGGTCAGCGAGTCGGAGCGGCCCATGGTGCGGCCGAGCAGGATGCCGCTGACGGACAGCGACTCGGTGACGGTGGCGGCCATCGCGGCCATCTGCTTCTGGCGCTGGGTGGTGATCTTCTTGCGTTCGTTGCCGACCCGGCGGCTGATCCACACGAACACCGGGAGCAGCAGCAGCGAGACGACGGTCAGCCGCCAGTCGAGGGCGATCATCGCGACGATCGTGGCGACGACGCTGGTCAGGTTGGAGACCAGCGAGGTCGCGGTCGAGGTGACGGTGGCCTGCATGCCGCCGATGTCGTTGGCGATGCGGGACTGCACCTCGCCGGTGCGGGTGCGGGTGAAGAAGGCGAGCGACATGCGCTGGAGGCGGCCGTAGACCGCGGTGCGCAGGTCGTGCATGACGCGCTGGCCGACCGTCGTGGAGATGAGGGTCTGCAGGACGCCGAAGATGCCGGTGAGGACGGCGCTGAGGATCATGCCCAGCGCGAGCAGGGTGAGCAGCCCGGTGCGGCCCTCGGGGATGGCCACGTCCAGCGTTTCCTTCAGCAGGAACGGGGTGGCCACGGTGACGAGGGAGGAGGCGCCGACCAGCAGGCCGACGACGGCGAGCTTGGCGCGGTAGGGCTTGAAGAGCCGGAGGATGCGGCGCACCTGACGGGGCTGGTCGGTCGAGGTGCCTGGTGCGGGGGTCCAGTCGATGTGATCGCGGGGCATGGTCTCCTACGGAGGGTGAGATGAAGCGGACTGTCGGAGCCTAGCTCATTGTTACCTATGCTCACAATGAACGTGGTCCTGATATTGTTCCCGCATGACCACGCCCGATTCCGACAGTCTGCTCGCCGAGCAGTTGCTCAGGCTCACGCGCCGGGTGCACCGCATCCAGAAGCGCCAGCTGCACGAGCGCGGTCTCGGCGTGACCCCGGCCCAGTCCCGGCTGCTGCGCACGCTCGCGCACTGGGAGACACCGCCCCGCATGGCCGATCTCGCGGAGCGGCTGGAGGTGGTGCCGCGCGCGGTGACGAGCCTGGTCGACGGTCTGGAGGCGAGCGGCAAGGTGCGCCGGGTGCCCGATCCCGCCAACCGGCGGGTGATCCGCATCGAGCTCACCGAGGACGGTGTGAAGACGCTCCAGGAGCTGCGGGACGTGCGCAGGGCCGCCGCGGAGGAGATCCTCGCCCCCCTGTCGGGCGAACAGCGTGAGGTGCTCGGCCGGTTGCTGGACACCTTGGCGGACGGACCGTGCTGAACGGGGTGTGGCCACCACTTCGGTGAAGTGGTGGCCACACCCCGTTCGGGACCGGCGTCAGCGGGCCTCGGGAACCGGCTCTCCGGTGGTCTTCGCCCGTACGGATTCGTCCTCCTGCACGGGCACGCTCTCGCCGCCCAGCACGCTCCTCGCCCGGGCGATGTCCAGCGCCCCCTCCCAGCGGGAGACCGCGAAGACCGCGACGCAGTTGCCGAGCAGGTTCGTCACGACGCGCATCGAGTCCATGATGCGGTCCACGCCGAGGAGCAGGGCGACGGCACCGGCGGGAATGGCACCCAGCGAGGACGCGGTCGCCGACAGGGCGAGGAAGGCCGAACCGGGGATGCCCGCCATGCCCTTGCTGGTCAGCATCAGCACCAGGACCACGGTGATCTGCTGGCCCAGGCCGAGGTCGACGCCCACCGCCTGTGCGATGAACAGCGTGCCGATGGAGAGGTAGAGCGAGGCGCCGTCGAGGTTGAAGGAGTAACCGGTCGGCAGCACAAGCCCGACGGCGTCGTCGCGGGCACCGGCCTTGCGCAGCTTCTGCATCACGCGCGGCATGACGGACTCGGTGGACGCGGTGCCGAGCGCGAGCAGCATCTCCTCGCGGATGTAGCGCAGGAACTTCCAGAGGCTGAGTCCGGTGAGCGCCTTGAGCGCGACGGCGAGCAGCACGACGAACAGCGCGGCGGCCGCGTAGCACAGGACGATCAGCTTGGCGTAGGTCTCGATGACGCCGAGGCCGTACTGGCCGATCAGGACGGCCATCGCGCCGAACACCGCGATGGGCGCGAGGCGCATCACGAAGCCGACGACCGCGAAGATGATCTCCTGAGCCTGCTCGACGGCGGGCAGCACCTGGGGGACCCTGGTGTGGCCGAGGTGCAGCAGGGCGGCCCCCACCAGACAGGCCAGGACGAGCACCTGGAGCAGGGAGTTCTCGGCGAAGGCGCCGATGAAACTGGTGGGCAGCGCGTTGACGACGAACTCGGTCGTCGAGGGCAGGTGCCCGCCGCCGGTCTTGGCGTCCACGGCCGACGGGTCGAGCGTCGCCGGGTCGACGTGCATGCCCGAGCCGGGCTGGACGACGTTGGCGGCGAGCAGACCGATGAGCAGCGCGAGGGTGCTCGCCACCTCGAACCAGATCAGCGCCTTGAGCCCGATCCGGCCGAACGCCTTCAGGTCACCGGCCCTGGCGATGCCGACGACGACCACGCAGAACACGAGCGGCGAGATGATCGCCTTGATGAGCCGGGTGAAGCCGTCGCCGAGCGGCTGGAGGTCCGAGGCGAAGCCGGGCCAGAGCTTTCCGACGAGGACGCCGAGCACGAGCGCGCAGGCGACCTGCGCGAACAGAGAGGTACGCAGTATGTGTGCGACGCGTCGCGGCAGGGACGGGACGGACGGCGGCACGGGCACTCCTTGAGCGACGGGGACCCGCAGAAGTCCGGGGATGACTTCTGCGATACGGAAAGCGATTTCCGTGGCGATCACTCTGGAGGGGCCGTTGATCACGCGCGAAACCGTCGCGTTTCAGCCGCGTAAATCACGCTGCCTGTGACGCACCGCACACAACAGGCCTCAGCAGCCTCCGCGTTCTTCGGTCAGCACCCCCTGGACGGTGGTGAGGGAGCGGTCGTAGCAGCCGTCCGAACCGCGGATCCGGTAGCGCTCGCTCGTCGTCGCGACCGCGTGCCGCTGGTCGCGCGGGACGTTGATCGTGTACGTGGCGTCGCCCGCGTAGGTGTCGTCGAGCCGGTACCTCGCCGTGCGGTGGCCCGATCGGGTTTCCGTGACGTCGGCCCGGTCACCGAGCGTCAGCACGGTGCGCAGCCGGTCGCCCGCACCGACGACGGTGGTGCCGTCCATCGTGTACGTGCGGTGGGTGCGGGTGGTCCGGGCCGGGCCCCGGCCGTCGACGGTGACCGACTCGTCGTCCGTCCAGGTCGCCTTGAGCGCGTCGGGGTTCTCGCCCTCGGCCCAGCGGTGCACGGAGGTGTTCGCCAGCGAGCGGCGGACGGTGGTCGTGACCCGGCCGTGCGAGGTGTCGACGTATCCGGCGACGGTGAGGCGATGGCTGCCCTCGGTGTCCACGCGGTGCTCCGAACCGGGCGTGTACGTGGCGGAGTCGGCGAGATCGCCGCTCGTGTGCATGGTGAGCTTCCCGGTGACGTGCGCCCGCCCCGCGTCCTGCCAGACGAGGACGTTCACGGGGGTGCTCCAGCCCGGCTGCCCCTCGGGGACACCGACCACCTGGACCTGCACGCGGTGCGGGCGCCCGTCGTTGAGGATGCCGGCGAAGGGCGTCAGGTCGTATTCGATCGGCTTGACGTCGAAGGCGCGGGGGCCCGGAACGACGTACCAGAGGAAGGGATTGGACCAGCCGCCCGTCCACACGGTCGGGAACGGGGCGGCGATGCCCGCGAGTCGGCCGTCCACCCTGATCTGCACCTCGCGGTAGGGGCCGCCGTCGGCCCGGCAGGAGTACGGGGCGTTCGACGGCACCGCCAGGTACCAGTACTCCTCGCAACCGCCGCCGGAGCCGGTGGCGTACACCTCGGCGACGATGCGCTCGCTGTTGCGCGGGGTGGTCAGGGTGTCCTGGTCGAGCGTCAGCACACGGTCCGGCGCGGGGGCCTGGCGCCCCTGGTAGAAGGTGAGCGTGACCTTCACGTCGATGATCCCGGTGTACGTGTCGTCGACGACGTTCCCGATGAGCATCTCGACGTCGTGGCTGCCGCGGAAGGTGTCGCTGTAGCGCGTGACGTCCTTCTCCACGGACCACTCGATGCCGTCGGGCGAGGGCTGCGGCGTGGACGTACGGAAGATCTCGACCCCGCCGACGTGCAGGTACCCGAGCCGGTCGAACTGCCGCCCCCTGACCTTGCCGTCCATGCGCAGCACGACCTTGCTCCAGCTGTCACCGCACCCCTCGGGCGGTGCGTAACGGCCGGTGTAGGGGGTGAAGTCGCGGAACTGAGCCTCGGCGACCGTGACCTGGCAGGACCTGCCCGAGGGCCTGGTGACGGGCGGGGCCGCGGTGATGGGGTCGTGCCAGTCGGTGCCGAACTCGGCGGGGACTGCGGCCTGTCGGGCCGCCGGGGACGGGACCTCCGCGGACCGGGCGGGAGCCGCTCCGAGCAGGGTGCTCGCCAGGAGGGTCGCTCCTGCGAACATGGACATGACGATCCGTCTCTTCATGGCCGTGTTCTACGGCGAGTGGGGCGTCTCCCGCAATGACGCCTCCCCCGCCGGACTCAGTCCGCCAGGTCCGCCCTGTCCCCCATCACCACCACGGGACGCAGGTCCGGATCGAGAGTGCGCAGCAGATACCGCATCGCCGGCCCGGAGACGCTGACACAGGCCGACGTACCGCTGCCGTGGTCCATGTGCAGCCAGATGCCGCCGCCCTTGTCGACACCCCGCGGCCGCGCCTGGTCGTTCGGCGGGGTGCCCTCGACCCGGTTGTAGTCGATCGCGATGACGTGGTCGAAGTCGTGCCAGTAGGACTTCGGCCACCAGCGCGGGGCCGCCATGGCGGCGGACCGGGTGTACGGCAGCCGTGTTCCGGGGTCCGGCAGCACGCCCCCGGCGTCGCTGAGCGTGAACACGCCCACGGGGCTGCGTAGGTCGCCCTCGCGATGGTCGGTGGTCCAGCCCTTCCTGCCGTTGTGCGCGGGCCAGCCGCGGAGCCGGTCCCAGCCGGAACCGCGTTTGACGTAGAGCACGACGGTGGCGTCGGCGGAGTCCCTGCCGTCGCCGTAGACCGCCACGATCTGGCGGGACGCGGCCGGGATGCGGCGCTGCAGACGGTCGCCCACGCCGGGAACGCGGGTGGGCGCGGCCTCCGGTGCGTCCGCGGCCCTGGTGTGCCCGCCGCCGTGCCGCGGGCCGGGGACGGGGCCGCCGCAGCCTGCCAGGGTGACCAGCAGCGCCGTCAGGACCGTCGCCGTCAGGGCCGTCGCCGTCACCACGCCACGCCGTGCGCCTGCGCCTCGCATCGCTCCATGGTCGCACCGCGGCCCGCGGAGGGCCGCCTCCGCTCAGGCAGCCGGATCTGTACGGCGCCGCGGAAAACCTGTTGCCTCCGAGCACGCTCTGCCGCGAACCTTTCACGGTTTGCAGCCGCCGTGTGCGGCTCCCTCCCACCCCCCTGACACGAGCCACTGGGACGTCACACGTCATGCAGATCCAAGACCTTCCGTATCCCGACCCGGGAGTGCCGGACGCCCGCTCGGGCTCCCGGTTCCTGTGGTGGCTCTTCAGGAACCAGCTGGGCGGACAGCTCAAGTCACTGGCCTGGGGACTGCTGCACTTCCTGTCCATCTCCGCGCTGCCCCTGTGCGTCGGGGTGGCCGTCCAGGCGGTCGTCGACCACTCCGGCCGCCGGCTCGCCCTCGCGGGCGGCCTGCTGGCACTGTGCTGCTTCGGCAGCGCGCTCGGCGACACCTTCCTGCACCGCACCGCCGTCACCAACTGGATCACGGCCGCCGCGCGCGTCCAGCAGCTGCTGGCCCGCAAGGCCGCGACCCTGGGCTCGGCGCTGACCCGGCGGGTGGCGGCCGGTGAGGTCGTGGCCGTGTCCACCGGCGACGTCGAGAAGATCGGCTGGTTCGTGGAGGCCTGGTCGCGGTTCACCGCGGCGGCGGTCACCGTCGTCGTGGTCTGCGCCGGCCTGGTCGTCTACCAGCCCGCACTCGGCGGGGTGGTCGCCGCCGGTCTGCCGTTCCTGGCCCTCGCGGCCCTGCCACTGCTGCCCCGGGCGACCCGACGCGCCGACTTCCAGCGCGAGAAGGCCGGACGCGCCACCGAACTGGCCTCCGACACCGTCGCCGGTCTGCGGGTGCTGCGCGGCATCGGCGGCGAGGAACTCTTCCTCGACCGCTACCGCAGGGCCTCCCAGGAGGTGCGCCACGCGGCCGTGCGCAGCGCCCGGATGTGGTCCCTGATCGCCGCGATCCAGGTGCTGCTGCCGGGACTGCTGCTGATCGCGGTCGTCTGGTACGGCATCCATCTGGCCCGGCAGGGCCGCGTCGAGATCGGCGAACTGGTCGCCGTCTACAGCTCGGTGATGATCCTGACCTATCCGCTGCGACACTTCGAGGAAATCGCCATGGCGTACTCCTTCTCCCGGCCCTCGGCCACACGCGCCGCCCGGGTGCTGTCACTGGAGCGGGCCACGTCCGCGGAGGGCTCGGACCGGGGACGAGTCCAGGACGGTGACGGTGACGGCCTGCCGAGCGGGGACCTGTACGACCCGGCCACCGGTCTGCTCGCCCCCGCCGGGCGGCTCACCGCGGTGGTGTGCGGCGACCCGGACGCGGCGGGGCTGTTGGCCGAACGCCTCGGCGGGCACCCCTCGGAGATGGGCCCCTCGGTGCGGCTGGGCGGCGTGCCGCTGGACGAGCTGCCGCTCGACTCGGCACGCACGGCGGTCCTGGTCCAGGACAAGGACCCCGTCCTGCTCTCGGGAACCCTGCGTGAACTGCTCGACGTGCCCGCCTCGGGTGACGTCGGGGCGGACGAGGCGCTCGCGGCCGCGCAGTGCGCGGACGTGCTGGCGGCCCTGGCCCAGGGGTCCCTGGACGCCGAGGACCCGATGGACGCGCGCATCACCGAACGCGGGCGGTCCCTGTCGGGCGGCCAGCGCCAACGGCTCGCCCTGGCCCGGTCCCTGTTCACCGACCCCGAGGTGCTCGTCCTGGACGAGCCGACCTCCGCCGTCGACTCGCACACCGAGGCACGGATCGCGCAGGGGGTGCGGGATCTGCGGGCCGGGCGCACCACCGTGGTGTTCACCTCCTCGCCGCTCCTCCTGGACCACGCGGACCGCGTGGTGCTCGTGCACGAGGGAGAGGTCGCGGCGGTCGGCCTGCACCGCGAGCTGGTGCGCAAGGAGCCGAGGTACCGGGCGGTCGTCACCCGTGAGACGGACGAGGAGACCGCGTCGGAGGCCCGAGGGTCAGGGCAACGCGTGCTGCACGACCACGACGTGCTGAACGAGCAAGCCGTACTGCAGGAACTGGAAGAGATCGAGGAGAGCGCATGATCGGCGTGGCGCCACCGGCGTACGACCCGGCGGCACCGACGACGGCGAACACCCTGCCCGTCGGGGCCACCGCGACCGTACGCGCCTACGTGGCCGAACTGTTCCAGCGGCACCGCCGCGCCTTCGCGCTGCTCGTCGGCGTCAACACCGTCGCGGTGGTGGCCTCCATGGTCGGCCCGTGGCTCCTCGGCGACCTCGTCGAGCGGGTCTCGGACGGAGCCCGGGAAGTCCATCTGGAGCTGACGGCCGGGCTGTTCGTGATCGCACTGGTCGTCCAGGCCGTCTTCGTACGGCAGGTGCGGCTGCGCGGTTCGATGCTCGGCGAGCGCATGCTGGCCGACCTGCGCGAGGACTTCCTCGTGCGGGCGGTCGGTCTGCCGCCGGGGGTCCTGGAGCGGGCCGGGACCGGTGACCTGCTGTCCCGGATCACGACGGACATCGACCGGCTCGGCAACGCGATGCGCGAGGCCGTGCCGCAGCTGGCGATCGGCGTGGTGTGGGCGGCCCTGCTGCTGGGCGGGCTCGTGATCACGGCGCCGCCCCTGGCCGCCGCGGTGCTGCTCGCCCTGCCGCTGCTGGTGGTCGGCTGCCGCTGGTACTTCAAGCGGGCACCCTCCGCCTACCGCTCGGAGGCCGCCGGATACGCCGCCGTGGCCGCCGCCCTCGCGGAGACCGTGGACGCCGGACGCACCGTCGAGGCGCACCGGCTGAGCGCGCGTCGCATCGAGCTGTCGGAACGGCGGATCAGGGAGTGGACGGCCTGGGAGCGGTACACGCTGTGGCTGCGATCGGTGCTCTTCCCGTGCATCAACGTCAGCCATGTGATGATCCTTTCGTCGGTGCTGATGGTCGGCGGTGTCTTCGTCCTCCAGGGCTGGATCGGGGTCGGGCAGCTGACGACGGGCGCCCTGATCGCGCAGATGCTGGTCGACCCGGTCGGGCTGATCCTGCGCTGGTACGACGAGCTGCAGGTGGCCCAGGTGTCGCTGGCCCGGCTCGTCGGGGTCCGGGACATCGAGCCGGCCGGCGGTGAGCCCGGGTTGGCTCCCGAGGGACGGGACGTCCACGCGGACCGGGTGCACTTCGGCTACCTGGAGGGCGTGGACGTCCTGCGCAAGGTGTCCCTCGAGGTCCCGCCCGGCACCAGGCTGGCGCTGGTCGGCCCCTCGGGCGCCGGCAAGTCCACCCTGGGCAGGCTGCTGGCGGGGATCTACGCTCCCCGGGACGGCCGGATCACCCTCGGCGGTGCCGAACTGTCCCGGATGCCCGCCGAACGGGTCCGCGAGCACGTGGCCCTCGTCAACCAGGAGCACCACGTCTTCGTGGGCTCCCTGCGCGACAACCTCCTGCTCGCCCGGACGGACGCCACGGACGCCGAGCTCTGGGCGGCGCTCGGGGCGGTCGACGCGGACGGATGGGCGCGGGCGCTCGACGACGGCCTCGACACCGAGGTCGGCTCCGGCGGACTGACCGTCACCCCTGCCCAGGCCCAGCAGGTCGCACTGGCCCGACTGGTCCTGGCAGACCCGCACACGCTGGTCCTGGACGAGGCGACGTCGCTGCTGGACCCCCGGGCGGCCCGTCACCTGGAACGCTCCCTGGCCCGCGTCCTCGACGGCCGCACGGTGGTCGCCATCGCCCACCGCCTGCACACCGCCCACGACGCGGACGTCATCGCGGTCGTCGAGAACGGCCGCATCAGCGAACTGGGCAGCCATGACGAGCTCGTCGCGGCGGAGGGGGCGTATGCGGCGCTGTGGAGGTCGTGGCACGGGTGAGTGACGGTGAGAGTGACGGGTGAGTGAGGGGGCGGGGCCGGGCCGGGGGGCTTGCGGCGGGGGGCTGCGGCTGAGTGCGGGGGCCGGGACAGTTCGGGTGCCGGGTGCCGGGTGCCGGGTGCCGGGAACAGGGCGGGCTGCCGGGGCCAGGGAGGGGAGACCCAGGGTGCTGCACTCGCCTGGGCGCCGCCTGGACGTGTCGGGGTACCGAAAGGCTGGACGCAAGTCCCTCGATCCCACCGCCCACCAGGCCTGCCTCCTCCCACCCCGCCCCCCGCAACCCACCCGCTCCAGCCGGCGCAGCGACCACGTGGCGTTGCGCGGTTCCGAAAGGGGGTGGAAGGCTGGACAGCAGCACCGGCTCAGGGAGCGCTCGCGGACGGCATGATTTGACGGTGGGCGCGGCAAGTGCCCCGTGAGTCCGTGGTCCGTCCCGGGCCGCGGAAGGACCGGGCCCGTCCCCTTCACCTGGAGGTACCCGTGGACAGCTCGGACGGATGGGGAGACGACGTCTACCAGCCCGACGCATCCGAGATCCAGGACGACGCGGGTCTGCTCGACGCGGAGGACACCCTGGAGGACGACGGCGTCGGCGATCCCCTCGACCGCGGCTGGTCGCCTCCGGAGCGGCCCTGGGCGGTGGAGCACAGGGGTGTGACGGCCGCGGAGCGCCGGCAGGGCGAGACGCTGGACCAGCGGCTCGCCGAGGAGACGCCCGACCTCGCGCCGGCCGACGGCGACGGCATCGGCGACATCGACGGCACCGACGGCGAGCTCCTGGACAACGAGGTCGGCGCGTTGCGTTCCGGCCGTCTCGTGGCCCCCGACGAGGGGGCGCACGAGGACGAGGAGAGCGCGCTGGTCGCCATGGACGTGGGCATCGACGGTGCCGCCGCGTCCGCGGAGGAGGCCGCGATGCACATCGTCGACGAGGACTCCCTGCCCGGCTGACCCCCGCGGGCCGGCCGGCCCTTCCCGGACCGTCCGCCACCGCACTGCCCGTGCCGTTTTCCCTGCCTCCCGAGGAGCAGCCATGCAGCAGGACAAGCACCCCGACTACCACGAGGTCGTCTTCCGCGACCGCTCCGCCGGCTACGCCTTCCTGACCCGGTCCACCGCCACCAGCGACCAGACCATCGAGTGGGACGACGGCGAGACGTACCCGGTGGTGGACGTGGAGATCTCCTCCGAGAGCCACCCCTTCTACACCGGCAAGGCGCGGACGGTGGACTCGGAGGGACGCGTGGCCGCCTTCGAACGGCGCTACGGCGGCGGGGCCGGTCAGGGCGGCTGACGGGGAACCCCGGCGCCCCTGCCTCAGATGAAGTTGAGGGCCGCCGCGCAGCCCACTCCCCCGAGCAGCATGAACGCGGGCATCAGCACCTTCAGCTCCACCCAGCTGCCGGCCCGGAAACGCATGACCTTCGGCGGGCCGATCGGGTACCAGCGCTTGCGGCCCACCGGGATCGGCCACAGGATCGGGCAGCCGGAGACCGTCAGCGCGTCCCCGATGTCGTGCACGAGCGCGCCCAGCACGACCGGCAGCCCCAGCCACAGGTACTCCTGGCCCGGCTGCGTGAACAGCCAGTCCGAACCGTTGCCCGGCTTGTCCAGGACGCCCGCGATGATCCACGCGCTGGTCGCGGCAAGCAGCCAGACCAGGACGTCGGCGCTGGAGCCCCGGGTCGCCCGCCACAGCAGGCCCTCGATGGCCAGCACCATGTGCACGAACAGGATCGCCAGCACCGCCCAGCGGCCCCCGGTGATCGCCGCCACCGAGCAGCCCGCGCCGATCAGCACCGCCCACAGCCAGGTGTGGGTGAGCGTGCGGTGCCCGCCGGAGCGCCGCGGGTCCCCCTGCTTCTTGGTGGCCTTGTAGACGGCGTAGGAAAGCTTGTCGACGATCTCGCACAGGGCCCGCGAGATGGGCCCGAAGGCCCGCGAGATGGTGGCCGCCTTGTGGTCGAGGTCGGGGGCGAGCGCGGCGCCCGCGCAGATCAGTGCTCCGGCCAGCAGAACGGGCCACGGCATGGTGTGCCCCGTGGCGGCCGCCGCCGCTCCTACGCCCAGCCAGGCCGCGGCGCCCGACAGTGAGTGTGCTGGTCCCATCATCGGCGTTGCCCGCCCCATTCCTCGTGTGCCACTGTCCAGTTGACCGGCGCCGCTGACGCTTCGTCGGCGACACAGCGTACTGGTCGTGATCTTCGCACCGGCATCCGATTCCCCCATCGGGCCTCCGGGCAGGCAAGATGGGTGGGTGACCCTCATCGATCAGCTGCCGCCGACCGCCGACCCTGACGCCCTCTACGAAGCCTTCGAGTCGTGGGCCGAGGAGCGGGGTCTGACGCTCTACCCCCACCAGGAGGAGGCGCTGATCGAGGTGGTCTCCGGGGCGAACGTGATCGTGTCGACGCCCACCGGCTCCGGCAAGAGCATGATCGCGGCGGGTGCGCACTTCGCCGCTCTCGCCCGTGACGAGGTCACCTTCTACACCGCGCCCATCAAGGCCCTCGTGTCGGAGAAGTTCTTCGAGCTGTGCAAGATGTTCGGCACGGAGAACGTCGGCATGCTGACCGGCGACGCCTCCGTCAACGCCGACGCCCCCGTCATCTGCTGCACGGCCGAGGTGCTGGCCTCGATCGCGCTGCGCGACGGCAGGAACGCGGACGTCGGCCAGGTCGTCATGGACGAGTTCCACTTCTACGCCGAGGCGGACCGCGGCTGGGCCTGGCAGATCCCGATCCTGGAGCTGCCCCAGGCACAGTTCATCCTGATGTCGGCCACGCTCGGCGACGTCTCGATGTTCGAGAAGGACCTCACCCGGCGCACCGGCCGGCCGACGTCGGTGGTCCGCTCGGCCACCCGTCCGGTCCCGCTCTCCTACGAGTACAAGTTCACCCCGCTCACCGAGACCCTGACGGAACTCCTGGAGACCAAGCAGGCGCCGGTGTACATCGTGCACTTCACGCAGGCGCAGGCCGTGGAGCGGGCGCAGGCACTGATGAGCATCAACATGTGCAGGCGCGAGGAGAAGGACCAGATCGCCGATCTGATCGGCAACTTCCGCTTCACCACCAAGTTCGGCCGCAACCTCTCCCGTTACGTCCGGCACGGCATCGGCGTCCACCACGCCGGCATGCTGCCCAAGTACCGGCGGCTGGTGGAGAAGCTCGCCCAGGCCGGACTGCTGAAGGTCATCTGCGGCACGGACACCCTCGGCGTCGGTGTCAACGTGCCCATCCGCACGGTGCTGTTCACGGCGCTGACCAAGTACGACGGCAACCGCGTCCGTACCCTGCGCGCCCGCGAGTTCCACCAGATCGCCGGCCGGGCGGGCCGGGCCGGCTACGACACGGCAGGCTTCGTCGTCGCCCAGGCTCCCGAGCACGTCATCGAGAACGAGAAGGCGCTCGCCAAGGCGGGCGACGACCCGAAGAAGCGCCGCAAGGTCGTCCGCAAGAAGGCGCCCGAGGGGTTCGTCGCCTGGTCGGAGAACACCTTCGAGAAGCTGATCGCCTCCGAGCCGGAGCCGCTGACGTCCCGCTTCCGGGTCACCCACACGATGCTGCTGTCGGTGATCGCCCGTCCCGGGAACGCCTTCGCGGCGATGCGGCACCTCCTGGAGGACAACCACGAGCCGCGCAAGCAGCAGCTGAAGCACATCCGGCGGGCGATCGCCATTTACCGCTCGCTGCTGGACGGCGGCATCGTCGAGAAGCTCGACGAGCCCGACGCCACCGGCCGCATCGTCCGGCTCACCGTGGACCTCCAGCAGGACTTCGCACTCAACCAGCCGCTGTCCACGTTCGCGCTCGCCGCGTTCGAACTGCTCGACCCCGAATCGCCGTCCTACGCCCTGGACATGGTCTCCGTCGTCGAGTCCACGCTGGACGACCCCCGGCAGATCCTCGTGGCCCAGCTGAACAAGGCGAAGGGCGAGGCCGTGGCCGCGATGAAGGCGGACGGCGTCGAGTACGAGGAGCGCATGGAGCGCCTCCAGGACATCACGTACCCGAAGCCCCTGGAGGAGCTGCTCTTCCACGCGTACGACACCTACCGCAAGAGCCACCCCTGGGTCGGCGACCACCCGCTCTCCCCGAAGTCCGTCATCCGTGACATGTACGAACGGGCGCTGACCTTCACGGAGTTGGTCTCCTTCTACGACCTCGCCCGCACCGAGGGCATTGTCCTGCGCTACCTCGCGAGCGCCTACAAGGCGCTCGACCACAACATCCCGGACGACCTCAAGTCCGAGGATCTGCAGGACCTGATCGAGTGGCTCGGCGAGACGGTCCGCCAGGTCGACTCCAGCCTCCTGGACGAGTGGGAGCAGCTCGCCAACCCGGAGGAGATGACCGCCGAGGAGGCCCAGGAGAAGGCCGACGAGGTCAAGCCGGTCACCGCCAACGCGCGCGCCTTCCGTGTCCTGGTCCGCAACGCCCTGTTCCGCCGCGTCGAACTCGCCGCCCTGGACCAGGTCGAGGAGCTCGGCGAGATGGACGGCGAGTCCGGCTGGGACGCCGACGCGTGGGGCGAGGCGATGGACAAGTACTGGGACGAGTACGACGACCTCGGCACCGGTCCCGACGCCCGCGGCCCGAAGCTGTTGCGGATCGAGGAGGAGCCGCAGAACCGGCTGTGGCGCGTCCGGCAGACCTTCGCCGACCCGAACGGTGACCATGACTGGGGCATCACCGCGGAGATCGACCTGACCGCCTCCGACGCGGAGGGCCGCGCGGTCGTCCGGGTCACCGACGTCGGCCAGCTGTGAGCCACGGGCCGGCCGTGAGCCCCAGGCCAGTGAGCCCCGGGCCAGTGAGCCGCGGGCCAGTTGTGAGCCAAGGAGAATCCCACCGATGACCAACCCGGCCGAGAGGCTCGTCGACCTGCTCGACCTGGAGCAGATCGAGGTCAACATCTTCCGTGGCCGAAGCCCGCACGAGTCCCTCCAGCGGGTCTTCGGCGGCCAGGTGGCGGGCCAGGCGCTGGTGGCCGCCGCCCGCACCACGGACGGCGAGCGCCCGGTGCACTCGCTGCACGCGTACTTCCTGCGCCCGGGCCGGCCCGGGGTACCGATCGTGTACCAGGTCGAACGGGTGCGGGACGGACGGTCGTTCACGACGCGCCGGGTCACCGCCGTGCAGCAGGGCCGCACGATCTTCAATCTCACCGCCTCCTTTCACAAGCCTGAGGAAGGTCCCTTCGAGCACCAGCTGCCGCCGGCCCGCAAGGTCCCGGACCCGGAGTCCCTGCCGAGGGTCGGCGACGAGATCCGGGAGCACCTGGGCGAGCTGCCCGAGCAGTTGGAGCGGATGGCGCGCCGCCAGCCCTTCGACATCCGTTACGTGGACCGGCTGCGCTGGAGCGCCGAGGAGGTCAAGGGCTCCGAGCCGCGCAGCGCGGTGTGGATGCGCGCGGTCGGGCCGCTCGGGGACGACCCGGTCGTGCACACCTGCGCGCTGACCTACGCGAGCGACATGACGCTCCTGGACGCCGTCCGTATCCCGGTGCAGCCCCTGTGGGGCCCGCGGAGCTTCGACATCGCGTCGCTGGATCACGCCATGTGGTTCCACCGGCCGTTCCGCGCGGACGAGTGGTTCCTGTACGACCAGGAGTCACCGATCGCGACGGGTGGCCGCGGGCTCGCCCGTGGCCGGATCTACGACCGGGAGGGACGTCTGCTGGTGTCCGTCGTCCAGGAGGGGCTGTTCCGGCCGCTGTAGGTCAGGCGCCTCTGCGAAGGAGCCGGCCGAGCAGTCCGCGGGACGGCTCCCGGGACAGCGGCTCGGCCGGGGGCAGGCCGGAAGGTGCCTGTCGGCCCGCGGGACGCGGTGCCGGCCGGAACCGCCGCGCGTCCTCCAGGGCGCGGGTCAGTTCGGTCCTCAGCCAGGCGATCTCGGCCGGGTCGTCCGCCGTCATGATCTTTTCGACGAGCTGCGCGGCGGGCGAGCCCTGCGCCCCGTGGGCGGGTGGTCCCGGCCGGAAGCGACCCAGGTGGGACCGCTCGTAGGGGTCCGGGACGAGTTCCGCGATCTGCGTGGTGTCGAGGAAGGCGGCGAGGGCGCCGGCGCTCTCCCAGGGGTCCTCGGCGAGGCGCAGGAGGAATCCGCGGTGGCGTCCGCGCCAGTTGCGGGCGCGCAGGTCCACGCCCTCGTCCAGCAGATCGCGCAGCCCCTCGGGCATCCGCCGCGCGGTCAGCAGCGGAGTGTTCTCCTCGACTGTCGTGAACTCCTCCAGGTCGTCGGCCAGATACAGCCACACCACGGCCCGGTAGCGGTTCAGGTAGAAGCGCACTGGCGAGAACAGACCGAGGCGCGCCAGGCGGGTGAACCTGCCGACCGGGATGTCCATGACCTGGGCGCCCTCGGTGGTGCCCACGAGCCGTACGCGTTGGCGCAGTGAGTCCGGGAAGCCGTCCGTGGACCGCAGCCGGTCGATCTCGGAGGAGGTGACGCGTCGGCCCCCGCCTCCTTCGTCGGGCACCGTCCGGATCTGGCCCAGGTGGACGGCCAGGTCGAACTCGCTTCGCTTGATGCCCAGTTCGCGTGCGGCGCGGCTGGGCGGACAGGAATGGCGCTGGGGCCGGGTGATGGTTGTGCTCGTCATGTCGCTCCCCCGTGGAGTCGTCGCTCACGCTGTGTGCGCTCGCTGTGACAAAGACCGTAGCCGGTGGGGCGAGATGCGTGGCGGGCCTGTGGATAACTCCCAAGGCCCGCGGAAACCACAGGTCAGAGGTCCGTCGCCGGGCTCCGCTCGGGTCGGCGGGCGTCCACGTCGAGATGCTCGCCGACCCGGTTGACGAGCAGCGTCATCTCGTAGGCGATGCGGCCGATGTCGGCCTCGGAGCCGCTGAGGACGCACAGACAGCTGCCGGTGCCCGCCGCGGTGACGAACAGCACCGCGTCGTCGAACTCGATCATCGTCTGCCGTACGCTGCCCGCGCCGAAGTGGCGCCCCGAGCCCTTGGCCAGGCTGTGCAGTCCGGACGAGACGGCGGCGAGATGGTCCGCGTCCTCGCGTCGCAGTCCCGTGCTGGCGCCCGTCACCAGGCCGTCGTTGGACAGCACCAGCGCGTGCCGTACGTGGTCGACGCGCTCGGTCAGATCGTCCAGCAGCCAGCCGAGCCCCTGCTTCTGCGGCATGTGCCCCGTCTCCCCGTGTGACGTCTCCTCCTGCCCGGAGGACCTCCTGGCAAGCCTTCACCACGACCGTCAACGGGGCAAGGAGAATGGGGACATGGCACAGAAGATGACCGATGAGGAATGGCGGGAGTTCGTCTCGCACGGCACCCGCACCGCAAAGTTGTCGACCGTCCGGGCCGACGGGAGTCCGCACGTGGCGCCGATCTGGTTCGTGCTCGACGGGGACGACCTGGTGTTCAACACCGGGAAGGCGACCGTGAAGGGACGCAACCTGGCGCGGGACGGACGCGTCGCACTGTGCGTGGACGACGACCGGCCGCCCTTCGACTACGTGGTGCTGCGGGGACAGGCCCTGCTGTCGGAGGATCTCGACGAGGTCCGGCACTGGGCCGGCCGGATCGGAGCCCGGTACATGGGCGAGGAGCGGGCCGAGGAGTTCGGAGCCCGCAACGGCGTTCCCGGGGAACTCCTCGTCCGCGTGAAGATCGACAAGGTACTGGCCGAAAAGGCCGTCGCGGAGTGACGCTCCGGTGCGGCGGCTCCGGAAGCCGGGGTCAGCCCACCGAGTCGAGCAGCCGGGCGGTGTGCATCCGCCCGGCGTACTCGACCAGCCGGATCAGCACCTCCTTGCCCGAGTCGCGGTCCCGTGCGTCGCACAGCACCACGGGGGTGCCCTGGTCGAGGTCGAGGGCGCGGGAGACGTCGTGGGCGCCGTAGGTCCGGGCGCCGGCGAAGCAGTTGACGGCCACCACGAACGGGATGTGCCGGTGCTCGAAGTAGTCCACGGCCGGGAAGCAGTCCTCCAGGCGCCGGGTGTCCGCGAGGACCACGGCACCCAGGGCCCCTTGTGACAACTCGTCCCACAGGAACCAGAAGCGGTCCTGCCCCGGGGTGCCGAAGAGGTAGAGCGACAGCCCTGAGCGAATGGTGATCCGCCCGAAGTCCATGGCGACCGTGGTGGTGACCTTCTGGTCCACACCGTCGGTGTCGTCCACCGACTGCCCCGCCTCACTGAGCAGTTCCTCGGTGCGCAGCGGCCTGATCTCGCTGACCGCGCCCACCAGGGTGGTCTTGCCCACGCCGAATCCGCCGGCGACCAGTATCTTCAGCGCGAGGGCGGTCGTCTCGCCGCCCTGGGCGTCGGAGTTCTCGGAGACCATCGATCACTTCTCTCGGGAGGGCCGGCGGTGGACGGCGACATCGGTGCGGGGCCGCGAAGGCAGCATCATGACAACTGGGGCTCCGCTTCGCGCGGTTGGACCGGTTATTGCCCGGTTCTGAACGTTCATCTACAGCGCCCGCAGCCCTTCGATCACCTCGCGCAGAATCCGTTCGTCGGGAAGCTGTGCGGGAGGCACCGGGCGGCTGACGGTGACACAGCCGAGTTCCAGGAGGTCCCCCAGGAGCACCCTGACCACGCCGACGGGCAGGTCGGTGCCTGCGGAGAGTTCCGCCACCGACTGCGTCTCGACGCGGCACAGGTCGATCAGGGCCCGGTGTTCCGGCCCGAGCGCCGTGTCGTCGCCGGCCCCGGGCGCGCCGACGTCGAGGGTGACGAGGGCGATCAGATCGAAACGCACCCCGGTGGGGCCGGGCCTGGTGCGTCCACCCGTCATCGCGTAGGGGCGGACGAGGGGCCCGGCCTCACCGTCGTACCACTGGCTCCCCAGTTCGTGGGGGAGGCCCGCCATGTCCTCGGTCATCCGGTCCGACCGCCCTTCTTCCTCATCCGGCGGCGGGTGGCCGCGCGCCCACGCGCGGCGGCGTGTAGAGGTGCTCGCCGACCCGCTTGACCAGCCGTGCCATCTCGTAGGCGACCAGGCCTATGTCGGCGGTCACCGCGGTGAGGACGGCGAGGCAGGAGCCGTCTCCCGCGGCGGCCACGAACAGGAAGCCGTCGTCCATCTCGACCATGGTCTGGCGCACTCCCCCGGCGCCGAAGTGCCGGCCCGCGCCCTTGGCCAGACTGTGGAAGCCGGAGGAGACCGCGGCGAGATGCTCCGCGTCCTCACGGCGCAGGTCCGTCGAGGCGCCCACGGCGAGGCCGTCGTTGGAGAGCACCACGGCATGCCGTACCTCGCTCACGCGCAGCACCAAGTCGTCCAGCAGCCAGTCGAGTTCGCCGGACCTTCCCCATTCCCGGCCGCGCTCGCGCGGGGGGACCCCCGTGTCGGCCCTCATGCTCGGGTCCTGGATCATCCTCGGTCTCCTTCGCTGCTGTCGCTGCCCGCTGGGGTGTCTGGGGTGGCCCTGCGGCCGGGCTGCCTGCCGCCGCCGCGCGCCCAGCCGTCCCGGTACGCCGCCATCCGGTTCCGGACGACTTCGGGTGTACGGCCGTCGTCGTCCCGGTGGGCGGCTGCCTCGGCCGGTTCCTCGGAGCGCCGCTCGCGCAGCTGGGGGGCGAGGCTCGCCTGCCGTACCCGGCGGGGCAGGTCCTCGGCCTCCTCCGGCTCCTCGGGCGGGCGGTGCAGACGCAGGGCGGTGACCCCGGAGGGCGGTGTGTCGGTCGTTCCCCGGTCCGCGGCCATCGGGTGAGCCACCAGGGCGGGTCGCTCGGCAGGGGCGGGGACGGGCTCCTGGTCGCGTTCGCCGGCGGCCACACGCGCGTACTCGCGTTCGGTGAGCCGTTCCCGGTCCGCCGCCTTGGCGGGGGAACGTTCCGCCGCCTTGATGTGCAGCAGGGCCGTAGGCAGCAGGACGACCGCGGTGGTGCCGCCGTAGGGCGAGGTGCGCAGGTGCACCTTGATGCCGTGCCGGGCCGCGAGCCTGCTGACCACGAACAGGCCCAGCCGGTCGCTGTCGAACAGGTCGAGTGCCTCGGACTGCTCGATGCGGCGGTTGGCCTCCGCGAGGGTCTCCTTGCCCATGCCGAGGCCGCGGTCCTCGACCTCGACGGCGTAACCGTTGCCGACGGGTTCGCCGACGACCCGCACGCGCGTGTGGGGCGGCGAGAACTGGGCGGCGTTCTCGATGATCTCGGCCAGCAGGTGGGTGAGGTCGGCGACCGCGGCGCCGACGACGGACGCGTCGGGCAGCTGACGCACCTCCACGCGCGCGTAGTCCTCGACCTCGGAGACGGCCGCGCGGACCACGTTGGTGAGCGAGACCGGCATGCGCCAGGCGCGGCCGGGTGCCGCTCCGGAGAGGATGATCAGGCTCTCGGCGTGGCGGCGCATGCGGGTGGTGAGGTGGTCGAGCCGGAAGAGGTCGCTCAGTTCGTTCGGGTCGTCGGAGCGGCGTTCCATGCTGTCGAGCAGGCTCAACTGGCGGTGGACGAGGACCTGGCTGCGGCGGGCGAGGTTGACGAAGACCCCGGAGATGCCGCTGGCGAGTTCGGCGCGCTCGACGGCGGCGCGCAGCGCGGCGCGGTGCACGGTGGACAGGGCCTCGGCGACCTGGCCGGTCTCGTCCTCGGCGGGTGGTCCGGGCGGGGCCTCGGCCCGGATGTCGATCTCGTCGCCGGCGCGCAGCCTGTCCATGGCCTCCGGGAGTTTGCGGCGGGCGATCTCCAGGGCGCTGTTGCGCAGGCTCACGAGCTCGATGACGAGGCCGCGTCCGATGCGCACGGAGATGACGAGCGACGCGGCGACGGCGATCAGGCCGAGCAGGACGGCGGCCCCGGCCGGGGCGAGCAGTCCCCGGGTGAACGGGTCGGCGCGGTGGGCGACACCGCTGCCCGCGGCCAGTTCGACGGTGCGCATGCCGTCCTGCACACGCGTGTGTGCCGTCCGCCAGGTGGCCTCAGGCGTCGACTCGACGGCGCGGACGCCCGGGGCGGCGGCCAGCACCCGGTCCTCGGCGGCTGTCACGGTGGCGTAGGCGCCGCTGCCGGCGACCTTCGCCCAGGCGGCGCGGTCGGAGCCGCGCAGGTCCGCCACAGCGCCCTCGGTCAGGGTCCGCCGGGTGTCGACGGCCCCGGTGAACAGCCGCAGCCGCTCCCCGGCGAGCACGCCCGCCAGCCGCGCGCTCGACAGCACGGCGTCCTCCTGGGCCAGCGACTCGCGCGCGCGGGAGAACTCGAGCAGCACACGTGCGTCGGAGCCGAGCTGGGCGTCCTGGATGCCGGTGAGGGCGCCGCCGACCGTGAAGGCGCCGGCGATGGTCCTGGTGTAGCGGCCGTACGTCTCGTCCCATCCGGCGCTGCGGTCCAGTACGGCGGCGCGCACGGAGCGCAGTTGCTCGGCGCCGGTCACGAAGGCTTCGAGCCGCCGGGCGACACCGGCGGGCAGTTCCTCGCTGTCGGCGACGGTGTTGTCGTCGCCGAGCCGCAGTCGTGCGACGGCCCGGTCGGTGCGCGCGGCGAGCTTGCGGAGGTCGTCGCTCTGCGCGGCGGACGGGTCGGTCGCACAGCGGACGGCGGCGGCGCGCTCCGCCTGGAGCGCGGTCACGGCCTCGGCGACCGGGGCCCTCACGGATTCGTCCACGCGCTGCAACTGCCGCAGACGGGACACGTCCTGGGCGGTGCTGACGGTGGCGTACGCCCACAGCGCGAGCAGCGAGACCACGGGCACCATGAGCAGGCAGACGATCTTGGCGCGGACCGTGCGGGGGCGTATCCGCCAGTGTCCCGCGCGGGCGGGTATGTCCTCGGCCGGGGGACCCACGGGGTCGCCCGGACTTTCGTCGGCCGGTGGTCCGGCGTGTGCGCGGCGGCCGCGCGCCGGTGTCTGGTGCGGCGACTCGGCGCCGGCTGTGGGGGTCCTACGCGGTGTACGCATGGCCTCCTCGCTCGGGAGTGGTTCGGGGGCGTGTCGTCGGCCCGTCCGGGGCCCGGATCCGCCGCTAGGAGGTGACGCTCTCGACGGTGCGCTGGGCCGAGACGGATGCCTCACGCTCTCCTGTCGTGGGCGACAGCGCGACGAAGGCCGAGGTCAGGAACAGATAGGAACCGAGCCCGACGGCGAGCGGAAAGATGAACTGCATCGCCGTCGCGCCGGGCAGGACGGCGCCCGAGGGCGAGACCCGCACGCTCACCGCGAACATCCCCGTGTAGTGCATGCTGCTGACCGCGGCCCCCATGATCAGGGAGGCGAGGGTGACGGCGACGGGCGACTTGATGTTGAGCGCCGCCCACAGGGCCGCCGTCGCCGCGACCACCGCGATGAGGACGGAGAGACCGACGAGCACCGGGTCGTAGTGGACGTCGCCGTGCAGCCGTACGGCGGCCATGCCCAGGTAGTGCATGCTCGCCACGCCCAGGCCGGTGGTGAGTCCGCCCAGGAGGAGCGCGCGGACCCGGTCGCGGCTGTAGCCGACCGCGAAGACGCCGGCGGCGACGACGGCCATCGCGACCAGGAGGCTCGCGATGGTCAGCGGCACGTCGTAGCGGATGTCGGTGCCGCTGACGCCGAAGCCGAGCATGGCCACGAAGTGCATGGTCCAGATGCCGGTTCCGATGGCCGAGGCCGCGGTGATGAGCCAGTTGCGGCGCGAACGTCCGGTGGCTCCGAGCGCGCGCATGGTGCAGCGCAGGCCGAGCGCGGCGCCGATGCAGGCCATGACGTACGAGAGTGTGGGCGTCAGCCAGCCCAGGGCTGCGTGGTCCAGGTGTCCCATGGCCAGGGGACGCTAGTGGGGGCAGGGGCGCACAAAGGGGGCGCATTTCGAAAGGTGTTGCAATATGGCGCAGAGATGCGTCTGAACGATCGCGTCACGCTCGAACGTGTGCGCACGGGCCCTGATCCGTGTCGGTGCGGGATCATGCGGAACATGAGCGACGACCACACACACGTCCAGGAGTTCTTCTCGGCGCGTGCCGCCGACTGGGACCGGAAGTTCCCGAACGACGGTCCGGCCTACGCCGCCGCGGTCGCCGAGCTCGGTCTGCGGGAGGGCGACCGGGTTCTGGACGCGGGCTGCGGCACCGGACGGGCCCTGCCGCCCCTGCGGGCGGCCGTGGGGCCCTCGGGGGTGGTCCTCGGGGCCGATCTCACCCCCGCCATGCTGCACGAAGCCGTACGGGCCGGCCGTGACCGGGAGGGGTACCTGCTGCTGGCCGACGTGGCCGCGCTGCCGCTGCGCTCCCGGTCACTGGACGCCGTCTTCGGAGCGGGTCTGATCTCCCATCTGCCGAGCCCGTCCGAGAATCTGCGCGAGCTGGCCCGGGTGGTGCGGCCCGGTGGCGTCCTGGCCCTGTTCCATCCGATCGGCCGGGCGGCGCTCGCCGCCCGGCAGGGACGGCGGATCACCCCGGAGGACCTGCGCGCCGAGCCCAACCTCCGCCCGCTGCTGTCCGGTTCGGGATGGCGCCTGACGTCGTACGCCGACGAGGACGCCCGCTTCCTGGCGCTGGCCGTGCGCGAAGGCTGAGGCGCTCACCCGGAGCCGGCGACCGCCGCCGCGAAGGCCTCGGGGTTGTCGAGCATGACGTTGTGTCCGGCGCCGGGGACGGTCACCACGCGCACGCCCGCCGCCTCAAGCGCCTGTCGCCCCTCCAGTTCGCCGCTGAGCTCGCCCTGGAGGTACACCCGGTCGATCGGCAGTTCTTCGAGAACGGCCCGCATCATGGGTACCGATCCGCGCCTGAGGCCGGCCGCGCTGCGGTGCAGGGCGCGCGGATCGGTCAGCCGCATGGTCGCGGCCCACACGGGGCCGGCCTTCTCGAGCACGCGCGCGCGGGCGCCCGTCACGAAGTCCTCCTCCTCGTAGGAGCCGATCCAGGTGCTGCCCGCCGTGGCCGGGGGTGAGGCGTCGAGGTTGGCCTCCGTGAGGACCAGCCGGGAGACGAGTTCCGGTCGCCGGTGGGCGAGCACGAGCGCGACCGACCCGCCCATGCTGTGCGCGATCAGCTCGGCACCGCTCAGACGCGCGGCGTCCAGCACGGCGGCCAGGGCGTCCGCGTGCTCCTCCAGGGTGTATCCGAAGTCGTGGGGGCGGTCACTGATGCCGTGTCCGGGCAGGTCGACGAACAGGCTGCGCCGGCCCGCGAGTTCGGGCCGGGCCGCGATGTGCGCGTGGTAGACGGTCGAGACGGATCCCAGGCCGTGCACGTACACGCGTGCCGGTTCCTCGCCGGGCGTCTCGGTCCAGCGGATGCAGCTGCCCTTGTCGTCGAACTCGGCCTGCCTCATGTGTCCTCCCTCGGTTGCGACACCCAGGACAATACATCGCCACCGATGTATAGCGAAGACGTAGTAAGTCGGAGGGGATGTACAGCGCCGGTGCGGCAGAATGCGTGCATGCTGGAGCTGGCCATCCTCGGATTCCTCTACGACGCCCCGCTGCACGGTTACGAACTGCGCAAACGCATCACGGCGCTGGCGGGGCACGTGCGCCCCGTGGCCGAGAGCACGCTGTATCCGGCCATCAAACGGCTGGAGAAGGCGGGGCTGCTGGCGCGCGCGACGGAACCCGGTGCGGTGGCCGCGCCCCGCCATGTCCTGACGCTCACCGCCGAGGGCCGCCAGGAGCTGCGTCGCCGGCTCGCGGAGACGGCGGCGCGGGACATCTCCGACGAGAACCGGTGGTTCACGGTTCTCGCCTTCCTCCGGCACCTGGACGACGCCGACGCGCAGGCTGCCGTGCTGCGGCGCCGGCTCGCCTTCCTGGAGGAGCCCGCGAGCTTCTTCTACGAGGGCGACCGCCCGCTGAGCGCCGAGGAGCTGGACGATCCCTTCCGGCGCGGTGTGCTGACCATCGCCCGTGCCACCTCGCGGGCGGAACTCGCCTGGCTGCGGGAGACGATCACGTCACTGTCCGGGTGAGCCGGTCAGCCCGCCGGGGACTGGCGCTCCTCCGGTGCCGCGGGCGGCCCGGCCGGCGTCGGCGCGGGCGGACCGAAGAGGACGGCCCTGGCCACGGGCGGCGCGAACAGGGCGGTGACGGGCTCGGAGAGGGTCAGGACGGCACGGAAGGCCCGCCCCACGACCGGGTCCCCGGGGGCGCGCTCCTGGACACGGTGCAGGTACCACCCGGCGAAGCGGTCCGCGGGCGCGCCGTCGGTCGCGGTGCCGACCGCGCCCGGCATCTTGCGGTCCGCCCCCGCGGAGATGTCCCACGCGAGCCGGGACGCCGCGAGGAGCGCCTGCTGCACACGCCGGGTCGTGGGCGTCCGGCGCGGGTCGGCCAGCGCGTCCCGCAGGGCGACCGCGCTCATCGCGGCCACGGCCATGCCCTGCCCGTAGATCGGGTTGAAGGTGCACAGGGCGTCGCCGGTGGCGAGGAATCCGGCCGGGTGCCCGGGGAGGTCGTAGCGTCGGCGGATGTTGGCCGTCCGCCGGTAGCCGAACGCCGGGGAGAGCGGTTCCGCCTCGTCCAGCCACTGGTGCAGGAGCGGGTGCGGCAACCTCTTGGCGTACGTCACGAACTCGTCGTCGTCCGTGGGCGGTTCGTCGCCGCGCAGACCCGAGACGATCACCAGGTGGCTGCCGTCCTCCAGGGGCAGCGCACCGCCGGCGTGCACCTGCTCGGGGTCGGGATAGGCGTAGTAGCCGCGGGTTTCGCCGTCGAGGGCGCCGTTCGTGCCGCGGTAGACGCGGGAGGCGTAGGCGAGGCCGGTGTCGATGGTCTCCTCTCGGGGGCGCTCGGCGCCGATCGCCGCGAGCCATTGCGGGGCCTTCGTGCCGCTGCCGGAGGCGTCGACGACCAGATCGGCCTCCAGGGGGCGGGACTGCGCGCGGGTGTCGCCCGATCGGTCGCGCAGCAGGACGCCCCGCACGCGCGTGGCGTCGCCGAGGAGGCCGACGGCGTCGGTCCCCTCCAGCACGCTGATCAGGGGGTTGGTCAGGACCCGCCGCCGCACCAGCTCCTCGAGCTGCGCGCGCGAGCCGGTGTAGATGTGCGTCGTCGCGGGCACCCGCCGGAACCAGCGGCCGCTCTGCCACAGCACCATGTCGGCCGGCATGCCCACCCGCGGCGCCCCCGCCTCCCGCAGCTCCGCCAGGAAGCCCGGCAGCAGCGACTCCAGGGCCACCTGTCCGCCCTGGAGCAGCACATGCGGGTGGCGGCCCTGCGGCACGCCGGGGCGGTCTTTCGCGCCCTGCGGGAACCGGTCCCGCTCGACGACAGTCACCCGGTCGGCGTGTGCGGCCAGGACGTGCGCCGCGAGAAGTCCCGCGAGGCTGCCGCCCACGACGACGGCATGCCGTCCGGTCCGCCCGCCGCCTTCTCCCCAACGGCCCTTCCCTCCGGCAGAGTTCACCGATTCCACTCCCCTGGTCGCCATGTCGCGAGAAGGCTCAAGTATCCCGTCCCGCATACCGGGTTGACCGTTTTCCGGCCCTTCTGAGCCCCCGTGTGCTTCCGTGTCGGGCCGTCGGGCCCTTCTGCGGCGAAAGTTCCGACTCTACGTTGAACAGCGGAGGATGCACGTTCGGCACAGACGTCAGCTGGGGGAAGGTGGTCGGCATGTGGGGCAGGATCCGCAGGTCCAGTGCCAGACTCGTCAACTCGTTGCGCACCCAGGAGCCCACCGGCCGGGAGACCCGCCCGCACAATCTTTTCGAGGCCGCCGCCGCGTACGTCTCGGCCTGCGCCGAGGACGACCAGGACCGGATCGACGAGGCCTCGGCCTGGGTCTCGCCGGAGGCCCTGTCGTTCGGGGTCAACGAGCTCGCGTGCCGGGCCGTGATCGCCCTCGCGCGGGAGCGCGACGAGTCTCCGCGTACGGTGGCTCGTGCGCTCCTCGGACTGCCGGCGGCCTGAGCGGCCGGCGAGGGGTGGTCGTTTCGCCCCCGTCCAGCCGGAAAACTGCAGCTCCGGGTGTTCTTGGGAGTCGTGACAAGCGCCTTCCGCGCACACTAAGGTGCGCGCCGTTGGACGAACCGATGGGGAGGCTGGGATGGCCGGGACGGACGAGGACGCCGTCGCCGCCGCGGACGACGCGCTCTACGTGCTGACGGCGGTGCTTTTGACGCCGGCGAAGTTCCCGAGCGTGCTGGGCGACGACTATCCGGAGGCCTGCGCGGCGCTCGGCCTGGCACCGCTGGCCGACGGGTACGGCCTGGTGATCGGCCAGGACGGGAGCGGCGCCAGGTGGACCGTCGTCATCGACGACGTCTCCCTGGTCGCCGTCGCCATCGCGTCCTGGGACTGCGGCATGGAGTACGACCTGTCGCCCGACGAGCGCACGGTCGTGGCCGCCCTGCCCGGTTGGCCGCTCGCGGTCGCCGTCGCCGCGCCCGGCGTGCCGGCGCCGCACGACCCCGACCCCGAGGCCGCCGACGGGCCGCTGCTGGCGCCGCCGGACACGTCGACGTGGGGATCCGCCCAGCGGCGTCTGGGCGCCGACGAGATCGCGCTCCAGTGGGCGATGTGGCGGGAACAGATCGACGACTCGGCCTTCCCGAGCCCGAACGGCGGCTCCGCGGGGGGTGACGGGACCGTGAGCGGGGCGGCCGTGGACGGCGCGTCGGCGGACGGTGCGGTCCCGCAGACCTCGGAAGGTGCGGTCCCGCAGGCCTCGGGCGGTGCGGCCTCGAAGGCCTCGGAGGGTGAGACTGCGGATGGCGTGACCGCTGACGGGGACGCCTCGCGGGACAGGACCACGGGTGACGAGGCCACGCAGGACAGCGCAACGGGCGACAGCGCTGCGGCAGGCGCCACTTCGGGTGCGGCCGGGAACGGGACACCGCGCAAGGGCCACAGCGGTGTCCGGCGCGTTCTCGCGGAGGCCCGCGCCTACGTGGACTCGCCGCCGCCCCTGGGACGTGTCCGGTCGTCCTTCGCGTCGGGAGACGCGCGGACACTGCGCGCCGACGGTCCCGGCTGGTCACTGGTGGCCAGGACCGACGACATCGCGTTCGTGCTGCTCGACGACGAGCCCGGGGAGGTCCTGCCGGTGGGCCGGGGCCCGGAGCTGCCGGGACTGCTGGAGGCGCTCGACAAGATGGCCGTGCGCCCCAGCTGAACCGCCGCGCCGCACCGCCCGGGTCGGTTCGATCCCGGCCGGTGCGGGTGCGTCAGCGGCCGAGTTCCTTGCGGGTGACGCGGCGCAGCCTGCGCCGCTGTGAGGGGTCGAGGGTGAGATACGCGGCGGCCGGGACTCCCAGAACGATCAGGATTGCGGCCCACCAGGGCAGCCAGAACAGCAGGAGCAGTCCGACCGCGACTCCCCCCGCGGCGATCTTCGCGTTCTTCGACATGTGCGTCGCCTCCTTCGCGGCGGTTGCCGCTCTCTGTCCGGAAAAACGGGTCCACGCCTCCGTCAGTTCCGCATCGCAACCCTGAGACATCCCTGAGACCTGGCGAGACCTCGCCCTGAGACACCCCGGAGGCGGGCCCGCTAGCGGTCGGCCCGCAGCGGCTCGCCCACCTCGTGCATATGGCCCAGGGCCTGACGGTAGGAGTCGACGAGTCCGGTCTCCGTGTAGGGGATACCCAGTTCCCGGCAGTGGGCGCGGACCAGCGGCTGGGCGAGGCGCAGATGGGGCCGGGGCATGCTGGGGAAGAGGTGGTGCTCGATCTGGTAGTTGAGGCCGCCGAGGAACCAGTCGGTGAGGACGCCTCCGCGGATGTTGCGGGAGGTGAGCACCTGGCGGCGCAGGTGGCCCCAGGACTCTCCGTCCGGGTCCGGCATCTCCATGCCCTTGTGGTTGGGGGCGAAGGCCATCCCGAGATGCAGGCCGAACAGCGCCTGGTGGACCGCCGCGAAGGCCAGCGCCTTCCCGGGGGACATGACGGTCAGCAGCAGCGTGGCGTAGGCGGCGAGATGGGCCACCAGGAGAGTGCCCTCCACCGCGCGCTCCCCCGGCGCCTGCCTGCGCAGGTCCCGGAAGCCCTGGATCTTCAGTGCGACGCCTTCGAGGAGGGTGAGCGGGAAGAACAGCCAAGCCTGATGGCGGGTGAGCAGGCGCCTGAAGCCGGTGCGTCCCCTGGCCTGTTCGCCGGTGAAGACGAGGACGTCGGCGGCGACGTCGGGGTCCTTGTCGATGTGGTTGGGGTTGGCGTGGTGCCGGTTGTGCTTGTGGTTCCACCAGGAGTAGCTCATCCCCAGCAGCAGATTGCCGTGGAGAAGCCCGATGAGCCGGCCGGTCGTCCTGTCCCCGGTGATCTGCGCGTGGCCGGCGTCGTGCCCTATGAAGGCGGTGCGGGCGCAGAACACCGCGAGGACCGGGGCCACCAGCAGGGTCCGCCAGGAGTCGCCGGACAGGGCGACGGCCGTGACGAGGCCGGCGAGAGCGAGCGCGTTGACGGTGACGGCGCGGGCGTACCAGCCGCGCCGGCGGTCCAGGAGGCCCTGGCCCTTCACCGCGCGCAGGAGAGGCGCGAACTCGCTTCCGCCGGGCGGGGAGCCGGACGTACCGCGCGGGTGGGGCGCGAGGATCGCTGCGCTCTGGGGCATGTCCGGACTCCGGCTCTCTCAGGAAACGTGCTGACCTGAGAAAACGTACGGACCGGTGACCTTGGGCGACCATCCGGGAACCCCCCCGTGTGCACAGGGGGGTCAGCACCGTGGGCACAGGGGGGTTGGCGACACCCCATGTGCATGTGACCCAGGACACAGCTATGAAAGCCGGGGAGGTGATGTACCCTCGACCACTCCGACGACGTAGTCAAGTTTGAGGAGTCCCACGATCTCTGTTCAGGGGTACCCCGCGGCATCACCGTCCGAGATCTCCGAACTGGCCTCGTGCAGCGCCGTGTTCGTGCCCGGCGATCCGGCCCGCACCGGCAGGGTGGCCTTCTGGCGGCCCGACGGTGCCCCTCCTCCCGACGTCGCTGTGGGAGCGGTCGAGGACCTCTCGCTCGTGATTCCCGGCGACGACGGGGTGGCACCGGTGAGACTGCCCGCGGTGCTGCTGCCGGTCCGCGCCGCCCTGCCGGTCCTCACGCGTGCGCGTACCTCCCCGCAGGGGCACCGGGCGGCCGTCTTCTGGGGCGCGGCGGCCGTACTGGCCCTGCAGTGCGTGGCCCGGGGGCTGCTGCTGCCCGGTCTGTCCGCCACCGATCACGACGCCTGGCGCGTGGGTCCCCTGGACGCCGCGGACGTGGAGCGGATCCGCCGGCTCGCCGCGGCGATGCCGCCCGAGGCGCATGCCGTGCCGCTGAGCAACGCCGTACCGCTGAGCAACGCCAACGCCAACGCCGTACCGACGCGCAACGCCGTACCGCCGAGCACCACCGGACCGCAGAGCACCACCGGACCGCAGAGCACCGCCGAACCACTGCGGCTGCCCGATCCCGAACGGTTGCTGCGCGCCTTCCTCGACGCGGTCGCCGACGCCCTGCCCCGCTCCCCCGCGGCGCCCCTCCTCACAGGCGGACCCGCCTACGCCGCCCAGGAACCGCGGCAGGTGCCCGAGCAGCGTGCGTGGGCGGCGGATGTCGCCGCGGGCCACGACGCCGGAGTACGCGTCTCGTTGCGGATCGAGGTGCGCGGCCTGGACAGCGGTGAGGCGCCCGCCTTCAGGGCCGTTCTCCAGCTGCACAGCGTGAGCGATCCGACGCTCGTGGCGGACGCCGCCGACGTGTGGGACGGTGCCACCGCCTTCGGTCCCCACGCGCGGATGGACGGCCTGCTCGCGCTGCGCAGGGCCGCACGCGCGTGGCCCGCGCTCGCCCCGCTGCTCTCGGCGGCCGTCCCGGACGCGGTCGAACTCGCCGACGAGGAGATCACCGAGCTGCTCGGTCCGGGGACACGGGCCCTGTCCGATCTGGGCGTCGAGGTGCACTGGCCGAAGGGCATGGCCGCAAAGCTCACCACGCGCGCGAGAGTCGGCCCGCCGGACGGCCACGACCGGGTGCCGTCGGCCACTCCGTCGTTCCTGTCCGCCGACGCCCTGCTCGCGTTCGACTGGCGGTTCGCGCTGGGCGACCAGCAGCTCACGCGCGAGGAGTTGGACCGGCTCGCCGAGGCCGGCCGGCCTGTCGTGCGGCTGCGTGACCAGTGGGTGCTGGTCGACCCGCAGGAAGTGCGCCGGGCGCGTGCCCGGCAGGACCGCAAGGTCACGCCCGTCGACGCCCTCAGGGCCGCTCTGACGGGCTCCGCCGAGGTCGACGGAGCCAGGTTCGACGTGCAGCCGACCGGGTGGCTGGCGGCCCTGCGGGACCGGCTGGCGGATCCGGAGGGCCAGGAGCCGGTCCCGCAACCCGCCGCCCTCGCCGCGACCCTGCGCGACTACCAGCGCCGGGGCCTGAACTGGCTGGCCCGGATGACGTCCTCCGGCCTCGGCTGCTGCCTGGCCGACGACATGGGACTCGGCAAGACCATCACCCTGATCGCGCTGCATCTGCACCGGCAGACCGACCCGTCGACCGCCGGCCCCACCCTCGTGGTGTGCCCGACGTCCCTGATGGGCAACTGGCAGCGCGAGATCGAGAGGTTCGCACCGGGTACGCCCGTGCGCCGCTTCCACGGTCCGCGGCGCGCACTCGACGGCCTGGCCGACGGGGAGTTCGTGCTCACCACGTACGGCACCATGCGCCTGGACGCGTCCCGGCTCGCCGCTGCCGCATGGGGGATGGTCGTGGCGGACGAGGCGCAGCACGTGAAGAACCCGTACTCGTCGACCGCCCGGGAGCTGCGCTCGATCGGGGCACGCGCACGCGTGGCGCTCACCGGGACCCCGGTGGAGAACAACCTCTCGGAGCTGTGGGCGATCCTCGACTGGACGACCCCTGGGCTGCTGGGCCCGCTCGGCACCTTCCGCGCCCGGTACGCACGGGCCGTCGAGAGCGGTCAGGACCCGGCCGCCGCGGAGCGTCTGGCCCGGCTGGTACGCCCCTTCCTGCTGCGGCGCCGCAAGTCGGACCCGGGGATCGCCCCGGAGCTGCCGCCGAAGACGGAGACCGACCGTGCCGTGTCGCTGACACCGGAACAGACCGGACTGTACGAGGCCGTCGTGCGCGAGACGCTGGCAGAGATCTCCCGGGCTGACGGCATGGCGCGACGCGGACTGATCGTGAAGCTGCTGACCGGTCTGAAGCAGATCTGCAACCACCCGGCGCAGTTCCTCAAGGAGGAGCAGCCGGTCATCGCCGGCCGTTCCGAAAAGCTGGAGCTGCTGGACGAACTCCTGGACACCATCGTCGCCGAGGGGGCGGGCGTCCTGGTGTTCACGCAGTACGTGGGCATGGCCCGGCTGATCGAGCGGCATCTCGCGGCGCGCGGCCTGCCGTCGCAGTTCCTGCACGGCGGGACACCGGTCGTGCGGCGCGAGGCGATGGTGCGGCGGTTCCAGGAGGGGGAAGTGCCCGTGTTCCTGCTGTCGTTGAAGGCGGCGGGTACCGGTCTGAACCTCACCCGGGCCGAGCACGTCGTGCACTACGACCGCTGGTGGAACCCGGCCGTCGAGGCGCAGGCCACCGACCGCGCGTACCGCATCGGCCAGACCCGCCCGGTGCAGGTGCACCGGCTGATCGCCGAGGGCACGGTCGAGGACCGCATCGCCGACATGCTGCACCGCAAACGGGAGTTGGCCGACGCGGTGCTCGGCTCCGGCGAGGCGGCACTGACCGAACTGACGGACGCGGAACTGACCGACCTGGTGGAGCTGCGAGGGGGCGCACGATGACCGGACACGAGGGTGACACGGAGCACACGTTCGCGGCGCTGCCGCCCGCGCGCGGGCGGGGTTTCGCACAGACCTGGTGGGGCCAGGCCTGGCTGCGGGCCCTGGAGGACACCGCGCTGGACACGGGGCAGGTGAAGACGGGGCGCGGCCTCGCGCGCGCGGGCGCGGTGGGTGCCGTGTCGGTACGTCCCGGGCGCATCACGGCGGTCGTGCAGGACCGCGACCGCACCGCGCACCGCGCGGACGTCCTGCTGGCCGAACTCCCGGACGAGCAGTGGGACCGCCTCCTCGACCTGGCGGTCGAACGGTCCGGCCACGTCGCCGCCCTGCTGGACCGCGAGATGCCGACGCACCTGGTGGAGGACGCGGCGTCCGAGGGCATCGACCTCCTGCCGGGGCTGGGCGATCTTGAACCGGAGTGCGACTGCGGCGCCTGGGACCACTGCGGGCACACGGCGGCCCTGTGCTACCAGATGGCCAGGCTGCTGGACCAGGACCCCTTCGTGCTGCTGCTGATGCGCGGACGCGCCGAGGACGCCCTGCTGGAGGCTCTCCGGGGCCGCAGCGCCGCCCCCACCCGGGAAGCCCCCGAACCGGAGGGCGTGGATGCCGCCGAGGCGTACGCGGCCGGCGCCGTACTGCCGCCCCTGCCCGCGCCCCCGGCACTTCCCGACAACCCCGGCCTGCCGCCCTCCCTGGACACGGAGACCCCCCCGGGGCCGGGCGTCGACCCGGTCGCCGTCCGCCATCTGGCCGCCCGGACCGCGGTGGAGGCACACCGCCTGCTCGCGGAGGCTCTCCGACAACCCTCCTCTCCGCGCGAACTGACGGCCGCCCAGGACGCCGTACGACTCGCCGTCGCCGCTCCCGACCAAGCGCTGGCGGAGCGGCTCGCCCACGGATCGGGGCGCGACCCGCAGTCCCTGGCGGACGCCACGCACGCGTGGGGGCTCGGCGGTGCGGAGGCGCTGTCCGTGCTGGAGGAGTCATGGCAGCCCTCGGGCGGCGCACTCGCACGCGCGGGTGCCGCTCTGGACTCGGCCTGGGACGAGGACGAACGGCCCCGGCTCACGGCGGCCGGCAACCGCTGGACAGTCGTCGGCGCGCCGGCCCAGATACGCCTGGGGCGGGACGGCCGGTGGTGGCCGTACCGCAAGGAGGGGGAACGCTGGACGCTCGCGGGCCCGGCGGCACTCGATCCGGCGACCGCGCTGGCCTCGGCGGAGCTCCCCTCAGCCGAGCAGCAGCGGTAGCTCGGCCGGCCCCACCGTGAACCGGCGCAGCAGCACGCTGCTCAGCCGCCTCGGCACGGGCCGGCGGGCCCCGTCCCCGCCCCCGTCCCCGGCCCTCGCCGCAGCCATCGGCCTGCCACGCTCGGCGTCGGCCCCCACGACCGGCGCCGCGTCGAACGAACGGCACGGGGTCTACGTCCCGTCGATGCCGCACGTTCACCCCTCGGCCGTACGGTGTTCCGAGCGGGGCCCAAATCTGGCCGCTGTCAGTGAACTTGGTCCCCAGGAGGCCCCCATGTCCGCGCGTTCCGACGGCCGACGCCCCGCCAGACGCACCGCCGCGGTGGGCGTACCGCTCGCCCTGGTCGCCGCCCTGGGCGCGGCGGGCCCGGCCACGGGGGCCCCGGCCGACGGGGCGCGGGTCGTCCGTACGGCGACGCTGGGCGACATCCCGCTCGGTGCGTTCAGCAACGGGCTGCTGCCGGGCACGGTGGACGACGACCGCGGGGTGGACCTCGGGGGCATAGGCAGTGACATCTTCCCGGCGGGCCGCAAGGGCGAGTTCTGGACCGTCACCGACCGTGGGCCCAACGGCCAGATCAAGGTCGGCGGCACCAAGCGCCGCACCTTCCCGGTCCCGGGGTTCGACCCGGCGATCGTGAAGATCCGCCTCTGCGGCGACGCCGTCGAGGTGCTCGACGCGATCCCGGTCACCACCTCCTCCGGCAGGGCCGTCACAGGGCTGCCCGACCAGCAGGGACGTGACGAGGCGCCGTACGACTACCGCGCGCTCACGGCTCTGCCGTACAACCCGGACGGTCTGGACACCGAGGGCATCGTGCGGGCCGCGGACGGGACCTTCTGGCTCGTCGACGAGTACGGGCCGAGCCTGGTGCACGTCTCCGCGCGCGGGAGGGTCCTCACACGCTATGTGCCCGAGGGACTGAACCTCACCGGCGCCGACTACCCGGTGCTGGAGGCGCTGCCGTCCGTGCTGCTGCACCGGAAGATCAACCGGGGCTTCGAGGGGCTCGCCCAACTCCCCGGCGGCGACCTGGTACTGGCCGTGCAGAGCCCGCTGTCCCTGCCGGACACGGCCGCCGGAGAGGCCTCGCGGACCGCCCGGCTGCTGAGGTTCTCGCCGAAGAAGAAGGCGGTCACCGCCGAGTACGCGTACCGGTTCGACCCTGTGGACGTCGTGGACCCGGGCGAGGACGACACCTCCGAGCTCAAGATCTCCTCGCTGGTCGCGGTGGGCGGTGACCGGCTGCTGGTCGAGGAGCGCACGGACAGGGCCGCACGGCTTCAGCTGGTACGCCTGGACCGGTCCTCGAACATCCTCGGCAGCTCCTGGGACGACGACACCACGTCTCCCTCGCTGGAGCAGCTCGCCGATCCGGCGGCCAAGGGAGTTCCTGTGCCGGCCAAGAAGCTGGTCGTCGACCTGGGCACCGTCGCCGGCGTGCCGGGAAAGATCGAGGGCGTCGCGCGCGTGGACGACGACACGCTCGCCCTGATCAACGACAACGACTTCGGGATGACGGACGGAACCGGGGCGTTCGACACCGAGGGCCGGCTGGTCGACAGCGGGGTGGAGACGACGGTGACGTACGTCCGGCTGCCGCGCCGTCTGTGAGGTCCGCGTCAGCCGATCAGGGACGGCAGCAGTGACTCCAGGTCGCTCGGGAACCCGCTGGGGATGTCACTCGGGAACTGCGACGGGAGCTCGCTCGGCAACTCGCTGGGCAGCCGTGTGGGCAGACTGAACGACGGCTCGGGAGATCGGCTCGTGCTGGTCCGCGAGGCCGGGCTCCTGTCCGGCGAGTCGTCGCTCCCCGAGGCCATGAAGACCACGACGAGGGCGACCGCCACGGCCGCCGCGATCACGGCGAGCAGGGCGAACAGCGGGCTCCGGCGCTTTCTCGGACCGCTCGGGCCGGGGTCGCCGACCCGAGCCATCGGCTGGGTCGACGGCATTCCGCCGTAGGGGTTCGAGCCGTTGCGCCCGAAGTCGTCAGGGGGTGGTCCGAAGCCACCGCCCGGAGGCGGTGTGTCACCCGGCGGTCCGGGCGGCTGGGGCGGTACCGGCGGCATGGCCATACCGTCCAGACTCGCCTCGGCCCGGTCATGGGGCGAGCCCCGCGCGGAAGTTGATACCTCCTCATGCCGTGGATCGCACGATTCCGGCACATTCCCCGCCAGAGCCGCCGCGAGGACGCACGCGCGCGTGCCGTCGGCGCAGGCCACTCACGGCCGACGGCACACGCGCGTGGGCTTCGTTCAGCCGCGCGCGCCCAGCAGGTGGTCCATGGCGAGCTGGTCGAGCTGCTCGAAGGCCATACCGCGCGCGGCGGCCGCCTCCACGTCGAAGTCCTCGAAGGCACTGCGGTCCGCGAGCAGTGCCTTGAGGCCGTCCGCCGCGGTCTGCTGCGCCAGCTCGTCCAGACGGGCGGCGCGCAGCGCCTCCTGGACCTGCGGGTCGGCGCGGAAGGCGGCGGCACGCTCCTTGAGGATGAGGTAGTTGCGCATGCAGCCCGCGGCCGAGGCCCACACGCCGTCGAGGTCCTCGGTCCGCGGCGGCTTGAAGTCGAAGTGCTTCGGACCGGCGTAACCGGCGCTCTCCAGGAGGTCGACGAGCCAGAAGGCGGCCCGCAGGTCACCGGCGCCGAAGCGCAGGTCCTGGTCGTACTTGATGCCGGACTGGCCGTTGAGGTCGATGTGGAAGAGCTTGCCCGCCCACAGGGCCTGCGCGATGCCGTGCGGGAAGTTCAGCCCGGCCATCTGCTCGTGGCCGACCTCGGGGTTCACGCCGTACAGCTCGGGGCGCTCCAGGCGCTCGATGAACGCGAGCGCGTGGCCGACGGTGGGCAGGAGGATGTCGCCGCGCGGCTCGTTCGGCTTGGGCTCGATGGCGAAGCGAAGGTCGTAGCCCTGCTCGGTGACGTACTCGCCGAGGAGGTCGAAGGCCTCCTTCATGCGGTCGAGGGCGACGCGGACGTCCTTGGCCCCGCCGGACTCGGCGCCCTCGCGGCCGCCCCAGGCGACGTACGTCTCGGCGCCGAGTTCGACCGCCAGGTCGATGTTGCGGATGACCTTGCGCAGCGCGTAGCGGCGCACGTCACGGTCGTTCGCGGTGAACCCGCCGTCCTTGAAGACGGGGTGGGTGAAGAGGTTGGTGGTCGCCATCGGCACCTTCATGCCGGTCGCGTCCAGGGCCTCACGGAAGCGCTTGATGTGACCCTCGCGCTCACTGTCCGAGGACCCGAAGGGAATCAGGTCGTCGTCGTGGAAGGTCACGCCGTGGGCGCCGAGCTCGGCCAGGCGCTGCACCGTCTCGACCGGGTCGAGGGCACGGCGGGTGGCGTCGCCGAACGGGTCCCTTCCCTGCCAGCCGACGGTCCACAAGCCGAAGGTGAACCTGTCCTCGGGGGTGGGCTGGTAGTTCATGACGCGGCTCCTTGCTGCTCCGGACTATTTCGTCATGGCGGTTTACAAATTAGTATGCACACACGTCTCCGGGAAGAGACAAGGTGTCTTCGGGGTGAGACACCGACCGCATCAAGATCATGAGCCGCGCAAAAAGGGAGAGCCCGATGTCAGCAGCCGAGGGTCCGCTCGTCGTCGGCGTGGACACGTCCACCCAGTCCACCAAGGCGCTGGTGGTCGACGCGGCCACCGGCCAGGTCGTCGCGCGCGGCCAGGCACCGCACACCGTGTCCTCCGGGGCCGGCCGCGAGAGCGACCCGCGCCAGTGGTGGGACGCGCTGTCCGAGGCCCTGCGCCAGTGCGGGGACGCCGCGCGGGAGGCCGCCGCGGTGTCGATCGGCGGCCAGCAGCACGGCCTGGTCACGCTGGACGCGCAGGGCGAGCCGGTGCGCCCGGCCATGCTCTGGAACGACGTCCGATCCGCGCCGCAGGCCCTGCGTCTCATCGAGGAGCTGGGCGGCCCGAAGGCCTGGGCGGAGCGCACCGGCAGCGTGCCGGGCGCCTCCTTCACGGTGACGAAGTGGGCCTGGCTCGCCGAGCACGAGCCGGAGGCCCTGCGTGCCACGAAGGCCGTCCGCCTGCCCCACGACTACCTCACCGAGCGGCTCACCGGCGAGGGCACGACCGACCGCGGCGACGCCTCCGGCACCGGCTGGTGGGCGTCCGCCACGGAGTCGTACGACAGCGAGATCCTCGCGCACGTGGGCCTCGACCCCGCCCTGCTGCCCCGCGTGGTCCGGCCCGGCGAGGTGGCTGGCACCGTACGCGACGGCCACGACCTGCCGTTCTCCAAGGGCACCCTGGTCGCCCCCGGCACCGGCGACAACGCGGCCGCCGCCCTGGGCCTCGGTCTGCGGCCCGGGACGCCGGTGATGAGCCTGGGCACCTCCGGCACGGTGTACGCCGTGTCCAAGCGGCGCCCCGCCGATCCGACCGGCACGGTGGCGGGCTTCGCCGACGCCCACGGCGACTGGCTACCCCTGGCCTGCACCCTGAACTGCACCCTCGCCGTCGACCGCGTCGCCGCCCTGCTGGGCCTGGACCGTGAGGCGGTGGAGCCGGTCTCGGGGGTCACCCTGCTGCCGTACCTGGACGGCGAGCGCACCCCGAACCTGCCGAACGCCTCCGGGCTGCTGCACGGCCTGCGCCACGACACCACCGGCGGCCAGCTCCTCCAGGCCGCCTACGACGGCGCCGTGCAGGCGCTGCTCGGGGCACTGGACCTGGTGCTGGACGAGGACGCGGACCGTTCGACGCCGCTGCTGCTGATCGGCGGCGGCGCCCAGGGCACCGCCTGGCAGCAGACCGTACGACGGCTCTCCGGGCGGCCCGTCCAGGTGCCCGAGGCCAAGGAACTGGTCGCCCTCGGCGCCGCCGCGCAGGCCGCCGGACTGCTGACCGGCGAGGACCCGGGGGCGGTCGCCCGGCGCTGGAACACGGCCGCGGGCCCGGTCCTGGAGGCCGTGGAACGGGACGAGGAGACGCTGGCCAGGATCGCCGGGGTACTCTCCGACGCGGCGCCGCTGCTGGAGCGGGGAACGCAGACCGGCTGACGACGACCGGGACGCACGCCGGCCGTTCCCGGCCTCGGCCCGCCGAGGACGAGGACCGGCCGGGGCCAGGGACACGGGCCGTCCGAGCCACGGGACCGCGGCTCCGCCGAGGATCGAGGGAGGCATGACCGCACCGCTGCACGACGCCCGCCCGGCGGGGCCCGGGCGCGGGCTGCCCGACACCCAGCAGGGCATGCGCCGCCGCAATCTGGCCCGCGTGATGCACACCGTGCGTGCCGAGGGGCCGCTGTCGCGTGCCGCGGTCGCCTCGCGCATCGGCCTGACCCGGGCAGCGGTGTCGACCCTCGTCGACGAACTCGTGCGCTCGGGGCTGCTGGAGGAGCTCGGCCCGGAGCGTCCCGGCCGGGTCGGCAGACCGGGTTCCGCGCTCGCCGTCAGCGGCCGCGGGCCCGCCGGGATAGGCGCCGAGATCGGCGTGGACCACCTCGCGGTCTGCGCGGTCGATCTGCGCGGACAGGTCCGCGCGCGGGCGGTGCGGTACGCCGCGAACCGGGGCCGCTCCCCCGAGCCGGTGATCACCGAACTGACGGCCCTGGTGCGCCGGGTGGTGGCGGAGGCGGAGGACGAAGGCCTGTGGCCGGCCGGACTCGCGGTGGCGGTGCCCGGCCTGGTCGCGCGTGACGCCCGGACCGTCGTCCGCGCCCCGAACCTCGACTGGCACGACACGGACCTGGGCACCCTGCTGCCCGAGGACCTTCCGCTGACCGTGGGCAACGAGGCCAACTTCGGCGCGCTGGCCGAACTCTGGCTCGGCGACGGCACCCCCCATGACTTCCTGCACGTCTCCGCGGAGATCGGCATCGGTGCGGCCCTGGTCGTGGACGGGCAACTGCTGCGCGGCACCCGTGGTTTCGCGGGCGAGCTCGGCCATGTCCCGGTCCGCCCGGACGGACCGGCGTGCCCGTGCGGCGGACGCGGCTGTCTGGAGCAGTACGCCGGCGAGGAAGCGGTGCTGCGGGCGGCCGGTCTGGAGCCGGGCGAGGACCGGGTCGGGCTGCTCGCCCAGCACGCGGCGGACGGCGACGAGGGCGTACGGGGCGCCCTGCGCGAGGCCGGTCAGGCGCTCGGCATCGCGCTGACCGGGGCGGTCAATCTCCTGGACCCGCAGACCGTGGTGCTCGGCGGTGCGCTGGCCGGGCTCGCGCCCTGGCTGCTGCCCTCCCTGCGGGACGAGCTGGCCCGGCGCACGGCCGGCCCCGCCTGCCCGGTGGCCGTGTCCGGCCTGGGTTCCGAGGGCCCCCTCCTGGGTGCCGCGCACTCGGTCGTACGGGCCGTTCTGGACGACCCGGCGGTGGTGGGCGAACGGGCCTGAGCGCCCGTCAACTCACCCCATCGGGTGAGCGGGTTGTCGCCTGCGCGCCCGTCAACTCACCCCATCGGGTGAGCGGGTTGTCCACATTCCCGACGTCGTCCACCGCAACGCCCGGCGTCCTTCGCCGCGACCGTCAGCCGCCGTACCGTGATGCACACGAGCCACGCAGCCGCCGTGGAGGCCGGACTTCGCGAGGTCCCGTCCGCCCGCGACACCCGCCGCCCCCGCGCCGAAGATCCGCGAGGAACGGCTTCCGGCGCGCGAGACTCACCGCGGAGCGCACGTCCTGCTCCGTGACACCGCGGCGACCCCGCTCGGCTGAACACCCGCTGAGACGAAAGGCACTTGACTGATGGAACGCGCCCGATCGCCACTCGACCGACGGCGGCTGCTGAAGGGGGCCGTCCTGGCGGCCGTACCGTACGTACTGCTTCCCGAGACGCGGGCCGGGGCCGCCCCGCAGCCCGTCGACCACCCGCTCGCCGAGTGGCAGCCGGCCACGTCGTCCAACTTCACGGCATCGGACCGCCCCTGGTCCTATGAAGTGGACCGGGTCGTCATCCACGTCACCCAGACCACCTACCTCGACGCCCTGGACATCTTCCGGAACCCGGCGAAGCAGGTGTCCGCCCACTACGTCGTGCGCTCGGCCGACGGTCATGTCGCGCAGTGCGTGCGGGAGGCGGACGTCGCCTGGCACGCCGGGAACTGGGACTACAACACCCGCAGCGTCGGCATCGAGCACGAGGGCTGGGTGGACAGACCCGCCTACTTCACCGAGGCCCTCTACCAGGAGTCCGCGAAACTCACCGCGGGGATCTGCGAGAGGTACGGCATCCCCAGGGACCGCGCACACATCATCGGTCACTACGAGGTGCCGGGCACGGACCACACCGACCCGGGACCGTACTGGGACTGGGATCGCTACCTGCGCATGGTCGAAGCCGTGTGAGCCGGACATCGTTCGGGTGACGCCGGTCGAAGAGGTTGTTTGCGCGCGCACCGGGAGTGACGATGTCCCCGACCGCATCGCGTTCCGGGAGGCCGACTTGACCGATCCATGGGTGGCCCTGGAGCCGGGGGCCGACCCTGCCGAGCGGGTCCGGCTGCTGCGGCGCGCGCACGAGACGTTCACCGAGGCGGGCACGGTGCAGCGGCCGGTCCGCCCGGTGGTGGCCGACTCGTGGCGGCGCTCCGCGCGGGCCGGGGTCGGGCCGGACGGGACGGCGGACGTCGAACTCGGTGACGGTGACCTCGGCCCGTACCGGGCCGAGCATCCGCTGGCGCGGGTCATGCCGCTGTTCCGCGAGCTGATGGGGACCTTCGCGTTCGACGGGGAGCACCTGCTCGCGGTGTGCGACGAGCACGGCAGGCTGCTGTGGGTCGAGGGCCATGCCCGGACCCGCCGGCAGGCGGAGTGGATGAACTTCGTGCCGGGTGCGCGGTGGGCGGAGACCGCGGTGGGGACGAACGCCCCGGGTACGGCGGTCGCGGTGGACCGGCCGGTGCAGGTGTTCGCGGCGGAGCACTTCATCCGCCGGGTGCAGCCGTGGACCTGCGCGGCGGCACCGGTCCACGATCCGCGGACCGGGCGGGTGCTGGGGGCCGTGGACATCACCGGCGGCGACGGGCTCGCGCATCCGCACAGCCTGGGCTTCGTCCAGGCGGTCGCGCGGGCCGCCGAGTCCCAGCTGGCGCTGCTCCTGCCGCAGCAGCCGGAAGCCGACAGGACCGAGCTGAGTGCGCTGGGCCGGGACGAGGCGCTGCTGGTCGGGGCCGGCCGCAGGGTCAGGCTCAGCCGCAGGCACAGCGAGATCCTGGTGCTGCTGTCCCGGCATCCGGAGGGCCTGACCGGGGACGAGTTGCTGTGCGCGCTGTACGAGGACGAGTCGGTGACGCCGGTGACGCTGCGGGCCGAACTGGCACGGCTGCGCAGGGTGCTCGGCCCCGGACTGCTGGCGTCACGGCCGTACCGGCTGACTGTGCCGGTCGAGTCGGACGTGGCGGTCGTGGAGCGGCGGCTGGAGAGCGGGGCGGTGACGGCGGCGGCGCGCGGGTACGGCGGACCGCTGCTGCCGGCTTCGCAGGCCCCGGCGGTGGTGCAGCTCAGGCGCCGGGTCGCCGACGGGCTGCGCACGGCGCTCATCTCCCGCCGGGACCCCGACCTCCTGGCGGACTGGGCGCACGCGGCGTGGGGCGAGGACGACCTAGAGGTGTGGCGGGCGCTCGCGGCCGTACGGCCCACGGCGAGCGTCCGGGCCCGCCTGGCCGCGCTGGAGGCCGAGCTGGCCGCGCCGACGGCAACGTGGTTGCAACGTCCGCGCTCCTAGCCTCCCCCGCAGAGCCGCCCAACGGCGGGCGGCGCTGCTGAAGGAGGCTGGCCAGCATGACCCGTTACGCGGCACCCGGCACCGAGGGCGCGATCGTCTCCTACCAGGCGCGCTACGACCACTTCATCGGTGGCGAGTACGTGCCGCCGGCGCGCGGGCAGTACTTCGAGAACCCGTCGCCGGTGACCGGGCAGCCCTTCACCGAGGTCGCCCGGGGCACCGCCGAGGACGTGGAGCGGGCGCTGGACGCCGCACACGCCGCCGCGCCCGGCTGGGGCCGGACGTCGGTCACCGAGCGCTCCGACATCATGCTCAAGATCGCCGATCGCATGGAGGCGCACCTGGAGCAGCTCGCCGTCGCGGAGAGCTGGGAGAACGGCAAGCCGGTGCGCGAGACGCTGGCCGCCGACATCCCCCTCGCCATCGACCACTTCCGGTACTTCGCGGGGGCGATCCGTGCGCAGGAGGGCTCTCTCGGCGAGCTCGACGACGACACGGTGGCGTACCACTTCCATGAGCCGCTCGGTGTGGTCGCGCAGATCATCCCGTGGAACTTCCCGATTCTGATGGCGGTGTGGAAGCTCGCCCCGGCCCTCGCGGCGGGCAACGCGGTCGTCATCAAGCCGGCCGAGCAGACCCCGGCCTCCATCCACTACTGGATGAGTCTGATCGCGGACCTGCTGCCACCGGGCGTGGTGAACATCGTCAACGGCTTCGGAGTGGAGGCGGGCAAGCCGCTCGCGTCCAGTCCGCGGGTGGCGAAGGTGGCGTTCACCGGGGAGACGACCACGGGGCGGCTGATCATGCAGTACGCCTCGGAGAACATCAAACCGGTCACTCTCGAACTCGGCGGCAAGTCTCCGAACATCTTCTTCGACGACGTCTGGGCGCGCGACGACGACTTCCGGGACAAGGCGCTCGAAGGGTTCACGATGTTCGCCCTCAACCAGGGCGAGGTCTGCACGTGTCCGTCCCGGGCGCTGATCCAGCGCGGCAACTACGCCGAGTTCCTCGAGGCGGCCGTGGCCCGCACCGAGCTCATCAAGCCGGGCCATCCCCTCGACACCGACACGATGATCGGCGCCCAGGCCTCCAACGACCAGCTGGAGAAGATCCTCTCGTACCTGGACGTCGGCCGGCAGGAGGGCGCGAAGGTCCTCACCGGCGGCGAACGCATCGAGTACGACGGCGAGTTGAAGGGCGGCTACTACGTCCAGCCGACGATCTTCGAGGGCGACAACCGCATGCGGATCTTCCAGGAGGAGATCTTCGGCCCCGTCGTCTCGGTGACGTCCTTCGACGACTTCGACGACGCCCTGAAGATCGCCAACGACACGCTGTACGGCCTCGGGGCGGGCGTGTGGACCCGAGACATGAACACCGCGTACCGGGCGGGGCGGGCGATCCAGGCGGGCCGGGTGTGGACCAACTGCTACCACGCGTACCCGGCGCACGCAGCCTTCGGCGGGTACAAGCAGTCGGGGATCGGGCGGGAGACGCACAAGATGATGCTGGAGCACTACCAGCAGACCAAGAATCTGCTGGTGTCGTACTCGCCGAAGAAGCTGGGGTTCTTCTAGGCACGGGAAGACGGCGCCCGGGGCTCGGCAGATGCCGCCCGGGCGCCCTTTCTTGTTCGTGCGGAAGCGCCCCCCAGGCTTCGGTCGGCCGGTCAGCCTGGCGTTCGGATCACCGGAAGCCGTGGTGGGCCAGGCCCAGAAGCAGAGCTGCCACGGCGGTGGCGAGGAAGACGATCCCGCCCACGATGTTCCGGGACCCGACCCGCAGGTGAGCGATGACGGCGCCGACGAAGTAGAGGACGAGGCCGCAGGCGGCGAGAGTTCCCAGGACGGGCACGGCGAGCCCGGCCAGCAGCCCCGCGGTACCGGCCGCGAGCAGCATGCCGAGCACCGGGACCCACTTGCGGGGCACGCCTTTCATGTCCGCCTGGGTCTTGGGGTATTCGTGGCCGATCAGGTAGGTGACGGCGGCGGCCCCGTTGAAGACCGCGCCGACGAGGGTCACCGTGAGGTAGGCGGCGAACAACTTGTCCCCTTTTCCGTGTGTTCCGTAGCCGGGTGCTGCTGGGCAACCCGTTGCGGGACGCCCTTCTCCGGGTGGACGGACAGCCGGTCGCCTTTTGTGACATCGGCGGGCAGGACAGCCACGGTGTTTCGGGTGAGACCGAAAGTGCGTGCGGGGCACGCGGGCTCACGGACAACCTGAAGGCGACCGAAGACGTACGGGTACGGGGGAGACCTGGTGCGCAGAATCGCCGCGCTGTCACTGCTGTCACTGCTGTTGCTCGCCACGATCGCCGCCTGCGGGCCGGGCGACCCGGGCGTGCCCGCCGCGCGCGCCGAGCCGGACACGGGGCTCCCGCGCGAAGCCACCACCCGTGAACTCACCACCCTGCGCCGGGCCGAGAACATCCTGGAGCGGCGCTGCATGGCTCGCGCCGGATTCCACCTGCCCGCGGCACCCGAACCGGTCCGCACCGGCCCCGAGCCGCCACCGATGGCGCTCGTCCTGGCCGATCCCGTCTGGGCGCGCGAGCACGGCTACGGCGCCCGCGTGCGCACCCCGCAGGAGACCGCCCGGCTGCGCGCGGACGACCCCGTGGGCGACCACCTGAGGGCGTTGCCCGCCGAGCGGCGTGCGCAGGCGCTGCGTGCCTGGCAGGGCGGTGGTGTCGACACCGTGGAGGTCACCCTCCCCAGTGGGATGACGACCGGGCGCAGCACTCGCGGCTGCACCAGCGAGGCGCGGGGCGAGTTGTACGGCGACTTCCGCACCTGGTTCGGCGCGGACGCCGTGGACCGCGGGGTCACGGCGCTGGCCCTGAGCCGGGCGCAGGCGGATCCCGGCTTCACGCGAGCACTGCGGGGCTGGTCGGACTGTGTGGCCGGGCGCGGGCTGCCGTACCGGTCGCCGCTCCGGCTGCGGGCCGCGCTCGGCGACTCGGCGCCTGCGGCCAAGGAGATCGAGTACGCCGTCGCCGAGGCAGCGTGCGCCGTCGGCTCCGGCCTCGCGGAGGTCGCGGAGCGCGTCGAGAAGCGGCACCTCGCGCAGGTGCGTGAGCAGTACCTCGCCGACGTGCACAACGCCCGCCGGATGCGGCTCGCCGCGCTGCCGAGGGCGGATCGGATCGTCCGCGACGACGACTCGTCGACGATCAACACCCACACGGGAGGCATGAGATGAAGCGATACCTACGAAGCGCCCTGGCCACAGCGGCGGTGATCGGGCTGCTCACCACGGCCGGCCCCGCCATGGCCGCCTCGGAGGCCGGGCCCTCCGCGCCCACGGCGACCGGTGCCACACCTGGCGCACCGACCCCGGTGCGGCCCGGCACCGACCTCAGTCAACTGGCCGCCGCCGACGGCGCGGACGGCTACCTCTACGCCTACGACCTGCCCAACTTCCAGGGCGACTGGTGCCGGTGGGACCGCGACGACGAGTGGTGGGGCAACGACTGCGGCAACTTCAACGACCGCGCGACGTCGGTCTGGAACAACGGTTTCCCCGGCCTCTTCAGCGAGGTCTCGCTGCGCCGCGACGTGAGCCCCAGCACGAACCAGTCGATGTTCTGCATCGAGGCCGGCAACTACTACGCCGACCTGTCGCTCGGCTACGAGAAGTTCCTCGACGGCGGCTGGGCGGACAACGCGGTCAGCGGACACCACTGGTTCACCGACGACGCGGACTACATCCACGACCCGCACTACGCCTGCTGACCGGAGCGACGAACGTGACGATCACCATCAACGAACGTGACACCTGGGGACAGTACGCTCCCGAAGAGGTGCGGGCCCATGCCTCGGCCCCGCCCGAGGCCAACCTGAAAGAGCCGTGGTCCGGACACATGGGTGTGTTCCTGCACCACCTCGGCGCCGGCAGCACCAGCGACCTCCGGACGGAGGAAGACTGCCGCCGGACCGTCGCCAAGATCTACTGGGACCACAAGAGCAGCGGCGAGTACTACGGAGACATCGCCTACAACTTCCTCGTATGCCCGCACGGACAGGTCTACGAGGGGCGTGGATACGAGCGCGGCGAGGGGAACCAGGGCCTCGCCGGCGACATCGAGGGTGTCGGGCGCAACGCGGGCTTCTACTCGATCGTGGGCATGATCCGCTCGCAGGACGTGCCGACCGAGACCCTCCTGCGTTCGATCAGGGGCCTGATCGACCATCTTCGTCACGACGCCCCGCGCAACAGGACCGGGGACAGGATCTTCCCGCACTCCTTCAACTACGAGACCGACTGCCCCGGCAACCTGCACATGTACGCCCGACCGGGATCGGTGGTCGACCCGTCCGCTGCGTGGCGGGCGCTTCCCGACATCTACGTGTCCCGGACGCAGAGGTGGGTGAACAACACCTACAAGACGGCGCCCGGATACGTGATCTGCTCCGAAACCGGCTACACCGGCTGGAACACCGTCCTCGCCCTCACCCAGGGGCTTCAGCACGAACTCGGCATCTCCCCCACCGTCCAGAACTTCGGCCCCGGCACGTTCGACGCGGTGAGGAACCACGAGCTCGTGCCGGAGTTCGAGCGGAACGAGAACCTGCTGCGCCTGTACAACGGGGCACTGTGGTGCAAGGGCTACTGGGCCTCCCAGACCCTGGGCGGATGGGGCGAGGATCCCGAGACGTCCCTGCGGCAGCTCTACGCCGACATGGGTCTGAACGCCGCGGACGCCGGGCAGCGCCTGGCCATGTGGCCGCATGTGCTGAAGGCGCTGCTGCGCATGGACCAGTTCCGGCTCGTGCCCGGTGGTGACCCCCATGTCCGGGCGATCCAGCAGCGGCTGAACTCCCGCTATGTCGCGGGGATCGGGATCCCGGCGATGAGTCTTGTGCCCTGCGACGGGATCTACTCCCGTGATGTCCAGCAGGGCCTCATGATGGCCATTCAGTACGAGATCGGGATCGCCCCCGGGTTCGATCAACGGGTACTTCGGACCGGGAACGCAGGCAGCCCTCAAGGGGAGGGGCTCGGCGACCCTCTCGGGAGATCTGCGGTACCTGTTCCGTGCCGCGTGCTACTTCAACTCACCGACGTACACGGCGAACGGGCAGGCGCACTACCTGTCGGCGGACATCGGCACCGATGCCCAGACCGGCACGCACACCGGGTGGCTGCAGGCCTTCCAGAGGTTCTCCCAGCTCCCCGTCACGGGCCACAACGACTACGCGACGTGGGCGCAGCTCCTCGTGTCGTCCGGTGACACCTCACGCGACGCCACCGGCTGCGACTGCATCACCGAGATCACCCCGCAGCGTGGTCAGTTGCTCAAGTCCAACGGCTACCGCATCGTCGGCCGCTACCTCGACGAGCATCTGGCCCCGGGCGACGACGGCTATCTCGGCAAGGCGCTCAAGCCCGGAGAGCCGCAGACCATTCTGAACGCCGGGCTCAGGTTCTTCCCCATCTTCCAGTACAACGGCACGCAACTGGGCAACTTCACCTACGACAAGGGCTACGACCAGGGCAAGAAGGCCCACGCCAAGGCCGTCGAACACGGAATCGGCGCCGGTACCTGCATCTACTTCGGGGTCGACTACGACGCGACCGACGAGGAGATCACCAGCCATGTCGTGCCGTACTTCAACGGCGTCAGGGCCGGCCTCGCCGAACTCGGCAGCCGCTACACCTTCGGCGTCTACGGCTCCCGCAACGTGTGCATCCGGGTGTCGAAGGACGCCGGCGCCCGCTGGTCGTTCGTCTCCGGGATGTCCTGGGGGTTCTCCGGGAACCTCGGATTCCCGCTGCCGGAGAACTGGTCGTTCAACCAGATCCACGAGTACCAGTTCCAGCCGGGCTGGGGCCTGGACCACAACATCTGGCGGGACGGCGGCGATCCCGGTGTCTCCGCCGTCGGCCAGGGATGAGGGAGGAAGTCGATGATCTCCAGACGCACTCTGCTGGGTGCCGCCGGCACCGGCCTGCTGGTCGTGGCGTCGGGCACCCTGGCAGGCCCCGTCGCGGCGGCCGCGCCACGCGCCGGGGCCTGGACGGGGGACGTGTCCGCCAACGGATGGCGGATCGATCCCTCCGCCGTGACCGTGCACCCCGTCGAGGGGTCCGCCGCGTCGCTCGGCCTGCGCGGTGGTGAGGCCGCGGCGGTGCTGCTGCACGTCGCGCGGCGCTGGCACTACGAGATCGCCCCGCTGGACACGGGTGAGGGCGGCGGCGTCACCGGTGCCACCACACGGCGCACGGTCGGTGCCGACTTCGAGTCCAACCACCTCTCCGGCACCGCGATCGCGCTGCACCCCGCCGCCTATCCGCTGAAGGGGAGCGAGGGGCTGTGGCCGCACCAGGAGGCGATCGTGCGGGACATCCTCGCGGACTGTGACGGAACGGTCGTGTGGGGCGGTGACCTGGCTCCGGTGAAGGTCTCGCACTTCCACATCGCCGTCCGCCCCGGTGACAGGACCCTGGCACGGGTCGCGGCCCGGCTGGACGGCAGCCGGGCCACCGGGCCCCGCACGCAGACCGCCGGCACCGTGGCCGACCCGGCGGCCCCGGCCCGCCGTGCCAAGTCCCGGCGCCTGCACCGGGCTCAGGGCACCTGAGGCGGGCAGGGACGGCGAGCGGCGGGTCGTCGAGGGCGTAGGCGCGGCGACACCGCGCCGATGGAGTTGACACCGGTACGGGCTCGATGCCTGGGTGTAGTCCCGCACCCAAGTGGATCGCACCGAGGAGTCGAATCCCTGCTCCTGGCCCTGATCCTACGATCAGCGTCAGGAGGAGCTGAGGCGCCGCGAGGACCGGATCTGCGTGCGGTCCCGTCCGGCTGCGGCCCGCCTACGCCGGGTTCACGTCGGCGTACAGCACATGGTGGTCCGAGACCTCGTTCGGATGCACACGGTGCCTGACGGGGACGTAGTCCCGCAGGAAGACGTAGTCGAACTTGCTCTGCCAGTCGGTGGTCGGCTCGCAGGTGCCGTCGCTCCCCGGGCGGCACTGCGGGTCCGCGTCCGCGGCCAGTTTCCACATCGGGGTGAGTTCGTAGCCGTCCGGCACGGCGTTGAAGTCGCCGATGACGATCGCGCGGTCGTGCCGGGCGACCTCCTTGGCGAGGACGCCGACCTGGGCCGCCCTGACCGGCTCCTGACGTCGTTCGGCGAGGTGGGTGTTGAACAGGCGGACCTGGCGGCCGCCCACCGTGGTGGTGACCTCCATGTAGCCACGGTCCTCGGAGCCGCCGTCGGGGTACTCCTCGGTGACGACGTCGGTCATCGGGGCGGCCGAGAGGATGGCCTCGCCGTAGCCTCCCGGGTTCCAGGGCGCTCCCCCGCAACGGCCCCAACTCTGGAGGACCGCCCCGTACTCGACGTGGTACACGAGTCCGTGGAGGTTCTCCAGATAGTCCCGGATCTTCTCGACGTCGCCCACGCACGCCTCCTGAAGCCCGATGACCTGCGGTGCGAACCGGGCGATCTCCGCCGCCCGGTCGTCGTTGTCCGTCTCGCAGGGGTTGCAGAGGTTCCAGGTCATCACCCGGTTCGCTACGACGTCCCGGACGGGGTCGGCGGGCAGTGACCGGGCGTCGAGGGCGCCGCTCGGGGCGCTGGGGCCGGAGAGCACCATCCAGGCCACGACCATGGCACCCACGAGCAACCACGTGGCCTTTCCGAGCACCATCGCCTCCTCAGCGTGGACGACACGTCCGGCAACCGATGTCTGCCTCACGAGGTTATGGCACCGGGGCCGGCCCGCGGAACGGGTGTCCGCAGGCCGGCCGGCACGTCACTGCTCGTCGCGCAGCCGGGCCGCCAGCGAGGTCAGCGGTTCGGTCTCCTCGGTGTGGCCGACGGCCCTCAGGTGGGCGACCGCCGCGTCGAGGCGGGTGAGGGCGGGGGCGGGGCGTTCCAGGTAGAGGCCCTCCACGGCGCCCGCGAGCCGGACGCACTCGGCCCACTCGCCGGCCCGGTCGTCCTCCGGGCCCGGTTCGCCGAGCAGGGCCAGGGCCTTCTCCAGGGCGGCCAGCGCGTCCTCGTACGCACCGGCGTAGGCGTTGACCCGCCCGTGTTCGTAGGCCAGGGCGGAGTCCAGGGAGCGGCCGCGCGCCTCGTACCCGGCGGCGCGGGCCTCGTCGGCGATCCGCGCGGCGTCGGCGAGGAAGGCACGGGCGCCGGTCAGGCCCTCGGCGCCCTGCTGCTGGGCCTGGAGGCGGGCGAGTTCGCGCAGGGAGTTGCTGAGCAGTTCGTAGCGCGGGTCCCGGGCGTGCGCGGCGATCGCCTGGTCGGCGGCCTCGCGGGCGGGGCCGAACTCGCCGGACTCGCCGAGGAGTACGGCTGTCTCGGCGGCGATCATGGCATGGCTGCCGGGGTCGTCGTCCCAGCCGGCCGACTCGGCCGCGAGCGCGGCGAACTCGGCCGTGGCGGCCTTGATGTCCTCCCCCGCGCGCAGTGCGCGGGCGCGGGTCAGGCGCAGCTGGGCGGCGAGCCGGTCGTCCAGCTCTCCGGAGGCGACGTCCGGTTCGGCCAGCAGGGAGTCCAGCAGGGCGATGCAGTCCTCGACGCGGCCCAGGTCCAGGCTGAGCTGGGCCGCGTTGCTGTAGGTGCAGAACGCGTCGATCCTGCTGCCGCGGCGCAGGTTCACCTCGGCCGCGCGTGTCAGGTGCCGCAGGGCCTCGTCGGGGCGGCCCAGGTGCATGCAGGCCTCGGCGAGGTCGCCGTGCAGACGGGCGGTGTCGACCGTGTCGGCGGGCCAGTCGGCGGCCAGCCGCAGAGCTTCGGTGAGGTTCGCCCGGGCGGCCTCGGGGTCCCGCAGGGCGAGCTGGAGCCGGCCGCGCAGGCCGAGGGTGCGGGGCAGGTGCCAGGCGGGGCCCTGCGCCTTCAGCCGGTCCAGGAGGGCGTCGATCTCGGTGACCGCGGCGGGCAGGTCGCCGGAGAGGGCGTGCGTGCTGGCCCGCAGCATCAGGGCGCCGGAGATCTGGCCGGCGAGGTCGTGCCGGGTGGCGAAGGCGTGCAGCAGGTCGGCCTCGGCGAAGACCGGAGCGACGTGCTCCTTGCTTCCCGTGGTCTGCAGGCGCAGGCCGAGCGCGGTCGCCCGCAGCCTCAGCAGGCGGCCCTCCTGGTAGGGGGCGAGGCCGGTGGTCCCCTCGTGCAGGCGGACCACGGACGCGTGGACCGCGGTCAGCGCGGCCGCTTTCGCCTCGGGTTCGTCCGCGTCCCCGTCCTCGCCGGGGATCTGGGCGGTGGCGAGCAGGGCGCAGGCGCGGGAGACGGCCGCGTGACCGGGCTCCGCCGCGTCGTCGTAGAGGGCCGCGGCCTCCTCGTGGAGGGCGGCGGCGTCGGCGAACCGGTCGTCGTTGCCGGCCCGGCTCGCCTCGTCGGCCAGCAGGTCCGCGCGCAGCCGGACCAGCGGGCCGACGGCGGGGTCGTCGGGGTGGGTGTAGTCGCGGGCGGCGACGAGCGTGCGCAGCCGGGCGAAGCAGGTCTGGGCGTCCGGGTGCCCCTCCTCGTCCAACGTCCTTGCCCGGACGATCAGTTCGGGCAGGGCCGTCGGGACGGTGGCGGTCGTGCGGGAGGGCGGTGCGGTGACCGGGGCGGCCGGGGCGACATCGTCGAGGCTGCGGGTGCGCAGGGTCAGTTCCAGCGCGTCGAGGAGCGGAGCCCGGTCGAGGCGGGCCCTGCGGCGGTCGCTGTGGGTGGAGGTCCCGTTGCGGGCGTCGAAGCGGGCGGCGAGGTCGTCCGCGCGGCCCCGCACCTCGGCGTGCAGGCCGGCCACCGTCCAGGTGCGGCCGGACCATCCGGCGGCGGGCAGTTCGCCGTGGCCGAGGTGCTCGACGCGCTGGAGGAGCACGTCCACGCCGGTGAGGAAGTCGAGCTGGTCCAGCGGTGAGTCGACCTCGTCGAACAGGTTCCGGTTCTCGGCGAGCAGTTCCAGTCCGCGGGCCTCGTTGCCGGTCAGCGCGCAGAACTCCAGGTGCCGGCCGACCTCACCGGACATGGCGGGGTTGCGGCGGCAGCCGCGGTAGCCGACGAGGTGCAGTTCGCGAGCCCGGTCGGCGGCGCCGGTGCGCAGCAGGGGCAGCAGCGCGTAGGACAGGGAGCGGGCGGGCTCCTCCTGGCAGGACTCCTTGCCCGCCAGGACGGGCTCCCAGGTGCGCAGGGCCCGCTCGTCGTCGCCCGCGGTGAGGTGGTACAGGGCACGCTCGCAGATCTCGCAGGCCTCGCAGTCGCTGAGCCGGGTACGGGCGCGGCCCGCCCACAACTCGTAGGCCGGCGCGGTGTCCTCGCCCACGTGGGCGGTGAGCTGGTACGCCTGCCCGTAGTAGGGCTGGAGGCCGAGGCCGGCCTTCTCGTAGCGGTCGCGCATCTCCTTCAGCCACTGACGCAGGCTGGCCAGCGGTATCTCGGGCAGCTGACGCAGGGCGTGGCCCACCCACTTGAAGCGCCAGAACACCATGTGGCGCAGGCGCTCGTCGAAGACGTCGGGCTGCTCGTCGAAGAGGGTGAGCAGCCGGGCGAAGACGACGGGCGACTTCCGCGGCTCGGAGCCGTAGGTGTACGCCTCCTGCAGTTCCAGGAGGGCGTGGACGAGCGGGACGGGCTCCTCGAACTGCTCGGCGGCGTCGACGAGTTCCTCGGCGGTGACGGTGCGGGTACGGCCGTAGGGACGCTCGTCGTTGTCCTGGAGCGCCTGGTACAGCTCGTCGGTGGTCTGGATCACGGTGGGCATCGTCAGCTGTCCTTGCGGAGGGCGTGGGCGAGGAGGTCGAGGAAGGAGCGGTTGATGAGGCTCGACTCGGCGGGCCTGAGCGGGCGCCGGGACAGCATCGCGGCCTGCCCGTAGAGGGCTTCGGCGCTGGTGCGGGCCAGCTCGGGCTCGTCGATGGTGACCGCGGTGCGGACCAGCGGGTTGAGCTGGTTGAGGATCAGCTGGGCCTTCGGGGCCTCCTGGCGCAGGGCGCCGAGGATGTCGCCCCACACACCGCCCTGCTGCTCGCGGGCCAGCTGGGAGCGGGTGCGTTCGTGCCGGGCCTCGCGGCTGTCGAGGAGGAGGGCGGGGGCGGAGGCGGGCTGGAAGGTGCGCAGCGCGACATCGCAGTCGAAGACGGCGAGGGCGTCGCGGGCCTGGGCGAGATAGGCAGCGGCGGCCAGTTCGGTCTCCCGGTCGACGGGGTCGAGGTGGGCCGTGAGGGTCGCCGGGTCGAGGTCGGCGACGCTGACCTCGGGCCTGACCTCGGGCAGCCGGTGGACCAGCGCGCGGTCGTAGGTGTAGCCGCCGTTGACGACGCCGAGGCCGGCGGCCGAGGCGATCGCCGCGACCTGGCGGAACTCCTCCACGCTCGACGTGACGAGCACGGTGCGGTGGGTGCGCGCGAACTCGTCGAGGGTGGCGTGCCCGTCGGTGGTCTCGAACGGCAGCCAGGGCAGCAGCATCCGCATGATCTCGTCGTCGTGCACCGCGAGCGACTTCACGGCCAGGTGGTGCACCTGGAGGAAACGGCCGAGCAGTTCGGGGTCACTGGCGGCGGCCCTGGCGATCCACGCACGCAGGTGTTCGGCGAGGGCGTCGCGTACGGCGGCGAGGGTGTCGTCCTCGTAGAGGGACTCGCGGGACGCCGTCGGGCGCAGGCTCTCGGCGTCGACGACACAGCGGACGAAGAACGCCCAGTCGGGCAGGATCTCCTCCGCCTGCTCCGAGAGCAGCATGCCCTTGACGTGCACCCGGTGGCCGTGGCGGCGCCCGGCCGGCACCGCCTCGGGCAGGACGCAGGCGATGCCCTTCAGGCCCACGGCCGGCAGGTCCAGCTCGATGGTGTCCAGCGGCGTGAACCCGAAGACCTCCTCGCCGTACGCGGCCAGGGCGCGGGAACGGGCTCCGGGGGTGGGGTGGGTGCGCGCCCACGGCGCGGGCTCGGGGTTGACGGGTGCGCCCTTGCCGCCGGGGCCTGCCGTGCCGTCGTCGAAGGTCACCGGGTGGCGCAGCAAGGAGCCGAAGTGGCGGGCCAGCGCGTGCACTTGAGCCGGGCGGGTCCACTCGCCCGCGTCGGCGCGGGGCGTCAGGGTGACGGTGGTGCCGGGCCGGGGGCGGGCGGAGCCGGGCAGGGTTCGCACGGTGTAGCTGCCGTCGCCGCGGCCGCGCCACTCCACCGCGGGGGCGTCGGGGGTGCGGGCGGAGCGGCTGAGGACGTGGATCTCGTCCGCGACCAGAAAGCAGGAAAGCAGGCCGATGCCGAACTGGCCGATGAAATCGGCACGTTGTTCGGCGATCTGCTCGGTGCGCTTGCTGCTGCGGCCGATCGTGGCGAGGAAGGTGTGCACGTCGGCCTCGGTGAGACCGACGCCGTCGTCCTCGACGCGGACCACGGAGCCGTCGGCGAACAGGCGGATGCCGAACGCGTCGGCCGGGGCGCCCGGTTCGAGGCCGCGCCTGGCGGTCAGCGCGTCCACCGCGTTCTGCAGGAGCTCGCGCAGGTAGACACGGGGGCTGGAGTAGAGGTGGTGGGAGAGGAGGTCGACGAGGCCGCGCAGGTCCACCTGGAAGGTGCGGTCGGCGGCGGTCGGGTGCGCAGGGGTGTGGGGCAGCGTCATCGGGCAGTCCGGGGTGAGGTCTTCGACGAGGGGCAGGCGGAGCGCACGCGCTCAGGCGCGGCGCCGGAAACGGGCGTACGTCTTCTCCGGCTGCGCCATGTACGTCCAGGGCCACGAGGTGTAGGCGCCGTCCAGCTCGTGGAAGACGCGCGGGGCCACGACGCTCTCCGTGGACAGGGCCAGTGCCATGGCGAAGATGTTGAAGTCCTCCTGCCAGCCGAGGGGCCGCTCGTAGGCGGAGTGGAGGATGCTGCGCCTGGCCGCCTCCCTCAACTCCTCCTGCGTCTGCGGTGTGTCGAGATGGTCCCGGCTGTCGGACTCGACCCACTCCTCGATGTGGGCCATGGCGATCACACAGCCGAGGCGGTGTCCGTCGGGTGCGCCGGCGAAGGTCTCGCGGGCGAACGCCAGGGCCTGGCCCGGTTCGCCGCCCCAGCGGGGCTGGAGCTGGGACACCCACTCGATGTGGGTCTCCAGGTCCAGCGGGTCGCGGCGGAGGGCGGCGTCGCGCCGGGTCTCGTTGACAGCCGTCCCGAGGGACATGCCTCGGCCGGAGGTGAGGAGGCGGCGCCACGGGGTGATCCAGTCCGGTCGCAGCTCGGCGGCTTCGAGCAGCTGCTCCTCGGCGATCTCCAGCCGCTCGTGGAAGATCCGCCACTGCTCCTGCGTGACATCCACGGCACGCGCGGAGGTGCGGGCCTCCCAGCCCCAGCTGATGTGACGTGTCCCGGAGATCAGCAGGGCGGTCGCCCGGTGCTCCTTGTCCTCCGCCACGGCCCGGCCGATCCAGTCCTGCAGACCGTCCAGCTCGGCGAGTTCGCCCAGCACGGCGTGGTCACGGCCGAGGTCGAAGGGGGCCAGGGCTTCCTTGACCGCTTCCCAGTCACCGGCGTCGGCAGCTTCCACCAGTGCGAGCACTCGGGTGTCCCCGAGGGCGCGCAGCGGGTACGTCCCGTTCCGCTGTCTGCGCGGGACGGGCAGGGCGTACGGATTCGCCTCCGGTCTCTCCGCATCCCTGCCGAACAGCTTGCCGAACATGCCGCGCCCTCCCCTGGTCCCGCGTGATCGTCCGGTGCAGCATAAGGGGGCCCACTGACAGCGCTTCCACTGGGTTTTCACCGATCCCCCACCCTCCGGAGCGCCCGGTTCTTGATCGCCCCTCGGCGCCGGCGCATTGCACTGTTGAATGAGCGGGTGAACGACACTGCTGCTCTTCGGCTACGTCAGGCCGTCAGGCGCACCCGGGACGTGACCCGCGCACGTGTCGCCTCGGGACGTGGAGTGGAGGAGGCCGACGACGTGGCCGGCACGTTCGCCACCGACGGTGCGCTCGGCTTCGACCCGATCCCTTTCCTCCGGGCTTTGTGCGAGGCCGGTTCGCAGGCGGTCGTCATAGGCCAGGTCGCCGGCATCATGCACGGCTCGGTGGAACTGACCGGAGACCTCGACCTGTTGTGGGACGGCACGCCCGAGCAGGCTCACGCCCTGCGCGAAGCCCTGACCGGCACGGGGTGCGCCGGCCTGCCCGACCTCGGTCGTCCTCAGGTGGCCTACCGGGTGACCGGCGTCAGCGGCGACCTGTGCACCCCCGCCCTGCCCTGGGGGGACATGGATGTCGCCCCCTGTCTGGCTCGGGCGGTGAGCACAAGTGACCCGGCCGGCTTCACCGTCCGCTACGCCGCTCTGGACGACCTGATCCGCATGCGCCGCTCCCTCGGCCGCCCCAAGGACCACCGCCGCGCGGACGAACTCGCGCGTCTGCGCTGCTGAGCCGGCTGCACACGGTTTGTACGCGGCGACAACGCGCAGCACTCTCCCGCGAACCCCTCGCACGCGGCCCGGATCAGGGCGTCGAACAGGCCCCGCTGGGCGGGATCCTCGTGGGCGGTGTCCTCGGGGTGCCACTGGACGGCGGTGAACCAGCCCCGGGCGGCGGGGAGTTCGAGCCCCTCCACAGTGCCGTCGGCGGCGTGCGCGGTGACCGTGAGTCCGTCGCCCGGGCGGTCCACCCGCTGGTGGTGGTAGCGCTCCTCCGCGATCGCGCGGTGGGTGAGCTTGCGCAGCCCGCCCCGCCCCCCCCACCCGCACCGCGGGGTTCAGCAGGGCCTCGCGCCCCTCCCCGTAGTGCACTCGCTTGCGCGACCGTCGGCTCTCAGGGGCGTCCGCGGATTCGGTCATGGCGGCGACCTGCCCGGCCGCGCACGGGAAGACCGGGCGGGTGAGCGCCGTGAGGAACGAGCACGCCGGTCCGGTGGGCCGGGTCCGGGGTCACCGGAGCGCAGATCGGACGACCCTGCACCCACGCGTGGCCGACCGTGCCCTCGACCACCTACGGGCCGCTGAGCTGCCTGGTCACCCCCGGGTTACCCAGTCACCGAAAAGTGCGTTCTTCCATGTCATCGCTCGCTCTCCTACGGTTTCCCAGTAACCACAAGAGACCACGGGCCGGCGGTACCCGGCCATGGGAGGCGCTGAGCATGTCCATCACCCTGTTGAATCCCGGCGGACTGCCGCAGATCGACGTCTACCGGCAGGTGTCGGTCGCGTCCGGATCGAGGCTGGTCTTCGTCGCCGGTCAGGTCGCCTGGGACGCCGACGGCCGCACGGTCGGTGCGGGCGACCTCGCGGCGCAGGTCGAGCAGAGCTACCTCAACGTCGGCACGGCCCTGGCCGCGGCCGGCGGTTCCTTCGACGACGTCGCGAAACTGACCGTCCACGTCGTCGACTGGACGCCCGACAAGATGCCCCAACTCCTGGAGGGAATCTCGCGGGCGGCCGCGAAACTGGGCGTCACCCCGGCCGCACCGGCCACGCTGCTGGGCGTCGCGGCACTGGACGTCCCCGAGCACCTGGTCGAGATCGAGGCCACCGCGGTCCTCGACTGAGCCTGGCGGATGAGGTGCCCATGGACCGGGCACCGGACCGTCAGCGCCGGGGCGGCCGGATCCCGCGGAACTCCCAGTCGCGCCGAGCGCGATGTGCAGGACCTCCTCCTCGGACTCGATGGGCCGGGCGCCGACGTCGGTGCGCATGGCGGTCGGGCCGGTGACGACGTGGTCGGCGAGGGAGCACGGAGCCGGCGATGAACTCCCCGCCTCGGCAGGGGAGATGCTCCACGCCGTCCTGCCGATGACGACGGCCACCTCGCCCGGGGTGTCCGGGAGGTCGATCTGGAACTCGTCGACTCGGCGGGCTCTTCGGCAGGCCGGTGCCGGTCCAGCCGTCGGCCGGACGGTCGAACCAGAGGTGCAGCCGGCCGGTGCCGATCGAGTTCTCGTACTCGCCGTACTGACGGGGCTGTCCCCCGGGTGCAGTCGAACTTCGTCGACGGCACAACGGCATCAAGCGGCTGCCGGTCGAGGTCGCCCTGGCCTGACCGGCCTCACCGCGCGGCCCGTCGCGCATGCGCCTCGGCGAGGACGAGGTAGGCGGCGGCCGTCCAGGTGTAGGCGCGGTCGCGCAGGCCCGTGCCGGCCAGGGCGTCGAAGTTCTCCGCGAAACCGTGGTGCTCGCACAGGGCGCGGAAGCGGGCGCTGATCTCGTCGGCCAGCCGGTGGTGGCCGCCCCGGCGCAGCCCGTCCTCGACGAGGACCGTGGCGGGCGCCCAGATCGGGCCGCGCCAGTAGCCGTCGGAGAGGTAGTGGGGCGAGGCCGGCAGCTCGGTGGCCAGGCCGTACGGGGTCAGATGGGCCTCGATCCGGCCGGCCAGCACCTCGCTGACGTCGTCCGGCAGGTGCTCGCCCAGCACGATCGGCATCAGGTCGAGCAGGCTGGAGCTGCCCCAGGTGTCCGAGCTGTCGACGCCCTGGGCGACGAACCGCTCGCCCGTCCACAGCTGGTCGAGCATCGCGTGCTGGGTCTCCTCGGCGGCCCGCGTCCACCGCACGGCGTCCGCCGGTCTCTCCAACTGCGTCGCAAGATCGGCGAGTTCGCGCAGTTGGAGGGTGAGGAAGGCGGCGAGGTCGGCGGTGACGACCACGCGTTCGGGGTCGAAGGTGGTCGCGTTGTCCCAGCCGCTGTCGTTGCCGTGCTGGTAGTGCGGCAGGGCGGCGCCGGGAGCGCGCCGGGCGGTGAGCCAGAACTCCGTCCAGCGTTCCAGCCGGTCGTAGGTCCCGGTCAGCTCCGCCCGGCCGGGGGGCGTGGGCAGCCTGCGTCGCAGATGGCCGAACGCCCAGCCGTGGATGGGCGGTTTGACGAAGTTGCGGAGCACCTCGGAGTGGGTGACCGAGTCGGGCAGCGCCCCGCTGCCGTCCTGGTGGTCGAAGGGCAGCTGGAACTGGTCCCAGGCCAGTTCGGGGCAACCGGGGGCCAGGGCGAGGGCGTTGAAGCAGTGGTCCCAGCTCCAGACCTTGTCCATCCAGTGCTTGGACATCAGGACACCGGGCCGGGTGACCAGGCCGGCCGGGCTCACCGTCGCCGACCACAGGACGTAGGCGGCGAGTTCGGCGGCCGGGGTGTCGCCCGAGCGCCAGGGGGCCACGGTGTCGACGAAGTCCGCGAAGGCGTTCCGCGCGGCCTCGACGACCTTCCCGAAGGCGGCCGTCGGCACGTAGGCGGGGCGGGCGGTGTCGATCCCCTCGACCGCGATCTCCCATCCGCCGTCCGCGGCGGCGGCGACGGTGACACCGCGGTCGGCGCTGCCCAGGGCCTGGCTGCCGAACACCTCGGTCAGCGTGCCGGACAGCACGGTGATCCGGTAGCGGCATCCGGTCTCGTACGAGGTGAACACGTGTGCGTCGGCGGCCGGTTCGCGGTAGAAGTACGTTCCGCTGAACGGCGTCAGGGTCGGGGCCGCCGCCGAGATCCGCAGCGGGGCGCCCGCACCGCGCAGCCGTACGGTGTCCGGTGTCTCGTAGGTGAGGTCCACGCGTCCGGCCGGGCCCGTCCAGCTCAGCAGAGCCGGCGTTGCCTCGACCAGGGTCTCGGCCCGCTCGCCCGTGGCGGGGTCGAGGGGGACGAGGCGCAGCACGGCGTGCATGCCGTTCTGGTGCGAGACGAGGTGGAGGTCCTCGGCGCGCGTCTTCTCCGCGAGCACGGGGGAGATGCCGAACCAGGAGCCGTGGGTGCTGAACGGGATGTCCTGGACGGAGAAGGCCGGGCCGGAGCGGGCGGCGGTCATGAAGAGGCACTCGTTTCTCGAGCTGGGATCTCGGTGGTCGTCGGGGAGGGGTGTGCCGCGGGCGTCAGTCCTTGACCGCGCCGGCGGTGACGCCCGCGGCGACGTAGCGCTGGGCGAGGACGAGGATGACCGCGGCCGGCAGGGAGGCGACCACGGCGGTGGCCATGATGGCGTTCCACTGCTGGTTGTTGTTGCCGATGTAGTGGTAGATGCCGAGGGTGATCGGCTCGTGGGCGCCGCCGTTGACGAGCGTGCTGGCGAAGACGAAGTCGGACCAGGACCACAGGAACGCGAACAGCGACACGGTGACCACGGAGTTGCGGCTCATCGGCAGCACGACGGACCAGAAGGTGCGCAGGGGACGGGCCCCGTCCATCTGCGCGGCCTGGAGGAGTTCGCCGGGGATGCCCGACATGAACGCGGTGAAGATGAGCACCGCGAAGGGCACGGCCAGGGTGGAGTCGGCGACGATCAGGCCGGGCACGGACTGGAGCAGTCCGAGCTGGAGGTAGATGGCGTAGAAGCCCATCGCCATGATGATGCCGGGGATCATCTGGGCGGCCAGCAGGACGAAGCTCAGGATGCCGCCGCCGCGCGGGCGCAGCTTGGCCAGGGCGTAGCCGGCCGGGGCGGCCAGGGCCACGGTCAGGGCGACGGTGCCGAGTCCGATGACGAGGCTGGTGCCCAGGTAGGGCAGTTGCTGGTCGACGACGGCCCGGTAGCCCTCCAGGGTGGCGTGGGCGGGGAACAGGTCGGGTGGGCTCTTGCGCATGTCCTGGTCGCGGGTGAGGGACACGTTGAGCATCCAGTAGACCGGGAAGAGCATGATCCCGGTCAGCAGCAGACCGAGGGCGGTCTTCAGACCTCTTGTCATGACAGCGCCTGCTTTCGCTGGGCCCGGACGTAGATCAGACCGAAGACCAGGGCGGCGAGCACGAGCAGGTTGCCGACGGCGGCGCCGGGGCCGAAGGCGGGCAGCAGGTTGCCGAAGCCGAGCTGGTAGGACCAGGTGGCGAAGGTGGTGGAGGAGTCCGCCGGGCCGCCCTTGGTCATGATCCAGATGATGTCGAAGACCTTCAGCGTGTAGACGAGGCCCAGCAGGAGCGTGATGGCGGAGACCGGGCGCAGCAGCGGGAAGGTGATCCGCCAGAACCGCTGCCAGGCGTTCGCCCCGTCCAGGGCGGCCGCCTCGTACAGGCTCGACGGGATGGACTGCAGACCGCTGTGGAGCACGACCAGGTTGAAGGGGACGCCGATCCAGATGTTCGCGATGATCACCGAGGTCAGCGACCAGGACGGCGAGGTCAGCCAGTTCACCGGGTCGACGCCGACGGCGTGCAGAACGGCGTTGACGATGCCCGAGTCGCTGTTCAGCATCCACGACCAGGTCGACGCCGAGACGATGAGCGGCAGCAGCCAGGGCACCAGGAACAGGGCCCGCAGAGTGACCGAGAGCCGGAAGTTCTGGTGGAAGAAGACCGCCAGCGCCAGACCGATGGCGTACTGGAAGACCAGGCACACCCCCGTGAAGACCACGGTGTGCAGCAGGGCCGGAGCGAAGGTCGGGTCGTCGAAGACCGTCCGGTAGTTCGCCAGGCCCGTGAACGGCGCGTCGCCGCGCACGAACGAGCGCACGGTGTAGTGGCGCAAACTCAGGTCGATGTTGCGGTACAGCGGATAGGCGTAGAACAGGGCGAGGTAGAGGGTCACCGGGGCGAGGAACGCCCAGGCCGCCCACTGCGGGGAGGCCGGACGGCGCCGCGCCTCGGGGGCCGCCCCCTCGGAGTCGGTCCGCGGGCGCGGCACTTGTGTCGTCTGAGTCATCAACTGGCCCCGGCTCATGCTTACTTGACGGCGGACTGGGCGTCGGTCAGCGCGTCCTTCGGGGACTTGGAACCGCTGAGCGCGGACTGGACGGCCTTCCACATCTGCTCGGAGATCTTGGGGTACTTGGTGCCCAGGTCGTCGCTGGTGCGGCCCTTGGCCGTCCTGACCGCGGCGACCCAGGGCTCGAGCTCGGGGTCGGCCGCCACCTGCTTGGCCTGGACCTCGGCGGTGGGGGCCACGTAGGACAGAGTGGTGTCGGTGTCGTACAGGTTCTGGGTGCTGGTGAGGCAGGTCGCCAGCTTCCGGGCGGTGGTGTAGCGGCCGGTGTCGTCCTGCACCGGGAGGGTGACGAACTCGCCGCCGGTCGGAGCGGCCGCGCTGCCGCCCAAGGCGCCGGGGATCGGGAGCACGCCGTACTCGAAGCCGGCCTTCCTGGCATTGGCGAGCTGCCAGGTGCCGTTCTCCGCGAAGGCGTAGTCGCCGGTGGCGAACTCCTGCCAGCTGGTGGTCTGGGTGTTGTTGAGCACCGAGTTGGGGGCGTAGCCGCCCTTGACCCAGCCCTTCCACAGGGCAAGCGCCGACTCGCCCTGGGCGGAGTCGAGTCGGGTCAGTTTCGCGCCCGCGCCCCAGAACCACGGCAGGAACTGGAAGCTGCCCTCCTCGGTGCCGATCGCGGAGAACGTGATGCCCTTCTTGCCGGCCTTCTTCACCTTCTCCAGCGCCGCCGTCAGGGAGGCCCAGTCCTTCACCGAGGCGATGTCCACGCCGGCTTCCTTCAGGACCTTCTTGTTGTAGTAGAGGGCCAGCGTGTTGGCGCCGATCGGGGTGCCGTACGTCTTCCCGCCCGACTGGCCGGCCGCGAGGAGGTTGGGATCGGCCTTCGAGGTGTCCAGCTTGTTCTCGTCGGTCGTGGTGAGGACGCCCGCCTCGGCCAGGGTCGAGACGACCGGGTTGTCGACGACGAGGACGTCCGGGGAGTTGCCCTGCTGGGCGGCGAGCAGGGCCTTGTTGGTCAGGTCGCTGGTGTCGAAGCCGGTCCGCTTGACCTTCACGCCCGCCTCGGTGCCGCACTTGTCCAGCAGGTCGGTCCAGGCGGAGCCCTTGGCGAACTGGGGGTAGGGGTCCCAGACCGTGTACGTGCCGCTGTCGGCACCCTCGGTGCCGCTGCTGCCCGAGCCGGAGCCGCAGGCGGTGACGCCGCCGGCGACGGCCAGGGAGATCAGGACGGCGACGGTCGGGCGGTGCCGTCTGGAGAAACGGTTCATGGCGTACTCCTTCGGTGTGCGGCATGCGGGTGCCGTGGCGGTGGGTCACGCGGTGAGGAGGGCACCGCGAACGACGCCGTCGGATGTCCGGGCGTGCGGCGGTGTGACGAGTGCTCGGGGGATCCGGTCAGGTCTGCGGGGCCCCCGCGGGCCCGGTGCTGGCCCGCAGCGAGATCGGTGGGGTGAGCAGGTGCTGGCGGGGCGGTGCGTCGGGGTGGTCCAGGCGCTCCACGAGCAGGTCGACGGCGAGCCGGCCCATCTCGGCCGCCGGTACGTCCGCCGCGGTGAGCTGCGGGGTCACCGTCTCCGCCCACCGGTTGGCGACGACGCCGGTGACGGAGAAGTCGCGCGGCACATGGCGGCCCGCGTGGGCGAGCCCCCGGTACAGGCCGCCCAGGGCGGCCTCGTTCAGGGTGACCAGGGCCGTGGTGGCCGGGTCATCGTGCAGGATGCGCTCCACGCAGGCCTGGCCCGCGGCGGCGTCGTCCCCGCAGCAGTAGGTGCGGACCGTCAGCCCGCGTTCGGCCGCGGCCTTGGTGAAACCGTCCAGGCCGCGGTGCGCGGACTCGTAGCCGGTCCTCAGGAGTTGTTCGGGCCGGTTGACGAAGGCGACACGGCGGTGGCCGAGGTCCGCGAGGTGGTGGACGCAGGCCGCCGCCAGCGCGGTGTGGTCGAGGGCGACGTACCAGCTGCCCTCCGGGTGGGCGGTGCGGCCGATGGCGACGGAGGGGAAACCGAGCGCGGCCAGGTGGTCGGCCCGGTCGTCCTCCAGCCGGATCTCCATCAGGATCGCGCCGTCGACCCGCCGCTCCCCCAGCAGCCGCTGGAAGGAGCGGTCGCTGTCGACGCCGCTGGGCGACAGGAGCACGTCGTAGTCCTGGGCCGCGGCGGCCTCCACGACGCTGCCGATGAAGTCGAGCTGCATGCCCGTGTAGTGGTTCCCGGCGGGCGGGAAGACCAGGCCGATGGTGCTGGTCCGGCCGTTGGCGAGGGCGCGGGCGCTGGCGCTGGGCCGGTATCCCAGTTCGTCGACGATCCGCTGGATCTTTTGGCGGGTGTCCTCCGACACGGGGCGCTTGCCGCTCAGCGCGTAGGACACGGTGCTGCGCGAGACACCGGCCCGCCGGGCGATCTCACCGATGTTCACGGCGACTCCTTGGGACGGGCGACCGGCTGTCGAACCGGTTCGCGTGGAAGTGAACGTAGGAACTGCCCGGGCGCCTGTCAATACCCGTGCCGTCATCCCTGGCCGGCTCGGACAGACGGCGAGATCCCGGTGTCGAGGGGATTGCTGGCCGGTTGCCCCGGTGCTAGCTTCGCCGAACCGGTTCGGCGCAGTCGCCCCTCGCGGCTCCCCCTCCCCGTGCCGACACAGAGCCGCCCCAGCCACTGTCCCCGCACCGGCCTCTTGCGCCCGCACCTGTCCGGATCGAATCGGTTCGACGGCTCCGGAGGCGGGCCGACCCGCACTCGTTCCCCGACGATTGAGGACGCATCGATGTCATCCGCTGACAGATCCACGCGCCGCCGGGCGCCGGCCGCCATGGCGCTGGCCCTCGGCGCGGGCCTGCTGGCCGCACCCGCCGTGCCCGCGCAGGCGGCAGGGACACCCGGGCCCGTCGCCCGCTACACCTTCGACCAGGACGACCTCGCCTCCGGAAGGATCACCGACAGCTCCGGCAACGGCCTCACCGCGAGTCTGGTGAACGGCGCGACCGCCCGGTCCGTGGCCGGCCCGGACGGCGGCACGGCGCTGTCCCTGCCCGGCGGAGCCCCCACCTCCGACGGTGCCTACGTCCGGCTGCCCCGCGAAGTGGTCGGCGACGCGAGCGACCTGACCGTCTCCGCCCGGGTGAAGTGGAGCGGCGACACCGCGTCCTGGCAGCGCATCTTCGACCTGGGCACCGACACCACCAGGTACCTCTTCAGCACGCCGTACAACGGCAGCGGGCTGTTCCAGACCTCCGTGACCACCGGCGGAGGCGGCGCGGAGGCGCAGGTGCGCGGTTACGCGGCACTGCCCGCGGACACCTGGCGCACGGTTACCGTGACCCTGGACACCGCCGCGGGCCGGCTCACCACCTACCTCGACGGCGTGGCGGTCTCCTCCGCCGCGACCGCCATCAAGGCCAGGGACCTGCTGAGCTCCTCGGCGACCGCCGCCGGCTACATAGGCAAGTCCCTCTATCCCGACCCGCTCCTCAAGGGGGCCGTCGACGACTTCGCCGTGTGGCACTCGGCGCTCACCGCCGAGCAGGTGGCGGGCCTGGTCGGGACCGTGCCGGTCCTCCAGGACCTGACGAGAACCTCCTTCGACGTCCGTACGACCGACGGGACCGCCCCGGCCCTGCCGGCCGCCGTCCGCGCCACCTTCTCCGACGGTTACGACCGCGACACACCCGTCGTCTGGGACGCCGTACCGCCCGAGAAGTACGCCCGGCCGGGGACCTTCACCGTGGCGGGAACGGCTTCCGGAAGGGCCGTGGAGGCGACCGTCACCGTGGTCCGCGAGGGGCAGCTCACCGTCGACCTCGGCTCGGACACCGGCGCGTTCCACGGCGGTGCCTCCGGCACCCTCTACGGGGTGTACGGACCGGACGTCCCCACCAACAACCTCATCGAGGGCATGGGCCTGCGCACGGTCTCCACCAAGGCCCAGGACGGCCCGCAGCACCCCGGTGCCGACGCGCTCGACGTGGTGCGGCCGCTCGCCGACTCCACCGACGGCGACGTGTACATCTACATGACCGACATCCACCGCGGCTTCCCCTACGAGTGGCCCGGCGACACCCCCGCGGAGAAGCTCCGGCTCTACGAGGAGAAGATCGCCAAGCAGGTCGACCAGGTGCTCCAGCTGCCGAAGCAGTACCAGGACAACGTCGTCTTCGTGCCGTTCAACGAGCCCGAGGGCAACATGTTCGGCACCGGGCAGTGGAGTTACGACAAGGTCAGCTGGCTGAGCGACCCCGCCGACTACTTCGCCGCCTGGGACTCCGCGTACAGACTGATCAAGGGCAAGATGCCCGACGCGCGGATCGCCGGTCCCAACACCAGCGTCCTGTACGACCAGGTGAAGGGCTTCCTCACCCACGCCCTGGCCGCCGGCACCCTCCCGGACGTCATCACCTGGCACGAGCTGAGCCACCCGGAGGCGGTGCGCGCGAGCGTCGCCAAGTACCGGGCGTGGGAGAAGGAGCTGTTCAAGGGCACCGACCGCGAGGGCTCCCGACTCCCCGTCAACATCAACGAGTACGCCTTCAACTACCACACCTCGGTGCCCGGCCAGATGATCCAGTGGGTGTCCGCGATCGAGGAGTCCAAGGTGGACGCCGACATCGCCTACTGGAACATCGACGGCAACCTCTCCGACTCGGCGGTGCAGTCCAACCGCGGCAACGGCCAGTGGTGGCTGCTGAACTCGTACGCCTCGATGAGCGGGCACACGGTGTCGGTGACCCCGCCGTTCCCCGGCCAGAACTACACCATGCAGGGCGTGGCCACGCTGGACGAGAAGAAGAAGCAGGCCCGGCTGATCTTCGGCGGCTCCACCGGCAAGGGTCACATCACCTTCGCGGGCGTCCCGAGGAAGCTCTTCGGCACGCACGTGCACGCCTGGGTGCGGGAGATCGAGTGGAGCGGACAGATCGGCGACAGCTCCGGCCCGAAGCTGCTCACCGAGACGAACCTGAAGGTCGCGGACGACGGGACGGTCACCGTCGACTTCGGTGACGGCACGCTGCCGACGCTGAAGGAGTCCTCGGCGTACGAGATCGCCCTCACCCCGGCCGGGAAGGCGACGAAGACCCAGTCCCCGCCGGTGCGTTGGCAGGGTTCCTACGAGGCGGAGGACGCCGCCCACACCGGGTCCGGCTACTCCAGGAACGGCCCGGAGGGCTCCACCTCCGACGTGTCGAAGTTCTACACCTCCGGCGGCTACGACGTGGGCGGGCTGCGCACCGGTTCGGACGTCACGCTCGACTTCACGGTGGACGTGCCCGAGGACGGCACCTACGACCTGAGCGTCTTCGCCAACTCCCTCAACACCTTCGACAAGGTGAAGGAACAGGGGCCCACCGACGTCTTCCTGCGGGTGGACGGCCAGGCCGGCAGCGAGCAGCAGCTGTACCTGCCGCTCGGCTACAAGTGGGTGGTGTGGGACCACACCGACACCAAGGTGCAGCTCACCAAGGGCAAGCACACCCTGACGCTCGCGGCGAAGAGCCTGGACGGCAGGCGCGTGACGAAGGGGGACGCGATCGTCGACCGCCTCACCCTGTCCCTGCCGGGCGCCTCGGCCGGCACACGGGTGTACGAGGGCGAGTTGGCCTGGCTGGGCTCGGGCGCACAGCCCGTCTACGACGTGCCGGGCTCCGGCTCGGGCGCGGCCCGGCTCGCCAAGGGCCAGACGGCCACGTTCTGGGTGTACTCCCCCGCCGACCGTGAGGCCACGCTCAAGGTCGACACCCTCGGCGGCACCGGCGCCCGGCTCTCCGTCAACGGCCACGACGTCCTGAGCCTGGCCAAGGACCGCGACCGCGTCGCCGTCTCCCTCTCCGGCGGCGTCAACAAGGTGACGGTGACGGGCGGTTCGTCGGCCACCCTGGTCGACCGGCTCACGGTCACCCCGACCGAGGGCGCGCTGACGGCCCGTACGTACGAGGCACAGGACGCGGTGCTCGCGGGCTCGGCCACGCTCACCCCGCTCTCGCTGGCCACCGGCGGTACGGCGATCACCGGCGTGGGCGGCGCCCCGGGCAACGGCAACACGGCCACCTTCACCGTCAGCGCGGACCGGGCCGGCCTGTACGCGCTGCGGATCCGCTACTCCAGTCCCGAGCAGTCCGAGGCCACCCACTACAACCCGGACCCGCTGGCCCGCCACGCCGACATCACCGTCAACGGCGGGGATCTGCGGCGGGTCGGCTTCCCGCACAGCTTCCACGAGAACAACTTCTGGGAGCTCACCGTCCCAGTCACCCTGAAGAAGGGACAGAACACGATCGGCTTCCGCTCCGAGGAGCTGCCGAACTTCGACGGCACGACCTACGCCTCGGACACCTTCCCCGGCGTACTGCTCCGCTCCCGGTACGCGCCGTTGATCGACCGGATCACGGTGGCGCCGTACGCGCGTCAGGTGCGGTGAGGTGAGCGGTACCGGCGGCGCCCCGGCAGCGCCGCCGGTACCGAAGGCCGGCCGGCGGCCCTCTTGCAGGTCCGCGAAACAGACAACGGGGCCGAGCCCGGCTCGGGCTCCTCTCCGGGCCCCGGGAAGCCCGGGTCGGCCGGTGGTGGTCGCGTGCGCCGGGGGCCGGACGCCGGCCGCCCGTCGGCGGGGGTGCCTGGAGGCGCGTACGACGAGTTCGACCGGTGGGTCGCCCGCCGGTGCCGGCTCGGCGTCCGGTTTCTCGATGGTTTGCACAAGGAGCCGGAGCCCTTCCCGGGCGACGGCGTCGAAGGGCTGGCGGACAGTGGTCAGCGGGGGGTGACGTAGGCGGAGACGGGAATGTCGTCGAAGCCGAGCGCCGCGTGCCAGCCCTGGAGACGGTCCCGGGCGGCGAATCACCGCTGCGGATCCGCCAGGTGATGGACCGTGTGCGGCCGAGGTCCAGCAGGTGTTCCGTGGCGACCCGGGCCGGCGACTCGGCGCCGACGCCCGCGCCCACGGTCCGTGGGCCACCGAAGGCCGCGGGCGCCCCGAGGACCAGGACCGGGACATCGACACTCAGCGACACCGAACCCTCGTCGAGGGGTTCGGACACGACGATGCCGTCCACGCCCTGTGCGAGGACGGACTCCACGGCCCCGGCGGCGCCCGCCGGATCACCCTCCAGGGTGTTGACGACCCGGAGCGCGTATCCCGCGTCCCGCGCCGCCCGCTCGATGCCGATGAGCAGGGAGCCGGGGCCGTGCAGGGCGGTGCCGAGGGTGCCCGATGTCCGAGTTCACCGAGGATCGGCGGGGTGCCAGGGACTGAGCGGTCCGGGCGCTCACGCGGTCCCGGCCAGCGCGAGAAGTACGGCCGTGTCGGGGCGCGGCAGACCGACGGTGAGCCTTCCCTCGACCGGGTCCCACTCCGCCGTGGCGTCGGCCGTGGTCGGCTGGAGGACCTCGGGGCGCAGGTCGAGGCCCCGCAGATGGGGAAGGGGGAGCGTACGGCTCTCCGGGGCGCCGGGCCGCTCCCGCCGCCACACCGCGAGGTACGTCGCGTCGCGCCCCCGCAGACCGTGGGCGAGCCAGGCGTCCTCCCAGCCCGGCAGGCCCAGCGGCCACAGGGGGCGGGCCTCGGCGATCTTCGGCCGGATGTCCTTGTACACCCGGACCGCCGACCGTACGAGGTCGAACTGCTCCTCGCTCATGCGGTCCAGGAAGCCGGAGAGATGGATCCGGCCCAGCAGCGCGCCGGTGAGGACGAAGGCGATGCGGTCGGCGGTGTGCTCGGGCTGCGGGTAGGCCCACACCGCGGCCTGTTCGGGGGTCACCGCGGTGGCGGCGGCCGCGGCGACGGGCGGGTAGCGCAGGGGGTCCTGCTGGTCGCTGGTGGACTGGAGCTGGGCGACGGCGAGTTGGGCGTAGTCCATGCGCAGACCGCCCGAGCCGCAGTTCTCCAGGACCAGGCCGGGGTGCCGGTCCAGGAGGCCGGACATCCAGTCGAGGTGGGCGCGGTGATGGCCGAGCAGGCCGGCACCGGGGCTCTCCGGGCCGTTCTCCGTGCCGGGTCCGGTGTTGATGTTGTAGTCGAGCTTGAGGTACCCGACACCCCATTCCCCGACCAGCCGGTCCACCACCGCGTCGAGGTGGGCCCGGGCGGCCCGGTGGCGCAGGTCCAGGTGGTGGCGCCCGTGTTCCGTCACGCGCAGTCCGCCGCGCCGGAAGAACGCCTCGGGCGGCAGGCTCTGCGCCAACGGGCTGCGCACACCCACGACTTCGGGCTCCAGCCACAGTCCCGGGACCATGCCGTGGTCCCGGATCGCGTCCAGCACCTCCTGGATGCCGCCGGGGAAACGCCCCCGGGCGGGCTCCCACGCGCCGACGGCGTCCCACCAGCCCTGCGCGTCGTCGTCGTACCACCCCGCGTCGATCACGAAGACCTCGGCGCCGGCCCTGGCCGCCGACGCGACGAGCGGCAGAAGCTTCGCGGTGGTCGGGTCGCCCATCAGGGTGTTCATGTAGTCGTTGTAGATCACCGGCAGGGTGCGGTGGTCGGGGTGGTCGCGGCGGATCAGCCTGCGGTAGTCGGTGAGTTCGCCGAAGGCGGTGTCGAGACCGCCGGCCCCGCCGCGGACCAGGACCGCGGGCACGGTGCGGAAGTCCTCGCCGGGCGCGAGGGTGTGCCACCACTGGTGGTGGGCGTCGTCGGGGCCGAACAGGGCGACATAGGCCGCGCTCTCACGTTCGCCGGTCTCGAAGCGCCAGCCCGCGCTGGACTCGATCTGCCACAGCCAGGCCCGCCCCGAACGGTCGGTGAGCGCCCCCATCGGCAGATGACGGCCGGTGGACCAGCTCCCCTGCGAGCAGCGCTCGAAGCAGCCGCGCCCCTCGTGCCCGTGCGCGAACCGGCTCAGCGGCACGACGTGCTCCCGGAACGGGGCCTTGCGCCACCGGCATTCGGCGAGCCAGTCGTTGTCCGCCCAGTGCAGGGTCAGCCCGTCCAGGCCGCCGTCCGCGTCGGTGATGCCGCCGAGGGTCAGGGTGCTCACGCTCTCCAACCGCAGCGGGGCGCCGCCCTCGTTGACCAGACGTACCTGCGAGCGCAGGAAACCGGCGCCGGTGGCCGTCTCCAGCAGCACCTCGGCGACCAGGCCGGTCTCGGGATCCGCCAGCCGGATCGTCGTACGCTCACGGTTTCCGTCCCGGACCGTGTCATGGCCGCGGTAGGCCAGCCGGTCGCCGATCGCGGTCTCGACGAAACGCTCCCCCGACCACAGTCGTCCGTGCCCGGTGGCGGTGACCTCGACCAACGGCACCAGAGCGGCCCGGTCCCCGTCGGGCGCGCCCAGCCGGACCGACCCCGTGGCGTCCAGGACGGCCTGGAGCCCGAGTTCGGGATGCGACCAGAGGCGGGTTTCCTCGGGTGTGCCGACGAGTGCGGTCAACGCGCCTTCCCTTCCGGGCGGTTGGACGTGCGGGAAGGGTGGGCGACCAGCCGTGTCCCCCGCCGCCCCGATGTGACGCCCGCCATCTTCACACGCGTGTGACCGGTCACACAAGCATCGCAGTGCCCCTCCGGCCGCACCCGGGCCACCCCTTGACCGACGGCCGCCCCAACCGGGACCATGTTGCGTATCAGTCGCACTGTTGCGTAATACGCAGCCATCGGGAGGACTCCGTGTCTCTTCGACCGCAACCCGACCGCGAGTTCGTCCTCACCCTGTCCTGCCCGGACCGCTCCGGACTCGTCCACGCCGTCACCGGCTTCCTGGTCCGGCACTCCGGGAACATCCAGGAGAGCCAGCAGTTCGACGACCGGCTCCAGGACCGTTTCTTCATGCGGGTCCACTTCGACGTCTCGGACCCGGACACCACCCTGGAGGATCTGCGGTCCGGCTTCGCACCCGTCGCCGAGGCGTACCGGATCACCTGGCAGCTGCGGCCCGCGGGCACCCCGACCCGCACCCTGATCATGGTGTCGAAGTTCGGCCACTGCCTCAACGACCTGCTCTTCCGGCAGCGCACCGGCGCACTCGACATCGAGGTGCCGGCGATCGTCTCCAACCACCGCGACTTCGCCCCGCTCGCCGAGAGCTACGGCATCCCCTTCCACCATGTGCCGGTGACCCCGGAGACCAAGGCGGACGCGGAGGCGCGGCTGCTCGAACTGGTCGACCGGCTCGACATCGACCTCGTGGTCCTCGCCCGCTACATGCAGATCCTGTCGAACGACCTGTGCAAGCAGCTGGAGGGCCGGGCGATCAACATCCACCACTCGTTCCTGCCGAGCTTCAAGGGCGCGCGGCCCTACGTCCAGGCGCACGAGCGGGGTGTCAAGCTCGTCGGGGCCACGGCCCACTACGTCACCCCGGACCTCGACGAGGGGCCCATCATCGAGCAGGACGTGATCCGCGTGAACCACGCGCAGAGCCCCGAGAGTCTGGTCACCCTGGGCCGGGACGTCGAGGCACAGGTCCTCGCCCGGGCCGTGGAGTGGCACTGCCAGAGCCGCGTCATGATCAACGGCCATCGCACGGTGGTCTTCCGCTGACCAGCGCCGACCTGTTCGCATAGGGTTCCGCCATGAGCAGCTACGGCACCGAGTCCGGGGGCACGTCCGGCGGCGGGGTGCAGTCCGTCGACCGGGCCGTCACCGTGCTGGAGATCCTCGCGCAGCGCGGCGAGGCAGGCGTCAGCGAAGTGGCCGAGGCGATCGACGTCCACAAGTCCACCGCGTTCCGTCTGCTCGGCGCGCTGGAGGCGCACGGGATGGTCGAGCAGGAGGGCGAGCGCGGCAAGTACCGCCTCGGCTTCGGCATCGTGCGGCTGGCCGGGGCGGTCACCGGGCGCATCGACGTCACCAAGCACGGCCGCGGGATCTGCGAGCGCCTCGCCGACAAACTGGGCGAGACGATGAACATCGCGGTCCTGGAGTCCCATCACGTGATCAACCTCGACCAGGTGCGCGGCCAGTCGGCCATCACCGCGCAGAACTGGGTCGGCCGGCTGACGCCGATGCACTGCACGTCGAGCGGCAAGGTCCTGCTCGCCCACCTCCCGGACACCCGCCGGGACGAGCTCGTCGCCGCGGCCGGCCTGGAACGGATGACGGCGCGCACGCTGACCTCCCGGCAGGAGCTGGAGGCGGAGCTGGCCCGGGTCCGTGAGCAGGGCTACGCGATGACGGTGGAGGAGTACGAGGAGGGCCTCAACGCGATGGCGGCGCCGGTGCGTTCCCGCGACGGCAAGGTCGTCGCCGCCCTCACCGCCTCCGGTCCCGCCTTCCGGCTCACCGAGGAGCGGATGCACGAACTGGCACCGGTGCTGGTGGAGGGCGCCGACGAACTCAGCCGCCGACTCGGCCACTTGGGCTGACACCGCTCGCCGGGGGCACCGCGGACGCCGCTCGTCCGGGGCACCCGGGTCGCCCCGGACGGCGATGGCCCCGATACTTCGGACCGCCTCACAGCTCCCGGCTCCCGGCCTCCGAGACGCGCCGACCGCCGCGGACTCCTGGGGCACCGCGGACGCCGCTCGTCCGGGGCACCCGGGTCGCCCCGGACGGCGATGGCCCCGATACTTCGGACCGCCTCACAGCTCCCGGCTCCCGGCCTCCGAGACGCGCCGGCCGCCGGGGACTCCCGGGGCACCGCGGACGCCGCTCGTCCCGGGCGCCCGGTTACGTGGACCCCGATTGCCCGAGCCGCCTCGTACGCTGGTGGCCCCGGCCCTGCGGACCCGCCGTGCGGCTCCCGGCCTCCGGGACGCCCTGGCCGCCGCAGAGCCCCGGGTGCTGCCCTCAGGTGTCCTCCCGTACGGCGTCCGCCTGTGCCCTGCTCACCCCCGGAGGCGGGACATCGCCGGGTCGAACAGCGGCTCCTCGGCCACGACCGCCGCCACCCGCTGGTCGAAGTAACCGATGTGCAGCGAGGTCCCGGGGACGGCGAGCTCCGCCGGCAGCCAGGCGTAGGCGATGCCCTTGCCGATCGTGTAGCCGAAGGCCGCGCTGGTGACGTACCCGACCGCCCGGCGCCCGTCGTACACCGGCTCCTTGCCCATCACGACGGCCCGCGGGTCCTCGATGGTCAGGCAGGTCAACCTCCGCCGCACGTCGGCCCTGCGGCGCTCCAGCGCGGCCTTGCCGACGAAGTCGTCCTTGTCGGCCTTCACCGCGAAGGAGACCCCGGCCTCGTACGGGTCGTGCTCGTAGGTCATGTCAGTGCCGAAGGAGCGGTAACCCTTCTCCAGGCGGAGGCTGTTGAAGGCGCCCCGGCCGGCCGCGATGCCGCCCAGCGGCTGCGCCGCCCGCCAGAGCGTGTCCCACAGCTTCCGGCCGAGGTCGGCCGTGGTGTACAGCTCCCAGCCGAGCTCGCCGACGTAGGAGAGGCGCATGGCGGTCACCGGGACGGACCCGATGTGGGCGCGCTTGGCGCGGAAGTACTTCAGGCCCGTCGCCGAGAAGTCCTCGTCCGCGAGCGGCTGGAGGACGTCCCGGGCGAGCGGCCCCCACAGGCCGATGCAGCAGGTGCCCGGGGTGATGTCACGGACCTGGACGGTGCCGTCGGCGGGGAGGTGGCGGGTGAACCAGTCGAGGTCGAGGTTGCCGTTGGCGCCGACCTGGAAGAGGTCGGGGGCGAGCCGGGCGACGGTGATGTCGCTGCGGATGCCGCCGTCGTGGTCGAGCAGCAGGGTGTACGTCACCGAACCGACGGACTTGGCGACCTTGCCGGTGCACAGCCGCTCCAGGAGGTCGGCCGCTCCCCGCCCGCTCACCTCCAGGCGCTTGAGGGCGGTCATGTCGTACATCGCGACGGTCTCGCGGGTGGTCTGGGCCTCGGCGCCGACGATCGGGGACCAGTACCGCGCGGCCCAGTCGTTGGGGGTGAGGATCGAACGGCCTTGCACCAAGCCCGCGTTGGCCTCGTACCAGTGCGGCCGCTCCCAGCCGTTCGCCTCCAGGAAGAAGGCGCCGAGTTCCTGCTGGCGGGTGTGGAAGGGGCTGGTGCGGATCGGGCGCGGGTCTCCGGCCGGCTCCAGTGGATGGAGGATGTCGTAGACCTCGACGAAGTTCTGGCAGTCGCGGGCGAGGACGTACTCCGGGGAGAGCTGGTGCGGCTCGAAGCGGTTGACGTCGCACTCGTGGAGGTCGAAGGAGGAGCAGTGGCCGTCGACGAGCCATTCGGCGACGGCCCGTCCGACGCCGGCGGAGTGGGTGACCCAGACGGCCTCGGCGACCCAGAAGCCCTTGACGTCCGGGGACTCGCCGAGCAGGGGCAGGCCGTCGGTGGTGAAGGAGAACAGGCCGTTGATGCCCTCCTCGACCTTGGCGTCCTTCGTCGCGGGCAGCAGTGACTGCGTCTCGGTCCAGGCGTCGGCGAAGTCGTCCGCGGTGAACTTCAGGACGGACGGCATCTCCTCGGCCTCGTCGAAGGAGAGGATGTCGTCGGCCGTGATCGGCATGGGGCGGTGCCCGTAGTAGCCGATGCCGAGGGTGTCGTGGCGGTCGCGGTAGTAGAGGTCGGCGTCCTGGTGGCGCAGGATCGGGCGGACCGCCTCCTCGGTCTGGCCCGCGAGCGCCGGGACCGGGCCGGTCCAGGCGAGTTGGTGGGCGAGCGGGGTCAGCGGGAGGTTCATCCCCACCATGCGGGCGATCCTCGGGCCCCAGATGCCGGCGCAGCACACGACGATGTCGGCCTGGAGGTCCCCCTGGTCGGTGCGGACGCCCGTCACCTCGCCGTCGGCCCGGAGGACGTCCAGGACCTCGTGGCGGGCCAGGAAGGTCACTCCGCGCCCGGTGGCCCGGCGGATCTGCGCCTCGACGGCGAGGACGGCCTTGGCGAGCCCGTCGGTGGGGATGTGGAGGCCGGCGAGGACCCGCTCGCGGTTGACCAGGGGGTGCGTCTCGACACACTCGTCGGCGGTCAGGATCTGCGACTCGACGCCCCAGGCGGTGAGCCAGCCGTGCCGGCGGTGGAGTTCGGTGACGCGCTCCGGGGTGGTCGCCACCTCCAGTCCGCCGACCTGGAGGAAGCAGGGCTGTCCGTCGACGTCGAGGGAGCAGAACTTCTCGACGGTGTAGCGGGCCAGCTCGGTCATGGTCTTGGAGGGGTTGGCCTGGAAGACCAGGCCCGGGGCGTGCGACGAGGAGCCCCCGGTGGCGGGCAGCGGGCCCTGGTCGACCACGGTCACCTCGGTCCAGCCGCGCGCGGAGAGCTCGTCGGCGAGTGCCGCGCCGACGACGCCCGCTCCGATGATGACCACTCGGGGTCCCGCCATCGCCGCACCTCCGGTTAAGTTGCTTTTTACGCAACACGATTCAGGCTGCGCAACTCAATGTGCCCGCCGTGCCGGTGGGTGTCAAGAGGTCCTGTGACGTCGGGGAACGCCCGGCGACCGCCCGGGAAAACGGCACGGCCCGGTGGGCGGCACGCACCCGCGCGCACCGACCACCGGGCCTTCCGGACAGGGTTACTTGATCCAGGCGTCGACCTTGCCGCGGTTGGCGTCGACCCACTTCTTGGCCGCCGCCTCCGGCGTCATCTTGTCCACCGCGATGTACTTGGCCACGGTGTTCTGGTCGTCGTTGGTCCAGTTGAACTTCTTCACCAGGTCGTAGGCCGGGCTGCCCGACTTGGCGAACTTGGCGCTGACGATCTTGTCGAGGTCGTAGACGGGGTAGTCGCAGGCGATCTTCTCCGCGTCGGCGTCACAGCCCGCCTTGTACGCGGGCAGCTCGACCTTGACCAGCGGCACCTCGGACAGGAACCACTGCGGCTCGTAGAAGTAGCCGATCACCCACTCCTTGTTCTTCTCGGCGTTGCGGTACGCCTGGATCAGCGCGGTCTCGCTGCCCGCGTACACCACCTTGAAGTCCAGCTTGAGGTTCTTCACCAGCGCCTCGTCGTTGGTGACGTAGGACGGGTCGCCGTCCAGGAGCTGACCCTTGCCGCCGGACTCCGAGGTCTTGAACTTCGCGGCGTACTTGTTGAGGTTCTTCCAGTTGGTGATGTCCGGGTGGGCCTTGGCCAGCCACGGCGGCACGTACCAGCCGATGATGCCCTTGTTGCCGGTCGAACCGGCCTCCACGGCGGTCTTCTGCTGGGTGATGTACTTCTTCTTCAGGTCGTCGTGGCCCCAGTTCTCCAGGACGGTGTCGACCTCGCCGGTGCCGAAGCCCTGCCAGGCGATCTCCTCCTTGAGGTCCTTCTTGGTGACCTTGCACTTCAGGTCGTGCTCGGCGACGTACGCGACGACCGCCGCGTCGGCCTCGTAGCCCACCCACGGGTTGACCGCGAGGTTGAAGGTGCCGCACTTGCCGGAGCCGCCCGAACCGCCGGCCTCCGAGGAGTCGCCGACCTTCGCGCCGCCGCAGGCCGTGAGGGTGAGGCCGAGGACGGCCAGGCCGGCCGCGCCGGCTCGCCAGTGTCTTGCCATCGTGTGGTGCTCCTTAATCGTGCGCCGATACGGCGTTCATGCGCTGGTGCGGCGAGCCGCTGCCTGAGTGATCCGGTCGAACATGACGCCCAGCAGGACGATGGCGAGCCCGGCCGCCAGGCCCTTGCCGTACAGCTGTCCCTGGGAGAAGCCGGCCACCACGTCGTAGCCGAGGGCGCCCGCGCCCACCAGGCCGCCGACGACGACCATCGCCAGCACGTAGATCAGCCCCTGGTTGGTCGCGAGGGTCAGGGCACTGCGGGCCATCGGCAGCTGGACCTTCGTGATGATCTGCCAGGTGCTGCACCCGGCGGAGGTGGCCGCCTCGACGGTGGTCGCGGGCACGGTCCGCACCCCGTCCGCGATGATCTTGATGGCGACCGGGGCCGCGTAGACGATCGCGGCGACGATGGCCGTGAACCGGGTCGCGCCGAACAGCGCGAGGAACGGCACGAGATAGACGAACGGCGGCATGACCTGGGCCGCGTCGAGGGTGGGCCGGACCAGCCGGTCCACCAGCGCGCTGCGTCCCATCCACACCCCGATCACCACGCCGAGCAGCATGACCAGCACGGTCGCCACGACGGTCGAGGCCAGGGTGGTCATGGCGTCCGACCACACGCCGGTGGCGACCAGGAGGCCCACGCACACGGCGGTGGTGATCCCCGCGCGCCACCTGCCGAGCACGACGGCGATCCCGATGAGGGCCGCGCCCACGAGCCACCACGGGGAGTCGGTCAGCAGGGTCTGGAACGGGTTGAGGAGTCCGTTGGTGATGACGTCACGGAATCCGTTGGTCAGCCCGGACAGGTTGTCCTGCGCCCAGGTGGTCACGTCGTCGGCGGCCTTGGCGATGGTGCTGCCGGTGCTTCCGTCGCCGGGGAACTCGGCCGCCCACACGTAGGTGTGCGACAGATAGACGAGTACGGCGGCCACCGCTCCCCCGGCGACCAGCAGGTGCCGGCGCCACTTGAGCAGCGGGCCGCCGGAGCGCCGGGCCGCCTCCGCGCGTCCGCTCGCCGCGGTGGTGACCCGGTCCAGGACGATCGCCATGACGACGATCGCGAGGCCCGCGTTGAAGGCCGTGCCGACGTCGAGCGACTGGAGGGCCTGCACGACGGTCTTGCCGAGCCCTGGGGCGTCGATCAGGGCCGCGATGGTCACCATGGCCAGGGCGGCCATGATGGTCTGGTTGACGCCCATCACCACGGTCCGCCGGGACATCGGCAGCAGCACCTTGAGCAGCGACTGCCGGCGGGTGGCGCCCAGGGAGTCGGCCGCCTCGACCGTCGTCGCGGGCACGGACCGGATCGCGTGCGCGGTGATGCGGATGGCCGGGGGCGCGGCGTAGATGACGGTGGCGATGGTGGCGGAGGCACCGCCGATGAGGAAGAACAGGGTCAGCGGCGCCAGGTAGACGAAGGTCGGCATCGTCTGCATGAAGTCCAGGAACGGGGTGACGATCCGGTTGACCCGCTCCGACAGGCCCGCCCACACGCCCAGCGGGAGGGCGAACAGCAGCGCCACCAGGACCGCGGAGAGGGTCAGGGCCAGTGTGTCCATGCTCTCCTGCCACAGGCCCTGGAGCCCGAGGAAGGTGAAGCCGGCCACGGCCAGCAGCGCGACCCGCCAGTTGGCGACCGCCCAGGAGACGTACCCGGCGAGGCCGACCACGCCGAGCCAGCCGATCTGCGGGAGCGGGCGGTCACCGGACGGCTGGGAGATCAGGTCCTGCACGAAGGTCACCAGGTTGTCGATGACCAGCCGGATCTCGTTGAAGAAGTACAGGAACAGCGGGTTGGAGTTGCGGTTGGCTCCGATGGAGTCGTTGAGGTCGTTGAGCCTGCGGTGCAGATCGGTGAGGTCGGCCGCGGCGAGCGACAGGGTCTGCTGTCCGCGCAGCAGGGCGAACAGGACGAGCCAGACGACGAGGATCGCGCCGATCACCATGGACCGGCTGATCCTGCGGACGGGGGCGACGGGCGGAGGGGGTGCGCTCTGCCGCGCCTCCCCCGAGGTCTCGGGTTTCTCCATGGCGACGGTCATCAGGCGTCGCCTTCCTGCCCGGCGACCACGGCGAGGATCTCCTCGTCGCCGACGATGCCGAGCAGTTCGCCGTTCTCGACGACCTTGACGGGCTTCTCGGCCGCGAGCACCGCGCGGGTGGCCTCCTTCACCACGACGTCCGGCCCCAACTCGGGGCCGTCCAGCGGGTCTTCGGCAGTGGCCGGGCGCATGATCCAGCGCAGGGTCAGCACATCGCCGCGCGGCACGTCCTTGACGAAGTCGCGCACGTAGTCGTCGGCGGGGGCGCCGACGAGTTCGTCACCGGTGCCGCACTGGACGGTTCTGCCGTCGCGCATGATGAGGATGCGGTCGCCGAGCTTCAGCGCCTCGGAGAGGTCGTGGGTGATGAACACCATGGTCTTGCCGACCTCGTGGTGCAGCCGGATGACCTCGTTCTGCATGTCGCGGCGGATCAGCGGGTCGAGCGCCGAGAAGGGCTCGTCGAAGAGGAGGACGTCGGGATCGCCGGCCAACGCCCTTGCCAGGCCCACGCGTTGCTGCATGCCGCCGGAGAGCTGGTCGGGGTAGGAGTTCTCGTAGCCCGAAAGGCCCACGAGTTCGACGACCTCCAGCGCCCGCCTGGTGCGCTCGGCCCGGCCCATGCCGCGGATCTCCAGGCCGAACGCCACGTTGTCGACGACGCGGCGGTGGGGCAGCAGACCGAAGTGCTGGAAGACCATGGAGAACTTGCTGCGCCGCAGTTCCCGCAGCCGCTTCTCGTCGGCGTCCCGGATGTCCTCGCCCTCGAAGACGATCTCACCGGCGGTGGGTTCGATCAGCCGGGTCAGACAGCGCACCAGGGTGGACTTGCCGGAGCCGGACAGTCCCATGACGACGAAGACCTCGCCGGGGGCGACCTCGAAGCTCACGTCGCGCACGGCGGCGGTGCAGCCGGCGCGGTCCATGAGTTCGCGGCGGGTGAGCCCGCGCAGCTCCTCGGAGGCCGGTACCTGGTCCGCCTTCGGCCCGAACACCTTCCACAGCCCGCGCACGGATATGACGGGCGTGGGGGCCGCGTCCTCGGGGGTGCCGCGGCGCGGCGGCACCTCGGTCTTGGTGGGGGTCATGGTCGACCTCTTCTCGGCGTTCAGCCGCGGAACCAGTGCTGCGGCCGGGGTTGGATGTTCTGCCAGATGTGCTTGGGCTCGCGGTACTCGTCGAGGCCGGTCGGTCCCAGTTCCCGGCCCACTCCGGAATGCCCGAAGCCACCCCACTCGGCCTGCGGCACATAGGGGTGGTAGTCGTTGATCCACACGGTGCCGTGCCGCAGCCGGCGGGCGACCCGCTGGGCCCTCCCGGCGTCCTGCGTCCAGACCGCCCCGGCGAGGCCGTACTCGGTGTCGTTGGCGATGCGCACGGCGTCGTCCTCGTCGGTGAAGCGCTCGACGGTGAGGACCGGCCCGAAGGACTCCTCGTGCACCACCCGCATGTCCTGCCGGCACTCGTCGAGCACGGTGGGCGGGTAGTAGTGGCCGTTGGCCAGGGCGGGGTCGTCGGGTCGTCGGCCGCCGCAGCGCAGGACGGCGCCCTCGGCCACACCGGCCGCGACATACGCCTCGACCTTCGCCAGGTGCTGGGCGGAGATCAGCGCCCCGGTCTCGGCCTCGGGGTCGAAGGGGCCGCCGAGGCGGATCTGCCGGGCACGGCGGACCACCTCGTCGACGAAGCGGTCGTGCAGGGAGTCCTCGACGATCAGCCGGGCCCCGGCCGAGCAGACCTGCCCGGAGTGCAGGAAGACGGCCGTGAGCGCGAAGTCCACGGCCGTCTCGAAGTCGGCGTCGGCGAAGACGACGTTGGGGTTCTTGCCGCCGAGCTCCAGGGCGACCTTCTTCACGGTCGCGGCGGCGGTGGCCATGATCCGTTTGCCGGTCTCCACGCCCCCGGTGAAGGAGACCATGTCGACGCGGGGGTCCTCGGCGAGCGGTGCGCCCACCTCGGGGCCGGTGCCGAGGACGAGGTTGGCCGCACCCGCGGGGAGTCCGGCCTCCTCCAGCGCCTTCATGAGCAGGATCGAGGTGGAGGGGGTGAGTTCACTGGGCTTGAGGACGATCGTGTTTCCGGCCAGGAGGGCCGGGGCGACCTTCCAACTCGCTTGCAGAAGAGGGTAGTTCCAGGGTGTGATCAGTCCGCAGACCCCGATCGGCTCGTAGACCACGCGGCTTGTGGCGTCGTCCCGTCCGGTGTCGATCACGCGGCCGGCGTCGGTGCCGCCGAGGCCGCCGTAATAGCGAAGACAGGAGACGACGTCGGCGATGTCGTACTCGCTCTCCACCAGCCGCTTGCCGGTGTCGAGGGACTCGGCGCGGGCGAACTCCTTGGCGTCGCGCTCGATCAGGTCGGCGGTGCGCAGCAGCAGGGTGCCCCGGTCCCGCTCGGGGGTGTGCGGCCAGGGTCCTGCGTCGAAGGCCCGGCGGGCGGCGGCGAGGGCCGCCTCGGTGTCGGCCCGGCTGCCTTCGGAGACGGTCGCGGAGAGCGTGCCGTCGGCGGGACATCGGATCTCCCGGCGGCCTCCGGCCACCGGCTCCCGCCATTCACCGTCCACGTACAGGTCTGCCACGTCGGGAGCCCTTCGAGCGATTTCGTTGCGCATGACGCATCGCATTGCTTGTGGTGGAACACTCTGGAGAATGCGGCAACCCACGTCAAGGGGTTGGGGGATGACGGTTTGGGCACGCGGACGCCTTGCGCGCACCACGCACCCGGCCGGTTTCCGGCACAAGCTCCGCCGCGGAAAATCCGCGTTACCCGGCCTGGGTGCGGGCGTCCCGGTGCCGGTAGTACACGGCCTCGGAGGGAGCGAGCGGCTGGTTGCCGAGGATGAGGTCGGCCGCCTTCTCCGCGATCATCATCACCGGCGCGTAGATGTTGCCGTTGGTGACGTAGGGCATCACCGAGGCGTCGACGACCCGCAGCCCCTCGACCCCGTGCACCCGCATGCCGGCCGGGTCGACGACGGCCATCTCGTCGGTGCCCATCTTGCAGGTGCAGGAGGGGTGCAGGGCGGTCTCGCCGTCCTTGGCGACCCAGGCGAGGATCTCCTCGTCGGTCTCGACGGACGGTCCGGGCGAGATCTCCCCGCCGTTGTAGGGGGCCAGCGCGGGCTGGTTGAGCAGCCTGCGCGCGACGCGGACGGCCTCGACCCATTCGCGGCGGTCCTGTTCGGTGGACAGGTAGTTGAAACGCAGCGCCGGATGCTCCTCCGGGTCCCTGCTCCTGATCTTCACGGAACCGAGGGCGTCGGAGTACATGGGTCCCACGTGCACCTGGTAGCCGTGGCCGCCGGCCGGCACGGAGCCGTCGTAGCGGACCGCGATCGGCAGGAAGTGGAACATCAGGTTGGGGTAGTCCACGTCGTCGTTGCTGCGGCAGAAGCCGCCCGCCTCGAAGTGGTTGGTGGCGGCCGGGCCCTTGCGGAACAGCCATTGCAGGCCGATGAAGGGGGCGCGCCACTTCGCGAGGTACGGCTGCACGGAGACGGGCTGCTTGCAGGCGTACTGGATGTACACCTCCAGGTGGTCCTGGAGGTTCTCGCCGACGCCCGGCAGGTCGTGGACGACGTCGATGCCGAGGGCGCGCAGTTCCCCGGCGTTGCCGACGCCGGACAGCTGGAGCAGCTGCGGGGAGTTGATCGCGCCGCCGCACAGGATCACCTCCTTGGCGCGGACCTGCTGGAGCGCGCCCCGGCCGCGCCGGTACTCGACGCCGACGGCCCGCTTGCCCTCGAACAGGACGCGGGTGACGAGGGCGCGGGTGGTGACCGTGAGGTTGGGCCGCTTCCTGGCGGGTTTCAGATAGGCCTTGGAGGCCGAGAGCCGGCGTCCGCGATGGACGTTGCGGTCGAACTTGGCGAAGCCTTCCTGCCGGTAGCCGTTGACGTCCTCGGTGGGCGGGTACCCCGCCTCCTCGGTGGCCTTGAGGAAGGCGCCGAAGAGCGGGTTGTCGGCCGGGCCGCGCTCCAGGACGAGCGGGCCGTCATGGCCGCGGAACTCGTCGTCGGGGTCGGCCGCGAGGCAGTTCTCCATGCGCTTGAAGTACGGCAGACAGTGCGCGTAGTCCCAGGTCTCCATGCCGGGATCGGCGGCCCAGCGCTCGTAGTCCATGGGGTTGCCGCGCTGGAAGATCATGCCGTTGATGCTGCTGGAACCGCCGAGCACCTTGCCGCGGGCGTGGTAGACGCGGCGCCCGCCCATGTGCGGCTCGGGTTCGGACTCGTACTTCCAGTCGTAGAAGCGGCTGCCGATCGGGTAGGTCAGCGCCGCGGGCATGTGGATGAAGACGTCCCACGGGTAGTCGGGCCGGCCGGCCTCCAGGACCAGTACCCGGTTGCCCGGGTCGGCGGAGAGCCGGTTGGCCAGTGCGCTGCCGGCCGATCCACCACCGACGATGACGAAGTCGTACTGCTGAGGAGCCATGGTGCCTCGTCTCGCTCGCGCCGTCGATACGCGCGGCATGCTAGTACGAGTAGCGTGATACGCACCAGGTTGCGAGGCGCGCAACTTCCACGACACATGCACGGGGTCCGCGAAACAGACTCACGTCCTTGTTGTTTACCGGCCGTATAGTTGCGTTGTGAGCAACTACCACCCGGATAACGAAACGACAGGGTCGTCGAGCGGCGGAGTGCAGTCCGTCGACCGGGCCATTCACGTCATGGAGATCCTGGCCCAGCGCGGCGAGGCCGGGGTCAGTGAGGTGGCCGCCGAGATCGACGTCCACAAGTCCACCGCCTTCCGGCTCCTCGGCGCCCTGGAAGCGCGCGGCCTGGTGGAACAGGCGGGTGAGCGCGGCAAGTACCGGCTCGGTTTCGGTATCGTGCGCCTGGCCGGCGCGGTCACCGGGCGCATCGACATCACCCAGCAGAGCCGCCCGGTCTGCGAGGACCTCGCCGAGGAGATCGGCGAGACCGTGAACCTCGCCGTGATGCAGGAGCGGTACGCGGTCAACCTCTACCAGGTGCGCGGCCCGGGTGCCGTCACCGCGCAGAACTGGGTCGGCCAGCTGACCCCGCTGCACGCCACGTCGAGCGGCAAGATCCTGCTGGCCCACCTGTCCGCCGAGGAGCGCGCCGCGCTGCTGACCGAGACCGGCCTGAAGAAGGTCACCCCGCGCACCATCACCGCGAAGACCAAGCTGGAGAAGAACCTCGCCGAGGCCCGGGAGCGGGGTTACGCCTGGGCCCTGGAGGAACTGGAGCTCGGCCTGCACGCCATGGCCGCGCCGGTCCGCGACCGGGACGGGGAGGTCATCGCGGCCCTCAGCGCCTCGGGGCCCGCGTACCGGCTCTCCGAGGAGCGCCTGCACGAGCTCGCCCCGGTCCTGGTCAAGGGTGCCGAGGAGATCAGCCACCGGATGGGCTACCTGGGCTGAGCCCCGAGCCGGGCCTGGACCCAGTCGTGGAACTCGGCGATGTGGTGCTCGCTGGGGACCAGCACCCCGCCCTTGGCGTACAGCCGTGAGCGCATGCCGGGCTGCGTGCGCTCGCAGGCTTCGAAGTCCTGCCGGTTGACCCGGTCGAACAGCTCCACCGAGCGGCTGACGTCCTTGCCGCTCTGCACGACGTGCGGCAGGTACAGCCAGTCGCACTCGACGACGGTGCGGTCCGCGGCGACCGGGTACATCCGGTGGAAGATCACATGGTCGGGCACGAGGTTGATGAACACCTGCGGGCGCACCGTGATGGCGTAGTACCTGCGGTCCTGGTCCGCGGAGACCCCCGGGATCCGGTCCAGCCCCTCCGAGCCGTCGACGGTGAAGCCCCTGACGTCCTCGCCGAACTCCGCGCCGTGCCCGACGTAGTACTGCGCCGCGTACCCGTCGGCGAACTCCGGGAGCACCTCGGTGAGTTCGGGATGGATCGTCGCGCAGTGGTAGCACTCCATGAAGTTCTCGACGATCAGCTTCCAGTTGGCCCTGACGTCGTAGACGATCCGCCGGCCGACCTCCAGCCCCGCGATGTCGTAGTGCTCGATCGACTCGGTGTCGCCGAGGCGCGCGACCACGTCCTGGACGACCTCCTCGAAGGGCGGCGGGTCCTCGGCCAGGCACACCCACACATAGCCGAGCCATTCGCGCACCGCCACGCTCGCCAGGCCGTACTCGGTGCGGCCCACGTCCGGCATCTTCGTCAGGTTGGGCGCGGCCACGAGCTTGCCCGTCAGGTCGTACGTCCAGGCGTGGTAGGGGCATTGGAAGGCCCGCTTCACCTCCCCGGACTCCTCCGTGCACAGTTTGGCGCCCCGATGACGGCAGACGTTGAACCAGGCGCGCACCGAGCCGTCCCGCGCACGCGCGATCAGGATGCTCTCCCGGCCCACCTCCACGGTCCGGAAAGCACCGGGCCTGGGCAGGTCGGAGGCGCGGACGGCGCAGAACCACATCGCTTCGAAGATGCGCTCCTGCTCCTGCGCGAAGAGCCCGGGATCGGTGTAGGAGGTGCCGGGAAGGGTGGCGATCAGGCTGTCGGGCAGGCTGGTCGAGGTCACAGTGCACTCCTCGGGGAACGTCGTGGGCCGGTGGTGCACGCCGGGAAGAGCGGACGGCGTTCTGGACGGAGCGGCAGCGGCGGTGCTGTCAGGCCGCTGCGGCGAGCTGCTTGCGCCAGCGCGTGAAGAGCCGCGGCTGGTTCATCCCGAGCACGGCGACCGGGTGACCGGAACGCCGGTAGACGGCCAGGACGTTGCGATCGTCCCGGGCGCCCTCCTCGATGGTCACGCTGTCGGCGGCGGCCGCGTGACCGGCGAACTGGATCTTCACGCCGTACTGGTCGGACCAGAAGTACGGCGGCCTCGGCGCGCCCGGTTCCACCGCACCGCCGGCCAGCAGCGCGGTGACGGCCGCGTCGGGCCGCTCCCGGGCGCCGGTCCAGTGCTCGACACGGCGGTGCAGGCCCGCGCGCGGGTCGTACCAGGAGGCGCAGTCCCCGACCGCGACCACACCGGGCAGACCGGTCCGGCCGTCGGCGCCGCACCTGACACCGTCGGCGAGCTCCAGGCCGGAGCCCGCGAGCCACTCGACGCAGGGGCGGGCGCCGACCCCCACGACCACGGTGTCGGCGGGGATGCTGCGGCCGTCCTCCAGCAGGACGGCCTCGACACGGCTCACGCCGCGCAGCCCCTGGACGCCGACCCCGCACAGCAGCCGTACGCCATGGTCGGCGTGGAGGGCCGAGACGATCCCGCCCATGGTCTCGCCGAGCGGTCCGGCCAGGGGGGTGGGGGCCGCCTCCACGACGGTCACGTCGAGTCCGAGGGCGTACGCGGTGGAGGCGACCTCGGCGCCGATGAAACCGCCGCCGATCACCACCAGCCGTCCCCCGAGGGCCAGTTCGTCGCGCAGGGCACGGGCGTCGTCCAGGGTGCGCAGGGTGTGCACCCCGGCCAGGCCGTCCGTGCCGGGCAGGGTCCGGGCGGCGGCGCCGGTCGCGATGACGACGCCGTCCGCCCGTACCTCGCTGCCGTCGGCGAGCCGTACGGCGCGCTGCGGGCCGTCGAGGCCGACGGCGCGGACGCCGAGGAGCCACTCGGCCCGCAGGTCCTCGTCGTCCGGCTCCAGCGCGAGTTCGGTCTCGGCCAGGGAGCCGGCCAGGAACTCCTTGGACAACGGGGGCCGGTCGTACGGGCGGTGCAGCTCGTCGCCGATGACCACGAGCCGCCCGTCGAAGCCCTGTCCGCGCAGCGAGCGGGCCGCCGAGAGTCCGGCGAGCGAGGCGCCGACCACGGCGACCATCCTCACGCGGGTCCGCCGGCGAGCCGGGCCGCGACACAGGGCGGCAGGTTGGGGGCGTCCAGGGACAGCCGGACGTAGATCATGCCGTCCTCGACGTGGACCTCGTGGGTGCGGACCGGACGCTTGGCCGGCGGGGCGTCGACGGCGCCCGTGCGCAGGTCGAACTTCGAGGCGTGCAGCGGGCATTCGACCTCGCAGCCCTCCAGCCAGCCGTCGGCGAGCGAGGCGTCCTGATGGGTGCAGGTGTCGTCGATGGCGAAGACCTCGCCGTCGTCGGTGTGGAACACCGAGACCGGCGGATCGATGTCGAGCCGGTAGGCCTCGCCTCGGGGGAGATCCACGAGACGGCACGCGGGAATCATCATGACACCTCGGTGCGTATAGCGAAACGGATTGCGTTGAACGCAACGTCAGTTTGAGGGCGCCCGCAAACCCTTGTCAAGGCGTCCAGGGGGCGGACACACGCGTGGCTCAGAGTTGCCTCATGCGCAACCTCATGCGCGATAGGAAACATCACAGCACCACCACGGAGCGCAGCACCTCGCCGCGCTGCATCTTCTCGAACGCCTTCTCCACGTCCCCGAGGCCGATGGTCTCGGAGACGAAGGCGTCCAGGTCGAAGCGCCCGCCGAGGTAGAGGTCGATGAGGGCCGGGAAGTCGCGCGAGGGCAGACAGTCGCCGTACCAGCTGGACTTCAGGGCCCCGCCGCGCCCGAAGACGTCGAGCAGCGGCAGTTCCAGTCTCATCTCCGGGGTGGGCACCCCGACCAGGACGACGGTGCCTGCGAGATCGCGGGCGTAGAAGGCCTGCTCGTACGTCTCCGGGCGGCCGACCGCCTCGACGACCACGTCGGCACCGTGGCCGCCGGTCAGTTCACGGATCGCCTCGACGGGGTCGGTCGCGCGCGAGTCGACGGTGTGCGTGGCCCCCATGGCGGTGGCCCGCTCCAGCTTGCGCGGGTCGACGTCGACGGCGATGACCTTGGTGGCGCCCGCGAGCCGCGCCCCCGCGACGGCGGCCATGCCGACCCCGCCGCAGCCGATGACGGCGACGGAGTCGCCGCGGCCGACGGCACCGGTGTTCACGGCGGCACCGAAGCCCGCCATCACACCGCAGCCGAGGAGCCCCGCGGCGGTCGCCGGGGCCGCCGGGTCCACCTTGGTGCACTGCCCGGCGGCGACCAGGGTCTTCTCCGCGAAGGCACCGATGCCGAGGGCGGGCGAGAGCGGGGTGCCGTCGAGCAGGGTCATGGACTGCGCCGCGTTGTGGGTGGCGAAGCAGTACCAGGGTCTGCCCTTGCTGCACGCCCGGCACGTGCCGCACACCGCGCGCCAGTTGAGGACGACGAAGTCGCCGGGTTCGACGCCGGTGACGCCCTCCCCCACGGCTTCGACACGGCCGGCCGCCTCGTGGCCCAGCAGGAAGGGGAAGTCGTCGTTGATCCCGCCGTCCCGGTAGTGGAGGTCGGTGTGGCAGACCCCGCACGCCTCCACCTGCACCAGCGCCTCCCCGGGCCCCGGGTCGGGTACGACGATCGTCTCGACGGTGACGGGGGCGCTCTTCGCCCGGGCGACGACAGCACGAACCTCATGAGCCATGGGTCACTCCTCCGACTGCGCTCTCGGTTGCCTCATTCGCGACAGGTATCGCTATGCGCAACCGAGCATCAGGGAGGGGGAGACATCGGGTCAAGAGGTCGGTTCCGGCCGGATCCGGAAGGCGTTCCGGCAAGGAAAGAACAGTTGAGGACATGTGGCCACGACGACGGCCGGGGTGCACTGTGATGGCCCCTACCGCCGGAGGAACAGGCAGGGATGGGCATGGGCGACGTCGCAGAAATGGACCCGACAACACCGACGTCGTCCGCCGCCCCGCCACCGCACGGGTGCGCCGCGGCCCGCGCGGGAGCGGCCGCGCACTCCCCCGTCCCTCGAGGCCCGGTGTCCGGAGCCGCTGAGGAAAGGTTCCGGGGGCTGCTCGAGGCCGCTCCGGACGCCATGGTCATCGTCGACGACGCCGGGATCATCAAGCTCGTCAATGCCCAGACCGAGGCACTCTTCGGCTACGCCCGCGAGGACCTGCTCGGCCGTCCCGTCGAACTGCTCATGCCGCACCGCTTCCGCGGCCAGCACGGCGTGCACCGCGGCCGGTACGCGGCCAACCGCCAGGTCCGCCCGATGGGTGCCGGACTCGATCTGCACGGCCTGCGCAAGGACGGCACCGAGTTCCCCGTCGAGATCAGCCTGAGCCCGATGGAGACGGCGGACGGACTCCTGGTCTCCGCCGCCGTCCGCGACGTCAGCGACCGCAAGGCCGCCGAGGCCCGCATCAACGAGCTCGCCGCCCTGGTCGAGTCCTCCCAGGACGCCATCCTCGCCAAGACCCTCGACGGGTACATCACCTACTGGAACGCGGCCGCCCAGCGGCTGTACGGCTACACCGCCGAGGAGGCCATCGGCCGCCACGTGTCGATGCTCTCCCCGGCCGCACTGCACGGCGACATCAACGCCCTGCTGAAACGGCTGCGGCACGGCGAGAAGGTGGAGCACTTCGAGACACTGCGGGTCACCAAGGCCGGCACCCTGCTGGACGTGGACGTGACCCTGTGGCCGACGCGGGACACCCGTGGGAAGGTCGTCGGCGCCTGCGCCATCGTCCGGGACATCAGCGACCGCAAACGCGCGGAGGCCGAGCTCACCGAACTGTACGAGCAGCAGCGGCACATCGCGCTCACCCTCCAGCGCAGCCTCATGGGCACCCCGCCCGCCCTGCCCGGCCTCGCCACCGCCAGCCGCTACCGCCCGGCCACGCAGGGCGCCGGCGTGGGCGGCGACTGGTTCGACCTGATCCCGCTCGGGGCCGGGCGGGTGGGGGTGCTCATCGGCGACGTCATGGGCCGCGGCCTGGAGGCGGCCGCCGTCATGGGCCAGCTGCGCTCGGCCGCGCACGCCCTCGCCAGGACCGGGATGCAGCCACGTCAGCTCATGCAGGAGCTGGAGAGCTCCGTCACCGACCTCGACGTCCCCGACCAGCTCGTCACCTGCTGCTATCTGACGATCGCCCCGGACACCGGCACGGTCACCGTCTGCTCCGCCGGTCATCTGCCGACCCTGGTCGCCGTCCCCGGCGAGGGGGTGCGCGGCCTGGACGTCCCGGTCAACGCGCCGCTCGGGGTCGGTGACGTGCTCTACGAGCAGTCGTCGGTGGCGGTCCCGCCCGGCGCCACGCTCGTCCTCTACACCGACGGCCTCATCGAGACGCCCGGCAGCGACATCGAGGAACGCGTCGGTGAACTCACCTCGCTGCTGAACGAGTTCTTCCTCGACGCACCGTGTCTGGAGGCCGCCGCCGACCACGTGCTCGCCGGTCTGCTGCCGGACGCGGAGAGCCACAACGACGACGTCACCCTCCTGCTCGCCCAGCTGCCGGACGCACCCCCGGACGCCGTGAGCACCGACCTCGCCGCCGTCCCCTCGTCGGTCCCGGAGGGCAGGGCCTTCCTGAGCAAGGCCCTGCTCTCCTGGGACTGTGCCGCCCTGGCGGACGAGGCGCTGCTGCTGCTCTCCGAGACCCTCACCAACGCCGTCCAGCACGCCGAGGGCCCCGTGGGGGTCCGCCTGTGCCGCACCGCCACCGGCCTCACCGTCGAGGTGAGCGACCACAGCCCGCATCTGCCCCAGCCCCGCCGGGCCGCCGACGACGAGGAGTCCGGCCGCGGTCTGCTCCTGGTCAGGACCCTCGCCGACAGCTGGGGCGTCCGCCCGACCGACGAGGGCAAGACGACCTGGTTCACGCTGCGGCTCTAGACGCGGTGCGTCACTCCCCCACGTACGCCGCCAGATGCTCCGCCGTGAGCGTGCCCCCCGTGGCGACGAGCTCCGCCGGAGTCCCCTCGAAGACGATCCGGCCGCCGTCGTGGCCCGCGCCGGGGCCGAGGTCGATGATCCAGTCGGCGTGAGCCATCACCGCCTGGTGGTGCTCGACGACGATGACGGACTTGCCGGAGTCGACGAGCCGGTCCAGCAGGCCGAGCAACTGCTCGACGTCGGCGAGGTGGAGCCCGGTCGTCGGCTCGTCGAGGATGTACACGCCGCCCTTCTCGCCCATGTGGGTCGCCAGCTTCAGCCGCTGCCGCTCACCGCCGGACAGCGTGGTGAGCGGCTGGCCGAGGGTGAGGTAGCCGAGCCCGACGTCCGAGAGCCGCTCCAGGATCCTGTGCGCGGCCGGCGTACGCGCCTCGCCGGTGCTGAAGAACTCCTCCGCCTCCGTCACCGGCATCGCGAGCACCTCGCTGATGTCCCGCCCGCCGAGGCGGTACTCCAGCACCGAGGCCTGGAACCGCTTCCCCTCGCACTCCTCACAGGTCGTCGCGACCCCGGCCATCATCGCGAGGTCGGTGTAGACGACCCCGGCGCCGTTGCAGGTCGGGCAGGCCCCCTCGGAGTTGGCGCTGAACAGCGCCGGTTTCACCCCGTTGGCCTTCGCGAACGCCTTGCGGATCGGCTCCAGCAGTCCGGTGTACGTCGCCGGGTTGCTGCGCCGGGAGCCGCGGATGGCGCCCTGGTCGACGGAGACGATCCCCTCGGCGGCCGGGATCGACCCGTGCACCAGCGAGCTCTTGCCGGACCCGGCGACCCCGGTGATCACGGTCAGCACCCCGAGCGGGATGTCGACGTCGACGTCCTGGAGGTTGTGCGTGCTCGCGCCCCGGATCTCCAGCGCGCCGGTGGCCTTGCGGACCGTGTCCTTGAGCCCGGCCCGGTCGTCGAAGTGGCGTCCGGTGACGGTGCCGCTGGTCCGCAGCCCCTCGACGGTGCCCTCGAAGCAGACCGAGCCGCCCGCCGTACCGGCTCCGGGGCCGAGGTCGACGACATGGTCGGCGATCACGATCGTCTCCGGCTTGTGCTCCACGACGAGGACCGTGTTGCCCTTGTCCCGCAGGCGCAGCAGCAGGTTGTTCATGCGCTGGATGTCATGGGGGTGCAGCCCGATCGTCGGTTCGTCGAAGACGTAGGTGACATCGGTGAGCGAGGAGCCGAGGTGGCGGATCATCTTGGTGCGCTGTGCCTCGCCGCCGGACAGGGTGCCCGAGGGGCGGTCCAGGGACAGATAGCCGAGCCCGATCTCCACGAAGGAGTCGAGGGTCTCCCCCAGCGCCGTCAGCAGCGGCCCGACCGAGGGCTCGTCCAGCGCGCGCACCCACTCCGCGAGGTCACTGATCTGCATCGCGCAGGCGTCGGCGATGCTGATCCCCTTGATCTTCGAGGACCGGGCGCCCTCGCTCAGCCGGGTGCCCTCGCAGTCGGGGCAGACCATGAAGGTGATCGCGCGGTCCACGAACTCGCGGATGTGCGGCTGCATCGACTCGCGGTCCTTGGCAAGCATCGACTTCTGGATGCGCGGGACGAGACCCTCGTAGGTCATGTTGATGCCCGCGATCTTCATCCGGGTGGGTTCCCGGTACAGGAAGTCCTGGAGCTCGCGCTTGGTGAACCTGCGGATCGGCTTGTCCGCGTCGAAGAAGCCGGACTCGCTGTAGAGGCGGTAGTTCCAGCCGCCGGCCTTGTAGCCGGGGATGGTCATCGCGCCCTCGTTCAGCGACTTGGAGTCGTCGTAGAGCTGGGTGAGGTCGATGTCGTTGACCGTGCCCCGGCCCTCGCAGCGCGGGCACATGCCGCCGACGATGCTGAAGCTGCGGCGCTCCTTCACGGTCTGCCCGGCGCGCTCCACGGTCACCGCGCCCGCTCCGCTGATGGAGGCGACGTTGAAGGAGAACGCCTTGGGCGAGCCGATGTGCGGGGTGCCGAGCCTGCTGAAGAGGATGCGCAGCATCGCGTTGGTGTCGGTGACGGTGCCGACGGTGGAGCGCGGGTCGCCGCCCAGGCGCTGCTGGTCGACGGTGATCGCGGTGGTCAGCCCGTCCAGGACGTCGACCTCGGGCCGGGCCAGCGTCGGCATGAAGCCCTGCACGAAGGCGCTGTAGGTCTCGTTGATCAGCCGCTGCGACTCGGCGGCGATGGTGTCGAACACCAGCGAGCTCTTGCCCGAACCGGAGACCCCGGTGAAGACCGTGAGCCGGCGCTTCGGGATCTCGATGCTGACGTCCTTGAGGTTGTTCTCGCGCGCCCCGTGCACGCGGATCAGGTCGTGGCTGTCAGCGGCGTGCGGTGTGTCGGTCCGCGTGGCCTTGCTCATGGTGACTGGTCCTCCCGTTTCGACAACTTCGAACACTATGTCGACGCGCACGCCTCAGCGCAGCTCCTGGACGCGGATCATGTTGCCCGCGGGGTCGAGGAAGGCGCAGTCCCGCATGCCGTACGGCTGCTCGATCGGTTCCTGGATCACCTCGGCGCGGGCCTGGAGCCGCTCGAAGACGGAGTCGAGACGGGGGGTGGCGAGCAGGAGCTCGGGGTCGTCTCCCGGCGGGCGCAGCACGACCGAGGGGCCGGCCCGGCCCGCGGGAGCGACGGTGATCCAGCGCATCCCGCCGCGGCCCACGTCAGCGCGCACCTCGAAGCCCAGTACGTCCCGGTAGAAGGCCAGGGAGGCCGCCGGGTCGTCGTGCGGGAGGAAACTCGCCCGAATCCGGATGTCCATGGCCGTCACGCTAGCCACGGCCACCCGGTCCGCGCTTCTCGAATCCTGACCGTCCCCGCGGGTCTCAGCGCACCAGTCCGGCGATGTGCGCCGTGACGGTGTCGAGGATGTCCGTCCAGGCGGCCGCGTCACCGAGGACGAGGTAGTTCAGGGTGAGCCCGTCGGTCATGGCTGCGAGATAGCGCGCCAGCACCGGGACGGGCACCCGCAGCTCCAGGTCCATGTCCTTGCGGAGCTGCTCGATGAGCTCGGCGTACGCCTCGCCGTACAGCTCGTACTGGCGTCTGGCCAGGTGCTCGAAGCCGGGCTCGCGCAGGGCGTACTGGGTGAGCTCGTAGGTGAGCATGTGCGCCTCGGGGTTGACGCGGACGTGGTCCCAGTAGGCCCGGAACCCGGCGGCGACGGTCTCCTCCAGGGTGTCCTTGGGACGCAGGGCGTCCTGGACCACGCCCACCGAGTGATCGGTGAGCGTGGTGATCACGGCCTCGACCAGGGCCTGCTTGGAGTCGAAGCAGTAGTGGAAGACGCTGAGGGACACACCGGCCTCGGCGGCGATGGACCGGGTCGTCGTCCTGGCGACGCCGTCCCGGGCCATCGCCCTGATCGCGGCTTCCGTGAGCTGTCTGCGCCGCTCGGCCGACGGCATGCGTGCCATGCGTCTCCCCCGCTGTCGATCCGGTCAGCCGCTGTGGACGCCGACCTCGTGGAGCGAGTATCCCCAGTCGGTGCCCCGGCCGAGACCGTGGACCCGGACGTAACGGGCCGGTGTGCCCGCGAACTTCGCCGTGTCGAGCCCGCCGTCACCGGAGGTCGTCGACCAGGCGGTCGTCCAGTCCGTGCCGTCCGTCGACAGCTCGATCCGGTACGACTTCCCGTACGCCCGCTCCCAGTCGAGCGTGACCTTGGAGACCAGGTTGGTGGAGCCCAGGTCCACCTGCCACCACTGGTCGTCGCTCCAGTCGCTCGCCCAGCGGCTGGAGTCGTCGCCGTCCACCGCCCGCCCCGGCTGGTAGCTGGTGAAGGGGTTGGACTCCGACGAACTGGCCGTGGCCGTACGCCCGTGGGCCAGGTTCACGGACGCCTGGTGCCGCTCGGAGGCACCCCAGGTGTCCAGGTAGGACTCGGCCCCCCGGAACAGGTCGTCGACCACGCCCTGTCCGCCGACGAGCCGGATGTCCTCGATCCAGTCCGGGATCAGGCCGACATGGGCCGCGCCGTCGGTGTTGAGGTCGAAGGTGCGCTGCCCGGACGTCTGCTTGTCGATGACCGACCCGCCGTCGACACTCCTGAAGGGGTACGTCACCTTGTTCGCGGCGTCCGCCCCGCGCGGTGCGGGGTGGTCTCCGATGCCGTTGAAGTCGGTGCCGTAGCCGTAGCCCACGTCGTACTTGGCGCGCAGCGCGTCGGTGCGCTTCGCCTCCGCGGCGAACCCTTCGGAGCCGTGCATGTACTGGGCCACGAAACCGCCGAGGGAGTAGACCCGCTCCGTCCAGTTGAGGTCCATCCAGCTGTGCGAGGAGAGCACGCCCGGGTAGTTCGCGGCCTCGAAGATGTCGAGCACCTGGCCGGTGGCCTTGACGCTCATGTGGTCGATCTCGAGCATCATCTTGCGTTTCATCATGCCGCGCACGGCGTACTCGCCGAGATCGGTGAGGCCGCGGACGTTGCACTGCGCGTCCTTGTCGTACGACGGGACCTCGACGCCCGCCGGCAGATCGCCCTCGGCCGCGGAGGCCGCCGTACCGATGGGGTTGTCGTGCTGCGGCCCCTTGCAGGTCTCCGTCTTCCAGAAGGTGCCGGTGGACAGGAACTGGCCGACGTTGATGGCGGTTCCGAGGCCGCCCTCGTCGAAGCGGACACCGCACAGGGCGTTGTCGAACTTGTGGCACAGGAACATCGACCGCACCCCCAGCCCGTACAGCTCGTCGAGCCCCTTGTCGATGTCCGCCCTGCTGCACTGGCCGATGTCGAGGATCTGCTTGCAGCCGAACGGCTCGGAGGTCTCGACGCCGAGGACGACCGCCAACTTGCCCTGCTGGATGACCTGTCGGGCCTGTGCGCTGTCCGTGACGATCCGGAACCAGCCCTTTCCGGTGCCGCCGTACATCCGGTCGATGAAGGCCTGGAGGTCGTAAGTGAGCTTGGCCTGGAGGCGGATGGACGTCATCTCGTCACAGCCGCGGTCCTTGAAGGGGTAGACGGAGCAGATCATCCCGTTGGTGACGAGGTCGTTGACCAGCACCCGCTGACCGCCGCGCCAGGCCCGCTCCACCCAGGCGTAGTAGTTGGCCTGGTGGGTCATCGAGTCGTACGCCGGCCAGTCCTTGAAGGTCGGCCAGCCGGTCGGGTCGTGCCTGCCGTCGCCGCCGTGGGTGATGTAGTCGAAGATCGCCAGGGTGCCGTCGGCGTAGTGCTCGGGGCAGTCCTTGAGCGCGTCGGCGACTCCGGACTCGGAGAACACCTTGCCGCAGATCAGCCGGCCGCCGAAGGCCTCGTTGGAGAAGAGGTGGTTGTGGGCGTCGACGAACCCGCGTACCTCCCCGGCGGAGTCGGTGCCCGTGAAGGGAGCCCCGGTCACGTTGATCTGGGCGTCGGGTGCGGGTCTGGCCGTCGGTGTCCACCAGTCGGTGGCCGCCGAGCTCGGCGTGGGGCCGAGGAGGGCGGCCAGCACCAGGAAGAGCACGGAGACGGCGGTGATGTTCTTGCGGCTGCGGCAGGAGCGTCCAGCCATGGCCCACGTCCCTCGGTCGGCGGAGGCGCCGTCGACCGAGGGCGTTCCGACTGCCCTGGGAGTTGTCATGACCGGCGCAATATATGCGTCGAGGATCGCGACCGAGCGCGTTCCGAGTCAAGGGTCCGGGACAGTTGACCTGATGCCTGGGGGACATCAACCGTTCACGCAGGCCGCTCCGTTGAGAGTGAAAGCGGTCGGCGCGGTGTTCGTGGCGCCCTTGCTGCCGATGAACCCGAGGGTGACCGAACCCCCGGCCGCGATGGTGTTGGTGTAGGAAGCCGGGGTGACGGTCACCGCACCACCGCTCTGCGCGGCGGTCCCGCCCCACATGGTGGAGACCGTCTGCCCGTCGGTGAAGGTGAAGCCGAGTCTCCAGCCGGTGACGGCCGCGGTGCCGGTGTTGCGGAGGACGATCTCGCCCTGGAAGCCGCCCTGCCACTCGCCGACCACCCGGTAGCCGACGGAACAGCTCCCGGCGGGCGTGTTCGCCGTGGTGACGCTCACCGTCGCCGAACGGGCCGACCGGTTGCCGGCGGCGTCCCGGGCGTAGACGGCGAAGGAGTACGCGGTACCGGCGGTCAGGCCGGCCACGGTCACCGAACTCGTCGTCGAGGACGCCACCTTGGTCTCGGTGCTCCCGCTGACCCGGACGACGTCGTACCCCGCCACGCCAACGTTGTCAGAGGACGCCGTCCAGGACAGCTGGGCGGAGGTCGCCGTCACCGCGGAGGCGGTGGGGGTGCCGGGGGCGGTCGGGGCCTGGGTGTCGGTGGAGCCGCCGCCGAAGACGGTGGCCTCCTTGGCGGTCTGGGCGATGCCGTTGGCCCCGTTGAAGATGCGCTGACCCCACGCCGTCATCTGTGCCGGGTCGAAGTTCAGCACGAGGTCGAGGACCGGGTCGGTGTTGCCGCTCCAGGACCAGGCGAGGTAGCCGAGTCTCAGCTGTTGGGCCGTCGCCATCATGGTGTCCTCGTCGGGATCGCCCCACTGGTCGGCGGGTCCGCCGAACTCCCCGATCACGATGGGCAGCTTGGCGCTCACGAAAGCGTTCAGGTAGTCGGTGACCTCGGCCGCGGTGTCGAAGACGCTGTACATGTGGATCGAGAAGATCAGGTTGCCGGTGGTGTCGGCGGCGTACACGGACCGGGCGTTGGTACGCATCACCTGCTGCCAGTCCTGGCCCCAGTTGGGCGCGTCCACCATGATCGTGTGCTGGAAGCCGGCGTTGCGGAGCTTCTCGATCGCCGCGACGGTCGGGGCTGTCCAGCCCTCCGGACCCGTGTTGCCCCAGGGCTCGTTGCCGATGTTGATGACGATGTAGTCCTCCTGGCCGGCCAGGACGTTCTTCAGGCCGATCCAGTAGTCGGCGGCCTGGTCGAGGGTGCCGGCGGCACTGTCCTCCCCGTAACCGGTGGTGTCGTGGACCTCCAGGACGCAGATGAGCCGGTTGGCCTTGCACTGCGCGATGACGTCGCCCACGTCGGCGGCGCTGTTGGCGGTCCAGCGGTGGCCGTCGGCGAGGACCACGCGGACGGTGTTGGCGCCCTGGGCCTTGATGTCGGCCAGCGAGCCCAGCTCGTTCGGATACCAGGTGTGGGCGTGGTTGACGCCGCGCATCACGAAGTCGTTGCCGTTGCCCTCGACCAGGCGGCCGTTGCTGATGTGCAGACCGGCGGCCTGGATGCCGGGTTCCTGGGCGGCCTGGGCCGTGCCGGGGCAGAGGGCACCGAGGACCACCAGTCCGACGAGGGCCGCCAGCCGGGCCAGAAGGGCGCTCAAGGGGCTCTTTCTCGTTCTTCTCACTGCGGCTCCAGAGGTGGGTGAGGCAGTCGGAAGGAGGATGGGAGCGCTCCCATAGAAGCCAACCCGTCAAGTACACGTCAAGATGCGCGACGGCAAAGGGCTGCGGGCGCGCATAGAGTTCCGAGCCTCGACCACCGCACCTGGGAGGCATGTTGACCACGCGCCCCGTGGACCCCGACTCCGTCAACGCCGAGGCCTGGCACGTCTACGGCGAGCACCATCTGCGGCGCGGCACCGTGCTGCCGGAGCCGGCGCGGTTCGACTGGGGCCTGCGGGACACCGGCCCGGGCGCCGAGATCCTCGGCGAGCTCGCCGGACGGCGGGTCCTGGACCTCGGCTGCGGACCGGGCCGGCACGCCGCGCATCTGGTCCGGACGTACGGTGCCGCGGTCGACGCGGTCGACTCCTCCCCCACCCAGCACGAACGCGCCCGCGCCCGTTACGGCTCCCTGCCCGGTCTGCGCCTGATCAGGGCCGACGCCGTCGAACACCTCCGCACCGCGGAGCCGTACGACGTCGTCTACTCCGTCAGCGCGGTGCCGTACCTCGATCCCCGACGGCTGCTGCCCGCCCTCGCCGCGGCGCTCCGGCCCGGCGGGACGCTGTGCTTCACCGTGCTGCACACCAACTCGCACGGGGCGGGCCCCTCCTCCGTCGTCGAGGCCCGGCCCGAGACCCTGCGGCTCGCCGGGGGCGGGGAGGTGACCGTGTGGATGTGGGTGCTGACCGAGGAGCTCTGGACGGATCTGCTGGGCGAGCACGGACTGCGGGTCGAGGGCGTCGACGTCCTCGACGCGCCGGAGGAGGGCAACCACGCTTCGTACCGCGTCTTCCGGGCGACCCGGCCGGCCCGGGTCTCCTCCCGGCCGCGCGGCAGCCGCGCTCCGGTCCCGCACGCGGCGATCGGGGTCGGCGCCATCCTGTACGGCCCCCGCGGGCTGCTCCTCGGCCGGCACCGGCGCGGTACCTGGGAACTGCCCGGCGGCACGGTGGAGCCCGGGGAGTCACTGGAGCAGACGGTCGTGCGCGAACTCCGCGAGGAGACCGGCGTCGAGGCCGGCCCCGTGGACGTCCGGCTGCTCGGCACGCTCCTCGACGACGTCGACGGCGTGGTGCGGATGACCGTGGCCGCCCAGGTCACCGCCTGGCGGGGCGAGCCGTGCGACCAGCCCGGCGAACGCGTCGGCGACTGGCGCTGGTTCCCGCTCGACCGGCTCCCGGAGAACCTCTTCGTGTGCAGCGCCCAGGGCCTGACCGCCTGGCGTCCGGACCTGCCGATCGACCACACTCCGGCGCACTTCACGCAGTTCGCCGACCACAGCTGAAGGCGCGGGACGACATGGAACGCAACAACGTTCCCGACCAGGGGTTCAACCGGGTGAAGCGGATGTGGAATCCGGATCCCGTCGACCTGTCCTGAAGGCGCGGGTGCGGCACCGCGTCGTGCAACCCCCTCGCAACCTTGCCCGTGCTGGACTCGACCCCCATGGACGAGGATTCCGCACGTGCCGTGTACGACGAGGTGCCGCGTGTCGAGGTCACGCCCGCGGCCGCCGAGCTGCTGCGCCGGTTGCGCGAGGCGCACGGGCCGCTGATGTTCCATCAGTCGGGCGGCTGCTGCGACGGCAGTGCGCCGATGTGCTACCCGGAGGGTGAGTTCCGCACCGGCGGCTCGGACGTGCTGCTCGCCGAGCTGGACGTGCCGGGGGTCGGCGAACCGGTGACCTTCTGGATGTCGAGGAGCCAGTTCGAGGTCTGGGCGCACACCCGGCTGATCGTCGATGTCGTCGCGGGCCGCGGCAGCGGATTCTCTCTCGAGGCACCCGAGGGGGTGCGTTTCCTCATCCGTTCGCGTGTGGTCGGCGCCGAGTAGCCCCTCCGCTCACCGTCGTCTGGTGCACTTCCCCTGAGTTCTGGGACAGTTGGCACGACCTCAGGGGTGAGCTGTGACGCACCGTCAAAGACGTTCCGGCGCAGGCAGATCGGTCCTCACGTTTCTCGCGGCACTCGGCACGCTGGCCGGTGCGGCCCTGGCCGGGGCGGCACCGGCCGGCGCCGCGCCGGGGTGGACACGGCTCGCGGCGGGCGTGCAGTACGAGCAGTTCGACATCTCCGCCGCCGCGGGGCCTGCGCACGCCCACGTGATCCGCGTGGACCTGGACGAGCCGGGCGTGCGGGTGGAACTGCTCCATCCCGGGGCGGTGGCCGCGCGGGCCACGGTGTCCCGGCTGGCCGCCGCACAGGGCGCCCTCGCGGGGGTGAACGGCGACTTCTTCAACATCTCGGAGACCCAGCACCCCGGCGTCGAGGCCACCGGCGCGAGCGTGGGCCCGGCGATCGCGCAGGGCCGCGCGCTCAAGGCGGCGGTGCCGAAAGGCCAGCGCTTCGGGCCCGCGCTGCCGCCCGGCACCGGCACGAAGGAGGTGTTCGGCGTGGGCACCGACCGCCGGGCCCGTCTCGACGCCCTGACGCTCGACGGGTCGGTGCGGACCCCCGGGGGACAACTGCCGCTCGGCGGGCTGAACCAGTACGCGCTTCCCGTCGGTTCGGTCGGGGCGTTCACCGCGGACTGGGGCAGCGCCTCCCGGCTGCGGGCGACCTGCGGGACGGACACGGACCGGGCCGCCCCGTGCAGCACGGACACCCATGAGGTGACGGTCCGTGACGGGCGGGTCGTCGCCACCGCCGACACCCCGGGCAGCGGGCCGATCGCCGGCGGCACCACCGTGCTCGTGGGCCGGGAGGCGGGCGCGCAGCAGCTGCGGAAGCTCTCGGTCGGCTCGGCGGTGACCGTGCAGCACCGACTGGTCGCGGCCGCGGCGAAAGTCCCGTACGGCTTCGCGCTCGGCGGCTATCCGGTGCTCACCGGCGGCCGTCCGCTGCCCGGCCTCGACGACACGACGTCCGCCGTGCGCACAGCGGTGGGCATCGCGGACGGCGGACGGCGGCTGTATCTCCTCGCGCTGGACGGCGCTCCCGACTACCGGCGGGGGCTGACGATCGCCGAAGTCGCCGACACCCTGCGGACCCTGGGCTCGGTGGACGCCTTCAGCCTGGACGGCGGCGGCTCCACGACGATGGCCGCCCGTACGCCGGGCACCGGTGCCGTCGTCGCCCTCAACCACCCCTCGGGCGGCGTCGAACGGCCCGTACCGAACGGCATCGGGGTCTTCGCCACGGGCTGAGGTCAGGGGCGCAGACTGCTGACGATGCCGGCCGTCGCCGTGAGGCCGCTGTGGATGGTGGGCGCGAGGCTGGTACTGGCGAGGTAGAAGCCGAGCAGGGTGCACACCAGCGCGTGGGAGACCTTGAGTCCGCCGCTGCGCAGGAAGACCACCGCCAGGATCAGCAGCAGCACCAGTACCGAGATGGAAATCGCCATGGACAGCCTCCTCCGCCACGCCGCTGGGTCCGTTTCGCGGCGTTCGGCCGCAAGTGTGGCGTAGCGGAGGGTTCGTCCGGGCGGCTGAAGTGTCCTCCGAACGAGTGGTGTCCACACCTGCTCGAAGGCTCCTACCGGTGGGCGTCCAGGAAGGCCTCCAGGCCCGCCAGGTCGTCGGTGTTGAGGTAGTCGACGCCGGCGGCGAGGAGCTCGGCCCACAGCGCGTCCCGGGCGGGGCCCGCCAGGTCCGGGGTGGCCCAGAACCTCACCTTCTGGCCGCGCACGTGGGCCTGCCGCACGATGCCGCGCAGTTTCTGGCGTTCGGCGTCGGGGAAGGCGCCCTCGCCGAGCCAGGTGAAGTTGAGCGTCCAGTTGTCACTGATCAGCGGGATGAGGGAGGCGGGCGCCGCGGTGCCGAGGTCGGCGAGCCGGCCGTCGTAGAAGGCCCGGCGCACGCTCTGCGCCTCCATCGGGACGCGGGCGGCGCGGTCGCCGGAGATCACGGCGGTGACCGGACCGGGGACGACCTTGCCGTGCACACAGGTCGTGAACAGGTGCCGGTAGCGCCGCAGACGGCGGTCGAGTTCGAGGTAGGTCGAGGAGCCCTCGGTCTTGATGTCGACGAGCAGCTGGAGCGGGTGGCGGTACCCCCGGTACACGGAGCCGTGGTGGGCCCTGACGATCCTGGCCAGCGGGTCGAGGTAGAGCGACTCCAGGGTGCGCGTGGGGTCGAGGTCGTCCACGGTGTGCCCGATGAGGAGTTGGTCGCCGACGAGGAAGATGTCGGCCTCGACGCTGCCGAAGCGGTGGTCGAGGGCGTCGAGGAGGGGGCGCGGATGCTCGTAGTCGTTGTGGGCATGGGCGCGCCACAGCGGACGGGGGCGGTGCGTGCGGCTGTCGGCCCATGCGCTGCCGACGGGCGGGGCGAGCGTCGCCGCGGTTGCGGCGCCGAGGGTGGTGAGGGCTCTGCGACGGGTGATGAGGGCCATGTTCTGCCTCCCTGCGGGGCGGGTCGGAACCACAGGGAGTATGGGGCCCTTCGACCCTCAAGGGACCTGTACGCGCCAGGAGTTGGCCGGACTGCCGTCGCCCGTTCACTCCGTGCGCGCAGGCACACGGAAAAGCCCGCCCCAGGTGGGGCGGGCTTCACCGGCGGTCAGCGCAGGATGCTCAAGGCGCCTGGAGGTCGACGAGTTCGGCCAGCCGTGCGCGATGCGCGCCCGCGGTGCCGTAGGCGATCGAGTCGGCCTTGGCGCGCTTGAGGTAGAGATGGACCGGGTGTTCCCACGTCATGCCGATCCCGGCGTGCAGTTGGAGCGCCTCCTCGGCGGCGTGCACGGCGACGGAGGCCGCGTAGGCCTGCGCGACGGCGACCGCCACGTCGGTGTCCTCGCCGGTGGCGAGCGCGTCGGCCGCGTTGCGTGCGGCGGCCCGGAGGTTGACGACCTCCAGCCACAGCTGGGCGAGCCGGTGCTTGAGCGCCTGGAACCCGCCGACGGGCCGGTTGAACTGCTTGCGCTCCTTGAGGTAGCGCACGGTCTCGGTCAACGTCCAGTCGGCGAGGCCGAGTTGCTCGGAGGCGAGCAGTCCGGCCCCGGCCCGCAGGGCGCGGTGCACGGCGGTCTCGGCGTCGCCCAGCAGGCGGCCCCGGGTCCCGTCGAGGGTGACGGTCGCGAGCGGCCGGGTCAGGTCGAAGGGGATCTGCGGGGTGACGGTCACCGCGGAGGCGTCCACCGCGTACAGTCCGCCGTCGTCCGCGGGCACCAGCAGCACGTCGGCCGCCTGGACGTCCGCGACCGCGGTCAACTCCCCGTGCAGGGCCCCGCCTTCATGGCGTACGACCTTGTAGGCGCCGCCCGGGGCGATGTTCAGGGCGACGGCGAGGGCGCCGATCCTGCGTCCGGACGCGAGTTCGGCGAGCAGGTCGTCGGCGTCGCAGGCGAGCAGGGCCTCGGTGGCGACGACCGCGCTGGTGAGATAGGGCACGGGCGCGACCGCGCGGCCCAACTCCTCCAGGACGACGGCGGCTTCGCGGTGCGAGGCGCCCTGGCCGCCCTTGTCCTCCGGGACCAGGAGTCCGGCGAGGCCCATGCCGTCGGCCAGGGCCTTCCAGGCGGCGAGGTCGTGCGGGGTGTCCGACTCGGTGCGGGCGATCACGCCCGGCGCGTCGCAGTGGTCGGCGAGCAGGTCCCGTACGGCGGCCCGCAGCGCCTCTTCCTCCTCCGAGTACAGCAGGTCGCTCATCGGGCCAGGTCCTTCCAGGCGACGTCCTTGTCGGTGCGCGGCTCGGCCGGCAGGCCCAGGACACGCTCGGCGACGATGTTCAGCAGGACCTCACTGGTCCCGCCCTCGATGCTGTTGCCCTTGGAGCGCAGGTAGCGGTACCCGGCGTCACGGCCGGTGAAGTCCACCAGCTCGGGGCGGCGCATGGTCCAGTCGTCGTACAACAGGCCCTCCTCGCCGCGCAGTTCGACCTCCAGGCCGCTGATCTCCTGGTTGAGGCGGGCGAAGCCGAGCTTCATGCCGGCGCCCTCGGGGCCTGGCTGCCCGGCGACGAGCTGCTGGCGCAGACGCTCGGCGGTGAGACGGGCGACCTCGGAGTCGACCCAGAGCTTCAGCAGGCGCTGGTGCAGGTCCTGGGTGCGCAGTTCGGGGCGCTCGCGCCAGGTCCTGGAGACCGGGCCGATCATGCCGCCCTCGCGGGGCAGCCGCATGCCGCCGATGGCGACGCGCTCGTTGTTCAGCGTCGTCTGCGCGACCCGCCAGCCGTCGCCGACCTCGCCGAGGCGGCGGTCGTCGGGGATGCGGACGTCGGTGAGGAAGACCTCGTTGAACTCGGCCTCGCCGGTGATCTGGCGCAGTGGGCGCACATCCACGCCGGGATCGGCCATGTCGCAGATGAAGTAGGTGATGCCCGCGTGCTTGGGCACGTCCGGGTCGGTGCGGGCGATGAGGATGGCCCAGCGGGAGTTGTGGGCGCCGGACGTCCACACCTTCTGCCCGTTGACGACCCAGTCCCCGTCGTCCTGACGGACGGCGCGGGTGCCGAGCGCGGCGAGGTCGGATCCGGCGCCGGGCTCGCTGAACAGCTGGCACCAGATCTCCTCCCCCACCCACAGGGGCCGCAGATAGCGCTGCTTCTGCTCCTCGGTGCCGTACTTGAGGATGGTGGGGGCGGCCATGCCGAGGCCGATGCCGTTGCGCCGCGGGTCGTTGTCGGGGGCGCCCGCGGCCTCCAGTTCGGCGTCCACGACGGCCTGGAGGGAGCGGGGCGCGTTCAGTCCACCGAGGCCCTCCGGGTAGTGCACCCAGGCGAGTCCGGCGTCGAAGCGGGCCTTGAGGAAGTCGAGGCGGTCCGTGGACGCCGGCGGGTGGGCGGCCAGCAACTCGGCTGTGCGGCGCTTGAGTTCGGCTGCGTCGGTCATGCCTGCGCTCCCGTGGGTACGACGGCGATCCGGCCCGTGGTCACCCCGTCGCCGAGGCGCTGGACCGCGTCCGCGGCCCCGGCGAGCGGCACCCGTTCGCTGATCAGCGGCTTGATCGCGCCCCGGGCGGCCAGTTCGGTGAGCTGCTCGTGGCAGTGCTGGACCAGCTTCGGGTTCTTGGTGTTGTACAGGCCCCAGTGCAGGCCGAGGATCGCGTAATTCTTCACGAGGGCGTGGTTGAGGGCGGGGCTCGGGATGGTCCCACTGGCGAAGCCGACGACCACGATCCGCCCCTCGAAGGCCACGACCTTGGTCGACTGCGTGTAGGTCTCGCCGCCCACGGGGTCGTAGATCACGTCCGCGCCCCGGCCCCCGGTGGCCTCCTTCACTGCGGCGACGACGTCCTCGCCGCGCCGGTCGACCACCACGTCACAGCCCAGCTCGCGGGCCACGACCGCCTTCTCGGGGCCGCCGACGACACCGATGACGGTGGCGCCGGCGGCCTTGCCGAGCTGCACGGCCGCGCTGCCGACCCCTCCTGCGGCGGCGTGGACGAGCAGCGTCTCCCCGGCTTCCAGATGTGCCCGCCGGTGCAGGCCGAACCAGCCCGTCTGGTAGCCGATGTGCAGCGCGGCGGCCTCGGCGTCGTCCAGCGAGTCCGGCGCGGGCAGCAGAGCGGCGGTGTCCGCGACTGCGTACTCGGCGAAACCACCGTACGGCAGCGCGGGGTTGGCGATCACGCGCCGCCCGTCCTCGGTCTCGCCGCAGATCTCCACGCCCGGCGTGAAGGGCAGGGGCGGGCGTACCTGGTAGTGGCCGCGGCACATCAGCACGTCCGGGAAGTTGATGTTCGCGGCGCGCACCTTCAGCAGGACCTGGCCGTCGCCGGGTTCGGGCCGCGCCACGTCCGCGAGGCGCATCACCTCGCCCGGCTCGCCGTTCTCGTGCACTTGCCAAGCCTGCATGGGGGGGCCTCCACGGGACTGCGTCGTCATGCCGGGGTCTGACCGGGGTCCTCCGCATACTAAGCGGTCGCTTGCCGATCAGGGAACAGTCCGCGGGGAAAGTGTCGGCACGCACACCGTGGGGCCGCCCAGCGGTTGCACGACCCGGTGAGGCTGAACAGGGTGACAGGGACGAGCCGGGCTCCGGTCCCCCACCGGGCGGCCCCGGCGATCCCCGGAAAGGACCCGCGCACATGACGGTCATCAACAGCCCGCTGCCGGAGAAGGAACGCGAGATCGCGGGGAGCGCCCTCCAGGCGACCCTGGTGGACTTGCTCGACCTCTCCCTGGTCGCCAAGCAGGCGCACTGGAACCTGTACGGGCCGCGCTTCCGCTCCATCCACCTCCAGCTCGACGAGGTGGTGACCACCGCCCGCGCGTACGCCGACACGGTGGCCGAGCGCGCCGCGGCGCTGGGGGTCAGCCCGGACGGCCGGGCCGGCACCGTCGCGGCCACCAGCGGGGTGCCGGAGTTCTCACCCGGTTGGACGAAGGACGTGGACGCGGTCGGCGCGCTGGTGCGGACCTTCTCCGCGGTCGTCGAAGGGGTACGGGAACGCATCGAGAAGACCGGCCCCGCGGACCCCGTCACCGAGGACCTGCTGATCGGCCTCGCCGCCGACCTGGAGAAGCAGAGCTGGATGTTCCAGGCCGAGCACCAGGCCTAGGCCGGTCCGCCTGGGGCGCTCAGCGCGCCGAACGGCGCGGATGGGCCGGGTACACACCGAGGATGCGCACCTCGGTGGAGAAGAACCGCAGTTCGTGCAGGGCCAGGGCGACGTGCTGCTCGTCGGGGTGGCCCTCGACCTCGACGTAGAAACGGCTGGCGTCGAGTCCGGCGCCGACCTGGTAGCTCTCGATCTTCGTGAGGTTCACCCCGCTGGTGGCGAACCCGCCGAGCGCCTTGAACAGGGCGCTCGGGATGTTGCGCACGGAGAAGAACAGGCTGGTCATCGTGGGCTCGCCGGTGTCGGGGCCGACGGCGGCATCCCGGGACAGGACCACGAACCGGGTGGTGTTGTCGGGGTCGTCCTCGACCTCGGGGCGCAGGACGTCGAGGCCGTACAGCGCGGCCGCGGCCGGTGGGGCGAGTGCCGCGTGCCGCGGGTCCGCCAGCTCGGCCACCTCACGCGCCGCTCCGGCGGTGTCGTCGGTGACGAGGGTGCGCCAGCCGCCCTCCCGCAGCACCTTGCGGCACTGCCCGAGGGCGTGCACATGGCTGCGTACGCACTCCACCTGGTCCGCTGTCGCCCCCGGCACGCCCATCAGGTCGAAGCGGATGGCGAGGAAGTGCTCGGCGATGATGAACAGCCCCGACTCGGGCAGCAGATGGTGCACGTCCGCCACCCGGCCCGCCGCGGAGTTGTCCACCGGGATCACGGCGACGTCGGCCGTGCCGAGCGTCACGGCGTCCAGCGCCTGCTCGAAACTCGTGCAGGGCTGTTCCTCGCACCCGGGGTACAGGGTGTGCGCGGCGGTCGCCGAGTTGGATCCGGGTTCACCTTGGTAAGCGACGGTCGTCACGGGGCTCGGTCTCCGGATCGTGGGGCGGCGGAAGCTCCGTAACGTACCAGGAACGCCCGATCGCGGATCGGAGTGTCCACGAACGCCCCGAGGTGCCCCTCACGCCTTCCGGGGACGGGCCCTCACGTGCATCCGCTCCCCCTGCGGCCCGAAGAGACTCAGGAACTCCGCCGGGCCCTCCCCGGTCGAGCCGAACCAGTGCGGCACCCGGGTGTCGAACTCCGCCGCCTCGCCCGCCGACATCACCACGTCGTGGTCACCCAGCACCACCCGCAGCCGTCCCGCCAGCACGTACAGCCACTCGTAGCCCTCGTGGGTGCGCAGCTCCGGCTCCTCCTCGCGGCGCGGCACCAGCACCTTGAATGCCTGGAGGCCGCCGGGCTGCCGGGTGAGCGGCCAGAAGGTGCGCCCGTGCCGTTCGAGCGGCGCCGACCGCACCCGGGGGTCGCCGACCGGCGGGGCGCCGACCAGTTCGTCCAGCGGCACCTGGTGGGCCTGGGCGATCGGCAGCAGCAGTTCCAGGCTGGGCTTGCGCAGGCCGGACTCCAGACGGGAGAGCGTGCTCACGGAGATGCCGGTCGTCTCCGAGAGGGCCGCGAGGGTCACCTCCCGGTCCTTGCGCAGCCGCCTGAGCCTGGGTCCCACTTCGGCGAGAACGTCGTCGGTACTCATACCCGTATTGCAGAATCGGCAAAGTTGTTTGTCAATCCCGCGTCCGCGGAGCGACCGTGTCGGCATGACCGATACCTATGAAGTGATCGTTGTCGGTGGCGGCGCGGCGGGCCTGTCCGCCGCCCTGGTCCTGGGCCGGGCCCGGCGTCGCACCCTGGTCGTCGACGCGGGCGAGCCACGCAACGCGCCCGCCGCGCACATGCAGGGCTTCCTGACCCGGGACGGCATGCCGCCCGCCGAGTTCCTGGCGATCGGCCGCGAGGAGGTCGAGGGGTACGGTGTCGAGCTGGTCCGGGGCCGGGTGACCGAGGTCGCGCCGGGCTTCACCGTGACCCTGGCGGACGGCCGCGTGGTGCGGGCCCGTCGCCTGGTCCTGGCGACCGGCCTGGCGGACGAGCTCCCGGACGTGCCCGGTGTCGCCGAGCGCTTCGGCAGGGACGTCCTGCACTGCCCGTACTGCCACGGCTGGGAGGTCCGCGACCAGGCCTTCGGTGTGCTCGCCACGAGCCCGCTGAGCGTGCACCAGGCGCTGATGGTCTCCCAGTGGTCGAAGGACGTGACCCTGTTCCTGCACACGGTCGCCGAGGCCGAGCTCTCCGACGACGACCTGCGCAGGCTGGCCGCGGCCGGTGTCCGGGTGGTGCCGGGCGAGGTCGCCGCGCTGGTGGTGACCGACGACCGGCTCACCGCCGTACGCCTGCGGGACGGCACGACGCACGCGCGCGAGGTCGTCTTCACCGCACCCCGCGCCGTCCCGCGCAACGGCCTGCTGGAGCGGCTCGGCGCCGAGTTCCAGGAGACGCCCTTCGGCAGCTACCCGGTGGTCGACGGCACCTGGCGGACGACCGTGCCCGGGGTGTACGCCGTGGGCAACGCGGCCGGCTTCGGCGAGCAGGTGATCAACGCGGCGAGCGCCGGGTACCGGGCGGCCGCCGCGGTCAACGGCGAACTGCTGATGAGCGACCTCGACGCGGCTGCCGGGGTGTAGACCGGCCGCCTCCGGTACACCCTGGAGGCATGTTGCTTGCCCGGCTGGCCCAGGTGTCCCAGGACGTCGCCGCGACCACGGCGCGCTCGAAGAAGATCGCGCTCCTCGCCGAGCTCTTCCGGGACGCCGAGGCGGACGACGTCCCGATCGTCATCCCGTACCTGGCGGGACGGCTCCCGCAGGGCCGGATCGGCGTCGGCTGGAAGGTGCTGGGCCGCCCGGTCGCCCCGGCCGCCGAACCGACGCTGACCGTCCAGGCGGTGGACGCCCTGCTCAGCGAGCTGGGCAAGGTCGCGGGCGCGGGGTCGCAGGCCGAACGCGCCCGGCTGGTCGGCGAGCTGATGGGCGCTGCCACCGAGGCCGAGCAGCGGTTCCTGCTCGGCCTCCTCACCGGCGAGGTACGGCAGGGCGCGCTGGACGCGGTGGCGGTCGAAGGGCTCGCCCAGGCGACCGGGGCGCCGCCGGCCGACGTACGCCGTGCGGTGATGCTCGCGGGCTCCCTCCAGACGGTGGCCCAGGCCCTGCTCACCGACGGCCCGCCCGCCCTCGAACGCTTCCGGCTCACCGTCGGCCGCCCGGTCCTGCCGATGCTGGCGCACAGCGCCTCCTCGGTGGCCGAGGCAGTCGGGAAGCTCGGCGCCTGCGCGGTCGAGGAGAAGCTGGACGGCATCCGCGTCCAGATCCACCGGGACGGCGATGTCGTACGGCTGTACACCCGCACCCTCGACGACATCACCGACCGGCTGCCCGAACTGACGGCAGCAGCACTGGAGTTGAGAGGCGAACGGTTCATCCTGGACGGTGAGGTGATCGCCTTCGACGAGGACGGGCGCCCGCGTTCCTTCCAGGAGACCGCGGGCCGGGTCGGCTCCCGGGTGGACGTGACGACGGCCGCCGAGGCGGTCCCCGTCTCCCCCGTCTTCTTCGACGCCCTGTCCGTCGACGACCGCGACCTCCTCGACCTGCCCTTCGCCGAACGGCACGCGGAGCTGGCCCGGCTGGTGCCCGAGCCCATGCGGGTCCGGCGCGCGCTGGTGTCGGGTCCCGAGGACGTGCACGAGGCCGAGGAGTTCCTCGCCGAGACCCTGAAGCGCGGCCACGAGGGCGTGGTCGTGAAGTCCCTCGACGCCCCCTACAGCGCGGGCCGGCGGGGCGCTTCCTGGCTGAAGGTCAAGCCCGTGCACACCCTCGACCTGGTGGTGCTGGCCGCCGAGTGGGGCCACGGCCGCCGCACCGGCAGGCTCTCCAACCTGCACCTCGGCGCCCGCACGGCCGACGGCGGCTACGCCATGCTCGGCAAGACCTTCAAGGGCATGACCGACGCGATGCTCGCCTGGCAGACCGAGCGGCTCCAGGAGCTGGCCGTCGACAGCAGCGGCTACGTGGTGACCGTACGGCCCGAACTCGTCGTCGAGATCGCCTACGACGGTCTCCAGCGGTCGACCCGCTACCCGGCCGGGGTCACCCTCCGCTTCGCCCGCGTGGTCCGCTACCGCGAGGACAAGCGCCCCGAGGACGCCGACACGGTCGAGACGCTGCTGGCCGCGCACCCCGAGGTGATGCCGTGAGGACGAGCGCCGGCCTGCTGTTGTTCCGGCACACCGGGGACGGGCTGGAGGTGTTGCTGGGCCATATGGGCGGTCCGTTCTTCGCGCGGCGGGACGCCGGAGCGTGGACGGTTCCGAAGGGCGAGTACGAACCGGCCTCGGAGTCGGCCTGGGACGCGGCCCGCCGGGAGTTCCAGGAGGAGCTCGGCCTGGAGCCGCCCGACGGGGAGGCCGTGGCGCTCGGTGAGGTCCGGCAGACCAACGGCAAGGTCGTCACGGCGTGGGCGGTCGAGGCGGACCTCGATCCGGCGACCGTGGTCCCGGGGTTGTTCAGCATGGAGTGGCCGCCGAAGTCCGGCAGGACACAGGAGTTCCCGGAACTGGACCGCGTCGAGTGGTTCGGCCTCGACCGGGCCCGGGCCGTGATCGTCAAGGCGCAGGCCGCGTTTCTCGACCGGCTGGCTGAGCACTCGGCCTGACGTCCACGCGTTGCGGTCGCCCCCGCCGCGCGGGAAGGTCGAAGCACAGTCAGCCCTTCAGGAGGTCGGTCATGCCCATCGCGACGGTGAACCCGGCGAACGGCGAGACGCTCAAGACGTACGAGGCCATGGGCGAGGAGGAGATCGAACGCAGGCTCCAGCTCGCCGAGGCCACGTTCCGCACCTACCGCACGACGTCCTTCGCGGAGCGCGCCCGCCTCCTGAACCGGGCCGCCGAGCTCCTCGACGAGGGCGGACAGGACATCGCCCGCGTCATGACCACCGAGATGGGCAAGCCGGTCAAGCAGGCCCGCGCGGAGGCCGCCAAGTGCGCCAAGGCGATGCGCTGGTACGCCGAGCACGCCGAGTCGCTGCTGGCCGACGAGGAGCCCGCCGAGCACGACGTCAAGGACTCCGGCGCCTCCCGCGCCCTGGTCCGCTACCGCCCGCTCGGTCCGGTGCTCGCGGTGATGCCGTGGAACTTCCCGCTGTGGCAGGTGGTCCGCTTCGCGGCGCCCGCGCTGATGGCGGGCAACGTCGGCCTGCTCAAGCACGCCTCGAACGTGCCGCAGACCGCGCTGTTCCTGGAGGACCTCTTCCACCAGGCGGGGTTCACCGAGGGCTGCTTCCAGACCCTGCTCGTCGGGTCCGGCGCGATCGACGAGATCCTGCGCGACGAACGCGTCAAGGCGGCGACCCTCACCGGGAGCGAGCCCGCCGGGCGGGCGGTCGCCGCCACCGCCGGGGACATGGTGAAGAAGACCGTGCTGGAGCTCGGCGGCAGCGACCCGTACATCGTGATGCCGTCCGCGGACGTCGACCGGGCCGCCGAGATCGCGGTGACCGCGCGGGTGCAGAACAACGGGCAGTCCTGCATCGCCGCCAAGCGGTTCATCGTGCACACGGACGTCTACGACCGGTTCGCCGAGCGGTTCGTCGAGGGCATGAAGGCCCTCAAGGTGGGCGACCCGCTGGAGGAGGACACCGAGGTCGGACCCCTCGCCAGCGAACAGGGGCGGACCGACCTGGAGGAGCTCGTCGACGACGCCCGGCGCAGCGGGGCGAACGTGCTGTGCGGCGGGGAGCGGCCCGAGGGGCCCGGCTGGTACTACCCGCCGACCGTCGTCGCCGACGTGTCCCGCGAGATGCGCATCCACCGTGAGGAGACCTTCGGCCCGGTGGCCACGCTGTACCGGGCGGCCGACCTCGACGAGGCGGTGCTGATCGCCAACGACTCGCCGTTCGGGCTGAGTTCCAACGTGTGGACCCGGGACGAGGCCGAGGTCGACCGGTTCGTACGGGACCTGGAGGCAGGCGGGGTGTTCGTCAACGGGATGACCGCCTCGCATCCGGCGTTCCCGTTCGGCGGGGTGAAGCGGTCCGGGTACGGGCGTGAGCTGTCCGGGCACGGAATCAGGGAGTTCTGCAACATCACGACGGTTTGGCACGGAGCGTGACAGTTGCGCGGCTAACATCCCGGGTGTGAACCGCGAAGTGACTCTGCCTCTGATCGTCGATGACCGCGGGACCCTCCAGGTGGCCGCGGCCGATGTGAGCAAGCTGCTCCGCAGTCTCGGCGGACGGTGGCTGCACCTGGTCGAGGCCGGTTCGGAGGGGCTGGACGAGGATACGGTCGCCGCGCTGACGATCGAACTCGCGAAGCTCGCCGACCGGATCGACGTGGCGTGCATCGCGCACAGCAGCGGCGGAGCGCCGTAGCGGCCGCCGCGCCGTGGATGACCGGTCGCGCGGTCCCGCGTTCGGTGCAACCCGGCGTGACGCCGTCCGTCCCGCAGGTGATCGTGGACGGGACCACTTCCAGGTTCCGGGACGAGACGGTGCGGGATGAGCGACGAGACGATCACCGAGATCCTGCCCCCGGTCCGGCACTGGCCGGCGCTCGACCTGAAGGGCGTCGACTTCGACCCGGTGCTGACCGAGCTGATGCGCGAGGGTCCCCTGACCCGCATCCGGCTCCCCCACGGCGAGGGCTGGGCATGGCTGGTCACCCGGTACGAGGACGTACGGGCGGTGGCCGACGATCCGCGGTTCAGCCGCCAGGCCGTGCTGGAGCAGCCGGTCACCCGGTTCACCCCGCACTTCGTGCCGCACCGCTCCGGGGCGGCCGGCGCGGTCGCCTTCCTCGACCCGCCCGACCACACCCGGCTGCGCCACGCGGTGGCCGCCGCCTTCACCGCGCACTGTGTGGAACGGGTGCGGGAGCGGTGCCGCCCGATGCTCGACGAGCTGATCGACGAGCTGCTCCAGGACGGCCCGCCCGCCGACCTCACCGCGGCGGTGCTCAGCCCCTTCCCCAGCGCCGTGGTCTGCGAGCTGATGGGCGTCCCGGCCGCCGACCGGCACGGCATGCACACCTGGACCGAGCTGATCGTGTCCCTGTCGCACGGGGCGCGGGTCGGCGAGCGGGCCAGGAACGAGATGGGCGCCTACTTCGCCGACCTCATCGGCCTGAGGGAGGGCGGCACCGGCGAGGACGTGGCCTCGCTGCTGGGAGCCGCCCTGGGCCGCGGCGAGGTGGCGCTCGACGAGGCCGTGGGACTGGCGGTGCAGCTCCAGATCGGCTCTGAGGCGGTCACGCACAACAGCGGCCAGATGTTCTACCTGCTGCTGACCCGCCCCCGACCTGGCCGAACGGCTGCGCGCCGAGCCGGAGATCCGCCCGCGGGCCGTCGACGAGCTGCTGCGCTACATCCCGCACCGCAACGCGGTCGGCCTGTCGCGGATCGCCCTGGAGGACGTGGGGGTCGGCGGCGTACGGATCCGGGCGGGCGACGCGATCTACGTGTCGTACCTGTCCGCGAACCGGGACCCCGACGTCTTCCCGTACCCGGAGACGATCGACTTCTCCCGCGGCCCCCTCCCGCACGTGGCGTTCGGTGCCGGCCCGCACGCCTGTCCGGCCGGGCTGCTGGCCCGGTTGCAGTGCGAGCTGCTGGTCGAGGCGCTGCTGGAGCGGGTGCCGGGTCTGCGGCTGGCAGTCCCGCCGGACAAGGTGCCCTTCAGGAAGGGCAGGGCGGTCCGCGGCCCCGAGGCGCTCCCGGTGACGTGGTGACGGCTCCGGAGGGCTTCCGCTGCCTCCGGAGCCGCTGCCGCTACCGGATGGACATCCCGGAGAGCGTCCGCGCGATCACCAGCCGCTGGATCTCGCTCGTGCCCTCGAAGATCGTGTAGATCGCCGCGTCCCGGTGCATCCGCTCCACCGGGTACTCCCGGGTGTAGCCGTTGCCGCCCAGGATCTGTACGGCCTGCGCCGTGACCTTCTTCGCCGTCTCGCTGGCGAACAGCTTCGACATCGAGCCCTCGGCGGCGGTGAACTGCTTGCCGTTGATCGCCATCCAGGAGGCACGCCAGACCAGGAGACGGGCCGCGTCGATGGAGGTGCGCATGTCGGCGAGCTGGAAGGCCACGCCCTGGTTGTCGATGATCGGCCGGCCGAACTGCTCACGCGTCTTCGCGTAGTCGAGGGCGACCTCGTAGGCGGCCCGGGCGGTGCCCACGGCCATGGCGCCCACGGCGGGGCGCGACGCCTCGAACGTGGCCATCGCCGCGTTCTTGACCCGCTCGCCGCCGCTCTTCGCACGCTCGCGGGCCCGGGCGAGGCGCTGGTCGAGCTTCTCCTTGCCGCCGAGCAGGCAGGAGCCGGGCACCCGGACGTTCTCCAGGACGACCTCGGCGGTGTGCGAGGCGCGGATGCCGTGCTTCTTGAACTTCTGGCCCTGGGACAGGCCCGGCGTGTTCGGCGGCACGATGAAGGAGGCGTGGCCCTTGGAGCCGAGCTCCGGGTCGACGACCGCGACGACGACGTGGACGTTGGCGATGCCGCCGTTGGTCGCCCAGGTCTTGGTGCCGTTGAGCACCCACTCGTCCTTGGCCTCGTCGTAGACGGCACGCGTGCGCATGGAGGCCACGTCGGAACCGGCGTCCGGCTCGGACGAGCAGAACGCGGCGACCTTGACGTCGTTCGCGTCCCCGTACATCTGGGGGATCCAGGTGCCGATCTGTTCCTCGGTTCCGTTGGCGAGAACGCCGACAGCGGCCAGGCCGGTCCCTACGATCGACAGGGCGATGCCCGCGTCGCCCCAGAACAGCTCCTCCATCGCCATCGGGATACCGAGCCCGGTGGGGTCGAAGTACTGCTGGGCGTAGAAGTCGAGGGAGTAGATGCCTACCTTCGCGGCCTCCTGGATGACCGGCCAGGGAGTCTCCTCACGCTCGTCCCATTCGGCGGCCGCGGGGCGGATGACGTCGGCGGCGAAGCCGTGCAGCCAGTCCCGGACCTCCTTCTGTTCGTCGTTGAGCTCCATGGTGAACTCGGCCATGTCCCCTCCAGCGGCGACGCACGTGCGTGTTACTTGCGGTAACCCGAGTCTGTTACCCACGGGTAGGAAAAGTCAACTCCCCATGACCGGTCAGCAGCCTGTTCGATGTCCATCATCCGGCGGGTGTTAGTTTGCGCAGGCGTTACCGATTCAGCACGGGTGGGGAGAGCACATGGACACCACACAGCGGACCGATCAGCAGCGGTCGGCCGACCGCCGTCGGCGCGAGCTGCTGGAGGCCGCCGACAGGGTGGTGCTGCGCGACGGGCCGCAGGCCTCGATGAACGCAATCGCCGCGGAAGCGGGGATCACGAAGCCGATCCTGTACCGGCACTTCGGTGACAAGGGGGGACTCTACGCCGCTCTCGCCAAGCGGCACACCGACGCCCTGCTGGACTCGCTGCGGGCGGCGCTGGACGCTCCCGCGGACCGGCGCGAGCGGGTCGAGGCGACCCTCGACACGTATCTCGCGGCGATCGAGGCGCGGCCCCAGGTGTACCGGTTCCTGATGCATCCCGCCGAGGGGAGCCAGACCGGGGACCAGGGGTTCGACGTCGGCAAGCATTCCGCGCCCCTGCTGCGCAGGATGGGTGAGGAGTTGGGGCAGGTCATCGAGGACCGGCTGGACCTCGGGCCCGGCAGCCAGTTGCTGGCGCGGGTGTGGGGGCACGGGGTCGTCGGGATGATGTACGCGGCGGGTGACTGGTGGCTGGGGGAACGGCCGTGTTCGCGGGCGGAGTTGGTGCGGAGCATGGCGGACCTGTTGTGGGGGCGGCTCGCGGCGGCGGGGGACAAGGTGGGGGGTCCGGGGTTCTGACGGTCGCATGTCGGGTGCGGCGCCGGTTGGGGCTTGTCGCGCAGTTCCCCGCGCCCCTAGGTGGGATCACTCACCCGGTGCCAAGAGGATCTGGTCACTTGTCGCATGAGCCTGCGCTTGCGCCGGCCCGTCAGGTGGTCCGCGTAGGTCCTGCCCTGCAAGTGGTCCGCCTCGTGTTGTAGACATCTTGCGAAGAAGCCCGTGCCGTGGATCGTCACGGGCTCGCCCGTCGCCGTGAAACCCTCCACCACCGCGTGATCGTGGCGTTCCACCCCCGCCTCCAGACCCGGTAGGGACAGGCAGCCCTCCGGGCCTCGCACCACCACACCGTCCGTCTCCACCAGGCGGGGGTTGACCACATGACCCAGGTGGCGGGCCTCCTCGTCGTCCGGGCAGTCGTACACGAACACGCGCAGGGGGACGCCCACTTGGTTCGCCGCGAGGCCCACCCCCTCGTGCGCGTACATCGTCGCGAACAGGTCCTCCACGAGAGTTGCCAGTGCCGGGCCGAAGTCCGACACCTCCCCGCAGGGTTCGTGCAGCACGGGGCTGCCGAGCAGGGTGAGGGGCCGGACCCGGCCACGGGTGCCCGGAATGGAGCCGTTTCGCATGGCCGCAAGGGTACGGCGATTCGGGAGTGCCTACGGATCTCGATAGGCTGAGGTCCACACCACGTGGCCGGAGGCAGAGTCGCGGCGCGTACGCAAGGAGGATCGAGAACTGATGACAGGCAACTCGGACCCGCTCTCGCCGCGGGCCAAGCTGGCCGTGACGGCGGGCAAGGCCGTCGCGGCGGCATCCCGAGCCGCGGGTCGCGGCAGCGGTTCGGTCATCGGCGGCCGGGTGGCCCTCAAGCTCGACCCCGACCTGCTTGCCCGGCTCGCCCAGAACCTGGACGTCGTCCTCGTCTCGGCGACCAACGGAAAGACCACCACGACCCGTCTGATCGCGGAGGCCCTGGGCGCCGCAGGACCCGTCGTCTCCAACGCCCTCGGCGCCAACATGCCGGCCGGCATCACCTCGGCGCTCGCCGGCGGCTCGGACGCCCGGTACGGCGTCATCGAGGTCGACGAGAAGTACCTCGCGGGCGTGGCCAGGGACACCGACCCCAAGTGCATCGCCCTGCTGAACCTCTCGCGCGACCAGCTCGACCGGGCCGCCGAGACCCGCATGCTCGCCGAGAACTGGCGTGAGGGGCTGGCCGGTTCGAAGGCCGTCGTCGTCGCCAACGCCGACGACCCGCTCGTCGTATGGGCCGCCTCCTCCTCCCCCAACGTCATCTGGGTCGCCGCCGGGCAGATGTGGAAGGACGACGCCTGGTCCTGCCCGTCCTGCGGCGGCGTGATGCAGCGGCCGGGCGACGACTGGTTCTGCGGCGAGTGCGGGTTCCGGCGTCCCACCCCGAGCTGGGCGCTCTCCGGTGACCACGTGCTCGACCCGCACGGCTCGGCCTGGCCGATCCACCTCCAGCTGCCGGGCCGCGCCAACAAGGCCAACGCCGCCTCCTCGGCGGCCGTCGCCGCCGTCTTCGGCGTGCCGCCGCAGGTCGCCCTGGAACGCATGTACCAGGTGCAGGCCGTGGCCGGCCGCTACGACATCGTCCAGTTCCAGCAGCGCGACCTCAGGCTGCTGCTCGCGAAGAACCCGGCCGGCTGGCTCGAGACGTTCAGCCTGATCGACCCGCCGCCGACCCCGGTGATCCTCTCCGTCAACGCGCGCGGCGCCGACGGCACCGACACCTCCTGGCTGTGGGACGTCGACTACACGCGCCTGACCGGCCACCCGATCTGCGTGATCGGCGACCGGAAGCTGGACCTCGCGGTGCGCCTCGAAGTCGCGAACCAGAACTTCCAGGTCTGCGACAACCTCGACCAGGCCGTGCAGATGAGCCCGCCGGGCCGTATCGAGGTCATCGCGAACTACACCGCCTTCCAGGACCTGCGCCGCCGCGTCGGCAACTGAGACTCAGGGGACTTTTGTGAGCGACAACCAACTGCGGATCGTCTGGATCTACCCCGACCTGCTCAGCACCTACGGCGACCAGGGCAACGCCCTCGTCATCGAGCGCCGGGCCCGCCAGCGCGGCCTCGACGTGGCCCGCCTGGACGTGCGCAGCGACCAGCCGATCCCGACCTCCGGCGACATCTACCTGATCGGCGGCGGCGAGGACCGGCCCCAGCGGCTGGCGGCCGAGCGGCTGCGCCGGGACGGCGGTCTGCACCGGGCCGTGGGCAACGGCGCGATCGTCTTCTCGGTGTGCGCCGGATACCAGATCCTCGGCCACGAGTTCATCAACGACCTCGGCCAGCGCGAGCCGGGCCTCGGTCTGCTCGACGTGGTCTCGGTGCGCGGCGAGGGCGAGCGCTGCGTCGGTGACGTGCTCGCCGACATCGACCCGCGGCTCGGCCTGCCCCCGCTGACCGGCTTCGAGAACCACCAGGGCGTCACCCATCTCGGCCCCACCGCCCGCCCCTTCGCCAACGTCAAGCTGGGCAAGGGCAACGGCACCGGGGACGGCACGGAGGGCGCGTACAACGACACGGTGTTCGGCACGTACATGCACGGGCCCGTGCTCGCGCGCAACCCGCTGATCGCCGACCTGCTGCTCAAGCTGGCGCTCGACGTGAACGCGCTGCCGCCGACCGACGACCGCTGGTACGAGGCCCTGCGCAACGAGCGCATCACCGCCGCGCAGCAGCCCGCCTGAGCAGGGAGTTCACCTCGGTTCCAGACGCCTGTCACCAGCCCGTCTGACGAGTGCTCCGCACAGGTGAGCGGGGCCGTCCAGCAGGCGGACGCATGCTTCGGCCCCGCCCCCTCCTGCCGCTAGGGTGGCGGGGTTCGAGCCGGACAAAGTGGTCCGGACCCATGCCACGTTCACTCGCTGAAAAGGTTTCGCGGCTATGCGCATTGGTGTCCTCACGTCCGGCGGCGACTGCCCCGGCCTGAACGCCGTCATCCGGTCCGTCGTGCACCGTGCCGTCGTCGACCACGGCGACGAGGTCATCGGTTTCCGGGACGGCTGGAAGGGCCTCCTGGAGTGCGACTACCTCAAGCTCGACCTCGACGCGGTGGGCGGCATCCTGGCCCGCGGCGGCACGATCCTCGGCTCCTCCCGGGTCCAGCCCTCGCATCTGCGCGACGGCGTGGAGCGGGCCAGGGGGCATGTCGAGGAGCTCGGGCTCGACGCGATCATCCCCATCGGCGGCGAGGGCACGCTCAAGGCGGCCCGGCTGATGTCGGACGCCGGTCTGCCGATCGTCGGCGTGCCGAAGACGATCGACAACGACATCGCGGTCACGGACGTCACCTTCGGGTTCGACACGGCCGTCGGTGTCGCGACCGAGGCCCTCGACCGGCTCAAGACCACCGCCGAGTCCCACCAGCGGGTCCTCGTCGTCGAGGTCATGGGACGGCACACCGGCTGGATAGCGCTGCACTCCGGCATGGCGGCCGGTGCCCACGCCATCGTCGTGCCGGAGCGTCCCTTCGACATCGAGGAGCTGGCCCGGCGGGTCGGCGAGCGGTTCGAGGCGGGCAAGCGCTTCGCGATCGTCGTGGCGGCGGAGGGCGCCAAGCCGGCACCGGGCTCCATGGCCTTCGACGAGGGCGGCAAGGACATCTACGGGCACGAGCGCTTCGCCGGGATCGCCCGCCAGCTGTCGATCGAGCTGGAGGAGCGGCTGGGCAAGGAGGCCCGGCCGGTCATCCTCGGGCACGTGCAGCGCGGCGGTACGCCGACCGCGTACGACCGGGTGCTGGCCACCCGGTTCGGATGGCACGCGGTGGAGGCCGTGCACCGCGGGGAGTTCGGTCAGATGACCGCGCTGCGCGGCACCGACATCCTGATGGTGCCGCTGGCAGAGGCGGTCGAGACGCTGAAGACGGTCCCCGCGGACCGCTACGAGGAAGCCGAGTGCGTCCTCTAGATCAGCGCGTACGGCACTGAGCAATCCGCCCCCGGTCGCAGCCGCGACCGGGGGCGGTTCTAGTCTGTGTGGCGGACAGACTTGCACAACCCCCACGAATCAGGAGCCACCGCGATGGACCACAGCGGGCACGGCATGACGCACGATCTGCCGCCGTTCACGCTGGGACGAGGGCTTCAGTGGTCGGCCGACCCCTTCTTCCTCGTCGCCTGCCTTCTCGCGCTCGGCCTGTACGCGTGGGGCGTTGTGCGGCTGCGACGGCGGGGGGACTCGTGGTCCGTGGGGCGGACCGTCTCCTACGTGGCCGGTGTGCTGACCATCGGGCTGATGATGTGCACGGGGCTGAACGACTACGGGATGGTCATGTTCAGCGTGCACATGGTGCAGCACATGGTGATCAGCATGCTGTCGCCGATCCTGATCCTTCTCGGCGCCCCGGTGACCCTGGCCCTGCGGGCGCTGCCGGTCGCGGGCAAGGGGCGCAAGGGGCCCCGTGAGCTGCTGCTCGCGCTGCTGCACAGCCGGTACATGCGGACCATCACGCATCCGGCGTTCACCATCCCGCTGTTCATCGCGAGCCTGTACGCGCTGTACTTCACGCCGCTGTTCGACTTCCTGATGGGGTCGAAGACCGGGCACGTCGCGATGATGGTCCACTTCCTCGCCGTCGGTGTCGTCTTCTTCTGGCCGATCATCGGCGTGGACCCGGGGCCGCACCGGCCCGGATATCTGATGCGGATGCTGGAGCTGTTCGCCGGGATGCCGTTCCACGCGTTCTTCGGCATCGCGCTGATGATGGCGTCCGAGCCCATGGTGACGACGTTCAAGAACCCGCCCGCCTCGCTCGGCATCGACGCGCTCTCCGACCAGAACTACGCCGGCGGTATCGCCTGGGCGTTCAGCGAGATTCCCTCCGTACTGGTGCTGATCGCACTGCTGTTCCAGTGGTACGGATCCGAGCAGCGGCAGGCCAAGCGCACCGACCGGGCGGCCGACCGGGACGGCGACAAGGAACTCGAGGCGTACAACGCATATCTGGCCTCTTTGAGCACCCGCGAGCGTTGAGAGGCTTCGCCTTTCCGAAGCATTCAGTAGCATGAAGCGCGTTGGGGGAACCGCCGGGGGGAGCGGTCATGACACTTCGCGCGTTTATGCACAGGATCACCGTGCCGGTGATTTTCTCGCTGCTGCTGACGCTGCTGCTGAGCGGCTGCGGGAAAGGAAATCCACTGACGGTGGTCAAGGCCGCCGCCGTCGGTGTGCCCTCGCTCGCACCGTTCTTCGCCGAGAACAGCGGGCTGGGCAGGGACGCCGCCACCGTGCGGTCGCAGCCCGTGCGGGGAAGTCTCCAGCAGGGGGACACACCCGGCCTGTACGGCGGCAGCAAGCAGCCGACCATCTGTGACGTCGCCGGACTCGAACGATTCCTCACCGATCCCAGGAATCACAGAAAAGCACAGGCGTGGGCCGACGTACTGCACATCGGCACGGACGGCATACCGGAATATCTGGATCGACTCACACCGGTTCTGCTGCGTCACGACACGCTTGTCAGGAACCACGACTACAAGAAGGAAAAGGCCGTCCCGTACAACTCCTTGCTCCAGGCGGGAATCGCGATTCTCGTCGATGAACAAGGGCTTCCGGCTGTGAAGTGCTCGTGCGGAAATCCACTGCGGCCCTTCGAGGGCGACACCGGCCGGATTTCCGTCCGGTTCGAGGACGGCAACAAGAAGTGGGCGGGATACGAGCCTGAGTCCGTGGTGGCCGTGAAGCCCGCACCGCGGAAACTGGAACGGGTCGCTCTCGTGGATGTCCAGGAACCCTCCCGAGGCATCAACCGCCCGGTCGGCACCACCGGGGAGAAGGACACCGCCTTCGACGCGAAGAAGCGGCGCACCGTGCCGGACCTCACCGGGCGGACCTTCGCCCGGGCGAGCCGGGAACTGATCGAGGCCGGACTGGCGGCCGGGTACGCGGGTCAGCGGGCGCCCTTGGGGGACGCGCGGGTCACGGCCATCGATCCGCCCGCGGGGACCGAGCTGCCGTTCGGGCGGTACGTGACGCTGACCGTGGCCGGGGACGGCACGGGCGGCTCCGGCGGCGCGAGCGGGCCGACGACCGCTCCCCCGCCACCGTCCGGGCCGCACGTGTCGTCCCCGGGTACGCCGCCGCCGTCGTCGTCGGGGCCCTCGGGCTCGGCCGGGTCGCCGGGGTCGTCCTCGGCGCCGCCGTCCTCGGCGCCGCCGTCCTCGGCCGGCGGCAGGCCCGGTGCCTCCTCGGCGCCGCCGTCGTCGAGTGCGCCGGCGCCGGGCTCGTCCTCGCCCGACAGGGGGAGCGGTCCGCCGACCGCCACCCCGAAGACCAGCAGCGCGGCCCCGCCGCCGCCACCGCCTCCGTCGACGACCGGCGCGCCCGCCTCCAGCGCCCCTGCCACGAGCGCGCCCGCCACCAGTGCGCCCGCCACCAGTGCGCCCGCGACCGGCGGGCCCGTCACCGGCGGGCCCGTCACCGGCGGGCCGAGCACCACCGTCGCCACCTAGCGTCCCGCAGAACCGGGAGTCACCGGATGTCCTCAGGATCACCGACGTCGGGAGTGGGCCGGGTCATCGCCGGCCGGTATCTGCTGCTGAACCCGCTCGGCAGCGGCGGCATGGGCCATGTGTGGCTCGCCCATGACCAGAGACTCGCCTGCGAGGTCGCGCTCAAGGAGATCGTGTTCCGCGACCCGGCGGAGGCGGGCCACGAACGGGAGGCCCGGGTGGCGCGGGCCCGCGCCGAGGCCCGGCACGCGGCGGGACTGCGCGGCCACCCGCACGTGGTGACCGTGCATGACGTGCTGGAGCACGACGGACTGCCGTGGATCGTCATGGAGTACGTCGCGGACGCCGTGGACCTGCGCGACCTGGTCGAGACCCGCGGACCGCTCGCCCCGGCGGAGTGCGCCCGTATCGGCCTCGCCGTGCTCGACGCGCTGACCGCCGGGCACCGGCGGGGCGTGATGCACCGGGACGTGAAGCCGGCGAACATCCTGCTGGCGCCGGACCGCGACGGGTCGCCGTGCGGGCGCGTCCTGCTCACCGACTACGGCATCTCCGTGCAGCCGGACGCCGGGGAGACCCGGTACACGCTGGCGTCGGTGCTGGTGGGCACGGCGGGCTATCTGGCGCCGGAGAGGGCCACCGGCGGCACGCCCACCCCGGCCGCCGACCTGTTCTCCCTGGGCTGCACGCTCTACCACGCGGTGGAGGGCGTGGGGCCCTTCGAGCGGGAGTCGCATCTCGCCGAGGTGACCGCGGTGGTCATGGAGGAGCCGCGGCCCGCCGTGCGCGCCGGTGCGCTGGGTCCCGTGCTCCGGGCGCTGCTCGCGAAGGACCCCGGGCAGCGGCTGTCGGCGGCGGAGGCGGAGGCCGCGCTGTCGCGGATCGTGACGCCCGAGGCCGAGCCGTACGTGCGGACGCAGACCGACCTCGGCTCCCAGCCGCCCTGGGCGGCCGTGCAGGCGCCGCCGCCCCCCGTGGCGTTCTCGCCCCAGCGCGGCCACCGGCGGGAGCGCTCGCACGCCCTGCGGGCCGTCCTCGCCTGCGGACTGGGGCTGCTGCTGGCCCTGGGCGGGGTGTGGTACGCCCTGGCCGACCGTTCCTCGGACGGCGGGGGCGGAACCCAGGGCGCCCGGCAGCCGTACGGCGAGGCGGTGGGGCTCACCCGCCCCCTGCGCGACGGCGACTGCGTGATCGCCGACTGGCCCGGCGCGCAGCGGTTCCGGGGGACGCCCCGGCTGCGGCTGGACCCCGGCTGCGACAGCGTCCCGGACGGCCAGGTGATGGCGTTCGCCGCGGCCGCCTCCGCGGACGAGGCGCGGCGGACGGGGGCCGCGCAGTGCGAGGAGCGGACGCGGGAGATCCGGGACCGTCTCGCGGACGTCCGCAGCCAGGCCGTCGTGCCGACCGACGGGGGGTTCGGGGCCGCGGGACGGCGTACCGCGTGCCTGGTGCTGGGCGGGAACGGGCCGGTGTACGGGCCGATCGGCAGCCGGCGCGCGCCGGGCTCGGCGTTCGCGGACACGGCGACCATGCAGCGGCGGGACTGTCTGGACGTGCGCACCAACCGGGACGCCCGGCTGGTCTCCTGCCGGGGCACCTACGACGAGCAGGTGCTCGGATTCACCCGGCTGGACCCCGACGTCACGCTGTCCGAGGCGCGCACCGAGTCGGACCCGGCGTGCGCGCGTGACGTGCCGCCGGGCGACTACGGCTTCGATCCGTCCGTGTACACGGCGGGCTCCTGGACCAGCGAGGGGCCCTGGAAGAACGGCACGCATTTCGTCGTGTGCACCGTCCGCAGGCAGAACGGGGGCACCATGGAGGGGGACGAATCCTGAGGAGGGTGTCGCGATGGCCGGTACCGGTTCCACGGATGGCTCGACCCGGACGATGGGGGTGCTCACCGTAGGCGGTCTCGTCGCGGTGACCGCCTACACGGTGGCGCTCGGCAGCAACGGCTGGCTGTGGTTCGGCTGGGTCGTGCTGGGCCTGATCACCCTGGGCATGGTGGCCACCCGCGGCTGACTCAGCCGCCCGTGAGGCGGCCCGCCGAGTGCACGCCCGGCTGGTACTTGGGCAGCCGGGCGGTGATCTTCATGCCCGCGCCCACGGCGGTCTCGATGACGAGGCCGTAGGAGTCGCCGTACACCTGGCGCAGCCGGTCGTCGACGTTGGACAGTCCGATGCCGCCCGAGGGGCTGACCTCGCCCGCGAGGATGCGGCGGAGCAGGACCGGGTCCATTCCGGCGCCGTCGTCCTCGATGACGACGAGGGCTTCCGCGCCGGCGTCCTGGGCGGTGATCTGGAGGTGGCACTTCTCGGTCTTGCCCTCCAGTCCGTGCTTGATGGCGTTCTCGACCAGCGGCTGAAGGCACAGGAACGGCAGGGCGACCGGCAGCACCTCCGGGGCGATCTGGAGGGTGACGGCGAGGCGGTCGCCGAAGCGTGCCCGCACCAGCGCCAAGTAGTGGTCGATGGCGTGCAGTTCGTCGGCGAGGGTGGTGAAGTCGCCGTGTCTGCGGAACGAGTAGCGGGTGAAGTCGGCGAATTCGAGGAGGAGTTCACGGGCCCGCTCGGGGTCGGTGCGGACGAAACTGGCGATCACCGCGAGCGAGTTGAAGATGAAGTGCGGGGAGATCTGGGCCCGCAGTGCCTTGATCTCGGCCTCGATCAGCCGGGTGCGGGACTGGTCCAGGTCGGCCAGTTCGAGCTGGACGCTCACCCAGCGGGCGACCTCCCCGGCGGCGCGGACGAGCACCGCCGACTCGCGGGGCGCGCAGGCGACCAGGGCGCCGTGGACGCGCTCGTCGACGGTGAGCGGGGCTACGACCGCCCAGCGGACCGGGCAGTCGGGGGTGGCGCAGGTGAGCGGGAAGGCCTCGCCGCGGCCGGTCTCCAGCGGGCCCGCGAGGCGTTCCATGATCTCGGTGCGGTGGTGGCCGCCCACGCCGTCCCAGACCAGGACCTGCTTCTGGTCGGTGAGGCACAGCGCGTCCGTGCCAAGCAGCGAGCGCAGCCGGCGCGCCGACTTGCGGGCGGTCTCCTCGGTCAGGCCGGCCCGCAGCGGGGGCGCGGCCAGGGAAGCGGTGTGCAGGGTCTCGAAGGTGGCGTGCTCGACGGGGGTGCCGAGGCCGCCCAGGGTCTGCGGGCGGGCGGTGCGCCGGCCGAGCCAGAAGCCGGCGGCGAGCAGCGGGAGGATCGCCACGCACAGCCCGGCCAGGAAGCCGCTCATGCCTTCACCTCCGCCCTGAGCTCCTCCGGCAGGTGGAAGCGGGCCAGGATCGCCGCCGTGCCCGCCGGTACCCGGCCCGCGGTGGCCAGGGACACCAGCACCATGGTGAGGAAGCCGAGCGGCACCGACCAGAGCGCGGGCCAGGCGAGCAGGGAGTGCAGCGCTCCCGTCGCCGGGAGGCCCGCCATGGTCGCGGCCACGGCGACGAACGCCGAGCCGCCGCCGACCAGCATGCCCGCGGCGGCGCCGGGCGGGGTCAGCCGCCGCCACCAGATGCCGAGGACGAGCAGCGGGCAGAACGAGGACGCGGAGACGGCGAAGGCGAGCCCCACCGCGTCGGCGACGGGCAGTCCGCCGACCAGGACGCTCGCGGCGAGCGGGGCGCACATCGCGAGGACCGTGCCGAGCCGGAAGTGCCGTACGCCGCGCGCGGGCAGGACGTCCTGGGTGAGCACGCCCGCGACCGCCATGGTGAGCCCGGAGGCCGTGGAGAGGAAGGCGGCGAAGGCACCGCCCGCCACCAGCGCGCCCAGCAGGTCGCCGCCGAGGCCGCCGATCATGCGCTCCGGGAGCAGCAGGACGGCGGCGTCGGCGTCCCCGGTGAGGGTGAGTTCGGGGGCGTACAGGCGGCCGAGGGCGCCGTAGACCGGGGGCAGCAGGTAGAAGCAGCCGATCAGGCCGAGGACGGCGACCGTGGTGCGGCGGGCGGCGACGCCGTGCGGGCTGGTGTAGAAGCGGACGACGACGTGCGGCAGGCCCATGGTGCCGAGGAAGGTGGCGAGGATCAGCCCGTACGTGGCGTACAGAGGGCGTTCCTCGCGGCCCGCGGCCAGCGAGGTCGACATGCCGTCGCTGGTGCCGCGGTCGGCGGCCGGGACGGTGGTGCCCTCGGCGAAGGTGAGGCGGGTGCCCTTGTCGATGTGGTGGGTGCCGGCCGGGAGTCGGAGCGTGTCGTCCTCGTGCGGGCGGCCGTCGACCGTGCCGGTGACGGTGACGGTCAGGGGGCTCTCCAGCTCGAGGTCGAGGGTGGAGTCGACGCGGACCACGCGCTGTTCGCGGAAGGTGGCCGGTTCCTCGAAGGCGTGGCTGGGGGCGCCGTCGCCCTGCCAGGCGAGGATCAGGAAGAGGGCGGGGACGAGGAGGGCGGTGAGCTTGAGCCAGTACTGGAACGCCTGCACGAAGGTGATGCTGCGCATGCCGCCCGCGGCGACGGTGGCGACCACGACGACGGCGACGATGACTCCGCCGAGCCACTGGGGTGCCCCGGTGAGCACGGTCAACGTCAGTCCGGCGCCCTGGAGCTGGGGCAGCAGGTAGAGCCAGCCCACGCCGACCACGAAGGCGCCCGCGAGCCGCCGTACGGCCTGCGAGGCGAGTCGTGCCTCGGCGAAGTCGGGGAGGGTGTAGGCGCCGGAGCGGCGCAGCGGGGCGGCGACGAACAGGAGCAGGACGAGATAGCCGGCCGTGTAGCCGACCGGGTACCAGAGCATGTCGGTGCCCTGGACGAGGACCAGTCCGGCGATGCCGAGGAAGGAGGCGGCGGAGAGGTACTCGCCGCTGATGGCGGCCGCGTTCAGGCGGGGACCGACGGTGCGGGAGGCGACGTAGAAGTCGGAGGTGGTGCGGGAGATGCGCAGGCCGAAGGCGCCGACGAGGACGGTGGCGACCACGACCAGGGCGACCGCGGGAACCGAGTAGCTGGAGTTCATCGGTCCTCGACCAGCCGTACGAAGTCCCGTTCGTTGCGCTCGGCGCGGCGCACGTACCAGCGGGCCAGCAGGACCATCGGGACGTACAGGCCGAAGCCGAGGACGCCCCATTCGAGGCGGTGGGCGTCGGGCATGGCCGCGAAGAGCAGCGGGAGCGGTCCGATGAGCAGGCCGAGGAAGGCGAACACGGCGAGGGCGGCCCGCAGTTGGGTGCGCATCAGGGAGCGGACGTAGGTGTGGCCGAGGGTGGTCTGCTCGTCGATCTCGGTGCGCGGCCGGTAGTAGCCGGAGGCGGGGCGGCCGCGGCGGGGCGGGCCGGTGACGACGACCCGGCGCTCGGCGGGATCCTGGTGCGGCACGGTCAGGGCCTCCTCATCAGCAGGTCCCGCAGCTCCCGCGTGTGGCGGCGGCTGACCTGGAGTTCCTCGCCGCCGACCAGGACGGACACGGTGCCCGCGTCCAGGCGGAGTTCGCCGACGTGGCGCAGGGCGACGAGATGGCGGCGGTGGATGCGGACGAAGCCGCGCGAGCGCCAGCGCTCCTCCAGGGTGGACAGCGGGATCCGGACGAGGTGGCTGCCCTTGTCGGTGTGGAGTCGGGCGTAGTCGCCCTGGGCCTCGACGTGGGTGATGTCGTCGACGGCGACGAAGCGGGTCACCCCGCCGAGCTCGACGGGTATGTGGTCCGGGTCGGGTTCGTGCACGGGGATGCGGGGCGCGGCGTCGAGGCGTTCGGCGGCGCGGCGGACGGCCTCCGCGAGGCGCTCCTTGCGGACCGGTTTGAGGACGTAGTCGACGGCCTTGAGGTCGAAGGCCTGGACGGCGAAGTCCTCGTGGGCGGTGACGAACACGACGAGCGGCGGTTTGGCGAAGCCGGTCAGCAGCCGGGCGAGGTCGAGGCCGTCGAGCCCCGGCATGTTGATGTCGAGGAAGACGACGTCGATCGCCTCGGGCCCGTGCGGCCCGGACTCCAGCGCGCGGTTGATGCGGCGCAGCGCCTCGGTGGCGTCGCCGGCCCCCTCCACGCTGCCGATCCGGGGGTCGGTGCTCAGGAGGTAGAGCAGTTCCTCCAGCGAGGGGCGTTCGTCGTCGACAGCCAGGGCGCGCAGCATGAACCCGGAGTGTAGGAGCAATTCGTACGACGGGACACGTGCGGAGGTGTGGGCGCTCCCGCTGGATACAGTGCCGACATGAGCAGCAGGACCGTCGTGTTCGACGAGCTGGACCGGAAGATCGTCACCGCGCTGATGGCGAACGCGCGGACCTCCTTCGCGGAGATCGGTTCGGCGATCGGGCTGTCCGCCACGGCGGTGAAGCGGCGCGTGGACCGGCTGCGGGAGACCGGGGTGATCACCGGGTTCACGGCCACGGTGCGGCCGTCGGCGCTGGGCTGGCGCACGGAGGCGTACGTCGAGGTGTACTGCGAGGGCGCGGCTCCGCCCAGGCGGCTCGCGGAGGTGGTCCGCAACCATCCGGAGATCACCGCGGCGATGACGGTGACCGGCGGCGCGGACGCGCTGCTGCACGTGCGGGCGCGGGACGTGGAGCACTTCGAGGAGGTGCTGGAGCGCATCCGCGTGGAGCCGTTCATCCGGAAGACGATCAGCGTGATGGTACTGTCCCACCTCATCCCGGAGAGCCCCGAGGCGGGGGCGAGCCAGCCCGCGCCGGAGGCGTAGCGAATAAACGCAGCAGGCGTGCGTTTCGCCGACAGAATTCGCAGCATTCCTGCGCGGACACGCAATTCTTGTTGCTTGTCGGGCCTGCCGGTCACTTCCTACCTTGGTGTCAACCCTCAGTAGACACCGCAGGAAGCGGAGGAACCCCTCTGTGTCCGACTCCCGTGTGCCGCGCCGACGGCGCTTCCTCGTCTGCGAACCCAGACACTTCGCCGTGCAGTACGCGATCAATCCCTGGATGCATCCCGACACCCATGTCGACGTGGACCTCGCGCAGGAGCAGTGGCGGACCCTGATCCGCACCTACGAGGCCCACGGTCACAGCGTCGACGCCGTGGAGCCGGTGCCCGGTCTCCCGGACATGGTCTTCGCCGCGAACTCGGCGGTCGTCGTCGGCGGCCGCGTCTTCGGATCCCTCTTCCACGCGCCCGAGCGGCGTCCCGAGTCCACGCACTACGACCTGTGGTTCAAGAAGGCGGGCTACGACGTCCAGCGCCCGCAGGCGGTCTGCGAGGGCGAGGGCGACCTCGTCTGGACCGGTCGCTACGTGCTGGCCGGCACCGGGTTCCGCACGACCCGGGAGGCGCACCGCGAGGTGCAGGAGTTCTTCGGCCACCCGGTGATCAGCCTGACGCTGGTCGACCCGCACTTCTACCACCTGGACACCGCGCTGTTCGTCCTGGACGACGACAACATCGCCTATTTCCCGGAGGCCTTTTCGCCGGGCAGCCGCGAGGTACTCGCACGGCTGTACCCGGACGCGGTGCTCGCGACCCGCGACGACGCGATGGCGTTCGGTCTGAACTCCGTGTCCGACGGCCGGCACGTCTTCATCGCCCCGCAGGCCGAGGCCCTCGCCCTGCGCCTCGACGACCACGGCTACGTCCCCGTCCCCGTCGACCTCTCCGAGCTCCACAAGGCCGGCGGCGGCATCAAGTGCTGCACTCAGGAGATCCGCTCATGACCGCACCCGTAGGCACGCGTTCCTCCGCCGATCTCATCCGCGCCGAGGAGCCGGTCCTCGCGCACAACTACCATCCGCTGCCCGTGGTCGTGGCCCGGGCCGAGGGCACCTGGGTGGAGGACGTCGAGGGCCGCCGCTACCTGGACATGCTGGCCGGGTACTCCGCGCTGAACTTCGGCCACCGCCACCCGGCGCTGATCGAGGCGGCGCACCGGCAGCTGGACCGCCTGACGCTGACCTCCCGCGCCTTCCACAACGACCGGCTCGCCGAGTTCGCCGAGCGTCTGGCGGCACTGACCGGCCTGGACATGGTGCTGCCGATGAACACCGGCGCGGAGGCGGTGGAGAGCGGCATCAAGGTGGCCCGCAAGTGGGCGTACGAGATCAAGGGCGTCCCGGCCGACCGGGCCACGATCGTGGTGGCGGCGGACAACTTCCACGGCCGTACGACGACGATCGTGTCGTTCTCCACGGACGAGACGGCGAGGGCGGGTTTCGGTCCCTTCACGCCGGGCTTCCGGATCGTGCCGTACAACGACCTGGCCGCGTTGGAGGCGGCGATCGACGAGACGACGGCCGCCGTGCTCCTGGAGCCCATCCAGGGCGAGGCGGGCGTGGTCGTCCCGGACGACGGCTATCTGACCGGCGTCCGCGAGGTGACCCGCCGCAAGGGCTGTCTGTTCGTCGCGGACGAGATCCAGTCGGGCCTCGGCCGCACGGGCCGCACCCTGGCCGTCGAGCACGAGGCGGTCGTCCCGGACGTCCTGCTGCTGGGCAAGGCCCTGGGCGGCGGCATCGTCCCGGTGTCCGCGGTGGTCGCCCGCCGGGACGTCCTCGGCGTACTGCGGCCGGGCGAACACGGCTCCACCTTCGGCGGCAACCCGCTGGCGGCGGCGGTGGGCACGGCGGTGGTCGAGCTCCTGGAGACGGGCGAGTTCCAGCGCCGGGCGACCGAGCTGGGCACGGTCCTGCGGGACGGCCTGGCGGACCTCGTGGGCAAGGGGGTCGTCGGCTTCCGCGCCAGGGGCCTGTGGGCGGGTGTGGACGTCGACCCGGCGATCGGCACGGGCAGGGAGGTGAGCAAGCGGCTGATGGCCGAGGGGATCCTGGTCAAGGACACCCACGGTTCCACGATCCGGCTTGCGCCCCCGCTGACGATCACGGCGGACGAGCTGCGGTCGGCCCTGGGAGTGCTGGAAAGGGTGCTCGGGCAGTAGCCCGGCCGCCGCTCCCCGGCCGCGCACTCCCCCACACCGGGTGAAGATGTGACGAAGAGGTGGTAGACCACTCTCAGCGACAGAGAGGTCGGCCGTGGGCGCTCAGGAGGAGCACGACACCGCGCGGCACCGGTTCGACGTGGCCGATGCCGCGCCTCTGCTGCTCGATGCCCAGGGAGTCGTCAGGGGCTGGACCCGGGACGCCGAGCGCCTGCTGGGATACGGCGCCGCGGAGGCCGTGGGGATGGCGGCGTCCGCGCTGCTGACCGCGGAGGAGGCCCGGCGGCTGCCGGAGCTCGCCGAGCGGTGCCGCAGCGACGGCGGCTGGGCAGGGCTGCTGACCGCCCTGCGCAGGGGTGGCCGGCCCGTCCGGGTCATGGTGCGCATCACCGCCGCCGACGACCTGGACGGCTCCGCCCGCTGGCTGGTCCTGCTGTCCGAGCTGGCCGAGGCCCCCGGCTGGGACATGAGCCGCCGGGTGCTGGAGCAGATGGTCACCCGCTCCCCCATCGGCATCGCGGTCGTGGACACGGACCTGCGCTGTGTGTGGTCCAACCCGGCCCTCGAGCAGTTCGGCAGCGCCCCGGCCCAGCGGCGGCTGGGGCTGCGGTTCGCGGAGATCCAGCCGGGTCTGGACGCCGAGGCGATCGAGGCGCAGATGCGGCACGTGCTGGAGACCGGCGAGCCGGTCGTGGGCTACGAGCACGTCGGCCGGGTCCGCTCCGCCCCGCACCGCGAGACCGCGCACACCATGTCGTTCACCCGGATCGACGACGACCGGGGCCATCCGATGGGCGTGTACTACACCGTCGTCGACATCACCGAGCGGCACCGGGCCCGGCAGCGCCTCGCCCTGCTCGACCGGGCCGGCGAGTACATCGGCCGCAGCCTGGACATCCGGCGCACCGCGCAGGAACTGGCCGACGTGGCGGTGCCGGCGCTGGCCGACTACATCACCGTGGACCTGCTGGAGCCGGTGCTGCGGGGAGCGGAGCCCACCGAGCGGGTGACGCTGCTGCGGGCCGGGCACCAGTCGGTCCACGAAGGCGTCCCCGAGGCCGTCGTCGAGGTCGGCGAGGTGGCCGCCTACCGGCCCGGCTCGCCCCCGCTGCGCAGCCTGGCGGAGGGCACGTCCTGGCGGGAGGAGCGACTGGACCCGCTGGGCGCGGAGTGGGCGACCGGCATACCCGGCGGCCGCCGGGCCACCTTCCTGGAGCTGGGGCTGCACAGCGCGCTGGTGGTGCCGATCCGCGCGAGGGGCGTCACCCTGGGCGTCGCCGTCTTCTTCCGCCGGCGCCGCCAGGAACCCTTCGACGAGGACGACCTGAACCTCGCCGAGGACCTCGTCTCCAGGGCCGCCGTCTGCGTGGACAACGCCTGGCGCTACACCCGTGAACGCGAGGCGGCGCTCGTCCTGCAGCGCAGTCTGCTCCCCCACCGGCTGCCCGAGCAGGACGCCGTGGAGGTGAGCGCCTGCTACCGGCCCGCCGACGAGCTGACCGGCCTCGGCGGGGACTGGTACGACCTGATCCCGCTCTCCGGCGCGCGGGTCGCCCTCGTGGTCGGCGAGGTGCCCGGGCACGGCATCGGCGCCGCCGCCGCGATGGGCCGGCTGCGGACCGCCGTACGGACGCTGGCGGCGCTGGATCTGCCGCCCGAGGAGGTCCTGGGGCACCTGGACGACCTGGTGGCCCGGTCGGCGCGCGAGGAGGGCGCGGGGCCGGAGACGGAGGACACCGACAGCACCCGGGGCTCCGGATGCGTGTACGTCGTCTACGACCCGGTCGACGGGCAGTGCACGATGGCCGCCGCCGGGCATCCCGCGCCCGCCGTGATCCTGCCCGACGGCACGGTCGCCTTCGTGGACCTCCCGCAGGGGCCGTCGCTCGGCGTGGGCGGCCCGCCCTTCGAATCGGTCGAGCTGGCCCTGGCCGAGGGCAGCACCCTGGCACTGCACACCGACGGGCTGCTGGCCCGCGGCGAGGAGTGGGCCGTGGACGCGGGCCGGCACCGGCTGCGCCAGGCCCTGGAGAGGTCCGCGCCCTCGCTCGAGCTGCGCTGCCGGACCGTGGTCGAGGCCCTGGCCCCGGACCGGCCGCACGACGACGTGGCCCTGCTCATGGCCCGCACCCGGCTGCTGGGGCCCGACCAGGTCGCGGACTGGGACGTGCCCGTCGATCCGGCCCGGGTCGCCGAGGCCCGCAAGACGGCGTCCCGGCAGCTGGCGGAGTGGGGCCTGGAGGAGTTCGCCTTCACCACGGAGCTGATCGTCAGCGAACTGGTCACCAACGCCATCCGGCACGCCGTCGGCCCGATCCGGCTCCGGCTGATCCGGGAGCGGTCCCTGATCTGCGAGGTGTTCGACAGCGGGGACACCGCGCCCCATCTGCGCCACCCGCGCACCACGGACGAGGGCGGCCGGGGGCTGCTGCTGGTCTCCCAGTTCGCCCGGCGCTGGGGCACCCGTTTCGTCCCCGAGGGAAAGGTCATCTGGGCCGAGCAGCCCCTCGCGGATCCACCGGACTGAACGCCGGACCCCGCATACCGTGGGAAAATAGTGCGATCCCGGCGGGGAGGCAGCAGCCATGAGCGACACACCCATCGACGACCCCGACTCCATCGACTACCCAGCCGTGTTCCAGGCCCTGCCCGGCATGGTCGCACTGCTCACACCCGACCTGGTGTACGCGGACGTCAACGAGGAGTTCCTGCGCATGGCCGGGCGCCGGCGCGAGGAGGTGGTGGGCCGCTACCTCTTCGACGTGTTCCCGGACAACCCCAACGACACCGCGTCCACCGGCATGCTCAATCTGGCCGCCTCCCTGCACCGGGTGCTGGAGACCGGGGAGCGCGACTCCATGGCGCTCCAGCGCTACGACGTCGAGGTGCCGGGCCGGCCGGGAGTGTGGGAGGAGCGCTACTGGAGCCCGTGCAACGCCCCGGTGCTCGGCGCGGACGGCAAGGTCGAGCTGCTCGTGCACCGGGTCGAGGAGGTCACCGAGCTGATCCGGGCCCGCGGCGGCCAGGGCGGCGACCGGGCCCGCGTCCTGGAGGCCGAGCTGTACACCCGCGCCCGTGAACTCCAGGCGCTCAACGAGCGGCTGCGGCAGGCCCACGCCCGGGACAGTGAGGTCGCCCTCGCCCTGCAGGACGCCATGCTGCCCACCGCCCGGCAGTCGCTGCACCACCAGGTCGCCGTGCGCTACCGGCCGGCGGTCGGCGCGCTGAACGTGTGCGGCGACTGGTACGACCTGGTCGACCTGGTGGGCGGCCACCGCGTCGGTGTCTCGGTCGGTGACGTGGTGGGCCACGGACTCCCGGCCGCCGGGGTGATGGGCCAGCTGCGCAGCGCCCTGAGCGCCGCCTCCCGGGTGGCCGAGGGGCCGGCGCAGGCCCTGGACGTGCTGGGCCGGTACGCCCATGTCGTCGACGGCGCCGAGTCCGCCACCGCGGTCACCACCTTCATCGACTTCGACCACCGCACCATCACCTACAGCAGCGCGGGGCACCCGCCGCCGATGCTGGTGCACGCCGACGGCCGGGTGGAGTGCCTGGACAAGGCGACCGACCCGCCGCTCGACGCCCGCCCCGACCCGATGCCCCGGCCGCAGGCGCAGACCGCCTTCACCGGCGGCGCCACCCTCGCGCTGTACACCGACGGCCTGGTGGAGCGGCGCCGTGAGGACATCGACACCGGGCTCACCCGGCTCGCCGACTCCCTCGTCCGGCACCGCGAGGACGACCCCGAGACCCTCGCCGACGCGGTCCTGCTGGAGCTCCTGCCGCCCGGCGGCGCCACGGACGACACGGCCCTGGTGATCCTACGGCTGTGAACAGGCCAAGGTCGGTGAGAGCTGCCTTCGGCCTGTTCCGGGGCCCGCCACCTGCGCCTACACTGGCAGCCCCACCTCACGCCGGTTGACCAGCCAGAACGCGGAGTTGAGCCGTCCGCCCGACCGAGGAGCGCCCCCTCTTGTTCTACTACCTGCTCAAATACGTGCTGTTGGGGCCGTTGCTGAGACTGGTCTTCCGGCCTCGAATAGAAGGTCTGGAGCACATCCCGGAGTCGGGTGCGGCCATCGTCGCCGGCAATCACCTGTCGTTCTCCGACCATTTCCTGATGCCCGCGGTGCTCAAGCGGCGCATCACCTTCCTGGCGAAGGCCGAGTACTTCACCGGCCCCGGCATCAAGGGCCGGCTGACCGCCTTCTTCTTCCGCAGCGCCGGGCAGATCCCGGTCGACCGGTCCGGCAAGGAAGCGGGCAAGGCCGCCATCCGCGAGGGCCTCGGCGTGCTGCGCAAGGACGAACTGCTCGGCATCTACCCGGAGGGCACCCGCTCCCACGACGGCCGCCTCTACAAGGGCAAGGTGGGCGTCGCGGTGATGGCGCTCAAGGCGCAGGTCCCGGTCATCCCCTGCGCGATGATCGGCACCTTCGAGGCCCAGCCGCCCGGCAAGGTGATCCCCAACATCCACCCCGTGGTGATCCGCTTCGGCAAGCCGCTGGACTTCTCCCGCTACGCCGGGATGGAGAACGAGAAGGCGATCCTGCGGGCCATCACCGACGAGATCATGTACGCCATCCTGACGCTGTCCGAGCAGGAGTACGTCGACCAGTACGCGGCCGTGGTGAAGGCGGAGGAGGCCGCCGCGGCGAAGGAGGCGAAGGAGCGCAAGTTCCCGCGCCTTCCGTTGAGTTGAGGTCTGCCGTCGGCAGAACTCCCTGGAGGCGCCGGGGGTGAGCGCCGTACGGTCGCCGCATGACACGACGTGCTGTGGTGATCGGGGCGACGGGACAGATCGGACGGGCGGCCGTGGCGGCGCTCGCCGGGGACGACTGGGAGGTGACGGCCGTCTCACGGGGCGGCGGCCGGGACGAGAGCTGGCCCGCGCGGGTGCGCACCGCGCGCGCCGACCGGGCGGACGACGCCGCTCTGGCCGCCGCGGTGGGCGACGGCTGCGAGGTCCTGGTGGACGTGGTGGCCTACGGTCCCGCGCACGCACGGCAGTTGCTGTCGCTGGCCGACCGGGTGGGCTCGGCCGTGGTGATCTCCAGCGTGTCGGTGTACGAGGACGACAAGGGCCGTAACTTCGACACCCAGGGTGAGCCGGACGGCTTCCCGGAGTACCCGGTGCCCCTGACCGAGGACCAGCGGACCGTCACCCCAGGCGACACCTCGTACAGCACCCGCAAGGCGGGGCTGGAGCGTGAACTCCTGGCCGCCGGGGAGCGGTTGCCCACCACGCTGCTGCGGGCCGGCGCGGTCCACGGCCCGCACTGCCGGACCCCGCGCGAGCTCTACTTCGTCAAGCGCAACCTGGACGGCAGGGCTCGGCGCGTCCTCCCGTTCGGCGGGCGCAGCCGCTTCCACCCCGCGAGCGTCCACAACCTCGCGGAGCTGATCCGGCTCGCCGCCGCGCGGCCGGGTTCACGGGCCCTGAACGCCGTGGATCCGGACGCCCCCACGGTGGCGGAGATCGCCGCCGCGATCGACGCCGTCATGGGCGTGCGGACCGAGACGGTCCTGCTGGACGGGCCGCCGCCGTCGCCGGCCGTGGGCGACACGCCGTGGTCGGTGCCCGTGCCGGTCGTCTGCGACATGTCCGCCGCGGAACGGGAGTTGGGCTACCGGGCGGTGGTGCGGTACGCGGACCGGCTGTCTGAGACCGTCGCCTGGATCGAGGAGCAGCTGGCCGGACGGGACTGGCGGGAGGCCTATCCGAGGATGTTCCAGACCTACGGCGACCTCTTCGACTACGCGGCGGAGGACGCGTACCTCCACTCGCTCGGCGCATGAGGAAGGGGCGGCCCGTGGTCCGGGCCGCCCCTCCTTCGTCGTACGGGGTACCGCTTACGGCTTCGGCGTGGCGTGCGGGGTGCAGGTCACGTCGGTCGCGTCCAGCTTGCCGGTGAGCAGGTAGGCGTCCACCCGCGTGTTGATGCAGGGGTTGACCAGACCGGTCACGCCGTGGGAGCCCGCGTCCTTCTCGGTGATCAGGCGGGAGCCCTTGAAGCGCTGGTGCAGTTCGACGCCGCCCTCGTACGGGGTGGCCGCGTCCCGCTCGGACTGCACGATCAGCACTCCGGGCAGACCCTTGCCGGTCCTGACGTTCACCGGGGTCTGCTGCTTGACCGGCCAGGTGGCGCAGGGCAGGTTCAGCCAGGCGTTGGCCCAGGTCATGAACGGGTACTTCTGGTGCAGCGCGGTGTTGTCCCGGTCCCACTTCTTCCAGCTGGTGGGCCACTTGGCGTCGGTGCACTCGACGGCCGTGTAGACGGCGTTGCCGTTCTCCGAGGAGATGTTGCCCGCGGTGTCGGTGAGGTCCGGGGCGGCCGCGTCGACCAGCGCCTGGGTGTCACCGGCGACGTACTTGCTGAACGCCGTGGCGACCGGCACCCACGAGGAGTCGTAGTACGGGGCGCTCTGGAAGAAGCCGATCAGCTCGGCCGGTCCTACGACCCCGCCGAGGGGGTTCTTCTTGGCGGTGGCCCGCAGTTCGAGCCACTTCGCCTCGACCGCGGCCCGGGTGGTGCCGAGGTGGAAGGTGGCGTCGTTGGCGGCGACCCAGTCCTCCCAGTCCTTCCAGCGGCCCTCGAAGGCGATGTCCTGGTCGAGGTTGGCCTCGTACCAGATCTTCTCCCGCGAGGGGTTGACCACGCTGTCGACGACCATGCGGCGCACGTGGTTCGGGTACATGGTGCCGTACACGGCGCCGATGTAGGTGCCGTAGGAGACGCCCAGGTAGTTGAGCTTCTTCTCGCCGAGCGCGGCGCGGATGACGTCCAGGTCGCGCACGGTGTTCGGCGTGGTCATCTGCTGGAGCATGGCCTTGCCGGTGCGCTCGGCGCAGCCCTCGGCGTACTCACGGGCCAGCTTGCGCTGGGCGAGCTTGTCGGCCTCGCTGTCCGGCACCGGGTCCATCTTGGGCGCCTTCACGAACTCCTGCGGGTCCATGCAGGAGATGGGCGCGGAGTGGCCGACACCGCGCGGGTCGAAGCCCACGAAGTCGTACGCCTTGGCCGCGTTCGCCCAGATCGGGTTCTTGTTGACGACGCGCAGCGGGAAGCGCATGCCCGAGCCGCCGGGGCCGCCCGGGTTGTAGACGAGGGCGCCCTGGCGCTCCGCCGCGGTGCCGGTGTTGCCGATGCGGTCGACAGCGAGCTTGATCTGCTTGCCGTTCGGCTTCGCGTAGTCCAGCGGCACGCTGACCCAACCGCACTGGACCGGCTTCGCGATCCCCCAGTCGGCGGGGCAGTCCGCCCAGTCGATGCCGGCCTTCGCGGCTCGGGCCGCGGCGATCGCGGCGCCCACGGCCTCGCGGTCCTGTACGTGCCGGCCCGTCAGGTCGGACGTGTTGGCGCCGGACGCGGGTGCCGCGACGGCACCGGATATCAGTGTGGCCGTGATGAGCACGCCGGCCGAACCGAGTGCCGTCGTGCGCCACTTCGGTCTCGTCTCCCTCAAGAGGGACCCCTCCCCGTACGTCGTTTCGATTCCTTCGGGGATCCTCCTGGTTGTGAAGTCGCTGTGCACAGGGTTTGGCGGGCTTCTTTGCCAATCCGATAAACGGAAGAACCTGTTCGCTCGGCGGACTACGGTGCGAGTTGCGCCAGAGCCGTGTCCAGGACCCGGCGCAGCAGCAGGGCGTCCGGGGCCACGGCGGTGACGAGCACGGCGGGTCCGGCCAGGGGAACGACGGCGGCGCCCTCACCGAGCACCCGCGCCGGTACCGGCTGCTCGGCGAACTCAGGCCGTGCGACGAGGAGCTGACCGACCGTCCGGTGCCCCGCGAGCACGGCCGGGCCGTCCCAGCCGCCGGGCGCGCCGGGCCCGCAGGCCAGTTCCTGGTCGAGCACGGTCCGGCCCGCGATCCGCAGCACCAGCCGGCTGGTGAGCCGTCCCGGCTCCTCCCCCACCCGCCCGAGGACCTGTTCCTCGCGCAGCACGAGCCGGCCCGTCGCCGCGAGGTCGATCCGTGTGCCGACGGACAGGTCGCTGCCGCCCGCGGAGATCAACTGCTCGGGCAGCCAGCGCAGTTCTCCCCCGTCGGCGACGGTGAGCCGTACGTCGTAGCGGGCCCCGCCCTTGGTCTGCCCCGGCAGGGCGATGGTGGCGGCGGCCGAGCCCATGCGCAGCCGGGCGCCCTGCCGGACCTCGGCCTCGACGGTGAAGTGGTCGCCGCCGAGGGGCCCGCTCATCGCGCCGACCAGCATGACCCGGGCCTCGGCGCCGCTTCCCCGGGTGCGCCGCAGGGCCAGCGGTCCGTCGCTCTCCAGGACGGGCAGGGCCGTGCCACCGCGCCCGTCGTCCCGGGCGACCAGCCGCGCGGTCGCCCGCACGCCGGTCACGGCCGTGGTCACGCCGTCCACGCGGCGAGCTGCGACCGCACCCAGTCGACGACGTCCTTGACGCCGGTCTCGCTCCGCAACGACTGAAGGACGACCGGGAGTTCGGCGCGCTGGGCCTTGGCGTCGGCGGCCATCCGGGCGAGGTCGGAGCCGACGTACGGGGCCAGGTCGGTCTTGTTGACGATGAGCAGGTCGGCGGTGGTGACGCCGGGGCCGCCCTTCCGCGGGATGTCGTCCCCTCCGGCCACGTCGATGACGAAGATCTGGGCGTCGACCAAACCCTTGGAGAAGGTGGCGGTGAGGTTGTCGCCGCCGCTCTCCACGAGGACGAGGTCCAGGGGGCCGGCCTGGTCCTCCAGGTCCTCGACGGCTTCGAGGTTGGCGGAGATGTCGTCGCGGATCGCCGTGTGGGGGCAGGCGCCCGTCTCCACGGCGGTGATGCGCTCGGGGGGCAGCACGGCTTCCCTGAGCAGGAACTCGGCGTCCTCGCGGGTGTAGATGTCGTTGGTGACGACGGCGAGGGAGAGTTCGTCGCGCAGGGCGCGGCAGAGCGCGGCCACGGTGGCGGTCTTGCCGGAGCCCACGGGGCCGCCGAGGCCGATGCGGAGGGCTCGGCGGGAGCCGTTCTTGCGGTGGGCGTCGGCGCTCACTGCTGCGGGGCCGTCGTGGTGGTGGTCCAAGTGCATGTGCGGCTCCTGGGGTTCGTTGTCGGGTGCGGGTTCGTGGAGGCTGGTCGCGCAGTTCCCCGCGCCCCTGAGATGGGCTGACCGAGGGCCCGTTACGATGCGAACAGGCGTACGGGCCATGCCGCGTGTGCTTCTGCTCCGATTTCCAGCAGGGGTGCGGATGCCGCGGGCAACTCGTCGACTCCCCCGGCCGCGGCCCTCCTTGCCGCCTCCACCGCCAGGTCCGCCACGCGGTCCAGCTCCGGTGCCAGCCTGGCCAGTACTCCCGTGGCGTCGAAGGGGTCCAGGCTCAGCAGGCGGACCGTCGCGCTCGCCGGGCCGCTCACGCTCTCGTACGCCGCGCAGTAGGCCGCGTCCACGGGTTCCAGGCCCGCCGCGCGTGCCGTCAGGCCGAGCACCACCGGCTGGTGTGCTCCCTTGGGGAACTCCCTTGCCAAGGTGTCGAGTTCGGGCGAGGGCCAGGTCGCCCGGGCCGCCCGCGTCAACTGGCGGCCCAGTTTCCGGGCGGCGACCCGCAGGGCGGGGGCCGGCGTGCGGGCGTCCGCCGCCTCGTCCAACCGCCGTGGGTCCACGCCGAGTACGGCCGCCGCGGCGAGGGCCGAGGACACCAGGCCCGCCGTGTGCAGTCGCCCGCGGCAGAAGGACTCCAGGCTCTCCGCGTTGGTGATCCGTCCCGCCTTGACCGCCGCCTCCGCCCCGCCGGAGTGCGCGTGGCCCCCGGCGGGAAAGCGGCCGTCGGCCAGGACCAGAAGTGCAGCCCTGGACATCAGAACAGGAAGTAACGCTGGGCCATGGGCAGTTCGGCCGCCGGAGTGGCCTCCACCAGCTCCCCGTCGATGTGTACGGCGAAGCTGTCGGGGTCGACCCGGACGTCGGGCCGTGCGTCGTTCTCCCGCATGTCGGCCTTGGTGACCCCGCGCGTCGACTCGATCGCCACGAAGCGCTTGCCGAGCTGGAGCCGCTCCGGCAGCCCGTCCTCTATGGCGAGGGGGGCCACGAAGTTGAAGGAGTTCGAGGCGGGGGCCCGCCCGATCGCCCCGTACATCGGCCGGGGAAGGATCGGCTGCGGGGTCGGGATGGACGCGTTGGCGTCGCCCATCTGCGCGTAGGCGATCTGACCGCCCTTGAGCACGAGATGCGGCTTGACCCCGAAGAACGCGGGCTCCCACAGCACCAGGTCGGCGAGCTTGCCCGTCTCCACCGAGCCGATCTCGCGGGCGAGGCCCTGGGCGACGGCGGGGTTGATCGTGTACTTGGCGACGTAGCGCCGTACCCGATGGTTGTCCGCCCGGCCGTCACCGGGCAGCGCGCCGCGCCGCCGCTTCATGACGTGCGCGGTCTGCCAGGTGCGCATGACGACCTCGCCGACCCGGCCCATGGCCTGGGAGTCGGAGGAGATGATCGAGATGGCGCCCATGTCGTGCAGGATGTCCTCGGCGCCGATGGTGGTGGGGCGGATGCGGGACTCGGCGAAGGCCAGGTCCTCCGGGACCGCCGCGTTGAGGTGGTGGCACACCATCAGCATGTCGAGGTGTTCCTCGGCGGTGTTGACCGTGAAGGGCCGGGTCGGGTTGGTCGAACTCGGCAGCACGTGCGGCTGGGAGACCACGGTCATGATGTCCGGCGCGTGTCCGCCGCCCGCGCCCTCGGTGTGGTACGCGTGGATGCCCCGGCCGGCGATCGCGGCGAGCGTGTCGCCCACGAATCCGGCCTCGTTGAGGGTGTCGGTGTGGATGGCGACCTGGATGCCGGTCCGCTCGGCGACGGTCAGCGAGGCGTCGATGACGGCCGGGGTCGAGCCCCAGTCCTCGTGCAGCTTGAGGCCGAGGGCGCCACCGCGGATCTGCGACAGCATCGCCTCGTGGGAGACGGTGTTGCCCTTGCCGAGGAAGCCGATGTTGAGCGGGTACTGCTCCATCGCCTCCAGCATCCGGGCGAGGTGCCAGGGACCGGGGGTGACGGTGGTCGCCTTGGAGCCTTCGGCGGGGCCGGTGCCACCGCCGACCAGGGTGGTGATGCCCGCGGACAGCGCCTCGTCGGCGATCTGCGGGCAGATGAAGTGGACGTGCGCGTCGATGGCGCCGGCGGTCAGGATGCGGCCGTTGCCCGCGATGACCTCGGTCTCGGGGCCGATCACCAGGTCCGGGTGGACTCCGTCCATGGTGTCGGGGTTGCCCGCCTTGCCGATGCCGGTGATTCGGCCGTCGCGGATGCCGATGTCGGCCTTGACGACACCCCAGTGGTCGACGACGACCGCGCCGGTGATGACGGTGTCCGGGGTGCCCTCCGCGCGGGTGGCACGCGACTGGCCCATCGACTCGCGGATGACCTTGCCGCCGCCGAACACGGCCTCGTCACCGGCGCGTCCGGGACCGCCGGAACGATCCTCCTCGATCTCGATCAGCAGATCGGTGTCGGCGAGCCGGATGCGGTCGCCGGTGGTGGGGCCGAACAGGTCGGCGTAGGCGGCACGGGAGATCTCAGGCATCGAGGGCACCTCCGGTCTCCCCGCGCAGGCCGGGCACCACGCGGGCGCCGGTGAGCGGGACGAGTTCCACGTCGACGGGGATTCCGGGCTCGAAGCGCACGGCGGTGCCGGCGGCGATGTTCAGCCGCCTGCCGCGCGCCGCGGCGCGGTCGAACTCCAGGCCGGGGTTGGTCTCGGCGAAGTGGTAGTGGGAGCCGACCTGGACGGGCCGGTCGGCGGCGTTGAGGACGGTGAGCCGGGTGACCTCGCGGCCCTCGTTGTAGGCAACCGGCCCGTCGGCGAAGAGGATCTCTCCGGGAATCATGGGGCCCCTCAGACGATCGGGTCGTGGACGGTGACGAGCTTGGTGCCGTCCGGGAAGGTCGCCTCGACCTGCACGTCGTGGATCATCTCGGGGATGCCCTCCATGACGTCCTCGCGGGACAGCAACGTCCGCCCGGAGGCCATGAGTTCGGCGACGGTACGGCCGTCACGCGCGCCTTCGAGGATGTGCGAGGTGATGAGGGCGACCGCCTCGGGGTGGTTGAGCCTGAGCCCGCGGGCCCTACGCTTCTCGGCCACGTCGGCCGCCACGTGGATGAGCAGCCTCTCTTGCTCGTGCGGGGTCAGTTGCACGTCCCACCTCACAGTCCTCGCTCCGGACCGTGCGGGGCCCGGTTGCCTCAGCCCCGGGGCAAAGTCCCTGGTGGCGTGGATCCGCAGGCTAGTTGGATCCGGTTTCAGGGACGTTAACCGAGCTGTGATCCCTCAGCGCGTGTCGGCGTCGCCCCGCATGCTCATCAACGCCCGTAGACCCGCCGCCAGGTCGTCGGCGGAGGCCGGCCCGAACAGCGCCTGCTGCGCGAGGAAGCCCATCGCGGCCGCCATCATGGTGCGGGCCACGTGTTCCGGGGGAACGTCCGAGCGCATCGTCCCGGCATCCTGGTACTGCCCGACGATCCGGGTCCAGGCCGCCCGCACCGCGCCGTAGCCCTCCCGCAGGACGGCCGAGAGCTCCTCGTTGCGGATCGTCTCCGCCCACACCTGGACGACAAGACCCGGGAACGCGGGTCTGCCGTCCACGGTCAGGTACTCCTTGGTGGCGAGGACACGGCTGAGCACCGAGGCGACCAGGAGGTCCGGCGCGGGGGGCGGGGTGCTGCGGGCCGCCTCCTCGAATCCCTCGCGGACCTGCCCGAGCACCTCTTCGACGATCGCGCCGATCAGCTCCTCCTTGCCGCTGAAGTAGCGGTACACCGCGCCTGCCGAGAGGTCGACCTCCTTGAGCACGTCCTGCATGGACGTGGCGTGGAAGCCGTTGCGGGCGAAGCAGAGCGCGGCGCCGTCGAGGATCTGCCGGCGGCGGGCGTCGAGGTGTGCCTGGGATACGCGAGCCATGCCCACAAAGTAAAACGAACATTCCTTCTTGACAAGGAACGGGCGCGGCGGGACGGTGGTGGCGCACCTAAAACGAACGATCCTTCTTTTTGGAGTTTCCATGTCCACCCGCCGCCTGCTCGCGGTCGTCGTTCTCGTGCCGCTGCTCGCCGCCCTGGCGTTGTGGGCCTTCGCCTGGCCCGCCGCTCGCACCGCCCCCCGCGACCTGCCGCTCGGCGTGGCCGGGCCGGCCGCCGCGACCGCTCAGGTCGAGAAACAGCTCCGGCAGCACGAGGGGGCCTTCGAGATCCACCGCTACGCCGACGAGAGGGCGGCACGGGCGGCGATCGAGGACCGGACCGTATACGGCGCGGTCGTCGTCACCGCCCAGGGTCCGGAGCTGCTCACCGCGTCGGCGGCGAGCCCGGTCGTGGCCCAGCTCCTCCAGCAGGCCGTGACCCGGCAGGCGGCGGCGGGCGGCGCCGAGGTGCGTACCGTGGACGTCGTCCCGGCCCCGGTGTCCGACCCGAGGGGCGCGGCACTGAGCTCGTCCGTCCTCCCGCTGGCCCTGAGCGGCATCATCGCGGGCGCGGTGGTGACCCTGCTCAAGCTACGCGGTCTGCGCGCCGTGACCGCGCTGGTCCTCAGCGCCGCACTGGTGGGCGTCGTCGCGGCGGCCCTGGCCGACAGCTGGCTCGGCGTCATCGCCGGGAACTGGTGGGCGGAGGCGGGGACGCTGGCGCTGGCGACCCTGGCGGTGAGCGCGGCCGTCGCGGGACTCGCCGCGCTGGTCGGCCCCGCCGGGATCGGCGTCGTCGCGTTCCTCGTGATGTTCCTCGGCAACCCGTTCTCCGGCGCCTCCTCCGCCCCGCAACTGCTGCCCGACCCCGTCGGCACCGTCGGCCAGTGGCTGCCGCCCGGGGCGAGCGCGACCCTGCTGCGCTCGGTGGCCTTCTTCGACGGCGCGGCGGCGACCGGCCCCCTCCTGACACTCACCTGGTGGGCCGCGCTGGGCCTGGGCGCCGTGGTCCTGGGGAACGCGCTGCCGTCACGGGCGAGGGGCACCACGTCCCCCAGCGACGAACCTGCGCTCGCCCCCGTCGGCTGAAGCGACGCCCCCCTCCCCGTTCCCGACCAACATCATCGACCCGTGCCCGCCGCCCGCAACCGGCCGACCCACGCTCGACGGCAGGCGGCCACCGGACCCCGGGTGGTCCGCGCTGAGCCTGGGTGCCCTGGCACTGGGTGGCGAACACACTGACGTCGCTGGCGAGGGGCACCACGTCCCCCACCGACGAACGCGCGCTCGCCCGCCCCACCCGACACCATCAACCCGTGCCCGCCGCCCGCGACCGGCCGACCCACGCTCGACGGCAGGCGGCCACCGGGCCCCGGGTGGGCCGTGCCGGGCATAGGCGCAGTGCCATGGCGGACGCGCTGCCGTCACGGTCGAAGGGCGCCCCGTCCGCCGCTGACAAGCCTGCGCTCACCTCTGTCGGCGGAAGCGACGCCCCCGGTCCCCGACCGACCCCATCGGCCTGTGACTGCCTCCAGGAACCGGCTCGACCCAGCTCGGTGGCGGGCGGCCCTGGACCTGGGCGTCCTGGTAGCGGGGAACGCGCTGCCGTCATGGGCGAGCGGTGCCGCCTTCCTGTCCGTTTCCCCGGGGGCGCGCCGGAACGCACGGAAGTCGCAGGCGAAGGGCACCGTGTCCGCCTCCGACGCTCCCGGCCGGCGCGATCGGCCAGTGGGTGCCGGCAGGAACCGGCGAGCCCCGCGCTCGATGTCCCTTCTTCGACGGCGCGGCGGCCGTCGGGACCCGCTGTTGTTCCTCGGCCCTGCGAGCGCTGCCCGAGCCAGGGCGGATCGCCGGGGGCCGTGACCGACCTCGACGGCTGACCGCAAGCCGCTCCCCGGTACCAGCGACCCCGTTTCTAGGAGGCGCCGGTGCCCCGGTGATGCGCGGCGATCCCGAACCGCTGCTGTTCGCGGGGAGCGGACGCGACCTCGCGCACGGTGGAGACCGCGCTGATCACGGGCTCCTCGACAGGCTCCTGGAGCTTCTCCAGACGTTCGAGGTCGGCGGCCGAGACCAGGGCGACCAGCGGCTTTCCGTGCCGGGTGACGACGACGCGCTCGGCGCCGTACACCACCCGGTTGATCAGGTCGGCGAGTTCAGCCCTGGCTTGCGTCACCGGAATCTCGTAGGCCATGTCCCCATCATAACGTCACGTACGTCCTGTACATTTTTTACAGACGCCGAAGGAGGGGCCACCCATGACCCGACCGACCGCCCGCTACGTCCTGCCCGAGTTCCACGAGCGCACGAGCTTCGGGCAGAAGTCGATGGATCCGTACTCGAAGCTGCTGGAGGAGCGGATCGTCTTCCTCGGGACGCAGATCGACGACATCTCGGCGAACGATCTGATGGCGCAGTTCATGTACCTCGAGTACCAGGACCCGGACCGGGACATCGCGCTGTACATCAACTCCCCCGGCGGCTCGTTCAGCGCGATGTCGGCGATCCACGACACGATGCAGTACGTCAGTTGCGACGTGGCGACGACCTGCCTCGGCCAGGCCGGGTCCTCCGCGGCGGTGCTGCTGGCGGCCGGCACCCCGGGCAAGCGGTCCGTGCTGCCCGGCGCGCGGGTGGTGATCCACCAGCCCGCGCTGAGCGAGCCGGTGCACGGGCAGGCCAGCGACCTGGCCATCCAGGCCGACGAGTTGCTGCGGGTGCGGGGCCGCCTGGAGGAGATGCTCGTCCGGCACACCGGGCGCAGCCCCGAGCAGGTGAGCGCGGACATCGAGCGGGACAAGATCCTCGACGCGCAGGGCGCCCTGGACCACGGCCTGGCGGACGCGATCGTCCCGAGCCGCAAGTCCTCCCGTACCGCTCCGGGCGAGAGGTGAGCCCTCGATGGTGCCGGACCTTCCCCCGTTGCCGGCGCTCACGCGCGCCGAGGGCGAGCTGATCGACCGTTACCTCGACGTGGTCGACCTGCTGGGCCGGATCAACCCGGCCCGGCGCGAGGACACCTACGGCGGACTGCGCGCGGCCCAGGCACTGGTGGCCAGGGCTGCCGAACTGCGTGACGCGCTGGTGCTGATGCACGGCCGGGGCGAGCGGGAACTGCATGCCGCGACCCTGGCGCGGGCGCTGCGGGTCCTGGACGGCGAACGGCGTACGGCCAGGGTCACGGTGCCCCCCGAGTCGGGCAATTGACGCACCGGCAGCGTTTCCGGGCGCCCGGACTCTGACGGTGCGTCCGGAGCGCGGTTGAAACGGACCAAAAGACGTACCGCCATTTGCAGGAGGCGCGGCTCCTTTTTCGGGACCGCCGAGGTTGCGCAACGCGCGTAGTTCAGGGAGGGAATGAGGAGTTTCTGTGCTGGTCGCGCGGCCCGTGGGCCCCTCGACGCCTCTCCGCTCGCTCAGGCGTCCACCCGAACGGGTGAGTGGTGAGTAACAACACAAACCCCCGGTTCCATTGGGTTTTTGGGACATCCGTGCGCCAAGATCCCTGTCTGACGACAAGCCCCCGCCGCAGCGGCGGGGCGATCCGGGCGGACGCCGAGTCCTGCCGCCGCCCGGATGACCGGTCGACAGGAGTGGATCGGCAGGAGTGGAGGACCCAAGCAACGACGGGTCGCCGGAACGGTCACGCCATGACCGGGCCGAGCAGCCCTTGGGGTGAAGCCGCGTCAGCGGCCGGGCAACTTCGCCAGCCCGAATCCGACAGGTCATCCTTCACAGGCGGCTGACGAAGGGTTGCGCATGACTGCGCTCAATCGTGTCCCGTCGCTGATGGTCCGGGCCGGTACGGCCTCGGCCTTCGCCATCGCCGCCGTGGGCGGCTCCGTCGTGGTTCCGGGTGTCGCAGCCGACGCCGCCGCCGCGACGCCGGCGACGAAGGCGCTCAAGGTAGCGGCCTCCAAGAAGGGCTCGCCGTACAAGTACGGCGCCACCGGGCCCCGCCGCTTCGACTGCTCAGGGCTCACGCTGTACTCGTTCAAGAAGGCGGGCAAGAAGCTCCCGCGCACGGCGGCCCAGCAGTACAACAAGACCCGCCACATCGGCGCGGGCAGCCGCAAGGCAGGCGACCTGGTGTTCTTCCACTCGGGTTCGAACGTCTACCACGTCGGCATCTACGCCGGGAAGGGAAAGATCTGGCACGCCCCCAAGACCGGGGACGTGGTGAGGCTGCAGAAGATCTGGACGAAGAGCGTCTGGTACGGCCGGGTCAAGTGACGCCCCCGAGGGGACGGCGGCGACCTGACCTCCCGCCGTCCCCTCGGGTCCCCCGCGGCGCGTGACACGGGCTCAGCTGGTTACCCGTACCCGTATGGCCGACCACCGCCCGTGCACCGCCCGCAACGAGACCCCGCTGGAGCGGGCCGACCGCAACTTCGGCGAGCTGCTCCAGGAACTGCGTGTCACCCAGACCGGGGTGCAGATCCTCTTCGCCTTCCTGCTGACCCTGGCCTTCACCCAGCGCTTCCCGACGCTGGACGCCTTCCAGCGCGCCACGTACGTGACCACCCTGCTGTTGGCGGTGCTCGCGGCGGCCCTGTTCACCGCGCCGGCCGCCCTGCACCGCTCGCTCTTCCAGCGCGGCGCCAAGGCACGCATCGTGCAGGTCTCCTCGCGGCTCGCCACGGTCGGCATGGGGGTGCTGGTGCTGGCGTTCACGGGCGCGGTGCTGCTCGTGGTGGACGTGACCACGGGCCGGGCCGGCGGACTGGCCGCGGGCGCGGCGACCCTGATGGTGTGTCTGGGCCTGTGGTGGCTGCTTCCCCTGCTGGTCCGGCGGGCGGGACGCGCCGAGGAACGCAGCGCGGCACCCTCGCACCCGGCTCCTGCCCGGGCGGCGGAGCGCGAGGTGATCAGGCCGCGGGCGGCGGCCCGGCCGGGAGCGTCACCCCGAGAGCCGTCACCGCGTCTGCGCTGAGCCCGGGACACCTCACGTCCGTCACGGCTCCTGCTGCCCGGCGGCGGTGACCGGCTGCGCCGGGACGCTCCACGGCAGCTCGATGGAGACGGTCTTGCCGCCCTCTCTGGTGGGCCTGACTCTCAGCCTGCCGCCGCACTCGGCGGCGAGCCAGCGGATGATCACCATTCCCCGGCCGTTGTCCTGCTGGACCGCGGCCGGCAGCCGCTTGGGAAAGCGGGGGTGGCTGTCGGTGACCCCGATGCGCAGTTGTTCGTCACGGTCCAGCTCGATGTCCACCGTGAAGGTGGGTGACTGCCCGAAGGTGTGCTGTACGGCGTTGGTGGTGAGTTCGGAGACGATGAGCCGGATGGTCTCGGCGGTGTCCGTGGTGGGCGGCAGTCCCCACTCCGCCAGTGTGCTCAGGACATAGGTGCGGGCCGCGGAGACCGAGGCGGGTTCGCTCGGCAGAGTGACGGATGCTTCCAGGTGGTCTGCCATGGCGACGTCGTCCCTTTCCCACGGGACCGGAGTCCGACACGGTGCGGATGGTTCGAGTACGGTCCCGGACTGGTGGTTCATCGCCAGAGTGCCATCACGGAGGCTGTGACGGGTGCCGATCCACCAAGATATGCATATATCTGTCGCTCGAAGCGGTGAACTCTGCGACGCGAGACCGTATTTGGGCGGCTCGTAAGGAGTAAGGAGGAGCGCATGCAGCACGGCCCCGCGGTGCGCCGGCGGAAACTGGGCGCCGAACTGCGTGCGTTGCGCGCCGGTGCGGGGCTCACCAGCGGTGAGGCGGCCCGGCTCGTGGGCTGGCACCAGTCGAAGGTGAGCCGCATCGAGACCGGTGCCAGCGGGGTGAAACCGGCCGATGTCCGGTTACTTCTCGACGCCTACCGCGTGGGGGACGCGGATCTGCGGGAGCTGCTCCTGGTATTGGCGGGTTCCGACGAGAGCGGCGGCCGGCACCACTGGTGGCACGCGTACCGGGGTGTGCTGCCGCCGACGTACCGGGACTTCATCAGTCTGGAGTCCCAGGCGAGCGCGATGCGCACGCTGGAGACCTCGGTCGTGCCCGGGCTGCTCCAGACGCGCGAGTACGCCCGCGCGGTGACCCGGGCCGCGGTGGACGGCCTCGACGACGAACGTCTCGACGCGCTGGTCGAGGTCCGGCTGGCCCGGCAGGACATCCTCCGCGCGCAGCCGCCCCTGGAGCTGAGCGCCGTCCTGGACGAGGCGGTGCTGCGGCGGGAGATCGGCGGCCCCGAGGTGATGGCCCAGCAGTTGGAGAGACTCCTGGAGGCGGCGCGGCTGCCTCAAGTGCGGCTGCAGGTGCTGCCGTTCACTGCCGGGGCCCATGTGGGGGTCACCGGACCTTTCGTAATCTTCTCATTCTCGCGCACTTCTGATCTGGATGTGGTTGTTCTCGACCACTTGACGAGTAGCCTCTATCTCGAACGGAAAGAAGACCTCCAGGCCTACACCGAGGCCTTCAACACCCTTCAGATCCACGCCCTTTCGCCCGAGGACTCGTTGGATTACCTCGCCGGGATAGGTGCCGGCGCGTAAGGAGGCACCATGTCTGCACTGCCTCGGAACGTAACCCCCAGTACGGAACTGCCCGAAGTGCGGTGGCTGCGCAGCAGCTACAGCACCGGGGCGAACAACTGCGTCGAGACGGCGAGGCCGTCGGCCGGGCCATGGGCCGGGCTGCTCGCCGTACGCGACTCCAAGGACCCGCACGGACCCGCGCTGCTCTTCTCCCCCGAGAGCTGGGCGGACTTCACCCGCGCGTTCTGACCGTTTCAGTCCGTCCGGCGCACGGCCGTGTCACGCCGACTCATGGTCGTGTTTCGCCGATCACATGAACAGCGCGTTCGATCTGCTCCTCGGAGAGGTCCGCGCGGGCGGTCAGCCTGAGCCGTGAGATGCCGTCGGGCACCGACGGGGGCCGGAAGCAGCCCACCAGGAGCCCGGCGGCACGGCAGTCGGCCGCCCACTGCACGGCCTCCTCCGGGGAGGGCGCGCGCACCGAGACCACCGCGGCGTCCGGACGTACCGCTTCCAGACCCGCGGCGGTCAGGCGTGCGTGCAGTCCGGTCGCCACCTCGCGCGCGCGGGCGGCCCGCTCGGGCTCACGGCCGAGCAGCCGCAGGGCCGCGAGGGCGGCTCCCGCCGCGGCGGGGGCAAGACCCGTGTCGAAGATGAACGTCCGTGCCGCGTTGACCAGGTGTTCGATCACTCGTGCGGGGCCGAGGACGGCACCGCCCTGGCTGCCGAGCGACTTGGACAGCGTGACCGTGACGACCACGTCGTCGGCGCCCGCGAGTCCCGCCGCCTGCGGGGCTCCGCGGCCGCCGGCGCCGAGCACGCCCAGGCCGTGGGCGTCGTCCACGACCAGGCCCGCGCCGTGCTCCCGGCACGCCTCGGCGAGGCCGGCCAGGGGCGCCGCGTCGCCGTCGACCGAGAAGACCGTGTCGGACACGGCGAGGGCGGGCCCGTCGTGCGTACCGAGCGCCTTGCGCACCGCGTCCGGGTCGGCGTGTGCGACGACCTGGGTCGCGCCGCGGGCCAGCCGGCAGCCGTCGATGAGCGAGGCGTGGTTGCCCGCGTCGGAGACGATCAGCGAGCCGTGCGGTGCGAGCGCGGTGACGGCTGCCAAGTTCGCCGCGTACCCGGAGGAGAAGACGAGCGCCGCCTCGAAGCCGCAGAACTCGGCCAGTTCGCGTTCGAGCGCGGTGTGCAGTTCGGTGGTGCCGGTCACGAGCCGGGACCCGGTCGCACCGCCGCCCCAGGTCCGCGCGGCCGCCGCGGCGCCCGCCACGACCTCGTGATGGCGGGCCAGACCCAGGTAGTCGTTGCTCGCGAGATCGAGCAGCGGCGAGTCGGCCGGACGCGGCCGCAGGGTGCGTACGAGTCCGGCCCGCCGGCGCGCCGCCGCCTGCTCGTCGATCCAGCCGAACGCCATGGGTCCTCCGGTGCTTTTGTAGACAACGAACAGACCCTAGTGGCAGCAAACGCTACCCACGGTGTGGCAATACCCACACGTCGTTGCGGGTGTGTTGTGCGATCCCTACCTTGGCCGCAAGCGGGTCCGTAGGACAGGATCGGCTCTCATGGACCTGCTGAACACGCTGGTGGACAAGGGGCTTCGGCGCGAGCTGCCGACCCGCGAGGAGGCGCTGGCCGTGCTGGCCACCTCCGACGACGACCTGCTCGACGTGGTGGCCGCGGCCGGAAAGGTGCGCCGGCACTGGTTCGGACGACGGGTGAAACTCAACTACCTCGTCAACCTGAAGTCCGGACTGTGCCCCGAGGACTGCTCCTACTGCTCCCAGCGGCTCGGCTCCTCGACGGGCATCCTGAAGTACACCTGGCTGAAGCCGGACGAGGCGTCCCAGGCCGCGGCCGCCGGCCTCGCGGGAGGCGCCAAGCGGGTCTGCCTGGTGGCGTCCGGGCGCGGCCCGACCGACCGTGACGTGGACCGGGTCGCGGGCACCATCAAGGCGATCAAGGAGCAGAACGAGGGCGTCGAGGTGTGCGCCTGCCTCGGCCTGCTCTCCGACGGCCAGGCCGAGCGGCTGCGCGAGGCGGGCGCGGACGCCTACAACCACAACCTCAACACCTCCGAGTCGACCTACGGCGACATCACGACCACGCACACCTACGCCGACCGGGTCGACACCGTGAACAAGGCGCACGCGGCCGGTCTGTCCGCCTGCTCGGGCCTGATCGCGGGCATGGGCGAGAGCGACGAGGACCTGGTCGACGTCGTCTACTCGCTGCGCGAGCTGGACCCCGACTCGGTTCCGGTCAACTTCCTGATCCCGGTCGAGGGCACCCCGCTGGCCAAGGAGTGGAACCTCACCCCGCAGCGCTGTCTGCGCATCCTGGCGATGGTCCGCTTCGTGTGCCCGGACGTCGAGGTCCGCATCGCGGGCGGCCGCGAGGTCCATCTGCGCACCATGCAGCCCCTGGCCCTGCACCTGGCCAACTCGATCTTCCTCGGCGACTACCTCACCACCGAGGGCCAGGCGGGCAAGGCCGACCTGGAGATGATCGCCGACGCCGGCTTCGAGGTGGAGGGCGCGGGCGAGGTGACCCTGCCCGAACACCGGGCGGCGGCAGGGGGCGGCTGCGGCTCGCACGAGAGTGCCGGGTGCGGCTCGCACGAGGGCGGCGGTGTCTGCGGTACGTCCGCTCCGGCCACGCCCGCCAACGAGGCCCGGACCGACCTGGTCGCCGTACGCCGCCGGGGCGCCGGCACGGACCTCGCGCCCAATGCCTGATCTGCCCGGCCTGCCCGTGACGGAGCTGCTGGCGCTGGACCGGCGGCACGTGTGGCATCCGTACGGTCCGATGCCCGGCCGGGCCGACCCGCTCGTCGTGGAGTCCGCGAGCGGAGTCCGGCTGCGGCTGGCCGGGGGCCCGGAACTGGTGGACGGCATGTCCTCCTGGTGGTCGGCGATCCACGGCTACAACCACCCGGTGCTGAACGAGGCCGCGCGCGAGCAGCTCGGGCGGATGAGCCATGTGATGTTCGGCGGGCTCACCCACGAGCCCGCCGTCCGGCTCGCGAAGCTCCTTGTCGACATGTCTCCCGACGGCCTTGAGCACGTCTTCCTGGCCGACTCGGGGTCGGTGTCGGTCGAGGTCGCGGTGAAGATGTGCCTCCAGTACTGGCGCTCGCTGGGCCGTACGGGCAAGCGGCGGCTGCTGACCTGGCGCGGCGGCTACCACGGTGACACCTGGCAGCCCATGTCGGTGTGCGACCCCGAGGGCGGGATGCACGAGCTGTGGTCCGGGGTGCTGCCCCGCCAGGTGTTCGTGGACGCGCCCCCGGCCGGGTACGAGGAGTCGTACGCCGAACAGCTGCGCGCGGCGATCGCGCGGCACGCCGACGAGCTGGCCGCGGTGATCGTGGAGCCGGTGGTGCAGGGCGCGGGCGGGATGCGCTTCCACTCCCCCGCGTATCTGCGGGTGCTGCGCGAGGCGTGCGACGCGCACGACGTGCTGCTGGTGTTCGACGAGATCGCGACCGGGTTCGGCCGTACGGGCGCCCTGTTCGCGGCGGAGCACGCGGCGGTCACACCGGACGTGATGTGCGTGGGCAAGGCGCTGACCGGCGGTTACCTGACGATGGCGGCGACCCTGTGCACGCCTGGGGTGGCCGACGGCATCTCGCGGGGCGAGGTGCCGGTGCTCGCGCACGGCCCCACCTTCATGGGCAATCCGCTCGCCGCGTCGGTGGCCTGCGCGTCGATCGGGCTGCTGCTCGGGCAGGACTGGCTCGCCGAGGTCAAGCGGATCGAGGCCGGGCTGCGGGAGGGGCTGGAGCCCGCCCGTGAGCTGCCGGGTGTGCGGGACGTACGGGTGCTCGGCGCCATCGGGGTCGTGCAGCTGGACCACGACGTCGACATGAGGGCCGCGACGGAGGCAGCCGTGCGCGAGGGCGTGTGGCTGCGGCCGTTCCGCGACCTCGTCTACACGATGCCGCCGTACGTCACGGGTGACGAGGACGTGGCACGGATCGCGCGTGCGGTGTGTGCCGCCGCACGGGAGGGATGACATGCCGGTACTGGTGATCACGGGGACGGGCACGGAGGTCGGCAAGACGGTCACCACGGCCGCCGTCGCCGCGGCCGCGCTCGCCGCCGGGCGGACGGTCGCCGTCCTGAAGGCCGCGCAGACCGGCGTACGGCCGGACGAGGCCGGGGACGCCGACGAGGTCGCCCGGCTCGCGGGCGCCGTGACGAAGGCCGAACTCGCCCGGTATCCCGATCCGCTGGCCCCGGCGACGGCCGCACGCCGGGCCGCTCGCGAGCCGGTGCGCCCGCGGGAGGTCGCCGAGGCCGCCGCCAAGCTGGCCGCCGGGCACGACCTGGTGCTGGTGGAGGGGGCGGGCGGGCTGCTCGTCCGCTTCGACGACGAGGGCGGGACACTGGCCGACGCCGCGGAGCTGCTGCGGGCACCGGTCCTGGTGGTGGCATCGGCGGGTCTGGGCACGCTCAACACCACGGAGTTGACGGCCCGTGAACTCCGGCGTCGCGGGCTGGACTTCGCGGGTGTGGTGATCGGCAGCTGGCCCGACTCCCCCGACCTCGCCTCGCGTTGCAACCTCGCGGATCTGCCGGACGTGTCCGGGGCCCCGCTGCTCGGTGCCCTGCCGGCCGGGGCGGGCGGGCTGCCGCCCGCCGACTTCCGTGCCGGAGCGCCGGGTTGGCTGGCACCGGAGCTGGGCGGGACGTGGGACGCGGCGGCGTTCGGGGTGCGCGAGGCGCCCTGACACACCCTCAGGGCACCTCGCTGTCCGCGATGAGCCGCACCAGCTCGATCCGTGAGCGGATGCCCAACCGGGTGAAGACGCCCCGCAGATGGTGGTCGATCGTGCGCGGGCTGAGCGCCAGGCGGGCGGCGATCTCGCGGTTGGTGGCGCCCTCGGCGACCATGCGGGCGACCAGCAACTGCTGGGCGGTGAGCGTCGCGGCCGGATTCACGGCGTGCGTCGGAGCGGCGGGGGCGCCGAGCGCGCGGAGTTCGGCGCGGGCCCGGGCCGCGCAGTGGGGTGCTCCGAAGTGGTCGAAGGCCTCCAGGGCGCTGCGGAGGCGGTCGCGCGCCTCCGCTCGGTGGCGCAGCCGGCGCAGGGCGCCGCCGAACAGCAGCTCCGTACGGGCCCGTTCGAAGTCGCGGGTGCCGTGGGCGTGGAGGTCGAGGGCGGTGCGGTAGTGCTCGACGGCCTCCTCTCCGGGGGCCAGCAGGGCTCGGCAGCGGGCGCTGAGGGCGAGGTCGTCGGGGCTGTCCACGGCCGTCGCCCAGCGGTGGTAGTCGGCGTGGGCGCCGCGCGCGATCCGGGTGTCGTCGGTGCGGACGGCGGCTTCGACGTAGTGCGGGGTGGCCAGGTGCCGGATGGCCCGGTGGCCGTGGCCGGGCCCGAACCCGGCGAGGGCGCGCAGCCGGGCCGCCGCGCCCGCGAAGCGGCCGTCGGTGAGGTCGAGGAAGGCGAGCGCCCACTGGGCGAGGGCGGCGGGCAGGCCGAGCCCCCGGGCGAGGGCGTACGAGCGTGCGGCGGCGGCGCGTTCACGGCAGGCGTCGGCGTCTCCGGTGATCGCCGCGAACATGGCGAGGGCGGCCTGGAGATGGCAGGCGCCGTTGTCCTGTCCGGTGGCGTACGCCTGGTGCAGGGCCTCCGTCGCGGCGGCCTGTCCGGCCCGGGGGCGGCCGGTCCAGAAGTCGGCGTAGACGCGGAACTCCGTGGCCTGCGCCATGACGGCGGTCGCGCCCCGGGTGCGGGCGGAGGCGGCGGCCCGGAGGGTCGCGGTGGCGGCGCGGGTGTGGTCGCCGAGCATCAGGGCCGCGATGCCGGCGTGCAGGAGGAGGGTGGGGTCGCCGCCGGGGCCGCAGCGCCCGGCCGCCGCCCGCAGGAGGTCGCGGGCGTCCTCGTAGCGCCCCTCGAAGGCGGCCGCGAGTGCGCCGAGCGTACCGGGCGGCGCGATCCCGAGCCGTCCGGCGGTCCGGGCGGCCTCCCGGCAGCGGCGCAGGTCACCGGTGTAGACGGCGGCTTCGGTGGCGCGGGCGAGGAGGTGCGTGGCGGAGCCGACGGCCACCTCGGGGTCACGTGCTGTCCCACCTGTCTCCGGAGAATCGTTCCCTCTCCTGGGTCTCGCGCGGTGTGCCGCTGCCCCCAGGAGCGCGTCGAACGCCTCTGCGGCGTTGCCCGCGCGCAGCGCGAACAGACCCGAGAGGGCGTCGTCGGCCGTGCCGTCGGCCGCCAGACGCCGGGCCCGGTCGCCTTCGCCGGCCTGCCAGGCGTCGACGGCGGCACGTGTCACCAGACGGGAGCGTTCCGGCGGATCCGGGCAGAGTGCGGCGGCACGCTCCGACAAGGCCCGTGCCAGGGCGAGCTGACCGGCTCCGCGAGCCTTGCCCGCGGCGCCGCGCAGCTCCGCCGCGAGCCGTCCGCTCGGACCGAGCGCACCCGCACCGCGGTGCCAGGACCGGCGGGGTGTCTCGCCCTCGCCGTGCAGCACGCGGGCCAGCAGGCGGTGGACGTCACGGCGGTCGGCCGGGGAACCGGACTCGTACGCGGCGATCCTGGTCCAGGCGTCCCGGAAGACGACCCCGCCCGGGCCCGCGTGCGCCACGCCGGCCGCCTCCGCGCCCTCCAGCGGGCGGGTGTCGAGGCGGGCGGCGGCGACCGCGCGGAGGAAGGCGTGGGTGGCGACCGGGTACTGGTCGGCCGCCGCGAGGAGCAGCAGGAGGCGGGTGTCGTCGGGCAGGGCCCGGATCTGCGCGCGTAGCGTCCGCAGCAGGGCCGGGGCGAGGTCGACGGGATCGATGGGGAGCGGGTCCAGGCCGGCCGCCTGACGGTCGGTCAGCAGCGTCATGAGCTCGGCGGCGGCGCGCGGGTCGCCGTGGACGGAATGCAGCAGCCGCACCCGGACGCCCTCGGGGAGGACCGGGATCACGGGCTGCTGTGGCGAAGTGCGGTTCTGATGCGGAGGGTTCACCGGAGTCACCACATGACTCACGTTACTGGCGAGTTAATTGACCCGTAAAGACCGGCGACTTCACCGATGCGGCGCGCGTAGACCCCGCTGACACTCCTGACAACCCCACCCGTTTCAGGAGGCATCATGCAGCGCTTCGGGCGTCGCATCGCCGCGGCCGCCACGGCCGTGGTCACTTCTCTCCTTCTGTCACTCTCCTTCGCCGCGGTCCCCGCCCACGCGGCGACCCACAACCCGATCGTGTTCGTGCACGGCCTCAGCAGCGACTCCGGCAGCTGGGACGACTGGATCGCCGACTTCAAGGCGGACGGTTACAGCGCGTCCGAGCTGGACGCCTGGTCGTACAGCTGGTCGCAGTCGAACGTGACCACCGCACAGCAGCTGGCCACCGAGATCAGGAGGGTGCTCGCCGCGACGGGTGCCTCGAAGGTCGACCTGGTCACCCACTCGATGGGCGCGCTGAGCGCCCGTTACTACCTGAAGAACCTCGGCGGCACGGCGTACGTGGACGACTTCGTCTCGGCCGCCGGCGTCAACCACGGGACGACCACGGCCTCCTGGTGCTCGTGGCTGTACACCTCGTGCGCGGAGATGTACACCGGCAGCTCCTTCCTCACGGCCCTCAACTCCGGTGACGAGACACCCGGCAGCGTCTCGTACGCCAGCTACTGGTCCAACTGCGACGACGCGCTGACCCCGGACACCACGGCGGTCCTGAGCGGCGCGACGAACGTCGAGGTGGGCTGCGTCTCGCACACCGACATGAACAACGACTACGGCGTCTACCAACAGGTGCGCGCCTTCGTGCAGTAAGCGCCCGAGGGGGTGCGGCGGGGTCCCACGGGGGACAATCGCGGTAGGGCCCGTCCTCAGCGAGGGAGGCTGTCATGCCGCTACGGTCCGCCGGCACCGGCAAGGTGTCCCGGGATCCCGTCCACCACCCCCTGTTCGCCCGGTACTACGCCCGGGTCAGTGTCACCGCCGAGACCCGGATGGGCATGGCCGGTGTGCGCGAGCGGCTGCTCGCCGGGCTGTCCGGGCGGGTGATCGAGATCGGCGCGGGCAACGGCCTGAACTTCTCGCACTTCCCCGGCGCGGTCGCCGAGGTCGTGGCGATCGAACCGGAGCGCCGGCTGCGGCAGTTGGCGGTGGAGGCCGCCCTGCGCGCGGAGGTGCCCGTGGACGTGGTGCCCGGGGCCGCGGAGGCGCTGCCCGTCAAGAGCGAGGCCTTCGACGCCGCGGTGATCTCACTGGTGCTGTGCAGTGTGCGCGATGTGCCGCGGGCGCTCGGCGAGGTGCGCCGGGTACTGCGGCCCGGCGGGGTCGTGCGGTTCTTCGAGCACGGCACGGGCGGCGGTCCGGTGATGCGCCTCACCCAGCGCGCCCTGGACCGCACGTTGTGGCCCCCGCTGGCCGGTGGCTGCCATCTGGCCCGCGACCCGGTCGCGGCCCTGCGGTCGGCCGGCTTCGAACTCGGCCCCTACCGGCGGGTGTTGATGCCGGAGAAGGGACCGACGCTGCCCTCGTCCTTCTGTGTGCTGGGCACCGCCTGGCGACCGCTGCCGGACGAGGACTGATCACAGAGTCCACCTGCGCAGCTCGCGCGCGATGTCGTGCACCGAGGCGTCGCCCTTCTTGGCCACCTTGGCGAGGTCCCGGACCAGTTCGGGCGAGGTGACGACCCTCAGTCCGCTCGCGACGAGGTAGGCGTACCCGACCGCACAGGCGAAGAGTGCGTTGGTGCGCTCCAACGCCGGGACGTGGATGAGGAGTTGCAGCAGCGCGGCGGCGCGCAGGTGCGGGCTGTCGTAGACGGGGATGTCGAAGATCTCGGCCTGGTGCCGTGCCACGGCGGCGACCAGGGCTCCCCAGTCGACGACCTGGGGATCGCCCGGGGTCTTCTGCTCCGCGAGCATCAGCAGCCAGGCGAGGTCGATGTGCAGATCGCTCAACGAGTCTCGTGGTCCTTGCCGAACTCCTCCGCGAACACGGATTCGTACTGCTTCATGAAGTCTGCGGCGGCCTCCACGAAGGCCTGGCCCGCCTCGCCGGTGTCCTTCATGACCAGCTCCTCGATGTAGCGGTTGACGCTCACGCCGCGGGCGAGGGCACGTTCACGGGCGGCGCGGGCGGTGCCCTCGTCCACCCGCACGTTCAGCTGAGTCTTCGCCATACCTCGAAGCTAGCGCCGAACCGCTAGCACTGGCAAGAGCGGGTTTCGCGGCCGCCAGATGCCCCTTACACGGGCATCAGGGGCCCGACCTGGGGTGGAGACCGCCTCGATCTCAAGGGGGATTTCGAGTGTGGGCCGGGTCACACTACCCTCGCGTCATGGCAACTGCTGCGGAGGACATCCCGAGCACCGCCCCGGCCGACGCGATCGCGGCCCGCGCCCGCGGTCTGACCAAGGCGTACGGCTCGGGCGAGACGGCCGTGCTCGCCCTGGACTCGGTGGACGTGGACATCGCGCGCGGCCGCTTCACCGCGGTCATGGGGCCCTCGGGCTCCGGGAAGTCCACGCTGATGCACTGCCTCGCGGGGCTCGACACGGTCTCGGCCGGCCAGGTGTGGCTCGGCGGCACCGAGATCACGGGGCTCAAGGATCGTGAGCTGACCCGGCTGCGCCGGGACCGCATCGGCTTCATGTTCCAGTCGTTCAACCTGATCCCGACGCTGAACGCGGCCGAGAACATCACCCTGCCCATGGACATCGCGGGCAAGAAGCCCGACGAGAAGTGGCTCGACCAGGTCATCGACACCCTCGGTCTGCGGGACCGCCTCAGGCACCGGCCCTCGCAGCTCTCGGGCGGCCAGCAGCAGCGCGTCGCGTGCGCCCGGGCGCTCGCCTCCCGGCCCGAGCTGATCTTCGCGGACGAGCCGACGCGGCAACCTCGACTCACGGGCGGGCCTGGAAGTCCTCGGCTTTCTGCGCGAGGCCGTCGACCAGCTCGGGCAGACCGTCGTCATGGTCACCCACGACCCGGGCGCCGCCGCCCACTCCGACCTGGTGCTCTTCCTCGGCGACGGACGGATCGTGGACCGCATGGAGCGGCCGACCGCGGAGGCCGTGCTGGAGCGCATGAAGCGGTTCGACGTGATCCGCGGTCAGGTAGACGCCGACCCCGACAAGGGATGACCCCGTGCTGAAGGCCACGCTCCGCAGCTTTCTGGCCCACAAGGGGCGGCTGCTGCTCTCCGCGCTCGCCGTGGTGCTGTCGGTGGCGTTCGTCTCCGGCAGCCTGATCTTCTCCGACACTCTGAGCCGCACCTTCGACCGGCTCTTCGCCTCCACCGCGCCCGACCTCACCATCAGCCCGAAGGAAGAGCTCAGCGAGGCCATCCCGTCCGGCTCGACGGCCACCCTGCCGGCCGCGCTCGCGGAGCGGGTCGCCCGGGTCGAGGGGGTCGGCGCCGCGCGCTTCGACGCCGAGGACGACGGCATCACCGTCGCCGACTCCCACAACGAGTCGGTGGGCTCGACCACCGGCGCCCCCACCATCGGCACCGACTGGAACCCGACCTCGCGCAGCCCCGTGAAGCTCACCTCCGGGCACGCCCCGCACGGACCGGCCGAGGCCCTGCTCGACTCGGAGACCGCCGACCGCAAGGACCTGCACCTCGGTGACCCGCTGACCGTGATCGCGGGGCCCGGTTCGTTCAAGGTGCGGATCGTCGGCATCGTCACGTTCACCACGACCAACCCCGGCGCCACACTGCTGTACCTCGACCCGCCGACCGCGCAGGCGAAACTGCTCGGCTCCTCGAAGGCCGCCACCAGCATCTCGGTCGACGCCGCCGAGGGGGTCGACAACGATCGGCTCAAGCAGCGCGTGGCCGCCGCGCTCGGCCCGGGCACCTACGAGTACCGGACCGCCGACGAGCAGGCGAAATCGGACGTCGACCAACTGGGCGGATTCCTCGACGTCATCAAGTACGTCATGCTCGGCTTCGCCGGGATCGCCGTCCTGGTCGGCATCTTCCTGATCGTCAACACCTTCTCCATGCTGATCGCCCAGCGCACCCGTGAACTGGGCCTCCTGCGTGCGCTCGGCGCCGACCGGCGCCAGGTCCGCCGCTCGGTGCTCACCGAGGCCACGCTGCTCGGCCTGGTCGGCTCCACGGTCGGGCTCGGCACCGGCATCGGTCTCGCCGTCGGGCTCATCGCGCTCATGAACGCGTTCGGCATGAACATCCGGACCGGCGAGATGGTCATCGGCTGGGGCACCCCCGTGGCGGCGTACGTCGTCGGCGTGGGCGTCACCTTCGTCGCGGCCTACCTCCCGGCCCGGCGCGCGGCCGGTGTCTCCCCCATGGCGGCCCTCTCGGACGCCGAGCTCGCCGGGACCGGACGGCCGCTCAGGGTCCGGGCGATCGTGGGCGGCCTGGTCGGCGCCGCGGGCGCGGCCGCGCTCCTCGGCTGCGTCCTGTCGTCGAGGACGGCCACCGCGGCCTCTCTCCTCGGCCTGGGAGTCGTCCTGACGCTCCTCGCCACCGTCATCGCGGGCCCGCTGCTGGTGCGGCCGGTGATCCGGGTGCTGGGCGGCGCCTTCCCCGCTCTCTTCGGCTCGATCGGGCGGATGAGCCAGCGCAACGCCCTGCGCAACCCGCGCCGCACCGGCGCCACCGCGGCCGCGCTGATGGTCGGTCTCGCCCTGGTCGGCGGGATGTCCGTGGCCAGCGCCTCCATGTCCAAGTCCTTCGACGACCAGATCGACAAGACCCTCGGCGCCGACTTCGTCGTGCAGAACGGCAACTTCCTGCCGTTCCCGCAGGAGGTCACGGACGCGGTGCGCGGCACCGAGGGCGCCGGGCTCGTCGTACGGTCGAGGTTCGCGCCCGTCGCCGTGCGGCTGCCGGACGGCAAGCGCGTCGAGACCACCGCCGCCGGGTACGACCCGCGGCTCGACGAGGTCGCGCACATCACCTACGCACAGGGCGGCACCGCGGCCGCGCTCGCCGCCGGGCACCTGGCGATGGACCGGGACTTCGCGCGGGACCACGGTGTGCGGGTCGGCAGCGGGATCCCGGTCGAGTTCCAGGGCGGGCGCCGGACCGAACTGACCGTGGGCGCCCTCACGGACCAGGACTCGGCGGAGGGGTTCGGGACACAGGGCGGCATCTACTTCGGCCTGGGCACCCTGGAACGGTTCACGCAGGGCGGACAGGACTCCGCGCTCTACGTCAACGCCGCCCCCGGCACCGGCGCCGACCGGCTGCGCGCCGCCCTGGAGAAGACGCTCGACCCGTATCCGCAGGTCCAGGTGCGCGACCTCGCCGACTACAAGGATCTCGTCCACGACCAGATCGCGGTCCTGCTCTACCTCGTGTACGCGCTGCTGGGGCTCGCCATCGTCATCGCGGTGCTCGGCGTGGTCAACACCCTCGCCCTGTCGGTCGTGGAGCGCACCCGGGAGATCGGGCTGCTGCGCGCCATCGGGCTCGCCCGGCGGCAGTTGCGCCGCATGATCCGCCTGGAATCGGTGGTGATCGCGGTGTTCGGCGCGGTGCTGGGGCTCGCTCTCGGCCTGGTGTGGGGCGTGTGCACCCAGCAGGTCCTAGCCCTGCAGGGCATGAACGCGCTGGCGATCCCCTGGGGCACGATCGTGGCGGTCGTCGTCGGCTCGGCGGTGGTGGGCATCGTGGCCGCACTGCTGCCCGCGCTGCGCGCCTCGCGGATGAACGTACTGGCGGCGATCGCGCACGAGTGATGCAATCGCGGGGCAGACAACTCAAGTCGCTTGCAGCTGAGGAGAGTTCATGCCCCGCCCCGATCGGTTCCGCCCGTTCCGCTTCGCCGTCAACCTGACCGCCGCCGCCACCGACGAGGTCTGGCGCGCCAAGTGCCGACAGGCCGAGGAACTCGGTTACGACGTGATCCTGGTCCCGGACCATCTGGGCAAGATCGCACCGTTCCCGGCTCTGGTCGCGGCGGCGGAGGTCACCGAGCGCCCGCGGCTCGGCACGTTCGTCCTCAACGCGGGCTTCTGGAACCCGGCGCTGCTCGCCCGCGAGGTGGCCACCGTGGACGCCCTGACCGGCGGCCGTCTCGAACTGGGCCTGGGCACCGGCTATGTGCAGTCCGAGCACGACCGGGCCGGGCTCCCCTTCGGCTCACCGGGCGAGCGGGTGGACCACCTGCGGCACACGGTCGAGGAGCTGGAGCGGCTGCTGTCCTCGGCCGACCACGTGCCGCAGCCGGTGCAGCGGCCCCGGGTGCCCCTGCTGATCGGCGGCATAGGAAACCGGGTGCTGAGGCTGTCCGCCGAGCACGCCGACATCGCGGCCTTCACCGGGGCGACCCTGGTGCCGGGCAGCACGACCGGTAAGGTGGTTCCGACCACCGCCGAGCAGCTCGACGAACGCGTCGCGCACTACCGGCGACTGGCCGAGGGACGCAAGGAACCGGCCGAACTGAACCTGCTGGTCCAGACGGTGGTCGTCACCGACGACCGCGAGGCCGTCGCCACCCCGTTCCTGCACCGGGTGCCGGACCTGACCCTCCAGCAGGCCCTGGACCTGCCCATCATGCTGATCGGCACGGTCGAGGAGATCGTCGCGCAGGTGCTCGCGCAGCGCGAACGGTACGGCTTCACGTATCTGACGGTGCTGGAGGCGTCCATGGAGGCGTTCGCGCCGGTGCTGGCGGAGCTGCGGGGGCGGTAGCCGTCCGGATCCTGGAACTCCGGGTGCCGGGCCGTCGGGCGTGATGGGATCGCCGTATGACCGACCTGCGGATACGGGCCGCGACGCCCGACGACCTCGACACCGTGCTGGCTTTCTGGAAGCGGGCTGCCGAGGGGACGAGCATCAGCGACGACCGGGACGGCGTGGAGCGGCTGGTCGCGCGGGACCCCGAGGCGCTGATCCTGGCCGAGCTCGACGGGGAACTCGTCGGCACGGTGATCGCGGGCTTCGACGGCTGGCGGTGCCATCTGTACCGGCTCGCGGTGCACCCGCAGCGCCGGCGGCGGGGCATCGGGTCGGCCCTGGTCACGGCCGCGGAGGAGCGGTTCGTCCGGCTCGGCGGGCGGCGCGGGGACGCGATGGTGCTGGTGCGCAACGAAACGGCACAGCACGCATGGCGCGCGGCGGGGTATGCGCCCGAGGAAAAGTGGCGGCGCTGGGTGAAGCCCCTCGCCGCCGGCTAGGACGGGCGATCCTGGGGACCCTGTCCGATCATGGGACGGAGGTGACCCGATGACCGAAGTGCTCCTCCTGCTGGTGGCGATCCTGCTCTCGCTGGCCTGCGGTGCCTTCGTGGCGGCGGAGTTCTCGCTGACCACGGTCGAGCGCGGCCAGTTGGAGCGGGCGGCGGAGCGCGGTGAGCGGGGTGCGTCCGGCGCTCTGAAGGCCGTACGGAATCTGACCTTCCAGCTGTCCGGGGCGCAGCTCGGGATCACCGCCACCAACCTGGTCGTCGGCATGCTGGCCGAACCGTCGATCGCGGCGCTGATCGCGGGGCCTCTGGAGGCGCTGGGCATCTCGGAGTCCACGTCCCGGTCGCTGGCGCTGGTGCTGGGCACCGCGCTGTCGACGGTCTTCCTGATGGTGGTCGGTGAGCTGGTGCCCAAGAACTGGGCGATCTCCTCTCCGCTGGCCATGGCCAAGCGGGTGGGTACCGCGCAGAGCTGGTTCAGCGCGGCCTTCCGCCCCTTCATCACCCACCTCAACAACACGGCCAACCGGGTGGTGCGGCGCTTCGGCCTGGAGCCCGCCGAGGAGCTGGCCTCCGCGCGCGGGCCGCAGGAGCTGGCCGCGCTGGCCCGGCACTCCGCTCGGGCGGGCGCGCTGGAGGCGGACACGGCCGAGCTGTTCGTGCGGACCCTCAACCTCGCCGACCTGACCGCGGAGAACGTGATGACCCCGCGGGTGCAGGTGATCGCCCTGGACGTGCAGGCGACCTGCGAGGACGTGGCGAACGCGACGCGCGCGACCGGGCTGTCCCGGTTCCCCGTCTACCGCGGCAGCCTCGATTCGGTCGTCGGCATCGCCCACATCAAGGACATCCTGGCGGTACCGGCGGAGCGCCGGCCCCGGGCCTCGGTCGCCGAGCTGCTGCGTGAGCCGCTGCTGGTGCCCGAGTCGCTCACCGTGGACCGGCTTCTGGACCGGCTCTCCGGCAAGCGCACGATGGCGGTCGTCATCGACGAGTACGGCGGTACGGCGGGCGTGGCCACGCTGGAGGACATCGTCGAGGAGGTCGTCGGCGAGGTACGCGACGAGCACGACCCGCACGAGACACCCGACCTCGCCCCCGCGGGCACCGACGAGGAGGGCAGGGAGCTCTACCACGCCGACGGCTCGGCCCGCATGGACCAGCTCGCCCGGGTGGGACTGCGGGCCCCCGACGGCCCCTACGAGACGCTGGCCGGCCTCCTGGCGACGGAACTCGGCAGGATCCCGGCCACCGGCGACTCGGTCCGGGTCGCCGGCTGGCAGCTCGACGTGACGGACGCACAGGGCCGCAGAGCATCCCGGGTCCTGCTGCACGCGCCCCTGGCCGGGGGCGGGGAGGGGGTGGGTTCATGAGTTCGGTTCAGTGGGCGGCGCAGGTCGCTGGCGGGGTGGGTGCCGTCGAGGGTCCCGGTACGGCTAGCAGGGTGGCTGCCGCCGAGGAACCTGCGGCTCGCGGGGCGGGTGCCGCCGAGGGACCTGCGGCTCGCAGGGTGGGTGCCGTCAAGGAACCTGCGGCTCGCAGGGTGGGTGCCGCCGAGGAACCTACGGCTCGCAGGGTGGGTGCCGCCGAGGAACCTACGGCTCGCAGGGTGGGTGCCGTCAAGGAACCTGCGGCTCACGTGGCGCCTGCCGTGCCGGGGCCCTCGGCGGCTGGCGTCCGGTCAACGCGCCGGGAGGCCCGATCCCGCTCCGCCCTCTGGCTGCTCCGCGAGGAAACCCGGCCGAGCAGCGGTGCGCAGCAACCCCTCGCGGTCACCGCCGCCCCGCCATCGGCAAGAGCGATGCGGGCGACGCCCGCCGTCCCGGCGACGCCGGACGAGACCACCGCGAAAGCCACCACCCGATCACCGCACCAGGAAACCCCGACCCGATCCACCGACCGGCCGCCCCACGACCAACCCCGGCCACACAGCGGCACGCAGCAACCCCTCGCGATGACCGCCGTCCCGCCATCGGCAAGAGCGATGCGGGCGACGCCCGCCGTCCCGGCGACGCCGGACGAGACCACCGCGAAGGCCACGACCCGATCACCGCACCAGGAAACCCCGACCCGATCCACCGACCGGCCGCCCCACGACCAACCCCGGCCACACAGCGGCACGCAGCAACCCCTCGCGGTCACCGCCGCCCCGTCATCGGCAAGAGCGATGCGGGCGACGCCCGCCGTCCCGGCGACGCCGGACGAGACCACCGCGAAAGCCACCACCCGATCACCGCACCAGGAAACCCCGACCCGATCCACCGACCGGCCGCCCCACGACCAACCCCGGCCACACAGCGGCACGCAGCAACCCCTCGCGGTCACCGCCGCCCCGTCGTCGCGGGAGACGACCGCGGCTGTCCACGCGGCCCAGGGTGTGGACTCCGCGACGGCTGCGGTCCGGCCGGCGTGCCGGCAGACCCGAACCCGATCCGACGCCCGGCCGCTCCGCAGGGAACCTCGCACGAGGCCCGTCGGCCGGCCGGCCCGCGCACGGAGGACCCCGCGATGACCGTTGTCCAGTTGTTGATCGGTCTCGCGACGCTCGTCGTGAACGCCTTCTTCGTCGGGGCCGAGTTCGCGCTGATCTCCGTGCGGCGCAGTCAGATCGAGCCGTACGCCGAACAGGGCGACCGGCGGGCGAAGAGCGTGCTGTGGGGGCTGGAGCACGTCTCCGCGCTGATGGCCGCCGCGCAGCTCGGGATCACGCTGTGCACGCTGATCCTGGGTGTGGTCGCGGAGCCCGCCATCGCGCACCTGCTGGAGCCGGTGTTCCACGCGGTGGGCGTCCCGAAGGGCGCCGGGCACGCGGTGTCGTTCGTGATCGCGCTGACCCTGGCGACCTATCTGCACATGCTGCTGGGTGAAATGGTCCCGAAGAACATCGCGCTCGCGGAGCCGGTGCGCAGCGCGCTGCTGCTGGGCCCGCCGCTGGTCACCCTGGCGCGCGGGCTGCGCCCGGTGATCTTCGCGGTCAACGCCTTCGCGAACGCCCTGCTGAAACTGCTGCGCGTGGAGACCAAGGACGAGGTCACGGCCACCTTCTCGGACGCCGAGCTGGCGCGGATCGTGCGGGACTCCGGCGAGGCGGGACTGATCGACGAACGCGCGCGGGAGCGGCTGCACGACGCGCTGGAGCTGGGGCGGCGACCGGTGCGGGACGTGGTGCTGCCGCTGGAGGGGGTCGTCTACGCGCGCGTGGGCGTCACGCCGGAGCAGTTGGAGGCACTGTCGAACGAGACGGGGTTCTCCCGGTTCCCGGTGGTGGACGAGGGGCGCCGGATCGTCGGCTACCTGCACATCAAGGACGCGCTGGACGCCTCACCGCGGGATCTGCCGTTCCCGGTGCGCGACATGCGGCCGATCGCTCGGATCCGGGAGAGCACACCGCTCGACGACGTGCTGACGGCGATGCGGCGCAGCCGGACGCACCTGGCCGCGGTGCTCGGCACGGACGGGCGCCTCGCGGGGCTGGTGACCATGGAGGACGTGCTGCGGGAGCTGTTCGGACGGCAGGTGTGAGGGCGCCCGAACCCACCGACCGGTAAGTATGTGAGCGGGTTACCATTTCTTCCGCCATGCAGACGAACCCCACTTACTCCAGCCTGGTCGCGGTCGGCGACTCCTTCACCGAGGGCATGTCGGACCTGCTGCCGGACGGCACGTACCGCGGCTGGGCCGACCTCCTCGCCGGCCGGATGGCCGCCGTGACCCCCGGCTTCCGGTACGCCAACCTCGCGGTGCGCGGCAAGCTGATCCAGCAGATCCTCGACGAGCAGGTCGACGTGGCCGCGGCGATGCAGGCGGACGTGATCACGCTGGTGGGCGGGCTCAACGACACCCTGCGGCCCAAGTGCGACATGGTCCGGGTGCGGGATCTGCTGACGGAGGCCGTGGAGCGGCTGGCCCCGTCCTGCAAGCAGTTGGTGCTGATGCACAGCCCCGGCCGCCAGGGCCCGGTCCAGGCCCGGTTCCGGCCCCGCATGGAGGAGCTGTTCACGGTCATCGACCAACTCGCGGGACGGCACGGTGCTGTGGTCGTCGACCTGTACGGCGCGGCCTCGCTGTCCGACCAGCGGATGTGGGACGTGGACCGGCTGCACCTGACGGCCGACGGCCACCGCCGGGTCTGCGAGGCCGTGTGGCAGGCCCTCGGCTACGACCCCGAGGACACGGAGTGGCGAACGCCGCTGCCGGCCACCGTGCCGCCGCCGTGGCTCGCCCGCCGGATCGCCGACGTCCGTTTCACCCGGCAGCATCTGCTGCCCTGGATCGGCCGACGCCTGACGGGCCGCTCCTCCGGCGACGGCCTGCCGCCGAAGCGACCCGACCTGCTGCCGTACGAGCACTGAGAACTGCCGTGCACACGCGCGTGGTCAACGTCAGGGGCCGTATCCACGAGTACGGCCCCCGCCTCGAACACGCGCCCGCCGACCTCGTCTACGTCGGCCGCCGCTGGACCCTGGGCGGCTGGGACCTGTCGAAGCACCCGCTGTACAACCCCTTCGCCTACGACACCCCCACGCGCCGCCGGGACGGCACCCGGGCCGAGGTGATGGCGAAGTACCGGACGCATCTGCTGGGGCGGCCGGATCTGCTCGCCCTGCTGCCGGGCCTGCGCGGCAAGGCCCTGGCCTGCTGGTGTGCGCCCGAACCGTGCCACGCCGAGGTCCTGGCGGAGCTCGCGGAGGAGCTCTCGTAGGTTCCGACGAACGGCACCCCGGCGCTGGCCTGCACGAATCGCCAGTAGAATCCGTACACGTGACTTCCGCTCCCGCCAAGCCCCGCATCCCCAACGTCCTCGCCGGACGCTACGCCTCCGCCGAGCTCGCCACGCTCTGGTCGCCCGAGCAGAAGGTGAAGCTCGAGCGTCAGCTCTGGCTCGCCGTGCTGCGGGCCCAGAAGGACCTCGGGATCGAGGTGCCGGAGCAGGCCCTCGCCGACTACGAGCGCGTCCTGGACACCGTAGACCTGGCCTCCATCGCCGAGCGTGAGAAGGTCACGCGGCACGACGTGAAGGCGCGGATCGAGGAGTTCAACGACCTCGCCGGGCACGAGCAGGTCCACAAGGGCATGACCTCCCGGGACCTCACGGAGAACGTCGAGCAGCTCCAGATCCGGCTCTCCCTGGAACTGATCCGCGACCGCAGCGTGGCCGTCCTGGCCCGCCTCGGAAAGCTGGCCGGCGAGTACGGCGAGCTGGTCATGGCCGGCCGCTCGCACAACGTGGCCGCGCAGGCCACCACCCTCGGCAAGCGTTTCGCGACCGCCGCGGACGAGCTGCTCGTGGCGTACGGCCGGGTCGAGGAGCTCCTCGCCCGCTACCCGCTGCGCGGCATCAAGGGCCCGGTGGGCACCGCACAGGACATGCTGGACCTGCTGGGCGGGGACGCGTCGAAGCTGGCGGAGCTGGAGCAGCGCATCGCCGGCCACCTGGGCTTCTCGCAGGCGTTCACCTCGGTCGGCCAGGTCTACCCGCGCTCCCTGGACTACGAGGTCGTCACCGCGCTGGTGCAGCTGGCGGCGGCCCCCTCCTCGCTGGCGAAGACGATCCGCCTGATGGCCGGGCACGAGCTGGTGACCGAGGGCTTCAAGCCGGGCCAGGTCGGCTCCTCGGCGATGCCGCACAAGATGAACACCCGCTCCTGCGAGCGCGTCAACGGCCTGATGGTGATCCTGCGCGGCTACGCCTCGATGACCGGCGAGCTGGCGGGCGACCAGTGGAACGAGGGCGACGTCTCCTGCTCGGTGGTGCGCCGGGTCGCGCTGCCGGACGCGTTCTTCGCGCTCGACGGCCTCCTGGAGACCTTCCTCACCGTGCTCGACGAGTTCGGTGCCTTCCCGGCCGTCGTCGCCCGCGAGCTGGACCGCTACCTGCCCTTCCTCGCCACCACCAAGGTGCTGATGGGCGCGGTCCGCGCGGGTGTCGGCCGTGAGGTCGCGCACGAGGCGATCAAGGAGAACGCCGTCGCCTCCGCCCTGGCGATGCGCGAGCAGGGTGCCGAGCGCAACGAACTCCTCGACAAGCTGGCCGCCGACGACCGCATCCCGCTCGACCGGGCCCAGCTGGACGCGCTGATGGCGGACAAGCTGTCCTTCACGGGCGCCGCCGCCGACCAGGTCACCGCGGTCGTGGGCCGGATCGAGGAGATCGTCAAGCAGCACCCGGCGGCCGCGGGCTACACGCCCGGGGCGATCCTCTGACACGCTCCTGACGATGACGCGCTTCACCCCGGAGGAGCTGGAGGCCGCCCGCGACCGGCTGGTGCCGGACGTGGTCGCGGACGGTCTCCGTGTGCTGTTCTGCGGCATCAACCCCGGTCTGATGACGGCCGCGACGGGCCATCACTTCGCCCGCCCCGGCAACCGGTTCTGGCCGGTGCTGCACCTGTCCGGCTTCACCCCGAGGCTGCTGAGGCCGTCGGAGCAGCAGGAGTTGCTGTCCTACGGGCTCGGGATCACCAATGTCGTGGCCCGGGCGTCGGCGCGGGCGGACGAGCTGAGCGCCGAGGAGTACCGCGAGGGCGGCCGGCTGCTGGCGGAGAAGGTGACGCGGCTCGGGCCCCGCTGGCTGGCCGTGGTGGGGGTCACCGCCTACCGGGCCGCCTTCGACGACAGGAAGGCGAAGGTCGGGCCGCAGGAGCGGACGATCGGGGACTCGCGGGTGTGGGTGCTGCCCAATCCGAGCGGGCTCAATGCGCACTGGACGGCGGCGACGATGGCGGAGGAGTTCGCCCGGCTGCGGGTGGCGGCGGAGCAGGGCTAGCGGGTCACACCGGGTCGATGTCCGAGGCCACGGCGAGCACATGGACCTCGTCGGCCTCGTCGCGGTAGCCCACCCCGAGGGCGATCCAGCGGTCCGAGCCGGGCGGCTGCCACAGGTCGAGGTCGTCCGTCACGATGCTCGTCGTGAACCAGGGCTCGGGTATCTCCTCGCCCCGGTCGAGGCGCAGCTTGAGCGTGCCCATGCCCCACGGCCGCTGCTGTCTGCCCCAGCGGTCGTCCAACTCCTGGCCTATACGGCTCTTGAGGGCGTAGAAGTCCCCCACGACCGCCATGCGCGGGGCCGCGTCGCCGTCCCGGATCCCGTGGCTGACCTCTAATGACTCGATGCGGTATCCGGGCCCCGAACGGTAGGCGCCCGACTCGCCGTCCACCGCGCTCAGGTCGCGGGCGCACAGCGAGTCGATCGCGGCGAGATACTTCGCACTGTCCATGTGATCCAGTAAACCGGCCGCCACTGACATTTGGCGGGGCGTCAGGGGACTCGGCGCTCAGGCGTCCCGGCGGCACACGCTCCAGGCCCCTGCTGCCAGCGCGGCGGCCGCCCAGGCGGCGGTCACCGCGAGGCCCGTCCACGGTCCCAGGGGTCCGTCGTGCGTCTCGTACAGGACGATCTGTCCCGCCCGGTCCGGCATGAAGTCGGTGGCCCCACCCGCCACGTCGCCGATCACGAAGGACACGACCAGGACGAACGGGATCAGGAGCGAGAGCGCCGCCACCCCGCTGCGCAGCACTGCCGCGAGACCGGCCGCCAGCAACGCCATCAGGGTCAGGTAGATCCCGCAGCCGACGACACCGCGCACTTGTTCACCGGTGCTCAGGCCGCTCGCCGCCCCGCCGAGCCCGGCACGGGCCACGAGGAGGGAGGCGAGGGCGGTCACCGTGCCGACCACGAGCGTGGGGACGGCGACGGCCGTCGCCTTCGCCGCGAACCACCGTCCGCGCCGCGGCACCACGGCCAGCGACAGCCGGAGCCCGCCCCCGTGGAACTCCGACGACACCGCCATGGCACCGAAGGACAGGGCGGCGATCTGGCCCGGGGCGACCCCGGACAGCGCCATGAACAGCGGATCGAACTCGGGGTCCGAGGTCTCGGACACCCCGGCGAGCGCGGAGAAGGCGGTGGTCGCGGCGAACAGGGCGAGCAGGGCGCCGAGAAGGGAGCGCAGGGTACGGATCTTCAGCCACTCGGAGTGGAGGACGGCGGCGAAGGGCATGTCAGGCCTCCTGGTGCTGTGCGGTGAACTCGGTCTCGGCGGACGTGAGGTCGAGATAGGCCTGCTCCAAGGTGGCCTCCTCCGCGGTCAGTTCGAGAAGGGGGACACCCGCCGTGGAGGCCAGGACGCCGATCTCGTCCACGCGTGCGTGCTGCACGCTCCAGTGCCCGTCCTCGTGCTCCACGGCGTCATGGCCGTGCCGGGCGAGGGCGTTCCTGAGCGCGGTCGGGTCGCTCGTGCGGATGCGGACGCGGGGCCGCACGCGCGCGTGGATGAACTCGCGCATCGGAGTGTCGGCGAGCAGGCGCCCCCGCCCCAGGACGACGAGGTGGTCGGCGAAGGACGCGGTCTCGTTCATGAGGTGGCTGGAGACCAGGACGGTGCGGCCCTCGGCGGCCAGTCGGCGCAGCAGCTCGCGGATCCAGATGATGCCTTCGGGGTCGAGGCCGTTCGAGGGCTCGTCGAGCATGATCACGCCGGGGTCGCCGAGCAGGGCGGCGGCGATGCCGAGCCGCTGCCGCATGCCCAGGGAGTAGGTCCGCACCCGCCGCCGGGCGACCGCGGCCAGTCCCGTCCGCTCCAGCACCTCGTCGACCCGGCGGTCGGGGAGGCGGTTGCTCGCCGCCAGGGTGCGCAGGTGGTCGCGGCCGGTCCGGGAGCCGTGCGCGGCCTGCGCGTCGAGCAGGGCGCCCACGTGCCGCAGGGGTTCGTCGAGGGTGGCGTAGGCACGGCCGCCGATCGTGGCCGTCCCGGAGGTCGGCCGGTCCAGGCCGAGGACGAGCCGCATGGTGGTGGACTTTCCGGCGCCGTTGGGGCCGAGGAATCCGGTGACGCGGCCGGGCAGGACACGGAAGGTGACGTCGTCCACGGCGCGTCGGGTGCCGAACTCCTTGCTGAGGGCTTGGACTTCGATGCTGGTCATGGCAGCAGCCTGGCCGGTGCCACGGGGGCGGGGCCTCCCCCGCGCGTGGAGATCGGCTCCCCCGTGCGGGGGAGGTCCGTTGTCGGTGGCGGCTGGCACGATGGCGAAATGGTCCGCTTGCTGCGCCCGTTCGCCCGGGCGGTGACGTACACACGATGGCTGCATCTGTTCGTCGCCGTCGTGTGGCCGGCCATGTGGATGTTCGTCGAGGAGGCGTGGTGGACCTGGCTGGTGGCGGCCGTGACGCTCGCGCCCGCCGGGCTGGTGCCCGCGATGCGCACCGTGGAGGGGCTCCAGGCGCGGCTCCTGCTGACCGGACACCGGCACAACAGCGAGAGCATCGACATCGTCGTCGCGCCGTCGGAGTCCTGGAGCGACCGGGGGCGGCTGGTCGTCTGGCTGGAGGCGCGGCTGCTGCTCGGCATCGTGACGGCGACGCTCAGCGTGCACCTGCTCATCGGCTCGGTGGACCTGGTGGCGTCGGCCTTCGGCCAGGACGTCGAGGAGGGTGTGCTGATCCTCCTCGACGGCCACCGCTGGTGGCACGTCCTGCTCGTGCCCCTGCCGCTCGCCGCGCTGGCGGCGACGGTGGTGGTCTCGGGCCGGCTGATCACCGCGCTCGCGCTCCGGCTGCTCGGCCCCTCTCCCGCCGAGCGTCTGGCCGCCCTGGAGGAGCGCACCGAGCAGCTCCTGGAGCGCACCCGTATCGCGCGTGAGCTGCACGACTCCATCGGGCACGCCCTGACCGTCGCCGTCGTCCAGGCGGGTGCCGCCCGCGCGGCCGGAGACCCGGCGTTCACCGACCGTGCCCTCGACGCCATCGAGGAGACCGGCCGGGCCGCCCTGGAGGACCTGGAGCGTGTCCTAGGCGTCCTGCGCGAGTCGGAGCGGCCGGTGAGCGGCAGGCCGACGCTGACGGACGCCGACCGGCTGCTGGAGTCGGCGCGCGCGTCCGGCGCGAAGGTGGACGCCGAGCTGACCGGGCCGGTGGACACCGTGCCCGGGCCGGTCTCCCGCGAGGGCTACCGGATCCTCCAGGAGGCGCTGACCAATGTGCTGCGGCACGCGGGGGCGGTCCCGGTCCGGGTCCGCGTCGAGGTCACGGGCAAGGCCCTCGCGCTGGAGGTCCGCAATCCGCTGGCGGCCGACATACCCGGCCCCGGGCGGGGCAGCGGACTGCGCGGCATACGCGAACGGGCGGCCCTGCTCGGCGGCCGCGCGCACACCGGACCCGACCGGGGCGACTGGCAGGTGCATGCCGAGCTGCCGCTGCGCTGATCTACGCTGACGGGATGCCCGTCACCGTTCTCCTCGTCGACGACGAACCCCTCGTACGTGCCGGTCTGCGGGCGGTCCTGGAGGCGCAGCCCGACATCGAGGTCGTCGGCGAGGCGGCCGACGGGGCGGCGGTCATCCCGCTCGTGCGGCAACTGCGGCCCGACGTGGTCGCCATGGACGTACGGATGCCCCTGATGGACGGCATCGAGGCCACCCGCGCGGTGCTGCGGACGGTCGAGGAGCCGCCGAAGATCGTCGTGGTGACGACCTTCGAGAACGACGAGTACGTGTACGAGGCGCTGCGCGCCGGAGCCGACGGGTTCCTGCTGAAGCGGGCCCGGCCGGCCGAGATCGTGCACGCGGTGCGGCTGGTCGCCGAGGGCGAGTCGCTGCTGTTCCCCGCCTCGGTGCGGCAGCTGGCCGCCCGGTACGGCGACGAGGGCGGCAACCGGGCGGCCCGGGCCGCGATGGAGCGGGCCCAGCTGACCGAGCGGGAGGCCGAGGTGCTGCGGCTGATGGCGCGCGGTCTGTCCAACGCGGAGATCGCCGCCCGCTTGGTCGTCGGCACCGAGACCGTGAAGTCGCACGTCAGCGCCGTGCTGGCGAAGCTGGGGGCGCGTGATCGCACCCAGGCGGTGATCGCTGCGTACGAGTCGGGGTTCGTGGCACCGGGGTGAACCGGGCCTTCCGGCGGGGCGCGGGCACCGCTGTGCCAACCCGGACTGCCCGCGGGGCGTCGCGCCGAGTACGATCCGCCCAACACGCGCGCGAGCTGGGAGGACGGACGTTGGGGCGACTGACCGGCGGGGATCCCTCGCTCCTGCGAAGGATCAATTCCGCGGTGGTGCTGCACGCGCTGCGTGCCACGGACTGCGCGACGCTGACCGAGATCACCCGGGTGACGGGCCTGTCCCGGCCGACGGTCGAGGGGGTCGTCGAGGGGCTCATCGAGGGCGGCCTGGTGGTCGAGAAGGCGGCCGACGAGAGCGTCGCCCGACGGCAGGGACGCCCGGCCCGGCGGTTCCGGTTCCGCGCCGAGGCCGGACATCTGCTGGGCCTGGACATCGGGCCGCACCGGGTCGCCGCGCTGCTGTCCGACCTGGACGGCAAGGTGCTCGGCGCGGTGGCCAAGGACGTCACCGAGACGGCCGGCGCCGACGAACGCCTGGAGCGGCTGCGCACCGCGGTCGCCGAACTGCTGCGCCGGGCCGGGGTCGCCCGCGACTCCCTGTGGGCCGTCGGGGTCGCCTCGCCGGGCATCGTGGAGGCGGACGGCACCATACGGCTGTGCGCGGCGCTGCCGGAGTGGACCGGGCTGCGGCTCGGTGAGCGGCTCAGCCGTTCCTTCAAGTGCCCGGTGCTGGTCGAGAACGACGCCAACGCGGCCGCGGTCGCCGAGCACTGGAAGGGCTCCGCCACCGAGTCCGACGACGTGGTGTTCGTGCTGGCCGGACTGAGCCCGGGGGCGGGGTCGCTGATCGGCGGGCGGCTGCACCGCGGGTACGGCGGGGCGGCCGGGGAGATCGGCGCGCTGCACCTGCTGGGCCGCGAGGTCACCCCGGAGACCCTGCTGTCCACCACCGACGAGCCCCTGCACCCGCTCGACGAGCAGGCCGTCGCCGAGGTCTTCGCGCAGGCGCGCGAGGGCGACCAGCGGGCGCGGGCGGCCGTGGAACGCTTCATCCAGCGGCTGGTGCACGACGTGGCGGCGCTCGTCCTGGCCCTCGACCCGGAACTCGTGGTGGTGGGCGGCTGGGCGGCCGGTCTGGACGGCGTACTGGAGCCGCTGCGGCGGGAGTTGGCCCGCTACTGTCTGCGCCCGCCCAAGGTCGCCCTGTCGCTCCTCGGGGAGGCGGCCGTGGCGACGGGCGCGCTGCGACTGGCCCTCGACCACGTGGAGGAGCAGTTGTTCGCGGTGGAGGGCACGGTCACCGCCCGGCGGTGAGTGGTCCGACGGCGTACGGCGGTGCCCCGGACGAAGGTCCGGGGCACCGCCGTACCGCTCAGGAGGCCCGGCGTTCGGGGCTCTCGTGGATCTCCACCGCGCCGGAGTCCCCGAAGGTCAACCGGCAGGTGTCCGCACGGTAGGTGGCCACCGAGACGGCGGCGGTGCGGCCCCCGGCCAGGTAGCGGGTGGTGACGATGAGCACGGGGGCGCCGGGCAGGCGGTCCAGTTCCTTCGCGTCGTCGGCGCGGGCCGAGCCGAGTTCGACGGCGTTCTCCCGGCTCTCCAGTTCCAGGCGCTGCAGTTCGCGGAGCACCGCACGCGCGCGTGCCGCCCCGGACGGGGCGTCTATGGCGGACAGCTCGGGCACCGACGCCTCGGGGACGTACAGCAGTTCGGCGGCGACGGGCTGACCGTGGGTCACCCGCGAGCGGCGCACGATGTGCACCGGCTGCTCCCGGTCGGTGCCGAGCGCGTCCGCGACGGCCGCCGGAGGCACCGCGGCCGCGCAGTCGACGGACTGCCAGTCGTCCCCGGCCGCCCCCGGCCAGGCGTGCTGCTCGGTGCCGACGGCCACACCCACGCGCGGCGGGGCGACGGTCGTCCCGACACCGCGGCGGCGCTGCAGCCGGCCTTCCAGTTCCAGCTGCTCCAGGGCCTGACGGAGCGTGGCGCGGGCGACACCGAAACGGGCGGCGAGATCGCGCTCGTTGGGCAGGATCTCGCCCACGGAGAATTCGGAGTCCAGTGCCTCACTGAGCACGGTCCTGAGATGCCAGTACTTCGGTTCCGGTACCGATTCGAGCTGCGTGGTCCCCACCCTGTCCTCCGCAATCGCCATGGTCCGGGGGCGTTTTAGCGCCCTTGTTTATTAAAGGTTGTTGCACTTCTCTGCGACCATAGGGCGGCCCCCACCCTTGGTCAAGACCAATCCTCGATCCCCTGCGGGGCGTGCGGGCGCGTTGCCACGCAGCGTTAATGAGGCATTCAGGCGGCGGACAGGGCGCGCAGCTTGTCGGGGTTGCGAATGATGTAGACGGACTGGATGCGGCCGTCCAGGACGTCCATCTGGAAGACGGAGTCGGGTTTTCCGCCCGTCAGGACGAGCACCGCGGGCCCGCCGTTGAGCTCCAGGAAGCGCCAGGTGAGGTCCGGGACGCCCCTTCCGGCGACGCCGACGATGAAGCGGCCCACGTGGTCGGCCGACTCCAGGACCCGCAGCGGCGCCTTGGTCTTGCCGCCGCTGTCCCCGACGAGGCGGACGTCCGGGGCGAGCAGCGACATCAGCGCCTCCAGGTCGCCGCCGCCGGCCGCGGAGAGGAAACGCTCCGTCAGATCACGGCGCAGGACCGGGTCGACGTCGTAGCGGGGCCGGCGTTCGTCGACGTGCCGGCGGGCCCGCCCCGCGAGCTGCCGTACGGCGGGTTCGGTGCGGTCGAGCATGGCGGCGATGTCGGCGTAGGGGTAGCCGAAGGCCTCCCTGAGGACGAACACGGCCCGCTCCAGGGGGGACAGCGACTCCATGACGACCAGGACCGCGAGGGAGACCGAGTCGGCGAGGACGGCCTGTTCGGCGGTGTCGGGGACGGTGTCGCCGAAGTGGGTCTCGTACGGCTCGGGCAGCCAGGGGCCGACGTACGTCTCGCCGCGCGCCTTGACCTGGCGCAGCCGGTCGATCGCCAGCCGCGTCGTGACGCGGACCAGATAGGCGCGCGGTTCGCGCACCTCGCTGCGGTCGGCCGCCGACCAGCGCAGCCACGCTTCCTGCACCACGTCCTCGGCGTCGGTGACGCGCCCGAGCATCCGGTAGGCGACGCCCATCAGGACGGGACGGTGTTCTTCGAAGACATCGGTCTCAGTGTCAGTGGCCACGACGTCATCCCAACGCAGTCGCCGGTTGGTGTCCAGGCGATATGGACGTGCGGCGAGCCCTGCCGGCCGGAAGGGTCTACCCGTCAGTAGCAATTGCTGACAAGCTGTCTACAGCGCGTCCGCCGTGCGCCACCGCCTCAGCCCGTGAGCCGCCGTCAAGGAGCCCTCATGTCCGCCACCGTCTCCTTCAAGGTCCCCTCCCCCGAGGGACCGCAGCCCGTGACCGTCTCCTACACGCGCGTGGGGCGCGGTGAGCCGTTGCTCCTGCTGCACGGCATAGGGCACCACCGGCAGGCCTGGGACCCGGTGGTGGACATCCTGGCGACCGAGCGCGACGTGATCGCCGTGGACCTGCCGGGATTCGGCGCCTCGCCGGGGCTGCCCGCGGGGCTCTCGTACGACCTGGCCACCACGACCTCCGTGTTCGGGGCCTTCTGCGAGGCGCTGGAGCTGGACCGTCCGCATGTGGCGGGCAACTCCCTCGGCGGGCTGCTGGCCCTGGAACTCGGCCGCGAGCAGCTCGTACGGTCCGTCACCGCGCTGTCTCCCGCCGGCTTCTGGTCGCAGGCCGAGCGGCGCTACGCGTTCGGGGTCCTGCTCGCGATGCGGCACATCTCCCGGCGGCTGCCGCTGCCGCTGGTCGAGCAGCTGTCGCGCAGCGCGGCCGGCCGCACCATGCTCACGAGCACCATCTACGCCCGCCCCGGCCGCCGTTCACCCGAGGCCGTGGTCGCCGAGACGCTGGCCCTGGCGCGGGCCACGGGATTCGACGAGACGCTCCGGGCCGGTACCGCCGTCCGGTTCGCCGACGACGTCCCGGGACTGCCGGTCACGGTCGCCTGGGGCACCAGGGACATGCTGCTCGTGCGCCGGCAGGGCGTGCGGGCCAAGCAGATCATTCCCCGGGCCCGGCTCGTGCGGCTGCCCGGCTGCGGCCACTGCCCGATGAACGACGACCCCGCCCTGGTCGCGCGGGTCATCCTCGACGGCAGCCGCTGAGCCCTTCCGTCCACGGCGCAGCGCCCCGGACCCCAGGGCGACTCCGGCGCCGACCAGGGCGCTGCCGACGGCCTGGGCGGCGCCGTAGGAGCCGGTGCCGACCAGGGGCGCGGTGCAGGCGGCCGCGACCGGGATGAGGCCGGAGAACAGCGTGGCGCGCTCCGCGCCGATCCGCTGCATGCCCATGTACCAGCACACGAAGCCGACGACGGTGACGACCGCCGCCTGCCACAGCAGCGCGGCGGCCTCGGCGGTGTCGGGCCGGCGCAGCCACGCGGTGCCGTCCAGGAGCACCCCGGCCACGGCGGCCTCGACGGCGGCGACCGCGCAGACGGCGGCGGACAGCAGCCGAGGCCCCAGGGGGCGCAGCACCGGTACGGCGAGCACCGCGAAGCCGACCTCACCGGCCAGCGCGCACACCGAGAAGGCGATCCCCGTCCCGTCCGTACGGCCCCAGCCCTGCACGGCGAAGGCGCCGAGGGCCACGAGCAGCGCGCCCCGCAGGACCCGGCTCCGGGGCCGCCGCCCCTCCAGCAGCGGGACGAGGACGGCCACCAGCACGGGGGCACAGCCCACGAACACGCCGGGGACGGCCGGTTCCGCGGTGCGTTCGGCGGCGATGACGGCGAGGTTGAAGCCGACCATGCCGACGGCGGCGAGCAGCCCGAGACGGACCCAGTGGCGGGGCCGCAGCGCACGCAGCCGTGCCGTGGCCCCCCTGGCCGCCAGAGGGGCCAGCAGCAGCGTGGCGAGGCCGTAGCGCAGGAACTGGCCGCCCGCGTACGGGTAGTCGCCGAGGAGGCTGTTGGCGGTGAAGGACGCCCCGACGAGGACGCAGGCGAGTGCGGCCAGGAGGGAGCCGCGCGTGGTGGTGGCGTTCATGGGAACGACGCTAGGAACGGGTGCGGTCCGGTTTAAGGTCCAGTGCCATGACGTCATCGGGGACCAATCCTCAGCGGCCGGACGGCGGGCCCGTCGGATCGGCCGCCTGGGAGCTGCTCCTGCCCGCCGTCTCCGCCCCCGCACGCACGCGTGGCCGCTCCCTGCAGGCGGCCCTGCGCGAGGCGGTCCGGTCCGGGCGGCTCGCGTCCGGGACGCGGCTGCCGTCGAGCCGGGACCTGGCCGCCGACCTCGGTGTGTCGCGCGGGCTGGTCACCGAGGCGTACGAGCAGCTGACGGCGGAGGGCTATCTGCGCAGCGGCCGGGGGGCCGGCACCTGGGTCGGCGGTGCCGTGCGAACCACCCGGCCACGCGCGCGTGACCTGTCCCCGCGCGCTGCGGGCAGCCGCGCGGACTTCGTCGCGGGGACGCCCGACCTGTCGCTGTTCCCCCGCACGGCCTGGACCACCGCCCACCGGGGCGTACTGGCCGAGCTGGCGCACCAGGACCTCGGCTATCCCGACCCGCGCGGGCTGCCCCGGCTGCGTGCCGCCCTGGCCGAGCTGCTGACGCGCCGCCGGGGCGTGGTCGCCGATCCGGAGCGGATCGTGGTCGTCTCCGGCGTGGCGCAGGCGACGTCGCTGCTCGGATTCGCGCTCCACGCGCGCGGATTGCCGACGGTCGGCGTGGAGGACCCCGGGAGCCCGCAGCACGACGCCCTGTACACGGCGGCGGGCGTCACCACCGTTCCCGTACCGCTGGACGAGGAGGGGATCTCCGTCGGCTCCCTGCGCGACGCGGGCGTGCGGGCCGCGGTCACCACGCCGTCCCACCAGTTCCCCACCGGGATCGCCTACTCGGCGCGGCGGCGCGCGGAACTGCTCGACTGGGCGCGCTCCGTGGACGGCTTCGTCCTGGAGGACGACTACGACGGCGACTTCCGCTACGACCGGGCTCCCGTGGGTGCGCTCCAGGGGCTCGACCCGGACCGCGTCGCCTACACGGGATCGGTCAGCAAGTCCCTCGCGCCCGGACTGCGGCTCGGCTGGCTGCTCGTGCCGCAGTCGCTGGCCGACGAGGTCGTCGAGCGCAAGCGGACCATGGACCTCGGCCATCCCACGATCGACCAGGCGCTGTTCGCCCGGTTCCTGGAGCGCGGCGACTACGACCGTCAACTGCGCCGCTGCCAGCGCGCCTACCGGGAGCGGCGCGACGCGCTGGTCTCCGCCCTGGACGAGCACCTGCCGGGCACACAGGTGTCGGGGATCGCCGCCGGACTGCACGTCATCGCCGCGCTGCCGTACCGGTACGGCCCCCAGGACGAGCTCCTCGCGCGCCTCGGCGCGGCAGGCGTGAGCGTCCGCCCGCTGACGGGCTACGCCCACGCGCGCGGCGAGCCGGACGACGAGGGGGGTGTGCGGCTGGTCCTGGGCTACGCGCACCTGTCCCCGACGCGGATCCGGGACGGCGTACGGCTGATGGCCGAGGCCGCCCGTCACTGAGCCACGCCGTTTCACACACGGGTTCCCTTGTTCCGGCGGCCGGTTGTTCACCTGCGGTTTGCGTGTGCGCCGCGACGCCCCAGTAGTTCTGGCATCGCACACTGGCCGGATCCCGTCCCTGGAGGCGCATCCATGTCACACCGTCCGCTCCCCGGCCGCCGCAGCGTGCTGCGCGGCTCCCTGGCCGCCTCGGCCGCCCTCACCCTCCCGACGGTCTCCGCGGCCGCGCCGGCCTTCGCCCTCTCCGGGCGCCCAGGGGCGGGCTGTGGGGTGCAGACGGGAGACGTGACCTCCGACTCGGGCCTGGTGTGGGTGCGTTCGGACCGTCCGGCCCGGATGGTCGTGGAGACGTCCGCGACCGAGTCGTTCCGCAACCCGCGCAGATGGCACGGCCCGCTGCTCGGCGCGGACACCGACTTCACGGGGACGACCCGGCTGCGCGGGCTGCCGTCGGGCGAGCAGATCCACTACCGGGTGCTGCTGGCCGACCCGGACGACCCGCGCCGCACCGGCGAGCCGGTCACCGGCACCTTCCGCACGGTGTCCCCCAAGCGCCGCGACGGGGTGCGGTTCCTGTGGTCCGGGGACCTCGCCGGACAGGGCTGGGGCATCAACCCCGACTTCGGCGGCTACACGATCTACCGGGCGATGGCCGCTCTGGACCCGGACTTCTTCCTGTGCAGCGGCGACAACATCTACGCCGACGGACCGATCGCGGCCACCGCCGCCCTCCCGGACGGCAGCACCTGGCGGAACATCACCACCGAGGAGAAGTCCAAGGTCGCCGAGACCCTGGCCGAGTTCCGCGGCAACTTCCGCTACAACCTGCTCGACCACAACCTCCGGGCCTTCAACGCCCAGGTCCCGTCGGTCATCCAGTGGGACGACCACGAGGTCCGCAACAACTGGTACCCGGGTCAGACCATCCTGGACTCCGACTCCCGCTACACCGAGAAGAGCGTCGACGTGCTCGCGGGCCGGGCGCGGCGCGCGTTCAGCGAGTACTTCCCGATCTCCACGCTCCAGCCCGGCAGGCGGGACGGCCGGGTGTACCGGGTGCTGCGGCAGGGCCCGCTGCTCGACGTGTTCGTGCTGGACATGCGCACCTACCGCAACGCCAACTCGCCCGACGACCAGACCGTGGACCCGCAGGGCATCCTCGGCCGGGAGCAGTTGGAGTGGCTCAAGCGGGAGCTGTCGCGCTCGCGCGCGGTGTGGAAGGTGATCGCCTCCGACATGCCGCTCGGCCTGGTCGTGCCCGACGCCACGGAGGGCCGGGCGAACATCGAGGCGGTCGCGCAGGGCGATCCGGGCGCCCCGCTCGGCCGTGAGCTCCAGATCGCCGAACTGCTGCGCCACATCAAGCACCGGCGGATCACCGGCACGGTGTGGCTGACCGCCGACGTCCACCACACCTCGGCCCAGCACTACCAGCCGTCGCGGGCCGCGTTCTCCGACTTCGAGCCGTTCTGGGAGTTCGTGTCGGGCCCCCTCAACGCGGGCGCCTTCCCGGCCAGCGCGCTCGACGGCACCTTCGGGCCCGAGCGGGTGTTCGTGAAGGCGCCGACCGCCTCCAACGTCTCCCCCGCGGGCGGCTACCAGTTCTTCGGCGAGGTCTACATCGACGGCCACAGCGGCGAGCTGACCGTGCGGCTGCGCGAGCAGGACGGCACCGTGCTGTTCACGCAGGTGCTCCAGCCGGGCCGGGTGGGCCAGTAACTCCCGTACGCTCTACGGCGGGTCGCGTACCGGCGTCATCCCCCGGTGCGCGACCCGTGAACTATTGAAAAGGGTACAAAGCACACGGACCACGCTTTACCGTGCAGTCACAATACGTTCGTGATCACGCAACACCGTTCCTCCACAGTGGCTGCATGACTTCGAACATGTCTGATGTGACCCCTGCGAAACTCGCCACCGCCTTCAGGGCCGTGTTCTCCACCCGGTGGACACGGCGCCACGGTCACGCGCCCCCGACGGGTGATACCGGCGCCCGGCCGCTGCCCGACGGGGAGCAGGCCGGGCCGTCGGGAACCCCGGACCCCGTGGTGGCGGAGAGCACGCTGTGGCGGATGCGGACCACGGTGAAGGACGAACCGGGCTCGCTGGCCGCCCTGTGCACGGTCCTCGCCGGGCTGCGGATCGACATCCTCAGCCTGCAGACCCACCCGCTGGCCGAGGGCACGGTCGACGAGTTCCTGCTGCGCGCCCCGGGCGCGCTGGAGGGCTCCGGGATCGCCGGGGCCGTCGGGCGGGCCGGCGGCACCGACACCTGGATCGAGCGCGCGGACACGCATGATCTCGTGGACGCCCCGACCCGAGTGCTCGGCCTCGCCACCCGCACCGCGCTGGACGCGGCCGAACTCCCCCTCGCACTGCGGCAGTTGCTGGGCCGGTGCACGATCCGGTCCCTGCCCGCCGCTCCGGTGGGAGGCGGCCGCGCGCCGCAGGGCGTCCCGGTGGAAGGAGCGCTGGAGGGCACCGTGATGCGGTTGCGGGCCCCGGAGGGCGGAGTGATCACCGTGGAGCGGCCGTATCTGCCGTTCACGCCGACGGAGTTCGCCCGGGCCCGGGCCCTGGTCGAGCTGGACGCCCGGCTCGGCCCGCGGGTGCCGCACAGCCAGGACGTCCTGACACTGCCCGAGGGCCACGACATCACCGTGCGCCGGGCCGACCCCGGGGACCTGGCGGCGGCGGTGGCGATGCACGAGCGGTGCTCGCCGCGGACCCTGGGCATGCGGTACCACGGGCCCGTAGGGGACGCCGACCGCTATCTGAACCACCTGCTCAGTCCCCGGTTCGGGCGCACGCTCGCCGTGCAGACCGCGTCGGGCCGGATCGTCGGACTCGGGCACCTGCTCTGGGACGGCGACGAGACCGAGGTGGCGCTGCTCGTCGAGGACGCGTGGCAGCAGCGGGGCATCGGGGGCGAGCTGCTGGAGCGGCTGGTCGCCATGGCCGCCGAGGCCGGGTGCGAGAGCGTCTACGCCGTGACGCAGTCGTCCAACACCGGGATGGTCGCCGCGATGCGGGGACTGGGTCTCCCCCTCGACTACCAGATCGAGGAGGGGACCCTGGTCATCACAGCGCGCCTCGCCCCGCAGGCGGAGCCGGAGCGCGCTGCGGCAGTCACACGGATCGAGGCGCGGTAGCGACCGGGGTCGGCTGAAGGGCCGTGTCCAGATCCGCCCACAGGTCCTCGACGTCCTCCAGGCCCACCGACAGGCGCAGCAGCCGGTCGCTCACCCCGGCACCCCGCCGGTCCGCCGCGTCCACGATGCGGTGGCTGATCGACGCGGGGTGCTGGATGAGGGTGTCCACGCTGCCCAGGCTCACCGCCGGGGTGATCAGCCGGACCCGGTCGATCACCTCGTGCGGGTCGCCGTCGACCTCGAAGGCGATCATCGCGCCGCCGATGCGCGGGTAGTGGACCCGGGTCACCCGCGGGTCGGCGGCGAGGCGACGGGCGAGGTCCGCGGCGGTCGCGGAGGCGGCGCGGACCCGGACCGGGAGGGTCGACAGACCGCGCAGCAGGAGGTAGCCGGCCAGCGGGTGCAGGACGCCCCCGGTGGCGAAGCGGACCTGCCGCAGCCGCCCGGCGAACTCCTCGTCGCAGGCCACCACCCCCGCCATCACGTCCCCGTGGCCGCCGAGGTACTTGGTGGCGCTGTGCAGCACCAGCCGGGCGCCCTGTTCCGCGGGCCGTTGCAGTACCGGCGTGGCGAAGGTGTTGTCCGCGAGCAGGGGCACCGAACCGCAGGAGTGGGCCAGGGCCCGCAGGTCGATCTCGGCGAGGGTGGGGTTGGCCGGGGACTCGACCAGGACCAGGCCGGTGTCGGGGCGCAGGGCGTCGGCGACCCCCGCGGGATCGGTCCAGGTGACCTCCGTGCCGAGGAGTCCGGCGGTCAGCAGATGGTCGCTGCAGCCGTACAGGGGGCGTACGGCCACGACGTGGCGCAGGCCCAGGGAGGCCCGTACGAGAAGGACGGCCGTGAGCGCGGCCATGCCGCTGGCGAAGGCGACCGCGGCCTCGGTGTTCTCCAGACGGGCCAGGGCGGTCTCGAAGCGGGCGACGGTCGGGTTGCCGAGGCGTCCGTACACCGGCGGGCCGTCCGGCTCGGCGCCGGTGGCGGCGAAGGCGTCGATCCGGGCGGCCTCACCGCGGCTGTCATGGGACGGGTAGGTCGTCGACAGGTCGATGGGCGGGGCGTGCAGCCCCTGCCGGGCGAGGTCGTCGCGGCCGGCGTGGACGGCCTCGGTGGCCAGTGCTCTGAGCGGCGTACGGGAGGCGGTGGCGGTGCGCGCTGAGTCCATGACGACGAGGGTGAACACCGACCGGCGTTTCCGGGAAGAAGTCCGTGCTACGTTCGGCCGATGGCCGAATCTGTCGTACTGGACCCGGTGGACCTGCATCTGCTGCGGCTGTTGCAGAACGACGCCCGGACCACCTACCGCGATCTCGCCGCCCAGGTGGGTGTCGCCCCGTCGACCTGTCTGGACCGGGTGACCCGGCTGCGCCGCTCGGGCGTCATCCTCGGGCATCAGCTGCGGCTGGATCCGGCGAAGCTGGGCCGGGGCCTGGAGGCGCTGCTGTCGGTGCAGGTCAGACCGCACCGGCGGGAACTGGTGGGGCCGTTCGTGGAGCGGATCCGGGCGCTGCCGGAATCGCGGACCGTCTTCCATCTGACCGGGCCCGACGACTATCTCGTGCACGTGGCCGTGGCGGACATGACGGACCTCCAGCGGCTCGTGCTGGACGAGTTCACGTCACGGCGCGAGGTGGCCCGGGTGGAGACCCGGCTGATCTTCCAGCAGTGGGAGTGCGGGCCGCTCCTTCCGCCCGCCACGCCCTCAGCGGAATCGGGGTGACTCCCGCGAGGTCCGCGTATGAGGATGGACCGCATGTCTGAGACTCAGAGCCAGCTGCCCCGTCAGGTCGCCGACGCCTACGTCGACGAGCTCATCGCCCTCGATCCGATCACCGGTACCTACCTGGGTGTGCAGGAGAGTTCGAGCAAGCTGCCCGACACCTCGCCGGCGGGCCAGGAGGCGCTCGCGCGGCTTCAGCGGGACACCCTCGCGCGGCTCGACGAGGCCGAGCGGCAGCCGGGCGCGGACAGCGACATCGAGCGCCGGTGCGGCCGGCTGCTGCGGGAGCGGCTGACGGCCGAACTCGCCGTGCACGAGGCCGACGAGGGCCTGCGGGCGGTCGGCAACCTCTCCACGCCCCCGCACTCGATCCGCGAGATCTTCACCGTCACCCCCAACCGGACCGACGAGGACTGGGCCGCGATCGCCGAGCGGCTGCGGGCCGTGCCGGCCGCGTTCGCCGGCTACCGCGAGTCGCTCTCGCTGGGACTCGAGCGCAAGCTGTACGCGGCGCCGCGTCCGACCGCCACCTTCATCGGGCAGCTCACCGAGTGGGCGGACACCGACGGCAACGGCCGCGGCTGGTTCGAGGACTTCGTCTCGGCCGGCCCCGAGTCGCTGCGTGCCGAGCTGGACGAGGCGGCACGGACCGCGACCGCCTCCGTGGTGGAGCTGCGGGACTGGATGCGGGACGTGTACGCGCCGACGATCGAGGGCGCCCCGAACACCGTGGGCCGGGAGCGGTACGCCCGCTGGGCCCGCTACTTCAACGGCACGGACCTCGACCTGGACGAGGCGTACGCGTACGGCTGGTCCGAGTACCACCGGTTGCTCGGCGAGATGAAGCAGGAGGCCGAGAAGATCCTGCCCGGCGCGGAAACGCCGTGGGTGGCGCTCGCCCACCTCGACGAGCACGGCAAGCACATCGACGGCGTCGACGAGGTGCGCGACTGGCTCCAGGGCCTGATGGACCAGGCGATCGACTCGCTCGACGGCACCCACTTCGAACTCGCCGAGCGGGTACGGAAGGTGGAGTCCTGCATCGCCCCGCCCGGCGGTGCGGCGGCCCCGTACTACACGGCCCCCTCGGAGGACTTCTCGCGTCCGGGCCGCACCTGGCTGCCCACGATGGGCCAGACCCGTTTCCCGGTCTACGACCTCGTCTCGACCTGGTACCACGAGGGCGTGCCCGGCCATCACCTCCAGCTCGCGCAGTGGACGCACGTCGCGGCGAACCTCTCCCGCTACCAGGCCACGGTGGGCGGGGTGAGCGCCAACGCCGAGGGCTGGGCGCTGTACGCCGAGCGGCTGATGGACGAACTCGGCTTCCTCAGGGACCCCGAGCAGCGGCTCGGCTATCTCGACGCGCAGATGATGCGGGCCGCCCGGGTCATCGTGGACATCGGCATGCACCTGGAGCTGGAGATCCCGGCGGACTCCCCCTTCCATCCGGGCGAGCGCTGGACGCCCGAGCTGGCGCAGGAGTTCTTCGGCGCGCACAGCAGCCGTCCGGCGGACTTCGTGGAGAGCGAACTGACCCGCTACCTCACGATCCCGGGCCAGGCGATCGGCTACAAGCTCGGCGAACGGGCCTGGCTGCTGGGCCGGGAGAAGGCCCGCGAGCGGCACGGCGACGCCTTCGACCTCAAGGCCTGGCACATGGCGGCGCTGTCGCAGGGCTCCCTGGGGCTGGACGACCTGGTGGACGAGCTGTCACAGCTCTGACGGTACGAGGGGCATGCCGGAGGTCGCGTTGCGCGTCGTCCGGCGTGCCCCGTCGCGCACGTGAACCGTCCTCAGTCCGCCAGCCGTCGCAACTGCACCAGTCCCAGCCAGGTCTCCGGCCCAGGTCGTACGTCGGCGGCGCGCACCGCGTACCGGCCCGCGGCGAGGGAGATCTTCAAGTGGTCGGTGTTCACCGAGTCGTTGCCGGGCCAGGCCGCGTCGAAGAGGACGACCGGGCCGGGTACCGCCCAGCTCACCTCGTCCTCCCAGACGGCGGTGGCGAGGGCGGCGGGGACCTCGGCGAGGAGTTCGTCCTCGGAGTCGGCGGCGCACCACCGTACGAAGGTGTCGTGGTCGGGGAGGTAGGAGGTCGAGGCGGGCTCGTCGCCGAGGACCAGCGCCGCCGCGTCACCGACCGGCAACAGGCCCACCCGGCCGTCGACTTCGCAGGCCCGGTCGTAGTCGGAGGCGGTCTCGTCGCCGTCGGCTCCCGCCCAGAACGGCAGCACCGTCTCCGGCACCGCTATGAGCGGACCGCCGCCCGACTCCACCCACTCCACCGCGCCCGGCTCCGCGTATCGCACCATGGGCCAGAACCTACACGCACCGGAACCTCCGCGTTGCACCTGCACAGGAACCCCAGGGGAATCCCGGGCACTCAGCAGCCGCAGTCCTCCGCGTCGGCCGGCGCGGTCAACGGGTCGGCGGTGCGCCGCTCGGGGCCCTCCCAGGTCTCGAACGCGAAGCCCTCGCGCACCCAGTACTCGAAGCCGCCGAGCATCTCCTTGACCTGGTAGCCGAGTTCGGCGAGGGCGAGCGCGGCACGCGTGGCGCCGTTGCAGCCCGGGCCCCAGCAGTACGTCACCACCGGCACGGACCTGTCGAGCAGTTGCTCGGCCTGCTCGGGGATGAGCGCGGTGGGCAGGTGGACGGCCCCCGGGACGTGCCCCTGGTCCCAGGCGGCGGCGGAGCGGGAGTCGAGGACCACGAAGCCGGGGTCGCCGTCCGCGGCGAGCGCGGCGGCGACGTCGGAGACGTCCGCGTGGAAGACGAGGCTGGCCCGGAAGTAGGCGGCGGCCTCGGCCGGTGCGGCCGGAGCGACACGCAGGACGGGGTTCGAGGTGAGCGAGGCGGTTGTCGTCATGCCCAGAAATCTACGGCCGATGATCCACAGCCTGAAGGGCGATTCCCCGGCGCACACCTTGCTCCGCCGGGGAATCCCCTGCTATTCCTCGGGGATGACCGCGTATTCCCCGGACGCCACCGACTGGCGCATCCTCGACGTCCTCCAGCGGGAGGGCCGCGCCAGTTTCGCCGAACTCGCCCGTGCCGTCTCGATGTCCGCGAGCGCGGTCACCGAGCGGGTGCGGCGGCTGGAGGAGGCGGGCGTCATCCAGGGGTACGCCGCCGTCGTGGACCCCGACCGCCTCGGCCTGCCGATCCTGGCGTTCGTCCGCCTCCGGTACCCCAACGGCAACTACAAGCCCTTCCACGACCTGGTCGCCGTGACGCCCGAGATCCTGGAGGCGCACCACGTGACCGGCGACGACTGCTTCGTCATCAAGGTCGCCGCCCGCTCGATGCGGCACCTGGAGGAGGTCTCGGGAAAGATCGGCACACTGGGCTCGGTGACCACGAGCGTCGTCTACTCCTCCCCGCTCCCCCGACGGCCGCTGGGGCGTTGACCCCCCGGGACGGGGGGCCTCAGCCCGCGCCGCGCTGTCTCAGCACGGACCCCGTCCGCCCCTTCACGACCTCCAGCTGCGCGTGGATGCGGCGGCGCAGGTCGGCGACATGGCTCACGATGCCCACGCTGCGGTCGCGTTCCCGCAGGGAGTCCAGGACGTCGAGGACCTCGTCCAGGGTCTGGTCGTCGAGGCTGCCGAAGCCCTCGTCGATGAAGAGCGTGTCGAGCCGGACCCCGCCCGCCTCGTCGGTGACGACGTCCGCGAGGCCGAGGGCCAGGGCGAGCGAGGCGAAGAAGGTCTCGCCGCCCGACAGCGTGGCCGTGTCCCGTTCGCGCCCGGTCCAGGCGTCGACGACGTGCAGGCCCAGTCCGCTGCGGCCGCGGCCGGTGCGGTCGTCGGAGTGGACCAGGGTGTACCGGCCGGACGACATCCGTTGCAGGCGCACGGTCGCGGCGGCCGCCACCTGTTCCAGGCGGGCCGCGAGCACATAGGACTCCAGGCGCATCTTGCGTTCGTTGTCCGCGGAGGTGCCGGCGGCGAGTGTGGACAGGCGGGCCACCCGGTCGTACTCCTCACGCAGGGGGGCGAGCTGTCTGAGGCCGGTGGCCGAACGGGCGGAGAGCCGGTCCAGTTCCGCGCAGCGCCGGGCGGCCGCGTCGAGGGCGGAGGCGGCCTCGCGGACCCGGCGGCCCGCGTCGGCGGCGACCCGCTCGGCCGCCGGGACGTCGGCGGACGGCCGGCGGGCCGCCTCGGCGGTGTCGGCCTCGGCGAGTACGGCCCGCACGGCGGCCTCCTCGGCCTGCCAGGCGTCCAGCCGGTGCTGGAGGTCGCGGTGGGCCGTCTCGTCGAGGAGGGCGTCGGCCGCGGCCTGCGGGGTGTCGAAGCCGGCCCGGTAGGCGGCGTCGGCGAGGCGGGCGTCGGCGTCCTTGAGCCGCTGGGCGGTGTCCTCGGCGGCGCGCGCGGTGTCGGCCGCCTCGGTGAGCAGCGCGGCCCGCCGCTCCAGCTGGGCGGCGCGGGCCGCCACACTGTCGGCGGCCCCGCGCGCTTCGGTCAACTCCGCTTCCAGCGCGATGCGTTCGCGCTCCATGGCGTCCCGGCGGGCGCCCCGGGAGGCGGTCCGCAGGGCGGCCTCCTGCTGGGCGGTCAGCCGCTGTTCGCGCTCCCGCTCGGCGTGCCGCAGCTGTTCCGTCGCGGTGTGCAACGTGGAGGCGAGGGCGCGGACCTCGGCGTACTCGCGCTCCAGTGCGTCCGTCTGGACGGCGAGGTCCTCGGTGGAGGTGTCACCGGCCTCGCCCTGGGCGGCGGCCAGCGCCCGCTGCACGAAGGCGAGACGCCGCTCGGCCTCGGCGCGCTGTTCGTCGGCGTGCTGCGAGGCGGTGAGTGCGTGTTCCTCGGTCTCGCGGTCGACGTGCCCGGCGTCCTTGCGGGCGGGGGCGGGGTGCTCGGTGGCTCCGCAGACCGCGCAGGGCTCGCCCTCGGTGAGCTGCGCGGCCAGCTCGGCCGCGATGCCGTCCAGCCGCCGTTCCTTGACGTCCAGCCAGTCGGCGCGGGCCTTCAGGGCCCGGTCCGTCGCCTCGACGACCTGCCGCTGGGCGTCGTCGGTGTCCCGGGCGAAGGCGTCGCGCTGGCGTGCGGCGGCGAGCCGCTTGCGGGCGGGCTCCCGCTGCACGGCCAGCTGTTCGGCGCGGGTGGCCGCCTCCTGCGCGGACTCGACGGCGTGCCGCAGGCCCGCGCGTGCCTCCTCCCAACCGGCCAGCCAGGCCCCGGCCTCCTGGAGGACGTCCTCGTCGGACCGCTCCTCGCTGTCCAGCTCGGTGCGCTCCCGTACGAGTGCGGCCAGCCGTTGCTCGGCGCGGCGGGCCGAGTCCAGGGACCCCAGTTCCTCGGCGGCCCGGCGTGCGGCGGTCGCGAGTCCGGCGGCGCCCGCTCCCGCGAGGGTCTCCGGCAGCAGCTCGCGCGCGCGTGCCTCGGCCGCGGCCGCCCGCCGGTGCTCGGCCTCGGCCGCCTCGCGCAGTTCCAGTGCGGGCGCGACCGCCTCCGCCTTGCGGGCCCGCTCCATGCGGGCCTGCGCCCGGTGGTAGCCGTCGGCCCGCTCCTCCAGCAGTGCGGCCCGCTCGCGTGCCTGCGCGAAGCGGCGCTGCAACCGGTCGACTTCGCGTACATCGGCCAGGGCGCGCTCGGCGGCGGCCTGGGCGGACTCGGCGGCACCGAGTCCGCAGCGGGCGATCGTCAGCTCTTCGCGGGCGGTGCTGCGGGCGACGGCGGCCGCGCTCAGGACGGCCTCGGCGAGCCCCGGCTCACCGGGCGCCAGCCCGGGCAGCTCCATGGCGTCCCCGGCCGCCTGCTGCATGCGGTGCGCGTCGGCCAGCAGCGCGGCGTCGGCCTCGCGCACCTGTGCCTCGGCGGTGCGGCGCCGCTCGGCCAGCCGCTTCTCGACCTCGGCGAAGCGGTGGGTGTCGAAGAGGCGTCCCAGCAGCTTGCCGCGCGCCTCGGCGTCGGCCCGCAGGAAGCGCGCGAAGTCGCCCTGGGGCAACAGCACGACCTGGCAGAACTGTTCGCGGCTCATGCCGAGCAGCTGGGTGATCTCCTCCCCGATCTCCTGGTGGGACCGGCTCAGGTCCTTCCAGGTGCCGGCGGGCCCGTCGTACTCGCGCAGCCAGCTCTGCGCCTTGTCGAGCGTCGTACCGGTGCCGCGCTTCTTCGGGCGCTCCCAGGGGGGTTGCCGGGTGATCTCCAGCCGGCGGCCCGCGACGGTCAGTTCGAGACGGATCTCCGTGCGGGTGCCCGGGGCGGCGTGATCGCTGCGCAGTGCCGTGCCCTGGCCGCTCTGCCGGGCCCCCGGCACGGAGCCGTACAGCGCGTAGCAGACGGCGTCGAGCACGGAGGTCTTCCCGGCGCCCGTCGGCCCGTGCAGCAGGAACAGCCCGGCCGCCGACAGCTCGTCGAAGTCGACCGTCTGGGAGCCGCCGAAGGGGCCGAAGGCGGTGATGTCCAGCCGGTGCAGCCTCACCGCGCCACCTCCCGCACGGCCTCGTCCGCGCGCACGGCGTCGAACGCGTCCCGCAGCACGGCCTGTTCGCGCTCGTCGGGTCCGGCACCGCGCACATGGGCCACGAAGTCCTCGGCGATCTCCTGGTCGCTGCGCCCGGCCAGCCGCCGGGCGTAGGACACGTCGGGGTCGTCCGGCGCCCGCTCGGGATCGAACACGAGGCTGAGCGTGTGCGGGAAGCGCTCGCAGAGCCGGGCCATGGGTTCCGCCGGGCGGACCGGGTCGGTGAGGGTCGCCTCGACCCAGGCATCCTCCTGCGGCGCGAGCCGCGGATCGGCGAGGAGCTCCTCCAGCGTCCCCCGGATCCGGGCCAGCGCCCGCGGCACCGGGCAGTCGACGCGCTCGGCGGTGACCGCTCCCTGCGCGTCCAGGTCGACGAGCCACATGCTCTTGCGGTGATCGGCCTCCGAGAAGGAGTACGGCAGCGGGGAGCCGGAGTAGCGCACGCGCTCGGTGAGGGTCTGGCTGCCGTGCAGGTGTCCGAGGGCCACGTAGTCGACGCCGTCGAAGACACCGGCGGGCACCGCCGCCACTCCCCCCACGGTGATGTCCCGCTCGCTGTCGCTGGGCTCGCCGCCGGTGACGAAGGCATGGGCGAGGACGACGGACCGCGTCCCCGGCGCGCGCGTCGCGAGGTCGGCGCGGACCCGGTCCATGGCGGCGGCGAGCACGGCCTCGTGGCCCGCCTTCCGCACGCCGAACTCGTCCTTCACCAAGGCGGGTTCGAGGTAGGGCAGACCGTAGAAGGCGACGTCGCCATGGGTGTCGGCGAGCATGACGGGTGCCCCGCACCCCGCCGCCTCGGTCCGCAGATGGATGCCGGCGCGCCCGATCAGGCCCGCGCCGACGCCCAGGCGGCGGGCGGAGTCGTGGTTCCCCGAGATCATCACCGTCGGCACACCGAGGTCGGCGAGCCGGTGCAGGGCGTCGTCGAACAGCTCGACCGCGGCGAGCGGCGGCACCGCGCGGTCGTACACGTCTCCCGACACGACCACCGCGTCCACGTCGTGCTCGCGCACGGTGCCGACGAGGTGACCGATGAACTCGGCCTGGGCCCCGAGCATGTTGACCCGGTGGAAGGCTCGGCCGAGATGCCAGTCGGACGTGTGCAGCAATCGCATGATCCCCGACCCTAACTGCCGGGTCCGACATCACGTGCGGTTACTCCCGTATCGCTCCGTCATGTCCGGCGCACCGACCCGTCATGACCGGACGCGGGAAAGCCCGTTATGCCCGGAAAGGCCAACTAGGCATCGCCGTACGCCTCTCCCCCGAGCTCGAATTCCGCCGTCCCCGCGGTCGCGTCCGCCAGCCACCCCCGGAACGCCGCCACCTCCGCGTCCGGCAGGCCGATCTCGATCGTGACCGCCTCGCCGTAGCGGACGTCCCGCACCTCGCGTCCGGTCGACCGGAGGTCGTTCTCGACCTTGCCGGCGCGCTGGTGGTCGACGGTCACCGTGGCGAGGCGGAAGCGGCGGCGCGTGCGGGTGCCCACCACGTCCAGGGCCTCGCCGACCGCGCCGCCGTACGCCCGGATGAGTCCGCCCGCGCCGAGCTTGACGCCGCCGTAGTAGCGGGTGACGACGGCGACGACGTACCGCATGTCGCGGCGCAGCAGCATCTGGAGCATGGGCACGCCCGCGGTGCCGCCGGGTTCGCCGTCGTCGCTCGCCTTCTGGATCGCGGCGTCCGCGCCGATGACGTACGCCCAGCAGTTGTGGGTGGCGTCGGCGTGCGCCTTGCGGACGGCGGCCACGAAGTCCTGGGCCTCCCGCTCGGTGGCCGCCGGGGCGAGGGCGCACAGGAAGCGGGAGCGGTTGACCTCGGTCTCGTGCACGCCCGCGCGGGCCACTGTGCGGTACTCGTCCTGCATCCGGCCAGCCTAATCGGTGACCGGACACCGGCCGCGGGGGCGACCGGGGCCCGCCCCGGTCACTTCCTTCCCCGCGCCACCATGACGGAGGTGAGCAGCGCGGTGCCCGGCTCCAGGGCCCGCCAGGACGTGCCGTGCCAGGCCAGCACCGCGATCGCCGACGTCGGGAACTTCACCCGGACCTCGTCGAGCGCGTCGTCGAGGCCGTCCCCGGCGAGGGTGAGGACCAGTTCCTCCAGGCCGGGGTTGTGTCCGACGAGGAGCAGGGTCACGACCTCGGCAGGGGTCTCGTGCACGGCCGCCAGCAGTTCCGGTACGCCCGCTCCGTACAGGCCGGGGTCGAGGCGCACCGGCGGCGGGGTGCCCCATTGGGCGGACGCCAGCTCCCAGGTGTGCCGGGCGCGTACCGCGGTGGAGCACAGGGCGAGGTCGGGGAGCAGGTCGGAGGCGGCCAGGACGCGGCCCGCCTCCGGCGCGTCCCGGCGGCCACGGGGCCCGAGGGGGCGTTCGTGGTCGGTGACGCCCTCGGGCCAGGCGGACTTGGCGTGCCTGAGCACGACGAGGCGGCGCAGCGGGCCCGCTCCGGCGCGCTCGATCATGCCGGGGCCCCCAGGTCGCGGGTGAGGTCGAGACCGAGCAGCCGGTCCGCGTGGGCGTATGTCTCGAAACGGGCGCCCTGCGGCAGGTCGGACTCCTCGACCCACCGCAGCACGCGCAGCACCTCGGGTACGTCCAAGTCGTCCTCCCAGGCGGTACGGAGCCGTCCGCGCACGGTGTCGGGGACGGGCCGGGACGGATGCCGGGCCCACCCGGCGACGGCCCGGCGCCAGCGCGTGAGGGTGCCGTGGGCCTCGCTCAGGGCCGCCTCGTCGAGCAGGGCGGGCGTGCCGCGGTCCACGGCGAGCAGGGCGAGACGGACCTCGGCGGGATCGGCGTCGGCCGGGATCTCCGGCGTCCGCACGGGCGCGACGGCGATCCGGACCCCGTCCGGGGTCGCACCGCCCTCCGCCACCACATGGACGGCCTGGGACTCGCCCCACCCGGGGCCGACGTCGCGGCGGTCCTCGAAGGGCCGGATGCCGAGGGCGGCGGCGCCCGCGTGCAGCCGCTCCTGTTCGCGGTCCCCGGTGAGCAGTGCCCACACGGGCGTGCCGCCGATCTCCAGGGCCCGCACGAGGAGGTCGGCGACGAGCAGCACGCGCAGGGCGGAGGTGTCGTAGCCCGGCACGTGGGCTTCGACCCGGGTCAGGCCCCTGCGTGCGGGGACGGCGTCGACGGGCTCGCCGGTTCGGGCGTCGGTGATGCGCAGCACGGGGCGAGCGTAGGCGGACGGAGGGCCGGGCGCAGGTGACTGACCGGTATTCCGGACAGGGTCGCGGCGTTCTCCGGTACGGCGGCCCGTTCCGGTACGGGGGCCGCTGACGTCCCGCGCGGGGGACCTCACCTCGCGGGTCGGTCGTCCGTCTCCGGCTGGTCCAGGTGGGAGGCGAGGACGGCGGCCTGGACGCGACGCTGGACACCGAGTTTGGCCAGCAGCCGGGAGATGTGGTTCTTGACCGTCTTCTCGGACAGGTAGAGCTTCTTGCCGATCTCACGGTTGGTCAGTCCGTCCCCGATCAGGGCGAGGATGTCCCGCTCCCGGGGCGAGAGGCTTGCGAGCTCGGGGGCGATCGCCGGGGTCTCGACGGGGTCGGCGCGCAGGGAGCGCATCAGGCGGGCGGTGGTCGCGGGGTCCAGCATGGACTGGCCGGAGGCGACCGTGCGGACCGCCGAGACCAGGTCGGAGCCGCGGATCTGCTTGAGGACATAGCCCGAGGCCCCGGCCATGATGGCGTCGAGGAGGGCGTCCTCGTCGTCGAACGAGGTCAGCATCAGACAGGCCAGCTCCGGCATCTGGCTGCGCAGTTCGCGGCAGACGGTGATGCCGTCGCCGTCCGGGAGACGGACGTCGAGCACGGCCACGTGCGGGCGCAGCGCCGGTCCTCGCACCAGGGCGTGCTCGACGGTGCCGGCGTCTCCGACCACCGAGATGTCCGGTTCGGCGTCGAGCAGGTCCGTCAGGCCACGTCGCACGACCTCGTGGTCGTCCAGCAGGAAGACCCGGATCGGGTTCTGCTCCGTGAAGGTGCCTGGCTCGGTCATGACGACCCCTCGTTCCGACGGCGGACGCACGGCGTGCGGTCCGTGGGGTCGATCATCGCGCGCCGCGGCCCGGCGCACTAGGGCCGTCCGGCCCAAGGTGCACCGGTGGGCCGGCCGGCGGCGGAGTCCGGCGGACCGTGCCCCTCCAGCTCGAAGTCCACGTCCACCACGCCCTCGACGGCGCGTACCAGCCGGGCGGCCACGGGGACGAGGGAGGTGTCCCGGACCCGGCCGACGAGCGTGACGGCTCCGTCGTGCACCTGGACGCGGACCGCCGAGCCCGGGGGCGGGAAGAGGTACGTCACGATCTCGCGCCGCACCTCCTCGGCGATCTCCTCGTCACCGCGCAGGAACACCTTGAGCAGGTCGGACCTGCTGACGACGCCCTGCAGCAGACCCAGTTCGTCCACCACGGGCAGCCGCTTGACCCTGGCGTGCGCCATGCTGCGGGCGGCCTGGGCGAGCGTGGCGTCAGGGCGGATGGTGAGCGCCGGTGAGGTCATCAGCTCCTCCGCGGTGACCGCGCCGGCCTTCGCCAGGTCGGTCAGGCGGCGCTGCTGCGTGGTCCGGTCGGGGTCGGTGTCGCGGAACTCCTCCTTGGGCAGCAGGTCGGCCTCGGAGACGACGCCGACGACCCGGCCCTCACCCTCGATCACCGGCAGGGCGCTGATGCCCCAGTCCCGCATCAGCCGCACGATCTCCTTGAAGCCCGCCTTTCGGCCGACGGCGGCGACGGTGTGGGTCATGACGTCGCTGACGATGTGCGGGGTGCCGTGCATGGTGGTCTCCTCGCTCCCTCAGACGATGCTGCCGGAGCCGTACGGGGCGTACAGGTCCAGGAGCCGGATCCGCGCGGAGTGCAGCCGGTGGGCGAGGACGTCCCCGACCCACTGGGACACGGCGTGGCCCATGGCCGGGTCCTCCCGGCACATCAGGCGCACGGCCGTGGCGTCGAACTCGTACGCCCGTACCGGGGTCATGGCCTCGGCGCCCAGGTGCCAGCAGTGCGGGGTGAACAGCCAGGACCAGCCGACGAGTTCGTTGTGCCGCAGGGTCTCGATGACGGCCGGCCGACGGCCCGGTACCCGCATGTCGAGCTCGACGGTCCCCGTCCGGATGATCCAGAACCGGTCGGCCCGACCCCCCTCCTCGAACAGGCGTGCCCCCTGCGGGAAGGACACCTCACGGGCGACGCGCATCAGCCGGTGCCGGTGCTCGGCGGGCAGGGCGCGCAGCATGCTGGGGGTGGGCGTGGTGATCATGACGTGCCTCCCGAGGGCTACGGAACCGCTACGGCCAGCGTGGACCCGCGGCAGTCACCGACCCATGGGCCACCCGGTCCCTCCCCGGGCCCACTCGGCTCCCGCACGGCGACGGGGTTCCGGTCCCGTCCGCGCCGGCCGCACCCCGAACTCCCCCTTGCCGACCGCGCCCTCCGCCGGTGTCCCGGACCCGCAACCGCACCGAGTGCGCTGTTCACGGGCTCCGCCCCGGTCTCACCGCCGGCAGACTGCGGCCCCGCCCACCCCGAGCGCCGGCACACATCAGCTCCGCCCTGGCCCCACACCTGCCGGCCCCGGCCCAGTCCCGGCCGAGCGCGCTCAACACCGGCGACCCCGCACTCGCACCCGACGCCCCAGTCCCGGCCGTCCGAATGCCGGCCACACCAGCTGCACCCAGCCCCCCACCCGGACCAACTCCGCCCCGAACCCGACGCCCCAGTCCCGGCCGAGCGCGCTCAACACCGGCGACCCCGCACTCGCACCCGACGCCCCAGTCCCCGCCAAGTGCGCGCACCCGACGGGCCCCAGCCCCACCCGCCCGAGTGCCGGTCCACACCGGCTCCGCCCCGGATCCGCGCCCGACGACCCCGCCCCCGCCCCCCGCCGAGTGGCCCGTCCGCGGCGGGTTCGGGGGCAGTCGGCCTGGGGCGTACGGTCCCGCACGTCCCGAGTCCGCTGCACACCGGCTGCATTGCGGGGCCCGCGCCCGGCGGGTCCGCTCTACGACGGCTCCGCCCCGAACTCCCGGCGGTACGCGGCCACCGCTGTCGGTAGCGTGGGGAAGATCCGTTCCGGGCCCACCGCGTCCGCGAGGCCGTACGCCTTGAGGTCGGTGAGGAGGTCCTGCTTCACGCGGGCGAGTGCGAACACCACTCCGCGGCGGCCGAGTTCGCGGCGGAGTTCGTCGACCGCGTCGAGCGCGGTGATGTCGACCTCGACATTGGCCTCGGTGTTGAGGACGAACCACCGTACGGGCTGGGTCTGTTGGTCCACGGCGGCAAGGGCACGGCGGTGGAAGTCCTCGGCGTTGGCGAAGAACAGCGGGGAGTCGTAGCGGTAGACGAGCAGGCCGGGAATCGTGCGGGCCGTCGGGTAGTCGTCCACGTCGTGCATGCCGGCCACCCCGGGCACCACGCCCTCGATCGCGTCGTGCGGCCTGGCCACCCGGCTCAGCAGCTCGGCGACCGACATACCGACGGCGACGAGGACGCCGTACAGGATGTCGAGGGCGAGAACCCCGGTCAGGCAGCCGAGCGCGAGGAACAACTCGCGGCGACGGAAGGAGGCGAGGCGGGAGAACCCCGCGAGGTCGATCATGCGGACGGCCGCGTAGACGACGAGGGCGCCGAGCACCGCCGAGGGCGTACGGGCGAGCAGCGGACTGAGAAGGAGCAGCACGGCGAGCACCACGGCACCGGCGACCAGGGAGTACGCCTGGCTGCGGGCGCCCGCCGAGGAGGCGAGGGCGGTACGGCTGGCGCTGCTGCTGACGGGGAAGCCGTGCAGGACGCCCGCGCCGAGGTTGGCCGCGCCCAGCGCCAGGAACTCCTGGTCGGCGTCGAGTGCGGGTCCCTCGCCATGGAAGGCCCGGGCGGTGAGGATGAAGTCGGTGTACGCGACGATGAGCACGCCCAGGGCGGGCAGGACCAGCCCCGGCAGCTCGGTCAGGTCCGGCCGTGCGAGCCCGGGCAGGCCGGAGGGGATGTCGCCGATCACCTTGAGGCCGTACCGGTCGTCGAGGTCGAGGACGACCACGGCGGCGGTGGCGAGGACGAGGGCCGCGAGCGGGCCCGGCACCTTCTTCGGCACCGTGAAGAGGAACACGAGCACGGCGCCGGAGAGGATCACGGTCGCCGGGTGGGCCTCGGGCACGTTCCTCGTGAAGGACCACAGCTGGGGGAAGAACGTTGAGCCCGTCGTCGGCACCCCGGTGAGCTTGGGCAGCTGGTCCACGATCATGATCAGTGCCACTCCGGCGAGGTAGCCGATCAGGACGGGCCGGGAGAGCAGGTCCGCGAGGAAGCCGAGCCGCACCACCCGCGCCACCAGGCACAGGAGTCCGACCGTGACGGCGAGGGCGGCCGCCAGGCCGGCGTGGCGGGCGGGGTCGCCGCCGGCGAGCGGAGCGACGACGGTGGCCGTCATCAGCGCGGTCGTGGACTCGGGGCCGACCGAGAGCAGGCGTGAGGAGCCCAGGAGCGCGTACAGGCCGAGGGCGGGCAGGATCGCCCACAGTCCGGCGACCGGCGGCAGTCCGGCCACGCCCGCGTAGGCCATGACCTGCGGCACCAGGTAGGCGGCCACGGTGACCCCGGCCAGCACGTCGCCTCTCAGCCAGGCGCGCCGGTAGCCGAGGAGGTCGACCGCCCCCGGCATCAGACGCCCCGCGAGGCCGCCGAGCACCGGACGGCGCCGCCCGGCCACGTCCTTGTCCCGTCCCATGAACCAACCTCCCGCCGTCCGGCCCATGATCCACCTCCCGCCGTCCGGCCTCATGATCCACCGACGGTGCCCCGGGCGCGAGGTGCGCGGGAGGTCGCCGCAGCGCGGGCCCCACCGCTGCGGCCGAAGGGAGCGTGCGCCCCCAACCGTCCCTGCGGCCGGGGCCGTTCAGCCCCGTGGTCACCGACCTTCGGCACCCGGCGGTGACGACCGCGCACGAGCAGGGTGAGGGGCGTCAAGGCACCGACCGGAGCTCCTCGAAGGGAACACCATCATGGCCGTGCACGAGCACCCTCACCGGAGCCCGGGCTTCCATCTGCCGTCCGTCCGCAGGAACCGGGCCACCCCCGCAGCCGAGTCCGCAGTGTCGGCGCACAGCGACGCACGGGCCTACACCTTCGCCTCCCTGCGCCTGCTCACCGGGTTCGTCTTCCTGTGGGCCTTCCTCGACAAGACCTTCGGCCTCGGGTACGCCACCCCGTCCGGCAAGGGCTGGATCGACGGCGGCTCGCCCACCAGGGGCTTTCTCGGCTCAGTCGCCGCGGGACCGATGGAGTCGACCTTCCACGCGTGGGCCGGCGACACCTGGGCCGACTGGCTGTTCATGCTCGGTCTGCTCGGCATCGGCGTCGCCCTGATCGCCGGGGTGGCGCTGCGGCTCGCGGCCGTCGCGGGCACCGTGATGATGGCGCTGATGTGGATCGCCGAGTGGCCGCCCGCCCGGCACCTCTCCGACGGTTCGCCGAGCATGTCGACGAACCCCTTCGCCGACTACCACCTCGTCTACGCCCTCGTCCTGATCGCCCTGGCCGTCGCCTCCGCGGGCGACACCCTCGGCCTCGGCAGGCTCTGGGCCAGGCTCCCGTTCGTCGGCCGCAGCCGCTGGCTGCGCTGACCGCGGGAGGCGTGGCGGGCCCCGCAGGGGAAGCGGGTCCGCCGCGCCGAACGACCGGCCTGGGCCGGTCGGCCCACGGCAGGGACGTACGACCCCTGCCGTGGGCCCTGTTCCGAGGACGACGCTGGAATCAGGAGGTGGAGATCATGGTCCGTACCGTCACTGCCGGTCTCGACGGGTCGCGCGAGAGCCGGGCGGCGGCCGAGTGGGCCGCTCGTGAGGCGGGACTGCTGGGCCTGCCGTTGCGGCTGGTACACGTCTGGGAGCCGGTACCCGAACCCATCGCGCAGGCGCCTCTCCTCGGCGTGGAGACCCAGCAGCACTGGACCGAGCGGATACCCCGGGAGGCGGCGGAGGGCATCCGGCTGCGCCATCCCGGCGTGGACGTGAGCATCGGGCAGCTCTCCGGCCGGCCCGCCGACGAACTGCTGCGCGCGGCGAAGGACGCCGAGTTGCTGGTGCTCGGCTCGCGCGGGCTGAGCGGGATCGGCGGCTTCATGGTCGGCTCGGTAGGGCTGTCCGTCGTGGCGCACGCCGACCGGCCGGTCGTACTGGTCCGCGCCGACCAGCAGGCCGCCGACGAGCACGAGACGGATCCGGCCGGCATCCCGTCCGCCGCGACCCCGTTCCGGCCCGTCGTCCTCGGCCTGGACACCGACAGTCCCGACGAGGAGCTGATCTCCTTCGCGTTCGCCGCCGCCGTCCGCCGCGGCACGTCCCTGCGGGTCGTGCACGGCTGGAACCCTCCCCCGTACTACGCCTACGGCCTCGCCGTGGACCTCGAACGCCACGGTGCGCTGGCCCGGCGTGAGACCGGCGCCCTGGCCGAGGTCCTGGTCCCGTGGCGCAAGGAGTTCCCGGACACCGAGGTCGTCGAGGAGTCGTTCTACGGCACCCCCGCGAACCACCTCGTCGACGCCTCCCGCGAGGCCTCCCTGGTCGTGGTGGGGCGCCGGGTCCGTCGCCGCGCGCTCGGCACTCACATCGGGCCCGTCACGCACGCGGTCCTGCACCACTCCATCGCCCCCGTCGCCGTCGTCCCGCACAACTGACGTATCAACAATGAGGAGTTGCACCATGAAGGCAGCGGTCGTACGAGCCTTCGGCGAGCCCCTGGTCATCGAGGACCGGCCCGACCCCGAACCCGGCCCGGGCCAGGTCCGCGTCCGTGTCGAGGCGTCCGGGCTCTGCCACACCGACATCCACGCCGCCCGCGGCGACTGGCCCGTCAAGCCGAACCCGCCCTTCGTGCCCGGCCACGAGGGCGTCGGCATCGTCGAGAAGCTCGGCGAGCAGGTCACCCACCTGTCCGTGGGGCAGCGGGTCGCCGTGCCCTGGCTGGGCAAGGCGTGCGGGCGCTGCGAGCACTGCCTGTCCGGCTGGGAGACGCTGTGCGAGCGGCAGATCAACACCGGCTACGGCTGCGACGGCGGTTACGCGGAGAAGATGCTGGCCTGGGCCGACTTCGCCCAGCCGGTGCCGCACGGCGTCACCGCCGTCGACGCCGCCCCGCTGACCTGCGCCGGCGTGACCACGTACAAGGCGCTCAAGGTCGCCGACGTGCGGCCCACTCAGCTCGTCGCGATCTCCGGGATCGGCGGACTCGGGCACCTGGCCGTGCAGTACGCGAAGATCGCCGGTGCTCGGGTGGCCGCGATCGACGTCACCGACGAGAAGCTCGAACTCGCCGCCGAACTGGGCGCGGACTTCGTCATCGACGCCCGCAAGCACGACGTGGCCGAGGTGCTCAAGGGGTACGGAGGGGCGCACGCGGCGATCGCCCTTGCGGTGAACGAGGACGCCTTCGCCGCCGTCAACGCGGGGCTCAGGCGCGGCGGGAAGCTCGTCATGGTGGCCCTGCCCGCGCACGGCACCGTGCAGGTCCCGATCTTCGACACCGTCCTGAACGGGACGAGTGTGATCGGCTCGATCGTCGGCACCCGGCAGGACCTCACCGAGGTCTTCCAGCTGCACGCGGCCGGCCGGACCAGGGTCATCTCGGAGACCCGCCCGCTCTCCTCGGTCAACGAGTCCGTCGAGGACGTGCTGCGCGGTCAGGTCAGGGCCCGGATCGTCTTCGACCTGGGTGCGGGGCGGTGAGCTCGATGTCGATGGACCTTCCGGTCGTCGTCGGTGTGGACGGCTCCGAGCCCGCTCTGCGCGCCCTCGACTGGGCCTGCGACGAGGCCGCCCTGCGGGGAGCGCCGCTGCGGATCGTCAACGCCTGCCTGTGGGAACGCTACGAGGGTGCCGCCCTCGCCCACGACCTCGGTGAGCCCTCGTCGCGGGTGCTGCCGCAGGACGTCGTCCAGAGTGCCGTGCGGCGGGCCGGCGCCCGTCACCCCGATCTGAAGGTGACCTCCGAGGTGGTCTTCGAGGAGCCCGAGTACGCGCTGGTACGGGAGAGCCGCGAGGCGTCCCTGCTGGTGACGGGCACCCGTGGCCGGGGCGGCGTGTCCGAGGCGCTGCTGGGTTCGGTGAGCCTGGCGGTGGCCGGGCACGCGCACTGCCCGGTGGTCGTCGTCCGGGGCAGCCATGACAACCAGGCCCGCTCCGGGCGGCACGGCCGCGTCGTGGTCGGGGTCGGAGGCGGGAGCGAGGGCCACGGGAGGTCGGCCCTGGACTTCGCCCTCGCGGAGGCCGCGCGGCGCGGGGTGCAGCTGGAGGCGATACGGGCCTGGCGGTGCCCGGCGCACGAAAGCACCGACCATCCGCTGCTGGCCGGGGAGCCCGCCCGGCTGCACGAGCAGCAGGCGGTGGACGTCCTGGAGGCCGCGCTCCGGGACGCGCCGGCCGATGCGGATCTGCGCCGCCGTACCGTCGAGGGGCCGGCCGGAACGGTGCTGGCCGGGGCCTCGCACCACGCCGACCTTCTGGTCATCGGTGCGAGGCGGCACGCGCGGCACTTCGGGCTCCAGCTCGGCCGGGTGGCCCATCGGGTGCTGCACCACTCCGACTGCCCGGTCGCGATCGTGCCCGAGCAGGAGTGAGCGGCTCGGGTCACAGACTCGCCGCGTGGTCGGGGACGTAGGTCTGCAGATCACGCGGCGGGCGCTCGTACCCGGTCGATCTCGGCCGCTCCGGCAGCTCCAGGACCGGCGGCGGGACCTCGTGGTACGGCACCGAGGACAACAGGTGGGCGATCATGTTCAGCCGGGCCCGGCGCTTGTCGTCGCTCTCCACGACGAACCAGGGCGCCTCCGGGATGTCGGTGTGCACCATCATGTCGTCCTTGGCCCGGGAGTACGCCTCCCAGTGGGTGATGGACTCCAGGTCCATCGGCGACAGTTTCCAGCGCCTGAGCGGATCCTCCAGGCGCTTGCGGAACCGCTCCTGCTGCTCGGTGTCGCTCACCGAGAACCAGTACTTGCGCAGCACGATCCCGGCCTCCACGAGCATCCGCTCGAACAGGGGGCACTGGCGCAGGAACAGCTGGTACTCCTCCTTGGTGCAGAAGCCCATCACGTGCTCGACGCCGGCCCGGTTGTACCAGGACCGGTCGAACAGCACGATCTCGCCGGCCGCCGGCAACTGCTCGACGTACCGCTGGAAGTACCACTGGCTCCGCTCGCGCTCGGTCGGCTTCGGCAGCGCCGCGATCCGGGCGACACGGGGGTTGAGGTGCTCGGCGACCCGCTTGATGGTGCCGCCCTTGCCCGCCGCGTCCCGGCCCTCGAAGACCACGACCAGCCGGGCGCCCTCCGCACGCACCCACTCCTGGAGCCTCACCAACTCCGTCTGCAGACGCAGCAGTTCCTTCTCATAGGTCTTGCGCGTCAGCCTCTCCGCGCCCTTCTCACCCATGCCGCTCCACCCTCCGCCCCACACCGACTCCACACCTGGCCGCCACCGTACTTTCCCGCCCACCCCCACGCACCCCGAGCCCCCGGCACAGGCCCGCCGACACAGGTCGGCGTCGGGGGTCTCAGGTGCCGGGCTCACCCGGCCGACCCCGAGCCCGCAGGGTCCCGCCCCCTCCCGCCGGGAAGACCCAGGCCATCGCCGGTGTTCTCTCCCATGCCGCAGTTCCCCCTGCCCTAGGAGATCCGACGTGTACGGCGACCCAGCGACGATCCGCAAGATCCTCACCGAACTCGGCGACACCTGGGCCGTGGTGGGCCTGTCGTCGAACCAGCGGCGCGCGGCCTACGGGGTCGCCGGGGTGCTCCAGCGCTACGGCAAGCGGATCGTGCCGGTGCACCCCAAGGCGGAGACCGTGCACGGCGAGCAGGGATACGCCTCGCTCGCGGACATCCCCTTCGACGTGGACGTCGTCGACGTGTTCGTGAACAGCGACCTGGCGGGAGCCGTCGCCGACGAGGCCGTGGCCAAGGGCGCTAAGGCGGTGTGGTTCCAGCTGGACGTGATCGACGAGCCCGCGTACGACCGCACCCGAGCCGCCGGCCTCGACATGGTGATGGACAGGTGCCCGGCGATCGAGATCCCGCGCCTGGCCTGAGTTCCCGACCCTCCCCGCCCTCACCGGGGGCCGACATAATGACCGGGTGACCTCCCACCCCAACTCCGTTGCCCCACAAAGCTTTCCGGTCGTCATCGTCGGCGCCGGACCCGCCGGGCTGACGATCGGCAACATCCTGCGGGCCGCGGGTGTCGACTGCCTCGTCCTGGAGGCGGAGACCCGCGCGTTCATCGAGCAGCGGCCGCGCGCGGGCGTCATCGAGGAGTGGGCCGTACGAGGTCTGGAGCGGCGCGGACTGGCGAACTCCCTGCTGGAACGCGCCCAGTTGCACACCGAGTGCGAGTTCCGCTTCGCCGGCGACCGCTTCCGCTTCGCCTACGGCGAGCTCACGGGACAGCACCACTTCGTCTACCCGCAGCCCCTGTTGGTCACGGACCTGGTACGCGAGTACGCCGACGTACGGGGCGGCGAGATCCGCTTCGGCGTCCGGGACGTCCGGCTGCACGACCTGCGGACGCCCCGGCCGTCCGTGTCGTACACCGATACGGAGACGGGCGAACGGCAGCTGGTCGAGTGCGAGTTCGTGGCCGGCTGCGACGGGGCCCGCGGGGTGACCCGCACCGTCCTGCCCGAGACCACCGACATCGCCCGGCACGACTACGGCGTCGGCTGGCTGGCGCTGCTCGCCGAGGCGCCGCCGTCCTCCGACTGCGTCCTGTTCGGCATCCATCCGAACGGCTTCGCCGGACACATGGCCCGCAGCCCCGAAGTCACCCGCTACTACCTGGAGTGCCCGCCGGGCGACGACCCGGAGAACTGGTCCCACGACCGCGTCTGGGCCGAACTCCAGCTGCGCCTGGGAGCGGACGGCGCCCCGCCGCTCACCGAGGGACGGCTGATCGAGAAGCGCGTGCTCGACATGCACAACTACGTGGTCGAGCCGATGACGTTCGGCCGCCTGTTCCTGGCGGGGGACTCCGCCCACCTCACCGCGCCGATAGCGGCGAAGGGCATGAACCTCGCCCTGCACGACGCCTTCCTGCTCGGCGACGCACTCGTCGCCTACCTCGGCAAGGGCGACGGGAGCGGCCTCGACGGCTACTCGGAGGCCTGTCTGCGGCGCGTGTGGGACTACCAGGAGTTCTCCCAGTGGCTCTCCGAGGTCTACCACGGCACCTCGTCGGGCGACGAGTACCGGGCGGGCACCACCTTCGCCCGGCTCCGCCGCCTGTTCACCTCACCGGCCGCCGCGGCGGCCTTCGCGGAGCAGTACCTCGGCACGGCGTCCGCGTACTGATCCCTCAGTCGTGCACCGGACGGTCGCTGAGCCGGTGGTCGGCCACGTTCAGCGCCTCGTCGACGAGCCGGCGCAGATGGCCGTCTCGCAGTGCGTAGACCACCCGGCGGCCCTCCTTCCGCGTGCTGACCAGCCCGGCCAGCCGGAGCCGTGCCAGGTGCTGACTGACGGCCGGCCGGGCCGCCCCGCACACCTCCGTGAGCGTCGAGACGTCGGCCTCTCCCCCGGCCAGGGCGTGCAGCAGCGTGAGGCGGGTGCGGTCGCCGAGCAGGGCGAGGATCTCCGCGGCGAGGGCGAGCTGTTCCTCGCCGGGGGTGCGCGGGTGCGCATCGTGCGCAGGTGACAGGTGCATGCGTGCGCTCATACGCACATAATGGCCGTGTGGGCGCGGTACGTCCACCACCGCGCGCACCGGAAGGGGCACCCGTGAGCAACCACGAGCACGACCACCGCCACGACCACGAGCACGACCATCCGCACGGACACGGGCACGGGCGTCACGGCCTCCGTCACCGCCTGGCGCACCTCCTGACCCCCCACTCCCACGAGACCGCCGACAAGCTGGACTCCGCCCTGGAGTCCTCCGCCCGCGGCATGCGCGCCCTGTGGGTCTCGCTGGCGGTACTGGGAGCCACTGCCCTGGCACAGGCGGTCGTCGTGGCGGTGTCCGGGTCCGTCGCGCTGCTCGGCGACACCGTCCACAACGCGGCGGACGCGCTGACCGCCGTACCACTGGGCGTCGCCTTCGTGCTGGGCCGGCGTGCGGCCACCCGCCGGTTCACGTACGGCTACGGCCGGGCCGAGGACCTCGCGGGCATCGTGATCGTGCTGACGATCGCGGCGAGCGCGGCCTTCGCCGGGTGGGCGGCGATCGACCGGCTGCTCGATCCACGGCCCGTGGCACACGTCCCCGCGGTCGCCGCGGCCGCGCTGGTGGGCTTCGCGGGCAACGAGTGGGTCGCCCGCCACCGCATCCGGGTGGGCCGTGACATCGGCTCGGCCGCGCTGGTGGCGGACGGACTGCACGCCCGCACCGACGGGTTCACCTCACTGGCCGTGCTCCTCGGGGCCGGCGGTTCGGCCCTGGGCTGGCAACTCGCCGACCCGGTGGTGGGGTTGGCGATCACGGCCGCGATCACGCTGGTACTGCGGGACGCGGCCCGCGAGGTGTTCCGGCGGGTGCTGGACGCCGTCGACCCGGAGCTCGTGGACCGGGCCGAGGGCGCGCTGCGGGAGGTCGAAGGGGTGCGCGGGGTGGGCGAGTTGCGACTGCGCTGGATCGGGCACCGGCTGCGCGCGGAGGTGGCGGTGGTGGTGGACGGCGAGATGACGGTACGTCAGTCGCACGCGGTCGCCGTGGCCGCCGAGCACGCCCTGCTGCACGCGGTGCCGCGCCTCACGGCAGCCCTGGTGCACGCCGATCCGGCGCCGGTCCCGGGCGAGACGGATCCGCACCACGCCCTCGCCCACCACGGCCTCGCTCACCACGGCCTCGCCCGTCACGCCCCGGCCTGAGCTCAGGCGACGCCGAGCCCCTCCAGCACCACGGCACCGGGCAGCTCGGCGAACGCCTTCCCCGGCACCAGGAGCTTCCCGCGCCGGCGTCCGCTGCCGACCAGGACGTACGGCAGATCGACGACGGCCGGGTCGACCAGCAGCGGCCAGCCGGCGGGCAGTCCGATCGGGGTGATGCCGCCGTACTCCATGCCGGTCTCCCCGGTCGCCGTGTCCATCGAGGCGAAGGACGCCTTGCGGGCACCGAGCGTGCGGCGGACGACCCCGTTGACGTCGGCCCGGGTGGTGGACAGGACGACGCACGCGGCGAGGGTGGTCTCGCCGCCCCGCTTGCCGGCCACCACCACGCAGTTCGCCGACTGCTCCAGGAGCTCTCGGCCGTAGTGCTCGACGAAGACCGCGGTGTCGGCCCACTGCGGGTCGGTGTCGACGTACACGATCTGCTCGGCGGGGACGCTGCCGCTCCAGTGGCGCACGGCGTCGGCGACCGGGCGGATCAGCCCGTCGAGGGCGGCGGGGGCGGGGGTGGCGTGCTCGAAGTGTCCGATGGGTGCGTCCATGGCGGCACGCTAACAGCCGCTCAGGACACCGCCGGCACCGAGACGGCCATGACCATCTCCATGGGCACCGCGCCCTGGTTGCCGTACGTGTGCGGGGTGTTCGCCTCGAAGGAGGCGCTCGCGCCGGCGGGGACCCGGTGCTCCACCCCGTCGACGGTGAGGGTGAGCTCGCCGGCCGTGACGTGCACGAGCTCGACCGTGCCCGTTGGGTGCGGGTCCGAGGGGCTGCTCTCGCCCGGCATCAGCCGCCAGTCCCACATCTCCAGCGGGCCCGGGGCCTCGGCGCCCGCGAGGAGCCGGTTGTAGCTGCCCGCGTCGGTGTGCCACAGACGTACGGCCTGCTCGGCGGGGACGATCCGCACCTTCGGGCCCTGCTCGTAGTCGAGGAGCGTGGTGATGCTGATGCCGAGGGCGTCGCCGATCTTCACGACCGTGCCGAGGCTCGGGTTGGTGCGGGCCTGCTCGATCTGGATCAGCATCCCGCGGCTGACCCCGGCCCGGGCGGCCAGGGCGTCCAGGGTGAAGCCGCGCTCGGTCCGCCAGCGCTTGACGTTGCGCGCGAGGGACTGGGTCAGGAGGTCGAGGTCCGACACGTCACGTCCAATATTCTGTATGACACGGTGCAACTGAATGAACTACGGTGGGGTGCACCCGATCGTTCACCGAACTGTACTGCGAGGCGAGCCGTGACAGCATTCTTCGCCCTGGCCACCAGCCTGTTGTGGGGTCTGGCCGACTTCGGCGGCGGGGTGCTGACCCGACGGCTCCCGGCGCTGACGGTGGTGGTCGTGTCGCAGGGGATCGCGGCGGCCGTACTCGGTGCGATCGTGGTGGCCACGAACGGCTGGAGCGAGGCGGGCCCCCGGCTGTGGTTCGCGTTCGCCGCGGGACTGGCCGGACCGGTGGCCCTCATCTGCTTCTACAAGGCGCTCGCGCTGGGTCCGATGGGAGTCGTCTCCCCGCTGGGCACGCTCAGCGTGGCCGTCCCGGTCGGCGTGGGCCTCCTCCTCGGCGAGCGTCCCGGCCCGGTGCAGGCCGCGGGGATCGCGGTGGCCGTGACGGGAGTGGTCCTCGCGGGCGGCCCTCAGCTCCGGGGCGCCCCGGTCCAGCGCGAGGCGATCGTCCTGACCCTGATCGCGGCCCTCGGCTTCGGCACGGTGTTCGTCCTGATCGCGGAGGCGTCCACGACCGTCACGGGCCTGTTCCTCGCCCTGTTCGTACAGCGCCTGGTCAACGTGGCCGTGGGCGGGGCGGCCCTGTGCGCATCGGTTCGGCGCGGGGCCCCCGCCCTCCCGACGACCGGCTTCCCCTGGCCGCCCCTCCCCGCGCTCGCCTTCATCGGCCTCGCGGACGTGGCGGCGAACGGCACGTACTCGGTGGCCGCCCAGCACGGCCCGGTCACGGTGGCCGCCGTCCTCGCCTCCCTCTACCCGGTGGTCACGGCCCTGGCAGCCCGGGGCTTCCTCAGAGAGCGCCTCCGTGCCCTCCAGGCGACGGGGGCAGGCCTGGCCCTGCTGGGCACCCTGCTCCTGGCAACGGGGTGACACTGCAACGCCCTCAAGGGGCGCGGGGAACTGCGCGACAAGCCCCCACCACCCCGCAGCCGCCGGACAACCGAACCCGGCACCCCCTTGGGCACCCTCAGTCCAGCTCAGCCAGCTTCGCCACAGCCTCCTCGTCCAACCCCGCCAACGCACTCAACGACTCCGCCGTAGCTCCCGGAGGGATCGGCACAGGCGCCGGCGTGCGCAACGGCGGCTGCCAGCCGTCCTCGGCGGTCCAGCGCCGTACGACCCGGGCAGGCGCCCCGGCCACCACGGCGTGGTCCGGGACCACGCCCCGGACCACCGCACCGGCCGCGACCACCACGTTCCGCCCGATCCGCGCTCCCGGCAGGATCACCGCCCCGGTCCCGATCCAGCACCCCGACCCGATCTCCACCGGCTCCATCCGCGGCCACTGCTTGCCGATGGGCTCGTGGGGATCGTCGTAGGAGTGGTTGGTGGAGGTGACGTAGACGTACGGCCCGAAGTAGCAGTCGCTGCCGATGGTGACCGTGGTGTCCGCGATGACATGGCTGCCGCGCCCCAGCACGACCCCGTCGCCGATGCGCAGGATCGGCTCCGGGCCGAGGTCCAGGTCGGGCATCAGACCGGCGGTCAGGGTGACCTGCTCGCCGACGATGCAGTGGGAGCCCACATGGATCCACGGCTCGCCGAACACCGTGCCGAGCGGAAAGGCCAGCCGGGTGTGCGCCCCCAGCGCGCCGAAGCGGAAGCGCCCCGGGCGCTCGGCGGTGACGGAGCCCGTGCGCTGCACCCAGGCCCAGCCCGCGTGGACGGCACGCTGGACGAGGCGGCCCCGCCAGGATGAGAACGTGTTCTTGCTCTTCGGCACGAGCTCACCGTACTGAGCGCGGGCGGCCCTTATGAGCCCGTGGGCTTGTGATCTTCGCCCCAACCGGGTGGCGTACGGTTCGGGATATCGCGAACCAGGAGGCGAAATGGCGCACAGGGCGTTGATCACGGGCATCGGCGGAAGGGAACCGCAGATCGACGGGGAGGCCTTCGTGGCGCCCACCGCGTCGGTGATCGGAGACGTGACGCTGCGGGCGGGGGCGAGCCTCTGGTACGGCGCGGTCGCGCGCGGCGACGTAGAACGCATCTCAGTCGGAGCCCAGAGCAACATCCAGGACAACTGCACGCTTCACGCCGACCCCGGCTTCCCGGTGACGATCGGCGAGCGGGTGTCCGTGGGGCACAACGCCGTCGTCCACGGCGCCACGGTCGAGGACGACTGCCTGATCGGCATGGGCGCGACCGTGCTGAACGGCGCGGTGATCGGGGCGGGTTCCCTGGTGGCGGCCCAGGCGCTGGTTCCGCAGGGCATGCAGGTGCCGCCGGGTTCACTGGTGGCGGGCGTACCGGCGAAGGTGCGGCGGGAGCTGACGGAGGAGGAGCGTCAGGGGGTCACGTTGAACGGAACCCTCTACGCGGACCTGTCCAAGGCCCACCGCGAGGTGCACGAGACGCCGTGAGGCTCAGTCGGCGGCCGGGACGGTTTCCGGTTCGGCCGCCTGCATCTGCGCCGTCGCCTTCTTCGCCTTGCGCTTGAGCACCAGCATCGACGTCAGGCCGATCAGCACGGCGAGCACGAGCCCGAGCCACGAGAACCGCTTCAGCCAGGACTCCGCGACGATCCCGACGTAGTAGATGACCGCCGTCGTGCCGCCCGCCCAGACGATCCCGCCCAGCACGTTGGCGATCAGGAACTTCCAGTACGGCATCCGCAGCACACCGGCGAGCGGTCCGGCGAAGATCCTCAGCAGCGCGACGAAGCGGCCGAAGAACACCGCCCACATGCCCCACTTCTCGAAGGACCGCTCCGCCGTGGCGACATGGCCCTCGCTGAAGTGCCGCGGGAACTTGTCGCCCAGCCAGGCCAGCAGCGGCCGTCCACCCTTGCGTCCGATCGCGTAGCCGATGGAGTCGCCGACGACCGCACCGATGCTGGCGCATGCGCCGAGCACCACCGGGTTGATGCCCGCGTGCTGCGAGGACAGCAGCGCGGCGGAGACCAGGATGATCTCGCCGGGCAGCGGAATGCCCAGGCTCTCCAGGCCGATGACCAGGCCCACCAGGGCGTAGACGGCGGCCGGGGGCACGGTGTCGAGCCATTCCTGGACGTGCAACGCCGGTTCCTCCCAAGTCGCGTTCCCGGCGTGCGTCACCTGCCGACGCACGCCGGGGAAGCCTACCGGTTCACGGGAACCGGCGTCGGGGGCACCGGCTCAACGGCCCGGGCCGCGCCCCGCACGGAGGGCGAGCGCGTCCAGGGCCGGGGCACCGGGCGCCGTCACCGATGTGGCGGCCCCCACGACCGGGCCCACCGCCGACCCGGCCCGCTCGGCCGGAGCCGCCGGGAGGGGCGGGGCGGTCGGCGCCGCGTCGTCGTGGCCGACCTGGGCCACCCGCGTCCCGTACTGCTCGGTCGGGGTCGCGTGCCCTTCCGTGGGTCCGCCGGGGCTGCGGTCCTCGTGGGCGCCGGGGTCGGAGGGCGGGAGCGCCGGCGGGGCGAGACCGGGGGTCACGGACTCGCCGCCGGGCTCCTCGGAGGGCCGGGCCCGCTCCGTGTCCTGCGGCGACCGCGTCCCCTGCTGCTCCGGCGCGCCGGAGCCGGTGGACTCCAGCAGCCACCGCTGCCTCTTCGAGCCGTCGCGTTCGGTGACCACGACGGCGTCCCCCTTGCCGGCGGCCACCAGGAGCCCCTTCCCGCGGCGCAGCAGCAGTTCGCCGCGCACGGTGAGGTCGTAGCGGACCTCTCCCGTGCGGGTCAGGCAGTCGGCGACCACGACCGACCGCCGCTCGGCGTCCGAGTCGAGACAGAGCCCGGGGTCGGCCGCGCTGCGCAGCAGTCCGTCCTCCTGGTAGACCCACTGCTGCGACGCGGCCGAGGAGCACTCCGTCAGCACGGCCTGCGCACCGTCCGTGATCCGCGCGTCGCGGGTGTCCAGGCACAGGCCGTCGTCGGCGTTGCGGAGCGTGCCGTGACCGACCTCGACGGGGTCGCTCATGGAGGCAGTGGACGGGGAACCGGCGTTCCGGGAGATCTCCGACCGGCTCGGCCGTACGGTGTTGCCGCTCACCGCGCCCCACGTGGCGCCGGTCGTGGGAACACCGCCGTCGTCGGACCAGCTCCTGGCGACCAGCACCGTCGCGAGCAGGGCCAGGGAGGTCAGGCCCGCGCCCACGAGCACGGCCCGGGTGCTCCTGCGCGGCTGCGCGAGGAAGCCTGCCGGGACGGGGCGGTGGCGCCCGCCGGGCTTCGCGCGGGCCGCGCCGGGCGGGGCCGGGGCCGGTCGCCCGGTGTCCCGCGCGGGCCGTGAGTCGAGGTAGCGGTGGGCGCCCCAGCCGAGCACCGTCTCGGCGAGCAGCACGTCGAGACCGCCCTCGAAATGGCTGAGCTGTTCGGCGGCGTGACGGCAGTAGCGGCATTCCGTCAGGTGTTCACGGACATCGGGCAGAAGGTCCCCGCCCCGACGAATCGGGACATCAAGGAGACGATTGTAGAAACGGCATTCACTGGTGGGCGCGAGTTCCCGGTGGGCACGGACACAGCCGGTGCGGAATTGCTCGCGGGCCTGCTCAAGGGCGGTCGCCGCCCGGGCCGCGTCCACACCCAGCAGACCGGCCGGTACGGATATGGGTTCGGCCTCGACCTCGGTATGCCACAAGAGGCATTGGGAAGCCCCGGGGAGGGCCCGGAATGCGCGCTCGGCGAGCAGTCGCCTTTCGGGGGTGACGGACCTCGCGGCGCGCAGCCCGCGACCGCCGATCGTCTTGCGGAGTTCCGGCAGCACGGCGGCGATGTCGTCGTCCGCGGCCCACTCCTTGACGAACTCCCTGACGGCAACGAGAAGTTGGGGACGCAGTGCGCCGTCGCCCGCCCTTCCGAGCACACGGTGAAATGCGGCCGCCGCCGCCATCGAGGCCGAACCCGACCAGGAGGCGAGACAGATGACCGCGTACGCGTGGGTCGCCTGCCAGTGCCGCGCCATCAGCAGCGCGACGGCATGGGCGTCCACGCGATTGTCCGCCAGCCGGGCCAGGAGATTGCGGTCGGACTCCGCCGGGCTCGATCCGGGGCGGGGCGGGTAAGGGGGTCGTGGGGGGTAAGCGGATTGCACGGGGACCAATTCCTTCCAAGCCGCAGGACCGCATGGAATATACGTGTCCTCGGAAAGCAGGCGCCTGATTGGTGCATACCTGTGCCGCGTCGGTTGTGACCCGGCCATGGGGGGGCGATCACCTTCGCACGCTGGGCGCACAGCAAACAAGAAGGGGGAGTGACCCATGTTCAAAAAGAGGCCGCTTCAAAAAAGTTACCGCCGGTATCCGCACCCGTATTCGAAATAACCGGAGATGGCTGTCGAGTGGTCCACGGCAGCCTGATGCTTGGCCCAGGAAATCTCTCGCGCCGCGCGGCTCCACGGCGCGGTCCACAGCCGGCTCCCAGGCGTCTCCCGGTGTGCTCTCATCCCCCTGCGGCAGCCTGATCCGCATGATCGTCCCCCACACGACCGACGCCACCGTCCCCACCCACACCCTGCGCCGCACGGTCCGCAAGGCGGTCGTCCCGGCCGCCGGGCTCGGCACCCGGTTCCTGCCGGCGACCAAGGCGACACCGAAGGAGATGCTCCCGGTCGTCGACAAGCCGGCCATCCAGTACGTCGTCGAGGAGGCCGCCGCGGCCGGACTCCATGACGTCCTGATGGTCACCGGCCGCCACAAGCGGGCCATCGAGGACCACTTCGACAACGCCTTCGAGCTGGAGCAGGCCCTGACGGCCAAGGGCGACGCGGTACGCCTGGACGCGGTACGCGACCCGGCCCGCCTCGCCGACATCCACCACATCCGGCAGGGCGAGCCGCTCGGCCTCGGCCACGCGGTGCTCTGCGCCCGTCGCCATGTCGGCGACCAGCCGTTCGCCGTGCTCCTCGGCGACGACCTGATCGACCCGCGCGAGACCCTGCTCAGCACGATGCTCGACGTCCGCGACCGGTACGCCGGGAGCGTGGTGGCCCTCATGGAGGTGCCGCGCGAGCAGATCCACCTCTACGGCTGCGCCGCGGTCCGGCCGACGCAGGACGAGGGCGTGGTGCGCGTGACCGGCCTGGTGGAGAAGCCCTCGCCCGAGGAGGCGCCGAGCACCTACGCGGTCATCGGCCGCTACGTCCTCGACCCCGCGGTCTTCGACGTCCTGGACCGCACCCCGCCGGGCCGCGGCGGCGAGATCCAGCTCACCGACGCCCTCCAGAGCCTCGCTGCCGACGGCACGGTCCACGGCGTCGTCTTCGACGGCCTGCGCTACGACACCGGCGACAAGGCCGACTACCTGCGCACGGTGGTCCGCCTGGCCTGCGCCCGCCCCGACCTGGGCCCGGAGTTCACCGACTGGCTCAAGGGGTTCGTGGCGGAGCTGGGGAGCGGCGAGGCAGCCCGCCGGGGGAGCCGGTCGGCCGCCTGAACGGACATGCACCGGCGGTCACCGACGGGCGGTGCCCGTGACCGGGCCACGGACGGGCCGGCCGCCGCCTCCCGGTCTCAGCTGTTCGGCCGCAGGGTCCACACCACCGTCATCTCGCCGGTGACCGCCCCGTCCGCGCGGCGGATCTCGATCGTGACCGGGAACTCGGGGCGCTGGCCGGCGTCGAGTTCGGCGACGACCTCGGAGGCCGGGCGGCCCAGGGTCGCCGTGGCGGTCACCGCGCCCATCGCGAGCTTGCGGTAGGCGATCTCGGCGTTGACGGCGAGCGGGACCGCACGCGAGAGCTGGTCGCCGAACGCGGCCAGGACGACCGCCCCGCTGGCGGACTCGGCGAGCGTGAACATCGCACCGGCGTGCGGTCCGCCCACATGGTTGTGGAACTCCCCCTGGTCGGGCAGGGCGACCACGACCTTCTCCGGGCCGGTCTCCAGGAACTCGAGGTTCAGGGTCCGCACCATGGGCACGGTGGCGGCGAGCATCTCGCCGACGGACATCTGGTCTGCGCTCATGACCGGGATGTTACCCACGAGTAAATCACCCTGACCAGGTTCGCCACAGGTGATCGGCGTCTCCTTGACGCGGCCGCGCACACTGCCGGCGTCGGGGGGGTGGAAGCGGGATCCGCCGGGTAGAAGCCGGATCCGGCCCGCAAACGGTTTGGCAATGCGGCATCGCGGCGGCGATAGTCAGCCCGGTGACCCCCTCCGCCGACTCCTCCCGCGCCCGCAGGCCCGCCTGGGCGAGCCGCAACTACAGCCTCCTGACCGCCGCCGCGTTCGTGACCAACCTCGGCAGCAACGGCGCCATGATCGCCGCCGCGTTCGCCGTGCTGGAGGCGGGCGGCGACAGCGCCGACGTGGGCCTGGTGGCCGCCGCGCGCACCCTCCCGCTCGTGGTGTTCCTGCTGATCGGCGGTGCCGTGGCGGACCGCCTGCCCCGGCATCGGGTGATGGTCGCGGCCAACACCCTCAACTGCCTCTCCCAGGGCGCCTTCGCCGTCCTCGTCCTGACCGGCGAACCCCGGCTGTGGCAGATGATGCTGCTCACCGCGCTCGGCGGGACGGGCCACGCGTTCTTCAGCCCGGCGGCCGAGGGGATGCTGCTGTCCTCGGTGAGCGGCGAGCAGGCCGGCCGGGCCTTCGCGGTGTTCCGGATGGCGATGCAGGGCGCGGCGGTGGGCGGTGCCGCGCTCGGCGGCGCGATGGTCGCGGCCGTCGGCCCCGGCTGGGTGCTCGCGGCGGACGCCGTCGCCTTCGCGGCCGCCGGTTCGCTCCGCTCGCTCCTGGACGTGAGCCACATTCCGGCCCGCGCACCGGGCGCCGGCATCCTGGCCGATCTCCGGGACGGCTGGCGGGAGGTCGCGGGGCGGCCGTGGCTGTGGGGCATCGTCGTCCAGTTCTCCGTCGCCAACGCGGTCCTGGGCGCCGCCGACGCCGTCTACGGCCCGCTCGTCGCCCGGGACCACCTGGGCGGGGCGGGCCCCTGGGGCGTGGCCCTCGGTTTCTTCGGTGCGGGCACGGTCGTGGGCGCCCTGCTCATGACCCGCTGGAAGCCGCGGCGCCTGCTGTTCGTGGGCATCCTGTGCGTGTTCCCGCTCGCGCTGCCCTCCGCCGCGCTGGCCGTGCCGGTCTCGGTGCCCCTCCTGTGCACGGCGATGTTCGTCGCCGGCGCGACCATCGAGGTGTTCGGCGTCTCCTGGATGACCGCCCTGCACCAGGAGATACCGGAGGACAAGCTGTCCCGGGTCTCGGCCTACGACTGGTTCGGCTCGGTGGCCCTCGTGCCGCTCGCCGCCGCACTGGCGGGCCCCGCGGAGTCGGCGCTGGGACGCCCCACGGCGCTGTGGGCCTGCTCGGGCCTGATCGTCGCGGTCACCGCGGCGGTCCTGTGCGTACCGGACGTCCGCAACCTGCGCCGCACCACCAAACACGTCACCCCCCTCCCGGCCCCCGCCTCAGCCGACACCGAACGCGCCGCCGGGGGCCCGGGCTGACGCCGCGTCCCTCACACCAGGGGCCCCGCGGAACCAACATCGGGGCGTCCCGCCACCCGGCAGGACCGCTCGGCCCTGATCGCGGCCGCCACGGCACCAAAATGGCCGAGGCCGTCCTGTCCGTCCCGGACGGGGGCAAACCGCGCCACCACCGAACACGTCACCCACGCCCGGCCCCCGCCTCAGCCGACACCGAACGCCCGTCGCGGGGGCACAGGTGACACAACAACCCCCTCACATCACCCAAGGACCCCCGCGGAACCGACGTCGGGGCGCCCCGCCACCCGGCAGGACCGCCCGGCCCTGATCGCGGCCGCCACAGCACCAAAATGGCCGAGGCCGTCCTGTCCGTCCCGGACGGGAGGCAAACCGCGCCACCACCGAACACGTCACCCACGCCCGGCCCCCGCCTCGGCCGACACCGAACGCCCGTCGCGGGGGGCACGGGTGACACAACAACCCCCTCACATCACCCAAGGACCCCCGCGGAACCGACGTCGGGGCGCCCCGCCACCCGGCAGGACCGCCCGGCCCTGATCGCGGCCGCCACAGCACCAAGAAGGCCGAGGCGGTCCCGTCCGTGCCGGACGCGCACAAGCCGCGCCGCCCCTTCCGGCCCCGACTCAGCCGACACCGAACGCCCCGTCGGGGGGCACGGGTGAGGGCACGGCCTCCTCGTCCCGCACCGGGCGTGCCGTGTCCATGAACTTCCTCAGTGCCGTGCCGTGTTCGACCCGGGCGGGGAAGGCGTCGGCCGCCGTACGCCGTGCGAGTGCGGCCGTGTCCAGGGGCTGCCGTGCGGCGACGAGTACGGCGTTCCCGAAGCGCCGCCCGCGCAGCACCCCGGGCTCGGCGATCAGGACGAGCTCCTCGAAAACCTCGGCGAAGTTGGCGAGTTGGGAGCGCAGGAAGGCGAAGGGCGCCGCGTCGGCGAGGTTCGCGAGGTAGACGCCGTCGCCGCGGAGCACCCGCGCGGTCTCGTGGGCGTACTCCAGGGACGTCAGGTGCGCCGGGACCCGCGACCCTCCGAAGACGTCGGCGACCAGCACGTCGGCGCTGTCCGCGGGCGCGCTTTCCAGCCACGCCCGCGCGTCGGCCGCGTGCAACGCGATCCCCGCTCCGGCCGGAAGCGGCAGATGCTCGGCCACGAACTCCAGCAGCCCCCGGTCGAACTCGACGACGTCCTGCCGCGAGCCGGGCCGGGTGGCCGCCAGGTACCGCGGCAACGTCAGGGCGCCCCCGCCGAGATGGAGGACGTCGAGCGCCCGCCCCGCCTTTGCGATGCCGTCCAGGACGTGCCCGAGCCGCCGCGCGTACTCGAACTCCAGATGCGTCGGCTCGTCCAGGTCGACGTACGACTGCGGTGCCCCGTCCACGGTCAGCAACCAGGCCCGCTCCCGATCGACGTCGGGCATCAGCTTGGCGAACCCGTGGTCGACGGCACGGGCGACGGGAAGGGAGTCGGTCACCCTGCCATTGTGCCTGGCCAGGAGCGCGCCGTGAGGGGCGCGGGGGACTGCGTGACCGGCCACGCCGGTCCCCCAGTCCCCCACAACCGACCCCCCCTCACACAAGGGCGGTGACGGTCCCCGCCCCGACGGTCCGACCACCCTCACGGATGGCGAATCCGAGACCTGGCTCGAGCGGCACGTCCCGTCCCAGTTCCACGGTCATCACGACGCGGTCCCCGGGCCGGGCGACCCCCACCTCACCGAGGTCCACATCCCCCACCACATCCGCGGTACGGATGTAGAACTGCGGCCGGTACCCGGTGGAGACCGGCGTCGTCCGCCCGCCCTCCCGCGCCGACAGCACGTACACCTGCGCGGTGAAGCGCCGACCGGGCACCACACTGCCGGGCGCGGCCACGACATGGCCCCGCCGGACCGCGTCCCGGGGAACACCCCGCAGCAGCAACGCCACGTTGTCCCCGGCCTGGGCCTCCTCCATCGGCTTGCCGAAGGTCTCGACGCCGGTCACCACACTCTCCACGGCGGCCCCGAGCACCTCGACCCGGTCACCGACGCGCACGGTGCCCCGCTCGACGGCTCCGGTCACCACGGTCCCCCGGCCGGTGATGGTGAGCACGTTCTCGACGGGCATCAGGAACGGCGCGTCCAGATACCGCTCCGGAATGGGCACATACGTGTCCACCGCGTCGAGCAGCGCCTCGATCGACGCCGTCCACCGCGGGTCCCCCTCCAGGGCCTTGAGCCCCGAGACCCGTACGACGGGCACGGCGTCGCCGCCGTAGCCGTGCGCGGTGAGCAGCTCACGGACCTCCAGCTCGACGAGCTCGACCAGCTCCTCGTCGGCCGCGTCCGCCTTGTTGAGGGCGACCACCACGTGGTCGACGCCCACCTGCCGCGCGAGCAGCACGTGTTCGGCGGTCTGCGGCATGATCCCGTCGAGCGCGGAGACGACGAGGATCGCCCCGTCGAGCTGCGCGGCCCCGGTGACCATGTTCTTGACGTAGTCGGCGTGGCCCGGCATGTCCACGTGCGCGTAGTGCCGGGTGTCGGTCTCGTACTCGACGTGCGCGATGTTGATGGTGATCCCGCGCGCAGCCTCCTCCGGGGCGCGGTCGATGCGGTCGAACGGCACGAACGTGCCGCCGCCGCGCTCGGCGAGGACCTTGGTGATGGCGGCGGTCAGGGTGGTCTTGCCGTGGTCGACGTGCCCCATCGTGCCGATGTTCAGGTGCGGCTTGGTGCGCACGTAAGCGGTCTTGGACATGGCTGTACCTCGAAGCCTCTTCGTGTTCGTGGAGGAACGGGGACCCCAAGGACTCGCCGACCCTCCCCTGCGGGGTCCGCCGGACTGTCCGGAGAGGGTCAGCTTCGGGCGCCGTCTGCGGCGGCCAGGAACACGGGAACGGCAGCCTTCGGCGCATCCGCGACTGCGGATGCTGCGAGAGCGAAGGCGAACCGGAACATGACGCAGATCATGTCCGACGCGTCGTCCCACGTCGAACGGTTTTTCACGGCCGCCCGTCGCACAACCGGCGGCATCCGTACGGCGATCACACCTTCATGTCGGTTACCGTCACTGGATGCTCGATGCCACCACCCGCTCTGGGGGCACCGCCACGGCCACTCCCCCGGCCATCGTCACGGAGCTCGCTCTCCCCGCCCCCGCTCCGGTGGGTCTCACCGCGCGCTGCACGAGAGTGCTGCTGTCGCCGTGGTCCCGGCTCTCCCTGCTGGTCGCGCTGCTCGCGGGCGCCGCGTCCACGGTCCTGCTCTTCGAGCCCCAGAGACTGCTCTCGGACGGCTGGCCGCCCCAGCTCGGCGGCATCGCGGCCGCGGTCGTGTTCGGGGTGGCGTACGGGCTGTGCACGGTGGCCTTCGTGCCGCGGCCGCTGCTGAACCTGGCCGCGGGCGCGCTCTTCGGCTCGCAGCTGGGGCTGGCCTCGGCGCTCGCGGGCACCGTGCTCGGGGCGGGCATCGCCTTCGGTCTGGGCCGGGTGCTCGGACAGGACGCGCTGCGGCCGTTGCTGCGGGGGCGGTGGCTGAAGGCGGCGGACGGGCAGTTGAGCCGGCACGGGTTCCGCTCGATGCTGGCGGCCCGGCTGTTCCCCGGGGTGCCGTTCGCCGCGGCGAACTACTGCGCCGCGGTCTCCCGCATGGGCTACGTGCCCTTCCTCACCGCGACGGCGCTCGGGTCGGTCCCGAACACCGCCGCGTACGTGGTCGCCGGGGCGCGGGCCTCGGCGCCCACGTCACCGGCGTTCCTGATCGCCATGGCCGCGATCGCCCTGCCGGGACTGGCGGGGGCGATCGTGGCCTGGCGCAAGCGGCATCAGCTGCGCCGCCGTTGAACGCCTGAGCGGGTGGGGCGGGCGGGCCCCTGAAGGCGCCTCGCTCACACCCTCTCCAGGATCATCGCGTTGGCCAGTCCGCCCGCCTCGCACATCGTCTGCAGTGCGTACCGTGCCCCGCGTTCACGCATCGCGTGCACCAGCGTCGTCGTCAGACGGGTGCCGCTCGCGCCCAGGGGGTGGCCTATCGCGATCGCGCCCCCGTGGACGTTGACCTTGGCCAGGTCCGCGCCCGTCTCCTGCTGCCAGGCCAGGACCACACTGGAGAACGCCTCGTTGACCTCGAAGAGGTCGATGTCGTCGAGGGAGAGCCCGGCCCGGCGCAGGACCTGTTCCGTGGCCGGGACGACTCCGGTGAGCATGAGGACGGGGTCGGAGCCGGTGACGGCGAAGCTGTGCAGCCGGGCCAGGGGGCGCAGGCCCAGGCGTGCGGCCGTCTCGCTCGACATGATCAGGACGGCCGAGGCGCCGTCGTTGATCGGGCTGGCGTTGCCCGCCGTGACGTTCCACTCGATCTGGGGGAAGCGTTCGGCGAAGTCCGGGTCGTGGTAGGCGGGCTTGAGGCCGGCGAGGATCTCGGGGGTGGTGCCCGGGCGTACGCACTCGTCGCGCGTAAGACCCTCCAGGGGAGCAACCTCGGCGTCGAAGAGCCCCTTGTCCCAGGCCGCAGCGGCCTTGCGGTGGGAGGAGACGGCGAACGCGTCCATCTGCTCGCGTGTGATCGACCACTTCGCGGCGATGAGCTCCGCGCTGATGCCCTGCGGGACCAGGCCCTCCTCGTAGCGAGCGGCGATCCCGGGGCCGAAGGGGTCCTTGCCCGCGGGGACGTTCGACCACATCGGCACCCTGCTCATCGACTCCACTCCGCAGGCGACGACGATGTCGTACGCGCCCGCGATCACGCCCTGCGCGGCGAAGTGCACGGCCTGCTGGGAGGAGCCGCACTGGCGGTCCACGGTGGTCGCCGGGACCGTCTCCGGGAAGCCCGCGGACAGGGCGGCGTAGCGGGTGGTGTTCATGGCCTGCTCGCCGACCTGGTCGACGGTGCCGCCGATGACGTCGTCGATGAGGGCCGGGTCGACACCGGAGCGCTCCACGAGGGCGCGCAGGGTGTGGGCGAGGAGTTCGACGGGGTGCACGTGCGCGAGGGCGCCGTTCGGCTTGCCCTTGCCCACGGGGGTGCGTACGGCTTCGACGATCACTGCGTCACGCATGGTGCGGGCCTCCATCAGAGGGGCGATTACTGACGAGTAGGAAATCCAAACTCACCATAGCCTGACGAGTTGGAAAATCAAACCCTTGAGTTGGAGAACCAAACCCTCCTCTAGACTGGGCTCCATGGCCGCCACCCGAGACCCTCGCCCCTGCTCCATCGCCGACGCCCTGGCGCTCGTCGGCGAGAAGTACTCCCTGCTCGTCCTGCGGGAGGTCTGCCTGGGCAACGGCCGCTTCGACCAGCTCGTGCGCAACATCGGAGCCCCGCGCGACATCCTGGCCACCCGGCTGCGCCGGCTCGTCGACGCCGGGATCCTGACCAAGCGGGTCTACAGCGAGCGGCCGCAGCGCTTCGAGTACCGGCCCACACAGGCGGGGCTGGAACTGGAGCCGGTGCTGCTCACGCTCATGGCGTGGGGCGACCGGCACCTGCGCAGGGAGGACGACCGTCCCATGGTCCTGGAGCACGTCTGCGGCCACGAGCTGGAGCCCGTGGTCGTCTGCTCCGCCTGCCGCGGCACGGTCGTGCACGAGGACCTGACGTCCCACCCGCAGACCCCCGGCTGGACGGTGACGGGCCCGACGGCCGCGTAGGCGCTCTCCTGGCCCTGTCCGGGCAGGCCCGCCCCTGTGGCCGGGCCGTCACCGCGGGACGCTACGCTGCCCTCGCACCCTGATCACCGCGCCCGGTGATGTGGCGCGCCCGACTCCCGTCACACGACCAGCACTTGGACGCCGTAACTTCATGTCTTGGTTCGAATCACTCATCCTCGGACTCGTCCAGGGGCTGACCGAGTTCCTTCCCGTCTCCTCCAGTGCGCATCTGCGGCTGACCGCGGCCTTCTCCGGCTGGAAGGACCCCGGGGCGGCCTTCACCGCGATCACCCAGATCGGCACCGAGGCCGCCGTGCTGATCTACTTCCGCAAGGACATCGGGCGGATCGTCTCGACCTGGAGCCGGTCCCTCGTCAAGAAGGAGCTGCGCAGCGACCACGACGCCCAGATGGGCTGGCTGGTGATCGTCGGGTCCATCCCGATCGGCGTGCTGGGACTGCTGTTCAAGGACCAGATCGAGGGGCCGTTCCGCGATCTGCGCATCACCGCCACGATGTTGATCGTCGTCGGCATCGTCATCGGCGTCGCCGACCGGCTGGCGGCACGGGACGAGACCGGCGGGCGGCATCGCGCGCCCAAGCAGCGCAAGGGACTTGAGGACCTCGGCGTCAAGGACGGCCTGATCTTCGGCCTGTGCCAGTCCATGGCCCTCGTCCCGGGTGTCTCCCGTTCCGGCGCCACCATCAGCGGCGGCCTCTTCATGGGCTACAGGCGCGAGTCCGCGGCCCGCTACTCCTTCCTCCTCGCCATTCCGGCCGTACTGGCCTCCGGGCTCTTCGAGTTGAAGGACGCGCTGGAGAGCGACCACGTCTCCTGGGGGCCCACGATCTTCGCCACGGTGATCGCCTTCGTCGTCGGCTACGCGGTCATCGCCTGGTTCATGAAGTTCATCTCGACCAAGAGCTTCATGCCCTTCGTCTGGTACCGCATCGCCCTCGGCATCGTCATCATCGCCCTGGTCACGATGGGCGTCCTGAGCCCGCACGCGGCGGAGTCGGCGGGCTGAGCCGCACGTGGCCCTGACACGGCAGTTCGCGCGGGTCACGCCCGAGTACCTGGAACGCTGCCGCGTCACGGCCCTGGACGCACCGGGCGCGGCACCGGACTGGGAGCCGCCGGCCGAGGACCTCCTGGACACCGGCTGGGCGGTGGGGGGCTCATCCGCCACTCCCGTGGATCCGGCGCCGACCCCGGCACGGTCGCGCTGCTCGACCGCGCGGTCTCGACGCCATCGACACCGGCGCCCTGCTCGCCGGCCTGCCGGACTCCCCCGACGAGGCGGCCGCCGTCTGCGGTTTCGGCCCCTGGGCTAGCGGTGACGTGCGCGCCCACCTGGTGGAACACTTCGACGCGATGCGGGAGTTCTACCGCGAGGCCGCGCGGCGCGGGCAGTGCGTGGTCGTCTGGACCGACTGACCCGCGGCACCGTCACAGGGCGCGCGCCCCGAAACCCGTGACCCATCGCATACGTTGTGCGTAGCCGTCCGGTAGCGCACTGTCAGTGCTTGCGCCTAGGCTTGTGCGCATGTCCCCCGATTCCGTGACCCCTGGTTCCGTGCGGTCCGCTGCCGAGGTGAACGAGCAGATCCGGGCGCTGTGGATGCGCGCCGGCGGCACCCTGTCGGCACAGGAGCGCGCGGAGTACGAGCTGTTGGTGGTCGAATGGGCGGCCGCGATCCGCGGTGACGTCATCAAGGCGGCCTGAGCCCCGCCTGAGCACGTAGGCGCGTTCCTCGAAGTGAGGTCCTGCCATGAGAGCGATCGTCGTGGGCGCGGGCATCGGTGGTCTCACCGCGACGCTGAGCCTGCACCGGGCCGGCCATGACGTGACCCTTGTCGAGCAGTCTTGGCGGCTCACCGAGATCGGCGCCGGCATCCAGCTCGCCCCCAACGCCACCCGCGTACTGCGCCGGCTGGACCTGCTCGACGCGGTCGCGGAACACTCCACCCGCCCGGCCCACATCAGCTTCCGCACCTGGTCCGACGGGGCGGAGATCTGTCGCTATGTCATCGGCCCGGAAGCCGAGGAGGAGTTCGGGGCGCCGTATCTGCAAGTCCACCGGGCCGATCTGCAACGGGCCCTCGTCACCGCCGTACCGCCGGGATCGCTGCGCCTGGCCACCGCCGTCGTCGGTGTCGACCAGGACGACAGGACGGCCCACGTGACGACGGCGAGCGGCGAACGGCTGGACGCCGACCTCGTCGTGGCCGCCGACGGCATCCGCTCCGCCGCGCGCCAGTGGCTCTTCGGCGCCGACGAGGCGGTGTTCTCGCACACCGCCGCCTACCGGGCCCTGCTCCCCGCCGCCGAGGTCGCCGACCTGGACCTCCCGGAGTACGCCGGCTGGCTCGGACCGAACCGCCACGTCGTCCACTACTGGCTGCGCCGCGGCGAACTCCTCAACGTCGTGGCCGTGTTCGAGACGGACCGGGCGGCCCAGGAGTCCTGGACCGCCCAGGCGGAACCCGGCGAGCAGCTGCGCACCTTCGCCGGCTGGGACCCCCGGCTGCTGACCGTCCTGGAGCGCGCGGGCCGGGTCCTGCGCTACGGCATCCACACCCGCGCCCCGCTCCCCCGCTGGAATCTCGGCCGGATCACCCTGCTCGGGGACAGCGCCCACGCGATGGTGCCCTTCCAGGCCCAGGGCGCGGCCCAGGCCGTCATGGACGCGGCCGTCCTCGGCGACTGCCTCACGGGCGCCACCCCGGCGGAGGTGCCCGACGCGCTGGACCGGTACGTCCGCAGGCGGGCCCCGGCCGCCACGGCCGTGCAGGCAGGTTCGGCACGGGCGGGTCACGACTACCACCTGCCGGACGGCCCCGAGGCCGAGGAGCGCAACGCCCGGCTGGTCGCCCTCGCGTCCGAGAACAGGTTCGGCCCGCACTCGGCCGCCTGGCCGGCCGACGTCCTGGCCGACGGCTGAGAAGCGTCGCTCCCGGGCGACCGCCGCCGCGGGCCGTCCGAATGTCCCCGCACGCCCCTTGGCTCGGCCCGCCCCATGCCCAACACTGAGCCGATGACGCAGCGTGTGGAGCTCGCGACCGTGATGGACCGGCTGGCCGTGGACGCACTCGTCACCGACTACGCCGTGGCCGTCGACGACGGCGACTGGGAGGCGTACCGAGGACTGTTCACCTCCGACGGGCGGGCCGACTACCGCTCGGCGGGCGGGATCGAGGGGGACGCGCACCATGTCGCCGCCTGGCTCGCGGAGAGCCTGGCGCTGTTCTCCATGCGGCAGCACCTGATCGTCAACCGCCGGGTCCGGTTCGGCACCCTGGACCAGGACACCGGTGACACGGCCCGCGTCCAGGCCGACTACATCAACCCCATGCGCCTCACCGGCGACGCCCCCTCCACCGCCCCCGACTTCGTCTGCGGAGGGCGTTACGCCTTCGCGCTGCTGCGCACGGCCGACGGCTGGCGGCTCAGCGAGGTCGTCGTGCGCGAGAAGTGGCGGCGGCTGCCGGACGCCCGGCCCGCACCTGTGATCAACTGAGCCGACGCCCTCGGGTGGTCAACCACACGCACACTGGAGACCCACACGGGGTAGGAGGCGCCACATGAACACGTTCGGCCACTGGCTTGCCTCCCCGTGGCGGCGCACCACCGTCGCCGTGCTGGCGGGCGCCCTCCCCGTCCTCGCGTTCCCGGCACCGTCGCTGTGGTGGTTCGCCTACGTCGCCCTCGTCCCCTGGATCGCGCTGATCCGCTCGGCCCCGACGGCGAAACGGGCGGCGTACGACGGCTGGGCCGGCGGTTTTGGGTTCATGGTGGGGATGCACCACTGGCTGCTGCCGAGCCTGAGCGTGTTCATCTTCGTCATCGGCGCCCTGCTGGGCGCGCTGTGGGCCCCGTGGGGCGCGCTGGTACGGCACTTCCTGGCCGGGACACCCGCGCGCGGCCGGATCGCCGCGGCCCTGGCCCTGCTGCCGTCAGGCTGGCTCGGCATCGAGCTCGTCCGCTCCTGGCAGGGGCTCGGCGGCCCCTGGGGCGTGCTCGGCGCCAGCCAGTGGGAGGTCGCTCCGGCGCTGCGGCTGGCCTCGGTGGGCGGGGTGTGGCTGATCAGCTTCCTGATCGTGGCCGTCAACGTGGCGGTAGCCGTGCTGGTGACGGTCCGCGAGTCCCGGGTGCCCGCCGTGGCCGGCCTGGTCGCCGCAGCGGCCGTGACCTCGGCGGCCTGGATGTGGGCCCCGCGCCCCGACACCGGGGACAGCACACGGATCGCGGTCGTCCAGCCCGGGGTCATCGACGGTCCCGACCGGCGCTTCGCCCGCGAGGAGCAGCTGACCCGCGACCTCGCCGCGCAGGACGCCGACCTGATCGTCTGGGGTGAGAGCAGTGTCGGCTTCGACCTCTTCGACCGGCCCGATCTGGCCAAGCGGATCGCGGCGCTCTCCGAGGAGACCGGCGCCGACATCCTCGTCAACGTGGACGCCCGCCGCTCCGACAAGCCCGGCATCTACAAGAGCTCGGTCCTGGTCGGCCCCGACGGCCCCACCGGCGACCGCTACGACAAGATGCGCCTGGTCCCCTTCGGCGAGTACATCCCGGCCCGCTCACTGCTCGGCTGGGTCACCTCGGTCGGCAAGGCGGCGGCCGAGAACCGCAGGCACGGCTCCGAGCAGGTCGTGATGGACGTCGGCCACGGGCTGAAGGTCGGTCCGATGGTGTGCTTCGAGTCGGCGTTCCCCGACATGAGCCGCCATCTCGCCGAGGCCGGGGCCCAGGTGCTGATCGCCCAGTCGGCGACCTCGTCCTTCCAGCAGAGCTGGGCCCCCGAGCAGCACGCCTCGCTGGCCGCCCTGCGCGCCGCCGAGACGGGCCGTCCGATGGTGCACTCGACCCTGACCGGTGTCTCCGCCGTCTACGATCCGAGCGGCGGGCGCGTCGGTCGGTGGGTCGGCACCGACGCGAGCACCGCGCGCGTGTACGACGTCCCGCTGGCGACCGGGACCACGGCCTACGTCCGCCTCGGCGACTGGCCGGTGCACGCGTCCCTGCTGGTCCTCGCCGTGTGGGGCGCCGTCCAACTGGGCCGGCGGTTCAGGCAGTCCGATCCTGGACCGCGCGTACCACCCGCTCGCACAGCTCATGGGTCGCCAGCGCGTCCCGGGCGCTGAGCACCTTCCCCGCGCGCACGGCGTCGAGGAAGGCGAGCACCGCCTGCTCGATGCCGCGCTGCCGGGCCACCGGCACCCAGTCGCCGCGCCGCCGTACGGTCGGCTGGCCCTTGTGGTCGATCACCTCGGCGAGGTTGAGCACCTGCCGCTTGGTGTCCTGTCCGGACACCTCCAGGATCTCCTCGGCCGAACCGCTGAGCCGGTTCATCACCCCGAGCGCGGTGAAGCCGTCCCCGGCCAGCTGGAGCACCACGTGGTGCAGCAGACCGTCCTCCACGCGCGCGCGTACCGTCACGTCGTCGACCGGCCCCGGCGCCAGGAACCGCAGGGTGTCGACGACGTGGATGAAGTCGTCGAGGATCATCGCCCGCGGTTCCTCCGGGAGCCCGATCCGGTTCTTCTGCATGAGGATCAGCTCGCGCGGATGCTCGGCGCACTGCGCGTATCCGGGGGCGTACCGCCGGTTGAACCCGACGGCGAGACTGACCTGCCGCTGCTCGGCGAGCGCCACCAGCCGTTCGGAGTCGGCGAGTTCGTAGGCGAGCGGCTTGTCGACGTACGTCGGTACGCCCGCCTCCAGCAGCCGCGCGACGATCTCGGGGTGTGCGATCGTCGGCGCGTGCACGAAGGCTGCGTCGAGGTCCTGGGCGAGCAGTGAGTCGAGGTCGCGGTGGCGCTGTCCCTCGGGCAGGTGGAGTCCGTCGGCGACCCGGGCCAGCGTCGCCGGCGTCCGCGTCTGCACGTGCAGTTCGATGCCGGGCAGGCCGCTGAGCACCGGAAGGTACGCCTTCTGCGCGATGTCTCCGAGTCCGATGCAGCCGACCTTCACGTGGGCTCCTCCAGTTGTCCGGCCAGGGCTTTGCCGGAAGCATACGGCGGCTGCGGCGGGCCACGGTCTGCGGCCGGGAATTCGCTGGTGGTGAGGGGTCGGGTGGGTCAGGATGCGAGCATGACGACGCAGCGCGCCGAACCCGCGACCACCGCCGACGAACGCACCATGCTGGAGGGCTGGCTGGACTACCACCGGCAGACGCTGGCCTGGAAGTGCGAGGGCCTGACCGACGCCCAGCTCAGGACCGCCGCGGTGGAGCCGTCCACGCTCTCCCTGATGGGCCTGGTACGGCACATGGCGGAGGTGGAGCGCGGCTGGTTCCGCCGGGTCCTGGCCGACGAGGAGGTGGGGCCGATCTACTACAGCGAGGCCGACCCGGACGGCGAGTTCCGTCTCAGCGAGGCGGACACCTGGCAGGAGGCGTACGGCACCTGGCAGGCCGAGATCGCCGAGGCCCGGGAGAACGCCGCCCGCTTCGGCCTGGACGACATCACCGTGGGCAAGCACCGCCGGACCGGGGAGCGGTTCAACCTGCGCTGGCTGTACACCCACATGATCGAGGAGTACGCCCGTCACAACGGCCATGCCGACCTGATCCGTGAGCGCCTCGACGGCGCGACCGGCGACTGACGTCAGCACGGGGAGGCCCGGGGACGCCGTACGGGGGCGGAGATCACCCGTGCGGGGCAACCTCCGCTTGTCCGCTGTCGCGGAGGTCGCCCGAACCAGCAGAGTGACGCGGGTGCATCGAACCACGACTACCGCAACGCTCCTGGTCACCGTGGCTGTCTCGGCTCTCACGGGCTGTGTGACGGTCCAGCGTCCACCCGTGTCCGGGCCACCGCCGACGACTGCGCCGTCGCAGCCGCCGGGGCCGGGGGACGCCCGTCCGGACGGTCAGGCGGAGCCGCAGATCGTGCAGGCCCCGGCCCAGGAGGCGCTGTCCATGATCGACCCGTCCCGGCCCTCGAAGCCGCGGGGAGCCGCACCGCGTGACCGGGCCCCGGGAGGCGCGGCGGCCTCCGCGCAGCCCCGGCACCGGCAGCCGGCATCCGCGCATCCGGCGCACCCCGAGCCCACCGTGCGCCGGGCGGATCCACAGCCGCGGCACCCGGACGCCCCGCACCACGGGCAGCCGCGCGTCGAGATCCCGGACGTGGCCCGGTCGGTCCCCAAGTCGGTCCCCAAGGGCTCGAAGGACGTCTGCGCTCTGGGCAGGAAGTACGGGCGCTGGCAGGAGGGCAGCCCGGAGTCGGTCATCTGCGACCAGACCTACGGGCGGTGACGGGCCCGGTCTCAGGGCCGCTGCCGCGGCGGCCCCCAGGATCCGTCACCGGCGGATCCGCCGTCGCCCAGCCGCAGCTCCAGTCTGCTGATCGCCGCCCGCACCCCGTCGCTGTAGCTGTCCTCCCCCAGGGCGTCCGCCGCCCTGCGGGCCCGGCGCAGATGGGTGCGGGCGGCGTCGGCGCGGGCCAGGCGCACATAGTCGGCGGCCAGGTTGAGGTGCAGCGAGGGATACAGGGCGCGTACGGCGAGCGCGCTCTCGTGCCGGGAGAGCCGGTCGTCGGTGAGCTCCTCGGCTGCCGTCAATGCCCTGAGGTCCCAGGCGAGTTCGTCGCAGGGGTCGTCCTGGGCGTCGGCCATGTAGTGGGCCAGGGTGCAGCGGTGCAGCGGGTCGCCGTCCTCGCCGATCTCCGCCCACAGAGCCAGGAAGCGGTGCCGGGCCTCCTCGCGGTCCCCCGCGTGGCACAGCATGACGACCTGCCCGATCCGTGTCATCACGGCATCCGGCGCCGTCTGCTCCTGTCGCTCCGTCAAAGCGTCCTCCGGGCCTTCGTCGGCTGGTCGTCACTGTGCCCCCGACGCTAGGGCCTCTCCGACGGATCACGTCGGCGGCGCGTGCCCGGGTACCCCCATCTGCGGCACCGCCGTCGGGTGCCTGCTCCCACACCCGCCGCGCCCACAGCGGGACCCGGGCCGCGCCGCCGGGCTCCGCCGCACGGCCCTCTCCCGCGCGGCACGGGCCGACGGCCGCCCCGAACCCCCAGGTGCCCTCCCGGTCGGAGCGACGACTCCCCGCCCACGCTCCCCCTCCCCGCACCGCGGACAGACAACGGCCCGTCGGGCGCCTGCTCCCCACACCCGCCCCGTTCGCGGTGGAACCCCGGCCGCGGCGCCGGACTCCGCCGCACGGCCGTCTCCCGCGCGGCACGGGCCGACGGCCGCCCCGAGCGCGCAGGTGCCGTCCCGGCCGGAGCGACGGCGCCCCGCACCGCGGACCCGGCTAGGACTGGGGACGGGCCGCGGCCCCGCGCCTCACCGGCCCGCTGGGGCGGGACCGAGACGGTCGCCGCGGCACCGGGAGGCCGAAGGGGTCAGCCGAGGTTCGGGATCGTCCAGTCGATGGGCTCGTGGCCCTGCCGGGCGACCGCCTCGTTGATCTGCGTGAACGGGCGGGAGCCGAAGAACTTCTTCGCCGACAGCGGGGAGGGGTGGGCCCCCTTGACCACCACGTGCCGGCTCTCGTCGATCAGCGGGAGCTTCTTCTGCGCGTAGTTGCCCCACAGAACGAAGACCGCCGGGTCGGGACGCTCGGCCACCGCGCGGATCACCGCGTCGGTGAACTTCTCCCAGCCCTTGCCCTTGTGCGAGTTGGCCTCGCCGGAGCGGACCGTGAGCACCGCGTTGAGCAGCAGGACGCCCTGCTGGGCCCAGGGCATGAGGTAGCCGTTGTCCGGGATCTCCAGACCCAGCTCCTCCTTCATCTCCTTGTAGATGTTCCGCAGGGAGGGCGGGGTCCTGACGCCGGGGCGGACCGAGAAGCACAGGCCGTGGCCCTGGCCCTCTCCGTGGTACGGGTCCTGCCCGAGGATCAGGACCTTGACCTGGTCGTAGGGCGTCGCGTCGAGGGCCGCGAAGACCTCCTCGCGGGGCGGGTAGACGGGACCCTTCGCCCGCTCGTCCTCGACGAACTCCGTCAGCTCCTTGAAGTACGGCTGCTGGAGCTCGTCGCCCAGAACCCCGCGCCAGGACTCGGGCAGCATGGCGATGTCGGTCACGTCAATTCCTCACGATGTGCGGTCACTTGCAGGCTTCAGAACCTACAGCCGCCCACTGACAATCGCTGCCGTACGGGGGACCTACCAGCTGGTCTTCCAGTACAGCTCCCACATCGTCATCATGGTCGCGGGGTCGATGACCTTCTCGAGACCGGCGATCTCCTCGCTCGCGGCGACGTACTGCTTGCCCTGCCACAGCGGAACCAGCCGTGCGTCGTTCACGAACACCCGCTGGGCTTCCTCGATCTGGGGCCCCACGGCCCCGCGGTCGCTCTCCGCACGCGACTGAGGCAGCAGTTTGCCGGTGATCTCGGGGGCGTCGTACGGGGTGCCGAGGGCGTTCTGGCGGCCCACGAAGGGCGCGATGAAGTTGTCGGCGTCGTGGAAGTCGGGGAACCAGCCGCGCCCGAACACCGGGTACTCACCCTTCTGGTAGCCCTCGACGTAGGTCTTCCACGGGCGGCTCTTGAGGGTGATCGTGAACAGGCCGGACGCCTCCAGCTGCTTCTTCAGCTCCTGGAAGGCGGGCTTGGTCGTGGAACCGTAGCGGTCGCTGGTGTACCAGAGCGTCAGCGGGACGCGCTCGGTGATCCCCGCTTCGGTGAGGAACTTCTTGGCCTTGGCCACGCTGGGGTCGCCGAAGTCGTCGAAGAAGCTCGTGGTGTGGCCGGTGAGTCCGGCGGGGACCATGGAGTACAGCGGCTCGACGGTGTCCTTGTAGACGTAGTGCACGAGCGCCGGGCGGTCGACGATCTGGGCGACGGCCTTGCGGACCGCGGGCTTGGCGGACCACGGGTCGCGGGGGTTGAACACCAGGTAGCTGATCTCGGTGGTGGGGTTCTCGATGAGCTGGAGCCCCTCCTTCTGCTGGTTGACCTCGATGTCCACGGTGTCGGAGGCGCCGAGACCCCGGTACACGACCGCGATCTCCTTGTCCTTGAGGGCCTTGACCATCTGGTCCGACTGCTTGAAGTAGCGGATGGTGACGGCCTTGTTCTGGAGGTCCGCGATGCCCTTGTAGTTGTCGTTGCGGACCAGCTCGGCCTTCTCGCCCTCCTGGTAGGAGTCGAGGCTGTAGGGGCCCGAGCCGCTGATCTTCCCGTCCTTGCGGATCGCGGTCGCGGAGTACTCCTCCGGGTCCACGATCGACATGGCCGGCGTGGTGAGCACCAGGGGGAAGGTGGCGTCGGGCTGGCTGAGGTGGAAGACGACCTCACGGTCGCCCTTGACCTGCACCCGGGAGAGCGTGCCCAGCAGACCCGCGGGACCGCCGTTGACGTTGATCTTCTTGATGCGGTCGATGGAGTACTTGACGGCCTTGGCGTCCAGGGTGTGCCCGTTGGAGAACTTCAGTCCCTCGCGCAGCGTGCAGCTGTACACGGTGCTGGTCGGGTCCGTGAACTCGCAGCGCTCGGCGGCGTCGGGCTCGGGGTCGGGCACGCCGGGCGAGTAGTTCAGGAGCGTCTGGTAGACGTTGCGGAACAGCTCCCAGGAGTTGTCCCAGGAGGCCGCGGGGTCAAGCGTGGCCGGCGCGCTGGTGGTCCCCACGACGATCGCTTTGCCGTTGTCGGACGAGTCCGAGGAGAACACACCGCAGCCGGCCACGGTGGATATGGACACGAGCGCCGCGAGAGACGGCAGGTATCGGTTCCGCTTGAACACGCGCTTGCTCCTCGAAATGCCGTGCCGAGAGTCGGCAAAACATACCGCAGCGCCACGCACACTCAACCGGTTCGTTCACAGGCGGCTTGATCACCGCACCGGTGATGACCCTGTAATACCCCTGTGAGGCTTTTGTGCGTCGACACGGGCGCCGTCGGTGTCAACGGACGCCCGTGCCGAGACGAACCGGGGTCAGCCCACTCCGGCGTTGAGGAAGATGCCTCCGTCGACGACGAGCGTCTGGCCGGTGACCCAGTCGGACTGCGCGGAGGTGAGGAAGGCCGCGGCGCCGCCGATGTCGGAGGGCACCCCGAGCCGGGCCAGCGGGTAGGACGCGGCGGCCTCCGCCTCCCGGCCCTCGTACAGGGCCTGCGCGAACTTGGTCTTCACGACGGCCGGGGCGATCGCGTTGACCCGCACCTTGGGAGCGAACTCGTGCGCGAGCTGCTGGGTGAGGTTGATCATCGCGGCCTTGCTGACGCCGTACGCGGCGATGAAGGGCGAGGGCGCGATGCCCGCGACGGAGGCGATGTTGACGATCGCGCCGCCGTTGTCCTTCTGCCAGGCGTGCCAGGTCTTCTGCGCGAAGCCGAGCGCGGAGATCACGTTGGTCTCGAAGACCTTGCGCGCCACGTTCAGGTCGAGGTCGGCGATGGGCCCGAACACCGGGTTGGTACCGGCGTTGTTGATCAGGTAGTCGACGCGGCCGAAGGCGTCCATGGCACGCTCGACGGCGAGCCGCTGGTGCTCCTCGTCGTGCGCCTTGCCGGCGACGTAGATGGCGCGCTCGGCGCCGAGCTGCTCGACGGCCTCCTTGAGCGCGTCCTCGGTGCGGCCGGTGATGACCACCCGGTCGCCGCGCGCGACGAGCGCCTCGGCGACGCCGTAGCCGATGCCGCGACTGGCGCCCGTGATGAGCGCGACCTTGCCCGAAGGCTCGGGGAGTTGCGAAGTCATGGTCCCGTTTCCCTAGTCGAGCGGTCCGCCGGCGACGTACAGCACCTGGCCGGAGACGAATCCGGCCGCCTCGCCGGTGAAGAAGGCGATGGCGTTGGCGATGTCCTCGGGCTCGCCCACGCGCGCGACCGGGATCTGGGTGGCGGCCGCGGCCTTGAACTCCTCGAAGCCCATGCCGACGCGCTCGGCGGTGGCGGCGGTCATGTCGGTGGCGATGAAGCCCGGGGCGACGGCGTTGGCGGTGATGCCGAACTTGCCGAGCTCGATGGCGAGGGTCTTGGTGAAGCCCTGGAGTCCGGCCTTGGCGGCGGAGTAGTTGGCCTGGCCGCGGTTGCCGAGCGCCGAGGACGAGGACAGGTTGACGATCCGGCCGAAGCCCGCGTCCACCATGTGCTTCTGGACGGCCTTGGTCACCAGGAACGAGCCCTTGAGGTGCACGTTCAGGACGGTGTCCCAGTCGGAGACGCTCATCTTGAACAGCAGGTTGTCGCGGAGCACGCCCGCGTTGTTCACGAGGATCGTCGGGGCGCCGAGCTCCTCGGCCACGCGCGCGATCGCGGCCTGCACCTGGGCCTCGTCGGAGACGTCCGCGCCGACCGCGATCGCCCGGCCGCCGGCCGCGGTGATCTTCTCCACGGTGTCCTTGCAGGCGGCCTCGTCGAGATCGATCACGGCGACCGCGCGGCCCTCGGCCGCCAGTCGTACGGCGGTGGCGGCGCCGATGCCGCGCGCGGCACCGGTGACGACGGCTACCCGCTGCTCAGTGGTGGACATTGCTGATTCTCCTCGCCCTTGAGAACGTTCCGGCCCGGGTCGGTGAGCGACCGCTTAGTACCTTCGGCAGACGTGACGCTAGAAGCCCTGGCACGCGGTGTCAACGTCCCACGGGACCGGTGTGATCCATTACCTCACCAGCAGGTCGAGCAGACGCTCCGGTTCGGCCGCCGGATCCAGGGTGAGTCCGGTGTGCACGGGGCCCGGCTGGACGACCGTGGAGCGGGGTGCGACGAGCCACCGGAAGCGGCGCCCGGCGTCGTCGCGCGCGGCCGGTCCGGCCGTCTCGCCCCCCGCACAGACCGCTTCGACGCCGCCGAGGGCGGCCCGGACGCCGGCCACGTCCGCGGCGGGGTCGAGCGCGCGCAGCCGGTCCTCGTCGAGGTGGGTGCGCACACCGACGTACGCCTTCGCCCGGCAGTAGACGATCACGCCGGCATTGATGGACTCGCCGCGCTCGACCCGGGGGACGACCCGCAGCAGGGCGTACTCGAAGACGTCCCGTTCGCTGGCCCGCCCGCCCTTGATGACGTGGCGCTCCACCACACTGCCCGCCATGTGAATGTGGCGCTCGCTCACTTGTCCCCCTCGATGCCGGTGATGCGTTCATGGACGGCGGCGGCCCGCAGGAGCAGGGGCCGGGCGTACGCCTGCCGGAGCTCGTCCGGGGTGCCGAAGCCGGGCTCGTCCGCCAGCCAGGCGTCCGGGATCTCGGCGGTGACCTCCGCGAGCAGGTCCTCGGTGACCCGCGGGGCCAGGTCGGCGGCGGCAGCGGCGACATCGGGCGCGAAGGGTCTGAGAACGTGGTCCGAGGCGTCGTAGGGACGCGCGGCGGACTTCTCGGCGCCGGGCCAGTTGTGGTGCCAGATCATGGTCGCGCCGTGGTCGATGAGCCACACCTCGCGGTGCCACCACAGCAGGTTGGGGTTGCGCCAGGAGCGGTCGACGTTGTTGACCAGCGCGTCGAACCAGACGATCCGGCCGGCCTCCACGGGGTCCACCGGGAAGGCGAGCGGGTCGAAGCCGAGCGCCCCGGAGAGGAAGTCCATGCCGAGGTTGGTGCCGCCGCTGGACCTGAGGAGCTCCTGCACCCGCTCGTCGGGCTCGCCGAGCCCCAGGTCCGGGTCGAGGTCGAGCGTCAGGAGCCGCGGTACCCGGAAGCCGAGCCGGCGGGCGAGCTCCCCGGCCACCACCTCGGCGACCAGCGTCTTGCGGCCCTGTCCGGCGCCGGTGAACTTGATGACGTACGTCCCGCGGTCGTCGGCCTCGACGAGTCCCGGCAGCGAGCCGCCCTCACGCAGCGGCGTGATGTAGCGGGTCGCGATGGCTTCCTTGAGCATCGCCCCAGGTTACTGGGGGGTGTCTGAACAACGGGCACTCCGGGCCCGTACCTGTGGGCAGTTCAAAGAATCCGTGGAAGGGGACGTCAGCATGGCCAGCGAATCGATTCATCCCGCATCGGCCCCCAGTCGCCGGGTCGTCGTCGCGGCGGTCGGCGCGGCGGGACTAGCCCTCACCCTGAACGCGTGCGGGTCGGAGGACGATCCCTCTCCGGCCGCGTCGGACGCGGGCGAGGACACTGCCGCCGGCGCCGGCGGCAGTGTCCTCGCCAAGACCTCGGACATCCCCGAGGGCGGCGGCAAGATCTTCAAGGACTCGGGCGTGGTGGTCACCCAGCCGACGGCGGGCCAGTTCAAGGCGTTCTCGTCGAAGTGCACGCACCAGGGGTGTGCGGTCACGGGGATCACCGACGGGGTCATCACCTGTCCGTGCCACAAGAGCGAGTTCTCGGTGGCCGACGGCAGCGTGAAGAAGGGGCCCGCGACCCAGCCGCTGCCCGAGGAGAAGATCACCGTCAGCGGTGACTCGATCACGCTCGCATGAGTTGTCAGGCGCCGCGGGGCCGCTTGAGACAGGCCAGCATCTCGTCCGTGGTCGCCGGGGTGGCGACGAGGGCGAGCGTGTGCCGGATCATCGCCCGGGTGTAGTCGGAGGGCACCCCGGCGACGGCGTCCGTGACCACCACGACGTGGTAGCCGCGGTTCACCGCGTCGAACACGGCGTTGGGCACCGCCACGTTGGCGGAGACGCCGGTCACGACCAGGGTGCGGCAGCCGAGGTTGCGCAGCAGCGCGTCGACCTCGGTGCCCTGGATCGGCGACAGGCCGTGCAGGCGTCGTACGACGAAGTCCTCCTCGCTCACCTCGATCGGGGCGGCCACCCGCACCGCGGTGGTCCCGGCGAGCTGCTGGACGGGCAGCCGCTCCGCGGCGCCGAACAGGCGGGCGTTGCGGTTCGCGCCGCGCCCGTCCGGACGGCGTTCGGCGATCGCGTGGATCACCTGGACCCCGCTCGCGTGCGCGGCGGCGACCAGTCGGGCGACGTTGGCGAGTGCGCCCGAGGTCCGTGCGGCACGGGCGAGTTCGGGCAGGGCGCTGTCCGGTCCGACCACGCCCTGCTGGCACTCGACGGTGAGCAGGACGGTGGCCCCGGGATCGAGCAGTTCGCTGAGTCGTTCGTACGACGGCACGGTTCCCCCTCGTGACCGGTGGTCCGGAGCCGGTGAGGGTAGCCACCATTGCGTGGGGACGGAAGACGACCCATCCTTTTCTGACGTGATGTCAGAGGATCTCTCCTCTGGCACGACGTGAGAGACAGAGGGGGATGTATGACCGTCACTCAGCGCCGGGGCCGGAAGATCATGATGACGCCGGGCGAGCTGGACGAGTTCCTCACCGGCCAGCGCACCTGCCGGGTCGCCACGGTCTCGGCGGACGGCGCTCCGCATGTGAGCACGCTGTGGTTCGCCTGGGACGGCACCTCGATGTGGCTGTACTCCGTGGTGCGCAGCAAGCGCTGGACGGATCTGCGGCGCGATCAGCGGGTCGCGATCGTGGTCGACACGGGCGAGGAGTACGACGAACTGCGGGGCGTCGAGCTGTCCGGGACCGTGGACTTCGTGGGCGAGGCCCCGCGCACCGGCGAGCTGAGGGCCGAACTCGACGTCCCCGAGACGTTGTTCGCCCGCAAGAACTTCGGTCTGGAGGAGATGCCGCACGACGGCCGGCACGCGTGGATACGGCTGACCCCGGAGAAGATCGTCTCCTGGGACTTCCGCAAACTGGGCTCCGCCTGACTCAGACGGCCTTCCGCGCCGCCGACTTCAGCGCCTCCACCGCCGCCCGGATCGACGGGCGGCGGTCGGCGTCCGCGCGCCAGACGGCGTAGATGTGCCGGCTGACCGACTGCCGTACGGGCACGGTCCGCACGCCCTCCGGGACGGGACCGCGGCCGAGCCGGGGCGCCACGCACACGCCGAGTCCGGCGCCGACCAGGGCGAGTTGGGTCGGATGCTCCTGCACGCGGTGGGCGACGCGCGGTTCGATGCCCTTGGAGCGCAGGGTGTGCATCAGCCACTCGTCGCAGAACGCGCCCTCGCCCCAGGTGATCCAGTCGTCGTCGGCGAAGTCCTCCAGGTCCACCTCGTGGCGGTGCGCGTGGCGGTGGGTCGCGGACATCGCCACGTCGGCCGTGTCGTCGACGATCGACGCCTTCACCAGCCCCTCGGGCATGGGCAGCGGCTTGTTGTACCAGTCCAGGACGACGGCGAGGTCGTGGTCTCCGCGGATCACGGCGAGGACCGCGGGCTCCGGCTCGATCTCGCGGGAGCCGATCCGCAGACCCGGATGCGCCGCGCGGAGCTCGGCGATCGCGGCCGGGAACAGTCCGCGTGCCGCGGTCGGGAACGCGGCGAGCCTCAACTCCCCGACCACCTGGCCGCGTTGGGCCTCCAGGTCGGACTGGGCGAGTTCCACCTGGGAGAGGATGCGGGCCGCGTGGTCGGCGAGGAGGCGTCCGGCGTCGGTGAGGCGCACTCCCCGGCCGTTCTTGGCGAGGAGCTGCTGGCCGACCTCGCGCTCCAGCTTGGACATCTGCTGCGATACGGCCGAGGTCGTGATGTGCAGGCCCTCGGCGGCGCCGCTGACCGAGCCGTGCCGGGCGAGGGCGTCGAGGGTGCGCAGCCGCTCCAGGTTCAACATGTAAGCGATCCTACGAGATATCTCGCTGAAATACTCGCTTGTGCTACGAGATCGTCTGCCGGATCGTGGTCGCCATGACCACCGCGACCGTCGCCGAATCCCCGGTTCTCGCTGCCCGCCGCCGCACCCTCGACTGGCGTCTGCGCTTCGGCGTGCTCTCGCTGATCTGGGGGTTCAGTTTTCTGCTCATCAAGGTGGGCACCGAGGGGTACGCACCCTTCCAGGTGACGCTCGGGCGCCTGGTGTTCGGGACGCTGGTGCTGGCCGCGGCGATGGCGGTGAAGCGGGAGCGGCTCCCTCGCGGGGCACGCACGTGGGGGCATCTGGCGGTCGCCGGGCTCCTGCTCAACGCGCTGCCGTTCTCGCTCTTCGCCTACGCGGAGCTGACGATCCCGTCCACACTGGCGGGGATCTGCAACGCGACCTCACCGCTGTGGGGGATGGCCCTGTCCCTCGTCGCCCTGTCCGAGGACCGGCCCACGCGCGTGCGGGTCGCGGGGCTCGGAGTCGGTTTCCTGGGGGTGCTGACCGTCCTCGGCGCGTGGCAGGGATTCAGCGGACTGGACGGCAGGGGGACGGCGATGGCCCTGCTGGCCTCGCTCAGCTATCCGATCGGCTGGATCTACGTGCGCCGGACCCTCGCCGGGGCGGGGCACTCCCACATATCCCTGACCGGCGCGCAGCTGCTGCTGGCCACCCTGCAACTCGCGGTCGTCACCCCGCTGTTCACCGGCCTGCCGGCCCACTTCGACCTGCTGCCCCTGCTCGCCGTCGTGGCGCTGGGAGCTCTCGGCACGGGGCTGGCCGTGCTCCTGCAGTACGGCTTGGTGGCGGAGGTGGGGCCGACCACCGCGCAGATGGTCACGTACTTCATCCCGGTCATCGCCACAGCGGCAGGCGTCGCCCTGCTCGGGGAACCACTGAGCTGGTCCACCCCGGCGGGCGCGGCGGTCGTACTGGCGGGGGCGGCGCTCAGTCAGATGCGGCGGGCCTGAGAGGCGCGGCCCGAGGGCCGAGGGGTGGCGGGCGGGGCGCCGGGCGGGTCTCGGACGGGCAGCGGGTCTGCCATGGCCGGGTCGCTCCCCCGTCCCCGCGCTCCCCGGAAGGCGTGGTCACAGGGGTCCTAGGGACTGCGCCCGGCTCATCGCCCGGAGTTCACCTGTACGTACTCGCAGACCGCACCGACCCCACCGCCCTCGCGACCGCGTCCGCCAAGGGAGCGACCTCGGCCTCCTTCAGGGTGGCCACGGTCACCCGGATCCCCTGCGGGGCGCCCATTCTGAAGCGGGCGCCCGGGGCCACCGCCCAGCCCGCGTGCAGCAGGCGGGACACCGCGCCCGTCTCGTCCGGGACCGGGATCCACACGTTGAGCCCGCTGCGGCCGTGGGCCTCGACCCCGCGTTCCGCCAGTGCGCCGATCAGCCGGTCGCGGCGCTCGCGGTAGGCGGCCGCCACTTCCGCGGTGTCGAGCACGCCGTCCGCCCACAGGTGCACCACCGCCCGCTGGGTGATCCTGCTGACCCAGCCGGGGCCGAGGCGGTGGCGGCCGTGGACACGGTCGACGGTGACCTCGTCGCCGGTGAGGACCGCCAGGCGCAGATCGGGCCCGTAGGCCTTGGCCACCGAGCGGACGAAGGCCCAGTGGCGGGTGACGCCGGCCAGGGGGCGCAGGGGGAGGTCGACGATGCCGTGGCCGTGGTCGTCCTCGACGAGGAGGACGTCGGGGTGGTCCGCGAGGACCGCGCGCAGGGCATGCGCGCGCGTGGCGGTCACCGAGGCACCGGTCGGGTTCTGGGCCCGGTCGGTGACGATCAGGGCGCGGGCGCCGGACTCCAGCGCCAGGCGTACGTCGTCGGCGCGCGGCCCCTCGTCGTCCACGCCCACCGGGGCGACACGCAGGCCCAGCGCGGGCACCAGGTCGAGGAGGCTGCCCCAGCCGGGGTCCTCCACCGCGACCGTGTCGCCCGGCTTGAGGTGGGCGGCCAGCACACGCTCGATCACGTCGAGGGATCCGGAGGCGACGGCGAGGGGACCGCCCGGGACGCCGTCCGCGTCGAGCGCCTCGCGCGCCAGACGCGCCAGGTCCGGGTCCACGGTCGCTTCTCCGTACAGGACCGGCTCCCGGTCGCCCTGCGCGGCGGCCGCCGCGAAGGCCGGCGCCAGCGGGGGCAGCAGCGCGGGATCCGGGTTGCCGTTCGCCACGTTCCGCACGCCCTCCGGGACTTCCACCCCGATGTACTCACGGCCCGTGGTCGCCGGCTTCGACCGCACCCGGCTGCCTCTGCGCCCGGAGGTCTCGATGACCCCGCGCTCCCTCAGCGTGCGGTACGCGGCCGCGACCGTATTGGGATTGACGCCCAAATCGGCCGCCAACTCCCGCATGGGAGGCAGAAGTTGACCGGGCGACAGCTCCCCGGCACCCACCGCGCGCTCGACGCTCGCCGCAATCTCTGCTGCGCGTCGCCCCTCGATCCGATATTCTCCTAGCACAAAGCAGATTATGCACTAGTGCAATGGAGACCGCAATGCAGGGGACCACCGCGACCACGCCGGAGCCGACCGCCTACGCGCCGACCGACCGCACGGTCCCGACGCGCTCCCCCGACCGGGCCTCGTACGACAGGGAACTGGTGCACTCGATACTCGACGAGGGCTATGTCTGCCACCTCGGCTTCGTCCGGGACGGCGCCCCGGTGGTGCTGCCCACGCTGTACGGCCGGGTCGGCGAGCGGCTCTACGTCCACGGCTCGACCGGCTCGCGCCCCCTGCGCATGACCGGCCAGGCCGACCCCGGGCTGCCGGTGTGCCTGACGGTCACGCATGTCGACGCGCTGATCCTGGCCCGCTCGGCGTTCCACCACTCGATCAACTACCGGTCGGTGGTGGTGCACGGACTCGCGTACGACGTGACTGACCCCGAGGAGAAGCGCCTCGCCCTCGACGCGCTGGTCGACCACGTGGTCCCGGGCCGTGCCGCGGACTCCCGCCCCGCCAACAAGAAGGAGCTGGCCGCCACCGCCGTCATCCGCCTCGACCTCGACGAGGTCTCCGCCAAGCTCCGCACCGGCGGGGTCAACGACGAGCCCGAGGACCTCACCCTCCCCCACTGGGCCGGCGTGGTCCCGCTGCGCAAGGGCTACGGCACCCCGGTCGCCGACGGCCACCTGAACCCCGGCACCGAGGTCCCCGACTACCTCGCGGTGCTGTGATGCTGATCCACCCCTGGGACGCGGCCCGTGACGACGCCGAGTGGCAGCAGTGGCTCGCCGTCCACGACTTCGGGCAGCTCGCCGTCAACGGCCCCGTGGGCGAGCCCCCGTTGGTCCAGCCGTTGCACTTCGTCTACGACCCCGCGCGGGGCGAGGCGCTCACCCACCTGGCGCGGCCCAACCCGCTGTGGGGTGCGCTGGAGGCGAGTCCGGAGTGCCTGCTGAGCGTGGTCGACGACTACGCGTACGTCCCGGGTCCGTGGCAGGCCGACCCGGACGGCCCGTCCGAGCACGGGACGCCCACGAGTTTCTACGCGGCGGTCCAACTGCGCTGCCGGGCCCACGTGGTGGACGACCCGGCCGAGAAGGCCGTGCTGCTGAACCGGCAGGTCGGGCACTTCCAGCCGGAGGGCGGTTCCGCGCCGGTGGCGGTGGGAGAGGTGCCGTACGGGCGGATGCTGTCGGGGATTCGGGGGCTGCGGCTCGAAGTGACGGATGTGCGGGCGAAGTTCAAGTACGCCGGCAAGCGGACCGAGGAGGTCCGGGAGCGGATCGCGCAGGGGCTGGCGGACCGGGACGGGCCCGGGGACGCGGCAGCGCGTGAGCACCTGTTGCGACGGCAGCACGCCTGACGGAGGGAGCGCCTCGGCAACGAGCGCCGACACGACCGTCCGAGGGAGCCCCGCGGCAGCGAGCGCCGACACGTCCGCCCGAGGGGGCCCTTCACCAGGAAGGGCCCCCTTGTCCCCTTGCCCGTCAGGCGGGCACGCGCGCCTCCGTCACCGCGAGCCCCGCGACCGCGCCCAGCATCAGCAGGGTGCCGAGAAGGACCGCCGGGGTGAGCCGCTCACCGAACAGGGCGACGGCCAGCACCGCCGCGCTCACCGGTTCGAGCAGCATGATCACGGAGACGGTGGTGGAGCGGACGACCGCGGCGGCCGCGAAGTAGAGGCCGTAGGCGAGAGCCGTGGGGACGGTCGCCAGGTAGGCCAGCAGACACACGAACAGGGCGGGCCTGGCCGTGTGCGGGAGAAGTCCCTCGGTCAGCGCCAGGGGCAGCAGGCAGAGGGTGGTGACCGCGAACACCGCCACGGACGTACCGGAGGACTCCGCCCGGGCGGCTCGGGTGATCAGGGTCATCACACAGCAGCCCGCGGCCGAGAGCAGCCCCAGCAGCACTCCGACGGGGCGTACCGACGCGTCCGCGCCGCCCAGCATCAGCACACCGAGTCCGGCCAGGGCCCCGGTGACGGCGACGGTCCCGCCCCGCCCGAGCCGCTCCCCGAGGGCGATGCGCGCCCCGAGCGCGGTGAGCACGGGGCCGGCGCCGAGGGTGACGACGGTGGCCACGGCCAGCCCGGTGGACCGTACGGCGGCGAAGTAGGCGGTCTGGAACACCGCGAGCCCGACGCCCGACGCGCCGACCCGCAGGGCCCGGCGGCCGAGCGGCTCCGAGAGGGCCGTACGCGCGCGTGGCCGTGCGGGACGGACCGCGAGCAGCACCGCCAGCCCGGTGGCGCAGCGCCAGAAGGACAGGGCCACCGGGCCCAGGTCACTGGTCCGGTAGACCAGGGAGGCGACCGCTCCCGCGGTGCCCCAGGTGGTGCCGGCGACGATCAGATAGAGGAGGCCTCGCCCGACGGGCAGGCCTGAGGAAGCATGCGACACGTGTTCTCTCCGCAGTCGCGCCGAGGCGCGGAAGTTCGGAAGAGGACGCCCGCTCGGTGGTGGCGGGGTCCGCGGACTTCGTCTGCGGGCAGCACCGTTCGGCCCGGCGACAGGCCGGGCACGGTCTCCGGGGGGCCCGCCTCAGGCGGCCGGCGGAGAGACGATGCAGGTGCGCGTATGCATGGTCCGGGAGCCTAGGCGGCGTTCTCCCGGGCGGACAACCGACTTTCGGCGCCACCGGCCGCGACCGGCTCCGCGGAACCCTTGGCAGGGGTGGAGGACTGCGCGATGAAGGCGCCCAGCAGGACGACCCCGCCGCCCACGATCTGCGGGGCCGAGAGGTGCTCCCCGAGCAGCACCCAGGCGAGGACGGTCGCCACGACCGCTTCGAGGCAGGCCACCACTCCGGCTATCGCCGGCGAGAGCCTGCGCACCGAGACGACCCCGGTGACATAGGCGAGGACGGTGGCGATCAGCACGATCCAGCCGAGGAGCAGTCCGGCGGCGACCGGAGTGCCGTTCATGTCGGCGCTGTGCGCGAGGACGGTGAGGTCCATGGTCCAGGGGCGGGCCACGACGGTCAGGACGGCGGTGCCGACGAGCAGGCCGTACGCGATCACGCCGAGTGGGTCGGGGGCCTCGCCGGAGTCGCTGCCCTGGTCGGACAGGACGAAGTAGCCGACCTGGCAGCAGGCGGCGCCGAGCGCGAGGAGCAGTCCGAGGGCGTCGAAGCTCAGACCCGACCAGACCTCGACGACACAGGCGAGTCCGCCGACCGCGAGGACCACGCCGAGGGCGGCGGCGCGGGTGACGGGCCGCCGCTGCACGAACCGCACCCAGCCGAGCACCAGGGCGGGGGCGAGGTACTCGACGAGCAGGGCGACGCCGACCGGGATGCGGGAGATCGAGGCGAAGTAGAAGGCCTGGACGCCCGCCACGCCGAGCAGCCCGAAGCCCGCGAGCAGGGCGGGGCGGTTGCGCAGCAGCGCGCGATGGCGCACGGCGAGCGGCAGCATCACCAGGGCGGCGCCCGCCACCCGCAGCCACACCACGTGGAGCGGGTCCAGGCCCGCCTCGATCAACGGCTTGGCCGCGACCCCGGATCCGCCGAAGGCGAGCGCGGACACCAGCGCGAGACCGAGCCCGACACCCTTGCCGCCACAGGACCTGCTGCTCTCAGACGTATGCACCGGCCCATGATGACAGGGCACGACATGAGCGTCACCCCCGTTGACTCCTGTCTCATCGGCTGGACCGCGGCGGACCCTCCCAGATGCCTTCGGACAGGCGCTCCTCGATCCGCGCGAACACGGCCCGGGCGTCGATCCCCGCACGGGTCAGCACCTCGACGGCCCGGGACTCGGGGTCCACCAGGACGGCCGCGAGCAGGTCGATCCCGCGGGCGGGTCCGTCGGCGCGGCGCTCGGCCCGGGCGCAGGCGTATTCCATCGCGCCCGCGGCGAGCGGGGACAAGCCGTCCGCCGCCGGCACCACGGGGACCGCGCCGGAGTCCTCGACGGTGCCCTGCCAGCGCAGTCCGTAGCCGATGCTGCGCTGCACGAGATAACCGAGGAGCCTCGGCAGCTGGGGCTCCGCGTCGAGGACGGCGTACGCCTCGGCGTCGGCGTCCAGCAGCGAGTGCAGCAGATGGGCCGTGTCGATCTGCCGGTCCCCGTCCCTCAGCGCGCGCCGGCGGGCACCGGAGACCACCGCTGTCAGTTCCGCGCTCAGCCTGACATCGCCGTCCGGAGGGACCGGCGGCGGGCCGCCCAGTTCGCGGGCCGACTGACGGGGGATACGGGGGTGCACATCCCCCACCCCATCAGTCCCACCGAATCGGCACATCCTCGAAGGGAAGCATCTTCCCGTCCCACGGAGAGCGGACCCCGGTGCCGGAATCTCCTCCTTACGGATGACATCACGCCTTTCCGGCCCGATGGGCGCGCGCCGCCTTGCCGTGCGCTCCTCGCGCAACCGCCGCACGACGGCGTTCGTCCCACACAGGCGTGGACAGCAGGAGCTGGCTGGTGGCGCTGCCGGCCGTGGACGGGAAGCAGTACGTGTACCGGGTGTACGCCCCGGAGGACGCACTGCTCGCCGACCTCTTCTGGGAGGCGTGGCACTGCCATGAGGAGAGCGCGTTCCCGCGCGCGTGGGACCTGTTCGACGCGGCGGCGATACGGAGGGTGGACTGAACACCCCTCTCCCCCACATTTCCTGACGGTTCATCAGTATTGAATGTTGTGCCCCCTGCGGCTACTTTCCGCGACACCACAGCCCGACACGAAGAGGTGGCCGCATGGCGGAAATCAGCGCGGAGGCACGCATCCCGGCACCCGCGGAGAAGGTCTGGGCCCAGCTCACCGACTGGTCCGCGTACGGGGAGTGGAACGCGACCCACACCAGCTTCCCCAAGGGCGGCCCGACCGTCCTCGAACCGGGCGGGACCTTCCAGGAGAACATGAAGCTGATGGGCTTCCCGGCCGAGGTCGAGTGGACCATCGACCAGGTGGAGCCGGCCCGGCTGTTCGCCATCCGGGGCAAGGGCCCGATGGCGGTGAGCGTCGCCACCCGCTACACCCTGACCCCCGACGGGGACGCCACGACGGTCCGCATCGACGGCGAGTTCACGGGTGCCGCGGTCTCCCTGATGGCGGGCAAGCTGAAGGACTCCGGCACCGCCGCACTCAACGAGTCGCTGCGGAAGCTGGCCGGGCTGGTGTCCTGACCCCGGCGCACACGAAGGCGCCCCGGGAATTTCTTTCCCGGGGCGCCCGTCGCTGCCACAGTCCTGTGATCAGTCCTCGTCGGCGAGGATGAGATACAGCTTCTTGCGGGCCTCGTTGATGACGGCCACCGCCTTCTCTCGCTGTTCCTTGCTGCCGGTCTTCCAGACCTGGCCGAAGGCCTCCATCAGGCCGAAGCCGGCCTGCCGGATCTCGCCGAGCGCCTCGAAGTCGATGCCGCGGGAGGCTTCCTCCCAGGGCGCGTCCGGGCCCTCGTCGGCCGCGGTACGGCCGGCCTCGGTGAGCGAGAACAGCTTCTTGCCGCCCTCGGTCTCACTGGCGATCAGCCCCTCGTCCTCCAGCAGCTGGAGGGTGGGGTACACCGAACCCGGGCTGGGCTTCCACGCCCCGCCGCTGCGCTCGGCGATCTCCTGGATCATCTCGTAACCGTGCATGGGCCGGTCCTTGAGCAGGGCCAGGATCGAGGCACGCACGTCACCGCGCCGCGCCCGCCCCCTGGGTCCGCCCCGCCCCCTCGGCCCCCAGGGCCCGGGGCCGAAGCCCGGCCCTCCGAAGCCGGGGCCACCGGGACCGCCCGGACCGAAGGGCCCGAAGGCACCCCGCAGGCTCTCGGGACCACCACGACCCCGACGACCGGCTCCACCATGTCCACGCTCGAATCCGTGGGAACGCATCGCAATCACTCCATTCCATCGTTGATCTGTCGCGATGCCTCAACGATATATCGGAACCGATCGCATAACAAGGCCCTTGTCTCCCGACGAGGCGGGTCGTATGCCGGCGCGGCGAGACCCCAGCCCCCTTGTCAGCGGCTAGCCCTAGAGTCACCCGCGTGACCGAGCCCTCCTACCTCGCGCGAAACTCGTCAAGTCCCCTGTGGAACTGGATCCGTTGTCGCGCGCCATGGTGGCCTCGTTCGCCGAAGTCGTACGGAAGGCAGACCCAGGGCCGGTCGCGGACCTGGGATGCGGGCCCGGGAAAGTCACGGCGTATCTGGCCGACCTGGGGGTCTCCGTACTCGGCATCGACCTGTCCCCGAAGATGATCGGGCTGGCCCGACAGGCCCACCCGGACCTGAGCTTCAAGGTCGGGTCCATGACCGCCCTGCGGAGTTCCTGCGCACACTGGCACCAGGTGGCCGTCTGATGCTGGCAGGCCACGTGGGGGACGGGGCTTGTCTGCGCCCGGCACAGGCCTACGGCGGCCACCAGGTGTCCTACGCATCACACCTGCCGCCACCGGACCAGCTCGCCGCTCTGCTGAAGCAGGCCGGACTGGTCCTCGACGCGCGGCTGCTGCAGGAGCCCGCCGAGGGCGCGACGAGGACGATCGCCACCTTCCTCGCCCATAAGCCCGAGCGATCCTGACCCCACGCGCCGCCCCGCCCGACGCAGCCGCCCTCGGCCCACGATCCGCCTACGGACGGAACTCCGTCACTCCGTCGACGCCAGAATGCGGTCGAGGGTCCGGCGTCCCATCGCGCTCATCGCCGGATTGCTGGCGACGTAGTACCAGACGAGCCCCGTCGCCTGTTCGAACGCCCATGCCTTGCCGCGCTCCCACTCCAGGTCGTCACAGCCCAGAGCCCGTCGGAGCACCTCGCGCGGCCCCGCCTCCAGCAGGTGCCACGCGCCGACCAGATCCAGCGCGGGATCGGCCGGGCCGAAGCCACCGGTGTCGAGCACCCCGCTGAGCCGGTCGCCCGCGACCAGGACGTTGCCGGGGATCAGGTCACCGTGGCTCATCACGTCGGCACTCGTGCGCGGCAGCTCCCGAAAGCGGCTCCACATCTCACGCAGCCGGGGCACGTCGAGCAGCCCCTCGCTCTCCTCGAAGCACTGCGCCATCCAGTCGTCGTGATCGGCGAGCACACCGCCCCGGTTGTCACCGCTGAACACCCGCCCCCGCGTCCCGGCGCCCCGCAGGGCCGCGACGAAGGCCGCGAGGTCCTCGGCGAACGCGTCCGACCCACTGGGGTCGGCATCGGAGGCGACCGTCCCCGGCAGCCATGTCTGCACCGACCACGGCATGGGGTAACCCGCGCCGGGCTTCCCCAGGGCGACGGGTTCCGGGACGGGGAACCGGGACACTCCCGCCAGCTCCGCGCTCGCCTCGGCCTCCCGTTCCAGCACCGCCAGCACCTCGCCGGGGTCGGCCGGACGCAGGGGGAAACGCGCGGAGAGGTCGTCCCCGATGCGGAAGACGGCGTTGACGGTCCCGGTCGACGACGACAGGGGCCGGATCGCTCTGCCGCTCCACCGCGGGAACTGTTCCCCGATCAAGGCCGCGACGATCTCGGTGGTCACGTCCACCTGGTCATCGTGCATGGTCATGCGCGCGGGCCCTCCCCCAGTCCGATACGAAGCCCGGGACGAGAGCCAGTATTCATCCGCCAGGGCCGGGATCGACCGGAATTTCGACGGGCCGGTCAGCTCAGGGCGTTGCGCAACGACGTGGCCATCAGGTGGATGGCCTCCTTGCCGGCCGCCACCGGACCCGTGTGGGTGAAGTAGTGATCGACCCCCTCGAAGACACGGTGGGTGACCGGCACTCCTGCCGCCTCCAGTGCCTTGGCATAGCCGTCCCCCTCGTCACGCAGGCGGTCGTTCTCCGCGGTGATCACCAGGGCGGGAGGAAGTCCGGCGAGGTCGTCGGCGAGGGCCGGCGAGACCAGGGGATGGCCGCGGTCGGCGGGGTCCGGGACGTACGCGGCGGTGAAGATCCGCATGAGCTGCGGGGTGAGCAGCGGCTTGGCGACGAGGGACCGCTTGGAGGCCGGGTCGGCGAGCTGGTCCAGCGGTGCCGAATCGAGGATCTGGAGCCGGGGCGAGAAGGCGCCGCGCTCCGTGGCCAGACGGCACACCGCGGCGGCCAGGTTGGCCCCGGCGCTGTGTCCGCCGACGGCGAGCCGCGAACCGTCCCAGCCGCCCACGGCACCGTTCCCGGCGACCCACGCGGTGACGTCGTAGGCCTGGGTGACGGGTGCGGGGTACGGCCGCTGCGGCGCGACCGCGTAGTCGACGTTGACCACGACGCAGCCGGCCGTGGCGGCGATGCGGCGGCAGATGTGGTCGTCCTGTACGGCACGGGCGACCACGAACCCGCCGCCGTGGAAGTTGACGTACACGGGCGGGGGTCCGTCGGCGGTGGCCGGCGGGCGGTAGACGGTGCATGTCACCGTCCCGGCACCGGTCTCCACTCGGAGGGTCTCGGTGTGCGCCGGGATGTCGGTGAAGCGCAGGTCCTTGTGTACGCGGGACATCACGCGGCCGAGCAGGAGCTGGACTCCCCTGGCCTGGAGTGCGGGGCTGAACGGCATGACTGAGCACCCATCGCTACAAGGTTAAAGTAACAGGATTCCTGATAATGAGCGCTCGGCGTCAGGAGCGCAATGGGCGACGGGCCGGAACGTGCCGGCGTTCCGGGAAATCGGTCCAGGGACCCCGGATTGGCCTTGTCCCCGGCACAAGATCACGCCGTACGGTCAGGCCATGCGTATCCGAATCGTCGACGCCTTCACCGACCGTCCGTTCGCCGGCAACCCGGCGGGGGTCCTGCTCCTGGACGACGCCTTCCCGGACGACACCCGGCTCCAGGACATCGCTCTGGAGGTCAACCACGCCGAGACGGCCTTCGCGCACCGGCTGCCCGCCGGCGGCGACGCCGACTGGGCGCTGCGCTGGTTCACCCCCGCCACCGAGGTGAACATGTGCGGGCACGCCACGCTCGCCACGGCCCACGTCCTGTTCGGCACGGGCGCCCATCACGGTCCGGTGCGGTTCGCGACCCGCAGCGGGGTCCTGGTCGCCACACCCGGCGACGACGGCTCGATCACCCTGGACTTCCCCACGGCGCCGCTGACCCCGGTCGCGCTGCCCGAGGGGGTCGCCGAAGCGCTGGGCGCCGAACCGCTGGCCGCCTTCGACACCGGGCCGAACATCGGTGACCTGCTGCTCGAACTGGCCGACGAGAAGACCGTGCACGCCCTGCGCCCCGACCTCAAGGCCCTGGCCGCCTTCTCCGAGCGCGGGATCATCGCCACCGCCCGCGCCGAGAACCCGGAGCTGGGCCATGACTTCGTCTCGCGCTGCTTCTTCCCGAACGTGGGCATCGACGAGGACCCGGTCACCGGCAGCGCCCACACCGCTCTCGCGCCCTACTGGTCGCAGCGGCTCGGCCGTACGGATCTCACCGGACTGCAGGCCTCACCCCGCTCCGGCCTGGTCCGCACCGGACTGCGCGGCGAGCGCACGCTGCTGACGGGCCGCGCGGTCACGGTCATCGAGGGCGAGCTGCTCGCCTGATCACGCGGTCGGCAGCCAGCCCACCTTGCCCGCGAGCAGCGCGTATCCCACGAACGCGCCGATGTCGAGCAGGGAATGCGCCACCACCAGGGGGCCCACCCGGCCCCACCGCCGGTAGAGGTAGACGAACACCACGCCCATGACCATGTTGCCGATGAAGCCGCCGATGCCCTGGTAGAGGTGGTAGCTGCCGCGCAGTACGGAACTGGCCACCAGGGCGGTGCCCGGGGTCCAGCCCAGCTGGTTCAGCCGGCGCAGCAGATAGCCGACGACGACGACCTCTTCGAGGATCGCGTTCTGCATCGCCGAGAGGATCAGCACGGGGTACTTCCACCACACGTCGGGCAGCGCCTCGGGCACCACGGTGAGGTTGAAGCCGAGGCCGCGCGCGGCCAGGTAGAAGGCGATGCCGGTACTGCCGATCACGGCCGCGACGCCGGCCCCGCGGGCGAGATCGGGACCGGGGCGGGTGCGGTCGAAACCGAGGGTCCGCAGACTCTGCCCCTCGCGCAGCAGGAAGTGCGCGACCAGGGCGACGGGCACCAGCGCCGAGGCGATCCCGAAGAGCTGCCACGCGAGATCCAGCCAGGGACGGCCGGGCGCGGCCGAGGCGTTGAGGGTCGCCGCCTGGTCCTTGAGACCCCCTGGTTTGGTGACCGATCCGACAAAACTGATCAGTGCGGACACACCGCTCGCACCGAGCGAAAGCCCCAGAACGAGCAGCGTCTCGTCACGGAAGAACTTCCGTGAGAGCGCCCTCTGCGGAAAAGAATCGGCCACTGCCCCTTCCTCCGCCTGCACACCTGCCTCCAGTTGAGTAATCCAGCCTCATCCCCATCTCCGCCCCGCTAGGGTCCTTCGAAAGAAGTTACGAAGATCGTGCGCAAGGCCGTCGGGGGGACGGACGCCGTACGGGGGCGGACTCCCTTTTTCCCGCCGTACACGGCTCTGCCGGCACGGGCACCAGGGGAGGGCACCACCGTCATGGGACGTCACAGCTTGCCCGATCAGTATGGGGCGGGCGGCAGCGACCCCCGCCCACGCGCGCGCCGCCGCACCGTGGCCATCGCGACGGTCCTGGTCCTGACCGTCGCCGGTGGTACTGCAGCCGCCGTCCAGGGCGGCCTGCTCTCCTTCGGCTCCTCCTGCCAGGACGAGGCGGTACGCATCGAGGTCGCCGCCTCCCCCGACGTGGCCCCCGCACTGCGTGCCGCGGCCGCGCGGGCCCACGACGAGAACCTCACCTCCGACGGGCGCTGCGTCGACATCTCGGTGACCGCGCGCGAGTCGTACAAGGTCAGGGACACGCTCGCGGCGGGCAAGAACCCCGGCGCGCAGGTGTGGGTGCCGGACTCGGACGTGTGGCTCGGGCAGATCGCCGCGAACACGGGCGCGACCGAGGTGGCCCGGGTCGGCAACGTGGCCTCCAGCCCGGTCGGCATGGCGATGGTGCCGGCCGCGGCGAAGTCGCTGGGCTGGCCGAAGAAGACGTACGGCTGGCTCGAGCTGGCGGGCGCCGGCCTGCGGGACGACTCCCTCAGGCTGGGCGCCGCCGACCCCGCGCGCAGTGCGTCCGGGCTGCTCGCCCTGACCCAGCTCAGCAGTGCGGCGGGCCAGGCCGAGGACGGGGCGACCCAGGCCGCGGCGATGATGAAGACACTCTCGCAGCGCATCTCCGACAGCGACGGCCAGCTCGTCGAGACGCTGCCGCGGGATGCCTCGGGCACCGAGCAGGGCAATCCGAAGCGCAACCAGGCGCTGGTCCTGTCCGAGCAGGCGGCCTTCGCGTACAACTCCGCCGCGGAGTCCGCGGAGGGGCTGGACTTCTTCTACCCGAAGGACGGGTCACCGCGACTGGACTACCCGTACGCGCTCGTCGACGAGACACGGCTGAGCACGGACGAGAGCCGGGCGGCGATCCGCTTCATGACGTATCTGCGCAAGCCCGAGCAGGAACAGCTGCTGACGGACCGGGGGTTCAGGACTTCCGACGACCAGGTCTCCGCCTCACTGGTCGCGAAGGCCGGGGGCAAGGTGCCGCAGCCGTTCTCGGCGGCGGCCGGTGAGCCGGCTTCCGCGACGGCGCTCCAGGAGGCCCTCGGCACCTGGACGATCACCGTGCAGAGCGCCCGGATCACCACCGTCGTGGACGCGTCCTCCTCCATGTCGGAGACCGTCCCGGGCACCGGCCGCTCCCGGATGGACGTCACCAGGGCGTCGCTCCTGCAGGCCCTCGCCACCTTCACCCAGGAGGACGAGATCGGCCTGTGGAAGTTCTCCACCAAGCTGGACGGCGACAAGGACTACAAGATCCTGGTGCCGACGGACCGCCTGGGCGACAGCACGGCCACCGGCGGCACCCAGCGCGAGCGGCTGTCGGCCGCCTTCGGCGGTCTGGAGCCGGTGCCGGGCGGCGCGACGGGGTTGTACGACACCACGCTCGCCGCGTACAAGGCCGCGACCTCCTCCTACGCCGAGGGGAAGTTCAACGCGCTGGTGGTGCTGACCGACGGCGTCAACCAGGACCCGGGCAGCATCTCGCGCGGAGCGTTGATCTCCGAGCTGGAGAAGCTCTCCAGCCCCGCACGCCCGGTCCCCCTGATCGTGATCGCGGTGGGTCCCGACGCCGATCGCGCGGAGGCCCAGCAGCTCGCCGAGGCCACCGGCGGCTCCGGCCAGCAGGTCAACGACCCGGCCCAGATCCACACGGTGATCCTGAAGGCGATCGTGGCCGCGGGCGCCCAGGGCGGCGCCGGCTGACCCGCGTCCCGCCGCGGTCCTCACCCGAGTGGCGCCGGCTCCGGCAGTCCCACCGGCCAGGTGTGCACCGGCTCTCCCTGGCGCATCAGCTCGCCGTACCGCCGCGTGGTGGCGGCCAGCGCCTCCTCCCGCGACAGCCCCGCCTCCAGGGCCCGGTGGAAGGTCGCCGACTGCCAGGACGCCCCGTTGGCCCGGCGCCGGCACCGCTCCTCGATCACCCCGAGATACAGGTCCCGGTCGGCGGCCTCGACGCCCCAGGCCGCGAGTCCCGTCTCGGCCAGCGGCAGCAGTTCGTCCCGTACCAGGGTCGCCGCGTCCACCTCGACGGTGCCGCCGTACCGGCCGCGCCGGGGCCAGACCATGCGCGCGTCGATGCCGTGCCGGCAGGCCGCGTCGAAGTTGGCCGCGGCCGCCTCGAAGGGCATCCGGGTCCACACCGGGCGCGACTCCTCGGCGAGGGCGCGGACCAGGCCGTAGTAGAAGGCCGCGTTCGCGATGACGTCGGTGATGGTGGGTCCTGCGGGCAGCACGCGGTTCTCGACCCGCAGGTGCGGGACACCGTCAGCGATGTCGTAGACGGGCCGGTTCCAGCGGTACACCGTGCCGTTGTGCAGGACGAGTTCGGCGAGGGAGGGCACCCCGCCCTCGTCGAGCACCTTCAGGGGGTCCTCGTCGTCGCAGATCGGCAGCAGGGCCGGGAAGTAGCGCAGGTTCTCCTCGAACAGGTCGTACGCCGAGGAGATCCACCGCTCCCCGAACCAGGTGCGTGGTCGCACGCCCTGGCTCTGGAGTTCCGGCGGGCGGGTGTCCGTGGACTGCTGGAAGAGCGGGGGCCGGGACTCGCGCCACAGCTCACGGCCGAACAGGAAGGGCGAGTTGGCCCCCACGGCGATCTGCACGCCGGCCACCGCCTGAGCGGCGTTCCACACGTCGGCGAAGCGTCCGGGAGTGACCTGGAGGTGCAGTTGCACGGAGGTGCACGCGGCCTCCGGGGCGATGGACTTCGAGGTGCAGGTGAGGCGTTCCACGCCGTCGATGTCGAGGACGAAGTCCTCTCCGCGCGCGGCCACGATCTGGTCGTTCAGCAGGGTGTAGCGGTCGACGTCGGACAGATTGGAGGAGACCAGGTCGTCCCGGTCGAGCGTCGGCAGAATGCCGATCATCACGATTCCCGCGTCGAGTTCGCCCGCCTTGCGGTCTGCATATGCCAGCGAGGTACGGATTTCCTCGGCGAGCCGGTCGAATACCCGGCCGCCCAACCGGTGTGGGGCTATGTTGACTTCCAGGTTGAACATGGCGAGTTCTGTTTGGAAGTCGCGGCTCGCGATGCGTTCGAGGACCTCTCCGTTCAGCATTCTCGGCATACCGTCGGTGCCGACCAGATTCAATTCGATCTCCAGCCCCATCAGGTTCTTGGGGCGGTCGAACCGCTGCTCCGCCAGAAGCCGCTCCAGCCCCGTCAGGCACGAGCGGAGCTTGTCGCGGTAGCGCTGGCGATCGGACAGGTCGAACTGGCCTGCCACGACCTTCTCCCCCATCGAAGGGTCCCTCCTCGTTGCGTCATGAGTCAGGTGGGATGATGCCCAGCCGGAACGATCGATAACGTCCCGCCGCGGCCCCGAGCCCGCTACTCTGTCGGATGTGACCGGTGGCACATTCACTCGGCATGGAGCTGTCAGCAGTTTCGGGTGCCCAGAAGAACTCGTGAAAAACGCCGACGAGAATTGGCCGACCGCTTCTCGCGCATTCACCGAGGTCACCGCCGCGAAGTAGTCGCGGTATCGGGATGATTCCCGCGTATCGCCGACCGAATGGCCCCTTGCCCGATACGCCGGAAGCGGCTAGACGAAACATCGTCTGAACACATGTCGTATAAACTCCGCGAACAAGGCAGAGGGTTGGCACCCGCGGTCCTGGATCCTGCCGTCAGGTGACGCAGACAGTCCTCACCCTTACCTGCGTCACCGGACCCCGGCCCCCGTCTCTCTGACCCCGTGAGCTGACAGCGTCGTCCGCCCCCGCCCTCGCGCCACCGTGCCTGTCGAATGAGAGGCGACCCACCATGCCGCTGCATGTCCCCCCGGCTCCCGCCCCAGCACTTCGCTCCGTCCTCACCGCACTCGCCTCGCCCACCGCGGTCCGCGAGGCCCGGACCCCCTCCCTGCTGCGCGCCCAGGAACCCGTCACACCCGAGCTCCCGCTGCCCGTGCACGTCCTGGACGGCACCACCACCAGGCTGACCGGGTGGCGCTTCCTGATCCGCTGCGGCGAGCGCTCGGTGGCCGCCGCCGAGACCATGCTCACCCCGGACGGCTGGGCGTTCTCGCACTTCTTCGAGGGCCCCTACCTGCCGTCCACCGAGCGCGCGCTGCGTCAGGCGGAGGTGATGCAGCAGCCCTACCAACCGCGCCTGCTGTCGATCCCGGGCCTGTACATGCTGGCGCTGTGGCTGCACGGCGACTGCGCGGCGGACGCCGCCGCGGGCCGCCTCGCCGCCACCGACCTCCTGGTCCCGCTCGCACCGGCCCCGCCCGGCATCGCGGCGCACCGCCCGCACCGGGCCGCCGAACTGCTCCCGGTACTGACCCATCGGGTGACTCCGGCCCCACTGCTGGGCTCACCCGCCTGAGACCCACCCGTCGCCCGCACCCTCGTACCCCGCCCCGAATTCCGGTCAGCGGGGTACGACCATGCGGTGGGTGCCATTAAGGTCGTACGAAATCCTCAGGGATCACGGAACCCTTTTGCTCGTACGAGCACACAATTGCTCGGACGAGCCGATTGCGGGATCGACTCCAGGTGGACTAGCCCTTTCCGGCCCCCTCGAACCACCCGAAGGGACAGTGCAGTTGGGCTGAACCGTCCGGCCGGGTGACGCGTCTCCAACCTGTGAAGAAGTGGTGATGCGAAATCCCTGCGGATTGACGCCCGTAGGGCAACACTGGGTTCGGACTGAGTTATCGCAACGGGGGCCGTCATGACCACAACACAGCGAAAGATCCCACCAATGTGCCAGCACCAGCCACCGTGTCCCACCGCCGACTCCGCAGACCGGGAATCCGCCCGCCTCGTGGCGCACCACCCGGAACAGGGCTGGAGCCTGCTGTGCAACGGCGTTCTGCTCTTCGAGGACACCGGTGAGCTCCTGCCCGACGGTCGGGTCATCGCCCCGCACCGCCCGCTCGCAGCGGCGACAGCCGCCTGAGCACGACCGGACGGCCCCTGTGCCGTCCGGAGACCTTGAGGGGCCGGCTCGCAGCGACCTGTCTGCGCACCGGCCCCGACGCATGTCCGTCGGCGATCACTCCCTGTGATGCCTTGTGTATGAGCCCGTCTTTCCGGAAGACTCCTGGAAGTTTCGAGCCCGAGGCTTTCGGCGCTCCGACGCGGAGGTGGGCAAGTGACAGCAGGCGAGGCCGACGCCGGACCCCGGGGCAGAGTCACCATCACGGAGATCGCCCGGCAGGCCGGGGTCTCGGTGCCGACGGTGTCCCGCGTGGTCAACGGCCGGTCGGACGTGTCCCCGCACACCCGCGCCCGGGTCGAGGAACTGCTCCAGCGGTACGGCTACCGCAAGCGCCCCGCCGCCCCCGGGACCCGCGCGGCCCTGATCGACCTGGTCTTCAACGATCTCGACAGTCCCTGGGCGGTGGAGATCATCCGCGGTGTCGAGGAGGTCGCCCACGCGGAGGGCGTCGGCACCGTGGTCTCCGCGATCCACGGCCGCTCGGGAGACGCCCGCGAATGGATGCGCAATCTGCGGGCCCGCGCCTCCGCAGGGGTCGTCCTGGTCACCTCCGCGCTGGACATGGTCCTCCACGACGAACTGCGCGTGCTCGGCGTGCCGTTGGTGGTCGTCGACCCGGCCGGCTCCCCCGCCCTTGACGCCCCCACCATCGGCGCGGCCAACTGGTCGGGAGGGCTCGCGGCCACCGAACACCTGCTGTCCCTCGGTCACCGCAGGATCGGCCTGATCGCCGGGCCGCCCCGGCTGCTCTGCTCCCGCGCCCGTCTCGACGGCTACCGCGCCGCTCTCGAAGGCGCCGGGCTCACCCTGGACGAGGCACTGGTCGTGCCGGGCGACTTCCACGCGGAGTCCGGCTTCGCGGGCTGCGAGAAGCTCCTCGACCTGCCCGAGCCGCCGACGGCCCTGTTCGCGGCCAGCGACCAGATGGCCCTCGGCGCGATCGAGGCGCTCCGAAGGCGTGGGCTGCGGGTGCCGCAGGACATGAGCGTGGTGGGTTTCGACGACCTCCCCGAGGTCCGCTGGTCGGCTCCCCCGCTCACGACCGTCCGCCAGCCCCTCGCCGACATGGGCAAGCTGGCCGCCCGCACGGTCCTCGAACTGGCCCGCGACGAACGCCCCGACTCGCCCCGCGTGGAACTGGGAACAGAACTGGTGATCCGCTCGAGCACCGCTCCGCCCCACACCACTTGACGCACCCGACGCCCCGCCGAACGGGCCCCTCCCCCCGTCTCGGCCGCGACGGCGGCCGTGTAGCGGTGCGGCGCGGCCACCTCGGCGGCCGCACGGCCCTGACATCCCCGGACCGGCCGCAGAGCGGCGAGGGAGGCACTCATGCACCGGCTTCACCTCCGCCCGACCGGCTCCGAGCGACGCGGCCGGGCCGGCCCCGCGTCATCCGCCACCCACCACCCGCCGTCCGCCGAGGGGCGCGGACGAACTCATCACGCACACCGAACCAGCCGCCAGCAACACCCTCGAAGCGGCCCCGGCCAACAGCCTTCGCCCGGCCCGACCAGACCCGCCCACACCCCCGAGCGCCCCGCCCCAGCAGGCCGATGGGGTGCAGCAAGGCACGAGTCCGCCCTTCTGCACCCCCAACGGCCCCCGGCCGCGCACACCGGCTCCCCCGCTGCCCCTACCCCAGCGCCTCCCGAATCGCGTAGTACGCCGGCTTCGGCTGGAACTGCTCGTCCCAGGGCAGCGCCGCGCCCTCGCCCTCGAAGAACGCCGGGATCCACGAGTACTTGTCGGTGTAGTCCCAGACGGTGATACCGACGCACCGGCGCACCGCGAGGCACGCGTCGGTCAAGTCCGCGTACCAGTCGGCCTGTTGGGCCAGCTTCTCCTCAGTCGCCGGCAGGATCATCCGGATGTCGACCTCGGTGAGCGCGGTGTCGAGGCCCAGCTTGCCGAAGCGGCGGAGGTTGTCCTCCAGGGTGGTCGGATAGCCGTACTGGAGCGCCAGGTGGGCCTGGAGGCCGATCCCGTCGAGTGGAACACCCTGGGCCTTCAGCTCCTTGGCCAGGTTGTAGTAGGCGTCGCTCTTCGCCCCGATGCCCTCGATGTTGTAGTCGTTGAGGTACAGCTTGACCTTGGGGTCGGCCTGCCGGGCCCAGCGCAGCGCGTCGGCGATGTACCCGGGACCGAGCGTCTTGTAGAAGACGGTCTCGCGGTACGTACCGTCCTCGTTGAAGGCCTCGTTGACGACGTCCCAGGCGAACACCTTGCCCCGGTAGTGCCGTACCTCGGTCTGGATGTGCTTCTTCAGTACGGGCCTCAGCTCGGCCGCCGTCCACTCGCGCGAGGTGATCCAGTCCGGCAACTGGCTGTGCCAGACGAGAGTGTGGCCACGCACCTTCTGGTGGTGCGCACGGGCCAGCTGCACGATCTCGTCGCCCTGGGAGAAGTCGAAGACCCCCTGCTCGGGTTCGGTGGCGTACCACTTCATGCCGTTGCCCGGCGTGATCTGGTCGAACTCGCTGCCGAGGATCTTCTTGTACGGCTCGTCGACGAGCTCGGGGTTGTCCGTCGCACTGCCGAAGTACCGCCCGTGACGCTGGGCGAGGTCGGCGAGGGTGGGCGTCCTGCCGTGGGCCTGGGCGGGTGCGCCGAGCCCGGTGACCACCAGGGCCGCGGCCAGGACTCCGACGAGTCTGAGACGGTTCTTGCGCATGGGGCGACTCCTCACGTGCGGGGGTGGGTGAGCCGTACTTTTCTGCGAACGCCGGGTGTCAGCCCTTCGTGGCACCGGCGGTGAGGCCGCCGACGAGCTGACGCTCGGCGACCGAGTAGAAGGCGAGCGCGGGCACCATCGCCAGGACGAGATAGGCGAACACCCGGGCGTACTCGGCGGAGTACTGCCCCTGGAACTGCTGCACACCGATGGGCAGCGTCCACCACGTGTTGTCGGTGAACACCAGCAGCGGCAGCATGAAGTTGTTCCAGCTCGTGACCACGGCCAGCACCGAGACCGTGCCGAGCGCGGGCCGCGCCATGGGCAGCAGCACCCGCCAGAAGAACCCGAAGGAGCTGCACCCGTCGAGGGTGGCCGCCTCCTCCAGCTCGCCCGGGATCTCCCGGAAGAAGGCCCGCAGGATGATGATCGTCATCGGCAGCCCGAATGCGGCCTGCGGCAGGATCACGCCCAGCGGGTTGTCCAGCAGGCCGAGCGAGCGCAGCAGCAGGAACAGCGGGAGCACCGCCACCGCGAAGGGGAACATCAGCCCCATCGTGAAGAGCGTGAACAGCGCCTCCCGCCCCCGGAAGGCGAACCGCGCGAAGGAGAACGCGGCGAGCGCGGACAGGGCGACCACCAGCACCGTCGTGCCCACCGCGATCAGCGTGCTGCTGCCGAGCAGCCGCCAGAAGTCGCCCCCGCCGAGGATGTCGGTGTAGTTGCTGGTGAGCCACTTCTTCGGCAGCCCGAAGGGATTGCTGGAGAGCTCGTCGGTGGACTTGAACCCGGAGAGGACGGCGTACACCAGGGGTACGACCATCACCGCGCCGACGGCCACGAGGATCACGTGCAGCGGCAGGGTCCGAACACCGCTTGTACGGCTGGTCACTTGCCGTCCCCCCTCATCGTGGTGGTGGCCCCTTCGAGGTCGCGGCGGAGCACGAACCGCTGGTAGGCGAGGGCGAAGACGAGGCAGATGCCGAACATGACCACGCTGATCGCGCTGGCGTAGCCGACCTGGTAGCGCTTGAAGCCGTACTGGAACATGGTCACGGCCATCGTCTCGGAGTGGTGGTCGGGCCCGCCCTGGGTGATGACCCAGACCAGGTCGAAGAGCTGGATCGCCCCGATGACGGACAGGAAGACGCTGATCCGGAGGGTGGGCGCGAGCAGCGGCAGGGTGACGTTGCGGAACCGCTGCCAGGGACTGGCTCCGTCGATGAGCGCGGCCTCCGTCAACTCCCGTGGGATGGACTGGAGTCCGGCCAGGTAGAGCATCATGTGGAAGCCGAAGTACTTCCAGGTCATGACGAGGAAGAGCGTCGCCATCACGTAGGAGGGGTCGGCGAACCACAGCCCGCCCACGCCGTCGAGCCCGACCGCGCCCAGGACGTGGTCGGCGAGCCCGTCGTCGGGGGCGAAGACCATGCTGAACAGCACGCCGGTGATCGCCTCGGACAGCACGTAGGGCGCGAAGAACAGCATCCGGTAGACGGCCCGGCCGCGCAGCTTCTGGTTGAGCAGGACCGCCATGGCGAGCGCGAACGGCAGTTGGAGCAGCAGGGAGAGCACCACCAGGACCAGACAGCGCCACAGGTCGCCCAGGAAGACCGGGTTGTCGAAGAGGTCCGTGAAGTTGTCGGTGCCGACGTAGTCCGAGGGCATGCCGAAGCCGCCCCAGCGGAAGAAGGCCGCGTACAGCGCGAACAGCATCGGCAGCAGGACCATGCCGATGAACAGCACCAGGGCGGGCAGCTGGAAGCCGACCGCGGTGAGCCAGTGCACTGCACGCCGGCGGCCCCGCCCCCGGGCCCTGACTGATTCCGGGGGCGGGAGATCGGTGCCCGGACCGCTCCGCTTGTCTGCGAGGAACGTGGAGGTCATCGCGGGCTACTGCTCTTCCTTCGCGGTCTGCGTGATCGACTGTGCGACCTGTTCGGGGGACTTGGAGCCGGCGATCAGGGCGGCCACGCTGTCGTTGACCTCCTGGCCGACAGCGGGGGCGTACGCCTGGTCGAGGTAGAGCTGGAAGCCGGTGGCGGCCTTCAACTGCGCCTGGACCAGCTTGAGGTTGGGGTCGGTCATGGCCTTCTCCGCGTTCGGGAGCACGGGAAGGACGCTGGTCTTCTTGACCAGTTCGAGTTCGGTGGCCTCGGAGGCGAAGAACTTCAGGAAGTCGACGGCGGCCTGCGGGGCGCCCCGGCGCAGGGCGTGTCCGCCACCGCCGCCGAACACCTCGGTGATGGCGCCCTTGCCGCCCTCGACCGCGGGGAACGGGAAGAACCCGAGGTCGTCGCCGAGCCCCTTGCCGGAGTCGGCCTGCACGGACGGGGCCCACTGGCCCATGAGTTCCATGGCCGCCTTGCCGTTGCCGACGGCGGCCGCCTGGCCGGTGGGGGTGGAGTAGGCGGCGTTGAGGAAGCCCTTCTGGAAGGGCTGCAGGTCCACGAGTTCCTTGAGGTGGCGGCCGGCATCGACGAACCCGGCGCCGGTGAAGTCCTTGTCCTCACTGGCCTTCTGGAGGGCGTCGATGCCCGCGGTGCGCATCGCGAGGTAGGCCCAGTAGTACATGCCGGGCCACTTCTCCTTGCCGGCGAGCGCGATGGGCGTGATGTTCTTCGACTTCAGCTTGCTCACGGCCTCCAGGAAGCCGCCCCAGGTGGTGGGCGGTTCGCTGACGCCGGCCTGCTGGAACAGCTTCTTGTTGTACCAGAAGCCGATCATGCCCATGTCGAACGGAATGCCGTAGACCTTGTCGTCGTAGATGTACGGCTCCTTGGTCACCTTCAGCAGACCGTCGGCCCATGGCTTGGTCCGGTCGGTCAGATCCTCGACGAGGCCCGCGTCGACCTGCTGCTTGAGAACGCCACCGCCCCAGGTGTGGAAGATGTCGGGCAGCTTCCCGGAGGCGGTCAGGGCCGTCATCTTCGACTTGTAGGCGTCGTTCTCCAACTGGACGATCTTTATCTTGATCTTGGGGTTCGCGGCCTCGAACTTCTTGGCGAGGGCCGCCCAGACACTCTTCGCCGGCTCGGTGGTGGAGATGTTCCACCACTCCACCGTGGTCGTCCCGTCGGACGACCCTCCGTCCGAGTCGCCGCCACAACCGGTCAGTGCCGTCATACCAAGACCGGCCGCGGCGGACGCCGCCAGAAAACCACGGCGGGACAGTGCCGGGTCGCCCATGATGCGCTCCTTGAGTACGGGACGGAGCCGTCCTTGTCCGTCCTGGGTCCGAAAGTTTCGGAATAGATCCAGAAAGCTTCGCTGCTGCCGCACCCTAGAGACAGCTACTAAACGGTGGCAACCCCCTGTGCACGGGGAATGTTCGGGAATTGTTCGGGGGCCGGGTCGCCAACACGCCCCGGAGAGGCCCGCCTCGGGCAACGCGGACGGACGCCGCTCCCGTCGGCGACGGGACGTCGGGGCGTCGAAGCCTCAGGGCGGCCGTGCGGCACCGGGCGGAGATCCGGAGGGGCCGGGCCCTCGCGTCCCGCCCCGGCAGGGGGGCACCCACGAGCCGGGGCCACCATCAGCGCACCAAGCCCGGGGACGACCTCCGATGCCCAGGTCACGGCGCGTCCACCCCCGCCCGCCCCTCCCCGAACTGCCGAAACATTCGGCAACACCGGCGAACATTACGAAGCCCGATCGACGGCACCTGGCAGCACTCTTCTCGTGCACTGCTGAGAAGTCGCGGCCTCACGAGCCGCCCCACCCTGCTCGCACCCCGGACATGACGCTGTGTATACGTCCCGACCGCCACCATCCACCCTGCCGACCGAGGCGTGCGGCCTTCTCAGCAGCCCCGTCACCCGCCCTTGCCGTCGACGAGCAGAGTCTTAACGGAAGTTTGACGCCCCCACCCCCTCCACGCTCGGGCCCGAGCGTCACTCTCCGCTTACGCTGGTCCCGCCGTCGGACGGGCGGCCGGATCCCAGCCGACCCGCACCGAGGAGCACCCCCGATGGCCACCACCGAACACCCTCCCCCGAGTCGTCTGCGCTCCTGGATGCTGGAGGGTCTGTCGGACATGGGCAAGGGCGGCGGCCACACGGGCCCGCACGCGGAGCCCGAGCCTCCGCACAAGGGCCAGCCCTGGTACCGGGTGATGTGCCTGACCGGTGTCGACTACTTCTCCACCCTCGGCTACCAGCCCGGCATCGCGGCCCTGGCGGCCGGCCTGCTCTCCCCCGTCGCCACGATCGTCCTCGTCCTCGTCACCCTCGTCGGCGCCCTGCCCGTCTACCGCCGCGTGGCCGAGGAGAGCCCGCACGGCGAGGGCTCCATCGCCATGCTGGAACGGCTCCTGTCCTTCTGGCAGGGCAAGCTCTTCGTGCTGACCCTGCTCGGGTTCGCCGCCACCGACTTCCTGATCACCATCACGCTCTCCGCGGCCGACGCCTCCACCCACCTGGTCGAGAACCCGCACCTCAACAGCACCCTGCACAACCAGCAGATGCTGATCACCCTCATCCTGGTCGCCCTGCTCGGCGCGGTCTTCCTCAAGGGCTTCCTGGAGGCCGTCGGCGTGGCGGTCGCCCTGGTCGGCGTCTACCTCGCCCTCAACGTGGTCGTGGTGATCGTCGGCCTGTGGCACGTCGTCACCGCGGGCCATGTCATCACCGACTGGTCCAGCGCCCTGACCGCCGAGCACGGCAACGTCCTCGCCATGGTCGGCGTGGCCCTGCTGGTCTTCCCCAAGCTCGCGCTCGGCCTGTCCGGCTTCGAGACCGGCGTGGCGGTCATGCCGCACGTCAAGGGCGACGACGGCGACACCGAGGAGCACCCCAGGGGCCGTGTCCGCGACACCAAGAAGCTGCTGACGGCCGCCGCCGTGATCATGAGCGTCTTCCTGATCGCCACCAGCTTCATCACCACCCTCCTGATCCCGGAGAAGGACTTCGAGTCCGGCGGCCCGGCCAACGGCCGCGCGCTCGCCTACCTCGCCCACGAGTACCTGGGCGGCGCCTTCGGCACGGTCTACGACGTCTCCACGATCGCCATCCTGTGGTTCGCCGGGGCCTCGGCCATGGCCGGCCTGCTCAACCTGATGCCGCGCTATCTGCCCCGCTACGGCATGGCCCCGCACTGGGCCCGAGCCGTCCGCCCCATGGTCATCGTCTTCACCCTCATCGGCTTCCTGGTCACCTGGATCTTCGACGCCGACGTGGACGCCCAGGGCGGCGCCTACGCCACCGGCGTCCTGGTCCTCATCAGCTCGGCGGCGATCGCGGTGACCATCGCGGCCCGCAAGGCAGGCCAGCGGGGCTGGACGATCGGCTTCGCGGTCATCTCGGCGGTGTTCCTCTACGTCACCGTCGCGAACGTCATCGAGCGCCCCGACGGCGTCAAGATCGGCGCCTGCTTCATCGCCGGCATCATCCTGGTCTCCCTGCTCTCCCGGCTCGCCCGCGCCTTCGAGCTCCGCGTGACCAGCGTGACGCTGGACGCCATGGCGGAACGTTTCATCCGGGACATCGCCAGCCGCAAGATCCGCTTCATCGCCAACGAACCCGACCAACGCGACAAGGCCGAGTACCGCGACAAGATCGAACAGATCCGCGCCGACAACGAGATCCCCGGCGAGGACTTCGTCTTCGTCGAGGTCACTGTCCTGGACCCCTCCGAGTTCGAGGCGAGTCTCACCGTCCGCGGCGAGATCCTTCACCATCGCTACCGTGTCCTGACCCTGGAGTCCTCCTCCATCCCGAACGCCCTGGCCGCCCTCCTCCTGCACGTCCGCGACGCCACCGGCTGCACCCCCCACATCTACTTCGAGTGGACCGAGGGCAACCCGTTCCACAACTTCCTGCGGTTCTTCCTCTTCGGCCAGGGCGAGGTCGCCCCCGTCACCCGGGAAGTCCTGCGCGAGGCGGAGCCGAACCGCGCCCGCCGCCCCCGCGTACACACCGGCTGATCCACGCATGACCGACGAGAGCCGCACACGGCCCTAGGTTGATGCCCATGACCCTGAGCATCCGCAACCAGCTCCCCGGAACCGTCACCGCCGTCACCCCGGGCGAGGCCATGGCGACGGTCGAGGTCCGCCTCGTCGGCGGCCAGGACCTCACGGCCGCGATCACCCTCGACGCCGCGGAGGACCTCGGTCTCGCCGAGGGCTCCTCCGTCCGCGCGCTCGTGAAGTCGACGGAGGTCTCCCTCGCCACCGCCCCGGTCCGGGGCGTGTCCATCCGCAACCAGCTCCCGGGCACGGTCACCGCCGTGACCAGCGGCACCCCCATGGCCACCGTGAAGATCGCCGTCGAGGGAGGCGAACTCACCTCCGCGATCACCGCGGACTCCGCGACCGACCTCGCCCTGGCCGCCGGCACCCCGGTCGTCGCCCTCATCAAGTCGACCGAGGTGTCCCTGGCGACCGCCTGACGGCAATGACGGCAATGACGACCAGGACAACGAGAAAGGGCCCCGCCGCAGCGGGGCCCTTCTCACACGGCAGGTCAGTCCTCGTACGCGTCCAGGGGCGGGCACGAACACACCAGGTTCCGGTCACCGAACGCCTGGTCGATCCGCCGCACCGGCGGCCAGTACTTGTCCGCGACCGGGACACCGCCCGGGAAGACCGCCTCCTCGCGCGTGTACGCGTGCTCCCACTCCCCACCGAGCGCCCCGGCGGTGTGCGGGGCGTTGCGCAGCGGGTTGTCCTCCGCGTCCCACTCCCCGGCCCCGACCTTCTCGATCTCCGCGCGAATGGCGATCATCGCCTCGCAGAACCGGTCGAGCTCGCCCAGGTCCTCGGACTCGGTCGGCTCGATCATCAGCGTCCCGGCCACCGGGAACGACATGGTCGGCGCGTGGAAGCCGTAGTCGATGAGCCGCTTGGCCACGTCGTCGACGCTCACCCCGGTCGCCTTGGTCAGCGGCCGCAGGTCGATGATGCACTCGTGCGCGACCAGCCCGCCGGGGCCGGTGTAGAGCACGGGGTAGTGCGGCTCGAGACGCTTGGCGATGTAGTTGGCGGAGAGCACCGCCACCTGCGTGGCCCGCTTGAGCCCCTCGCCGCCCATGAGCCGGACGTACGCCCACGAGATGGGCAGGATCCCCGCGGACCCCCAGGGCGCCGCCGAGATGGGCCCGACGCCCGTCTCGGGGCCGGCCGCGGGCTGCATCGGGTGGTTGGGCAGATACGGCGCCAGGTGCGCCCGTACGCCCACCGGACCCACGCCCGGACCACCGCCGCCGTGCGGGATGCAGAAGGTCTTGTGCAGGTTCAGGTGCGAGACGTCACCGCCGAAGTGCCCCGGCTTGGCCAGGCCCACCAGCGCGTTGAGGTTGGCCCCGTCGACGTACACCTGCCCGCCGGCCTCGTGCACCTGGGCGCAGATGTCGGCGACGTGCTCCTCGAACACCCCGTGCGTCGAGGGGTACGTGATCATCAGCACGGCCAGCTCGTCGCGGTGCTGCTCGATCTTGGCCCGCAGGTCCTCGACGTCGATCTCACCGTCTCCGGCGGTCTTCACCACGACGACCTTCATGCCCGCCATCACGGCACTGGCCGCGTTGGTCCCGTGCGCGGACGACGGGATCAGGCACACGGTCCGCTGCTCGTCCCCGTTCGCCCGGTGGTACCCACGGACGGCGAGCAGGCCGGCCAGCTCACCCTGCGAACCGGCGTTGGGCTGCAGGGACACCTTGTCGTACCCGGTGACCTCGGCGAGCCGCTCCTCCAGCTCCCGGATCAGCGTCAGATAGCCCTGCGCCTGCTCGGCGGGAGCGAAGGGGTGCAGCTGCCCGAACTCGGGCCAGGTGACCGGCTCCATCTCGGTGGTCGCGTTGAGCTTCATGGTGCAGGAGCCCAGCGGGATCATGCCGCGGTCGAGCGCGTAGTCGCGGTCGGCGAGCCGGCGCAGGTAGCGCAGCATCGCGGTCTCGGAGCGGTGCTGGTGGAAGACGGGGTGGGTGAGGAAGTCGTCGCCGCGCAGCAGCGCGTCGGGCAGCGCCTCCTCGGTGGCCGCGTCCAGCGCCTCGATGTCGGCCTCGACCCCGAAGGCCTCCCACACGGCGGCCACCTGGGCCCGCGCGGTGGTCTCGTCGCAGGCGAAGGACACCCGGTCGGCGTCGACCAGGTGCAGGTTGACACCGTTCCGCCGCGCCGCGGCGACGACCTCGGCGGCCTTCCCCGGCACCCGCACGGTCAGCGTGTCGAAGTAGTTCCCGTGCACGACCTCGACCCCGCCGGCCGTCAGCCCCGCCGCGAGGATGTTCGCGTACCGGTGCGTCCGCCGCGCGATGCCCTTCAGCCCGTCGGGGCCGTGGTAGACGGCGTACATCCCGGCCATGACCGCGAGCAGCACCTGCGCGGTGCAGATGTTGCTGGTCGCCTTCTCCCGGCGGATGTGCTGCTCACGCGTCTGCAGCGCGAGCCGGTAGGCCTTGTTGCCGTCGGCGTCCACGGACACACCCACGAGCCGCCCGGGCAGGCTCCTGGCGAACTTCTCCTGGACGGCCATGTATCCGGCGTGCGGCCCGCCGAATCCCATCGGCACACCGAACCGCTGCGTGGTCCCGACCGCGATGTCCGCCCCGAGCTCACCCGGCGACCTCAGCAGGGTCAGCGCGAGCAGATCGGCGGCGACGGTCACGAGCGCGCCGAGCTCGTGAGCCTGGTCGATCAGCGGCTTGATGTCCCGTACGACACCGGAGGCGCCGGGGTACTGGACGAGCACGCCGTTGATCTCACGCCCGACGACCTCGGCCGGGATCCCGTCGCTGAGGTCGGCGACCACGACCTCCAGGCCGGTCGGCTCGGCACGGGTCTCGATCACGGCGATCGTCTGCGGCAGCACGTCGGCGTCGACGAGGAAGAGCCCCTTCTTGTTCTTCCCCATCCGGCGGGACAGCGCCATGGCCTCGGCCGCCGCGGTCCCCTCGTCGAGCAGCGAGGCACCCGAGGTCGGCAGCCCGGTGAGGTCCGCGACCATGGTCTGGAAGTTGAGCAGGGCCTCCAGCCGTCCCTGCGAGATCTCCGGCTGGTACGGCGTGTAGGCCGTGTACCAGGCCGGGTTCTCCATGACGTTGCGCAGGATGACGGGCGGGGTGAAGGTGCCGTAGTACCCGAGCCCGATCATGGAGTCGAGCACCTGGTTGCAGTCGGCCAGCGACCGCAGCTCGGCCAGCACCTCGGCCTCGGTGCGCGCACCGGGCAGGTCCAGCGCATCGGCGTTCTTGATCACATCAGGCACCGCGGCGGCGGTCAGCTCGTCGAGCGAGCCGTACCCGACCTGGGCGAGCATCTTGGCGCGGGCTTCATGATCCGGACCGATGTGACGCTGCTCGAACGGGATCCCCTGCTCGAGCTCTGCGAGCGGAATGCGGTGGGCGGTCATTGCGGAGGCCTCCTGGTCTGACGCGACCTTCGAGGGGTACCCCGGCGCGGGTACCCCGACGGCCTCCCCCTCTGTCATCTCAACCTGAGAGCTTCACCGGCCGCCCGAAGGCCGCCGGCTTTCACCGTCGGTGAGAGCGGAAGCCGTCGACACCCGCCCTGCTTTCCAGAGTGACCTCGTCCGTGCGGTACGTGAGCCTGAGAGATTCCGGGGAGGATTTGCTCCTTCGGCGCCTCCGATGGTGTCTGGAGGACTCTCCCGCACGGGGTCAGCAGCCGTTTGCAAGCCTACCAGCGAGGTCCCCGCACGAGTCTTCGAGTGGCCGCACGCCCCGATGTGCTCTTTCGTAGTGCTTACGACCGCTTCGGATGAGTTGCGACCAAGTGGAGGGCACGTGCAGACCGACATCGATCCGCGCAACCTGATCGGCCGCAAGGCGTTCGACCGCAACGGCACCAAGATCGGCACCGTCGACGAGGTCTACCTCGACGACGCGACAGGCGTGCCGGAGTGGGCCGCCATACGCACCGGCCTCTTCTCCCGGGACGCCTTCGTCCCCCTGGAGCCCAGCGAACTGGTCGACGGCACCCTGCACGTCCCCTTCGACCGCACGCTCATCAAGGAGGCCCCCGACTTCGGCGTGGGCCGCCACCTCTCCCCCGACCAGGAACTCCAGCTCTACCACCACTACGGCCTGGACGTGGCCGCACCCCCCGCCTTCCCGGACCACGACTTCGGCAAGCTGGCAGGCATGGGGGACGTGGAGACCTGACCCCCACGCCGGCAACCGAGCCACCACCGCGCGCCCTCATCGCCCACGGCCGGGCTCAAGAGCTTCAAGAGCTCAGCCAGACGGCCCGCACGCCCGCCGCAGGCACCCGTAGCAGCCTCTGACTGTGCTGCCGAGAAAGGCCGCGATGCCCCCCGGCTCCGGCCCCACCCGACGGTCCACCCGCCCTCCTGCCCTAAGCAGCCCGGCCCCGACCGCGCCCTGACCACCGGTCGACCAAACCAGCCCCACCGAAGCCACCCCCGTACGCTCCACCCCGCTCCAGACCGGCAGCGCTCGCTCCAGACACAGCGCAGCCCCGCCGCAGGGCCGCACAGCCCGCCCTGTCCCAGGCTCCTCTCGCGACACCGAGCCGCCCCGGCCAAGCGCCCTGCAGCCTCACCAGAACCCCACGCTCCCCTAAGACCGTCGACCGAACCCCAACGGGGCTCACACCCCCACCGGGTCCCGCGACCGGCCGAGGTCGGCAACCGAACCGCAGCCGACACCACACGCGCTCACACCCCGCGGCCCAGCCCCCACGCCGGCTGGCTCCCCAGCCCAGGCATCCACACGCAGCGCCCACGACCAACCACCCCAGCCCCACAGAGCACCCAGCGCCCCACGACCAACCCCTCAAGAACCCCCCCGACGACCCCCCACCACCGCAACCAACGGCAACGGCTCAGCCGTCTCCAGCGCGGGATCGTCGACAAGAAACGTCCGCACCCGCCCCGGCTCCGAATCCGGCGTCTCGAACCGCACGGTCACCCGCCCCAGCCCGCTCCCCTGCACCCACCCGTGCCCGTACTCGGCGTGCCGCACGTCATGTCCGGCGACCCACCGGCGCTCGACCACCACGTCCCGCTCCTCGACCGGAACCTCGTCCGCCACCTCCTCGACGGGGTGCTCCGCTCCCTGGCCCGCGGCCTGGGCGAACAGATCCTCCTGGGTGAAGTCGGCGAGCCCGGAGACCCCGACCCCCAGCAACCGCACACCCCCCGTCGAGTCGACGCCCTCCAGCAGCCGCAGGGCAGCCTCCCGCACCACCGCGGGATCATCCGTGGGTCCCCGCAGGGTCTCGGACCGCGTCAACGTCGAGAAGTCGTACCGCCGCACCTTCAGCACGATGGTCCGCCCCGACAGGCCGGCCTCCCGCAACCTCCGCACACACCGGTCCGCCAACCGCTGCACCTCGAACCCCACCCGCACCCGGTCATGGATGTCGACGTCGTAGGTGTCCTCCACCGACACCGACTTGGCCTCCCGCTCCGCCACCACGGCCCGCTCGTCCCGCGCCAGCGCCATCGCGTAGAGCCCGTGCCCGTGCGCCTTCCCGAGCAGCCGTACGAGCTCGTCCTCCCCCGCCTCGACGATCTCGTCGACCGTGTGGATCCCCGCCCGCCGCAGATGGTCCCCCGTCGCCGGCCCCACCCCGGGCAGGGTCCGCACCGACATCGGCCCGAGCATGGCCCGCTCGGTGCCCGGCTCGATCACCACCAAGCCGTCCGGCTTGGCCTGCTCGGAGGCGATCTTCGCGAGCATCTTCGACGCGGCCAGCCCCACCGACCCCGTGAGTCCCGTGACGGCCCGTATGTCGGCCCGCAGTCTCGCCCCGACCAGCCGCGCCGACGCCTCGTCCCAGGCGGCTCCCCCGGCCTCCAGATCCACGAACGCCTCGTCCAGGCTCAGTGGCTCCACCAGCGGCGACAACTCCCGCAGCAGCCCCATCACCTGCTCGCTGATCGCCTTGTAGAACCCGAAGCGCGGCACCAGATACGCGGCGTTCGGCGCGAGCCGCCTCGCCTGGGCCATGGGCATCGCCGAGTGCACCCCGAACACCCGGGCCTCGTAGGACGCGGTGGCCACCACACCCCGCGGCCCCAGCCCGCCCACGACGACGGCCTTCCCGCGCAGACTCGGCTTGGACGCCTGCTCCGCCGAGGCGTAGAAGGCATCCATGTCGAGATGCAGGATCGTGGGCGCTTTTCTCACATGTCCGATGCTGCCCTACGCCACTGACAATGCCCCGCCGACGCCGGCGGGCAGCTTCAGACCGCCCTGTTGCGGCGCCTGGCCAGCTCGTCCGCGGGGTTGTGCCCGACGAGCGTCTCCCCGGTGTCGATGCGCTCCCCGTGCAGCTGCGACAGGGCGCTCTCGACGTCCCGCCACACCACCCCCACGGCGATCCCGAAGACCCCCTGGCCGCCCTGGAGCAGTGCGTGGACCTCGTCGGGCGAGGTGCACTCGTAGACCGTGGCCCCGTCGCTCATGAGCGTCATGCGCTCCAGGTCCTGGAATCCGCGCTCCCGCAGGTGCTGGACCGTGGTGCGGATGTTCTGCAGCGACACTCCGGTGTCGAGGAACCGCTTGACGATCTTCAGGACGACGACGTCCCGGAAGCTGTAGAGCCGCTGTGTCCCCGACCCGTAGGCGGGCCGCACGCTCGGCTCCACGAGCCCGGTGCGCGCCCAGTAGTCCAGTTGCCGGTAGGTGATGCCGGCGGCCGCGCACGCCGTGGGACCGCGATAGCCGATCTGCTCGGACGCCATGGACGTCGCCCCTCCGCTGCTCGGCACGGCCGCCGGTCGCTGCGGAGCATGATGATCGGCCGCGCTGGTGTGAAGCGGGTACGGACCGCTCGCCCCGAGACTCCGTCCGGGGGCACCCCCAGCCGTACCGTCGCCGCTGCTTCTCACGCCGACCTCCGTCCTTGACCTGCCTTCTCGACGGTAGGCAGTCACCAGGGGTGCGTCAACGATCGCCACACTCGGCACGCCGAGTGATAATCACCCAAGGAGTGGTTTCCCGCGCCCCACCGCGGGGAAAGGCTAGCCGAATGCGCTCCGAACGGGCCGCAGGACGCTCTCACGCGCCGGTGGCAAATGCCGGCATTTCCGTGGCGACCGGACACGGCCGACCCGTCACGGACCACTGATCCGCGGGCCGGCCGCATCTGCCTCACTGACTGCTGGTGCCGAAGTCCTCGGGGGAGATCTGGTCGAGGAACTCGCGGAACTTCTCCACTTCGTCCTCCTGCTCGTCCGGAATGGCGATACCGGCGTCGTCGAGCACTCCGTCGCTGCCGTAGATCGGCGTCCCGGTGCGCAGGGCCAGCGCTATGGCGTCGGACGGCCGCGCGCTCACCTCGACCCCGCTGGCGAAGACCAGCTCCGCGTAGAAGACGCCCTCACGGAGATCCGTGATGCGCACTTCGGTGAGCTCCTGGCCGACCGCCTCCAGCACGTCCTTGAACAGGTCGTGGGTCAGCGGTCGTGCGGGGGCCATGCCCTGCTGCGCGAAGGCGATCGCCGTCGCCTCCCCCGGCCCGATCCAGATGGGGAGGTAGCGGTCGCCTCCCACTTCACGCAGGAGCACGATCGGTTGGTTGGAGGGCATTTCGACCCGGACACCTACGACATCGAGCTCGTTCACACAGCAACCCTAGGCCGTGCCCGGGACGTTTGGGTAGTCGGGCAGGAAACGGGTGACGATCCGGTGCCCGGCGTGCCCTCAGGGCAGCCGTACGCCGAGCGCGGTCTGCACAAGTGCCGCATGCAGCTTCACCGTGAGCCCCGCGAGTTCCTTGGCCCGGGCTTCCGCGTGTGCGCGGGTCTGCGGGTTGCGGTGACGCTTCAGCGGGGCCACCACCTGGTCCACGAGCCCGGCCTCACGGTCGGCGGCCGCCTTCATCGCGCGCAGGTGCCTCGGCTCGATCCCGAACCGCCCGAGCTCCGCGACGAGCGCGGCCACGGTCACCGCCTCGGCGTCGTAGGCCCCGTCCGGCAGGGGCGTGATGAGCCCGTACGACTCCCATTCCGCCAGCTCCGGCTCGCCGATCTCGGCGGCGGCCAGCAGCTCCGCCCGGCCGATCCGGGCCGCGGTGGGGCCCTCCGAGACCTCCAGGACCGTTTCTCCGTCCCGCTGGCGGCCCACCGTGGGCAGCGCGACGGCCTCACCGCGCTCCATGGCGTCCAGGTGCTCCCGGATCACCTTGAGCGGCAGATAGTGGTCCCGCTGCATCCTCAGGACGTGGCCGAGGCGCTCGACGTCCCGGTTGCTGAACTTGCGGTACCCGGAGGGAGTCCGCTGCGGCTCGATGAGGCCCTCGGACTCCAGGAAACGGATCTTGGAGATCGTGACTTCGGGGAACTCGTCGCGCAGCACGTTCAGCACCGTGCCGATGCTCATCAGTCCACTGTCCGTGGCGGCGGCGCCGGGTCCGGCACCGCCGCTCGGTGTTTGAAGCATGGACCTTCCCTGGGAGGGTCAGTAGCCCTGCTGGCTCGCGTAGAACACCAGCCGGTACTTGCCGATCTGCACCTCGTCGCCGTTGTTCAGAGCGACCGAGTCGATCCGCTCGCGGTTGACGTACGTGCCGTTGAGACTGCCCACGTCGGACACCGTGAACGAGCCGTCCTGACCGCGGCGGAACTCCACGTGCCGGCGCGAGACCGTGACGTCGTCCAGGAAGATGTCGCTCTGCGGGTGGCGGCCGGCCGTGGTCAGCTCGCCGTCCAGCAGGAAGCGGCTGCCCGAGTTCGGGCCGCGGCGCACCACCAGGAGCGCGGAGCCCAGCGGGAGCGCGTCGACCGCCGCCTGCGCCTCCGGGGAGAGCGCCGGCATCTGCGTCTGGCCGGTGACCTCGGAGTCGTAGGCCTCGAGTCCCGAGATGGAGATGGTGGAGGTCGTCTCCGAGGGGCGCTCGGGCACGGCCCCGGCCCGCAGCGGGGCGCCGCAGTTGGAGCAGAAGCGGCTGTTCTCCGCGTTGCGGTTACCGCACCTCGTACACACCAGGGCCGACATAGGGGAAAACCCTCCACCCGTACTTGAGGTTGACGGCTGCCCGAAACCTATGCCGCCGGACTGGGCAGGGTCAACAGACGGCACGCCCTGACCACCGGAAATGTCACCACCCTGACCGGCGACCTGGTCCCGGAACAGCGGGCGCTGACCCTCGGCGTCGGGCTGTGCGCGATGACGAGCGGTCGCGTTGTCGCTACCTTCTCGCGCGCTCTTGCCGAACAACTTCGCAAACAACTTCACGGGCGATTCCCCTTGACCGAAACAGACCCGCCCGTGGGGCAGGACGAACCCTGATTGAACACACCGGTCGACCCGGACATCCTCACAACGTCCGTTTCCACCAGACAGTTTCCACCACGCACCACCCATTCGGTGCGCCGACCCCCCGCAACCTCATGCCCTGGCCGGATGCCCCCCATGCACCCGCGGTTCACTGGGAGGACGACCGAGCGTAGTCAGGCCGCTTCGCCGCTCGCAAGGCGTCCACGACGATCTTGTCCGACCGCTCGACGGTAACGGTGGCCTGCTCCTTCTCGAGAGTCTGCACCACGCCTCCAGGGATGTTCAGGGCCGGTTCGAGGTCCTGCGGATTGCCGATGACCTTGAAACGAAACGGCGCGGTGATCTTGTTCCCGTCGACGCTCACGCTCTTGTCCGCATCCGACAGATACGTGTTGGCGACGACCCGCACGCCGTTCACCTGGATCGCCTCCGCCCCCGCCGCCCGCAGTTCCTGGATCGCGTCGAGCAGCATGTCCGCCTCGACCGTCCCCTTGGTGTCCTCGATCGTCATCGTGATGCCCGGCCCCTGCGCGGCCACCGTGCCCGCGAGGATGCCGAGTTGCCGCTCCTTCTCGACCGTCTGCTTGCGGGCCTCCTCTGCCTGGTCGGAGCTGTTCTCCAGCTCGTCCCGCTGCTTCTCGAGGCCCTGCTTCTCGTCTTCAAGACGCTGCGTACGGTCGTCCAGTTCATCGAGGATGCGTACGAGATCTTCCTGCCTCGCGCCCCGCAGCGCACTGTCGCTGTCGCTGTTGGACGCCACCTGGATGGCGAGGCCGAACCCGAGGCCGAACAGCAGCACCGCGACGATGAGTTGGGCCCGGGTCACACGCGGCGGCCACAGCCCCTGCACCAGCCTCTGACGGCCGGTCAGCCCGGCCTCCGCGGCCGGCGTGCCGGGCTCCGCTGCGTTCTCGGCCTTACCGGTCTTCTCGGCCTTCTCGGCCTTCTCGGCAGGCTTGGCCGGGAGTTCCTCCGGCAGCTCCTTGCGCAGCCCGTTGCCGGGCGTCTCGTCCTGCTCGCTCATCGGCCTCACGCCCGGAAGACGTGCCGGCGGATGGCCGCGGCGTTCGAGAAGATCCGGATGCCGAGCACGACGACGACACCGGTCGACAGCTGGGCGCCCACGCCCAACTTGTCGCCCAAGAACACGATCAGCGCGGCCACGACCACGTTCGACAGGAACGACACCACGAAGACCTTGTCGTCGAAGATGCCGTCGAGCATGGCCCGCAGCCCTCCGAAGACGGCGTCGAGCGCCGCCACCACGGCGATCGGCAGATAAGGCTCGACAACCGCCGGAACCTCAGGCCGGACCAACAGTCCGGCCACGACTCCCACGACGAGGCCCAGTACGGCGATCACGATGTGCCCTTCTCAGTTCTCGGCTCTGCTGTGCGTACGATCACACTCGGTGCGGCGGGCAGCCGGAGGTTGTCCTCCGCGGAGATGGCGGTCCGGATGCCGTAGTTCTCAGCCAGGGCGTGCAGATACAGCCCGTCGGCGCTGTCCTGGAACCTGGTGCTCAGTCGCTGCCCGTCCCCCACGGCAAGCACCGTATACGGCGGAACCATCGGCTTGTTGTCGACCAGTATCGCGTCACCCGCGGCCCTGATCGCCGACAGGGCGGTCAGCCGCTGCCCGTTGATGGAGATGGCCTCGGCGCCCGACTCCCAGAGCCCGTTCACGACCCGCTGCATGTCGCGGTCGCGCACCCGCCCGGTGTCCGAGAACCCCGAGGTCTCCCGCGGGTTGCCGTCGCCACCACCCGTGCTGGCTTCCTTGGCGTCGTTCACGACCAGCTTGACGCCCGGGCCGTGCACCTCGACGGCACCCGACAGGATGCCCACGAGATCGGCCTGGCCGCTGTCGCCGCTCTGCTTGAGCGCCTCGCGCTGCCGCGCGCTCACGCCGTCGCGGAGCCGGTCGACGCTCTCCTCGAGCTTGTCAGCCGTCTCGGTCTCGCGGTCGATCCGGTCGATCAGCTCCTCGCGCTCCTTGGCGACGACCGGAGCGGCCACCCGCGCCTGCGCCGCCCCCACGGTGACCACGAGCGCGGCGAGCACCAGGCCCAGGGCGAGACCCAGTCTCGCCCGCAACGTCTTGGGCAACCCGCCTTCGCCGGCGGCCTTCTTGCGGGCCGCCGCCTCGGCGTACCCGTCGTCGAGGCTGTGGTCCATGACGTTGGTGAGCAGCGACATGGAGGCGTCCGGTCGCGACGGGCGCGTGGGGGTGCTCCGAATGGGGGGCTGCTGCGGCATGCCGCACATCGTCGCACGTCGCGACCCCTACCTCCGAATGGCCCCATCGGCGTGCCGGACAGGCCCCCTTGGGGACACCTGTCCGGCACGCACGCGTACGTGGCTCAGCGCCCGGCGCTGTCCACCACCGCCGACCACTCGTCCAGCAGGGCCTGCGCGGACGCGTCGTCGGGCCCCTCGGCCCACAGATGCGTGACCGCCTCCGCCGGGTCCGGCAGCACCATCACCCACCGTCCATCGGTCTCCACGACCCGGACACCGTCGGTGGTGTCGACGAAGCGATCGCCCGCCGCCTCCACCACCCGGCGCATCACCAGGCCCTTGACGGCCCACGGAGTCGCCAAATCCCGCTTGAGGACGTGCGCCCGCGGAATCCGCGCGTCGATCTGGCTGAGCGTGAGCTGCGTCCGCGCCACCAGCCCGATCAACCGTACGAAGGCCGCCGTACCGTCGAAGACACTGCTGAACTCCGGGATGATGAAGGCCCCCTTGCCGTCACCGCCGAAGATCGTCGAGTCGTCGCGACCGACCCGGGTGAGGTCGTCGGGCGAGGTGGTCGTCCACTCGACCTGCGTCCCGTGGTACGCCGCCACCTGCTCGGCGATCCGCGTGGTGGTCACCGGCAGCGCCACCCGGCCACTGCGCCGCTCAGCGGCGACCAGGTCGAGCATGACGAGCAGCGCCCGGTCGTCCTCGATGATCCGGCCCTTCTCGTCCACCAGGGACAACCGCTCGCCCACGGGGTCGAACCGCACACCGAACGCGGCCCGCGCGGACGCCACGATCTCGCCCAGCCGCACCAGCCCCGACCGCCTGGCGTCCGCCGTCTCCGTCGGCCTGGACTCGTCGAGCCCCGGGTTGATGGTCAGCGAATCCACCCCGAGCTTCCCGAGCAGACTCGGCAGCACCAGTCCGGCACTTCCGTTGGACGCGTCCACGACGACCTTCAGCCCGGACTCGGAGATCCCGGTGATGTCGACATTCCGCAGCAGCGAACCGGTGTACGAGTCGAAGACGCTGGAGGGGAAGTGCAGGTCCCCGATCTCACCGGGGAACGCGCGCCGGTACTCCTGCCGCGCGAACACCCGGTCCAGCTTCCGCTGGCTGCCCTGGGAAAGGTCCGCACCCCGCCCGTCGAAGAACATGATGTCCACGGAATCCGGCACGCCGGGCGTGGTCCGGATCATGATCCCGCCGGCACTTCCGCGCGCGGTCTGCTGCCGCGCCACGGGCAGCGGTACGTTCTCCAGGTCGCGTACGTCGATGGCGCTGGCCTGCAGCGCGGAGATGACCGCCCGCTTCAGTGCCCGCGCGCCACGGGAGTGGTCGCGGGCGGTGGTGACGGTCGAACCCTTCTTGAGGGTCGTCGCATAGGCGCCCGCCAGCCGGACAGCGAGTTCCGGGGTGATCTCGACGTTGAGGATGCCGGAGACGCCCCGCGCGCCGAAGAGATGCGCCTGGCCCCTGGACTCCCAGATGACCGAGGTGTTGACGAAGGCACCGGCTTCGATGGTCTTGAACGGGTAGACCCGGACATTCCCCTGAATAATCGATTCCTCGCCGACGAGGCACTCGTCGCCGATGACCGCGCCGTCCTCGATACGAGCCGCGCGCATGATGTCGGTGTTCTTGCCGACGACACAGCCGCGGAGATTGCTCTGCTGACCGACGTACACGTTGTCGTGCACGACGGCCTTGTGCAGAAAGGCCCCGCTCTTCACGACCACGTTCGAGCCCACGACCGTGTGCTCGCGGATCTCGGCGCCGGCCTCGACCTTGGCGTAGTCGCCGATGTACAGCGGACCGCGGAGGACGGCATCGGGGTGCACCTCGGCACCCTCGGCCACCCATACGCCCGGGGAGAGCTCGAAGCCGTCGATCTCGACGTCGACCTTGCCTTCCAGGACGTCGGCCTGCGCCTTCACATAGCTCTCGTGCGTGCCGACGTCCTCCCAGTAGCCCTCGGCGACATAGCCGTAGATCGGCTTGCCTTCCTTCATCAGCTGCGGGAAGACATCGCCGGACCAGTCCACCGGCACATCGGGGTCGACGTAGTCGAAGACCTCGGGCTCCATGACATAGATGCCCGTGTTCACCGTGTCCGAGAAGACCTGGCCCCAGGTCGGCTTCTCGAGGAAGCGCTCGACCTTGCCTTCCTCGTCGACAATGGTGATACCGAATTCAAGTGGATTGGGAACACGCGTCAGACAGACGGTGACCAGCGCGCCCTTTTCCTTGTGGAAGTTGATGAGCTCGGTGAGGTCGAAGTCGGTCAGGGCATCACCGGAGATGACGAGGAAAGCATCGTCCTTCAACGCCTCTTCGGCGTTCTTGACGCTTCCGGCGGTACCGAGTGGCTTCTCCTCATTGGCATAGGAGAGCTCCATTCCGAGCTCCTCACCGTCACCGAAGTAGTTCTTGACCAGTGAGGCCAGGAACTGGACGGTGACGACGGTCTCGTTGAGCCCATGCCTTTTGAGCAGCCGCAGAACGTGCTCCATGATCGGCCGGTTTGCCACCGGCAGGAGCGGCTTGGGCATGCTTGAGGTCATGGGACGAAGGCGTGTGCCTTCGCCTCCGGCCATCACGACGGCCTTCATGTCGGAAGCGTCCTCCTTAAGAGATGACGGTCTAGCCGACTTCACCCGTCCAGATTGTCCCGCACTTTTCCGGCGGGGGCCATCGAGCCGCTACGGCCGTGCCAATGGGCGAGTTCAGTCGGCCTCAGCGTCCGCACGAACGAGGCGGCGGACTTGGACCACATAGAGCACTCCTGCCCACCAGTACAGCGTTGTACCCCATCCGGCGAACGCCCATCCGAAAATAGCAGCGAGTGACGAGATCCATCCAGTTCCGTCACTGAGCAGAAGCAGCGGGAAGGCGTACATCAGGTTGAACGTGGCGGCCTTGCCGAGGAAGTTCACCTGCGGCGGCGGATAACCGTGACGCCTGAGGATGCCCACCATCACCAGGAGCATCAGTTCCCGCAAGAGCAGTGCAGCCGTCAACCAGATTGGCAGAATCTCGCGCCAGGTGAGACCGACCAGGGTCGAGAGAATGTAGAGGCGGTCGGCCGCGGGGTCGAGCAGCCGGCCGAGGCTGCTGATCTGGTTCCACCGCCGGGCCAGCTTGCCGTCCAGGTAGTCGCTGATACCGCTCAGGGCGAGCACCAGCAATGCCCAGCCGTCACTCTTGGGCCCCCCGAACTCAGGCCTGAGGATCAGCCACAGGAACAGCGGCACCCCAACGAGCCGCGCCATGCTGAGGATGTTGGGGATGGTGAGGACCCGGTCCGTCTGGACCCGGGTCTCCTGGACCTCCACCCGGGGGCCTCCTGTGGGAAACGTGCCAACGATGCTCCCTGACCCTACCTTAACGCAAAAAAGCTCTGGCTCTTGGGCTGCGTGCCCAAGAGCCAGAGCTCTAAAAGGAGTTCGGCGGTGTCCTACTCTCCCACAGGGTCCCCCCTGCAGTACCATCGGCGCTGTAAGGCTTAGCTTCCGGGTTCGGAATGTAACCGGGCGTTTCCCTCACGCTATGACCACCGAAACACTATGAGATTAGACCGGAAAAGACACGGTCATTGCCTCAGAACTAACACAGTGGACGCGAGCAAATATGGACAAGCCCTCGGCCTATTAGTACCGGTCACCTCCACCCCTTACAGGGCTTCCAGATCCGGCCTATCAACCCAGTCGTCTACTGGGAGCCTTAACCCCTCAAAGGGGGTGGGAATACTCATCTCGAAGCAGGCTTCCCGCTTAGATGCTTTCAGCGGTTATCCCTCCCGAACGTAGCCAACCAGCCATGCCCTTGGCAGAACAACTGGCACACCAGAGGTTCGTCCGTCCCGGTCCTCTCGTACTAGGGACAGCCCTTCTCAATATTCCTACGCGCGCAGCGGATAGGGACCGAACTGTCTCACGACGTTCTAAACCCAGCTCGCGTACCGCTTTAATGGGCGAACAGCCCAACCCTTGGGACCGACTCCAGCCCCAGGATGCGACGAGCCGACATCGAGGTGCCAAACCATCCCGTCGATATGGACTCTTGGGGAAGATCAGCCTGTTATCCCCGGGGTACCTTTTATCCGTTGAGCGACGGCGCTTCCACAAGCCACCGCCGGATCACTAGTCCCGACTTTCGTCCCTGCTCGACCCGTCGGTCTCACAGTCAAGCTCCCTTGTGCACTTACACTCAACACCTGATTACCAACCAGGCTGAGGGAACCTTTGGGCGCCTCCGTTACTCTTTAGGAGGCAACCGCCCCAGTTAAACTACCCATCAGACACTGTCCCTGATCCGGATCACGGACCCAGGTTAGACATCCAGCACGACCAGACTGGTATTTCAACGACGACTCCACCCGAACTGGCGTCCGAGTTTCAAAGTCTCCCAGCTATCCTACACAAGCCGAACCGAACACCAATATCAAACTGTAGTAAAGGTCCCGGGGTCTTTCCGTCCTGCTGCGCGAAACGAGCATCTTTACTCGTAGTGCAATTTCACCGGGCCTATGGTTGAGACAGTCGAGAAGTCGTTACGCCATTCGTGCAGGTCGGAACTTACCCGACAAGGAATTTCGCTACCTTAGGATGGTTATAGTTACCACCGCCGTTTACTGGCGCTTAAGTTCTCAGCTTCGCCACACCGAAATGTGACTAACCGGTCCCCTTAACGTTCCAGCACCGGGCAGGCGTCAGTCCGTATACATCGCCTTACGGCTTCGCACGGACCTGTGTTTTTAGTAAACAGTCGCTTCTCGCTGGTCTCTGCGGCCACCCCCAGCTCACCGAGTAAATCGGATCACCAGTGATGGCCCCCCTTCTCCCGAAGTTACGGGGGCATTTTGCCGAGTTCCTTAACCATAGTTCACCCGAACGCCTCGGTATTCTCTACCTGACCACCTGAGTCGGTTTAGGGTACGGGCCGCCATGAAACTCGCTAGAGGCTTTTCTCGACAGCATAGGATCATCCACTTCACCACAATCGGCTCGGCATCAGGTCTCAGACACATGTCAGGCGGATTTGCCTACCTGACGTCCTACACCCTTACCCCGGGACAACCACCGCCCGGGATGGACTACCTTCCTGCGTCACCCCATCACTCACCTACTGCAAGTCTGGTCCGTCGGCTCCACCACTCCCCTTTGCCCGAAGGCTCCGGGGCGGCTTCACGGACTTAGCATCGCCTGGTTCGATGTTTGACGCTTCACAGCGGGTACCGGAATATCAACCGGTTATCCATCGACTACGCCTGTCGGCCTCGCCTTAGGTCCCGACTTACCCTGGGCAGATCAGCTTGACCCAGGAACCCTTAGTCAATCGGCGCACACGTTTCCCACGTGTGTATCGCTACTCATGCCTGCATTCTCACTCGTGAACCGTCCACCACTGCCTTCCGGCGCAGCTTCACCCGGCACACGACGCTCCCCTACCCATCCGTACAGGCGTTGGCCCTGTTGTACGAATGACACGACTTCGGCGGTACGCTTGAGCCCCGCTACATTGTCGGCGCGGAATCACTAGACCAGTGAGCTATTACGCACTCTTTCAAGGGTGGCTGCTTCTAAGCCAACCTCCTGGTTGTCTCTGCGACTCCACATCCTTTCCCACTTAGCGTACGCTTAGGGGCCTTAGTCGATGCTCTGGGCTGTTTCCCTCTCGACCATGGAGCTTATCCCCCACAGTCTCACTGCCGCGCTCTCACTTACCGGCATTCGGAGTTTGGCTAAGGTCAGTAACCCGGTAGGGCCCATCGCCTATCCAGTGCTCTACCTCCGGCAAGAAACACACGACGCTGCACCTAAATGCATTTCGGGGAGAACCAGCTATCACGGAGTTTGATTGGCCTTTCACCCCTAACCACAGGTCATCCCCCAGGTTTTCAACCCTGGTGGGTTCGGTCCTCCACGAAGTCTTACCTCCGCTTCAACCTGCCCATGGCTAGATCACTCCGCTTCGGGTCTTGAGCGTGCTACTGAATCGCCCTATTCGGACTCGCTTTCGCTACGGCTACCCCACCCGGGTTAACCTCGCAACACACCGCAAACTCGCAGGCTCATTCTTCAAAAGGCACGCAGTCACGAGGCAAGCACAAGTGCTTGCCCGACGCTCCCACGGCTTGTAGGCACACGGTTTCAGGTACTATTTCACTCCGCTCCCGCGGTACTTTTCACCATTCCCTCACGGTACTATCCGCTATCGGTCACCAGGGAATATTTAGGCTTAGCGGGTGGTCCCGCCAGATTCACACGGGATTTCTCGGGCCCCGTGCTACTTGGGTGTCTCTCAAACGAGCCGCTGACGTTTCGACTACGGGGGTCTTACCCTCTACGCCGGACCTTTCGCATGTCCTTCGCCTACATCAACGGTTTCTGACTCGTCCTGCCGCCGGCAGACGACAGAAGAGAGATCCCACAACCCCGCATGCGCAACCCCTGCCGGGTCTCACACGCATACGGTTTGGCCTCATCCGGTTTCGCTCGCCACTACTCCCGGAATCACGGTTGTTTTCTCTTCCTGCGGGTACTGAGATGTTTCACTTCCCCGCGTTCCCTCCACATACCCTATGTGTTCAGGTATGGGTGACAGCCCATGACGACTGCCGGGTTTCCCCATTCGGAAACCCCCGGATCAAAGCCTGGTTGACGACTCCCCGGGGACTATCGTGGCCTCCCACGTCCTTCATCGGTTCCTGGTGCCAAGGCATCCACCGTGCGCCCTTAAAAACTTGGCCACAGATGCTCGCGTCCACTGTGCAGTTCTCAAACAACGACCAGCCACCCATCACCCCCAACCTGAGCTGGAGTTCACTGGGGCCGGCATCGAGGGGATTCATTCCCTCAGACACCCAACAGCGTGCCCGGCACGATCCTCATCCGTCCTCACGTTCCACGCCGAAGCAGTACTGGTGAGTTTTCAAAGTGACCGTGCCGAATAATCAACGTTCCACCCATGAGCTGACCGTGCAGAACATTTGCCTGCAATCGGTACTGTGCTCCTTAGAAAGGAGGTGATCCAGCCGCACCTTCCGGTACGGCTACCTTGTTACGACTTCGTCCCAATCGCCAGTCCCACCTTCGACAGCTCCCTCCCACAAGGGGTTGGGCCACCGGCTTCGGGTGTTACCGACTTTCGTGACGTGACGGGCGGTGTGTACAAGGCCCGGGAACGTATTCACCGCAGCAATGCTGATCTGCGATTACTAGCAACTCCGACTTCATGGGGTCGAGTTGCAGACCCCAATCCGAACTGAGACAGGCTTTTTGAGATTCGCTCCACCTCACGGTATCGCAGCTCATTGTACCTGCCATTGTAGCACGTGTGCAGCCCAAGACATAAGGGGCATGATGACTTGACGTCGTCCCCACCTTCCTCCGAGTTGACCCCGGCGGTCTCCTGTGAGTCCCCATCACCCCGAAGGGCATGCTGGCAACACAGGACAAGGGTTGCGCTCGTTGCGGGACTTAACCCAACATCTCACGACACGAGCTGACGACAGCCATGCACCACCTGTACACCGACCACAAGGGGGGCACTATCTCTAATGCTTTCCGGTGTATGTCAAGCCTTGGTAAGGTTCTTCGCGTTGCGTCGAATTAAGCCACATGCTCCGCTGCTTGTGCGGGCCCCCGTCAATTCCTTTGAGTTTTAGCCTTGCGGCCGTACTCCCCAGGCGGGGAACTTAATGCGTTAGCTGCGGCACCGACGACGTGGAATGTCGCCAACACCTAGTTCCCACCGTTTACGGCGTGGACTACCAGGGTATCTAATCCTGTTCGCTCCCCACGCTTTCGCTCCTCAGCGTCAGTAATGGCCCAGAGATCCGCCTTCGCCACCGGTGTTCCTCCTGATATCTGCGCATTTCACCGCTACACCAGGAATTCCGATCTCCCCTACCACACTCTAGCTAGCCCGTATCGAATGCAGACCCGGGGTTAAGCCCCGGGCTTTCACACCCGACGTGACAAGCCGCCTACGAGCTCTTTACGCCCAATAATTCCGGACAACGCTTGCGCCCTACGTATTACCGCGGCTGCTGGCACGTAGTTAGCCGGCGCTTCTTCTGCAGGTACCGTCACTTTCGCTTCTTCCCTGCTGAAAGAGGTTTACAACCCGAAGGCCGTCATCCCTCACGCGGCGTCGCTGCATCAGGCTTTCGCCCATTGTGCAATATTCCCCACTGCTGCCTCCCGTAGGAGTCTGGGCCGTGTCTCAGTCCCAGTGTGGCCGGTCGCCCTCTCAGGCCGGCTACCCGTCGTCGCCTTGGTGAGCCGTTACCTCACCAACAAGCTGATAGGCCGCGGGCTCATCCTTCACCGCCGGAGCTTTCAACCACCACGGATGCCCGTGGCAGTGCTATCCGGTATTAGACCCCGTTTCCAGGGCTTGTCCCAGAGTGAAGGGCAGATTGCCCACGTGTTACTCACCCGTTCGCCACTAATCCCCACCGAAGTGGTTCATCGTTCGACTTGCATGTGTTAAGCACGCCGCCAGCGTTCGTCCTGAGCCAGGATCAAACTCTCCGTGAATGTTTACCGGATATCCGGTTCGCACATCACGAGAGCGGAACCACCACCGGAATAAGGCGGCAGTTCTCAGCGTCCTCGCTGTGTTTTCTTCAAAGGAACCTCGCCCTCTCGAATGAGAGAGACGGGGTATCAACATATCTGGCGTTGATTTTTGGCACGCTGTTGAGTTCTCAAGGAACGGACGCTTCCTTTGTACTCACCCTCTCGGGCTTTCCTTCGGGCGCTTCCCTTCGCTGTTCCAAACTCTATCAGTGTTTTTCCGGCCCCCTGACCACCGATCTGCAGACATGCAGAAGATGACCCCGAGATAGGATCTGACAAGTTGGATGCTGCCGGGCAAGGGCACTTGATCGCGCCGCTCAGCCCCGAGCAGGAGTACGACTGTACACGGGGCCTCGAAGGCGTTGCAAATCGCTTGGACTGGTGGTCTAGACCACTAGCGGGTATGTTCCGTGCGGACCCCTCACTTCATCTGACATACGCTGCTGGACAGACGCAGCTCCACCCCTGGGAGGCTTCCCATGACCACCGTGACGTCCCCTCTTGCAGGACGCGCCATCGGAATGGCCGCCGTGCCGGATCCGGTCTTCTCCGGGGCCATGGTCGGCCCGGGCACGGCCATCGATCCCGTGCGTGAACCGTCGGAGGCAGTCGCGCCCGTCGACGGTGTGATCGTCTCTCTGCACCCGCACGCGTTCGTCGTCGTGGACGAAGGGGGACACGGCGTGCTCGTGCACCTCGGCATCGACACCGTGCAGCTCAACGGTGAGGGTTTCGAGCTGCTCGTGAACAAGGGCGACACCGTCACACGCGGTCAGGCGATCGTGCGCTGGAACCCGGCCGCCGTCGAGGCCGCAGGCAAGTCGGCGGTCTGCCCGGTCGTGGCGCTGGAGGCCACGGCCGAGGCCCTCTCCGAACTCCGTGACGACGGCGATGTGAAGGCTGGCGACAGTCTCTTCGTCTGGAAGTGACGTCAGTGCCGTCGTACGACGGCGAGTAGGGACGACAACCACCGCGGCGGCGGGACGCGCCGCACTATCGGAGACGGGTGAGATGGAGACAACGCTGCGAGGCGTCGGCGTGAGCCACGGTGTGGCGATCGGCGAGGTTCGGCACATGGGAACGGCGGTCCTGGAGCCGCCTGCCAAGCAGATTCCGGCGGAGGACGCGGAGCGTGAACAGGGGCACGCCCGCAAGGCCGTGGAGGCTGTGGCGGCCGACCTGATGGCGCGCGGCAATCTGGCCGGGGGCGAGGCCCAGGCGGTGCTCGAGGCGCAGGCGATGATGGCCCAGGATCCCGAGCTGATGGCGGACGTGGACCGGCGTATCGCCGTCGGCAGCACGGCCGAGCGTGCCGTGTACGACGCGTTCGCCGCGTACCGGGAGCTGCTCGCGGGTGCCGGTGAGTACCTCGCCGGACGGGTCGCCGACCTCGACGACGTGCGGAATCGTATCGTCGCCCGTCTGCTCGGGGTGCCCATGCCGGGTATCCCGGACAGCGACGAGCCCTATGTCCTTGTGGCACGCGATCTTGCGCCCGCTGACACCGCTCTGCTGGACCCGACGCTCGTCCTCGGCTTTGTCACCGAGGAAGGCGGGCCGACCAGCCACAGCGCGATTCTGGCACGGGCGCTCGGTGTGCCGGCCGTGGTGGCGCTGCCGGGTGCCGGTGAGCTCGCCGAGGGCACGGTCATCGCTGTGGACGGCAGCACCGGTGACATCTTCGTGAACCCGAGTGACGAGAAGAAGGCCGAGCTGGAGGCCGCGGCCGCCGAGCGGAAGGCCGCGCTCGCCGCGTCCACGGGTCCCGGCGCCACCGCCGACGGACACAAGGTGCCGCTGCTGGCCAACGTCGGTGGTCCGGCGGACGTGCCCGCCGCGGTCGAGGCGGGGGCCGAGGGTGTCGGTCTCTTCCGTACCGAGTTCCTCTTCCTGGACGACAGCAAGAACGCTCCGTCCGAGGAGAAGCAGGTCGAGGCGTATCGCCAGGTCCTCGAGGCGTTCCCCGAAGGCCGTGTGGTCGTCCGTGTGCTGGACGCCGGCGCGGACAAACCGCTGGACTTCCTGACCCCGGCCGACGAGCCGAACCCGGCGCTGGGTGTGCGCGGTCTCCGGACACTGCTCGACCATCCGGAAGTGCTGCGTACCCAGCTGACGGCGCTCGCGAAGGCCGCCGAGGGGCTGCCGGTCTACCTCGAGGTCATGGCCCCGATGGTGGCGGACCGTGCCGACGCCAAGGCGTTCGCCGACGCGTGCCGTGCGGCCGGGCTGCGGGCGAAGTTCGGCGCGATGGTGGAGATCCCGTCGGCCGCGCTGCGGGCGCGGTCGATTCTGCAGGAGGTCGAGTTCCTGTCGCTGGGGACCAACGACCTCGCGCAGTACACCTTCGCCGCCGACCGCCAGGTGGGTGCGGTGTCCCGGCTGCAGGATCCGTGGCAGCCCGCGCTTCTCGACCTGGTCGCGCTGTCCGCCGAGGCGGCGAAGGCCGAGGGCAAGAGCTGTGGTGTCTGTGGTGAGGCCGCGTCCGACCCGCTGCTCGCCTGTGTGCTGACCGGTCTCGGTGTCACCTCCCTTTCCATGGGCGCGGCGTCCATTCCCTACGTGCGCTCGACGCTGGCGAAGTACACGCTGGCGCAGTGCGAACGCGCGGCCGCCGCGGCGCGTGCTGCCGACAGCGCCGAAGAGGCGCGGGACGCGGCTCAGGCGGTGCTGTCGGGCGAGTAGTCGGACCGGATCCGCCGGCTGACGGCTTCCCGGAGGGCGCTCCACCTGTGGGTGGGGCGCCCTCCTCTTTTCAGTCGCTCCTGTCTCAGTGGCTGTGGCGCGGTGTCGGTCCTTCCGGTCCGAGGTCGGGGGGTACGCAGTAGTCGACGTCCGATTCCGGGGAGATCAGATCGCCGGAGTCGGCGTCGGTGCAGTAGGCGTCGAAGACCTCTCCCGCGGTGAGGGGCTCCAGGCCGTCGCCGCGCAGGCGCCAGCCGTAGATGCGGTCGGTGGTGCCGGGTGCGCTGGTGCGCATCACAAGTCCGCCGGGGCTCCGGGTGGCGATGCCGAGGGCGAGGACCGTGGTGAATTCGAGGGCCTCGGCCTCGTCGAGTTGCACCGCTCCCTCGGTGTCCTCGTCGGAGTGGAGGACGGAGACGAGCGTTTCCGGGGTGCCGGTGACGCTGCAGACCAGGTGGTGTTCGCCCGGCTGTGCGGTGTCGAGGATCCGGACGAGGAGGCCGGAGGCGCGGGTGAAGGCCGCGCGGCCGATGTCCTCTCCGCAGGTGCCGCAGGCTCCCAGGCGGGCGAGGAGCGTGGTGGCGTACTCCCAGGTGGCCTGGCGGACGGCCTCGTCCACGAGGGCAGGCACGAGGTCGGTGAGGGCCTGGCCTTCGTACGGAAGGGTGGGTCCGGTGTTGGCGAGTTCGGCGGTGAAGCGGGTGCGGCTGGACGGGATGTCCGGGTTGAGGCCCGACTCCTCGCAGAACTCGGCGTACTCCTGGGGGTCGAAGAGGGCGACGGTGGTGTGGCTGCCCTGTGCGGCGCGGGTCCTCAGGAGGTCTTCGACCTGTTTCAGGTAGGTCGCGTGGTCGTCGAAGGTGAAGCTTCGGTAGCGCCGCATGGCGCGGAAGTCGTGTTCGTCGGTGAGCAGGCCGATGGTGCCGGCGATTTCGCGGCGCAGGACGCGTCGCATCGTCTGGCGGTCGGTGTGCGCCATGTTTCCCCCTGTGCGCAGTCGATCAATGCTCACTCACAGTAATCGGCAGCACTGACAATGCGGGTCGGGTGAGGCGTCCTCGCACCAGTCGGTGCTGGACTGTGCCGGTCAGGGCGATGACTGTGCCGAAGACGGCCCATCCTGCGGGGCCGGTGGCGATGGCCGCGGTGACGGCGAGTGGCCCGAACGTGCGCTGCACGGACTGGGCCAGGCCGTGGACGCCGAGGTAGGCACCCTGGGCGGTATCGGGGGCGAGGGCGACGGAGAGTTCCCAGGAGACGGTGGCGTGGAGCATCTCGGCCGTGGTGAAGGCGGCTGCCGCCGCGGTGAGGAGTGCCGTGGCGGTCACGGCTCCGCCCGTGGCCGCGGCCGCCATGGCGATGCCGCCCAGGGCGAAGGTGACGGAGAGCGGCAGGAGCAGGTTCCGGGCGGCGGCCGTGGTGGTGCCGAATCGGGCGAGGGGAACCTGGAGGGCCACGACCATGACGTTGTTGAGGACCATCAGGAGGGGTGCCAGTCCGTCCGGTGCGTTGCTCTCGTGGGCGATCCACAGGGGCAGGCCGACTTTGAACACGGCGTCGTCGAGGAAGAGGACGGCCTCGGTCGCGACGTAGGCGAGGTAGGTGCGGTCGCGCCAGGGGTTGGCCGGGCGGACGGTGGGGGCCGGGTGTTCGGAGGTGAGGACGGTGCGGGAGGGGGACGGGGGTTCGCCGCAGCGCAGGGTGAGCAGTGCCGAGGCGACGAAGGACAGGGCGTCGCCGGCGAGGAGCCACTGATAGGCGCTGGTGGTGCCGAGTGCGAGGGCCGCTGCGGCGGCGAGGCCTCCCAGCGCCCAGCCCGCGTTCGCGAGGGTTCGTTGGAAGGCCTGGTAGCGGACGCGGTCCGGGCCGGCGACCCGGGTGGCGTAGAGCTTGGTGAGGATGCTCGCGGCGCGGTCGCCCAGCCCTCCCACGGCTGAGAAGGCCATGAGCAGGGCGTAGTCGTGCGTGGTGAGCAGTGCGAAGGAGGCCGCGGCACGGACGAGCTGGACGGTCAGCAGGACCCGGGTGATGGGGAACCGGTCGGCGAGTCTGCCTCCGACCGGTGCTCCGGCGATGCCGATGGCGCCCGCGGCGGCGGCGAGGGTGCCGACCTGGGCCAGGGAGAGTTCGGTGACGTAGGTGAAGTAGAGGACGGAGACGGACGCCCACAGTCCGCTGCCGATGCGGTCGACGAGCGCGATGGCCAGCATTCTTCGCCCGTCGCGGCCTCCGGGAACGCTTTTCGACCATGCTGCCGCGCGCCGTGTCGGATGCACTGCTCCCCCTTGCCTGCTTGCTTTTCATTTATGTACTGATACATACTTGCTAACGTGGCAACACAATATGGGATCAGTGGTACGACGGCCAAGGGGATTGCCGGGTCCGTCGAGAGGGCCGTGGCCGAGGGTTCCTTGGTGCCGGGGGCCGCGCTGCCTCCGGTGCGGCGTCTCGCGGAGGAGCTGGGCGTGAGCCCGGGGACTGTCGCCACGGCCTACAAGGAACTGCGGCAGCGCGGGATCGTGGTCACCCGGGGGCGGGGCGGGACCGTCGTGGCGCCGGGCCCGGCGGTGGCCTCGCGTCGGCCGCCGAAAGTGCCGGAGGGGCTGCGGGACCTGGCGGGTGGTCACCCCGATCCGCGGCTGCTTCCCGGTCTGGTGCCGCCCTCGCGGCTGTCCCCCGGCGCTCGTTCGCACCGTTCGGCGCCCCGACTGGCGCGGCTCGAGGACGCTGTACGCGCGTGGCTGGGGCCCGACGGCGTGCCGGTGGAGCATGTGACCTTCGCGCACGGGGCGCTGGATCTGGTCGGGCGGCTGCTCTCCGTCGAGCTACGGCCCGGTGACGCGGTGGCGATGGAGGATCCCGGCTATCACCATCTGCTCGACCTGGTCACGGCCCTGGGGCTGCGCATGGTGCCCGTCGCCGTGGACGACGAGGGGGTGTCGCCCGAGGCCGTGCGTGAAGCGCTGCGGGCGGGCGCGCGGGCGGTCGTGTGCAGTCCGCGGGCGCAGAATCCGTACGGCGGTCGTTTCTCCCCCGCGCGTCGGGACGCGCTGCTGGACGTGCTCCGGGAGCACCCCGAGGTGCTGGTCGTGGAGAACGACCACGCTTCCGCCGTCGCCGGAGCTCCACTGCGGACACTGACCGGCGGTGGGCTGTCGCGGTGGGTGCATGTGCGGACAGTGAGCAAGTTCCTGGGGACGGATCTGCGGTGGGCGGCCGCCGCGTGCGATCCGGTCACGCTGGCCCGGCACGACGGGCGGTTGCTGCTGACGTCCGGCTGGGTCAGTCATCTGCTCCAGGAGACCGTGCACGGGCTGCTCTCCGACGCGTGCACGCGCGCGTCGGTCGCTCGCGCCGGGGAGACGTACGCGGTGCGCAGGAACGCTCTTGTGCGGGAGCTCGGCGAGCGTGGCGTCCCGGCGCACGGGGCGAGTGGGCTGAACGTGTGGGTGCCCGTCCGGGACGAGTCGGCGGTGGTGAACGGGCTGCGGTCGTACGGCTGGTGGGTCGCGGCGGGAGCGCGGTTCCGGCTGGCCGCGGGGCCGGGCGTGCGGATCACGGCCGCCGAGCTGGAGCCGGCCGACGCGGCGCGGCTGGCCTCGGACTTCGCCGCTGTGCTGGGCGAGTCCGAGGCCACCTACGGGGGCTGACCGGCTCCGTCAGGCGCGTTTGCGGGCCAGGTCCTCGTAGAAGTGCAGCAGGCCGAGGTCGTCGATGGAGCCCGGGTTGACCGCCTTCTCCAGCGGGGTGCCCTGGAGGAGGCGCTTGACGGGGACCTCGATGCGCTTGCCGGTGAGGGTGTGCGGGATGCCGGGGACCTCGATGACCTCGTCCGGGATGTGGCGGGGAGAGAGGTTCTCGCGGATGGCCGATTTGATGCGGTCGAGGAGTGCCTGGTCGAGGACGGCGCCGGGCGCCAGTTGCACGAACAGCGGCATCCAGTAGCCGCCGTCGGGCTGTTCGATGCCGATGACCAGGGATTCCTTGATCTCGGGGAGTCGTTCCACGGCCTCGTAGATGTCGGCCGAGCCCATGCGGACGCCCTGGCGGTTGAGCGTGGAGTCGGAGCGGCCGTGGATGACGACCGAGCCGCGCGCGGTGAGGGTGATCCAGTCGCCGTGCCGCCACACTCCGGGATAGGTGTCGAAGTAGCTGTCGTGGTAACGGCTGCCGTCGGGGTCGTTCCAGAAGTGGATCGGCATCGACGGCATGGGGTTGGTGACGACGAGCTCGCCGACCTCGTCGACGAGGGGTTTGCCGCTCGGGTCCCAGGACTGCAGGTCGGTGCCCAGGCTCGGCGCCTGGAGTTCGCCGATGTGCACGGGCAGGGTCGGTACGGCGCCCGCGAAGCACGAGCACACGTCCGTGCCGCCGCTGACGGAGGCGATCCACAGGTCCTCGCGGACCTCGTCGTGCAGCCACCGGAAGCCGTCGGGCGGAAGCGGGGAGCCGGTGGTGGCCACGCACTGCACCTTGGAGAGGTCGAAGTCGCGTCCCGGGTGCACGTCGGCCTTGCGGCAGGCCATGACGTACGCGGCGGAGGTGCCGTAGAGCGTGGCGCCCGTGCGTTCGGCGACCCGCCACTGGGCGCCCGTGTCGGGGTAGCCGGGGCTGCCGTCGTACAGGACGACGGTCGTGCCCGTGAGGAGGCCGGAGACGAGGAAGTTCCACATCATCCAGCCCGTGGAGGTGTACCAGAAGAAGCGGTCCTCGGGGCCCAGGTCGCAGTGCAGGCCGAGCTGTTTGAGGTGCTCGACGAGGATGCCGCCCTGGGACTGGACGATCGCCTTGGGCAGGCCCGTCGTGCCCGAGGAGTAGAGCACCCACAGGGGATGCGAGAAGGGCACCTGTTCGAAGACCGGTTCCGTGTCCGCGCGCGTGAGCGCGTCCCACTCCAGGGCGCCTTCCGGGGCCTTCGTGCCGAGGAGCGGGATGTGGACGACGGCGCGCAGGGAGGGCAGTTCGCGGCGGAGTTCGGCGACCGTCTCGCGGCGGTCGTGCTCCTTGCCGCCGTAGCGGTAGCCGTCGACGGTGAAGAGGACGACGGGTTCGACCTGCTGGAAGCGGTCCAGGACGCTGCGGGCGCCGAAGTCGGGGGCGCAGGAGGTCCACACGGCGCCCACGGCCGCCGTGGCGAGGAGGGCGACGACGGCCTGCGGGACGTTCGGGAGGTAGCCGCTGACGCGGTCGCCGGGGCGGACACCGAGGGCGCGCAGCTCGGCGGCCAGGGAGCCGACCTGGCGGCGCAGCTCGGACCAGGTCACCGGGGCCGGCTCATGGGTCTCGTCGACGTACAGGAGGGCCGGTTCGTCGGCGCGGGTGTCGGCGGCCCGCAGGGCGTGCTCGGCGTAGTTGAGGGTGGCGCCGGGGAACCAGTCCGCGCCGGGCATCGAGCGGTCGCCGAGCACGCGCGCGTAGGGCGTCGAGAACCGTACGTCGAACCATTGGGTGACGGCCTCCCAGAACGGCTCCAGGGCCTCCACCGACCAGCGGTGGAGCGCAGCGTAGCCGCCGTCGGCCGGGGCGCCGTGGTGTTCGGCCGCCCATGCCTGGAACCTGGTGACCTGGGACCGGGCGATGCGCTGCGGATCTGGCTGCCAGAGCGGCTGGGGAATCTCGGTCGTCATGGGGGCTCCCGGACTGTGCGCGTCGTGTGCGTCTCCCGCGCACGGGCCAGGGGTGTGCGCGTGACGCGGCTGACAGGGACGATGCCATGTGATCAACTTCTACGCCAGGGTGCGCCCCACATAGTCCGTGTCGTGAAGATGTGGCCCCGGCACGGGTGAACGGCAGTTGAACGGCACGCGCGGGTGGGGCGGGGAGTGGCAGGGTGAGCAGCATGAACGGTCGTGACCTGGTGCGTTCCATCAAGGCTGTGGGTTCGGCGGGGGCGCCCCAGGGGTTGCGTACCGTGCGCTCGGCGTGGCGCAGGAGGCGTACCGATGCCGTCGGCCTGCCGGCACGGGGGGCCGAGCGGGCGCGGGTGCCGGGGCCGGTGCAGGACGTGGAGCCGGCTCCCGGCGGGGGCGTCGTCCGGTTCGGCCGCTCCGAGCTGCGGATCCTCGTCGCGGTGAACGGCGCCGTCTTCTGGGGGTGGGACGGGGCGGAACCGGAGCCGTCGTACGCGCTGGCGGGCCGCTGCCCGGAGCCGGATCCCCGGGCCGTTCTGGAGCCGGACAAGGACGGCGGCTGGCGGGTCGTGGCCGAGCGGGCGACGGTCGCGGTCTCGCGGCACGGAGCGATCGAGGTGAGTACGCCCGGCGGGGTGACCCTGCGCCGGGACCTTCCGCCCCGCTGGTGGGAGCCGGTGGGTGGCGGTGAGGCGCGCTGGGTGCAACGGTCGGAGGTGGCCGCCGACGCCCGGTTCTTCGGACTGGGCGGACGGGCCTCCGGACCCCGGTTGCGGGACGGGACGTACCGGCTGTGGAACACCGATCCCGGCCGGGCGTTCGGGCCGGGAGACGATCCGCTGTACGTCACGATGCCGGTGCAGCTGGTGGTGGCCGACGCCGCTGTCCATCTGGTGTTCCACGACACCTCCTGGGACGGCACCGTGACCCTGCGGGAGGGCGAGGAGGGGGCCGGCTCCGGGCACGACCGGGCGGGGATGTCCGAACTGCGGATGGCGGGCGGTCCGCTGCGCTGCTGGGTGATGGTGGGCACGCCCGCGCGCGTGCTGCTCGCCTGGGCCTCGCTGACGGGCGCTCCGGCGCTGCCGCCGTCCTGGGCCCTCGGACATCACCACGCCTGCTGGGGCTTCGGCGGTGATCAGGAGGTGCGGCGGATCGTCGCCGGGTACCAGGAGCGGGGTCTGCCGCTCGACGCGGTCCACCTGGACATCGACCACCACGACGCGCACCAGGGGTTCACGGTCGACCAGGAGCGCTTCCCCAAGCTGCCCCAACTGGCCGCGGACCTGCTGCGGGACGGCATCAGGCTGGTGTCGGTCGTCGACCCGGCGATCAGGGCCGCGCCCGGCAACGCGGTCCATGACAGCGGGACGGCCGAGGACGCCTTCGTGCGGGACGCGTCGGGACGGCTGGTGGAGGGGGTCGTGTGGCCCGGTGAGTCGGTCTTCCCCGACTTCACGCACGCGCGTGTGCGTGCCTGGTGGGGCCGCCTCTACCAGGAGAGGCTCACGGCGGGCTTCACCGGTTTCTGGCACGACATGAACGAGCCCACGTCCTTCAACGCGTTCGGGGAGTCCACCCTGCCCCGCTCGGCCAGACACGCCCTGGAGGGCCGCGGCGGCGACCACCGGGAGGCGCACAACGTCTACGCGCTGTGCATGGCCCGGGCGGGATACGAGGGTCTGCGCGAACTGGTGCCGGACGAGCGGCCCTTCCTGTTGTCGCGCTCCGGATGGGCCGGCATGCAGCGCTACGGGGGCACCTGGTCCGGTGACGTGGCCACCGGCTGGCCGGGCCTGCGGGCCTCACTGTCGCTCGTGATGGGCCTCGGGCTGTGCGGAGTGCCGTACTCGGGGCCCGACGTGGGCGGCCACGACGGGCACCCCTCGCCCGAGCTGTACCTGCGCTGGTTCCAGCTCGGCGCCCATCTGCCGCTGTTCCGGACCCGTGCGGGGCTGCGGGCCGGGCGCAGGGAGCCGTGGGAGTTCGGGGCCGAGGTGCTGGAGCACGCACGCGTGGCGCTCGTGGAACGCCGGCGGCTGCTGCCGTACTTCATGACGCTCGCGCAGCTCGCCCGGCGCACCGGAGCTCCCTACGTACGGCCCCTGTGGTGGTCGGCGCCCGAGGACCGCGCCCTGCGGGACTGCGAGGACGCCTTCCTGCTCGGCGACTGCCTGCTCGTGGCGCCGGTGCTGGATCCGGGTGGCGACCGGCGCGCGGTGCAGCTGCCCCGGGGGCGCTGGTACGACACGGCCACGGAGCAGGTGTACGAGGGGCCGGGGCAGGTCCTGGTCGACGCTCCGCTGTCGCGGATCCCGGTGCTCGCGCGCGCGGGGGCCGTGATCCCGGTGCGGGGGGACGACGGCGGGATCGTGCTGGAGGTGTGGGCGCCCGCCCGGGGACGGAGCGGGGGCGGCCTGGTCGTCGTGGACGCGGGCGACGGCTGGGACGAACCGGAGATCGAACGCTACGTCGCCCGCTGGGAGGGCCGGAAGGTGGTCGTTCAGCGGGAGGGCGAGGACGGCTTGAGCGAGCCGTCCCACCCGGTGCGGCTGCGCGGGCTCGGAGCGCGCTGAGTCAGACGTAGCGGCCCTCGAACCAGGCCCGTACGGCCAGTGTGTGCAGCGGGAAGGCGAGCTCCTCGGGCCTGCGCAGGAGGTGCCAGCCCTCCGTCTCGTCGGTGGCCGCGGACTGCGGGAGGCCGTCGGCGGGGCGCTCCGGCAGCACTCCGAACAGCAGCAGGTGGCCGTCGGGCGAGCTCAGCGCGTCGACGAGCCGTACGTCGCGGGCGGCCGCCTCGATGCCGGTCTCTTCCCTGAGTTCGCGGACCAGGGCGTGCCGCCAGTCCTCGCGGTCGTCGATGTAGCCGCCGGGCAGGGCGATGCCTCCGCGCGCGGGGGCCACGGTTCGGGTGATGACGACCAGGGCCGTGCCCTGGGTGTCGTACACGGGCTGGAGTGCGACGGCGACCGGCAGGGGGTTGCGGTACGCGACGGTGTTGCAGACGGGACAGGTGCGGGGCCAGCCCGCGACACCCTCTCCGTAGGGGGCTCCGCAGCTCGAACAGTGGGAGCCGGGTGCGGAGTTGGGGATGGAGTGCTGAGTTTCGGACACGCCGCGGACTGTATCCGATCATCAGGTGCTCCGGTTCCGTTGGGCCCCCTGCCTCTTTGCGGCCGCCCGTGCGACACTTCTGACGTTCCGTCAGATCTCGTTCGGGGAGGGGCCATGCCGCGCACGCGCACACCTGTGGTCACCGGGTGGTTCGCCGGTGACGGAGACGACTTCACGCTCCTCGGGACCCGTTGCTCGGCCTGCGCCGCGGTGTTCTTCCCGCGCGAGGACGGCTGCTGCCGCAACCCCGGATGCGCCGGAGGCGATCTGGCGGAGATTCCCCTTTCGCGGCGCGGCCGGGTCTGGTCGTACACGGACAGCCGGTACCGGCCCCCGTCACCCTATGTGACCGATCCGGAACTTCCGTGGGAGCCGTACACGTTGATCGCTGTGGAGCTGGCCGCCGAGCGGATCGTGGTGCTGGGTCAGGCGGTTCCCGGGGTCACCGTCGCCGATCTGAGCGTGGGCGCGGAGGTGGAGCTGGTCCCCGGTGTGCTCCATGAGGACGGGGAGACGGTCTGGACGACGTGGCGGTGGCGGCCGACGGGGGTGACGGCGTGACGGGGGACGTGGCGGTGCTGGGCGCGGGCATGCACCCCTGGGGCAAGTGGGGGCGCGGCTTCGTCGAGTACGGCGTGGCCGCGGCTCGTGCGGCGCTGGCCGACGCGGGCCTCGGGTGGCGGGAAGTCGGTTCGATCGTCGGGGCGGACACCGTGCGGGGCGGCTATCCGGGCCATGTGGCGGGGGCGACCTTCGCCAAGGCGCTGGGCTGGCAGGGGGCCCGTGTCACGAGCGTGTACGCGGCGTGCGCGTCCGGCGCGCAGGCGGTGGCCGCGGCGCGGGCACAGATCCTCGCGGGGCTGGCCGAGGTGGTGCTCGTGGTGGGGGCCGACGCCGCTCCCAAGGGGTTCTTCCGGCCCGCGGGCGGAGACCGGCCCGACGACCCGGACTGGCTGCGGTTCCGGGTCCTGGGCGCGACCAACCCGACCTACTTCGGGCTGTACGCGCGCCGGCGGATGGCCGTGCACGGGGACACCCTGGAGGACTTCGCGCAGGTCAAGGTGAAGAACTCGGCCATGGGCGCGCTGAATCCGTACGCGCGCTACCGGAAGAGGGTCGGTGCCGAGGAGGTCGCGGCCTCCGCCGTGGTGGCCGATCCGCTGCGGCTGCTCGACATCTGCGCCACCTCGGACGGCGGGGCGGCGTTGGTGCTCTCCAGCGTGGAGTTCGCGCGTGGGCGGGGTGCGGCCGAGCCCGTACGGATCAGAGCGGTGTCGACGGTGACGCCGACGTATCCGAACACCGTGCTGGATCTGCCGGACATCGCGACGGACTCCGCGGCGGCCGTCGAGCCCGCCGCCGAGACGTTCCGGGCGTCCATCGCCCGCGCGGCCTACGAGGAGGCGGGGCTCGGGCCGGAGGATCTCTCCCTCGCCGAGGTCTACGACCTGTCCACCGCCCTGGAGTTGCAGTGGTACGAGGATCTCGGCCTGTGCGGGGAGGGCGAGGGCGCGAAGCTGCTGCGCGAGGGGGCGACGGCGCCGGGCGGGCGCATACCCGTCAACACGAGCGGTGGGCTGGCCTCCTTCGGCGAGGCGGTGCCCGCCCAGGCCATCGCCCAGGTGTGTGAGCTCACCTGGCAGCTGCGAGGTGAGGCGGGTGACCGGCAGATCGAGCACGCGCGCGTGGGGATCACCGCGAACCAGGGGCTGTTCGGGCACGGCTCGGCGGTGGTCGCCGTGCGATGAGAGAGGCGAAAGGGGTTTCCCGTACGCTGCGTGAGCGACCGGGAATCCTGCGTGAACGTCTCATGAACTGCGCTTGAGTGTGTGTCAGGAGCGCCATCATGCTCCCGTGCGCTCCTGGACGGACACTCTCCGCTTCGCCTTCCAACCTGTGGTCAATCTGGCCACCGGCGGAGTCGCGGCGCTGGAGATACTCGCCCGCCCGGAGACCGGCGACATCCTCGCGGAGGCCCGCCGCGACCCCGAACTCGACGGGCGGCTCGCCGTGCTGGCCGTGCGGGCCGCGGCACGCAGGGAGACCCTGCTGCCGCTGCACGTCAACGTGTTCGCGGGCACGCTCGCCGACCTCGGCGGGCTCACCCCGCTGCACCACGCGGTGCGTGAGGCGGGACGGCTGCCGTGGGAGGTCACGGTCGACGTGGGGCCGCCGTACACGCATGTGCCGCACCAGGCACTGCTGGAGGCGCTCGGCGAGCTGCGGGAACAGGGCTTCCGGATCAGCGCGGACGGGGTGGGGGACGGGGACGTACCGCTGAGACTCCTTGTCGACATGTCGCCCGACCTCATGAAGCTCGACGCGTCGCTGCTGGCCCGGCCCTCGGCGGTACGGGCGATGCGGACCCTGTGCGACGAGTCGGGGGCTCTGGTCTGCGTGGAGGGCGTGGAGACGGAACTGCAGTACGAGGCCGCCCTGTCGGCCGGTGCGCAGCTGGCCCAGGGCGCGCTGTTCGCGCCGCCGTCCCGGCTTCCCGCGGCGGAGGTGTACGTACCGCCCCGCTCCCCCGCCTATGCGCCTCCCCCGCGGTCAGGTCCTTCGGTACGGGAGTTCGTGCGCCCCGCCGCGCTGTTGCCGGCCACCGCCTCCGCCGGGCAGGTGCGGGCGCTGCTGACCGGGTCTCCCGACGTGTCGGGGGTGCTGCTCGTGGACCGCGAAGGGGTGCCGTTCCGCTCGGTGCACCGCTCGCGCTTCCTGCTGTCGATGTCGGGACGCTACGGACACGCCCTGTACGCCGACCGTCCCGCGGCCAAACTCGGCGACCCGCCGCGGACGGTGGGGATCGACGCCACCGCGTGGGAGGTCCTGGACGTGGTCGCCGTCGGCGGCCGGGACCGTACCTCGGACGATGTCGCCGTGGTCGACCGGTACGGCCGCTGCGTGGGAGTCGTTCGGCTGGCGGATCTCGTGCGGGCGCTGAGCGAGACCCGGGTGGAGGAGGCCGCCGGGCTCAACCCGCTGACGAGGCTGCCCGGTTCGGACGCGATCACGGCCGAGGTGGACCGGCGTATCGCGACCGGGCGGACATGGGCGCTGAGCTGGCTCGACATCGACCACTTCAAGCAGGTCAACGACGGGGCGGGGTTCGCGGCGGGCGACGAGCTCATCCGCGGGGTGGGGCGGGCGCTCCAGAACGCGGCGCCCGGCACCGCGCGCGTGGGGCACATCGGAGGCGACGACTTCCTGGTCCTGAGCGAACCGGAGGAACTGGCTCCGATGGCCGCCGCGGTGCTGGACGCGCCCTGGGCCGCGGGCGGGCGGCCCGTGACGCTGTCCCTGGCCACCGTGGTGTGCCCGCCCGGCAGTGCGGCGGACCACCGGGAGGCGGCCGCGTTTCTGGCGCCGCTGAAGAAGGCCGCCAAGGCCCTCGGCGGAGCGAGCTGGGTCGTGGGGCGGGCGGGACTGCCCGGGCACGAGATCCGGCGCGGGACGGGGGCACAGGCGGCTCCGGCGGGGTACGCGGTGGCGGAGCCGGGGAGGGGCTGACGCGCCGTCCGCCGGGGCGCCGTCCGGATCGGACAGCGTGCTGCCCGCCCTGCGCCTGCCGATCGACGCGGTCCGGGCGCCCGTCCCAACCGTTGCCGTCGGCGACCTTGACGCTCCCCGGGGCCCGGTGAACACTTCCGGTGTCGGTCGACATCGCCGTACATTCTCGGCGTTCCAGGCACCACGCCGCGCGGGCCCCCACGAGTCAAGGCCCATACCCCCACGGGCGATTCGGCTGCGACGGCACGCTCGTCGCGGACGCCGGGCGGGGCGCGGGATCCTCCCTGCCCTCGGCAGTTCGCCAAGGGAACCGCAACCCTGCACGGAGGTGGACCGGGGCGGATCGTCCCGGGCCAGGGCCTAGGAGCCGCCATGAGCAACGGAGACGTATTCCTCGGTGAGGTCATCGGTACGGCGATTCTGATTCTCTTCGGCGCCGGCGTGGTCGCCGCCGTCGTACTCAACTACTCCAAGGCGAAGGACGCCGGCTGGGTCGTCATCGCGTTCGGCTGGGGCTTCGGCGTGCTGGCCGGGGCGTACACCGCGGCGCCGCTGTCCGGCGGGCATCTCAATCCCGCCGTGACCGTCGGGATCGCCGTCGACACCGGGGACTGGGACCAGGTGCCGGTCTACATCGCCGGGCAGATGGTCGGCGCCGTGCTCGGGGCGGTCCTGTGCTGGCTGACCTACTACGCGCAGTTCCGGGCCAACGCCGAGGAGGAGCTCGCCCAGCCCACGCTCGGGATCTTCTCCACCGCGCCCGCGATCCGCCATCCCGTGGCGAACCTGGTCACGGAGATCATCGCGACCGTCGGCCTGGTCCTGCCGATCCTCGCCTTCGGACTCACCAAGGGGCTCGGCGAGTCCGGTACCGCGGTGCTCGTCGTCGCCTTCCTGGTGGTCGGCATCGGTCTGTCGCTCGGCGGGCCCACCGGATACGCCATCAACCCGGCCCGCGACCTGGGTCCGCGCATCGTCCACGCCCTGCTGCCGATCCCCAACAAGGGCACCTCGGACTGGGGTTACGCATGGATCCCGGTGGTGGGACCGCTGATCGGCGGGGCGCTGTCCGGGGTGATCTTCAACGCGGCCTTCTGACAGACGGGACTTCTCAGACACGGGCCTCTGAGACATCGGCCACCTGAGACACGGCCTTCTCGGACACGGGCCCTCCGCAGCACAGCCCTCGTGAAGCACAGCCCTCGTGAAACACAGCCTTGTGCAGGAACCGACGAAGGGGACGTCATGACGGACAAGTTCGTCGCCGCCATCGACCAGGGCACCACCTCCAGCCGCTGCATCATCTTCAACCAGGACGGCGCGATCGTGGCCGTCGACCAGCGTGAGCACCGCCAGATCTTCCCCAAGCCCGGCTGGGTGGAGCACGACGCCACCGAGATCTGGTCCAAGGTGCAGGCCGTGGTCGCCGGGGCGATCGCCAAGGCGGGGCTGCGGGCCGACCAGCTCAGCGCCCTGGGGATCACCAACCAGCGCGAGACGACGGTCCTGTGGGACCGCGCCACGGGCAAGCCCGTGCACAACGCGATCGTCTGGCAGGACACCCGCACCGCGGCCCTGACCAGCCGGCTCGGCGGCTCCGACGGGCAGGACCGTTTCCGCGAGCAGACCGGGCTGCCGCTGGCCACCTACTTCTCGGGGCCCAAGGCGGCCTGGCTGCTCGACAACGTGCCCGGACTGCGCGCGCGTGCCGAGAACGGCGAGATCGCCTTCGGCACCATCGACTCCTGGCTGATCTGGAACCTCACCGGCGGCACCGACGGCGGGCGGCACGTCACGGACGTGACCAACGCCGGACGGACCATGCTGATGAACCTGGAGACGCTCCAGTGGGACCAGTCCATCCTGTCCGCGATGAACGTGCCCGACGCCGTGCTGCCCGAGATCAGGTCGTCCGCCGAGGTCTACGGCACCGCGGTCGGCCAACTCGCGGGCGTGCCCGTGGCGTCAGCGCTGGGCGACCAGCAGGCCGCGGTGTTCGGGCAGGCCTGCTACGACGTGGGCACCGCCAAGAACACCTACGGCACGGGGTCCTTCCTGCTGCTGAACACGGGCAACCGACCGGTGCCCTCGAAGAACGGCCTGCTGACGACGATGGGCTACAAGATCGGCGACGAGGCGCCGGTCTACTGCCTGGAGGGGTCCATCGCCATCACGGGCGCCCTGGTCCAGTGGTTCCGCGACCAGCTCGGCATCATCCGTACCGCCGACGAGATCGAGCCTCTCGCGGCCAGTGTCGAGGACAACGGCGGTGCGTACATCGTGCCCGCGTTCTCCGGCCTGTTCGCGCCCTATTGGCGCTCCGACGCGCGGGGGGTCGTCACGGGCCTGACGCGCTACGTCACCAAGGCGCACCTCGCGCGGGCCGTACTGGAGGCGACGAGCTGGCAGACGCGGGAGGTCGTGGACGCCATGTACCAGGACTCCGGGGTGCGGATCACCACCCTCAAGGTGGACGGCGGCATGACCAGGAACAACCTGCTGATGCAGCACCAGGCGGACGTCCTCGACGTGCCGGTGGTCCGGCCGAAGGTCTCCGAGACCACGTGTCTGGGCGCCGCGTACGCGGCCGGACTGGCCACGGGTGTGTGGAACGGTCTCGACGAGCTGAAGTCCCACTGGCAGAAGGACGTCGAGTGGACGCCGGACATGGAGGCGTCCGTCCGGGACCGCCAGTACCACAACTGGCGCAAGGCCGTGGAGAAGAGCTTCGGCTGGGAGGAGGACGGCGAGAACTAGGCACGCACGCGTGGTGCCGTCGAGCTGCGGCCCGTACCCCTGTCGGCGGGGGTACGGGGCGCTCCCCCGGTCTCAGGTGGTGATGCTCTGCCGGCGGCGCGCGGAGTACGCCATCGCGTGCTGGACCACGCCCACGAGGACGTCCTTGACCGACTGCTTGTCGCGGGCGTCGCACAGCACGACCGGTACGTCGTCGTCGAGGTCGAGGGCCTGCCGTACGTCCTCCTCCGGGTAACGGACGGCCCCGTCGAAGCAGTTGACGCCGACGAGGAAGGGTATGGAGCGCCGCTCGAAGTAGTCGACGGCGGCGAAGCAGTCCTCCAGGCGACGCGTGTCGACGAGCACGACGGCTCCCAGGGCACCCTCGGAGAGCTCGTCCCACATGAACCAGAACCGTTCCTGTCCGGGTGTGCCGAACAGGTACAGCACCAGGTCCTCGCGCAGGGTGATGCGCCCGAAGTCCATGGCGACGGTGGTGGTGCGCTTGCCCTCGACGCCGCTCGTGTCGTCCACCGGGCGCCCTGCCTCGGTGAGCAGTTCCTCGGTGCGCAACGGCCTGATCTCGCTGACCGCGCCCACGAACGTGGTCTTGCCCACGCCGAAGCCGCCGGCCACCAGGATCTTGAGCGTGACGGGCTCGACCGGAGGCTTGCCGCGCTCAGAACGCCCGAAGATCATTGGTCTCTTCTCCTGCTTGCTGGGGGTGTGGGATCGGCCGCGGGCCATGGCCTGCGCCGCCGGGGCCGACGCTGCCGGGTCGCGGCGAACGGGTCGAGCCGTAGGGGCAGTCGACGCTCCAGGACTCCGGGGACGTCGCCGCGGATGCGGGCGGGAGGCGAGGGCGGCGGCTGGTGCGCACGGCGCAGCGGGCCGAGGCCGGTGCAGGCGCCCGCCTCGGCCGACCCGTGCATGCCGGCCTGTCGTCACGTCCGTCTCTCCGATCGCACTGCTCGCAACCGTGGCCACGGGCCGGTGGCCGGCCGTCCAGGGGTGGTCGTCGACGATCAGTCAGATCATATCGGCAGGATCTGCCGGCCCCGCCGCGGACCGGACGGGGCATCCGCGCCCCGGCGCCGACCGGTCACAGGGCCCGGAGACCGTTGATCACGTCACGCAGGATGCTCTCGTCCGGCAGCTCGGCGGGCGGCACCGGCCGGTTCACACGGACCCACTCCGAGGCGACGAGATCGCCCACGAGAACCCGTACGACCCCGATGGGCAGGTCGAGTTCGGAGGACAGCTCGGCCACCGACTGCGGCGTTTCCCGGCACAGGTCGACGATGTCCACGTGCTCGGGGGACAGCGAGTGGTCCCCCTCGGGGTCGTCCGTGTGGGGTTCGGCCACGACGACCGCGATCAGGTCGAGACGGTGCTGACCGGCACTTGTGGTGCGGCCTCGCGTCATGGCGTACGGACGGACCACCGGTCCGGCCTCGTCGTCGAACCAGTGGCTTCTTCCCTGACCGTCTGTGCTCATGCCATCTCACTACCCGCCCTGAGGCAGATCGGTGCGCGGCGCGGCACCGAGATGCACACCGACCCGCTTGACCAGGAGCGTCATCTCGTAGGCGACGAGACCCACGTCCGAGTCGGCGTCGGAGAGGACCGCGAGGCAGCTGCCGTCGCCCGCGGCCGTCACGAACAGGAAGGCGTCGTCCAGTTCCACCACGGTCTGCCGGACGTTGCCCGCCTCGAAGTGCCGGCCCACGCCCTTGGCCAGGCTGTGGAACCCGGACGCCACGGCGGCGAGGTGCTCGCTGTCCTCACGGGTCAGGTCCTGGGACACGCCGGTGGGGAGGCCGTCGCTGGAGAGCACCAGGGCCTTGCGGATGCTCGCGACGCGCTCCACCAGGTCGTCGAGGAGCCAGTTGAGCTCGCCGGACTTGTCGGTCGCCTTCGGTGCGGTCATCGACCGTCCCCCTTAGTCGTTCGTTGTGGTGCTGTGCCGCCGGACGGGTCGTCGCCCCCGGCGTTCTCCTCACGGCCGCGCTGCCAGCCCCGCTGGAGCGAGGCCATGCGGCTGCGTACCTCGTCGGCGTCCCGCTCGGCGGGCTCCGCCCGGTTCTTGGGCCGCTCCGGGGCCTGCTTGAGCTGGGGGGCCAGGTTGGCCTGGCGTACCCGGCGGGGCAGCGGGGCGGAGCCGGATGCGGCCTCCTGGGTCCCGCGGCCGGCCCCGAGGGGTGGCCTGCCCGAGCCGGATGCCCCGGAGGTCCCGCGGGTGGGCTCGTCCCGACCGGGCCGCAGGAGGCCGCTCGGGGCCGAGTCGGTCACACCGTCGCCGGCGGGAGCGGACGTACCCGGGCCCGGCCCGCCGACGGGACCGGTGGCCGAGTCGTCCGAGGTCGGGCCGCTCGACGCGATCTCGGCACGCCGGGTGCGCCGGGGCAGGGCAGGAGCTTCGGGGGCCCCGCCGAATTGCCGGCTCGGGTGTGCCGCGGACGCCGGTGTCCCGGTCGACTCGTCGAGCCGGTCGGCCACGTCCGTGCTCCTGCGCAGGGCCGCGGCACGGCGGCGGCTCGGCAGCGTCGGAGGCTCGGAGCGCGCGGAATCCGGTCCCGCGGCTGGGGTGGTCTGCGACCGGGACGCGACCGGGCCGATCGCCACCGGACGGTCCGGCTCCTCGCGACCCGTCCGCTCGTCGGTGACCGGGCGGCCGTGGGAGCTGACCAGCTTGGGCGTACGGCGGCGGGACAGGGAGACCGGGGCGCCCGGACCGTCGTCGCCGATGTCCGCACCGTCGGCTGCGGGGTCTTCGTCGTCGACCTGGGCCAGGGAGCGGCGCGGCCGGAACAGTCCGCCGCGCTCGCTGTCCTCGGAATCGAGCACGCCCGGGAGGTCGTTCAGGGTGTCCAGGTCGACCGGAGCCTCCAGTTCGACCGGGCCGTCCAGGATCGCGGGCGGCAGCTGGCCCGTGCCCCGGGTGAGCGAGACGCGCTGCGCCGCCTCCAGTTCGGCCTCCTTCGACGGCCGGGGGCGGTCGAGGCGGAAGCCGATGCCGTTGGTGTCGGGGACGTCGTCCGTCAGCAGCGCGTCGGGGATGAAGACGACCGCCGTCGTGCCGCCGTACGGCGAGGGTTGCAGCGAGACCCTGACGTTCTGCCGCTGGGCGAGCCGGCTGACCACGAACAGGCCCAGCCGGTCGGTGTCGGACAGCTCGAACTCCGGTGTCTCGGCGAGCCGGAGGTTGGCGTCCAGCAGCGCGTCGGCGGCCATGCCGAGCCCGCGGTCGTGGATCTCCAGGGTGAAGCCGTTGGCCACGCGTTCGCCCAGGACCTGGACGGCGGTGTGCGGCGGGGAGAACACCGTGGCGTTCTCCAGGAGTTCGGCCACCAGATGGGTGAGGTCGGCGACGGCCGGGCCGGTCACGGCCACCCTGGGCAGCCTGCGGACCTCGATGCGCTCGTAGTCCTCGACCTCGGCGACGGCGGCGCGGACGACGTCCATGAGCTGGACGGGTTTGCGCCACTGCCGGGAGGGGGCCGCGCCGGAGAGGATCACCAGGCCCTCGGCGTGCCGGCGCATACGGGTCGTGAGGTGGTCGAGGCGGAACAGGTCGGCGAGTTCGTCGGTGTCCTCGGTGCGCCGCTCCATGGTGTCGAGCAGGGTGAGCTGCTTGTGCAGCAGAACCTGGCTGCGACGGGCGAGGTTGACGAAGACCTCGGAGACCCCGGCGCGCAACTCGGCCTGTTTGACGGCGGCTTCGACGGCGGCGCGCTGGAGGGTGTTGAGGGCCTGGCCGACCTCGCCCATCTCGTTCTTGTCGTACTCCAGGCGCGGGACCTCGGTCTCGACGTCGACCTGTTCGCCCACCGACAGGCGGCGCATCACACTGGGCAGCCGGACGCCGGAGGCCTCGTGGGCCTCCAGACGCAGTTGCCTCAGGTCGCGGATCAGGCCGCGGCCGACGCGCACGGAGAGCACGAGCGAGAAGAGCAGGGCGATCAGACCGAGGACGCCGACGGCGGCCGCCTTGACGATGACGCCCATCGCGTCGGGCCGGACGCGGTCCTGGAGGCGGTCGCCCGCCTGGTCGTCCAGCTTGGCGAGTTCGTCGAGCACCGTGCCCGCGGCGGTGTCCCAGCTCTTGGCGCTGACGCCGGCGTCCGTGCCGGGCTCCGCGGTGGAGACGGACTGCTCGGCGGAGCGCAGCGGGGCGGTGCCGGCGTTCTTCCAGAAGCGCTCGTAGCGCTCGCGCTCCGAGGCCGGCAGCACGCCCAGGCTGACGTCGTACATCAGGGTCCGCTGGGCGACCAGGTCGGAGACGTCGCGGATCTCGTCGCGGGTGAGCTTGCCCACCACGAGGGCGGATCCGAGCAGGGCGTCCTCGCGGGAGAGCAGTTCGCGGGCCCGGGTGATGTTGACCAACGCCCGTGCCTGCTTGTCCAGTTCCACGCTGTCGATGCCGTCGAGGGTGGCGAGGAGGGCGTAGGCGGGGTCGACCAGGCGGTTGTACTGGTCGAGGGCCTGGATCCTGGAGAGGGTGCCGTCCTCGACGCTGCGGCGCAGCGAGTCGATGCCGTCGAAGGCGTCCAGGACGGCGGTGAGGCGCTCGTCGTCGTCCTGGTCGATGCCGTCGCGGACATCGGGATCGCGTGCGCCCCGGCGGAACTCGGCGATGGCGTCGTCCGAGGCGCTCCTCGTGCTGCGCAGCGCGGACAGGGCGTCCGAGGCACGTGGATCGGCCAGGTAGACCAGGGTCTGGCGGCGTTCCTGCTGGAGCACGCGCACGGTGTCCTCAATGGGATACCCGAGCTTCTCCGTGACGGTCGAGACCTGGAAGAGCTGGGCGACCTCACGTCCCGTCAGTACCGTGGCGAAGCCCCACACCGCGATCAGGGACACCAGCGGCACGAGAAGCAGCGCCACGATCTTCCGGCGGATCGACTTCCCGCGAAAGCGCATGGCCTCCCCCAGCTCGACCCCCGCCGGCCGGGGGTACACATGTACGTCAACAAACGGCGCGAGCCTACTACCGACGCACACGTAACTCGAAGCTGCGTCCGGAATCCGAACCTCCGCACAGCTGACGCGACATGGGGAGTTCTCCTCCCATTACGGGAGATTGCCTCCTGTCACCAGGTGGGTCGGGTCGGACCGGAACCGACCTACCAGGGCGGGGGGTTGGCTGGATTTTTTCGTTTCTTTGACGTCGCGGGGGAATCTTGAAGAGGTCTTGTTCGTCCTTCTCTTCGGGAAATGGCGGTGGATTCGGCCACAGGAGCCGCATCTGCAACTGGGCGGCGTAAAGCAGCGCAAGCCGGGCAGCCACCTTTGAAGCCCGGTCCACTGACACCGGGACCAGGGATCTGCCGGCGGTGGGGAGTGACACGGTGATGGGCACGGCGGAACGGCAGGAGGCGCCGGGAATCGGCGTGGAGACAGCGGGTCCGGCGGCGCCGCGGCGTCCAGAGGCGCGGATGCGCGGCATACCGGCTGGGCCGGACGTGCCGGGCGGGCGTGCCGCGGCCCGGGAGGAGCCGTACCGGCCATTGTGGGTCGAGGAACCCGCGCGCAGGCGCCGGCTGCCGGATCCGGTGCGGAACTCCGCGGTACGCGCGGTGCTCGTCATCGCGGTGACCCTGCTCCAGGCGATGGTGGCCTTCCTGTGCACCATGGCGGGTTCCTGGCTGGCGTTCCCGATGGTCCTCAGCAGCGTGGCGAGCACCGTGGTGGCCACCTGGGCCGCCCTGGACGTCTGGGTGACCCGCCAGGTGTGGAACCAGCGGCACGGCGTGGTGTCGACCCCGAGCAGCACGGCGCGTGCGCTGCGGCGTGAGCGCCGCAAGGCCCGGCGGCAGGCGCGGGCCACGGAACGGACCCAGGAGCGGATACGGCGTCAGGGCGGCACGGGGCGTCTGTCGCACTCGTGAGCCCGGCGGGGCCGCACCGCGGTCGCGGCCCCGCGGCGCTCAGGGAGTCACGGGCGCCGGACGCTTGAACATCCGCGTCGCCGTGATCTCGCTGTGTCCCGCCTCGTCCGCCTGCGGCTGCTGCGGAAGGCCCGGGCGGAGGTGTTCCTCCACGCTGATGTACTTCAGGCCGGCCCTCAGGTCCGCGTCATTGCGCAGCCGGATGACCAGGGGGAACTCGGCGAGGGCCGTCGTGTCGAACAAGCCGGTGGTGTACAGGAGCTGCACACCCAGCGCGTCGGACACGGCCCGCTGGAGCTCCAGCAGATACGTCGCGTTGGCCCGCCCGATCGGGTTGTCCAGGAACAGCGTGCCGGCGTGCCGGTGCTTGTTCCGCCCCCGGTCGTTGGACCGCAGGGCCGCCATCGTGCAGTACAGCGCGATGGCCGCCGTCAGCAGCTGACCACCGGAGAACACGTCGCCCATCTGCCCCACGGGCACCCGCTCGGCGCGCAGTACGGCGTCCGGCTTGAGGATCTCGACGGCCACGCCCTTCGGCTGGAGCGCCGCCGCGACTCCGCGCAGCAGCAGGGACATCCCGTCGCGCCGCAGGTCGGAGTTCTTCTTCACCGCGGCCCTGGTCGCCTCGTCGATGACCTCGCCGAGCCGCTCGGTGAGCGTCGCCTGGTCGGGTTCCTCGAAGCGGATCCGCAGGAACTCCTGCCCGGACCACTCGCCGAGCCCCTCGGGCAGCCGGGACAGCCGCTGGGCGGACCTGAGGGTGGCCAGCGCGGACTCCACGAGCCCCCGCAGCCGGTCCACGATCGAGTCCCGGTTCCGCTCCAGCTGCGCCAACTCGTCGGTCAGCACCCGCAGTCGGGGCGCGAAGGCGTCCGCCCACTTCTGCGCGTGCTCGGGCAGCGCGGACGCGGGCAGCTCCCGGATCTGCTGCCGTGCGGGGGTGCGGACCTGCTCGTAGCGCGTGGAGTTGGCGTGCCGGACCAGGACGTCACTGGCCTCGCGCACGGCGGCCTCGGCGGCGGAGAGGTCGGCGGCGCAGCCACGCAGCGACCGGCGGGCCTCGGCGGCGGCCCGCCGGGCCTCCTCGGGGCTGCCCGGGTACGGCTCCTGCTCGTCCTGCTCGTCCTCCATGGCGTGCTCGCGCAGCAGGTCGCGGAGCATCGCGGCGATCTCGTCGAAGCCGCCCGCCGCGTCCTCGGCGGCCCGGTGGGAACCGAGCAGCTCCGCGTGCGCCTCCCTGGCCTGCACCAACGCCTCGGTGCGGGAGGCGAGTTCGGCGGTGGCCGTGCGCAGCAGCGCCTGTGCGTGCTCGGCGTCGCGCGGCTCCAGCTCCGGCGACAGCTCGGTGTGCGCCTCGCCGTCCTCGGGTGCGTGCCGCTCCGCCTCGCCTCGCAGCCGGCCGAGCTGCTCGCTCGCGGTGGACATACGGGTCTCCAGGAGCTGCACCAACTCCTCGGCACGGGCTGCCGCGGCCTGCCGGGAGGGCCCGTCGGAGCCGTCCGGCGACTGGAGCAGCTGCTCCGCGCGGGTGCGGACCTTGTTGCTCAGCCGGTCCAGTTCGGCTAGGGCCGCGCTCTCGTCGCTCTCCGCCCTCGCCTGCTCGGCCCGCAGGTCGGCGCCGACGCCCACCTTCTCGTACAGCTGCGAGGCGGCACGGTAGGCCTCGCGCAGGGCGGGCAGGGACGCCTTGGAGGCTTCCGGGGCACTGTCCGGTACGTCGTCGGGGGCGCCGGCGATCTCGGCGCGCTCGGCGCGCAGCGCACGCGCGGTGCGGCGGGCGTCGTCGGCGGCCCGCTGGGCCCCGCGCCGGTCCTCGTCGGCGGCCCGGGCGCGGTCCAGGCAGGTCTGGGCACGGGCTTCCGACTCGGTGGCCTCGTCGGCCAGTTCGCGCAGCTTGGCCTGCCAGCCGGCCCGCTCGCGCAGCCGGTAGGCCAGTCCGGCCAGGGCGTCGGCGGCGCGCCGGGCCTTCTGGGCGGCCTCCTGTCGCTCGTCGCGCGTCTGGGCGGCCTCCGCGGCGGCCTCGTCGGCCTCCGCCCGCACCGTGCGCGCCTCGGCCAGCTCGGCCTCCGCCTCCTCGGCGAAGGCGCGCGTGTCCCGGGCGGCCTGCGCCAGTTCGACGAGCCGGCCGGCCGGACAGCCGGTGCGCCAGGAGGCGAGCCGGGCGGCCAGTTCACGGTCCTTGCCGAGGCGGGCCGCGAGCGACCTGATCTCCTCGTCCCGCTCACCGGCCCGCGCGCGCAGTGCCTGGCGCTCCTCGTCGGCGGCGTGTTCGTCGTGCATGGCCGGGTTCGGCGGTACGAGGAAGACGTCACCGCTGTCCGACTCGGGGGCCGGGGTGGGTGCGAGGAGGGCGGACGCCGTGCCCACGGCGACGGCGGACCGCGGGAGCAGGGCCGCGTCGTTCAGGGCCTCGCGGGCACGCGCGTGGGTGTCGGGGTCGGTGATGATGACACCGTCGACCAGTTCGGGCCGGGCCGCCAGCACGCGCGCGTGGTCGGTGGGATCGACCGCCTGGGCGAGATAGCGCCAGCCGGGCAGGGCGGGGATGCCGTTCTCCCCGAGGAACTCGACCGTGGCCAGTACGTCCGGCCCCGGGGGCAGGAGTCCGCCGTCACCGAGCGCGCCGAGGATCCGGGAGTCGTCGGCGGCGGCCGTGCGCAGTTCGAAGAGCTGGCGTTCGGCCGAGGAGACGGAGTCGTCGAGCAGCTCCCGCAGTTCGTCGGCGAAGCGGTCGAGGTCCTCGGGGGTGAGACCTGCGTCGGTGACGGCATCCTCGTGCCCGGCCGCGCCGCCCTTTCCGGTGTCCTCGGCGCCCGCGCGCTGCCCCGGTACTCCGGCGGGGACCCCGGAGTTCCCGGTCAGGCTGAGCAGCTCCGCGAGCCGCTCCTCCCCCGCCAGCCCCTCCGCCAGGCGCCGCTCGGCCTCGTAGGAGCGCGCTGCCGCCGTGGCCGCGTCCTCCGCGCGGGCGGCGGTGAGCTCGGCGCGGGATTCGGCGGCGGCCGCCTCGCGCGCGTGCTCGGCGGCCCGGTTCGACGCCTCGCGGGCGGCGTCCCAGGCGGCGACCGCGGTCTTCTCGGCGTCGCTCGCGGCGAGGGCCGCGCGGGCCGGGTCGGCGTCGGGCGCGCTGTCGTCGAGCCAGCCCGCGCGGACCGCCTCGGCGGTCTCCTGCTCGACCTCGCTCAGCCGCTGGCGCAGATGCCCGATCTCACTGCGGGCGCGCTGTGCCTCGGTGGCGGCCGCGGTGGAGTCCCGGTACGCGGACTCGCCGACCTCCTGGAGGGCCGCGGACCGCTCCTCCTCTTCGTTGGCGAGCGTCTCGGCGCTTTCGGCGGCCGCGTGCAGGGCGCGGACGAGATCGACGGCGGCCTTGGCGCGGGCGGCGAGCGCGGGGGCCGCGTCCCGCTCGGCCTCCTGGATGGCGGCGGCCACGCGCGCGACCCGGTCCGCGGCGGCCCGGTGCCGCAGTACGGCCTCGGCGGCCTGCCAGGCGGAGTGCAGCGTGCGTGCCTCGGCCAGCTCACGCTTCTGGGCCGCGGCCGCCTTCTCGGCGGCGGCGAGCGCCAGGGAGGCGTGCCGGTAGGCGAGTTCGGCGGCGATCAGCGCACTGCGCTCCCGGCCCGCCTCGGCGTGGGTGACGGCGTACGCGGCGGCGGTGACCCGCTGGGCCAGGTCCGCCGCCCGCACCCGCTCCTGGACACCGCGGGCGGACAGCCGGCGGGCCAGCGTCCGGGTACGTCGCTCGGCGCCCGCGTGGATGTCACGCGCGCGTGAGCGCGACTCGGCGGCCTCGACGATCCGGCCCAGCAGGTCCACGGACCCGGCGGTGAAGTCCCGTTCGGCGATGAGTTCGGCGCGTCGGCCGAGCTTGTTGCCAAACCCGCTGACCAGGTCGGCGAGCCCGTCGGTGTCACGGGTGTCGGTCACGGCACGCAGCAGAAGGTCGGTGAAGTCGGAGTCCTTCTTCACGGCGAACAGCCCGGCGGCTTCGCCCTCGTCGGCGTTCATCTCGCGCTGGTAGCGGAAGAGTTCGGGGTCCAGACCGAGGTCGCCGAGGTGCTCGATCCAGCGGTCGTGGATCTCCTCCCAGTGCACCTCCAGGTGCGGGTACGCCTTGCCGGCCTCGGTGAGGGCGTCCCGGAAGCCCTTCATGGTGCGGCGGCGGCCCTGCGCGGCCGACTGGCCCTCGGCGGGCGGCCGTACGGCGGTGGACTCGGCGACGGGCAGGTTGTCGAGGCTGAGTCCCGGACCGGGCCGGAAGGAGTACCAGGCCTCGGCGAACTTCCGCGGGTCGTTGGAGACCTGGCGCCCCCGCCACTCGCTGACCTTGCCGACGACGACGCACTCCCCGGTCAGGGTGTGCTGCCACTCCAGGGCCACGTGCCCGCAGTCGTCCGCCAGCAGGAACTTGCGCAGCACACCGGAACTGGCGCCGCCCAGGGTGTTGCGGTGGCCGGGCAGCATCACCGAGAAGATCAGCTTGAGCAGCACCGACTTGCCGCCGCCGTTCTCCAGGAAGAGCACGCCGGCGGGCGCGGGGCGGCGCGGCGGGCCGACGGGCTCCTCCTCGAAGAACTCCGCCTGGGTGGGCGCGGGGTCGGGCACTTCCGCGCCGACGCCGCGCAGGTCAAGCACGGTGTCGGCGTAGCGCGCACCGGCGGGGCCGATGGAGTAGAGGCGGACCCGGGACAGCTCGTACATGGCGGACTCTCGTAAGTCTTCGGCAGGTGGGGGGAGTTCAGGAGTGGAACGGCAGCCCGGCGTCGGCCGCCAGCTCCAGGTCGTCGCCGTCCTCGGGGGGCAGCAGGGTCGGTGTGCCGTCGGTGACCGGGACGATCCCCAGCTCCAGGAGTTCGGCCATGGCGGCGCTTCCGGCCATGTCCCGCACCTGGAGCTGGTAACGAGCCGTGGTCCGGTAGGTGCCGCCGTTGTCGTCCCCGGTGCGCTGGAGGAAGCCGGAGTCGGTGAGGAAGGCGGCGGCCTTGCCGACGATGCCGGTCGTGGACCCGGCGAGCCGGCGCGCGTCCTTGGTCGCGCCGGCCGCGCTGCGTCTGGCCCAGATCCGCCAGGCCGCCTCGAGCCCCGGCGCGTCCGTGGCCGGGTCGGTGTTCTCCCCGACCTCCTCGGCCCGCTCCTCCAGGCGGCGGCAGGCCTGTCGTACGAAGGCGTCGACGCCGTTGACCGAGACGCGCCCGATGTATCCGTCGTCGGCGAGGTCCTCGGGCCGCGGGAACGCCATGGCGGCCACGGCGAGATGGGCGAGGCCGTGCAGGAACCGGTCACCGCCGTCGGCGGACGTACGACGCGCGTAGTCCCCCATCCGCACCGCGAACACGGAGTCCTCGGCGGCGGTCACGGCCATTCCCGCGCGCGGGGACACCTCCAGTACGACCAGCCCGAGTCCGGCGGCGACGGCGTCGGCGAGCCGCGCGAACGGCGGGTCCTCCCGGTAGCGCCGCAGCAGCTCGGCGTACTCCTGGTCCCGCGCGGGCTGCAGTTTGGGCTGGAGCCCGAAGGCGACGAGCCGAGCGGCGTCGGCGGCGTCGGCGGGGGTGACGGCGGCGGGCGCCGACGGGGTCGGGACCTCCGGGTCGCTCCACTCGACATGCTCACTCACGGCTGGAGCTCCTTGTCACGCTTGTGCTCACTCATGCTGCTTGCGGAGGGACTGACCTCACTCATGCCGCCTCCCGACGGGCTGATCTCATGCCGCCTCCGTCCGGTCCGCCGCCATCCCCGCGGCGTCCAGCAGGGCCGTGCCGACGATGAGGTCGGCGCCACCGAAGTCCGGGTCGTCCAGCTCCGTCCCGTCGTCCACCGCGAAGAGCAGCTTCTCCTCGCCCTGGCGGTAGGCCGTGCCGACGGCGGGGCTGGCCGCGTGGATCGCCAACAGGGCGACCAGGTAGGCGAGATCGAACCCGCCGGTCCTGCGGGCCTCCGCGAGCAGTCCGGACAGCCGCCGCGGCGCGTCCGCGGGCAGATCCAGCAACTCCTTCGCGGCCGCCAGCTGTTCCTCGCTGAAGCGGCTGTCGTCGGGCGTGGCGATCAGGTCGGGCTCCGGCATCTCCGCGCCCAGGTGCTCCCGCTCCATGGGCGGCGTCAGCAGTATGTCGACGAGATCACCCACCCGCACGGACACCGGCGTCCGCAGCCCGGTCCCGCGCGCGAAGAACGCGTCGGTGACCCGCGTGGCCTGCTCCAGCGGCAGCGGCAGCAGCGGCGCGAACAGGTGGCCGTACAGATCCGTCCCCGACGTCGTCATGGGGGTGGCGAAGGCCTGCCGGTCCTGCTCGGCGCGGAACAGCGGGCCCGCCTCCAGGAGCCGGGACTGGAGCTGGGTGTGGCGCCGGATGCAGTCCTTGACGATGTCGACGAGCTCGGCGGCGCGGCGCTTCTGCTCGGGGTCCTCGGACTCGTCCCGCGCCTTGCGGATGTTGGTCAGGATCGCGTTCTCGTGGCGGTACCGGTCGGCGACGTGGTCGAGGGCCTCGGCGATCATGTCCGGCACCGAGTTGAGCCAGTCGACGGCCCGGACGTTGCGCCGGGTGGCGTCCAGCGCCCTGCGCAGGGTCTCCGAGTACTGCACGGTCCGGTACCGGGCCTGCTCCGCGGCGAGCTGGGCGTCGGCGAGGCGGCCGCGGCTGATCAGCACCTCCAGCTTGACCTCGGCGGCGATCTGGGCGCTGGTGACGTCGGTGTCGAGGGCGCCGACGAGGACGTTGACCGCCTCGTCCGTGGTCCGGAGGTACACCGAGCCGCCGGGACCCGGCACCTCCTCGATCAGCTTGAAGTCGTAGTCGCGCCGGACATAGGTCCCGTCCGGTGCGAACGTGCCGTAGACCGCGCGGAATCCCCGGTCGACGCTGCCGACGTTGATCAGGTTCTCCAGGACCCAGCGGGCCACGCGCTCGTGCTCGGCGACGGGCCGCTGCGGGGCCTGGGCGGCGATGCGCGGGATGAGGCGGGCGACGATCTGGTCGTGGTCGGCGCCGGTGTCGAAGTCCATGTTCAGGGTGACCAGGTCGATGGCGGCCAGGGCCACCTCCGCCATGCCGTACACCGAGTACTCGCCCGCGAGGTTGGCCTTGCGGGCGTCGAGGTCGTGCAGCGGGGCGGTGCAGGCGAGCGCGCGCAGCCGACGCGCCAGTCCCTCGTCGGCAGCCGGGCCCGGTGCGGGGCGCGGCCCCGCGCTGAACTGGGGCGGAGCGCTGTCCGTCGTCGCAGGCGAAGTCACGGTGCACAGACTAGGTGCTAGGTCTGACAACTCCCCAAACGGCGCGGATCGCCTCCGGCGGTCGGACGGGCGACCACCTGTTGCCGGTCGCCTGCGGGCCGGTGGGGGCTGGTCGCGCAGTTCCCCGCCCCCCTGACTAGGAGTCCTCGCCCACCCTTCGCCTGTACACCTCGACCACTCGCTCCAGAGAGTCCGAGAGGTACACGGCGAGCAGCCGTTCCGCCTCTTCCCTGTCGCCGGCCTGGAGCGCGCCGAGGATCTGCTGGTTGCGGGCCAGGTAGGGCTCGTGCAGGGCCTTGGGGTCGTCCACCACGTGGAAGGCGAGGCGGAGTTCGGCGAAGACGCTGCGCATCAGTTCGTCGGTGCGGTCGCTGCCCGCCAGGGCGACGAGTTCGCGGTGGAAGTGGATGTTGGCCGTGCCCAGCGCTTTCCAGTCGCCTTCGCGCACCGCCCGCTGCCCCTCCTCGACCGCCTCGGCGAGCGCGTCGAGGACGTAGGGCGGTTCGCCCAGCCCGCGGACGACCGCGCACTCCACGAGCGCGCGGGTGCGGTAGATGTCCTCCACGTCCTCGACCGCCAGGACCCGCACGAACACACCGCGGTTGAGCTCGTGGACGAGCAGCCGCTCATGGGTGAGCAGCCGGAACGCCTCCCGCAGGGTGTTGCGGGAGACCCCCAGGGCGCCGCCGATGCTGTCCTCCGACAGCCGTGTCCCCGGCGGGAAGTAACCCTCGGCGATGCGGCTCCTGAGGATGTCCGAGACCCGCTCGGCCGTGCTGGTGCGGCCCAGAAGGGCACGGTCGTCGGCCAGTCCGCTCAGCTGCTCTGCCATGCCCGGAATTCAACCGCAGAGAGGAGAACGAAACAACAGGGGTATTGAAGGATCGTTGAACGATCCTCTACGTTGCTGGAACACCGCATGGCTCAGCTCCGCACCCTCCGTCCTCCCCCTTCGAGGTGCCCATGAGCACGACCCGTCCCCCTCAGTCCCTGAACCCGAGCCCCACGACGTCCGAAGACGGGGCGCTGGGCTGGTTCCGCGCCCTCGGTCCGCGCGGTCGCCGCGCCTTCGCCGGCGCCTTCGGCGGTTACGCCCTCGACTCCTACGACTACTTCACGCTCCCGTTGAGCATGGTCGCGCTGGCCGCCTACTTCGGCCTGGACAGCGGCCAGACCGGCCTCTTCACCACCGTCACCCTGCTCGCCTCCGGCATCGGCGGTGCCCTGGCAGGGGTGCTGGCCGACCGGGCCGGCCGGGTCCGGGCGCTGATGATCACGGTGATCACCTACGCGGTCTTCACCGTGGCCTGCGGCTTCGCCCCGAACTTCGAGTCGCTGCTGGTCTTCCGTGCCCTCCAGGGACTCGGTTTCGGCGGTGAGTGGGCGGTCGGCGCGATCCTGGTCGCCGAGTACGCGAGCGCGAAGCACCGGGGCCGCACCCTGGGCGCGATCCAGAGCTCCTGGGCCGTGGGCTGGGCCCTGGCCGCGATCGTGTACACGCTGGTCTTCTCGGTCTTCGACCCCGACACCGCCTGGCGCGTGATGTTCTGGACGGGCGCGCTGCCCGCACTGCTGGTCGTCTGGATGCGGCGGCAGGTGAAGGACGCCCCCGAGGCGATCGCGGTCCGCGAGAAGAGTGCCGGAAAGGGCTCGTTCGCAGCGATCTTCAAGCCGGGTCTGCTGCGTACGACGATCTTCGCGGGACTGCTGTCCACCGGTGTCCAGGGCGGCTACTACACGCTCGCCACCTGGGTGCCGACGTACCTCAAGAGTGACCGCGGACTGTCGGTCGTCGGCACCGGCGGCTATCTGACCTTCCTGATCTCCGGCGCCTTCCTCGGCTATCTGACCGGCGGCTATCTCACCGACCGCCTGGGCAGGCGGCGCAACATCTGGCTCTTCGCCCTCCTGTCGGCCGTCTGCATCGTGGCCTACGGCAACATCCCGAGCGGAGCCGACACCTGGCTCCTGGTCCTCGGGTTCCCCCTCGGGTTCTGCATGTCGGCGATCTTCAGCGGCTTCGGGTCCTATCTGAGCGAGCTGTACCCGACGGCCGTGCGCGGTTCGGGGCAGGGCTTCACCTACAACGCCGGCCGGGCGATCGGCGCGGTCTTCCCGACCACGGTCGGCTTCCTGGCCGACAGCTGGGGCGTGGGCGGGGCACTCGTCTTCGGCGCCCTCGGCTACGGCATCGCCGCACTCGCCCTGCTGGGGCTGCCGGAGACCCGCGGGAAGGAGCTCGCATGAACCGCACGCAGGACCGCCCCCTGACCCTCGTCGACGAGCACGCGCACGCGTGGAGCCCGGCAAGCGCACGCGCCCGCTTCCGGGCGGGGCTGACCGGCCCCACCGCCGGGGTCGCCGCCGGCCACACCCAGGTCAACCTGATCTCGGTGCCCGCCGACTGGGCGTACGACATGCTGCTGTTCTGCCAGCGCAACCCCAAGCCCTGCCCGGTCCTCGACGTCACCGACGCCGGCGACCCGACCACCGTCCTCGCGGAGGGCGCTGATCTGCGCACCGATCTCCCGCGCTACCGGGTGTGGGAGGACGGCCGGCTGATGGACGAGCCGACGGACGTGCGCGCACACTGGCGTGAAGACCTCGTTTCGTTCCTGATCGGGTGCAGTTTCACCTTCGAGTGGGCACTTTCGGAGGCGGGCGTCCCGATCCGGCACATCGAGCAGGGCCGGAACGTTCCGATGTACGTGACCAGTCGACAGTGCCGTCCCGCGGGGCGGCTGCACGGACCCATGGTGGTGTCCATGCGCCCGGTGCCGCCGCAGCACCTGGCCGCGGCCCTGAGGGAGAGCGCTCTGCTCCCGGCCGTGCACGGCAGCCCCGTGCACTGCGGCGATCCCTCCGGGCTCGGCATCGACGACCTGGCCCGCCCCGACTTCGGTGATGCGGTGGCCGCCGAACCGGACGACATCCCGGTGTTCTGGGCCTGCGGAGTGACCCCGCAGGCCGCGGTGATGGCCTCGCGCCCGCCGTTCGCCATCACGCACGCGCCGGGGCAGATGTTCCTGACGGATGCCCGGGACGAGCAGTACAGAGTGGCCTGAACGCCTTGGGCATCTCTGAGGACTCGAAAGGAGACACGAGACCGCCATGACCTCGATCGATCTCAACGCCGACCTGGGCGAGGGCTTCGGCCGCTGGCAGCTCACCGACGACGAACAGCTGCTGTCCGTCGTCACCAGCGCCAACGTGGCCTGCGGGTTCCACGCCGGGGACGCGGCCACCATGCGGCGCGTCTGCGAACTGGCGGCCGAGCGCGGGGTCCGCATCGGCGCCCAGGTCTCCTACCGGGACCTGGCGGGGTTCGGGCGGCGCGCGATGGACGTGCCCCCCGCCGAGCTGACGGCCGAGGTCGCCTACCAGATCGGCGCCCTGGAGGTCTTCGCCCGGGCGGCGGGCACGCGCGTGTCCTACGTCAAACCGCACGGCGCCCTCTACAACCGGGTCGTCCACGACGAGGAGCAGGCCGCGGCGGTCGTCGACGGCGTGCTCCTCGCCGACGCCACGCTGCCCGTGCTGGGTCTGCCCGGCTCGCGTCTTCTGGAGGCCACCGTGAAGGCGGGTCTGGAGGCCGTGACGGAGGCCTTCGCGGACCGCGCCTACACCGAGGAGGGCACCCTTGTGCCGCGCGGCCAGGAGGGTGCGGTGGTCACCGATGCCGTGGCGGTGGTGGAACGCTCGCTGAGCCTGGCCCGCGACGGCACGGTCACCACCCACTCCGGTGTCCTCGTCGAGGTCGAGGCCCGCTCCCTGTGCCTGCACGGCGACACACCGGGCGCGGTCGAACTGGCCCGACGGGTGAGAATGCGTCTCGTGTCCTCGGGCGTCCGAGTGGAGGCCTTCGTATGAGAGCACTGCCCGTCGGGGACGGCGCCCTGCTCGTCGAGGTGTCCTCGGGCGAGGAGGCACAGGCCCTGCACGCCGAGCTGGTGCGCCGTCGCGCCGAGGGTTCGCTGTCGGTCGGCGAGATCGTCCCCGCGGCCCGCACGGTCCTCCTGGACGGCCTCGCCGACCCCGTCGGCCTGGCCGCAGAACTCACCGCCTCCGAGGTACCGGCCGCGCTCCCGCGCGCGCGGGAGGTGATCGACCTCCCGGTGCGTTACGACGGCCCGGACCTTGCCGACGTCGCCGCGCACTGGGGTGTCTCCCCCGAGGAGGTGGCCCGCGTCCACGCCGGAACCGAGTTCACGGTCGCCTTCTGCGGCTTCGCGCCCGGTTTCGGCTACCTCACCGGTCTGCCCGCCCGCTACGACGTGCCGCGCCGGGCCACCCCTCGTACGGCCGTCCCGGCCGGCTCGGTGGCGCTCGCGGGCCCGTACACCGGCGTCTACCCCCGCTCCTCGCCGGGCGGCTGGCAGCTCATCGGAACCACGGACGCCGTTCTGTGGGACCACGCGCGCGTGCCGGCCGCCCTGTTGTCGCCGGGGACGCGGGTGCGCTTCGTGAGGGCGACATGACGGACCGCGCCCTCTTCGTCGTCCGGGCCGGAGCTCTGACCACCGTCCAGGACCGGGGCCGCCCGGGCCACGCCCACCTCGGCGTGCCTCGCTCGGGCGCCCTGGACCGCCCGGCGGCCGAGCTCGCCAACCGTCTGGTCGGCAACAGCCCCGAGGCGGCCGTCCTGGAGACCACGGTCAACGGCTGTACGCTGCGCCCCCGTTCGGCGGTCACCGTGGCCGTCACGGGCGCCCACTGCCTGATCACGGTGGACGGCCGTCCGGCGGCCTGGGGCGCACCTGTGGACGTACCGGCGGGAGCACTGCTGACCGTGGGAACGGCCGTGTCGGGACTGCGCAGTTACGTGGCCGTCTCCGGCGGGATCGCCGTGGAGCCGGTCCTGGGCAGCCGTTCCACGGACCTCCTGTCGGGGCTGGGCCCGCCGCCCCTCACGGACGGGGCGGTACTCCCCCTCGGCACGCCGCGACCGCTGCACACGCGCGTGGACACCGCGCCGCAGCCTGCGCCGCCCTCGGAACTCGTCCTCCGCGTCACACTGGGCCCACGGGTCGACTGGTGTACCCCGGAAGCGATCCGGGCCTTCACCTCCCGCACCTTCCAGGTGTCCCCGGCGAGCAACCGCATCGGCCTGCGCACGGAGGGGCCCGCCCTGGAGCGGGCGTTCGACGGTGAACTCCCCAGCGAAGGCATGGTTCTGGGCGCCGTCCAGGTTCCCCCCGACGGCCGGCCGGTGGTCTTCCTGGCAGACCACCCGACCACCGGCGGCTACCCGGTGATCGGCGTGGTCCGCGGGACGGACCTCCCCCGAGCGGCTCAGGCGGTGCCCGGAATCCCGGTGCGCTTCGTGGAGGTACGGCGCCGCTGACTTGCTCAGGGCGGGCGCGGGGAACCGCGCGACCAGTCCCCACGCATCCGCGCCCGCACCGGCACCGGCACCGGCACCCGCACCCGCACCCGCACCCGCACCCGGGACTCAAGCCGCCTCGGCCCCCTGCTCCTGCCCGGACAACGCGGCCAACGCCAGGGACACCGCATGCGCGGCCCGCAGATCGAGCCGCGCGCCGGTCCCCCGCGCGCGATGCCGCATCTCGTCCAGCGCCAGCGTCACCAACTGGGGCAGCAGATCGGTGCACCGCCGCGCCACCCACCCCGTACCCGCCGTGGCCAGCCACCGCAGGCTCGCCGACTTCGTGGGCACGGGAGACTCCGGCTCGGCCGAGGGCGCGGCCCCGGTCGCGACACCGCGCTCCGCGAGCGCCGCGTGGAACCGCACAGCGAGCTGCCGATGTCCCCGCTCCGCGGGATGCAGCCGGTCCGCACTCCACATCGCACGGTCGGTGGTCCAACTCCCCTCGGCCGCGTGCAGATGCACCGCCCCGTACCGTTCGGACAGCGCGTGCACCACCGCGTTCACCGCCCGCTGCCGCCGGGCCAGCGGACGCGCCAGCGCGCCGGGCAGCCCGAGCATCGTGCCCGGGTCGGGCAGACACGCCGTCAGCAGGACGGCGCCCTGCCCGGTGAACGCCGCGTAGACCTCGTCGAGCCGCGCGGCCACGGCATGGATGTCGAAGGTACAGCGCAGGGTGTCGTTGACACCGACGACGACCGAGACGACGTCCGGCCGCACCTCCAGCCCCAACGGCGTCTGCCGCTCCAGCACATCGCGCGTCTGCGCCCCGCTGACCGCGAGCTTGGTGAACTCCACGGACTCGGCGAGCCCGTCGGCGAGCAGCTCGGCCCAGCCGCGCCACGCCCCGCCGACGGGGTCGCCCACGCCCTCGGACAGGGAGTCACCGAGGGCGACGAAACGGACGGTTCTCATGACGCGCCCCTGCTCATGCCACGCCCCCCGGCACGGAGCGCCGTACGAGGACCTCCGCGTCGTGCGCGGCGAGGAACGCCCGGACCGCGGTGTCCCACCCGAAGCACTCCGCACGCGCGCGTGCGACCTCGCGGCGCTCGGTCTCGGGCCGTTCGAGCAGCATCTCCACGGCGTCCGCGAAGGCCTCTGCCCGGTCCGCGGCGACCGCTCCGGCCGACCCGATGACCTCCGGCAGGGCGGAGGAGGCGCTCACCACGACCGGTGTGCCGCACGCCATGGCCTCCAGCGCGGCGAGCCCGAAGGTCTCGGCGGGTCCGGGGGCCAGGCACACGTCGGCGGTGGCCTGGAGCGCGCCGAGCAGCCCGCGGTCGCCGACGTGACCGAGGAAGGTCACCGGCAGCCGCCGTTCCCGGGCCCGCTGCTCCAGGCGCGGCCGCAGCGGCCCGTCCCCGGCCACCACGAGCACCGCGCGCCGGCCTCGGCGCACCAGGGACTCCACGGCGTCCAGAGCCGTGCTGGGCCGCTTCTCGACGGACAGCCGGGTGCACGTCACGAGCAGGGTCTCGGTCTCGCGCGCGTACCGGGCCCGCAGTCCCGCGTCGCGCAGCGCCGGGCGCCGCTCGACCAGGTCGACGCCCAGCGGGGCCCGTACGACATTGCGCGCGCCGATCCGCACGAACTCCCGCTCGGCGAACTCGGTGGTGCACACCACGCGCGCGTAGGTGTGTGCCGTACGGACGTTGAGGGCGTCCGCGGCACGCCGGGCCGCGCCCTCCGGCAGGCCCCAGGTGCGCAGCACGCCGTCGGCGGTCTCGTGGGAGACCATCACGGCGGGGACGCGGGCACGCCGGGCCCATTTGCCGGTCCACCTGAGGGTCGTGCGGTCACAGACTTCCAGCCGGTCGGGGGCGAGCTCCTCCAGGAGCCGGGCCACCCGCCGCTTGTCGGCGAGGACGCGGTAGCCGCCGGTGCCGGGCAGCAGCGGGCCGGGCAGGGTGACGATCCGGCCCTGCTCGGTGTGGCGGTCGCTCGCCCGGTCGCCGGGCACGACGAGCACGCACTCGTGCCCGGCGGCCCGGTAGCCCTTGCCGAGCTCGCGCAGGGCGGTGCGCAGACCGCCCGAGGCGGGCGCGACGAAGTTGGCGAGACGGACGATCCGCAGCGACTGTGCGCTCATGCCGCCACCGCCGTCCTGCGGCCGCTGAGCACGGCGGCGTAGTGGCCGATCAGCTGGTCGCCGACGGCCGCCCAGGTGCGGCCCTCGACCATGGCCCGCGCGGCCGCGCCGAACGAGGCCCGCAGGGCGGGGTCGGCGGCCAGGGACCGCACGGCGTCCCGTACCGCGGCCGGGTCGCGGGCCGGGACGAGGAACCCGGTGCGCCCGTGGGCGACCAGGTCGAGCGGGCCGCCGGCGGCGGGCGCGACGACCGGCACTCCGCTCGCCATGGCCTCCTGCACGGTCTGGCAGAAGGTCTCGAAGGGGCCGGTGTGCGCGAAGACGTCGAAGGAGGCGAAGATCCGGGCCAGTTCGTCGCCCGTGCGGCGGCCCAGGAAGACCGCTCGGGGCAGTGCCTGTTCGAGGTGGGGCAGGCTCGGCCCGTCGCCGACCACCACGACCTTGACGCCCTCCAGGCGGCACGCGTCGGCCAGCAGCTCGATGTGCTTCTCGGGGGCGAGACGGCCGACGTAGCCGACGATCGTCTCCCCGTTCGGCGCGAGCCGCCGGCGCAGCGCCTCGTCGCGCAGGTCGGGGCGGAAGCGGACGGTGTCCACGCCCCGCGGCCACAGCTTGACCCGGGGCACGCCGTGCGCCTCCAGGTCGCGCAGGGAGGCACTGGACGGGGCGAGGGTGAGGTCGGCGGCGGCGTGGACGGAACGGATACGGCGCCAGGCGGCGGCTTCTCCCGCGTGCACGTAGGTGCGGGCGTATCCGGCGAGGTCGGTCTGGTAGACGGCCACGGCGGGGAGGCCGAGCCGGGCGGCGGCGGCCATGCCGCGGACGCCGAGGACGAAGGGGCTGGCCAGGTGGACGACGTCGGCGCGGTGCTCGGCGATCGCCGCGGCCACGCGCCTGCTGGGGAGGGCGACGCGGACCTGGGGGTAGCCCGGGAGGGGGAGGGAGGGGACACGGACGACGGGGCACGGCGCGAGGGTGTCCGCGCCGGACGCGGGGCCGGCCGCGGTGGCCGGCGCGACGACGAGCGGAAGGTGACCGCGATCTACGAGGTGCCGGGCGGTCTGGAGCGCGCAGTGGGCCACGCCGTTCACATCGGGGGGAAAGGATTCGGTCACTATGACGACACGCATAGGGGTGTTCTCGCCGCACCGGACGTGGCCACGTCAACGTGGATCTTTGCGAACGATGAACGTCCCATGAGCGTTGCGCTGCGCACCCGAGCAGGTCAGGCGGCGTCCATGCGCGCCTGACCCGCGGGTCGTCCCGAGTTCACCCGCGGGTGCGACGGGGCCCGCGGGTGGGCATCCGGAGGTGGTCTCACATGGCCGCGGTGTCCGGTCCGATACGGCTGCGGACGGCTGTCTGGACCTCGGCCTCCTCGGCCGGGTCGGCGGCCAGCCGGCGCAGTCGCTCCACTACGCGGGCGTCACCGGTCTCGGCGTGCCGGGCGGCGATCTCGCGGGTGGTCTCCTCGCAGTCCCAGAGGCACTCGACGGCGAAGCCGGTGGCGAAGGAGGGGTCGGTGGCGGCGAGGGCGCGGGCGGCGCGGCCGCGGAGGTGGGAGGAGGCGGTCTCCCGGTAGATGTGGCGCAGGACGGGGGCGGCGCAGGCGATGCCGAGCCGTCCGGTGCCGTCGACGAGGGTCCACAGGGTGGGTGCGTCGGGTCCCTCGCCCCGTACGGCCTCCCGGAGGGCTGCGAGCACGAGGTCCCGGTCCTGGGCTCCGCCCAGGCAGGCCAGCATGCGTCCGGCGGCGGCGCCCAGCGGATCGGGCCGTCGGGCCCAGCCGCGTGCGCGGTCGACGGCGGCGATACTGCGCATGCGTTCGAACGAGTCGAGGGCGGCCTCGACGACGGCCGGTGAGCCGGTGGCGACGGCCAGCTCGATCAGGTCGAAGGCGTCGGGATCATTGCTGTCGGCGAGGTAGCGCAGCGCGGTGGACCGGGCCCCTTCGGTGCCGTCCTTGGCCGCCGCGAGGATGTCGGAGCGGTCCTCTGGGCCGGCCACGGCGGCCAGACAGCGGGCGGCGGGAACATACAGCACGGCCCCCCGCTCGACGCCCTGCTGGGCCCAGTCGAAGACGGCCTGCACGCTCCACCCGGGGCGGGGTCCGGCGGGTCGCATCTGGCGTTGCCAGCGGTCGAAACAGCCGGCTTCCTGAGCGGCACGCACACGCGTGGAGACGGATTCGCGCGGATCGTCGGCCCACAGCCGCCAGGGCCTCGGTTCGAAGGCGTCACGCACGGCAGCGGCCAGTTCGGCCTCGCCCTCGGAATCGGTCCCGAAGCGTGCGAGCACGGGCGCGGCGAGGGCGCGCAGGCCGGCGTCGTCGTCCCGCAGTGCCAGTTCGTCCAGCGCCCAGGCCCAGTTGGAGCCCGAGGCGGCGTACCTGCGCAGCAGTTCGAGCGCGTCGCGCCTGCCGTAGGAGGCGAGGTGGCCGAGGACGGCGAGGGCCAGGCCCGTGCGTGACTCCTCGGTGTCGAAGACGTCGTCCACCTCGAAGAGGTGCGCCTCGATCTCGTCCAGCTCGCCACCCAGGTCGAGGAAGAGACGGGCGTAGTACAGCGAGCGGTTCTCCACCTGCCAGTCGTGGCGGGGATCGCGCAGCACGCAGTGGTTCAGGGCCGCGAGCGCCTCGGCGCGCGGGGCGGTGAGCGCGTGCAGCGTGCCGTCGCCGCGGCCCCGCTGGAGCAGGCCGAGCAGCGTACCGCTGGGCGCTATGACCGGATCGAACATGGGAAACAGCCTCACATCAAGCGTCGACGCAACCGGGGACGTGCATTACCTGGCCGCGTGACAACACGTCGGGGCGCCCGCCGTTTCCTGCTTGCTGCAAGCCATCTTCCTCTGCCTCTCGTCGGTGGCCCATGCGGACCCGCATCACGGTCCGCGCGGTGCGGCATCACCTGCCCAACCATCACGTCCGTGAACCACGACGTCATGATGACTCGGCACTTCCATCTGCCGCGACCGAAATTTCGGCGGCCCTGTACCGCCTCCCCCGTTGTCTGTGTTTTCGCTGGTCAGAACATATGTGTCAGTGCGCTGCGAACAACTCGAGCAGTTCCGTCCTGCCGAACATGCGGGCGGTGTCGAGAGCCGAGGGGGTGCCCTCGGCCGGATCGGCGCCGCTTGCCAGCAGGGCCTCGATGACGTCCGTGGAGCCCTTGAAGACGGCCCCGGCCAGGGGCGTCTGCCCCCGGTCGTTGACCCCGCCGGCCGCCGCCCCGCGGGCCACGAGCGCGCGCACCGCGTCCGCGTGACCGTGATAGGCGGCGAGCATCACGAGCGAGTCCCCGCGGTCGTTGGTGAGGCCCGCCGGAACACCCGCGTCGACGTACGCCACGAGCGCCTCGGTCTGCCCCTGCCGGGCCAGATCGAAGATCTTGGTCGCCAGCTCCACGACCTCCGGGTCGGGGGCTTCACTCATCGGCCGGACCGCCTCTCATACAACCGTTCAGGTGAATCGCAAGGGTACTGGCTCGCGGTGCAGATGACCCGAAGTGCCGGACGTAAGGATCACCAGGGCTCCGCCAACCAAGTGAAAACGCGAAAAATTCATTCATTTGCACCTTTTGTCGTATGGATACATGCTGTGATGCTGGAAGTACTCATGGTGACTGTCCCCACGAACCAGGAGCACCGAAAATGATCCTCTCCATCTCGGGTGTCGTACTGCTCGGCATCGTCGTCTTCATCTTCTTCCGCAAGGACGGGCTCAAGGCCTCACATGCCCTGATCTCGGCGCTGTTCGGCTTCTACCTGGCCAGCACGGCCATCGCCCCGAGCATCAAGGCCGGCGGCGAGAGCCTGGCGAGCCTCCTCGGCGGCATCAAGTTCTGACGCCGCCCCTCCCGTCCGTACGCACCTCCAGGAGACAGCAGTGGCCCGCCGCCCCCTCCCCCGCATCCTGAGCACAGGCAGCGCCCAGATCGCCCGGAGCCGGGAGCTGGCCCGGACGGCGGCCGACAGTGCCACCGACGTCCTCCACCCGCTGATCACGATCACCCGTGGTCTGCGCCGGCTGGCCTCGGCCGGGCGGCGCAGGTGGGCCGAGACCCCCAAGGACAAGCGCGGACCGCTGCTTTTCCTGGTGGCCTCGGTGGTCCTGGTCGTGGCACTCGTGCCGTACGGCCCGCTGCTCGCCGTCATCAGCCTGATGGCGGCGGCAGCCTGGCAGGGCCGGGACCGCAAGCCGCCGGAGCCGGACGGACCCGACGAGTCGCAGACCCAGCGCCTCCAGTCGCTGTACGAAGCGCTCGTCCCGTACTTCTCGGCGGCCGAGGACCCGGCCCCGCTCTACACCCACGGCGGCGAGTGGGAGAAGGCCTTCCCGGCGTACGACTTCGACGCCACCGGCCGCATCACCCACCTGCTGGTCCGCTACCCCGCGTACTTCACCGACGGCGAGGCCGAGTCCCGGGCCCGCATCGAGCAGTTGCTGCACGCCAAGTCGGGCCGCGGCCGCGAGTACCACTTCAGCTGGGACGAGGAGGGCAACGAACTCACCGTCACCGTCCTCGCCCCGCTGCCCACCGACATCGCCGCCCAGCGTTTCGTCACCGCCCCGGGCGAGACCGTCCTCGGCTTCACGGACCCCACCCGGGTCCAGCGCACCCTGCCGCTCGGCTACGGCGACGCACAGCGCGACGTCCCGCCGGTCGTCTGGCGCACCGGCATCCGCTCCACCGAGCCGCACCTGCTGGTCATGGGCCAGCCGGGCAGCGGCACCTCGACCCTGCTGCGGTCGATCGCGCTCCAGGCCCTTCAGTACGGCGATGTGGTCATCGTCGAGGGCGGCGGCACCGGCGAGTACGCGTGCCTGACCGGGCGGGACGGCGTCCTCGCGGTCGAGTGCGGGCTGGCCGGGACCCTGGCGAGCCTGGAGTGGGCGGCGACCGAGACGGAGCGCCGGCTGATCGCGGCCAACCGCGCCCGGCAGGCGGGTCATCCGCCGCCCGAGGACACCAAGCGTCCGCTGTGGATCCTCCTCGACCGTCCGAGCGCCTTCACCCACCTGGCGGCCGCGGACGGCCGCAAGGATCCGCAGTCCCTGCTCCAGGTCCCCCTGCGGCACGGACGCGCGGCGAACGTCACGGTGGTGGTGGCCGACCAGTTCGACAGCGCGGAGGCGCTCAGCGATCCGGTACGTCAGCACACGCGCGCGCGTGTCGTGCTGGGACCCGCGACGGCGGAGCAGTTGGAGACCTTCCTGGGAGCGCCTCCGCACACCACCCCGGTGACCGAGGTCCCGCCGGGCCGCGGGTACGCCCGTCTCGGGGCGGGCCCGGTGCATCGCCTCCAGGTGCCGGCGACCCCGGACCCGTACGACGACGCGACGAGCGAGGCGGACCGGCAGGCGGTCCTGGCGCTGCTGCCGGAGCGCACGACCCCGGCCGACGGGGAGACGGTCCCCTCGGAGGCCGACGAGAAGACGGTCCTGTCCAAGGCCGACACCGAGACGGTTCCCTCGGAAGCGGTGGTCGCGGAAGCGCCGTAGCCGCCCGATCGCAGGCAGCCGCCGCACACCGGTCAGGCCACGAACGTGCGCGGCGTCTCCCCGCCCCCGGACCCTCCGCTCTCCACGACGCGCGCCGCCGCGGCCAGCCGGGCCGCGGCCTCCTCCGCCACCGCACCCGCCACGGTGAACGGCAGACGCACATAGCCCTCGAAAGCACCGTCGACCCCGAAGCGCGGCCCCGACGGGACCCGCACCCCCACCCGCTCACCGACTTCCGCCAGCCGCGACCCGGACAGTCCCCCGGCCCGCACCCAGAGCGTCAGACCGCCCTGCGGCACCTCGAACTCCCATGAGGGCAGCTCCTTGCGCATCGCGGTCACCAGGGCGTCCCGGTTCTCCCGCGCCTGGCTCCGCCGCAGCTCGACCGCCTGCTCCCAGCCGCCGGTGCTGAACAGCCAGTTCACGGCCAGCTGCTCCAGGACGGGCGTCCCGAGGTCGGCGTAGGCGCGTGCGGCGACCAGGCTGCGGATCACGTCCGGCGCCCCCCGGACCCAGCCGATCCGCATGCCCGCCCAGAACGCCTTGCTGGCGGAGCCGACGGTGACCACCGTGGACCCGGCCGGGTCGAAGGCGCACACCGGCCGCGGCATCGAGACGTCGTCGTCCAGCCACAGTTCGGACATCGTCTCGTCCGCCACCAGCACGGTCCCCGCGGACCGCGCCGCCTCCACCAGCTGCCGCCGCTGGTCCTCGTCGGCCAGCGCACCGGTCGGGTTGTGGAAGTCGGCGACGACATAGGCGATGCGCGGCGCCGCGTCCCGCAGCACCTGACGCCAGCGGTCGATGTCCCAGCCGGTCAGCCCCTGCGCCATCGCGACGGGCACAAGGCGGGCGCCCGCCTCCCGCATCAGCTGGAGGATGTTCGCGTAGGACGGGGACTCCACCGCGATGCGCTCGCCCCGGCCGCCGAACAGATGGCAGATCGCGTCGATCGCGCCCATCGCACCGGTCGTGACCATGATCTGCTCGGGCATGGTCGGGATCCCGCGCGCGGTGTACCGCTCGGCGATCATCGCCCGCAGGGCCGGAAGACCCGCGGGATAGTCGCCGTGCGTGTGCGCGTACGGCGGCAGCTCCTCCAGGGCGCCCTGCACCGCACGCGTCAGCCACGGTTCGGGCGCGGGCAGGGCCGCGCAGCCCAGGTCGATCATGGAACCGAGAGCCTCGGGCGGGAGCGGTTCGAGACCGCGCGCGGGGAGCGGGTTCCCCGCGGGCACGGCCGTCCAGCTGCCCGCGCCGCGGCGGGACTCCAGGAATCCCTCGGCCCGCAGCGCCTCGTAGGCCGCCGCCACGGTCGTACGGCTCACGGACAGGGACAGGGCCAGCTCACGCTCCGCGGGCAGGCGGGCGGCCACCGGGACGCGGCCCTCCAGGACCAGCAGGCGGATGCCGTCGGCGAGCGCGCGGTAGGCCGGCGGGCGGCGCGTGCCGGGGCCGGCCGGGCGGTCCTGCTGGGAGTTGAGCAGCCGGGCGAGCTGCGCCGCGCCCACCGCAGAGGTCCACTGCGCCACTGAAATCAGTCCACCTTCCCCGGATTGGCCATGGTTGGCCGGTCATTCCAAGCCACAGGGTGTCATGTGTCAGGCCACTACCACCACTGGGAGATCCGCCTTGTTCACGCAGAGCCGTCTGGGACGACGGTTGATCCAGCTGTACGCCGGACTCGCTCTGTACGGGATCAGCTCCGCGCTGCTCGTCGAGGCGGGCCTGGGCCTGGAGCCCTGGGGCGTACTGCACCAGGGGCTCGCCGAGCTGACGGGTCTGTCGATCGGTGTGGTGTCGATCGCCGTGGGCGCGGCGGTACTGCTCCTGTGGATCCCGATGCGCCAGCGGCCGGGACTGGGCACGGTCTCCAACGTCTTCGTGATCGGCGTCGCCATGGACGCCACCCTCGCCGCGGTCCCCGACGTGCACGGGCTCGCCGCACGGATGGCGCTGCTGCCGGCCGCGATCGTGCTGAACGGTGCGGCCACCGGCCTCTACATCGCGGCCGGATTCGGTCCGGGCCCGCGGGACGGTCTGATGACCGGGCTGCACCGGCGCACGGGACGCTCGATCCGGCTGATGCGGACCACTGTCGAGGTGGCCGTCGTGGTCACCGGATTCGCGCTCGGCGGCACCGTGGGCGCGGGCACCCTCCTCTACGCGCTGTCCATCGGCCCGCTCGCCCAGGTCTTCCTGCGCGTGTTCGCCGTTCCCCGGGCATCCGACGGCAGCACGGTCGTTGCCGGCGGGCAACCCCGGGGAGCGATACTGCGACCGTGACCTCGCGGATACGCCACCCCTACCTCGACCATCCCGGCCCCATCCCCTTCGCCCACCGGGGCGGGGCGGCGGACGGCCTGGAGAACACCGCGTCGCAGTTCCGGCGGGCGGTCGAGGCGGGCTACCGGTATCTGGAGACCGACGTCCACGCCACCGCGGACGGCAAGCTGGTCGCCTTCCACGACACGACTCTGGACCGGGTGACCGACGGGGCGGGCCGGATAGCGGACCTGCCCTGGGCGGAGGTACGGCACGCGCGCGTGGCGGGCAGGGAACCGGTGCCGCTGTTCGAGGAGCTCCTGGAGACCTTTCCCGAGGCGCGCTGGAATGTCGACGTCAAGGACGAGCCCGCCCTGCGGCCGCTCCTGGACCTCCTCGAGCGCACCGGCGCCTGGGACCGGATCTGCGTGGGCTCCTTCTCCGAGGCACGGGTGATGCGCGCCCAGCGGCTGGCCGGGCCGCGCCTGGCGACGTCGTACGGCACCCGGGGGGTGCTCAACCTGCGACTGCGGTCCTGGGGAGTGCCGGCGGCACTGCGCCGCTCGGCCGTCGCCGCCCAGGTGCCCGAGGCGCAGTCCGGCATCCAGGTGGTCGACCACCGCTTCGTGCGCGCCGCCCACGCGCGCGGGCTCCAGGTGCACGTGTGGACGGTGAACGAGCCCGATCGCATGCACCGGCTCCTGGACCTGGGAGTCGATGGCATCATGACCGATCACATCGACACACTGCGCAAGGTCATGGAGGACCGGGGCGTCTGGGTCTGACCCTGTCCGACCCGCCCGTTCCCCGGTCCGCGCACGGCACCTTCACGGGGAAGCGAGGGCACGGGTGGGTACCGACACCGTGCGGGCGGGCGCGGCGGACGAGGCCGCCGAGCGGCGGCGTGAACAGCGCGGCTGGTACTTCTACGACTGGGCGTGCTCCGTCTACTCGACGAGCGTGCTCACCGTGTTCCTCGGTCCCTATCTGACCTCGGTCGCCAAGAACGCGGCGGACGGCGACGGCTATGTCCATCCGCTGGGCATCCCGGTGCGGGCCGGTTCCTTCTTCGCGTACTCGGTGTCCCTGTCGGTGGTCGTCGCCGTGCTGGTGATGCCCCTGGTGGGTGCCGCCGCCGACCGCGGCGGCCGCAAGAAGCCCCTCCTGGCTGCCGCCGCCTACACCGGGGCAGCCGCGACGACCGCCATGTTCTTCCTGGGCGGCGACCGCTATCTCCTCGGAGGCGTCCTGCTGGTCGTCGCGAACGCGGCGCAGTCCGTGGGGACGATGCTCTACAACTCCTACCTCCCGCAGATCGCCCCGCCCGAGGAGCGCGACGCCGTCTCCTCCAAGGGCTGGGCCTTCGGCTACGCGGCGGGCGCCCTGGTGCTGGTCGGGAACCTCGTGCTCTACATGGGCCACGACTCCTTCGGCCTCTCCGAAAGCGCCGCGGTCCGTATCTGCCTGGCCTCGGCGGGACTGTGGTGGGGCGCCTTCGCGCTGATTCCGCTCCGCCGGCTGCGCGACCGCCGCTCGTCCGCGCGCAAGGCCGAGGAGCCCACGGTCCCCGGCTTCCGGCAGCTCGCGGCCACTGTCCGCGACATGCGCCGCCACCCGCTCACCCTGGCCTTCCTGCTGGCGTACCTGATCTACAACGACGGCATCCAGACCGTGATCTCCCAGGCGTCGGTCTACGGCTCCGAGGAACTGGACCTCGGGCAGTCGACGCTCATCGCGGCCGTGCTCCTGGTGCAGGTGCTCGCGGTGGCGGGAGCGCTGGCCCTGGGCCGGCTGGCCCGGACCCACGGGGCCAAGCGGACGATCCTCGGGTCACTGGTCGCCTGGGCGGTGATCCTGGGCGCCGGGTACTTCCTGCCCGCCGGCGCACCCGTGTGGTTCTTCGTCCTCGCGTCCGGCATCGGGCTCGTCCTGGGCGGCAGCCAGGCCCTGTCCCGCTCCCTGTTCTCGCATCTGGTCCCGCCCGGCAAGGAGGCCGAGTACTTCTCGGCGTACGAGATGAGCGACCGGGGCATGAGCTGGCTGGGGCCGCTGCTGTTCGGGATCACCTACCAGCTGACCGGAAGCTACCGGGACGCGATCATCTCGCTGGTGGCCTTCTTCGTCATCGGGTTCGCCCTGCTCGCGCGGGTTCCGGTGCGGCGGGCGATCGGCGACGCGGGCAATCCCGTACCCGAAAGGATTTAGCGTTCAACACCAAAGCGCTGTAGTGTACGCGTTTGGCCTGCCAGGCGTACCGTTACTGCGCGTCAAAGATGTCGAAACGCTGGGTGACATCTGCTAGCAGATGTGACAAACCGGGCGCTGGTGGGTACAACAAGGGGCGGCTACGACGGCGACGCATTGCCCGGGACGGGACCCGGAACGGGAATCTTTACCGCCGACCGGACGTTGACCGGTATGACGACGACAGCGACACCTGTCCTGTGGGCGACAAGCCCGGGAGGCACGATTCATGAGTGAGCGAGCTCTTCGCGGCACGCGCCTCGTGGTGACCAGCTACGAGACGGACCGCGGCATCGACCTGGCCCCGCGCCAGGCCGTGGAGTACGCATGCGAGAAGGGGCACCGCTTCGAGATGCCCTTCTCGGTCGAGGCGGAGATCCCGCCGGAGTGGGAGTGCAAGGTCTGCGGGGCGCAGGCACTCCTCGTGGACGGCGACGGCCCTGAAGAGAAGAAGGCCAAGCCCGCGCGTACGCATTGGGACATGCTGATGGAGCGACGCACCCGAGAGGAACTCGAAGAGGTTCTCGAGGAGCGTCTGGCGGTTCTGCGTTCCGGCGCGATGAACATCGCTGTTCATCCCCGGGACAGCCGCAAGTCGGCCTGAGCGGGAAACAGCGCATACAAGTAACCGCGGGCGCGGTACGTGACTCACGTACCGCGCCCGCGGTTTCGTGCTGCCCGCGCCCGCCTCAGCGGGTGAGCGGAGGCTTCCGGTCCTGCGGGGTGTCCCGCGGCCCGTCGTGCGCGTCGCGGATGACCTCGCCCCGGACCACCTTGCCGTCGGGGTGGTGGATCCTGGCCTGCTGGAAGGCGTCCCCCAGGGTGCCCGGAGCGGCCGCGCGGAGCCTGCGGTCGAAGGTGCGCTCGGCGTAGCGGCCGACCGCCTTCTGGACCGGCGGGATCAGCAGGAGCAGGCCCACCGCGTCGGAGAGCAGGCCGGGGATCATCAGGAGCAGGCCGCCCAGCATCATCAGGCCGTTGCCCGAGCTGCCGGAGCCCGAGGGGGCGCCGCCGCGCTGGAGCGCCTCGTTCAGGTTCTGGAAGGCGCGGCGGCCGGCCCGCTTGATGACCACCGAGCCGAGCACGAAGCCGGCGACCAGCAGCAGGAACACCGCGAATCCGCTCGCCGCGCCGGCGACCACGGTCAGCAGCCAGATCTCCAGCACCAGCCAGGCGGCGACGCCCAGCGGCAGGAAGGTGCGCGTACGGGAACGGCGGGGCCGGGCGGGGTACGGGGAGGTCGGAGCGCCTGTCGTCATGCGTCCAGTGTGCCTGGCCGCGGCTCAGCACGGCATAAGGGACCGATCGACCGCGCCGGTGCGGCCGTCGGGCTAGGGCTGTGCGCGCTTTCCCCGCGCGGTGATCCTGCCGACCCGCTCCCCCACGCCCCAGGTGGTGACCCGCCACAGGGCCTCCACGAGGATGTCGCGGCTCATCTTGGAGTCGCCGAGTTCGCGCTCGACGAAGGTGATCGGCACCTCGACGACGTGGTAGCCGGCCTTGACCGCGCGGCGGGCGAGGTCGACCTGGAAGCAGTAGCCCTGGGAGGCGACGTCGTCGAGGCCGAGGCCTTCGAGGGCCTCGCGGCGGAAGGCGCGGTAGCCGCCCGTGATGTCCTTCAGGGGCAGGTCGAGGGCGACGCGCGAGTAGAGGCTGCCGCCGCGGGAGATGAACTCGCGGGACTTCGGCCAGTTCACGACCCGGCCGCCGGGTACCCAGCGGGAGCCGAGGACCAGGTCGGCGCTCTTGAGGGCGGTCAGCAGCCGGGGCAGTTCCTCGGGCTGGTGGGAGCCGTCGGCGTCCATCTCGACCAGGACGCCGTACCCGTGCTCAAGGCCCCAGCGGAAGCCCGCGAGGTAGGCGGCGCCGAGGCCCTCCTTGCCCTTGCGGTGCAGGACCTGGACGTGGTCGTCGGTGGCGGCGAGTTCGTCGGCGAGCTTGCCGGTGCCGTCGGGGCTGTTGTCGTCGGCCACGAGGACGTGCGCCTCGGGGACGGCCTTGCGCACCCGGCCGACGACGGCCTTGATGTTCTCCGCCTCGTTGTAGGTCGGAATGATCACCAACGCCGTGCCGAGCGGGCCGAATCGCCTCTCCTGGCCCGTGTGGGTCCCGTCGCCGTCGTTCACCGCTGCCCCTTCGACTCATTGCGCAGGCGTCCACCATAGTGCGCGCGGCCTGCGATGACGTGACAAGGCGTTCGTATGCTGGTGTCGTTTCCACAAAAGCGGGGTAAGAATCCCATTTTTGCCGCCGTGGCGGAATCTCCGCCTCCTGCGGATGGGGGCCCGGCGCCCTTCGGGCCGACCTGGGGCCCGCTGGCTGCGGGTCGACCGAAAGCCGTTGTCTACTGAGCGCCCGGGCCCCACCCGGGTCACACCTCCCCGGCCGGACGGAACGTTCCCGCGCCGTGGCGCGAGCGCTGAGCCTGGCTCCCAGTGGCGGTGTTCCGGTGCGGCACACCGTCCCTGACCCAGCGGCGCTGCGACGACTGGGCGGAGGTTTCCGCGGTCGGGCGTCCGGTGGTGGACCCGGCCGAACCTACCGGCCCCCTGCCGTCGGCTGTCAACAGTCGTTCCACCTGCGCATCTTCCGTCAATGCCCTGGTCAGGGCAGAGGATGCGCAGGTCGCGCGACAGCGGGGCGGCGGGTGATCGGCACCGCGCCACCCGCACAGATCACTCGCCCGGCCGTACGAAGACCGTCCGTCCGCCGACCACGGTGCGCAGGCAGACGGGCAGGTCACGGCCGGGGGTCAGGTCGGGCAGGCCGGGGGTGCCGGAGCGGGGGTCGGTGGACCAGCGGGCCACCCGGTCGTCGGGGGCCTGCACGACCAGCTCCTCGGTGCGCCACACGGCGTAGTCGGCGGGGGCACCGGGCACCAGGACGCCCGCGTCGTCCCGGCCGATCGCCCGCCAGCCGCCGCGGGTGTGCGCGGTGAAGGCGGCGCGCACGGAGACGCGGTGCTCGGGAGTGCGGTGGAAGGCGGCCGCCCGGACCGTGCCCCACGGGTCGAGCGGGGTGACGGGGCTGTCGGAGCCGAAGGCCAGCGGGACGCCGGCCCGCAGGAGGGCCGCGAAGGGGTTCAGACGCCTCGCCCGCTCCCGGCCGAGGCGCCGGGCGTACATGCCGTCCTCGCCGCCCCACAGGGCGTCGAAGGCGGGCTGGACGGAGGCGGTCAGCCCCAGCTCGGCGAAGGCGGCGATGGTCTCGGGGGTGAGCATCTCGACGTGCTCGACGCGGTGCCGGGCGGCGCGGACGCGGGCGAGGCCGAGCTTCTCCGCGGCGGCACGGACGCCCTCGACCACGGCGGTCACGGCCGCGTCGCCGATGGCGTGGAAGCCGGCCTGGAGGCCCGCCTCGGTGCAGGCGACGACATGGGCGGCCACGGCCGCGGCGTCCAGGTAGGCGAGTCCGGTGTGGCCGGCGTCGGTGTACGGCTCGTGCAGGCACGCGGTGTGCGAGCCGAGGGCGCCGTCCACGAAGAGGTCCCCGGCGGCGCCGAGCGCGCCGAGCTCACGCGCCCTGGCCACCCCTTCGTCGCCCTGCTCGGCCCAGTAGCCGACGACCCGCGGGCCGGCCTCCCGCTCGGCGAGTCGCAGGAGACCCGTGAAGTCGTCCTCCGAGGAGATCTCGGGCCCTGCGCATTCGTGAACGGTCCCGATGCCGAGGGATGCGGCACGGGCGAGGGCGGCGCGTTGCGCCTGCGCGCGCTGGGCCGGGGAGACGGAGGCGAGGGCCTTCGAGCGGACCGTGTGGTGGTCGTCGGCCGTGAGGGGGCCGTCCACCGCTTGGAGGGTCGTCATGTCGAGCAGTGCCGTCGTCACCACGGCCGAGTGGACGTCGATGCGGCTCAGATAGAGGGGACGGCCGCCGGCGGCCTCGTCGAGCTCCGCGCGCGTGGGCGGTCGGTTGCCGGGCCAGCGGGCGGCGTCCCAGCCGTGGCCCAGGAGGACGGAGTCGTCGGGGCGGGCGGCGGCGAACTCCCGTACGAGGGCCAGGGCGGCGTCCAGGGAGGGCGCGTCGGACAGGTCGAGGCCGGTCAGCGCGAGGCCCGTCGCGGTGGTGTGCACATGTGCGTCGGTGAACGCGGGGGTGACCAGAGCGCCGTCCAGATCCACGACCTCCTCGACGCCGTCGGCGAAGGCGTCGGCGGCGCCCTCCGAGCCGACCCAGGCGACTTGGCCTCGCTCCACGACCATCGCCGTGGCGAACGGGTCGGCGGGGCTGTGTACCTCGCCTCGGCGCAGGAGGACGGTCTTCGGTTCACTCATGGGGACAGTTTCGCAGGGGGCTGCGCGCGGCAGGGCTGCGGGTCGATGGCCGGTACCGGGACGTCGTGGCTGGTCGAACAGTTCCCGGCACCCCTGAGGAGCCGTGGCGCCCGTGGGGTCAGATGCGCGGCGGTCTGGCCTCGTACGGGGTGGACAGCACGACCGTGGTGCGGGTCGAGACGCCCGCCAGCGACCTCAGGCGGGCCAGCAGCTCCTCCAGCTCGTGGGGGGTCGCCACCCGCACCTTCAGGATGTAGTTCTCGTCGCCCGCGACGCTGTGGCACGCCTCGATCTCGGGGACGCCCTTCAGGCGGTCCGCGATGTCGTCGGGGGCGCTGGGGTCGAACGGTTTGACCGAGATGAAGGCGGTCATGGGCAGGCCCACCGCCTCGGGGTCGACCACCGCGGCGTACCCGCGGATGACACCCCGCTGCTCCAGCCGGCGCACCCTCTGGTGCACGGCCGAGGTGGACAGGCCCGTGGCCTTGCCCAGGTCCGTGTAACTCATCCGCCCGTCCTTGACGAGCAGCTGCACGATTTGTCGGTCCAGCTCCTCCATGGCGCAAGAACCTACAGTGCGCCTGATCTCCTCCGATACCTGAGCGCCCCAGGTCATGCCCGGTTCGTGATGCGACCGAGAAGTGCCTGTGAGCCGCCTGAGGGACAAAACGACCGCCAGGGGCATCTGCGAGGGGCATGTGACGAAGGCCACACCCCTGCGAGAGCCTCCGTGATGTTCTCGTGATTACCGCCATGGCGGGACGGGAAGTGCTTGCTGTGGTCGAGGCCGCAGTGCCTTCACGGCCCAGCCCGAGGGGGAGAACCCAATGCAGAGTCTTCAGCGCCCTGGTCGTACCGCGCCCAAGCGCCTCCAGGCGGTTGTCGAGTCCGAGCCGGAGGGCGTCGAACCCGACGCCCTCGACGACGACTTCGACGCCTACGACACCTTCGAGATGTACCGGGTGATCTGCCCGGACTGCGCGCAGCCCATCGCCCTGCTGGCGGACGAGGAGGTGCTGCCGGAGCACGCGCTGTGCGCCTCGCCGTGGAATCCGTTCGGCCTCACCGTCTGCGCCGGTACGGGTCGCAAGGCGTCCGAGGCGCGGTCGGCGGACGAGTCCGCCGAGCCCCAGGAGCAGGACACCGCCCTGCTGTTGACGCTCCCGCAGGGACTCGACTGGCGGACCCAGCCGTTCTCGCACGTCGGCGGACCGGGTTCGCGCCCCATGCGCGTGCCGGTGATGCGCCGCCAGGCCGCCTGAGCCGGTTCGCTCAATCCCCGTAGCTGCCCTGCACCATGGCCCGCAGGCTGCCGTGGTGCAGGATCAGTGTGTCCGGGTCCGCCGGCACGGCGACTTCGCCGAAGTGCGCCTGCCGGTAGGCGATGCGCAGCATGACCGGGGTACTCGTCGAGCGGTACGGGGCGGTCGTCGGTCATGGCCAACCTCCCTGCCGGCGGTTGGCTGACGGTACGTCAGACCGCTGCGGGTGACCAGATGTTCGGCCGGACGTCCGCGAACTCACGCTCGATTGCGGACACCGTGACCCGGCCACCGGCTCCCGCGTTGCCCCGGTATGACCCGTACGTATGCACCGGTCGCCGAATCGGTTCCGCCGAACCCGTCACCCTTCCGTCCGGCTCCGCCGCCACCGCAGGACCCGCCCATCTACCGGGACCTGATGCGCACCTGGGCGAGCGGCGGGCGCACGCTGCCGGGGCGCCACGACCCGGAGTGGGTACGGCTCGCGGCGCCGCAGGTCAGGCCCGGTCAGTTCAGCGCGTCTCCGGACCTGCCAGGTGACGGGCGATGACCATCCGCTGAATCTGGTTGGTGCCCTCGACGATCTGCAGGACCTTGGCCTCGCGCATGTACCGCTCGGCCGGGAAGTCCGCGGTGTAGCCGTATCCGCCGAGGACCTGGACGGCGTCGGTGGTCACCTTCATCGCGGTGTCGGTGCAGTGCAGCTTGGCCATGGCCGCCTGTTTGGCGAAGGGCCGTCCGGCGTCGCGCAGCCGCGCCGCCGCGAGGTACAGCGCCCGGCCCGCCTCGATCTGGGTCGCCATGTCGGCGAGCATGAAGCGCAGCCCCTGGAAGTCGGCGATCGGCCGCCCGAACTGCAGTCGCCCGGTCGCGTAGCCGACGGCCTCGTCGAGGGCCGCCTGGGCCACTCCGATCGCGCAGGCCGCGATGCCGAGCCGTCCGGAGTCGAGCGCGGACAAGGCGATCGCGAAACCCTGCCCCTCGTCGCCGATGCGCCGCGCGTCCGGGACGCGCACCCCGTCGAAGTGGACCTGGGCGGTGGGCGAGCCCTTCATGCCCATCTTCTTCTCCGGTGCCGCCGCGCTCACGCCGTCCGCGTCGGCGGGCACCAGGAACGCGGTGATCCCGCGCGGGCCCTCCTCGCCGGTGCGCGCCATGACGGTGTAGAAGTCGGCGACCCCGCCGTGGGTGATCCACGCCTTGGTGCCGGTGATCACCCATTCGTCGCCGTCCCGGACGGCTCTGGTGCGCAGCGAGGCCGCGTCCGATCCGGACGAGGGTTCGGAGAGGCAGTAGGCGCCGAGCAGTCCGCCGCCGAGCATCGCTGGCAGGTGCTCGACCTGCTGTTCCTTGGAGCCGTAGGTGGCGAGCGCGTAGGAGGCGAGGGTGTGCACGCTGACGCCGAGGCCGACGGTGAGGCGGGCCGCGGCGAGCTCCTCCAGGACCTGGAGGTAGACCTCGTACGGCTGGTCGGCGCCGCCGTGCTCGGAGTCGTAGGGCAGACCGAGCAGTCCGGTCCGGGAGAGCAGGGTGAAGACCTCGCGCGGAAAGTGCCCGGCGTCCTCCTCCTCGGCCGCCTTCGGGGCGATCTCGTGCTGCGCGATGTCGCGGACGAGCGAGATCAGATCCCGGGCCTCGTCCGTGGGCAGTTGCCGGTCCACCGGCTGCGGGGCGCGGTCGGGCATGGCGACGCTCTCCTCCCTGTTGGGGCGCTGGCGGACGCGCGCCGTGGGGTGGGGCGGCTCCGCCGGTCTCACTGGGCGCCTGTCGCTGCTCGCGTCTCCCGGGTCACGGAAGCTGCTGACCAGCGGCTGCGCCCTGTGAGTATGCCCGAAAGGAGACACCCGGTCACTGGTTAACGACCGCTTACTTCAAGATATCTCAGGGCACCGACAACCGGCCTCGCATCGCACCGGGATTGGTCCGAACCATTGACGCGGTGGTCTAGTCCTCCTAGTGTTCCGGCAACGCGTTACCGCGTTCATGCCAATCGGCTGGCGTTCCCCTCTCCCCCACGAGGAGACACCGATGCACGTTCCCCACCGCGCCCGCTTCCGGGCGCTCATCTCCGCCGCGTGTTGTGCGGTCCTCGGCGCGGGCCTGCTGGCCGGCGCGAGCAGCGCCACCGCGACCCCCGGGGCTCCGCAGGCGAAGGCGGCCGGCTCCAAGGTCGTCGGCTACTTCACGGAATGGGGCACCTACGACCGCAAGTACTACGTCAAGAACATCGAGACCTCCGGCTCGGCGGCGAAGCTGACCCACATCAACTACGCCTTCGGCAACGTCACCGGCGGCAAGTGCGCGATGGGCGACGCCTACGCGGCGACCGACCGGACCTACACCGCGGCCGAGTCCGTGGACGGTGTCGCCGACACCTGGGACCAGCCGCTGCGGGGCAACTTCAACCAGCTGCGCGAGCTGAAGAAGAAGCACCCGGGCCTGAAGGTCCTCTGGTCGTTCGGCGGCTGGACCTGGTCGAGCGGCTTCGGCGAGGCGGCCCGCAACCCCGCCGCGTTCGCGCAGTCCTGCTACGACCTCGTCGAGAACTCCAAGTGGGCCGACGTCTTCGACGGCATCGACATCGACTGGGAGTACCCGAACGCCTGCGGCAACACCTGTGACACCAGCGGCCCGGAAGCCTTCAAGAACCTCATGGCGGCGCTGCGTTCGAAGTTCGGCAGCGGTTCGCTGGTGACGGCCGCGATCACCGCGGACGCCACGGCCGGCGGCAAGATCGACGCGGCGAACTACGCGGGCGCGGCCCAGTACGTCGACTGGTACAACCCGATGACGTACGACTACTTCGGCGCCTGGGACGCGGCAGGGCCGACGGCCCCGCACTCGCCGCTGAACTCCTACTCCGGCATTCCCAAGGCCGGTTACCACACCTCGGCGACCATCGCCAAGCTCAGGGGCCTCGGCATCCCGGCCTCGAAGCTGCTGCTCGGCATCGGCTTCTACGGCCGCGGCTGGACCGGCGTCACCCAGTCGGCGCCCGGCGGCACCGCGACGGGTCCGGCGGCGGGCACCTACGAGCAGGGCATCGACGACTACAAGGTGCTCAAGACCAAGTGCCCGGCGACGGGGACGGTCGGCGGCACGGCGTACGCCAAGTGCGGAAACAACTGGTGGAGTTACGACACCCCCGCGACCATCGCGACGAAGATGACGTACAAGAACCAGCAGGGCCTGGGCGGCACCTTCTTCTGGGAGCTGAGCGGGGACACCTCGGGCGGCGAACTGATCAAGGCGATCAACTAGCCGGGGTCAGGTCATGAACTGACCGGTTCCACGGGGGACTTGGGGCGGGGGACCACGAGCCTCCGCCCCTCGCCGGGTCCCGGGCAGCGCCCGTCGGGGACGTCAGCCGTCGCGCCGGGCCGGATCCGGGGCCGGGTAGGCGGGGTCCAGTTCCTCGATGGCCCGCATCGACGCGCCGAGCGTCTTCACCAGGAGGTCGCGCATGGTGCCGCGGGAGAGCTGGGGCGGGCCGTCGATCCAGTCCAGAGTGGCGCCCTCGACACTGCACACCCAGGCGAGCAGGCCCATGCGGGCCAGCGGGGAGATGTCGGTGGTGCCGTACGCCCCGTCGGCGATGGTCGCGACGATCGCCTCCCGCACCCCGTCCCGGATGGCGTGCACCTCGGCGTCGAAGCCGACCCCGCCGCTGACCACGGTGCGGTAGGCCGCCTGGTTGTGCTCGGCGTAGCGCAGATAGCTGTCCAGGGTGCGGTGGACGCGGTCCACCTGCTCCATCTCCAGGCCGCTCGCCGCGTAGGTGACCAGGTCCGCGACGGAGTCCTGGATGATCGCCAGGTAGTAGCCCCTCTTGGACTGGAAGTAGTAGTAGATCAGCCCCTTGGCGACATGCGCCTGCTTGGCGATGTCGTCCATGGAGAGCGCGTCGTAGGAGGTGTCCGCGAACAACTTCCGCCCGATGGCGATGAGTTCGGCGCGGCGCGCAACCGAGCGCTCGGTGCCGCGGGCCCGTGGCCGGGCGGCTTCACGCTGATCACTGATATTCAAGTTTTCGCCCCTGGTCTCGGGCTGGCGGCGGGACATCCGCAGTATGTCAGGTCACTTGTGGATCAGGTCACAGGAGACCGAGCTGCGTGACGAGCATCGCGATCACCGCGACGAGGGTCCAGCCCGCGACATGTTCGAGGATCTTCGGGCCGTGGTCCTCGGGGCCGCCGGTACGGGCGCGGGCGGCGGTGGCAGAGTGTGCGGTCATGGTGTCTCGCTGATCTCGGACGTACTGGTGGACTCCCCCGCCGATCCGTCCACCTTGCCACTGCTGGCGGCTTGTGCGGCCGAGACCTTGGTCACAGCGCACGGCCCCCGACGGACGCCGGGGGCCGTGCGGGGGTGGCTCAGCGCACGCCCACCGCCGCGAGCGCCTTGCGCTGGCGCGGGGTCGGGCAGGCGGGGAAGTACAGATAGCAGACGCCTCCGGTGCCGGAGACGACCTTGCCACTGGCGTTGTACCGCTTGGTGCGCAGCCAGATGTTCTCCCACTCGCGCCGCTTGTAGACGCGCCGCACCGCCTCGTCGCTCGGCGAGGCCGGGTCGTTGGCGATCACATCGCCCTCGGCGGTGAAGCCGATCACCGTCATGAGGTGGCCCGAGGTGCCGTAACCGGCCCCGGTGAGCTCCTCCTTGAGGAACGACTGGGACGTTATGGCCGGGATGCCGGCCGCGATCAGGGTCTCCAGGTCGGTGAGCGAGCCGAGCCGGGTCACCACTCCCTGGAGGTCCTCGAAGGTGGCCGCGTAGGCCGCGTTGAACGGCCAGTTGCCGCAGCCCGCGTACTGGTAGTCGTAGGTGTACCGGGCCGCGTGGCAGACCTGGGGGTCGGCGTACGACGGGTCGACCCAGGCCAGTTGCTCCTCGGTGAGCCGGCCGCCCCAGTACTCGATGATCATCTGCGAGGAGGTGGGGCTGCACCAGGCCTCGCCGCCGTTGTCGTACTCCGGGTACTGGCCCTTGTGGATCTCCTGCGAGTAGCGCGGGACGATCAGTTCGCGGGCGAGGCCGGGGGTGGAGGCCGGGACGGTGAAGCGGTCCGGGACGTCCGAGCCCATCGCGCCCAGCCGCCAGACGGCCGGCGTGTTCTTCGCGCCGGGCCTGCGGTACAGGGTCAGCCGCAGCCGGTACGAGGCCAGGCGCAACCCGGTCGAGGGGTCGTCGATCGCGAAGGTGTCCGTCCAGATCGAGCTCTTGTCGTCTGTCTGGTCGTCGACCGAGGTCCGCTTGATGTCCCCGTCGCCGGCCGCCCAGCGGCCCATCACGTACCAGGGGGTGACCGTGCCGTCGGAGTACGTCCCCTTGAGCTCGATCTGGATCCAGGTGCCGGCCGGGGTGTGCGCGTTCCAGGAGGCGATCACCTCGGTCGAGGGCACGGTGAGCGCGTGGACCGGGGAGGTCCAGGTCGCGTACTCCCAGGTGGCGGTGGTCCCGGTGTGCGGGTCGGTGTAGTCGGTGGTGCCCGTGGGGGCGCCGATCACGACGCCGGGGCGACGGCCGGCGACGGCCCGGACGCCGTCGGCGGTGCCGGCGCGCCAGTCGCTGTAGGTGATCCAGGCGTGGTTGTCGACGGGGCGGCCGGCGGTCTCGTCGGGTTCCGCGCCGGCCGCGGCGCCTGCCGCGGTCGCGGTGCCCGTGCCGCCTGCCACCGCGGCGGCGACCGCGACGGCCAGAACGGTTCTGCGGGACGGCTGTTCGGCTCTGCTCATGGGTGGGAAGACCCCCAGGTGTCCGATGCGGGCGGGCCGATGCCCGGTTGTGCGCCAACTATGAACGAGGCGGCATGCTCCTGCCAGCACTTCGGCCCATGCCACGCCCACGAATATTGGTCTGGTCCACTGGCATGACCTGGGAAGCCGCGGTTCCGCCGACCGGCGGCGGCACGTCACTAGACTGGCCGCGCCCTGTCCGCCCGGCCCTCAGGAACACCGTGCACGACCTCGCCTCCCGGATCCGCCGGCTCCCCCCGTCCTGCGGGCCGGTCCGTCTGATCGGTGTCGACGGGCACGCGGGTTCCGGGAAGTCCACGTTCTGCGGGCGGTTGGCCGACGCCCTCGGGGGCGCGCCGGTGCTGCACCTCGACGACATCGCCAGCCATGACGAGCTGTTCGACTGGACCGGCCGGCTGCTGAGCGAGGTGATCACCCCGCTCGGCCGCGGCGAGACCGCGCACTACGCCGTCTACGACTGGCACGCCCGCCGCTTCGGCCCGCCCCGTGCCCTGCCGCCCGCGCCCGTGGTCCTGCTGGAGGGGGTGGGCGCGGGCCGCCGTGCGCTGCGGCCCCACCTGGCGCGACTGCTGTGGATGGAGCTGCCCCGTGAGGAGTCCTGGGCGCGCGGCCGTTCCCGGGACGGGAGGGAACTGCGGGAGTTCTGGGACGGATGGGTCGTGGCGGAAGAGCGGCATTTCGCCGAAGACCCCTCCCGGCCGTTCGCCGATCTCCTGGTACGGCAGCGCCAGGAGGGATATGCGATCACCCAAGGGCCTGCGGGGACCCTTGGACCGGACCACGGTGTCACCCACGGTGACGGCCCAGCGGCGATGTGTTGAACCTGTGAAGACCCGCCGGTAGGAACTTGCCTGAGTCGCCCAACTCCGCTTGACCGAGGGGCCGTACAGGTCTTACGTTCTCAATGTGCGGCCGTTCGAAGCCGCCCGCAGTCGCGAAGCCCCCGGTTGTTCCCCCGTGATCGGGGGCTTCGTTCTGCCCTCACACGGAGTTCCGGGCGCTGTGAGCCGCGATCCGCTCACCCTCGGTCACCACCCCCGGTGCGCCTCATCTGCTCCCACCTCGCCAAACGGCCTGTGCGGCACCCTACGGCGGGCGACACCACCGCAGGTACGATGCCCTCGGTGCGACCTACGGACGACTGCTCTGCGCACCGTTGCAACTCCGGTCCGCGGCACAGCGGTTGGACGAAGGCGGCCACCGGGCGTCGGCCCGGTGGTGAAACCACGGGGGCACGGTTTGTGGGGGACGTGATGGATTTCGGCACGCAGGGCCCCGAGGCCCCGGCCGACCTCGCCTGGCTGCGAGGTGTGGACGCCTACACGATGGGCGCCTATCCGCAGGCGGAGGACGAGTTCCGTACCGCGGTGCGGATCGATCCCGGAATGGCCGACGGCTGGCTCGGGCTGCACGCGCTGCGGGTCGACACGACGACCGCGCTGCTCAGGATGTTCCGGCACCGCGAGCGCTTCGGTGAACAGCGCGCCCGGCACCGGCGCACCCTCAACTCCTGGTACTGGCTGGGCTGGTGGGTGCAACCGGTGCTGGAGAGCCCGCGGGACCTGCTGCTCGCGCACGCCTCGCACTGGCTGGACGGCCGCCATGTCCCCGAGCTGGACCGGGCCCTCGCGGGTCTGCCCCCGGTGGACACCGATCAGCAGGTCCGCTTCCTGCACGCCTGCCGTGCCTACCTGGTCAAGGACTGGGAGCAGCTGGTCCGGCACACCGACCCGCTGATCGACGACCCCATGCTCGGCATCGAGGCCGGCCTGTTCGGCGGCATGGCCCGGGTCCGCCTGGAGATGTACGGCCAGGCCGAACCGCTGCTCTCGGCGGCCCTGATGCGCTGTCGCAGCGAACAGCCGCAGCGCAAGGAGCTGCGGTACTGGCTGGCCCGGGCGCACGAGGGGACGGGCCGCTCCGCCGCCGCGCTCCCCCTCTACCGGGCCGTGCACCGCGTCGACCCCGCCTTCATGGACACCTCGGCCCGGCTGGCCGCGATCGCCGAGGGCGACGGGTACGACGACCCGGCCGACCTCGCGGCGATCACGCTCTCCGGGTTCGGCCAGGACGCGCTGGAGGGACCCGACGGCATCGATCCGCTCTTCGGGGTCGAGGGGCGCGAGCTGAAGCTCTCCGATCCGGAGCCGCCGCCCACCGGCCCGCTGCCGTCCATGACCGACCCGGCGGGACGCGAGCGGTCCGGCACCCCGGCGGGGCCACTGCCCGCGGGACCCACCGACCCCGTCTTACTGGAGGAGGCTCTCACCGAACTGGAGCGCATGGTGGGCCTGGAGCCGGTGAAGCGCCAAGTCAAGGCACTGTCCGCCCAGTTGAACATGGCCCGGCTGCGCGCCGGGCAGGGCCTGCCGGTCCAGCCGCCCAAACGGCATTTCGTCTTCTCCGGGCCCTCCGGCACCGGCAAGACCACGGTGGCCCGCATCCTGGGCCGCGTCTTCTACGCCCTCGGCCTGCTCGGCGGCGACCACCTCGTGGAGGCGCAGCGGGCGGATCTGGTCGGGGAGTACCTCGGCCAGACGGCGGTCAAGGCCAACGAACTGATCGACTCGGCGCTCGGCGGGGTGCTCTTCGTCGACGAGGCGTACTCGCTCTCCAACTCCGGCTACGGCAAGGGGGACGCGTACGGCGACGAAGCGCTCCAGGTGCTGCTGAAGCGGGCCGAGGACAACCGGGACCACCTCGTCGTGATCCTCGCCGGTTATCCGGAGGGCATGGACCGCCTGCTCTCCGCGAACCCGGGGCTGTCGTCCCGTTTCACGACCCGGGTGGACTTCCCGTCGTACCGCCCCCTCGAACTCACCTCCATCGGCGAGGTGCTGGCGGCGGAGAACGGCGACGTCTGGGACGAGGAGGCGCTGGACGAGCTGCGCTCCATCGCCGGGCACGTGGTGGACCAGGGGTGGATCGACGAGCTGGGCAACGGGCGGTTCCTGCGGACGCTGTACGAGAAGAGCTGCGCGTACCGGGATCTGCGGTTGTCGACGTATCCGGGGATGCCGAGTCGTGACGACTTGTCGACACTGCGGCTGGCGGATCTGATGCAGGCGTACGGGGAGGTCCTGTCGGGGCGGGGGCCGCAGGATCCTTCGGCGATGTAGTTCGTCGGCCGCGGGCCGGTAGGGGCTTGTCGCGCAGTTCCCCGCGCCCCTGAAGGCAGTGGGTGCAACTGGGCGGACACCCACCGGCCCGCAGCCGTACGACCCCTACGACGCCAACGCCTCCTCGCTGCTCCGGGGCTCGGTGACCCTGACCTCCGGCAGCTCCCGGTGCGCAGGATCCCGCACCTCACCGACCAGCAGCTCCAGTACGTCCTCCAGGGCGACCAGACCCAGCACCTTGCCCGACCCGTCCGCCACCTGGGCCAGATGGGTCGCCGCGCGCCGCATCACCGTGAGCGCGTCGTCCAGCGGCAGGTCGGAGCGGAGCTTGGTCATCGGCCGCCAGACCTGCTGCGGCACCGCCCGCTGGGAGTCCTCCAGATCGAGTACGTCCTTCACGTGCAGGTAGCCCATGAACGCGCCGTTCTCCGCGGCGATCGGGAAGCGGGAGTACCCGGTACGGCCGGTGAGCTCGATGATCTGGCCCGGGGTCACCGAGGGGCGCACCGTCACCAGGGACTCGCGCTTCAGCAGGACGTCGGTGACCGGGCGCGAGCCCAGTTCCAGCGCGTCCTCCAGGCGTTCCTGTTCCTCGGGGTCCAGCAGGCCGGCCTGGCCGGAGTCCTCCACCAGCCGGTTCAGCTGCTCGCTGGTGAAGACCGCCTCGACCTCGTCCTTGGGCTCGACGCGGAAGAGCCGCAGGATGGCCCGGGCGCAGGCGCCGAGGGCGAGGGTGATCGGCCTGCACACCCGCGCGAAGGCCACCAGCCCGGGGCTGAGCCACAGCGCGACCTTCTCCGGCGCGGCCATCGCGAGGTTCTTCGGGACCATCTCGCCGATGACGAGGTGGAAGAAGACGACCGCGGCCAGGGCGATGACATAGCCGAGCGGATGGATCATGCCGTGCGGCAGGTGGATCCACTCGAACACCGGCTCCAGCAGGTGCGCGACCGTCGGTTCGGCGACCGCGCCGAGCGTCAGCGAGCACACCGTGATGCCGAACTGGGCCGCCGCCATCATCTGGGGCAGCCGCTCCAGGCCGTACAGGACCTGGCGGGCGCGCGCCGTGCCGAGCGGTTCGATCTGGCTGCGGCGCACGGAGACCAGCGCGAACTCGGCACCGACGAAGAAGCCGTTGGCGAGCACGAGCAAGGCGGCGAAGAGGAGTTGGAGCACGCTCATCGGGCGGCCTCCATGACGTTGACCGCGGGGACCGTGCGGACCAGGCGGACCCGCTCTGCGCGGTAGTGCCCGACCTGGCGCACGGTGAGCCGCCAGCCGGGCAGCTCGGCGCGGTCGCCGACGGCGGGGATACGGCCGAGCAGGTCGGCGACCAGTCCGGCGACGGTCTCGTACGGCCCCTCGGGCACGTCGAGGCCGATGCGCTGGAGGATGTCGACCCGGCAGCTGCCGTCGGCGTCCCAGGCGAGGCGGCCGTCCTCGGGCGGGGCCGCGGCCAGTTCGGGGGTCTCCTTGGTCACGTCGTCGTGCTCGTCGCGGACCTCGCCGACGATCTCCTCGACGATGTCCTCCAGGGTGACCACGCCGGCCGTGCCGCCGTACTCGTCGACGACGACGGCGATGGGCTGCTCGCTGCGCAGCCGGGCCAGCAGGGGCTGGACCGGGAGCGTCTCGGGCACCAGCAGCGCCGGGCGGGCGATGCGGCCGACGGGGGTGCGCAGCCGGTCCTGGACCGGGACGGCCAGGGCGTCCTTGAGGTGGACCATGCCGACGATCTCGTCGATCTTCTCCCGGTACACGGGGAAGCGGGACAGACCGGTGGCGCGGGTGAGGTTGACGACGTCCTCGGCGGTGGCCGAGGCCTGGAGCGAGCTGACCTTCACGCGCGGGGTCATGACGTGCTGCGCGGTGAGCTCGGCGAGGGACAGGGTGCGGACGAAGAGGTCCGCGGTGTCCTGTTCCAGGGTGCCGGCCTGGGCCGAGTGGCGGGCCAGGGAGACCAGCTCGCCGGGGGTCCGGGCGGAGGCCAGCTCCTCGGCGGGCTCGATGCCGAGGGCGCGCACCAGGCGGTTGGCGACGGCGTTCAGGGCGGCGATCACCGGCCGGAACAGGCGGGCGAAGGCGTGCTGGGGGCCCGCGACGAAGCGGGCGACCTGCATCGGCTTGGAGACCGCCCAGTTCTTGGGCACGAGCTCGCCGATCACCATCTGCACGGCCGAGGCCAGCAGCATGCCGACGACGACGGCCACACCGGAGACCGCGCCCTCGGGGACGCCGACGGCCGTGAACGGGCCGTGCAGCAGCTCCGCGAGCGCCGGTTCGGCGAGCATGCCGACGACGAGGGAGGTGATGGTGATGCCGAGCTGGGTGCCGGAGAGCTGGAACGACAGCTCCTTCAGCGACTCGGCGACCCTGCGGGCCCGACGGTCGCCTTCCGCGGCGGCCTTCTCGGCGTCCGTGGCCTCGACGGTGACGAGGCCGAACTCGGCCGCCACGAAGAAGCCGTTGGCGAGAATCAGCAGGAACGCCGCTCCCAGGAGCAGCAGGGGGATGGTCATGCCGCCGCCTCGATGTCTCGCTGGACATCTCGGGAGGGGGCGGCGCAGGTACTACAGGACGATCCGTCCATCGCTGGAGGGAGTCACTCCTCGGGTAGCAGGAACAACGAGAGGCGGAGGCGCAAGGAAAACGCCTCCGCCAACAGATTAATCAAGACAAGGCCGACTGCGGCAGGGTGGAAACCCCTGAGTCAGCCCTGATCTTCGTCGGAGCGGGCTGTGGAGCGGGCCTCGGCGAGTGCCCGCAGGGCCTTCGCGTCGGCGATGGCCTGCTGCTTCGCGATGCCCGGCTGGATACCGAGGGCGGGCAGGCTGGTGCCGTCGCTGAGGTTGAGGAAGACCCACGGGTCGCCCGGGCGGAGGTTCACCTGGATGATCTCGGCCCATTCGAGGTGCCGCCGGCCGGCGATGTTCTGGACGGTGACGCCGGACTCGTCGGCGACGACCTTCACCCTCGCCAGCAGGAACAGCACACCGGCGAGCAGGGCGGCGGTGAGGATGAAGCTCAGGCGCTCACCGGGGCCGAGCTGCTCCAGCAGGAGCGCGATCACCGTGATCGTCACGAAGATCGCGACGCCCGCGCCGATCAGCACGGCACGGGTGCGGCCCGGCCGGAAGGTGACGGGGAGGGTGGGGGGTTCGGAGGACATCTGCGGTACTTCCCTCACAGACGGCAGGCGTGGATGGCCGTCGTCAGGATGGCCCGCGCGCCGATGTCGTACAGGTCGTCCATGATCCGCTGCGCCTCCTTGGCGGGGACCATCGCGCGGACGGCGACCCAGCCCTCGTTGTGCAGCGGGGAGACGGTCGGGGACTCCAGGCCGGGGGTGAGCGCGACGGCCTTCTCGAGCTGCTCGACGCGGCAGTCGTAGTCCATCATCACGTACGTCCGTGCCACCAGGACGCCCTGGAGGCGCCGCAGGAACTGCTGGACCTTCGACTCCGCGGCCTCGTCCTCGTCGGCGCCGGTGCGGCGGATGACGACGGCCTCGGACTTCATGATGGGCTCGCCGAAGACCTCCAGGCCCGCGTTGCGCAGGCTGGTGCCGGTCTCGACGACGTCCGCGATGACCTCGGCGACCCCGAGCTCGATGGCGGTCTCGACCGCGCCGTCGAGGTGGACGACGGCGGCGTCGATGCCGTTGTCGGCGAGGTGCCCGGCGACGATCCCCTCGTAGGAGGTGGCGACCGTCTTGCCCTTCAGGTCCTCGACGCCGTTCGCGGTGCCCGGCTTGGACGCGAAGCGGAACGTGGAGCGGGCGAAGCCGAGCGGCAGGATCTCCTCGGCGTCGGCGCCGGAGTCGATCAGCAGGTCACGGCCGGTGATGCCGATGTCGAGCTGGCCGGAGGAGACGTAGATCGCGATGTCCCGGGGGCGGAGGTAGAAGAACTCCACGTCGTTGACCGGGTCGACGATGCGCAGTTCCTTGGACTCGCGGCGCTGCTGGTAGCCGGCCTCATGCAGCATGTCCGCCGCAGGTCCTGACAGGGAACCCTTGTTGGGGACGGCGATGCGCAGCATGAGGTCGGCTTCCTTTGCTCTGAGGGGTTGTTGCGGCGGGTGGCTTACAGGTGGGCGTAGACGTCGTCGAGGGAGATCCCGCGCGCGACCATCATCACCTGGACGTGGTAGAGCAGCTGCGAGATCTCCTCGGCGGCCGCCTCCTTGCCCTCGTACTCGGCGGCCATCCAGACCTCGGCGGCCTCTTCGACGACCTTCTTGCCGATGGCATGGACGCCCTTGCCGACCAGCTCTGCGGTGCGGGAAGTGGCGGGATCGCCGTTGGCGGCCTTGTGCTGGAGCTCGGTGAAGAGCTCCTCGAACGTCTTATTGGACATGGTGGCGCCCACTTTACGCGTAAGCCCGCACCACCTAGTGCCATGGTTCGGATACTGAGCGGAGGGTGGCCGCCGTGGCCACCGCGGCGGTCACCGCCTCGTGTCCCTTGTCCTCGTTCGAGCCCTCCAGGCCGGCCCGGTCCAGGGCCTGTTCCTCGGTGTCGCAGGTCAGCACGCCCATGCCGACGGGGACGCCGGTCTCGACGGAGACCTGGGTGAGGCCCTGGGTGACGCCCTGGCACACGTACTCGAAGTGCGGGGTGCCGCCGCGGATGACGACACCGAGGGCGACGATCGCGTCGTAGCCGCGGCCCGCGAGGACCTTGGCGACGACCGGGAGTTCCCAGCTGCCGGGGACCCTGAGGAGGGTCGGCTCGTCGATGCCCAGGTCGTGCAGGGCCCGCAGGGCGCCGTCGACCAGTCCGTCCATCACCTTCTCGTGCCACTGCGCCGCGATGACGGCGACCCTGAGGTCGCCCACGTTGCGTACGGACAGCTCCGGTGCACCCTTGCCGCTCACGTTCTCGAACTCTCCTCGAAGTGCTTACTGGTTGCTGCAGGTGGACACCGGGGTGGTGTCCAGCCAGGGAAGGTCGTGGCCCATCCGGTCCCGCTTGGTGCGCAGGTACCGGAGGTTGTGCTCGCCCGCCTGGACGGGCATCGGCTCCCGGCCTGTGACCTTGAGGCCGTGCCGCAGGAGGGCGTCGGACTTGTCCGGGTTGTTGGTCATCAGACGCAGGCTGCGCACGCCGAGGTCCTCCAGGATCTGCGCGCCCGCCCCGTAGTCCCGGGCGTCGGCGGGCAGGCCGAGCTCCAGGTTGGCGTCGAGGGTGTCGTGGCCCTGCTCCTGGAGTTCGTAGGCCCGGAGCTTGGACAGCAGGCCGATGCCGCGCCCCTCGTGGCCGCGCAGGTAGACCACCACTCCCCTGCCCTCGGCCTGGATGCGTTCCAGGGAGGCGTCGAGCTGGGGGCCGCAGTCGCAGCGCAGGGAGCCGAAGACGTCGCCGGTGAGGCACTCGGAGTGGACGCGGACCAGGACGTCCTCGCCGTCGCCGATCTCGCCGTGGACGAGGGCGACGTGCTCGACGCCGTCGACGGTGGAGCGGTAGCCGTACGCGGTGAAGGTGCCGTGGGCGGTGGGCAGCCGGGTCTGGGCCTCGCGGCGGACCGTGGGCTCGCTGCTGCGGCGGTAGGCGATCAGGTCCTCGATGGAGATGATCGTCAGGCCGTGCTTGCGGGCGAAGGGGATCAGCTCGGGGAGGCGGAGCATCCGGCCGTCCTCGCCCGCGATCTCCACGATCGCGCCCGCCGGGCGCAGTCCCGCGAGGCGGGCGAGGTCGACGGCGGCCTCGGTGTGGCCGTTGCGGGTGAGGACGCCTCCGTCCTTGGCGCGCAGCGGGAAGATGTGGCCGGGGCGGACGAAGTCGGTGGGCTCGGCGTCACCGCTCGCGAGGAGCTGAAGCGTGGTCGCGCGGTCGGACGCCGAGATCCCGGTGGTCACCCCGTGAGCGCCCGAGGCGTCCACGGAGACGGTGAACGCGGTCTTCATCGACTCGGTGTTGTCGTCGACCATCTGCGGGAGCTTGAGCCGTTCGAGTTCGTCGCCCTCCATGGGGGCGCAGATCAGGCCACGGCACTCGCTCATCATGAAGGCGACGATCTCGGGGGTGATCTTCTCGGCGGCGACGACCAGGTCGCCCTCGTTCTCGCGGTCCTCGTCGTCGACGACCACGATGGGGCGGCCGGCCGCGATGTCGGCGATGGCCTGCTCGACGGGGTCCAGCGCGAAGTCCTCGAACCCGTCGGTGCTGTACAAGATGGGTGCGGCAGTCATGCCGGCGCTCCTTCCATGACGGGCCGCGCGGACTTCCGCGAGCGCAGCCACCAGTCGCGCATGCCCCACAGGACGAGCGCGCCGTAGATGACGTAGACGAAGCCGGAGAAGGCGTAGCCGTTGGCGAAGTTCAGCGGGACGCCGACGAGGTCGACGAGGAGCCAGGCGAACCAGAACTCGACCATGCCGCGGGCCTGGGCGTACATGGCGACGACGGTGCCGACGAAGATGTAGGCGTCCGGCCAGGGGTCCCAGGACAGGCTGGGGTAGGCCTTGAAGAGCAGGGCGACGGCGACGGTGCCGACCGCGGCGGCGCCGACCAGGGCACCGCGCTCGCGCCAGGTGGCGAAGCGGGGCGCGATGTGCCCGTCGCCCGACTGCCCCTTGTTGCGGTTCCACTGCCACCAGCCGTACAGCGCGACGACCATCACGACGGCCTGCTTTCCGGCGCTGCCGGTGAGGTGGCCGTAGAAGGCGCCGAAGAGGATGAGGCCGGAGGCGAACTGCACCGGCCAGCTCCACAGGTTGCGCCGCCAGCCGAGGGCGAGGGCTATGAGGCCCAGGATGTTGCCGATCATGTCGGACCAGAGGATGTGCTGGCCGAACAGGGTGAAGGCCTCGGTGTTGAGGGAGTTCACTTTCCCGCCCCCTGACTGCTCGCGAGCAGGCGCTCGACGTACTTGGCGACGACGTCCACCTCGAGGTTGACCGGGGCGCCGGGCTGCTTGAGGCCGAGCGTGGTCAGGGCGAGGGTGGTGGGGATCAGGCTGACCGTGAAGTAGTCGGGACCCGCGTCCACGACGGTGAGGCTGATGCCGTCGACCGTGATGGAGCCCTTCTCCACGACATAGCGGGAGAGGTCCGCGGGCAGCGAGATCTTGATGATCTCCCAGTGCTCGGAGGGCTTGCGCTCCAGGACCTCGCCGGTGCCGTCCACGTGCCCCTGCACGATGTGCCCGCCGAGACGCGCGCCTACGGCGGTGGGGCGCTCCAGGTTGACGCGGGAGCCGACGCCCAGGGCGCCGAGGCTGGAGCGGTCGAGGGTCTCGGCCATGACGTCGGCGGTGAACTCGTCGCCCTCGTGGTCGACGACGGTGAGGCAGACGCCGTTGACGGCGATGGAGTCCCCGTGCTTCGCACCTTCGGTGACGACGGGGCCGCGCAGTCGGAAGCGACAGGCGTCGCCGAGGTTCTCGACGGCGGTGATCTCGCCCAGCTCTTCGACGATTCCGGTGAACACTTCCCGGGTCCTCCCTGCCTCATTCGGGCACGGACTCCGGGGCTGTCGATGACGACAGAAAGGACGAGCGACACACCGGGGGCGACGCCGGACGCACTCGTCCCGCAGGACGAACGGATACGGCGGCGCGCACGAATGCCCGCCCGCCGCGCACTGCCTCCCATCCGGACTTTAACCGTCGGTCCAGGAATTTCACCTGGTCAACCGGCCGCTGGAAGCGGTCGGGTCGCGGACTGTAACCGCCGGTTCGGAATTTCACCGACCCCGGAGTGCGCTGCTTCTGGTACAGAGCCAGTCTGCCACGCCTGATCGACGTCCATACAGGCGAAGAGTGTGGGGTGGCTCACAGGCGGTGTCGATGGACTTGTGCGGCGGTCCGGAATCCCAACCGGCCGGTGGCGCATATCCATTGACGAAATGGTCTAGTCCTTTTTAGGGTCGCCGTGCGTGGACACCCGCACAGACGGGCCCGGCGGCGGTGACGACGGCCCTTGCCCGCCGCCGGGTCTCCCCCCTCCGGCGCGGCCCGCCCTCAGTGCGGCGCGAACAACTCGTCCTGAGCCCTGTCCCTCGCGGTCAGCAGGGCTCCGCGCAGCACCGCCGCGCCCCCCAGGACACCGGCCCGTACCTCGGTCGGCAGCGGCGACATCCGGCGGACCCGGTGTTCGACCCGGGCCGCGAGGTCGGCGCCGCCCGCCTCGCCCACCTCACCGCCGAGCACCACGCAACCTGGATCCAGGATCGCGGCGACGGAGGCTACTCCCACGGCGAGGCGGTCCGCGAGGGCGTCCAGAAACGCCGTCGAGGCGCGGGCCACCGCCTGCCTGACCAGCCCGGCGGCCACCGGCCCGTCCCCCTCGTCCCCGACCGCCGTGCCGTGCTCCGCCGCCAGCGCCGCGATCGCCGCGGAGCCCGCGAGGGAGTGGAAGCCTCCTTCGCAGTCGGTCGCCGACGGCAGGACGGCCGTGCCGGGAACCGGCAGGAATCCGATCTCTCCCGTGCCGCCCGACGCACCCCTGCGCAGGCTGCCGTCCAGGACGACCGCCGCGCCCGTGCCGTGGCCGAGCCACAGCAGGACGAAGGTGTCCCGGTCCCGGGCGACCCCCTCCCGCTGTTCCGCCAGGGCCGCGAGGTTGGTCTCGTTCTCGACATGGACGCGTGTCTCGGGCAGCCGCTCCTGCAGGGCCAGCACCAGCCGCCGGTGCCAGGCGGGCAGGCCGCCGGAGTCGCGGAGTTCGCCGCTGGCCGGGTCGATCAGGCCGGGGGCGCCGATGCCGACGGTGTGCAGTTCGGACACCCCGGCCTCCTTCGCCGTCCGCTCGACCAGCGCGACGGCCTGCTCGACCGCGGGCCCGGTCCCGGTGTCCCCGCCGATGGGCACCGACGCCTCGGCCAGTACCCGTCCCAGCAGGTCGGAGACGAGGACGGAGACGCCCTCGGTACGGACGTCGAGGGCCGCGAGGTGGGCCCGGTGGGCGACGATGCCGTACAGCTTCGCGTTCGGGCCGCGGCGCTGCTCCCCCGACTCCCCGACCACGTCGATCAGTCCGGCGGCGGCGAGGCGCTCGACGAGGTCGGCGACGGACGGCCGGGACAGACCGGTGAGCTGCTTCAACTGCCCTGCCGTCAGCGGGCCTTCCTGCTGGAGCAGGCGCAGGGCGAGCCGGTCGTTGATGGCCCGGGCGGTGCTCGGGGATGCGGGCATGCCGGGAATCCTCTCAGATCGGCAGTGCCGGATACGCGCTATCTATCAGGCAGGGTTCCTGATAGTTTACGGCGGCGACAAGGTGCTGACGCGGAACCGGGAGGGGCCCGAGGATGAGCGATGTGGTGCACGCGCCGGCAGAGGTGCGGCGGGCCCGGTACGCCGTGGCCGCCGTGTTCGCCGTGCACGGGGCCGTGACCGGCTCGTTCGCGACACGGGTGCCGTGGATCCAGGACCACTCCTCGGTGAGCGCCGGGCAGTTGGGCCTCGCTCTCGCCTTCCCCGCACTCGGCGCGTCCCTGGCCATGCCGCTGGCGGGCCGTGTCAGCCACCGCTTCGGCGCCCGCAACGCCCTGCGCGGTCTGATCACCCTGTGGACGCTGGCCCTGGTGCTGCCCTCCCTCGCCCCGAACCTCCTCACGCTCTGCCTCGCCCTCTTCGTCTACGGCGCCACGGCCGGCATGGCGGACGTGGCCATGAACGCGCTCGGCGTGGAGATCGAGAACCGCCTGGGCCGCTCGATCATGTCCGGGCTGCACGGCATGTGGAGCGCGGGTGCCCTGATCGGCTCGGCCGCCGGCACGCTCGCCGCGCACCTGGGTTCGGACGCCCGCCTGCACCACGCTCTGGCGTCGGCCGCGCTCACCCTGCTCGGCCTGCTGTGCTGCCGGTGGGTGCTGGACCTCCAGCCCGCCGAGGACGAGGAACCGCCGCCCCGGTTCGCGCTGCCCCCGAAGTCGGCGCTGCTCATCGGCGCGGTCGGCTTCTGCGCGGTGTTCGCGGAGGGCGCGAGCCTGGACTGGTCGGCGGTGTACCTGCGGGACCAGCTGGAGACCTCGGCCGGGCTCGCGGCCGCGTGCACCACCGGCTTCACGTTCACCATGGCGGTCGCGCGGCTGGTCGGCGACCGGGTCGTGGACCGGTTCGGTTCGGTGCGCACGGTGCGGGCGAGCGGGGCCCTGGCCGTGCTCGGCGGGCTGCTCATCGTCGTCGCGGACCATCCGGCCGTGGCGATGGGCGGGTTCGCGCTGATGGGTCTCGGGATCGCGGTGGTCGTGCCGCTGTGCTTCGCAGCGGCGGGCCGCAGCGGTTCCAACCCCAGTCTGGCGATCGCCGGAGTCGCCACGATCACCTACACCTCGGGGCTGATCGCCCCGAGCGCGATCGGCACGCTGGCCCAGGCGACCAGCCTGATGGTGTCGTTCGCGCTGGTGACCGTGCTGGCCTGCGGGATCATGGCCTTCGCGGGTGTGCTGCGGGCCGGCGACCGGGACCGCCCGAAGATCAGCCCTGCGGCCGCAGCAGTTCCCGACCGGCGGCCCTGAAGCCCTCGCTCCAGGGCGCGGGGCGCAGGGTCCTGGCGTCCAGCCGGACCAGGACCCGGGTGCCGCGCGCGTACGTGGTGGTCCCGTCCTCGGAGCAGAACCGGAAGCCGTAGGTCAGGCCGGTGGTGCCGAGGCGCTCCAGCCACAGGTGGACGGCGTAGGTGCCGGTCCGGGTGACGGGGGCCTCGTAGCCGATGAGCAGCTCCTTGACGACGTTGCAGGCGTCCCCGGCGCTCGCCCAGTCGCCGTCGAAGCGGACGCCGCGCTCCTGCCAGAACTCCGTCCAGGCCCGCTCGACGAGCAGGGGATAGCGGGCGTTGTGCAGCATGCCCAGGGCGTCCAGGTCGTCGAAGTGGACGGTGACCGGGATCAGTCGGCCGTAGGACAGGGCGGGGGCGAGAGCGGCTTCGGCGGTCACGGGTGCGGAGCTCCTGAGTGTATAGGACAACGACCCCTATCCTAAGCGGTCGCTCACCCTTCGCGGCGAGGGCCCGGGTCGCACCCACCGGAAGCCCCGCCTAGGGCGCGGCCAGCTCATAGGCGTACGACGGGCTGAAGGTGCCCGGGGTGCCCTTGCAGCCGTCCGACTCCCCGGGCAGCTTCACCCAGAGGTAGGCGTCGATCTCCGGCTCGCCGGTGTCCAGGGTCGGGGGCCGGCCGATCTTCCGGCCGGCCGGGTCGCACCACTCGCCGTCGGGCGGGGCGCCGTTGCCGTTGCGGCTGGTGTCGATGACGGCGCCCAGGCCCGGCGGGCCGTCCAGAGCGGCGAGGACCTGACGGTCGTAGGCGATCTCGGCCGACGTGGTGTGGAAGTTGGAGACGTTGCTGAAGATCCCGTCGGAGGAGGCGGCCGAGGCGGCGCCCGCCTGTCTCAGCAGAGCCGCCTGCTCGGCCGCCGGACGCCAGCCCGAGTGTCCGGCGTCGTAGTAGACGCGGGCCCTGGGGTTCGCGGCCTTCAGGACGCGGCCCGCACGGGCCAGCGAGGCGAAGCGGTCGGCGCGCGCCGCGGCCGAGAGGCACTCGGACTGGGCGATCGAGTCGGGTTCGAGGACGACGACGACCTCGCCGGAGCCGAGCCCCGCCGCGAACCGGTCGATCCAGGCGTCGTACGCGCCGAGGTCCGGTGCCCCGCCCTGCGAGGCGCCGCCGCAGTCGCGGTCCGGGATCGCGTACGCCACGACCACCGGGACCCGTCCCCGCGCGGCACCGCCGGACGTGACCGCGCGCACCCGGGAGGTGATGGTCGCCGGCGTGTGGTCGGCGAACCAGACCGCGGCCGGCCGGTCGGCGATGCGGGCCGCTATGACCTCGGCGCGCCAGTCGCGCGGGTGGTCCTGCACCCAGTCGAGCACCTGGGAGGAGGGGTGGCGGTAGAGGCGGGCGGGGGCCTTCGGGGAAACGGTGCCCGCCTTCCTGGTGGACGGGGACGCGCTCGCTTCCACGGAAACGGAAGCGGAAGGGGAAGGGGCAGCGGAGGCGGTGGGAGAGGCGGGCCCGGACGCGGACGGCACGGCGGAGGGAGAACTCGGGGCCGGGGAGGAACTGACCAGCCCCGGCTGTGCCTCGTCCGAGCCGTCGCGGTCGCCGAGCGCGGAGAGCAGCCCCGTCGCCGTGCCGAGGGCGACGACCACGGAGGCCACCGCGACCATCGCACCGCGGCCCACGGCACGCCTGCGTGCGGCTCGACGCGCGGCCAGCCGCTGGGCACGTAAGCCTGACACCCTGTCGCTCCCCCCTCGGCAGACGGGCCCGTTCCCCCGTTCTGGGGAAGCGTCCGGCCCGCCGGTACCCCGGCCAGACTAGGACTGGGACCCTGCCGTCATGGCGCAATTGGAACAGTTCACCACTCCCCTCGACGCGGTCGTCTCCCGTATGCGCGCCCTGGCGGACGAGTTGCCGGAGCGGGACGGCGTAGCGGTCTTCAACCGCGTCTACCTCGCCGTCACCGAGGCGGTCGACCGGTGCGTGGCCGCGGGCCGGTTCGCGGACGCGCGGGCCGCGATCACGCTGGACGTGCGGTTCGCCGAGCGCTACCTCGCGGCGGTGGACGCCGCCGCCCGCGAGCACCGCCCGCCGGCCTGCTGGCGCCCGCTGTTCCAGTTCCGCCGCCATCCCGGCGTACGCCCCCTGCAGTTCGCGCTCGCGGGCATCAACGCGCACATCGGCCACGACCTGGCGCTCGCCGTGGTGGACACCTGTCGTAGCCTCGGCTGCGAACCGGCGGACGTGGAGGACGAGTTCGACCGCGTGGGCGATCTCCTCGTCTCGCTGGAGGAACGCATCCGCGAGGATCTGATGCCGGGTCCCGACGTCCTCCAGATCGCCGACCCGCTCACCCATCTGCTGGGCTCCTGGAGCCTGGAGCGCGCCCGCGACGCCACCTGGACCGCGGCCCGGGCCCTGTGGGCGCTGCGCGGACTGCCGGACGTGGCCGGGGAGTTCACCGAGCGGCTGGACACGGCGGTGGGGTTCGCGGGACGCATGCTGCTGACCCCGCTCCCCGATTGAGTTGTCCGCAGAACCGACGCAAAGGAGCAGACGCATGGCCATCAGGTTGGGACTGAGCCTCCCCCAGGCACAGCAGTACGACATCGGACGTGACGTGCCCGACGTGGCCCGCGCAGCCGAACGGATCGGTTACGAGAGCCTGTGGGTCTACGAGCGGGCCCTGTTCCCCGAGCCCGCGACCCAGGGCCTGTACGGCATCGAGGGCCTGGCGTGGCCCGACATGTACCGCGGGGTTCCCGATCCCCTGGTGACGCTGACCCTGGCGGCCGCGTCGACCGAGCGGGCCCGGCTCGGCACGAGCGTCCTGGTGGCGCCGCTGCACAACCCCTTCCAGCTGGCCAAGTCCCTCGCGACGCTCGACGCGGCGAGCGGCGGGCGGGTGGTGGCGGGCCTCGGCACGGGCTGGTCGCTCGACGAGTACGCCGCGAGCGGTGTGGCGCCGTTCGCGGAGCGGGGCCGGGTGCTGGACGAGATCATCGGCGTCTGCCGGGCGGTGTGGGGCCCGGACCCGGTGACGTACGACGGCGGCATCACGAAGATCGCCTCGGCCGTGGTGGCACCCAAGCCCGCCCGTCCGATCCCGATCCTGCTGCCCGCCAACAGCAGGAAGGCGATGACCCGGCTCGTCGACCGCGCCGACGGCTGGATGCCCATCGCCATGGGCGTGGACCGACTGGCCGAGCAGTGGCGGCAGGTGCAGGACATGGCGGCCGAGCGGGGCCGCACGGACCCGATCGGCACGATGGTGCGGATCAACGCCCGGCACTCCCCCAAGGCCTACGACGGCACGGACCGCTCCCCCTTCCAGGGCAGCACCGCGCAGATCGTCGAGGACCTCACGGCCCACGTCGACGCGACCGGCCTCGACGGGTTCTTCCTCGAACTCCAGGGCAGCGCACGGGACGCCGAGGAGCTCAAGGACGTGGCCGCCGAGATCTACGAAGCGGTCCGCGCGGCCGGGGTCTAGTCCTCGGGCAGTTGGACCGGCGCGATCTCCTCGAACAGGTCCCCCGGGCCCGGGTTGGTCGCGTCGGTCTCGCCGCCGAAGTGGTGCATGACGCCCCAGACCGCGTTCAGCGCGGTCTGGATCGCGCCCTCGGCCCAGCCCGCCGTCCAGGAGATGTCGTCGCCGGCGAGGAAGATGCCCCGCTTGTCCTCGGGCAGCGCGTCCTGCATGAAGTGCGTGAACAGCCGCCGCTGGTAGCGGTAGTGGCCGGGCAGGTTGGCCTTGAACGCACCCATGAAGTAGGGCTCGTTCTCCCACGACACCGTCACCGGGCTGCCGATGATGTGCTTCCTGATGTCGACCTTCGGATAGATCTCGCCGAGCGACTTCAGCATGACCTCCATCCGCTCGTTCGCGGACAGCGGCAGCCACTTCAGGCTGTCGTCGCACCAGGTGTAGGAGAGGCAGATGACGGCGGGCTTGTCCGGGCCGTCGTCGAGCAGGTAGGTCCCGCGCGTCATGCGGTCGGTGAGGGTCATCGACATGACGTCCCGGCCGGTGTCCTCGTCCTTGTCGAGCCAGAAGGGCCGGTCGACCGGCACGAACAGCTTCGACGACTCCATGTAGTGGGTGCGCTCGATCGCCGTCCAGTGGTCGATCGGGAAGAGCGAGTCGTCGCAGGCGATCTTGGAGAGCAGCATCCAGGACTGGGCGGTGAAGATCGCCGCCCGGTAGGTGCGGATGTCACCCCGCGCGTCCGTGACGGTGATCCGGTTGCCCGCCGTGCGGTGCAGCCGGGTCACGGCCGGGCGGGGCTCGCCGCCCTCGTGCAGGCTCGCCAGCGAGGTCCCGTACGCCCAGTGCACGATCTTCTCCGGCGTGCGCTCCCACAGCCTGAGCGGCAGCTGCTGCGAGCCGCCGACGATCCCGCGGTGGTGGTCGTCCGCCTCGGTGTAGACGACCCGCAGGATCTCCAGGATGGAGTTGGGGAAGTCGGTGTCCCAGCCGCCGGTGCCGAAGCCGACCTGGCCGAAGATCTCCCGGTGCCGGAAGGACTTGAAGGCCTCGGAGTCGCAGAGGAAGCCGTAGAAGGTCTGGTTGTCGAGCTTCTCGACCAGCCGCGCCCAGATCTCGCGGATGCGCGGCACGTCCCGCTCACGCATCGCGCGGTTCATGTCGGAGAAGTCGGCGCCCTCTTCGAGGCACTTGTTCCAGGCGGCGGCGACATCGCGGTAGACCTGCGGGAGGTCGTCGACGGTCTCGGCGTAGTGGGACTCGCCCTTGAGGTCGACGACCGTCGAAGGGGTGGCCTCCGCGAGGGGGTTGGGGAAGGGGCGCGTCTCCAGACCGACGAGGTCGATGTAGTGCTGGAGGGCGGTGGAGGAGGGCGGGAAGCGCATCGCACCCATCTCCGCGGTCAGCGTGGGGTCGCAGCCCTCGAACCCCACGGTCCTGAGCCGTCCGCCGATCCGGTCGGCCTCGTACACGACCGGCTTGAGGCCCATCTTCATCAGCTCGTACGCGGCCACGATCCCGGAGAGACCGCCGCCGATCACGGCGACCTCGCTGCCGTGCTCGGTCGCCGGTATCTGGCCGAGGCCCGCCGGGTGGGCGAGGAAGTCGTCGTAGGCGTAGGGGAAGTCCGGTCCGAACATGGTGATCGGCGGCTGCTGCTCGTCTGCGTGCTCGACGGCGTTGGGCACGGTGGACGTCATGGGGTACGGACTCCTTGGCACAAAGGGGGGTTCAGACGAGGGACGCGTAGAGGCCGGGCCGGCGGTCGGCGAGGTACGGGTTCGCCGCGCGGGAGGCGGTGAGGAGGGCGGGGTCCGCGTCGGCGAACACCAGCTCCTCAGCGCGCCCGGCACGGGCCCGGGCCACCCCGTCGGGGCCGGCCAGCGTGGAGAGCCCGACGAACTCGAACTCCCCTTCCCGGCCGACCCGGTTGACGTAGGCGACGTACATCTGGTTCTCCCAGGCCCGCACCGGCACCAGGGACTCGGCGACGAACTGGAACGGGTGCATCTGGGCCGTCGGCACGATCAGGAGGTCGGTGCCGGCGAGGGCGTGGGCGCGGACGTTCTCCGGGAACTCGACGTCGTAGCAGATCATGAGGCCGACCGTGAGGCCGCCCAACTCGGCCTGGACCACCGGCTGTTCGCCCGGCTCGAAGTGGTCGCGCTCGAAGCAGCCGAACAGGTGGGTCTTGCGGTAGTTGGCGAGCCGGGTGCCGTCGGCGGAGATCAGCTGGGCGGAGTTGAAGACCGTGCCGGCCCGGCGCTCGGGATACCCGTACGCGATCGCGATCCCGTGCCGCCCGGCGATCTCCGCGACCGCGTCCGCCGACTCGCCGTCGGCCGCTTCTGCCAGGCGGGCGATGTCGTCGCCGATCGCGTACCCGGTCAGGAACATCTCGGGTGCGGCCAGCAGTGCGGCGCCCGTGGCGGCGGCCCGGCCCGCGGCCTCGTCGAGGACCTTGAGGTTCCCCTCGACGGAGCCGGGGCGGCCGGAGCTCTGGAGCAGGGCGGTGCGCATGCGTGATCCTCACCGGGCGGAAGGTGGATGTGGGGGCCACAGGGAAGGGCCACGTAGACGGTACGGGCGTCTCACCAGGGCGGACAAGGAGGAGCCGTTGCGCGCTCGTGAGCGGTTCATTGCGTGCGAGGGCGCTCCTGCGGCGATTCGTTGCGCGGACGGTCCTTCGGCGACGCGTCGCGGGGGCGGATCTCCGGTGACGCGTCGCAAGGACGGCCCTCCGGTGATGTGTCGCGTCGGCGCCGGCCGCCCCGGGACAGCACCAGTGCCGTCACCAGGTACGGCCCGGAGAGGATCACGAACACCGTGCTGTGCGGCAGGGACGCGCCGAGCAGGCTGTACAGCCCGAACACGGCGACCGTGACCAGTTCGGTGCCCAGACTCGCCACCGAGGTCAGGGTGGCCCGGCGGGCGTCGTCGATGCGGTGCTGGAGGCGGACGTCGGCGAGCACCTCGGCCAGCTGGAAGCCGGCGAAGGCGAGGCCCACCAGGGCGATGCCGGCCGGGGTGCGGACCCCGGCGCCGACGGCCATCGCTAGGGCCGCGCCCGCGATCAGTGCGGCCAGGCCCCGGGTGCCGAGGCGCTCGGCGGGCCCCGTGAGCAGGCTGCCGACGGTCACGGTCGCCCAGACCAGCAGGACCAGGTAGGGCACGGTCGCGTCGGCCACGCCGAGGTCGCGGATCAGCAGCGAGACGTACTCGTCGAGGGCGCCCCACACCGCGGCGGCGGCGGGCACGAGCAGCAGGGCACCCTGGACCCCGCGGTCCCCGCGGGCCTCGGCGACCCCGGCCCGCAGGGTCGCCGGCCAGCTGGTGCTCCCCTTCTCCGCCGGCACCCGGTGCTCCGGGAGCCGGGTCGCCGTCACCGCGGCCAGCAGACAGGCCAGGACGCTCGCGGCGCCCACGGCCCCGTAGCCGCCGAGCGCGAGGACCGGTCCGGCCAGGCCCATCGCGGCGACCGTGGCCAGCAGCCGGACCGCCCGGGTCCGCCCCATCACGCGCGCGTACCGCTCGGCCGCGCCGAGCCGCTCCAGTTCGTCGTAGACGAGGGCCTCCAGCGAGCCGGAGCCGAGCGCGCCGCCGGCTCCCCACAGGACGAAGCCCAGCGCGAAGGCGCTGTACGACGGCACGGTCACCCACAGCGCGAAGCCGGCCGCGGTGAGCAGTGGGCCGAGCCACAGCAGGCGGCGCCGCGAGACGGTGTCGGCCCAGGCGCCGGAGGGCACCTCCAGCACCACGGCGGTGAGGGACCACAGGGCGAACAGCGAGGAGATCTGCCACAGCGGCAGGCCGGTGTCGGCGAACAGCAGCGCGTACACCGGGTAGAGCAGGACGAGGTCGTCGAGGAACGCGTAGCCGTACAGCGTGGACGTCAGTCGGCGGACGCCGGTGGTGGGCACACGTGCGGGTGAGAGTGACATGAGGCCTTCCCGGAAGGGCGGTTCGGACGTCGTGGGCACGGCGTCCGAGGCGGCCCTCGGGAGGCACGGCTGGTGGATCAATGTCGCCAGGTCATGGCACCGATGTTAGACAGTCCCGGGCCCGGTGCCCAGCGAGAATGTGGTGATCACCGCGGCGTGGTCGGACGGCCAGTCGTTGTCCTCGACATCCGGCCAGGTCCGGTGCGTGCCGGTGACGCAGGTCCGCGAGTCGAGAACCCGCAGGCCGCAGTGGAGCACGAAGTCGATCCGGTCCTGGGGCTCCGGGTGGCCGTGCACCGGCGACCAGGTGTGCCCGGGGTCCCGCACGGGGTCCGGGTGGGCCTCCCGGTAGGAGTCGGCGAAGCCCGCCTCCTCGGCCGCCTTCGTCACCGGCCACTCGGTGTCCGGCCGGTCCAGGTGCGAGGGGCAGTTGAAGTCCCCGACGAGGACGACGGGTGCCGCGTCCCCGATCCGGTGCAGGGTGTCCCGCAGCTGTGCGAGCCGCACCTCCTCGTGGGCGAGCGGCTCCGTCGCGTAGGGCCCGTAGTGCGCCGAGTCCAGATGTGCCGTCCAGACATCGACCTCCCGGTCCCCCACGGCGATCCGCGCGCCGGCGGCCCCGTAGAACCCGGCGTCCGGGTCGCCCAGCGCGGCGGTGATCGGGAAGCGGCTGATGACGCCCAGGTTCGGTCCGCAGCTGTGGTGGTGCCAGCCGAGCGCCTCGGCGAGCTCCCCGGCGGCGGTGCCGTACGTCTCCTGGAGCCCGACCACGTCCACGTCGGTCTCGGCGATGACCTTGAGCTGCTTGGCCCGGTGGTCGTGGACCTTGGTGCCGCCGTACCAGAGGTTCCAGGTCATCACCCGGAGCCGGTACGGCAGCAGGGCGCGCAGCCGGGTCGTGGTGACGCCCTCCAGGCCGGTGAGGACCGTGCGCCCCGGGGCCGCCCCGATGGGGGCCAGGGAGGGCACGGCGAGGACCGCGCAGCCGGCCGCCTCGGCGGAGCGGACGCCGGTCTCCGTGTCCTCCACGGCCACACAGCCCGAGGGCGGCACGCCGAGGGCGCGGCAGGCGGCGAGGTAGGGGTCGGGGGCCGGCTTGGTGTGCTCGGTGTCGTCGGCGGTGACGGAGACAGCGAACCGGCTGGCGCCGAGGACGTCGAGGACGGTGTCGGCGACCGAGCGGGGGGACGCGGTGACCAGGGCGGTGGGGATCCGTTCCCTCGCCAGCGCGTCGAGCAGGTCGAGCGCTCCGGGGCGGGGCACGACCCCGGTGCGGACACGGTCCGCGAACTCGTGGTGCAGGGTCTCGGCGAGTGCGGCGGCCGGGGCGCCCGTGGCCGCGGACAGCCAGGCGGCCGTGTGCTCGACCGGGCGGCCCAGCACGTCCGGCCGGTCCGCGTCGGTCAAGGGCCGTCCGGCGACCTCCTCCACCGCCTCCCACCAGAGCCGCTCGGTGTCGACGAGCGTGCCGTCCATGTCGAACAGGACGGCCTGGAGCGGGAGTCGAGTCACGGTGATCTCTTTCGTGTGGGGGGAATCAGCGGTCGTACGACGGTCAGCGGATGCGTTCCGCCACCAGCACCGGCCGCTCGGGCAGCGACACGCTCACGGCGGCGCCGGCGGTGAGCTCGGCGGCCTCGTGCGCGGGCAGGTCGGCCTTGGCCTCGGTGCCGTCGGCGAGCCGGACGGTGACGCGGACGGCCGCGCCCAGGAAGGACGTGGCGACCACGCGGGACTTCCCGTCGGAGGCGGCCCGTACCCGCACGGCCTCGGGCCGCACCAGCACGTCGACCTCGCCGGCGGACGGCACCGGGCCGTCGACCGGCAGCCGCTGTCCGAGCACGTCGACGGTGTCCTGGACGAGCCGGCCGGGGATCCTGCTCATCGTGCCCACGAACTCGGCGACGAAGGCGGTGGCGGGGCGGGCGTACAACTCGCCGGGCGGCGCGCACTGTTCGAGCTTGCCGGCGTGCATCACGGCGACCCGGTCCGCCATGGACAGGGCCTCCTCCTGGTCGTGGGTGACGAACAGGGTGGTGATGCCCAGTTCCTGCTGGAGCCGCCGGATCTCCTCGCGCAGGCTGAGCCGCACCTTGGCGTCCAGCGCCGACAGCGGCTCGTCGAGGAGCAGGACACGCGGGCGCAGGGCGAGCGCGCGGGCCAGCGCGACCCGCTGCTGCTGGCCGCCGGAGAGCTGGTGCGGGAACCGGCCGCCCTTGTCGGCGAGTCCGACGAGGTCCAGCAACTCGGCTGCCCGGGACCGCCGTTCGGCCGTGCGGACCTTGCGCATGCGCAGTCCGAAGGCCACGTTGTCGAGTGCGTCGAGGTGCGGGAAGAGGCTGTACGACTGGAAGACCATCCCGGCGTCCCGGCGGTGGGCCGGCACCCTGGTCACGTCCTCGCCGTCCACCAGCACCTCGCCGGAGTCGGGGTGCTCGAAACCGGCGAGCATCCTGAGGGCGGTGGTCTTGCCGCAGCCGGACGGGCCGAGCAGGGCGAGCAGTTCACCCGGCCGGGCGGCCAGGTCCAGTCCGTCGAGGGCCACGGTCGGCCCGAACTCCCGCCTCAGGCCCCGGAATTCGACGGTTGCAGCTGATTCAGACATGAGTCATCCCCGGGAGGTAGGACGGGTACGGCCGCCGAAGCCGGCCAGGGCGAGGAGCAGCACCCACGTCACGAGCAGACTGAGCACGGACACGGCGACGGACAACTGGGCCTGCGAACCGCTGACGTTGACGATCCACACCGCGAAGGGCTGGAAGCCCAGCAGCTGGGCCACGGTGAACTCGCCGAGCACCAGGGCCAGGGTGAGGAAGGAGGCGTTGAGCAGGGCGCCGCGCAGGTTGGGCAGGACGGCCCGGACCAGAGCCTGCGGCCAGCCGGCACCGCAGCTGCGGGCGGCCTCGACGAGGGTGCGGACGTCGACGGCCCGGAGGCCGGCGTCCAGGGCCCGGTACACGAAGGGCAGCGCCATCACGACGTAGGCCAGCACCAGGACGAACGGGAAGTCGGGGTTCTGGATCGCCACGAAGGTCTGGAACAGCGGGGTCCGGGAGAGGTGGTCGGGGCCCCATTTGAGGACCGTGCCGATGCCGGCGACGAACGCGATCGGCGGGACGACGAGCGGCAGCGAGCACACCACTTCGACGACCGGCCTGAGCCGCGGTGCCCCGAGCCGCAACGCGACCATGGCGGGCACCATCAGCAGCAGCACGACGGCGATGGTGGCGAGGGCCAGTTCCAGCGAGAGCAGCAGGCTGGCGACGAAGCCGTCGGTGGAGAAGATCTGCGTGTAGGCGTCGAAGGTGACACCCTGGCCGGGCACGTCGACGGTGAAGACGACGGACGCGGCCAGCGGCACCAGGAAGTACAGTCCGGCGAGGCCGAGGACGCCCCACCGCCACAGGTTCAGGCGAGCCATCGGGCGCTCCTTCGCTGAAGGGGCAGGTACACGGCCATGACCAGACCGGCGACCAGGACCATGTCGAGGCTGAGGGCGAGCGCCACGTTCTCCTGGCCGACGAGCACGTTGCCGGAGATCGCGTCGGCGATCTGGAGGGTGACCAGCGGGATCGAACTGCCCACCATCGCGGCGGCGGTGGCATAGGCGGCGAAGGCGCTGCCGAAGAGCAGCACGAATCCGCCGAGGAGTGTGGGCAGCAGGACGGGCAGGGCGACGAACCGCCAGTACTGCGCGCCCGTGGCCCCGTTGTTCTGCGCGGCCTCGCGCCACTGGACGCGCAGCCCCTCCAGGGCGGGGGTGACGGTGAGGACCATGAGCGGGATGAGGAAGTACAGGTAGACGATGACCAGGCCCCAGAAGCTGTAGAGGTCCCAGCCCTGGTCGGTGAGGCCGAAGCGCCGGGTCAGCACACCGGCGTTGCCGAGCGTGGCGACGAAGGCGAAGGCCAGCGGGACACCGCCGAAGTTGGCGAGGACCCCGGACGCGGTGAGCACGGCCTCACGCAGGGCGCGGAATCGGGAGGTCACCACGGCCTGGGCGAGGGGCAGTCCGACCAGGGTGCCGAGGGCGGCGGACACGGCCGACAGCTTCACGCTGCCGAGCAGTGCGGTGAGGTAGGCGCCCTTGAGGGAGGTCGTCAGATTGCCGAGGGTGTACGAAGTCGCCCCGGTGGCGGGGTCCTTGGCGGTGAACGCGCCGTCGAGCATGGCGGCCGCGGGCAGCCCGAAGGCGACCGCGACGAACGCGAGCAGCGGGACCACCGCGACCCAGCCGAGGGACCGGCGCCGCCGCCTCACCTGAGCGGCGGGCGCCGTGTCCACCCGTACGGCGGTGGCCGTCATCCGGAGACGGCCTTCGCCCAGCCCTCACCGAGGACCGTCTTGGCCTTGTCCTGCTGGGCCTCGGTCGGGAACTCCGGGGTTCCGGTGACCTCGGGCAGCTTGGCCGCGGCGGCCTTGTCGAGGGTGCCGGCCTTCTCCATGGCGGTCATCAGGGCCGGGCGGGCGTATCCCTTGAGCCAGAGGTTCTGGCCCTCGGCGCTGTAGAGGTACTCCTGCCACAGGCGGGCGGCCGCCGGGTGCGGGGCGGCCTTGTTGACGGCCTGGGAGTAGTACTGCGAGAACTGGCCGTCGCTCGGGACCGTAACCTTCCAGTCGACGCCCTTGGACTTGAACTCGTCGGCGTACCCGGCGTTGAGGTAGTCCCAGTCGATGCTGATCGGCGTCTCGCCCTTCTCGACGGTGGCCGGGGTCGACTCGACGGGCGTGTAGTTGCCGTTCTTCTTCAGCTTGGCGAAGAAGTCCAGGCCGGGCTGGATGTCGTCGAAGGAGCCGCCGCTCGCGAGCGCGGCCGCGTAGACCCCGCCGAAGGCCGAGCCGGACTTGGTGGGATTGCCGTTGAGGGCGACCTGGCCCTTGTACTGGGGCTTGAGCAGGTCGGCGAAGGTGGTGGGGCAGGTCTTGACCCGCTTGGCGTCGCAGCCGATGGAGATGTAGCCGCCGTAGTCGTTGTACCAGCGGGCCTGCGGGTCCTTCTGGCCGGTGGGGATGTCGTCGTACGACTGGACCTTGTACGGCGCGAGCAGGCCCTGCTGGGCGGCGCTCAGCGCGAAGGAGCTGCCGAGGTCGAGGACGTCCGGGGCGCGGTCCTGGCCCTTCCTGGACGTCACGGCGTTGATCTCGTCCTGGCTGGAGCCGTCGGGGTTCTCGACGGAGATCTTGATGCCGTACTTCTTCTGGAAGCCGTCGATCAGGGCTCCGTAGTTGGCCCAGTCGCGGGGCAGTGCGATGGCGTTGAGCGTGCCCTCCTTCTTCGCCGCGGCGACCAGCTTGTCCATGCCGCCGAAGTCCGCGGCGAAGGTGGCGGTGGCGGCACTCTTGCCGTCGGCGGTGGTCGACGCGGTGTCGGGGGCGGCACCACAGGCGCTCAGGGCGAGGGCGGCGAGGGTGGCGAGAACACCGAGGGCGGCGGTTCTCGGCAGGGACACGGTCACGGCTTCTCCAGGGGACGCGCGAGGGTGCGGAGCCATACGGGAGTCAAAAGGGAGAGAACTTGTCTGAACAAGTTGGCCTCAGTAAGGCTGCCGCTGGTGTCCTGTCCGTAAACTCTGGCGAAACGTCGGCCGCTGAATTCCCGCACAATCAGGGCTTCTCCCGTCGACACAGGAGGTCGACTACGCTGGTCACGCTGTGCACAGCATTCGACTCAGAGGGGAAGCATGGGGGCGCGACACGAGCAGATCGCCGACGCACTGCGCCGGGCGATCGACCGCGAGGAGTACACCGTCGGCAGTCTGCTGCCCGCCGAGACGGAGCTCGCGGCGCACTACGGCGTCTCCCGCGGGACGGTCCGCCAGGCGGTGGCGGCGCTCACCTCCGAGGGGCTCATCGGCTCCCGGCAGGGCGCCCGGCGGGTGGTGCTGGCCAGCCGCCGCAGCCAGAGCTTCGCGGAGCTGAGGAGTTTCGCGCAGTGGGCGCGGGCGATGGGCCGGGAGGCGACCGGCCGAGTGGTGGCACAGGAGTACCGGCCCGCCTCCCAGGAGGACTCGGTACGCCTCCAACTGACCGCAGGAACACCGGTGTTGCACGTCCTGCGGGTGCGCGGTCTGGACGGCGAACCGGTGTTGCTGGAGCGGACGGTGTACGCCGACTGGATCTCCCCGACCGTCGAGGCCGTCGAGCCCGACTGCCCCTCGGTCACACAACGCCTGTACGACGACACGGGGTTGGTGTTCGCCTACGGGGAGCACGTCATCGACGCGGTGGCGGCCGGTGCGCGCGACGCGGAGCTGCTGGGCGTGCGCCGGACCAGTCCGCTCCTGCGGGTCCGGCGGGTGACCACGACCCGTGAGGGGCGGCCGGTGGAGTGGTCGGACGACCGCTACCGTTCTGACGCGGTGAGCTTCAGCGTGCACAACTCGATCGGCAACAACGCGCTGGCGCGCAAGACCGCGGAGTAGGCCCGCCCGGCCGGGCCGCAGGGCTGTCCCGCGCCGGGGACGACGGCACAGGCGTTCCCCCGCACGCGTACAGTCGCACCACCGCCCATGACGGAGGTCTCCGTGAACATCGCCGCACTCCCCCGGATCGACGAGCACGTGACGCTGGCCGCGGCCCGGGCCGACGATGTCTGGCAGGCGCTCGGCGAGACCCTGGAGCAGTCCTTCGGCCGCCCGCGCTCCGCCCGCTACGCCCGTCTGGTGGGCGTGGCCGACCGTACGGCGTCCGGGCCGCGGCCCCTCGCCGAGGGTTCGGTCCTTCCCGGGTTCCGGGTGGCCGACGCGGTCCCGGGACGCCAGCTGGTCCTCGTCGGCCGCCACCACTTCTCGACGTACGCCCTGGTCTTCCGGATCGAGCAGGCCGACGGCGGCCGCGCGCGGCTGCGGGCCGAGAGCCGGGCCCGGTTCCCCGGACCCGGCGGTGCCCTCTACCGGCTGCTGGTCATCTCCTCCGGCGCGCACGCCCTGCTCACCGGGCGGCTGGTGGCCTCGGTCCGATGCCGCGCCGAGCGGCTCAGGTGGGCGAACCCGACGAGAAGCGCCTGAGCAGCGGGGACAGGACCAGCACCGACTTGGTGCGTTCCACGAACGGCTCCCCGGCGATCCGCTCCAGTACCCGCTCGAAGTGCCGCATGTCGGAGGCGAAGACCTGGACGACCGCGTCCGCCTCGCCGGTGACGGTGGAGGCGGCCACGACCTCCTGGTAGCGCTCCAGACCCCGCTGGATGGTCTCCGGGGAGGTGTTGCGCCGGCAGTAGATCTCGACGAACCCCTCGGTCTCCCAGCCGAGGGCCGCCGGGTCCACGCGTACGGTGAATCCGGTGATGGCCCCGGTGGCACGCAGCCGGTCCACGCGCCGTTTCACGGCGGGCGCGGACAGGCCGACGATCTGCCCGATGTCCGCGTAGGAGCGGCGGGCGTCCTCGGCGAGGGCGTGCACGATGCGTTCGTCGAGATCGTTCAGCACGGTGGGTGGATCAGCTTTCGGGTGTTGCGAGTCGGGAACGGCGATGGCCGTACACGAAGTAGAACACGAGCCCGACGGCCATCCAGACCCCGAAGACCACCCAGGTGACGGTGGACAGGCTGCCCATCATCCACACGCAGAAGGCGAAACCCAGCGCCGGGAAGACCGGCGAGAGCGGGACCCGGAAGGTGCGGGGCATGTCCGGGCGGGTCCGGCGCAGCACCACGACGGCGATGTTGACCAGCGCGAAGGCGAAGAGCGTGCCGATGCTGGTGGCGTCGGCGAGCTGACCGAGCGGGATGGCCGCCGCCAGGACACCGCAGAAGAGGGAGACGATCACCGTGTTGGCCCGGGGCGTGCCGGTCCTCGGGTGGACGCGGCCGAACACCTTCGGCACCAGTCCGTCCCGGGCCATCGCGAAGAGGATGCGGGTCTGGCCGTAGAGCACGGTCAGGACGACGCTCGCGATGGCGATGACCGCGCAGAACGCCAGCAGGGTGCCCCAGAAGCTCTGCCCGGTCACCTCGCGCATGATCTGGGCCAGCGCGGCCTCCGAGTCGTTGAAGTGCTGCCAGGGCCTGGCGCCGACCGCCACGGCCGCGACCAGGACGTACAACGCGGTCACGATGACCAGCGAGAGCATGATGGCGCGCGGCAGGTCGCGCTGGGCGTTCTTCGCCTCCTCACCGGCCGTGGAGGCGGCGTCGAAGCCGATGTAGGAGAAGAACAGCGTGGCACCGGCCGCACTCACGCCCGCCATGCCGAGCGGCATGAAGTGCTCGTAGTTCCCGGAGCGGAAGCCCTGGACGCCGATCGCGCAGAACAGCACCAGCGCGGCGATCTTCACGACCACCATGACGGTGTTGGCGCGGGCCGACTCGCGGGCACCGCCCAGCAGGAAGGCCATGGCGAGCAGGACGACGATCAGCGCAGGGAGGTTGAAGACGCCGCCGTCGCCGGGCGGGGCGGACAGCGCGTCCGGGATGGTGACGCCGATGGTGCCGTCGAGCAGTTCGTTCAGGTACTCGCCCCAGCCGACGGCCACGGCGGCGACCGAGACGCCGTACTCCAGGACCAGGCACCAGCCGCAGATCCAGGCGATCAGTTCGCCCATGGTTGCGTACGCGTACGAGTACGAGGACCCGGAGACCGGGATGGTGCCGGCCAGCTCGGCGTAGGACAGGGCCGAGAAGAGAGCGGTGAGGCCGGCGATCACGAAGGAGAGGGTCACGGCGGGACCCGCCTTCGGCACCGCCTCACCGAGCACCACGAAGATGCCGGTGCCGAGGGTGGCGCCGATGCTGATCATCGTCAGCTGCCACAGCCCGAGGGAGCGCCTCAGGGCCCCTCCCTCGCCCTGGCCGCCCTCCGCCACCAGCCGTTCCACCGGCTTGCGCCGCAGGAGGCGCGCGCCGACCCCCGCCGCCTGTGGTGTGCGCTGTCGTGGGGGTGCGCCTTGGTCGAGCACGCGCTGACTCCTTCGTCGCTGCAGGTGAGTACAGCGAAGCACCCTACGAGCCCGGACGTCACAGTCGTAATGCAGCAACCTTGCACGCACTCGCAAGATCGTTGCGTTCCGCGCGGCTGGGCGGGGGTTCGTTGCGCGCACCCGCCTCCGGTGCCCTTTCACCCGCCTCAGCGGTCCTCCGGCTCCCCCGCGACGGCTCGCGCCTCAGCCGCGTCGGCCTCGTCGAACCCCGTCCGACCGGGCTTGCCGTGGGCCGCGGCCAGGCCGTCGATCCCGGGCGTGTGCGCCTCCCCCGCGGCCTGCGCGCTGGTGCCGAGCGCGGCCCCGATCTGCGACCAGGAGGCCCCGGCGGCCGGGAGCGCCCGTGGCCCCGTACCCGCCCGCACCGGGTCGGCAACGGTCGGGAAAACGTGTACGGCCCCCGCCTCCCGACGGGGGCCGCACACCGCAGAACTAGCTCCAGCTGGCGTGCAGCGGCTTGCCCTCGGCGTAACCGGCCGCGCTCTGGATGCCCACGACCGCCTTCTCGGCGAACTCCTCCAGGGAGCCCGCGCCGGCGTAGGTGCAGGAGGAGCGGACGCCCGCGATGATCGAGTCGATCAGGTCCTCGACGCCCGGGCGGGCCGGGTCGAGGAACATCCGGGAGGTCGAGATGCCCTCCTCGAACAGCGCCTTGCGGGCCCGGTCGTACGCCGACTCGTCCGACGTGCGGTTGCGCACCGCCCGTGCGGACGCCATGCCGAAGGACTCCTTGTAGAGCCGTCCGCTCGCGTCCTGCTGGAGGTCGCCCGGCGACTCGTAGGTGCCCGCGAACCAGGACCCGATCATCACGTTGGACGCGCCGGCGGCCAGCGCCATGGCGACGTCACGCGGGTGCCGGACACCCCCGTCCGCCCAGACGTGCTTGCCGTACTTCCTCGCCTCGGCCGCGCACTCCAGCACCGCCGAGAACTGCGGCCGGCCGACTCCGGTCATCATGCGGGTCGTGCACATCGCGCCGGGGCCCACCCCGACCTTGATGATGTCCGCGCCGGCCTCGACCAGATCCCGTACACCCTCGGCGGCCACGATGTTGCCCGCGACGATCGGGACCTGCGGGTCGAGCGCCCGGACCGTCCTGATCGCGGTGATCATCGACTCCTGGTGGCCGTGCGCGGTGTCGATGACGAGCGTGTCGACGCCCGCGTCGAGCAGTTGCTTGGCCTTCTCCGCGAAGTCGCCGTTGATGCCCACGGCGGCGGCGATGCGCAGCCTGCCCTGCGCGTCGACGGCGGGCGTGTACAGCGTGGCGCGCAGGGCGCCCTTGCGGGTCAGGATGCCGGCGAGGCGGCCGTCCCGGTCCACGGCGGGGGCGTAGCGCCGGTTGGCCGCGTCGAGGCGGTTGAAGGCCTCCCGCGGGTCGATGTCGGCGTCGAGCAGCAGCAGGTCGCGCGACATGACTTCGGCGAGCTGCGTGAAGCGGTCCACCCCGGACAGGTCCTGGTCGGTGACGACACCCACGGGCCGCCCGCCCTCGTCGACGACCACCCCGGCGTTGTGCGCGCGCTTGGGCAGCAGGGCGAGCGCGTCCGCGACGGTCTGGTGGGGGGCCAGCACGATCGGGGTGTCCAGGACGTGGTGGCGGCTCTTCACCCAGGAGACGACCTCGGTGACGACCTCGATCGGGATGTCCTGCGGGATGACCACGAGGCCCCCGCGCCGGGCCACGGTCTCAGCCATGCGGCGCCCGGCGATGGCGGTCATGTTGGCGACGACCAGCGGGATCGTGGTGCCCGTGCCGTCCGGGGAGCTGAGGTCCACCCCCTGCCGCGAGCCGACGGCGCTGCGGCTCGGGACCATGAAGACGTCGTCGTACGTCAGGTCGTAGGGGGGCTGGATGTCGTTGAGGAAACGCACGTGCTGCACATCCCAGTCGATCAGAGGTGGCCCCCGGACAGGTCAGCCAGGGGGAAAGAGCACGTACTTCATTCTCCCACGCCGTACCGGACGCCACCCACGGGCGGAACGTCCAGACCGGCGGAGGGGCTCCTAGGACGAAGCTCCAAGGGCGAGGGCCACGGTGAGCGCGGACGCCTGAGCGAACACCTCGCGCGCGGTCGCCCACTCGTCCGGCCGTGCCTCTGCGTACCCCTCCCAGTGCCGTACGACCACGACGGTCTCCTCGCCGAAGCCGGAACCGGAACCGGCACCGGCACCGGCTCCGTCCGCGGACCACAGGCCCGGGTCGGAGAGGACGTCGGCCAGCGCGTCCCAGTTGCGGCCGAACCAGTCCGGCAGCCGCAGGTCCCGGACGCACCGGTCCATCAGGCCGGCCTTGTCCGTGACCCCGTCGAGGTCCAGCGTGATCACGCGTGCCGTCATCTCAGTACCGCCCTGAACGAGTCGTAGTGATCATCGGTGTAGTAGACCTCGCCGTCCTGCCCGGTGACGATCCGCCGGGCGCCGCGGTCGCGTGAGCCCGGGGTGGGGACGGTGTACTCGTGGTAGTAGCCGCGCCGGTGCGCGGGCAGCAGCCGCTCGACGTTCCCGAAGACGGCGCCGTCCCTCGCGTACGGGAACGGGCCGCCCCGGTCGATGAGTTCGAGGGTCCGCCGGGCCTCGGCCGGGAGCCGGGCCTCCTGGACGGTGGCCATGTCGCCGCCGGGCGCCGGGTCGTGTCCGGACGAGCAGCCGGCCAGCACGAGGACGCAGAGCAGGACCCGGGAGACGAACCGCAGCAGCATGCGCTCGATGCTGCCACGGCACGTCCCGTACGACGTCCCGTCAGGCCCCGTCCGGGTCCGCCCTGTTCAGCGCGGGCTTCGGCGGTGTCCCCGCCGTCATCAGGTAGTCCGCGGCGGAGGTGTCCGTCACCAGGCTGGTGACGAGCCCGGACCGCAGCACCGCGTCGATCGCGGCCCCCTTCCGCTGACCGCCCGCGATCGCGACGACCTCGGGGATCCGGCGGAGCTGCTCGGTCTTGACGGTGATGCACCGCTCGCCCAGGTCCCGGCCGACCCTGCGGCCCTCGGCGTCGAAGAGGTGCGCGGACATCTCGGCGGCGACGCCGAGCGAGGCGTAGTGGGCCCGCTCCTCGTCGCTGAGCATGTCGTGCACCGTCGAGATGCCCGGCTCCCAGGAGCCGATGGAGACACAGGCGACCGTGACCTTGTCGAAGTACTCGAAGGCCCGGGCGATCCCGGTCTGGTTGCGCAGCGCGGCCGCGGTGGCCGCGTCCGGCAGCAGCATCGGCGCGTAGATGGGGTGGGCGTCCCCGCCGGACACCTGGGCGGCCCGCCGTACCGCCTCCACCGAGCCGCGCTCGGCGGTCCCGGCGTCGTACACGCCCGTCAACTGCACCACCGTGCACGGCGGGAGCCGGTCGAGCGCGGCCGCCATGTGGATGGTGGAGCGGCCCCAGGCCAGGCCCAGGATGTCGCCCTCCTCGACCAGTTCGCCGAGCAGGTCGGCGGCCACTTCTCCGAGGTTCTCGGGGTCGGGCGAGTCCTGGGCCTCGGCCGGCGACTCGACGACCACGGCGTGCCTGAGGCCGTAGCGGGCGCGCAGCGCGTCGGAGCGCTCGGCGTCCAGCTCGGCCGGCACACGGATCTCGATGCGTACGAGATCCCGTTCCAGGGCGGTCTCCAGGACCCGGGCCACCTTGAAGCGGCTGACGCCGAACTCCTCCGCGATCTGGATCTTGGACTTGCCCTCCAGGTAGAAGCGGCGGGCCATGGCCGCCGCCTGCACCAGCTCAGCGGGTCCCATCCGCATGGCTGACCGGCCCGCCGACATACCCGACACGGCGTTCTCCTCACTGCTGTTCACACTCTGGATTCGCCGTTCATCCTTGCAGATCCGGCGCACTTGATCAGCCCTGATCGGAGCCGTTCACGTTCCTGACGCTCAGTGGTCGCACGCCCACGAGGCCTTCGCGGTCGCCCCCTCCGCTTGGTTGCGCAATGCACGTACCGCTTCCGCCGGGTCGGACGCCCCGTAGACCGCGGACCCGGCGACGAAGACATCGGCGCCCGCGTCCGCGCAGCGCTCGATGGTGGACGCCGAGACCCCGCCGTCGACCTGGAGCCACAGCTCGAGGCCGTGCTTGCTGATCAACTCGCGGGTCCGGCGAATCTTCGGGAGCATGATGTCGAGGAACGCCTGTCCCCCGAAGCCGGGCTCGACGGTCATGATCAGCAGCATGTCGAGCTCGGGGAGCAGGTCCTCGTACGGCTCGATGGGCGTCGCGGGCTTCAGCGCCATGGAGGCACGGGCGCCCTTGGCCCGGATCTCCCGGGCGAGCCGGACCGGAGCGGCGGCCGCCTCCACGTGGAAGGTGACGGAGGAGGCCCCCGCCTCTACGTACTGGGGCGCCCAGCGATCGGGGGCCTCGATCATCAGATGGCAGTCCAGCGGGGTGTCCGTCGCACGGGCCAGAGACTCTACGACCGGCACACCGAGCGTGAGGTTCGGGACGAAATGGTTGTCCATGACGTCGACGTGGAGCCAGTCGGCTCCCTCGACCGCCCTCGCCTCGTCCGCGAGGCGGGCGAAGTCGGCGGACAGGATGCTGGGGTTGATCTGCGCGGCCATGCCCCAAGCCTCCCATGCCGGGGCCCGAAGGGGCGCGCCGGTCCGGACCTAAGCCGTTCATCGGATGTTGTGAACGAGCTGTGCGTGCCATGCTGGGCGGCTGATCGACTCGACTGGTGGCGCCGGGGGTGGCCATGACCGGGAATCGGGGCATCGCGCACTTCGTCTGCGGACGACGTGCCAAGTGGGTGGTACTGGCGCTGTGGCTGGTGGTGCTGTTCCTGACGGCGCCGCTCGCCTCCAAGCTCACCGACGCCCAGGACAACGACGCGGCCTCCTGGCTGCCCGGCTCCGCCGAGTCGACCCAGGTCCTCCAGATCTCCGAGGACTTCAGGCCCGAGCAGATCCCCGCGGTCGTCGTCTACGCGCGCGAGAGCGGCCTCACGCCGCAGGAACGGGCCACGATCGCCGAGGACGTCGCCGAGATCAAGAAACTCACGGCGCACGGCATCCGCGGTGCCGAGACCCGGGGCCCGGTCTACGACCGGCAGAACGACCCGCGCGCGGCCCAGGTCCTCGTTCCGATCACCATGGACGAGAAGGGCTGGCAGGAGATCGCGCCCGCGGTCGACTCCCTCCGTGACGTCGTCGGCAAGGGCGGCGACGGGCTCGCCGTGCACATCACCGGCCCGGGCGGCACCTCCGCGGACTTCTCCGAGGCTTTCGAGGGCATCGACTCGACGCTGCTGCTGTCCGCCATGGCGGTCGTCGTGGTCATGCTGCTCATCACCTTCCGCAGCCCGACCCTGCTCCTGGTCCCGCTGCTCTCGGTGATCACCGCGCTGTTCACCGCGCAGGCCCTCATCTACCTGCTCGCCCGGCACGCGGGACTGACGGTCAACGGCCAGAGCGCGGGCATCCTCACGGTGCTCGTCTTCGGCGCGGGGACGGACTACGCCCTGCTGCTCGTCGCCCGCTACCGGGAGGAACTGCACCGCCACGAGGACCGCCACGAGGCGATGGCCCTCGCCCTGCACCGCGCGGGGCCGGCGGTGGTCGCCTCCGGCGCGACCGTGATCCTCAGCATGCTGGTCCTGCTGGCCGCCGAGATGAACTCGACGCGCGGCCTCGGCCCCGTCGCCGCGATAGGCGTCGCGGTCGCCCTGCTGGCGATGATGACGCTGTTCCCTGCCCTGCTGGCGATCTTCGGCCGCTGGATCTTCTGGCCTGCGATCCCGCACTTCGGCGACCCCGACCGCATCGAGAGCGGCATCTGGGCCCGCACCGGCCGCCGTATCGCCCACCGCCCCCGCATGATCTGGGTGGCCACGGCCCTCGCCCTCGGAGTCTGCTCGCTGGGCCTGATCCAGCTGCGTGCCGAGGGCATCAGCAACGCGGACGCGTTCACCGGGAAACCGGACTCGATCGTCGGCCAGGAGGTGTCCGCGAGGTACTTCCCGGCCGGCAGCGGAGACCCGCTCGTCATCGTCAGCAACCAGGCACAGGCACGGCAGGTGGGCGAAGCGGTCGCGGGCACCCGCGGAGTGGTGCCCGAGTCGCTGGGCCTGCCACAGGGCACGAAACCCTCGTACGAGGGCAAGGTGCTGTTCGAGGCCACCATGACCGCCCCCACCGACAGCGAGGCCGCGAAACAGACGGTGGAACGGGTCCGGGACGCCGTCCACGCCGTGCCCGACGCCGACGCCCGGGTGGGCGGCGGTACGGCCGCCCTGCTGGACATGGACAGAGCGACCACGCACGACAACATCCTGATCATCCCGCTGGTGCTGGTCGTGGTGCTGCTGATCCTGTGCGCCCTGCTGCGTGCCCTGGTCGCCCCACTGCTGCTGATCGGGACGGTGATCCTGTCCTTCGCGGGAGCCCTGGGTCTCAGCGCCCTGGCCTTCCGCCACGTCTTCGACTACGCGGGCGAGACGACGGACTTCCCGCTGTTCGTCTTCGTCTTCCTGGTCGCCCTCGGCATCGACTACAACATCTTCCTGACCACCCGCATCCGCGAGGAGGCGGTCCGCCAGGGCACCCGGCCGGGCGTGATCACCGGCCTGGCCGCGACCGGCGCGGTCATCACCTCCGCCGGCCTGGTCCTGGCCGGCACCTTCGCCGCCCTCGGCACCCTCCCGATGGTCGCCTTCGCGGAGATCGGCTTCGCGGTGGCGCTGGGAGTCCTGCTGGACACGTTCATCGTCCGCTCGGTCCTGGTCACGGCCCTGTTCCTGGACGTGGGCAAGAAGGTCTGGTGGCCGCACAGCCTGTCCAAGACGGACGGTGCCGGCCCGGGGGTGCGGGGAACCGCGCGACCAGCCGAAACGGTGCGGCAGACGAACGACTAGCTCAGCCCGTCCTGCGCAGGACCGCCATGTACATCGCATCGGTCCCGTGCACATGCGGCCACAACTGGACGTCCGGCCCCTCACCGAGCTCCGGCACACCGGGGAACAACGGCCGCGCGTCGACGAGTTCAGCGGTCGGCCACTGCTTGAGCACGTCCTCGACGACGGCCCGGGTCTCCGCGAGATGAGGCGAACAGGTCGCGTAGCCCACCACCCCGCCCACCCGGACGGAGTCCAGCGCGGTGCTCAACAGGCCCCGCTGCAACGGCCCGAACCCCTCCAGGTCCTCCGGCCGGCGCCGCCACCGCGCCTCCGGCCGCCGCCGCAACGCCCCGAGCCCCGTGCACGGCACGTCCATCAGCACCCGGTCGAAACTCCCCGGCTGCCACGGCGGCCGGGTCCCGTCAGCGGCGATGACCTGGTACGGCCCGGGATTCCCGGCGAGCGCCTTGGCGACGAGCCCGGCCCGGTGCGGCTGCTTCTCGGAGGCGAGCAGCACGGCCCCGCGCTCGGCGGCGAGCGCGGCGAGCAGCGCTGCCTTGCCGCCGGGCCCCGCACACCCGTCGAGCCACTTCTCGTCCCGGCCTTCGAGGGGCGCGTTCGCCAGCGCGAGCGCGACGAGCTGACTGCCCTCGTCCTGCACCCCGGCCCGGCCCTCCCGTACGGCGTCGACGGCCCCGGGCTCCCCGCCCTCGGCCAGCCGGACGGCGTACGGCGACCAGCGCCCCGCCACGGCGGACTCCTCGCGCAGCAGTTCCTCGGTGGTGGCCCGCCCCGGCCGGGCGACGAGGGTCACCTCGGGCCGCTCGTTGTCGGCCTCCAGCAGGCGCTCGATGCCGGGCCGCCCGCCGCCGAGGGAGTCCCACAGCGCCGAGACGACCCAGCGGGGGTGGGAGTGCACGACGGCGAGATGGTCCTCGGGGTCGTCGTCGTAGGGCGGAGCGACCTTCGCGATCCACCCGTCGAGGTCGTCCTGCGCGACCTTGCGCAGCACGGCGTTGACGAACTTGGCCCGTCCGTCCCCGAGGACGACCCGGGCGAGCTCCACGGAGGCGGACACCGCGGCGTGCGTCGGGATCCGCGTGCCGAGCAGCTGGTGCGCGCCGAGGCTCAGCACGTCGAGGACCGGCGGATCGACCTCGCGCAGCGGCCGGTCGACACACGCGGCGATGATCGCGTCGTACGTGCCCTGCCGCCGCAGCGTCCCGTACACCAGCTCGGTGGCCAGCGCGGCGTCCCGCGCCTCGAACCCGCCCTTCTCCCGCGCCTTCCGCAACAGCGGCGGCAGGACGAGGTTGGCGTACGCGTCCCGCTCGTCCACGGCCCGCAGCGCCTCGAAGGCGAGGATGCGGACGGGGTCCTTCTGGGGCCGGCGGTACGGCTTGCCGGGCTTGCCGGGCTTGTTTCCGGCCCGACGGGGCTGCTCACTCACGAAAAAGGTGCTCCGGGTCCAAGGTCTGCTGACGCCCCAAGAGTACGTCCGCCGGGGGTCACGCCACCCTCCGAGGGCCGGGGCGCGGCCGCTCCGCCGGCCCGGTCAGCCGCCGACGCTCTCGCCCTCCGAGATCCTGACGCCCCGCGCCCAGTCGGCGGCCTTCATCGGCTTCTTGCCCTGCGCCTGCACCCACAGCAGCTCCACGCCGTACGACCCGGTCCCGACGTGGACGCTGTTCTTGCCGACGGAGAGCGCGCCGGGAGCGAGATCCGTACGCTCGGGAACCGGCTGGACCTGGATGAGCTTGAGCCGCTCGCCGCGGAACGTCGTCCAGGCGCCGGGCGACGGGTGGCATCCCCGCACGACCCGGTCCACCCGCAGCGCGGGCGCGCTCCAGTCGACCCGGGCGTCCTCGACGGTGATCTTCGGGGCGACGGTGATGCCCTCGGACGGCTGCGGTACGGCCTTCAGCGTGCCGTCCTCGATACCGTCCATGGTCGCGGCCAGCAGCCCCGCGCCGGCGAAGGCGAGCCGGGTCAGCAGGTCGCCGCTGGTGTCGGTGTGCCGGATCTCCTCGGTGACGGTGCCGTAGACGGGCCCCGAGTCCAGCCCCTCCTCGATGAGGAAGGTCGACGCACCCGTGATCTCGTCGCCCGCCATGATGGAGTGCTGCACGGGTGCGGCCCCACGCCAGGCCGGCAGCAGCGAGAAGTGCAGGTTGACCCAGCCGTGCGCGGGGATGTCGAGGGCGACGCGGGGCAGGAGGGCGCCGTAGGCGACGACGGGGCAGCAGTCCGGTGCGATCTCGCGCAGCCGCTCCAGGAACTCCGGGTCCCGCGGCCTGCCGGGCTTCAGCACCTCGATGCCCGCCTCCTCGGCGCGCTCCGCGACCGGGCTCGCGACCAACCTGCGCCCCCGTCCGGCCGGCGCGTCCGGCCGCGTGACGACGGCGGCGACCTCGTGCCGCCCGGAGGCGAGGAGAGCGTCCAGAGCGGGAACAGCGACCTCGGGGGTACCGGCGAAGACGAGCTTCATGGGTGGGCAGGGCCTCTCGGACGGGTGACGACGGGCAACGCACAAGTCTATGGCGCGGCACAACCGCCGCACGGCGGGAGCGGGCGCCCGGGACGAGGCCAGCGCTCCCGGCCGCGGCGTGAGCCCGTCACCCCCGGCGCGCGCATATGCCGGTACGCCCCCACTGCGTGACCAGCGGAGCGCAGACGCGTTGGTCAAGAAAGAGTTGACCACAACGGGCCGCGAGCGCGGCCCCATCCTTTTCAACGCCGGTTCGAGAGGCTTGTTCATGGCCGACCACGCAACCCACGACGCCCAGGCTCGGGCCAGCCTGCACTTGCTGGTGCGGGACATCGAGCGGGTCCGCCGGCAGGTGGACGCACTGCGCACACTGACCGCCCAGCTGGGCAACGTCTACCGCCCGCGCCGCTCCGGTCCCTCCACGGGCTTCGTCGTCTACGGACGCGCCCCCGCCCCCACGGTCCGTCTCGCACAGGAACTGCGGGACAGCGTCGAGACCCTGGTGACGGCCGCGGTCGACTTCGACCGCTCGCTCGGCTTCTCGTGGGACGCGGTGGGCTCCGCCCTCGGCGTCACCAAGCAGGCGGTCCACCGTCGTTACGGCGCCCGCCGCGCCGCGGCCCAGGCGACCGCCGACGCCGAGCGCGCCACGGAACCGTCGGGAACGCGCACGGTCAGCGTCAACACCGGTATCCCCACGGTGCCGTCGGTCCCCACCGTTCCCGCGGCCCGCTCCATGCCGACCCAGCCCACCGCGGGCAGCCCCACCCTCCGCGAGGACGCAAGACCCACGGCTTTCCCCGGCCCCCGCAACGGCTGATCCGCCTCCTTCTTCCCTCTCTGCCCTCCCGCCCCACGACCGGGAGGGCAGACGCATGTCCGGGCACCGCGCGTGCTGCACGGCCGGCCCGCACTCATGGGCCCCTGTCCCCGCGGCCCGGCGTCCCCGCCCTCACCCGATGTCGGGCGGATCGATCCGCACCCAGACCGCCCCCTCGCCCCCGCTTCCCCCACCGCGGGCCATCCGAGAGGCCTGCGCGGCCTTGAGCGAGGCCGCCAACGCGGCCCCCCGCCCCGGTGGCACCCGCACCAGGACCCGTTCCCACCGCTCCCCGACCGGCGGTGCGCCCACCCTCCGGGGTCCCCCAACCGCCGTCACGGGCAACGGAACCGGCCCCAACACCTCTGCCTCATCCGGCAGTTCCACGCTCGCGAGAAAGGCGGCGAGGGCCTCGCCCGTCCCCGACACCGCGGCCATCCGCGACACCGGCGGGAAGCCCAACTCGGCCCGCTCCCCGAGCTCCCGCACCGCGTGCCCCACCGGGTCCCACCGCACCAACGCCTGCACCGGCCGCAAGGTGGGCTCGGCGACGACCACCACGGTGCCGCCGGACTCCTGCGGCCGCACCAGCGCCGACGCCGCGATCCAGCGCCGCAGCGCGTCCTCCCCGGCCCGCAGGTCCGGGCGCCCGAGCATGGCCCAGCCGTCCAGCAGCAGCGCCGCCGCGTACCCGCCCTCGGCGACCGGCTCCGCGCCCGGGGTGCTCACCACCAGTGCCGGCGCACCCGGCACGGTGTCCAGCACATGCTCACGCCCCGAGGTCCGCACCGGCACGGCCGGAAACGCCCGCCCCAGCTCCTCCGCGGTCCGCCGGGCCCCCACCACCTGCGCCCGCAGCCGGAACCCCCCGCACTCCTGACAGTGCCAGGCCCCCTCCTCGCGCCCGCACCACCCGCAGCGCAACGCCGCCCCGGACTCCTGTCCCTCCAGCGGCCCCGCGCAGTGCCGGCACCGCGCCGGGGCCCGGCAGTTGGCGCAGGCCATCCGCGGCACATAGCCCCGCCGCGGCACCTGCACGAGCACCGGGCCGTGCCGCAGCCCCTCCCTGGCGGCCTGCCAGGCGAGCGTGGGCAACCGGGCCGCCCGCGCGGCCTCGTCCCGGGCGAGATCCTGGTCCCCGACGGTCCGCACCAGCGGCGCGACGGCCCGCACCTGCTCCCGCGAGGCCACCAGAGGCCGGGCCCACCCGCTCTCCACGAGCTGCGCCGCCTCCACGGTGCAGCTCCAACTCCCCAGGAGGAAGCCGCACTTGTCCTGTGCGGCCCGCAGCAGCAACACCTCGCGCGCATGCGGTTGCGGGGCGTGCGGCTCGCTGTGGCTGTCGTCGCCGTCGTCCCACAGAGCGACGAGCCCCAGGTCCCGCACCGGGGCGAACATGGCGGCCCGCGTCCCGACCACGGCCCGTACGGCGCCCCGGCGCACGGCAAGCCACTCCCGGTACCGCTTCTCGGGCCCGGCGTCGGCGGTCAGGACCGCGTGCCGTCCCTGCCCCAGTACCGAGGTCAGCGCGGCGTCCACGCGTGCCACGGCCCGCCCGTCCGGCACGACGACGAGCGCCCCCCGCCCCGAGGCCAGGGTCGCGGCGACGGCCCGCGCCAGTTCCCCGCTCCACTCCGGTCCGGGCAGGGCGTTCCACACCGCGCGTGGCGCGCCCCCCGAGGCCAGCGACTCCAGAAACGCGCCCCCACGCTCGTAGCGCGCCCAGGACCCGGTCTCCGGCGCCGGGGGCGGCGGCAGCGGCTCGGGTGAGGGCCGCTGCTCGGCCCGGGCGCTGCGCGGCGGCACGGCGAGCTGGAGCACGTCGGCGAGGCTGCCCGCGTACCGGTCGGCGACGGCCCGCGCGAGCCCCAGGAGCTCCTCGCCGAGCACCGGCTCGGGCGAGACGACCTGGGCGAGGGCCGCCAGCGGCCCGGAGTAGTCCGACTCGGCGCGCCGCTCGACGAGAAACCCGTCGATCAGCCCGCCGCCCTCACGCCGCCCTTCCCGGACCCGCCCGCGTCCGGCCCCGAACCGCACCCGCACGCGCACCCCGGGCTGCGCCTCGGCGTCGAGCTCCTCGGGCACGGCGTAGTCGAAGTACCGGTCGAGGTGGAGCACGCCCTTGTCGACGAGGACCCGCGCGACCGGCAACTCCTTGGCCAGCGCGGCACCCCGCCAGGTCCGCGGCTTGGCGCGCGGCACCTTGGCGTTTCGCACACTCTCCCGGATGAGCGCAAGCTGCTCGGGCTGCGCTCCGTCCGCGCCCCCGCCCACCGACCCGTTCTCGCTGCTCACAGCATCATTGGTACCAGACCCCACTGACAGACGGCCGTGCCGTCCTCGATGGCGGTGGGCCGGTTGCCGGACAAGCCCGAGGCCCGGCCCCCGGGAGGGGGGCCGGGCCTCGTACGCGACCGGGCGGACCTACAGGCCCGCGGCCTTCTTCAGCGCCTCCACGCGGTCCGTCTTCTCCCAGGTGAACTCCGGGAGCTCACGGCCGAAGTGGCCGTACGCCGCCGTCAGGGAGTAGATCGGGCGCAGCAGGTCGAGGTCGCGGATGATGGCGGCCGGGCGGAGGTCGAAGACCTCGTCGATCGCCTTCTCGATCTTGTCGGTGTCGATCGTCGCGGTGCCGAAGGTCTCCACGAACAGGCCCACCGGCTCGGCCTTGCCGATCGCGTAGGCGACCTGGACCTCGCAGCGCGAGGCGAGACCCGCGGCCACGACGTTCTTGGCGACCCAGCGCATCGCGTACGCCGCCGAGCGGTCCACCTTGGACGGGTCCTTGCCGGAGAAGGCGCCGCCGCCGTGACGGGCCATGCCGCCGTACGTGTCGATGATGATCTTGCGGCCGGTCAGGCCGGCGTCGCCCATCGGGCCGCCGATTTCGAAGCGGCCGGTGGGGTTGACCAGGAGGCGGTAGTTCTCCGTGTCCAGCTTGATGCCCTCGTCCAGGAGCGCCTTCAGCTCCGGCTCCACGACGAACTCGCGGATGTCGGGGGCCAGCAGGGAGTCCAGGTCGATGTCCGAGGCGTGCTGCGAGGAGACGACGACCGTGTCGAGACGGACGGCCTTGTCGCCGTCGTACTCGATGGTGACCTGCGTCTTGCCGTCCGGACGCAGGTAGGGGATGGTGCCGTTCTTGCGGACCTCGGACAGGCGCTTGGCGAGGCGGTGCGCCAGGAAGATCGGCAGCGGCATCAGGGTGGGGGTCTCGTCCGTCGCGTAACCGAACATCAGACCCTGGTCGCCCGCGCCCTGGCGGTCCAGCTCGTCCTCGTCGCCCTCGACCCGGTTCTCGTACGCCGTGTCGACGCCCTGCGCGATGTCCGGGGACTGCGCGCCGATCGACACCGAGACACCGCAGGAAGCGCCGTCGAAGCCCTTCTTGGAGGAGTCGTAGCCGATCTCGAGGATCTTGTCGCGGACCAGCTGGGCGATCGGCGCGTAGGTCTTGGTGGTGACCTCACCGGCGACGTGCACCAGACCGGTGGTGATCAGCGTCTCGACGGCGACCCGGGAAGTCGGGTCCTCCTTGAGGAGCGCGTCGAGGATGGTGTCACTGATCTGGTCAGCGATCTTGTCGGGGTGGCCCTCGGTGACGGACTCCGAGGTGAACAGACGACGGGACACAACGCTCCCTGGGGTTGCAGCGGCTGCTGGCTGATCATGGGCGGACGGGCTCGGGGGCTGCGCCCGGCATCGTCCGAGAACAGTTTATCGGTCGTGCTCTGCCGCCGGGCCCCTGTCTCGCCTCTCGGGAGTGCTGTGACCTGCGGCACGGGCATTGTGCCCAATGCCGAGCAGACTTGGCCAGGGGCGCCACGCCCGGGCGGCAGAGGTTCGTGGGGCCCGAGAAGCGGCTGAAGCACTCAGTGCAGGCGGCTCACCACCAGGTCCCAGACGGTTTCGGCCAGGAATTCCTTCGGGCCGTGCGGGACGGGGGTCTCGCTGCCGTCGGCGCCCAGAACCACCGCCTCGTTCTCCTCGGACCCGAAGGTCTTGCGCTCGCCCACCTCGTTGACGACGAGGAGGTCGCAGCCCTTGCGCGCCAGCTTCGTACGGCCGTTGGCCAGCACGTCGTCGGTCTCGGCGGCGAATCCGACGATCACCTGGCCGGGGCGGGCGCGCTCGGCCGAGATCTCGGCGAGGATGTCCGGATTCCGCACCAGGACGATGGGCTCGGGCTCCTGGCCGTCCTTCTTCTTGATCTTTCCGGCCGCGTACGTCTGCGGCCGGAAGTCCGCGACCGCCGCCGCCATGACGACCGCGTCGGCGTCGGCCGCCGCCTTCAGGACCGCTTCGCGCAGCTGTACGGCCGTGCCCACGGGGACGACGTCCACGCCGGCCGGGTCGGGCATGCCGGTGTTCGCCGCGATCAGCGTGACCCGGGCGCCGCGCGCGGCCGCGGTGCGGGCGAGGGCGTACCCCTGCTTGCCGGAGGAGCGGTTGCCGAGGAAACGCACCGGGTCGAGGGGCTCGCGGGTGCCACCGGCGCTGACCACGACGTGTCGGCCCCTGAGGTCGGGCTCGGTGACACCGCGGGCCAGCACCCGGCGGCAGACCTCGAAGATCTCGGCGGGTTCCGGCAGCCTGCCCTTGCCGGTGTCGACGCCGGTCAGACGGCCCACGGCCGGTTCGATGACGACGGCGCCGCGGCGGCGCAGGGTCGCCACGTTCTCCTGGGTGGCCGGGTGCTCCCACATCTCGGTGTGCATGGCGGGGGCGAAGACGACCGGGCAGCGGGCCGTCAGGAGCGTGTTGGTGAGCAGGTCGTCCGCCAGCCCGTGCGCCGCCTTGGCGAGCATGTCGGCGGTGGCCGGGGCCACGACCACAAGGTCGGCGTGCTGCCCGATGCGGACGTGCGGGACCTCGTGGACGTCGTCCCAGACCTCGGTGGAGACCGGATGGCCGGACAGGGCGGACCAGGTGGCGGCGCCCACGAAGTGCAGGGCGGAGGCGGTGGGGACGACGCGGACGTCGTGGCCGGACTCGGTGAGCCTTCTCAGCAGCTCGCAGGCCTTGTACGCGGCGATGCCGCCGCTGACCCCCAGCACGACCTTCGGCTTGTCCACCAGGTCTCCCCTTCCTCGAAGCTACGACTCCATGACACACCACAGGCCCGACAGTCGCGCTGCCGGGCCTGTGGAAAAGCCAACTGCAATCTGAAAGTACTACTGCGCCGGACCCTCGACGGCCTCGGACGTCAGCAGACCCGCGTTGATCTCGCGGAGGGCGATCGAGAGCGGCTTCTCGTGGACGTGGGTGTCCACCAGCGGACCGACGTACTCGAGCAGGCCCTCGCCGAGCTGCGAGTAGTACGCGTTGATCTGGCGGGCCCGCTTGGCCGCGTAGATCACGAGGCTGTACTTCGAGTCGGTGGCCTCGAGGAGCTCGTCGATCGGCGGGTTGATGATGCCCTCGGGCGCGGAGATGGAAGAGGACACGCTCTACCTTCCGATGGATGGGAAAGAATCGGTGTGCGCGATCACGCCTTGATGAGCAGCACGATCACACGACATCCATCAAGGCTAGCAGCTCGCGCGCCACGTCCTCGACGGAGGTGTTGACCAAGGTCACATCGAACTCGGGTTCCGCCGCCAGTTCGACCTTCGCGGCCTCCAGGCGGCGTGCGATCACCGCGGGCGGCTCGGTGCCCCGCCCGGTGAGTCTGCGCACCAGCTCCTCCCAGGAGGGCGGAGCCAGGAACACCAGCTGGGCGTCCGTCATGGACTCACGGACCTGCCGGGCCCCCTGGAGATCGATCTCCAGGAGCACGGGCTCGCCCGCCTCCAGCCGCTCCAGCACGGCCGCACGCGGCGTGCCGTAGCGGTTGCCGGCGAACTCGGCCCACTCCAGCAGCTCGCCGTTGGCGATCAGCTTGTCCATCTCGTCGTCGGTGACGAAGAAGTACTGGACGCCGTGCTTCTCGCCGGGGCGCGGCTTGCGGGTCGTCGCCGACACCGAGAGCCAGACCTCGGGGTGTTCCTTGCGCATATGGGCGACGACCGTGCTCTTGCCGACCCCTGAGGGGCCGGAGAGCACGGTCAGCCGCGGACGTACGTCCGGGGGCTCGGGGGTCGTCCCCCGGAATGTTGCAGCCATGCAGCGATTATTCCAGCAATCCCGGAGTGCCCGGGACTCCCCTTCCCGGAGAGACCCGGTTCAGGAACCGGTGCTGCCGAACTCACGCTCCAGCGAAGCGATCTGGTTGGAGCCGAGGCCGCGTACACGGCGGCTCTCGGAGATGCCGAGCCGCTCCATGATCTGCTTGGCGCGGACCTTGCCCACGCCCGGCAGGGACTCGAGCAGGGCGGAGACCTTCATCTTGCCGATGACGTCGTTCTCCTGGCCCTGCTTGATGACCTCGTGGAGAGAGGCGCCGGAGTGCTTGAGTCGATTCTTGACCTCGGCCCGCTCCCGGCGAGCCGCGGCGGCCTTTTCGAGCGCGGCTGCGCGCTGTTCAGGGGTAAGGGGCGGAAGAGCCACGCCTACGTCACCTCGGATGTCGAACTGTCGGATACGGACCGGTGAGGAACCTAGTCGCCCCACACCTGGGGAGCCACGAGCAACACGCTCGCCCGTTGACTCTGCGTCGGAGACTAGCGGCCAAGTCCGCCAGAGTCAGCGAGAACAGCGGAAAAGTCCTGGTCAGCCTCCGTCAGGCCGGACATTTCTGACATACTGCCCCGGATTTGAGGATGTATTCAGACTCAAGCAGAGCCTGAACCCCTCGTCGAAGCACTCGAACGAGGGGTTCGAACCTCGTCATGCCGTCGGCAGCGCCGACCGGATCTCGTCCGCGAACCGGTCAGCCGACGCGCGCAGCGCGCCGACCTCGGGACCGTGCCGCAGCACTCCCCGGCTGACGTTGGGGACGACATTGCGGATCGCCGCCCCGAAGACCCGGGGGAGATCGGCCGGGGTGGCCCCCTGGGCGCCGACTCCGGGCGCGAGGAGCGGACCGTTGATGTCGAGGTCGTACGTCGACAGATCGCCCAGCGTGGCCCCCACGACGGCGCCGAAGGACCCCAGGGGCTCCTCCCCCGTGTTCTCGGCCGCCAGATGGGCCAGCATGGTCGCCCCGACGTTCCGGCCGTCCGCGCGGACCGCGTGCTGGACCTCGCGGCCCTCCGGGTTGGAGGTCAGCGCGAGCACGAAGAGACCTGCGCCGCTCTCGCGCGCCAGCGCGATCGCCGGCGAGAGCGAGCCGTAGCCGAGGTACGGCGACACGGTCAGCGCGTCCGAGAACAGCGGGGAGTCCTTGCGCAGGAAGGCCTCGGCGTACGCGGCCATCGTCGAGCCGATGTCGCCGCGCTTGGCGTCCATGAGGACCAGCGCACCGGCCGCGCGGGCCTCCTCGACGGTCCTCTCCAGTACGGCGACGCCGCGCGAGCCGAAGCGCTCGAAGAACGCCGTCTGGGGCTTGAACACGGCGACCCGCTCGGACAGTGCCTCGACGACCGTGCGGCTGAAGCGCTCCAGACCGGCCACGTCGTCGTTCAGACCCCACTCGGTGAGCAGGGAGGCGTGCGGGTCGATCCCCACGCACAGCGGGCCGCGCTCGTCCATGGCCCGGCGCAGACGGGCTCCGAAGGGCTCGGTCATACCGTGGTCTTCCTCACGTCGGCGCCGACCGCGTCGGCGAGGGTGGCGTACGGGCTCGTGCGCAGGCGCGCGGCGAGGCCCTTGTGGATGGCGCGGGCCCAGAAGGGGCCCTCGTAGACGAAGGCGCTGTAGCCCTGGACCAGCGTGGCACCCGCCAGGATGCGCTGCCAGGCGTCCTCGGCGTTCTCGACGCCCCCGACGCCCACCAGGGTGATCCGGTCGCCCACACGCGCGTACAGGCGCCTGAGGACCTCCAGGGAGCGCTCCTTGAGGGGTGCTCCGGACAGCCCGCCCGTCTCCTTCACCAGGGCGGGTCGGGACTTCAGGCCGAGTCCCTCGCGCGCGATGGTGGTGTTGGTGGCGATGATGCCGTCCAGGCCGAGTTCGACGGCCAGGTCGGCGACCGCGTCGACGTCCTCGTCGGCGAGGTCGGGCGCGATCTTCACCAGGAGCGGCACCCGGCGGTGCGCGACGATCCGGTCGGCGGCCTCGCGGACGGCGGTCAGGAGCGGGCGCAGTGCCTCGGTGGCCTGGAGGTTGCGCAGGCCGGGGGTGTTGGGCGAGGACACGTTCACCACGAGGTAGTCGGCGAAGGGCGCGAGGCGCTCGGCCGACTTCACGTAGTCGCCGATCGCCTCGGCCTCCGGGACGACCTTGGTCTTGCCGATGTTGACGCCCACGACCGTCTTGAAGACCGGCTCACGGGACGCCAGGCGGGCCGCGACGGCGAGTGAGCCCTCGTTGTTGAAGCCCATGCGGTTGATGAGCGCCCGGTCCTGCACGAGCCGGAACAGCCGCTTCTTGGGGTTGCCCGGCTGGGGCTCCCCCGTGACCGTGCCGATCTCGATGTGGTCGAAGCCCAGCATCGCCATGCCGTCGATCGCGACCGCGTTCTTGTCGAAGCCCGCGGCGAGGCCGAAGGGGCCGTGCATGCGCAGCCCGAGGGCCTCGGTGCGCAGTTCCCTGTGGCGGGGCGCGAGGGCGGCCGCGACGAAGGTGCGCAGCACGGGGATGCGGACGGCGAGGCGGATCCAGCGGAAGGCCAGGTAGTGGGCCTTCTCGGCGTCCATGCGGCGGAAGACGAGATTGAAGAAGATCTTGTACATGGTGTCCTCATGAAGAGGGGGACACCGTTTCCGGTGTCCCCCTCAGGGCTGCTAGTCGCGGGCCGCGGTCAGGTGTTCGGCGTGTTCCTGGAGTGAGCGCACGCCCACGTCACCGTGGTTGAGGGCGTCGATGCCCTGGACGGCGGCGGCGAGCGCCTGGACCGTCGTCAGGCACGGGACGGACCGCGCCACGGCCGCCGTGCGGATCTCGTAGCCGTCGAGGCGGCCGCCGGTGCCGTACGGCGTGTTGACGATCAGGTCGACCTCGCCGTCGTGGATGAGCTGGACGATGGTCTTCTCGCCGTTCGGGCCGGTGCCCTCGGACTGCTTGCGCACGACGGTGGCGTTGATGCCGTTGCGCTTGAGGACCTCGGCCGTGCCGGAGGTGGCGAGCAGCTCGAAGCCGTGGGCGACGAGCTCGCGCGCCGGGAAGATCATCGAGCGCTTGTCCCGGTTGGCGACCGAGATGAACGCGCGGCCCTTGGTGGGCAGCGGGCCGTAGGCGCCCGCCTGCGACTTGGCGTACGCCGTGCCGAAGACGGCGTCGATGCCCATGACCTCGCCGGTGGAGCGCATCTCCGGGCCGAGGACCGTGTCGACACCGCGCCCGTGGACGTCACGGAAGCGCGACCACGGCATGACGGCCTCCTTGACGGAGATCGGCGCGTCCAGCGGGAGCTCGCCGCCGTCGCCGTTGGCCGGGAGCAGCCCCTCGGCGCGCAGTTCGGCGACGGTCGCGCCCAGCGAGATGCGAGCGGCGGCCTTGGCCAGCGGCACCGCGGTCGCCTTCGAGGTGAAGGGGACGGTGCGGGACGCGCGCGGGTTGGCCTCCAGGACGTAGAGGATGTCCCCGGCCATCGCGAACTGGATGTTGATCAGGCCCCGGACGCCCACCCCGCGCGCGATGGCCTCGGTGGAGGCCCGCAGGCGCTTGATGTCGAAGCCGCCCAGGGTGATCGGCGGCAGCGCGCACGCCGAGTCGCCGGAGTGGATGCCGGCCTCCTCGATGTGCTCCATGACGCCGCCCAGGTAGAGCTCCTGGCCGTCGTAGAGGGCGTCGACGTCGATCTCGATGGCGTCGTCCAGGAACCGGTCGACCAGGACCGGCCGCGAGGGGCTGATCTCGGTGGACTCGGCGATGTAGGACTCCAGGCGGGTCTCGTCGTAGACGATCTCCATGCCGCGGCCGCCGAGGACGTAGGAGGGCCGGACGAGGACCGGGTAGCCGATCTCGTCCGCGATGGCCTTGGCGCCCGCGAAGGTGGTGGCGGTGCCGTGCTTGGGTGCGGGCAGGCCCGCCTCGGCGAGGACCCGGCCGAAGGCGCCGCGGTCCTCCGCGGCGTGGATCGCCTCGGGCGAGGTGCCCACGACCGGCACGCCGTTGTCCTTGAGCGCCTGTGCCAGGCCCAGCGGGGTCTGCCCGCCGAGCTGCACGATGACGCCCGCGACGGGTCCGGCCTGCTGCTCGGCGTGGACGATCTCCAGGACGTCCTCCAGCGTGAGCGGCTCGAAGTAGAGCCGGTCGGAGGTGTCGTAGTCGGTGGAGACGGTCTCCGGGTTGCAGTTGACCATCACCGTCTCGTACCCGGCGTCCGACAGCGCGAAGGAGGCGTGCACGCAGGAGTAGTCGAACTCGATGCCCTGGCCGATGCGGTTCGGACCGGAGCCCAGGATGATCACCGCGGGCTTCTCGCGGGGCGCGACCTCGCTCTCCTCGTCGTAGGAGGAGTAGAAGTACGGCGTCTTCGCGGCGAACTCGGCCGCACAGGTGTCGACCGTCTTGTAGACCGGGCGCACGCCGAGCGCGTGCCGCACCTCGCGCACCACGTCCTCGCGCAGGCCCCGGATCTCGGCGATCTGCTGGTCGGAGAAGCCGTGCCGCTTGGCCTCGGCGAGCAGGTCGGCGTCCAGACGCTCGGCGGTGGCGAGCTCGTCCGCGACCTCCTTGATCAGGAAGAGCTGGTCGACGAACCAGGGGTCGATCTTCGTGTATTCGAAGACCTCCTCCGGAGTGGCGCCCGCGCGGATGGCCTGCATGACGGTGTTGATACGGCCGTCGGTGGGCCGTACGGACGCCTCCAGGAGGGCCGCCTTGTCGCCGGGCTCGCCCACGAAGGTGAACTGGCTGCCCTTCTTCTCCAGCGAGCGCAGCGCCTTCTGGAAGGCCTCGGTGAAGTTGCGGCCGATCGCCATGGCCTCGCCGACCGACTTCATGGTGGTCGTGAGGGTGGAGTCGGCGGACGGGAACTTCTCGAAGGCGAACCGCGGGGCCTTGACCACGACGTAGTCGAGCGTCGGCTCGAAGGAGGCCGGGGTCTGCTCGGTGATGTCGTTCGGGATCTCGTCCAGCGTGTAGCCGACGGCGAGCTTCGCGGCGATCTTGGCGATCGGGAAGCCGGTCGCCTTGGAGGCGAGCGCCGAGGACCGCGACACGCGCGGGTTCATCTCGATGACGATGACACGGCCGTCCTCGGGGTTCACCGCGAACTGGATGTTGCAGCCGCCGGTGTCGACGCCGACCTCGCGGATGATCGCGATGCCGACGTCACGCAGGACCTGGTACTCGCGGTCGGTGAGCGTCATGGCGGGCGCGACGGTGATCGAGTCGCCGGTGTGCACGCCCATCGGGTCGAAGTTCTCGATGGAGCAGACGACCACGACGTTGTCGTGCTTGTCGCGCATCAGCTCCAGCTCGTACTCCTTCCAGCCGAGGATGGACTCCTCCAGGAGCACCTCGGTGGTCGGCGAGAGCGTCAGGCCCTGGCCGGCGATGCGGCGCAGCTCCTCCTCGTCGTGCGCGAAGCCGGAGCCGGCGCCGCCCATGGTGAAGGAGGGGCGGACGACGACCGGGTAGCCGCCGAGCGTCTCGACGCCCTTCAGGACGTCGTCCATGGAGTGGCAGATGACCGAGCGGGCGGACTCGCCGTGCCCGATCTTCTTGCGGACCTCCTCCACGACGTCCTTGAACAGGTCGCGGTCCTCGCCCTTGTTGATGGCCTCGACGTTGGCGCCGATCAGCTCGACGCCGTACTTGTCGAGGGTGCCGGCCCCGTGCAGCGAGATCGCGGTGTTGAGGGCCGTCTGGCCGCCCAGGGTGGGCAGCAGGGCGTCGGGGCGCTCCTTGGCGATGATCTTCTCGACGAACTCCGGGGTGATCGGCTCGACGTAGGTGGCGTCGGCGATCTCCGGGTCGGTCATGATCGTCGCCGGGTTGGAGTTGACGAGGATGACGCGCAGGCCCTCGGCCTTGAGGACGCGGCATGCCTGGGTGCCGGAGTAGTCGAACTCCGCGGCCTGGCCGATGACGATCGGGCCGGAGCCGATGACCAGGACGGACTGGATATCGGTGCGCTTAGGCACGCTGGCCCTCCATCAGGGATACGAAGCGGTCGAACAGGTAGGCGGCGTCGTGCGGGCCGGCTGCCGCTTCGGGGTGGTACTGGACGGAGAAGGCCGGCTGGTCGAGCAGCTGGAGACCTTCCACGACGTCGTCGTTCAGGCACACGTGGGAGACCTCGGCGCGGCCGAACTTGGTCTCGCTGACCTTGTCGAGCGGCGCGTCCACGGCGAATCCGTGGTTGTGCGCGGTGACCTCGACCTTGCCGGTGGTCCGGTCCTGCACGGGCTGGTTGATGCCCCGGTGCCCGTACTTCAGCTTGTAGGTGCCGAAGCCGAGGGCCCGTCCGAGGATCTGGTTGCCGAAGCAGATGCCGAACAGCGGCGTCTTCCGCTCCAGCACGGCGGTCATGAGCGCGACCGGGCCGTCGGCGGTCGCCGGGTCACCGGGTCCGTTGGAGAAGAACACACCGTCCGGCTCGACGGCGTAGACCTCGTCGACGCTCGCCGTCGCCGGCAGCACGTGCACCTCGATGCCCCGCTGGGCCATGCGGTGCGGGGTCATGCCCTTGATGCCGAGGTCGATCGCGGCGACCGTGAACCTCTTCTCGCCGACCGCGGGGACGACGTACGTCTCCTTGGTGGCGACCTCCTCGTACAGCGAGGCGCCCTTCATGTGCGGCTGGGCCTGCACGCGCGCGACCAGCTCGGACTCGGCGGCGACGGCCTCGCCGGAGAAGATGCCTGCCCGCATGGAGCCGCGCTCGCGCAGGTGGCGGGTGAGGGCGCGGGTGTCGATGCCGGAGATCCCGACGATGTCCTGCGCGACCAGCTCGTCGTCCAGGGAGCGCTTGGCGCGCCAGTTGGACGGCACGCGCGCGGGGTCGCGCACGACGTAGCCGGAGACCCAGATGCGCCGGGACTCGTCGTCCTCGTCGTTCCAGCCGGTGTTGCCGATCTGCGGGGCGGTCGCGACGACGATCTGGCGGTCGTACGAGGGGTCGGTCAGGGTCTCCTGGTAGCCGGTCATGCCGGTGGAGAACACGGCCTCGCCGAAGGTCTCCCCCACGGCCCCGTAGGCACGGCCGCGGAAGATCCGGCCGTCCTCCAGGACGAGTACCGCGGGAGTTTTCGAGGCTCCCCTTGTGGAGGTCGTCATCGTGCGCCTTCCGTTTCCGTCTTGTTGATCATGGAGTTAATGGCGTCGACCCACTCGGTGTGCTCGGCCGCGTGGTCCGAGCGGAACCCCGAGTCGATCAGTCGATCGCCGTGGGCCCAGGTCACGAGGAGCAGCCCGCCCTCGGTCAGGACCTTGCCGGCGATGCCCTTGCCGAGCACGGCCTCCCGAAGGGCCCCGCGCGGGATGAAGAAGTCCCTCGCTCCGGGGCGTACGACGTCCAGGCCCGCGTCCGTCAGGGTGAGCTCGACCCGGCTGCGGGTGCCGAGGCCGTGCGCCACGATCCGGTCGAGCCACTGCCCCGCTGTGGTGGAGCCGTGGTAGCGGCCGCTCATGGTCAGTCTCGCCGGACCCGGGTCGTCCGGCGCGGTGGGCAGCTCGGGCAGGTCCCCTTGGAGCGTGCCGCGCCACTTCCAGCCCTCGCGCATCAGCCAGTAGACGAGCGCGACGAACAGGGCGAGGCCGACGAGCCAGCCGATCCGGGCGGCCCAGTCGGTCACCGGCGCCGACTCCTTGCCGGCCGCGATCAGTAGTGCAGATGTCACGTGAGCTTCCCGTCGACGAGCGTGGCCTTGCCCCGGAGCCACGTGTGCGTGACACGGCCCGGCAGCTCACGCCCCTCGTACGGGGTGTTGCGGCTGCGCGAGGCGAAGCCCGCGGGGTCCACCGACCCACGGTATTCCGTGTCGACCAGCGTGAGGTTGGCGGGCTCACCAGCCGAGACGGGGCGGCCGTGCCCGGTGGCCTGCCCGATGCGGGCGGGCGTGACGGACATGCGCTCGGCGACCCCGGCCCAGTCGAGGAGTCCGGTGTCCACCATGGTCTCCTGCACCACTGACAACGCGGTCTCCAGGCCGACCATGCCCATGGCGGCGGCGGCCCACTCGCAGTCCTTGTCCTCGTGCGAGTGCGGGGCGTGGTCGGTGGCGACGATGTCGATGGTGCCGTCGGCGAGGGCCTCGCGCAGCGCGAGGACATCGCGCTCGGTGCGCAGCGGCGGGTTGACCTTGTACACCGGGTTGTAGGTCCGGACGAGCTCGTCCGTCAGCAGCAGGTGGTGCGGGGTGACCTCGGCGGTGACGTCGATGCCGCGGGACTTGGCCCAGCGGACGATCTCGACGGACCCCGCGGTCGACAGGTGGCAGATGTGCACGCGGGAGCCGACGTGCTCGGCGAGCAGGACGTCCCGGGCGATGATCGATTCCTCGGCGACCGCGGGCCAGCCCCCGAGCCCCAGCTCGGCGGAGACGACGCCCTCGTTCATCTGGGCGCCCTCGGTCAGCCGCGGCTCCTGGGCGTGCTGGGCGACGACCCCGCCGAAGGCCTTCACGTACTCCAGCGCGCGCCGCATGATCACGGCGTCGTCGACGCACTTGCCGTCGTCGGAGAAGACGGTGACACCGGCGGCCGACTCGTGCATGGCGCCGAGCTCGGCGAGCTTCCTGCCCTCCAGGCCGACGGTGACCGCCCCGATGGGCTGCACGTCGCAGTAGCCGTGTTCCTGGCCGAGCCGGTACACCTGCTCGACCACGCCGGCGGTGTCGGCGACCGGGAAGGTGTTGGCCATGGCGAAGACGGCCGTGTAGCCGCCGGAGGCGGCCGCGCGCGTGCCGGTCAGCACGGTCTCGGAGTCCTCGCGGCCCGGCTCGCGCAGATGGGTGTGCAGGTCGACCAGGCCCGGCAGGAGCACCTTGCCCGCCGCCTCGACGACCTCGGCACCCTCGGCCGTGAGGCCGGTGCCGACCGCCTCGATGACGGAACCGTCGATCAGCACGTCCTGCGGCTCGCCGCCGAGGACCTTCGCACCACGGATCAGGATCTTGCTCATGTGTCTTACTTCTCCTCGATACGGGTGTGGCTGACGGCGGGTTCGTTGCCACCCAGAAGCAGGTACAGGACGGCCATCCGGATGGAGACTCCGTTTGCGACCTGCTCCACGACGGTGCAGCGGTCGGAGTCGGCGACCTCGGCGGTGATCTCCATGCCGCGGACCATCGGGCCGGGGTGCATCACGATGGCGTGCTCCGGCATCCGCGCCATGCGGTCGCCGTCCAGGCCGTAGCGGCGCGAGTACTCGCGCTCGGTCGGGAAGAACGCGGCGTTCATGCGCTCGCGCTGGACGCGCAGCATCATCACCGCGTCCGCCTTCGAGAGCGTGCTGTCGAGGTCGTACGACACCTCGCAGGGCCAGGTCTCGACGCCGACCGGCACCAGGGTGGGCGGGGCGACGAGGGTGACCTCGGCGCCCAGGGTGTGCAGCAGGTCGACGTTGGAGCGGGCGACCCTGCTGTGCAGGACGTCCCCGACGATCGTGATGCGCTTGCCGGAGAGGTCCTGGCCGATCCCGGCGTCCCGTCCGACGAGCCGGCGGCGCATGGTGAACGCGTCCAGCAGGGCCTGGGTCGGGTGCTGGTGGGTGCCGTCACCGGCGTTGATGACGGCCGCGTCGATCCAGCCGGAGTTGGCGAGGCGGTACGGCGCTCCGGAGGCGCCGTGGCGGATGACGACGGCGTCGACACCCATGGCCTCCAGGGTCTGGGCGGTGTCCTTGAGGGACTCGCCCTTGGACACGCTGGAGCCCTTGGCGGTGAAGTTGATGACGTCCGCCGACAGACGCTTCTCGGCGGCTTCGAAGGAGATACGCGTGCGCGTGGAGTCCTCGAAGAAGAGGTTGACGATCGTGCGGCCGCGCAGGGTCGGCAGCTTCTTGATCGGACGGTCGGCCACCCGGGCCATCTCCTCGGCGGTGTCGAGGATCAGGACGGCGTCGTCGCGGGAGAGGTCGGCGGCCGAGATGAGATGACGGTGCATCTGTCAGGCTCCGTAAGGCAGTTCAAGGGGAGGTATCGGGGCAAGCGAGGGCACGCCGAGGACAGGTGTGCCCGCGGGGCTTGCTAGTGGGCCGGCTTCACGCCGAGCAGCACGGTGTCGCGACCGTCCTCCTCGACGAGCTGGACCTTGACCGTCTCCCGCAACGAGGTGGGGAGGTTCTTGCCGACGTAGTCGGCGCGGATGGGCAGTTCGCGGTGGCCTCTGTCGACGAGGACCGCGAGCTGCACCGCGCGGGGTCGCCCGATGTCGTTCAGGGCGTCCAGGGCGGCACGAATGGTGCGGCCGGAGAAGAGCACGTCGTCGACGAGGACGACCAGGCGGCCGTCGATGCCGTCACCGGGGATCTCGGTGCGGGCCAGGGCGCGCGGCGGGTGCATGCGCAGGTCGTCGCGGTACATGGTGATGTCGAGCGAACCGACCGGCATCGCGCGGCCGGTGATCTCCTCCAGCTTCGCGGCGAGCCGCCGGGCGAGGAAGACGCCCCGGGTGGGGATGCCGAGGAGCACCACGTCGTCGGCGCCCTTGGCGCGTTCGACGATCTCGTGGGCGATACGGGTCAACACGCGTGCGATGTCGGGGCCTTCGAGAACGGGCCGGGCATCGGACGCTGTTTGGATGTCGGAAGTGTCCTGCTTGTCCATACGAAACGGACCTCCTTCTCCGCCTCACGGGACGGACCTTAAAGGACGTCGGATTTGCGCCATCCACGGTAGCAGGCCGGAACGAGGCCCCCGATCACCCCCTTGGCCCAATCGGCCACCACTCTCACGGAAGAGTCGGTGTGGACCATTCGGCTTGACGCGCAAGAGTCACGCTGCGTAACCTCACAGTGAGTTACCAGACGCGCGGCACGAAACCACTGCGGCCGCGTCGATCCAGTGTCCGGGGAGCTATATGTCCAGCGAATACGCCAAACAGCTCGGGGCCAAGCTCCGGGCCATCCGCACCCAGCAGGGCCTTTCCCTCCACGGTGTCGAGGAGAAGTCCCAGGGACGCTGGAAGGCGGTCGTGGTCGGTTCGTACGAGCGTGGCGACCGCGCGGTGACCGTGCAGCGTCTTGCCGAGTTGGCGGATTTCTACGGCGTACCGGTGCAGGAGCTGCTGCCCGGCACCACTCCGGGCGGGGCCGCCGAGCCCCCGCCGAAGCTGGTCCTCGACCTGGAGCGGCTGGCCCACGTCCCGGCCGAGAAGGCCGGCCCCCTCCAGCGCTACGCCGCGACGATCCAGTCCCAGCGCGGCGACTACAACGGCAAGGTGCTCTCGATCCGCCAGGACGACCTGCGCACACTCGCCGTCATCTACGACCAGTCGCCCTCGGTCCTCACCGAGCAGCTGATCAGCTGGGGCGTGCTGGACGCGGACGCGCGTCGCGCGGTGTCCCACGAGGAGAGCTGAGCCGCTCCCAGCCTCAGCAGAAACGTGCCGCCGGGGTGGCCGGAACTTCACCGTTCCGGCCACCCCGGCGGCTTTCTGCGGGCCTCGTGGAGCTTTCGCGCACCCGGACGCCTGAGGGCCCGCAGCGGTCACGCTGCGGGCCCTCAGGCAATGCGGTGTCTCGAGCGGCCTCGGCGTCCCGGCTCACGCCTCGTCTCGGCGCAGCGACGGCTTCAGGTCCTTGAGCCGGCCCAGCAGCCCGTTCACGAACGAGGGCGACTCGTCCGTGGAGAACTCCTTGGCCAGCTGCACCATCTCGTCGAGCACCACGGCGTCCGGGGTCTCGTCGGCCCAGATCAGCTCGTAGGCGCCCAGCCGCAGGATGTTGCGGTCCACGACCGGCATCCGGTCCAGCGTCCAGCCCACCGAGTACTGCGCGATCAGCTCGTCGATGCGCTTCGCGTGCTCCGCGTAGCCCTCGACCAGCTGCATCGTGTACTCGCTCACCGGCGGCTGCCGGGTGTCTTCCCGGGAGAGCCGGATCCAGTCCGCCAGGACCGTCAGGACGTCGACGCCGCGCTGGTCGCCCTCGAAGAGGATCTGGAAGGCGCGCTTGCGGGCCGTGTTGCGAGCAGCCACGGTTAGCTGTTCACCCGGCCGAGGTAGTCGCTCGTGCGGGTGTCGACCTTGATCTTCTCGCCGGTGGTGATGAAGAGCGGGACCTGGATCTGGTGGCCGGTCTCCAGGGTGGCGGGCTTGGTGCCGCCCGTGGAGCGGTCGCCCTGGACGCCCGGCTCGGTCTCCTGGATGGTCAGCTCGACGGCGGCCGGCAGCTCGACGAAGAGCACCTCGCCCTCGTGCTGCGCCACGGTGGCCGTGAAGCCCTCGATGAGGAAGTTGGCGGCGTCGCCGACCGTCTTGCGGTCGATCATCAGCTGGTCGTAGGTGTCCAGGTCCATGAAGACGAAGTACTCGCCGTCCATGTACGAGAACTGCATGTCGCGCTTGTCGACAGTGGCCGTCTCGACCTTGACGCCGGCGTTGAACGTCTTGTCGACGACCTTGCCGGACAGCACGTTCTTGAGCTTGGTGCGCACGAATGCGGGGCCCTTGCCGGGCTTGACGTGCTGGAACTCGACGACGGACCAGAGCTGGCCGCCTTCGAGCTTGAGCACCAGGCCGTTCTTGAGGTCGTTCGTGGAAGCCACGGTTGCGGAATCTCCTGGACTGACGTGGACGACCCCGGCGCACGCACGTTGCCTATAGTGCGAGCAGCTCCTTGGTCGTGATGGTGAGTAGCTCGGGTCCGCCGTCCGCCTCGGGGCGTACGACGAGCGTGTCATCGATCCGGACGCCGCCCCGTCCCGGGAGGTGGACCCCCGGTTCGACGGTGACCGGCACGCAAGCGTCCAGTTTACCCATGGCCGCGGGGGCCAACTGCGGGTCCTCCGCGATTTCGAGTCCCACACCGTGTCCGGTGACGCTCGGGAGCCCTTCGTGGTGCCCCGCGGACTCCAGCACCTGGCGTGCCGCCCGGTCCACGTCACGGTAGGCGGCGCCGGGTGCCAGGGACTCCCGTCCGGCCCGCTGAGCGGCGAAGACGAGGTCGTAGAGCTCGATCTGCCAGTCGGCGGGGGACGTACCGATGACGAAGGTGCGCCCGATCTCGCAGCGGTAGCCGCGGTAGCTGGCGCCCAGGCAGACGGAGAGGAAGTCGCCCTCCTCGACGCGGCGGTCGGTGGGGCGGTGCCCGGGGCGGCCGGAGTTCGGGCCGGTGCCGACGGAGGTGGCGAAGGCCGGGCCGTCCGCGCCGTGGTCGACGAGGCGGCGCTCCAGTTCGAGGGCGAGGTGCCGCTCGGTGCGGCCGACGAGGATGGACTCCAGGAGCTCGCCCAGGGCCTGGTCGGCGATCTCGGCGCCGATGCGCAGGCAGGAGATCTCCTCCTCGTCCTTGATGACGCGGTGCTGTTCGACCGCGCCGCCGACGTCGGCGAGGCGCAGCCGCGGCACCACCGAGCGGATCGCCCGGTAGCGGGCGACCGTGAGGTGCTGTTCCTCCACGGCCAGCGAGTCCGCGCCCTGAGCGGTGGCGAGGTCGGCGGCGGCGACGGCCGGGTCGCCCCCGGCGCCGGAAAGGTGGTGCAGCCGCAGGTTCTCGTCGGGGCGGCCGGCACCGGGACGGTCGTCCGGCGGGCCTGCGCACACCAGCAGGTCCTCGGTCCTGCCGAGCAGCAGGACGCTGCCCCGTGGAGCGGTGCCCGCGAGATAGCGGACGTTGGCCGGGCGGGAGATCAGCGCGGACTGGCTGCCGCCGGCCTGGCAGCGGTCGCGTAGGCGGGTTCTGCGGGTGGCGTACACCTCTGACATGACTTGAGCGTAGGAGTTCTCCCGGTTTGCCGCTGTTTGAGAGAGTCCGAGTGGGGAGAGCCCCTGGTCGTCCGCGGGTCCACGAGGGGCGGCCGCGCCCCCTTCAGCCGCGCTCCCTCCGGCGGCGCTACCAGTTCGGTGGGCTCGCGATGGAGCGCGCCAGGACGTCGTCCAGGACCCGCGCCGTCTGCGGTACGTCCATCTGGGAGTTGTCGATGATCGGCAGACCCGAGCCGTACCAGCCGGCCATCCGGCCGTGGATCCGTGCCACCTCCTCGTCCGTCAGGCGGCGGTTGCCGGACCGCTCCGCGTTGCGCTCCAGGACGATCTCCAGGCCGGGCAGCAGGACCACCGGGAGCAGCCCCGGCCCCACGTGCCGCTTCCAGCCGCCGAGGCCGACCACCGGCCGGTCCGGGAAGACCGCGTCGTCGAGGATGCAGGAGATGCCGTTGGCGAGGAAGTTGCGGGCGGCGAAGCCACAGGTACGGCGGGCGAGGCGGTACTGGGCCTCGGAGTGGTCGTTCCAGCCGGACTGCGGGTCGGCGAAGCCCGAGCGCACCCACTCACGGACGTCGTCGAGGCTGATGTGGGCGGTGGGCACCCGGCGATGGTCGGCCCAGTACTTGGCCACGCTCGTCTTGCCGGCGCCCGCAGGTCCGATGAGCAGCACCGCGAGGGTCGTGCCCGCGGGATCGGGCGCGGCTACGGGCGGAGTGCTGGGGGCGCCCACGGGAGCGCCGGGCGGCAGGGGCACGTGGCCGGTGGTGTCCGGTACCGGCCCCGGTGAGTGCTGGGGCGCGGGCGGGACCTGTGAGTGCGGCGGCGTCGGCGGTACGGGAGCCGGGGCGAAGCCCGGTGCCGGCGGCGGTGGGGGCACCGGGGCCGAGCCCTGGTGCGCACCCGGGTGATGCCCTCCCGGGTGATGTGCGGCCGGCGACCAGCCGGCGGCCGGTCCGTGCCCCGGCTGATGGGGCGGCGGCAGCGGAGAACCCACTGCGTGCTGCATCCGGTGCCACTCCGTCTCGTCTTTTTCGGCTCGCTCGCCTCCGGGGCGCTGGCATCGGTGGCGAACGTCCGACCCGGCGCGGCCCGAAGGCTCTGCCCGCTCGTCCGTTCGTCTCCGACGCGCCCCTCCGGCTCACTCGCGTCAGGCTGATCGGCGCTGGTTACGGGGTGGTGCATACCCCGTTCGCCCTCGAACGGTACCGCCCCCGGCCCACGTTTGGTGAAACGACCGGGGGCGCCCCGAAGTGCCCCTGGGGCAAGGCGAATCCGGCGGAACGCCCGTCGCGGGACTTACTGACCGACCTCGCCGTACGCGGCGAGCAGCACGGCCGGGTCGGGGCCCTCCAGGACGGTGGGCTTGCCCAGTCCGTCGAGGACGATGAACCGCAGCAGGTTGCCGCGGGACTTCTTGTCGACCTTCATGGTCTCCAGCAGCTTGGGCCACTGGTCGTAGCGGTAGTGCAGCGGCAGACCCACCGACTCCAGGACCGTGCGGTGGCGGTCGGCGGTCGCGTCGTCCAACCGGCCCGCCAGACGGCCCAGTTCGGCGGCGAAGTGCATCCCTACGGCGACGGCGGCGCCGTGCCGCCACTTGTACCGCTCGTTCTTCTCGATGGCGTGGGCCAGCGTGTGGCCGTAGTTGAGGATCTCCCTGAGGCCCGACTCCTTGAGGTCCGAGGAGACCACCTCGGCCTTGACCCGGATCGAGCGCTCGATGAGCTCCGCGGTGTGCGGGCCCGCCGGGGTGCGCGCGGCCTGGGGGTCGGACTCGATGAGCTCCAGGATCTGCGGGTCGGCGATGAAGCCGGCCTTGATGATCTCGGCGAGCCCGGAGACGTAGTCGTTGACCGGCAGGGAGTCCAGCGCGGCCAGGTCGCACAGGACGCCGGCGGGCGGATGGAAGGCGCCGACCAGGTTCTTGCCCTCGGCGGTGTTGATGCCGGTCTTGCCGCCGACCGCCGCGTCGACCATGGCCAGCACGGTGGTCGGGACGGCGATCCAGCGCACCCCGCGCAGCCAGGTCGCCGCGACGAACCCGGCCAGGTCGGTGGTGGCGCCGCCGCCGACGCCGACCACGACGTCGGAGCGGGTGAAGCCGGACTGGCCGAGCGCCTTCCAGCAGTAGGCGGCGACCTCGGCGGTCTTGGCCTCCTCGGCGTTCGGGACCTGGATGGCGACCGCCTCGAAGCCCTGCTCGGCGAGGTCGGCGCGCAGCACGTCACCGGTGTCGGCGAGCGCCTCGGGGTGGATGACCGCCACCCGTTGCGCCTTCTCCCCGACCAACGCGCCCAGTTCGCCCAGGAGCTGACGTCCCACCAGCACCTCGTACGGCTCGCTGCCCGCGGTGCCGCCGACCTGGATGCGCGTCACTGCCTCGCTCATGCTTGCTTCAACTCCAGTGCGTCCAGCGCGATTTCGGTGACTTCTTCGGGGGTGCGGCCGTCCGTGGCCACGACCGCCGTGGCCACCTCCTCGTACAGGTGGCGGCGGGCCTCCATCAGCTCGCGCCACTGCTTGCGCGGGTTGACCGCGAGCAGCGGACGCGCGGTGTTCAGGCCGGTGCGCTTGACCGCCTCCTCCACGTCCATGGAGAGGTAGACGACCCGCAGCCCGGCCAGCGACGCGCGCGTGCCGGCGTCCAGGACGGCTCCGCCGCCGAGCGCGAGGACGCCCGCGTGGGAGGCCAGCGCGCGGGTCACGGCCTGCTTCTCGATCGCCCGGAAGGCCGCCTCGCCCTCGTCGACGAAGATCTCCGCGATCGCGCGGCCCTGCTCGGCGACGATGTCGTCGTCGGTGTCCCGGTACCCCACCGCCAGCCGCTCGGCCAGCAGCCGCCCGACGGTGGACTTGCCCACACCCATCGGACCGACGAGGACCACCAGAGGGCTCATCGGATGACCAGGTTGTCGAGGTAGGACTGCACGTTGCGGCGGGTCTCGGGCACGCTGTCGCCGCCGAACTTCTCCGCCACCGCGTCCGCCAGGACCAGCGCGACCATCGCCTCGGCGACGATGCCGGCGGCCGGGACCGCGGACACGTCGGAGCGCTGGTGGTGGGCCTGCGCCGCCTCACCGGTGGTCACGTCCACGGTCTGCAGGGCCCGCGGGACGGTGGCGATGGGCTTCATCGCGGCCCGCACCCGCAGCAGCTCACCCGTGCTCAGCCCGCCCTCGGTGCCGCCGGAGCGGCCGGAGACGCGCCGGATGCCCTCGGGCGAGTTCACGATCTCGTCGTGCGCCTTGGAGCCCGGCACCCGCGCCAGCTCGAAGCCGTCCCCGAGCTCGACGCCCTTGATCGCCTGAATGCCCATCAGCGCCCCGGCGAGGCGGGCGTCCAGCTTGCGGTCCCAGTGCACGTGGGAGCCGAGGCCCACGGGGACGCCGTAGGCCAGGATCTCCACCACACCGCCGAGGGTGTCGCCGTCCTTGTGGGCCTGGTCGACCTCGGCCACCATCGCCTTCGACGTGTCCGCGTCCAGGCAGCGCAGCGGGTCCGCGTCCAGCCTCTCCACGTCGGCCGGCGTCGGGTACACCCCGGCCGGGGCCTTCACCGAGCACAGCTCGACGACATGGCTGACGATCTCGATGCCGGTCGTCTCCTTGAGGTACGACCGGGCCACCGCGCCCAGCGCCACCCGGGCCGCCGTCTCCCGCGCGGAGGCGCGCTCCAGGATCGGCCGGGCCTCGTCGAAGCCGTACTTCTGCATGCCCGCGAGGTCGGCGTGACCGGGGCGCGGGCGGGTCAGCGGGGCGTTGCGCGCGAGGCCCGCGAGGATCTCCGGGTCGACGGGATCGGCCGACATGACCTGCTCCCACTTCGGCCACTCGGTGTTGCCCACCATGATCGCGACCGGGGAACCGAGGGACAGCCCGTGCCGGACCCCGCCGAGGAAGGTGACCTGGTCCTGCTCGAACTTCATCCGGGCACCACGGCCATAGCCCAGCCGACGCCTCGCCAGGTGGTCCGCCACCAACTCCGTGGTGATCGGCACGCCGGCGGGAAGGCCCTCCAGCGTCGCGACAAGTGCGGGACCGTGGGACTCCCCCGCGGTCAGCCAGCGCAACCTGCTCAACGGTGCTCCTCAGTGCTCGCGCCCTGGTACTGCCCTGCTTACGCGCGTCCTCGCGTACGGCAACGGCGCGACCAGGTGCGCGGCCCCGGCCCGCCGCCTCCGATCCTCCCACGTCCGGCGGCGACCACCGGTCACAGGTCCAGCAGACGGACGTCGGGGCCCCGGCGGGCGGTCACGCCATCCGCTGCGCCGCGCTCTTGATCGCCTCCCGGATGCGGAAGTACGTGCCGCAGCGGCAGACGTTGGCGATCGCGTCGATGTCGGCGTCGGTGGGGTTCCTCGTGCGCTTGAGCAGGGCCACGGCGGCCATGATCTGGCCGGGCTGGCAGTAGCCGCACTGGGCCACGTCCTGTTCCAGCCAGGCCTCCTGGACGGGGTGCAGCCGGTCGCCGTCGGCGAGTCCCTCGATGGTGGTGACCTCGCGGCCCGCCGCCTCGGAGACGGGGAGCACGCAGGGGTTGAAGGCCTCGCCGTCGAGGTGGCTGGTGCAGGCCTTGCAGACGTCGATGCCGCAGCCGTACTTGGGGCCGCGGATGCCGAGCAGGTCGCGCAGGACCCAGAGCAGGGGCAGGTCGTCGGGGGCGTCGACGGTGACGGACTTCCCGTTGACGGTGAAGGTGTGGGAGGGCATGGGGGCTCCTGGAACCGGGCGGGGTCAGCGCGGGAACGGGGTGAAGTCGACGTCGAAGTTGACCGGGAAGCTGCGCGGCCTGGTGCCGGTGGCCCGGGCGTAGGCGTTGGCCACGGCTCCGACAGCGGCGGGCACGCCGAGCTCGCCCGCGCCGCCCGGCTCGTCGGCGCCCTCCAGGATGTGGATCCGCACGTCCTTGGGGGCGTCCTTCTGACGCGCGTAGTGGAACTGCGAGTAGCTGCCCTCCAGCGGCAGGCCCCTGTCGATGTGCAGGCCGGCCCTGAGCGTGGTGGAGATGGCGTCGGTGAGCCCGCCGAGGAGCTGTGCCTCCAGGCCGCGCGGATTGATCACCCGGCCCACGTCCGCCGCGATGACCGCCCTGGTCACCCTGGGCTTCTTCGGGTCGGTGGCGTCGATCTCGACGAGGCAGGCCGTGCACGACTTGTACTCCTCGTGGAAGCCGATGCCCTGGGCCCACCCGGCGGGCAGGTCACGGCCCCAGTCGCCCGCCTCCGCGGCCCGGTCGAGGACGGCCCGCTGCCGGTCGGTCTTGAGGAAGGCGCGGCGGAACTGCACCGGGTCCTTGCCGAGCCGGGCGGCGAGCTCGTCGACGACGATCTCCTCGGCTCCGCGTGTGTTGGCCGAGTACACCGACCGCCACGACCCGGTGTGCATCTTGAGCGGCACCTCGGTGAGGGTCTGCGTGGTCACGCCGAAGTTGTACGGCGACTTCACCGTGGTCAGGAACAGGGTCTGGGCGAAGGTCGCGTTGCCGAGACCGGTGGGCAGGCTCGCGGCGGCGGCGGTGACCGCGTCGCCGAGTCCGTGCCGGAAGTCGGTCTCCACGGCCGCCACCCGGTGCTCGAAGGTGAGCACCTGCCCGGCCGCGTAGGTGGCGCGGACCCGGTGATGGGTCGCGGGCCGCATCCGTCCGTGCCGCATGTCGTCGACACGGGACCACAACAGCCGTACGGGGCGGCCGCTCTTCCTGGACACCACGGCGGCCTCCAGGGCCGCGTCGAAGAACAGCCGTCGCCCGAAGGAGCCGCCCGACTGCATGACGTGCACCTTGACCCGGGAGACCGGCAGCCCGACGGCTTCGGCGATCGCCGCCTGGGCGACGATCGGTGACTTGAGGCCGGACCAGATCTCGGCCGAGTCGGACCGTACGTCCGCTACCGCCGAGTTGGTCTCCAGCGGGGCGTGGCTGGCGAACGCGAAGTCGAACTCGGCGTCCACCTTCTTCACCAGCGCCCCGAGCAGGTCGAGCGAGGGGGTGGCCGCCTTGAGCCGCGCCCTGATGTCGGTGTCGGACAGCGCGTCGACGGTCCCGCCGCCCCAGGTGACCTCCAGGGCGTTCTTGCCGTCGAGGGCCTGCCCGAAGGTCTCGGCGACCACCGCGACACCGGTGTCGACGACGACCACGTCGAGGATCCCGGGCATGGCCCGTACGGCGGCCTCGTTGTCGACGGACTCGACCGTGCCGTTGATGGTCGGCGGGCGGCGCACCATGCAGGGCTTGGCGCCGGGCACGTCGAGGTCGAGGGTGTACGGGTGGGCTCCGGTGACCAGGGCGCGGGCGTCGATGCGGGAGGTGGGGGTGCCGACGAGGGTGTGCTCGGAGGCCTTCTTCGGCGTGACGGTGAGCGAGCCCGGGTCGAGGGCGGCCGCCGCGGCCGTCAGGGAGCCGTAGGAGGCCGTGCGGCCGTCCGGTGCGATCACCACTCCGGCGCGGACCGTCAGGTCACCCGTCTCCAGCCCCCACCGCCGGGCCGCCGCCGCGACCATCCTGGCCCGCGCGGCCGCCGCCGTCCTGCGCACCGGGTCGTACAGCGAACGCACGGAGTTGGAGCTGCCCGTGAGCTGGTTGAAGAGCAGTTCGGGCCGGGCGTCCTCGAGCTGGACGCGGACCCGGTCGAGGGGGGTGTCGAGCTCCTCAGCCACCAGCATGGCCACGGCGGTGGTGAGGCCCTGGCCGACCTCCTCGCGGGGCAGCCGGAACAGGACACCGCCGTCCTCGTCGACGCTCAGCACGAGCATGTCCGCGGTGGGCTTCCCGGCCAGGATCAGCAGATCGCCCAGGTCCACGAGATCGGCCGGTGCGGGCGGGGTGGGGATCGCCGCGTCGGCGCTGCCGGGCGCGTAGACGTCGACGCCGATCTTGGTGGCTACGGCGAGGGCGGGCGCGGCCACCAGGTAGGTGAGAAACCTGCGCCGGGCATGACGTGTCATGGCGGGCTCCGTTCGGCGGCCCGCCGACTCTGCCGGGCCGTGCGCCCGAGCATGACCTGGGGTTACTTCTCAGTACGGCACTTTCACAGGATCACCATGTCCCGCCGCGTCACCACACCTCAGCGGGTGGCCAGCGCGTGCTCGCCCGCCTTGCGCATGGCGTCCACGGGCGCGGGACTCAGGCCCGTCATCTGCTCGACCTGGAGCACCGCCTGGTGCACGAGCAGGTCGAGACCGCTGACGACGGCTCCGCCGATCATCGACCAGCGGGCCGCCAGTTCGGTCGGCCAGGGGTCGTAGAGCACGTCGAAGAGGGCCGCGGGGCGCTCCGGTACGGCGTGGGCGAGGGCGTCCGTCGCCCCGGCGGGGGTGGTGGCGATCACCAGCGGGGCGCGCAGGGCCTCGGCCGCGTCCGCCCAGTCCGCGGTGCGGACCTCGACGTCGAGGCGCTCGCCCCACTGCCGCATCTCGGCGGCCCGGGCCTCGCTGCGCACGTAGGCGACGACCTCACCGGTGCAGATCCTGGCGAGCGCGGCGAGCGCCGAGGAGGCGGTGGCGCCGGCGCCGAGGATCGCCGCCGAGTCGACCTGCTCGATGCCCCGCTCCCGGAGGGCGGCGACCATGCCCGGGATGTCGGTGTTGTCGCCGAGGCGGCGGCCGTCCTCGGTGAACACGACCGTGTTGACCGCCTCCACCGAGGCGGCCGTGTCGCTGATGCCGTCGAGCAGCGGGATGACCGCCCGCTTGAGCGGCATGGTCACCGACAGCCCGGCCCACTCCGGCCCGAGCCGCTCGACGAACCCGGGCAGCGCGGCCTCGTCGAGCTCGAACCGGTCGTACGACCAGCCCGTGAGCCCCAGCTCCTCGTAGGCGGTCCGGTGCAGGACCGGCGAGAGGGAGTGGGCGATGGGCTTGCCGAGAACGGCCGCCCGGCGGGCGTCAGTTGCCCGTGCTCTCATTGAACTTGTCCTTGAGCCGCAGGAATTCGGCGTGGGTCTTGGCGAATTCGGTCTTGTTCACACCGTCGGTCGCGACGAAGTAGTACCAGCCGTCCTTCGTCGGATTCAGCGCCGCCTTCAGCGCGACCGGACCCGGATTGTCGATCGGACCGGGCGGCAGACCCTTGTTGGTGTACGTGTTGTACGGGTTCTTGTTGCTCTTGATCTCCGATTCGGAGATGTTGATGTTGCTCTGGCCCTTCAGGTAATTGAAGGTCGAGTCGAATTGCAGCAGACCGTAGGTCTCGGGGTTCGCGAGGTTGAGCCGGTTGTAGACGACCTCCGCCATCCTGCGGTAGTCGTCCTCCGTCTTGCCCTCGGCCTCGACGAGGCTGGCGACCGTGATGACCTGCAACGGGCTGTCCAGCTTGAGCGCCTTGGCCTTCGCCTCCAGGTCGTACTTGCCGTAGGCCTCGGCGGCCTGGGTGACCATGTCCTTCAGCACCGCTTCGGGCTTCATGCCCTTCGCCGCCGCATAGGTGCCGGGGGCGAGGAATCCTTCCAGCGGGTCCTTGATGTTCTCGTTGTCGTCGGCCCAGCTCGGCAGTCCGAGGCTCTTGTACTTCGCCGCGGCGATCTTCTTCGTGGTACCGGAACTGAGGTCGAGTTTCTCGTCGATCAACTTGTAGACGTTGACGTTCCGCACCCCCGGAACCACCAGCACGTTGTTCTGGCTGTCCGGGTCGAGCATCATCGCGACGGCGCTCTCGGCCGACATCTCCTTCTTCAGGAGATAGGCGCCGGCCTGGATCGACTTCCCCTTGGGGTTCTGCTCCTGCGCGGACACGAAGGCGTCGACGCTCTTGACGACTCCCGCGTTCTTGAGCAGCCGGCCGATCTCGTAGCCGCCCGCCCCCTTGGGGATCTGGACGTTCACCGCCTCGCTCGTACCGTCCCCCGCGTAGTCCGGGGCCGCGCCGAAACGATTTTGGTAGAACTGGTACCCGAAGTAGCCGACGCCCGCGATGCCGCCGCCGAACACCAGCAGCACCACGAGGCAGGCGCAGCCGCTCTTGCGCTTCTTGGCGCCTTTGCCGCCGCGGCCCCGCTTGTCGCCGCGGCCGCCCCGAGGGTCGTCCGCGTCGTCCTGGTCGTCGTCACCGCCCGCGAAGAAGGCGTGTTCGCCCTGGTCCGGGCCCGGGTCCCAGTCGGTCTGCGGCTCCGGCTCGGCACGCCGACGGCTCGGCGGCTCCGGCGGCGGGTAGGCGTCCGGACTCCCGTAGTGGTCCTGCTGCTCGCCGCCGTACGCGGCGGCCTGCTGGCCGTAGGGGTCCGACGGGTCGGCGGGGTAGGGGACCTGCCCCTGTGCACCGGTCGCCCAGCCGTTGTGGTCGTACGACTGCTGCTGCCCGCCCTGATAGGCCTGCTGGTCGTAGTGCTGCTGACCGTACTGCTGCTGGTCGTACTGGTGGTTGTACTGCTGGTGCTGGTCGTACTGGCCGTTGTGCTGCGGGTACTGCTGCTGCGGCTGACCATAGGCGGCTTGCGAGCCGTCGCCCCAGCCACCGTTGTCGTACTGCTGCTGCGGCTGCTGCGGGTAGTGCTGCGGCTGGCCGCCGTAGGAGGACTGCTGACCCGCGTGGGCCTGCTGTCCTTCCCATCCACCGTCCCCGTACAACGGGTCCTCGGGATTCCACGGTTCGGAGCCTTCGCCCCGGCCATACTCAGTCATCGATCCCCTAGAGCCGCGAGGCGGCGGTCACCTGCTTCCACGATCCGGCTCCCGCTCCGCCTCTTTCTGTGCGGTGACTGTTCGAATGTCGCCGCATCGCGCGGAACGTTACCGTATCGCGATCAGATGACCACTTCGACGCCCTCGCCGGGTGCTTTACCTGACACCCGTTCGGATTCCAGGGCCTGCTGGAGGATGATCACGGCCGCTGCCTGGTCGATGACCGATCTGCCCTTTTTGGATTTCACCCCGGACGCGCGCAGTCCCTGACTGGCCGTCACGGTCGTCATCCGCTCGTCGACCAGCCGGACCGGAACGGGCGCGATCCCCCGGGCGAGCTCCTGGGCGAAGCCGCGGACCTTGACCGCGGCCGGCCCCTCGCCCCCCTTGAGGGAGCGAGGGAGACCGACGACGACCTCGATCGGTTCGTACTCCTCGACCAGCTGCTTCAGCCGGCGCCGGGCCGCCGGGACGTCCCGGCCCGGGACCGTCTCCACCGGGGTGGCGAGGATCCCGTCGGGGTCGCACGAGGCGACCCCGATACGGGCGTCCCCGACGTCGATCGCGAGCCTGCGGCCTTTGCGCATTACTTCGCCGTCTCCCCGACCGTGCGCTCCACGGCGTCCACGGCCTCACCGATCGCGGCCGGGTTCTGGCCGCCGCCCTGGGCGACGTCCGGCTTGCCGCCACCGCCGCCGCCGAGGGTCTTGGCGGCCGTACGGACCAGGTCACCGGCCTTGAGACCGCGCTCACGTGCGGGCTCGTTGGTGGCGATGACCGTGAGCGGCTTGCCGTTGTTGACCGTGAAGAGGGCGACCACGGCGGCCCGGCCGCCCTGGATGCGGCCGCGCACGTCGAGGACGAGCTTGCGCAGGTCGTCGGGGGTGGTGCCGTCCGGGACCTGCCCGGTGACGACGGCGATCCCGCGGACGTCCTTGGCGGACTCGGCGAGACCGGCGGCGGCCTGGAGGACCTTCTCCGCACGGAACTTCTCGATCTCCTTCTCGGCGTCCTTCAGCTTGCCGAGCATGGCGGAGACCTTCTCCGGAAGCTCCTCCGGACGGCCCTTGATCAGCTCCTGGAGCTGGGCGACGACCGTGTGCTCGCGGGCGAGGAAGTTGTACGCGTCGACACCGACGAGCGCCTCGATGCGGCGGACGCCGGAGCCGATGGACGACTCGCCGAGCAGCTTGACCAGGCCGAGCTGCGAGGTGTTGTGCACGTGGGTGCCGCCGCACAGCTCCTTGGAGAAGTCGCCGATGGTCACCACGCGGACCCGCTCGCCGTACTTCTCGCCGAACTCGGCGATGGCGCCCTGCTTCTTGGCCTCGTCGATGCCCATGACGTCGGCGCGGACGTCGAGGTCGCGGGCGAGCACCTCGTTGATCTTCTGCTCGACGTCGGTCATCACGGCCGTGGGCACGGCGGACGGGGAGCCGAAGTCGAAGCGGAAGCGGCCGGGCTGGTTCTCGGAACCGGCCTGGGCGGCCGTCGGGCCGAGGGCGTCCCGCAGCGCCTGGTGGGTGAGGTGGGTGGCCGAGTGGGCGCGGGCGATCGCCGTACGACGGCGGCTGTCGATGGACGCGTGGGCCTTGGCACCGACGGTCACCTCGCCGAACTGGACGACGCCCTTGTGGACGTAGACGCCCGGGACCGGCTTCTGGCAGTCGCGGATCTCGATGACGGCACCGGAGTCGACCTTGATCCGGCCGGTGTCGCCGATCTGGCCGCCGCCCTCGGCGTAGAACGGGGTGCGGTCCAGGACGATCTCGACCTCGTCGCCCTCGGTGGCGGCCGGGGAGGAGGCGCCGTCGACGAGGATGCCGACGATCGTGGACTCGCCCTCGGTGTCGCTGTAGCCGATGAAGTCGGTCTCGCCGACCTTGTCGGCGATCTCGCGGTACGCGCCGGCACCGGCGTGCCCGGTCTTCTTGGCCTGGGCGTCGGCCTTGGCGCGCTCCCGCTGCTCCTTCATCAGCCGCCGGAAGCCGTCCTCGTCCACGGACAGGCCCTGCTCGGCGGCCATCTCCAGGGTGAGGTCGATCGGGAAGCCCCAGGTGTCGTGGAGCAGGAACGCCTTGTCCCCGGCGAGGACCTTGCCGCCGGCGGCCTTGGTCTCGGTGACGGCGGTGTCGAGGATGTTGGTGCCGGCCTTGAGCGTCTTGAGGAAGGCGTTCTCCTCGGCGACGGCGACCTTCTCGATGCGCTCGCGGTCGGTGACCAGCTCGGGGTACTGCTGGCCCATCATGGCGATCACGGTGTCGATCAGGTCCAGCACGACCGGACCGGTGGCACCGAGCAGCCGCATGTTGCGGATGGCCCGGCGCATGATGCGGCGCAGGACGTAACCGCGGCCCTCGTTGCCCGGGGTGACGCCGTCGCCGATGAGCATGACGGAGGTGCGCATGTGGTCGGTGACCACGCGCAGGGAGACGTCCGAGTCGTGGGCGTCGCCGTACGCGACACCGGTCAGCTCGGTGGCCTTCTTGATGACGGCCATCGAGGTGTCGATCTCGTACATGTTCTGCACGCCCTGCAGGATCATCGCCAGGCGCTCGAGTCCGAGGCCGGTGTCGATGTTCTTGCTGGGGAGTTCGCCGAGGATCTCGAAGTTGTCCTTGCCGATGCCCTCGCCGCGCTCGTACTGCATGAAGACGAGGTTCCAGATCTCCACGTACCGCTCGTCGTTGACGGCGGGACCGCCCTCGACGCCGAACTCGGGGCCGCGGTCGTAGTTGATCTCGGAACAGGGGCCGCAGGGTCCGGGGACGCCCATGGACCAGTAGTTGTCCTTCATGCCGAGGCGCTGGATGCGCTCCTTCGGCACGCCGACGACCTCGTGCCAGATGCGCTCGGCCTCGTCGTCGTCCTTGTAGACGGTGATCCACAGCCGGTCGGCCTCAAGGCCGTAACCGCCCTTGTCCTGGGGGCTGGTGAGCAGCTCCCAGGCGTACTTGATGGCGCCTTCCTTGAAGTAGTCGCCGAAGGAGAAGTTGCCGCACATCTGGAAGAACGTGCCGTGCCGGGTGGTCTTGCCGACCTCTTCGATGTCCGGCGTGCGCACGCACTTCTGGACGCTGGTGGCGCGGTCGAAGGGCGGCTTGACCTCACCCAGGAAGTAGGGCTTGAAGGGCACCATGCCGGCGGGGACGAGGAGCAGAGTCGGGTCGTCCGCGATGAGCGACGCCGAAGGGACGACGGTGTGCCCGCGCTCCTCGAAGAAGCTCAGCCAGCGGCGGCGAATCTCGGCCGACTCCATCAGTGGTCCTCATTCCGGTTGTACGAATGCGTCTTGTACGGCTTCGTCGTGTACGTGGTGTTCTCGATGGCGGCGATGCGCCGGGGGGCGGGCAGCTCGGGATCCTCGCGGATGCCCAGGGCGTCCGTCAGCTCGGCCTCCCGCTGGGCCATGTTGTCGCGGACTTCGAGCGCGAAGCCGACCGCGCGGTCCTTGAGGCGGCCACCCGTCTCGATCGCCTTGTTGGCCGCGGTGACGGCGAGGTTCTCGGGGGTGAGCTGCTTCAGCTTGCGGTTCACCTTGGTGGTGGCCCAGACACCCGCGGCCACGCCCGTGGAGAACCAGAAAGTACGGCGGAACATCTCTTGAGCCTCAGTCCTTCTTGCCTCGGCCCCGGGAAACCGTCCGGCCCACGATCACGGTACGCCGGGAGGATTTCGCGGGCACCTCGTCCTTGCGGCCGCTGATCGCGCGGCGTACGCCGTAGCCGAAGGCCGCAACCTTGACCAGGGGGCCGCCGAAGGTGGAGGCGACGGTGGTAGACAGCGCGGAGGCGTTCGACGTGACCTCCTGGACGTCCGAGGCGATCGCGTCGACGCGCTCGATCTGGGTCTGCGCGGAGCGCACCGCGGTGGAGGCGTCCGCCAGCAGCGGGACGGCCTGCTCGGTCACGTCCGCCACGAGCTTGGTGGTCGCCTTGAGCGTCTGGGCCAGCCTCGCCAGCGCGACGGCGAGGAAGGAGACCAGGATCGCCCAGAAAACGGCCACCAGGATCCCGGCAACCTCTCCACCGGACACTGTGTGCACCCGCTCCCTGAATACGTGCTGTCTATGGAAAAAGTCTCCGCCGAGCCTATCGCGCCGGGGACGGCGGTCCGCACCGGATCACCCTCGCCCGCACCCGGGTTGTCCATGACGATTGTACGGAGTGCATACGCTTCAGTACGCTCCGTGTTCCATGCGCAGTCATCAGCCCGACGGCACCGAGGTGAACGGCAATCTCCCGCTGACGCTCGACGGCTTCGTGGGCCGGCACGCGGAACTCCCGGCGCTGGCGCGGGCACTCGACACCTCGCGGCTGGTGACGCTGACGGGTCCGGGCGGCATCGGCAAGTCACGGCTCGCGGCCCGGGTGGCGGGCGGCCGGTGCGGACGGCCCGACGGGGTGTGGCACGTCGAGTTGGCCGCCGTACGCGATCCGGAGTTCGTCGACTACGCCGTCATGGAGGCGCTGGGGCTGACGGACCACACCACCCGGTCACCGCGCGAGACGCTCCTGGCCCATCTGGCAGGGCGTCAACTCCTGCTGGTCCTGGACGGTTTCGAGCACCTGGTGGACACGTGCGCGGCCCTGGTCGTCGACCTGCTGGGCCGGCTGCCGGACCTGGCCGTCCTGGCCGTGGGACGCCGGCCGCTGGCGGTCGCCGGCGAGCAGCTCTTCGCGCTGGGCCCGCTGGACGAGGACGAGGCCGTGGAACTGTTCGCGGAGCGGGCCGGACGTCAGGGGGTGAGGGTCGGCGACGATCCGCACGTACGGGAGCTGTGCCGGCGCCTGGACGGCATTCCGCTGGCGATCGAACTGGCCGCGGGCCGACTGGGGGCCCTGTCCCCCGGGCAGTTGCTGGAGCGGCTCGACGACCGGTTCCGGCTGCTGACGGGCGGCGGCCGGGACACCCCGCCCCGCCATCGGACGCTGCGCACGGCGATCGGCTGGAGCCATGAACTGTGCACGCCCGAGGAGCGGTTGCTGTGGTCCCGGCTCTCGGTGTTCGCGGGGCAGTTCGACCTGGAGGCAGCGGAGTACGTGTGCAGCGGCGGCGGACTGCACTGCGACGACGTCCTGGACGTCCTGTCCGCGCTGCTCGCCCAGTCGGTGGTGGCCCGCGAGGAGACGGCGACCGGTGTGCGCTACCGGATGCTCGACACGGTCCGGGCCTACGGCGCCGAGTGGCTGGAGGCGACGGGGGACGCGGTCCGGCTGCGCAGACGGCACCGGGACTGGTACGTGGGCCTGGCGACCTGGTGCGAGCTGGACTGGTTCTCGCCGCGCCAGAACGAGGTGGCCGCGCGGATCGAGGCCGAGCTGCCGAACCTGCGCTGCGCCCTGGAGTACTGCCTGACCGAGCCGGACGGGGCGGAGCTGGCCCGGCATCTGGCGGGCTGCCTCTGGTTCTGCTGGGTCGGCTGCGGCCGGCTCTCCGAGGGGCGGCACTGGCTGGAGCGCAGTGTCGAACTGGAGCCGGGCCATGAGCACACCCGGCTGAAGGCACTGTGGGTCCTCGGCTATGTGGCGATCCTCCAGGGGGACACCGTGGCGGCGGTGGCCGCGCTGCACGAGTGCCGAGAGGAGGCGGAACGGTCGGGGAACGCGACGGCCTGGGCGTACGCCGAGCACCGCACCGGCTGTCTGGCGCTCGTCTCGGACGACATGCCCCGGGCGGAGCGGCTGCTGCGCTCGTCGCTGGAGCGCTACCAGGAGATCGGCGAGCTCAACAGCAACGTGCTGATGGCCCAGGTCGAGCTGGCGATGGCCCGTGCCTTCCTGGGCGATCTGCCGGACGCGGTACGGCTGTGCGAGGACGTGCGCCAGGTGTGCGAGGACCACGGTGAGCGGTGGGCGCGGTCGTACGCGCTGTACGTCCTGGCGTACGCGGCCTGGGGCGAGGGGGACACGGCACGCGCGCGTGAGCTGCTCACCGACTGTCTGACCTGCGCGCACGCCTTCCACGACCTGCTGGGCTCGGTGCTGTCGATCGAGCTCCTCGCCCTGGTCACGGTGACCCGGGGCGACGCGGCCGAGGCGGCCGTGCTCCAGGGCGCAGCGGCCTCGCTGTGGCCGTCGGTGGGTCTGCCGCTGTTCGGTTCGGCCTACTACAACGCCCCGCACGAGCTGTGCGAGGCGACGGTCCGGGACCGGCTGGGCGACGAGCGGTACGAGGAGTGCGTACGGCAGGGCCGGGCGCTGGGGCGGGAGGCGGCGGTGGCCCGGGCGCTGGGCCGCGCCCGTCCGCTCGACGGGCTGCCGGCGCCGCGGGGTTCCGCGCGGCACACGGAAGTGACCCCGGGCATGCAGCAGCCCGCCGCCTCGCCCACCCGGAAGGGCGGGGAGACGGCGGGCTGAGGTGGTGCGGGTGCTACGGCCTGCCGTTGATCAGCGGGCGTAGTACTCGACGACGAGCTGCTCGTCGCAGATCACCGGGATCTCCTTGCGGTTCGGCTCACGGTCCAGGCGGAACGCCAGGGCCTTGAGGTTCACCTGGAGGTAGCGCGGGGTCTCGCCCTCGGGGGCGAAGCCGCCCTCACGGGCGATCGAGAAGAGGGTCTTCTCGCGGCTGCGCTCGCGGACCATCACGACGTCGTCGGGACGGACGCGGAAGGACGGCTTGTCGACCTTCTGACCGTTGACCTCGATGTGGCCGTGGACGACCATCTGGCGGGCCTGGTAGATCGTGCGGGCGATGCCCGAACGCAGGACCAGCGCGTCGAGACGACGCTCGAGCTCGATGATCAGGGCCTCACCGGTCTTGCCCTGAACCTTGGAGGCACGCTCGTAGGCGCGGACGAGCTGGCGCTCGGACACGTCGTACTGCGCACGCAGACGCTGCTTCTCGAGCAGACGGACCTTGTAGTCCGAGTTCTGCTTGCGGCCACGGCCGTGCTCACCCGGGGGGTAGGGACGGGCCTCGAAGTACTTGACGGCCTTCGGGGTCAGCGCGATGCCGAGGGCACGCGACTTCTTGACCTTGGGGCGGGACTGGTTCGCCACGATCTCTCATCTCTTGGTGTTCGGCTCGTCAGAGTTATGGGAGGTCGCATCCGCAGCCGGGGAAACCCGCGAGGTCCTGGATCGGACCCGTTGGGCAGCCGCTCCCCTGGTCTGGGCACATACGTGCAGCACGCGAGTGGCCCACCGACCGGTCTCACCCTGGGGTGAGTGGTGGTGGGCTGCCCGCGACACCTTTCGAACGGTGCGCGACGCTCCTGGAACCCACAGGGGTTCCGGCTGACCGTCCCGTTCTGACTGCACGGGACACAGCACTTCGAGGGATTCTACAGGGTGCTCAGGACCGCTTGCGACCGAGGTGCTTGCGGGTCCACTCCACGGCGTCCGCGTACCGGGCCTCGGCGCCGTGGCGGGTGGGTTCGTAGTACTCGCGGTCCTTGATGGCGTCCGGGGCGTACTGCTGCTCGGCGATGCCCTCGGGCAGGTCGTGGGGGTAGACGTACCCCTGCGCGTGGCCGAGTTTGGCGGCGCCCTTGTAGTGCCCGTCGCGCAGGTGCGGCGGCACCGGTCCGGCCAGCCCCTTGCGTACGTCCTCCATGGCCGCGCCGATCGCCGTGGTCGCGGCGTTGGACTTCGGGGCGAGGGCGAGGGCGATGGTGGCGTGGCTCAGGGTCAGCGCGGCCTCCGGGAAGCCGATCATGGCGACGGCCTGGGCGGCGGCCACGGCTGTGGGCAGGGCGTTCGGGTCGGCGAGGCCGATGTCCTCGCTGGCGGAGATCATCAGGCGGCGGGCGATGAAGCGGGGGTCCTCGCCGGCCTCGATCATGCGGGCCAGGTAGTGCAGGGCCGCGTCCACGTCGGAGCCCCTGATGGACTTGATGAGGGCGCTGGCCACGTCGTAGTGCTGGTCGCCGTCGCGGTCGTACTTCACGGCCGCGCGGTCGACCGTCTCCTCCAGCGTGGTGAGGGAGATCTCCGGCTCGCCCTTGTCGAGGGCGGCCCCGGCGGCGGCCTCCAGGGCGGTCAGGGCGCGGCGGGCGTCACCGCCGGCGATCCGCAGGAGGTGGTCCTCGGTGTCCTCGGGGAGGGCGACGGCGTCCTTCAGGCCCCGCTCGTCGCTCAGCGCCCGCTTCAGGAGCCCTCGCAGGTCGTCGTCCGTGAGGGGTTCGAGGGTCAGCAGCAGGGAACGGGACAGCAGCGGGGAGATGACCGAGAAGTAGGGGTTCTCGGTGGTCGCCGCGATCAGGGTCACCCAGCGGTTCTCGACCGCGGGGAGCAGGGAGTCCTGCTGGGCCTTGCTGAAGCGGTGGATCTCGTCGAGGAAGAGGACGGTCTCCTTGCCGAAGCCTCCGGTGGCGCGGCGGGCGCCCTCGATGACCGCGCGGACCTCCTTGACGCCGGCGGTGATCGCGGAGAGCTCCACGAAACGCTTGTTCGTCGCCTTGGAGACGACGTACGCCAGGGTCGTCTTGCCGGTGCCGGGCGGGCCCCAGAGAATCACCGAGGAGGGCCCGGCGGGACCGCCGCTGCCCTCGCCGACCAGCCGGCGCAGGGGTGATCCCGGCTTGAGCAGGTGCTGCTGGCCCACCACCTCGTCGAGGGTGCGCGGGCGCATCCGGACCGCCAGGGGGCTGCCGGCCGGGTCCTTCTCCTGGCGCTCTTCCGCCGCGGCGGTGAACAGATCGGGCTCCACGTTCAAAACCCTATGTCACCGCACTGACAACGCACCGGGGCCTCAGGCCCAGAGGCTGGAACCCCAGCGGGTCAGGATCAGCATCGCGATGATGCCGCAGTGCGTGACCGGCAGGACCCAGGTGAACTCGGCGAGGAAGCGCTTGAGCCAGCCCGGGGACGGCAGGAAGGCGTTGCGGACGTTGAAGGAGGTCACGTACCAGAACATGGTGATCGTGGCGACCCAGGCCAGCGAGCACCACAGGCACAGCGCGTTGATCCGGTACAGCGACTGGAACTGCAGCCAGGTGACGAAGCACACGCCGAAGAGCGTGCCGAAGTTGAAGGTGAGCCAATACCAGCGCGGGAAGGTGGCGCGGGCCAGCAGGCTCATGCCGACGCAGATGACGATGCCGTAGGCGACCAGACCGAGCATCGGGTTGGGGAACCCGAAGGCGGCGGCCTGCTTGCTCTCCATGACGCTGCCGCAGGAGACGATCGGGTTGAGGGAGCAGCTCGGCGTGAACGTCTTGCCGCTGACCTTCCCCTCGAGGATCTTGAACTTGTCGATCGTGATGACCCACGCGGCGAGCAGTCCGGCGGCACCGGTGATCACCATCAGCAACGCGAAGGCACGGCCGGCGCCCACCGTCCGGGGCGCGGCGTCGGCACGCGCCGGCGAGGGCTCGGGCTCCGTGGAGACGTCTTTCACTGTGGTCTTGCTCATCACGCCGATCCGTCTGCTTGAGAGTTGGACCTTCTTCGGGCAGGGGCCATTGTGCCGCACGGGGAGGCTTGTCCACCGTTCGGTGGACATAAGGAAGTACGCACGGTCGTCCCCGACCGTTCGGTTCCGGCCGAGGCTCGTGGTCATGACCACACACGCGGACGAACTCGCTGTGGACGTTCGAGGACTGCCCAAGCGGTACGGCGACGTGACCGCGGTCGACGGGATCGACCTCGGCATCCGCCGGGGCGAGGCCTTCGGCCTGCTCGGACCCAATGGGGCGGGCAAGAGCACCACGGTGGAGATCTTCCAAAGCAACCGGGCCCGGGACGCGGGTGAGGTGCTGGTGCTCGACGCGGACCCGGCGCACGGCACGCGCGCGTGGCGATCCCGTGTGGGAATCGTCCGGCAGGACGAATCCGCGCCCGCCGAGTTGACGGTCGCGAAGAGCGTCCGTCATTTCGCCCGCTACTACCTCGGCGCGATGATGGCGCTGTTCCTGCTCTCGGCGATCCTGGTCGGCGAGACCCGACTGATGACCTTCGCACTCGTGCCCCAGTGCTTCATGACCCTGCGGATGCGGTGGGCCCTGGTGTGGTGGCCGAGCGACCAGGACGTCTTCTTCAACGTCCTGGTCGCCGTCGTCACCCTGGTCTTCTCGGTGGCCGTCGGCAGCTATGTCGTCCGGATCATCGAGCAGAGCCAGGAACAGGCGGCCCTGATCGCCGAGTGGGACACCAGCCGGCACGAGGTCGCGCGGCTGTCGGCGGCACACGGGGCGCTGGCCGAGCGGGAGCGGATGGCCCAGGAGATCCACGACACCCTCGCGCAGGGCTTCACCAGCCTGCCGATGCTGATCCAGGCCGTCGAGGCCGAGCTCGACCACGACGTCCTCCAGGCCCGGCGCCATCTGGCCCTGATGGACGAGACGGCCAGGCTGAACCTCGCCAAGGCCCGGGCCCTGGTCGACGGCGGCACCCCGGCCGACCTGGCCGGCGCGACGCTGCCGGACGCCCTGTTCCGCGGTCGCGGCTTCGACCCGGAGGCCGTGCACGGCGGCTACGGTCTGTCGGGGCTGGGGGCCCGCGTCACCGAGGGCGGCGGGACGACCGAGGTGGGCAGCGCGCCCGGCGAGGGCACCACGATCACCCTGCGGCTGCCCGTCACCTTCCCGAGGAGCTGCCGCCCCGAGGCGCCGGCGGCGGAACTCCGGCCGGACATCGTGCTGATGGACCTGCGGATGCCGGGCGGCGGGGGTGTGGAGTCGATCGTGCGGATGTCGGAGGCCGGGCTGCCCTGCCGGGTGGTCGTCCTGACCACCTGCGAGACGGACCGGGACATCCTGCGGGCCGTGGAGGCGGGGGCGGCGGGCCATCTCCTCAAGGACCTGCCCCGCGGCCGACTGGCGGAGGCGGTACGGCGGGCGGCGCGCGGGGAGACGGTGCCGGCCCCGTCGGTCGCGGCGCGGCTCGTCGACCAGCTGCGCACCAGGCCGGAGCGGCCCCGCCTGTCGTCCCGTGAGACGGCGGTGCTCCGGCTGGTGGCCGAGGGCTGCACCAACGCGGGGATCGGCAGGGGCCTGTTCATCGGGGAGTCGACGGTGAAGACCCATCTCCTGCGTGTCTTCGCCGAGTTGGGCGTTGCCGACCGCACGGCGGCTGTCACCAGCGCCATGCGGTACGGCCTCCTGGACTGACCTCAGCCCAGCCTCGACTCCAGCTCCGCCACGATCTCGTTGACCCCGATCGCCGACTGCTCCCCGGACTCCATGTCCTTGAGCTGGACGACGCCCTCGGCGAGGTCGCGTTCGCCGGCCACGATGGTGTAGCGGGCCCCGCTGCGGTTGGCGTTCTTCATGGCGCCCTTGAGGCCCTTGCCGCCGTAGGAGAAGTCCGCCGCGATGCCCACCTTGCGCAGCTCGGTGACCTTCGCGAAGAGGATCCGGCGGGCCTCCTCCCCCAGTGGCACCGCGAACACGCTGGTGGTGGAGGGGAGTTCGAGCTCGACGCCCTCCGCCTCCAGGGCGAGGACCGTGCGGTCGACACCGAGGGCCCAGCCGACGGACGGGAGTTCGGGGCCGCCGATCATCTCCGACAGACCGTCGTAGCGGCCGCCGCCGCCCACCGCGGACTGGGAGCCCAGACCGTCGTGGACGAACTCGAAGGTCGTGCGGGTGTAGTAGTCGAGGCCGCGCACCAGCTTCGGGTCGTCCTCGAAGGCCACGCCCGCCGCGTCGATCAGCTCACGGACCTCCTCGTGGTACGCCTTGCAGGCGTCGCAGAGGTAGTCCCGCAGCAGGGGCGCGTCCCCGAGCTGCTTCTGGACCGACTCGCGCTTGTCGTCGAGGACGCGCAGCGGGTTGATCTCCGCCCTTCGCAGGGTGTCCTCGTCGAGGTCGAGGCCGCGCAGGAAGTCCTGGAGCGCGGCCCGGTACACCGGCCGGCACTCCTTGTCGCCCAGGCTGTTGAGCAGGATGCGGAAGTTCCTGAGGCCCAGCGAGCGGTACGCCTGGTCTGCCAGGATGATCAGCTCGGCGTCGAGGGCCGGGTCCTCCGCACCGATCGCCTCGGCACCGACCTGCGAGAAGTGGCGGTAACGGCCCTTCTGGGGGCGCTCGTAGCGGTAGTACGAGCCGGAGTACCAGAGCTTGACGGGCAGGTTGCCGGTCTTGTGGAGGTTGGCCTCCAGCGCCGCGCGCAGCACGGAGGCGGTGCCCTCGGGGCGCAGGGCGAGCCTGTCGCCGCCCTTGGTCTCGAAGGCGTACATCTCCTTGGTGACGATGTCGGTGGACTCACCGACCCCGCGCGCGAACAGCTCGACGTTCTCGAAGCCGGGCGTCTCGATGTAGCCGTAGCCGGAGGTGCGCAGCGGCGCGGCGATCGCCTCGCGGACGGCCAGGTACTTGGCGCTGTCCGGCGGGATCAGGTCGTACGTGCCCTTGGGGGCCTGAAAGGTGCTCACGAAGTCTCTCGTCACATTCCTCGTCGGGGAGGGGTCTGCGAACCCTCTCCCTGGCCGGCGGCCACTTCCCGCAGGTACGGGTTGGTGGCGCGCTCCTGGCCGATGGTCGTCTGGGGGCCGTGGCCGGACAGCACCACGGTCGAGTCGTCGAGCGGCAGGCACACACGGGCCAGCGAGTCGAGCATCTCGGCCATGTCGCCGCCGGGCAGGTCGGTGCGTCCGATGGAGCCGGCGAACAGCAGATCCCCGGAGAAGAACACGGAAGGGATCTCCGCGGTCTCGGGCATCCGGAAGGTCACCGACCCCTTGGTATGGCCCGGCGCGTGCGCGACGGACAGCTCCAGGCCCGCGAGCTCCAGCTTCGCGCCGTCGGTCAGCTCCTTGACGTCGTCCGGCTCCCCCACGGTGATCTCGCCCATGAGCGGCATCCCGACGGAACGCCCGAGACCCATCGAGGGGTCCTTCATCATGTAGCGGTCCTCGGGGTGGATCCACGCCGGCACCCCGTGCGCTCCGCACACCGGGACGACCGAGGCCACATGGTCGATGTGGCCGTGCGTGAGGACGACGGCGACGGGCTTGAGCCGATGCTTCCTCAGCGCTTCCTCGACGCCTTCGGCGGCCTGGTGGCCGGGGTCGATGATCACGCACTCCTCGCCGGCGGCGGGGGCGACGAGATAACAGTTCGTCCCCCAGGCCCCGGCGGGGAACCCGGCAATGAGCACGATCGTCCTCGGTTTGTGTCGGTACGGGCGGTCTTCCGGGCGGCTGCCCCAGTGGTCAGAGCCTACCGGCGCTGCCGATTCCTCAGCGAACCCATATACGGTACGGGGCACACGCAGGCGGTCGTTTCATAGGACGCATGCGTAACGGTCGGCGGACGAGACGCATGAGGAGACAACCCCGTGGTCACCCAGGAACAGCGGAAGCGGCAGCTCGCGCGGGAGAAGTTCTTGCGGCAGCAGCAGCGGCGCACGGCCGCGCGCCGCAAGGCCCGTGTACGCAATTCTGTGATCGCGTCGGTGCTCGGCGTGATCCTGGTGGGCAGCCTGGCGCTCTACACGTCCGGGGTCATGAAGGACGACGACAAGGCCAACGCGAGCGCGGAGGCCACCCCGAGCGCGGAGGCGACCAGCAAGGCGCCGGACCCGTGCGAGAAGCCCGCCGCTGGCAAGGTCAAGACGCAGACCTGGAAGAAGGAGCCGGCGGTCGCCATCGACAAGTCGGCGAAGTACACCCTGGACCTCGCCACCACCTGCGGCAAGATCGACATCGCGCTGAAGGCGTCGGCGGCCCCGCACACCGTGAACTCGTTCGACTTCCTGGCGAACAAGGGCTACTTCGACCACACCAAGTGCCACCGGCTCACCACCAACGGCATCTACGTCCTGCAGTGCGGCGACCCGACGGGCTCAGGCAGCGGCGGACCGGGCTACACCATCCCGGACGAGAACCTGAAGGACAAGAGCCTCAAGGACAACGTCTACCCGGCGGGCACCGTCGCGATGGCGAACACCGGTCAGGCGCACACTGGAGGAAGCCAGTTCTTCCTGGTCTACCAGGACAGCCAGCTGCCCCCGAGCTACACCCCGTTCGGGACCATCTCGGAATCCGGTATGAAGGTGCTGAAGAAGATCGCCGCGGCCGGTGAGAGCACCGGCGCGGGCGACGGCGCGCCGAACGCGACCGTCGTGATCAACAAGGCGACCGTCACCAAATCCTGACCGTCAAGTGCGAAATTTCGGTCGCGCGGGATGCGGACAGGCCACCCGCCGGTCGCCTATGTTGGCCGTGACGAAACTGTGGACGATGCCCGGGGGCGCTGAAGCCTTCCGCAGGCATCATGTGGAGGAGGCGCTGTGAGCAGCGACCCGTGGGGCCGCGTCGACGAGACGGGGACCGTGTACGTGCGTACGGCCGACGGCGAGCAGGTCGTCGGTTCCTGGCAGGCCGGCTCCCCCGAGGAAGCCCTGGCCTACTTCGAGCGCAAGTACGAGGGCCTGGTTGTCGAGATCGGCCTCCTCGAGAAGCGAGTGAAGACGACCGACCTGTCGGCGAAGGACGCCCAGGCGGCCATCGACCACATCCGCGAGCAGGTCGACGCGCATCACGCGGTCGGCGACCTGGACGCGCTCAAGGTGCGGTTGGACAAGCTCGTGGAGACCGTCGACAAGCGCCGCGAGGAGCGCAAGCAGCAGCGCGCCAAGCAGTCCGACGAGGCCCGGCACGCCAAGGAGGCGCTGGTCGTCGAGGCGGAGGAGCTGGCCCAGTCCGACCAGTGGCGGGCCGCCGGTGAGCGGCTGCGCGCGCTGGTGGACACCTGGAAGGGTCTGCCGCGTCTGGACCGCAAGTCGGACGACGAACTGTGGCACCGCTTCTCGCACGCCCGCTCGGCGTTCTCCAAGCGCCGCAAGGCCCACTTCGCATCGCTGGACGCGCAGCGCGAGGAGGCCCGCCGCACGAAGGAGCGTCTGGTCGGTGAGGCCGAGGCGCTCTCCGGGTCCACGGACTGGGGTCCGACGGCCGCGCGCTACCGCGAGCTGATGGCCGAGTGGAAGGCCGCGGGCCGCGCCCAGCGCGAGCACGAGGACGACCTGTGGAACCGCTTCCGCGGCGCCCAGGACGTGTTCTTCGCCGCCCGCAGCTCGGTCTTCGCCGAGCGGGACGCCGAGCAGACCGAGAACCTCAAGCTGAAGGAGGAGCTGGCCGAGGAGGCCGAGAAGCTCCTGCCGATCGGCGACCTGAAGAGCGCCCGCGCCGCCTTCCGCGCGATCAACGAGCGCTGGGAGGCCATCGGCCACGTCCCGCGGGACGCCCGGCCGAAGGTCGAGGGCCGGATGCACGCCGTCGAGCGCGCTCTCCAGGAGGCCGAGGAGACCGAGTGGCGCCGGACCAACCCGGAGGCACGCGCGCGTGCCGCGGGTCTGACCGGCCAGCTCCAGGCCGCCGTGGACAAGCTCAAGGGCCAGATCGAGCAGGCGCGCGCCCAGGGCAACAACGCCAAGGCCGACAAGCTGGAGCGTGAGCTGGAGGGCCGCCAGGCGCTCCTGGACCAGGCGCTCAAGGGGCTCCAGGAGTTCGGCGGCTGACAAGGCCGTACATGCGAAAGGGCCCCGGTTCGCCGGGGCCCTTTCGCATGTCCGCGCTACGACCGGTTCCGCGCCGACGTCACGCGGTACACGTCGTACACGCCCTCCACGCCCCTGACCGCCTTCAGGACGTGACCGAGGTGCTTGGGGTCGCCCATCTCGAAGGTGAAGCGCGAGGTGGCGACACGGTCCCGGGAGGTCTGGACGGCCGCGGAGAGGATGTTGACGTGCTGGTCGGACAGCACGCGGGTGACGTCGGACAGGAGCCGGGAGCGGTCCAGCGCCTCGACCTGGATGGCGACCAGGAAGACCGAGGACTGGGTGGGGGCCCACTCGACCTCGAGGATGCGCTCGGGCTCACGGGAGAGTGACTCCACGTTGACGCAGTCGCTGCGGTGAACCGATACGCCACTGCCCCGGGTGACGAAGCCGATGATCGGATCGCCGGGGACGGGGGTGCAGCAGCGGGCCAGCTTGACCCACACGTCCTCGACGCCCTTGACGATGACACCCGGGTCGGCGTTGGTGCGCCGCTTGCGGCCGCGGCCGCGGGTCGGCGGGACCGACTCGTCGATCTCCTCGGTGGCCGCCTCCTCGCCGCCGAGCGCCTGGACCAGCTTCTGCACGATGTTCTGCGCGGAGACATGGCCCTCGCCGATCGCCGCGTACAGCGCGGAGATGTCGGAGTAGCGCATCTCGTGCGCGAGGGTCACGAGGGAGTCGCCGGTGAGGATGCGCTGGATCGGCAGGTTCTGCTTGCGCATCGCGCGGACGATGGCGTCCTTGCCCTGCTCGATCGCCTCGTCGCGGCGCTCCTTGGAGAACCAGGCGCGGATCTTGTTGCGCGCCCGCGGCGACTTCACGAAGTTCAGCCAGTCCCGGGACGGCCCGGCCCCGGGTGCCTTGGACGTGAAGACCTCGACGAGGTCGCCGTTGTCCAGGGTCGACTCCAGCGGTACGAGACGGCCGTTGACGCGGGCTCCTATGGTGCGGTGGCCCACCTCGGTGTGCACCGCGTACGAGAAGTCCACCGGGGTGGCCCCGGCCGGCAGCGCTATGACGTCGCCCTTGGGCGTGAAGACGAAGACCTCGTTGCGGGAGAGGTCGAAGCGCAACGACTCCAGGAACTCGCCGGGGTCCTCGGTCTCCTTCTGCCAGTCGAGGAGCTGGCGCAGCCACGCCATGTCGTTGAGGTGGTCGTCCTTGCCGGTGGTCCTCGGCTGGTCCGAGCGGACCTTGGAGGTGCCGGCGACGGCCTCCTGCTTGTACTTCCAGTGCGCGGCGATGCCGTACTCGGCGCGGCGGTGCATGTCGAAGGTGCGGATCTGCAGTTCGACCGGCTTGCCGTTGGGCCCGATGACCGTCGTGTGCAGCGACTGGTACATGTTGAACTTGGGCATCGCGATGTAGTCCTTGAACCGCCCCGGAACCGGGTTCCAGCGGGCGTGGACCGTGCCCAGTGCCGCGTAGCAGTCGCGGACGGTGTCCACCAGGACGCGGATGCCGACCAGGTCGTAGATCTCCGCGAAGTCACGGCCGCGGACGATCATCTTCTGGTAGACGCTGTAGTAGTGCTTCGGACGGCCGGTGACGGTGGCCTTGATCCGGGCCGCGCGCAGGTCGGACTGCACCTCGTCGGTCACTATGGCCAGGTACTCGTCACGCTTCGGCGCCCGCTCGGCCACCAGCCGTACGATCTCGTCGTACATCTTGGGGTAGAGGATCGCGAAGGCGAGGTCCTCCAGCTCCCACTTGATGGTGTTCATGCCGAGGCGGTGGGCGAGCGGAGCGTAGATCTCCAGCGTCTCGCGCGCCTTCTTCTCCTGCTTCTCGCGCTTGAGATAGCGCATGGTGCGCATGTTGTGCAGGCGGTCGGCGAGCTTGATGACCAGGACGCGCGGGTCCTTGGCCATGGCGACGACCATCTTGCGGACGGTCTCGGCCTGGGCGGCCTCGCCGAACTTGACCTTGTCCAGCTTGGTGACGCCGTCGACGAGCAGGGCGACCGAGTCGCCGAAGTCGCGGCGGAGCTGGTCGAGGCCGTACTCGGTGTCCTCGACGGTGTCGTGCAGCAGCCCGGCCATCAGGGTGGCCGGGTCCATGCCGAGCTCGGCGAGGATCGTGGTCACCGCGAGGGGGTGGGTGATGTACGGGTCGCCGCTCTTGCGCTTCTGGCCGCGGTGCCAGCGCTCGGCGACCTGGTAGGCCTTCTCGATCTGGCGGAGCGTCGCGGTCTCGATCTTCGGGTCGTTGCTGCGCACTATCCGCAGCAGGGGCTCCAGGACCGGGTTGTACGGATTGGAGCGTTGGACGCCGAGGCGGGCGAGACGGGCGCGGACGCGATTGGAGGAGCCGGTGCGGGCGGGCTGGCCCGTGTTCGTGCGGGCGGCCTGGGTCGCCGACGTGGTGGGATCGGGCGAGGCGGGCTTGGGCCGGGGCGGCTCGGCCGGCTTGTCGACGGGGGCGGACTGGGCGTGCTCGACCGGCCCGCGGGCGTCGTTCGTCACGGTCTTCGCGTCCGGCGCGGGCTTCGCCGCGGGCGCCGAGGCGGGCTCGGGCTTGGCGGCGGTCAGTGGCTGGGCCTCGTCTGGCAAGAGGACTCCTCGTGCGCGATCCGAATCCCCCGGTCAGGCTCCGGAGAACCCATGGTAGCGATCCTGCGCCCCGGGATCGCCTGCAGGCCGATGTGAGGGACGTCTACCTCTGGAACACCAGGGGCTGCTTTCGGCATTCCGGCCGGTGGAGCGCTCTGAAGGGGCGCGGGGAACTGCGCGACCAGCCACGACGGCGCGGCAGCTGTCACGGCCCCGGCCCGTTCGTGAGAAACGGCCGTCCCGGTGTTCCGGGACGGCCGTTCTCGTACGCACTGCCGGGTCAGACCACGAGCAGGGCCTCCAGCGGAGCACCGGCCAGTGCCGGCTCCAGACGGGCTCGCCCGCCCAGGAAGCCCAGCTCCATCAGGACCGCGAGGCCCGCGACCTCGGCGCCCGCCCTGCGGATCAGCTCGATCGAGGCCTCGGCCGTGCCGCCCGTCGCCAGGACGTCGTCGACGATCAGGACGCGGTCCCCCGCGGACAGGTCCTCCGCGTGCACCTCGATCTCGGCCGAGCCGTACTCCAGGTCGTACGCCTGGCTGAGGGTCGCCCCGGGGAGCTTGCCCGCCTTGCGCACGGGGATGAAGCCCAGTCCCGCGCGGACGGCGACCGGGGCGCCCAGGATGAAGCCCCGGGCCTCCAGACCGACGACCTTGGTGGCGCCGGTGGTCGCGGCGACCGCCGCGAGCGCGTCGGTGAGCGCGGTGAACGCCGACGGGTCCGCCAGGAGCGGGGTGATGTCCTTGAACATCACCCCCGGCTCCGGGTAGTCGGCCACATCGCGGATACGGCTGAGCAGCAGCTCTTCGATGTCCGTCATCGGCGCTTCCCCGAGGGACGGCCGCGGCCACGGCCCCGGGAGGCGGGCTGGGTGCGCGGACCGACGACCGCGTGCGCGGAGTCCTCCGGCTCACCGTCGTCCGCGAAGTCGCCCCGGACCTCCGCGAGTTCCTCCTCGGCGGTGGCCTGCGAGCGCTTGGCCAGGACCCGCTTCTTGAGGGCCTTCATCGCCGGCTCGCGCTCCTTGAGGTCGGCGACGAGCGGCGTGGCGATGAAGATCGAGGAGTACGCACCGGCGGCGAGACCGACGAACAGCGACAGCGAGATGTCGTTGAGCGTGCCCGCGCCGAGGAAGCCGCCGCCGATGAACAGCAGGCCCGCCACCGGCAGCAGCGCGACCACCGTGGTGTTGATCGAGCGGACCAGGGTGCTGTTGATCGAGCGGTTGGCGATGTCGCTGTAGGTCCAGCGGTTCTGCTTGGTGATGTCCTTCGTCTGCTCCTTGAGGGAGTCGAAGACGACCACCGTGTCGTAGAGCGAGTAACCGAGGATGGTCAGCAGACCGATCACCGTGCCCGGCGTGACCTCGAAACCGACGAGGGCGTAGATGCCGACGGTGATGGTGATGTCGTGGATCAGCGCGACGAGCGCCGCGATGGCCATGCGCCACTCGAAGGCGATCGCCAGATAGATCACGACCAGGACCATGAAGATCGCCAGGCCCTGCCAGGCCTTGTTGGCGATCTGGTCGCCCCAGCTGGGTCCGACCAGGTCGGCGGCGATGGTCTCCGGGTCGACCTTGAAGTCCTTGGCCAGCTCGGTCTTGATCTGGTCGGACTGCTGGGTGTCCATGCCGGCGATCTGGATGCGCAGCGTGCCGTTGCCGAGCTTCTGCACCACGGCGTCGTGGCCGGAGGCCTCCTTGGCGTACTCCTCGGCCTGGGAGACCGAGACGCTGGTCTTCTCGGTGGTGAAGACCGCGCCGCCCTGGAAGTCGATGCCCATGTTCAGGCCGCGTACCGCGAGGCCCACGATCGCCGTGATGGTGATCAGGATCGAGATGCCGTACCAGAGCTTGCGGTGACCGATGAAGTCGTAGCTGATCTCGCCACGGTGCAGTCGGGCGCCGATGTTGCCGAGTTTCGACATGCTCACGCCTCCTTCGTCTGGGCGGGGGCGGGGCGGCGGGTGCGGCGCAGCGGCGGCTTGGCACCCAGGCTCTTCGGGTCGAGACCGGACCACTTGCTGCCGCTCGCGAAGAACTTGCGGCGGGCCAGCAGTGTCATGAGCGGCTTGGTGAAGAAGAAGACCACGACGACGTCGAGCACGGTGGTCAGACCGAGCGTGAACGCGAAGCCCTGGACCTTGCCGACCGTCACGATGAACAGCACCGCGGCGGCGAGGAACGACACGAAGTCGGAGACCAGGATGGTGCGCCGGGCACGCGGCCAGGCCCGCTCGACGGCGGGGCGCAGCGAGCGGCCCTCGCGGATCTCGTCCCGGATGCGTTCGAAGTACACGATGAACGAGTCCGCGGTGATACCGATCGCGACGATGGCACCGCACACGGCCGGCAGGTTCAGCGCGAAGCCGATCGTCGGGCCGAGCAGCGACATGATCACGTAGGTGAGGATGCCGGAGACGAGCAGCGAGGCCATGGCGACGAGCGAGAGGCCCCGGTAGTACGCGACCAGGTAGACCACGACCAGCAGGAGGCCGATGGCACCGGCGAGGAGACCGGCGTGCAGCTGGTCACCGCCGAGCGCCGCGGTCACCGTGGTCACGCTCTGCTCCTGGAAGGAGAGCGGGAGGGCGCCGTACGACAGCATGTTGGCGAGGTTCTGGGCCTCGTCCTGCGTGAAGCTGCCGGAGATCTGGGCGTTGCCGCCGGTGATCGAGGAGCTGACGTAGGGGCTGGAGACGACCTCGCCGTCGAGGACGATGCCGAACTCGTTCTGCGGCTGGGCGTTCTTCGCGAGCTGGCCCGTGATGTCCGCGAACTTCTTGGCGCCCTTGCTGTTGAAGGTCATGGTGACCTGCCAGCCGGCCGCGGTCTGCGTGTCGAAGACCGCCTGGGCCTTCTTGACCTCGGTGCCGTCGACGGCGGCCGGGCCGAGCAGGTACTTGTACCAGACGCCGGAGATCTCGCCGCAGCCGACAGTGGTCGCGCCCGGCTTGGCGCCCTCGCCCGCGGTGGTGCGCTGGGCCTTCTTGGAGCAGTCCAGGGCGGCGTACTGGGCCTGGATCTTGGCGTCGGCCGAGGAAGTGTCGGCGCCGCCGGTGGCGGAGGCGGACGGGGACGCGGAGCTCGACGCGCTCGCGGACGCGGACGGCGTGGAGTCGGCCTTCAGCGCGTCCGTGACGGCGCGGCCCTGCGAGGTGGCGGAGGCCGACGGGGAGGACGACGAGGTCGCCTTCTCGCCCGTGGAGCCGGACTTGCTCGCGGAGGGGCTCGGCGAGGCGGTCGAGGAGCCGCTGGCGGACGGGCTCGGCGACGCCGCGGCGCTGCCGGTGGCCTCCTGGGCCAGGACCGGACGGAAGTACAGCTTGGCGGTGGTGCCGACCTGGTCGCGGGCCTCCTTGGAGTTGGTGCCCTTGGGGATGTTCACGATGATGTTGCGATCACCCTGGGTCTGCACCTCCGCCTCGGAGACGCCCAGGCCGTTGACACGGCGGTTCATGATGTCGACCGCGGTGTCCATGTTGGCCTTGTTGATCGCGGACCCCTGGTCGGCCTTGGCCTCCAGCGTGATGCTGGTGCCTCCGGCGAGGTCGATGCCGAGGCGCGGGGTGGTGTGTCCGGACAGGAACATTCCACCGGTGAGCGCCACGATGGCGATCAGGATCAGGGCCAGCGCGCGCCCTGGCTTGCTCTGGGCACTCGCGCTCCGGCCCCTTTTAGGTGCTGCCACCTTCTCGTACTCCCTCTCGGGCCGCTCTCGCGCCGGGTCGGCGTGCGGGCGGCCATGACTGGTGTCGGGATCCCCGTGCGAGACGCGCAGCTCCGGGGCGCGCGGAGCTGGTCCGCGCGCCCCGGAGTGCGACTACTTCGCGCCGGAGTCGCCGTCGGTCTTCTTCGGCTCGTCGTCCGGCTTCGCCTCGGCGGCCTCGGTCTCGGCGTCGGCCTCGGCGGGCGCGTCGGCGGCGGGCTCCTCGACCGCGTCCTTCTTACCGAGGTCGACGGACTTCTCGTCGGAGGCGGCGGCAGCTTCGTCGGCGGACTCGGCGGTCTCGGTGAGGGAGGAGGCGTCGTCGGGAACGACGTCGGCGTCGGACTTCAGGTCGTGCTCGATGCCGTGGACGATGCGGTTGTACTCGTCGTCGGTCAGTACGGCACCGATGGCGTTCTTCGCGAAGAGCAGTTCCACGCCCGGGCCCGCGTCGAGGAGGACGGTGTCGTCGTTGACCTCCTTGACGGTCGCGTACATGCCCCCGATCGTGCGGACGCCGCTGCCGGGCTGCATTTCGTTCCGCATGGTGGCGGCCTGCTGCTGCTTCTTCTTGGCCGACCGGGTCATCAGGAACATGGCCCCGATGAGCACGATGAACGGGAGGAGGGTCACGAGACTCACGGGTCGGAACTTCCTTCACGCGACCGCGATGGTGAGCGGCCTATTGGTTGGGGGTGTGTGCACCGCCGACAAGGGCGGCATCGGCGGAGTCTAAGCGAGTCCGCGCGCAGGGAACAACGCTCAGCATCGCACCTGGGTTCCGGACCGGGCCAATGCTTGGCCGTCACAAAGACATCACGTCCCGAACAGGTCCTGTTGTCCGTTTCCGGTGGACGCCGAGCGGGGCGGGGTGAGGCCGAGATGCGCCCATGCGGCGGGCGTGGCGACCCGGCCGCGCGGGGTGCGGGCGAGCAGCCCCTCCCGGACGAGGAAGGGCTCGGCCACTTCCTCGACGGTCTCGCGCTCCTCCCCCACCGCGACCGCGAGCGTGGACAGGCCGACCGGGCCGCCGCCGAACAGCTTGAGCAGGGCCTCCAGGACTCCGCGGTCGAGGCGGTCCAGGCCGCGGGCGTCGACCTCGTAGACCTTCAGGGCGGCCGCGGCGATGTCGCGGGTGATGATGCCGTCGGCCTTGACCTGGGCGTAGTCACGCACCCGGCGCAGCAGGCGGTTGGCGATACGGGGCGTGCCGCGGGAGCGTCCGGCGATCTCGGCGGCGCCGTCGGAGCCGATCTCGACGTCGAGCAGATGGGCCGAACGGTGGATGACCCGCTCCAGCTCGGCGGGCTCGTAGAACTCCATGTGCGCGGTGAAGCCGAAGCGGTCGCGCAAGGGGGGCGGCAGCAGGCCCGCGCGCGTGGTGGCGCCGACCAGGGTGAACGGGGGCAGCTCCAGCGGGATGGCGGTGGCGCCGGGGCCCTTGCCGACGATGACGTCGACGCGGAAGTCCTCCATCGCCATGTAGAGCATCTCCTCGGCGGGCCGCGACATGCGGTGGATCTCGTCGAGGAAGAGGACCTCTCCCTCCTGGAGGGAGGAGAGGATCGCGGCGAGGTCGCCCGCGTGCTGGATGGCGGGGCCGGAGGTGATGCGGATGGGGGCGCCCATCTCGGCCGCGATGATCATCGAGAGGGTGGTCTTGCCGAGGCCGGGGGCACCGGAGAGCAGCACGTGGTCGGCGGTGGCGCCGCGCGCGCGTGCGGCCCTCAGGACCAGGTCGAGCTGTTCGCGGACCTTCTCCTGGCCGATGAACTCGTCCAGGTCCTTGGGGCGCAGGGCGGCCTCGACGGCCTGGTCCTCACGGTCGGCGGACGCACCGACGAGCCGCTCGGCGGCGGTGTCGTCGGTGGTGTCGTCCCAGTTCACTGACGTCTCCTAGCGGGCGCGGTTCAGGGTTTGCAGGGCGGCCTTGAGCAGTTGGCCGACCTGGGGCGTGCCCTCGGCCGCCTCCGCCTGCGGGGTCACGGCGGTGACGGCCTCGTCGGCCTCGCGCGTGGCGTATCCGAGGCCGATCAGGGCGGCGTGCAGCTGGTCGCGCCAGCCCTGGGTGACCGGGGCGCCGATCGCGGGGGCGCCGATCGGCTCGCCGAGCCGGTCCTTGAGCTCCAGGAGCAGCTTCTGGGCGCCCTTCTTGCCGATGCCCGGCACCGCGATGAGCGCCTTCTCGTCGCCGGTGGCCACCGCTCGGCGCAGCGCGTCCGGCGCGTGCACGGCCAGCATGGCCTGGGCCAGCCGGGGACCGACTCCGCTGGCGGTCTGGAGCAGCTCGAACACCTGGCGCTCGTCGTCGTCGACGAAGCCGTAGAGGGTCAGCGAGTCCTCCCGTACGACAAGGGAGGTGGCGAGCTTGGCCGGCTGGCCGAGGCGGAGGGTCGAGAGCGTGTTCGGCGTGCATTGCACGGCCATGCCGACACCGCCGACCTCGACCACCGCGGTGTCGGGAGCGAGTGCGGCGACTATGCCGCTGACGAACGCGATCATGCGAGACGGCCTTTCGATGCTGCTTTGGCGGTGTGCAGGGCGACGGCCTGCTGGAGTCGGTTCTGGGCGGGCGCGCGCCAGATGTGGCAGATGGCGAGGGCGAGGGCGTCGGCGGCGTCGGCGGGCCTGGGCGGGGCGTCGAGTCGCAGCAGGCGGGTCACCATGGCGCCGACCTGGGCCTTGTCGGCGCGGCCGCTGCCGGTGACGGCGGCCTTGACCTCGCTCGGGGTGTGCAGGGCGACCGGGATGCCGCGGCGGGCCGCGCACAGCATGGCGACGGCGCTGGCCTGGGCGGTGCCCATCACGGTACGGACGTTGTGCTGGCTGAACACCCGCTCCACGGCCACGCATTCGGGCCGGTGCTCGTCCAGCCACTGCTCGATGCCCTGCTCGACGGCGACCAGCCGCTGTCCCAACTCGGCGTCCACGGGCGTGCGGACGACCCCGACGCCGATCATCGTGAGCGGACGGCCGGCGACCCCCTCGACCACGCCGACTCCGCATCGCGTGAGACCGGGGTCCACCCCGAGTACGCGCACCGTGCCCCCTCCCTCTCGCTCGCCTGTTTGTGCAGGCTATCTGCTGGCACCGACAACGGCGGCGGGCCGGTGGGGTGTGTCCCACCGGCCCGCCGGAGCCGCTCAGTTCGCGACAGCGCTACGCGTCGACCTTCTCCATGACCTCGTCGCTCACGTCGAAGTTGGCGAAGACGTTCTGCACGTCGTCGCTGTCCTCCAGGGCGTCGATCAGCTTGAAGATCTTCCTGGCGCCCTCCTCGTCCAGCTCGACCTGCATGGTCGGGACGAAGTTGGCGTCGGCGGAGTCGTAGTCGATCCCGGCGTCCTGGAGGGCGGTGCGGACGGCGACCAGGTCGGTGGCCTCGCTGAGCACCTCGAAGGACTCGCCCAGGTCGTTGACTTCCTCGGCGCCCGCGTCCAGGACGGCGGCGAGGACGTCGTCCTCGGTCAGCTCGCCCTTGGGGACGATGACGACGCCCTTGCGGTTGAAGAGGTACGACACCGAGCCGGGGTCGGCCATGGAGCCGCCGTTGCGGGTCATGGCGACACGGACGTCGGAGGCGGCACGGTTGCGGTTGTCGGTGAGGCACTCGATGAGCACCGCGACGCCGTTCGGACCGTAGCCCTCGTACATGATCGTCTCGTAGTCGGCGCCGCCGGCCTCGAGACCGCCACCGCGCTTGATCGCGGAGTCGATGTTCTTGTTCGGAACGGACGACTTCTTCGCCTTCTGCACGGCGTCGTACAGCGTCGGATTGCCGTCGAGGTCGACGCCGCCCATGCGCGCCGCGACCTCGATGTTCTTGATCAGCTTCGCGAAGAGCTTGCCGCGCTTGGCATCGATCACGGCCTTCTTGTGCTTCGTCGTGGCCCATTTAGAGTGGCCGGACATCTGCCTGTCTCCTTCGCGTAACCCATCTCTGCAACCAACGCCTGAGATCCTACAAGGACTCCCGCGTCCGGTACGCGCGCACCATGTCGACAAAGAGAGAGTGCACGCGGTGGTCGCCCGTCAGTTCCGGGTGGAACGACGTGGCGAGCGCGTTGCCCTGGCGGACCGCGACGATGTGGCCGTCGTGCTCGGCGAGCACCTCGGCCTCGGCGCCTACCGACTCCACCCAGGGGGCGCGGATGAAGACGCCCTCCACAGGATCGCCCGGAACGCCCTTGACGTCGACGGCGGCCTCGAAGGACTCGTTCTGCCGTCCGAAGGCGTTGCGGCGCACGATCATGTCGATGCCGCCGATCGTCTCCTGGCCCGAGCGCGGGTCGAGGATCTTGTCGGCCAGCATGATCAGGCCCGCGCAGGTGCCGTAGACGGGCATGCCGTCGCGCACGCGCGCGCGGAGGGGCTCCATCACGCCGAACAGAACGGCCAGCTTGGAGATGGTGGTGGACTCGCCGCCGGGGATGACGAGGCCGTCCACCTCGGAGAGTTCGTCCGGGCGCCGCACCGGCCTGGCCACGGCGTCGGCCGCGGCCAGGGCGACGAGGTGCTCCCGGACGTCGCCCTGGAGGGCCAGGACGCCGATGACAGGAGTGCTCATGAGTGTTACCAGCCGCGGTTGGCGTAGCGCTCGGTCTCGGGGAGGGTGTCGCAGTTGATGCCGACCATGGCCTCGCCGAGGTTGCGGGACGCGTCCGCGATGATCTTCGGGTCGTCGTAGAAGGTGGTGGCCTTCACGATGGCGGCGGCGCGCTTGGCCGGGTCGCCGGACTTGAAGATGCCGGAGCCGACGAAGACGCCCTCGGCGCCGAGCTGGCGCATCAGCGCGGCGTCGGCCGGGGTGGCGACACCGCCGGCGGAGAACAGCACCACGGGGAGCTTGCCGAGCTCGGCGACCTCCTTGACCAGCTCGTACGGGGCGCGCAGCTCCTTGGCGGCGGCGTACAGCTCGTGGTTGTCGAAGCCGCGCAGCCTGGCGATCTCGTTCTTGATCTGGCGCAGGTGGCGGACGGCCTCGACGACGTTGCCCGTGCCGGCCTCGCCCTTGGAGCGGATCATGGCCGCGCCCTCGGCGATGCGGCGCAGGGCCTCGCCCAGGTTGGTGGCACCGCAGACGAAGGGGGTCGTGAAGGACCACTTGTCGGAGTGGTTGACCTCGTCGGCCGGGGTGAGGACCTCGGACTCGTCGATGTAGTCGACGCCGAGCGACTGCAGGACCTGGGCCTCGACGAAGTGGCCGATGCGGGACTTCGCCATGACCGGGATGGACACGGCCTCGATGATGCCCTCGATCATGTCCGGGTCGGACATGCGGGCCACGCCGCCGTCCTTGCGGATGTCGGCGGGCACCCGCTCCAGGGCCATGACGGCGACGGCGCCCGCGTCCTCCGCGATCTTCGCCTGCTCCGGCGTGACGACGTCCATGATCACGCCGCCCTTGAGCTGCTCCGCCATACCGCGCTTCACGCGCGCGGTGCCGGTCTCGGGAGCCTGGTTCTCGGTGCTGGACACGGGTTGACCTCGCTGAAGTGAAAGGGGATTACTGCAGCACCGAGGAAACGTCACCGGAGCAGGCCACAGCAAGGGCCAATGGAGAGCCGGTGGATCGTTTTTGCTGCTACGAGCGGCGCAGATGGGCGGCACAGAGTCCCTGCGGGGCGCCGGTCGCTACGCCCGGTCCACCAAGGCCGCGGGGGGTTCGTCGTCCATCTCGAAGGCCATCGGGAAGGGGGCGTGGCCGGCCAGGCGGAACCAGCGGACCTTGCGGTGCTGGCGCAGGCGGCGGGCGGCGCCGACGGCGTCGTTGTGGAAGCGGCGGGCCATCGGTACCCGCCGCACCGCCTCGGTGAGCTCGTGGGCGGCCGCCTCTCCCCCGGGCGCCTCGCGCACCGCCTCCACCTGGGCGGGCTCCGCGAACACGGCCCTCAGTGCATGGCTCAGCTCGCTCTCGGCGACCTCCCGCTGCTCCTCCTCGGCCTGCCGGGCGGCGTGCGCGGCCTCGTACAGGACGATCGACGCGGCCGGGTCGAGCACGCCCGAGGTGGCCAGTTCCTGGGCCACGGAGGCCCGGCGGAGCAACTGCGCGTCCAGGCCCGCCCGCGTGGCGTCGATCCGGGCGTGCAGCCGGTCGAGACGGCCCGCGGTCCAGCTCAGATAAAGGCCGATCGCGACGAGCGCGACGAGGATCCAGATGAGGGTGGGAGTCACGGGCAGCAAGGCTATCGGGGCGGGCCGGTGCGGTATGCGGCAGGCAGGAGAGCCAGTCGGCGCCACCGCCCGGCACCCGGGCGGGAGGGCGGGTCAGCGAGCCAATTGACAGCCGTGCACACCGCCCGCACTTCACCCAAGCGCCCGCCCAGCCTCCACCCCGCCGCGATCAGTCCCCCCGACGGGTCAGCCGGTCCGGTGGCAGCCGGGCACACCGCCCGCGCCACGCTCACGCGCCCGCCCAGCCTCCACCCCACCGCGATCAGTCCCACCCAGCGAGTCAGCCGGTCCGGTGGCAGCCGGGCACACCGCCCGCGCCACGCTCACTCGCCCGCCCAGCCTCCACCCCACCGCGATCAGTCCCACCCGACGGGTCAGCGATCCGGTGGCAGCCGGGCACACCGCCCGCGCCACGCTCACTCGCCCGCCCAGCCTCCACCCCACCGCGATCAGTCCCACCCGACGGGTCAGCGATCCGGTGGCAGCCGGGCACACCGCCCGCGCCACGCTCACTCGCCCGCCCAGCCTCCACCCCACCGCGATCAGCCCCGCCCGGCGAGTCAGCCGGTCCGGTGGCAGCCGTGCCCACCGCCCGCGCCACGCTCACGCACCCTCTCGCCGCGATCAGTCCCGCGCCAGCCCCAGCCGTGCCCTCAGGCCCGTCACCCGGTCGTCGTCCGCCGCCGCCACCGCCGCCGCGCCCGACGTGACCGTCTCGTAGACCGACAGGATGTCCGCCCCGACGGTGGACCAGTCGAACCGGCGGACATGCGCGCTGCCGCGTTCGCGCAGCTCGGCCAGTCTCACCGGGTCGCCGAGCAGTCGTACCGCCGCCTCCGCCAGCGCGTCCGCGTCCTCGTTGGCGAAGAGCTCGCCCGCCGTGCCGTGGTCCAGGACCTGGGCGAAGGCGTCCAGGTCCGACGCCAGCACCGGAGCCCCCGCCGACATGGCCTCGACCAGGATGATCCCGAAGCTCTCACCGCCGGTGTTGGGGGCGACGTACAGGTCGACGCTGCGCAGGAAGCGGGCCTTGTCCTCGTCGCTGACCATGCCGAGGAACTCCACACGCGCGCGCAGCTCTTCGGGGAGCGACTCCACCGCCTCCTCCTCGTCACCGCGCCCGGCGACCAGGAGCCGTGTCTGCGGGCGTGCGGCAAGGATTTTCGGCAGGGCCCTCATCAGCACCGGCAGGCCCTTGCGGGGTTCGTCGATGCGGCCCATGAATCCGATCGTGTCGCCCTGCCATTCCGGCTTCGGCTCGGCCTTGGCGAAGAAGTCGACGTCCACGCCGTTGGGGATCACCACCGCGTCGCCGCCGAGGTGTTCGACGAGCGTACGGCGGGCGTACTCGCTGACGGCGATCCGCGCGCTGATCTTCTCCAGGGCGGCCTGGAGGATCGAGTACGCGGCGACCATGACCCGGGAGCGCGGGTTCGAGGTGTGGAAGGTGGCGACGATCGGCCCCTGCGCGGCCCAGCAGGTCAGCAGACCGAGCGACGGCGAGGACGGCTCATGGATGTGGACCACGTCGAACTCGCCGTCGTGCAGCCAGCGGCGCACCCGTGCCGCCGACAGGAAACCGAAGCTCAGCCTGGCCACCGAGCCGTTGTACGGCACCGGCACCGCGCGGCCGGCCGAGACGACGTACGGCGGCAGCGGGGTGTCGTCGTCGGCCGGGGCGAGGACGGACACCTCGTGGCCGAGGCGGATGAAGTACTCGGCGAGATCACGGATGTGGAACTGGACGCCACCGGGCACATCCCATGAGTACGGGCAGACGATGCCGATCCTCACGGGCGGGCTCCGTCCGACGGCCGGGGTTCGAGGTCCTTCAACCACAAACGCTGCAGCATGTGCCAGTCCTCCGGATGGTCGGCGATCCCGGTGGCGAAGGCATCGGCCAGCGCCTGTGCCATGACAGACGTCTTTTCGGCCCGTGTACCTGTCTCGGGTACCTCGACCGGGGGGTGCACCCTCCCCTGCATGACGGGCGAGTCGTCGTACCAGAGTGTCACCGGCAGCAGCAGCGCGCCCGTCTGCTGGGCCAGCAGGGCCGGGCCCGCGGGGATGCGGGTCGCCTCGCCGAAGAACCGGACCTCCACGCCGGAGGACGACAGGTCGCGCTCGGCCACCAGGCAGACCAGGCCGCCGTCGCGCAGCCGTCTGGCCAGCGTGCCGAAGGCGGTGCCTCCGCTGTGCGGGAGGACCTCCATGCCGAGGCCCTCGCGGTAGGCGACGAAACGGTCGTACAGCGTCTCGGGCTTGAGCCGTTCGGCGACCGTGGTGAACGGGGTCTCCAGTTTGGTGGTGACCCAGGCGCCGGCGAGGTCCCAGTTGGCCATGTGCGGGAGCGCGAGGACGACGCCCTTGCCGGCGGCGAGCCCCTCGGTGAGGTGGTGCAGGCCCTTGGGGTCGAAACCGTTCCTGATGCGCTCCTTGCTCCACGCGGGCAACCGGAAGGACTCCATCCAGTAGCGCAGGTACGACCGCATGCCCGCGCGCGAGAGCTCGGCGAGGCGCTCGGGGCTCGCGTCGGGCACCACGCGCGCGTAGTTGCTCTCCAGGCGCAGCACGCCCTTGCCGCGCTGTCTCCAGGCCAGGTCGGCGATGCTCCGGCCGAGGCGCACGGCGACCGGCTCGGGGAGCTTCTTGACCACGCCCCAGCCGAGACCGTACAGCGAGTCCGTCAGCCGCTCCTGGGCACTCACTTCGCGGCCTCGCTCCCCTGCTCCCGGGCCTCTCCGGCAGACGGGCCGGGGGCGGAGGACTGCTCCGCGGCCCCCTCGGCCGCCTCGGCCTCCGCCGACTCCCGGCGGACCGTGACGACCCGCTGGATCAGCGTGATCAGGCTGCCGACGGCGACGATCCACAGCGCGATCGGCAGCAGGTACTGGATGCCGGGCACGCCGAACTTGTGCAGGCCCGCGAGGCCCGCCAGGGTGAGCGCGATCACCAGGCGTTCGGCGCGCTCCACCAGGCCGTTGACGGCGACCGGCAGGCCGATCGACTCGCCACGGGCCTTGGTGTACGACACCACCTGGCCGCTGGCGAGGCAGAAGATGGAGACCGCGCACAGGGCGATGTCGTCGCCGCCGCCCGCGTACCAGAGGGCGAAGCCGCCGAAGATGGCTCCGTCGGCGACCCGGTCGAGGGTGGAGTCCAGGAAGGCACCCCAGCGGCTGGAGCGGCCGAGCTGGCGGGCCATGTTGCCGTCGACGAGGTCGGAGAACACGAACAGCGTGATCACGACCGTGCCCCAGAAGAACTCCCCGATGGGGTAGAAGACCAGCGCGCCCGCGACCACTCCGGCGGTCCCGAGGAGCGTGACCGTGTCGGGACTGACGCCCCTTCTGATCAGAAATGAGGCGAACGGAGTGAGAACACGCGTGAAGAATGCACGCGCGTACTTGTTCAGCATGGCCTTCCCGACGGTCGGTGTGGCCGGCTCGGCCCCTGCTGGCCACCGGCTGGCCCATCGTAGCCACGCGCGCGTGCGGGCGACGGCCGGGCACCCGGAGCCCGTGTCACGGGCCCGCGGCATCCCGGTCACGGCGCGATCGCGTCCTTCGTATGGACGCACCGTGACGGGAGTGGAAAGCTCGAAGGACCGCGGGCGTCACCGGAGCCGCACCGCACGCGGGTCCGCATGTCCGCGCCCACAGAGACCTCACCGTGCACGGGAGGCAAGGCCATGGGCGACAAGGCGAACGCACACCCCGGAGCCGCCGGCAGGGCAACAGCGGCCGACCACCCCGCGTCCGTACGGAATGTGGTGCTGGTCGGCCACTCCGGATCGGGCAAGACGACATTGGTGGAAGCTCTCGCGCTCACCGCGGGAGCAGTGAACCGGGCGGGCCGCGTGGAGGACGGCGGCACCGTCTCGGACTACGACGAGATCGAGCACCGGCAGCAGCGCTCGGTACAGCTCTCCCTGGTGCCCGTCGAATGGGACGGGTACAAGATCAACCTTCTGGACACCCCCGGATACGCCGACTTCGTCGGAGAACTCAGGGCCGGTCTGCGCGCGGCGGACGCGGCCCTTTTCGTCGTCTCGGCCTCGGACGGCGTGGACGGCTCCACGCGCATGGTGTGGGAGGAGTGCGCGGCCGTCGGGATGCCCCGGGCGATCGTCATCACGCATCTGGAGGCCGCGCGGGCGGACTTCGAGGAGATGACGCGGATCTGCGCGGAGGCCTTCGGCGGCGACGACCCCGACGCCGTGCTGCCGCTCTACCTCCCGCTCAGAGGCCCGCAGGGGCCCGACGGGCACGCGCCCGTGACCGGGCTGACCGGACTGCTGTCGCAGAAGCTGTTCGACTACTCCTCCGGGGAGCGCAAGGAGGCCGAGCCCGGCGAGGACCTGCTGCCGGGGATCGAGGAGGCCCGCAACCGGCTGATCGAGGGGATCATCTCGGAGAGCGAGGACGAGACCCTCATGGACCGCTATCTGGGCGGTGAGGAGATCGACTTCAAGACGCTCGTGGAGGACCTGGAGCGGGCCGTGGCGCGCGGGGTGTTCCATCCGGTCCTGGCGGCCGCCCCCGCGGCCGAGGGCGCCAGGCAGGGCCTCGGCACGGTCGAGCTGCTGGAGCTGATCACCGGCGGGTTCCCGACACCGTTCGAGCACCCCACGCCGGGTGTGACGACCATCGACGGCAAGCCTCGTGAGATCAAGGCGTGCGACACCGAGGGGCCGCTGGTCGCGGAGGTCGTGAAGACGGCGTCCGACCCGTATGTCGGCCGGATCTCGCTGGTACGGGTCTTCTCGGGCACCCTGCGCCCCGACGAGACGGTCCATGTCTCCGGGCACGGGCTCGCCGACCGAGGGCACGAGGACCACGACGTCGACGAGCGCATCGGCGCCCTGTCCGCCCCCTTCGGCAAGCAGCAGCGCCAGCTCTCGCACTGCATCGCGGGCGACCTCGCGTGCGTGGCGAAGCTGAGCCGCGCGGAGACGGGCGACACCCTCTCGGCCAAGGACGACCCGCTGCTCATGGAGCCGTGGGAGATGCCCGACCCGCTGCTGCCGCTCGCCATCCAGGCGCACAGCAAGGCGGACGAGGACAAGCTCTCGCAGGGCCTGGCCCGGCTGGTCGCCGAGGACCCCACTATGCGGCTCGAACAGAACCAGGACACCCACCAGGTCGTCCTGTGGTGCCTGGGCGAGGCGCACGCCGACGTGGCCCTGGAACGGCTGCGCAGCCGCTACGGCGTGCAGGTGGACGTCGTACCGCACCGGGTGTCCCTGCGGGAGACCTTCGCCGGCAAGTCGGCCGGGCGCGGGCGGCACGTGAAGCAGTCCGGCGGGCACGGGCAGTACGCCATCTGCGAGATCGAGGTGGAGCCGCTGCCCGGCGGTTCGGGCATCGAGTTCGTGGACAAGGTCGTCGGCGGCGCGGTACCGCGGCAGTTCATCCCCTCCGTCGAGAAGGGCGTACGGGCGCAGGCCGCCAAGGGGGTCGCCACCGGCCACCAGCTCATCGACGTCCGGGTGACGCTCCTGGACGGCAAGGCGCACTCCGTGGACTCCTCGGACGCCGCGTTCCAGACGGCCGGGGCGCTGGCCCTCAGGGAGGCCGCGGCCGACGCCAAGATCCATCTGCTGGAGCCGGTGGCCGAGGTGTCCGTGCTGGTCGGCGACGACTACGTGGGGGCCGTGATGAGCGACCTGTCCGGGCGTCGCGGCCGGGTGCTCGGCACCGAGCAGACCAACGGCGGGCGCACGCTCGTCAAGGCCGAGGTGCCCGAGATCGAGATCGGGCGGTACGCCGTCGACCTCAGGTCCCTGTCGCACGGCACCGCGCGTTTCAGCCGTTCCTACGCGCGGCACGAGCCCATGCCGCCGCAGATCGCCGAAAGGATCCGTGAAGAGGCGCGGGCCGCCTCGTAGTTGGGTTGGGGCGCCGCACAAGTGGCGTCCGGGGCCCCGCGGGTGACGTTTGTGGAACACATCCCTCCGAATCGGCGGGCGGCTTCGGCCGTCCGCCGGTTAATGTCCGTGCGTGCGGATACGCTGATGACCTGATCAACAGGTGTGCGAAGCAAGGAAGTCGGGAAGGCCGCAGTGGGTGAGTCCGGCGGCGATCGGGGGCGGGAATGACCGTTGACAGCGGCTACGCGGACATCTTCGGTCCGCAAGTGCCGCGCACGGGCGACGAGGCGCAGACGGCGACGTTCGCGCTGGCCTCGGCGGCCTATCGGGACAATCCGGTGGAGGAGATCCTCAAGGCCAACAACGAATGGCACGAGTCGGCCGTCAAGGGTGGCCGCAGGTGGGCGAAGATCTTCCGCCCCAACCTGGGCGAGGCGTTCTCCACTGCGGTGATCACCCGCATGCTCGGCGCGGGCCGCAAGCCGCTCATCCAGTCCTTCGGCGCCGAGCCGCAGGTCGTGGTCGAGCACTGTCTCGCGGCGAACAACATCCGCCGGGACAGGGACAACTGGCTGACCGCGGTGATGGTGCTGTGCGGTGTGCTCTTCCTGCCGGGGCTCCTCGTCTGGCTGCTGGTCTTCACACTGCGCACCACCATCGCCAAGCGCGAGGACAACAAGCAGGCGGGCGCGCTCGCCACCGCGCTGCTCGTCGCGATGGGCGCGCTGGCCGTGCTCTTCCTGATCAAGATGCCGTTCACGGGCTTCTGGGGCCTGTACGCACGCGCGTGCGTGGCCCTTCCGGTGGTCGGCTGGTTCTGGGCCAAGCAGATCTGCGAGCGCACCGCGCGGGATCTGCGGGAACGCTGGGCCAGTCTGCTGGCGGGCAGCAGCGTCGGCGCCAAGGTGCCCGAGGCGGTGCCGAGCAACCCCGGCGAGACCGCGGCCGAGCAGCTGCGCCAGTCCCTGGCCACGCTCAGCGCCGAGCAGCAGTCCAACGCGGTCTTCTACGCCGGCCCCAAGGGGATACTCGGCATGGGCACCCGGTGGGGCAGCTGGCAGCTGGCCGAGGACCTGGTGTCTGCCGACCCCACCCGGGAGATCCACCCCTTCCGCAGCTGGGACGTCATCCGCTCCATCCACGACCAGCTGCGCATGCTGGAACGCAACACGATCAACACCGGCGGCTTCCCGAAGCCGTCCGTACGGCACTGGATCGTCACCCCGATCGCCGAGGGCGCGAAGGAGGTGTCCCGGCCCGGGGGCACCGACGTGGACGCCTACCAGGTCAAGTCCCACGCGATACAGGACATCTGCAACAAGCAGCAGTTCGGTGGCGGAGACCGGCACTACCTGGGCGTCCAGTGGACGCTGTGGGAGGGGCAGCTGGTCCTCACGATGCTGATCACGGTGACCGTGCTGCACGAGACGCTGCGCATCGAGGTCACCGGGCACGCGCTCGGGCCGGTGCACGGGCTGTTCACCTCGAAGCCGGCGGCCAAGGAGAAGGAAGTCGCCAAGCAGATCAGGTTCTGGGAGACCAAGAAGATCAAGCTGCCGCTGGTCGACGCGGACGAGGTGGTCCGCCTCGCCGCCCGGGCGCCCCTGACCCGGTACCCCCCGTTGCTCAACTGGCTGGGCGGCTCGCTCGCCCTGCCCGAGCCGTTCGGTCTGCGGCACGCCTGGGCGGACAAGCCGTGGCGGCACCGCTTCATGGCCGACGACGCGCTGCGCGCCGCGACGCCGGTGCTGCGGGTGGTGCACTCCGCGGCGATCCGGGTGCTTCAGGAGAACGGCGTGGACACCGAGAAGTTCGGCACGCGCGCGGGCTTCCTGAGCACGCAGGTGCAGGACGTGTCGCCGCGCAAGGCGGACGTCTACGACGCGTAGGCCTCCGGCGGTTCAGCCGAAATGGGTGCGGGTGGGTCTGGGGTGCGGTCCCTGGGGGCTGCGCCCCCAGACCCCCCTTCGGCCTGCGGCCTCGTCCTCAAACGCCGGACGGGCTGAAAGATGCCGGCCCGCTGAAGGATGAATGCCCGGCCAGGATCACGACGCCGGCCAGGCCTCCGACAGCATCTTGCGGGTGTCGCCGAGGAGCTGCGGCAGCACCTTCGTGTGGCCGACGACCGGCATGAAGTTCGTGTCGCCGCCCCAGCGCGGGACGATGTGCTGGTGCAGGTGGGCGGCGATACCGGCGCCGGCGACCGTGCCCTGGTTCATGCCGATGTTGAAGCCGTGCGCCCCGGAGGCCGTCCGGAGCGCCGTCATCGCCTGCTTGGTCAGCGCCGCCAGCTCGGCGGTCTCCGGGTCCGTGAGGTCGGTGTAGTCGGCCACGTGACGGTAGGGCACGACCATCAGGTGGCCGCCGGTGTAGGGGTAGAGGTTGAGCACCGCGTACACCAGCCCGCCGCGCCGGACGATCAGGCCGTCCTCGTCGGACTTGGCCGGAATCGAGCAGAAGGGGCAGCCGTCGTCGGCGCCCGGGCCGGTCGGCTTGTTCTCGCCCTGGATGTAGGCCATCCGGTGGGGTGTCCACAGACGCTGGAACGCGTCCTGCGTCCCCACTCCCAACTGCTGCTCCGGCTCACTCGTCATGCAAAGCAGCATATGGCTTCGCCCGTTCGCGCCGTGTCGGCGGGGTTGTGGGAAAAGCAGTCCGGGCCAAGCTGGGCGGGTGGACGACGACAGCGGCGCGCGCCCCGGCGGCGAGGGCCCCGAGACCGACGGCACGGACGCACGCCGACCGCGGGGCGACGCTGCCCGCGGGCCCCATGACGACGCCGCCCGCGGGTACGAGGGACAGAGCACGGCCGGTGACGGGACCCAGGTGCCCGGCAAGCACACGGACCAGGGCACGGGAGGGGATGAGACGGCCCATGGCGCCGGCAGGCCCGAACGCCCCGCTGTACGGGGCGACCGACCCCACGCCACCGGCACACACGCGGACCAGGACCCCGCAGGCGACCAGCCCCACAGCCCAGCTGATCACCAGCGCCCCGGCCGCCAGGAACCCCGGTCCCCGGACCACGCCGGTCACCACCCCCGCCCCGCCGACGAACCCGGGCCCCGCAACCCCGCCTGGCACCAGGGCCGCAGCACGTCGGACCCCGCCGCCCACCGTCGGCCCCCCGGCCACCCGGCCCGCGCCGGAACCCCCGGCCCCGCCCACCCCCACACCGCCTGGGAGCAGCACGTCGAGATTCCGCTCGCCGTCGCCTCCCTCGCCTTCCTCGCCGCCTACGCGCTGCGCGTCCTGGCCCCCGGTCTTCCGCAGGCCGTGCTCGACCTGTGTCTGGCGGTGACGCTGGCCGCGTGGGCGCTGTTCGCCGTCGACTACGCGGTCCGCTGGCGCCTCAGCGGGCAGCGGCTGCGTTTCGTACGGACGCATGTGCTGGACACCGTGGTCCTGCTCCTGCCGCTGCTGCGGCCGCTCAGGGTGGTGAAGGTGTACGAGACCGTGCTGCGCCGCCGTGGGCGGCCCCGCCTCGCCCTGCACGCCCGCGTGATGGCGTACTCCGGTCTGTCGACCCTTCTGCTGGGCTTCGCCGGTGCCCTCGCCGTGTACCAGCAGGAACGCCACGCCCCTGGTACCACCATGCCCACCTTCGGCGACGCCGTCTGGTGGACCTGCGCCACCCTGACCACCGTCGGCTACGGCGACGTCACCCCGGTCACCCCGCTGGGACGGCTGATCGCGGTCGGCGTGATGATGATCGGGATGGCCCTGCTCGCCGCGGTGACCGGCACCTTCGCCTCCTGGCTGCTCCAGGTGTTCTCGCGGGAGGACGACGAGAGGCCCCCGGGGAGCTGAACTCCCCGAGGGCCCCGTCGTACGGGCGTCAGACCTGTGCCCGCTCCTCCACGACCTGCACGATCTTCGCGATGGCCTCGTCGAACGGGATGCCGTTCTCCTGCGAGCCGTCGCGGTAGCGGAAGGAGACCGAGCCGTTCGCCATGTCCTCGTCGCCCGCGATGACCATGAAGGGCACCTTCTGCTTCTGGGCGTTGCGGATCTTCTTCTGCATCCGGTCGGACGAGGAGTCGACCTCGACCCGCAGGCCCTTCTTCTTGGCCGCGGCCGCGAACTTCTCCAGGTACTCGACGTGCGCGTCACCGATCGGGATGCCGAGCGCCTGGACGGGGGCCAGCCACGCCGGGAAGGCGCCCGCGTAGTGCTCGAGGAGCACCGCGAAGAACCGCTCGATGGAACCGAACAGCGCGCGGTGGATCATGACCGGGCGCTGCTTGGAGCCGTCCGGCGAGGTGTACTCCAGCTCGAAGCGCTCCGGCAGGTTGAAGTCCAGCTGGATCGTGGACATCTGCCAGGTACGGCCGATCGCGTCCTTGGTCTGGACGGAGATCTTGGGGCCGTAGAAGGCGGCGCCACCGGGGTCGGGAACCAGCGGCAGGCCCTGCTTCTCGGCGACCTGCCGCAGGGTCTCCGTGGCCTCTTCCCAGACCTCGTCCGAGCCGACGAACTTCTCCGGGTCCTTGGTGGACAGCTCCAGGTAGAAGTCGGTCAGGCCGTAGTCGCGCAGCAGGCCGAGGACGAAGGTGAGCGTCTTGTCGAGCTCCTCCGACATCTGCTCACGGGTGCAGTAGATGTGCGCGTCGTCCTGCGTGAAGCCACGCGCACGCGTGAGGCCGTGCACGACGCCCGACTTCTCGTACCGGTACACGGTCCCGAACTCGAACAGGCGCAGCGGCAGTTCGCGGTACGACCGCCCGCGCGCGTCGAAGATCAGGTTGTGCATCGGGCAGTTCATGGGCTTCAGGTAGTAGTCCACGCCCTCGTCGAGCTGCATGGGCGGGTACATGCCGTCGGCGTACCAGTCCAGGTGCCCGGACTGCTCGAAGAGCTTCCCCTTCGTCGCGTGCGGGGTGTAGACGAACTCGTAGCCCTCCTCCTCGTGACGGCGGCGCGAGTAGTCCTCCATCACCCGGCGGATGATGCCGCCCTTGGGGTGGAAGACCGCGAGGCCGGAGCCGATCTGCTCCGGGATGGAGAACAGGTCGAGCTCGCTGCCCAGCTTGCGGTGGTCGCGCTTCTCGGCCTCGGCGAGGAAGTCGAGGTGCGCCTTCAGCTCGTCCTTGGTGGGCCAGGCGGTGCCGTAGATGCGCTGGAGCATCGGGTTCTTCTCGCTGCCGCGCCAGTAGGCGGCCGCGTTGCGCATCAGCTTGAACGCCGGGATCGCACGGGTCGACGGCAGGTGGGGACCGCGGCAGAGGTCCTTCCAGCACAGGTCGCCGGTCTTGGCGTCGAGGTTGTCGTAGATCGTCAGCTCACCGGAGCCGACCTCGACGTCCGCTCCGTCGTCCGAGGAGGCCGAGCCCTTGAGGCCGATCAGTTCGAGCTTGTACGGCTCGTCGGAGAGCTCCTCGCGGGCCGCCTCGTCGGTCACCACACGGCGGGAGAACTTCTGCCCCCGCTTCTGGATCTCCTGCATCTTCTTCTCGATGGCCTTGAGATCCTCGGGGGTGAACGGCTTCTCGACGTCGAAGTCGTAGTAGAAGCCGTCCTTGACCGGCGGGCCGATGCCCAGCTTGGCCTCCGGGAAGAGCTCCTGGACGGCCTGCGCCATCACGTGCGCGGTGGAGTGGCGCAGGATGTTGAGACCGTCCTCGGAGGAGATCTCGACGCCCTCGACGGTCTCGCCGTCGCGCAGCTCGTACGCGAGGTCCCTGAGCTCGCCTCCCACGCGCGCGGCGACGATCGAGCGCTCGCCGGCGAAGAGCTCGGCGGCCGTAGTGCCCGTCGTCACCACGCGCTCTTCCCGCTCGGAATCGCGTTGGATGATCACACGGACGTCTGACACCGGTCTCTCCTGACTGAAGGTGGATGCGGCGCCATACCGGGAGCGCGCGCAATAGGGGATCGTACCGACCCGGCACCCACCTCCGCGAAATCAGTCCCGGTCTCAGTCCCCTCCGCAGGCCTCCTCGAAGAAGTCGAGATTCTCCTGGAGGGACTTCATCAGCCGGTCCCGCTCGGCCTCGTCGACCTGCACGGGCACGACGTCCGTGGCTCCCGTGAGCCTGCGGAAGCCGCCGCGGCTCTCCAGCCTGCCGTGCACCCGGACCGGCAGCCCGACGAGATGGGCGTGCCCGGCGATGCGGTACGCCTCCTCGTCCAGGCTCAGCCGGACGTGCGGTATCTCGGCGCCGGCCAGTACCCGCAGCCGTACCGACCCGTCGCCGCGCGGCCCCGACCTGCGCATCCGTACCACCGTGCCGGTGATCCGCACGGCGACGGAGGGCTCCTCGCGCAGGAAGCGGGCCCCGGCCTCGCGCAGCACGGGCAGGTCGCCGGGCGAGAACTCGACGGCCTCGCCGGACGCCGCGCACCCTTCGGGGACCCCGGCCGCGGGCGCCCACTCGACGGCGACACGGGCGCCCTCCGTGCCGCGGACGAGGGCGATCAGCGCCTCGGTGAGCTCCCGGCTGACGCCCGCCTCCACGGCCCCGTCGAAGGCGTCCATGCCGCCGGTGGCCCGCTGGTAGTCGATGGCCTCGCGGGCGGCGCACAGGGCCTGGTGGAGGCGGACGGCGAGGGGGCGGCCGGTGCCGACGGGCACGAAGGCGGTGAGCCGGCGGCCACCGGCGGCGGAGCCGACCAGGACGCTGTCGAGGGAGGCGGCGGCCGTACGGCGGTAGCGGGCGCCGTAGTAGCCGGCCCGGGCGCGGGTGGCGAGCGCGCCGGCGAGCAGGGTCTGGCGGGCGGCGGCGCGCAGTTGCTCCTCGACGGTCCATGCCGTGGCGTCGGCGGGGCCGGTCGGGACGTCCCGCCACCAGCGGATCTCGTCGCTGGGCACGGCGAGGCCGACGAGCACCTCGCGCGCGGAGGGCGTGCCGCTGCGGGACAGGGCTACGAGTGCCTCCCCGAGGAGGTCCTCGCTGTCGGGGAAGGCGCGGCTCTCGGGCACGAGCAGGCTGGTTCCGCCGCCGGGACCGGGCGGGGTCCAGCGGCCGTAGCGACCGGGGGCGCCGCCGCGCCGCTGCCAGCCGTGCCGGTGCAGCAGGGCGCTGAGGACGGCGGGGTCGACCTCGTCGGGGGTCGGCGGGCGGTCCCAGTGGGCCTCGGGGTGGGGGCGTACCGCGCGCAGTGGCTCCTGAAGCGGGCGGTGGGTCATGGTCTGCCTCCCGTCCCGACCCGCGTCATGATCTCGCACAGGGCCCGGTCGTCGAAGATGCGGTTGGTGGGGATCCGCACGGTGGTCCGGGTCCGGCCGGTGACGGGGTGGCCGGCCAGGTTGACCCAGTAGCAGCAGTGCCGGAGGTCCAGGCGGTCGTGGCCGGCGCGCAGCCAGTCGTCCTGGGCCCTCGGCACGAGCATCACGACCAGGATCTTGTGCACCGACACCGGGGTGCGGGCGAGTTTGCGCAGGTGGTCGTTGTCGAGCGTGAAGGAGAAGAAGCGGCCCGCCGGGTTGGGGGCCACCTGGTAGGTGCACTTGAGCTGCACCTTGATGGTGACCTCGTCGTCGACGGTGTGTCCGGGCGAGCCGTGGCTGACGTGCCAGTCGATGCCGTTGTCCGGGAAGGGCTGCGACAAGGAGCAGCCGGCCGCCGCCGCGACGGCGTGCAGATAGCCCACCTGCAGTGTCTCCATGCAGGCGGTGGTGGCGAGCGTGCCGCGAAGGGGGCCCGTGCGTCCGGGCAGCAGCCCGCCCCGCTCGGGCTGCGCTATCGCCATGACCAACAGCCTTCCGAACCAGGTGATTCCCTGTGACGGGCCGCTGAACTGCGCAGACCCGTACTTGTGTTGTGTCCTTCCGGCGTAGTGCGCAAACAGCCCGGGTATCACCAAACAGGCAGAAGACGGGACGTCAGCTGCCGGGCTTGACGGAGGAGTTGGGTAGGCATGACGTGCTGGTACGAGGGGCCCCTCGCGGCCTTCGACACGGAGACCACGGGCGTCGACGTGGAGAGCGACCGGATCGTGTCGGCCGCCGTCGTCGTCCAGGACGCGCCGGGCAGTCGGCCCCGGGTGACCCGTTGGCTGGTCAACCCCGGTGTGCCGGTGCCCGAGGCGGCGACGGCGGTGCACGGTCTGACGGACGAACACCTGCAGCGCAACGGCCGCTGGCCGGCGCCGGTGATGTACGAGATAGCGGAGGCTTTGGCCGAACAGGCGGCGGCGAACCGGCCGTTGGTCGTGATGAACGCACCCTTCGACCTGACGCTGCTGGACCGCGAGCTGCGCCGGCACCGCGCCTCGTCGCTGGACCGCTGGTTGCAGGCCTCGACGCTGCGGGTCCTGGATCCGCGGGTCCTGGACAGGCACCTCGACCGCTACCGCAAGGGCCGCCGCACCCTGACGGATCTGTGCGCGCACTACGAGGTGCCGCTGGAGGGCGCCCACGACGCGGCCGCGGACGCGCTGGCCGCACTGGACGTCGTACGGTCGCTCGGGCGCCGTTTCGCGGCCCGGCTGGAGCGCCTGTCCCCCGCCGAGCTGCACACCTTGCAGGCGACCTGGCACGCGGCGCAGGCCCGTGGGCTGCAGGCGTGGTTCGCGCGCAGCGGTACCTACGAGATCGTGGACACCTCGTGGCCGCTGCGGCCGGACCTGCCGGCGGCGGCATGAAAAGAGCCGGTCCGCTGCTGCGGACCGGCTTTTCCCGGTGGGCGATACTGGGTTCGAACCAGTGACCTCTTCGGTGTGAACGAAGCGCTCTCCCACTGAGCTAATCGCCCGGGAACGCACTGAACAATACAGGTCCCCGCGGCCTTCCTTCAAACCGCTTCCAAGTAGGCGACCAGCCCCCGCCGTCCGGCATGCATCATCCAGCGGTGGTTGGCCAGGAAGACCGGCCGTCCGGGCACCGCGAAGCGCCTCAGCAGCGGTTTGCGCACCTCGGTGACCTGGTCGTAGTGGGCGAGGCTGCCGTCGCCGTCGGGGGTGATCGTCCAGCGCGCCCAGCCGTCCAGGTCACCGTCCATGGCGATCTCCAGCACCCCGGCCGCCGGGTCGCGCCGCACCTCGCGGGCGGTGAAGACCAGGTCGTACGGCAGCACCGCGCGGATCGTGATCACACCGCTGGTGTCGTCCAGCCGCCGCACCTCGCGCACCTGGGGCCACCAGCGCGGGTACTCCTCGGCACGCTCCAGCACGTCGTAGACGACGGCGGGCTTCGCGGGCAGGGACCACAGGCTGCGGAAGCGGTATCGGGTCCAGTCCATGGGGAGAGTCTGGCATCGGATACGAGTACGTTCTGAGTACGTGTACTCATGTCGTGCCGCGTGACCCAGCCCACACTTCAGGGCATGACGCACATCCCGCCCCCGGCCGAGGAGCTGCGGCTCATCGACGCCGAGCTGTGGCAACTGGACACCCGCCGCAGTCAGTTGCTGGCCCGCCGGGCCTGGTTGGTCGCCGCACTCCAGCCGCAGTGGCAGGCGCCGCAGCCGACCGGCCCGAGGCCCTCCGCATCCCCGCGCCCCGAGGCGAGCGCACCGAGCGTGCAGAACGCGCTCCTGGTCCTCGGCGGTGTCCTGCTCACCGTCGCGGCGATGGTGTTCACCCTGGTCAGCTGGGGTCACCTGGGGATCGCCGGCCGGTCCCTGGTGCTCGGCGCGGTCACGGCGGCCGTGCTCGCCGCGCCGCTCCCGCTGCTGAAGCGCGGGCTGCGCTCGACGGCCGAGTCGGTGGCCGGCCTGGGCCTGGCACTGACGGTCCTGGACGCGGTCGCGCTGCACGGGGCCGTGTTCACCGAGGCCCCCGGGGCGCCGTACACCGCGGTCGCCTCGGCCCTGCTCACGGGGCTCTGGGCGGCCTACGGCCTCCTGCCGCACGCCTCCGAGCTGCGCCTGCCGCGCCCGGCCGCCCTGGTCGCGGCCCAACTCCCGCTGTTCTTCTGGGCGGTGGCCGCGGACGCGGGGTCGTTCGGCATCACGGCCGCGCTCCTGGTGACGGCCGCGTCCGACACGGTCGTGGCGCTCCGGACGACGTCCAGGTCCCTCCGCGTGGTCGCCGCGAGCGGCGCGTACGGCGTGGGCGCCTCGGGCGTACTGGCCGCCGGCTGGCTGACCTGGACAGCCTCCGGCCCGAGCGCCGCCGCCCGTGCGGCGGCGCTCCTTCTCCTGGCGAGCGCGATCGCGCTGACCGCCGGGTGGCGGAGTGGTCGTGAGGCGACCCGCGCGCCCGGCGAGGAGCAGTCCCGCGGTCTCGCCCTCACCGCCGGCCTGCTCGCGGTGGCCGCCCTCGGCGGGGTGGCCCGGTCCGCGCTGCCCGGGGTGTGGACGGTTCCGGTCCATCTGGCCCTCGGCATCGCCCTGTTGGCGGCGCTGCGGTCGGCCCGGCTGCCGGAGACGGTACGGCGGGGTCTGCTGTGGGCGTCCGGTGCGGTACAGGCACTGTCCCTGCTGTGGACGCTGCCCGTCGTCGGCGTGGTCGTGCTGGGGCCGCTCTCCTGGGCCTCGCAGGCGTGGACCGGCACCCCGCCGGACTCCCGCGCCGCGGTGACGTCCCACCTGACCTGGCCGCCGTACTCCGGGACGGTTCCGCTGGTCCTGGCGGTCCTGGCGGGCGTCCTCGCTCTGGCCGTGCGCGACACGACCTGGCGCCCGAGGGCACTGACCGCCGCCCTCGGCCTGGCCTGGGCCACGTTCCTCACCGTCCCGGCAGTACTGGAACTCCCCTACGCCGTCGGCCTGTTGGTTCAGGGAGCGGCGACCGCGGGGGTCCTGGCGTCGGCCGTCCTGCTGTCCAGGCCCGTCGCTCTCGTCCCGGCGCTCGTGGCCTCCGTGAGCCTCGCCTTCCTCTCCCTCGCCACCCGGCCGGCGACCCTCACCACGCTGTGCGCCCTGGTCGTGCTGTTCGCTGTGGCCTCCTGGCGTGCCGCGCCCGTCACGGCGCCCGCCGCCCTCGGGTACGCCGCCGCCCTCGCCTGCGCGACGGGCGCCGCCGCGGACTGGTCGGCCCCGCACACCGCCCTGCTCGTCCTGACGGTCCCCGCGGCCGCGGCCCTACTGGCCTGGCGGCTCACCGACTCCCCCGAGCGAGCCTGCCGATCGAGCTGGCCGGAGCCACGACCGCGCTCCTGGCGGTCGCCCTGGCCGTCACCGACCTGCCGATGTTCGCCCTGGTCCTGGCCCTGTGCGCGGTGATCATCGCGGGCACGGCCGTCCGCGAGGACCGCCGTGGCCTCGGCTACCCGGCCGCCGCCCTGTTCCTGCTGGCGACCTGGGTCCGCCTGGTGGCCTGGGACGTGGGGACGGTCGAGGCGTACACCCTCCCGGCCGCCGTCCCGGCCCTGCTGGTCGGAGCCCTGCGCCGGCGCCACGCCCCCGGGACGTCGTCCTGGACGGCCTACGCTCCGGGTCTCACCGCCGCCCTGGTGCCCAGCCTCATGGCGGCCTGGGACGACCCGCACTGGACCCGTCCCCTGCTCCTGGGCCTGGCCGCCCTCCTGGTCACCCTGCTGGGCGCCCGCCACCACCTCCAGGCACCCCTGCTGCTGGGCGGCGCGGTCCTGACCCTGGACGCCCTGCACGAACTGGCCCCGTACCTCGTCCAGGTCACGGACGCCCTCCCCCGCTGGGTACCCCCGGCTCTGGCCGGCCTGCTCCTGCTCGCGCTCGGGGCGACGTACGAGCGACGCCTGAGGGACGCCCGAAGGATGCGGGACTTCCTGGGCAGCCTGCGCTGACCCCACCCAGGGGCGCGGGGAACTGCGCGACCGGCCACGACGGACGCGCGGTTCCCCACCACCTCAACCCCTACGAAGGCATCTTGTCCCCGAGCAACGCCAGGTTCTCGATGGCGGCAAGCCCGTACAGCGCGGTGTCGTTGGTCGACACCCAGGCCGCCTCACTGCCCGCCACCAACGCGACCGGCCCGCTCAACGCCTCCGTCTTCCAGGGCGCCGACTCCTTGTACCCGTCGGAGTTGTAGAACTTGTCCCACGCGCGAGCGGCGAGCTTCGCGTCCCCGGTCTGCACGGCCGCGTACGCGTCGAGCCGCGAGTGCCCCTGGAACAGCAGCAGCGTCCCGAAGTTGGACCCGTAGCGGGCCGCCTGCTCGGCCTTGGTGGCGTTGAAGTAGCGGCAGTAGTCGAAGTACGCCTCGTTGAACTTCGGCATGTCGACGAGGTCGATGAGCTCGGCGCACAGCTCGTTGAGACCGAACACGGCGGACAGGTGCGAGACCCCGACGACCGGCGTCGCGGCCACCGCGAACCTGCCCGTGTCGAGGTCGTACAGGCCGCTGCCCTGCACGAAGCCGTTGGGCTGTGCGGCGATGCCCTCCATCGTCGACAGGACGCGCGCCTTGGCCTTCTCCCACTTGGGCCCCTTGCGCTCCCACTCGGTCAGCCAGGCCGAGACCAGCCCGCTCCAGTCCGTGCCGAAGCCGACCGACAGGGCGTGCCGGTCGGGCGTGTACGGGTCGGTGCGCACCTTGCGCAGCGGGTCGAGCACGAGGAAGGTCTCGTCGGAGTCGACGTTGGCGTGCATGAGGTCGCCGACGCGCTCGTCCGCGGTGAGGAAGTAGTAGTAGCGGCGGTACGTCGTGTTGGCGATCCGCTGCTGCTTCGCGCTGTCGGCGTAGTGCTGCACACCGTGCCGGGTGCCGAGCCCGGCCCACTTGCCGAGGTGGTAGACGTCGACCTCGCCGGTGTGCCGGGTCATGGACTCGGCGAACCGGAAGATGTCCGCGCGACCCGACCTGAGGTACGCGAACCACAGCCAGAGGTCCGGCGAGAGCTCGGAGTTGTCCCAGGCGTAGCCGCCGATGTCGTACCGCCACTGGTGCCGGACGGTGTCGTAGGTGTGCATGATGTCGCCGTGGTCCCAGAAGCCGTACCAGCGGCGCTGCTCCACCTGGTCCTTGTAGTAGGTGAAGAGGAAGTCGAGGTGGTCCTCGATCTTCGCCTTGGCCGGGGTGGACCGGTCGGGCTCGGAGTAGAGGCCCGGCCCGAACACCTTCGCCTTGATGAGCTGCCTGGGCGGGGCGGCGAGCTGCGGCAGCACCCGTACGGCCTCGACCTGTTGGGCCAGGGCTTCCGGGGACGGCGTCGACTCGTTGGCCCAGAACAGCAGTTCCGAGGTGCGGGCGATGCCGTAGGGCGTGCCGAACTCGGGCTCGTAGTCCTCGTAGGTGATGTTGAGGCCCTCGAGCTGTTCGGCGAAGGTGTCCTGGCCCATGCCGTCGTGGTAGAAGCGCAGGTCCATGGGCTGGGCCTCGGGCGACCAGAGCCAGAGGGTGACCTCGGCCTCGTCCGTCTGGGCGTCGCGGATGTCGAGCTGGGAGGGGTGCCGCTCCCAGAAGTCCCGCAGCCCGAAGGAGAATCCGCCGCTCGCGCCACCGACGTAACCGAAGCCGGAGGCCCGCCGACCGCCGCCGGCACCGATCCAGCCGTGGCCCTTCTTGGTGCGCTTGCGCACGGTGAAGCCGTCGGCGGAGAGCTGGGAGAGGGTGTAGTCGCCCCACTCGGGGATGTACTGGAGCCGGGTGGTGACCCGCTGGTCCCAGGTGGACGGGTCGGGCAGCTTCTTGCCCGCGTACTGGGCCTCCTGCACGGCGATGCCGGGGTCGCGGCGCAGTCCGGTGATGCCCTTGACGGCCTCCCGCAGCAGGCCGGTGCCCTCGCCGCCGATGCGGATGTGGCGGTCGTAGGACTGGTCGCGCATCGGCACGTCGAAGCGGACGCCGAGGCCGCGGATGAAGTCGCCGCTCGCCTTGCCGGGTTCCTGGGTGCCGTCGTAGGTGATGGTGTGCACCATGCGGAAGGAGTCGGCGCCCGCGTAGAAGTAGAGGCGGATCGAGAACGGCAGCCAACTCCGGTCGCCCTTGCGGTGCTTGCCGTCGATCCTGACGACCGCGCGGACCGGGCCCGACTGCTCGACGGTGACCGCGGAGACGGCTCCCTCGAAACGCTCGGTCTTCACCGTGCCCTGGTCCTCGTCCTCGATCTCGGGCTGGCGGATCAGCACGAGCCGCCCGTTCCTGGCGATCTCCGTCGACCCGCGGGTGACCGACTTGACGAGGGTGGCGCCGGATCTGCCGATCTTCACGGTGATGACACCGGTGGAGACCGTGATGGCGCCGCCGCCCTGGTCGACGGTGACCTTCTTGTCGGGCACGGCGGCGTCTCCGGCGCTCAGCGAGAGCTTGCCGTTGCCCGAACTGACCGCGTGGGCGGTCCACTTGAGCGAGCCGTCGGGCCAGTAGGCGATCGGCCAGGACTGGACGGGCACGGCCTTGCCGTCGGCGTCCCGGACCGCGAACTTCTGGCCCTCCTGGAAGACGCCCTTGGGCCAGGGGACACCGACGGTGGAACCGGGCGCGGCACCGAGACCGCCGTCCTCCAGCCAGTCCAGGGTCACGGGCGAGTCGTCGGCCTCGGCGGCTCCGGGCGCGGCCTGCACGTCCTTGGCTCCCAGCGCCCAGCTGAACTGGGCGGCGGCACCGGCGACGGCGGCCGCCTTGAGAATGGATCTGCGGGGGATGGGGGACATGGCCATTCCTTCCATGGAACAGTCTGGTCAGGGGCATGACGGGGAGAGGTGCGACGCGGAGGCGCCGACCCCGTGATGACAAGGGCACCGCTCGTCAGCGGCGCCGGTAGCGCTCCTCCACGGCCACGGCCGCCGCCGCGACGGCCCCGAGGACCGGGACCGCCAGCGGTGCGACGAACCCCGCGGACAGGGCGACGACGGCCAGGCCCGCGACGATCAGGAAGGACCCGGCGGGATCGCGCAGGGTCCGGCGTACGGCGTCCGCGAGCAGCGCGCGCCAGGAGGTGCCCGGCGCCCAGACCGCCGCCGCCCGCAGTCCGGCCACCGCGAGAGCGATCAGCGCGAACAGTCCGACGGCCCCGACCAGCGGGCCGCCGGGGATCCCGGCCCGCGCGGCCTGGACGTCCACCCACACCGCGGCCGCCGCGGCCCACCCGGCCACCCCGACGAGCCACCCGCGGCGCACGGCCGTACGGAAGTCCGCGACGAACTCCCGCAGGCCGCCGCCCTCGTGGCCGGTACGCCGACGCACATGCCGGGCGCCGGCGGCGAAGGCCGCGGGGTAGGTGACCACGCCGAGGCAGGCCACGGCGATCCACACACCGGTGAGCAGGGACTCGGCGAAGAGCGCGAAACGCTCACCGCCGAACACGGACGCCTTACGGGCCTTCACACGTGCTTGCGCCACGCTGACCGCCTCACTTCAGTCCGGAGGTCGCCATACCGTCGATCAGATACCGCTGGAAGGCCATGAAGAAGGCGATGACCGGCACCAGCGCCACCAGCGACATCGCGATCATGCTGCCGTAGTTGGAGATGCCCTCCTGGTCGCGGAACATCATCAGGCCGAGCGAGACGGTGTACTTGGAGGGAGTGTTGAGGTAGATCAACGGCCCCATGAAGTCGTTCCACGCGTTGATGAAGGTGAAGATCGCGCTGGTGATGAGGGCGGGACGGCACAGCGGCAGCACGATCGACCAGTAGGTCCTCAGGTGCCCGCAGCCGTCGAGCTTGGCGGCCTCGTCCAGCTCGCGCGGCAGCCCGCGCATGAACTGCACCATCAGGAAGACGAAGAACGCCTCCGTCGCCAGGAACTTGCCGGCCACGAGCGGCACCAGCGTGTCCACGAGTTCCAGCTTGCGGAACATCACGTACTGCGGGATGAGCAGCACGTGGTACGGCAGCAGCAGGGTGCCGATCATCAGCGTGAACAGCAGGTTCCGCCCGGCAAAGCGGATCTTGGCGAAGGCGTACGCGGTCAGGGAGCTGGAGAGCACCACGCCGGCCACGGCGAGACCCGCGTAGGTCAGCGAGTTCAGGAAGAAGCTGCTGATGGAGATGCCGGAGATGCCGTCGGCGAGGCCGGAGAAGTTCGCCCAGACCGGCTTGGCGGGCAGCAGGTCGATGCTGGCGATGATGTCCTTGCTCGGCTTGAACGAGGCGCCGAGGACCCAGATCACCGGGTACAGGATGACCGCGAGGATGACGAGCGCGCCGAGATGCCAGGCGATCGATCCGAAGCGCCGCCGCTCGTTCGCGGTGCGCACGACCGGGCTGGTCACGGTGGTCACTTGGCGGCCTCCTCGTAGTGCACCCACTTCTTCTGCGACCAGAACAGGACCGCCGTGACCAGCGCCACCGCCACCACCAGCGACCAGGCCATCGCGGCGGCGAAGCCCATCTGGGCCTCCTTGAAGCCCTTCTGGTAGAGGTAGCAGGTGTAGACGAGGGTGGCGTCCGCGGGCCCGCACCGGGTGTCGGAGACGACGTAGGCGGAGCCGAACACCTGGAACGCGTGGATCGACTCCAGCAGCACGTTGAAGAACAGCACCGGGGAGATCATCGGCAGCGTGATGTTCCAGAACCTGCGCAAGGGGCCGGCCCCGTCCACCTCGGCGGCCTCGTACAGCTCCCGGGGGACCTGCTTGAGACCGGCCAGGAAGATCACCATCGGCGCCCCGAACTGCCAGATGCTCAGGGCCACCAGGGAGTAGAGGACGTAGTCCGGGTTGCCGATCCAGCCGCCCACGTCGACGCCGAAGATCTTCTGCGTACGGTCCACGATCGCGTCGTCCGAGAACAGCGCCCTCCACACGAAGCCGACGGAGACGCTGGCGCCGATGAGGGAGGGCATGTAGAACGCGGCCCGGTACAGCCCCTGTCCGCGCCGGCTCTGCGCGAGCAGCAGCGCGACCCCGAGCGCGAGCAGCAGCTTCAGCGGGGTGGCCACGACGACGTACTTGAGCGTGACCTCCACCGACTTCTGCCAGCGCGGGTCCTGGAACATCGTCGTGAAGTTGTCGAAGCCCACCCACTCGGGCGGGGTGAACAGGTTGTACCGGGTGAACGCGTAGTACAGCGACGCGATCATCGGCCCCGCCGTGAGCAGCAGGAATCCCGCGATCCACGGCGACATGAAGAGATAGCCGGCGAGGTTCTCGCGGCGCCGCCCGCGCCGCCCGGCGGCGGGAGCGGCGGGCCGCTTCCCGGCCGGGCGCACGGGCGCTTCCTTGACGAGCGTCATGGTGGTACGTCCCCTCAGCCCGCGAACGCGGCCTTGGCCTCGCTGAACAGCGACTTGGCGGCATCGGCCGGCTTGGACTTGCCCTGGGCGACCTCACCGCCGAGGCGCAGGAACGCCGCCTCGATGACATCGGCGCCGGACGGGTGCGGGGTGATCTTCCCGAGCACCCCGGCCTTGGCTACCTCGTCCTCGTAGGCCGCGACACCCTTGTTGTTGGGATCGGTGGGCTTGAACGCGTCGTACTGCTCGGTGGTGGCGAGGATGCCGCGGTCGTAGCCCATGATCGCGCCGACCTCGGGGTCGTGGACCATGAAGGAGATGAACTGGGCGGCCTCCTTGGGGTGCTTGGTCTCGGAGAAGGCGCTCAGCATCAGCGAACCGAGGTACTGGCCGGTGTTCTTTCCGTCCGTGGTGGGGATCGGCGCGAGCCCGTAGTCCGACTCGCCCTCGCCCTCGTAGCGGATGGAGAAGTTGTCCCAGGTGAACTCGGACGCGGCGAGGCCCGCCGAGAGACCGGACTTGGGCTTGACCTGCTCGATCTTCTTCGGGTCGGCGACGAGCCCGGACTTGACGCGCTTGTAGCCGTCCGTCCACCACTGCGTCAGATCGTCCTCGGTGAAGCCGAGATCGGAGTCGGTGAAGAAGGCCTTTCCGTTCTGACGCAGATACAGGTCGTAGAGGTACATGATGCTGAAGTAACCGGTGTCACCGGCGATCTTCAGCTTGTCCTGGATCGTCTGGAGCGCGGCGAAGTACTCGTCCCAGGTCCAGCCGAACTTCGCCTCGACGCCCGCCTTCTTGAAGGCCTTGAGGTCGATGACGAGCGACATGGTGTTGGCGCCGACCGGAACGGCTATCTGCTTGCCGTCGACCTGACCGTTCGCCAGAACGCCGTTGCGGAAGTTGTCGAGGCTCAGATTCCCGGCGTCCGCCTGCTGCTTGAGATCCAGCAGAACACCGCGCTTGTCGTACTTGCGCAGGAAACCGACCGCATTCTGGAAAACGTCCGGCGGATTACCGCCGGAGGCCTGGGTCTGGAACTTCTCCCAGAACGCCTCGTAGTCGGTGAATTCGGGCTTGATCTTGATCTTCGGGTACTTCTTCTCGAAGAGCGCGATCGTCTTCTTGATGGCGATGGTGCGCGGCTCGCCACCCCACCAGGCGTAACGCAGCGTCACGGTTCCGTCTCCGGAACTGCCGCTGTCACCACCGCACCCCGTCGTCGCGGCCAGCCCCAGCGTCGCCGCTGTAGCCCCGGCCGCCTTCAGGATCGTTCGCCTCTCGACATTCCTGTTGGTTCCCACAGTCGGGCCCCTCCCCGCAGCGTCGCCGCCTGCATGAATCGTTTCAAGTAAGCGCTTGCTGGCACAAGTTACGGAGGCCCCGGAGGTGCGTCAATGATTCGGACAGGAATTTATTGAGAGTGTGGTGAGGAAGCGAAGCGCCTCCAACCGGCGCACGCCACCGGGGAGCTGACGACGCCCCAGGTGAGAGGCGCGGGATCGACCGACCGAACACCCCGCAGACCGCCGTACGGAATCGGGGGGCGGCCGAAAAAGGACGGCGGCGGTGCGGGCCACTGCGGGCGGTCGCACAAGCGGAGCCGGCCACCCTCTGACCGCGCATTGGTACGCGCACACGCCGACGGCCCGTCCGCGATCTCGCGGGCGGGCCGTCGGTCCGGGTGGGCGATACTGGGTTCGAACCAGTGACCTCTTCGGTGTGAACGAAGCGCTCTCCCACTGAGCTAATCGCCCGGACGCAGGAAGAACATTACCCCATGTCAGGGGGTGCACGTGACCAGCGGTGACAGCCCCGGCACCCCCGCGCGGCTCACTGGTCCTTGATGTTCCAGGGCATCTCGAAACCGAACTTCCACAGGTAGACCCCGAGGATCACGCCGATGATCACCAGGCCGATCGAGGTCAGGATGATGTTGCGCCGGCGCACCTTGGGGTCGAGGGCGCGCTGGGCCGCCTCGGTCACCTTGCGCTTGGTCCAGCGGAGCACGAGCTGGGCCCAGACGAACTCGGTCGCCCAGATCGCCATACCGCCGAAGATCACGACCCAGCCGGGGCCCGGCAGCGGCAGCATGATGATGCCGGCGACCACCACCGCGAGGCCGATCACGAAGACCAGGACCTGCCAGCTCAGGTGCAGCAGCCGCCGCGACCTGATGAATTCCGGCGCCCTGGAACCGAGCCCCTGCTCGTCGTGCGCCTCGTCCGACTTGTTGCCGGTCTGCTCGTCCGCCACGGCGACCTCGCGCGGCTCGTCACTCCCCGTATTCATACAGCCGAACCCTACCGGAGAGAAACCGGTCACCGGAATGGTCGTACCGTCCCAAGGGACCCTCGGCCGGAAGAGTTACGTAAAGGCACGCAAAACACTCAGAGGGGTTTACAACGGCACCGTAGGTGGCATGTCGATTTCGCCGACGTGCGAATCCCCGAGCGCACACTGAGCGAAAGGCCCTGGCGCTTATGAACACCACGGTCAGCTGCGAGCTGCACCTGCGCCTCGTTGTGTCGAGCGAGTCCTCCCTGCCTGTCCCCGCAGGCCTGCGGTACGACACGGCCGACCCCTACGCCGTGCACGCCACCTTCCACACCGGAGCCGAGGAGACCGTCGAGTGGGTGTTCGCCCGCGACCTCCTCGCGGAGGGCCTCCACCGGCCCACCGGAACCGGCGACGTCCGAGTCTGGCCGTCGCGCAGCCACGGTCAGGGCGTCGTCTGCATCGCCCTGAGCTCTCCTGAAGGCGAGGCACTGCTCGAGGCCCCGGCGCGGGCCCTGGAGTCGTTCCTGAAGCGGACGGACGCCGCCGTGCCCCCGGGCACGGAGCATCGCCACTTCGATCTGGATCAGGAGCTCTCGCACATCCTGGCGGAAAGCTAGGGCGAGGGCGCACGGAGCCGCCCGGCGCCGTCCACTCGGGGAGACGGCTCGGGCAGGTACAACCGCATAGGGAACGACAGGCGCCGTGGCTGCGGAGCGCTCCGCAGCCACGGCGCCTGTCGTGCGGCCCGGCACCGGATCCCGGCGAGCCGTTACCATCGGCCAGCATCGGCGGGCGTCCGCCCGACCCCCAGGCCAGGGAGCGAATCGTGCTGATCACCCACGACACCCGGTGCGCCCTCGACACCGTGGTCGATCTGGTGAACACCGCACCGGAGGACGACGCGTCCGCGGACGCGCTGCCGGATGTCGCGGCGCTCGCGGAATTCGTACGAAACCACGAGATCAGCGATGTCGGGGTGCTCTCGGAGTTCGACCTGTCGGCCGTGCGCAAGATCCGCGGCCGGTTCGCCTCGGTGTTCGCCGCCGAGGACGCCCGGGCCGCCGCCACCCTCATCAACGAGCTGGTCGCCGCCGCGGGCACCACCCCCCGGCTCACGGACCACGACGGCTACGACTGGCATGTGCACTACTTCGCGCCGGGCGCCTCCGTCGCCGACCATCTGGCGGCCGACTGCGGGATGGCGCTGGCGTTCTTCGTGGTGGCCGGGGAGCAAGAGCGGCTGCGGCGCTGCGAGGCGCCCGACTGCCGACGGGCCTTCGTGGACCTGTCCCGCAACCGCTCGCGACGCTACTGCGACAGCCGGACCTGCGGGAACCGTCTGCATGTGGCCGCGTACCGGGCGCGGCGCAAGGAGGCGGCGGGCTGAGGTCCGGGCCGGCCCCCACCGGCCGCCGGTCGACTGACTCGCCGTCGTGGCTGGTCGCGCAGTTCCCCGCGCCCCCAAGACGCCGGGCGGGCGTGCTGAACCGTGCGGTCGCGTGCCGCTGAGGCTCAGCCTGTCGCGCTGGAAGGCCGGGCGGTGACGCGGAGGCGCAGGCTGTCGCGTGCCGGAGGCTGGGCGGTGGTGATCAGGCTCGGGGGTGGTTGCGGGGGCGCGCAGGTGGTGGAGCTGCAGGGCGGTCGGTGGTGATCAAGGCCGCGGACAGTCGCCGAGGCGCGGGCGCCGGAGCACAGACCGGGCGTCGGGGAGCAGACCCACGGACCGTGACCGAAGCGCGGGCGCCGGAGCGCAGGCCGGGTCGGGGGCGGGCTTCGCCCATGCCGTGTGGGGAGCAGGCCCGTGTGTCTGGCTGCCGAGGCGCGGGCGGCGGAGCGCAGGTCGGGTGGGCGGTGGTGAGCAGGCGCCCAGGCGCGGGCGCCGGAGTGCAGATCGGGTTGGAGGCGGGCTTCGCCCATGCCGTGTGGGGAGCGGGCCCGTGTGTCTGGCTGCCGAGGCGCGGGCGGCGGAGGCGCAGGTCGGGTGGGCGGGGGTGAGCAGGCCACGGGCAGTCGGCCAGGCGCAGGCGATGGAGTGCAGGTCGGCAGGTGGTTGTGCAGGACCGCGTGTTTGGACGCTGCGGCGCGGGCGGCGGAGCGCAGGTCGGGTGGTGCTGCGGTGGTCGGGGAGACGCGTGTCGCTGTGCTGGGAGCCGGTTCGGGGTGGCCGGGGTCCGGCAGGGGTGTCGACGTGGTCCCCGGCGGGTGGCGCCGGGGACCCACGGGTACGGCTCAGAGCAGCAGCAGGTCGTGCAGCGCAGCCATGAGCAGCAGACACCCGATCACCGCAAGGAAGATCATCAGCGGTGGCTGGGAAAGGGCGAAGAGGCATCCACGCGGCTCGTCCTGAGGCGGCGCGGTATCGCTCTGTTTGGTGTCCAGCATCTCGCGGCGATGATGGCGCAGTCCGCACCCCCGGCGCGATCAACACGCCCGGAATGAGCGGGAGTTCGCCGGATTCCGTGATGTCCGTTTCGACTCGTGATCACTTACGGACCTGCATGGCTCCCCCTGCGAACGTTTCAGTTCGCCGCACGACCGTCATATGCCGTGCTTCTTGAGGATGGCCTCGATGTCGCTGAAGTCGTCCGCGGCGGACTCGGTGGTCCTGGACTTGCCCGCGGGGCGAGTCGCCGGGGTGCGCGCGGCGGGGCCGAGGAAGGGTGCCGAGGCCGCGGGAGCCACCGCGTCCTGCCCGGCGTCGCGGGCCGCCCTGCGCTCCTTGCGGGTGCCGCCGCGGCGGCGCTCCACCATGCGTGAGGTCGAGAAGAGCACCCACGACAGACCGAGCACACCGAAGCCTGCCCAGGCGGTCGGGCTGAAGGCGGTGTCCGCGAGCCAGTCGACGACACCGGTCATGACCAGACCGAGCGGGACGAGGGAGTAGGCGGCGATCCGCGTGGCGGCGAGGAAACGCTTCCGGTACGCGCTGACCGCGGCGATGCCCAGGCCGGCCGCGGCGACGGCGGAACAGACGGTCTCGGCAATCATCCGGTCCTCCAGGCAGGGCTCGATCGGCAACGTGCCGCTTCATCCCTATCCATCCTGCACCTGGAGACCCCGACCGGGCCATGCTCCGGCAGGACATCAGGGACATCTCCGGGTCACCTCCTCCGCAGGTGCCGGTCGGGCGTACCTATGCGGCGGACGGACGCGGTCGGGCAACGGCGGGGGCGGTTCGTCCGGGTGGGCGCGAGCTGGGAGACTGGGCCCATGAGCGACCCCTCCCCCGTTCGTCCGGCCGCGCCCGTCCTCGAGGTCTGGTGCGATCTGCAGTGCCCGGACTGCCGTGACGCGCTGGACGACGTCCGGGCCCTGCGGGCCCGCTACGGCGACCGTCTGGACCTGCGGCTGCGGCACTTCCCGTTGGAGAAGAACAAGCACGCCTTCGCCGCCGCGCAGGCCGCCGAGGAGGCCCTGGAGCAGGGCAGGGGCTGGGAGTACGTCGAGGCCGTCCTGGGGCGCGTCGAGGAGCTGGGCCGCAAGGGAGAGCCCTTCCTGGTCGAGACGGCCCGCGAACTGGGGCTCGACGCCGAGGAGTTCGACACCGCGCTGATCGACGGCCGGCACATCCTGATCGTGGACGCCGACCAGGCCGAGGGCAAGGCGATCGGGGTGAGCGGGACGCCGACGTACGTCATCGACGGCGAGCGGCTCGACGGCGGCAAGTCCCAGGCGGGGCTGCGCGAGCGGATCGAGGAGATCGCGGACCGGCTCCTCGCGGGGCAGGAGTGAGCCGGCCTCAGAGCAGGCTCTTGTACATCGAGTAACCCACCGTCACATATCCCAGCGACTCGTACAGCCGCTCGGCCGGTGTGTTGCCCGCGAAGACGTTGAGGCTCAGGAGCCGTCTGCCGGAGGCGATGGTCTGGGCCTCGGCCAGCAGCATCAGCGACCTGCCGTGCCCGCGGCCGCGGAAGGCCTCCTCGGTCTCGACGTCGTAGACGGAGGCCTTGTCGCCGATGAACTCCAGCCACAGGATCCCGACCCGGACGCCGTCGTGCTCCAGCACGCTGTACAGCGCGTCCTCCGTCGCCGGACCGCGCTCCGTCACGTGCTCGTTGTCCTCCTTCGACCTCGCCCACGCCAAGGCCTCGGGCACCCCTCGCTCGCTCCAGTCCCGGGTGTACTCCGCGACGGCGCGCTCCGCCCATTCCTCGAACTCGGCCTGCGTCATGGGCCTGCCGCGACTGCCCGCGGGCAGTCCGGGCGCGGTGGCGCCGAGCCGCTTCTCCATGCCGCGGTTGCGGTGGACGTAGCCGAGCACGGTGGCGAGTCGCAGCGCGGGCTCGGCGTCGGCCGGGACCCTGATCTCCAACTGCCCGCAGCCCCAGCCCCGCGCCACCTCCTCGGCGGCGAGCGCGGCGACCGTGCCCCGGCCGCGCCTGCGGTCCGGCTCGTCGATCCGCAGGTCCCGGATCTGGGCGACGGCCGGTCCGAAGGACGGGTGGGTCGCGAGGTGTATCGCTCCGACGGGACGGCTGTTCACGCACACGGTGAAGTGGCGGGACAGCGCCCCGTCGGCGCCGCGCTGGAGCGGCTCGGTCGGCCGCAGGGTGGTGGTCATCACCGGAGTTCTACCCGCTGCCGCGCGCCGGAGCAGCCGAATATCCCGGGCTTCTACGGGTCGAGGTCGTCCCCGGCCCGCTCCTCGAAGATCCGCATGGCCTTGGCGGTCACCGGGCCGGGCGCGCCGGGCAGTTCGCGCGCGTCGACGCGGTGGACGGCCTGGACGTCCCGCAGGGTCGAGGTGAGGAAGATCTCGTCGGCCCGCTCCAGGACGTCCAGCGGCAGGTCGGTCTCCTTGGCCCCGGTCCATTCGACGGTCAACGCGCGCGTGATGCCCGCGAGGCAGCCGGAGGCGAGCGGCGGGGTGTGGATCTCGCCGTCGAGGACGACGAAGACGTTCGAGCCGGTGCCCTCGCACAGCTGCCCGACCGTGTTCGCGAACAGCGCCTCCGAGGCGCCGTCCGCACGCGCGCGTGCGAGTGCGACGACGTTCTCGGCGTACGAGGTGGTCTTGAGCCCGGTGAGGGCGCCCCGCTCGTTCCGGGTCCACGGGACGGTGATCACGGCCGTGGAGTCCGGCCGCGGGGCGGACTCGCCGAGGGCGACCACCAGGGTCGGCCCGTGCTCGCCCCGGTCGGAACCGAGGGGACCGTGGCCGCCGGTGTAGGTGATGCGCAGCCGCCCGAGCGGCATCGGGTTCGCCTCCAGTACGGCGGCGCAGGCGCGGCGGACCTCGTCGTGGTCGGGGTCGGGGTCGGGCAGTCCGAGGCCCCGTGCCGACAGCGTGAGCCGGTCGAGATGCCGGGTGAGGGCGAAGGGACGGCCGTCCACCGCCTTCACGGTCTCGAAGATGCCGTCGCCCACGGTCAGTCCGTGGTCGAAGACGGAGACGCGGGCGGTCTCGATGTCCTGGAGCCCGCCGTCGAGCCAGATCTTCACGTAAGGGTCCCTCCACTCACCTCGTACGTCCCCGACGCTACCGCGAGCAGCCGGGACGCCTTCAGCTCGGTCTCCCGCCACTCCCCCTCGGGGTCGGACCCCCAGGTGATGCCGGCGCCGGTGCCGAAGCGCAGCACTCCCTCGGCGCGGTCGATCCAGAAGGTGCGGATGCCGACGGCCAGCTCCCCGGTACCCCGGTCGGCGTCGACCCAGCCGACGCCTCCGCAGTAGGGCCCACGGGGCGCGGTCTCCAGGGCGTCGATGATCCGCAGGGCGCTGGACTTGGGCGCGCCGGTGACCGAGCCGGGCGGGAAGGCGGCGCCGAACAGCTCGGCCCAGCCGGCACCCTCGCGCAGCTCTCCCCGCACGGTCGACACGAGATGGACGAGACCGGGGTGCTTCTCCACCGCGCACAGATCGGGAACGGTGACAGTGCCCGTGGCGCACACCCGGCCCAGGTCGTTGCGGACCAGGTCGACGATCATCACGTTCTCGGCGTAGTCCTTGGCCAGCAGGTCGTCCTCGGTCCGCCCGGTCCCCTTGATCGGCCCCGACTCCACGACCCGGCCCGTCCTGCGCAGGAACAGTTCGGGGGAGGCGGTGGCGATCTCGACCCCGTGTCCGGGCAGCCGGATCGTTCCTGCGTACGGCGCCGGGTTGCCGCGGGCCAGCAGCGCGGTCAGCGCGTCCACGTCGGCGCCGGGCGCCAGGGGCGCGCTCAGGACCCGGCAGAGGTTGGCCTGGTAGACCTCGCCGGCGGCGATGTGCGCGCGGATCCGCCGGACGCCCTCCATGTACGCCCCGCGATCCAGCGATGACGTCCAGTCACCGGCAGCCGGTCCCCGCCAGGCGCCCGGCACCGGGGCGGGCACCGGCTCATGGCGTACGTCGGCGAAGCGGGCGCAGGTCACACCGCCCTCGAAGTCGGCGGCGACGGCCCAGAAGCCGGTGGAGTCCAGGGCGGCGGGGTCGCTGGTGACATCGAGGAGGCCGGTGGCGACGCGGTCGCCGAAACGGGTGAGAGGAGCGAGGTCGAGCACGTGGTCGAGTCTATGGCGGGTGTCCCGCAGGTGACCTGGCCATGTCCTTCAGGCCGCCCTGACCACGGACGTCGACATGCGCACCGCAGCACGCTGCGCAAACGCGTTTTTGTACTGGCCCCGGAATCCGCTAGAGTTCAACTCGTCGCCGGGCCGCGAGAGCGGAACGAAACGACAAGCGGACGTAGCTCAGTTGGTAGAGCGCAACCTTGCCAAGGTTGAGGTCGCGAGTTCGAGCCTCGTCGTCCGCTCGATGGAACCAGGGGATCTTCCCGAGCCCCTGCACTCCTGGTGGAGTGGCCGAGAGGCGAGGCAACGGCCTGCAAAGCCGTCTACACGGGTTCAAATCCCGTCTCCACCTCCAAGGACGATTAGCTCAGCGGGAGAGCGCTTCCCTGACACGGAAGAGGTCACTGGTTCAATCCCAGTATCGTCCACTGGATCTTCGACAGATCATCGAAGGTCTGACCCGCGCGATTAGCTCAGCGGGAGAGCGCTTCCCTGACACGGAAGAGGTCACTGGTTCAATCCCAGTATCGCGCACGCAGCACACAAGATCACGATCGTGGTCCCCGCGCGATTAGCTCAGCGGGAGAGCGCTTCCCTGACACGGAAGAGGTCACTGGTTCAATCCCAGTATCGCGCACACACCGAAGCCCCCGGCCCTGCGGCCGGGGGCTTCCTCGTTCTCTCCGTCAGCTGGAGAACAGCATGTGGCCGAAGCCGCGGTTGCGGTGGTGACCGCCGTGGCCGCCGTAGTGACCGCCGTGCTGCGGGGCGCCCCAGGCCGGTGCGCCGGGCGCGGCGGGGTACTGCGGAGCGGCCGGCGGCGGGGGAACCATGGGGCCGCCGCCGTACTGGCCCTCCAGCCGGGTCAGCGCCTCCAGCTCGCCGTAGTCGAGAAAGATCCCGCGGCAGCCGCTGCACTGCTCGATCTGGACACCGTTGCGGTTGTACGTGTGCATCGGGGCGTGACACTTCGGACACTGCATCGTCGGCTCAACTCCTCGCCGGTTGATCCTGCTTAGCGTTACGCCAGGACAGACTCTGTCCGGCTCTGGTCGGTTGCACCCTACTTCGCGAAACCGTCCGCCAACTCCGGCGGGGTGGCACCCATTCGGTCACAGGCGTCGACGACCGCCTGCTCCACGTCGTCCAGCGGCCGGTCCGCGTCGATGGCCTTGGCGAGCGCCCGGGCCGCGGTCTGCGCGGTGAGAGCGCGGGCGGGCACGTCCAGGGCGGGCCACGGGTCGCCGTCGGCGGGGACCGCGGGTCCGCCGGCCGCGCGGTAGGCGCCGAGGAAACGGGACCAGTCCTCGGGCGACAGCAGGCCGCAGGCGAACCAGGCGGCGGGGCGGGCGAGGTCCCAGGCGGGCTCCCCCACTCCGAGGTCGTCCACGTCGATGAGGCGCCAGGGGCCGTCAGGGGTGGGGTGACGCACGAGCTGACCGAGGTGGAGGTCGCCGTGGCAGAGGGTCGAGGTGTCGGACATGGGGGCCTCGGCGCGGGCCCAGGCCGGGAGGCTGGTCCACGCGCGGAGTACGGGGACGACGGCCGGGTGCGGTCTGTCCCGGCTTGCCCGGAGCAGGCGGGCGACGGCCAGGGCGGCCTTGACCGGACCCCGCATGGGGGGCAGCCCGGGTGGGGCGGGGGTGCGGTGGAGGTGGGCGAGCAGGGTGGCGGCCTGTTCCCAGGGGGCGGCGTCGGGGTCCTCCGGGTCCACGGGTTCGCCGTACGGCCAGAAGGTGACGAGCCTGCCGTGCAGGTCGACGTGCGTCGCGTGGAGCGGGGGCAGGAAGATGCCGGGGAGGTGGGCGGCCGTGGTGAGGCGGGGGGTCAGGTCGGCGGGGGTGGTGCCGGGGGCGTGGGCCTTGGCGACGGTGTCCTCGTGCCGTACGACGGTGGCGTCGGGGCGGTCGGCGAGGGTGGCCGCGCCGCAGGGGCACGCCGTGGGCTGCCGAAGGTGAGCCTCTCTTCTCGCTCTGAGTTTGAGCTCGGTGAGGAGGGGGTGGGGGGTCACGGGGCTCCCTGGGCGGCGGGTGGTCTGCTCGCGAGCGTATCCGCTGCGCTGGGCTTGGGCGGGGCGCCTGCGGGGGTGCCGGGTTCGGTTGTGGGGCGGGTGCGGGTGCGTCGTGGCTGGTCGCGCAGTTCCCCGCGCCCCTGGGGAGGTTCAGTCACCGGGGCCGCGACGGACCGGTCGTCTCCTCAGCCGCCGGTTGTGGGGCGGGTGCGGGTGCGTCGTGGCTGGTCGCGCAGTTCCCCACGCCCCTGGGGAGGTGCAGTCACCGGCGCCGCGACGGACCGGTCGTCTCCTGAGCCGCCGGTTGTGGGGCGGGTGCGGGTCCGTCGTGGCTGGTCGCGCAGTTCCCCACGCCCCTGGGGAGGTGCAGTCACCGGCGCCGCGACGGACCGGTCGTCTCCTGAGCCGCCGGTTGTGGGGCGGGTGCGGGTGCGTCGTGGCTGGTCGCGCAGTTCCCCGCGCCCCTGGGGAGGTGCAGTCACCGGGGCCGCGACGGACCGGTCGTCTCCTCAGCCGCCGGTTTGTGGGGCGGGTGCGGGTGCGTCGTGGCTGGTCGCGCAGTTCCCCGCGCCCCCGGGGTGGGGGCAGTCGCCCGCGCTACGACGGGCCGTTGGCCGGACGGCGCGCCACGACGGGCGGCTGGCCGCGTACGGCGGGAAGGGGACGGGGTGGGGGGTGTCCGCCCGCAGCGGCCGGCGTCCGTCACAGGGCACTGCTCAAGGAGCCGAGCCGCCGGACCGAGGACGGATACCCCCCACCCCGGCACCGACCCACCCACCGGACCGCATGCGCTACGCACGCCCCCACCGAAGCCGTCACGGGCCGCCGCAGGCATTCAGGGGCGCGGGGAACTGCGCACAACGCCCGCCCCCACCCAACCCGCACACGAAGCCGCTCAACCCCCGGAGGGAAAAGCAATGCCGGCGCAGCTCCCCAGCTGCGCCGGCATTTTGCCGTCCGCCGCACCCCCGTCCCCACGGGGTTTCATGGGTTGATGTCCCCGCCCGGACCGCTCTTCCGGGCCTGGGGTCGCCGCTCAGCGCCCCAGCATCAGTCCCACGGACGACGCCTGTGTGGTCACTGTCTCCCAGCCGTCGAAGACGACGAGGAGCAGGACCGCCAGGGGCAGGGCCATGAGCGTCGCCACCAGCGGGTGGCGACGGCCCGTACGGCGGGGCTGGCGTGTGCGGGACAGTGTCCGCGGTGCCGTAAGAGCCATGGTCCCTCTCCTGACCGTTCTGTTGTCGTTGGCAGCGGCGGGTGTCTGACCTCGGGGGACGAGTGCTGCACCCGCCGCTTGACCTCAAATCTAGGCGTCATGAGCTCTCCGCACGTCATGCCCTCGTACCGATTGCCGGGCCTCCCCGAGGATGAGCCATGACCAGCGGAGTACTCCCGTGGGTGGAGACGGGGACCTAGGTCTCCGGGTCTTCCCGGAGGGGTCGCCCGGTCTGCCCCGCTTTCTCCGAGCCGTCCTCGCGCGGCACCGGCTGCTCCACCAGAGCCAGCACCCGGGTCGCCATGAAACGGGCCGTCCGCACCACCGATCCGTTTCGCGTGACTTCGCTCACTTCGACGACTCCTCGTCGCACCGCCGTCTCCACCCGGCGGCCCGCCCTGCTCGCCACCACCTCGTACGTACGCGTCGTGTCCCCTGCGTCCACGACTATCTCCACGCGATCACCCTTCACGGGTTCAATCCCCCTTCTGCGACGGGTGGTTGGGATCACATCCGAACCGAAGTCCGCCCGCCCTCCGGCTCCCTGACCACCCCTCAATTCTCCCACCCGGCACTGACAATCCGACGGGACGAGAGGGCGCGGCCTCTGCGCGCGGCGGCCCGCGGAAACGTAAGCTGTGGCTCGTCACACGGACCGGGCAGCGGGGATGAACATGGCGATGATGCGCCTGAGGCGCGAGGACCCGCGCGTCGTCGGCTCGTTCAGGCTTCACAGACGGCTCGGCGCGGGGGGTATGGGGGTCGTCTACCTGGGCTCCGACCGCAAGGGACAGCGGGTCGCGTTGAAGGTCATCCGGCCGGATCTGGCCGAGGACCAGGAGTTCCGGTCACGGTTCGCGCGCGAGGTCTCCGCGGCCCGGCGGATCCGTGGCGGCTGCACGGCCCGGCTCGTCGCGGCCGACCTGGAGGCGGACCGTCCGTGGTTCGCCACCCAGTACGTGCCCGGCCCCTCCCTGCACGACAAGGTCGTCGACGAGGGTGCGCTCGGCGCCGCCGAGGTGGCCTCCATCGGGGCCGCCCTGTCGGAGGGGCTCGTCGCCGTGCACGAGGCGGGGGTGGTGCACCGCGACCTCAAGCCGTCGAACATCCTCCTCTCCCCCAAGGGCCCCCGGATCATCGACTTCGGCATCGCCTGGGCGACCGGTGCCTCCACCCTGACCCATGTCGGCACCGCCGTCGGCTCCCCCGGCTTCCTCGCGCCCGAGCAGGTGCGCGGCGCCGCGGTGACGCCGGCCACGGACGTGTTCTCGCTGGGCGCGACCCTGGCGTACGCGTCGATGGGCGACTCGCCCTTCGGGCACGGCAGTTCCGAGGTGATGCTGTACCGCGTGGTGCACGAGGAGGCCCAGCTGCACGGCGTGCCCGACGCGGTCGCCCCGCTCATCCGCGCGTGCCTGGCGAAAGATCCCGAGGAGCGGCCGAGCACCCTCCAGTTGTCGCTGCGGCTCAAGGAGATCGCGGCCCGCGAGGCGCAGGGCCTGCCGGATCTGCGCCCGCCCGTCCCTCGTGCCGGTGAGGCGGACCGGCCCACCGGGCGCATCGCCGACACCTACCCGGAGCGGGCCGCCCAGCGCCGCCCGCAGGGTTCTTCGGGCACCTCCGGTTCGCAGGGGGCTTCCTCGGCGCGCGGCTCCGGACCGGCGCGGGGCCAGACCCCGGCGCGCGGCGGAGTGCCGTCGCGCGGCGGCAGCACCCCGCGCGGCAACGGCGTGCCCTCCTCCCGCTCCGGCCCCCGGCCCACCCCCGCCTCCTCGCGGAACACGACCCGCTCCGGCAGCGGAAGCCGGCCCGCGCCGCGCAGCGGTAGCGGCCGCCCGGCCCCCAGGAACACCAAGACGGGGCTGCGTCCCGCCAACCCCCGCCTCCTACGTCAGCGGCTGTTCGTGTTCGTCGTGGTGACCCTGCTCGTGGCGCTCGGCATCGCCGCGGCCCAGGGCTGCCAGGGGCCGCCGCGCGGACTCGGCGGCGGTGACGGTGTCGTGCGCGAACAGCGGCAGGGACAGGTGCACGCGTCGCCGGACCAGGCACCGCAGCAGGGGTCGGTCGGCGGCACGGACTGAGCCGCGCCGCCGGGACCGTCGTAGGCGTTGCCCAGGACCGGAGGAAACCGCTGGTCAGGCCTGCGGTCGGCCCGTGGCCACCGCGTAGAAGGCGACCGCTGCCGCCGCGCCCACGTTGAGGGAGTCCACGCCGTGGGCCATCGGGATGCGGACCCATTCGTCGGCGGCGACCAGGGCCTGGGTGGTCAGGCCGTCGCCCTCGGCGCCGAGCATCAGGGCGACCCGGTCCATCTTGTGCGGGGCGGCCTCGTCGAGGGTCCTGGCCTTGGCGTCGGGGGTGAGGGCGAGGAGGGTGAAGCCGGCCTCGCGGACCGAGTCCAGGCCCTTGGGCCAGGTGTCGAGACGGGCGTAGGGGACGGAGAAGACCGCGCCCATGGAGACCTTGACGCTGCGGCGGTACAGGGGGTCGGCGCAGTCCGGGGAGAGCAGGACCGCGTCCATGCCGAGGGCCGCCGCCGAGCGGAAGATGGCGCCGATGTTGGTGTGGTCGTTGACGGACTCCATGACCACCACACGGCGGGCGGTCTGGAGCAACTCGCCCGCGGTGGGCAGCGGTTTGCGCTGCATGGAGGCGAGCGCGCCGCGGTGCACGTGGTAGCCGGTGACCTGTTCGGCGAGCTCGGGGCTGACGGCGTAGACCGGGGCGGGGAGTTCGTCGATGACGTCGCGCATGACGTCGACCCACTTGGCGGACAGCAGCATGGAGCGCATCTCGTAGCCCGCGTCCTTGGCCCGGCGGATGACTTTCTCGCCCTCGGCGATGAACAGGCCCTCGGCCGGCTCGCGTTTGCGGCGCAGCTCGACGTCGGTCAGGCCCGTGTAGTCGTGCAGGCGCGGGTCGTCGGGATCCTCGACGGTGATGAGATCGGCCACAGGGTGATACTGCCTTGTCCTGGGTGCGGTGCCAACGGCTGGGGACGGGTTGGGTTACCCCCGGGTTACGCCAATGTCCGCAGCCCCACGCCGACGACCTCGCCGACGACGATGACGGCCGGGGGCTTCACGTCCTCGGCGACGACCACCTCGGCCACCGTCGCCAGGGTCGCGTCGACCCGGCGCTGGGCGGCCGTCGTCCCCTCCTGGACCAGGGCCACCGGGGTGTCGGGCGACTTGCCGTGCGCGACCAGGGTCTCGGCGATCCTGCCGATCTTGTCGACGCCCATGAGGATCACCAGCGTGCCGGTGAGCCTCGCGAGGGACGACCAGTCGACCAGGGAGCGTTCGTCGTCCGGCGCCACATGGCCGCTGACCACCGTGAACTCGTGGGCCACGCCCCGGTGGGTGACGGGGATGCCGGCCGCGCCCGGGACCGAGATCGAGCTGGAGATGCCGGGGACGACCGTGCAGGGGATGCCGGCCTCGGCGAGGGCGTGCAGCTCCTCCATGCCACGGCCGAAGACGTAAGGGTCCCCGCCCTTCAGCCGTACGACGGACTTGCCCTGCTTGGCGTGCTCGATCAGGGCGTTGTTGATGGCCTCCTGGGCCATGAAACGGCCGTACGGGATCTTCGCCGCGTCGATGACCTCGACGTGCGGCGGGAGCTCGGCGAGGAGGTCGCGGGGGCCGAGGCGGTCGGCGATGACGACGTCGGCCTCGGCGAGCAGGCGGCGGCCGCGGACCGTGATCAGGTCGGGGTCGCCGGGGCCGCCGCCGACGAGGGCGACGCCGGGGGTGCGGGTGCGGTGGTGCGGGGCGACGAGGGTGCCGTCGCGCAGGCCCTCCACGACCGCGTCGCGGATGGCGGCGGTGTGGCGGGGGTCGCGGCCCTTGGCGTTCGTCGTGAGCACGGCCACCGTGACGCCCTCGCTGTGGCCCGTCGCCGGGGTCCAGGCGGTGGCGGCGTCGGCGTCGTCGGAGCGGACGCACCAGACACGGTGCCGCTCCGCTTCGGCGGAGGCGCGGGTGTTCGCCTCGCTGTCGCTGGTGGCGATGAGGGCGTACCAGGCGTCTTCCAGGTCGCCTTCCTGGTACGGCCGCCGTTCCCAGGTGATCTCGCCCGCGTCCGCCATCGCCTCCACGGAGGGGGTCGCCGCCGGGGACACGAGGAGGACGTCCGCGCCCGCCGCGATCAGGGCCGGGAGGCGGCGCTGGGCGACCTGGCCGCCGCCGAGGACGACGACCTTGCGGTCGGTGAGGCGGAGGCCTACGGGGTAGGCGGGGTTCTCGGCCATGAGGGTGCGGCTCCTCCGGGGCTTGGCGGTGGCCCTGACGTGCGGATTTTACGGGGTGGCGGCGTGCGGCGGCGCAGGTGTCCAGTGGCTGGGCGTCGTCGCCGGGTGCGGGTGCGTGGGTCCGTGCCCGCCCGTCCTGGCCTGCGGGACGGCTGGGTGCGTAAGTCCGTGCCTACTCGTCCCGGCCTGCGGGACGACCGGGCGCGTGAGTCCGTGCCCCCCGTCCCGGGGCCTGCGAGACGACTGCCCTCGGACTCACGGCAGGGGAAGGGACGCGCGGACCCCGTCCCCGCGTCCCCCTCGCAGACGCCTACTTCTCGGTGACCCCCGCGGAGTCGAACGTCGCCACCTCGTGCATGGCCCGTGCCGTGCTCTGCACCAGCGGCAGGGCCAGCAGCGCGCCCGTGCCCTCGCCGAGACGCAGGTCGAGGTCGACCAGGGGGCGCAGGCCGAGCTTGTTCAGGGCGGCCACATGGCCCGGTTCCGCGCTGCGGTGGCCCGCGATGCAGGCCGCGAGGACCTCCGGGGCGATCGCGCGGGCCACCAGGGCGGCGGCGCCCGCGCTCACACCGTCGAGGATGACCGGGGTGCGGAGCGAGGCACCGCCCAGCAACAGGCCGACCATCGCCGCGTGTTCGAAGCCGCCGATCGCCGCCAGGACCCCGATCGGGTCGGCCGGGTCCGGCTGGTGGAGCTCGATCGCACGGCGGACGACCTCGGTCTTGCGGGCCAGGGTCTCGTCGTTGATGCCGGTGCCGCGGCCGGTGACCTCGGCGGGGTCGGTGTCCGTGAAGACCGAGATGAGGGCGGCGGACGCGGTGGTGTTCGCGATGCCCATCTCGCCCGTGAGCAGGGCCTTGTTGCCGGCCGCGACCAGGTCGCGCGCGGTCTCGATGCCGACCTCGATGGCCTGCTTGGCCTCCTCGCGGGTCATCGCGGGCCCGGTGGTCATGTCGGACGTGCCCGCCCGGATCTTGCGCGGCAACAGGCCCGGGGTGGCCGGGAGTTCGCAGGCCACACCGACGTCGACCACGCACACCTCGGCACCCACCTGGCCGGCGAAGGCGTTGCAGACGGCGCCGCCGCCGAGGAAGTTGGCGACCATCTGGGCCGTCACCTCCTGCGGCCAGGGGGTGACGCCCTGGGCGTGCACGCCGTGGTCACCGGCGAAGATCGCGACGGCCGCGGGCTCGGGGATCGGCGGCGGGCACTGCCGGGAGAGCCCGGACAGCTGGGCGGAGATGATCTCCAGCATGCCGAGCGCGCCGGCCGGCTTGGTCATCCGCTTCTGCCGCTCCCAGGCCTCGCCGAGCGCCTTGGCGTCCAGCGGGCGGATCTGGGCGACGGTCTCGCCGAGCAGGTCGTGCGGCTCCTCGCCGGGCAGGGCGCGGCGGCCGTAGGTCTCCTCGTGCACGACCCACGACAGCGGGCGCCGCTTGGACCAGCCGGCCTGCATCAGCTCGGGCTCGTCCGGGAACTCGTCGACGTACCCGACGCACAGGTAGGCGATGACCTCCAGGTGCTCGGGCAGGCCGAGGGCGCGGACCATCTCGCGCTCGTCGAAGAAGCTGACCCAGCCGACGCCGAGGCCCTCGGCGCGGGCGGCGAGCCAGAGGTTCTCCACGGCGAGCGCGGCGGAGTACGGGGCCATCTGCGGCTGGGTGTGCCGGCCGAGGGTGTGGCGGCCGCCGCGGGTCGGGTCGGCGGTGACGACGATGTTCACCGGGGTCTCGAGGATGGCCTCGATCTTCAGTTCCTTGAACTGCTTGGCCCGGCCCTTGGGCAGCGACTTGGCGTACGCCTCGCGCTGGCGCTGGGCCAGGTCCTGCATCGCGGCGCGCGTCTCGGCGGAGCGGATGACGACGAAGTCCCAGGGCTGCGAGTGCCCGACGGACGGGGCCGTGTGGGCGGCCTCCAGGACGCGGAGCAGCACCTCGTGCGGGATCGGGTCGCTGCGGAAGCCGTTGCGGATGTCGCGGCGCTCGCGCATGACCTTGAGGACGGCCTCGCGCTCGGCGTCGTCGTAGGCGGGCGCGGCGGGGCCCGTGGACTGTCGTGCCTCTTCCACGGGAGCCGTGCTCACTTCCTGGACTGCCTGTTCTTCCTGGTCTTCCTGTTCGGCCGCCCGGGTGTCCAGGTCGTCCGCCTGCTGGGCGAATCGGGGGTCCCCGGCCGCCTCGCGCGGGGCCGGGACCACGGGTTGCTGTACGCCGTCCGCGGGAAGCGCCACGGGGTGGGGCGGAGTCGGCGCGAGGTGCGGGGTGGTCGGCACGGAGCCTTCCACGGGCACGAACTCGCCCAGGGCCTGTCCCGGTCGGGGTTCCAGGGGGACGCCGGCGGGCAGCACGACGGGGGGCGCGGCGGAGCCGGGGGCGGCGAACTGGGTCTGTGCGCCCGGGAGTTGGGCCGCGAGCGGCTGGGGCGCCGGCGTCTGCGGGCCCTGCGGTGCCTGGTCCGGGGTGGGCGGGAACTCCTCCTGCGCGGCGGGCTCTGAGGGCTGGACTGCGGCTGCCTGGGCCATCGGGTCCGTCGCCGGTACGACGGTGTCGGCAGCCTCCGCCGCGTCCGCCGCGACGGGCTGGACGAGGTCCGGGGCCTGCGGTTCCTCGGCGGGCAGGGCCGGAGCGGGCTCCTGGATCTGATCGGCCGCCGCTGCCGGCTGCTCGGCGGGGAGCGGCTCGGGGGCCTCGGGCGCGGATGCGTTCTCCGCGGGTACGGGGAGGTCCTCGACCGGCGCGGTGACGGGGAGGTCCTCGACCGGCGCGGTGACGGGCTCCACCGGCTGCGGAACCTGTCCGGTCTCCGCGGCAGCCTGAGTCACGGCTTCGGGGGCGTCCGGGACGGCCGTGGCGACGGCGTCCTCGGCGGGCGGTGCGAGGTCGGGAGCTGCGGGCTCCGGGGCCGCCACGGCTTCCTGGACGGAGTCCGGAGCAGCCGGAGCCTCCTGGGGGGCGTCCGCTTCCTGGACCGCGACCGCGACGGGTTCGGGGTCCAGGATCGCGCCCGTCTCGGGGGCGACAGCGGCTTGTTCCCCGGCCGTCACCGCTTCCTGGACGACCGCTTCCTGGACGACACCGACCGGCTCCGGAACGGCCGGCTCCTGGGCGGCGACAGGCTGCGGGGCAACAGGCTGCCCGGCGACGGCGGCCGCCGCCTCCGCCTCCTCCTGCCCTTCCGTCCCCGCCTCGGTTCCGGCGACCTCCGCCTCGGCCAGGGGCTGCGCGACGACAGGCTCGGCCACGACCGGCTCGTCCGCGGGCGGCTCAGCCACGACGGCCTCGACGGCCGGCACGGCCTCGGGCGCGGGCACCTGCTCGGCGGCCTCGCCCGCCTGGGTGTCCTCCATCACCGGCGGCACCTCGGCGGCGTGGACCGCGTCCTCCGTGGCACCGACGGCCGTGTCGGGGTCGGGTCCGGCAGGCACGGTCGGGTCCGCGGGGACGGCCGGAACCTCCTCGGGCAGGGAACCGTCTCCCGATGCCTGACCCGCATCCGGGCCGGAGTCGACGACGGCAGCCGGCCCGGTCTCGGCGGGCTGGGTTCCGTCGGGCACGGGACCGTCAGCCGCGACCTGGCCCGCTTCGGCGATCGGGGGCTGCGACGGCTCCGGCGCGGGTGCGGCCTCCGGGCTCGGTACGGCGTCCGGCACCACAGCCGTCCCCTCGTACCCGGCGGCCTGCGCAGCGCCCACCGGTTCCGGTTCCGGCGCCGGAACAACCGTTTCGGCAGCCGGGGCCACGGTGCCCACCGGCGCCTGTACGGCGGCCTGGGCCGGGGCACCCCAGGGGACCGCGCCCTGCGGCTGCGGGGCGTCGAAGTACTCGGGGCCCGGCGTGGCCGCGGCCGGCTGCCGTACGGGCACACCCGCGGGCCCGCGGTCGGCGAGGGAACGGACCGGGCTCGCGGAGGCGTCGGGGATCGGCGGGCCGAGGTGCAGGGGCCGGCGGGGGGTGATGGGCGGGATCGGCACCGTAGGAGCCTGGACCTGGGGGGTGCGGACGGCGCTCAGATCGTGCGCCCCGCTGTCCCGGCCGGACATCTCGTGCGGGCCCGGCTCGTGGACGGTCTCGACGACCGGTTCCGGAGCGGGCGGGGCGACCTCGTTGCCCCAGGGGCTCTGGGCGCCCGGCAGCAGCAACAGGTCTTCGTCCTCGGCGGTGGTCTCGGAGAGGTAGGTGTACGCACCCGGCGCAGGGACGCCCGGCTGTTCCACCATGCCTGCGTTCTCCGGCAGTCCCTCGCCCGGGACCTGGCCGGTGTCGGTCATGCGTACCCCTCGCCCATCGGTTAGTGCTTCTACGACCAGCTCGCCGGGGACGGCGCACCGACCGCCCCCGTGGTGAAGAACGAGCGTGCGTGCCCAGCGGCACGAACGGCCCGCCGAGAAAGACGACAAAGCCATTAACTGGCATTGTCCCGGCCGTTCCCCCGTCGCGACAGGTTGATCCGCGACAGCCCGCTGTGGACTGCGCCACGTTGCGCGTCCTCCGGTTCTGCCGTACCACACCCATCCCAAAACGGGCGCGCTTTCCGGACATTGACGAACGAATGCCGGGCCACCGGGTGCGGTACAACAGTCGGCCAGCCTACCGCGCGCAGTACGACAACAGGATCACGGGGGACGGCGGAGCGCGACGGTCGGGGTCAGGCCGTACGGTCCGGGAGCACCGCGCTGAGCAGGAACGCGACACTCCGTTCCGTCTCCGTCCAGGCCCGGGTGTCGAGTTCGACGGACTGGAGGAGGGCGCACTCGACGCGGTAGCCGTGTTCGGTGAGATCCCGGCCGACGAGTTCGGCCTCGTCGCGGGTGGCCGCGTGGGCGACGATGCGCTGCGGGCGGCGGTCGGCGACCGCGGAGACCACGGCCACTCCCCCGCCCCCGACGCGCACGACGTCCGGTTCGGGGAGGTTCTCCAGGACGTGCGGGGCGGTGCCGGGGACGATCTGGACCTGGAGTCCGAAGGCGCGGGCGTTGGCCTCGGTGCGCTCGCAGGCCCTCAGGTCGCGGTCGACGGCGATGACGGCGGCGCCGGCCCGGGCGGCCTCGGTGGCGAAGGCACCGCTGCCGCAGCCGATGTCCCACACGAGGTCGCCGACGCGCGGTCCCAGCCGGGCGAGTTGGGCGGCGCGCAGCGGTTCCAGTTCGCCCTCGCCCATGAGGCCGCCGTAGGACTCGGCGGGCAGGGTCCAGCCGCGCGGGGCTGCGGCCGGGTCGCGGCCGGCGATCCAGCCGCCGTCCTCGGTCACGGGCGCGGTGCCGCCGATGACGATGACGATGTTGGGGTCGCGCCAGGTGTGGTCGGCGGCCTTGTCCGAGGTGACGACGGTGACCTGTTCGCGGTCGGTGCCCAGTTCCTCGCAGATGACGAAGGTGCGGTGCACGCCCTCCATCAGCAGGCCGAGTTCGGCTGGTCCGGCGCCGGGCGAGGTGAGGACGGCGACCTTGGGGTGGGCCCGGCACACGTTCACCGCGCGGCGCAGGGTGCGCCGGTGTGCGACGACCACCTGGGCGTCGTCCCAGGGCATACCGGCTCGCGCGAAGGCGGCGGCGACCGAGGAGACACCGGGGACGACCTCGACCTCCAGGCCGAACTCGGGTGCGCGCAGGGTCCGTACGACTCCGAAGAACCCGGGGTCGCCGTCGGCGAGCACGACCGCGGTGCCGCGGTGGCCGGTGATGCGGCGGGCGGCGAGGGCGACACTGCCGAGGCGGATGCGTTCGGCGGTGGGGGGCACCTCGGGGAGTGCCAGGTGGTGGGCGGCGCCCGCGACCAGCGTGGCGGCGCCGAGGGCGGAGCGTGCCGCGGCGGTCAGCGGCGAGCCGTCCCAGCCGATCACCGTGACCCGGTCGGCCATCGTCTCTCAGTCTCCAGGGGGGGTGTGCGCGGGCCGTCGTCGGTGGGCAGCCCGCTGGCGGCTCCGTGAGGGTACCCGCTGCGCTGCGGAAGCGTTTTCGCCGGGCCTGCCTGCGAATCCGGTCAGTTCCAGTCTGAGTACGTCGTGAAGCCGTCCGAGTCGGCCAGTTGGTCGCCCGCCCCGTCGAGGTCCTCGGGCAGCAGGCTCCACACGATGAAGTCGGTGCGGACGTCGCTCCAGGTGCCGTCGTCGGCGCGGACGCGCGCTATGCAGGCGCCGCGCAGGACGCCTTCGCTGATACAGCCGATCTTCTGGGCGACCTGCTGGGAGGCGGTGTTGTCGGCCGCCGTGCGCAGCTCGATCCGCTCGAACTTCTGGTCGGTGAACAGCCACTGGGCGGTGGCGAGCGCGGCCTCGGAGGCGTAGCCCTCGCCGCGGGCCCAGGGGGCGATGATGTACGACAACTCGGTGGAGCGGACGTGCCAGTTGGTCCTGGCGAGCTGGACCGTGCCGACCAGGCGCTGGGTGAGGAACTCGGTGACGGCGAAGGTGATGCCGCGGCCGGCCTCCCGTTCGGCCGGCGCGTGGTGCGTGATCCAGTCGCGCGCCTGGTCCTCGCTGTAGGGCTGGGGCACGTCGGTCCAGGCCCCGACCTGCTCGTCGTTCATCATCTCGGCCAGCGCGGGCACGTCGTCCTCGTCGAGGGGGCGCAGCACCAACCGCTCCGTGCTGATGGAGATGTTGGGGAAGGTGCCAGTCATGCGCCACTCCGTAACCGTCGGAAAACCTGCGAGGCCTGCTGAACTGCCCAGCATGCAGCATGAAAGCACCGAACCGCATCACGGGGCCCACACATGGTGAGCGAGTGGACCCCGTGCGTGGCGAAACGTCGTATACGCGCCGGTAGCGCTAGGTCGTTCAGCCCTGCGTCGTTCAGCCCTGCGTCGTTCAGCCCTGCGTCGTTCAGAAGGACGCGATGACGGAACCGGCGTACTTGTCCTGGATGAACTTCTTGACCTCGGCGGAGGTGAGCAGCTTGGCGAGCTTCTTGACCCGCGGGTCGTTCTCGTTGCCTTCCTTGACCGCGAGGAAGTTGCCGTACGGGTTGTTGTCGGCGGACTCCAGGACCAGGGCGTCCGAGGCGGGCTTGAGGTCGGCCTCGATGGCGTAGTTGCCGTTGACGACCGCGGCGTCGACGTCGTCGAGGGAGCGCGGCGTCTGGGCCGCCTCCAGCTCCTTGAACTTGAGGTTCTTCGGGTTCTTGGTGATGTCGGAGGGGGTCGCCTCGTTGCCCACGCCGTCCTTGAGGGTGATCAGGCCGTTCGCGGCGAGCAGCTTGAGGGCGCGCGCCTCGTTCACGCTGTCGTTCGGGACCGCGATCGTCGCGCCGCTCTTGAGGGCGTCGGCGTCCTTGACCTTGTGGGAGTAGAGGCCGAGCGGCTCCAGGTGGACCGTGACGACGGGCGCGATGTGGGTGCCGCGCTTCTTGTTGAAGTCGTCGAGGTAAGGCTGGTTCTGGAAGTAGTTGGCGTCCACCGAGCCGTCCTCGGTGGCCGTGTTCGGGGTCACGTAGTCCGTGAACTCCTTGACCTCCAGGTCGAGGCCCGCCTTCTTCGCCAGGTTCTCCTTGACGTAGTTCAGGATCTCGGCGTGCGGGGTGGGGCTCGCGGCGACGACCAGCGCCCCGCTGGTGTCGGAGGCGGAGTCGGAGCCGGACGAACCGCAGGCGCTGAGCCCGAAGGTCAGGGTTCCGGCGGCGAGGACGGCGGTGGTGAGCTTTGCGGTGTTACGCACGAAAAGTGCCTTTCCTTTTGGGTGCAGTGACCCCGTGAATGGGTGCACGGGACATCTGGGAGCGCGTCAGACGGTCTTGGTGTCCGCCGTCGAGGCCTTCAGCAGACGGAGTTTCGGAGCGGGTCCGGAGCGTCCGCCGCGGCGGTGCAGCGAGCGGGCCGCGTAGTCGCCGGCGGACTGGATGAGCGAGATGACGACGGCGAGGATCGCGACGGTGATCCACATGAGCTGGGTCTCGAAGCGCTGGTAGCCGTAGCGGATGGCGATGTCGCCGAGGCCGCCGGCGCCGACCGTGCCGGCCATCGCGGAATAGCCGATGAGGGCGACGACCGTGGTGGTGGTGCTGGCGATCAGCGAGGGCAGGGCCTCGGGGACGAGGACCTTGCGGACGATCGTCCAGGTGTTGCCGCCCATCGACTGCACGGCCTCGACCAGTCCGCCGTCCACTTCGCGGACAGCCGTCTCGACGAGGCGCGCGAAGAACGGGATCGCTCCGATGGCCAGCGGCACGATGGCGGCCTCACGGCCGATGGTGGTGCCCGTGATCGAGCGGGTGAAGCCCATCAGCGCGACCATCAGGATGATGAACGGCATCGAGCGGGCGATGTTCACGACCTGCCCGATGACCTTGTTCGCGACGACGTTCTGGAGGAGTCCGCCCCGGTCGGTGAGGACCAGCAGGACACCGAGCGGCAGGCCGCCCACGACGGCGATCAGGGTGGACCAGCCGACCATGTAGAGGGTGTCCCAACACGCCTGCTCCAACAGGGGCTGCATCTCGGACCAGGTCACTTGGCACCTTCCTTGGCGGGCTCGCGCTCGCCGACGACATCGATCTGCAGGCCCTGTTCGCGCAGGAAGCCGACGGGCACGACGTTGTCCTCGTAGCGGCCGGGCAGTTCGATGCGCATCCGGCCGACCTGGAGACCGCCGACGGTGTCGATGGCGGCGCCGAGGATCGATATGTCGATGTTGTAGGTGCGCGAGAGCTGGGAGATGACGGGCTGGGTGGCCGCCTCGCCCTGGAAGGTGACGTCGACGACGGTCCGGTCCTCGCCGGTGGCGGCGCCGCCGACGGGGAAGAGCGCGGAGGCCAGCTCGGAGCCGGGGGTCGCGAGCAGTTCGCTGACCGTGCCGGACTCGACGACGCGGCCGTTCTCCATCAGGGCCGCCGAGTCGCAGATCGACTTCACGACGTCCATTTCGTGGGTGATGAGCAGGACGGTCAGGCCGAGCTGCCGGTTCAGGTCGCGCAGCAGCTGGAGGATCGAGCGGGTGGTCTCGGGGTCGAGGGCGCTGGTGGCCTCGTCGGACAGGAGCACCTTGGGGTCGCCGGCCAGGGCGCGGGCGATGCCGACGCGCTGCTTCTGGCCGCCGGAGAGCTGGGCGGGGTACGCCTTGGCCTTGTCGGCCAGCCCGACGAGGTCGAGGAGTTCGAGCGCCTTGCGCGAGCGCTCCTTGCCGGACTTGCCGAGGATCTCCAGCGGCAGTTCGACGTTGTCCTGCACGGTCCGGGTGGACAGCAGGTTGAAGTGCTGGAAGACCATGCCGATACGGCTGCGCGCCTGCCGCAGTTCCCGGCCGGCGCGCGGTCCGCGGCCCGCGAGGGCGGTGAGGTCCTGTCCGTCGACGGTCACGGTGCCGGCGGTGGGGCGCTCCAGCAGGTTGACGCAGCGGATGAGCGAGGACTTGCCGGCGCCGGACTGGCCGATGACGCCGTACACCTCGCCTTCGCGGACGTGCAGATCGACGCCGTCCAGGGCGGTGACCTCACGGCCGCGCGAGCGGTAGACCTTGGTCAGGCCTGTTGTCGTGATCACTGGGGTTCCGTCACTGTCGAGTACCCGGGCGTGGGTGTGCCCTGGTACGGGAGAGAAGTCGTGCGCGGGCACATGGGTCACGTACGGCGTGGACGGCGTACGGACGTGCCGGGGCGGCTCGCTTCGGGGCGCGAGGCTCAGGAGGTGGTGCGGGGGCCCTCTAACAGGCGCACATTCGACACATACAACGAGCACCGGGCGTCATGGTCGCCTCGGTCGCAAGGGTGCGGCAGCTCGTCGTGGTCATGCGATCAGTAAAGCAGACGTATGGGAGCGACCAAGAACCCGCTGTCCGAATGGCGGACAGCGGTGGACAGGTCTCAGACCCGGGCGGAGATCTCCACTCCGGCGGCGGTGACCAGGGCCGACAGGGCCGACAGGTCCTCGACCACCAGGTCGGCGTCGAGCTCGTGGGCCTGGTGGGTTGTGGTCAACGCCACCGTGGTCATCCCGGCGGCACGGCCGGCCCGCAGACCGGCGGGGGCGTCCTCGAACACGACACAGCGGGCCGGGTCGACGCCGAGTTCGCGGGCGGCGAGCAGATACGGCTCGGGGTCGGGCTTGCCGCGGGTCACGTCGTCGGCGGCGACCAGGGTCTTGGGGAGGATGCCGACGGCTTCGAGGCGGGCCTCGGCCAGCCGGCGGGTGGCGGAGGTGACGACGGCCCAGCGGTCGGCGGGCAGGGAGTCGAGGAAGGCCCGGGTCCCGGGGAGCAGGTGGACACCTCCGTTGGGCACGTCTTCCACCTCCAGTTCCTCGATCCGCGCGACGGCCGCCGGTACGACATCGGCGGGCAGCAGGTCGGCGGCTATCTCCACGGCCGTACGTCCGTGCAGTTCGACCCGTGCGAAGGCCTCGGCGGTGATGCCGTACTCCCCGGCCCAGCGCGTCCAGCAGCGGTGCACCGATTCCAGGGAGGAGACGAGGGTTCCGTCGTTGTCGAACAGCAGGGCTTCGGCGTGGATCGTCATGTCCTCGACCCTACGGTGCGGTGCGGGGGCGGCCGCATCAGGCCTTTTGGACCGTAATAGGCTCGCCGCATGTTTGATGCCCTGACGCTGGTGACCGGCGTCGCCGCACTGCTGCTGGCCGCCTGGTGCGGCTGGGCCGCCTACCGTGACGAGCCCACCAAGGACTGGCACTTCATCGGGATGGCCGTGGTGTCGGTGCTGGCGCTGGTCCAGCTCGTGGTGGGGATCGTGCAGCTCGCGCGGGGCGAGAAGCCGGAGCAGGGCACGACGATCTTCGTCGCCTATCTGCTGGGGGCGTTCGCGTGCGTGCCGGCGGCGGGGTTCATGTCGCTCGCGGAGCGGACGCGGTGGGGATCGGTGACGGTCGCCGCCGGCGGTGTGGTGCTGGCCGTTCTGGAGGTGCGGCTCTATGACATCTGGGGAAGCTGACGTGAGCCGACGGTTGATCAGTGGGCCGGGGACGCTGCTGGTGTGGCTGTACGGCGTGATGGTCGTGGGAGCGGTGTCGAGGTCCGCGTACCAGATCTCCACCGAGTTCGACCGGGCGCCGCTTGCGTACTCGCTGTCCGCGGTGGCGGGTGTCGTGTACGGGTTCATCACGTACACGCTGGTGCGGGGCGGAGAGACGGCTCGCAAGGTGGCTCTGGTGTGCTGTGTCGTCGAGCTGCTCGGGGTTTTGACCGTGGGCACCTGGACGTTGGTCGAGCCGTCCGCGTTTCCGGATGCGACGGTGTGGTCGGACTTCGGGATGGGTTACCTGTTCATCCCCGTACTGCTTCCCCTGTCGGCCATCTACTGGCTGCGGAAGGGTGCGCCCAAGGGGGATGCCGCCTGAGGTTCGTCCGGCGGCATCCGGTCCGTGGGGGCTGGTCGCGCAGTTCCCCGCGCCCCTAAAGACTCATGCGGTGGCCGCATATGTTCCCGCGGGCTTCTCCAGGACGATCATCGGGACGCCGTCCGCGCCCTCCGACGTGCCCACCGTCTGGTAGCCGACCTTGCGGTAGAGGCGGAGGTTGCCCTCGCTGCGGTGGCCGGTGAAGAGGCGGAAGCTGGTGGCGCCGCGCTCGTCCGCGAGGGCCGCTTCGGCCGCCCGGAGGAGGCGGGCCCCGATGCCGTGGCCCTGGAGGCGGGGGTGGACGCAGAGTTTGCCGATGGCGGCCGAGCCGTCCTCGGTGACGCGGCCGCGGACCGAGCCGACCACCTCGTCTCCCAGGCGGGCCACGAAGACGCAGTCCGAGGCCACCTCCGCGCGGACCGAGTCCAGGGTCTGGACGAGCGGATCGATGCGGTAGTTGCCGTAGAGCGCCGCCTCACTCTGGAAGCACAGGTACTGCAGCCTGAAGATCTGCTCCGCGTCCTGCTCGGCCGCCGCAGAGATGGTCACGCTCATGCCCATGTGCGCACGCCTCCCGCTCACCTGATCGCCTGTTGTCCCCCACTCCTATCCCCGCGTTCGGCGTGTCGCAACCTCCGGTGCAAGCAGTCGCCGCAGACATCCCAGGCATCTGGAACGTTCCGGACCGAGACTGCCCTGTGAGATACCCAACTCCCCCGCGATCTCCCGGTAGGTGAGGTCCCTCGGGGAGAGGAGGGCCGCCATCAGCGAGGGGCAGCGGCCGGGCAGGCGGCGCACCGCGTCGTGCAGGGCCGTGCGCCGGGCCGCGGCGAGGGCGAGCTGTTCGGGGGTGCGGTCGTCGTCCACCGCGGGTTCGGTGGCGTAGGGCCGTTCGAGGCGGGTCGTACGACGGCTGCGGCGGGACTCGGAGCGGACGGCCCTGCGGAGCCAGCCGGGCGGGTCGAGGGGCGGGCCCTGCGTCTCCAGGTGTTCCAGGAGGCGGAGCCAGACCGCCTGCTCCAGGTCGGCCGGTTCCGTACCGGAGGCATGTGCCTCCGCGGAGGCCTCGGCGGTGAGCAGCGGGCGCAGGGTGGCGACCAGGTCGTGCGTCATATGCGGTACGACACGGCCGCCCGGGCCGTGGGTTGCCCGGGCGGCCGCAAGTCAGCCCGATCGGGGGCTGGTGGCTCAGCCGTTGACGAAGTCCTGGCGGGCGAGGAGGCCGGTGTCCGGGTTGTCGGTGAAGACGCCGTCGATGCCGGTGGCGAAGTACCTCTTGAAGGCGCCGAAGGCGTCCCCGTAGGCGTCCGCGTCCGTGCCCTTGCGGAACTCGGCCGGCAGGAACGGGTTCTCGTTGCGCAGGGTGTAGGGGTGCAGGATCAGCCCCACCTTGTGGGCGTCGGCGACCAGGGTGGTCTCCTTGTCGAGGCTGCCGTCCGCCTTCTTGGTGACGACCAGGTCGAGGGTCGGGCCGATGCCCTGGGCGTAGCCCGCGATCTCCCTGAGGCCCTTGGGGGTGATCAGGTCGGCGACCGTGCGCGGGTCGCCCGTCGCCACGAAGTCCCAGGGGCGGGTGTTCGCGGCGGACAGCAGGACGACCAGGGGGTTGTCGACGAGCTTGTTGAGGCGCTGGATGCTGGTCGGCTCGAAGGACTGGAGGATGACCGGGGAGTTCCGCCGGTCCTTGCCGTGCTTGCGCAGGAGCTTCGCGACCCGCTCCTCCAGGCCCAGGCCGAGCCCCCGGAAATAGGTGGGGTGCTTGGTCTCGGGGTAGATCCACACCTGCTTGCCGCGCTTGCGGGTCTGCTCGTCCTGCCACCTGAGGACTTCCTCGAAGGTGGGGATCTCCCAGCGGCCGTTGTAGAGCGTGTTGTGCGGCCGGTTGGCCGGGATGCGCTCGATCGCGCGGAGCGTCTTGAGCTCGGCGAGGGTGAAGTCCTCGGTGAACCAGCCGGTGGTGGAGACGCCGTCGAGGACCTTGGTCTTCTTCCGGTCGGCGAACTCCTTGTGGTCGGCGACGTCGGTCGTGCCGCCGATCTCCGGTTCGTGGCGGCAGACGAGGTGGCCGTCCTTGGTCGGGACGAGGTCGCCGGCCTCGACGATGTCGGCGCCCAGGTCGAGGGCGAGCTGGTAGGAGCCGAAGGTGTGCTCGGGGCGGTAGCCGCTGGCACCCCGGTGTCCGATGACCGTCGGCACGGGCAGGCTCTTCAGCCCGCCCCCACCGTGCCCCGCGGAGCCGGCGGTGGCGGCTCTCGCCGTGCCCGACAGGCCCAGGACCGCTCCCCCGGCGCCGAGCATCGCGGCCCCGAGAAGTGCCCGTCGTCCGGTGCCGTCCGTGTGCTCGTCCTGCGATCCCATGTGGACCCCTCCTGCCGTCGCCTCTTCGATGCGGGCCGATCGTAGGTCCGGGTCCGTGACGGGCGGGAGACCTCCGGCGGAACACGGGGGTGACGCGTGATGTCGTATGGGAACAGATGTCTGATGGTTCGTCGGCTTCATGGCCGAGGGCCAGGGTACGCGTCCGTCGGGGCGACCTCCGTCACATCGTTCCGCCCGGGTTGCCGGGAGGCAACGGGGCCCATCCGCAGGTAAACGAGTGTCAACAGTGCGTAAGACCTCGGTGAACCCCGAGCGCCCGATGTGCGCGATCCCCCGAGCCGCGAGTAATGTCCTCACCTGCACAGACTCATACAGTTTCCCTGGCCGTTCTCTTGACTCCGGAGGGCCCGTTGTCCCGCTTCGCGCTCATCAAGGCAGTGCTCGGACCGATCATGCGCCTGATGTTCCGCCCACAGGTGGAGGGCGCGGAGCACATCCCGGGTGACGGTCCCGTCATCCTGGCCGGCAACCACCTCACCTTCATCGACTCGATGATCCTGCCGCTGGTCTGCGACCGGCAGGTGTTCTTCATCGGCAAGGACGAGTACGTCACCGGGAAGTCGCTCAAGGGCCGCCTGATGGCGTGGTTCTTCACCGGCGTCGGCATGATCCCGGTGGACCGCGACGGCGGTCGCGGCGGCGTGGCGGCGCTGATGACCGGGCGGCGGGTCCTGGAGGAGGGGAAGGTCTTCGGGATCTACCCCGAGGGCACGCGCTCGCCCGACGGGCGGCTGTACCGGGGACGCACGGGGATCGCCCGTCTGACGCTGATGACGGGCGCGCCCGTCGTGCCCTTCGCGATGATCGGCACGGACAAGTTGCAGCCGGGGGGCTCCGGGATGCCCCGGCCCGGGCGGGTCACGGTTCGGTTCGGCGAGGCGATGGAGTTCTCCCGTTACGACGGGATGGACCGGGACCGGTATGTGCTGCGGGCTGTCACGGACTCTGTGATGACCGAGGTCATGCGGCTGTCGGGGCAGGAGTACGTGGACATGTACGCCACGAAGGCGAAGGCCGCGTAGGGGTTCGTTGTCGGGTGCGGCCCGATGGGACTTCTCGCGCAGTTCCCCGCGCCCCTAAAAGTCCTTGTCCAACCGTTGGCCGCGAAGCATGAACCACGCTGCGATCGCCGTCACCAGCAGGACCAGCGCTCCGGCTCCCGCAGCTGTCGCAAGGCCGTCCACGAAGGACCCCCTCGCTGACGTCAGCAGCGCCTGCGCCGTGTTCGACGGCAGCCCGGACGCCGCCTCCACCGCGCCGCCCAGCGATTCGTGTGCTCCCTCCGGGGTGCCCGCCGGAGCCGCGAAGCCCCGGTAGACGCCCGTCACGATCGAGCCCAGGACGGCGATGCCCAGAGCCGCGCCCAGTTCGTACGCCGTCTCGGAGACCGCCGACGCCGCGCCCGCCTGTTCCTTCGGGACGCTCGACAGGATCACGTCCGCCGTCACCGTGAAGGAGAACCCCGCGCCCACGCCGACCAGCAGCAGGGCCGCGCCCAGCATCGGGTAGCCCGTGGACTCGTCGAGCAGGGTGAGGAAGGCCAGGGCCAGGCCGATGGCCGCGAGGCCGCCGGAGACGACCGCGCGTACCGACCAGCGGCGAGCGAGCGTGCCCGCGACCAGGCCCGCCGCCACCGCGCCCACCGCAGCCGGGAGTTCCGCCAGGCCCGCCTCCAACGGGGGCCTTTCCTGGACCAGTTGCAGGTACTGGGAGAGGAAGAAGACCAGGCCGGAGAGGCCGAGGATGGTCAGGAGGTCGGCCAGGACGGCGCCGCTGAAACCGCGGTTGCGGAAGAGACGCATGTCGAGGAGCGGGGTCGGCAGGGTCAACTGGCGGCGGACGAAAGCCCAGAGGGCCGCCGCACCCAGGAGGCCCGCCGTGACCGGCTCCCACGTGATGCCGTGCGAGGCGGCTTCCTTGACCGCGTAGACCACGGCGATCATGCCGACCAGGGACAGGGCGACGCTGATCGTGTCCCAGGGGCCCGGATTCGGGTTGCGGGACTCCGGCAGCAGCTTGATGCCGACGAGGACCAGGACGGCCATCACCGGCAGGTTGATCAGGAAGACCGAGCCCCACCAGAAGTGTTCGAGCAGGAAGCCGCCGACGATCGGGCCGACCGCCGTGCCGGCGGAGGCGGTCGCGCCCCAGACGCCGACGGCGAGGCTGCGTTCGCGCGGGTCGTGGAAGAGGTTGCGGATCAGGGCCAGGGTGGCGGGCATGAGGGTCGCGCCGGCGACACCCAGCAGAGCCCGCGCCAGGATCATCAACTCCGGTGTGGTCGCATAGGCGTTCAGAACCGATATCGCGCCGAACGCGGTCGCGCCCAGCAGCAGGATCCGCTTGCGGCCGATGCGGTCGCCGAGGCTGCCCATCGACACCAGCAGGCCCGCGATGACGAACGAGTAGACGTCACCGATCCACAGGAGCTGGGTCCCGGTCGGCCTGAGGTCCTCGCTGATGTACGGGGTCGCGAGGCCGAGGACGGTCGCGTCGACGGCCACCAGCAGCACGGCGAGCACCAGGACGGACAGCGCGAGCCAACGGCCCGGACGCTGCACCGCCTCGGTCGTGGTCGCCGGCCGCAGGGTGCTGGTCATGATTCCTCTCTCCGTAGTGCGCCACCGAGCAGCAGCCCGGTGATCATGTGGGTGAAGTCCTTGGGGGCCACGCGGCCCGCCTGGGTGGCCCAGGCGCAGGAGGCGACCAGTCCGTAGAGCGCCTCGGTGAGCCACACCGGGCTGAGGTCGATGCGGAACTCGCCGCTCTGCTGGCCGCGCACGAACACCGAGGCGATCCGCAGGTCGAGCCGCGCCCAGGAGTCGCCCCCGCCGTCCTCCCACAGTTCGTTCTCGCCGTAGAGGAAGGACAGCAGGCCGGCGACGGGCTCGACCTCGCGTACGAGCCTGCGTACGGCGTCGCTCGCGGACCCCTCGTCGAGACGGGCCGCGTCGAGGGCCGCCTCGCACTCGGCGATGCCGTGCTCCTCCAGTGCCCGCACCAGCGCGTCCCGTCCGGCGAAGTGGCGGTGCAGGGTGGCCCGGCTGATCCCGGCCGCCTTGGCGACCTCGTCCATGGTCGCGGTGGATTTGCGGGTCAGCAGGGCCGCGGCACTGCGCAGCACGTGGTCACGATCGACAGCCATGAGACAAGAGTACCTCGCTTGAGACATTCGTGTCTCACACGAGGTACAGGCGTCTCATCCATGCCGGTCGAGCAGGGCTTTTCTCAGTGCCAGGGCAGCTGCCCGCGCCGCTCCCAGTACTCCTGCGGCTCCTCCACCAGCGTCGCGAGCCGGGACAGTTGCTCGTCGTCCAGGTCCACGACGGCCGCGTGCAGGTTGGACGCGAGCTGGCCGGTGGTGGCGGCTCCCGAGAGGACGACTCCGGCCCAGGGCCGGCGGAGGATGAGCGCGAGGGCCACGGCGTCACACCCCAGGGACATCTCCTCGGCTACGGTCTTCAGCGCGTCCGGGGCGTGCGGCGCGGCGAGCCTGCCGTTGGCCATGCCCTCCTTGACGATCACCGTGAGGCCGGCGTCGTGGGCCTCCGCGAGGGCGGGGCCGGCCGAGGTCTCCAGGGCGTTGTACGTCGACTGGACGGTACGGAAGAGGGGTTCGCCGTCGACGGTCACCTCCAGTGCGGCGCGGATGGCGTCGGCCTGTGCGGGGCCGCTGGTGGAGAAGCCGATCGTGGTGCCCTGGGCGGCCGCCTCCGCGAGCCTCGCGTGCAGCTCCTTGTCGGTGAGGGCCGGGCTGTCCGGGGTCACCGAATGGATCTGGTAGAGGTCGAGGCGGTCGCCGAGCAGTTCGTCGGTCTCGGCGCGCTGACGCTCGTACGTCAGGACGCTGTGGTCCTTGACCTCGTGCTTCTCGGCGTCGGTGGTCCAGCCGGCGGTGTAGGTGTAGCCCCACTTGCTGCCGATGACCACGTCGTCCCGGCCGGGGTCGTTCCTGAGCCAGGCCGCGAGGAACTCCTCGCTGCGGCCGTAGGAGCGGGCCACGTCGAAGTAGCGGACGCCTTGGGCGTAGGCGGCGTCGAGGAGTTCGTGGGTGCGGGTCCGTAGCGTCTCGACGCTCCGGTCGTCTCCCAGGTCTTCGTCTCGGCCCAGGTTGATGTAGCCGGGGCGGCCCACCGCGGCGAGGCCGAGGCCGATGTGGCAGGTGGGGGTGGTTGCTGTGGCGAGGCGGGCGAAGGGCATGTCCACAACGTAACGCGGGATGCCCTTCGCCTCACGGGGTGAGTTGTTCGGTGATGTGGCGGGTGCGGCTCGGTGGGGGTTTGTCGCGCCCACGCGGCGGAGCCGCACACCGATACAGCCTCGCGCCCCTGAAGGCGACGGGCCCACTGGTTTTGTGCGGCCGGGTTCGCCTTCACCTCTGTCGGCTCAGGGGGTGGGATGTGCGGTGTTCTGGCGAGTGCGGGGCCGTCGCGGCTGGTCGCGCCCACGCGGCGGAGCCGCACACCGATACAGCCCCGCACCCCTCAGCGGCGTTCAGCCCACGCGTGTTGCGCGGCCACGTTCGTCTTCACCTCCGCCAGCTGGGTCGCCACCGCGCTCGGGGCCGTGCCGCCCCTGCCGTTGCGGGACGCCAGGGCGCCGGGGACGTCGAGGACGGTCCGCACCTCGGGAGTCAGGTGGGCGCTGATCTTGGCGAACTGGTCGTCCGTCAGGTCGTTCAGCTCCTTGCCCTCGGCCTCGGCCGCCTTGACGCACTCGCCGGCGACCTCGTGCGCCACGCGGAAGGGGACGCCCTGCTTGACCAGCCACTCGGCGATGTCGGTGGCGAGGGAGAAGCCGGCCGGGGCCAGTTCCTCCATGCGCTCGCGGTTGACCGTGAGGGTCGCCATCATGCCGGTGAAGGCGGGGAGCAGGACCTCCAGCTGGTCGCAGGAGTCGAAGACGGGCTCCTTGTCCTCCTGGAGGTCGCGGTTGTAGGCGAGGGGCAGGGCCTTGAGCGTGGCCATCAGACCCGTCAGGTTGCCGATCATGCGGCCGGACTTGCCGCGCGCCAGCTCCGCGATGTCCGGGTTCTTCTTCTGCGGCATGATCGACGAGCCCGTGGAGAACGCGTCGTGCAGGGTCACGAAGGAGAACTCCTTCGTGTTCCAGATGATGATCTCCTCGGCGATCCGGGAGAGGTTGACGCCGATCATCGCGGTGATGAAGGCGAACTCCGCGACGAAGTCACGGGAGGCCGTGCCGTCGATGGAGTTGCCGACCGATCCGTGCTCGAAGCCGAGGTCCTTGGCCACCGCCTCGGGGTCCAGGCCCAGCGAGGAGCCGGCCAGGGCGCCCGAGCCGTACGGCGAGACCGCCGTGCGCTCGTCCCACTGGCGCAGCCGCTCCGCGTCCCGCGACAGGGACTGGACATGGGCCAGGACGTGGTGGGCGAACAGCACCGGCTGGGCGTGCTGGAGGTGGGTGCGGCCGGGCATCGCCACGTCCGGGTGGGCCTCGGCGAGGCCGATCAGGGCGTCCTGGAGCTCGGCGATCAGGCCGCCGATGATCCGGGCGTGGTCCCGCAGGTACATACGGAAGAGGGTGGCGATCTGGTCGTTGCGGGAGCGGCCGGCGCGCAGCTTGCCGCCGAGGTCGGCACCGACGCGCTCCAGCAGGCCGCGCTCCAGGGCCGTGTGGCAGTCCTCGTCGGCGATGGTGCCCACGAAGGAGCCGTCGGCCACGTCGGCCTCCAGCCTGTCGAGCCCGGCGAGCATGCGCTGGAGCTCGTCGTCGCTCAGCAGGCCCGCCTTGTGCAGCACGCGCGCGTGGGCGCGGGAACCGGCGATGTCGTACGGCGCGAGGCGCCAGTCGAAGTGGACGGACGCGGACAGCTTCGCCAGCGCCTCGGCGGGACCGTCGGCGAAACGACCGCCCCAGAGCCGGACGTCACCGCTGTTGCTGCTCACTTGCGTTGCTCCTCACCGCTGCACTCCAAGGGTATGCATGATTATGCAGAGTCCTGCATGATTCGTCAATCTGGAGCGGTGGGGCGGTGTCCCCAGGAACCGGAGCGGCAGAGAATTTGCGGTCCCTTTGAACACGAGAAACCGCTTGCCCGTATTCCACGCCGAACGCAGGCGCCGCGTTTGTCAACGCAGACCACTTCCCGACCCCGAGTGAGGCATCCGCATGTCCAGGGCTCTTCCGAAGTACAACAAGCGCCGCGTGGCGATCATCGGCGGCGCCGCCGCCGTGGCACTCACCGGGGCGATCGTCGCCGGTACCGCCCTCGCCGGGGAGACCTCCAAGAGCAGCGGCAACGCCACCGCCCGCACCCTCGCAGCCCCCGGCAGCATCACCTGCCCGGACGTCGCCTCGAAGCTGCCCGCGATCCCGGCCACCGCACAGGCCGAGGTCACCCGCAACCTCACCCTCCTCCAGACCCAGATCAACGAGGCCAACAAGCGGCTCGTCGACACCGTCGGCCAGGGCGGACCCAACTTCGTCAACAACGCCATCCTCGGCCCGCTGAAGGACAAGCGCGTGGCCACGGTCAACCGCATCGCCACGGCCATCGGCCGTACGGCGGCCAAGCCGACCGGCCTGGACGCGCTCGCGCCGTGCACGCTGAACGGCGCCGGCGCGGGCGGCACCAACAACGGCAACGCGGGCGGCAACGCCAACGGGAACGGCAACGCGAACGGCAACGCGGGCAACAACAACGGGAACGCCGGGGGCAACGCCAACGCCGGAGGCAACGCCGCGACCGCCGCCGGCACGATCACCTGCCCGGACGTGGCCTCGAAGCTGCCCGCGATCCCGGCCACCGCGCAGGCCGAGGTCACCCGCAACCTCACCCTCCTCCAGACCCAGATCAACGAGGCCAACAAGCGGCTCGTCGACACCGTCGGCCAGGGCGGACCCAACTTCGTCAACAACGCCATCCTCGGCCCGCTGGCCGACAAGCGGAAGTCGACCATCGACCGCATCGCCATCTCGATCGGCCGCACCGCCGCCAAGCCGCAGGGCCTCGACTCCCTGGCCGCCTGCACGCTCACCAAGTGACGTGACAGGCGCTGTGGCCGCCCCGTGTGAGCGCCGGCCGGGGCGGCCACGGGCATGTCCGCGCAAGTGGATGCCCGAATTCCTTAGACAGTCGAAAGGTTTTTCGCCCATAATGCTTAGACATGGGAAAGACCTATGAGCGCATAGACGGCCGGCTCCGCTCCTTCATCGAGGCGCAGCCCCTCTTCTTCACCGCGACCGCTCCTCTCTCCGGGGACGGTACGGTCAACCTCTCCCCCAAGGGCCTGCGCGGCTCCTTCGCGATTCTCGACGAACTCACCCTGGCCTACCTCGACTTCGCCGGATCCAACGCGGAGACGGTGGCGCATCTGCGGGAGAACGGCCGGATCACTCTCATGTGGTGCGCCTTCCAGGGGCCGCCGAACATCGTCCGGGTGCACGGGCGCGGTGAGCCGGTCTTCCGGGACGACCCGCGCTTCGGGGAACTGCTCGCCCGCTTCCCGGACATCGACCCGAGCGCGCACGGCCTGCGGGCGATCATCGTCGTGACGGCCGAACTGGTCCGCGACTCCTGCGGTTACGCGGTGCCGTACATGTCGTACGAGAGCGACCGCGAGCTGCACGCCAAGCGGTTCTCGCGCGAGGACGACGAGTCGCTCAGCGCGTACTTCGCCAAGAAGGAGCACATCGCCACGAGCCTGGACGGTCTGCCCGGGGTGCCGTTGCCGCTGCCGCCGTCGGCGGTCTGACTCACTCCCTGCCGCCGATCCGGACGGTGAAGGTCGTCGAGCCCGGCCGGCTGTCCACCGCCACGCTTCCCCCGTGCGCCTCCACCACCGCCGCCACGATCGACAGGCCGAGGCCCGCGCCGCCGGTCTCCGCCTTGGTGCTGCGGTCGGCGCGGGTGAAGCGTTCGAAGACGCCGGGCTGGATCTCCTCGGGGATGCCGGGGCCGTCGTCGTGGACCCTGAGCACGGCCGCGGTGCCGTCCCGCTCCAGGGTCACCGTCACCTTGGTGCCGGCCGGGGTGTGCAGCCGGGCGTTGGACAGCAGGTTGGCCAGGACCTGGTGGAGACGGTGTTCGTCGCCGGACACGGTGACCGGGTCCTCGGGGAGGTCCAGTTCCCAGCGGTGGCCGGAGCCCGTGGCCCGCGCGTCCGTGAGGGCGTCCAGGACCAGGCGGGTGAGGTCGACGGGGGCGGTCTCCAGGGGGCGCCCCGCGTCCAGGCGGGCCAGCAGGAGGAGGTCGTCGACCATGGCCCCCATACGGGTCGACTCGGCGGCGATGCGTTCCAGGGCCCGGGTGATCTCGGGCGGCAGCGGGCCGGGGTGCAGCAGGGCGAGTTCGGCGTGGCCGCGTACCGAGGCGACCGGAGTGCGCAGTTCGTGGCTGGCGTCGGCGGCGAAGCTGCGCAGCCGTTCCTCACTGGCGTGGCGTTTGGTGAGGGCGTCCTCGACATGGCCGAGCATGCGGTTGAAGGCGCCGGCCACCTGTCCCACCTCGCTGCGCGGGTCGGACTCGGGGGCGCGCGGCGGCAGGGCCACCTCCCCGCTGGCGAGCGGGAGTTCGCTGACCCGGGTGGCGGTCGCGGCGACCCGGCTGAGCGGGCGCAGGGACCAGCGCACCCACAGGGCGCCCGCGACTCCGGCGGCGGTGAGGGCGGCGCCGAAGACGATCCCGGCGACCAGTTCCAGGCGGTGGACGGTGGCCTCGACGGACTCCAGGGGCATCCCGGTGATCAGGACGTCGCCGTCCAGCCCCCGGGTGGCGATCACCCGGTAGTCGGCGAGGGCGGACAGGTCGACGCTGTGGCCGCGGCCGTCGGGCACGATCTCCGCGAGCCGCTTCCGGTCGCCGCTGCTCAGGTCGACCTTCAGGGTGCCGCTGGAGCGGACGACGGCCGCGTTGGTGACGGTGCCGTCCACCAGCCGGGCGCCGAACGTACCCGTGGCCTGGCGGCGGGTGTCGGCGCGCTCGTCGCCGTCGTGGTCGTCCTTCTGCGGCTCGTCCTTGTGCTCCAGGCTGACCGCGAACCTGTTGCCCGCCTCGGTGAGCTGTTCGTCGAGACGGCTGATGAGGAAGCCCTTCAGTCCGAGGACCGCGGCGACGCCGACCGCGGCGCAGCTCACCGCCAGCAGCACCACCAGGCCCAGGGTGAGCCGGGCCCGCAGGGTGTGCGGCCTGAGGTCCCTCACGGCGTCACCGGCTTGATCACGTATCCCGCCCCGCGCACGGTGTGGATCATCGGCTCCCGGCCCGCGTCCACCTTCTTGCGCAGGTAGGAGATGTACAGCTCGACGACATGGGCACGGCCGCCGAAGTCGTAGGACCACACCCGGTCGAGGATCTGCGCCTTGCTGAGCACGCGGCGGGGGTTGCGCATGAGGAAGCGCAGCAGCTCGAACTCGGTCGGGGACAGCTCGATCAGCTCGCCGCCGCGGGTGACCTCGCGGGCCTCCTCGTCCATGACCAGGTCACCGACGGTCAGCCGGGGGCCCTCGTCGAGCTGCCGGGCCATGCCCGCGCGGCGCAGCAGTCCGCGCAGCCGGGCGACGACCTCCTCCAGGCTGAAGGGCTTGGTGACGTAGTCGTCGCCGCCCGCCGTGATGCCCTTGATGCGGTCCTCGACGGCGTCCCGGGCGGTCAGGAAGAGCACGCAGACGTCGGACTTCACGGTGTGCAGGGCGCGCAGCACGGCGAAGCCGTCGGTGTCGGGGAGCATCACGTCCAGGACCACGGCGTCGGGGAGCAGTTCCCGGGCGGCCGTCACCGCCGAGGCGCCGTCGCCGGCCGTGCGGACCTGCCAGCCCTCGTAGCGCAGGGCGCCGGACAGGACCTCGGCGAGGTCCGGGTCGTCGTCGACGACGAGGACGCGCAGCGGGGTGCCGTCGGGGCGGGTGAGGGCGGGGCGGCCGGAGCGTGCGGTGTTCATGTCCTCTCCAGGATCACCCCCGGCGCGGGCGGCGGACACCGCCGGATGCTCTGAGTTTCCTCTGAGTGCGCTCTGCGGGTGCCCGTTCAGAGGTTCCTGAGAGGTTCCTTTCGCACAGTGGTGGCCAGGACGGCGAAAGGACACCCCCATGACCACCGTGTACGAGCGGCGGGCCGCACCGGCCGTGGCGCCGCCCGCACGACGATCCCCCGCGGGTGTCGTGCTGGCCCTGCTGTGGGCCGGGGCGGCGGCCGTGCTCGCCCTGTGGTGGTCGGACACGGGGTCCGTGGTCGGCGCGGCCGGGTGGCTGACCGGGGCCGGGCGGATCGCCGGGCTGCTGTGCGGGTACGCCTGCGCGGTGCTGGTGGGTCTGATGGCGCGGGTCCCGCTGCTGGAGCGGCGGATCGGCTCGGACCGGGTCGCGCGCTGGCACGCGATGGCCGGCCGCTACACCGTCAGTCTGCTGCTCGCCCACATCGGGCTCATCCTCGCCGGGTACGCGGCCCAGGACGGTGCCTCGCTCTGGCACGAGACGCTCACGGTGGTCCTCGACTACCCGGAGATGCTCAAGGCCACCGCCGGTACGGTGATCCTCCTCGCCGTCGGTCTCACCTCGGCGCGAGCGGTGCGCCGCCGCACCAGCCACGAGTTCTGGTACTACGTCCACCTCCTGACCTACGCGGCCGTGTTCCTCTCCTTCGGCCACCAACTGGCCCTCGGCAACGACTTCAACGGAAACACGGCGGCGACGGCGGCCTGGTACGCGCTCTATCTCGGCGTCGCCGCCCTGGTGCTGTGGTTCCGGATCCTCGCCCCGGTGCGGCTGAACCTGCGGCACCGGCTGCGGGTGGAGTCGGTGCACCGGGAGGCGCCGGGCGTGTGGTCGGTCGTGGTGCGCGGCCGGCGGCTGGACGAACTGGGCGCGCAGGCGGGGCAGTTCTTCCGCTGGCGGTTCCTCGGGGAGGGCATGGGCTGGACCTCGACGCCGTACTCCCTCTCGGCGCCGCCCCGCCGCGACCGCATGCGGATCACCGTCAAGGCGCTGGGCGACCACAGTACGGCCGTCGCGCTGCTGCGGCCGGGCACCCGGGTGTGGGCGGAGGGGCCGTACGGCTCGCTGACCGCGGACCGGCAGTCCTCGCCGAAGTCCCTGCTCGTCGCGGCCGGCGTCGGCATCACACCGATGCGGGCCCTGTTCGAGACCCTCCCGGGCGAGGTCACCCTCCTCTACCGGGCCCGCACCGCCGAGGATCTCGCCCTCGGGGGTGAGCTGGAGGCCCTGGCCCGCTGGCGCGGCGCGAAGGTGCTGTACGCGCTCAACGGACCGGACGGCCGCCGCCCGGACCTGACCGCTCGCTCCCTGCGGTCGGCCGTCCCGGACCTCGCGGGTCACGACGTCTACATCTGCGGCCCGCACGGCTTCGCCCGGGACCTGTACGAGGAACTGCGGGCCGCCGGGGTCCCGGACCGCCGGATCCACCACGAGTCCTTCGAGCTCTGAGACCTGTGAGGCCGTAGAAGTGCACGCCCTGAAGAAGAACCGCCCACTGCGCCGGATCGTCCTGGCGAGCGCCGCGACCGTCTCCGGGATGGTGATGCTGCTGTCCCTGAAACCGCACGCGGCACCGCAGACCGCCCTGGTGCTGCCGGCGCCCTCCGGCAGCGCGAGTGCCTCAGGCGGCACCGGATCCGCCACCACCGGCACGAAGACCGTCACCGGCGACACGATCCAGACCCGCTGGGGTCCGGTCCAGGTCCGCGTCACCATCAAGGACGGCAGGCTCACCGAGGTCACGGCGGTCACCTACCCGACCGGGAACCCCCGGGACCAGGAGATCAACAGCTATGCGATCCCCCGGTTGCGCAGCGAGGCCCTCCAGACCCAGAGCGCGGACATCGACACGGTCTCCGGGGCCACCTACACAAGTGACGGTTACCGCCAGTCACTCCAGTCCGCACTGGACTCCGCGGGCGGCTGAACACACCGGCGTCACGGCACGTATCCAAGGACCAAGGGACCACGCCCACCCCCCTTGCCCCCGTCCCCGGAGGAAACGTGACCACCACGCTCGCCAGCGGCCGCGCCGCCCGCCGTCAGACGATGCGCCGCATCCGCCCGCGCCGTTCCCCGGCGACCGTCCTGCTGATCGCCGTATGGGCGGGCGCGGCCGGGGTGTTGTGGCTGTGGTGGCACAACACCCCGGCCGTGGCGGACGACAACAGCAAGATCCTCAACGCGGGCCGGATCACCGGTCTGCTGGCCGGCTACCTGATGGCGCTCGTGGTGCTCCAGATGGCCCGGGTGCCCGCGCTGGAACGCCGGGTGGGCTCCGACCGGGTCGCCCGCTGGCACGCGATGACCGGCCGCTACACGCTCTGCCTGGTCGTCGCCCACGTCTTCCTGATCATGTGGGGTTACGCCCTGCAGGCAGGCAAGGGGCTCGGCGACATCGTCCAGCAGACGACGGACTCCATCAACCAGCTCCCCGACATGGGCAAGGCGGCCATCGGCACCGGCCTGCTGTTCCTCATCGGGCTGATCTCGATCGGCGGAGTACGCAGGCGGATCCCGTACGACACCTGGTACCACGTGCACCTGCTGACCTACGCGGCGGTCTTCCTGACGTTCTGGCACCAGCTGACCACCGGCAACGACTTCGCGGTCGAGCCGGTCGCCAAGACCGTCTGGTACGCGCTGTACGGCTCGGTCACGGCGCTGGTCGTCTGGTACCGGATCCTCACGCCGATCCGGCTGAACCTGCGCCACCGGATGTACGTCGAGGCGGTCGTCGAGGAGACGCCGGGCGTGGTGTCGGTGCTGATCGGCGGGCGCAAGCTGCACCGGATGGGCGCGGAGGCGGGCCAGTTCTTCCGCTGGCGGTTCCTCGCGCCGGGCATGCGGTTCAGCTCCCACCCGTACTCGCTGTCCGCGGCGCCCCGACCGGGCATGCTGCGGATCACGGTGAAGGCGATCGGCGACCACAGCGAGCGGCTGCGCGAGCTGGAGCCCGGCACCAAGGTGTGGGCCGAGGGGCCGTACGGCGCCCTGACCGCCCAGCGCCGCAGTCGCGGCAAGGTGCTGCTGGTGGCCGGCGGTGTCGGCATCACGCCGATGCGGGCCCTGTTCGAGACGCTGCCGGGCGCGGCGGGTGACATCACCCTGCTGTACCGGGCCAACACCACCCAGGACCTGGCCCTGTGGGACGAGCTCGCCACCATCGCGGACGAGCGCGGCGCCCGGCTGATGTACGCGGTGAACAGTCCGGACGGGGAGCGCCCGGACATCTCCGCCGAGTCCCTCCAGCGCAAGCTCCCCGACATCGACAAGCACGACGTGTTCATGTGCGGGCCGGCCGGTTTCGCGCAGTCCGTGTACGAAGCACTGCGCGGCGCGGGTGTGCCCGCCCGCCGCATCCATCACGAGTCGTTCGAGATGTGACGACGGGAATTCAGGAGCTGTTGAAGCGATGAGGAAGAGTCACCCCGTCCGTCGAGTCGTGCTCGCGACCGCCGCCACCGTCTCCGGTGTCGTGCTGATGCTGTCGCTGAAGCCGTCCTCGGACCCGGCGTCCGCCCAGGCGGGCGGAACGATCCCGCAGCAGACGGCGGCGGCGCAGGAGTCGGCCCAGGGCGGCACCGGGGCGGCCGCCGGCGGCGCGGTCACCGGGGACGTGGTCCAGACGCAGTACGGTCCTGTCCAGGTCCGGATCACGGTCAGCGGCAACAAGATCACCAAGGCCGAGGCGGTCCAGGCACCCAAGGGCGGCGAGAGCGACCAGAAGACCGCCCTGTCCGTGCCGAAGCTCAGCCAGGACGTGGTCGCCAAGCAGAGCGCGCAGATCGACACGGTGTCGGGAGCGACCTACACCAGCGAGGGCTACAAGAAGTCGCTCCAGTCGGCGATCGACAAGGCGAACGAGGCGGCCTCCCAGGCGCAGCCCTCGGCCCAGCCCTCCCAGCCCGCCGACGGTGGTGGGGCGGCGGCCGCGAAGACGGTCACCGGAGCCGTCTCCCAGACCCAGTACGGCCCGGTCCAGGTCCGGATCACGGTCAGCGGCGGCAAGATCACCAAGGCCGAGGCCGTGCAGGCGCCGAAGGGCGGGACGAGCGACCAGAAGACGGCGCTGTCCATCCCCAAGCTCAACCAGGAGGCCGTGGCGGCCGGCAGCGCGGACATCGACTCGGTCTCCGGTGCCACCTACACCAGCGAGGGCTACAAGAAGTCGCTCCAGTCCGCGCTGGACCAGGCCGGTGGCTGACACGGTGGCCGAGTCGGCACAAGCTCCCGCCGCGGTACGTCACGCGGAGGAGGTCATGGGGACGGTCTTCTCCTTCGACGTCCGTGGCGGGGAACCCCTTGCCGTACAGGCGGCACTGCGGGAGGCGGTGGCGGGGCTGCACCGCGTGGACGAGGTGTTCAGCACCTACCGCGACGACAGCCAGGTCTCCCGCCTGGCCCGCGGTGAGCTGACGCTCGGCGACTGCGATCCCGAGGTCGCCGAGGTCCTCGAACTCGGCGCCGAGGCCGAGCGGTTGAGCGAAGGCTGGTTCAGCCTGCGCTACGAGGGCCGCCTCGACCCGACCGGCATCGTCAAGGGCTGGGCGGTGGAACGCGCGGCCCGCCGGGTGGCCGAGTCGGGCGCGACGGGAGTGAGCGTCAACGGCGGCGGGGACGTCCAGCTGTTGGGCGTACCGGGCCCCGAACGCCCCTGGCGCGTAGGCGTCTCGGACCCACTCCGCCCGGGCGGTCTGGCGGCCGTGGTGTCGGCGGCGGGCGCGGCGGAGCTGGCGGTGGCGACGTCCGGCACGGCCGAACGCGGCGCCCACATCGTCGATCCCCGCACGGGCCGCTCGGCGGTCACGGATCTGCTGTCGGTGACGGTGGTGGCCCCGACCATCACCTGGGCGGACTGCTGGGCCACGGCAGCCTTCGCGATGGGTTCGCGGGAGGGCCTGGCCTGGCTGGAGGCGCTGCCGGATGTGGAGGCCCTGCTGATCACGGCGGGCGAAGAGGTGCTGATCACGGGGGGCTTGGCAGCGAGGCTCGGGTGAGTCTTTTGTCTTGAGGGGCGCGGGGCTGTGTCGATATGCGGCTCCGCCGCGTGGGCGCGACAAGCCCCCACTCACCCGCGCCCGACGAACAACCGTCAATGCCCGTTCTGAGCCAACCGCAACAAATGCTCAGCGAGCGCCTGTCCCCCGGTAGGGTTCCGGCTGATCAGCATCAACGTGTCGTCACCGGCGATCGTGCCCAAGATGTCATGCAGCTCAGCCTGGTCAATCGCCGACGCAAGGAACTGAGCCGCACCCGGAGGCGTACGCAGGACCACAAGGTTCGCCGAAGCCTCCGCGGAGATCAGCAGCTCCTGGGAGAGCCGCCGCATCCGCTCCTCCTTCGCCGACTCCCCCAGCGGAGCACGGGGGGTCCGGAAACCCCCCTCACTCGGCACCGCGTAGATCAGGTCGCCGTCGGTGTTGCGGATCTTCACCGCGTTCAGCTCGTCCAGGTCCCGGGAGAGGGTCGCCTGCGTGACACTCAGCCCGTCGTCGGACAGCAGCTTCGCCAACTGGCTCTGCGACCGCACCGGTTGCCGGTTGAGGATGTCCACGATCCGGCGGTGGCGCGCGGTACGCGTCTGCGGCACCGCGGGCCCCGCGCCCCCGTTGTGCTCGTGTTCCTGCGCATGGCTCATCGTCGTCTCATTCTCCGGATCATCCGTCTCCCTCGGCGGCACCAAGGATGCCGGGGAAGGCCTGGACAAGCGCGTCCACTTCGTCGTCGCCGAGGTTCAGCGGCGGCATCAGCCGTACGACATCGGGTGCGGGCGCGTTCACCAGGAGACCGGCGTCCTGAGCCGCCTTCTGCACCTGCGGTGCGAGCGGCTCGGTGAGCACGATACCCAGGAGGAGTCCCGCACCCCGGACACGGGCGACCAGCGGGTGTCCCAGTGACTCGATTCCGTCCCGCAACCTCTCGCTCTGCCGCTTGACGTTCTCCAGCAACCCCTCGTTCTCGATGGTGTCGAGAACGGCGAGTCCCGCGGCGCACGCGACCGGGTTCCCGCCGAAGGTCGTCCCGTGCTGGCCCGGCTGGAGCAGGTCCGCGGCCCGCCCGAAGGCGACGGTCGCGCCGAGCGGCAGTCCGCCGCCGAGCTGCTTGGCGAGGGTGACCACGTCCGGCAGCACGCCCTCGTGGGCCTGGTACTCGAACCAGTGCCCGGTACGGCCGATGCCGGTCTGCACCTCGTCGAGGACCAGCAGCGCGCCCTTGGCCGCCGTGATCGCCCGGGCCGCCTTGAGATAGCCGGACGGGGGCACCACGACACCGTTCTCGCCCTGGATCGGCTCGATGACGACCAGCGCGGTCTCCTCGGTGACCGCGGCGGCCAGGGCCTGCGCGTCGCCGTACGGCACATGCGTCACGTCGGCCGGCAGCGGCAGGAACGGAGTCTGCTTGGCGGGCTGGCCGGTGAGCGCGAGGGCACCCATGGTCCGGCCGTGGAAGCCGCCCTCGGTGGCGACCATGTGGGTGCGCCCGGTCAGCCGGCCGATCTTGAAGGCCGCCTCGACCGACTCCGCGCCGGAGTTGCAGAAGAAGACCTTGCCGTCCCGGCCGAAGAGCTGGAGCAGCCGCTCGGCGAGGGCGACGGTCGGCTCCGCCATGAAGAAGTTGGAGATGTGGCCGAGGGAGGCGATCTGCCGGGTCACGGCCTCGACGATCGCGGGGTGGGCGTGGCCGAGCGCGTTGGTGGCGATCCCGCCGACGAAGTCGAGGTACTGCCTGCCCTCGCTGTCCCAGACCTTGAGGCCCTCGCCGCGGACGAGGGGCAGCCGCGGGGTGCCGTAGTTGTTCATGAGCGAGCCCTGCCAGCGCTGGGCGAGCTCCTGATTGCCGGTCATACGGCATCCCCCTCTTGCGCGTCCGGCACGACCATCGTGCCGATTCCTTCGTCGGTGAAGATCTCCAGCAGGATCGAGTGCTGGACCCGTCCGTCGATGACCCGGGCGGTGTGCACGCCGTTGCGCACGGCGTGCAGGCAGCCCTCCATCTTCGGGACCATGCCGGAGCTCAACTCCGGCAGCAGCTTCTCCAGTTGGGAGGCCGTGAGGCGGCTGATCACCTCGTCGCTGTGCGGCCAGTCCTCGTAGAGACCCTCGACGTCCGTGAGGACCATGAGGGTTTCGGCGTCCAGAGCAGCAGCGAGTGCCGCAGCCGCCGTATCAGCATTGACGTTGTAGACATGTCCGTCGTCCTGGCTCCGGGCGATCGACGAGACGACCGGGATCCGGCCGTCGGCGAGCAGTGCCTCGATCGCGCCCGTGTCGATCGCGGTGATCTCGCCCACCCGCCCGATGTCGACCAACTCTCCGTCGATCTCGGGCTGGTGCTTGGTGGCGGTGATGGTGTGCGCGTCCTCGCCGGTCAGCCCGACGGCGAGCGGCCCGTGTTCGTTGAGCAGGTTGACCAGCTCGCGCTGCACCTGCCCGGCCAGCACCATCCGTACGACGTCCATGGCGTCCTCGGTGGTGACGCGCAGGCCGGCCTTGAACTCGCTGACGATGCCGTGCTTGTCGAGGGCGGCGCTGATCTGCGGACCGCCGCCGTGCACGACGACCGGCTTGAGCCCGGCGTGGTGCAGGAAGACGACGTCCTGGGCGAAGGCGGCCTTGAGGTCCTCGTCGATCATGGCGTTGCCGCCGAACTTGATGACGACGGTCTTGCCGTTGTGCCGGACCAGCCAGGGCAGCGCCTCGATGAGGATCTGGGCCTTGGGGAGCGCGGTGTGCTTACGCGTGGTGCTCATGACGAGTAGGCGCTGTTCTCGTGGACGTAGTCGGCGGTGAGGTCGTTGGTCCAGATCGTGGCGGTCTCGGATCCGGCGGCGAGGTCGGCGACGATGTGCACCTCGCGGTAGCGCATGTCGACCTTGTCGCGGTCCTCGCCGACTCCGCCGTTCTTGCAGACCCAGACGCCGTTGATGGCGACGTTCAGCTGGTCCGGCTCGAAGGCGGCCCGGGTGGTGCCGATCGCGGAGAGCACGCGGCCCCAGTTGGGGTCCTCGCCGTGGATGGCGCACTTGAGGAGGTTGTTGCGGGCGATGGAGCGGCCCACCTCGACGGCGTCGTCCTCGGAGGCCGCGTTGATCACCTCGACCTTGATGTCCTTGCTGGCACCCTCGGCGTCCCGGATGAGCTGCTGGCCGAGGTCGTCGCAGACCTGCCGTACGGCTTCCGCGAACTCCTCGTGGGCCGGGGTGACTTCGGAGGCGCCGGAGGCGAGCAGCAGCACGGTGTCGTTGGTGGACATGCAGCCGTCGGAGTCGACGCGGTCGAAGGTGGTCCGGGTCGCGGCCCGAAGTGCCTTGTCCAGTACGTCACTCGGCAGGTCGGCGTCGGTGGTGAGGACGACCAGCATGGTGGCGAGGCCGGGGGCGAGCATGCCCGCCCCCTTCGCCATACCGCCCACCGTCCAGCCGTCCTTGGTGACGACGGACGTCTTGTGGACGGTGTCGGTGGTCTTGATGGCGATGGCGGCCTTCTCACCGCCGTGCTCGTTCAGGGACGCGGCCGCCGTCTCGACCCCCGCCAGCAGCTTGTCCATCGGGAGCAGGACCCCGATGAGTCCGGTCGAGGCGACGGCGACCTCGCCCGCGCCGATCTCCAGCACCTCGGCGACCTTCTCGGCGGTGGCGTGGGTGTCCTGGAAGCCCTTCGGACCCGTACAGGCGTTGGCGCCCCCGGAGTTGAGGACGACGGCCGTCAGCTCACCGGTCTTGAGGACCTGCTCGGACCACAGCACGGGCGCGGCCTTCACACGGTTGGAGGTGAAGACGCCGGCGGCGGCGCGGCGGGGCCCGGTGTTGACCACGAGGGCCAGGTCCGGGTTGCCGTTCTCCTTGATTCCGGCGGCGATGCCCGCCGCCTGGAATCCCTTGGCTGCCGTGACGCTCACGGTGCGACTCCGATCGTGGAAAGACCGAGCTCCTCGGGGAGGCCGAGGGCGATGTTCATGCTCTGGACGGCACCGCCGGCGGTGCCCTTGGTCAGGTTGTCGATGGCGCTGATCGCGATGATGCGGCCCGCGGACTCGTCGAGGGCGACCTGCACCTGAACGCCGTTCGAACCGTGGACGGACGCCGTGGCGGGCCACCGGCCCTCGGGCAGCAGGTGCACGAAGGGCTCGTCGGCGAAGGCCTTCTCGTAGGCGGCGCGGACGGACTCCGCGGTGACGCCGGGCTTCACGGAGGCGCTGCACGTGGCGAGGATGCCGCGGGGCATCGGCGCGAGGGTCGGCGTGAAGGAGACGCTCACCTGGGAACCGGCCACCCCGCTGAGGTTCTGGATCATCTCGGGCGTGTGCCGGTGCCCGCCGCCCACGCCGTACGGCGACATGGAGCCCATGACCTCGCTGCCCAGCAGGTTGGGCTTGGGCGCCTTGCCCGCGCCGGAGGTGCCGGAGGCGGCGACGATCACCGCCTCGGGCTCGGCGAGCCCGGCGGCGTACGCCGGGAAGAGGGCGAGCGTGACGGCGGTCGGGTAGCAGCCAGGGACCGCGATGCGCTTGGACCCCTCCAGCGCGGCGCGGGCGCCCGGCAGTTCGGGAAGGCCGTAGGGCCAGGTGCCGGCGTGCGGGGAGCCGTAGAACCGCTCCCAGTCGGCCGCGTCCCTCAGCCGGAAGTCGGCGCCCATGTCGACGACGAGGACGTCCGGGCCGAGCTGTTCGGCCACGGCGGCGGACTGTCCGTGGGGCAGGGCGAGGAAGACGACGTCGTGTCCGGCGAGGACGTCTGCCGTGGTCTCCTGGAGCACCCGGTCGGCCAGCGGCAGCAGGTGGGGCTGGAGCGCGCCGAGCTGCTGCCCGGCGTTGGAGTTGCCGGTCAGCGCGCCGACCTCGACTTCGGGGTGCGCGAGGAGCAGGCGCAGGACCTCACCGCCCGCGTATCCGCTCGCTCCGGCCACTGCCGCCCGTACCGCCATGTCATCCTCCTCCTGGATGGCATGACTATACGTTTCGCTGCACGTTTATGCAACCGGCTGCATATTCACGCCCCTCCGCCGGCGCACGGCCCCGAACACACCGAGCCCGGCGAGCACCGCGAGGGAACCACCCCCGATCGCCGTACCCAGGCGCAGACCCGGCGGACGGAAGGCGCAGGTCACACTGGTTGCGGTGCCGTCGAGGGGCACGGCGATCAGCCCGTGGTACTGCCTCGCGGGTACGAGGGCCCCGTCACCGGCGGCGCAGCGCCAGCCGGCGATCCGGGGCGCGGCGACGACGGCGATGCCCTTGCTGCCGGCCGGGAGCGCGGCCCGGAGTGTGCCGCCGGAGCCGGAGACGGTCACCCGGGTGGCGCCGGTGGCCCGGAGCTGTCGTACGACGGAGTGCAGACGCCCGGTGTCCAGGCAGCCGACCGCCTGGTCCGGCACGACCCCCAGCCGGTTCGCGGACAGCTCGATCGTCAGGCGCCCGGAGTCCGGGACCGTGCCGAGCCGCGCCATGGCGGCGATCTTGGTGAGGGGCCGCCAGTCGGCCCGGAACCGGCCGGTCGGACCATAGGCGGAAGGGCCGGCGAGCCGTGCGGTGCCCGAGAAGTACGGCGCCCAGAGGTAGACCTCGCTGCCCGCGCGGCACCGGGCGGTGATCGTCGCCTTCGCCCCGACCCGCACGCCCTGGCGGCGGTCGGTGCTGCGGTAAGGCCGCTTCCCGGCGCCGTTGAGGACGGTGATGCGGGGCAGGGTGTAGACCCGGGCGCCCAGCAGCAGCTCCTGGTTGCGGTACGGGGACGGCCCGAAGGCACCGGTCGCGGCGGACGGCCGTACCGTCACGAGGGGCGGGACGTCCTCGCGGGTCACGGTCACCGCGCTGCCGTCCTGCGGGAACCAGTTCTGGTGCGGGTCCGGCGGGGAGTGCACCCGGGCGCCCACCGAGAAGACGGCGTCCGTGACCGCGTTGTCCAGGCTCTGGAGGCTGCGGCCGCCCGAGGTCCAGCCGAAGCCGAGGGCGGTGAGCGTACTGCTCAGCACGGCGGAGGTGTGGCTGCTGTAGTACTGGGCGCCCTGGCCGCCGAGCTCCAGCGGGTCGTTGCCGACGGTCTGCTCCCGGCCGGGGTCGGTGCGGTAGCGGGGCCAGCCGTCGGACCGGTCGATCGCGTCGGCCTGTTGCTGCTGCCGGTCGCCCCAGGGGGCGTAGTCGTCCATGTGCCCGAACCGCATCCGGGTGGCCACGGCGTCGGTGGCGGTGGCCTCACCGAGCTGCACGCCGACGAGCAGGACCGCGGCGAGCGCGGCCGGGGCCACCCGCAGCACGGGGCGCTCACGGCCGAGCAGGACAAGGCCGAGCAGCGCGCCCAGGGCCGCCGTCAGGAACACCGGCCAGGCGAAGGAACGGACCAGCTGACTCCCGCTCGCGACGGCCGCGATCAGGGCGAGCAGTCCGGCCGCGGCGCCCAGGGCCCGGCGGTCGAGGGGGCCGTAGGACAGCGCGTGCCAGGCCGCCATCACCAGCAGGGCGCACACCACGAAGGTCTGGCGGTACGAGCTGCCCTGCGGTGCGGCGAAGGCGTGCCACATCAGGTGGGTCGGGCCCCACTGCATCGACAGGGTCACGACGAGCACCAGCAGGGTCCATCCGGCCCGCACCCGTCGGGGCGCCGCCCGGTGGAAGGGCAGGGCGAGGGCGAGCAAGAGTGCCGTGGTGCCGACGAAGAGCGCCGGGGAACCGTAGCTGTACGTCGTCGGCAGCAGCCGGGCCAGCAGGTCCTCGGTGCCCACCGGCGCGAACCGGGTGAAGCGGCCCTCGGAGGCGTGCGCACTGCCGAAGTAGACGACCGTCACCAGGGGCGCGGCCAGGCCGATGCCGAGCGCGAAGGTCACGGCGGCCCGGCCGGCCGCGGCGAGCCTGCGCCGGTACGGCAGCCCGGCCGGCCACAGCCTCAGCAGGAACACCAGCACGGCGGCGAGGGTCGCCATGTAGGCGGTGTAGAAGTTCGCGATCCAGACGGCCGTCACGACCAGCACCCCGAGCAGCGGGCGCCGGCCGCTCAGGACCCACTCGCCGACCAGGCACAGCAGCGGCAGGGCGATCAGCCCGTCGAGCCACATGAGGTTGTACGAGGCGGTCGCCACGGTCCAGCCGCACAGGGCGTAGGACGCGCCCAGCAGCCCCGCCGCCCACCAGCGCCCGGGGCGCAGCCGCAGCAGCAGCCAGGTCATGGCGGCACCCGCGCACGCGATCTTCAGCACAGTGATCACGTACACGGCGAGGTCGATCCGGTCCCTCGGGAACAGGGCCACGAGCAGCGCGAACGGACTGGTGAGGTAGGTGCCGAGGTCGGGCAGGAAGCTTGCCCCGTACCCCGACTGCCAGTTGACGAGGAGGCCGCCGGTGCCCCGCCCGTGCAGCAGGTCCCACAGGTGCGCGTGGAACGGGACGTACTGGTTGCCCAGGTCGTTGACGTTCCGGGTGCGCGGGCCGAAGGGGTGGCTGCGGGCGACGGCGTCGGCCGCGCAGAGCACGAGGACGGTGATCGTCGCCGCCAGCAGGGCGGCCCGCCCCGGTCCGGCGGGCGGCTGCTCTCCCGTGCGGTCGCCCAGGGTCTTCGGTTCGGGCGGGACGGTCGGTCGCACGCTCTGGTCGCTGGTCAATTCAGGCCCCCGTCCGGGGCCTTCGCCCCAGCGCGTTGTTTCTGCGCCGAATTAGACGGGGGGTGAATTCGCTTGGTTGTGCTCCCGGCGATGGCGGTGGGGTGAATTCGGCGCTATCCGGAAGCGAACGAAAAGTGCCGCTCCACCCCACCGCCCACCGGCTACTTCTGCCTGATCCTCAGGAAGGTGACCGAGTTCGCCGGGAAGGTGTACGAGAACTTCCCCGCGACCCCGTCGAAGGTGGACGTCACCGGGGCGACCGTGGTCGAGGTCTCGCTGTTCACGGCGTCCTGGGCGGCCGCCAGGGTGGTCACCCGGGCCCTGGACGCCACCTTGGCGCCGCCGAGGTCGACGGCCGTGCGGGCCGCCGCGTTCTGGGCGTTGACGACCTTGACGATCAGGTCACCGGTCTTCTGGTCCCGGGTGACGACCTGACGGAACGGCTCGGCCGGCTTGTCGTCGGTGAAGCTGCCCCACTCCTGTCCGTCGAGGTAGAGGGTCACGTGACGGCCGCGCACCTTGACGTCGATGTCGTAGGCGCGGCCGGTCTCGACCGAGCCGGCCTTGGAGATCAGCGTCGACTTGCCGCCGTCCACGGCCTGTTCGACGGCGGTCTGGGTGTTGTTCCAGCCGCCGATGTTCCACCAGTAGTAGTTGCCGGTGTCCTTGACCCCGAAGGCGACGAGGAAGCCCTCCTTGCCGGCCTTCTTGGTGGCCTTCACCTTCAGGTCGTAGTCGTGCCAGGACGGGTCGCCGGCCGAGACCATGGTGTTCTCGGCGTTCACGTCCGTCTGCACGTACTGCCCGTCCTGGACGCTCCAGCTGCCGCCACCGGTGTGCGTCCACTGCGCGGCACCGGAGGAGAAGTCGTCGGTGAGCAGCGCCCGGCCGTCGGCATCCGTGACCTGCACGTCGTCGTACGCCGCCGTCGTCGCCCACGTCGACAGGCCCACGGCGCCGGTGATCGGGGCGAGCAGCGAGGGCGTGCCGGTGGCCGTGGAGGGCACCACGCAGTCGCCGACGTTGTTCATGAACAGCTTCTGCACCTCGTAGTTGGCGGAGTTCCAGGAGGCGTGGTTGTTGAACCAGATCAGGTCCGGCCGCCACTGGACGTAGTCCTCGTTGGCGAACAGCGGGGCGTAGGAAGCGAGTTCGACGACGTCGGCGTTGCGCTCCAGGCCGGTCATGAACGCGGCCTCGGTGAGGGCGTTCTTGAAGGTGTTGCCCTGGGAGGCGTACTCGCCGAGGAAGACCTTCGGGCCGGTGCGGTCGTAGGAGTCGTAGCGGTCGTTGTTCTGGAGGAACCACTGGGGGCTGTTGTAGTAGTGCTCGTCGACCATGTCGACCTTGGCGTCCTTGTTGAGCTGCCAGGCCGTGTCGAAGGTCGTACCGGAGTCGTCCGGGCCGGAGTTGGAGATCACCTGGATGTCCGGGTACTTCGCCGCGATGGCGGCGCGGAACTCCTTGAACCGGGCGAAGAACTCGTGCGGCAGGTTCTCCTCGTTGCCGACCTCGATGTGGGTGAGACGGAAGGGCTTGGGGTGGCCCATCTTCGCCCGCACCTTGCCCCACCGGGAGCTCGCCGGGCCGTTGGCGAACTCGATGAGGTCGAGGGTGTCCTGGATGTGCCGCTTGAGCAGGGCCTCGTCGACGACGGCCTTGTTCTGGCCGCAGCCGGTCACCAGGGCGGGGACGACGGGGAGCGGCATGGCGCCGATGTCCTCGGCGAGGCGGAAGTACTCGTAGTAGCCGAGGCCGTAACTCTGGTTGTAGCCCCAGAAGTTGGCGTTGGTGGCACGCTCCTCGACCGGGCCGATGGTGTCCTTCCACTGGTAGGACCGCTTGCGCTGGAAGCCGGAGGCCTCGCTGTAGTCCTCCATCGAGCCCGTGTTGACCAGGCAGCCGCCGGGGAAGCGCACGAAGCCGGGGTGCAGGGCGGCGATCTTCTCGGCGAGGTCCTTGCGCAGTCCGTTGGGTTCACCCCGGTAGGTGTCGCGTGGGAAGAGGGACACCATGTCGAGGGCGGCCGCGGCGGAGGAGGCCACGGTGAGACGGCCGGCGGAGCTGGTGCGGCCGGCGGTGAGGGTGAGCTTGTACCGGGCCCAGCCGCTCTTGGTGACGGCCACCTGGCGGGCGGCGGCGAGCGGGCCGTCGGCGTCCTGAAGGGAGACGGTGAGGGCGGTGCCGGCGTCCGCGCGGGCCCACACCGAGAAGTCGTACTTCTTGCCCGCCTCGACGTGGACGCCGGTGTTGTATCCGGCGTTCGTGACGGACGAACCGGCGCCCAGGGAGAGGTAGTTGCGGTTGCGGGCGTTGAGCCGTCCGGCGTCGTTCACGACCCGGGCCGTGCCGGCGACCGTCCAGGAGGTCAGCGGGGTGTACGAACCGTTGTCGTCGGCGGAGTACTCGAAGGACCGGTTCTGCACGAGCTCGGCGTACAGACCGCCGTCGGCGGCGCGGTTGATGTCCTCGAAGAAGACGCCGTACATCGTGTCGTCGATCTTCGCGCCCCGGGCGGACGGGTCGACGGTGATCGCGTAGTCGGTGACGTCCTCGGCATGGGCGGGGGCGGGGATCAGACCGGAGGCCACCAGAAGGGCGGTGGCGCCGAGACCGAGTCTCCAGCGGGTGCGTGACATGGATGCTCCGCGGCTCTCTGTCGAAGGTGACGTTCTAAATATCGAACGGTGATCAGCACTTCGAACGGCAAGATAGGGAGGGTGATCCGGAGCGTCAACGGGTCACGCGGTTTCGAAAGTGTCGGAAGGCAGGGGCTGATGGGCGGGTTCTGGCCAGTGGCGGATGCGCTGGAGTACCTGGCGGGGAGCTGGCGGACCGAGCGAACCGTGCGGGATCTGGCGAGCGGGGACGAAGGGCGGTTCTCCGGTACGACTGCTTTCGGCCGACTGGAGAGTGGCGGGCTGCTGTCCCAGGAGTCGGGCATGTTCGTCTGGCAGGGCGTCCCGCGCCCCGCCGAGCGCACCCTCCGGTTCCTTCCCGGCGCGACTTCGGGGACGGCGGACGTGCGCTTCGCCGACGGCCGCCCCTTCCACGACCTCGACCTCACCTCCGGCCGGCACGTCGCCGACCACCCCTGCGCGGCCGACCTCTACCGCGGCGAGTTCACGATCCTGGACGCGGACCACTGGCGCACGGTGTGGCGGGTGGGCGGCCCGGCGAAGGACCTGGTCCTGACGACCGACTACGCGCGCGAGCGGAAGGACGGCCGCGCAGTGCGGCCGACCGCCCCCTGACCGGCCTCCCGGGGAGCACAGGTGCCCGGCAGGGGGCGCACATCCGCTGACACGAGAACCGGCAACTCGCCGCGCGAGACAGACTCCACTGCCGCCGGCACAACGGCACTTCCCGAACGGCCCGCTACGCCCGCGCAGCCCGGGTCGGCGTCCCGTCGAAGCGCAGGTTCCAGCGGCCCGCCCGGCCGGTCACCGTGACGGCGGACAGGGGGCGTACGTCGAGGTTCCAGTAGGTGGACGGCGGGGCCTTCAGGGCGTACACCAGCGCGGCACGGACCACCGACGGTTCCGCGACCGCGACGACACGGCCGCCGTCCTCGAAGGGGCGGGTGTCGAGCCAGCCGCCGACCCGGGTGATGAAGTCGAGCAGGGACTCGCCGCCGTGCGGGGCCGCCCGCGGGTCGGCGAGCCAGGCGTCCACGGATTCCGGTTCGCGGGCCATCGCCTCGCCGAGGGTCAGCCCGCGCCAGCGCCCCATGTCGCAGTCCCGCAGGGCCAGCTGGACCAGCGGGGAGTACCCGAGCGCGTCGCCGGTGGCACGGCTGCGGGGCGCGGGTGAGCAGTACCGCAGCTCGGCCGCCGCGAGCGGCAGCAGGTCGGGCGCCACGGCCAGCACCTGGTCCCAGCCGGCCTGGTCGAGAGGACGGTCGTCCTCGAACCGTTCGGCGAGCAGCGAGGAACTGCGCGCGGCGGCGACGAACGTGACCCGAAGTTGCATGCGGCGATCGTGAGCCGTGAAAGTGTGCAGGTCAAGAGGCGTTACCGGGGAGTTACCGAGGGTGCCTCGGGGCTTACTCGCCGAAGACCAGCGCCATCCAGTGATCGGGCTTGGCGAGCGGCGCGAACCCGAGCTTCCCGTACACCCCGTGGGCGTCGTGGGTGGCGAGCAGGATCCGCCTGAGGCCGTAGGGCCGCAGGTGCTCGCGCACGGCCCCGACCAGCGCCGTCCCGATGCCCTCGCCCCGCACCGACCGGTCCACGTACACGTCGCACAGCCAGGCGAACGTGGCCAGGTCGGTGACCACCCGGGCATACGCCACCTGCTCTCCCGATTCCGCCGCGTACACCCCGAAGTTGAGCGATCCGGCGATCGCCCGGTCCTGCTTCTCACGCGGCCGCCCGATCGCCCAGTACGCGTCCGTCGACAGCCAGCGGTGCACCCGCCCGGCGTCGATGCGGTCGGGGTCGGCGGAGATCTCGTAGCCCTGGGCGAGGGGCGGGGTGTCGGTCATGCCGGGAGGTTTCCAGGCCGCGAGCACCGGCGTCGAACGGTTTTCCGCCAAGGACAGTGTCAGTGCCGGGTGCGATGCTGCGGGACATGACGGGGACGAGCACCGCCGCGGACTACGCGTGGCTGAAGGAGCGGTACCGGTTCCTGATGGAGGCGTACTGCGTGACGCTGGTCCGGGACATCGCGCCCGAAGGGCTGCTCGGGGAGCTGGGGGCCGAGGGGCACGGGCGGGTCGTCGGGGTGGACGGGCTGAGCGGGCCGGCGTACGAACTCTCCGGCCCCTCCAGGATGTTCGTCGGCGCCGCGGCCGTGGACGACTGGACCCTCATGGTGGAGTTCAACGGCTGCCTCGGCGTCACCGACCAGGCCATGCTGCCCCTCTCCCGCGGTCGCCGCATCGTCTCCCACTTCCTGAATGTCAACGCGGTGGACCGCTTCTGCTGGTACCAGGACGGTGATCTGCGCCTGGACTTCCAGCCCCTGTTCGCCGACGAGCGGTACGGCAGCCGTCCCGACGAGCTCCTCACGGAGATGCGGGAGTCGGGCTTCGACCTCTCCGAGCGCGACGAGGACGGCGACCACGACGCCTACTACGCCACCCTGACCGGCGCCTGTTTCGCCCTCGCCCACCGTCTGACCGGCATACGGCCGACACCGGAGCTGTTCGCCACCGCCGCGTTCCTGTGCGGGACCGTGCCGCGCGGCTAGAGCACCTCCTCACAGGCCGTACGGAGCCGCCGTACACCCTCGTGGATCTCCTGAGGCCCCGCCACCGCCGCGAAGCTCAACCGCAGGTGCCCCGCCGGGGGTTCCGCGCTGAAGTACGGGCGGCCCGGGGTGATCGCGACACCCGCGCGCAGGGCCGCCGCGGTCAGGGCGGTCTCGTCCGTGCCGTCGGGGAGGCGGAGCCAGAGGTGGTAGCCGCCCGACGGGACGTGCGGGAGGGCGAGTTCGGGAAGGGTGAGGCGAAGGGCCGTGGTCATCGTGTCCCGGCGCGCCTTCAACTCCACCGAGATCGTGCGCAGATGGCGGGGCCAGGCCGGTGAGCCGACGAGTTCCAGGGCGGCCTCCTGGAGGGGCCGGGGGACGAAGAAGGTGTCGACGATCTGGATCGCGCGCAGCCGCTCCAGCACCGGGCCGCGTGCCGCGAGCGCGCTCACCCGGAAGCTGGGCGAGGTCGCCTTGGTCAGCGAACTGACATGGACGACCACTCCGTCGGGGTCGTCGGCGGCCAGCGGACGCGGCAGCGGCCCGGCGTCCTCGTGCACGAGGCGTCGTACGAAGTCGTCCTCGACGACGAACGCACCGGCCTCGCGGGCGATCCGCAGCACCTCGCCCCGGCGTCCGGGGGCCAGCACCGCGCCGGTCGGGTTCTGGAACAGCGGCTGGCAGACGAACACCCGGGCGCCGGTCGCCCGGAACGCGTCGGCGAGCAGGGCGGGCCGCACACCCTCCGCGTCCACGGGCACGGGGACCGGACGAAGGCCCGCCGAGCGCGCGATCGCCAGCATGCCGGGATAGGTGGGCGACTCGACGAGCACGGGCGCGCCGGGCGGGGCCAGGGCGCGCAGCGCGGTCGTGAGCGCCGACTGTCCGCCCGCGGTGATCAGCACCTCCGCGGCCGTGACCGCGCCGCCGATGTTCCGCGCGAACCACTCGCGCAGTTCCGGCAGGCCCTCCGTCGGCGGCCGCCCCCACGCCCCGGGGCGGCGGCCCGCACGGGCGAGGGCCGCGGACATCGCGCGCTCCGGCTGGAGGACGGGGTGCAGATAGCCGCCGTTGAATTCGACCACCCCGGGCGGCGGAGCGGCCAGCGAGACCAGGACGCCGGACGCGTCCACCGAGCGCGGTACGAGGTCGGCGGCGCCGTCGGCGCTCAGCGCGACCTCCTGCCAGGAGGTGTCCCCGGCCGGGGCCCCGGCGGAGCGCGCCTGGGCACGGAAGGCACCGGCACCGGGGCGGGTGATCACCAGCCCCTCGGCGGCGAGCTGGGCGAGGGCGCGGGAGACGGTCACCGGGCTGACCCGGAACCGGTCGACGAGGGCCCGGCTCGACGGGAGCTTTCCACCCGGAGAGTAGCGGTCGAGCTCTCTCCTCAGCTGTTCCGCCAGTTCGGTCACGCTGCTACGCTCTTGCATGAGAGCACAGAGTAGCGCTACCGCACCGACCGGGATAGCGGTTCCGGCCCCGGCGAAGACCTTCGGCACCGTGCAGGCCGCCCTCGGCGTCGCCGCCTTCTCCCTCACCTTCCCCGCCACCGCGTGGGGTCTGGAGGGCTTCGGGCCCTGGTCCCTGGTCGCCGTGCGCAGCGTCCTCGCGGCCCTCGTCGCGGGCGGCTGTCTCCTCGCGCTGCGTGTGCCGATGCCGAGCCGCCGGGACCGGCCCGGGCTCGCGGTCGTGGCCGCCGGGGTCGTGGTCGGCTTCCCGCTGCTCACCACGCTCGCCCTGCGGACGTCGACCACCGCGCACGCCGCCGTCGTGGTCGGCCTGCTCCCCCTGACGACCGCGCTGCTGTCGGCCCTGCGCATGGGCACCCGCCCCTCGCGCACCTTCTGGACGGCTGCCCTCGCGGGCGCCGCCGCGGTGGTCGCCTTCACCGTGCAGCAGAGCGGCGGTGCCCTGACCACCGCCGACCTGTATCTCTTCGCCGCGCTGCTGGTGTGCGCGGCGGGTTACACCGAGGGCGGCCGGCTGGCCCGGACCATGCCCGGCTGGCAGGTCATCGGCTGGGCGCTGGTGCTGTGCCTGCCGGTCAGTGTGCCCGCGGCGGCGCTCGCGCTGTCGTACGAGCCCGTGCATCTCACCGCGCACAGCGTCGCCGGGCTGGTGTGGGTCGCGGTCGGCTCGCAGTTCGTCGGCCTGGTCGTCTGGTACCGCGGCATGGCGGCGATCGGGATTCCCAAGGCCAGCCAGTTGCAGTTGGCTCAGCCCCTGCTCACACTGGTGTGGTCGGTGCTGCTGCTCGGCGAGCACCTGACGGTGGCCGCCCCGCTGACGGCCGCGGCGGTGCTCGTGTGCATCGCCGTCACGCAGCGGGCGCGGGGCTGACCGGCGTGCACGCGCAGGTCGCAACCAGGCCCCCGCGCCGTAGAATCGGGGCCACGGACCGCTGCTCCCGCACTTGGTGAGGAGGCCCCAGACGATGCGTGCAACCGTGGGCGACCAGCTTGTCCAGCACGGCAGGGTGGTCGGACAGCAGGACAAGGTCGGCGAGATCGTCGAGGTGATGGGTCAGGAGGGCAACCCCCCGTACCGCGTCCGCTTCGAGGACGGGCACGAGGGCGTGTGCTCACCCGGCCCCGACACCGAGATCAGGCACCGGTTCGAGCAGCTGGGCCGGTGATCCGGCGCGAGGGCGCCGCCGGCTTCCGGTAGTGGTCGGCGACCACCCGCGCCATCGCCCCGACGGGGTCGGAGGCGACCTCCTTCGCGGCGAAGAAGACGTGTCCGCGCGCCTGTTCGTACTCGCGCGCAAGCGTGAGATGGCGGGAGAGCTCCGCGGGATCCTGCCAGGCCGCGGGCTGCGCCGGGTCGCCCGCCTTGTAGAGCGCCTCGCCGAGGTACAGCCTGGTCCTGCTGCCCCGCGCCTGTCGCGCCCACCAGGCCACGAGTTCGGCGTAGTCGGCCGCCGCGAAGCCGATGTGCCAGTACAGCTGCGGCACGAGGTAGTCGATCCAGCCCTCGCGCAGCCACTTGCGGGTGTCCGCGAAGTTGTCGTCGTACGACTGCACACCCGCGCGCGTGTCCGAGCCGAGCGGATCGGTGGCCGCGTTGCGCCACACCCCGAAGGGGCTGATGCCGAACTGTGCGCTGGGCCTGACCCGCTTGATGCGGGCCGCGGTCTCCAGGACCAGCCGGTCGATGTTGTCGCGCCGCCAGTCGGCCCGCCGGGAGAAGGCGCCGCCGTACGCGTCGTAGGCCGCGTCGTCGTCGAAGGTCTGGCCGACCACCGGGTACGGGTAGAAGTAGTCGTCGAAGTGGACCGCGTCCAGCGGGTACCGGTGCACCGCGTCGAAGATCGCGTCCTGGACGAAGGCGCGGACCTCGGGCAGTCCGGGGTTGTAGTAGAGCTTCCCGCCGTACGGCACCACCCAGTCCGGGTGCTGTCGGGCGGGGTGGGAGGCGACGAGCCTGGCCGGATCCGCGTGGCCCGCGATCCGGTAAGGGTTGAACCAGGCGTGCAGTTGCAGTCCCCGCCGGTGCGCCTCGGTGACGGCGGTGCCGAGCGGGTCCCAGCCCGGGTCCCTGCCCTGCGTCCCGGTGAGGTACTGCGACCAGGGCTCGTACGGCGAGGGCCACAGGGCGTCGGCGGTGGGCCGTACCTGGAACATCACCGCGTTCAGGCGGTCCGCCGCCGCCCGGTCGAGGTGGGCGATCAGCTCCGCGCGCTGCTGTGCGGCGCTCAGCCCCGGCTTCGAGGGCCAGTCCCGGTTGGACACGGTGGCGAGCCACACGCCCCGCATCTCGGTCGCCGCCCGCCGCCTCGGACGGCCCGGCGCGGCGGCCGCTCCCGAGGCCGTCGTCAGGGTGGACAGCGCGGCCAGCGCGAAGGCCCGGCGCGACAGACGTCCCATGTGCACACTCCCCCTACACCACGGATCCGCTCGGTCACGGATCGTCTCCGCGCCCCAGAATGCACGAACGAGGGCGGCCCCAGACGATCGATCATCGATACTTGGGAGTAACGTGCTCGAACGGAGCAGGATCCGGCCACCGCCGGACTGCCACCAGGTGAAGACCAGCGAAAGGGACGAAGTGACGGACTTCCCCGCGGGAGACATCGCGCGCGTCGGAGTGGTGGGCTGCGGCCAGATGGGGGCGGGCATCGCCGAGGTGTGCGCCCGCGCCGGTCTGGACGTGAAGGTCGCCGAGACCACCGGCGAGGCCCTGGAGATCGGCCGCACCCGGCTGTTCAACTCCCTGACCAAGGCCGCCGAACGCGGCAAGATCACGGCGGACGAGCTGGCGGCCACCCAGGCCCGGCTCTCCTTCACCACCGACCTCGGCGAGTTCGCGGACCGCGACCTCGTCATCGAGGCCGTCGTGGAGAACGAGCAGGTGAAGACGGAGATCTTCCAGGTCCTCGACCAGGTGGTGACCCGCCCGGACGCGATCCTGGCGTCCAACACCTCCTCGATCCCGCTGGTGAAGCTGGCGGTCGCCACCTCGCGTCCCGACCAGGTCGTCGGCATCCACTTCTTCAACCCGGCCCCGGTACAGAAGCTCGTCGAGCTGATCCCGGCGCTCACCACCTCCGAGGGCACCCTGGCCCGCGCCCAGCAGTTCGCCGAGAAGCTGCTCGGCAAGCACGCGATCCGCGCCCAGGACCGCTCCGGCTTCGTGGTCAACGCGCTGCTGATCCCGTATCTCCTGTCCGCGATCCGGATGTTCGAGTCGGGCATCGCGAGCCGCGAGGACATCGACAACGGCATGGAGCTCGGCTGCGCCCACCCGATGGGCCCGCTGAAGCTGTCCGACCTGATCGGCCTGGACACCGTCGCCTCGGTCGCCTTCTCCATGTACGAGGAGTACAAGGAGCCGCTGTACGCCGCTCCGCCGCTGCTCCAGCGCATGGTCGACGCGGGCCGGCTGGGCCGCAAGACCGGCTCGGGGTTCTACACCTACGGCTGACCCGCACCCTGTCCGTTCCAGGGTGCCGGTGACACAGTGCTACGACCGCGGGCCCGGCACTTCTCGGAGTGCCGGGCCCGCGTCATTCACACACCGTGTGCGCGCCGGGCCCGCATATGCCTGTCGCACACTCTCCCCACGCGCCCACCAGGCGAGTTGACTCTTCATGCGCATGCAAGGGATGTGACGACTACGGAAAGGAGCGGACCCGTGACCGCCGACCCGGAGCATCCCGTGGTCCATGGAGAACTCGCAGAGTTACGGCGCCGCCTCGATGTCGCGTACGCACGCGTCGAGGGAGGCCTCGCTCTGCTCCATCACCGTACGGAGGAGACGGACAAGGAGATCGACGATCTCAGCGCACGGATCATCGCCCTGGAGCACGCCCGCTGGCCGCTGCCCGCGGTCGCGGCGATCACCGCCGTGGGCGCGCTCGTCGTGGCGATCTGGCAGGCCTTCGGCCACTGAGGCCGCGGGGCACCCGGGTGGGGGATCAGGGCAGGCCCTAGGTGTCCTGACCGAGCCTCAGATGGTGCAACAGGAGTAACGCGGCCGCCATGTTGGCGGCCGGGACCTCCCCACGGGCGACCATGTCGGGAACGAGTTTCAGGGGGACCCATTCCCGGCGGTCGGACTCGAAGTCGTCCACGGGGTGCCCGATGTACTCGCCCGTCTCGGCCCAGTAGATGTGGTGCCGGGCGTCGGTGAGTCCGTTGGAGGGCTCCACGCTCATCAGGTGCTGGAGCGGTCCCGGCCGCCAGCCGGTCTCTTCCTCGAGTTCCCTGGCGGCCGCGACGGCGATGTCCTCGCCGTCCTCGACCACACCCGCGGCGAGCTCCCAGCCCCAGCTGTCGGTGATGAAGCGGTGGCGCCACAGCAGCAGGACCTCGTTGGCCTCGTTCACCACCGTGGCGACGGCGACGGGCCTCAGCCGTATCAGGAAGTGGTCGAGATGCCGGCCGTCCGGCAGTTCGACATCGGCGAGATTGACGCTGAACCAGCGGTTTTCATACACAGTTTGTTCGTTCTGTTTCGTCCACTGCACGGTTCTGCCACCTTCCGTCGAGTAAGTGGCAATATCGCAGCAGGGACTGTGGGGTGTCGGCGTCCGTGTGCCGACCTACAGGGGCACGCGCAGTGCGCCGTCGATCAGTTCGGCTGCCTCGGACGTGCCCGCGCAGCCACTCCGGACCAGGTGTTCGCGCACCGCTCTGAGTCTGTCGCGCAGCCGCTGGGACTCCATCCCCCGCGCCTGTTCCGCCATCTGCACGGCGGTGGCCACCGCCTTGTCGGCGTTGCCCTGGCGCAGCTCGATCGTGCTGAGCATCGCGAGCCGGTGCACCCGGCCGCGGTCGTGGGCCGGGTTGTCGACGGCGGCCGCGGCATGGGCGGCGGCGGCCGCGAGCTCGCCGAGGCTGAGGAGCGCCTCCGCCACCTGGACGTTGACGAGGCCCGGCTGGACATAGCCCGTCTCGTCGGGCTCGTATCCGCGCCGGATGCGTTCGGCGGCCTGCTCGGCCCGCCGGATGCACGACAGCGCGGTCGTGCCGTCGCCGAGGTGGGCGTACGCCTTGGCCTGCATCGCGTACAGGTCGCAGGCGAGCGCCGGAGTGATGTGCTTGCCTGCGGCCCTGAGCGCGGCCTCGGCGAAGGCGACGGCCTGACGGTGTTCCCGCATGAACAGGGACTGGTTGACCAGGAGTGCGATCACATACGCGCCCAGTCCCCGGTCCCCGCTGGCCTTGGCGAGCCTGAGGGCCTGGTGGAAGTAGCGCTGGGCGAGACCGTGGGCGTCGGAGTCGTAGGCGCAGATGCCGGCGACGGCGACCAGCCCTCCGGTGGCCCGGTGCAGTTGGCGGCCCGTCTCGTCGGTGTAGCTGCCGCGCAGCAGCGGGGCCGCCTCGGCGTTGAGGAAGCCCACGATTCTCGTCCGGGTCGCTATGCCACCCGCCTTGCGGTACATCTGCTCGTAGTGGGTGCGGGCCGCGCGCAGCATCTCGATGTCGGCGGGGGTGACCCGGTGCCGGCCACCGCGGGAGACGTCGACGTCCTCGGGCGGGTTCTCCCACTCCCACACCGGCATGACCGCGGGTGTCCCGGTGACCGCGGGGGCGCCCAGGATGTGCGGGCGCTGCTGTTCGTCGGAGCGCCACAGGGCGGTGGCCCGCTCGACGAAGCCGGACAGCGAGGTGCCGTGCGGGGCGGAGGGTTCGCCGGGCACGCCGAGGCCGATGTCGTCGAGGGTGACGGGGCGTTGCAGGCGGCCCGCCAGCACCTCGCAGATCAGGTCGGGCACCTGGCCGCGCGGGCGCTGGCCCTTCAACCAGCGCGCCACGGCGGTGTGTTCGTACCTGAGCGCCAGGCCGCGTGCCCTGCCGGCCTGGTTCACGTGTGCGGCAAGCCCTGCGTGCGAGATCCCGGCTTCGTCGAGGATCGCGTCGAGCAGAGTGTTGGGCTGCATCTGTGCCCCCCGGGTGGCTCGGTGCCGTCAGATTAGTGGGTTCGCTTTCACACGGGGTGTGATCGGAGTGCTCGAATCCGCAGGGTGTGCGCACTGTTGCGGAGAGTTCCCGGCCGGTTGACTGAATTGCCTCGCAAGAGGCCGGCCGGGCCGCCGGCTCCCCCTCGTACAGTGCGGTGGCCTGGCCGTGGGCTTGACCGGGGTTCAGGTGAGGTGCGTTGTCGGCTGCGGGTGGGTGGCGGCTGGTCGCGCAGTTCCCCGCGCCCCTGAACCACGCCCGCGTTGGCGTGTGTTCTGAAGGACCAGTAGGGCGACGTCGTCGGTCGGTGTCGCCCCCGTGTGGTTCAGGAGCGCGGTGAGGACCGCGCCCAGGACCACCTGAGGTGTGCCGTGCACAGCCTCGCGCAGCGCTTCCGGCAGCGAGAAGAACCGGCCATGAGCGTCCCGGGCGTCCTCGGCACCGTCCGTGTGCAGGACCAGGCTCTCCCCCGGCAGGAGATGGCCGCACCGCAGCCCCGCCAAGTCGGCGGGCAGCGGGAACGGGCCCAGCGGTGGCATCGGGTCCGCGCGGGACAGCGGCTCGACCACTGAGCCGCTGAGCAGGTACGGCCACGGGTGACCGCAGTTGAGGGCGCACAGCTCGCCGTCCTGCCCGATCTCCAGCAGCAGTACGGTGACGAACTCCTCGGCGACCGTGCCGTCCCGTTCGGCGCGCTCGCGCAGGTGCCGGGCGAGCGCGCGGTCGAGTCTGCGCAGCACCCCCTGGAGGTCGGGCTCGTCGTGCACGGCCTCACGGAAACTGCCGAGGACCGCGGCGGCGGTGCCGATGGCGGCGAGGCCGTGGCCGCGGACGTCCCCCATGACGACCCGCACTCCGTGTTCGGTGGCGACGGCCTCGTACAGGTCGCCGCCGATGGTGGCACCCCGGTCGGCGGACATCTGGGCCGCGGCGACGGTCAGCCCGTCGATGTGCGGGGGCAACGGCCGCAGCAGCACGCTCTGGGCGGCACCCGCGACCTGGCGGGCCTGCCGCAGCTCGCGCAGCAGGGTGCGCCGCACATGGAGGATCAGTCCGGTGCCCACCGCGAAGAACACGGCACTGGTGACGGCCCGCGCACCCATGCCGTTCTGCTGCGCGAGCGGACAGGTCAGCTTGTAGGTGATCGCGACGGCACCCCACATGGTGGGCAGCCCCATCGAGAGCACACGGCGCAGCGACCCCCGCCGGGGAACCGCAGCCTTGAAGCACATCATGCCGATGGCCCCCCAACTAGGCCCTGCACACGCAATCGGACCGGCCTCGAGAGGCCGGTCCGATTCTGTCGAGCAGATGGCCCAGATGGGCCAGATCACCGGGAGAACTCACCCTATCGAGTGAGGTGACCGGATATGGGGGGTGTGCGGGCGCAGCCCCACACCCCACCAGGGGCGCGGGGAACTGCACGACAAGCCACGACGGAGCCGCAGCCGCCGGACGCCCGAAGCCCCCACGGCGACTAGGCCCTCAGCACTGCCCCGGTCCGCTCCCCCGCAAGGGCAACCGCCGCGTCCCGAGCCGCGGAAGCCTCATCCACGGTCAGAGTCCGATCCCCGGCCCGGAACCGGAGCGCGTACGCCAGCGACTTCTTGCCGTCGCCGAGCTGCTCCTCGTTCTCGTACACGTCGAACAGCCGGATGCCCTCCAGGAGTTCACCCGCGCCCGCCCGCAGCGCGGCCTCGACCTCGGCGTGGGGCACGAACTTGTCGACCACCAGGGCGACGTCCTGCGTGGCCACCGGGAACGTGGAGATGCCGGGCGCCTGCGGAGTGTCGTCGCCGACCGTCTCCAGGACGTCCAGGTCGAGCTCCATCGCGCAGGTCCGCGCGGGCAGCCCGAACGCCTTCACGACCCGCGGGTGCAGCTCACCGGCGTGACCGACGACGGTGTCGCCGACCAGGAGCTCGGCGCACCGGCCCGGGTGCCACGGCCCGTACTGCCCACCGCGGACGACCAGTTCGACCCCGGCCTCGCGAGCGACGACCCGTGCCGCCTCCACCGCGTCCGCCCAGTCGGCCGGACGGCCCTTGCCCCACCAGCCGGCCTGCTCGCGCGCACCGGCGAGCACCACGGCCACATGGCGAGGCTGCTCGGGCAGCGCGGCGTCCAGCTCGGCGATCTCCTCGTCGGTCGGCCGCCGGTCCACCGGCAGCACCGCGGCGGTCCGCTGCTCCTCGCGCGGCAGGAAGACCAGGCCGGTCTCGAACAGCGCCAGGTCGTGCGAGCCCCGGCCGTCGTTGCGCCGCAGCGCGCCGAACAGGCCCGGCAGCAGGGACGTACGGAGCGCGGGCTCCTCGTCGTTGAGCGGGTTGGTGAGCCTGACGACCCGGCGCTTCGGGTCGCCCGCGTCCAGCAGCAGCTGGTCGAAGACCTGCTCACCGACGAAGGGGTAGTTCGGCGCCTCGACGTACCCGGCCCCGGCCAGTGCCCGGCCCGCCCGGCGGTGCAGCCGCTGGCGGTGGGTCAGACCGCGCCCGGCCGGCGGCTTGGGCAGCGTGGAGGGCAGGTTCTCGTAGCCCTCCAGCCGGATGACCTCCTCGGCCAGGTCGTTGATCTCCTGGAGGTCGGGGCGCCAGGACGGCACGGTGACGATGAGCTCGTCCTGCCCGTACACGTCGCAGCCGACTTCCTGAAGACGCCGTACGACCGTCTCGCGGCCGTAGGAGACACCCGCGACCTTGTCGGGGTGGTCCGCCGGCATGCTGATGGTGTGCGGGGCCGACGGGGCGACGACCTCGGTGACACCGGCCTCGGCGGTGCCGCCCGCGAGCAGCACCAGCAGGTCGACCGTGCGCTGGGCGGCAGCGGCGGCGGCCTGCGGGTCGACCCCGCGCTCGAAGCGCCGGGACGCCTCGGAGGACAGCTTGTGGCGACGGGCCGTACGCGCGACGGAGACCGCGTCGAAGTGGGCGGCCTCGATGACGACGTCGGTGGTGCCTTCGCCCTCGGCGTGGTCGGCGATCTCGGTGTTGGCACCGCCCATCACACCGGCGAGGCCGATCGGGCCGCGCTCGTCCGTGATGACCAGGTCCTCGGCGTGCAGCTTGCGCTCGACGCCGTCGAGGGTCTTGATCTGCTCGCCCTCCTCGGCCCGGCGCACCCCGATGGTGCCCTGGACCAGGGAGCGGTCGTAGGCGTGCAGCGGCTGGCCGAGCTCCATCATCACGTAGTTGGTGACGTCGACGGCGAGCGAGATCGGGCGCATGCCGACCTTCTGGAGCCGGCGCTGGAGCCAGAGCGGGGAGCGGGCCTCGGGGCTCAGACCGGTGACGGTGCGCGCGGTGAAGCGGTCGCAGCCGAACGGGTCGGAGACCTGGACCGGGTAGCCGAAGGCGTTCGGGCCCGGCACGTCGAGCAGGGCGGGGTCGCGCAGCGGCAGGCCGTAGGCGATGGCGGCCTCGCGGGCCACACCGCGGATGGACAGGCAGTCGCCGCGGTTGGCGGTGACGGCGATGTCGAGGACCTCGTCGACCAGCTCCAGGAGCTCGATGGCGTCCTTGCCGACCTCGGTCTCCGGAGGCAGCACGATGATGCCGTGGCTGCCGTCGTCGCCCATGCCCAGCTCGTCGCCGGAGCAGATCATGCCGTGGGAGGTCTTGCCGTACGTCTTGCGCGCCGAGATCGAGAAGCCGCCGGGCAGGGTGGCTCCGGGGAGCACGACCACGACCTTGTCGCCGACGGCGAAGTTGCGGGCGCCGCAGACGATCTCCTGGGGCTCCCCGGTGCCGTTGGCCTGGCCGACGTCGACCGTGCAGAAGCGGATGGGCTTCTTGAAGCCCTCCAGCTCCTCGATGGTCAGCACCTGGCCGACGACCAGGGGGCCCTTGAGGTCGGCGCCGAGGTGCTCGACGGTCTCGACCTCGAGCCCTGCGGAAACGAGCTTGGCCTGGACGTCACGGCCGGTTTCGGTCGCCGGCAGGTCGACGTACTCCCGCAGCCAAGAAAGCGGGACCCGCATCAGATCTCCATCCCGAACGGCCGGGTGAACCGGACGTCACCCTCGACCATGTCTCGCATGTCCTCGACGTTGTGGCGGAACATCAGCATCCGCTCGATGCCGAACCCGAAGGCGAAGCCGCTGTACTTCTGCGGGTCGACGCCGCAGGCGGTCAGCACCTTGGGGTTGACCATCCCGCAGCCGCCCAGCTCGATCCAGCCCTCCGAGGAGCAGGTGCGGCAGGGGCGGTCGGGGTTGCCGACGGACTCGCCGCGGCAGACGTAGCACACCATGTCCATCTCGGCGGACGGCTCGGTGAAGGGGAAGAAGTTCGGGCGCAGCCGGGTCTTCATGCCCTCGCCGAACAGCGCCTGGACCATGTGGTCCATGGTGCCCTTGAGGTCGGCCATGGTGAGGCCCTCGTCGACGGCCAGCAGCTCCACCTGGCGGAAGACCGGGGTGTGCGTGGCGTCCAGCTCGTCGGTGCGGTAGACGACACCGGGGCAGATCACGTACACCGGCAGGTCCCGCGAGAGCAGCGAGCGGATCTGCACGGGCGAGGTGTGGGTGCGCAGCACGACACCGGACTCGGTGCCGCCCTGGGGGCCCTCGACGAAGAAGGTGTCCTGCTCGCCGCGGGCTGGGTGGTCCGGGCCGATGTTGAGCGCGTCGAAGTTGAACCACTCGGCCTCGACCTGCGGGCCCTCGGCGACCTCGTAGCCCATGGCCACGAAGACGTCCTCGATGCGCTCGGAGAGCGTGGTGAGCGGGTGGCGGGCGCCGGCCGGCACGCGGTCGTACGGCAGGGTGACGTCCACCGCCTCCTCGACCAGCACGCGCTGGTCGCGCTCGGCCTCCAGTTCGGCCTGCCGGCCGGCGAGGGCCTTGTTCACCGCGCCCCGGGCCTGGCCGACGAGCTTGCCGGCGGCGGCCTTGGCGTGCGGGGGCAGGGCGCCGATCTCGCGGTTGGCGAGGGCCAGCGGGGAGGTGCCCCCGGTGTGGGCGACCTTGGCCTCCTGGAGCGCTTCGAGGGAGTCCGCGGCGGCGAAGGCGGCGAGCGCCTCCTCCCGCATGCGCTCGATCTCTTCCGGTTTCAGGGCCTCGACCTCTACAGGGTCGTACGACTTGTTCGGTGCCGACATCTCTTCCCGTGCTTCCGATTGGCTGGCTGAAGGTCCCCGTCACCGACTCACTCAGAGGTCAGAGGGCCGTCCATGGGACACATGGGTGCCAAAGGCCGAGTCTAACGGGGTGGGGATGTACGGATGCGCCCGCGGGCACTCAGCTCAGATAGGCCGGAGCGCTCACGGGCAACGTAAATCGGAACTCGGCGCCGCCCTGGGGGCCGCGGCCGACCGTGATGGTGCCGCCGTGGGCTTCGACGATGCCCTTGACGATGTAGAGCCCGAGGCCGGTGCCACCGCGCTTGCTGCCCCGCCAGAAGCGGGTGAAGACGCGGTTCATGGACTCCTCCGGGATGCCGGGACCCTCGTCGCTCACCGTGACCGACGTGCCGGTGTCCTCCCCTTCGCGGGGGGACGCCGTGGGCGTGATGTCAATGGTGACGGTTCCCTCGCCGTGCCGCACCGCATTTTCGAGCAGGTTGCTGAGCACCTGGTCGATCTTGTCGGGGTCGGCCCAGAGCGCCGGGAGCGGCTGTTCGAGCCGGAGCAGGAAGCGGTCGGCGGCGAGTCCCGCGGCGACGTAGGCCTGGATGTGGCGTCCGACGGCGGCACCGATGTCGACGGGCTGGCGCCTGACCTCAAGGCGCCCGGAGTCGATGCGTGAGATGTCCAGCAGCTCGGCGATGAGCCGGGTGACCCGGTCGGCGTCCGCGTCGACGGTCTCCAGCATCAGCCGCTTCTGGTCGTCGGTGAACCTCTCCCACTTGGCGAGGAGGGTCGCGGTGAAGCCCTTGACGGAGGTGAGCGGGGAGCGCAGCTCGTGGGCGACGGTGGCGATCAGCTCGGCGTGGCTGCGCTCGGTGCGGCGGCGGGCCTCGGTGTCCCGGAGGGTGACGACGACCCGGTGGACGGGTCCGGTGGGCTCGGTGCGCACGTACTGCGCGGCCACCAGGACCTCACGGCCGCCCGGCAGCAGCAGGTTCCGCTCCGGCTGCCGCCTGCGGATCGCCAGACCGCCGTACGGGTCGGTCAGCTGCCACCAGCGCCGCCCCTCCAGGTCCTCCAACGGGAGGGCCTTCTCCAGGCGCTGTCCGAGGGCCTCCTCGGCGGGCAGGGCGGTGATCCGGGCCGCGGCGGCGTTGAAGCGGATCACGCGGCCCTGTGCGTCCGCGACGACGAGGCCGTCGGGCAGCTGGTCAGGGTCGAGGCCGAGCTCGGCGGGACCACCGGCGCAGGCCTCGGACACGCCCTGCGTGCTCCTCGTGCCGACACTCATCCCCGTACCCCACCTCTCAGGCGTCTGAGGGGCCCCGAGCTGGTCACCCTACTGGTTCTCGGTGACGGAGCGGCACCCTCCGAAGGCGCGCTGTGCACGGGCCGACGCATAGAGACATACGGCGGCGGCGGTGGCGAGGTTCAGGCTCTCGGCCTTCCCGTGGATCGGGACGCGCACCACGGCGTCCGCGAGTGCGCGGGTCTCCTCCGGGAGCCCCCACGCCTCGTTGCCGAACACCCAGGCGGTCGGGCCGCCCATGGTGCCCTTGTCGAGCTCGTCGTCCAGGTCGTCGGTACCGCCCCCGTCGGCGGCGAGGATGCGCACCCCCGCCCGCTTGAGCCCCGCGACGGCCTCTTCCACGGGCACACCGACGGCGACGGGCAGGTGGAACAGGGAGCCGACCGAGGCGCGTACGGCCTTGGGGTTGTAGAGGTCGACGGACGCGTCGGTCAGGACGACGGCCTCGGCACCGGCGGCGTCGGCGCAGCGCAGGACGGTGCCGGCGTTGCCGGGGTCCCGCACGTTGGCGAGCACGGCGACGAGCTTCGGCCGGGCGGCGAGGATCTCCTCGAAGGGGGTGTCCAGGAACCGGCAGACCCCGACGAGCCCCTGCGGGGTGACGGTCGTCGAGATGTCGGCGACGACGTCCTCGGAGGCGAGGTGCAGCCGGGCGCCCACGGCGCGCGCGTCCTCGATGATGTCGGCGTACCGCTCCGCCGCCTCCACGGTGGCGAACAGTTCCACCAGCCCGTGCCCCGCGGCCTCCCGCACGGCCTGCGGCCCCTCGGCCAGGAACAGTCGCTCCTTGCCCCGGAAGTTCCGCCGGGCGAGCCGCCGGGCGGCCGCGACGCGGGCGGAACGGGGGGAGATCAGCTCGGGGGCAGCACTCATCGGACTCACTTTCACCATCTGTTCAACGCAACGGACCCGCAGGCAATAACCCACGGGTCCGCTCAGTCACGTCGGCCTAGGCCCGGTGCGGCGTCAGGCCGCCTTGGGGGCGTTGACGTCGGCCGGCAGGGCCTTCTGCGCCACCTCGACCAGCGCGGCGAACGCGGTGGCGTCGTTGACGGCCAGCTCGGCCAGGATCTTGCGGTCGACCTCGATGTTCGCGGCCTTCAGACCCTGGATGAAGCGGTTGTACGTGATGCCGTTGGCGCGGGCAGCGGCGTTGATGCGCTGGATCCACAGCTGGCGGAAGTCACCCTTGCGCTTCTTGCGGTCGTTGTAGTTGTAGACCAGCGAGTGGGTGACCTGCTCCTTGGCCTTGCGGTACAGGCGCGAACGCTGACCGCGGTAGCCGGAGGCCGCCTCGAGGATCGCCCGGCGCTTCTTGTGGGCGTTGACTGCCCGCTTGACGCGTGCCACTTTTTAACTCCTTGTAGCGGGGCCGTGGTTGGACTCACACGGCCCGGTATCGATGGGGTCCCGGTCCAGACGTACGGCGCTCAGGCGGAGCGCCGCGTACGTCACTTGCCGAGAAGCTTCTTGATCTTCGCGGCGTCGCCCGGGGCCATCTCGGCGTTGCCGGTGAGGCGACGCGTCACACGGGACGACTTGTGCTCGAGCAGGTGGCGCTTGCCGGCGCGCTCGCGGAGCACCTTGCCGGAGCCGGTGATCTTGAAGCGCTTGCTGGCACCGCTGTGCGACTTGTTCTTCGGCATAGCGCCGTTCTCTCCTCGTCGGTGGCGCTCCGGTGCCCGGTCCTGAAACCGGGCACTGTGAGCGTCGCTCTTGTATCGGTTGTGTCCTGGGGACTCGCGTCCCCGGGGGTCACGCCTCGGCGGAAGCCTCTGCCGGGGCCTCGGCCTCGGACTCGGTCCCGGCCTCGTCGGACTCCGCGGCGTTCTGCGACTTGCCGGGGTTGGCCTTCGCGTCTGCCTTGCGGGCTTCCTGCGCCTGGCGGGCCTCGGCCATCGCCTCGGTCTTCTTCTTGTGCGGACCGAGAACCATGATCATGTTTCGGCCGTCCTGCTTCGGATTCGACTCCACGAAGCCGAGGTCCTGGACGTCCTCCGCGAGACGCTGCAGCAGTCGGTAGCCGAGTTCCGGCCGGGACTGCTCGCGACCACGGAACATGATCGTGATCTTGACCTTGTCGCCCTGCTTGAGGAACCGGACGACGTGACCCTTCTTGGTGTCATAGTCGTGCGGGTCGATCTTCGGCCGGAGCTTCATCTCCTTGATGACCGTGTGCGCCTGGTTCTTGCGCGCCTCACGGGCCTTCATGGCCGACTCGTACTTGAACTTCCCGTAGTCCATGAGCTTGCACACGGGCGGACGGGCGTTCGCCGCGACCTCGACCAGGTCCAGGTCGTACTCCTGCGCAAGCTCCAGTGCCTTGGCCAGCGGGACGATGCCCACCTGCTCGCCACTGGGACCGACAAGTCGCACCTCGGGAACGCGAATCCGGTCGTTGATGCGGGGCTCGGCGCTGATGGATCCTCCTCGGTTAGCACCACACGGCGGTCTGGCGGACAGCCGCGTATGTCTTTTCGTTAAGACCTAACCGCGCCGAAGCACAAAAAATGCCCCGGACGATCACAGACGGGGCTCCAAACACTGCCGGAGCACCGCCGCGATGACGCGGGGCGCGCTTTCGGGCGACTCCATCGTCCGTACGGAACGATGGTGGCCGCCTGACCGGGGTGACCCGCCGTCCCAGGGGGCGGTCGGGTGGGAGATCGGAGCCTCCACTTGTGGGCCGGTCACAATGTCACACATGCGTGTCCGGCCGGTCGTCACACAAGGTTAGCAGCATCGAGGGGGTGGTGCGAACCGGCGGGCACCGGGCCCTATCGTGTGGGGCATGAGTGACACCCCTCCCCCGTCCGCCGGCGCCCCCGGCTCGCCCGACTTCGACGAGATGACCCGCGACATCGCCGAGGTCCCCGCCGTCGAGGTGATCGTGACGGTCGCGGTCAACCTGATGAGCGCCGCCGCCGTGAAGCTCGGTCTGACCGAGGAGGGGGACAAGTACAAGGACCTGGACGAGGCCCGCAAGCTGATCCACGCCCTCGCCGGTCTGCTCGACGGGAGCGCGACGGAGATCAGCTCCTTCCACGCGGCCCCGCTCCGGGACGGCCTGAAGTCCCTCCAGCTGGCCTTCCGCGAGGCGTCCCTGGTCCCGGACGAGCCGGGCCAGGGCCCCGGTGAGAAGTACACCGGGCCGGTCTACGGCTAGTTCACCCCCGTACGTACAAGGGCTCGCCAGGGGGCGTGGCCCCGGCTGGCAGGACTGCCAGGTCGAGGCCGCGCACCAGGCGAGCCCTCAGTGTCTCGTCGGCGGCCAGGCGCTCGGCGACCGCCCGCGCGGCCTCCGCGGGCGTCGCGGACGGCTCCAGTACGAGAGCCAGCGTGCCGTCGGCCTGTCCGGGCCCCAGGTGGGCGCGGAGAACCCCGGGCTCGGCGGCCACGGCCTCCCGCACGGCCCCGATCACGGCCGGGTCGGTCAGCGGGTCGGCACTCACCCGGCCCTCGGCGAGGGCCAGCAGCGCCTGGCCGGTCAGCTCGAAGGGCACCGGACCCGCCAGGTCCAGTACGACCGTGTCGGCCTTCTCGTGCGCGGCGGCCTGGAGCGCCTGGTGCAGGGGTACGGCGACGGGGCGGGCCGCGGGGTCCCAGCGGGCCAGCGAGTCGGTGGAGGTGAAGGCCGGCAGGGCGGTGCGGGATCCGGCCTTCAGCGTCGGCACGGCCATGTCGCTGGTCTTCTCGCGGCGCAGCCCGTTCTCGTCCTCCTCGACCTCGCCGAGCACGGCCACCACGGGGACGAGCAGCCGGGCGCCCTTGAGGGCCGCGAGGACGGGGCCGACGGCGGCACGGTCCTCGGCCCAGGCCGCGAGCGCCGCGCTCAGCCCGGGATCGGCGGAGCCGTCGTCGTCGGAGAAGCCGGGGTCGGGAATGTTCTTGTTCGCCACGGTCACCGACCCTATCGGGGGCTTGCTGCTGCGGTTGTGCGGGCCCGGAAACCCGCCCGTGACGGCTTTCACGGGTTTCTCAGAGTTCGCTGACACAGCTCTAACCTCCGGCTAACGGCCCGCACAGTCGGCGGCCCGAGCATCGGCGCCATGGAGTCCTCCAGAGCCGCCGGGCGCCGTGCCCGCAGGTCCCCTCGACGGCCGTTGCTGTACACCGCGCTCGCCGCCTTCGCCGTCGTCGGCGCCACGGCCGGCGGGACCGTGTACGTGAAGGCGCAGGCGCACACCGGCGGGAGCGCCGTATCGTCGGCGGCGACGCCGTCGGTCTCGTCCTCGCCGGCGACCACGACTCAGGAGGCGGCCGTGGCGGAGCCGGTGGTGGACTACGACGAGCGGCTGGCCGACGCCATGGGGTCGGTGGAGGTGACGGGCGAGCAGCAGGTCTCGGTGGCGGTGCTCGACCCGGAGTCGGGCGACAGCGCGGTCCACGGCGAGGGCGCCTTCGACACCGCGAGCATCGTGAAGGTCGACATCCTGGCGGCGCTGCTGCTCCGGCACCAGCAGGCGGGGACGCGGCTGAGCGCGCAGGAGAAGGCCTACGCCACGACGATGATCGAGAACAGCGACAACACCGCGGCGTCCGCGCTGTGGGACGCCATCGGCAGGGCCTCGGGGCTGGACGCGGCCAACGAGCGGTTCGGGCTGACCGGCACCGAGGGCGGCGACGGGGCACTGTGGGGGCTGACCCGGACCACGGCCGCCGACCAGCTGACCCTGCTCCAGCAGGTGTTCGGGGACGACTCGGAGCTGAGCGAGTCCTCGCGCGCCTACCTCCGGGGCCTGATGGGGCGGATCGCGGCCGATCAGCGGTGGGGGGTCTCGGCCGCGGCCGACGGGTCCGGCTGGGCGCTGAAGAACGGGTGGCTGCCGCGCAGCACGACCGGGCTGTGGGACGTCAACAGCATCGGGCGGGTGACGGTGGACGGGCACGCGTACCTGGTGGCCGTACTGTCGAACGGCAACTCCACGCAGGCGGAGGGCATTTCACTGGTGGAGGCGGCGGCGAAGGCGGCGGTGTCCGTGTTCACGGGTGCGGAGCCGGCGGTGGAGGACGCGTCGGCGTCGGCGAACGCCACGGCGGCCCGCTGAGACCTCGGTCCCGCCTCAGAAGCCTTCGTAGGACCCGGACCCGCGCGGGCCCCGGCGGCCGCGCCACAGGACCACCGCGGCGACCAGCAGGGCCACCCCCAGGCCGCCCGCCAGCGGGGCCGCCCAACTGGCCGTGTCGTCCTGCGACTCGGCGGTGTCCGGGCCCGACCCGAAGTACTTCTCGCCGTAGGAGGCCGGCTCGAGGCCCTGCGGCCGCAGACGGTCCGCCGCCTTGAGCGCCGCCGCGGGGTCGACGAAGCCGAAGCCGCGGGAGTCGTCGCGGCCGCCCGCGGGGGCGTTGCGGGCCGTGTCCTCCAGGAGGCGCTTGATCTGCGCGGGCGTCAGCTCGGGGTGGGCGGCCTTGACCAGGGCGGCCGCGCCCGAGACGAACGCGGAGGCGGCGCTGGTGCCCCACCCCTCGTAGTACTTGTGGTCGGGGTCGGCGATGACCACGTCGTCACCGGGGGCGGCGACCGTGGCGTACCAGCGGCGGGTGGAGAAGGAGGCGCGGGTGCCGAACTTGTCCACGGCGGTGGCGGCGATGACGCCCGGGTAGGCGGCCGGGTAGGAGATGTGGTCGCCCTTCTCGCCGCCGTTGCCCGCCGAGGCGACGACGACGGCGCCCTTCTTGAGCGCGTACTGCACGGCGTCGTCCTCGCCGGCCTCGGGGTGCGCGGAGGCGGAGTCGTCGCCGAGGGAGAGGTTGATGACGTCGGCGCCGTGGTCGGCGGCCCAGCGGATGCCCTCGGCGAGGGCGTTGCCGCGGGTGTTGCGGGCCTTGGCGCGGGCCGGGTCGCCGTCCTCCAGGATCACGCGGACCGGCATGATCTTGGCCTCGGGGGCGATGCCCATGACCCCGTCGCCGTTGCCGACGCCATGTCCGTGACCGGCGATGATGCCGGCCATGGCGGTGCCGTGCCGGGCCCAGGAGCGGTCGCCGCGGGTGGCGCCGAAGCCGATCATGTCCTTGCCGGTGAGGACGTTGCCGACGAGGTCGGGGTGGTCGTTCTCGACGCCGGTGTCCAGGACGGCGACGGTGACGCCGGCGCCCTTGGTGGTCTGCCAGGCCTGCTGGGTGTGCATGGCGTCCAGGGCCCACTGCTTGGCGCGGATGCCGTCGGCGTGGGCGGCGGTGGGCGGGACGAGGGCGACGGAGGCGGCGAGGAGGACGCTCAGGAGGCCAGCCCTGCGGGTGGTGAGGCTCATGAGGGCTGCTCCGGGGGCGTGGTGACGGTCTTGCGCAGGGTGCGTTCGACACGGTCGGCCAGGCCCTGTGCCTCGTTGCCGAGGCCGGCCTGGGCGGCGGGGGTGGTGTCGCCGGACTCCATGGCCTCCTCGGCGGGCTCGGGGGTGTCGACGGTACGGCCGTCCGCCCAGCCGGAGACGGCGTAGGCGACCACGGGGGCGTCGGTGAGGACGGAGATCGTCCAGGAGGCCCGCTGCCCGGCACCGAACCCTGCCGCGAGGGTGTTCTTCGCGGCGTACGGGAGGGGCATCAGGTCGGTGCGGGTGTCGAGGCCCTCCCGGGTGAAGCGGGTGTCGAGCTCGCGCATGGCGCTGGCGTCGGCCTCGGTGAACAGGAGGCCGACGGTGGTGACGTAGCTCTGGGTGGCGTCCGTGTAGGTGGCGCGCAGGAGGCGTTCGCAGCCGACGGGGGCGAGTGCCTTGCGCAGCAGGGGGTCGAAGGCGTTCTGGCAGCCGCTGTCCGGGGCGACGGCGATCCGCGTCCAGATACGGTCGGCACCGCCGGGCCCGGCGCCCTGGCCGTCCACGGTGGGCGGGAACAACCGGTCGACGGGCACGCTGTGCCACAGCTCGCGGGCCTGGGCGAAGGTGTCGCCGCCGTTCTCGTCCCCGGAGTCCCCGATCAGCCAACTCCCGGTCACCGCGCCGCCGATGAGCCCGAGTCCGAGCACGACGCATGCGGCCACGGCGGCGACGCGGGGAGGGATGCGCACCCCCCACGACCGCTCCCGGTAACCGACCTCGGGTTCCGCGAACGACACAACAGGCCGCCCGTTGCCGGGAGTTCCGGCTTGCGGGGGCAGGGTGGCGCTCCAGGAGAGGGCGGGGTCGGGTGCGAGGGGAGCGGCGGCGGTCCTGGGCGGCGTGGCGGGCGGCGGAGGCGTCCCCGTACCGACGGAGCCCGGCGCCTCCCGCGAAGGGCGCGGCGGGAACACGGGGCGGCCGTCGGGCCTGGGGGGTACGGCGGTGCCGGACTCCGCCCCCGTACGACCGTCCCCGGCCGTCGGAACGGGCCGCATCCGGAAGGTCGTCTCCGAGGCGGTCTCGGCGGGGGCGCCGGTGCGACGCGGGGGCACGGCGGGGGGCACGGCGGGCTGCGACCTCGGCCTGGGCGGCACGGACGCACCACCGGAGGCCGCCGGGCGGGCCGGGGCGTCTTCGGCGGGCGGCATCGGGCCGGGGGCGGCCGTAGGTGGGTTCGCGGAGGGCGACGCAGGCGCGCCGGCGGTGCTCGTGGCGGGCGGCATCGGGCCGGGGGCGGGTCTGCGTGGGCCCGCCGGCGGCGGGGGCGTGTCGGTCTCGGGCCTGGGCGAGGGGACGGATGCTCTCGGGCCTGGACGAGGGGTCCGGTCACCCGGCGCGGAGCCGGCCGGGTCCGTGTCGCCGGGGGCAGGTGGGGCGTCGGGGAAGCGGGCCGAGGCCGGGGGCGGGGGCGGGATGCTGCCGGGGCGCGGGGCTCCCGGGCTCCGGGGCTGCTGGGGGACGGAGCCGTCCCGCTCGCCCGGATCGGTGCCGTTCGTCGTGCGTATCGGCGGCCGGCCCACGGCGGCCGGCCGCTGGGACCGTTCCCCGCCGCCCGGCAGGCCGGACTCCCGCCCCGTGCTCATGTCACCGGGCGCACGGCCCCCCGGCCCGTCCGGGACGCGGCTGTCGGTCTCCTCCGGTTCCTGCCAGTCGAACCCGCCGAACGTCGGCCGGGCCGCTGCTGCGGAGCCACCGCCCCGTCCACTGCGTTCGCCGAAGGCCTGCCAGTCGGAGTCGTCGTTCATCCGCTCGCCCGGCTCCTCGCCCGCCGTCGGCGGCTGGGCCGGCCTCGGTGGGGTCGTCGGGCGTGGAGGAATGGAGGCGCGGCGTGCTTCCGTGCTCATGCACCCCCCGTTTCCTCATGTCCGGGCCGCTCGGTCGTGCGCGGGCCCTCGTCGCGGTCGTCGGTGTGGAAGACGGCCGTCCGGGCACGCATACCCGCACGGAAGAGCCGCCATCCCGGCGCGGCGGCGACGGGGGGTGTACGGCCCTGCGTGCGTGCGCGTCACTCTACGGGTTGTTGCGGGTCGACCGGGAACCAGTCCACCAGGCCGGGGGCATCTGCCCGGAACGTCCCCCTACCCTGCGGTAATCCTGTCTGGCAGGCTTCGTTCATGACTGCGCGCTCCGCCGACCGGGCCCGTTACGACCGGGCCACCGCCCATCTCGACGCCCCCCTCGCGATCGTGGACCTGGACGCCTTCGACGCCAACGCGGACGATCTCGTCCGCCGTGCGGCGGGCAAACCCGTCCGCGTCGCCAGCAAGTCCGTGCGGTGCCGGGCGCTGCTGGAACGCGTCCTGGCGAAGGACGGCTTCGCGGGCATCATGTCCTTCACCCTCGCCGAGTCCCTGTGGCTGGCGAGGAGCGGCTTCGACGACATTCTGCTGGCCTACCCCTCCGCCGACCGTGCCGGGTACGCCGAACTCGCCGCCGACCCCAAGCTCGCGGCCGCCGTGACCGTGATGGTCGACGACCCCGCGCAGCTCGCCTTCATCGACGCCTCCCGCGCGGGCGGCACCGAAGTGATCCGGGTCTGCCTGGAGTTGGACACCTCGCTGAAGCTGCTCGGCGGCAAGGTGCGGGTCGGGGCCCGGCGTTCGCCGCTGCACTCCCCCGCGCAGGTGGCCGACATGGCGCGGGCCGTGTCCCGCAGGCCCGGCTTCGAGGTTGTGGGGATCATGGCCTACGAGGGGCACATCGCCGGGGTCGGGGACTCGGTCGCCGGACGGCCGCTGCGGTCCCGGGCGGTCCGGCTGATGCAGGCCACCGCCCGCCGGGAACTGGCCGAGCGCCGCGCCGCCGTGGTGCGTGCGGTGCGGGCCGTCGTACCGGACCTCCGGTTCGTCAACGGCGGCGGCACGGGCAGTGTGCAGCACACCGCCGCGGAGGACGCCGTCACGGAGATCGGCGCGGGTTCGGGGCTCTATGTACCGCGGCTGTTCGACAACTACACGTCCTTCAGCGGGCGTCCGGCCGCCCTGTTCGCCCAGCCCGTGGTGCGCAGGCCGGGCGTCGGAGTGGTGACCGTCCTCGGCGGCGGCTACCCGGCCTCCGGCGCGGCCGGTCCCGACCGGCTGCCGGTGCCGTATCTGCCGGAGGGGCTGAGGTACGACCCGCAGGAGGGGCCCGGCGAGGTGCAGACCCCGCTGCTCGGCGCCCCCGCCGACGACCTGCTGCTCGGCGACAGGGTGTGGTTCCGGCACGCCAAGGCCGGTGAGCTGTGCGAGCGGTTCGAGACGCTGCACCTGATCGAGGGGGACACGGTGACGGCGACCGTCCCGACGTACCGCGGGGAAGGCCACACCTTCCTCTGAGCCCCGTCCGAACGGTCCCGTCACCGGTGGGGAAGATTCCTACAGCGGTGTGACGTAGGCCCCCGAGATGCCGCCGTCGACCAGGAAGTCGCTGGCGTTGACGAAGGAGGAGTCGTCGCTGGCCAGGAAGGCGACGGCGGCGGCGATCTCCTCCGCCTCGGCGAACCGGCCGACCGGAATGTGCACCAGGCGGCGGGCGGCCCGCTCCGGGTCCTTGGCGAACAGCTCCTGGAGCAGCGGGGTGTTGACCGGCCCGGGGCACAGGGCGTTGACGCGGATGCCCTCCCGTGCGAACTGCACGCCCAGTTCACGGGACATGGCGAGCACCCCGCCCTTGGAGGCGGTGTACGAGATCTGGGACGTGGCCGCTCCCATCCTGGCCACAAAGGACGCGGTGTTGATGATGGACCCCTTGCCCTGCCGCCGCATGTAGGGGATGGCCGCCTTGCAGCACAGGTAGACGGAGGTCAGGTTGACCTCCTGGACCCGCTTCCAGGCTTCGAGGCCGGTCTCCAGGATGGAGTCGTCGTCGGGCGGGGAGATGCCCGCGTTGTTGAAGGCGACGTCGACGCTGCCGTAGGTGTCGTAAGCCGTTTCGAACAGGGCCTCGACCTGCTCCGGGTCGGTGACGTCGACCTTCACGAAGATGCCGCCCACCTCCTCGGCGGCGGCCTTGCCGCGGGCCTCGTCGACGTCGGCGCAGACGACGTTCGCGCCCTCGGAGGCGAGTCGGCGGGCGGTGGCGAGGCCGATGCCGCTGCCGGCTCCGGTGATGACGGCCGTACGGCCGACGAGGCGGCGGCACACGATCTGATCGGTCGCAGAGGTCGAAGAGGCCGCAGGGGTCGCAGGGGTCGCAGAGGTCACTGGGCGGGGCCTTCCGTGCTGATGAAGACGTTCTTGGTCTCGGTGAAGGCGGTCAGGGCGTCCGGGCCGAGTTCCCGGCCGAGTCCGGACTGCTTGTAGCCGCCGAAGGGGGTCCAGTAGCGGACGCTGGAGTGGGAGTTGACGGACAGGTTGCCCGCCTTGACGGCCCGGGACAGGCGCAGGGCGCGGCCGATGTCGCGGGTCCAGAGGGAGCCGGAGAGGCCGTAGGGGGTGTCGTTGGCGAGCCGGATCGCGTCCTCCTCGTCCGTGAAGGGCAGCAGGACGGCGACCGGGCCGAAGATCTCCTCGCGGGCGGCCTCGGAGTCGGGCGCCTCGCCGGTGAGGACGGTCGGCGCGAACCAGAAGCCGGGCCCGTCGGGTGCGCCGCCGCGCAGGCCGGGGGCGTCCGCAGGCACCAACTGCCGGACGCGGTCCAGTTGCTGACGGGAGATCAGCGGCCCCATCTGGGTCTTCTCGTCGGCCGGGTCGCCCACCACGACGGACGCCACGGCGTCGGCGAGCAGTTCCCGGACCTCGTCGTAGACCGTCTCCTGGACCAGGATCCGGGTGCGGGCGCAGCAGTCCTGGCCGGAGTTGTCGAGGAAGGAGAAGGGGTCGACGGCCCGGGCGAGGTCGGCGTCCGCGAAGACGATGTTGGGGCTCTTGCCGCCGAGTTCGAGGGTGACCGGCTTGACCTGGCGGGCGCAGCGTTCCATGACGTCGCGGCCGGTGCGGGTGGAGCCGGTGAACACGATCTTCGCGACGCCGGGGTGCTCGACGAGGGCGGTCCCGGCGACCGGACCGTGTCCCGGCAGCACCTGGAAGAGGCCCTCCGGCAGTCCCGCCTCCAGGGCGAGTTCGGCGAGGCGCAGGGCGGTGAGCGGGGTGGTCTCGGCGGGCTTGAGGATCACCGCGTTGCCCGCGGCGAGCGCGGGTGCCGTGCCCCAGGCGGCGATCGGCATCGGGAAGTTCCAGGGCGCGATGACCCCGACGACGCCGAGCGGTTCGAGGATCGTGACGTCGAGCCCGCCGGGGACCGGGATCTGGCGGCCGTTGAGCCGTTCCACGCCGCCCGCCGCGTAGGCGAGCAGGTCACGGACGTTGCCGGCCTCCCAGCGGGCGTTGCCGAGGAGGTGACCGGCTTCCCGGACCTCCAGCAGGGCCAGTTCCTCCACGTGTGCGTCGACGACGTCGGCGAAGCGGCGCAGGAGGCGGGCCCGGTCGGCGGGGGCGAGGGCGGCCCAGCGGGCCTGTGCCTTCGCCGCGCGGGCGACCGCGGTGTCCACGTCGGCCGCGCCGGCGGCGGGGACGGTGGCGACGACCTCCTCGGTGGCCGGGTTGAGGACGGTCAGCTCATGCTCGTACGACAACGAAGTACCTCTCACGGGCGTCGACTTCACAGACGTTCGAAGGAGCGGCGCAGCTCCCAGTCGGTGACCGCCGCGTCGAAGGCTTCCAGTTCGACGCGGGCCATGTTGCGGTAGTGCGCGACGACCTCGTCGCCGAAGGCGGCTCGGGCGATCGGGCTGTTCTCCCAGAGCTCGGCGGCCTCGCGCAGGGTGGTGGGGACGTGGGCGTACTCGGCGGTGTAGGCGTTGCCGGTGCAGACCTCGGGCAGCTCCAGTTTCTGCTCGATGCCGTACAGCCCGGCCGCGACCAGTCCGGCGACCGCGAGGTGCGGGTTGACGTCACCGCCGGGCAGCCGGTTCTCGAAGCGCAGGGAGCGGCCGTGGCCGACGACCCGCAGGGCGCAGGTGCGGTTGTCGTGGCCCCAGGCGACGGCCGTGGGGGCGAAGGAGCCGGGCTGGAACCGCTTGTAGGAGTTGATGTTGGGGGCGTAGAGGAGCGAGAAGTCCCGCAGGGCCGCGAGCTGTCCGGCGAGGAAGTACCGCATCACGTCGGACATGCCGTCCGGGCCCGCCATGGCGTTGTTGCCGGCGGCGTCGGCGAGCGAGAGGTGGATGTGGCAGGAGTTGCCCTCGCGCTCGTTGTACTTGGCCATGAAGGTGAGCGACATGCCCTCCTGGGCGGCGATCTCCTTGGCGCCGGTCTTGTAGACGGCGTGCTGGTCGCAGGTGGTCAGGGCCTCGTCGTAGCGGAAGGCGATCTCGTGCTGGCCGGGGTTGCACTCGCCCTTGGCGGACTCGACGGTGAGTCCGGCGGCGGCCATCTCGTTGCGGATGCGGCGCAGCAGGGGCTCGATGCGGCCGGTGCCGAGCACCGAGTAGTCGATGTTGTACTGGTTCGCCGGGGTGAGCCCCCGGTAGTTCGCGTCCCAGGCCTGTTCGTAGGTGTCCTTGAAGACGATGAACTCCAGCTCGGTGCCGACCTGGGCGGTGTACCCGAGTTCGGCGAGCCGCTCCAGCTGGCGGCGCAGGATCTGGCGGGGCGCGGCGACGACCGGCGAGCCGTCCTCCCAGGCGAGGTCGGCGATCAGCATGGCCGTACCGGCGTTCCAGGGGACGCGACGCAGGGTGCCGAGGTCGGGGTGCATGGCGAAGTCGCCGTAGCCGCGGTCCCAGGAGGACATCGCGTAGCCGTCGACGGTGTTCATCTCGGTGTCGACGGCGAGGAGGTAGTTGCAGCCCTCGGTGCCGTGGTGGAGTACCTCGTCGAGGAAGAAGCGGGCGGCGAACCTCTTGCCCTGGAGCCGCCCTTGCATGTCGGGGAAGGCCAGGACGACAGTGTCGATCTCACCGCTCGCGACGAGGGCGTGCAGCTCCTCGACACTGAGCGGGGGTGTGCGGTCTGCCACGGGAGAGCTCCTTCGGCTGCTGCGCGTTTTTCCGACCGGGCCGGGAGCCATAAGGTATTGCTCTGAACCATTGCTTGGGAAGGGGGCTCGGCCATATGTCGGTGGACGCTGACGGCGGCCCGGACGACCGGTTGACGCCGGTGCTGCGGCCGGTCAGGGCGGGCAACGGCTTCGAGGAGGCGCTGGAGCAGATCCTCCAGGTGGTGCGGCTCGGGCTGGTGCCGGGGGGTGAGCGGCTGCCGGCCGAGCGGGAGCTCGCGGAGCGGCTCGGGATCAGCCGGGTGACGCTGCGCGAGGTGCTGAAGGTGCTCCAGGACCAGGGGCTGGTGGAGTCGCGGCGGGGGCGCTACGGGGGCACGTTCGTGCTGCCCCGTACCCACAGCGCGGTCGGCGAGGAGGAGCTGCGGCGGCGGACCGCCGAGGTGGACATCGAGGACGTGCTGCGGTTCCGGGAGGTGCTGGAGGTGGGTGCGGCGGGTCTGTGCGCGGCGCACGGCCTCACCGACGAGCAGGCCCGGCGGTTGCGGGAGGCGCTGGCGGCCACGCAGGAGGCTCCGCTGGCGGACTACCGGCGGCTGGACACGCTGCTGCACCTGACCCTCGCGGAACTGTGCGGCTCCCCCACGCTGACCGCGCAGTACGCGGCGGTGCGGGCCTCGGTGAACGACCTGCTGGACTGCATCCCGCTGCTGGTCCGCAACCTGGAGCACTCGCAGCGCCAGCACGCGGCGCTGGTCGAGGCGGTGCTGGACGGGGACGCCGACGGGGCGCGGGAGATGATGCGGGAGCACTGCGCGGGGACGGCGGCGCTGCTGCGCGGCTTCCTGGCGTGACCTTGCCTCCCGGGCCCCGAACCGCAAAGGTATGACCGTGGGCCATTACAGGGCAGGGAGGGCCGAGTGACGACCGTACGACCGCTGATCGGTGTCAGCACCTATCTGGAGGCCGGGGCGCGCTGGGGCGTCTGGGAGCTGGAGGCGGCGCTGCTGCCGGTGGGCTACCCGCGGCTGGTGCAGCGGGCGGGCGGCCTGGCCGCGATGCTCCCGCCGGACGCGCCGGAGCACGCGGCGGCGGCGGTGGCCCGCCTGGACGGCCTGGTGATCGCGGGCGGCCCGGACGTGGAGCCGGTCCACTACGGCGCCGCCCCCGACCCGCGCACGGGTCCACCCGCCCGCGCCCGCGACACCTGGGAACTGGCCCTGATCCGGGCGGCCTTGGCCTCAGGCACCCCCCTGCTGGGCATCTGCCGGGGCATGCAGCTCCTGAACGTGGCCCTGGGCGGCACCCTCACCCAGCACATCGACGGCCACGCGGTGACCCCCGGGGTCTTCGGCCGCCACGCGGTCAAGCCGGTACCAGGCACGCTCTACGGCGACCTGGCCCCGGAGGAGACCTCCGTACCGACCTACCACCACCAGGCGGTGGACCGCCTGGGCCAGGGCCTCCTGCCCTCCGCCCACGCACCGGACGGCACGATCGAGGCCGTCGAACTCCCCGGTCCGCCCTGGGTGCTGGGCGTGCAGTGGCATCCGGAGATGGGCGAGGACCTGCGGGTGATGCGGGGGCTGGTGGCCGCGGCTGTCCACGCCTAGGCGCGGGTGATGCGTGAGCCGGCCGCCGCCGCCCGCACCTGAGCGCGGGCCAAGCATGAACCGGCCGCCGCCGCCCGCACCTGGGCGCGGGCCAAGCATGAGCCAGCCGCCGTCCACGCCTGAGCGCGGGCCAAGCGTGAACCGGCCGCCGCCGTCCACACCTGAGCGCGGGCCAAGCATGAGCCAGCCGCCGCCGTCCACACCTGAGCGCGGGCCAAGCATGAGCCAGCCGCCGCCGTCCACACCTGAGCGCGGGCCAAGCATGAGCCAGCCGCCGCCCACACCTGGACGCGGGCCAAGCATGAACCGGCCGCCGCCGCCCACACCTGGACGCGGGCCAAGCATGAACCGGCCGCCGCCGCCCACACCTGGACGCGGGCCAAGCATGAACCGGCCGCCGCCGCCCACACCTGGACGCGGGTGAAGCATGAGCCGGCCGCCGCCGCCCGCACCTGAGCGCGGAGCTGGTCGCCGCCGTCCGCTGCTAAGCGCGCGTCAGTGACAGCAGGTCCCTCGCCGGTCCCACCGGGCGGTGGCCCGTGGGCCAGACCGCTCGCAGGTCGCGGGCCAGGGACACCCCGTCCACCGGTACGCGCACCAGCCGCCGCATCGACAGTTCCTCGCCCACCGCGAGCTCGCTCAGCACGGCCGGGCCCGCGCCGCCGACCGCCGCCGCCTTCACCGCCGTGGTGGAGGAGAGTTCGATCAAAGGGCGGGCCAGGCCGCCGAGGGCCGCGTCCAGGACCTGGCGGGTGCCGGAGCCCTTCTCGCGGAGGATCAGGGGGGTCTCGGCCAGTTCGGCGGCTTCCAGGGGGCGCCGGCGGCGGGCCCAGGCGTGCCCCGGGGCGGTCACCACGATCAGGTGGTCATGGGCTATCACCACCGAGTCCAGTCCCGAGGGGACCGTCAGGCCCTCGACGAAGCCCAGGTCGGCCTCGTCGGACAGCAGGCGCTCCGCGACCGTCGCCGAGTTCCCGGCATGCAGCGACACCGCCGTGTCCGGGCGCCCCGCGCGCAGGGCGAGGAGCCAGCCCGGCAGCAGGTACTCCGCGATCGTCATGCTCGCCGCCACCCGCAGCCGGGAGTCCCGGCGCACCCGCAGCGCCTGCGCCCCGGCGTCGAAGGCCTCCGCCGCCTCCACGATCCGCCGCGCCCAGTCGGTCACCAGTGCCCCGGCGTCCGTGAGCCGGGAGCCGCGGGGCGAGCGGTCGACCAGGGCCACCCCCAGCTGCCGTTCCATCGAGCGGATCCGGCTGCTCGCCGCCGGCTGGGTGATGCCCAGCTCGCGGGCCGCCCCGCCCAGGCTCCCCAGCCGTGCCACGGCCAGCAGCAGCTCCAGCGCTCCCAGATCCGGCACCCGGTGGGACAGCCCTCCGCTCGCCGCCGCCCCGTGCTCCTCCACACCGCTCATAAAGACAGCTTATGCCCTCATAGACCCGTACTCCCTGGTCGCGGACCTCCCCCGACGGCACCGTGGAGCCATGGTCACCGCCGTCCGTCACCTCGGGCCGAACTGGTACGCCTGCGTCATGGGCACCGCGATCGTCGCCACCGCCGGCGTCGCGCTCCCCGTGCACCTCCCCGGCCTGCGCACGATCTGCGCCGCCGTCTGGCTGCTGTCCCTCGCCCTGCTGCTCGCCCTCCTCGGCGCCCGCGCCCTGCACTGGCGTCATCACGCCGACCAAGCCCGCGCCCACCTCCTCGACCCCGCCACGGCCCCCTTCTACGGCTGCCTCGCCATGGCCCTGCTGGCCGTCGGCGGCGGTGCCCTCACCGTCGGCCGGGACTGGATCGGGACGACGGCCGCGGTCGCGCTCGACGCCGTGCTGTTCACCGCGGGCACGGCCGTGGGGCTCGCGGCCGCCGTCGCCGTGCCGTACCTCATGGCCGTACACCAGAAGGCCGAGCCGGGGCAGGTCACGCCGGTGTGGCTGCTCCCCCTGGTCGCGCCCATGGTGTCGGCGGCCCTCGGACCGCTCCTGGTGCCGTATCTCCCCGCGGGCCAGCCTCGCGAGACCCTCCTCCTCGGCTGCGTCGCGCTGTTCGGGCTCAGTCTTCTCGCCACCCTGCTGATGCTGCCGCTGGTCTTCGCCCGGACCGTCACCGGCGGCCCGCTCCCCCTCGCCCTGACCCCGACCCTCTTCCTGGTGCTCGGCCCGCTCGGCCAGTCCACCACCGCGGTCGGCAAGTTCGCGGACGTGGCCCCCGGTGTCGTCCCGGCCCCCTACAGCGAGGGCCTGGGCGTCCTCGCGGTCCTGTACGGCGTTCCCGTGACGGGGTTCGCCCTGCTCTGGCTGGCACTCGCCACCGCGCACGTGGTCCGTGCCCGCCGGCACGGGATGCGGTTCGCGATGACCTGGTGGGCCTTCACCTTCCCGGTCGGCACCTGCGTCACGGGCGCCGAGGCGCTGGCCCGGCACACGGGGCTCGTCGTCTACGACTGGCTCGCCACGGGGCTCTACGTCGTCCTCGTCGCCGCCTGGACCACCGCCGCCGTGCACACCGCGCGGGGGCTGGTCAGCGGAGCGCTGCTCGCAGGGCCTCGCCCAGTGCCCGTGGTGCTTCGGCCAGCGACGGCCCGTACCACGTCAGGTGCCGTCCGCTGACGAGCGCGCAGGGCAGACCGGGGAAGGCCTCCGGGCCGTCGTCGGGGGTGAAGCGGTACGGCTCGTCGGGGAGGACGACCACGTCCGGGGCCGCCGCCCGCAGCTCGTCCAGGGGGACGCGCGGATAGCGGTCCGCGTGGGTGGTGTACACGTGGTCCACCCCCAGACGGGAGAGCACGTCACCCGCGAAGGTGTCCCGGCCCAGCACCATCCACGGCCGCCGCCAGATCGGCACGACCGCCGTGGCCCGGCGCGAGGGGGGTTCGAGCGCCGACCAGGCCTCCTCGGCCTCGTCCAGCCAGCGTGGCCGCAGGGCGCCGCACGCCTCGACGACCCGGGCCAGCTCGCGGAAGGCCTGCGGGACGTCACGCACCTCGGTGACCAGGACCTTCAGGCCCGCCTCGCGCAGGACTTCGAGATCCGGGGCGCGGTTCTCCTCCTCGTTGGCGATCACCAGGTCGGGGGCGAGGGCGAGGATCCGGTCGAGCGCCGGGTTCTTGGTGCCGCCGATCCGGGGGACGTCCAGGTCGGCCGGGTGGGTGCACCAGTCGGTGGCGCCGACCAGGGCGCCGGGGGCGGAGCGGGCGATCGCCTCGGTCAGCGAGGGGACCAGGGAGACGACCCTCACTGCCGGGGCCGGTCCTGGAGCGCCTCGACATGTTCGGCCACGGCGACGACGATCACGCGGGTGTCCGCCACGGTCGCCCGCCAGCGGTGCCGCACCCCGCCGGTGAGGTACAGGGTGTCGCCGCGGCCCAGCCGGTACGCGCGCCCCTCGGCCTCGACGTCCACCGCGCCGTCGGCGACGTACAGCAACTGGTCGTTGCGGTACTGGAACTCACGGCCGGCGTCGTGGTCGCCGGTGAACTCCTGGGCGTGCATCTGGTGGTGACCGCGCACCAGGGAGCGCATCCGGGGTTCCAGGCCCGGCTCCGCGCCCTCGGCGTGCACGACGTCCACGCTGCACGCCGGGTCGGCGGCGGCGAGGAGTTCGACGGCCGTGGTGCGCAGGGCGTCGGCGACCTTCTCCAGGGAGCTGCGGCTGGGGCGGGCGCGTTCGTTCTCGATCTGGCTCAGGAAGGGGACCGAGAGGCCGCTGCGCTCGGCGACGACGGCGAGGGTGAGCTCCAGGGCCCGGCGCCTGCGGCGCACGGCCGCGCCGACCCGGAGGGGCTGTTCTTTGTGGTCGCCCATGGCTCCGGCTCCTTCCTCCGCCCGTCGGTCCCGTGACCCGTCCCCTGATGAGTTGTCTGCACCCTACGCATGTTCGGCAAACCGTTTCACGCGGCCGTCACATCGAGGTCGTACGGCGTGCGACCGTACCTCACGATTCACGCCAGCCCACCGGCCCCCTGAAGACAGCCAGGGGGCCGGGTTTCGGTCACCCGTCCGTCGCGGGCCACCCAAGTCCCCTCGTCGGCATCGGAGTTCGGGCGATGACGTAGCTCTATGTGGTTGGCCGGATCCTTACCGTGCTCCCGGAGCGGTCAGGACGGGGTCATCCGCCCGACCATCTCCGGGTGCTCCTTCAGCCAGGCGGCGACCGCCTGCTCCTCGTGCCCCTGGCCGTACTTGTTGATCTCGCTCTCCAGGGTACCGAGCTCGTCCTCACTCATATGGAATCCCTTGATCCACTTGGTGAGCCGGGGGTACTTCTCCGGGAACTCCTCGTGGGCGATGGTGCGGATCGTGTTGCCCTCCCCGAAGAGCTTCCTGTCGTCCTTGAGCTTGGTCAGGTCGTACTGGCTGTACGCCCAGTGCGGGGACCACAGGACAACGGCGACGGGCTGTTTCCTGGCGTAGGCGCGCTTGAGCTCGGCCAGCATCGCGGGCGTGGAGCCGTCGACGACCTCGTACTCCTTGTCCAGGCCGTAGCCCGGCAGGACCTTGTTCTTGAGGAGGTTCATCTCGCCGGTGCCCGGCTCGATGCCGATGATCTTCCCGTCGAACAGGTCCGCCTTGCCCTTGAGGTCCTCGTACGTCTTCACGCCCTTGACGTACGACGGCACGGCGACCTCCAGCGACGTCGGCCGGTACCAGGTGCCGAGGTCGGCGAGGCTGTCCTTGCTCTTGTCCCAGTAGTTCTTCTGGGCGTACGGCAGCCAGGCGTCGAAGTTGAGGTCCAGGTCGCCGGAGGCGAGGCCGGTGTAGACCGGGCCGACGTCCATCTGCTTGAGGTTCAGCCGGTAGCCGCGCTTCTCCAGGACGTTCTTCCACAGGTAGGTGACGGCGATGTCCTCGTCCCAGGGGAACCAGGCCACGTTCACCGGCCGCTTCGCCTCGGCCGGAGTGCCGCTGTCCTTGACGGGGGCCATCTTGTCGACCAGGCCCGGGTGCTGCTTGAGCCAGGTGCGCACGGCGTCCTGCTGCCTGCCCTTGCCCGCCTTGTTGATCTCGGCCTCCAGGCCGGTGAGCTGCTTCTCGTCCAGCTTGAAGTTCTTCAGCCACCCGCCGACGACCGGGTTCTCCTCGGCGAAGCCCTTGCGGGCCACCGTGTGGATGCCGTCGCCCGAGCCCCAGGCGCCCTTGGGGTCCTTGAGCTTCTTCAGGTCGTAGTCGTTGTACGCCCAGTGCGGCGACCAGAGCGGGACGACGATCGGGGCCTTCTGGGCGTACGCCCGCTTCAGCTCGGCCAGCATCGCGGGCGTAGAGCTGTCGACGACCTCGTACTCCTTGTCGAGGCCGTACGCCTTCAGGACCTTGCTCTTGAGCAGGGCCGTCTCACCGGCGCTGGACTCGATGCCGGTGATCCTGCCGCCGAACCGCGCGCCCTTGCCCTTGAGGTCGGCCAGGGAGTCGACGTCCTTCATGTACGACGGGACGGTCAGCTCCAGGGACGTCCTGTCGTACCAGGCGCCGAGGTCGTCGAGCTTGCTGCCGTACTTCTTCCAGTACTGCTCGTGGGTGGTGGGCAGCCAGGCACCGGTCATGAAGTCGGCGTTGCCGGAGGCGACGGAGGTGTAGAGGGGGCCCGCGTCGAACTGCTCGGCGTCCACCCGGTAGCCGCGTTCCTCCAGGATCTCCTTCCACAGGAAGGTGGAGGCGACCCCGTCGTCCCAGGGGACGTAGCCGATGCTGATCTTCTTGCCCTGGCCGACGTCCTTGCCGCCGGAGACGGCCGTGGCCTCGCCCGAGGTGCCGCCGAGGATCCCCATGCCGCCCGCGACGAGGGCGAGGACGACGACGCCGATCACGGCGACCTGGGGGCGGGGGCGGTAGGACCAGATCCGCAGCCCCTGGCTCGCGCGGGCCTTGGCGGCGGCGCGGCGGCCCAGCGGGGAGACCTGGGTGCCGAGCGCGCCGGTCATGCGGTCGAGGTAGATCGCGAGGATCACGATGGCGACACCGGCCTCGGAGCCGAGGCCCACGTTGAGCTGGCCGATGGCCTCGTTGACGTCGCCGCCGAGGCCGCCGGTGCCGACCATGCCGGCGATCGCGGCCATGGACAGGCCGAGCATGATGACCTGGTTGACGCCGGCCATCACGGTGGGCAGCGCCAGCGGGAGCTGCACGCGCAGGAGGGTGTCGCGCGGGGTGGTGCCGAACGCCTCGGCCGCCTCCACGAGTTCCTTGTCGACCTGCCGGATGCCCAGCTCGGTCATGCGGACGCCGGGGGCGAGCGCGAAGATCAGGGTGGCCACGATGCCCGCGGAGGCGCCGGTGCCGAAGAACAGGATCGCCGGGATGAGATAGATCATCGCGGGCAGCGTCTGCATGAAGTCCAGCACGGGGCGCACGAACCCGCTGACCCGGTTCGAGCTGGCCGCCCAGATGCCCACGGGCACGGCTATCACCAGCGCGATGATGGTGGCGACGAGGACCAGCGAGAGGGTCGTCATCGCGTCCTCCCACAGGTCGAGGGAGGCGATGAAGGCGAATCCCGCGAAGGTGAGGACACCGGCCAGGGTGCCGCGCAGCCAGAACGCGATCACGGCGAAGATGCCCGCGAGCAGCAGGGGCTGGGGCGCCTGGAGAACGGCGTCGATGCCGTCGTAGGTGCCGGTGAAGACGGTCTTCAGGAAGTCGAAGAGCCAGGACACGTGGGTGAGCAGCCAGTCGACGGTGTCGTTGACCCAGTCGCCGAGCGGGATCCTAGGCATGGGCCACCTCCGCGTCGGCGAGGAAGCCGACCAGGCGGTCCTGCGGGACCACGCCGACGAGCCGGTGCTTGTCGTCGAGGACGGCCACCGGGTGGGTCGAGCGGGCGCTCATGGCGCACAGTTCGGTGAACGGCGTGTCGGGCGTCGCGGTCTCGCAGTCGCCGGTGCAACCGCAGACGGCCTCGTCACCGCTGACGTCGGTGTCCATGACGGCGGACGCGGTCAGGACACGGGAGCGGTCGACGTCCTTGGTGAAGGAGGCGACGTAGTCGTCGGCGGGCCGCACGAGGATGTCCTCCGCGCTGCCGGTCTGGACGATCCGGCCGTCGCGCATCACGGCGATCCGGTCGCCGAGCCGCATGGCCTCGTTGAGGTCGTGGGTGATGAAGACGATGGTCTTCTTCAGGGTCTTCTGGAGGCTGAGGAGCTGGTCCTGCATGTCCCGGCGGATCAGCGGGTCGAGCGCGCTGAAGGACTCGTCCATGAGGAGCAGGTCGGCGTCGGTGGCGAGGGCGCGGGCCAGGCCGACGCGCTGCTGCATGCCGCCCGAGAGCTCGTCGGGCCAGGACTTCTCCCAGCCCCCCAGTCCGCACAGCTCCAGGGCCTCGGTGGCCCGCTCGACGCGCTCGGCCTTGGGGACGCCCTGGACGGCGAGGCCGTAGGCGGCGTTCTCCAGGACGCTGCGGTGCGGGAAGAGCGCGAAGTGCTGGAAGACCATGCTGATCTTCTGGGCGCGTACGGCGCGCAGTTCGCGGTCGGTGAGCGCGGTGAGGTCCTGGCCGTCGAAGCGGACATGGCCCGCGGTCGGCTCCAACAGGCCGTTGAGCATGCGCAGCAGGGTGGACTTGCCGGAACCGGACAGGCCCATCACGACGAAGATCTGGCCGGGGTCCACGGTGAAGGAGGCGTCGATCACCGCCGCGGTGGTGCCCTCCGCGCGCAGTCCCTCCCGGTCGGCGCCCTCGCGCAGCCTCTCGACCGCCTCGTGCGGCCGTCTTCCGAAGACCTTGTAGAGCTGCTCTGCCTCAAGCCGTGATGACACGCGTACCTCTTGTCTCTTGACCACTGGGTGGGAGACGAAGGGTCGCGAACAGTTGAAGATGCAACCTGCCTCGCTCCGAGGCCGCGCCTGCCCATAAGCCTTCCGGCCAAACACACCGGTGTGCCGGTTCACAGGACGCTCACACCGCCGAACGAGTCAAGCGGCGACGGCCGCTGTCGGTGCCGTACGGCATGATGCGAGGCGTGACCGGACGACTGATGCTCCTCGACACCGCCTCGCTCTACTTCCGTGCCTACTTCGGCGTGCCGGAGTCGGTGAAGGCCCCGGACGGCACGCCGGTGAACGCCGTGCGCGGCCTCCTCGAATTCATCGACCGCCTGGTCAAGGACCATCACCCCGACGCGCTCGTGGCCTGCATGGACGCCGACTGGCGGCCCCAGTGGCGGGTCGACCTCATCCCCTCCTACAAGGCGCACCGCGTCGCCGAGGAGCGCGAGAGCGGCCCGGACGAGGAGGAGGTGCCGGACACGCTGTCGCCGCAGGTTCCGGTCATCGAGGCGGTCCTGGACGCGCTCGGCATCGCGCGCGTGGGGGTCGCCGGGTACGAGGCGGACGACGTGATCGGCACGTTCACCGCGCGGGCGACGGGCCCGGTCGACATCGTCACCGGCGACCGCGACCTGTATCAGCTGGTGGACGACGAGCGCCAGGTGCGGGTGCTGTATCCCCTCAAGGGCGTCGGCACCCTCCAGCTCACCGACGAGGCGTGGCTGCGCGAGAAGTATGGCGTCGACGGCCGTGGGTACGCGGATCTGGCCCTGCTGCGCGGCGACCCGAGCGACGGTCTGCCGGGCGTGCCGGGCATCGGTGAGAAGACGGCGGCCAAGCTCCTTGCCGAGTTCGGCGACCTGGCGGGGATCATGGCCGCGGTCGACGACCCGAAGGCGAGGCTCACGCCGTCGCAGCGCAAGCGGCTGGACGAGTCGCGGCCCTATGTGGCCGTGGCACCGAAGGTCGTGCGGGTGGCCGGTGACGTCCCGCTGCCGAAGGTGGAGACCGCGGTTCCGCGCGCACCGCGCGATCCCGCGGCGCTGGAGAAGCTGGCACAGCGATGGGGACTGGGTGGATCATTGCAGCGGCTGGTGACGACGCTCGGCGCGTAAATATTGCCCTCGCTTTCCACGAGTGGCATGCCGTCGCCAGGGGGGCTGATGCTAACTTAGGTAAGCCTAAGCACAGGGACTGGGAGGCCGCCATGGCAGAAGGACCGGGACGCAAGCCGCGGAAGCCCCACTCCGCACAGGTCGTCCGCACCGAACGCCTCACCCCGCACATGCAGCGCGTGGTGCTCGGCGGCGACGGACTCGCCGACTTCGCGGCGGACACCTGCACCGACCACTACGTCAAGATCCTGTTCCCGGCCGAGGGCGCGACCTACCCCGAACCCTTCGACATCCAGCGGATCCGCGAGGAGTTCCCGCGCGAGCAGTGGCCCGTGACGCGCACGTACACCGTGCGCCACTGGGACCCCGAGCACCGCGAGCTCAGCCTTGACTTCGTGATCCACGGCGACGAGGGCCTTGCCGGTCCCTGGGCGGTGCGCGTGCAGCCCGGCGAGACCGTGCGCTTCATGGGCCCGGGCGGCGCCTACGCCCCGAACCGCGACGCCGACTGGCATCTGCTCGCCGGCGACGAGAGCGCGCTGCCCGCGATCGCCCGCTCCCTGGAGTCGCTGCCCGACGGCTCCCCCGCGCACGCCTTCATCGAGGTGTCGGGGCCCGAGGAGGAGCAGAAGATCGACTCCGACGTGGAGGTCGTCTGGCTGCACCGCGGCTCCCGCCCGGTCGGCGAGGCCCTGGTGGAGGCCGTCCGCGCACTGGAGTTCCCGGAGGGCCGCCTGTGCGCGTTCGTGCACGGCGAGGCGCACTTCGTGAAGCAGCTTCGCCACCTGCTGCGGGTCGAACGCGGAATCCCGCGCGAGGACCTGTCCATCTCCGGCTACTGGCGCCTCGGCCACAACGAGGACGGCTGGCAGGCCTCGAAGCGGGACTGGAACGCGCGCATCGAGGCGGAGCAGGAGGGGGCGGCGCCCGCCGCTTAGGCGAACGTCCCGGGTCTGCGTCAGTGGCCTCGCCCGTGGCCTTGTCTGTGACCTCGTCTGTGGCCTAGCCCGTGAATGGGGGCGGCACCTTCTCAGGTGCCGCCCCCATTCGTCGGTCCGGAGCGGGGTCACGGCCTCCCGGTCGGGGTCCGCCGACAGTGCCGAACGGCCCGCCACCATCGCCCAGTCACCTCGGGATGGTGCACCAGGCCGAGGGCGGCGTCGAGCCGCCGTCGCATGCCGCCGGAGCAGCCCTTGACCGGACGCCGGGCGGCTGGCTCCGCAAGGGCGTGAGGACTTGGGCCCAGCCCGGACACGGCCCCGTCATGCACCGGAAACAGCACCTCCCTAATTTCTGTCGCCCGACAGGAATTCGCCGCCTAAGGCAGGTGCCGCGTGACGACGACCAGCCCCTCCGACGTCCGTCCCGATCCCCCGCACTCCCCCTCCCCCTCCCCCTCCCCCGACGACCGGTCCCTCGCGGAGTTCGGCTACCACCAGGAGCTGCACCGCAGCCTGGGGCGGTACGCGTCCTTCGCTGCGGGGTTCTCCTTCATCTCGGTCCTGACGACCGTCTTCCAGTTCTTCGCCTTCGGCTACGCGTTCGGCGGCCCCGTCTTCTTCTGGGCCTGGCCGGCGGTGCTGGTCGGACAACTGCTGGTGGCGGCCTGCTTCGCGGAACTGGCGGCTCGCTACCCCCTCTCGGGCGCGATCTACCAGTGGTCCTCCCGCCTCTCGAACCTCACCTTCGGCTGGTTCGCCGGCTGGATCATGGTGATCGGGCAGATCGTCGTGGTCGCCGCGGCGGCGCTGGCCCTGCAGATGGTGCTCCCGGCGATCTGGTCCGGCTTCCAGCTGGTCGGCACCGACCCGGCGCCGACCTCGGCGGACGGGGCGGCGAACGCGGCGGTCCTGGGCGTGGTCCTGCTGGTCCTGACGACCGTCGTGAACGTCCTCGACAACCGGGTCCTGTCCCTGGTCAACCGGGTCGGCGTCACCGCCGAGATCATCGGCGCCGTCCTGATCGTCGTGCTGCTGCTGACCCACTCCGAGCGCACGCCGGGCATCACCTTCCACACCGCGGGCGCCGCGCAGAACGGCCTGTTCGGGGCACTGCTGGTGGGCTCCTTCACGGCGGCGTACGTGATGATCGGCTTCGACAGCGCGGGCGAGATGAGCGAGGAGACCCGGTCCCCGCGCCGCACCGCGCCCCGCACGATCCTCACGGCGCTCGGCGCGGCCGGCGCGCTCGGCGGCCTGATCGTCCTGGGCGGCCTGCTCGCCGCGCCCAGCCTCACCGACGGGCGCCTTGCGGTCGACGGTCTCAGCTACGTCCTGACCAGCAGCCTGGGCGACGGTGTCGGCAAGGCTCTGCTGGCCGACGTGGTGGTCGCGATCGCGGTGGCCACGCTCGCCATCCAGACAGCGGCCTGCCGCATGCTCTTCTCCATGGCCCGCGACGGCCAACTGCCCTTCGCGGGCCGCCTCGCGCGCGTGAACCCCCGCACGGGCATGCCCACGGCCCCCGCCCTGGTCGTCGGCATCCTGGCCGCCGCCCTGCTCCTGCTCAACTTCGCCTCACCGGAGGCGTTCCTGGCGATCGGCACGACCTGCATCGTGATGCTGTACCTGGCGTACGCGATGGTCACGGGCCCCCTGCTGCTCCGGCGCGTGCGGGGCGAGTTCAGCTCATCGGGCACCGACGAGGAGGGCGCCCGCCTGTTCTCCCTGGGACGCTGGGGCATCCCGGTCAACGCCCTGGCCCTGCTCTACGGCCTCCTGATGACCGTCAACCTGGCGTGGCCGAGGGCGGAGGTGTACGACCCGGCGGGCGGGCACTGGTACTTCCAGTGGTTCACCGTGTTGTTCTTGGGGGGCACGGTGGGGTTGGGCATGACGTGGCGGGCGGTGCGCAGGCGTACGTCGGCGGGGTAGCGGGGTGCGCAAGCGTACGTCGGGGACGGGCGCGGGAAGTGCCCTCCCGTAGTCACTTCCCGTCCGTCTCCCTCCGCCCCTCAGTCGCCCCGCACGCGCGCGTGCAGATGCATGTCGTGCCAGCCGTCCGGATGCAGCACCGCACTCCGTTTGGTGCCTTCCAGGAGGAAGCCCGCCTTGTCCGCGACCCGGCAGGACGCCTCGTTGCGGACGGCATGCAGGAGCTCGAGTCGGTGGAAACCGACGTCGTCGAGAGCCCAGTGGGACAGGGCGACCGCGGCACGCGCCGCGACACCCCGCCCTCGCGCCTGCTGGGTCGTCCAGTACGCCATCTCGGCCTGCCCGTCGTCGAGTTGGATCTCGCGCAGCGCCACCCGGCCGAGCAACAGGCCGGTGCCGACGTCCACCACGGCCCATTGAGCGGTCCTTTCCTGGGCCCACGCCCCGCGCCACTCCGCGATCCAGCCGCCGACCTCCTCCACGGAGTCGGCGGCACGGGCATGCCACTGGTGCATCACCGGGTCCTGGAACGCGGCGTGGACCGCGGAAGCGTCCTCGGCCCGCCAGGGGCGCAGGAGCAGGCCGTCACCGGTGGGCAGGGTGGGCTGGACGGTGCGGGAGAGGGTGCCGGGTGTAAGCACCGGGCGGGTGAGGTACGGCATGACCCGCATCCTGCCAACCGCGCGAGACGCATCCCAACGGGTTTTGTTCTCACCGAAGATGAGACGCGGACACTCGGTACGCGCCCTGGGCCGGCGACCCTCGCCACCCGGTCCGCCCGGATCGGACGCGCCGTCCCCGCACCGAACTTGCTTCCCAACTGCCGCAAACGAGGGTGGTACCCGCGGCGCATCGGCGGCCTGGAATGCGCGGCCGTGCATCCGGCGGCCAGGGGATCCACTCCGTGCGCCGGGGCTGCGCCCCCTTTCCCGCGGCCGGAAATCGTCGCATGGTGCGAAGTGGTGGGCTGTCAGGGCGAATTGCGAGCATGAGCGGTGTCGCACCCGGGCCCGTGAGGGTGGTGGCCGGATGGCTGCGATGTGTGGCGGGAGGGGTTGGGGGCGTGGGGCGTGTGAGGCGCGTACGCCGCCGGTTGAACCGTGTACCAGTGCGAATCCTCCCGTGCCGAACACCCGTATTTTACCGACCGCGCTGTCCGGAATGTCACCGAGATCAGCGCACCGGATTCCCTTGGACGCACCCCTCGCCACCGTCCACCGCAGTGCCCCGCACCAGCGTCAACTCGCCCCGCACAGTTGACGAAACCCATGGTGGCACTGGAAGGTAGGGATGATCCACGACCTCGCCTGCGACAACGCTGTCGTGGCGGTGGTGGCCACCGATTCTCCGTACCGTCCGGCTGCCGCCGCGAAGACCACGGCCGCCGGGCACGCGGTTGACGAGGCCGGTTTCGTGCACGAGTTCAGCCACGCCGCGATCGCGGCGCAAGGAACACAACGCGTAGTTCATGGACTTCGTCGACTCCGTCACCCGGAGGGCATCATGAATGGCTCTGCTCCAGGCGAGTCGCCCGGGCCGTTCCACTGATCGGGCACGCACTCCTCGCCGGGCGCACGTCACCCTGGCTGTGACCCGCGCCCCCTCGCGTCCCGAGTACCCCGGAACGCCTTTCGATTCCGTGTCCTACCCAAGCCGAAGGACCTGAGAAGGACTGGCCATTCCAGGTCTTGGATACGCGACGGGAGATCAGCACGATGAGTATTACCTCGTCCTCGATACCTTACGCGTGGCGGGAGAATCCGAGCGCCGACCTGCTGCGGCATGACGGTGACACGTGGACCTACAGCATGGGGCTCCTGCCCGTCTCAGCCACTCCGGACGAGTGGTCCGCCATTCGACTGCCCGAATGTGCCGCGTGGTGCTATCCAGTCGCACCGAGGGACGAGTTGTTCCTCATGTACCACGTGTACGCGTGGATGTTCGCCCTGGACCTGCTGTTCGTGCGGACTTTCAAGGCCGATCGCGATCTCGACGGCGCACGGGCCATGGTCGACCGGCTACCACTGTTCATGCCCCTGGACGGCTCCGCCCGGGCGATGCCCGAGCCGCAGAACCCCATCGAGAGGTCTCTCGCCGACATATGGCTGCGGCTGGCCCCGACCCGGACCACGGCGTGGAAACGCGACATGCTGCAAGCGCAGATGGACTACGCCGAAGGGCAGTGCTGGGAGCTGGAATGCATACGCGACAGGCGGATCCCCGATCCGAGCGAGTACCTGGTCCGCCGTCGCGGCTCGTACGGCGGTCCCGTCGGGATCTGCCTCGCCGAGCACGTGGCAGGTGCGGAGGTGCCGGTGCAGGTGCGCCGCTCTCGGCCGTTTCGGGCACTCATGGATGCCTGGACGGACATCCAGGCGCTCCACAACGACATCCGCTCGTATCGCCGCGAGGTCGAGGACGAGGACGAGACATGCAATTCCGTCCTCGTGTTCGCCAGGTTCCTGGAACTCACCATCGACGAGGCCGCGGCCTCGGTTTCGCGCGGCTGCGTACGGCCAGGCTGTCGGAGTACGAGCACCTGGAGACCACTCAGCTGCCGGAGCTCTGCGAGCAGCTGCGGCTGGGCAGCGAGGGCCGCGAGCAGGTGTCCTCCGTGTTGAAGGCGATGCGTGACCACCTCACCGGCTTTCACGTCTGGCAGGACAGCGCCACGCGGTATGAGGCGCCGGCCCCCGGGCAAAGCCCCTCCAGCAGGCTTGGGTCCTGACAGCCAGAGCCGGTTCCCGTCCTCACCTCGCATCCCCGTCCGCCAGCGTCTCGGTTGTCGGCTCCGCCTCGTACGCTTGATCGTGATGAGACGCCGTACTCCAGCCCCGCCCCCTCCCCTGCCCCAGCGCGACGGGGTCGATCCGGTGCGGGTGCGGCTGCCGCCCGGCGACTCCTGGGCGACCGTGCGAGACCATCTCGTGGCGCGGCTCGCGGCCGGGGCCGAGGTGATCGACGGGATGCTGGAGGCCGGCCACATCGTGGATGCCACCGGACGCCCGGTGACACGTGACTCGGCGTACGTGCCGGGCATGTCCGTGTGGTTCCACCGGGAGATGCCGGACGAGGAGCGGGTCCCGTTCCCCATCGACGTCATCTACCGGGACGAACACCTGGTGGTCGCCGACAAGCCGCACTTCCTCGCCACCACCCCGCGCGGCAGCCATGTCGCCGAGACGGCCCTGGCACGGCTGCGCCGGGAGCTGGCCATTCCCACGCTGGGCGCCGCGCACCGGCTGGACCGGCTGACAGCCGGCCTGGTGATGTTCACCGTGCGACCCGAGGAGCGTGGCGCCTATCAGTCGCTGTTCCGGGACAGGCTCGTGGCGAAGGAGTACGAAGCCGTGGCCCCGTACGACCCCGCGCTCGCCCTGCCCCGCACCGTGCGCAGTCGCATCGTCAAGGAGCGCGGCATCCTGGCGGCCCGGGAGGTCGAGGGCGAGCCCAACGCCGTCAGCCGGATCGAGTTGCTGGAACACCGTGGCGAGCTGGCCCGGTACCGGCTGACGCCGGGTACCGGGCAGACGCACCAGCTGAGGGTGCACATGAGCGCTCTGGGTGTCCCGATCCTCGGCGACCCCCTCTACCCGGTGGTCACCGCCCCCGTGCCACCCGGCGACTTCCGTCGTCCCCTCCAACTGCTCGCGCGCGTACTGACGTTCACGGATCCGGTCACGGGACGCGAGCACCGGTTCGTCAGCCCGCGGGTGCTGCGGGCCTGGTCGTCGTACGAGGAATGGGCGGCCGGGTAGCTCCGGTCCCCTCGGCTCACTCGCCACGCCACCAGCGCAGCAGACGCTGCAACGCCCCAAGCCGTACAGGCTGTTCGGGCACCGGCGCCGGAGCGGTGGCCACCGGGGCCTCCGGCTCCCGCTGCGGTGTGCTGACCTGCCAGTCGGTGCGGCGCTGGGACGGGGCCGGGTGGGCGGGGCGGGCCATGACGTCCTGCTGCGGCTTCGGCGCGAACTTCACCGGCAAGGCCACCAGGTGCCGGTTGGAGATGGTCTCCTCCCACTCCAGCTCGTCCTCGTCGCAGGCGAGTTCCGCGTCGGGAAGCCGGGTCAGCAGCGCGTCGACGCCGACATCGGCGATGGCACGGCCGATGTCCTGGCCCGGGCACTCGTGGGGGCCTCCGCTGAAGGCGAGGTGGGAACGGTTGCCGTGCATGTGGGCCTTGGTGTCGGGACGGACACGCGGATCGACGTTGCCCGGAGCGATACCCAGGATCAGGCCGTCGCCCTTGCGAATACGCTGACCACCCAACTCGGCGTCCTGCTTGGCGAAGTATCCAAGGATGGTGCTGAACGGCGGTTCGTCCCACATGGACTGCTCCACCGCTTGCGGCACCGTCATCTGCCCGCCGTTCAACTGGGCACGGAACCGCGGGTCGGTGAGCACCACCCTCAGTACGTTGGCCAGCAGGTTGGCGGTGCTCTCGTACGCGATGATCAGGACGAGCCGCAGGTGTTGGCTGACCTCCTGATCGGTGAGCCGGGCGGGGTGATTGATGAGGTGGCTGGTGAAGTCGTCCTCGGGTTCGGCCCGGCGGCGGGCCGTCAGCCGCATCAGGACGCCCATGATGTACTCGTTGCTGGCGATGGCTGTCTCGGTACCTTTGGGCAGGTCGCGAGCGGCCTCGACGATCCGGTCGTTGTACTCGTCGGGCATGCCGAGGATCTCGCACATCACCATCATCGGCAGGCGCTCGGCGAACTGGCTGACCAGGTCGGCGCTGCCCCGCTCACAGAACTTGTTGACGAGGTGCTGGGTCGCGCGGTTGATGTGGCGGCGGACCCCACGGTGGTCGATGGTCGAGATGGCGCCGTTGACCGCGCCACGGAGCCTCAGATGCTCGTCGCCCTCGGCGTGGCAGCACAGCGGCTGCCAGGCAAGGTGCGGCATGAGCGGGTGATCCGGCTTGACGGTGCCGTCCTGCATGGGGCCCCACAACCGGGTGTCACGGCTGAAGTGCGAGGGGGTACGCACCAGGTGCATGTTCTCGCTGTGACCGAGCACCACCCAGATCGGCACGTCATCGTGCACCAGAGCGGGAGCCACGGTCCCGTGCTCGGCACGCAGTTCCTCGTACACGGCCTCCAGGTTCTCCGCCCCGGGGCCGTACAACCGACGCAGTCCACCGGGGCCGACGCCGTGCGCGGGACAGCCGGGCGGCGGCGTGGCCGTGGGGTGATCAATACCGGCCGGGGAAAAGGATTCAGGCGTCACGATGGTCGCTCCGGAGCTGAGGTCGATCTGGTCTGAGGAAAGTCGTGGGCTGCCCCGGCCCGAACGGTTCGAGTGCGGCCGGGAGCGTCGGGGAAGTCGTGCGTCTCGGGCTCACACAGGAGCCTTCTCCACCGCCAGCGAGTGCAGGAACCGCATCAGGGTCATCAGCACGTCCCGGCTGGACGCCCGTCGGCGGGCGTCGCACTCGACGATGGGGATGTCCTCGCTGAGGTCGAGCGCGGCGCGCAGGTCCTCGATCGCGTGGCGGGGGCCGTCCGGGAAGGTGTTGACGGCGACGACGAAGGGAACGCCCCGTTCCTCCAGGCGGTCCATGACGTCGAAGCTGACTTCGAGGCGTCGGGTGTCCACCAGGACCACCGCACCGAGTGCGCCTTCGAACAGGCCGTTCCACAGGAACCAGAAGCGCTCCTGGCCGGGGGTTCCGAAGAGGTACAGCACCAGTTGCTCGGTGATGCTGATGCGGCCGAAGTCCATGGCCACGGTGGTGGCGGTCTTGGTCTCGGAGCCGTAGTCGTCGTCGACCCCGATGCCGGCCTGGGTCATGGTCTCCTCGGTGGTCAGCGGTTTGATCTCGCTGACCGAGCCGACCATGGTCGTCTTGCCGACGCCGAAGCCGCCGACGATGACGATCTTCACCGCCGCCTGGGCCGTGTGGGGCAGGTGGTCCTCGGTGCGCGGACCGGGGATGGTGTCAGAGCCTTTGAAGTCCATGCATCACCGCTTCGAGGAGGGAACGGTCGGCGAGCGCCTGGCGGATCACCGGGGCGCGCGCCGTCACCAGTTCGGCCGTCAGCAGCTCGGTGAGCAGGACGGTCACCACGCTGAACGGCAGGCTGAGATAGGCCGACAGCTCGGCCACGGACAGGGGGGCCGTGCAGAGCCGGAGCAGCGCCGCCTGCTCGGGCGTGGCGGAGGGCGGTGGGTCGGCGTGCGCCACGATTAAGGTGACCAGGTCGAGCTCCGAGCGCTCGGCTCCGTCGGGGCCGGTGATGACGTAGAGCCGCTCGGGGTTCTTCTTCGGTCCCTCGGGTGGGCCCTGGCCCTCCTGCGGGGGTTGTGGGGTCGGTTCCGGGCTGGCCTTGGAGAATCGCCGTCGGCGTTGCGGAGGAGTCATACGGTCTGCCCGTTGCGTCGGGGCGGACTCGTGAGGTGCGCGCCGATGCGGACGACCAGATCGCTCATGCGGGCGCTCATGTGGCCGGGTTCGGTGATGATGTCGGAGAGCACCGCGAGATAGGCGTTGGGGCCCGCGGCCATCAGGTAGAAGTAGCCGCCGTGGATCTCGATCAGGACCATCTTCATCTTGCCGTCGCTGCCGGGGATCTCCCCGGCGACCGCGCCTGCCAGGCTCTGCAGGCCCGCGCAGGCCGCGGCGACGCGGTCGGCGGTGTCCGGATCACCGCCGTGACGGGCGATGCGCAGGCCGTCGGCGGAGAGCACCACGATCATCTGGATGCCCGGTACGCCTTTGGCGAGGTCCTGGAGCATCCAGTCGAAGTTGCCTCGCTGCTGGATCACTTGAGGTTCCCCTCGTCTTCGGCCTCGGTACGGGCCGGTTCGTCGGTCGGCTGACTGGCTGTGGAAGCGGTGGGGCGCTTGAGGCCGTCCATGAACGCCTGGACCCACAGGCCCGGCGGTGTGTCGTCCGGCTTCGGCTCGGGTTCGGGTTCACGGCGGGCCGTCGACCAGATCGTCGGCCGGCCCTCGCGTTCGGCTCGTTCGATCTCGGCCTGCTCGGCGTAGCGCTGGGTGAGCGAGGTCTTGACCCGGCTGCGGCGCTGCGGCAGCCCGTTGGCCGTCCACTCGGTGACCTCGGGGACGTCGTCCTCCATGGACACCGGTGTCGTGAACTTGGGGCTGGTGGGCCGCCGCTTCTTGATCGTGCGCTTGGGGCCGGGCAGGGCGCCGAGTTCGGCTTTGGGCACGGCGGTGGCGCCGATGCCGTGGGCGAGTCCGACGCCGGGCTCGTCGGTGAGCATGTCGCTGGGCACGACGAGGATGGCGCGGACGCCGCCGTACGCGGAGGCACGCAGCGAGACCTGCATGTCGTACGCCTGACAGAGCCGGCCCACGACGGCGAGGCCGAGGCGCGGCGACTCACCGAGGTCCTGGAAGTCCACGCCGGCCTTGGCCCGCTCCAGCATGCCCTCGGCCCGCAGGCGGGCCTCCTCGCTGAGGCTGACGCCGGCGTCCTCGATCTCGATGCAGACGCCGGTCTGCACCTCGGTGGCGGTGACGTGCACCTTGCTCTGCGGCGGGGAGTAGCGCGTGGCGTTGTCGAGGAGTTCGGCCGCGGCATGGATGACCGGTTCGACGGCGGTGCCCTTGACGTTGACCTTGGCGATCGAGGAGAGGTCGATGCGCCGGTACTCCAGGATCCGGGACATGGCGCCGCGCAGCACGCTGTACAGCGCGACGGGTTCGGGCCACTGCCGACCGGGGCGGCCGCCGCCGAGCACGGAGATGGAGTCTGCGAGCCGGCCGATCAGCGCGGTGCCGTGGTCGATGCGCAGGAGGTCGTCGAAGACCTCGGGGTTGCGGCCGTGGTCCTCCTCCATCTCCCGCAGTTCGTTGGCCTGCTGGTGGACGATGGCCTGGACGCGGCGGGCGATGTTCACGAAGGAGCGCTGCGCGGCGTCACGCATGATCTCCTCGGTGTCGACGATGGTGAGCACCGTCTTCAGCAGCCGAATCTGCGGCTCGGGCAGGTCAGCCCACGCGGGGTCGTATTCACCGAGTCGGCGAATCACCTCTCCGGGGGAACTTCCGCGGCGGAGCCAGTCCAGTGCGGTGGGCGCGATCTCCTTGGCGAACCGGACCATGGCCTGGTCGTTGTCGGCGATGCGCTGCTTCAGATGAGCCGTGTCACGGATGTGCTCGAGTCGCTGCTCACGCAGTTCGCGACCGCGCCGGACGGCTTCGGCGGCCACTGCGATCACCAGCAGCGTGGCGATGGCACCGCACCAGCCGACGGCGGCCCTGGCGGGCTGCTGCACCAGCGCGACGCTGGCCCCGGTCGCCGCGGCCATGACTATGGCGGGCAGCAACAGTACGCGCGCATAGGGAAGTTCACGGCGTCCTGGGGGGGATTGAACACTCACCATGTGGGCCCTCTGAGACGTATCGACGTGGAGTCGTACATATAGGGAACAAGCGCACGAATACACATCAACTCGGTGCGCTGCGGGCGAGCTTAGTCCGACCGGATCATCGCCGTGTCATATTCCGCAAGCGCCTGAAACGGGCATTGCGATCGGAGTACTCTCGGTCCATTTACACGCTGGGGATTGTTTCGAACACCGTGCGTCACGGCGCACACGCATGCGAATTTCACTCACTGTGACAGGTGAAGAATGCTTTTCGGCCGGAGCCGACCCGCAACCCCTCAGATTCCGGCGATGCGCAGTGCAGCGTCCGCGGTGGCCTCCGCGAACACCGAGACCGGGCGCTCGGGGTCGGAACGGTGGACGAGGATCACGCCCTCGATCAGACCGAACAACAGGTCCGTACGGAGCTCCAGCTCGCTCTTGGCCAGGGTGCCGCCGGCCGTCGTCGCGGCGAGCAACTGCCGATAGGCATCCTTGAGTTCGGCCCGCACGGCATGAAAGCCCGCGAACCGCTCGGCCCGCACCTCGGGCAGCAGATAGAGCCCGCCGAGGTTGTGCGGCCCACCGCACAGCACCTCGACGTCCGCGCGGCACAGCTCCCACAGCCGCTTCTCGGCCGGTGCCGTGTCGTCGGCGAGCAATTCACGGGCGTACGTCAGTGAAGGCGTGACGGTGGACTCCAGGAGCTCGGCGAGGAGCTCCTCCTTGCCGGAGACGTAGTGGTACATGGATGCCTGGCGCATACCGGCCCGCTCGGCGACGGCCCGGGTGCTGGTGGCCGCATAGCCCAGGGTGGTGAACAACTCGGCCGCGGCGACGAGGAGTTCCTCACGGGGGGCGAGCCCACTGTCCGGCCGCCGCGCCGCCCGCGGCCGCCCGACCCGCCGACCGGACTCCGCGCCACCTGTCGTACCCATGCGTTCGATCCTCGCACACGGGGCCCGAGCACTCGACGCCGAAGCACTCTGCGCGCATGCACTCCGCGCCCAAGCAGTCGACGCCCGACCACCCGGCGCCCGAGCACTCGGCGCCAGAGCACGCAGGGCCGCAGCACCCACGGCGAGCACCGAACCCCGGCACACCCCAACCCACCCAGGGGCGCGGGGAACTGCGCGACCAGCCCCCACCAACCCGCACCCGACGAAGCCCCCCCCCCGACCCTCTGCCCCCCCGTGAGCGCCCGGTAACTCCCCCGCAACACCCGAGCAATCCCCCCGACCAACCCCACCCCTAATTTCTGTCAAGCGACAGAAACACCCCCCGGAGCCGGAGGTCCGCATGGCCACAGAGACCACGTACGGAGCCCGAGACCACGCCCGCGCCCAGGAGGGCACCCGCGCCGAGGCCATGCCCGTCGTGCCGGCCGGCGACTGGCCGGACCCACCCCCCGCGGCGGGCCCCCTGGTGTGGGCGGAGACCGTCGCGGGCGGCAACTACACCCACCGCGTCCTCGCCCGCGGCACCGAACTCCGCCTCACCGACCTCCACGGAGACGCCTGCGCCCACCTCCTGCTGTACGCGGACGGCCGCCCCTGGGAGCGCCTGAACGTCGCCGACACCGTCAAGGTCCAGTGGAACGCCTACCTCGGCGAGGGCCAGCTCCTCCTGTCCGACCAGGGCCGCGTCCTCGCGAGCGTCGTAGCCGACACCTCCGGCCGCCACGACGCCCTGTGCGGCACCTCCACCCTGGTCCGCAACACCGAGCGCTACGGCGACGGCACCGCCCACAGCCCCTCCCCCGCCGGCCGCGAGCTCTTCAAGCTGGCGGCCGCGAAGAACGGCCTCGAACCCCGCGATCTCCCGCCCTCCCTCTCCTTCTTCCAGGGCGTCCTGATCCAGGAGGACGGCACGCTCGACTTCACCGGCTCCGCGGGCCCCGGCGGCAGCGTCACCCTCCGCGCCGAGCAGGACGTGACCGTACTGATCGCGAACGTGCCCCATCCCGCGGACCCGCGCCCGGAATACGTCAGCACCCCCCTCGAAGTGCTCGCCTGGCATGCCGAGCCCACCCGCCCCGGCGACACCCTCTGGGACGCCTCCCCCGAAGGCCGCCGCGCCTTCCTCAACACCGCCGAATTCCTCGCCTCGAAGGGACGCGCATGAAGACCGTGGTTCCGGCACGCGCCGCCTGGTCCTGCGTCGTCCGCGAGGGCGAGACGCTCACCGTCACCGACCTGCGCGGCAACCAGGCCGTCGACTTCCTCGTCTACGACGCCCACGACACGGCGGTCCGGTACAGCGCCCCCGACACCATCCAGGCGCAGGGCGGGATCTTCCTCACCACGGGCAGTGTGCTGATGTCCAACGAGCACACCGCGCTCATGACGGTCACCGCCGACGACGTGGGCCGCCACGACACGGTCGGCGGCGCCTGCTCCAAGGAGTCGAACACCCTGCGCTACGGCCATCACACCTGGTCGCAGCACGCGTGTGTGGACAACTTCCTCGCCGAGGGCGCGAAACACGGACTCGGCAAGCGCGACCTCGTCTCCAACATCAACTGGTACATGAACGTCCCGGTCGAGAAGGACGGCACCCTCGGCATCGTCGACGGCATCTCCGCTCCCGGCCTCTCCCTCACCCTGCGCGCCGCACGCGACGTCCTCGTCCTCGTCTCCAACTGCCCCCAGATCAACAACCCCTGCAACGGCTTCGACCCGACTCCCGTCGCGATGACGATCGGGACCACGGAAACCGCGACCGGCCCCACGGCCACGACCGGCCCCACGGCCACGACCGGTCGCACGGCCACGGCCACAGAGACACCCGGAGCCGACGCATGACCTTCGACACCCTCCTCGTCGCCAACCGGGGCGAAATAGCGGTCCGCATCCTCCGCACGGCCCGCGAACTGGGCCTGCGCACCGTCGCCGTGTACTCCGACGCCGACCGAGCCGCACCCCACGTCCGGCTCGCCGACCAGGCCGTACGACTGGGCCCCGCGCCCGCGAAGGAGTCGTACCTCGACCCCGACCTGGTGCTGAAGGCGGCCAAGGACACCGGCGCCGGCGCGATCCACCCCGGCTACGGCTTCCTGTCCGAGGACGCCGCCTTCGCCCGCCGCTGCGAGGACGCGGGGATCGTGTTCGTCGGACCGACCCCTGCCCAACTGGAGCTGTTCGGCGCGAAGCACACGGCACGGGCCGCGGCGCAGGCGGCCGGGGTGCCGCTGGCGCCGGGAACGGGCCTGCTGTCCTCGCTCGACGAAGCCCTCGACGCCGCCGGGGCCATCGGATACCCCGTCATGCTGAAGGCCACCGGTGGAGGCGGCGGCATCGGCATGTCGGCCTGCCGTTCCGCCGCCGAACTGACCGACGCCTGGGACCGGGTGCAGCGCGTGGCCGCCGCCTCCTTCTCCTCCGCCGGCGTCTTCCTGGAACGGCTCGTCGAGCGCGCCCGCCATGTCGAGGTGCAGGTCTTCGGTGACGGCGCCGGCACGGTCGTCACCTTCGGGGACCGCGACTGCTCCCTCCAGCGCCGCAACCAGAAGGTCGTGGAGGAGGCTCCCGCACCCGGGCTCCCCGCCCACGTCCGCGAACAACTTGCCGCAAGCGCACGCGACTTGTGCGCCTGCGTCGACTACCGCTCCGCGGGCACCGTCGAGTTCGTCTACGACGCCGCCCGGGAAGAGGCCTACTTCCTGGAGGTCAACACCCGTCTCCAGGTGGAACATCCGGTCACCGAGGAGATCTACGGCGTCGACCTGGTCGCCTGGATGCTCCGCCTGGCCCGGGGCGAGCGGGACGTCGTCCGCGCACCGGGGCCCCCGCGCGGCCACGCCGTCGAGGCCCGCGTCTACGCCGAGGACCCCTCCCGCGAACACCGGCCCAGCGCGGGCCTGTTGACGCGGGTGGAGTTCCCCACCGGGGTCCGCGTCGACGGCTGGGTGGAGACCGGCACCGAGGTGACGACGTCGTACGACCCGATGCTCGCGAAGATCATCGCGTACGGCCCGGACCGCGCCCATGCGCTCCGGCGGCTGGACGAGGCTCTGGAGCGCACCCGCGTCGACGGCATCGAGACCAACCTGGGCCTGGTCCGTGCGGCGCTGGCCGACAGCGGCTTCAGGAGGTCCGCCCACAGCACGGCGACCCTCTCCGGGATCCAGGACCCGACCCCGCGCGTCGAGGTCGTGGCCGCGGGCACCCTGACCACGGTCCAGGACTGGCCCGGCCGCACCGGCTACTGGCAGGTCGGCGTCCCGCCGAGCGGCCCGATGGACGACCGTTCCTTCCGGCTCGGCAACCAGGCACTGGGCAACCCGGAGGGGGCGCCGGGTCTCGAATGCACCTTGCAGGGACCGTCGTTGCGGTTCACGCACTCCACGACCGTCTGTGTGACGGGCGCTCCGGCCCCGGTCACCGTCGACGGCACGCCGGTGGCGCAGTGGGAGCCGGTGACCGTGCCCGCGGGCGGGGTCCTGGAGGTCGGCGCGCCCGCCGAGCACGGCCTGCGGACCTACGTCCTGTTCGCGGGCGGCCTCGACGTCCCCGCCTTCCTCGGCAGCGCGAGCACCTTCACGCTGGGCCGCTTCGGCGGACACGGCGGCCGGGCGCTGCGCACGGGTGACGTTCTGCACGAGAGCCACCGGACGCCACGGACGAGCGACACACCGCGCGAGAGCCACCGGACGCCACGGACGAGCGACACACCGCACGAGGGAGGCCGGGCCGCCGGCACACCCGTCGGGGACCGCCCCTCCTTCCCCTCCACCTGGCACATCGCCGCGGTCGAAGGCCCGCACGCCGCCCCGGAGTTCTTCACCGAGGACGACATCAGGGACTTCTACGCCGCCGACTGGAAGGTCCACTTCAACTCGGCGCGCACCGGGGTCCGCCTGGTCGGCCCCAAGCCCCGCTGGGCCCGCGCCGACGGCGGCGAGGCCGGCCTGCATCCGTCCAACATCCACGACACCCCGTACTCGGTCGGAGCGGTCGACTACACGGGTGACATGCCGGTGCTGCTGGGCCCGGACGGGCCCTCGCTGGGCGGGTTCGTGTGTCCGGCGACCGTCATCAGCACCGAGCGCTGGAAGCTGGGGCAGCTGCGCCCCGGTGACACGGTCCGCTTCGTCCCGGTGGACACCGACGGCTCGGCGCGCCCGGCGATCGTGGACGGCGGCATCCTCGCCCGCGACGGCGACGTGACCTTCCGCCGCAGCGGCGACGACAACCTGCTGGTCGAGTTCGGCCCCATGCAGCTGGACCTCGCGCTGCGCATGCGCGTCCACGCGCTGATGGAGGCGGTCGCCGCACAGGGCCCGGACGGCGTCACCGACCTGACCCCCGGCATCCGCTCCCTCCAGATCCGGACGGACCCGAACCGGCTGCCCCAGGACGAACTCCTGGCGGCCGTACGGGAGATCACCGCGTCCCTGCCCCCGTCGGACGAACTGGTCGTCCCGTCCCGCACGGTCCACCTCCCGCTCTCCTGGGACGACCCGGCCACCCGTGAGGCGATCGCCCGCTACATGGCGGGCGTGCGCGACGACGCCCCCTGGTGCCCGTGGAACATCGAGTTCATCCGCCGCGTCAACGGCCTGGACACGGTGGCCGACGTCCACCGCACGGTCTTCGACGCGGAGTACCTCGTCCTGGGCCTGGGCGACGTCTACCTCGGCGCCCCGGTGGCCACCCCCCTCGATCCGCGCCACCGCCTGGTGACCACGAAGTACAACCCGGCGCGCACCTGGACGGCCGAGAACTCGGTCGGCATCGGCGGGGCGTACCTGTGCGTCTACGGGATGGAGGGCCCCGGCGGTTACCAGTTCGTGGGCCGTACGACGCAGGTGTGGTCGCCCTGGCAGCAGCGCGGCGCGTTCGAGCCGGGCTCACCCTGGCTGCTGCGCTTCTTCGACCGCATCAAGTGGTATCCGGTGGACGCGGACGAACTCCTGGAGCTGCGGGCCGACATCACGTCCGGCCGCTTCGTGCCCCGCATCGAGGAGGGCACCTTCTCGCTCGCCGAGTACCAGGCCTTCCTCGCCGAACACGCCGAGTCCATTGCGGAGTTCAGGGCCCGCCAGCAGGCGGCCTTCGCCGGGGAGCGGGACGCGTGGGAGGCGGCGGGCGAGTTCGCGCGGGCCGAGTCGGTGTCCTCGCCCGCGGCTGCCGTCGCCGACATCGCGGTCCCTGCGGGCGGCCGGCTGATCGAGGCCGAGTTCGCCGCCTCCGTATGGCAGTTGAACGTCGAGCCGGGCGACGAGGTGACGGCCGGACAGCCGCTCCTCGCCCTGGAGGCGATGAAGATGGAGTCCAGGGTGCACGCGCCGGCGGCCGGTGTGGTCGCCCGGATCCTGGCCCGGCCCGGCGACCAGGTGGAGGCGGGGACGGCACTGCTCGTCCTGGCCCCGCCCGCACAGTGAAAGAGGAGCGAGCCATGTCCAGCACCGTCACCCGGGTCCGTGCCGCCTACGACCGCGTCGAGGCCGTGGACCGCCCCGAGATCTGGATCGATCTGCGCCCGCGGGAGGAGGTCGAGGAGGAGGCCCGGGCTGTCGACGAACGGCTCGCGCGGGGCGAGCGGCTCCCCCTCGCGGGCCGCCTGTTCGCCGCGAAGGGCAACATCGACGTGGCCGGACTGCCCACCACCGCGGGCTGCCCGTCGTACGCCTACCGCCCGGAAGCCGACGCCCCGGTGGTCGCCCGGCTGCGCGCGGCGGGCGCGATCGTCCTCGGCACGACGAACCTGGACCAGTTCGCGACGGGCCTGGTCGGCACCCGCTCCCCGTACGGCGCGGTCCGCAACGCCCACGACCCCGCGAGGGTGAGCGGCGGTTCCAGCTCGGGCTCGGCGGTGGCCGTGGCGCTGGGCGTCGTCGACTTCGCCCTGGGCACCGACACGGCGGGCTCGGGCCGGGTCCCGGCCGCCTTCAACGGCATCGTCGGCCTCAAGCCCACCCGTGGCCTGGTATCCACGGCCGGGGTCGTGCCGGCCTGTGCCTCGATCGACTGCGTGACGGTGTTCGCCCGCACCCTCCCGGAGGCCGAGCAGGTGCTGTCCCACATGGCGACCGGCATCGCCCCGCCGCAGCCCGGCCGTCGCCCCGGCCCCTGGCGGATCGCCGTCCCCGCGCGCGAGCAGCTCGGTGAGCTGGACGAGGGCTGGGCAACGGCGTACGAGGCGGCGGTGGACCAGCTGATCACGGCCGGCGCGTCCGTGCGCACACTCGACCTCACGCCCTTCACGGAGGCGGCGGCGATGCTCTACGAGGGCGCGTTCGTGGCCGAGCGCTACACAGCGGTGGGAGCCTTTGTCGACAAGGCGACAGCAGCGGACGACGCGTCCCTGGACCCCACGGTCGCGGCCATCATCACCGGGGCCCGAGACCTCCCGGCCCACCGGCTCTACGCGGACATGGACCACTTGGGCACCCTGCGGGCCCGAGCCCTGGAGGAGCTGGCCGACGCGGACGCCCTTCTCCTGCCCACCGCCCCCGGCCATCCCACCCTCGCCGAGGTCGCCGCCGACCCGCTGGGCGCCAACGCCCGCCTGGGCCGCTTCACCAACTCCACGAATCTCTTCGACCTGGCCGCTGCCGCCGTCCCGGCGGGCGAGGTGAACGGCCTCCCGTTCGGCGTCATGCTGATCGGCCCGGCGCACACCGACGACCGCTTGGCCAGGATCGCGAGCCTGCTCCGGCCGGAGACCCGCCTCGCGGTGGTCGGCGCCCACCTGACGGGCCAGCCGCTGAACCCCCAACTGCTGTCCTTGGGCGCGCGCTACGACCGTACGACGACCACGGCCCCGGTCTACCGCCTGCACGCCCTGAAAACGGACCCGCCCAAGCCGGGCCTGGTCCACGTGGGCGAGGGCGGCGCGGAGATCGAGGCGGAGGTGTGGCGCCTCCCGGCGGAGGGCCTGGGGCGTCTCCTGTCGGCCCTCCCCCGCCCGATGACGCTGGGCAGGGTGGAACTGTCGGACGGCACCCACGTCCCCGGATTCCTGTGCGAACCCGGCGCTCTCGAGAACGCCGAGGACATCACGGAGCACGGAGGCTGGCGGCCCTATCTGAACGCCGAGTAGCGCAGCCCACCTGGGGGCGCGGGGAACTGCGCGACAAGCCACAGCCAGCCCGCGCCCGCCGACGCGACATCACCCCACCGACGAGTAGGCCACAACCCCCCGCAGCAGCAGATCAACGGCCTTGCGCGCGTTCTTCGCGACCGTGGAACCCCCGCCCCCGGAAACCGGCGCCGCCGCCGAGATCTGCCCCAGCACGTCGATCACCTGCTTGCACCACCGCACGAAGTCCCCGGCCGGCATCTCCGCCTCCCGCAGCACCTCGTCCAGCCCCTTCCCCGAGGCCCACATATAGGCGGCCCAGGCGAACCCGAGGTCGGGCTCGCGCTGGCCCACCCCCTCGGTCTGGTTGATCCGGAAGTCCTCTTCGAGCGCGTCCAGCCGCCCCCAGATCCGCACCATCTCACCGAGCGCCGCCTTGGCCTTCCCGGACGGCAGCTTCGGCGCCATCGCGTCGTCGCCGACCCGGGCCTCGTACACCAACGCCGAGACGCACGCGGCCAGTTCGGCGGGGCCGAGGCCCTCCCAGACCCCTTCCCGCAGGCATTCACTGGCCAACAGATCGAGCTCGCCGTACAACCGGGCCAGCCGCTTGCCGTGCTCGGTGACCTCGTCGCCGCGCAGGTAGTCCAGCTCGGTCAGCAGGGCCACGATCCGGTCGAAGGTCCGCGCGATCGTGTTCGTGCGCCCCTCGATGCGCCGCTCCAGCTGCGAGGTGTCGCGCAGCAGCCGGTGGTAGCGCTCGGCCCAGCGGGCGTGGTCCTCGCGGTCGTTGCACCCATGGCAGGGGTGCGCCCGGATCGCCGTGCGCAGCCGCGCGATCTCGCGGTCGTCGGCGGCCTGCGAGCGCTGCTTGCGCGCCCGCTCCGGCGGGATGTGCCCGGCCTTCGTCCGCAGCGCGGAGGCCAGGTCCCGACGGGACTGCGGCGAGCGCGGGTTGAAGGACTTGGGGATCCGCATCCGCTCCAACGCCTCGACCGGAACCGGGAAGTCCATCGACGCGAGCCGCTTGACCTGCCGCTCGGCGGTCAGCACCAGCGGCCGCGGGCCGTCGTGGTGGTCGAAGCCCCGGTGGCCGTTGGACCGGCCGGCGGGCAGGCCCGGGTCCAGGACCAGCGCGAGACCGGCGTACTTGCCGGTCGGCACGTGGATGACATCGCCCGGCTTGAGCTTCTCCAGTGCGACGGCCGCCTCGGCGCGCCGCTGGGCGACTCCCTGCCGGGCCAGCTCCGTCTCCCGGTCCTTGAGCTCGCGGCGCAGCCGCGCGTACTCCTCGAAGTCGCCGAGGTGGCAGGTCATGGAGGCCTTGTAGCCGTCGAGCCCCTCCTCGTTGCGCTGGACCTGCCGGGAGATCCCGACGACCGACTTGTCGGCCTGGAACTGCGCGAACGACGTCTCCAGGAGCTCGCGCGAGCGGTGCCGCCCGAACTGCTCCACGAGGTTGACCGCCATGTTGTACGACGGTTTGAAGCTGGAGCGCAGCGGGTACGTGCGCGTGCCCGCGAGTCCCGCCAGGTGCTCGGGGCTGCTGCCGCGCTGCCACAGCACCACCGCGTGGCCCTCGACATCGATGCCGCGCCGCCCCGCACGCCCCGTCAGCTGGGTGTACTCGCCGGGCGTGATGTCGGCGTGCTGTTCGCCGTTCCACTTGACGAGCTTCTCCAGCACCACCGAGCGTGCGGGCATGTTGATGCCCAGCGCGAGCGTCTCGGTCGCGAACACGGCCTTGACCAGGCCGCGTACGAACAGCTCCTCGACGACCTCCTTGAAGGTCGGCAGCATGCCGGCGTGGTGGGCCGCGATACCGCGCTCCAGGCCCTCCAGCCACTCGTAGTACCCGAGGACGTGCAGGTCCTCGTGCGGAATCGACGCGGTGCGCTCCTCGACGAGGTCGCGCACCCGGCCCCGCGCCTCGTCGTCGTTCAGCCGCAGTCCCGCGTACAGGCACTGCTGCACGGCCGCCTCGCAGGCGGCGCGGCTGAAGATGAACGTGATGGCGGGCAGCAGCCCCTCGGCGTCCAGCCGCTCGATGACCTCCGGCCGGCTCGGCGTCCACACCCGCGACCGCTGGCGCCGCTCGCGCTCCCGGTCGGCCTCGCGCATCGCCCGGCCGCGCCTGCGGTCCTGGTACGAGGGCCGCTGAGCCTCCATCCGGGCCAGCCGCACGAGGTCGGGGTTGACGGCCTTCTTGTTGCCCTCGCCCTCCTCGAACAGGTCGTACATCCGCCGCCCGGCGAGCACGTGCTGGAACAGCGGGACGGGCCGGTGCTCGGAGACGATCACCTGGGTGTCGCCGCGGACGGTGTCGAGCCAGTCGCCGAACTCCTCGGCGTTGGACACGGTCGCCGACAGCGACACCAGGGTCACCGACTCGGGAAGGTGGATGATGACCTCCTCCCACACGGCGCCCCGGAAGCGGTCGGAGAGGTAGTGCACCTCGTCCATGACCACGTAGCCGAGGCCGAGGAGGGTCTGCGAGCCCGCGTACAGCATGTTCCGCAGCACCTCGGTGGTCATCACGACCACGGGGGCGTCGGAGTTGACGCTGTTGTCGCCGGTGAGCAGGCCGACCTTGTCCGCGCCGTAACGGCGGCTCAGGTCCGCGTACTTCTGGTTGGACAGCGCCTTGATGGGCGTGGTGTAGAAGCACTTCTTGCCCTGCTTCAGGGCGAGGTGGACGGCGAACTCGCCGACGATCGTCTTGCCGGATCCGGTGGGGGCGGCCACCAGCACGCCCTTGCCGGCCTCGAGAGCCTTGCAGGCCTCGATCTGGAAGGGGTCGAGACCGAAGTCGTACATCTCGCGGAAGCCCGCGAGCGCGGTGGCCTGCTCGGCTGCCCGCAGGCGGGCTGCCGCGTACCGCTCGGCCGGTGAGAGGTCCTCTGTCATCGTGCTTTCGAGCGTACCCGGCACCACTGACAACAGGACGATCATTATCCGGATCCAGGTCCGCCAAACCTGCCCTTCGCCCAGTTCACGGGCCCACCACGGACACCGCGCCGCGGACGCAGCGCGCGCTCAGCGGCAGGGGTCCAAGGGGCTCGCCGTCCGCGTACCCCGTGACGCCCGCCGCGGCGATCCCTACCTTCGCGGCCCGCACCACGGTGACCTTGGGATGGTCGACGTGGGTGCCCCGGTACACGCTCGGGAACACCCGCAGCAGGGTGCTGCGGGTGCAGTCGCCGACCACGGTGATGTCGAACAGTCCGTCGGTGAGGTCCGCCCCCGGGCAGATCCGCATGCCGCCGCCGTACGACGATCCGTTGCCGACGGCCACCAGGGTCGCCTCGACCTCACGGACCCGGCCGTCGTCGAGGGTGATCCGGTACGGGAGGGGCCGGAAGGCGGCCAGTTCGGCGAGCATCGCGAGGTCGTACTTGAGGCGGCCGGCGGGCCATCTCATGCGGTTGCCGCGGTCGTTGACGCGGGAGTCGAATCCGGAGGCGAGGACGGTGCCGAACCAGTGGTCGCCGATCCGGCCCAGGTCGGTGTCGTGGACGCGGCCCTCCTTGAGGGCCTCGGCGATCAGCCGGCCCGCGGCGGCGGGGTCGCGCACCGGCAGCCCGAGAGCCCGGGCGAAGTCGTTGCCGGTGCCTGCCGCCACCAGGCCGAAGGGGGTGCGGGTGCCGGCCACGGCCTGCAGGGCGAGGTTCGCCATGCCGTCGCCGCCGACCGCGATGAGGGCTCCGGTGCCGTCCCGGACGGCGGCACGCGCGCGTGCGAGGGCGTCGGTGGCGTCCTCGCCGAGGACGGTCCGCACGGCGAAGCCCGCGGCCCGCAACGCGGAAGCGGCCGGCTGCGCCGCGTGGGCGCCCCGGCCGCGGCCCGCGGTGGGGTTGACGAAGAGGGTGATCTCGCTGGTCACGGAAGTGACCTTACGAGCCGCTCGCCGGTCGTCAGGTCACGTCGTCATAACCGTTGACCCGGTCCGTGGCCGACTGCTCGGGCAGCGCCCGGCTCGCCGAGACGGCCTCGACCTCGCCGATGGCCTCGGGGGTCAGGTCCAGGTCGGATGCCTCGTCGTCGGCGGGTCCCTCGGCCTCGCGGCGGCGCCTGCGGCGGTCGTTGAGCAGGGAGAACATCACCGCGAAGAAGTACAGCACCCAGATGGGGCCGGCCAGCGCGAGCATGCTCAGCGGGTCCGTGCTCGGGGTCGCGACGGCGGCGAACACGGTGATGCCCATGATCATGCCCCGCCACCAGCCGAGCATTCGCTTGCCGGTGATCAGGCCGGTGAGATTGAGCATGACCAGCAGCAGCGGCAACTCGAAGGAGAGACCGAAGACGATCACCATGCGGGTGACGAGCTGCAGCAGATCGTCGAGCGGGAGCAGGTTGTCGATGCTGCCGCTCGGCGTGAAGTCGATCAGCACCTTGGCGGTGGTGGGGAGCACCGAGTACGCGAAGTAGGCGCCGCCGATGAACAGCGGGGCACCGGTGAACACGAACGCGTACGCGTACTTCTTCTCGTGCCGGTGCAGACCCGGGGCCACGAACGCCCAGAGCTGGTACAGCCAGATCGGCGAGGCCAGGACGACACCCGCGGTCAGCGAGACCTGGAGGGCCAGCGTGAACGGCGCGAGAAGGCCGTTGATGGTGATCCGGGCACACTTCTGCGTGCTGTCGTCCGACGACGCCTTGGCCAGTTCCTCGAAGGTCTTGCTGCACCCGATCGAGTCCAGGATCGGCTTCGTCAGGAAGTTGATGATGTCGTTGTAGAAGAAGGCGGCGACGACCGTGACAAGGACGATGGCCAGCATCGCCTTCGCGAGCCGGTTGCGGAGCTCACGAAGGTGATCCGCGAGAGGCATCCGCCCCTCGGGATCCCTCTCCTCTTTGCGGGCAGACTTGAGCAACCCACGTTCCCATCTCGTGCGGGCGGGCCGGTGGTCACCGGCCCCGCGTCAGCGCTTGGTCGTGTCCGTCGGCTCGGTGACCGGGCGCGAGCTCGTCACGTCGCCGGGGGCGGCCTGGATGGTGCGCTGAGCCGGGTTCTGCTCGTCGGTGCTGGGCGGGCCGGCCGGGGTGGCCGTGTTGCTGCCGCCCTCCTCCTTCATCGCCTTGGCCTCGCTCTTGAGGATGCGGGCGGACTTGCCGAGCGAGCGCGCCATGTCGGGAAGCTTCTTCGCGCCGAACAGCAGGATGATGACGACGAGGATGAGAATGATCTCGGGGGCGCCGAGCCTTCCGAACATAAGTCTTTACCTTCTCACCGAGGCGGCTTGTGGGGTGCTGTCCGACCGGTCGGACAAGTGTCCGATCAGTCGTGCTGGCAGCGATCGTAACGCTCAGGGGTGAACGCCTGGCAATCCCTGTGCGTACTCCCGGTTCGCGGCCGAGCCTCGTTATCCGGACCGCGACCAGCAGCGTACCTGCCGACCCTGCCACGGTGACAGGTCGAAGTGGCCCAAAACGCATGCGCCGCTCGACTCACACCCAACTCTCAGCCGTACTCACAGCGAGTCCACAGAACGGGCCGTGCTCACCGCCGCCCGCTCCAGGTCCTCCGCCGCCCGGCTGATGCGCTGTGCGGAGTCCGCGACCTGGCGCCCGAGCCGCTGCGCCTCCAGGAAGACCCGGACGGCGAGCACACCGAGCACGGCGAGACCCACGAAACCCACAGCTACCGCGAACATCGGCCAGAACATGACACCGAGCCTAGTGGGTCCCGAGGGTCTAGAGGGTGGAGTGCAGCCGCAGTGTGCGCACGCCGCCGCCGGTCAGCAGCTCCACGATCCGCTCCCCCGCGGGCTTGCGGACGGCCGCACCGCACTCGGGGCAGGTGAAGGAGTAGAAGGTGGTGCGGCTGGTCGCGCCGATGGCGAGGCGGAACGCGCTGGCGGCCAGCTCGAAGCGTTCCCGGCAGTCCGGGCAGCCCGCTTTGAAGGTCACCGGAGCCGCACTTCTCATCCCCGCGAAGGCGGCAGCCACCGTGATGCCCGCACCGGACGTCGCCGACTCGCTCAAAGCCCCTGCTCCTGCCTGTCGTACTGCCCGTCGTCCTGCCTGTCGCGCCCCGCGTCCACCGGGTGCGCGCCCTGCGCCTCGACCCCGTCGTAGGCCGCGAGCGCCTCGCGGGCCGCCTCGCGGGCGCTGTCGGCGAGGTCGCGCGGCGCGACGATGCGGCCGTCGCGGCCGAGCCGGAGCGCCAGCCTGCGCAGCGACGCCGGGTCGGGGGTGCGCAGGGTAATACGCAGCCCGCCGTCGGAAAGCTCATCCGCACTGTCGTGCGGGTAGTACTCCGCGACCCAGCGGCCGCCGGGACCGACCTCGACGACCACCTCGGGGTCCTCGGCCGCGGGCTGCACCAGCCCCTCCGACAGGTCCCTGAGCTCCACCTCGGGCGGCGCGGACGGCTCGTCGAGGATCTTGATCTCGGCAACCCGGTCGAGCCGGAAGGTGCGCCGCGCCTCGGAGCGGCGGCACCACGCCTCCACATAGGTGTGGCCGACGCTGACCAGGCGGATCGGGTCGATCTCACGCTCGGTGAGCTCGTCACGGGCCGGCGAGTAGTAGCGGATCCACAGGCGCCGGCGCTCGGCGATGGCGCGGTCGACGTCCGCGAAGACGCCGCCCTCCGACTCGAAGGTCACCGACAGCCGCGCGCTGGCACCGGCTGCCTCACCGGCCGCGGTCTCCACCTTGGCGGTGGCCCGCAGCAGCGCCTGCCGGTCGCCCTCCCTGAGACCGGGCAGCGTGGCGACCGCGCGGGCGGCCACCAGCAGCGCGGTCGCCTCGTCGGCGGCGAGCCGGAGCGGCTCGGCGGTCTCCTCGCCGAGGGCGGCCGGGTTGTGCCACCAGATGCGCTCGCCGTCGGTGTCGATGTCGAGCAGATCGCCGCCGCGGAAGCTGGTGCCGCACATGGGCAGCACATCGAGGTCGGAGACCAGCTCGTCCTCGGTGATCCCGAAGGCGCGGGCCACGTCCTCGACGCGCGCTCCGGGACGCTCCTTCAGATAGGTCACCAGCGAGAGCATCCGCCGGGTCTGGTCGATGGCGTTCGTGGGCCTGACCGGTTTGCCTGCCACAGTTCTCTTCCGCTCCCCCTCAGCCCTTGGCCACGGCACGCAGCCGGTCCACCACGTCGGCCCGCAGCTCGGCGGGCTCCAGGACCACCACGTCGGGACCGAACTCCACCAGCCACGCGTCCAGTCCGTGGCCGTACGGGATCTCCAACTCGTCCCAGCCGTCGCCCAGTTCCCGCACCGAGGTGGCCTTCGCCCGCAAGGGGTACCCGGCGCCGGTGCGCAGCCGGATCAGCGCGCTGCGGTCGGCGGTCTCCCCCGCCCAGCTCGCCACGGTCTCGCGGACGGTGACGACATCGGGGACCGGGGCCGTGAACTGCGCCCCGCGCGAGCGCACCCTGCCGGTGATCCGGGAGAGCCTGAAGACCCGCTCGGCACCGCGGTCCCGGTCGAACCCGGCCAGGTACCAGTGGCCGCGCCAGCACTCCAGCGCCCACGGCTCGACATGGCGCGGTTCGGGCCGGGCGGCGGTGGCCTTGCGGTAGTCGAAGACGACCGGGCGGCGGTCGCGGCAGGCCAGCATCAGCGGCTCGAAGGAGGCCTCGTGCACCGGGATCCGCGGCTCCAGCGCACCGTGCGCCTCGTACGGGTCGACGTCCTCGGGCAGCCCCGCCGCGCGAAGTTTCTGCAGCGCGCCGCTGGCGGCGCCGGCGAGCCGGGCCTGCTGCCACACCTTGGCGGCCAGCCCCAGGGCGGCGGCCTCCTCGGCATCGAGGGTGATGGGCGGCAGCCGGTTGCTGTCCCGGCGGGCGAGATAGCCGACTTCGCCGTCGAGGTTCTCCACGGTCTCGATCACGAGCCCGAGTTCGCGCAGATCGTCCTTGTCGCGCTCGAACATCCGGTTGAAGGAGTCGTCGGAATTGGCTTCCAGGTAGGCCTCGATGGACTCCCTGAGCTCGCGCTTGCTCAGCGGCCGTCGCGTCCCGAGCAGACACAGCGCCAGGTTCATCAGCCGCTCGGCCTTGGCAATGGCCATCGACGCCCTTCGCCTCCCTATGGTGCTTACGGACGATGACCGTACCGCCCCGAAGGAGCAAGGCAAAAGCCGAGGGCCCATGCCCGGACAGGCATGGGCCCTGCTCGATCAGGTCCGGTCGGATGCCGTACGGCGATCAGACCCTGACACTATCTTTTACGACTCCCGCGGTGACTCCGGTACGACGATCAGACGCCGAGGAGGTCGACCACGAAGATCAGGGTCTCACCGGGCTTGATCGCCGGGGTGGGGCTCTGGTTGCCGTAGGCCAGGTGCGCGGGAATGGTCAGCTGGCGGCGGCCGCCGACCTTCATGCCCTGCACACCCTGGTCCCAGCCCTTGATGACCCGGCCGCCGCCCAGCGGGAAGCGGAACGGCTGACCACGGTTCCAGCTGGCGTCGAACTCCTCACCGGTGCTGAAGGCCACGCCCACGTAGTGGACGGTGACGGTCTGGCCGGCCTGCGCAACCTCGCCGTCGCCCTCCCAGATGTCCTTGATCTCCAGGTCCGCCGGGGGCTCGCCGCCCGGGAAGTCGATCTCGGGCTTGTCGATGCTCACGTCACTCGCTCCTGCTTGTTCACGGAAAGGCAACAGGGACCAGTCTTACATCCCCGCCGCCGGGACCTTCACGCATGTCCCCCGTGCGTCACATCTTCGCGAGGATGTCCACGGTGAAGACCAGCGTGGAGTCCTTCTCGATCCCGCTGCCGGCCGGCGGGTTGTCGCCGTAACCCAGCTTCGGCGGAATGGAGATCAGCACCCTGCTGCCGACCTTCTTGCCGGTCAGACCCTGCGCCCACCCCTTGACGACCTGCTGGAGCGAGAACGACGCCAGCTGCTTGCGGCTGTACGTCGAGTCGAACTCCTTGCCGCCGTCCCACACCACGCCCTTGTACTGCACGAGCAGCGTGCTGTCGGCCGCGACCTCGTCGCCGTCGCCCTCGATGACGTACTCCGACACCAGCTTGGTCGGCGCGTCCACCTCGGGGATCTCGATCGAGGGAGCCTTGCCGTCGGTGTTGGTGCCCACCTTGGGCAGCTTGGCGTCGCTCTGCGCGACGTCCTTGCCCTTGGCGGAGCTCTTCGCGTTGAACGTGTCCTGCACGTCGACGACGAACACCAGCGTGTCGGTGCCCTTGATACCCGCCTGCGCGTTGCCCTCCTTGCCGTAACCCCAGGTGGGCGGCACCGAGAACTGGACCCGGCTGCCGGCCTTCTTGCCCGTCAGGGCGTACCGCCAGCCGTCGATGATGCTGTTCTGCGCGAGCTGGATGACCAGCGCCGTCTTACGGTCGTAGGAGTTGTCGAAGACCTTCGCCGTGCTCCAGATCTGCCCCAGGTAGTGGGCCTGGACGTAGTCGCCCTCGGCGATGGTGGTGCCGCCGCCCGCGATGAGCGTCTTGACCGCGAGGTCCTTCGACGGATCGCCGCTGCCCTTGGCGACCGTCGGCTTCTCACCGAACTTCGCGCCCGCCGTGATCGCCGGCAGCGGACCGGCGACGATCTTCGGCGGCGGCGCCTGGGAGGCCGAGGACGACGAGGGTGACGCGCTGTCGCTCGCCTTGCTCGAGTCGGACTTGTCGTCACCGCATGCGGCGAGTGTGGCCAGTCCTGCGGGAACGGCGATGAGAAGGGAGCGTCGGCGCACGGTGGGGGCCTCGTAATCGGTCGATCTTGTTGATGGCGTGCGCGCAACTCTACGGCGTGCGAAGGGCGCCGTACGGGAAACGTACGGCGCCCGTGTTGCGTTCCGGCACCGACCCGGAACGCTTCGCTCACATTCCGGCGATCAGTTTCTCGACCCGGTCGTCGACCGACCGGAACGGGTCCTTGCACAACACCGTGCGCTGCGCCTGGTCGTTGAGCTTGAGGTGGACCCAGTCGACGGTGAAGTCCCGGCGCTGTTCCTGGGCCCTGCGGATGAAGTCACCGCGCAGCCGGGCCCGAGTGGTCTGCGGCGGAACGGACTTGCCCTCGAAGATCTTCAAGTCGTTGCAGATACGGGCGGCTTGGCCCTTCTTCTCCAGAAGGTAGTAGAGCCCACGACGGCGGTGGATGTCGTGATACGCGAGGTCTATCTGCGCGACCCGCGGGTGGGACATGGTCATGTTGTGCTTGGCCCGGTACCGCTCGATGAGCTTGTACTTCATGACCCAGTCGATCTCGGTGCCGATCCGGTCGAGGTCCTCCGCCTCGATCGCGTCCAGCGTGCGGCCCCACAGCTCCAGGACCTGCTCCACGGTCCCGGTGCGGATGCCCCGGCGCTCGCAGAAGTCCACGGCCTTCTCGTAGTACTCGCGCTGCACCTCCAGCGCGGAGGCCTCACGGCCGCTGGCCAGGCGCACCTTGCGCCGGCCGGTGATGTCGTGGCTGACCTCGCGGATCGCCCGGATCGGGTTCTCCAAGGTCAGGTCACGCATCACGGTGCCCGCCTCGATCATGCGCAGCACGAGGTCGGTGGCGCCGACCTTCAGCAGCATGGTCGTCTCGGACATGTTCGAGTCGCCCACGATCACGTGCAGGCGGCGGTAGCGCTCGGCGTCGGCGTGCGGTTCGTCCCGGGTGTTGATGATGGGCCGGGAACGCGTCGTGGCCGAGGAGACGCCCTCCCAGATGTGCTCGGCCCGCTGACTGACGCAGTACACCGCGCCCCGCGGGGTCTGCAGCACCTTGCCGGCACCACACAGAAGCTGCCTGGTGACCAGGAACGGAATGAGAATGTCCGCGAGCCGGGAGAACTCCCCGTGGCGGGCGACGAGATAGTTCTCGTGGCAGCCGTAGGAGTTGCCGGCCGAGTCCGTGTTGTTCTTGAAGAGGTAGACGTCGCCCGCGATTCCTTCCTCGTGCAGGCGTCGTTCGGCGTCCACCAGGAGTCCTTCGAGAATGCGCTCGCCCGCTTTGTCGTGGGTGACCAGTTCGGTCACGTTGTCACATTCGGGTGTCGCGTATTCCGGATGTGAGCCCACGTCGAGATAGAGGCGTGCGCCGTTTCGCAGAAAGACATTACTGCTGCGGCCCCATGACACGACACGGCGGAAGAGGTACCGCGCCACCTCGTCGGGAGACAGGCGGCGCTGTCCCCTGAACGTACACGTGACGCCGTACTCGTTCTCCAGCCCGAAAATGCGGCGGTCCATGACTGAACATTACGCCCGATCCCCCGAGCTGAAACGGGGTTCGGCCGCACGGTTTGGATCATTTTCCGATGAAGCCGCAACGACCCCCCGCCGGGCGGGAGCTGCGAGGACCCGCCCGGTGGCCAGCAGGACCACCAGCGACACGCCCCCGGCGACCGCCGGCACGGCGAAGCCCCACAGCGCCCCGCCCCCCTCGACGACCGGGCCCGCGAGCCCCGTTCCGACCGACGCGCCCACGGTGAACGTCGTCACGATCCACGAGAAGGCCTCCGTCACCGTCCCGGCCGGCGCGTGCCGGTCCACCAGGACGAAGGCACAGGCGATCACCGGCGCCAGGAACACACCCGCGAGCACCATCAGCAGCGTCATGGCAACCGCGCCCGGCATCAGAGTCAGCGGCAGGTAACACACCGCCAGGAAGCCCACCAGCACCTGCAGTCGCCGCGCGGGCTCACCGGCCCACTGGCGCGCCCCGTACACCGTGCCGCCCAGCAGGGCCCCCAGCCCGATCCCGGCCATCAGCCAGCCGTACACCGCGTCCCCGCCGTGCTCGTCCGCGTACGGCACCGAGGCGACCGTGATGGACCCGAGCGCGATCCCGACGAACAGGAACGCGCCGAGCAGCGCCAGGAGCCCGGCCGAGCGCAGGGCACCGAGCCAGTGCGCCTCGCGCGGCCCGGAACGCCACGCGCGCGAGGGCGGCGACACCACGACCGACAGGGCACCGAGGACCCCGACGACGTTGAGCAGCACCAGCGCCGCCTGCGCCGACCACAGCGACACGCACAGCGTCACCAGCAACGGCCCCACCGTGAACATGACTTCCTGCGCCACCGCGTCCATCGCGTACGCCGTGTGCACCTGGTCCTCCCGGCGCAGCACGCTCGGCCACAGGGCCCGCAGGCCACCCTCCAGCGGCGGCGTGAAGAGCCCCGCGGCCCCCACCGCCGCATAGGCGAGCGGAAGCGGGTCGGTGCCGGTGAAGGCGAACAGGGTCATCGCGAGGGCCGCCAGAACGGCGGACGGCAGCTGCACCCGAGGCTGACCATGGAGGTCGACGAGCCGCCCCAGCACCGGCTGCCCCACGGCGTTGGCGACCCCGTAGACGGCCGCGAGGGCCCCGGCGAGGCTGTACGTGCCCCCCTCCGCGCGCACGAACAGCACGATCGCGATCGCCGCGGTGGCATTCGGCAGCCGGCCCACCAGCGTCCCCGTCAGCAGGCGCGCCGCATGCCTCGCCCTGAGGATCTCCAGGTATCCCGCGGCCATGTCCCGCCTCCAAGTAATACGTATAACCTCGACTCCCATACGTACCATGTCCGCTGTTCGGACGTCCAGACGAAGGAGCGGACCCACGGTGGCACGCAGCAGCACGCGACCGACCAGCCGCGACGTCGCACAGGCGGCCGGCGTGTCCCAGGCCGCCGTCTCACTCGTCCTCGGCGACAAATGGCGCGGCCGCGTCTCCGAGACCACCGCCCAACGCGTCCGCGAAGCCGCCCGCGACCTCGGCTACCGCCCCAACCTCGCCGCCCGCAACCTCCGCCTCGGCCACACCCGCACCGTCCTCCTCGTCGTCCCCGCCCTCACCACCGAGTTCTTCGCCGGCGTCTACACCGGCGCCGCACGCGTCGCCGCCGACCACGGCTTCGGCGTCGTCCTCTACCCCTCCCCCGAAGGCATCGGCCCCGCCCGCGACCCCTTCGCCTCCGCCCAGGCCGCCCTCGACGGCGTCATCGCCTCCTCCATGGCCGCAGACGCCCTCACCGCCATCCGCGGCGACCAGCTCCCCCTCGTCATGCTCGACAGCGACCCCTCCGGCAGCCTCGGCGCCGCCACCGTCAACCTCGACATCGCCGACGGCGTCCGCCAGGTCGCCACCCACCTCCTCGACCTCGGCCACCGCCGCTTCCTCCACCTCGCCGCCGACGTACCCTCCTGGACCTTCGACGTACGCGCCCACGAACTCGCCGCACGACTCGCCACGGTCCCCGGCACCTCCGTCCGCACGGCCCGCGCCCCCATCTCCATCGACGGCGCCCTGACCGCCGCCGAAGCCGCCCTCGCCACCCCGGGCCCCCGCCCCACCGCCCTGGTCTGCGACGACGACAAACTCGCCGCCGGCGCCTACAAGGCCGTACGACGGCTCGGCCTGCGCATCCCCGACGACATCTCCGTCACCGGCCTCGACGACCTCGCCCTCGCCACCGCCATCGACCCAGAACTCACAACCGTCCGCCTCGACGCCGAGCTCTTCGGCGAACGCGGCATGCAAGCCCTCCTGGCCGTCCTGGAAGGCCGTACACCCGACGCGGGCGACATCCCTGTCCAACTGGTCGTACGAGGCTCCACAGCGCCCCCCAGCACCCCCTGAACGCCCAGTGCCCCGGCCTGAGAATCGGCCGGGGCACTGAAAGGGTGAAGATCACAACACGACAGACGGACTACTCCTCCGCGGAACCCTCCGCCTCGTCCGCGCTCTCCGCCTCGGTGGACGCACCGCCGGCCTCCAGCAGCCGACCCAGCTGACGCCCCACGATCCGCTTGAACTTGCGCTGCTGCGGACGCGTACGGTCCAGCACCGCCACCTCCAGCCGCTCCGCGGGAATCTCCCGCTCACTGCCGTTGGTGTCACGGGACAACGCCTGCACAGCCAGCTTCAGCGCCTCCGCAAGACTCATCCCGTCCTGATGACGCTGATCCAGGTAACTGCTGATCTGCTCCGCATTGCCGCCCACCGCCACCGAGCCGTGCTCGTCCACGATGGAACCGTCGTGCGGCAACCGGTAGATCTGGTCCCCGTCCGGCGTCTCACCCACCTCCGCCACGACCAACTCCACCTCGTACGGCTTCTCGCCGGCCGAGGAGAAGATCGTGCCCAGCGTCTGGGCGTACACATTGGCGAGACCGCGGGCGGTCACGTCGTCACGGTCGTAGGTGTAGCCACGGAGGTCGGCGTACCGGACGCCGCCGATCCGCAGGTTCTCGTACTCGTTGTACTTGCCGGCGGCCGCGAAGCCGATCCGGTCGTAGATCTCGCTGAACTTGTGCAGCGCACGGGACGGATTCTCACCGACGAACACAATGCCGTCGGCATACTGCAGCACGACCAGGCTGCGACCACGGGCGATGCCCTTACGGGCGTACTCCGCCCGGTCGGCCATCGCCTGCTGGGGGGAGACATAGAACGGCGTCGACACCGGTTATCCGTCCCTTTCTGTGGAAGTCACTGCGATCACCTCGAACAAGACGACAGACGCCTACAGCAGCGCGGCCCGCGGGCCGTCAGGCTGCTCCAGACGCCGCTCCAGGATCGAACGGGCGATCTCGGAGGACTCCTCGTCGGTGAGCCGACGGAAGCCGTCCTCGGTGATCACGGTGACGATCGGGTAGATCCGGCGCGCGACATCGGGACCACCGGTCGCCGAGTCGTCGTCAGCCGCGTCGTACAGCGCCTGCACCACGAGGGTGGTGGCCTCTTCCTCGGTCAGGTCGCTGCGGAAGAGCTTCTTCATGGCACCGCGCGCGAAGATCGAGCCCGAGCCGGTCGCGGCGAAGTTGTGCTCCTCGCTGCGACCGCCGGTGACGTCGTAGGAGAAGATCCGCCCCTTCTCCCGGTCCACGTCGTACCCCGCGAACAGCGGCACCACGGCCAGCCCCTGCATCGCCATGCCCAGATTGGAACGGATCATCGTGGACAGCCGGTTCGCCTTGCCCTCCAGCGACAGCTGGGCGCCCTCGACCTTCTCGAAGTGCTCCAGCTCCAGCTGGAACAGCTTCACCATCTCCACGGCGAGACCGGCGGTGCCGGCGATCCCGACGGCCGAGTACTCGTCGGCCGGGAACACCTTCTCGATGTCCCGCTGGGCGATGACGTTCCCCATGGTCGCCCGACGGTCACCGGCGAGCACGACACCCCCGGGGAACGTGACGGCGACGATGGTCGTCCCATGCGGCGCCTCGATCACGCCCTGCGTGGGCGGCAGTTGCCGGTTCCCCGGCAGCATCTCCGGCTGATGCTCGGACAGGAAGTCCATGAAGGACGACGACCCAGGCGTCAGGAAGGCAGCTGGTAGACGCCCGGTGCTACGAGTGTTGGCTTCCACGCGATTCCTTCCAAGTAAGCGGCGGCCCGGCGGACGGCGTCGGGGTCATCTCCCAACTTGCCGATGGCCGAATTGCAGTTGAAGCACAGTACGCCTCGGACCCTACCCGTCTTGTGGCAATGATCCACATGCACGGCCGGAGCCTCCAGACAGATCACACACAGCCCCATCTGAGAGGCGACCATCTCGTCCCGCTGGGTTTCGGTGATGCCGTAGTTGCGCTTCAAGTGGTTCGCTCGGCCCTCGGCCGCCCGACACGCCTTGCAGCGCGTCGACAACCCGTCCGAGGCAGTCGCATTGCGATGCCACTCGCTCCACGGCTTTACCTCGCCGCACTTGAGACAGAGTTTGTGCCCCTGAGGGACCTCAGCCTTCGGGCGGACCTTTCGACCCAGGGCCTGCTGACGTGTCCGGTGGTAATCCGATGCACAGTCGCGGCAATGCCGCTGCAGGCCGTCCAGATTGGACCGCCTGCGGGCGAACGCTGCGTGCGGCTTGATCTCGCCGCACCGCACGCAGCACTTCCCGCTCTCTTCACTTGCCAACTCCGCAGCCCCCCGCAACCTTCGATTTGAAGGTTACTCGCCACCTTTCTGAACGAATGATCGAACGAAATCCTCGGCGTTCTCCTCCAAGACATCGTCGATCTCGTCCAGGACGGAGTCCACGTCGTCGCTCAGCTTCTCCTGGCGTTCCTTGAGGTCCTCGGAACCCTGCGTCTCCGCAGTCTGCTCCTCGACCTCCTCGGTGTTGCGGGTGGCCTTCTGCTGTCCGCCGCCGGTGTCCTTGGTCGCCATAACCCCTCACCCCGCTCGGTTCGACGTTCTTGATCAGACCCTACAAGCAGGGTCTGACATCGGCCCCGCAGTTCCTACAACGTACGGGGGCCATCTCGATGATTCCCTCTGGCCGGGTTTTCCACCCTGCGGCAGGACCCGGCCCGGGTATCCGTTCAGTTGCCCGACAACACCCTGACCAGGTCTTCTGCCGTGCGGCAGCGGTCCAGGAGCTCCTTGACGTGATTTCGCGTTCCGCGAAGCGGTTCGAGGGTTGGGACCCGCTGGAGGGAGTCCCGGCCCGGGAGGTCGAAGATCACCGAGTCCCAGGAGGCCGCGGCGACGTCGTCGGCGTACTGCTCCAGGCAGCGGCCGCGGAAGTAGGCGCGGGTGTCCTCCGGGGGCTTGGTGCGGGCCCGCTCGACCTCGTTCTCGTCGAGGAGCCGCTTGATGCGGCCGCGGGCCGCGAGGCGGTTGTAGAGGCCCTTGTCGGCCCGTACGTCCGCGTACTGGAGGTCGAGGAGGTGCAGCTTGGCTGCGTCCCAGTCGAGGCCGTCACGGCGCCGGTAGCCCTCCATGAGCTCTCGCTTGGCGACCCAGTCGAGTTCGCCGGCGAGGCTCATGGGGTCGTGCTCCAGGCGGTTGAGGGTGTCCTCCCAGCGGGTGAGGACGTCCTTGGTCTGGTCGTCGGCGTCCGCGCCGTACCGCTCCTCGACGTACTTGCGGGCGAGTTCGTAGTACTCCATCTGGAGCTGGACCGCGGTGAGTGTGCGGCCGCTGCGGAGGGTGACCAGGCGTTGGAGGGTCGGGTCGTGGGAGACCTGGTGGAGGGTGCGGACGGGTTGGTCCACGGCGAGGTCGACGGCGATGAAGCCGTCCTCGATCATCGAGAGGACGAGGGCCGTGGTGCCGAGCTTGAGGTAGGTGGAGATCTCGGAGAGGTTGGCGTCGCCGATGATCACGTGGAGGCGGCGGTACTTCTCGGCGTCGGCGTGGGGTTCGTCGCGGGTGTTGATGATGGGGCGCTTGAGGGTGGTCTCGAGGCCTACCTCGACCTCGAAGTAGTCGGCGCGCTGGCTGAGCTGGAAGCCGTGTTCGTGGCCGTCCTGGCCGATGCCGACGCGGCCGGCGCCGGTGACGACCTGGCGGGAGACGAAGAAGGGCGTGAGGTGGCGCACGATGTCCGAGAAGGCGGTTTCCCGCTTCATCAGGTAGTTCTCGTGTGTGCCGTAGGAGGCGCCCTTGTTGTCGGTGTTGTTCTTGTAGAGGTGGATGGGCTGGGCGCCGGGGAGCTGGGCGGCGCGTTCCGCGGCCTCGGCCATGATGCGTTCGCCGGCTTTGTCCCAGAGGACGGCGTCGCGGGGGTTGGTGACCTCGGGGGCGCTGTATTCGGGGTGTGCGTGGTCGACGTAGAGCCTGGCGCCGTTGGTGAGGATGACGTTGGCGAGGCCGATGTCCTCGTCGGTGAGCTGGCTGGAGTCGGCGGCTTCGCGGGCGAGGTCGAAGCCCCGCGCGTCGCGCAGCGGATTCTCCTCCTCGAAGTCCCAGCGGGCCCGGCGGGCCCGGTGCATCGCCGCCGCGTAGGCGTTGACGATCTGGGATGAGGTGAGCATGGCATTGGCGTTGGGGTGGCCGGGGACGGAGATCCCGTACTCCGTCTCGATGCCCATTACTCGCCGTACGGTCATGCGGCCCTCCTTGCCCGGCGGCGCCCTCGGTCGGGGGCGGCGCTCAAGTACCGCTGGCGCTCCGGTGCGTGTGCGGTGCCCGTCCCCGCACTGCGCGACTCGGCGGTACCGAAGAGCCTAGAACGGCTCTGCGCTGGTGGGGAGATCATTTGCGTCATTGCCTTGCTCGCCTTTGGTCCGGTTCGTTGCCTGGAAAACAGTCGGCTGCGGGTACCCCGGTTCGGGCACCCGCAGCCGCCCTGTGTTTACAGGTACTGACCGGTGTTCGCCACCGTGTCGATGGAGCGTCCGGTGTCGGCGCCCTGCTTTCCGGTGATGAGGGTGCGGATGTAGACGATCCGCTCGCCCTTCTTTCCGGAGATGCGGGCCCAGTCGTCCGGGTTGGTGGTGTTGGGCAGGTCCTCGTTCTCCTTGAACTCGTCCACGCATGCCTGGAGGAGGTGGGAGACGCGGAGGCCCTTCTGGTTGTGGTCGAGGAAGTCCTTGATCGCCATTTTCTTGGCGCGGCCGACGATGTTCTCGATCATGGCGCCGGAGTTGAAGTCCTTGAAATAGAGGACTTCCTTGTCTCCGTTGGCGTAGGTGACTTCCAGGAAGCGGTTTTCCTCGGATTCGGCGTACATGTGTTCCACGGCCGTCTGGATCATGCTGGCGACGGTGGTGGCCTTGCTGCCGCCGTGCTCTCCGAGGTCGTCGGAGTGCAGGGGGAGGCGCTCGGTGAGGTACTTGCCGAAGATGTCCTTGGCGGCCTCGGCGTCGGGACGCTCGATCTTGATCTTCACGTCGAGTCGGCCGGGGCGCAGGATGGCGGGGTCGATCATGTCCTCGCGGTTGGAGGCGCCGATGACGACCACGTTCTGCAGGCCTTCGACGCCGTCGATCTCGGCGAGGAGCTGCGGGACGATGGTGTTCTCCACGTCCGAGCTGACGCCGGAGCCGCGGGTGCGGAAGAGGGATTCCATCTCGTCGAAGAAGACGATGACGGGGGTGCCCTCGCTGGCCTTCTCACGGGCACGCTGGAAGACGAGGCGGATCTGCCGCTCGGTCTCGCCGACGTACTTGTTGAGGAGCTCGGGGCCCTTGATGTTGAGGAAGAAGCTCTTGCCGGTGGCCTGGCCGGTGACCTCGGCGACCTTCTTGGCCAGCGAGTTGGCGACGGCCTTGGCGATGAGCGTCTTTCCGCATCCGGGGGGTCCGTAGAGCAGGACGCCCTTGGGCGGGCGCAGTTCGTGCTCCTTGAACAGGTCGGGGTAGAGGTACGGGAGCTCGACGGCGTCCCGGATGGCCTCGATCTGGCCTCCGAGTCCGCCGATCTGCTCGTAGCCGATGTCGGGGACCTCTTCGAGGACGAGTTCCTCGACCTCGCTCTTGGGAACGATCTCGTAGACGTAGCCGGATCGGGGTTCGAGCAGCAGGGCGTCGCCGGGGCGGATGGTGACGTCCAGCAGCGGCTCGGCGAGCCGTACCACCCGTTCCTCGTCGGTGTGCCCGAGCACCAGGGCGCGTTCGCCGTCCTCGAGGATCTCCTTGAGGGTGACGATGTCCCCGACGCGCTCGAACTCCATGGCTTCGACCACGTTGAGCGCTTCGTTGAGCATCACTTCCTGGCCACGCCGGAGCTCTTCGAGTTCGACGCTGGGGCTGACGTTCACCCGCAGTTTGCGGCCGCCGGTGAAGATGTCGGCGGTGCCGTCCTCGTTGGCTTCGAGGAAGACGCCGAAGCCGGCCGGGGGCTGTGCGAGCCGGTCGACCTCCTCCTTGAGGGCCACGATCTGGTCGCGGGCCTCACGGAGCGTGTTGGCGAGTCGCTCGTTCTGGGCGGACACGCCGGCCAGGTTGGTCTGCAGCTCGACGATCCGCTCTTCGAGAATCCTCGTGTGTCGCGGAGAGTCGGCGAGCTTGCGTCGCAGGACGGCGATCTCCTGCTCAAGGTAGGCAATCTGCCCGGACGGGTCGTCGGACCCTCGTCCCGGGCGGATGCCGCGGTTCATGTCGTCGTCGTGGGCTGCCACGGTCCTCACCTCCTCCAAGGGGAGCTGGACGCTTCCAGACCCTACCTGGGTGGGTGTCGATTGAAACCCCTAGATCACAAAGACTGTCGAGGTGTGTCCGATCTTCACCCTTGCGCTCTCCCTCACGCCAGGGGAATACCCACCGAACAAGATTGGAAAGCTGCCGAAGGTAGGGTCGAAGTGTTCAACACCCGTCAGAGCTGGCCGGATTCCCGTTCGGCTCGACGCATAAACGGCAGGAGAGATGAGAGTGCAGCAGGAGGTCGGGGCCGGCGGCGAGACCCTGGAGGTCTGGATCGATCAGGACCTCTGTACCGGTGACGGCATCTGCGCGCAGTACGCGCCGGAGGTGTTCGAGCTGGACATCGACGGTCTGGCCTACGTCAAGGGTGCCAACGACGAGCTGCTGCAGGACAAGGGCGCCACAACGCCCGTGCCGCTGCCGCTTCTCACCGATGTGGTGGACTCGGCGAAGGAGTGTCCGGGCGAGTGCATTCATGTACGTCGGGTTTCGGACAGCGTCGAGATCTACGGACCGGACGCAGAGTGACCGGAAAGGCACCCTGCGTGACCACTGTCTGATTTCTCACAGATGTGATCGCTTCGGTCAGACGCTGTGCGTGCCCGCGGGGGTCGAGCGGACGAACGCGCCGTCCTTCCACTGCCATTTCGCCTCGTCCTTCACGTCCGGGCAGCAACTGGGTACGCCGGACGTGGAGTAGCCGAGCAGGGTCGCGAGGACGGCGCCGTCGCGCAGCGTGAAGTCGGTGACGGTGTTGCGGGTCTTCGGGCTCAGCAGGGTGGCGACGACGCGGGGTTCGCCGGTGTCCTTCGCGTGTGTGATGACGTAGACGGCGTCGGGCGGGGTGCCCATGGGGGCGTCGCAGTGCACCACGACGACTGTTTCCGGCCGTCCGTCGCCGTCGAGGTCTCCGGAGACCCGTTTCTGCACCTTCGCCTTGACCGGGCCGCAGTCGATCGGGAAGTGGACGTCGGCGGGGTCGGGGGCCGTCGTGACCACCGGGGCGGTTCTGCCCTTGGGGCCGGCCGCCTGGGCCGCGGTGGCGGGGTTGGGCTGCAGGACCGAGGAGAGGGCCACGACTCCCGCCACGGCCGTGGCGGTGGCGACCCAGTGGATCGGGCGGGTGTGCGTGTGTGCCAGTTCCGGGACGGCGGATTGCTGCACTAGGAGCGTCTCCTGTGAGGGCTGTGCCGGTGGGGGGGTGGCCAGCATGGTGCCACACGTCACAGATGGGGGGAACGGCGGGGTGGGTACTCGTGCAGGTTTTCCCGCGGCGGTCTCTGCCGCTCCCCCAACATGGCGGCGCCGGGGTGGAGTTCCCGTGGTCTGCGGGAACTCCACCCCGGCGGCTGTACGTTGACTGCGGCACGGGGCCGCCTCAGCGGCCGGAGCCTCCGTCGGCGTTGGGGCCGGCGTAGTCCTCGCCGTAGGCGCCCTTGGCGGGGCGGCGGCGGCGCATGGGGGGCTCGACGCCGTCGGCGAGGCGGCGGGCGGTGAGGAGGAAGCCGGTGTGGCCGATCATCCGGTGGTCGGGGCGGACGGCCAGGCCCTCGATGTGCCAGTTGCGGATCATCGTCTCCCAGGCGGTCGGCTCGTTGAAGCAGCCGATCTCGCGGATGGACTCCACGGTCCGGGCGAGCTGGGTGGTGGTGGCGACGTAGCAGCACAGGATGCCGCCGGGGACGAGGGCCTTGGAGACGGCCTCCAGGCATTCCCAGGGGGCGAGCATGTCGAGGATGACGCGGTCGACGTCGGCGTCGGACAGGTTGTCCTGGAGGTCGCCGACGGTGAGCTGCCAGGCGGGGTGCGGGCCGCCGAAGTAGCGCTCCACGTTCTGCTTCGCGATGTCGGCGAAGTCCTCGCGGCGCTCGTAGCTGTGCAGCATGCCCTGGTCGCCGATGGCGCGCAGCAGGAAGCTGCTGAGGGAGCCGGAGCCGACGCCTGCCTCGACGACGCGGGCGCCGGGGAAGATGTCGGCGAAGGCGAGGATCTGCCCCGCGTCCTTGGGGTAAACCACGGCGGCGCCGCGGGGCATGGACAGGACGTAGTCGGGGAGCAGGGGGCGCAGCGCGAGGTAGGCGACGTTACCGGTGGTGCGGACAACGCTGCCCTCGGGTGCGCCGATCAGCTCGTCGTGCGGGAAGGAACCCTTGTGGGTGTGGAAGTTCTTTCCCTCTTCGAGCGTGAACGTGTAGTGGCGGCCCTTGGGGTCGGTCAGCTGAACCTGGTCCCCGACCTTGAAGGGCCCGCGCCTGCGGGCGGCACCGGTCGGTTCGGACATGTGAACAGCCTACCGGTCCGCGGAGGGGCCGCCGACCACTAGGAGGGTCTGGCCATGGCCTTCACGAAGGCGCGCTCGACGTCGGCGGCGGACAGGACGCCGTAGATCTCCCCGGTCTCTTCTACGACGAGGTATTCGGTGGCGGGGGTGGCGCGGAGGGTGTCCAGCAGGTCCTCGCCCGCGAGCTCGGCGGAGACCCGCATGCCGTCGGTGAGGTCCTGGGCGAGGCCGCTGACGGCGACCCAGGGGCGGCGGTGTTCCGGTACGCCGACGATGGCGGCCTCGCGGACGAGGGAGAGCGGGGTGCCCTCGGCGTCGACGACGACCAGGGCGCGGGCGCCGGCGTCGTTGGCGCGGCGCAGGGCCTCGGAGAGGGGGGTGTCGGTCTCGACGGGGACCGCGCGGCGGGTGAGGGTGCGGGCGCGCAGTTCGGGGAGGTGTTCCCTGAGCCGGGCCATGCGGAGGCTGTTGCCGGCGCCGGTCCAGATGATCGCGGCGAGGATGGCGGCGAGCAGGGCGTCCATCACGGTGTCCATGCCGACGTTGTCCTCTGCGGAGGAGCCGAGGGCGCCGGACTGGGTGAGCAGCGGGAGGCCGATGAGGACGCAGACGGCGAGGGCGCGGCCGACCCAGGCGGCGGCGATGGTGCCGCTCATGGGCTTGCCGGTGATCTTCCAGACGACGGCGCGGAGCATGCGGCCGCCGTCGAGCGGGAGGCCCGGCAGGAGGTTGAAGGCGGCCACGATGAGGTTGGAGACCATCAGGCCGGCGAGCAGGACGCCGGGGACGGTGCCGGGTTCCACGGGTTGCATGGCGAGGTAGAAGAGGCCGGCGAGGACCAGGGAGAGCAGCGGGCCGACGAAGGCCAGCACGAACTCCCGGCCGGGGGTCTCGGCTTCCTTCTCGATCTCGGAGACGCCGCCGAAGAACTGGAGCTGGATGCGGCGTACGGGGAGTTTGAAGCGCAGGGCCGCGACGGTGTGGGCCAGTTCGTGGACGAGGACGGAGGCGTAGAAGGCGACCGCGAAGAAGAGGGAGACGAGGTAGCGGGCGGCGCCGAGTTCGGGCAGCACGCGCTCCAGTTGGCCGCCGAACACCCAGGTGATGAGCGCGGCGACGAGGAACCAGCTGGGGGCGACGTAGACGGGCACGCCGAAGGGGCGGCCCATCAGCAGGCCGCCGCGCGGCTGGGGGGACGGGGGCGGGGGGTTCCTGGGGGCGCCGGAGTGGGCCAGGGTGCGGTGGTCGTCGGCGGTGCGGGGGTCGCGGGGCACGGTGGGTTTCCGCAGGTCGGCGGTTTCACCGGGGGTGGGCGGGTGCTCGGCGTCCCCGGGGCCGGTCTCGCTCTCCGCGGCCGGGGCGTCGGCGTGGCCGTCCGTGGCGGGCTGCCGTGCGGCGTCGGAGTCCTCGGGCGCGGCGTCGGCGTGCGGGGACTCGCGCTCGGTGGACGGGGCGACGGCCCGGGTCCCGTGCTCGTGCGGGTCGGGGGCCGTGGGGTCGGTGGTCGGGGCCGTGGGCCCTGCGTGGGGCTCGGCCGGCCGGTCCGTGCCGGACCGCGGCTGCCCGCTCCCGCTCCCGCCGCTCTCGTCCACGATGTCCCCTCGTTCGAAGCGTCTTCCGCGCTGCCGTGCGGAAGGGTCTCGGGTCGATGGTATGCGGCGGTCGCGCCGCGTTCCGCCCCGGCACCCCCCGTGTTTCCTCAGGAGCCACAGTGGTCACGGCCGGGAATGGGTCACTGTCAGTGGCGGGCCGTATGGTCTGTGGTCATGGAGACGAGCACGGAGGCCACCGCCGACACCCCGCGAGCAGCGGACGAGTCGGTGACGGCGCAGCCGGGAGGGGCACCGGCCGACGCCGAGGTCACGCCGTCGGCTGCCGAGGGCACCCGACGGCACGGGGACACGGCCGTCGATGCCCCTGGGGCGGCGGACACGGCCCCGACGGGCAAGGCCGAGGAACGGGACACGCCTGGTCCCGGGACCGGCGGCCCTCTGGGCGGGGACACGGCCGTGGACGGCGCACGGGCGACGGACACGACCGGCTCCGCACCGGCGGCTGGTCGACATAGGGGGGACGCCGTGGAGGGCCTGAGGGCGGCTGACGCGGCCAAGCCCCGGACGAATGAGGCACCGGCCGCGACCAGCCCCGGGACCGGCGGCCCCCTGGGCGGGGACACGGCCGTGGACGACGCACGGGCGGCGGACGCGGTCCGGGGCGGGACGGTCGAGGGACCGGAGGCGACCGGCCTCGCACCGGCGGCTGGTCGGCAGGGTGGGGGCACCACCGCCGATGTCCCCGGGGCGGCGGACGAGGGTGGGCCTGGAGCGGTCGCCGTCGGGCAGGAGGGACCGGACGCGGGTGTTGCGGTGGCTCGGGCGGGCCGTGTGGGTTCTGCCGCGCCTGCTTCTCTGTCTCCCTCTCGGGCCAATGACTTCATGCAGTGCCCGCTGCTGTACCGGTTCCGGGTGATCGACCGGCTGCCGGAGAAGCCGAGCGCGGCGGCGACCCGGGGGACCCTGGTGCACTCGGTGCTGGAGCGGCTGTTCGACGCCCCGGCCGGGGAGCGGACCGCGCCCGCGGCCAAGTCGCTGATCCCGGGCCAGTGGGACCGGCTCCGGGAGAGCCGGCCGGAGGTGCTGGAGCTGTTCGCCGACGATCCGGACGGCGAGCGGCTGGCGACGTGGCTCTCCGAGGCGGAGCGACTGGTCGAGCGGTGGTTCACGCTGGAGGACCCGACGCGACTGGAGCCCGCCGAGCGGGAGTTGTTCGTCGAGGCGGAGCTGGACTCGGGACTGCGGCTGCGCGGGATCATCGACCGGGTCGACGTGGCGCCGACCGGTGAGGTGCGGATCGTCGACTACAAGACCGGCAAGGCGCCCCGGCCCGAGTACGCCGAGGGCGCGCTGTTCCAGATGAAGTTCTACGCGCTGGTGGTGTGGCGGCTGAAGAAGGTGATCCCGCGCCGCCTCCAGCTCGTCTACCTCGGCAGCGGTGACGTGTTGACCTACGACCCGGTCCTCGCCGACCTGGAGCGGGTCGAGCGCAAGCTGCTGGCGCTGTGGGAGGCGATCCGGCAGGCCACGCGGACGGGCGACTGGCGGCCGCGTCCCACGAAGCTGTGCGGCTGGTGCGATCACCAGGAGCACTGCCCGGAGTTCGGCGGCACTCCCCCGCCCTACCCGCTGCCGGTGGAGGCCGCGCCCGGCGAGCAGGGCAGAATGGGGCCGGACTAGCGAAGGAGACACACGTGGCCATCCGCGTCCTACTGGTCGACGACCAGCCGCTGCTGCGTACCGGGTTCCGGATGATTCTGGAGGCCGAGCAGGACATCGCGGTCGTGGGCGAGGCCGGAGACGGTCTTCAGGCCCTCGACCAGGTGCGGGCGCTGCAGCCCGACGTGGTCCTGATGGACATCCGTATGCCGCGGATGGACGGTGTGGAGGCGACCCGGCAGATCACCGGTCCCGGGCGGGACGGCCCGGCCAAGGTGCTGGTGCTGACCACCTTCGACCTCGACGAGTACGTGGTGGAGGCGCTGCGGGCGGGGGCCAGCGGCTTCCTACTCAAGGACGCCCCGGCCAACGAACTGGTGCAGGCAATCCGGGTGGTGGCCGCGGGCGAGGCGATGCTCGCGCCGAGCATCACGCGCCGGCTGCTCGACAAGTACGCCACGCATCTGCCCTCGGGTGACGAGCCGGTGCCGGACACCCTGCACACGCTCACCGACCGCGAGGTCGAGGTGCTCAAGCTGGTGGCGCGCGGGCTGTCCAACGCGGAGATCGCCGCGGACCTGTTCGTCAGCGAGACCACCGTGAAGACGCATGTGGGCCATGTGCTGACCAAGCTGGGGCTGCGGGACCGGGTGCAGGCCGCGGTGTACGCGTACGAGAGCGGTCTGGTCCGTCCGGGCGCGCAGTAGCGGACGGTGGCAGGACGAAGAGGGCGCCCCTTTCCTGACCGGGGGCGCCCTCTTCGTGTCCGTGGGGTGATCAGCCCTTGCTGAGCTCCCAGAAGCGGAACACCGTGGAGGCGTCGAGGCAGTACTCCAGGCCGTAGACGTTGTCGCGCACGACGGCGTACTGCTTGGCCTGCCAGACCGGCAGGACGGGGACGTCCTCGGCGACGAGGTCCTGGAGCGTGCCGTAGGGGTCGTCCGTCGCGGAGCGGTCGGGCTGGGCGGCGGTCTGGGGGATGAGCGAGCCGGTGATCTTGGTGTTGCTGTAGTTGTTGTCCAGCACGTTGCCCTTGCCGAAGAAGGGGGCCGTGAAGTTGTCGGCGTCCGGGTAGTCGGGCACCCAGCCCTTGACGTACACGCCGTACTTGCCGGCCGCGATGTCCTTCTCGTACTGGTCGAAGGCCACCGACTTCACGTCGGCGTCGAACAGCCCGCTGGCGTTGAGCTGCCGGGCGATCGTCTTGAGTTCCTGGTCGGTGGCCGGGCCGTAGCGGGACGGCGTCGACCACAGGGTCAGCTTCACCTTGCCGGTGATGCCCTCGTCGGCGAGGGCGGCGGCGGCCTTGGTCCTGGAGGGCTGGGCGCCGTAGGTGTCGAAGAAGGCCGTGTTGTGGCCCGCGATGCCGGCCGGGACGATCGAGTAGAGCGGGGTCGCGGTGCCCTGGTAGACGTCGTGGATGAGGGCTTCGCGGTCGAGCAGGTAGGCGATCGCCTTGCGGACGCCGAGCTGTCCGGCGACCGGGTCGTCCATGTTGAAGACGAGGTGCTGGACCTCGGCGCTGGTGCCCTCGACGACCTCGACGCCGGAGTCGGGCGAGGCCTTCTCGATGTCGGCGATGTCGCCCGCGCTCAGTCCGCGGTAGGCGAGGTCGACCTTGTCCTCGGTCAGGGCGGTCTTCAGGGCGGCCTGGTCGCCGTGGAAGAACTTCAGCGTGACGCCGGAGTTCTGGGGGTCGGCGGTGCCCTGGTAGTTCTCGTTGACGGAGAACACGGCTTCGTCGTCGCCGAAGGAGTCGAGCTGGTAGGGGCCGGAGCCGACCGCCTTGCCGTCCTCGCGGAGGCCGTCGGCGTCGTACTGCGTGTGGTCGACGATGGATCCGGCGCCGGAGGCGAGCTTGCTCGGGAAGGTCGCGTCGGCGGTGTTGAGCCGGAACACGACGGTCTTCTCGTCCGGCGTCTCGACCTTGTCGAGCATCGGGAACATGATCGCGGGACCGGCGTCGTCGTTGATCTTCAGCATGCGGTCGAAGGAGAACTTGACGTCCTCGGAGGTGAGCGGGTCACCGTTGCTGAACTTGAGGCCGTCCTTGAGGGTGCACTCGTACACCTGCGTCCTGGTGTCCGTGAACTCGCAGCTCTGGGCGGCGTCCGGCTCCGGGTCCGTGCCGCCCTTGGGGAAGCTGAGCAGCGACTGGAAGACATTGTTGAACAACAGCCAGGAGCCGGGGTCGTAGCCGGAGGCCGGGTCGGTGGCGAGGACGTCGTCGGACATCCCCATGACCACGGAGGAGCCTTCGGCACCGGAGCCCCCCGACTCCGTGCCGCAGCCGGTCAGCAGACCGGAGGCCAGCCCTGCCACGATCGGCAGGACCTGCCACTGGATGCGCTTGTTCACGTGCGAGTGCCTTGTCGTCGATTCTTGTGGAATCCCGGGCCCGTCCGCCTGGGCCCGGGTGAAGGAGGCGTCGGACGGTGGTCAGCCGCTGACGTCCGCGTCGGACGGCAGGTCAGCCGCCCACGCCCTTGCCGAGTTCCCAGAGCTGCAGCGTCGACGAGGAGTTGAGCGCGTAGGCGGTGCCCGTGACGTCGTCGCGTGCGGCGACGTACTGCTTGCCCTGCCACAGCGGCAGCACGGGGACGTCCTTGGCGACGATGTCCTGGATCTCGGTCAGGCTTCCGGCCGCGGAGAGACGGTCGGCCTCTCGGCGGGAGTCGGGGATCAGGGTGTTGCGGATCTCGCTGTTGGCGTAGGGCGAGCCGAGGAAGTTGTCCTTGTCGAGGAAGGGCGCGAGGTAGTTGTCGGCGTCGGGGAAGTCCGGGAACCAGCCCATGCCGTAGACGTCGTACTTGCCCTTCTGCTCGGCCGGGCGGAAGGTGTCCCAGGGGGTGCCCTGGATGCTGACGTCGAAGAGCCCGCTGTCGTTGAGCTGCTTCTGCAGGTCCTCGAACTCCTCCTTGGTGGCCGGACCGTAGTGGTCGGTCGTGTAGTGGAGGGTCAGCTTCACCGGGGTGGTGATGCCGGCCTGGGTCAGCCGGGACTTGGCCTTGGAGACGCTCGGGTCGCCGTACTTGTTGAAGAACGAGTTGGAGTGGCCGGTGATGGTGGCCGGGACCAGCGAGAACAGCGGCTCGGCCTGGGTGCCGTAGACCTTGGAGACGAGTTCGCTGCGGTTGATGAGCTGGGCCATCGCCTGGCGTACCGCACGGGACTTCACGGTCGGGGCGTCGGTGTTGAAGGCGAGGTAGCGGATCTCCAGGCCGGCCATCTCGACGAGGTCGACGTCGCCGCCGGACTCGTTCGACAGCTTCTGGATCTGCTGGGGCGACATGGTGCGGGTGATGAGGTCGATGTCGCCCTTCTCGAGGGCGGTGCCCATGGCGTCGGCGTCCTCGAAGGAGCGCAGCTCGACCTTGTCGTTGTTCACCGTCAACGACCCCTTGTAGTTGGGGTTCTTGGTGAACACGGCGTCGACGAGCTCGTCGTCCTTGACGTCGGCCTTCATGGTGTACGGCCCGGAGCCGTCGACGTCGAAGCCGTCGCGGAGCTTGTTCTTCTCGTAGTCGTCGGGGTTGACGATGCCGGCGACCGGGGTCGACAGCTTGTACGGGAAGGTGGCGTCGGCGGTCTTGAGGTGGAAGATGACCTCGCGGTCGCCCTTGGTCTCGACGGTGTCGATGGTGGACAGCAGGGCGAAGACGCCGGAGTCGGCCTTGAGGGCGCGGGCGCGGTCGATGGAGTACTTCACGTCGGCCGCGGTGATGGCGTCGCCGTTCGCGAACTTCAGGCCGTCGCGCAGGGTGCAGACGTAGCGTTCGTTGCCGCTGTCGCTGAAGCCGCAGGACTGGGCGGCCTCGGGCACGGGGTCGCCCTCGCCCTTGGGCTGGATCATCAGGGTCTGCACGGTCTGACGCAGGACGTTCCAGGTGCCGACGTCGTAGGCGTAGGCGGGGTCGAGCGGGGCGGGAGCTTCCTTCGTGGCGGTGAACCGGTCCGTGGTGCCGACGCCGATCGCATCGCCCCCGCCGCTGCCGCTGTCGGACCCGCCGCAGGCGGCGAGCACCGGCGCGAGCAGACCTATGACGGCCGGCAGCACCAAAGTCTTGCGGTTCATGCTCGAGTTTCTCCACAGCTGTTCAGTCCGTGTATCCGGCATGCAGGGGTGGCGCGGCGGATCACGGGGTTAGGGCGATGTTCTCAGCAGGAGATTAGTCCGGACCCGCAGGAGGGTTCGCAGTCACCGGAGTTGGGCTTCCATCACGCAGTGAAACCGGGCGCGGACGCACCGAAAGGCCGCCGGGGGAAGTTTTGGTGCAGGGTTTCACCAATCGGGACACATGGGCGCGTGCGCACCCCCCGAAGCGGGGTGTCCGGCACAGCTCGGGCCGTCTGTCGAGGGTTCGTCGAGTGGGGGAACGTCACACCCGCGCGATGGCGCCCACGGAGTGGAATTCGGCCGTCCGGCGCGCTGCGAATTCCTGCGACAGGGCCCTGGGGAATTACCGCGTTATGCGTGCTGCACGCTGGGTGAACACCCGTCGCATTCTCGTCATCGAACGGTGATCAGGCCGCGCAGGAATGGCAGGTCGACGTCTTCGAGGGAGCCGACGACGGTCCGTCCGGGGGCCGGGGCGATGGGGGCGACGGAGGGCACGGCCACGACCTGGCAGCCTGCGGCCTCGGCGGCGGCGACACCGGTCGCGGTGTCCTCGATCACCGCGCATCTGACCGGGTCCGCGCCGAGTCCGGCGGCCGCGAACAGGTACGGGTCGGGGTGCGGCTTGGTGCGCGGCACCTCGTCGCCTGCGACCGTCAGGCCGAAGTGCGCGGGGCCGAGGGTGTCGAGGACCCGGTCGATGATGCGCCGGTGCGAGGCGGAGACCAGGGCGGTGGGGATCCGGTGCGCGGACAGTTCGGCCAGCAGCCGGGTGGCGCCGGGCATCAGCGGCAGGGAGTGGCCGATGCGGTCCTCGAAGCCCTGGTTGAGCAGGACGGTGAGCTCGGGGAGGGTGATGTCGGCGCCGGTGGCCTCGATCAGGAAGCCCGCGCTGCGGGTCATGGGGCCACCGACCACGACATGGCGCCAGGAGTCGTCGAGGGTGTGGCCGAGCCGGGCGAAGACCTCGACCTCGACGTCCCACCAGAAGCCCTCGGTGTCCACCAGGGTGCCGTCCATGTCGAGGAGGACGGCCTGGAGGGCGGAGCCGTCTGCCGTACGGGTCAATGGCGCGGGGACCGTGCTGGTCATCCACGTACCTCCTTGAGGGACGAGCAGGCCGGTTCCCACGAGGGGAACCGGCCTGCGGTGGACCGACCAGTGTACGACTTATCCGATCAGTGTGCTGAGTGAGAGACCTCAGCGGGCATTGAAGTACTTCGCCTCCGGGTGGTGGATGACGATCGCGTCGGTGGACTGCTCGGGGTGCAGCTGGAACTCCTCGCTGAGCTGGACGCCGATGCGCTCGGGCCGGAGCAGGTCGGCGATCTTGGCGCGGTCCTCCAGGTTCGGGCAGGCTCCGTAGCCGAGGGAGAAGCGGGCGCCCCGGTACTTCAGGGCGAACATGTCCTCGACGTCGGCCGGGTCCTCGCCGGAGAAGCCGAGCTCGGAGCGCACGCGCGCGTGCCAGTACTCGGCGAGCGCCTCGGCCAGCTGGACGGACAGGCCGTGCAGTTCGAGGTAGTCGCGGTAGGCGTTGGACTCGAAGAGCTGGGCGGTCCGCTCGCCGATCCGCGAGCCGACGGTGACGACCTGGAGGCCGACCACGTCGGTCTCCCCCGACTCCTCGGGGCGGAAGAAGTCGGCGAGGCACAGGCGGCGGCCGCGGCGCTGGCGCGGGAAGGTGAAGCGGGTGCGCTCGTTGCCCTCCTCGTCGAGGATGATCAGGTCGTCGTCCTTGGACACGCACGGGAAGTAGCCGTAGACGACGGCGGCTTCCAGGAGGTTCTCGGTCTGGAGCTGGTCGAGGAGGCCACGCAGCCGGGGCCGGCCCTCGGTCTCGACGAGCTCCTCGTAGGTCGGTCCCTCACCGGTGCGGGCCTGCTTGAGCCCCCACTGGCCCTTGAAGAGGGCCCCCTCGTCGAGCCAGGAGGCGTACTCCTTGAGCTGGATGCCCTTGATGACGCGGGTGTCCCAGAACGGCGGGGTGGGCACCGGGTTGTCGGTGGCCACGTCGGAGCGGACGTGCCCCTCCTCGGGCCGCTCCTCCTCCACCACCGCGGCACTGGCGCGCACCCGGCGCTGCTTGAGCTCGGGCAGCTTGGCGCCGGGCACCCCGCGCTTGACGCCGATGAGGGCGTCCATGAGGCGCAGTCCTTCGAACGCGTCGCGGGCGTAGCGAACTTCGCCCTCGTAGATCTCGTGCAGATCCTGTTCGACGTACGCCCTGGTCAGCGCGGCTCCGCCGAGGATGACCGGGAAGTCGGCGGCAAGTCCGCGCTGGTTGAGCTCCTCCAGGTTCTCCTTCATGATCACCGTGGACTTGACCAGGAGGCCCGACATGCCGATGACGTCGGCGCGGTGCTCCTCGGCGGCTTCCAGGATCGCGGAGACCGGCTGCTTGATGCCGAGGTTGACCACGTTGTAGCCGTTGTTGGACAGGATGATGTCGACGAGGTTCTTGCCGATGTCGTGGACGTCTCCGCGGACGGTGGCCAGCACGATGGTGCCCTTGCCGGCCTCGTCGCCCTCGACCTTCTCCATGTGCGGTTCGAGGTAGGCGACGGCGGTCTTCATGACCTCGGCGGACTGGAGGACGAACGGCAGCTGCATCTGGCCGGAGCCGAAGAGCTCGCCGACGACCTTCATGCCGTCCAGGAGGGTGTCGTTGACGATGTCGAGGGCGGGGCGGTCCGTCAGGGCCGCGTCCAGGTCGGCCTCCAGGCCGTTCTTCTCGCCGTCGATGATCCGGCGCTTGAGGCGCTCCTCCAGCGGGAGCGCGGCCAGCTCCTCGGCCTTGCCGGCCTTGAGGGACTTGGCGGTGGCACCCTCGAACAGGGCCATCAGCTTCTGGAGGGGGTCGTAGCCCTCGGCACGGCGGTCGTAGATCAGGTCGAGGGCGGTCTGCACCTCTTCCTCGCTGAAGCGGGCGATGGGGAGGATCTTCGACGCGTGGACGATCGCCGAGTCCAGGCCCGCCTTGACGCACTCGTCGAGGAAGACGGAGTTGAGCAGGATGCGGGCGGCCGGGTTGAGGCCGAAGGAGATGTTGGACAGGCCCAGGGTGGTCTGGACGTCCGGGTGGCGGCGCTTGAGTTCGCGGATGGCCTCGATGGTGGCGAGGCCGTCCTTGCGGGACTCCTCCTGACCGGTGCAGATGGTGAAGGTCAGGGTGTCGATGAGGATGTCCGACTCGTGGATGCCCCAGTTGCCGGTCAGGTCGTCGATGAGCCGTTCGGCGATCTCGACCTTCTTCTCGGGGGTGCGGGCCTGGCCCTCCTCGTCGATGGTCAGCGCGATCAGCGCGGCGCCGTGCTCCTGGGCGAGCTTGGTGACCTTCGCGAAGCGGGACTCGGGGCCGTCGCCGTCCTCGTAGTTGACGGAGTTGATGACCGCGCGGCCGCCGAGCTTCTCCAGGCCGGCCTCGATGACGGGGACCTCGGTGGAGTCCAGGACGATCGGCAGGGTGGAGGCGGTGGCGAAGCGGCCGGCGAGCTCCTTCATGTCGGCGACGCCGTCCCGGCCCACGTAGTCCACGCAGAGGTCCAGCATGTGGGCGCCCTCGCGGATCTGTTCGCGGGCCATCTCCACGCAGTCGTCCCAGCGGGCCTCCAGCATGGCCTCGCGGAACTTCTTCGAGCCGTTGGCGTTGGTGCGCTCGCCGATCGCCAGGTAGGAGGTGTCCTGGCGGAAGGGGACCGTCTGGTAGAGGGAGGCGGCGCCGGGCTCGGGCTGCGGGTGGCGCTCGGTGGGCGTGAGGTCGCGGACCCGTTCGACGACCTGGCGCAGGTGCTCGGGGGTGGTGCCGCAGCAGCCGCCGATCAGGGAGAGGCCGTAGTCGCGGACGAAGTTCTCCTGGGCGTCGGCCAGGCCCTCGGGGTCGAGCGGGAAGTGCGCGCCGTCCTTGGTGAGGATGGGCAGGCCGGCGTTCGGCATGCACAGCAGCGGGATGCGGGAGTGCCGGGCGAGGTAGCGCAGGTGCTCGCTCATCTCGGCCGGGCCGGTCGAGCAGTTCAGGCCGATCATGTCGATGCCGAGCGGCTCCAGCGCGGTCAGCGCGGCGCCGATCTCGGAGCCGAGCAGCATCGTGCCGGTGGTCTCGAACGCCATCGAGACCACGAGGGGCACGTCGGCGCCGGTGGCCTCCAGCGCGCGGCGGGCGCCCAGTACGGAGGCCTTGGTCTGGAGCAGGTCCTGGGTGGTCTCGACGATCAGGGCGTCGGCGCCGCCGGCGAGCAGTCCCTCGACGTTGGCCTGGTAGCCGTCGCGGATCGTGGCGTAGTCGATGTGGCCGAGGGTGGGCAGCTTGGTGCCGGGGCCGACGGAGCCCAGGACCCAGCGCTGGCGGCCGTCGCGGGCGGTGTGCTCGTCGGCCGCCTCGCGGGCGATCCGGGCACCGGCCTCGGACAGCTCGTGCACGCGGTCGGCGATGTCGTACTCGGAGGCGGCCGTGTGGTTGGACCCGAACGTGTTGGTCTCGACGCAGTCGACGCCCACCGCGAAGTAGGCGTCGTGGACCGAGCGGACGATGTCCGGGCGGGTCACGTTGAGGATCTCGTTGCAGCCTTCGAGGTTCTCGAAGTCCTCGAGCGTGGGGTCCTGGGCCTGCAGCATGGTGCCCATCGCTCCGTCGGCGACCACCACTCTGGTGGCGAGCGCCTCGCGGAGCGCGGACACACGGGTCCGGCTGTCGGCGGAAGGGGACTGTGGCGACGAGGCCATGAAGGGGCTCCCTCAGTTGCGACGGCTGTCGGCTTCAGGCGCCCGTGAGTCGTCCCACGCCGGGCGCACCACGCCAGGGTAGCCGGGTCACCGCGAGCATGGTGGGCACGTCCACGGGACGGACGAGGATGGCGGGCAGGTCACCGCCGGGATACCAGTGACACAACAGATGCCGTCCGACCATTGGCGGGAGGTCGACATCGACCGGTAGTGTTCGACATTGCCGAACAGCGGCAGCGACGCCGTGACTCTCGGCTGTCGAAGGGGACGGAGGCAGAACGGCGATGGCACGGAACATCCAGTCGCTCGAACGGGCGGCCGCGATGCTGCGGCTCCTCGCGGGCGGCGAGCGGAGACTCGGCCTGTCGGACATCGCCTCGTCCCTGGACCTGGCCAAGGGCACCGCGCACGGCATCCTGCGCACCCTCCAGGCGGAGGGGTTCGTGGAGCAGGACGAGGCCTCGGGGCGGTACCAGCTGGGCGCCGAGCTGTTGCGTCTGGGCACCACCTACCTGGACGTGCACGAGCTGCGCGCGCGTGCGCTCGTGTGGACGGACGACCTGGCCCGCTCCAGCGGCGAGAGCGTCCATCTGGGCGTGCTGCACCAGCAGGGCGTGCTGATCGTGCACCACGTCTTCCGGCCCGACGACAGCCGGCAGGTGCTGGAGATCGGCGCCATGCAGCCCCTGCACTGCACGGCGCTCGGCAAGGTGCTCTCGGCCTACGACCCGGTGGCGCACAGCGAGGCGCTGGAGAGCGACCGCAAACCGTTCACTGACCGGACCGTGTGCGAGCTGGAGGACTTCGAGCAGATCCTCGACGTCACACGCGCGCGTGGGTACGCGGCGGACGTGGAGGAGACCTGGGAGGGCGTCGCGTCCATCGCCGCGCCCATCCATGACCGGCGGCGCATGCCCGTCGGCGCGGTCGGCATCACGGGCGCCGTGGAGCGGCTGTGCCGGTCCGACGAGGAGGGCGCGCTGCGTCCCGAGCTGATCGCGGCGGTGCGGGACTGCGCCCGCGCGGTCTCGCGGGATCTGGGCGCCGGCCGGTTCTGAGGTCCGCGGGAAGAGGGCCGGTACGTCGGTGACGTGCCGGCCCTCGGTCGTACGCTGACACAACCGCCCAAATCGCCAGAACAAGATCGTTGACTCACAGTCAGCAATAACGATCGTATTTTCGACTCCAGAACTCTTGACGTGCATGTAACCCCGCAGCAAGACTCCCGTCCATCGGTCGGCATTGTCGAACACCTACCGGCAATACGCGTTAGAGTGTGACAACGCCAAGGGCCGACATCGCTCTCACCCCCGAGAGCAGCTCGAACCACCGGAGGGACCCGGGGTTCGGTCCCCTGGACGAAGGACAAAGGAGTCGCGGGTGTCCAGCTCCGACATCTTCATCGGCGAGACCATCGGTACCGCCATACTCATCCTGCTCGGCGGTGGCGTGTGCGCCGCCGTGACGCTGAAGGCCTCCAAGGCCCGTAACGCCGGCTGGCTCGCCATCACCTTCGGGTGGGGCTTCGCCGTGCTGACGGCCGTCTACACCTCGGCGCCGCTCTCCGGCGCCCACCTCAACCCGGCCGTGACACTGGCGCTCGCGCTCAAGAAGGACGGCATCTCCTGGGGCGACGTCCCGGTCTACTGGGGCGGGCAGCTGCTCGGCGCCATGATCGGCGCGGCGCTGGTCTGGGTCGCCTACTACGGGCAGTTCCACGCGCACCTCACCGACAAGGAGATCGTCGGTGCTCCCGGCGCCCAGGCCACGGCCGCCAAGGCCGTCGAGGCGCAGGAGAAGGGCGCGGGACCGGTCCTCGGCGTCTTCTCCACCGGCCCCGAGGTCCGGGTCGCCTGGCAGAACGTCGCCACGGAGGTCATCGGCACCATCGTGCTGGTGCTGGCCGTCCTCACGCAGGGTCTTAACGGCGACGGCAAGGGCCTGGGCACCCTGGGCGCCCTGATCACCGCACTCGTCGTCGTCTCCATCGGTCTGTCCCTCGGCGGCCCGACCGGCTACGCGATCAACCCGGCCCGTGACCTCGGTCCGCGTATCGTGCACGCCCTCCTGCCCCTGCCCAACAAGGGCGGCTCCGACTGGGGCTACGCCTGGGTCCCGATCGCCGGTCCGCTGATCGGCGGCGCGATCGCCGCAGGCATCTACAACATCGCTTTCGCTTAGAACATCCAAGCAGGCACAGAGCGCAGCAGTCGTAGACAGTCCCTCACTCACGGAACCCCAGGAGCACACAGTGACCGACGCCCACACCGCCGGCCCCTTCATCGCCGCCATCGACCAGGGCACCACCTCCAGCCGCTGCATCGTCTTCGACCGTGACGGCCGTATCGTCTCGGTCGACCAGAAGGAGCACGAGCAGATCTTCCCGAAGCCGGGCTGGGTCGAGCACAACGCCAACGAGATCTGGACCAACGTCCAGGAAGTCGTCGCCGGAGCCATCCAGAAGGCCGGCATCACCCGCGACGACATCAAGGCCATCGGCATCACCAACCAGCGCGAGACCACGCTGCTGTGGGACAAGAACACCGGTGAGCCCGTCCACAACGCCATCGTGTGGCAGGACACCCGCACCGACGCCCTGTGCAAGGAGCTCGGCCGCAACGTCGGCCAGGACCGCTTCCGCCGCGAGACGGGTCTCCCCCTCGCCTCCTACTTCGCCGGCCCCAAGGCCCGCTGGCTGCTCGACAACGTCGAGGGCCTGCGCGAGCGCGCCGAGCGCGGCGACATCCTCTTCGGCACCATGGACACCTGGGTCATCTGGAACCTGACCGGTGGTGTCGACGGCGGCAAGCACTACACCGACGTCACCAACGCCTCCCGCACCATGCTGATGAACCTCCACACGCTGGAGTGGGACGAGAAGATCGCCGAGTCCATCGGCGTGCCGCTCTCCATGCTCCCGGAGATCCGTTCCTCCGCCGAGGTCTACGGCGAGGTCAGCGGCGGCAAGCTGGGCGACCTGCTCGGCGGCATCCCGGTCGCCTCGGCGCTCGGCGACCAGCAGGCGGCGCTGTTCGGGCAGACCTGTTTCGCCGAGGGCGAGGCCAAGTCGACGTACGGCACCGGCACCTTCATGCTGATGAACACCGGCGAGAAGATCATCAACTCGTACTCCGGTCTGCTCACCACCGTCGGCTACCGCATCGGTGACGACAAGCCGGTCTACGCCCTCGAGGGCTCGATCGCGGTCACCGGTTCGCTGGTGCAGTGGATGCGCGACCAGATGGGCCTGATCTCCACCGCCGCCGAGATCGAGACGCTCGCGCTCTCCGTCGAGGACAACGGCGGCGCCTACTTCGTGCCCGCCTTCTCCGGTCTGTTCGCCCCGTACTGGCGCTCCGACGCCCGTGGTGTGATCGCCGGTCTGACCCGGTACGTCACCAAGGCGCACCTGGCGCGTGCCGTCCTGGAGGCCACCGCCTGGCAGACCCGTGAGATCACCGACGCCATGACCAAGGACTCGGGCGTCGAGCTCGCGGCCCTGAAGGTCGACGGCGGCATGACCTCCAACAACCTGCTGATGCAGACGCTCTCGGACTTCCTGGACGCCCCCGTGGTGCGCCCGATGGTCGCCGAGACCACCTGCCTCGGCGCCGCCTACGCCGCCGGTCTCGCCGTCGGCTTCTGGACCAGCACCGACGACCTGCGCGCCAACTGGCGCCGGGCCGCCGAGTGGACCCCCCGCATGGACGCGGAGACCCGCGACCGTGAGTACAAGAGCTGGCTCAAGGCCGTCGAGCGGACCATGGGCTGGCTCGAGGACGAGAGCTGAGAGACACCCCCTCAACAGCTCTGATGAGGAGTAAGAACCCCACATGACCAGTCAGACCACCCTGCAGTCCGTGCCTGCCCTCGGTACGCACCCGGCCTCCGGCTCCCTTCCGAGCCGCGCCGAGACCCGGGAGCAGCTCTCCAAGGCGTCGTACGACCTTCTCGTGATCGGCGGCGGCATCCTGGGCATCTCCACCGCCTGGCACGCCGCGCAGTCCGGCCTCAGGGTGGCTCTGGTCGACGCCGGCGACTTCGCCGGCGCCACCTCCTCCGCCTCCTCCAAGCTGCTCCACGGCGGTCTGCGCTACCTGCAGACCGGCGCGGTGAAGCTGGTGGCGGAGAACCACTTCGAGCGCCGTGCGGTCTCCCGCCAGGTGGCCCCCCACCTGGCGAACCCGCTCACCTTCTACCTCCCCGTGTACAAGGGCGGCCCGCACGGCGCCGCGAAGCTCGGGGCGGGCGTCTTCGCCTACTCCGCGCTCTCGGCGTTCGGCGACGGCGTCGGCCACCTCTTGTCACCCGCGAGGGCGGCGCAGGACGTGCCCGAGCTGCGCACCGACAACCTCAAGGCCGTGGCCGTGTACGGCGACGACCAGATGAACGACGCGCGCATGGCGCTGATGACGGTCCGCGCGGCCGTCGAGGCGGGCGCGGTCGTGCTCAACCACGCCGAGGTGACCGGGCTCCGCTTCACCCGGGGCCGGGTGACCGGTGCGGATCTGCGCGACCGGCAGTCCGGCGACGAGTTCGGCGTCAACGCCCGGCTCGTGCTGAACGCGACCGGGCCGTGGGTCGACCACCTGCGCAGGATGGAGGACCCGAACGCGGCTCCGTCCATCCGGCTGTCCAAGGGCGCGCACCTGGTCCTGAAGCGGACCGCGCCGTGGCGGGCGGCCCTGGCGACCCCGATCGACAAGTACCGGATCACCTTCGCGCTGCCGTGGGAGGACATGCTGCTCCTCGGCACCACGGACGAGGAGTTCGAGGGCGACCCGGCGGACGTCACGGTCACCGAGAAGGACACGGCCCAGATACTCGACGAGGCCGCGTTCTCCGTCCGCGACCAGCAGCTCTCCCGCGACCTGATCACCTACGCCTTCGCGGGACTGCGGGTGCTGCCGGGCGGCCCCGGTGACACCGCCAAGGCCAAGCGGGAGACCGTGGTCACCGAGGGCCGGGGCGGCATGCTGTCCGTCGCGGGCGGCAAGTGGACGACCTTCCGGCACATCGGCCGTACGGTCATGCAGAAGCTGGAGTCGCTGCCGGGCGCCCCGCTCGGGGACGACTTCGAGCCCATCTCCTCCCTGCCGAAGCGGCTCCCGCTGCCCGGTGTCGCCAACCCGCGCGCGGTCGCGCACCGCCTGCTGGTGGACAACCCGGCGCCCGGCCCGCGCATGGCCGCCGACACCGCCAAGCACCTGGCGACCCACTACGGCTCCCTCGCCTTCGACATCGCCCGCCTGGCGAACGACAACCCGGAGCTGGGCGAGCGGGTGCACCCCGACGCCCCGGAGATCTGGGCGCAGGTCGTGTACGCCCGGGACCACGAGTGGGCCGAGACGCCGGACGACGTGCTGCGCCGCCGTACGACGCTGACGATCCGGGGTCTGGCCACCGACGAGGTCCGCGCCAAGGTCCAGGACCTCCTCGACAAGAAGTAGCCCCGGGCCCGGTCCCTCCCCGACCGGCACCAGCGTCCCGGGAACGGCCCCTCTCCTCCCCTGTGAGGGGCCGGCCTGCGCAAGGGGGCGGCCCCCGCCGACGGAGCCGCCCCCTTGCGCATGCCGCGTTCCGCGCGGGAATCGCCGGTGCCGGGCAGCCTCCATAATGTGGCTGAGACATCCGACGTCTCAGCGCGGGGCGGGCGAGAAGGAGGCCGGACATGGCTGTCACCGACGAGGCGATCGAGAAGATCAAGGGCATGATCGTCTCCGGCGCGCTGCGCCCCGGCGACCGGCTCCCCAAGGAGAGCGAACTCGCCTCCGAACTGGGGCTGTCCCGCAACTCGCTGCGCGAGGCCGTGCGGGCGCTGTCCCTGATCCGCATCCTGGACGTGCGCCAGGGCGACGGCACGTACGTCACCAGTCTGGACCCCCAACTCCTGCTGGAGGCGCTGAGCTTCGTCGTGGACTTCCACCGCGACGACACGGTCCTGGAGTTCCTGGCGGTGCGCCGCATCCTGGAGCCGGCCGCCACCGCGATGGCCGCCTCCCGGATCAGCGAGCAGCAACTGAACGCGCTGACCGCCCAGTTGGACAAGCTGGGCGACAGCCCGTCGGTGGAGGAACTGGTCGCCTGCGATCTCGACTTCCACCGCGGGATCGTGCAGAGCTCCGGCAACTCCGTGCTCTGCTCCCTCCTGGACGGCCTGTCCGGGCCCACCACCCGGGCCCGGATCTGGCGCGGCCTGACCCAGGAGGACGCGGTCAGCCGCACCCTGCACGAGCACCGCGCGATCCTGGCGGCCCTGCGGGACCGGGACGGCGAGGCGGCCCGCTCCTGGGCCACGGTGCACATCGCGAGCGTCGAGCAGTGGCTGCGCTCCACGCTGTGAGTCACTCGGGCCCGGACTCCGCCAGCCGCCGCTGCAGGGCGACGTGCCGGAACTGGTGGACGGCGCCCACCCGGCGCAGCACGCCCCGGTGGTGCGCGTCGGCGAGGAAGCCCATGAGGTCGTACGGCAGTCCCCGGCGCAGGGCCAGGTAGCAGCGGGCGACCGCGTAGTGGCCCCAGGCGGACTGCCGGATGCCGACCGCCAGCCCCGTCAGCAGGGCGGGGATCAGTCCCACGACGAACATCCACAGGTAGCCGCCGGTCGGCTGCGCGCCCCACACCCGGGTCGAGCCCCACAGCACCGCGCACCAGCCCTGGGCGCCGATCACCACGGCGCCGACGACAGCCGAGGTGAGGACGCAGACGCCGAGGGTGCGCCGGTCGTTGGCGAGCAGGGCGCGTTCGTCGGTGCTGGCGGCGAGGTCGACGGGGACGGCCCGCAGGCCGTGCACGAGCAGACAGGACACGGCGAACACGGCCGCGAGCTGGGCGCCGGCCCAGCAGGCCGCGACCGGGTCGGCGGGCGCGATGTTCTCCGCGCTCCCGGGCCCCAGGAGGGCGTACGCGACCAGGCCCTCCAGGACGATGCTCGCACCCAGCAGGGTCCCGACGAGGAGCCCCCGGCCGACCCCCGCGGGGCTCCAGTGCCAGCGCAGCCGGGCGACGGGGCGGGCCGCGTCCGCGGGCACCCCGTCGGTGCCCATCGCCGCGGCCGTCACGCCGTAGAGGAGGGCGCCGGCGATGCCGCACGCGTTGCCGAAGGCGGCCACGTAACAGAGCGCGGCGAGCGCGCCGGTCAGCAGGGCGCGGCGGTCCCAGCACGAGGGGCGTCGCAGCCGCGGCCGGACACCGAAGGCGAACCCGGAGATGATCAGGCCGACCAGGGCGAGGGCCCCGGTGTCCGCCAGCCGGCTGAACAGGACTTCGGCAAGGCCCCCCGGCGGGGCGGCGAGCAGGCACAGCAGCGTGATCGCCGCCCCGGCCGCGAGGCCGCACACCAGACCGCCGCAGATGCCCGCCGCCACGATGCCGAGGCCGCCGCGCTGCTCCCAGTCGGCCGGCCCGCCCTGCCCGGTGAACTGCTGGGTCAGCGCCATGACCGTGCCCTCGAACAGCCAGGCCACCACGCCGAGCAGGACACCGGCCAGGGCCTTGGGCAGCATGGCCGGCACGGTGTGGCGCAGCTTCCACCAGGCGACCTCCGCGGCGCCGTCGAGCCCTCGTTCCAGGTGCCGGGCGAGGAACACGAGCGCGCGGCGGGCCCGCGCCGTCGGCCAGTGGTCGCTCCGGCGCGGGTGCGGACGGTAGGCGGCGTCGAGGAAGGCGTCCAGGAGGTGGTGCTCCACGGCGGTCCGGTCGCGCAGCCACACCAGTCCGGCCGGGTCGGGCAGCACGGCGTGGCCCTCGTCCGGCCGTGGGTTGTACGCGGTGCGTGCCAGGGACACCATCAGCGGGCTGCTGAGCGCCCGGGCCACCGGGGTGTCCGTCCGCAGCGCCCGCACCACCGGGGCCCAGCGTCGCGCGGCAGGCGCGTGCGGGCCGCCGGCGTCGTGCAGGAGGTAGGCGGCGACGTCGGCGCGGTCCAGGGGTTCGAGGTGGATGCCGGCCAGCCCCGCGAGCCGCGCGGGGACGCCGGTGCGCGGCCGCAGCGCCGCCCGGTACTCGGCGGGACGGCTCGACAGGACCACCCCGCACCCCGGCGGCAGCGCCTGGGCGATGCGGTGCAGTGCCGTGGCCGCGAGGTCCGCGGGCAGCTCGTCGAAGCCGTCGAGCACCGGCAGGATCAGCCGCCGGTCCAGCAGCAGGCGGGCGAGGGTGAGCCGTCGGTGCGGTTCGGGGGCGGGTCCGGCCAGGTCCGCGTGGTCCTGCACGAGCCGGTGCTCCATCCAGTCCCGCAGGTCCAGCGCGGCCGGGTCCCAGGAGGCGAGCGGGAACAGCACGGGCACCGGCTCGCCGGCCCGCCGCCGTTCGATCAGCGCGAGCAGGAGCCGTACGAGGAACAGGGTCTTGCCCGCGCCCGGGTCGCCGAGCACCAGCAGCCGGGTGGGCGCTCCCCCGGTGAGGACTCCGTCGACGTCACCCCGGCCGCCGTGCGCGTCGGGCCCGGGGGCCTCGGCGAGGTCGGGGTCGGCGTCCCGCCAGCCCACGGGCAGTGGATACGGGTCCGCCAGCCTGCGTACCTCCGCCTCCCGCTCCCACTCGTGCCGTACGGCGACGGCGAGCCGGTCGGCGAGGTCGTGCGGGCTCTGTCCCGCGGCCGCCTCGGTCCGCTCGGCCCGGTAACTGCTCCACGCCAGATAGGCCCCGCCCCAGGTCGGCAGCAGCGCGGCGAGCACGGTCGCCGGGTCGTCGAGACGCGGGGCGAGCAGCAGCGCGCCCAGCGTGCCCGCGGTCAGCAGGGTCAGATAGACGATTCCGGCGCGCCGCACGCGCGACCTGGGGACAACTCGGCTCACCCGACGAAGAGTTCCGTACGGCAGCGGCGGCGGACGCCGGTTGGGCGCCGCTCCACACGAGTGGGTGAAACGGTGTGGTCAGGGGGACATCGGAGCTCTGTCGTGCGGGGGCGGGGGAACGGCGTCCGGTACGAGGGGTTCGGCGGCGGTGCCGGCGAGCCCGGACGCCGGGGTGTTCAGGGGTGGCGAACGGGGCAGTGATCGTTCACTCCCCCGTGCAAGGGGGCTGCGGGCGCCCCCCCGCCGGACGCCGTAAGGTTGGTGCGTTAAGCGAGGGCACGTCGGAAGGAGGCGCTGGGTGATCGAGCTCGAGGGGGTTCCCGAGCTGATCGACCCGGTCATGGTGGCCGCGTTCGAGGGCTGGAACGACGCCGGCGACGCCGCCTCCACCGCGGTCGCGCATCTGGACAAGGAGTGGAAGGGCGAGGTGTTCGCGGCGCTGGACGCCGAGGACTACTACGACTTCCAGGTGAACCGCCCCACGGTGTGGCTGGACGGCGGAGTGCGCAAGATCACGTGGCCGACGACAAGGTTGTCGGTGGTCCGCGTCGGCGGTGACAAGCCGCGCGATCTCGTGCTCGTCCGGGGTATCGAACCGTCGATGCGATGGCGCTCGTTCTGCAACGAGTTGCTGGGCTTCGCCCACGAACTGGGCGTGGAACTGGTGGTGATCCTGGGCGCTCTGCTCGGTGACACCCCGCACACCCGTCCGGTGCCGATCAGCGGGACCACGTCGGATGCGGACCTGGCCCGGCGGATGGACCTGGAGGAGACCAAGTACGAGGGTCCCACGGGGATCGTCGGCATCCTCCAGGAGGCCTGCACCCACGCGGGCGTGCCCGCGGTGTCGCTGTGGGCGGCCGTACCGCACTATGTGTCGCAGCCGCCGAACCCGAAGGCGACGCTGGCCCTCCTGAACCGCCTGGAGGACCTGATCGACGTGCGGATCCCGCTGGGCGAGCTGGCCGAGGACGCGCGCGCCTGGCAGGTGGGCGTGGACCAGCTGGCCGCCGAGGACAGCGAGGTCGCGGAGTACGTCCAGACGCTGGAGGAGGCCCGGGACACCGCGGAGCTGCCGGAGGCCTCGGGCGAGGCGATCGCCCGGGAGTTCGAGCGGTATCTGCGGCGCCGGGACGGCGGCCAGCCGGGCCAGCCGGGCGGACACGCGACGGCGGACGGGAGCGACAGTTCGGCGTATCTGCGGGACAGCCCCGGTGGCCGTACGAAGCCCCCCAAGCCACCGCGGCCGGAGGCGGAGCCGGGACCCGAGCGGGAACCGGAGTCGGACGACGGGGACTCGTCGCCGGAGGACTGAGCGGATGAGGGCGGTGCACACGCACCGCCCTCTCCGGTCTCTCAGACCCGGTTCACGGCCACCGCGTCGTACTCGGTGGTGGGCGTGGGCTCCACGTCGAAGCGGGCGTTGGGCAGGTAGAGCCTCTTGCCCCAGGCGGCGACCGTCGTCGGGATGCGGAAGCGCGGGTCGGTGATGCGGGCGATGGCGGTGCCGCGGGTGCCGGAGTCGTTCAGCCGGAACACGTCGATCGCGTTCTGCTGCTGCTGGACGGCGTAGAGGGTCCGGCCGAGCAGCAACAGGCCGTCGCCGTTGGGGAGTTTCGCCGTGCCGAGGTCGACGGCCCGGGCTGCGCCGGTGGCGGGGTCGACCCGCATGAGGCCGCCGCCGTTCGCGTAGGCGTTCACCACGAGCAGGGCCTGGCCGTCGGGTGTGCGCTCGATGCCGTTGGCCGTGAAGTCGGGTCCCTGCTGCCAGTCCCCGGTCAGCGGTACGGTCGTCACCGCGCCCTCGGCCAGTCGGTAGAGCACCGGCTTGAAGGAGTCGGTGAACCAGGCGGCGCCCGGGGTGAGGATGACGTCGTTCACGAAGGTGCCGCCGGTGGCGTACACGTGCTCGGTCTCGCCGGAGCGGACGTCGACGGTCCGGATCTCGCCGCTGTCCCCGCCGGCGAGGAAGAGTCTGCGGCCGTGCCGGTCGATCTTCAGGCCGACCGTCGGGCGTCCGGCGCCCTTCGCGATGACGGTTCCGCGGCCGGTGGCCAGGCTCGCCCGGTAGACGTCCCCGTTCGCGAGGGAGCCGAAGTAGGCGTACGGGGCGGGGCCGATGGTGATGCCCTCGGGCTGGAAGCCGTCGGGGAGGGGGAACTGCGCGGGCCACGCGGTGTGCCGGGTTCCGGCCGCCTGCGCGGTGCCGCCGAGCAGGGCCGCTCCGGTCAGCGCGGCGGTCGTGGTCAGGAGTGTGCGACGTGCGAAGGAACGGTCTGCGGGTGCCACGGTGCGTCCTTCCGCAAGGGGGCCGGCGCACGGCCGGCCGAACGGTCAAGCGACGCTCCCACCCCATCACATGACGGCCGCCTCCACAGCGTGTGGCCGGATTGTGACGTGACATCACCTTCCGGGCGGATCGCACACGTCACGCACATCGACCTGCCGCAGACCGAGTCGGCGCACTCGGGCTGGACGGGCGGTCGGCTGCTTCCTCCGCGGGGAGGAAGCAGCCCTTCCGTGCGGCCTTTTAGAGGGCCACTCCCAGCAGCGCGTCCACGGCGCGGGTCACCACGCCGGGCGCGCCCGTGTCGTCGCCGCCCTGTTCCTCCTGGGCGGCGGCCCAGCGGTCGACGGCGGCCAGCGCGGTGGGCGCGTCGAGGTCGTTCGCGAGGGCCTCGCGGATCTCCTCGACGAGCGCCTCGGCGGGCGGTCCGTCGGGCCGGGAGACGGCGGCACGCCAGCGGCCCAGCCGGTCCACGGCGTCCTGGAGGACCTGGTCGGTCCACTCCCAGTCGGCCCGGTAGTGGTGGGCGAGCAGCGCGAGGCGGATGGCGGCGGGGTCGACGCCCTCGCGCCGCAGCTGCGACACGAACACCAGGTTGCCCTTGGACTTGGACATCTTCTCGCCGTCGAGGGCGACCATGCCGGCGTGGACGTACGCCTTGGCCATGGGGTACTCGCCGGTCAGCACCTGGGCGTGCGAGGCACCCATCTCGTGGTGCGGGAAGGCGAGGTCGGAGCCGCCGCCCTGGACGTCGAAGGTCATGCCGAGGTGGTCCAGGGCGATGGCCACGCACTCGATGTGCCAGCCGGGGCGGCCCCGCCCCAGGGAGCCGCCGTCCCAGCTGGGCTCGCCCTCGCGGGCTGCCATCCACAGCATGGGGTCGAGGGGGTTCTTCTTGCCCGGCCGGTCCGGGTCGCCGCCGCGCTCGGCGGACAGCAGCCGCATGGCGGCCGCGTCGAGGTTCGAGACCTTGCCGAAGTTCGGGTCGGACTCGACGGAGAAGTAGACGTCCCCTTCGAGTTCGTAGGCGGCACCGGCGTCCCGCAGCCGCTCGACGAGGGGCACGATCCCGGGTATCGCCTCGACCGCGCCGATGTAGTGCTGCGGGGGCAGCATCCTGAGGGCGGTCATGTCCTCGCGGAAGAGGGCCGTCTCCTTCTCGGCGAGGGCGGTCCAGTCGAGGCTGTCCCGCTCGGCGCGCTCCAGGAGCGGGTCGTCGATGTCGGTGACGTTCTGGACGTAGTGAACCTGACGCTTCGTGTCGAGCCACACGCGCTGCACGAGGTCGAACGCGTTGTAGGTCGCCGCGTGCCCCATGTGGGTGGCGTCGTACGGCGTGATGCCGCAGACGTAGAGACGAGCGACGGGACCGGGGTCGAGGGAGACCAAGCCACCGCTCGCGGTGTCGTGGATCCTCAGGTCGCGGCCCTGACCAGGCAGGGCGGGGACCTCGGAAGCGGGCCAGGCATGCATGTCATGAGCCTAACCGGACGGATGTTCCGTATACGAACCGGACCGGGCCGGATGGCCGGTAAGGCCTTCTTGCGCGGTACGGCCCCCTGTGCAGTGTCCCGTCAGACGGGCGGCCAGGGAATGGCCGGCCACTCGCCGCTCGGCTCGGGGTGTTTCCCGGAGTCCAGCAGCGCGTCGACCCGCGCGCGTGTGGCGTCGATCTCGGCGGGGGTGATCAGGGCGGCCAGCCGGGCGGCCAGGTCGCCCGTCAGGGCCTTCCTGAGCCCCTTCAGGACGTCGACCGCCTCTCCCGTCAGGGGCTCCCCCGCCCAGCCCCACAGCAGGGTCCGCAGCTTGTTCTCGACGTTGAAGGTCACGCCGTGGTCGATGCCGTAGAGGCGGCCGCCCTGACCGGGCAGCAGGTGGCCGCCCTTGCGGTCGGCGTTGTTGATCACCGCGTCGAGGACGGCGAGCCTGCGCAGCCGCTCGTCGTCCGCGTGGACCAGCAGCGCGGTCCTGCCCTCGCCGACCTCGGCGAGGGCGATGGCCTTCCAGCCGGGCTCGGGCTCCTCGCCGTCGACGAGGGCGAGCAGCTCACTGCCGGGCACGCCCTCGATCCACAGCTGGCACATGCCCTCGCCGAAGGGGCCGTCCCGCAGCACGGTGGGCGGCACCAGGCCCCAGCCGGTCGCCTCGGACACCTCGTAGGCGGCGACCTCGCGCTGGGCGAGGGTGCCGTCGGGGAAGTCCCACAGGGGCCGCTCGCCGCGGACCGGCTTGTAGACGCAGAGCGCCTCCTGCCCGTCGTACGCGACGGAGCAGTGCAGCACCGCGTTGGAGGCGTCCCGGATCTGCCCGCGTACCGTCAGCTCGCCGCGGGCGAGCAGCTCTGCCGGGGTCACGCTCCGCGGCGGTATCCGTTCTGGCGCGGACATACGTGTCCTTCCGGGTCGAGCGGGAGGCTGCACAGCGGGCACGGCGGCCGCCCCGCGTTGACGACGTCCAGGGCGCGCTTGGCGAAGGCCCGGGCCTGCGCGCCGGTGAGCCGGACCCGCAGCATCGGGGGCCCGTTCTCCTCGTCCTGGAGGAGTCTCTCCTCGGCCTCGGCGAGGTCCTCCTCGGAGTCGGCCTCCAGCTCCACGAGGGCCTGCGCCTCGACGATCATGCGCTGCTCCTCGCCGTCCCAGGCGAGGGCCATGGTGCCGACCCGGAACTCCTCCTCGATGGGGGTGTCGAGGGGAGCGGTGTCGGCGATCTCGGTGGGCGGCACGGCCGGTACGGAGGCACTGCCGCCGCTGCGGCGCACGACCTCGTCGAGGAGTTCGTCCATCCGCTCGGCGAGGGCGGCGACCTGTGTCTTCTCCAGGGCCACGCTGGTCACCCGGGGGCCGGCCGTGGCCTGGAGGAAGAACGTACGGCGTCCGGGCAGTCCGACCGTGCCGGCCACGAAGCGGTCCGGCGGGTCATAGAGGAACACCTGACGGGACACGTCCTGTCTCCATTGGATTCGTGAGTACGGGAACGACGGGAACGACGGAAGCGGTGGGAACGTCCATGCGTGAACGCGCTTGTGTGAACCGCTTCACCCTACTGCGCCCGACGATCACGGTGCGCCCGCACCACCACCGACCGGGGCGTCACCGCCCGCGGCCTCCTCGCGCGGCACCAGGGAGGCGAAGTCACCGGTGTCACCGAGGCGGACGAGAAACGGCCTGAGACGGGTGTAACGGATGACGGTGATGGAACACGGTTCGACAGAGATCCTCTGGAAGAGGTCGAGATGAAGTCCGAGTGCGTCGGCGACGAGCGACTTGATGATGTCGCCGTGCGAGCACATCAGATAGACCGCGTCGGCTCCGTGATCGCGCTCCACGCGCGCGTTCCACTCGCGTACGGCCTCCGCCGCGCGCGTCTGCATCGCCCGCATGGACTCGCCGCCGGGGAACGCGGCCGCCGACGGATGCGCCTGGACGACCTCCATGAGCGGCTCGTCCATGAGCTCGGCGAGCTTGCGCCCGGACCAGTCGCCGTAGTGGCACTCCCCGATGCGCTCCTCGCTGTGCGCCCGGAGACCGGGCCGGGCGTCGAGCAGCGGCTGGACCGTCTCCTGGCAGCGCTGCAGCGGGCTGGCGACGACCTCGGAGATCGGCACCCCTTCGAGCCGTCCGGGCAGCGCGGCGGCCTGGGCGGTGCCGCGCTCGTCCAGGGCGACCCCGGGCGTCCACCCGGCGAGCAGCCCCTCGGTGTTCGCGGTGGAGCGTCCGTGCCTGACAAGGATCAACGTGGGCATGCGGCCCAGGGTAGGCGTACGCCGGACCGCGGCGTCCTTCGAGCGAAGGGAGAACACGCTCCGTGATCGTCGACTGTGCCATCTACCGGGAGGGACGCCGTTCGGAGGGCCCCGAGGACCTGTCGGACGCGCTGGATCAGGCGCGCCTGGCGGGCGGGTTCGTCTGGATCGGGCTGCACGAGCCGACGGAGAAGGAGTTCGAGCTGGTCACCAAGGAGTTCGGACTGCATCCGCTGGCGGTGGAGGACGCCCTCAAGGCGCATCAGCGGCCCAAGCTGGAGGTGTACGACGACTCCCTGTTCGTGGTCCTCAAGCCGGTGGTGTACGAACCGGAGAGCGACACCGTGTCCACCGGCGAGGTCATGCTCTTCCTCGGCGACGCCTTCGTGGTGACGGTGCGTCATGGCGTGGGCTCGCCCCTGAAGGCCGTGCGGGAGCGTCTGGAGCGAGAGCCGAAGCTGCTCGGCAAGGGCCCCACCTCGGTGCTGTACGCGGTGGCCGACGCCGTCGTGGACCACTACCTGGAGGTGGCGACGGAGCTCGGGACCGATCTGGAGGAACTGGAGGCGGAGGTGTTCTCGCCGGACGGCGGCGGTTCCCGGGGCACCGCCTCGCGGATCTACACCTTCAAGCGGCAGATCCTGGAGTTCCGGCGGGCCACCGTCCCGCTGTCGATGCCGCTGACCCGGCTCGCCGGTGTGGGGACCTACGGCGGGACGGTGCCGTTCGTGAACGAGAAGGCGCGGCCCTTCTTCCGGGACGTCAACGACCATCTCGCGCGCGTGAACGAGTCGGTGGAGGGCCTGGACCGGCTGGTGTCGGACGTCCTGTCGGCGCATCTCGCGCAGATGAGCGTCCGGCAGAACGACGACATGCGGAAGATCTCCGCGTGGGCGGCCATGGCGGCGATCCCCACGATGATCGCGGGGATCTACGGCATGAACTTCGAGCACATGCCCGAGCTGCACTGGGTGTGGGCGTACCCGGCGGTGATCGCGCTGATGGGCGTGCTGGAAGTGCTGCTGTACCGGACGTTCAAGCGCCGGGGCTGGCTGTAGCGGGCGCTCCTCAGGCGAACTCGGGTGCCGAGGTGGCGGGTCCGCCGAGGGCGTCCCGGTGCTCCGGCGGCTTCAGGGAGACCATGCGGCGCCAGCCCGCGGCGCGTTCGTAGGCGTAGACGGCGTGGATGCCCGCGGCGAGGACGGCGGCCTTCGCGCGGGACCAGCCGAGGATGCGGCCCATGTGGGCCATCACCGCGAGGCTGACGTCCCGGTAGACGCGGATTTCGGCCAGCGCGCACTCCCTGAGCGTGCGCTGGATGGTGCGGCCGTGACCGGCGTGGGCGAAGCGCAGCAGTTCCTCGTGGCAGTAGGCGAGGTGGTTGTCCTCGTCGGCGGAGATCATCCGCACCGCCCGGCCGAGGTCGGGGTGGTCGGCGAAGTGCTTGCGCAGCAGTTCCATCTGCTCGGAGGCCCGCTGCTCGGTGACCCGGCTGTGGGCGAGGTAGGTGACGATGTCGTGCACGGTCAGCGGCTCGTCCCTGTTGAGCTTGTCGTGGGCGAGACCGATGCCGTGCTTCTCCAGGAGCATCGTGTAGTCCGTCTCCGGCGGGACCGGGACGGGTGCGAGACCGCGCTTCTTCATCAGGGCGTTGAAGATCCGCCCGTGCTTGTCCTCGTCGGCGCCGTGCCGGGTGATCTTGGGGGCCAGTGCGCGCTCGCTCGGCGGCACCAGGGCGGCGATCCGGGCGTTCTCCCAGCCGCCCTGGGACTCCCCGCTGGCCGCGATGGAGCAGAACAGCCGGAAGGACTCGTCGTGGTCGAGGATCTCCTGGAACAGACTCTTGGCCGAAAGCATCGTGGGGCACCTCTCTGCCGGACTCCGTGGCAATCCGCAAAGAACGAGTCAAGTGCGGCGGGAGGGGTGCTGCAACAGGTGTGCCGGACGACTCCGCCAAAAGGAGGACCACCGGTGTCACCACAGGGGCGTAACCGCACGGGTGCGGGCGCGTTGAACCGCGTGACGGCCGTGGCGGGGTCGACCCCCGAGCCCCCACCACGGCCGCGGAAGCCTCCGGCGGTGCGGCGGGACTCCCGTGAGGTTGGGGGGGAGGGAACCGACGCCGATTTGATGACGCCGACGTGCTGCGCCCTCCCCCGGTCCGGGGTCAGGCCAGGCCGGCGCGTTCCAGGGCCTCGGTGCCGGCGCGGAGGGAGGCGAGGCGCTCGTCGAGGGTGAAGCCGGCGGGGGCCAGGGTGAGGGTGGTGACGCCGGCCGCCGCGTACTCCTTCATCCGGTCGGCGATGCGGTCCACCGAACCGAGCAGCGTCGTCTTGTCGATCAGGTCGTGCGGGACGGCGGCCGCGGCGCCGTCCTTGTCGCCGGACAGGTACTTGTCCTGGATCTCGGCGGCCGCCGCCTCGAACCCCATGCGCTGGGCGAGCTGGTTGTAGAAGTTCTGCTTGCGGCTGCCCATGCCGCCCACGTACAGCGCGGTGTAGGGGCGGAAGGTGTCGGCGAGCCCGGTGACGTCCTTGTCGTCGCCGAGGGCGAGCGGCAGGGTCGGGCAGACGTCGAACCCGTCCAGACTCTTGCCGGCCTTCTCGCGCCCCGCCCGCAGGTACTGGATCGCGGTGTCCTCCAGGTGTTCGGCGGAGGGGAAGATCAGCAGGGCGCCGTCGGCGATCTCGCCGGTCTGCTCCAGGTTCTTCGGGCCGATCGCGGCGATGTACAGCGGGATGTGCTCACGCTCGGGGTGCACGGTCAGCTTGATCGGCTTGCCGGGGCCGCCGGGCAGGGGCAGCGTCCAGTGCTGTCCCTCGTAGGAGAGGCGCTCGCGCGACATGGCCTTGCGGACGATCTCGACGTACTCACGCGTGCGTGCCAGCGGCTTGTCGAACTTGACGCCGTACCAGCCCTCGGAGACCTGCGGCCCGGAGACGCCGAGGCCGAGGCGGAAGCGGCCGCCGGAGAGCGAGTCGAGGGTGGCGGCGGTCATCGCGGTCATCGCCGGCTGGCGGGCCGGGATCTGGAAGATGGCCGAGCCGACGTCGATGCGCTCGGTCTGGGCGGCGACCCAGGTGAGCACGGTCGCGGCGTCGGAGCCGTAGGCCTCCGCGGCCCAGCAGACGGCGTATCCGAGCCGGTCGGCCTCCTGGGCGACGGCGAGATTGTCCGCGTCCATTCCTGCGCCCCAGTAGCCGAGGTTGATCCCGAGCTGCATGGCCGATTCCCCTTACCGATCAGTAACGTCCTTGCCGCAGACCTTAGCGCGGCGGGCCCGCGCGGGGCAGGTCGCGGCCCGTGCCGGTGACCGGGCGGCCGCAACCGCTCAGGTGTCGCAATCCGTTGTCCACAGGCCCCCACGCGACAGGTTCTGGCCAGTAATCTCGGCGTTCATGGAGCAGAGGCATCTCGGCCGTACCGGCCTGCGCGTGTCCCGTATCGGACTCGGCACCCTCACCTGGGGCAGGGACACCGACGAGCACGACGCGGCGGACCTCCTGAAAACGTTCTGGGAGGCGGGCGGGACGCTGGTCGACACGGCGGACGTGTACGGCGACGGGGAGGCCGAGTACCTGCTCGGACGTCTCATAGAAGGCCTGGTCCCGCGCCGGGACCTGGTCATCTCCACCAAGGCGGGCAGCGTCCCTGACCCGGACGTCCGCGTCGACGGCTCGCGCGGCCACCTGCTCTCCGCGCTGGACGACTCGCTGGCCCGGCTCGGCACGGACTACGTCGACGTGTGGCACATCCACTCCTACGATGCCCACACCCCGCTGGAGGAGACGCTCCAGGCCCTCGACCTGGCCGTCAGCAGCGGCCGCGCCCGCTATGCCGGGGTCTCCAACTTCTGCGGCTGGCAGCTCGCCAAGGCGGGGACCTGGCAGTTGGCGGCGCCGGGGACGCGGACCAGGCTGGCCGCCACACAGCTGGAGTACTCGCTGTTGCAGCGCGGGGTCGAGCGGGAGGTGCTGCCGGCCGCGCTCGACCTGGGCATCGGTCTGCTGCCCTCCTCGCCGCTGGGCCGGGGCGTCCTGACGGGCAAGTACCGCAACTCCACGCCGGCCGACTCGCGGGGTGCCTCGGAGCATCTGGCGCCGTTCGTCGCGCCGTACCTCGACGACACCGCGAGCCACATCGTGGACGCGGTGACCACCGCGGCCGACGGACTCGCGGTGACGCCTCTCCAGGTGGCGCTCGCGTGGGTCCGGGACCGGCCCGGGGTGACCGCGCCGATCGTCGGCGCGCGCAACTCGCAGCAGCTCACGGCGGCGTTGTCAGTGGAGGCCCTTAGTCTTCCTGACGAGATCTGCCGGGCGCTCGACGATGTGTCGGCGCCCGTGCACCGCTATCCCGATCACGACTGGAGCACGCTGTGAGCACGGAGCCGGAGCCCACGGAGAAGACCGAGCCGGGGACGCGGGACGCCGCGCTCGAGCAGGAGGGCACGGAGGCAGCGCCGGAGCAGGAGGCGGACACCGGTGACGGCGTGAGTGAGGGCGGGGACCCCGTCGGCACCGACGCGGACGGGGCGGAGAAGGCGCGGCTGTCCGAGGCCGAGGCCGAGTTGGCGGCGCAGCGGATCGAGCGGGAGCGGATCGAGCGGCGCAAGGCCGAGAAGCAGGGGCCGGTCGAGAGCGGGGCCAAGCTCAGCGGGAAGGCGGCCGATCTCCTAGCCGCCGTACGGGCGGTGGAGAGCGGGGCCAAGCCCGTGGCCGCCGTCTTCAGCGAGCCCGAGCCACCGCGTCGGCCCGCCCAGGAGCCGGTGCGGTCCCGGCCGGTGTCGGCGCAGGCGGCCGGTGGCGCGGAGTCCGTCGGCGCGCCCGCGCCACAGACCGTGGAGGCCGTCCGGCGCGTGCTGGCCGAGGGCGGGGCGCCGGAGCCCCTCGCCGCCCAGGTCACCGCGGTCCTCGGGGAGGGGGCCGACGACGAGCTGCGGGCGGATCCCTGGCAGTTGCTGCGGGTCACGGGCGTACGCCCCGAGCAGGCCGACGGGTTCGCGCGGGCGCTGCTCGGCGCGGAGTGCGCGCCGGACGACGAGCGGCGGGGGCGGGCGGTCACCGTCTGGCTCCTGGAGCAGGCGGCGCTGGCCGGGCACACCGCGCTGGAGATGCCGGCGCTGACCGCCGCACTGGCCCAGCGGGGTGTGCCGGACGCCGACGCGGCCGTGCAGAGCACGATCGCCGAGGCCGAGGCCCTGGTCTTCCAGGACGCCCTCGACCCGGCGGCCCCTGAGCCCGCGGAGGACGACGAGGAGGGTGCCGAGCGTCCGGTCCGGATCCTGGTCGGCCTGGAGCGGTACGCCCTCGCGGAGGAGAGCCTCGCCGACGGGCTGGCCCGGCTGATCAACTCCGTGCCCAAGGAGGACGGTTCGGCCGAGGACTGGGAGCGTGCCGCGGCCTCGGCCAAGGGCTCGGCCGCCGAGCTGATCCGCGCGGTCGCGGCGGGCGGCCTGGTCCTGCACACCGGCGGCGAGGCCTCCCTGGCGGAACCGGCGGCGCTGCTGGCGGCGGCGCGGGGGCTGGGGCTGCGGGCCTGGGCGGCCACCCACAGCCCTCTGGGGCGCGACCGCTTCGGCGCCCTGCTCGAAGCGGACTCCCACGCCCCCGCCCGGCAGGTCGCCACCGTCGCCGGACTCCTCTCCGGTGCCGAGGGGCCCGGACGGGACGCCGACGGGGCGTTCGACCTCGATCTGCTCGTCGTGCTCGACGCGCCCCAGCTGGACGTCGAGACGGCCGCGCTGCTCGTGGAGTCCCTGCCGGACGGGGCACGGCTGGTGCTGGGCGGGGATCCGGCGGTGCTGTGGTCGGTGGGACCCGGACGGGTGTTCGCGGATCTGCTGGCCGCCCGGATCTGTCCGCAGGTCGCCTCGCGCAGGCCGGACCCCGGGCCGCTGGGCGAGCTGGTCTCCGGGATCGGCATCGGTGAGCTGAACCAGGTCGAGGCCCCCGGCAAGGAGGTCGTGATCGTGCCGGTGCGGGACGCGGGAGAGGCCGTGCACCGGACCGTGCAGCTGGTCGCGGACTCGGTGCCGCGGGCGATCGGGGTCCCCGCCGAGGAGACCCAGGTGATCACCCCGGGCCACGGCGGCGCCGCCGGCACCCGCGTCCTCAACGCGGCCCTGAAGGAGCGCCTGAACCCCGGTCCGGGCCGCTTCGGCGGGTTCGACCCCGGCGACCGCGTCGCCTACTCCCCCGCTCCGGGCCGTACGCTCCCGGGCCGGGTGGTGCGCGCCGACGCGGAAGGATTGCATCTGAGCTGCGCCGGCGAGCCCGTGGTCGTACCGAAGGAGCGGGTGGAGCAGTCCGTGCGGCACGGCTGGGCCCTGACCGCGCACCAGGCGGTGGGCGGCCGCTGGCCCGCGGCGGTCGTGGTGCTGCCCGGGGACGCGGCGCAGGCCCTCAGCCGGCCGTGGGTCTACACGGCGTTCGGCCGGGCGGACCGCCATCTGTCCGTGGTGCACGGCGTGGAGCAGGCCCTGCCGAGGGCGGTCGCCGAGATCCCCGCCAAGCCCCGGACGACCCGGCTGCCCATCCTTCTCAGGACCCAGTCGCCGACGGCCGGCTGACCGCCCGGAAAGCAAAAGGAGCGCGGCCCCGGAGATCGTCTCCGGGGCCGCGCTCCCCCGCGTCAGCGACGGTCCACGTCGCTCCCCCGCGTCAGGGACGGTCCACGTCCAGCGGTTCCAGATCGTCGTCCGCGCCGTCGGGCCCGTCCGCGTCGTCGTCGAGGTCGTCGTCGAACACCGCGCTGACGTCGAACCGGCACACCACCCGCTCGACGTCGACCTGCTCGAACGGCGTCTCCAGCCACTCCCCCGGCTCGGCCGGTTCGTCCGCCGCGGTCACCCACAGCGTGGAGTCGCCCTCCTCCAGGCCGAACTCCTTGTGCCGGGAGGCGATCTCGTCGGGTTCGAACTCGCCGAACAGTACTTCCAGCGCACCGTGCACCGTGCCGGAGGCCTCCGTGCCGAGCCCCTCGTCGGCCGCCTCGACGCGCTGGGCCTGCGCCAGCAACCGCTGGGGCTCGACCACGGCGTAGTCGCGGCGGATCAGCACGCTCAGCGCGTTCGGCTCCTCGGGGCCGGTGTACGGCGGGGCGTCCTCCGCGCCCGGGATCTCGAAGGGGGTGACCTCGTCGTAGCGGTCGTAGAGCAGCTCGTCGTACACCTCGGCGGCCGCGGCCAGTTCGTTGAAGGCCTCGTAGACGGCGGGGTCGTCCTCCCCCGACCTGCGTTCGACCGCGGCCAGGTGGCGGTCGAGCGCGGTCTTGACCGCCTCGGCGGCGGCACGTACCTCGGCAGCGGTGGGCTGCACAGCATCAGACATAGTGCAGACGCTATCCGTAGCGGGCCCCGGCCCGCACAATAGATGCGATGCCGGAATACGAATTTGTCGACGTGTACGTACCGCGGGGGGTCTCCCGCAAGGACGCCACACGTCTGCTGACGGACCATGCCGAGTACGGACACTGGGAGTTGGACCGACTGAGTCTGATGCGCGACGGCAGCCGCAGGGTGCGGTTGCGCCGGCGGATCATCCGCCAGGTGCGTGCCACGTGGTGAGACAGGACGAACGGAGTGGGCCCCGCCGAGGCGGGGCCCACTCCGTTGCACGCGGTATGTCCTAGGCCGAGGCCCGTGCCCTGCGGTACAGGACCGCGCCCGCGAGCAGCGCCCCGGCGCCCACCGGGAGGACCAGCCCGATCGGCAGGTCGCTGCCGGTCCGCGCGAGCTGCGCGCCGCCCAGCGGCTGGGCGACCGACTGGGTCCCGGGGTGGTTGCCGCCGCCCGGGGCTCCGCCGCCCGCCGCGGGCGGGGTGGCCGGGGAACCGGGGTGGCCGGGCTCCACCGGGTCGCCCGGGTGACCGGGGTTGCCGGGCTGCGTCGGGGTGCCGGGCTGTTCCGGCGAGCCCGGCGATCCCGGCGGGGTGTGCTGCCCGGCGCCCGGTCCGCCGGCGCAGTCGTTGCCCATGGCCGGGTTGCCGATGCCGATGACATCGACGCTGTTGCCGCAGGCGTTCACCGGGGCGTCGACCGGCACCTCGACGTGGTTGCCGGAGCCCACGCCGGGCGAGCCACCGGTGTGACCGCCGGCGTGCGAACCACCGGAGCCACCAGGGCCGCCGGAGCCGCCGTGGCCGTGTCCTCCGTGACCGCCGCCGTGGCCCGCGGAGCCGCCCGGACCGGCGTGTCCGCCGGGGGTGCCGCTGCCGCCGCCCTTGTTGGCGCAGCTGTTGCCCATCGCGGGGTTGAGGACCCCGACGACGTTCACGGTGTTGCCGCACGCGTTGACCGGCGCGTGCACCGGTGCCGACACCGTGTTGCCCGAGAGCACGCCGGGAGAGTTCGCGCTCGATCCGCTCGCGCCCGCGTCCGCGTGGGCGGCGCCTCCGGCGGCGGCGATCACTCCGGTGGCGGCCGCCACTGTCATCAGGCCCTTGCGGGTGACTTGTCGCATGTACCTAATCCCTGCTTTCGACCTTGTCTCGAAATTCCGCCGTATCGCGGTTCTTTTTCTTTTCGAAAAGGCCGGTCGGCCCCGGAGCGCATGGCTTGCACTCCGGGGCCGACGGGCTCATCCCTGTTAACTAAGGGCGAGGCACAACGTCACTTGTTGATGCAGGTGTTGCCGAAGGCGGGGTTCAGCAGGCCGATCACGGAGACCGTGTTGCCGCAGACGTTCACCGGGACGTGAACGGGAACCTGCACGACATTGCCGGACAGCACGCCCGGGGAGCCCACAGCGGCACCCTGCGCACCCGCATCGGCGACGGCAAGGCCCGCGCCCGCGAGAACCAGGCCACCAGTAGCAGCCGCAGCGGCGACGACCTTCTTGATCATTATTCCTCCTTGTTGGCAATGCGATCCCAAGCAGCGGATCACATGAGTTGTAACGAGGAGGGAGTAATGGGGATACGAGCTTATGAGCGCATTCACCCTTCCCGGCCGATCTCGCACGCGCGGCCGAATAGGCGCGTCAACACAAGTCAGCTCGCGTCGATGAACCGGTCGAGAACCCGCACGCCGAACTTCAGCCCGTCCACGGGCACCCGCTCGTCGACACCGTGGAACATCCCGGCGAAGTCCAGCTCCGGAGGCAGCTTCAGCGGCGCGAAGCCGAACCCGCGGATGCCGAGCTCGTCGAAGGACTTGGCGTCGGTGCCGCCGGAGAGCATGTAGGGGATCGCCTTGGCGGCCGGGTCCTCGGCGACCAGCGCGGACTGCATGGCGTCCACGAGCGCGCCGTCGAAGGTGGTCTCGACGGCCTTGTCGGAGTGCACGTCCTCGCGCCTGACCTTGGGGCCGAGGATCTTGTCGAGGTCGGCGAGGAACTCCTCCTCGTGGCCGGGCAGGAAGCGCCCGTCGACGTGCGCGGTGGCCTCGCCCGGGATGACGTTGACCTTGTAGCCGGCGCCGAGCTGGGTGGGGTTGGCGGTGTTGCTCAGGGTCGCGCCGATGAGCTTGGCGATACCGCCGAGCCGGGCGAGCGTGCCCTCCATGTCCTCGGGGTCCAGCTCGGTGCCGAGCGCGTCGCCGAGTTCGTCGAGGAAGGCCCGGGTCGTCTTGGTGACCCGTACCGGGAACTTGTGCCGGCCGAGCCGCGCGACCGCCTCCGACAGCTCGGTGATGGCGTTGTCCCGGTGGATCATCGAGCCGTGCCCGGCGGTGCCGGCCACGGTCAGCTTCATCCAGTGCATGCCCTTCTCGGCCGTCTGGATCAGATAGAGCCGGCGCTGCTCGTTGACCGTGAAGGAGAAGCCGCCGACCTCGCTGATCGCCTCGGTGACGCCCTCGAAGAGGTCGGGGTGGTGGTCGACGAGGTGCCGGGCGCCGTACGTGCCGCCGGCCTCCTCGTCCGCGAGGAACGCGAGGACGATGTCCCGGGGCGGCCTGCGGCCGCTGCGCAGCCGGTCGCGGACGACCGCCAGGGTCATCGCGTCCATGTCCTTCATGTCGACCGCGCCCCGGCCCCACACGCACCCGTCCGCGACCTCGCCGGAGAACGGGTGGTGGGTCCAGTCCTGCGCGTTGGCCGGTACGACGTCGAGGTGGCCGTGGATCAGCAGGGCCGGCCTGGACGGGTCCTCGCCCGCGATCCGGGCCACCGTGGAGGCGCGGCCGGGGTGCGACTCGAAGATCTGCGGGTCGAGCCCCACCTCGGCGAGCTTGCCCGCGACCCACTCGGCCGCCTTGCGCTCACCGGGGCCGGAGTGGTCGCCGTAGTTGCTGGTGTCGAAGCGGATCAGCTCGCGGCAGAGGTCCACGACCTCGTCCTCGCCGGTGACGCCCCTGGCCGTGTCCGTGTCGCTCACGCTGTTCCTCCCGCTGTCACTGCTGGTGGTTGCCCTCATCCTCTCTCCGTGACCCGGTCGGCCCCAAGACCGGGCCCGGCCCGTCACACCCCGTTCACGCGCGTCCCCGGGAGGGGACGGGGGGTGATCGGGGCCCCTCGAAAGCCTGGTAATGTTTCCTTCGTCGCCGCGGGGAGGACCCCGCACGACAGACACCTTGTCCGGGTGGCGGAATGGCAGACGCGCTAGCTTGAGGTGCTAGTGCCCTTTATCGGGCGTGGGGGTTCAAGTCCCCCCTCGGACACCAGCCGAATCCCCCCGGCCGCTCGGCGGCCGGGGGGATTCGTCGTTTCCGTTCCCTTGCTCGCTGTATGTGGGGCATCTCTCGCTCGGTGTGAAGGTCAGCAGGTCAGCGGCCTGGGGGAAGTGCACCTCACCCCCGGACGGCCCCTCCCGGGTCGCCGTTCAGACGGCTCGAACCTAGCGTCGTACTAAAATTTCCGGCTTGTTACGAGCTGGAGCCGGACAACCCCAGGCAGACCTGCGGGCCCGCCAGCGCCCCGGGGGCTCCGGGATCGAGACGCGAGGACCGATGGCAGCCATAGACGAGAGCAGCGCTCTCGGCCTGCTCAACGAAGAGCTCAGCGCAGAGATCCGCGAACAGTTCGGCGACACCGCCCGTTTCTCCGGGGGCCCGGCGGCCTCCCCCCGCACGCTCGTCGACGTCTTCGACGCGTCCGTGCGGTCCTACCCCGACGAGCTCGCCCTGGACGACGGGACGACCCGGCTCACCTACCGCGCGCTGGCCGCCGAGGTCGAGCGGCTGCGGCGGCGGCTCGCCGCGGCCGGGGTCGGGCGCGGGGACCGGGTGGGCGTCCGGGTGCCGTCCGGCACCAATGACCTCTACGTCGCGATCCTCGCCGTACTGGCCGCGGGTGCCGCCTACGTCCCCGTGGACGCCGAGGACCCCGACGAGCGGGCCGAGCTGGTGTTCGGGGAGGCGGAGGTCCGGGCCGTGGTGGGCGCCGGACACGAGCTGACCGTGAACGGACGCGGCGAGGTCCCCGCCGCCCGGCCCGGTGTCGAGCACGACGCCTGGATCATCTTCACCTCCGGTTCCACCGGCAAACCCAAGGGTGTCGCCGTCTCGCACCGCAGCGCCGCCGCCTTCGTGGACGCCGAGGCCGCGCTGTTCCTCACCGACGACCCCATCGGTCCCGGTGACAGGGTCATGGCGGGGCTGTCGGTCGCCTTCGACGCCTCCTGCGAGGAGATGTGGCTGGCGTGGCGGTACGGGGCCTGTCTGGTGCCGGTGCCGCGTGCGCAGGTCAGGAGCGGGGCCGACCTCGGGCCCTGGCTGGTCGAGCAGGAGATCACCGTCGTCTCGACCGTGCCGACGCTCGCCGCGCTGTGGGAGCCCGAGACGCTCAACGACGTACGCCTGCTGATCTTCGGCGGCGAGGCCTGCCCGCCCGAGCTGGCGCAGCGGCTGGTCACCGAAGGGCGCGAGGTGTGGAACACCTACGGCCCCACCGAGGCGACCGTGGTGGCCTGTGCCTCGCTGATGAGCGGCGAGGAGCCGATCCGGATCGGTCTGCCGCTGGACGGCTGGGAGCTGGCCGTCGTGGACGAGGCCGGGGAGCCCGTGCCGATGGGCGCGAGCGGGCAGCTGGTGATCGGCGGGGTCGGCCTGGCCCGGTACCTGGACGCCGAGAAGGACGCGGAGAAGTACGCGCCGCTCGAGTCCCTGGGCTGGGAGCGGGCCTACCGCAGCGGTGACCTCGTGAAGGCGGAGCCCGAGGGGCTGGTCTTCCTCGGGCGGGCCGACGAGCAGATCAAGCTCGGCGGCCGGCGGATCGAGCTCGGTGAGGTCGACGCGGCCCTGCAGGCGCTGCCGGGGGTCGCGGGAGCGGCGGCCGCCGTGCGCACCGCCCGCAGCGGCAACCAGCTCCTCGTCGGGTACGTCGTCACGCAGGACGGCTGGGACCAGGCGGCGGCCGTGGCGAAGCTGCGGGCCGAACTGCCCGCCGCGCTGGTGCCGTTGCTGGCTCCCGTCGACGACCTGCCGACCCGGACCTCCGGCAAGGTGGACCGCAACGCGCTGCCGTGGCCGCTGGAAGGGCTCGAAGCGGCGGTGAAGACGGAGGAGTTGTACGGCACCGAGGCCTGGCTCGCCGAGCAGTGGGCCGAGGTCCTCGGCATCCCGGTCTCCGGCGCCCGTGACGACTTCTTCGCGATCGGCGGATCCAGCCTGGCCGCCGCCCAGTTGACCACGCGGCTGCGCACCCGCTACCCGAGCGCGGCCGTCCTGGACGTCTACCAGCAGCCCACGCTGCGGAAGCTGGCCCGGCACCTGGAGGAGTCCGCGCAGGACGACGGGGCGGCGCGGGTGGTCGCGCCGGTGCCGCTGCGGTCCCGGGCGATCCAACTTCTGCTCCTGCTCCCCCTGTTCACGCTGATGGGACTGCGGTGGATGGTGCCGCTGGCCGCCGTCGGCAACCTCCTGCCGTCCTACGGCTGGCTGCCGACCGCCTCCTGGTGGCTGATCGGCGCGGGGGCGCTCGCCCTGTTCAGCCCGCCGGGGCGGCTCGCTCTGGCGGCGGGCGGGGCCCGGCTGCTGCTGCGCGGCGTCCGGCCCGGCCGCCACCCGCGCGGTGGCAGCGTCCATCTGCGCCTGTGGACCGCCGAGCGGCTCGCCGAGTTCACCGGGGCGACCTCGCTGACCGGCTCCTGGCTGGAGCGGTACGCGCGGGCGCTCGGTGCCAAGGTCGGTCCGGACGTGGATCTGCACTCGCTGCCGCCGGTCACCGGCATGCTCAAGCTGGGCCGGGGCGCGGCCGTGGAGTCCGAGGTGGACCTGTCCGGCTGGTGGCTGGACGGCGACCGGCTGGAGATCGGCCAGGTCAAGGTGGGCGCGCACGCCGTCGTCGGCACGCGCAGCATGCTCTTCCCTGGCGCCCGTGTCGGCAAGCGAGCCGAGGTGGCGCCGGGTTCGGCGGTCACCGGTCAGATCCCGACCGGTCAGCGCTGGGCGGGCGCGCCCGCGGTCAAGCTGGGCAAGGCCAAGCGCAACTGGCCGAAGGAACGGCCGGCGCGGGGCACGTACTGGCGGGTGATGTACGGCCTCACCGGTCTCGCGCTGACCCTGCTCCCCGTGCTGGCGGGCGGGGCGGCCTTCCTCGTCGCGCGTCCCCTGCTCGCCGGGGAGGCTCCGCTGCGGGGCGCCTTCCTCGCGCTGGTCCCGGCCACGCTCGCCTTCGGGCTGGCGTACGCGCTGCTGCTCCTGGTCCTTGTGCGGCTGCTCAGCCTCGGGCTGCGGGAGGGGACGTATCCGACGCACAGCAGGGTCGGGTGGCAGGCGTGGACCGTGACGCAGTTGATGGACCGCTCGCGCGAGACGCTGTTCCCGCTGTACGCCGGCCTGGTCACGCCGGTGTGGCTGCGGCTGCTCGGGATGCGGATCGGGCGCGGGGCCGAGGTGTCCACCGTGCTGGCGCTGCCGAGTCTGACGACGGTCGGTGAGGGCGCCTTCCTGGCCGACGACACCCTGACCGCGCCGTACGAGCTGGGCGGCGGCTGGGTGCGGATCGGGCGCGCGGAGATCGGGCGGCGGGCGTTCCTCGGGAACTCCGGGATGACCGCGCCGGGGCGCAGCGTGCCGGACGGCGGGCTCGTCGGGGTGCTGTCGGCGACGCCGAAGAAGGCGAAGAAGGGCACGTCGTATCTGGGGCTGCCGCCGGTGAAGCTGCCGCGCAGCGCGGCCGACAGCGACCAGAGCCGGACGTACGAGCCGTCGGCGGGGCTGCTGTGGGCGCGCGGTCTGGTGGAGCTGTGCCGGATCGTGCCGGTGTTCTGCTCGGCCGGGCTCGCGGTGCTGACGATCGCCGCGCTGTGCGTGCTGGGGCCGTGGGCCTGGCTGCTCGCCGGAGCGGTGCTGCTCGCGGCCGGTGCGGTGGCGGGGCTGGTGTCGATGGTCGCGAAGTGGCTGCTGGTGGGGCGGCACCGCAGCGGGGAGCACCCGCTGTGGAGCGGCTTCGTGTGGCGCAACGAGCTCGCGGACACCTTCGTCGAGGTGCTGGCGGTGCCGTGGCTGGCGGGTTCGGTGCCCGGTACCCCGGTGCTGACGGCGTGGCTGCGCGGGCTCGGCGCGAAGATCGGCAAGGGCGTCTGGGTGGAGAGCTACTGGCTTCCGGAGACCGATCTGGTGACGCTGGAGGACGGGGCGACCGTGAACCGCGGGTGCGTCCTGCAGACCCACCTCTTCCACGACCGGATCTTGCGGACGGATACTGTTGTTCTCCGTGAGGGCGCCACGCTGGGCCCTGGCGGGATCGTGCTGCCCGGCAGCACGATCGGGGCCCGCACCACGCTGGGCCCCGCGTCGCTCGTCATGGCCGCGGAGTCCGTCCCGGACGACACCCGCTGGCTCGGCAACCCGATCGAGGCATGGCGGCCCTGAACGCGGGCCACTCGGAGCCGGTGAGCGGTGCACCGGCGGATCCGAGTGGCAGTGCGGCGCAGGGAGCGGAAGCGGCAGTGGCAGTTCAGCAGGCGGCGGGTTCGGACCCGTACTTCCCGGACCACGGTGACGCCCGGTACCGGGTGCACCGCTACGAGCTCGCGCTGGACTACCGCCCCGCCCCCAACCGGCTGGCCGGGAGCGCCCGGATCAACGCCATAGCGGGTCGCTCGCCGCTCGCCGAGTTCCTGCTCAACCTCTCCGACTTCAAGATCGGCCGGGTTCGGGTGGACGGCCGGCCGGCGCACTACACGCACCGGGGCGGGAAGCTGCGGGTCCGGCCGGCGAAGCCGGTGCGACCCGGGGCCGCGTTCACGGTCGAGGTGCACTGGTCGGGCAACCCGAAGCCGGTGCACAGCCCTTGGGGCGGGCTCGGCTGGGAGGAGCTGGAGGACGGGGCGCTGGTGGCCAGCCAGCCGATCGGGGCACCGTCCTGGTACCCGTGCAACGACCGGCCCGCGGACAAGGCGTCGTACCAGATCTCGGTCACCACGCCGTCGGCCTACGCGGTCGTGGCGGGCGGCCGGCTGCTGACCCGGACGACCAAGGCGTCCACGACGACCTGGGTGTACGAGCAGGCCGCTCCCACCTCCAGCTATCTCGTCGGGCTGGCGATCGGCAAGTACCAGACGGTGCTGCTGGGCGACCCGGGTCCGGGCGGGGTGCCGCAGCACGGGCACATCCCGGCACACCTGCTGCCGCAGTTCTCGCGGGACTTCGCCCGGCAGCCGCAGATGATGGAGCTGTTCCAGGAGCTCTTCGGGCCGTATCCGTTCGACGAGTACGCCGTCCTCGTCACGGAGGAGGAGCTCGATGTGCCCGTCGAGGCCCAGGGGTTGTCGCTGTTCGGCGCCAACCACGTGGACGGGGCCCGGGGTTCGGAGCGGCTGGTGTCGCACGAGCTGGCGCACCAGTGGTTCGGCAACAGCGTGTCCATCGCCGACTGGCGGCACATCTGGCTGAACGAGGGGTTCGCCAAGTACGCCGAGTGGCTGTGGTCGGAGCGCTCGGGTGGCCGTTCGGCACAGCAACTGGCCGGTGCCGCGCACCGGTTGCTGTCCTCGCTCCCGCAGGACCTGCGGCTGGCGGACCCGGGCCGCAAGTCGATGTTCGACGACCGGCTCTACGAGCGCGGTGGGCTCACCGTGCACGCGATCCGCTGTGCGATGGGCGACGAGGCGTTCTTCCGGATGCTGCGCGGCTGGGCCGGGCTGCACCGGGGCGGTGCGGTGACCACCTCGACGCTCACGGCCCACGTCAACCGGTTCGCGGACGAGCCGCTGACCGGGCTGTTCGACGCGTGGGTGCACGGCACTGCGCTGCCGCCGCTGCCGACACTGGGTCCGGCCCGGCCGGCGCACCCGCCGACCAACACCGGGACGGTGCAGCCATGACCCGGCGTGCCGTACGGCAGCGGCCCGGCTGCCCCTGTGGTCTGCGGAAGACGTACGACGACTGCTGCGGGCGCTTCCTCCGGGGCGAGTCGGCGCCGCCCACGGCCGAAGCGCTGATGCGGTCGCGCTACAGCGCCTTCGTGAAGCTGGAGCGGGAGTACCTGCTGCGCACCTGGCACCCCCGGACCCGTCCCGGGGCGCTGGATCTCGACGCGGGTGTGCGCTGGGCCGGTCTGGAGATCCTGGAGACGACCGACGGCTCGGCCTTCCACTCCACCGGCACGGTGACCTTCCGGGCGTCGTTCAAGGGCGGCTCGCTGCACGAGCGCAGCCGTTTCGAGCGGGTGGACGGGGCCTGGGTGTACGTGGACGGGGAGTTCCTGGACTAGGGGGCGAGGATGTCCAGCTCCTGGAGCGCGCCCTCCGCGATCTCGCGGGTCAGGGCCTCCGCGTGGCCCGCGTCGCCGGCGCGGATCGCCTCGGCGAGCCGGACGTGCAGGGTGACGGCGGCCGGGTCGGGGTCCTCGAACATGACCTCGTGCCGGGTGCGGCCGGTGAGGACCTCGGCGACGACGTCCCCGAGGCGGGCGAACATCTCGTTGCCGGAGGCGTTGAGGATCACCCGGTGGAAGGCGATGTCGTGGAAGAGGTAGCCCTCCAGGCGGTGGCCCTTGGAGTTGGCGACCATGCCGAGTGCGCACTCGGTGAGTTCGGCGCACTGCTCGGCGGTCGCGTGCTTCGCGGCCAGGCCCGCCGCCACGGGCTCGATCGCCGAGCGCAGCACGGTCAGTGAGCGCAGCTGCTGCGGACGGTCGGTGCCGGCCAGCCGCCAGCGGATGACCTGGGGGTCGTAGACGTTCCACTCGGCCTTCGGGCGGACCGTCACGCCCACCCGGCGGCGGGACTCGACCAGGTGCATGGACTCCAGGACCCGCACCGCCTCGCGCATCACGGAGCGTGAGACGTCGAAACGCTGGGCGAGTTCGTCGGTGCGCAGAACGCTGCCCGGCGGGTACTCGCCCGCGGTGATCGCGGGGCCGAGGGCGTCCAGTACGCGTCCGTGCAGCCCGCGGCCCAATGTGCTCATGCACTCAGCGTACGGGGCGCGTCACGCCGAGAAAAAGTCAGACTTATTTGTCACAGGGTCTTGATTAGTCCTACCTAATCGGTTTCAGTTGCTCGACATCGAAGGTGTCGACGAAGACAGCAGACAGTGAGGCAGCGATGAGTACCCCGAAGGTCGTCGTGGTCATGGGCGTCGCGGGAACCGGCAAGACCACCGTCGGTCCCCTGCTCGCCGCCCGGCTCGGTGTCCCCTACGCCGAGGGCGACGACTTCCACCCGCCGGCCAACATCGCCAAGATGTCGGCCGGCACCCCGCTCACCGACGACGACCGGTGGCCGTGGCTCGACGCCATCGGCTCCTGGGCGCACGGGCGGGCGGGGCTCGGCGGGGTGGTCAGCTGCTCGGCGCTGAAGCGGTCCTACCGCGACCGGCTGCGGGCCGAGGCGCCCGGGGTCGTCTTCGTGCACCTGGCGGGCGACCGCTCCCTCATCGAGGACCGGATGTCGCACCGGCAGGGGCACTTCATGCCCACCGCACTGCTGGACTCGCAGTTCGCCACGCTCCAGCCCCTCCAGGAGGACGAGGCCGGGGTCGTGGTGGACGTCTCCGGCAGCCCGGAGGACATCACCGGGCGGGCCGCGAAGGCGCTCGCCGAACTCCCGTAGCACCCCTTTCCGAAGAACGTCCCCGTACCTGCAAGGGAAACCCCCGTGACCAGACTCAGCGTCGAGTTGCTGGCAGCGGACGCACCCGAGCCGATCACCTCGGCCGGTCACGCCCAGCTAGGCATCGCCGTCCTGGCGGGCATCGCCGTCATCGTGCTGCTCATCACCAAGTTCAAGCTCCACGCCTTCCTGTCGCTGACCCTGGGCACGCTCGTGCTCGGCGCGGTCGCCGGAGCGCCGCTCGACAAGGCCATCGCAAGCTTCACCACCGGGCTCGGCACCACGGTCGCCGGCGTCGGTGTGCTGATCGCCCTCGGCGCGATCCTCGGCAAGATGCTCGCCGACTCGGGCGGCGCCGACCAGATCGTCGACACCATCCTGGAGAAGGCGGGCGGCCGTTCGATGCCGTGGGCGATGGTCCTGATCGCCTCCGTCATCGGTCTGCCGCTGTTCTTCGAGGTCGGCGTCGTGCTGCTGATCCCGGTCGTGCTGATGGTCGCCAAGCGCGGCAACTACTCCCTGATGCGCATCGGCATCCCGGCTCTCGCGGGCCTGTCCGTCATGCACGGCCTGGTGCCGCCGCACCCCGGCCCGCTGGTCGCGATCGACGCCGTCGACGCCAACCTCGGTGTCACGCTCGCGCTCGGCGTCCTGGTCGCCATCCCGACGGTGATCATCGCCGGTCCGCTGTTCTCGCGGTACGCGGCCCGCTGGGTGGACGTGCCGGCCCCGGACCGGATGATCCCGCAGCGCGCCTCGGAGGAACTGGAGAAGCGCCCGGACTTCGGACCCACGCTGGCGACGATCCTCCTCCCGGTCGTGCTGATGCTGTCCAAGGCACTGGTCGACATCGTGATCGACGACCCCGAGAACCTCACCCAGCGCGTCTTCGACGTCGTCGGCTCCCCGATGATCGCCCTGCTGGCCGCGGTCCTCGTGGGCATCTTCACGCTGCTGCGCCCGGCCGGCTTCGGCAAGGACCGGCTCTCCCCGCTCGTCGAGAAGGGCCTCGCGCCCATCGCCGGCATCCTGCTGATCGTCGGCGCGGGCGGCGGCTTCAAGCAGACCCTGATCGACTCCGGTGTGGGTCAGATGGTCCTGGACATATCCAAGGACTGGTCGATCCCGGCCCTCCTGCTGGCCTGGCTGATCGCGGTGGCGATCCGGCTCGCGACCGGCTCGGCGACGGTGGCCACGATCTCCGCGGCCGGTCTGGTCGCCCCGCTCGCGGAAGGCATGTCGACCGGGGAGACGGCCCTGCTGGTCCTCGCCATCGGCGCCGGCTCGCTCTTCTTCAGCCATGTCAACGACGCCGGGTTCTGGCTGGTCAAGGAGTACTTCGGCCTGGACGTCGGTCAGACGGTCAAGACCTGGTCGATCATGGAGACGATCATCTCGGTGGTCGCCGGCGGCCTGGTGCTGCTGCTGTCACTGGTCATCTAGGCGTACGGCCACGAGGCACCCGGGGCGGGCGAGGCGCGGTTTCCGGCCTCGCCCGTCGCCGTTGCCGTCGCGGGCCCGGGAACCGGTGCCGGGGTGCTTTAGAGTCCCTCGCATGCGGCGAACGACGGGACTGGTGACGGCCGGGGCTGCGGTCCTGGTCTGGGGCGAGTGGCTGAACCGGCGCTGGTCCCGTGGACTGGTGGGCGACGGCCGGGGCGCCTCCTCGGCCGTGGTGGTCCTGGGATACCGCAACCCCGGGGACAGGGCGAACCTGATCAACCGGTGGCGGGTCCGTGCCGGAATCCGCTCCCTGGGCGCCGACGGTGGGCACGGGGCCCGTCTGATCCTCAGCGGCGGAGCGACCGGCAGCGGCGCGACGGAGGCCCGGCTGATGGCCGACTACGCGCAGTCGGTGCTCGGGTTCGACGGTCCGGTGCTCCTGGAGGACCGGTCCACGACGACGTGGGAGAACATCACGAACGTGATCCCGCTGCTCGAGGACGTGGACCGCATCAGGATCGTCTCCCAGCCCGCGCACGCGCTCAAGGCCCGCGCCTACCTGCGGCGGCAGCGCCCGGACCTGGCGCAACGGCTGGTGCGCGCGGACGACTACCGTCCCGGCGAATGGATCGCCGTCAAACCGCTGCTGGCGCTGTACGGACTGTGGACCCTGCGCGGCCTGCGCGCCGACGAGCGGAAGGGCCACCCTGGCGGGCCGGTGGCCTGACGTCAGGCTACGGCCGCCACAGGGGATGTTCCCGCTCCGCCCACTCCCGGCTCACCGACCCCGTCCGCAGTCCCCGCCGTGCCTCCGGGTCGCCCAGCGCCATGCCGATGTGGCCCGCGAGGACGATGCCGATGGTGAGGGCGAGCCAGTCGTGGACGAAGGTCGCGCTGGTGCGCCACTGGATCGGGGTGAGGTGGGTGAACCACATCAGCAGGCCGGTGCCCAGCATCACCAGGGTCGCCCCGGCGATCCAGGCGGCGTAGACCTTCTGGCCCGCGTTGAACTTGCCCGCGGGGCGGGAGGTCCGGCGCTTGTCGCGGTGCAGGGCGGCCCGCAGCCAGACCCGGTCGTGCGGGCCGAAGCGGTTCAGGAAGCCCAGGTCGGAGCGGAAGGCGCGGGAGGCCAGACCCAGCAGGACCGGTACGGGCAGGGCGAGGCCCGCCCACTCGTGGACGCGGACCACCAGCTCGCGGCGGCCGACGAGTTCGGCGAGCTGGGGAACGTACAGACAGGCGGCCGTCGCCACGCAGACGCCCATCAGGGCCGCGGTCGTGCGGTGGACCCACCTCTGGCTGCGGCCGAAACGCCGGACGCGGGTCGGCGAGGGGGCGTCAACTCGTAGGCTCATCGTCCCGCCCGTTCGATCGGCCGACCCAGGCATCCACGTCGTAGCCCCGGTCCTCCCAGTACCCCGGCTCCACGTCCTCGGTGACGGTGATGCCGGACAGCCACTTGGCGGACTTGTAGAAGTACATCGGGGCCACGTAGAGGCGGACCGGGCCGCCGTGGGAGTGGCCGATGTCCTTGTCCTGCATGCGCAGGGCGACCAGGACGTCCGGGCGGCGGGCCTGGTCGAGGGTGAGGCTCTCGGAGTAGGCGCCGTCGAAGCAGGTGAAGCGGACGGCGCCCGCCTTGGCGCGCACCCCGGCGGCATCCAGCAGCTCGGAGAGCCGTACGCCTTCGAACGGCGTGTCCGGGACCCGCCAGCCCGTCACGCACTGCACGTCCTTGACCAGCCGGGTCTGGGGCATCGCCCGCAGGTCGGCCAGGGTGTACGTGCGGGGGCGGGAGACCAGGCCGTCGATCTTGAGCTGGTAGTTCCCGGCGTTCTTGTGCGGCACCGACGACGTCACCGAGTAGTAGCGGAAGCCGCCGCCATTGGGGAGCAGGCCCGTCAGACCGGTGGGGTCCTTGTCGGCGGCGCTGCCGAGGAAGGCCTCCAGGCCGCGTTGCAGGGTGGGCGCGGCGACCACGCCGAGGGCGCCCAGGCCGAGGGTGCCGAGGAGGACGCGGCGGCCGATCGGCGTACCGCGCTGTTCCTCGGGCTGTTCCGAGTTCACCTCACCATTCGAACACCCGCGATGCCCGCGGAGCCAGGAATCGCGGGTGCTCGTCAGACTTCCGTAACCACTTCTCACGGCGTTCTCAGGCGGTCACGATGCCTCTTCGGCCGCCTTCTCCAGCTGGAACGCCTCGTTGCCGAGCCCGATCCGGGCGTGCGCCTCGGGCCTGCGGGCCCGCAGCAGCAGGCCCTGCGTCAGGCCCACCAGCACGGCCAGTCCGATGATGCCGGGCAGCACCCAGCTGAGCGCGGAGTCCGGGCCCGCGCCGACCAGGACGTCGAAGTCCTTCACCGTGTAGACGGCGATCACCAGCAGGGCGGTCCCCGCGAGGGCGGAGGTGACCAGGCGCCAGGCCTGGGCGCCCGCGGCACCGCGCCGGACGAAGAAGACGACCACGGAGGCGGAGGCGGCCGCCATCAGCAGGATCACGCCGAGGGAGCCGATGTTGCCGAGCCAGGTGAACAGGTGCAGGACCGGCACGGTCGGGTCGCCCGTGGGCTTGTCGTCGGCGATCGCGAAGACCGCGATGACCAGGACGGACACGGCCGTCTGGAGCAGCGAGCCGGTGCCGGGCGCGCCGCTCGCGCTGTTGGTGCGGCCGAAGGCGGCGGGCAGCAGGCCCTCGCGGCCCATGGCGAAGGCGTAGCGGGCGACGACGTTGTGGAAGCTGAGCAGCGCCGCGAACATGCCGGTCACGAAGAGGAAGTGCAGCACGTCGGTGAAGGTGGTGCCGAGGCGGTCCTCGGTGAGGCCGAAGAGCAGTCCCGCGCTCTGCTTCTGAGCCGCGCCGACGATGGCCGAGGGGCCGGTGGCGACGGTGAGGGCCCAGCTGCTGAGCGCGAAGAACACGGCGACGCCGCCGACGGCGAGGAACATCACGCGCGGGACGAGCACATGCGGGCGGCTGGTCTCCTCGGCGTAGACGGGCGCCTGCTCGAAGCCGGTGAAGGCGGCGATGCAGAAGCACAGGGCGGTGGCGACGCCCGCGCCGCTGAGGGTGTCCGGGTTGAAGGCGTGCAGGGACAGGCCCTCGGCCGCCGGGTCGGCGACGGCGGAGATGTCGAAGATGACGACCAGGGCGACCTCGATGATCAGCAGAACGCCGAGCACGCGCGCGTTGACGTCGATCTTCAGCCAGCCGAGCGCTCCTACCACCAGGGCGGCCACCAGGGCCGGTATCCACCAGGCCACCGACAGGTCGGCGTAGGTGGCGAACAGCCCGGAGACCTCGAAGCCGAAGATGCCGTAGATGCCGACCTGAAGGGCGTTGTAGGCGACGAGGGCGACCAGGGCGGCGGCGGCGCCGGCGGTGCCGCCGAGGCCGCGGGAGATGTAGGCGTAGAAGGCGCCCGCGTTGTGGACGTGCCGGCTCATCTCGGCGTAGCCGACGCTGAACAGGACGAGCACGATGCCGAGCACGACGAACAGGAGCGGCTGGCCGACGATCCCCATCACCGCGAATGTGGTGGGCATGACACCCGCGACGACCATGAGGGGCGCGGTCGCCGCCAGGACGGAGAGCAGCAGGCCCCCGGTGCCGAGCCGGCCGGCCCGCAGCGCGCGCTCCTGCCCCTTGAACGTACTGATGTCCGGTCTGCTCTTGCTGGAACTCTCGGTGGTCATGGGGACCGTCCTTCTGGGGTTCGGGGGTGTCACACCGTGCCGAGCGCATGGTCGCGGGCGGCACGGAAGGCGGAGTACGGCTCGCGGTCCGGATAGGACCAGGGGGCCGGGGTGGGGCGTTCGCCGATGCGGTGGAAGAGGGCGGCGGCCTCGGCGCCGCGGCCCTCGCAGACCTTCGCGTGGGCGAGGAAGTTGAGGTCGACCAGGCGGCGCGGGTGGCCCTCGTGCTCCCATTCCAGCCACCAGTCGAAGGCCGCCTTCATCACCTGGCGGGCCCGGCGTCCGGTCCAGTGGCCGGAGGCGGCGGGGTCGTGCGGCTCGTGTCCGGCGGCGGCCAGGGCGCGGTAGCGCTCGGCGTGCGCGATGACCGGCAGGATCGCCAGCGGTGAGTCGGCGGGGGCCTGCTCGGCGGCCCAGTTGGCGAAGTCGTAGACCTCGTGCAGCGGGTCGGGGCCCGCCTCGGCGCGGCGCTCGGCGAGCCGGGCGACCATCAGATGGTGGGCGTGGTGGTGGTCGGCGTGCCGCCGCCGGATCTCGCCGAAGACCTCCGCCACCTCGTCGGCCGCCCCGAGGTCGCGCTCCAGCAGGAGCAGGCCGAGCCAGGGGGTGGGGTCGGCGGGCGCGAGACGGGCCGCGTTCCGGCAGGCCTCCCGGGCCGCGGCGGGCTTGCCCTTGCCGCGCCGGACGCGCTGCACCAGGGCGAGGGCGAGCAGCACGGCGGCGTCGGCGGAGTCCGGCTCGGCCACCAGCCAGTCCCCCGCCCAGGCGTCGCTGTACGGCTCGGCCGCGAGCACCGTGACGCGGTGCCCCCGTCGGTCCCAGTCATCGCCCGTCCGGGTGAGCAGCGCCCGGGCCGCCTGCCACCTGCCCTGCGTCAACGCGGCGCGCGCGTCGATGAGTTCGGCGTCGTCGAGGGCCGCGTCGAAGGCCTGGGAGGCGCGTTTCCGGCCGCGGCCGAAGGGGGGTGGGGGCGGAGGCGGGGACACCGTGTGGGTTTTCCTCACGGGACGGAGTGGGGCGGGGGGGTGACGGGAGTGTGCTTCGGTGATGCGTGGGAGGTGGCGGGTGCAGTGGGTGGGCTGTGGCAGGTGTGGTGGATGGGGCGGAGGGGGCGCCTGCGGGGATGCGGGCAGGACGATCGGCGACGGGGCCGGTCGGTGACTGATTCGCACCGCCATCGACTGATCACGGACAGCCAACCCCCCGCCAATGGTTTGCGTCAAGGGTGGACAGCGCGTTACACGCGTCAACTCTCCATACTTGAGAGGAAGTTGTGGCGAAGCGGTGCTGGTGGGAACAGGTCAATGCCCCGCGTCTGTGGCGTACGCCATGGCGGCGCTCTCCCGCGCACCGCACCATGGCAGGACACCCCGCCACCGAGAAGAGTTCGGTGGCCGAGTCGACGGCCCGAATCCGGGTACTCCCAGGGGCAAGCCGGACACTGGGACGCTACAGTCGGCGACTACCACCCCGCCGCCCGGCCGGACGATCGAGGTACGCAGCGTGTCGGTTCTGGTTCTGACTCTCGCCGTGAGTGCTGCCTGCTGCCTGGGCTTCGGCTTTGTGCTGCAGCAGAACGCGGCGCGTCAGGCCCCGCTGAGCGACTTCCTCTCCCCGCGGCTGCTCCTCGATCTGGTGAAGGTGCCGCGCTGGCTCGGCGGTATCGGGCTGATGGTGGCCGGCATGGTGCTGGGCGCCATCGCGCTCGGTCAGGGCGAGGTCTCCCTGGTCGAGCCCCTTCTCGCCACGAACCTGCTGTTCGCCCTCGCCCTCTCGCGCAGGCAGACCAAGCAGCCGCTGGGCCGCCAGGGCTGGGCGGGGCTCGCGCTGCTGGCGGGCGGGGTGACCGCGTTCATCGTGGCGGGCGAGCCGCGCGGCGGTACGGCGGTCACCGACCCGTTCCGCCACTGGCTGATCATCGGCGCCATGGTCGGCCTCGCCCTGCTGCTCACGACCTACGCCAAGCGCTCCCGCCTCAGCTCGGGGCCGGTCCTGCTGGCCCTGGCGGCCGGACTGCTCTACGGCGTCCAGGACGCCCTCACCCGGGTCAGCGGCCAGCGCTTCTCCGAGGGCGGTCTCGCCGAGCTGCTGACCGGCTGGCAGCCGTACGCCGTGCTGGTCCTCGGGGTCACCGGGCTCGTCCTGGTGCAGAGCGCGTTCGAGACGGCGCCGCTGCGGATGTCGCTGCCCGCCCTGACCGCGGCCCAGCCGCTCGCCGGGATCGTGTGCGGGGTGGGCTTCCTGGGCGACCGGCTGCGCACCGACACCGCGGCACTGACCTGGGAGGCGGTGGGCCTGGCGGCCGTCGTCACCGGGATCGTGCTGCTGGGGATGCATCCCGCGATGCCGTGCGGTGCGGACCGGTCCGAACCGGCGCGGGACCTGCAGCCGAGCTGAGGTGGGGCGGGGTGTCGCCGGGGGTGGTGGCTGCCCGGTCGGGGGCTGGTGCGGTCCGCGAGCTTCCGCAAGGCCCGGCTCCCCCGCCGGCTGCGGTCCCACGAACATGGCTGCGAAACCGTCGCGGACGCGGGTGCGGTTGGTGCGGGGCGGCGCGCGACCGGGCAGCGGGGCCGGGCACCTACCTGGCGGCGAGGCGTACTTCCGGATGCGGACCTGCGCGCAGCAGGCACGGCCCGGCAACGGCGCCGGCTCGCACCTGACGGCGAGGCCCCGGCATCTGCTTCCCGGCTGCGCACCTGCACGGGCAGCGGCTCCGGGCACCAGGTGGGCTGCGGACCCGCCCACGGAGAGAGGGGAGCAGTCGGTGGGGTGCCGCCCCCGGTACGGCGCGTGGTCCTGCTGGGCCGCGCGTGGGCGGGCTTCGGGACGCCGTCGGACGCAGACCTGCCGGCGGGGACACACGTCGTACCCGGTCGGGTGGTCCCTGCTTGGATGGGGGCATGAGCGCTGCTGACGAGATCCTCGACATCGTCGACGAGAGCGACCAGGTGGTCGCACAGTCCCCGCGGGGTGAGGCCTACGCCCGTGGCCTGCGTCATCGCTGTGTCTTCATCCAGGCCAGGGACGCGGAGGGCCGTCTCTTCGTCCATCGCCGCACGCCCACCAAGCTGGTCTTCCCCTCCCTCTACGACATGTTCGTCGGCGGAGTGGTCGGCGCGGGCGAGTCCTACGACGACGCGGCCCTGCGCGAGGCGGAGGAGGAACTGGGGGTGAGCGGCCTGCCGCGCCCGGAGTACCTCTTCAAGTTCCTGTACGACGACGGCACCGGCCGGACCTGGTGGTCCGCGGTCTACGAGGTCCGCTGCGAGCTCCCGGTCAGTCCGCAGGTGGAGGAGGTCGCCTGGCACGACTTCCTGACCGAGGACGAGGTGGAGCTGCGCCTGCGGGACTGGGAGTGGGTACCGGACGGGCTGGCGGCCTACGAGCGGCTCAAGGCGTACCGGTCGATGGGCTGACCGCCGGGAGCGCCACCGTGATGCGGAGCCCGCCGTCACGGCGCGGGACCACGGAGAGCGTCCCGCCGTGGGCGTGGGTGATCGTCTTCACGATGGCCAGGCCGAGCCCCACGCCCGCGTGATCGGTGTGCACGCGCTCGGTGCCGCGCTGGAACGGCTCGGTGAGCGTGGCGGCCAGCGCCGGGCTCATCTGATCGCCGGTGTTCTCGACCGTGAGCACCACCGCCCCGGGGCGGCCGCCCGTCGTGACCCGCACGGCGCCTCCCTCGGGCAGGTTGTGGATGATCGCGTTGTGCACGAGGTTCGTCGTGAGCTGAAGCAGGAGCGCCTGGGACCCACTGGTGGGGGCGGCGTCCCCACCGGTCTCCACGGTGACGCCGTGCTTCTCCGCGAGGGGCAGGAGTTCCTCGGCCGCCTCTTCCGCGATCAGGGAGAGGTCGACCGGTTCCCGGGAGAAAGACCGCTGGTTGACGCGGCTGAGCAGGAGCAGCGCCTCCGTGAGGTCGATCGCCCGGGCGTTGACGGAGTGCAGGCGGGCGATGACTTCGCCGGTGTCGGCGTGCGGGTCGGCGCGGGCCACGTCGAGCAGCGCCTTCGAGATGGCCAGCGGGGTGCGCAGTTCGTGCGAGGCGTTCGCCGCGAACCTCTGCTGTTCGGCGACATGCGCCTCCAGCCGGGCGAGCATCGCGTCGAAGGCGTCGGCGAGTTCCCTGAACTCGTCCTTGTGCCCCGGCAGCAGGATGCGGTGGGAGAGCGATCCGTGGGTGGCCCGGCGGGTGGCCTCCGTGATGCGGGTCAGCGGGGCGAGCATCCGGCCGGCGAGGATCCATCCGCCCACGAGGCCGAACACCAGCAGGAACGCCAGCACCGCGGCCGCCCTCGGGGCGAAGACCTCCAGAAGGGCGGACCGGACGGGAAAGACACCGCCCGTGGGCCTGTCGTCGGGGTTGTAGAGCATCGCGCGGTCGGGGACGTACCGCAGCAGGAACAGCCACACCGCGGCGAGCAGCAGGAGGCCGGCGACCATGAGGAATCCGGCGTAGCTGAGGGTGAGCTTGAGGCGGACGCTCACCCCGGGCTGCCTGTCCACGGTCCGCTCCCTCCTCGCCGCCCCGTCCTCGGCCGTCAGCGCACGCATGCTCCCGATGCTACGAACCGAGGCATATCGCCGGTGTATCGAAATTCGCATACGGCCGGGCAACATCGCGCCGTCTTGACTTGCTGCGTGTGATCAGCGGTGAGCGAGGACGGACGACGATGACGCACCTGGACACGGCCGAGACCGGACAGGACGGCGAGGGCCGCCAGGACACCGGCTCCGGGACCTGGCACGCCTCCGGGATCCGCCGGGCGGTCCTGCTCGTCGCCCGCGCCGGACCCTGGCGGCGCGGCCCGGTGCTCACCGCGTCGGCGCTGCTGCTCGGCCTGCTGATGCTGCTGCACGGGAGCGTCCCGAACGGGATCGGGCACCTCGGCAGTCTGCTGGAGACCTTCCTGCCGTGGTGCGGCCTGCTCGTGCCGGTGCTGCTGGCCGGGGCGCTGCTGCGCCGCTCCGCCGCCGCGGTGGCCGCGCTGCTGCTGCCCGTCACGGTGTGGCTGAACCTCTTCGGCGGGCTGCTCGGCGACCGGTCCCACTCCGGCGGCGACCTCACCCTGGTCAGCCACAACGTCGGCGCCGACAACCCGGACCCGGCGGGCACCGCCCGCGACCTGGCCGCCTCCGGCGCCGACGTGCTGGCACTGGAGGAGATCACCCCCGAGGCCGAGGGCACCTACGAGAAGGAGCTGGCGGGGACGTACCGGTTCCACGCCGTGCGGGGCACGGTCGGGCTGTGGAGCAGGCTGCCGCTGTCGGACACCCGGCCGGTCGACATCGACATGGACTACGGACCACTGGCCGACACCAAGCCGTTCGACCCGTCCGCGACGCGGGCGCTGCGCACCACGGTGGCCACGGACCGGGGGCCGCTGGTGGTGTACGTGGCCCACCTGGCGTCGGTGCGGGTGACGCCCAGGGACGGCTTCGGCACGGCCCAGCGGGACCGGGGCGTGCAGGCGATCGGCCGGGCCGTCGCCGCCGAGCGGAACGAGCGGGTGGTGCTGCTCGGCGATCTGAACGGCACCCTGGACGACCGTGCGTTCACCGGACTCACCGCGCGACTGACCTCGGCCCAGGACGCGGCCGGGGAGGGCTTCGGCTTCACCTGGCCGGCCGCGTTCCCGATGGCGCGGATCGACCAGATCCTGGTCAGGGGGGTGCGGCCGGAGAGCTCCTGGGTCCTGCCGGACACCGGCAGCGACCATCTGCCGGTGGCGGCGAGGATCAGCTGGTGACCGCCGTGAGCACCGGCAACATCCTGTGACAGCGGGGCCGATAGGCTCGTGCGCGTGATCGATTTCGCACGGAACGTCCGCGCCTGGTTCGCCCCCGAGGAGGTGCGGCAGGAGGGCCGTACCCCCGACTACCGGTTCTCGCTGGCCAATGAACGCACCTTTCTGGCCTGGCTGCGCACCGCCCTCGCGCTGATCGGCGGCGGCTTCGCCGTGGACCAGTTCCTGCCGGACCTGCGCTGGGGGTGGCGGGTCGGCCTGGCGCTGGCGCTGCTCGCGGCGGGCGTGCTGTGCTCGTTGCGGGCGGTCAACCACTGGGTGCGGTGCGAGCGGGCGATGCGGCGGGGCGAGGACCTGCCGGTGTCGCGCTTCCCGGCGCTGCTGAGTCTGGTGGTCGCGGTGGTCGCCGTGGCCATGGTCTTCGTGGTGCTCGTCGGGTGGGAGGGATGAGCGAGAGCGCCGCCGCGGACCGCGATCCGGGTCTCCAGCCCGAACGCACCCGGCTCGCCTGGCGCCGTACGACCCTCTCGGGCACGGTGTCCGCCGTGCTCGCCGTGAAGACCGCGCTGCACGGCGGCCCGTCCCCGGCGGGCCTGGTCGCCTGCGCCCTTGTCATCGCTCTCTGGCTGGGCTTCCTGTACCTCGCCCACCTCCGCATCCGCGCCCTGGCCGCCACCGGCACCCCGACCGGCCTCCCCCCGAGACACGCGACAGCGGCGATCCTGTGCACGGTGGCGATGGCGGCTTGCGGGGCGGCGCTGGTGTTCTGAAGGGGGTCCCGGGGGGGCGTCGGCGCGCCGATCGAGGGGCAGCGTCCTGGCCTGTCTCGGCCTCACCTCCCCACGGGCGCGGGGCTGCATCGATATGCGGCTCCCCCGCGTGGGCGCGACCAGCCTCCACACACGCCCAGCCGACCGACGACCGCACCGACTTGAGCCGACACCACACAGCCCACCCCACAGCCCACCCCTCAGTGCCCACCCCGTCCCACGCCCCCGCCCACCCTCACGCCACACCACCCCGAATCGCCCGATATGCCCCCCGCGCATGGCAGCCTGTCCGACGTCATCGACCGTCGCTTCACCAGGGGAGCATCATGACCACCCTCCACCACGAGCACGCCTCCCACGCGCACGTCCACGGCTCCGGCTGCGGTCACACCGAGGTGCCGCACGAGGGGCATGTCGACTACGCGCACGACGGGCACCTGCACCGGGCGCACGACGGCCACTGGGACGAGTGCGAGCCCGGCGGGCACGTCTCGCACGACGGTCACGACCACCGGCACGGCCAGGACTGCGGACACGAGAGCGTCCTGCACGGCGACCACGTCGACTACCTGCACGACGGCCACCGGCACGCCGAGCACGAGGGCCACTGGGACGACCACTGACCTGACCGGAGAACACCGGGAGGCACCGCCGACAGGTCCCCGCCGCAGCGCGCGGGGACCTGTCGGCCTATCGTGGGCCGGATCACGTTCACCGTTCCCCCTGGACGACATACCGACCAGTCGGCATGATGGTCCGTATCCGTTCACGCGCGCGTAAGGAGCCCTGATGAGCCCCGACCATCCGCCAGGCCTCGACCTCGACCGGCTGCGTGGCCTGCTCGACCGTGAGCGGCCCGGCCTGGTGCAGGGCCCCCTGACCGGCCGGCTCATCGAGGGCGGACGGTCGAACCTCACGTACGCGGTGTCGGACGGCACCACGAAGTGGGTCGTACGACGGCCCCCGCTCGGCCATGTCCTCGCCACCGCGCACGACATGAAGCGCGAGCACCGGGTCATCAGCGCCCTGCACCGCACGGACGTGCCGGTCCCGAACCCGGTCCTGCTGTGCGAGGACCCCGCGAACGAGGCCGCGCCCGGATCGCCGTTCTACGTCATGGAGTTCGTCGAGGGCACCCCGTACCGCACCGCCGACCAGCTCGCCCCGCTGGGCCCCGAGCGCACCCGCGACGCCGTGCTGTCCCTGGTCGACACCCTCGTGGAACTGCACGCGGTGGATCCGGCGGAGGTCGGACTCGCCGACTTCGGGCGCCCTGAGGGCTTCCTGGACCGTCAGCTGCGCCGCTGGGGCAAGCAGCTCGACGCCTCCCGCAACCGCGACCTGGCCGGCATCGACGAGCTGCACGCGACGCTCGGCCGACGTCTGCCCCGGTCCCCCGCGGCCACGGTCGTGCACGGCGACTACCGGCTCGACAACGTCCTGATGGGCGAGGACGACCGCATCAAGGCCATCCTCGACTGGGAGATGTCCACCCTCGGCGACCCGCTCACCGACCTCGGCCTGCTGGTGATGTACAGCCTGCCGCTGGGCATGCCCGACTCCCCGGTCTCCACGACCGCCGAGGCCCCGGGCCACCCGGACCCCGCCGAACTGATCGCGCGCTACGCCGAGCGCTCGGGCCGGGACGTCTCGGCGGTGTCCTGGTACACGGCGTTCGCCTGGTTCAAGCTCGCCGTGATCCTGGAGGGCATCCACTACCGCTACACCCAGGGCCAGACGGTCGGCCGCGGCTTCGACCGCATCGGCGATCTCGTCCCGGTCTTCATCCAGCACGGTCTGACCACTCTTCAAGACGGCATCCAGGAAGGCTGATCCGCATGGACTTCGCGTTCGACGCGCGCACCGAGGAGCTGCGCGCCAAGCTGCTCGCCTTCATGGACGAGTACGTCTACCCCGCCGAGGCCGTCGCGGAGGAGCAGCGGGCGCAGCTGGCCTCGCCGTGGGACACCCCGGCCGTGGTGGAGGAGCTGAAGGCGGAGGCGCGCAGGCAGGGCCTGTGGAACCTCTTCCTGCCCGATTCCGAGTACGGTGCCGGGCTGACCAACCTCCAGTACGCGCCGCTCGCCGAGATCACCGGCCGTTCCCCGCAGCTGGCGCCGACCGCGCTGAACTGCGCGGCGCCGGACACCGGCAACATGGAGGTGCTCGCCCAGTTCGGCGACGAGCAGCAGAAGAAGCAGTGGCTGGAGCCGCTGCTGGCCGGTGAGATCCGCTCGGCGTTCGCGATGACCGAGCCGGAGGTCGCCTCCTCCGACGCCACCAACATCACCACGTACATCGAACGGGACGGCGACGACTACGTCGTCACCGGCCGCAAGTGGTACATCTCCGGGGCGATGAACCCGGACTGCAAGATCTTCATCGTGATGGGCAAGACCGACCCGGACGGCGAGGACATCCGCCGCCAGCAGTCGATGATCCTGGTCCCGCGGGACACCCCCGGCGTCACGGTCAGGCGTGCGATGCAGGTCTTCGGCTACGAGGACCACTACCACGGCGGCCACGCCGAGGTGATCTTCGACCACGCGCGCGTGCCCGCCTCGAACCTGATCGGCGAGGAGGGCGGCGGGTTCGCCATCGCCCAGGCCCGCCTCGGCCCGGGCCGGATCCACCACTGCATGCGGCTGATCGGCATGGCCGAGCGGGCGATCGAGCTGATGTGCCGGCGGGCCGTCTCCCGCACGGCCTTCGGCAAGGCCCTGGCCCAGCAGGGCGTGGTCCACAACTGGATCGCCGACGCGCGCGTGACCGTGGAGCAGCTGCGCCTGCTGGTCCTGAAGACGGCCTGGCTGATGGACACGGTCGGCAACCGGGGCGCGCACACCGAGATCCAGTCCATCAAGATCGCCACGCCCCGCGCGGTCGTCGACATCATCGACCGGGCGATCCAGCTCCATGGCGCGGGCGGTGTCAGCCAGGACTTCCCGCTCGCCGAGCTGTACGCCGGCGCCCGCACCCTGATGATCGCGGACGGCCCGGACGAGGTGCACCAGCGCTCGCTGGCACGCCGGGAGCTGAAGAAGTACCTCTGACAGGCGCTCTACGGCCGCAGGGCCCGCAGGAGGAGGTCGGCCAGGTGGTCGGCCACCTCCTTCGGGCCCATCGGGCCGTCGGGGCGGTACCAGGTGGACAGGTGGTGGACCGAGCCGAAGTGGTAGTCCACGACGAGGTCGGCCGGGGTCGCCTTCGAGAAGACGCCGGCTTCCTGGCCCTCCTCGATGAGCGCGCGGAAGCGCTCGTGGTACTTGCGGCGCTCGGCCCGCACCTGCTTGTTCTTCTCCGGGCTCAGGTGGTGCATCGAGCGGAAGAAGATCATCGCGTCGTCGAGGTTCTCGATCGTGGTGACCACGACGTCCGCGGCGGCGGCCCGCAGCCGCTTCTCGATCGGCTCGTCGGCGTTCGCCAGCGCGTCCAGGCGCTCCTGCTGGACGCGCAGCACGCGCGCGTACACCTCGTGCAGGAGGTCGTCCTTGGAGCCGAAGTAGTGGTAAAGGGCTCCCTTGGTGACACCGGCCGCCTCGACGATCTCCTGCACGGAGGTGCGGTCGTAGCCCTGCTCGGCGAAGAGCCGGGTGGCGGCGGCCAGCAGCCGCTGCGGGACGGGCGTACCGTCTCCGTCCGTCGTCCTGGGCACTGTGCCGCCACCTGCCTTCCGAGAGGTCATTCGCCGTTGTGCGGTCGGGAACGGAGTTCCCGACGGAGGATCTTGCCACTGGCCGTCTTCGGCAGCTCGGGCAGGATCTCCACCTGCCGTGGGTACTTGTAGGCCGCCAGTCTCTCCTTGCAGTACACGGCGAGCGCATCGGGGTCGGTTTCGACACCCGGACGGAGGCTGATGTACGCCTTGACGGTCTCCCCACGGTAGCCGTCGGGCACCCCGACGACGGCCGCCTCGCGCACCGCCGGATGCGTGTACAGCACGTCCTCGACCTCGCGCGGCCACACCTTGAAGCCGGACGCGTTGATCATGTCCTTCTTGCGGTCGACGACGTACAGCCAGCCCTCGGGGTCCATGAACCCGATGTCGCCCGTGCGCAGCTCGCCGTCCGGGAAGGTCTCGGCGGTCGCGTCGGGACGGCGCCAGTAGCCGGGCACGACCTGGGGACCGCGCACGACGATCTCGCCCTGTTCCCCGAAGGGCACCTCGGCACCCTGCTCGTCGACGATCCGGACGACCGTGTCGGGCCCCGGCACGCCCACGGCGAGCGTCCCGGACACCGGGTCGACGGGTGCCTCCCGCTGGGGCGGCACGGACGCGCAGGGCGCGGTGCACTCGGTCAGCCCGTAGCCGTTGCGGATGTACGGCCCGAAACCGTCCCGGAACTTCTCCACCAGGGCGGGCGGCAGCGGGGCCCCGCCCGAGGAGATGTTGACGAAGGACGAGAAGTGCTCCGGGGTGACGTCCGGGTGGGCGGCCAGGGCCATGAACGCGGTCGAGGGGCCGACCGTGTAGTGCGGCCGGTGCTCGGCGAAGGCCTCCAGGACCACGCCCGCCTCGAAGCGGTACGTCAGCACGAGCGTGCCCACGCTGTTCAGACAGGCCCCGAGCTGGCAGACCATGCCGGTGATGTGGAACAGGGGCGCCAGGGCGTAGTACACGGGCGCCTCGGGCAGCCCGAGCCCGGTCCGCTGCCGCTCGGCGTTGTACATGATGTTGCCGTGCGTGTTGGTGGCGCCCTTGGGGGTGCCGCTGGTGCCGGACGTGTAGCTGATCAGCGCGATGTCCGAGGGCATGACGTCCCGTCCCCCGGGTGCCTTGTGCCCGGCCCTCGCGACCGCGGCCAGGTCGTCGGCGTCCTCGGCCTGCGGCAGCCGCTCGAAGGCGAGCACGCGCGCGTCCCCACGGGTCTGGAAGTCCAGCTCGCACCCGGTGAGCACGATCCGCACCGGCGAGCCGGCCGCCGTCTCGCGCAGATACGACTCCCAGGCCCGGTCGGAGCAGATCAGCGCGGCCACCTCGCCGTCCCGCAGGACATGGCCGACCTCCCCCGACTTGTACATGGGGTTGACGGGCACGACGACCGCACCCGCCTTCCAGGCGCCGAGCAGCGCGAGCACGAACAGCGGCGAGTTCTGGAGCAGGATCGCCACCCGGTCGCCGCGCTCCAGACCGCGGGCGGCGAGGTGCCCGGCGACGGAGTCGCTGAGCTCGTCGACCTCGCGGTAGCCGAGCCGCCCGTCGAAGTAGGCGAGGAAGGGTCGCTCCGGCGCCTCGGCGGCGGCCCGGCGCAGGGCGTGCACCAGGGAGTCGTCGGGGGCGATCGGACCGCGCTGGGCCTCGCTGAGCAGGTCGAGCCAGGGCTTGGCGGCGTAACGGGACTCGCTCATCGGACCTCTTCCCACTTGCGCTGGAGGTGGTTCATGCCGGCCAGCCAGCGGTCCGGCTCGGTGGCCCGCGCCTGGTAGTACTCGGCGACCTCGGGGTGCGGCAGGATCAGGAAGCGGTCCTCCTCGATCCCGCGGAACAGCGCCTCGGCCACGTCCTCCGGCTCGACGGCGGTCGGCCTGAGGACCAGGTCCCCCGCGGTGCCGGTGGCGGCGAGCATGTCCGTGCGCACACCCTGCGGGCAGATCGCGTGCACCTTGATCCCCCGGTGCCGGTACGTCAGCGACAGGTACTCGGCGAAGGCGTACGCCCCGTGCTTGGTGACGGCGTACGGGGCGGCCCCGATCATGGTCAGCAGCCCGGCGGCGGAAACGGTCGACACGAACCGCCCGCTCCCCCGCTCCAGCCACCCGGGAAGCAGCGCGTGGGCGGCCCGTACATGGGCCATGACGTTGACGTCCCAGGAGGTGGCCCAGCCGGTCTCGTCGAGCGGCTCGTCGGCGTTCCCGCCCCCGAAGGCGACACCGGCGTTGGCGCAGTAGACGTCGACGACGCCGTTCAGGGCGTCACGAGCGTCGGCGACCACATCGGAGGCGTCCCCGGCGACGGCGATCCCGCCGATCTCCTCGGCCACCGCCTTGGCCCGCCCGGCGTCCAGGTCGTTGACGACGACCCGGGCCCCCTCGGCGGCGAACCGCCGCGCGAGCGCAGCTCCGATGCCACCTCCCGCTCCGGTGACCACCACTCCGGCATCGTGCAGGGCTTCCACCATCGGTCTCCTTCGACTACGGCTCGACTGCGAGCCCAGACTAACCGGTCGGTATGTATGAAGGAAGGGTGAGCGGATTCCCCCAGGGGCGCGGGGAACTGCGCGACCGGCCACGACGCACCCGCACCCTGCCCACAACCCGCGGAAGCACCTAACGTGCACTGCATGCGCCTATCCAGACGAACCCTGCTGACAGCAGCAACGGCAACGGCGTCACTCACCTCCGCATCCCCCACCCAAGCGGCCCACCACCGCAGACGCACCGGTTTCGAGAACCTGGCCGCATCCGGTTACGAACGACTCCACGGCCAGCGCATCGGCATCGTCACCAACCCCACCGGCGTGACCAGAGACGTCCACCACATCGTCGACGTGATGCACACCGACCCCAGGGTTCAGCTCACGGCAGTGTTCGGCCCCGAACACGGCTTCCGCGGCACCGCGCAGGCCGGCGGTTCCGAAGGCCGCCACGACGACCCCGCGACCGGCCTGCCCGTCTACGACACGTACCTGAAGAGCGGCCAGGCCCTCGCCGACATCTTCACCGCCTCCGCCGTGGACACGGTCGTCTTCGACATCCAGGACGTCGGCGCCCGCTTCTACACCTACATCTGGACCCTGTACGACTGCATGGAGGCGGCCCAGCTCGCCGGAAAGCGCTTCGTCGTGCTGGACCGCCCGAACCCGGTCACCGGCCGCGCGGCCCTCGGACCGGTCCTGCACCGGGAGTTCGCGACCTTCGTGGGCCGGCAGCCCATCTCCCAGGCACACGGCATGACCGTCGCGGAGCTGGCCCGGCTCTTCAACGGCGAGTTCCTCACCACCCCGGTCGCCCTGGACACGGTCCTGATGACGGGCTGGCGGCGCTCGCAGTTCTACGACGACTGGGACCTGCCCTGGGTCCCCCCGAGCCCAAACATGCCGACCCCCGACACCGCGCTGGTGTACTCCGGCACCTGTCTCTTCGAGGGCACGAACCTCTCCGAGGGCCGCGGCACCACCCGTCCCTTCGAACTGCTGGGCGCGGAGGGCCTGGACGGCCGCTGGGCCGCGGCCGCGAACGAACTCGGCCTGCCCGGAGTGCACTTCAGGGAGGCCTACTTCGCGCCGACGTTCTCCAAGTTCCAGGGGAAGACGATCGGGGGCGTCCAGATCCACGTCCACGACAGGTCCGCCTACGACCCCGTCCGCACCGGAATCGCCCTGCTCGTGACCGCCAAGCGGACCTGGTCCGGGTTCGGCTGGCGCGCCGACAACTGGATCGACAGGCTCACCGGTTCCGCCCGGGTCCGCACGATGATCGACGCCGGTGCGGACACCGACGAGGTCGTGGCGGGCTGGCGGGAGGAGCTGAGCGCTTTCCGGCGGATTCGAAAGAATTACCTCCTCTACGGATGAGGCGTGGAGTATGGCCAACTTCGCCCGGTAGCAGGACGATGCGCACCACTACGGGGGACGAGGTGGTGCGTGATGGCGGATCCGGCGATGAGCGTGACGCCGTACTGGGAGCTGACCTTCGACGCGGACGGCGACCCGGACACCGACCGGCGGGACCGGCTGCTCGCGGAGGTGGTGGACCGGGGCGTCCGGGACCTGGTCGTGTTCTGCCACGGCTGGAACAGCGACCGTTCGGGGGCGACCCGGCTCTACAGCCGCTTCTTCGAGCCGTTCCCGCAGCTCGCACCGACCGCGAGGCTCGGGTACGTGGGGGTCGTGTGGCCGTCCATGCGGTTCTCGGACGAGCCGATCCCGGACTTCCCGCGGGCCGTGGCCGCCGAGCTGCCGCCGCGGCCGGTGCTGGACAAGGACACCCGGCACGCGCTGCTGGAGACCTTTCCCGGACGGGCCACGGTGATCGACCAGCTAGCCCGGCTGCTGGACCAGCAGCCGCGTGAGGAAGCGGAGTTGGAGGAGTTCGGGCGGCTGGTGCGGATGCTCGTGGAGGTCGTGCCGCCGGGGCCGCAGGCGCTGTTCGCGGCGGACACGCTGGCGGAGGGGGTGCCGCAGGACGAGCCGGAGATCCTCGCCGGGCCTGCGGCGGCGGTGTGCGAGGAGTTCGCGCAGGCCCTCCACCGTCTCGAATCGCCCGCCGACGTACAGGAGTTCACGATTCCCAACCCGTGGGACGGGGCGCACGAACTGCTGCGGCAGGGCACCTACTACGCGATGAAGCGGCGGGCGGGCACGGTCGGCGAGCGCGGGCTCGGCCGGGTCGTCGGGCAGCTCGCGGCGGCGGCGCCCGGGGTGCGCGTGCATCTCGTGGGGCACAGCTTCGGCGGACGGCTGGTGTCGTTCGCGCTGCGCGGACTGCCGGAGGGCGTGCGGACGGTCAAGTCCGTGACGCTGCTCCAAGGGGCCTTCTCGCACTACGCGTTCGCGTCCCGGCTGCCGCACGACGCACGGGCGGGAGGCGTGCTCCAGGGGCAGCAGAACCGTGTCGACGGACCGCTCGTGTGCTGTTTCTCCAGCCATGACTCGGCGCTCGCCACGCTGTACCCGCTGGCCTCGCGGATGGCGGGGGACGCCCGGGGCGTGGCGGCCTTCGACCTCGGCCGGACGCTGGGCGCCAAGTGGGGGGCGATGGGCCACGACGGCGTGCAGTCGGTGCCGGACACGCCGTCCGTCAAGCTGGCCGACGCCCTGCGGAAGCTGCCCGTGAAGGGCTGTGTGAACGTCGACACGGCCGCCGTCGTCAGACGCGGCGGACCGCCCGCGGGGGCGCACAGCGACATCTGCCACCGCGAGCTGGCCCAGCTGGTGCTGGCGGCGGGCCGTATCCACTGACCCGCCGCCAACCGCCTTACCTGCGCCGGTCCTTCTACCGGTGCGAGGTGAACTCCACCACCTGCTGGTACGTCGGACGGTTCTGCCAGCTGATGTTGTAGTGCTTGATGCCGCCCAGGGTGCGCTGCACGATCGAGTCGGCGCACCACTGGTCTCCCGCCGAGCACAGGTCGTCACCGGGGTAGACCTGGGCCGCGGTCTTGCCCGCCGCGGTCTTCAGGGTGCTGATCAGGACGTCCCGGCAGGCGCTGAGGCTGCCGCCGCCGCAGTACTTGTCCGCCAGCGGGCCCCGCACGCTCTCCCCGAGCACCGCGCGGACGTCCTTGTCGACGTAGCTCCACCAGCCGTACTGGAAGGAGCTGCCCGCGTGGGAGCCGGTGGGGCCGTGCGCGGCCGACGGGGATTCGTCGACGGGCAGGTTGGCCTGCATGGCGGTGTACAGGCCGGTGCCGAGGCCGGGTTCGAAGATGCCCTTGGCCAGCAGCGGCCACCACGCGTCCAGGATGCGGATCGCGTCGGCGTCGGCGTACTTCTTCGAACCGGCCGACGTCTCGGTGCGCTTGCCGCCCGCCGTCAGCCACGCCTGGAGCTTGCTCACCGCGGCCGCCGCCGTGGAGTCGGTGACCGTCGAGCTGTTGATCACCTTGAGCAGGTCCGGGAGGACGTCCTCCGCGCGCAGGTCGGCGAGGGCCGCGTCGGCCATGGCCTTCACCAGTGAGGCCCTGGTGACCCCGCCCGCGGCGACCAGCTTCTTGACCCGGTCCTCCAGCAGGTTGCCGCGGTGCACCGAGCCGTCGCCCCAGGGTGCGGTCGTGTAGTCCTTGGCCTGCTTGTTGTTCCAGGAGATGTAGTAGTCCTGGTCGACGGAGTTGGGGTGCGCGGAGGCCGGGGTGTAGTCGGCGGTGTTCGTCGCCGGGTTCCAGTTACGCCACTCGTACGCCGACTGCGCCCACACCGGGAACTCGGCGTCGACGCCGGACGCGCGCACCGGGTTGTCGCCGCTGTTGTAGTACGCGGTGTGCGTGGAGTCGGCGTAGAACCAGTTGAAGGTGTAGTTGATGTGCTGCACCGCGCTCTGGAAGGTCTGCGGGCTCTTGACGTAGTCCGGGTCGTTCAGCATCTGGAAGCCGATGATCGAGTCGGCCTCGTGCATGTAGGAGGAGCGCAGGGTGGTGTAGGCGACCTTCTTGCCGCCGACGGTCGCCCGGTACTCGACGGGGCCGTACTTCGTGCGCCAGACCCGCATCGTGTACGACCCCGCGGCGGTGCCGTCGGCCGTGGTCGGCTTCCAGGAGTTCTTCTGTTCGATCTTCTCCATGGCCGTGCAGGTGCCGTGGTACAGGTAGTGGTAGTCGTCCTGGCACAGTTCGACGGCGTAGGTGTCGATGATGTCCTGGCCGGAGGTGGTGGCGGACCACGAGTAGTCCTGGCCGCGGCCGAGTTCGACGTACATGCTCAGGCCGGCGAAGGAGGCACCGCGGGCGCTGAGGCCCGGGCCCTGGATCTCCTGGAGCATGAGGAGCTGGGGGGCGAAGTAGCCGGTCTGGGGGCCAAAGACGGCGACCGGGTGGCCGCTGGCGGTGTACTTCCCGCTGACCACGAGGGCGTTGGACATGCCGCGCTTGGCCGAGGTGAGCGCGTTCGCGGTCGCCGTGGCGGAGGCCGCGCTCGCGCTCTGGTCGGCGCCGGTGCCCGTGGCGTCGTGGACCAGGGGCTCGGTGGTCACCGAACCGGCGTCGGGCAGCGCCTCACCCTGTGCGTTCGCGGGCTTCGTGGCGTACGGGAAGCTCTCGCCGTTGTGGACGGTGAGGACGGCCTCGGGGTCGTTGCGCTCGCGGAAGGACTCCCAGACCTCGGTGCCCTTCGTCACGCCGTACCGCTCCTGGGCGGCCATCAGCGAGAGCGCGTTGTTGACCTCACCGCCGCCCCCGGACCCGAACAGGGCGCCGATGACGGACGCCAGCGCGACCAGGTCGGTGAGCTTGAAGTGGTCGATGGTGCCGGCGTTGGTGATCGAGTCCTTGTGGCCGGTCAGGACGTACTCGCCGGGGAAGTAACGGCCGCTGTCGGAGGCGTCGATGTAGGCGTTGATGCCGGCGAGGTAGGCGTTGGCGTCGGCGAGTGCCTGTACGCCGCGGGCTCCGTTGGCCGCCACCGCGTTGTCGATCTGCGCCTGGAGGTCGGCCTCGCTGTAGGGGGCGTTGCGCCAGAACTGCTGCTCCAGGCCCTGGTTGGAGGGGGCGCCGCCCGCGAAGGCGGTCAGCTGGCCGCGGCCCACGTGCCGGAAGACGTCCATGAGCCACAGCCGGTCCTGGGCGGCCGCATAGCCCGCGCCGAACTCGGTGCCGTATCGGGTGGTACCGGTGATGTGCGGTACGCCCGTCTTCTTGTCACGGACGATCGTCACGTCGGTGCGTCCGGCGGGGCTCAGGGTGGAGGCCACCTGATCGGACGCCACCCCGAAGGAGGCGTCGTTGAAGAACGTGTTGATCGTCGAACTGGTGAGCGTGGGGTACCCCTTGGCCAGGTTGGCGTAGGGGCCGAGCTGGTCCTCGGCGTGGTCGGGCTGGGTGCCGAAGGCCTGGTTGAGGAGGATCTGCGCGAGGGTCGCGTTGCCGTTCTCGCCGGGCGGCAGGATGTCGGAACACTGGCCGCCGCAGTAGTCGTTCGGCGCCGCGGCCTCGGCGGCGGAGGCCGTCTGGGCAAGCGGGGACAAAAGACCGGCAATCAGGACGCATATGGATGCGGACTTCAGGAACCCGGTGAGTCTGCCGGGAGTTCTCAGTCTGTCGAGTGCGGTGCGTGAGGTGCGCCGTGGCATGGCAGCTCCAACCGACGGGGGGGTGTGGCCGGACGTTACCGCCGGTATCCCCGAGATTGAAGATGAACATGCGTCAAGTTTTGACAGGGGTTCTCGAGCTTATGGGGGGCATCGGAAATCGGATGGAGCCAAATCGCTTGTCGATACGTCTATTCGGCAACGTCGCGCGAAGTCCGTGCGACAACGCCGAAGTGACCGAAGTACAGGTGCAGTTGTGACGGAGGTGCAGGGCGATGGCCGGTTTCCGGAGTCTGGCGAGACAGGTGCGAGATCCGCGGTGCGATCTGGCGCTCCGGCGCTACTCGCTGCGCAAGTGTCTTGAGCGGTTCGCTCCTTACGGGCACAGGGCGACCTGGGACCACTTGTGCTCCCGGGCGGGTTTCGGTCCCGAGGACCGCTCCCCGGACCCAGCGCGGCTCGTGGCCGCACTGGAGGAACTGGAGGAGGCGCGTTCGGTCTGGCTGGCCTACGAGGTCGAGTTCGCCGAGCGGCGCAAGAAGGAGAAGCACGACGGGTTGCGCAGGCCGGGCAGTGTGGACGACTGGCACCGGCTGACCTGGGGCGGGTTCGGAGTCGCGTGGTGCGACGATCCCCGGGTGCACCCCGATGACTCGCTGGCCGAGGTGTTGCGCAGGCTGATCTCCGCGCTGGAGCGCGAGCCGGGCGCGGTGTGTCCGGTGTGCGACGGGGAGCGGCTCGTCTGGAAGTACGAACTGGATCACGAACCCTCGACAGGCCCGGTCTGCGCGGACTGCGGGATCCTGGTGCCGCGGCCCGTGCTCACACCCGAGGCCCTGGCGGACGCCAGGCGCGGACGGTTGCTGATGTCGGCCTAGCGTGTGGGCGCGCCGGGGGTGCGCCGGGGATGCCGCACCCCCTGTTGAACAGGCCCGGAATGTCAGTGCCGCCTGGCACCATCGAGGAATGGTGCAGGTGTGTCTCAACGGTCCGCGCGGCACCGCCGACGGATCGGCGGTGCCCCTCACGCCCTTGGCGATGGCCCAGTCGGCGGCCGAGGCCGTGGCCGCGGGCGCCACGGACATCCATGTCCACCCCAAGACACCGTGCGGGCGGGACAGCCTGTCGCCGCGGGTGGTCGCGGCGACGCTGGACGCGATCCGCGCACGGGTGTCGGTCCCCGTCGGTGTGACGACCGGCGCCTGGGCGGAGCCGGACCCGGCGGGCCGGATCGCCCGTGTCCGGAGCTGGACCGTGCTGCCCGACCACGCCTCGGTGAACTGGCACGAGCCGGGGGCCGAGTCGCTCGCGGCGGCGCTGATCGACCGGGGCGTCGGCGTGGAGGCCGGCATCTGGTCCGGTACGGACGCGGCCGAGCGGTTCGCGGTGTCCCCGCTCGGGCCGAAGGTGCTGCGTGTCCTCGCGGAGGTGACGGACACCGACGCGGCGGAGACCACCGCGCGCACGCTGCTCGACGGGCTCGGCAGGGCCCACGGTCGCCCGGTGCTGCTGCACGGCGAGGACGGCGGCGCCTGGCCGGTGCTGCGGCTGGCCGGGCGGCTCGGTCTCGCGACGCGGGTCGGCCTGGAGGACATGCTGGTCCTGCCGGACGGCCGACGCGCCGCGTCCAACGCTCAGCTGGTGGCCGAGGGACTGGCCCAGTACGGGTGGGCCCAGCGGTCGTCGTAGGGCAGGGCGAGGAGTTCGGCCTTCTTGGCCAGGTCGGGCTCGTCGCGGGCGCGGAGCCGGTCGGGGGCGTACTGGGCGAGCCAGGCCCGCAGTGCGGGCACGGCCGTCTCCTCGCCCTGGAGGAACCAGCCGAACGGCGACTCGTCGACGAGCAGTTCGTCCAGCCACCGGTCGACGCAGCGCGCGAGGTGCGCGTCGGCGACCGGGCTCGCGTGCCAGCGGTCGAGGAGCGGGGTGACCGAGCGGAGCACGGAGGCGCACAGCTCGAAGATCTCGACGATCCGGTACGGAGGCTCCGGCGCCGCGAGGACGTCCGCCCACCAGGCGAGCACGAACGTCTCCACGGCGGCGGACTGGTCTGCGGGCCAGGTACGCCAGTCGACGACGGCCAGTCCGTGGAAGCCGAGGCCGAGCGGCTCCATCTCCCCCATGACCAGCGCCCGCGCGCCCTGCGGCAGCAGCCGGCGCATCGCGGCCTCCTGGTCGTCGAAGTGGTCGGACACCTCGAAGGCGTACATCCGCAGCACGTCCGCCGGGATCCGGACGTACGGCGTGCGCAGGTACGCGGCCTCCTCGGGGAGGTGGCAGAGCTCGCAGGCCGACTCGCCCGGGCTGGTGCAGCCGTTGAAGACGGTGTCGATGTCGGCGAGAGCCGCGTCAAGGGCCGGTGAGGTCATGGGAGTTGATCCCGTCAGGACTCCGGGCACGGAGTCGCCGCCGGCCGAAGATCGCGACGCTACCAGGCCCGGTGAGGGCGCACCAGCGGGTTCCGGTACGGCCGGGCGGAACGGGTGCCGCGCCCGGCCGTACGGTTCAGCGGCACTGTTCCCGGTCGCGGCGGCCGTTGCCCTGCCCGCCCCCGCCCCGCTCCACCAGCAGCCGCGAACCGGTCAGCCGGTCGCCGAAGACGTCGTCCGGGTTGGACAGGACACAGGTGTCGAGGGAGAGGCAGCCGCAGCCGATGCAGTCGGTGAGGTGGTCGCGGAGGCGGTTCAACTGCTTGATGCGCTCGTCGAGTTCGGAGCGCCAGGCCTCGGAGAGGCGGGCCCAGTCCTCGCGGGTGGGGGTGCGCTCCTCGGGGAGCTCCGACAGGGCGTCGCGGATCGTGGCCAGGGGGATGCCGACGCGTTGGGCGGCCCGGACGAACGCGACCCGGCGCAGCGCGTCACGGGAGTACCGGCGCTGGTTGCCCGTGGTGCGGCGGCTGCTGATCAGGCCCTTGGACTCGTAGAAGTGCAGGGCGGAGACGGCGGCGCCGCTGCGGGCGGCGAGCTGGCCGACCGTGAGTTCGTGGATCTTCTCGGGAATCTGGGGCACCCCTCGAAGCCTACCCATGCCGTCACCCTCGCGGTCCGTTGACAGGGGCTTCCCGGCGGACCATGCTAAGCAGTCGCTTAGACATCATGTGGCGAGGAGGCCAGGGACATGGCAGAGCCGAGGATCTTCACGGGCGTCGACGACCTGAAGGCGGCGGTGGGCGAGCAGCTCGGGTACACCGACTGGCTGGAGGTCGACCAGAAGCGCATCGACCTGTTCGCGGACGCCACGGGTGACCACCAGTGGATCCACGTCGACCCGGAGAAGGCCGCGCAGGGCCCCTTCGGCACGACGATCGCGCACGGCTATCTCACCCTGTCCCTGCTGCCGCTGTTCGGACCGCAGCTGATCAAGGTCGAGGGTGTGAAGATGGGCGTCAACTACGGGACGAACAAGGTGCGTTTCCCCGCGCCGGTACCCGTCGGCTCCCGCCTGCGCGCCACCGCCACGATCACCGGCGTGGACGACGTGGCGGGGGGCGTCCAGGTCACCGTCGCCTTCAGCGTGGAGCGCGAGGGCGGGGACAAGCCGGTGTGCGTGGCGGAATCGGTGTCCCGCTACTACCTCTGAGCGGTTACTTGGCCCCCACCATCCGCAGCACGAGGTCGGCGTCGAGCGCGCCGACCTCGTCGGGGGTCCAGGGGCCGTCGACGTTGAACCAGCGGGCCACGTCGATGCAGAGCGACATGACGGCGAGGGTGGTGCCCCGGACGTCGAGCACGTCGAACTCGCCGGAGGCCACGCCGTCCTCGATGATCCCGCGCACCTCGGCGTCGCACTGGCGGCGCAGGGCGAGGATCTCGGCGCGGGCGTCGGGGCCGAGGGAGTCGAGTTCGTACTGGACGACCCGGGCGGTGGTGCGGCCGCCGGCGTGCCAGCGCACGAAGGAGCTCACCGCGTCCGCGAGCCGCTCGGTCGCGGTGCCCTCGCGGCGGGCCGCGACCTGGAGGATCTCCAGCGCCTTCGTGTGACCGATGCGGCTGATGCGGTGGAGCAGCTCTTCCTTGGTCTTGTAGTGGATGTAGAGCGCGGCGGGGCTCATGCCGGCCCGGCCCGCGATGTCCCGGGTCGTGGTGGCGTGGTAGCCGCGCTCGGCGAACGCCTCCACCGCGGCTACGAGCAGCCGCCGCGCCGCGTCGGGCGTGACCTCGCCCCACGCCGACGTCTCGCCGCCGGCCGTCTCCTCCGCCGTACTCATCGCACGCCCCTCTCCACTGTCAGAACCCCCACCATACCGCCGAACCTGAGCGAGCGCTTAGCCTCCCCGCCCAGCGGGGCGCCTGCGGCGGGCGGGAGCGGGCGTTGCGGAGCGTGGGGCGCGGTCGGTCCGGGGGAGCCGGCAACAGTGGACGCCTGTCCCCGGGGGCCGAGGGCGGCCCACGACCACCGACATTCGAACCCTCGTCGACGGGACACAGCCGTGTTCCCGCGGGCCCAAGGGAGGGGGAGAGTCTTGGGGCGGTTGGGCCGGGGGCGGGCGGCGTGGGTGGGGTCCCCTCCGGGGTGGGACGTTCGCGGTCCCTCAGCCCGCGCCGCCTCCCGTCACAGCTTCTCGAAGGGGTCGTGTTCGGCGAGGAGTTTCTCCAGGCGGGCCTGGTCGACTCGGCTGACGATCTGGCCGGCCTCCTGGCGGTCGCGGATGACCTTGGCGAGGGTGAAGGCGGAGGTGACCAGGTAGAGAACGGCGATCGCCAGGAAACCCCGCACCCAGGCGTCGGCGTTCAGGCGGAAGATGCCGACGGCCGTGGCGGCCATGGCCACGGCGAAGGAGGCCACGGCCTGGCCGTAGAAGGCCGCCGTGTTCTGCTGCTTGACCGGTGTGTCACTCATGGCGAGAGTCTCGGCCACACGTGGCACGGGCCACATCCGCTCAGGTACTCAGTCGGTACTCAGAACGCCGAGACCCCCGTCAACGCCCGCCCGATCACCAGCTTCTGGATCTGGCTCGTGCCCTCGTACAGGGTCATCACCCGGGCGTCGCGCAGCAGTTTGCCCGCCGGGTACTCGTCGATGTACCCGTACCCGCCGAACACCTGCAGCGCGTTGTTCGCGGCGCGCACCGCCGCCTCCGAGGCGAAGAGCTTGGCCTTGGAGGACTCGACGGCGAAGGGCTCGCCGCGGTCGATCAGGTCGGCCACCCGCCAGGTCAGCAGCCGGGCCGCGTCCACGTCCACGGCGATGTCACTGATCAGCTCCTGGACCAGTTGGTGCCCGGCGATCGGCTTGCCGAACTGCTCGCGCTCCCCGGCGTACCGGACGGCCGCGTCCAGTGCCGCCTGGGCGATGCCCACGCACCCCGCCGCCACCGACATCCGCCCCTTGGCCAGCGCGGACATGGCGACGGAGAACCCCTTGCCCTCCTCGCCGAGCATCGCGGAGGCGGGTACGCGGACCCCCTCCAGGACCAGTTCGGCGGTCGCCTGGCCGCGCAGCCCGAGCTTGCCGTGGATCGTGCGGCGGGTGAGGCCGGGTGCGTCCGCCGGCACCAGGAAGGCGGAGACGCCCTTGTGGCCGGGAGCGTCCGTCGACCGGGCGAACAGCAGCACCACATCGGCCCACGTGCCGTTGGTGATGAACATCTTGGTGCCGTCGATGACGTAGTCGTCGCCGTCCCGCACCGCGCGCGTGGCGAGGTTGCCCGCGTCGGAGCCGGTGCCGGGCTCGGTGAGGCCGAAGCAGCCGACGTACGCGCCGGAGGTGAGCCCGGGGAGCCAGCGCCGCTTCTGCTCCTCGGTCCCCCACGCGGCGACCGTCTTGGCGACGAGCCCGAGGGAGACGGACACGATCCCGCGCACGGACGAGTCACCCCGCCCGAGCTCCTCGGTGACCAGGCAGTACGCCAGGTGGTCGCCGCCCGAGCCGCCGTACTCCTCGTCGATCGTCAGGCCGAGGAAGCCGACCTCGCCGAGCTTCTTGACAAGGGACCGGTCGACCTCCTCGGCACGGTCCCAGGCGACGACGTGGGGTGCGATCTCGCGGTCCACGAAGTCCCGCGCGAGCCGCCGGACGGCGGTCTGCTCCTCGCTGAGCCCCAGGTCGACCACGAGATCACCTCACTTGAGAAGGACACCTTTAAATTAGCACTGCTAGTTTCTTGTTCGCAGCCCTACTATGTGCGCCATGGCCCGACCGCGCAAGCCCCTGCTCAGCACCGACCGGATCGTCGAGACGGCACGCGCCCTCGTGGACGCGGAGGGCCTCGCGGCGCTGTCCACGCGCCGGCTGGCGGCGGAGCTCGGGGTCAGCGGGCCGTCCCTCTACAACCACTTCCGCACGAAGGACGAGATCCTGGAGGCGGTCGCCGACTCGGTGAGCGCCCAGGTCGACCTGTCGATGTTCGAGGACGGCCGGGCCTGGCGGACCGCCCTGCACGACTGGGCCGTCTCCTACCGCACCGCCCTGCGCGACCACCCCAACATCGTCCCGGTCCTCGCCCAGGGCCCCGGCCGCCGCCCCGCGGGCCTGCGCCTCGCCGACGCGGTCTACGGCGCGATGGTCGACGCGGGCTGGCCACCGGCGCAGGCGACCTCCATCGGCGCGCTGATGCGGTACTTCATCATGGGCTCCGCGCTCGGTTCGTTCGCCGGGGGCTTCGTGGACGACGCGAGCGCGTACGACCCCGCCGACTACCCCCACCTCGGCCAGGCCCACCTTCTCGCCGAGCAGCAGGAGAAGATCGACGAGCGGGCCTTCGAGACGGGGCTCAGGGCTCTGCTGGACGGGCTGGTGCAGCAGTACGAGCAGGTCGGGCGCCCCGCATAGGCATGTCCCGGCAGGCGCCGAGGACATTTCGGTGGGCGCCGAAACATCCCTGCCCCATGCTGGAACGCATGACCAAGGACCCGCAGGCGCTCCCGCTGGCGAGGCTCGCCGCCCTGATCGCCGACGAGACCCGGGCCGCCTGCCTCCTGGCCCTCCTCGACGGCCGGGCCTGGACCGCGGGTGAACTGGCCCGCCACGCGGGAGTCGCCGCCTCGACCCTGAGCGAGCACCTCGGCAAGCTGGTCGCGGGCGGACTGCTGACGCAGGAGCGGCAGGGGCGCCACCGGTACGTGCGGCTCGCCGACGCGCGGGTGGCCCACCTGGTCGAGGACCTCGCGGCACAGGTGGCCCCCGAACAGGACACGGCCCGGCGCCCGCGAAACCTGCGGGAGTCGAGCGCCGGATCGGCGATGGCCCGGGGCCGCACGTGCTACGACCACTTCGCGGGCCGCCTGGGCATCGCCCTGACCGACGCCCTGACGTCCCGCGGACTGCTGCGCCAGGACACGGGTTTCGCCCTCACCGACGCGGGCCTCGCATGGTTCGGGGCCGCGGGCATCCCCCTCGACCGCCGGGGCCGCCGCCCGCTGGCCCGGGCCTGCCTCGACTGGACCGAACGCCGTCCGCACCTGGCGGGGGTGGCGGGGGCGGCCCTGTGCCGGCACGCGCTGGACGCGGGCTGGTGCGTCCGCATCGGCTCGCAACGGGCCGTGAAGGTGACGGCGGCGGGAGAGCGGGTGTGGGCCGAACTCCTGGGCGTCGACACGGAAGCGCTGCGCTGAGCCCCGCCGACCACCCGTCCGAAATCCGCGAGCCCCCAGATCCGCGCTTGCCTAGTCTCAGGAGCATGATGAACCACCGCCGCACCGAACTCCTCGCCGCCGGCGCAGCCACCGTCACCGTCGTCCTGTGGGCGTCCGCCTTCGTCTCCATCCGCAGCGCGGGCGCCGCCTACTCCCCCGGCGCGCTGGCCCTCGGCCGGCTCCTTTCCGGTGCGCTCGCCCTGGGCGTGATCTGCCTGATACGCCGCGAAGGGCTCCCTCCTCGTTCTGCCTGGCGCGGTATCGCGTTCTCCGGCGTCCTGTGGTTCGGCTTCTACATGGTCGTCCTGAACTGGGGCGAGCAGCAGGTGGACGCGGGCACCGCGGCCCTGGTCGTGAACATCGGCCCGATCCTGATCGCGCTGCTCGGCGCGCGGCTGCTCGGGGACGCGATGCCACCCCGGCTGCTGGCCGGGATGGCGGTGTCCTTCGCCGGCGCGGTCACCGTGGGTCTGTCCATGTCGGACGACGGGGGCTCCTCGGTGCTCGGCGTGGTCCTGTGCCTGCTCGCGGCGATCGCCTACGCCGGCGGGGTCGTCGCGCAGAAGCCGGTCCTGGGCTCCGCGACCCCGCTGCAGGCGACGACCTTCGGCTGCTTCGTGGGTGCCGTGGTCTGCCTGCCCTTCGCGGGGCAGCTGGTGTCGGAGGCGGCCGACGCCCCCGCCTCGGCGACCCTCAACATGGTCTACCTGGGGGTGTTCCCGACCGCGCTGGCCTTCACCACCTGGGCCTACGCCCTGGCCCGGACGACCGCCAGCCGCATGGGCGCGACCACCTACGCGGTGCCCGCCCTGGTCGTGCTGATGTCGTGGCTGGCGCTCGGCGAGGTCCCTGGCCTGTTCACGCTCGCGGGCGGGGTGCTGTGCCTTGCGGGCGTGGCGGTGTCCCGCTCCCGGTCCCGCGCACGGGCGGCCGCGGCCCCGGTGACGGCACCTGAGCCGCGGCCCGAGAGGGCGTCAGACTCCGCGTGAACGCGCCCTGCCCGCGAGCACCTTGATGCAGAGCAACGCGATCACCGAGAGCCCGATGATGTAACCGGAGACCGCCATCGAGGTCCCGGTGGCCTCCAGCAGCAGCACCATCAGGAAGGGCGCGAGCCCACCGCCGAGCACGGCGGCGATCTGGTAGCCGAGGGAGGCGCCGGTGTACCGCATCTCGGGTGTGAACAGCTCGGCGAACAGGGCGGCCTGCGGGCCGTACATGATGCTCAGGAAGCATCCGGCGACGAAGGTGCCGACCGCCAGCCACAGCAGCGACCCGGTGTCGATGAGCAGGAACATCGGTACGGCCCACAGGGCGATGCCGGCCGCGCCGAGGGCGTAGATGCGGATACGCCCGAGGCGGTCGGAGAGCGCGGCGGCGGCCGGGATCAGCACCAGCTGGGTGAGGCTGACGCAGAGCGAGACGGTGAGCACGGCACTGCGCTGCATGCCCAGTTCACGGGTGGTGTAGTCGAGGACACCGGTGATCAGGATGTAGAAGGTCGCGGTGTTCACGGCGAAGGAGCCGCCGGCGAGCAGGACCGTGCCCAGGTGGTGGCGGAGGATCGTGCGCAGCGGGGAGTTCTGCGCGCTCTTCTCCTTCTCGGCCAGCTCCCGCTCCGCCCGGCGGAATTCGGGGGTCTCCTCGACCTTGGTGTGGATGTACCAGGCGAGCGCCAGGACGAACAGGCCGATGAGGAACGGGACGCGCCAGCCCCAGGCCGCGAACCCGGCGTCGGTGGTGAACGCCCCGGCCAGCAGGAAGACCGTGTTGGCGGTCACCACGCCGATGGGGACGCCGAGTTGGACGACACTGCCGTAGAGCCCGCGCTTGCCCTCGGGGGCGTACTCGGTGGCCAGCAGCATCGCACCGCCCCACTGCGCGCCGACCGCCACGCCCTGGACGACGCGGAGCAGGACGAGCAGGACCGGGGCGGCGACGCCGATCGTGTCGTAGGTCGGCAGGAGGCCGATGCCGGTGGTGGCGAGGCCCATGAGCGTGAGGGCGAGGACCAGCATGGGCTTGCGGCCGCGCTTGTCCCCGATCTGGCCGGCGACGATGCCACCGATCGGGCGGGCCAGGAAGCCGACCGCGAAGGTGGCGAAGGCGGCGAGGACACCGGCGGTTGAGTTGCCCGCGGGGAAGTACAGATCGCCGAGGACGAGGGCGGCGGCTATGCCGAAGACGAAGTAGTCGTACCACTCGACGGCGGAGGCGAGGGCCGCAGCGGTGGCGACGCGACGGCGGTGGGGAGACGCCGGCGCGGTGACGGAAGTGGGGTGAGCGGTAGGGGCCGTGTCCATGTGGTGCACACTCCGGTGGGTGCGTGGGGACGTTGGCGGCCGAACATACTGACCGGACGGTATGGGGTCAACGGTTGTGCGGGAAGGTTGCCCGGAGCACCTGAGCCGGTGCTCCGGGCGGCCCGTCGCTCAGAACACCACCAGGGCCCTGCCGCCCTTGCCCGCCAGCATGTTGTCGAAGGCCGCCGGGATGCCGTCGAGGGCGATCCGCTCGGTCACCAGCATCCCGAGGTCCAGCCGGCCCGCCCGGACGTGCTCGGCGAGCACCGGCAGGTCCTCGGCGGGGTTGGAGTTGCCGTAGACACAGCCCGCGAGGGTGCGACCCCAGTGGAAGATCTCCAGGGCGTTGAAGGTGACCTGCTGGTCCTTGCCGCCGATGCCGACGACCGTCGTACGGCCGCCACGGCGGGTGGAGTCCCAGGCCGTGCGGATGGTCGAGGCGCGGCCCACGCACTCGACGGCGGCGTCGACGCCCTGCCTGCCGGTGAGGCCCCGGATCTCGCGGGCGGTGTTCTCGGAGGCGATCACGTAGTCGGTGGCTCCGGCTGCGCGCGCCAACTCCTCCTTCTCCGGGGAGACGTCGACCGCGACGATCTTCGACGCGCCCGCGATCCGGGCCGCCTGGAGCGCGGCGAGGCCCACTCCCCCGACGCCGTACACCGCGACCGTCTCGCCCTCGCGGACGCGCGCCGAGTGGTGGACGGCGCCGTAGCCGGTGAGGACGGCGCAGCCCAGCAGGGCCGCGTCGGTGAGCGGGATGCCGTCGGGCAGGGGCAGGAGGCAGGACTCGGGGACGACCGTCTCCTCGGCGAACGCGGCGACGTTCAGGCCGGGGTGCAGGTCGGTGCCGTCGGCGGTGCGGGCGTGGACGCCGGCGGCGCCGTTGAGGGCGTTGGCGCACAGCCACACCTCGCCGAGCGCACAGGCATGGCAATCGCCGCAGGAGGGAGCCCAGTTGAGGACGACGCCGGCGCCGGGCGCCACCCCGGTGACCCCCTCCCCCACGGCGACGACCGTGCCCGCGCCCTCGTGGCCGAGGACGGCCGGGACGGGGACGCGCATGGTGCCGTTGGACAGGGACAGGTCAGAGTGACAGACCCCGGCGGCGGCGAGGCGGACGCGGACCTGGCCGGGGCCGGGGTCGGGGAGGTCGATGTCGGTGACCTCCAGGGGAGCGCCCACGGCGGGAAGGACGGCGGCACGAACCACGGGAAGGCTCCTCAGAACTGGAGGGACTTGGTCTGGAGGTACTCGGCGAGACCGTGCGGGCCGAGCTCGCGGCCGACGCCGGACTGCTTGTAACCGCCGAACGGGGCAAGGGGGTTGAAGCGGCCGCCGTTGATGTCGACCTGTCCGGTGTCCATGCGGCGGGCGAAGGCCACCGCCTCCGCCTCGTCACCGGCCCAGACGGCGCCCGCGAGGCCGTAGACCGTGCCGTTGGCGATGCGCAGCGCGTCCTCCTCGTCCTCGTAGCGCAGGATCGACAGGACCGGACCGAAGATCTCCTCCTGGGCGATCGTCATCTCGGGCGTCACGTCGGCGAAGACCGTCGGGGCGACGAAGTAGCCCTGCTCGCGCGGGGATTCGGGCCCTCCGGCGACCAGCCGGGCACCCTCGGCGACGCCCTTCTCGATGTAACCGCGCACCCGGGCCTGCTGCTTGGCGTTGACGACCGGGCCGATGCGCTCGCCGTACTTCGCGGCGGCGCCGGCGGCGAGTTCGACGGCCTCGTCGTACTGGTCGCGGTGGACGAGCATCCGGGTCCAGGCGCTGCACGTCTGGCCGGAGTTGGACATCACGTTGGCGACGCCGACGTTGACCGCCTTGGCGAGGTCGGCGCCGGGCAGGATGACGTTGGCGGACTTGCCGCCGAGCTCCAGGGCGACCTTCTTCAACGCGGCACCTGCGGTCGCGCCGATCCGCCGGCCGACCGCGGTGGAGCCGGTGAAGGAGACCAGGTCGACGTCGGGGTGCGCGGCGAGGGCCTGTCCGGCGACCGGGCCGAGGCCCGTGACCAGGTTGAAGACACCGGCCGGGATGCCCGCCTCGTGGACCGCCTCGGCGAAGAGCTGGGCGACCAGCGGGGTGTCCTCGGCGGGCTTGAGGACCACCGTGCAGCCGGCGGCGAGGGCCGGGGCGACCTTGGCGACGATCTGGTGGAGCGGGTAGTTCCAGGGCGTGATCGCCCCGACCACGCCGACGGGCTCCAGGTGGACGGTGGAGTTGCCGACCTTCTCCTCGAAGGGATGGCCGGCCGCGAGCTCGGCGTAGGAGGCGGCGACCGCGACGGGGACGGCGGCGTGGACGTTCTCCGAGAACTTCAGGGGTGAGCCGAGTTCGGCGGTGACCGTCTCGGCGATCTCGTCCTTGCGGGCGGCGAGAACGTCCCGGAGGGCGGCGAGACGGGCGGCCCGTTCGGCGGGAGGGGTCGCGGCCCAGGCCGGGAAGGCGGCCCGGGCGGCGCGTACGGCGCTGTCGACGTCCTCGGCGGTGCCGGCCGGGACCCGCGCGATGACCTGCTCGTCGACCGGGTTCACGACCTCGATCACGTCCGGGCCGGTGGCCGGGCGCCACTCGCCGTCGATGTACATGCCGTCGTGCGCCTTCATGGTGCGTCCTCCCGGGCTGGGCCGTGCCGTGTCGTCCGGCCTCATAAACTAGCGGCGATAGTTTTCTCGCGCCAGAGCGGGACCGGACCGTCCACGGACATCAGAAGTCCCCGCGGGCCCCCTCGTCCACCACGCCACGGCTTCCTCCGGCGGGCGCACGGAATGCCTTCCGGCAGCGCTGCCGGTCCGTGACCCGTGCTCCGCCGTCTGGCCGCTCGGCGCCGAAGAGGAACCGCGTCTCGAATTGCGGCCGCCTCGGTTCACCCCGTCGGACGGGCCCCCTTCACCGCACCGCCGCCCGCCGGCCTCACTCGTCCAGATCCGGCAGATGGTCCGGGGACGGGCAGATGCGTTCGCCGTGCTGGTCGAAGACGAAGAGGTGGGAGATGTCGACGAGGAGCGGGACCTGCATGCCGCGGCGCAGGTCGATGTCCGGGGTGGTGCGGACGACGAGGTCGCCGGGGAGGCGGGGGTCCGGCTCGGGCGCGGGCTCCGGCGGGTCCTCCAGGACCACGACCGGGCCGGCGCGGAGGGAGACCGCCCGTTCTCTCAGGCGGTCCAGGACCGTGCCCTCGCGACGGCGGCGCCGGGGCTGGCGCGGGGCGGGGCGGGGCGCCTCCAGGTCGGGGACGAAGGCGGGGCGGGAGCCGGTGTTGAAGTGGACGAGGACCTCGTGGCCCTGGAACTCCACGTGCTCCACCAGACCGGTGATCGGCATCTCCCCGGGGCGGGCGGAGGTCCGTTTGGCGATGCGGATCGCCTCCGAGCGCAGGCCCACGATCACCTCGCGGCCCTGCTGGACGCGGAGCAACTGGTGGTCCAGGGAGAGGGGTTCGGGCAGCCGCAGGTACTGCTTGCCGAGGCTGATGGTCATCGCGCCGTCCAGCGGGGCCCGGACCACTCCGCGCAGGAGGTTGATGCGCGGGGTGCCGATGAAGGCGGCCACGAAGACGTTGCGGGGCAGGGCGTACACCGAGCGCGGAGTGCCGACCTGCTGGAGGACTCCGCCGCGCAGCACGGCGACCCGGTCGCCGAGCGACATGGCCTCGGCCTGGTCGTGGGTGACGTAGACCGTGGTGACACCCAACTCCCGGGTGAGCGAGGCTATTTCGGCGCGCAGGTGGTTGCGGAGCTTGGCGTCGAGGTTGGACAGCGGCTCGTCCATGAGGAAGGCGGTGGGCCGACGGGAGATGGCCCGGCCCATCGCCACGCGCTGACGTTCGCCGCCGGAGAGCTGGCCCGGGTAGCGGTCGAGGAGGTCCTCGATGCCCAGCATGCGGGCGGTGGCGTCCACACGGGGCCGGGGGTCCTCGTCGGGGGCCTCGATGCGCAGCGGGAAGCCGATGTTCCCGCGGCTGGTCATGTTCGGGTAGAGGGCGAAGTTCTGGAACACCATCGCCATCCGCCGCTCGGCGGGCAGCATGTCGTTGGCGTACTCGCCGTCGAGCCTGAGCTGCCCCTCGGTGATCTCCTCCAGCCCGGCGATCATCCTGAGCACGGTGGATTTTCCGCAGCCGGAGGGGCCGAGCAGGACGAGGAACTCGCCGGGCGCGATGTCCAGCGAGAGCCGGTCCACCACCCGGGCGCCCCGGGTGTAGGTCTTGCTCACGTGGTGCAGAGAGATGGCGCGTGTCATGACGGTGCCCCCGGGGGCTGGATCAGGCGCTGGTGCTCCGCGGTGGAGAGGCCCCGTGCGGGTCGTACGGGGCTGTGAGTCACGGAAGTTAACGGAATGCGTGCGGCGGGGGGAAGAGACCGGGCGGGATCGGGCGCTTCGGTCCAGTCCGCGAGATGACGGACGGCCGGATTCCGCACGGCCTCACGCTCGTCGGCACTCCGTCCCGCCGACGCCTCACCGTGCCGTGACGCTCGCAGGCGTTCCGGTGCCCGCCGGCGATCCGACACCCGCAGGCGTCCCGACACCCGCCGACGTTCCCACGCCCGTCGGGGTCCCGGCCTCCGTCCCCGTCCCCATCCCCGTCCCCGTCCCCGTGCCGATGCCGGGGCCCGCCGGCGTCCCGACACTCGCCGATGGCCCGGCGCCCATCGGTGTGCCCGGGCTCGTCGGTGTCCCGACAGCCGCCGAAGTGCCCGTGCCCGTCGGTCGTGCGGCACTCGTCGGTGTAGCCGTGCCCGCCGGCGTCCCGGTGCTCTTCGTCGGCCGTGGCTCACGGGTCTGGGTGAGGTGGGCGAAGACGACGACGTTGCTGCTGTAGCCCGTCCGCCGGTTGAAGAGCCCACCGCAGGTGATCACGCGGAGTTCCGGGCGCCGGGCCGGGCCGTAGACCTCCTTGTCGGGGAAGCCCGCCTTGTCGAAGATCTTCACGCGGTCCACGGTGTAGACGGCGGTACGGCCGTCCGCGCGCACCGCCTCGATCACCTTGCCCGGCTTCACCTGGCCGAGCGCGGCGAAGACGGCGGGTCCGGTCCTGGTGTCGCGGTGGCCGACGGCGATCGCCGTGCCCGTCTCGCCGGGCGTGGCGCCGCCCTCGTACCAGCCCACCAGCTTCGGCTTGTCGACCGGCGGTGTCGCGAGTTCCCGGCCCTTGATGAGCCGGAGGCCCGTGATCGGGGCGTCGATGCCCAGGGACGGGATGCGGAAGGCCGTCGGCCGGGACCGGGACAGCGGGCGGGGCGGGGGTGTGCGGGTGGGCGAGGAGCGGGCGGAGGGGGCCGGGGCGTCGGCCGGCTCCGCTTCCGGGCCGGCGGCGGCCACGGCGTCCGGCAGACCGGGCGCGGTCAGCTCGGTCGAGTCGTCGTCCCCCGTACACCGGACCCCCACCGTCACCAGGACGACCGTGAGCAGGGCCGTCCTGGTGAGGCGGTAGGCGCGGGTCCGGTACCAGGGCCTGCGTCTGCGCCTACGCGGCGCCATGGGGCCGACGGCGGTTCAGCCGGAAGTACGCGACACCGCCGACCGCCACCAGGCCGACGGCGCCCGCCGCGGTGACCGGTGCGAACGCGGCCGCGGTGTCGACGAGACCGCCGCCACCCGCGTGCACGCCGCCCTTGGGGCCGCCGCCCTCGTTGTGCCCCCAGCCCGCGCCCTGCTGGTCCTCGATCTGGTCGCCCGCCCGGCGCTCGCCGTCGCGCTTGCCGTCGTGGCAGTTGACGCGGAAGACCTTCTCCTTGGGGGCGCCCGCCACGATCCAGGTGAGCTTGTACTGTCCGTCCGCCACACCCAGCGGGTCGGTGTGACCGGCGCCGCCGGCGAGCTGGATGGTGCCGGCGACGGTGGCGGCGGTGGGGAGCGGGGGCTGCGGCGTGATGGTGTAGGCGATGGTGGTGAGGACGTCGAAGTTGACGGCGTCCAGGTAGAACTTGCAGACCCGTGGATCATCCTTCGAGACGCCGAACGGCACGCCCACGTGGTGGATCCTGATGTCGCCGTTCTCGCCCGCGGCCGACGCGGTCGGTGCCGCAACCCAGGACGCGCCGGCCGCGGCGAGGGCGGTGAGGACGACCGTGGCGCCCGCTCGGACGCGGAAGGTACGTGGGAGTGTCAGGGTGGGCATGGGCGCTCCTCCGAATTCAGACGATTTCCATACAAATCGCTCTTTCGGCAGCACTCTCCGTTATGCCCGCCGCACTCGGTGGCATCGGCGCCCGGCGCGCCGTCAGATATCGCTCGTGCGGCGCAATCGCGGGCGCCTGGGCCGCTTGTCCACGGTCGGTCCGGGCCCCGCGGACCGACCCGGCGACCGCAGCGCCACCCCCGCCGACACCAGCAGCAGCGTCCCGAGCATCACGAACGGCGCGGCGACCCCCGCCATGCCCGCGACCAGGCCCGCGGTGGCCGGAGCGGCGACCTGGCCGAGGCGGTTGCCGGTCAGCCGCAGGGCCAGGGCGGTGGAGCGGGCGCCGTCGGGGGCGGCCTGGACGACCGTCGTCATGGACAGCGGCTGGCCGACGCCGAGGCAGAAGCCGAGCAGCGCGAGGATCACGGCCAGCGCCCACACCGGGACCGGCAGGGCGATGCCCGCGCACAGCAGGGCCGCCAGCGAACACGTCACGGTCAGGAGCAACGCGCGCCCCAGCAGCCGTAGCAGCGGAGTCAGCACCAGACGGCAGGCGATCGTGGCCGCCGCGCGCAGGCTCAGCAGCAGGCCGATCACCGAGGGGGCGATGCCCCGGTGCTCGCCGACCACCGGGAGGTACGCGGTGAGGATGTCCGTGGCCGACAGCACGGACAGGCTCACGAAGATGCCCCCGGGGACGCCCCGGGCCTTGAGGATGCGTCCGACGGGGACCCGATCGGCTTGCCCGGTACGGGACTTGGCCGCCGTGTCCGGATGCTCGATGCGCCACAGCGACGTGCACGCGACGGCCGCCCCGGCGCCCGAGACGAGCAGCGCCAGCGCGCTCGTGCCCGCCATGTCGGGGCCGCCGATCAGGGCGCCCGCCGCGACCGGGCCGACCAGCTGACCGAGGGAGGCACCGATGGTGAAGTGGCCGAAGTTGCGGTCCTGTTCGTGCGGGGCGGACTGCCGGGCGACGAGGGACTGGGCGCCGATGACGAAGCAGAGGTGGCCGAGGCCCATCACCCCGCTCCAGACCGCCATGGCCCAGAGGGAGTCCGCGATGCCGCTGAGCGCACAGCCGCCGGAGATCAGCACCACGCCGACCGGGAGCAGCGGCGCGCACCGGCCGTGGTCCGTACGGCGGCCGAGCGGTACGGCGGCGAAGAGCGGAAGCAGGGCGTACACACCGGCGATGACACCGATCGCGCGCTCGTCCGCGCCCAGCGCGAGGGCCCGGTAGGAGACGGCGGGCCGTGCCATCGACACCGCCCCCTGCGCGAAGCTGAAGGCGATGACGAGGCGGAGCAGCCAGCCGCGGTTCCCACCGGGCGCCATGATCGAGTCCTCCGTGGACGGGGGTTCCGTGGACGGGAGTTCCTTGGGACGGGAGAGAAGCGGATCAGATGATGCCGAAGAGGATTCCTGCCCCGAGGATCAACAGGCAGGTGAGCGCGGCCCACTTGACGACGAACTTGGTGTGGTCGCCGAACTCCACCTTGGCCATGCCGACCAGGACGTACACGGCCGGGACGAGCGGGCTGGACATGTGCAGCGGCTGACCGACCAGGGAGGCGCGGGCCATCTCCAGCGGGGAGACACCGTGCGCCGCGCCGGCCTCGGCGAGGACGGGCAGGACACCGAAGTAGAAGCCGTCGTTGGACATGAAGTAGGTGAGCGGGAGGCTCAGGATGCCGGTGACGAGGGCCATGTGCGGGCCCATGCCCTCGGGGATGACGTCCACCATCCAGCGGGCCATGTGGTCGACCATGCCGGTGCCCTGGAGGACGCCGGTGAAGACGGCGGCGGCGAAGACCATGCCGGAGACGTTCAGGACGTTGTCGGCGTGGGCGGCGAGGCGGGCCTTCTGGTCGGGGATGTGCGGGAAGTTCACGGTGAGCGCGAGCGCGGCACCGAGCAGGAACAGCACAGGGATCGGCAGCCACTCCATGATCATGGCGGTGAGCAGGGTGGCGGTGAGCAGCGCGTTGAACCAGTACAGCCTGGGGCGCAGGGTGGGCCGGCTGGGGTCGAGGACCTGGAAGCGCTGCGCGTCGCCGGCCTCGTCGTCCTCGGCGTCGGTGCCGGAGCCGCCGCCGGCCGCCGTGGCCTTGGCCTTGCCCGTGCCGGAGGCACCGGAACCGGCGCCGACCAGGACGGTCTCGGTCTCCTCGACCTTCTCGTCCACCAGGATCTCGTTCAGCGTGAGCACCCCGAGCCGCTTGCGCTCACGCATGCCGAGGACGTACGAGAGGACGAAGACGCCCAGCAGGCCGACGGCGAGGGCCGGGATCATCGGGACGAAGATGTCGCTGGCGTCGAGCTTGAGCGCGGTGGCCGCACGGGCCGTCGGACCGCCCCAGGGCAGCGTGTTCATCACGCCGTTGGCCATGGCGGCGACACCGGTCATCACGACCAGGCTCATCTTCAGGCGCTTGTACAGCGGGTACATCGCCGAGACCGTGATCATGAAGGTGGTCGAGCCGTCGCCGTCCAGCGAGACGATCGCGGCGAGGATCGCCGTACCGACGACGATCCGCATCGGGTCGGCCTTCGCGAACTTGAGGATGCCCCGCACGATCGGGTCGAAGAGGCCGACGTCGATCATCACACCGAAGTAGACGATCGCGAACATGAGCATCGCCGCAGTGGGGGCGAGGCTGGTGACGCCTTCGATGACGTAGTCACCGAGCTTGGCGCCCTTCCCGACGAAGACGCAGAACAGGGCCGGGATCAGTACGAGCGCCGCGATCGGCGACATCTTCTTCATCATGATCAGGACCAGGAAGGTCGCGATCATGGCGAAGCCGAGGATGGTCAGCATGAGTGGATACCTAACGTTCGCCCTTGAACTCCCACCGGAGTCGGCAGTGCGATGACGTTAGGACCCGTCAAGCGGCGTTAACAAGACGTTGACATGCGAGCAATAAGCGCAAAACTGCTGGTCACAGCTTTGCGCTGCTCACAGCGTCGGCACGGCGGCCAGTTTCACCGGTACGCCGTTGAGGACCGCGTTGCCCGAGAGCGGGTCGAGCAGGCTGCCGTCCAGGAGCTGGTTGACGTTGACGCCGGGGTCCTTGGCAGCGTGGGCGAGCCGGGTGCCGGGGCGGTCGTGCCCCCAGCCGTGCGGCAGGCTGACCACGCCGGGGCGCACGCCGTCGGTGACCTCGGCCTCGGTGACCACCTCTCCCCCGGCGCCCTTGATCCGCACCGCGCAGCCGTCCTTCAGGCCCAGCCGCTCGGCGTCCTCGGGGTGGATGTGCAGGGTGCAGCGGTTGGTGCCGCCGGTGAGGGCGGGGACGTTGTGCATCCAGCTGTTGTTGGAGCGCAGATGCCGGCGGCCGACGAGGACGAGCCCGTCGGCCTTGTGCCGCAGGGCCTCACGCAGCCGGGGCAGGTCGTCCGCGATCGGCCGCGGCAGCAGTTCGACCTTGCCGCTCCTGGTCTTCAGCGGCTGCGGCAGCCGGGACTCCAGGGGTCCGAGATCGATGCCGTGCGGATGCGCGAGCAGCTTGGTCAGGCTCAGCCCGTCCGGTCGTACGCCGAAACCGTCGCCGTAGGGGCCGAGGCGCAGCATCATGTCGAGCCGCCGCTCGGGGCCGGTGTCGCCCTTCAGGAGTGCCGCCAGTTCGTGGGGCTCGCGGCCGTGCACGGGCGAGTGGGTCTCCTTGACGGCCTTGCCGAGGGTCTGGCCGATGACGAGGTCGTCCACGGCGGACGGGTCGGCGCCGTGCATGCCGGTCGCGGCGAGGACCAGCCGGGCGAGGATCTCCGTCTCCGCCATCCGGCCGGGCTCCAGCGGGACGGCGGGGCGGGTGTAGCGGACCTGGTTGCGCACGGCGAGGGTATTGAAGGCGAAGTCGTGGTGCGGGCTCTGGGAGGGCGGGGGCGGCGGCAGGACGACGTGGGCGTGGCGCGAGGTCTCGTTCAGGTACGGGTCCACGCTGACCATGAAGTCGAGCGAGCCGAGGGCCTTGTCGAGCCGGTCGCCGTCCGGGGCCGAGAGCACGGGGTTGGCGGCGACGGCGACGACCGCCCGGATCGGCTCGCCCTCCTCGGTCGCGGTGTCGATCTCCTCGGCGAGCGCGGAGAGCGGCAACTCGCCCTTGGCCTCGGGGCGCCGGCTCACCCGGGAGTGCCAGCGGCCGAGCGCGAACCCGTGGCTGGGGCCCGCGGGCCGGGGTGTCCGGTCGGTGGCCGCCTGCGGGAAGAGGGCGCCACCGGGCCGGTCGAGGTTGCTGGTGAGGATGTTGAGGACGTCGACGAGCCAGCTCGCGAGGGTGCCGTGCGGGACGGTGCAGCTGCCGATGCGGCCGTATACGGCAGCGGTGGGGGCGGCGGCGAGTTCGCGGGCGAGGGTGCGGATGGTGTCGGCGTCGACGTCGCAGGTGCCGGCGACGGCCTCCGGGGTGAAGTCCCCCATGGCCGCCCGGAGTTCCTCGACCCCCTCCAGATGCGGGGTCAACTCCCCCGTGTCCACGAGTCCTTCCTCGAAGAGGACGTGCGCCATCGCCGCGAGCAGCAGGGCGTCGGAGCCGGGCCGGACGGCGATGTGCCGGTCGGCGAGGCGGGCGGTGCGGGTGCGGCGGGGGTCGATGACGGTGAGGGTGCCGCCGCGGGCCTTGAGCGCCTTGAGCTTGCCGGGGAAGTCGGGGGCGGTGCACAGACTGCCGTTGGACTCCAGGGGGTTGGCGCCGAGGAGGAGCAGGTGGTCGGTGCGGTCGAGGTCGGGCACGGGGATGGCATTGGCGTCGCCGTACAGCAGTCCGCTGGAGACGTGCTTGGGCATCTGGTCGACCGTGGAGGCGGTGAAGACGCTGCGGGTGCCGAGGCCGGCGAGCAGCACCGGCGGGTAGAGGGCACCGGCCATGGTGTGGACGTTGGGGTTGCCGAGGACGACCCCGACGGAGTTCGCCCCGTACCGGTCGACGACGCCCCGGATCCCGGCGGCGACGGCGTCGAAGGCCTCCTCCCAGGTGGCCTCGCGCAGTTCCCCGTCCCGGCGCACGAGGGGGGTGCGCAGCCGGTCGGGGTCGCCGTCCACGGCCCCGAAGGAGGCACCCTTCGGGCAGATGAACCCCTTGCTGAACACGTCGTCACGGTCGCCGCGGGCGCCGGTGACCCGGGTCCCCTCGACGGTGAGTGTCAGACCACAGGTGGCCTCGCACAGGGGGCAGATACGCAGAGCGGTGCGGGACACGGGTCCTCCCGGGGCAGCGGTGCCTGTCCGGGCGAGCATACCGACCGGTACGGATGGAGGGGAGGGGGTTTCGGGGGCGGGCTCAGTCCAGGACCCGCGCGAGATAGGCGCGGAGCAGCTCCCGGGCCTCCTGGATGATCCGCTCGTCGCCCTCCGGTGCCACCCGGAAGGCCAGGTGGACCAGGGTGTCGGCGGTCTCCACGGCGATGAGGAAGGTGCGGCGCAGGTCGTCGTCCGGTTCGCGGGAGAGGTAGCCGGAGAGGAGGTCGGTCAGGCGGTCGGCGACGCGGTGGTTGGGCTCGGCGTGCCGGGCGCCGACGGGGATCTGGTTGCCGAAGTCGACGAGGGAGAAGCCGGGGGCGGTGCGCTTCATGGCGAGGTACTCGTCGAGGACGACGTCCATCGCCGTACGCCAGCCTCCGTCCTGGCCCGACTCCTTGAGGCGGTCGGTGACGCCGGCTGTGAAGCGCTCGAGGTTGCGCTGGGCGAGGGCGTCGGCCATCTGCCGCTTGTTGCCGAAGAAGCGGTAGACCGAGCCGATGGGCACGCCGGCGCGCTGGGCGACGGCACGGGTGCTGAGGGCGTCGTAGCCGACCTCGTCGAGCAGGTCGGCGCAGGCGTCGAGGATTCTGGTCAGCCGTTCGGCACTGCGCCGCTGCACGGGGGCGCGGCGGAGCGAGGTTGCTTGGGGCACGGGCTTCATGATGCCTTTCCGCCGTCGTCCGGTGAACCCTGCCACCCGGTACGGGGCGAGGGGCCCAGGGCACTCACCGGCCACGGCCGGTGCTGGGCGCGGGCTGGGGTACTGACACGGGGCTGCGACGCCCGAGGTCCCGGACCCGCCCCGCCGCCGACGAGGACGCCGCCCTCGCACGCTTCCAGGGCTGCGGCTCCGGTGCAGGACCGCGGAGGCCGGGATTCCGGGACCGTGCGACCGACGGTGACGCCGCCCTGCCCGGCGGGAACGCCACCCCCCGCACCCACCGCAAGTCGCCCTTCCGCACCCGCACCACCGGTGACAACACCCGCCTGCACGACCGCAACACCATCACCGAGACCGCCCCCGACCCGCGCTTCCAGGGCTGTGCCACTGGTGCAGGCCCGCGGAGGCCGGGATTCCGGGACCGTGCGACCGACGGTGACGCCGCCCTGCCCGGCGGGAACGCCACCCCCCGCACCCACCACAGGTCGCCCTTCCGCACCCGCACCACCGGTGACAACACCCGCCTGCACGACCGCAACCCCATCACCGAGACCACCCCCGACCCGCGCTTCCCGCGGAGGCGGGAATTCGGAGGCCGTGGTCTCGCCGGTGCCGATGCGCGGGCCCCGGACGCCGTGCCCGGGGTAAGCCGCAGGCTGGGATTCCGTCCCCGCGCCATCGCCGACGCCCGTGCCGCCCTGTGAGGCCAGGACACCGCAGGCGGTCCCCCGTGCGAGCCGGAGTTTCACAGCAGTCGCCCCGGCCCCCGGTTCCCCGACATCGTTGCCTATCCTCCTGACGAGCCGCGATGGCGCGGCGCCGTCGCGTGCCGCACTCGTCACCGACCGCGTCCCCGGATCAGGGAATCCCGTCACGCCCGCACCCCCGGGACACCGGCCGGCCTTCCCGTCGAGCCCGCGCCGACGACACCCCCCGTCGGCCCCGGTTCGGACGCCGTCACGTCCGCCGTGCTCTCCACCGGGGCGCCGTCGACGGCCCAGACGGTGCCGTCGTCGGCGTAGAGGCGGGCGGTGACCTTGTGGGTGCCCTGGGGGACGTACGCGGACGCGAGACGGTAGGACGGGGCGCGCAGGGTGGCGACGGGGCGGTCGTCCACGAAGAGGACGGCGACGCCGTGGCCGGAGACCGCCTTCGCCCTCGTCGTGGAGGGCGAGAAGGTGAAGTTCTCGACGGTCAGCCGTACGGACCAGCTGTCGTCGGTGTCCGGCTGCACGACTATGCCGACGTCGGGCGCGTTGTCCTTGTCGACCTCCCGGTAGTGCCGCCCCTCGTGATCGGTGTCGTCGAGGACCTTGCCCACCGGTGAGACCGACTGCCCGTCCTCGTGCTTCCGTGCCCCATCGGCGCCACAGCTCACGGATCCGGTCACCACCAGGGCACAGACCGCGAGCAGGGCGAGAAGTCCCCGCGTCCACGACATGCCGGGGAGCGTAGAACAACGGTCCGACAACGCGAATCCCCCTGTGGTCTGGTTCTGCTGGTCCTCCCTGAGGAGGTCATGGCGGGGAGATCGGTTCCACCGCACGACCTCTTGCGCCGGCGAAACCGCAATCCTACGGTGTTCCATAGGAATCAGACCGCAAGGGAGCGATCATGAACGGGGACGCAGCGATCACGCGCGGCGACGCACGGAAGACCGCCGAGGGCCTGGCGTACCTGTCCGGTTTCGGCAACGAACACTCCTCGGAGGCCGTCCCCGGCGCCCTCCCCGAGGGCCGCAACGCCCCGCAGCGCGCCCCCCTCGGCCTGTACGCGGAACAGCTCAGCGGTACGGCGTTCACCGAGCCCCGCGCCCACAACCGCCGCTCCTGGCTGTACCGCATCCGCCCCTCCGCCGCCCACCCGGCGTTCACCCACACCCACAACGGCCGGATCCGTACCGCCCCGTTCACCGAGTCGGTCCCGGACCCGAACCGGCTGCGCTGGAACCCGCTGCCCGCGCCCCCCGAGGGCACCGACTTCCTCGCCGGCCTGTGGACCCTCGGCGGCAACGGCGACGTCACCCAGCGCACCGGCATGGCCGTGCACCTCTACCACGCCACCGACTCCATGGACCGCGTCTTCAGCGACGCGGACGGCGAGCTGCTGATCGTCCCGGAGAGCGGCGGACTGCTGCTGCGCACGGAGTTCGGGCTGCTGCACGTGGAGCCGGGACATGTGGCCCTCATCCCCCGTGGGGTGCGCTTCCGTGTGGAGCTGCTCGACACTGCGTCGAATCGCGGGCAGAGCCCGACCGCCCGCGGTTATGTGTGCGAGAACTACGGGGCGCCCTTCCAGCTGCCCGACCTCGGCCCCATCGGCGCCAACGGCCTCGCCAACGCCCGTGACTTCCTCGCCCCCGTCGCCGCCTACGAGGACGTCGAGGGGCCGGTGGAGGTGGTCAACAAGTTCTGCGGCAACCTCTGGTCCGCGACCTACGACCACTCCCCGCTCGACGTCGTCGCCTGGCACGGCAACCACGTGCCGTACGTCTACGACCTGCGCCGCTTCAACGTCATCGGCTCCATCTCCTACGACCACCCCGACCCGTCGATCTTCACCGTGCTGACGTCCCCGTCGGACACCCCGGGCCTGGCCGGGGTCGACTTCGTGGTGTTCGCGCCACGCTGGCTGGTCGGCGAGGACACCTTCCGGCCGCCGTACTTCCACCGGAACGTGATGAGCGAGTACATGGGCCTGATCGAGGGCGCCTACGACGCCAAGGCGGAGGGCTTCGTGCCGGGCGGCGGCTCGCTGCACAACATGATGTCGGCGCACGGGCCCGACCGGGAGACGTTCGACAGGGCGAGCGCGGCCGAGCTGAGGCCGCAGAAGGTCGACGACGGGCTGGCGTTCATGTTCGAGACGCGCTGGCCGGTGACGCTGACCGCGCAGGCGGCCGGGGCGGACCACCTCCAGTCGCACTACGACGACGTGTGGCGGGGTCTGGAACGCCACTTCCGCCCGTCGCGCTGATCCGCCCGTTGCACTGACCGATCCGCGAAAGGTACGGATAGCCCGTGACCTCCTTCGCCCCGGACTCGATCGTCCTGAACCGCAAGCTGCCGCTCTGGTACCAGGTGTCGCAGTCCCTGCGCGCCTCGATACTCGGCCGCTCCCCCCAGGACCCGCTCCGCCTGCCCACCGAGGAACAGCTCGCCGGGCACTACGGCGTGAGCGTGCTGACCATGCGGCAGGCGCTGAAGGAGCTGGAGGACGAGGGGCTGATCACCCGTCACCGCCGCCGGGGCACCTTCATCGAACCGGACGCGAGAAGGGGCAGCCCGGTCCGGCTGCTGGGCTCGGTGGACGCGATCGTGGCCCAGCAGTCCGGTATGACGACCGAGCTGCTGGAGCACGGCAAGTCACCGGTGCCGTCCGAACTCACCGAGCACTTCCCCGAGTTGGACGAGGTGACGGCGTACCACCGGCTGCGCAGCGACGAGCGGACGGGCGAGCCGACCAACCACGCCCGCAACTACGTCCGCCCCGAACTGGCCGCTCTCATCGACCCGTCCGACTTGTTGCGCTGGCCGATGACGAAGGTGCTGCGGGACGTCGTGGGGGCGGACATCAGCCGCATCACGGACACGGTGGAGGCGCGTCTCGCGGACCCCGAGACGGCCCGGCTGCTCCAAGTCCCGCTGCTGAGCCCGATCCTGCACTACACGGGTCTGGCGTACGACACACAGGGCCGGGTGCTGGACGCGGCGGTGATCCACTACCGGGGGGACCGCTTCTCCTTCACCGTCACCCTGGACGCCACGTGAGCCCACCGGCCCCGGCCGCCTGTCGGCGAGAGGTCGTACGATGCCCAGCGTGACGCACGACGACGCTCCGCCGCTGGCGGACCTCATGCCGTGGTCCGTCGCACCGCCGCGGCTCGGCCGGGGGTGGCCGACGGGCCCCGACGCGGCGTCCCTCAAGGCCCGCTGGGACGCCCTGCTCAAGGCCGAGGGACCCGACCGGGAAGCCCTGTTCGAGCCCACCCGCGCCCGCACCCTGCGCTCGGCGGTCGGACAGCTGCCGGGGCGCACCGGCGGCACGGAGCGGCTCGCGCGCGCTTCCGGCCCCTGTCCGGAGCCGGTACGGGTCCTGCACGCGCCCTTCGACGAGCAGTGGCTGATCCCCGATCACCGGCTGATCGACGCGGCCCGCCCCGAGCTGTGGCGGGTGGCGGACGCGGACCAGGTGTTCGTGGTGGAGACCCCCGCGGACGGGCCGGGTCCCCGGCTCCTCGCCACCTCGCTGCTCCCCCTGCTGCGTCCGGGCCGCATCCGCCCGCTGTACCGCCGCCCGGCGGGCACCGAACCGAACCTGGCCCCGGGCCTGCTGGAGCACCTGCGCACCCGGCTCGGGGTGGCGGCGGAGCCCTTGGACGTCCTCGCCTGGATCCTGGCGGCGGTCCGCCCGGACCTCACCGTGCCGCTCACCGACGACCCCGACCTGTGGTCCCGTGGTGTGGAGTCGGGTCACCGGGCCCTGTGGCTGATGCGCCGCGACGGCGACCGTCCGAAGCTGCCCGGCGGCCGCCGCCCGTACGTCCGCGCACCGCTGCCGTCCCGCCCCCTGATCCTGGACTACGACCGCGACGAGGAGGCCCTGCTCCTCGACGAGGGCCGCGTCTCCCCCGTACCGGCGGCGGCCTGGGACTTCGAGGCCGGCAGAGTGCGGGTGCTGGAGCAGTGGTTCGCGGCCCGCGCAGCCGAACCGGAGCCGGGCACGCTGTCCGCCATCCGCCCGGCGACCTGGCCGCAGACGTGGACGTCGGAACTGCTGGAGCTGATCACCGTGCTGGCCCTGCTCGCCGATCTCCAGCCTCTGGAGGACGAGTTGACGTCACGGATCTCGGCGACCGACCTGCGCGAGGCGGGGGTGTTGCCGGTACCGGACTCGTCACGCCGACCGGCGTCGGTCCTGGACGGCCACGAAGAGGGCCCCGAAGGCCAACTGACGTTGCTGTAGCCCGCCCAGGGGCGCGGGGCTGCGTTGAATGTGCGGCTACCGCCGCGCGGGCGCGACCAGCCACAAAACACCCGCACCCGGCACACAGACAGTCACCCCCGCGGCGCGAACCCGTCCAGCACCCGCCCCAGCATCCGTTCGAACACCGCGTCCAGATCGATGGGCCCGGCGTCCTCCGCGAACGACGCCGCCAGCCGCGGATACGCCCCCGACGCCACCTGACTCCCCAGATACGCGATCCGCACCGCGTTCTCCTGCTCCTCCGTCCACGGCAGCGATCGCACCCGCTCGGCCGTGGCCAGCTCGTTGGAGACGTACGTCGTCACGCACCCGTTGAGCATCGCGACCAGCTCGATCTTGGTGCCGTAGGGAGCGTCGAGCGGGTCGAGGCAGGCGAGGCAGTGCTCCAGGTAGCGCAGGGCGTTGGGGCTGAAGCCGTACACCCCCGACATGAGCCGCGGCATCCAGGGGTGGCGGTGCATGAGCTCCTTGGTCCGGCGGGCGTTGCGGAGCATGTCGGCCCGCCAGTCCCCCGTCGGCTCGAACAGCTCGTGCTCGCCGCCGACCGCGTCCACCATCAGCTCGTACAGGTCCTCCTTACGGGGGACGTAGTTGTACAGCGACATGGTCCCGCAGCCCAGTTCGGCCGCGACGTGGCGCATCGACACCGCGTCCAGCCCCCCGGCGTCGGCCAGTCGCACGGCGGCCGCCGCGATGTCCGCCCTGGTGAACGCGGGCTTCGGCCCGCGCCCCGTCCGCTCGGGACGGGCCCAGATCACTTCGGGTACGGCCGCTCGGCCCGCCATCGGTCATCACCTCGGCCACCATCCTAGTTACGTACAGCGTACGTAGTGCGCTATGGTCCTGCCATGACTTCTACGTACGCTGTACTTAGTGAAGGTCTGGAAAAGCGGTTCGGGGAGGTCCGTGCCCTGCGCGGTCTCGATCTCGTGGTCGCTCCGGGCACGGTCTGCGGCATCCTCGGACCCAACGGCGCGGGCAAGACGACCGCCGTACGACTGCTGACCACGCTGCTGCGGCCGGACGCCGGCTCCGCGCGGGTGGCGGGGCACGACCTCGTACGGGAGCCGGAGGCGGTCCGCCGTGCCATCGCCGTCACCGGGCAGTACGCGTCGGTCGACGGGGACCTCACCGGCCGGCAGAACCTGCGGCTGTTCGCCCGGCTGCACCGGGTGCGGGGCCCGGCCGAGCGGGCCGCCGAGCTCCTCGACCGCTTCGGGCTGACCGAGGCCGCCGACCGCGCCGCCGCCACCTACTCGGGCGGCATGCGCCGCCGGCTGGACCTGGCGGCGAGCCTGATCCGCCGCCCCGAGATCCTGTTCCTCGACGAGCCGACGACCGGACTCGACCCGGCCAGCCGCACCTTCGTGTGGGACGCCGTGCGCGACCTCACGGCGGACGGCACGACCGTGCTGCTCACCACCCAGTACCTGGAGGAGGCCGACCAACTCGCCCACGACATCGCCCTGGTGGACAAGGGGCGGGTCGCGCACACGGGCTCGCCCGCCCAGCTCAAGGCGCTGATCGGGGCGCACGTCGAGATCGTCGTCGCGAACGCGGACACCCTGGGCCGGGCGGCCGGAGTGCTCGACCGGCTCACCGGCGGCGAACCGTCGCCGGCCCCCGAGAGGAACGCGGTCGGCGCGATCACCCGGGACACCACACTCACCCTGCCCCGGCTGGTGCGCGAACTCGACGCGGCCGGCGTGCCGCTGCTCGACGCGAGCATCCGGCCGCCGACCCTCGACGAGGTCTTCCTGCGACTCACCAAGGAGCTTGCGACATGAGCATGCTGGCCTACGACGGCACCGCGATGCTGGGCCGTCAGCTGCGACGGGTCCGGAACAACCCGGGGCTGCTGGTCCTGACCCAGACCATGCCGATCACCATGCTGCTGTTCTTCGGCTACGTCTTCGGCAGCGCGCTGGCGATGCCGGGTGCGGAGTACCGGACCTTCCTGGTCCCGGGCCTGCTGGTGGCGACGGCGGCGAACGGGATCATGACGGGGATGTTCCAGGCGGCCCAGGACGTCCACCGCGGTGTGACGGACCGGCTGCGCACCCTGCCGATCAGCCGGGCGGCCGTGCCGCTGGGGCAGTCGGTCGCGGACGTGGTGGTCACGGCGGCGGGCATGGTGCCGTTCCTGCTGGTGGGGCTCGCGGTGGGGTGGCGGATCGAAGGGTCCGCGCTCCGGGCGGTGGGCGCCGTCGCGCTGCTGCTGCTGTTCCGGTTCGCGACCACCTGGATCGGGATCTTCCTCGGGCTGCTCACCGGCAGCGAGGAGGCCGCGGGTCAGCTGGGCGGGGCGACCTTCGTCCTGCCGCTGCTGTCCAACGCCTACATCCCGACCGAGGGGCTGCCCGGGTGGCTGCGCACCCTCGCCGAGTGGAACCCCATCAGCGCGGTGACGGCGGCCCTGCGGGAGCTGTTCGGCAACGCCGCCGTACGGGAGGGATCGGCCTGGCCGGTGGCCCATCCGGTCGCCGGGTCACTGCTGTGGTGTGGGGTGCTGATCGCGGTCTTCACACCGCTCGCCGTACGCAGGTACGCGCACGGCGAGCGCTGAACGCCTCTTGCCGGGAGGGGAGTTCGGGCCCTGCCGGGGCCCGGGCCGACCTCGGAGGCGTGCATGCCAAAGGTAGTGCGTACGAGCTCACCTGGATCGTGCTGCATGCCGTGGGGATGACGGGCAGGATCGCAGCACGACACCGGGCGGCGAGGGCTCAGTGCCCGCCGAACAGCGAACGGCGCAGTCGGCGCAGGGGCGCGAACAGCGAGACACGGCGAACCCGCGCACCCCTGTCACTGCGCTCCTGCTTCGTGGTGTCACGCGCGGTCAGCTCGCGCATCAGCGACGTCGCCTCGGCCGCCTCGCGCTGCGGGACGGCAGGTCCCGAGAGCACCGAGAGATGGCGGTCGAGGCGCGAACTGGTCGCGCTGCTCCCGCAGGTGATCGCAGGGACCCTCGCCCTGCGCACTGTTATCTGTTCCATGTCACTCCCCACCCGTACGAGTCCACCCGGCCCGGGCAGGGTAACCCTATCGCCCCTGCGGGGCACACGTGTATCGGCGTCACAGGATTCACCTTCCCCGCAAGGGTGTTGACGACCCCTCCATGATTACTCTCCGAATCCAACAGATTTCAGGGCGAGTTGGACAACCGGCTGGGTAGTGGGCTGAGGTGATCCCCCGTCGGGCTCGACCGTCACAGCCAGTGATGTCGCGGACTTGTCGAGTCCGCTCGCCACCAAGGGCGTGTCGGCGGCGAAGAGCCCGAGGGAGCGCGGTTGCTCGTCGGGGCGCATGAGCCACAGTTGGCGCACCCGGCCGCTGGGAGGAGGGTCGTATCCGCTCAGGGTGACGACCGCGCGCCCCTCGGATGCGGAAGCGATCACTCCGATCGTCCTGCCCTGGGCGTCCTGGCCCCGGGTCGCGAGCGCGTCGGCGGCCTGGAGAACGTGGGCGATCTCACTGGCCTGGGCCTTCTGCGCGTCCAGTTCGTCCTGGGTCCGGTCGGCCTGGACGGCGAACAGGGAGGCGACGACGAGCGCCGCGGCCGCGGTGGCCGTCGCGAAAGGCACGAACAGCGGACGCCGCGGGCGCTGCCGGGGCGGCGGCTGGGCGCCCCAGACGTGCGGCGGCAACTGCGACCTGCGCGCGCGGGCCGGCTCCGGCCGCGCACGGGCCGGCTCGGGCCGCGCGGCGGACTCCTGCGGGGTGGTGCGTACGGCGGCCAGCACCCGGTCGCGCAGCGCGCTCGGCGGCGGGGCCGCGGCCGACCACGCGAGCCGTACCGCGTCCTCGGACAGCGCGCGCACCTCCGCCGCACAGCTGTCGCAGTCCTTGAGATGCCGCTCGAAGCGGGCCCGCTCGGCGGGCTCCAGCGCGTCGAGGGCGTACGGGGCCGCGAGGGAGTGCAGATCTTCCCGGCGGAAGAGGCTCATGCCGCACCTCCCAGGCACTCGCGCAGGCGGGTCAGTCCGTCACGCATCCGCGTCTTCACCGTCCCCAGCGGCAGACTCAGCCGCTCGGCCACCTCACGGTACGTGTAGCCGTCGTAGTAGGCGAGGGTGACCGACTGGCGCTGGAGCTCGGTCAGCCGCTCCAGGCACCGGCGCACCCACTCGCGTTCGAGGCCCGCCTCGACCTCCTCGGTCACCTGGTCGAAGGCGGGGTGGTGGGCCCGGCGCGCCTCGCGCTGCTCGCGTTCACCGGCCGCGCGGGCGCTGCGCACCCGGTCGACGGCACGGCGGTGCGCGAGGGTGAGGACCCAGGACAGCGCGCTGCCCCGGCGCGGATCGAAGCGCGCGGCGGACCGCCACAGTTCCAGCAGCACCTCCTGCGACACCTCCTCCGACTGCGCCGGATCACGCACCACCCGCCGTACCAACCCGAACACCGGCCCGGCGACGAGGCCGTAGAGCTCCTCGAACGCCTTCTGGTCCCCACCCGCCACGAGCATCAGAAGCTCGTCCGCCTCCAACTCGTCGCCCCCTCCCGCAAAGCCGCACCTGGGCCGTCCCGTCCCACGAGGTATTCGCAACGAACACACCTCCGGATGGGGTTACGGATCAGATCGCCGAAAACGCGGGTCGAGCAGCAGAAAAGAAGTTTTGAGATTCGACCAATCCGGCCCGGCCACCACTCCGAATCCCCGAGCGTCAGGCAAGTTGGACTGAGGACGGACGGCATGACACCTATCTCCAGGAGCGGCTCGGGACGCAGGAGTCTCGCGACCCTCGTATGTGGTGCGCTGGCCGCCGGAGGGCTCGCAGCCGCCGGTGTGGCCACGCTGGAACCGGGGGCGGCTTCCGCCTCCAGCCACCGGGAGGCCCCGCTGATCTCGGGCGACCCGCAGTACGACAACACCGACGTGTACGCGTTCGTCAGCCCCGACAAGCCGGACTCGACGACGATCATCGCCAACTGGATCCCCTTCGAGGACCCGTCGGGCGGCCCGAACTTCTACCAGTTCGCCGAGGACGCCCAGTACGACATCCACATCGACAACAACGGTGACGGCCAGGGCGAGCTGCTGTACCGCTTCACCTTCAAGACGCACATCAAGAACAAGAAGACGTTCCTGTACAACACGGGCGCGGTCGACAGCCTCGACGACCCGGACCTGAACGTCACGCAGACGTACGACATCGAGCTGTTCCGGCTGAAGAACCAGAAGGTCGAGTACAAGACCAAGGTCGCCGACGACATCCCGGTGGCGCCGTCGAACGTCGGCAAGGCGTCCATGCCGAACTACGAGAAGCTGCGCGACCAGGCGGTCTACAAGCTTCCCGGTGACGCGACGGCGTTCGCCGGCCAGGCCGACGACCCGTTCTTCCTGGACCTGCGCGTGTTCGACCTGCTGTACGGCGGCAACCTCAGCGAGGTCGGCAACGACACGCTGAAGGGCTACAACGTCAACTCGATAGCCCTCCAGGTCCCGACGGACATGATCACCGAGTCCGCGCACCAGCCGGTCGTCGGCATCTGGTCGACGACCCAGCGCAGGAACGCGCAGGGGTACTACTCCCAGGTCTCGCGCCTCGGCAACCCGCTCGTCAACGAGGTCGTCAACCCGCTGAAGGACAAGGACAAGTTCAACGCGTCCGCGCCCTGGGACGACGCGCAGTTCCTGAAGAACGTCACCAACCCCGAACTGCCCAAGCTCATCGAGGCGATCTACAAGATCCCGGCCCCGAAGGAGCCCCGCAACGACCTCGTGGACGTGTTCCTGAAGGGTGTGAAGGGGCTGAACCAGCCGCCCCACGTGCGGCCCGCGGAGGAGCTGCGCCTCAACACGTCCATCAAGCCCACCGATTCTCCGAAGCGGCTCGGTGTGCTTGATGGCGACAACGCCGGGTTCCCGAACGGGCGTCGACTGACCGACGACGTGATCGACGCGTCGCTCCAGGTCGTCGAGGGCGAGCTGGTCGGGTCGAAGAACGACCTCGGTGACGCCGTCGACAAGAACGACAAGGACTTCGAGAAGTCGTTCCCGTACGTGGCGCTGCCGACGGAGGGTTCCCGCGGTCCGCTGGCCAAGGGCACGACGTCCGGGAACGACGTGCGGAACCAGCTCGGGGACGCGCTGTCCCCCGCCGGGACCTCCGGCTCGGACAACATGACACTGATCGCCGGGTCCGCGGGGGCCGGTGCGGCCGGGATCGTGCTCATCGGGGCCGCGCTGATGTGGTGGCGCCGGATGCGGCGCCGGGCCTACTGAGGCCCACCCGCCGCTGAGAACCACCCCCATGGCCGGCGCGGCCTGCACGTACTCATCCCCCACGGTGCAGGCCGCGCCGCACACACGATCACGAACGACCAGAACCAGGAGAGGGCATGTCCGGGTCTACGACCGACAGCGCACCCGAGGACGAGCAGAGCGGTCCGCCGGAGACCGTGGAGCCCTCCGCTCAGGCCGATGCCGAGAAGGTCGCCGCCGTGCGACGGGTCTCGGCGGCCGGGCGGCGCTGGCGTGCCGCACAACTCGCCGGATGCGCGGCGCTGTTGGCCGTCGCGCTCACCGGGGGATCCATCGCCTTCGGGGCGCTGCGCGACGGCGGTACCGCAACCGTCGCCCGTTCCTCGTCGGCGGCTCTCTCCCCGGGGCTCATGGCGAGCGGCGACCTCGACGCGGGCATCGAGGCGGTCCAGGCCCATCTGCGCGGCCAGCCCAAGGACTTCGGCAGCTGGGCCACCCTCGGACTCGCCTACGTCGAGCAGGCGCGGACGAAGGGTGACCCCTCGCGGTACCCCCAGGCCCGGCAGGCGCTGGAGCGGTCGCTGAAGTTGGCGGCGGACAACGAACAGGGACTGGCCGGCCTCGCCGCGCTCGCCGCCGCCCGGCACGACTTCAAGGGCGCCCTCGGCTACGCCGACAAGACCCTGAAGCAGAACCCGTACAACGAGCGCGCCCTGTCCTCCCGGATCGACGCCCTCGTCGAGCTCGGCCGCTACGACGAGGCGTCGCAGGCCGCCGACCTCGCGGACGAACGGCGGCCCGGCATCCCGGTGTTCACCCGCTACGCCTACGTCCACGAACTGCGCGGCGACGTCCGCACCGCCCGCACCGTCCTGGAACGGGCCCTGTCCACCGCGACCACCCCGGGCGACATCGCCTACGTGGCCACCGCGCTGGGCCAACTCGCCTGGAACCAGGGCGACTACGACACGGCTCTGACCGACTACGCCCGTGCCCTCGCCGCCGACGACGCCTACCTCCCGGCGCTGGAGGGCAGGGCCCGCGCCCAGGCCGCGAGCGGGGACCGCGCCGAGGCGATCAAGGGCATGGAGGCCGTCGTGGCCCGGTATCCGCTGCCCGGACCGCTCGTCGGGCTCGGGGAGCTGTACGAGGCCCGGGGCGCCGACGGCGACGAGGCGAGGGCCCAGGACCAGTACGCGCTGGTGGACGCGTGGACCGCGCTCGCCCGGGCCAACGGCGTCAACGCCGACCTCGACACCGCGCTGGCCGCCGCCGACCACGGTGACAAGGCCGCCGCCCTGAAGGCCGCCCGCGCCGAGTGGGCCCGCCGGCACACCGTGCACACCGCGGACGCCCTCGCCTGGGCCCTGCACGTCAACGGCCGGGACGAGGAGGCCCTGCCGTACGCCCGGCGGGCCACCGCCACCGGCTACCGCAACGCCTCCTTCCTCTACCACCGCGGGATGATCGAACTCGCCGCGGGCGAGCGGACGCAGGGCCGGAGCCATCTCGGTTCCGCCCTGAAGCTCAACCCCGGCTTCTCCCCCCTCGGCGCCCGCGCGGCCCGCGAGGCTCTCAAGGAGGCGTCCGAGTGAAGCCCCGCCGTCTGTTCGCGTCCCTCACGGCCGTCCTGACGGCGGCTTGTGCGCTCGCGCTGCTCCCTTCCAGCAGCGCGAGCGCCCACCCTCTCGGCAATTTCACCGTCAACCGCTACGACGGTCTCGTCGCCGCCCCCGGCCAACTCCGCGTCGACCACGTCGAGGACCTCGCCGAGATCCCGGCCACCCAGGCCAAGCCGGACATCGAGAAGTCCGGCATGACCGAGTGGGCCGACGGGCGTTGCCGTAAGGCCGCCCAGGGCGCGAAGGTCACCGTCGACGGCCGTACGGTCGTCCTCACGGCGAAGAGCAGCCACGCACGCGTACGGCCCGGTCAGGCCGGGCTCGACACCCTGCGCGTGGAGTGCCGGCTGACCGCCCCGCTGCCCGAGGACGCCACCGTCACGCTGGGCTTCCACAGCGCGGGCACCGACTCCGGCCCCGGCTGGCGCGAGATCACCGCGCGCGGCGACCGGATGACGCTCACCGCGTCGGACGTGCCCGAGAAGTCGGTGTCGGACGAACTGACCACGTACCCGAAGGAGTTGCTCTCCTCCCCCGCCGACACCGTGACCGCCTCCCTGCGGGTGCGGCCCGGCGGTCCGGCCCTCGCCGAGGAGCGCTCGAACGCCCCCGCGGCCTCCGTGCTGCCCCGTGGCGCCGACCGCTGGACCCGCGCCCTGGACTCGCTGGTCGCCCGGCACGACCTCACCGTCGGTTTCGCGGCGCTCGCCCTGCTCATCGCGGTCGCCCTCGGTGCCATGCACGCCCTGGCCCCGGGGCACGGCAAGACCCTGATGGCCGCGGTGGCCGCGGCCCGCGGTGGCCGGGCCCGGATGAAGGACGTCCTGCCGCTGGCCGCCTCCGTGACCGTCACCCACACCCTGGGCGTGGTCGCCCTGGGCCTCCTCGTCGCGGCCGGCTCGTCGGCGGCGCCCTCGGTGATCGCGTGGCTGGGCATCGCGAGCGGGATGATGGTGACCGCGGCGGGTGTCACGCTGTTGCGCCGGGCCCTGCACACCCGCGCGCAGCAGCACGGGCACACGCACCCGCATGCGGCGGGCGCCGACGCCGACCGGCCCGAGGAACGCCAGCTGGTCCTGGTCGCCGCCTCCACACAGACGGTGACAGCGACGGCAACGGCAACGGCAACGGCAACGGCGGAAAGGCACACCCACCCCCGCACGCCCGGACACCCGCACGACCACTCTCACGACCACGAGCACGAGCACGAGCACGCACACGGGCACTCCCACGATCACGCACACCCGCACCCGCACTCCCATGACCACGACCACGACCACGACCACGACCACACCCTCGAACACACCCACGGCGGCTTCACCCACACCCACGCCGTCGCCCCCACCCTCCGCGGCACGATCCTGCTGGGCTTCGCCGGCGGTCTCGTGCCCAGCCCCTCCGCCGTCGTCGTGCTCGTCGGGGCCGCCGCACTGGGGCAGGCCTGGTTCGGGCTGCTGCTCGTCGTGGCGTACGGGGTGGGGCTGGCCCTGACCCTGACCGCGGCCGGATTCGCCGTCGTCAGGCTGGGCAGTGGAGTCACACGGCTGCTGGACAGGCGCCCCCGCCTGGCCACGAGCCCGATGACCGCCCTGGTGCGCAGGACCGCGCCCCTGATGTCGGCGTTCGTCGTGGTGGCTCTCGGGGCAGGATTGGTGCTCAAGGGGGCGGCATCCGCACTCGGCTGAGCTACTTTTGTACAGAATTCACGTGCAACATCACGCGGAGCGGAGATTTCGCCCGGATGCGAATGGGGGACGCCCGTGTCCGAAGAACCGGGCAGTGAACGAGTGATCGCGGGCCGCTACCGCCTCCTGTCCCCGCTCGGCGAGGGCGGCATGGGAACCGTGTGGCGCGCCCGTGACGAGGTGCTGCACCGTGAGGTCGCCGTCAAGGAGGTGCGCGCGCCGCACGGGCTGCCGGCCCACGAGGTCGAGCGGCTGTACGCCCGCCTCGAACGCGAGGCGTGGGCGGCGGCCCGGGTCGCCAACCGCAATGTGGTGACGGTCTACGACGTGGCGACCGAGGACGGCCGCCCGTGGATCGTCATGGAGCTGGTGCGCGGCATCTCGCTCGCCGAACTCCTTGACGCGGAGGGCCCGCTCAGTCCGCAGCGCACCGCGCACATCGGCGCCGAGGTGCTCTCCGCGCTGCGGGCCGCGCACGAGGCCGGGGTGCTGCACCGGGACGTGAAGCCCGCCAACGTACTGCTGTCGAACGACGGCCGCGTGGTGCTCACCGACTTCGGCATCGCCCAGGTCGAGGGCAGTTCGGCGCTCACCATGACCGGCGAGGTCATCGGCTCCCCCGAGTTCCTGGCCCCGGAGCGGGCGCTCGGCCGCACCCCGGGTCCGGAGTCGGACCTGTGGTCGCTGGGTGTGCTCCTGTACGCCGCCGTCGAGGGCAACTCCCCGTTCCGCCAGAACACCCCGCTGAGCACCCTGCGCGCGATCGTGGACGAGGAGCTGCCGCCGCCGTACCGGGCCGGTCCGCTCGCGCCGGTGATCGAGGGGCTGCTGCGCAAGGATCCGGCGGAGCGGCTCCCGGCCGAGCAGGCCGAGCAGGAGCTGCGGATCATCGGGGCGGGCGGCACGCCCCGGGCGGACGCCGTGCAGGCGGGGCCGTACGCCCCCACCGTCGCGGCGCCCTTCCCGCAGGAGCCGCCGACGGCCCCGTACCGGCCCGCGCCGACTCCCACCTCCACCCCCACCACGACCGCCGGCCCCCCGGAGCGCGACCGCCGCGCCACCGTCTTCCTGGTCGCGGGTGTGCTGGCCCTGGCGCTGGCGATCGCGGGGCTGACGTACGCGCTGCTGAACCGTGACAACGGCGACAAGGGCGGGGAGACGGCCAAGGACACCACCCCGGCGGTGAGCTCGCCCGCGCCGACCAAGACCGACGAGACCGGTGAGGACACTCCGTCCCCGAGTCCGAGCAAGAGCACCACGAGCGCGCCCCCGCCGCAGTCGGTGGACGTCTCGCTGTCGGGCTCGCACACCGACTACACGGGCACCTGCCCGCCGGACAGGTCCGCGGCCCCGACGTTCACGGTCACGCTGACGGTCGGCCGGCTCCCGGCGACGGTGACCTACCGCTGGGTGTCGGAGAAGGGCTCGGTGAACGGCAGTTGGAAGACGCTCACGTTCCCGGCGGGTGGCGACAGGACGCAGGAGGACAGCCGGTTCGTCACCACGCAGGACGACAGCGGGACGTTCGAGGACACCATCAGCGTGGAGGTCCGCGAGCCCGTCGAGAAGACGTCCGAGTCGGTCCCGTTCTCGCTGACGTGTGTGGCGGAGACCCCGACCGGCACCGGCGAGGCCTCCCCCACTGCGTCCCCGTGAGCGGGGATCAGGCCGCGCTGTTCAGGACCGGGAGGTAGCCGCCGGACTGGCCGGCCGCGGTCGGGTGGTAGGACTCGCCGATGTTGAGCAGGTTGAGGCTGTGCAGCCAGGCGCTGCCGGAGCACAGCTCGTGGCCGGTGAAGGCGGAGCGGACGTCGCCCCAGGTGAAGCCGTGGTCCGCGGCCCGCTTGGCGATGGCGTTGTCGAGGTAGTCGGCGGCGTCGTTGATGGCCTTGCGCTTGGTCTCGGAGAGGCCGAGGCAGGTGGTGCCGAGCTGGTAGAAGCGGGGGTAGCCGAGGACGACCACGTGGGCGTTGGGCGCCCTGCCGCTGATCTGCGCGTAGACGGTGTCGAGTCGGCCCGGGAGGGTCGAGTCGACGTACGCCTTCGCGGTGTTGATCCGGGACAGGCAGGAGCTGTCGGACTGGAGCACACAGGTCGTCATGACGTCGGCGAAGCCGGCGTCGTTGCCTCCGATGCTGATGGAGACGAGCGCGGTGGCGGAGCTGAGCGGGGTCAGCTGGTTCGCCAGAACATCACCCGTACGGGCGCCCGAGCACGCGGTGAACGCGAACGACGAGGGTGAGTGGGCGGCCGCCCAGAGGTAGGGGTAGGCCTTCGTGCTGCGCTTGCAGTCGCCGCTGGAACTGATGTAGCTGCCCGCGCCGACACCCGAGGAATAGGAGTCCCCCAGGGCCACATAGGGGCCCTCGGCGGCGTGGGCGGTGCCCGTCCCGGTGAGGACTGCGGCGAGGGCGAGGAGGAGTGAGCCGACGTACGCGGCAAATCGGGAACGTCTCATGGAACCTCCCTTTAGCAGGATCTCTGCCGTATCCGTCGTAGCAACGACACGAACCGACGGGAAGTGTCCATGCCAAAACTCGCAATGATTTCGTGGACATGACAGCTTTGTTGACTCCTCCTCAACTCCCTTGTTCTGCCCGTGTAGATGACCCAGCCTTTACCTCAGCCGAGGGCGGAACGCGACGCTCCCGGTCGTGTGTGCGATCCCGCGCACGCCCCCCACGGACCCGCGCCCGACCCAGGCGCGGGTCGCCCATGAGGAGGACTCCCTCGTAATGGCACAACTGCGTAGCAAGAAGTTCCGGTTCGCCGCGATAACCACCCTGGCGACCACCGCCCTCGTCGGCGGGCTCACCGCCCTGCCCGCCGAGGCCGCCCCGGCCGAGGGCCGGGTCCTCGCCGCCGGCTCCCCCACGGCCGTCAAGGACAGCTACATCGTCACGCTCAAGAAGAACGCGGGCTTCAAGGCCTCGTCCGGCGAGGGCAAGGGGCTCATCAAGGAGTACGGCGGGACCGTCAGGAAGACCTTCGGCTCCGCGCTCAACGGCTACACCGCCACGCTCTCCGCGACCGAGGCGAAAAGACTCGCCGCCGACCCGTCGGTGGCCTCCGTGGAGCAGAACCAGACCGTCCACCTGGCCGACACCACCCAGTCCAGCGCGCCTTGGGGCCTGGACCGCATCGACCAGGCCGCGCTCCCGCTCTCCGGCACCTACACCTACCCGGACTCCGCGGGCAGCGGCGTCACGGCGTACGTCATCGACACCGGCGTCCGCATCACCCACACCCAGATCAGCGGACGCGCCTCTTACGGTTACGACGCGGTCGACGGCGACACCACCGCCGCCGACGGCAACGGCCACGGCACCCATGTGGCCACCACGATCGCGGGCTCCACCTACGGCGTCGCCAAGAAGGCGAAGATCGTGGCGGTGCGCGTGCTCGACAACGCCGGCTCCGGCACCACCGCGGGCGTCATCGCGGGCATCGACTGGGTGACCGGCAACCACTCCGGTCCCTCGGTCGCCAACCTCTCGCTCGGCGGCGGCGCGTCCACCACCCTGGACACCGCCGTCAGGAACTCCATCGCGAGCGGCGTCACCTACGCCGTCGCGGCGGGCAACAGCAGCGCCAACGCCTCCTCGTACTCCCCGGCACGCGTCACCGAGGCGATCACCGTCGGCGCCACCACCAGCACGGACGCGCGGGCCAGCTACTCCAACTACGGCTCGGTGCTCGACATCTTCGCCCCCGGCTCCTCCATCACGGCGGGCTGGTACACCAGCGACACCGCGACCAACACCATCTCCGGTACGTCGATGGCGACCCCGCACGTCGCGGGCGCGGCCGCGGTCTACCTCGCCGGGCACACCTCGGCCACCCCGGCCCAGGTCGCCACGGCCCTGGTGGGCGGTGCCACGTCCAACGTGGTCACCAGCCCGGGCAGCGGTTCGCCCAACAAGCTCCTGAAGCTCGTCCCGTAGGACCTGAAGTCCCGTTCCCCGGAGGCGCTTCGTGCCTCCGGGGACACCCGTGTCCCCGTCCGCACCAGACGGTCTTGACGGCCGGCACGGCACTGCGCGACATTGAAACCCGGCATCCGGCGCTTTCTGGGGGGAAACGTCGCCCATGCAGACCACACGTCTCAGGACATCCTCTAGCCCGTCGGGCAGAGACCTGACGCCACTGCTCGCCGGCGCCGGGACCGCGGTGGGGGGATTCGGCGCACTGCTCGCGCTCACCGGCTCCGACTCACCGCTGCGCGCCCCGCTCACGCTCTTCTTCCTGCTCGCGGCACCCGCCGCGGGCATCGCCGCCGCGCTGCGCGGATGTGATCCGTTCGCCCGGGCGCTGGCCTCGCTGGTCGGTTCGGCCGTCCTCAACATGCTGGTCGCCCAGGGCATGCTGGCCACGCACCGCTGGTCGGCGCGCGGCGGCGTCCTGGCGATGGCCGCGGTCAGCGCCCTCATCCTCCTGCCGGTGCTGCTGCGACGGCGCCGCACGGAGAAGGGTCAGGACGTCTGACGTGGACATCAGCGTGTACCGCCCCGGCGAGCTCAGCGCGGCCGACCGGGTGGCGTGGACCGCTCTGCAGTCCAAGGCCCATCTCCAGGGCTCGCCCGGTCTCGGGAACCCTTTTCTGGCCCCCGAGTTCACGCTCGCGGTGGGCCGGTGCAGGCGGGGCGTACGGATCGCCGTCGTACGGGAGCAGGGCGAGCCCGCCGCCTTCTTCCCCTTCCAGCGCACCGCAACCGGTGTCGGCCGGGCCGTCGGCCTCGGCGTCTCGGACGCCCAGGGGCTGGTGCACCGGCCCGGATTCACCTGGGACGCACGGGAGTTGCTGCGCGCCTGCGGCCTGGCCGTGTGGGAGTTCGACCATCTGGTGGAGGGCCAGGGGCCGTTCGAGGCGCGGGCCACCGGCAGCTTCCCCTCCCCGGTCATGGACATCGACCAGGGATACGACGCCTATCTGGCGGGGCTGCGGGAGCGTTCGCCGAAGTTCACCCGTACCACCCTCGCCAAGGAGCGCAGACTGCTCCGCTCGGCGCGTGCGGTGCGCTACGTCCACGACGAACGGGATCCGGCGGCCCTGCGCACCCTGATGGACTGGAAGTCCGCCCAGTACCGCAGGACCGGCCGCAGCGACCGCTTCGCGCACGCGTGGATCACCCGGCTGGTGGAGCAGCTGTTCCACACCCGGCCGGAGCCGTTCGCCGGGATCCTCTCGGTGCTGTACGCCGACGGGAAGCCGGTCGCCGCCCACTTCGGGCTGCGCACCGAACGCGTCCTCGCCTGCTGGTTCCCGGCGTACGACCCGGAGTACGCGAAGTACTCCCCGGGCCTGATCCTGCATCTGCGCATGGCCGAGGCGGCCGCCGCCGACGGTGTCGCGTACCTCGATCTGGGCCGGGGGCAGAAGGAGTACAAGGACTCCCTGAAGACACGGGAACTGACCGTGTCGGAGGGGTGGGTGACCCGCAGGCACCCGGTCGCGGTCGGACACCGCGCCCGCCGGGTCCCGGTGCGGGCACTGCGCAACGCCGTGGTGGCGCGACCGGAGCTGTTCGAACCCGCCGACAGGTTGCTGAAGAAGGTGGGAAAGATCCGCTCCGGCGTGACCACGACGGTCAAAACAACAAAAACGTGAGGCGACGTTCCAGGCCTTGCCATATGGGTTCAATCGTCAATACCGTCATACATCTCACCCGCACCGTCCCGTCATCGAGCGGCTCTAGGGGAGGGCTCAAGGACCGCGACGGGGGGCGCGGGACGCGGTAGGGGGGTGCCGTGCTCGGTGACCGCACTTGTGACCGAGACGTGCCGCACGACCGGCTGTCGTCCTGTTGGGACAAGCACAGCACGACGGCGGTCGGCCAGCTATGCCAGCTCACCCGGCACGTACGGAGATTCCCTCCGGCATGCCGTGAGTGAGAACCCCCCTTTCGAACCGGAGCGACAAACCGGACCGCCCAGGGGCGGGCGGTCCACCGGACGAGAGGGAACCAGACTCATGAGTTCAGTTCTGCACCCGGCGGCTGCGGGCCAGGATGTGCCGACAGCCGGCCAGTACCGGCCGATCTCCACTCACCTGGCCATAGCGCCACCGGTGAGTGTGGTCATACCCGCCATGAACGAGGCGGAGAACCTTCCGTACGTCTTCAAGACCCTTCCGGACTGGATCCACGAAGTGATCCTGGTGGACGGCAACTCCACGGACGACACCGTCGCGGTGGCCCGCGAGCTGTGGCCCGAGGTGAAGGTGGTGAAGCAGCACGGCAAGGGCAAGGGGGACGCCCTGATCACCGGGTTCGAGGCCTGCACCGGTGACATCGTCGTCATGATCGACGCGGACGGCTCGGCCGACGGCAACGAGATCGTCTCCTACGTCTCCGCCCTGGTCTCGGGCGCGGACTTCGCCAAGGGGTCCCGCTTCGCCAACGGCGGCGGCACCGACGACATGACCTTCATCCGCAAGCTCGGCAACTGGGCACTGTGCACCATCGTCAACCGCAAGTTCGGCGCCCGCTACACGGATCTCTGCTACGGGTACAACGCCTTCTGGCGGCACTGCCTCGACAAGATCGACCTCGACTGCACGGGCTTCGAGGTGGAGACCCTGATGAACATCCGGGTCGTCAAGGCGGGGCTGAAGGTCCAGGAGATACCGAGCCACGAGTACCTGCGCATCCACGGCGCGAGCAATCTGCGGGCCGTGCGGGACGGGTTCCGGGTGCTCAAGGTGATCCTCGGGGAGCGGTCCAACCGGCGTGCGCTGCGCCGCCGCGCCCACCGGTCGCCGATGCTCGACGCGCGCCGGGGTGAGGTGTCTTGAGCGGTCCCGGCGTCTCCGTCGTGATCTGCGTGTACACCGAGGACCGCTGGGAGGACATCCTCGCGGCGGTCGCCTCGGTGCGGACGCAGGCGTACCCGGCCCTGGAGACGCTGCTGGTCGTCGACCACAATCCGGCGCTCCTCGACCGGCTGGGCAAGGAGTACAAGGAGGTTCCGGAGGTCCGCGTGTTCGCCAACGCGGGCCCCCGGGGCCTGTCCGCGGGCCGCAACACGGGGATCGCGGCCGCGCGCGGTGAGGTGATCGCCTTCCTGGACGACGACGCCGTCGCCGAACGCGACTGGCTGCGGCACTTCGCCGGGGCCTACACCGATCCGAAGGTCATGGCGGTCGGCGGCCGTACGGTGCCGATCTGGGCGTCGGGGCGCCGGCCCGACTGGTTCCCGGAGGAGTTCGACTGGGTGGTGGGCTGCACCTACCGGGGCATCCCGTCCGGACTGGTCCGGGTCCGCAACGTCCTGGGCGGCAACGCCTCCTTCCGCCGCAGCGCCTTCGACGCGGCGGGCGGCTTCGCCACCGGCATCGGGCGGGACGGCGACAAGCGCCCGCTGGGCTGCGAGGAGACGGAGCTGTGCATCCGGCTGAGCCGGGCCCGACCGGACGCGGTCCTGCTGATCGACGACCGGGCGGTGATCCACCACCGGGTGCCCGAGGCGCGCGAGCACTTCGGGTACTTCCGCACACGCGCCTGGGCGGAGGGCCTGTCCAAGGCGCTGGTGGCCCGAAGTGTGGGCGCCGGCAGAGGACTTGAGTCGGAGCGCCGGTACGCCACCCGGGTGCTGCCGGCCGGGGTGGTGCGCGGGCTGCGGGACGCCGCGCTGGCCCGGCCGGGCGGGGCGGGCCGGGCGGGCGCGATCGTCGCCGGGGTGCTCACGGCGGCCGGCGGGTACGTGGTCGGCAGCGTCCGGGCGCGGCGGGCGGGAACCACGTTCGGGGTCGTGGAGATCGAGGGTGACAGAGATGGCTGAGCCGCCCGTACCCATCCTCATGTACCACTCGGTCGCCACCGACCCGAACGACGCGACCCGCACCCTGTCGGTGTCTCCGGCGGCCTTCGCCCAACAGATGCAGCTGGTCGCCGAGTTGGGGCTCACCCCGATCAGGACGGCGGATCTCGCGGCCCGTTGGCGCACCGGTCGGCCCCTGCCCGCGCGGCCCCTGCTGATCACCTTCGACGACGGCTACGAGGGCGTCCACCGGCACGCCCTGCCCGTACTGGTCAAGCACGGCTTCCCGGCCACGGTGTTCGTCTCCACCGGCTGGATCCGCGGCGCCCACGACACCGGCGGTGGCCTGGACACCATGCTGGACTGGGACCAGGTCCGCGAACTCGCCGCGGCGGACGTCGAGATCGGCGGTCACACCCACACGCACCCCCAGCTCGACCAGCTCGACGACACCGCGCTGCGGCACGAGCTGATCCACTCCAGGGAGATCGTCACCGACGAGGTCGGCACCGCGCCGGTCTCGCTCGCCTACCCGTACGGCTACTCCAGCCGCCGGGTGCGCGAGGCGGTGCGCGAGACGGGCTACGGCCAGGCGCTCGCCGTGAACAACGCGCTCGCACGGCGCCGCCAGGGGCCGTACGCGCTGACGCGGCTGACCGTGCGCCGTGCCACCACGGCCGAGGAGTTCGAGCGGCTCGTCCAGGGCCGTGCGATCACCAGGGCCTTCGCCAGGGACCGTGCCCTCACCAAGGGGTACGCGTTGGTCCGAAGAGCACGACAGGTCCGCCGGAAGGTCTCCCGTTCCCGTGTCTGACACGACGACCACGACCGAGCCCGAGTCGACCGCGGCGAAGGCGCCCGAGCAGTCGGGGCGCCGACTTCGGCTGCCCGGCCTCGGCAGAGGCGGGGGCGGAAGCGGCGGCAGTCAGCTCTTCCGCAACGCCTACGCGCTGATGCTCAACACCGGGATCTCCGCGGTGCTCGGCCTCGGCTTCTGGCTGGCGGCCGCCCGCTACTACTCCGAGTCGGCAGTAGGCCAGGGCTCCGCCGCGATCGCCGCGATGAAGCTCCTCGCGGGTCTGACCGCGGTGACCCTGACCGGGGCGCTGGCCCGCTTCATACCGGTCGCGGGCCGGGCCACCGGGCGCCTCATCGCCCGTACGTACGCGGGCAGTTCGGTGCTCGTGGCGATCGCCGCCGGGGTCTTCCTGCTCACCCTGGACGTGTGGGGGCCGTCGTACCGGTTCCTGCACGGGCCGGTGAACGGCCTCGGCTTCATCGCCGCCGTCGTCGCCTGGAACGTGCTCACCCTCCAGGACGGCGTGCTGACCGGACTGCGCAGCGCGCTGTGGGTGCCGGTCGGCAACACCGTGTTCTCCGCGGTCAAGCTGGGACTCCTGGTCGCGTTCGCGGTGGCGATCCCGACGGCCGGTGTCTTCGTGTCGTGGGTCGCCGCGATCGCCGTCTCGGTGCTGCCGCTCGGCTGGCTGGTGTTCCGGCGCCTGGCGCCGCGCCATGTGCAGGCGACCGAGGACCAGGCCGAGCCGCCGTCCCTCAGGGAGATCGGGCGGTTCCTGGCGGGCGACTACACCGGCTCGCTGTTCTCGCTCGCCGTGGTCTATCTGGTCCCGGTGATCGTGGCCTCCCAGGTCAGCTCCCAGGACAACGCGTACTTCTACATCACCACGACGATCGGCGGCACCTGCAACCTGCTCGCCATCAACATGGGCGCCTCCCTGACCGTCGAGGGCTCGCACGACCCGGGCCGGCTGGCCGCCAACACCCGTGCCGCGCTCAGGCGGATGGCGCGGATCATGCTGCCGGTGGCCGGGGTCCTGTTCTTCGGGGCGCCCTGGATCCTCGGCGTGTTCGGGGCGGGGTACGCGGACGCGGCCACCCCGCTGTTGCGCTGGTTCGCGGTCGGCGCGGTGCTCCGGGTCGTCATGGAGACGTACTTCGCGGTGCTGCGCGCACAGAGCCGCACCTCCGGACTCGCCTGGTTGCAGGGCCTGTTGTGTGCCATGGTGCTCGGTCTGACGCTGTTGCTCCTGCCCCGGATGGGGCTGACCGGAGCGGGCGTCGCCGAGATCTCCTCGCTCGCGGTGATCGTCGCGATCGCCGCGCCCCGGCTGTACCGGACGGTCCGGCACGCCCCGGCCGCCGAGGTGCCCGCGGCCGCCGCCCCGGACGGCGACCTCGCCGACCTGGGGGCGCGGGAGGTGCCGGCCGCGGGCCGCGCCCGCCGCCCCGGCTGGGCGCTCGACCAGGACACCCTCGCGCTGGGCATCCACGTCGACTTCGACCACCAGGAACGCCGTCCGGACGTACGCCCGGGGCCCGGCACCCCGCCCACGGGCACGCCCGTGCCCGGCCTGACACGCGACCGGCCGACGTGGGCGCTGCGGAAGCCGCCCGACGTGGGACTGCCGACGGAACAGCGCGAGCCCGGTTCCGAGTCCTCGGTGGGGCCGTCCGAGACGGAGGTGGACGCGCCGTTCGAGGTGGCCTTCGACGCGGGCAAGGAGACCGGCCCCCCGGAAGAGCTCCCCGTGCCGGAGGAGGCGCCGCGGCCCGCGGAGCCGCCGCGGTCCCTCTCCCTGCGGGAGCGGTTGCGGCCCAGCCGGCTCGGGGTGTTCCTCGGCTGCCTGCTGGCCGTCGCGCTGCTGCTGTACTGGGTGCCGGCGCTCGGTCTGGACGAGGCCGACCTGGACCGGATGGGCGGTCTGGGACTGATCTCGGTCCTGCCGCTGCCGACGCTGGCCGGCGCGGCGCTGCTGGTCGTGGTCTTCGCCTCGCTGCTCTGGCTGGGCCGCGAGCACAAGGCGCTGCTGCTGCTCACGCTGGTGGCGACGGTGGTCTCGCTGCACGCGCTGCCCGCGGTGATCGAGGCCGAACCGCGGTTCGCGACGGCCTGGCAGCACCTCGGGTTCATCGACCACATCGACCGGACCGGCTCCGCGGTGCCCGACCTGGACGCCCGCTGGAGCTGGCCGGGCTTCTTCGCGGTGGCCGCGTTCGTGGCGCAGGCGTGCGGGGTCACGGACTTCACCGAGGTCATCCGCTGGTGGCCGACGGCGATCCAACTGGCCTACCTGGCACCGATGTTCCTGCTCGTGCGGCACATGCGGGCGAGCTGGCGGGCCAAGTGGACCGGCATCTGGATCTTCGTGCTCAGCGGCTGGGTCGGCCAGGACTACTTCTCCCCGCAGGGCTTCACCTATCTGCTGTACCTGGTGTTCGTGGCGGTCCTGCTCGTCTGGTTCCGCGCCCCGCGCGTGATCTGGACGAAGCGACGGCCCGGTGAGGCGGAGGTCGAACCGACGGACCGCCGCCAGCGGGCCGTGCTGCTCGCGGTGGTGATCGGTCTGTTCGCGGCGAGCGTGCCCGCCCACCAGCTCACCCCGTTCGTGATGCTCGGCGTGCTGACGGTGCTCGTGCTGATCGGCCGCAGCGAACTGCGGGGCCTGCCCGTGCTGTTCGCCGTCATGGTGACCGCCTGGATCGGCTGGATGGCGGAGCCGTACTGGTCGGGCCACTTCGACGACCTGTTCGGCGGGGTCGGGGGCGTCGGCGGCAACGTCTCCTCCTCGGTCTCCGGCCGTATCGAGGGCGGCAGCTCGACCCACAAGCTGGTCCTGTACGTGCGCGTGCTGCTGGCCGGCGGGGTCATGGCGCTGGCCTGCTACGGCTGGTGGCGCCGGCGTGAGCACAAGTACCGGGAAGCGGCGCTGCTCGTCCTGACCTTCGTGCCGTTCCTCGGCTTCGGCATGCAGTCGTACGGCGGCGAGATGGCCCTGCGGGTCTTCATGTTCGCCCTGCCAGGTGCCGGGCTGCTCGCCGCGCTGGCGCTCTTCCCGCGTACCGGCGTCACCGCGAAGGAGCGCGAGAAGGACCGGGTCTCGCTGGCCCCGGTGGCCGCGCTGATGGCGGGTCTGCTGCTCATCGGCGGCTTCCTGGTGGCCCGTTGGGGCAACGAGCCGTTCGAGCGGATCCAGCCCGGCGAGGTCGCCGCCATGGACTACGTCTACGCCCACGACGATCCCTCGGTCCGGGTGCTGTGGCTGTCCAACGACACTGTGGACAACGTGACTCCGGCGATGCCGTGGGGCGCGAAGGACATGGAGAAGGTGTCGTACGTGCCCACCCTCGCACCGGCCGACCCGGTGCTGGTGTCGAGCCTGGTCAAGGCGCTCAGGGACGCGGGCCCGAACTCGTATCTGATGGTCAACGTCAGCCAGGTCACGTATCTGCGCCTCGACGTGGGCTATTCGCGGACGTGGGAGCCGAGGCTGCTCGACAACCTCGACAGCCGCAAGGAGCTCAAGCGGGTTCTCACCAATGACGACGTGACCATGTACGCCCTGCGGGAGCAGCCCGCCGGGAAGGTCCCGAAGGCCGATCCGGGGCCGATCGGGCCTCAGGTGACCTGGACGCCCTGGTCGGTGGTGGGGGCGCTGGCCGCGGTGGCGCTGATCCTGCTGCTGTCGGCCCGTGAGGTGGTGCGGGTCGCGGTGCGGCCGAGTGTGCGTCAACTGCGCTGGCTGCAGAGCAGTTTCTGGTTCTCACTGCCCCTGCTGGCGGTGTTCCTGGCGGCCTTGGTGCAGCGGTTCCTGACGATGAAGTGAGGTGCGACGGGGTCGAGTGGCTCAGCGGGTGAGCCACTTGACCTCGTAGGCCTGCATGTCGAACCGCTTGCCGTCGACCTTCGCGCTGATCTTCCGGTCCAGGGTGTTGACCACCAGGACCGTGCTGTCGGTGGCGAGGACCCGGACGTTGGGCACGTCGTCGGCGGCCACGGAGACGTTCTCGTACGCGCTCCCCGGTGGGAAGGCCTTGCTGAACCGGCTCACGAGGTCGAACATCGGCAGCTTCCGGCCGCCGCCGCTGCCGCTGGTCGGCGTCCAGAGACAGCCCGCGCAGTCCGTGCCCTTCTCGTTCTCCGGGTTCCAGTAGAACGCGGACGTGGTGCCGCCCTTGGCCAGCGCGATCATTCCGGCGGCCTGCACCGCGACCCGGCGGTTCTCGGACCAGCCCTCGCGTTCGTCCCGGCTGTCGGCGGGCTCGACGTAGTACTCGGCCCACCACAGCGGCAGGTTCCCGGTCCGCTGCCGCACCCAGGTGCTCACCGCGGTGAACTTGTCGGTGGCGGCGAACTCGTCGGGCAGCAGTTCGTCGTCGTTGGTGTAGCTGGAGCCGTCCACGACGACGAAGTCGGCGCCGGCCTTGTTCTTGTTCCAGTAGTCGAAGGCGTCGAGGACGCGCTGGTCCATCGCGCCCCAGGCGCCCTTGAAGGTCGCGGAGGCGTCCACGGAGCGCGGGTCGACACTGTCCATCACGAGGTAGGGGCCACCCACCATGATCTTGGGGTCGACCTTCTTCAGCGCCCGGTAGACCAGGTTGTAGAGCCGGGTGTACCCCTCGTAGTCCCAGCGGGCCCCCGCGTCGTTCCAGAAGCCCTTGAACTCGTTCCAGACGATGAAGTGGCGTACGTCCGGGTAGCGCTTGGCGACGGTCGCGGCGAGGGCGGCGTAGTCCTCGAAGTGCGCGGGATCCGGCGCGGTCTCCAGCGCGGCCTTGCTCCAGTCGGTGTTGCCGACGCCCGCCTCGCCGCCCTTCATCCAGTCCGGCGCGCAGCACAGGGTGATGACCGGAGTGGAGCCGGAGGCGCGCATGAAGTCGACGCGCCGGTCCAGGTCCTCGAAGTCGTAACGCCCCTCGACCGGCTCGGGGTTGTCGGCGCCCCAGCCCATGATGTGCTGGTTCTGCGGGAGTCCGCCCGCGTCCTCGATCCGTTGCCGGACCCGGTCGGTGGCCGCCGCGCTGCCCTCGTCGGCGCTGTGCTGGGTGTGGGTGAAGCCCCAGCCGACCTCCGGGGTGTCCGCGTCCGGGGTGCTCGTCGGGGTGCCGTGGACCCGGTCGCCGTTGCGTGAGGTGCCGTCGGTGCCCGCGCCGCTGCCCGCAAGCGTGTTGAGGAGGGTCACGATCAGTGCGAGAGCGGCCACACCCACCCCGAGCAGAGCGGTGAGCCGCCACCGCCGTGCCCCCGAATACCACCCATGACGTCCCATCGGGGGCAACGGTATCCGCGAACACGGCTGTGCGGGCAGATGCCGGAGATGCACAGCTCTGTAACAGGACGTAGAGGACAGAGCGGAAGGGCGGGACAGTCGCGACACAAGCGGCGCACCACGGAAACCGGGTGCGTACGGGGGGTCCGTGCCGGATCATGGGCGGCATGTCTGCGAACCCACACGACGCTCTGCCGATCCGGCTCAACGTCGACGACAGCGACTCGCCGTCCGACGTCGTCGACGCGCTGTTCCTCGGCCGCTTCGCGACGGGCGAGCAGCCGTACTCCCACGCGGCCAACATCGACCGGGTCCGCTCCGGGGCCACGCTCCTGCCGGCGGGTGCGCGGGTGCTGCGCGTCGCCCGCGACGACGACCGCAGCGCGACCCTCGCCGAGGGCGACGGCTGGACGCTGCTGGTCTCCCGCTGGAACCGCGGCGCGGACGTCACCGTCACGGCGACCGACGCGGAGCTGGCCAAGAAGGTCCTCGACCAGGCCACCGACGGCGCGGCGGACGAGCCGGAACCGCAGCCGGAGAACGTGACGATGGGCTTCTGGTACGTCTCCCCCCGGCGCGGACCGCACCGCACCACCCGGCAGATCTCCGCGGGCACCTGGGACGAGGTGCGGGAGAACTACACGGCACCGGTCGCGGACGCGATGGACCGCCTGATGAAGACGACACCGCAGGACATCGCGGGCCGTCTGCTCCTGCTGCACGGCCCGCCGGGCACCGGCAAGACCTCCGCCCTGCGCACGCTGGCCCGCTCGTGGCGGGACTGGTGCCAGGTCGACTGCGTCCTGGACCCCGAGCGGCTGTTCAGCGACGTCGGCTATCTGATGGACATCGCGATCGGCGAGGAGGACGCGACGGGCAAGGGCCGCTGGCGGCTGCTGCTCCTGGAGGACTGCGACGAGCTGATCCGCGGCGAGGCGAAGCACACGGCGGGCCAGGCCCTGTCGCGCCTGCTGAACCTGACCGACGGCCTGCTGGGCCAGGGACGCAACGTCCTGGTCGGCGTCACGACCAACGAGGACCTGGAGCGCCTGCACCCCGCCGTGGTCCGCCCCGGCCGCTGTCTGGCCCGCATCGAGGTGGGTCCGCTGACCCGCCGGGAGGCGGTGGGCTGGCTCGGCACCGAGGAGGGCGTGGGCCGCGAGGGGGCGACCCTGGCGGAGCTGTACGCGCTGCGCCGGGGGACGTCACCGACGGCGGTGCCGGAGCCGCGGCCCGGGGCGGACGCGGGGCTGTACCTGTAGTGCTTTGATGGGTGTATGACCCTGTTCGTCGGCACGTCGGGGTGGCAGTACAAGGACTGGCGGGGCGTCCTCTACCCCGACGGCGTCCCCGTGCGGCGCTGGCTGGAGGAGTACGCGGGGCACTTCCCGACGGTCGAGATCAACAACGCGTTCTACCGGCTGCCCTCCCGGGAGACCTTCGAGGCGTGGCGGGAGCGGGTCCCGGGGGACTTCGTGGTGGCGGTGAAGGCGAGCCGGTACCTGACCCACATCAAGCGGCTGAAGGACCCGGAGGAACCGGTGCACCGCCTGATGAGCCACGCGGAGGGGCTGGGCGACCGGCTGGGCCCGGTGCTGCTGCAACTGCCCCCGACCCTGCGGGCCGACACGGAACTGCTGGACGCCTGCCTGGCCTGTTTCCCCACCTCGGTCCGGGTCGCGGTCGAACCCCGGCACTCGTCCTGGTGGACGCCCGAGACCCGCAAGGTGCTGGAGACCCGCGGCGCGGCCCTGTGCTGGGCCGACGTCCGGGCCCGTCCGGTGACCCCGCTGTGGCGGACGACGGACTGGGGCTACGTCCGCTTCCATGAGGGCCGGGCCCGGGCGTGGCCGAGCTACGGCAGGCGGTCCCTGGAGACCTGGGCCGCGCGGATCGGGGAGACCTGGGCCGGGAGCGAGGACGTGTACGTGTACTTCAACAACGACCCGAACGGCGCCGCCGTACGGAACGCGAAGACGTTCACGTCCCTGTGTCAGCCCCGGCCGTAGGCCGCCCGCAGCGCGTCCCGTACGGCCGCCAGCGCGTCGTCCTCCGTCAGCCCCAGCCGCCGGGCCCGCTCCACATAGGTCTGAGCAGCCGACGCCGCCTCCCGCTCAGCGGCCGAGCCGGCGGCGGCCACGAACGTGCCGTTGCGCCCCCGCGTCTCGATCACCCCGTCGCTCTCCAGCGCCCGGTACGCCTTGGCGACGGTGTTCGCGGCGAGTCCGAGCGACTCGGCGAGCCCCCGCACGGTCGGCAGCCGGTACCCCACCGGCAGCACCCCCGCCCGCGCCTGCTCGGAGATCTGCACCCGCACCTGCTCGTACGGCGGCGCGCTGTCGTCGATGTGGATCCTCAAGGTCACGAGGCGATTGTCCCGCACCGTCGGAAAATGAGAGGCACCCGGGCGGGCCTCCCCCGTAACGTGCGCCTTCATGACCGTGATCGTGCGCGAGCTGCGCCCCCAGGACCCGGCCGACGCCGAGAGCTTCGCCCACGTCCGCCATCTGGCCGTCCCGTTCATGCTGTGGACCGCGGCCGGAGTCCTGCACCGCCTGGTCCACACCCACCCGGACGCGCACTACCGCTGCCTGGTCGCCGAGGAGGACGGCGAGGTGATCGGCACGGCCCAGCTCGGCCTCGCCCACGACAGCCCCGAACCGGGCCAGGGCTATCTGAACATCTACGTACGCCCGGACCGCACGCGGCGCGGGGCCGGCGCCCTCCTCGTCCGCACCGCCGAGGAGCACCTGGCGGCGCACGGGGCGACCAAGCTGTTCTCCTGGGTCCTGGACGAGCCGCCGAACCGGGTGTTCGCCGAGCGGCGCGGCTACCGGCCCAGCCGCTCGGCGCACTTCCTGCGTCTGGACCTGGTGAACGGCACGCTGCCACCGCTCCAGCCCTTGCCGGCGGGCGTCGAACTGCGCACCGCAGCGGACTTCGCCGACGACCCGCGGCCCTTCTTCGAGCTGGACGCGGAGACCACGATGGACGAACCGAGTGACGTGGGCGCCGAGTTCACGGACTACGAGGTGTGGATCGAGGAGAACTGGAAGCACCCCCTCCTGGACCATGCCCTGACCACGATCGCCCTCGTCGACGGCCGTCCGGCCGCCTTCAGCGCCGCCCACACCGACGGCGCCGGCCGCTACGCCACCGCCATGACCGGCACCGCCCGCGCCTTCCGCGGCCGCGGCCTCGCCAAGCTCGCCAAGAACGCCTCCCTGCACCGCGCCCGCGCCGCCGGCTGCACGGAGGCCCTCACCGGCAACGACGCCGGCAACGAACCCATGCTCGCGATCAACAAGTGGTTCGGATACGAGATCTGCGCCACGGAGGTACGTCATGTCCGCGAACTCACCTGAGTCCCCGCAGCGAGTGGACGTCGTCCTGCTCAAGGGGGGCCGCACGAAGATCCGTTACGCGGCCGACCTGCTCAGCGACGACGGCACCCGGGTCACGGTCCGCGCTCCCTGGGCCGGAGACGGCGTCCGCGACTTCGGCTTCGTCCGCTTCGAGCCGGGCGACGTGTTCACCGAGCACTACTGGCGGGACCGCTGGTACTCCGTGAAGGAGGTCCGCACGGCCGACGGCACCCTGAAGGGCTGGTACTGCGACATCACCCGCCCGGCGGCACTGGACGGCGCCGAGCTGGTCGTGGAGGACCTGGACCTCGACCTGTGGGTCTCGGCGGACGGCAAGGACGTGCTCCGCCTGGACGAGGACGAGTTCGAGGAGAGCGGATTGAGGGAGCGGGACCCGGAGGCAGCCTCAGCGGCAATGACAGCTCTGAACGACTTGGAGCGACTTGCCCGGCCTGGGGGCGCGGGGAACGGCGCGACAAACCACGGACGGCCCGCACCCGACACACAACACTGCTTCCCACCCCTCTAGTCGCCCCGCACCACCACCGCGTACCGCTCGTCATCCACGTCCTTCCCCCACAACAGGGAATCCTCCGAGAGCCGCTCCACCCGCACACGCCCCCCGAGCGGCTCAGCCAACCCGCTGACGGCCTCGGCGGATATCCCGAACGCCCCCCACACCCCCTCCACCAGCACCAGCCGCCCACCCGGCCGCAACAACCCCCACCACCGCCGCAGCACCCGCCCGGGATCCGGCAGCGCCCACAGCACATGCCGCACGAGCACGACGTCGAACCGCTGCTCCCCAACGGGCGGATGCGCGGCGTCACCGACCAGGAACACCGCGTCACGCCCAGCGAGCTTGGCCCGAGCGCGCTCCACCATGGCCGGAGAAAGATCCACGCCGGTCACCCGGTGCCCCTGCTCGGCAGCGAGGAGCGACAGGCTGCCGGTCCCGCAGCCGAGATCGAGGACGTCGGACGCTCTGCCCGGCAGCCACCCCCGCAGCCGCTCGGCCCAGGCCCCGCGCACCTCGGGGTCGCGCAGTCCGTGATCCGGCTCCTCGTCGAAGGAGGCCGCCTCGGCGTCCCAGTCGACGCCGCCCACGCCCCCACCACCACTGTTCTGCGTCATGCCCCCAAGAGTGACACCCGCCACTGACAGTCGATTCGTGACAACCGCCACTGACAGACCACGGACCGATGAGCAACTCTCCCCCAAAGGGTCTACCTCCGTGAGAACGCGGAACTCGGTAGGCACTGAAGGAGGCAGCCATGCGCCGCACGACCGTGCAGAAGCCCCTGAAGAGGACTGACGCCCGCCGACTCCCCGAAGAGGCCGATGAGCGCCCCGCGGGACGACCCGAGGTCCGCAAGGACATCGCGCGGACCTGGTGGCCGGACGGCTGACGGCGGCAGGCGTGCCCCGTGTCAGACCAGTCGCTTGCGGTAGTGGACGCGGTCGTAGGGCCCGTCCACTCGCCGTTCCACGACCTCGTAACCGAACTTCGGATAGATCTTCTGGTTCTCCCACATCAGCGCGTTGGTGTAGAGCCTGACCTCGGGCAGTCCCCGCGCACGCGCGTGCGCCTCGACGAACCGCAGCAGCCGTCCGCCCACGCCCTGCCCCTGGGCGTCGGGCCGGACGGCGATGTTGTCGAGGTACAGATGGTCCGGGTGCTCCTCGACCACCACGAGCCCGGTCACCGGGTCGCCCGTCACGTACACCCGCCCCGCGGCCACGTTCGCCGCGTGGTCCCGCCGCATGGGCTGCGGCACCTGCCCGATGCGTTCGATGTAGTGCTCGTACGCCGCGTCGGTCACGGCCTTCACGGCCGGTACGTCGGCCGCCTCGGCGCGCCGGATCTCGTCGTTCGTCATGCGCGCACGCTATCTACCTGATCTCCGTCTCAGCACTCCCTTAAGAGGGCCATAAAGATCGCCACGGGCCGTCACAGGCCGGGGATTTCAGGGTTTCTTTGATCCGGCACGCATCAGTACCGGTTCCGAGGAGATCCCCCATGCCCGCACGCCGCAAGGCCGCAGCCGTCGCCGCCGGCCTCGCCCCGTTCGCCCTGACCGCGCTGGCCGCGGCGCCCGCGTCCGCGCACGGCTCGATGGGCGACCCGGTCAGCCGGGTCTCGCAGTGCTACGCGGAGGGCCCGGAGAGCCCGAGGTCCGACGCGTGCAGGGCGGCGGTCGCGGCCGGGGGTACCCAGGCACTCTACGACTGGAACGGCATCCGCATCGGCGACGCGAACGGACGGCACCAGGAGCTCATCCCGGACGGCAGGCTGTGCAGCGCGGACAACGACGAGTTCAAGGGGCTCGACCTGGCCCGCGCCGACTGGCCGGCGACGAGCGTGAGCAGCGGGTCGTACACCTTCAAGTACCGCGTGACCGCCCCGCACAAGGGCACCTTCAAGGTGTACCTGACCAAGCAGGGCTACGACCCGGCGCAGCCGCTGGGCTGGGACGACCTGGACCTGTCGAACCCGGTCGCGACGGCCACCGACCCGGTCGCATCTGGGGGCTTCTACACGTTCTCCGGCACGCTCCCCGAGCGCTCCGGCAGGCAGCTCCTGTACGCCGTCTGGCAGCGCTCGGACAGCCCGGAGGCCTTCTACTCCTGCTCGGACGTGACGTTCGGGGGCGGTGCCTCCGGTGGTTCGGCCGGCAGCGCGACCCCGGCTCCGAGCGCCTCCGCGCCCTCCGAGGAGCAGATCGAGGAGGGCACCGACAGGTCGACGGTCGAGCACCACGGGCACGGTGACGACGACGCCGGCACCTCGGCGGAACCCGTGGCCGCCGCGACCAAGAACGTCCCTGCCAACGACGTGCAGGCGGCGGGCAGTTCGGAGCGTCTCGCCGCGACCGGCGGCGACAGCGGCACCTCGTACCTCGCGGTGGGAGGCGCCGCCACGCTCGCGGCCGGCGCGGCGCTCCTGTTCGGCTCGGTGCGCCGGCGCGCGGCGAACGGCGGTGCACGGCACGGCCGTTGACCGGAAGATCTCCGGGGCCTGACCGGCGGCTCAGGCCGGACAGGCCCCGGCGGCGCTTAGCTCAGCGCCGAGGCGCAGGTGGTGGCGGTGGCACGGGCCGGGTCGAGGGCGTTGGCGACCTCGTGGAAGGCGATCCGGTCGAAGAGACCGATGGCCACGTGCTCGGAGAGGTCGAGCGGGCACAGGTCCTGGAGCAGGACGTTGTGGACGCCGTCCCCACTGAGGAACTGGCTCCGGTACGGCGTGACGACCTCGTCGTACTTGGTGGCGAGGACGGTGTACCTGACGCCGGGGACGGTGTCGCCGCCCGCGTTGAGCTTGGTGAGGAAGGCGGAGCCGACGACCTGGTCGGCGAGGGCGGGGGTGTTGGTGGTGAGGAAGTCCCCGACACCCGGGAAGTACGGCAGCAGGTTGGTGAGGCCGGACAGGGTGGTGCCGTGGTTGTCGGGGGCGATGCCGACGAGGGCGTTCACCTTGGCGGCTCCGCCGAGGAACTTGAGGTAGTAGCGGGGCATCAGACCGCCCTGGGAGTGGCCGACGAGGTCGGTCTCGGCGGCGCCGGTGGCGGCGAGCACCTTGTCGGCGAAGGTCTTCAGCTGCTCCGCCGACTTGTCGATGGGGCCGAGGCCGTGGACGAGGGGCACACCGGGGAGCTGGCCGTAGTCGAAGGAGAAGACGCAGTAGTCGCGGTTCTCCAGGTAGGGGGCGAGGGCCAGCCAGTTGTCGACGGAGTTGGCGAAGGTGCCGTGCACGAGGACGACGGGGCGGGGGTGGGCGGCGGAGGGCTTGCAGGAGTAGTCGTTCCAGCCGCTGCTCGGGGCGTCGGCCGCCTGGGCGGCGGCAGCGGGGACGAGGGCGACCGCGGCGGTCAGCAGCAGGGCGGCGAGGGGTCTGAGCAGTCTGTTCCAGGGCAGCATCGGGTGATCTCCTTGCGGCTCAGGGGAGTTGCGAGGGCCGTACGCCCTGTGACCCGGATCACGAGGATGCTGTTCAATTCGAAAGTTACGGACGAGTAGTGCACTTGTGAAGTTACGCGTCAGTAAAAACTTCCAGTGCTAACCGCTGCGTACGCGTTCGCTGATGAACCATCACCAGGCGGGCCTGATGGGACCATAGGGAGCGATCCGCCCCAATCGCTCGCGCAACGCGCGCACTTCACCCTCACCGAGTACATCGACCCACGCCTTCACGGCCTCGGCGGCGGCCTCCTCCGCCGCCCGGGTGCAGGCCCACCCCCGCTCGGTCAGCACCACGAGCCGGGCCCGCGCGTCCCCGGGATGCGGCCGCCGCTCGGCGTACCCCTTGCGCACGATCTCGTCGACCAGCTGGCTCGCGGCCTGCTTGGTCACCCCGAGGTGGGCGGCCAGTTCCGTGACCGTGGCCCCGTCCGGCGCGAGCCGCGTGAACGCGAACCCCCAGGCGGGCCGTGCCTCGAAGCCCCGGGCGACGACCCCGTCATTGATGCGCTGGGTCAGGTCACCGGCGGCGGCGAGCAGGGCGGCGGACAGGGCGAGGGCTTCGGAGTTCTGCACCCAGGCATTGAAACACCCTTGACGAATTGGTCAAGCGGCTTGACCATAGGGGCATATAGTCAACCTACTTGACCATCTGTCGATCTGGAGGCCCCATGCCCGTCGTCCGCTCGTCCGAAGCCGTCACCCATGAGATCCACGGCGCCCGTTTCGTCTCGTACGCCACTCCCCTCAGCGGCTCCAAGGAGCTCTGCGCCTGGCGCGGCGAGATCCCCGCGGGGACGAAGGCGCCGGCACACACCGTCAACCGCGAGGAGATCTTCCATCTGCTCATCGGCGAACTCCTGATCACGCTCGACGACAGCACTCAGCGGATCACCGCCGGCGACACCGTGATCGTCACCCCCGGGGCGACCTTCGCCGTCGAGAACCCCACCGACCACACCGCCCTCACCTGGGTCACGACCTCCGTCGGTCTGGAGGCGACGCTGGCGGACGGCACCCGTATCACCCCGCCGTGGGCCAACTGACCTATGCGGCCAGGGTCCCCGGCAGCACCGCCAGCGGTCCGAACCGGGCCCGGGCACGGTCCGCGGCCTCCTCGATGCGGCGGAGCTTGTCGTCGACCGGGTCGAAGGTGAGCTGGTGGGAGGCCTGCTCGGCGGGGTCGAGGCCCTCGGCGCGCAGGGCCATGGAGCGGACCCGGGCGCGCTGGAGACCGAGGGCCTCGTACATGCCGTAGGCCGCCCTGGTGAGGGCCGCCGAGTGGGCCGTCGGTTCACCGAGGGTGCGACTGCGGGTGGTCGCGGTGCGGTCGGCGTAGCGGACGGTCAGGGTCAGGGTGCGGCAGACCTTGTCGAGGGCGCGCAGCCGGGAGCCCAGTTCCTCGGCAGCGGAGAGCAGGGCGCGGCGGTGCCGGTCGGGGTCCAACTCGTCGCGGTCGAAGGGGCGTTCGGTGGAGAGGGAGCGCGAGACGCCGTTCGGGACCACGCGGCCGCGGTCCACGCCGTTCGCCTTCTCGTGCAGTTCGCGGCCCGTTTTCGCGCCGACCAGGCGCTGGAGCGTGGACAGGGGTGCGGCGGCGACCCGGCCCAGGGTGTCCAGGCCGTACTCGCACAGGGTGCGGGCGGTCGCGGCGCCGACGCCGGGGAGCGCGGCGACGGGCCGGCCGGCGAGGAAGGCCGCCTCCTCGCCCCCGGGGACCGAGCGGGTCACCCCCGGCCGGGCGTCCTTCAGCGCCATGCGGGCCAGCATCGGTCCGGGTCCGGCGCCGATCGCACAGTCGACGCCGTGCAGGGCGAGGGCGCGGACCCGGATCACCGAGGCCAGTTCGACGGCGTCCCGCTTGAAGTACCGTTCGGCGCCCCGCAGATCGGCCAGGGCCCGGTCCGGTGGCAGCGCCTCGACGACCGGGGTGAACTCCTCCAGGAGGCCCAGCAGTTCGGGCAGGGCCGCCTCCCGCGTCGGCGGCAGGTGGAAACGTACGCAGAGGATGGTCATCCCGCACTCCCCGGACTCTGGTGCCACAACTTCCTTGTCTGTGAGGCCTCTTGACCCGCCGGTCGCAGATCGGCCCACGGATGCAGTTCGTATCCCGTCGGCATTTGGATTCGCCGGCCGCCGGTCGGATCGCCGGTCGCGCCACCGTCCCCCGCCGGGACCGGCTCCGCCAGCCGCGCCGCCACCGCGTCGAGCCCCTCCCCGTCCCGCAGTTCGACCAGTTCGGCGAGGTTCCAGGCGGCCGCGCCCACCACGCTGAGGCTGCGTGGGCCGCGCCGCTGCACCACCCCGCGCACCAGCAGCAGCCAGGAGTGGAAGACGGTGTGCGCGCAGGTGTCGTGGGAGTCGTCGAAGAAGGCGAGGTCGACCAGGCCGGTGCCGTCGTCCAGGGTGGTGAAGATGACCCGCTTGCCGGACCGGATCGGCGGTGTCTGGGTGGCCGCCTTGGCCCCCGCGACCAGCACGGTCTCGCCGTGCCGCGCCTCGCGCAGCCGTCGCGCGCTGACCACGCCCAGCTCCTTGAGGAACTCCTGGTGGTCGTCCATCAGATTGCGCGAGACGTCCATCGACAGCACTCCCAGCTCGGCGCTGAGCTTCTCCACGGAGGACAGGTCCGGCAGCCCGACCGAGGCCGTCCTGCGCCCGCCGGACAAGGGGAGCTGGTCCCCTCGGCCGGCACGTGCGCCCCGGTGCAGCTCGGTCAGGTGCAGTTGCAGATCGCGCCGGTTGGCACCGAAGGCGTCCAACGCGCCGACCTGGGCGAGCCGCCCGGCCACCGGACGGCTCGGCCGCCCTCGTTCCCAGAAGTCCAGCAGCGAGGAGTACGGCTGCCCCTGGGCGATCCGTTCCGCCTCGGCCTCGCTGATGCCGTGCACGTCGGAGAGGGCGAGCCGCAGACCCCACACCGAGGGGTTATCAGACACCAGTTCGATCCTGTGTGCGACCCCCGACGCGTTCACGTCCAGCGGCAGGATCGGCACCCCGCGCCGCCGCGCGTCCGCCAGCAGCAGCCGCTTGGGGTACATGCCGGGGTCGTGCGTGAGCAGCCCGGCGTAGAAGGCCGCCGGGTGGTGCGCCTTCAGCCACGCCGACTGGTACGTGGGGACGGCGAAGGCGACCGCGTGCGCCTTGCAGAAGCCGTACGACCCGAAGGCCTCGACGATCTCCCAGGTCCGCTGAATCGTTTCCGCGCTGTATCCGTTCGCCGCCGCGTGCTGGGCGAACCAGAACCGGATCCGGCCCTGCGACTCCGGGTCGGACAGCCCGCGCCGCACCCGGTCCGCCTCGCCCCGCCCGCACCCGGTCATGATGTCGACGATGTCGATGATCTGCTCGTGGAAGACGACGACCCCGTACGTCCCCTTCAGCGGCCCCTCCAGGTCGGGGTGCGGGTACCGCACGGGCGCCCGTCCGTGCCGGGCCTCGATGAACGGCCGGACCATGTCGGCGGCGACCGGACCGGGCCGGAAGAGCGAGATGTCCACGACGAGATCGTGGAAGCCGGCCGGCTGCAACCGTCCGACCAGGTCCCGCTGCCCCGGCGACTCGATCTGGAAGCACCCCAGCGTCTCGGTCGACTGGATGAGCCGGTACGTCTCCGGGTCGCCCGGCGGTACGGCGTCCAGGTCGACCCGCTCCCCCGTCGCCCGCTCCACCTCCGCGACCGCGTGCGCCATCGCCGACTGCATCCGCACGCCCAGCACATCGAGCTTGAGCAGTCCGAGGTCCTCGACGTCCTCCTTGTCGAACTGCGACATGGGCAGCCCCTCGCCGCTGGTCGGCACGACCGGGGTGCGGCGGAGCAGGGACGCGTCGGAGAGCAGCACCCCGCACGGGTGCATGGCGATCCCCCGGGGAAGGGCGTCGAGCGCCTCGACCAGCTCCCACAGCCTGCCGTACCGCTCCTTCTCCCCGGAGAGCGCCTTGAGTTCGGGCAGTTCCTCCAGGGCCGCGCGGGCGTCCCGCGCCCGGATGTGCGGGAAGGACTTGGCGATGCGGTCGATGTCGGCGGGATCCATGGACAGGGCCGCCCCCACGTCCCGGATCGCGTGCCGCACCCGGTACGTCTCCGGCATCGAGACGGTGGCGACCCGCTCGGTCCCGAACCGCCCGATGATCGCCCGGTAGACCTCGAGGCGGCGCGCGGACTCCACGTCGATGTCGATGTCGGGCAGGACGAGCCGCCGCGTGGACAGGAACCGCTCCATCAGCAGCCCGTGCTCGACGGGGTCGGCGTGGGCGATCCCGAGGAGGTGGTTGACCAGGGAGCCCGCACCGGAGCCGCGGGCGGCGACCCGGATGCCCATGTCCCTGACGTCGTCCACGACCTGAGCGACCGTCAGGAAGTAGGAGGCGAAGCCGTGGTGGGCGATGATGTCCAGTTCCTCGTGCATCCGCTCCCAGTAGGCGCGCCTGCCCGTGTAGCCCTTCAGCACCATCCCGGCCGCCGCCCGTGAGGCCAGGGCCCGCTGGGCACTGCGCCGGCCCGCGCCGACGAGGTGCGGTTCGGGGAAGTGGACGGTGCCGATGCCGAGGTCCTCCTCGGGGTCGACCAGGCACTCGGCGGCCGTCGCCCGCGTCTGCTCCAGCAGGCGGTGCGCGGTGTCGCGCCGGAAGCCCGCGGCCTCGACGATCCGCTCGGCGGCCGCCAGCATGGTGCTCTCGTCCTTGAGCCAGGCCTCGCCGGAGTCCAGGTCCTCGACGGCGCCGACAGGGACCAGGCGGCGGGCGGAGTCCAGGACGTCGGCGACCGGGCCGAGGCCGGGGTCGGCGTACCGTACGGCGTTGCTCAGCACGGGACGGATCCGCTGCTCGGCGGCGAATCCGACCGTACGGGCGGCCAGCCGCAGGGAGCCGGGTCCGGTGCCCTTGCGCCCGTGCCAGACGGCTTCGAGGCGCAGCGCGTCGCCGTAGGTCTCCCGCCAGGGGACGAGGAGCCGGGCGGCCCGGTCGGGGCGGCCGGAGGCGAGGGCACGGCCGACATCGGAGTCGGGCCCGAGCAGCACGGTCAGCCCGTCCCCCCGGTTCTCGGCCCGGGGCACCAGGGGCGTGCCCCGCTCCCCCTTGTCGGCGTGCGCCGCCGTGACGAGCCGGCACAGGTCGGCCCAGCCGCGGGCGCCGTCCCGGGCGAGGAAGGTGGCACGGGGAGCCGACTCGTCGACGAAGGCACCTCCGCGCACGGGGGCACGGCGCCGCTCCCGCCCCGCCGGCTCGGCCTCCTGCACGGCCAGCTCCACCCCGAACAACGGACGCACCCCCGCCTTCGCGCAGGCCTTGGCGAAGCGGACCGTGCCCGCGAGGGTGTCGCGGTCGGTGAGGGCGAGGGCGTCCATCCCCCGCTCGAAGGCGCGCTCGGCGAGGCGCTCCGGGTGCGAGGCGCCGTAGCGCAGGGAGAACCCGGAGGCGGTGTGCAGATGAGTGAAGCCAGGCATCCGCACCTCCCGCTGTCGAACATCAGTTCCCTATCGCCTCACCTCCACCATAGACCAAAAACCGAACATGCGTACGACGGCGTGCGAGTAACCTCTCACCTGCGGAAACGGCCTATTCGGACCCGGATGTATCGGTCTCGGTGGATTCCTCGGCGAGGGGCTCGGCCGCGGCGGTCGAGGAGGCGCCGGCGGCCGTCGCGCGCTGCGCGGTCTCCAGGGCGTGCAGGCGCCGTTTGATGTCGCGGAGCTCGGTGAGGAGGGTGTCGGGGCGGTTGATCCTGGTCACGGGATGCTCCTTGGGTTCAGGGGGTGCCGGTGGCGGGGGTGACGGTCAGCTGGACCTGCTCCTCGCCCGCGTCGTTGCCCGGGGTGACCTCGATCCCGGTGATCCGTACGCCGAACCGGGTGCCCTCGGGGAAGAACACGTCCTTGATGACGACGAGCGCGTCGTCGCCGACCTGGTAGGAGCCGAGAACGGGCTCCAGGTCGGCGCGCACCGTCAGCTCGGGCAGGACGACCGGGGCGGAGACGGCGGCGAGGGCCGAGCGGGCCTGGGAGCGCAACAGCTCCGCGTCGGTGAGATGGACGTAGGACACCTCGGTCTCGGTGAGCGGGCGCCCGGTGCCGCCGTCCTCGGCGACCGCGACGAGCTGGCCGCTCTCGCCCTGCTCCCCGAGGGCGAAGACCCGGCTCGCGGTGGAGGCGCCGTCGGCCGGCCAGGTGTAGCCGATGAGGTTGGCGCCGTACTCCCACACGTGCGGGGTGCCCTGCCGGCCGAGCTGCGGGGTGCCCACCCTGAGCCGGCGCACGGGGCGGCCGTCGCTGCCGTACGCCATGTCGATGACGAAGTCGGGGCCGTCCTCCAGACTCGCCAGCTCACGCAGGGCCTCCCCGGTGCTCTTGAGGTCGCTGCCGGGGTAGACCAGGGTGCGGGTGATGCCGGAGGGGGCGGTGGACTCGGGGCGGATCCCGATGTCGCCGCGGGTGTGTTCCTGGGCGATGGCGACGAGGGCGCGGGCGATGTCGGACTGGTCGCGGTCGGTGAAGGTGATGTTCACGGAGGCCAGGCCGCCGGTGCCGGCCGGGTCGAAGGCGGCGGGCAGGACGCGCCGGTGGTCGAAGTAGGAGAGGAATCCGGCCGCGCCGATCTCCAGGTGCTGGTCGGCGGAGCTGTACTTGACGGTCCACACCACCCCGCCCCACACCAGCACGCCGTCCCGCTCGACATAGAGGGCCGCGCGTCCCGGTTCGGTGAGTTCGCGGGGGCGGTGGACGGTGATCCTCGGGTCCCCGAGGGGCAACCGGGCGCGGAACTCGCCGGCTTCGTTGAGCTCGGTGCTGAACGTGACGTCGTACAGCGGGAGTTCGTCGGTGATGACGCCTGTGGCGAGGTCCGCGGTGTAGTAGGTGTAGCGGGTCGGTCGGGCGGCCACTAGCCCACCAGCCAGGTGGTGTCGAGGTAGATCAGCTGACTGGCGGGCAACTGAGAGCCCTGGGGGAACAGCACCACGGAACCATCGGTGCGGAGCATGAGTTCGAGCCCACGGGTCACCCCGCCGAGCGCCGTGAACCAGTGGTGCCCCGTGGTCGGCCGGAAGGCGGCTGGGACGGTGATGATCTGGGTGCCGTTCGTCGAGAGGGCGACCGTTGTCTGCAGAGCGCCGCGCAGGTGGACGACGGAACCGACCTGGCGTACCGACGGTGTCTCGTTGTTGTAGACGGTCCAGTTGGGCAGAAGCGAGAGCGTGACCCAGCCGGTGTCGTTGTTGACCGCCCGCCAGCCCGCCGTGCTGTCGTACCACTCCAAGTGGTTGGTGTCCCAGCGGTGGATGTACATGCCCGAGTAGGGGTAGGTGGGCCGGCCGCCCTCGCCCCCGACCCGCAGGATGCCACCGGCCGCCGCGGTCCACAGGCGCAGGTCGTCGATGTCGGTGGCGGTGACGGAGGAGGCGTTCTTCGCGACCCTGATCCGGGCCAGCGGGATGAAGTCCCCGCTGACCGAGGGGTCGACGGGGGTGGCGGCGGCGGTTCCCTTCACGAGTTCCACGGTCATGCCGGTGGTGGCGTCGCCGTACTGCGCGTCGCGCTGCCGGGCCACCACCAGGTCGTTGCGCGGGTTGCTGGAGTCGGCGGGGTTGGTGCCGAGCACGTCGAGGGTCTTCTGCTGGCCGAGGGTGACGAGATAGGCGCCGGTCGCACTGGCCCGGGTCCCCTGGATCACGCCCTGGAAGGGGGCGACGGTGACCTTGCCGGAGACGGTGGCGGTGGCCTGGACCCGGCCGGGGTCCCCGGTGGCGGGCCGGATACCGCTGCGGGCCTGGACCGGACTCGGCCCGGGCGCGGCGAACACGCCCGTGGCCAGCCGGGCGTCCTCGGCATCGACGACTCCGCCGGAGATCCAGCCGGAGTCGCGTTCTGGGGTGGGCGTGCTCATGCGAGGGCCCTTTCTGGTGGGACGGTCAGGGAACGGGGAAGGCCACCACCCGGAGCCCGGCGTAGACCGGGATGGCCCAGCTGGAAGGCACGCTCACCGTGCCCGAGCCGGCGACCCGTACGAACTGCTGAGTGAGCACCAGAGGGGTGGTACCGGCGGGCATCAGCCGGTGAGCGGTCGCGACGGTCGTGGTGGCGAGCGTCGGCCCGACGTCGAAGGCGCTGATGCTCAGATTGCCGCTCTCGCCCAGCACTTTGATCACGTGGTCGAACCTGGCGTCGGCGGACTGGGCCTGGGCCGTCATCTGGGCGGTGCACATCAGCATGCGCGGATAGGGCGCAGGGGTGACCGTCACCTGGTTGAACAGGAAATTGGTGCCCTCGGTCGAGCCGGCCCTGGGCCAGCCCGCGTCGGCCGGGCCGAAGAACTGGACCGCGCCGGTGACCGCGGGACGCCATGCGGTGTCGCCGCGGACCAGGTCGAGACCGGTCTCCAGGTCGTACAGCCGCTGTCCGGCGTAGCCCTCGGCCGGGAGCGACTCGTGGCTCTGCAACGGCAGTACTCCGCCCGTGGCCACCGTGAACACCCGCAGGTCCTTGATGTCCGCCTGGGTGATGGACCCCGCGTTGGGCCGCACGGTGATCTGGGCGAGCGGCAGGAAGTCGTCGGTGAGCCTCGGCGCGACCGGCGTCGGCGCGGGCGCCCCGGCCTCCAACTGCACCACCATGCCGTCGCTCGCGTCGCCGTACTGCCGGTCGGTCTGCCGGGCCACGACGAGGACGATCCGGGCGTAGGAGGAGTGGGCCGGGGCCGCGGTGAGCACGTCGAGGGTCTTCACCCGACCGAGCGTGATCAGGTACGCGCCCGCGTACGACACACGGGTGCCCTGCACGACCCCCTGGAAGGGCTGCACCTTCACACTGCGCGAGGGGGTCGCCTCCGCCTCGACGCCGCCGGGGTTGCCGGGGCCGGGCTTGACGCCCGTGCGGGCCGCGATCGGGTTGGTGGAGTCGGTCGCGGCCGAAGCGAACACGCCGGTGGCGAGCCGCGCGTCATTGGCGTCGACGACACCGCCGGAGAGCCATCCGGAGTCACGCTCGAGGTCGGGGTCAGCCATGCGGGTGCGTTCCTTCTGGTAGCTGAGGGCGGGCGGGGTCAGAGCCAGGCGTCGCGCCATTCCGCGGTCAGCCGGGCGGCCGGTTCGTAGTCGCGGGCGCGGAAGAGCACGGGCGTCGCGCCCGGCCGGAGCGGGAACCAGTCCGAGTCGGGCAGCAGCGTGGCCCGTCGGGACGCCGTGCCCTGGAGCAGGACCGAGCGCGCGTCGGTGTCGACGACCAGGAACTCGCCGTTCTGGAGGGTGAGTTCGAAGGCGAGTTCCTCACCGGTCGCGGTGTTGCTGATCACCGGCTGGACGCAGGGCCCGTTGATCCGCCAGACCGGCCAGGTGGGGACGGTGCCCTTGTTCTCCAGGAGCAGCCGGCCACCGGAGGAACCGGACCCGAAGTCAAGGGGGAAGGAGAGCGGGAAGGAGACGCCGCCGCTGGAGGAGGGCAGCGGACAGGTGCTGGTGTTCAGCCCGTAGGAGTACCGCAGGGGGTCCGGCGCGGTCATGGTCAGGGAGAACTCGAAGGCACCGGACTTGCGGTCCACGATCTTCGTCTCGGCGGTGAGGCGGACCAACGCCCGCCGTACGCGGTGCGGTTCGGTGACGACGAGCGGCAACAGGGTTCTGCCGTCGGCGAGTACGGCGGCCAGCCGGTCCTTCGCCTCTTCGCGTACGGCGCGTTCGGGGGCGATGGCCATGCCCTCCAGGGTGATCACGCGAGGGCCCCGGTAGGAGGGGGCGTCGAACGCGCCGTGCCGCTCGGGGCGGTCGGTCAGGGTGAGCCGGACGGGCGGGGTGGCGGCCCAGCCCTGTTCGCTGGTGACCCACCACTCGACGCCGTCGTCGTCGACGGTGTTGCCGGCCCAGCCGTCCACCTCGAACACCGGCTGCTGGAGCTGGCGGCCGCTCATCGCTTGGCCGCCCAGGCGAGTTCGCGGGCGGTGATCCGGCCGATCTCGTACTCGGACTGGCCGGGGCGGGGGTGCACGTTGACGGTGACGGGGGCGGTGGCCGCGGCGGCTCCGGCGCGGGGTGCCGCCCCGGCGGCGACTCCGGCGAGGCTGTAACCGGGCCCGATGACGCTCCGCGCGGTGGCGGTGGCGAGCCGCCCGGCGGCGCCGGCCACCCTGTTCCCGGCGCCCTCCATGCCGAGGGCGAGCCCTTCACCGACATCCCCGCCGAAGCCCATCATCACCTTGGACGGGGACGCGATACCGAGGATGCTGCGGATGGGTCCGGGGATGGTGTTGACGATGAAGTTCTTCACGGTGTTGAGGAGAGCGGATGCCGAGTTCTTGATGCCGTTGATGAGCCCTTGGATGAGGTCGCCGCCCAAGCCCATGAGTTTGTTGGGCAGTTCGGCGAAGAACCCCCAGATCTTCCCGGGCACGCCCCGCAGGAAGTCGACAACGGCATTCCACTTGTCGACGATCCAGTCCCGGACCGAACCGACGGCGTCCTTGATCCGGTCCCAGTGCTTGACGATCGCGAGCACGGCGATCCCGACGGGGCCGGTGAGGATGGCGACGAGCAGCGGCCAGTTGGCCTTGAGCCAGTTGACGACGTTCTTGCCCGCGTCGATCAGCCAGTTGATGGCGACCGACGCCCCCTTCATGACGGTCCCCACCACCTGCCCGATGATCTTGAACGCCGCCTGCATGACGGCCTGCACAATCTTGGACTGCATCGCCATGTCGATGAGCTTGGTGATGAGCGGCATGATGAGGGCGAGGATGGCGCCGAGGATGTTGGCCTTCATCGCGGTGTTCAGGCCCCGCTGGGCGGTGGTGGCGGTACGCAGCCCCTGACTGAACCGGGAGAACAGCCCCCCGCCCGACGCCGCGCTCCGCCCGGCCCGCTGCACATCGGCGGCGGCCCGTCCGGCGGCGGTCCGCACCTGATTGAGCCCGGCGCTCGCCTGAGTGGCGGAGGCCCGCAGCCGACCGGTGGCGGTGCTCGCCTGGGTGGCGGAGTTCCTGAGCCGGTCGACGGAACTGCTGGCGCCGGTGACGGCGGTCCGCATGCGAGTGACGGCACCGCCGGTGCTGGTGGCCGCGGAGCGCATCTGGTTCAGCGCCCGGGTGACCGATACGAGTGACGTCTGCATGGTGGATTGGCTCCGTCGCTGTCGCCGATGGGGTCTTTGGGGTGCGGGTTCCTAGTCCCGCAGGGCCCGTTCCAGGGAGTTGATGGCGCCGCGCAGGCTCTCGACGGACCGGCCCGCCCGCCGGGCACCGTCCTCCAACGCCTCGACCCGTCGCAGACCTGCCCTGACCTGCTGGTCCAGGTTGTGGGCCTTGATCCGCAGGGATTTGCTGCGCTGGTTCGCGTCGTTGGCGATCTGGCTGATCCTGCTGATCTTGCTCTTGAGGGACGAGATCTGGCTGCGTACACGTTGGTCGTCGGCTCGTCTGGTCCGGACGAGCGTGGCGACATCGACGGTCAGATTCTGGACCTTGGTCCGCCCGGAGATGCTGCGCTGATTCCCGTCGTTGGCGACCTGACTGACCTTGCCGATCTTGGTCTTGAGAGAGGAGAGCTGTTCGCGCAGTTGCCGGTCGGCTGAGGTCAGGGCGGCCAACCGCCTGTCCACATCCTGCTCCCGCTTGTGCTGGGCCCGGTCCTCCCAGAGCTTGGTCAGACTGTATTCGTGCTTGAACAGGCCGTACTCCGACTGCCCTACGTAGAAGTCGGACTTGAGGCCGGTGGCTTCCAACTTGGCGCCGGTGGCTTCCGCCTTGGCGCCGGTGGCGGGAATGTTGTCGGGAAGCCATTTGGGGTCGAGGAGCTTCTTCTGTTCGGCGTCCTGCTGCGCCTTCCAGGAGGAAATCTCTCCCTGCACGGCCTTCTTGAACTCACCACCAGCGCTCAATGCCTGCGCGAACTGTTCCTTGAACCGAGCAGTGAAGTTCTCCCGGCCCTCCAGAGTCGTGACCCGATCGGTCAGCCTGTCGACCAGGACCCTGATGTCCTCACCCATGCACCGGCTCCCCTCAACTCGGTGAACTCAGAAATGCCACGATCTCGGCCGGAGTCGCCGCACTCTCGTCCCCGACGACCAGGACGTCCGCCGCGCCCGCCCCGCGCGGACCGCCCCCCGGCCGCGGCACCGCCTCCGGATACTCCGCCGGCTCCGTGTCCTCGTCCCGGTTGACCGTCGCGAACATCCAGTTGGCGACCGCCAGATGGTCGACGACCGCCGCCAGCAGATGGTCCGTGACCGTCCAGTCCGCCTGTTCGCCGTGGACCGCCCGGGCGAAGGACGAGTCCGCGGGGAGGTGTTCGACGAGGACCCGCAGTCGGCGGGAGGAGAGGCGCCCTCGGTGCCAGTCGAGGAGGTCGACCCCGTAGTGGCGGAGCAGATCCGCCTCCAGAGCCTCGGCGTGCTCCTCGATCAGCGCACCGAGGCTCAGCCTTCCCCCAACGACATACCGGTGTCGTTGCCGTACGCCTCCAGGATCGCGGAGACGTCCTGGACACTCGTGTCGTACTTGCAGAAGCGCTCGAACTGCTCCTCTCCGAGCAGCAGCGCAAGCAACCCGTCGATGTCGTTGTCGTCCAGCGCCGCGATCTGCTTGGCGATACTGCGCGGGAACTCGGTGGGCAGTCGGAACACATCCCCGTCCACCTCGAACTCCCAGTTCTTCCCGACCGCTTCGAGACGCTGGGCACGGGCGGCGTTGACGTTGAAGGGTGCCATGTCGGTGGAGCTCCTTGCTGCGAGATGTACGAAAGGGTCAGGCCGCGCTGAAGCTCGGGTCCTTCATCAGGAAGGTCGCCAGCGGCGCACCGTCCACCGTGGCCAGCGCGGTGAAGGTGACGCCGAGCTTCACGGGAGCGGTACGGACGAGGGCCAGCTCCTCCGTCTCGGTCACCTGGCCGCGGGCGACGATCATGCGGTACTTGACCTCGTCGCCGTCCACGAACTCCAGCCCGAGCATCCGCTCGTCGAACTTCGGCTCGGCCGCCAGCTCGTACTTGTAGAGGCCGGACCCGGTCGCCGTCTCCTTCACCTGCCCGCCGCCGAAGAAGAACGGCAGGGTGTCCTCGTTCAGCTGGAGGAGCTGGAACTTGAAGCTCAGGTCGCGGTCGGAGTAGACGAACCTCGCCGAGCTGACGCTCTGCCAGGTGTCCACGGGGTCCAGCTTGTCCTTCTTGGAGATCTTGACCCCGTCGGTGGTGGTGTAGCCCAGGTCCTTCCACCCGGCGCCCCACGCCGCGGCGGTGTCGGCGGGCGGTGCGGTGGCGAGCGGGGCGATGAGCACACGGCCGCTGCCCGCGACCCGGATCTCCTTGGCGTTCGTTCCGGCCATCACTGCTCCTTGCTGGAAGACGGACATGACGTGCTGCTGTGGGAGTGCGGCGAAGTCACGCCGCGGACACGGCCGTTCAGGCCGGGCGGACCACCAGGCGGGTGGTCGAGACATAGCGGTTGGCACTGGCGTGCCGGTAGTCGGGCAGCCAGCGCGGCCCGTCCTCCTCGACGACGTCCACGACGGTCGCCCCGCCGTGGCGCACGCCTCTGAGCTGGAGCATCAGGGAACGGGCCACGAGGGAGACGGTGTGGGCGGCGGCCTTCGAGGGGCCGTACACCTCGAGGTCGACCAGCGGGTTGTCGAGCCGCGGGTCCTCCGCCCAGGCGCCGCCCATCCGGGAGACCAGGACGGCGCGCTGCGAGCCGTCGAACCCCGAGGGCGGCGCGACGTCGACGACGACACCCGCCAGCTCGCTCCGGTCCTTGAGCAGGTCGACTACCAGCTGCTCCACGTCCGGGAAGGTGACGTACGGCTCACTCATCGGAGTCGGCGGAGGAGTCTGCGGAGTCTTCGGAGTCCGCCGGGCCCTCCGCGGGCCGTGCGATGACACCGAGCAGTTCTCGCGCGGCCAGGTCGTCCACGTCCACGACGTCACCGGGCTCGTGGCCGTTCCACCAATAGGTCAACTGGATCTTCTGCACAGCGTTTCCCCCGAAACGATTGGCTGTGAAGTTGCCTGATGGAAGATCAAATTCCGTTGGTCAAAGGGAAGTTGACGTCCCAGGAACCGCAAATGTAACGGCCGTCCCAAGCACAGCGTGAGCAACTTGAGGTCTCGAACGGATAACGATGACAGGAGACGCACAAGCCCCGTCCCCCACGCGAGGGGACGGGGCTTCCCGCAACACCAGGGCGGAACGTCAGCCGATCGACGCGCCCGTCGCCGACAGCGCCTCCGTCACCGGCTGGAAGAACGTCTGGCCACCGGAGGTGCAGTCACCGCTGCCGCCGGACGTCAGCCCGATCGCGTTGCTCCCCGAGAACAGCGAGCCGCCGCTGTCCCCCGGCTCCGCGCACACATCGGTCTGGATCAGCCCGTTCACGATGTCGCCGTTGCCGTAGTTCACCGTCGCGTCCAGGCCGGTGACCTTCCCGGAGTGCACCTGGGTCGTGGACCCGCTGCGCGTCACCGACTGGCCGACGGTCGCCGACGCCGCCCCCGTGATCGCCTGCGCGGACCCGTTGTAGAGGTCCACCTCGCTGGGATGGTCGACCTCGGCCGTGTACTTCACCAGGCCGTAGTCGTTGTCCGGGAAGCTCGACACCTCGTTGGTGCCGATCTGCTTGCCGCCGGCGTCCGACCACGTCGAGATCGCCTCGGTGCAGTGCCCGGCGGTGAGGAAGTACGGCTGGCCGCCCTTGACCACGTTGAAGCCGAGGGAGCACCGCCCGCCGGAGCCGCTGATCGCGTCACCGCCGGCGATGAAGGGCTTGAACTCCCCCTTTGTGCGCTGGAGTTCGGCCACCGGGCCGAGCCCGTCGACCACCTTGGTGAGCTTGGCCCACTCGGCGGCGGAGACCGTGCGGTCGGCGGTGACGACGACCTTGTTGGTGGTGGGGTCGGTCACCCAGGACGTCCCCGGGACGGTCGCGTCATCGGCGAGCGTCGTACGCGCGCTCTTCAGCTCGGCGAGGGAGTTCGGGACGACTCTGGCCGTGGCCCCGGCCGCGGAGACGGTCCGTGCCGCTTCCTCGTCGAGCACGTTCACCACGAGACTCCTGGTCTTCGCGTCGTAGAACGTCCCTGCCGCGTCCGCGCCCAGTTCCGCCCCGAGCGTCGAGGCGAGCTTTCCGGCCGCGGCGGCCGAGAGGGCCTTGACGTCGGGCGAGGCCGGCGTCTCGCTGGCGTTCGCAGTCTGCAAGGTGACTCCCGCGGCGACCAGTGCGGTGATGCCCGCACCTGCCACGACGATCCGCCGCCTGGGTATGCGTCGGTGCTTCAACTCGCGTCCTCCTGTGGGGGGTCGACCCGGGAGGGTGTGGGGATCTCCAGGGCCGGAAGGCTGGTTGACGAGCCATTACTCTTCCGGCCCCCACAGGGAGCGCACAAGGGTGACTTCCGGACGCGCGTAGAACGCGGTTGCGCGCCCCCGGGCGGTTTTGACAGACCACGGTCACCGCTGGCCGTTCACGCTGCAAACACTACGAGCGAGTAACACCGATCAGCCTGTGAGGTCTAGTCCTGTCCTGAATTCGACCCTTCCGGGTCCGGATCCGGGAGGGCCTCAAGAGGCGGACGTTGCTCCTGCACCGGTTGCGGAACAGCGGGCGGCACGGCTCCGACCCCCTGCTGGGCCTTCTCCAGGAACCGCAGCAGCTCGACGGGGAACGGCAGCACCAGCGTCGAGTTCTTCTCCGCCGCCACCGCCACCACCGTCTGCAACAGCCGCAGTTGCAGCGCGGCGGGTTGCTCGGACATCTCCCTGGCCGCCTCGGCGAGCTTCTTCGACGCCTGGAGCTCCGCGTCCGCGTTGATGACCCGCGCCCGCCGCTCCCGGTCCGCCTCGGCCTGCCGGGCCATGGACCGCTTCATCGTCTCGGGCAGGGAGACGTCCTTGATCTCGACCCGGTCGATGGTGACCCCCCACTCCACCGCGGGACTGTCGATCATCAACTCCAGCCCCTGGTTGAGCTTTTCGCGGTTGGACAGCAGATCGTCCAGCTCGCTCTTTCCGATGATCGACCGCAGCGAGGTCTGCGCCATCTGCGCGACGGCGAACCGGTAGTCCTCGACCCGCACGACCGCCTCGGCCGGGGAGGTCACCTTGAAGTAGACGACGGCGTCCACCCGTACCGTGACGTTGTCCCGGGTGATGCCCTCCTGCCCGGGCACCGGCATGGTCACGATCTGCATGTTGACCTTCCGGAGCTTGTCCACGCCCGGAACGATCATCGTGAACCCGGGCCCCCGCACGTCCGGCAGGAGCTTTCCGAGACGGAAGACCACGCCCCGTTCGTACTGCTTGACGACGCGTGCGGCCGCCATCACGTACACCGCTCCGGCGGACACGAGCGTCACGCCCGCCGCCACCAGCTCCTCGACCATCGCGACCCCCAGGGTCCGAACCAGGCGCTCAAGGTGTGTACTTCGACGGTAACTCCGCTGTGTACACAAAGGGAGACGGAGGACACGGGTGGTCCACGGCATCAGGACACGGGACGGCCGCCGGCTGACGGTCGAGGAGTACGGCGACCCGGACGGCAGCCCGGTCGTCCTGCTGCACGACGCCCCCGGCTGCCGCTTCGGCGTCGTCCCCCCGCACGTCGTGACCGCGCACCCGCACATCCGGTTCATCGCCTACGACCGCCCCGGCTACGGCGACTCGGACCGGCTCCCGGGCCGCCGCGTGGCCGACGCGGCCCGGGACGTGGCGGAGCTGGCCGGCGCCCTCGGACTGGGCCGCTTCTCGGTGCTCGGTCTCTCCGGCGGAGCCCCGCACGCCCTGGCCTGCGCCGCGCTGCTGCCCTCCCGGGTGCGGCGGGCGGCGGTGCTGGCGTCACCCGCGCCCCCGGACGCGAGGGACCTGCGCTGGTTCGACGGCATGGCCGCCTCCCGGGTCGAGGAGTGCACCCGGGCCCTCACTGACCCGCTCGACTTCGCCGAACGCCTGGCCGCCCGCGCCGCCGGCATCCGCCGCGACCCCGCGCAGCTGCTCGTCGCCCTCCGCGACGGGCTCACGGAGTCCGACCGACGGATCCTCGCGGTCCCGGCGGTCGCGGAGATGCTGCTGCGCACCTACCGGGAGGCGCTGCGCGGATCGTCGTACGGCTGGCTCGACGACGGCCTCGCCCTGCTCAGCTCCTGGGGCTTCGACCCGGCGGCCGTCACCCGGCCCGTCCTGCTGTGGCACGGCGGGCAGGACACCTTCTCCCCGGTCGGCCACTTCACCTGGCTGGCGGACCGGATCCCCCGTGCCCGGCCCGTCCTCCGGCAGGACGCCGGTCACTTCGGCGCTGTGGCGGCCCTGCCGGACGTACTGGACTGGCTCTGCGTACCACCGGCCTCGTCGTGATCACGACGAACCCCCGTACGGCGGATGCGTACGGGGGTTCACCGGGTGCCGGCTGCGCTGCAGACCGTCGCCGGGGCTAGAAGACGCTGACGCCGTAGGCGCTCAGGGCCTCCGTGACCGGCTGGAAGAAGGTCGTGCCGCCGGAGGAGCAGTTGCCGCTGCCGCCGGAGGTCAGACCGTAGGCGACACCGCTGTTGGAGTAGAGCGGGCCGCCGGAGTCGCCGGGCTCGGCGCAGACCGTGGTCTGGATCATGCCGTAGACGACGTCACCGCCGCCGTAGTTGACGGTCGCGTTCAGCGCGGTGACCCGGCCGCTGTGGGTGCCGGTGGTGGAGCCGCGGCGGTAGACCGTGGTGCCCACGCTCGGGGTGGCGGCGCTGGTGATGTCGACGCTGCCGACGGTGCCGGAGATCGACGAGGTCGGGTAGCTGGACGAGTACCGGACGAGGCCGTAGTCGTTGGTCGGGAAGCTGGACCCGGCCGTCGAACCGAGGGTGGTCGTGTGGCCCGAGTTCGACCACCAGGTGCCCGCGCCGTCGGTGCAGTGACCGGCGGTCAGGAAGTAGTAGGTGCTGCCGCTGCGGACGTTGAAGCCGAGGGAGCAGCGCCAGCTACTCGCATAGATGGCGTCGCCGCCGGAGATCAGCTTGTTGAACTTGCCCGGGGTCCGCTTGATCGTGAGCGCGTCGGCGTTGCTGCCCGCCTGCTCCTTGATCTTGGCGATCTCGGCCTGCGAGACCGTGCTGTCGACGGTGACGACGACACGGTTGGTCTTGCTGTCGACGGCCCAGGCGGTACCCGGGATGTCGGCCTTGAGCACCGAACTGCTGGCGCTCTTGAGTTCGGCCGTGCTGAACGGGGTCGCAGCAGTCGCGTTCGCGCTGGGGACCGCGATCGCGGCCGCGGCCACGAGGCCGGTGGTACCGGCGATCAGCCGGGTCCGTCTCGCAATGCCGCTGCGGGGGTTGGTGCGCTTGATCCTCACGTTTCGTTCCCTCCAAGGGAAGTCGGGGGCCCGCGTGGGGTCGGGGCCCGTGAGGCGCAGTCAGCGGCACGGTTGTCCGGTTTTCGAACACGCCGTGCTCCTGACAAGCGCTGAGGGGGAGTATTCGGCCGAACGGACGGTCGGCGCAAGGGCGCCTTTCGGCCGTCAACCTTGGGAACACCTTTGCGGTTCAGGTGGAACGAACCGCCCTGGATTTCCGTCCCGCTCCCCCGCTCCGACAGCCGTGTCGAGGAACCTTCTCAACGACGGGGAGAGACATACGACGTGGTCAAGGCCTGGGAGCCAGGCCGGCGGCGTCCGCCCCCCGCCGACCGCCGTCCGGCCCTCGCCGTCCGGCGCGCACCGGTGCGGGAAGCGGAACGGAGGGTCGCCGTTCCGCTTCGCCGTATCGCCGAAAACCGACCCCTTGAGCCATGGCGCCGGAGGTCTGCCGCCGTCGGTCCGGGTGCCCCTGCCGAGATGCGTCTGCTCACGATTCAGGGCGTTCACCGGCCGCGGCGTACCGGTTGGCGGGTCTGGTCAGGCCCAGGTGCTCCCGGAGCGTGCTGCCCGGGTAGAAGGTGCGGAACAGTCCGCGGTGCTGGAGCAGCGCCACCGTGCCGTTGACCAGGCGTTCCAGGTCGCGCGGCGATTCGGCGGGGATGAGGTGGAAGCCGTCGACGACGCCGTCGCCGTGCCAGCCGGCGATCAGTTCCGCGAGGTCGACGGGGCCGCCCCGGTACAGCGGGCCGCGCGCACTGTGCCGGGGGCCGCCTCCGCCGTGCCCCGGCTCGGCCGCGTGCTCGCCGTCACCCAGGTCGACGACAAGACCGGCGAGCACCCGCAGCGCGTCGGGGTCCCGGCCGAACCCCTGTGCCTCCGCGCGCAGTTGCCGGCGTACGGCGGCGGCCTGCGCGGCACTCGACGCGCGGACCAGGGCCACGTCGGCGTACCGGGCGGCGGTCCCGCGAGCGGCCGGGTCGGTGACGTCGACGACCCGGACCGGGTGACCCTGCGGGGGCCGCGGCACGATCGAGGGGCCCCTGACGGAGAAGTACGTGCCCTGGAAGTCGACGTGGTGCAGCTTGTCCCGGTCGATGAAGCGGCCGGTGCGCACATCGCGTATCTCCGCATCGTCCTCCCAGCTGTCCCACAACCTCGCGGCCACGTCGGCGACTTCACCGGCCTCCTGCCACAGCTCCTCGGCTGGTGCCGCGCGCCGGCGGCCGAAGAGGCGCGCCTCGCCCTCGGTGGCCGAGACGTCGATGCGCCAGCCCGCCCGGCCCCGGCTGACCCAGTCGAGCGTCGCGACGGCGGCCTGGACGTGGAAGGGCTCGGTGTGGGTGGTCGTGACGGTGGGCACCAGTCCGATCCGCCCCGTGACGGGCGCGACGCGGGACATGACGGCGAGCGCCACGGGCCCGGCCCTGCCGAAGCTGTCGTCCAACGTCACGAAGTCGAGCCCGCCCCGCTCGGCGAGCCGTGCCGCCTCCACGTAGGGAGCCGCCTCGTGCACCGACGGCTGATCGATGGCTGCGGCGAGGTGCAGCAGCCCTCTGCCGCGCGAGGAGGTCATCCGGGGATTCCTTTCGGCGAAACGTCCGTCACAGCACCTTGGAAAGAAACGCCCTGGTCCGCTCGCTGCGTGGAGCGTCGAGGACAGCGGACGGCGGTCCCTGTTCGACGATGCGTCCGTCGTCCATGAACACCACCGTGTCGGCGACCTCCCGGGCGAAACCGATCTCGTGCGTGACGACGATCATCGTGGTGCCCTGGCCGGCCAGGTCCTTGATGACGTCGAGGACCTCGCCCACCAGCTCGGGATCGAGCGCGGAGGTCGGTTCGTCGAACAGCAGCAACCGGGGTTCCAGCGCCAACGCCCGTGCGATCGCCACCCGTTGCTGCTGTCCGCCGGACAGCTCTCTCGGGTAGGCGGTCTCCTTGTCGGCGAGCCCGACCCGGTCCAGGAGCCGCCGGGCCGCCTCGACGGCCTCCTTGCGCGGCCGTTTCAGCGCGGACACCGGCGCCTCGACGACGTTGTCCAGCACGGTCAGATGCGGGAACAGGTTGAAGTTCTGGAAGACGAAGCCGATCCGCGTGCGCTGGCGGAGCACCTCGCGCTCGGGCAGCTCGTACAGCTTGTCGCCGGCACGCCGGTATCCGATGAGGGTGCCGTCCACGCTGATCACGCCCCGGTCCACCTTCTCCAGATGGTTGACGGTGCGCAGCAGCGTCGACTTGCCGGAGCCGGACGGACCGAGGATCACGGCGACCTCGCCGGTGCGCACCGCGAGGTCGATGCCCTTGAGCACCTCCAGTGCGCCGAAGCTCTTGCGGACGGACCTGATGTCGACCATGACGCTCATCGCTGGACTTCCCTGCCTTCCGTATGACTGTCCACATGACGTGCCGGGTGGCTCACGCCGCCGCACGACCGGCGAGCGTGGCCAGGAACTCCAGCGCCGCCCGCGCGGTCGCGTCGTTCTGCCGGAACGCGGGCCCGCCGGTGCGCGGCCGGGTGAACGCGCCGGGGGTGCGCCCGTCGGTGTGCGGTCCGAGTGCGAAGCGCCGTGGGTGCGGCCGCCCCTGCCGGTCCAGGAGCCGCCCGTCGGTCCGGTCCACCCGCAACAGCCCGTCCGGACTCTCGGCGGCTCCCTCGGCGTGCAGCCCGCGCAGCAGCGGATCGAGGGCCCGCCGGACGGTCGGCTCGGGCAGCCGGGCCTCGACCAGGGCCCGCGCCGCCACGACATGCCCCGGCACGGTGGGACTGGACGCCCGGAACTCGCCGCCCTCGGCCCGCACTTCCATGTCCGCTCCGACGAACCTGACCACCCCCGCGCGGGACAGCGCGAGCAGTTGCCGCAGCCGGGGGCCGGGCGGCCCGGAGGCCAGGTAGCTGAAGAACCCGTGCCACCACCCGCCGATGTCCCCGAGCCGCACCAACTGCCCGTAGACGGACAGCAGGCCGAGGAACACGGCCAGGTCGGCGCTGTGCGACGGATCGTGCCGGCGTCCCAGGCCCGCCTCGACGTACTCCCGCAGCCCTTCCTGGAACTCCTCGTGCGAGGCGAACCGCACGCCCCGCAGCGGCCGGTCGAGGCGGGCGAGGTCGAGCCGGTCGCGCGGATCGGGCACGGCGGAGGCGACGAGCGCCCGGATGTCCGCGCCGTCGCCCGCCGCGTACTTCTCCTCGAAGTCGCTCCACCGCATCGCGGTCCGCTCGGGATGCACGGTGAACAGCCGGTGGTAGTGGGCGAATCCGAGCTCCTTCTCCACCAGCGGCCACACGTCCCGCCGGAAGTCGAAGCCGTCCGGCCTGCCGAGCAGTTCGTCGATCCGGTCCGGTCCCAGGAAGCGGGGCAGCGGCGGCCGTTCGCCGGTCCAGTCGTAGCCGATCTTCGAGTGGTACGGCACTCCGCGCCGCGACCCGACGTGGAGGACCGGCTCGCGCCCGGACGGCAGGTAGGTGTCGCCCTCGTACCGCCCGCCCCGGCCCTCGGTCAGCAGGGCCATCAGGTCGACGAAGGCGAGCCCGAACCCGCGCACCAGGACGGGTTCGCCGGGCGCGAGCGCGGACAGGTCGCTGTCGGCGGTGAAGTCGGGCGGGAGGTGCACGAGGCCGTGGGTGCGGGCGTACTCGGCCAGGGCGCGCTGTTCGTCGTCGGGTTCGGCGTCGAGGTGGCCCAGGGTGAGGACGACCAGGTCGGCGAGGAGCGGGCGGGACCGGCCCTCCAGCCAGACCTGCTGGCGGCCCTCGCGCGGTCCGCTCACCCGCAGGGCGCGCCGCGGGTGGTGATGGACCGTGACACTCTCGGGAAGGGCGGCCACCGCCTGTTCGTGCACCCAGCGCAGGTACGCGCCCTGGAGCTGCCGGTCCGCGAAGGTGCGGCCGTCGATGCCGGCCCACTCGTGCAGGGTGGGGCCGGGGCGCACGGGCCCGGCCATGTCCACGGTCTCGTCGGTGAACATGGTGACGTCCTCGGCGTGCGAGTTCATCCACAGCAGCGGTGACTGCGCGGCCCGCCAGATGCGTCCGGCGCCGGGCGGATGCGGGTCCACGAGATGCAGGTCGAGGCCCGAACCGTCGTACAGCTCGGGTGCGTTGGCGGCGATCCGCTCGATCAGTCCGGTTCCCCGCGGCCCGGCTCCGACGATCACCAGTGAGCGTCTCATCGGGTGCGCTCCGCACCGCGGGCGTAGTGCTTCTCGACGTAGTGCTGGCCGACGCCGAGCACCGAGGTGACGACGGTGTACCAGACGGTCGCGACCATCAGCAGCGGGATCACCTGGTAGGTGCGGTGGTAGACGAGCTGCACGGAGTAGAGCAGGTCCTGCACGGCGATCACGCTGACGATGGAGGTGCCCTTGAGGGTGCCGATCAGCATGTTCCCGGCCGGGGGCACGATGGAGCGCATCGCCTGCGGCAGCACGATCCGCCACCAGCGCCGCCACCGGCTCAGCCCGAGCGCCTGAGCGGCCTCGACCTGGCCGCGGTCGACGGAGAGGATGCCTCCGCGTACGACCTCGGCGGCGTAGGCGGCCTCGTGCAGGGTCAGGCCGATGACGGCGACGGTGACCGGGCCGAGCAGGTCGACCGTGCGCACTCCGAGGATCTGCGGGTACAGCGCCCCGATGTTGAACCAGAGCAGCAGCTGCACCAGGATCGGAATCGACCGGAACAGCCAGACGTACCCCCAACTCACGCTTCTGAGCACGGGGTTGGCGGACAGCCGGGCCGCCGCGAGCAGTGCGCCGAGCACGAAGCCGAGCACCATGACGACGGCGGTCAGCCAGAGCGTGAGCCACAGGCTGCGCAGGACCGCGGTGGAGGTGAAGTAGTCGGCGACGACGTCCCACTGGAACGCCCGGTTGCGCAGGACGGAGTTGACGGCGAGGCCCAGCAGCACGAGCACGGCGACGGCGGCCGTCCACTGGCCGGCGCGGCGCTGCGGGACGATGCGAAGGGCGTCCGCGTGCTCCGGTACGTCCGGTGCGGCGGAGGCTTTGGCGAGGGTGTCGGAGGACATGCGAAGGCTCCGGGGCGGTGGGGGCCCCTCCCGCTCGAGCGAAGTCGAGAGTGGGGACGGTCGAACTCGGCTGGATGCCCTCACACGATGTGACCCGTACGGCCGAGCCCCTCAGCAGGGCCGTACCGGTCGACAGTACGGGTCCCTTTCCCTACGCTGTCAAGGCTGTCCACACTGTGAGCCGTACGTCTCAACTCGGTTGACGCCCATCCGGATGCCTGTTCCACTTACTCCATGCATCCACAGCAGTGGCTGGTCAAGCGCTCCCACATCGACTTCGGTCGCGTGTGGTCCTCTTCCTGTTGAGCCGACCCCCTGCGCGCCCCTGATTGCTCGGGGCGCCTTCGCGTTCTCCTTCTCCGCCTTCGCTTTTCGCCTTCACACGCGCCCTCCCCTCACCCGGCGTTTCTCGTTTCCAGGAGACCGCTTCACCGTGCGCCCCTTCACCCATGCCCGAAACAGACTGATCGTCCCCTTCGCCCTCATCACGGCGGGCACCCTGTTCCTGACCGCGTGCGGTTCCGGCACGGACGACACCGCCACCGCCGCCACCCGCTCCGACGCGATCCCCACCGCCGACGTCGTCTCCTCGGTCGGCAAGGACGAGGCCGCTGCCGCGCTGCTGCCGTCCGGCACCACCAGCCTGACCCTCGCCGTCAGCGTCTCGGGCCAGCCGCCGGGCACCTCGATCCTCGACGACGGCACGACGCTGGCCGGCCAGGACGTCGACTTCGCGAACGCGGTCGCCAAGGTCCTCGGCATCAGACTGAAGACTCAGCAGGCGAGCTTCGAGGCGATCCTGCCGGCCCTCGACAGCGGCAAGTACGACCTCGGTGTGGGCAACTTCGGCGTGACCGACGAACGCCGCAGGACCATCGACTTCGTCACCTACATCAACGACGGTCAGGGCTTCGCCACCCGTGCCGACAGCAAGCTCACCAAGGTCACCGAGCTGACCCGGCTGTGCGGTCTGAACGTGGCGACCGGGGCCGGCACGACGTTCGAGGCCACCCTGGAGGACAACAAGCACCTGTGCGGGAAGAAGCCGTACACGGTGCAGACCTACAACGAGCAGGGCGCCATCTGGTCCTCGCTCCAGCAGGGGCGCAGCGACATCGTGATGTCCACGATCAACGGCCTGCGCTATGCCGTGGCACACCAGCAGGGCGTGCGGTTCCTCAACGAATACCACCGCCTCGACGTCGGTTTCGCCTTCAAGAAGGGCACCCCCCTGGCCAAGGCGTTCCAGGCGGCGGTGAACGACCTGATCAAGGACGGCACCTACGCCAGGATCCTCGCCAAGTGGGGCACGACGGGGTCGGCGATAACGAAGTCCGAGATCTCTCCGCCGGAAGTGACACAGAAGTGACACACCCTTAGAAGGCTTTCCCCGGGCCGGTGATGGCGCGGTGCGACGATGCCGGCCACGGTGATCCACCGTGGCCGGCATCGCGTTGAGCAGCGGGTTCGCCCCGGCCGCGCCGTTCACCCGTACGCTCCGCGCCTCACCCGAACGCCGTGAAGAATCATATTTCACTCACAGTCAGCAGCCGTATGGGACGCGACCCTTGGGGTACCTGGGCTCTCGACGTATTCGCTGTGCACCAGTACCGTCACAAACCCCCCGCGCGGCGGCTATTCACTTGGCGCGCGATCCGCATCATGGATGACCATAGGGATACAGAAGCAAGAGAAACCGCTGTGAGAGGAGGCGTCCATGGGATCGGTGCGCAAGGCGAGTGCCTGGCTGGGCCTCGTTGACGACAACGATGACGAGCGTTACTACGACGACGACGGATACTCCGAAGGGACCGAGCCCGGGGATGCCTGGGTCACCGACCCCCGGGTCAAGGTGGCCTCGGACGTCGCCGAGGAGAAGGGCCGTCGCATCGGCACGGTGACCCCGGACAGCTTCCGGGACGCCCGCGCCATCGGCGAACTGTTCCGCGACGGCGTCCCCGTCATCATGAACCTCACCGCAATGGAGGCCGGTGACGCCAAGCGCGTCGTCGACTTCGCGGCCGGGCTGATCTTCGGACTGCGCGGTTCCATCGAGCGCGTGTCCACCCGGGTGTTCCTGCTGACCCCCGCCAACACGGAGATCGTGAACGGCGATCCGGCCGCGCACCGCACGGACGGCTTCTTCAACCAGAGCTGAGGCAGGGCCGCTCACCGGCCCTGCCCCCAGCAGGGTTCACCGGAAGGCATCCAGCCCGGTGAGCGCCTTGCCCAGCACGAGCTGGTGCATCTCGACGGTGCCCTCGTAGGTGAGCACCGACTCGAGGTTCGTCGCGTGCCGCATCACCGGGTATTCGAGTGAGATCCCGTTGGCGCCGAGGATCGTCCGCGCCGTACGGCAGATCTCGATGGCCTCGCGGACGTTGTTGAGCTTGCCGAAGCTGACCTGCTCGGGACGCAGGCGGCCGGCGTCCATGCGCCGCCCCAGATGGTGGGCGAGCAGAATCCCCTTGTGCAGTTCGACCGCCATGTCGGCGAGTTTGGCCTGGGTGAGCTGGAAGCCCCCGATCGGCCGCCCGAACTGCTCCCGAGTCTTCGCGTACTCGACGGCGCTCTCGAAACACGACCGCGCCGCCCCCATCGCGCCCCACACGATCCCGTACCGGGCGTGCGAGAGACAGCTCAGCGGTCCCTTGAGCCCGGCGACCTCGGGCAGCACCGCGTCGGCGGGCAGCCGTACGTCGTCCATGACCAGCTCACTGGTGACGCTGGCCCGCAGCGACCACTTGTGCTTGATCTCCGGCGCCGAGAAACCGGCCGTGCCGGTCGGCACCACGAACCCGCGGATCCCGTCGTCGGTCTGTGCCCACACCACGGCGACCCCGGCGACCGACCCGTTGGTGATCCACATCTTGCGCCCGTTCAGGACCCAGTCCGTGCCGTCCTTCTTGGCGTACGTGCGCATGGAGGCGGGGTCGGAACCGTGGTCCGGTTCGGTGAGCCCGAAGCAGCCGATGACCTCACCGGCGGCCATGCGGGGCAGCCAGGTCTGCTTCTGCTCCTCGCTGCCGAACCGGTGGATCGCGTACATGGCGAGTGAGCCCTGCACCGAGACGAGCGAGCGGATCCCGGAGTCGGCGGCCTCCAGCTCCAGACAGGCGAGCCCGTACTGCACGGCGGAGGCGCCGGCGCAGCCGTATCCGCTGAGCGACATCCCGAGGGCGCCGATCTCCCCGAGTTCCCGGGCGAGTTCCCTGATCCCCGGCAGCTCGCCCTTCTCGTACCAGTCGGCGACATGGGGCAGCACGCGGTCAGCGGCCCAGGTCCGCACGGTCGCGCGGATCGCCAGGTCCTCCGGCTCCAGGAGGTCGTCGATGCCGAGGGGGTCGGCGGGGTCGAACGGGGGCATGGCACATCCTCCGGCAGACGGGCGACTCGAAACTAGCAGCGCTAATTAAACTGCGAGGCCGACGTTACAGCGCGGCTCCCCGCACAGCCAGACACCGTCAGGCCGAGACGCGCGACTCCGCGACTTCCCTGGGCGCCGGAACCTCGAGCGCCGCAGGGGACTCACCGCACTGCATCGTGCGCGGCAGCCGCAGCGCCATCACCGCGCCCAGCAGCAACAACCCCGCGCTCACCAGCAAGGTCACGTGCAGTCCGTGCACGAAGGAGTCCCGGGCGGCCCGGCGCAGGGCGACCCCCGCGGGTCCGCCGAGACGTCCGGCCACCTCGTACGCCTCGCCCAGGGAGTGCCCGGCCGACCGGGACGCCGAGTCCGGGACACCGGGCACGCCCGAGAGGCCCGGGGTGTACGCCGCGTTCATCACGCTTCCGAGCAGGGCGATCCCGATGCCCGCCCCGAGCTGGTACGAGGTCTCGCCGATCGCCGCGGCCCCGCCCGCCTGCTCCGGCGGGGCCTCACTGAGCATCGACTCGTACGCCCCGAAGAGCGTCGTCTCCAGACCGAACCCGAGCAGGACGAACCCGGACACCAGCAGGCCGGTGTTGTCCGCGTCGCCCATCGCGGTGAGCAGCAGCACGGAAAAGGCCGTGAGGCAGAACCCGGCACTGACCATCCGGCGCGGCCCGAACCTGCGCAGCAGCCGCGCCCCGGCCAGCCCCGCCGCCATCGCGGCGATCGTCAGCGGCAGCAGCCGCAGACCGGTCTCCAGGGGGGACAGGTCGAGCACCAGTTGCAGGTACTGCGCCGCGATCAGTTCGAGGCCCACCAGCGCGAGCATCGCCAGGACGATGCAGCCGACCGAGGTGCTGAAGGCGGGGCGCGCGAACATCCGCAGGTCCACCAGCGGATGCGTGAGCCGCCGCTGTCGCCGCACGAAGAGGACGAGCAGGGCCGCGCCCACGAGCAGGGGCACCGCGGTGAACGCGTCGAGGTTCCCGCCGCCGAGCCGCTTGACGCCGAGCACGAGCGCGAACAGGCCCGCGGCGGCCGTCAGCGCGCCGACCACGTCCCACGGGCCGTCGCCGCTGCCCTTCGACTCGGGCAGCAGCAGCCGGCCCACGGGCAGGCTGACCAGCATCAACGGGATGTTGACGAGAAAGACCGAGCCCCACCAGAAGTGTTCGAGCAGGAAGCCGCCGAGCAGCGGTCCGACGGCCGCGCCGACCGCGGCGACGGCGCTCCAGATGCCGATCGCGAGCGCCCGCTCACGCCGGTCGGGGAAGACCTGGCGCAGGATCGACAGCGTCGCGGGCATGATCATCGCGCCGCCGACGCCGAGCAGCGCCCGCGCGAGGATCAGTACCTGTGCGGTGTCCGCGACGGCGGCGACACCGGAGGCGACGCCGAACAGGCCGTAGCCGAGAAGGAGGACCCGTCTGCGGCCCACGCGGTCGCCGAGCGTGCCGAAGAGGATGAGCAGCGAGGCGCAGACGAGCGGATAGACGTCGACGATCCAGAGCAGTTCTATCGCGCCGGGCTTGAGGTCCTCGGTGACGGCGGGCACCGCCACGTGCAGCACGGTCGCGTCGAGGGCGACCAGGAGCAGGCTCACGCAGAGGACGACGAGGACGACCCAGCGGTTTGCACCGGCCCCGGCCGCCCGACGGCGCAGCACATCGGCGGCCGTGGTCGTCCCGGACATGTACGTACCTCCCAGATGTTCCCTCGCGTTCGGCGGGCGCACGGGGTGGGGACTCCCCATGCTCTCGGCCGGAGAGGAGCGGTGGTCTCCGGCCCGCGCAGCGAACGGCGGGTGACACGTCAGCGTACGCGAGTTCACGCGCGGGCCCAGTGGCGGACCTCTCACACTTCGGACGGAACACGTGTGGCGTACGCCACTTTCGCCGTCTGTCGTCACGCCCCTGCGGGCGGGCCGCTCCGGTCGGCGGTCGATAATCGGACCCGTGACCGATCTTGGAACGCGCACCGAACCGGCCCTGCGCCGAGCTGCCCCGGCGCTGCTCGGCTACGCGGCCGTACGCGCCCTGGGCCTCCTCGCGCTGGCCCTGTGGAGCGCGGCGCGCGACAAGAGCGCGTACACCCTGCTGACCGCCCGCTGGGACGCCCTCTGGTACACGCGGGTCGCCGAACTCGGGTACGGCTACGAGGTGCGGCTGCCGAACGGCGACGTGCACTCCAACCTGGCCTTCTTCCCCCTCCTGCCGTGGCTGGAGCGGCTGCTGTCCGCGACCACCCCGCTGTCGTACGCCGACGCCGGCTTCCTGGTCTCCCTGTTCGCGTCCCTGGCCGCGGCCTGGGGCGTCTTCGCGGTGGCGGACCATGTGTACGGCCGTGTGGCGGGTGCCTGCGCGGTCCTGCTGTGGGCCGTCCTGCCCGTCGGGATCGTCCAGTCGATGGCGTACAGCGAGTCGCTGTTCACCGCCCTGGCGGCCTGGTCGCTGTACGCGGTGCTGACCGGCCGCTGGGTGACGGCGGGCCTGCTGGCCTGTCTGGCGGGCCTGACCCGCCCGGTCGGCCTGGCGGTGGTCGCGGCGGTGTGGGCGGCGGGCATCGCCGCCTTCCTGCGGGAGCGACGGGAGCGCGCTCCGAGCGCCCCTCGCGCCCTGGGCATGGCCCTCGCCCCCCTCGGCGCCGCCGCCTACGTCCTGTGGGTGGGTCACCGCACCGGCAGGGGCCCGCTGGGCTATCTCGACGTGCAGGCGGGATGGCGCAACGGCTTCGACGGCGGGTACGCCTTCGCCCGTTTCGTCGCCGACAAGTTCACGTCGTTCCCGGCGGCCCTGGCCGGGGCGGGGCTGATCGTCGGCGTCGGGCTGGTGGTGTGGCTGTACGTCGTCTGCGTGCGGCAGGGCCAGCCGCTGCCCCTGCTGGTGTACAGCGGGGTCGTCACGGCGCTCGCCCTGTGCGCGTCGAGCTACTTCGGCTCGAAACCGCGCCTGCTGATGCCCGCCTTCCCCCTGCTCTTCCCCCTCGCCCTGGCCCTCGCCCGTACGAGGACCCGCAGGTCGGCCGTGCTCGTGGCGCTGATCGCCGGCGGGTCCGCCCTGTACGGCGCCTTCTGGCTGAACGGCTCCGGTCCGCCATGATCGACTCCGGAGCGTCGATGAGCGCCGATGAGCGCCGGGAGAATTCCGCCCCATGCTTCGGTGAACGAATTCATAAGGGCCATAAAACCGGAACCCGGAATGATCAAAGGAATTGAAGGACGCAGCCGTCCGCCTTTGCGGAATCGCTGGAAATAAACCCCCGTCTGAGAGGAATCCCACATCACATCGTCATCACAAAGCCGCTGATTCGCCAGGGAACAGAGCTCACTCGCTGTAACGTCGATTGGGTGCGTACCGAACGAAACCCCACCCGTCTGGACCGGGTGTTCGCGAGGCTGGACCGTGAGCCGGAACGGCCGGCCCACCTCAGCGTGCCCCGGGCGAGCCGCCACCGGACCGTCCTCGTGTTCGCCGCCCTGGCCTTCTACGTGGCGATCGTCTGGCTGGTGGTGACCACCTCGTGGCTGGTCCGCCTCGACTGGCAGGTCATGTTCTTCCGGCCGTACCAGCAGTGGGCGTCCATCCACTGGTTCGTCGACTACTACGTGGTTCTGGGCCAGCGCGGCCCGACCGCGGTGATGGTCGCGGCCTGGCTGGGCTGGCGTTGCTGGCGCCAGCACACCCTGCGCCCGCTGCTGACGCTGGGCACCTCACTGCTCCTGCTGAACATCACGGTCGGCGCCGCCAAGTACGGCATGGGACGGCTCGGACCGCACTACGCGACCGTCATCGGCTCCAACGAGATGGGCCTGGGCGGCGATATATTTCCCAGCGGCCACACCGCCAACGCCGTCGTGACCTGGGGAATCCTGGCGTATCTGGCCTCCACCCCGAGAGCCCGCCGCTGGCTGTCCGCGGTCTCCGCGGTGACCTCGCTGGGCGTCGGCATGGCGACCGTCTACCTCGGTACGCACTGGCTGAGCGACGTCCTGCTGGGCTGGGTCGCGGGTCTGCTGATCCTGCTCGCGCTGCCCTGGTTCGAGCCGCTGATCGCCCGTACCGAGGACTACGCCTTCGACCTGCGCGACCGCTGGCGGGCCCGCGGCGGCGTCAAGGTCCCGGCCCCGGTCACTCCCGTCACGGCGCCCGCGCCCGCCCGCCTCAAGCCGCTCACGGCCCCGCAGAACGAGACGGCGGCCCGCGAGGCGACCGCTCCGGCGCGCGGCCCCAGGTCGCCCGTCCACCTGGCGCCGGGCCCGCACCTGTCACGCTCGGAGCGCACCCCGGTCACCCCGGCCGGCAGCCGCCGCCCGCCCCACCCGGACCGGATCGTGCGCGGTACGGCCTCCCCTGCCACCCGCCCGGTGACCGGCGGCTGAGCCACCGGCACGACAGCGGCCGGGCCGGTACGCACACCCCCCGGACAAGACGTGGGCCCCGGATCCCGACAGGGATCCGGGGCCCACGTCTTGCGCTTCAGCCCTTCCAGGCCCGCGCCACGCGGCCGTCCTTCACCTCGAAGTTCAGCCGGCCCGCGCGGTACTCCATCGTGATGATCGCCCCCGGCGGCAGCGACCGGACCGTCGACCAGCCGCGCTCGCGCGCGATCCGCTCGGCGGAGGCGGAGTCGAGGCCGACGTAGGTGTCCGGGCTGTCCTGGGGTTCGGCGGGCGGTGTCGGAATGGGTGCCATACGGCCACGCTAGGCCCTGCCGCCGACCGCGGGAAGTCCGGATCCCGCCCACCCCCTGTCACGCTTCTGTCACAGGGTTCCGCCACCCGTTTCCCTCGCGCTCCGTCACACGGATGGGCGTTTCCCTAGCCCTTCCGCGGGTATTCGAACTGAATTTCCGCGTGTCGTGCGACTTCTCCGAAAGCCGCGTGAGAAGGCTTGTCCGAGAAGTGGTCCGAGCCCCTTTGCCCACCGATTCGGGACAGGGCCGAGCAGCTGACACCGCATAAGAAATACACGGTTCCGGCACAGAACCCCCTTACGCCCCCTGTCGCCGCGCACGAGGGCGCGAGCATCATGGCGTGAGCCGAGCGAAGGGGCGAGCGATGGGGACGCAGACCGTGCAGGCGACGGCACGACCCGTGCGGGCCAGGCGGCACGGGCGGCTGGTCGTGGACTGGCTGACCACCACCGACCACAAGAAGATCGGTCACCTCTATCTGATCACGTCGTTCGCGTTCTTCCTGATCGGCGGGGTCATGGCCCTGCTGATGCGCGCGGAACTGGCCCGGCCGGGGCTGCAGATCCTGGACAACCAGCAGTTCAACCAGTTGTTCACGATGCACGGCACGATCATGCTGCTGCTGTTCGCCACCCCGAGCTTCGCGGGCTTCGCCAACGAGCTGATGCCGCTGCAGATCGGCGCCCCGGACGTGGCGTTCCCCCGGCTGAACATGCTGTCGTACTGGTTCTTCCTGTTCGGCGGCCTGATCGTGATGGGTTCGCTGCTCGTGCCGTCCGGTCCGGCCGCCTTCGGCTGGTTCGCCTACGCGCCGCTGAACAACTCCGCGCACTCCCCCGGCGTCGGCCCCGACCTGTGGATCATGGGGCTCGCGCTGGCCGGCTTCGGCACGATCCTCGGCGCGGTCAACTTCATCACCACGATCATCGGGATGCGCGCGCCCGGCATGACCATGTTCCGGATGCCGATCTTCACCTGGAACACGCTGTTCACGTCGATCCTGATCCTGCTGGCGTTCCCGGTGCTGGCGGCCGCGCTGCTGGTCCTGGAGGCCGACCGGCGCTTCGGCTCCCAGGTCTTCGAGGCGGACAACGGCGGGGCGCTGCTGTGGCAGCACCTGTTCTGGTTCTTCGGGCACCCCGAGGTCTACATCATCGCGCTGCCGTTCTTCGGGATCATCACGGAGATCCTTCCGGTCTTCAGCCGCAAGCCGCTCTTCGGCTACCTGACGCTGGTCGGCGCGACGATGGCGATCACCGGTCTGTCCGTGGTGGTGTGGGCGCACCACATGTTCGTGACCGGCGCGGTGCTGCTGCCGTTCTTCGCCTTCATGACGTTCCTGATCGCCGTGCCCACGGGCGTGAAGTTCTTCAACTGGATCGGCACCATGATGAAGGGCTCGCTGTCCTTCGAGACGCCGATGCTGTGGGCGTGCGGCTTCCTGGTGACCTTCCTGTTCGGCGGTCTGACCGGGGTGATCCTGGCCTCGCCACCACTGGACTTCCATGTGTCGGACACCTACTTCGTCGTGGCGCACTTCCACTACGTCGTGTTCGGCACGGTCGTCTTCGCGATCTTCGGCGGGCTGTACTTCTGGTGGCCGAAGTTCACCGGGAAGATGCTCGACGAACGGCTCGGCAAGATCCAGTTCTGGACGCTGTTCGTCGGCTTCCACACCACGTTCCTGGTCCAGCACTGGCTGGGCGCCGAGGGCATGCCCCGCCGGTACGCCGACTACCTGGCGGCGGACGGCTTCACGGCCCTGAACACCCTCTCGACGATCGGCGCGTTCCTGCTCGGCGCCTCGACGCTGCCGTTCCTCTACAACGTCTGGAAGACCGCCAAGTACGGCGTGCGGGTGGAGACCGACGACCCCTGGGGCTTCGGCCGCTCCCTGGAGTGGGCGACCTCCTGTCCGCCGCCGCGGCACAACTTCACGACCCTGCCCCGGATCCGCTCCGAGTCCCCGGCGTTCGACCTCCACCATCCCGAGTACGCGGCGCTGACGTCGCAGCCCGAGCCGCAGAGCGAGCAAGCGAACGAGTGAGCCGGTCGTGAGCCGTCCTGATGGCCTCGGTCAGATCGGCCGGCTCCAGCACCTCGAAGTCGAAGCCCGTCATCATCACGTGGATCACCATCACCTCCAGGCTCGACGCCCCGGTGCGCAGGATGCAGCTGTCGGGACCCTCCGCCTCCAGCACCCCGGCGCTCGGTGAGATCCGCTCGGCGGCCCGCTCCTTGGGCACCAGCAGCCGCACGACCGCGTGCGAGGCGTACGCGCGCGTGGAGACGCCTCGCGAGACGTAGGCGGCGAGGTCCTCGGCGGGCGGGGTGCGCGGCGCGAACCGGGGGCCGTGCGGCGGCTTCGGGGTGATCCGGTCGACGCGGAAGGTCCGCCAGTCGTCCCGGTCGAGGTCCCAGGCGACCAGGTACCAGCGCCGCTCGCTGCACACCAGGCGGTGCGGTTCGACGGTACGGCGGCTGGCGGTGCCGCCGTGGTCGTTGTACTCGAAGCGGAGCCGCTCGGCGTCCCGGCAGAGGTTGGCGAGCTCGGTGAGGACGCCCGGGTCGACCGCGGAGGGCTGGGGGTCGCGCAGCATCGGCACGGTGAAGGCGTTCAGGGCGCCCACCCGGCGGCGCAGCCGGCCCGGCAGGACCTGCTCCAGCTTGGCGAGGGCCCGCACCGAGGTCTCGCCGATGCCCTCGATGCCCTGCCCCGCGGCCGTGCGCAGCCCGACGGCGACCGCCACGGCCTCGTCGTCGTCCAGGAGCAGCGGGGGCAGTTCGGCGCCCGCGCCCAGCTGGTATCCGCCGCCGGTGCCGGGGCTGGCGTTGACGGGGTAGCCCAGCTCGCGCAGCCGGTCCACGTCCCGGCGCACGGTGCGCGGGGTGACGCCGAGGCGGTCGGCGAGGGCGGCGCCGGACCATTCACGGTGGGCCTGCAGGAGCGAGAGCAGGCGCAGGAGTCGTGCCGAGGTCTCCAACATGACGCCGAGTCTGCCAGCCCTTGCGGACAGCAGCTGTCCGCAAGCCTTCCTACCTTGGGCTCATGGCAGACAACAGCGCGACCGCAGAGAACCGTGAGATCCGTCCCTTCCGGATCGAGATCCCGCAGGCGCAGCTCGACGACCTGCACACCCGCCTCGACCTCGCCCGCTGGCCCGACGAACTCCCGGACGCCGGCTGGGAGTACGGCGCCTCCCTGCCGTACCTCCGCGATCTCGCCGCGTACTGGCGGGGCGCCTACGACTGGCGCAAGCACGAGGCCGCCCTGAACGAACTCCCGCAGTTCGTCACCGGGATCGACGGCGCCCAGGTGCACTTCCTGCACATCCGCTCCGCCCGGCCGGACGCCCTGCCGCTGATCCTGACGCACGGCTGGCCGGGGTCGGTCGTGGAGTTCCTCGGCGTGATCGGCTCGCTGAGCGAGGACTTCCATCTGGTGATCCCGTCCATCCCGGGCTTCGGGTTCTCCGGCCCCACCCGAGAGAAGGGCTGGAACGTCAACCGGGTGGCCCGCGCCTGGGCGGAGCTGATGCGCAGGCTCGGCTACGAGCGCTACGGCGCCCAGGGCGGCGACATGGGCGCGCTGATCTCCCCCGCGCTCGCCCGGATCGCCCCCGAGTCCGTCGTCGGCGTCCATGTGAACGCCGCCTCGGTCGGGTTCATCCCGCTCGGCCCGGTCGACGAGGAGGCCCGCGAGGGACTGACCGACCGCGAGCTCAGGAGCCTCGCGAGCATCGCCGACTTCACCACGGACGGCTTCGGCTACAACGCCCTCCAGTCGACCCGCCCGCAGACCCTCTCCTACGGCCTCACCGACTCCCCGGTCGGCCAACTGGCCTGGATCATGGAGAAGTTCCAGGCGTGGACGCACTCCTCGGCCGCACTGCCGGAGGACGCGATCGACCGGGACACCCTCCTGACGAACGTGATGCTGTACTGGCTGACCGGCACGGCCGGTTCCGCGGCCCGCATGTACTACGAGAACAGCCATGTGCCGGACTGGTTCCCGACGTCGAGCTCCGGCGTGCCGACCGCGGTGGCCAACTTCGGCGAGGACGTGGCGATCCGCCGCTGGGCCGAGCAGGCCAACACCGTCGTCCGCTGGACGGAGTTCGACCGCGGCGGCCACTTCGCGGCCCTGGAGGCACCCGAGCTGCTGGCCGGCGACGTCAGGGAGTTCTTCGGCCCCCTGCGGTGACGGGCGGGAACTCACTGCCGGTAGGGCAGTTGCGGGACGTCGAAGCAGGTGCGGTTCATGTCGCCCTGGGAGACCCAGCCGCGGCCGTCCTGCCAGCGGGCCACCGAGAGGCAGGTCCTGCGGGATCCCGGCGGGTCGGCCAGGTGCTCGAAACGGACGGGGACGAGCAGACCGTGAGCGGTGTAGTCCTGGCTGCGGTTCATGAAGGCGTCGACGCACGCGCGCGTGACGCCCTGCGGGGCACAGGACTTCGCCGCGTCCGTGAACCACATCGCGGCCGCCCAGCCCTCCAGCTGCCACTGGGAATGCGTCTTGAGACCCTTGGTGGCGTCCCTGAACTCGCGCACGGCCGCGTTGCCGACGTCCTCGAAGTTCCGGCTGGATCCGGTGGCCCACAGGGCGTTGCGGCAGCGCGGGGCGTCCCGGTAGTCGTCGGGGACGGTGGACGTCCAGTTCTGCACGTTGGTGACCTTGGCGGTGACCTCGACGCCGGCCGCGTCCATCGCCTCGCACAGTTGGGCGTTGCCATGGCTGTCGACGGCGTCGAAGACCAGGTCGGCGCCCTGCTCCTTCAGGTCGGCCGCCACGGCGCGGAAGTTGGGCAGCGCGAAGTCGACCTGCTCGGTGACGACCTGGTAGCCCTCGGCCCTCAGCCCCTGCTCGACCAGCCGGGCGTAGGCGGCGGACGCGGCCTGGTTGTAGGAGACGACGGCCGCCGTACGGGCCCCGTGCTCGCGCTTGAAGTAGCGGTAGACCTCGGTGCCGCCGTACTGCTTGCCGTCCCAGCCGGTCGTGCCGTCGCGGGGTGCGAGGCTGCCGTAGATGCCGTAGAGGTGCGGCCAGGTGTCGTAGGCGGCGCCGATGGGCTGGCCGCCGATGTCGGGCACGCGCGCGCGGGAGACACGGGAGGCGCCCGCGTAGTCGAGGGCGGTGGTGGCGACCAGGGCGACCACCTTGTCCTCGTCGATCAGCCGGTGCACGCAGGTGTTGTTGCCGACCCCGCTGCCGCCGTCGTCGCACTCGCGCACCTCGACACGGCGGCCGCCGAGCCCTCCGCGGGCGTTGAGCCGTTCGAAGTAGGCCCTGGCGCCGTCGCGGGGGCCGGTGAAGGCGCTGCCGCCGACCGGGCTGGTGGCACTGGTGACGATGCCTACGCGGATCGGGGTGCTCTCCTGGGCGGGGGTCGTCCGCTCCCGGTGCTCGAAGTCGCTCTCCGGCAGCCTGCTGCCGCACGCCGTGCCCGTCGTGAGCAGCAGGACCGCGAGGGCGGCCTCAGCAGCCCGGAAGCGCCGACGCCGTGGCATTGCCGCTCAACTGGACCAGCGCGCACAGCGTGTTGACCGACACCTTCCAGGTGCCGTCCTCCTCGACTGCCGTACCCGAGGCGTCCGGCAGGGCGGTGGCGCCGTTCAGCATCAGGGTGTACTTCACGTCGGCCGCGGTCGGCTCGGTGAACACGACCTCGGTGACCTGGGCCCGCACCTGTCCGCCGCGCTGGTCGCCGCTGAAGGCCTGGAGCACCGGACCCATCCGGTCGCCGTTCTCCAGGACGGCCTGCTTGTCCCTGGTGGCGGTCCTCGGGTCGAAGAACTTCTCCCAGTTCGCCTTGATCTCCCGCCGGGCGGCCGCCGCGTCGGCGGGTCCGCTCGGCGACGGCGCCGCGGAGGGCGTGCTCCGCGCCACGGAGGGCGTCGGCGGCGGGCTCTCGCTGCCGCCGCCGCTGTCGTCGCTGCACGCCGTGAGGGCCACGGCGAGGGCGAAGCCCAGCGCCACCAGCCCCCGGCTGCCGTTCCCCCACGTGCGGTCGCTCCCGAGAACCATCTGGCTCACCACCGGGTGTCGGTCCGGGCCACGTGCGCCCGGTGCTTTCAGGGTCAGCTTCAAGAAGGCATAGTGCAAGCGATTGGCTTACATGGACAGGCATGCGACATGTGGGAGCCAGAGATGCGGACAGCCCGACTGCGGACCGTGCACCCCGTCCTGTGGGCCGGCTGGGCCGCGCTCGCCGCGGGCGCGGTGCTGTGCGTCCTCGGCTGGTACGGCGTCTCGGGCGAGCGTTACGCCGAGCGGCAGCTGCCCTACCTCGCCTCCTGCACGGTGCCCGGCGCCGCGCTGATCGTCGCCGGGGCGGTGCTCCTCACCCACGGCCGGGGCGCGCTCGCCGCCGCGCGCGTGGAGGAGCTGTACGGCCTCCTGGTCGCCGCGGAGCCCGCCGGGGCCGAGGAGTCCGGGACGGCGGCCCACGCTCCCCTGGCGGTCAGCGGGGACCTGCTGATGGTGCCCGGCGGCACCCTGTGGCACCGCGCGGACTGCCCGCTGGTCGCCGGCAAGGCGGAGGCGATCCCCGTGGACGCCAAGCTGCTGGCGAGCGGTGAGCTGGGCCCCTGCCCGATCTGCGAGCCGGTCGAGGAGACCGACTGATGTCGTCGCTGACCTACGACCTGACCCTCGCCGGGTTGTCGGTCGGCAGCGCGGCCGCGCTCACCGGGATCGGCCTGATCGTGACGTACCGCGCGACCGGCGTGCTGAACTTCGCGCACGGGGCGATCGCCATGGTGTGCGCGTACGTCCTGCGGCAGTGCGTGGTGGAGTGGGGCTGGCCGCTGTGGGCCGGGGCGGCGGTGACCCTGCTGGTCCTGGCGCCCGCCCTGGGCGTGCTGCTGGAGCGTTTCGTCTTCCGGCCCCTGGCCGTCCTGGGCGGCGATCCGGCCCAGACCCTGGTGGCCTCCCTCGGCGTCTTCGTACTGCTGGTGGGCGGGGCCGCGCTGCTGTGGGGCCAGGGCGCCCGGGACGACGCCCCGGAACTGGTCTCGGCGGACCCGTGGGGGCAGCTGGCGGTCGTCCTGGTCCTGGCGGCCGGCGTCGGCGCGGTGATCCGCTGGACCCGCTTCGGGCGGGAGCTGCGGGCCGTCGTGGACGACCGGGGGCTGGCCGTGCTCGGCGGGATCGACGCCGACCGGGTGGCGGCGGCGGGCTGGGCCTTCGGGTCGTTCACGGCGGGCCTGACGGGCGTGCTGCTGGCCCCGTACGTCCGCCTGGACCCGTACGGGCTGCCCCTGCTCGTCATGGAGGTGGTGGCGGTCGCGGTGGCCGCGCGGATGCGCAGCCTGCCGGTGGCGGTGCTGGTGGCGCTGGCCGTCGGGGTCGCGCAGAGCCAGCTGACCCGACTGCACCCCTCGGGCCGGGCCGAGCCGCTGCTCCAGGCGGTGGGCGCGAACCTGTTCGTCGTGGCCCTGCTCCTCGCGGCCCTGGCGCTTCCCCGCATCGGCACCCGGGACGCGCTCCCGCGCACGGCCACCGCGCGCGTGCCGACCCCTCAGGGGGCGTGGATCGTCGCGGTGGTGCTGTTCCTGCTCCCGCTGGGCTTCGCGGGCTCGGACCTGCACACCTCGGTCCAGGTCCCGGCTCTGGGCGTGGTCCTGCTCTCCCTGGTGGTCGTGACGGGCAGGGGCGGCCAGCTCTCCCTCGGCCAGGCGGCCTACGCGGGCCTGGGCGCCCTGTTCACGGCTCTGCTGGCGGCGGGCCGCTTCCCCGGCCTGCCCCGCGTCCCGGAACTGGCCGCGCTGGCAACGGCGGTCGTCCTGGTGGCTCCCCTGGGCCTGCTGACGGGCTGGCCGGCGATCACCCGGCGGGGTCTCGCGCTGGCCCTCGCGACCTTCGCGGTCGGCGTCGGCGTGAGCCGCTTCGTGTTCGCCCAGCCGTACGCCGTCTCCGGCCTGTCCCTGGGCCGCCCCGAGGGCTTCGACGGCGACCGCGCCTACTACGTCCTGGAGCTGGCGCTGCTCGGGCTCGCCCTGCTGGCGACCCACGCGCTGCGCCGAGGCCGCACGGGCCGGGCCCTGGCCGCCCTGCGCGACCACGAGTCCGGGGCCTCGGCGGCGGGCGTCCGGGTCCCCGCCCTGAAGCTCCTCGCCTTCGTGGCGGGCGCGGCGCTGGCCGCCCTGGGCGGCGGCATGCTCGGCATGGGCCTGCGCGCCTTCGACCCCACGGCCTACGACCCCGTCCGCGGCCTCCTCTGGTTCGCCGCGGTGGTCGTCCTCGGCGCCGACAGCACGCTGGGCGCCCTGGGAGCGGCGGCCCTGCTGGTCGGGCTGGACGCGGGGGCACGGGGAGGGGTGGCGGCGGCCCTGATCGGGGTGCTGGCCGTGCTGGTGGGCCGCTTCCCCGGGGGGCCGTACGAGGCGGTGCGGGCGGTGACGGGACGGCTGAGGCCGAGCAGGCCGGCCGCGCTCACCCCGCTGGGGGCCGAGGTGAGACAACGCCTGCACGCACCCCTCAGACCTGTGTTCACGCCCAAGCCCGCACCCTCCGACGGCGCTCCGCCCCCACCGGGGCCACCCGCACCCGACCGTGAAAGCGGCACGGGCGGTGCGGGTGGGAACCCGAACCCGGCCGCAGGCCGGGCAGTCCTCACCGCCCACGACCTGCACGCCCGCTACGACGGCTTCACCGCCCTCGCCGGAGTCGACCTCACCGTCCCGCCCGGAACAATCACCGCGATCGTCGGCCCCAACGGAGCCGGAAAGTCCACCCTCTTCCACTGCCTCGCAGGAACCGTCCGCCCCTCCCAGGGCCAAGTCCGCTACGGCGACCGCGACATCACCCACCTCTCCCCCCACGCCCGCACCCGCCTCGGCATCGCCCGCACCTTCCAGCAACTCGCCGTCTTCCCGACCTTGACGGTGGCCGAGAACATCCAGGTGGGCGCGGAACAGGGCCGGGTCCCCGACCCGGCCGCGACGGACCGCGCACTGCGGCTGTTCGATCTGGACGGCCCCCTGCGCGACACCCGTGCCGCCGGTCTCCCCACCGGCACCCTGCGCCGAGTGGAACTCGCGCGAGCCCTCGCCGGCTCCCCGCACGTCCTCCTCCTCGACGAACCCGCGGCCGGTCTGGACAGCGCCGAGGTGACCGCCCTGGCCCGTGTCCTCAGGGCCCTCGCGGCGGACGGCACCGCCCTCCTCGTGGTCGAGCACGACCTCGACCTGGTCGCTGACCTCGCGGACGTCGTGCACGTCATGACCGCGGGCCGCGTCGTCGCCTCCGGTCCCCCGGCCCACGTGCTGGACACGCTGGACGCCCGGGAGAGCGCCGTATGACAGCGAGGACCGTCATCTCCCTGCGGCACGCGCGGGTGCGCTACGGCCCCCTGGAGGCCCTGCACGGCGTCACTCTCACCGCCGCCGGCCCCGGCCTGACCGTGCTGCTGGGGCGCAACGGCTCCGGCCGTACGACGGCGTTGCGCGCGCTGGCCGGGTCCGTGCCCCTCACCGGCGGCAGCGTGGTGTGGGACGGGGTCGACGTGACCCGCGTGCCGGCGTACGAGCGGGCCCGGCGCGGTCTGTGCCTGGTCCCCGAGCGCCGGGCGGTGTTCGGCTCCCTCACGGTCCGCGAGAACCTCGAACTCGCCGCGCCCGTCACCGACCCGGCCCTGGACGCCTACCCGCAACTGGCCCCCCTGCTCCCCCGCCGCGCCGGCACCCTCTCCGGAGGTGAGCAGCGCATGCTCGCCCTCTCCCGCGCCCTCCTGGCACGCGCGCGCGTGGTCCTCGTCGACGAACCCGTGCAGGGCATGTCCCCCGCGGTCGCGGCCCGCACGTACGAACTCCTCGCCGCGCTGGACGCGTGCGTGGTCGTGGCCGAGCAACGGCTCCCGGCCGCGCTGCACGGCCGGACGGCGATCGTGTACGAACTGCGGCGCGGTGCGGTCGTGTTCGGCGGGGAGGCGGCGGAGCTGGGGCGGCGACGGGTCTGACGTGCCCCGGGTGTGCCGAGGGGCCCCGCCCGGTCGCAGGACCGTGCGGGACCCCGTGTCCGTGACAGCGGGTGCTCAGATGTCGAGGCGTTGCCCGGGCACGATCATGTCGGGATCGGCGCCTATGACGGCCTTGTTGGCGGCGTAGAGCTGCTGCCAGGTGGTCCCGTGCCGGGTGGCGACCTCGCTCAGTGTGTCGCCCGGGCGGACGGTGTAGTCGCCGCGGGAGGCGCTGCGGTCGGTCCGGTTCTCCGAACGGGACGGTGACTTCTCCGGCTTGGCGGGGGCGGCCTCGGTCGCGGACGAGGTGTCCGCCGGGCCGGAGGCGGCCGCGGGGGCGCTGCCGTACGCCCCGGCGCGTGCCGAGCAGGTGGGCCAGGCGCCCCAGCCCTGGGCGCGCTGGACCTTGGTGGCGACCGCGATCTGCTGGGACTTGGTGGCCCGGTCGGCGGTGGGCGCGTAGGCCGTACCGCCGTACGCGCGCCAGGTGCCGGCGGAGAACTGGAGCCCTCCGTAGTAGCCGTTTCCGGTGCTGATGTGCCAGTTCCCGCCGCTCTCGCACTGGGCGATGCGGTCCCACACCCCGCCGTCCGCGGCCACCGAGTTGCCGGCCGCGGCCAGCAGCCCGAGGGGGGCGAGCAGGGCGGCCCCGGCGAGGGCCGCGGTGGTCCGGGTCCTACGAGCGCTGTCGCGCGTGGTATCGGCACATTCGGACATGTGATCCCCTCTCGAAGGACTCGGGGTCCCCCAAGGTGGAGCGCACCCTCCGGCGCACGGGCCGGGCGGTCGCGCTCCGCCCCCGTCCGCCGGAGGGTGGTGCGAGGTGCTGGCTCATGCGTCGGCGGACGTTCCCGAGCGGTGCTCGCTGCACACGGCGGAGGAATGTAGAGAGGCCGGCCGGCCGGTATCAACCAACTCCCCGTCGTTCGAGGCCAGTTCGCCGTTACCGAGGGTATCGTCGATTTCCGGCCACCCACTTCATTCCCTGATTTCCTGATTTGTCGACCAAGCACCATGGCGATCTGTGACCCAGTTCACGCAACCAACTTCCTTGCATTTCCCAGGAATTGACGGTGAGTGCCGGATTCCGCACGACCTGTGACCCTGCGCTGTCAATGGTTCGATTCCGTTCGCCGTAGAGCGTGACTCCCGCCACAGATCGCCCGTTGTCTCCTTCATGAGCCCGGGACCCGCCCGGTTCACGGGCCGGGAGCCACCCGGCCCCGCCACGCACCACTTCCCGAGGGAGCCACCCGTGCCGCGCATGCTCGACGTCAGCGACGAGGTACGCGCTGAGATCGGCGACGAAGAAGCCGACCGGCTGCTCGCCGGAGAGAACGCCCCCGGCAGCTACGACTGCACCTCCTGCCGCACCCAGGGCGACTCCGAACAGGAGCGCACCAGCACCGTCCTGTTCATCGGCGACGAGACCGCCGTCCTGGCCTTCGCCCACGCCACCTGTCTGCCCTCCCAGGTCGTGCAGGTCACCGAGGAGCAGCTCCAGGGCGCGGTGAAGTCCATCACCGGCGACACCGTCGACCTGGACCCGGACAAGGTCGTACCCGAGCAGGCCGTGCTCGGGGTGACCAGTGGACTCATCCTGATCGCCGGGGAGTTGCACCCGGCGCTGGTCGTGGAGCCGACCGGGCCGATCGCGCGCCCGGGCGCCACGGGACGCGGCGACGACTTCCTCCCGCTGCTGATCGAGCAGGGGTTCATGCCGCTGACGGCGATCGAGTCGGTGCCGCCGGTGCTGCACGGGTGGTCGGTGCTGCTGGCGGTGGGACAGCTGCACGCGGTGCTCCAGCCGTCGGCGGGCGGCGGCCAGCCGGTGGCCTGGTGGCAGGCGCACCAGCCGCTCCAGGTCACCGAGAGCTGGCGGGCCGCCGCCAACAAGCACCAGCAGGTGCTGGTGTTCGCCGCGCCGGTGGGGTCCATCGGACGGCAGCCGCGTGAGGACCTGCTGCGGGACGCACTCGACAAAGCCGCGGCGAACGGCAAGTTGGTCGCCGCCGCGATGCCTCTCGCGGGGACGTGAGCACCGGCTGAAGGATCACTCCCGACCGCATCCCCGAGGTCCCGGTGTCGTTTGCACATACGTGCACCCATACGACGCTCCACGCCGGCTCTCCGGCGGACCATCGGCCACGCCGATCTACGACGCGCTCTACTCCGAGTACGTCAAGACCTTCCGCTCGCTGCCGGGTGACCGCAGCGGCGAGGAGGAGCTGGGCTTCACCGCGTTCGGGAACACCCCGCACGCCTCGGGCTCGTTCAGCAGCTCGTACAGCGCCTACAGCGCGGGGGCGTTCAGCGCCCGCCAGCAGTCGCAGTGGCAGCGGGTGGGACACATCGGGCAGCAGCACACCGGGATGCACCACGTCCCGGCGGCGCTGCCACCCGGTCCCCGCAGGGGGATGTGAGACATGAGGAAGGGCGGCCCCCGCGGGGGCCGCCCTTCCTCATGCGTACGTCACTTCTTCTTCGCGCCGCGCTTCTCGCGCACCCGCACCGAGATGTGGATCGGAGTGCCCTCGAAGCCGAACTCCTCGCGCAGCCGGCGCTCGATGAAGCGCCGGTAGCCCGCCTCGATGAACCCGGAGGCGAAGAGCACGAACCGCGGCGGCTTGGTGCCGGCCTGCGTGCCGAAGAGGATGCGCGGCTGCTTGCCGCCCCGGATCGGGTGCGGGTGGGCGGCCACCAGCTCGCCGAGGAAGGCGTTGAGGCGGCCCGTCGGGACCCGGGTCTCCCAGCCCGCCAGAGCCGTCTCGATCGCCGGGACCAGCTTCTCCATGTGCCGGCCGGTGCGCGCGGAGACGTTGACGCGCGGCGCCCAGGCGACCTGGCCGAGCTCGGTCTCGATCTCCCGCTCCAGGTAGTAGCGGCGCTCCTCGTCGAGGGTGTCCCACTTGTTGTACGCGACGACGATCGCGCGGCCCGCGTCGACGGCCATGGTGACGATCCGCTGGTCCTGGACCGAGATGGACTCGGAGCCGTCGATCAGGATGACCGCCACCTCGGCCTTCTCGACGGCGGCGGCGGTGCGCAGCGAGGCGTAGTAGTCGGCGCCCTGCTGGAGGTGGACCCGCTTGCGGATACCGGCGGTGTCGACGAACTTCCAGGTGACACCGCCGAGTTCGATCAGCTCGTCGACGGGGTCACGGGTGGTGCCGGCCATCTCGTTGACGACGACCCGCTCCTCGCCCGCCACCTTGTTCAGCAGCGAGGACTTGCCGACGTTCGGGCGGCCGATCAGGGCGATCCGGCGGGGACCGCCGATCCCGGCGCCGCCGAAGGTCTGCTCGGGCGCCTCCGGCAGGGCCTCCAGGACGGCGTCCAGCATGTCGCCGGTGCCCCGGCCGTGCAGCGCGGAGACGGGGTGCGGCTCGCCGAGCCCGAGGGACCAGAGATAGGAGGCGTCGGCCTCCCCGCTGGGTCCGTCGACCTTGTTGGCGCACAGCACCACGGGCTTGCCGGCCTTGCGCAGCAGCCGTACGACCGCCTCGTCGGTGTCGGTGGCACCCACCTTGGCGTCCACGACGAACACGACGGCGTCGGCGGCCTCGATCGCGTACTCGGCCTGCGCGGCCACGGAGGCGTCGATGCCGAGGACGTCCTGCTCCCAGCCGCCGGTGTCGACGACCTTGAAGCGGCGCCCGGCCCACTCGGCCTCGTAGGTGACCCGGTCGCGGGTGACGCCGGGCTTGTCCTCCACGACGGCCTCGCGGCGCCCGATGATGCGGTTCACCAGCGTCGACTTGCCGACGTTCGGACGCCCCACGACGGCGAGCACCGGCAGCGGACCGTGTCCGGCCGCCTCGATGGCGCCCTCGACGTCCTCGACGTCGAAGCCCTCTTCCGCGGCGAGCTCCATGAACTCCGCGTACTCGGCGTCGCCAAGCGCCCCGTGGTCGTGCTCCTCGCCCGAGCCCTCGGAGTGGATGTGGTCGTTCATGAAGTCCGTACCTCGTTCATCGTGGTGATCGGTGGACCCCCGGCTGTTCGGCCGGCTGATCCACTACTCAGTGTCGCCTAGCGCCCGGTGAGGCGCCTGGCGTTTTCCAGGTGACTGCTCAGCTGCTTCTGAATGCGCTCGGTCGCCTCGTCGAGCGCCTTGCGCGTGCGCCGGCCGCTGCCGTCGCCCGCCTCGAAGGGGTCACCGAAGACGACGTCGACCCGGCTGCGCAGCGGAGGCAGCCCCCTTATCAACCGTCCCGGCCTGTCGGAGCTTCCCAGCACCGCGACCGGCACGACCGGCGCCCCGCTGCGCACCGCGAAGTACGCGAGCCCGGCGCGCAGCGAGGCGAAGTCGCCCTCGCCCCGGGTGCCCTCCGGGAAGATCCCGAGGACCCCGCCGGCCTTGAGGACGTCGAGGGCCTGCGTGATCGCCCCGCGGTCGGCGACCGAGCGGTCCACCTTGACCTGCCCGATGGCGGTCAGGAAGGGGTCCAGCGGCCCGACGAACGCCTCCTTCTTGATCAGGAAGTGCGTCGGCCGGGGCGAGACACCCATGACCATGGGGCCGTCGATGTTGTGGGAGTGGTTGACGGCGAGGATCGCGGGCCCGGTCGGGGGCATCCGCCAGGCGCCGAGCACGCGCGGCTTCCACAGCCCGTACATCAGCCCGACGCCGATGCGCCGGCCGACGTCGGCGCCCTTCTCTGAAGGAACGGTCACTTCCCGGCCCGCTTCTCCTCGACGAGGGTGACGACGCACTCGATGACCTGCGCGAGGGTGAGCTCGGTGGTGTCCACCTCGACCGCGTCGTCCGCCTTGGCGAGCGGCGAGGTCTTCCGGCTGGAGTCGGCCGCGTCCCGCTTGATCAGCGCCTCCCGGGTGGCCTGGACGTCGGCGCTCTTGAGCTCCCCGCTGCGGCGGGCGGCGCGGGCCTCCGGCGAGGCGGTGAGGAAGATCTTGAGGTCGGCGTCGGGCAGCACGGTCGTGCCGATGTCCCGGCCCTCGACGACGATGCCCTTCTCGGCGGAGGTCGCGATCGACCGCTGGAGCTCGGTGATCCGGGCCCGCACCTCGGGCACCGCGCTCACGGCGCTGACCTTGGACGTGACCTCCTGGCCCCGGATGGGACCGGCCACGTCGGTGCCGTCGACCGTGATCGTCGGGTTCTCGGGGTCGGTGCCGGAGACGATCTCCGCCTTCCCGGCCACGGCGGCGATCGCGGTCGGGTCGTCGATGTCGATCCCGTTGGTCACCATCCACCAGGTGATCGCCCGGTACTGGGCCCCGGTGTCCAGGTAGCTCAGTCCCAGCTGCGCGGCGACGACCTTCGAGGTGCTCGACTTGCCCGTGCCGGAGGGGCCGTCAATGGCGACAATCACGGGCTGGGCGCCGTTTTCCACGGGGGGACACCTTTCGGGTGCGGTCTGGCGAGTGGTGGTGGGGGCGCGACTGTGCCCCGCACAAGGTTACTGGGTGCGCGTCACTCGTCCGGACGCGTGGCCGACCCACGCCGACGGGGGCGGCGTCCGGGGGCGCCGGGGTCCTACGGGGGCCCGGCGAGGACGTCCACGGACGCCGGGGCCGTACGGGGGGGCGGCGAGGGAGTCCGGAGCGGCAGGACCGCCCCGGGCGGAGACGGAGTCCCGGGACACCGGCGCCGGTCGGCGGGGCACTTCCGCCAGGAGGAGAGGACGGAGGCCGGGACACCGGCACCGGGCGGCGGCAAGCTCGTCCGGGGGCGAAGGACGGCTCTGGACGCCCGCACCGTACGGCGGCGGGAGCCCAGCGGTCGCGAGGCCGTGCGAGGCAACACACCGCCCGCCCACAGCACCGGCGATCCGCACCACGCACGACCCGCGCCACCGGCGATCCGTACCGGCAGCCATCCGTACCGCCGACACCCCACGTCACCGACACCCCACGTCACCGACGACCCGCACCCCACCCGCCGAAACCCCTCACTGCCGAATCGACCAGCCCCGCTCCCGCAGCGCGGCCGACAGAACCGGCGCGGCCTGCGGCTCCACCATCAGCTGGACCAGGCCGGCCTGCTGCCCCGTCGCGTGCTCGATCCGGACGTCCTCGATGTTGACCCCGGCCCGGCCCGCGTCCGCGAAGATCCGGGCGAGCTGACCCGGCTGGTCGTCGATGAGCACGGCCACGATCTCGTACAGCCGAGGAGCGGACCCGTGCTTGCCGGGAACCCGCACCTGCCCGGCGTTCCCCCGCCGCAGCATGTCCTCGATACCGGACACGCCCTCGCCCCGCTTGGACTCGTCGGCGGACTGCAGCGCCCGCAGCGCCCGTACGGTCTCCTCCAGGTCGCCGGCGACATCGGTGAGGAGATCGGCCACGGGGCCCGGGTTCGCGGAGAGGATGTCGATCCACATCCCGGGGTCGGACGCGGCGATCCGGGTCACGTCCCGGATCCCCTGACCGCACAGCCGTACGGCGGCCTCCTCGGCGTGCTCCAGGCGCGCGGCGACCATGCTGGAGACCAGGTGGGGCATGTGCGAGACGAGCGCCACGGCACGGTCGTGGGCGTCGGCGTCCATGACCACCGGCACCGCGCGGCAGTGCGAGACCAGCTCCAGCGCGAGGTTCAGCACCTCGGTGTCGGTGTCCCGGGTGGGGGTCAGCACCCAGGGCCGCCCCTCGAAGAGGTCCCCGGAGGCGGCCAGCGGCCCGGACTTCTCCCGCCCGGACATCGGATGCGTACCGATGTACGAGGACAGGTCGAGTCCCAGCGCCTCCAGTTCCCGCCGGGGCCCGCCCTTCACGCTGGCCACGTCGATGTACCCGCGGGCAACGCCCCGCCGCATGGCGTCGGCGAGCACCCCGGCCACGTGGGCGGGCGGCGCGGCGACGATCGCGAGGTCCACGGGCCCTCCGGGCGCCTCGTCCGTGCCCGCGCCGAGCGCGGCGGCCATGCGGGCCTGCTCGGGGTCGTGGTCGGCGAGGTGGACGGTGACTCCCCGGCCCGCCAGCGCCAGCGCGGCGGAGGTCCCGATGAGCCCGGTGCCGATGACGAGTGCGGTCCTCACTGGGCGATGTCCTTGCGCAGGGCGGCCGCGGCGCCGAGGTAGACGTGCGCGATGTCGGCGCGGGGCCGGTCGGACTCGATGTGCGCGAGGACGCGGACCACCCGGGGCATGGCGCCCTCGATGTCCAGCTCCTGCGCGCAGATCAGCGGTACGTCGACGATGCCGAGCTTGCGGGCCGCGGCCGCCGGAAAGTCGCTGTGCAGGTCGGGCGTGGCCGTGAACCAGATGCTGATCAGGTCGTCCGCGGTCAGCTCGTTCCGCTCCATGATGGCGGTGAGCAGCGCTCCGACCTGCTCGTCCATGTGGCCGGCCTCGTCCTGTTCGAGTTGGACGGCGCCCCGGACCGCTCGTACCGCCACGGCATTGCTCCTCGCTATGTACAAACCGGCTCTTCGCACGACCAGCCTAGTCAGCCCGTACCGGTCGGGTACGCGCCGCCCGCCCCCTGAGATGGCGTTCCGGACCGTGTCAATGTCACCCGAACGTCGCAGTTCCGCTACTTGGGGCGAAAACACCCCCGTGCGCCTCTGGACTCGGGACCCCGGGTCCGCTCTCATGGCAGGAAACTCGCCTCGGGGGAGGCCCCTTTCATGAAGCGTTCCGGACCGTTGCTGACACTGCTCGCGGGATTGCTGCTCGGCCTGTTCATGCTCTCGCTCAACGCCACCACGGGAGAGAAGCCGACCTCGGCGTCCGTGCAGCCGTCCGCGTCCGCGCAGCCGTCGCCCGGCACCAAGGCGTCACCGGGCACCGCACCGGCGCAGACGTCCGCGCCGCCCAGCCCGTCCCCGGCCCGGACCGCCGTGCCGGAGGGCGTGTACACGGGCCGTACCGACGACGACTCCTCGGCGGTCGCGATCACGGTGCGCGACGACAAGGCGATCGCGTACGTCTGCGACGGCCACAACATCGAGTCGTGGCTCCAGGGCGACGTGCGCGAGGACGGCAGCCTGCGGCTCACCGGCAAGGGCGGCGCGAGTCTCGACGGCAGGGTGAAGGGCACCAGGGAGATCCGCGGCACGGCGCACGTCGGCAGCGGGAGCTACGCCTTCACCCTCGGCAGGTCGAAGAAGTCCTCCGGCCTCTACCGGGCGAACAGCACGGTGGCGGGCGCGAAGATCGAGGGCGGATGGATCGTCCTGCCGGACGGTGAGCAGGTCGGCATCCTCAAGCGCGACGGCAAGCCCTCCCCGGCACCCGAGATCGACCCGGAGACCGGTGCGGTGACGGTCGACGGACAGCAGCTCACGGCCCGCCCGGCAACCCCCTGACCTCGACCGAGGGAGCCGATCATGACCGTCGACCCGAACGCGGCCACCCAGAGCTGGCCCTCGCCCGAACCCGAGCGCGGCCCCGGCGCGGCCCGCTATCTGATCCCGGCCCTGGTCGCCGCCGCGGTGGCGGTCGCCCTGGGCGTCTACGGCAAGGTCCACGACCCGGCGGGGACGGCCTTCAACCTCGCCGGCTTCAGCAGCACCGGCGCGGTGAAGTCCTGGCTCGCGACGGTCGCGTTCTTCTTCGCCCTCGTCCAGCTCGTCTCGGCCCTGATGGTGTACGGCAAGCTGCCCGGTCCGAGCTGGTCCTCGGCCCTGCACCGCTGGTCCGGCCGGGTGGCCTTCCTGGTGGCGGTGCCGGTCGCGGTGCACTGTCTGTACGCGCTGGGCTTCCAGTCGTACGAATCACGCGTTCTGTGGCACTCGCTCCTCGGCTGTTTCTTCTTCGGTGTCTTCAGTGCCAAGATGCTGCTGCTCCGTTCGGAGCGACTTCCCGGGTGGCTGCTGCCGATCGTCGGCGGGCTCGTCTTCACCGCGCTCACGATCCTCTGGCTGACCTCCGCCCTCTGGTTCTTCCGCACCTTCGGAGTGACGACATGACGCACAGCCCGGCGCGGCGCACGGTCCTTCTCGCGACGGGCGCGGCCGCGCTGGCCGCCGGCTGCGGCGAGTACGGCGGCGAGAACAGCGACTCCGGGTCCGGTTCGGCGCAGGCCGGCACCGCACTGGCGAGGACGAGCGAGATCCCGGTCGGCGGCGGGAAGATCTTCAAGGACGAGAAGGTCGTCGTCACCCAGCCGAAGAAGGGCGAGTTCAAGGCCTTCTCCGACATCTGCACCCATCAGGGCTGCCAGGTGACCAACGTGTCCGGCGGCACCATCAACTGCCCTTGCCACGGAAGCAAGTTCAACATCACGGACGGTTCGGTGGCCAACCCGCCGGCCACCGAACCGCTGCCCGAGAAGCAGATCAGGGTCGACGGGGACTCGATCGAACTCGCCTAGGGTGCCGGCCGCGGCGTTACAGTCGTGCGGTGCCCGAGCTGAAGCGGCTGAGTGCCGGTCATGCCCCGGCGGTCCTGGCCTTCGAGCTGGCGAACCGCGCCTACTTCGCCGCCGCGGTCTTCGACCGGGGTGACGACTACTTCGAGCGGTTCGCCGACCGGTTCGACGCCCTGCTGGCCGAGCAGGAGGCCGGCATCTGCGCCTTCCATGTGCTCGTCGCCGAGGACGGCTCGGTCCTGGGCCGGTTCAACCTCTACGACCTCGAGGACGGCGGTGCCGTGCTCGGCTACCGGGTCGCGCAGCACGTGGCCGGCCGCGGCACGGCGACCGCGACCGTGCTGGAGCTGTGCGGTCTGGCGGCGACGCGGTACGGCCTGCGCACCCTGCGGGCGGCCACCGCCCACGCGAATGCCGCCTCCCGAAGGGTGCTGGTCAAGGCCGGGTTCGTCCCGGTCGGTCCGGCCGATCCCGCCGAACTCGGCGGCAAGCCGGGCACCTGGTACCAGCGCGCTCTCACACCCTTGCGGTAGCCCGCAGCCACCGGCCCGGTCCGCCGGCTGAGGTGTCAGGAGTCCCAGAGGGCCCCGAGCGTCACCAGTTCACTGCCGTACTCGATCCGGTCGGCCCACTCCACCGGCCACGCCTCCGCTCCCAGATGGGCACCCGCGAAGGCACCCGTCAGACAGGCGATCGAGTCGGAGTCGCCGGAGCTGCACGCGGCCCGCCGCAGGGCCGTCAGCGGCTCGTCCGGGAACTGCAGGAAGCACAACAACCCGGTCGCCAGGGCCTCTTCGGCGATCCAGCCCGCCCCGGTGGCCAGGCACGGGTCGTCCTCGGGAGAGGCGCCCCGCACGGCGTCGTCGAGCCGGTCGAGGACCGCCAGGCACTCGTCCCAGCCGCGCGCGATGAACTGTCCGGGCGTCGGGTCCTGGCTCCTCGTCCACAGGTCGCCGAGCCAACGCTCGTGGTACTGCCCCCGGTTCACCAGGGCGTACGACCGCAGCAGCCCCACCAGTTCACCCGGGGCGGTGCCCTGCGCGAGCAGCCGTACGGCACGCGCGGTGAGGTCGGACGCGGCGAGCCCCGTCGGGTGCCCGTGGGTGAGCGCGGCCTGCAACTGGGCGGCGCCCGCGCGCTGTTCGTCACTGAGACCGGGCACGAGCCCGACGGGGGCGACGCGCATGTTGGCGCCGCAGCCCTTGGAGCCGATCTGGCTGGCCTCCTGCCAGGGCAGATCCGTGCGCTCCAGCAGGTCGCACGCCCGCAGACAGGTGTTGCCCGGGGCGCGGTTGTTCTCCGGGGAGCGGTTCCACGCGATGAACTCCCGCCGGACCGGCTCCGCCATCTCGGGCCCGAGCACTCCCCGGTCCATCGCCGCCCGCAGCCCTCTGCCCACCGCCAGTGTCATCTGCGTGTCGTCGCTGACCAGCGCGGGCGTGATCAGCTCCATCTCCCGCCAGGGCCCGCACTTGGCGAGGATCGACGGCACGTCGTTGAACTCGGTGGGGAAGCCGAGGGCGTCCCCGAGGGCGAGGCCGACGAGGGTTCCGGTGGCGGCGCGTTTGGTGAGGGTCATGGTCATGCGGGGCGTCCTTCCGGGGACGGTCGGAGGAGAGGGGGGTGCAGGGTGGTCGCCGGTCCCGCGCGGTAGAGCGCGGCCGGTTTGCCGCGGCCGCCGGTCAGTCGCGCGGCCCCGGGCACGGCCTCGACGAAGCCGGGCGTGGCGAGCACCTTGCGGCGGAAGTTGGGCCGGTCCAGGACAGTGCCCCACACGGTCTCGTACACCTGCTGGAGCTCGCCGAGGGTGAACTCGGGCGGGCAGAAGGCGGTGGCGAGGCAGGTGTACTCCAGCTTGGCCCCGACGCGTTCGTGGGCGTCGGCCAGGATGCGGTCGTGGTCGAAGGCGAGCGGTCCCGCCTTGTCGTACGGCACCCAGCGGGCCTCGGCCGCGTCACTGCCGCCGTGCGGCTCGGGAGGGTCGGGCAGCAGTGCGGCGAACGCGACGGAGACGACCCGCATCCGGGGGTCGCGGTCGGGCTCGCTGTAGGTCCGCAGCTGCTCCAGATGCAGCCCGGAGAGATCCGACAGCCCGGTCTCCTCGGCGAGTTCACGCCGGGCGGCGGTCTCCGCGGACTCGTCCGGGTGCAGGAACCCGCCGGGCAGCGCCCAGTGACCGGCGTACGGCTCCTGGCCCCGCTCCACGAGCAGCACCTGCAGGGCGCCTTCGGCGACCGTGAGCACGGCGAGGTCGACGGTGACGGCGAAGGGTTCGTGGGCGTACTTGTCGTAGCCGGGCGGCACGGACACGCTCGCTCACCCCCTTTATGGTCAGTTCGACTAATAGTCACTACGACTATAAAGAGGGTGCGCCGGTTGGGCAAGCCCCTACGGCCGTGCGCGGCAGGCGCGTTGGGGGTCCCGCCCCAGGAACCCCAGGAGCCGCACGTCCGGCCGCGCGCCGGACGGTACGGCGACCGGCTCGGCGAAGCGCACGCCCCGGTCCTCCTCCCCCACCACGCACCGGGCTACGGATAGGAGTTCGCCGGCGAGGCCCTCCGGAATGGGCCGCGGCCGACCGCAGGACCGGCCCACGTCCCATCCGTGCACGGCGATCTCCACGGCACCGACGGCGGCCATCACCCGCACGTCCAGCGGGCGTTCGCCCACGAGCACCTCCTCGGGCGGCCCCGCGGCCCAGGCACCGAGCACGGCACACGCGCGGGTGCGGAAGCCGCAGACCCGGTCGGCGTGCGGGAGCACCCCGATCCGCCCACCGCTCATCCCCTCGTAGAGCGCGTCCAGCGAGTCGTCGAGGTGGTCCAGCAGCTCGCCGAGGTCCCACTCGGCGCACGGCGTCCCCCTGTCGAGGCCCACGCACCGCGCCTGCGCCACACTGCCCAGCGCGTAGGCGAGCGAGCGCTCCAACAGCTCTCCGGCGCTCACCACAGCACCTGCGCCGGCCCGCCCCAGCAGCCCCTCAGCGGCCTCACAGCCGTCCCCCGAGCTCCGGGGAGCCCGACGGGCCGCGAAGGCCGCACACGGCCCTCCAGCCCTGCCTGACACGTCCCGCCACGACTACCGCTCCCCGCGTCCATCCCCACTCCCTCCGTCACGGATACAGACCGACGGGAGGACGAAAACGCATCGGCCGGCCCCGGAGGTTCCGGAACCGGCCGCACACGCGCGTGGGGAGGGCCTACAGGTCGACTTCCTTCATCAGCATGCCGACCTCGGTGTTGGAGAGGCGCCGCAGCCAGCCCGACTTCTGGTCTCCCAGGGTGATGGGCCCGAAGGCGACCCGCACCAGCTTGTCGACCGGGAAGCCCGCCTCGGCGAGCATCCGGCGGACGATGTGCTTGCGCCCCTCGTGGAGGGTCACCTCGACGAGGTAGTTCTTGCCGGTCTGCTCGACGACCCGGAAGTGGTCCGCCTTCGCGTACCCGTCCTCCAGCTGGATGCCGTCCTTGAGCTGCTTGCCGAGGTCCCGCGGGATCGGACCCACGATGTGCGCGAGGTAGACCTTCTTCACGCCGTACTTCGGGTGGGTCAGCCGGTGGGCCAGCTCGCCGTGGTTGGTGAGCAGGATGACGCCCTCGGTCTCGGTGTCGAGCCGTCCCACGTGGAAGAGGCGCGTCTCACGGTTGGTGACGTAGTCGCCGAGGCACTGCCGGCCCTCGTTGTCCTCCATCGTCGAGACCACACCGGCGGGCTTGTTCAGCGAGAAGAACTGGTACGACTGGGTCGCCACCGTCAGGCCGTCGACCTTGACCTCGTCCTTCTCCGGGTCGACCCGCTTGCCCTGCTCCAGCACGATCTCGCCGTTGACCTCGACCCGCGCCTGCTCGATGAGCTCCTCGCAGGCCCGCCGCGAGCCGTAGCCCGCGCGCGCGAGGACCTTCTGGAGCCGCTCGCCCTCCTGCTCGGCGCCCGGGAAGGTCTTGGGGAGCTTCACGTCCTTCTTGCCGGCGTACCGCTCCCGGTTGCGCTCCTCGGCCCGCGCCTCGTACTCGCGGGAGGTCGCCGGCACCCAGCGGCCGCGCCCGGTGCCCTGGCCCTGCTTCGGTCCGCCCTTGGCACCGCCGCGCGCCGAGGCACCGCGCCCCGACTTCGGGCCGTCCGGGGAGGCGCCAGGACCCACGTCGTAGCGCCGCTCCTCGGGACGGGGCTTCTTCGGCCGCCCGCCCTGCTTGTCGTCGCGGTCGTTCCCGGCACCGCGGTAGTTGCCGCGCCCCCCGGTGCTCCCGCCGCGACCACCGCTGTTCCCACCGCGGCCGCCGCTGTTGCCACCACGGCTCCCGCCGTTGTTTCCGCTGCTGTTCCTGCCGCTGCTGCTTCGCATCAAAGTTCCGTCTTGTCGTCTGCGTCCTCGGAATCCGGGGCGTCCGGATCGAACGACGGTACGGCCTCCTGGGTCTCGGCCTCGATCGCCTCCGCCTCCGGGAGGAAGGGCGCGAGCTCCGGGAGCTCGTCCAGACCGCGCAGGCCCATCCGCTCCAGGAAGTAGTTCGTCGTCACGTACAGGATCGCACCTGTTTCGGGTTCCGTGCCCGCCTCCGCGACCAGACCCCGCTGGAGCAGGGTGCGCATCACACCGTCGCAGTTCACTCCGCGCACCGCGGAGACCCGGCTGCGGCTGACCGGCTGACGGTAGGCGACCACCGCCAGCGTCTCCAGGGCGGCCTGGGTGAGCCGGGCCTGCTGGCCGTCCAGGACGAAGCGCTCCACGGCCGGGGCGTACGCGGCCCGGGTGTAGAACCGCCATCCGTTCGCGACGTGCCGCAGCTCGAATCCGCGCCCCTGGGCGGCGTACTCGCCCGCCAGCTCCCTGAGCGCCCTGGTGATCTGCCGCTTCGGCCGCTCCAGGATCCTCGACAGGTGCTCCTCGGTCGCGGGCTCGTCCACGACCATCAGGACGGCCTCCAGGGCCGGCTTCAGCTCCAGGTCGGCCACGCCCGGCGGTCCCGCCGGGACCTCGGTGGTGTCCTCGCTCACGCCTTGTCCTCCTTGGGCGGCTCGGGCGGTCGGTCGAACTCGTCGGTCACCATCGGCTCGGCCTCCCCCGCGCCGCCGGTCCACCGCACGAGCAGCTCCCCGAGCGCGGTCTCCTGGTCCAGCGCCACGGCCTTCTCCCGGTACAGCTCCAGCAGCGCGAGGAAGCGGGCCACGACGGTCAGGGTGCCGTCGGCGTCCTCCACCAGCAGGCGGAAGCTGGCCTCACCGAGCTCCCTGAGCCGGGCGACCACGATTCCGGCCTGCTCCTGGACGCTCACCAGGGGCGCGTGGATGTGGTCGACGTACACCTGCGGCTTGGGCTTGGGCTGCATCGCCTTCACGGCGAGCTTGGCGAATCCCTCCGGCCCGATGCTGATGACGACCTCGGGCAGCAGGTCGGCGTGGTGCGGTTCGAGCCCGACGGTACGGGGGTAGCGCCGGGCCTCCTCGTCGAGCCGCCGGTTGAAGATGTCGGCGATCTGCTTGTAGGCGCGGTACTGGAGCAGCCGCGCGAAGAGCAGGTCCCGGGCCTCCAGGAGCGCCAGGTCGGCCTCGTCCTCCACCTGGGCGGCAGGCAGCAGCCGGGCCGCCTTCAGGTCGAGCAGGGTGGCGGCGACGACGAGGAACTCGGTCGTCTCGTCCAGGTCCCAGTCCGGACCCATGGCCCGGATGTACGCCATGAACTCGTCGGTGACCTTGGAGAGCGCGACCTCGGTGACGTCCAGCTTGTGCTTGGAGATGAGCTGGAGGAGGAGGTCGAAGGGGCCCTCGAAGTTGGCGAGCCGAACCTTGAAGCCCCCGTCGGCCTCACCCTCGCGCAAATCCGTGGGGGCGGCCTCGGGCGCCGGACCGATCTCCGGCGCTGGACCGATCCCGGGCGCCGAGCCGATCTCTGGCACTGGACCGATCTCGGGCGCCGAGCCGATCTCGGCCGCCGAGCCGATCTCGGACACTGGACCGGTCCCGGGCTCTGGACGGATCTCCGGCGCCGAGCCGATCCCAGGCACCGGGCCGGCCTCGGAAGGCGTAACCGCCTCAGGCTCCAGCTCGGGTTCAGCCTCCACCACCGGCTCGGGCTCGGGCTCGGGTTCGGCCTCCACCACCGGGTCGGGCTCGGTCCGGGGTTCAGCTTCCACCACCGGCTCGGACCCGGTCCCGGGTTCGGCCTCCACCACCGGCTCGGACCCGGTCCGGGGTTCAGCTTCCACCACCGGCCCGGCCCCCGGCTCGGGGACAGTTTCCGGCTCCGGGACAGCCTCGGGTTCCGGAACAGCTTCCGATTCCGGCGCAGTCTCAGACCCCGCCCCCGCGATCTCCGGCTCATCCGGGACCGGCATCGCCCCTGCCCCCGGTACACCCCGCGGAGCGCCCGGACCCCGGCCCAGCGCACGCCGACGTCCGGCGGAGCCGCCGGGGCCGGGGACGGGGACGGAAGCGTCGTTCGAGGTCATGGCCTCCGCAGGCTACCGCTACCGCCCACGCAGCCGACGGACGAGGATGCTCGCGTCCCCGCGGGACTCCAGATCCGCCAGCACCACGGCGACCGCCTCACGGACGATCCGTCCGCGGTCCACCGCCAGCCCGTGCTCACCCCGGAGCACCAGGCGGGCGTGCTCCAGATCCATGAGCTCCTCGGCCGACACGTACACGGTGATCTTCTCGTCGTGCCGCTCGCGCCCGCTGGGCCGCCTGGCGGGCGACCGGCCGCGCTTGCCGCGCGGCTGCGCGCCGGAGGCCTGGGCAGAACCTTCCTGCGCCTCCTGACGTCGCGCGGAGCGCTCCGCCGCGGCCGCCCGGAGACGGGACTCGCCCGCCTCGGCGGACTCGGCGTCGGCCGCCACGTGCTCGGCCCCGTCACCGTCCCCGCCCTGCGCGGGCACGGACTGCGGCGCGTCCTCGGCTGCGGCCCCGTCGGACTCCCCCGCGGGAGCCGGTACCCGGGCCTCGCCGTTGGCCCCCCGCCGGGGAGTGGACGCCTGGAGCGCCATTCCCCCTGTCGTACGGAACAGTTCGTCGGCCCCCGGCAGACTCACTCGGCGTGACACCGGGCGAGCACCTCCCTGGCGAGCTGGCGATAGGCGGCGGCACCGACGGAGTTGGAGGCGTACGTGGTGATCGGCTCACCGGCGACCGTGGTCTCCGGGAAGCGCACCGTGCGCCCGATGACCGTGTGGTAGACGTGGTCGTCGAACGCCTCGACCACCCGGGCCAGGACCTCACGGCTGTGGACCGTGCGCGAGTCGTACATCGTGGCGAGGATCCCGTCGAGCTCCAGCTCCGGGTTGAGCCGCTCCTGGACCTTCTCGATGGTCTCCGTCAGCAGTGCGACACCACGCAGCGCGAAGAACTCGCACTCCAGAGGCACTATCACCTTGTGCGCGGCCGTCAGGGCGTTGACCGTGAGCAGGCCGAGCGAGGGCTGACAGTCGATCACGATGTAGTCGTAGTCGGCCATGAGCGGCTTCAGGGCGCGCTGCAATGTCGACTCGCGGGCGACCTCGGAGACCAGCTGGACCTCCGCCGCCGACAAGTCGATATTGCTCGGCAGCAGGTCCATGTTGGGGACCGCGGTCTTCAGCAGGACCTCGTCGGCCGCCATGCCCCGCTCCATGAGCAGGTTGTAGACGGTGAGGTCGAGCTCCATCGGGTTGACACCGAGACCCACCGACAGCGCGCCCTGCGGGTCGAAGTCCACGAGCAGCACCCGCCGGCCGTACTCCGCGAGCGCGGCACCCAGGTTGATGGTCGACGTCGTCTTGCCCACGCCGCCCTTCTGGTTGCACATCGCGATGATCTTCGCGGGGCCGTGGTCGGTCAGTGGGCCCGGGATCGGGAAGTACGGCAGCGGGCGTCCGGTCGGGCCCACGCGCTCACGGCGCTGACGGGCGGCGTCGGGCGCGAGCGTGGCCGCGTACTCCGGATCGGGCTCGTACTCGGCGTCGGGGTCGTAGAAGTGCCCCTCGGGCAGTTCGTCGTAGTCGGCGAAGTGGTTGTGGGGCGCGCCACTTCCGTCGCCGGCCATGGCGTTCACGTGATGGCCATCCATGCTCTGGTGTGCTGTCCGCACGGTCTGCGGACGACTCTGGTGGGCTGCGAAGGTGCGCACCGCGACGGAGCCGACAGCCTCGAACCCTGCGGGGCTCTGGGCCCCGGCAGGCATTCCTGGTTGACCACCCCCGGGAGAAAATGTCGACTCATTCACAAGTCGTCTTACCTCCTTGGTGACCAGGAAACTTCTAGACAAGGTCAGCGTGGCACCATGCCGACGGTTGGCGACTCTATGGCGTGTCGGGTGTTCACAGCAACACAATCCGCCGGACCCGGCAGGATGTGTCGGCAATGAAACATCCCGCTGTCAAGGGCGTACGGCAGTCGCACGGCAGGTTTCGCCGGTGTACGAATCGGTTCAAGGGTTACGTTCGACGCGAGTTGACCGAGAGTCGCAAAGTGACCATACACACATGCGGCCGGACCTTGTGGGCAAGGTCCGGCCGCATGTGCCTCGTTGACGCGCCTTGTTGACGTATCGCCTTTACGAAAAGGTGACTTAGCTCTCTGCCGAGGTCAGGGGCTCAGCCGAGCAGCGTCTCGAGCTCGGCGTGCTCCAGTCCGTGGGCTTCGGCGACCTCCCGGTAAACGACCTTGCCGTCATGGGTGTTGAGGCCCTTGGCGAGCGCGGGGTCGCGGCGCAGCGCCTCCACCCAGCCGCGGTTCGCCAGTTCGACGATGTAGGGCAGCGTGGCGTTGGTGAGCGCGTAGGTGGAGGTGTTGGGCACCGCGCCCGGCATGTTGGCGACGCAGTAGAAGACCGAGTCGTGGACCTGGAAGGTCGGCTCGGCGTGCGTGGTCGGGCGGGAGTCCTCGAAGCAGCCGCCCTGGTCGATCGCGATGTCGACAAGGACACTTCCGGGCTTCATCCGGGAGACCAGCTCGTTGGTGACCAGCTTCGGGGCCTTGGCGCCCGGGATGAGCACCGCGCCGATCACGAGGTCGGCGTCCAGGACGGCCTTCTCCAGCTCGAAGGCGTTGGACATGATCGCCCGGACCTTGGTGCCGAAGACCTTGTCGGCCTCGCGCAGCTTGTTGATGTCGCGGTCGAGCAGCGTGACGTGGAAGCCCATGCCGACGGCGATCTGGGTGGCGTTCCAGCCGGAGACACCGCCGCCGATGACGACGGCACGCGCGGGCTGGGTGCCGGGGACGCCGCCGGGCAGCACTCCGCGGCCGCCGACCGAGCGCATCAGGTGGTAGGCGCCGACCTGCGGGGCGAGCCGGCCCGCGACCTCGGACATCGGGGCGAGCAGCGGGAGCGCCCGGGAGGGCAGCTCGACGGTCTCGTAGGCGATCGCGGTGGTGCCCGACTCGATGAGCGCGTCGGTGCACTCCTTGGAGGCGGCCAGGTGCAGGTAGGTGAAGAGCGTCTGGTCCTTGCGCAGGCGGTGGTACTCCTCGGCCACCGGCTCCTTGACCTTCAGCAGCAGGTCGGCCGTGGCCCACACCTCGTCGGCGGTGTCCAGGATCTGCGCGCCCTCGGCGACGTACTCCTCGTCCGGGATCGAGGAGCCGATGCCGGCGCCGCGCTCGATGACGACCTGGTGGCCGTGGCGCACGAGCTCGTGCACACCGGCGGGGGTGATGGCCACCCGGAACTCGTTGTTCTTGACCTCGCGGGGGATGCCGACCTTCACGTGGATCACGGTCCTTGGCTCAGAGTGTGTGGGGCAATACAACACATACCCGGGCATGCGTGAGCACACCAGGAGACACCGCAGGAGAAGGTGCGGCAGAGCCAGTCTAATGAAGGTGTTCCCGCTGTCTAGCCTTTCATTGCATCAATCTTCAGCGGATGTACTGCGGATTTCGCAGGCATCAGCGGCGTGTTTCGGATCCTCGACCTGCTGAGGCCCCGGTTCCTCCCGGGAAAGCTCCTCCCCCAGCAGCCGTTCGGCGGCGCCCCGGTGCAGCTGGGCGGCGGCCGGATCGCCGAGGTGGTCCAGCGTGTCCGCGAGCCGCAGCTGGAGCGCGGCCAGCAGCCGGACGTCCTCGGCGCGGCGCGCCCATTCCACGGCCTCCTGGCAGGTGCGCAGCGACTCCTCGGGGTGTCCGGCGTACTCCTGGACCCGGGCGAGTTCACTCAACGCCCGTGCGTGGGCTGCCACATCGCCGTCCCTGCGGTGTCCGGCGAGCGCGGCCCGCCAGTTCCTGACGGCCTCGCCGTAGTGGCCCGCGCAGGTGTGCGCGGCGGCGATACGGCCGTACAGCCGGGCGGCCTCGGCGCGCTCGCCCCGGGCCAGCCGCTGCGCGAGGGCCCGGCCGAACCAGTCGGCGGCCCGGTCGTAGTCCCCGAGCTCCAGATGCGCGCCGCCTACGGATTCCATCGCGCGCCCGGTCGCGTACGGGTCGTTCGCCTCCCGTCCGGCGTCCAGGGCCGCCCGGTAGCGGGCCAGCGCCTCCCTGGTGCGGCCGGTCCGGGCGTCCAGGTCGGCGAGGTTCAGCAGGGCGGCGGCCTTCTCGCGGGGCAGGGCGCGCCGCTCGGCCACGTCCAGGACGAGTCCGTGCAGGACGTAGAGGTCGGGGGCGGCGGCCTGCATGCCGAAGTGGGCCACCATGGCACGCACGAGCTGCGACATCAGACGCCGGGCCAGGGTGTCCAGCTCCCCGTCGGCGACGGCGAGGCGGGCCGCGGCGAGCAGGGCCGGCCTGCGGATGCGCAGCCAGTCCTCGGCGGCCCGGGGGCTGGGGAAGCGCACCGATGGGGGCATGCCCTGGAGCTTCTCGCGGGCGTCGGGGCTGTCGGTCTCGGTGATCGCGCGGGACGACTGGAGCAGTCGTACGGTCCGCTCCAGCATGCGGGCGCGGGCCAGCCGGAGCTCGGCGGGGCGGTCCTGGGTGTCGGCGAGGGACTTGAGCAGGGGGTACAGGCAGCCGGGGACCTCGTACTGCGGCAGCGGTGAGTCCACGGCGTGCAGCAGCCCGAGCGCCACGAAGTCGTCCAGGGCGGACCGGGCGTCGGCCACAGAGCAGCCGGCGAGCGCGGAGGCGGTGTGCGGGTCGAGGAGGCCGGCCGGGGCGAGGGAGAGAAGGCGCAGGGTCCGGGCGGCTGCGGCGGGCAGGGACGCGTGGACGAGTGTGAAGACGCGGCTGAGCGGACTCCTCTCGTCACTCTCCGCATGCAGTTGCTTGGCCAGATCGGCCACGGCCGCCTTGGGCCGGGCGGCGAGCCAGCCCCCGGCCAGCGTCAGCGCGGCGGGGTGGCCCTGGCACTCCTCGACGAGCCCCTCGGCGGCACGGGGGTCCACGGTGACGCGGACCGACCCGGTGTGCCGGGACAGCAGCTCCAGCGCGGACTTGGTGTCGAGACCGCCGAGGGTGCACGGACGGACGTCCGCGATCCCGGTCAGCGGCCCTCCCGACACGGCCACGACCAGGCACTCCGGGGCATCCGGAAGCAGGGCGTCCACCTGTTCCGCGGACACCGCGTCATCGAGCAGGACCAGCGCGCGCCGGCCCGCGAGGGCCTCGCGCAGCACCGCGGTGAGATCGTCCTCTGCGGCTCCGGCGGGTGCCTGTACGTCGAGCGCGGCGAGCAGTTCCCGGGCCGCGGTCCCGACGGGTACGGGGGTGCCGTCGGGCTCGCTCAGCCGGACGCGCAGCACCCCGTCGTCGTAACGGTCAGCGACCACCCGCACGAGTTCCTCGGCGAGCGCGGTACGGCCCGACCCGGGGCGTCCCGCGATGAGCAGCACGCGCGCGCGGGGCGCCTTGCGGCCGGCGAGCGTGTCGAGTCCCGCGCGCTCGATGTCGGCGCACAGCTCCTTCAACTCCCGCGTCCGACCCAGGAATCGGCCCTCGCCGGACAACCGTGTGCCGTCTGCGTCCACCGCCTGATCCGTCACGGGCCACACTCCCGTCCCACCGCACGCGCAAAGCCCGCCGGTGACCCCGGTTCGGGCACCAAAAGCCTAGTTCACGCTCTGCAACGTTCCTGGCGGAGCGCGGCGGTGGGGGCCGGAGAGTCCCCTGATCGGATCAACGGTTCATAGGATCACCGGTCTCGGCAGTACCGGTGGTCAGGGGCGCGGGGCTGTATCGATTTGCGGCTACCGCCGCGTGGGCGCGACAAGCCACGACGCACCGGCACCCCGCAACGAAGCAGCTACGACAACGGCGCGTCCGAAAGAACCGTCACGCCTCAAACGGCCGCGCAGGCCACTCCGCCTCAGCCGCCCGCAACCCGTCCAAGGCGCCGGAGGCCCGCGCCGCGACCAACGACAACACACCCACGACGAGGCAGTTGTTGTGCAACTCCCCGGCCAGAACCCCCCGCACCAGCTCGCCGACCGGCACGCGCGCGTACTCCAGGTCGATCTCCTCGTGCTCGACCTCGAAGCGCTCGCCCTCCGCCTCGGACAGCCCCCGCGCCAGGAAGATCCGGATCGCCTCGTCGCAGCCGCCCGGCGAGGTGTAGACGTCCGTCAGCACCCGCCAGTCCTCCGCCTTGACGTGCGCCTCCTCGTACAGCTCCCGCTGGGCCGCGTGCAGCGGGTTCTCACCCGGCACGTCCAGCAGTCCCGCCGGGATCTCCCACAGCTTCTGCCGTACGGGATGCCGGTACTGGCGGATGAGCAGGACCCGGTCCTCGTCGTCGAGGGCGAGGACGGCCACCGAACCCGGGTGGACCTGGTAGTCGCGGCCGACCACCGTCCCGTCGGGCATGACCACCTCGTCCGTGCGGACGGAGGTCTTGTTGCCCACGAAGGGGGTCTTCGTGGCCCGGATCTCCCACTCCTCCGGAGCGTCCTTGATCGTCATGCCCTGTCCTTCCCCACCTGCGCAAAAGAGGCCGGGACGCCCGCCCTTTGAATGCGTGCGCCCCGGCCACCGTACAACTGTCGTGCTACTTGGAACTCTGCCGCTCGACCGCGGCCTTCACCAGGCCGGCGAACAGCGGGTGCGGCCTGGTCGGACGCGAGCGCAGCTCGGGGTGGGCCTGAGTGGCGACCAGATACGGGTGGACGTCGCGCGGGTACTCGACGTACTCGACGAGCTTGCCGTCCGGCGAGGTCCCGGAAAACAGGATGCCCGCCTTCTTTTCGAGCTCCGCGCGGTAGGCGTTGTTCACCTCGTACCGGTGACGGTGGCGCTCCTCGACGTACTCCTTGCCGTCGTAGACCTCACGGACGATGGAGCCCTCGGCGAGCTTGGCGGGATACATGCCGAGCCGCATGGTGCCGCCCATGTCGCCCTCGCCGGCGACGATGTCGAGCTGCTCCGCCATGGTGGAGATGACCGGGTGGCCGGTGGCCGCGTCGAACTCGGTGGAGTTGGCGTCCGGGATGTCGGCGAGGTTGCGCGCGGCCTCGATCACGATGCACTGGAGACCGAGGCAGAGGCCCAGCAGCGGGACCTTGTTCTCGCGGGCGTACTGGATCGCGCCGACCTTGCCGAGCACACCGCGGTCGCCGAAACCGCCGGGGATGCAGATGCCGTCGACGTCACCGAGCTGCGCGGCGGCGCCGGCCGGGGTCTTGCAGTCGTCGGAGGTGACCCACTTGATCTTCACGCGGGCCTTGTTGGCGAAGCCGCCCGCACGCAGCGCCTCGGTGACCGAGAGGTAGGCGTCGGGCAGGTCGATGTACTTGCCGACCAGGGCGAGGGTGATCTCGTGGTCGGGGTTGTGGACGCGGTCGAGCAGGTCGTCCCAGGTCGTCCAGTCCACGTCCCGGAACGGCAGGTCCAGCTTGCGGACGACATAGGCGTCCAGGCCCTCGCCGTGCACGGTCTTCGGGATGTCGTAGATCGAGCGGGCGTCGGGGCAGGCGACCACGGCGGCCTCGTCGACGTCGCACATCAGCGAGATCTTGCGCTTGATCGCGGTCGGCACCTCGCGGTCGCAGCGCAGCACGATCGCGTCCGGCTGAATACCGATGTTGCGCAGGGCCGCAACCGAGTGCTGGGTCGGCTTCGTCTTCAGCTCTCCCGACGGGCCGATGTACGGCAGGAGGGAAATGTGGACGACAAAGACGTTGTCACGGCCGACCTCGTGCCGGACCTGGCGGACCGTCTCCAGGAACGGCAGCGACTCGATGTCGCCGACGGTCCCGCCGACCTCGGTGATGACGACGTCGACCTCGTCGGTCGCCATGCGCCGGATGCGGTGCTTGATCTCGTTGGTGATGTGCGGGATGACCTGGACGGTGTCGCCCAGGTACTCGCCGCGCCGCTCCTTGGCGATCACCGTGTTGTACACCTGGCCGGTGGTGACGTTGGCGGAGCCGTCGAGGTCACGGTCGAGGAAGCGCTCGTAGTGGCCGATGTCCAGGTCGGTCTCGGCGCCGTCGTTGGTGACGAACACCTCGCCGTGCTGGAAGGGGTTCATCGTGCCCGGGTCGACGTTGAGGTACGGGTCGAGCTTCTGCATCACGACGCGCAGGCCCCGCGCCTTGAGCAGCATGCCGAGGCTGGAGGCGGTCAGCCCCTTGCCGAGCGAGGAGGCGACACCCCCAGTGACGAAGATGTGCTTGGTCGTCGTGGCTGTGCTGTTTCGAAAAGCAGCGGTCATGGCCAAGAGGGGGCTCCCGTGGTCGCGATCTTGAGGTGCGGTTCGGGGGTCAGGCGCCCACCGGTCCACGGGCTACCAGGGTATCAGCGCCTCGGGGAGATGGCTTCCGGCCACGCTCCGCACACACGCCGACACGGACCAGCACGAAGACACCCGTTTCTCACCCGTTGCTCACCCGTTCGGCCCAGCCGCGTTGCCCGGAGCGGCACACAGATCATCTACGTGCGTCGTATCCTGCTCGGACACTCACTGCCGAGCCCGGCCGGAAACACGGGACCACCCCCACCCGTAGGCCCCGGAACAACGAGAGCTCGTCAGTTCGTTGAGCAGCAGTTGTCGTTTTGCCTCACAGCGGCAGGACTGTTTTGCTTCACCGCTCAACGACGCATTACAACGACCCCCTTGACCGCACCAAGCGACAGCCCCCTTTTCCTTGAGGGGGTGACGTGGCCGTTCGACTGGAGTTGCACGTGGCCGGGCGCATCGAAGACTACGCACTCATCGGAGACATGCAGACCGCAGCCCTGGTCTGCCGGGACGGCACGGTGGACTGGCTGTGCCTGCCCCGCTTCGACTCGCATGCCATCTTCGCCGGCCTGCTGGGCACCGAGGAGCACGGCTTCTGGAGGCTCGGCCCCGCGCACGCGGCCGACGCCGAGCCCCCCACCGCCGCCCGGCGCACCTACCGCGGCGACTCCCTGATCCTGGAATCGGAGTGGGACACCTCACGCGGCACCGTCCGGGTGACCGATTTCATGCCCCCGCGTGACGGCGCCCCCCAGCTGATCCGGATCGTGGAGGGCGTCTCGGGCCGCGTGCCCATGCGCTCGGCCCTGCGGATGCGTTTCTCGTACGGCCGTGTCGTCCCGTGGGTCCACAAGCACGAGGGGCGCACGGTCGCCGTCGCGGGCCCGGACTCGGTGTGGTTCGACACCGACTGCGAGACCTACGGCAAGTCCCTGACGACGTACTCCGACTTCACCGTCGCCCCGGGTGACCGGATCGCCTTCACCATCTCCTGGCAGCCCTCGCACAAGGAGCCGCCGCCGCTGCCGGAGCCGGAGCAGTCCCTGGAGGCCACCGAGGACTTCTGGCGCGAGTGGGTCGAGCACTGTACGTACCACGGCCCCTACCGCGAGGCCGTCATCCGCTCGCTGATCACCCTCAAGGCGCTGACGTACGCCCCCACCGGCGGCATCGTCGCCGCCCCCACGACCTCGCTGCCCGAGGACATCGGCGGCGTCCGCAACTGGGACTACCGCTACACCTGGCTGCGCGACGCGGCCATCACCCTGTCCTCGCTGCTGCGCACCGGCTACCGCGAGGAGGCCCGCGCCTGGCGCGAGTGGCTCCTGCGGGCCGTCGCAGGCGACCCCGAGAACCTCCAGATCATGTACGGCATCGCGGGCGAACGGGAACTGGGCGAGGCCGAGTTGGACTGGCTGCCCGGCTACGAGAACTCCGCCCCGGTCCGGGTCGGCAACGGCGCCGCGCACCAGCTCCAGCTCGACGTGTACGGCGAGGTCACCGAGGCCCTGCACCTGGCCCACATGACGGGCCTGTCCCGCAACGACTACGCCTCCCTGCTCCAGCTCAAGCTGATCCGCTACCTGGAGGACCACTGGGACGAGCCGGACGAGGGCATCTGGGAGGTGCGCGGCCCGCGCCGGCACTTCGTGCACTCCAAGGTGATGGCCTGGGTCGCCGTCGACCGCACCATCAAGCTCATCGAGTCCGGTGACGCGGACGGTCCGCTGGAGAAGTGGCGCGAACTGCGCGACGACATCCACCGGGACGTCTGCGAGAAGGGCTACGACAAGGAGCGCAACACCTTCACGCAGTCCTACGGCTCGAAGGAGCTGGACGCCTCCCTGCTGCTGATCCCGCAGATGGGCTTCCTGCCGCCGGACGACAAGCGGGTCATCGGCACCATCGAGGCGATCCAGCGCGAGCTGTCCACGCCGGACGGCTTCATCCTGCGCTACCCGACCTCCAGCGGCGACGAGAACGTCGACGGCCTCCCCGGCGACGAAGGGGCCTTCCTGGCCTGCTCGTTCTGGATGGCGGACGACTTGGCGATGATCGGCCGCGTGGACGAGGCCAGGAAGCTCTTCGAGAAGCTCCTCTCGCTCCGCAACGACCTCGGTCTGCTCGCCGAGGAGTGGGACCCGCGCCTGCAACGTCAGGTCGGCAACTTCCCGCAGGCCTTCAGCCACGTCCCGCTCATCGACACCGCCCTGCGGCTGACGGCCTCGGGGGCGTACGGCGGCTGAACAGGACCCGGACGCCGGGCCCGCCTAGGCTGGGAAGCACCATCGGCCCCTGCACGGAAGGGGGCGCCCCATGGCATCCCCGTCGAAGGCGGGCGCGGCCCTCACCGCGCTGCGCGAGGACCTGACCGGCGACGTGTTCGCCCCGGGGGACCCGGGCTACGACGAGGCCCGGACCGTCTTCAACGCGATGATCGACCGCCGGCCCGCGGTGATCGCGCAGTGCGTGGACGAGGAGGACGTCGTCCGGGCCGTGCGCTGCGCCCGTGACCTCGACCTGCCGATCGCGGTGCGCGGCGGCGGCCACAGCGTGGCGGGCATGGCTCTGAACGACGGCGGGCTGGTCGTCGACCTGCGCCACATGCGCGCGGTCACCGTCGACCCCGCGGTCCGGGCGGCGCGCGTGGCGGGCGGCGCCACGATGAGCGACCTGGACCGCGCCTGCCAGCCGCACGGCCTCGCCACCACCGGCGGCCGGGCCTCGACGACCGGGGTCGGCGGCTTCGTGCTGGGCGGCGGCAGCGGCTGGCTCGACCGATGCTGCGGACTCGCCGTCGACAACCTGCTCGATGTGGAACTGGTCACCGCCGACGGCACCAGGCTGCACGCGAACGCCGAGGACAACCCCGACCTGTTCTGGGCCCTGCACGGCGGCGGCGGCAACTTCGGCATCGCCACCGCGCTGACGCTGAGGCTGCACGAACTGCCCGAGTTCTCCATCGCGCTGCTGATGTACCTCCCGGAGTTCGGCCCCGAGGTGGTGCGCACCTACCGGGACGTGATCGCGGCCGGACCGGACGAGGCGTCGGGCGGGGTGCTCTACCTCACCGGCCCGCCCGAGGAGTTCGTACCGCCGCACCTGGTCGGCACCCTGCTGTGCGGCGTCCTGATGACGTACGCCGGCGGGGAGGCGGACCTGCGCGAACTGGCCGAGCCGCTGCTGGCGCTGCCGCATGTGACGGAGATCGTCGGGGCGATGCCGTACGCGGACGTCCAGTGCATGATCGACGATCCGCCGGGGATGCGGAACTACTGGTCGGCGGAGTACCTGACGGGCGCGCCGGACGACTTCGTGGACGTCTACTGCGCCCGCGCGGACTCCCTCCCGGTGCCCACCGGCAGCCAGCAGGTGCTGCTGCCGCTGGGCGGGGCGATCGCAGCCGGTCCGCGCGAGTTCCCGGTGCCGTACCGGGACGCGGCCTGGGCCGTGCACCCGTTCGGGATCTGGGAGGACCCGGCGGACGACGAGCGGGGCGTCCAGTGGGTCAGGGACATGCGCGCCGACGTCCAGCCGTGGAGCACCGGCGCGGTCTATCTCAACTTCATCGGCGACGAGGGCGCGGACCGCGTGGCGGCCGGGGTCGGCCCCGAGAACACCCGCCGCCTTGCCGAGGTGAAGCGCCAGTACGACCCGGACAACGTGTTCCGCTTCAACCACAACATCAGGCCGGCCTGAGCGCCGTCAGCGTGCGTTCGCCGCCCGGGTCCCCCGCGGTGGCCGGGACCAGGGCGATCTCGTCCAGCCCGGCCTCGGCATAGGCGTCGATCCGCGCCCGTACGGCGTCCAGGTCGCCCACCAGCCCGACCGTGCCCGCGGCCGCCGCGGGCAGGGCCCGCACCAGGGTCTCCCGGTCCGCGCCGCCCGCGGCGAGCTCCACCGCCTCCCCGAACCCGGCCGCGGTGAAGACCTCGCGGTAGCCCGGCACCGTCAGGTATCCGGCGATGCCGCCCAGCACCTGCGCGAGCGCCCCGGCGTCGGGGTCGACGGCCGCCGGCAGCCAGGCGGCGAGCACGGGCGGCGTCCGGCCGGCCTTCCGGGCCGCCGCGTCCAGCCCCGCGCGCAGGGCCCGCACCTGCTCCGGGGAGACGACGTCCAGCAGCATGCGGTCGGCGTGCGCGGCGGCCGTGGCGATCGCGCGCGGCCCGAACGCGGCCACCGTGAGGGGCCCGCCGGACGGCGGCAACCGGCGGCGGAAGGGGCTGCCGGGCACGACCGGTTCCCCCGGGGAGGCGTGCAGCAACCGCCGTACGGCTGCCGCCTGTTCCTCCAGTACGGCAGCGGGCCGTGACCGCGGCCGGTCGTGCACGCCCTCGACCACCCGCTTGCTGGACGTGCCCAGGGCCACCCCGACCGGACGGCCGACGAGGGCCGCGACCGAGGCGGCGCCGCGGGCCGTGGTGTACGGATCGCGCACGTTGACCGGGACCGGTCCCGCGGTCAGCGCGACCCGCTCGGTGGCCCGCCCGATCGCGGTGGCGAGGACGAACGCGTCCCAGGTCGGGCCCTCCCCGGCCCACACCTCCCGGTACCCGAGCCGGTCGGCGGCCACCGCCACCCGTACCGGCTCCTCCACCGCGCTGTCGTCCTCCCGGGCCACGGCCACCACGCTGAAGTCCATGCCCCGGCCGCTACCCCGGCACGGCACCGGGCACGCCTCGGGTAGCGTCCGGCTCATGGACAGCGGCACGAACAGCGGTTTCGACACCCAGGGCGCCGGGATCACCGTGCAGCGCGCGCTGGAGCTGCCCGGTCTGCGCAGCGGCCTCCCGGAGATCCTCGCGGGCGCGGACCGGCTGCACCGGACCGTGCGGTGGGTGCACGCGGGCGAGGTCCCGAACATCGCCTCCCTGCTGAAGGGCGGGGAGCTGCTGCTGACCACCGGCTACGGGCTCGGCACCCGTCCGGCCGAGCAGCGCGCCTTCGTGCGCACGCTGGCCGAGCGCGGGATCGCGGCCCTGGTCGTCGAGCTCGGCCCGCGCTTCACACGGCTGCCCGCGGCCCTGGTCGACACGGCCCGCGCGACCGGCCTGCCACTTGTCCAGCTGCACCGCGAGGTGCCCTTCGTGACGGTCACCGAGGAGATCCACACCGAGATCGTCAACGGTCACTACGCGCTGCTCCAGCGGGCCGAGGAGGTGCACCGCCGCTGTACCGAGGCCCTGCTGGGCGGCGGCGGTGTCCCGCAGGTCCTCGGCATCCTGGCCGACTTCAGCGGCAACCCGGTCTTCCTGGAGACGACCGACGGACAGCTCCTGTACGCCGCGGGCGAGGGCCCCGAGGGCGCCGACCCGCTCCAGGTGTGGGAGGGACTGCGCGGCCAGCACAAGGACGCGCCGCCTGCCGGGTCGGTCCTCGTGGACGTGCCCGGGGGCGGGGCCGGTACGGGTTCGGTGCGGGCGCGGCTGGTCCTGCTGCCCGTGCGGGGGCCGATGGGGCCGGTGCACCGGATGGCGGCGGAACGGGCCGCGGGCATCCTCGCCGTCGTCCTGATGCAGGCCCGCCAGGAGGAGGAGCTGGCGGCCCGCGGGCGCGGCGACTTCCTGACCGACCTCGCCGAGGGCCGGATCACCGCCGAGGACGCGCCCGCGCAGGCGCGCGTGCTGGGCTTCAGGCCGGGCGGCGGCCCGCTGCTGCCCGTCGTGATGCACCTCGGCTCCTCGGGCGGCGGCTGGGCGGTCCTGGCCCGGGCGGTCTCCGAGGAGCTGGCCGCGGTCGGCGTGCCGGTTCTGCTGGGCGTACGGCCCGTCGAGGGCCGGGTGCTCGTGCTGCTCGGTCTGCGCTCGGAGTCGGAGCGCCCGGCGGTCGCGGACCGGGTCGCGGCGGCCCTGCGGGCGGGCGTGGAGCGGGCCGGGATGCAGCGGCCGGGCGCGCAGCCGCCGGTCGTGGTCGTCGGGGTCGCCGGCGGCTGGGCTGCGGCCTCGGCGGGCCTGCGCCACGCGGCCGAGACGGCGACGGCGGCGCAGGGCCTGTCGGACCGCCCCTGGTACGACGCCCGCCGCCTCGACATCGACCTGCTGCTGTGGCGGCTGCGCGACCATCCGGACCTCGCGGCTTTCGTGGACCGCGCCATCGGCCCGCTGCGCGCCCACGACAACCGCTCCAAGCCGCCCCTGCTGCCGACCCTGGAGACCTATCTGGCGCACGCCGGCCGCAAGGCGGAGACGGCCCGCGAACTCCACCTCAACCGGCAGACCCTCTACAACCGCCTCGCCCGCATCGGCGAGTTGCTCGGCACGGACCTCGACGACCCGCAGACGGTACTGGCGTTGAGCCTGGCGCTGCGGGCACGCCGACACGTGCCCTAAGGTCCGGTCCGGCCCTTCAGATCAGCGGCCGGGGCTGGGTCAACTCGTCGTAGACGCTGAGCACTTGCGCGACCGTCTCGTCCTCGGTCGGCCAGGTCGCCGCCTGCCGCACCCCGCGCTCCCTCAGCAGCTCCCGCCGCTCGGGGTCGCCGAGCAGCCGCACCACGGCCCCGGCGAGGGCCTCCGGGTCGCCGTACGGGACGAGTTCGGCCGCGTCGCCGACGAGTTCGGGGATGCCGCCGACCTCGGTGGCGACGAGCGGCACCCGCGCGTGGAAGGCCTCCTGGGCGAGCACCGAGCGCGCTTCCCAGCGGCTGGGCAGGAGCGCGAGATCGGCGGCCGCGAGCAGTTCGGAGACGTCGTCGCGCCGCCCGATCAGCCGGACCGGCAGCCCTTCCTCCTCGATACGGCTCTGCAGGACCGCCCGCAGCGGCCCCTCACCGGCGACGACGACCAGCGGCACGGGGTCGAGAAGGCGCCACGCGCGTGTGGCGTCGAGCAGCGTCTCGTAGCCCTTGTGCCGCTCCAGTGCGCCGACCGCCATCAGCAACGGGCGCCCGATGGCGCCTAGTTCCGCCCGCACCTTGGGCCGCAGCCGGTCGGGGTCCTCCTGCTCGACGACCACGCGCGGCCCGGGCAGGGCGACGGCGGCCAGGCGCGCGTCCCGGGCACCGGTCCTGCGGGCGCGGTCCACGAGGGCCGAGGTGGAACCGAGGACCACGGAGGCCGCCTTGACGACCCGGCGTTCCAGAAGGCGCACGAAATGGGCCCGCGCTCCTTCGGCGTACGCCCGGTCGTGCCAGGTGACGACGAGCGGGGTCCGGCGCCCGCTGAGCGCGAGCACCGCGCGGAACGAGGCGTGCAGCCCGTGCGCGTGCACCAGGTCCGCGTCCGCACAGGCCGCCCGCAGCACCGCCACGGAGGTCGGGTCACTGCTGCGCGGCACGTGCACGTGGTCGGCACCGGCCCCGGTGAAGTCGTAGGCGCGATCCGCCTCGGCGGGGGCGCACACCGTGACCCGCACGCCCCGCGCGACGAGCCCCGAGGTCAGGGAGCGCACATGCGCGCTGCTGCCGGCGTTGCCTCCGCCCAGCACCTGCACGGTGCGCAGCGGCGACTGGCCGTGCGGTGAGTGGCTGCTCACGGGGGTCACGTGGCCGGGCTCCTGGTTCGGGTCGGACGGTCACGAGGAAACGTACAGAAGGTGTCGAGCGGAGGGGTGTACCGCGCGCTTCCTACGCGTGACGGGTTCCCTGCCAAGGATGCCAGGACGTACGGGTGTTCCGTGCATGCGGAGAACGGGGGAAGGGCGTGTGCGGCGAGTCGGCGTCACTCACAAGAGTGACAGTGGGGTGTCCAACCCGTTTCCAGGGCCCGGCCGCCGGGGTCCCGGCCAACTGGACAGCGGCGCTGGTGACTTCGCCGCTCACCAGCGCACCCAGATGTGCCCGAGAGCCCGGCGGGAGTGAGGCGGGGACCCCGGCAACCCGGCGCGCAGGACGGCCGGTGCGGGCGCGCGTCACGACTTCGGTGAGTCGCAGCCGCGCACCCCTCACGCGTCCGCACGTGCCGTGGCCAGCAGCTCCTCCGCGTGCGCCCGGGCCGTCTCCGAGTCCTCCTGGCCCGCGAGCATCCGGGACAGCTCCCGGACCCGCTCCTCGCCCTCCAGCACCTTCACACCGGACCGGGTCACGGAGCCGTCGTTCGTCTTCTCCACCAGCAGCTGCCGGTCGGCGAAGGCCGCGACCTGCGGCAGGTGGGTCACCACCACGACCTGCGCGGTCTTCGCGAGCCGCGCGAGGCGCCGCCCGATCTCGACCGCCGCCTTGCCGCCGACACCGGCGTCGACCTCGTCGAAGAGGTACGTCGGCACCGGGTCCGTCCCCGCGAAGACGACCTCGACGGCCAGCATCACGCGCGAGAGCTCACCGCCGGACGCGCCCTTGGCGATGGGCCGCGGCGGCGCACCGGGGTGCGGGGCGAGCAGCAGTTCGACCTCGTCGGCACCGGCCGGGCCGTACGCGACCGCGCGCCCGCCGACCTCCACGCCGTCCGGGTCCTCGGTCTGCCGGATGGCGAAGGACACGCGCGCGTGGGGCATCGCCAGGGAGGCCAGCTCCGCCGTCACCGCCGCCGCGAACCGCTCCGCGGCCTCGGTCCGCGCATCCGTCAACGCCTGTGCGAGTCCGCCCAGTTCGGCCCTGAGCGCGTCCCGCTCGGCGGTCAGCTCGTCGATCCGCTCGTCGTCGCCGTCCAGTTCGGTCAGGCGCGCGGCGCTCTGCTCGGCCCAGGTGAGCACGGCGGCCACGTCCTCGCCGTACTTGCGCGTCAGCGCGGTGAGCGCGGCCCGCCGCTCCTCGACGGCCGACAGCCGCAGCGGATCGGCGTCCAGGTCGTCGGCGTACCCCGCCAGCTCGCCCGCCACATCGCCCAGCAGGATCCCGATCTCCCCGATCCGGTCGGCCAGCGCGGCGAGGGCCGGATCGTGCGACCGTACGGCCTCCAGAGCCCGCTGGGCGCCCGCCACGAGCGTCGCCGCGTCGATGCCCTCGGGGTCCTCGGGATTGCCCGCGAGGGCGGCATGGGCGGCCGTGGCGGCGGACGACAGTGCCTCGGCGTGCCCGAGCCGTTCCGCCTCCTCCGCCAGCTCGACGTCCTCGCCGGCCCGCGGTTCCACCCCCGCGATCTCGTCGAGCCCGAACCGCAGCAGGTCGGCTTCCTGGGCCCGCTCACGCGCGCGTGTGACGATCTCGTCCAGCTCGGCGGAGACGGCCCGCAGCCGCCGGTAGGCCTCGGTGTACTTGGCGAGCGGCACGGCGACCGCGTCGCCCGCGTACCGGTCCAGCGCCTGCCGCTGCCGGTTCAGCTTGAGCAGCCCCTGCTGATCGGTCTGCCCGTGGACGGCGACCAGCTCGTCGGCGAGCTCGGCGAGCACCCCGACGGGCACCGACCGCCCGCCCAGGTGCGCCCGCGACCGCCCTTCGGCGGAAACGGTGCGGCTGATCAGCAGCGCCCCGTCGTCGAGCTCGGCCCCCGCCTCCTCGGCCCGTACGACGACGGAGTCGCCGGCGGCCACGGTGATCCGCCCCTCCACGACCGCCTTCTCGGCCCCGATCCGCACGAGCGCCGCGTCAGCCCGTCCCCCGAGCAACAGCCCCAGGCTGGTGACCACCATGGTCTTGCCCGCACCCGTCTCACCGGTGACAGCGGTGAACCCGGGCGACAACTCGACGACGGCGTCATCGATGACTCCGAGCGACCGTATCCGCATCTCTTCCAGCACGGTGAAGACCTTACGAGGTCGGGGCGGGCGAGTGCGAGGTGCCCTTGTCACTCGGGCGAGTGTCAGGCCTTCAGGGGCGCGGGGAACTGCGCGAGAAGCCCCACCGACCGAAGGCCGCCCACGCTCCGCAACCAGCCCCCACGGTCGGCTAGTGAGGCGCCCCCCGCCACCCGGACACGGGCAACGCGAACTTCGCCACAAGCCGATCCGTGAACGAAGCATGATGCAGTCGAGCCAGCCGCACCGGCACAGCCCCCCGCCGCACCTCCACCCGCGCCCCCGGCGGCAACTCGAACGTCCGCCGCCCGTCACACCACAACACCCCCGGCGGAATGTGCGGCAACAACTCCACGGCCAGCACGGAGTTCGGCGAGGTCACCAACGGCTTCGCGAACAACGCGTGCGCGGAGATCGGCACCATCAGCAGCGCCTCCACCTCGGGCCACACCACGGGCCCGCCCGCGGAGAAGGCGTACGCCGTGGACCCCGTGGGCGTGGACAGCACGATCCCGTCGCACCCGAACCCCGTCACCGGCCGCCCGTCGATCTCCAGCACGACCTCGAGGAGCTTCTCGGCGCCGGCCTTCTGCACGGCCGCCTCGTTCAGCGCCCAGTCGGTGTGGACGATGTCCCCGTTCCGGTGAACGACGACATCGACGGTCATCCGCTCCTCGACCTCGTACGCCTTGGACACCACCCGGTCGACGACCTTGTCGAGATCGTCCCGCTCGGCCTCCGCGAGGAACCCGACACTGCCCAGGTTGACGCCGAGCATCGGCACCCCGGAAGCGCGGGCGAACTCCGCGCCGCGCAGCAGCGTCCCGTCACCGCCGAGCACGATGAGCAGCTCGCACCCTTCGAGGCACTGCGGGGTGGCCTCCTTGACCAGCTGCACCTCGGGCGGCAGCGGCAGGTCGGCCGCCTCGTACTCCAGGACGCGCACGCCGATGTCGGAGCGCAGCAGCCCCTTCACGACCAGCTCGGCACTGCGAATGGCCGCGGGCCGCCCGGTGTGGGCGAGCAGGAAAACAGTACGAGCTCGGTTCTGGCTCAACGCGGCCCCTCCGCAACTGCACGGTCGACATCGGCCGGGTCCAGGGCGGGCGCCCCGGCACGCAGCCACAGAAAGTATTCGACATTGCCCGAGGGTCCGGGCAACGGACTGGCCGTGACCCCGTTCACCCCGAGCCCGAGCTCGCCCGCCTTCTCGGCCACTCCCCGCACGGCCTCCGCCCGCAGCTGCGTGCTCCGTACGACTCCCCCGCTGCCCAGCCGTTCCTTCCCCACCTCGAACTGCGGCTTCACCATCATCACCAGATCGGCGTCCGGCTTCACGCACCGCACCAGGGCGGGCAGTACCAGTCCGAGCGGGATGAAGGACAGATCCCCCACGACAAGATCCACTGGTTCCCCATCGATCGCTTCGAGCGTCAACTCGCGTACGTTCGTACGGTCCTTGACGGTGACGCGTTCATCGCTCCGGAGAGACCACGCGAGTTGTCCGTACCCGACGTCGACGGCGACCACGTGCGCGGCCCCGGCCCGCAGCAGCACATCGGTGAAACCGCCGGTGGAGGCGCCGGCGTCCAGCGCCCGCCGCCCTTCGACGACGAGCCCCTGCGGCACGAACACCTCCAGCGCCCCCGCGAGCTTGTGCCCACCGCGGGACACGTAGTCGGGATCGCCGTCGTCGCTCTGCACCACGATCGCCGCCGCGGTCTCCACCTGAGTGGCGGGCTTGGTCGCCACGGTCTTGCCGACGGTGACCCGCCCGGCCGCGATCAGCTGGCTGGCGTGCTCACGCGAGCGCGCCAGCTTCCGCCGGACCAGCTCCGCGTCCAGCCGACGGCGTGCGACTCCTGCCACGTTCGGTTCAGCTCCTAGTGCCATACGAGGGTGAGGGCCCCCTGTGGTCATACGACGGTGAGGGCGCCGGAGGTCCCGGGCGCGCGTCGAGCGCGGTGAGCGCGTCGCGCAGCCCCCGGTGTACATCCTCGTACACCTCGATGTGCCCGTCCGTGGCGAGGTGGTCGGCGTCGCCGAGCCGCTCCAGCTGTACGTCGACCTCGGCGTTGCCGGTGGGAGTGCGAGGGACGTTCAGCGGGGCGGGGCCGGCCGGGTCGCCCCCGGGTCCGGCCGTGGCCTCGTGTGAAGGCTCTGGAACAGCGTCGCTCATGCCCAGACGCTACCTCGAACCGCTGGGGTACCGTCGATCGCGATGGCCACGACCGAGGAGTGCCGCGCCGCACTCGAGAAGCTCTCCGACAACATGGGCAACGCCGAGGGGGACGTCGCCGCGGCGGCGTCCATGGACCGCTCGGTGAGCTGCCGTGTCACCGATCTCGACGTCACCTTCGTCGGCCGGATGACGGGCGGCCGGATCGTGGTGCGGGACACGATCCAGGGCCCTCCGAAGGAGAAGGCCCAGATCAGGCTCACCCTGGCGGGCGACGACCTGGTGGCGCTCGTGCACGGCGAGCTGAACTTCGCCAAGGCGTGGGGCTCGGGCCGGGTGAAGCTGGAGGCGGGTCTGCGCGACCTGCTCCGGCTCAGGAAGCTTCTTTAGCGACCACGCGTGCGCGTGCCTTGCGCGCGGCCGGCACCACCAGCGGTGTCTCGGTCTCCGGGTCGTCGATGACCTGGCAGCGCAGCCCGAAGACCTCCTCGACCAGCTCGGCCGTGACGATGTCGTTCGGGGCGCCCTCGGCGATGATCCTCCCGGCCTTGAGCGCGATGAGGTGGGTGGCGTAGCGGGCCGCGTGGTTGAGGTCGTGCAGGACGGCGACCAGCGTGCGGCCCTGCTCCTCGTGCAGTTCGGCACAGAGGTCGAGGACGTCGATCTGGTGCTGGATGTCGAGGTAGGTCGTCGGCTCGTCCAGGAGCAGCAGCGGGGTCTGCTGGGCGAGGGCCATCGCGATCCACACCCGCTGCCGCTGACCGCCGGACAGCTCGTCGACGTACCGCTCGGCGAGCTCCGCCACCCCGGTCTGCCGCATGGACTCCTGGACGACCCGCTCGTCCTCGGTGGACCACTGGCGCAGGATGCCCTGGTGCGGGTAGCGACCGCGGCCGACCAGGTCGGCGACGGTGATCCCGTCGGGCGCGATCGACGACTGCGGGAGCAGGCCCAGGGTGCGGGCGACCTTCTTCGCCGGCATCGACTGGATGACCTGCCCGTCGAGCAGCACCTTGCCCTGGCTGGGCTTGAGCATCCGCGACAGAGCCCGCAGGAGCGTGGACTTGCCGCACGCGTTGGGGCCGACGATCACCGTGAAGGAGTTGTCGGGGATCTCCACCGACAGCTGCTCGGCGATGACCCGCTGGTCGTAGGCCAGGGTGACGGTGTCGGCGGACAGGCGGTTCACGGTGCTCCTTGTGCTCCTCGGGGTGTTCATATCCGGCCCGCCTTGCGCTCGGTGACCAGGAGCCACAGCAGGTAGACCCCGCCGAGGACTCCGGTGACCACGCCGACGGGCAGCTGGTCGGCGCCGAAGATCTTCTGCGAGACCAGGTCGGCGGTGACCAGGAGGGTGGCGCCCATGCACAGGGACGGCAGCAGGTTGGGGGCCGGGCGAGCGGGTGAGGCGGCGGGCCAGCTGCGGTGCGGTGAGCGCGACGAAGCTGACCGGCCCGGCGGCCGCGGTGGCGGCGGCGGTGAGCAGGACGGCGGCGACCAGGAGCAGCAGCCGTACGCGCTCCACCCGTACGCCCAGAGCGCCCGAGACGTCGTCGCCCATCTCCATCATCCTGAGGCCGCGTCCGTTGGCGAGGACGAGCGGGACGAGGATCGCGCAGAGCCACAGCAGCGGCCACACCTGCGCCCAGTCCCGGCCGCTGAGCGAGCCGGTCATCCACACCACGGCCTGGGCCGCCTCGGTGATCGTCGACCTGGTCAGCAGATAGCCGTTGACCGCCGTGACGATCGCGGAGATTCCGATGCCGACCAGGACCAGCCGGTACCCGTGCACCCCCTGCTTCCAGGCGAGCACATAGATGGCCAGCCCGGTCACCAGGCCGCCCACGAGCGCGCCCAGGGTGACCTGGGCCGTGGTCCCCGAGAACAGCACGATCATCGTGAGCGCCCCGGCCGTGGCCCCCTGGCTGAGGCCGAGCACGTCCGGGCTGCCCAGCGGGTTGCGGGAGACGGCTTGGAACAGCGCGCCCCCGAGCCCGAGCGAGGCGCCGACCAGGAGCCCGACGAGGACCCGGGGCAGCCGCAGTTCGTTGACGATGAACTCCTGCCCGGCGTCACCGTTCCCGAGCAGCGTCTTGAGCACGTCCCCGGCGGGGATCGGGAAGTCGCCGGTGCCGATCAGCACGACGCTCGCGGTGAGCGCGGCGAGCAGGATCAGGGCGACGGCGACGGTGGCCCGGACGTCCAGCCGGACGGAGAGCCCGCCGGGGGTCCTGAGGGCACGGTTGGTCCTCACAGCTGCGCCGTCCTTCGCCGTCGTACGAGAAAGATGAAGACCGGTCCGCCGATGATCGAGGTCACGATGCCCACCTGGAGCTCCGCGGGCCGGGCCACGATCCGGCCGATGACGTCGGAGCCCAGCAGCAGCACGGGCGACAGGACGGTCGCGTAGGGCAGGATCCAGCGCAGGTCGGGGCCGGTGAAGGAGCGCACGATGTGCGGCACCATCAGGCCGACGAACACGATCGGTCCGCAGGCCGCGGTGGCCGCCCCGCACAGCACGGTCGCGGAGAGCATCGCCAGCGCCCGGGTGCGGTTGAGGTGGGCGCCGAGGGCCTTGGCGGTGTCGTCGCCCATCTCCATCGCGTTGAGCGGCCGGGCGAGAGCGAGCGCGAGGAGCGAACCGGTCGCGAGGAACGGCAGCACCTGCATGATCGTCGAGTTGCTCGCGGAGGACAGTGAACCGACCGTCCAGAAGCGCATCTTGTTGAGCGCCTGGTCGTCGGTGATCATCACGGCCTGGAGGTAGCCGTACAGGGCCGCGCTGATCGCCGTACCGGCCAGCGCGAGCCGCACCGGGGTGGCGCCCCGGCTGCCGCCGAGGAACCAGACCAGCGCGCCGACCGCTGCCGCGCCGAGGAAGGCGAACCACACATAGCCGCTGAGCGAAGTGACGCCGAAGAAGGTGATCGCGGTGACCACCGCGGCGGACGCGCCCGCGTTGATGCCGAGCAGCCCGGGGTCGGCCAGCGGATTGCGGGTGAGGGCCTGGAGCACCGCCCCGGACAGACCGAGCGCGGCGCCCGCGAGCAGCCCGAGGAGGGTCCGGGACAGCCGGTCGGCCACCACGACGTCGCCGTAGGTCCCCGTGTCCTGGAACAGTCCGTGCCAGACCTGTTCCACGGACAGCCCTTTCGCCCCGACCGCGATGCTCGCCGTCGCGAGGAGCGCCAGGAGCACGACGGACACGAGGAGCCCAAGGACTCGTATCGCCCGGCGGGTTGGGGGCGCGGGGGCGGTCTCCGCGCGCTGTTCGGGAGGACTGTCGACCAACACGCAGTTAGGTTAGCCTACCCTGCCAACCAGCCACGATCCCGAGGCCCGAACGCCCCGGACTCACCGGAACCCGCCTCCCGCGCCCGCCCTCACAGCCCCAGCCTGGCCAGCGCCTTCCCCGCGTCCAGCTCGCACACACCGTCCCCGGCCGCCGTCCAGGCCGCCGCGCACAGCGCCCGCAGCGCGTCCAGCGCCTCGCCGTCACCGTCGAGTTCCAGCCGCTCCTTCCCGGCCGTCGCCGTCCATCCCCCGCACCGGAAGCCTTCCCCGGCCTCGACGATCTCGGGCTGTCCGGTGAGCATCCCCCGCAGATCCGCGTCCACATAGGTCGGCCGGTGCTGCGGCGGCGCGGCCAGCAACCGGGGGCCGTCGGTGACGCCGGTGAGCACGAGCAGCGAGTCCACCTCGCCGTTGAACGCGCCCTCGATGTCGGTGTCCAGCCGGTCCCCGACCACCAACGGCCGCTCCGCACCGGTCCGCAGGATCGTCTCCCGGTGCATGGGGGGCAGCGGCTTGCCCGCGACCTGCGGCTCGGCACCGGTCGCGATCCGCACGACCTCCACCGCGGCCCCGTTGCCGGGCGCGATCCCGCGCCCGCTCGGAATGGTCAGGTCGGTGTTGGACGCGAACCAGGGCACCCCGCGCGCGACCGCGTAACTCGCCTCCGCGAACCGGCCCCAGGGCAGATCCGGCCCGCCGAACCCCTGCACGACCGCCGCCGGATCGTCGTCCGCCGACTCCACGGGCTCCAGCCCCCGCTCCCGCAGCGCCACCCGCAGCCCCTCGCCACCGATGACCAGCACCCGCGCCCCGGCCGGCACCTGCTCGCTGATCAGCCGCGCGACCGCCTGCGCGGAGGTGATGACGTCCTCGGCCCCCGTCGGTATCCCCAGCTCGGTGAGGTGCCCGGCCACGGCATCGGGCGTCCGCAGCGCGTTGTTGGTGACGTAGGCGAGGTGCATGCCCCCCTCGCGCGCGGTGGCGAGCGACTCGACGGCGTGCGCGATCGCGTTCCCGCCCGCGTACACCACCCCGTCGAGGTCGAGCAGCGCGGTGTCGTACGCCTCGCTCAGGGCCTGCCCACTGCCCTCGGGCCTCGTCCTCACGCGCTGACTCATTCCGCATCGCTCCTCGTTCGACGGCTTTCCCCCGATCATCCCCCATGCCACCGACACCCGTACGATGCCGGGATGAACACAGCAGGTCACCCGGAAGCAACGGCGCGCCGAGGCCTGGAACTCACCCCGTTCCGAGGCCTGCGCTACGACCCCGACCGGGTCGGCAGCCTGGCCGCCGTGACATCCCCGCCGTACGACGTCGTGGTCCGCCCCGACGGCCTGCACCAGCTCCAGTCGAACGACCCGTACAACATCGTCCGGCTGATCCTCCCGCAGGCGACGACCCCGGCCGAACGCAACGAGCAGGCGGCCCGCACCCTGCGCGGCTGGCTCTCCGAGGGCATCCTGGCCGCCGACCGCGAGCCCGGCCTGTACGTCTACGAACAGGACGACGGCGCGGGCCTGCTCCAGCGCGGAATCATCGGCACCCTGCTCCTGTCGGAGCCCTCCGAGGGCGTGGTCCTGCCCCACGAGGACGTCATGTCGCACGTAGTCGCCGACCGCGCGGCCCTGATGCGCGCCACCTCCGCCAACCTCGAACCCCTGCTGCTCACCTACCGCGGCAACGGCTCGGAATCCGTCACGACGCAGGTCATCGAACGCACGGCTGAACAGCCCCCGCTCCTCGCCACCACCACGGAGGACGGCTACCGCCACCGCCTGTGGTCGATCACCGACCCCGCCGAAGTGGCCCGCATCCAGTCGGACCTGACCCGGCACCAGGCCCTCATCGCCGACGGCCACCACCGCTGGGCGACCTACCGCCGTCTACGCGCGGAGCACCCCTCCCCCAGTCCCTGGGACCACGGCCTGGTCCTGCTGGTCGACACGGCCCGCTATCCCCTGCGCGTCCGCGCCATCCACCGCCTTCTGCACGGCGTCCCGGTGTCCCGGGCCCTGGAACTCCTGGACGGCCTCTTCCGCGTACGGCACCTCGACGTGCCCCTGGCCGAGGCCCTGGACGTCCTCGCCGACGCCGCCTGCGCGGGCAACGCCTTCCTCCTCGCCGGCGACGGCGCCTTCCACCTCGTGGACCGCCCCGACCCGGACCTCCTGGCCCGCACCATCCCCGCGGACCGCCCCAGCGCCTGGCGCACCCTGGATGCCACGGTCCTGCACGCCACGCTCCTCGCCCACGTCTGGCAGGTCCCCGAGGACGACCCGGCCCGCATCGCCTACATCCACGACACGGCCGCCACGGTCGAGAAGGCGGAACGCGACGGCGGCACGGCGGTCCTGATGCATCCGGTGCGCGAGGACGTCGTCCGCGACCTCGCCCGCCAGGGCGTCACGATGCCGCGCAAGTCGACGTCGTTCGGCCCGAAACCGGCGTCGGGCCTGGTCCTGCGCGCGCTGGACGTCTGACACGTCCGACGCACGAAGGGGCGGGATCCCGGGATCCCGCCCCTTGGCTCACCGACGGCTCACGTCGTCAGTCCTTGAGGTCGCCGTCCTCGACGCCCTCGCCGTCCTCGTCCTCCACGGCCTTCACGGCGGTCTCGCCGTCACTCTCGTCGTCAGCGTCCTCGAAGGCGTCCACGAACTCGACCCCGTCCAGCTCGGCGAGCCGGTCGGAGGCGTCCGTGCTGCCGTCCTTGTCGGACTCCACGGCCTTGGCGAACCACTCCCGCGCCTCGCCCTCCCGGCCGGCCGCGAGCAGCGCGTCGGCGTACGCGTACCGCAGGCGCGCGGTCCACGGCTGCACCGAGTTGGATGCCAGCTCGGGGCTCTGCAGCGTCACGATGGCCGCATCCAGCTGCCCCATGTCACGCCGGGCACCGGCCGCGACGAGCCGCATCTCGACCTGTCCGGCCTTGTCGAGCTTGTGCACCTCGGGCGCACCGGCCATGTCCAGCGCCTTCTCCGGCCGCCCGAGCCCACGCTCGCAGTCGGCCATGACCGGCCACAGCTCCACGTTCCCGGTCATCCGCCGCGCGGCCCGGAACTCGGCGAGCGCCTCGCTGTACTTCTGACTGGCGTACGCCGCGAACCCGGCCGCCTCGCGTACGGCGGCGACACGCGACGCCAGCCGCAGGGCCACCTTGGAGTAGCCGTAGGCGCCCTCGGGGTCCTCGTCGATGAGCCGGGCGACCATCACCAGGTTCTTGGCGACATCCTCCGCGAGCCCCTTCGGCAGGCTCTGCAGCTCCTGCCGTACGTCCTTGTCGATCTCGTCGCCCGTGACGTCCTCGGGGATCGGCAGCCGCTTGATCGGCTCGCGGTCACGGTCCCGCTCGTCACGGAACCGGCCACCACCGCCTCGACGGTCGTCGCCACCACGCCGGTCGTCCCGCCCACGGAACCCACCGGGCCGCCCACCGCGGTCGTCCCTGCGGGGCCCGCCGCGTCCCCCACGGTCGTCGCCGCCGCGCCGGTCGTCCCGCCCACGGAAGCCACCGCGCTCGCCCCGGTTGTCGTCCCGGCGGAAACCGCCACGGTCGCCACGGTTGTCGTCACGACGGTCGTTGTCCCGGCGGAAGCCACCGCGGTCCCCACGGTCATCGCCCCGACGGTCGTCGCGTCGGTCATCCCGACGGTCGTCCCGCCGCTCGTAACTGCCGCGGTTGTCGTCACGACGGAAACCACCACGCTCACCCCGGTCGTCACGACGGAAGCCACGGTCACGGTCGTCCCCACGGGGACCACGGTCGCGGTCGTCACGACGGCCATAGCCACCGCCATAACCACCGCCGCGATTGTCACCACCACGGTTGTCGCCGACGCGATTGTCGTCGCGACGGAAACCCCCACGGTCACCGCGATCGTCACGTCGCCCGTACCCACCGCCACGGTTGTCGTCACGGCGGAAGCCACCACGGTCGCTGTCCCGGCGCTCTACGCGCTCGCCGCGCTCCCCACGGTCGTCCCGACGGAAGGCAGGACGGTCACCATCGCGCCGGAACCCGCGATCGCGGTCGTCACGACGGGGCCCGGTCGGACGGTCGTCACGACGGAACGGCGGGCGAGGTCCGCGGTCGTCCCCACGGGGACCACGGTCGCGGTCGTCACGACGGCCATAGCCACCGCCATAACCGCCGCCGCGATTGTCACCACCGCGGTTGTCGTCGCGACGGAAGCCGCCACGGTCACCGCGGTCATCACCTCGGCGGTCGTCCCGCCGGTCGTCACGCCGGCCGTAGCCGCCACCGCGGTTACCACCGCGGTCGTTACCGCCACGGTCATTGTCACGGCGGTCGTTGTCACGGCGGAAGCCGCCGCGGTCACCACGGTCACCACGGTCACCACGGTCTCCTCGGTAACCGCGATCGCCACGGTCACCACTGTCCCGTCGCCGCTGGTCGCGCTCCGGTCGGTCGTCGGGAGAGTTGGTGGACATGGTGACTCCTGTCTTCGGTACTGCAAGCATTCTAAAAACAAAAGGACCCCTGGTCCCAGCTGAACGCTGGGACCAGGGGTCCTCCAAAGATTGTTCGGCGGTGTCCTACTCTCCCACAGGGTCCCCCCTGCAGTACCATCGGCGCTGTAAGGCTTAGCTTCCGGGTTCGGAATGTAACCGGGCGTTTCCCTCACGCTATGACCACCGAAACCCTAATGGTTTCGAGCGAACAAGCACACTCTTCTGTTGTGTGGTTCAGCTCTAGCCGACAACCGTTCGTTGTCTCAGAACTAACACAGTGGACGCGAGCAAATATGGACAAGCCCTCGGCCTATTAGTACCGGTCACCTCCACCCCTTACAGGGCTTCCAGATCCGGCCTATCAACCCAGTCGTCTACTGGGAGCCTTAACCCCTCAAAGGGGGTGGGAATACTCATCTCGAAGCAGGCTTCCCGCTTAGATGCTTTCAGCGGTTATCCCTCCCGAACGTAGCCAACCAGCCATGCCCTTGGCAGAACAACTGGCACACCAGAGGTTCGTCCGTCCCGGTCCTCTCGTACTAGGGACAGCCCTTCTCAATATTCCTACGCGCGCAGCGGATAGGGACCGAACTGTCTCACGACGTTCTAAACCCAGCTCGCGTACCGCTTTAATGGGCGAACAGCCCAACCCTTGGGACCGACTCCAGCCCCAGGATGCGACGAGCCGACATCGAGGTGCCAAACCATCCCGTCGATATGGACTCTTGGGGAAGATCAGCCTGTTATCCCCGGGGTACCTTTTATCCGTTGAGCGACGGCGCTTCCACAAGCCACCGCCGGATCACTAGTCCCGACTTTCGTCCCTGCTCGACCCGTCGGTCTCACAGTCAAGCTCCCTTGTGCACTTACACTCAACACCTGATTACCAACCAGGCTGAGGGAACCTTTGGGCGCCTCCGTTACTCTTTAGGAGGCAACCGCCCCAGTTAAACTACCCATCAGACACTGTCCCTGATCCGGATCACGGACCCAGGTTAGACATCCAGCACGACCAGACTGGTATTTCAACGACGACTCCACCCGAACTGGCGTCCGAGCTTCAAAGTCTCCCAGCTATCCTACACAAGCCGAACCGAACACCAATATCAAACTGTAGTAAAGGTCCCGGGGTCTTTCCGTCCTGCTGCGCGAAACGAGCATCTTTACTCGTAGTGCAATTTCACCGGGCCTATGGTTGAGACAGTCGAGAAGTCGTTACGCCATTCGTGCAGGTCGGAACTTACCCGACAAGGAATTTCGCTACCTTAGGATGGTTATAGTTACCACCGCCGTTTACTGGCGCTTAAGTTCTCAGCTTCGCCACACCGAAATGTGACTAACCGGTCCCCTTAACGTTCCAGCACCGGGCAGGCGTCAGTCCGTATACATCGCCTTACGGCTTCGCACGGACCTGTGTTTTTAGTAAACAGTCGCTTCTCGCTGGTCTCTGCGGCCACCCCCAGCTCACCGAGTAAATCGGATCACCAGTGATGGCCCCCCTTCTCCCGAAGTTACGGGGGCATTTTGCCGAGTTCCTTAACCATAGTTCACCCGAACGCCTCGGTATTCTCTACCTGACCACCTGAGTCGGTTTAGGGTACGGGCCGCCATGAAACTCGCTAGAGGCTTTTCTCGACAGCATAGGATCATCCACTTCACCACAATCGGCTCGGCATCAGGTCTCAGAAACATGTCAGGCGGATTTGCCTACCTGACGTCCTACACCCTTACCCCGGGACAACCACCGCCCGGGATGGACTACCTTCCTGCGTCACCCCATCACTCACCTACTGCAAGTCTGGTCCGTCGGCTCCACCACTCCCCTTTGCCCGAAGGCTCCGGGGCGGCTTCACGGACTTAGCATCGCCTGGTTCGATGTTTGACGCTTCACAGCGGGTACCGGAATATCAACCGGTTATCCATCGACTACGCCTGTCGGCCTCGCCTTAGGTCCCGACTTACCCTGGGCAGATCAGCTTGACCCAGGAACCCTTAGTCAATCGGCGCACACGTTTCCCACGTGTGTATCGCTACTCATGCCTGCATTCTCACTCGTGAACCGTCCACCACTGCCTTCCGGCGCAGCTTCACCCGGCACACGACGCTCCCCTACCCATCCGTACGGGCGTTGGCCCTGTTGTACGAATGACACGACTTCGGCGGTACGCTTGAGCCCCGCTACATTGTCGGCGCGGAATCACTAGACCAGTGAGCTATTACGCACTCTTTCAAGGGTGGCTGCTTCTAAGCCAACCTCCTGGTTGTCTCTGCGACTCCACATCCTTTCCCACTTAGCGTACGCTTAGGGGCCTTAGTCGATGCTCTGGGCTGTTTCCCTCTCGACCATGGAGCTTATCCCCCACAGTCTCACTGCCGCGCTCTCACTTACCGGCATTCGGAGTTTGGCTAAGGTCAGTAACCCGGTAGGGCCCATCGCCTATCCAGTGCTCTACCTCCGGCAAGAAACACACGACGCTGCACCTAAATGCATTTCGGGGAGAACCAGCTATCACGGAGTTTGATTGGCCTTTCACCCCTAACCACAGGTCATCCCCCAGGTTTTCAACCCTGGTGGGTTCGGTCCTCCACGAAGTCTTACCTCCGCTTCAACCTGCCCATGGCTAGATCACTCCGCTTCGGGTCTTGAGCGTGCTACTGAATCGCCCTATTCGGACTCGCTTTCGCTACGGCTACCCCACCCGGGTTAACCTCGCAACACACCGCAAACTCGCAGGCTCATTCTTCAAAAGGCACGCAGTCACGAGATATATGCAAGCACATATCCGACGCTCCCACGGCTTGTAGGCACACGGTTTCAGGTACTATTTCACTCCGCTCCCGCGGTACTTTTCACCATTCCCTCACGGTACTATCCGCTATCGGTCACCAGGGAATATTTAGGCTTAGCGGGTGGTCCCGCCAGATTCACACGGGATTTCTCGGGCCCCGTGCTACTTGGGTGTCTCTCAAACGAGCCGCTGACGTTTCGACTACGGGGGTCTTACCCTCTACGCCGGACCTTTCGCATGTCCTTCGCCTACATCAACGGTTTCTGACTCGTCCTGTCGCCGGCAGACGACAGAAGAGAGATCCCACAACCCCGCATGCGCAACCCCTGCCGGGTCTCACACGCATACGGTTTGGCCTCATCCGGTTTCGCTCGCCACTACTCCCGGAATCACGGTTGTTTTCTCTTCCTGCGGGTACTGAGATGTTTCACTTCCCCGCGTTCCCTCCACATACCCTATGTGTTCAGGTATGGGTGACAGCCCATGACGACTGCCGGGTTTCCCCATTCGGAAACCCCCGGATCAAAGCCTGGTTGACGACTCCCCGGGGACTATCGTGGCCTCCCACGTCCTTCATCGGTTCCTGGTGCCAAGGCATCCACCGTGCGCCCTTAAAAACTTGGCCACAGATGCTCGCGTCCACTGTGCAGTTCTCAAACAACGACCAGCCACCCGTCACACACCACTTACGCGGTGCTTCACCGGGGCCGGCATCACGAGGGGGTTCATTCCCTCAGATACCCAACAGCGTGCCCGGCCCACTCGCCTCTCCACTCATCCGTTCCACGCCGAAGCAGTACTAGGAAGATGAAGACGATCAAGTGTGCCGAATAATCAACGTTCCACCCATGAGCAACCACCGCAGAACGTTTGCCTGCGTAGTGGCCTCTGACCAACCGGAGTTGGTAAGAAGTGCTCCTTAGAAAGGAGGTGATCCAGCCGCACCTTCCGGTACGGCTACCTTGTTACGACTTCGTCCCAATCGCCAGTCCCACCTTCGACAGCTCCCTCCCACAAGGGGTTGGGCCACCGGCTTCGGGTGTTACCGACTTTCGTGACGTGACGGGCGGTGTGTACAAGGCCCGGGAACGTATTCACCGCAGCAATGCTGATCTGCGATTACTAGCAACTCCGACTTCATGGGGTCGAGTTGCAGACCCCAATCCGAACTGAGACAGGCTTTTTGAGATTCGCTCCACCTCACGGTATCGCAGCTCATTGTACCTGCCATTGTAGCACGTGTGCAGCCCAAGACATAAGGGGCATGATGACTTGACGTCGTCCCCACCTTCCTCCGAGTTGACCCCGGCGGTCTCCTGTGAGTCCCCATCACCCCGAAGGGCATGCTGGCAACACAGGACAAGGGTTGCGCTCGTTGCGGGACTTAACCCAACATCTCACGACACGAGCTGACGACAGCCATGCACCACCTGTACACCGACCACAAGGGGGCGCCCATCTCTGGACGTTTCCGGTGTATGTCAAGCCTTGGTAAGGTTCTTCGCGTTGCGTCGAATTAAGCCACATGCTCCGCTGCTTGTGCGGGCCCCCGTCAATTCCTTTGAGTTTTAGCCTTGCGGCCGTACTCCCCAGGCGGGGAACTTAATGCGTTAGCTGCGGCACCGACGACGTGGAATGTCGCCAACACCTAGTTCCCACCGTTTACGGCGTGGACTACCAGGGTATCTAATCCTGTTCGCTCCCCACGCTTTCGCTCCTCAGCGTCAGTAATGGCCCAGAGATCCGCCTTCGCCACCGGTGTTCCTCCTGATATCTGCGCATTTCACCGCTACACCAGGAATTCCGATCTCCCCTACCACACTCTAGCTAGCCCGTATCGAATGCAGACCCGGGGTTAAGCCCCGGGCTTTCACACCCGACGTGACAAGCCGCCTACGAGCTCTTTACGCCCAATAATTCCGGACAACGCTTGCGCCCTACGTATTACCGCGGCTGCTGGCACGTAGTTAGCCGGCGCTTCTTCTGCAGGTACCGTCACTTTCGCTTCTTCCCTGCTGAAAGAGGTTTACAACCCGAAGGCCGTCATCCCTCACGCGGCGTCGCTGCATCAGGCTTTCGCCCATTGTGCAATATTCCCCACTGCTGCCTCCCGTAGGAGTCTGGGCCGTGTCTCAGTCCCAGTGTGGCCGGTCGCCCTCTCAGGCCGGCTACCCGTCGTCGCCTTGGTGAGCCGTTACCTCACCAACAAGCTGATAGGCCGCGGGCTCATCCTTCACCGCCGGAGCTTTCAACCACCACGGATGCCCGTGGCAGTGCTATCCGGTATTAGACCCCGTTTCCAGGGCTTGTCCCAGAGTGAAGGGCAGATTGCCCACGTGTTACTCACCCGTTCGCCACTAATCCCCACCGAAGTGGTTCATCGTTCGACTTGCATGTGTTAAGCACGCCGCCAGCGTTCGTCCTGAGCCAGGATCAAACTCTCCGTGAATGTTTACCGGATATCCGGTTCGCACATCACGAGAGCGGAACTACCACCGGAATGAGGCGGCAATTCTCAGCGTCCTCGCTGTGTTTTCTTCAAAGGAACCTCGCCCCAGCAGATGCTGGAGACGGGGTATCAACATATCTGGCGTTGATTTTTGGCACGCTGTTGAGTTCTCAAGGAACGGACGCTTCCTTTGTACTCACCCTCTCGGGCTTTCCTCCGGGCTTTTCCCTTCGGTCTTGCGTTTCCGACTCTATCAGATCCTTTCGGGCCTGATTCCCTGTCGGCGGGGCCTTTCGACATTCACTACGTTAGCCCATTCCCTCGGCAACTCATAATCGAGTTCCGCGAGTTCGAATTCGGGCGTGCGGGCACGCCGAAATCGTCCCCGCCGAGGGGATGTCGTAGGTAGTGGTTTGGCCGCTCTCGGCTGCTGGCGATCGCCGTAACCGGGTCAAGCGGCTCGGGCCACATTACGCACCTTCCGAGAGCGAGTCAACTTGAGCGCCGCCTCGGGACATGGGCGCGATAAGGGCTCACTGTCGGGTCGCCGGCGACCCAGAACCGCCAGGGGTGCACGCCTCCTTCGCCGGCCACGCCGGTCCGCGGACCGTTGAGTACCTGGTCGGAGGCGACCGGGGTGCCGGTGAGCACCCTCAACGGGGTCTCGTCCGGGGCGCAGGCGTCCGTACCGTCCAGGGCGCGGTCCACGCCCAGGGCCGTGGCCAGGCGGGCCGGTCCTTTGGCCAGTTCCTTGTCGTTCCGGGCCGAGAGTCGACGTTTGCGGGCCAGCTCGGCACCTTCGAGGATCTCGCCGGCACGGAGCAGGACGGCGCTCGCGCGACCCTCCTCCCCGCACACGAGGTTCATGCAGAACCACATGCCGTAGGTGAAGTAGACGTACACGTGTCCGGGCGGACCGAACATCACGTCGTTGCGGGCCGTGCGACCGCGATAGGCGTGGGAGCCGGGGTCGTTCTGGCCGTCGTAGGCCTCGACCTCCGTGATGCGGAGCACGATCGGACCGTCCGGGGTGGTGCGGACGAGGAGGCGGCCGAGGAGGTCGGGCGCGACCTCCAGTACGGGGCGGTCGAAGAACTCTCGTGTCAGTGGCGTACGGTCCGGGGGCGTGATCATGGCGTACGAGCGTAGTCCAGACGGGTGTGTGCCAAGGGGTGGTCAAGGGTCCGTCCGCTTGCCAGGGTGAGGCCGCGGAACCGACCACGGCCGGATCGCGTTTGTAGGGATCAGGAATCCGCGCGTTCTAAGAGGAGAGACATGGCGTTCAAGAAGCTGCTCGCGAGCCTGGGGGCCGGTGGGGCTTCGGTGGAGACGGTGCTGACCGAGGTCAACGTCGTCCCCGGTGGTGTCGTCCAGGGCGAGGTGCGGATCCAGGGCGGGTCCGTCGACCAGGAGATCGAGGGCCTGTCGGTCGGGCTCCAGGCCAGGGTCGAGGTCGAGAGCGGTGACCAGGAGTACAAGCAGGACGTCGAGTTCACGAAGGTCTCGCTCGGCGGTGCCTTCACGCTTCAGGCGAACGCGGTGCACGCGGTGCCGTTCGGGCTCGAGATCCCCTGGGAGACGCCGATCACGATGATCGACGGCCAGGCGCTGCGCGGCATGAACGTCGGTGTGACGACCGAGCTGGCGATCGCGCGTGCCGTGGACTCCGGTGACCTCGACCCGGTCAACGTGCACCCGCTTCCGGCGCAGAAGGCGATCCTGGACGCGTTCATGCAGCTGGGCTTCCGCTTCAAGAACGCGGACCTGGAGCGCGGTCACATCCGTGGGACGCGGCAGCAGCTGCCGTTCTACCAGGAGATCGAGTTCTTCCCGCCGCAGCAGTACCGCGGGCTCAACCAGGTCGAGTTGAGCTTCGTCGCGGACGGCCACGCGATGGACGTGGTGCTGGAGATGGACAAGAAGCCGGGGCTGTTCAGCGAGGGCAGCGACACCTTCCGTTCCTTCCAGGTGGGGCTGCACGACTACCAGAACACCGACTGGGCCGGGTACCTCAACCAGTGGCTGTCCGAGGTCGGCAGCAAGCGCAACTGGTTCTAGGCTCGGAACTGCTGATTCCGGTAATCGATCAGGAGGTACCGAGGTGACCGAGCTCAAGCGGCGGCCGCTCCCCCATGACTTCCATCCGCCCGTCCCGTCGTTCACGGTGACGAGCGAGGACGTGCAGGAGGGCGGCACGCTCAAGGACGCTCAGGTCCACGCCGCCGGCAACACCTCTCCGCACTTGCGCTGGGAGGGCTTCCCGCCGGAGACCAAGAGCTTCGCCGTGACCTGCTACGACCCCGACGCGCCCACGGGCAGCGGGTTCTGGCACTGGGTCGTGTTCGACATTCCGGCCTCGGTGACCGAGCTGCCGGCCGGAGCGGGCAGCGGCAAGTTCGAGGGGCTGCCGGAGGGCGCCGTACAGGCGCGGAACGACTACGGGTCGAAGGACTTCGGTGGTGCCGCTCCGCCGGCCGGGGACGGGCCGCACCGGTACGTCTTCACCGTGTACGCCGTGGACCAGGAGAAGCTCGGGCCGGATTCCGATGCCTCTCCCGCCGTTGTGGGCTTCAACCTGCGGTTCCACACGGTCGCGCGCGCTCAGTTGGTCGGTGAGTACGAGGTGCCCGCCGAAGACTGACGTTCAACGAGCGTTTGCCCGCCTCTGGTCTTGGAATTGATCAGGGGCGGGCACTTTTTATTGCGTTGTCCATCTCGGCGTGCCCGGCCAGAGTTGATCCAAGCCCAAGCCCGCCAGGGGTGGGCCGGTGCACATGGGAGGTGGGCTGACATGCGGGACACGCTGGTACTGAACGCGAGCTTCGAGCCGCTGTCGACGGTGACGTTGAACCGAGCCGTCGTTCTGGTGCTGCAGGACAAGGCCGTCGTCGAGCAGTCCCACCCCGAACTGCGCATGCGCGGAGCCGCGGTCGACATACCGGCGCCCCGGGTGATCAGGTTGTGCAGGTATGTGCGGGTGCCCTTCCGAAGACAAGCCCCGTGGTCGCGGCGGGGTGTTCTGGTGCGTGACCGGCACAGGTGCGCGTACTGCGGGCGGCGGGCGACGACCGTGGACCACGTGGTGCCGCGGTCGCAGGGTGGTCAGGACACTTGGCTGAACACGGTGGCCTCCTGCGCGGAGGACAACCACCGCAAGGCGAACCGGACTCCGGCGGAGGCGGGGATGCCGTTGCTGCGTCAGCCGTTCGAGCCGACTCCGGCGGACGCGATGCTGTTGTCCTTGGGGCACGAGGACTTCTCGGCGCTGCCGGATTGGCTGGCTCGGGAGGCCGCCTAGTCGTCTGCCGGAATCGGCTCGTCGGCGGCTGCGGGTTCGTTGTGGCTGGTCGCGCAGTTCCCCGCGCCCCTGGTGGGTGCGGGGAACCTCGCTTTTGCAGTCCTGTCAGTCGATCTTCGGGGTTTCCCGGCGTTCCGAGCCGGTGTTGCCGCCGTTGGAACCGCCGCCCATGCCGCCGAAGTTGCCCATGGCGCCGGAGAGGCCCTTGAGGGCGTCGCCGATCTCGCTGGGGACGATCCAGAGCTTGTTCGCGTCGCCCTCGGCGATCTTGGGGAGCATCTGGAGGTACTGGTAGGAGAGCAGCTTCTGGTCCGGGTCTCCGGCGTGGATCGCCTCGAAGACCGTGCGGACCGCCTGGGCTTCGCCTTCCGCGCGCAGGGCGGCCGCCTTGGCCTCACCCTCGGCGCGCAGGATCTGGGACTGCTTCTCACCCTCGGCGGTGAGGATCGCGGCCTGGCGCGTACCTTCGGCGGTGAGGATCGCGGCGCGCTTGTCACGGTCGGCGCGCATCTGCTTCTCCATCGAGTCCTGGATGGAGGTCGGGGGCTCGATCGCCTTGAGTTCGACGCGGTTGACGCGGATGCCCCACTTGCCGGTGGCCTCGTCGAGGACGCCGCGCAGGGCAGCGTTGATCTCCTCGCGGGAGGTCAGGGTCCGCTCCAGGTCCATGCCACCGATGATGTTGCGGAGGGTGGTGACGGTGAGCTGCTCGATCGCCTGGATGTAGCTGGCGACCTCGTAGGTCGCGGCCCGGGCGTCGGTCACCTGGTAGTAGATGACCGTGTCGATGTTCACGACCAGGTTGTCCTGGGTGATCACCGGCTGGGGCGGGAACGGCACGACCTGTTCACGCAGGTCGATGCGGTTGCGGATGGTGTCGATGAACGGGACGACGATGTTCAGTCCCGCGTTGAGTGTCCGCGTGTAGCGGCCGAAGCGCTCCACGATGGCCGCACTGGCCTGTGGGATGACCTGGATCGTCTTGATCAGGGCGATGAAGACCAACACCACCAGGATGATCAAGACGATGATGACCGGTTCCATCGTGCTCCCCGTGCCCTTCTCCGCCTCGGCGTTTTCGGAAGATCTTATGCTTGTTGAAGATCTTGCTGGTCGAGTCTGACAGACCGTCGTGCAACTCGTGGTGCGTTCGGTTCAGTTGCATCCTGCGAGGTCACATGACGATCGCGGTCGCTCCCTCGATGTCCACGACATCCACTTCCTGGCCTACTTCGTAGGCACGTCCGGTGTCGAGGGCGCGGGCCGACCAGACCTCTCCGGCGAGCTTGATCCGGCCGCCCGCGCTGTCGACGCGCTCCAGGACGACGGCCTGCTTGCCCTTCAACGCGTCGACACCCGTGACGAGTTGGGGCCGCTGGGAGCGGTGCCGGGTCGCGATCGGCCGTACGACGGCGATGAGGGCCACCGAGACGACGGCGAAGACGATGACCTGGACGACGATGTCGCCGCCGAGTCCGGCGGCCACCGCGGCGGCGACGGCGCCCGCCGCGAGCATGCCGAGCTCCGGCATCGCGGTCACCACGAGCGGGATTCCGAGCGCAGCCGCGCCGACGAGCCACCACACCCATGCGTCGATGTCGTTCACATGGTCATGGTAGGTCCGGGGGTACCGCCTCGGACAGGGCGCGATGGAGCGGGGAGGGGCTTCTTACCCTTGTTTTTGCGGGGACTTCACGTGATCACGACAGAGGCAGGCCCTGCGCGGTCCAGCGGTCGCCGACCTGCTCGACGACGAGCGGGAGGCCGAAGCACATGGAGAGGTTGCGGGAGGTGAGTTCGAGCTCCAGGGGGCCCGCGGCGAGCACCTTGCCCTGACGGATCATGAGGACGTGGGTGAAGCCGGGGGCGATCTCCTCGACATGGTGGGTGACCATGAGCATCGAGGGGGCGATGGGGTCCCGGGCGAGCCGGCCGAGGCGCCGGACCAGGTCCTCGCGGCCGCCGAGGTCGAGGCCGGCGGCGGGCTCGTCGAGGAGGAGGAGCTCGGGGTCGGTCATCAGGGCGCGGGCGATGAGGGTGCGCTTGCGCTCGCCCTCGGAGAGGGTGCCGAACTTCCGGTCCAGGTAGTCGCTCATGCCGAGGCGGTCGAGGAACGCGCGGGCGCGCTGCTCGTCGATGTCCTCGTACTCCTCCTGCCAGCCGGCGGTCATGCCGTACGCCGCCGTGAGCACAGTCTCCAGGACGGTCTGGCGCTTGGGGAGCTTGTCGGCCATGGCGATGCCGGCCATGCCGATGCGCGGGCGCAGTTCGAAGACGTCGGTGCCGGGCTTGCCGAGGGTCTCGCCGAGGATGGTGGCGGTGCCCTTGCTGGGGTAGAGGTAGCTGGACGCGAGGTTCAGGAGCGTGGTCTTGCCGGCGCCGTTGGGGCCGAGGATGACCCAGCGCTCGCCCTCCTTGACCGACCAGGAGACCTGGTCCACCAGAGCCCGGCCCTCACGGACCACGGATACGTCCTGAAGCTCCAGAACATCGCTCATGAGCGCGTTGTCTCCCCTTGCAGTGTGACCGGTGTCGGCGTCTCGGCTGGCGCGTGCGCGCTTTTGGGCGCAGCCCTCGAAGAAATCTACGCCACCGGTCGCCCGCTCCCGTCCAGCGGTCCGGTCCTTAGGCTGGGGGCATGCTCTCGGAACCGCGCTCTGGACGCCTTGCCGCTTGGGGAAACGGCCTTTTGGCCGGACTTGTCGCACCGGACGACGCCGTGCTGGCGATCGTCGCCGACGATGCCGTGCACCGGGTGGAGGGGCTGCCGGGTGAGTCGGCGGCCGTCGGTCTCACGCTGGCGCTGGGGCGGCTGCGGTCGCTCGGCGTCACGGGACTGCGGGTCGCGTTGCCCGCGCCCGGGCATCCGCTGGGGCTGAGCGGGCCGCCGGAGTTCAACGCGCGGGCGTTGGAGGCGGAGGAGGCGGTGATCTGTCACGGTGCCGCGCTGGGCCTGGTGCCTGAGGTGTACGAGGCCGGGCCCGCGGGTGATGTGCATGTCGAGGTGGTGTGGCAGGTGCTGCCGGTGCGGGAGGCTCCGCCGGCGGACGTCCCCTCGTTGGGCGAGGCCGAGCGGGAGCTCGCGGAGGCCCTGCGGGAGGCGACGGAGGTGTTGTCACGGCTGGACGTGGCCGCGTCGGGGCCGGTGGCGGAGGCGGCGATCGGGGCCTACCGGGCTCGGGCCGAGCGGGGGCGGGAGCTGCTGGCGCCGGGGTATCCGCCTCGGGCGGTGCGGGTGTTGGAGCTCGCCCAGCGGGTGGGGCTGCTGGTGTCGCTGGCCCAGGAGAACGGGCACGGGGGTGCGGTGAGCTCCGCCGAGATGCGGGCACGGGGGGAGGCGCTGCGGCCGGTGGAGCGGACGGGGCGGCGGGCGCAGGTGGCTGCGTACAACGCGTACGTGGAGGAGTTGGAGCGCGGTGTGCGGTGACTGGCAGGGGGTCGGCCGATGTGGGAGCTGGTCGACCAGCCGGTTCGGCGGCTCGGCGGCCAGGTGGCTCGGCGGCCCCTGGGTGGCGGTGGGGCCGATCTTGTGGGGGCCGATCTGCAGCAGGCGCATGCCGGTGGGCAGCGACTCGGCAACCAAATGGCCCGGCGACTCGGGGCTCCGGGGCCCGGCCCCTGAATAGCGGTGGCGCCGGTCTTGCGGAGGCAGCCGATGTGCAGCAGGCGCACGCAGGTGGGCAGCAACTCGGCAACCAGGTCGGCTCGGGGCTCCGGGGCCCGGCGGCGCGGCAGCCAGTCGGCTCAGCGAGCCGGGGGCTCGACAGCCACGGCGGCCCCGGCGGCTGGTGGGCCTGGTCCGGGGTGTTCAGGCGCGGATCGGGCGTAGGGCGAACGGAGCGGCCTCCCGGGTGCGTGGCGCACCCGGGAGGCCGAAGTCACTGCCCGCTCGGCGGGGGACGTCAGTGGTTGAGGCCCAGGTTGCCGAAGGCGGGGTTCAGCACGCCGATGACGTTCACGCTGTTGCCGACCGCGTTCACCGGGACGTGCACCGGGGCCTGGACGAGGTTGCCCGAGACGACGCCGGGCGAGCCCACGGCCTTGCCGTCGGCGTGCGACCCGTCGGTGGCGGAGGCCATACCGGCACCGGCGGCGACCAGCCCGCCGGCCACCATCGTCACGGCCGCTACCTTCTTCAGGTTCTTCACTTCTAAGCCCTCCTAGCGATTGCCGCGGCAGTCGCCGCAGCACGCACTGAAGAACGGCGGGCCGCCGCGGAGGATGCGCCATTCGGGGGACATTCCCACGACGGTATGAATCTCACTCCGGAGCGGAACCCTCCGTATTGCCGTCCGACTCCTGGATCAACCGGCCACTCCGTGACGAACCGCCCACAGCGCCGCCTGTGTACGGTCCGCCAGGTCGAGCTTCATCAGGATGTTCGAGACGTGCGTCTTGACGGTCTTCTCGGAGAGGACCAGCGCGCGGGCGATCTCCCGGTTGGAGCGGCCGTCCGCGATCAGCCCGAGCACCTCGCGCTCCCGCTCGGTGAGCGAACCGCCCCTGCCCTGACCGGAGTTGCCCTCCTCCTGGGACAACAGAGCGCCCGCGACCTCGGGTTGGAGCAGGATGTGCCCGGCGTGGACGGAGCGGATGGCGCCGGCGAGGGCGTCGGGGTCGATGTCCTTGTAGACGTAACCGGCGGCGCCCGCGCGCAGGGCCGGGACCACCGTGCGCTGCTCGGTGAAGCTGGTGACGATCAGCACGCGCGCGGGGTTGTTCAGTTCGCGCAGCTTGCGCAGGGCGTCGATGCCGTCCATGCCCGGCATCTTGACGTCCATGAGGACGATGTCGGGTTTCAGCTCCTCCGCGCGCGCGACGCCCTCGGCGCCGTCGGCGGCCTCGCCCACGACCTCTATGTCGTCCTGCACTTCGAGGAAGGTGCGCAGTCCCCGGCGGACGACCTGGTGGTCGTCGACGAGCAGGACCCTGATCGCGTCAGCCACCGGGGACCTCCATCTCGATCGTGGTGCCCTTGCCGGGCGCCGATTCCACGGTCAGCGTGCCGCCGACCCCGCTGGTGCGGTCCCGCATGGAGACCAGACCGAGGTGACGGCCCGCGCGGCGGACCTCCTTCGGTTCGAAGCCGCTGCCGTCGTCCGTGACGCGCAGCACGGCTCCGCCGCCGCGCCGGTCCAGGGTGACGTCGACATGGGCGGCTCCGGAGTGCCGCAGCGCGTTGTGCAGGGCCTCCTGGGCGACGCGCAGCATGGCCTCCTCCTGGGCGGCCGGCAGGGCCCGGAAGTTGCGGGCGGCGAAGGTCACGCGGGCGGTGTGGGCGCGGTCCAGGACCTGGATCTGGGTGCGCAGGGTGGCGGTCAGGCCGTCCTCGTCCAGGGCGGCCGGACGCAACTCGACGACCGCGGCGCGCAGTTCGTCGGCGGCCTCGGCGGCGAGCACGGCCACCTGGTGCAGTTCGCCCTTGGCGCGGGACGGGTCGCGGTCGACGAGGGCGGCGGCGGCCTGGGCGGTCAGGCGCAGGGAGAACAGCTTCTGGCTGACCGCGTCGTGCAGTTCATGGGCGAGGCGGGAGCGCTCCTCGGCGATCGTGAGCTCGCGGCTGCGTTCGTAGAGGCGGGCGTTGGTGAGGGCGATCGCGGCGTGCTGGGCGAGGATCGAGAGGAGCTCCTCGTCCTCCTCGGTGAAGCCGCAGCCGCCCTCGGGCTTCTCGCAGTTCTTGTTGGCGAGGAACAGGGCGCCGATGACCTCGTCGCCGTCGCGGATCGGCAGGCCCAGGAAGTCGACCAGGTCGGGGTGGGCGGACGGCCAGCCCTCGAAGCGGGGGTCCTTGCGGACGTCGGCGAGGCGCTCGGGCGTGGCCTCGTGGAGCATCGCGGCGAGGATGCCGTGCTGACGCGGGAGCGGGCCGATGGCCTTCCACTGGGCGTCGCTGACGCCGTCGACCACGAACTGGGCGAAGCCGCCGTGGTCGTCGGGGACACCGAGGGCGGCGTACTGCGCGTCGAGCAGCTCGCGGGCCGAGGCGACGATCGTCTTGAGGACGTCGCGCACCTCCAGGTGCCTGCTCATGGCCAGCAGCGCGGAGCTCACCGCGGCGAGGCCGGACCGGGGGCCTTGACTCATGCCCTCAGAGTACGGGCGGGGTGTGAGAGCGCGGATCGGACCTGTGACCGCCTCCGGCTAGGGCGGGCGACCTAGGGCGAAGGGCCTCGCCGCATTGCGGCCCGCGTCCGAGGCGGCCGGGAGGACGGCGTTCCTACGTTGGCAGCACGCCGATCAGGAGGCGTGCGGACGAGGGGACGGATGTCATGCCGGTAGCGATCATCACGGGGGCCTCGAAGGGGCTGGGACGGGCGCTCGCCGAGGCGCTGGCCGCGCGGGGGTGGGACCTGGTGCTCGACGCGAGGACGGCGGAGGTCCTGCGGGGGACGGCGACCGCGCTCGCCCCGCACGGGACCCGGGTGACGGCCCTGGCCGGGGACGTCACGGATCCGGCCCACCGCTCCGAGCTGGTGGCGGCGGCCTGGAAGCTCGGCGGTGTCGATCTGCTGGTGAACAACGCGAGCGCGCTGGGCGCCGAGCCGCTGGTGCGCCTTGCGGGCCTGTCGCTGGACGGGCTGCGCCGCGCGCTGGAGGTGAACGTCGTGGCCGCGCTGGGCCTGGTCCAGGAAGCGCTGCCCCTGTTGCGGGCCGCGGGGGCCGGCGCGGTGATCGCGGTGAGTTCGGACGCGGCCGCCGAGGCGTACGAGACGTGGGGCGGCTACGGGGCCTCCAAGGCCGCCCTGGACCACCTCGCGGCGGTGCTGGGCGAGGAGGAGCCGTGGCTGCGGGTGTGGGCGGTGGATCCCGGGGACATGGCCACCGACCTGTACGCGGCGGCCGTGCCGGACGACGGGGACCCGCGGCCGGAGCCGGCGAGTGTGGTGCCGGCCTTTCTGCGGCTGCTGGACGAGCGGCCGGCGAGCGGGCGGTACGCGGCTCCGTCGCTGCTGGAGGGGCGATGACCCTCGCGGTGCGGGTGCCGGAGGAGCTGTCCGCGCGGGTGCCCGCCGAGCAGCGGGGGCCGGGGCTCGGCCGGGACGCCGTACGCCTGCTGGTGTCGCGGGGCACCGCGGTGTCGCACCACGCGTTCCGGGAGCTGCCGCGGCTGCTGCGGGCCGGGGACCTGCTCGTCGTGAACACCTCCCCCACGCTGGCCGCGGCCGTCGACGGGCGGATCGGGCACGCGCGCGTGGTGGTGCACTTCTCCACGCGCGGGGACGACGGGCGCTGGGTGGTCGAGCTGCGGGACCCGGACGGGAAGGGCACCACGCGTGCGCGTGCGGGCGGGCCCGCGGGGACACAGGTGCGGCTGCCCGGGGGCGGGCTGCTGGTCCTGGAGGAGGCGGTGAGCGGGCGGCTGTGGTGGGCGCGGATGCGGGATGGCGAGGTCCTGGGGCTGCTGCGGGAGCACGGGCGGCCCGTTCGGTACTCCTACACGGAGCGGGACCAGCCGTTGTCCGTCTACCAGACGGTGTTCGCGCTGCCGTCCCCCGACGGTTCGGGCAGTGCCGAGATGCCCAGTGCCGCGCGGCCCTTCACCGCGCGGCTGGTGGCGGAGCTGGTGAGCCGGGGGGTGCAGTTCGCGCCGGTCACCCTGCACACGGGGCTCGCCTCGGCGGAGGCGCACGAGCCGCCGTATCCGGAGCGCTTCTCGGTGCCGGAGACCTCCGCCCGGCTGATCAACGCCGTGAGGGCCGGGGACGGCAGGGTCGTCGCCGTCGGGACGACGGCCGTGCGGGCCGTGGAGTCGGCGGCCGGGGCCGACGGGCTCGTACGCGCGCGTGCGGGGTGGACGGATCTCGTCGTGACCCCCGAGCGCGGGGTGCGGGTGGTGGACGGGCTGCTGACGGGCCTGCACGAGCCGGAGGCCTCGCACCTGCTCATGCTGGAGGCGGTGGCGGGGCGGGCTGCGATCGACCGGGGCTACGAGGAGGCGCTGCGGCGGCGGTACCTGTGGCACGAGTTCGGGGACGTGCATCTCCTCCTGCCGGAGAAGGACCCTCACACAGAGCATTGCGCCAGCAACTGCCGGTGAGAAAGCTGTGCGGGCGATGTGAGCCCGCACATAGGGCCCACATCACGTACGAAGCGAAATAGGAGACAAAGGCTCCCCGCATGAACGGGAAAGACGTTCCCGTCTGTCCCGTTTTGCCCTCCCCCGGTCCACTACCCGGGGTCGTACGTCACACCTTTGCCCGGGTGTTTTGCGCCAGCTAAGAATGGCCAACGTCGCTCAGCGCCGCGGGTTCCGCCCGCGGCGTTTGTGCCGGAAGCACCCGTGTCCCCCACCGGACAGCGAGCGACCTCCGCGCTATTCGAAGAGGTCATTCCCGCATGCCCAAGAACCCTTTCACCCGAGGTCACAGTCGCGCGCTGACGAAGCGCCACAAGATCGCCGTCGCCGGAGTCGCCACGCTCGGCGCCGCCGCCGTCGCCTTCAGCGCGGTTCCGGGCAACGCGGAGACCACCACGTCCGAGGCGGCCACCTACTCGGCCCCCGTGAAGTACTCCTCCGAGGATCTCAAGGGTCTCCAGGCCGACGTCAAGGCGCAGCTCGCCGCCAAGGCGCTGCAGAACAAGGCCGCCGAGGCGAAGGCGCAGGCCGAGGCGAAGGCCAAGGCCGCCGCCGTGGCGAAGAAGAAGGCCGCCGCGGCCGCCGCGAAGAAGGCCGCGCAGGCGCGCAAGGCCAGGGAGGCCGCGAGCCGGGCCGCGCACCGCGCCAAGCTCAAGGCCGCCGCGCCCAAGAAGACCTACGCCAACAACCTGGACGGCTGGATCAAGGAGTCCCTGGCCATCATGAGGGCCAAGGGCATCCCGGGCAGCTACAACGGTCTGTACCGCAACATCATGCGGGAGTCCTCGGGCAACCCGAACGCGATCAACAACTGGGACATCAACGCCATCAACGGCATCCCCTCGAAGGGGCTGCTCCAGGTCATCCCGCCGACGTTCCAGGCGTACCACGTCGCGGGCACGTCGTGGAACATCTACGACCCGGTCGCCAACATCACCGCCGCCGCGAACTACGCGGCCGACAAGTACGGCTCGATGGACAACGTGAACAGCGCGTACTGAGGCCGCGCGGACCTCTCCTACGCACAAGGGCGGCACCCCCTCGGGGTGCCGCCCTTCACCGTCGTACGGCGGTGATCACTTGCGCATGACCTCGGGCTCGTGGCGGCGCAGGAACCGGGAGACGAGGAAGCCGCAGACGATGCCGAGGGCGATCAGGGCGATCATGTCGAGGCCCCAGGTGCCGACCGTGTGGTTCCACAGCGGGTCGGTCGTGTCGCCCGGCTTGACGGGCGGGTTCACCTTGTTGAAGTCCAGGGTGGCGCCCGCGGCGGCGACCGCCCAGCGGGACGGCATCAGATAGGAGAGCTCGTTGACGCCGAGGGTGCCGTGCAGGGTGAACAGGCAGCCGGTGAAGACGACCTGGACGATCGCGAACATGACCAGCAGCGGCATGGTCTTCTCGGACGTCTTCACCAGTGCGGAGATGATCAGCCCGAACATCATCGAGGTGAACCCGAGCCCCATGATCGGCAGGCACAGCTCCGCGAGGGTCGCGCTGCCGAGGACCAGCCCCTCCTTCGGCAGTCCGCGGCTGGCGAAGCCGATGACGCCGACCATCAGCCCCTGCAGGATGGTGATCACGCCCAGGACGACCACCTTGGACATCAGGTACGCCGAGCGGGACAGACCGGTGGCACGCTCCCGCTCGTAGATCACCCGTTCCTTGATCAGCTCACGGACGGAGTTGGCCGCGCCGGCGAAGCAGGCGCCGACCGCCAGGATCAGCAGGACGGTGGTGGCCGTGCTGTTCGGCTCGGGCTGCTTGGTCCTGGGGTCGACCGGCTTGGGCAGCAGGATGTCGCCGAAGTCGATGAGCAGGCTCACCGAACCGAGGACGAGCGGCAGGATCACCGTGAGGGCCAGGAAGCCCTTGTCGGACGCGATGACCGACACATAGCGGCGCACGAGTGTCCCGAACTGGCCGGCCCAGCGCTGTGGCTTGGGCGGCTTCATGCCCTGCATCGGAGGCATCGCTACGGACTGCGGCGCAACGGCGTCTATGTCCGCGGCGTACATCTGGTAGTGCTGCGAGCCCTTCCAGCGGCCGGCCCAGTCGTAGTCGCGGTAGTTCTCGAAGGCCGAGAAGACATCGGCCCAGGTGTCGTAGCCGAAGAAGTTCAGTGCCTCCTCGGGCGGGCCGAAGTAGGCGACCGCGCCGCCCGGGGCCATCACCAGGAGCTTGTCGCACAGGGCCAGCTCGGCGACGGAATGGGTGACCACGAGAACCGTGCGGCCGTCGTCGGCGAGGCCGCGCAGCAACTGCATGACATCGCGGTCCATGCCCGGGTCGAGACCGGAGGTCGGCTCGTCGAGGAAGATCAGGGACGGCTTGGTGAGCAGTTCCAGGGCCACCGAGACGCGCTTGCGCTGGCCGCCCGAGAGGGAGGTGACCTTCTTCTCGCGGTGGATGTCGAGCTTCAGCTCGCGCAGCACCTCGTCTATGCGGTGCTCGCGCTCCTGCGCCGTGGTGTCGGCGGGGAAGCGGAGCTTGGCCGCGTAGGTGAGGGCCTTCTTGACGGTCAGCTCCTTGTGCAGGATGTCGTCCTGCGGGACCAGACCGATGCGCTGGCGCAGTTCGGCGAACTGCTTGTAGAGGTTGCGGTTGTCGTAGAGGACGTCGCCCTGGTTGGCGGGCCGGTAGCCGGTGAGCGCCTTGAGCAGGGTCGACTTGCCGGAACCGGACGGTCCGATGACCGCGATCAGGGACTTCTCCGGGACGCCGAAGGAGACGTCCTTGAGGATCTGCTTGCCGCCGTCGACCGTGACGGTCAGGTGGCGGGCGGAGAACGTCACCTCGCCGGTGTCGACGAACTCCTCCAGCCGGTCGCCGACGATCCGGAACGTGGAGTGGCCGACGCCGACGATGTCGCTCGGGCCGAGCAGGGTGGAGCCGCCCTTGGGGATCGGCTGGCCGTTGACGTACGTGCCGTTGTGGGATCCCAGGTCGCGGATCTCCATACGGCCGTCGGGCATCGAGTGGAACTCGGCGTGGTTGCGGGAGACCTGCAGGTCGGAGACGACCAGGTCGTTCTCCAGGGCACGGCCGATGCGCATGATGCGGCCGATGGTGAACTGGTGGAACGTGGTGGGGCTGCGGTCGCCGTAGACCGGCGGGGCGTCCGCGCCCATGCCGGAGCCGGGGCCGGAGCCGGCGCCCGGGCCGTGCTGCTGCGGGAACTGCTGGAGCGGCTGGTGGGAGTACGGCTGTGACTGCGGCTGCGGCTCCGGCTGCCGCCGAGGCTGTTGCTGGGGCTGTGGCCAGCCGGACGGCGAGGCCTGCTGCGGCGATTGCCGGGGCGTCTGCTGCGGTGTCTGCTGGGCCCAGCCGGGACCCGCGCTCTGCGCGGCGTACGGCTGCTGCCCGGACTGCGGCTGCGGGACCGGGGCCGCGGTGCCGGAGAGGCTCAGCAGCGGGCCGTCGCTCGCGTTGCCGAGGTGGACGGCCGCACCGGGGCCGATCTCCGTCCGGTGGATCCGCTGTCCCTGCACGAACGTGCCGTTGGTGCTGCTGTGGTCCTCGATGACCCAACTGCGCCCGCTCCAGCTGATCGTGGCGTGACGCCAGGACACCCTGGCGTCGTCGAACACGATGTCCCCCTGCGGATCGCGTCCAAGGCTGTACGGCCTGGACGGATCGAGCGTCCAGGTACGTCCATTCGCTTCCAGTACGAGTTCCGGCACTCCAAGCCCCACTGAGTAGTCCCCCGAATAGCCCCCGTCAGAGGGAGTGTAGGGATGTCGAACATCGTCGGGAACTATTTCAGGATCCCCTGCTGACCGAAAGTCGAGCCCCGAGAACACCACGTTCGTACGCTTCGGCCGGTTCCGTTGACGGGGTTGAAACCGACCCGGAGAGTGGGTAATTCACGCGAGGGGGACAAGCGCGGTCTCGGCCGCGCCGCGGATCGGGGGGTCTGCCATGAGTGCGTCCATGGGCGTCGAGACCGAGCAGCACGGCGGGCGGCTGCCGTGGGGCGACATCCTGCTGTCCGCGATCGCGGCCGTGAGCTGGGCGTTGATCGGGATGGCGGGGGTGGCCGCGCTCGGTCTGCATCTGCTGGAGGCCGATTCCGTCGCCTCTCTGGGTCCGATGACCGCGGCCGTTGTGGCCCTTGCGGCGGGTGGTTCGGTGACGCCCTCCGGTGACGTGTCCGCGTTCGGTTTGACGGGGGCGCAGGCGGCGACCGCCATCGAGATCACGCCACTGGGCGTCAGCCTGGCCGGCGCGGTGCTTTTGTCATGGTTCTTCCTACGGTCCCTGCGGCGGGCCGGGGCGGTGATCGCACCCTCCGAACTCCTCGCCCGCGCGGGCTCGGTGGTCCTGCTGTTCACGGCGATGACGGGCGGGCTGGCCTGGGCCGGGCACGACGTCGTCACGATCGACGGGGGTGCGCTGGGGCTCGACAAGCTGCCCGGCGCGGGCGGGGGCGGCGGCCTCGACATCCCCGGCCTCGGGGACGTCGGGGACATCGGCGGACTGCTGCCCGACCAGGTCGGCGACCTCATCGACGCGAAGGCCGCGGTCGGCTTCACGGTGGACACCGTGCCCACGCTGCTCGGCGGGCTCGGCTGGTCGGCCGGGATCCTGCTGATCGCGCTCCTGGCGTCCCGACGCACGCCGCTGCCGCCCGGCTGGGACGCGGTGCACCGCGTCGTACGGCCGGCCGTCTCCGCCCTCGTGACGGTGCTGCTGGTCGCGGTGGCCGCGGGGCTCTCGGCGGCGGCGTACGCGGCGATCGGGGACGACCATCCCAAGCGGATCGCGGGGGCGGCGCTGCTCGGGGCGCCGAACGGGGTGTGGCTGGGCATCCCCATCGGTTTGTTCGTCCCCTTCGACGGCAGGGCCACGGGCGTCCTGAGGAATTTCCTCCCCGATCCCCTGGACCGGCTGCTCGCCTCGGACTCCGACCAGTCGGTGACGCTGGGGCGGCTGGCGGAGCTGGACGGGCGGGTGTGGCTGCTGGGAGTGGCGGCGGCGCTGATGATGCTGCTGGCGGGGGTGCTCACCGCTGTGCGGACTCCGGTGGAAGGGGCGGGCCCGGCTGGGTTCGCGGGGCGGTGTGCGGTGCGGCTGGGGCTCGCGACCGCGTCGGCACTGCCGTTGCTCGCCTGGCTGACGGAGGTGTCGGTGGACGCCTCGCTGTCGGTACTGGGGTTCGACGCGTTCGGCGCGGGGGTCGTGCTGCGGGGCGAGCTCGGCCTTGCGGTGCTGCTCGGCGCGGTGTGGGGGGCTGCGGCGGGCGCCGCGGGGGCGTTGCTGGCTCGGGCGACGGGGGCGGCGGGGAGCCGGGCCGCAGGGTTGGCACGGGGTGACTTGGCTGGTGCGGGGGTGGGTTCGGGCGCGGGGACGCCGGGGGGCGGGGCTGCGGGGGGCCCGCGGTACGCGGGCGGGGCGTATGAGCCAGGGGTCGGGCCGTATGCCGGCCGGAGCGGCGCTTACGGGGGCCAGGGCGCTGCCTACGGTGGCGCTGTGTACGGCGGTTCGGGCGGGGTGCATCCGGCTGAGGGCGCCCCTTACGGGAGGGGCGCCGGCGCTCGCGAGGGTGAGGTCGGGGGGCCGCCGGAGCAGGGCGAGGGTGCGGCCGGGGCGCCATGGGGGCAGAGCCGGGGCTATGAGCGTGGAGCGGGGGCTTCCGGAAGCGGGGCGGCGGGATACGCGGGGGCGGGTGGCCCGTACGACGACGTGTCGCGCTCCTCTGAAGGCGGGGGGCCGTCCTACGAGGAGGGTCGGTCCTACGAGGAGGGTGGAGCCGGGGCGTACGAGGGGGAGGCGAGGGGGCACCGCGGTGGGGCGGGGCCACAGAGCTCGCAGGGCAGGGGCTACCCCGGTCAGGCGAGGCGGCCCGGCCCGGAGGCTCAGCCGCAAAGGGGCGAGGCTGGGGCACCGAGCGGCGAGGCCGGGCCGTATCGCGGCGCCGCCGGAGCACAGGGCGACCAGGGCAGGGGCTACCCCGGCCAAGACGCTCAGCCGCGGAGCGGCGAGGCCGGGCCGTATCGCGGTGGGGCGGGGGCGCAGGGCCGTGCGGTGGGAGGGTCTGCCGGTGAGGTGGATTCGCAGAGGGGCGGGGACCGCAGCGGTGCGGTCGGGCCGTACGTGCCCGGGACGCCCTATCGGCCGCCCAACCCGGCCACGAACCCCTACCTGCGGGTGCCCGACGAGTTGCGGGGGCCGGACGACGATCCCGGGCCGACGACGGGCCGGGACGCGGGGCCGTCCCCTGCGGAGAACGGTCCGGGCCCGGACCGGGCAGGGCCGCCCGACGACGGGGACGAGAACGTGTACGGCGCCCCGACGATGGCCCGCCCGGTCGACCCGCCCCCTCGTTCACCGCGACGGCCCGCCCGCCGGCCGTCCTCCGGGGACGCGGGCCGGCAGTCGCCACCCCCGCCTCCTCCCCCACCGCCCGGGAAGCCGAAGGGCCGCCGCTGATCCGGCGCGGGACGCGCGGGGCCCGGCCGGGCAGGACGGTGCCGGACCCGGCGTCACCCGCGCAGTCCCCCGCGCGCCGCGGTACGCCCGTGTCCCGCCCGTAAGGATCTCGCCATCCGCCCGACACCCAGTGTTCCGTGTCCGTCAGACGGACCGCGGGAGCAGAAGGCACTGGGTGCCGGATACGGTGGGAGCACCATGAGCGCTGAGCAGACCTCGTTCTCCGACGTCCCCACCCTTCTCGTCAAGATCTTCGGGAAGGACAGGCCGGGCATCACGGCCGGCCTGTTCGACACCCTCGCCGCCTACTCGGTCGACGTGGTCGACATCGAGCAGGTCGTCACGCGTGGCCGGATGGTGCTGTGCGCGCTGGTGACCGCGCCGCCCCGCGCGCTGGAGGGCGACCTGCGGGCGACTGTCCACAGCTGGGCCGAGTCGATCAAGATGCAGGCGGAGATCATCTCCGGTCTCGGCGACAACCGGCCGCGAGGCCTGGGGCGTTCCCTGGTCACCGTGCTCGGCCACCCGCTCACCGCGGAGGCCACCGCCGCGATCGCCGCCAAGATCGCCAAGGCGGGCGGCAACATCGACCGTATCTTCCGGCTCGCCAAGTACCCGGTCACGGCCGTCGAGTTCGCGGTGTCCGGCGTCGAGACCGAGCCGCTGCGCACCGCCCTGGTGACGGATGCCGGCAAGCTCGGCGTGGACGTGGCCGTCGTCGCCGCCGGTCTGCACCGCCGGGCCCAGCGGCTCGTCGTCATGGACGTGGACTCCACGCTCATCCAGGACGAGGTGATCGAGCTCTTCGCCGCGCACGCCGGCTGCGAGGACGAGGTCGCCGAGGTGACCGCGGCCGCGATGCGCGGTGAGCTGGACTTCGAGCAGTCGCTGCACGCGCGCGTGGCGCTGCTGGAGGGGCTGGACGCCTCGGTCGTGGACAAGGTGCGCTCGGAAGTACGGCTGACACCGGGTGCCCGCACCCTCATCCGGACGCTGAAGCGGCTCGGCTTCCAAGTGGGTGTCGTCTCGGGCGGTTTCACCCAGGTGACCGACGACCTGCAGGACCGGCTGGGGCTGGACTTCGCCCAGGCGAACACGCTGGAGATCGTCGACGGCAAGCTGACGGGGCGGGTCACCGGGGAGATCGTGGACCGCGCGGGCAAGGCGCGGCTGCTGCGCCGGTTCGCCGCCGAGGCCGGGGTGCCGCTGTCCCAGACGGTGGCGATCGGCGACGGCGCCAATGACCTGGACATGCTCAACGCGGCCGGGCTCGGTGTCGCCTTCAACGCGAAGCCGGTGGTGCGGGAGGCCGCGCACACCGCGGTGAACGTCCCCTTCCTCGACACCGTGCTGTACCTGCTGGGCGTCACCCGCGAAGAGGTCGAGGCGGCCGACGCGCACGAGGAGGACTGACCTCCGACGACGGACCGGACGGATCGGCAGGGGCCCGGCACCGTGGCGGTGCCGGGCCCCTGCCGTCTCTCGCCCGAGTGGGGAGTCGTGCCGTCGTCAGTCGGACGGCGCCCAGTAGTCGACCAGGGTGGCCGTGCCGGGCTCCAGGGTCTTCCAGGGGCCGCTGAACGACAGGACGGCGAAGGCGGCGGCCGGGAAGCCGCGGCCGTTCATCCGCCGGCGGGCATCGCCCTCGGCGGCGCCCGCGAGGACGTCGGCGAGGCCCTGCACACCGGGGTTGTGGCCGATCAGGACGGCGTTGTGCACGTCGTCCGGGGTCTCGTTGAGCACGGCGATCAGCTCGCCGGGCGAGGCCTCGTAGATCCGCTCCTCGTAGACCGTTTTCGGCCGGTGCGGGAACTCCTGCACGGCGAGCTTCCAGGTCTCACGGGTCCGGGTCGCGGTGGAGCAGAGGGCCAGGTCCAGCGGGATGCCGGAGTCGACCAGCCGTCGTCCGGCCTCCGCCGCATCTTTGCGGCCCCGGTCGGCGAGCGGCCGCTCGTGGTCGGTCACCTGTGGCCAGTCGGCTTTCGCATGCCGGAAAAGGACAATCCTGCGGGGATCTGCGACGCTCATGGGATCCAGCTTCGCATGAAACAGGCCATGGGGCGCAGGGAGTTGACGGGCGGGTTCGCGGGTGCTCAGCTGGCTATGAGCTGCTGTACGCGCTCCAGGACCTGGGTGATGAGGGGGTCGCCGGAGGCCGCGTGCGCGTCGGCGGGGTTGAGGATGAGGGCCAGGAGCACCACGAAGGCGAGCGTCGGCAGGGCGAGGGCCCACCAGGGCAGCCGGATGTCGACGCGGCCCCGGGTCGCCGGGTGGGGCGGGGTGTGCGTAGGGGCCGACATGAGTGCCTCCGCTGGTCTCCGAGTCCTCCGTGATCCGCTTCCCGCGGTCACATCTCGAAGGTACGGATCCAGCGGCCCTCAACCCATCCGGTGATCCACCCAGTTGACCCTGACACTCACCCCCTAGGGGATGTGGGGTTAACCCCACCATCGGGCCGGGGAGCGGGTGCGCGGGATCAGGGCGAGGCGATCGTCGCGATGATCGCGATGATGACGAAGATGGCGAGGAAGGAGCCGAAGACCAGCAGCATCTTCTTCTGGCCGTTCTGGGGGTTCGGGTCGAGCACTGGCATACGGCCAGTCTCGCACCCCGGGCTCCCGCCGAGTCCGCCAGGGTGACCTCAGCGGGCCGCCTCGTCCTCCACCGTGCGGTCGCGGCCCGCCAGCACTCCGACCGCCATCTGCGGGATCATCAGGCCGATCATGAGCGCGATCGGCAGGCCCCAGCCGCCGCTGTGCTGGTAGAGCACGCCCACCAGGAGCGGTCCGGGGATGGAGATCAGATAGCCGGTGCTCTGCGCGAACGCGGACAGCTGGGCGACGCCCGCGCCGGTCCTGGCACGCATCCCGACCATGGTGAGGGCCAGCGGGAAGGCGCAGTTGGAGACACCGAGCAGGACGGCCCAGGCCCAGGCGCCGGCGGCGGGGGCGAGGTACAGGCCCGCGTACCCGGCGAGGCCGCAGACGCCGAGCGCGAGGACGATGGGGCCCTGGTGCGGCAGCCGGGTCGCCACGCGCGGGATGACGAAGGCCAGCGGGACGCCCATCACCATCGTGACGGCCAGCAGCAGTCCGGCGGTACCGGCGGGCACGCCCGCGTCCCGGAAGATCTGCGCCATCCAGCCCATGGTGATGTAGGCGGCGGTGGCCTGGAGCCCGAAGAAGACGGCGAGCGCCCAGGCGGTCCGGCTCCGGGTGATCCGCAGCGCGGGCGGCTCCACGCGCGCGTGCACGTGCCGGACGGGGCCGGCGCCCTCCACGCGTGTGTGCACGCTCCGGACCGCGTCCTGCGCCGCCCTGGTCTCCGTCGACACAGGCCCCCGGTCCCGCACGAGCGGGATCCACGGCAGTACGGCCGCCGCGGCCAGGACCGCCCACACCGTGAGCCCGGACTGCCAGCTGCCGCCCAGCGCCTCGGTCACCGGGACGGTCACGGCGGCCGCCGCCGAGGTGCCGAGGGCCAGGGCCATCGAGTACAGGCCGGTCATGGAGCCGACCCGGTCCGGGAACCAGCGCTTGACGATGACCGGCATCAGGACGTTGCTGACGGCGATGCCCATGAGGGCGAGGGCGCTGGCGGCCAGGAAGCCCGCCGTGGAGCCCGTGTACGGCCGTACGAGCAGGCCCGCCGTGATGGCGACCATGCCCGCGCACACCACCGCGCCCGCACCGAAGCGGCGGGCCAGGCGCGGGGCCGTGACGCCGAAGACGGCGAAGCACAGCGGGGGCACCGAGGTGAGCAGGCCGGCCACGCTGCCGCTCATGCCGAGTCCGTCGCGCACCTCCTCCAGGAGGGCGCCGAGGCTGGTGATGGCGGGGCGGAGGTTGAGGGCGGACAGCACGATGCCGACGACGACCAGGCGCACCGCCCACGCGCGCGGCGCGGGCACCGCGGCTCCCTCCTCCGGGCCGGCCGCGGAACCGCGGGGGATCGCGGAAGGGCGTGCCGTCGTGGACTTCACCGTCCGGGTTTCCTCGCTTGCCATGTCCCCCATCATAGAATCATGGGATGATTGGTTGTCCATCCCCGGGTCGCCCAGTGTCCTCCCGCCCGTGCGAAGGTGTGCCATGCCCCTGAGCCATCCCCGCCGCTCGGCGCTGTCCGAGCAGGTCATCGCCGCACTGCGCAACCAGATCACCTCGGGCGAGTGGCCGGTCGGCTCCCGGATCCCGACCGAGCCGGAGCTGGTCGAGCAGCTCGGGGTGGCCCGCAACACCGTCCGTGAGGCCGTCCGCGCACTCGCGCACAACGGCCTGCTGGACATCCGCCAGGGCTCGGGGACGTACGTCGTGGCCACCAGCGAGCTGGCGGGCGTGATGCACCGCAGGTTCGCCGACGCGGACCCCCGGCACGTCGCCGAGGTGCGCTCCACCCTGGAGTCGTCCGCGGCGCGGCTGGCGGCCGAGCGGCGCACCGAGAAGGACCTCAGGCAGCTCGACGCGCTCCTGGCGCGGCGCGAGGAGGCCTGGGCGTCGGGCGACGCGGAGGCCTTCGTGACGGCGGACACCACCTTCCACCTGGCCGTGGTGGCCGCCTCGCACAACGACGTGATGACCGAGATGTACGCGGATCTCGGCGCGGTGCTGCGGGACTGGCTGCGCGAGGACGTCGGCGGGGAACTGACGCCGGAGACGTACATGGACCACACCCGGCTCGTCGACGCGATCCGCGCGGGCGACGCGGCGACGGCCGCCGAGGAGGCGGCCGGCTACCCCTTCCTGTGCCGTCCGGGACGGTTCAGCGCGCCAGCTTCCGGTGGCTGACCCACACCGAGCGGACCTCTTTCCAGCACCTGCCGGTCAGCCGCACGGTCTGCGCGGGCCCGGCCTGGACCTCGGCGCTGTCGGTGTCGAGGTCCCACCAGCGTTCGCACTCGATGTGCAGGCGGACCCCGTCGGTGCGCGGATAGGGGTTGTGGCAGTAGGTGGTCACACGGGAGCCGGTGACCTTGCTGCGGCAGGACGCGCCGAACAGCTCCGAGGCGGCGGCCCGGGGCTTCTCCACGCGTGCGTGCGACATCGCTTCGTACGACAGGGACATCACGAGACAGACGGCTGCGGTCGCTGAGGCCAGACTGCGGGACAGGCGCACAAGGGGACCTCCTCGGCCGTACTGGGGAGGGAATCGCTGGTGAACGCGTAATCCAGGGTGCCCAGTTGTCGGCCGTGCGCGCCCGGCCTGGTAGGCCGAACGGGGGACGCCCCGCTCCCTGCGGGAACGGGGCGTCGACGCCGTACGGGATCAGGCGCCGATGGCGTGCAGCCCGCCGTCCACGTGGATGATCTCGCCCGTGGTCTTCGGGAACCAGTCGCTCAGCAGGGCGACGATGCCCTTGCCGGCCGGCTCCGGGTCCTTGAGGTCCCATTCCAGCGGGGAGCGGTTGTCCCAGACCGCGGCCAGGTCGCTGAAGCCCGGGATGGACTTGGCGGCCATGGAGGCGAGCGGGCCCGCGGAGATCAGGTTGCAGCGGATGTTCTGCTTGCCCAGGTCGCGCGCGACGTAACGGCTGGTGGCCTCCAGCGCGGCCTTGGCCGGGCCCATCCAGTCGTACTGCGGCCAGGCGTACTGCGCGTCGAAGGTGAGGCCGACGACCGAGCCGCCGTTCTGCATCAGCGGCAGGCAGGCCATGGTGAGCGACTTCAGGGAGTACGCCGAGACGTGCATGGCCGTGGCCACGGACTCGAACGGCGTGTTCAGGAAGTTGCCGCCGAGCGCGTCCTGCGGCGCGAAGCCGATGGAGTGCACGACGCCGTCGAGGCCGCCGAGCTCCTCACCGACGACGTCGGCCAGCCGGCCGAGGTGCTCGTCGTTGGTCACGTCGAGCTCGATGACCTTGGTGGGCTTGGGGAGCTTCTTGGCGATGCGCTCGGTCAGCGTGGGCCGCGGGAACGCGGTCAGGATGATCTCGGCGCCCTGCTCCTGGGCCAGCTTGGCGGCGTGGAAGGCGATGGAGGACTCCATCAGCACACCGGTGATCAGGACGCGCTTGCCCTCGAGAATTCCGCTCATGGTGTTCAGTGACCCATTCCCAGTCCGCCGTCAACGGGAATGACGGCTCCAGTGATGTACGAGGCGTCGTCCGAGGCGAGGAACCGCACCGTCGCGGCGACCTCCTCGGGCTGCGCGTAACGGCCGAGCGGCACCTGCTTCACGATGGCCTCGCGCTGCTCGTCGGTGAGCGCCTTGGTCATGTCGGTGTCGACGAAGCCGGGCGCGACGACGTTGAAGGTGATGTTGCGCGAGCCCAGCTCACGGGCGAGCGAGCGGGCGAAGCCGACCAGGGCCGCCTTGGAGGCCGCGTAGTTGGCCTGGCCGGGGCCGCCGTAGAGGCCGACGACCGAGGAGATCAGGACGACCCGGCCCTTCTTGGCGCGCAGCATGCCGCGGTTGGCGCGCTTGACCACGCGGAAGGTGCCGGTGAGGTTGGTGTCGACGACCGAGGTGAAGTCCTCCTCGGACATCCGCATCAGGAGCTGGTCCTTGGTGATGCCGGCGTTGGCGATCAGGACCTCGACCGGGCCGTGCTCGGCCTCGATCTCCTTGTAGGCCTGCTCCACCTGCTCGGTGTCGGTGATGTCGCACTTGACGGCCAGGCAGCCCAGATCAGTCAGGGCGGCCGGCGGCTCACCCGAGCGGTACGTGATGGCGACCTTGTCGCCGGCATCGGCGAACGCGCGGGCGATGGCGAGGCCGATGCCCCGGTTGCCTCCGGTGACGAGAACCGAGCGGCTCAACGGATCACCCTTTCCCTTGGGGTCTGACACATCCGCCCGACACCCTGGATGACAGGCGGCTTCTCCGAAAACCTATCGGGCGCGTCCCGCCCGAGGACATTCGGGCACCGACAGTGGCTTACGGGACTCGCTGTCGGGTCCCTACAGAAAGTTGCCGGTGGCGGTCCCAAACGTGTGGTCCGGGCGCCGGTCGCCGCGACATGATCGGGGGCAACCGCCGCCGACCCCCTCCCGACAGGAAGAGACCCAGGTGCCTCATACCATCGACGAAGCCTTCACAGCGCTTCCCCTACGTGCCCTCGCCGACGCCGCGCTGGCACGCGCGCGTGCGCTCGGCGCCGAGCACGCGGACTTCCGGTTCGAGCGGGTGCGCAGCGCGTCCTGGCGACTCAGGGACGCCAAGCCCGCCGGGTCCTCGGACACCACCGACCTCGGGTACGCGGTGCGGGTCGTGCACGGCGGCACCTGGGGCTTCGCGTCGGGCGTGGACCTGACGATGGACGCCGCCGCCAGGGTCGCCTCGCAGGCCGTGGCCATGGCGAAGCTGTCCGCGCAGGTGATCCGGGCCGCCGGTTCCGACGAGCGCGTGGAGCTCGCCGACGAGCCGGTGCACGCCGACCGTACGTGGGTCTCGTCGTACGAGATCGACCCGTTCTCCGTGCCCGACGAGGAGAAGGCGGCGCTGCTCGCGGACTGGAGCGCGCGGCTGCTGCGGGCGAACGGGGTCAACCACGTCGACGCCTCGCTGCTCACCGTGCACGAGAACAAGTTCTACGCCGACACCGCGGGCACTGTGACCACGCAGCAGCGGGTCCGGCTGCACCCCCAGCTGACGGCCGTGTCGGTCGACGAGTCCAGCGGCGAGTTCGACTCCATGCGGACCATCGCGCCGCCGGTCGGACGCGGCTGGGAGTACCTCACGGGCACCGGCTGGGACTGGGACGGCGAGCTGGAGCAGATCCCGGAGCTGCTCGCCGAGAAGATGCGGGCACCGAGCGTCGAGGCGGGCCTGTACGACCTCGTGGTCGACCCGTCCAACCTCTGGCTGACCATCCACGAGTCCATCGGCCACGCCACCGAGCTGGACCGCGCGCTCGGCTACGAGGCGGCCTACGCCGGCACCTCCTTCGCCACCTTCGACCAGCTGGGCAAGCTGCGCTACGGCTCCGAGCTGATGAACGTCACCGGTGACCGCACCGCCGAGCACGGCCTCGCGACCATCGGCTACGACGACGAGGGCGTCGAGGGACAGTCCTGGGACCTGGTCAAGGACGGCACCCTGGTCGGCTACCAGCTGGACCGGCGGATCGCGAGGCTGACCGGGTTCGAGCGGTCCAACGGGTGCGCCTACGCCGACTCCCCCGGGCACGTCCCGGTGCAGCGCATGGCCAACGTGTCGCTCCAGCCGGACCCGGCGGGCATGTCGACGGAAGACCTCATCGGCAGCGTGGACCGCGGGATCTACGTGGTCGGGGACCGGTCCTGGTCGATCGACATGCAGCGCTACAACTTCCAGTTCACCGGCCAGCGGTTCTTCAGGATCGAGAACGGGCGCATCACCGGGCAGCTGCGGGACGTCGCCTACCAGGCGACCACCACCGACTTCTGGGGCTCGATGGCCGCGGTGGGCGGCCCGCAGACCTACGTCCTCGGTGGCGCCTTCAACTGCGGCAAGGCCCAGCCCGGCCAGGTCGCGGCCGTGTCGCACGGCTGCCCGTCGGCCCTCTTCAAGGGCGTCAACATTCTGAACACCACGCAGGAGGCAGGTCGATGAGCGCCCGCAGCAACAAGCCGCACGAGATCGTCGAGCGGGCGCTGGAGCTGTCCACCGCCGACGGCTGTGTCGTGATCGCCGACGAGCAGTCGACCGCCAACCTCCGCTGGGCGGGCAACGCGCTCACCACGAACGGCGTCACGCGCGGGCGCACGCTCACGGTCGTCGCGACCGTCGACGGCAAGGAGGGCACCGCCTCCGGGGTGGTCTCGCGGTCCGCGGTGACCGCGGACGAGCTGGAGCCGCTGGTGCGGGCCGCCGAGGCCGCGGCCCGCGGCGCCGGACCCGCCGAGGACGCCCAGCCGCTGGTCACCGGCGTACCGGAGTCCCCCGACTTCACGGACGCGCCCGCCGAGACCTCCTCGGCCGTCTTCGCCGACTTCGCGCCGGCGCTCGGCGAGTCCTTCGCACGCGCGCGTGCGGGCGGCCGGGAACTGTACGGCTTCGCCAACCACGAGCTCGTCTCGACGTACCTGGGCACCTCCACGGGGTTGCGGCTGCGCCACGACCAGCCCAACGGCACGCTGGAGCTCAACGCCAAGTCGCCGGACCGCACCCGCTCGGCCTGGGCCGGACGCTCCACGCGGGACTTCAAGGACGTCGACCCGGCGGCGCTGGACGCCGAGCTCGCCGTACGCCTGGGATGGGCCGAGCGGCGCGTCGAGCTGCCCGCGGGGCGGTACGAGACGCTGCTGCCGCCTACCGCGGTCGCGGACCTGCTGATCTACCAGCTGTGGTCGGCGTCGGGCCGGGACGCGGTCGAGGGGCGGACGGTGTTCTCCAAGCCGGGCGGCGGCACCCGGGTGGGCGAGACGCTCACCGGTCTGCCGCTGTCGCTGCGCAGCGACCCGAACGAGCCGGGGCTCGAGACGGCGCCGTTCGTCGTCGCGCACTCCTCGGGGGGCGATCAGTCGGTGTTCGACAACGGCCTTCCGGTGAGGGCGACCGAGTGGGTGCGGCAGGGCACGCTGGCGCATCTGACCACCACCCGGCACAGCGCGGCCCTGACCGGGCTGCCCGTCGCCCCGGCGATCGGCAACCTGATCCTGGACGGCGGTCAGGACCGTTCCCTGGAGGAGATGGTCGCGGACACCACGCGCGGGCTGCTGCTGACCTGCCTGTGGTACATCCGCGAGGTCGACCCCGCCACGCTGCTGCTGACCGGGCTGACCCGGGACGGGGTGTACCTCGTCGAGAACGGCGAGGTGGTGGGCGAGGTCAACAACTTCCGGTTCAACGAGTCGCCGGTCGGCCTGCTGGGGCGGGCGACGGAGGCGGGACGGACGGAGAAGACCCTGCCGAGGGAGTGGAGCGACTGGTTCACCAGGGCCGCGATGCCCGCGCTGCGGGTGCCGGATTTCAATATGAGTTCTGTCAGTCAGGGCGTATAACCTCATAGCCGGCAGTCACCCGACTGCCCGAGGACCTTTCGAGGAGATACGAGAACCGTGACGGACATCGTCGACGAGCTGAAGTGGCGGGGGCTGTGGGCCCTGTCCACTGACGAGGACGCTTTGCGCAAGGCGCTCGCGGACGGTCCCGTCACGTTCTATTGCGGCTTCGACCCGACCGCGGCCTCTCTGCACGTCGGCCACCTGGTGCAGGTCCTCACCATGCGCCGGCTCCAGCAGGCCGGTCTGCGTCCGCTGGCCCTGGTGGGCGGGGCGACCGGCCAGATCGGCGACCCGCGCCCCACGGCCGAGCGCACGCTGAACGACCCGGAGACGGTCGCGAACTGGGTGACCCGGCTGCGCGCGCAGATCGAGCCGTTCCTGTCCTTCGAGGGCGAGAACGCCGCGGTGATGGTGAACAACCTGGACTGGACGGCCGGAATGTCGGCCATCGAGTTCCTGCGGGACATCGGCAAGCACTTCCGCGTGAACAAGATGCTCACCAAGGACTCGGTCGCGCGCCGGCTGGAGTCCCAGGAGGGCATCAGCTACACGGAGTTCAGCTACCAGCTGCTCCAGGGCATGGACTTCCTGGAGCTGTACCGGCGGTACGGCTGCACGCTCCAGCAGGGCGGCAGCGACCAGTGGGGCAACCTCACGGCGGGGCTCGACCTGATCCACCGGCTGGAGCCCGACGCGTCGGTGCACTGCCTGGCGACGCCGCTGATGGTCAAGGCGGACGGCACCAAGTTCGGCAAGACCGAGGGCGGCGCCGTCTGGCTCGACCCGGAGATGACGACGCCGTACGCGTTCTACCAGTTCTGGCTGAACGTGGACGACCGGGACATCTCGACGTACATGCGCATCCTGTCGTTCAGGTCCCGCGAGGAGCTGGAGGAGCTGGAGAAGCAGACCGAGGAGCGGCCGCAGGCCCGGGCCGCTCAGCGGGCGCTGGCGGAGGAGCTGACGACGCTGGTGCACGGCGCGGACCAGACGGCCGCGGTGATCGCCGCTTCAAAGGCCCTCTTCGGGCAGGGTGAGCTGGCGGAGCTGGACGAGCGGACTCTGACGGCGGCGCTCTCCGAGGTTCCGCACATCGAGGTCGCCGAGCTCGGTCCCGTCGTGGACCTGTTCGCCGAGGTCGGTCTCGTGGCCAGCAAGTCCGCCGCGCGCCGGACGGTGAAGGAGGGCGGGGCCTACGTGAACAACGTCAAGGTCACCGCCGAGGACGCCGTTCCCGCCGAGGAGGACCTGCTGCACGGTCGCTGGCTGGTGCTGCGCCGGGGCAAGAAGAACCTGGCCGCGGTCGAGGTCGCGTCCGCGTAGGTCTCGGTACGGCAGACGGGGGCGCCCCTCCTCACGGAGGGGCGCCCTCTTCGTCGTACGGCTCTCAGACCCGCCGCTGCTTCCTCTTGCCCAGCGTCGCCATGTAGAGCATGTCGCCGACGGCGACGATGATGATCGCGGCGATGAGCTGGAAGACGTGGCGGCTCCAGTCGATGCCGGAGGTCTCCTCCACGCCGAACCCGCGTGCCATGGCGTTGCCGGCGATGGCGCCCAGCATGCCGAAGATGGTGGTCAGCCAGAGGGGACTGTGCTGCTTGCCGGGGATGATCGCCTTCGCGATCAGACCCAGCACGAATCCCACGATGATCGCCCACAACCAGCCCATGGCTGCCTCCTCGTACGGCTCTACGTGAGCATTACGGCCAGTGTCGGTCCGTTCGCACTACGCCGCATGTCGGGTACGCCGTACGTGCCGGGGGTGAGGCCGTCGGCCCCGGCGGGAGATGCCCCGGTCTCGTAGGCGGCGCAGGCGCGGCGTACCGTGGAAGCTGTCCGGGCCCGGTACCTCCACCGGGTACGGAGCGGATGCGGAGCCGGGAGCAGTCCGATGCGGGCGGATGGTGGAATGTGATGCGGAAGCAGCATGGCGGCGGGAGCGCCCAGGTGTTCCGGATCACCGGAGCCCGGACCAGCCTTCAGGAGGACGTGCGCGGACGTCAGCGCCGGTACGTCATCTCGATGACGGTCCGTACGCTGTCGGTGGTGCTCGCGGCCACCCTCTGGAACGTGGAACGGCACGTCGCGATCGTGGCACTGGTACTGGGGGCCGTTCTGCCCTATATCGCCGTGGTCATCGCCAACGCGGGGCGGGAGAACGCGCCCTCGCTGCCGTCGACCTTCGTGGCCGCTCCGGTCCGGCCGATGATCATGCCACCGCGGGTCGAGGACGACTTCGCGGAATCCGTGCCGGAAGCCGGCGCGGGCGGTGCGGCGTCGGGTGTCCGGGGGGAACCGCGCGAGCGGACGTGACGGTTCTTCTCCGCGCCAAGCTCAAGAAAAGCTCAGATCAATCATGTTGTTCCGGTGCCGGGGCGAGGGTTACCCGTGACATACTTCGTACGCGCTCCGCATCCCCCGTCGGAGCGACAGACCGACGCCGGGCAGCTCCCCCCGTGGCTGCTCGGCGTCGCCTTTTCCACCCCGGTTGTGAGACGAAATCCGTGAGTGACGAGACCCCGATCTGCTCCGCGAAGGGCTGCCGCGTCGACGCCGTGTGGGTGCTCGCGTGGAACAACCCGAAGATCCACACCCCGGAGCGGCGCAAGACGTGGCTGGCCTGTGAGGAGCACCGGGAGCATCTGTCGCAGTTCCTCGGGGTGCGGGGCTTCCTCAAGGACGTCGTGAAGCTCCAGGACTGGCAGGCTCCCGAAGGGGCCTAGCCGCCGATCGCGGACATCGGACGGTCCGGCTGGACGAACGTCGGGTCGTCGAGACCGGCCCCCGCCTTCTTGCCCCACATCGCCTCGCGCCAGATGCGGGCGATCTCCTCGTCACCGGCGTCCGAGCGCAGGGCGGCCCGGAGGTCCGTCTCCTCACGGGCGAACAGACAGGTGCGCACCTGGCCGTCGGCCGTGAGCCGGGTGCGGTCGCAGGCCGAGCAGAAGGGGCGGGTGACCGAGGCTATGACGCCGACCACATGGGGGCCGCCGTCGACGATCCAGCGCTCCGCCGGGGCGGATCCGCGCTTGTCGGCCCCTTCCTCGGTGAGGTCGAAGCGGGTGCGCAGGGAGGTCAGGATGTCCCCGGCGGTGATCATGCCGTCGCGCTTCCAGCCGTGCTGGGCGTCCAGGGGCATCTGCTCGATGAAGCGCAGTTCGTAGTCGTGCTCCACCGCCCAGGCGAGGAGGTCGGGGGCCTCGTCGTCGTTGAGCCCGGGCATGAGGACGGAGTTGACCTTGACCGGGGTCAGGCCCGCCTCGCGGGCGGCGTCCAGGCCGTCCAGGACGTCCTGGTGGCGGTCGCGGCGGGTGAGGGTCTTGAAGACGTCCGGGCGCAGGGTGTCCAGGGAGACGTTGACCCGGTCCAGGCCCGCCGCCTTCAGGGCCTTCGCCGTGCGCTTGAGGCCGATGCCGTTGGTGGTGAGGGACATCTGGGGGCGCGGCTCCAGGGCCGCGACGCGCTCGACGATGCCGACCAGCCCGGGGCGCAGCAGGGGCTCGCCGCCGGTGAAGCGGACCTCCTCGATGCCGAGGGAGGTGACGGCGATGTCGATCAGGCGGACGATCTCGTCGTCGGTGAGCAGGTCGGGCTTGGCCAGCCACTGCAGGCCCTCTTCCGGCATGCAGTACGTGCACCGCAGATTGCAGCGGTCGGTCAGCGAGACGCGCAGGTCGGTGGCCTGCCGGCCATAGGTGTCGATGAGCACGTGGGCCCCCTCCCTCGTCGCGGATCAGTGCCGAGTCCATCGGTTTCCGTCACGTGCGAGCCTACGTGACGTCACTGACAACGACAGTGCCCGATCCCACGACGTACGAAGCGGCCGTGTCGTAGAGATCTACGACACGGCCGCTCGAAGGACGGGTCAGTGGGCTCCGGTGCCGGTCAGGGACCGGACCTCCAGCTCCGCGTACTTGCCCTTGTCCGGCTCCTCCTTGGACAGGTAGGTGCCGATGATGCCGAGCAGGAAGCCGACCGGGATCGAGATGATGCCCGGGTTCTCCAGCGGGAACCAGTGGAAGTCGACGTCCGGGAACATCGAGGTGGGCTTGCCGGAGACGACCGGTGAGAACAGCACCAGGCCGACCGCCGTGATGAGGCCGCCGTAGATCGACCACAGGGCTCCGGAGGTGGTGAAACGCTTCCAGAAGAGGCTGTAGATGATCGTGGGCAGGTTCGCCGAGGCGGCGACCGCGAAGGCGAGGGCGACGAGGCCGGCGACGTTGAGGTCGCGGGCGAGGGCGCCCAGCAGGATGGAGACGGCACCGATGCCGACGGTGGCCCAGCGGGCCGCGCTCATCTCCTGCTTCTCGGTGGCCTGACCGCGCTTGATGACGTTGGCGTAGATGTCGTGCGCGAAGGACGACGACGAGGCCAGGGTGAGGCCGGCGACGACCGCGAGGATGGTGGCGAAGGCGACCGCCGAGATGGTGGCCAGCAGGATCGCGCCCCAGTTGGAGTCGACACCGCCCAGATGGAGTGCCAGCAGGGGCGCCGCCGTGTTGCCCGCCTTGTTGGAGGCGATGATCTCGTCCGGCTTGATGAGGGCCGCGGCGCCGAAGCCGAGGGCGAGGGTCATCAGGTAGAAGGCGCCGATGAGGCCGATGGCCCAGATGACCGACTTCCGGGCGGCCTTGGCGGTGGGCACCGTGTAGAAGCGGATCAGGATGTGCGGCAGGCCCGCGGTGCCGAGGACCAGGGCGATGCCGAGCGAGATGAAGTCCAGCTTGGTGGTGCCCGTGGCGCCGTACTTCAGGCCCGGCTCCAGGAAGGCCGCGCCCTTGCCGCTGTTGTCGGCGGCGGAGCCGAGCAGGTCGGAGACGTTGAAGTCGAACTTCAGCAGCACCAGGAAGGTCAGCAGCAGGGCGCCCGCGATCAGCAGGACGGCCTTGACCATCTGGACCCAGGTGGTGCCCTTCATGCCGCCGATGGTGACGTACACGATCATCAGGACGCCGACCAGGGCGACGATGCCGATCTTGCCGGCGTCGCTGGTGATGCCGAGCAGCAGCGAGACCAGGACGCCCGCGCCCGCCATCTGGGCCAGCAGGTAGAAGATCGAGACGACGATGGTGGAGGTGCCGGCCGCCGTACGGACCGGGCGCTGTCGCATCCGGTACGCGAGGACGTCACCCATCGTGTAGCGGCCGGAGTTGCGCAGCGGTTCGGCGACCAGCAGCAGGGCGACGAGCCAGGCGACCAGGAAGCCGATGGAGTACAGGAAGCCGTCGTAGCCGAAGAGGGCGATGGCGCCCGCGATGCCGAGGAACGACGCCGCGGACATGTAGTCGCCGGAGACGGCGAGGCCGTTCTGGAAGCCGGTGAACTGGCGGCCGCCCGCGTAGAAGTCGGAGGCGTCCTTGGTCTGGCGTCCGGCCCAGACCGTGATGACCAGGGTCGCGACGACGAAGACCGCGAACAGGCTGATGATCAGCGGCCGGTGCTCGCTGGCCTCGCCGGCCGCCAGGGTGATCGCGGGGCTCATGCGCCGCCCTCCATCCGGGACTTGATCGCCTCGGCCTTGGGGTCGAACTTGGCGGCGGCCACGCGCGAGTACCACCAGGCGATGAGGAACGTGGTCAGGAACTGCGCGAGGCCCAGGACCAGGGCCACGTTGATGTTGCCGAAGAGCTTGGTGCCCATGAAGTCGCCCGCGTAGTTGGACAGCAGGACGTACAGCAGGTACCAGGCGATGAAGCCGATGGTCAGGGGAAAGGCGAAGGAGCGGTAGGAGCGGCGCAGTTCACCGAACTCCGCGCTCTCCTGCACCTCGGTGAACTCCTCGGTGGTGGGGAGTTTGTGCGTCTCTTTCGAGGGTGGCGGTGCGTCGGTGGCCACGGACTCTCCTCGCGTGCGGGTGCGGTGGTGACGGGGATCGGGGGCGAGTGTCCTCGCGTTCCCTGTTCAAGGTCACGGCGCCGCGCTGGGAGCGGTTCAAAGCGCTTTGCTTCTTTCCGAACTCACCTTGGGGAAGTCATTGCTGGCCAGCGACTTCGGGAGATAGCTTCGGCCTGCACCACCCGTCATGTACCTGCCCGAGCGACACCTGCGTCTCGGGCCGGTTTCGTTTCCGGATGATGTGGAGACCCCATGTCCCAGCCGCGTTCCAGACGTTCGAGACGTTCCCGGGGCGGCCTCGCGCTCGCTGTGCCCGTCGTGCTGTCCCTCACGGCCTCGCTCGGCTTCCTGCCCTCGGCGGCCTCGGCAGCTCCCGCCGGGGAGGCCACGGCCCAGGCCGCGGACGCGACGAACCTGTCGTACGTCGTCAACACCAAGGTGGACCACCGCACGATCGCGGCGGTGAAGAAGGCGATACCGACGGCCGGCGGCACCGTCGTGATCGCGTACGAGAAGATCGGCGTGATCGTCGTCCACTCCTCCGCCCCGGACTTCGCCCAGAAGATCCGCAAGGTGCGCGGGGTGCAGTCGGCCGGCGCCACCCGCACCTCGGCGCTGACCCCGGCGGGCACGACCGACGAGGGCGCGGTCCAGGTCCTGTCGGCCGAGCAGGCCGCGAAGGTCGCCGCGGCCTCGGCCGCCACGCCGGACAGCGAGCCCCTCGAGGCCGACCAGTGGGACCTGCGGGCGATAGGCGCCGACAAGGCGGCCAGGATCAACCCGGGCAGCCGCAAGGTGACCGTCGCCGTGATCGACACGGGCGTCGACGACACCCACCCCGACATCGCGCCGAACTTCTCCGCCGCGCAGTCGGCCAACTGCGACGGCGGTGTCCCGGACACCACTCCGGGCGCCTGGCGGCCGTACACCGCGGACGACTACCACGGCACGCACGTGGCCGGTGAGATCGCAGCGGCCCGCAACGGCATCGGCGTGGCCGGTGTCGCGCCCGGCGTGAAGGTGTCGGCCATCAATGTGACCGACCCGAGCAACGGCCTGTTCTACCCCGAGAGCGTCGTGTGTGCCTTCGTGTTCGCCGCCGACCACGGTGTCGAGATCACGAACAACAGCTACTACGTCGATCCATGGCTGTACAACTGCATGGACGATCCCGATCAGCGGGCCATTGTTGATTCGGTCAACAGGGCGCAGCTGTACGCGCAGAAGAAGGGCACGCTCAGCCTGGCGTCGGCGGGCAACTCCAACGACGACCTGGACTCCGACGCGATCGTCGACGACTCGAGCCCCGACGACTCGACGCCCGTGCCGCGGACCGTCGACCCGCACGAGTGCTTCGACGTGCCGACGCAGCTGCCGGGTGTCGTCACGGTCAGCGCGACGGGCTTCAAGAACCTCAAGTCGTACTACTCCTCGTACGGCAAGGGCGTCATCGACGTCGCGGCCCCCGGTGGCGACCGGCTCTACCAGATCCCGGACACGCCGTCGCAGAACGGCCGCATCCTGTCGACCATGCCGAACGGCGGGTACGGCTTCCTGCAGGGCACCTCGATGGCCTCGCCGCACGCGGCGGGCGTCGCCGCGCTGCTGAAGTCCACGCACCCCAAGGCGAGTCCGGCCCAGCTGCAGGCGCTGCTGAAGGCGCAGGCGGACGCCACGAGCTGCCCGGCCTCGTACGACCAGGACGGCGACGGCACGCAGGACGCGGTGTGCGAGGGCGGCGCCCGGGTCAACGGGTTCTACGGCTTCGGCATCGTCAACGCGCTGCGCGCGGTCAAGTGACCCGCCCGTACCGGGACCCCGCACGCTCCGGCACCACCCGCACGGACCGCTCGTACCGAGAACGAACTGGAGAGATTCGCATCATGACTGGGCCCCACCCGCGCCATCGGCGCACGCTCGCGATCCCGCTCGGCATGGCCGTCGCCACGGCCATGGCGTTCCTGCCGGGTGCCACGGCCTCGGCGACGGACCTGTCCGGCTCCGCCGCCGCCGCGCCCGGTGCCGTCAGCGACGTCCTGGCCTCCGTCGCCACGGACGGGACCGCGCTCAGCTACGTCGTCAACGTCCGCCCCGGGCACGGTCCTTCCGCACAGGTGAAGAAGGCCATCGCGAAGGCCGGCGGCACGATCGTGACGTCGTACGACCAGATCGGCGTGATCGTCGTCCACTCGTCGAACCCCGACTTCGCCAAGACGATCCGCAAGGTCCGCGGGGTCGAGTCGGCGGGCAACACGCGCAACGCGCCGCTGCCCGCGCAGTCGACGACCGACGAGGGGACGCCGAAGGCGCTCAGCTCGGCGCAGATGGCCGCCGCGCAGGCCGCCGCCGACGCCGGCCAGGACCCGCTGGAGTCGTTGCAGTGGGACCTGCCGGCCATCAAGGCGGACAAGGCGCACGAGAAGTCGCTCGGCAGCAGCAAGGTGACCGTCGCCGTGATCGACACCGGCGTGGACGACACCCATCCGGACCTCGCGCCGAACTTCGACCGGGGCGCCTCGGTCAACTGCGTGACGGGCAAGCCGGACACCACCGACGGGGCGTGGCGGCCGAGCGCCGAGGAGAGCCCGCACGGCACGCACGTGGCCGGTGAGATCGCGGCGGCCAAGAACGGCGTCGGCATGACGGGTGTGGCGCCCGGGGTGAAGGTGGCGGGCATCAAGGTGTCGACGACCGCCGGCTACTTCTACACGGAGGCCGTGGTCTGCGGCTTCATGTGGGCGGCCACGCACGGCGTCGACGTCACCAACAACAGCTATTACACCGACCCGTGGTACTTCAACTGCACCGACGACCCGGACCAGAAGGCCCTCGTCGAGGCGGTCACCCGGGCTTCGCGGTACGCGGAGAAGCGGGGCGTGGTCAACGTCGCCGCGGCCGGCAACGAGAACTACGACCTCGCGGCCGACGAGATCACCGACCCGGTCTCGCCGAACGACGGCACGCCCTCGGACCGGGTGATCGACCCGTCGGAGTGCTTCGACATACCGACCCAGCTGCCGGGTGTCGTGACGGTCGCGGCGACCGGCGCCAAGGGGATCAAGTCGTCCTTCTCCAACCACGGTCTGGGCGTCATCGACGTCGCCGCGCCCGGCGGTGACTCGACGGCCTACCAGACGCCCGCTCCGCCCGCGACCAGCGGTCTGATCCTGGGCACGCTGCCCGGCGGCAAGTGGGGCTACATGGCCGGTACGTCGATGGCCTCGCCGCACGCCGCGGCCGTGGCCGCCCTGATCAAGTCGACGCACCCGTACGCCCCGCCGGCCCTGGTGAAGGCGCTGCTGTACGCCGAGGCCGACGCCACGCCGTGCACGGACCCGTACGACATCAACGGCGACGGCAAGGTCGACGCGGTGTGCGAGGGGTCCAAGAACCGCAACGGCTTCTACGGCTGGGGCATGGTGGACGCACTGGACGCGGTGACGAAGTAGCGGTACGGGACGGTCAAGATCCGTCCATATATTGATTCAGTCAATACTGCATAGTGCAGTCATGACTGGAATCAAGTTCGTGGTGCGGGAGGGCGCTCCTCAGGGGCGCCTTCCCGTGCTGAAGCTGGCACGGGCCTGTGTGGCCGAGTGTGCGCTGGCCGCCGCCGGACTCGGAGCGCGGCGGGCCGGGCTCGCCGAGGCGCCGACGGTCCTGGTGGACGACGGAGCGGTCGCCACCGCCTTCCTGAGCGAGCGTCACCTGTTGATCAACGGTCGCGCCCCGGTCAACTTCGCTCCGCTGTCCCGGTTCTGGCGGACCGCGGACGGGTGGGTGCGGACGCACGCGAACTACCCGCACCACCGGGCGCGGTTGCTCGACGCGCTGGGGGTGCCGGAGGACACGGCGGCCGTCGAGGCGGCGCTCGCCGAACGGTCGGCCCTGGACGTCGAGGAAGCCGTGTACGCGGCGGGCGGTCTCGCCGTCGCCCTGCGCTCGCCCGCACAGTGGGCCGCGCATCCGCAGGCGGCCGAGGTGGCGAAACGGCCCCTGGTCGAACGCGGGCGACTGGACACGGCACGCGTGCGTGCCTTCGCTCCCGTCGGCACCTCTCCCCTGCTGCCGGCCGCGGGTCTGCGCGTCCTGGACCTGACACGGGTGCTCGCGGGCCCGGTCGCCACCCGCACGCTCGCCCTGCTCGGCGCGGACGTCCTGCGCCTGGACGCACCCCGGCTCCCCGAACTGCCGGACCAGCACGCCGACACCGGCCTCGGGAAGCGGTCGGCGACGCTCGACCTGGCCGACGACCGGCAGATCTTCGAGGAGCTGCTCGCGGCGGCGGACGTGGTCGTCACCGGCTACCGGCCCGGCGCGCTGGACCGGTTCGGACTGTCCGCCGAGGCCCTGGCGGAACGGCGGCCCGGGGTGGTCGTCGCCCAGTTGTCGGCGTGGGGCGCGTACGGGCCCTGGGGTGAACGGCGGGGCTTCGACAGCCTCGTGCAGGCGGCCACCGGGATCGCGGTGCTGGAGGGTTCGGCGCAGCGGCCGGGAGCGCTGCCCGCGCAGGCTCTCGACCACGGCACGGGGTACCTGCTGGCGGCAGCCGTGCTGCGGGCGCTGGCCGAGCAGTCGTACGAGGGCGGGAGCCGGTTCGTGCGGCTGGCGCTCGCACGGACGGCCCTGTGGCTGACCGACGGCGTGGACGGAACGGGCGACCTGGCCGCGGGATGCACCCAGAGCGGTTCCTACGACGGTCCCGGACCCTGGTTGTCCGAGACGGACAGTGCGCTCGGAAGGCTGCGGTACGCGCTGTCGCCGGTCTCCTTCGAGGGTGGTCCGGTGGACTGGGAGCGGCCTCCGGTGCCGTGGGGGACGGACGCCGCCCGCTGGCACTGAGCGGCCCGAAGCGGCAGCTGGACCACATGTATGTACGGGTGGAATGCCGTACCACCACTTGTTTCGATTCAGTTGCCCGCTTCTGCCCGTTGTCGCCAGGATCGTACGGTGACCCTGACAGGACCCACCTCCGGGGCGACCGACGTGGGCAGTCGTCCACGGCGCCCCGGCACTCTCCGGGCGGTCGCCGTGCTCGTCCTGGCGGTTCTGGCCGCGGCAGTGCCGTTGCTCGGCCCGTCCGCCGCGCTGCGCGGGACCGGAGAGGCCGCAGCGCCCGGGGCCGGCGTCGTGGCCCTGCTGCGGGCGGCGCTGTTCGGGGCTTTGTGCGTGCCGCTGGGCGAGCTGTTCGTGGGCCGGCTGGCCCGCACGGTGCCCGGCGCTCCCCCGGGCGTTCCGCGCTCCTGGGCTCGTTGGGCGGCTGCCGCCGGGTTCCTCGCCGCGCTCGGGCTGGCCTCGGTCGTGGCGTCCGGGAATCTGGTGCCCCACGGCCTCTCCGGGATCGATGCCGGCGGCCTGTACGCGTCACGGGAGGGCAAGCTGGCCCTGCTGGAGGTCAACGCGTTCCTGATCGCCGGTCTGTGCGCCCGTTCGGGTCGCCCGGCCGTCCAGGTGTGGCCCCTGTCCGCCGTGGTGGCGGCGGAGGCCCTGCGCGCGCATCCGGTGACCGAGCACAGTCCGCTGGTCGGCTCCGGGCTGACCCTGGTTCACCTCATGTGCGCGGCACTGTGGGCGGGCGGACTGCTGTGCGTGCTGCGGACACTGCGCCACTGGGGCCCGGTGGGGCCGGGCGCGGCGCTGCTCGGGCTCTACGCGCGCGTGGCCGCCGTTCTGCTCGCCGCCGTGTCCGCGACCGGCGTGTGGAGCACGCTGCGCCGCATGCCGTCCGACACGGTCCTGGAGCAGCTGACGGACACGGCCTACGGGCGCGCTCTGCTCGCCAAGGTGCTCCTGGTGGCCGTCGTCGCGGCACTCGCCCTGTGGGCCAGGATCCGGCTGCGCCGCGCCCCCGACCCGCTGACCGCCTGTGCCCCGGCGCGCGCGGAAGTCGTCGCCCTGGGACTGGTGGTCGTGGTGTCGGGGCTGCTGACGGCGCTGCCGCTGCCGATCCGCTGGTGAGGCCGTTCGATCGCACCGGACCGACGCGCTAGACGGTGACGAGGACCTTGAGCGCGGTGCGTTCGTCCATGGCCTTGTAGCCGTCGGGGACACCCTCCAGGCCGACGGTCATGTCGAAGACGGGTGAGGCGTCGACGGTGCCGTCCAGGACGTCGGGGAGCAGCTCGGGGATGTAGGCGCGGACCGGTGCGACACCGCCGCGCAGGGCGATGTTCCGGTCGAACATGACGCCGAGGTCGACGCCGGTGCCGCTGCCGTGCGGCACACCGACGAAGCCGATGGCCCCTCCGTCGCGGGTGATGCCGACCGCCGTCCGCATGGACTGTTCGGTGCCGACGGCCTCGATCACGGCGTGTGCGCCCTGGCCGCGGGTGAGTTCGCGGACCGCCTCGACGGCCGCGTCCCCCCGCTCGGCGACGACGTCGGTGGCGCCGAACCGGCGCGCGATGTCGGTGCGGACCTGGTGGCGGCCCAGGGCGATGATCCGTTCGGCGCCGAGTCGCCGGGCGGCGAGGACCGCGCACAGGCCCACGGCTCCGTCGCCCACGACGGCGACCGTGGCGCCCGGGCGGGCCCCGGCGCCGAGGGCCGCGTGGTGTCCGGTGCCCAGGACGTCGGAGAGGGTCAGCAGGGAGGACAGCAGGTGGTCGTCGGAGGCCGCCTCCTTGGGCAGCCGTACGAGCGTGCCGTCGGCGAAGGGGACACGCACGGCCTCGCCCTGGCCGCCGTCGTAGCCGACGGAGCCCCAGAAGCCGCCGTGCTCGCAGGAGGTGGTCAGACCCTCGCGGCAGTAGTCGCACACGCCGTCGGACCACATGAAGGGCGCGACGACGAGGTCACCGCGCTTGAGGGTGGAGACCTCGGAGCCGGCCTCCTCGACGATGCCGAGGAACTCGTGGCCGATCCGCTGCCCCGGCTGCCGGGCCGCCTCGCCGCGGTACGCCCACAGGTCGCTGCCGCAGATGCAGGCGCGCAGCACCCGGAGCACGGCGTCGGTCGGCAGTTGCACCACGGGCTCGGGCACGTCCTCCACGCGCATGTCGTAGGGGGCGTGGATGGTGGTGGCGCGCATGGCGGGGTCCTTCTCCTGCTAGGTCGTGGCAGCGCTCAGGGGGTGGTCGAGCGCGGGGCCGGGCGCTCGGTCGAGCGCGGGTCCGAGCCCACCTCACCGTACGTCGCCCCAGGTCCCCGGCGCGCTTCGAGGCCTCGTCGTGTGCCACTGGCCAGCAGGAACTGTGCGGCCACATAGGTGAGCATGATCCAGAAGTCGGGCCTGGGGAGCTGGGGCCAGTCGGCGACGCCGGTGGCGATGAGGGTGTCCGAGAGCAGGAAGAGCGCGCCCCCGAGTCCGGTGACGAGGCCGAACCGGGCGGCCGCGGTGTACGCCATGGCCACGAGCAGGGTGCTGTATCCGGCGACGGGGATGCGGAGGTCCGCCGGCAGGTCAGGCCACAGGAGGGCGACCGTGGTCCCGAGGGTGAGGGCGTAGACGGGGGCCGGGAGGAGGGCACGCGCGCGTGGCGTGCCGTGCCGTACGAAGAGCGCGAGGTAGCAGACGTGTCCGGCGGCGAAGGAGGCCATGCCGGCGAGGAAGGCCCCGTCGGTGTCCGACAGCAGCAGGACGTCGCCGCCCCAGCCGCACAGGAGTGCGGCGACGAGGAGGCGTGGGGCCCCGCGGACGGCCGCCCAGGCGGCGAGGAGCGGCATGAGCAGGGGCTTGGCGACGACGTGGCCGCCGTCGAAGCCGACGGCCAGGGAGGTGAGGTCGGTGAGGGTGGCGGCGGCGAAGCAGGCGAGCAGCAGCGCGGCGAGGGAACGCGGGCGCCGCGGGTCCGGCCGGGGGCGGGCAGGTGACGACGTCTCACGGTCGGTGCGACGGCCCGCGTCACGCGCCCGTCCCCCGGCACCGGTCTGCCCGCGCTCCCGTCCTCCGGCGCCGACCTGCCCGCGCTCCCGCCGCCCCGCGTGGTCGCGCGCGCGTGGCCGCCGCTCGGGCCGGCCTCTCACGCGGCGGCGCTCCCCTCGGCCGGAGCCGGTTCCCTGGGCGGGGCCGATTCCGCCGACGGCGACGGCGATGGCGACGGCTGCCAGCCGGGCCCGCCGAACACCCGCCCGGCCCGCTCACGCCAACTGCGTGCCTTCCTGACGTCCTTGACGATCGCCACGTACTCATGCGTGGCCACCTTGATGGGGTTGAACGTGTTGATGTTCTTGGTCAACCCGTAGACGGGCCGTTCGGTCTCGGCGACGAACGAACCGAAGAGCCGGTCCCACACGATGAGGATCCCGCCGAAGTTGCGGTCCAGGTAGCCGCCCTGGGAGGCGTGGTGGACGCGGTGGTGGGACGGGGTGTTGAGGACGAACTCGAACCAGCGGGGCATCTTGTCGATGCGTTCGGTGTGGATCCAGAACTGGTAGACGAGGTTCGCCGAGGAGCAGAAGGCGAGCGCGGCCGGGTGGACACCGGCGGCGACGAGGGGGACGTAGAACGGCCAGACGGTCAGGCTCGTCCAGGGCTGGCGCAGCGCGGTGGTGAGGTTGAACTTCCGGCTGGAGTGGTGGACGACGTGGCAGGCCCACAGGATGCGGATGACGTGGTGGCCGCGGTGGGACCAGTAGTAGAAGAAGTCCTGGCCGAGCAGCATCAGGGGGATCGTCCACCACAGGACGGGGACGCGGAGCGGGGTCAACTCGTAGAGGGCCGTGTAGACGGCGACGATCGGGATCTTCCACAGGAAGTCGAAGAAGAGGCTGCCGAGTCCCATGCCCAGGCTGGTGGCCGCGTCCTTCGTCTCGTACCCGGCCGCGTCCTCGTCGGGATGGATGCGGACGCTGATCATCTCGATGACGGTGAGCAGCACGAAGGCGGGGATGGACCAGACCACGACGTCGGGGAGGTTCGGCATGCGTGCACCGTAGAACCGCCGGTCGGGCGCGGCTAGACGTTGTTACCCACAAGTATTACCGGTGGTACGCGCTTGCTTCTTGGCGATCTCCACCAAGGGGGCCGTCACCCCACCCCGGCCGCCCCCAGCAACACCCCCACCCCATAAGTGACCCCCATCGCCAGCAAGCCGCCCCCCACGTTCCGCACCACCGCCCGTCCCGGTGCCGCCGCCCCCAACCGCGCGCTGCTCCACCCGGTCAGGACCAGCGCCCCCACCACCGACACCACCGTCACCGGCACCCGCCAGCCCGACGACGGCAGCACAATGGCGAGCAGCGGCAGCAGCGCCCCCGCCGTGAACGCCAGAAAGCTCGCCCAGGCCGCGTGCCAGGGGTTGGTCAACTCGTCCGGGTCGATGCCGAGCTCCACGCGCGCGTGCGCCCGGAGCGCGTCGCGTTCCGTGAGCTGCTCCGCCGCCTCACGGGCCACGTCGCGGGACAGGCCCCGCCCCTGAAGAAGCTCCGTCAACTCCTCCAGTTCCGCCTCGGGCTGCTCGCGAAGTTCCCTTTTCTCCATGGCCAGCGCGGCCACCTCGGAGTCGCGCTGGGTGGACACGGACACGTACTCCCCGGCCGCCATGGACATCGAGCCGGCCAGCAGACCCGCCAGACCCGCCGTCAGCAACGCCGCGCGGTCGCTCGTCGCGCCGGCCACGCCGACGACGAGGCCCGCCGTGGAGACGATGCCGTCGTTCGCACCGAGGACGGCCGCGCGCAGCCAGTTGAGGCGGGCGCCGAGCCCACCGCCGTGCGCCTCGCCGTGCGCCGTTCCGCTCACACCTTCTTCGGTCATCCCCGGAGGATCGCACCCCTGCCCCTGCGAGCCGGACACCGACGCCACCGTGAGGGACTGTCAGTCGTGGCCCGTATCCTCGTGAACCATGCTCGAAGACCAGACGACCGCAGCGTCCTCCCCCACAGCGTGGCCGGCCGCGTATCCGCAGGGATACGCGGTCGTCGACGTGGAGACCACCGGCCTGGCCCGCGACGACCGGATAATCTCCGCGGCCGTCTACCGACTTGACGCCCGCGGCGAGGTCGAGGACCACTGGTACACGCTGGTCAACCCGGAGCGCGACCCCGGCCCCGTGTGGATCCACGGGCTGACGAGCGAGACACTCGAAGGCGCCCCTCTCTTCCAGGACGTCGCCGACGAGTTCTCGGCCCGCCTCGACGGCCGTGTACTCGTCGCGCACAACGCCGTGTTCGACTGGCAGATGATCGCCCGCGAGTACGCGCGCGCGGGCCGGGTGGCGCCGGTGAGCCAGCGGCTGTGCACCATCGTCCTGTCGAAGGAGCTCGGCCTGCCGCTGCCGAACCACAAACTGGAGTCACTGGCAGCCCACTTCGGCGTCGTCCAGCAGCGGGCGCACCACGCCCTCGACGACGCGCGCGTGCTCGCGGAGGCCTTCCGGCCGAGCCTGCGGGCCGCCGCCGCGCGCAGTGTGCGGCTGCCGCTGCACGAGTGCCGGCCGCTGACCGAGTGGACGGACCGGGCGGTGCCCCGGCAGTCGGCGGGCTACGGCGGTTACCGGCCCACCAGTTGGCGGCCCACGCGCAAACGGCCCGCGTGCCCCTATCCCAACCCGGGGCGGTACGAGGACGGCAAACCGCTCAAACAGGGCATGCGGATCGCCTTCTCCGGAGACACCTCGACCGAGCGCGACCTCCTGGAGGACCGGGCGATCGAGGCGGGGCTGCATGTCGCCACCAGCATCTCCCGGCTGACCAGTCTGCTCGTCACCAACGACCCGGACTCGGGCACGTCCAAGGTGGTCAAGGCCCGGCAGTTCGGCACACCGGTCGTCGACGAGGCGGCCTTCGGACAGCTTCTGCGGGATGTGGAACCGGCGTCGGGGGGATGACCGTACGGCACCCGGCGTCGGGGGGATGACCGTATGGCTCCGGATGCGGTGTGATCCCGGCCCGGCACCGACGGCGCCCAGTCCCCGGCCCGTGGCGCGGGCGCAGCCACCCTCACTGCCGGGCCGGGATCACACCGCGGAGCCGATCTTGTCGACGATGCCGACCTTGCCCTCGGCGCGGGCACAGTGCGCGCCGCAGAACCAGTGGCCGTCCACCTCGACGCCCTGGCCGATGATCTGCACCCGGCAGTGCTCGCAGATGGGCGCCATACGGTGGATCGCGCAGGCGAACGAGTCGAAGACGTGGCGTGCCCCGTCCCGGGTCTCGACGGTGAAGGCCAGCTCGTAGTCGTTCCCGCACACTTCGCAACGTGTCATACGCCGAATCGTCAGCGGCGGGAGCCGGCCCCCGCAAGCCGGGAGCGCCCGGCCGGGTGGACGTGGCCGACCGGGTCCGACCGCACCCCTGTGGGAACCTTCCGGGGTCCGAGTTGTACGGTCGTGGGGTGTACCGCTTCCTGTTGTCCCGGCAGTGGGTGATCCTCACGCTGGTCGCCCTGCTCCTCATCCCCACGATGATCAGGCTGGGCATCTGGCAGATGCACCGCTACGAGGAGCGCACCGCCCGCAACCGGCTGGTCTCCGAGGCGCTGCACGCGACGCCGGTGCCGGTGGAGGAGATGACCTCCCCCGGGCACACGGTCACGACCCACGACCGCTACCGCAGGGTGACCGCGAAGGGGCACTTCGACACCGACCACGAGGTCGTCGTCCGGCGCCGCACCAACTCCGACGACGAGGTCGGCTACCACGTCCTGACCCCCTTCGTCCTCCACGACGGCAAGGTGCTGCTGGTCAACCGGGGCTGGATCCCCGCGAACGGCCCGAGCCAGACCGCGTTCCCGAAGATCCCCGCTCCCCCGAAGGGCGAGATCACCGTCACCGGGCGGCTGATGCCCGACGAGACGACCGCGGCGAGCGGCATCAAGAACCTCAAGGGACTGCCGGACCGGCAGGTCATGCTGATCAACAGTGAGCAGGAGGCCGAGCGGCTGGGCGCCACGGTGCTCGGCGGCTACATCGCCCAGACGGCACCCGAGCCGAAGGGCGACAGCCCGGAACTGATCGGCGGCAATCCCGGCAAGGAGGACGCCGCGCTGAACTACGCCTACGCGATCCAGTGGTGGCTGTTCTCCGCGGGAGTACCGATCGGGTGGGTGATCCTGGTGCGACGCGAGGTGCGGGACCGCCGGGAGAAGTCGGCCCAGGACAGCACCGCGGAGGCGGAACCGGCCGCGGTGTGACCCACCCGCACTCCACGGCCCCCGGCACCCCGCGTCTCGCACCCCGCCCCACCCCGTCGTGACGCTCACCCTCCCGCACGGTCCCGCCAGTAGAGGAACGTGCGTTCCGGATCGGGCAGCAGCTCCCACGGACGCGGGGTCATATGGCGGCCGATCCGCCGGAACACGAGAGCCGCGTCGGCCGGACGGTGGGAGCGTACGAGTGCGAAGGCCAGGAGGTTGAGGTCGGCGACGGCCTCGGCGTGCGGTGCGGCCGGCGCGTGGAACCAGTCGGCCAGGGCCGCATCGAGCTCGGCGCCGGCCCGGGGTTCGTTCCAGTGACCGTCCGCCCCGAGGGACATCTGCCGCTGCCGGTGGGCGACGAGTTCGACCCGGGCCGCCACCGGGAGCAGGGCCAGCGGTGAACCGTGCGGCGCGCGGGCGGCGCCGTGGCCGGCGAAGTCCATCATGTCGGCCACCGAGCCCTGCCCGCGTGGGGACAGACAGCTCAGCATCAGGTGGTAGGCGCCCCGGTGCCACGGCGCCCGGATGACGGCCTCGGTCCAGACGGGCACGGCGTCCCGGGGCGGCGCGGCGAGGGAACGCATCAGCCCCAGAAGCGCCAGCCAGGGAGCCGGATCCTCGGGGCAGACCTCGGCGGCCCGCAGACACGCGCGTTCGGCGTCCCGGGCGGCGGCCCGTCCCCCGGCGGAAGTCCACCGTGTGCTGCGGACGCAGGCCCACAGCACCAGCGCGTCCGCGTCACCGGGACGGTCCGCCCGCCACCGTTCGCACACCGCGGCCGGCAGTCCGCCCGCCAGGACGGACATCCGGTGCCATCGGCGGTCCCAGTCCCTCCCCGTGTCCCGCAGCAGCTCGGCGACCGGCTGCCAGGGCGGGCGGCCGGAGCCCGCACCGAGGCCGTGCGACTGGAGCGTGGGACGCAGGTCGGTCAGCGTCGTGTGCAGCAGGTCGTCGTCGAGGGCGGGGCGCACCAGCAGGGTGTGACGGCGGCGTCTGAGCATCTCGGTCCCGGGTGAGTGTGAAGGGTGTGCGGGGCGGGTGGTGCGCCCGCCCCGCGGTCGGCGGCAGCGGCGGCCCGGCCTCAGCAGCACCGCCCCTGCGGATGGGACTCCCGGTGCCGTGTGCGCAGCACCTCGTACTCCCGCCGGGTCGGTGCCGGTGCGAGGGGACGGTGGCGCAGCTGCCGTTCGCGGTAGCGGTCGTACTCCGCCTCTCCGGTCAGCTCCCGCAGATACCACCCAAGACCCCGCACCCACCTCCGGGCGGTCGCGGTCACTGTCACTGTCACTGTCACTGTCACGAGCGGACCCCCACGAGCTCCTCACCGGCCTGCTCGGCCACATCCAGCCGCGACTCGACGTACGGCGCCTCCGTGGTCGGCAGCGCCCCCGGAGCCCGCACGGCCCGCACGCACACCACCCCCGCGTTGACGATCACCACCGCGACCAGCAGCAGGAACAGTGCGATCAGCACCCCGTCGACCGTGGAGTTGGTCACCACCGTGTGCATGTCGTCCAGCGTCCTGGCGGGGGCGATCACCTGGCCCGCGTCGATGCCGTCCGCGTACTTGGCCCGCTGGGCGAAGAACCCGACCCGCGGATCGTCGGAGAAGATCTTCTGCCAGCCCGCGGTGAAGGTGACCGCGACCACCCAGGCGAGCGGCGCCCCGGTCACCCACGCCCAGCGCAGTTTCCCGGACTTGACGAGGACGGTGGTGCACACGGCCAGCGCGATCGCGGCCAGCAACTGGTTCGCGATGCCGAAGAGCGGGAAGAGCTGGTTGATCCCGCCGAGCGGGTCGGTGGCGCCGGTGTACAGGAAGTACCCCCAGGCCGCCACCACCAGGGCGCTGCACAGCCAGATGCCGGGCTTCCAGTTGACCCGGCCGACCGGCTTCCACACGTTGCCGAGCATGTCCTGGAGCATGAAGCGGCCGACCCGGGTGCCCGCGTCCACCGTCGTCAGGATGAACAGCGCCTCGAACATGATCGCGAAGTGGTACCAGAAGGCCTTCATGGCCGTACCGCCGAACACCCCGGAGAAGATCTCCGACATGCCGACCGCGAGGGTCGGGGCGCCGCCGGAGCGGGCGATCAGGGTCTGCTCCTCGACCGCCCTGGCGGCCTGGTCCAGCTGGTCGGGCGTGATGGTGAAGCCGAGTCCGGCCACCGCGTGCGACGCCGACTCCGCCGTGGCGCCCAGCAGCCCCGCCGGGGCGTTCATCGCGTAGTAGAGGCCGGGCTCCAGGGTGGCCGCGGCGATCAGCGCCATGATCGCGACGAAGGACTCCATCAGCATGGCGCCGTAACCGATGAGCCGGACCTGCGACTCCTTCCGGATCAGCTTCGGCGTCGTACCGGAGGAGACCAGGGCGTGGAAGCCGGACAGCGCGCCGCAGGCAATGGTGATGAACAGGAAGGGGAAGAGCGAGCCGGCGAAGACCGGGCCCGCCCCTGACGAGGCGAAGTCCGTCACGGCCTGCGCGCGCAGCACCGGGGCGGCCACCACGACCCCCACCGCGAGCAGCGCGATCGTGCCGATCTTCATGAAGGTGGAGAGGTAGTCGCGGGGGGCCAGGAGCATCCAGACCGGGAGGACGGACGCGACGAAGCCGTAGCCGACCAGGCAGAAGACCAGGGTCGTCGGGCTGAGGGTGAAGGTGCCGGCCAGCGAGGAGTTCTGGACCCAGCTGCCCCCGACGATCGCGAGGAGCAGCAGTGCGACGCCGATGAAGCTGGTCTCCACGACCCGGCCGGGACGGACGCGGTGCATCCAGAAGCCCATGAACAGGGCGATGGGGATGGTCATGGCGACGGAGAAGGTGCCCCACGGGGAGTGCGCCAGGGCGTTGACCACGACCAGGGCGAGCACGCCCAGCAGGATGATCATGATGGCGAAGACGGCGACCAGCGCGGCCGCACCGCCCGCCCGGCCGATCTCGTCCCGGGCCATCTGCCCGAGCGACTTGCCGTCCCGCCGCATGGACAGGAAGAGGACCACCATGTCCTGCACCGCACCCGCGAAGATCACTCCGGCGACGATCCACAGGGTGCCGGGCAGGTAGCCCATCTGGGCCGCCAGCACGGGGCCCACCAGCGGTCCGGCGCCCGCGATCGCCGCGAAGTGGTGGCCGAGCAGGACCCGCTTGTCGGTGGGGTGGAAGTCGACGCCGTCCTCCAGGCGTTCGGCCGGGGTGGCCCGGCGGTCGTCCGGCTTCAGGACGCGGCGGGCGAGGAAGCGGGAGTAGAAGCGGTAGGCGATCGCATACGAGCCGAGCGCGGCGACGACCAGCCAGACCGCGGAGATCCTCTCGCCCCGGGCCAGCGCGAGCACGCCCCAGGCGACCGCGCCGAGCAGCGCCACGACCGCCCACAGGAGGATCGATCGAAGTGACATTCGTGATTTCTCAGGCGCCTCAAGGGCAGGCCGAAGGGCGGATCCAGGCATGGCGGCTCCTCACCGGAAGCGGTGCAAGATCAGATGGACTCAGCGGTGATGTCGGTCCGAGAGGGCGTACGCGGCCAGCAGGCACAGACCGCACCCCGGCACCCAGGCGAGCTGGTACCAGTAGAAGAACGGCGTGCCCGCGAGGCGCGGCTGCGCACCGGCGTACATCGGGACCCACAGCAGTCCGGCGGCGGGGGCGAGAAGCAGTACGGCGATCGCGACGCGCCGTAGCCGGTGATGACCGGTCCGTGCCATGACCTGCGCTCCTCTCCCCATCGCTGTCGGTCTGTGCAAGAGTTGCCCACCTCCCGCGGACGGTTGACAGCGAATTCCGGGGAGATTTCCCGCCGATGTCCGTCATCCGAACCGGCGGCCCGCGCAACTAATGCGCGAGGGCACAGCCACCCCCGCGCGCACCCGGGGCACACCAAGGACGGTGACCATGGCCGACGGCGCCATGACCACGACGTTCCTCGCCGTGATCGGCGGGGCGTCGCTGCTCGCCGTGACCGCGCGCCGGCTGCGCCCCAGCGACCGGCTGCCCTCCCTGGAGGGCTGGGCGCTGGCCGACCGCAGCCTCGGCCCGGTGTGGACCTGGCTGCTGCTCGGCGGCACGATCTTCACCGCGTACACGTTCACCGCGGTACCTGGCCTCGCGTACGGCAACGGCGGGGCCGCCTTCTTCGCGGTGCCGTACACGGTGATCGTCTGCCCCCTCGCCTTCGTGCTGCTCAGCCGCCTGGGCGAGGTGGCCCGGCGGCACGGGTACGTCACCGCCGCCGACTTCGTGCGCGGCCGCTACGGCTCCGCGCCGCTGGCCCTGGTGGTGGCGCTCACCGGGATCCTCGCGACGATGCCGTACCTGGCGCTGCAACTGCTCGGGATACGGGCGGTGCTGACCGCCGGGGGCGTGTACCCGCGCGGCGCGACCGGCGACCTGGTGATGGTGGCGTTGTTCGCGGGGCTGGCGCTGGCCACCTACCGGCACGGGCTGCGGGCACCGACCGTGATCTCCGCGCTGAAGGCGGTCGCGGTCTTCGTCTCGCTCACCGCCGTGACCTGGCTGGTCCTGGAGCGGCTCGGCGGGCCGGGCCCTGTCTTCGACGGGGCCGCCGAACGGCTCGGCGGCCCCGCCCTGCTCCTCTCCCCCGACCAGCAGCCCGCCTACGCCACCCTCGCCCTGGGCTCCGCGCTCGCCCTGCTGATGTACCCGCACGTCCTCACCGCCGGGTTCGCCGCCGACAGCCCGCGCACCCTGCGCAAGGTCGCGGTCGCCCTGCCCGCCTGGACGGGTCTGCTCGCGCTCTTCGGGTTCCTCGGGATCGCGGCGCTCGCGGCGGGGGTGCGGGCACCGGAGGGCGGCGCCGAGACCGCCGTACCGATGCTGGTGGACCGGCTGATGCCGGGGCCGCTGGCCGGGCTGGTGTTCGGCGCGATCACCGTGGGCGCGCTGGTCCCGGCGGCGGTGATGTCGATCGCGGCGGCGACCAGCTTCGTGCGGAACGTGTACGTCGAGTACGTGCACCCCACCGCCACGCCCAAGCGTCAGGTGCGGATCGCCAAGGCGGTGTCGCTGACGGCGAAGGTGGGCGCGGTGGCGTTCGTGTTCGGGCTGCGCGACCAGGACGCCGTCAACCTCCAGTTGCTCGGCGGGGTCTGGATCCTGCAGATCTTCCCGGCCGTCGCCGTGGGCCTGTTCACCGGGCGGCTGCATCCGCGGGCGCTGCTCGCCGGATGGGCGGCGGGCATGCTGACCGGCACCTTCCTCGTCGTCCACGAGGGGTTCTCGACGATCGGCGCCGGCCCCTTCCAGATCTACGCCGGTCTCGTCGCCCTTCTGCTCAACCTGACCGTCGCCCTGGCCGGGACCGCGGCCCTCGAACGGCTCGGCGTCCCGCGCGGCGCCGACCTGACCGACCTACCGTCGCGCCTGACCGTCAGGCGGCGCCCCGAGACGGGAGCGAACAACCCGTGAGACAGCACCTGAGACACGGCGCCGCCGTGCCCGTCCCGCTCGCTCCCGCCGCGGCCGACCCCGCCGAGGTGGAGCGCGAGGCCGGCGTGGCCCGTCTGTTCGAGCTGCACTACGCCTCGATGCTCCGGCTCGCCGTGCTGCTCGGCGCCGACGACCCGGAGAACGTGGTCGCCGAGGCGTACTACCAGATCTACCGGAAGTGGCGGCGGCTGAGGGACACCGAGGCCGCGGAGGCCTATCTGCGCTCCACCGTGTGCAATCTGACCCGGATGCGGATACGGCACCTCCAGGTCGCCCGCAAGCACGTCGAGGCGCCGCCCACCGAACTCGTGGCCTCCGCGGAGAGCACCGCGCTCCTCCACGACGACCAGCGCGTCCTCATCGACGCGCTCCAGCAGCTGCCCGCCCGGCAGCGCGAGGCGCTGGTGCTGCGGCACTGGCTCGGGCTCAAGGAGAGTGAGATCGCCTCCGCGATGGGCATCTCCTGCGGCTCCGTCAAGACCCACACCGCACGCGGCCTCGCCGCGCTGACCCAGGCGATGGAGGCCCGGCGATGACGCATCGAGACACGACTCCCCCGCGTGACACCGAACGGGAGCTCCAGGAGGCCCTCGCCGCGCTGGCGGGCGGAGTGCAGGCGGCGCCCGACGCCTACCGCACGGCGCGCGGCGAGTGGCTGCGCCGGGAACGCCGCCGCCGGCTCGTGCTGGCCGTGCTCGTCGCGGTGGTGTTCGCGCTGGCGACGCTGATCGGGCTGTGGGTGCTGAACCAGACTCCGGCGCACCCGGGGGTGATCTTCTCGGACACCGGGACGGGCACGGCGGCGTCACTCCCCCGGCCCCACCCCTGATTGCCCTGACGGCCCGGCGGGAAACCGCACAGCGTGCACCCCCGTATCGAGGACTACGCCCTCATCGGCGACGAACAGACCGCCGCGCTGGTCGGCACGGACGGCTCCGTGGACTGGCTGTGCCTGCCCCGTTTCGACTCGGCGGCCTGCTTCGCCAGGCTGCTCGGGGACGAGGAGAACGGCCACTGGCGGATCGCCCCGGAGGGCGCGGACCGGTGCACACGGCGCGCCTACCGCCCCGGCACCCTCGTCCTGGACACCGAGTGGGAGACCGACGAGGGCGCGGTGCGCGTCACCGACCTGATGCCGCAGCGCGACGTCGCCCCCGACGTCGTCCGGGTCGTGGAGGGGCTCCGCGGCCGGGTCACCGTGCGCAGCACGCTCCGGCTGCGCTTCGAGTACGGCTCGGTCGTGCCGTGGGTGCGCCAGTCCGACGGGCACCGGGTGGCGGTCGCGGGCCCCGACTCCACGTGGCTGCGCAGCGAGCCCCCGGTGCGGACCTGGGGCGAGCACCTCGGCACGCACTCGGAGTTCACCGTCGAGGCCGGCGAGAAGGTCGCGTTCGTGCTGACCTGGCATCCCTCGCACGAACCGCGTCCCCCGCTGACCGACCCCTTCGAGACGCTGGAGAGCAGCGTGGCCGACTGGCAGGCGTGGGCCGCGCGCTGCCGCTACAAGGGCCCGCACCGGGACGCCGTGGTCCGTTCCCTGATCACCCTGAAGGCGCTCACCTACCGGCCGACCGGCGGCATCGTGGCCGCCGCGACCACCTCGCTGCCGGAGGAGATGGGCGGGGTCCGCAACTGGGACTACCGCTACTGCTGGCTGCGCGACTCCACCCTCACCCTGGCCGCCCTCGTGCAGTGCGGCTACCTGGAGGAGGCCGAGGCCTGGCGGAACTGGCTGCTGCGCGCGGTCGCCGGCGACCCGGCTGACCTCCAGATCATGTACGGCGTCGCGGGCGAGCGGCGGCTCCCCGAGTTCGAGCTGCCGTGGCTGTCCGGCTTCGGCGGCTCCACCCCGGTACGCATCGGCAACGAGGCCGTGAAGCAGCTCCAGCTGGACGTGTACGGCGAGGTCATGGACTCGCTGTCGCTGGCCCGGCGGGCGGGCCTGCCCGCGAAGTCGCACATGTGGTCCCTGCAGAGGGTCCTGCTGGACTTCCTGCGGTCCTCCTGGCGGCAGCCGGACGAGGGGATCTGGGAGGTGCGCGGCGGCCGCCGGGACTTCGTCCACTCGAGGGTCATGGTGTGGGTGGCCGCCGACCGCGCGGTGCGCACCCTGGAGGCCCTCCCTGAGCTGACCGGCGACCTGGAGGGCTGGCGCGCACTGCGCGACGAGGTGCACCGCGAGGTCTGCGAGAAGGGATACGACCCCGAACGCAACACCTTCACCCAGTACTACGGCTCGCGCGAACTCGACGCGTCCCTGCTGCTGATCCCGCGCACCGGCTTCCTGCCGCCCGACGACCCCCGCGTCGTCGGCACCATCGACGCGATCCGCGCGGAGCTGGAGCACGACGGTCTGGTACGGCGGTACAGCGCCGAGGAGACCCCCGTCGACGGGCTGCCCGGCGGCGAGGGCACCTTCCTGGTGTGCTCGTTCTGGCTCGCCGACGCGCTCCACATGACCGGCCGCAAGAAGGAGGCGCGGGACCTCTTCGAACGACTGCTGGGCCTCACCAACGACGTGGGGCTGCTTTCCGAGGAGTACGACCCGGTGGCCGGTGCCCAGCTGGGCAACTTCCCGCAGGCGTTCAGTCACATCGGTCTGGTGAACACCGCCCTCACTCTGTTCGGGGGCGAGGAGGCAGGATAGGGGCCATGGATCTTGGACTGAAGGACCGTGTGTACGTCGTCACCGGAGCGACCCGTGGGCTCGGCAACGCGGCCGCGCGCGAGCTGGTCGCGGACGGGGCGAAGGTGGTGGTGACCGGCCGGGACGAGAAGCGTGCGCTCGCCGCGGCGGCGGAGCTGGGGCCGAACGCGGTGGGGGTGGGCGCCGACAACGCCGATCCGTCGGCGCCGGAGCGTTTGATCGCCGCCGCGCGGGAGAACTTCGCCGGCTTCGACGGGGTGCTGATCAGCGTGGGCGGGCCCGCGCCCGGCTTCGTCGCCGACAACACGGACGAGCAGTGGCAGGCCGCGTTCGAGTCGGTGTTCCTGGGCGCGGTCCGGCTGGCCCGGGCGGCCGCGGCGGAGCTGGAGGACGGGGGTGTGATCGGCTTCGTGCTGTCGGCGTCGGTGCACGAGCCGCTTCCGGGGCTGACCATCTCGAACGGGCTGCGGCCCGGTCTCGCCGGATTCGCGAAGTCGCTCGCGGACGAACTGGGGCCGCGGGGGATCCGGGTCGTCGGGCTGCTGCCCTCGCGCATCGACACCGACCGGGTGCGCGAACTGGACGCCATGTCGGCCGACCCCGAGGCCACTCGGGCCGCCAACGAGTCGCGGATTCCCCTGCGGCGGTACGGGACGCCGGAGGAGTTCGGGCGGGCCGCGGCGTTCTTCCTGTCGCCGGCCGCTTCGTATCTGACCGGGGTCATGCTGCCTGTCGACGGGGGCATGCGGCACGGGTTCTGAGGCGCGGGCCGGCGGGGGTGGATCGCGCCCACGCGGCACAGCCCCGCGCCCCCGGGTCTCTCAACTGACCCTTTCCGCCTTGTGTTTGACGCCGGTCATACGGACCTCGGCCGGCAGTGAGTCCAGGCCCGCGGAGTTGCGGGCGTGGGTCAGGGCCCCGGTCGTCAGGTCGTGCAGGGCCGTTCCCGGGTCCACGTGGGGTTCCAGCAGGAGCCGCACGCGGGTCCCGGGGGCGTCCGGGCGGCCGGTCAGATGGGCGTGGGCCCGGTGGACACCGTCCAACTCGGCTGCCTGGCCCTCGAGTACGCCCTCCAGGGCCCGCCCCCTCAGCAGCGCGCCCTCGCCGTCGCCCGTGTCGACGCGCACCTCCGTGAGCCGGCGCCTGCGCAGGACCGCCGTCAGCCACCACAGGGTCAGGAGCAGCACGAGCGCCAGGGCGGCGATGACCGTGGGCCACCACCAGCTCTCGCCGTCCCATCGGGTGCGCTCCGCGTCGCTCAGCAGGACGTCCTTCCTGCCGTCGTGGATCCACCAGGAGGGCGGGTCGACGCCCAGACCCACGGCGAGCACCGCGCCGCCGACGACGAGCAGGACCAGCCCCACCAGGCCGATCAGTACACGGTTGACGGTCCTGAGCATCTCTCTCAGCCCTTCTTCCGGGTGGTCCGTGCCACGTGCACCGACAGGGCGGGGAGCCGGGCCAGGCCCAGTCCCCTGATCGCCTCGGCGAGGGTCACATCCAGGTCGGCGCGGACGTCGTCCAGTTCACGGAAGTGGGAGACGGCACGGACGTCGGCCTTGCGCCGCCTCATCCGTACGCGTGCGGACTGGACGCCGGCCACCTCCATGGCCCGGTCGCGCAGGACCATGGCGGCCGCGTCCCGGTGCAGACCCGCACGGACGTCGGGGTGGGTGCGGCTCATCGGCAGGACGCGGCGCAGACCGGGGGTGAGGGCCAGGACGACCAGCCACAGGCCCAGGGCCGCGGCGACACCGGCGCCGACCAGGACCCAGGTGTCGTCCAGGGGGCGTTCGGCGAGCTGCCGGGAGAGTTCACGGCGCCAGTGCATGGCCGGCCGGCCGGCCCGGACGGACGCGATGTCGTACAGGAAGACGCCCGCGAGGAGCAGGAGCAGCAGGGCGACGAGGCCCGCCGGAATCCTGCGCGCCGACCAGAAGCGGCGTCCGCCGCCGCCCGCCTCGGCCTCCGCGGCCGGTGGTGGTCCGTAGGCGGCCGCCGACGCGGACTGGTCGTGCCGGTCCGCTTCCGCCGTCCGCTCGATGACCGGCAGTCGTTGTGTGGTGCCTTCGGAGCCCTGGGGCTCGCTCATCGCGTCCTCCCCTGTGCCGCGCCGTGCGCCTGTGCCGGATACAGCCGCTCCACCTGGACGGCGACCTCCGACACCTCCATGCCCACCAACGCGACTACCCGCTCGGCCACTTGCTGACGCACCTCGCGGCACCGCGCGCCGATGTCGCAGGGGTAGTCGAGTTCGAGGTGCATGCGGACGCGGGCCGTCTCGTGGTGGACGACGACGGTGGCGTACGGGGTCTCGGCCTGCGCGGGGAGCGCTCCGAGCGCCTCGCGGGCCGCCTGTCCGGCGACCTTCGCGACCACCCGGTCGGCGATTCTCGTCGCGCCGCGTTCGCCGGGAGGAACGGCGGTGGCGGCCAGGGGTCTGCGAGTGCCGTCCGTCTCGCCGGCCTCACTGCTCACGGCGGTCATCCCCGTCGGTCACGCCGGTCGTCACGGGTGCGGAAGAAGTCGCCGAAGTCCAGGTCCCCCTCCAGGAACCGGCCGACGACAAAGCCGATGGCGCCCAGCGCCGCCACCAGCAGGAAGGCCCCGAACCCGCCGAAGTACCCGGCGAAGCCCAGCGCCATGCCGGCGATCAAGCCGACCACGGCCATGCTCATCGTGCGCTCCCTCAAGGTCCCTCACGCTGTGGGCGGGCTACTGGATCCGGGGCTCCGGTTCCTCGTCCTCCTCGTCGGGCAGCTTCACGTCGCTCACCGCGATGTTGACCTCGACGACCTCGAGTCCGGTCATGCGCTCCACGGCGCTCACCACGTTCTCCCGTACGGCCTTGGCCACATCCGCGATCGAGACGCCGTAGTCGACGACGATCTCCAGGTCGAGGGCGGTCTGCACCTCGCCGACCTCGGCCTTGACCCCGCGGGTGACGGACTTCGAGCCGCCGGGCACGCGGTCGCGCACGGCCCCGAAGGTGCGGCTGAGCCCGCTGCCCATGGCGTGGACGCCGAGGACGTCCCGTGCCGCGAGTCCGGCGATCTTCTCCACGACCCCGTCGGCGATGGTGGTGCGCCCACGGGTCGCCGGGTCGCCGCCGCCGCGCTTGGTGGTCTTCCGCATCTGCGGCTCCACCTCGGTGCTCTGCGTCATGTCGGTCATCGTCGTCACCCCTTTCGGTCGTCCTCCTTCGACCACCGTAAGCGCGGTGGCGCGATCGCGCGCCGGAGATGCGGCAGGCTGGAGGAATGACGGCGGAGCAGTGGGCACGGACGGTGCGTCATCAGCTGGGGCTGGGCAGACTGCTGCCCCTGGGCGGGCCGCGCGACGGCGCGTGGATCTCCGAGGAGGCGGCCCTCGGGGTGCTGCGAGCCGCCGTCGGGAACCTTCCGGGTGTACGGCTGGGCGCGGGGCGCCTCGGGCTCGCCCGCCCGGAGGACGCGGCCGAGCCCGCCGTGCCGCCGCCGCCGAGCGCACTGCCGGCCGGCCCGCTGCGGCTGGCGGCGGAGTTCGAGGCCACGCCCGCGGAGCCGTTGCCGGTGACGGCGGAGCGCTTGCGCACGGTGCTCGCCGGGGCCGCGGCCGGGCGACTCGGGCTGGAGCTCGACGAGGTGGATCTGAAGGTGACGGCCCTGCTGGAGGAGGACACGGAGCGTTCCGCCGTACGGGCGTCCGAGCCGCCGCGTCCCGCCGAGACGGGCCCGGGAGACGAGACCCGCGCGGGGCTCGCCGCGCTCGCGGTGCCCGGGGTGGACCGGCTGACCGGGGTGCTGGGGCGGCCGGTGCACCTCGGGGACCGCGAGACCGGGGACAGCTCGCTGCCCCGCCGCCATGTCCGCGTCGAACTGGCGGTGGGCGCGGACCGCCGGGCCCTGGACGTGGCCCGGGAGGTCCGCGCCGCCGTGGGAGCGGCGCTGCCGGACACCCCGACGGTGGCCGTGCTGGTGACGGCCGTGGTGCGTTAGTTGGTGCGTCAGTCGCCCACTCCGGCGAGGTCCCGCAGCCGGCGGGCCTGGGCCGCGCGCTCGGCGCCGCGCTGCTCGTCGTAGGTGCGGTCCTGGGCGCCGCGCAGCAGCGCCTTGGTCTCGATGACCGCGTCGCGGGGGGCGGACAGGAGCGCGGCCGCGAGGTCCCGCACGGCTGCGTCGAGCTGGTCCAGGGGCACGGCGATGTTGGCGAGGCCGGTGCTCACGGCCTCCTCGGCCAGGACGAAGCGCCCGGTGGCGCAGATCTCCAGCGCCCGGGCGTATCCGACGAGGCCCACCAGGGGGTGGGTGCCGGTGAGGTCGGGAACCAGGCCGAGGCTGGTCTCGCGCATGGCGAACTGCACGTCGTCGGCGACGACCCGCAGGTCACAGGCGAGGGCCAGCTGGAAGCCCGCTCCGATGGCATGCCCCTGCACGGCGGCGATGGACACGACGTCACTGCGCCGCCACCAGGTGAAGCCCTCCTGGAACTCGGCGATGGCGGCGTCGAGTTCGGCGTCACCACTGCGGGCGAGGTCGACGAACGACGGCTCGCCCTCGATCCCCTCGGGCGTGAACATCTGCCGGTCGAGCCCGGCGGAGAAGGACTTGCCCTCACCGCGCAGCACGACGACCCGGACGGAGCCCGGCACCAGCCGGCCCGCCTCGGCGAGCGCCCGCCACAGAGCCGGGCTCTGGGCGTTGCGCTTGGCGGGGTTGGTCAGCGTCACCGTGGCGAGGGTGTCCTCGACGGTGAGCCGTACGCCGTCCTTGTCGAGCAGGGGAACGAGTTCCTGGCCATCCTGGCCGGACGTCGCCATGGGGCGCCTCCGATGAGTGCGGTCATCCTCCGTGCCGCGGGACGGCACAGCTAAGTGACTGCACAGTAACCACCCGGTCGGTCGTCCGACCGACCGGGTGGTCACCATCGAAGCCGATGGGCCGCCCGGATCAGGACGATGCGGCCTTCTTGCCCCGCGTCGCTCCGCCACGCCCACGAAGCGTGACGCCCGATTCGCTGAGCATCCGGTGTACGAAGCCATACGAGCGGCCGGTTTCCTCGGCCAGTGCCCGAATGCTCGCACCGGAGTCGTACTTCTTCTTCAGGTCTGCCGCGAGCTTGTCGCGCGCGGCGCCGGTCACCCGGCTGCCCTTCTTCAGAGTCTCGGCCACCCGTGCCTCCTCATGGGAAGTGCGCTCTGGTTCTCTCATGATCACCCCTCCGGGCGTTCATGGCCACCCATTCGGCAAGGTCGGTGAGACATGGTTTTGACGACAGGAGCGAGTCCCCACATACGGAATCTGTGATTCCATCAGGGCGCGTTCGTACCGCCGAACGGGTTCCTTTGTGAAGTGCCAGGTCAGAGACGCGCGACGGCCGAGCCCTTGGCGATAAAGGACTCGGCCGTGAAATCGATGTAGGACACACCTCGGTACGAGGAGATCTCACACAGATGATGGATCACCGGTGGGCCGAATGATCCATACGCCGTTGATCACGCATTCGATCAAGCGGCGGTGACGGTCAGGCGAGGGCGACGAGGTCCGCGTAGTCCGCGCCCCACAGGTCCTCGACGCCGTCGGGCAGCAGGATGATCCGCTCCGGCTGGAGCGCCTCGACGGCGCCCTCGTCGTGGGTGACCAGCACGACCGCGCCCTTGTAGGTGCGCAGCGCGCCGAGGATCTCCTCACGGCTGGCCGGGTCGAGGTTGTTGGTGGGCTCGTCGAGGAGCAGGACGTTCGCCGAGGAGACCACCAGGGTGGCGAGGGCAAGGCGGGTCTTCTCACCGCCGGAGAGGACCCCGGCCGGCTTGTCGACGTCGTCGCCGGAGAACAGGAAGGAGCCGAGCGTCTTGCGCACCTCGACGAGGTCGAGGTCGGGGGCCGCCGAGCGCATGTTCTCCAGGACCGTGCGCTCCGGGTCGAGGGTCTCGTGCTCCTGGGCGTAGTAGCCGAGCTTGAGTCCGTGGCCGGGCACCACCGCGCCGGTGTCCGGCTGCTCGGTCCCGGCGAGCAGGCGCAGCAGGGTCGTCTTGCCCGCGCCGTTGAGGCCCAGGATGACCACCCGGGAGCCCTTGTCGATGGCCAGGTCGACGTCGGTGAAGATCTCCAGCGAGCCGTACGACTTCGACAGGCCCTCCGCCATCAGCGGGGTCTTGCCGCAGGGCGCGGGCTCGGGGAAGCGCAGCTTGGCGACCTTGTCCTGCTGGCGCACCGCCTCCAGGCCGGACAGGAGCTTGTCGGCGCGCCTGGCCATGTTCTGCGCGGCGACGGTCTTGGTGGCCTTGGCGCGCATCTTGTCGGCCTGCGAGTGCAGGGCGGCGGCCTTCTTCTCGGCGTTCTGCCGCTCGCGCTTCCTGCGCTTCTCGTCCGCCTCGCGCTGCTGCTGGTAGAGCTTCCAGCCCATGTTGTAGACGTCGATCTGGGCGCGGTTGGCGTCCAGGTAGAACACCTTGTTGACGACCGTCTCGACCAGGTCGACGTCGTGGGAGATCACGATGAAGCCGCCGCGGTAGGTCTTGAGGTAGTCGCGCAGCCAGACGATCGAGTCGGCGTCGAGGTGGTTCGTCGGCTCGTCGAGGAGCAGGGTGTCGGCGTCCGAGAACAGGATCCGGGCCAGTTCGATACGGCGGCGCTGACCGCCGGAGAGGGTGTGCAGCGGCTGGCCGAGCACCCGGTCCGGGAGGTTCAGCGCGGCGGCGATGGTGGCGGCCTCGGCCTCGGCGGCGTACCCGCCCTTGGTGAGGAACTCCGTCTCCTGGCGCTCGTACTGGCGCAGCGCCTTCTCCCGGGTGGCGCCCTGGCCGTTGGCGATGCGCTGTTCGTTGTCGCGCATCTTCTTCAGCAGGACGTCCAGGCCGCGCGCGGAGAGGATGCGGTCGCGGGCGAGCACGTCGAGGTCGCCGGTGCGGGGGTCCTGGGGGAGGTAGCCGACCTCGCCGGAGCGGGTGATCTGGCCGGCGGCGGGGATGCCCTCACCGGCCAGGCACTTGGTGAGGGTGGTCTTCCCCGCGCCGTTGCGGCCGACCAGGCCGATGCGGTCGCCCTTGGCGACCCGGAAGGTGGCGGACTCGATGAGGACTCGGGCGCCGGCGCGCAGCTCGATACCGGAGGCGGAGATCACGGACAGACTCCAGGGCGGATGTGGGATTGGCGGGTGGGCGGCTGAGGACGTTCCCGCCGTCTAGTGCGCGAGGAGAATGGCCATGGGCCAAGTCTAACGGGGGCGTGCAAGCACTTTTTCTGGGTCCGGGTGTTCGGTGGGTCTCCCTCCGGGTATCCGGTCGGTCCCGTCGCCGTCCCTCGTTCGGACGCGTGCCCGAGGCCGGCGAGGGGCCGCCGGGCGAGGATGCCCTGCGGGGGCCGGTGAGCGCGGAGGACGGTGTCCATGCAGTTCGACGACGACGCCAGTCTGGACACCTCCGAGGTGCAGGACGCGCGTGGTGGTGGCGTCCCGGGCGGGATGGCGACCATCGGCGGTGGCATCGGCGGGCTGATCGTCCTGCTTCTCGGCCTCTTCTTCGGCGTCGGCCCCGACCAGCTCGGGCTCACCGACGGCGGCGGGCAGCCCGCGGCCACGGCGTCCGGCCTCGCCGAGGTCGAGCGGAGCTGCCGCACCGGGCAGGACGCGAACACGCGCGAGGACTGCCGGACGGTGGCGGTCGTCAACAGCGTCCAGGACTACTGGGACCAGGAGTTCGAGCGGCGCGGCGGCACGTACACCCGTTCCCCCACGGTCTTCTTCGCCGAGCGGGTCGGCACCGCGTGCGGGTCGGCGACCTCGGCGGTCGGGCCGTTCTACTGCCCGGGCGACCGGAAAGTCTATCTCGATCTCGGGTTCTTCGACGAGTTGCGCTCGAAGTTCGGGGCGAGCGGCGGGCCGTTCGCGCAGGCGTACGTGCTGGCACACGAGTACGGGCACCATGTGCAGGATCTGACGGGCACGCTGAGCCGGTCGCAGGACGGCCGCACGGGCGCCGACAGCAACGGTGTGCGGGTGGAGCTCCAGGCGGACTGCTACGCCGGGGTGTGGGCCCGCCACGCGACCACGACGAAGGACGAGTCGACGGGCCGGCCGCTCATCACCAGCCTCACCGACGCGGACATCGCCGACGGCCTGGACGCGGCGGCGGCCGTGGGCGACGACCGGATCCAGGAGCGCTTCCAGGGGCGGGTGACCCCGGAGTCGTGGACGCACGGATCCGCCGAGCAGCGGCAGCAGTGGTTCCGGGAGGGGTACCGGAGCGGCGAGATGGAGCGGTGCGACACGTTCCGGTGACGGCCGGGATCCGGTGCGAGGGCGGCTGTCAGTGGTCGCTGCGAGACTGGTCCACGGATCGATGTCCGGCTTTTTGGTCACAAGGGAGTGATCGGCATGACGGGGACCGGCGGTGGACGTCCGAGCATCTGCCCGGCACTGCTGTACGCGGACGCGAAGGCGGCGATCAAGCAGCTCACGGAGGCCTTCGGCTTCACCGAGCTCGCGGTGTACGAGGGCGAGGACGGCCTGGTGGCGCACGCCGAGCTCGTGCAGGGCGACGGCGTGGTGATGCTGGGCTCCAAGGGCACCGGCAGCGCCTACGACAAGCTGATGAAGGACGCGGGCCCGGCCGGGGTGTACGTCGTCGTGGACGACGTCGACGCGCATCACCGCCGCGCCGTGGAGCACGGCGCGGAGATCCTGATGCCCCCGACGGACCAGGACTACGGCTCCCGGGACTACATGGCCCGGGACGCCGAGGGCAATGTGTGGAGCTTCGGGACGTACGCGCCGCAGACCCGTCCCTGACTCAGCCGCCGGTGTGCACCTGGAAGGCGGCGCGGCGGACGGCCTTGGCGAGGGCCGGGTCCGGGTGGGCGGCGGCGAGGGCCACCAGGACCTGCACGGTGCGCGGGTGGCCCACGGCCCGTACCTCGTCGAGCAGTTGGGGGACGGTCGGCTGCAAGGCGGACTCCAGGTGCCGCACCAGCATGGGCGCCTCGCCATGGTCCGCGACGGCGGCAGCCGTGTCGACCCACAGCCAGGTGGCCTCCTCCCGGGTGAGCACCTCGTGGGCGTCCTCCGGGTCGATCCCGTCGTGCTCGGCCAGCCACAGCAGGGCGTACGGCCGCAGGGTGGGGTCGTCGGCCACCGAGCGGACGTCGGGCTCGGCGGGGGCGCCGACCACCCGCAGCGCCTCGAAGGCGAGGCCGCGCAGCAGGGCGTCGTCGCCGCGGGCGGCACCGAGCAGTTCGGTGACGGCACTGCCGACGGGGCGGGCGGCGAGCCAGGCGCGGTACTCGGCGCGAGCGGCGTTGGGGCGGAGCTGGGCACAGCCGCGCAGCATCTCCTCGGCGGCGACCTCGATGTTGCCGGCGGGGCTCTGGGCGGCGACGCAGATCTGCTCCAGCTTGACCCACACCGCCCAGTTCCCGAGCGGGGTGAGGGTGGCCTGGCCGTCGCCGTAGGTCAGCGCGCCGACGGAGGCGAGGGCGCGCAGGGCCCAGTCGAGGAGGGGGGCGAGGGGGGCGTCGGCCGTCTCGGGCACCTCCACGGGCTCCGGCTGCGGGCCGTAGGGGATCTCGCAGCGCTCGGTGCGCAGTTCGGTGACGCGCTGCTCCAGGAGGTCCAGGAGCTGTTCGACGGGGACGGGCCCGGCGGACAGCTGGAGGAAGGACAGCACCTGCGGCATGGCCGAGACGACCTCGGCGACGGCGGCGGGCTCGCGGTCGGCGGGTTCCGGGTAGGCGAGCGACCAGGCGTCGAACAGGGCGACCCAGCCGCGCAGTACGGCGCTGTCGTCGCGGTCCCAGGCGCGCAGCCGCCAGCCCGGGCGGGCGTTGCCGCCGTGCACCTCGACCAGGCCGGCGAGGCGGGCGGTGTCCCAGTCGGCGCGGACCTGAGCCGGGGTCAGGCCGAGGTCCCCGGCCGCGCGGGCGGCGGTCTCGTCGGAGAGGGTGCCGAGGCCGTCGGAACCCGCGCCGTCCCTGCCGGGGCCCAGGGCGCCGTCGGCCCAGTGCGCGACACGGGCCGCGTCGGCAAGGCCCCTGCGCGCCATTCTGGCCAGTTCCGCGGGGGCCGGTGTGCCCTCCGGGGGGCGGGGCGCGGGGCGGCGTGGGCGCCGTTGGTTCACAGCTGTGGGGGCGGCGGCCAGGGGTCGCGGGCGGACGAGTCGAAGCCTGGAGTCGCGCGGGATACGGGACGTCACGGGTGCAGTCTTCCGGTTGACGGTCCGAAAACCCAAACGGAATGTCACCGCGGGCGCCGGGCGGAGCCGGCGCAGGGGTCGAACCGAAGGGCATACGCCGAGATCAGGCCACTGGTACGGACTTAAACGGAAGCTGCACGGCCGGGGGCGCGGGAGATCACATCAGGGGGGTGAGGAAACGGCGCAGAGCCTCCTCGTAGGCGCTCGGGTCGGCGTTCCACATCGCCGCGTGGGGCGCCTGGCGGACCGTGTGGAGGGCGATCCGGTCGGGGTGGGCGCCGGCGAGACGCCGGGAGAGGTCCCAGGGGGCGAGCGTGTCGTCCGGACCGTGGATGAGCAGGGTCGGCGGCGGGGGGCCGTCGGGGCCCCTGTCGTCGGGGCGGTCCGCGTGGTCGGCGTAGGGGACGGTGCGGTCATAGGGGACGGTGCGGTCGGCGTACAGACCGGAGTGGTCGCTGGGCAGGCCGGTGCGGCCCTGGGCGGCGCGCACCGCGAGCGGGAGGAGGACGCCGGGGGTGTGGCGGGCCGCGGCGAGGGCACGCAGGGTCAGTTCCCAGCTGAGCACCGGGGAGTCCAGGACGAGCCCCCTGACCCGGTTGCGCAGACCCGAGTGGGCGGCGGCGCGCAGGGCCATGGTGGCGCCGGTGGACCAGCCGTGCAGCACGAGTTGGCGGGCGCCGTGGCTGACGGCGTAGCGCATGGCGGCGTCCAGGTCGCGCCACTCGGTCTCGCCGAAGTGGTTCAGGCCGTCCGCCGGGCGGGGGGCGCCGGCGTCGCCGCGGTGGGTGACGGCGAGGACGGGGAAGCGGTGGCGGTGCAGGAACTCCAGGACGTTGAGGGTGTGTTCGCGGGTCGTGCCGAGGCCGTGGACCGCGATGACCCAGGTCTCCCGCACGCCGGGGACGAACCATGCGGGCAGGGCGCCGAGTTCGCCCGGGATGTCGACGTCGGTGTGGTCGAGGCCGAGGGCCGACTTCGGGTCGCCGACGTACGTGTTCGGGGTGAGCCACACCTTGTCGCCGGGGGCCAGGGTGCCGTGGGTGACCCGCTCCAGGCGGCGGACGACGGTGTCGGCGGAGTGCGGTTCCGCGGTGAGGACGGGCCCGACGACGGCGTGGGTGGTGTCTCCGGCGAGGCCGTAGGTGCCGGGGCGCAGGGCGGCGAGGTCGCGGGTCAGGGTGATGCGGCCGGCGGCGGTGGAGTGGACGGTGAGCCGGGGTTCGCCGGGCAGCGGGCCGCCCGGGTGTGGCTTCAGTCCGGCGTCGCTGGCGATCCTCCCGGCGACGATTCCGGCTGCGCCGGCGGCCAGGGCTGCGGTGACGGCGGCGGCCGTCGCTTTGACAGTGCGCACGTTTTTAGTGTCGCGGGGGATGGGGGTTGGGGCCAGTGGACGGGGCGGGGTGCGGCTTGGTGGGGCGGGGTGCGGCTTGGTGGGGGCGGGCGTTTTGCGCAGTTCCCCGCGCCCCTGAGATGCCTGCGGCGGCCCGTTGCGGTCTCTGGGGGCTCGTGTAGCGCATGCGGTCCGGTGGGTGGGTCGGTGCCGGGGTGGGGGGTATCCGTCCTCGGTCCGGCGGCTCGGCCCCTTCAACTGTCCTCGGCAACGGACGCCGGCCGCTGCGGGCGGACACCCCCCACCCCGTCCCCTGCCCGCCGTACGCGACTGACGGCCCATCGTGGCGCGCCGTCACGGCGCGGCGAGGTGGCAAACGGTCCGTCGTGGCTTGGGTGACTGCAACTCCTCAGGGGCGCGGGGAACTGCGCGACCAGCCACGACGGACCCGCAGTCGCTCGACAACCCGAGCCGGCACCCCCCTAGGCACCCGCCCAACCACCGAACCCGGCACCCCCTAGGCCCGCTGCCCGTACCCCCGCAACCGTTCCGTCACCTCTGCCAGCTGGGTCTCCGTCAGCAGCGTGGGGGTCAGGTTCGGGACCGCTCGGGCCGTGAGCCACAGGTGGCACATCCACTCCAGCTGGGCCGTGCGGTCGTAGGCCTGGGCGAGGGTGTCGCCGTAGGTGATCGTGCCGTGGTTCTGGAGGAGGCAGGCGGAGCGGCCGGCGAGGGCGTGGAGCATGTTCTCGGCCAACTCGTCGGTGCCGTAGGTGGCGTAGGGGGCGACCCGGACGGGGCCGCCGAGGGCGCTGGTCATGTAGTGGATCGCCGGGAGTTCGGGAACGAGCGTGGAGACGGCCGTGGCGTGCACCGCGTGGGTGTGGACGACGGCGCGGGCGTCGGTGCTGCCGTAGACCGCCAGGTGCATGGGAAGTTCGCTCGTCGGCACGAGGGTGCCCAGCACCTGGCGGCCCCGCAGGTCGACCCCCGTCACGTCGTCCGGCGTGAGGCGGTCGTAGGGGACGCCCGAGGGGGTGACCAGGACCGTGTCCCCGACCCGTACCGAGACGTTGCCGGAGGTGCCGACGACCAGTCCCTCGGTGACCGTCCGGCGGGCCGTGTCGACCAACTCGGCCCACGCGTCGGCCTCCTCGGCCCGCGCCTTCCTCGTGCCGCCGCCGGCACCCCGTACCTCTTGTGGTTCCTGCCGCTGCTCAGCCATGCCGCGATCCTGCCAGCCGGGGCGCCGGGCCGTCGCGGGACGGGACTTCGCCCCTCTTGTGCTGCTTGGCCGGAGATCGCCCGCAATTCGGTGATCTTCCAGTAGCCTCTGGGCTTTCTTCTGCACGACGTCATCACCGACGCCATTCCGGGGGGACACATGGCGCACCGGACCCGCATCCTGGCTCTGTCCGCGGTCCTGCTCGCCGTGGGGGGTGTGGCGCTCGCCGGGACGCCGGGCTCGGCGGGGAGCCTGCCCAGGGGGCACGACGTCTCCTCGCACCAGAAGGATGTCGACTGGCAGCGCGCCAGGGCCAAGGGCGCCAGGTTCGTCTACGTCAAGGCGACCGAGTCGACCGACTACCGCAATCCGCACTTCGGGCAGCAGTACGGCGGGGCGCGTGAGGCGGGCATCATCCGCGGGGCGTACCACTTCGCGCTGCCGGACAGGTCGTCCGGGAGGGCGCAGGCGGCGTACTTCGTACGCAACGGCGGCGCCTGGTCGGCGGACGGCTGGACACTGCCGCCCGCGCTCGACATCGAGTACAACCCGTACGACAGGCGGCACAAGTGCTACGGCATGGGCCGGGCGCGGATGGTCGGCTGGATCGCGTCGTTCAGCGACGAGGTCAAGCGGCTCACGGGCCGCCGCCCGGTGATCTACACGACCGCCCACTGGTGGAACGCCTGCACGGGCGGCAGCGGCGCCTTCGCCTCCGAGCACGCGCTGTGGGTGGCCCGCTACGACTCCGCGGGCACGGGAGCGCTGCCCGGCGGGTGGTCGTCCTGGACCATCTGGCAGTACGACAACAGCGGCAGCCTGCCGGGTGACCAGAATCTCTTCAACGGGTCGGCGCGGCAGCTGAAGAGGTTCGCCGCCGGGTCGTAGCCGTGGGGCGCACGGGTCGTACGGGGACCGCGGGGTTCGGCAAAGCCATAGCCGGAGACTCCGGTCACCGTGCGGCCCGACTCAGTTCACCTTCCGTTCATCCAGGTTACTTACCTTCAACCTGCCAATGACCTCGAACGATTGCCTGGGTAAATGGAAAACTTCTCGCTGATCCTCGCGATTGTGGTGGTAACCGCACTCGCGTTCGATTTCACGAACGGTTTTCACGACACCGCCAACGCGATGGCCACCACCATCTCGACCGGTGCGCTCAAGCCCAAGGTCGCGGTGGCGATGTCCGCCGTGCTGAACCTTGTGGGCGCCTTCCTCTCCGTGGAGGTCGCCAACACGATCTCCAAGGGTCTCGTCGACGAGACCGGCATCCGTCCCGAGGTCATCTTCGCCGCCCTGGTCGGTGCGATCCTCTGGAACCTCCTGACCTGGCTGGTGGGGCTGCCCTCCAGTTCCTCGCACGCCCTCATGGGCGGTCTGATCGGCGCCACCATCGCCTCGGCCGGCTTCGGCGCGGTCCACGGCGACGCGCTCGTCACCAAGGTCCTGATCCCGGCGATCGCGGCGCCGATCGTCGCGGGCATCGCCGCGATGCTGGCCACCCGGCTCTCCTACTCGCTGGGGAAGAAGGCCGACGGCAAGGCCGCCGCGAAGGGCTACCGCACCGGGCAGATCGCCTCGGCCGGTCTCGTCTCGCTGGCTCACGGCACCAACGACGCGCAGAAGACGATGGGCATCATCACCCTCGCCCTGGTCGCCGGCGGCGCCGTCGCGCCCGACTCGGACCCGCCCACCTGGGTCATCCTCTCCGCGGGGCTGGCCATCGCGCTCGGCACCTACCTCGGCGGCTGGCGCATCATCCGCACCATGGGCAAGGGCCTGACCGACCTCCAGCCGCAGCAGGGCTTCGCCGCCCAGACCAGCGCGGCCACGGTCATCCTGGCCTCCTCCCACCTCGGTTTCTCCCTCTCCACCACGCACTCCGTCTCCGGTTCGGTGATGGGCGCGGGCCTCGGCCGCAAGGGCGGGGTCGTGCGGTGGTCCACGGCCACCCGGATGTTCGTGGCCTGGGGGCTGACGCTCCCGGCGGCGGCCCTGGTCGGCGCGCTGGCCGAGTCGGTCACCGACCTCGGTGACTGGGGTACGGCGGTCGTGGCGGTCTTCCTCGTCGCCTCCAGCGCGGCGATCTGGAAGATCTCGCGGCGCGAGGTCGTGGACGCGTCGAACGTCAACGAGACCGACGAGCCGGCCGGTGTGGTGACCCAGGCGATCGCCGCCGTGACCCCGCCGCCCGCGGGCACCGTGACCGAGGACCTCACCGCCACGATCCCGGCCCCGCCCGTCACGACGGAACCGGCCTCGCCGCCGGCCGCCGTCTGAGCCCCGCAGTCCTAAGGAAGCCTCACCATGCAGATCGACTGGGAAGCACTCGGCTCCGTCTTCGGCGTCAGCCTCGTCGTCACCGTGGGCCTGGTGGCCCTGTTCACCCTCGGCATCATGGGTCTGTCCCGCCAGGAGCGGGCCACGGCCCAGGGCGGGTCGGCCGCGCTCGCGGTCACCGGCGCCTACGCCTGCTTCGCGGCGTGCGCGGCGGCGGTGGCGTACGGGATCTATCTGATCGTGGCCTGACGGCACTCCCGTCACTCGACGGCCGGGCGGGCACGGAACTCACGGTTCCGTGCCCGCCCGGCCGTCTTGTGCGACCGGCGGTGTGGGGTTCTGCACACTCCCCCGCCGCAGGTCAACAGCAAGTTGACGGGTCTCGAAGGCCCGTGGTGGACTGCCGGAGCCATATACGGCGGCAGGAGAGGAAGCCGGTGCGAATCCGGCGCGGTCCCGCCACTGTCACCGGGGTAGACACCCCCGGGAGCCAGGAACTCTCACCGCCGGACTCGTCGAACCAGGGCGTGGACACCCTGAGTGAGGACATGACGCGATGCTCGCCTGCCGATCGACCAGTAGTACCACCAGGCATCTGAACGACCCCGCGATCGGCTGACCCGATGCGTGCCGATCGCGTTTTCGCGTACGGCGCCGCCGCCGGTCTGATCGGTGACCTCCTGCTCGGTGACCCGCGCCGCGGGCACCCGGTCGCCGCGTTCGGGCGGGCCGCCGGGGCCGTGGAGCGGGTGCTGTGGCGGGACCACCGGGGGTGGGGCGCGCTGCACACCGCCGTGTGCGTGGGGACCGCGGTGGCGCTCGGCGCCGCCGCGGAGCATGTCGTACGTCCCTCCCGTACCGCCTCCGTCGCCCTCACCGGCGCCGCCACCTGGGCCGTGGTGGGCGGGACTTCGCTGGTGCGCGAGGCCCGGTCCATCGGACGGGCGCTGGAGGCCGGGGACGTCGAGGCGGCCCGGGCCCGGCTGCCCCATCTGTGCGGGCGCGACCCGCAGGCCCTGGACGCCGACGGGATCGCCCGCGCGGTCGTGGAGTCCGTCGCCGAGAACACCTCCGACGCCGTCGTGGGTGCCCTGGTGTGGGGTGCCGTCGGCGGGGTGCCGGGGCTGCTGGGATTCCGGGCCGTGAACACGCTGGACGCCATGGTGGGCCACAAGTCGTTCCGGTACCGGCGTTTCGGGTGGGCGTCGGCCCGGCTGGACGACCTCGCCGGGTGGCCGGGGGCGCGGCTGACCGCCGTACTCGCCACCCTCGCCGGAGACGATCCCCGGGGTGCCGTGCGGGCCTGGCGCGAGGACGCCCACCGGCATCCGAGTCCCAACGCCGGGCCCGTGGAAGCCTCGTTCGCGGGGGCACTGGGGGTGCGGCTCGGGGGGACCCTGTCGTACGCCGGGCGGGTCGAGCACCGGCCGGTGCTGCACCGGGGAGGGCGGGCCGTCGCCCCGTACGACATCGAGCGCGCCGCACGGCTGTCGCGGCGCGTCGGACTGCTCGCGCTCGGCGCCGGTGTCGCCGCGCGGGCCTTGCTGAAGGGGCGCAGCGCATGAGTGGCGGAGGGCTTCTCGTCGCCGGTACCACCTCCGACGCCGGCAAGAGCGTCGTCACGGCCGGGATCTGCCGGTGGCTGGTGCGGCAGGGGGTGAAGGTCGCGCCGTTCAAGGCGCAGAACATGTCGCTCAACTCGTTCGTCACGCGCGAGGGCGCCGAGATCGGGCGGGCCCAGGCCATGCAGGCGCAGGCCTGCCGGATCGAGCCGACCGCGCTGATGAATCCCGTGCTGCTCAAGCCCGGTGGCGAACAGAGCAGTCAGGTCGTGCTGCTCGGGAAGCCGGTCGGTGAGCTGAGCGCCCGCGGATACCACGGGGGGCGGCAGCAGCAGCTCCTGGGGACCGTGCTCGACTGTCTCGCCGAGTTGCGGGGCACGTATGACGCGGTGATCTGTGAGGGGGCCGGGAGCCCGGCCGAGATCAACCTCCGGCGGACCGACATCGTCAACATGGGGATCGCCCGCAACGCCGGGCTGCCCGTGCTGGTCGTGGGGGACATCGACCGCGGGGGCGTCTTCGCCTCCTTCTTCGGCACCGTCGCGCTGCTCTCGGAGCAGGACCAGAAGCTGGTCGCCGGGTTCCTCGTCAACAAGTTCCGGGGGGACGTCTCGCTGCTGGAGCCGGGCCTTGACATGCTCCACGGGCTGACCGGACGGCACACCTACGGCGTCCTGCCCTTCCGGCACGGCCTCGGCATCGACGAGGAGGACGGACTTCGGGTCTCGCTGCGCGGGACGGTCCGGGAGTCCACGGTGAGCCCGCCGGTGGGCGAGGACGTGCTGCGGGTCGCCGTCTGCGCGATCCCGCTGATGTCCAACTTCACGGACGTCGACGCCCTGGCCGCCGAACCGGGTGTCGTGGTGCGGTTCGTCGACCGGCCCGAGGAACTGGCCGACGCCGACCTCGTCGTCATTCCGGGGACCCGCGGGACCGTCCGCGCCCTGGAGTGGCTGCACGAACGGGGGCTCGCCGACGCCCTGAGGCGCCGGGTCGCCGAGGGGCGGCCCGTCCTCGGCATCTGCGGCGGCTTCCAGATCCTCGGCGAGCACATCGAGGACGAGGTCGAATCGCGCGTCGGCGCGGTCGACGGCCTCGGCGTGCTGCCCGTGCGGGTGCGCTTCGCGCGGGAGAAGACCCTCACCCGGCCGGTGGGGGAAGCTCTCGGCGAGCGGGTCGAGGGCTACGAGATCCATCACGGGGTCGCCGAGGTCGGCGGCGGTGTGCCCTTCCTGGACGGCTGTCGCGTCGGCCAGACCTGGGGCACGCACTGGCACGGCTCGCTGGAGTCGGACGGCTTCCGGCGGGCCTTCCTGCGGGAGGTGGCGGCCGCCGCGGGCCGCCGGTTCGTACCGGCCCCCGACACCTCGTTCGCCGGGCTGCGCGAGGAGCAGCTCGACCGGCTCGGCGACCTGATCGAACAGCACGCGGACACGGACGCGCTGTGGCGGCTCATCGAGTCCGGCGCGCCGCAAGGACTGCCTTTCATTCCACCGGGAGCGCCCGCATGAGCACAGTGTTGTTGTTGTCGACCGCCGACACGGACCTGTTGGCGGCCCGGGCCGCCACGGGTGCCTCCTACCGGATCGGCAACCCGACCCGCGTGGATGTCGAGGGCGAGCTGCCCGCGCTCCTCGACGGGGCGGACATCGCCGTCGTCCGGCTGCTGGGCGGCAAGCGGGCCTGGGAGGACGGGCTGGCCGCGCTGAAGGCGTCCGGGATCCCGACCGTGCTGCTGGGCGGGGAGTCGGTACCGGACGCCGAGTTGATGGCCGAGTCGTCGGTGCCGGCCGGTGTCGTGGCGGAGGCGCTGCGGTATCTCGTCGAGGGCGGGCCCGGGAACCTCACCGAACTCGCGCGGTTCCTCTCCGACACCGTGCTGCTGACGGGTGAGGGGTTCGTCGAGCCGCAGAAGATGCCCGAGTGGGGCATCCACGGCGACCGTCCGATCGACGCGGACCGTCCGACCGTCGGGGTGCTCTTCTACCGGGCTCATGAACTCAGCGGCAACACCGCCTTCGTGGACACCTTGTGCGATGCGATCGAGGCGGCGGGCGCCAACGCCCTTCCCGTGTTCTGCAGTTCGCTGCGGGGGGCGGACCTCGATCTCTTCATGGTCCTCGACTCGGCCGACGCTCTGGTGACCACCGTCCTCGCCGCCGGCGGCACCCACGCCTCGCAGGCCTCGGCGGGCGGGGACGAGGAGGCCTGGGACATCGGGGCGCTGGCCGACCTCGACGTGCCCGTGCTGCAAGGGCTCTGCCTGACGACGTCCAGGGCGGCCTGGGACGAGTCCGACGCGGCCCTGTCCCCCATGGACGCGGCCATGCAGGTCGCGATCCCGGAGTTCGACGGGCGCCTGATCACCGTGCCGTTCTCCTTCAAGGAGCAGGGCCCCGACGACGTCCCGGTGTACGTGGCCGACCCGGAGCGGGCCGCGCGGGTGGCCGGGATCGCCGTGCGGCACGCCAAGTTGCGGCACAAGCCGAACGCCGAGAAGAAGCTCGCGCTGGTCTTCACCGCCTATCCGACCAAGCACTCCCGGGTGGGCAACGCGGTCGGACTCGACACGCCCGCCTCGGCGGTACGGGTGCTGGACGCGCTCCGGGACGCCGGGTACGTCGTGGAGGGGTACCCCGACAACGGGGACGAGCTCATCCACCGGCTCATCGAGGCCGGCGGCCACGACGTCGAGTGGCTCACGGAGGACCAGTTGGCCGCGGCGCCCGCGCGGGTGCCGCTCGCCGACTACCGGGTGTGGTTCGACCGGCTGGACCCGTCGTTGCGGGAGGCGATGCTGGAGGCGTGGGGGGAGCCGCCCGGTTCGCTGTACGTCGACGGGGACGACATCGTGCTGGCCTCCCTCCAGTTCGGGAACGTCGTCGTGATGATCCAGCCGCCGCGCGGCTTCGGGGAGAACCCGATCGCGATCTACCACGACCCGGACATGCCGCCGTCGCACCACTACATGGCGGCCTACCGGTGGCTGGAGAACAGCTTCGGCGCCGACGCGGTCGTCCACATGGGCAAGCACGGCACGATGGAGTGGCTGCCGGGCAAGGGGCTGGGGCTCAGCGGGAGTTGCGCGCCGGACGCGGTGCTCGGTGAACTCCCCCTGATCTACCCGTTCATCGTCAACGACCCCGGCGAGGGCACCCAGGCCAAGCGGCGCGGGCACGCCACCGTCGTCGACCACCTGGTGCCGCCGATGGCACGGGCCGACACCTACGGGGACCTGGCCAAGCTGGAGCAGCTGCTCGACGAGTACGCGCTCGTCTCCGACCTCGACCCGACCAAGGCCCCGGCCGTGCGCGCCCAGATCTGGACGCTGGTCAAGGCGGCCGAGCTCCACCACGATCTGCATGTCGACGAGCAGCCGGACGACGAGGCGTTCGACGAGTTCGTCATGCACATTGACGGCTATCTGTGCGAGATCAAGGACGTGCAGATCCGGGACGGGCTGCACGTCCTCGGTGGCGGGCCGGTCGACGAGGCCCGGGTCAACCTGGTGCTGGCCGTGCTGCGCGCCTCGCAGGTGTGGGGCGGGCAGGCGAACGCGCTGCCGGGGCTGAGGGCTTCGTTCGCGGCCCACTTCGGGCTCAGTGAGAAGGAGTTGCTCGCCGAGCCGGGCGCCCCGGTGAAGGTGCCGGTCGAACTGTCGGATCTCGTCGAGGGTCCCTCCCGTACCGCCGCCGACGCGATCGACCTGCTGGAGCAGCTGTGCCGGCGGGCCGCGGAGGGGATGGAGGCGCGGGACTGGGACGCCTCGCTCGTCCCGGCCGTCCTGCGGGGGGTGCTCGGCGTCGAACTTCCCGACTGCGTCGCCGTGTTGCGGTTCGCCTGCGAGGAGGTCGTCCCGCGTCTGGCCCGTACCACCGACGAGATCGGCCACATCCTCAAGGCCCTGGACGGCGGTTACGTCCCGGCGGGCCCCTCGGGGTCCCCGACCCGCGGCCTGGTCAACGTCCTGCCGACCGGCCGGAACTTCTACTCCGTCGACCCCAAGGCCATTCCCTCCAGGCTGAGTTGGGAGGTCGGTCAGTCGCTCGCCGACTCGCTGGTGCAGCGGTACCTGGCCGACACCGGTGAGTACCCGAAGTCCGTGGGCCTGACGGTGTGGGGCACGTCCGCGATGCGCACGCAGGGCGACGACATCGCCGAGATCCTGGCACTGCTGGGCTGCCGGCCGGTGTGGGACGAGGCCTCGCGGCGGGTCACCGGCTTCGAGGTGATCGGCCTGGAGGAACTCGGGCGGCCACGCATCGACGTCACCGTCCGGATCTCCGGGTTCTTCCGGGACGCGTTCCCGCACGTCGTCGGACTGATCGACGACGCCGTCCGCACGGTGGCGGAGCTGGACGAGCCGGCCGACCGCAACTTCGTGAAGGCGCACGCCGACGAGGACACCGTCGAGCACGGTGACCGGCGGCGCGCGACCGCCCGCATCTTCGGGTCCAAGCCGGGGGCCTACGGCGCCGGGCTGCTGCCGCTGATCGACGCCCGCAACTGGCGCTCGGACGCCGACCTCGCCGAGGTGTACGCGGTGTGGGGCGGCTACGCCTACGGGCGCGGCCTCGACGGGCGGGCGGCGCGCGGGGACATGGAGACCGCGTTCAAGCGGATCAACGTGGCCGCGAAGAACGTCGACACCCGCGAGCACGACCTGGTCGACGCCGACGACTACTTCCAGTACCACGGCGGCATGGTCGCCATGGTGCGTCACCTCACCGGCGCCAACCCCGAGGCGTACGTGGGCGATTCGGCCACGCCCGACCAGGTGAAGACGCGGACGCTCGGCGAGGAGACCCACCGGGTCTTCCGGGCCCGGGTGGTCAACCCGCGCTGGATGGCGGCCATGCGCCGGCACGGCTACAAGGGCGCCTTCGAGATGGCGGCGACCGTCGACTACCTCTTCGGCTACGACGCCACGGCCGGGGTGGTCGACGACTGGATGTACGAGAAGCTCAGCGCGGAGTACGTCTTCGACGCGGAGAACCGGGACTTCATGAAGAAGTCCAACCCCTGGGCGCTGCGGGGCATCACGGAACGGCTCCTGGAGGCCGCCGACCGCGGGCTGTGGGCCGAGCCGGACGCGGACACGCTGGAGCGGCTGCGGGCCACGTACCTGGAGCTCGAGGGCGACTTGGAGGGTGACGAGAAGTGAGTACCCCGTTTCCGTTCACGGCCGTCGTAGGCCAGGACGACCTGCGGCTCGCGCTGCTGCTGAACGCCGTCTCACCGGCGGTCGGCGGAGTGCTGGTGCGCGGTGAGAAGGGCACCGCCAAGTCGACGGCGGTCCGTGCCCTGTCGGCGCTGCTGCCCGAGGTCGCCGTCGTCCCCGGCTGCCGGTTCTCCTGCGACCCGTCCGCCCCCGACCCCTCGTGCCCGGACGGCCCCCACGAACCGGGGCCGGGCACCTCGCGGGCGTCCCGCATGGTCGAACTCCCCGTCGGCGCCTCCGAGGACCGGCTCGTCGGCGCCCTCGACATCGAGCGGGCGCTCGCGGAGGGCGTGAAGGCCTTCGAGCCGGGCCTCCTCGCCGACGCGCACCGCGGGATCCTCTACGTCGACGAGGTCAACCTCCTCCACGACCACCTCGTCGACCTGCTCCTCGACGCGGCCGCCATGGGGGCGTCGTACGTCGAGCGCGAGGGCGTCTCCGTGCGGCACGCCTCGAAGTTCCTGCTGGTCGGCACCATGAACCCCGAAGAGGGCGAGCTGCGGCCGCAGTTGCTCGACCGGTTCGGGCTGACCGTCGAGGTCGCGGCCTCGCGGGAGCCGGACCAGCGGGTGGAGGTCGTCCGGCGCAGGCTCGCGTACGACGACGACCCGGCGGGATTCGCGGCGCGCTGGTCGGACGAGGAGGCCGCCGTACGGCAACGGATCGTCGCCGCACGGGAGTTGCTGCCGTCGGTGCGGCTGGGTGACGGGGCGCTGCGGCAGATCGCGGCGACCTGTGCCGCGTTCGAGGTGGACGGCATGCGGGCCGACATCGTGATGGCGCGTACGGCGACCGCGCTGGCCGCGTGGGCCGGACGGACCGATGTGCTCGCGGAGGACGTGCGGCAGGCCGCGCTGCTCGCGCTGCCGCACCGCAGGCGCCGCAACCCCTTCGACGCGCCCGGGCTCGACGAGGACAAGCTCGACGAGACGCTGGAGGAGTTCAGCGGCTCCGACGACGATGACCAGCCGGATCCGGACGGGCCCGGCGGAGGTGGCGGGCAGCCGCCGTCGTCGGACGGGCCGCAGTCCGACGGTGGCGGGTCCGGCGCTCAGCCGGAGGCCGGTGAGGACGGCGAGCCGCAGGCGTCCGGGTCCGGTGCCGGGGAGCAGGCCGCCGCACGGGCCTCCGAGCCCTTCCGCACGAAGGTGCTGAGCGTTCCCGGACTCGGGGACGGCGTCGCCGGGCGCCGGTCGCGGGCGCGGACCGAGCACGGGCGGACGACCGGGGCGCGGCGGCCCCGAGGAGCGCTCACCAAGCTGCACCTGGCGGCCACCGTGCAGGCGGCCGCCCCGCACCAGCGGGCCCGTGGCCGCTCGGGGCGCGGTCTCGTGGTCCGGCGTGACGATCTGCGGCAGGCGACGCGCGAGGGGCGCGAGGGCAACCTCGTGCTGTTCGTCGTCGACGCCTCGGGGTCGATGGCGGCGCGGCAGCGGATGAGCGCGGTCAAGGGGGCCGTGCTCTCCCTGCTCCTCGACGCGTACCAGCGGCGGGACAAGGTGGGTCTCGTGACGTTCCGGGGGTCGGCGGCGGAGGTCGCGCTGCCGCCGACGTCGTCGGTGGACGCGGCGGCGGCCCGGCTGGAGACACTGCCGACGGGGGGCCGTACCCCGCTCGCGGCCGGGCTGCTGCGGGCGCACGAGGTGCTGCGGGTGGAGCGGCTGCGGGATCCGGCGCGGCGGGCGCTGGTCGTGCTGGTGACGGACGGCAGGGCCACCGGTGGGCCCGAGCCGGTCGCGCTCGCGGGGCGCGCGGCCCGGCTGTTCGCCGCGGAGGGCGTCGCCTCGGTGGTCGTGGACTGCGAGTCCGGGCCGGTACGGCTGGGGCTCGCCGGGCAGCTCGCCGGCGAACTGGGCGGGACCGCGGTGACGCTGGACGAGTTGCGGGCCGACTCGATCGCCGGACTGGTGAAGGACGTACAGAGGAGGGCCGCGTAATGCCGCAGGGACAGCCGAGTGTGGTGCCGGACGACGGACTGACGACGCGGCAGCGGCGGAACCGGCCGCTGGTCGTCGTGCACACCGGGATCGGCAAGGGCAAGTCCACCGCCGCCTTCGGGCTCGCGCTGCGGGCCTGGAACCAGGGGTGGCCCATCGGGGTGTTCCAGTTCGTCAAGTCGGCGAAGTGGAAGGTCGGCGAGGAGAACGCGCTGCGGGTGCTCGGGGCGTCCGGGGAGGGCGGGTCCGTCGACTGGCACAAGATGGGCGAGGGCTGGTCCTGGGTCCAGCGTGATGCCCAGATGGACAACGAGGAGAAGGCCCGGGAGGGCTGGGAGCAGGTCAAGCGGGACCTCGCCGCCGAGACGTACAAGCTGTACGTGCTCGACGAGTTCGCCTACCCGATGCACTGGGGGTGGGTGGACACGGACGAGGTCGTGGACGTGCTGCGGAACCGGCCGGGTACGCAGCATGTCGTGATCACCGGGCGGAACGCGCCCGAGAAGCTCGTCGACTTCGCCGATCTCGTCACCGACATGTCCAAGGTCAAGCACCCGATGGACGCGGGGCAGAAGGGGCAGCGGGGTATCGAGTGGTGATGTCCTCCTCCGTTTCCGTCCCTCGGCTGGTCATCGCCGCGCCGTCCTCCGGCAGCGGCAAGACCACCGTCGCCACGGGTCTGATGGCCGCGTTCGCCGCGCGGGGGCTCGCCGTGTCCCCGCACAAGGTGGGGCCGGACTACATCGATCCCGGGTACCACGCGCTCGCGAGCGGGCGGGTGGGGCGGAATCTCGACGCGTACCTGTGCGGTCCTGAGCTGGTGGCTCCGCTGTTCCTGCACGGGGCACGGGGAGCCGACATCGCCGTCGTCGAGGGCGTGATGGGGATGTTCGACGGGGCCGCGGGCGAGGGTGAACTGGCGTCCACCCGCCCATGTCGCCAAGCTGCTGCGGGCGCCTGTGGTGCTGGTCGTCGACGCCTCGTCGCAGTCCCGGTCCGTGGCCGCTCTGGTGCACGGGTTCGCTTCGTGGGATCCGGAGGTGCGGGTCGGGGGCGTGATCCTCAACAAGGTCGCCTCCGATCGGCACGAGGCGTTGCTGCGGGAGGCGCTGGAGTCGGCCGGGGTGCCGGTGTTCGGGGTGCTGCGGCGGGTGGAACAGGTGGACACGCCGTCCCGGCATCTGGGGTTGGTGCCGGTGGCGGAGCGGCGGGGGAATGCGGTCGACTCCGTCGCGGCGATGGCGGAGCAGGTGCGTGCCGGGTGTGATCTCGAGGGGCTGATGGCGCTGGCTCGGGGCGCCGGTGCGTTGTCCTGTGCGGCCTGGGACGCGGCTGAGGTCCTGGCTTCCTCGCCCCCGCCGCCCCTACCCGTCCCGTCCCCAGGGGCTGCCGCCCCTTCGACCCCGCTCCCGGGGGCGCTGCCCCCGGACCCCCGCTCCTCAAACGCCGGAGGGGCTGAATTGGCGCGAACGCCGGAGCGGATGGATTCGGAGCAGGTCACCCACACAGGGGCGCGGGGAACTGCGCGCCCAGCCCCCACTCAGCCGCACCCACCCGTCGTCGCGGTCGCCGGCGGACCCGCCTTCACCTTCTCCTACGCCGAGCACTCCGAGCTGCTCACCGCGGCCGGTGCCGAGGTCGTCGTCTTCGACCCCCTGCGCGACGAGCAACTGCCGCACAGGACGAGCGGGTTGGTCATCGGGGGCGGGTTCCCCGAGGTCTACGCCGCCGACCTGTCCGCCAACGAACCGCTACGCAAGGCCGTTTCGGCCCTCGCGGAGACCGGAGCCCCCGTCGCCGCCGAGTGTGCCGGGCTGCTGTATCTGTCCCGGGAGCTGGACGGGCAGCCCATGTGCGGGGTGCTCGACGCGTCGGCGCGGATGGCGGAGAAGCTCACGCTCGGGTACCGCGACGCCGTGGCCGTCAGCGACAGTTCGCTGGCTGTCGCCGGGACGCGGATGCGCGGACACGAGTTCCACCGGACCGTGGTGGAGCCGGGGGCGGGGGACGCGGCGGCCTGGGGTGTGCGGGTGCCCCGGCGGCGGCTCGAAGGTTTTGTACAGCGTGGTGTGCACGCGAGTTATCTGCACACGCACTGGGCGTCCGAGCCCGGTGTCGCCCGTCGGTTCGTGGAGAGGTGCCGGACGTCATGAGCAGCAGCAGGTTGGTCGGGGTCGGGGTCGGGCCCGGGGATCCGGAGCTGGTGACCGTCAAGGGGGTCAACGCCCTGCGCGCCGCCGACGTGGTCGTCGTTCCGGTCATGGACACCGGGGAGCGGGGCCGGGCCGAGGCGACCGTGCTGCACTACGTGCCGCAGGAGAAGGTCGTACGGGTCGTCTTCGCCCTCAACGAGCGCACCGATCACGGTCGGCGCGAGGCCGCGTGGGACGCGGCCGGGGAGCGGGTGGCGCAGTTGCTCGCCGCGCACGCGTCCGTCGCCTTCGCGACCATCGGCGACCCCAACGTCTACTCCACCTTCACCTATCTCGCCCACACCATCGGCGCGCTCGTGCCTGGCGTCGTCGTCGAGACGGTGCCCGGCATCACCGCCATGCAGGATCTCGCGGCGCGTTCCGGGGCCGTGCTGACCGAGGGCACCGAGCCGCTGACCCTCGTGCCCGTGACGGCCGGTTCGGCCGTGCTCAAGGACGCGCTCGCCGGGCCCGGGACGGTCGTGGCGTACAAGTTCGGGCGGCAGGCCGCCGAGGTGGCCGAGGCGCTCCGGGAGACCGGGCGGATAGAGGACGCCGTATGGGGATCCGCGCTGGGCCTTGAGGGCGAGTCCATCCGGTCCGCCGCCGAGCTCGACGGGGTTCCCCTGCCGTACCTCTCCACCCTGATCGCGCCCGCGCGGCGGGACGGCACCCGGGGCGGCAAGTTGTGAGGCCCGTCAGAGGGGCGGCGGCCGGGTCAGCCGGCCAGCCCCACCACCAGCCAGATGAAGCCGACGCCCGCGACCGTGCACAGCAGGGTCGAGCGGGCGGGGTGTTCGTGGTGCGCCTCGGGGAGGATCTCGGCCGCCGCGAGATAGAGGAGTGCGCCGCCGAAGAGGCCGAGATAGCCGCCGAGCAGGCCCTCCGGGATGGTCACGAACGACGTCGAGGCGGCGCCCAGCACCGGGGCCGCCGCATCCGCGAAGAGCATGGTCAGCGCTCTGCGGCGGGCGTTTCCGTACAGGCTCGTGATCGTGTACGTGTTGAAGCCGTCCGCGAAGTCGTGGGCCACCACCGCGAGCGCGACCGCCGTGCCCATGCCGCCGCCCACCTGGAAGGCCGCGCCGATGGCCACGCCGTCCATGGCGCTGTGCCCGACCATCGCGGCCGCCGCCGTGAGGCCGACCTCGGGCACCCGGCCGTTGTGCTCCTCGCCGCCGTGCGCGGCCTGGCGGGCGGCCAGCAGGCGTTCCACCAGATGGGCCAGCAGGAAGCCGGTCACGAACAGGAGCAGGGCGGCTGGCACGCCGAAGACCTCGTCGCCGGCCGCGTGCAGCGCCTCCGGCAGCAGGTCCAGGCCGACCACGCCGAGCATCAGCCCGCCGGCCAGGCCGAGGACCAGATGACGGCGGTCGGTCACCCGCTGTGCCGTCCAGCCGCCGGCCAGCGTCATCAGGAACGCGCCGAGCGCGACGAAGACCGCCATAGGGCCTTGGTATCCGATCAACCCCCGTTCGCGCACATCCGGCCACCGCGCCGACCGCGGCCGTAAGACCTTTTTCCGACCTTTTGTGATGAGAGGACCGATTTCCATGGCCGTTGCCCCCACCGGCAAGGTGACCTTCGTCGGTGCCGGCCCCGGCGCCGCCGATCTGCTGACGTTCCGGGCCGCGCGCGCCATCGCCGAGGCCGACGTCGTGATCTGGGCCGCGAGCCTGGTGCAGGCGGAGGTTCTCGAGCACGCGCGTGAGGACGCGGAGATCCTCGACTCGGCGACCATGTCGCTGGAGGACGTGGTCGCCGTGTACGAGCGGGCGCGCGAGGAGGGTCTCAGGGTGGCTCGCATCCACTCCGGGGACCCCGCCCTGTGGGGCGGCACGCAGGAGCAGCTCGACCGGTGCGCCCGGATCGGCATCGCCACCGAGGTCGTGCCCGGGGTCTCCGCCTTCTCGGCGGTCGCCGCGCTCGCGCAGCGCGAGCTCACCATCCCCGAGGTCGCGCAGTCCGTGGTGCTCACCCGGCTCGGCGGCGGCAAGACGCCCATGCCGCCCGGCGAGGAGGTGCGGGAGTTCGCCAAGCACGGCACCACCATGGCGATCTTCCTGTCCGCCGCGCGCAGCGGACAGCTGGTGCGGGAGCTGCTGGAGGGCGGCTATCCGACGTCCACGCCGGTCGTCGTCGCGTACCAGGCGACCTGGCCGGAGGAACTGGTCGTGCGCTGCACGATCGAGACGCTGGAGGAGACCGTCAAGGAGCACAAGCTGTGGAAGCACACGCTGTTCCTGGTCGGCCCGGCGCTGGACTCCGAGGGCACCCGCTCGCACCTCTACCACCCCGGTCACTTCCACGGGTACCGCAAGGCCGACCCGGAGGCCCGGCGGGCGCTGCGGGCGGCGAAGGGCGCCGGGACGTGATCACGGTCGTGGGTACGGGGGTGTCGGCGGCGCCCGCGGAGGCTCTCGCCGGGGCCGGGCTGGTCGTGGGCGGGCGGCGGCATCTGGACGCGGTGGCGGTGCCCGTGGAGGCCGAGCGGGTCGTTCTCGGACCGCTGGCACCGGCGTTGGACGTCATCGAGCGGCATCTCGACAAGGGCAGCCGGGTCGTCGTGCTGGCCTCCGGTGATCCGGGGTTCTTCGGGATCGTGCGGGTGCTGGCGGAGCGGTTCGGGGCGGGGGCGTTGGATGTGCGGCCCGGTGTGTCCTCCGTGGCCGCCGCGTTCGCGCGGGTGGGGGTGCCGTGGGACGACGCGGTGGTGGTCAGCGCGCACGGGCGGGATCTGCGGACGGCGGTGAACGTGTGCCGGGCTCGGCCGAAGGTTGCGGTGCTGACGGGGCCCGGGGCCGGGCCTGCGGAGTTGGGAGCTGCGCTAGGGGGTGCCGGAGAAGGCAGTCGGGCGGCTGCGGTGCCGTCGGGGCTGGTCGCGCCCCGCGGCGGAGCCGCAGATCGATGCAGCCCCGCCCCCCTGGGGCGCGTACTCCTCGTTGCCTCTGCCCTCGGCACCGAGGACGAGCGTGTCGAGCGGGTGACCCCCGCCGAAGCCGCCACCCGGGACTGGGGTTCCGGTGTGAGTGTCGTGCTGTGTCTCGACGAGTCCCGGCTCCTCGGCGGTGTGCGGACGGTTGCCGGACCTCCCCCCGCCCCGTCCCGATGGGCCCTGGAAGAACGCGAGTTCACGCACCGCGACTCGATGATCACCAAGTTCGAGGTGCGGGCGCTCGCGCTCGCGCGGCTCGGGCCGCGGCTCGGGGAGCTGGTGTGGGACGTCGGTGCGGGGTCCGGGTCCGTGGCCGTGGAGTGTGCGCGGCTCGGTGCCGCCGTCGTCGCCGTCGAGAAGGCCGCCGACGGAGTCGAGCGGATCCGTGCCAACGCGGCCTCGCACGGAGTCGACGTCCAGGTCGTCCACGGCTCCGCGCCCGACGCCCTCGCCGGTCTGGACGATCCCGACGCCGTGTTCGTCGGTGGCGGCGGGCGTGAACTGCCCGGGATCGTCGCCGCCTGTGCCCGCCGGGCCCGGCGGAGCGTGGTCGTGGCGATGGCCGCGCTGGACCGGGTGCCGGCCGTGCGCGCGGCCCTCACCGAAGCCGGGCTGGACTGCGACGGCGTACTGCTCCAGTCGTCCCGGCTGGCGCCGCTGCCCGGGGACGTCACCCGGCTCGCGGCGACCAACCCGGTTTTCCTGCTGTGGGGCGTCAGAAACCCCGTGTATCGAGAGGGAGTTGCTCAGTGATCGGCCTTATTTCCGCCACCGCGGCGGGGGCGGCGGCACGTGACCGGCTGGCCGCGGCATGGCCGGACCGCACGCGCGTGTACGACGGACCCGTGGGGGACGCCGTACGGCGGGCGTTCGCGGAGTGCGAGCAGCTCGTGTGCTTCCTGGCCACGGGGGCGGTCGTCCGCCTGGTCGCGCCGCTGCTCGGCGACAAGGCGTCCGACCCGGGTGTGGTGTGTGTCGACGAGGGCGGCCGGTTCGCCGTGTCCCTGGTCGGCGGGCACGGCGGTGGGGCCAACGAACTCGCCCGTGAGGTCGGGGCGTTGCTCGGTGCCGAGCCCGTGGTGACGACGGCGACCGACGCGGTCGGGGTACCGGGCCTTGACACGCTCGGGCTGCCGGTGGAGGGCGCGGTGGCCGCCGTGTCGCGGGCCCTGCTGGACGGGGAGCCCGTCGCCCTGCACAACGAGTCGCGCTGGCCGCTGCCTGCGCTGCCGGTCGCCCCGGAGGGGACGTACGGCATCCGGGTCACGGACCGGCTCGTCGAGCTCTCCCAGCAGGAGGTCGTGCTGCGTCCGCCCACGCTCGTGGTCGGCGTCGGCGCCTCCAAGGGCGCGCCCACCGAGGAGGTGCTGGAGCTGATCGAGGGATCGCTGCGGGAGGCCGGGCTGTCCCCCCGCAGTGTCGCCGCGCTGGCCACCGTGGACGCCAAGGCCGAGGAGCCGGGGATCGTCGCGGCGGCCGAGCGGCTCGGCGTGCCCCTGGTCACCCACACCGCCGAGGAGCTGGCCGCCGTCCAGGTGCCCAACCCGTCGGACGCGCCCCTGGCCGCCGTCGGCACACCGTCGGTCGCGGAGGCCGCCGCACTGATCGGCGGCGGTGAACTCCTCGTCCCCAAGCGCAAGTCCGCCGCCTCCCCCGCCATGGCGACCTGCGCGGTCGTACGGCGTCCCGCGCGCGGCCGGCTCGCGGTCGTGGGACTGGGTCCCGGCGCGCGGGACCTCCTCACGCCCCGCGCGAGGGCGGAGCTCCAGCGGGCCTCGGTGCTGGTCGGGCTCGACCAGTACGTCGACCAGATCCGCGATCTGCTGCGGCCCGGGACCCGGATCCTGGAGTCGGGCCTGGGGGCCGAGGAGGAGCGGGCCCGCACGGCCGTCGAGGAGGCCCGCAAGGGCCAGGCGGTCGCGCTCATCGGCAGCGGGGACGCCGGTGTGTACGCCATGGCCTCCCCCGCGCTCGCCGAGGCCTCCGACGACATCGACGTGATCGGCGTCCCCGGAGTGACCGCGGCGCTCGCGGCGGCCGCGATCCTCGGTGCCCCGCTGGGCCACGACCACGTGTCCATCAGCCTGTCCGACCTGCACACGCCGTGGGAGGTCATCGAGCGCCGGGTGCGCGCGGCGGCCGAGGCGGACATCGTGGTCACCTTCTACAACCCCCGTTCCCGGGGCCGGGACTGGCAGCTGCCCAAGGCGCTCGCGATCCTCGCCGAGCACCGGGAGCCGGCCACGCCGGTCGGGGTCGTACGGAACGCGTCACGGCCGGACGAGTCCGGCCGGCTGACGACTCTGGCCGCGCTGGACCCGGCGACCGTCGACATGATGACGGTCGTGACCGTGGGCAACACCGCGACCCGTGACATCGCGGGGCGCATGGTGACCCCGCGCGGCTACCGCTGGCAGACGTCGGAGGAGGGCTCGCAGTGAACCGTGTCGTGCACCCGATCGAGGTGGAGTCCTACCGGCGGCTGCGCGCCCGCCTGGACACCTCGCACTTCCCGCCGCTGACCCGCGCGGTGGTGGAGCGGGTCATCCACTCGGCCGCCGACCTGGAGTACGCCACCGATCTCGTCATGGACGAGGCCGAGTTGGAGAAGGCGCATGCCGCGCTGCACTCCGGCGCGCCCGTCGTCACCGATGTGGAGATGGTCGCGGCCGGGATCACCCGGCGGGAGACCGTCTGCCGGCTGAGGGACGCCAAGTCGGGTCCCGGGCTGACCCGTTCGGCCCACGCGATCCGGCTCGCCCATGAGCAGGTCGGCCCGGGCGCGATCTGGGTGATCGGCAACGCCCCCACCGCGCTGGAGGAGTTGCTGACCCTGGACGCGGACCCGGCGCTCGTCATCGGACTGCCCGTCGGATTCGTCGGCGCGGTCGAGTCCAAGGCCGCGTTGCGCGAGAGCGGACTGCCCGCCGTGAGCAACGTGTCCGAGAAGGGCGGTTCGGCGGTGGCCTCCGCCGCCCTCAACGCCCTGCTGTACCACCCCACTCACCCCGTCGAGGAGACATCGTGACCACCCCGCCGCCCGCCCTGCTCATCGCCGGTCATGGCACCCGGGACGAGGCCGGAGCCGAGGCGTTCCGCGACTTCGTCCGGGAGCTGGCGGCCCGCCGTCCCGAACTGCCCGTCGCGGGCGGCTTCATCGAGCTGTCCCCGCCGCCGCTGGGCGATGCGGTGGCCGAGCTGGTGGAGCGCGGTGTCCGCCGGTTCGCCGCCGTGCCGCTGATGCTGGTGTCCGCCGGCCACGCCAAGGGCGACATCCCGGCGGCGCTGACCCGCGAGAAGGAGCGCCACCCCGGGATCTCGTACACCTACGGCCGCCCGCTGGGCCCGCACCCGGCGCTGCTGAACGTCCTGGAGCGGCGCCTGGACGAGGCGCTGGGCGCAGGCGAAGGCCGTACGCCGATGGACCGCGCGGACGTGACGGTGCTGCTCGTCGGCCGCGGCTCCACGGACCCCGACGCCAACGCCGAGGTGTACAAGGCGGCCCGGCTGCTGTGGGAGGGGCGCGGGTACGCGGGCGTGGAGACGGCGTTCGTGTCGCTGGCCGCGCCGGACGTGCCGAGCGGGCTCGACCGGTGCGCGGCGCTGGGGGCGCGCAGGATCGTCGTCCTGCCCTACTTCCTGTTCACCGGCATCCTGCCGGACCGGGTCAGGCAGCAGACCGAGGGCTGGGCGGCCGCGCATCCGGAGGTCGAGGTGCGTTCCGCGGACGTCATCGGTCCGGAGCCGGAGCTGCTCGACCTGGTGCTGGAGCGGTACGAGGAGGCCGTCAAGGGCGATCTGCGGATGAACTGCGACTCGTGCGTGTACCGCATCGCGCTGCCGGGCTTCGAGGACAAGGTGGGCCAGGCGCAGCAGCCGCACTTCCACCCGGACGACGACGGCCACCATCACCACCACGGCCACCACCACGGCACCCACTCCCATGCGCACTGACAGCACCCGCAGCGGGGAGGGCCACGACCTGCGGCACCACGGCGACGCCGAGGTGCGGGACGACGGAGCGCTCCTCACGGACCTCGCCGTGAACGTCCGCGCGGACACTCCGCCGGCCTGGCTGCGGGAGCGGATCGCCGGGTCGCTGACCGGGCTCGCCGCCTACCCCGACGGGCGCGCGGCGCGGGCGGCGGTGGCGGCCCGGCACGAGGTGCCCGTGGAGCGGGTGCTGCTGACGGCCGGGGCCGCCGAGGCGTTCGTGCTGCTCGCACGTGCGCTGACGTTCCGTCATGCCGTGGTGGTACACCCGCAGTTCACCGAGCCGGAGGCCGCGCTGCGGGACGCCGGGCACGCGGTCGAGCGGGTGCTGCTGCGGGAGGAGGACGGTTTCCGGCTCGATGCGGCTGCCGTCCCCGAGGACGCCGATCTGGTGATCGTGGGCAATCCGACCAACCCCACGTCGGTCCTGCACCCGGCCGCCGCGATCGCCGGACTGGCCCGCCCCGGGCGCACACTGGTGGTGGACGAGGCGTTCCTGGACGCGGTGCCGGGCGAGCGCGAGGCCCTGGCCGGGCGGACGGACGTGCCCGGACTCGTCGTCCTGCGGAGCCTGACCAAGACATGGGGTCTGGCCGGACTCCGCATCGGTTACGTCCTCGCCGCCCCGGAGACCGTCGCCGAACTGGAGCGGGCCCAGCCGCTGTGGCCGGTGTCCAGCCCGGCCCTCGCGGCGGCCGAGGCGTGCATGGAGCCGCGGGCGCTGGCGGAGGCGGCCCACGCGGCCCACCGTGTCGCCACCGACCGGGCTCATCTCGTCGCCGGGCTGCGGGAGTTCGCCCCGGACGGGCTCCGGGTGGTGGAGCCCGCCGAGGGCCCCTTCGTCCTCGTACGCCTGCCGCGGGCCGCCGAGGTACGACGGCATCTGCGCGACCTGGGGTTCGCGGTGCGGCGCGGGGACACGTTCCCGGGGCTCGGCGAGGAGTGGCTACGGCTCGCGGTACGGGACCGGGCGACGGTCAACTCCTTCCTCCAGGCGCTGGACCAGGCGGTGACGCTGGCCCAGGGCTGAGGCGGATGCCGTCGCACCGGCCCGGACGGCGCCGCGCCCGAGGTCCGGTTCCGTGCGGCAGTGCGGCACCGGGGCTCCCCCTCCGTGCCCCGGTCACCGGCCCTCGTGCGGCACGGTTCCCGGAGTCAGCGGACCCGGCGCGGGTGCCACACCCGTCCCTCCCCTGGGGCGAGGCACCCCGTCGGCCCCGCCCCGGAGGCACCGGGGTCCGGGGTCCGGGGTCCGGATCAGCCTCGGCGGCGGGACACCGCCACCGCTCCCCCGCCTGCCACCAGCAGGGCGATCGCGCCGGTCATGAGGTACGGCGTCAGTGAGCCGGCGCCCGTCTCGGCGAGGCCCGCCTCCTTGGCGGGGCCGCCCTGGGGCTTGACGTCGTCCGCGGGGGGCTCCGGCGCGGCGGGGGCGGGCGGTGCCTCGCAGGTCGCCTCGGCGAGGGTCACGGTGCCCTCGACCTCGGCGACACCCAGCTTCAACGGGTCGACGGAGACGGTGAGTTCGAGCGCGGTGGCGGCGGCCGTGCGCGAGGTGGTCACGTTCTTCGCCAGGTCGAGGCGGACCTCGCCGACCCCGGGCACCTTGACGTCGGTCGGGCCGCCGGCGGTCACCGTGACCTTCTTGCCGAGCACCGTTACCGCGCCGAGGAGGTTCGAGGAGGCGGTGGGGGTCCGGCCCGCCTCGCAGGTCGCCCGGGAGGTGACGCCCTCGATCTCGACGAGGGACAGCAGCGGGAGACCCGGGACGTGGAGCCGGGCGTGGGTGAGACGGGTGGACGCCTCGGCCTTCCCGTCGGTGACCGTCGCCCCGGCGTCGGCCACCTCCGCGGCCAGCACGCTGAACGGCCGCCCCCCGTCCACGCCGTCCAACGTCGCCGTCAGCGTGGTCTGCCGGGCACTGCGGGGTGCCTGGACCTCGTTGAGGGTGACCGCGAGGGGGACGTCGACGGTCTTGTGGAGCAGGCTGACGTCCAGCCCGGTGCGCAGGACGACGGCGCCCGCCCGCCCCTGGTCGCCGGTCGCGTGCGCGGCGCCCGCGCCGGCCAGCGCCGCGGGACCGGCGACGAGGACGCCGGCCGCCGCCACGGTGGCGAGACGGCGTGCGGGCATGCGGAAGTCGGTGCTGTTCAAGGTGGTGGGACCCCCAGAGAGAACTGGCTCGGGACCTCGAAAGGATGTCGCACCGCTCGTCGTTCGACAGCGTTCCCACGGGAGTTCACACGATCGTGGCGTACCCGTGCCCGCTTTCGAGCACCCGTTCGCCTCTCTACTGCACGACCCGGCCGTTCAGTACGACCTGGACCGGGTCGGCCAGCACACGCACGTCCGCGCGGGGGTCCTGTGCGTAGACCACGAGATCCGCCGCAGCCCCCTCCTCCAGCCCCGGCCGCCCCAGCCACTCCCGGGCGCTCCACGTGGTCGCCGACAGGGCGTCCAGGGCGGGGATGCCGGCCTTCACCAGTTCCGCGACCTCCGCCGCGACCAGGCCGTGGGGGAGGGTGCCGCCCGCGTCCGTGCCGACGTAGACCGGGATGCCGGCGTCGTAGGCGCCGCGGACGGTGTCGTAGCGGCGGGCGTGGAGCCGGCGCATGTGGGCGGACCAGGAGGGGAACCGGGACTCGCCGCCGTCCGCCAGCTTCGGGAAGGTGGCGATGTTGACCAGGGTCGGGACGATCGCGACGCCCCGCGAGGCGAACAGCGGGATCAGGTCGTCGGTGAGGCCGGTGGCGTGTTCGACGCAGTCGATGCCCGCCTCGACCAGGTCCTGGAGGGAGTTCTCGGCGAAGCAGTGCGCGGTGACGCGGGCGCCGAGGCGGTGGGCCTCCGCGATGGCCGCCTCGACCGCCTCCCGCGGCCAGCTGGGGGCCAGATCGCCGACCTCACGGTCGATCCAGTCGCCGACCAGCTTGACCCAGCCGTCACCCCGGCGGGCCTCCTGGGCGACGTAGGCGACGAGGTCCTCGGGTTCGATCTCCCAGGCGAAGTTCCTGATGTACCGGCGGGTGCGGGCGATGTGCCGGCCGGCCCTGATGATCTTCGGGAGGTCCTCGCGATCGTCCACCCAGCGGGTGTCGGAGGGGGATCCGGCGTCGCGGATCAGGAGCGTGCCGGCCTCGCGGTCGGTCAGCGCCTGCTTCTCGGCCACGTCCTGGTCGACCGGGCCGTGCGCGCCCAGGCCCACGTGGCAGTGCGCGTCGACCAGGCCGGGCAGCGCCCAGCCCGACACCGTACGGACGTCCTGGGCGGCCACCGGGCGGTCGTAGGAGATCCGCCCGTCGACCACCCACAGTTCGTCCCGGACGTCCTCGGGTCCGGCCAGGATCCGGCCCTTCACGTGCAGCACCGTGCGATCGCTCATGACCGCACCCTAGCCAGCCCGGGGTCACTGCTCCCAGGGCGGTGGTCCCTCGAAGGCGAGCTGGTGGACGTCGAACAGGACCGCCGCCTCGACGCCGAGGGCGGGGCCGCCCCGGCGCGCCGCCCAGGTCAGGAACGGGCGTGGTTCGAAGGCGCCCGCGCCGAGGCCCTTGGTGTACTCGGCGTGCGCGGCCAGGGAGGCGATGCCCCGCTCCAGGGGTTCGCCGGTGACGTCCACGCCGTGGGTGGGGCGGTCGGTGCCGGCGACGGCCACGAAGCGGACCCCGCCCCAGGGTTCGAGGCCCTCCTCGGCGAGTTCGGGGAAGATCCAGCGGTTGCCGGCGTCGCGTGCCGCGTCGAGCGCGGCCAGGCCGACCACGCGGTGGTCGGCCTGGTTGACCACCCCGGCGACCATCCGCACGGTGTACGCACCGGTCACCACGACCTCGGGCCGGTGCCGTCGGATCGCCCGCACGATGTCCCGGCGCAGACCCGGCCCCTCCTCGATCGTTCCGTCCCGGTGGTCGAGGAACTCCACGGTGTCCACGCCCACTTCACGCGCGCCCGCCCGCTCCTCGGCCTCGCGCAGCGGGCCCGCCAGGTCCGGGTGCAGCCCGTCGATGCCCGCCTCGCCGCGGGTGACCAGCAGATAGGCGACCCGTTTGCCCTGGGTCGTCCAGCGGGCCACCGCGGACGCGGTCCCGTACTCGATGTCGTCCGGATGCGCGGCCACGGCCAGGCAGCGCTCCCAGTCCTCCGGCAGCGGGGGCAGGGTGCCGCCCGCTGCGGATCCGCCCGTGTCGTCGAGAGTCGTCATGCCCGAATGATGGCGGTTGTCGGGCTCTGCGGGACAGAGGCGCGTATACCCCTTTCAGCCCTCCTGGTCCTCCACGTTCTCCACGTCGGCCATCGCCGGGTCCAGGAGCCGGGAGAGGAAGTGGCGGGTGCGCTCATGGCTCGGATCGCCGATGACCTGGGCCGGGTTGCCGTCCTCGACGACGACTCCGCCGTCCATGAAGACGACCCGGTCGGCGACCTCGCGGGCGAACGTCATCTCGTGGGTGACGACCATCATCGTCATGCCCTCGCGGGCCAGCATCCGCATGACGGCGAGCACGTCGCCCACCAGCTCCGGGTCGAGGGCCGAGGTCGGCTCGTCGAAGAGCATCACCTCGGGGCCCATGGACAGGGACCGCGCGATCGCGACGCGCTGCTGCTGTCCGCCGGAGAGGGAGGCGGGATAGGCGTCGGCCTTCTCGGCGAGGCCCACCCGCTCCAGGTTCTCCGCGGCCACCCTCGCGGCCTCCGCCTTGCCGCGCCTGAGGACCCTGCGCTGCGGCAGCGTCAGGTTCTCGGTCACCGTGAGGTGCGGGAACAGGTTGAACTGCTGGAAGACCATGCCGATACGGCGGCGTACGGCGTCGATGTCGACGTCGGGGTCCGTCAACTCGGTGCCGCCGACGAAGACCTGGCCCTTCGTCGGCTCCTCCAGGAGGTTCACGCACCGCAGCAGCGTCGACTTGCCCGAGCCCGAGGGGCCGATGACACAGACGACCTCGCCCTGGCCGATCTCCAGGTCGATGCCCTTGAGGACCTCGTTGGTGCCGAACGACTTGTGCAGACCGCGTACTTCGATCTCCGGCCGGCTCGCCTCAACGGTCATTTGACGGCCTCCTGGGCCTTGGCCTCCATACGGCGGACCACGAACCCGAGCGGGATCGTCACCAGCAGGTAGCACAGGCCGGCGACGAGGATCGGCGTGGAGTTGGCGGTCGTGCTGGCCAGGTCGCGGCCGTACTTGGACAGTTCGCGCTCCTCCAGGGTGACGCCGAGGAACAGCACCAGGGAGGAGTCCTTGAAGAGCAGGACGAGTTCGTTGGTCAGTGGCGGGAGGATGATCCGGAACGCCTGCGGGATGATGATCGAGACCATCGCGCGGGCCGGGGAGAAGCCCAGTGAACGGGCCGCCTCCATCTGCCCCTTGGGCACCGCCTGGATGCCCGCGCGGATCGTCTCCGCCATGTAGGCCGCCGCCACCAGGCCGAGCGCGAGGGCGACCTTGCCGTAGGTGCCGCCGACGATCTCCGTGCCGGGGAAGGCGAGCGGGACGGCCACGCCGATGAAGATGAAGATCAGCAGGGCGGGCAGGCCGCGGAAGATCTCGATGTAGACACCGGCGAACCAGCGGTACGGGCCGACCGACGACAGCCGCATCAGCGCGATGACCATGCCGAGGACGAGTCCGACGACGAAGCCGGACAGCGTGTAGAGCACGGTGTTCTTCAGCGCCAGCGTGATGACGTCCGGGAACATCTGGTCGGCGATGTCCGCCTGCGCGAACTGGTTCTTGAGCCGCCCCCAGTCCGCCGAGAGGGCGAAGGCGATCACGGCGGCCACGAAGACGGCGTACTGGATGCCGCGGGACAGGCTGCGCTTCTGACGTCGGGTCAGGCCCTTTTTGCGAGGCTGGAATTGCGTGTCCGCCGCGGTCATGAGGCGGCGGGAGAGGCGACCGACTCGTCGTACGGGCCGATCCACTTCTCGTAGAGCTTCTTGTAGGTGCCGTCGGCCTTGGCGTCCGCGAGCGCCTTGTTGATGGCGTCCCGCAGCTTGGTGTTGCCCTTCTTCACCGTGAAGCCGTACTGCTCACCGGTGTTGATGTTGTCGGCGACCTGGAAGGCGTCGGCGTTGGCCTTGTCCTTGAGCCAGCCCTGGACGACCGGGTAGTCGATGACGACGGCCTTGACCTGGCCGGAGCGCAGGCCGTTGAGGACGGCGTCGGAGGACTCGAAGGAGACCGGGTCGAAGCCCTGGCTCTTGACGTAGTCCTCGCCGGTGGTCTGCGCCTGGGCGCCGAGCTTCACCTTCTTCGCCTTGGCGTCGGCGAGCGAGGAGATGCCGCTGCCCTTGGCGACCAGGAGGGCCTGGGTGGCGTCGAAGTAGGGGTCCGAGAAGTCGACGTTCTTCTTGCGCTCGTCGGTGATGGTCATGCCGGCCGCGGCCAGGTCGCACTCGCCGGAGTTGAGGAAGGCGCCGGTCTTGAAGTTCTCGAAGGGGGTGTCGAGGATCTCCTGCTTCACGCCCAGGTTCCCCGCCACCAGGTCGATGAGCGAGACGTCGAAGCCCTGGACCTTGCCGTCGATCTCCGACTGGAACGGCGGGTAGGGCAGGTGGGTGCAGGTGGTGAGCTGTCCGCCCTTGACCAGTTCGACCCCGCCCGCGGCGGTCTTCGAACCGCTGCCGCCGTCGTCGCTGGAGGTGCAGGCAGCGACGAGCAGGAGCCCGGCCGTCGCGGTGGTGGCGGCCAGGACGCGGGTCCGGCGCCCGGAGAGGGTGTTCACGGGAGGCCTCCTGTGGGGGAACTGTGGGTTCCGATTATAAGGAAAGGTTTGAGTGCCTCAAACCAAACCGATGGTCGCGAGGCCGTTCAGCCTAAGAAGTCGCCGGTCGTCGGGGGTTGATCGGGAACGGTTACGCTCGTTCACGTCTACCCCAGTGAGCGAAGAGAGCACCGTCGTGACGCACCCCTTCCTGGACCTGGCCCCGCTCGGCGCGGCGCGGTTCGCCTCGATCGAGGACCGTGTGGCCCGGCTGCTGCGCACCGAGCAGGACGTCGTGATCATGCAGGGCGAGGCGCTGCTGCCGCTGGAGGGGGCGATCCGGGGGACCGCGGGTCCGGGCACGACCGCGCTGAACGTCATCACCGGTCCGTACGGGCAGACCTTCGGGAACTGGCTGCGGGACTGCGGCGCGACGGTGATCGACCTGGCGGTGCCGTTCCACACGGCGGTGACGGCCGAGCAGATCGCCGCGGCCTTCGAGGAGCACCCGGCGATCGACTTCGTGTCCCTGGTGCACGCGGAGGCGGCGACCGGCAACACCAACCCGGTCGCGGAGATCGCCGAGGTCGTACGGCGGCAGGGCGCCCTGTTCTACCTGGACGCGGTCGCCTCCGTGGGCGCCGAGCCGGTGCTGCCGGACGCGTGGGGCGTGGACCTGTGCGTGATCGGTGCGCAGAAGGCCATGGGCGGGCCGGCCGGGGTGTCGGCGGTGTCGGTGAGCGAGCGGGCGTGGGCGCGGATGGCCGCGAATCCGGCGGCGCCGCGCCGGTCGTACCTCTCCCTCCTCGACTGGAAGGAGCGCTGGATCGACGGTGGCCGTACGGCCCTGCTGCACGCTCCGGCGCAGCTGGAGATGCTGGCGCTGGAGGCGTGCGTCGAGCGGATCGAGGCGGACGGGCCGGAGACGGTGATGGCCCGGCACCGGGCCGCCGCGGCGGCGACCCGGGCGGGGACGCGGGCGCTGGGCGGGAGCCTTGCGCCGTACGTGCACGCCGACCACGAGGCCGCGCCGGTCGCCACGACGCTGCGTGCGCCGTCCGGCGTGCCGGCCTCGGAACTCGTCGCCCGAGCTTTGTCGGAGGACCCCGCCCTGCCGCTGGCCGCGGGCGGGGGCGCGCTGGCCGAGGAGATGATCCGGGTCAACCACTACGGCGTGGACGCGACACCGGGTGCCGTCCGGGCGTGCCTGACCGCGCTGGGTGCGGCGCTGGCCGGGAAGGGGCTCGCGGTGGACGTGACGGGCGCGCTGCGGGCGGCCGACGAGGCTTTCCACCGCACCATGAATACGCGCGGTACCGGTGCATAATTCATGAAGTAATTCCGGGGTTTATCGAAGAATAGCTTCCCGTCTTCTTCTGCCCGCTTTCTCTCGGGCTAAACGCAAAGATTCTGCGAACGCGAACCGGATGAATTCGGGGAGATCTCGTGGGGGTTACCTGCTTGTGACGCGTTACACATCGTGATCAATTTGCCCTTTATTTGCTGGGCGTAACCGTACATAACGGTCACTCCTTGCGCGTCGGCGCGCGCCCGCGTGATAACACACGAGACGCCCGTACGTAACCCCGTCCGGCGATGCAATTTTGGAATTTCCCTCGGTAAATTCAATTCGCATGACTGCCGCACAAGCAGACCTGCAAATCGACCGGCCGACGGTCGCGGACGGAGCCGCACTGTGGCGGATCGCCCGCGACTCCGAGGTCCTCGACCTGAACTCGTCGTACAGCTATCTGCTGTGGTGTCGCGACTTCGCCGCCACGTCGGCGGTGGCACGGAACGACCGTGGAGAGGCCATCGGGTTCGTCACCGGGTACGTCCGCCCGGACCGGCCCGACACCCTCCTCGTCTGGCAGGTGGCCGTGGACTCGGCCCACCGCGGCCGCGGTCTCGCCGCCGCCCTGCTCGACGGACTGACCGCCCGGCTGGCCGCCGAGCGCGGACTGACCACCGTCGAGACCACCATCACGCCGGGCAACACCGCCTCCGAGCGGCTGTTCACGTCGTTCGCCGAACGCCGTGGCGCCCGCCTGGAGCGCGAGGTGCTGTTCGACGCCGGTCTGTTCCCCGACGGGCCGCACGACCCCGAGGTCCTCTACCGGATCGGGCCCCTCTCCCCCGGTTCCCCCTCCCTCTCCGCCTGACCCCCCACGCACCCCGAGGAGCGATTCGTCGTGACCATCACCCAGCCCGACCTCAGCGTCTTCGAGACCCTCGAGTCCGAGGTGCGCAGCTACTGCCGCGGCTGGCCCACCGTCTTCGACCGCGCGCAGGGCAGCCGCATGTACGACGAGGACGGCCACGCTTACCTGGACTTCTTCGCCGGCGCCGGTTCGCTGAACTACGGCCACAACAACCCCGTGCTGAAACGGGCGTTGATCGACTACCTGGAGCGCGACGGCGTCACGCACGGCCTCGACATGTCGACCACCGCCAAGCGCACCTTCCTGCAGACCTTCCAGGACCTGGTGCTGCGCCCGCGCGATCTGCCGTACAAGGTCATGTTCCCGGGCCCGACGGGCACCAACGCCGTGGAGTCGGCGCTCAAGCTGGCCCGGAAGGTCAAGGGCCGCGAGGCCATCGTGTCCTTCACCAACGCCTTCCACGGCATGTCCCTGGGGTCGCTGGCCGTGACCGGCAACGCCTTCAAGCGGGCCGGCGCCGGCATCCCGCTGGTGCACGGCACGCCGATGCCGTTCGACAACTACTTCGACGGCACCGTCGAGGACTTCCTGTGGTTCGAGCGGCTCCTGGAGGACCAGGGCTCGGGCCTCAACAAGCCCGCCGCGGTGATCGTCGAGACCGTGCAGGGCGAGGGCGGCATCAACGTCGCCCGCCGCGAGTGGCTCCAGGCGCTCGCCGCGCTGTGCGAGCGGCAGGACATGCTGCTCATCGTCGACGACATCCAGATGGGCTGCGGCCGGACCGGCGCCTTCTTCTCCTTCGAGGAGGCGGGCATCACGCCGGACATCGTCACCGTCTCCAAGTCCATCAGCGGCTACGGCCTCCCCATGTCCCTCTGCCTGTTCAAGCCGGAGCTGGACATCTGGGAGCCGGGCGAGCACAACGGCACCTTCCGCGGCAACAACCCGGCCTTCGTCACGGCCACCGCCGCCCTGGAGCAGTACTGGGCGGACGGTTCCGCGATGGAGAAGCAGACCCGGCAGCGCGGTGAGCAGGTCGAGCAGGGGCTCATCTCCATCACCGAGGAGAACCTGGCCGACATCAAGGAGTACCGCGGCCGCGGGCTGGTGTGGGGCCTGGAGTTCCACGACAAGGAGCGCGCCGGGCGGGTGGCGCACCGGGCCTTCGAGCTCGGGCTGCTCATCGAGACCTCGGGCCCCGAGAGCGAGGTCGTGAAGCTGCTCCCGGCGCTCACGATCACCCCGGAGGAGCTGGACGAGGGGCTCAGCGTCCTCGCCCGCGCCGTCCGGGAAACCGTCTGAGCATCCGTCTCAGCAGACCGTCCAACTAGGAGGCATCGCAATACCGTGATCGTCCGTTCGTTCAAGGACATCGAAGGCACCGACCGGCATGTGAAGGCCGCGTCCGGCACCTGGGAGAGCAAACGCATCGTGCTCGCCAAGGAGCGGGTCGGCTTCTCGCTGCACGAGACGATCCTGTACGCGGGCACGGAGACGTCGATGTGGTACGCGAACCACATCGAGGCCGTCGTCTGCGTCGAGGGCGAGGCCGAGCTGACCGACCACGAGAGCGGGCAGACGCACTCGATCACGCCGGGGACCATGTACCTGCTGGACGGTCACGAGCGGCACACACTGCGGGTCAAGGAGGACTTCCGCTGCATCTGTGTGTTCAACCCGCCCGTGACCGGCCGGGAGGACCACGACGAGAACGGCGTCTACCCGCTGCTCACCGAACCCGAGGAGGTGTGACCGCATGACCACCATGACCACCGTCACCGATCTCTACCCCAGCCGCGGCGCCACCGAGGTGTCCGTCCCGCGCAAGGACCCGGTCGTCTGGTCGGCGCCCGGCACGCCGGGACCGATCGCCACGGCCGACCTGGAGTCGTTCGAGCGCGACGGCTTCCTCGCCATCGACCAGCTCATCGGTCCCGACGAGGTCCCCGTCTACCAGCGTGAGCTGGAGCGGCTCGTCACGGCCCCGGAGATCCGCGCGGACGAGCGCTCGATCGTCGAGCCGAAGTCCAAGGAGATCCGCTCGGTCTTCGAGGTGCACAGGATCAGCGAGGTGTTCGCGAACCTGGTGCGCGACGAGCGGGTCGTCGGCCGGGCCCGGCAGATCCTCGGCTCGGACGTCTACGTCCACCAGTCACGGATCAACGTCAAGCCCGGTTTCGGGGCCAGCGGCTTCTACTGGCACTCCGACTTCGAGACCTGGCACGCCGAGGACGGCCTGCCCAACATGCGCACGGTGTCCGTCTCGATCGCGCTGACCGAGAACTACGACACCAACGGCGGGCTCATGATCATGCCCGGCTCGCACAAGACCTTCCTCGGGTGCGCGGGTGAGACCCCGAAGGACAACTACAAGAAGTCCCTCCAGATGCAGGACGCGGGCACGCCCTCGGACGAGGCGCTGACGGCGATGGCCTCGGAGTACGGCATCAAGCTGTTCACCGGCAAGGCCGGTTCGGCGACCTGGTTCGACTGCAACGCCATGCACGGCTCCGGCGACAACATCACGCCGTTCCCGCGCAGCAACGTCTTCATCGTGTTCAACAGCGTGGAGAACGAGGCCGTCGAGCCGTTCGCGGCCCCGATCCGGCGCCCCGAGTTCATCGGCGCCCGGGACTTCACCCCGGTGAAGTGATCCGGTGAGCTGATCCTCACAGCCACGACAGCGACGCGGCCCGCTCCAGTACGTTCCGTACGGCGGCCGCGTCGCCCGTCGTTTCCCGGGGGACGCCGCCCGGCTCGTGCCGGCCGCCGACGAGCAGGCAGAAGTCCACGGCGTCCAGGGTGAGTTCGGCGGCCACGGGATCGCTCTGCGAACCCAGGACCCACTGCTCGCCGCCCCGGACCGCGAACAGCACCGGCGGCGCCCCGGCCCCGAGGACGCCGCCGAGGATGCGGACGGCCAGCCCGACCAGCCGTCCCAGGTGCTCCTCGGGCGGCGGCGGTACGGCCAGGCCCAGGGCGCGGCCGATGTCGTCGGTGTGGATCCAGGTCTCGAAGGCACGCACCAGGAAGTGCTCGGTGGCCGGCAGTCTGATGCCCATCGACAGGGTGGTCCTGGCGGCGAGTTCGGGGTCACGGGCGTGCGCGGTGCCGAGCAGGCCGGCCGCCTGCGCGGACCAGTCGGCGACGGTCTCCCCTGGCGTACGGCCGTGCTCGTGGGCGATCACCTCGGCGGTGCGCCGCTCCCAGGCGTCCGTCCAGTCCGCGTCCTCGTCGATCCGCGCGCCCGGCACCCGGGCCCCGATCCCGAGCCGCAGGGCGAGGTGTTCGTCGGCGGCGAGCAGATGGGCGACGGTGGCGTGCGCGTCCCAGTCGTGCACGACGGGCGTGGACCAGTGGCCCTCCAGCTCGGGCAGCAGCGCCCCGAGCCCCGCGACGGCGGCCGCGTAGGGAGCGGCGTGCCGGGCGACGGGGGGTGGCGCGGGGCGGGCGCGGAGGGCGCGGGTCAGGTGGGCCTCGCCACGGTACTGCGGCTCGTCGAGCGGCGGGCCGTCCAGCGTGCGTACGGTGGCGCGCAGCCGTTCCGCCTCCGCCGCGCAGCTCTCGCACTCGGCCAGGTGGGGTGGCACGAGCCGCTCCTCGGCCGGTTCCAGGGCGCCGAAGGCCCAGGCGGCCAGCAGGTCGCGGACGTCGTCGTGACCGGTCACCGCTCGCCCCCTTCCCTGTGTTCCCCTGCCGCCATCATGCGCCCTTCTCCCAGGCCGGGTCGGGTGGGTCGGCCAAAGTCTCCGCCAGGGCGCGCAGCGCGGTGCGCAGCCGGGTCTTGGCGGTGCCCTCGGGGATGCCGAGCTCGACGGCGGCCTGCCGGTAGGTGCGGCCGGCGAAGTAGGCGAGGTGCACCACCTCCCGCTGCGGCTGCGGGAGTTCGGCGAGGGCGGTGTGCAGCAGGAGGGAGCGCTCCCGGTCGACGACCGCCTCGGCGGGGCCGGGAGAGGCGTCCGGGATGCCGTGCAGGGCGAGGTCGTCGGCGCGGACGTCCTTGCGGTGCCGGGCCTCGCCGCGCACCCAGTCCACGGCCCGGCGGTGGGCCAGCAGCGACAGCCAGGTGCGCAGGCTGCCCCGGCGCGCGTCGAAGGCGTACGGCCTGCTCCACAGCTGGGCGAAGACCTCCTGCGCGACGTCCTCCGCCGCGGCCCCGCTGCGGGTCACGCGCACGGCGACGGCCCGCACCAGCCCGCCGTACGCGGCGTACGCCTCGGCCAGCGCGGACTCGTCGCCGTACACCAGCCGCCGGTGCAGCTCCGCGTCCGCGGGTCGCTGCACGGACGTCGTCCCCTCCGCGGACTCCACGGCACCACCACCCCTTGATGCCCTTCCTAGCGTCCCGGGCGGCGCGGCGCCAGCGGTTCAGGCAGACAGGGCCTCCAGAAGCCGGTCGACGTCCGCGGCCGTGTTGTACAGATGGAAGGAGGCCCGCAGGTTGCCGGCCCGGTTGGACACCTCGATGCCCGCCGCGCTCAACTCGCGCTGCCGGCCGCCGAGTCGGGGCACGGACACGATCGGCGAGCCGGGAGCGGGCAGGGGTTCCTGGCCGAGGGCGGCGAGTCCGGTGCGGAAGCGGTCGGCGAGGGCGAGGTCGTGGGCGCGCACGGCGTCCACACCGAGCTCCGCCAGGAGTTCGAGGGAGCGCCGGGTGCCGGCGTAGGTGAACAGGGCCGGGCTGACGTCGAACCGCCGGGCGGAGTGGGCCAGTTCGGTGACCGGGCCGTAGCAGCTGTCCCAGGGGACCTCCCCCGCGACCCAGCCGGCGAGCACCGGCTTCAGGTCGCCGAAGTCCTCCGGGACGGCGAGGAAGGCCGCGCCGTGCGGGCCGAGCAGCCACTTGAAGGTGGTGGAGACGGTGTAGTCGTACGAGTCCGCGTCCACCGGGAGCCAGCCCGCGGCCTGCGAGAAGTCGACGTAGGTGCGGGCGCCGTGGGCTCGCGCGGCCTCCCGCAGGGCGGGCAGGTCGGCGATCCGGCCGTCGGCGGACTGGGCGGCGCTGACGGCGACGAGGGCGGTGCCGGGGCGGACGGAGTCGGCGAGCCGCTCCAGCGGGACGATGCGCACCTTGAGGTCGCCGCGGGTGTGGAAGGGGTTCACGACGGAGGTGAAGTCGTCCTCGGCGGTGAGGACTTCGGCACCCGGCGGCAGCGAGGCGGCGACCAGGCCGGAGTGGGCGGACACGGAGGCGCCCGCCGCGACGCGCGCGACCGGGACGCCGGCGAGCCTCGCGAACGCGGCACGGGCCGCCTCCACGTCCTCGAACAGCGGATCCAGCGGCCTGCCCTCGGCCCGGATCAGCGCGGCCTCCTGGAGGGCGGTCACGGTGCGGGCGGGGAGCAGACCGCTGCTCGCGGTGTTGAGGAAGGTGTTCTTCGGGGCGAACTCGGCGCGGACGAGGCTCTCGAAGGTTTCCATGGCTCCACTGTGGGGCCGCACGACCTCTCGGTCCATTGCGATTTTCTACGTGGTTTCGCCAAGGAACGCTTATACGTCCGCGCCGACCTGCGCCTTCTCAGCCCTGCTGGGGCACGGCGCACCCGTCGGGACCGCAGGTCTCCGCGCCGGCGTCGCCCTGGTCGATCAGCTGCAACGGGGAGCGGTTGCCCCAGGCCTGGGTGAGGGCCTGGGTGAAGACCTCGGCGGGCTGGGCGCCGGAGACGCCGTACGTGCGGTCCAGGACGAAGAAGGGGACGCCGTTCGCGCCGAGCTCGGCGGCCTCGCGCTCGTCTGCGCGGACCTCGTCGGCGTAGGCGGTGGGGTCGGCGAGGACCTTGCGGACCTCGCCGGCGTCCAGGCCGGCCTCCACGGCGAGCTCGACGAGGCGCTCGTCGCCCTCGGTGAACAGGGACCTCTCCTCGGCGAAGTTCGCCCGGTAGAAGATCTGGACGAGCTCGTCCTGCCTGCCGTGCTCCTTGGCGAGGTGGAGGAGTCGGTGCAGGTCGAAGGTGTTGCCGTGGTCGCGGTCACGCGTCCGGTAGGCGAGGCCCTCGGCGGCGGCCTGGGCGCCGAGGTTCTCCTCACCGGCCTGGGCCTGGGCCTCGCTCATGCCGTATTTCTTGCTGAGCATCGCGAGGACGGGCTGGACGTCGTCCTTGGCCCGCCCGGGGTCCAGCTCGAACGACCGGTGGACCACCTCGACCGCGTCACGGTGCGGGAAGGCCTCCAGCGCCTTCTCGAAGCGGGCCTTGCCCACGTAGCACCAGGGGCAGGCGATGTCGCTCCAGATCTCGACGCGCATGGTTCGGTTCTCTCCAGGTCGGACGGGTGCGGAGACTCCCTCCGCCGACTGGATGAACGTTCAAGCAGCGGGGTCCATTCCCTCCGGGACCTGGCGTCAGCTCCCGTCCCGCAGGTCCGCCGGCCAGTCGGGCCGGTACTCGATGTGGTCGTAGGTGACCACGCAGCCCTCGCCCATCGGGGACTGGCTCATGAAACCGACCAGGGCCGCGCCGGTCTCCTTGTCGTCGCCGAGGGTGAAGAGGCGCACGAAGGTCCACTGCTTGCCGTCGCGGGAGGCATGGAAGGCGAAGGCGCGGCCGGTGCGGCTGACCCGCAACCACACCGAACTGCCGTCCACGGTGAAGGAGTTGCAGTCGTCGGAGTGGCCCCGGGTGACGACCGTGCAGACGGTGGGCACGTCCGGGGAGTTCTCCAGGCACAGCTTGGCCCAGGCCCGCTCACCGACGTGGACGTACAGCACGCCCGCGTCGAAGGACGCGTTGAAGCCGACGGTGACCCGGGCTATCAGCTGGAAGTCGCCCTCGGGGGAGCCGAGGAGGCGCGGGGCGTCGGCGGCGGGGTCCAGGGACTCCCCGGTGGGCGGCACGAAACGGTCCTGCCGGGGGCCGGCCCAGCCGGAGAGGATGCCGTCCTCGTACACCCAGTGTCCGTCGGGGCCGTAGGTGCGGAGAGAGAACGGGAGTTGGGGAAGTTCGACGTCCATCCTCAGAGTTTTCCAGTTCCCTCTCCGCCGCCGCCCCGGGGGTGCCCCGGGTGCCTAGCGTTCGAGCGTGTTGTTGAAGCGGCGGGGCAGACCCAGCGGGTTGTCGTCCCTCAGCTCCGGCGGCAGCAGGGCCTCCGGCGCGTTCTGGTACGCCACCGGCCGCAGCCAGCGCTCGATCGCCGTGCCGCCCACGGACGTCGACGTGGACGTGGTCGCCGGGTAGGGGCCGCCGTGGTGCTGGGCCGGGGCCACCGCGACACCGGTCGGCCAGCCGTTGACCAGCACCCGGCCGGCGAGGGGGGTCAGCTCCGCGAGGATCTCCCCGCCGCGTCCCTGGCCGGCCGCCTCTGCCTCGGACAGGTGGACCGTCGCCGTGAGGTTGCCGGGCAGCCGGGACAGCACCGTGCGCGCCTGCTCGTCGTCGTCGTAGCGGACCACCACGGTCACCGGGCCGAAGCACTCCTCCAGGAGCAGGTCGTACGCCCCCTCGGTGGCGAGCTTCTCCGCGGGCACCGTGAGGAAGCCCGCGCTGACGGTGTGCTCGCCGCCCGCGCCGGGTGTCACCGGCGACTCGACCTCGGGGAGCTGCACGCGCTCGGCGACCCCGGCGACGAAGTTGTCCCGCATGCGGTGGTCGAGGAGGACACCCGCGTCGGTGTCGCTGACGGCGTCGGTCAGGGACTTCACCAGACCGTCGCCGGCCGCGCCGGACGGCACGAGGACCAGGCCCGGCTTCACGCAGAACTGGCCGACGCCGAGGGTCATGGAACCGGCGAGTCCGGCGCCGATGGCCTCCGCGCGCTCCGCCGCGGCCTCCTCCGTGATCACGACGGGGTTCAGGGAGCCCAGCTCGCCGTGGAAGGGGATCGGCACCGGACGTGCGGCCGCCGCGTCGAACAGGGCGCGGCCGCCCTTCACGGAACCGGTGAAGCCCGCGGCGGCGATCAGCGGGTGCTTGATCAGCTCGATGCCGGCCTCGAAGCCGTGGACCAGGCCGAGGACACCGGCCGGGATGCCGTGCTCGTCGGCGGCCCGGCGCAGCACGGACGCGACCAGCTCGGACAGACCGGGGTGGTCGGGGTGGGCCTTGACGACGACCGGGTTGCCGGCCGCGAGGGCGCTGGCGGTGTCGCCGCCGGCGACCGAGAAGGCGAAGGGGAAGTTGGAGGCCGAGTAGACGGCGACGACGCCCAGCGGGACCTTGTAGCGCCGCAGGTCGGGGATCGGCGGGGTCGCGGTGTCGTCGGGGTGGTTGATGACCACGCCGAGGAACTCGCCCTCGTCGACGATGTCCGCGAAGGCCCGCAGCTGGTAGCAGGTGCGGGCGAGCTCACCGGTCAGCCGGACCGGGCCGAGCGCGGTCTCGGCGTCCGCGGCCTCGACGAGGTGGTCCTTGGACTCCTCGAGCTTGGTGGCCGCGGTGCGCAGGAAGGCCGCGCGGACGGTGCGGTCGGCGAGGGACGCGCGCGCGTCGTACGCGGCGCGGACGGCGGCGTCCACCTCCTGGGCTGTGGCCTCCACCGCAACCTGTTCGCGCTGCTTCCCGGTTCGGGGGTCGACACTCCAGACTGGTGCTGCTGCCACCGCGGGTCCCTCCACGAGTATCTGGGTCATCCATCAGGAACGTTCGATATACTGAACGCTGTCTCTGATGGTGAATATGCTGTTGGAGACTATAACTCTGGTTCTCGTCCAACAAAGGGGTCAAGGGCGATGTCGGCAGGCGAGACGGGCGGCGGGTCACAGGTCAAGTCCGCGGTACGGACGGTAGAACTGCTCGAGTACTTCGCCGGGCGCCCCGGCATGCATTCCCTGGCGGCCGTGCAGGAGGCCGTCGGCTATCCCAAGTCCAGCCTCTACATGCTGCTGCGCACGCTGGTGGAGCTGGGCTGGGTGGAGACCGACGCGACGGGCACGCGGTACGGCATCGGGGTGCGGGCGCTGCTCGTGGGCACCTCGTACATCGACGGCGACGAGGTGGTCGCGGCGGCCCGGCCGACCCTGGACCGGCTCTCCGACGACACCACCGAGACCATCCACCTCGCGCGCCTCGACGGCACGAACGTCGTCTACCTGGCGACCCGGCAGTCGCAGCACTACCTGCGCCCCTTCACCCGGGTCGGCCGCCGCCTCCCGGCCCACTCCACCTCCCTCGGCAAGGCGCTGCTGAGCACGTACTCCGACGAGCAGGTCCGCAAGATGCTGCCGGAGACCCTGCCGGCGCTCACCGAGCACACCATCACCGACCGCGAGAAGCTCATCGAGGAGCTGCACCAGATCCGCGAGCAGGGCTTCTCCGTGGACCGCGAGGAGAACACCCTGGGGCTGCGCTGCTTCGGCGTCGCGATCCCGTACCGCACGCCCGCGCGGGACGCGATCAGCTGCTCGGTGCCGGTGGCACGGCTGACCCCGGCCCACGAACAGATGGTGAAGGACGCCCTGTTCGACGCCCGGGACCGCCTGACACTGGCCACCCGCAGGCTCTGAGCGCGGCGCCCGAGCCACCGACCGCAACAGGCTTCTCAGGGGCGCGGGGAACTGCGCAGAACGCCCGCCCCCACCAAGCCGAGGACGGACAACCGCCCCACCGCCGGCAGGCCCTACGCTCTGAGGCATGCAGATCGTTCTCCGCGAAGTCCATGACAGCGATCTGCCGGTGTTCTTCCGGCAGATGAACGACCCCGAGGCGCTGCACATGGCGGCCTTCACACCGAAGGACCCGGCCGACCGGGACGCCTTCGACGCCCACTGGAAACGCATCCGGGCCTCGGACGCCGTGCAGCGCACGGTCCTGGCCGACGGTGACGTGGTGGGCAGCGCGGCGGTGTACGGCGAGCCGGGCGAGCGTGAGGTGACGTACTGGATCGACCGCGCCTACTGGGGACGCGGCATCGCCACCGCGGCCCTGCGCGAGCTGGTCGCCCAGGTGCCCGAACGCCCCCTGTACGCCCGCGCCGCCGCCGACAACACCGGCTCGCTGCGGGTCCTGGAGAAGTGCGGCTTCCGGGTGACCGCGCGGGCGTCCGGGTACGCCCACGCGCGCGGTGCGGAGATCGACGAGTTCGTGCTCGCGCTGGACGCGTGAGACCGGCCGCCGCAGATGAACGTCCGATGAGAAAAGCGGACGTGTAGGAACGATTCGCTCCCGCCTGATCGTCTTCTCGGTGGGATGAACAAGACGATCAGGCGCGCATCGGTCTTCGCGCTGCTCCTGGTGTTCGCTCTGCTGATCCGGGCGACCTGGGTGCAGTTCTACGAGGGCCAGGCACTAGCGGACGACAACGACAACCGGCGGAACGCGATCGAGACGTACTCCTCGCCGCTCGGCAACATCATCGTGGCCGGACGGGCCGTGACGGGTTCCGAGCGGACGACGGACAGCGACCTCGCGTACAAGCGGACGTACACCGACGGCAAGCTGTACGCGGCGGTGACGGGCTACGCCTCGCAGGCCTACGCCCCGACCCAGCTGGAGGGCATCTACGCCGACCTCCTCAACGGCACGGACAGCCGGCTCAAGACCGTCATGGACACGGTCACCGGTCAGCGGGCCGAGCCCGGTGATGTGATCACGACGATCGACCCGTCCGTGCAGAAGGCGGCGTACGACGCGCTCGGCGACAAGAAGGGCGCGGCCGTCGCCATCGACCCGGCGACCGGCAAGATCCTGGCCGTCGTGTCGACGCCCTCGTACGATCCCTCCTCGCTGACGGACGCCAACACCGCGGGCGGTGCGTGGAAGCGGCTCACCGCGGACTCCGACAAGCCGCTCACCAACCGCGCGCTGCGCCAGCCGCTGCCGCCCGGCTCGACGTTCAAGCTGGTGGTGGCCGCGGCCGCGCTGGAGGACGGCCTGTACTCCTCGGTGGACCAGAAGACCGTCAGCCCGGACCCGTACACCCTGCCGGGCACGGTGACCCCGCTGAAGAACGAGAACGCTTCGGCCCCCTGTGAGAACGCCTCGATCCGGGTCGCGCTCGAGTACTCCTGCAACACCGTCTTCGCGAAGATGGCCGTCGACCTCGGCCAGGACAAGGTGCGGGCGATGGCCGAGAAGTTCGGCTTCAACGACGACGAGCAGGACGTGCCGGTGCGGGCCTACACCAGCGTCTACCCCTCCGGCATGGACAAGTCGTCCACGGCCCTGACCGGCATCGGCCAGTACGACGTCACGGCCACCCCCCTCCAGATGGCCATGGTCTCCGCGGCCATAGCCAACGACGGCAAGTCGGTCTCACCGCACATGGTGTCGACGATCACCGACCATGGCGGCGACGTCCTGAAGAACTACGACGACGAGGCGACCACGACCCGGATCATCAGCTCCGGCACGGCGGAGCAACTCCAGTCGGCGATGCAGTCGGTGATCACGGACGGCACCGGCACCAACGCCCGGATCGACGGTGCGACGGTGGGCGGCAAGACGGGCACCGCCCAGCACGGCGAGAACAACAGCGAGACGCCGTACGCCTGGTTCACGTCCTACGCGAAGGCCGACGGCAAGGAGGTCGCCGTGGCGGTGGTCGTGGAGCAGTCGAACGCGGCCCGCTCGGAGGTGAGCGGCAACGGACTGGCCGCCCCCGTGGCCAAGGCCATGATGGAGGCGGCCCTGAGGAACTGAGTCCTCGTGATGCTTACTTGGTGCCGAGCACCTGCTCGATCGGGTCGATCGCGAAGTACACGAGGAACAGCGCCGAGGCGGCCCACAGCAGCCAGTGGATCTCCTTGGCCTTCCCCAGCACCACCTTGATCACGACGTAGGCGAGGAAGCCGGCCCCGATGCCGTTGGTGATCGAGTAGGTGAACGGCATCACGGCGATGGTCAGGAACGCCGGGATCGCGATGTCGTAGCGCTCCCAGTCGATGTGCTTGACCTGGGTCATCATCAGGAAGCCCACCGCGACCAGCGCGGGTGCGGCGGCCTGGAGCGGGACGATGGTCAGCAGCGGGGTCAGGAACAGCGCCAGGCCGAAGAGCCCGCCGGTGATCAGGTTCGAGAAGCCGGTGCGCGCGCCCTCACCGACTCCCGCCGCCGACTCGATGTACGACGTGGCGGAGGAGGCGGAGGCCGCTCCGCCGGCCACCGCCGCTGCCCCGTCGATCAGCAGCACCCGGCCGAGGCCCGGGACCTTGCCCTCCTCGTCCAGCAGCCCCGCCTCCGCGCTGATCCCCACGACTGTGCCCATCGTGTCGAAGAAGTCGGACAGGATCAGCGTGAAGACCAGCAGGACGACGGTGACGATCCCGACGCCGGGCGCGCTGAAGGAACCGAACAGGCTGAAGTGGCCGATCAGTCCGAAGTCGGGGGTGTCGACGACCTTGTCGGGCCACTTCGGGGTGGTCAGCCCCCAGGTCTTGATGTCGGCGAGCGAGTTGATGATCATCGCGAGGACCGTCATGGTCACGATGCTGATCAGGATCGCGCCCTTGACCTTGCGCGCGAGCAGTCCGATCGTCAGCAGCACCCCGAGGCAGAAGACCAGGATGGGCCAGCCGGTGAGCGCGCCGGTGCCGCCGAGCTGAACCGGCACGGTGGTGTTCGCGGCGTCGGGGATGCGGCTCACGAACCCCGCGTCCACGAAGCCGATGAACGCGATGAACAGCCCGATGCCCACGCTGATCGCCTGCTTGAGCGGCTGCGGAATGGCGTGCATGACCGCCTCCCGCAGACCGGTGACCACCAGCACACAGATGAGCAGGCCTTCCAGGACGACCAGTCCCATCGCGTCGTCCCAGCTCATCAGCGGGGCGATCTGGAAGGCGACGACCGCGTTCAGGCCGAGCCCGGCGGCGAGCGCCAGCGGCAGGTTGCCGCCCACGCCCATGATGATCGTCATCACCGCGGCCACCAGAGCCGTCGCGGTGGTCAGCTGGACCGCATCCAACTGGTGCCCGAACTTGTCCTTCGCACTGCCGAGGATGATGGGATTCAGGACAAGGATGTAGGCCATCGTGAAGAAGGTGGCGAAGCCGCCGCGTATCTCACGGGCGAAGGTGGATCCCCGTTCGGAGATCCTGAAGTACCGGTCGACGGACATGCTCGCTGCTCCTCGGTGCCTGACTGATCGTGTGCGGATGCTGGCTGGATTGTTCCTGTGGTGAACGCGTTTCAGGTTTTCTCCGTGTTACGGAATCGGGGTCCGGCCCGTCCTCCATCGTTCGAAGACCCGTACGAGAGCGCTTGCTGGATCGCTGCTAGGCTTCCGGATCTCCGCCCGGCCACCCCCGGACGATCACATGTCATTCACATGACACACAAGGGAGAGGGAGCCCGTGGGCACAGTCGTCGACGACGCCGCCTCCGTGGAGTTCCACGCCTTCTTCGAACGCCATTACGCCGAACTGTCCCGCCTCGCCCATCTGCTGACCGGCGAGCCGGACGCCGCCGACGATCTGGCGGCGGACGCGTTGCTGGCCCTGTGGCACCGCTGGGACCGGGTGCGCACGGCCGACCACCCGGCGGCGTACGCGCGCGGAGTGGTCGCCAACCTGGCCCGCACCCGCATCCGCAGCGCGGTCCGCGAGCGCCGGCGCGTCGCCCTGTTCTGGTCCCAGCGCGAGGAGAAGGTCGAGAACCCCGACGTGGCGGGCACGGTCGACGTCCAGGAGGCGCTGCGCAGGCTGCCGTTCCGCAAGCGGGCGTGTGTCGTGCTGCGGCACGCGTTCGACCTCTCCGAGAAGGACACCGCGCTGGCCCTGGGTGTGTCGGTCGGTACGGTGAAGAGCCAGACCTCCAAGGGGATGGCCGAGTTGCAGCGGCTGCTCGGCCCCCGCAACGCTCCGCTGAGGGTGCATGCCGCGATGGCGCGCACCGGTGACACCGGAGGAAGGGACCGATGACCATGCGGCGGGACGTGCACGGCGAACTGCGCGCCCGGCTGCGGGACGCGGCCGGGGCGCACGAGCCGAACCGTGAGCAAATGCTCGCCCGGATCGAACGCGGCATGTCGGAACAGACGCAGCCCGACCACCGGGCGACCCGGCCGCCGGTCTACGGCTGGGTGCGGGTGGTGAGCGCGACGGCCGCGGTCGCCTGCGTGCTGGGCTTCGGCGGTTACGCGGTGGCGTCCGCGGTCAAGGACGAGCCGCCCGTGCGGACGTCGGTCGCCGCAACGGGCACCCCCACCCCTTCCCCGGACGCGACGAGCCGTGCGCCCGCCCCGCGGGCGGATCCGACGCCGAGCAGCACCCCCACGCGCCGGGCGGAGCAGCCGAGCGGCACACCCTCGGGCACGCCGAGCGCCTCCACCGGGGTGCGGGCGCCCGGCGCCGAGGACGGCCCGCTGTGGTCGGACGGCTCGGTGGACTCCCACAGCAACGAGTTCTGGGCGCAGAGCAATCTGACCTTCAAGACCTCCGAGCAGCTGACCGCGCTCACGGTGGAGTTGCGGATCGCGCAGACCGGCGGGGTCACCGACTCCGGTGCCTGGCGCTCGCTGCCCGAGGACGACTTCACGCTGACCGTCGCCGAGAAGGACGGTTTCCTCGTCTACACCTGGGTGCTCAAGGACGGCCGTACGGTCCCGAAGGGCGAGTGGGTGTTCGCCGGGCAGTACAACCACGAGCGGGGCGGCCGCGACGCGAAGGACGACCGCTATACGGCGGCGGCGACCGCGGCGTCCGGGAACCTCGCCGTGAAGGGCGACTTCTCCGCCCAGGACGGCGGATCCGCGGACGGAGGGGACTCGTAGGAAAGTCTCGTCGGCACGGCAACCCTTTGCCCGTCGGCGGCGACCCAAGGGGTGCACGGTCCGCACCGGACAGCCCAACCATCGCTTGCGCACCACTGGTTCAGGCCAGGGGAACAACCATTCGGTGACCTTGGACGTCTCTGGTAGTGCACAGACCTGCCGGCCTGAGCCCCCCTCGGCCGGCAGCTGCCGGCTGGAGCCCCCCTCGAGCCGGCACGAGGAACGCCCCACCTGTGACGACAGGCGGGGCGTTCCGGCGTTTCGCCGGCCTGAGCTGTCCCTTCGGCGGGGACTAGCTCACGAAGTACGTCGGGTTCGGGAGCTTGTACGTGCGGTCGGCGTAGCCGCCCTCCAGGTCGGAGTACTGGTCGCCGAAGTTGGCGATGATCTCGTACCCGAGGTCCTTCTCGATGTGCGCGCGGGTGCCGGACTTGTACTGCACGGTGGTGCAGGTCCAGGTGCCCGGGGTGGCGCAGGCGCTCAGGTAGGACGGCGGGTTCGCCTTGTCCTTGAGGAACACGTGGCCGGTGTCGAGGTTGACGTCGGCGCCGACCTTCTTCAGGTTCTCGACCGCGGCCGAGCGCTGCGCCTCGCTGAGGCCGGAGTTGTAGAAGACCTCGACGCCCTTCTTCTCGGCGTACTGCACGAGCTCGGGGCTGCCGAAGACGGCCGGGCGGTCGGCGCGGTTCACGTAGTCGGCCCACGTGGTCGAGTTGTAGGTGTAGTTGTAGCGCTTCTCGTAGTCGAGGCTGAGCAGCAGGGTGTCGTCGATGTCGAAGACGACGGCGGGCTTCTCGCCCTTGTGGTGCGCCTTGCGGGCGGCCTGGTCGATGTACTTCCTCGCGGCCTTGTCGATGCTCGCGAGGTCCTTGGCGTAGGGGCTGGTGGGCGACGCCTGGTAGACACCGTTCGCGTCGGCCGCGGTGCCGTAGTAGGTGTCGATGTCCTTGACCAGGAGCCCGATGTTGTAGGGCTCGTGCGTGGAGTTCGCCGTGGACTGGCCGGCGGTGGCCGCGCCGGCGCCGTAGAGGGCGGCGCCGGCGACGGCACAGGCCGAGGCGACGGCGGCGAAACGCAGTGACTTATGCATGACAGAGGTTCTACGCGCGTCACCCCGGTGGGCGCGAGACCCGCCCGGTAAAAAACGGGTCAAGCACCCCGGAAGTCCTAGTTCATCGTCGCCCCGATGGTCGTGCTGCCCGTCGTCAGGAAGGTGGTCGCGGGCAGGGTGCCGCCGGCGCCGCGGGCGTTGTACGTCGTCGAGGCGTCCGTCGACCTGAACGCGGGGGTGCTGATCCCGCTGTCCCAGTTGTTGCCGGCCGAGGTGACCTTGGAGCCCTTGTTGACCGAGCCGCTGCCGTTGCTCACCGCGAGGTTCTTGCCGAGCTTCGCGGAGCCGGTGGCGAAGTAGTAGCCCCACTTGCTGTTGGCGTAGGCGGTGGTGCGGTTGATGACGAGGGCACCGGTGTTGGAGTTCTCGGTGAAGCCGTTGCCGGCGTTGCCCCAGGCGGCGGAGTTGTTGACGACGTGGGCGACGACCTCGCCGTCGCCGCCCAGCTTGTAGCCGTTGCCGTCGCCCGCGAAGGCCGAGTCGGACCAGCGGTTGACGCCGTTGCCCATGGACCAGGTGTGCTCGACGGTGACGGGCGAGGAGAAGGACCAGAAGTCGATGCCGTCGTCCGAGTTGTTGTACAGGCGGGCCCCGGTGATGAGGTTGCCGGTGCCGGAGCCGAACTTCACGGCGATGCCGTCGGCGTTCTCGCCGTGGTTCGCGGCGTCGTAGTGGCCGTAGGAGTCGATGTTCTTGACGGTGTTGTTGACCGTGCCGTCGCCGGTGAGCGTGAAGCCGGAGTCGCCGCCGTTGATGGTCTTGATGTTGTTCCAGTTGGTGCCGGTGCAGGACGTGCACACGACCGCGCTGTCCGGGGAGTTCTGGAACGTGATGTTGGAGACGTTCCAGTAGTCGGCGGTCAGCTTGAAGATCCAGTCACCGGCGGGGAGCGAGGAGCCGTCGATCTTCACGGTCTCCGAGCCGTACGCGGTGAGCGTGATGGGCGCGGAGGAGCTGCCGTTGGCCGTGGACTGGAGGGTGGCCGTCGGGTAGTAGGTGCCGCCGCGGACCTGGATGACCGTGCCGGCGGTGGCGTTCTTGACGGCGTTGGACAGGTCGGTCGCGTTGCTGACGACCACGGTCGCGGCCTGCGCCTGGGTGGGGAGGACGGCGAGGCCCGAGCCGAGCGCGAGGGCCGCCGTGGCGAGGAGAGCGGTACGACGAGACATGGGGAGCGGGTCCCTTCGGATGCGGGTGGGGGGATGGTTCACAGGACGGAGTCGAGCCAGTCGACGACCTCGTCCTGCATGCGGTCGACGAAGACATGGCCGAGCTCGGGCCAGGTCTTGAGGTGCAACCGCTCCTCGGCGTGGCGGGAGTGCCAGACGGCGCGCAGCTTGTCGTACGCCACGCGGACGCCGTCGGCGGGGAACAGCGGGTCGAGGCCGCCGTTGAAGAAGAGCATCGGCCTGGGTGCGGCGATGCCCGCCACGTCGGGGAAGTCGAGGAACCGGGGCAGCCCCGGGTGGAGCATGTAGTAACTGGACTGCCCGCGCAGGGTGTTGTTGCCGGGCACCATCATCTCCTTGAGGCCGGTCATCCAGCAGACGGACGCCGTGGCCCGGACGGAGTCGGTCAGCGCGGCCGTCTGCCAGGCGCGGTAGGCGCCCATGGAGAACCCCACGGCGGCCGTGCGACGGGCGTCCACCCGGTCGAGACCGGCGAGGAACTCGGCGGCGCGGGCGTCCTCGCGGGCCATGAGTCCGGCGAGCGAGGAGCCCAGGTTGTAGAAGTTGCTCGCCAGGGCCTGCTGCTGGTCGTAGGCGACCGGCCCGCGGTCGCCCCAGCCGAGCGCGTCCGCGCACAGCACGACATAGCCGCGCCGGGCCAGCTCGTCACCGACGAACCGGCCGCTGAAGTACTTGTCCGCCCAGGCCTGGGCGGAGGCCAGCCGGGTGTCGTCGTACCAGGGCCGGACCAGTTTCTCCTTGCCGATGTCGAACCTGGCCCCGTGGTCGTGGAGCAGCAGCACGGCGGGGAACGGGCCGGGGCCGTGCGGGGTGAGCAGGGCGGCCCGGACCCGCTCGTGGCGGGTGAGGGAGAGGGTGACCAACTCCCGCGTGTATCCGTCGCCTTCGCAGACCCGGCTGTGCTCGGGTGCGTACGGGGTTCCGTCCTCGCGGTCGACGAGGAGGTGCTCCTCGACCTTGGCACGGGCCAGCCGGCGCCAGGCACGGAAGTCGCGGACCGGTGAGGTCCCCCAGGCCAGCGGGAACGTCAGCGCGGCCTTGAGCGCCGGGTGGAAGTCGGGCAGCGGGCCGTCCACGACCCCCGCCTGCGCGGGGCTCACCGCTCCCCCGGCCAGCACGGCCGCTCCGGCACCCACCACGAACGCCCGCCGCCCCAGCGGGTCACGGGCACTCATAAGGCCTCCAGTCCCCGAGATACGTCCGCCTGGTGTGCACGGCGGCCTCGGCGGACGTCAGCTGCGGCCGGTTCTCCGGCACCGAAACGACCGCGCCCGGACCGGAGTTGGCGTACTCCCGGAAGCGCATGGTCTGCCAGGGGTAGGCCTCGCGCATGTCGGTGTAGGGCGCGACCGGGTCGATGCCGGGGCCGATCCAGGAGTTGCGCACCACGAGGGACGGCCAGGCGGTCGTCTCGTACGACGGCACCCAGGGCCGGGCCAGCTTGTACGCCCCGTCCTCGGCGGCGGAGGTGAAGCGGGAACGGACGGCGAGGAGGCCGTACGGATTGGCGCGGGCCGTGGAGGGGGCGAAGACCATGCCCTTGGGGGTGAAGTCGACGTCCCGCCGGAGGGTGCGGAAGTGGCACTCCTCGAAGACGGCGGTGGCCCGTCCGAAGACGAAGTCGACGTCTCCCTCGATCCGGCAGCGACGGAAGTACTGCCGGTCGAAGGAGGCGAGCGCGGTCGTCTCGACGAAGAGGGTGTCCTGGTGGGCCAGGAGCCGGACGTTCTCGAAGTGCGTGCGGTCGCCGTAGGTGTACGCGGCGACAGCCTGGGTGCCGGTGATGTCGGGGTGCTCGGCGCGCAGCCAGTCGTTGGCGAGGGTGAGATCGCGGACGGTGAGGCCGGGGGCCGCGGAGGTGAAGGTGGCCGAGCCCGCGGTGCCGTAGGTGCCCGAACCGTCGGGCTTCTGTGTGCCGTTGGCGTTGTCGTGGACGATCACGGCTGCGCGCGGGTCACGGCTCGCCCCGCGCAGGGTCAGCTCCGCCTTCTCGGCGGGGACGCTGACGACCTCGCGGTAGGTGCCCGGGTGCACGACGATCGTCCAGCCCGGGCCGGTGACCGCGTCCACGGCGGCCTGGACGGAGTCGCCGGGGCGGACGTGCAGGACACGGCGGGTCCCGGCGTGGGCCGGGCCGGCCGAGGCGACGACGAGTCCCGCACCGGCGGCCAGGAAGGTCCTTCTGCGCATCTCAGCACGCCTCCTTCCACGGCTGCCAGTCGCCGAGCCAGGTCTCCCGGGTCGCGGACGCGGCCTGTTCGCGGGTGAGCTGGGGCCGGTTCTCCGGGACGGTGATCCGGGCGCCGGGGCCGGTGTTGCGGTACTCGGCGAAGCGCTGGTCCTGCCAGGGGAAGGCGTCCGACATGGTGGCGTAGGGGACGGCGGCGTCGATGCCGGGGCCGAGCAGGGTGTCCCGGACCACGAGGGACGGACGGGCCGTGGTGTCGGAGCTCGGTACCCACGGACGGGCCAGCTTGTAGGCGGCGTCCGGGGCCTCGCTGGAGATCCGGCCGTGGGTCACCAGGTATCCGCGCGGGTTCGCCCCCGCCGTGGAGGGCGCGAAGACGAACCCGTACGGCGCCGCCGCCAGGTCGGTCCGGTCCAGGGTCCGGAAGTGGCAGTGCTCGTAGACCGCCGTGGCCCGTCCGAAGACGAAGTCGACGTCCCCCTCTGCGTAGCAGTGCGAGAAGTACTGGCGGGCGAAGGACGTGAGGGCGATCGAGTCGGCGTAGAGGGTGTCCTGGTGGCCGAGGAAGCGGCAGTGGTGGAAGGCGGAGCGGTCGCCCTGGACCTTGAGGGCGACGGCCTGGGTGCCGGTGATGCCGGGGTGGTCTGCGCGCAGCCAGTCGTTGGCGAAGGTGATCCAGCGGGCGGTGAAGCCGTCGGCCTGGACCGTGGTGGTCGCGGATCCGGTGGTGCCGTAGGTGCCGCCGCCCGGTTTGGGGGTGCCGGCCGCGTTGTCGTACACGATCACGACGTCCCGGGGGTCCTCGGAGGCGCCGATCCAGGTCGCCTCGGTGCGGGTGACGTCGACGGCGACGGTCTCCCGGTAGGTGCCGGGGGCGAGGACCAGGGTCCAGCCGCTGCCGGCGGCCGCGGTGACGGCGTCCTTGACGGTGATGTGGTCACCGCGGCCCTTCGGGTCGACGTACAGCGTCTGCGGGGTGAGGCGGGCGGACGGTGACCCGAACCGTCCGAACGGGCGCCTTGCCGGGATGGCCGTCGCGCGGCTCGTGCTGAGAGCGAGCGCGGCTGCGGCTCCCGTGCTCGCGAGCAGGAACCCCCTTCTGGACAGGGGGAGTTGTGCGTGGTGCGAGGACATGCGGATGCTCCTTGGGAACGCGGCTCTGGGGTTGGGGGGCCTCGCGTGGGGGGGGTGAGGTGGCCGGGGCGGCCGCTGGATTCCGCCCCGGCCGGTCGGGGGGGGGTGGTTCCGACAGACCGGGGCCTGTCGGTGGGGCTGGGACCGGCGGACCCGTCCGTCGAGGAGGACCTCGCCGACAGACCCGCCCCGTCGAGCGGGCCTGCATCAGCGGACCCGCCCAATCGAACGAGCCCGCGTCGGCGGACCCATCGGTCGAGGAGGACCTCGCCGGCAGAGCCGACCTGTCGAGCGGACCCGGCCGGTCGGGCGGGGCCTCGTTGGCGGGGGTGGCGGCTCGGCGGGACCCTGACGGCGACCTCGTCCGGTCGGCAGGACCCGCCTGTGCGGACCCGGCCGGTCGGCGGAAGCCGCGTCGGCGGGTTCCGCCGGTCGAGCGGGAGCGGTGTCAGCAGACGCGGCCCGCGCCCGCGCCGCGGTCGACGATGCCCGGGACCTTCCTGGTGGGGTCGACCTTCGTGCGCAGGGTCGGTGTCCAGCCCGCGCCCGACTCCAGGGTCTCGGCGGGGATCTCGGCGTTGTGCACGGCGATCAGGTCGGTGGGCTCTCCGTTGACGTAGTTGTCGGTGGCGGTGAGCGGGGAGACGTTCCACCGCTTGAGCACCTTGGCCGCGCTGACCCCCGTAGGCAGCGTGAACGCGTTGTGCTCGGCGACGAGTTGGGACTCCTTGCCGATGCCGAAGCTGTAGGAGTAGTCGCCGTTCGCCACGAAGTGGTTGTTGTAGGAGTCGACCTGCCCGAACCGCACGCGGGGTGCGCGCTCGACGAGGTTCGAGAACAGGTTGTGGTGAAAGGTGACCTTGAGCTTGCCCCGGTCCCCCGCCGCCGTCGACTCGCTGTCGCTGTTGCCGATCAGGATCGTCTTGTCGTGCTCGGTGAAGACGTTCCAGGAGGCGGTGACGTGGTTCGCGCCGCGGACGATGTCCAGCTCGCCGTCGTGCTGCTGGTAGAGCATGCCGAAGTAGGTGGGCGCGGCACTGTCGGGGTGACTGCCGTCGGTGAAGGTGTTGTGGTCCAGCCAGACATGGGTGGAGCCGTAGACGACGGCGGTGTCGTACTCGGAGTTCCAGTTGCCCTTGGTGCCGTCGGTGGGGTCCCACTGCGGGAAGCAGTCGATGGGGCTCTCGAAGGTGAGGTTGCGGACGATGACGTTGTCCACGGCCCTGATCTGGAGGCTGGCGCCCTTGAACCCGGCGTTCTTGCCGACGCCGATGATCGTGGTGTTGGCGGGGATGTTCGCCTTGATGGTCTGGTCCTGGTGGGCGGCGGAGGCGCGGCGCAGGCCCTCGGGGCTGTCGTCGGGCTCGGCACTCAGGTCGGTGTCCAGGCCCCAGACCTCCGGCGAGTACTTCGCCAGATAGGCGTCGAAGTCGTATCCGGGCGCGGCGAGGGAGTCACAGCCCTCGGAGACGGCGTCGATGGTCCCCTTCACCTTGATGATCTTCGGTGCCGTCCCGCCCGCGGCGAGTGCGGCCTTGAAGCCGGCCCAGTCGGTGACGGTGTACACGTGGGCGGCGTCGGCGGCCGCGCCTCCGGTGGTGCCGGTGCCCTCGGAGGCCCAGCCGTCCCCGGCGGGGAGGGTCTGGCGGGCCGCGTCAGGGGCCTTGGCCTGGGCGGTGGTGCCGGTGGCCGCGAGGACGAGGGCGGTGCAGCCCGCCACGGCCAGGGCCTTCGCTGTGACATGCCCATGCCATATCTGTGTGTTCATGGTGCGGCTCTCTCTCGACTGCGAAGAAGGGTCAGACGGTGGCCGGGGACGGCCAGGTGATCCAGGAGTCCGGAATGTCGGCATCGAGCCGACGCACGTCCCGGGGCGCCAGCACGCGGTGCCGCAGCAGTTCACAGGCGACCAGTCGGGCCACCGCGACGGCACCGGGCGGATTGAAGTGCGTGTTGTCCTGCTCGGCGGCGGTCCAGTTGAAGTACTTCTTGGTCTCCTCGACGCCGAGTCGCTGCCACAGCGCGAGCGACAGGGCCTGGATGTCGAGCAGCGCGACGCCCTCCTCCCGGGCGAGGGCCCGCATCGCCGCGGGGTACTCCCCGTGGGTCGGCACGGCGTTGCCGCTCGCGTCGAACTTCCGCCGCTCCACGGAGGTGGCGAGCACCGGCCGGGCCCCTTTCGCGCGGGCGCCGTCGACGTACAGCCGTAGATGGTCCTGGTACGTCGTCCAGGGCTCGGTGTAGCGGGTGGGATCGGCGCTCTTCTCGTCGTTGTGCCCGAACTGGACGAGGAGCAGGTCACCGGGCCTGATCAGCCGGAGGATCGCGTCGAGCCGGCCCTCGTCGACGAAGGACTTCGAACTCCGTCCGTTCACCGCGTGATTGGCGACGGAAAGGTCTCTGTGCAGAAAGAAGGGCAGCGCCATGCCCCACCCGGTCTCGGGAGCGGCGTCGGAGTATTTCTGGGCGGCGGTGGAGTCACCGGCGATGTACAGGGTCCGCCGTTCTCCGGCCTGGGCGGTACCGGTTGCGCCGAAAGCGACGGGCACGGCGGCGATCGCGGCCACGGTGACTTGTCTACGGGTAAGTGCCATTACAGGTCAGCCTCTCTTCCCCAGGGGCGCGGGGAACTGCGCGGCCGGCCACGACGGACCCGCAGTTCCCCACGATCGGAACCACCCGAGATCTCAGCCGTTCTGTTCCTTCCATTCGGCCTGCGCCTTGTTCAGCTGGTCGGCCATGGTGTCCAGGAAGTCCTTCGCGCTCATGTCACCGAGCAGCACCTTCTGGAAGTTCGGCTCGTTGTCGGCCTTGGAGATGGTGTTCCAGTCGGGCAGGTAGTACGGCAGCTGGACGATGGTCGTGGAACCGTCGGTCAGCGCGGCGGCGGCGAGCTTCGTGGGCTCGGCCTCGGAGATCCAGGAGTCCTTCGCGGCGTCGTTGTTCGACGGCACCTGCCCGGCGGCCTTGTTGAACTTCGAGTTCTCCGCGTGCGAGGTCGCGAACTCGATGAACTTCCAGGCGGCCTCCTTGTTCTTCGAGCTCTTGAACACCCCGAGCCCGTCGACGGGGTTGGACACCTGGACCCGCTTGCCGTTCGCACCGATCGGCTGCGGAATACCCCGGAACTTGCCGACCCCGAGCGCCTTCACATGGTCCTGGTAGGAGCCCAGGTTGTGGTTCAGCATGCCGATCGTGCCGGAGTCCCACTGCGCGACCATCTTGGTGAAGTCGTTGTTGAGGTCGGCCGCCGGAGTGTCCTTCTTGTACAGCGCCGCGTACTTCTCCAGCGCCGCCACGTTCTTGGGGTCGTTGACCGTGGTCTTGTCGCCGTCCCAGAAGGAGGTGATCCCGCTCTGCCCGTACATCGCGTCCAGGGCCTGCGCGATGGACCCGGCTCCGCCGCGGATGGTGTAGCCGAACTCGTTCTTCTTCGCGTCGGTGAGCTCGGCGGCGGCCTCGTAGAACTTGTCCCAGGTCGTCGGCTCGTCCAGGCCGGCCTTCTTGAACAGGTCGGTCCGGTAGTACAGCACACCGTTGTTGGCGGAGGTCGGGATGGAGTACAGGGTGCCGTCCCCGCCCCCGGACGACTTCAGCACGCTCACCATGTCCTCGTTGAGCTTGCCGTCGAGGGAGGAGCCCGCGAGCCGGTCGTCGAGCGGCTCCAGCGCGTTCTGCGCGGCGAACCCGGCGAGCATGGCCGCGCCGACACCGCCGACGTCCGGCAGGCCGCCGCCCTGGATGGCGGTGTCGACCTTGGACTGGTACTCGGTGGACGCGATGCCGACGTACTCGACCTTGATGTCCGGGTTTGCCTTCTGGAAGTCGGCGATGATCTCCTTCCAGATGTCGGTGCGCACACCGCCGTTGTTGTCCCAGAAGACGATCTTGCCCTTGCCGCTGCCCTCGTCGCCCTTGTCGCCGCCGGCGCCGCTGCCGTCGTCACCGCAGGCGGTGGCGGTCAGCGCCAGGACGGACCCGAGGGCGACAGCTATGGCAGCGCGCCTGCTTCTGCGGATACTGATCTTCATTGATCGGCTCTCTTCTTCTTCTGATTCCAGCGGAGATGTGAAGTCGTGGGGGGAAGTCAGGGGTGGGCGTGGGGGGCCCAGCCGTCGCTGCCCTTCAGGTAGTTCGCGACGGTGTACGTCCTCGCGTCGGCGGCGTCGAGCTGCGGCCGGTCGGCGCTCGGGGCCGCGCCCGGTCCGGTGTTGCGGTACTCGGCGAACCGCGCGTCCTTCCACGAGAAGCCGCTCATGTCGGTCCAGGGCGCGGTCTTCACGGCGGCCGGAAGGTCGGTGTCGCGGAACAACACCTGGGCCACGGCGGCGGGTTCACCGCCGGGGTGCCACGGCCGCCCCAGGTGGAAGGTCCGGTCCGGGGCGTCGCTCACGACCTTCGACCGGGTGATCAGGAACCCGTACGGATTGCCCGTCCAGGTCGAGGCGGCCGTGATGTACCCGTTGTTGGAGTCCGAGCCGCGGCTCAGGGCCCGGATCACGGACCGTTCGATCACCGTCGTCGCCCGGCCGTAGACGAAGTCGACATCGCCCTCGATGTACGAGTCGCGGATGTAGACCCGGCTGATGGCGTCCAGCTTGGGGCTGTCGGTCATCAGCGTGTCCTGGTTGCCCAGGAAGGCGGTGTCCTCGAAGACGATCCGGTCACCGGTCGTCTTCATGGCGAGGGCCTGCTCGCCCTTCAGCTCGACCGCGGCCTCGTCGAAGTCGTTGCTGAAGGTGAGGTGGCGGGCGGTGACGTCGTTCGCGGCGATCCGGACCGTCGCGCTGCCCGTCGAACCGCCGTACTCGGCGGGGGTGTCGTGGACGATGACGGTGTCGGACCGGTCCTGTCCGGTGCCCTGGAGCACGAGGTGCGGCTTGGCCGCCGGGATGTACACCTTGGCCCGGTAGGTGCCCGGCGCGACGGCGATCGTCACCGGCACGGTGTTCCCGTCGGGCACCGCGTCCACGGCGGCCTGCACGGTCGGGTGGTCGCCGGGGACGTGCAGGGTCACCCCGATCCGCTGCTGCGGTCCGGAGAAGCGGGACACCAGCGCGGGCACGGCGGCGGCCGGGTCCGGCCGGTAGTCGTAGAAGGACCGCGGGTCGAAGGCCGTGCCCCACGCGTCCGTCCGCCCGGTCGTGTTCCTCAGGATCGACCCGCGCTGCACCAACTCCGCCGTGGCGTCGGCCTGGTAGGGATGCCGGACCCCGTCGTAGTAGCTGTTCTCGATGACCATCCTGGTCCGGCCGCGCGACCAGTTCCCGTACGTCCACACCGGGTCCCCGTCGGCCACCTGTGCCGAGAGGTAGTTGTTGTAGAGGTGGGCGTAGGCGCAGTTGTCCGCGGACGGGTTGCGCTGCTTGGTCCCGGTGAACCAGTTGTGGTCGACGGTGATCTGCGTCAGCACGTTGGCCGTCCAGCCGATCCCGAACGCCTTGTTGTGGCTGCGGAACTGGTTGTAGGAGACGGTGACGTACTGGCTGTCCTTGCGGATGTCGAGCAGCCCGTCGCCCATGTGCTCGAAGCGGTTGTGGTCGATCCAGACGTGGTCGGCGGTGTCCATCTGGATCGCGTCGAAGTCGGTCGTCTTGCCGTCCCAGTCGCCCTCGACGTAGGAGTCGCGGATGGTCAGGTTGCGGATGATCACGTTGTGCGTGCCGGGGTTCAGGTGCAGCTCGCCGTGGACGATCTCGCCGGTGTCGCCGACGCCGATGATCGTCTTGTTCGAGGTCACGACGATGTCCGAGCCGAAGGGCTCGACGGCTATCGTGCCCGAGACCCGTATGACGTACGGCTCCTCGGCCGCCGCGTAGGCGGCCAGCGCGGCCTGGTCGGTGACGGTGACGACCTTGCCGCCGGCCCCTCCGGTGGTGCCGCCGGCGAGGGAGGCGAAGCCGTGGGCCCGGTCGCTCCAGCGGTCGGCGCGGACCTGGTCGGCCGGGGCCTTCTCGACGGTGGCGGCCTCGGCCTGCCCGATCGCCCCCAGGCTCAGCGCGGCCACCAGACCGAGCACAGCGGCCAGGACCTTTCCGGGTCCCGGTCTCTGCAAGCGCTTGCTACGAAGGTGCTGCGTCATTGCGGCTCCCAACAGGCTTACGGGTTCGGTGCGTTACAGGTGGTCGATCCTGAAGTGCGAGAAGGTTGCCGCCCCGGCGTGCCCTCCTCCGACGGGCGCCAGGGCGAACAGCCCGAGCAGGGCTCCGACCCAGCGCCAGGGGGTGGCGGCGAAGACGGGTCCGGAGGGCTGGAGTCCCTCGCCGAGGTCGTGGAAGAACCGGCAGCGGGCCCCCGCACCGATCTCGATCCGCAGCCGCGCCTTCGCGGCGGGAGCCGGTCGCGGACGGTCGGCGTCCCGCTCCTGCTCGGCGACACCCTCCGCGAACCGGTGCACGAGGTGGACGCTCCCGTCGGCCCCGCGCTGAAGTCCGATCCAGCCGAAGGCGTCCCCGAGGACGGCGAGTCCGGCGCGCGCCCCCGGCTCCGCACTGTGCAGCTCCAGCTCGACCTCGACGGCCGAGGGTGTGCCGGGCAGCCGCTGGGTGAGGACGTTCGGCAGTCTGCGCAGGTCGTGCGCGTCGGCCGAGCGGACGCAGGTGAGCCGTAGTCCGTCACCGGAGTGGTGGGTGGCCCAGCCGGGCTGCGGGTTGGCGGTCCACTGCCACTGACGGCCGAAGCGTCCACCGGGGAAGTCGTCGTCGGTGGCGGGCGCCGCGTCCGGCTGCGGCGGCAGATCGGGCCTCGGGTGTACGGCGACGGGGGCGCCCTCGTCGCCGAGCACCGGCCAGCCGTCGGCGCCCCAGCGCATCGGCTGGAGGTGGACGACCCGGCCGTAGGCCCCCTTCTGCTGGAAGTGCAGGAACCAGTCCTGGCCGGACGGGGTGCGCACCCAGCCGCCCTGGTGGGGGCCGTTGACGTCGGTGTCCTTCTGTTCCAGGACGACCTTCTCCTCGTAGGGACCGAAGAACCCGCGCGAGCGGAAGGCGCCCTGCCAGCCCGTCTCCACTCCCCCGGCGGGCGCGAGGATCCAGAACCAGCCGTCGTGCCGGTAGAGCTTGGGTCCTTCGAGGGTGAACCAGCCGGGGATCCGGTCGCCGTCGACGATCACCTTGCCCTCGTCGAGGAGCTCGCGGCCGTCGAGGTCCATCCGGTGTCCGGTGAGCCGGTTCTTGACGCCGGAGCGGGACTTGGCCCAGGCGTGCACCAGATAGGCCTCGCCGGTCTCCTCGTCCCACAGCGGGCACGGGTCGATCAGGCCCTTGCCGGACTTGACCAGGTGCGGGCGGGTCCAAGGACCCCTGATCCCGGGGGCGTTGACCTGGAAGATGCCCTGGTCGGGGTCGCCCCAGAAGATCCAGAACCGTTCGTCGTGGTACCTGAGGGAAGGCGCCCAGACTCCGCAGTCGTGCCGCGGCCTGGTGAACTCCGCGACTGGTTGCAGGCGTTCGAGGGCGTGGCCGATCAGGGTCCAGTTGACGAGGTCGCGGGAGTGCAGCAGGGGCAGGCCGGGGACGCGGCCGAAGCTGGAGGCGGTGAGGTAGAAGTCGTCGCCGACGCGGATGACGTCGGGGTCGGACCAGTCGGCGTTCAGGACCGGGTTCGTGTACGTCGTCGGCGGGTTCGCCGTCGTGGGCGTCACTGGCTGACCGCCTTCCGCACCAGGGCGGCCGCTTCGAGCCCGCGGCAGGCGTCCGTCGGCCACGACGGTGACGATCCGCCGTACGACGGTCTCGCCGGCCGGGATCGGCAGCCGCTCCTCGTGGGCGAGCGAGGAGCCCACCCCCGGGTACTCGTCGGCGCGCACGAACCAGGGGTCCCTGCGGGTCTGTTCGGTGGCCCCCGCGAAGACGAGCGTCCAGGTGCTGCCCGCGAGGGCGACCCAGTCGGCGCGGGTGCCGTGGATCGCGGCCTCGCCCTCGCGGTCGACGGTGAAGACGTCCGGCGCGTCCTGCTCCTTGCGGGCCCGCCAGAAGAAACCGCCGTAGGCCGCGCCCGGGCGGCCGTTGGTGGCCGGGCTGCCGATCGACAGCGGCTCCCGGGTGACGTTGGTGAGGGAGAAGGTGAAGTCCAACGCCCAGGCGGCGGGGCTCAGTTCGGTGGCCGCGACGGTACGGCGCTCACGCAGCAGCTCCGCTCCCGAGGCGACCCAGCGCAGCTCCTCCACGAAGCCGTCCGGGTCGCGGAGCTGGAAGGAGTGGTGGCGCTGGGCGCCGTGGTTGTCGAGCTCGGTCGGGCCCTGGTCGCGGACGTAGGTGCGCCCGCCCCAGAAGTTGTGCCCCTCGACGTCGGGAACGGCGACACCGACGCCGAGGTGGTGGATGTGGTCGGCGGGGCTGAGCTCGGTGACAGCCGTGCCGGCCAGGGTGGTGACCGGGTGCAGATAGGGGCGCGGGGAGAGCCGGGCGGGCAGCTCGGGCCGGGTGGCGTAGCGGCCGACCGGGCGGCCCGCGACACGCAGGACCGGGGAATCGGGGGTCGTCATGTGCTCACCTCGTTCGCGTCGTGCGGCCGGGCCCAGTCGGCGCCCAGCTCGGAGTAGAGGGCGAGGTCGTCGGCGGCGGCCGCGACGAGTCCGTCGATGCCGGGGACGACACGGCGGTCCTCGTCGGGGAGCAGGTGCCAGGCCGTGGCCGGGAGCGGGGTCGGGTCGGGAGCCAGCCGGATCGCCTCGACGACCTTCATGAAGGCGCCCGTCACGTCCGGGACGACGAGGAGGTCGTCGCCGTCGGTGACGTGGTCGACCAGGTTCTCCAGGAGGTCGGTGCGGCCGTACTCGTACTCCTCGGGGCCGTGCCCGGCCCGCTGGAGCAGCACGCGGTCCTGCTTGTACCAGTAGGTGATCCGGCCCTGGCTGCCGTGCACGACGACGTACGGCTCGTCCGGGTCCTCGGCGCACAGGGTGGCTGCAACGGTGACCTTGCGGCCGTTCGCGGTGGTCACGCGGACGCAGGAGGTGTCGTCGGACTCGATGTCGTTGGCGCGCAGCAGCTCGGTCTCGATCCGGGTGACGTCCTCGGCGCGGGTGGTGCCGTTGAGGGCGAGCGCGGTGGCGACGGCGTGGGCCAGCGGGTTGGTCAGAACCCCGTCGATCACGTCGACGCCGTTCATCCGCCGCTTGCCCGCCCAGGGCGCACGCCGGTAGTACGCCTCGGCACGTGCCCAGGCGCCGGCCCCGCCGATCCCGGCCACCTCGCCGATCGCCCCCTCCTCGACCAGCTCGCGGATGGCGGGCACGGCGTGCGAACCGAGCGACTGGAAGCCGATCTGGCAGGCGACCCCGGCCGCGGCGACCCCGTCGGCCATGCGGCGGAACTCGGCGTAGGACGGCGCCGGGGGCTTCTCCAGCAGGATGTGCACGCCTCGGCGGGCGGCTTCGAGCGCCAGGTCGGTGTGGGTCGGGATCGGGGTGCAGATCACCGCGATCCGGGCGCCGGTGGAGTCGAGGAGCGCGCCGAAGTCGGCGGACTGCTCGGGCGTGCCCAGCCCTTCGGGGATCTCGTCCCCAGTCAGCGGGGTCAGTTCGCAGATCCCCGCCAGCCGTACGATCCCCTTGTCCTGGAGCCGGCGGATGTTCTCCAGGTGCCAGCGGCCGTGTCCGCGCGCCCCCGCCAGGACGATGTCCACGGCGCCCGGGGTGCTGTCGGTGTTCATGGTGTCCACGGTGTTCATGGCATCCTCCCTGCGCCCGCGCCGCGTGCCACCTGTCGGTCGGCCGCTTCGGCGCTGTCGATCTTTGTGTGCAGGGTAGGCGTCCGGCCGACGTCCGCCGTGAGGTCGCGCTCGCTGCCGGACTTGTAGGCGTTGTGGACGGCGAGCGGGTCCATGGGACTGCCGTCGGAGAGGATGGCGTTCCGGTGGAGCGGCCCCGTACCGGAACCCGGAGCGACGGACACGCCCCTCGCCTCCGGCACCCGGGCATCGCCCAGCCCCAGCAGGACACGGCCGACGGCACGTCCCGCGGCTCGGACGGCGACACCCACCAGACCCAGTACCAGGCCGGCCACGGCGATCCGACGGAGTCTCACTTCGCCGTCACCTCCTTGCCGCACTCGGCGGTCCCGGCTCGCCGGAAGGGCATCGGGCCCACGTCGGCCGTCACGACGACTCGCCCGACGTCAGCCGCTCCCGCCCGCGCACGGACCCCCCACCGCGCGGAGACCTCCCCGGTCCGACCGCTGACCGCACGGACACCGCCGAAGGCCACCGCCGGGCCGGCGGCCGAAGCCGGGAACCCGAGGTCGTGCCCGCTCTCCGCGAGGCACGGGCCCCGGACGCCGGTCCGGCCAGGTGCGGTCCCGTGGCCGACCGCGTGCTCGTGGCGGTCACCGGCGGTCCCCGGGGCGGCCTGCGCACACGTTCCGCTGATCCGACGGAGTGTCATCCCTTCACCGCCCCCGCGCTGAAGCCCGTGATCAGCCACTTCTGGATGAAGGCGAACACGATCACCACGGGTACCGCCGCGATGATGCCGCCCGCGGCCAGCGCGCCGAGGTCGACGCTGTCCGCGCTCATCAGGGTGTTGAGGCCGACCGGGATCGTCTGCTTGTCCTGGTTGTTGAGGAACATCAGGGCGAACAGGAAGTGGTTCCAGGAGTGCACGAAGGCGAAGGAGCCGACGGCGATCAGGCCGGGGCGGAGAAGGGGCAGGACGACGATCCGGAACGCCGTCAGCCGGTTGCAGCCGTCGACCCAGGCCGCCTCCTCCAGGGAGTACGGCACGTTCTTGATGAAGTTGCTGATCAGGATCATCGACAGCGGGAGCTGGAAGACCGTCTCGGCGATGATGACACTGCCCAGCGAGTTGATCATCTTCAGCTCGGCGAAGATCTCGAACAGCGGGACCAGCAGCAGCGCGCCCGGCACGAACTGCGAGCACAGCAGCGCCAGCATGAACGCGTTCTTGACCTTGAAGTCGAACCGCGCGAGGGCGTAACCGCCGGCCAGGGCGACCAGCGTCGTCATCACCAGGGTGGCGAGACCGACGTACACGCTGTTCTCGAAGTACGTCCCGAAGGACCGCTCCGTCCACACCTTCTCGAAGTGGTCGAAGGTGATCGGCCAGGGCACGAGCGAGGTCGAGCCGGCCGGGCGGAGCGCGAAGAGCAGGATCCAGTAGAAGGGGATCAGCGTGAAGACGAGGTAGATCGACAGCGGCAGGTAGATGTGCCAGCGCGGGACCTCGTCCCAGGCGCGGCGGCGCTTCACCGGCCGGGATGGTTCGGGCGTCTCGTGCACGGGCGCGGGCGCGAGCTCCGTGGCCTCCTTGGTGATCACTTGGAACCGCCTCCGAACTTGCTCAGCCGCAGATAGACCATCGAGCAGAAGAGCAGGATCACGAACGCGACCGTGGTCAGGGCGGACGCGTAGCCGAAGTTGTGGGCGTCGACGCTGGTGTTGGCGATGTAGAGCGGGAGGGTGGTGGTCTCCCCCGCGGGTCCGCCGCCGGTCAGGGTGTAGAGCAGGTCGACGTTGTTGAACTCCCACACCGCGCGCAGCAGCGTGGACAGGATGATCGCGTCCTTGAGGTGGGGCAGCGTGATGTGCCAGAACTGCTTGACGGTGCTGGCCCCGTCGACCTCCGCGGCCTCGTACAGGTCCTTGGAGACGGACTGGAGGTCGGCGAGGATGAGGATCGCGAAGAAGGGGACTCCGCGCCACAGGTCGGCGACGACCGCCGCCGAGAAGACGGTGGAGGTGTCCGAGAGCCAGCTGGTGCCGTAGGAGCCGATGCCCATGTCGGCGAGGTAACGGGTGATGCCTGTCTGGGAGTTGTAGAGCAGCACCCAGATCGCGGAGGTCAGCACTCCGGACACGGCCCACGGGGAGAAGACGAGCGCGCGGCCCACCGCCCGGCCCACGAAGGTCTGGTTGACGATCAGCGCGAGGGCCAGCCCGAACAGCAGCTGGAGTCCGACCTCGACGAAGACCCACTTGGCGCTGAAGGTCAGCGTGTCCCAGAACTGGGGGTCCTCGGTGAAGATCTGGACGAAGTTGTCGAAGCCCGCGTAGCCGTTCCGCCACGGCTTGGTGGGGTTGTAGTTCTGCAGGCTGTAGTAGAAGACGCTGATCACCGGGTAGGCGATGAAGCCCAGCATCAGCAGGGCCGCCGGTGCGATCAGCAGGTACGGCAGTCTGCGCGGCGTGGCGGAGGCACGGCGTCGCCGGGGTGGCGCGGGCGGTGTCGCCACGGCTGCGGCTTGGGCCATGACAGGGTCTCCGTTCTCGGTACGTCTTGCGTTCGTGGTGCGGTAAGCGCTTTCTCGCTGTGCGTGGGGCGCCACTTGGGGGTGCATGGCGTGTGCGGCGTGCGTGGTGGCTGGGCGCGCAGTCCCCCGCGCCCCTGGGTGGGCAGTCAGCCTGCGTACGGGTCCGGGACCTTGCCTTGCCTTGCAAGGAACTCGAAGTCGCAGCCGGTGTTCGCCTGGGTGATCTGTTCGTTGTAGAGCGCCCCGTAGCCACGCTCGTAGCGGGTGGGCGGCGGCGTCCACTCCGCCCTCCTGCGCTCCAACTCCTGCTCGTCCACGTCGAGTTGGAGGGTGCGGGCTTCGACGTCCAGGGTGATCGTGTCGCCCGTGCGGACCAGGGCCAGCGGACCTCCGACGTACGACTCCGGGGCCACATGGAGTACGCAGGTGCCGTAACTCGTGCCGCTCATACGGGCGTCGGAGATGCGGACCATGTCCCGCACGCCCTGCTTGAGCAGGTGGTCCGGGATCGGGAGCATGCCGTACTCGGGCATGCCCGGGCCGCCCTTGGGGCCGGCGTTGCGCAGCACCAGGACGCTGTCGGCGGTGATGTTCAGCGCCGGGTCGTTGATGGTGCGTTGCATGGACCTGTAGTCGTCGAAGACGACCGCGGTGCCGGTGTGCTTGAGCAGGTGGGGCTCGGCGGAGATGTGCTTGATGACGGCGCCGTCGGGACAGAGGTTGCCGCGCAGGACGGCGACCCCGCCCTCGCTCGCGACCGGGTTGTCCCGGGTGCGGATGACGTCGTCGTCGTGCACCTCGGCGCCCTCGATCTGCTCGCCCAGGGTGCCGTTGACGGTCGGCCGGTCCAGGTGGAGCAGGTCGGTGATCCGGGAGAGGAAGGCGGGCAGACCACCGGCGAAGTGGAAGTCCTCCATGAGGTACGTCTGCCCGCCGGGCCGGACGTTCGCCAGCACCGGCACGGTCCGCGCGATGCGGTCGAAGTCGTCCAGGGTGAGCTCGACGCCCGCCCGGCCGGCCATGGCGATCAGGTGGATGACGGCGTTGGTGGAGCCGCCCAGCCCGAGCACCGTGGTGACGGCGTCCTCGAAGGCCTCGCGGGTGAGGATCCGGGACGGCCTGAGCCCGGTCCAGGCGAGCTCCACCGCACGGCGCCCGGAGGCCGCGGCCATCCGCTCGTGCCCGGAGTCGACGGCCGGGATCGAGGACGCACCCGGCAGGGTCATGCCCAGGGCCTCCGCTGCCGCGGTCATGGTGGACGCGGTCCCCATGGTCATGCAGTGGCCCGGGGAGCGCGCCAACCCGCCCTGGAGTTCCCGCAGTTCGCAGTCGGTCAGGTTGCCGGCGCGGTGCTCGTCCCAGTACTTCCACATGTCGGTGCCCGACCCGAGGGTCTCACCGCGCCAGTGTCCCGGCAGCATCGGCCCGGCGGGCACGAAGACCGACGCCACGTCGGCCGAGGTCGCGCCCATGAGCAGCGCGGGCGTCGACTTGTCGCAGCCGCCGAGCAGCACCGCCGCGTCGATCGGGTACGACCGCAGCAGCTCCTCCGTCTCCATCGCGAGCAGGTTGCGGTAGAGCATGGGGGTGGGCTTCTGGTACGTCTCCGAGAGGGTGGCCACCGGGAACTCCAGCGGGAAGCCGCCGGCCTGCCACACGCCCCGCTTGACCGCCTCGGCGCGCTCGCGCAGGTGGACGTGGCACGGGTTGATGTCGGACCAGGTGTTGAGGACGGCGATCACCGGGCGGCCCCGGTACTCCTCGGCCTCGTAACCGAGCTGGCGCATCCGGGCGTTGTGCGACCAGGTGCGCAACTGGCCCTCGGTGCCGTACCACTGGTGGCTTCTGAGCTCTTCGGGGCGCTTCCTGTCGGTCATATCGACCACCCGGCGGCTATCGCGGCGACCTCGGCGCGCTCGGCCTCGGGCAGCTCGCGGCTCGGCGGGCGCACTTCGCGGCGGCACAGGCCGAGGGAGGCGAGGGCCTCCTTGACGACGGTGACGTTGTCGGCGGAGCCGTTGGCGGCGCGGAGTTCCTCGAAGCGGCGGATCTGCTCCCAGACCTTCATGGCGGCCGGGTAGTCACCGGATCGAAGCGCTTCGATCATGTTCAGCGAAACGGCCGGGGCGACGTTCACCAGCCCCGAGGTGAAGCCGGTGGCGCCCGCCGAGAAGTACGAGGGCGCGTAGGGCTCGGCGAGCCCGGCCACCCACACGAAGCGTTCCAGCCCCGCGTCCCGGGCGAAGGCGGCGAACTTGGCGGCGTCCGGGACGGCGTACTTCACGCCGATCACGTTCGGGCAGGAGTCGGCGAGTTCGGCCAGTCGTTCACCGCGAAGCCGGGCGTTGCGGATGTACGGGACGACCCCGAGCTCCGGGACGGCCGAGGCGATCTCCCGGTGGTAGTCGATCCAGCCGTCCTGCGAGACGTAGGGGTGGACGGGCTGGTGGACCATGACCATGGTCGCGCCGAGCTGCCGGGCGTGCCGGGCGCAGGCGACGGCGGTGGGCACGTCGTGGCCGACGCCGACGAGGACGCTCGCCCGGTCCCGGGCCTCCTCGACGGTCAACTCGGTGACCAGGCGGCGCTCTTCGGGGCTGAGGGCGTAGAACTCGCCGGTGTTGCCGTTGGGGGTGAGGGTGGTGATCCCTCCGTCGAGCAACCGGCGCAGCAGGGCCCGGTGGGTGTCCTGGTCGACGGTGCCGTCCTCGGCGAACGGGGTCACCGGGATCGCCACCACGTCGGCCAGGGCCGCCCGCTGGGTCTCGAAGCTCTCGCTGCTCATTCCTGGCCTTCCTGGTCCAGCACTCCGGGGAACGCTCGTTCCACGAAGGACGCGATGTGGGCGTGCAGGGCGCGGGCGGCGCCGTCCGCGTCGCCGTCCAGGGCGAGCCGCAGGATCTCCCGGTGCTCGCCGGCCTCCCGGTCCCAGGACGGCGAGGCGGCCCAGGCGACGGCGGAGACCAGGGCGGCCTGGTCGCGGACCTCGTCGAGCATCCGGCCGAGCAGCGGGTTGCCGCAGGGCAGGTACAGGGCGCGGTGGAACTCCCGGTTGGCGAGGGAGCGTTCGGCGGTGTCGGTGGCGTCGTCGGCCCGGGTGAGGGCGTCCCGCGCGGCTTCCAGCGAAGCCCCGCGCCGCACGGCCCGCTTGAGCGCCTCGGGTTCGAGGAGCAGCCGGACGTCGTAGACCTCGCGCGCCATGTCCGCGTCCACCATGCGCACCGTGACGCCCTTGTACTGGCTCATCACGACGAGCCCGGTCCCGGCCAGGGTCTTGAGCGCCTCGCGCACCGGGGTCTTGGACACCCCGAACTGGGCGGCGAGTTCGGTCTCCACCAGGGCCTGGCCAGGCGTCAGGCGCCCGGTGAGGATGCGGCGTTTGATCTCCTCCAGCACGTACTGCGTGCGGGAGGGGATCGGCGTGGGCACAGAGGTCATGCGCGCCTCTCGGATCTCGCGTATCGGATCTTGCGTATCTGATCTCGCGTATCGCGTCTCATATATGACGTACGAAGTACGACGCGTTGAAGGTAAGAGGGCGGTGTTGTTTCGTCAATGCTTCCGGCAGAGGAAGTCGAAGTTGCGCCGCGGCCGCGTCAGACGAGCCGGGTGGCGCCCTCGAAGGCCGTGCTGGTGCGCCCGGCGAAGGCGGCGGCCGCGCGCGTGGTCGCCGCCTCCCTGGTGAGCGTCGGTCCGACATGGGTGACGAGCAGTTCGCGCGCCCCGGCCTTGCGGGCGATGTCTCCGGCGTCCTCGGGAGTCAGATGGACCTGTTCGCCTTCGCGATGCCGGTCGATGTCCGCCTCGCACAGGAACACGTCGGACTCCGCGGCGAGTTCGACCAGGGCGGCACAGGGTCCGCTGTCCCCCGAGTAGGCGAGGACGCGTCCGGCGCACTCGGCGCGCAGCCCGTAGGCCTCGGTGTCGTGCGCGACGGCCCGCGCGGTGAGCCGCAGGTTCCAGTGCCGGGTCTCGTGGCCGTCGTACAGGGGATGGAAGGTGAGGATGCCGTCGAGGAAGCGCACGTCGGAGCGCCCGAAGAACCCGGCGAGCCGGTGGGCGCAGCCGGGTGGGGCGTAGACCGGGATCGGGGCCGGCGGGGTGAGTCCGCCGTGGGCGAAGGCGTAGACGGCGGCGAGGAGATCGGCGCTGTGATCCGCGTGCAGGTGGGAGATCCAGATGGCCGTCAGTCGGGAGGGATCCGTGTGCCGCTGCAATTCCGCGAAGGTGCCGGGCCCGGCGTCCACCCACACCTCGGCGCCCCCGCCGCGCAGCAGGTAGCCGGAGCAGGGGCGGCCCGGTGCCGGGTGCGGGGAGGCGGTACCGAGGACGGTGAGGCTGAGGGGCGGCATGGTGGGGAGCGTACGGTCCGCTCCCGCCGCCCGCCGCCCGTTTGCGTTCGTCTACGGCAGGGCCGTACCGGCGTCTACGGCGTCCAGCCCGGGTTCCGCCCGCTCAGGCCCAGGGCCCGGTCCAGCAGCGGTGCGTCCTGGGGCACCGGGACGATCGGGCCGAAGATGGCGTCCCGGCTCGGGTCGTCGGCGGACGCCTGGAGGAAGTCGTACGCCGCCCGGAGCGCGTCGGGGTCCGGGTCGTACGGCTGGCCGGTGGCCATGGCCAGGTCCCAGCCGTGGACGACCAGTTCGTCCACGGCGACGGCGGCCGCGACCTCGGCGGGCAGGTCGACACCGCCCGCGCGGGTCATACCGGTCCAGGCGGCCGGGTCGCGCCAGGCCTCGGCGAGCTCGTCGAGGACCTTGGGCAGCTCCTCGCGCCGGCCGGGGCCGATGTCCGGGAGGGAGTCGGTGGGCGGGGTGTCGGTGGTGGCGCCGAGGTCCTTGCGGGCGGCGTCACGGAAGGCGGCGGAGAGGCCGAGCAGATGGCCGAGCAGATGGCGCACCGCGTACTGCGGACACGGTGTGGCATGCCCCAGCTGATCATCGGTGACGCCCTCGGCCAGCAGGGCGATGACGCGGGTCTGCGGTCCGAGGTCCAGCGGCGGGACGGTCATGCGGAGCTCCTCACGGTTCACGGTGTGATGAGGGGTGGACCGCCGCCGCCGCGAGAACTCATCGCTGATCGTCCGGGGATCTAGGGAACCTGCCCCATCCCGTCGCGTGGGCCTTAGCCCCACGATGGGCCGGCATGAGGAAGACATGGGCGGTGCTCCACGACCGCGACGCCAGGCTCTGTCTCACCGGAGTGCTCGTCTCCGGTTTCGGCACCTCGGCCCTGTGGCTGGTGTCCGGCGTCTGGGTCAAGGACCTCACCGGTTCGGACAGCCTGGCCGCGCTGTGCATGCTCGCGATGTGGGTCCCGACCCTGGCGGGCCCGCTGCTCGGCACGATCGCCGACCGGGGCCGCCGCAAACCGCTGCTGATCGGCGGCAACCTGCTGTTGGCGGCCCTGCTGCCGGTCCTGCTCACCGAGCGGGTCGCCGTCGTCCTCGCGGTCCTCCTCGTCTACGGCGCGACGGGCGTCGTCCTCGACGCGGTGGAGTCGGCCCTGGTCGCCGGCGCCGTCGCCCCGTCCCTGCTCGGCGACTTCAACGGGCTGCGGATGGCGGTCAACGAGGGCATGAAACTGGTGGCGCCCCTGGCCGGAGCGGGTCTCTACGCCCTCAGCGGCGGCCCGGCGGTGGCGCTGCTGGACGCGGCCACGTTCGTGCTCGCCGCGCTCCTGTACCGCGGTCTGCACGTCCGGGAGGACGGGCCCAGGCCGTCCTCACGGCGCACCCCGTTCGTCGAAGGCGCCCGCCACATAGGGGCTCACCCCACACTCCGCCCCCTGATCCTGGCGGGCGCCACCACCATGCTCTTCGCGGGGATCAACGGCGCGCTGATGTACGCCGTGATCGACGGCCTCGGCCACTCCCCCGCGTACGCCGGTGTGCTGTACGCCGTCCAGGGCGCCGGTTCGGTGGCGGTGGGACTGGTCTCCGGGCCCGCCCTGCGCCGACTGGGCGAGCGCCGGTTCGCCGCGTACGGCATCGCCCTGACCGCCGTGGGCGCCGGACTGCGGGCGATCCCCTCCGACCCGCCGGCCCTGGCGTGCAGCGCCGCCATCGGCGCGGGCCTGCCCTGTGTGCTGATCGCCGCGCTCACCGCCGTGCAGCGTGCGACCCCGAACGCCCTGCTGGGCCGTACGGTCGCCACCGCCAACACCCTGGTGTACACCCCGAACGTGCTCGGTCTCGCGGTGGGCGCGGCCCTGGTCGAACCGGTCGACCAGCGGCCGCTGTCCGCCGTCCTGGGCGTGGTGTGGCTCGCCGCGTCGCTCCCGCTGTTTCAGAGGCCGGCCAGCGCCTCACGGATCGCGTCCAGGTCGCCGTCCGACGCCAACCCGGCGTGATACAGCCGGACTTCGCTCGCCCCGGCCTCCCGCGCGCGGGCCACGTCCGCGGCGAGCGTGCCCGGGCTGCCGCCCATGCCCGAGACGACGGGGAAGTTGGCGGCGACGACCGCGCCCTCGCGGATCCCGGCGAAGGGCGTGAGCAGGTCCGGGCCGCCCGCGCAGGGCACGACGACACCGTCCGCGACGGACAGGATGTGCTCGGGATCGACGCCCGGGTTGGCGCCGACGTGGTACGTCACGGGGTCGGCGTGCAGCAGGATCTGGAAGCCCTCGGGCGCTGCCGAGCGAACGGCCCGGACCGCGCTCTCCTGGAGCGTGCGGGCGGTCTCGTCGCGCCACGCGCGCGTGGCCGCCGCCCGCTCGGAGCCCAGCAGCTTCTCGACCCCGGCCCAGCCCCCGTCGTCCGGCGCCCCCTGCCACAGCGGCTCCAGGGCGGCGCGTACGGCGGCGGCGAGCGCGTCGGCGTCCAGCCCCTGTTCGCCGTACCCCTCGCGGCACGTCCCGCAGAAGCAGAGCGCCATGAGGTACGTCCCGGCGTCGCCGAGCGGCACCCCGCCGGTCTTGTCGTGGGCGTGCAGGTGCTGGAGGCCGTACCAGCCGAGGGACTCCAGTTCGGTGCCGGCCGCACCCGGGCGCACGGCCGCCTCCACGGCGAGGTCGACGAGGTACGCGCGCGTGGCGGGCTGTGCGATGCACGGGGCCCAGGGGTAGCGGTCGCCGTAGGCGTTGACGACACAGGTGTCCGGATGCTCGGCGCCCAGGCGGGAGTTGTGCGCGAGGACGACCCAGGTGTGCACCTCCAGACCGGCCCCGGCGAGCTCGGCGCAGGCCTCTCCGAAGGCGTCGCCCGGCGCCCAGTCGCCGGCCGCGTACGGGCGCAGGTCACGCCCTTCCCAGCGCGAGTCCGTCGGGTACAGGACGGCCGCGTGCTCGGCGGTGACGATGCGGTGACGCGGGTGACGGGGGGTCAGCGCGCGCGTGGAGTGGTAGGCGGAGGCGAGGGTCGCCTGCCGCACACCGAGGCCGGCGATCCGGGCCGCGGCCTCCGGGTCCCCGTTGACGTCCCAGGGGTAGACGAACGTCGACGCCTTCACTGTGCCTCCTCCAGGAGCGCGTACCCGCGCTCGATGATCTGCGCGAGCTGCTTCACATGGTCCTCGTCCGGCTCGTGCAGCGGCGGGCGGACCTCCCCCACGTCGAGGCCGCGCATCCGGACGCCGGCCTTGACGAGGGAGACCGCGTACCCGCGGCCCCGCGCGCGCAGTTCGACGAAGGGACGGTAGAAGCCGTCGAGCAGCCGGTCGGCCGTGGCCCGGTCGCCGTCGACGAGGGCCCGGTGGAAGGCGAGGGCGATCTCGGGGGCGAAGCAGAAGACGGCGGAGGAGTAGAGGGGGACGCCGATGGCCTGGCAGGCGAGCTGGGTCTGCTCGGCGGTCGGCAGCCCGTTGAAGTAGAGGAAGTCGCCGGGCGCCTCGGTGCGGACGGCGCTGACGGTCCGCTGCATCAGATCGAGGTCGCCGAGCCCGTCCTTGAGCCCGATGATCCCCTCGGTGCGGGCCAGCTGGACGACGGTTTCCGGGGTGAAGACGGCGTTGTCGCGCTGGTAGACGATCACCGGCAGCGCGGTCGCGGCGGCCACCTCGCGGTAGTGCCGCAGCAGCCCCTCCTGCCCGGCGACGACGAGGTACGGCGGCATGGCGAGCAGGCCGTCGGCGCCGGCCGCCTCGGCGAGCCGGGCGTACCGGACGGCGAGCGCGGTGCCGTATCCGGCGCCCGCGACCACCGGCACGCGCCCCGCCGTCTCCTCGACGGCCGCCCGGACACACCGCTCGAACTCCTCGGGCGTGAGCGCGTGGAACTCCCCGGTGCCGCAGCAGGCGAACACGGCCGCGGCCCCCGCGTCCACGCCTCGGCGTACGTGCGCGCGGTACACGGCGAGGTCGGGGGATCCGTCGGGGCCGTAGGCGGTGACGGGGAAGAACAGCGGCCCGCTGGGGATGCCGAGTCGGTGGGCGAGGTCGGCGGACGGCGTCACAGGCTCTCCCTAGAGTGGCATGCAGAATACTGATCAGAGTTTATGTTTATGAACTCGTATCGCGCCACCCTTGACGAAGTCACGACACGATCCCTAACTTGTCCACGAATGTGAATACCGTACTCATGAGGCCGTTCAAGGAGACCCGCGAATGCCCGCTCCCCGTACCGTTCTGCTCACCGGTGCCGCCGGCGGGCTCGGCACCCTGATGCGGGATCTGCTCCCGGCCTACGGCTACGAGCTGCGCCTGCTCGATCTGCGGCCCGTCGAGGGCGAGCCGGACGCGATCGTCGCCGACCTCGCCGACAAGGACGCGCTGCGCGAGGCCGTACGGGGCGTCGACGCGATCATCCACCTCGCGGGCATCTCCCTGGAAGCCCCCTTCGAGAAGATCCTCAAGGCGAACATCGAGGGCACCTACAACCTGTACGAGGCAGCGCAGGCGGAGGGTGTCGGACGGATCGTCTTCGCCTCCTCCAACCACGCAGTCGGCTACACCCCGCGGCCGCGGGACGGCGACCCGCTCATCCCGATCGACACCCCGCGCCGCCCGGACACCTTCTACGGCCTGTCCAAGTCCTTCGGCGAGGACCTCGCCCAGCTCTACTGGGACAGGCACGGCCTGGAGACCGTCTCCGTCCGCATCGGATCCTGCTTCGCCGAGCCGACCAGCGTGCGGATGCTCTCGGTGTGGATGAGCCCGGCCGACGGCGCCCGCCTCTTCCACGCGGCCCTGACCGCCGAGCAGGTCGGCCACACCGTGGTCTACGGCTCCTCCGCCAACACCCGCCTGTGGTGGGACCTGACCACCGCGCGGGCGCTCGGCTACGACCCGCAGGACGACTCCGAGCCCTACGCGGACAAGCTCATCGCCGAGCAGGGCGAACTCCAGGACGACAACGAGGGCCACGCCTACCTGGGCGGCCAGTTCGCGACGGACCCGCCGATCTGGCCGTACTGAATCCTCGTCGCAAGGGTGGGCGGGCACCGAACGGGCCCGCCCGCAGCCATTCCGGGCACGAGAAGCAGCCTGGGGGCAGGCGCGAAGCGCCACCCCCCAGGGGCGCGGGGAACTGCGCGACCAGCCACAACGCACTCGCAGCCGCCGTACGACCGCACCACCCGAGTTCATGGGCCCAGCCCGCCCGAACGGGCACACGCGGTCACTACTGCCCCCGCAACAGACCTGGTCACCGACTCGCACCCGCTGTAGAACTTCCTGCAACGGCCCGAACGGGCAGCGCACGACAGGAAGGCGGGTGACCGAATGACCAGAACCGCGGAAGAACGCCAGCGGGAGATCGTTCGTGCCGCCCGCACCACAGGCGCCGTGGACGTCAACACCCTGGCCGCACAACTCGGCGTCGCCAAGGAGACGGTGCGCAGAGACCTCCGCGCCCTGGAGGACCACGGCCTGGTCCGCCGTACGCACGGCGGCGCCTACCCCGTGGAGAGCGCCGGGTTCGAGACCACGCTCGCCTTCCGCGCCACCAGCCACGTGCCCGAGAAGCGCAGGGTCGCGGCCGCCGCGGCCGAGCTGCTCGGGGACGCCGAGACGGTCTTCGTCGACGAGGGCTTCACCCCGCAGCTCATCGCCGAGGCCCTGCCCAGGGACCGGCCGCTGACCGTGGTCACCGCGTCCCTCCCGGTCGCCGGCGCCCTCGCCGAGGCCGACAACACCTCCGTCCTGCTGCTCGGCGGCCGGGTCCGCCCCGGCACCCTGGCGACCGTCGACCACTGGACGACCAGGATGCTGGCCGGATTCGTCCTCGACCTCGCCTACATCGGGGCCAACGGCATCTCCCGCGAACACGGCCTCACCACCCCCGATCCGGCCGTCAGCGAGGTCAAGGCGCAGGCGATCCGGGCGGCTCGCCGGACGGTGTTCGCCGGTGTGCACACCAAGTTCGGCGCGGTCAGCTTCTGCCGCTTCGCGGAGATCGGCGCGCTGGAGGCGATCGTGACGAGCACGCTGCTGCCCTCCTCGGAGGCGCACCGGTACTCCCTGCTGGGCCCGCAGGTCATCAGGGCCTGAATCTCGAACCGACACCTCCACGGGCCACCGACGACCAGCGGTGCCCCTTGTATCCCCCTATGTCCAGGAGCGATCCATGCGAACCCAGAGCCGACGACGGCCACCGCGAGCCACGCTCGCCATGGCCGTCGCAGGGACGCTGCTCGCCCCGCTGCTGTCCGGCTGCTGGGTCGGCGCGGGCGGGGCGGGGTCGGGCGGTGACGCCATCAACGTCCTGATGGTCAACAACCCCCAGATGACCGAGCTGCAGAAGCTGACCCGGGCCCACTTCACCAAGGAGACCGGGATCAAGGTCAACTTCACCGTCCTGCCCGAGAACGACGTCCGCGACAAGATCAGCCAGGACTTCGCCAACCAGGCCGGCCAGTACGACGTGGCGACCCTGTCCAACTACGAGATCCCGATCTACGCCCGCAACGGCTGGCTGCACGAGATGGACTCGTACGTGGCCAAGGACCCCTCGTACGACGAGAAGGACGTCCTGGCTCCGATGCGCCAGTCGCTGACCGGCGACGACGGCAAGCTCTACGGCCAGCCCTTCTACGGCGAGTCGTCCTTCCTGATGTACCGCAAGGACGTCTTCGAGCAGAAGGGCCTGACGATGCCGGCCCGTCCCACCTGGCAGCAGGTGGCGGACCTGGCGGCGAAGGCCGACGGGGCCGAGCCCGGCATGAAGGGCATCTGCCTGCGCGGCCTGCCGGGCTGGGGCGAGGTCATGGCACCCCTGACCACGGTCGTGAACACCTTCGGCGGCACCTGGTTCGACAAGAGCTGGAAGGCCCGGCTCGACTCGCCCGCCTTCGAGCAGGCCACGAAGTTCTACGTCGACCTCGTGCGCGAGCACGGTGAGTCCGGCGCCGCCCAGTCCGGCTTCGCCGAGTGCCTCAACAACATGACCCAGGGCAAGGTCGCCATGTGGTACGACGCCACCTCGGCGGCCGGTTCCCTGGAGGCGAAGGGCTCCCCGGTCAAGGGCAAGGTGGGCTACGCCCCCGCCCCCGTGGAGAAGACGGAGTCCTCCGGCTGGCTCTACACCTGGGCCTGGGGCATCCAGGACGCCTCCCGCAATCCGGACAAGGCCTGGAAGTTCGTCTCCTGGGCCTCCAGCAAGCAGTACGAGCAGCTGGTGGGCGACCGGATCGGCTGGTCCAACGTCCCGGCCGGCAAGCGGGCTTCGACGTACACCAATCCGGCCTACGTCAAGGAGGCCGCCGCCTTCCAGGAGATGACCAAGCAGGCCATCGAGCAGGCCCGGCCGAACGACCCGGGTGTGCAGCCGCGCCCCGCGCCCGGCATCCAGTTCGTCGGCATCCCCGAGTTCACCGACCTCGGCACCAGGGTCTCCCAGGAGATCAGCGCGGCCATCGCCGGACGCCAGTCCGTCGAGTCGGCCCTGAAGAAGTCCCAGCAGATCGCCGAGAAGATCGCCGAGGAGTACGAGGGACGATGACCGCCACGACCATGGCCCCACCGGCCACCACCCCCGTGAGCACCGCGCGCCGGCCCTCGAACCGGCTGCGCGCCTGGGCCACCCGCGCCCCGCTGCTCCCCGCCCTGATCTTCATGATCGTGGTCACCCAGCTGCCCTTCGTGGCCACGGTGGTGATCTCGTTCTTCGACTGGAACTCCCTCTATCCCAAGGCCCGCCACTTCACCGGCGTCGACAACTACCGGGAGGTCCTCACCGACGCGGACCTGCGCCACTCGGTGTGGACGACGATCCTGCTGACGGTGACCGTCGTCCTGGTCAGCCTGGTCCTCGGACTGCTCCTGGCCCTGCTCCTCGACCGCCGTTTCAAGGGCCGGGGCGTGGTCCGCACCCTGCTGATCGCCCCCTTCCTGGTGGTCCCGGTGGCCGCCGCACTGCTCTGGAAGCATGTGCTCTACAACCCTGAATACGGCCTGTTCAATGGGCTGTTGCACTATGTGGGCGGCCCACAGCCGGACTGGATATCCAACACCCCGCTGCTCGCGGTCGAGGCGTCCCTCGTCTGGCAGTGGACCCCGTTCATGATGCTCATCCTGCTGGCCGGCCTCCAGAGCCGCGACCAGCAGCAGATGGAGGCCGCGCGGGTGGACGGCGCGAGCGGCTGGCAGATCTTCCGGTACCTGACCCTCCCGCACCTGCGCCGCTATCTGGAACTCGGCGCCCTGCTGGGCTCGATCTACATCGTCCAGAACTTCGACGCGGTCTTCACGATCACCTCCGGCGGCCTCGGGACCGCCAACCTGCCCTACACCGTCTACCAGAGCTTCTACCAGGCCCACGAGAACGGCCTCGCCTCGGCCGCCGGCGTCCTGGTCGTCATCGGCTCGATCATCATCGCGACCTTCGCCCTGCGCGTGGTGTCGTCCCTGTTCCGTGAGGAGGCCGGCCGCGCATGAGCAGCACCATCGCCGTGAAACGCAAGGGACTCGGTCTGGGCCTGGTGGCCTGGCTGGTGGGGATCGTCTTCTTCCTGCCGATCGCCTGGATGGCCCTGACGTCGTTCCACTCGGAGTCGGACGCGGCCACCAACCCGCCCTCCTTCGGCGCCGCCCTCACCCTGGACGGCTACCGCGAGTTCTTCGGCACGGGCGGCGGCGCGAGCCCCTGGCCCGCGCTGATCAACTCGACCGTCGCCTCGCTGGCCTCCACCCTCTTCGTCCTGCTCCTGGCCCTCCCGGCGGCGTACGCGCTGTCCATACGGCCGGTCAAGAAGTGGACGGACGTCCTGTTCTTCTTCCTGTCCACGAAGATGCTGCCGGTGGTGGCGGGCCTGCTGCCCATCTACCTGTTCGCGAAGAACACGGACATGCTCGACAACATCTGGCTGCTGGTCATCCTCTACACCTCGATGAACCTGCCGATCGCGGTCTGGATGATGCAGTCCTTCCTCGCCGAGGTCCCGGTCGCGGTCATCGAGGCGGCGAGGGTGGACGGCGCGAGGCTCCCGACGATCCTCGCGCGCGTGGTCGCCCCCATCGCCCTGCCGGGCATCGCGGCCACGGCCCTGATCTGCTTCATCTTCAGCTGGAACGAACTGCTCTTCGCGCGGGTGCTCACCGGCGTGGTCGCCGAGACCGCCCCCGTCTTCCTGACCGGCTTCATCACCAGCCAGGGCCTGTTCCTGGCGAAGGTGTGCGCCGCGTCGCTCGTCATCTCCCTGCCGGTGCTCGCCGCGGGGTTCGCCGCCCAGGACAAACTGGTCCAGGGCCTGTCGCTGGGAGCCGTGAAATGAAGGCCGCCGTCATCGAGTCCGTGGGCCGTGCCGTCGTCGCCGAGGTCCCCGACCCGACGCCAGGGCCGCGCGAGGTCGTCGTCGAGGTCGCCGCGTGCGGCCTGTGCGGCACCGACCTGCACATCCTCCAGGGCGAGTTCGCCCCCAAGCTGCCGATCGTGCCGGGCCACGAGTTCGCGGGCGAGGTGGTCGGGGTCGGCACCCAGGTCACCGAGCTCGCGGTCGGCGACCGGGTGGCGGTGGACCCGTCCCTGTACTGCCACGAGTGCCGGTACTGCCGTACGGGCCACAACAACCTCTGCGAGCGCTGGGCCGCGATCGGCGTGACCACGGCGGGGGGCGCGGCGCAGTTCGCCGTCGCGCCGGTCGCCAACTGCGTACGGCTGCCCGAGCACATCCGTACCCAGGACGCGGCGCTGGTGGAGCCGCTGTCCTGCGCGGTCCGGGGTTACGACGTCCTGCGGTCCCGGCTGGGCGCCCATGTGCTGATCTACGGCTCGGGGACCATGGGCCTGATGATGCTGGAGCTGGCCAAGCGGACCGGCGCGGCGAGCGTGGACGTGGTGGACGTGAACCCGGCCCGCCTGGAGACCGCCCGCAAGCTCGGCGTCTCGGCCTCGGCCGGGAACGCGGACGAGCTGGACCGACCGCAGGGCTGGGACCTGGTCATCGACGCGACGGGCAACGCGGCGGCGATCCAGGACGGCCTGGACCGGGTGGCCAAGGCCGGCACGTTCCTCCAGTTCGGCGTGGCCGACTACGCGACGCGGGTGACGATCGACCCGTACCGCATCTACAACCAGGAGATCACCATCACCGGCTCCATGGCGGTCCTGCACAGCTTCGAACGCGCGGCGGAGCTGTTCGCGACCGGGGTCCTGGACCCCGACGTCTTCATCAGCGACCGGCTGCCGCTGGACCGCTACCCCGAGGCGCTGGACCAGTTCGCGTCAGGGGTGGGCCGCAAGATCGTGGTGGTGCCGTAGAAGATTAAGGGAACGGTAAAGCGCGCTCGCTCGTTCACCGGGCATGACAGCTATGACCCCCGGCTCGAACATCCCCCTCCCCGTCACCCGAGTGACGGTGGACGTCTCCGCCCCGGTGCGGCTCGACGTATCGGGCCTGCTGCTCACCGCCGACGGCAAGGTGCGCTCCGACGACGACTTCATCTTCTACAACCAGCCGACGGGACCGGGGGTCACCTACCGGTCGGGCGGCGGTACGGCGCCTGACGCGATCAGCGTCGACACCGCCGCCCTGCCCCCCGGCATCGAGAAGATCGTCGTCACCGCGAGCCCGGACGCCGCGGGCCAGACCTTCCAGGGCATCGAACCGACGGCCACGATCCGCAACGCGGACGACAACAGCGTGCTGGCCACCTTCACCCCGCCGCAGCTCGGCACCGAGACCGCACTGGTGGTCGTGGAGATCTACCTGCGCAACGGCGCCTGGAAGGCCCGGGCGGTGGGCCAGGGGTACGCCAACGGGCTGGCCGGGATCGCGACGGACTTCGGCGTGACGGTGGAGGAGCCCGCCCCGGCGCCGGTGGCCCCGCCGGTCACGCCGACGGTGCAGACGCCGCCCCCGGCGCCGCCCGCCCCGGCCGTGGACCCCCGGCTCGCCGCGCCGCCGGCGCCCGCGGCCCCGCCGGCTCCCCCGGCGCCGCCCGCCCCCGGTGCCGGGAAGATCAACCTCGACAAGGGCCGGGTCAGCCTCCAGAAGAACCAGACCGTGTCCCTGGTCAAGGGCGGACGGCCGCTGCTCTCCCAGGTCAAGATGGGTCTCGGCTGGGAGCCGGCGTACCGCGGCAAGGACATCGACCTCGACGCCTCGGTCATCGCCTACGGCCCGCAGCGCAACCACATCGACAGCTGCTACTTCGGCAAGCTGTCCATCGTCGGCGGCGCGATCAAGCACTCCGGCGACAACCTCACGGGCGAGGGCGGCGGTGACGACGAGGTGATCGTCGTGGACCTCGGCCGGCTCCCCCAGGAGGTCACCGGTCTGGTCTTCACGGTCAACTCCTTCTCCGGGCAGAAGTTCACGGAGGTCGCCAAGGCGTACTGCCGCCTTATCGACGCCGCGAGCGGGGAGGAGCTGGTCCGCTTCGACCTCACCAACGCGGAGGCGCAGACCGGCGTGATGATGGCCAAGCTGATCAAGCAGTTCTCCGGCGAGTGGGAGATGACCGCGATGGGCGACTTCGTGAAGTCCCGCACGGTACGCGGAATGGTGAAGCCGGCGGCCCAGGCGCTCTGAGCAGCTTCCCCGCGCCCCTGGCTGTACCCACCCAGGGGCGCGGGGAACTGCGCGACAAGCCCCCACTCACCCGCGGCCGCAAGACGACACAACGAGGCACATCGGTAGGCGCCCCTAGGCCCGCAGCCCCTCCGTCAGCAGCGTCAGATACCGCCGGATCGACTCCCCGCCCCCGTCGGCCAACTCCGCCGCCCCCGCCACCCCATGGGCCAGCCGGAGCAACTCCAGCGGCTCGACGTCCGCGCGTAGCGAGCCTTCCTCCCGCGCCGCCGCCACCAACCGCTCCGCCGCCCCCCGCACATGCGTGCCGCAGGCCGTGAGCACGGCGTTGCCGCCGTCCGTGACGGCGGAGCCCAGCAGCGTCTTCATGCCCCGGACCTGGATCGTCCCGACGCACAGCTCGTACAGCCACTCCGACAGCGCCCGCCCCGGCGGCAGCTCCGCCGCGAGCTCCTCGGCACGCCGTGCGAACCCCTCGACGCGGTCCACGTACGCCGCCTCCAGCAGCGCCTGCCGGGTCGGGAAGTGCCGGTACAGCGTCCCGGATCCCACTCCGGCCCGCTTGGCGATGTCGTCGAGGGACGCACCCTCCCCGTGCTCGGCGAACGCCTCGACGGCCACCTTCAGCAGCCGCTCGTAGTTGCGCCGAGCGTCCGCGCGCATGGGCCTGACCTGCGTCATCCAGATACTCCTTGCGAACCGGGGACTCTCTCCGTATGTTATCCAACACTAAACGGAGACAGTCCCCACTTAGCGCGCACCGCAGTCGCAGCGGGTCGCTCCGTGCTGCCCGCGCGCCTTGTCCGGGGGGCGGCGCGAGCGGGGACACGAGAACGGGAGAACGCCATGTCCACCCCGTCCACGACCACCGCCTCACCCTCCGCTCCACCGGACCGCACCGGCCACCTCGGCACGACCCTCCTCGTCGTCGTCACCGCCTACCTGATGGTCGGCGTCGACTCCACGGTCGTCAACGTAGCGCTCCCCGACATCCAGCGGGACCTCGGCTTCAGCCCTACGGGCCTGTCCTGGGTCCTCAACTCCTACACCCTCGCCTTCGGCGGGCTGCTGCTGCTCGGCGGCCGCGCCGGAGACATCGCCGGCCGCCGCCGTACGCTACTGAACGGTGTCCTCCTCTTCGCCGGCTCCTCCCTGCTCGGCGGACTGGCCGGCGACAGCGCGTGGCTGCTGGCCGCCCGCGCGCTCCAGGGCGTCGGCGCCGCCCTCGTCGCCCCCAGCACCCTCGCCCTGATCACCACCCACTTTCCCGAAGGCCCGCGCCGGCACCACGCGTTGAGCGTCTACTCCGCCACGGCCGGTATCGGCGCCTCCGTCGGGCTGGTCCTCGGCGGCATGCTCACCGACTGGGCGTCCTGGCGCTGGGCCCTGCTGATCAACGTGCCGATCGGCCTCGCGGTGGCCGTCGCCCTGCCCCGCTTCGTCGCCGAGACCCCGCGCCACGCGGGCCGGTTCGACCTGGCCGGCGCGCTGACCGGCACGGCCGGGACGGCCTCGCTGGTGTACGCCTTCATCCGGGTGTCGGAGGCCGGCTGGAGCGACCCCCGGACGCTGCTCGGCTTCAGTACGGCGGCCGCGCTGCTGACCGGTTTCACCCTGGTCGAGTCCCGGGCCGGGCAACCGGTGCTGCCCCTGCGGCTGTTCGCCGACCGCGACCGGGCCGGCGCCTACGCGGGGGTGATGCTGCTGCCCGCCGGGATGTTCGGGGCGTTCTACTTCCTCACGCTGATCAGCCAACAGGTCCTTCAGTACAGCCCGTTGCGCGCGGGGCTGGCCTTCCTCCCGATGACCCTGGCCATGTTCAGCACCGTACGTCTGGTGCCGCGGCTGCTCGGGCGCCTGGGCGCCAAGCCGGTGCTGCTCACCGGAACGGCACTGGTCACCGGCGCCTGCGCATGGCTGTGGCGCCTCGACCCCGGGGCCGGCTACCTCTCCGGACTGCTCGGCCCACTGCTCCTGCTGGGGGTCGGGATCGGTCTGAGCCTCATGCCGCTCAACGCGACGATCCTCGCCCGCGTTGAGCCTCACGAGGCCGGCGCCGCCTCCGGCCTGCTCCAGACCCTCCAGTGGCTCGGCGGCACCCTCGGCCTGTCCCTCCTGGTCACGGTCTACGGCACGGCCACCCGGCACGCCACCGGGTCACCGTCCGAGGTGCTGGTCGAGGGCTCGGCCCGCGCGTTCGGCGTGGGCGCCCTGATCGCCGTGACCGCGCTGCTGGTGTGCGGGACGGTGATCAGGGGCGCCCGGCCGAAGGGCGGCTCATGAGCCCGGGGGGCGGTCAGAACAGCGCGCTGTACGCGTTGAGCGCCGGCTGCCCGCCGAGGTGGGCGTAGAGCACCGTGGAGTCGGCACCGATCTCCCCGCGCCGGACGAGATCGATCATCCCGGCCATGGACTTGCCCTCGTACACGGGGTCGGTGACCATCCCCTCGGTGCGGGCGGCGAGGCGCATCGCCTCCAGGGTGGTCTCGTCGGGGATGCCGTAGACGCCGGCGTGATACCGCTCGTCCAGCTCCACGTCCTCCTCGGTCAACTCCTTTTGTACGCCGATGAGTTGTCCGGTGCCATGGGCGATCCGCGCGATCTGCTCCCGGGTGGCGACGGGCTTGGCGGAAGCATCGATGCCCAGGACGCGCCGGGTCCGGCCGCCCGCCTCCTCCAGCGCCCGGAACCCGGCGACCATGCCGGCCTGGGTGGACCCGGTCACCGAGCAGACCACGACCGTGTCGAAGAAGACGCCCAACTCACGCTCCTGTTCGGCGACTTCGTAGGCCCACGCGGCGAAGCCCAGGCCGCCGAGGGGGTGGTCGGAGGCGCCGGCGGGGATGGCGTACGGCTTGCCGCCCGCTTCCTCGACGTCCCGGAGCGCCTGCTCCCAGCTCTCCTTGAACCCGATCCCGAACCCGGCCTTCACCAGCCGTACGTCGGCCCCGGCGAGCCGGCTGATCAGGATGTTGCCGACCTTGTCGTAGACGGCGTCCGGCCAGTCCACCCAGCTCTCCTGCACCAGCACGCACTTGAGCCCGGCCCGGGCGGCGCAGGCGGCGACCTGGCGGGTGTGGTTGGACTGGACGCCACCGATCGAGACAAGGGTGTCGCAGCCCTTCGCGAGGGCGTCGGCGACGAGGTACTCCAGTTTGCGGGTCTTGTTGCCGCCGTACGCGATCGGGGAGTTGCAGTCCTCGCGCTTGGCCCACAGCGCGGCCCCGCCGAGGTGCGCGGTGAGACGCTCCAGGCGGTGCACGGGGGACGGGCCGAACAGCAGGGGGTAACGGTCGTAGGACGCGAGGGGCACGGTGACCTCCGGGGTGGGGCGCAGTGGGTTCAGTCGCTGTCGGCGAGTTCGGCCAGACCCCGCCAGATCTCCGCCGTGACCCGGACCGCCTCGTCCACGTCACCGGCCGCGCAGGCCTCGATCAGCCGCTCGTGCAGGCCGGCCGAACGGCAGGTGCCGCCCTCGCCGAAGCGTCTGCGCTCCAGCCGGCGGATGAGGGGGGTGTAGCGGGCGGCGGTGGCGGCGGCCGCGCGGTTGCCGCTCACCCGGACGAGCACGTCGTGCAGCGCGTCGTCGGCACGTACGGCCTCGTCCACGTCACCGGCGGTGACGGCGGCCGCGAACCGCGCGTTGGCCGCGCGCATCAGCTCGATGTCGGCGGCGAAGAGCCGGGGCACGGCGACCCGCGTGACCAGTTCGTGCATGGCCCCGACCACGGCGGCGGCGTCCCGCACGTCGGCGGCGACGACCTGGGTCACCCGGGTGTAGCTCTGCGGCTTGCTCTCCAGCAGCCCCTCGTCGACCAGCCGCGCGAAGGCCTCCCGCACCGGCGCCCGCGACAACCCGAGCCGCTCGGCGAGCTCCGCGTCCCGCACCACCGCCCCGGGCTCGATCTCCCCGGCCACGATGGCGTCCCGGATGGACGCGTAGGCCCGGTCCCGGAGAAGGGTGCGGCCGAGCGGCCGTAGGGCGTTCATGAACTGAAATGTTAGATGTCAGCCGGGAACGCAGGCAAGGGCGTGGCCCGCACCCCGTGAAGTGCGGGCCACGCCCGGCGCTCAGGCTGCCCAGGGCCAGTCGGCAACTGTTTCGGAGGGAGGCACGGCAAATGGAGGGTGACCGAGTTCGAAGTCGACTGCGGTGCTTATAACTGGCGCGTCTTCCGTTCCGCCACACCGACCTTGCGTCGATGACGGGATTCGAACCCGCGGCCTCCCCATTAAGAGTGGAAGTAGGTCCTGCCTTCGCACCTGGACGTTCATCACTTCAGGAGGCGTGCCGCGGGAGGGGCGAGCGAATTAAGTTCAGCCGCGCTTCTGCCGCTTCCAGGGCCCCGTGATCGCCAGCATGATCCCCGGAGTCTGGATGTTGGCGTACAGCGTCTTTCCGTCGGGCGAGAAGGTGACGCCGGTGAACTCGCTGTACTCGGGCTCCTCTTCGGTGCCGATGTTGAGTTCGTTGCGGGCGATGGGGTAGGTGCGGCCGCTCTCCGTCGCGCCGAACAGGTGCTGGACGCCCTCGCCGTCCTCGGCGATGACGAGGCCGCCGTACGGGGAGACGGTGATGTTGTCGGGGCCGTCGAACGCGCCGTCCTGGGACGGGTCGGGGTTCACGCCGAGGAGGACCTTCAGCGTGAGGGTGCGGCGCTTGGGGTCGTAGAACCAGACCTGGCCGTCGTGCTGAACGGGGCTCTCCTCACGGGCGTACGAGGAGACGACGTACGCGCCGCCGTCGCCCCACCACATGCCCTCGAGCTTGCGGGCGCGGGTGACCTGGCCGTCGGTGAACTGCTTGCGGACGGAGACGGTCCTGGCGTCGCGGTCGGGCACGTCGACCCAGTCGACGCCGTACACCGTGCCGATCTTCGTGGCGCGGGAGAGGTCGTCGACGAACTTGCCGCCGGAGTCGAAGCACTTGAAGGCCTGCAGGACCCCCGCGTCGTCGGCGAGGGTGCGCAGCTTGCCGCGGCCGTGGTGGAAACCGGTCGGCGGGGTCCAGCGGAAGAGCAGGCCGTTGGGGCCGGAAGCGTCCTCGGTCAGGTAGGCGTGGCCGCGCTTGGGGTCGATGACGACCGCCTCGTGGGCGTACCGGCCGAAGGCCTTGACGGGCTTGGGGTCGCGGTTGGCGCGGCGGTCCTCGGGGTCGACCTCGAAGATGTAGCCGTGGTCCTTGGTCATGCCGTTCTGGCCGGCCTTGTCCTCGGTCTCCTCGCCGGTGAGCCAGGTGCCCCAGGGGGTGGTGCCGCCCGCGCAGTTGGTGGAGGTGCCGGCGATGCCGACCCACTCGGCGACATGGCCGTGGCGGACCTCGACGACCGTGCAGCCACCGGAGGCGGCGGGGTCGTAGACGAGGCCCTCGGTGAGCGGCACGGGGTGGGGCCAGTTGGCCCGCGGGCCCTTGAGCTCGTGGTTGTTGACCAGGAGGGTGGCACCACGGGGGCCGCGGAAGGTGGCCGTACCGTCGTGGTTGGAGGGGGTGAACTCGCCCGACTCCAGCTTGGTCCTCCCGCTGTAGGTGATGACCTCGTACGTGAACCCGGCGGGCAGCGCGAGGATGCCGTCGGGGTCGGGGATCAGCGGCCCGTAGCCGACTCCGTGGTGGGCGCCCGCGGTCTGCGCACCCTCGCTCTCGACGTCGGTGGCGGCGAGCGCGTTGGGCGCGGTGGCGAGGGCGCCGACCGTGCCCGCCAGCGCGACACCGGCTCCGGTGAGCGCGGATTTCGCGGCAAAGTCCCTGCGGGTGAGCGACATGGTGTCTCCTGAGACGGTGGATGAACGCCGTGGAGGGTGGGGGACCTCGGTTCGGCGCAACCGTCCCGCCCATGCCTGAACACCAGTTGAACTGCGAGAGGACTCCGTGGAGCAGCTTTGATGAATCAACACAGGTTGATGTGAAAGCCTTCAGGGGCGCGGGGAACCGCGTGACCAGCCACAACCCGCCCGCACCCGCGACACGGCCTCAACCCCCCTGCTGCGAACGCGCCTTGAACGCGGCCTTCCGGGCCTCCTTGGCGACCTTCTTGTCGGGATGCAGCCGCCCCATCGCCTCCAGCACGTCCGCCGTGGCCGGATGGTCGACCTTCCAGGCCGCCGCGAAGAAGCCTCCGTGCTGCTGGGCGAGCCCCTCCACGAGCCCCTGAAGTTCCTCGGAGTTCCCCTCGGCGGCCAGTTGCGCGGCGATCGTGTCGACGGTCAGCCAGAACACCAGGTCCTCGGAGGGCGCGGGCACGTCCGCGAACCCGCGCTCGACCAGCCAGACCCGGGCGAGCCCGCCCAGCTCCGGGTCGTCCAGAACCTCCCGCAGTGCGGGTTCGGCGACGACACCGACCAGCGACAGGGCCTGCTGGCAGCGCAGCCTGCGCAGCGGCGCCCCCGGGTCGCTCCCCCGGGCGGCCGCCAGCAACTCCCGTGCGGCCGCGAGCGGTTCGCGCCGGTCCAGCCACTGCTCGGTCTCGGCCTGGGCGGCCGCGGGAGGAAACGCCGCGGTCCCGTCGAGCAGTGCGTCCGCCCCCTTGTCGGCGAGGTCGCCGACGGCCGGTGCCGGGATGCCGGCCTCCAGCAGCCGTGCCCGCAGTCCGTACAGGCCGAGCGGGGTCAGCCGCACCATGCCGTACCGGGAGACGTCGGTGTCGTCGACGGCGGCGGGCTCCTCGTCGGTGTCGGCCATCAGCGCCTCGTCGACGGGCTGGTACTCGACGATGCCGACCGGCTCCAGGAACCGGAACTGGTCGTCCAGCCGCATCATCGCGTCGGACACCTGCTCCAGGACGTCGTTGGTGGGCTCGCCCATGTCGCTCGGCACGATCATCGACGCGGCGAGGGCGGGCAGCGGCACGGGACCGTCGCCGGGACCGTCCACGCTGACGGTGAGCAGGTAGAGGTTGCCGAGCACCCCGTCGAGGAACTCCTGCTCGGCCTCGGGGTCCCAGTCCAGGGAGGCGAAGTCGATCTGGCCGCCACCGTCCTCGGCGGACATGGCGTCGACCAGGTCGTCCAGGTCCGGCACGCTCGCGTCGGCCAGCGCCGTCTCCAGGGCGGTCAGCCAGACGCCGAGCACGTCCTGCGGGGACCCGGACAGCAGGGCCAGGTCCTCGCCGGTGGCGACCGTGCCCTCCTCCTCGTCGACGATCTCGACGAGCCCGGTGTCGACGGCGATCCGCCAGGCCTCGCTCGCGTGGGCGGCGGCGTCGTCGCCGGTCAGTCCGAGGTGCGCGGCGGCCGCGGGCAGCTGCTCCTCGACGAGTCCGCCCCCGGCGTCGACCCGCGTGTCCTCGCCGGCCCAGCGGGCGAGCCGGGCGGCCCGGGCGAGCAGCGGCGTGGACAGGGCGTCCCGCGCCAGCTCCGCTTCGGGGTGCAGCCGCACCGGCGGCAGGGGGGAGCTGTCTGACATCGGCTGGTTCTCCTCGGACGCGTCGTGCCACTCAGCCACTCAGCGTAGACGGATATCCACCCATGCCGCCCGGTTCATCTCCCCGACAGGGTCCGTACATGGCTGAAACCTTGACAACTGGGCTGACCAGGCAGGAGATTGACGCGCGTAGAAATCCGGCGGACATCTGTTCACTGTATTTTCTACGCGCGTCGCAACCGCCCCCACAGGTCGCGGCTCCCACCGTTCCACGTTCACCCTCGTCCCGGCGCCTACGTTCGTCCCCGGAGGGATCCCGTTGCCGAGCAAGAAGTCCGCGCGTCTCGCCGCGCTCACCGTCGCCGCCCTGTCGGCGGCCTCCACCGTCGTTCTCGTCTCGCCCGCGCACGCGGCCGCCGTGAGCATCCACGACATCCAGGGCGCGACCCGGATATCCCCGTACGCCGGTCAGAAGGTCACGGATGTGGCCGGAATCGTCACCGGGGTGCGCACCTACGGCTCCTCCAAGGGCTTCTGGATCCAGGATCCGAACCCGGACGCCGACCCGGCCACCAGTGAGGGCGTCTTCGTCTTCACGAGCTCCGCCCCGAAGGTCGCCGTCGGTGACGCCGTCACGGTCACCGGCACGGTCTCGGAGTACGTCCCGGGTGGCACGTCGTCCGGGAACCAGTCGGTGACCGAGCTCACCAAGCCGACCGTCACGGTCGTCTCCAGCGGCAACGCGGTGCCCGCCGCCACGGTGATCGACGCGAAGTCGGTGCCTGCCGCGTACGTCCCGGCGGGCGACCCCGCCGCGGGCAACTCGATCAACGGCCTGGCCCTGGAGCCGAAGAAGTACGCGCTGGACTTCTACGAGTCCCTGGAGGGCATGAACGTCGAGGTCGCCGACACCCGGGTGGTGGGCGCGACCGACCCGTACACCGAGCTGTGGGTGACGGTGAAGCCGCGCGAGAACGCCACCCGCCGCGGTGGCACGCTCTACGGCTCCTACGACGCGCAGAACACCGGCCGGCTCCAGATCCAGTCGCTCGGCGCGACCTCCGCCTTCCCCGTCGCGAACGTCGGTGACGTGCTCACCGGCTCCACCGCGGGCCCGCTGGACTACAACCAGTACGGCGGCTACACCCTGGTCGCGAACGAGATCGGCACGCTGAGGAGCGCCGGTCTCACGCGCGAGACCACACAGAGGCAGAAGAACGGCGAGCTCGCGGTCGCGACGTACAACGTCGAGAACCTCGACCCGTCCGACGCCACCTTCGAGGAGCACGCCTCCGCGATCGTGAACAACCTGAAGTCGCCCGACATCGTGTCCCTGGAGGAGATCCAGGACAACAACGGCGCGAAGGACGACGGCACGACCGCCGCCGACGTGACGGTGAACAAGCTGATCGATGCGATCGTCGCGGCGGGCGGCCCGCGGTACGACTGGCGCTCGATCGACCCGGCCAACGACACCGACGGCGGCGAGCCGGGCGGCAACATCCGCCAGGTGTTCCTCTTCAACCCGGAGCGGGTCTCCTTCACCGACCGCGCGGGCGGCGACGCCACCACGGCGGCCGGGGTCACCAAGGTCCACGGCAAGGCGCAGCTGACGGTCTCCCCGGGCCGAATCGCCCCCACCGACGACGCCTGGAAGTCCAGCCGCAAGCCGCTGGCCGGCGAGTTCGTCTTCCGCGGCCGCACGGTCTTCGTGATCGCCAACCACTTCAACTCCAAGGGCGGCGACTACGGTCTGACCTCGGCGGTCCAGCCGGTGCCGCGCAGCTCGGAGATCCAGCGCCACCAGCAGGCGACCCTGGTCAACGCCTTCGTCAAGGACATCCTCGACACCCAGAAGAACGCGGACGTCATCGCCCTCGGCGACATCAACGACTTCGAGTTCTCCGGCACGGCGAAGATCCTGGAGGGTGACGGCGAGCTGTGGTCGGCGATCAAGTCGCTGCCCAGGAGCGAGCGTTACACCTACGACTACCAGGGCAACCAGCAGGTCCTGGACCAGATCCTGGTCAGCCCGTCGATCCGGCGCGGCTGCGATTTCGAGTACGACAGCGTGCACATCAACTCGGAGTTCAACGACCAGATCAGCGACCACGACCCGCAGGTGCTGCGCTTCAAGCCGTAACCGGCAGCCGGTCAGGCCTGGTCGAACACTCCGTTCAGCCAGGCCTGCCACTCGCCCTCGCACTCCTTGATGTCGGAGTCGGGGGCGAAGTCGTGCAGGGAGATGCCGACCGGGTGGCCCCAGTGGTTGCGCCCGAAGATGCGGGTGAGGCCCCGGTCGGTGCGCAGTCCGATGAAGTACGGGTTGCGGAAGTCGACCACGGCCTCGAAGGTGTCCGGGCCGTGGACCGTCACACGCGTGCCCGCGGCCACGTCCTCGCCGACACCGAGGGCCCGTCCCACGGCGGCGAGGGCGTCGGGGGCCTTGGACGCCTCGGGTCCGTCGAAGGTGGCGAAGGCGGCCGGGCGGGGCGCGAAGTGGGTCAGGTACTCGCGCAGGGTGTGCAGGTAGAAGTCGGTGTGCTTGGCGGCTCCGTCGTACTGGTTGTCCCAGTCGTCGACGAAGATCCCGCTGTGGACGTAGCGCACCCAGGCCCGCCGGCCCTCGTCACGGGGTTCGACGGTGTAGTCGAGCTGGTTGAGGGTCTGCTGGGAGATGCCCTCGACGTCCTCGACGCGGTTGGTGTAGCGGTGCGGCGGGTCCCAGGCGACGACCTTGGAGCCGAAGGGGCCGGTGCCGCCGACGCGGGGCTCGGGCGGCTCCATCGGCCACAGGTAGCCGCCGGTGCCGGTGGTGATCGCCTCCCAGACCTGCTCGGGGGTGGCGTCGACCTCGAACTCGCGGGCGATCTCGAACTCTTGGGACATGATCTACTCCAACTCGGTCTTCTTGAGCGTGGGATGGACGGCCACCACGATCCGGTGATCCCTGCCGCCCTCGGCGTCCGGGGCGTCGTACCTGCGGATCAGCTCGGCGACCCCGGCCGTCAACTCCTGGATGAACGCGGCTCGTTCGGTGGCGGAGGCGAAACGCACCTCGCCGTCCAGCGCGTACGTCGCGAGCCTCTTGCGCTCCTTGGCGGCGCCGGTGATCAGCTGACCCACGTCCCGCACGAGACGGGCGCCCAGTGCCAGCAGCCAGCGCGCGGAGAGCTGGTCGCGGAAGCGGTCGGGGTCGGGCTGCACGGAGGCGAGCGCGAGCGGTGAGATGACGTACGAGGCCGCGGTCGCCCGCATCAGCCGCTCGGTGACGTTTCCCTTGCGGCGCTCCCCGGCGAGCTCGACCAGGCCGTGCCGCTCCAGCGCCTTGAGGTGGTAGTTCACCTTCTGGCGGGGCAGCCCGACCTTGCCGGCCAGCATGGCGGCCGACGCGGGGCCGGCCGCCAGCTCGGCCAGCAGCCGTGCCCGTATGGGGTCCAGGGAGACGGCTGCGGCCTCGGGGTCCTCGATCACGGTGACGTCCAGCATGGGTCCACGGTCTCACCGAAAACTTTTTTTGTCCAGGCAATCCAAGTGTTCGGTGGGGAGGGCTGTCGAAGAGAGCTATCCGGGAAGCAGGCCGAGGGCGTGGTCGTACCGGCTGACCACGCTGCTCTTCAGCCCCGGCCAGCTCTGCACGCGCTCCCAGGCGTCCGAGGCCGAGCCGATCCCGTCGCCCGGGGCGGCGAGCGCGTCGAGGTGGGCCTGGGCGCTCTCCCACTCCGCGTAGTTGAGCACCCGGGTGCCGTCGGTGCTGAGGTGGAAGTGGCCGCTGATGCCGCCGGGGTGCGGGTGGGGCTCGCTCTCCAGCGCTTCGACGACGGCGTCCACCCAGGCCCGCTGCCGGTCGGGGTCGGGGCCCTCGAACTCGATGTCGACGATCACCACACAGCCCGGCACCCGCCGGTCGCCGTCCCGGACGGCGCTGCGGTAGTGGCGGTAGCGGCCGAGCCCCAGCCGCTCGATGTGCGGCACGGCGGTGTCGATCTCGTCCACGCGCTCCAGCCGCTGCGTGCGCGCGAAGGCCTCGTAGGCCTGCTCGTCGGTCCACTGCGAGTAGTGCAGGAGGCTCGCGGTGTCGTGTCCGGTGTACACGTGGTAGCCGAGCAGTCCGCCGGCGGGCCACGGCCGGCGTTCCCATGCCCCGGCGATGGCGTCGACGGTCTGCCGCTGGCGCAGCGGGTTGCCCACCCGCCAGGTGCTGAAGAGGGACGCGCCCACCTCGGGCCGGGTGAGGTCGGGGTGGGTGTCGGTACGGCGGGTCATGGGCGTGGCCTCCTCGGATCGCTGATCGATGCGTTCATCGGCCACCCTTCAACCTCAACCAGGATTCAGGTCAAGTCGGCGGTTCAGGAGGGGGTTTCGGGACACCCGCAGGACATGGACGAGCAGGCCGACGACCAGCCCAGAAGCCCTTTGAAGTTGCCCGCACGATCCTGGCGCGCGGCACTGCGGCGCACGGCGAAGGAATTGCTGGACGACGAACTGGCCGACCGCGCGGCGGCGTTGACGTACTACGGCGTTCTGTCGCTTTTTCCGGCGCTGCTGGTGATGGTCTCCCTTCTGGGCGTGGTGGGGCAGCGGGCCACGGACAAGATCCTGGACAACATCGGGGACCTCGCGCCGGGTCCGGCCCGGGACATTCTGCGGGACGCGGTGGTCCAGCTCGGCGACAGCGGCGGCACGGGCAGCGTCCTGGCGGTCCTCGGTCTGCTCGCCGCGCTCTGGTCCGCCTCCGGGTACGTCGCCGCCTTCATCCGTACGTCCAACGCGGTGTACGACCTTCCCGAGGGCCGCCCGGTGTGGAAGCTGACGCCGCTGAGGCTGGCGCTGACCGTGACGCTGATGCTGATGCTGGCGGTGAGCGCGCTGATCGTGGTGTTCACGGGCCCGCTGGCCGAACGGGCGGGCCGGGCGGTGGGGTTCGGTGACGCGGCGATCGCGGTCTGGGGCGTGGCCAAGTGGCCGGTGCTGCTGCTCCTGGTCGTCATGATGATCGGGCTGCTGTACTGGGCCGCCCCCAACGTCCGTGGCCGCGGCTTTCGTTGGACCTCGCCGGGCAGCGTCCTCGCCACCCTGGTCTGGCTCGCCGCCTCCGCGGGGTTCGCCCTCTACGCCGCCAACTTCGGCTCGTACAACAAGACGTACGGCACCCTCGCCGGTGCCATCGTCTTCCTGGTGTGGCTCTGGCTGACCAACCTGGCGATCCTGCTGGGCCTGGAGTTCGACGCGGAGCTGGCCCGTGAGCGGGCCATCGTCTCCGGTGCGGCCGAGCCGACGGAGGAGCCCTACGTGGAGCCCCGGGACACCCGGAAGTGGCCGCCGAGGCTGCGGGCGGCACGCAGGACGAGACTGCGGGCGGCACGCGGGAAGTGACCCCCGACGACCGGCCGTCCCGCACACGCGGAGGTGGGCGGCACCCGTGACTTCCGGGTGCCGCCCACCTCCGCGTGTGCGGGTCCTGGGTCTACTTCTTCGGGTACCGCCAGGACACGACGACGATCGCGGCCAGGGCCGCGCCGACGATCAGCACCGGCCGCGGATGCCGTAGGGCCGCCATGACCAGGGGCCGGGCCGGCTGGGGCACACCGTGCTCCGCCCGGCGCTCCAGTGCGGCACTGGTCTCGGCGGCCTTGCCCTGGGTGAGCCGGCCCGCCCGCTGCGTCCGGTCCTGGACCTTGTGGCTCGCCTGCACGGCCCGGTCCTGGACCAGGTGGCCGGCCTGTGTGGCCTTGTCGTGCACGGTGTGACCGGCCTGCGCCGCGCTGCTGCGCAGCTGCACGGTCATCGCCCCCGCCTTGTCCCTGAGGTCTGCCGCACGGGCCCGTGCGCGGCCCTTCACATCCATCTTTCCTGCCAACTCCTCAACCGTGTCGCCGAGTTCACTGCGGGTCCGCTCGATCTGCTGCCGCAGTTCCTCGGGTCCCTTGGCCCCCGTCACGGGGGGCTCGCTACCCGTCCTGTCCGTCATCGGTGCGCCCTTTCCCTGATCTCCTCGACGTCCGCCTTGACGCTGCCGAGAGCCTCCTCGGGCGTCGGAGGTGTGGCACGACGCAACTGGGAGCGGCCGAGTGCGGCCAGCACCCCCGCGATCACGAACAGCACAGCCGTCACGATCAGCGCCGCGGCCCACACCGACAGCACCAGGGAGAGCGCGGCGGTGGCCGTTCCGGCCAGGGCGAGCAGTCCCGCGTAGGCGAAGGCGCCGGCGGCGCCGAGCAGCCCGCCGCCCTTCCCGGCCCGCCGGCCCTTCTCGGCCAGCTCCTCCTTCGCCAGGGCGACTTCCTGCCGCACCAGTTTGGAGACCTGTTCGGTGGCCTGTCCGACGAGTTCGCCCACCGAATGATGTTCGTCGTGCGCCGGCCTGGGGGCCGTGGTTCCGGTCACGGTGTTCCGCCTCCTCTCGGTCGGAGCACCCGGGTACCCGGCCCGGCCCCCGGCTACCCCACCTGGGGGCCGTCGTCCGGGCCGCGCTGTCCGAGCCGGGCCAGCTGGCTCTGGAACCAGTCGAGCCTCGCCTGCAACAGGGCTGCCTCGGCGGCGAGTTCGGGCACCCCGAGCTCCTCGGGCAGGCCGGGACCGGCCGGGTCGAGGACGGCGGCCGGCTGTGCCACCACCCGCAGCCCCTCGCCGGCCAGCCGGGCGAACCCGGCGAGCGAGAGGGCCGTACGTCCGCGCAGGCAGCCCGCGCAGGAGGGGGCCAGGGCCCGCCATCCGGGCCTGCCCCAGCCGGCGTCGGCGAGGGCCGCCGCGACCGTGCCGCAGGCGCAGGGGCCGACGGTGGCGGTCCGCACCCGCTGGCGGGCGTAGCGGTAGCCGAGTTCGAAACGGAGGTAGCGGCCGAGGACCAGGACGTCGAGGAGCACGGCCGTGCGGTGCTCGGCCGTGCACAGCAGCGCCTCGGCCGCCGCGCGGTCGTGCACACAGTGGAAGCCGCAGTCGCAGCGGCGGTTCGGCGCCCGGTGCCGCAGGCCGTAGACGCAGGACGCGTCGGCCAGGACGCCGTACGGCAGCGCACCGCCGAGCGACACACCGGTGAACCCGGCCCGGGTGCCGTCCTGGGACAGCACCGGGTGGGCGATCTTGTATCCGGTCGGCGGCTCCGCAGGGCGTTCCTCCGGAAGCCGCAGCCTCATCGGGCCGCCGGAACCTCTTCGGGAGCCTTCAGTTCCACGATCTCCTCGGGGAGTTCGAGCTCCTCCTCGTGGATCTCCGGCCGCTCCTCCGCGACTCCGGTGGCGAGTGCCTTGCCGAGCTTCATGACGCCTCCAGGACCAGGGGTCGTGCACCGTCCTGACCATGGTGACCCATACGGGCCCGATTTGGACATAGGACCTCGTCGCAGCATCCCTTACCGATACACCGTAGAAGAATTAAGTGGAGCTTCACGGTCGGACCGCCGAGACTACGACGGTGACGACCATCGCCCCGCCCTTCGGCCGCGCCCTCTGCGCCATGATCACACCCTTCGACGAGGCCGGTGCCCTCGACCTCGACGGTGCGCAGGCGCTCGCCGGCCACCTGGTGGCGGCGGGCTGCGACGGGCTCGTCCTGTCCGGCACGACGGGTGAGTCGCCGACCACGACGGACGCGGAGAAGTCCGCCCTCGTGAGCGCGGTGCGGGAGGCGGTGGGTGCACGGGTCCCGGTCGTGGCGGGGGTGGGCACCTTCGACACCCGGCACACCGTGGAGCTGGCCCTGGCCGCCGAAAAGGCGGGCGCGGACGGGGTGTTGGTGGTCAGCCCCTACTACAGCAGGCCGCCGCAGGACGCGCTGGAGGCACACTTCCGCGAGATCGCGGACGCCTGCGGGCTGCCCGTCATGCTCTACGACATCCCGGGCCGCACCGGCACCCGCATCGAACCGGAGACGATGATCCGGCTCGCCGAGCACCCCCGGATCGTCGCGGTCAAGGACTGCTCCTACGACCTCCTCGGCACCCAGAAGGTCCTCAACCGCACGGAGTTGGCGTACTACGCGGGCTGCGACGAGCACATCCTCGCCCTGTACGCGGTGGGTGCGGCGGGGTATGTCAGCACGGTGGCCAACGTGGTCCCGGACCGGCTCCGGGCGATCCTCGACACGTTCGAGGCGGGCGACACCCCCGTGTCCGCCCGCCTCCAACAGCGGGCCACGCCGCTGATCGAGGCGATGATGTCGGCGGGTCTGCCCGGCACGGTCACCGCCAAGGCCCTCCTGAACGCGCTCGGTCTGCCGGCGGGCCCGGTCCGCGCCCCGCTGCGGCCCGCCGACCGCGGGACGGCCGACGCACTGCTGGCGGAGTACGAACGCCTCATGGCCGCCTGATCAGGGCTGGGCGAACAGCGGCTCCCAGCGCCCGGCGTCACCGTCGTTGCCTTCGCGGAAGCCGCTGAGCGGGACCTCCTTGTCGCTGCCGAGGGTGACCAGGACGAGCCGCTGGTGGAACTCGTTCTTGTCGTTCTCGCCGATGTCCCAGGCGATGAGCTGCTTGTTGCCCACCCAGGCGAGCAGTTGCTGTCCGCGCACCTCGGTCTTCTCACCGGTCCCGGCGTCCAGGACCCAGGAGGAGGTCTTCCACTTCCGGCCCGCGAAGTCACCGGCGACGAGCCTGCCGTCCGGGGACCTGCCCGCATCGACGAACCAGGACAGGTACTTCTCGCCCGCCGGCACCGGGACCTTCCTGCCCGAGAGGTCGTAGAACACATAGCCGGGCTCCATGGGGCTGCCCTCCCAGACGTACCGGCCGTCGGCCGTGAGGGCGAAGTCCTGGCGGCTGTTCATCATGGTGCCGCCCATGGAGTCATCCGAGCCGCCCCCGAGCCTGACCTCGGTCCACTCGCCGTCGCCGGAGGCCACGTCGAGGACGAGGAAACCGGTGCGGCTCGACGTGAACGGCCCGCCCCATTCCTCGTCGCCCTCCGCCTTGACCAGCCGGTCGGGATTCTCGCTGTACGTCGTTGCGACCAGCCTGCGTCCGTCGCTCGAGAAGGCGAGCCCACCGACACCGTGGTCGACCTCGATCCACCGCTCGACCTTGCCGGTGCTCAGATCGAGCAGGCCGATCCGCGAGGCGGGCAGGTCCCGTTCGAGGACGGCGGCGGTCTTCCCACCCGGGGCGACGGCGACCCAGGACCAGTCGGCGGCCTCGGTGTACTTGCCGGTGCTCGGATTCAGCAGGTGGTAGGTGCGCTCGTAGACGGCGCTGTCGGCACTCTTCACGACGTTCTCCGGGACGAAGTACCCGGCCATGGTCGTGCCCCCGACGGAGATCCTGTCCCGCGGCGGCGACTGGTCGGGGTGGGACTCCACCTTCTTCGGGGTCACGATGCCGCCCGAGGGCCGCACGTCCTCCTTTCCGGAGTCCAGCAGCGGTACCGCCACCCCGACGGCGACCACGGCGACCACGGTCACGGCGGCGGCCGTGATCCTGCGGGTACGGCGGCGGCGCCGGACGGCGAGCACCCGGTCCGCGAATCCCCCGGCCGCCGGGGGCTGTTCGGCGGCCTGCTCGCGCAGGGCGTCGCGCACGATGTCGTCGACCTTCACGGACGCACCTCCATGGGCGAGTAGTCACGGGTGTCGAACCGCTCGGTCTCCGCGGGTCCGAGCGCGGCCAGCTCGGGAGCGAGCAGGCGCAGCCGGGCCAGCGAACGGTGGGTGGTGGAGCGCACGGTGCCCACCGAGCAGCCCAGCAGCCGGGCCACCTCGGCCTCGGGCAGGTCCTCGAAGTAGCGGAGCACCAGGACGGTGCGCTGGCGTGCGGTGAGGCGGGAGAGGGCCTCGCGCATCACGAGCCGCAGTTCGGCCGCCGCGGCGGTGTCGGCGCCGGGTTCGGCGGCGCCCGGGGGCTCGGGCGGCTCGGCGACACTGACCTCGCGCCGGGGCCACTTCAGCCGCCAGCGGCTGATCTGCTGGCGGTAGAGGGCCTGCCGTACGTAGGCCTCCGGCTCGTCGATCCTCTGCCACCGTCCGGCCGCCTTCACCAGGGCGTTCTGCAGCAGGTCCTCACCGGCGTGCCGGTCTCCCCCGCACAGCAGCACGGCGGTCCTCAGCAGGGCGGACGACCTGCTGTCCACGAAGTCCCGGAAACTCTCCAGCCCTTCGGCATTCATCGTCACCTTCTCTTCCCCGGCGACACCTGTGCGCCGCCCCTCCTCCCCTTGTGACGCGTGCGGGCGGCCGCCGCTATGCCACCCCACGAAAAAAAGTCGCCGCGGAGGACATGCGTCCTCCGCGGCGACTTCGCGTCACCGGGTCAGTTCCAGGAGTACCCGTCGCCGATCAGCAGCAGGTGCTCCAGGACGTCCTCCATCGGGTCGTCCACCTGGCCGATGTTCACCAGGCCGACCCGGGGGCCGTTGTGGGAGGCGGTGTTGGTCTCGTCCGCGCTCGCGGTCCCGGCCGACATCCAGCAGGAGGCCCCCGCCAGGAGCAGCGCCCCGGCCCATGCCCGCCTGTTCCTCATCGCCCTCATCACTGCGACCCCTCGTTCGTCGTCCCGGCATCTGATCGGACTCTGCGTCCACCCGTTCATCTGCCGAAACGACCCGGAGGTCACGCCGAGCAACCCGTACGTGATCTTCGGGGACTCAGTTGTGGCTGTGCAGGACGTCGTTGAGGCCGCCCCACACCGCGTTGTTCGGACGGGCCTCGACGGTGCCGGTGACCGAGTTGCGGCGGTAGAGGATGTTCGAGGCGCCGCTCAGCTCGCGGGCCTTGACGATCTGGCCGTCGGGCATGGTGACCCGGGTGCCGGCGGTGACGTAGAGACCGGCCTCGACGACGCACTCGTCGCCGAGCGCGATGCCGACGCCCGCCTCGGCGCCGATCAGGCAGCGCTCGCCGATGGTGATGCGGACGTTGCCGCCGCCGGAGAGCGTGCCCATGGTGGAGGCGCCGCCACCGATGTCCGAGCCGTCGCCGACCACGACACCGGCGGAGATGCGGCCCTCGACCATCGAGGTGCCGAGCGTGCCGGCGTTGAAGTTGACGAAGCCCTCGTGCATGACGGTGGTGCCCGCGGCGAGGTGCGCGCCGAGGCGGACCCGGTCGGCGTCGGCGATGCGGACGCCCTTGGGGGCGACGTAGTCCGTCATGCGCGGGAACTTGTCGACGCTCGTCACGGCGAGGTGCAGGCCCTCGGCGCGGGCGTTGAGGCGCACCTTCTCGATGTCGTCGACGGCGACCGGGCCGAGCGAGGTCCAGGCGACGTTGGGCAGGAGGCCGAAGATGCCGTCGAGGCTCTGGCCGTGCGGCTGGACCAGGCGGTGCGAGAGCAGGTGCAGCCGCAGGTAGGCGTCGTGGGTGTCGAGCGGCTTGTCGTCGAGGGAGGCGATGACCGTGCGGACCGCGATCACCTCGACGCCACGGCGGGCGTCCGGGCCGATCGCCTTGGCGGCGCCTTCGCCGAGCAGTTCCACGGCCCTGTCGGCCGAGAGCCGCTCGGTGCCGGCCGGACCGGGTTCGGCGGAGAGCTCGGGAGCGGGGAACCAGGTGTCGAGAACGGTGCCGTCGGCGGCGACGGTGGCGAGGCCTGCGGCGATGGCGCCGGTGGTGCGCGGGGCAGTCGTGTCGGTCATGAGGGAAACCTAACCGGCACGGGGCACGGGACGCGAACCCGCCCGCGGGACGTCTCGGGTGGTGAGCCGGCCCGGCGCGGAGCACGGGACGCGAACCCGCCCGCGAGACGTCCCGGGTGGGCCACCCCGGCACGGGACGCGACCCCGTCGGCGGAACGTCTCGGGTCGCGAGCCGCCCCAACACGCAGCACAGGACGCAAACCCGACCGCGGGACGTCTTGGGTGATGGGCCACCCCGGCACGGGACGCGAACCCGCCCGCGAGACGTCTCGGGTAGTGAGCTGCCCCAGCACGGGGCACGGGACGCGAACCCGCCCGCGAGACGTCTCGGGTGGTGAGCCGGCCCGGCGCGGAGCACGGGACGCGAACCCGACCGCGGGACGTCCCGGGTGGGCCACCCCGCACGGGACGCGAACCCGTCGGCGGAACGTCTCGGGTCGCAAGCCGCCCCAACACGCAGCACAGGACGCGAACCCGACCGCGAAACCCCCCAAGCCGCGGGCTGCCCCAGCACGAAGCACAGGAGGCGCACCCGGCCACGGAACGCCCCAGGCCGCAAGCCGCCCCAACACGGAGCACAGGACGCGAACCCGACCGCGGGACGTCCCGGGTGATGGGCTGCCCCGGTGCGGGACGCGAACCCGTGCGCAGGGCGTCTCGGGTCGTGGGCCACCCCGGCACAGGGCACGGGACGCGCACCCGACCGCGGGACCTCTCGGGTCGTGAGCCGCCCCAGCACGGGGCGCGGGCGCAGCCCGCCCGGTCGTCGCCGCTCGCCCCGGGCCGGCCGGGGGTGAGCCGGCTCGCCTACGTCCCCCGCGGGATCACCCGCGCCAACACCTCCCGTGCGTAGTCCTCGTCGTAGGGCGCGCCCGTCAGCAGCACCTGGAGGCAGATCCCGTCCATCAGCGCGACCAGCGCCCGTGCCGTGACCCGGTCCGTGCGGCGGGTGAGGCCTGCGGCGAGCTCGTCGGCCCATTCGGCGGCGACGGGGCGCAGGGCGGGGCGGCGCAGGGCGGCCAGGTAGAGCTCGTACTCCAGCTCGACGCCGGTGCGGTCGCCGCCGAGCCAGTCGCCGAGGACCCTGGCGAGGTCGGCGGCCAGGTCGCCGCCGGGGCCGTCGAGGGCCCCGTGCGCGGCGACCGCCTTGGCGAAACCCTCGCTGGCCTGGCGCAACGCGGCGACCATCAGCTCGTCGAGGCTCTTGAAGTGGTACGTCGTCGATCCGAGCGGTACGTCGGCCTCAGCGGCGGCGCTGCGGTGGCTGAGCCCGGCGAGCCCTTTGTTCCCCACGACCCGGATGGCCGCGTCGATGATGCGCTGCCGGCGCTCGGGGTCGTGCCGCCGGGCCATCAGTGCGCCCCGCCCAGGTTCAGGACGACGACGCCCACGATGATCAGCGCGATCCCGGCGGCCTTGGTGACCGTCATGCCCTCCCCGAGGAAGACCATCCCGATGGTGGCGATGGCCGCGGTGCCCACGCCGGCCCAGATCGCGTAGGCGGTGCCGACCGAGACCGTCTTCAGCGTCTGGGCGAGCAGCAGGAAGGACAGGACGTAGCCGAGCACGGTCAGCAGCGAGGGCCCGAGCCTGCTGAAGCCCTCGGTGTACTTCATGGCCGTGGTCGCTCCGACCTCGGCGGCGATGGCTCCGGCGAGCAGCAGGTATCCCATGTGTACAAGCGTACATAACGACGCCCGCGGAGCCTCCCGGTCCGCTGATACGGGAATGTGGAAACCAGCCGCTTCAAAGGGCTGCTCACAACGCCCGGTAACCACTACTGTTCCCTCCGGAACCACTTGTGGTTCACCCTTCACATACCGCGCCACCACAGCAGCGGCACGCCGCACCGCGTCGCGCCGGAGGAACCGCGCATGCCCGAAGACAAGTCCCGGCCGCCCCAGGACCGCCCCTGGGAGAACGGCTGGACGTTGGACACCACCCGCACGCCCGGCACCCGACGGCTCTATCTCGCCGGGGCGCTGGCGGTGGCCACCGTCGTCGCCTGCGTGGCGGCGATATCCGCGACGAGCAAGGGAGTTGACGAACCGTCGAAGACCGCGCTGGACGAGAGGGACGGGCTGATCTCCTTCTCCTCGCAGCCCGCGCCCACCGTCGCTCCGCAGGGCGACAGCGGCCTCTCCTCGGTCTCCCCCACTCCCCGGGAGCCCCGGCAGCAGGGCGCCGACCCCACCGTCACCGTGACGGAGACCCCGAAGCCGCCCAAGTCCACGGCGTCCAAGGGCAGTTCACCGAAGCCGCGGCCCGCCGCGATCCACCGTTCCCTCCGCTCGGTCAACTTCCCCGACCGCTACTGGCACGTGGACGACGGCCATGTGGGCCTGGACCCGGCCGGTGGCTCAAAGTTCCGCGAGGACGCCACCTTCACTCAGGTCAAGGGCCTGGCCAACAGCTCCTGTTACTCGTTCACCACCCACGACGGCAGCTATCTGCGCCACCGCGACTTCGTCCTGCGGGCCGACCGCAACGACGGCTCGTCCCTGTTCCGGCAGGACGCCACGTTCTGCCCCCGGGACGCCTCCTACTCCGGCGCGACGATGCTGGAGTCGGTGAACTACCCCGGCTACTTCCTCCGCCACCGGAACTTCGTCATCCGCCTGGAGCGCTTCGAGTACAGCTCGCAGTATCTGTCGGACTCGTCGTTCCAGCTGGTGGGCGGACTGGCCTGAGCGTCGCCCGAACGCGCGAAAGCGGCGGCCACCGAAAGGTGCCGCCGCTTTCGCGTGTACGCGTCCCTCAGACGTTGAACCCGAGCGCCCGAAGCTGCTCGCGCCCGTCGTCCGTGATCTTGTCCGGCCCCCACGGCGGCATCCACACCCAGTTGATGCGGAGTTCGCTGACGAGGCCGTCCGTGGCGGACTTGGCCTGGTCCTCGATGACGTCCGTCAGCGGACAGGCCGCCGAGGTCAGGGTCATGTCGAGGGTCGCGATGTTCGCGTCGTCGATGTGGATGCCGTAGATCAGGCCGAGGTTGACGACGTCGATGCCCAGTTCGGGGTCGACGACGTCGTACAGCGCCTCGCGGATCTCCTCCTCCGAGGCCGGCTTCATCTCAACGGTCTCGCTCATGCCGTCTTCCTTTCGGCGTCGGCTCCGGCGTCCATCGCCTGGGCCGTCGCGTCCTTCCACGCCATCCAGCTGAGGAGGGCGCACTTGACCCGGGCCGGGTACTTGGAGACACCGGCGAACGCGACCGCGTCCTCCAGCACCTCCTCCATCGCTTCGTCGGGCTCGATCCTGCCCTTCGACTGCATCAGCTCCAGGAAGGTCTCCTGGATCCGCTGCGCGTCCGCCAGGTCCTTGCCCACCAGCAGATCGTTCAGCACGGACGCGCTGGCCTGGCTGATCGAGCAGCCCTGGCCCTCGTAGGAGACGTCCTCGATCCTCGTGCCGTCGTACTTCACGCGGAGGGTGATCTCGTCGCCGCACGTCGGGTTCACGTGGTGCACCTCGGCGTCGCCGTCCCGGAGACCACGCCCGTGCGGGTGCTTGTAGTGGTCCAGGATGACTTCCTGGTACATCGAGTCCAGCTTCATGCGATAGCCCGTTCCCGTCAGCCGAAGAAGTTCCGTACGTGCTCCAGGCCCTCGACCAGTGCGTCGATCTCGGCCGGAGTGGAGTACAGATAGAACGACGCTCGCGTGGTCGCGGGAATTCCGTACCTGAGGCAGACCGGCCGCGCGCAGTGGTGGCCGACCCGGACCGCGATGCCCTGCTCGTCGAGCACCTGGCCCACGTCGTGCGGGTGGATGTCACCGAGCGTGAAGGAGATCGCCGCGCCCCGGTCCTCGGCCGTGGTCGGGCCGATGATCCTGAGGTCGGGGACCTCCGTCAGGCGCTGGACCGCGTACTCGGTCAGCGCGTGCTCGTGGGCGAGGATCTTGTCCATGCCGATCGACTGGAGGTAGTCGATCGCCGCGCCCAGGCCCACGGCCTGCGCGACCGGGGGCGTGCCCGCCTCGAACTTGTGCGGTGCCGGGGCGTACGTCGACGAGTGCATCGACACGGTCTCGATCATCTCGCCGCCGCCGAGGAACGGGGGCAGGTCCTCCAGGAGTTCCTGCCGGCCCCAGAGCACGCCGATGCCCGTCGGGCCGCACATCTTGTGACCGGTGAAGGCCACGAAGTCGGCCTGGAGCGCCTGGACGTCCACCGGCATGTGCGGGGCGGCCTGGGAGGCGTCGATGCAGACCAGCGCGCCGACTTCCTGCGCGCGGCGGACGATCGCCTCGACCGGGTTGACCGTGCCCAGGATGTTGGAGACCAGCACGAAGGAGACGATCTTCGTCTTCTCGGTGATGATCTCGTCGATGTTGGAGAGATCGAGGCGGCCGTCGTCGGTCAGCCCGAACCACTTCAGCTTCGCGCCCGTGCGCTGCGCGAGCAGCTGCCACGGCACGATGTTGGAGTGGTGCTCCATCTCCGTGATGACGATCTCGGTCTCGGAGTCCACGCGGTAGGGCTCGTCGGCCCAGCCCAGCATGTTCGCCACGAGGTTGAGCGACTCGGAGGCGTTCTTGGTGAAGATCACCTCGTCGCGCGAGGGCGCGTTGATGAACTCGGCGACCTTGTCGCGCGCGGCCTCGTACAGCGCCGTGGCCTCCTCGGCGAGCACATGCACACCGCGGTGGACGTTGGCGTTGTAGCGCTCGTAGTACTCGCTCAGGGCGTCCAGTACCTGGCGCGGCTTCTGCGAGGTCGCCGCGTTGTCCAGGTAGACGAGCTTCCGGTCGTCGTGGACCAGGCGGTCCAGGATCGGGAAGTCCTTGCGGATCGCCTCTGTGTCGAGGAGGCCCGGCAGCTGTGTCACGCGGATACGCCGCCCTTCGTGTATGCCTCGTAGCCCTCGTTCTCCAGCTTGTCGGCGAGTTCGGCGCCGCCGGACTCGACGATCCGGCCGCCGGAGAAGACGTGGACGAAGTCGGGCTTGATGTAGCGCAGGATGCGCGTGTAGTGCGTGATCAGCAGGGTGCCGACCTCGCCGGTCTCCCGGACGCGGTTGACGCCCTCGGAGACGATCCGCAGCGCGTCGACGTCGAGTCCGGAGTCCGTCTCGTCGAGGATCGCGACCTTCGGCTTGAGCAGTTCGAGCTGGAGGATCTCGTGGCGCTTCTTCTCACCGCCGGAGAAGCCCTCGTTGACGTTGCGCTCGGCGAAGGAGGGGTCCATGTTGAGGCGCTCCATGGCCTCCTTGACCTCCTTCACCCAGGTGCGCAGCTTGGGGGCCTCGCCGCGGATGGCGGTGGCGGAGGTGCGGAGGAAGTTCGACACGGAGACACCCGGGACCTCGACCGGGTACTGCATCGCGAGGAACAGGCCGGCGCGGGCGCGCTCGTCGACCTCCATCTCCAGGACGTCCTCGCCGTCGAGGGTGACGGTGCCGCCGGTGATCGTGTACTTGGGGTGACCCGCGAGGGAGTAGGCGAGCGTCGACTTGCCGGAGCCGTTGGGGCCCATGATGGCGTGCGTCTCGCCCTGCTTCACGGTCAGGTCGACACCCTTGAGGATCTCCTTCGTGGCGTTGTCGGCCTCGACGGTGACGTGCAGGTCTCGGATTTCAAGCGTTGCCATGGGTGCCTCAGGACTCCTGGGTGAGGGAGACGAGCACGTCGTCCCCTTCGATCTTTACGGGGTATACGGGGACGGGGCGCGTCGCGGGGAGGCCGGACGGTTTGCCGGTGCGCAGGTCGAAGCTGGAGCCGTGCAGCCAGCACTCGATCTGGCAGTCCTCCACCTCGCCCTCGGAGAGCGAGACGTTGGCGTGGGAGCAGATGTCGTGGATGGCGAACACCTCTCCCTCGGTCTGCACGACCGAGACCGGCGTGCCGTCGAGTTCCACCCGCTTCGGGGTGTCCTCCTCCAGCTCGCTCAGCCCGCAGGCGCGTACGAAAGCCATCAGACGGTGGCCTCCAGCTCCTCGTCGATCTTCGCGAGAAGGCGCTCCTCGATGTCGTCGACACCGATCTGCTGGACCAGCTCGGCGAAGAAGCCGCGGACCACCAGGCGACGGGCCTCGTCGGCCGGGATGCCACGGGCCATCAGGTAGAAGAGCTGCTCGTCGTCGAAGCGGCCGGTCGCCGAGGCGTGCCCGGCGCCGACGATCTCGCCGGTCTCGATCTCCAGGTTCGGCACGGAGTCGACCCGGGCGCCGTCGGTGAGGACGAGGTTCCGGTTCATCTCGTAGGTGTCGGTGCCCTCGGCCTTGGCCTCGATGAGCACGTCGCCGATCCACACCGCGTGCGCCGCGTCGCCCTGGAGCGCGCCCTTGTAGACGACGTTGGACTTGCAGTGCGGGGTGTTGTGGTCGACCAGCAGGCGGTGCTCCTGGTGCTGGCCCCGGTCCGTGAAGTAGAGCCCGAACAGCTCGGCCTCACCGCCGGTGCCGGCGTAGGAGACGCGCGGGTGCAGCCGTACGACGTCGCCGCCGAAGGTCACCACGACCGACTTGAAGGACGCGTCCCGGCCGACCAGCGCGTTGTGCTGGGCGACGTGCACGGCCTTGTCGTCCCAGTCCTGGACGGAGACGACGGTGAGCTTGGCGCCGTCCCCGAGGAGGTAGTCGACGTTGGCCGCGAGCACCGCGTCACCGGTGTGGTCGATGACCACGACGGCCTCGGCGAAGGCGCCCAGCTCGATCACCTGGTGGGCGAAGGCGGTGCCGCCCTCGCCGTGCACGGCGATCCGGATGGGCTCGGTGAGGACCGTCTCCTTGGGGACGGTGATCACGCCGGCCTTCTCGAACGCGGAGAACGCCTGGGCGGCGATGCGGTCCACCGGGGTGCCCGCCTTGCCGATCCGGGCGTCGTCACGGCCGACGGTCTCGACGGTGACGCCCTCGGGGGCCTGCACGTCCACCTTGACGCCGTCGTCGGTGGCGACCGCGGTGCCGTCGTGCAGCCCGCGCAGGCGCTCCAGCGGGGTGAACCGCCACTCCTCCTCACGGCCGTGCGGGACCGGGAAGTCCGCGACGTCGAAGGAGGGGGGCGCGCTCATGCGCGTGGCGACGGTCGACTCGGCGGCCACCGCGATCTGGCCGGCGGTGGTGGATCCCACCGGGATGTTCTGAGCCTCAGCCATGGCTGTCGGTCTGCTCTCTTCCTGCGTAAGTGACTTGATGGGGGCGGCCGTTGCCTAGCCGACCGCGCCTTCCATCTGGAGCTCGATCAGCCGGTTGAGTTCCAGCGCGTACTCCATGGGCAGCTCCTTCGCGATGGGCTCGACGAAGCCGCGCACGATCATGGCCATCGCCTCGAACTCGCTCAGACCACGGCTCATCAGGTAGAAGAGCTGGTCCTCGGAGACCTTGGAGACGGTCGCCTCGTGGCCCATGGACACGTCGTCCTCGCGGACGTCCACGTAGGGGTACGTGTCGGAGCGGGAGATGGTGTCGACGAGCAGCGCGTCGCACAGCACGTTGGACTTGGAGCCGTGGGCGCCCTCACCGATCTCGACGAGACCGCGGTAGGACGTACGACCGCCGCCGCGCGCCACCGACTTGGAGACGATGTTGGAGGAGGTGTTCGGCGCCATGTGGACCATCTTGGAGCCGGCGTCCTGGTGCTGGCCCTCGCCCGCGAAGGCGATGGACAGGGTCTCGCCCTTGGCGTGCTCGCCCATCAGGTAGACGGCCGGGTACTTCATGGTGACCTTGGAGCCGATGTTGCCGTCGATCCACTCCATGGTCGCGCCCTCGTACGCCACGGCGCGCTTGGTGACCAGGTTGTAGACGTTGTTCGACCAGTTCTGGATGGTCGTGTAGCGGCAGCGGGCGCCCTTCTTCACGATGATCTCGACGACCGCGGAGTGCAGGGAGTCCGACTTGTAGATCGGGGCCGTGCAGCCCTCGACGTAGTGGACGTAGGCGTCCTCGTCGACGATGATCAGCGTCCGCTCGAACTGGCCCATGTTCTCCGTGTTGATCCGGAAGTAGGCCTGGAGCGGGATCTCCACGTGCACGCCCTTCGGCACGTAGATGAAGGAACCGCCGGACCACACCGCGGTGTTCAGCGACGCGAACTTGTTGTCGCCGACCGGGATGACGGTGCCGAAGTACTCCTTGAAGAGCTCGGGGTGCTCCTTCAGGGCGGTGTCGGTGTCCAGGAAGATGACGCCCTGCTCCTCCAGGTCCTCACGGATCTGGTGGTAGACGACCTCGGACTCGTACTGGGCCGCGACACCGGCGACGAGGCGCTGCTTCTCCGCCTCGGGGATGCCGAGCTTGTCGTACGTGTTCTTGATGTCCTCGGGCAGGTCCTCCCAGGACTCCGCCTGCTTCTCCGTGGACCGCACGAAGTACTTGATGTTGTCGAAGTCGATGCCGGAGAGGTCGGAGCCCCAGTTCGGCATGGGCTTCTTGTCGAACAGGCGCAGACCCTTGAGGCGGAGCTTGGTCATCCACTCCGGCTCGTTCTTCTTCGCGGAGATGTCGCGTACGACTTCCTCGCTCAGACCGCGCTTCGCAGAGGCGCCGGCTTCGTCGGAGTCGGCCCAGCCGTATTCGTACTTGCCCAGGCCCTCGAGCTCAGGGTGGGCAGTCTCCGTGGGGAGAGTCATGCGGGGTTCCTCCCGGCCGTGCTTGCAGATGCGTGATGAGTGGTGTGGGAAATCTTGGGGATGAACGTCGTGCAGACGCCGTCGCCGTGCGCGATGGTCGCCAGTCGCTGGACATGGGTTCCCAGCAGCTGGGAGAAGAACTCGGTCTCCGCCTCACAGAGCTGGGGGAACTTCTCCGCGACATGGGCCACCGGGCAGTGGTGCTGGCAGAGCTGCTCGCCGACCGGTGCGCTGCGCGCCGTAGCAGCGTACCCGTCCGCGCTCAGGGCCTTGGCCAGGGCTTCGGTGCGCTCCTCGGGGGCGGCGGACTCGACGGCCTTGCGGTACTGCTCGGCCTGCGCGGCGATCCTCGCGCGCGCGAAGGCGACGACCGCCTCGTCCCCGCCGAAGCGCTCCTGGATCCAGTGCAGGGCGTCCGCGGCGAGCTTGTCGTAGGACTGGTCGAAGGCGTCCCGGCCGCAGTCGGTGAGCGCGAAGACCTTGGCGGGCCGGCCACGCGTGCGCGCGCCGTACACCCGCTGCTCCCGCGCCTCGACGACCTCGTCGGCCACCAGCGCGTCCAGATGACGCCGTACGGCCGCCTGGGTCAGCCCGAGACGGCCTGCCAGCTCGGCGACGGTCGACGGGCCGTGGTCCAGGATGGATCGCGCGACGCGGTTGCGGGTGGACCGCTCACCGGTCGCGAGCTCCTCCTGAGGGGCCCCCGTGGGGGTCTCCCGTGCCTCGCCGACGTTTTTCACAACGCCATTGTTGCGTAATTCCTCAGGAGCGGGCAAGCCGCGTCCGGTCCGGGGGGTGGTGCCCTGCGTCACTTAGGCCTCCCTAACCTGACCTGGGAGAACGATCTTTGATCGATCAAACCGGTGGCTTTCGACGGCCCCTTCCGGGAGACTCGCGAACCATGCCGATACCTCCTCCCACCGGCCCACTTGTCACGCGCGAGACCCTCGCCGGGCAACTGCGCGAGCTGGGTGTCACAAGCGGCGAGATCCTGCTCGTGCACTCCTCGCTCAGCTCCCTCGGCTGGGTCTGCGGAGGCCCGGTCGCGGTGGTCCAGGGGCTTCTGGACGCCCTCGGCCCGGACGGCACCCTCGTGGTCCCCACCCAGACCGGCGACCTGTCCGATCCGGCGGTGTGGAGCAACCCCCCGGTGCCCGAGGAGTGGTGGGACACGATCCGGGCGACCATGCCCGCCTACGACCCCCTCGTCACGCCCTCGCGCGGGGTCGGCGTGATCCCGGAGACCGTCCGCACCTGGCCCGGCGCCCTGCGCAGCGCCCACCCGCAGACCTCCTTCGCGGCGATCGGCCCACGCGCGCGTGCGGTGCTGGACGGCCACGCCCCCGACTGCCGCCTGGGCGAGCGGAGCCCGCTGGCCCGGCTGGAGGCCCTCCACGCGCGCGTGCTGCTCCTGGGCGCGGGCTACGACACCTGCACCAGCTTCCACCTCGCCGAGTACCGCGTCCCGGGCCCGCTGGTGAAGGTGGGCCGCCCGGGGCCGGACGGCTGGGAGGTGGTGACGGAGGTCTCGATCACCTCGGACCGCTTCGACGAGCTGGGGTACGACTTCGAGCGGGACACCGGTGTCGTCGTACGGGGAAGGGCGGGCGCGGCCGACGCCCGGCTGTTCCCCCTCGCGGACGCGGTGGCGTACGCGGAGCGCTGGCTGCCGCTGCACCGCTCCCGCGAGGAGGAGGTCCCGCTCGCGGCGCGGGAGGGACTCGGGCGAGCCCGGGGCGGCCTGAGCACCGACTGAACTTGTCTCAACGCCCCGGCGGAACGCATTCAAGGACACCCGAGCCGGCCCGAGGACCCGGACCGCCTCGGACGACCCGGGCTGGTTCGGAAGGCCGCCCTCCGGCCCGGTCCCCGGCCGGTCCCGAAACCTCCGGCCGGTCGGTCCCGAGACCCCGGGGCCCGGCTCAGGGACGCCCGGACCGGTACCGGACACCCGAGCCTGTCGGACGGGACCCCCGAGACCGCGAGCCGTCTCCAAGCCCCCGGGCCGGACTCAGACACCCCGTGCACCCCGTGCACCCTGTGCACCCCGTGCACCCCGTGCACCCCGTGACAGCCTCCAACACACCGTGACGAGCCCCCTGCAACCCCACGGCGGCCCCGGAAATCCCCCCGGCGGTGGAGATCTCGCACCCGACCGTCTGCGGCGCGGGCGGCGTACCTAGACTCGGGCCCATGCGAAGTGAGCCCGTGGTCCAGGTCCACGCCCTGGTGAAGCGGTACGGCACGAAGACCGCCGTGGACGGCCTCGACCTGGTGACCCGGGCGGGCGTGACCGCCGTACTCGGGCCCAACGGCGCCGGCAAGACGACGACCGTGGAGACCTGCGAGGGATACCGCAGGCCGGACTCCGGCACGGTACGGGTCCTGGGCCTCGACCCCGTGCGCCAGGCCCGTGAGCTGCACCCGAGGATCGGCGTGATGCTCCAGTCCGGGGGCGTGTACTCCGGCGCCAGGGCCGACGAGATGCTGCGGCACATGGCGAGCCTGCACGCGCACCCGCTCGACGTGGACGCGCTGATCGAACGCCTGGGTCTGGAGAGCTGCGGCCGGACGACGTACCGCAGGCTGTCGGGCGGCCAGCAGCAGCGCCTGGCCCTCGCCATGGCCGTGGTGGGGCGCCCGGAACTGGTGTTCCTGGACGAACCGACCGCCGGCCTCGACCCGCAGGCCCGCCGCGCGACCTGGGACCTGGTCCGCGACCTGCGCGCGGACGGCGTCTCGGTCGTGCTCACCACGCACTACATGGACGAGGCCGAGCAGCTCGCCGACGACGTGGCGATCATCGACGGCGGCCGGGTCATCGCCCAGGGCACCCCGGAGGAGCTGTGCCGGGGCGGCGCCGAGAACACCCTGCGCTTCACGGGCCGCCCCGGGCTGGACGTCGGCTCCCTCCTCAAGGCCCTCCCCGCCGACTGCACCGCGGCCGAGCTGACCCCCGGCTCCTACCGGGTGGTCGGCAAGGTGAACCCCCAACTGCTGGCGACGGTGACGTCCTGGTGCGCCCAGCACGGCGTGATGCCGGAGAAGATCTCGGTGGAACGCCACACCCTGGAAGACGTGTTCCTGGAGCTGACCGGCAAGGAGCTGCGAGCGTGACCGCCACCGGCATGTACACCCCGAAGCCGGGCGCTGCGCCCCTGGGACGCATGATCGCGACCCAGGCGGTCCTGGAGACGAAGATGCTCCTGCGCAACGGCGAGCAGCTGCTGCTGACGGTGGTGATCCCCACCCTTGTGCTGGTCCTGTTCAGCTCGGTGGACATCATCGACACCGGCACGGACAAGGCGGTGGACTTCCTCACCCCCGGCGTCCTGGCCCTCGCGGTCATGTCGACGGCCTTCACCGGCCAGGCCATCGCGACCGGCTTCGAACGCCGCTACGGCGTCCTGAAGCGCCTCGCGTCCTCACCGCTCCCCCGCTGGGCCCTGATGACGGCGAAGACGGTGTCGGTCCTGGTGACGGAGATCCTCCAGGTGGTCCTGCTGACGGTGATCGCCTTCGCCCTGGGCTGGTCACCGCAGGGAAACCCCTTCGCCGTCCTCCTGCTCCTGATCCTCGGCACGGCGGCCTTCTCGGGCCTGGGCCTCCTCATGGCCGGCACCCTCAAGGCGGAAGCCACCCTGGCCGCGGCCAACCTGGTCTTCCTGCTCCTCCTGGTCGGCGGCGGGGTCATCATCCCCCTGGACCAGTTCTCCCAGGCCACCCAGGACATCCTGCGCCTGCTCCCGATCACGGCCCTGTCGGACGGCCTGCGGGACGTACTCCAGCACGGCGCCGGGATGCCGTGGGGCGACCTGGGGATCCTGGCGGTGTGGGCCGTGGTGGGCCTTGCCGCGGCGGGGCGCTTCTTCCGCTGGGAGTAGAGGTCCGCTGGGAGCAGGGGCCCTCGTGAACGCGTGCACAAGCGGGCGCCTACGATGGAACGCGTGCCGAACCTGACCCGTGCCGACGCCGTAGCGGCCGTCCGCAACCCGCTCGCCTTCATCGCCGCACGCTGGACCCCGACGCCCCGGACGGTTCAGCGGGCGGCTCTGTCCGCTCTCGTCATGGCGGTGGTCATCGTGGTCACCGGCGGCGCGGTGCGGCTGACCGGATCGGGGCTCGGGTGCCCGACCTGGCCCAAGTGCACGGACGACTCGCTGACCGCGACCAGCGCGATGGGCTTCCACGGAGCGATCGAGTTCGGCAACCGGATGCTGACGTACGTGCTGTGCGCCGCCGTCGGCTGGGCCATCGTCGCGGCCCGCAGCGAGAAGCCGCGCCGCCGCAGTCTGACCCGGCTGGGCTGGGCGCAGTTCTGGATCGTGATGAGCAACGCGATCCTGGGCGGGATCGTCGTGCTCGTGGGGCTCAACCCGTACACCGTCGCCGCCCACTTCGTCGCGACCACCGCATTGATCACGGTCGCCGCCGTGATGTGGCAGCGCACCCGCGAGGGCGACACGGCTCCCCGCCCGCTGGTCGGCAAGCCGGTCCAGCAGCTGGTCTGGTTCATGGTCGCGGCCGCCGCCCTGCTGATCCTCGTCGGCACCGTGGTGACGGGCGCCGGCCCGCACGCCGGTGACTCCAGCGAGGTCGAGCGGATGCCGCTGGACTGGGAGACCGTGAGCAAGGTGCACGCGGTCCTGGCCTGGATCGTGGTGTCGCTGACCTTCGCCCTGTGGTTCATCCTCAAGGCGGTCGACGCTCCCCGGGGCCCCCTGCACCGCACCCGCGACCTCTTCCTGATCCTGCTGGCCCAGGGCGTCATCGGCTACGTCCAGTACTTCACCGACCTGCCCGAGTTCCTGGTCGGCCTGCACATGCTGGGCTCGGCCCTGGTCTGGATCGGGGTCCTGCGCGTCCTGCTCGCCCTGCGCGAGCGGCCCGAGGACGAGTCGCCCGAGGTGCCGGCTCAGTACGCCGCCACCAGTTCACCGATCACCGGACCCAGGTAGGCGCGGGTCAGTCCGGGCAGCAGCTCCAGTGCCTCGCGCTGGGAGATCAGCCGGCCCTCACGCACGGTCACGGTCGCGCGGGCGAACGTCAGCAGCCCCAGGTCGACCCACACGTCCCGGTGCCACAGCGCCGCGTTGTCGAGGGCCGGCCGCCAGAAGTCACGCTGGTCACGGATCACGAAGTCGGCCAGTTCCCGGTCCGCAACCGGCGCCAGCAGGTCCGCGGGCGGCTTCCCGTGCAGCACCCGCCCGAAGGAGTGCAGTTCGCGCCGGGTCACCGGGGAGACCGGCCGCCTGAACAGCTCCTCGTGGGCCCAGGTGAGGTGGCGGCGGTCCAGGTCGGCCGACGGCGTCAGATAGGTGCAGTGGAGCTGTGCGGACAGCGGTTCGGCCCGCAGTCGGGCGTGCAGCTTCGCCAGCCGCCACACCGTGCGGGGCGTGACCGAGGGGAGGACGGCGATCAGGTCCAGGTCGCTGCGCCCCTCCTGGTAGTCGCCGCCGGCCAGCGAGCCGTGGGCCCACACGGCGACGGGCGCGAGCGGGGCCAGGTCGGCGAGGAAGCGGTCCAGCAAGGCGTCGGTCTGCATGGGCCCATCCTGTACAGCTCACTCCAGCCCGTACACCCTGCGCGCGTTCCCCGCCGCGATCAGCCCCGCCACCCGCTGCGCGTCCGCCAGCGACCAGGCCCCCTCGGCGACCCAGCCGCCCAGCACCCGGGCCAGCGCCTCACGGAACAGCCGTGCGCCCACCACATGCAGTTCGGGCAGGCTGTGGGCCCCGCTGGAGAAGACGATCTTGCCGAAGGGGGCCAGTTCCAGGATCTCCGCGAGGACGGTCGCCGCGCGGGCGCCGGTGCGGACGAGGGCGGCGCCGGAGTCGGCGTAGACGTGCGGGAAGACACCGGCGAGATGGGCGGCGTGCCGGTGGTAGGGGTAGCTGTGCAGCAGGACGAGGTCGGTGCCGAGACCCGCGGTGGCCCGGACGAAGTCGGTGAGCAGCACGGGGTCGGTGCGGTCGATGCGCAGACCCGGCTCGCCGAGCCCGGCGTGCAGCTGGAGGGGCAGGCCCGAGGCGGCGGCGATCCACAGCAGGTGCCGCAGGAGCACGGGGTCGGACAGCTCCCCGCCCACCCGGCGACCCGCCAGCCACCGGCCTGCCGCGCCCCGCACCTCTCCGGGCCCCGGCGGCTCGGGGGCGAGCGCCAGTCCGTGCCGTACGCCCGCCACCGAGGTGAAGGCGACCGCGTTCGCGGCGGCTCCGTGCACCGATTCGGCGAGGTTGGCGAGGAAGGACTCGACGGTGCCGGAGGTGTCGGCGACCTGTTCGGCGAGGAGCTCCAGGCGCACGATCTCGCGGGCGTCGGCGGCCGCGGCGGAGGCCAGCTCGGTGGGTCCTGTGAGGTCGCCGGGCAGCCCGGTGTCGACCAGGTAGGTGGTGATCCCGCTGCCGCGCAGCAGTCTGCGGCCCGCCTCCAGTACGCCGAGCTCACGGCGCCGGGCCAGGTAGCGGGCGGGCGGACAGTGCGGTTCCAGGCCGAGCAGCGGCGGGCACCAGCGTCGTACGGCGAAGCCCGTCTGGGTGTCGAACAGCGTGGTGCCCGGGGCGGGCGGGCCCTCGGTGCGGGCCAGCTGGGCCTCGAAGGTGCCGAGGCCCAGCTCCGTTCTCAGTACGCCGTGGCAGTACTGGTCCACGAGGGACGGCGTTTCGATCATCCGGGCTCCCCGTGTCTGGACCGTGTGGGCTACTCACAGGTCCTAACGGGTGAACCGGGTGTCAGGTGTTGGGGACGCACACCCCGTGTGCAAGGGCGGCGGATCTCAGCCGTTCGAGGGACCGCCGACCTGGATGCCCGCCATGCGGCTCCACTCGTACGGGCCGGTCTTCACCTTGGCCGCGAACTCGCCGTCGAACTCCTCGTGCACCGTGATGCCGGACTTCTCGACGGCCTTCTCGGCGATCTCGTGCGAGGGGGCCACCAGGTCGCCCCAGCCGCCGTCCTCGCCGACGAGGACGATCCGGGTGCCGCGCTCGCCGATGTGGGCCAGCTGGCCCTCGGCGCCGCCGTGCTTCTTGGAGAAGGCGCTGATCTGCCTGGTGAGCCGGGCGACCTTGCGCTCGGCCTTCGCGTCAACCTGCTGCGTGTCTGCCATGAACAGGATGCTACCGACGGGTAGCGGGGACGGCGACGTGACCCTTACCTCAGGAAGGGGTCGACCGCCACCGCGAGGAAGAGGATCGACACATAGGTGATCGACCAGTGGAACAGCCGCATCTCCTTGAGCTTCGCGCCCGTCACCTCGGCCTTGGCCCGGTTCTGGAGGCCGTGCGCCTCCCACAGCCAGAAGCCGCCCGCGAGCAGGGCGACCGCCGTGTAGAACCAGCCGGTGTAGCCGAGCGGGGTGAGCAGCAGCGACACCCCGACCATCACCCAGCTGTAGACGACGATCTGCTTGGCGACCACCTTGTTGGAGGCGACCACCGGCAGCATCGGCACGCCCACGCGCGCGTAGTCCTCGCGGACCTTCATGGACAGCGGCCAGTAGTGCGGCGGCGTCCAGAAGAACATGACGAGGAAGAGGACGACCGGCGCCCAGGACATGGAGTTCGTGACCGACGACCAGCCGATCAGGACCGGCAGGCAGCCGGCGATGCCGCCCCACACGATGTTCTGCGAGGTACGCCGCTTGAGGATCATCGTGTAGACGACGACGTAGAAGAGCAGCGCTCCGAGCGACAGCCAGGCGGACAGCCAGTTGACGGTGAGGCCGAACAGCAGCGTCGAGACGACCGCCAGCGTGATGCCGAAGGCCAGGCACTCGCGCGGCGACACCATGCCGGTCACCAGGGGACGCTGCGAGGTGCGGTCCATGAGCGCGTCGATGTCGCGGTCGATGTACATGTTGAGCGCGTTGGCGCCGCCCGCGGAGAGATAGCCGCCGACGCAGGTGAGCAGCACCAGCTTCAGATCCGGCACGCCCTGCTGGGCGAGGAACATCACCGGAACGGTGGTGATCAGCAGCAGTTCGATGATCCGGGGCTTGGTGAGCGCCACGAATGCCTTGACACGGGCCCCGAACGGCCGGTGGCTCGAGCTCTTGCTCTCCCCCAGCACTCCGGCTGGACGGGATTCGACGGCCGTCACGCACACCCCTACAGAGACATCCCAGCAAGCCTCACCCGTGTGAAGTCCCGGTAAAGGCTCGCGCGTACCACGCCACTGTAGACGTTGCCCATACCCCGATATTCGCGGGGGTCGGCTCGTGTCCGAGGACACCCCCGGAAGAGCTCGGTCCCACTCGGTTGAGCACTCGGACGAGCGGCTGCGTATTCAGTTGCCGAATGCGGTACGGGCCAGTCGGGAGGCGGATCCCCGCGCGGCCCGGCAGTCTGGAATGACCCGAAAAAACGCACGTACTTGCGGGGGTAGGCTCGACAACGGCCGGGCGTCCCGTGCACCGGCATTTCGACATGCGTGACATGTGGAGAGGAGCCCTGACCCAGGGTGAGCACCAAGCCGACCACCACAGACCTCGAGTGGACCGAGTTGGACCAGCGGGCCGTCGACACCGCCCGCGTCCTGGCCGCCGACGCCGTACAGAAGGTCGGAAACGGCCATCCGGGTACGGCGATGAGCCTGGCTCCCGCCGCCTACACCCTCTTCCAGAAGGTGATGCGGCACGACCCGGCCGACCCCGACTGGGTCGGGCGCGACCGCTTCGTGCTGTCCGCCGGCCACTCGTCCCTGACCCTCTACACCCAGCTCTACCTGGCCGGTTTCGGCCTGGAGCTGGACGACCTCAAGGCGTTCCGCACCTGGGGCTCCAAGACCCCGGGGCACCCGGAGTACGGCCACACCAAGGGCGTCGAGACCACCACCGGTCCGCTCGGCCAGGGTGTCGCCAACGCGGTCGGCATGGCGATGGCCGCCCGCTACGAGCGCGGTCTGTTCGACCCGGAGGCCGCCGAGGGCACCTCCCCCTTCGACCACTTCGTCTTCGCCATCGCCGGTGACGGCTGCCTCCAGGAGGGCATCTCCGCCGAGGCGTCCTCGATGGCCGGCCACCAGAAGCTCGGCAACCTCATCCTGTTGTGGGACGACAACCACATCTCGATCGAGGGCGACACCGAGACGGCCGTCTCCGAGGACACCGTCAAGCGCTACGAGGCGTACGGCTGGCACGTCCAGCGTGTCGAGCCGCAGGCCAACGGCGACCTCGACCCGGTCGCGATCTTCGAGGCGATCCAGAAGGCCAAGGCGGTCACCGACAAGCCGTCCTTCATCGCGATGCGCTCGATCATCGCCTGGCCCGCCCCGAACGCCCAGAACACCGAGGCCGCGCACGGCTCGGCGCTCGGCGACGACGAGGTCGCGGCGACCAAGCGGGTGCTGGGCTTCGACCCCGAGCAGTCCTTCGAGGTCTCCGACGAGGTCATCGGCCACACCCGCCAGGCGCTGGAGCGCGGCCGGCAGGCCCGCGCCGAGTGGGAGAAGTCCTTCCAGGAGTGGCGCAACAACAACCCCGAGCGCGCGGCCGAGTTCGAGCGGGTCGCCGCGGGTGAGCTGCCCAAGGACTGGGAGTCGGCGATTCCGGTCTTCGAGCCCGGCAAGGGCGTCGCCACGCGTGCCGCCTCCGGCAAGGTCCTGCAGGCCCTCGGCGCCGTGATCCCCGAGCTGTGGGGCGGTTCCGCCGACCTCGCGGGCTCGAACAACACGACGATCGACAAGAACAGCTCCTTCCTCCCGGCGGACAACCCGCTGCCGGAGGCGGACCCGTACGGCCGCACGATCCACTTCGGTATCCGCGAGCACTCCATGGCCGCGGAGATGAACGGCATCGCGCTGCACGGCAACACCCGCATCTACGGCGGTACGTTCCTCGTCTTCTCCGACTACATGCGCAACGCCGTCCGGCTCTCGGCGCTGATGCACCTGCCGGTGACGTACGTGTGGACGCACGACTCCATCGGTCTCGGCGAGGACGGCCCGACCCACCAGCCGGTCGAGCACCTGGCCTCGCTGCGCGCGATCCCCGGCCTGAACGTGGTCCGCCCGGCCGACGCCAACGAGACCGCGATCGCCTGGCGCGAGATCCTGCGGCGCTGGACCAAGGAGTTCGGCAAGGGCGCCCCGCACGGCCTCGCGCTGACCCGTCAGGGCGTGCCGACGTACGAGGGCAACGAGGACGCGGTCAAGGGCGGTTACGTCCTGTTCGAGGCGTCGAACGGCTCCCCCGAGGTCATCCTCATCGCCACCGGCTCCGAGGTGCACGTCGCCGTCGAGGCGCGCGAGCAGCTGGAGGCGTCCGGTGTGCCGACGCGTGTCGTCTCGATGCCGTGCGTGGAGTGGTTCGAGGAGCAGGACCAGGGGTACCGGGACAGCGTCCTGCCCCCGTCCGTGAGGGCTCGTGTCGCGGTCGAGGCGGGTATCGGTCTGACCTGGCACAAGTACGTGGGGGACGCCGGCCGCATCGTTTCCCTGGAGCACTTCGGTGCTTCCGCGGACGGCAAGGTCCTCTTCCAGGAGTTCGGCTTCACCGGCGAGAACGTGGCCGCCAAGGCGCGGGAATCTCTCGCCGCCGCCCAGCGCTGACGCTCACATACGACACGTAGGAGATGTAATTCCATGACAGACGCACTCAAGCGCCTCTCCGAGGAAGGCGTGGCGATCTGGCTGGACGACCTGTCGCGCAAGCGGATCACGTCCGGCAACCTCGCCGAGCTGATCGACCAGCAGCACGTCGTGGGCGTCACCACCAACCCGTCGATCTTCCAGAAGGCGATCTCCGAGGGCGACGGCTACGACCAGCAGCTGTCCGACCTCGCCGCCCGCAAGGTCACGGTCGAAGAGGCCATCCGCATGATCACCACGGCGGACGTCCGCGACGCCGCCGACATCCTGCGCCCGGTCTTCGACGCCACGGGCGGCCAGGACGGCCGGGTCTCGATCGAGGTCGACCCGCGCCTGGCGCACAACGAGAAGGCGACGGTCGCCGAGGCCAAGCAGCTCGCCTGGCTGGTCGACCGCCCCAACACGCTCATCAAGATCCCGGCCACCCGCGCGGGCATCCCGGCGATCTCCGACGTGATCGGCCTCGGGATCAGCGTCAACGTCACGCTGATCTTCTCGCTGGAGCGCTACCGCGAGGTCATGGACGCCTACCTGACCGGCCTGGAGAAGGCCAAGGAGCGGGGTCTGGACCTGTCGAAGATCCACTCCGTGGCGTCCTTCTTCGTGTCCCGCGTGGACACCGAGATCGACAAGCGCATCGACGCGCTCGGCACCGACGAGGCCAAGGCCGCCCGCGGCAAGGCCGGCGTCGCCAACGCCCGCCTCGCCTACCAGGCGTACGAGGAGATCTTCTCCGGCGAGCGCTGGGCGAAGCTGGAGAACGCGGGCGCCAACAAGCAGCGTCCGCTGTGGGCCTCGACCGGCGTCAAGGACAAGGCGTACAAGGACACGTTGTACGTCGACGAGCTGGTCGCGCCGAACACGGTGAACACCATGCCGGAGGCGACCCTGTTCGCCACCGAGGACCACGGCCAGATCCGCGGCAACGCGGTCGCCGGTTCGTACGAGCAGGCCCGTGCCGACCTCGACGCCGTCGAGAAGCTCGGGATCTCGTACGACGAGGTCGTCCAGCTGCTCGAGGACGAGGGCGTCGAGAAGTTCGAGGCGTCCTGGAACGACCTGCTCAAGTCGACCGAGGCAGAGCTTCAGCGCCTCGCACCCTCGGAGGGCTAGATCTTGTCGAGCAGCAATCCGCTGCGTGACCCCGCCGACCGACGGCTCCCGCGTATCGCGGGGCCGTCGGGCCTGGTCATCTTCGGCGTCACGGGCGATTTGTCACGAAAGAAGCTCATGCCCGCCGTGTACGACCTCGCGAACCGGGGTCTGCTGCCGCCGGGCTTCTCGCTGGTCGGCTTCGCCCGGCGCGACTGGGAGCACGAGGACTTCGCCGAGGTCGTCCACGACGCCGTCAAGGAGCACGCCCGGACGCCGTTCCGCGAGGAGGTCTGGCAGCAGCTCATCCAGGGGATGCGCTTCGTCCAGGGCACCTTCGACGACGACGAGTCGTTCGAGCGGCTGCGCGACACCATCGAGGAGCTGGACAAGGCGCAGGGCACCGGCGGCAACTTCGCCTTCTACCTGTCCGTGCCGCCGTCCGCCTTCCCCGTGGTCATCCAGCAGCTGAAGAAGCACCGGCTGGCCGACCAGTCGAGCGGCTCCTGGCGGCGCGCGGTCATCGAGAAGCCCTTCGGCCACGACCTCAAGTCGGCCGAGGAGCTCAACGCGACCGTCGAGGAGGTCTTCGCCCCGGATCAGGTCTTCCGCATCGACCACTACCTGGGCAAGGAGACCGTCCAGAACATCCTGGCGCTGCGCTTCGCCAACACGATGTTCGAGCCGATCTGGAACCGGTCCTTCGTGGACCACGTGCAGATCACCATGGCCGAGGACATCGGCATCGGCGGCCGGGCCGGCTACTACGACGGCATCGGCGCCGCCCGTGACGTCATCCAGAACCACCTGCTCCAGCTCATGGCGCTCACGGCGATGGAGGAGCCCGCCTCCTTCGACGCGGACGCGCTGGCCGCCGAGAAGACCAAGGTGCTCGGCGCGGTGAAGCTGCCGAAGGACCTGGGCCGGGACACCGTGCGCGGACAGTACGCGGCGGGCTGGCAGGGCGGCGCGAAGGCGGTCGGCTACCTCGAAGAGGACGGCATCGACCCGCAGTCCAAGACCGACACCTACGCGGCCATCAAGGTGGAGATCGACAACCGCCGCTGGGCCGGGGTGCCGTTCTACCTGCGCACCGGCAAGCGCCTGGGCCGCCGGGTCACCGAGATCGCGGTGGTCTTCCAGCGGGCCCCGCACTCCCCCTTCGACACGACCGCCACCGAGGAGCTCGGCTCCAACGCCATCGTCATCCGCGTCCAGCCCGACGAGGGCGTCACCGTCCGCTTCGGCTCCAAGGTGCCGGGCACCTCGATGGAGATCCGGGACGTGTCCATGGACTTCGCCTACGGCGAGTCGTTCACGGAGTCCTCGCCCGAGGCGTACGAGCGCCTGATCCTCGACGTCCTGCTCGGCGACTCCAACCTCTTCCCCCGCACGGAGGAGGTCGAGCTGTCCTGGAAGATCCTCGACCCGATCGAGGAGTACTGGGACACGCACGGCAGGCCCGCCCAGTACCCCTCCGGCACCTGGGGCCCGGTCGAGGCGGACGAAATGCTCGCACGAGAGGGACGGAGCTGGCGCCGGCCATGAAGATAGACCTCACGGACACCACGGCCAGCAAGATCAACAAGGCCCTGGTCAAGGGGCGCCGCGCCATCGGCACACCGGCCGTCGGCATGGTGCTCACGCTGGTCATCGTCACGGACGAGGAGAACGCCTACGACGCCCTCAAGGCCGCCAACGACGCGTCCCGCGAGCACCCCTCGCGCACGCTGGTGGTCATCAAGCGGGTGTCGCGCAGTCCCCGTGACCGCACCCAGTCCCGCCTCGACGCCGAGGTGCGGGTGGGAGCGGACGCGGGCACCGGCGAGACGGTCGTCCTGCGGCTGTACGGCGAGGTCGTCGACCACGCCCAGTCGGTGGTCCTCCCCCTGCTGCTGCCGGACGCGCCGGTCGTCGTCTGGTGGCCGGTGGACGCGCCGCTCGACCCGGCCGGCGACCCGCTCGGGGCGCTCGCCCAGCGGCGGGTCACCGACACCTACTCCTCGGAGCAGCCGGTGCGCGAGCTGACGGCGCGCGCCGACACCTACGCGCCGGGCGACACCGACCTCTCCTGGACCCGGATCACCCCGTGGCGCTCGATGCTGGCCGCCGCTCTCGACCAGGTCACCTGCAAGGTGGAGGCCGTCGAGGTGGAGGGCGAGGAGTTCAACCCCAGCTGCGAGCTGCTGGCGATGTGGCTGGCGGACCGGCTGGAGGTGCCGGTGAAGCGGTCCCTGTCGAACGGCCCCGGCCTGACGGCGGTCCGCATGCACACGGACAGCGGCCCGATCGTCCTGGACCGCGCGGACGGCTCGCTCGCCACGCTCTCCATCCAGGGCCAGCCCGACCGTGCGGTGGCGCTCAAGCGCCGGGACACGGCCGAGCTGATCGCGGAGGAGCTGCGTAGGCTGGACCCGGACGACACGTACGCGTCCGCGCTGCGGTTCGGGGTGGAACGGCTGAACCCGTCGGTGCCCTTCCCGGAAGCGGGTGACGACGGTTCGGACGCCAAAGGGGGCGAAGGCTCGGACGCCGAAGTCGCCGACGTCAAAGGAGAACCCGTCTCCGAAGCCCCTGTCGAGGGCGCTGCGGAAGCTCCCGGGGCGCAAGGGCCGCAAGAGTCGGCACCGGCATCGCTGAAGCCGGTCCCCTCCGGCCTGTCCGGCGGCGGGAAGGCGGCGAAGTGAGCACTCCGCAGCTGGTCGTGCACCACGACAAGGAGCTGATGGCCCAGGCCGCCGCGGCCCGTCTGATCACCAAGATCGTGGACGCGCAGATCTCCCGGGGCTCGGCGTCGGTGGTCCTCACCGGCGGCCGCAACGGCAACGGCCTGCTGGCCGCCCTGGCCGCGGCGCCCGCCCGGGACGCGATCGACTGGGGCCGCCTGGACCTGTGGTGGGGTGACGAGCGCTTCCTGCCCGAGGGCGACCCGGAGCGCAACGTCACCCAGGCCCGCGAGGCCCTGCTGGACGCCGTACCGCTGGACCCGAAGCGCGTGCACGCCATGCCCGCGTCGGACGGTCCGCACGGGGAGGACGTGGAGGCCGCGGCGGCGGCCTACGCCGAGGAGCTGGCCCGTGCGGCCGGTCCCGAGAACCACGGCCCGGTGCCGACCTTCGACGTCCTGATGCTGGGCGTCGGCCCGGACACCCACGTGGCCTCGCTGTTCCCGGAACTGCCCGCGGTACGGGAGACCGAGCGCACGGTGGTCGGCGTCCACGGCGCGCCGAAGCCCCCGCCCACGCGGGTGACCCTGACGCTCCCCGCCATCCGTGCGGCACGTGAGGTCTGGCTCCTTGCGGCCGGTGAGGACAAGGCGCAGGCCGCTGCGATCGCTCTGTCCGGCGCGGGCGAGATCCAGGCCCCGGCGGCGGGAGCCCGCGGCCGGGCCCGCACCCTGTGGCTCCTGGACTCGGCGGCGGCCTCCCAGCTGCCGAGGTCGCTGTATCCGCCGGCCACGCCGTGAGGGGTTGTCGCCCCCGCCGACCCTCCCCGACCCGACCCCGGGGGCCGGCCCCCGGGCCCCCGCTCCGCAAACGCCGGAGGGGCTGACAAGAAGGGGAAGGGGCGGCGGGGGCGACAACATCCTCCGCCGCGCCCCTCACTTCACCGACCCCGCCATGACCCCTTGCACAAAGTGCTTCTGGAACGCGAAGAACACCACCACCGGCACTACCAGCGACACAAACGCCCCCGGCGCCAGCACATCGATGTTGCTCCCGAACTGCCGTATCTGTGACTGCAGTTGCACAGTCAACGGCTGCGAGGAACTGTCCGCGAACAGCAGCGCCACCAGCATGTCGTTCCACACCCACAGAAACTGGAAGATCGCCAGCGAGGCGATCGCCGGCCGCCCCACCGGCAGCACCAGCCGTGTGAAGATCCGCCACTCGCTCCCGCCGTCCATTCGGGCCGCCTCCAGCATCTCCTTCGGCATCTCGGCGAAGTAGTTCCGCAGGAGAAACACCGCGAACGGCAGGCCGTACGCCACGTGGAAGAGCACCACCCCCGGGATCGTCCCGAACAGCCCCAGCTGACCGAAGAGTTTGGCCACCGGCAGCAGGCCGATCTGCACCGGCACCACCAACAGGGCGACCACGACCAGGAAGACGGCCTCCCGGCCGGGGAAGTCCAGCCAGGCGAAGGCGTATCCGGCGAGCGCCGCCAGCACCACGACCAGCACGGTCGTCGGCACCGAGATCAGCACCGTGTTCCAGAAGGCCTGCGTCATCCCGGAGTTCTTCAGCAGCGCCGAGTAGTTGTCGAAGGAGAGCTGCCCCGGGCTGCTGAACACCGTCCACCAGCCGCTGCTCGCCGAGTCCTGCGAGGACCGCAACGACGACAGGAACAACCCCGCGAGCGGCGTCAGCCACACCAGACCGATCACCACCAGGAAGGCCTGCACCAGCCCGTTCCCCAGGCCGCGCCGCACCACGTTCATCGCGTTCATCGCTGACTCCTCCGGAAACGACGGACGTTGAAGACCATGGCGGGGACCACGAGCAGCAGGAGCAGCACGCCCAGCGCACTGCCGAGCCCCTGGTTGTTGCCGCCGCCGAAGGACACCAGCCACATCTGGGTGGCGAGCACGGTCGCGTCCTCCTGCACCGGCCCGGGCGCGATGATGTAGACGAGGTCGAAGACCTTCATCACGTTGATCACGAGGGTCACGAAGACGACCGTGAGCACCGGCGCCAGCAGCGGCACCGTGATCCGCCGGAAGATCTGCCACTCGTTCGCGCCGTCCATCCGCGCCGCTTCCAGGGCATCGCGCGGCAGCGTCGCGAGCCCGGCCCCGATCAGCACCATCGCGAACCCGGTCCAGATCCACAGATACGCCCCGATGATCGCCGGCGTGACGAGCATCGGCCCGAGCCACGACACACCCTGGTACGGCTGCGCGAAGTTCGACGCGGGCAACTCCACCGTGTAGGAGCCGGACTTCAGCCCCGTGAAGCGGAAGGACCCGTCAGCGGCCGTCGTCGTACTCCCGGCCGTGGTCCCGTCGTCCCGCACGGCGTCGACCTTCATCTCGGGCAGCCCGCTCTCCCGCGGGTCGACCTTGCCCTGCTTCCCGCCCCCGCCGGGGGTGAAGTCCAGGTAGACGACCCCGCTCACCTCGTCGGCCGTGGCCTTGCGGTGCGCGGCGCCGTACGCGGGCTCGGCACCGCCGGGCAGGTCCGCCGGCGCGACGCCGACGAGCCCGAGCGCCACCGACTGCCCCGGCGACACGCTCCCGCTCGTCCGGTACGAGCCGTCCGGCCCCGCCTTCAGCCCCTGGCCCACGCGGGCCCGTGCGGTCGGATACTCCGAGGTGCCCTTGAAGGCGTCGTGCACCGAGACCACGGCCGCGTTCAGCACGCCCTTGTCCGGGTCCTCGTCGTAGGCGAGCCGGAAGATGATGCCCGCCGCCAGGAAGGACACCGCCATCGGCATGAACAGCAGGAGCTTGAAGGCCGTCGCCCAGCGGACCTTCTCCACCAGCACGGCGAGGACCAGGCCCAGGCCGGTCAGCAGCGTGGGCGCCACGACGACCCAGACGGCCGTGTTCCGTACGGCCTTGAGGGTCGCCGGGTCGCGGAACATCTCGGTGTAGTTCTCGCCGCCCACGAAGCGCGTCCCGGACGCGTCGAAGAAGCTGCGGCCGACCGAGAACAGTACGGGGTACACGACGAGCGCACCCAGCAGGAGCAGCGCCGGGAAGACGAAGAGCAGGGCGATGAGCCGGGCCCGGCGGCGGGAGCGCCGGGCCCGCTCGGCGCCCGCGACCGGGGGCGGACTTGTCTCTTTCACCAGAGTCGCGGTCATGCGCGTCAGCCCTTGTACGCCTTGGCCGCCGCGGCCTCCAGCTGCGCCGCGGTGCCCTTCGGGTTCGACGGGTCGCTCAGGAAGTCCTGGAGCAGCTTCCACTCGCCCGCCCCCTTGGTGCCGCCGAACGCCGCCGGGGCCTGGTCGGACATGTCGAAGCGAACCGAATCCCCGGCCGAGACAAGGGACTTGGCGGTGGCGCGGGTGACGTCGTCGCCGTAGGAGTCGAGGGACAGCTTCTTGTTCGGGGACAGGAAGCCGCCGGTCCTCGCCCATACGGCGGCGGCCTCGGGGGTCGCCAGGTACTCCAGGAGCTTCATGCCGGCCTTGGCGTTCTTGCCGTCCTTGAGGACGACGGCCGCGTCGCCGCCGCTGACCACCGGGGCCGTGCCGCCGTCGACCGCGGGGAAGGGGAAGAAGTTCGCGTCCTTGCCGATGGTCTTGCCGAACTGGTCGTGGGCGACGCCGGCGACGAAGTCGCCCTCGTAGACCATGCCGGCCTCGGGCCCCGGCCCGAACACCTTCTCCACCGAGCCCGGGAAGTCGGTGTTCAGGGCCTCCTTCCGGCCGCCGGCTATCAGCTGCTTGTCCTTGAAGAGCTTGCCGAGGGTGCCGAGCGCCTTGACCACGGAGGCGTCGGTCCACTTCAGCTTGTGGGCGGCCAGGGCGTCGTACTTCTCGGGGCCGGCCTGCGAGAGGTAGATGTTCTCGAACCAGTCGGTGAGGGTCCAGCCGTCCTGCCCGGCGACCGAGAAGGCGGCAAGGCCCGAGTCGGAGACGGTGTGTCCGGCCTTCAGCATCTCGTCGTACGTCTTCGGCGGCTTGACGCCCGCCTGGGTGAGTGCCTCGGGGCTGTACCAGACCGTCGACTTGTGGGCCGCCTTGAAGTAGAGGCCGTAGAGGCGGCCGTCGACGCTGCCGTACTTCTTCCACACGGGGGCGTATCCCGCGTCCACGGTCTTCTCGGTGGTGGCGGACAGCGGCGTGAGCCAGCCCTTCTCGGCGAACTGCTGCAACACTCCGACCTGCGGGACCATCACCACATCGGGCGCGTTGCCGCCTTCGATCTTGCTGCCGACGACGGTGGAGACGTTGTCCCCTGTGGAGATGAACTGCGTCTTTGCACCGGTCTTCGCACTGAAGGCGTCCAGTACCTTCTGGAAGTTCTTCTGCTCGCTCCCGGTCCAGACGCCGGCCACGGTGACCGTCTGCCCGCTGAGCGCCTTGTCGCCGCCGCCCGCGGAGACCGGTCCGCCGCCTCCGCAGGCGGTCGCGCCGAGGGAGAGGGCGAGGGCGGTGCAGCTCGCGAGCAGGGTCGTGCGTCGTCGCATCATCGTTGATGTCCCTTCGAGGGGTGGAGAACTGACGAACCATCAGGGGTGACGGGCCGTGGTGGTCAGAGGTCGTTGATCCACCAGGCCGCCGTCGAACCGGGCAGCACCCCGGCCGTGCAGGGGCCGCTGGAGAGCAGCGGCGTGCCGGAGACCGGCGCGGGCGCGGGCGCCGTTCCGAAGTTGACGGCGCAGACGAGGCCGTCGCCGCGGGTGAAGGCGAGGACGCCGGGCGGGGTTTCCAGCCAGTCGAGCGTTCCCTCACCCAACTGGGGCAGTGCGGCGCGCAGTTGGAGGCCGTCGCGGTACAGGTGCCAGAAGGAGCGGGTGTCGGCGAGGGCACGGTCGGTGGCGTACTCGGCGAAGTAGGAGGGCTGCGGCAGCCACGGCCGTGCGCTTTCGGCGCCGGAGGTGAAGCCGAAGGGTGAGGCCTGTCCGGACCATGGCAGCGGGACCCGGCAGCCGTCTCGGATGCGGGCGCGGCTTCCGGTGCGGCGGAAGATCGGGTCGGTGAGCACGTCGTCGGGCAGGTCGACGACCTCGGGCAGGCCCAGTTCCTCGCCCTGGTAGATGTACGCGGCTCCGGGCAGCGCCAGCATCAGCAGCGCGGCGGCACGGGCGCGCGCGGTGCCCAGGCCGCTGCCCTCCGGGGCGGGTTCGCCGTAGCGGGTGACGGTACGGACCTGGTCGTGGTTGTTGAGCACCCAGGTGACCGTCGAGCCCGTGCCGGCGATGTCCTGCATGGCCTCGCTGATGACCTTGCGGAAGGCGTCGGCGTTCCAGGGGGCGCTGAGGAGGTCGAAGAAGAAGGCCTGGTGGAGTTCGTCGGGGCGGACGTACTGCGCGTGTTCGCGTGCGGTCGGCACCGACACCTCGCCGACCAGCAGCCGCTCGCGGCCGTCGCGTGCCGTGTACTCCTCGCACACCGCACGCCAGTGCCGCCACACGTCGTGCACCTCGGGCTGGTTCCAGGCGAGGGGGTTGACGGAGTCGCGGGTGCGGGCGTCGGCCTCGGGGTCGTCGGAGTCGGGCAGTTGGGGGTGCTTGTAGAGGCCGGCGGCGACGTCGATGCGGAAGCCGTCGATGCCCCGGTCGAGCCAGAAGCGCAGGATGCGGTCGAACTCGGCGCCGGTCTCGGGATTGCGCCAGTTCCAGTCGGGCTGCTCGGGCGCGAACATGTGCAGGTACCACTGGCCGGGGCGGCCGTCCTGCTCGGTCACCCGGGTCCAGGCGGGGCCACCGAACATGGAGTGCCAGTTGTTGGGCGGCTGCGAGCCGTCGGCGCCGCGGCCGTCGGCGAAGTGGAAGCGGGCGCGGGCCGCGCTGCCGGGTTTCGAGGCGAGCGCCTCCTGGAACCACGGGTGCTCGCTGGAGCAGTGGTTGGGCACGACGTCCAGCAGCACCTTGACGCCCAGCTTCCGGGCGGCCGCCACCAGCAGGTCGAACTCGGCGAGGTCGCCGAAGAGCGGGTCGACGTCGCAGTAGTCGGCCACGTCGTAGCCGTGGTCGTGCTGCGGTGACGGATAGAAGGGGCTCAGCCAGATCCCGTCGACGCCCAGCTTCTTCAGGTACGGCAGTCCGGCGCGGACCCCGGCCAGATCGCCGATGCCGTCTCCGGTGCTGTCCAGGAAGCTGCGGACGTACACCTGGTAGATCACCGCGTCACGCCACCAGCGGTACTTACTCAACATGCATGCATGTTAGGTAGGCATGTCGCGAGGGTGTCAATGAAAGAAACAGAAGCTACTGGGGAGTTGGCACGGCAAAAGCGGATCTAAAGGGGCATCCTTAGCCCAGATGAGACGTCCGCGTTACCTAACAAGTAACTAGCGACTGGAGACGGCTGCCAGCTCCCGCGCCAGCCTCTGCACCGCCGCGGCGGGCGTCTCGTGCCCGGCCATCGCGTCGTGCACGACCGCCTGCACCACCAGGCTGACCTGGTCGTAGCGCGGGCTCTTGGGGCGCGGCGCGGCATGCAGGACGCTCGTGCGCAGGGTCGGCAGATACGGGAACCGCCGTATCAGCTCGGGATCCTCGTACAGCGCGGCCCGTACGGGCGGCAGCGCGCCGCGGGTGAGGACCTGGCGCTGGACGGGCTCGCTGGTGAGATAGGCGAGCAGGCGCGTGGCGGAGTCGGGGTGCTGTGCATGCGTGGTGACGGCCAGGTTGGAGCCGCCGAGGACGCTCCTGCCGGGACCGTCCGGGCCGGGCAGCGGCACGGCTCCGATCTTGCCGGTGACCGGGGAGCCCTTGGCCGAGGCGCCGACGTAGGCGTAGGGCCAGTTACGGAGGAAGAGCAGACGGCCGTTCTCGAAGGCCTGTTTGGACTCCTCCTCCTTGTACGTCAGCGCCTTCTTCGGGATCCAGCCCTCGCGCACACCCCGGGCGAGGAAGCCGATGCCCTCGCGGGCTGCGGCCGAGTCCACGGTGACGCGTGCGCCCTCGTCGCCGAGGATGCTGCCGCCCGCGGAGTACACGGCTTCGGCGGCGTTGACGGTGAGGCCCTCGTAGGGCAGGAACTGCCCCGCGTAGCCGTCGAGTCCGTACTTCGGCGCGATGGTCTTCGCGTCGCGCTCCAGCTCGGCCCAGGTACGCGGAGGCGGGACGCCCTCCTTGGCGAGGATGTCCTTGCGGTAGAGGAGCAGGCCGGCGTTGGTGACGTACGGGACGGCGTACAGACGGTTGTCGTAGGTCGCCGTGTCGACGACCGGCTTCAGGAAGCCCTTCATCGGGAAGCGGTCGGGGGGCAGCGGCCGTATCCAGCCCGCCGCCGCGAACTCCGAGGTCCAGCTGACGTCGATGTTGAGCACGTCGAACCGGCTGCGGTCTCCGCCGCGCAGGTCGGTGACCATCTGGGCACGGGTCTCGTCGGCGGAGTCAGGGAGCTCGACGAGGGTGACCTTCTCGCCGGGGTGGGTGCGGTTCCAGCCCTGGAGGAGAGGGGTGAGGTAGTTGGTGAGGTCTCCGGCGGTGGCGAGCGTCAGCGGCCCGCGGCCGTCCGCCGTGACCTCGTCGGCACGCGCACCCGAGGCCGCGTATCCGGTCATGAGCACGACGAGAACGAGGAGGCCCCTACCGGCGGCATGGATCCACCGCATAGGTTCCTCCCTGTACACCGGCGACGGGCATCTTCGCCCGGAGTCAGAGGCCATGTATACCTGTTAGGTATGCGCGATACTAGGGCCTGGAGCACATTCCGAGGACAGGAGGACAGCACGAGTGCGCCTGCCCCTCCTGGCACTCCTGGCACGCGGTCCGGCCCACGGCTACGAGCTCAAGCAGGACCTTGAGCAACTGCTGGGCTCCGCGTACCCTCAGCCGAACGTCGGCCAGATCTACGTAACCCTCGGCCGCCTCGAGAAGCAAGGTCTGATCGCGGGCGAGGACGTCGAGCAGTCGAGCCGGCCCAACAAAAAGGTCTACCACCTCACGGACACCGGGCGGGAGGCGCTGCGCGCCTGGTTCGAGGAGCCCGAGGACGAGCCGCGGGTGCGGGACGAGTTCTTCATGAAACTGGCGCTCGCCCCGCAGACGGGTCTCGCCGAGCAGATCGCCCTGATCAACAAGCAGCGGCGCCAGTACCTCAACACCATGCGCGACCTGTCGAAACTGGCCGCCGCCGAAGACCGCGACAACCGCATCGCCCATCTGCTGATCGAGGGCGCGATGCTGCACCTCCAGGCCGACCTCGACTGGCTGGAACGGTGTCAGGAAGAGCTGGAGGAGCTGGAGTGAGCGACAGTCCCGCTCCTGTGCTGCACGCAGAAGGTCTGGTCAAGACCCACTACGGCGAGGGCGCTCCGGCGCATGCCGTGCGCGGGGTCGACCTGTGCGTCCGGCAGGGCGAGTTCGTGGCCGTCACCGGTCCGTCCGGGGCGGGCAAGTCGACACTGCTGCATCTGCTGGGCGGGCTGCAGCGGCCGGACGGCGGCAGCATCCGGCTGGACGGTGAGCGCACGGACGCGTGGAGCGAGGCGCGCTGGGCCGTGGAGCGCAGAAAGCGGATCGGGATCGTCTTCCAGTTCTTCAACCTCGTCTCCAATCTGTCGGTCGCCGACAACGTGGAGCTGCCCGCGCTGCTCGCGGGTGTCACGCCGAAGCGGGCGCGGGCCGAGCGCGAGCAGCTGCTCGGCGAACTGGGTCTGGGCGGCAAGGAGCGGAGCATGCCGGGCGAGCTGTCCGGCGGCGAACAGCAGCGGGTCGCCCTGGCCCGCGCCCTGGTCAACCACCCGCCGCTCCTGCTGGCCGACGAGCCCGCGGGCAGCCTGGACAGCAAGGGCACCCGTGAGGTGATGCGGCTGCTGTCCCGTTTCCACCAGCGCGGCCAGACGATCGTGCTGGTCACCCATGACGCCCGGCTGGCGAGCGCCGCGGACCGTGTGATCAGCTTCTTCGACGGCCGGATCGCCGACGACGCGGAGCTGGACGGCACCGGGGCGTCCCGCCGCGGCGGCATATCCGCAGTGCTGGAGCTCAGGGACTGACATGCGGGTGTACGACGACCCCCGGAAGGCCTGAGCCATATGCGAGCAACTCTGCGCTGGGCGCACTCCGATCTGCGCACGCACCGCGGCGAGGCACTGTTCCTGGTGCTCGCCACGGCCGGGATCGTCGTGTCCCTGCTGCTGGCCGCGGCCCTGTTCGGGTACGCCACCAACCCCTGGCAGCGGATCTTCACCCAGGAGCGGGGCGCGCACGTCTGGATCCACACGGACAGGTCCGCCCAGGTGGGGAAGCTGGCCGGACTGGACGGCGTGGAGTCCGTCGCCGGCCCCTACCCCACCGCCGTCGCCACCCTCGCCTCACGCGGCACCCGCGCCTCGGTCGAACTGCGCGCGACGCCACCCGAGCGCCCCGGTGTCGGCCGCCCGCTGCTGACGGCCGGCCACTGGCTGAGGGCCGACGCCCCCGGCGGCGTGGTCCTGGAGAGCAGCCTCGCCCGCGCCCTGCTCGCCGAACCGGGCGACACACTCACCCTGCCGGGCACGGCGCGGACGGTGACCGTCGTGGGCGTGGCAGGCAGCGCGGAGCCCCACTACCGCGTGAACGAACAGCCGGGCCTGGTCTGGGTCCTGCCCTCCGCGGTGCCCCACCCCACCGGCCAGGTCATCGGCCTGCGCCTGACCGATCCCGGGGACACGGACTACGCCGTCCAGCGCGCCGTCACCGTCCTCGGCGCGGGCGCCATCGGCGAGGTCTCCACCTGGCAGCAGGCCCGCGCCGAGGCACAGGGCGACAACCGGCTGCTCGGGCAGGTCCTGGGCCTGTTCGGCCTGGGCGCGCTGGTCGCCGCGGGCCTCGCCGTCCACGGCGCGATCGCCACCCGTATCCGCGGCCACCTCCGCGACATCTCGGTCCTGAAGGCGATCGGCTTCACCCCGGCCCAGGTCGTCCGCGTCTTCCTGTTCCAGCACATCGCCTACGCCCTCCTCGGCGCCGCAGCCGCGGCAGCGCTCACCGAGGCCCTGGGCAGCCACTTCCCCGGCCGTCTCGGAGAGGCCCTCGGCGTATGGCAGGGTCTGCCCGGCCACGCCCCCACCCTGTTCACGGTCCCGGCGGGCGCCGTCCTCTTCATCGGCGCCACCACGGCCCTCGCGGCCTGGCGAGCGGGCCGCGTACCACCGGTCCCGGTGGCCCGGCCCGCGGGTGCGGGGGGTGGAGGGCTGGGTCTGGCTCGCCGGGCACTCGGACTGGTAGCCGCCCCCCAGCTGCCGGACCGAGCCCTACGGACGCCCGGCCCCCCGCCCGGCGGACGCGCCACGGACCCGGCGCCCCCCTTCCCGGCCCCACAGCCCTCCGCCACCCGACCCACGGCTGCGGGAGGCGGCAGGCTGCTGGATCTGGCCCGACGGACGCTGAGGCCGGGTGCACGGCCGTCCGATTCGGCGGACCGCCCAGGATCCGATCCGAGGCGAGGGGAGCCCACCCCCCGGCCTCTGGCTGCGGGAGCCGAAGAGCTCCGGGAGGAGGCACGACAGAGGCCGCCGGCCCGGCCCAGCGCCCCGGCGGAACACCCACCGCGCGGCCGGGCGGAGGGGACGTCCGGGACTCGGCCCGCGGTTCCGGCTACCGGGCATCCCTGCGGCTCCGCCCACTACCGCACGGGCCTGGCCCCCACCGCCCCCTCCGGCGGGCACCTCTCCGGTACGGCCCGGCGGGCGCTCGGCCTCGGGGTGCCGCCCGCGCTGGTGCTGGGCTGGCACACGGCCTCGTTCCGCCGGATGCGGTCCCTGGCCACCGTGGCCCGGCTGTCACTGCCCCTCCTGCTGATCGTCGTGGCGATGAGTGCTTGGACCACCATCGACCGTTTCCACAGCCGGCCCGAACAGATCGGGCTGCCGGCCGCACTCACCGTCCACACCGACGCGGGTACGGGTGACCGGGCCGCTCGCGCCCTGCTGCAACGCGATCCGCAGGTCGCCGACGTCTACCCGGGGGTCGAGGTGGCCGCCCTGGTGCCGGGCCAGACGGCCACGATCGCGCTGCGCGGCCTGGGCACCAGCCAGAACCCCTACCCGTACACCCTGGCCGAGGGCCGCCCCGCCCGCGGCAGCGACGAGGCGGTGGCCGGGCAGGGCCTCCTGGACCTGCTGGACGTCCGTGTCGGCGACTGGGTGCGGATGACGGTCGGCGATCAGCCGCAGATCCTGCACATCGTGGGCCGCAGCATCGAACCGGAGAACGCCGGCCGGGTCATCTCCACCTCCCTCGACACCCTCCGCGACAACGACCCACGCCTCGCCCCCACCCTCTACCAGCTCCGCCTGCGCCCCGGCGCCGACCCGCACACGGTCGCCGGCCGGCTGGCCGCCGCCGGGCACGGCCGGCTCGACGTGCACGCCGTGACCAACCCGGCCGACGGCCTCTCACCCCTGCGCTCGGTCGTCGTCGGCCTGATCGCCGTCCTGGCCCTCATCGGGCTCGTCGAACTGCTCACCGCGATCGGCGGCACCGTCCGCGAGGGAGAACGCGATCTGCTCGCCCTCAAGGCCATCGGCCTGTCCCCGCGCCAGATCACCGCGATCACCGTCACGGCCACCGGCTGCACCGCCCTGGCCGCCGTCCTCGCCGGTACGGCCCTGGGCACCCCGCTCGCGCACTGGCTGATCGACTCCCAGGGCCGATCCAGCGGCATCGGCGCGGGAATCGCCCAGAGCCCGTCGCCGGTCCTGCTCCTGCTCTTCGGCGCCGCCGCGGTGCTCGGCGCGGCCGCACTCGCCGCCCTCCCGGCGGCCCGCGCGGCAAGACGACGGCTCGCGGACACCCTCAGCGCGGTGGCCTGACAGGGAAGGCCGGGTGCATCAACTGCCGTGGACGTTCCGCCAGTGGTACGGCGACGGGAAGCGAACGGTCACGCACTGCTCGCTTCCCCCAGCTGCCCCGGCGGTGTCACGCCCGGCCCCGCAGCTCCCGGTACCTGGCGACCAGCGCCTTGGTGGACGCGTCCAGGCCCGGTACGTCGGCGCCCTCCGTGAGGGCGGGCTCGACGCGCTTGGCGAGGACCTTGCCGAGCTCGACGCCCCACTGGTCGAAGGAGTCGATGTTCCAGACCGCGCCCTGGACGAACACCTTGTGCTCGTAGAGGGCGATGAGCTGGCCGAGGACGGACGGGGTGAGTTCCTTCGCGAGGATCGTGGTCGTCGGGTGGTTGCCCGGGAACGTCTTGTGCGGGACCAGTTCCTCGGCCACCCCCTCCGCGCGCACCTCGTCCGGGGTCTTGCCGAAGGCCAGCGCCTGGGTCTGGGCGAAGAAGTTCGCCATGAGCAGGTCGTGCTGGGCCCTGAGCCCGTCGGAGAGCTCGGCGAGCGGCTCGGCGAAGCCGATGAAGTCGGCCGGGATCAGCTTGGTGCCCTGGTGGATGAGCTGGTAGTAGGCGTGCTGCCCGTTGGTTCCGGGCGTGCCCCACACCACCGGCCCGGTCTGCCACTGCACCGGCTGTCCGTCGCGGCCCACGTACTTGCCGTTGGACTCCATGTCCAACTGCTGGAGATACGCGGTGAACTTGGACAGGTAGTGGCTGTAGGGCAGCACCGCGTGCGACTGGGCGTCGTGGAAGTTGCCGTACCAGATGCCCAACAGGCCGAGCAGCAACGGCACGTTGGACTCGGCGGGCGCGGTGCGGAAGTGCTCGTCGACGATCCGGAAGCCGTCGAGCATCTCGCGGAAGCGGTCCGGGCCGATGGCGATCATCAGCGACAGGCCGATCGCCGAGTCGTAGGAGTAGCGGCCGCCGACCCAGTCCCAGAACTCGAACATGTTGTCCGGGTCGATGCCGAAGTCCGCCACCTTCCCGGCGTTGGTCGACAGCGCCACGAAGTGCCGGGCGACGGCTTCCTGACCGGCCTTCAGCTCGGTGAGCAGCCACTCGCGGGCCGAGGTGGCGTTGGTGATCGTCTCGATCGTGGTGAACGTCTTGGACGCGACGATGAACAGGGTCTCCGCCGGGTCCAGGTCGCGGGTGGCCTCGTGCAGGTCGGCGCCGTCCACGTTCGACACGAAACGGACGGTGAGGTCGCGGTCGGTGAAGCCGCGCAGCACCTCGTACGCCATCGCGGGGCCGAGGTCGGAGCCGCCGATGCCGATGTTGACGACGTTCTTGATCCGCTTGCCGGTGTGCCCGGTCCACGCGCCGGAGCGCACCCGGTCGGCGAAGTCGCTCATCTTGTCGAGGACGGCGTGCACACCCGGGACGACGTTCTCCCCGTCGACCTCGATCACCGCGTCGCGCGGCGCGCGCAGGGCGGTGTGCAGTACGGCCCGGTCCTCGGTCGTGTTGATCTTCTCGCCGCGGAACATGGCGTCCCGCAGGCCGAAGACGCCGGTGGCGGCGGCGAGTTCGCGCAGCAGCCGCAGTGTCTCGTCGGTGACCAGGTGCTTGGAGTAGTCGACGTACAGGTCACCGACCCGCAGGGTGTACCCGGTGCCGCGCCCGGGATCGGCGGCGAACAGCTCCCTGAGCCGCACCTCGCCGAGCTCCTCGCGGTGCTCGGTCAGCGCGGTCCACTCGGGCGTCCGGTTGAGCCTGGTACGGCCGTCTGCGTTCATGTCCGACTTCAGCCTTCTTTCGTGCCTGTCCCAGCTGTTCCAACCTAATCGATCAACGCGGACGCGGGCCGCGGTGGCCTCGGCGTCCTGCGCACCAACAGGTACGTGCGCGGGGGGCACGGGTATCAGCGAGGGGGCGGACAGCACCGGGAAAGGCGGCTGCGAGCAGGGCAGCGCGTCATGGCCGCGGAGGGCACGAGGAGCCCGCACGGCCGGGAGAACGGCTCCGGCCAGGCACCCCTCGGTGCCCGGCCGGCTCTCGGTCTCTAGATCTCGCCCCGCAGCTTGGCGAGCGCCTCGGCGAGGATCGCCTCGCCGTCCGCGTCGCTGCGCCGCTCCCGTACGTACGCGAGGTGCGTCTTGTACGGCTCGGTGCGCGGCGGGTCCGGCGGGTTGTCCCGGTCCTGTCCGGCGGGAAAGCCGCAGCGCGGGCAGTCCCAGGTTTCGGGGACCTGCGCGTCGCTGGCGAAGCTGGGCTGCGTCTCGTGCCCGTTGGAGCACCAGAAGGAGATGCGCAGACGGGGCGCGGACTCGCCCCGCTCGGCCTCGCCCATCGGCCCCGCCCCGACCCGGCTACCTCGGATCGCGTTGCCACTTGCCACGGTCGTAACTCCCTGCGTGATGGTGCCGCGAAGCGAGTCGACGTGTCGCTTCGTTGCGAGCGCCTCAGTCTACGTAAGGCCCAACGCGCGTCCAGTGATTGGAGTTACAGCCCCCACACCTAGACGCAAGCCCCATGATAGGCCGCGCTCAGGTGCGCGTACCGAACATGGGGCCTTACGTGCGGAATGGACGTGCTGTGTGGGGCGTGGCCGCTCAGCTGTTCGTCTTCATGAGAAGACCGAGCACGACAATGCACGCGAACCACAGCAGACCGATCACCACGGTGATGCGGTCGAGGTTGCGCTCGGCGACCGAGGACCCACCGACGGACGACTGCATGCCGCCACCGAACATGTCGGAGAGGCCGCCGCCCTTCCCCTTGTGCATCAGCACCAGCAGCATCAGCAGCCCGCTGAAGACGATCAGGGCGATCGAGAACCCCAAAACCACGGCTGGACCAACTCTCTCGGATTCGGATGAACGACGGGGGCACGGCCTTCAGGGCCATGCCCCCGCAAGGGTACGACGGATCGCCGCCAGGGCCTACTTACTGGTCCCGGAAGCGCACGATCTTGACGAACTCGTCGGCGTCCAGCGAGGCGCCGCCGACCAGCGCGCCGTCGATGTCGGCCTGCGCCATGATCTCGGCGACGTTGCCGGCCTTGACGGAGCCGCCGTACTGGATGCGGACCTTGTCGGCCAGCTCCTGGGTGTACAGCTCGGCGATCTTGCCGCGGATGGCCGCGCAGACCTCCTGGGCGTCCTCGGCGCCGCAGACCTTGCCGGTGCCGATGGCCCAGACGGGCTCGTAGGCGACGACGACGGACTCGGCCTGCTCGGCCGGGAGGTCCTTCAGGCCGCCCTCGACCTGGGCGAGGGTGTGGGAGACGTGGTTGCCCGCCTCGCGGACCTCCAGCTCCTCGCCGACGCACAGGATCGGGGTGATGCCGTGCTTGTAGGCGGCCTTGACCTTGGCGTTGACGATCTCGTCGGTCTCGGCGTGGTACTGGCGGCGCTCGGAGTGGCCGACGGCCACGTACGTGCACTTCAGCTTGGCCAGCATGGAGCCGGAGATCTCGCCGGTGTAGGCGCCCGAGTCGTGCGCCGAGAGGTCCTGGGCGCCGTACTTGATCTTGAGCTTGTCGCCGTCGACCAGGGTCTGCACGGAACGCAGGTCGGTGAAGGGCGGCAGGACGGCGACCTCGACGGCCTCGTAGTCCTTGTCCGCGAGGGCGAAGGCGAGCTTCTGGACGTGTGCGATGGCCTCGAGGTGGTTGAGGTTCATCTTCCAGTTACCCGCCATGATCGGCGTGCGAGTGGTCATGCGGGGTCAGTCCTCCAGTGCGGCGAGGCCGGGGAGCGTCTTGCCCTCGAGGTATTCGAGGGAGGCGCCGCCACCGGTCGAGATGTGTCCGAACGCGTTCTCGTCGAAGCCCAGGATGCGGACGGCCGCGGCGGAGTCGCCACCGCCGACCACCGTGAAGGCCGAGGAGTCGAGGAGAGCTTGGGCGACCGCCTTGGTGCCCTCGGCGAATTCGGGGTGCTCGAAGACGCCCATCGGGCCGTTCCAGAAGACGGTGGCGGCGTCGGTGATCTTCGAGGCGTACAGCTTGCCGGAGGCCGGACCGATGTCCAGGCCCATCCGGTCGGCCGGGATGGCGTCCGCGGCGACGGTGGTGGCGTCGGCGGGGGCCTTGGTCTTCAGGTCCGGGAAGGCGGGGGCGACCACGGCGTCGACCGGCAGGACCAGTTCGACACCGGTCTTCTCGGCGCGCTCGATGTACTCCTGGACGGCCGGGATCTGGTCCTCCTGGAGCAGGGAGGCACCCACCTCGTGGCCCTTGGCCTTGAGGAAGGTGAAGGCCATGCCGCCGCCGATGAGGATGCGGTCGGCCTTGCCGAGCAGCTGGTCGATGACGGCGAGCTTGTCGGAGACCTTGGCGCCGCCGAGCACGACCACGTAGGGCCGCTGGACGTCGTCGGTGAGCTTCTTCAGGACGCCGACCTCGGTGGCGATGAGGTAGCCGGCGTAGTGCGGCAGCCGGGCCGGGAGGTCGAACACCGAGGCGTGCTTGCGGTGGACCGCGCCGAAGCCGTCGCCGACGTAGACGTCCGCGAGGGCTGCCAGCTGGTCCGCGAACTCCCCGCGCGCGGTGTCGTCCTTGGAGGTCTCGCCCGCGTTGAAGCGGAGGTTCTCGATGACCGCGACCTGGCCGGGCTGGAGGCCGTTCACGGCGTCGTGGGCGGCGGGGCCGACGGTGTCCTGGGCGAACGCCACGGAGGCGCCCAGGAGTTCGCCGAGCCGCTCGGCGGCCGGGAGCAGCGAGAAGGCCGGGTCCGGGGCGCCCTTGGGGCGGCCCAGGTGCGAGGCCACGACCACCTTGGCGCCCGCTTCCACGAGGGCCTTGACGGTGGGCAGCACGGCGCGGATGCGGCCGTCGTCGGTGATGCGGCCGTCGGCGAGCGGCACGTTGAGGTCGGCGCGGACGAAGACCCGCTTGCCGTCCACGCCTTCGGTGATGAGTTCGTCGATCGTCTTCATGAGGGAACTCCTGGTGAGGGTGCTCTGATCGTACGAGGGCTGTTCAGCACGTGAGTCAGGGCCCGGACGGCGCGTCCCTGCGCCGCCCGGGCCCTGCTCTCATGTCAAGGTGCCTGCTCTGGGATCAGAGCTGGTTGCCGACGAAGACCGTGAGGTCGACCAGGCGGTTGGAGTAGCCCCACTCGTTGTCGTACCAGCCGAGGATCTTCACCGTCGTGCCCTCCTGGACCATGGTCAGGGAGGAGTCGAAGGTGCAGGACGACGGGTCGCTGACGATGTCCGAGGAGACGATCTCGTCCTCGGTGTAGGTCAGGTAGCCCTGGAGCTCGCCCTCGGAGGCCTTCTTGAACGCGGCGTTGACCTCGTCCTTGGTGACCTCGCGGGACAGCTCCACGACGAGGTCGGTGGCCGAGCCGGTCGGGACCGGGACGCGCATCGCGATGCCGTCCAGCTTGCCCTTGAGCTGCGGCAGGACCAGCGCGGTGGCCTTGGCGGCACCCGTGGTGGTCGGGATGATGTTCTCGGCGGCGGCGCGGGCGCGGCGCAGGTCCTTGTGCGGGAAGTCCAGGATGCGCTGGTCGTTGGTGTACGCGTGGACCGTGGTCATCAGACCCTTGACGATGCCGAAGTTCTCGTCGAGGACCTTGGCCATCGGCGCCACACAGTTGGTGGTGCAGGAGGCGTTCGAGATGACGTGGTGGTTGGCCGCGTCGTACTTGTTCTCGTTGACGCCCATCACGATGGTGATGTCCTCGTCCTTGGCCGGAGCCGAGATGAGGACCTTCTTGGCGCCGCCGGCGATGTGCTTCTCGGCGTCGGCCTTCTTCGTGAAGATGCCGGTCGACTCGACGACGATGTCGACGCCCAGCTCGCCCCACGGGATGTCGGCCGGGTTGCGCTCGGACAGCACCTTGATGGTGTGACCGTCGACGGTGATCGTGTCGGCGGTGTGCGACACCTCGGCCTTGAGGCGGCCCAGGATGGTGTCGTACTTCAGCAGGTGCGCAGTGGTCGCGGTGTCACCCAGGTCGTTGACAGCCACGATCTCGATGTCAGCACCCTGCTCCAGCAGCGCGCGGAAGTAGTTACGACCGATGCGGCCAAAGCCGTTGATGCCTACGCGGATCGTCACGAACCGATCTCCTCGTTGGTACGCCGGTTGTGAGACCGGCGAGCTGTATGGGATGTCCCCGACCACCCCCGACCCTACCTCCCTGAGGCATCCGGAGTGACATCGAGATGCCCCATACACGGCAGGGCGGTCCGTACCCGCCAGTAGGGGTACGGACCGCCCCGGACCGAAAGCTCCGGTCACCCGGGGCGACTACGCCGGGTCACGTCCGGTTCACCCCCCGACGGCGGCGAGTGCCTTCTTGACGAGGGCCGTGCGGTCGGCCGCCGCGGTCACGTGCTCCAGGCCGAAGCCCAGCAGAACGGTGTCGTCCGTGGTGACCGCTCCGTACGTCTTGAACAGCTCTCCGGCGCGCCCCCAGTCCTTGACGACCGCGGGACTGCCCGCGGGCGGACCGGGCACGCTCCAGACGCCGAGCGAGGTCTCGAAGCCCTCGGTCTCGGTGGCCTGGCCGCCGATGACCACGGACGCGTTGTCGGCGAGGACACCGCGACCGCCGGAGCCCGGGTCGGTGATGTAGCTGAGGGAGACCTCGACCTTCTTGCCGGCGTACGCGGAGAGGTCGAAGGAGACCTCCTGCCAGCCGGCCGACGACCCGGTGAGGCTGTTCCACTGGCCGCTGGTGCCGGAGGCCGTGCAGCCGCCGGCGCCCTGCGTCAGATACCGCTTGAGCGCGGGGTGGGCCGCGATGAAGAACCCGGCCTCGCACTCGGCGGGCACCGCGGTGCTGGTGGCGCCGTTCTTCTCGGGGAGCGTGGTCCAGTCGTCCGCCCCGGCGGTGTGCGCCTCCAGGACGGCGTGGTCGTAGCCCTCCTCGGTGTCCCACAGCAGCCGGGTGCGCAGCGTGGGCGCCTGCGCGGCGGTGACCTGGGTGAGGTCGATGGTGCGGGTGAGACGGTTCCAGGCGTAGTCGCTGTGCGTGACAGCTGCCATGGAGGCGCCCTCGTACGGGCCGTACGGGTTGGGCGTGCCCGGGTACCCGCCCGCTCCCGCGCTCGCGAACTGCGGGAAGGTCGCCACGGGGAGGTTGTCCGAGGTGACGCTGAAGGAGCCGGCCGCGTCCAGCGGGTTGCCGGGGGCGGCGCCGAGGGTTCCGGCTGCCCCGGAGAGCTTCCCGCTGCCCTGGAAGGAGGTGGCGCCCGGCAGGGTCGTCCGGGTGTAGGCGCCCAGGTAGTACTGGCTGAAGTCGTTCGACAGGGTGCCGCCGCCCAGGTCGACGCTGCCGCCGGCCCGCTCGCCCGCCTCGATCAGCTTGCCGCCCTCGTTGAGGAAGGCGCGCAGCTGGAGCTGGGTGGGGTTGCCCGGGACGGTCGCGCCCGTGTAGTGGACGACCGACCTGAAGTGGTCCAGCACCCCGAGCGCGTCGGGCGCGCCCTGGGTGGCCACGTTCCAGACGATCGCCTTGCGGCCGGCCGCCTTCAGCGCGTCCACGTACGTCTGCGCCTGTGCGGCGGTCGCGCCTTCCTCGGCGACCACGAGCACGTCGGCGCGCGGCCGCTCGGCGACCGTGTACGTGAAGTGCGCGCTGGAGACGGGCTTGCCGCTCCTCGCCCGGCCGGTGAACCAGACCTCCACCTTGTCGCCCGGGTCGGCGTCCTCGACCTCGGCCCGGTACTCGTCGAAGTAGAGGTTGTCCTCACCGCCGTAGGTCTCACCGCCCTTCCAGGCCCTGAGGTCCCTCTCGTGCGTACGGCCGCCGTTGACGCGGTACCTGAGCTCCTTGTCGCGCACGGACCTGCGGACGACGACGGAGACCTCCTGGTCGGCGCCGCGCGCGTAGGACGTGGTGAACGTCTTCGGGGTGAAGTCGGCGGCGTCGAGGCCGAGCGCGGACTTCGGCCGGTCGGGCGTGGCCGCGGACTCGGCGACGGAGAGCGCGAAGGGGATGTTCTTCTCGAACTCCTGCTGGATCAGCTTCTCGTCGTCCGGGAAGTTGAAGACCGACTGGCAGTCGGCCGCGTTCCACTGGTCGTCGGGGTCCAGGTTCGAGGCGGTCTGGCAGGTCGACATCTCGGGGGTGAACATCGCCAGGCCGTTGACGTTCGACGCGTGGCCGTCCGCCTCGCCGTTGGTGGTGTACAGCTCCGAGGAGACCTGCGGACGGTAGCCGGGGATGGCGGAGTTCTCCGGGGTGCCGGCGAGCGCCTTGTACATGACGTCGTCGGGCGTGTCGGTGGCCACCTGCCAGCCGACGCCGTAGAGGAGGAGCTCGGCGGCGGAGTGGTAGTTGATGCCGTACGTGAAGCCGATCCGCTTCTCGAAGGCATCGAGTGCCTTGGTCTCGGGCTCGGAGGCCGGGCTCGTGCCGCGGTAGGTCTCGCTGGTGGGGTTGGGGGACGAACCCTCGTTGTCGTAGCCCCACTTGTAGGAGAAGTTGCGGTTCAGGTCGACGCCGTCGCCGACCGCGATGGTGCCGTCGCCGTTGTTGTCGCGCAGGTTCTTGCGCCACAGGCGGTTGCCGGCGTCCTTGAAGGTGTAGTCGTAGCCGTCGGGGTTGGCCGACAGGACGAACCACAGCTCGGTGGAGTCGACGATCTTCTTCAGGCGCTTGTCGCTCTTGTAGCCGTCCACGTAGTAGTGGAGCAGGCGCCTGGTCATCTCCGGAGTGATCCACTCACGCGCGTGCTGGTTGGACAGGTAGAGGACGGAGGGTTTGGCTCCGTCCTTGGACTTCTTCGCGTTCTTGGTGAGTTTGAGCGCGAGGATGTCCTGCCCGTTCACCGTCTTGCCGATGGAGACGACCTTGGTGAGGCCGGGGTTGGCCCGGGCGGTGGCGAGGAGTTCCTCCCGGAGCCCGCCGCTTCCGCTGTACGGCCGGAACACACCTTCGGCCGCCTTCTCCACGCGGGCCTCGGCCTTGGCGGTCAGCGTGTGCTCGGTGAGCTCGACGCCCTTCTGCTCCAGCTTCCGGGCTTCCCGGTCGGTGAGATAGACCTCGACGGTCGCGGTGCCCTTCTCCGGCACCTGCTCGCTCAGTTCGTGGCCGTCCTGCCCGGCCGCCAGCAGCAGGGGTACCTGCCCGCTGGTGACCTCGGCGCGGAAGACCTTGATTTCGTTCGGATCAGGAGAACCGGCGCTCTGCGCGGCATGGGCGACGGGTGCGATGCCCGCGCCGCCGAGCAGGAGCGCGCCAACAGCGAGGATCGGTCTCGCTCTTCGTCTCATGAGCCCCCCTTGCGGTGGTCCGCCCCAGCAGCGAACAGAGCCAGGCTCATGACAGTTCATGATCCAGTCAAGGGCGCCTCACGGATACGCAAACGCCGGTGCCGACGGCCCAAGTGGGCGTCGGCACCGGCGCGGTGAGGGAGGATCAGCCGACCAGGTTGTCGGCCATCTCCTCGGTGATGCTGGACTCCGTGCCCGGGATGCCGAGGTCGGAGGCGCGCTTGTCGGCCATGGCGAGCAGCCGGCGGATACGGCCGGCCACGGCGTCCTTGGTCAGCGGCGGGTCGGCGAGCGCGCCCAGCTCCTCCAGGGAGGCCTGCTTGTGCTCCATGCGCAGCCGCCCGGCGGCCGCGAGATGCTCGGGCACGTCGTCGGCGAGGATCTCCAGGGCCCGCTGGACCCGCGCTCCGGCGGCGACGGCCGCGCGCGCGGAGCGGCGCAGGTTGGCGTCGTCGAAGTTGGCGAGACGGTTCGCCGTGGCCCGCACCTCGCGGCGCATCCGGCGCTCCTCCCAGGCGAGCACCGACTCATGGGCACCCAGACGGGTGAGCAGGGCGCCGATCGCGTCACCGTCGCGGACGACCACACGGTCCACACCGCGCACCTCGCGGGCCTTGGCGGCGATCGAGAGGCGGCGGGCGGCGCCGACCAGGGCGAGCGCGGCCTCCGGGCCCGGGCAGGTCACCTCCAGGGAGGAGGAGCGGCCGGGCTCGGTCAGCGAGCCGTGCGCCAGGAAGGCCCCGCGCCAGGCGGCCTCGGCGTCGCAGGTGGCACCGGAGACGACCTGCGGGGGCAGGCCCCGGATCGGTCGGCCCCGGCCGTCGACCAGGCCGGTCTGCCGGGCCAGCTGGTCACCGCCGGCGACGACCCGGACCACGTAACGCGAGCCCCGGCGCAGTCCGCCCGGAGCCATCACGATCAGTTCGGAGCTGTGGCCGAAGATCTCCAGGATGTCTCTCTTGAGGCGGCGGGCCGCCATCGCGGTGTCCAGCTCCGCCTCGATCACAATGCGCCCGCTCACCAGGTGAAGGCCGCCGGCGAACCGCAGGATGGCGGAGACCTCCGCCTTTCTGCAGCAGGTACGGGTGACGGGGAGCCGGGAGATCTCGTCCTTCACCGCTGCCGTCATCGCCATGGGCCGATCCTTCCATGCATCCGAAAAATACGGTCGTACGCGGCGGCCAACAGCTCCGGGTCGTGCCTCGGGGTTCCGTCGGGCCGGGCCACCGGCGCCAGCTCGACCGCGGCACCGAACCGCTTGGCGGCATCGGTCAGGGAGTCGCGGTCGGGCACGGCGGCCTGGTCGGCCAGCACCACGTCCAGGGCGAGTTTAGGGGCGTGTCGTCCCAAAACCTCCAAATGACGCTGCGGGGAGAAGCCATCGGTTTCTCCCGGCTGCGGTGCGAGGTTCAGGGAGAGTACCCGGCGCGCCTTCGTCTGTGTGAGCGCGTCCAGCAGTTCGGGCACCAGCAGGTGCGGGATGACCGAGGAGAACCACGAGCCGGGGCCGAGGACCACCCAGTCCGCGTCCCGGACGGCCTCGACCGCCTCGGGCACCGCGGGCGGGTCGTGCGGCACCAGGTGCACCGACTGCACCTCGCCCGGGGTCAGGGCCACGGTCGCCTGTCCCCGTACGGTGTCCACGTCCTCGGGTCGCTCCGGGTCGTGCCCCTTGACCAGGGCCTGGAGCTCCAGGGGTACGGCGGACATGGGCAGCACCCTGCCATGGGCGCCCAGGAGTCTGCCGACCAGGTCGAGGGCCTGGACATGGTCGCCGAGCTGCTCCCACAGGGCGACGATGAGCAGATTGCCGACCGCGTGTTCGTGCAGGTCGCCCTTGGACTGGAAGCGGTGCTGGATGACGCGGGCCCAGGTCTGGCCCCACTCGTCGTCGCCGCACAGCGCGGCCAGCGCCTTGCGCAGGTCGCCGGGCGGCAGAACGCCCAGCTCGTCGCGCAGGCGCCCGCTGGAGCCGCCGTCGTCGGCCACGGTGACGACGGCAGTGAGGTCGCCGGTGATCCGGCGCAGGGCGGCGAGCGAGGCGGACAGGCCCATGCCGCCGCCGAGCGCGACCACCTTGGGCTGGGCGCCGCGCCGGCGGGGTCTCGCCCCGCGGGCCTCGGCGGGGCGGGCCGCACGCCCTTCGGGGACGGCCCGGCGCAGCCTGCTCAGCCGCGGACTACGTGCGGTCATTCCCGTCCCATGTCCCGGTGTACGACCACCGTCTCCACACCCTCGGCCGCGAGGCGCGCGGCGAGCTTCTCCGACGTGGCGACCGAGCGGTGCTTGCCGCCGGTGCAGCCGATGGCGATGGTCACGTACCGCTTGCCCTCACGGCGGTAGCCGGCCGCGATCAGGCGCAGCAGCTCGGCGTAGCGGTCGAGGAACTCCTTGGCGCCGGGCTGGTTGAAGACGTACGCCGCGACCTCCTCGTTGAGGCCGGTGTAGGGGCGCAGCTCCGGGACCCAGTGCGGGTTGGGCAGGAACCGCATGTCGGCGACCAGGTCGGCGTCGACCGGGAGGCCGTACTTGAAGCCGAACGACATGACGGTGGCGCGCAGCTCGGGCTCCTCCTCGCCGGCGAACTGGGCGTCCATCTTGGCGCGCAGCTCGTGGACGTTGAGGCTGGAGGTGTCGATGACCAGGTCGGCGTCGCCGCGCAGCTCGCGCAGGAGCTCGCGCTCGGCGTCGATGCCGTCGACGATGCGGCCGTCGCCCTGGAGGGGGTGCGGGCGGCGCACGGACTCGAAGCGGCGCACCAGGGCCTCGTCGGAGGACTCCAGGAAGACGATCCGCCGGGTGACGTGCTTGGCCTCCAGGTCGGCGAGGGACTCGCGGAGGTTGTCGAAGAAGCGCCGGCCGCGGACGTCGACGACCACCGCGATCCGGGCGACGTTGCCCTGGGAGCGGGCGCCGAGCTCCACCATGGTGGGGATCAGCGCGGGCGGGAGGTTGTCGACGACGAACCAGCCGAGGTCCTCCAGGCACTTCGCGGCGGTGGAACGGCCGGCTCCGGACATGCCGGAGATGATCACCAGCTCGGGGATGGCCGCCTCCGGGACGCCGCCCGCGTCGAGGGTCGTGCCGGTACTCACCTGTGCTTCTTCTCCGCCCTGGTCCTGTCGTTCTTCGTGCTCGTTCACATTCATGTCTCCTGCCCCCGTCGTTCGTCCGGGGCGCCCGCCGTCACGGGGTCCCCTCCGGAACCCGTATTGCCGGGTTCCTCGTCATCCATGATCTCTCCAGTCGCCGTGTTGACGGCGGGCGCGGCCGGGGCCGCCTGGGCGAGGGCCACGGCGATCGTCTCGGCCGTCTTGCGGCCTATGCCGGGCACCTCGCAGATCTGGTCGATGGTGGCGGATCGTAGTTTCTTCAGGGACCCGAAATGTTTCAGCAGAGCCTGCTTGCGTGTGTCCCCGAGGCCGGGGACGTCGTCGAGCGGGCTCGACCTGAAGCGCTGGGCCCGCTTGGTGCGCTGGTAGGTGATGGCGAAGCGGTGGGCCTCGTCACGGACCCGCTGGAGAAGGTACAGGCCTTCGCTGGTGCGGGGCAGCACGACCGGGTCGTCCTCCTCGGGCAGCCAGACCTCCTCCAGGCGCTTGGCGAGACCGCAGACCGCGATGTCGTCGATGCCGAGCTCGTCCAGGGCCTTCCTGGCGGCGGCCACCTGGGGCTGTCCGCCGTCCACGACGACCAGCTGGGGCGGGTAGGCGAACTTCTTGGGACGGCCGTCGTCCTCGGTGAGGCCGTCCTCCCCGTCGGCCCACTCCCCCGTCTTCTCCTTCTCGGCGAGATAGCGCCGGAACCGGCGGGAGATCACCTCGTGCATGGACCGGACGTCGTCCTGGCCGGCGAAGCCCTTGATCTGGAAGCGGCGGTACTCGCTCTTGCGCTGGAGGCCGTCCTCGAAGACGACCATGGACGCGACCACGTCGTCGCCCTGGAGGTGGGAGATGTCGTAGCACTCGATCCTGAGCGGGGCGCTGTCCAGGTCGAGGGCCTCGGCGATCTCCTCCAGGGCACGCGAGCGCGTGGTCAGGTCGGAGGCGCGCTTGGTCTTGTGCAGGGCGAGCGCCTGGAGGGCGTTGCGCTGCACTGTCTCCATGAGGGCCTTCTTGTCGCCGCGCTGCGGGATGCGCAGCGAGACGTTGGAGCCGCGCCGCGCGGTCAGCCACTCCTGCACGGGTTCGACCGGCTCGGGCAGGGCGGGGACGAGGACCTCCTTGGGGACGGAGTCTCCGGTCTCCTCGCCGTAGAGCTGCTGGAGGGCGTGCTCGACGAGGGCGCCGGTGGTGATCTCCTCCACCTTGTCGGTGACCCAGCCACGCTGGCCGCGGACGCGTCCGCCGCGGACGTGGAAGATCTGGACGGCTGCCTCCAGCTCGTCCTCGGCGACCGCGATCAGGTCGGCGTCGGTCGCGTCGGCGAGCACGACGGCGCTCTTCTCCATGGCCTTCCTCAGCGCGCCGATGTCGTCGCGCAGGCGGGCGGCCCGCTCGTACTCCATCTCCTCGGCCGCGTCCGCCATCCGCTGCTCCAGGCGGCGGATGTAGGCGCCGGTGCGGCCGGCCATGAAGTCGCAGAACTCCTCGGCCAGATCGCGGTGTTCCTCGGGGGAGACGCGGTCGACGCAGGGCGCCGAGCACTTGCCGATGTAGCCGAGGAGACAGGGGCGGCCGGTGCGGGCCGCGTTCTTGAAGACGCCGGCCGAGCAGGTGCGGACGGGGAAGACGCGCAGCAGGAGGTCGACGGTGTCGCGGATCGCCCACGCGTGCCCGTACGGCCCGAAATACCGCACGCCCTTGCGTTTGTGGCCGCGCATCACCTGCACGCGCGGGAACTCCTCGTTCATCGTCACCGCGAGGTACGGGTAGCTCTTGTCGTCGCGGTACTTGACGTTGAACCGGGGGTCGAACTCCTTGATCCAGGAGTACTCCAGCTGCAGGGCCTCGACCTCCGTGGACACCACCGTCCACTCCACGGACGCGGCCGTGGTCACCATCGTGCGGGTGCGGGGGTGCAGGCTCGCCAGGTCCTGGAAGTAGTTCGCCAGGCGCTGGCGCAGGCTCTTCGCCTTTCCGACGTAGATCACCCGGCGGTGCTCGTCGCGGAACCTGTACACCCCGGGAGTGTCAGGGATCTCCCCTGGTTTGGGGCGGTAGCTGGAGGGGTCGGCCATGTCTCACACCCTACTGGCGAGGGCTGACACTCCGGTCTGCCTGTGGACAACCCCGGCCATGTCCCGAGGTGATCCGCGGCGGACGCCTAGCGGGACTCCAGAAAGGTGAGAACGGCCAGCACCCGGCGGTGGTCGTCCGTGTCCTCGGTGAGGCCGAGTTTGCCCAGGATGCTGCGGACGTGCTTCTCGACGGTGCCCTCCGTGACCCACAGGCGACGGCCGATGCCGGCGTTGGAGCGGCCCTCGGCCATCAGGGCGAGGACCTCGCGCTCGCGGGCGCTGAGGTGGGCGAGGGGGTCGTCGCGGCGCTGGGCGGAGAACAGCTCCTGCACCAGGGAGGGGTCGACCACCGAGCCGCCCCGGTGGATGCGCTCCAGGGCCTCGGTGAACTCGTCGACGACCGTGACCCGGCTCTTGAGCAGATAGCCGATCTTGCGGCCGCTCGCCAGCAGTTCCAGGGCGTCCTCGACCTCGACGTACGCCGACAGGACGAGGATGCCGGTGCCGGGGTGGCGCGCACGGATCGTGCGGGCCGCCCTGAGGCCCTCGGTCGAGTGGTCCGGGGGCATCCTGATGTCGACGATCGCCAGGTCGGGGCGTTCCCCGTCGACCAGCTCCAGGAGCCGGACCGCGTCACCCGCCTGGCCCGCGACCTGGTACCCGACGCGCTCGCAGAGACTGGCCAGGCCCTCCCTGAGCAGGATGTCGTCGTCGGCGAGCACGACCCGTCCCCGCGTCGGCTGCTGTGCTGCGTCGTCCATGACCCCCGGTCCCCACCCCTGCCCGGCCCGCGCGGTGCGCCTGGCGAAGCCGGGTCTCCCCCGGCTCGGCCCCCTGCGTTCGCTCCCTCAGCCTGCCGCACCTTGCGGCTTCCAGCTAGCCGGAAGCGGAATTGGGGGCCTGCCGTGACGACGTGCGGACGTCTGCGGACGATGCTCGGAGCAGTGCAGATGCAGTGCGGCCGGCCGTCCCGGGCGAGGGACGGAGGGGCGCACGGCCGAAGGGTGCGGGAGATGCGGCGGACACGGATCGTGAGGCAGCGGCGACCGGTCCGTGCCCGCCGGTACCCGGAGGAGACGTACGGGCCGACCGGCGTCCTGGATCCCAGGGACCCGGACATCGTGCGCGCCGAGCTGCTGCGGAAGCGCTGAGCGGCGGACCGCACCGCCACCAGAGCCGGTCGGACACCCCTCCGTCCGATCGGGACCGCCCGGAGCGTACGCGACGTCATCAAGTTCAGGCTCCCCCACCTGGACGGACCCCCCGGCGTGCGTCTTCGGGCGGTCACAGGTCCGGCGAGGGCGCGGCCAGCGGCAGCCGCACGTCCACGGTGGTACCCCCGCCGGGCGGGCTGCCGACCGTCAGCCTGCCGCCGATCGCCTCGACCCGGTCGACGAGCCCGATCAGGCCGGATCCGCGCCTGGGCTCCGCGCCTCCGACGCCGTCGTCGCGGACGGTCAGCTCCAGGACGTCGTCGCGGATCTCCGCCGACACCGCCACCACGCGCGCGTGGGCGTGCTTGGCCGCGTTGTTGAGGCACTCGGACGTCACGTAGTACGCGGCCACCTCCACTCGTTCCGGCAGCCGCGTCGCGGGCAGCCGCAGATCGAGCTCGACGGGGACCGGGGAACGACGGGCCAGGGAGCGCAGAGCGGGCCCCAGTCCTCCTTGGGACAGGATGGCCGGGTGGATGCCCCTGGCCACCTGGAGCAGGTCCTGGAAGGTGTCGTCGAGGCCCTTGCCGACGTGTGCCAGCTGTGCGGCCAGCTCCGACGTCGGGTCGGTCAGCAGTGTCTCGGCGAGCCGCAGTTCCAGCCGGACCGCGACGAGCCGCTGCTGGACCCCGTCGTGCAGGTCGCGCTCGGTGCGGCGCCGGGAGGCGTCCGCCTGGGCCACCACGCGCGCGCGTGAAGCGGTCAACTGGGCGCTGCTGTCGGCGTTGGCGATGGCGGTGGCGACGAGGTCGGTGAAGTCGGCCAGCCGCCACTCGATGCCCGCGGGCAGCACCTCCAGGGGCGAGGCGGCGAGGACGAAGCCCCACATCCGGTCGTCGACGACGATGGGCGCGCACGCGGCATGACCGATTGTGGGCGGCGCGCCGGGTCCGGGTGACCTCGTCGATCGCCGCGCGCTCCGCCGCCCTGCGCTCCTCGCGCATGGCCTGCTCGAGTTCCTCCGGCAGGCCGAGCCCGGACCCGAGGAGCGTCTGGCTGCCGTCGGGCTCCTGCCGCAGCACGGCCGCGCTGGTGTCCAGCAGGTCTCCCACCTCCTCGGCCACGAGGGCGAACACCTCGGCCGGCGGGGCGCCGTGGGCCACCAGGGTGGCGACCCGGCGCAGGGCGTCCTGTTCCCGGCTGGTGCGGCGGCTGTCGGTGACGTCGCGGGCGGTGGCGTGGATGAGCCCCGTCTCGGGGACCGGCCGGGCGCTCCACTGAAGCCGGACCTCCGTGCCGTCGCTGCGCAGGCAGCGGTTCTCGAACCCGGCCGGTTCGGCGCCGTCGGCCAGCCGTGCGAGGGCCTCCCGGGTGCTCGTGCGGTCCTCCTCGTGCACGAACTCGATGAGCGGCCGGGACAGGAGCTCCTCGCTCGAACGGCCCAGGACGCGTTCGAAGGCGGGGTTGACCCGTTTGAGCCGGCCGTCGAGCCCGCTGACGCAGAACAGGTCGAGGGAGAGGTCGAAGACGCTCGCCAGCTCCTGTTCGGCCTCCTCGCGCCGTCCGTGCGCCGCCGCGCAGGAGGCCATGGTGGCGTTCATGCCGCCGACGAGCTGCCTCCAGGCGCCCTCGAACGAGGTCTCGTCGGCGCGGTGTTCGAGGCGGTTGCGGTCGATCGCGGTGTTCATGGCGCGGATCTCGGCGACCAGACGCTCGGTGGCCACCCGCAGTTCGCGCAGGGCGTCGGCGACCTCGCCCGGCTCGTCGCGGCCCGCGTACCGGATGTCGTGGGAGAGATCGCCGTGCGACAGTGCCCGGGCGCCCGCGGAGATCTCGCCGAGGGGGCGGGTGATCGACCGGCCGAGGGCGACGGCGAGGAAGGTGACGAGGGTGAGCACGGCGAGCGAGGCGGTGAGATCGCGGACCACGCGGGTCTCCGCCTCGCGGCGGTCTTGGCCTGCGGTGGCGTCGAGTTCGCGGGCGGCCCGGTCCTGAATGCCGCGCAGGGCGCCGATGCGGGCACCGGAGTCGGCGAGCCAGCGTTCGTACGACGGCCATCGGGCGGTCTCCGCGCGGGCGGTGGCCAGCAGGTCGCGGACCTGGCGGACGGCCCGGCCGGGGTCCTGGAACCGGAGGGCGTTCAGCTCGGTCCGCAGGTCGGCCGAGGTGTTCTCCCGGAAGGCGTCCAGCTGTGCCGTCTCCAGGGCGGACCAGCGTCCGGCGCCGGTGGGGCGGTCGGCGGGCCCGGCGAGCAGGGCGGCGACCTCGGCCCGCTCCCGTTCCGCGGCCTCGATGGCTCGCAGGAGCGCGAGGTGGGCGTCGGCGGCGCGGCCCGAGGCCCGGGTGGGGCGGCCGGATTCCAGCGCGGTCGCGTCGTCGAGCAGGGCGTCCTCGACTTCGCCGTACCGCTCGGCGATGTCGGGGGCGGTGAGCGAGCCGGCGGCCGTCCGGGCCCGCAGGGAGTGCAGTTGACGGCGGACGGCGTTCAGGTCACCGGCGACGTCGGAGCCGGACCAGAAGGCGGTACGGGCCACGGCCCGCTCCAGGACCCGGCGGGTGGCCTGTTCGGCCGCGGTCCGCACCGCCCGGTTGCCGGGCCCCGGGCGCAGCCGGGCCTCGACGGCGGCGAGCCGCTCGCGTGCGACGGCGTCGCCGACCTCGACGACCGCGAACGCGACCCCGGTGCCGGTGCGGAAGTCGCGCAGGGTCCGCGCCTGCTGCCACTGGGCCGCGGAGTTGAAGGCGGTGAGGACCAGCAGAGCGGTGACCGGCAGCAGCACCAGCAGCGTCAGCTTCCGGCCGACGCGCAGCCGGGCGAGCGGCGGGATGCGGTGCGGGGCCCGGGGCTTTCCTCTGCGTGTTGAGCGACGCATGACAGTGCCTCAGGCGCTGCCGCTGACGAGTGTCGTGCCGCTGACGTGTGTGATGCCGCTGGGGCCCGTCATGCGAAACACCCCTTGAGGGAGGGCACTTCCACACGTCCGCGCAGGGGACGGCCGGCCGTGGTCCGGCCCCCTCAGCATGCCCGTGAACTCCGCCGCCGTCCATGCGTCCGGCGTCGCCTGTCCGGCACAGGTCGCCGCCGGTCGCGGCACGGAGTCCCGTTCGCCGTACGGCCGTCGCTCGGGGAGGGTGACCATCGCGAGCTGCGTGCCGCTGCGCCCTGTTGAACTCCCGGACCGTCGCTCCTGCTGTCGCAGGTGGCTTCGGTGCGGCCCGCTCGCTCCGGTCGCCGTCGTCTGCGCCACCCGGGTCGCGGATGCGGGGGAGCAATCCGCCCCGACTCTTTCCGGGTAGCGGGAAAGCGCGGCCTGCGGCTGGTTGGGACCCTGTCCGCATGTCCATACGCTGTCTTCTCGTCGATGACAGCATCCGGTTCCTGGAGGCCGCGCGACGCCTGCTGGAACGCGACGGGATATCGGTCGTCGGCGTCGCACTGTCGGCTGCCGAGGCTCTCGTCCGGGCCGCGGAGCTGACCCCGGACGTCGTCCTGGTCGATCTCGACCTCGACGGCGACAGCGGCTTCGACGTGGCGGTGGAACTGGCCCGCAGTGTCCCCTGCGTCATCATCCTGATCTCCACCCACGCGCGGGAGGACTTCGAGGAACTGATCGCCGGCAGCCCGGCACGTGGGTTCCTGCCCAAGTCGGCGCTGTCGGCACGGGCCATCAGGGACCTGCTGGACGGCGTGGGGGAGCACTCCGCCACCTGAGGGCGGGCGGGCCGCCGACCGGCCGGGAGTTGACCACCGTTCGGCAGCAGGTGTTGTCGGGACTTGACCGACACGCTTCAATGCGGGGGAACTCGGGGCCGGGAACGACGGCGTACGGATGTGAAGCCTTTCCCGGCACTGCCACGGACGGCCCCGGCACACCCTCGCGAACGGCCTGACCAGCCGTCCGGACCTGTACAGAGAGGCCCCCTGCATGCCGCACGCCACACAGCACGCGGACGACGTCGGTGCCGCCCACGCGGAACTGGACTCGGCTCTGCGAGGCGGCCCCTTCCATGTCGCACTGCGCGCGGCGATCGCCGCGCGCGGGCTGCCCCTCCAGCGCGTCCAGCACCATCTTTCGCGCTACGGGGTCAAGGTCGGTGTCACCAGCCTGAGTTACTGGCAGCAGGGTGCCCGGCGCCCGCAGCGTCCCGAGTCGCTGCGGGCCGTACGGGCGTTGGAGGAGATCCTCCAGCTGCCGGAGGAGTCGCTGATCCGGCTGCTCGCCGAGGACGAGGACCGGTCGGCGGCCGAGCGCCCCGCGGCCCGCTCCTACCGTTCGCTGCTCGCGGCCTCGGACATCCTCGGGCAACTGCTCGACGAGCTGGACGCGCCCCCCGACGGGGGACTGCACACCCTGGGCCACCACGAGCGCATAGACATCGGGGCACGCCGCGAGCTGCGCAGCCGTGAGTCGCACCACATCGTGCGCGCCCACCGCGAGGGCGTCGACCGCTTCGTCGCCGTCCACCACGGCGACCCGGGGTGCGTGCCGGAGCGCATGACCGTGCACGCCCTGGAGAACTGCCGTACGGGGCGCGTCCGTTCGCACCATGAGACCGGGGTGCTCGTGGTCGAGCTGCTCCTCGACGCCCGGCTGCGGGCCGGGGACACCTTCCTGTTCCGCCACTGCGTCGAGGACGGCACGGCCGGCGTCTCCCGCGAGTACGTCCGCGGTTTCGGCTCGCCCGGCGGGCAGTACGCGCTCCAGGTCCGGTTCGACGAGAACGCGCTGCCGTCGCGCTGCCACCGCTTCGCCCAGCACTCCCCCGCGGCACCCCGCAGCGGCCGCCAGGAACTGTCCCTCACCGGCCGGCACCACTCGGTCCACCTGGTCGAACAGCGGGTGCGGTCCGGGGTGGTGGGGATCGGGTGGGACTGGGAGTGAGCGGGGTGAGGGTGCGGCGACGGCCGACGTAAACGCTTGCGCAAACGTTTACGTGCGCCGCTGAATGAGATACCTTCCCGGCCGTGGGCCGCCGTTCCGGGAAGGGGATCCGATGCCGACCATGGCCGACGTGGCACGCAGCGCGGGGGTGTCCGTGGCGACCGTCTCGCACGTCCTCAACGGCACCCGGCCGGTCCTGCCGCACACCCGCCAGGCCGTGCTGGACGCCGTCGACGAACTCGGCTACACCCCCAACACCCTCGCCCGCTCCCTGGTGACCTCCCGCACCCGCTCCATCGGGCTCGCGGTGTCGGCGATCAGCAATCCGTACTTCACCGAGATCCTCCAGGGCGTGGAGGCGGGCGCGCTGGAACACGGCTACAGCCTGCTCATCGCCGATCCGCACGACGATCCCGGCCATGAGCGCAAGGTCGTCCAGCTGCTGCACGAGCGGCGCGTCGACGGCATGATCGTCGCCCCCTCGGCCGACCCACGCGAACTCGTCTCCTACCTCGCTCGTCATCAGGTCCCTACGGTGTTTCTCGACCGGGTGGTGGACGGGGTGAGCGGGGGGTCTGCCGGTGGGGTGGTCGGTGAGGTAGCCGGTGGGTCGGTCGGGGCGGCGGTCGGTGGCGGGGCCGGCGGGGTGGTCGGCGGGGTGGCGGCCCGTGGCACCACCGGCGAGGCGGTCGGTGGAGCGGCGACCCGTGGCACCACCGGCGAGGCGGTCGGTGAGGCGGCGGCCCGTGGCATCACCGGCGAGGCGGTCGGTGGAGCGGCGGCCCGTGGCACCACCGGCCACGCAGGCGGCGACGCGGTCCGCCCGGCGAACGGCGAGGCAGTCGGCGGCGCAGCCCGTGGAACGACCGGCGAGGCAGCCGGTGGCACGGCCCTTGGAGCGACCGGCGAGGCAGTCGGCGGGGCGGGCACTGAGTCGGCCGGACTTGGGGCGGACGCCCCGGTGGGTGGCTCACACCGTTTCGATCAGGTCTGCGCCGAGAACACCGAGCCGATGGCCGGGCTGGTGACCCATCTCGCCGGACTCGGTCACCGGCGCATCGGTCTGGTGGCCGGACTGCCCGGGCTGAGCACCACCGCCGAGCGGATCGCCGGGTACCGGCAGGGCCTCACCGCCGCCGGCCTCCCCTACGACGATCACCTGGTCGTCCACGGGAACTCCGAGTCGGCCGGGGCCGAACGGGCCACGACCGCCCTGCTCTCCCTCCCCGTGCCGCCCACCGCCCTCGTCACCGCCAACAACGCGATGACCATCGGCACCCTGCGGGCCCTGCGCACGCACGGTCTCTCGGTACCGGACGACCTCGCCCTGTGCTGTTTCGACGACTTCGCCTGGGCCGATCTGTTCTCACCCCGGCTCACCGCGATCTCCCAGCCCAGCAGGGAGATCGGCGCGCGGGCGGTCCGTGTCCTGCTGGAACGCCTCGACAGACCGGACCGGCCCGCCCGGACCGTGCGCCTCGACTGCACGTTCATGCACCGCACGTCGTGCGGGTGCCCCGACCCCGGGGAGGGGGCGCGGCCCTCCTGGTCGGCGTAGTCGGCCCTCGTAAGTCCCTTCCGCCTCCGCTCTGATCCCGGAAAGCCCTTCGCAGCACCGCAGTTCGAGAAAGGAACCGTTACGTGATCGTCGTCGCCGGTGAGGCCCTGATCGATCTGGTCCCGCAGGGCACGGGCGCCCTCGCGGGTCTCAAGCCGGCGCTCGGCGGCGGCCCGTACAACACCGCCGTGGCCCTCGGCCGGCTCGGCTCCCCCACCGCCTTCTGCTCCCGCACCTCGCTCGACGCCTTCGGCGAGGCCCTGCTGGACGGGCTCCGCGAGGCCGGGGTGGACGTGTCCGCCGTGCAGCGTGGCACGGAACCCACCACGCTCGCCGTCGCCACGATCGACCCCGACGGCTCGGCCGTCTACTCCTTCTACGTCGACGGCACCGCCGACCGCCTGTTCACCGCCCCGGCCGAACTCCCCGCCGGGACGCGCGCGGTGTCCTTCGGCACCTGCTCGCTCGTCCTGGAACCGGGGGCGACCGCCTACGAGGAGCTGCTGCGCACCGCGGCCGCGCAGGGTGTGTTCACCGCGCTCGACCCGAACATCCGGGCCGGGCTCATCCCCGACGCGGACGCCTACCGGGTCCGGTTCAAGAGCTGGCTGCCGTCGGTGTCGCTGCTCAAGCTCTCCGAGGAGGACGCGCGGTGGCTGGGCGGCACCCCGCGCGAGTGGCTGGCCGCGGGGCCCTCGGCCGTCGTGGTCACCCATGGCGGTGACGGGCTGACCGTGTTCACCCGGGACGGGGCGGTGGTACCGGTGCCGGGCGAGAAGGTCGACGTCGTGGACACCATCGGGGCGGGCGACACCGTGAACGCGGCCCTGCTGCACGGCCTCGCCACGCTAGACGCGCTGTCCCCGGACGCAGTCGTCGGTCTGGGCGTCGAGGACTGGACCCGGTTGCTGCGCTTCGCGGCACGCGCGGCGGCGATCAGCTGCTCGCGGGCGGGGGCGCAGCCGCCGTACGCGTCGGAACTGGGCGAGCTGTAGGGGTCGGGGCCGGTAACGGAGCGAGCGGTGCTCCGCGGGAGTCCCGCGGAGCACCGCTCGCTGTGTCGTGCCCGATCAGGCCTTGCGCGCCCGGGCCGTCTTCTTGGCGGGCGCGGCCTTCTTGGTGGCTTCGGCGGCCTTCTTGGTCGCCGTGGTCCTGGCCGTCGCCGTCTTCTTCGCCGTCGACCTGGCGGCGACCGTCTTCGCAGCGGCCGTCTTCGCCGCCGTCTTCCTGGCCGGTGCCTTGCGCGGAGCCTTCACCGAGGTCCCGTCGCTGATCCGGTCGGCACCGAGGATCTCCCTGAGGAACTTGCCGGTGTGGCTGGCCGGGACTCCGGCGACCTCCTCCGGGGTGCCCTCCGCGACGACGAGGCCGCCGCCCGCGCCGCCCTCGGGGCCCATGTCGACGATCCAGTCGGCCGTCTTGATGACGTCGAGGTTGTGCTCGATGACGATGACGGTGTTGCCCTTGTCGACAAGGCCGGACAGGACCTTCAGCAGCTTGCTGATGTCCTCGAAGTGCAGACCGGTGGTCGGCTCGTCCAGGACGTAGACCGTACGGCCGGTGGAGCGCTTCTGGAGCTCGCTGGCGAGCTTCACGCGCTGGGCCTCACCACCGGACAGGGTGGTCGCCGCCTGGCCGAGGCGGACGTAGCCGAGGCCGACGTCCTTGAGGGTGTTGAGGTGCCGGGCGATGGCCGGGACGGCGTCGAAGAACTCCGTCGCCTCCTCGATCGGCATGTTCAGGACGTCGGCGATGGACTTGCCCTTGTAGTGGACCTCCAGGGTCTCCCGGTTGTAGCGGGCGCCGTGGCAGACCTCGCACGGGACGTAGACGTCCGGGAGGAAGTTCATCTCGATCTTGATGGTGCCGTCGCCCGCGCAGTTCTCGCAGCGGCCGCCCTTGACGTTGAAGGAGAAGCGGCCGGGCATGTAGCCGCGGACCTTCGCCTCGGTGGTCTCGGCGAACAGCTTGCGGACGTGGTCGAAGACGCCGGTGTACGTCGCCGGGTTCGACCGCGGGGTGCGGCCGATGGGCGACTGGTCGACGTGCACGACCTTGTCGACGAGGTCGTCGCCGTCCACGCGCGTGTGCCGGCCCGGGACGCTCCTCGCGCCGTTCAGCTCGCGCGCCAGGTGCGTGTACAGGATGTCGTTGACCAGGGTCGACTTGCCGGAGCCGGAGACACCGGTGACCGCGGTGAACACACCCAGCGGGAAGGACACGTCGATGTCCTGGAGGTTGTTCTCGCGGGCCCCGTGCACCGTGAGCTGCCGGGACGGGTCCAGGGGCCGGCGGATGTCGGGCAGCGGGATGGCCTTCTTGCCCGACAGGTACTGGCCCGTCTCGGACTCGGCGTTGGCGAGCAGTTCCTTCAGGGAGCCGCTGTGCACGACCTTGCCGCCGTGCTCGCCCGCGCCGGGGCCGATGTCGACGATCCAGTCGGCGACCTTGATGGTGTCCTCGTCGTGCTCGACGACGATGAGGGTGTTGCCCATGTCGCGCAGCCGGACCAGGGTCTCGATCAGCCGGTGGTTGTCGCGCTGGTGCAGGCCGATGGACGGCTCGTCCAGGACGTACAGGACGCCGACGAGTCCGGAGCCGATCTGGGTGGCCAGGCGGATGCGCTGGGCCTCGCCGCCGGAGAGGGTGCCGGCCGCGCGGTTGAGCGAGAGGTAGTCGAGGCCGACGTCGACCAGGAACTTCAGCCGCTCGTTGACCTCCTTGAGGACCCGCTCGGCGATCTTCTTGTCGCGGGCGCTGAGCTTCAGCTCGCCCAGGAAGTCCGCGCAGTCGCTGATGGACATGCCGGAGACCTCGGCGATCGACTTGCCCATGACGGTGACCGCGAGGACGAGCGGCTTGAGCCGGGTGCCCTCACAGGTGGGACAGGGCACCTCGCGCATGTAGCCCTCGAAGCGCTCGCGGCTCGCGTCGCTCTCGGACTCGCTGTGCCGGCGCTTGACGAAGGGGACGGCCCCCTCGAAGGGGGTCGTGTAGACCCGCTCGCGGCCGTACCGGTTGCGGTAGCGGACCTCGATCTGCGTCTTGTGGCCGTACAGCAGGGCCTTCTTCGCGCGCTGCGGCAGTCCCGCGAAGGGGATGTCCGTCCGGAACCCGAGCGCGTCGGCGAGGGCGCCGATCAGACGGCCGAAGTAGTCCTTGGTGTGCCCGTGCGACCAGGGGTGGATGGCGCCCTCGTCGAGGGACTTGTCCTCGTCGGGGACGATCAGCTCCGGGTCGACCTCCATGCGGGTGCCGATGCCGGTGCACTCGGGGCAGGCGCCGAAGGGCGAGTTGAACGAGAAGGAGCGGGGCTCCAGCTCCTCGAAGGACAGGTCGTCGTACGGGCAGTACAGGTGCTCCGAGAACATCCGCTCGCGCTCGGGGTCGTCCTCGGGCAGGTCGACGAAGTCGAGCACGACCATGCCGCCGGACAGCCCGAGGGCGGTCTCCACGGAGTCGGTGAGACGGCGCTTGGCGGAGTCCTTCACCGTCAGGCGGTCGATGACCACCTCGATGGTGTGCTTCTCCTGCTTCTTGAGCGTGGGCGGGTTGGAGAGCTGGACGGTCTCGCCGTCCACCCGTGCGCGGCTGTACCCCTTGGTCTGGAGATCCGCGAAGAGGTCGACGAACTCTCCCTTGCGCTCCCGCACCAGCGGCGACAGCACCTGGAAGCGGCTCCCCTCCGGCAGCTCCAGGACCCGGTCGACGATGGCCTGCGGCGACTGGCGCGAGATCGGGCGGCGGCACTCGGGGCAGTGCGGCTTGCCGATGCGCGCGAAGAGCAGACGCAGGTAGTCGTAGACCTCGGTGATGGTGCCGACCGTCGAGCGCGGGTTGCGCGAGGTCGACTTCTGGTCGATGGAGACCGCGGGCGACAGGCCCTCGATGAAGTCGACGTCGGGCTTGTCCATCTGGCCGAGGAACTGGCGGGCGTACGAGGAGAGCGACTCCACATAGCGCCGCTGACCCTCGGCGAAGATGGTGTCGAAGGCCAGGGAGGACTTGCCCGACCCGGACAGGCCCGTGAAGACGATGAGCGAGTCGCGAGGCAGGTCGAGCGAGACGTTCTTCAGGTTGTGCTCGCGCGCGCCACGGACGATGAGACGGTCGGCCACGCCGGTCCGCACCTTTCTTGGCTTGAGAGGAGTGACAGGGGCGGGGCCCCCGTGCTTTCTCAGACTAGGGGGAGCCACTGACAACGCCGGTCGGATTCCCGGATGCGTAACAATCCCCGGCCTTCCAGCATGCCCGACGCCGCACCCGACCATATAGCACGCGCATTCGATTTACGGCACTGCTTCACCACCTTCACCCAAAGGTGTGGCGGCACTAGGGTCAGCAGCATGATTGATCACGCTCATGACCTGGAGTCTGTACGTGGTGCGACCGAGCGGCTGCTGACCGCAGCCGCCAAGATGGACAACGCGGACGTGACCGAGTCGTCACGGCTGCCGGGCTGGAGCCGCGGCCACGTCCTCGCGCACCTCTCCCGCAACGCCGACGCCCTGGTGAACGTCCTGGAGGGCCGGCCCATGTACTCCTCCGCGGAAGCGCGCGACGCCGACATCGAGCGCGACGCCCCGCGCCCCCTCGACGTCCAGCTCGCCGACCTCCGCGCGAGCGCCGCCCGCTTCGACGGGGCCACGGCCGCGCCTGCGGACTGGTCGCGCACGGTCGAGCTGCGCAACGGGGTCACCGACTCGGCGTCCCGGGTGCCGTTCCGGCGGTGGGCCGAGGTGGAGCTGCACCATGTGGACCTCGGGATCGGATACGAGCTGGAGGACCTCCCCGAGGAGTTCACACGGCGCGAGATCGACTTCCTGACAGAGCGGTTCAGGGGCCATTCCGGCGTACCCGCGCTCCTCGTCGAGGAGGACGACGGCCGCCGGATCCCGACGGGCGGCGCCGGGGATCCCGCGCTCGTCGTCAGCGGCCGCCGGCCCGACCTGCTGGGCTGGCTCGCAGGCCGCCGCGACGGCTCGGCACTCACGGTCCACGGCGGCGCTCTCCCCGCGCTGCCCCCGCTATAGGCTGCCGTCATGACGTACAGCGGACAGGTGACGGTCGGCGGGCCCGCCGACGTGCACGAGCTCAAGGACCTGATGATCACCAAGATCGCGGTCGGCCCGATGGAGAACAACGCCTATCTGCTGCGCTGCCGGGCCACCGACGAGCAACTGCTGATCGACGCCGCCAACGAGGCGGAGACCCTGCTGGGCATGATCGGTGACGACGGCATCGCGTCCGTCGTCACCACGCACCAGCACGGCGACCACTGGCAGGCACTCGCGGCGGTCGTCGCGGCCACGCGCGCGCGTACGTACGCCGGCCGGGACGACGCCGAGGGCATCCCCGTGCCCACCGACGTCCTGGTCGACGACGGCGACGTCATCCGCGTGGGCCAGGTGGAGCTCACCGCGCGCCACCTGGTCGGGCACACACCGGGCTCGATCGCCCTCGTCTACGACGACCCGCACGGGCATCCCCATGTGTTCACGGGGGACTGCCTGTTCCCGGGAGGTGTGGGCAACACCCGCAAGAACCCTGAGGCGTTCGCCAGTCTGATCCACGACGTCGAGACGAAGATCTTCGACGTGCTGCCGGACGAGACCTGGGTGTACCCGGGACACGGCAACGACACGACGCTGGGCGCGGAGCGGCCGCAGCTGCCGGAGTGGCGCGCTCGGGGGTGGTGAACTCCGGGGCGCGCAAGAGACATTGCGCGCCCCGTGTGAACTCTTCGCACACGCCGGTGTCACGCACGCGCTCCCGGCGTACATGGTTGCGCAGTCAACTGGAAGCAGCCCCGCACAGGATGACGGCTCCTGCGCGGTACGGGCCGCCGGTCTTTCATCCCCGCCCTCGACCGGCGGCCCCGGCCGTCTGTCCGAAAACTGTTCACAGGAATGCAACACCCGTTCCCAATATGCGGACGATTGCCGTCGTGACCTCGACAAACGGGACAGTGGACTGTCACTCTCCCGCCATGCACCTCGCCCCTCGCGCACTGCGCCGCGCCGTCGCCGCGGCATCCATAGCCCTGCTCGCCACCGCTGTCGGCTGTGCTCCGCAGCCCGACGACGACGCGAACGCCAAGGCCTCGGGGTCGGCCGGAACCACCTGTGCCAAGGGCAAGTTGGACACCAAGGCCGCCGGCAAGCTCACGATCGCCACCGACGAGCCGGCGTACGAGCCCTGGTTCAAGGACGACAAGCCCGCGAACGGCAAGGGCTTCGAGTCGGCGGTCGCCTACGCCGTGGCGCAGCAGCTCGGCTACGACAAGAGCGCCGTCGTCTGGCAGAGCGTCCCCTTCAACAAGGCTTTCGCACCCGGGGAGAAGACCTTCGACTTCGACATCAACCAGGTGTCGATCAGCGCCGAGCGCAAGAAGGCCGTGGACTTCTCGTCCGGCTACTACGACGTGCGCCAGGCCGTCATCGCGCTGAAGGGCACCAAGGCCGCCAAGGCGACGGGCATCGCCGACCTGAAGAACCTCAAGCTCGGCGCCCAGGTCGGCACGACGAGCCTGAACTACATCCAGGACGTGGTGAAGCCGACGCGGGAGGCCGCCGCGTACGCCAAGAACGACCAGGCCAAGTCCGCCCTGGAGAACAAGCAGGTGGACGCCGTCGTCGTCGACCTGCCGACCGCCTTCTACATCACCGCGGCCGAGGTGACGGACGGCACGATCGTCGGGCAGTTCGAGAACCAGGGCGCCACGCCCGAGCAGTTCGGGCTCGTGCTCGACAAGGGCAGCGCGCTCACGTCCTGCGTGACGGCCGCCGTGGACGCGCTGCGCAAGGACGGCACGCTCGGCAGGCTGGAGCAGCAGTGGCTTTCGGACGCCGTCGACGCCCCGGTCCTCAAGTGACGCTCACCAAGGACGAGGCCGGCCCGCAGGACGCGGGCGACTCGTACGCGCCGTCGCAGCGGCGGATCGAGCGGGAGCGCCTCAAGCGTGCCCGCTCCCGCCGCGCCACGGCGATCGCCGCGGTCTCGACCCTGCTCACCGCCGTCGTCCTCTACCTGGTCGTCGTCAACGCGCCCGGCTGGCCACGCACCAAGGAGACGTTCTTCAGCGGGCAGTACGCGCGCGAAGCGTTCCCGAAGGTCCTCGAAGGGCTGTGGCTGAACGTCCGGCTGCTGTTCGTCTGCGGCGCGGCCGTCCTGGTGCTCGGCATGCTCATCGCCATCGCCCGCACACTGCGCGGCCCGGTGTTCTTCCCGCTGCGCGTCCTGGCCGCCGCCTACACGGACTTCTTCCGCGGCCTGCCGCTCATCATCAACCTCATGATCGTCGTCCTGGGCGTGCCGGCGCTGCGGCTCCAGGGCGTGACGGTCGATCCGGTGTGGCTGGGCGGCACGGCGCTGACGCTGACGTACTCGGCGTACGTGGCCGAGGTGTTCCGCGCCGGCATCGAGTCGGTGCACCCCTCGCAGCGCGCCGCGGCCCGCTCGCTCGGTCTCTCCAACCGGCAGGCGCTGCGGTACGTGGTGCTGCCGCAGGCGGTGCGCCGCCAGGTGCCGCCGCTGCTGAACGACCTGGTGTCCCTCCAGAAGGACACCGGTCTGGTGTCGATCGGGGGCGCGATCGACGCCGTACGGGCCGCCGACATCATCGTCGGCCGGAGCCTCAACTACACGCCGTACATCGTCGCGGGCCTGGTGTTCGTGGCGCTGACCATTCCGATGACCCGCTTCACGGACTGGGTGACGGCGCGGATGGACCGCAGGCGGGCCCAGGGAGGGATCGCATGAGCGACGCAGACGGACCGGTGCTGCGGATGGAGTCCGTCCGCAAGACCTTCGGCGGCTCGGTCGTGCTGCGGGACGTCGACCTGGAGGTCGCCCCGCACACGGTGACCGCGCTGATCGGCGCCTCCGGCTCCGGCAAGTCGACGCTGCTGCGCTGCGCCAACCTCCTGGAGGAGATCGACGACGGCGCCATCTGGCTGGACGGCGAGGAGATCACCGATCCGCGCGTCGACCAGGACGCGGTACGGCGCCGTATCGGCGTGGTGTTCCAGGCGTACAACCTCTTTCCGCACATGACGGTGCTGGAGAACATCACGCTGGCTCCGCGACGGGTGCACGGAGTCGCCCGCGAGGAGGCCGAGGAGCACGCCCGTGAGCTCCTGGAGCGGCTCGGGCTCGGCGGGAAGGCCGGCGAGTACCCCGACCGGCTCAGCGGCGGTCAGCAGCAGCGGGTGGCGATCGTACGGGCCCTCGCCGTACGTCCCCGTCTGCTGCTCCTCGACGAGATCACCGCCGCCCTCGACCCGGAGCTGGTGGGCGAGGTCCTGAACGTCGTGCGCGACCTGAAGGGCGAGGGCATGACCATGATGCTGGCCACGCACGAGATGGGCTTCGCGCGCGAGGTCGCCGACCAGGTGTGTTTCCTGGACGCGGGGGTGGTCCTGGAGCGCGGGACCGCCGAGCAGATCTTCGGAGACCCGCAGCAGGAGCGCACGCGGCGCTTCCTGAAGCGGATCGTGGAGGCGGGCCGGCTGTAAGGGGCGGTGGTAGGGAGCGGTTGCGCGGGACGGTTGTAAGGGGCGCCCGCCATTGCGGGCGGTCCTTACCGTCCTACGCCTCGGCCCGGGCCGGTCCCGCCAGCGTGGCGACCCTCTCCACACCGAACACGTACCCCTGCACTCCGCAGCCCGCGATGACCCCGTCCGCGCGCAGCGAGACGTAGGAGTGGTGCCGGAAGGACTCGCGCTGGTGGATGTTGGAGATGTGCACCTCCAGCACCGGCAGTCCGTCGCAGGTGTTGAGCGCGTCCAGGATCGCGACCGACGTGTGCGAGTAGGCGCCGGGGTTGATGACGATCCCGCAGTGGTTCAGCCGCGCCTCGTGGATCCAGTCGACCAGCTCGCCCTCGTGGTTGGACTGCCGGAAGTCCACCGTGCCGCCGTGCGCGGCCGCCGCCTCGGCGCACAGGGCCTCGACGTCGGCGAGGGTGTCCTTGCCGTAGATCTCCGGCTGACGCTGACCCAGCAGGTTCAGGTTGGGGCCGTTGAGGATCATGATCGGGGCGTTGGCGAGGCTGCGGGGCACGGTTCCTCCGGTCGGTGAAGACGGGCTGCTCGGACCCGGTTTATCACGGTGCGCCTGGCGCGTTGCGGCCCGTACCCTCCGGGCATGACGACGATCTCGTACCCGCCCAAGCCCGTGCCCGGTGACCGCATAGCCGTCATCTCCCCCGGCGCCGGACTGCCGGGACTCTTCCCGCGCCCCTACGAGTTGGGGCTGGAACGGCTGCGCAAGGAGTTCGGACTGGAGCCGGTGGAGTACCCGTCGACCCGCAGGATGGGGGCGACGCCCCGGGAGCGCGCCGACGACATCCATGCCGCGTTCGCCGACCCGGACGTCAAGGCGGTCATGGCGTCGATCGGCGGTGACGACCAGATCACCGTGCTGCCGTTCCTGGACCGGGAGTTGATCCGGGCGAACCCGAAGCCGTTCTTCGGGATGAGCGACAACACGAACCTGCTCGCGTACCTCTACAACACCGGCATCGTCGGCTACCACGGCGCCACCGTGATGACCGCGCTGGGCCGGCCCGTGGCCATGAGCCCGCTGACCGCCGACTCCCTGCGGGCGGCCCTGTTCACCTCTGGCCCCTACGACCTCGCGCCCGCCGCCCGCTGGCGGGACGTCGACCGCGACTGGGCGGACCCCGCCACCTTCGACACCGAACCGGACACCCGCCCCGGCAACGGCTGGACCTGGGCGAACGCCGACCGTGTGGTGGAGGGCCGCGCCTGGGGCGGCTGTCTGGAGATCCTCGGCTGGCTCCTGATGGCCGACCGCGAGATCGCGCACGACCCGAGCGTGTACGACGGCGGAGTGCTGCTGCTGGAGACCTCGGAGGAGATGCCGAGCGACGTCGAGGTCTTCCGCACCCTGCGCAACATGGGTGAGCGCGGGCTCCTCCAGCGCTTCTCCGCACTGCTGTGGGGCCGCCCCAAGACGTGGTCCTTCGAACGCCCCAACGGCCCCGAGGAGGCGGATCGTTACGCCGCCGACCAGCGCGAGGCCGTACTGCGGGCCATGCGCCTCTACGCCCCCCGCACCACCATCGTCTTCGATGTGGACTACGGCCACACCGACCCCCAACTCGTCATCCCCTACGGCGGTCTCGTCCGCGTCGACGGCCCGGCCCGGCGCATCACCGTCACGTACTGAACACGCCCCGGCGCGCTCGCGCGCCCCCGTAACTCCCGATCACCGTGGGTAGTTGACGCGGCATGCACGATGTACGCACCGTAAGCGCCCCGTCCATGCCGAGGCTCGCGGCCGCCTCGCTCGCCGGGACGGCCATCGAGTTCTACGACTTCTTCGTCTACGGCACGGCCGCGGCGCTGATGCTCGGACCGCTGTTCTTCCCGACCGTCTCGTCGGTCGCGGGGACACTGGCCGCGTTCGGGACCTTCGGGGTGGGCTTCGTGGCGCGGCCGCTCGGCTCGGTGCTCTTCGGTCACCTCGGTGACCGGCACGGACGGCGGCCGGTGTTGGTGGCCTCGCTGCTGCTGACCGGTGCCGCCACGGTCGCGGTCGGATGTGTGCCGACGTACGACACGATCGGTGTGACCGCCCCGGTGCTCCTTGTGGCGCTGCGCTTCCTGCAGGGTCTGGGCCTGGGCGGGGAGTGGGGCGGGGCGGTGCTGCTGGCCGCGGAGCACGCGCCCGCCGAACGGCGGGGACTGTGGACGAGCTTCCCGCAGGTGGGCCCCGCACTGGGCTTCCTGCTCGCCAACGGGGTGGTGCTGGCGCTGTCGGCCACGCTGTCCGAGGCGCAGTTCGCCGCGTGGGGCTGGCGGGTGCCGTTCTGGGCGGCCGGGGTGCTGGCGGCGGCGGGGCTGTGGCTGCGCTCCTCGCTCCCGGAGAGCCCCGGGTTCCTGGAGATCGACGACCACGCGCGTGTGCCGTTCGCCGAGGTGGTGCGCGACCACGGGCGGCTCGTGCTGCTGACGGCCGGTGGGCTCGCGGTCGGGTACGCGATCTTCTACGCCGTGACGACATGGTCCCTGGCCTACGCGACCGAGCGGCTCGGGGTGAGCCGTACCGTCATGCTGACCTGCATCATGGCCGCGGTGCTGGTGAAGGGCGCGCTCACGCCGGTGGCGGCGCTGCTCGGGGACCGGTACGGGCGGCGGCCGCTGTGCCTGGCCGGATGTGCGGCGGCCGCGCTGTGGATGTTCCCCATGGTGGCGCTGCTCGCGACCGGGGAACCGCTGCTGATGTTCCTCGGCTTCCTGGGCGCGATGATCGCGTTCATCACCATGTTCGCGGTGATCGCCGCCTATCTGCCGGAGCTGTACGAGCCAAGGGTGCGCTGCACGGGGGCCGCCATCGGCTACAACCTCGGCGGGGTGCTCGGCGGCGCGCTCACGCCGATCGTGGCGACGGCACTGGTGGAGCACGGCGGACGGGTGCCGTGGGGCGTGGGCGCGTATCTGACCGGGATCGCGCTGCTCAGCCTGGGGTGTTTCGCGCTGCTGCCGGAGACGCGGCCGGTGCCCGTGGCGGAGCCGGCTCTGGACCAGCCCGTCACGGGTTGATCGCCAGCTCCAGGTAGGCCGCGAACACCACCAGGTGGACACCGCCCTGGAGTGGAGTGGCGCGGCCGGGCACCACCGTCAGCGAACTCACCACCACGGTCAGGGCCAGCAGCACCATGTGGGTGGAGCCGAGGCCGAGGACGAGCGGGCCGGAGAGCCAGACGGAGGCCAGGGCGACCGCGGGGATGGTCAGGCCGATGCTGGCCATGGCGGAGCCGAGGGCCAGGTTGAGGCTGGTCTGCACCCGGTCGCGGCGCGCCGAGCGCAGTGCGGCGATGGTCTCGGGGAGCAGCACCAGCAGGGCGATGATCACGCCGACGACGGCCTGCGGAAGACCGGCCTTGGCCACCCCTGACTCGATGGTGGGCGAGACGCCCTTGGCCAGTCCGACCACCCCGATCAGGGCCAGACCCAGCAGGCCGAGGCTGATCAGCGCGGCGCGGGCGGTGGGCGCGTGGGCGTGGTCGTCGGCGGTGATCACCTCGCCCTGGCGGGTGATCGGCAGGAAGTAGTCGCGGTGCCGTACGGTCTGCGTCGCCACGAACAGGCCGTACAGGATCAGCGAGGACAGCGCGGCGAAGGTGAGCTGGGTGGCGGAGAACTCCGGGCCCGGCTTGCTCGTCGTGAACGTCGGCAGCACCAGGCTCAGCGTGGCCAGGGTGGCGACCGTGGCGAGGGCGGCGCCGGTGCCCTCGGGGTTGAAGACCGCGGTGCCGTGGCGCAGTGAGGCCACGAGGAGGCTGATGCCGACGATGCCGTTGCAGGTGATCATCACGGCCGCGAAGACCGTGTCCCTGGCCAGGGTCGCGCTCTTGTCGCCGCCGTCCGCCATCAGGGTGACGATCAGGGCCACCTCGATGATCGTGACGGCGACGGCGAGGACGAGTGAGCCGAACGGTTCGCCGACCCGGTGGGCGACCACCTCGGCGTGGTGCACGGCCGCCAGTACGGCCCCGGCCAGCACCAGGGTCACCAGCACGACGACCGCCCCTGGCAGATCACGGCCCCAGGTGAACACCAGCAGGACGACGGCGAGCACCGGCACGACGGACGTCCAGCTCGTGGTGAGCGACCTGAGCCGAGCGATCATGCAGCGATCGTCGCAGAGGCGCGCCGGCCGCGCATTACGCCGGGACTACTTGAGTTCACCGGATTCCAGGACGTCGCAGTTGATGTAGACGCGCTCACCCATGCTCAGCGCCCCCAGCTGCTCCGCGAGTTTGCCGGTCTCGGGGTCGTCGCTGTTGCGCATGGCCTCGTCGTACGAGTCGAACTCGATCAGCGCCAGATAGTGGTTGGGCTTGTCCCGGTCCTTCAGGAGCATGCGGTGGGTCGGGCCGCCCTCCCTGCCCGCGTTGCGCCGGCCGGCCTCCTCCATCAACTCCCGCATCTCCTCCAGGCGCTCGGTCTCGAAGCCGATGATCTGCACGAACTTCATGAGGGTCTCCGTCCGGCCGCGGCGCCCCCGGCCGGGGCACGCACCTGGAACAAAACAAGCACCGGGAGCGGCACCCGGCAATTCGCCGCGCACCGCTCCCGGTGGTGGTTCTTCCTACGTCCGGCGCGGTCAGGCCTCGATGCTGTCCTTCGGAGCGCCTTCGCTCTTGTCCTGCGCCGCCTCGGCCGCCGCCTGCTTCCTGGAGGCCACCAGACTGGTGACGGTGGTGACGATCAGGACCGAGCAGATCACGCCGAGCGAGACCGGGATGCTGATCTCGGGGACGTGAACCCCGGACTCGTGCAGGGCGTGCAGCACCAGCTTGACGCCGATGAAGCCGAGGATGATCGACAGTCCGTAGCTGAGGTGGACCAGCTTCTTCAGCAGGCCGCCGATGAGGAAGTACAGCTGCCTCAGGCCCATCAGGGCGAAGGCGTTGGCGGTGAAGACGATGTACGGGTCCTGGGTCAGACCGAAGATCGCGGGGATCGAGTCGAGCGCGAAGAGCACGTCGGTCGAGCCGATCGCGAGCATCACGACGAGCATCGGGGTCATGACCCGCTTGCCGTTCTCCACGATCCACAGCTTGGTGCCGTGGTAGCGGTCCGCCACGCCGAACCTGCGCTCGGCGGCCTTGAGCAGCTTGTTCTCCTCGAACTCCTCTTCCTCCTCGTCCGCCCGGGCCTCCTGGATGAGCTTCCAGGCGGTCCAGATGAGGAAGGCGCCGAAGATGTAGAACACCCAGGCGAAGCTGGCGATGATCGCGGCACCGGCGGCGATGAAGATCGCGCGCAGCACCAGCGCTATGAGGACACCGACGAGGAGCACCCGCTGCTGGTACTGCGAGGGCACCGCGAACTTCGCCATGATCAGGACGAAGACGAAGAGATTGTCGACGCTCAGGGACTTCTCGGTGATGAAGCCCGCGAAGAACTCGCCGGCGGGCTCGCCGCCGCCGAAGATCATCAGTCCGAGGCCGAAGAGGCCGGCCAGGGCGATCCAGACGACCGTCCAGACACCGGCTTCCTTGATCGACACGTCGTGCGGCTTGCGGCCGATGAAGAAGTCGACCGCGATGAGGGCGGCGAGGCCCACGATCGTCAGGACCCACAGGGTCACGGAAACATCCACAGTTCCTCCGGCAATACGTAACGGCAAGTAACCAGCGTCGTCGCGCTGCCGGAGGTCTCTTCCACCCACGGTGGGCCGACGCCCCGGGATCAGGCCTGATCCGTATTGACGGGTACGCCGCAGTCGACAGGGAGTACTCCCCTCCGTGCCGTCCACCGTACCCCAATCACCAAGGAAAGGTAAAGCGATTGGCAAAAGAAAGGTCAAAATCCCTGATGGGGCAGCCTTTACGTGTACTTGGTACGAGCCTCCGCGACCTGGTGCAGGACCTGCTGGAGCACCTGGCTCCCGGGCGGGACGAGAGCGGGCTCGTAGGTCCAGGCATGGCCGACCCACGGGTCGGCGAGGTGGTCGTCGGGCACCGGGGTCAGCCGCATGAGCGAGCGCCACAGGGGGTCGAGGAGGGGGCCGTAGCCGGAGGCCTCCTCACGGTCGGCGACCATCATCAGGTGGACACCGACGGACGGTCCCTCGTCCGCGAGGTAGCGGAGCTGGGTCACCGCCCGGTCGTCGAAGCCGTGCGGGAAATCGTTGACGATCAGGAGCTGTTCGCCGGTGTCGAAGCCGGGCGGGAGGGAGTCGGCCGCACCGCCGCGCACGGCCATCTGCACGAGGTCGACGCGCTCGGTGAGACGGGCCAGGACGTCCGCCACGCCCGCGGCGCCGACGGCCGGCGGAGCTCCGAGCACGCCCGCCCACACCAGCGGGGCCAGCGCCTGCGCCCCCGAACCGGCCGGGTCGATGACGTGCAGGGTGTAGTCCCCTGCGGGGTGGACGGCGAGGAGCCGGGCGGCGAGCGCCACCGCCGTGTCCATGGCGAGGCGGTGCAGCTCGTGGGAGTCGAGGAACGAGCCGTCCAGGGATCCGGCGGCCCCGCTGTCTATCCACAGGCCGCGCTCCAGCGGCAACCGGACCAGCATCGGGATGCGCAGCTCGGCGCACTCGGGCAGATGCAGGTCGCCCAGGCGCACGGCCATGGGCACCTCGAACGGCACTCGGTAACCGTGCCAGACGGGGTTGTCCCAGCGGGCGTACGCCGGCGGCAGGGCGGGTTCGACCACCTCCGACTCGGCCGTGAGCTGACCGAGATCGCGGTCGTAGACCGCGCGGGCCTGCTCGACGAGTCGGGCGTGCTTGTCGCGGGCCGCCTCGCGTGCGGCGTCACCCTGCCCGCCGATGCGGCTGCGCGGGTCGGCGAGGGCCGCGTCCAGCTCCTTCTCCATGCGCGAGTCGGCGAAGTCGACGGCACTGCGGTACGCGGCCGTGGAGCGGGCCAGGTCCTCGAACATGCCCCAGACCTGGTTGTAGAGCCGCTCCTCCATGGACCAGCCGGTGGCGTCCCCGGCGACCGGCCGCGCGGGCTGCCCGGGCTGCGCCGGGGGCGCGGCGGGCGCGGGCGGGGGCGGAGCGTTCGTCTGCCGTCGGGGGTGGCTGTAGTCGATCGGGCCGCCGACGGTGGGCGGCTGCCCGGCCGTGTCCGTGGGGGTGGGGGTGAAACCGGACTGCGGAGCGTCGGATGCCGGAGCGCCCTGCGGGCCGTAGGGGGAGGCGGGCTGTGGTGTACCGGCGGCCGGAGCGCCGTTCGGGGGCGGCGGCGGACCGCTCGGGGTCGGTGAGCCGTACGGCGACAGGTGGGGCGGGGTGTTCGGCGGCGGCTGCGACGGCACGGCACCTGGGGCGCCCTGGGTCGCCGACGATCCCTGGTCCGCGCCCGGCGCCGGCGTGGCCGTCTGCCGGGAACGGTCGCCGTCCGCCGTGAGCGGGGACGGCAACGGCACCGCGCGGGCCAGGCCCCGGGCCACCGCCTCGTGGATGTCGTGGGCGAGCTGCGCGGCCTGGGCGAGGCCCTGGTCGGTGAGGAGCTCGGCGAGGCCGCCCGCGTAGCCCTGCCCCACGGCACGCACCTTCCAGGCACCCTGGCGGCGGTAGAGCTCCAGCGCCACGACCGCCGACTCGGCGTCCAGGCCGGTGATGGTGTAGCCGGCGAGCTCGGTGCCGTCGAGACCCGTGACCGCGACGAAGGGGGCGGGGACGGTGCCGAAGCGCACGGGGCCGCCCGCCGCGGGGAGCGCGAGCAGCACATGGACCCGGTGGACGGCCTCGGGCACCGCGCCGAGGTCGACGGCGAGGCGGTGGTCGGCGGCCGCCTGCCGGGAGACCTCCAGACCCGGCAGGGTGGGTGCGCCCGGGTGGAGGACCCACTCGACGCCGTGCAACCTGCCCTGCTCGTCGCCGAGCGTGGCTCCGGCCACGACCGGTGTACCGGCCGCGATCCGGATCTCGAGTCGGGCCTGGGAGAGCGGGTGGTTCTGCCCCCGCACCAGCTCGGCCGTCATCGCCTTCTCCCCCCGTGTCGTGGTGTCGGTCGGGTGCCGCTGGCCGGCCGGTTACAGGTGCGGCAGGATCGCCGGCATCAGGTCCTGGAAGGTGCGGCCGTTGGCCGGGGTGCCCAGAGCCGTCATGGACCAGCCCGGGCCCGTCCGGTGCACCTTCGCCATGATCTGGGCGGTGTAGGCGCCGCCGCCGTCGAGCGTGTAGCGGGCGAGCTCGTCGCCGTTGGTCTCGTCGACCAGGCGGCAGAACGCGTTCTGCACCTCCTGGAAGGTCTGGCCCGTGAAGGAGTTCACGGTGAAGACGATCTGGTCGATGTGGACCGGGACGCGGGAGAGGTCGACGAGGATCGCCTCGTCGTCCCCGCCCTGACCGACGCCGCCGACGAGGTTGTCACCGGTGTGCTTGACCGAACCGTCGTCGCTCACCAGGTGGCGGAAGAAGACGACGTCGACGGGCTGCTTGTCGGCGAACAGGACGGCCGAGGCGTCGAGGTCGACCTCCCGCGTGCGCGAGCCGAACAGGCCGCGCCGGGGAGCCGCCTGCCAGCCGAGGCCCATGCGCACCGCGGTCAGGCTGCCTCCGTCGTTCTTCTGCAGACTGATGGCCTGACCCTTGGTCATGTTGACGGTCACGCGCCGAACCCCTCTCCCTGCTGTCCCCAGTTGCCGCGGTCCCCGCGGTGGTCAGAACCCTACGCAGGGCCGTTGACGGTGAAGCACCCCGAAGCGCACTTTGTGTCGGTCTTGCAACACAGTGCGAGGCGGTCAGGCCAGGCCCGCCTCCTTCATCTGCCTGAGCTCCTTCTTCATCTCGGAGACCTCGTCGCGCAGCCGGGCCGCGATCTCGAACTGGAGGTCGGCGGCGGCCGCACGCATGCGTGCCGTCATCTCCTCGATCTGCTCGGTGAGTTCGGCCGCGGGACGGTCCGTCGGGACGGTGTCCTTGGCCTTGCCCTTGGCGGCCTTGGTACCGGCCGCCTTGCCGCCGAGAGCGGGCACGGGGGCCTTGGCCGCCTTGCCGTCCTTGCCCTTGCGGTAGCCGGAGCCGAGCAGCTGTTCGGTGTCCACGTCCTCGCGGGCGATCTGCGCGACGATGTCGTTGATCTTCTTGCGCAGCGGCTGGGGGTCGATGCCCCGTTCCTTGTTGTACGCGACCTGCTTCTCCCGGCGGCGGTTGGTCTCCTCGATGGCCTTCTCCATCGCCGGGGTGATCTTGTCCGCGTACATGTGGACCTGGCCGGAGACATTGCGCGCGGCACGGCCGATGGTCTGGATCAGGGAGGTGCCGGAGCGCAGGAAGCCCTCCTTGTCGGCGTCCAGGATCGCCACCAAGGACACCTCGGGCAGGTCGAGGCCCTCCCTGAGGAGGTTGATGCCGACCAGGACGTCGAACTCGCCGGAGCGCAGCTCGCGCAGCAGCTCCACGCGGCGCAGGGTGTCGACGTCGCTGTGCAGATAGCGGACCTGGATGCCGAGCTCCAGGAAGTAGTCGGTGAGGTCCTCCGCCATCTTCTTGGTGAGCGTGGTGACCAGGACGCGCTCGTCCTTCTCGGTGCGGGTGCGGATCTCGTGCACCAGGTCGTCGATCTGGCCCTCGGTGGGCTTGACGACGACCTCGGGGTCGACCAGGCCGGTGGGGCGGATGATCTGCTCGACGACGCCGTCCCCGCGCGAGAGCTCGTACTTGCCGGGAGTCGCCGACAGGTAGACGGTCTGGCCGATGCGCTCCGTGAACTCCTCCCACTTCAGGGGGCGGTTGTCCAGCGCCGAGGGGAGGCGGAAGCCGTGGTCGACGAGGGTGCGCTTGCGGGAGGCGTCGCCTTCGTACATCGCGCCGATCTGGGGCACGGTCACGTGCGACTCGTCGATGACGAGCAGGAAGTCGTCCGGGAAGTAGTCGAGGAGGGTGTTCGGCGGCGAGCCGGGCAGACGGCCGTCGAAGTGCATCGAGTAGTTCTCCACACCGGAGCAGGAGCCGATCTGGCGGAGCATCTCGAGGTCGTAGGTGGTGCGCATCCTCAGGCGCTGGGCCTCCAGGAGCTTGCCCTGCTTCTCCAGCTCGGCCAGGCGCTCCCCGAGCTCCTTCTCGATGTCGTTGACGGCCCGCTCCATGCGCTCGGGGCCCGCGACGTAGTGGGAGGCGGGGAAGACGTACAGGTGGTCGTCGTCGCTGATGATCTCGCCGGTGAGCGGGTGCAGCGTCGAGAGGGCCTCGATCTCGTCACCGAACATCTCGATGCGGACCGCGAGCTCCTCGTAGACCGGGAAGATCTCGATGGTGTCGCCGCGGACCCGGAAGGTGCCTCGGGTGAAGGCCAGGTCGTTGCGCGTGTACTGGATGTCCACGAAGCGGCGCAGGAGCTGGTCGCGGTCGATCTCGTCGCCGACCTTCAGGGGGACCATGCGGTCCACGTACTCCTGGGGCGTACCGAGGCCGTAGATGCAGGAGACGGAGGCGACCACGACGACGTCGCGGCGGGTGAGCAGTGAGTTGGTCGCGGAGTGGCGCAGCCGCTCGACCTCCTCGTTGATCGAGGAGTCCTTCTCGATGTAGGTGTCCGACTGCGGGACGTAGGCCTCGGGCTGGTAGTAGTCGTAGTACGAGACGAAGTACTCGACCGCGTTGTTCGGCAGCAGCTCGCGGAACTCGTTCGCCAGCTGGGCGGCCAGCGTCTTGTTCGGCGCCATCACGAGGGTGGGGCGCTGGAGCTTCTCGATCATCCACGCCGTGGTGGCGGACTTTCCGGTACCGGTCGCGCCGAGCAGGACGACGTCCTTCTCACCTGCCTCGATGCGCTTGGCCAGCTCGGCGATCGCCGCCGGCTGGTCGCCGCTGGGCTGGTAGGAGCTGACGACCTCGAAAGGCGCCACCGTACGTTCGATGTGGGAAACGGGCCGCATGGAGTCCACCGTACGACTCCCCACTGACAACGCGGTCCGATCAGGGGTTATGAGCGTCGACGGGAGCGAGCCGACGGGGTGGGGTGGGTGTGGTGTCGGGGTGGCGCCAGGGCGGCGGATCGGGGAGGGGCCCGTGCCGGGGAACCGCGGGTGCGGGAGTGGATGCCGAGACTGCGGCGGGGGTGGGCGGAGCGGCATCACGGGCCAAGGCCCGGGGCTGGCCGGGATCGGTGCGCGGGGCGGAGCGGCCTGAGACCCGCTCTGCGGCGGAGGGCGACGTGGAAGACCCTTGGCGGCGTGGGATACGGGCGCGGCGCGACACCCAGGCTGTGAGTGGAGCCGGTGGCCAGGGCAGGAGGCCGGCGGGGCGCTCGGGGGCGGCGGGGCGCTCGGGGGGGCAGCGGGTCCGGTGGTGGTGCAGGGGTGGGGCGGCGTTGGCGGGGGCGGTCTGTGCTGCCCGGAGGGTCAGCGGTTCTGGGGGGTGCGGGTGTTGTGGGGGGTCGCGTTGCGGTGGGGGCGGCGGGCGGGTGAGTGGTGGACGACTTCGCGGGCCGGGACGCCGGGCTTGTTCTCGACGGGCGACCACACGGGCTTGCCCATGACCATCGACGGGTCGAACATCACGACGACACCCGCCAGCAGCAGGAAGGCCAGCGGACCGATCATCATCGGCGCGAGCAGGGAGGCGGGCGAGTCACCGGAGACGGGGGCGGACGTGTTGTGCAGGTGGACGCTGAGGGCCGCCATGCCGGTGTAGTGCATGCCCGTGACGGCGAGGCCCATGATCAGGCTCGCGCCCACGCTCCACAGGAAGCCCCTGACCTGCCCGGCGGCCCAGAGCGCAGCGGTGGCGGCGACGACGGCTATCACCACGGAGATCGCGACGGTGACGGTGTTGTACTCCAGCCGGCCGTTGAAGCGCATCCCGGCCATGCCCAGGTAGTGCATCGAGGCGATGCCGAGGCCGGTGACGGCACCGCCGGTCATCAGGGGTGTGCCGGTCGCGCCCCGGTAGCCGACGATGAAGACGCCGACGCCCACCATGACGATGGCGACGCCGAGGCTCGCGAAGGTGATGGACCGGTCGTAGTGGATCGGTGCCTCCTCGACCTTGAACCCCATCATCGCGATGAAGTGCATGGTCCAGATGCCGGAGCCGATGGCCGCCGAGCCCAGAGCCAGCCAGCCTGGTCGCCAGGACCTGCTGACCAGCATGGATCTGGTGGTGCAGCGCAGGCCGAGGGCACCGCCGAGGCAGGCCATGAGGTAGGCCACCAGCGGTGTGACGAGTCCGTAGCTGAATCCGTCGACCGTGCCTTGCATGCGCGGCTGCCCTTCCGCCCTCTGTACGTCCCGGAATGCCCTGAAATCTGCCCCTTCCCAGCACCGCGCGAGCGGTCAGGGTCGAGGCAGAGAGTATGACTGCCACCGGAATGGTCGAACGATTTTCCGGCAAAGAAACACGCCCTTGCCCCAGTTGTGCGGCACCGGTGAGCGGACTTGGGACATGCCCGTTCAGGATGTGTCCATTCTGTACCGCGGTGCCGTTCACGCGGTGCTGTCACAGTTGTGCTGTACGTGATTGCTCGACGCGAGGAGTACGTATGCACGCGCGTGCCGCGACCGCCCTGACCACCGCGCTCCTGGGGACCGCCGTCCTCCTGCTTCCCGCAACCGATGTCCGGGCCGTCGAGGACGGAACCCCGCCCGTGGTCATCGCCCACCGGGGCGGCTCCGCCTACGCACCCGAGAACACCCTGGCCGCCGTCGACGAGGCCGCACGGCTCGGTGCGGTCTGGGTCGAGAACGACGTCCAGCGCACCAAGGACGGCGAGCTCGTCGTCCTCCACGACGACAGCCTCCAGCGTACGACCGACGTGGAGCAGGTCTTCCCCGGCCGGGCGCCCTGGAAGGTGAAGGACTTCACGGCCGCCGAGATCGCGCGGCTGGACGCGGGCCGCTGGTTCGGTGCCGCCTACGCGGGCGTGCGCGTGCCGACGCTGAAGCAGTACGTGCGCCGCGTCGATCTTCACCGTCAGAAGCTGCTCCTCGAACTCAAGAACCCGGGGCTGTACCCGGGCATCGAGCAGGAGACCCTCAAGCTCCTCGGCAACGAGGGCTGGCTCGACCGCACGCACCGGAGCCGGCTGATCGTGCAGAGCTTCAGCGCGACCAGTCTGCGGACCGTCCACGACCTCAAGCCCGCTGTGAAGACCGGCTTCCTCGGCACGCCGTCCGTGTCGGACCTGCCCGCGTACGCGGTCTTCGCCGACCAGATCAATCCGTCGTACACCTCCGTCTCCAGGGCCTACGTCTCCGCGGTCCATGCCTTCACCGGCCCGCACGGCAAGCCGCTGGAGGTCTCCACCTGGACCGTCGACACCGCGGACGCCGCGCGCCGGGTCGCCGGGTACGGCGTCGACGGCGTCATCACCAACAAGCCCGACGTGGTCGAGGACGCGCTGTCCGGCTAGCGGGGCCGTTCGCGCAGGTCACCGGGTGTTGTCAGTGGCGGCTCGTACGGTGGTGGCATGAACAGCCATGGGCAGGACGAGCAGCGGATCGCGTGGGCCGTCGTCGGCACGGACATCGGCCCGCTGCTGCTGGCCGCGACCGACGAGGGTCTGGTCAACGTGGTCTTCCACGCCACCGGCCCGGTCCGCGACAAGGCACTGGAGCGCCTCGCGTCCCGGTGGGGCACAGAGCCCGTCGAGGCGCCCGGCTCTCCGCTCCTGGCGGAGGCGATACGCCAGTTCGAGGCCTATTTCGCGGGCGAGCGGCGCGACTTCGAGCTGCCCCTGGACTGGTCGCTGATCTCGGGCTTCAACCGACAGGTGCTGCGCGAGCTGGCGTCCGGCGTGCGGTTCGGCCAGGTCGTCGGGTACGGCGATCTGGCCGGGCGGGTCGGCCAGCCGGGTGCCGCACAGGCCGTCGGGGTGGCCATGGGCTCCAATCCCCTGCCGGTCGTCGTGCCCTGCCACCGGGTCATCGAGAGCGACGGCGGCATCGGCGGGTTCGGCGGCGGCCTGGAGACCAAGCGGAAGCTGCTCGCACTGGAGGGCGTGCTGCCCGAGCCGCTGTTCTGACGGGCCACCGCGGACGGGCGCATCCCTTCGTGAAGGCTCCGTGCGCGACGGCTGGCCGGACGGCCGTCGCGGTAGCGGACTCCGCCGTGCGCACAGCCACTGGCATCCGAGGGCTCGGAGCCGAAGGGACGGCGATCAGACATGAGCGGAAACAGGGCAATCGCGTATCTCAAGCCGGGCGCGGTGGAGGTCAGGACCGTCGACCACCCCACGCTCGAGCTCCGGGACGGGCCGGGGGGTGTCCCCCGAGGCGGTCGGCAGGAAGTGCCGGGTTTCGACGAGGACGCGAGGAGCGGGACACAGAAGGTGCGGCTCGGGCTCGGCTGGGCGAAGAGCCACCGCTTCATCACCGGACAGTGCCCGGTGATGAAGTACCACCGGGGCCTGATGCAGGCGATCCTGCACGGCCGTGTGCACATCAGCAAAGCGGTCAACGCGACGGTCATCGGCCTTGAGGACGCACCGCGCGGCTACGCCGAGTTCGACCAGGGCGCGAGCCGCAAGTGCATCCTCGCCCCGCACGGGGCGCTGAACGGCGTGCGGCCGGTCTGACCTGTTGTACGGGGGTCACGCGGGCGCGTGGCCCCCTCGCACGGTCAGTCGTAGTGGCGTGCCTCGAAGACGTTCCCGTCCGGGTCGCGGAAGTAGAAGCTGCGACGGGCCATTCCGCGGGCGCCGAAGGAATCGTGGGAGAAGCCCGAGACGGGTACCGAGCGCTCCTCCAACCGGGCCCGGAGTGTCTCGAACTCGTCGGCGGGCAGGGCCAGGCAGACATGGTTGACGGGGTGTCCCGCGCTCTCCGCGGCGCCGGGGACCATCGTCATGCCGGCCGCCAGGGCGAGCGGCATGAGGTCGAGGATGGTCTCGTCGTTCAGCCGTACGGAGGGGAAGGACACCTCCCCCGCCGCGAAGTCGGTGAGCCGCACGGGTTCCATGCCCAGGGTCTTCTCGTAGAAGTCGGCCGACGCCACCGGGTCGCGCACCCAGAGGACGACATGGTCGAGACGTGTCGAGTTGTCCGTCATGCACCCCAGGCTGGTGTCCTCCGCCACGGCTCGCAAGGGTTTGGCCGGACGCGCCGCCCGCCAGAGATGAGGGAGAACCGATCGACAGGAGGCAGGACCGTGGTGCTGGTGTTGTCCGAAGAGGTGCGCGCGGCGGTCGACGCGCGTCGACCCGTGGTGGCCCTGGAGTCCACGATCATCGCGCACGGGCTGCCGCGTCCGCGCAACCTGCAGGTGGCGCTGGAGCTGGAGGACGTCGTACGGCAGGAGGGAGCCGTACCGGCCACGATCGCCGTACTGGACGGGCGGCCCCATGTCGGCCTCGACAAGCAGCAGTTGGAGCGGATCGCCAACGAGGACGGGATCCGCAAACTGGGTCACCGGGATCTGCCGCTCGCGATGGCCGCAGGGGTGAGCGGGGCCACCACGGTGTCGGCCACGGCCCAACTGGCGGCCCTGGCCGGGGTGGAGGTGTTCGCGACCGGCGGGCTCGGCGGGGTGCACCGGGAGTGGACGACGACCCAGGACGAGTCGGCCGACCTGGGTCTACTCGCGCGCACGGCGATCACCGTGGTGTGCGCGGGCGTGAAGTCCATCCTGGACGTGCCCGCCACGCTCCAGCGCCTCGAGACGCTGGGGGTCGCGGTCGCCGGGTACGGCACGGACCGTTTCCCCGGCTTCTACCTGTCGGACTCCGGCTGTCCGGTGGAGTGGCGGCTGGACTCCCCGGAGCAGGTGGCGGAGGTCATGCGCGCGCGTGCGGCGCTCGGTGCGCCGGGATCGGCGCTGATCGTCGCCAACCCGGTGCCCGAGGAGGAGCAACTGGATCCCGAGCTGCACGCGCGTGTGCTCGCGGAAGCGCTCCAGGCGTGCGAGGAGGCGGGGGTCAGCGGCCAGGGGGTCACGCCGTTCCTGCTGGACTATCTGGTCCGGCACACCGAAGGCGCCTCCCTGAGCGCCAATCTGGCCGCGGTGCGGGGCAATGTGCGGCTGGCGGGGCGGATCGCGGCCGCCCGGGCCGGGGCGTGACGACGGAGGAGCCCGGCACCGCCGCTGCGGTCGGGGGCGGCGCCCTCCTGGTCGTCGGGGATGTCGTCACGGACGTCGTCGCCCGGCACCGGGGGCCGCTCGCCGCGGGTACGGACACCGCTGCCGCGATCCGTACGGTGCCGGGTGGCGCCGGGGCCAACGTGGCCTGCTGGGCCGCCTACCGGGGAGCTGCGGAGGTACGGCTGCTGGGCCGGGTGGGCGTGGACGCGGCCGCCTGGCACGAGCGGGAACTGGCCGCGTGCGGAGTACGGCCGAGGCTGGTCGTCGACCCGGAGGTGCCCACGGGGACGGTGATCTGTCTCGTGGACAACGGTGAGGCCGCCGAGCGCACGTTCCTCACCGACAGCGGAGCGGCACTGCGGCTGGGGCCGGAGGACTGGTCGGATGCCTTGCTCGACGGCGTGACGCGACTGCACCTGTCGGGCTATCTCCTGTTCTCGGAGCCCAGCCGGACCCTCGTGGCGATGGCAACGACGTCGGCACGCGCGCGTGGTGTGCGCGTGAGTCTCGACCCGGCGTCGGCGGGCTTCCTCCGGGAGATGGGCCCTGACGGCTTTTTCTCGCTGATCGAGGGGGTGGACGTGCTGCTGCCGAGCCGGGACGAGGCGTGTCTGCTCACCGGGGTGCCCGATGTGGCGGACGCGGCGGCCAAGTTGAGCCACCATGTCCCGCTGGTGGTGGCCAAGCAAGGAGCTGCGGGGGCGCTGCTGGCCCGGTCCGGCTCCGTGTACGCCCACGTGCCCGCCGTGCCGGCGACGCCCCGGGACACCACCGGGGCGGGTGACGCGTTCACGGGCGCGTTCCTGGCGGCCCTGTTGACGGGCGCCGCGCCCGAGGACGCGGCGGCGGAGGGATGCAGGGCGGGTGCGCTGGCGGTGGAGCGCGTGGGCGGGAGACCGCCGGTGCCGGGCTGACGGCCGGAGGTGGACCGCCGGTGCGGGACGGACGGTCGGTCGGCGGGTCTGTGGCCTGAGGGGGTCGCGGGTCGGTGGCCTGGGGGATCGGCGGACGCTGCTCCGGGTTGCCGCCCGGACGCCGGCTCCCCGGGACCGACTCCCGCTCCCCTGCTACTCCTTGCGCCCCCATGCGGAGATCAACGGGGCCGTGGCCAAGTCCATCGTGCCGGTGGCGACGTTCGCGAGATGGCGGTCGATCTCCTCGTCCGTGGCGAGGCCCGCCGTGACCAACCGGTCGCGGATCTGGCGGATCGTGGCGGACTCCAGGGCGGCGCAGGCCGGCGAGGCGAGCGGGAAGTACGCGTCGGCGGCCACCTGGCGCAGACCGGCCTCGCGGAGCAGCCGAGGCAGGGTGCGGCCGTAGGAGAGGTCGGCGCCGCGGTCGGCGAGCAGGCGGCGAAAGCCCTGGCGCAGCCGGTTCGCGAGCTGCTGCTCGGGGCCGTGCTCGTCGGGGCAGGTCAGGGGTTGCAGGGCGGGGTCGGCGTCCTCCAGCAGGAGCCGTCCGCCGGGACGCAGGGACTTGATCATCGACCGCAAGGCCCGTTCCCTGTCCGGCACATGGACCAGGACGAGCCGGGCGTGCACCAGGTCGAAGCCCTCACCGGGCGGTTCCTCGGCGCTCACGTCGTGGACCCGGACGTCCACCGGCGGACGGGCCGCCGCGGTGAGACGGGTGGTGTCGATGTCCGTCGCGACGACCTTTCCGGTCGGGCCGACCTTCTTCGCCAGCCAGGACACCACGGACGTACCGCCCGCGCCGACCTCCCAGCAGCGCCAGCCGGATCCGATGCCGAATCCTTCGAGGTGCCGGAAGGTCGTGGGGTCGAAGAGGGTGGCGAAGGCGTCGAAACGTTCTGCCGCCTCCGCCTGCCGGTTGTCGAGGAGATATCCGTCGGTTCGTGTCATGCCGCGATGATCCCAGTGGTGGGCTCGTCCCAAGCGGACGACGCGGTTCCTACAAGGAGACAGCCGGGGTCCTTGCAGCGGGCGGCCGGCGCCGAGGCGGGCACCGAGGCCGGTGCCGAGGCCGGTGCCGACCGGTTTTCCACAGGCGGGAACCAAGCGGAACCTCCCCTGTCCACAGGCTCACCCGGCGCTTACGGCGACCTGGCAAACTGGCGCGGCAGGACGCAGAAGCGCGTCACACGGAGGTCGCGAGGAGTTCCGAATGTCCATGGCAGGGAATCTGCGGAAGGTCACGAGCCTCGGCAGGGTCGGTGGCCTGCGCAAGGTGGCCCGGCTGGCCCGGCGGCGCCCGCGCGTCGACCTGAGTCACCACGCCCGCTCCCCGCTGGGCACCTCGGTCGTCAACTGCGTGACGTACAAGGAGGGAGCCCGGATCCCGGTCGACGGCGACCTGGTCGACACGGTCGAGCGGGTGCGCAGCAGCCGTGACGGTTTCGTCTGGCTCGGGCTGCACGAGCCGTCGGACCACGAGTTCGAGGGCATCGCGGACCTCTTCGACCTGCACCCGCTGGCCGTCGAGGACGCGGTCGAGGCCCATCAGCGCCCGAAGGTGGAGCGCTACGGGGAGACACTGTTCGCGGTGTTCAAGACGGTCTGCTACGTGGAGCACGAAGAGCTCACGGCGACGAGCGAGGTGGTCAACACCGGCGAGATCATGGTGTTCGTCGGCGAGGACTTCGTGATCACGGTCCGGCACGGCAGCCACGGGTCGCTGGGTCCGCTGCGCGAGGAGCTGGAGTCCGACCCCGGGCAGCTCGCCAAGGGACCGGCGGCCGTGCTGCACGCGATCGCGGACCACGTGGTCGACGACTATCTGGACGTCACCGACTCCATCCAGTCGGACATCGACCTGGTCGAGACGGCGGTGTTCGCGGACAACGGCGCGCGGGTGGACCCCGGCCGCATCTACCAGCTCAAGCGTGAACTCCTGGAGCTGAAGCGGGCCGTGGCCCCCCTCAGCCGCCCGCTGGAGGAGCTCTCCACCCGGCCCGTCCAGATCATCGCCCCCGAGATACAGGCGTACTTCCGCGATGTCGCCGACCATCTGCTGCGCGCGAAGGAGCAGATCGCGTCGTTCGACGAACTGCTCAACTCGATCCTTCAGGCACACCTCGCGCAGGTGACGGTCGCGCAGAACGAGGACATGCGGAAGATCACGGCCTGGGCCGCGGTGATCGCCGTTCCGACGATGGTCTGCGGTGTGTACGGCATGAACTTCGACCACATGCCGGAGCTGCACTGGACGTTCGGCTACCCGTTGGTGCTGGGCGTGATAGCCGTCGCCTGCGGTGTGCTGTACCGCGGCTTCCGGCGCAACGGCTGGCTGTGAGCGGGGACGTCCGCGGGACGGGTCAGTGGGTGGTGGAGGAGCGCGCGTAGACGCTCTCGGCCCACCCGGCGATCTGCTCGTCCGTCAGGTGCCGGGCCAGGTCGGACTCGCTGATCATGCCCACCAGACGCTTGTTCTCGATGACGGGCAGCCTGCGGATCCGGTGCTCCTGCATCTCGTGCAGGACGTCGGTGACGTCGGCGCTCGCGTCGATCCAGCGGGGCGTGCCCTGGGCCATCTCGCCGGCGGTGACCTTCGACGGGTCGCGGCCGACGGCCACACAGCCGATGACGATGTCGCGGTCGGTGAGGATGCCGCAGAGCCGTTCGTTCGCGTCACTGATGGGCAGGGCTCCGACGCCCAGTTCACGCATCAGCTGGGCGGCGCGGTCGAGGGTCTCGTGGGCGGGGATCCACTGGGCACCCCGGTGCATGATGTCTCCGGCGGTGGTCATGGAGTACCTCCCGGTGCCGGACGGCCGGCGCGGCGCGGACGGCACCGCAAGTCCCGGCGCCCTACATTCTCGCCGCGCCCCAGGGGGCCCGCATCTGGAACCGGGCGGTGGCGGCGGCCCGGGTCAGCCGTTCCACGCGGGGTGGCGGGGATCGTCGGCGCGGACGAGGACATCGGCGGTGCCGACCGGGTCGGTCTCCTCGCCGTAGCGCTCGTAGGCGGGGAGGGTCCAGTGGTCGGGTTCTGGCGTGCGGCGTCGGAGGGCGCCCTCGGAGAGGAGGACGTGGACGGTCAGGTCGAAGGGGAACCAGTGGCGCAGCAGGAGGGGGCCGTGGAGCAACAGGACGCCGCCGGGCGGGAGGTGGACGTAGGGGCTGCGGGTGGCGCGGTCGGTGACCGGGTCCCACAGGTCGGGCAGGACGCGGCCGTCGCCGCCGGGTTCGAGGGGGCCGAAGACCTCGCGCCACAGGGCGCCGGTGTCGAACCAGCCGTTGTAGTAGGCCGCCAGGTCGTGGTGGCCGTACTCCAGGCGGAGCGAGGCGGGGCGCAGGAAGCCCTCCGTGCCGACGACGAGAGAAGAGCGGCCGCGTATCCGCAGGGCCTCGCCGACCCGTCGGGCGAGTTCGCCCGGTTGGGCCGCGGGGGCGCCGTCGAGGGCGATGCGGGGCCAGGGGCTGCCGTCGGCCGGTTTCAGGTCGAGGATGCGGTCGGCCAGCCGCTCGCCGAGCCGGTCCCAAGTGATCGCTTCGAGTCGCACGTGGCCATGATGCGTCAGACGGGTACCAGCATGCGTCGCACCGGTGTGGCCGGGGATGAACTCCTCATGGCAGGCCTCGCGACTCCCCCGCCCCGTGGCGGACTTCTCGTCGTCCAGCCGTTGCGGAGGCGGCACTGCGCGGAGTGCCGGGGCGGGCCGTTGCCGCTGCTCGTCGTCGAGGGCGGGGCGCCGCGTTGTCTCGACTGCGCCGACCTCGGTCACCTGGTGTTCCTGCCTCGCGGGGACACGGCGTTGACGCGTCGGTCACGGGAGGAGAGCTCGCTGTCGGCGGTGGTGGTGCGGTTCAACCGGCGCAAAGGGCGTTACGAGCGGCAGGGCGTCCTCGTCGAGGAGGCGGCGTTGGCGCGGGCCGAGGAGCGCTGTCTGGCCGACGCGGAGGCGCGACGCCGGCGACGGGCGCGGGACGCGCGGCGGCGGGCGCGGGAGGACGTGCGGTTCGCGGAGGCGTTCGCCGCGGAGATACGGCGGCTGTTTCCCGGGTGCCCCGACGGGCGAGCTCGGGCGATCGCCTCGCACGCGTCCCTGCGGGGCAGTGGGCGGGTGGGGCGGAGCGCGGCGGGGCGGGCCTTGTCCGAGGGGGCGGTGGTGTCGGCGGTGGTGGCCTCCGTACGGCATGTGGACACGCCGTACGACACGTTGCTGATGAGCGGGGTGGCACGGCACGAGGCGCGACGGCGGATCTCGGGGCGGGTGGAGGCGGTGCTGAGGGGCTGGCGGGAGCGGGGAGTGGCGGTGCGGGAGGAGGAAGAGGCGGTGCAGGAGCAGGAAGAGGCGGCGAGCTGAGGCCCGGCACCGAGTCTCATGCCCTCACGAGTCGTGAACCGCTCGCCATCGGTGCCGTGACGCCTGGCCTCGACCGCTCGGCAATTCGAGCCGTGACGCCTGGCCCGGACCACTCCACATCCGAGCCGTCACGCCGCGCCCGGACCTCTCACATCGCCAGGTCGTGCGCCTGGCGCGGGACCGTTCAGCCTTGCCGGATCACGGGGTCGGCATCCGGCCCCACGGCGCCGCCGAGGCCCGTCGGGCCAGTGGATGTGGGGAGTCTCCGGGCAGGACGTGGGGATGGACGGCTGCTTATGGGGGCGCGCGGAATGGCCATGGTCCGTGCCGTGGTCGCGGGATTGACTGGTCGGGACAGGTCGCGCTGGGCCGGAGGCGGAAGCTGGTGTTGAGATGATCGATGGGCCTTACTTCGTGCTGGTCGTGCTCGGTGTGCTCGGGACCGGCCTGGTGGCCGGGGTGTTCTGCGCGTTCTCGACGTTCGTGATGAGAGGGCTCGCCGCGTTGCCGCCGGCGCAGGGCGTGGCCGCGATGAACGCGATCAATGTGAGCGCGGTGCGGCCGCCGTTCATGGCCGTCTTCGCGGGCTCCGCGGCGCTGAGCGTGGTGATCGCGGTGGTGACGTTCGTGCTGTGGCCGGACGAGGGGACCGTGGAGCTGCTTGTGGGCAGCGCGCTGTACCTGTTCGGCGCCTTCGGGCTGACGATGGTGGCGAACGTGCCCCGCAACGACGCCCTGCTCGAGCTGGACCCGGGCACCGCGGAGGCGACGGCGTACTGGCCGGCGTACGTGCGCGAGTGGACGATGTGGAACCACGTCCGCGCGATCGCCTCGGGCGCGGCGGCGCTGGCGTACATACTCGCCCTCACCTGAGCGCGCATCCCCCACCCGGGCCGGAGAAAGCGCTGTCCCATCGGTCCACCGGCACTCTGCGCGAGTGGCCGTGGAGTCGTATCGTGGCCGAAAGAAGTTCCGCAAGGTGGCCGCCCGATGACGCACGGCCGTGTCGGACGCGTCGGCGTCACCAGCGTGAGCGAGGAAGACGGCCATGGCCGATCCCAAGGGATTCATGACCACCCCGCGCCAGGACTGGCCGCGCCGACCGGTCGAGGAGCGGGTCCGGGACTGGGACGAGGTGTACGTCCCCGGAGCGCTGCTGCCCATCATCACCGAGCAGGCGGACCGCTGCATGGACTGCGGTGTCCCGTTCTGCCACGAGGCCTGCCCGCTGGGCAATCTCATCCCCGAGTGGAACGACCTGGTCTCGCGGGAGGACTGGCGGCAGGCCGCCGACCGGCTGCACGCGACGAACAACTTCCCCGAGTTCACGGGGCGGTTGTGCCCGGCACCGTGCGAGGCGGGCTGCGTGCTCGCCATCAACCAGCCGGCGGTGACCATCAAGAACGTCGAGGTGGCCGTCGCGGACCGGGCGTGGGAGCTCGGGTTCACTCCGCCGCGGCCGCCGGACCGCCTTTCGGGCCGGACCGTCGCGGTGATCGGATCGGGGCCGACCGGGCTCGCCGCGGCACAGCAGTTGACGCGGGCGGGGCACACGGTCGCCGTCTACGAGAAGGACGACCGGCTCGGCGGGCTGATGCGTTACGGCATCCCCGAGTTCAAGATGGAGAAGCGCCATCTGGAGCGGCGGATCGAGCAGATGCGGGCCGAGGGGACCAAGTTCCGTACGTCCACGGCCGTGGGGCGGGACGTCGGGGCGGCGGAGTTGCGGACGCGGTACGACGCGGTGGTGATCGCCACAGGCGCCACGGCATGGCGTGAACTGGACGTCCCGGGCAGGGAGTTGGCCGGGGTTCAGCAGGCCATGGAGTATCTGCCGTGGGCCAACCGGGTGTGCGAGGGGGAGCGGACGGTGTCCCCGATGTCGGCCGCCGGGAAGCATGTCGTGATCGTGGGCGGGGGCGACACGGGGGCCGACTGCCTGGGGACCGCGGTACGGGAAGGGGCCGCCTCCGTGACCCAGTTGGACATCTACGCCCAGCCGGGACACGAGCGGGACGAGGATGCCGAGCCGTGGCCCACGTACCCGAAGATCTACCGCTTGTCCGCGGCGCACGAGGAGGCCCGCGACCTGGTGACGGCGCCCGCGGCCGACGCGGACGCGCGGCTGTTCGCGGCCTCCACGCTGCGCTTCACCGGCGACGAGCACGGGCATGTGCGGTCACTGCACCTCGTCGAGGTGGACGCGGCGCGGCGACCGGTGGCGGGCACGGAACGGACGCTCCCCGCCGACCTCGTGCTGCTGGCGCTCGGGTTCTCCGGGCCGGATCGCGGGGACGGCCTGGTGGAGCAGCTGGGCCTGGAGATGGAGCCGCGGGGGACGGTGGCGCGCGACGCCGGGTTCGGCACGAACGTGCCGGGGGTGTTCGCCGCGGGGGATGCCGCTCGCGGGCAGTCGTTGATCGTGTGGGCGATCGCCGAGGGGCGGGCGGTCGCGGCGGCGGTCGACCGGTATCTGACGGGCAGTTCGCAACTGCCGGCGCCGATCGGGCCGTACGACCGGCCGATGACGGCGTAGGCCGGGTCGAAGCCTCCGGGCCCTGAGACTCCCGGCACCCAAGACTGCTGGGGCCACCGCCTTCGTCCACCGGCACCCGGCACCCGGCACCCAGCACCCAGCACCCAGCACCCAGCACCCAGCACCCGGCCACTCCCCCACCACCGCCCCCTCACCCCGTCCCCCTCACCCCCGCTCGTCCGTCCCGGCCACCTTCGCCGTCGCCAGGGCCACCCGGTTCCAGGTGTTAATCGTGAGGATGAGGGACAGTACGTGGGCCAGTTCCTGTTCCTCGAAACAGGCCGCGGCCTGCGCGTAGACCTGGTCGGGGACTCCCCCGTCGGCCACCAGCGTCACCGCCTCCGTGAGGGCGAGGGCCGCCTGTTCCCGCTCCGTGAAGAAATGGCGGGCCTCCCGCCAGACCGGGACCATGTGGAGGCGGTCCTCCGTCTCGCCTGCCTTGCGGGCGTCGTTGGTGTGCATGTGGAGGCAGTACGCGCAGTGGTTGAGGTGGGAGGCGCGGATCTGGATCAGTTCGACGAGGGTGGGGTCGAGGCCCTCGCGGGCGGCCGAGTCGAAGCCGATCAGGGCCCGGAACACCTTCGGGGCGGCCTTGGCGAGGTTCAGTCGGGCCGTACCTGTCGCGTGCGGGTTCGTCGTCGTCATAGGAACAACCTACGGACCGGAAAGACCGGCTGTAGGGTGCACTTCCGTGGCGGAATCGTGGGTCAATCACGCGGAGCGGATCGGCTCCGACCTGCACCTGGAGCTCTCCGGTCCGGGCGGCAGACGGGCCGCGCTGATCGCGGCGCTGCGTGACGCCGTGCGCAGCGGGCGGCTCGCCCCGGGCACCCGGCTGCCGCCGTACCGCTCGCTCGCCGCCGACCTCGGGGTCGCCCGCAACACGGTGGCCGACGCCTACGCCGAACTCGTCGCCGAGGGCTGGCTCACCGCGCGCCAGGGCTCCGGCACCCGCGTCGCCGAACGAACCCTGCCCCTCCGCCCCGCCGCGAGAGAGACCCCGGCGCTCCCTGCCGCCGTAGCTCCACAGGCGCCCGGGGCGTGTCCGCGCGCGCGTGGACCCCGCGAGGCGGGGCTCCGGCCCACCCGGCACGACCTGCGCCAGGGCACGCCCGACGTCTCCGCCTTCCCCCGGTCCGCCTGGCTCGCCTCCTACCGCCGGGCCCTGCACCAGGCCCCCAACGACGTCTTCGGCCCCGGCGACCCCGCCGGACGCCCGGAGCTGAGAGCGGCCCTCGCCGCGTACCTCGCACGCGTGCGTGGCGTGCGGACGGAGCCGAACCGGATCGTCGTCTGCTCGGGCTTCGCACACGCCCTGCGTCTGCTCTTCGGGGGCGGAGGGGTCCTGCGCGGCCCCCTTGCCGTCGAGGCGTACGGACTGCCCTTCCATCGGGAACTGCTCGCGGCCGAGGGCGTACGGACCGTGCCGCTCGCCCTCGACGAGCACGGCGCACACGTGGAGCGGTTGGCCCGCGAGCGGGCCGTACTGCTCACGCCGGCGCACCAGTTCCCCACCGGCGGTCCGCTGCACGCCGAGCGGCGGGCCGCGGTCGTCGACTGGGCACGCGCGCGCGGCACGGTGGTCCTGGAGGACGACTACGACGGGGAGTTCCGCTACGACCGCAAGCCCGTCGGCGCCGTGCAGAGCCTCGACCCCGAGCGGGTGATCCTCATCGGCTCGGTCAGCAAGAGCCTGTCCCCCGCGGTGCGGCTGGGATGGATGGTGCTGCCCGAGCGGTACGTCGGCGACGTGCTGGCGGCCAAGGGCGAACGGGAGGCCTGGGCGAGCGTGCTCGACCAGCTGGCCCTCGCCGACCTGATCTCCTCCGGGGCCTACGACCGTCACGTACGGCGGATGCGACAGCGCTACCGGGGCCGCCGGGACCGGCTCGTGGCCGCGCTGGCCGAGCGGGCGCCGCACATCGAGGTGAGCGGGATCGCGGCGGGGCTGCACGCGGTGCTGCGGCTGCCGCCGGGCACCGAGGGCTCCGCCGTCGAGGCCGCGCTGGGGCGAGGGGTCGCCCTGGACGGGCTCGCGGAGTACCGCCACCCGGACACGGACATGCCGGCCCACGACGGTCTGGTCGTCGGGTACGCGACACCGTCCGAGCACGCGTACGGAGCGGCGCTGGAGGCGCTGTGCGGGGCGCTGCCATCGGGCGGGACGCGGGTGTCGTAGGACGCGGGCGCGGGTGTCGCAGGACATCGACGGCATGCGGGAGATCACTGCACCCGGACATGCCGGTGCCGGCGTCCAGGACGAGGACGCCGGCACGGGCGAGCCGGTGGGGGCGCGGTGCCTCTACATCCGCGGGGGGTGGGGCTCGGTGGTGTCGATCTCAACCATGAGGTGCTTACCCATCAACTGAGCACGTGGGTCAGGAGAGCAGGAAGTCGGCCACCCCCGCCTTCGCGCCCTCGATGAAGGCGGTCATCTCGTCGGTGGTGTAGATCAGCGCCGGCCCGTCCGGGTCGGTGGACTGGCGCACGGCGATCCGGCCGTCGGCGAGCTTCATCGCCTCCAGGCAGTTGCCTCCGTTGCCGCCGCTCCACGGCTTGTGCCAGCCTTCGCTCCCCAGTTCCCGGGCCGGCATGCCGTTGTAGACGGACGGACGGGGCTTGATGCGGTTCATTCACAGCTCCTTGCGGAGATCCCGCAGGATCTCCTTCGTGCGATGTGCCGTAGCGGCCTGCGCCGCCATGCGGTCCATGACCTCGAGGTGGGTCGCCACCTCGATGCGCGCGTCCAGATAGATCGCGCCGGTCAGGTACTCGCTGTAGACCATGTCCGGAAGTTCGGGCACGGCGAATCGGAAGAGCACGAAGGGCCCGTACGTCCCGGGGTGCGGCCCGCTGGCGAACGGGGCGACCTGGAGCGTCACGTTGGGCAGCTTCGTCGCCTCGAGCAGTTTGTCGATCTGCGCACGCATCACCTCCGGGCCGCCCACGGGGCGGCGCAGCACGGTCTCGTCCATGACCACCCACAGCCGGGGCGCGTCCTGACGGGTGAGCAGTCCCTGGCGTTCCATGCGCAGGGCCACATGGCGTTCGATGTCCTCGGGGCTGGTCTGGCCGATGGCGCCCGAGCGCAGGACGCCACGCGCGTAGTCCTCGGTCTGGAGCAGGCCGGGCACGAAGTGCGGCTCGTACTCGCGGATGAGCGCTGCCGCGCCCTCCAGGCTGACGTGCATCGAGAACCAGCCGGGCAGCACGTCGTGGAAGCGCTGCCACCAGCCGGGACGGTTGGCGTCCTCGGCGAGCTGGACGAAGTCCTCGGCCTCCTGGTCGGAGACTCCGTAGGCCTTCAGCAGGAGCTGGAGGTAGGGGATCTTGAGCCCGACCTCGGCCATCTCCATGCGGCGGACGGTGGCGGGGGCGACGCGGAGGATGCGGGCGGCCTCCTCGCGCTTGAGCCCGGCGCGCTCCCGCAGGTCCAGCAGGCGCCGACCGAGGACGACCTGGCCGACCGTCGGCGCGGACCGCGGTTCGCTCACGCTCCACCTCCACGAAGTCATGTACGGGCGCACAGCCACCAGCATGCTGACAGGCCAGCGGCGCCATTCGAAGACCTGATTCGAAGATCTGTACGGATACGAATACCGCTGCGTACGGATCTACGGTGATCCCAACTGGCGCCGCTCGTGATGCTGTTGCGATGCAGTGTGCCACGGCCTCTCACCGCGTCACACAGCACTCTGCATTTTTCAGAGTGACACTTGCCAAGTGTTCACGACGGGGCGATAGTGGCAAGCGTGATTCCGTCCCCGTCCTTAGGAACAGACGCCGCCGAAGATCACCCCCAGGGTCTCGGTGCCGCCGCGGGAACAGACCTCTCAGGGTCCGTTGCCCGGCGCCGGTTCCGTTTCGAGCTGGCCGCGCATCCGGGTTCTCCCGCGCAGGCCAGACGCCTGACGAGGGCGCGACTCACTCACTGGTCGGTCTGTGAGGACACCTGCGACTCGGCCGCCCTGGTGGTCTCCGAGCTGGTGACCAATGCCATCGTGCACACCGCGAGCAGCCGTGTGGTCTGCGAGCTGCACGACAACGACGACCTGGTGCGGATAGCCGTCCGTGACGAGGGCTGCGCGCCGGGTGAACCCCATCCGTCCCCGCAGCGCGGCGAAGAGGAGCACGGGAGGGGACTGCTCCTCGTCGACTCCCTCTGTCACGCGTGGGGCGCGCACGAGCACGGGCCCGGTCTGCTGGTCTGGGCGGAGCTGCCGCGCAAGGCGGACGAGCCGCGCGAGGACGCCGGACCGCGCAACGACCTGGGCTGGGGGGCCCGCCCGAAGCCGGTTCCCGCCGGGGAGCCGGGGCAGGGGGACGAGCCCGCGGAGCATCACAGGGCGGTGCCCGAGGGCGGAGCGCGCGAGCACGGAGCGGGAGGCGCGGGCGCATGGGCGTGAGGAGCGGGCCGGGCGGCCAGGTACTGACCCTGGACACGCTGGTCCGCCTCGGTCGTGGGCTGCGGACACCTGCGGCGGCGCACAGGCTGGCCGTCCCGGAGGGGATGACGGTCCCACTGGGCTGCGACGCGGTGGGGGTGCCGGCGCTGCTGAGCGAGCAGCTGGTGTCCCGGTTGCCGCGGGTCGGGTGCGTGTACGCCGACGGCACCCACTGGTGGTGGCTCGTTCCCGCCGACTCCGACTACGCGCTCGAGTGGCCCGCGCCCGCCCAGTACGCCACCGGGGCGGTTGTTCCGGACGCCCCGGTGGTGCCGTCCCTCGTGCGCCGGGGTGAGGGGACCTTGCCTTACACACCGCCGATACCGCTGTATCTGACCTTGTGCCGGTTGACGGGAACGACACCGACCTGGTCCCGACCGGTCAGCTCCGCCGGTTAGGCCGTCTCGGGGGTGCGGGTCCGTGCGGGCGGGCCGCGCCCCTGGGATCTGCCGGGCAGGCGGTTTCGCGAGTGCGGGTCCGTGGGGGCTGGTCGCGCAGTTCCCCGCGCCCCCAAGCGCTGCGGGTTAGGCCGTCTCGGGGGTGCGGGTCCGTGGGGGCTCGTCGCGCAGTTCCCCGCGCCCCTGTGTGCCGCGGGTTCGGCCGTATCGCGAGTGCGGGCCCGGTGGGGCTCGTCGCACAGTTCCCCGCGCCCCCGAACAGACCGGTGTCCCCCGCGTTCAGACGGTGTGCGCCCGCGTGCAGTGCGGGATTTTCTCTGCGCCCTGCCCCTGCCCGGTCCGTCCCGTCATAGTGGCCCCCGTCCAGCGATCGGGGGAGGTCCACGGTGGGGAAACGGCCGGACGCCGAGCAACCCGGAGTCTCCGAGTCGGAGCGGCTGCTCTTCGGGGGGCCGCTGCGGTACGACGCCGGGTGGAACTCGCACTCCGACGCGTTTCTGGAGCTGGGGTTCCGGGCCATGGTGGGGCGGTTGCCGTCGCTGCTGTCGGGGAGTTTCCGGCTGGCCTGGCAGGCCGATCCGCAGGCCGCGCGGATCGTGCTGGTCGCCGAGGTGGGCCGGGGGCTCACCCAGGCCGTGAGCCTGCTCGCCGTCAACAGTGTGCTGGGCCGGCTGATCGGCGGGGGCGCGCTGGAGGACCGGCTGCGGGGTGCCGTGCCCGCGCTGGTGACGATGGCCGCCGTCATGCTGGTGGGCGCGCTGCTGCGGGCGGCGTCCACGTACGCCACGGGACGGCTCGAACCCAAGGTCGAGCGGGTGGCGACCGAGCGGTACCTGGAGCGGGCGGCCACCGTGGAGCTGGCCGCGATCGAGGACCACGCCTTCCACAAGCTGCTGGACACCGCGCAGTACGGCGCCACCTCGGCCCGCCGGATGATCTCCTTCGCGACCCGTGTGGTGAACGCGATGATCTCGCTGGTCGCGGCGGCGGGCGTGCTGACCGTGCTGCACCCCGCGCTGCTGCCGCTGCTGGTCACGATGACGATCCCGAGCGGCTGGGGCTCACTGACGATCGCGCGCCGCCAGTACGAGTCCTTCCACACCTGGGTGCAGCACGTACGGGCCGGCCGGCTGCTCGGCGCCCTGCTGATCGAACCGGAGTCGGCGCCGGAGATCCGGGTCCACGGGGTGGGCCCGTTCCTGCTCAGGCACTACCGCGCCATGGCGGAGACGGCGGAGGCGGAACAGGCACGGCTGGCCCGGCTGGCCGCCCGCACCGGGCTGATCGCGGCGGCCTGGACGGGCCTGGCGACCGTGGCGACGTACGCGACACTCGGCGGGCTGCTGCTGGGGGGCGCGATGGCGCTGTCGGTGGCAGGGACGGCCGTGATCGCCGTGCGCACCGGCTCACAGAGCCTGAACACCCTGGTCGTCGAGATGAACGCGCTGCACGAGGAGGCCCTGTTCGTCGGCGACCTCCAGCGGCTGTACGAGGAGGCCGCCCGGTGGGCGATCCCGGCGGGCGGGACGGCGCTGCCGGACGATCCGCGCGAGATCCGCTTCGAGAACGTCACGTTCGCCTACCCGGGTGACACGACCCGCCCCGCGCTCGACGACGTCACGCTCACCTTGCCGCTCGGCAAGATCGTCGCGCTGGTCGGGGAGAACGGCTCCGGCAAGACCACCCTGGTGAAGCTGCTCGCGGGCCTGTACGCCCCCGACCGGGGCCGCATCCTGTGGGACGGCGTGGACGCGGCCCACGCGGACCGGCGACTGCTCGCCGAACGGGTCGCGATGGTCGCCCAGGACTTCAAGCGCTGGCCGTTCACCGCCCGCGTCAACGTGGCGGTGGGCCGTTCGTCGGCCCCGCTGACCGACGAACGGGTGTCCGGCGCGGTCGCGCAGGCCGGGGCCGGGGACGTGCTGGCCGATCTGCCCCGCGGCCTGGACACCCTGCTGGCCAGGAACTTCAGCGGCGGGCACGAGCTGTCGGGCGGCCAGTGGCAGCGGCTCGGGATCGCCCGGGCCGCCTACCGGCGCGGCCACATCCTGATCGTGGACGAGCCGACGGCAGCCCTGGACGCCCGGGCCGAGCTGGAGGTCTTCGAGAAGATCCGCGCCCTGGCCGGCACCGGCCAGACGGTCATCCTGATCACCCACCGGCTGGCGTCCGTACGCCACGCGGATCTGGTGCACGTCCTGGAACAGGGCCGGCTCGTGGAGTCGGGCACGCCCGAGGAGCTCCTGGCCTCCGGTGGTGTCTACGCGGAGCTGTACTCGCTCCAGGCCGAGCAGTTCACGGCAAACGTGCCCGCCGAGGAGGCGGGCTGACCTCAAGCGAGCGCGTCAGCCGCGGACTCTCCACTGCGGACGATCACCAGGAACGTGTCGGACGCGAGGTCCATGACGACCTCCGCCGGCAGTCCCTCAAGACGCCTCGCCTGCGCGAACTCCTCCGCCGGCCACGATCCACGCGGCCCGCCAGCGGGAAAGCGTTCGAGCACTGTTCGCCCGTTCACCACCCTGCACCTCCAGAAAGCGTGCGCTCATCCGTAGGAGCGCTTGTAGGAGTTAACGCCTTCCGGGCCCCGAAAGCCTCGGTGAGTTGCCGTACTGAGACGTAGTTGACACGGGTTCAGCGCGAAGCGTGAGATTCCGATTACTCAACGATCACTTCCGTCGCTTTGTGTGTCAGTCCTCGTACTCATCGTGATACCTGATGCGCACACTGCCCGCAGGTGCCCCAAGAGCCGACGCACGCCCCTTGGGTTCCTCCCACTCCTCCTGCCGGCCCAGCGCGGTGAGATCGAGGAGGCTGGTGGTCGAGCCGAGTCCGTCGAGGCCGCGGGCGAAGGTCGAGTAGGTGTGGAAGACCCGGTCGCGGTCGCGCAGGAAGCAGCTGATGCCGGGCCGGTCGGCCGGCTCGCCCTCGATGTCCAGGGTGGCCTCGAAGTCGTGGTTGAAGTCGCCGCCGTTCGACGAGTACCAGGGCACGGTCCATCCCATCCGTGCCTTGAACGGCAGGATCTTCGTGTACGGCGCCCTCGACACGGCGGCGAACGTCGTCCCACGTGCCCTCAGATGGGCCAAATGCCCTATCTGGTCCAGGAATGCGGAGCAGCTGCGGCAGCCGGCGTCCCACTCCGGGGCGAACATGAAGTGGTAGACGACGAGCTGGCCGCGCCCCTCGAAGAGGTCGAGCAGGGTGGCCTTGCCGTCGCCGCCCTCGAAGACGTACTCCTCCTCGATCTCGACCATGGGCAGTCTGCGCCGCTCGGCGTTGAGGGCGTCCCGAGCACGCGTGGCCGCCTTCTCCCTGACCAGCAGTTCCTCGCGCGCCGCGCGCCATTCGTCCCGCGAGACGATCTCCGGAAGCGCCATGGGGTCCCTCCTGTACAGCGGTCCGTCCGAAGTGGTGACCGCGGGGAGGGACGGAACTCATCGGTGGCGCGGGAGATTTCTTCCGCGGGGCGGGGGCGCTGTCGTCGGTGGGCCGGGGTCAGGTGTCGTAGTGCTGGATGCGCCGGCCGTGACCGCGGGCCAGCAGGGCCGGCATGCGCTCCTCCAACTCCCCTACGACGGCGCCCACATCGATGGTCAGCAGCTCCCGGTCCCGCATCAGCACCCGGCCGTCGACGATCGTCGTACGGACGTCGGAGGAGCGGGCGCTGTGCACGAGGGTCGCGGCGAGGTCGTGGACGGGCTGGGTGTGCGGGCCGGTCAGGTCGACCAGGACGATGTCGGCGCGGCGGCCGGGCGCGATGCTGCCGACTACGTCACCGAGTCCGACCGCGCGGGCGCTCTGGAGGCTCGCGTGGTGCAGTGCCTGTCGGGACGTCAGCCATCGGGGGTCGCCGGTGGTGGACTTCTGGATCAGTGCGGTGAGCGCCATCGACTCCCATACGTCCAGGGAGTTGTTGGACGCGGCACCGTCCGTGGCGAGTCCCACGGGGATGCCGAGCTCGTGCAGGGCCCGGACCGGCGTGGTGGTGGGCCAGGCGAACTTGAGGTAGCCGCGGGGCGCGGTCGCAACGGCCGTACGGCCACGGGCACCCGCGAGGAGCGGCAGATCGCGGTCGAGGATGCCGCTGCCGTGCGCGATCAGGACGTCCGTGTCGAGGATCCCGGTGCGTCGCAGCACCTCGATGGGCGTGACTCCGTGCCGGGCGAGACTCGCCTCGGCCTGGTCGCGGTTCTCGGAGGCGTGGAGGTGGACGGGCAGGCCGTGCTCCCGGGCCAGCGAGGCGGTCGCGGCGAGGTCGGTCTCGTCGACCGTGTAGGGCGCGTGCGGGGCGAGGGCGGTGGTGATGCGGCCACCGGCACCGCCCCGGTGTCGTAACGCGAACTCCAGTGACTCCTCCCGCCCTTGGGGCCCCTGGGAGGAGAAGTACGCCTGACCGAGGTGGGCGCGGATGCCGCACTCCTCGACCACGGCGGCGACGGCGTCCATCGCGAAGTAGTGGTCGGCGAAGCAGGTGACCCCGCCCCGGATCATCTCGGCGCAGGCCAGCCGCGCCCCCAACGCCACGTCCGTCTCCGTGAGGTTGGACTCGATCGGCCAGACGACGTCGTTGAACCACTCCTCGGTCGGCAGGTCCTCGGCGATCCCGCGCAGGGCGACCATGGGCGCGTGGGTGTGGCAGTTGACGAGCCCGGGAAGGGCGATCTGCCCGCGCGCGTCGATCCGCTCCACGGCCGGCATCCCCTCGGCCCGCGCGCTGCTCGTCACCGACTCGACGACACCGTCCCGTACGACGATCGCCGCGTCCTGCGCGAACCCGACCCGCTCTTGATCGTCGTGCGTGAGCACCGTGCACGGGGAGATGATGAGACCTGCGGGAGAAGGCGTCATACAGGCACCGTACGACGCGGTCGTGCCCTCGCAGGGGGTGGACCGCGCATCCTGTCGCCGCTCTGTCGCGGCGGCGCCGGCGCGGGCACCCTGGCCTGACCACCGCTCGTCGTACGCCTTTCGGAAGGGGTCCGGCATGCTCGTCGGCACCTGGAATCTGGAGAATCTGATGCTGCCGCGCAGCGGCGACGGCGCTCCGGCGACGGAGGCCGAGTACGAGGCGAAGGTGGAGGCCCTCGCCTCCGTGATCACCGCGCTCGACCCGGCGCTGCTGGGAGTGCAGGAGGTCAGGCAGGAGGAGGCGCTCGCCGATCTGGCCAAGGCCGCCGGCGGGCAGTGGCACACAGCGCTCTCCCGGTACGCGGACCGCAGGGGTATCCGGGTCGGCGTCCTGAGCCGTACACCGCTGCGGATCCGGCGGGACACCCATGTGTTCGCGAAGGGGCTGCGGCCCGTGCAGGGCGACGACGGCACCGAGCCCGACCCGCACGACCACGAGACCAGCCGTGGTTTCCTCGCGGTGGAGACGGACACCGGGGACGGCGTGCTCCAGGTGGCGGTCGCCCATCTCAAGTCGAAGCTGCTGTCGTATCCGGCAGCCGAGGGCAAGAGCCGCTTCCAGCCGCACGACGAGGCCGAACGGGCCCGCTTCGGCGCCTACGCCCTCTACCGGCGGGCGGCCGAGGCGACGACCCTGCGTGCCGTCGCGGACTTCCTGCTCGAAGGGGCCGGGACCGAACGGGACGTGATCGTCCTCGGCGACATGAACGACGTGGTGAACGCCGCCACCACGCAGATCCTGCTCGGCCCGCCCGGCTCCGAGCTCGACAAACCGCGCGCGTTCCACAAGTCCGACCTGGGCGATCCGTTCCGGCTGTGGGACATCGCCCCGTGCATACCCGAGGAGCGCCGCTTCTCCCGCGTCAGCTTCGGACGCGCCGAACTGATCGACCACGTCCTGCTGAGCCACCGTCTGGCCAAGCGCATCGCGGAGGCGGGGACGGGGCTGCCCGAACACCGGGACGACGCCCTCGTACTGCCGTCGGTGGGCGAGGATCCGAGGAAGCGGGTGGGAACACCCGGGTCGGACCACGCCCCGGTGTGGGTACGGGTGTGAGCCCCGGAGGTGACGTCCGGCCGTAATGTCAGGCCGTGACGTCCCGCCGTGACTCCTGACCCGCGAGCGGGACTTCGGGCAGCCGCAGGCCCACGCGCACCCGTCCCTCGTCGAGCCGGCCCAGTTCGCCGAGGAGTTCGCTGAGCCGGTGGACCTGTTCGGAGCCGAGCCGCCCGGAGTCGTCGAGGTGGACGGCGCACGCGGTGGTCGTGTCGACGATCCGCTCCAGCACGGCGACGATCTCGTCGGCGCCCTCCGAGTGCCGGGCGAGCGCGGGCAGTTCGGCGGCGGCGAGCGCGATGGCGGTACGGGCCTCGGCGAGCGCGCGGTACGCCTCGCGGCGCAGGGTCCAGCGCAGGGCGCGGCCGTCCTCGGTGAACGTGTCCCGCAGGGCGGACCCGTTGCCTCGCCGGACGGGCCGCTCGGTCTCCCGCAGAACGTGCGCGAGGTACGCCTCCGCGGCCCCGCCCGCCGCGGCCAGCCGGGAGCGCACTCCCCCGCCCCGCTGCCCCGGCATCGGCAGATGCCCCACGACCAGCACGATGGCGCAGGCGAGCAGGGTCTCGGTGATGCGGCCGGCGGAGGCCTGGGGCTCGCCGCCGACCATCACGAGCGCCAGGACGAGGACCGTGACGACGGCGGTCTGCGCGGCGAAGTGCCGGGTGGCCACGGGAATGAGGGCCCCGCTGACGGCGACGAGCGCGATGAGTCCCTCGGGCCGCGGCAGCACGAGCGCGAACCCGGCGAAGACCAGAGCGCCCAGGACGGTCCCGGCGGCCCGGCACAGCACCCGGGAAGCGAGCGGTCCGAGGTCCGGCTTGACGAGGAAGACGGCCGTGGCGGGCAGCCAGTACCAGTGCGCGTGCTCCCCGTACCAGTGGGAGTGGTGCAGGGCCTGGGCCACGGCGACACTGGCCCCGAAGCAGAGGGCGACCCGCAGTCCGTACTCCCGCCCGCCGGCCCCGAAGACCGACCGCAGCAGGTCCCGGACGGTGCGCCGGCGCGTGTGCAGATCCCCGCCGCGCCCGCGGTCGAACGCCTCTGCGGCCCGCAGCAGCGCGTCGTCGAGCGCCCGCAGCGCGGGCCCGGACCGGTGGGGCGCGGGCAGCGGCCCGGTGTGCGTGTTCTCCCGTACGGCGGTGGCGAGCCGCCGGGGCCCCGCGGAGGCGCGTCCGGGCACCGCTTCCCCGGCCCAGGCGAGCGCGGTGGCCGCCTCGGCGAGCGGCAGCGCGGCCGCGTACTGCGCGTGCAGCCGCCGCTCGGCGGCCGAGCTGGCGTACCGCCGCAGCCGGGGCCCGGTGAGCGCGTCCTGCGCGTGGTCGAGAGCGGCGGTGAGCGCGACGCGGCGGGCGGTGGCGTGTTCGGTGCCCACGGCGTCGAGCAGGCCGGCGACGGCGTCGTACACCTCGGCGACGGCCTCCCGCTCGCCGTCGAACCGGAAGTCCCCGGTGAGGGCGCCGGGGGTGGGCAGCACGAGCCGCAGCGCGAGCAGCCAGCAGGCCCCGCCGAGATAGGCGACGGCCCGCAGCCACCCTTCCTCCGGCAACGGCATGCCCGCCCCGATCGCCGAGGCGACGAGCAGTTGGGTGCCGGCCGCGGAGGCGACGGGCCCGACGGCGCTGACGCCCCCGGCGAGCAGTCCGACCAGGGTGAGCAGGACGGTGAGGGTCACGGCCCCCACGTACTCCCCCGCGTACGTCCCGACGACCATTCCGACCGCGCCCGCGAGGGCGGGCACCCCGATCCTCCGCACGGAGACCCGGCGGCTGCCGGGCCGGTCGTTGATCCCGGCCAGCATGGCGGCGATGGCGGCGACGACACCGAGGGAGGTCTGCTCGGCGAGCACGGCGGCGAGCAGGAGGGGCCCGGCGGACAGGGCTCCCCGCGCGACCGCGTTCCAGGGGATCGGCCCCCGCTGGGCACGGAGGGCGTGAGCGAGCCAGGGCGGTGGGGCGAGTGACACGGGGCTCCTGTCGTCTGGTCGAGGCGGGGGTGTGCCTCCGGGCGACGGTGGCCGGGCGCTGGGCTGTGGTGTCCACGGTAAATCCCGTTCAAGGACGGGTCGGAACGCTTGTGTTACCCGCACGTGAAGATGCATGCAAAAGCCACGTTCTTTATGAACGCAACCCGGCCGAGGTCCGGGGACCGCTCAGCCGACCCTGTCGAACAGCTCCCGCATCTCCTCGACCGCGCGGACGGCCGAGTCGGGCGAGGCCGCCAGGGACTGGACGACCCGGTCGGCGTCCCGCAGCCCGGCCCGCTCCAGCAGCCGCTTCTCGTTCGTCACCCACTCCCCCCGCGCCGCCAGCACCGAGTGGCCCATCTGCACGGCGGCCGTGGCGAGGGCGCCGGCGGTCTCGGTGAGACGGCCGGCCGGGGCGTGATGCGCCTCGGTGTAGGCGAGGGTGAGGTGGGCGGTGTCGCGCCAGCGGGTGGCCGCGGAGGCGCGGAGCCGGGCCGGGTAGGCCGCTGGGCGGGGCAGAGTGCCCCTGAGGACCCGGTTGACGGCGAGCTCGGCCACGAGCAGGTAGGTGGGGATGCCCGCGAGATGGAACAGCAACGGCTCCACCCGGAAGCGCCCCTTTGCCGCCTCCGCCGTCTCCCGTTCCACCACGTCGAGGTCCCGGTAGTGCACGTCCACCCGGCGCCCGTCGATCGTCAGCCACGCGCCGCCGTTGAACACCCCGCCGCCCCAGCCGCCGATCTCGGACACCTCGCCCGGCCAGCCGACGGCACGCAGGTCGGCGGGGTCGAAGGCGCCGCGGTAGTAGACCGCCAGGTCCCAGTCGCTGTCCGGCCGTTCGGTGCCCTGGGCACGGGAGCCGCCGAGCGCCACGGCCCGCACGGCGGGGAGAGCGGCGAGGCGGTCCGCGGTGGTGTCGAGGAAGTCGGCGTCGGAGAGTTCGGGACACATGGGGCGCAGCGTACGGAGCCCCGCGTGCCCCGCTCCACGGATTTTGCCGTCGCCTCTCGAAGTCACGACGGCAGGGGGCGGGCCCGGAAATTCAGGTGCGGACCTGTCCCGCCGCCCACGATGATCGAAAGGCTGTCCGCCGTCCGCCACAGGAGTCCACGTGATCCAGCGCGTCACCGCCCCGGGCCTCTTCCCGCCGCCGACCTACTCCCACGCCTCGGTCGTCGAGGCCGGCACGAAGCTCGCGTTCCTCGCCGGGTCCGTTCCGCTGGACGCCGAGGGGAATCTCGTCGGGGAAGGGGATCCCGCGCGGCAGGCCGAGCAGGTGATCGCGAATCTCCGGGAGCAACTGCACGCCGTCGGCAGCGACTTGGAGCACGTGCTGGCGACCGATGTGCATGTCGTGAGCAGTGAGCCCGCGGTGCTGTCCACCGTGTGGGAGGTCGTCGAGGCGTCCGGGCTGAGCACCGGCCCGCATGCGTCGACGCTGATCGGGGTCGCCTGCCTCGGGTACACGGGCCAGCTGGTGGAGATCACGGCGACGGCCGTGGTGCCGGAGGTGCCGGCGCGGTGAGCTCGGTCGTCATCCGCCGGGCCGCCGCTCCCGACGCCTCCGCCACGGCCGACGTGTACCTGCGCTCCTTCGCCGCCGCGTTGCCGACGGTGGTGCGGCCACGGTCCGACGACGAGGTGCGCGGCTACATCCGGGACGTCGTCGTGCCCCTGCGGGAGACGTGGGTCGCCGAGGACTCCGCGAGCGGCGCGATCGTCGGGCTGATGGTCCTCGCCGACGACCTGCTGTCCCAGCTGTACCTCGACCCGGACTGGCGGGGGCGGGGCATCGGCGACCGGTTCGTCGCGCTCGCCAAGGAACGCAGTCCGCGGGGACTGAGCCTGTGGACCTTCCAGGTCAACGCACCGGCCCACCGCTTCTACGAGCGTCACGGCTTCGTCGAGGCCGAACGCACCGACGGCAGCGGCAACGAGGAGCGGGAGCCCGACGTGCGGTACGTCTGGCGGCCCTGACGCGATCAGCCCGGTCCCGCTCCCCACGCCCGCCTCTTCGGCACCGGCCTCGTCCAACCGCCCGCCCTGCTGGTGTTCAGGCCCAGCCCCACCAGCGACTCCGCCAGCTTCACGGCCGCGCCCACCCCGTCGACCACGGGAAGCCCCAGCTTCTCCCCCACGGTCCGCTGCAGCCCGGTCATCCCGGCGCACCCCAGCACCAGCACCTCGGCACCCGCCTCGCGCACCCGCTCGGCGGCCGTCAGGAACGCGGCCTGCGTGCGGTCGGCGTCGCCCAGGTCGAGGACTCCGAGTCCGGTCCCGACGACGGCGGCACAGTTGCGCCCCACCCCGGCCAGCTCCAGGCTGTCCTCGATCTGCCCGCACGACCGCTCCAGCGTGGTGACGACCCCGTAGCGCCGGCCGAGCAGACAGGCCAGATGGGCGGCGGCCTCGGTGATGTCGACGACCGGTACGTCCACCAGCTCCCGGACGCCCTCCCGTCCGTGCTCGCCGAAGCCGGCCATGACGACGGCGTCGTAGGAAGGACCCTCGTAGGTGCGCAGCAGGTCGATGACGGCCGCCGCGGAGAGATAGCTGTCGAGCCAGCCCTCCGCGGACTCGGGGCCCCACGCGGGGGTGAGTCCGAGCACGGTGGTGCCCGGGCCTGCCGCGGCCCGGGCACCTCGTACGATCTCCTCGGTCATCTCCTGCGTGGTGTTGCAGTTGGTGACGACGATCCGCACCTTTCTCAGACCTCCACGGCCTCGGGGACCGCACGAGCCGCTCGCTCGCCGCGGCACAGCAGCGCGTACAGGCCGGCCGCGAGGGCCGTACCGATGAACCAGGAGTACGGGGCCACGTCGCTGAAGGTCTTCACCAGGGCGAGGACACCCGCGACACCGGCCGCCGGCAGGAACGCCCACAGGGCCTTGGGGTTGACGCCCTTGCGGTAGTGGTAGCGGGAGCCGGGCTCGGCCCTGAAGAGTTCCTCGACGTCGACGCGGCCCTTCTTGACCCAGTAGTAGTCGAGCATGATCACACCGAACAGCGGGCCGAGGAAGGCGCCGAGGCCGCCGAGGAAGTAGTTGACGACCGTGGGGTTGGAGAAGAGGTTCCACGGGGTCACGACCAGGGCCGCGACCGTGCTGATCATGCCGCCGACCTTGAAGGTGATCTTCTGCGGCCAGACGTTGGCGAGGTCGTAGGCCGGTGAGACGAAGTTGGCGACGATGTTGACGCCCATGGTGGCGATGGCGAAGGTGAGCGCGCCCAGGACCATCACCCAGGTGTTGCCGACCTTGGCGACGAGCTCGGCCGGGTCGGTGATGGCCTGGCCCCAGACCTCCAGCGAGCCCGCGGTGACGATCACGGAGACGACCACGAAGGCCGTGGAGTTGATGGGCAGGCCCCAGAAGTTGCCGCGGCGGACGGTCCTGTAGTCCGGCGCGAAGCGGGAGAAGTCGCAGAAGTTGAGCATCAGCGTGCCGTAGGTGGCGAGGATCAGGCCGATCGCGCCGAACCACTGCCGCCACTGCTCGCCGAGCGACACCGGGTGCGGGGTGGTGGTGAGCGAGATGCTCCAGCCGGCCTTGGCCAGCACCCAGACCGCGAGGGCGATCATGACCAGCCAGATCGCCGGGCCGCAGAAGTCCTGGAACTTGCGGACCGACTCCATGCCCTGGCTGATGATCAGCGCCTGGATGAGCCAGAGGGAGACGAAGGAGACCCAGCCGAGCGCGTCGAGGCCGAGGAAGGAGCTGTGGGTCCAGGACTCCAGGCCCGGCCAGGCGGCCAGCAGCATCACGTTGACCGCGACGGAGGCCAGGTAGGTCTGGATGCCGTACCACATGATGGCGATCACGGCCCGGATCAGGGCCGGGATGTTGGCGCCCCACACACCGAAGCTGATGCGGCTGACCACGGGGAACGGCACGCCGTGGCGCTGGCCGATCCTCCCCATCCAGTTCATGCCGACGTAGATGAGCACGAAGCCGACGAGCAGGGAGGTGAAGACCTGCCAGACGTTCATGCCGAGGACCAGCAGACCGGCCGCGAAGGTGTAGTTGCCCAGGTTGTGGACGTCGGACATCCACATGGCGAAGAGGTCGAAGACCTTCCAGTTGCGCTTGCCCGCGGGGGCGAGGTCTTCGTTGGTGAGCCGGGGATCGGGGACGAACGCTGGCGTACCGGTGACTTCGGCACTGTCGGCGAGGGACACAGGGCCTCCAAGGACGGGGACAGGAGGATGGCGGCCGCCTGGCATCCAGTTTTGGTATACCAAACTGCCGACATGGTCCCGCCGTCAAGAGTTCCGACCGATGTCGCATCCGTTAACGCTTCGTAAAACAGCTCCGGCGTCGGCGAAGATGGCTGCATGAGCTCCACCACGAACATCGAGCCGCTCGGCGCCGTCCGCGAGCGCGTCCTGGCCACCCTGCGGCAGGAGATCATCGCCGGCGGACTGCGGCCGGGCGACCGGCTGGTCGAGCGGGAGCTCGCCGACCGCTTCGGGGTCTCCCGGGTGCCGGTACGCGAGGCGATCCGCGCGCTGGTCGCCGAGGGCTTCGTCCACTTCGAGACCCCGCGCCGCACGGTCGTACGCCGGCTGACCCCGAACGACGTCAGGGAACTCTTCGAGCTGCGCGAGGCGTTGGAGGTCTACGCGGCCGGTCTGGCCGCGGCCCGGGCGACCCCGGAGGATCTCGCCGAGGTGGAGCGGCTCCTGGACCTCGCGGCGACCGCGACCGAGGCGGGCGACGCGGAGACCATCACCGACGTCAACAGCCGTCTGCACGACAGCATCGTGGCGATGGCCCGCAACAGCCTGCTGGTCGAGGCTCTGGAACCGGTCGCCGGACGGCTGCGCTGGATGACCCGGCGCAACGAGGAATGGCCCCAACTCCTCGTCGAGCACCGCGACCTGTACGAGGCGATCGCCTCCGGCGACCCGGACCGCGCCCGCGCGCACGCCCTGGCCCACGTACGGACCAACTACGCGTCGACGGTACGGCAGTTGTTCGGGGACTCGGCCGAGCCGGTCTAGCGGGTCCGGGCGCGCGCGTACCTGTCCGTCGCCCGTACCAGCGCCTCGGCCGTTCCGGGGGTGCCGGGGCTGTGCCCCGCTTCGTCGATCACCGTCAACTCGCTGCCGGGCCAGGCGTGATGGAGCCGCCAGACGGTACCGAGGAGGTTGCCGAAGTCGAGGCTGCCCTGGACGAGGGTGCCGGGAATGCCCCGCAAGCGGGGCGCGTCACGCAGGACGACGCCGTCCTCGCCGAGGAAGTGGCCGTTGCCCCAGTAGTGGGTGACCGTACGGGCGAAGCCCGCGCGGAACACCGGGTCCTCGAAGCGCTCGACCGACCCGGGCGGGGCGGGAATGGTCGCCGTCTCCCAGTCCGTCCAGGCCCGCGCCGCCCGCTCGCGGACCTCCACGTCGGGTGATTCCAGCAACCGGTGGTACGCGGCGGCGAGGTTCCCGTTCCGCTCGGCGACCGGCACCTCACCGGCGAACCGTTCGAAGGCCTCGGGGAAGATCTTCCCCAACCCCCGTGTGAGCAGGGTGACTTCGGCGTCGGACCCGGTCGCGACCCCCGTCAGCACGATCTCCGTCACGGTCTCCGGATGCGTCTGCGCGTACCGCAGCCCCAGCACCGACCCGAACGAGATGCCCCACACCAGCCACCGCCCGATCCCCAGGTGCCGCCGCAGCAGCTCCAGGTCCGCGATCAGATGCGGCATGGTGTTGACGCTCATGTCGGTGCCGTACGCGCTCGCGTGCGGGGTCGACCGCCCGGCGCCCCGCTGGTCGAGCAGCACGATCCGGTACAGCGCGGGATCGAACAGCCGCCGCGCCCACGGAGTGCACCCCGACCCCGGCCCGCCGTGCAGCACCACCGCCGGCTTGCCGTCCGGATTCCCGCAGGTCTCCCAGTACACGCGGTTGCCGTCGCCGACATCGAGCATGCCGTGGTCGTAGGGCTCGATCTCCGGGTAGAGGGGCATCCGGCGACCCTAACCGTCGTACGGCGGCCTCGTCGCCTCGATTTCGGCGGTACGGTCCCGCAGTCCCGCCGCCTCGGCCGCCGTGCGCAGTACGTCCCGCAGCATCCCGGGCGTGAGCTTGCCGGTGAAGGTGTTGCGCTGGCTGACGTGGAAGCAGCCGAAGAGTTCGAGGCCGTCGAGCGGGACGCGCACCCCGTGCCCGAAGGCGGGCCGCGGCCGGGGCACGCTCCAGCCGGCCTCCGCGAAGGCGGGCAGCGCGGCCTGCCAGCCGAACGCGCCGAGCACGACGACGGTACGGAGCGTGGACCGCAGCAGGTGCAGCTCCTGGACCAGCCAGGGCCGGCAGGTGTCGCGCTCCGCGGGGGTGGGCTTGTTGGCGGGCGGGGCGCAGTGCACGGGTGAGGTGACCCGCACGCCGTACAGCTCCAGTCCGTCGTCCGCGGTCACGGCGGTCGGCTGGGAGGCGAGACCGATGTCGTACAGCGCCTGGTACAGCACGTCCCCGGAACGGTCGCCGGTGAACATCCGCCCGGTGCGGTTCCCGCCGTGCGCGGCCGGGGCCAGCCCGACGATCAGCATCCGCGCGTCCGCCGGCCCGAAGCCCGGCACCGGCCGCCCCCAGTACGTCCAGTCGGCGAACGCGGCCCGCTTGGTGCGGGCGACCTCCTCCCGCCAGTCCACCAACCGCGGGCAGGCACGACAGTCCGAGATACGGCGGTCCAGTTCGGCCAAGGCGTCCACGGGTCCACGGTACGGGCACCTCGCCAGGACGGCGGTGGCCGGGCCGGCGGGCACCGCCCGGAAAACCCGCCCGGGGTGCGCGGTCCCGGGTACTAAGGTCGGAACCATGGCTGTGGAACATGCGGACGACAACCGGACCGGTGGGACGGATCAGACCGGCACGACGGCCGACGCGAGTCCCGAGGGGCCGGATCCGAAGACCGCCGCCGCCGTCGCCGCCGCCGAGGCCGCCGGGCCGGGGGCCGGCGAGTCCGTGCGCACCGACAGCTGGATCTGGTCCGTGCGCCTGGTCAAGACCCGTTCCGCAGGAGCCGCCGCCTGCCGGGGCGGGCATGTGCATGTGAACGGCGAGCGGGTGAAGCCCGCCCATTCCCTGCGCGTCGGCGACGAGGTGCGCGTGCGTCAGGAGGGCCGGGAGCGGATCGTCATCGTCAAGCGTCTGATCCGCAAGCGGGTCGGCGCGCCGGTGGCCGTCCAGTGCTACGTCGACAACTCTCCCCCGCCGCCGCCCCGTGCCGCCGTCGCCCCCGTCGGTGTCCGTGACCGCGGCGCCGGCCGCCCCACCAAGCGCGACCGCCGCGAGCTGGAACGCCTGCGCGGCCTCGCGGAGGGCAGCCGCCGCGGCCGCTTCGCCGGGCCGAGCGGTCCCGGCGGCGCGGGCGACCCGAGCGACGCGGGCGATCCGAGCGACGCGCGCGGATCCGGCTCTCCTGACGGCGCGGGCGACGCGAACCCGACAGGGGGCTCGGGCAGGACACGTCGTCCGGACAGGGACCGGCAGCAGGCACCCCGTCCGGGAACCCGTCGGTCATCACGCTGAGGCCGGTGACCTCCCGCGAGGGCGGGGCACCGGCCTCGGCGCGATGACCGGGCGGGCTGTCTCATGCCCGTCGTCGCACCAGCCGCAGCAGGTCCGCGTTGTGCCGTCGCCGGGCCCAGGCGATCAGGGCGAGCGGGATGATCAGGATGAGCGGGGTCGCCGCGTTCTCCCCGTCGAAGCAGGTGAGCTGCACGACGAAGGCGCCCACCATCAGCCCGCTCAGCGCCACGGCCGCCACCGACTGCAGGACCGGGATCAACAGGGCGATCCCACCGGCCAGTTCGAGCACACCGATGGTGTACATCCCGGCGCTGCCCCAGCCCATCCTGTCGAAGCCCTCGGCGGCCGAGGGGTGCGCGATCAGCTTGGGGAGCGCGCTGGCGATCACGTAGAAGAGAGCGAGCACGACCTGCAGGGTGCGCAGGGCGATCCGGGCGCGGCGGCCACGGGCCGTCGAGGACTCGGCGACGACGGGGGCGGTGGCAGAAGCGGCGGCGTGGGTGACGGGGGCGGTGGTCTCGGACATCGGGGTCTCCTGCGGTAAGCGGTCCGTGCTGCTGTCGCAGAGGTAGACCCGCACCCGCACCCGAACTCATCGCCGCCGCACGCCCTTTTTCCCGCCGGACGCCGGGCCTCCTCAGCTCACTCCGTCACCACCACCGGCACCGCCCGCACCCATGTCCGGTCCTCCGTCAGATACCGGTCCGCTCTCAACCCCGCCTCCCCGAGCGCCTCCTCGAACCGCTCCCGCGTCAGGGGACGGACCCGGAAGGTCTGGGTCCAGGTGGCGTCCGGGAACTCGTACTCCGCGTGCACCGAGTTGACGCCCTGCGCCACCGGCTCCGAGGAGACGATCCGCACGGTGAAGCCACTGGGATCGACGCGCTCGCGCGGCAGATCCGTGTGGTAGTCCTCGCCCTCCCGCTGGATCAGCACGCAGCCGCCCGCCGCCACATGCCGGGCACAGGCGCGCAGCATCCCGCGCCGCACCTCCAGGTCGGCGTTGTGCACGAGGAACGACGCGAGCAGCACCACGTCGAACCTCTCGCCCAGGTCGAGGTCCTCGATCGGACCGCATATCGTGCGCGCCCCCCGCACGCGCTCCAGCATCTCGGCGGACTCGTCCACGGCGGTGACCGTGAACCCCCGCTCCACCAGCGGACCGGTCATGCGCCCCACGCCACTGCCCAGCTCCAGGATGCGCGCGCCCGCCGGCACCGCGGCGGCGATGATGTCGGGCTCCGCCCCCACGGGCAGCCGCGAGTAGAGCTCCACCGCGCATCCGTCCGGGGTGATCGCCCCGGGTCCCGTCCCCCGATGTCCCGCTCGCCTCTTCAGCTCCATGCCCGTCCAACGGCCCGTGTCCGCACGGCCGTTCCCCCGTCGCACAGGTTCACCCGTCCGAGTGACAGGGGAAACCAGCCGTGTCACAGGGGGAACCAGCCGTGCCCGATGTACCAGTGCCCGCCGGACCTCAGGTGGTCGCCGACGGCCCGTTCCAGCGCCGTCCGCCGCGGCAGGCTCTCCACCGACAGCTGCGGGTCCCCGAACACGAACTGCACCGGCTCGGTGTCCTCCGGCTCGACGTCCTGGGGGGCGATCCGGAAGCGCTCCTGGAAGCGCACGATGTTGGAGTCCGCGGGCAGGTACTGCTTCAGCTGCGGGTCGAGCAGCCAGGAATGACACAGCGCGGCGCGATACGGCTCCTCGGGGAAGTGCCGCGCGAAGAACTCCGCGGCCAGGGCCAGCGAGCGCTCGCAGGCCCGCGGTGACAGCGGTCCGAGGAAGTCGGGGATGTGCAGGCTCAGACAGGGCGTGCCGGGAGCGAGGTCGAGTCCGGCCGCGGTCAGTGTCCGGCTGTTCCAGCGCCCGTACCGCGTCCGCTCGAACTGGAGCCGGCCCAGCTGGTACAGCTCGCCCCGCGAGTGCCGGGTCAGCCAGCGCGGCGACTGCACGCCCGCCCTGCCGTAGCGCCTGCGGTGCACGGCCATGTTCCGCCCGAGGTCGGCGAGGGTGCGCCGGGACACCTCCTCCGGGATGCCGCGTGCACGGTGGTACGCGCGCGTGTGGGGCAGCGCGGCCACGAAGACGTAGGCGGGGAAGCAGCGTTGCAGGGCGCCGGCCGGCCAGTCGAGTTCGGGCAGGACGACCGGGTCGTCGGCCCTGCCGATGTCCCGGACGAGTTCGTCGACGGAGTGCTCCAGGAACCGCCGCAGTTCCGGATCGTCCATGACCCGTCGGCCCATCCGCACGAGTTCTCCCACGTCCTCGTGCGGTACGGCGAGTTCCACCAGCACCTCGGCCAGCTCGTCGGCGTCCGGAAGCACGTGGTCCCCCCTCTTCGGCCCGTTGGTCGACGTCCGCTTCGAAGAGTACGTTGCTGGGGAGGAGTGGTGATCCCGATGCGTACGGGCAGTGAGCCGACGACAGCGCGCAGTGCACTGCGGGCGCGGTTCTGGCTGAGCGTCTGGGGGCTTGTCTGGGCGACCTTCGGCACGGCCGCGTTCGCGCTGGCGGGCCGCCCCGGCTGGGCGATCGCCTGCGGAGTGCTCTGGCTGGTGATCACCGTCGACACGACGGTCATCCTCCGGCACATCCGGCAGGGCCCGCACTACCAGCCGGGCCCCGACATCCCGCCGTACCGCCCGCCGGAGAACCGTCCGAGGTAGCCGCCCCTGCGAGCCGTGCGCTCAGGAGTCGAACCGCGCCGCCTTCAGGAACTCGGGGTTCGGGTCCAGCGCGGCCGCCAGCCGGAAGTGCCGCCTGGCCTGGTCGGGACGTCCTTGCCGCTCGTAGGTGCGGGCGAGCGCGAAGTGGGCGAAGGCGTTGTCCGGTTCGCGCTCCAGGACGATGGTGAACTCCAGCTCGGCCGGCCGCAGCTGTGCGGCGGCGAAGAAGGCCCGCGCGCGCAGCAGCCGGGCCGCGGTGTTCTCCGGGTGGGCGGCGATGACGGAGTCGAGCAGCTTCACCGCGCCTCGCGGGTCCCGCGCGGAGAGCAACTGCTCGGCCGCGCGGTAGTCGATGACATGCGTCTCCGGAGTACGTCCGGTCGATCCGCTGGTCTCGGGCACGGCAAAGTCCTTCCCTCACTGGAAGGGTTCAACGCCCGGACGGGGGGACGCTATTCCTCGGACGTCCCGGAGGCACGCGCCCGGCGCACGAGCACGTCCCACACCTCCCGTACGCGTCGGTGCAGCTCGTCGAGGGGTACGTCGTTGTCGATCACGACGTCCGCGATGTCCAGGCGCTTCTCGCGCGTCGCCTGGGCGGCCATACGCGCGCGTGCGTCCTGTTCGGTCATGCCGCGCAGCCGGACGAGCCGGTCGAGCTGGGTCTCGGGGCTCGCGTCGACGACCACGACCAGGTCGTAGAGCGGCGCGAGGCCGTTCTCCGCGAGGAGCGGGACGTCGTGGACGACGACGGCGTCCTCGGCGGCGGCCGACTCCAGCTCCCGGGAGCGGGCGCCCACCAGGGGATGCACGATCGCGTTCAGCGCTGCGAGCCGCTCCGGGTCGGCGAAGACGATGGAGCCGAGTCTGGGCCGGTCCAGGCCGCCGTCCTCGGCGAGCACGTCCTCGCCGAAGGCCTCCACGACCGCGGCGAGGCCCGGTGTGCCCGGCGCGACGACCTCGCGCGCGATGCGGTCCGCGTCGATCAGGACGGCGCCGTGCTCCACGAGGAGCCTCGACACCTCACTCTTGCCGGCGCCGATACCGCCGGTCAGGCCCACCTTCAGCATGTCCGGAAGCCTAGACGCTCCCGGCGCGTCAGTTGTCGCCTTCCCGTTCCGCCAGGAAGCGCTCGAACTCCATCCCGATCTCGTCCGCCGACGGAATGTCCACGGGCTCGGCGAGCATGTTGCCCCTGGTCTCCGCGCCGGCCGCCGCGTCGTACTGGTGTTCCAGGCCCTGGACGAGGGCCACGAGGTCCTCGTCGCCCTCCTGGATCTGGCGGTCGATCTCGGTCTGGGTGCGGTGGGCGTCGGTGCGCAGGGCGTGGGCGACGCCGGGCAGGACCAGGCCGGTGCCGGCCGTGATGGCCTCCAGGACGGTCAGGGCCGCGTCCGGGTAGGGCGAGCGCGCGATGTAGTGCGGGACGTGCGCCGCGACGCCCAGGACGTCGTGGCCGGCCTCCATGAGCCGGTACTCGACCAGGGCCTCGGCGCTGCCGGGCACCTGGGCCTCCTCGAAGGGGCTGCGGTGGCCGGGGACGAGGTCGTGCCGGTTGCCGTGCGGGGTCAGGCCCACGGGGCGGGTGTGCGGGACGCCCATGGGGATGCCGTGGAAGTTCACCGACAGCCGGACGCCGAGCCGCTCCACGATCTGCTGGACGGCCGCGGCGAAGCGCTCCCACTCCACGTCCGGCTCCGGGCCCGACAGCAGCAGGAAGGGCGCTCCGGTGGCGTCCTGGACGAGCCGCACTTCGATCGTGGGCTCCTCGTACTCCGTCCAGCGGTCGCGCTTGAAGGTGAGCAGCGGACGGCGGGCGCGGTAGTCCACGAGCCGGTCGTGGTCGAAACGGGCCACGACCTGGTTCGGCAGCGAGTCGAGCAGCCGGTCGACGATCTGGTCGCCGGTCTCGCCCGCGTCGATGTATCCGTCGAAGTGGTAGAGCATGACCAGGCCGGCCGACTCCTGGGCGAGCGCCATGTCGACGACGGCCAGGCCCTTGGGCTCCCATGCGTACAAACCCTGCGGATCAAGCACAGTGACCGCTCCTCCTCGTGTTCGTACTGCACAACACGCCCTGGAACAGCGGCATTCCCACTCGGGCCCCGGAAACTCCTCAGGGGCGCGGGGAACCGCGCGACCGGCCCCATCGACTCGCGGACGAAACACTGAGGGACCGCACCCCGAAAGGTACGGCCCCTCAGTCAGGAGCTACAGCTCAGTGAGCGTTCAGCTCTGGCCGCCGGCCAGCTTCTCGCGGAGCGCGGCGAGCGCCTCGTCCGAGGCCAGCGCACCGGAGGTGTCCGCGCCCTCGGAGGAGTACGAACCGCCACCGCCGCCCGCGGCCGGAGCCGCACCGGCCGCGTCCCCGCCCTCGGCCGCAGCAGCGGCGTCGGCCTCGCGGGACTTGATGACCTGCTGCTGGTGCTGCTCGAAGCGGGTCTGCGCCTCGGCGTACTGGTGCTCCCACGCCTCGCGCTGGGTCTCGTAGCCCTCGAGCCAGTCGTTGGTCTCGGGGTCGAAGCCCTCGGGGTAGATGTAGTTGCCCTGGTCGTCGTACGACGCGGCCATGCCGTACAGGGTCGGGTCGAACTCGACCGTCGCCGGGTCCGAACCGAAGGCCTCGTTGGCCTGCTTCAGCGAGAGGCTGATGCGACGGCGCTCGAGGTCGATGTCGATGACCTTGACGAAGATCTCGTCGTTGACCTGGACGACCTGCTCCGGGATCTCCACGTGGCGCTCGGCCAGCTCGGAGATGTGGACCAGACCCTCGATGCCCTCGTCCACGCGGACGAACGCACCGAACGGAACCAGCTTCGTGACCTTGCCGGGCACGACCTGGCCGATCTGGTGGGTGCGGGCGAACTGCTGCCACGGGTCTTCCTGGGTCGCCTTCAGCGACAGGGAGACACGCTCGCGGTCCATGTCGACGTCGAGGACCTCGACGGTGACTTCCTGGCCGACCTCGACAACCTCGGAGGGGTGGTCGATGTGCTTCCAGGAGAGCTCGGAGACGTGGACCAGACCGTCGACGCCACCCAGGTCCACGAAGGCACCGAAGTTGACGATCGAGGAGACCACACCGGAGCGGACCTGACCCTTCTGGAGGGTCGTGAGGAACGTCTGGCGGACCTCGGACTGGGTCTGCTCCAGCCAGGCACGGCGGGACAGGACCACGTTGTTGCGGTTCTTGTCCAGCTCGATGATCTTGGCCTCGAGCTCCTTGCCCACGTAGGGCTGGAGGTCGCGAACGCGGCGCATCTCGACCAGGGAGGCCGGGAGGAAGCCACGGAGGCCGATGTCGAGGATGAGACCACCCTTGACGACCTCGATGACGGTACCGGTGACGATCCCGTCCTCTTCCTTGATCTTCTCGATGGTGCCCCAGGCACGCTCGTACTGGGCGCGCTTCTTCGAGAGGATCAGGCGGCCTTCCTTGTCCTCCTTCTGGAGGACGAGGGCCTCGATCTCGTCACCGACGGCGACGACCTCGTTGGGGTCGACGTCGTGCTTGATCGAGAGCTCGCGGCTCGGGATAACGCCTTCGGTCTTGTAACCGATGTCGAGCAGGACCTCGTCCCGGTCGACCTTCACGATGACGCCGTCGACGATGTCGCCGTCGTTGAAGTACTTGATCGTCTCGTCGATCGCGGCGAGGAAGGCTTCCTCGTTACCGATGTCGTTGACCGCTACCTGCGGGGTGGTTGCGGTGGTCTCGGTGCTGCTCGTCATGTGGGAAAGGGCTCCGGTACGGACATTGAAGTCGTAGGTACTGCTTACGCCGGGAGCCCGTTTCGCTCTGCAGAAGCCGGACAGCCAAGGAAGCGCCACTCAAAACCACTGGTGGCGCCTCGACAACCGAGGGGACATACAACAGATGCGAGCGCAGCCTGCTACGTCTGAGGTGCGCAGGCCCGCAGCGCAACTTGTAGCATACGGGGGCAGCCGGACAGGGTCAATGCGCGAAGGCGCACACCCGGGGCGGATCGCCGCATACCCGGCACAAAACCTGTCCCACGAGGCCACGCGCGCGTGACCGCGCCCCATTTATGACGGCCGGGACGGGTCGGACGGAAGAGCCCGCAGACTAATACGAGGGAGCCGATCATCCAAGAGCCCGCATCACACCCGCAGGAGTCCGGCCCGGACGCGGAGTCGCAGGCCACCCGGCGTGACGCGGACGTCACCGAGAGCGCCCGGGCCAACCGGGGCTGGTGGGACCGCAACGCGGACGAGTACCAGATCGAGCACGGCACCTTCCTCGGCGACGACCGCTTCGTGTGGGGCCCCGAGGGCCTCGACGAGGTGGAGGCCGAGCTGCTGGGCCCGCCCGAGGACCTCAAGGGCAAGGACGTCCTGGAGATCGGCGCCGGCGCCGCCCAGTGCGCGCGCTGGCTGGCCGCCCAGGGTGCCCGCCCGGTCGCCCTCGACATCTCCCACCGCCAGCTCCAGCACGCGCTGCGCATCGGTACGTCCTTCCCCCTGGTGTGCGCCGACGCCGGCGCGCTGCCCTTCGCGGACGGCTCCTTCGACCTGGCGTGCTCGGCGTACGGCGCCCTGCCGTTCGTCGCCGACCCCGTGCTGGTCCTCAAGGAGGTGCGCCGGGTCCTGCGCCCGGGCGGCCGCTTCGTCTTCTCGGTGACGCACCCCATCCGCTGGGCCTTCCCGGACGAGCCCGGCCCCGAGGGCCTGTCGGTCTCCGCCTCCTACTTCGACCGCACTCCCTACGTCGAACAGGACGAACAGGGCCGCGCGGTCTACGTGGAGCACCACCGCACGATCGGCGACCGGGTGCGTGACGTGGTCGCCGGCGGCTTCCGTCTGGTCGACCTGGTGGAGCCCGAGTGGCCGGTGTGGAACACCTCGGAGTGGGGCGGCTGGTCCCCGCTGCGCGGCAACCTGATCCCGGGCACCGCGATCTTCGTGTGCGAACGGGACTGACGCGCGAGGGCGTCCGGGCGGCCGTACGACACTAGGGGCGTGATCCGTTACGACGCCCTCGACGCGCTGCCCGTCCGCAGTGCCCTGCCCGCGCTGGGCGACGCCCTGGAGGAGCACGGCACGGCGGTCCTCGTGGCGCCGCCCGGCACCGGCAAGACCACCCTCGTGCCGCTGGTCCTCGCGGGCCTGCTGGACTCCGGCGCACCCGCGCGGAGGGTCGTCGTCGCCGAGCCCCGCCGGATCGCCGCCCGCGCGGCCGCCCGGCGGATGGCGTGGCTGCTGGGCGAGCAGGTCGGCGCGAGCGTCGGGTACACCGTGCGCGGCGAGCGGGTGGCCGGAGCGCACACGCGCGTGGAGGTCGTCACGACGGGGGTGCTGCTCCAGCGGCTCCAGCGCGACCAGGAACTGGCGGGCGTCGACGTGGTGGTCCTCGACGAGTGCCACGAGCGTCATCTGGACGCCGACACGACGGCGGCCTTCCTGTGGGACGTACGGCAGGCCCTGCGTCCGGAGCTGCGGCTGGTGGCCGCGTCCGCGACGACCGACGCGCAGGGGTGGGCGCGGCTGCTGGGCGACGCGCCCGTGGTCGAGGCGGAGGGCGTCTCGCACCCGGTGGAGGTCGTGTGGGCGCCGCCCGCGCGTCCCGTACGGCCGCCGCACGGCATGCGGGTCGATCCCGCGCTGCTCACGCACGTGGCGTCGGTGGTACGGCGGGCGCTGACCGAGCGGTCGGGGGACGTGCTGTGCTTCCTGCCGGGCGTGGGCGAGATCGCGCGGGTGGCCGGGCAGCTGGGCGGTCTCGGTGACGTGGAGGTGCTCCAGGTGCACGGGCGGGCGCCGGCGGCCGTGCAGGACGCGGTGCTGGCGGTCGGCGAGCGGCGCCGGGTGGTGCTCGCGACCTCCGTGGCCGAGTCGTCGCTGACCGTGCCGGGGGTGCGCGTGGTCGTCGACTCGGGGCTGGCGCGGGAGCCGCGCGTCGACCACGCGCGCGGGTTGAGCGCGCTGGCGACCGTGCGGGCCTCGCAGGCCGCCGGCCGGCAGCGGGCGGGCCGGGCCGGGCGGGAGGCGCCGGGCGCGGTGTACCGGTGCTGGACGGAGGCCGAGGACGCCCGGCTGCCGCGTTTCCCGGCGCCCGAGATCAAGGTGGCCGACCTGACGGCCTTCGCGCTCCAGGTGGCCTGCTGGGGCGATCCGGACGCGTCCGGCCTCGCCCTGCTGGATCCGCCGCCGGTCGGGGCGATGGCGGCCGCGCGGTCCGCGCTCACGGCGGTGGACGCGGTGGACCCGGCGGGGCGTGCCACGCAGCGGGGTGTCCGGCTGGCGCGGCTGGGGCTGCATCCGCGGTTGGGGCGGGCCCTGCTGGACGCGGCCGGGTCGGTCGGAGCCGGGCGCGCCGCCGAGGTGACCGCGCTGCTGAGCGAGGAGGCGCCGCGGGAGTACGGGGACGACCTCGCGGGCGCGTTGCGGGCGGCCCGGCGCGGGGGTGACGCCTACGCGGCGCGGTGGCGGGCGGAGGTGCGGCGGCTGCGGGGCGTCGTGACGGAGTCCGCGCCCGGGTCCGCTCCGGGTGGCCACCGTGCGGCGGACACCGGCGAGGACGGCGTCGCCGGGCTCGTGGCCGCCCTCGCCTTCCCCGAGCGCGTGGCGCGGAAGGACGGCGGCTCCTTCCTCATGGCGTCCGGCACCCGCGCCGAGGTGTCCGAGGGCTCCCCGCTGCGCGACGCCCCCTGGATCGCCGTGGCCGTCGCGGACCGTCCTGTCGGCAGGGGGCACGCACGCGTGCAGCTCGCCGCCGTGCTCGACGAGGACACGGCCAGGTCGGCGGCGGCCTCGCTGCACTCCGAGCGCCAGGAGGTCCACTGGGCCGACGGGGACGTCGTGGCGCGGCGGGTGGAGCGGCTCGGGGCGATCGAGCTCACGGCACGGCCCCTGAGGGACGCCGACCCCCTCCTCGTACGCGAGGCGCTTGTCGAAGGGCTCCGCCAGGAAGGGCTGGGGCTGCTGCGGTGGACGCCCGACGCGCTGGTCCTGCGGCAGCGGCTGGCGTTCCTGCGCCACCACCTCGGCGACCCGTGGCCCAACGTCTGCGAGGACGCGCTCCACGCGCGCGTGGACGAGTGGCTGGAGCCCGAGCTGAGCCGGGCCCGGCGCCGGGCCGACTTGGCGCGCATCGACGCCGGACAGGCGCTGCACCGGCTGCTGCCCTGGGCGTCCGGCGAGGCCACGCGGCTCGACGAGCTGGCGCCCGAGCGGATCGCCGTGCCGAGCGGGTCCAGGATCCGGATCGACTACGGCACCCCCGAACAGCCCGTCCTCGCGGTGAAGCTGCAGGAGATGTTCGGGTTGCAGGAGTCGCCGCGGATCGCCGGTGTGCCCCTCCTGGTGCATCTCCTGTCCCCCGCCGGGCGCCCCGCCGCGGTCACCGCCGACCTCGCCTCCTTCTGGAAGGACGGCTACAAGGGCGTGCGGGCGGAGCTGCGCGGCCGGTATCCGAAGCATCCGTGGCCGGAGGATCCGGCGGGTGCCGAGCCGACGCGGCACACCAGCGCGCGGCTCAGGCGGTGACCGGTTCGGGTTCGTCGACCTTCGCGGGTACCGGGCGGCGACCGCGGGCTTCGAGCAGCAGCGCGAGCGCCAGCAGCAGGACGCCGAGTGCCAGGAAGCCCCACGGCAGGTAGGAGGTCATGAGGAGGACGAGGGTGCGGTTCGACTTGACCAGGTCGACGGTGTGCCTGATGTAGTCCTCGCGCATCTTGACGTCGCCGGCGAAGACCGTCACCTTGTCGCGGTCTCCGAGCAGGGTGCCGCCGCGCAGTTCCTCCTTGTGGAGTTCCTCGCCGTAGACGGGGGCGCCGGTGACGGGCTCGACCCAGAACTTGCGGACGGTGGTGTACCAGCGGGTGGTGCCGGTCCTGGCGATGGACTCGGGGGTGATGCCCTGGACCGGCATGGTCTTGGGGAAGGGCACCTTGGTCCAGGGGATGGTCTGCTCGAAGTAGTAGACGTCGAGGCCGCGGAAGTCCTGGGTGCCCTTGTAGTGGATGGGGGCCGAGGTGCGGGCCTGGGCGTCGAAGTACTCGTAGTCCCGTTTCTCGGTGAGGAAGGGCCACTTGAACTCGATGCCCTCGCGCCTGACGGGGTCGCCGTCGACCATCTCGCCGGTGGCGTGGACGGGGTCCTGGCTGTGGGCGTCGAAGATGTAGCGCTCGGGGATCTTGGAGACCATCTTCCCGTCGGGCCCGACGACGTAGGACAGTCCGTCCCAGACGACGACGTCCTTCCCTGCCGTCTTCTCGATCTTCTCCGAGGCCTCCACGTTGCCCTTGAGGGTCTGCACGATGGTGATCTTGGAGACCTTCTTCGCGGTCATCGAGCCGTAGTCGATGAGGGTGGCGTCCCTGGCCTCCAGGACCATGTCCTGGTACTGGTTCGCGGGGATCTTGGCGAGGCGCGGGAAGGCGTACCAGCGCAGCAGCGGGGACAGCGCCGCGAAGAACACGGCGAGGGCGAGCAGGACCAGGCTGGTCTTGCGGCGCATCTCGGCCTCCCGGGGGTCACGGGTGTGCGGGCACCGTGGTCAGCAGCGGCTTCGGGGACGTCTTGCCGGTCGGCGTGCCGAGTGCGGTGATGGTGAGGACCAGTGCGAACGCGAGGGCGAGGCCGGTCGCGGCGGCGATGAGGGCGCGCATGTCCACCTCCCGGCGCACGGGAACTGATACATCGTCAGGTCCCGGCACGGTAGCAACGGGCGGGCGAGATGAGAACAGCTCGCGCACGCACGAAGGGCGCCCTGTCCGCCGTGGCGGAAAGGACGCCCTTCGAGATGGGTCCGGTGCTTACGACGCGCTGGGGCTCGGCGAGGGGCTCGCCGGGGCGTCCGTGGAGGTGTCCGTGGCGGCCGCCACGGTCAGCGTCACGTCGAGTGTCGCGCCGCCCGCGGTGGTGATGCGGAGCAGATAGGTGCCGGTGGTGTCGTCGGCGTAGAGCTGCGGCAGCTTCAGCAGGCCGTCCGCGTCCGTCGTCAGACCCGTCAGGGTGCGGACGGTCTTGCCGTCGGCGTCCTTGAAGTAGGGGCCCTTGTCGTTCGCGGTGGCGTCGTCGGCCGACTTGATCAGGGTCGCGGTGGCGGCGACCTTGTCCGCGACGGCGTCCTTGTAGGTGGCCTTGACCTGGACGGCGTCGGTGAACTGGCCGCCCGGAGTGCAGGTCAGCGCGGTGTCGCCGGTGCGGACGAGGGCGTCGGCGACGCGCTGGGTCACGGTGGCCGAGTAGATCGGGCCGGTGACCGTACGGCCGATGAGCGTCGCCCTGACCGCGAAGCTGCCGGTGGTCTCGCCGGCCTGGAGCGCGGGCGCGGTGGCCACGCCGGAGGCGTTGGTGAGGGCGGTGGCGACCTTCTCGCCGCCGGCGAAGGTGGCGTCGGTGTCGCCGACGATCGTGTAGCGGATCCGGACCTTGGCGACGCCCTTGCCGGCCGCGTTCTCCGCCTTGGTGCTGATCTTCTCGGAGAACGCGTCGCCCGCCATGGCGGTCAGCTTCGCGGTGCCCGAGTCCTCCAGGTGGTCCACCGACTGGGTGGGGGTGACCGGAGTCGAGGGCGGAGTGGTCGGGGTCCCCGACGGGGGCGGAGTGGTCGACGGCGGGGTCGTGCTCGGCGAGCCGGGCGTGGTCGGCCTCGGCGTGTGCGGCGCGCTCGGAGTCGAGGGCGAGGACGGCGAGGTGGTCGAGCCGCTGCCGCCGTCGCTGCGGTTGCCCGGGAGGGTGCCGGTGCCGTCGGGGATCTCGTGGGTGCCCTTGCGGAAGTACTCCAGCCACGAAAGGACCGTGTTCACGTAGTGCCGCGAGGGGTTGTAGCTGAGGATCGCCCGGTCCAGGTCGGCGCTGTCCGACAGGTCCCAGCTGTAGCGGCACAGGTAGTGACCGGTGGCGAGAGCGGCGTCGTAGATGTTGTTCGGGTCCTTCACCCCGTCGCCGTTGCCGTCGCGGCCGGCCCACGCCCAGGTGGACGGGATGAACTGCATGGGACCGACGGCCGAGTCGTAGGCGGTGTCGCCGTCGTAGGCACCGTTGTCGGTGTCCTTGATGAGCGCGAAGCCGTTGCCGTCGAGCTGGGGACCGAGGATCTTGGAGGTGGTGGTGCCGTCCGCGTCGACCCGGCCGCCGCGGGCCTGGCCCGACTCGACCTGGCCGATGGCGGCGAGGAGCTGCCAGGGCAGGTTGCAGCCGGGCTTGGACTCCTGGAGTTCGGCCGCCGCCTTCTTGTAGGCGTCGAGCACGGTCGCGGGTATGCCCGCCGTGGACTCGACCGGAGAGGTGGTGGAGGTGCCGTCGGTCGGCGCGGGGCTCGGGGTGTTCAGCGGCGGCAGGTCCGTGTAGTACGGCGAGTTGCCGGTCGCGCCGTCACCGGTGGCCTCGTCGGGAGAGGGCTGGGCGTCGGCGGCGGTGGATCTGCCGTGGTCGTCGACGGTGGCTCCCGGAGCCTGGGAGGCGGACAGTGCCGCGACCGCGGCCGCGGCCACGGCGGTGGTCACCGCTCCCTTGCGCAGCCTCCTGCCGAATTGCGCCGCCATAAAGTGAACCCCTCCTGTGGACGCCCGAGCGCCCTTCTCCGTCTGTCGCTCTCGTCCAGTTGTGACGGTCGAACCGTCCTGGAGGTTGCCCCTGTGACGCGCGGCAATTCCTGATTCGCACGTTCGACCGAGCTCCCCAGCGCGGTGACCCGTGTGACCCTACGACAACTTCCTTTCCTCGGACACCGGTTCGTGCCCGATATTCACCGGTTGGCCATGTTCGATCGGTGCGGGTTCGCGTCGCCCATACTGGAGGGGACCGATCACCCGGGCCGCCGCCCGGCCAACACCCGCCGCGAGGAGCCCCGTTGCCGTTCACCCTGAGCCACGCGGCGGCGGTACTGCCCGCGGTGCGCACCGACGGAACGGGCCGGGGCCGACTGGTTCCGGCCGTGCTCGTGGCCGGATCCTTCTCGCCCGACATGACCTACTACGCGGCAAGTGTCGTGTCCGGGGCGATGGAGTTCGGCACCGTCACCCACTCCTTCCCGGGCGTCCTCACGATCGACGTGCTCGTCGCCTGGGCGCTGGTGGGGCTGTGGCTGCTGCTGCGAGAGCCGCTGGTGGCCCTGCTGCCGCGAAACCGACAGGGCAGGGTGGCGGCGCTGCTGCGCTGCGGGGCGCCACGCGCACGCGTGCGTACGGCACTGGCCGTGCGCTGGTACGCCTCCGCCGTGGTCGGAGCGCTGACCCATGTCGTGTGGGACGCGTTCACCCATCACGACCGGTGGGGGGTGCGGCTGTTCCCCGTCCTGGGCCGGGAGCTGGCCGGGTCCCCTCTGTACTGGTACCTCCAGTACGGCGGTTCGGCGCTGGCCGCGGTGGTGCTCGCCGTGTTCTGCGGGTACGCCCTGCGCCGCGCGCCCGCGGCGGCCGGGCCGCTCGGTGTCCCCGCGCTGTCGGTGCGGGACCGATGGTGGGCCCTGGCCGTGATCGGCGGGTGCATGACGGTGGCCGCGCTGCAGCGGGCCTCGCGGTGGTGGGCGTACTGGGGCTCCACCGCAAAGCCCTGGGAACTGATCCCGACCCTGTGCTTCGGCGCGGGCGCCGGGCTGGTGCTCGGGGTGCTGCTGTACGCCGCGGGCGTCAGGCTGTGGCGTCCGGCCCCGGTGTCCGGCGCCGGCCGGGAGGAGGCCGGTCTCCCGCTCGCTCGCTGACGGCGTCCACGGCCGCGGGCGCGATGAACACCGTCATGGTGGGCATCGGACGGGACCGGGGCAGCAGGGTGAGGGCGAGAGCGAGATAACCGAGCGCCAGCTCGGCCCACAGCCGAGGGCCGGAGGGCTCCTCTGCCACGGCGTCCCGGTCGCGGCGGGTGACGCGGTGCCGTAGCTCTGCGGCGGCGTGGCGCAGGGGACCGAGGCGAGCCCTTGCACGCGCCCGGTGCAGGAAGGTCGCCAGGTCGAAGGGGATGCGGGCGGTGCTTGCGGCGGCCGCGTGGGCCGAAACCGGGGGGCGTACGGACGGGGCCTGCTCGGCGTGCGCCTGTGCCTGCGCCCGTCCGGGGGCCGCCCGGCGGTGAAGCATGCGTATACCCATGACGGCATCCTGGCCGGGGCGCGGGGGGAGGGGGCGGTTGGGGGGTCCACGCGAGTGACGGGGCCTCCGGCGGTTGGGCGGGGCGCCTAGGGGGTGCCGGGTTCGGTGGTGGGGCGGGTGCGGGTCCGTCGTTGCTTGTCGCGCAGTTCCCCGCGCCCCTGGGTAGGCGCAGTCACCGGCGCCACGACGGGCCGTTCGTCACCTCGTCCGCCGCGACGAACCGTTCGCCGAACCGCGCGCCCCCGTGAGCCGTCAGTCGCGTACGGCGGGAAGGGGACGGGGTGGGGGGTGTCCGCCCGCAGCGGCCGGCGTCCGTTACAGGGCCCCTTCTTCGAGGGACCGAGCCGCCGGACCGAGGACGGATACCCCCCACCCCGGCACCGACCCCACCACCGGACCGTATGCGCTACACGAGCCCCCACCGAAGCCGTCACGGGCCGCCGCAGGCATCTCAGGGGCGCGGGGAACTGCGCACAACGCCCGCCCCCACCGAACCCGCACACACTCAGTGCGCCGCGGACTCCCAGTCCGTCCCGTCCCCCACCGAGACCCCCAGCGGCACCCTCAAGTGCACCGCGTCCGACATCTCCCGCCGGACGATCTCCTCCGCCGCCGCCCGCTCCCCCGGCGCGACCTCCAGCACGATTTCGTCGTGGACCTGGAGCAGCATGCGGGACGCGAGACCGGCGTCGGCCAGCGCACCGTCCACCTTGAGCATCGCGATCTTGACGATGTCCGCCGCCGTCCCCTGGATCGGCGCGTTGAGCGCCATCCGCTCGGCCGCCTCACGCCGCTGACGGTTGTCGCTGTTGAGGTCGGGAAGGTAGCGCCGGCGCCCGAACAGCGTCGCCGTGTACCCCGTGGCCCGCGCCTCGTCGACCGCCCGCCGCAGATAGTCCCGCACCCCGCCGAACCGCTCGAAGTACGCGTCCATCAACGCCCGCGCCTCCCCCGCCTCGATGTTCAGCTGCTGCGAGAGCCCGAACGCGGACAGCCCGTACGCCAGCCCGTACGACATCGCCTTGATCTTGCGCCGCATCTCCGCGTCGACCGCGTCGGGCTCGACCGCGAAGACCTGGGAGGCGGCCGTGGTGTGCAGGTCCTCTCCGGAGGTGAACGCCTCGATGAGCCCCGCGTCCTCGGAGAGGTGGGCCATCACCCGCAGCTCGATCTGGCTGTAGTCCGCGGTCATGAGGGACTCGAAGCCCTCCCCGACCACGAAACCGCGCCGGATCGCCCGCCCTTCGTCGGTGCGGACCGGGATGTTCTGGAGGTTCGGGTCCGTCGACGACAGACGGCCCGTCGCCGCGACCGTCTGGTTGAACGTCGTGTGGATACGGCCGTCCGCGGCGATCGTCTTGATCAGGCCCTCCACGGTCACCCGCAGCTTGGCCTGCTCACGGTGCCGGAGCATGATCACCGGCAGTTCGTTGTCCGTCTGGGTCGCCAGCCACGCGAGCGCGTCGGCGTCCGTGGTGTAGCCGGTCTTCGTCTTCTTTGTCTTCGGCAGGCCCAGCTCGCCGAAGAGGACTTCCTGCAACTGCTTGGGCGAGCCGAGGTTGAACTCGTGGCCGGCCGCCGCGTGCGCCTCCTTGACGGCCTGCTGGACCGCGCCGGCGAACATCTGCTCCATGGCCTCCAGGTGGGCCCGGTCGGCCGCGCGATGCCGTGCCGCTCCATGCGGGCCAGCAGGGCGGAGGTGGGCAGCTCCATGTCCCGCAGCAGATCCGCGGCCCCGACCTCCTCAAGGCGGCCCTCGAAGGCCAGCCCGAGATCGAGCACGGCCCGCGCCTGGACCATCAGCGACTCGGCCTCGGCCCCGTCGTCCGCGCCGAAGGCGAGCTGCCCGTCGGCCGCGGCGGCCGGCGCCAGCTCCCGGCCCAGGTACTCCAGCGACAGCGCGTCCAGGTCGAAGGAGCGGCGTCCCGGCTTGACGAGGTAGGCGGCCAGCGCGGTGTCCATGGTGACGCCGGCGACGCTCCAGCCGTGCTCGGCGAAGACCCGCATGGCGCCCTTGGCGTTGTGCAGCACCTTGGGGCGGTCGGCGTCGGCGAGATAGGCGACCCAGGCGCTCTCGTCGGCCTCGTCCAGCTCGGCCGGGTCGAACCAGGCGGCGGCCCCACCGGCCGCGGCGAGCGCGACCTCGGCGACCGAGCCGCTGCCCAGGCCCCAGGTGTCGACCGTGGCGAGACCGAGGGGCTGCCCCACGCCGTGCTCGGCGAGCCAGCCGGCCAGCTCGCCGGTGCCGAGCACCGTGCCGTCGACCGCCACACCGGGCGCGGCAGCAGGGGCGCCCTCGGCCTCCTCGGCGCCCGGGTCGACGGCCAGCAGCCGCTCCCGCAGGGAGGGGTTCCTGATCTCCAGGGTGTCGAGGATCATCGCCAGCGACTTGCGGTCGTACGGGGCCCGCTCCAGGTCGGCGACCGTCTTCGGGAGCTCCACCGTGCGCACCATCTCGGTGAGGCGGCGGTTGAGCTTGACGGCCTCCAGGTGGTCGCGGAGGTTCTGCCCGGCCTTGCCCTTGACCTCCTCGACGCGCTCGACCAGCTCCGCGAACGAACCGAACTGGTTGATCCACTTCGCGGCGGTCTTCTCGCCGACGCCGGGGATGCCGGGGAGGTTGTCGGACGGGTCGCCGCGCAGGGCGGCGAAGTCGGGGTACTGGGCGGGCGTCAGGCCGTACTTCTCGAAGACCTTCTCCGGGGTGAACCGGGTCAGCTCGGAGACGCCCTTCGTCGGGTACAGCACGGTGGTGTGCTCGCTGACCAGCTGGAAGGAGTCGCGGTCCCCGGTGACGATCAGCACGTCGAAGCCCTCGGCCTCGGCCTGGGTGGCGAGCGTGGCGATGACGTCGTCGGCCTCGAAGCCGTCGACCGCGAAGCGCGAGACGTGCATCGCGTCCAGGAGCTCGCCGATCAGCTCGACCTGGCCCCTGAACTCGTCCGGGGTCTTGGAACGGTTGGCCTTGTACTCCGTGAACTCCTCGGAGCGCCACGTCTTGCGGGACACGTCGAAGGCCACCGCGAAGTGGGTGGGGGCCTCGTCGCGCAGGGTGTTGGCCAGCATCGACGCGAAGCCGTAGATCGCGTTCGTCGGCTGGCCGGTCGCGGTGGTGAAGTTCTCCGCGGGCAGCGCGAAGAACGCGCGATAGGCCAGCGAGTGCCCGTCCATGAGCATCAGACGCGGGCGGCTGCCGCCGGGGCTGTTGTCGGTCTTCTTCGCTGCTGTCTCTGCCACGCCCCCGATCCTGCCACGCCCCACTGACAGTCAGACCCGCCCGCCGCCGACGGCACGCTGGGCGCAGGCTCTGCCGCCGCCACCCGTGGGCCCGGCAAACCGCGTTGTCACCGGTGCGTGCGAGGATCGGAGACGTACCTCACAGGTGTGCGCGAAGGAGAGAGTCCGATGGCCACGAAGCCGCCCAAGGGTGATCCGGTTCAGGACGCTCCCCAGGTCACCGAACCGAAGCACGCGGCGGCCGGCCTGCCCGCCATCGGGCACACGCTGCGGATCGCCCAGCAGCAGATGGGCGTCAAGCGCACCGCGCTGACCCTGCTGCGCGTCAATCAGAAGGACGGCTTCGACTGCCCCGGCTGCGCCTGGCCGGAGCCCGAGCACCGGCACTCGGCCGAGTTCTGCGAGAACGGCGCGAAGGCGGTCGCCGAGGAAGCCACCCTGCGCCGCGTCACCCCCGAGTTCTTCGCCGCGCACCCGGTCGCCGACCTCGCGAACAGGAGCGGCTACTGGCTCGGCCAGCAGGGCCGGCTCACCCACCCCATGTACGTCCCCGAGGGCGGCACCCACTACGAACCGGTGACCTGGGAGCGCGCCTTCGACATCGTCGCCGAGGAGATCGCCGCCCTCGCCTCGCCCGACGAGGCCGTCTTCTACACCTCGGGACGCACCAGCAACGAGGCCGCGTTCCTCTATCAGCTCTTCGCCCGCGAGCTCGGCACGAACAACCTGCCGGACTGCTCCAACATGTGCCACGAGTCGTCCGGTTCGGCGCTCAGCGAGACCATCGGCATCGGCAAGGGCAGCGTCCTGCTCGACGACCTCTACAAGGCCGACCTGATCATCGTCGCGGGCCAGAACCCGGGAACCAACCACCCCCGCATGCTCACCGCGCTGGAGAAGGCCAAGGCGAACGGCGCGCGGATCATCAGCGTCAACCCGCTGCCCGAGGCGGGCCTGGAGCGCTTCAAGAACCCGCAGACACCGCAGGGCATGGTCAGGGGCGCCGCGCTCACCGACCTGTTCCTCCAGATCCGCATCGGCGGCGACCAGGCCCTGTTCCGTCTCCTCAACAAGCTGATCCTCCAGACGGAGGGCGCGGTCGACGAAGGGTTCGTGCGCGAACACACCCACGGATACGAGGAGTTCGCCGAGGCCGCCCGCGCCGCGGACTGGGACGAGACGCTCGCCGCGACGGGTCTCACGCGCGCGGAGATCGAGGAAGCCCTCTCCATGGTCCTCGCCTCCGAGCGGACCATCGTGTGCTGGGCCATGGGCCTCACCCAGCACAAGCACTCCGTGCCGACCATCCGTGAGGTCGTCAACTTCCTTCTCCTGCGCGGCAACATCGGCCGCCCCGGCGCCGGCGTCTGCCCGGTCCGCGGCCACTCCAACGTCCAGGGCGACCGCACCATGGGCATCTTCGAGCGCCCCGCGCCCGCCTTCCTGGACGCCCTGGAGAAGGAGTTCGGCTTCGCCCCGCCGCGCGAGCACGGCTTCGACGTCGTGCGCGCCATCCGCGCCCTGCGCGACGGCGAGGCCAAGGTCTTCTTCGCCATGGGCGGCAACTTCGTCTCCGCCTCCCCCGACACCGACGTCACCGAGGCCGCCATGCGCCGCGCCCGGCTGACCGTCCACGTGTCGACCAAGCTCAACCGCTCGCACGCGGTCACCGGCGCGCGTGCCCTGATCCTGCCGACCCTCGGCCGCACCGAGCGCGATCTCCAGGGCAGCGGCGAGCAGTTCGTCACGGTCGAGGACTCCATGGGCATGGTGCACGCCTCCCGCGGCCGCCTGGAGCCCGCGAGCGGACAGCTGCTGTCCGAACCGGCCATCGTGTGCCGCCTGGCCCGCCGGGTCCTGGGCGAGAACAGCAGGACACCGTGGGAGGAGTTCGAGAAGGACTACGCCACCGTCCGCGACCGCATCGCCCGTGTGATCCCCGGTTTCGAGGACTTCAACGCGCGCGTGGCCCGCCCCGGCGGCTTCACCCTGCCGCACGCCCCGCGCGACGAGCGCCGCTTCCCCACCGCCACCGGCAAGGCCAACTTCACCGCCGCGCCCGTCGAGTACCCCGAGCTGCCCGAGGGCCGGCTGCTGCTGCAGACGCTGCGCTCGCACGACCAGTACAACACCACGATCTACGGCCTGGACGACCGCTACCGCGGCATCAGGAACGGCCGCCGGGTCGTCCTGGTCAACCCCGAGGACGCCGACCGGCTCGGCCTCGCCGACGGGTCGTACGTCGACCTCGTCAGCGAGTGGAAGGACGGCGTGGAGCGGCGGGCGCCCGGGTTCCGGGTCGTGCACTACCCGACCGCCCGGGGCTGCGCGGCCGCGTACTACCCCGAGACCAACGTCCTGGTGCCGCTGGACGCCACCGCCGACACCAGCAACACCCCGGCCAGCAAGTCCGTCGTCGTACGTCTGGAACAATCGGCGACCGACTGAGCGTTTGCTCAGCACAGGCAGTCGTAGCGACCCGGACGAACGGAGCCCGGCCCCATGGGTGAGCAGCAGCACGTCACGTTCCCGCAGGAGGTCATCGACGAGTACGCGGCGCTCGGCGTCGACCTCGCCGCCATGTTCTCGGCGGGACACCTCGGCACCCGCATGGGCGTGCAGATCGTCGAGGCCTCCGCGGAGCGCGTCGTGGGCACCATGCCCGTCGAGGGCAACACGCAGCCGTACGGGCTGCTGCACGGAGGCGCCTCCGCCGTCCTCGCCGAGACCCTCGGGTCGGTCGGCTCCATGCTGCACGCCGGCAGCTCCAAGATCGCGGTCGGAGTGGACCTGAACTGCACCCACCACCGCGGGGTGCGCTCGGGGCTGGTGACCGGAGTGGCCACACCGGTGCACCGGGGGCGGTCCACCGCGACGTACGAGATCGTGATCAGCGACGAGGAGGACCGCCGCGTCTGCACCGCCCGGCTGACCTGCCTCCTGCGCGACGCCCCCGGCCGCTAGGGCCTCCGGCGGACCGGGCCGGCACCACGGGGTGCCGGCCCCACTGCCCCGCGACACCGACCACCGGCCCTCCCACCTGCCCGGACACGCCCACGCGCGCCACCACGTCCGCAGCAAGCCGACCGGCACCCCTTGCCGGCAGCGCGCAGCCCCCACCGACCCCCAGCACCGGGACCGACCGCTACTCCTCTCGCGCGCCCCGACAAACCGGCCGGCAACCCACGCCAACATCACGCAGACCCCACCGACCCCCGCACCCAGACCGCCTACCACCCCTCCCGCACGCCCCAAGGCCCCCACGCCCCCCCACCACGCACACCACCCGCCCACAACAACCCGACCGGCAACCCACGCCAGCACGGCGCAGACCAGCCCACCGCCCCGCGGCGCCGGTGCCGGCTGCCGGACCCCGCGGGACGGCACGAGCTCGCGCAGCAGGCGCCCGCGCCACGACCTCGTCCGCCGTGCGGCTCAAGCCGTCGGCCCTCGCCCGACACAGCCGGGAAGCCGGACGGAGAATCCGCCGTACCAGCCCCGGGCGCGCACCGGCTGGGCACGGGCCCCCGACTCCCCTACCGTTCTCCCATGACCGGTATCGGCCCCGTCGAGCCCGTCGACTCGCCCGATTCCGGGGAGAGTTACGACGTCATCGGCACCGACGGACCCCGGCTGACGGACCGTTGGGGCGCATGGTGGTGTCGTATGCCACCGCGCGCCCGCCGGATCACCCTGGCCACCACCGCGATCACCCTGCTCGCGGCCGCGGTCCTCGTCCCCCGCGCCCTCTCCGCACACCCGCCCCCCGCACCGCACGACACCCCCGTCCCCTGGCCCGCCAACGTCACCGCCTGGCGGTACCTCGGGCCCGCCGGCCTCCCCGCACCCCCCGGCTCCCACCCCACCAGCGGCCGGTTCCGCTTCGCCGTCGACGTCCACGGCGGACCCCCCGTCACCCTCCGGGTCACCGGCGCCGCCTTCACCGGCCTCACCGCCCGCGCCCTGCCCGAGGCCTTCACCGTGCACCCCGGCACCACCCGCCGCATCACCGTGGAGATATCGGTTTCCGACTGTTCGGGCCTGCCACTGAATGCCGACCTACCTTTTCTCGACGTAACGCTCCGTAACGCGCGCGCAATACAGCATCACAGCTTCATCTTCGGCCGGGCGTACTCCCGCGACCTTTTCCGGCTTCTCCGGGGCGCCTGCGCCGCGACACCGCCGCCACAGCCCGCACGGCCAACCGGAAGTGCAGGTTCTCAAAATGCGGACTGAGGGAGTAATCCACCAAACCGGCTGAGAGCCCCCTCCACGGAAGCCCCGCATCCATCACGTCATAACAAGAAAGTCACAAGCCAGTGCACAGCGATGCCGCTGCCCGCAAACCGGGCTTAGAGTCACGGCCAGTCACCGCTCCATCGGGAGTTCGGTAAAGCGCGGGCACCAGCCGCACCCACGAGGGCGCGCGTGCCTGCGGAAAGGACTGATTGTGCGACGTTCCATGGTGATCCTGACCTCCGTCATGGCGACGGGGGCTCTCACACTCACCGCCTGCGGCTCCCGAGACGACAAGGGCGGCGACAGCGACAACGGGGGTGGCACCACCCTCACCATCGGCGTGGACGCCCCGCTGTCCGGAGAGAACTCCACCACCGGTCTCGGAATCCAGTACGGCGCCCAGATCGCCGTCGACGACGCCAACAAGAACAAGCTCGTCCCCGGCGTCACCTTCAAACTGAAGGCCTTCGACGACAAGGCGCAGCCCGCCACCGGCCAGTCCAACGCCACCACCATCACCGGTGACAAGACCGCCGTCGGCGCCGTCGGCCCCCTGAACTCCGGCGTCGCCCAGTCGATGCAGCAGGTGTTCGCCTCGGCCAACATGGTCCAGATCTCCCCCTCGAACACCAACCCCGAGCTGACCCAGGGCAAGAACTGGCAGACGGACAAGAAGCGGCCGTACAAGACGTACTTCCGCACCGCCACCACCGACGAGCTCCAGGGCAGCTTCGCCGCCGACTACGCGTTCAACGGCCTCAAGAAGAAGAAGGTCTTCGTCGTCGACGACAAGCAGACCTACGGCGCCGGCCTCGCGAAGATCTTCACCGAGCAGTTCAAGAAGCTCGGCGGCACCGTGGTCGGCTCCGACCACATCAACACCGGCGACAAGGACTTCGGCTCCCTCGTCACCAAGATCAAGAACGCCAAGGCGGACCTGCTCTACTACGGTGGCCAGTACGACGAGTCCTCCCTGATCACCAAGCAGATGAAGGACGGCGGAGTCAAGATCCCGCTGTTCGGCGGCGACGGCATGTTCGCCTCCACCTACATCGAGACCGCGGGCGCGGCCTCCGAGGGCGACCTCGCCACCGCCGTCGGCGTCCCCGCCGACACCCTGCCCGCCGCCAAGACGTTCATCGAGACGTACAAGTCCAAGGGCTACAAGGGCGACTACGGCGCCTACGGCGCGTACTCCTACGACGCCACCACCGCCATCATCAAGGCCGTGAAGGCCGCCGTCGACGCCAACGACGGCAAGGTCCCCAGCGACATCAACGCCCTGCGCTCCTCCGTCGTCGACGGCGTCCAGAAGTCCGACTTCGAGGGCATCTCCGGCAAGGTCGCCTTCGACCAGTACGGCGACACCACCAACAAGCAGCTGACCGTCTACCAGGTCACCAAGGGTGCGTGGAAGGCTGTGAAGACCGGCACCGCCGACCTCGGCTAGTCAGGCCCCAGCAGCAACAGCACCACCACGGGCCGCGCGGGAGGGGACCCCGACCGCGCGGCCCTTGCCACACCCCACCCCAGCACGCGATATGTGCACACGACCACCAGCGACAATGGAGGCCACGCGGTGAACACCCTGCCGCAGCAGCTGGCCAACGGGCTGCTTCTGGGCTCGATGTACGGGCTGATCGCCATCGGCTACACGATGGTGTACGGCATCGTCCAGCTCATCAACTTCGCGCACGGCGAGATCTTCATGACCGGCGCCTTCGGCGCCTTCACGGTCTACTTCTACATACTGCCCGACGGCACCTCGATGGCCCTCGCCGTCCCCCTGATGCTGATCGGCGGCGGCATCGTCGCCATCCTCATCGCCGTCGGAGCGGAACGGTTCGCCTACCGGCCCCTGCGCGGAGCCCCACGGCTCGCACCGCTCATCACCGCGATCGGTCTCTCCCTGGCCCTCCAGGAAGTCGTCCGCAACTTCTACCCCCGCGCCGACCGCGCCGTCGCCTTCCCCGGCCTCGACGCCACCCACGACATCGGCTCCGTCACCATCAAGGACGCCGACATCTTCCTCGTCGTCGCCGCGATCGTCTGCATGTCCGCCCTCGCCTTCTTCGTCCGCAAGTCCCGCACCGGCCGCGCCATGCAGGCCACCGCACAGGACCCGGACACCGCACAGCTCATGGGCATCGACACCAACCGCATCATCGTCATCGCCTTCGCCATCGGCGGCTTCTTCGCCGCCGTCGCCGCCGTCGCCTACGGCATGAAATACGGCAGCATCGACTACCGCATGGGCTTCCTGATGGGCCTCAAGGCCTTCACCGCAGCCGTCCTCGGCGGCATCGGCAACATCTACGGCGCCATGCTCGGCGGCCTCGTCCTCGGCGTCGCCGAGACCCTCGCCTCCGCCTACATCGACGACATCCCCGGCATGCACCTCTTCGGCGGCGGCTCCTGGAAGGACGTCTGGGCCTTCTGCCTGCTCATCCTCGTCCTCCTCGTCAGGCCACAAGGCCTGCTCGGCGAACGCGTAGCGGACAGGGCGTGATCACGATGACCGACACCACCACTCGCGGCCTGATCCCCCTGCCGCTCGCCGCGGCCCGCGCACTCCTCCTCGCCGGAGGCATCGCCACCGCCGCCTCCGCCTTCCTCGCCTGGACCTGGACCAGCGAATTCCCCGGCGACCTCACCATCACCGGCTACCCCGGCGGCCTCCAGTGGCTGACCTTCATCGCCGGCCTCCTCACCACCGTCTTCGCCCTCGCGGCCTACGACATCCGCGGCCTGCGCTGGCTCATCCCCGCCCGCAACAACGCCCCCCTCGCCCTCACCGCACTCGGCGGCTTCGGCGTCACCTGGTACACGATCATCTCGATCGCCGCCGAACTCGGCGGACTCGCCAACCTCGAACCGGGCGGCTGGGTCGCGGCCATCGCCTCCCTCCTCCCCGTCATCGGCGCCTTCGCCCTCCCCGAGCCGCGCAGCGAGAGCACCAAGGAAAACCTCAAGGCCTACCTCGCCAAGCCCGACGGCATCCCCGCCCCCGCACCCCTCAGCCCCTGGCTGGAGCGCGCGGTCATCACCGTCGTCACCATCATCGGCCTGGCCGTCTTCACGTACGGCATCGACACCGAGTACGGCGAACTCTTCGTCGGCTTCCTCATCGTCGTCGTCTTCGCCGTCTGGGCCCTGCACACCGCCGGACTCAACGACCGCTTCTCCCGCATGGTCGCCCGCAACCGCAGCTTCACCCTCGCCATGGGCTTCGCCGCGGCCATCGCCTTCCCCTTCACCCAGACCAACGACCACTACGCCAACATCGGCGTCAACATCCTGATCTTCGGCACGGTCGCCCTGGGCCTCAACATCGTCGTCGGCCTCGCGGGCCTCCTCGACCTCGGATACGTCGCCTTCCTCGGCGTCGGCGCCTACACCGCCGCCCTCGTCTCCGGCTCCGAGTTCTCCCGCTTCTCCGGCGTCCACTTCCCCTTCTGGGCCGCCGCCCTCACCGGCGCCGCCGCCTCGCTCGTCTTCGGCGTCCTCATCGGTGCCCCCACCCTGCGACTGCGCGGCGACTACCTCGCCATCGTCACCCTCGGCTTCGGAGAGATCTTCCGCATCGCCGTCAACAACATGGACGGCGACTCCGGCCCCGACCTCACCAACGGCCCGAACGGCATCCCCGCCATCCCCGACCTCAACCTCCTCGGGTTCAACCTCGGCGAAGCCCACGACATCGGCGGCTTCACCCTCGGCCGATTCGCCAACTACTACCTGCTCATGGTGCTGATCATGGCCATCGTGGTCCTGGTCTACACCCGCGCCGCCGACTCCCGCATCGGCCGCTCCTGGATCGCCATCCGCGAGGACGAGACCGCCGCCACCGCCATGGGCATCAACGGCTTCCGCGTCAAGCTCATCGCCTTCGCCCTCGGCGCCACCCTCGCCGGCCTCGCCGGCACCGTCAGCGCCCACGTCACCTACAGCGTCGTCCCGACGCCGTACCAGTTCGCGGGCTCCACACCCCCCAACTCGGCCTTCCTCCTGGCCGCCGTCGTCCTCGGCGGCATGGGCACCGTCGCCGGCCCCATCCTCGGCGCCGCACTCCTCTACCTGCTGCCCGAGAAGCTCGTCTTCCTCCAGGACAAGTCGCTGCTGGCCTTCGGCATCGCCCTCATCCTGCTGATGCGCTTCCGCCCCGAAGGCATCATCGCCAACCGCCGCCGCCAACTCGAATTCCACGAGACCGGCCAACTCGACGTACCAGAAACAACGACACTCACCGGCGAACCGGCCGCCGTCACCAAGGCGGGGGCATGAGCACCATGACGACACCCACCACACCCGTACTCGAAGCCCGCAACGTCACCATGCGCTTCGGTGGCCTCACCGCCGTCCGCTCGGTCGACTTCACCGTCAACGCAGGCGAGATCGTCGGCCTCATCGGCCCCAACGGCGCCGGCAAGACCACCTTCTTCAACTGCCTCACCGGCCTCTACGTCCCCACGGAAGGCACGGTCTCCTACAAGGGCACCGTCCTGCCGCCCAAGCCCCACCTGGTGACCAAGGCCGGCATCGCCCGCACCTTCCAGAACATCCGCCTCTTCGCCAACATGACGGTCCTCGAGAACGTCCTCGTAGGCCGCCACACGCGGACGAAGGAAGGCCTCTGGTCCGCCCTCCTGCGCGGCCCCGGCTTCAAGAAGGCGGAAAAGGCCAGCGAGGAACGGGCCATGGAACTCCTGGAGTTCATCGGCCTCGAAGCCAAGCGCGACCACCTCGCCCGCAACCTCCCCTACGGCGAACAGCGCAAGCTCGAGATCGCCCGCGCCCTGGCCTCCGAGCCCGGCCTGCTCCTCCTCGACGAGCCCACCGCCGGCATGAACCCCCAGGAGACCCGCGCCACCGAAGAGCTGGTCTTCGCCATCCGCGACAAGGGCATCGCCGTCCTCCTCATCGAGCACGACATGCGCTTCGTCTTCAACCTCTCCGACCGCGTCGCCGTCCTCGTCCAGGGCGAAAAACTCGTCGAAGGCACCTCCGAGGTCGTCCAGGCCGACGAACGCGTCATCGCCGCCTACCTCGGCGAACCCTTCGACGGCGACCCCGGCGCGGCCGAAACCGCCGAGGTCGACGCGGCCGAAGCGCAGAGCACCACCAGCACCAAGGGAGAAGGCCAGTGACCGCACTCCTCGAAGTCGAGGACCTCCGGGTCTCCTACGGCAAGATCGAAGCCGTCAAGGGCATCTCCTTCAGCGTCGAGGCCGGCCAGGTCGTCACCCTCATCGGCACCAACGGCGCCGGCAAGACGACGACCCTGCGCACGCTCTCGGGCCTGCTCAAGCCGACGTCCGGAAAGATCCTGTTCGACGGCAAGCCCCTCAGCGGCGTCCCCGCCCACAAGATCGTCTCCTTCGGACTCGCCCACTCCCCCGAAGGCCGGCACATCTTCCCCCGCCTGACCATCTTCGAGAACCTCCAGCTCGGAGCGTTCCTCAGGAAGGACAAGGAAGGGATCGAGAAGGACATCCAGCGCGCCTACGAGCTCTTCCCCATCCTCGGAGAGCGCCGCAACCAAGCGGCAGGCACCCTCTCCGGCGGCGAACAGCAGATGCTCGCCATGGGCCGCGCACTCATGTCCCAGCCGAAGCTCCTCATGCTCGACGAGCCCTCCATGGGCCTCTCCCCGATCATGATGCAGAAGATCATGTCGACCATCGTCGAACTGAAGTCCCAGGGCACCACGATCCTCCTGGTCGAACAGAACGCCCAGGCAGCCCTCTCCCTGGCCGACCAAGGCCACGTCATGGAGGTCGGCAACATCGTCCTGTCCGGCACCGGCCAGGACCTCCTCCACGACGAGTCCGTCCGCAAGGCGTACCTCGGCGAGGACTGACACCCCGGCTGCACGACGAGGCCCGCGCCCCCTGTTGGGGACGCGGGCCTCGGTCTTTTCTCGGCCTTGAGGTCAGCCCTTGTTGGCCTTCTTCTCATCGGCGTCCTGGATGACCGCCTCCGCGACCTGCTGCATCGACATACGACGGTCCATCGACGTCTTCTGGATCCACCGGAACGCCGCGGGCTCGGTCAGACCGTACGAGGTCTGCAGAATCGACTTCGCCCGGTCGACGAGCTTGCGGGTCTCCAGGCGCAGGGTGAGGTCGGCGACCTCGTTCTCCAACTCCCGCAGCTCCGTGAACCGCGAGACGGCCATCTCGATCGCCGGGACGACGTCACTCTTGCTGAACGGCTTGACCAGGTAGGCCATCGCACCGGCGTCCCTCGCCCGCTCGACGAGGTCCCGTTGCGAGAAGGCGGTGAGCATCAGCACCGGGGCGATCCGCTCCTCCGCGATCTTCTCGGCGGCGGAGATACCGTCGAGCTTCGGCATCTTCACGTCGAGGATGACGAGGTCCGGCTTGTGCTCACGGGCGAGCTCGACGGCCTGCTCGCCGTCGCCGGCCTCGCCTACGACGCTGTAGCCCTCTTCCTCCAGCATCTCTTTGAGGTCGAGCCGGATCAGGGCCTCGTCCTCGGCGATGACGACACGGGTCGTCAGCGGAGGCACGTGCGACTTGTCGTCGTCGGGCGCGTCTACGGGCTGGGGCGACTCGGGGGCGGTCACGGGGGCTCCTCGTTCAGGGGCAGGGGTACTGCTGACAAGAGCGTACCTAGCTGCGGTAAGGTGGGTGCGCGCAGGGTCACAAGTAACCTTTGATTCTGCGGGCCCCGGTAGCCCAATTGGCAGCAGGCAACGGATTCAAAACCCGTACAGTGTCGGTTCGAGTCCGACCCGGGGCACTTTTCCTGCAATTCGAAGGTCACCGATCAAAGCGGATGTCCACGTTCCCGTGAACATCCGCTTTTTGCTGCGTGTCTTCGCGATCACTCGCCCAGAGTGGCCGCATGTACGACATCAGCACACGCAAGCGAGCCCTCGCGCTGGTGGCACAGGGACGCAGCATCAACTCGGTCAGTCGGCAAACGGGAATCTCGCGAGCCGCGATCCGCTCCTGGCTGCAACGCATCGAGCCGTCGCCGCGCATGGCATCCCCGGATCCCGGTCCGCCTGCCGACAACAAGGCCTACGCGTACCTGCTGGGCCTCTACCTGGGCGACGGGTGCATCAGCGCACACCCGCGCGGGAACGGCTACTACCTCCGCATCGCATGCGCCGACGCCTGGCCGGGCCTCATCCAGGAGTGCAGGGAAGCCATCACCAAGGTGCGCCCAGGTGTCGGCGTCTACGCCCTCCAAAAGGAGGGCTGCCGGATGGTGACCAGCTACTCCAGACACTGGCCGAACCTTTTCCCCCAGCACGGTCCCGGCAAGAAGCACGAGCGCACCATCGCCCTCGAACCCTGGCAGCAGGCCATCGTCGACGCTCACCCCTGGGAGTTCATCCGGGGCCTCATCCACTCCGACGGGTGCCGCATCACCAACTGGACGACCCGACTCGTAGCCGGCGAACGCAAGCGCTACGAATACCCTCGGTACTTCTTCTCCAACAAGTCCGATGACATCCGGCGCCTCTTCACCGACACCCTCGACAAGGTCGGTGTCGAATGGACCACCCTCGCCCGCGGCAGCGACCCGTTCAACATCTCGATCGCCCGAAAAGCCTCAGTAGCCCTGATGGACACCCACGTAGGCCCCAAGCACTGACCCGCCCCTACTTGGGACTGTCGTCCTCCCCGATGTGGTGGACCCGGACCAGGTTCGTCGAGCCCGACACCCCGGGCGGCGAGCCGGCCGTGATGACGACCATGTCGCCCTTCTCGCAGCGGCCGTACCGCAGCAGTGCCTCGTCCACCTGGTCGACCATCGCGTCCGTGGAGTCGACCTGAGGGCCGAGGAAGGTCTCCACGCCCCAGGTGAGGCTGAGCTGGGAGCGGGTCGCCGGTTCCGGGGTGAAGGCCAGGAGGGGGATCGGGGAGCGGTAGCGGGACAGTCGGCGGACCGTGTCGCCGGACTGGGTGAAGGCGACCAGGAACTTCGCGCCGAGGAAGTCGCCCATCTCCGCCGCGGCGCGGGCGACGGCCCCTCCCTGGGTGCGGGGCTTGTTCCGTTCCGTCAGCGGCGGCAGGCCCTTCGCGAGGATGTCCTCCTCCGCCGCCTCCACGATCTTCGCCATCGTCCGGACCGTCTCGATCGCGTACTTGCCCACACTCGTCTCGCCGGACAGCATCACCGCGTCCGTGCCGTCGATGACCGCGTTGGCGACATCGGAGGCCTCCGCGCGCGTGGGACGCGAGTTCTCGATCATGGAGTCGAGCATCTGGGTCGCGACGATCACCGGCTTGGCGTTCCGCTTGGCGAGTTTGATGGCGCGTTTCTGGACGATCGGCACCTGTTCGAGGGGCATCTCCACGCCGAGGTCGCCGCGGGCGACCATGATGCCGTCGAAGGCGGCGACGATGTCCTCGATGGCTTCGACGGCCTGCGGTTTCTCGACCTTGGCGATGACGGGGACCCGGCGTCCCGCGGAGTCCATGATCCGGTGGACGTCCTCGATGTCACGCCCGCTGCGGACGAAGGAGAGGGCGATCACGTCGAAGCCCATGCGCAGGGCCCAGCGGAGGTCTTCCTCGTCCTTGTCCGAGAGTGCGGGGACGGAGACCGCCACGCCCGGCAGGTTGAGGCCCTTGTGGTCGGAGACCATGCCTCCCTCGAGCACGCGGGTGTGGACGCGGGGTCCGTCGACCGAGGTGACCTCCAGGCAGACCTTGCCGTCGTCGACGAGGATCCGCTCACCGACAGTGACATCCGTGGCGAGCCCGCCGTACGTCGTTCCGCACTGCCGCTGGTCGCCCTCCGCGCCCTCTTCCACGGTGAGGGTGAAGGTGTCGCCGCGTTCAAGGAGTACGGGTCCTTCGGTGAAGTGGCCGAGGCGGATCTTCGGGCCCTGAAGGTCGGCGAGGAGGCCGACGCTGCGGCCGGTCTCGTCGGAGGCCTTGCGGACGCGGTGGTACCGCTCCTCGTGCTCGGCGTAGCTGCCGTGGCTGAGGTTGAAGCGGGCTACGTCCATTCCAGCGTCGACCAGGTCTTTGATCTGGTCGTAGGAGTCGGTGGCGGGGCCCAGGGTGCAGACGATCTTTGCTCGGCGCATGTTTCGACCTTAGGCCTTACCGATGGGTAGCGAATTGGACGGGTATGACGACTCAACCACCTTTGGGTGAAGGGTTGTTGACAACGGTTGAAGTGTGCGCCGTCCCGCTCGGATGAGCATTTCGGATGCAAATTCCAGCGGTCGCTCACAGCCTGGGTGGTGCCATGGTGAAGCGTGCGTTGACCTGGGCGTGGACGTGTTGGCGTTGGGGTTCGAGGTCGAGGGGGGCGGCTGCGGTGTCGGCCTCGTAGGCCATGGAGCGGGCGCGGCTGGCCTTGCCGACGAAGCGGGGTTCGGGGTCCTCGGCTCCGATGTCGGCGAGTTCGAGGAGGGCCACCAGGGACGTGCCCAGCGCCTCGGCGTACTCCTTCGCCCGCTGGACGGCGTCGCGTACCGCCTGCTGCCGTGCCTGTCGGTGGGCGGGTGAGTCGCGGCGCAGGGCCCACCAGGGGCCGTCGACCGTCGTGAGTTCCTGGTCGGCCAGTCGGGTCGTCAGTTCGCCCAGTGCGGTGAAGTCGGTGAGTTCGGCGGTGATGTGGACGCGGCCGTGGTAGGCGTGGACGCGTTCGCCGCGGCCGTGTTCCTTGAGTTCGGGTGTGACGGAGAAGGAGCCGGTCTCCAGGTGTTCGACGGCGTCGCCGTAGGACTTGAGCAGGTCCAGGGCGTGGGCGTTGCGGCGGGTGAGGTCGTCGAGGGCGGTGCGGCGGTCCTTGCCGCGGGTGGCCACAGTGATGCCGAGGCGGGCGATCTCGGGGTCGACTTCGAGGTGGGCTTCGCCGCGGACGGCGATGCGGGGGGCGTCGGGGGTGCCGTAGGGAACGGTCATAACGGCTCACTCTTCCAGTTTTCGCGTGGTGAGTCACCAGATCGAAACCTGTGGGGACTGTTGCCGTTCGACATGTGCGGGTCAGAATCTACGCGCGTTGTTGACCGTTCCCCGAGGAGATCGAGACATGGCCCTGAACCGCCGGAAGTTCCTGGAGAAGTCCGCCGTGACCGGAGCGGGGGTCGCGCTGGCGGGTGCCGTGGGAGCTCCCGCCGCGCAGGCCGCGGAGAGCGGGAGGAAGCCTGTGAAGCGGTATGCGCTCACCGTGATGGGCACCACCGACCTGCACGGTCATGTCTTCAACTGGGACTACTTCAAGGACGCGGAGTACAAGGACTCCGCGGGGAACGCGCAGGGTCTGGCGCGGATCTCGACGCTGGTGAGCCAGGTCCGTGCGGAGAAGGGCCGCTGCAACACGCTGCTGCTGGACGCGGGTGACACGATCCAGGGGACGCCGCTGACGTACTACTACGCGAAGGTGGACCCGATCACCGCGAAGGGCGGTCCGGTGCACCCGATGGCGGCGGCCATGAACGCCATCGGGTACGACGCGGTGGCGCTGGGCAACCACGAGTTCAACTACGGCATCGAGACGCTGCGGAAGTTCGAGGAGCAGTGCGACTTTCCGCTCCTCGGCGCCAACGCGCTGGACGCGAAGACGCTGCAGCCCGCTTTCCCGCCGTACTTCATCAAGAAGTTCCATGTGAAGGGCGCGCCGCCGGTGAAGGTGGCGGTGCTGGGTCTGACGAACCCCGGTATCGCGATCTGGGACAAGGCGTATGTGCAGGGCAAGTTGACGTTCCCGGGCCTTGAGGAGCAGGCGGCGAAGTGGGTGCCGAAGCTGCGGTCGATGGGTGCGGACGTGGTGGTGGTGTCGGCGCACTCGGGTTCGTCGGGCACGTCGTCCTACGGTGACCAGCTGCCGTACGTGGAGAACTCGGCGGCGCTGGTGGCGCAGCAGGTGCCGGGGATCGACGCGATTCTGGTGGGTCACGCGCATGTGGAGATTCCGGAGCTGAAGGTCACCAATGCGCAGACCGGGAAGACGGTCGTGCTGTCGGAGCCGTTGGCGTACGCGGAGCGGCTGTCGCTGTTCGACATCGAGCTGGTCTTCGAGAAGGGGCGTTGGTCGGTCGAGTCGGTGTCGTCGAAGGTCCTCAACTCGAACTCGGTGGCGGACGACCCGAGGATCACCAAGTTGCTGAAGGACGACCATGACGTCGTCGTGAAGTACGTGAACCAGGTGGTCGGTACGGCGACTCAGACGCTGACGACGGTCGAGGCGCGGTACAAGGACGCGCCGATCATCGACCTGATCACGAAGGTCCAGGAGGACGTGGTCAGGGCGGCGCTGGCGGGGACGGAGTACGCCTCGCTGCCGGTGATCGCGCAGGCGTCGCCGTTCTCGCGGACCTCGGAGATCCCGGCCGGCGATGTGACGATCCGGGATCTGTCGAGCCTGTACGTGTACGACAACACGCTGGTGGCGAAGTTGCTGACGGGTGCGCAGGTCAGGGCGTACCTGGAGTACTCGGCGGAGTACTTCGTGCGGACGGCGGCGGGTGCGGTCGTGGACGTGGAGAAGCTGACGAACGCGGGCAACCGTCCGGACTACAACTACGACTACGTGTCGGGGCTGTCGTACGAGATCGACATCGCGCAGGCGGCGGGTTCGCGGATCAGGAACCTGACCTGGAACGGTGCCGCGCTGGACGACGCGCAGAAGTTCGTGTTCGCGGTGAACAACTACCGGGCGAACGGCGGCGGGGCGTTCCCGCACGTGGCTTCGGCTCCGGAGTTGTGGTCGGAGTCGACGGAGATCCGTACGCGGATCGCGGAGTGGGTGACCGCGAAGGGTGTGCTGGACCCGAAGGACTTCGCGTCGGTGGACTGGAGGCTCACGCGCGAGGGGACGCCGGTCTTCTAGCGGTCCGGGAGTGGCTACGACCCTCCTCCCCGTCGGCGAGGAGGGTTCTTCCGCCGCCCCCGGGCTTTACCGTCCCTCGACGAGGGGGGTGAGGACGGGGGCGGTGCGGGCGGGTGGAATCTGTGGCAGCCGGTCTTCGAGGCCGAAGGTGGTGAAGGCGGTGCGGGCGGGGAGGGGGTAGGCGTCCTTGCCGGTGAGGGTGTTGAGGATGGTGGCGCTGCGCCAGGCGGCGAGGCCGAGGTCGGGGGTGCCGACGCCGTGGGTGTGGCGTTCGGCGTTCTGGACGTAGACGTGGCAGTCGGCGCCGGTGACGGACGGGTCGAGGACGAGGCGGAAGTGTTCGTCGACGCGGGGGCGTTCGCGGCTGTCTCGGCGCAGGTAGGGGTCGAGTCCGGCGAGGATGCGGTCGAGTGGGCGTTCGCGGTGGCCGGTGGCGAGGACGACGGCGTCGGTGGTGAGGCGGGAGCGGCTGCCCTGCTGGATGTGTTCCAGGTGGAGTTCGATCTTGGTGGTGGCGATGCGGCCTGCGGTGCGGACGCGGACGCCGGGGGTGAGGACGGTGTCGGGCCAGCCGCCGTGCAGGGTGCGGCGGTAGAGCTCGTCGTGGATGGCGGCGATGGTGTCGGCGTCGATGCCGCGGTGGAGCTGCCACTGGGTGGTGCCGAGGCGGTCGCGGACGCTTTCCGACAGGGCGTGGAAGTAGCGGGTGTAGTCGGGGGTGAAGTGTTCGAGGCCGAGCTTGGAGTACTCCATGGGGGCGAAGGCTTCGGTGCGGCCGAGCCAGTGGAGTCTCTCGCGGCCGGTGGGGCGGTTGCGCAGGAGGTCGAGGAAGATCTCGGCGCCGGACTGTCCTGAGCCGACGACGGTGACGTGATCGGCGGCCAGGAGGCTCTGGCGGTGGTCGAGGTAGTCGGTGGCGTGGATGACGGGCACGCCGGGTGCCTCGACGAGGGGCTTGAGGGGTTCGGGCACGTAGGGCTCGGTGCCGATGCCGCAGACGATGTTCTTGGTGTAGGTGCGGCCCAGTGCCTCGGCTTCGCCGTCGCTGTCCAGCTGGGTGTAGTCGACTTCGAAGACGTCGCGTTCGGGGTTGAAGCGGACGGCGTCGACCTGGTGGCTGAAGTGGAGTCCGGGGAGGTTCTCGGCGACCCAGCGGCAGTAGGCGTCGTATTCGGCGCGCTGGATGTGGAAGCGCTCGGCGAAGTAGAAGGGGAAGAGGCGCTCGCGGGTCTTGAGGTAGTTGAGGAAGGTCCAGTCGCTGGCGGGGTCGGCGAGGGTGACCAGGTCGGCCAGGAAGGGGACTTGGACGGTGGCGCCGTCGATGAGGAGCCCGGGGTGCCAGCCGAAGGCGGGGCGCTGTTCGTAGAAGACGGCGTCGAGGGCGGTGAGGGGCTGGGCGAGGGCGGCGAGGGAGAGGTTGAAGGGGCCGATGCCGATGCCGACGAGGTCGCGGGGTGCGTCGGGCTCGTGGTGTGGGGGGTGGGGGTTCATCGGGGGGTGGTTCCTTCCACGAGTTTCAGGAGTCCGGCGAGGTCGGCCGGCCGGGTGGTGGGGTTGAGGAGGGTGGCCTTGAGCCAGAGCCGGTTGGCCGCGCGGGCTCGGCCGAGGACGGCGCGGCCGTCGGCGAGGAGTTGTCGGCGTACGGCGGCTACGGCGGCGTCGGTGGCGTCTGCGGGGCGGAAGAGGACTGTGCTGATGGTGGGGGGTGCGTGCAGTTCGAAGCCGGGGTGTTCCTCGACGGCTCGGGCGAACTCCTCTGCCTGTGCGCAGACTTGGTCGACGAGGGCAGCGAGTCCTGCGCGGCCCAGGGTCTTGAGGGTGACGGCGATCTTGAGGATGTCGGGGCGGCGGGTGGTGCGCAGGGAGCGGCCGAGGAGGTCGGGGAGGCCGGCCTCGGTGTCGTCGTCGGCGTTGAGGTAGTCGGCGCGGTGGGTCAGGGCGGCGAGGTCCTGGGCGTCACGGACGGCGAGGATGCCTGCGGCGACGGGTTGCCAGCCGAGTTTGTGGAGGTCGAGGGTGACGGTGTCGGCGGCGCTCAGGCCGGTGAGCTTGTGTCGGTGCCGGGGGCTGAAGAGGAGGCCTCCGCCGTAGGCCGCGTCCACGTGCAGCCGGGCTTTTCGGGCAGCGCAGAGGCGGGCGATCTCGGGGAGGGGGTCGATGAGGCCGGCGTCCGTGGTGCCCGCGGTGGCGGCGATGAGCAGCGGTCCGTGCGGGATCGTTTCGAGGGCTGCGGGGTCGAGGGTGCCGTTGGGGGTGGGGATGATCACCGGGTCCGACATGCCCAGGAGCCAGGCTGACCTTGGTAGAGAGTGGTGAGCGTTTTCTCCGCAGATGAGGCGGACTCCGGGGCCAAGGGCCTCTCTGGCCAGGAGGAGGGCGAGTTGATTGGATTCCGTGCCACCGGTTGTGATCAAGGCGTCGGGTCGGTGGGGGCTTGTCGCGCAGTTCCCCGCGCCCCTGAGTGGCTTACCGAACACCTCTCTCGCAAGGTGCTCCGTCACCAGTGACTCCAGCTCTGAGGCCGCCGGGGCCTGGTCCCAGGAGTCCAGCGACGGGTTCAGCACGCTGACGGCCAGGTCCGCCGCTGCGGCCACCGCGAGGGGCGGGCAGTAGAGGTGGGCCGCGCAGAACGGTTCCGCCGGGTCTGCGGAGCCCTCTGCCAGGGTTCGTACCAGGTGCCGTAGGGCCTCCGGGTCGCCCTCCTCGGGGAGTACGTCCCCCAGCGCGGCCCGCACCCGCGCCGCCACCTGGGACGGGCCTCCGGGGGGAAGCGGCCCGCTCCTCAGGCGCGCCCCCTCCCCCAGCGCCTCCAGAACCGTGTCGAGCAGCGGACGCAGCGAGGAGGGGCCTTCGGGGCCCGAGGCCAGGGGCGGCGTGTTCATCGTCGACCTCCGGGGGCGCTGGTGACTTCCAGCTTGGACGCGGTTGCCTGGGCGCGCCCGGAGAGTTCAACGATTCTGACCCGAAAGGGGGTACTCCCGTACGGGGAAAATCCGCGCTACGGCTGCCTCACCCGCAACGCGCGTCCCAGGTCGTCGAGTTGGTCGACCAGCTTGCGGCGCAGGGCGGGGATGGGGTCGGCGTCGCGCAGACAGGTCTGGCCGAGCCGCAGGTTGTCCTCGTCGATGGCGTGGTGCGGGAACGCCCAGCGGCCGGCGGCGTCGGCGATGGCGGGGCCGCGGCGGGCGGCGAGGGCGACGGCGTCCTCGTAGTAGCGGGGCACGTACTGCCGTACGAGCTCGGTCTGTTCGGGCTGCCAGAAGCCCTGGGCGGTGGCGGTGAACAGGTAGTTGGAGAGGTCGTCGCGGGTGAACATCGCTTCCCAGGCCTGTGCCTTGGCCTCCTCCGTGGGCAGGGCGGCGCGGCAGCGGGCGGCGCCTTCCTGGCCTGCGGCGGAGGGGTCGCGGGCCAGTTCGGCGGTGATGGCGGCCTCGTCGGTGGCGCCGAGGACGGCGAGGCGGGCCAGGACGCGCCAGCGCAGTTCGGGGTCGAGTTCGGGGCCGCCGGGGACGGTGCCGTCGGCGAGCCAGGCGGCGATGGTGTCGGGGTGGGCGGCGACGTCGATGCAGTGGCGGACCGCGATCAGGCGCAGGCCGGGGTTGTCGCCGTCCTCGGTGCGGCGGATGAGGTCGCGGCACAGGGAGGAGAGGGTGGTGAGGGCGGCGGGGCGTTCCTCGGGGGTGGCGTAGCGGTCGGCGACGTAGGTGGAGGCGAAGGCGAGGACGCCCTGGACGAGGGCGAGGTCGGTCTCGTGCGGGAGGTGGGCGCGGGCCGCGTCCAGGTAGGCGGTGGGCGGGAGTTCGCCGTCGCGGACGGCGTCGCGCAGGGCGTTCCAGACGACGGCGCGGGTCAGGGGTGAGGGGAGGCCGGAGAGGCACTCGGTGACCGCTTTGAAGGACTCGGGGTCGAAGCGGACCTTGGCGTAGGTGAGGTCCGAGTCGTTGAGGAGCAGGAGGGTGGGGCGCTTGCCGATGGGCTGCGGGGTGCTCTGCGGGACGTCGAGGTCGAGGCGGTCGCGCAGGACGAGGTGGCGGCCCTCGTCGGCGACGTCGAGGTCGTAGAGGCCGACGTTGACGCGGTGCGGGCGGCTGCCCTTGTGCTCGACCTGGAGGGTGTACGTGCCTTCCTCGCCGCGGGTGACGACGGGCCGCAAGGTGTCGACGCCGGTGGTGCGCAGCCAGCTGTCGGCCCAGGCGTGGACGTCGCGTTCGGTGGCGGAGGCGAGGGAGTCGATGAAGTCGGCGAGGGCGGCGTTGGCGAACTTGTGGCGGGCGAAGTGGGTGTTGATGCCGGCGAGGAAGTCCTTCTCGCCGAGCCAGTGGACCAGTTGCCGTAGCGCGGAGGCGCCCTTGGCGTAGGAGATGCCGTCGAAGTTGAGGAGGGCGGAGGCGGTGTCGTCGACGGCGTCGGGGGCGACGGGGTGGGTGGAGGGGCGCTGGTCGGCGTCGTAGCCCCAGCCCTTGCGCATGACGCCGAAGTCGACCCAGGTGTCCGTGAAGCGGGTGGCCTCGGTGAGGGTCTGGTAGCCCATGTACTCGGCGAAGGACTCGTTCAGCCAGATGTCGTCCCACCAGCGCAGGGTGACGAGGTCGCCGAACCACATGTGGGCCATCTCGTGGGCGATGACCATGGCGCGGGTCTGGCGTTCGGTGTCGGTGACGGCGGAGCGGTAGACGAACTCGTCGCGGAAGGTGACGAGGCCGGGGTTCTCCATGGCGCCGGCGTTGAACTCGGGGACGAACGCCTGGTCGTAGGAGTCGAAGGGGTACGGCTCCTCGAACTTCTCGTGGTAGCGGTCGTAGCACTGCTTGGTGATCTCGAAGATCTCGTCGGCGTCCGGGTCCAGGTAGGGCGCGAGCGAGCGGCGGCAGTGGATGCCGAAGGGCAGGCCGCGGTGTTCGGTGCGCACGGAGTGCCAGGGGCCGGCGGCGACGGCGACGAGGTAGGTGGAGATCAGGGGGGTGGGGGTGGCCTGCCAGTGGCCGTCGCCGAGGTCGGTGGTGATGCCGTTGGCGAGGACGCTCCAGCCTTCGGGGGCCTTGACCGACAGGTCGAAGACGGCCTTGAGGTCGGGCTGGTCGAAGGCGGCGAAGACGCGCTGGACGTCGTCGAGGAAGAGCTGGGTGTAGACGTAGGTCTCGCCGTCGGTGGGGTCGGTGAAGCGGTGCATGCCCTCGCCGGTGCGGGAGTACCGCATGTCGGCGTCGATGCGCAGTTCGTGCTCGCCGGCGGTCAGTCCCGTGAGGGGCAGCCGGTTCTCCTCGAGGGTCCCCGGGTCGAGGGGGCGGCCGTCGAGGGTGGCCTCCCGCAGTTCGGCCGGCTTGAGCTCGACAAAGGTGTCCGCCTCCGTGCGCGCGGTGAACCGGATGACGGTCTGGGACGCGAAGGTCTCGTCGCCGGTGGTGAGGTCGAGCGCGATGGTGTAGCGGTGGACGTCGAGGAGCTTGGCACGGGTCTGCGCTTCGTCGCGCGTCAGTACGGACATGCAGGACATGCTGCCTGATGGCACGGGCAACTCACAGAGGCGGATCGGTACACGCCTTATGTCCGGTCCTGTTCGAGCTCCCCGGTGTGCGCCCGTTGCCGCGCTGCACCGGTACGCGGGCGTCCGGGTGGGGCAGGGCCGGGTGGGCGGCAGGGGTGTCGTCCTCGTCGTGGGCCTTGTCCTCGGTGTGGTCCTTGTCCTCGGTGTGGTCCTTGACGAGGGCCCGTAACTCCCGCACCTCGTGTTCGAGGGCGAGGTGGCGGCGGTGGGCGTCGAAGAGGTAGCGGACCTTGGTGCGCAGGGCCCAGGGGTCGATGGGTTTCATCACGAGGTCGGCGACGCCGAGACCGAAGGCGGCGGAGGTGAGTTCGTGGTCGGGTCCGAAGCCGGTGAGCAGGATGACGGGTATGTGCTGGGTCTGCTCCAGGCGCCGCATGTAGCGGACGACGTCGAGTCCGCTGACGCCGGGCATCCGTACGTCGAGGAGCAGGAGGCCGACCTGGCCGCGGAGCACCTGCTTGAGGGCTTCGTCGCCGCTGGTGGCGCGGCCGAGCCGGTAGCCCAGCGGGGCGAGGGCGCTCTCCAGGGCGTAGAGCGTGTCCTCGTGGTCGTCGACGATGAGGATCTTGGCATCCGAAGGCATGGCCGGCGTCCCTCCCTCGCGGACAGCCAGCCTACGCCCGTGCCCTGACACGGTGTGCTCGCGGGCTGACAAGGAGTGCACAGCGCAGCATGCCGTCTGAGGGCGGCCCTGTCACCTCCCCGGGGCGTTCGGCGAGGTCAATCGGCCAGGGGGGCGGGGCCGTTGACGGTGTCCTCGGCGATGCGCTCGTGGTGCCTGATCACCTCGGCGATGATGAAGTTCAGGAACTTCTCGGCGAAGGCGGGGTCGAGTTTGGCGTTCTCGGCGAGGGTGCGCAGCCGGTCGATCTGACGGGCCTCGCGGGCCGGGTCGGCGGGCGGCAGCTGGTGGCGGGCCTTGAGGTGGCCGACCTGCTGGGTGGCCTTGAAACGCTCGGCGAGCATGTGGACGACGGCCGCGTCGATGTTGTCGATGCTGTCCCGCAACCGGTTGAGCTCTTCACGGACAGCGGGGTCGACGTCACCGGTTCCGGTGTTGCTGGTGGTCATGGGCGACAACCCTAAGGGGGCGCGGGTGCGGGGCCGTCGGCGGATCGGGCGGCCGGGGACGACCAGGCGGTACGACGCCCTGGGCGCTCACCACTCTGGCGGAACGGTTGGATCCGGGGGCGGGTGTGCGGCTCTCCGACGGAGCGGCCGGGGCGGGTTTCCGACGGAGCGGCTGGACTGGGGCCGGGTGTGCGGGTTCCCGACGGAGCGGCTGGACTGGAGCCGGGTGTGCGGCTTTCCGGCGCAGCGGCCGGGCGGGCGGGTGTGTGCTCTCGCCGGAACGGCCGGGCCGGAGGCCGGATGTGCGGCTTCCCGGCGCAGCAGGCAGGCAGCCGAGTGTGTGCTCTCGCCGGAACGGCCGGGCCGGAGGCCGGATGTGCGGCTTCCCGGCGCAGCAGGCAGGCAGCCGAGTGTGTGCTCTCGCCGGAACGGCCGGGCCGGATGCCGGGTGTGCGGCTGCCGCCGGAGTGGAGGTCTGGGAGATCGCCCCCGGAGGAACACCCGGACCGGGAAAGCTCTCTCCCCCACCCGATGGCCTGGATCCCTCCCAGGGGCCCTCACGTCGCCACCCGATTCACCGACCCCAGACCAGCCCGCCACACGCCCATAGCCAACCGCCCAGCCCCACCTACAAGCCCCAGCCCCCGCACTCGCCGCCACCCCAACCGCACCTCAACACCCAACCGCCGGAACAAGAACCGGAACCGAGCACCCCCACCGGGCCGGCGCCCGATCCCCAGCCCCCACCCCACCCGGTAGGCCCACCCCCCGTCTCACACCATCGGCGGATCCCCCGGATCAGGGACCTGGTTGCTCCAGCCCCCCGGCAGGGTCCGGCTTTCCTGGGCGCGGAAGCGGATGGGGGCCATGCCGACGCGGCGGGTGAAGAGGCGGGAGAAGTAGGCGGGGTCGTCGTAGCCGACGCGGCGGGCGATGGAGGCGACGGAGAGTTCGGTGGCGGCGAGGAGTTCCTTGGCGCGGCCGAGGCGGATGCCGAGCAGGTAGTCCTTGGGGCTGCAGCCGGCGCCGCGGCGGACGGCGGTGCGCAGTTCGGCGAGGGTCATGCCGTGCCGGGCCGCGTGGTCGGCGACGGACAGCGGAAGGCAGGCGTCCCGGGCGAGCGCCTTGAGGACGGGGTCGCCGTCGGGGGCGAGGTCGGCGCGGGCGCGGCGCAGGGCGACCAGCAGCTCGTGGACCGCGGCGCCGGTCTCCGCCTCCAGGAGGGGGTTGTCGCGGCGTGCGGCGCGGGCGATGCGGGCGATGACGGCGCGCGGGCCGGTCGCGTCGGACAGGGGGACGACGGGGCGGTCGGGTTCGATGTAGCCGAGTTCGGTGTAGGTGGCGGTCGCGGGTCCGGTGAAGCCGACGAACCCCTCGTCCCAGCCGGTTCCCGCGTCGGGGGCGTAGTGGTGGGGGATGCCGGGGGTGAGCCACAGCAGCGCGGGCGCGGTGACCGTCGTTCGGCGGCCGTCGGGGCTCTCGTACCAGCCGGTGCCGGTGCTGATCACGACGGCGACGTGGCTGTCGAGGGTGCGGGGACCGACGGTGGGCAGCGCGCCGTACTGGAGTCCGACTCCCAGGCAGACCAGGCCCAGCCGGTGGTGGACGGGGCTGGGGCTGAGGAATCGCATCCAGGTGTGGTACATCGCGCTCCTCGCATGCGCTTGGGTCCAAGCAGCGCCGATCTTTGTCCATGGACGTGATCGTCGCCAGTGGTGAGGGTGGAGCCTATGAGCGAGTTCACGGTGGGTGAAACCGATTTCCTGCTGGACGGCAGGCCGGTGCGGCTGCTGTCCGGCGCCCTGCACTACTTCCGGGTGCACGAGGCCGCCTGGGGGCACCGGCTGGCGATGCTGCGGGCGATGGGCCTCAACTGTGTGGAGACGTACGTGCCGTGGAACCTCCACGAGCCGCACCCGGGCGACTTCCGGGACGTGGAGGCGCTGGGCCGGTTCCTGGACGCGGCCCGGGAGGCGGGGCTGTGGGCGATCGTCCGGCCCGGCCCCTACATCTGCGCGGAGTGGGAGAACGGCGGTCTGCCGCACTGGCTGGAGGGGCACGCGCGCACGGGCGACGAGCGGTACCTCGCGCAGGTGGAGCGCTGGTTCGGGCGGCTGCTGCCGCAGGTCGTGGAGCGGCAGATCGACCGCGGCGGCCCGGTGGTCATGGTGCAGGCGGAGAACGAGTACGGCAGCTACGGTTCGGACGCCGCGTATCTGCTGCGGCTGACGAAGCTGCTGCGCGCCGAGGGCGTGACGGTCCCGCTGTTCACTTCGGACGGCCCCGAGGACCACATGCTCACCGGCGGCTCGGTCCCCGGTGTCCTCGCCACGGTGAACTTCGGTTCCGACGCCCGCACGGCCTTCGAGGCGCTGCGCCGCCACCGGCCGCAGGGCCCGCTGATGTGCATGGAGTTCTGGTGCGGCTGGTTCGAGCACTGGGGCGGCGAGCCCGTCGTACGGGATGCCCGGGACGCGGCCGCGGCGCTGCGGGAGATCCTGGAGTGCGGGGCCTCGGTGAACCTGTACATGGCGCACGGGGGCACGAACTTTGCGGGCTGGGCGGGCGCCAACCGGGGCGGGGGCGCGCTGCACGACGGTCCGCTGGAGCCGGACGTGACGTCGTACGACTACGACGCGCCGATCGACGAGTACGGCAGGCCCACGGAGAAGTTCTGGCGTTTTCGCGAGGTGCTGTCCGCGTACGGCCCGGTCGCGGAGCTGCCGCCCGCGCCGGAGGTGCTGGGTGGCGTCGGTGACGTGGACGTGACCGCGTGGGCCTCGCTGCCCGCCGTGCTGGCGGAGCGCGGCGGGCCGCCCCACGAGGGCCCCGTGCCGCCGACCTTCGAGGAGCTGGACGTCGACCGGGGGCTCGTGCGGTACGAGGTGACCGTGCCGGGGCCGCGGCAGCCGTACCCGCTCATCGCACGGGGGTTGCGGGATCTCGCGGTGGTGTACGTCGACGGTGTGCGGGTCGGGGTGCTCACCGAGGAGGACGTGCGGCTCAAGGAGCCGGTCGCGGGGCACGCGCGCGTGGAGCTGTGGGTGGAGTCGCTGGGGCGGGTCAACTACGGGCCCCGGAGCGGGGAGGCCAAGGGGATCACCGGCGGGCTGCTGCACGAGCGGCAGTTCCTGCACGGGGTGCGGGCGCGGGGGCTGCGGCTGGACGCGCTGGACTCGGTGACGGGCATCGGCTTCGGTGACCTGCCCGGGGACGGCTCGCCGGGCCTGTACCGGGGCGGGGTGGACGTGCGGGGCGCCGGGGACGCGGTCCTGGAGCTGCCGGGCTGGACGCGTGGGTTCGTGTGGGTCAACGGCTTCAACCTGGGCCGGTACTGGTCCGCGGGCCCGCAGCGGACGCTGTACGTGCCGGGGCCCGTGCTGCGGGAGGGCGCGAACGAGGTGTGGGTGCTGGAGCTGGAGGAGGCCCCGGCGCAGAGCCCCGCGCTCCGGCTCCGGGCCCCGGATCCGACCCGCGAGAATCGGCCCGCGACCTCGTAGAGTGGAGTCGGGTTCAGGGCGTCTTGGGGGTACGGGCGTGACGAACGACGGACCGGTCCAGCACGGCTACCCGCACCTGGAGACGGTGCGGGCCTCGATCAACGCGCTCTACAAGCGGCTGTCCTACGACACCGTCCGAACGTTCGCGACGAGCGTGGCCCCGGTGGACGTGGCGTTCTGCGACACCGACGACCTGTATCTCGGCGCGCAGCGGGTGGCCCGGGAGCTGGTGCGGCACTTCCGGCTCCCGGACGCCCGGCTGGTGGTCGGCTTCCGGGAGATGACCCACGCGGCGAACGTCGAACTCACCGCGGGCCCGGAGTACTTCGTCGAGCTCAACGACCGCTTCCGCACCCATCGGCGGGACATCGGGGCGGCGCTGGCCCACGAGATCATGCACGTGTATCTGCACCGGCTGGATCTCTCCTTCCCGGGGGTGCGCGAGAACGAGATCCTCACGGACACGGCGACGACGTACCTGGGCGCGGGGTGGCTGCTGCTGGACGCGTACCGGGAGGACGGGGCGTCGTCGCAGAAGCTGGGGTATCTCACGCCGGAGGAGTTCGGGTACGTGCTGGCGAAGCGGTCGCTGGTGTTCGGGGAGGACCCCTCGGTGTGGTTCACCAGTCCGCAGGCGTACACGGCGTACACCAAGGGCATGGTGCGGGCTCGGGAGGACGAGCAGCAGCCTCCGCTCACGGCTGCGGGCTGGGCGGGGCGGCGGCGGTACGCGCGGGACCGGCGGCACGCGCCCGGGCCGCAGCCGGGGGTTCCGTACACCTTCACGCCGGACGGGCCCGGGCGGCTGCGCGTCTCCTTCCCGTGTCCCACCTGCCACCAGCGGATCCGGGTGCCGGTGCGGGGGCGCGTGCGAGCGCGCTGCGCGGTGTGCCGGACGGTGCTGGAGTGTGACACCTAGCGTCGTGTGCCGTGTGCCGTGTGCCGTGTGCCGTGTGCCGTGTGCCGCGTCGTCGTGGCCGGTCGCGCACCCGCGGCGGAGCCGCAGAGCGATGCGGCCCCGCGCCTCTGAGGTGATCATGCCGGCGCTCCGTACACCGGGCTCGGAGCCGCTGCCTCGTCCAGCAGTTTCCGTGCCGTCTCTCCTGCCTCCGCCGGTGTCCGCCTCGCGGCCCTGTCGGCGCTCGGGCCCGGTCGCCAGCCCTCCATCACCGTGATCCGGCCGCCCTCCGCCTCGAAGACCCGGCCGGTCACCCCAGCGCTCGCCTCCGAGCCCAGCCAGACGACGAGCGGGGAGACGTTCTCCGGGGCCATCGCGTCGAATCCGCCGGACGGGACGGCCATCGTCTCGGCGAACGTGCGCTCCGTCATCCTCGTCCGTGCGGCGGGAGCGATCGCGTTGACCTGGACGCCGTAGCGGGCGAGTTCGGCCGCCGCCACCAGGGTGAGACCGACGATCCCGGCCTTGGCGGCGCTGTAGTTGCCCTGCCCGACCGAGCCCAGCAGCCCGGCCCCGCTGGAGGTGTTGACGATCCTGGCCACCGGCGTGCGGCCCGCCTTCGTCTCCGCCCGCCAGTGCGCGGCCGCGTGCTTGAGCGGGAGGAAGTGGCCCTTGAGGTGAACGCGCATCACCGCGTCCCAGTCCTCCTCGTCGAGGTTGACCAACATCCGGTCGCGCAGGAACCCGGCGTTGTTGACGAGCGTGTCGAGGCGGCCGTAGGTCTGCAGGGCCGTCCGGACGACGGAGGCGGCACCGTCGGGGGTCGCGATGTCACCGCCGTGGGCGACCGCCTCGCCGCCCGCCGCGCGGATCTCCTCGGCGACGAGGAAGGCGGGGCTGTCGGGGCCGGGGGTGCCGTCGAGACCGACGCCGAGGTCGTTGACGACGACCCGGGCGCCCTCGGCGGCGAAGGCCAGTGCGTGGGCGCGGCCGAGACCGCGGCCGGCTCCGGTGACGACGACGACCCTGCCGTCGCAGATTCCGGTCATCTCAGGTCTCCTTGTTGACGGTTGCGGCGTCGAGGAAGGCGGGCCGCTCGCCGCCGCCGTGCACCAGCAGCGAGGCCCCGCTGATGTAGGCGGCGGCGTCCGAGGCGAGGAAGACGGCTGCCGCGCCCACGTCGGAGGGCTCGGCGAGGCGGCCGAGCGGGACCGTGCGGGAGACGGCGGCGATGCCTTCCTCGTCGCCGTAGTGCAGGGGTGACCGCTCGGTGCGGACCATGCCGACGACCAGGGTGTTCACCCGGATCTCCGGCGCCCATTCGACGGCCATCGAGCGGGCGAGGTTCTCCAGGCCCGCCTTGGCCGCCCCGTACGCGGCCGTGCCGGGTGAGGGGCGGCCGCCGCTGACGCTGCCGATCATGACGATCGAGCCGCGGGTCCGTCTCAGGTGGTCGTGGGCGGCCAGGGACACCGTGAGCGGGGCGAGGAGGTTCAGCTCCAGGACGCGGGCGTGCCGTTCGGGGCTCGCGTCGGCGAGCAGCCGGTAGGGGGCCCCGCCGGCGTTGTTGACCAGGACGTCCAGGCGCGGCAGTGCGGCGAAGAAGTGCTCCACGGCGTCGGCGTCCCGGACGTCCAGCGACACGAACCGCGCCTTCGGCAGGGGGACTTCGGGCGGTCTGCGCGCACAGACGACGACCTCCGCCCCCGCCTGCGCGAAGCAGCGGGCGATCCCGGCGCCGACTCCGCGCGTCCCGCCGGTGACGACCACAACCCTCCCGTTCAGCTCCATTCACCGCTACCCTTCACCTAACAAACGTTTGGTGGAAAGGTAGCTGATGCGGCCATGGGTGTCTCCACCTCGTCCCCGGAAAAGGGGATCGTCCTGGTCCGGGTCGACTTCCCGCCGGTGAACGCCCTTCCGGGGGACGGCTGGTTCGCCCTGGCCGACGCCGTGCGCGCGGCGGGCCGTGATCCGCAGGTCAGGTGTGTGGTCCTGGCCGCCGAGGGGCGCGGTTTCAACGCGGGCGTGGACATCAAGGAGATCCAGCACCGCGGCCCGGCCGCCCTCGTCGGCGCCAACCGCGGCTGCTTCGAGGCGTTCTCGGCGGTGTACGACTGCGAGGTGCCCGTGGTGGCGGCCGTGCAGGGGTTCTGCCTGGGCGGGGGCGTCGGCCTGGTGGGCAACGCGGACGTGATCGTGGCGAGCGAGGACGCCGTCTTCGGCCTGCCCGAACTGGACCGCGGCGCCCTCGGCGCGGCCACCCACCTGGCCCGGCTGGTCCCCCAGCACCTCATGCGCGCCCTGTACTTCACCTCCCGCACGGTCACCGCCGCCGAACTGCACCGGCACGGAGCGGTGTGGAAGGTCGTCCCACGGGACGACCTCACCGCCACGGCCCTGGAGTCGGCCCGCGAGATCGCCGCGAAGGACGGCGAGCTGCTGCGTCTGGCCAAGGCCGCCATCAACGGCATCGACCCGGTCGACGTCCGCCGCAGCTACCGCTACGAGCAGGGCTTCACCTACGAGGCGAGCGTCAGCGGGGTCGCCGACCGGATCCGCGACAGGTTCGGCAGGGAGGCCGAGTGAGCGACAAGACCATGACGGCCGACGAGGTCGTCTCCCGGCTGCGCAGCGGCATGACCCTCGGCATCGGCGGCTGGGGCTCGCGCCGCAAGCCGATGGCGCTGGTGCGCGCACTGCTGCGCTCGGACGTCACCGACCTGACGGTCGTCTCGTACGGCGGCCCGGACGTCGGCATGCTCGCCGCCGCGGGGCGCATCCGCAAGCTCGTCGCCGCCTTCGTCACCCTCGACTCGATCCCGCTCGAACCCCATTACCGGGCGGCCCGCGAGGCCGGTGCGTTCGACTTGACGGAGATCGACGAGGCGATGTTCATGTGGGGCCTGCACGCGGCCGCCAACCGGCTGCCGTTCCTGCCGGTGCGGGCCGGCCTCGGCTCGGACGTCATGCGGGTCAATCCGGGCCTGCGGACGGTGACTTCGCCGTACGAGGACCGGGAGACGTTCGTGGCCGTGCCCGCGCTCACCCTGGACGCCGCCCTGGTGCACCTCAACCGCGCCGACCGGCTGGGCAACGGCCAGTGTCTCGGCCCGGACCCCTACTTCGACGACCTGTTCTGCGAGGCGGCCGAGGCCGCGTACCTCTCCTGCGAACGGATCGTGGACACCGCGGAGCTGACGAAGGAGGCGCCGCCGCAGTCGCTGCTCGTCAACCGGCACACGGTCACCGGTGTGGTCGAGGCGCCGGGCGGCGCGCACTTCACCTCCTGTGCCCCCGACTACGGCCGGGACGAGGCCGCGCAGCGGGAGTACGCGAGCACACCCTGGCCGGAGTTCGCCGCACGGTATCTCGGGGAGGGACCTCATGACCGCGACCCGGAGTGAGTACTGCGTGATCGCCTGCGCCGAGGCCTGGCGGGACGCGGGCGAGATCCTGGCGAGCCCGATGGGCCTGATCCCCTCGATCGGCGCCCGGCTCGCCCGGCTCACCTTCTCCCCCGACCTGCTGCTGACCGACGGCGAGGCCCTGCTGGTCCGCCCGGACGGCACGCCCGAGGGCTGGCTGCCGTACCGCCGGCACCTCGCCCTGGTCACCGGAGGGCGGCGGCACGTGATGATGGGCGCGAGCCAGATCGACCGCTACGGCAACCAGAACATCTCCTGCATCGGCGACTGGGCGAGGCCGCGGCGGCAGCTGCTCGGGGTGCGGGGCGCACCGGTCAACACCCTGAACAACCCGACCAGTTACTGGGTGCCGAGGCATTCGCGCCGGGTGTTCGTGGAGAAGGTCGACATGGTGTGCGGAGTCGGGTACGACCATGCCGCGGGGGCCCGCTTCCACCGGATACCGCGGGTCGTCTCCGACCTGGGAGTGTTCGACTTCGACACCCCGGACCGCTCGATGCGGCTGGCCTCGCTGCATCCCGGGGTCACCGTCGCTCAGGTCAGGGAGGCCACCGGTTTCGATCTGGCCGTACCGGAGGAGGTGCCGTACACACGCGAACCGACCGCCGGGGAACTGGAGTTGATCCGCGAGGTCCTCGACCCGGGCTGCGTGCGCGCACGGGAGGTGGGGTCCTGATGGACACCGCGTTCACCCGGCTGGTCGGGGTCCGTCATCCACTCGTGCAGACCGGGATGGGCTGGGTGGCCGGCCCCCGCCTGGTGTCCGCCGCGGCGGACGCGGGCGCGCTCGGCATCCTGGCCTCCGCGACCATGACGCTCGACCGGCTCCGGGACGCCGTGCGGGAGGTGAGGTCCCGTACCGACGCGCCCTTCGGGGTCAATCTGCGGGCCGACGCGGCGGACGCCGGGGACCGGGTGCGGGTGATCATCGACGAGGGAGTGCGGGTGGCGTCCTTCGCCCTGGCGCCCTCGGCCGAGCTGATCGGCGCGCTCAAGGAGGCGGGGGTGGTCGTCGTCCCGTCCGTGGGGGCCCGCCGGCATGCCGAGAAGGTCGCGGCGTGGGGCGCGGACGCGGTGATCGTGCAGGGCGGGGAGGGCGGCGGGCACACCGGGGAGGTGGCCACGACGGTTCTTCTGCCGCAGGTGGTGGACGCGGTGGACATCCCGGTCGTGGCGGCGGGCGGCTTCTTCGACGGGCGGGGGCTGGTCGCGGCGCTGGCGTACGGGGCGGCGGGGGTCGCCATGGGCACCCGGTTCCTGCTCACCTCGGACTCGACGGTGCCGGACGCGGTGAAGGAGCGCTATCTGGCGGCAACGGTCCGGGACGTGACGGTGACGACGGCGGTGGACGGCCTTCCCCACCGGATGCTCCGCACGGACCTGGTGGACTCGCTGGAACAGGCGGGCCGGACGCGCGCCCTGCTGCGGGCCGCCCGGCACGCCGCCGCCTTCCGCCGCCTCTCCGGCCTGACCTGGCGCCGGCTCCTCCACGACGGCCGCGCGCTGCGCCACGGCAAGGACCTCACCTGGAGCCAGGTCCTCCTCGCCGCCAACACCCCCATGCTCCTCAGGTCGGCGATGGTGGACGGCCGCACCGATCTGGGAGTCATGGCCTCCGGCCAGGTCGCCGGGGTGATCGACGACCTGCCGTCGTGCGCGGAACTGGTGGAGCGGATCATGAAGGAGGCCGAGGAGGTCCTTCAGCACCTCACAGCCGCTCGATGACCGTCACGTTCGCCTGCCCCCGCCCTCGCACCTCGGCACCACCCCCGACGGCCCCCTCGCACCGCTCGGCCCAGGGGGCCTCACGGCTTCGGGAGCCTGCGCCGGACTCCGTCCGCCGGAGCACGGTGTCCCGTCGGCGTCACAGCCGCTCGATGACCGTCACGTTCGCCTGACCCCCGCCCTCGCACCTCGGCACCATCCCCGACGGCCCCCTCGCACCGCTCGGCCCAGGGGGCCCCACGGCTTCGGGAGCCTGCGCCGGACTCCGTCCGCCGGACCGCGGTGTCCCGTCGGCCTCACAACCTCTCGATGACCGTCACGTTCGCCTGACCCCCGCCCTCGCACATCGTCTGGAGGCCGAACCGGCCGCTCGTGCGCTCCAGTTCGTGCAGGAGGGTCGTCATCAGTCTCACTCCCGTGGCCCCCAGCGGATGGCCCAGGGCGATCGCGCCGCCGTTGACGTTGACCTTCTCCGGGTCCGCTCCGGTTTCCTTCAGCCAGGCCAGCACCACCGGCGCGAAGGCCTCGTTGATCTCGACGAGGTCGATGTCGTCGATGGTGAGGCCGGTCTTCTTCAGGGCGTGCGCGGTGGCCGGGATGGGGGCGGTGAGCATGCGGATGGGGTCCTCGCCGCGCACCGAGAGGTGGTGCACGCGGGCGCGGGGCGTGAGCCCGTGTTCGCGCACCGCCCGCTCCGAGGCAAGGAGCATGGCCGCCGCCCCGTCGGAGACCTGCGAGGAACAGGCCGCGGTGATGGTGCCGCCCTCGATCACCGGCTTGAGCCCGGCCATCTTCTCCAGGGACGTGTCCCGGCGCGGGCCCTCGTCGACCGCGACCGGGCCGAGGGCCACCGTCTCCCGCTCGAAGCGCCCCTCGTCGATGGCCCGCAGCGCCCGCCGGTGGGACCGCAGCGCGTACTCCTCCTGGTCCTCACGGCTGATCCCCCACTTCCCGGCGATCATCTCGGCGCCCACGAACTGGTTCACCGCCCGGTCCCCGTACCGCGCCCGCCACCCCTCGCTGCCCGCGAAGGGCCCCTGGGTCAGCCCGAGCGGCTCGGCGGCCTGACGGGTCGCGAAGGCGATCGGGATCATCGACATGTTCTGCACCCCGCCGGCGACCACCAGGTCCTGCGTCCCGGACAGCACGCCCTGCGCGGCGAAGTGCACGGCCTGCTGCGAGGACCCGCACTGCCGGTCCACGGTCACCCCGGGCACCTCCTCGGGCAGCCCGGCCGCGAGCCACGCGGTCCGCGCGATGTCCCCCGCCTGCGGCCCGACCGCGTCCAGACACCCGAAGACGACGTCCTCGACGGCGGCGGGGTCGACACCGGCCCGCGTGACGACCGCCTTCAGCACATGCGCGCCGAGGTCGGCCGGGTGGACCCCGCTCAGTCCTCCCCCGCGCCGCCCGACGGGCGTACGGACCGCTTCGACGATGTAGGCCTCGGCCATGGCGACTCCCCAGTGGGTTATGTGCGTACGGCGATCCCGTCCAGCACCATCGACAGGTACTGCCGGGCGATCTCCTCCGGGCTGTGCTGTCCGCCGGGCCGGTACCAGGACGCGGCGACCCACACGGTGTCGCGCACGAAGCGGTAGGTCAGGCGGACGTCGAGGTCGGCCCGGAACACCTCGGCCGCGACCCCGCGCTCCAGCGTGGACAGCCAGGCCTTCTCGAACCTGCGCTGCGACTCGGCGAGGAACGCGAACCGCTCCTGCGCCACCAGCTGCTTGCTCTCCTTCTGGTAGATCGCGACGGCGGCGCGGTGCCGGTCGATCTCCCGGAACGACTCGGTGACCAGCGCCTCCAGCGTCTCGCGCGGCCCCTTCCCGGCGCCCAGGACGGCGTCGTAGCCGTCCCAGAGCTCGTCGAGGAAAGTCCGCAGGATCTCCTCCAGCATCGATTCCTTGGAGTCGAAGTGGTAGTAGAGGCTGCCCGCGAGCATGCCCGCGTGGTCCGCGATCTTGCGTACGGTCGTGGCGTTGTAGCCCTGTTCGGCGAAGACCTCGGCCGCGGTGTCGAGGAGTTCACGGCGGCGCGCGGGCGCGGCGGCACTCACCTGGGGCTTCTTCTTGGTCGGCACATCGTCCATTGTCCTAGGCGTGTTGGCTGCTGACGGAGACGACCTCGCCCGTCATGTACGAGGAGTAGCCGGACGCCAGGAACACGATGACGTTGGCCACCTCCCAGGGCTCGGCGTACCGTCCGAAGGCCTCGCGCGCGGTGAGCTCCTCCAGCAGTTCGGCCGAGGTGACCTTCACCAGGTGCGGGTGCATGGCGAGGCTGGGCGAGACGGCGTTGACGCGGACGCCGTACTCGGCCGCCTCCAGGGCCGCGCACCGGGTCAGTGCCATGACCCCGGCCTTGGCGGCGGCGTAGTGCGCCTGTCCGGCCTGGGCGCGCCAGCCGACCACGGAGGCGTTGTTGACGATCACGCCGCCGCCGGAGTCCCGCAGGTGCCGCAGGGCGGCCCGGGTGCAGCGGAAGGTGCCGTTCAGCGTGACGTCCAGGACGCGGGTCCACTGGTCGTCGGTCATGTCGACGAGCCGCGCGGTGCCGCCGAGGCCGGCGTTGTTGACGACGATGTCGAGCCGTCCGTGGTCCCGGACGGCCGTGTCGAAGAGCGCCCCCACCTGGGCCTCGTCGGTGACGTCGCACGTCATGGACATCACCGCGCCCGGGAACTCCCGGGCCAGGGCCGCCTCGTACTCCTTGAGCCGCCGCGCGTGCGCGTCGCTGATCAGGACCCGTGCGCCCTCCTCCAGGAAGCGGCGCGCGGTCGCCCCGCCGATGCCCGCGCCGGCGGCGGCGGTGATGACGGCGGTGCGTCCCTTCAGCAGCCCGTGCCCCGGCTCGTACACCGGACTCTCGACGCCTGTCATGGCGCCACGCTAACCTACCAAACACTTGTTAGGGAAGGACGGGTGTCCATGGATCTGGCGTTCACACGGGAGGAAGAGGCCCTCCGCACCGAGGCCCGCGCGTGGCTGCGCGCGCACGTGCCCGCCACCCCCCTGCCCTCGCTGGAGACCCGGGAGGGCTTCGCGGCCCACCGCGCATGGGAGGCCGAACTCGCCGCGGACCGCTGGTCGGTGGTCGACTGGCCGGCCCGGTACGGCGGCCGGGACGCCGGGCTGATCGGCCGGCTGGTCTTCGAGGAGGAGTACTACGCGGCGGGGGCGCCCGGACGCGTCAACCAGAACGGTCTCAGCCTCCTCGCCCCGACCCTCTTCGACCACGGCACGGCCGAGCAACGCGCGCGCGTGCTGCCGCCGATGGCCACCGGTGAGGTGGTCTGGGCGCAGGCATGGTCGGAGCCGGAGGCGGGCTCGGACCTGGCGTCCCTGCGCTCCAAGGGGGTGCGCACGGACGGGGGCTGGCTGCTCAGCGGGCAGAAGACCTGGTCCTCCCGGGCCGCCTTCGCGGACCGCGCCTTCGGGCTCTTCCGCACCGCCCCGGACACCCGGAGCCCCCACCAGGGCCTGACCTACCTGATGTTCGACCTGCGCGCCCCCGGTGTCACCGTCCGCCCGATCCACCGCCTCGACGGCAAGCCGGCCTTCGCCGAGATCTTCCTGGACGAGGTGTTCGTGCCGGACGAGGACGTCATCGGCGAGCCCGGCCAGGGCTGGCGGATCGCGATGTCCACGACGGGCAACGAACGGGGGCTGATGCTGCGCCCACCGGGCCGTTTCCTGGCGGCCGCCGACCGGCTGCACGCGCTCTGGACCTCCCTGGGCGCCCCGCCGGCCACCCGGACCCGGGTCGCGGACGCCCTGATCGGCGCCCGCGCCTACCAGCTGTTCACCTACGCGGCCGCCGCCCGTTCCCTCGACGGCGAGACGCTCGGCCCCGAGTCCAGCCTGAACAAGGTCTTCTGGTCGGAGTACGACCTCGCGCTCACCGAGACGGCCCTGGATCTGCTCGGCGCGCAGGAGGACCCGGACTGGACCGAGCGCTACGTCTTCGCCCTCGCCGGCCCGATCTACGCCGGCACCAACGAGATCCAGCGCGACATCATCGCCGAACGCCTGTTGGGCCTGCCGAAGGGACGCCGCTGATGCGCTTCCGCCTCGACCCCGAGCAGCGGGAGTTCACCGCCTCCCTGGACGCCATGCTGACGGCCGCGGACACCCCGTCCGTCGTACGGGACTGGAGCCGCGGCGACCACGACAGGGGCCGCGCGCTGTGGCGCCGGGTCGCCGAGGCGGGCGTCTTCGCACTGGCGGTTCCCGAGACCTACGACGGGCTGGGCCCCCGCCCCCTGGAACTCACCCTCGCCTTCGTGGAGTTGGGACGGCACGCGGTACCGGGCCCGCTGGTGGAGACCGTGACGGCGGCCGCGCTGCTCACCGAACCGGCAGCGGCGAAGCGACTGCTCCCGGCGCTGGCGTCGGGCCGGAGCATGGCCACCCTCGCCCGGGACGGCGGGTACGCCCTGGACGGCGATGCCGCGGACGTCCGCCTCTCACTGACCGCCGACGGCCTCTACCTCGCCCCCGGCCACGGCCCGGTGCGCCCTTCGCTCGACCCCGCCCGCCGCCTCACCCCGCTGACTACGGGCGGCGAACTGCTCGGCACGCACCCGCCCGTCGCCGCCGCCCTCACCCTCGCCCGCCTCACCACCGCCGCCCAGGCCCTCGGTGTCGGGCTCGCCCTCCTCGACAGGACCGTCTCCTACGTCAGGCAGCGCACCCAGTTCGGGGTCCCGGTGGGTTCGTTCCAGGCGGTCAAGCACCAACTGGCCGACGCAAGGATCGCGTTGGAGTTCGCCCGTCCCCTGCTCCTCGGCGCCGCCCTGACGACGACCGCGGAGGACGTCGCCGCCGCCAAGGTCACCGCGTGCGAGGCCGCGTACCGGACGGCCCGTACCGCGCTCCAGCTCCACGGCGCGATCGGGTACACGGCGGAGTACGACCTGTCCCTGTGGCTCACCAGGGCGCGCGCCCTGCGCACCGCCTGGGGCAGCCCCGACGAGTGCCGTGACACCGTCCTCAGTGGTGGTCGCCGCTGGTGATCTCGCGGTACTCCTCCACCGTCGGCTTCGCGATCCGCGTGTCGGGCCCGAACATCGCCCGCGCGAGCCCGGCCCGCACCCGCTGGGAGCGCCTGACCGGCCGCCGCACCCCGTTGGCGTCGACCAACGGCCCGATCTCGTACGGCGGTTCCTGCTCGTGCTGGGTCAGGGTGTGCAGCTGCGCCTGCGCGAGGGGCTCGTGGACCTCCACGTACTCCCCGTGCGGGAGCCGCCTGATGGTGCCGGTCTCCCGCCCGTGCAGCACCTTGTCCCGGTCCCGGCGCTGGAGCCCGAGGCAGACGCGCTTGGTGACCACGAAGGCGAGCACCGGCACCACGAACACGGAGACCCGCACGAACCAGGTGATCGCGTTGATCGACAGATGCAGATGCGTGGCCACGATGTCGTTGCCGCCGCCGATCAGCAGGACGACGTACAGGCTCAGCCAGGCGACGCCCAGCCCCGTGCGGACGGGCGCGTTGCGCGGCCGGTCCAGGATGTGGTGCTCGCGTCTGTCGCCGGTGACCCACGCCTCCAGGAAGGGGTAGAGCCCGATCGCGAGCAAAATCAGCGGGAACAGCGAGAAGGGGATGAAGACGCCCGGTTCCAGGGTGTGGCCCCAGAAGTTGATCTCCCATCCCGGCATGACCCGGATCAGCCCCTCGGAGAAGCCGAGGTACCAGTCGGGCTGGGCGCCGGTGGTCACCAGGTGGGGGCTGTACGGCCCGAACGCCCACACGGGGTTGATCTGGGCGAGTCCGCCCATGAGCGCAAGGACGCCGAAGGTCAGGAAGAAGAAGCCGCCCGCCTTCGCCATGTAGACCGGCAGGAACGGCATGCCGACCACGGACTTGTTGTCGCGGCCGGGCCCCGGGTACTGGGTGTGCTTGTGGTAGAAGACCAGGATCAGATGGGCCACCACCAGGCCGAGCATGATCCCGGGCAGCACCAGGACATGGATCGGGAAGAGCCTCGGGATGATGTCGTGGCCGGGGAACTCCCCTCCGAACAGGAAGAACGACAGATACGTCCCGACGATCGGGATCGACAGGATCGCCCCGTCGGCGAACCGGATGCCGGTGCCGGACAGCAGGTCGTCGGGGAGGGAGTAGCCGGTCAGGCCGGTGATGATGCCGAGGAACAGCAGGGTCCAGCCGAACACCCAGTTGAGTTCGCGCGGCTTGCGGAAGGCGCCGGTGAAGAACACCCGCATCATGTGCACGAGCATGCCGGTGACGAAGACCAGTGCGGCCCAGTGGTGGATCTGCCGGATCAGCAGTCCGCCGCGCACGTCGAAGCTGATGTCGAGCGTGGACTCGTAGGCCCGGGTCATCACCACGCCGTTGAGGGGCTCGTAGGAGCCGTGATAGACGACCTCCACCCCGCTGGGCTCGAAGAACAGCGTGAGGTAGACGCCCGTGAGGATCAGGACGATGAAGCTGTAGAGACAGACCTCGCCCAGCATGAACGACCAGTGGTCCGGAAAGACCTTGCGCATGTTGGCCTTGGCCAGCGCGTACAGGCCGAGGCGTCCGTCCGCCCAGTCGGCGAGCTTCTCGCCCTTGCCGGCCTCCGCACCCCGGGCCGTCCCGTCCACCGATCGCGCGCCGTCCATACGTCGTCGCCTCCCCGTCGGATCCCTGTCAGAGTGCCACGGCCGTACGGACGAGCCAACGGTGCGAACGGCCCACTCCGGCCCCGGCGCACCCTCCCCCGACCGATGTTCGCTATTTTGTTCGCCGCAGCCCCACCGGCTCGATCATCAGCCCCGTCACTCCGAGGAGAGCCGGCCGTGGAACCCGAATCCACCGTCACCACCTGCTATCGGCACACCCAGGTGGAGTCCCACGTCCGCTGCACCCGCTGCGAGCGGTACATCTGCCCGGACTGCATGCGGGAGGCTGCCGTCGGCCACCAGTGCCCCGAATGCGTGCGGGAGGGAGCCCGGTCGGTGCGGCAGGCCCGGACCGCGTTCGGCGGCCGGATCACGGCCGTCCCGCTGGTGACGTACGTCCTGATCGGCCTCAACGTGCTCGCCTACGTCGGCGAACTCGTGCGCCCCGCGATCGTGGACCGCTTCGAGATGCTCGGCGTCGGCCTGAGGGGCCCGGACGGCGGCCACTACGTCTGGCAGGCCGCCTACCCCGCCGGCTTCCACGCCGAGGGAGTAGCCGAGGGCGAGTGGTACCGGCTGCTGACCGGCGCCTTCCTCCATCTGCCGCCCACCGAGGGCACGTTCGGGATCCTGCACATCGTGATGAACATGGTGTCGCTGTGGAACATCGGCCGGGTGGTCGAGGCCCAGCTCGGGCGGGTCCGCTATGTCGCCCTCTACCTGCTGTCGGCGCTCGGCGGCTCCGTCCTCGTCCTGCTCGTCGCCCCCACCACCCCCACGCTCGGGGCGTCCGGCGCGATCTTCGGGCTCGGTGCCGCGTACTACGTGATGGCCCGGCGTCTCGGTGCCGACATGGCCCAGGTCAACCGCTTCATGGCGGGTCTGCTGCTGTGGCTGCTGATCTCCGCGGGCCTGACCTCCTGGCAGGGCCATCTCGGCGGCCTGCTGGCCGGCGGCGTCGTCACCCTCGCCTACGCCTACGCCCCCCGGGACCGCCGTCGCACCCTGGTCCAGGCGGGGGCGTGCGCCGTCCTGCTGGTGGTGCTCCTGGTGTCCGCCTGGGCCAAGGTCACCGAACTGACGGGAGCCCGGTGAAACGCGTCCGCCTGCTGCTCCTCGCGGCCGTCCCCGCACTCGTCACGGCGTCGGTCTACCTGTTCGCGCCCGAGGACTCCGGCGCGGGCGGGGCGGGTCCGGACCTGTCCGCCGCCTACCGTTCGCAGGCGGCCGAGGCCGCCGAGGACGCCCCCGGCGCCAAAGCCTGGGCCGAGCGGTCCGAGGGGGCGCGGAGCGCCGAGGACGACGCGCTGATCGCCGGGCTGCCGGCGGGCCTTGCCGCGCCGGCCACGAAGGAGCTCGCCCAGCAGCTGGTGGCCAGCGCGGAGAACTCCACGCTCGACTGGCGCAGCGCCTACGCCTACATCGAGGACATCGGCGACGGCCAGGGCTACACCGCCGGCATCATCGGCTTCTGCACCGGCACCAACGATCTGCTCACCCTCGTCGAGGACTACACGAGGGCCCACCCGGACAACGGCCTCGCGCCGTACCTGCCCGCCCTGCGCGCGGTCGACGGCACGGACTCCCACGAGGGCCTGGACCCGGGCTTCACCGCCGCCTGGCGGGCCGAGGCCGAGGTCCCGGCCTTCCGGAAGGCGCAGGACACGGCGCGCGACCGCGTCTACTTCGACCCCGCGGTCAGCCTCGCCAAGCTCGACGGACTCGGCCCCCTCGGCCAGTTCGTCTACTACGACGCCATGGTCTTCCACGGCCCCGGCACCGACGCCACCGGCTTCTACGGCATCCGCGAGCGCGCCCTGCGCCAGGCCGACAGCCCGACCGGGGGCGGCTCGGAGAAGTCCTACCTGGACGCTTTCCTCGACCTCCGCGAGGACGCCATGCGCACCCGCGACCCGGACATCGACACCACCCGCGTCGACACCGCGCAGCGGCGGTTCCTCGACGAGGGGAACCTGAGCCTGCGGACGCCGCTGGAGTGGCAGGTGTACGGGGAGACCTACCGGGTGCCCTGAGCGGCGCCCCACTTCTCCCGCAGCACCGGGGTCGTACCGTCACGCGGCTGACGCTGGCCCTCACGCCGGCCGCGCTCCTCGCTCTCGCTGTCCCCCATGGCCGCCGAGGACCCGGGCACCACCCACGCGGGGCTGGTGGTGAGCACCGCGTCCTACACGGACGTGCGGTACGAGACGCGGATGCGGACCCTGAGGCAGCTGCGCTCCCCGAAGCAGAACCCGTGGGAGGTGCCGTGGCTGGTGTGGGCGTACACCGATCCGGAGCACTTCTACTACGTCACGCTCAAGCCGAACGGCTGGGAGCTCGGCAAACGGGACCCCGCCCTCCGGGCGGCCAGCGCTTCCTGGCGACGGGCCGGACACCGTATCCCGTCGGCCGGTGGTACGACGTGACGGTCACCCAGCGGGGAGCGGTGCTGTCCGTCGCGGTGGGCGGGAAGCCGCTGGTGAGGTTCGCCGACGCCGAACTGCCGTACCTGCGGGGGCGGGTGGGCGCGTACAGCGAGGACGCGACGGTGGAGTTCGAGGGGCTGGAGGCCGCCTCGGGCTGAGGCTCTTTGCCGCAAAGGCGACGGTGCCCGCTCCCAGTCCGGTCGGGGACTTCGGGGGCGGACACCGTCAGCGTTCCGTACGCCTTTGTACGGGACGTTTTTGAGGGGCCGTCAGACCATCAGGGAGCGGTCCGTCGGACGGATCGGCGCGGGCAGTTCGCTCGCGCCGGTCAGGAAGCGGTCGCAGCCGCGGGCGGCCGAGCGGCCCTCCGCGATCGCCCACACGATGAGCGACTGGCCGCGGCCGGCGTCACCGGCGACGAAGACGCCCGGCACGTTGGTCTGGAAGTCGGCGTCACGGGCGATGTTGCCGCGCTCGTCGAGCTCCAGGCCGAACTGCTCGACCAGGCCGTTCTCCCGGTCGGTGCCGGTGAAGCCCATCGCGAGGGTGACCAGCTGGGCGGGGATCTTGCGCTCCGTGCCCGGCTTCGGGGTCAGCTTGCCGTCGATGAACTCGACCTCGCTGAGGTGCAGCCACTGGACGTTGCCGTCCTCGTCGCCCTCGAAGTGGGTGGTGGAGACGGAGTAGACCCGCTCGCCGCCCTCCTCGTGCGCGGAGGTGACCTTGTACAGCATCGGGAAGGTCGGCCACGGCTGGTGCGGGGCACGCTCCTCGCCCGGGCGGGGCATGATCTCCAGCTGCGTCACCGAGGCCGCGCCCTGGCGGTGCGCGGTGCCCACGCAGTCGGCGCCGGTGTCGCCGCCGCCGATGACCACGACGTGCTTGCCCTCGGCGGAGATCGGGGAGGAGACGTAGTCGCCCTCCTGGACCTTGTTCGCCAGCGGCAGGTACTCCATGGCCTGGTGGATGCCCTTGAGCTCGCGGCCGGGGACCGGAAGGTCACGCGCGGTGGTGGCGCCGGCGGCGATCACGACGGCGTCGTACCGCTTCTTCAGGTCGGTCGCCTTGAGGTCGCGGCCGATCTCGATGCCGGTACGGAAGCGGGTGCCCTCCGCGCGCATCTGCTCGATACGGCGGTTGATGTGCCGCTTCTCCATCTTGAACTCGGGGATGCCGTACCGGAGGAGGCCTCCGACGCGGTCCGCGCGCTCGTAGACGGCGACGGTGTGACCGGCCCGGGTCAGCTGCTGCGCGGCGGCGAGACCGGCGGGTCCTGACCCGATGACCGCGACGGTCTTGCCGGACAGGCGCTCGGGGATCTGCGGCGCCACGTCACCGGTGTCCCACGCCTTGTCGATGATCGAGACCTCGACGTTCTTGATGGTGACCGGCGGCTGGTTGATGCCGAGCACACACGCCGACTCGCAGGGAGCCGGGCACAGCCGCCCCGTGAACTCGGGGAAGTTGTTCGTCGCGTGCAGGCGCTCCGAGGCCGCCGCCCAGTCCTCGCGGTAGGCGTAGTCGTTCCACTCGGGGATGAGGTTCCCGAGCGGACAGCCGTTGTGGCAGAACGGGATGCCGCAGTCCATGCAGCGGGACGCCTGCTTCGAGATGATCGGAAGCAGCGAGCCCGGGACGTAGACCTCGTTCCAGTCCTTCAGACGGACGTCGACGGGGCGGGACTTGGCGACCTCGCGGCCGTGGTTCAGGAAGCCCTTCGGGTCAGCCATTGATCGCCGCCTCCATCATCTTCTCGGTGATCTCGGACTCGGAGAGTCCCGCCTGCTCGGCGGCGTCCTTGGCGGCGAGCACTGCCTTGTACGTGCTGGGGATGATCTTGCTGAAGCGCTCGACCGCGGTGTCCCACTCGGCGAGCAGCTTCTCGGCGACCGTGGAGCCGGTCTCCTCCTGGTGGCGGCGCACCACGTCGTGCAGCCACTGCTTGTCGGCGTCGTCGAGCGCCTCGACGGCGTTCACGTTGCCGATGTTGACGTTGTCGCGGTCCAGGTCGATCACGTACGCGATACCGCCGGACATGCCGGCCGCGAAGTTGCGGCCCGTCTCGCCGAGGACCACCGCGTGACCGCCGGTCATGTACTCGCAGCCGTGGTCGCCCACGCCCTCCGAGACCACCAGCGCACCGGAGTTGCGGACGCAGAAGCGCTCACCGGTACGACCGCGCAGGAACAGCTCGCCGCCGGTGGCGCCGTAGGCGATGGTGTTGCCCGCGATCGTCGAGAACTCGGCGAGGTGGTCGGCGCCCCGGTCGGGACGGACGATCACGCGGCCGCCGGAGAGGCCCTTGCCGACGTAGTCGTTGGCGTCGCCCTCCAGGCGCAGCGTGACACCGCGCGGCAGGAAGGCGCCGAAGGACTGGCCGGCCGAGCCCGTGAAGGTGATGTCGATGGTGTCGTCGGGCAGGCCCGCGCCACCGAACTTCTTCGTCACCTCGTGGCCGAGCATGGTGCCGACCGTGCGGTTGATGTTGCGGATCGCGACCTGGGCGCGCACCGGCTGGGCGTCGGTCGCCGAGTCAGCGGCCAGCGCGTCGGCGGCGAGCTTGATGAGCTCGTTGTCGAGCGCCTTCTCCAGGCCGTGGTCCTGCTCGATGACCTGGTGCAGCGCGGCGCCCTCGGGCAGCTCGGGCACGTAGAAGAGCGGGGCCAGGTCCAGGCCCTGCGCCTTCCAGTGGTTGACCGCGCGGGTCACGTCGAGGGCCTCGGCGTGGCCGACGGCCTCCTCGATGGAGCGGAAGCCCAGCTCGGCGAGGATCTCGCGGACCTCTTCGGCGATGAACTTGAAGAAGTTCACGACGTACTCGGCCTTGCCGGTGAACCGGTCGCGCAGCACCGGGTTCTGGGTGGCGATGCCGACCGGGCAGGTGTCCAGATGGCAGACGCGCATCATGACGCAGCCGGAGACGACGAGCGGCGCGGTCGCGAAACCGAACTCCTCGGCGCCGAGCAGCGCGGCGATGACGACGTCACGGCCGGTCTTGAGCTGGCCGTCGGTCTGGACGACGATCCGGTCGCGCAGTCCGTTGAGCAGCAGGGTCTGCTGGGTCTCGGCGAGACCGAGCTCCCAGGGACCGCCGGCGTGCTTGAGAGAAGTGAGGGGCGAAGCACCCGTACCACCGTCGTGACCCGAGATGAGCACGACGTCCGCGTGCGCCTTCGACACACCCGCCGCGACCGTGCCGACGCCGACCTCGGAGACCAGCTTCACGTGGATCCGCGCCTGCGGGTTCGCGTTCTTCAGGTCGTGGATCAGCTGGGCCAGGTCCTCGATCGAGTAGATGTCGTGGTGCGGCGGCGGGGAGATCAGACCCACACCCGGGGTCGAGTGCCGGGTCTTGGCGACCCACGGGTAGACCTTGTGGCCGGGCAGCTGGCCACCCTCGCCGGGCTTGGCGCCCTGGGCCATCTTGATCTGGATGTCGTCCGCGTTGACCAGGTACTCGGAGGTCACACCGAAGCGGCCGGAGGCGACCTGCTTGATGGAGGACCGGCGGGCCGGGTCGTACAGCCGGTCCGCGTCCTCGCCGCCCTCACCGGTGTTGGACTTGCCGCCCAGCTGGTTCATGGCGATGGCGAGGGTCTCGTGCGCCTCCTTGGAGATGGAGCCGTACGACATGGCGCCGGTGGAGAAGCGCTTGACGATCTCGGAGACGGGCTCGACCTCGTCGACGGAGATCGGCTGACGGTCCGACTTGAAGCCGAACAGGCCGCGCAGCGTCATCAGGCGCTCGGACTGCTCGTTCACGCGGTCCGTGTACTTCTTGAAGATGTCGTAGCGGCCCGCGCGCGTCGAGTGCTGGAGGCGGAAGACCGTCTCCGGGTCGAACAGGTGCGGCTCACCCTCGCGGCGCCACTGGTACTCGCCGCCTATCTCCAGCGCGCGGTGCGCCGGCGCGATGCCGGAGGCCGGGTAGGCCTTGGCGTGCCGGGCGGCGACCTCCTTGGCGATGACGTCGATGCCGACGCCGCCGATCTTGGAGGCGGTACCGCTGAAGTACTTCTGGACGAAGCCCTCTTCGAGACCGACGGCCTCGAAGACCTGGGCGCCGCGGTAGGAGGCGACGGTCGAGATGCCCATCTTCGACATGACCTTCAGTACGCCCTTGCCCAGGGCGTAGATCAGGTTGCGGATGGCCTGCTCGGGCTCCAGGCCGTTCAGGAAGGTGCCCGCGCGCAGGAGGTCCTCGACGGACTCCATGGCGAGGTAGGGGTTCACGGCCGCGGCGCCGAAGCCGATCAGCAGGGCGACGTGGTGGACCTCGCGGACGTCACCGGCCTCGACCAGCAGGCCCACCTGGGTGCGCTGCTTGGTGCGGATGAGGTGGTGGTGGACGGCCGCGGTGAGCAGCAGCGACGGGATCGGCGCGTGCTCGGCGTCGGAGTGCCGGTCCGACAGGACGATGAGGCGGGCGCCGTTCTCGATGGCCGCGTCGGCCTCGGCGCAGATCTCCTCGATGCGGGCGGCGAGGGCGTCGCCGCCGCCGGAGACCCGGTACAGACCGGAGAGGGTCGCGGCCTTGAAGCCGGGCATGTCGCCGTCGGCGTTGATGTGGATGAGCTTGGCCAGCTCGTCGTTGTCGATCACCGGGAAGGGCAGCACGACGGAACGGCAGGAGGCGGCGCTCGGGTCGAGCAGGTTGCCCTGCGGGCCCAGCGAGGAGCGCAGGCTGGTCACCAGCTCTTCGCGGATCGCGTCCAGCGGCGGGTTGGTGACCTGCGCGAACAGCTGGGTGAAGTAGTCGAAGAGCAGCCGCGGGCGCTCGCTCAGCGCGGCGATCGGCGAGTCGGTGCCCATCGAACCGATCGGCTCGGCACCGGCCTTGGCCATCGGCGCGAGCAGGACGCGCAGCTCTTCCTCGGTGTAGCCGAAGGTCTGCTGGCGGCGGGTGACCGAGGCGTGGGTGTGCACGATGTGCTCGCGCTCGGGCAGGTCGCCGAGCTCGATCTCGCCGGCCTCCAGCCACTCCGCGTACGGCTGCTCGGCGGCGAGGCCGGCCTTGATCTCGTCGTCCTCGATGATGCGGTGCTCGACGGTGTCCACGAGGAACATCCGGCCGGGCTGGAGGCGGCCCTTGCGGACCACCTTGGCGGGGTCGATGTCGAGGACGCCGACCTCGGAGCCGAGGACGACGAGGCCGTCGTCGGTGACCCAGTAGCGGCCGGGGCGAAGGCCGTTGCGGTCGAGGACCGCGCCGACCTGCTTGCCGTCGGTGAAGGTGACACAGGCCGGACCGTCCCAGGGCTCCATCAGGTTGGAGTGGAACTGGTAGAAGGCGCGGCGCGCCGGCTCCATGGAGTCGTGGTTCTCCCACGCCTCCGGGATCATCATCAGCACGGAGTGCGGCAGCGAACGGCCGCCCAGGTGCAGGAGTTCGAGGACCTCGTCGAAGGACGCCGAGTCGGAGGCGTCCGGCGTACAGATCGGGAAGACGCGCTCGATGGCCATGGCGTCGTTGCCGAACAGGTCGGAGACCAGCTGCGACTCGCGGGCCGCCATCCAGTTGCGGTTGCCCTTGACGGTGTTGATCTCGCCGTTGTGCGCGACGAAGCGGTACGGGTGCGCGAGCGGCCACGACGGGAAGGTGTTCGTGGAGAACCGGGAGTGCACGAGCGCGATCGCGGAGGCGAAGCGGCGGTCGGACAGGTCCGGGAAGAAGGGCTCCAGCTGACCGGTGGTCAGCATGCCCTTGTAGACGATGGTCCGCGCGGACAGCGAGGGGAAGTAGACGTCGACCTCGCGCTCGGCGCGCTTGCGCAGCACGAAGGCCTTGCGGTCGAGGTCGATGTCCGTGGCGGGCGCGGCGGAACCGTCACTGACGAAGACCTGGCGGAAGACCGGCATCGTGGAGCGGGCGGTCGCCCCGAGCAGCTCGGGAGCGACCGGAACCTCACGCCATCCGAGGACCGTGAGGCCCTCTTCCCCGGCGATCGTCTCGATCTTCGAGACGGCGTCCTCGATGCCGTCCTCCGGCAGGAAGGCGATACCGACGGCGTACGCACCGGCCGCGGGCAGCTCGAAGCCGGCGACCTCGCGGAAGAAGGCGTCCGGAACCTGGGACAGGATGCCCGCGCCGTCACCCGAGTCGGGCTCGGAGCCGGTGGCACCGCGGTGCTCCAGGTTGCGCAGAACCGTGAGCGCCTGCTCGACCAGCGCATGGCTCGCCTCGCCGGTGAGGGTGGCCACGAAACCGACGCCGCAGGCGTCCTTTTCGTTGCGGGGGTCGTACATACCCTGCGCAGCAGGGCGAGCATCCATGAACGACCACTTCTGGCCATTCGTGGAGTGCTGGGACGGCTGGCGCGGCGTACGCATCGGCTCTCCCGTCGTCGTCAATTGGCATGTTCAGATTGCCGAGGGACGACGTTGGCCCTCTGCGTGATGAGTGCAAAATTTCGTGCAGGTTACATGATGGAGCGGATCTCGGGAACCGGATACTCCGTTCCAACATGCGGACGCCACGCGGTGCGAGGGGGGTGCCGCACACGTGGCTTGAAGTATGTGGGGGCCGCGCCGGACTGATCGGTCAGATCTTGTCCGTCGACCCAGGAGGGCGGTGAAGGCGTCGTCGCCGACCCCGCGAGTGCGCCGCAAGCGTCATTGCCCACAGTGCTTACGGCTCATGCCCAGTGGTCATGCAGTCGAAACCAGCGAGTAACGGCTACTTATGCGGCCCAACGCATAAGTAGCAGTCGCACTATCCTACGGCCGTTCCGAACAAACTGCCCAGGGCGTACGTCACACCGGCCGCCGCACCCCCCAGAGCGAGCTGCCGGAGTCCGCTGTACCACCAGGTCCGCGCGGTCACCCTGGCCACGACGGCACCGCACGCGAACAGCCCGAGGAGGGCGAGCAGCACGGCCGGCCACAGCGCGGTCGCACCGAGCAGATAAGGCAGTACGGGGAGCAGGGCGCCCAGGGCGAAGGAACCGAAGCTGGACACGGCGGCGACCAGCGGCGAGGGCAGATCGCCGGGGTCGATCCCGAGCTCCTCGCGGGCGTGGATCTCAAGGGCCTGCTCGGGGTCCTTCGACAGCTGCCGCGCGACCTCCCTGGCCAGCTCGGGTTCGACACCCCGCCCCTCGTACAGGGCGGCCAGCTCGGCCTCCTCGTCCTGCGGATGCTTGCGCAGCTCACGCCGCTCCACGTCCAGCTCGGCCTCGACCAGCTCGCGCTGGGAGGCGACGGAGGTGTACTCACCGGCGGCCATGGAGAAGGCGCCGGCGGCGAGCCCGGCGAGTCCGGTCAGCACGATGGTGTTCTGGCCGACGGCCCCACCGGCGACACCGGTCATCAGGGCGAGGTTGGAGACCAGCCCGTCCATGGCACCGAAGACGGCGGGCCTGAGCCAGCCGCCGTTCACGTCCCGGTGCGTGTGGTTGTCCCGGTGCGCCTCGTGCAGGGGCGCTTCGATGTCGATGATGGCCACTCAGGTCCCCCAGGGAAGCTAAGCCAAAGCTAACTTTGGACACGTTCTAAATCTCAACAACGCCCACAGTACGGCGGCCCATTCCCGTCCGCCAGCAAGGAAAGGCTCGGCTAACCTGCGGCTTTACCTTCGAATGCGCAGACGATCATGGTCGCGCTCAGATGTCGACCGGGTGACGTTGTGGGCGGGCAGGCTGAGGTCAACCGCCGATGGTGGGACATATGCGGCAAAAGGTTCGCGCTCCGCGTGAACCTCCTCTGCTCCTGTTGTGGAGAGGCCGCGTATGACATCGATCGCCCGCGTTTCCTCGGCCCCGGCACCCCAGAACGCCGCCGGACTCCGCGAGCGGGCCCGCGGCGCCCTGCTGGGGCTGGCGGTCGGGGACGCCCTCGGAGCCCCCGCCGAGAACATGAAGCCGTCGCAGATCCGCGCCCGCTGGGGCCGTATCGAGGGATACGTGGAGGACGAACCGGCCGGCACGGACGACACGGAGTACGCGATCTTCTCGGGTCTGCTCCTCGCCCGCCACGGCTCGGCCCTCACGCCCTCCCATGTGGAGACGGCCTGGCACGAGTGGATCGCGGACCGCGACGAGGGCCCGTTCCGCGGCGCCGGCTTCAGCGAACGCGGCACCCTGGAGAACCTCCGCAGGGGCCTGGCCGCCCCCATCTCCGCCCAGCACCGTCACGCCTGGAGCGACGGCCTGGCCATGCGGGCGGCCCCCTTCGGGGTCTTCGCGGCGGGCCGTCCCGCGGAGGCCGCCCGCCTGGTGGCCGTCGACGGCTCGGTGAGCCACGACGGCGAGGGCATCTACGGCGGCCAGGCGGTCGCGGCGGGAGTGGCGGCGGCGATGGCGGGCGCACCGACGATCGCCGTGGTCGCCTCCGCGCTGGCGGTGATCCCGGACGACAGCTGGACGGCGAGGTCCCTGAGGAGGGCGGTGGCGGTGGCCCACCGGGGCGAACGCGCCGTCCGCTCCTCCGTCGTCATCGGCGGCTATCCCTGGACCGACCTGGCCCCGGAGGCGGTGGCCCTCGCCTTCGGCGCGTACGCGGCGGCGGACGGCGACTTCCGCGAGGCGGTGCTGACCGCGGTGAACATGGGGAGGGACGCGGACACCACGGCGGCGGTGGCGGGGGCGCTGGCGGGAGCGACACGGGGCGCGTCGGCGATCCCGGCCGAGTGGGCCGCGGCGATCGGCCCGGCGAAGGGCAGTTGCCTGCCGTCGATGGCGGGCCATCACGTGCTGGACGTGGCGGAGTTGCTGGTGACGGCCGAGGACGACAAGTGGGCGACGACCGGTCTCCCCCACCACTGGCCCCCACCCGACCCCGCCACCTTCACCCTGTCCCCGGCCACCGACCCGGAACCGGCCCGATGAGACCACCGGCCCCGTGGGGCGAGACCACATCGAGCACAGCCGCAGCCACACCCGAAGCGGCACCCACCGACGGCGACAACCCCCCACAAGGACCACCCGCACCCGACCACGAAACCCGCACGGACACCCCCACCCACACACCACAACCGAACACACCCACAACCGCACCCGCACCCGCACCCGCACCCGCACCCACCGACGGCGACAACCCCCCACAAAGGCCACCCGCACCCGACCACAAAACCCGCACGGACACACCCACAACCGCCCCCTCACTCGCACCCGCACCCGCCGACGGCGACAACCCCCCACAAGGGCCACCCGCACCCGACCACGAAACCCGCACGGGTGGTGCGGGTGGGCACACCCATGCCGAAGGCGAAGCCGAGGCCACAAACCCGCCCCCACCGCCGCCGCAGGGAAGAATCCACGGCCTCCTCCTGGGCCTGGCCGCAGGCGACGCCGCCGGCTGGCCCGCCGCCCGCCACAGAGCCGCCCGCATGCCCGACTGGACCCGCCGCCTCACCCGCGAACTGGACACCTTCGCCGAGCAGAACGCCACCACCACCCTCCCCGTCCCCATCGCCCTGAACCAACCCCCCGAGCCCCTCCGCCTCGGCCCCTCCGACGACGCCGAATGGGCGGCCTTCACCGCGGAGGCCCTCCTCAGGGCAGGCGACGACACCGCCCTGGGCGACCTGACGAGAGCACGCCGTACGAGAGCCGCCATCGACCTCGCCTGGAACGCCCTCGCCGCCGAGGTCGCCGCGGCAGCGGACCGCGCTCCCGAGATCGAGTCCGCCGTCCTCCCCCTGCGCGCCCGCATCTCCGTGCGGGCCGGCCTCGGCAACCTCGCCACCGGCCTGCGCCCACCCGCCACCGGCCACGACAACCCGCACTACTTCGACGACGCGGCCTGCGTCAGGGCCTGCGTCCTCGCCGTGGCCCACCCCGGCAACCCCCGCCCCGCCGCCGACCTCGCCGAGTTCGACGCCCGCTACACCCAGGACGGGGACGGGGTGCACGGAGCCAGGGCGATGGCCGCGGCCGTCTCCCTGGCCCTGACCGGCGCCCCCGTCGAAGCCTGTGTGACGGCGGCGCTCACCGAGCTCCCCGAGGAGACGGAGATCGGCCGCAACGCCCGCCACGCCCTGCGCCTCGCCCGGACCGCAGGTCACGCCTTCGCTCTGATCCCCGCCCTGGAACACGAGATCGTCGACCACGTCTACAGCTACGGCATCGCCGCCGCCGAGACCGTCCCCGTGGCCCTCGCCCTGGCCACCGCCGCACAGGGCCGCATCGCCGAGGCTGTCCCCGCCGCGGCCTGTCTGTCCCGGGTGGCCGACTCGGCCCCGGCCCTGGCGGGCGCCCTGACCGGCGCACTCGGCGGAGCCACCGCGATCCCCGCCACCTGGCGGGACACCTGCCGCACCCTCTCCGGCTGCGCCCTGCCCCGCCTCACCGGCACGGACCTCGTGGAACTCGCCGGACTCCTGGAAGCCGCACAACCGCCCCTCCCGAGAGGATGATTCGGGGCATGACGCCCAAAATCCCGGAAAGCACCCTCCACGAACGCATCACCGGAGCCCTCGTGGGCGCGGCGGTGGGCGACGCCCTCGGCGGCCCGGTCGAGGGCTACTCCCCCGACCAGATCCTCGAACGCCACGCCGGCCGCGTCCACGGCATCGTCGGCCCCTGGAACGGCGACGCCTGGCGCACCGCCCGCCCCATCGCGCCGTACCACAAGGGCGACGGCCACGTCACCGACGACACCCTGCTCACCCACGCGCTGATCCGCGTCTACGACCGCGTCAGGGACCACCTCGACGCCTACGCGATCGCCGACCACCTGGTCCCCGACCTGATGACCAACCCGCGCTGGATCCCGGAACTGGAAGCGGAGGCGCTCCCCCTGCACCGCGTCTTCCTCGCGGAGAAGTGGCTGGTCACCCGTCTCCACTACGGACACGTCGACCCCCGGGAGGCAGGCGTCGGCAACATCGTCAACTGCGGTGCGGCGATGTACATGGCCCCGGTCGGCCTGGTCAACGCGGCCGACCCGCGGGCCGCCTACACCGAGGCCCTGGACATCGCGGGCGCCCACCAGTCGTCGTACGGCCGAGAGGCGGCGGGGGTCCTCGCGGCGGCGGTGGCCGCCGCGTGCGAGCCGGGCGCCGGCCCCGACTCGGTCGTGACGGCCTGTCTGCGGCTGGCGAAGGACGGGACGCGGACGGCGATCGAGAAGGTCTGCGAAGTGGCCGCCCGGCACACGGACTTCGAATCGGCCCTGCGCCCCCTGCGGGACGCGGTCGCTCCCTACGACACCGTCGGCCCCGACTACCGCGCCCCCTCCCTCGGCGCCCGCCGCCCCTCCCGTCTCCACTCGATCGAGGAACTCCCCATCGCCCTGGCGATGTTGCTGGTGGCCGGGGGCGACTACCGCCATGCGGTCCTCGGCGCGGTGAACTACGGCAGGGACTGCGACTCGATCGCCACCATGGCCGGGGCGATGGCGGGCGCGCTGGGCTCGCCGGTCCCGGACGACTGGTCGAAGGCGGTCTCGGAGGCGAGCCGCCTGGACCTGTGGGAACCGGCGGCGACGCTGACGGCCGTGACCCGGGAGGTCTTCGAGCGGGACAGGGCCCACCGCAGGACCCGTGAGGCGGCCTTCGCGGAACTCGGAGGCGCGAGATGCTCCGACTGACCTGGGTCCAACCGGAGGACCTCATCGGCCACGAACTCCGCCAGGCGACCCAGGACGGCAGGGAACCGTCGGCCGTCGCGGCGCGATGGCGAGCCGCGGGAGGCGGCCAGGCACCGGCCCGGGCGGGCGCCTCGGCCGAGCCCGCGTCCAGGTATCTGCGGCAGCTCGCGGAGGACCTGCTGGACGAACTGGCGGACCTGCCCAGCGTGTTGGCCGACGACGAGCCCACCGACCTCGCGAGGATCAGGGCCCGCTGCCCGGCGTGGCCCGCGCCCGCCTCCCCCGCCCCCCTCACCAGGGCCGCCCTGGAAGCGGCCTGGCTGGGCCGGGCCGTGGGCTGCCTCCTGGGCAAACCCGTGGAGAAGCTCCCCCTCGAAGCCATCCGCGCACTCGCCCGGGCCACCGGCAACTGGCCCCTGCGCACCTACTTCACGGCGAAGGGCGTCCCCGCCGAACTCCTCGCCGCCCACCCCTGGAACCGCCGCTCCGCCGCCACCTCCCTCGCCGAGAACATCGACGGGATGCCCGAGGACGACGACCTCAACTACCCTTTGCTGAACCTGCTGTTGCTGCAACGCCACGGCAAGGCCTTCACCACCGCGGACGTGGCGCGCTTCTGGCTCGACGAGCTTCCCGCCGGCCGCACCTTCACCGCCGAACGGATCGCCTACCGCAACCTCCTCCAGGGCCTGGAACCCCCCGGAACGGCCCGCAGGCGCAACCCCTTCCGCGAATGGATCGGCGCCCTGATCCGCGCGGACGTGCACGGCTGGACCAACCCCGGCGACCCGGCGGCCGCGGCCGAACAGGCCCACCGGGACGCCACCCTCACCCACACGGCGAACGGCGTCTACGCGGCGATGTTCACGGCCGCCGTGATCGCCCAGGCCGCGGCCACCCCCGACATCCGCACCTGCCTGCGCACCGGCCTCGGTGTGGTCCCGCCGAACTCCCGGCTGGCGAAGGCGATCACCCACGCCGTCCGACTGGCCGAGCGGCACGAGGACTTCGACACGGTGGTGGACGAACTCCACGCCACCTACGCGGCGACCCACCACTGGGTCCACGCGATCCCCAACACCGCGCTGATCGCCGCCGCCCTCACCCACGCGGACGGCGACTTCACCGGCTCCGTCCGCCGGGCGGTCGGCGGCGGCTGGGACACCGACTCCAACGGCGCCACGGCAGGCAGCATCGCCGCCCTCCTGGCCGGCGCCCCGGAACACCTCCCCGACCACTGGACCGCCCCGCTGAAGAACCGCCTGGCGACCTCCGTGGCCGACTTCAACGGCACCGGCTTCGACACCCTGGCCCACCTCACCCACCGGGAGGCTGCTCGCCCATGACCCACATCGCCGTGCTCGGCAGCACGAACATGGACCTGGTCGCCTACGTCGAGAAGGCCCCCCGGCGCGGGGAGACCGTCACCGGCAGGGAGTTCCGTACGATCCCCGGCGGCAAGGGCGCCAACCAGGCGATCGCCGCGGCCCGCGCCGGCGCCACCGTCTCGATGATCGGCGCGGTCGGCAACGACGGTTTCGGCACCCGGCTGCGCTCCACCCTCGAACACTCCGGCGTCACCACCGACCACCTGCGCACCATCGAGGGCCCCTCCGGCACCGCCCACATCGTCGTGGACGACGAGGGCGGCAACGCGATCGTCGTCATCCCCGGCGCGAACGGCACCGTCGACCACCTCGCCCCCGGCGACGAGGGCCTGATCGCCTCGGCGGACGCCCTGCTCCTCCAGCTGGAGATCCCCCTGGCGGCGGTCCTCGCGGGCGCGCGGACGGCCCGCTCCCACGGCGTCCGGACAATCCTCACCCCCGCCCCGGTCCAGCCCCTGCCGGCCGAACTCCTCGACGCGACGGACCTGTTGGTGCCCAACGAACACGAGGCGACCACCCTCACCGGCCACACCGACCCGTTCACAGCGGGCGCCGCCCTCCTCGACCGCGTCCCGCGCGTGGTGATCACGCTGGGCGAGGCGGGCAGCCTGTATCTGACCCGGGACGCCGAACCCCTCGCCGTCCCCGCCCCACGGGTCACCGCGGTCGACTCCACGGGTGCGGGCGACACGTACGTGGGCGCCCTCGCCGTCGCCCTCGGCGAGGAACGGCCGATCCGGGAGGCGATGGCCTGGGCCGCCGCGGCCGCCGCCCTGTCCGTCCAGCGGGAAGGCGCCTCGGCGTCGATGCCCTACCGCTCCGAGATCGAAGCCCGGTACACGTCATGACCGAGACCCCCCTGCACGGCCTGCGCGTGCTCGACACGGCCACCCTCTTCGCCGGCCCCCTCGCCGCCACCCTGCTCGGCGACTTCGGCGCCGAGGTCGTCAAGATCGAGCACCCCACCAAACCGGACCCCTCCCGCGGCCACGGCCCCTCCAAGGACGGCATCGGCCTGTGGTGGAAGGTCCTGGGCCGCAACAAGCGCACGATCACCCTGGACCTGTCCAAGCCGGGCGGCCGGACCACCTTCCTCAGGCTGGCCGCCTCCGCGGACGTCGTCATCGAGAACTTCCGCCCGGGCACCCTGGAGAAGTGGGACCTCGGCTGGCCCGAGCTGTCCGCCGCCAACCCCCGCCTGGTCCTCACCCGCGTCACGGGCTTCGGCCAGTTCGGCCCCTACGCCGACCGCCCCGGCTTCGGCACCCTCGCCGAGGCGATGAGCGGCTTCGCGGCGATCACCGGCGAACCGGACGCCCCGCCGGTGCTGCCGCCCTTCGGCCTGGCCGACTCCATCGCGGGCCTGGCCACGGCGTACGCGGTGATGACGGCGCTCGCGGCCCGGGAGCGCACCGGCGAGGGCCAGGTCGTCGACATGGCCCTCATCGAGCCGATCCTGACGGTCCTCGGACCCCAGCCGACCTGGTACGACCAGCTCGGCCACGTCCAGGAGCGCACCGGCAACCGCTCCGCCAACAACGCCCCCCGCAACACCTACCGCACCGCCGACGGCACCTGGGTCGCGGTCTCCACCTCGGCCCAGTCGATCGCGGAACGCGTGATGCACCTGGTCGGCCGCCCGGAGCTGATCGACGAACCCTGGTTCGCGACCGGCGCCGAGCGGGCCGCCCACGCCGACGTCCTCGACGCGGCGGTCGGCTCGTGGATCGCCGCACGCACCCGCACCGACGTCCTCGCGGCCTTCGAGAAGGCGGAGGCGGCGATCGCCCCGATCCAGGACGTCCGGGACGTGATGGCCGACCCGCAGTACCAGGCGCTCGACACCGTCACCACGGTCGACGACCCCGAGCTGGGCCCCCTGCGCATGCAGAACGTCCTCTTCCGGCTCTCCGCGACCCCCGGCGCGATCCGCTGGGCGGGCCGCCCGCACGGCGCGGACACGGACCGTATCCTGACGGAACTGGGCCTGAGCGAGGCCGAGTTGGCGGCCCTGCGCCAGGAGGGCGCCCTGTGAGGCCGTACCCGCTGACCTGGCTCTACGTGCCCGGCGACCGCCCGCACGTGGTGGACAAGGCTCTCACCGCGGGCGCCGACGTCGTGGTCGTCGACCTGGAGGACGCGGTCGCCCCCGACCGCAAGCGGTACGCCCGCGAGGCCACCGCCGAACGTCTCGGCGACCCCCAGCCGGTCCCGGTCCATGTACGGGTGAACGCCCTGGCCGGCCCCCTGGCGGTGGCGGACCTCGCGGCGATGGCCGGCCTCCCGGGCGTCTCCGGCCTCCGCCTGCCCAAGGTCACCGCCCCCGCCCAGATCGTCCGCGTCGCCCGGGCGACGGCCCGGACGGAAGGCGGCGCCGCCCCACCCCTGTACGCCCTCCTGGAGTCGGCCCTGGGCATCGAGCACGCCTACGCCGTCGCCACCGCCCACCCGAACCTGCGAGGCATCGCCCTCGGCGAGGCCGACCTCCGTGCCGACCTGGGCGTCCGGCACGACGGGGGCCTGGACTGGGCCCGCTCCCGGGTGGTCGTGGCGGCGCGGGCCGCGGCCCTTCCTCCCCCGTCCCAGTCGGTCCACCCCGACATCCGGGACCTGGAGGGTCTGCGGGCCGGCTGCGCCCACGGCCGTGCCCTGGGCTTCCTGGGCCGGGCGGCCGTCCATCCCCGCCAGCTCCCGGTGATCGAGCGGGCCTACCTCCCCACGCAGGAGGAGATCGAACAGGCGGAGACCGTCCTGAAGGCGGCGGAGGCCCACCAGGGGGCGCAGGCCCTGGCGGACGGCACCTTCATCGACGCGGCGGTGGTGACCCAGGCCCACCGCACCCTCTCCCTGGCCCATCGCGGCTGACACACGACGAGGGCGCCCCGCTGCTGCGGGGCGCCCTCGTCGACGTACGTCCGACCGTCAGGACTTCTTCGCCGACTCGGCCTCGTCGGCCGTCTCGGCCGTCTCGGCCTCGGTCTTCCCCTCGGCCTCCACCTTCTCGTCGGCCTCTGCCTTCTCGTCGGCGCCGGTCTTCTCGCTGTCCTCGGCCTCGCCGTCGGCGGTGTCCGCGCCCGGCTCGACGACCTCCTCGCGTCCCGGCCGCTTCTTCGCCGACACCACGATGTACGTCACCGCGAGCAGGAACACGATGATCGCGGTCCAGACGTTGAGCCGGAGCCCGAGGATGTGGTGGGCGTCGTCGATCCGCATGTACTCGATCCAGCCGCGCCCCGCGCAGTACGCGGCGACGTACAGCGCGAACGCCCGCCCGTGGCCCAGCTTGAAGCGGCGGTCGGCCCAGATGACCAGCAGGGCGACGCCGATGCACCACAGCGACTCGTACAGGAAGGTCGGGTGGTAGTAGCCCGGCACCCGGCCGTCCGTGGAGGAGGTGATGTGCAGGGCCCACGGCAGGTCGGTCGGCTTGCCGTACAGCTCCTGGTTGAACCAGTTGCCCCAGCGGCCGATGGCCTGCGCGAGGGCGATACCGGGGGCGATGGCGTCGGCGTAGGCCGGGAGCGGGATGCCCCGGCGGCGGCAGCCGATCCACGCGCCCACCGCACCGAGCGCGATCGCGCCCCAGATGCCGAGGCCGCCCTCCCAGATCTTGAAGGCGTCGACCCAGTCACGGCCCTCGCTGAAGTACAGCTCGTAGTCCGTGATCACGTGGTAGAGGCGGCCGCCTAGCAGTCCGAACGGCACGGCCCAGACCGCGATGTCGGCCACCGTGCCGACCCGCCCGCCACGGGCGATCCAGCGCTTGTTGCCGAGCCAGACCGCGACGAAGACGCCGATGATGATGCAGAACGCGTAGCCACGCAGCGGGATGGGACCGAGGTGGATCACCCCGCGCGACGGGCTGGGAATGTAGGCAAGTTCCATGGCAGGGTCGACGCTACCCTGCCGGGCCGGGCCCACGGCAGGCGGCCCGGCAACGGGTCCATAACAGGCGGACCTGAATTCACTGCCCCTTGGCGGCTTCCTGCACCTGCTGCTTCAGCTTCGCCGGAGTCATCGTCTGGTCCTGGTAGATGTTCTTGCCGTTCAGCAGGACGGTCGGCGTGCCGCTGAAGCCGCCGTTGCGGAACGCCGCCGCCGACTTCTCGACCCAGCTGTTGTGGGTGCCCTTCTCGACACAGGTGCGGAACGCGGGGGTGTCCAGGCCGTCGACCTTCTGCGCCAGGTCGAGCAGCTTCTCGTTCTTCGCGTAGTCGTCGCTGGTCTCGGCGGGCTGGTTCTCGTACAACACGTCGTGGTACGCCGGGAACTTGCCCACGTCCTGGGCGCAGGCCGCGGCGTTGGCCGCGTTGCGCGAGCCGGTGCCGCCCATGTTGCCGTCGATGATCGTGGCCAGGTGGTACTCGACCTTGAGCTTGCCGGACCCGGTGAGCTCGTGGATCGTCGGGCGGTACGCCGTCTCGAATGCCTTGCAGGCCGGGCAGCGGAAGTCCTCCCAGACGACCAGCGTCGACCTGGCCCCCTCCTCGCCGACCGGGATGGCCAGGCTGTCCTGGCCGTTGGCCCCCGAGGGCACCACGACCGGGCCCGAGGCGTCGCTGTCCTTGTCCTTGCCCGCGTTGGCCGCGACGACACCGATCACGGCCGCGAGACCGAGGACGCAGACCACGCTCGCCCCCACGATCAGCACCCGGCGCCGCTTCTCCGCGGTCCTCTGCTTCGCGCGCTCCTCCGCCAGCCGCTCCCGGGCGGTGCGCTTTCCCTCACGGTTCTTCTCGCTCACACCCGCAGAACGAACCGGGGAGGCGCACCGCGCCTCCCCGGCCCCAGGTCCACCCGTTCGAGTGACCGAATTTTCCGTCACGCTCTGACAGGCGTACGGCCTGTCTACGCCTGTCGGCGCACGCCCTTGGCCAGCTCGCCCGCGAGCGCGCGGACGCCCTCGACGCCGGCCCTGTCGTCCGGCGCGTCCAGCATCCGCTTCACGAAGGCCGAGCCGACGATCACACCGTCGGCGAAGCCGGCCACCTCGGCGGCCTGCGCCGCGTTGGAGACACCGAGCCCGACGCAGACCGGCAGGTCGCTGCCGGTGGCCCGGGTCCGCTCGACGAGGTCCTGCGCCTGGGCGCCCACCGACTCGCGGGTACCGGTGACGCCCATCAGCGAGGCTGCGTACACGAACCCGCTGCCGGCCGCGGTGATCTCGGCGAGCCGTGCGTCCTTGCTGCTGGGCGCGACCACGAAGACCGTGGCGAGCCCGTGCTTCTCGGCGTGCTCCCGCCACAGCGCCGACTCCTGCACGGGCAGGTCGGGCAGGATGCAGCCCGCGCCGCCCGCCTCGGCGAGCTCGGCGGTGAAGCGCTCGACGCCGTAGCGGTCGATGGGGTTCCAGTACGTCATCACGAGCACCGGCTTCCCGGTGGCCGCGTGGGTCTCCTTCACCGTCCGCATCACGTCCGCGATCTTGACGCCGCCGCGCAGGGCGATGTCGTCGGCGGTCTGGATGACGGGGCCGTCGAGGACGGGGTCGCTGTGCGGCAGACCGACCTCGACGACGTCCGCGCCGCCGTCGAAGGCGGCCTTGATCGCCTCGATGCCGCCGTCCACGGTCGGGAACCCGGCCGGGAGGTAGGCGATGAGCGCGGACCGTCCCTCGGCCCTGGCGGCGGCGAGGGTGTCGGTCAACAGCTGGATGTTCCCGCTCACTTGGCGTCCCCCTCGATCTCCGCGCCGGTGCCGGCCTCGTCCGCGGCGACGGCCGCGTCCGTGTCGTAGAGGCCGAAGTAGCGTGCTGCCGTGTCCATGTCCTTGTCGCCGCGTCCGGACAGGTTGACGACGATCAGCCCGTCCTTGCCGAGCTCCCTGCCGACCTCCAGGGCACCGGCCAGCGCGTGGGCGCTCTCGATGGCCGGGATGATGCCCTCGGTGCGCGACAGCAGGCGCAGGGCCTGCATGGCCGCGTCGTCGGTGACCGCGCGGTACTCGCCGCGCCCGGAGTCCTTGAGGTAGGAGTGCTCGGGGCCGATGCCCGGGTAGTCCAGACCGGCCGAGATGGAGTACGGCTCGGTGATCTGACCCTCCTCGTCCTGGAGGACGTAGGAGCGGGAGCCGTGCAGGATGCCGGGCTCGCCCGCGGTGAGGGTCGCCGCGTGCTCGCCGGTCTCCACGCCGTGTCCGGCGGGCTCGCAGCCGATGAGGCGTACGCCGGTGTCGGGGATGAAGGCGTGGAAGAGGCCGATGGCGTTCGACCCGCCGCCGACGCAGGCGATGGCCGCGTCGGGCAGCCGGCCGGCCCGCTCCAGGAGCTGGCGGCGGGCCTCGACGCCGATGACCCGGTGGAAGTCGCGGACCATGGCCGGGAAGGGGTGCGGTCCGGCGACCGTGCCGAACAGGTAGTGCGTGCGGTCGACGTTGGCGACCCAGTCGCGGAAGGCCTCGTTGATGGCGTCCTTCAGCGTGCGGCTGCCGGACTTCACGGCGATGACCTCGGCGCCGAGCATGCGCATCCGGGCCACGTTGAGGGCCTGGCGCTGGGTGTCGATCTCGCCCATGTAGATCGTGCACTCGAGGCCGAAGAGCGCGCAGGCGGTGGCGGTGGCGACACCGTGCTGGCCGGCGCCGGTCTCCGCGATCACCCGGGTCTTGCCCATGCGCTTGGTGAGCAGGGCCTGGCCGAGGACGTTGTTGATCTTGTGGGAGCCGGTGTGGTTGAGGTCCTCCCGCTTGAGGAAGACCGTGGCGCCGCCGGCGTGCTCGGCGAACCTCGGCACCTCGGTGAGCGCCGAGGGGCGGCCGGTGTAGTTCACGAGCAGGTCGTCGAGCTCACGGGCGAACTCGGGGTCGTGCTTGGCCTTGTCGTACTCGACGGCGACCTCGTCCACGGCGGCGACGAGGGCCTCCGGGATGAACTTGCCGCCGTACGCGCCGAAGTAGCCCTCGGCGCTGGGGACCTGGCCTCCGGGGTCGGGGATGAAGAACTCGCTGGGCATGGCTGAACCTCACGGTGAGTTGGGACATACCTAATCGCCGTGGGGGCGGGGTTTGTAAGACGGCTGACGGCCGCCTGTGGCTTGTCGCGCAGTTCCCCGCGCCCCTAGAGGGCGCGCTGCCATCGACGGCCGTTCACCTGTCCCGGTTCGTCACCGATGACATACCGGACCCGACGACCATGCACCCTGCGTGCGGGCGCGCGGCAGCCACGAGGGCGGCAGCCGCGCGCGAGGCGGGCGTACCTGTCCGTGGTCGTCGTGAGAGTCATCGGCGCAACTCTACCGAAGGATCAGCCGCGCCCGTGGCGCAGTGCGGGATGCTCGCCCGCCGCCACCAGGTCCGCCACCGCCGTCTTCGGGTCCTTGCCGGTGACCAGGGACTCGCCCACCAGGACCGCGTCGGCGCCGGCGTTGGCGTAGGCGATCAGGTCGTGCGGGCCGCGGACGCCGGACTCGGCGACCTTGACCAGGTGGGCGGGGATCTCGGGGGCGACCCGCTCGAAGGTGCCGCGGTCGACCTCGAGGGTCTTGAGATTACGCGCGTTGACACCGATGATCTTCGCTCCGGCGTCCACCGCGCGCTCGACCTCGTCCTCGTCGTGCACCTCGACGAGCGGGGTGAGCCCGATGGACTCGGCGCGCTCGATCAGGGACTCCAGGGCGGGCTGCTCCAGGGCCGCGACGATGAGCAGCGCGAGGTCGGCGCCGTAGGCGCGGGCCTCCCAGAGCTGGTACGACGTGACGATGAAGTCCTTGCGCAGGACCGGGATGTCCACGCGCGCGCGGACGGCCTCCAGGTCGGCCAGCGAGCCGCCGAAGCGGCGCTGTTCGGTGAGGACGGAGATGACGGCCGCGCCGCCCGCCTCGTAGTCGGCGGCGAGGCCCGCCGGGTCGGCGATCGCGGCCAGCGCGCCCTTGGAGGGGCTGGAGCGCTTCACCTCGCAGATGACCTTGACGCCGTCGCCGCGCAGTGCGGCCACGCCGTCCTTGGCCGCGGGAGCCTTCGCCGCGCGCTCCTTGAGCTCGTCGAGGCTGACGCGCGCCTGCCGTTCCGCGAGGTCGGCACGGACTCCGTCGATGATCTCGTCGAGCACACTCACGCGAGCGGCCCCCTTCCAGACGGCTGACAGTTCCAGCGACCGATGAAAACAGTGGTCACTGCGATGGTATCCGCAGGAGGGCGTAGCCCTCGCATCCGGTTGACGCCGGTCCCACTACCTGGACATTCGCCAGTTGATCAAGGATGAAGCCAGCCACCGAACGGCAGGTTCCGGACAACGGTGAAGACCAGCAGCAATGTCCCCGCCGTCCACAGGTGCACGGGTCCGAGGCCGAGCCCGAACGGCCGTCCGCGGGCCGCGCGGACCACCCAGACGGTCCACAGCACGGCGAAGCCCAGATAGCCCACCACGGCCATCGCGTTGTCCTGGAGCGCGGCCAGGAAGTCGCCGTGGACGAAGGCGTGCGCGCTGCGCAGTCCGCCGCAGCCGGGGCAGTACAGGCCGGTGATCCGGTAGAGCGGGCAGACGGGGTAGTGGCCGGGCTCGTTGGGGTCCACGGCACCCACGTACACGAAGGCCCCGGCGACGGCCGCGAGGATCCCGCCCGGGACGGCCAGGCGCCCCGGCAGGCCGGTCCGGGGCAGCACGCGCTCTGTTTCGGCGTTCACGTCTGGCATTGTCCCCCGCCCCGCCGTCGAACGCGTGAGGGGCGGCCCCGGCACTTTCGCCGGGCCGCCCCTTCACGAGGTCCGCGGGTCAGCTCTTGGCGTCGGCCGACTCGGGCTGTGCGGTGGCGAGCGGCTTGTGGGTGTCCTTCGGCATGCCCATCCCCATCGCGCTCATGATCCAGCCGACGATTCCGCCGACGACCACGATCGCCATACCGGCCCAGAAGCCCGCCGGCTGGGCCATCACCATGAAGGCGCCCGCGACGCAGAAACCGATGAAGGCGATAGTGACACCGGTCCAGGCGGCCGGGGTGTGACCGTGGCTGCTGCCCGCCATTGCTTGCTCCTAGGTGCTGAAAGTACGTGACTGAGCCGGTCGCTCGGGGTCCATTGTTCCGCACGCAAGGGCGCGGCGTGTTCGGGGGTCACCTGGACGCGCCCCACAGGGGCGCGGGGAACTGCGCGACCAGCCCCCACGGACCCGCAGCCGGAATCCGGCCGCTACGCCCCCGTCGGATCCTCCCCGCGGTCCAGCGCCTTCCAGATGTCCTCGGGCCGGTCGGGATCCACGACAACGGCCTTACGACGTGCCCGAGGCGCCCCGTCCCGCTCGTACCGCCCCGACATCGCCGGCCACAACCGCCCGTACCGAAGAGCGAGCAGCCCGGCCAGAAGAATCAGCGCACCGCCCACCACGGCCACGTACGGCCAGGCGGTGTGGCTCAGCGCGGAGACCGTCGCCGAGGTGTCCCCGGACGCCTTCGCCGCCTGCTCGTCCAGCGCGGACGAGTCGTTCGCGCCGATCGACGCCGCCGTCACGATGCCCGCGCCGGAGAGCGCCAGCACCCCGGCGACCAGCAGCCGCCCCGCCTTGCGTACGGCGAACACGGCGACCAGCGCGGCGAGTCCCACTATGGCCAGCGCGGCCGGGACACCGGTCACGTCGCTGCCCTTGGCGGTCAGCGGGAACGCGCCGCCGGCCACCGTCGCGGTCCCCTCCGACCAGCGCTGACGGGTCGCGAGCAGGGCCACGGCCGCGCCGAGCGCACCGGACAGCAGAGCTATGGCGAGACTGAGGCGGCCGGCCCTTGCGGGTCCTGCGGCTTCTGAACGGGGGTGAGGTACGGCAGTCACGTACCCCACTATCACCCGAACCGGGGGCGAACGGTCACCCGGGGCTCCGTGAGAATCGCCCTACTCGCCCAGTCGGTTCGCCGTGTGCACCGCCCGCAGGACCGCCGCCGCCTTGTTGCGGCACTCCGTGTCCTCGGCGACCGGGTCGGAGTCGGCGACGATGCCGGCGCCGGCCTGGACGTAGGCCGTGCCGTCGCGGAGGAGGGCCGTGCGGATGGCGATCGCGGTGTCGGAGTCGCCCGCGAAGTCGAGGTAGCCGACGCAGCCGCCGTACAACCCGCGCCGGGACGGCTCCAGTTCGTCGATGATCTGCATCGCCCGGGGCTTGGGGGCGCCGGAGAGGGTGCCCGCCGGGAAGCAGGCGGTGAGGACGTCGAAGGCGGTACGGCCCTCGGCGACCTTGCCGGTGACCGTGGAGACGATGTGCATGACGTGGGAGTACCGCTCGACGGACATGAAGTCGACGACCTCCACCGAGCCCGGCTCGCAGACCCGCCCCAGGTCGTTGCGGCCGAGGTCCACCAGCATCAGGTGCTCGGCGCGCTCCTTGGGGTCGGCGAGCAGTTCGTCGGCGAGGGCCTGGTCCTCCTGCGGGGTCGCCCCGCGCCACCGGGTGCCGGCGATGGGGTGGACCATGGCGTGCCCGTCCTCGACCTTGACCAGGGCCTCGGGGGAGGAGCCCACGACGTCGAAGCCGTCGAAGCGGAACAGGTACATGTACGGGGAGGGGTTGGTGGCCCTGAGGACCCGGTAGACGTCCAGCGCGCTCGCCGTGCACGGTGTCTCGAAGCGCTGCGAGGGGACGACCTGGAAGGCCTCGCCGGCCCGGATGCGCTCCTTGATGTCCTCGACGGCCGCCTGGAAGTCGGGGCCGCCCCACAGCGCGGTGTACTCGGGCAGCTCGGAGGGCGGCAGGACCGCCGGGGGCTGGGCCACCGCGCGGGACAGGTCCGCCTCCATGGCGTCCAGGCGTGCCACCGCGTCCGCGTGGGCCTCGTCGACGCCGGTGTCGAGGTCGTTGTGGTTGATCGCGTTGGCGATCAGCAGGACCGAGCCCTCCCAGTGGTCCATGACGGCGAGGTCGCTGGTCAGGAGCATGGTGAGCTCGGGCAGCTTCAGGTCGTCGCGCTCGCCGGGGCCGATCTTCTCCAGGCGGCGGACGATGTCGTAGCCGAGGTAGCCGACCATGCCGCCGGTGAAGGGCGGCAGGCCCTCCTGGTGCGGGGTGTGCAGGGCCTCGATGGTGGCGCGCAGGGCGGCCAGCGGGTCGCCGTCGACGGGGACGCCGACCGGTGGGGTGCCGAGCCAGTGGGCCTGGCCGTCACGGGCCGTCAGGGTCGCGGCCGAGCGCACGCCCACGAAGGAGTAGCGGGACCACGAGCGGCCGTTCTCCGCGGACTCCAGCAGGAAGGTGCCGGGGCGCTCGGCGGCGAGCTTGCGGTAGAGGGCGACGGGGGTGTCGCCGTCGGCCAGGAGCTTGCGCGTGACGGGGATGACACGGCGGTCGGCGGCCAGCTTGCGGAAGGTCTCGAGGTCCATGGCCGCTGACCTTACTGATCCGGGGCGGCCGGACCGGAACCGGCGCCGTCCTTGAGGAGCACGTCCGCGTCGAAGCAGGTGCGCGCGCCGGTGTGGCAGGCGGCGCCGACCTGGTCCACCTTGACCAGCACGGTGTCGGCGTCGCAGTCGAGGGCGACGGACCTGACCCACTGGACGTGGCCGGAGGTGTCGCCCTTGACCCAGTACTCCCGGCGGCTGCGCGACCAGTAGGTGCAGCGACCGGTGGTCAGCGTGCGGTGCAGCGCCTCGTCGTCCATCCAGCCGAGCATGAGCACCTCACCGGTGTCGTACTGCTGGGCGATGGCGGGGACGAGCCCGTCGGCGCTGCGCTTGAGGCGCGCGGCGATCTCGGGGTCGAGGCTGCTGGGCCGGTGCGTGCTGCTCATGGGTGCCATTGTGCCGCGCGCCACTGACAAGCCTGGCGCGGTGTCCACTGGGCGGACCCGGGACACGGTCGTAGGCTGACTGCATGTCGACTTTCGCCAAGCGTGAACGACTTCTCCTGGCCGACCTGTTGGAGGCCGAGGGCCCGGAGGCCCCGACCCTCTGCGAGGGCTGGCTCACCCGTGACCTCGCGGCGCACGTGGTGGTGCGCGAGCGCCGTCCCGATGCCGCCGGCGGTCTGCTGATCAAGCAGCTCGCGTCCCGCCTGGACCGGGTGATGGCCGAGTTCTCCGAGAAGCCCTACGAGGAGCTGATCCAGCTCATCCGCACGGGCCCACCGCGTTTCTCGCCGTTCCAGCTCAAGCAGGTCGAGGAGCTGTCGAACACGGTGGAGTTCTACGTCCACACGGAGGACGTCCGCCGGGCCCGCCCCGACTGGACACCGCGCGAGCTGGACCCGGTCTTCCAGGACGCCCTGTGGTCCCGGCTGGAGCGCACGGCCCGGCTGATGGGCCGCGGTGTCCCCACGGGTCTGGTCCTGCGCCGCCCGGACGGCCAGACGGCGGTCGCGCACCGAGGCACGCCGGTCGTGACGGCGACCGGTGAGCCGTCGGAGCTGCTGCTGTTCCTGTACGGCCGGCAGAGCGCGGCCAAGGTGGAGCTGGACGGCGACAAGGAGGCGATCGCCCGGCTGCACGAGGCGAAGGAGCTCGGGATCTGAGGAGCCCCGGTCACCGGTGACGGTGACCGGGGCTCGGGAGCCTCGCTACCTGACGGGGTGTCCCGCTGCCCGCAGGGTCTCCTTCACCTGGCCGATCCGCAGATCGCCGAAGTGGAACACCGAGGCCGCCAGCACCGCGTCCGCGCCCGCGCCGATGGCCGGCGGGAAGTGGTCCAGCTTCCCCGCGCCGCCGGAGGCGATCAGCGGGACCGTCACGTGCTTGCGGACGGCCTCGATCATCTCCAGGTCGTAGCCGTCCTTGGTGCCGTCCGCGTCCATCGAGTTGAGCAGGATCTCGCCGGCGCCCAGTTCGGCGGCCCGGTGCGCCCACTCGACGGCGTCGATGCCGGTGCCCTTGCGGCCACCGTGGGTGGTGACCTCGAAGGAGCCCGACTCGGTGCGCCGCGCGTCCACCGACAGCACGAGCACCTGGCGGCCGAACCGCTCGGCGATCTCGCGGATCAGGTCGGGACGGGCGATGGCCGCGGTGTTCACGCCCACCTTGTCCGCCCCGGCCCGCAGCAGCTTGTCCACGTCCTCGGCCGTGCGGACCCCGCCGCCGACGGTCAGCGGGATGAAGACCTGCTCGGCGGTGCGGCGCACCACGTCGTAGGTCGTCTCGCGGTTGCCCGAGGAGGCGGTGATGTCCAGGAAGGTCAGCTCGTCGGCGCCCTCGGCGTCGTAGACCTTGGCCATCTCGACCGGGTCGCCGGCGTCCCGCAGGTTCTGGAAGTTGACGCCCTTGACGACCCGGCCGTTGTCCACGTCCAGGCAGGGGATGACTCGTACGGCGAGGGTCATGCGGTGGACACTCCTCGGAACGCCTCCACCTCGACCTCGACGACCAGGCTGGGGTCCACGAAGCCGGAGACGATGATCATGGATGCGGCGGGCCGTACGGCGTCGAACAGCTCCTTGTGGGCGCGGCCGACCTCGTCGACGTCCCGCGCGTGGGTGATGTACAGGCGCGTGCGCACCACGTCGTCCCGGCCGAGCCCCAGCTCCTTCAGCGCCGCGAACGCGACGTTGAAGGCGTTGACCGTCTGCTCGTACGGATCGCCCGCGACGATCTGGCCGTCCTCCACCGAGGTGCAGCCGGAGACCAGCACCAGGCCGTTGGGCAGTTCCACCGCGCGGGAGTACCCGAAGGTCTCCTCCCAGGGCGCACCGGTCGTGACGCGTCGTACGTCGCTCACTGAGCCACCGCCTCCAAGGCCTCTTCCAGGGTGAACGCCTTCGCGTACAGCGCCTTCCCGACGATGGAGCCCTCGACACCGAGCGGCACCAGTTCGGCGATGGCCCGCAGGTCGTCCAGCGAGGACACCCCGCCGGAGGCCACCACCGGGCGGTCGGTCGCCGCGCAGACGTTCCTCAGCAGCTCCAGGTTCGGGCCCTGGAGCGTGCCGTCCTTGGCGATGTCGGTGACGACGTAGCGGGCGCAGCCCTCCTTGTCGAGCCGCTCCAGCGCCTCGTAGAGGTCGCCGCCCTCGCTGGTCCAGCCGCGGCCCTTGAGGGTCGTACCGCGCACGTCCAGGCCCACCGCGATCCGGTCGCCGTGCTCGGCGATGACCTTGGCGACCCATTCGGGGCTCTCCAGGGCGGCGGTGCCGAGGTTCACGCGGGTGCAGCCGGTGGCGAGGGCCGCGGCCAGGGAGGCGTCGTCGCGGATGCCGCCGGACAGCTCGACCTTGATGTCCATGGCCTCGGTGACCTGGCGGACCAGCTCGCGGTTGTCGCCGGTGCCGAACGCCGCGTCCAGGTCGACCAGGTGCAGCCACTCGGCGCCGGCCCGCTGCCAGGACAGGGCGGCCTCCAGCGGCGAGCCGTACGAGGTCTCCGTGCCGGACTCGCCGTGCACGAGGCGGACGGCCTGGCCGTCGCGGACGTCGACGGCGGGAAGGAGTTCGAGCTTGCTCACAGTGTTCCGATCCAGTTGGTGAGGAGCTGCGCACCGGCGTCGCCGGACTTCTCGGGGTGGAACTGCGTGGCCCACAGGGCGCCGTTCTCCACGGCGGCCACGAAGGGCTTGCCGTGCGTCGACCAGGTCACGCGGGGCGCCTGCATCGACGGGTTGTGCGTCTCCAGGGACCAGTCGTGGACCGCGTAGGAGTGCACGAAGTAGAAGCGGGCGTCGGCGTCCAGGCCGGCGAACAGCTGGGAGCCGGCGGGCGCGTCGACGGTGTTCCAGCCCATGTGGGGCACGATCTCGGCCTGCAACGGCTCGACCGCGCCGGGCCACTCGTCGAGGCCCTCGGTCTCCACCCCGTGCTCGATGCCGCGCGCGAAGAGGATCTGCATGCCGACGCAGATGCCCATGACCGGGCGCCCGCCGGACAGCCGGCGGTCGATGATCCAGTCACCGCGGGCCTCGTGCAGCCCCTTCATGCAGGCGGCGAAGGCACCGACGCCCGGCACCAGCAGGCCGTCGGCGTTCATGGCCTTGTCGTAGTCGCGGGTTATCTCGACGTCGGCGCCCGCGCGCGCGAGGGCGCGTTCGGCGGAGCGCACGTTGCCGAAGCCGTAGTCGAAGACCACGACCTTCTTCGAGGACGCGGGGCTCAATTCCACACCTCCAGCCTCAGGACACCGGCGACGAGGCACATCCCGGCGGCGATGGAGAGCAGCACGATCAGGCCCTTGGGCATCTGCTGCTTGACGAAGGAGTAGATGCCGCCGGCCAGGAACAGGCCGACGACGATCAGGAGGGTCGACAGGCCGTTCACAGGGCGCCCTTCGTGGAGGGGAGGATGCCCGCCGCGCGGGGGTCGCGCTCGGAGGCGTAGCGCAGGGCCCGGGCCAGCGCCTTGAACTGGCACTCCACGATGTGGTGCGCGTTGCGCCCGTAGGGCACGTGCACGTGCAGGGCGATCTGCGCCTGGGCCACGAAGGACTCCAGGATGTGCCGGGTCATCGTGGTGTCGTACTCGCCGATCATCGGCGCCATGTTCTCGGGCTCGGTGTGCACGAGGTACGGGCGGCCGGAGAGGTCCACCGTGACCTGGGCGAGGGACTCGTCCAGCGGGACCGTGCAGTTGCCGAAGCGGTAGATGCCTACCTTGTCGCCGAGCGCCTGCTTGAAGGCGGCGCCGAGGGCGAGGGCGGTGTCCTCGATGGTGTGGTGCGAGTCGATGTGCAGGTCGCCCTCGGTCTTCACGGTCAGGTCGAACAGACCGTGCCGGCCCAGCTGGTCGAGCATGTGGTCGTAGAAGCCGACGCCCGTCGACACCTCGACCTTGCCGCTGCCGTCGAGATCGATCTCGACGAGCACCGAGGTCTCCTTGGTGACCCGTTCGATTCTTCCTACGCGGCTCATGATGCGCTCTGCTCCTTCTTCAGTTCACGTACCGCGTCGAGGAACGCGTCGTTCTCCTCGGGGGTCCCGGCGGACACCCGAAGCCATCCCGGAATGCCGTTGTCCCGGACCAGGACGCCCTGGTCGAGGATCTTCTGCCAGGCCGCGTGCGAGCCCCCGGAGCCCTCGAAGCGGCCGAACTGCACGAAGTTCGCGTCCGACTCCACGACCTCGAAGCCGATCGCCCGCAGCTCGCTCACCAGCCGGTCCCGCTCGGCCTTCAGCTGCTCGACGTACTTGAGCAGTGTGTCGGTGTGCTCCAGGGCGGCCAGCGCGGTCGCCTGGGTGACGGCCGACAGGTGGTAGGGCAGCCGTACGAGCTGGACGGCGTCCACGACCGCCGGGTGCGCGGCCAGGTAGCCGAGGCGCAGGCCCGCCGCCCCGAAGGCCTTCGACATCGTCCTGGAGACGACGAGATTCGGCCGTCCTTCGAGGAGCGGCAGCAGCGAGCGGCCGTGGCTGAACTCGATGTACGCCTCGTCCACCACGACCATGGAGGGCTTCGCGGCCTGCGCGGCCTCGTAGAGCGCGAGGACCGTCTCGGGCGGGACCGCGTTGCCCGTGGGGTTGTTGGGGGTCGTGACGAACACGACGTCCGGCTTGTTCTCGGCGACGGCGCGCTCGGCCGCCGCGAGGTCGATCGTGAAGTCCGCGCCCCGGGGCCCGGAGATCCAGCCCGTGCCGGTGCCGCGCGCGATGAGCGCGTGCATCGAGTACGAGGGCTCGAAACCGATCGCCGTACGGCCGGGTCCGCCGAAGGTCTGCAACAGCTGCTGGATGACCTCGTTGGAGCCGTTCGCCGCCCAGACGTTGGCGAGGCCGACCTCGTGGCCGGACGTGTCCGTCAGGTACCTGGCGAGCTGGGTGCGCAGCTCCACCGCGTCCCGGTCCGGGTAGCGGTTGAGGTCGCGGGCGGCCTCCCGGACGCGCTCGGCGATGCGCTCGACCAGCGGCTCGGGCAGCGGGTAGGGGTTCTCGTTGGTGTTCAGCCGTACGGGGACGTCCAACTGGGGCGCGCCGTAGGGGGACTTGCCGCGCAGCTCGTCCCGTACGGGGAGGTCGTCGATTCCGAATGTCACTTGCCGGGCACCTTCCAGCCGAACCTGGCCTTGATCGCCGCCCCGTGGGCCGGCAGGTCCTCCGCCTCCGCCAGCGTCACCACGTGGTGCGCCACGTCCGCGAGCGCGTCCTTCGTGTAGTCGACGATGTGGATGCCGCGCAGGAAGGACTGGACGGACAGGCCCGAGGAGTGGCAGGCGCAGCCACCGGTCGGGAGCACGTGGTTGGAGCCCGCGGCGTAGTCGCCGAGGGACACGGGGGCCCAGGGGCCGACGAAGACCGCACCGGCGTTGCGCACCCGGTCGGCGACCGCGGCGGCGTCGGCCGTCTGGATCTCCAGGTGCTCGGCGCCGTACGCGTCGACGACCCGGAGCCCTTCCTCGATGCCGTCGACGAGGACGATCGCGGACTGCCGGCCCTTCAGGGCGGGCACGATCCGGTCGTCGATGTGCCGGGTGGCCGCGACCTGCGGCTCCAGCTCCTTCTCGACGGCGTCCGCGAGTTCGACGGAGTCGGTGACCAGGACGGCCGCGGCCAGCGGGTCGTGCTCGGCCTGGCTGATCAGGTCCGACGCCACGTGCACCGGGTCGGCGGTGGAGTCCGCGAGGACGGCGATCTCGGTCGGGCCGGCCTCGGCGTCGATGCCGATCCGGCCGGTGAAGTAGCGCTTGGCTGCGGCGACCCAGATGTTGCCGGGGCCGGTGACCATGTTGGCGGGCGGGCAGGACTCGGTGCCGTACGCGAACATCGCGACGGCGGTCGCGCCGCCGGCGGCGTAGACCTCGTCGACGCCGAGCAGGGCGCAGGCGGCGAGGATCGTCGGGTGCGGGAGCCCGCCGAACTCGGCCTGCGCCGGGGAGGCGAGCGCGATCGACTCGACGCCGGCCTCCTGCGCGGGCACCACGTTCATGATCACGGAGGACGGGTAGACCGAGCGGCCGCCGGGCGCGTACAGCCCGACGCGGTCGACCGGCACCCACTTCTCGGTCACGCTGCCGCCGGGCACCACCTGGGTCGTGTGGGTGCTGCGGCGCTGTGCGCGGTGGACGAGGCGGGCACGCCGGACGGACTCCTCCAGGGCAGCCCGCACGGCCGGGTCGAGCTCCTGCAACGCGCGCGTGAGCGCCTCCGCGGGCACCCGCACCTGCTCAAGCCGCACGCCGTCGAACTTCTCGGCGAAGTCGATCAGCGCCGCGTCGCCCCGATGATGCACGGCCTCGCAGATCGGACGCACCTTCTCCAGGGCGGCCGAGACGTCGAAGTCGGCTCGGGGCAGCAGGTCGCGCAGGGCGGGGCCCTCGGGGAGGGCGTCGCCGCGCAGATCGATTCGGGAGATCACTCGTCAATTCTCTCAGACCCGCGTCAGGGCCCGTTCGCGCATTCCAATGGCTGATACGCAACCCGGAAGATCCCCTTCACGTCTAGCGTTCGGGGGGTTACTCAGCGGGCATGAACGGTTGTACGAATCCCACGAGCCGCAAGGAGCTGGAAGAACCGTGACCGAGGGGGCCGGGATCCGCGACGGAGACCTGCCGGACGATCTGACCGCCGCCGAGGCCGGGATGTGGCAGGCCTTCCGCAACGGCAGCGTGTACGACCTGAGCAGCGGCGACACCGTGGTCGACGATCCGCACGGCGGGCATCCCTGGGGTCCCGAGCGGACGGTACGCGCGCGGATCGTGTGCTGGCTGCTCCTGGACGGCCCGCCCGCGCTCGCCGGCCGGGTGTCCGCACTGAAGCTCACCGGTGTGCAGATCAGCGGCACCCTGGACCTCGCGGGCGGCACGGTGGTGCCGTACGTCGAGATGAAGGGCTGCCGCTTCGAGCGGGAGATCCTGCTGCCGGAGGCCCGCTTCACCACCGCGCGTTTCGTGGACTGCTCGGTACCGCGCCTGGAGGCCGCCCGGGTGCACACGGAGGGCGATCTGCACCTCCCCCGCTGCCGTTTCCACAACGGCGTCCGGCTGACCGACGCGCACATCGGCACCGACCTGCTGATGAACCAGGCGATCGTCTACCGCGACCGCAGCGGCCGCTCCATCGCCGCGGACGGCATGACCGTGGGCCAGGACCTCCAGGCCGAGCTCCTGGAGTCGCACGGCGAGCTGAGCCTGCGCAGCGCGACGATCGGCGTCTCGCTGAGCCTGCGCGGCGCCCGGCTGAACAACCCGTACACCCGGCTCGCGCTGAACGCCCCCCAGCTGACCGTCGAGCGCACGCTGTACCTGACCCCCGCGGGGGTCGGCGCCGCCATGCTGAGCGGGGCGACTCCCGCGCGCGGGACACGCATCCAGCGCTTCGAGTGCCAGGGCGGTGTGCGGCTGGACGACGGGCGGTTCGGGGACGCCGTGGACCTGGAGCGGGCCCGCTTCACCTTCACCGACGAGCAGGAGCTGTCGCTGCGCCGCATCCAGGCGCCCGAGCTGCGCTTCCTCGGGGAGCGGCCGCAGCGCGGCAAGGTGGTGCTGTCGGGCGCGCGGGTCGGCAACCTCGTGGACCGGGCGAGCGCCTGGCCGGGTCCCGGCAATCTGCACATGGGCGGTTTCGCCTACGAGAACCTCGTGCCGCACGGCCCGTTCCCGCTGGCCGAGCGGCTGGAGTGGGTGGCGGCCGCGACCGCCGAGTACAACCCGGAGCCGTACGAGAGGCTCGCCGCCGTGCTGCGGGCGGGCGGTGAGGACGAGGACGCGCGCGAGGTGCTGCTCGCCAAGCAGCGCCGGCGCCGGGAGACCCTGCCGCCGGCCGCGAAGTTCTGGGGCTATGTGCAGGACCTGACGGTCGCCTACGGGTACCGGCCGGGCCGGGCCGCCGTGTGGATGGCGGTGCTGTGGGCGGCCGGCTCCGTGGCGTTCGCACACGCGAGCCATCCCCCGCTCAAGAGTGGCGACCATCCGGCCTGGAATCCCGCTCTCTTCGCGCTGGACCTGCTGCTTCCGGTGATCGATCTGGGGCAGGTCGGTTTCTGGCAGCTGCGCGGCGGCTGGCAGTGGCTCGCGGCGGCGATGGTCCTCCTCGGCTGGGTCCTGGCGACCACCGTGGCGGCGGGGGCCACCAGGCTGTTGCGGCGGAATTAGGGGGGTCCGTGGTGCGGAAGGTGAACGTAGGTCACGTCTTTACCTCCCCTTGACTTTCCGCCGTACAACTTTCTGTGAGTTGCACGTGCGCACTGGCGCGACGCCGAGCCGCGGTCTTTCAATGGTCGACACCATGGCTCTGCTGCCCACGTTCATCCGCGCGTCGCGGATCCCCCCGTACCTCACCGGCGGACTGCCCGCCGACGACGAGGTACTGCTCGACGCGCCCGACGACCGGCTCGGGCCCGCGCTGGTCGCCGCCGGACAGGGCACCTACGGGCGCGCGGCCGAGCTGCTGGGCGCGACCCGCGAGAGCGCCGCCTGGGAGCTGCGGGACCGGTACGTCCGCCGTCTCTCCGCCTTCGCCCGCTCGCGCCCCGAGTGGTACGACGCCTGGCGCGCCGACGTCCCGTACGACCCGGACCAGCTCCTGCTCGGCGCCCAGCTCGCGGTGGACCGGGTGTGGGACTCACCGGCCAGGGCGGAGCTGCTGCGCGAGGTGAGCCCGCAGATCACGGCCGCGGCGCGCGGCGAGGACCGTGATCCGGTGCCGTGGCGGATCGCGCTGGACCACGCGCGCGGCTCGCAGGCCGGGCCCACCTACTTCGGGGAGCTGTGGGAGGCGGCCCTGCGGCGCGCCCCGCTGCACTACGGCTGCCATGTCGCGGCCCTGCGCTATCTGGCGACCTCCTGGCGCGGCTCCTACCGGGAGTGCTTCGACTTCGCCGACCGGGCAGCGCAGGACGCCCCGCCCGGCTCCCTCGTCCAGGCGCTGCCCGCGCGGGCGGCCCTCGCCTGTCTGACCGGGCCCGGCTCCGACGCGGTCCCGCGCGAGCGGCTGGACGCGGCGGCCGACCGGGCGATCGAGCTGTCCGCCACGTTCGCGGCCGCCGACCCGTGGCCGGCCGAGATCCGCAACAAGCTCGTGTACGTCCTGGTGCGCCTCGGCCGCTGGCAGGACGCCCTGGAGCAGCTGCGGATGCTCGGGCCGTACGCGACCTCCTTCCCGTGGGGCCAGGAGTCGGAGGACCCGCTGAGCCGCTTCCTGGAGGTGCGTGAGGAGGTCCGCCGGCACACCCTGATCCATCCACGGAGTGGGCACGGGGGACGTGTCCGCTCCGGAGGCCATTAGGCTTTGGCGCCGTGACCACCGTGCGGCTCCCGCTCTTCCCCCTGAACTCAGTGCTGTTCCCGGGGCTCGTGCTTCCCCTCAACGTCTTCGAGGAGCGCTATCGCGCCATGATGCGCGAACTGCTGAAGACCCCCGAGGAGGAACCGCGCCGGTTCGCCGTCGTGGCGATCCGCGACGGCCACGAGGTGGCGCCCAGCGCCCCCGGCCTGCCGGACCCCACGGCCGTGCCCGACACCGGCCCCGCGGCCGGCTTCGGCGACGACCCCGTCAAGGCGTTCCACTCCGTCGGCTGCGTCGCGGACGCGGCGACGGTACGGGAGCGCGCCGACGGCACCTTCGAGGTCCTGGCGACCGGCACCACCCGGGTCCGGCTGCTGTCCGTCGACGCCTCCGGCCCGTATCTGACGGCCGAACTGGAGGAGCTGCCGGAGGAGGCGGGCGAGGAGTCCGGGCCCTTGGCGGAAGGCGTTCTGCGGGCCTTCCGGCAGTACCAGAAGCGCCTGGCGGGGGCCAGGGAACGCTCCCTGTCCTCCGGTACGGAGCTCCCGGACGAGCCGTCGGTGGTCTCGTACCTGGTGGCGGCCGCGATGATGCTGGACACCCCCACCAAGCAGCGCCTGCTCCAGGCCCCCGACACCGCGTCCCGGCTGCGCGACGAACTGAAACTCCTGCGCGCGGAGACGGCGATCATCCGTAATCTGCCGTCGTTGCCGGCGTCGGACCTGACGCTCGGCCCGACGAGTCTGAACTGAGGCCGGAACCCGTCCGATGGCGAAGAAGTCGAAGAAGCAGCAGCAGTCCGCAGGCACCCCCGCGACCGTGGCCCTGACGTCGGCGGGCGCGCCCTTCACCGTGCACGCCTACGACCACGACCCCTCCCACCCCTCCTACGGCGAGGAGGCGGCCGAGGCGATGGGGGTGTCCCCGGACCGCGTCTTCAAGACGCTGGTGGCGGACGTGGACGGCACGCTGACGGTGGCGGTGGTCCCGGTGGCGGGCTCCCTGGACCTGAAGGCCCTGGCGACGGCCGCGGGCGGCAAACGGGCGGCGATGGCCGACCCGACCCTCGCGGAACGCACCACGGGCTACGTCCGGGGCGGCATCTCCCCGCTGGGCCAGCGCAAGAAGCTCCCCACGGTCCTGGACGCCTCGGCCTCCGCCCACGAGACGATCTGCGTCTCGGCGGGCCGCCGGGGACTGGAGGTGGAACTCGCGCCGAAGGACCTGGCCGACCTCACGAACGCGATCCTGGCGCCCATCGCCCGCGCGTGACCCCTCGACGAGTGCCCCTTCCTGGACTAAGCAGAAGAGGCATGTCGAAGAGAACCCGCAAGCGCAAGTGGCGCACGAAGAAGGGCCGTTCGAACCACGGCAGGCGTCCCGCCTAGAGGACGGCCACGCGATCCCAAGGCATGTCAGCCCCGTCTCAGCCCGTCCGGCGTTTGGGGACAAGGCCCCTTCAGGGCCGACGGGGGCCCGGGGGCGCAGCCCCTGGGACGGGGTCGAAGGGGCAGCGCCCCTGTTACGGGACGGGTAGGGGCGGCGGGGGCGAAAGCCCTACGGCACCGGCGGACCGTACCCGTCCCCCGGCACCGCCGCCCCGTACACCGGCTCGGGATCCCGGGGCCCGAACAGCCCCGTGAGCCCCAGATGCACGACGAGCGCGGCCAGCGACCAGGCGAGCAGCGCCCCTTTCGCCCCCAGCTTCAGCGGCGCCGAGAACGTGACCCCCTTGCCCACGGCCTTCGCATGGGCGAGCACATCGGACGAGGGCCCGAGCCACGTCCCCACCCGCCAGGCGAGCAGCGACCCCAGCACGCCCCCGACGGCGAGCCCCACCACCAGCGGCACCCCGCCCCGGCGCCGCCACAGGAACACCACGAGCGCGCTGAGGACGCCGAAGGCCAGGGCCAGCAGAGTGAGCGTGCCGTCCACCCCGACCGCCTGCTCCCCCTCGGTGTCCTTGAGGTAGACGGCCCAGTTCCCCTGCGCGTCCACGTCCCCGACCAGCGGCACGTGCGGCGCCAGCCACCACCACAGCAGCCCCAGCAGCACCCCGGAGAGCGCCACGGCGACCAGGATCACCGCGCCCTCGATCAGCTCGGTCTTCATCCCGGGCCCGCCCTGCCCGTACCGGACTTCGGCAGGGGCCGCGTAGCCGGCGGCTGGGGCCTGCCACGCATCGTGCGGGGACGGTTCGTGGGGCGGCGGAGGAGGCGTCAACGGAGCGGTCACCCTGACATCGTGCCAGGCCGGTCCGTGCGGCGCGTCACCGGACGGCCGCCCGACGATAGGCCCAGGTGGCGACGGCCAGCGAGACCACTCCCACGCATCCGCACACGGCGAGGTCGCCGAGCACGAAGGCCCAGTCGGGATGCGGTCCGAAGGTCCGCGCGAAGGCCTCCACGCCGTAGGTCGAGGGCAGCAGGTCCCGGGCGAACCGCACCGCTTCGGGCATCCGGTCGGCGGGCAGCACCCCGAGCAGCAGCGCGGCGGACATGCCGAGCTGGCCCAGCAGGGTGGCCAGTTCCGGCCGGGGCGCGAGCAGCCCGAGGGCCGCGCCGAGGCCCGCCAGGGCGGCTCCGGCCAGCGGGATCACGGCCACCAGGACCCACAGGTGCGCCAGCGGCAGCCCGAACAGCACACACCCGAAGACGGCGGTCACCACGGTCCCGGGCACGGTGAAGGAGGCGTACGCCCCCGCGGCGCCCAGCACCACGGCGGCGGGCGGCACCGGCAGCGTGGCGTAGTGGTCGAGCCCGCCGCTGGCCCGCAGCTGCCCGAAGTACTGCGCGAGCAGGTTGAGCGCGACGAAGGCGACGACCAGTACGGACGCCCCGGCGACCACGGACCGCGCCTCGCCCCCGCCGTCCACGACCCCCCGCATCAGGATCATGATCCCGATCGACTGGAAGGTGGCGACGAACAGCAGCGGGATGCGCGCGACCCGGGCACGGGACAGCTGCGCCCGGTAGACGGCCGCGAGCGACGGCCACAGCCGCGCGCGCGGCCCGAGCTCGGCGGCCGCGTCCCGGCCCGTCTCCACGACGGCCGGCGCGCCGCCCGGCAGAACCTCGGCGGGTACGACACTCACGTGGCTCTGCTCCTCTTCGCTCCGGCACTCGCCCTGTGACGTACGGACACGGCCGGTCCGCGTACTCAACGTGCTCACGCCTTCACCAGCCCCTGCTGAGCGGCCCCGCCCAGGGCGAGGTACACGTCCTCCAGGCTGGGCGTGGCGAGCGTGAAGTCGTCCAGCGCGGCGAACGCGGCCCCGCCGGTGACGGTGGCCACGACCGCGCGGGCCTCCTCGGGTGCCAGCCGCAGTGTCCAGCGGCGTCCGGCGGCCACGGCCCGGTCCTGGAGCACGGCGACCTCGGGGACGTGCAGCGGTGCCGCCTCGCGCCAGACGAGGTCGACGCGGACCTCCCCGGCGACCTGTTCCTTGAGCCCGGCAGGTGTGTCGCAGGCGATGACCCGCCCCTGGTCGAGGACGGCGACCCGGTCAAGGACGGTCTCCGCCTCGATGACGTTGTGGGTGACGAGCAGGACGGTGGTCCCCCGCTCGGCCCGCCGCCGGTCCACGGCGGACCACACCGCGCGCCGCGCCACGGGGTCCATCGCGGTGGTCGGCTCGTCGAGCACGAGCAGCGGCCGCTCCCCCACCAGCGCCGACGCGAAGCACGCGAGCCGCCGCTGCCCGCCGGACAGCTTCTTCAACGGCCGCCCGGCGATCGGCGTGAGCCCCAGCTCGTCGAGTACGGCGTCCCGCTCGGCCCGCGCCCGCCTCGCCTCCAGGCCACGCAGCCGCCCGGTGGTCTCGGCGGCGAGGGAGACGGTGAGTTCGTCGAGGGCGGTGGACTCCTGGCCGAGGTAGGCGAGGATCCGCGAGGCCCGGTCCGGGTGGCGCACGATGTCGTGCCCGAGGATCTCGACGCTGCCGCGGTCGGGCCGCATCAGCCCGGTGAGCTGGCGCACGAGCGTGGTCTTCCCGGCGCCGTTCGGCCCGAGCAGCCCGAAGATCTCGCCCTGCCGGATGTCCAGCCGTACGTCGTCGGTGGCCCGGACCTCGGGCGTCGCCGGAGTGCCGCGCCGCCCGCGCACCGCGGGATAGGTCTTGGTCAGCCCGCGCACCGCACACACGACATCCCCACTGTGTCGAAGGGCCGGTGCAGCGCGCGTACTCACAAGGGACGAGACTACGGGGTCGGGGAGCCTTGCTCGCCCTTGGGGCGGGGTATGTGCCGGTTCACTCCCCGGCGGGGGCGTGCTCCGCCGCCGTCCGCGCTTCGATCTCGCGCCAGAACCCGGCGCGGATCGCGTAGCGGTCGTGCTCGTCGATCTGGTCGTCCTTGTGGGCGAGCAGTCCGAACCGGGCCGCGTACCTGAGCAGCTCCCCGTCGATCCGGTGCGGCACCCGCGGGTACATCCCGGACAGCCGCTGCAGGTGCGTCTGGTCGCCGAGCCGCTCCATCCACCGCCGCGCGAAGACCTGGCCCACCTCGAAGGGGTCCCCGCCGACCGTGGTGATGTCCTCCTCGCGGTCGGCCCACCGCTGCTCGGCCGTGGTGAGCTGCGCGAGGGTGGGCATGGAGGCGACCTCGGGCGGCTCGGCGGAACCGCCCGGCCGGTCCACCCAGCCCTTGTCGGAGGACCAGCGCAGGGTCGCGCTCGCGGGCTGCTGGGCGGGCTGCGCGCCGGGCGCCCGCAGCGCGGCGAGGTCCTTGGGCGTCGGCACCCCCTTCGGTGCCGGAACCCGCTCCTGCGTGCCGTTCCCCGAGGCGGCCGCCGGGGCGTGCCGGCTGTCCTCGGAGGTCCGCTCGGGTGCCTGCGAGAGCGCGGACTCCGGCAGGGGCGCGGAGAGGATCGCGGCGATCTCGGGCCGTGGCACGGGCGGCGGCGCGCAGATCCCGCCGAGCTCCTTCGCGCGTACGGCCTTGGTGATCCACACGCGGTCCAGCACCCGCCGCTCGTCCGCCTCGGCGACCAGGTCCTCCGACTGGTTGTAGTCCCCGTCGGCGGCCTGCACGGCCCACAGGTGCACGGCGACCCCGTGCTCCTTGGCAGCCATCATGCCCGGCAGCAGGTCCCCGTCGCCGGTGACGAGCACGATGTCGGAGCAGGCGCGGTTGCGGGCCAGCTCGGTGAGCTCGGCGTGCATGGCGGCGTCCACGCCCTTCTGGGCCCAGCGTCCGTCGCTGCGGGTCAGGGCGCCCAGCCGGACGGTGACCCGGGGCATCACCCGCAGTCTGCGGTGCTCGGGCTGCGGGACGCGGTCGGGGGCACCGTCGAACCAGTAGATGCGCAGCAGGGGCCGTTCGGTGTCGGACTCGGCCCGGTCGCGCAGCCCCTGGACGAGGGCGGCGTGGTCGACGGTGATACGGGAACGGGAGGGCTCCCCGGCGAGGAGACTGGCGGCGGCCCCCAGCAGATACCCGGCGTCCACCAGGACGATGCAGCGGTCCACGCGATCCACCCTCTTTCCGGGAGGTTTGCTTCGGGCTTCCTTCGAGTCTGCCCGACCACGCCGGGGTTAACGGCCCGAACTCGATCTTCGGCGTGGCGTTTCGGGGCATTGCCCGGCGACATCCCCTGTCACACACGGTAATTATCCGAAATGCGCCTGTTGTCAGCCTATGTGAATCTGGTCCCGGCCCTGGCCCCTAGATCCCCACAGGAGGCACCACCATGGCCAAGAACAAGAAGCAGAACCGCAAGCCGTCCCAGAGCGAGCGTGCCGGGCAGGAGCCCCAGCACTCCTCGATGGAGACACAGACCGAGCAGCACTCCCCGCAGGTGACCCCCGGCGACGTGGCCCGCAAGGGGCGGCAGAAAAGCTTCGGCCACAACTGACATCTGCATAAAGGGTTGTTGAGACCCAGGCACATCAAGGGGCGCACCCCGTCAGGAGTGCGCCCCTTCGCGTGGCCGGTGCCGGCCTGGCCGGTCAGCCCGCCAGGCAGGACGGGCCGAGCAGTACCTTCAGGTCACCGAAGAGCGCCGGGTCCGGCTTCACGCGGTGCCGGTCGAGGCGCAGGACGGTGGTCTTGGTCGGGCCCTGGAGCTTGATGCGGACCTCGCTGTCGCCCTTGTGGTGACTGAGGATCTCGCCGAGGCGGTTGACCATCGGCGGGGTGACCCGGGTGGCCGGGATGGTGAGGATCACGGGCGCGTTGGTGCCCGCGTTGGACAGGTCGGGGACCTGGAGCTCCATCGCGACCAGCCGGGGCACGTCCTCCCGCTTGTCGAGGCGGCCCTTGACGAACACCACGGCGTCCTCGACGAGTTGGGTCGACACCAGCTGGTAGGTCGCCGGGAAGAACATGCACTCGATGGAGCCTGCGAGGTCCTCGACGGTGGCGATCGCCCAGGCGTTGCCCTGCTTGGTCATCTTGCGCTGGAGGCCCGAGATGATGCCGCCGATGGTGACGACCGCGCCGTCCGCGTGCTCACCGCCGGTGAGCTGGGCGATGCCCGCGTCGGCCTTGTCGGACAGCACGTGCTCCAGGCCGAAGAGCGGGTGGTCGGAGACGTACAGACCGAGCATCTCCCGCTCCTGGGCGAGCAGATAGGTCTTGTCCCACTCCTCGGTGGTGAACTCCACGTCCAGTCCGAAGCCGGGCTCGCTGGTGTCCTCCTCGCCCATCCCGCCGAAGAGGTCGAACTGGCCCTCGGCCTCCTTGCGCTTGACCGCGACCACGTTGTCGATCATCGGCTCGTACTGCGCGGTCAGGCCCTTGCGGGTGTGCCCGAGGGTGTCGAAGGCGCCGGCCTTGATCAGCGACTCCGTGGTGCGCTTGTTGCAGGCGACCGCCTCGACCTTGTCGAGGTAGTCGGGGAAGGAGACGTACTTCCCCTTGGCCTTGCGGCTCTTGATGATCGACTCGACCACGTTGGTGCCGACGTTGCGGACCGCCTCCAGGCCGAAGAGGATCACGTCGTCGCCCTGCGCGGCGAAGTTGTGCACCGACTCGTTGACGTTGGGCGGGAGCACCTTGATGCCCATGCGCCGGCACTCGTTGAGGTAGACCGCCGACTTGTCCTTGTCGTCCTTCACGGAGGTCAGCAGCGCGGCCATGTACTCGGCCGGGTAGTTGGCCTTCAGATAGGCCGTCCAGTACGACACCAGTCCGTACGCGGCGGAGTGGGCCTTGTTGAACGCGTATCCGGCGAAGGGGACCAGCACGTCCCACAGGGCCTGGATCGCCTCGTCGCTGTAGCCGTTCTTCTGGGCGCCGGCCTGGAAGATGGTGAAGTTCTTGGCCAGTTCGTCGGGCTTCTTCTTGCCCATCACGCGGCGCAGGATGTCGGCCTCGCCGAGCGAGTAGCCGGCGATGATCTGGGCGGCCTTCTGCACCTGCTCCTGGTAGACGATCAGGCCGTAGGTGACGTCCAGGACCTCCCTGAGGGGCTCTTCGAGCTCCTTGTGGATGGGGGTGATCTCCTGGAGCTTGTTCTTGCGCAGCGCGTAGTTGGTGTGCGAGTCCATGCCCATCGGGCCCGGACGGTAGAGCGCGGAGACGGCGGAGATGTCTTCGAAGTTGTCCGGCTTCATCAGGCGCAGCAGCGAGCGCATGGGGCCGCCGTCGAACTGGAAGACGCCGAGGGTCTCGCCGCGCTGGAGGAGTTCGAAGGTCTTCGGATCGTCCAGCGGGAGGCTCAGCAGCTCCAGGTCGATGCCCTTGTTGGACTTCACCATCTTGACGGCGTCGTCCATGATCGTCAGGTTGCGCAGGCCGAGGAAGTCCATCTTCAGCAGGCCGAGCGACTCGCAGCTCGGGTAGTCCCACTGCGTGATGGTCACGCCGTCGGTGTGCCGCACCCAGACGGGCACGTGCTCGGTGATGGTCTCGCTGGACATGATCACGCCGGCGGCGTGCACGCCCATCTGCCGCACCAGGCCCTCGACGCCCTTGGCGGTGTCGATGACCTTCTTCACGTCCGGTTCGTTCTCGTACATCCCGCGGACCTCGCCGGCCTCGGAGTAGCGGGGGTGCGAGGGGTCGGTGATGCCGTTGAGGTCGATGCCCTTGCCGAGGACGTCGGCGGGCATCGCCTTGGTGATGCGGTCGCCCATCGCGTACGGGTAGCCCAGCACGCGCGCGGAGTCCTTGATCGCGTTCTTCGCCTTGATCTTGCCGTAGGTGCCGATCATGGCGACCTTGTCGGCGCCGTACTTCTCGGTCACGTACCGGATCACCTCGACGCGCCTGCGCTCGTCGAAGTCGATGTCGACGTCGGGCATGGAGACGCGCTCGGGGTTGAGGAACCGCTCGAAGATCAGGCCGTGCGGGATCGGGTCGAGGTCGGTGATGCCCATGGCGTAGGCGACGATCGAACCGGCCGCGGAGCCTCGGCCGGGGCCGACCGCGATGCCGTTGTTCTTGGCCCACATGATGAAGTCGGCGACCACGAGGAAGTAGCCCGGGAACCCCATCTGGATGATGACGTCCATCTCGTACTCGACCTGCTTCTGCCGGTCCTCGGGGATGCCGCCGGGGAAGCGGCGCTCCATGCCGCGGCGGACCTCCTCCTTGAACCAGGTGACCTCGGTGTAGCCCTCGGGGATGTCGAACTTCGGCATGAGGTTCTTGGCCTCGAACATGCCGGTGGTGTCGACCATCTCGGCGATCAGGAGGGTGTTGGCGCACCCCTCCTGCCAGGCGTCCGAGGAGTCGATGGCGTACATCTCCTCGGTGGACTTCAGGTAGTAGCCGGTGCCGTCGAACTTGAAGCGGTCGGGGTCGGAGAGGTTCTTGCCGGTCTGGATGCACAACAGGGCGTCGTGGGCGGTCGCCTCGTGCGCGTACGTGTAGTGCGAGTCGTTGGTGACCAGCGGGGGGATGCCGAGCTTCTTGCCGATCTCCAGGAGGCCGTCGCGGACCCGGTGCTCGATCTCGATGCCGTGGTCCATCAGCTCCAGGAAGTAGCGGTCCTTGCCGAAGATGTCCTGGTAGTCGGCGGCGGCCTTCAGCGCCTCGTCGTACTGGCCGAGGCGCAGCCGCGTCTGGAGCTCGCCGGAGGGGCAGCCGGTGGAGGCGACGATCCCCTCGGACCACTGGGCGATGGTCTCCTTGTCCATCCGGGGCCACTTCTGGAGCCAGCCCTCGGCGTAGGCGTCCGAGGAGAGCCGGAAGAGGTTGTGCAGGCCGGTCGAGTTCACGGCCCACATCGTCTTGTGGGTGTAACCACCCGAACCGGAGACGTCGTCCCGCTTCTGGTGCGGCTGGCCCCACTGGATCTTGCGCTTGTTGCGCCGGGACTCGGGCGCGACGTACGCCTCGATCCCGATGATCGGGGTGACCCCGGCCTTCTTCGCCGAGTGGAAGAAGTCGTACGCCCCGTGGAGGTTGCCGTGGTCGGACATGGCGATGTGGGTCATGCCCATCTCGTTGCACGCGTTGAACATGTCCTTGAGCCGCGCGGCACCGTCCAGCAGGGAGTACTGGGTGTGGACGTGCAGGTGCGTGAACGGCGGCTTTGACACGGCGTGGCCTCCATGGAAAACACTCGGCGACGGGCGGGCGGACAGATCCGGGGACAGCGTCGAAGTCTATGCCTCGGCACTGACACTCAAGGGGTCGCCCCGCGTACCTTCACAACGAGGGTCCCGGGCACTTTCACCGGGGCCCGCCCGTTGGACGGACGACAGAAACGCTGTCGTACACATGCACCAGGAGGCACCCCGCGATGTCGGTACCGCAGCTCAACGACGAGCACCGCGGCGAGGAGATCCTCGCCGTCTTCGACACCGCCTTCGGCGAGCTCCTGGCCGCCGATCCGGCCGCGTTCCGCGTGAAGTTCCGCAAGATGGCGGCCTCGGCGTTCGCGTTCTACCGCGGGACGGCGTGCCTCTTCTACCACGACCTCGACGAGGAGAAGAAGGGTGGCCCGTACCTGGACGAGCGCACCTCGCGCGTGTGGATCCACGGCGACCTGCACGCGGAGAACTTCGGTACCTACCTGGACGCCAACGGCCGGCTGATCTTCAACGTCAACGACTTCGACGAGGCCTACGTCGGCCCCTTCACCTGGGACCTCAAGCGCTTCGCCGCCTCCGTCGCGCTGATCGGGTACGCCAAGGCGCTCGGCGACGAGCAGATCACCGAGCTGGTGGAGGTGTACGCGGGCGCGTACCGCGAGCGGATCCACGCCCTCGCCACCGGCGCCAAGAGCGACGAGGTGCCGCCCTTCACCCTGGACACCGCCCAGGGCCCCCTCCTGGACGCGCTGCGCGACGCCCGCTCCCTGACCCGCTTCGGCCTCCTGGAGTCGATGACGGAGATCCGCGACTTCGAGCGCCGCTTCGCGCCGGGCGGCGGCTCCATCGAGCTGGACGCGGCCACCCGCTACAAGGTCCTCGCGGCCTTCGACGGCTATCTGGAGACCCTCCCCGAGGCCTCCCTGGCCCGCCCGGACTCCTACCGGGTCAAGGACGTCGTCGGCCGCCGCGGGATCGGCATCGGCTCGGCCGGGCTGCCGTCGTACAACATCCTGCTGGAGGGGCACACCGACGCCCTGGAGAACGACGTGGTGATCTACATCAAGCAGGCCCAGACCCCGGCCGTCTCCCGGCACATCACCGACCCGGCGATCCGCGACTACTTCCAGCACGAGGGCCACCGCACGGTGATCTCCCAGCGCGCGCTCCAGCAGCACGCCGACCCGTGGCTGGGCTGGACGGAGCTGGGCGGCACGGGCCAGCTGGTCGCCGAGATCTCGCCGTACGCCGTGGATCTGGACTGGGGCGACATCGACGACCCGGAGGAGATCGCGGGCGTCGTCGCCGACCTCGGCCGGGCCACGGCCACCATGCACGCGGCGGCGGACGACACCTCGGGCGAGTCCCTGGTGCCCTTCTCGACGGAGCGGGCCATCGACGCGGCCATCGCCGCCGACGAGGACGGCTTCGCGGGCCTCCTGGTCGACTTCGCGCACAGCTACGGCGCACGCGCGCGTGCCGACCACCAGACCTTCGTCGACCTGTTCCGCAACGGCCGCATCCCGGGCCTGTGACAGGCCCCATACCACCGTCGATAACGATAGGGGCGCTCACAGGGATTCTTTAGGGGTCCCTTACAGGCCCGCGTGACACACTCTCCACGCTATGGACATATCCGGGACCCAGCTGCGAGCGCTCCGCGCGGCGCTGTTCACGGCACTCGTCGTGACGCTCAGCACCGCGTCGCACGTGCTGCTGTCCCGGGCCCCCCTGCCGCTCAACACGGTGGCGGTGGTCGCCGTCGCCGTGTTCGCGCTCAGCTTCGCGCTGGCCGGCCGGGAGCGCGGCTACGGGCGGATCGCCGCCGTCCTGATCCCGCTGGAGCTGGCCGCCGACACCGTCTTCACCACCGGTCAGCACGTCTGCTACGGCGCCGCGGGCGGCCCGGTCGCGGGCCCGCTGCGCTCGGTCGGCTGGGACGTGTTCTGCGGCGACGGCACCAGCGTCGGCTCGCCGCTGGCCCGCATGACCGGCACCGACCCCGGCCGGCTGGGCGGTCTGCTCGCCCACGCCGACCCGCGGACCGCCTGGCTGCTGCTGGGCGCCCATGTCCTGGTCGGCCTCCTCGCGGCCGCCTGGCTGCGCCGCGGCGAGCGGGCCCTGGCCCAGCTGCTGCGCGCCGTGGCCGCCACGACCTTCCGGCCGCTGCTCCTCGCGGCCGCCGCGCTGACCGTGCGGTCGGCGCCGGAACCGGCCCGTCCGGTGCGCCCCGGCCGCCGTACGGCCGTCGTGCTCGACGAGATCCTCGTGCACTCCCTGGGACGGCGTGGACCGCCGTGCTCGCCCGCTGTCGCCTGAGCCGCACCCGCTCGCACAGCACCTGAGCACCACCAGTCCCGACCTACGTATCCCCGCACACGACGTGTGCGCGTCCCCTCGATGGAGAACACCACCATGAGCAAGCGGAACAGCCAGGCCGCGAAGACCGCCGCCCGCGAGCGGCTGCGGCAGGAGCGCGAGCGCCAGGCCAAGCGCGACAAGATCAAGCGGCAGGTCATCGTCGGCTGCTCCATAGTCGGCGTCCTGGCGATAGCGGGCGGCATCAGCTACGCGGTCGTCCAGGGCAACAAGCCCAGCTACTGGGAAGAGGCCAAGAACGACAAGCTCGTCAAGCCGGCCAACAGCTCGGGCACCAACGGCACGACGGTCGTCATCGGCAAGAGCACCGCCAAGAAGACCCTGGTCATGTACGAGGACCCGCGCTGCCCCGTCTGCGCGCAGTTCGAGCAGACCGTCGGCTCGACCGTCGACAAGGACGTCGAGGACGGCAAGTTCAAGATCCAGTTCGTCGGCGCCTCCTTCCTCGACGGCAACCTCGGCGGCGAGGGCTCCAAGAACGGCCTCAGCGCCCTCGGCGCGGCGCTGAACGTCAGCCCCGAGGCGTTCCTGAAGTACAAGACCGCGATGTACTCCACGAAGTGGCACCCCGACGAGAGCGGCCCGGACAAGTTCAAGGACGACTCCTACCTCATCAAGATCGCGCAGACCGTCCCGGAGCTGAAGGACAACAAGACCTTCCGGAACGCCGTGAAGAACGGCACCTACGACAAGTGGGCCCTGGTCATGTCCGAGAAGTTCAACAAGGACGGCGTGACCGGCACCCCGACCCTGAAGATGGACGGCAAGACGCTGACCGGTTCCGACGGCAAGAGCGCGCCGATGACGGTCGCCGAGTTCAACACCGCGCTGGAGGCGGCCCTGAAGGGCTGATCCCCGACTCTTCGGGCAAAGAGCGGGCGAACTTTCAGGAGTTCGCCCGCTCTCGTTCATACCGGCCAGTAACCTGATCGGCCGTGACCAACAGACAGAGAACAGCCGGTAGCAACTCCCTGTCCCCACGCCGCCGTACGGTCGTCAAGGCCGCGGCGGCCACTGCTGTCCTGGCCGCTCCGCTCGCCGCCGCACGGCCGGCCGGCGCGGTCGAGGCCCCCGCCTTCCTGCACGGCGTCGCCTCGGGCGACCCGCTCCCGGACGGCATCCTGCTGTGGACCCGGGTGACCCCGACCGCCGAGGCCGTCCCCGGTTCCGGGCTCGGCCCGGACACCGAGGTCGGCTGGGTCGTCGCCGAGGACAAGGCATTCACGAACGTCGTCGCCAAGGGTTCCGTCACCGCGACCGCCGCCTCCGACCACACGGTCAAGGCGGACGTGCGCGGCCTCCGGCCCGCGACCGACTACTGGTTCCGCTTCTCGGCGGGCGGCACCGACTCCCCGGCGGCGCGCACCCGCACCGCGCCGGCGACGGACGCGGCCGTGGCCAACCTCCGCTTCGGCGTGGTCTCCTGCGCCAACTGGGAGGCCGGCTGGTTCTCGGCCTACCGCCATCTCGCGGCCCGCGGCGACCTGGACGCCTGGCTGCACCTGGGCGACTACATCTACGAGTACGGCACCGGGCAGTACGGCACCCGTGACACCGTCGTACGGCAGCACGCGCCGACCCACGAGATCCTCACCCTCGCCGACTACCGGACCCGGCACGGCAGGTACAAGACGGACCCGGACCTCCAGGCCCTGCACGCCGTCGCCCCGGTCGTCGCGATCTGGGACGACCACGAGTTCGCCAACGACGCCTGGTCGGGCGGCGCCGAGAACCACACCGAGGGCACGGAGGGCGCCTGGGCGGCCCGTCAGGCCGCCGCCAAGCAGGCCTACTTCGAGTGGATGCCGGTCCGCACGGCGACAGCCGGCACCACCTACCGGCGGCTGCGCTTCGGCAAGCTCGCCGACCTCTCACTGCTCGACCTGCGGTCCTTCCGCTCGCAGCAGGTCGGCGTGGGCAACGGCTCGGTCGACGACCCGGACCGCACCCTCACGGGCCGCGCCCAGCTGGACTGGCTGAAGGCGGGTCTGAAGTCGAGTGACACCACCTGGCGGCTGGTCGGCAACTCCGTGATGATCTCGCCGTTCGCGATCGGCTCCCTCTCCGCCGACCTGCTCAAGCCGCTCGCCGAGCTGCTCGGGCTGCCGAAGGAGGGCCTCGCCCTCAACACCGACCAGTGGGACGGCTACACGGACGACCGCCGCGAGCTCCTCGCCCACCTGCGCTCCAACGCCATCCGCAACACCGTCTTCCTGACCGGTGACATCCACATGGCGTGGGCCAACGACGTGCCGGTGAACGCCGGTACCTACCCGCTGTCGGCGTCGGCCGCCACCGAGTTCGTCGTCACGTCGGTCAGCTCCGACAACCTCGACGACATCCTGAAGGTCCCCGAGGGCACGGTCACCGCGCTCGCCGCACCGGTCATCCAGCTCGCCAACCGGCACGTCCACTGGGTGGACACCGACCGCCACGGCTACGGCGTGCTGGACATCACCGCCGAGCGGGCGCAGATGGACTACTACGTGCTGTCCGACAAGACGCAGCGGAACGCGACCTCGGCCTGGGCGCGTTCGTACCGCACGCGGACCGGCACGCAGAAGGTCGAGCGGACGTACAGCCCTGTCTAGAGCCTTTCAGAGGGTGTCGAGGAAGCCGAGGGCCACCCGCCAGGTGGCCTCGGCGGCCTCCTCGTCGTAGTCCGGCAGGTCGGGGTCGGTGTAGAGGTGACCGGCCCCGGCGTACCGGTAGATCTCGACGTCGGCTCCGGTGCGGCCCATCTGGAGATACCAGGCGCTCAGCCAGTCGTCGGTCTCGAAGGGGTCCGGCTCGGCCACGTGCAGCTGGACCGGCAGCTCGTCCGCGGTCGCGTTCGGCGCGATGTCCGAGGTGCCGTGCAGGAGCAGCAGTCCGCGGGCCCTCTCGTCGCCGAGGGCGAGGGTCTGCGCGACCGAGGCGCCGAGCGAGAAGCCGGCGTAGACCAGGCCGCGCTCGGAGTAGGGCGCGGCGGCCAGGACGGCCCGCTTGAGCAACTCGTCCTTGCCGATCTCCTCGTTGAAGGCCATGCCCTCCTCGACCGTGTCGAACGTGCGCCCCTCGAAGAGGTCCGGCGTCCACACCTCGTGCCCGGCCTCCCGCAGCCGGTCGGCGGCCTGACGGACGGCGGGCCTGAGGCCGTAGGTCGAGTGAAAGAGCATGATGTTCATGAGGCCATGGTGCCAGCCGGTGCCGACGACGCCCGCGCACGGCCGGGACGGGGCCCTACCCACTTCTGGGCGGAAGTCACATGTTCATGCCCGGCCCGGGCCGGTTAGGTTCGGGGTCATGGAGAACGTACTCCGACCACTGATCGTGGTCGGCGGCTCGGTGCTGCTCACTCTGGTGATCGGCTGGGCCACCGACCTTCTGCTGCGCAAGGCCGACGACCGCCACAGCGAGACCCCGCTGTGGGGGCTGCTGCGCCGTGGCCGCATCCCCTACATGCTCGTGCTGTGCGCGGCCATGCTGAGAGGGGCCTACGACGAGGCGAGGGTGCTGGAGCGGCACAGCGCCGGCATCGGGCAGACGCTGACGCTGGTGCTGATCGGGGCGACCGCCTGGCTGGTGATCCGGATCGCGGCGGCCATAGTGGAGACGACGTACTCCCGTTACGCGCGTGCCCACCACGACGCCGCCCGGGTCCGCCGGGTGCGCACCCAGGTCACGCTGATCATGCGGGTGGTCGCGGCGACCGTCGGCGTGGTGGCGGTGGCCGCGATGCTGCTGACCTTCCCGGCGATGCGCGCGGCCGGTGCCTCACTGCTGGCCTCGGCCGGAATCCTCGGCATCGTCGCCGGTGTGGCCGCCCAGTCCACGCTCAGCAACATGTTCGCGGGGCTGCAGATCGCCTTCGGAGACATGGTCCGCATCGGCGACACCGTGGTGGTGGACGGCGAGTGGGGCACCGTCGAGGAGATCACACTGACCTTCCTGACGGTCCGCACCTGGGACGAGCGCCGGATCACCATGCCGGTGTCGTACTTCACCTCGAAGCCGTTCGAGAACTGGTCCCGCGGCACCCCGCAGATGACCGGCATCGTCTACTGGCACGTCGACCACACGGCCCCGGTGGAGCTGATGCGCGAGCGGCTGCGGGACATCCTGCGCGAGTGCCCCGCCTGGGACGGCCGTGACTACGGCCTCGCCGTCACCGACACGACCCCGAACACCATGCAGGTACGCGCGTTGGTGACCGCCAAGGACGCCGACGACATCTGGACGGTACGGGTCACGGTCCGCGAACAGATGATCCGCTGGCTCACCGACAACCACCCGTACGCCCTGCCCCGCGTCAACACGGCGGACGCGACGCTGGCGCCGGGGTTCCGGCGGGACGGCGACCGACGGAACGGCCACAACTCCAACGGCGCGACCGTCGACGGATCCCACGAGCCCCCTCGAACGGGCCGCGGCTGACGGCGGTTCACAGCCGACGTGACAGCCCGTGGAACACCGCCTGGCGGACGTCCCGTCGTGGCACCTCATCGCGGAGATGATCTGCCACGACGGGAGCCAGTCGTGGCGCCACGTGACCGAGAGCCCGTCATGGCGCCGGCCGGCCCCACCCACCAGGGGCGCGGGAAACTGCGCGACCAGCCACGACGGACCCGCGCCCGCCCGCCGTCAACGCCCCCTCTCCGCCCCACCATTGACCTGCACAACCTGCGAAGTCACATGTCCCGCCCCAGGCGAAGCCAGCCAGTGCAGCGTGGCGGCCACATCCCCCGGCGTCCCGGCCCGCCCGTTCAACGTGTCACCGACGAGCCGCTCCCGCCGAGCAGGATCGATGGCCGCCCCGAAGAACTCCGTGTCCTCGACGTACCCCGGTGCGACCACGTTCGCCGTGATCCCCCGCGGCCCCAACTCCCGCGCCAGATCATGGGCGTACGGATGCAGCCCCGCCTTCGCCGCCCCGTACGCCCCGCTCCCGGACCCCCGGTAGGCGGCGATGGAGCTGACGAACAGCACGCGCCCGCCCGGCGAGGCGAGCCGGTCCTTCAGTCCCTCGGTGAGCAGTGCCGCGGTCAGCAGATTGAGCCGGAAGTTCACCGCCCAGTTGTGCGCGACGGCGTCGAGCGGGTCGGAGCCGTCGACGGGCGGTTCGAGCTGCCCGGTGCCCCCGGCACTGTGGATCAGCACGTCCACGGTCCCCAGCTCACGCTCCACGAACCCGACGACCCCGCGCACCTGACCGACGTCGGCGAGATCGGCGGCGTACGTCAGCGCCCCGGGCACCCCCGCCTTCTCCAGCACCCCGGCGCGCCGCCCGAGCAGCAGCACCCGGTCCCCTTCCGCGGCGAACACCTGCGCCGTCGCGAGCCCGATTCCCGTACCGCCACCGCTGATCACCACGTTGCGAGCCATAACTGCAGCCTACAAACACAGGCTTGGCGAGTTCATCCCGGTTCACCGCAGCGGCGCAGGCGGGCTCAGCGCAGACTACGGACGTCCAGGTGCCGCAGCACCCGGTCCACGACCTCGGGATCGGCCCCCGGCTCACTCCGCGCCGCCAGCACCTCGTGGCGCGCCGCACTCAGCAGCTCGCCCTGGATCCGCCGCACCCGCTTGAGCCGCCGCCTGGCCTCGCGCCGCTCCTCGTCCCCCATCTCGGGATGGATCCGCACGCCGATCTCGAACGCCCGCCGCAGCATCTGCTCGGACAGCTCCTCCGGCAGTTCCTCGACGGCCTCGATCTCCCGCAGCCGCCGCTTGGCCGCCTTCGCCGCCCGGACGGCGAGGACCTTCTCGAACTCCTTCTCCCGCTCGGTGTCGGCCCGCACCCCCAGCCGCTTCACCAGCCACGGCAGGGTCAGTCCCTGGAGCACCAGCGTGGCCATGATCACTCCGAACGCGATGAAGATGATCTCGTCCCGGTCCGGGAAGCCCGCCCCGGATTCGGTCTCCAGAGGAATGGCCAGCGCCAGTGCCACCGACGCCACGCCCCGCATCCCGGACCACCACATGATGACGGTCTCCCGCCAACTGGTCGGGATCTCCTCGTCGTAGTCCCGTTTCGCGTGCATCCGCTTGGTGAGCCAGGTGGCCGGCATCAGCCACGCCAGCCGTACGAGGACGACCACGGCGACGATCGCCGCGGCCCAGCCGAGCATCTCGCCCCAGCGTCCGGACGCGGTCCGGATCGCGTTGTGCAGTTCGAGGCCGATGAGCCCGAAGGCCACACCGGTGACGAGCGTGTCGACGATGTCCCAGAAGGTGTGCCCGGCCAGCCGGGTCATCACGTCGTCGGCGTCGGTGCCGTACTCGGCGAGGAACAGGGCGGTGGTCAGCACGGCGAGCACACCGGAGCCGTGCAGCTCCTCGGCGAGCACGTAGGAGGCGTACGGCACGAGGACCGTCAGACCGATCTGGAGGGTGGCGTCGCCCAGCAGGTCCATCAGCTTGTTGGCGCCCCAGCCCAGCGCGAGCCCCACGGCGACGGCGACCACCGCGGAGAGCACGAGCTCCAGGCCGGCCTCCCCGGCCGTGAACGAACCGCTGACGGCCGCGGCGACGGCCACGTGGTACAGGACGATCGCCGTGACGTCGTTGAAGAGCCCCTCGCCCTCCAGGATGGACACCAGCCTGCGGGGCAGTCCCAGCTGGCCCGCGACGGCCGTCGCGGCGACCGGGTCGGGCGGCGCGACCAGCGCGCCGAGCGCGACGGCGGCCGCGATCGGCAGACCCGGCACGATCGCGTGGGCGACCACGGCCACGCACAGCGTCGTCACGAACACGAGCGCGACGGCGAGCAGGAAGATGGGCCGTTTGTTGGCCGCGAACTGCCGCCAGGAAGTGCGCCGCACCGCCGCGTAGAGAAGGGGCGGCAGCAGGATGGGCAGGATCAGGTCCGGCGGGATGTCGACATTCGGTACGAAGTCCAGCACCGCGAGCACTATGCCCAGCAGCGTCATCAGCACCGGCGCCGGCAGCCCGAACCGGTCCCCCACCGGGACGCTGACCAGAGCCCCCAGCAACAACACGAACAACAGGGCCAGCTGATCCACGGTCAGAACTCCGGACAGATCGACAGAACATCGGTCACTTCAGTCTGCCCGCAAAACGCCCGGACCTGCCGACCGCCGCTCCCGCCGACCCTCAGAGAACGCGCCGCATGGCCCGGTGCGGTATCCCCGCGTCCGGGAACTCCGGCCCGTACGCCACGTACCCGAGCCGCTCGTAGAACCCCAGCGCGTGCGTCTGGGCGTGCAGGTCCACCGCGGCCAGCCCGCGCGCGCGTGCCGCGTCCTCGATGGCCCGTACCAGCGCCGCCCCCACCCCGAGCCCTCGCGCCGCCTGCGTCACCGCGAGCCGCCCCAGCGAGCCCACCGACGCGTCACCGCCGGTCTTGCCGGCGGCCGCGTCACCGGTCAGCAGCCGCCCGGTCCCGAGCGGTACCCCGTCCTCCCGCACGGCCAGCACATGCACGGCCACGGCGTCGTAGGCGTCGTACTCGATGTCCTCGGGCACGCCCTGTTCGCCGACGAAGACCTCCTTGCGCACCGTGAAGCAGGCCTCACGGTCGCCGGGGTCCTCGGCGACCCGCACCTCGTACGCGGGCGTGCTCACCCGTAGGTCTCCTCACGCACCAGGTCCAGGGCCTGCTGGAGGTCCGCCGGGTAGTCGCTGGCGAACTCCACCCACTCGCCGTCCCCGGGGTGCTCGAAGCCGAGCCGCACCGCGTGCAGCCACTGCCGGGTCAGCCGCAGCCGCTTGGCGAGCGTCGGATCGGCGCCGTACGTCAGGTCGCCGACACAGGGGTGGCGGTGGGCCGCCATGTGGACGCGGATCTGGTGGGTGCGCCCGGTCTCCAGCTTCACGTCGAGCAGGGAGGCCGCGCGGAACGCCTCGATGAGGTCGTAGTGCGTGACGGAGGGCTTGCCCTCGGCGGTGACCGCCCACTTGTAGTCGTGGTTCGGGTGCCGGCCGATGGGGGCGTCGATGGTGCCGCTGGTCGGGTCCGGGTGGCCCTGGACGAGCGTGTGGTACCGCTTGTCGACCGTGCGCTCCTTGAACTGGCGCTTGAGCGAGGTGTACGCCCGCTCCGACTTGGCCACGACCATCAGCCCCGAGGTGCCCACGTCGAGCCGGTGCACGATGCCCTGGCGCTCGGCGGCCCCGGAGGTGGAGATGCGGTACCCGGCGGCGGCGAGACCACCGATCACGGTCGTCCCGGTCCAGCCCGGCGAGGGGTGCGCGGCGACCCCGACCGGCTTGACGATCACGACCACGTCGTCGTCGTCGTGGACGATCTCCATGCCCTCGACGGGCTCGGCGACGATCTGCACCGGGGCGGGCGCCTGCGGCATCTCGACCTCGAGCCAGGCCCCGCCGTGCACCCGCTCGGACTTCCCGACCACCGACCCGTCGACCGTGACCTTCCCCGAGGCGGCGAGCTCGGCCGCCTTGGTGCGGGAGAAGCCGAACATGCGGGAGATGGCGGCGTCGACGCGCTCGCCCTCCAGACCGTCGGGCACGGGCAGGGTACGGATCTCGGGAATGGTGCTCACCCGTCGAGTATGCCGGACGGGTGGGACAGCCCCGAACGAGCCTGTGGAAAACCCGGCTCAGTCCTTGTGGACGGTCCCGTCCGGGTCGAGGCCCTTGAAGGACAGCAGCACGATCAGGATGCCGCCGCACACGATCGCCGAGTCCGCGAGGTTGAACACGGCGAAGTGCTTGGGCGCGATGAAGTCGACGACCGCGCCCTCGAAGACACCGGGCGAGCGGAAGAGCCGGTCGGTGAGATTGCCGAGCGCGCCGCCGAGCAGCAGTCCGAGCGCGATCGCCCAGGGCAGGCTGTAGAGCTTGCGGGCGAGCCGGGCGATGACCACGATCACGGCCGCCGCGATCACCGTGAAGATCACGGTGAAGGCTTCACCGAAGCCGAAGGCCGCGCCCGCGTTGCGGATCGCCTCGAACTTCAGCCAGTCCCCGATGATCTCGATCGGTTCGTGATGCTCCAGCCTGGCGACCACGATCATCTTGCTGACCAGGTCGAGGGCGTACGCGAACGCGGCCACCGTGAACAGCACGACGACACGGCGCCTGCCCCGGGGCCGCGCCTGGTCCTGCTCCGGCTCGGCCCCCGCCGCCTCTGGAGTATCCGGCGTACCGATGATGCGCTCCGCCTCTGCCACGTGAGTCCCTTGACCTAGGTACCTGACTGAGGACGAGGGTACGACACGCCGCCGGGCACCCTCAGTACCGGCGTTCCTGCTTCTGCTTGCACTCCACGCACAGGGTCGCGCGCGGGAAGGCCTGCATGCGGGCCTTGCCGATGGGGTTGCCGCAGTTCTCGCACAGTCCGTAGGTGCCGGCGTCGAGGCGTCCGAGGGCGCGCTCGGTCTGGGTGAGCATCTCGCGCGCGTTGGCCGCGAGGGCCATCTCGCTCTCGCGCGTGATGTTCTTGGTGCCGGTGTCGGCCTGGTCGTCGCCCGCGCCGTCCCCGGAGTCCCGCATGAGCCCCACCAGGGACTCCTCGGACGTGGAGATCTCGGTGCGCAGGCGCAGTGCCTCGGCGGTCAGCTCCGCGCGGGCCTCCGCGACCTCGTCGGGCGTCCACGGATCCTCACCCGGGCGCACCGCGAGTTCTCCGGGCTCCACCGCGGCGACACGCGCGTTGGGTAGGGCGGTCTTCGCCGCTGTGGCCGTGCCAGGGGTCTTCTTCGCAACCACCGTCGTGGCTCCCGTCTGCTTCGCGGCCTCGGCCGCGCCCGCCTTGTGGGCCGTGCTCTTGCCGGCCGCCCTCTTCGTGGGGGTCTTCCTCCCGGAGGTGCCCTGCCCGGCGTCCCCCTGCGGGGCACCGGCCTCCGTGGTGACCGTCTCCCCGGCCGCGGTGTCCTTCACGGCCGTCTTCTTCCCCGCGGTTCGCGTCGCAGCCGCGCTCTTGGCCGCGCTCTTCCTGGTGACCGCCTTCTGCTTCGTGGCCGAGGTCTTCTTGCCGACGGCGGCCTTCTCCCCGGCCGTCTCCCCGGCACCCGCCGACTCCGCGCCCCTCGCCTTCCTGCCCGCCCCCTCCCCAACCGCCTTCTTGGCCGCCGCGCCCTTCCCGGCGACCAGCTCTCCGGCAGCCGACTCCGCGCTCCCGGCCTTCTTACCCGCCCGCTCGGCGACCGCAGCCGTCTCACCGACCGCCTTAGTGCCGGCCGCCTTCGTTCCTGCCGCTTTCTTGCCGGCCGCCTTCTTCGCTGTCACCGTCTTCTTGGCTGCCGCCGTCTTCTTCGCTCCCGCCGCCTGCCTCGCGACCGCCTTCTTGCCGGCCGCGCTCTTATCCGCCGCACTCTTGCCAACCGCGCTCTTGCCGGCCGCGCTCTTATCCGCCGCGCTCTCGCCGGCCGCCTTCTTGCCGGCCGTTTTCTTCGCGGCCGCGCTCTGCTTGGTGACCGAGGCCTTGCCGACGCCCTTGGTGGCCTCCGGCGCCCCGCCGACCTGCGGCTCGTCCGCCGGTCTCCCGGCCGAGGCCTCCTCCTTCGCAGCCGCCCGTCCACCGGGAGCCGCCCTGGAAGCGGCGGCCTTCCGGGCGCCACTGGTCTTCCGGGCCGCCACCTTCTTCCCCTCAGCCTTCTCGGCCCCCGCCCGCACGCCCCCGGCCTCGGCACCCGCCCGCGCGCCCTCCCGACCGGCCCCCGCGCGCGTGCTCTTCACCGCGGCCTTCTTCGCGACGCTCTTCGCCGCCGCTCCGACCGCCTTCACGGCCTTGGCCGCGACGCCCTTGCCGGAGGACGTGGCGGACGAGGACGACGCCGACGTGCCGGACGCGACCCCGCGCGTGCTCTTCTTCCCGCCCGTGTCCTTGGCCCCGCCTCCGGAGGCACGGGCATGTGTGGACCGGCCCGACGCCGACTGCTGTTCGGCGGTCTTCTTAGCCACCATGCCGCGGCCCCTTCACATATTGTGATCTTGCTCGCGAATCGTGCTGGGACGATAAATCGACTTGAGTCCCGCGGCAACGGGGCACGCCGCCCGATTCGCCCGCCCCACGTGCGCGGGGCGGGAAGCATGCATGCGTTGTGCCCAGCTCCCCGCCGGGTAATCCGACGGACCGTCCGTCCCAGGATCCGAACAGCCGTGCCGCTCCATTCGGGTCACTCGGCACCCTGCGGCGAGCTGCCCGGCCGGCCCGGGAAAACCGGTCGGCCGCTGTCCCCGGGGCGCCGTACACTGGGCGGAGCGAAAAGCGTGGATGGGGACGAGTAGCGGCGTACGCAGCCCAGAGCGACCCGGGGACGGTGGAAGCCCGGGGGCGAGCGCGACGTGAAGATCACCCCGGAGCCGCCGGAAGAACCCCCAGCAGGGGGCGTAGACCCGGCATCGCGACCCCAATGAGGGGGCTCACCGACGCACACCAGGCGTCGGCGGGCCAAGGAGGGTGGTACCGCGGGAGCGCGCCGAAACCGGCGTACGGAAAGACACGGCTCTCGTCCCTCCGGACGGAAGGCAGCACATCCGCCGGAGGAAGACTGATGACGCAGTACCGCCAGGTGCCCGCCCAGGTCGACCTGCCCGCGCTCGAGCACGCGGTGCTCGACTTCTGGCGCGAGCAGAAGATCTTCGCCAAGACCCTGGAGCAGTCCGAGGGCCGCCCCGAATGGGTGTTCTACGAGGGCCCGCCCACCGCCAACGGCATGCCGGGCGCCCACCACATCGAGGCCCGCGTCTTCAAGGACGTCTTCCCCCGCTTCCGCACCATGCGCGGCTACCACGTGGCCCGCAAGGCCGGCTGGGACTGCCACGGCCTCCCGGTGGAGCTGGCGGTCGAGAAGGAGCTCGGCTTCAGCGGCAAGAAGGACATCGAGGCGTACGGCATCGCCGAGTTCAAGCGCCAAGTGCCGCGAGTCCGTGACCCGCCACACCGACGCCTTCGAGGCGCTCACGACCCGCATGGGCTACTGGACCGACCTCCAGGACCCCTACCGCACGATGGACCCGGAGTACATCGAGTCGGTCTGGTGGTCGCTGAAGACGATCTTCGACAAGGGCCTGCTGGTCCAGGACCACCGTGTCGCCCCCTGGTGCCCGCGCTGCGGCACCGGCCTGTCCGACCACGAGCTGGCGCAGGGCTACGAGACGGTCGTGGACCCGTCCGTGTACGTCCGTTTCCCGCTCACCTCCGGTCCGCTCGCCGGCGAGGCAGCGCTCCTGGTGTGGACGACCACCCCCTGGACCCTGGTGTCCAACACGGCGGTCGCCGCGCACCCGGAGGTCACCTACGTCGTCGCCACCGACGGCGAGGAGAGGCTCGTCGTCGCCGAGCCGCTGCTCGCCAAGGCGCTCGGCGAGGGCTGGGAGACCACCGGCCAGTCCTTCACCGGCGCCGAAATGGAGCGCTGGACCTATCAACGTCCGTTCGAGCTCGTGGAGTTCCCGGAGCCGGCCCACTACGTGGTCAACGCCGAGTACGTGACGACCGAGGACGGTACCGGTCTGGTCCACCAGTCCCCCGCCTTCGGTGAGGACGACCTCAAGGTCTGCCGCGCCTACGGCCTGCCCGTGGTGAACCCGGTCCGCCCGGACGGCACCTTCGAGGAGGACGTCCCCCTCGTCGGCGGCGTCTTCTTCAAGAAGGCGGACGAAAAGCTCACCGAGGACCTCCAGCAGCGCGGCCTCCTCTTCCGGCACATCCCGTACGAGCACAGCTACCCGCACTGCTGGCGCTGCCACACCGCGCTCCTCTACTACGCGCAGCCGTCCTGGTACATCCGCACCACCGCCGCCAAGGACCGCCTCCTCCAGGAGAACGAGAACACCAACTGGTTCCCGGAGACCGTCAAGCACGGCCGCTTCGGCGACTGGCTCCAGAACAACATCGACTGGGCGCTGTCCCGCAACCGCTACTGGGGCACCCCGCTGCCGATCTGGCGCTGCGAGGACGACCACCTCACGGTCGTCGGGTCCCGCGCGGAGCTCACCGAGCTCACCGGCACGGACCACTCCGGCCTGGACCCGCACCGCCCGTACATCGACGCGGTCACCTTCGCCTGCCCCCAGGACAGCTGCGGAAAGACGGCCACGCGCGTGCCGGAGGTCATCGACGCCTGGTACGACTCGGGTTCGATGCCGTTCGCGCAGTGGGGCTACCCGTACAAGAACAAGGAGCTCTTCGAGTCCCGCTACCCGGCGCAGTTCATCTCCGAGGCCATCGACCAGACCCGTGGCTGGTTCTACACGCTGATGGCCGTCGGCACCCTGGTCTTCGACAAGTCCTCGTACGAGAACGTCGTCTGCCTCGGCCACATCCTCGCCGAGGACGGCCGCAAGATGTCCAAGCACCTGGGCAACACCCTGGAGCCGATCCCGCTGATGGACCGGCACGGGGCCGACGCGGTGCGCTGGTTCATGGCGGCCGGCGGCTCCCCCTGGGCGGCCCGCCGCGTGGGCCACGGCACCATCCAGGAGGTGGTGAGGAAGACCCTCCTCACCTACTGGAACACGGTCGCCTTCCAGGCCCTGTACGCCCGTACGTCGAACTGGGCGCCCAGCGCGGCGGACCCGGCCCCGGCCGACCGCCCGGTCCTGGACCGCTGGCTGCTGTCCGAACTGCACGCGCTGACCGACCAGGTGACCCAGTCCCTGGAGGCGTACGACACCCAGCGCGCCGGAAAGCTCCTGTCGGCGTTCGTCGACGACCTGTCCAACTGGTACGTACGCCGCTCCCGGCGCCGTTTCTGGCAGGGCGACAAGGCCGCGCTGCGCACCCTGCACGAGGTCGTCGAGACGGTCACCAAGCTGATGGCCCCGCTGACCCCCTTCATCACCGAGCGGGTCTGGCAGGACCTGGTCGTGCCGGTCACCCCGGGCGCCCCGGAGTCGGTGCACCTGGCCTCCTGGCCGGAGGCGGACCTGTCCGCCATCGACCCGGAGCTGTCGAAGCAGATGGTCCTGGTGCGCCGGCTCGTCGAGCTGGGTCGGGCCACGCGCGCGGAGTCGGGCGTGAAGACCCGCCAGCCGCTGTCCCGGGCGCTCATCGCCGCCACCGGCTTCGACGCCCTGGACCGTGAACTGCACGCGCAGATCACGGAAGAGCTCAACGTGAGCGCGCTCGCCTCCCTCAGCGAGGTCGGCGGCAGCCTGGTCGACACCACCGCGAAGGCCAACTTCCGCGCCCTGGGCAAGCGGTTCGGCAAGCGCGTCCAGGACGTGGCCAAGGCCGTCGCCAACGCCGACGCGGCCGCGCTCTCCCTCGCCCTGCGCGAAGGCACGGCGTCGGTCGAGGTCGACGGCGAGACGGTCACGCTCGCCCCGGACGAGGTGATCATCACGGAGACCCCGCGCGAGGGCTGGTCGGTGGCGTCCGACTCCGGTGCCACGGTCGCCCTGGACCTGGAGATCACCGAGGAGCTGCGCCAGGCGGGCCTCGCCCGTGACGCGATCCGGCTGATCCAGGAGGCCCGCAAGAACAGCGGCCTCGACGTGGCCGACCGGATCGCGCTGCGCTGGACGGCCACGGACCCGGCCGTGATCGCGGCCCTCACCGAGCACAGCGCCCTGATCGCCGACGAGGTCCTGGCGACGGACTTCGCCCAGGGAGAGGCGGACGAGACGTACGGCACCCCGTTCACGGACGAGGGCCTGTCGCTGACGTTCCGCCTGCGCAAGGCGTAGCCCGCGTAGCACCGAAGGAGAAGGCCCGGTCCCGCGTGGGGACCGGGCCTTCTCCGTGCCGCGTGACACCGTGATCAACCCGCGTAAAAGGGTGAGACCCCGGATCGAAATCCGGGGTCTCACCCTGAACGCTGCCGACGCCTAAGGCGTACTGGAGGCCGTCAGTTGTCGTCCTCGTCGATGAGGAAGCCACGCATGGGCGAGGGAGCCTGGCCCATCGGACCGGGACCCTGCGGCCGCACCGGCGCCATCGGCTGGGTCATCGCGGGCGACATCTGCTGCTGGCCACCGTAGGACGGAGCGGCCGGCGAAGGACCGCCGCCCATGCCGCCCGGGTTGCCGCCGTACGACGGGGCGCTCGCACCGGCCGGGGCCATGGAAGGCGCCGGGGACGGCGGCAGCGACCCGGTCGCCGGGGTGCGCGGCGGAGCCAGCGAGTCGTCGGCCTGGGTCTCCAGCTGACGCAGCTGCGACTCGAGGTACGACTTCAGACGCGTGCGGTACTCGCGCTCGAAGCCGCGCAGGTCCTCGACCTTGCGCTCCAGCGTGGCGCGGGCGGACTCCAGCGAGCCCATCGCGACGCGGTGCTTCTCCTGCGCGTCCCGCTCCAGGGCGTCGGCCTTGGCACGGGCATCACGCTCGAGGCCCTCGGCACGCGAACGCGCCTCGCCGACGATCTTGTTGGCCTCGGAACGGGCCTCCGCGATCGCCTGGTCGGCGGTCTGCTGGGCCAGCGAGAGGACACGGGCGGCGCTGTCGCCACCGGGGCCCTGACCGGGGCCGCCCATCGGACCGCCCATGGGGCCGCCCATCGGGCCACCCATCTGCTGCTGCATGGGCGGCTGACCACCCATGGTGCCCTGACCCATCGGGCCCTGACCCATGGGCCCCTGGCCCATCGGACCGGGACCCTGCGGGCCGCCCTGGCCGCCACTGGGACCGGCAGGCAGCTGCGGCGCACCGCTCGGCAGCTGGGGCGGGCCACCCATGGGGCCACCCATCTGCTGCGGCGGACCGGATATGCCGGCCGGCACGGGACCGCCGGGACCGGGCCCACGCATACCCTGCTGCGGCATTCCCTGTCCGGGCATGCCACCCTGCTGCTGGTCCTGCTCCGGGGGCTTGCGCATGTTCTGCTGGTTCTGGGCAGCAGCACGCGTCGCCGCGGCCAGCTTGGCGCGCAGGTCCTCGTTCTCGCGCAGCAGGCGCGTCAGTTCGGCTTCGACCTCGTCGAGGAAGGCATCGACCTCGTCCTCGTCATAGCCTTCTCGGAGGCGGACGGTCGTGAACTGCTTGTTCCGCACGTCCTCGGGGGTCAACGGCATCTCTTCACCTCAACGTAGTCATCGGCAGTCGGCAAGACCGTATCGTCCACAGTCACCTCGCCAGGTTTCCCATGATGGAGATGAGGATGTAAACGATGATCATCAGCACGAAGAAGGACAGGTCGAGCGCCACGCCCCCGAGACGCAGCGGCGGGATGAACCGCCGCAGAAGCTTCAACGGTGGATCGGTGACAGTGTAGGTGGCCTCCAGAACGACCACCATCGCCTTGCCGGGTTGCCACGAGCGGGCGAACTGGAAGACGTAGTCCATGACCAACCGGAAAATGAGCACGATGAGGAACACCATCAGCGCGATGTAGATCACCTGCGCGAACACGCTCATGGTCTGTCTTTCCCTCTCCCCTGTTCCGTACTTCGTTCCGGTTGTGCTTCTCAGCTCTGGTTGAAGAACCCGCCCTCTGCGATGCGGGCCTTGTCCTCCGCCGTGACATCGACGTTAGCAGGCGACAACAGGAACACCTTCTGCGTCACCCGCTCGATGCTGCCGTGAAGACCAAACACCAAACCGGCCGCAAAGTCGACAAGTCGCTTGGCGTCTGTGTCATCCATCTCAGTCAGATTCATGATCACCGGGGTGCCCTCACGGAAGTGTTCCCCGATGGTACGGGCCTCGTTGTAGGTCCGGGGGTGAAGTGTGGTGATCCGGTAAGGCTCTCGTTCCGACACGACCTTGGGCATGATCACCGGTGCGTTCTTCTCCAGGCTTGCGCGCTCTTGTGTGATGGACGCCACGGGCGCGATGCGCGCGGGACGCACCGATTCCGCGGCGAGCGAAGAGGATCGGGGCACCGGGTCGCGCGGTGCAGAGGACTGCACAACTCTGACCGATTCGTCCCTTTCAGGCTGAAGTGCCTGATGTGACTGGTGAGACGGCTCATGCCGTCGGCGGTCCCGCTCGGGCTCCGGGTCGAGTTCCGGTTCGAAGTCGTCGTCGGGGTCGAAACCGCGGCCGTCGTACCCATCGTCCTCCACGAGGCCGAGGTAGACCGCCATCTTGCGCATCGCGCCGGCCATTCTCTGAGTCCTCCGCTCTGTGGTGGATCGGCTGACGACTGCCAAGTGCCCGCGATCCACGAGGTCGTTACGACCGCCTTTCGGCGGTAATGACCATATTTTCTGCTGTGGTCCGACTTCCTGGCGACGTTACCGGAGCCTGGGGCGGACTCCGAGTACCGCGGTGCCGACGCGTACATGTGTCGCCCCCGCCGCCACGGCCTGTTCGAGGTCCGCACTCATCCCTGCCGAGACCATGTTCGCAGCCGGATGGGCTCGGCGCAGGTCGGTCGACAAATCCATCAACCGCTCGAACGCCGCCTGTTCGCGCCCCGCGTACTCCCCGGTGAGCGGTGCGACGGTCATCAACCCGTCGAGCCGCAGCCCCGGCGCCCGGGCCACGAGACCGGCCAACTCCTCGATACCGCCCGGTGCCACGCCACCCCGCTCCCCTCGCTCGCTCGAACCGGCGTCGAGAGCGACCTGGATCAGGCAGCCCACCTCACGCCCGGCCTTCACGGCCTCCTTGGAGAGAGCCGTCACCAACTTCGAACGATCGACGGACTGCACGAGATCCGCGTAACCGACCACAGATCGCACTTTGTTGGTCTGCAATTGGCCAACGAAGTGCCAAGTGAGGGGCAGATCCGCGCATTCGGCGGCTTTGGGCGCCGCGTCCTGGTCCTTGTTCTCGGCGACATGGCGCACACCGAGCTCGGAGAGGACCCGCACATCGCTCGCGGGGTAGGTCTTGGTGACCACGATGAGGGTCACCTCTTCCCGCCCACGCCCGGCGGCCGCACACGCGGCGGCGATGCGCTCCTCCACCTTCGCCAGATTTGCGGCGAGTTCGTCCTTACGGTCCGTCATGCCCCATCAGTCCAGCCAGACATATCCCGCGAGTCGCCCCGTGGAGCGATCGCGGCGGTACGAGAAGTGGTCGACCGACTCCCGCGTGCACACCGGCGACTGCCGCCGGTCGCGCACCCCGAGCCGGTCGAGCTGGGCGTGCACTCCGGCGGTCACGTCGACCGCTGGAGTGCCCCAACTCGTTTCGGCGTGCGCCGCGGGTTCGACGGCGGCGACCTCGGCGCGCATCTCCTCGGGCACTTCGTAGCACCGGCCGCACACGGCGGGTCCGGTGCGGGCGACGATCCGGGCGGGATCGGCGCCGAGTCCGGTCATCGCGCGTAGCGCGGCCGGGACAACTCCGGCCACCATGCCGGGCCGGCCGGCGTGGGCCGCCGCGACGATCCCGGCGACCGGGTCGGCGAGCAGCACCGGGGTGCAGTCGGCGGTGAGGACGGCGAGGGCGAGACCGCGCTCGGCGGTGACGACGGCGTCGACCCGGGGCACCGGCTTGTCGCCCCAGGGCTCGGTTACCACCACGACGTCCGCGCCGTGCACCTGGTTCATCCAGACCACCCGGGCCGGGTCGAGTCCAAGCGACTTGGCGGCCAGTTCGCGGTTGGTCCCCACGGCCTGGGGGTCGTCGCCGACCGCGCCGCCGAGGTTGAGCTCCTCATACGGAGCGGCGCTCACCCCGCCCCACCGGTCGGTGAAGGCGAAGTGCGCGCCGCTCACGCTCTCGCGCTGTCCTATCACTTCAGGAAGTCCGGCACGTCCAGCTCCTCGGCCGCGCTGTCGGAGTAGCTCCGCGACGGCGGGACCGGCGGGGCGACCGGGAGGTCGGCGGCCGGCTCGGGCGCGGGCTCCGGGTCCTCCTTCGGCGTGACGCTGCCGAGCGAGCCGAAGGACGGACGGCTCTCGGTCGGCCGTACCGGCGTGGGCTCCTCGCGGCGGGCCGGGGCCGAGGAGGAACCCATGACCGTCTCGCGGCGGGCGGGCGGCTGGCCCCCGTCGAAGCCGGCCGCGATCACGGTGACGCGCACCTCGTCGCCGAGGGCGTCGTCGATGACCGCGCCGAAGATGATGTTGGCCTCGGGGTGGGCGGCCTCGCTGACCAGCTGGGCGGCTTCGTTGATCTCGAACAGGCCGAGGTCGGAGCCGCCGGAGATGGAGAGCAGCACGCCCCGGGCGCCGTCGATGGACGCCTCCAGGAGCGGCGAGGAGATCGCCATCTCGGCCGCGGCCACCGCGCGGTCGTCGCCGCGGGCCGAGCCGATGCCCATGAGGGCCGAACCGGCCTCGGACATGACCGACTTGACGTCGGCGAAGTCGAGGTTGATCAGACCGGGCGTGGTGATGAGGTCGGTGATGCCCTGGACACCGGAGAGCAGGACCTGGTCGGCCGACTTGAAGGCGTCGAGCACCGAGACCTGGCGGTCCGAGATGGACAGCAGCCGGTCGTTGGGGATGACGATGAGGGTGTCGACCTCTTCGCGGAGTTCCGCGATGCCGTCCTCGGCCTGGTTGGCGCGGCGGCGGCCCTCGAAGGTGAACGGGCGGGTGACCACGCCGATGGTGAGGGCGCCCAGCGAGCGGGCGATGTTGGCCACGACGGGCGCGCCGCCGGTGCCGGTGCCGCCGCCTTCACCGGCCGTCACGAAGACCATGTCGGCCCCCTTGAGGACCTCCTCGATCTCCTCGCGGTGGTCCTCGGCGGCCTTGCGGCCGACGGCCGGGTTGGCGCCGGCGCCGAGTCCGCGGGTGAGTTCGCGGCCGACGTCGAGCTTGACGTCGGCGTCGCTCATCAACAGCGCCTGCGCGTCGGTGTTGATGGCGATGAACTCGACGCCCTTGAGACCGACCTCGATCATCCGGTTGATGGCATTGACACCACCGCCGCCGACACCGATGACTTTGATGACTGCGAGGTAGTTCTGCGGTGCTGCCACGTCGAAGGCCTCTCGCCTCGAGTTACGTGTCGCCGGACCGACGAAGCACTGCTGCCTCGCGATCCGTCGACTGATGCCGAATGGGACGGTCCGTAGCGCCGACCCGAACCCTAACGCTGAAGTTTAGGGTTACCAGTGTGTCTGTTCCCTGGAGTCTTCTGAACAGGACACTAAGTCGACAAGTGGCGCACGTTCAACGAACACGCCGAACCTCCCGTTTTTCTTTTCACCCTATGTGATCAGCCGTAGCGGTGCCCAACCAGGGTGCTGGCCTGCGCTGATGTGCGTCAACTCCCCGCTGACGCAGGCGCGGTGGGAACGCTGACGTCGAAGTACCGCGCGTCGGGGGCGGCTTTCATGAGAGCGGTGAGCGTCCGGGCCTTCGCGGCACCCTTCTCGCTGCTCCCCCAGACGACGGTCCGGCCGCCCCGCAACTCCAGCGAGATGTCGTCGTACGAACGCACCTTGACGGAACGGGTCGCGCGCGCGACGTCGACCGGAATGTCACCCGCCACCTGCACCGCTTCGCGCACGAGCCGCCCCTCGCCGAAGCGGCGCAGGCTCGCGGCGCGGGAGTCCGGCCGGGAGAGCGCCAATTCCAGTGCGGGGACGCCTTTCGGGGCCTCGGAAACCGTGGCGAATCGGACACCTTCATCGTCCACTTCGACAAAGTTTCCGCCCTTTTGGACAAGTAGAACCGGAGTACGTTCGGTCACTTTCAGGTCGATTCCATGAGGCCAGGATCGACCGACATCAACTGAGTCAATTCGGGGCAATTTCCGGCGCAGTCGTGCCTCGATCGCATCGGTTTCAACGGAAATCAGCGGTGCACCGACCGGGACGTCGGCGGCCTCGCGGACCTGTTCCGGCGTCAGCACCAGGGTTCCCGAGACCGACACGCGTTCGACGCGCAGCCACTGGGAGCCGTACAACAGCCAGACGGCGCCCGCGGACAGAAGTGCGAGCGCCACGGCGAGGATGATGATCATACGAAGCCGACGCACCCTCAACCGCCGGGCGGGAGGCGGGCCGGACGACTCCTGCTGGCGTTCACCGCGCTCGGCGGTCGTCGATCCGGCCACGCGCACTCCCTCTTCCTGGCTACTGGCGTCGGTGCGAGGCGATCGCCTCGTACACCATGCCGACGAGCAGGTCGTCGGCGTCCCGGCGGCCGAACTCGGCGGCGGCACGGGACATCTCGTACAGCCGGTGCGGGTCGGCGAGCACGGGCAGGACGTTCGCCCGAACCCAGTCGGGCGTCAGTTCCGCGTCGTCGACCAGCAGTCCGCCGCCGGCCTTGACCACCGGCTGGGCGTTCAGCCGCTGTTCGCCGTTGCCGATGGGCAGCGGGACGTAGGCGGCCGGGAGCCCGACGGCGGAGAGTTCGGCGACGGTCATCGCGCCCGCGCGGCAGAGCATCATGTCGGCCGCGGCGTACGCGAGGTCCATCCGGTCCAGGTAACTTACCGGGATGTAGGGGGGCATTCCCGGCATCTGCTGTACGTGCGGCAGTTCGTTCTTCGGGCCGACCGCGTGCAGGATCTGGATCCCGGCCTGCTGGAGCCAGGGCGCGACCTGCTGGACGACCTCGTTCAGGCGCCGGGCGCCCTGCGAGCCGCCGGAGACCAGCAGCGTGGGCAGGTTGGGGTCGAGGCCGAACATCGCGCGGGCCTCGGGTCGGGCGGCGGCCCGGTCCAGGGTGGCGATGGTGTGGCGCAGCGGGATGCCGATGTACCGGGAGTTGCGCAGCTTGCTGTCGGGCGTGGCGACGGCGACCTGGGCGGCGTACCGGGAGCCGATCTTGTTGGCGAGGCCGGGGCGGGCGTTGGCCTCGTGGATCACGATCGGCACGCCGAGCCGCTTGGCGGCCAGGTAGCCGGGCAGCGCCACATAGCCGCCGAAGCCGACGACGGCGTCGGCCTTGGTGCGCTCCAGGATCTGCTCGGTGGCCTTGATCGTGCCGCGCAGCCGGCCCGGGACGGTGATCAGCTCGGGGGTGGGCTTACGGGGCAGCGGCACGGCCGGGATGAGCGCGAGCTCGTAGCCGCGCTGCGGGACGAGCTTGGTCTCCAGGCCCCGTTCCGTGCCCAGGGCCGTGATCCCCACGGTCGGGTCCTGCCTGCGCAGGGCGTCCGCGAGGGCGAGCGCGGGCTCGATGTGGCCGGCGGTCCCCCCACCGGCGAGTACGACATGCACCGAAATTCACCGCTCTCCGGACGAACGCGCCGATGGGGCGCGCCGTCGCATCGTGTTCCATCTCCGAGGCCCCCGTGCCGGCACGGCGCCTCCCGCCCGCTTTCTACCAAAGCGGGGTTGCCGCATCGAAAGCGCCATCCGCGCAGCGGGATCGTCACGCGCGAACGCGATCAGCAGCCCGATGGCGAACATGGTCGGCAGCAGGGCGGACCCTCCGTAGGAGAACAGCGGGAGCGGGACACCGGCGATCGGCAGCAGACCGAGCACCGCACCGATGTTGATCACCGCCTGAGCGGTGATCCAGGTGGTCACGCCTCCCGCGGCATACCTCACGAAGGGGTCCTCCGTGCGTCCGGCCACGCGGATACCCGCATAGCCTAGAGCCGCGAAGAGAGCGAGTACCGACAGCGTCCCCGCGAGGCCCAGTTCCTCACCGGTGACGGCGAAGATGAAGTCGGTGTGGGCTTCGGGGAGTTGGCCCCATTTCTCCACACTCGCACCGAGCCCGGAGCCGAAGATACCGCCGGAGGCGAGGGCGTAGATGCCGTGCACGGCCTGCCAGCAGTCGGCGGCCCCGGCCTTGGGCTCGGTGGCGCCGATGCAGGCGAGCCGGGCCATGCGGTTGGGGCTGGTCTTGATGAGGATCGTCCCGATCAGCCCGGCGATCGACAGCACCCCGACGAACAGCCGGGTCGGGGCCCCCGCAAGCCACAGCAGGCCGAACAGGATGGCCGTCAGGATGATCGCCGTGCCCATGTCGCCGCCGAGCATGATCAGCCCGAGCAGCAGGAAGGCGACCGGCACGAGCGGCACCAGCATGTGCTTCCACTGGGTCAGCAGCTTCTTGTCCTGCTTGCGGGCGAGCAGGTCGGCCGCCCACAGCACGAGCGCGAGCTTGCCGAACTCGCTGGGCTGGATCTGGAAGGAGCCGCCGAGCGAGATCCAGTTCTGGTTGCCGTTGACCGACATCCCTATCCCCGGCACCTGCACCAGGGCCATCAGGAAGACCGCGCCCGCCAGGATCGGGTAGGCGAGCGCCCGGTGCAGCTTGACCGGCATCCTGGAGGCGACCAGCAGCAGGACGGTCCCGATGACGGCGGCCAGGAACTGCTTGCGGAAGAAGAAGGATCCCGGCAGCGACATCTGCAGGGCCGTGATCTGGGAGGCGGAGTACACCATCACCAGACCGAGCACGGTGATCAGCAGGCTGCCGCCGAGGATCAGGTAGTAGGCGGTCAGCGGCCGGTCCCAGGCCTTCCGCGCGCGCGTGTAGAGCCGTTGTACGGCGTTCTCGGGCGAGGGCCGGGGGACGGCGGGACGCCGGGACGCCCGCTGCACGGGCGGCCTGCCGGTACGGCTACTGGGCATCAAGGCCTCCGCTACGTCGGTCAGGAGCCGAGTTCGCGAACCGCCTCCGCGAACGCGTCACCGCGCTTGTTGTAGTTGGCGAACATGTCCATCGAGGCACAGGCCGGGGCCAGCAGCACCGTGTCACCTGCGACGGCGAGGCGGGAGGCCTCCTGGACAGCCGCGAGCATCGCCCCAGTGTCGGTCCGGTCGAGGTCCACCACGGGTACTTCCGGGGCGTGTCGCGCGAGGGCTTCACGGATCAGGGCGCGGTCCTGGCCGATGAGCACGACACCGCGGAGCCGCTTCGCCGACTTCGCGACCAGCTCGTCGAAGGTGGCGCCCTTGGCGAGCCCGCCCGCGATCCACACGATCGACTCGTAGGCGGCCAACGAGGCTTCCGCGGCGTGGGTGTTGGTGGCCTTGGAGTCGTCGACGTAGGCGACCCCGCCGACGTCGGCCACGTGGGCGATGCGGTGCGCGTCCGGGGTGAAGTCCCGCAGCCCGTCCCGTACGGCCCTGGCGGGCACCCCGAAGGCGCGTGCGAGGGCCGCCGCGGCAAGGGCGTTGGCGACGTTGTGCGGGGCCGGCGGGTTGACGTCGGAGACCTCGGCGAGCTCCTGGGCGTTCTTGTGCCGGTCCTCCACGAAGGCCCGGTCGACCAGGATGCCCTCGACGACGCCGAGTTGGGAGGGCCCCGGGGTGCCGAGGGTGAAGCCGATGGCCCGGCAGCCCTCCTCGACGTCCGCCTCGCGCACCAGGTCCTCGGTGGCCTTGTCGGCGACGTTGTAGACGCAGGCGACCCGATTGCCCTCGTAGACGCGGCCCTTGTCGGCGGCGTACGCCTCCATGGAGCCGTGCCAGTCGAGGTGGTCGGGGGCGAGATTGAGGACGGCGGCGGAGTGGGCGCGCACCGAGGGCGCCCAGTGCAGCTGATAGCTCGACAACTCCACGGCGAGGACGTCGTACTGCTCGTCGCCGAGCACCGCGTCCAGCACGGAGACGCCGATGTTGCCGACGGCGGCCGTGCGCAGCCCCGCGGCCTTCAGGATCGACGCCAGCATCTGGGTGGTGGTGGTCTTGCCGTTGGTGCCGGTGATCGCGAGCCAGGGGGCCGCGTCGGGACCCCTGAGGCGCCAGGCGAGTTCGACGTCGCCCCAGATCTCGACGCCGGCCGCACGGGCCGCCGTGAAGAGCGGCTTGTCGGGTTTCCAGCCGGGCGCGGTGACGACGAGTTCGGTGCCCTCGGGCAGGGTCGCGCCGTCGCCGAGCCGGACGGTGACGCCGAGCGCCTCCAACTCGGCGGCCTGCTCACGCGCGCGTGCGTCGTCGCCGTCGTTGACGACCGTGACGTGTGCCCCGCGCGCGTGCAGCACCTTGGCCGCCGGGATACCGGAGACGCCGAGCCCGGCGACGGTGACGCGCTTACCCTGCAGGTCGATCACTTCTCTGCTGCCCATCCCGCGTAGAAGAGACCCAGGCCGACGATCACACAGATGCCCTGGATGATCCAGAAACGGACCACCACGAGGACTTCGGACCAGCCCTTGAGTTCGAAGTGGTGCTGGAGCGGTGCCATGCGGAAGACGCGCTTCCCGGTGAGCCGGAAGGAGCCGACCTGGATGACGACCGACATGGTGATGAGGACGAACAGACCGCCCATGATGGCGACCAGCAGCTCGGTGCGGGACAGGATCGCGAGACCGGTGAGGACACCGCCGAGGGCGAGCGAACCGGTGTCGCCCATGAAGATCTTGGCCGGCGAGGTGTTCCACCACAGGAAGCCGAGACAGGCACCCATCAGCGCGGAGGCGATCACCGCGAGGTCGAGCGGATCGCGCACCTCGTAGCAGGCGTTGGGGTTGGTCAGGGTGCCCGCGTTGGCGCAGGACTCCTGGAACTGCCAGACGCCGATGAACGTGTAGGCGCCGAAGACGAGGACGGAGGCGCCGGTGGCGAGGCCGTCCAGGCCGTCGGTGAGGTTCACGCCGTTCGACATCGCGAGGATCATGAACAGCGCCCAGACCACGAACAGGATCGGGCCGATCTTCCAGCCGAAGTCGGTGATGAACGACAGCTTGGTGGAGGCCGGGGTGTTGCCGCGGGCGTCCGGGAACATCAGCGCGAGCACCGCGAAGCTGATGCCGACGATGAGCTGGCCCGCCATCTTCGCCTTGGCCCGCAGACCCAGCGAGCGCCTCTTGACGATCTTGATGTAGTCGTCGAGGAAGCCGACCAGGCCCATGCCGCACATCAGGCCGAGCACCAGCAGGCCCGAGTAGGTGGGCGGGTAGCCGGTGATGACCTTGGACAGGAAGTAGGCGACGACGGTCGCCAGGATGAAGGCGATACCACCCATCGTGGGCGTACCGCGCTTGCTGGCGTGCTCGCGCGGGCCGTCGTCGCGGATGTACTGGCCGTAACCCTTGCGCGCGAGCAGCTTGATCAGCAGCGGGGTGCCGACCAGGGTCAGAAAGAGGCCGATGACTCCTGAGAACAGGATCTGCTTCATCATCGGGCGGCAACCTCACCCTCGGCGTCGAGCAGCGCCTCGGCGACGCTCTCCAGGCCGACCGAACGGGACGCCTTCACGAGGACGACGTCTCCCGGGCGCAACTCACTGCGCAGCAGGTCGACCGCCGCCTGTGCGTCGGACACGTGCACCGACTCCTCACCCCACGAACCCTCGTTATATGCGCCCAGTTGCAGCCAGGACGCTTCCCTGCCCCCGACCGCGACGAGCTTGCCGACATTGAGCCGGACGGCGAGCCGTCCGACCGCGTCGTGCTCGGCGAGCGCCTCGTCCCCGAGCTCGGCCATCTTGCCGAGCACCGCCCAGGTCCGCCGCCCCTTGCCCATGGCGGCCAGCGCACGCAAGGCGGCCTTCATGGACTCGGGGTTCGCGTTGTAGGCGTCGTTGACGATGGTCACGCCGTCCGGGCGCTCGGTGACCTCCATACGCCAGCGGGAGAGGGAGCCCGCCTCGGAGAGCGCGGTGGCGATCTCGGTTGCGGACATGCCCAGCTCATGGGCGACGGCGGCCGCGGCGAGCGCGTTCGACACGTGGTGCTCACCGTACAGGCGCATGGTCACTTCGCTTGCACCGGAGGGTGTGTGGAGCATGAAGGCGGGCTGTCCGCTGTCCATGAGTCGCACGTTCTCGGCGCGTACGTCCGCTTCGCCGGACTCTCCGAAAAGGAGCACCTTCGCCTTCGTACGGGACGCCATGGCCCGTACGAGAGGATCGTCGGCGTTGAGGATCGCGGCGCCGTCCTCGGGCAGCGCTTCCACGAGTTCGCCCTTGGCCTGCGCGATCTGCTCGCGGCCGCCGAACTCGCCGATGTGGGCGGACCCGACGTTCAGGACGAGGCCGATCCTCGGGGGCGTCAGATCCGTGAGGTAGGCGATGTGGCCGATGCCGCGGGCGCCCATCTCCAGGACGAGGAACCTGGTCTCCTCGGTGGCGGTGAGCGCGGTCAGCGGCAGACCGATCTCGTTGTTGAGCGAGCCGGGCGTGAACACCGTAGGGGCCTTGCGCTGGAGCACCTGCGCGATGAGGTCCTTGGTGCTGGTCTTGCCTGCCGAGCCGGTGAGGGCGACGAGGGTCGCGCCGAGCCGTCGTACGACATGACGCGCGAGGGCGCCGAGGGTCGTCTGGACGTCCTCGACGACGATCGCGGGCACGCCGACGGGGCGTTGGGCCAGCACGGCCACCGCGCCCGCCCGGACGGCCTGGTCGGCGTAGTCGTGGCCGTCGACGCGCTCCCCCACGAAGGCGGCGAACAGACTGCCGTCCCTCACCTGCCGGGAGTCGATGACGACGGGGCCGTGCACCTGCGCCGACGGATCCGGTATGTCGTACGTCTGCCCGCCGACGACTGAGGCGATCTCGGCGAGAGAGAGGGCGATCACAAGTTCATCCCTGGGTCTTCTGGATGGCTTCTCGAAGTACCTGGCGGTCGTCGAAGGGACGGACCACCCCGGCGATGTCCTGGCCCTGCTCGTGGCCCTTGCCCGCGACGAGCACGGTGTCACCGGGCTGCGCGCGGGCGACGGCTGCGGCGATCGCGGCGGCCCGGTCCTCGAAGACCTGGACCTCGCCGCGTTCGTGTGCTGGTACGGACGCCGCGCCCTCGAGCATGGTTGCGAGGATCGCGAGGGGGTCCTCGGAGCGGGGGTTGTCGGAGGTCAGTACGGCGGTGTCGGCGAGGCGGGCCGCGGCCGCGCCCATCGGCCCGCGCTTGGTCCGGTCGCGGTCGCCGCCGCAGCCGAGCACGACGTGCACCTTGCCCTCGGTGACCTTGCGGAGCGCCTTGAGCACCGACTCGACGGCGTCGGTCTTGTGGGCGTAGTCCACGACCGCGAGGTAGGGCTGCCCGGCGTCCACCCGCTCCAGGCGGCCCGGCACCCCCGGCACGGCGGCGACGCCGTCGGCGGCGGTCTGCGGGTCGAGGCCGGCCGCGGCCAGGGCGACGATCGCGGCGAGGGTGTTCGCCACGTTGAAGGGGCCCGCGAGCGGGGACCTGGCGGCGATGCGCTCGCCCTTGGGGCCGACCACGGTGAACGTCGAGTCCATGGGGCCGACTTCGACGTCCTCGGCACGCCAGTCGGCGTCGGGGTGGCCCTCGGCGGAGTAGGTGACGACCGGGACCGTGGCTTCCTTGACGAGCCTGCGGCCGTACTCGTCGTCGAGGTTGACGACGCCGAGACGGCTGCGTTTCGGCGTGAACAGCTGCGCCTTGGCCCGGAAGTAGTCCTCCATGTCGGAGTGGAACTCCATGTGTTCCGGGCTGAGGTTGGTGAAGACGCCGATGTCGAAGACGCAGCCGTCGACCCGGCCGAGGACCAGCGCGTGGCTGGAGACCTCCATGGCGACCGCCTCGACACCGCGCTCGCGCATGACCGCGAACAGGGCCTGGAGGTCGGTGGCTTCGGGCGTGGTCCGCTCGGACTTGATGCGCTCGTCGCCGATGCGCATCTCGACGGTGCCGATCAGGCCGGTGGACCTGACCCCCTTCAGGCCACCCTCGACGAGATAGGGCCGTGGTGGTCTTGCCGGAGGTGCCGGTGATCCCGATCTGGAGCAGGTCCTCGCCGGGGTGGCCGTAGATCGTGGTGGCCAGTTCGCCCATGCGCGCGCGTGGGTCCTCGACGACCAGGACCGGGAGCCCGGTCGCGGCGGCACGCTCGGCGCCCGTCGGGTCGGTCAGCACCGAGACCGCGCCGAGGCCGACGGCCTGGGTGACGAAGTCGGCGCCGTGCAGGCGGGCGCCCGGCAGGGCGGCGTACAGGTCGCCGGGGCGGACCGCACGCGAGTCATGGGTGATGCCCGTGACCTGCGCGTCCTTCAGCGGCGGCTCGGCACCCAGCTGATCGGCGAGCTCCGCGAGGGGTGTGGCGGAGACCTGGACCGGCCGGGGCGGTCCCGGATATGTCACGGGTGCGCCCTTCTGGGTGGTTTGGGACTGATCAGCGTGTGGCACGGCGGTGAGCGTACCGGGCGCACCCGCCTCGGAGCGAAGCGAGGGGCGGGGCACGCCCTGGTTGCCGGGATCGGAGGTGATCGTCGTCACGAGGTGGTTCCTGGTGGCCTTTCCGAGGTACTGGCAGGGTGCTGACGCGGTGCTTGTGCCCTGCCGGTCAGGGCGTGTAGGTCACGGGCAGCTTCGCCGCCTTCGCCCCGGTGGGCGGGACCTGGAGGGTCTTCAGCGCGAACTCCATGACCTGCTTGTAGACGGGTCCGCAGATCTGGCCGCCGAAATAGCTGCCGCTGGTGGCGTTCTGGATGGCGCAGTAGACGGTGATCCGCGGCTTGTCGGCCGGCGCGAAGCCGGCGAACGACGAGGTGTAGCCCTTGTACATGCCGGTGGCCGGATCCACGCGGTTGGCGGTGCCCGTCTTGCCCGCGACCCGGTAGCCGGGGATGCGCGCCTTGGTGCCGGTGCCCTCCTGGTCGTCCACGACGGATTCCAGCATCTGGGCCAGCGTCCTGGCCGTCTTGGCGCTGACGACCCTTGTCTCCTTTGGCTTCGCGGCCGGCGTGAAGCGTCCGTCGGGCCCCTTGGTGCCGCGCACGAGCGTGGGTTCGATACGGACACCGCCGTTGGCGATGGTCGAGTAGACGGACGCGGCCTGCATGGCGTTGAGGGACACGCCCTGGCCGAAAGGGATCGTGTACTGCTGCGAGGTCGACCAGTCCGCGGGCTTGGCGAGGATGCCCGGGGTCTCGCCCGGGAAGTCGAGCCCGGAGTACCGGCCGAGGCCGAACTTGCGCAGGTAGGAGTAGAGGACCTGGTTGGCCTGCGCCTGCGTCTTGCCGAGCTGGCCGGTCGCGAGGATGGTGCCGATGTTGCTGGACTTGGCGAGCACGCCGTTGAGCGTGAGGTACCAGGTCTCGTGGTCGATGTCGTCCTTGAAGAGCCGGTCGCCGCGGTGCAGCCGGTTGGGCACGATCACATGCGTGAGCGGGGTGGCGACGCCCTGTTCCAGTACGGCCGCCATCGACATGATCTTGGCGGTGGAGCCCGGCTCGTAGGCGTCCTGGAGGGCCGCGTTGCCCATGTTCACCGAGCTCGCCCTGGACAGGTCGTTGGGGTCGAAGCCGGGCGAGTTGGCCATGGCGAGGACCTGGCCGGTCCGTGTGTCCTGCACTATCACGTACCCGCGGTCCGCCTTGGACTTCTTCACCTGGTCGGTGATGGCCTGCTGGGCGGCCCACTGGATGTCGCGGTCGATGGTGAGCTCGACGTCGCTGCCGGGCACCGCGGGGGTCTCGGTGGAGCCCACGGTGGGCACCTGGCGGCCACCGGACTGGGCGTAGCGGACCTTGCCGTCCTTGCCGGCCAGCAGGGAGTTCAGCTGCTGCTCGACACCGCCGCCGCCCTTGCCGTCGGCGTTGACCCAGCCCAGTATCCCGGCGGCGAGGTCGCCGTTCGGGTACACCCGCTTGGTCGTCGGCACGGACAGGACCCCGGCGAGGACGTTGGCCGTGCCCGGGTCGGTCTCGCTCTTGGTGGCGAGCGCGGACTTCAGGTCCTTGATCTGCTTCCAGACCTGCGGGGTCTGCCGGTTGGCGAGCAGGACGTAACGGAGCTTCTTGTCCTTGGGCCGCAGCTTCTTGACGATCGCCTCCTGCTCCTGCCCCAGGATCGGGGCGAGCAGGGCGGCGGCCTGCTCGGGACCGTCGTCGATCTTGAGCTGCTTGCGCGTGAAGAGCGTGGGGTCGGCCGTGATGTCGTAGGCGTCCTCGCTGGTCGCGAGGGCCACGCCGTCGCGGTCGGTGATCCCGCCGCGCTCGGCGGCGAGCGTGTAGCCGACGTACCGGTTCTGCTCGGCCTTGGCGGCGTACGTGCTCGCGTCGACGGCCTGCACCTGGAGCAGCCGTACGACGAAGGCGGCCAACACCAGCGTCAGCGCGAGGCCGACCAGGCGCAGCCGGGGGCGGGGGCTGCCCAGGCGGATGGTCTTGGGGGCCGCCTGGCGGGGCGCGGACGGGCGGCGGGCCGGGCGGGCGCCGGGGCCCGGACGCGGACGGCCCACGGGGCGGGCGGAGCGCTCGGGGTGCGCGGGTCCCGGCACCCGGCGGCGCGGTGGTTGCCTGCCGAAGTCGTCGGACACTTCCGTCACCTGCCGGGGGTCGGGGTTGTGGGGAGCGGGACGTCCGCGGGGGCGGTCCCGGGAGCCGGTACGACGGTCTCGGGGGCCGGTACGACGTCCGCGGGGGCCTGGCCGACGGTCTGGGCCGGGGTGGGGTCGGCCGGGGGTGTCGCGGCGGCCGCGCCGTCGATCACCTCGGGCGCGAGGACGAGCGGCATCCGGTAGGAGAGCGGTTCGGCCTCGCCCGCGGGGGACGGGACGCCCTTGACGGTGCCGTCGGGGTCGAGGAAGGCCGGGTCGCCGCCGGGCACCATGCCGAGTTCGCGGGCGCGGCGCACCAGGGCGTCGGGGGCGGAGTAGGCGTCGATGTCCCGCTGCAGGGCCTGCTGCTCGTCGGTGAGGCTCTTGGTGTCCTTCTGGAGGTCGGTGAGCTTGAACGACCCTTCGCTCAGCGCCGAGTTCAGCACCAGCAGCCCGATGAGGCCGCCGCCGAGGAGGAGGACCACGAGGAGCACGAAGGGGGTGCGGGCCGCCTGTCCGGGGCTCGCCGTGCCGGGGAGGAGACGCGCGAGACGGGCTGCCCGCCCTCTCAGTTCGGGTTTCCTGCTCACACACCCTCCAGTGAGTCCGGTTTCCCAGCCCTCTGACGCGGCTCAGGCACTTCACACTTCACTCGATGGACTCCCTGATGCGCTCGGCGCCCCTGCAACGCGCCGGTGCGGCCCGCCGGTTCTCGGCGATCTCTTCCTCGGTGGGAAGTTCGGCACCGCGCGTGAGCAGCTTGAGCCGGGGCTGGTACTGCTCGGGGACGACGGGCAGCCCGGGCGGGGCGGTGTTGGCGGCGCCGGCCGCGAAGACCTGCTTGACCAGGCGGTCCTCCAGCGAGTGGTACGACAGCACCACGATCCGGCCGCCCACCGCGAGTGCCTCCACCGCGGCCGGGATCGCCCGTTCCAGGACGGAGAGCTCGCCGTTGACCTCGATGCGCAGGGCCTGGAAGGTGCGCTTGGCCGGGTTGCCGCCGGTGCGCTTGGCGGCCTGCGGCAGGGAGTCCCGGATCAGCTCGACGAGCCGCGCGCTGTTCGTGAACGGCTCCTTGTCGCGCTCGCGCACGATCGCGGACACGATCCGCTTGGCCTGCTTCTCCTCGCCGTAGGCCCGGAGGATCCGGACGAGTTCGCCCGCCGGGTAGGTGTTGAGGACCTCTGCCGCGCTCATGCCGGTCGTCTGGTCCATGCGCATGTCGAGCGGCGCGTCCTGGGCGTAGGCGAAGCCCCGGTCGGCCTCGTCGAGCTGCATGGAGGAGACGCCGAGGTCGAACAGGACGCCCTGCACGCGCGCGATGCCGAGCCGGTCGAGGACGTCGGGGAGCTCGTCGTAGACCGCGTGGACCAGGGTGGCGCGCTCGCCGAAGGGGGCGAGCCGCTCGCCGGACAGGCGCAGGGCCTCCTTGTCGCGGTCCAGGGCGACGAGCCGGGCCTCGGGGAAGCGCCGGAGGAGGGCCTCGCTGTGGCCGCCGAGCCCGAGCGTGCAGTCGACGACCACCGACCCGGGCCGCTCCAGCGCGGGGGCCAACAGGTCCAGGCACCGCTGGAGCATCACCGGGACGTGTCGACTCTGGCTCAAGGGGCCCTCTCAGGTCCGGCGCGGGCCGTACGCACCGCCGGGTCCCCGCCCGCTCATGAAGGGGAGGCCTGCCGGCGCCGAAAGCGTCAGCCGACCGGGAGCGGGAGGAGGCCGAGCCGTACGTACGCGCCGCGCACGTGGGGAGACCGTCCGAGCGCGAGCCGGGGCCTCCGGGAAATGTCAGCAGGGAAGCCTCGCCTCCCGCTTCGCGTCACTTTAGTCCACGGTGTCTCGCGGTCAATCAACCGGCCTGCGCGTCGCGCACCGGCGCGAACTCGACGCTCGAAAAGGACGGAAAACACCCGTTCGGGCGCACCCGGACCTCTTGTGGGGTACCTCACACAGAAGGCGTGATGACGCTCTTTTTCCCTTCTCACCGCAGGACCACGACGGCGGTGACCAGTACCGTCATGGTTATGACGACTTCCGCATCCGTTCCCACCGAAGGCGCCATATCCCGCGACGGCGGTGTGACCGACCGTCTGGTCAACGCCAACGAGCGGTACGCCGCCGCGTTCACCGACCCCGGCATGGACGCCCGCCCGGTCCTGCACGTCGCCGTCGTGGCCTGCATGGACGCCCGTCTCGACCTGCACGCCGCGCTCGGCCTGGAGCTCGGCGACTGCCACACCATCCGCAACGCGGGCGGCGTGGTCACCGACGACGTGATCCGCTCGCTCACCATCAGCCAGCGCAAGCTCGGCACGCGCAGCATCGTGCTCATCCACCACACGGGCTGCGGTCTGGAGGCGATCACCGAGGACTTCCGCAACGAGCTGGAGATGGAGGTCGGCCAGCGTCCCGCGTGGGCCGTGGAGGCCTTCCGTGACGTCGACCAGGACGTACGGCAGTCCATGCAGCGGGTGCGCACCTCGCCGTTCCTGCTGCACACCGACGACGTCCGCGGGTTCGTGTTCGACGTGAAGACGGGTCTGCTGCGGGAGATCGACCCCGCGTAAGGGTCGCCGTAGCTGTCGTTTCGCTGTTGATTTCAGCCCTCAGGGCGCCCAAACCACCGCAAGACCCGACATAGTGCAGCCAGTTGTCCACAGTCGAGTGACACGAATCGGTAACGGCAGCAAGAATGCGGGTGTGGCGTCACGCGGAACTTCTCACGCGTGGTGTCCGTGATTCGGGGTGGGCCGGTTACGCATCACAGAGCGTCGGCCCGGAAAGTTTCGGGCCGAGGAGGGCCGGGTGACCACCTATGACGATCGAGCGAGCCTCACTGATCTGACCGCCGTTGTCGAGCGGGTACGCAGTTCGGTGGAGGGCGTGATCGAGGGGAAGCCCGAGGTCGTACGGCTTTCGCTGACCGTGCTGCTCGCCGAGGGGCATCTTCTGATCGAGGATGTCCCCGGCGTCGGCAAGACCATGCTGGCCAAGGCGCTGGCGCGGTCCATCGACTGCTCGGTGCGCCGCATCCAGTTCACACCCGACCTGCTGCCCTCGGACATCACGGGCGTGTCCATCTGGGACCAGCAGCGCCGGGACTTCGAGTTCAAACCGGGCGCGATCTTCGCCCAGATCGTGATCGGCGACGAGATCAACCGTGCCTCGCCGAAGACCCAGTCGGCGCTCCTGGAGTCGATGGAGGAGCGCCAGGTCACCATCGACGGACAGACCTACGAGCTGCCCAGCCCCTTCATGGTGGTCGCCACGCAGAACCCGGTCGAGATGGAGGGCACCTACCCGCTGCCCGAGGCACAGCGCGACCGTTTCATGGCCCGGGTCTCGGTGGGCTACCCCAGCGTCGAGGCGGAGCTGCAGATGCTCGACGTCCACGGCGGGGTGAGCCCCCTGGAGGACCTTCAGCCAGTGGCCCACGCGCACGACGTCGTGAAGCTCATCGAGGCAGTCCGCGGCGTCCACGTCGCCGAAACGGTCCGGCGGTACGCCGTCGACCTGGTCTCCGCCACGCGCACCCACCCCGATCTCAGACTCGGCGCCTCCCCGCGCGCGACGCTGCACCTGCTGCGCGCCGCCAAGGCCTCCGCCGCCCTCTCCGGCCGCGAGTTCGCGCTGCCGGACGACGTGCAGGCGCTCGCCGTGGCCGTCCTCGCCCACCGTCTGCTGCCCACCGCCCAGGCCCAGCTGAACCGGCGCACCGCGGAGCAGGTCGTGCAGGAGATCCTCCAGCGCACCCCGGTCCCCGCCGCGCCCCAGCAGGGCGGGATCGGCGGGATCGGCCGTACCGCGCCCGCGTATCCGCAGCAGCCGCCGCGGAGCCTGTGATGTCCACCGGGGTGCCCTCGGCCGGCGGCCCCGAGGCCGATCGGGGCGACAAGGGCGGGGTGCGCACGGCACTGGCCGGTCTGACCACCCGCGGCCGCTCCTTCTTCGCGGCTGGCATCGCCGCGGCCGTCTGCGCCTACGTCCTCGGCCAGAGCGACCTGCTGCGGGTCGGACTGCTGCTCGCCGTGCTGCCCCTGGTCTGCGCCACCGTGCTCTACCGCACCCGCTACCGGGTCGCGGGCAGCCGCAGGCTCTCCCCCGCGCGCGTTCCTGCCGGCAGCGAGGCCCGGGTCCATCTGCGCATGGACAACGTCTCCCGGCTGCCCACCGGCCTGCTGATGCTCCAGGACCGGGTCCCCTACGTCCTCGGCCCGCGCCCCCGCTTCGTGCTCGACCGCGTCGAGCCGGGCGGCCGCCGCGAGGTCTCCTACCGGGTCCGCTCCGACCTGCGCGGCCGCTACCCGCTGGGCCCGCTCCAGCTGCGCCTGACCGACCCGTTCGGCATGTGCGAGCTGACCCGCTCCTTCTCGACGTACGACACCCTGACCGTGATCCCGCATGTGGAAGCGCTGCCGCCGGTGCGGCTGAGCGGCGAGGCCAAGGGGTACGGCGACGGACGGCAGCGCTCGCTGGCCCTGGCCGGCGAGGACGACGTGATCCCGCGCGGCTACCGCTACGGCGACGACCTGCGCCGGGTCCACTGGCGCTCCACCGCCCGCTACGGCGAGCTGATGGTCCGCCGCGAGGAGCAGCCCCAGCGCGCCCGCTGCACAGTCCTTCTGGACACCCGGGGTCTCGCCTTCGCGGGCGCGGGCCCGGACTCGGCCTTCGAGTGGGCCGTCTCGGGGGCCGCCTCCGTCCTGGTCCACATGCTCGAACGGGGCTTTTCCGTGAGGCTGCTGACGGACACCGGCAACTCCGTGCCCGGTGAGGGAGCCGACGGCTTCGCGGGCACGAGCCAGGGCACGGCGGACGCCGCCGGGCTGATGATGGACACGCTCGCGGTGATCGACCACTCCGACGGCACGGGCCTGTCGCGCGCCTACGAGGTGCTGCGCCGCGGGAACGAGGGACTGCTGGTGGCCTTCTTCGGCGACTTGGACGAGGAGCAGGCCGCGGTGGTCGCCAAGATGCGGCGGCGCAGCGGCGGCGCGCTCGCGTTCGTGCTCGACAGCGAGCGCTGGGTGCGGGAACCCTCCGAGGTGTCCCGGCCGTTGGAGGAGCGCGAGGAGCGGCTGCGGATGCTGCGCGAGGCGGGCTGGACGGCACTGGGCGTGCCGCGGGGCGCCTCGCTGGAGGCGCTGTGGCGTCTCGCGGACCGCGAGCGCACGGGCGTCGGTACGGCCGGCGCCGGGGAGGCATCGTGATGAGCGGGCGGGGACGACTGGCGCTGTGCGCGTGGGCGGCCACGCTGATGGCCGCGTGCGCCCTGCTGCCGCTGGTCGAGCCGGTCACCTGGATCGTGCAGGCCGCCTTCCTGCTCGGGGTGCAGACGGTCGTGGGCGCGGCGACCAGGCGGATTCCGCTGGCCCGTCCGCTGACGGTGGCGGCCCAGGCGCTCGTCACGCTGGTCATGCTGACCCTGATCTTCGCCCGCGAGCAGGCGTTCCTGGGGCTGATCCCCGGTCCGGACGCCGTCGTGCACTTCGGGGACCTGCTCCAGCAGGGCGGCGACGACATCGCGCGGTACGCGATCCCGGCGCCGCTGGCCTCCGAGGGCATCAAGCTGATGGTCTTCGGCGGGGTCCTGATCGTCGGACTGGTGGTGGACACCCTCGCGGTGACCTTCCGCAGCGCGGCCCCGGCGGGCCTGCCGCTGCTCGCGCTGTACTCCGTCGCCGCGGGGCTGTCCGAGGGCCACGGCGACTGGTTCTGGTTCCTGGTCGCGGCGATCGGCTATCTGCTGCTGCTCCTGGCCGAGGGGCGCGACCGGCTGTCGCAGTGGGGACGTGTCTTCGGCGGGGGGCCACGCTCGCCGGGCGCCGACTCCGGGCCGGTGGCGCCGGTGCGCACCGGCCGGCGGATCGGCGTGGCGAGCCTCGGCATCGCGCTGGTGGTGTCGGCCACCCTGCCCTCGATGAACGGCGGCCTCTTGGACGCCACCGGGGCGGGCGTGGGCGCGGGGAACGGCAGCGGCGGCACGATCTCCGCGGTGAACCCGCTGCTCTCGCTCCGCGACAGCCTGAACGTGGACGAGGACCGCCAGGTCCTGTCCGTACGGACGCAGAGCAACGACACCTCCAGCCTGTATCTGCGGATCGTCTCCCTGGACGACTTCGACGGCCGGACCTGGAAGCCCTCCAAGCGGTCCATCGGCGCCGTGCCGAAGGACTTCCCCACCCCCATCGGCCTCGGCTCCGACGTCAAGCGCACGGAGATCGAGACGACCATCTCAGCGGCGAACTGGTACGAGCAGAGCTATCTGCCGATGCCCTACCCGCCCAGTGGTGTCCAGGTCCGCGGCAACTGGCGCTACGAGCCCGAGGGCATGGCGCTCGTCGGCGACCACGGGCAGAACACGCGCGGGCTGACGTACGACGTGAAGAGCCTGGACGTGGAGCCGACGGCCGAGCAGCTCGCCGCGGCGCCGGCCGCCCCGCCGGCCATCGAGCGCGAGTACACCGAGCTGCCCGACTCGCTGCCCGGGGTGGTGGCCAAGACCGCCCGCGAGGTCACCGGGGGCGCCAAGAACCCCTACGAGCAGGCGGTCGACCTCCAGGACTACTTCGCGGTGAACGGCGGCTTCGAGTACGACACCGAGGTGGAGGTCGGCGACGGGCCCAACGCGATCGCCAACTTCCTGCGGGACAAGCAGGGCTTCTGCGTCCACTTCTCCTTCGCCATGGCGGCGATGGCCCGCTCCCTGGGCATTCCGGCCCGGGTCGCGGTGGGCTTCGCACCCGGCACCCCGCAGGCGGACGGCACGGTGTCGGTGGGGCTCAAGGACGCCCATGCCTGGCCGGAGCTGTACTTCGAGGGCGTGGGATGGACCCGCTTCGAGCCCACCCCGACCCGGGGCACGGTGCCGCCCTACACCGTCCCGGACGCCACCGGCAGCGTGGATCCCGGTGTGGCGCGGCCGTCCGCGGGCTCGTCCACGGCGCCGTCGGCCTCCCCGTCGGCGAGCGAGAGCTGCTCGGCCCAGCTGCGGAAGCTGGAGGCCTGCGACAGCGCGTCCCCGGCGGCCGCGGCGGCCAAGGGCGGCGGCGGCCCGTGGTGGACCGTGCAGGGCCAGTGGTGGTACCTGAAGCTGCTGTTCTGGGTGTTCGCCGGGCTGCTCGTGCTCCTGATCCCCTCGGCGCCGATGCTGCTGCGGCTGCGCACGCGTTCGGTACGTCTGGGCGGCCACGGCCGCAGTGACGCCGGCGCCGCCGCGCACACCCTGGCGGCCTGGCAGGAGCTGACCGACACGGCGTGGGACTTCGGGATCCTGCCGGACGACTCGCAGACACCGCGCATGGCGGCCGCGCGGATCGTGCGGCTCGGGCATCTCGACGCGACGGCCGCGGCCTCGGTGCACCGGGTGGCGGACGCAGTGGAGCAGGTGCTCTACGCCCCGCGGCCCCGGCTGACGGCCGGCCTCGCGCAGGACGTCCACCGGGTGATCGCCGGACTGCGCGGCTCGGTCAGCCGGGGCACGCGGGCCCGTGCGCTGATCGCCCCGCGTTCCACCGCGAGGCTGGTGTGGGCTGTCTCGGAAGGGTGGGCCGGGATCAGGACGCGCGTGGCTGCGGCCCGGCCGACCCTGCGCAAACCGTCCGGTCAGGAAGGCTGAGAAGCGCCGCCCCGGCGGGCGGTGGCGGATGGAGGACATGCGTGAGGGGGTGAGCACCCGACCGGGTGCTCACCCCCTCAGAACATCTGTGAGAGCCGCTGGTGACGACCGCTGTGCCGGGCCTGCTACTGGCCGCCCTGCTCGTCGCGGCGCCGCTGCCAGCGCTGCTCGATCCGGTCCATCATCGAGCGCTTCTGGCGTCCCTGGCGGCGAGCGTGCGGGGCACCTGCGGCGGGCTGCTCGCCCGGCTTGGGAGCCTTGCGCCAGCCGGTCACGGCGAGCACCGCGCATCCCAGCATGACGAGGAAGCCCACCACGCTGAGCCACACCTGCTTGGCGACCATACCGGCCATGAGGAGCGCGATACCCACGAGGAAGCCGGCGACCGCCTGGTAGACCCGCCGCCGGGTGTACGTACGCAGCCCGCTTCCCTCGAGCGCCGACGCGAACTTGGGATCTTCGGCGTACAGCGCTCGCTCCATCTGCTCGAGCATGCGCTGCTCGTGCTCCGAGAGCGGCACGGAGTCCTCCTCATCGTGCAGTCGCCGGGGCGACCCGGGGGGTCCCTTCAGGATAGGCAGGGAATCGCCCCCGTGAAACCCGCCCCTCTGCGCCAATTGGCCAACCGGATTCCGCCATGAACGCTCCGGCTGCTGAATCTTGCATTCCCCAGCGGCCGTCCCGTCATGCCGGGCGGTCTCCCTCGATCATACGGCGCTGAGCGCGGGATCGGGGGGCCTGTGGCGTACTCCATGCGCCATCAAGTACCTGATCAGCACTCCGGCGCAGAGGGCGACTCAGGCCCCGGCGGCCTCTCGCGTCTCACCGAGCACATGGAGCTGTGTGGCCACGGAGTGGAAGGCGGGGAGCTCGGCCGCCGCCTCCTCCAGCTTCAGCAGGGCTTCCAGGGCGCCGGGCTCGGTGTCCACGAGCACTCCGGGGACGAGGTCGGCGAAGACCCGCACGCCATGCACGGCGCTGACGGTGAGGCCCGCGCCCTCGACGAGCGCGGTGAGCTGGTCGGCGTTGAAGCGGCGCGGTACGGGGTCGCCGTCGCCCCAGCGGCCGTCCGGGTCGCCGAGCGCCTGCCGGGCCTCCTTGAAGTGGCCGGCGAGGGCCCGCGCGAGCACGGCGCCGCCGAGACCGGCGGCGAGCAGGCTGAGGACGCCCTCGGGGCGCAGGGCGGCCACCACGTTGCGCACGCCCTCCGCGGGGTCGTCCACGTACTCCAGGACGCCGTGGCACAGCACGGCGTCGTAGCCGCCGCGCTCGGCCACGTCGAAGAGGCCGTGGGCGTCTCCCTGGACGCCACGGACCCGGTCGGCGACTCCCGCCTCGGCGGCGCGGCGCTCCAGGGCGAACAGCGCGTTGGGGCTGGGGTCGACGACGGTGACCTGGTGGCCGAGACGGGCGACGGGCACCGCGAAGTTGCCGCTGCCGCCTCCGGTGTCCAGAACGTCCAGCGCCTGGCGTCCCGTGGCCTTGACCCGGCGGTCGAGGGCGTCCTGGAGGACCTCCCAGACCACGGCGGTACGGAGGGAGGCGCGGGGTCGCAGCGGGTCCGACACGACAGTTGACTCCTCGGCGCGGAAGGGAAGGCTTCAGGCGCCCTCCACCCTATTGCCTCCGGTACCCCACCTGGGCACTCCGGTGCCGCGCCCAGCTGCCCGTCTCGTAGGGCGGACGCCGGTGGACCCCGCCGGACCCGGCCGGCCGGGACAAACCCTGGCGGGCCCCGGTGGCCCGTGGCGGTGCGTGCCGGTCACCCGGCGTCCGGGAAGTCGCGGTCGGTGCCGTGGCCGCTCTCCTGCGGCCCCTCCGCGTCCTGACGTGGCTGCGGCAGGACCGGCTGGAGCACCAGCATCCGCTCGACGAGGCGCAGGAACATCGCCACGTCGCGTATGAGGTCGTCCGCGTCCCGGCGGCTGGCCGCGCCCTGGATGCCCGCCTCGGCCCGGGCGCGACGCCGGGCCCCGGAGGCGAACAGCGCACTCCACTCGGTGAGCTCGGGCGCTATCTCGGGGAGCACTTCCCAGGCGCTCCGGATCTTGGCGCGGCGTCGCGGCGTCGGCTCCGGCCGCCCCCGGGCGGCGAGCACCGCGGCCGCGGTGCGCAGGGCGGCGAGGTGGGCGGTCGCATAGCGTTCGTTCGGCGTCTCCAGGGCCGAGGCCTCGTCGAGGCCGGCGCGGGCCTGGGCGAGCAGGTCGAGGGCGGCGGGCGGGGCCGTCGCCCGGCGCAGCACGGGGTGCACGTCGCTCGCCGGGCCGGTCAGTGAGGGGGCAGGGCCGGTGGCGCGGCGCCGACGGGCGGCGGCTGCGTGGTAGCTGGCCATGACGAACCTCCTGTCGTCTGGTTGACGGCATCTCCCGCTACGGAGTGCCGTATGTGCCCATCGTGAGGTATGCCACTGACAATCCGTTCTGACCTGGGCTTTTGCTTCGATCGAAGGTTCGGGTTACTTTTTGCACTGACCAGTCAGTTCAAAAAGTTCGCGATTCAAGAAGATCAGGGGGTGGCCGTGGACGGAGTCGCAGTCACGGCCGGGGGTTTCGGTCTGCGGGGGCCTCGCGGCTGGGCGTTCCGCGGGATCGACGTCACCGCGGAGCCCGGCGCGTTGATCGCCGTGGAGGGGCCCTCGGGGACCGGCCGTACGAGCCTGCTGCTGGCCCTGACCGGGCGGATGAAGGCCACCGAGGGGACGGCCACCGTGGGCGGGGCGCGACTGCCGAAGCAGCTCGCGGCGGTACGCCGGTTCAGCGCGCCGGCGCACGTCGCCGGGGTCACCGACCTCGACCCGGCCCTGACCGTCGGGGAGCACCTGCGGGAACGGGCGCTGCTGCAACGCCGGTTCGGTGACTCGGTGCGTGACCTGTTGCGGCCACGCCAGGAGCGCAGGCTCGAGGCGAGGCTGCGGATCGACAGCGTGCTGGCGGACGCCGGGCTCGACCTGGAGGCGCTGCCCAAGGGCGCGCGGACCGCCGTACGCGATCTGGAGCGCCTGGAGGCCCTGCGGCTGTCGATCGCCCTGGCGCTGATCGGCCGGCCGCGGCTGCTCGCCGTCGACGACCTGGACCTGAAGCTGTCGGACGCCGAACGCTCCGAGGCCTGGGTGCTGCTCAGGTCCCTCGCCGCGGCCGGCACGACGGTCCTGGCGGTGTGCAGCGAGGCCCCCGAGGACGCCGTGCGGGTGTCCACGCGGTCCGAAGCCGACACGAACGAGACCAGTGAGGAGACGACCGATGCGTTCGCCGAGACTGGCCGCGCTTGAGCTGCGCCGCTTCGGCAGGGGGAAGCTGCCGCGTGCCGCCCTGGTGGCCCTGCTGGTGCTGCCGCTGCTGTACGGCGCCCTGTACCTGTGGTCCTTCTGGGACCCGTACGGCCGCCTGGACCGCATCCCGGTCGCCCTGGTGAACGACGACAAGGGGGCCACCGCCGACGGGAAGAAGCTGACCGCGGGCGACGACCTCACCAAGGGTCTGCGCGAGAGCGACACCTTCGACTGGCACGAGGTCGACGACGCGGAAGCACGCAAGGGCGTCGAGGACGGCACCTACTACCTGTCGCTCACCATGCCGGCCGACTTCAGCCGGCGGATCGCCTCCAGCGCGGGCGACTCCCCCGAGACCGGCGCGCTCCAGGTCCGCACGAACGACTCCAACAACTACATCGTCGGGCAGATCTCGCGGACGGTCTTCGCCGAGGTGCGCCAGGCCGCCTCCACCAAGGCGTCCCGGTCCTTCCTGGACCGGATCTTCATCTCCTTCTCCGACATCCACGGCGCCACGGTGGAGGCCGCGAACGGGGCCGACGACCTGGAGGGCGGCATCGGGAAGGCGGAGAAGGGGTCCGAGGACCTCGCCACGGGCCTTCAGCAGGCCAAGGCGGGCAGCGGCAAGCTCTCCGACGGGCTGGCGAAGCTCGACACCGGCTCGGGCGACCTCGCGGACGGCGCGCAGCAGGTCGCCGCCGGCACTCGGAGCCTCGCCGACAAGGTCAACGGAGTCGCGGACAAGGTGGGCCCCTTCCTCGCCGACAACGAGAAGTCCATCGGCGACACCGCGCGGCTCGTCGCCGACTCGGCCGGCGCCGTCCGCCACAACCTCGACACCCTGGTGAGGACCGCCCCGGCGGCCGCCGCGGGAGCCCACAAGGCCGCCGACGCCCTGGACGCCGTCCACAAGGCGCGCTGCACGGACCCGGTGCTGCCCGACGCGGCCTGCGCCGACCTGAAGAAGGCCCGGCAGGCCGCCGCCGACGTGGCCAAGGTCGCCGACGACGTCAATGTGCTGATCGCCGACCAGAACGGCGACCTGAAGAAGCTCGACGGCCAACTCGCCACCCTCCAGCAGCAGGCCCGGACCCTCGCCGACCGGGCGCCCCGCCTCTCCGAGGATCTCGACGACGCCGTGGCGAAGATCAACAAGCTGAACCAGGGGGCCGCCCAGGTCGCCGCCGGCGCCAGGACGCTGCACACGGGTCTCGGCACGGCGAGCGCCGGCGCGCGGGATCTCGACCACGGCGTCGGCAGGCTGAAGACCGGCGCCGACACCCTGAGCGGCGGCATGTACAAGCTCGCCGACGGCTCCGGGAAGCTCTCCGACGGCCTGCACGACGGTGCCTCGAAGATCCCCGACTACGGCAAGAAGGACCGCGACCGGCGCACCGACGTGATGTCCGACCCGGTCCAGCTGGTCTCCAAGGACCTGCACAAGGCGCCGAACTACGGCACCGGGTTCGCCCCGTACTTCATCCCGCTGTCCCTGTGGGTGGGCGCGATGGTGGCGTACATGCTCATCACCCCGATGAACCGGCGCGCCCTCGCCGCCGGCGCCGCGGCCTGGCGGATCGCGCTGGCGGGATGGCTGCCCGTGATGGCGATCGGCGTGCTCCAGGTCGTGTCCCTGATGTCGGTGCTGCACTGGGCGATCGGCCTCCAGATGACGCGGGCGGCCGGGACGGTGGGCTTCCTGTTCCTGGTGACGGCCTGCTTCGCGGCGATCGTCCAGTGGCTGAACGCACGCTTCGGCGCGGCGGGCCGCATCCTCGTCCTCGCCCTTCTGATGCTCCAGCTGACGTCGGCGGGCGGCACCTACCCCGTCCAGACCAGCCCGGGCTTCTTCAACGCGATCCATCCCTTCCTGCCGATGAGCTACGTCGTCGAGGCCCTCAGGAGGCTCATCACGGGCGGCGGTCTCACTCCGGTGTGGCACGCGTGCGTGGTCCTGCTCGCCTTCACCGCGGGGGCCCTCGCCCTGACCGCCGTGGCCGCGCGCCGCCGGCAGGTGTGGACGCTGGACCGGCTGCACCCGGAGCTGACCCTGTGAGCCCTTCCGCCACCTCCGGGGCCCCCTCGCCTGTGAGAATCAGGACCATGGAAAGCACCAGCGCCACGGCGGGCGTCAGCACACGCCGCGAGGCCACCCGGCAGAAGCTCTACGAGGCGGCCGTCACGCTCATCGCCGAGCAGGGCTTCTCCGCCACCACGGTCGACGAGATCGCCGAGCGCGCCGGCGTCGCGAAGGGCACGGTCTACTACAACTTCGCGAGCAAGTCCGTCCTCTTCGAGGAGCTGCTGCGGCACGGTGTGGGCCTGCTCACCGCCTCGCTGAGGGAGGCGGCGGAGGCGACGGCCCGCGCGGGCGGCGGCAAGGTGGACGCCCTGGACGCGATGATCCGCGCGGGCCTGGTCTTCATCGACCGCTATCCGGCCTTCACCCAGCTGTACGTGGCCGAGCTGTGGCGCACCAACAGGGCCTGGCAGTCCACGCTCATGGTGGTCCGTCAGCAGGCCGTGGCGGTCGTGGAGGACGTACTGCGCGAGGGCGTGGAGAACGGCGAGTTCAGTGACGAGATCGATGTCCCGCTGACCGCCTCCGCCCTGGTCGGCATGGTCCTGGTGGCGGCCCTGGACTGGCAGTCCTTCCAGCCCGAGCGCTCCCTGGACGACGTGCACGCGGCGCTGTCGCGGCTGTTGCAGGGGCGGGTGAGCGGGCGCAGGGGCTGACACCGGGCCGCCGTGCGAAAGCGCCGGTCCGTTGTGGCCGCGTCCCCCGCGGGCCACCTCGAACCGGCGCCTTCTCCCCCGTACCCCCGTGCGTCCCCCCGTTCCCCCGTTGGGCCCCCGTTCGGTCGTTCCCCCGCTCTACGGGTTCCCCCGTGCCTCGCTCCCGCCGACCTCGGCCGGCGGAAGGAGCGGATCCGGGGCGGCTCCGTTCCGGCGCCCCGTGTCGCCGGTGCCGGAGCCGTTCCCCTTCGCCGTGCCCCCACTCTCCCGTTCACGCAGGTCGAGGCCCATCCGCGCGCGTACTCATCTCAGCCCCTAGGTACGGATACTCAGTCCTGGGCACTCACCCCCACGACGGCTTCTGGCCGACTGGTTACGATCGCGTCCGTGTCCGTACTCCCCCTGGTGTTCACCAGCGGCTGGGCCAGCGGCGTCAACGCCTACGCGGTGGTGCTGCTGCTCGGCGTGTTCGGCGCGACAGGGCTGAGCGACGACGTCCCCGAGACCCTGCAGCGCCCCGAGGTCCTCGTCGTCGCGGGCCTGTTGTTCCTGTGCGAGGCGGTGGCCGACAAGATCCCGTACGTCGACTCGGCGTGGGACTCCGTGCACACCGTGGTCCGGCCGGTCGCCGGCGCCTGGGTCGGAGCGCTGCTCGCGGGGCAGAGCGGTTCGCTCAACGACGTCGTCGCGGGCCTGGTGGGCGGTTCGACGGCGCTGGCGAGCCACACCGTCAAGGCGGGCACGAGGATGGCCGTCAACACCTCCCCGGAGCCCTTCAGCAACATCGCGGTGAGCCTGGCGGAGGACCTCGGCGTGGCCGGCATCGTCACGTTCGCGATGTTCCACCCGGAGGCGGCGGCGGTCATCGCGGGCGCACTGCTCGTGGCGGGCCTGGCGGTGCTCTACTTCCTGATCTCCCGGATCCGCAGATTCCGCCGACGCAGGGCCCAGCGCCGGGAGGAGAGACGACTGGCGGCACGACCACCCACCTGAGAGCGCGGGGCACCACCCCTACCGGCCGGAACTGTCAGTGGCGGCCGATAAAGTCGCAGGCATGGCACGGATTGCGGTGATCGGCGCCGGGACGGGCGCGATGGCGGCCGCCGCCCGGCTGGCCGTCGCGGGCCACCGGGTGGCGGTGTACGAGCGTACGGAGACGTACGGCGGAGCGGTGCGCCGGTTCGAGCGGGACGGGTTCGCCTTCGACACCGGGCCGGGACTGCTCACCCTGCCCGCGGTCTACCGCGATCTGTTCGTCAAGACCGGCAAGGAGCCGCTGGAGTCGGTCGTCGACATGGTCCAGGTCGACCCCTCGTCACGGCACGTGTTCACGGACGGCACCGAGGTGTCCCTGCCGAACGCCTCCCGCGCGGGAGTGGTCGCCGCGCTCGACGAGGCCCTCGGCACGGGCGCGGGCGCCCGCTGGGGCGACTTCCTCATCCGGGCCCGCGAGGCCTGGGACCGCACCCGCAGGCCGCTCCTCGAGGAACCGCTGTGGCCCAACTGGCAGGTGCTGGCGCGCGAGCCGTACCCCGCCGTGCCGCACAAGCGGCTGCTGCGGACCCGACGCGCCGTCACCCTGGCCGAGATCGGCGCCTGGGAGCTGCGGGACCCCCGCCTCGCCGCCCTGCTGTACGGCCACGCGCTCGCGTACGGCGTCGATCCCGGCACCGCGCCGGCCAGCGCGGCCGTCCTGCCGTACATGGAGCACGCCTTCGGGATCTGGTACGTCAGAGGCGGCGTACGGGAGTTGGCGCGGGCGGTGTACGAGCGGTGCGTCCTGCGCAAGGTCGAGTTCCACTTCGGCGCCGAGGTGACGGGCGTGGTGGAGAAGGACGGTCGCGCGGCGGGCCTGGAGCTGGCCGACGGAACCGTCGTGGAGGCGGACATGGTCGTCGGCACCGGACCCCGGCGCCTGCGCGGGCTGGTGACGGGTCGTGAGCTCTACGGCCCGGAGGACGTCCGTCCCGACGCCGAGGACCTGCACCCCGGCCGGGTCGTGGTGTGCCTCGCCCTGCGCGGCGCCCGCGAGCCGGGCGCCGTGCACCGCACGGTGGTGTACGGCCCCGATCCGGAGGGCGAGCTGGACCTGTTCCGGCACGGGGGGACGCCCGAGCCCACCATCCGGATCGACCGGCCGGACGACCCCGCCTTGCGCCCCGACGCGGACCACGAGTCCATGGTGCTGACGGCGACCGTGCCGTGCGGCCGCGGGCACGACTGGGGCACTCCGGGGGTCGTCGACGCCTTCGCGGACAGGATGGTCGCCGCCGCCGAGCGAGCGGTTCCTGGACTGCCCGAGAGGATCCTGTGGCGCGAGGTGCGCACACCGGTGGACACCGAGCGGGAGACGGGCGCCTTGGGCGGAGCCGTCCCGCCGCCCTCCCTGGCCGGTGGCGAAGGCACCCTGCACCCGTCCAACAGCACGGCGGTGCCGGGGCTGTTCACGGCCGGCGGCTGGTCGCATCCCGGCGGCGGCCTCGCCCACGCGGGCATGTCGGGGGCGCTGGTGGCCGGACTGATCGTGGAGGGACCGGACTTCCGCGGTTCTCAGTGAGGGGAGCCGCCCGGCGTCAGAAGCGGTACTGCTCGTCGTACCCGTGGCCCTGGTTCTGCTGCCCCTGGCCGCCGTTGTCCTGGTAGTACTGCTGCTCCTGCGGGAGTTCGCCGCCGTAGGTCTCGTCGGTGCGCTGCTGAGGCACCCACACCCCGCCGGCCGGGGTCTCCCCGCCGTACGACCCGCCGTACTGGTCGTAGCCCTGCTGCACGAACTGCTGCTGGCCGCCGTAGGAGGTGTCGTAGGAACCCGCGCCGTAGGTCTGGGTGCCGATGTACGGGTCGGAGTAGGCGGCGTACTGCTGCTGTCCGGACGGGTCGTAGCCGTACTGCTGCTGGTCGTACCCGGTGTAGCCGTCGTAGCCGTAGCTCTGGTCGGCGGCGGCCGTCGCGTACTGGTCCTGGGTCTGGCCCGCGGCGGCGTAGGACTGGTCGCCGGTGTAGCCGGAGTCGTTGTACACGCCGTAGGAGCCGGTGTCGTCGGGCAGGGGCTGCGGTTCGTAGACGGCGGTGCTCTCGGCGGCCGTGGGGGCGCCCGAGCGCGCGGGGGTGAAGACGTCGTCGCGGTCGTAGTCGTCCTGGCCGTATCCGGCGGTGTCCGGCCGGCCCTGGTCGTAGCCGGTCTCGTCGCCGTAGGCCGCGTCACCCGTCTCCAGGCCGGAGACCTCCAGAGCGGGCTCCTCGCCGCCGCGCTCCCGGCGGGACTTCTTGCCGCCGGTCAGACCGCCCAGTGCGGCGGGCGGGTTGACCGCCCAGCCCTGCTCGAAGCCACGGCGGAACGACAGGGTGACGTAGGTCTGGCCGACCGCGAAGGCGATCGCGCCCAGGCCGATGACGATCACCGACGGGATCAGCACGCCGAGGACCACGCCGAGGAAGCCGACGAAGGCGAGCAGCCGCCAGCGCAGTCGCGCCTTGTACTGCAGCAGCACCTCGCCGAGCAGCCACAGCGCGACGAATCCGAACGCGATGTAGAGGACCGTCCAGCCCATGTACGCCCCTCTCCCAGTGACCGCTACGCAGTGTGTCGTATGTCCGTGCGGCCGGTCTAGGCCTGCGGTGGATGGTGCAGGCCCAGGTTTTCGTAGATTTCCAGCGTCGCCGTGGAGTTGTTGAGCGTGATGAAGTGCAGTCCGGGCACTCCCTCGGACAGCAGCCGTGCGCAGAACTCCGTGGCGAACTCGATTCCGATCGAGCGTACAGCGGCCGGATCGTCCTTTGCTGTGAGGATCCGCTCTTTCAGGACGGAGGGGATGCTCGCGTTGCTCAGCTGCGGGAGCCGCTCCAGCATCCGCACGCTGGTCACGGGCATGACCTCGGGAATGACGGGGGTCTCGCAGCCGGCCGCGTGGACTCGGTCACGCAGCCGCAGATACGACTCCGGCTGGAAGAACATCTGGGTGATCGCGTAGTCGGCGCCTGCGCGGCACTTGCCGACGAAGTGCTCGACGTCGGTGTCCCAGTCGGCGGAGCGCGGGTGCATCTCCGGGAAGGCGGCGACACCGACACAGAAGTCGCCCGACTCCTTGATGAGCCGGACGAGTTCGGAGGCGTAGGTCAGGCCCTGCGGATGGGCCAGCCAGTCGCCCATGGGGTCGCCGGGCGGGTCGCCGCGCACGGCGAGGATGTTGCGGATCCCCGCGTCGGCGTACTGGCCGATGATGTTGCGCAGCTCCGCGATGGAGTGGTTGACCGCGGTGAGGTGGGCGACCGGGGTCAGGGTGGTGTCCGCGACGATCTGCTGGGTCTCCTTGACGGTGCCCGCGCGGGTGGAACCGCCGGCGCCGTAGGTGACGGAGACGAAGTCCGGGGCGACCGCCTCGACCCTCCTGAGCGCGCTCCACAGGTTCCGCTCACCCTTGGGAGTCTTGGGCGCCGAGAACTCGAAGGAGTACGTCGTCTTGCCCGTGGCGAGCATGTCGCGCACGGTGCGTGCGCGGTCAGTCCTGGTGGATGCGGTTCCTAGGGCCATACCGGCAGGTTAGCCAGGGGGCGACGGTCACCCAACCAGATCAGGGAAATTTGCCCGTTTTGTCGACTTGTTGTCCACCCCTCGGACACTGGGCCGATCATGCGACCGGTCGTCGGCGGGCCGTCACCGCGTGTCACGCAACCGCTTCGCGAACTCCGCGGCGGCCGCGCCGGGATCGTCCGCCTCGGTGATCGCGCGGACGACGACGACCCGGCGGGCGCCGGCCTCCAGGACCTCGTCGAGGTTGCCGAGGTCGATGCCGCCGATGGCGAACCAGGGGCGGTCGGTACCGAGGGCGGCGGTGTGGCGGACCAGGTCGAGTCCGGGAGCGTGCCGGCCGGGCTTGGTGGGCGTCGGCCAGCAGGGGCCGGTGCAGAAGTAGTCCACGCCCTCCTGCACGGCGGCCGCGGACGCCTCCGCCTCGGCGTGGGTGGAGCGGCCTATGAGGATGTCCTCGCCGAGGATCGCGCGGGCGGCGGGGACGGGCAGATCGCCCTGGCCGAGATGCAGTACGTCGGCTGCGGCCGCGTGGGCGACGTCGGCCCGGTCGTTGACCGCGAGGAGCTTGCCGTGCCGGGCGCAGGCGTCGGCGAAGACCTGGAGGTGCTCCAGTTCCTCGGCCGCCTCCATGCCCTTGTCCCGCAGCTGCACGATGTCGACACCGCCGGCCAGGACCGCGTCCAGGAACTCGGCGAGGTCGCCCTGGCGCCTGCGGGCGTCCGTGCACAGGTAGACGCGGGCGTCGGCGAACTGGGTGCGGGCGGTGTCGGGCATGCGTGAGTCTCCCCCGGGGTTCGGTGGCGTACGGGCCGTGCCGGACCGCGGCCGTGGTCTCTGGCGGTCACGGCCCGTACGCCGGTGTGGTTCGGATCAGACGGCGAGCGCCTGGGCCCGGCGCTTCACCTCCGTGCCGCGATTCTCGCTCAGGGCCTGCGCGGGGGTGCCGGGCAGGCTGTCATCGGGCGTGAAGAGCCACTCCAGCATCTCTTCGTCGGTGAAGCCGTCGTCCCTCAGGAGCGTCAGGGTCCCGACCAGGCCCTTGACGACCTTCTGCTCGGCCCCGTCGATGAAGGCGGCGGGGACGTGCAGCGCGCGGTTCTCACCACGGCGTACGGCGATGAGCTGGCCCTCCTTGACCAGCTGCCGCACACGCGTCACCTCGACGTCGAGCATCTCTGCGATGTCGGGGAGGGTGAGCCAGGCGGGGACGAGAGCATCGATCTTTGCGTCAATCTCGGTCACGGGATTAAGCGTGCCATCCCGCACTGACAGTCGGAAGCCGGGGCGCCTCCGGCGGGGGAACGGGGGTATGCCTCACCGGGCACGGACAGCCACGGAACCAGACGGCGCCGGCCGCCGGGATCGGGTGGGCCCCAGCCGTCGGCACCAGTCAGATCTCCGCCTCCAGGACCAAGTGGGTCCCGGCCGGCTAGCGCAGACGGGCTCCACCCGGCAGAGCCCCGGCCGCGCGGCAGACGGGCCGGCCGTCCGCACCCCTCTCAGGACCAGGCACGTCCCGACCCTCAGAACCGCACGGGCGCCGCCCTCAAGACCAGGCAGATCCCAGCCGGCCTGCGCCGACAGACTCCGCCCGGCCCATAACGGCAGAGCACCGACAAGGCGCGGCCGACGGGCCGAGCTGCCCCCGTCGCCCTTGCCACCACCCACGCACCCCAGCCCAGCCAGACCCCCGCCCTCAGAAACAGCCAGATCCCAGCGGGGCCGCCGACAGACTCCGTCCGGCCGATCGCAGCGGAGCCCGGCGGGCCGGGCCGTCCGACCGCCCGCCAGTCCACGCCATGCGACCGCCCGGGCAACCGCCCGCGTCGCCCCCTACGCCGTCGCCGCCTTCAGGGGCCTTGCCGGGTCCACCAGCAGTTGCGGGTTCATCTCCGTGCCCGCCTCGATCAGGCGGCGGCCCTGGGCCAGGTCGCGTGGGCGGCCCACGGCGAGGAGGGCCACCAGGCGGTTCTCGCGCAGCCAGCACACCGTCCAGGCGGGACCGGACGGCTCGCCGCGCCACAGGGTCGTGTCGGCGGAGGCGTGGTGGCCGACGTACTGGACGAAGCGGCCGAACTGCTCGGACCAGAAGTACGGGACCGGGTCGTAGACCGTGGGCGTCTCGCCCAGGATGTCGGCGGCCACCGTGCGGGGGCCCTGGAGGGCGTTGTCCCAGTGGTGGACCAGCAGGCGCTCGCCGTACCGGCGCGAGGGGAAGGAGGCGCAGTCGCCGACCGCGTAGACGTCCGGTACGGACGTGCGCAGCCGGTCGTCGGCGACGACCTCGCGGTGGGCGCCGAGCTCGATGCCCGAGCCGGCGAGCCAGGCCGTGGCGGGCCGGGCGCCGATCCCGACCACGACGGCCCCCGCGGCCAGCCGGGAGCCGTCGTCCAGGACGACCGCGCCGGGCTCGACGCGCTCCACGCGCGCGTGGGTGCGCAGGTCGGCCCCCGCGTCCGCGTACCAGGAGGTCATCGGCGCGGCCACCTCGGCGGGCAGCGCGCCGGCGAGCGGCCGGTCGGCGGCCTCCACGACCGTCACCGCGCAGCCCGCCTCGCGCGCGGCGGTGGCGAACTCGGCGCCGATCCAGCCCGCGCCGACGACCACGATGTCGTGCTGCCGGGCGAGCACGGGCCGCAGCCGCTCGGCGTCGTCCAGCGTGCGCAGCAGATGCACCCCGGGCACGCCCTCGGTGCCCGGCAGCCGGATCGGTTCGGCGCCGGTGGCGAGGACCAGGACGTCGTACGGGAAAGGCCCGGTCTCTGTGTCCAGTTCGTGTGCCTCGGGGCGCACGCCCAGCACCTCGCGGCCGAGCAGCAGTTCGATGCCGAGGGCCTCGAAGTCCACGTCGAAGGCGGAACCCTCGGCCTTGCCCAGCAGGACGGCCTTGGAGAGCGGCGGGCGGTCGTACGGCTGATGGGGTTCCGCGCCGATCAGGGTGACGGTTCCCGTGAAGCCCTGTTCGCGCAGGGCGACCGCGGTCTGGACCCCCGCCATGCCCGCGCCGACCACGACCACCCGCCGCTGCGCCTGCGTCTGCTCGCTCATTTGATCACCATAGTCAGCTGACAATCAGTCAGTCAGGAGTCGTGCGCAGTGACCTGCTCCACAACGCTCGTCCCGCTGCCCGGCTGCGACTCCCACTCCCACGTCTCCTCCAGCCGCACCCGGCCGTCGGGAAGCTCCACGACCGTCGAGACGCAGTGCCCGGAGGAGGTCGTCCCGTCCTGCTTGAGCTGGACGTACCGGAAGTCGAGCCGGTCCCCCGCGCGCGTGCCGACGAGATGTCCGCGCACGACGTCACCGCCCGCGTACTCGGCCCAGATCTCCCCGTCCTTCTCGTGGTAGGCGAACCGGGTCCGCGTACCCACCTGACCTGGGGCCTGATCGGCCACCGGGGCGAGGACGAGGCCGTCGAGCGAGCGGGGCATGGTGGAAGGCTCCCTTACAGAGGCACACGGGCACGGGCTAGGGTGGCCAACGTAGAGCACTCGCGGGAGCCCGGACGCACCGGGCTGAGAGGGAGGCTGGCGGCCTCCGACCGTACGAACCTGATCCGGGTCATGCCGGCGAAGGGAGGGGCTGGACGCCCATGTCCTCACGTACGTCAGACGTCCTCGTCGTCGGGGGCGGCATCATCGGCCTGGTCACGGCCTGGCGGGCCGCACAGCGCGGTCTGAGCACGGCCGTCGTGGACCCCGAACCGGGCGGCGGGGCCGCCCAGGTGGCCGCCGGGATGCTGGCCGCCGTCACCGAACTGCACTACGGCGAGCAGACCCTGCTGGGCCTGAACCTCGCCTCCGCCCACCGCTATCCGGCCTTCGCGGCGGAGCTCACCGAGCTGACCGGACACGACCTCGGCTACCGCCGCTGCGGCACACTCGCCGTCGCCCTGGACGCCGACGACCGCGCCCACCTGCGCGAACTGCACGCGCTCCAGCGGCAGTCGGGGCTGGAGTCGGAGTGGCTGTCCGGACGGGAGTGCCGGCGTCTGGAGCCGATGCTCGCGCCGGGCGTACGGGGCGGGCTGCGGGTGGACGGTGACCACCAGATCGATCCGCGCCGACTCACGCGCGCGTTGCTGGCCGCGTGCGAGCGGGCGGGTGTGACGTTCCACCGCGCGTGGGCGCACCGTCTGCGTGTCGTACGGGACCGGGCCGCCGGGATCGCCACCACGGACGGCGAGGAACTGGGGGCGGACCAGGTGGTGCTCGCCGCCGGAAGCCTCAGCGGCCGTCTGGAAGGGGTCCCTGAGGCCCTGCTGCCTCCTGTGCGGCCCGTGAAAGGGCAGGTGCTGCGCCTGACCGTGCCGCAGCGCCACGCGCCCTTCCTGAGCCGCACCGTGCGGGCCGTCGTGCGCGGCAGCCAGGTCTACCTGGTCCCCCGCGAGAGCGGCGAGCTGGTGATCGGCGCGACCAGCGAGGAACTGGGCTGGGACACCACGGTGACCGCGGGCGGGGTGTACGAGCTGCTGCGGGACGCACACGAACTGGTCCCCGGCATCACCGAGCTGCCGCTGACGGAGACCCGCGCGGGACTGCGCCCGGGCTCCCCGGACAACGCCCCGCTGCTCGGCCCGACGGAGCTGCCCGGTCTCCTGCTGGCCACCGGGCACTACCGCAACGGCGTGCTGCTGACGCCGGTCACCGGGGACGCGCTGGCCCACGCGCTGACCACCGGTGAACTGCCGGAGGTGGCCCGCCCGTTCACCCCGAGGCGTTTCCTGGAGTCCGTGGAGCAGCCCGCATGAACATCTCCGTCAACGGGGAGCCGCGCCAGTTCGCCCCCGGCACGGCTCTCGACACCGTCGTGCGGGCGCTGACGCCCGCGCCCTCCGGGGTGGCCGCCGCGCTCAACGAGACCGTCGTCCCGCGCGCCCAGTGGCCCTCGACCTCCCTCGCCGAGGGAGACCGCGTGGAAGTCCTCACCGCCGTCCAAGGAGGCTGACCCATGGCCGACGATCCCTTCGTCCTCGGCGGCACGTCCCTCTCGTCCCGGCTGATCATGGGCACGGGCGGGGCGCCCAGCCTGGAGGTGCTGGAGCGGGCCCTGGTCGCCTCCGGCACCGAGCTGACGACGGTCGCGATGCGGCGGGTGAACCCCTCGGTGCACGGCTCGGTGCTGTCCGTGCTGGAGAAGCTCGGCATCCGGGTGCTGCCCAACACCGCGGGCTGTTTCACCGCCGGGGAGGCCGTCCTGACGGCCCGTCTCGCGCGCGAGGCGCTCGGCACCGACCTGGTGAAGCTGGAGGTCATCGCCGACGAGCGCACCCTGCTGCCGGACCCCATAGAGCTGCTGGACGCGGCGGAGACCCTGGTCGACGACGGGTTCACGGTGCTGCCGTACACGAACGACGACCCGGTGCTGGCCCGCAAGCTGGAGGACGCGGGCTGCGCGGCGATCATGCCGCTGGGCTCGCCGATCGGCTCGGGCCTCGGTATCCGCAACCCGCACAACTTCCAGCTGATCGTCGAGCACGCGCGCGTGCCCGTGATCCTGGACGCGGGGGCGGGCACGGCGTCGGACGCGGCGCTGGCGATGGAACTGGGGTGCGCGGGTGTGATGCTCGCCTCGGCGGTGACGCGGGCACAGGAGCCGGAGCTGATGGCGCACGCGATGCGGCACGCGGTGGAGGCGGGCCGGCTGGCCCACCGGGCGGGGCGCATCCCCCGGCGGCATTTCGCCGAGGCGTCGTCCCCCGTGGAAGGCAGGGCCGTACTGGATCCGGAACGCCCGGCATTCTGAACACGCGTTCGATCCGGGACACGGGCAGGTGCGACCTCCGTCACAGGTCAGCTGCAGTACACCCCTGTGGCCGCCGAACCGGATGGACTGTCAGCCGCGGCTCGTACACTCGCCTGCGTGGATACGACGCTTCAGGACCCGCTGGTCGGGCAGGTGCTCGACGGCCGCTATCGCGTGGACGCGCGCATCGCGGTCGGCGGGATGGCCACGGTCTACCGGGCCCTGGACACCCGCCTGGACCGCGTGCTCGCGCTCAAGGTGATGCACCCCGCGCTGGCGGCGGACGGGACCTTCGTCGAGCGGTTCATCCGGGAGGCCAAGTCCGTCGCCCGGCTCGCCCACCCCAACGTGGTGCAGGTCTTCGACCAGGGCACCGACGGGCCGTACGTCTATCTCGCCATGGAGTACGTCGCCGGCTGCACCCTGCGTGACGTGCTGCGCGAGCGCGGGGCCCTGCAGCCGCGCGCCGCCCTGGACATCCTGGAGCCGGTGCTCGCCGCGCTGGGCGCCGCACACCGCGCCGGTTTCGTGCACCGCGACATGAAGCCGGAGAACGTCCTGATAGGGGACGACGGCAGGGTCAAGGTCGCGGACTTCGGGCTCGTGCGGTCCGTGAACACCGTGACCAGCACCACCGGAGCCGTTCTCGGCACCGTGTCCTATCTCTCACCCGAGCAGATCGACCAGCCGGGCGCCGCGGACGCCCGCGTCGACGTGTACGCGTGCGGTGTCGTCCTGTACGAGATGCTGACCGGCAGCCAGCCGCACGAGGGCGACTCCCCCGCGATCGTCCTCTACAAGCACCTCCACGAGGACGTCCCGCCCCCCTCGGCGGTGGTCCCGGGGCTGCCGTACGAACTGGACGAACTGGTCGCGTCGGCCACCGCCCGCACCCCCGACCTGCGCCCGTACGACGCCGTGGCCCTGCTCGCGCAGACCCGTGAGGCCCGCGGCAGGCTGAGCACCGAGCAGCTGGACGCGATGCCCCCGCAGGCGCTCGCCGCGGAGCACGCGGGCGCCGAGAACCGTACGAGTGTGATCCCGCGGACCCTGACCGTGCCGCGCCTGCTCCCGGTCAACGAGGACGAGCCGGAGCCGGTCCACCATCGCACCAGCGTCCTGGAGAGTCCGCCGCTGCCCCCGACCCGGCGCGACCGCTCCTCCGGCGGCTCCCGGCGCGGCCCGCTGCTGATCGTCGCCGCGGTCCTGCTGGCCCTCGGACTCGGAGCGGGCGTCTGGTACATCAACTCCGGCCAGTTCACCCAGGTCCCGGCGCTGCTGGCGAAGACCGAGGCGCAGGCCAGGGACCGGCTGGACGACGCCGGTCTGGAGACCGGCAAGGTCACCTACGCCTACAGCGACACCGTGCAGCGCGGCACCGTCATCAGCACGGACCCGGGGGTCGGCAGCCGGATACGGAACCACGACTCCGTGTCCATCACCGTCTCCAAGGGCCCCCGGACGGTGAAGGTCCCCGACGTGGACGGCTGGACCCTGAGCAAGGCGAGAGCCCGGCTGAAGTCGGAGGGGCTGGAGCCGGGCATGGTCACCCGGGAGTTCAGTGAGGACGTCCCGAAGGGCTTCGTGATCAGCACCGACCCCGAGGGCGGCACCACGCTGCGCGCCGGCTCGGCCATCGCGTTCACCGTCAGCAAGGGCGCCCCGGTCGACGTCCCCGACGTCACCGGCGAGGACCTTGCCGACGCCAGGGCCGACCTGACGGAGGCCGGCCTGAAGGTCGAGGTCGCCACCACCCGGGTCAACTCCGAGTACGACGCGGGCCAGGTCGCCAAGCAGACCCCGGCCCCCGACAGCCAGGCGGCCGAAGGTGACACCGTCACGCTGACGATCTCCAAGGGCCCGGTGATGGTCGAGGTCCCGGACGTCACGGGCGACAGCGTGGACGACGCCAAGTCCGAACTGGAGGCCGCGGGCTTCCAGGTCGACGAGGACCGCGGACTGCTGGGCCTGTTCGGCGACACGGTGAAGAAACAGTCGGTGAAGGGCGGGGACACGGCCCCCAAGGGCTCGACCATCACGATCACGATCCGCTGACGGACGCGCGGCGGGGGTGCGGGGTTCGGTCGTGGGGCGGGTGCGGTCCGGTGGGGGCTGGTCGCGCAGTTCCCCGCGCCCCTGAGTAGGCACAGTCCCCCGCGCCACAACGAACCGTTCACCACCTCACCCCCGGTCGTGGGGCCGGTGCGGGCACGTCGTGGCTGGTCGCGCAGTTCCCCGCGCCCCTGAGTAGGCACAGTCCCCCGCGCCACAACGAACCGTTCACCACCTCACCCCCGGTCGTGGGGCCGGTGCGGGCACGTCGTGGCTGGTCGCGCAGTTCCCCGCGCCCCTGAGTAGGCACAGTCACCCGCGCCACAACGAACCGTTCACCACCTCGCCCCCGGTCGTGGGGCCGGTGCGGGCACGTCGTGGCTGGTCGCGCAGTTCCCCGCGCCCCTGGGTAGGTGCAGTCACCTATGCCAGGACGAACCGTTCGCCACCTGACGCGCCACGACGAACCGACCGTATGCGCCACACGAGCCCTCACCGGACCGCAACGGGCCGCCGCAGGCATTCAGGGGCGCGGGGAACTGCGCAAAACGCCCGCCCTCACCAACCCGCACCCGCCCCCACCCCAGCGCCGCAGGCAATGGCACCCTTGACCGGTGACAGAACAGCGCAACCCCGTCGGCGGTCACGTCCCCGTCGCCGGCGGCCTGAACTCCGTGGGGCTCTCCTACGCCCGTGACCTGAACGCCGAGACCGTGCAGGTCTTCGTCGCCAACCCACGCGGCTGGGCCACCCCCGCCGGCAACCCCCGCCAGGACGAGGCGTTCCGCCAGACCTGCGCGGACAGCGCCATCCCGGCCTACGTCCACGCCCCGTACCTGATCAACTTCGGCTCGCACACCGAGGCGACGGTGGAGAGGTCGGTCGATTCGCTCCGGCATTCCCTCCGGCGCGGGCGCGAGATCGGCGCGCTCGGTGTCGTCGTGCACACCGGCAGCGCGACGGGCGGCCGGGACCGTTCCGTAGCCCTCAAGCAGGTGCGCGAGCACCTGCTGCCGCTCCTCGACGAGCTCACCCACGACGACGACCCGTGGCTGCTCCTGGAGTCGACGGCCGGCCAGGGCGCCTCGCTCTGTTCCCGCACCTGGGACTTCGGCCCGTACTTCGAGGCCCTGGACTCCCACCCGAAGCTGGGCGTCTGCCTGGACACCTGCCACATCTTCGCCGCCGGCCACGACCTGACCGGGCCGAGCGGCATGCACCAGACGCTGGACCTGCTGGTGGACACGGTCGGCGAGGGACGGCTGAAACTGATCCACGCCAACGACTCCAAGGACGTGGTCGGCGCCCACAAGGACCGCCACGAGAACATCGGCTCCGGCCATATCGGCGAGGACCCCTTCCGCGCGCTGATGACCCACCCCGCCACCGAGGGCGTTCCCCTGATCATCGAGACACCCGGCGGCAAGGAGGGCCACGCGGCGGACGTGGAACGGCTGAAGAAACTCCGGGACGGATAACCCGGCAAGGGGTTCAGGAATACCCCTAGGGGGTATACGGTTCCTGTTGAGCACAGCAATCGTCACCTGCCATTGGGGGCATCATGCAGCACCAGGCGAACGGATGGTCCACCGCCGTGCAGGCCACCCTCCACTGCCTCACCGGCTGCGCCATCGGCGAGGTGCTCGGCATGGTCATCGGCACCGCGCTGGGCTGGGGCAATGTGCCGACCACCGTGCTGGCGATCGTCCTGGCCTTCTTCTTCGGCTACTCGCTCACCCTGCGCGGAGCCCTGAAGGCAGGACTGGCCTTTCGGGCCGCGCTCCAGGTGGCCCTGGCCGCCGACACCCTGTCCATCGCCGTGATGGAGCTGATCGACAACGGCGTGATCGCCCTGTGGCCGGACGCCATGGACGCCGAGCTCGCCGATCTGCTGTTCTGGGTGTCGCTGGCGATCTCGCTGGTCATCGCGTTCCTGGTGACCGTGCCGGTCAACAAGTGGATGATCGGCCGCGGCAAGGGACACGCCGTGGTCCACCAGCACCACCAGCACCGCCAGCACGACCAGCAGCACCAGCACCACGGCCACTGAGCGTCACAGCTCGGGACCGTCCCCCGGCCCCTCCTGGTAGGAGTAGCGCTGCTCCTTCCAGGGGTCGCCGACGTTGTGGTAGCCGCGCTCCTCCCAGAACCCGCGCCGGTCGGCGGTCATGTACTCCACGCCGCGGACCCATTTGGGCCCCTTCCAGGCGTACAGATGGGGGACGACCAGCCGGAGCGGGAAGCCGTGCTCCGCGGTCAGCAACTCCCCGTCCTTGTGGGTGGCGAAGATCGTGCGCTCGGACGCGAAGTCCGCGAGCCGCAGGTTGGAGCTGAAGCCGTACTCGGCCCAGACCATCACATGGGTGACCGCGGGCGCGGGCGGGGCGATCTCCAGGATGGTGCGGGCGGGAATGCCGCCCCACTCGGCGCCGAGCATGCTGAACTTCGTCACACAGTGCAGGTCGCCCACGACGGTGGTGTACGGCAGCGCCGTGAACTCCTCGTGGTTCCAGCAGTGCTTCTCGCCGTCCGCGGTGGCCCCGAAGACCCGGAACTCCCAGCGCTCGGGCCGGAACTTCGGGACCGGTCCGTAGTGCGTGACGGGCCAGCCGCGCTGCAGTCGCTGCCCCGGCGGAAGCTCGGAGTGCGCCGCTTCTCCACTCTCCCGCTCCACCGGCTGACCCATGCCTTCCATCCTGACAGACCCGCGGCAATGCACCTGACCAAGCCCCACCCCACACACCCCAAATCGGACCAAGCATGCCCTAACTTACTAAGTGAAGACTTACTGGACGATCTTCTTCACCGGTGCGAGGATGCGGCGCAGCCTGCCAGTTCCCCACGGTTGGAAGGAGCCTCTGCGATGCAGGGCGACCCCGAGGTCATCGAATTCCTCAACGAGCAGCTGACCGGCGAGCTCACCGCGATCAACCAGTACTTCCTGCACGCGAAGATGCAGGAGAACTTCGGCTGGACGAAGCTCGCGAAGTACACGCGGCACGAGTCGTTCGACGAGATGAAGCACGCCGAGGTGCTCACCGACCGCATCCTCTTCCTGGAGGGGCTGCCGAACTACCAGCGGCTGTTCCATGTGCGGGTGGGCCAGACGGTCAAGGAGATGTTCGAGGCCGACCGGCAGGTCGAGGTCGAGGCCATCGACCGCCTCAAGCGCGGTATCGAGGTGATGCGGGCCAAGGGCGACATCACCTCGGCGAACATCTTCGAGTCGATCCTCGAGGACGAGGAGCACCACATCGACTATCTCGACACCCAGCTGGAGCTCCTGGACAAGCTCGGCGAGGCGCTCTACATCGCGCAGCTGATCGAGCAGCCGGAGAGCTAGGCGGCCTCGTCCAGAGCGGCGAGGGCGGGCTTGGTCTGCTCGGTGAGTTCGCCGCGCGGGCACGCCCCGCGGCCCAGCAGGGCCTGGATGCGCCGCACGCAGGAGCCGCAGTCAGTGCCCGCCTTGCAGGCGGAGGCGATCTGGCGGGGGGTGCAGGCACCGTCCGCCGCGTGCTGCTTGACCTGCTGCTCGGTGATGCCGAAGCAACTGCAGATGTACACGCGGCTCACCTCCCGAGGGGCTGATCAGTGTTGCCGTCCCGTTGATCGGTGAGGCTAACCTAACCTTACCCGGCGCTCAGGAGCCGCAAAAGTGGAGCGGGGCGCGGATCGTATGTGATCCGCGCCCCATTCACGTCCCGGTAACAGGTGCTCCTGTCACTGGTCCCTGTACATCTCCGCGACGAGGAACGCCAGGTCGAGCGACTGGCTGCGGTTGAGCCGCGGGTCGCAGGCCGTCTCGTAGCGCTGGTGCAGATCGTCGACGAAGATCTCGTCGCCGCCGCCCACGCACTCGGTGACGTCGTCACCGGTGAGCTCGACGTGGATGCCGCCCGGGTGGGTGCCCAGGCCCTTGTGCACCTCGAAGAAGCCCTTGACCTCGTCGAGCACGTCGTCGAAACGGCGGGTCTTGTGGCCGGAGGCCGCCTCGAAGGTGTTGCCGTGCATCGGGTCGGTCACCCAGGCCACGGTGGCACCGGAGGCGGTGACCTTCTCGACCAGCTCGGGCAGCTTGTCGCGGACCTTGTCGGCGCCCATGCGGACGATGAAGGTCAGCCGGCCGGGCTCCCGGTCGGGGTCCAGGCGCTCGATGTACTGCAGCGCGTCCTCGGCCGTGGTCGTCGGGCCGAGCTTGATGCCGATCGGGTTGCGGATCTGCGAGGCGAACTCGATGTGCGCGTGGTCCAGCTGCCGGGTGCGCTCGCCGATCCACACCATGTGCGCGGAGACGTCGTACAGCCGCCCGGTGCGGGAGTCCACGCGGGTGAGCGCCGACTCGTAGTCGAGCAGCAGCGCCTCGTGCGAGGAGTAGAACTCGACGGTCTTGAACTCCTCCGGGTCGGTCCCGCAGGCCCGCATGAAGTTCAGCGCCTGGTCGATCTCCCGGGCGAGCTGCTCGTAGCGCTGGCCGGAGGGGGACGACCTCACGAAGTCCTGGTTCCAGGCGTGCACCTGGCGCAGGTCGGCGTAGCCGCCGGTGGTGAAGGCGCGCACCAGGTTGAGCGTGGAGGCGGAGGCGTTGTACATCCGCTTCAGGCGCTCGGGGTCCGGGATCCGGGCCTTCTCGTTGAACTCGAAGCCGTTGACCGAGTCGCCGCGGTACGTCGGCAGCGTCACGCCGTCGCGGGTCTCGGTGCCCTTGGAGCGCGGCTTGGAGTACTGGCCGGCGATCCGGCCGACCTTCACGACCGGCACCGAGGCGGCGTACGTCAGCACGGCGCCCATCTGGAGCAGGGTCTTGAGCTTGTTGCGGATGTGGTCCGCGGACACGGCGTCGAAGGCCTCGGCGCAGTCGCCGCCCTGGAGGAGGAACGCCTCTCCCTTGGCGACGGCCGCCATCCGGGCGCGCAGCTGGTCGCACTCGCCCGCGAAGACGAGCGGCGGATACGACTCGAGGTCCGCGATCACTGCGCGCAGAGCCTCGGTGTCGGGGTACTCGGGCTGCTGCGCCGCGGGCAGGTCTCGCCAGGTGTTGCCAGCGCTCGCGCTGGTCTTAGCGTTCACGGTCACGACGTCAACATTACGGGGTCGTGTCGGAGCTCCAGGGCCGTGCCCATCAAATGAGACACCGCAAACACTCCCCGGACATGGGGTAGGGTGCGGCCCATGTTCGCGCACTCGACCCAGAACTGGTGGTGGACCGCTCATTCGGCGGCCCACTGACTGCGCGTACGCAAGACTTCGCGAAGGCCGCCCGAGGGGCGGCCTTCGGTGTTTCCGGGGTCGTTCCTCACCGATACGAGCTATCGACAGTTGAGGAACCATGGACCTGACACAGCTGCTGGACGACGACCGTCCGTTCGCCCTGCTCCGCCGCCGCGCCCCCGGCCGTGACGAGAACACCCTGGAGCTGCTCCTCGGCCCCGTCACCACCCACGACCGCCTCGCCGACCTCCCCGACGAGGGCCTGGCGCTCGTCCCCTTCCGTCAGATCCGCGAGCGCGGTTTCGACGTACGGGACGACGGGACGCCGCTGTCGGTGCTGACGCCCGAGGAGTCCTACGAGCTCCCCCTGGCCGCGGCTCTGGAGCAGCTCCCCGCACACGACGTCCGGGTCGAGAACGGCGGTTTCGACGTCCCCGACGAGGAGTACGCCGAGATCGTCGGGCGCGTGCTGCACGAGGAGATCGGGCGCGGCGAGGGCGCCAACTTCGTGATCCGGCGCACGTACCAGGGCGAGATCCCGGGATTCTCCCGCGCGGACGCCCTCGCGCTGTTCCGGCGGCTCCTGGTGGGCGAGCGGGGCGCCTACTGGACCTTCGTCGTCCACACCGGCGAACGCACCCTGGTCGGCGCGAGCCCCGAGGTGCACGTCCGGATGACCGGCGGGACCGTCGTCATGAACCCGATCAGCGGGACGTACCGCTATCCCGCCGAGGGCCCCACCCCGGAGCACCTGCTCGCCTTCCTCGCCGACGGCAAGGAGATCGAGGAGCTGTCGATGGTCGTCGACGAGGAGCTCAAGATGATGTGCACCGTCGGCGACATGGGCGGGGTGGTGATCGGGCCCCGCCTCAAGGAGATGGCCCACCTCGCGCACACCGAGTACGAACTGCGGGGCAAGTCCTCGCTGGACGTGCGGGAGGTCCTCAGGGAGACCATGTTCGCGGCGACCGTCACCGGCTCGCCCGTGCAGAACGCCTGCCGGGTCATCGAGCGGCACGAGGTCGGCGGGCGCGGCTACTACGCGGGCGCGCTGGCACTGCTCGGCCGGGACTCCGGAGGGGCGCAGACCCTGGACTCCCCCATTCTCATCCGCACGGCGGACATCTCCGCCGGGGGGCAGCTGAAGGTTCCGGTCGGCGCGACCCTGGTGCGCGGCTCGGACCCGGCGGGCGAGGTCGCGGAGACCCACGCGAAGGCGGCGGGGGTGCTGGCGGCTCTCGGCGTACGGCCGTCCCGGCCCCGTGCGGAGCACGCGCGCGTGAGTCTCGCCGAGGATCCACGCGTGCGTGCCGCGCTCGACGGGCGGCGCACGAACCTGGCCCCCTTCTGGCTGCGGATGCAGGAGCGGTCGGACGAGCTCGACGGGCACGCCCTCGTGGTCGACGGCGAGGACACCTTCACCTCGATGCTCGCCCATGTGCTGCGCTCGGGCGGGCTGGAGGTGACCGTGCGGCGCTACGACGAGCCGGGCCTCGCCGACGCCGTGCTCGCGCACGAGGGGCCGCTCGTGCTCGGCCCCGGTCCGGGCGACCCGTCGGATCTCGACGATCCCAAGATGCGGTTCCTGCGGGACCTCACCGCCGACGTCGTCCGCGGCCACCGGCACGGCGTGCTCGGCGTCTGCCTGGGGCACGAGCTGATCGCGGCCGAGCTGGGGCTGGAGATCGTCCGCAAGGAGGTGCCGTACCAGGGGGCGCAGACGACCGTCGATCTGTTCGGCCGGCCGGAGACGGTCGGCTTCTACAACAGCTTCGTGGCGCGCTGCGACGACGAGGACGCCCGGGAGCTGGCCGCGCACGGCATCGAGGTGAGCCGGAGCGACACGCACGAGGTCCATGCCCTGCGCGGCCCGGGCTTCGCCGGGGTGCAGTTCCACCCCGAGTCGGTCCTGACGCTGAACGGCGCCGCCGTCGTACGGGAGCTGATGGCTCAGCTGCGGGGCACCAGCACGTTCTCGGAGCGGCGGCCGGCCCTGTAGTCGAGGACGTTGCGCACCGTGGCGTCGATGATCTGGCCGACGGCGTCCTCGGTGTAGTACGCCTGGTGGGAGGTGACCAGGACGTTCGGGAAGGTGACCAGGCGGGCCAGGATGTCGTCCTCGATGGTCTCCAGGGACCGGTCGACGTAGAACAGGCCCGCCTCCGCCTCGTAGACGTCGAGACCGACGCCCGTGAAGCGGCCGGCGCGCAGTTCGGTGACGAGGGCCGCGGTGTCGATGAGGCCGCCGCGGCTGGAGTTGACCAGGATCGCGTCGTCCTTCATCGCCTTCAGGGCGTCGGCGTCGAGGAGGTGGGTGGTCTCCGGCATCAACGGGACGTGCAGGGTGATCAGGTCGGACTCGGCGAGGAGCTGGTCCTTGGGGACGTACTCCATGCCGAGTTCCCGGCAGGCAGGGTTCTCGGCGACGTCCCAGCCGAGCAGGCGCATGCCGAAGCCGTGGGCGATCCGGGTGAAGGCCTCACCGATCTTGCCGGTGCCGAGGACGCCGACGGTACGGCCGTGCATGTCGCGGCCCATCAGTCCGTCGAGGCGGAAGTCGAAGTCACGCGTGCGCGTGGAGGCGCGCACGACACGGCGGTTGACCGCCATGGCGAGGGTCCAGGCGAACTCGGCGACCGAGTACGGCGAGTAGTACGAGACGCGGGCGACCGTCATGCCGAGGCGCTCGGCGGCCTTGAGGTCGATGTTGTTGTAGCCGGTGGAGCGCTGGGCGACCAGCCGGGTGCCGCCGGCCGCGAGGATCTCCAGGACGCGGGCGCCGAGTTCGGCGTTGACGCTCGTGGAGACGATCTCGTGACCGGCGGCGATGGGGGCGGTGTCCTCGTTGAGGAAGACGTCCAGGCAGCGCACCTCGTGGTGGTCCCGGAAGGCCCGCTCGATGAGCGGTTTCTCGTCCGCCTGGACACCAAAGGCAAGAATCTCCACGAAACGGCTCCCGGTCTGGTGGGTTACGGGCCGAATATACGGCCCACGACCCCCGGGTGCCGGTTCAGCCGAAGAAGACCCCGACCTCGTCGTACAGCTTCGGGTCCACCGTCTTCAGCTGCGCCGTCGCCTCCGCGATCGGCACCCGCACGATGTCGGTGCCGCGCAGGGCGACCATCTTGCCGAAGTCGCCGTCGCGGACGGCGTCGATGGCGTGCAGCCCGAAGCGGGTGGCGAGCCAGCGGTCGAAGGCGCTGGGGGTGCCGCCGCGCTGGATGTGCCCGAGGACCGTCGTGCGGGCCTCCTTGCCGGTGCGCTTCTCGATCTGCTTGGCCAGCCACTCGCCGACCCCGGACAGGCGCACGTGTCCGAAGGAGTCGAGCGACTCGTCCTTGAGCACCATGTCCCCGTCCTTCGGCATGGCACCCTCGGCGACGACCACGATCGGGGCGTACGAGGCCTTGAAGCGGGAGGTGATCCAGGCGCACACCTGGTCGACGTCGAAGCGCTGCTCGGGGATGAGGATGACGTTGGCGCCGCCCGCGAGGCCGGAGTGCAGGGCGATCCAGCCGGCGTGGCGGCCCATCACCTCGCAGACCAGGACGCGCATGTGGGACTCGGCGGTGGTGTGCAGCCGGTCGATGGCCTCGGTGGCGATGCCGACCGCGGTGTCGAAGCCGAAGGTGTAGTCGGTGGCGGAGAGGTCGTTGTCGATGGTCTTCGGTACGCCCACGCAGGGCACGCCGTGCTGCTCGGACAGCTCGGCCGCCACGCCCAGGGTGTCCTCACCGCCGATCACGATGAGCGCGTCCACCTCCCGCGCGGCCAGGTTCTCCTGGATCCGGCGGATGCCGTCCTCCTGCTTCAGCGGGTTGGTGCGGGAGGAGCCGATGACGGTGCCGCCGCGGGGCAGGATGCCGCGCACGGCCGGGATGTCGAGGGGGACGGCGGCGTCCTCCAGTGGCCCCCGCCAGCCGTCCCGGAAGCCGGTGAAGTCATAGCCGTACTCCTGTACGCCCTTGCGGACGATGGCCCGGATGACGGCGTTGAGGCCGGGGCAGTCGCCGCCTCCGGTCAGTACTCCGACGCGCATGGACAGTTCCCTTCGCCGCAGGTGCCTGACGAAGGGTCAGTGTGACGCGCGTCTCACTCGTCGTCGAGGCCTCGTTCGATGGCGTAGCGGACGAGTTCGACCCTGTTGTGGAGCTGCAGCTTGCCGAGGGTGTTCTGGACGTGGTTCTGGACCGTGCGGTGGGAGATCACCAGGCGCTCGGCGATCTGCTTGTAGCTCAGGCCCTTGGCGACCAGGCGCAGCACCTCGGTCTCGCGTTCGGTGAGTTGGGGGGCCCTCGGCTGGTCCGGGTCGGAGGCGGGCGCGGGGTCGGAGGCGAGGCGGCGGTACTCGCCGAGGACCAGGCCGGCGAGGCCCGGCGTGAAGACCGGGTCCCCGACGGCCGTACGGCGGACCGCGTCCAGGAGTTCCTCCGTCGACGCCGACTTCAGCAGATAGCCGGTGGCGCCCGACTTCACGGCCTCCAGGACGTCGGCGTGCTCGCCGCTCGCCGACAGGACGAGCACGCGCAGGGCCGGGTTGTGGCCGACGAGCTCCTTGCAGACCTGGACGCCCGGCTTCACCGGCAGGTTCAGGTCGAGCACCAGCACGTCGGGCCCGGCGGCCTTGGCGCGGCGCACGGCCTGGTCGCCGTCGCCCGCGGTGGCGACCACGTCGAAGCCGGACTCCGCCAGGTCCCGGGCGACCGCGTCGCGCCACATGGGGTGGTCGTCGACCACCATCACCTTGATCGGATCCTGGTCGCTCATCGCTGTCCTGCCTTCCCCCGGGAGACCTTCGGTACCTTCAGCTCGACCTCCGTGCCCTGCCCCGGAGGCGAGATCAGCTCGGCACTGCCGCCGAGCTCGCGCAGCCGGCCCCGGATCGACAGGGCCACCCCGAGCCGCCCCTCGCCCTCGGCCTGGGCGAGCCGGCCCTCGGGGATGCCGGGTCCGTCGTCCCGTACGGTCACGATCACCTCGTCGGGCTCGTCCTCGACGAGGATCCACGCGCGCGCGTGCTCACCGGCGTGCCGGTGCACGTTGTCCAGGGCGGCCCCGACGGCCGCGGCCAGCTCGCGCGCGGCGGGCGGGGGCAGCGGGACGGGGGCGCCGGGCTCGACGAGGGAGACCTTCGCCGAGGCGTACGGGGTCAGCAGGGCGCGCAGGTCGAGGGGGCCCTCGTCGTCCGGCTCGTCGTCGACGACGTGGACGACCGCCCCCTGGGCCGCGTCCTCGGACACCCGGGACACGGCCGTCAGGCCGCCGGAGACCAGGGTGCGCAGCGCCACCTCCTGCTCACCGGCCATCCGGCCCAGCTCGGCCGCCTCGCCGCCGATCACCGCGCCCCGGCGCTGCACCATGGCGAGCACCTGGAGGACGCTGTCGTGGATGTCCCGGGCCAGCCGCTCGCGCTCCCGGGTCGCCGCCTCGATCTCCAGGGCGCGGGCGAGGGTGCGCTCGGAGGCGCGGGCGACCTCGACGACGTAGCCGATCGCGATGGAGGCGACCCAGACGAGGATCACGTTGTGGACGGTGTCGCGGGCCGGGTGGCCGCGCTCGATCAGGTTGGCGGCGGCGACCGGCGTGGAGGCGAGCGCGGCCCAGCGCCAGCCGCCCTTGATGGCGAAGGCGAGGACGGAACCGGCGGTCCATATCGACGGCAGAGTGGGACCGCCGCTGTCGATGTGGTGCTGGTCGACGACCAGCGGGGTCAGCACGATCCCGGTGAGCGCGACGGCGAGGTCCACGGCGAGGAAGCGCTTGGTGCACGCGGCCGCGTTCTGGACGCAGGGCAGCGTGGCGAGCGTCCAGACGCACAGGACGACGTAGTAGGTGATGGCGATGCCGGGCCGGTCGTAGTCGTCGTACTGGCTGGCGAAGAGCCCGACGGCGTACAGCATGGTCAGCACGCGGTAGCCGGTCAGGGCACGCCACAGCGGCTGCTCGACGGACATGCGCATGACGCGTACTTGTTTGGCCATCTCCCCCACCCCCGGCCCGACTGCCGTGTCCCAGGATCCTAGGACGCTCAGGCCCCGAGCTTGTCCTTGTCGCCGGCGTCGGCCCTCGCGGCGGCCGCCCTGGCCGCCTTCTCCGCCTTGGCGGCTTCCGAGATCTGCCGCTTGGCCGCGGTCGCGTAGATGTCGACGTACTCCTGGCCGGAGAGCTTCATGATCTCGTACATGACCTCGTCGGTCACCGCGCGCAGCACGAAACGGTCGTGCTCCATGCCCTGGTAGCGGCTGAAGTCCAGGGGCTCGCCGATACGGATGCCCGGGCGCATCAGCTTGGGCATGACCTTGCCGGGCGGCTGGATCTTCTCGGTGTCGATCATGGCGACCGGGATCACCGGGGCGCCGCTGGCGAGCGCCACGCGCGCGAGGCCGCCGGGCTTGCCGCGGTAGAGCCGCCCGTCGGGCGAGCGCGTGCCCTCGGGGTAGATCCCGAAGAGCTCGCCGCGCTCCAGGACGTCGAGGCCGCTCTTGATGGCGGCCTCGCCCGCGCCGCGCGCGCCGGAGCGGTCCACCGGGAGCTGGCCGACGCCCTTGAAGAAGGCGGCCGTGAGGCGGCCCTTGACCCCGGGCGTGGTGAAGTACTCGGCCTTCGCGATGAAGGTGACCTTGCGGTCGAGGACCGCGGGCAGGAAGAACGAGTCGGAGAACGACAGGTGGTTGCTCGCCAGGATGGCGGGGCCCTCGGCGGGAATGTTCTCCAGGCCTTCCACCCAGGGCCTGAAGGCGACCTTCAGTGGCCCTCCGATGGCGACCTTCATCGTGCCGTACAACAACCGAGTGCCTCCTGTGTCTGTCGTTCAGACCTTAACCCGGAGCCCCGGCAAACAGACCGACGGCCCTGGTCGGTGTCAGTGCGGTCGCGTACGGTGAACCTCACCTGGACTTGCTCACGCTTCTTTCATGAACAGGAGACCTAGGTGCCGGTCCTCCCCGGAGCCGAGCCGTTCCGCCATGAGGGCGGGGAGGCCGGTGTCCTTCTCTGCCACGGCTTCACCGGTTCCCCCCAGTCACTGCGGCCCTGGGCCCAGCACCTCGCCGCGCACGGCCTGACGGTCTCCCTGCCGCTGCTGCCGGGGCACGGCACCCGCTGGCAGGACATGGCCCTCACCGGCTGGCAGGACTGGTACGCCGAGGTGGACCGCGAGCTGCGCGCCCTCACCGAGCGCTGCACCTCCGTGTTCGTGGCCGGTCTGTCCATGGGCGGCACCCTGGCCCTGAGGCTGGCCGCCAAGCACGGGGACGCGGTGCGCGGTGTCGTGGTCGTCAACCCGGCGAACCGCATGCACGGCCTCGCGCCGTACGCCCTTCCGGTGGCCCGGCACTTCGTGCGGACGGCTCCCGGGATCGCCAGTGACATCAAGAAGGAGGGCAGCGTCGAGCTGGGGTACGACAGGGTGCCGCTGCACGCGGCGCACTCCCTGCGGACCTTCTTCCGGCAGGTCGACGGCGAGCTGCCGCAGGTCACGCAGCCGCTGCTGGTGCTGCGCAGCACCCAGGACCATGTGGTTCCCGCGACCGACTCCGCGCGCGTGCTGAGCCGGGTGTCGTCGACGGACGTGACCGAGATCGTGCTGGAACAGAGCTACCACGTGGCGACGTTGGACCATGACGCGGAGCGGATTTTCGACGAGAGCCTCGCGTTCATCGGCCGGCACACCACCGGCATCGGCAGTGAAGGGACGGCCGCCCGTGGCTGAGCACGACTCCGACCGCGAAGACCGCGAGGGCCGCGAGCCGGAGGAGCAGGGCGTCCCGTTCGACGAGGAGGCCGCGTGGGCGGCCATCGTCGCCGGGTACGGCGAGGAGCCCAAGGACCCGCCGGGCACCACGCCGTTCAAGTCGGTCGAGGACCTCGCGCTCCTGGAGACCGAGACCAACGACGAGCCCGCGGCGACGGAGAAGACCGAGACCAAGCCGAAGAGGGACGAGAAGCCGGCGAAGCCGCTGGGCGGTTCCGTCTCCTTCGCGCCCGGAGTCGGGCCGCGTGACTACAGCGCGCCGGAGCCGTCCGAGGACGACTTCGAGGAGGACGACGAGGGGCACTTCGTCCCGCCGGAGCCGCCGCCGCTGCCCGCCGCCGACACCACGGCGAAGTTCGCCTGGCTGGGCGTGCTGGGCGGACCGGTCCTGCTGCTGGTCGCGGTGCTGCTCGGCTGGGAGATGACGTGGTGGCTGGCCACGGTCGGGATCGGCGGCTTCCTGGGCGGCTTCGTCACGCTGGTGACCCGGATGCGGGCGGACGACGAGGACGACGGCGACCCCGGGCGGGGTGCGGTCGTCTAGCCGGCGGGGACGTTGAGGGTGGCCAGGACCGGGAGATGGTCGGTGGCCGCCCTCAGGTCTGTCTGCGTGATGCCGGGCAGATCGAGCGGGACTCCGCAGCCGAGCACCTCGATGCCCTTGGTGGCGAAGATCGCGTCGATGCGCTGGTGCGGTTCGGTGCGGGTCCAGGTGTGTTCGCCGCCGGTGGGGCTGGTCGCCCAGCAGTCCTGGAGGCCGTCCGCGATCCGGGCGAAGGCGGGGCCGGTGGGGGGTTCGTTGAGGTCGCCGCCCGCGACGGCGTGGTCCACGCCCAGGCCGGCGAGGCGGTCGAGGAGCATGCCCGCCTGGTCGTGGCGCTCGTCCTTCTGCAGCGAGAGGTGACAGCTCAGTACGCCGAGGCGGGCGCCGCCGATGCGTACGACGGCGGTGGCGAAGCCCCTTCGGTGCCGGCCGGGGGTGAGGGGGAGCAGGACGTCCTCGGTGCGCTCGACCGTGGCCCGCAGGTTGCAGAGGATCGCGGGGCCGGCCGCGGTGCCGCCACCGGTGAGGATGACCAGGCCCGAGGCCGAGGCCAGCCGCGCGAGCTTCTTGCGCCAGCGGAAGAAGATCGGGGCTTCTTGGATCAGCACGAGATCTGGTGCGCAGGCGCTGATGACACGGGCGAGGGCAGCCGTGTCGTCGCGCATGGAGCGGATGTTGTAGCTCAGGACCTTGACCGGAACCATGTGGATCAATCTACGCCCCATGAAGAGGGGCGCGAGGTCGGTGCGCGACTGCCGGTTCGCTGTGGCTGGTCGCGCAGTTCCCCGCGCCCCTGAAAAAGCACAGTCACCGTTACATGATCGGGTCGGGCTCCCGCGCCAGGTCCGCCGCGCCCACCAGGCCCGCCTTGTTGCCCAGCTGGGCCGCGATCACGTCCGCCACGGGGCGCCAGTTGCCGCCCACCAGCCAGCGCTTGTAGGACTTACGGATCGGGTCCAGGACCAGTTCGCCCTCGTCGGAGAGGCCGCCGCCGACGATGAAGGCGGACGGGTCGAAGAGGGACGCCAGGTCGGCGAGGCCCGCACCGGCCCAGCGGGCGAGCTCGCGGTAGGAGTCGACGGCTACCGGGTCGCCCTGCCGGGCGGCCATGGAGATGTGCTTGCCCTCGATGCCGTCGGGGCTGCCGTCACCGAGACCGAGGAGGATCTCGGCGTTCTCCGGGGTGGCGTTGGCACGCTGCTTGGCGTACCTCACGAGCGCCCGCCCCGACGCGTACTGCTCCCAGCAGCCCTGCGAGCCGCAGCCGCACAGCAGGCCGTCCGGGACCATGCGGATGTGGCCGAACTCGGCCGCGACACCGAAGTGACCGCGGCGCAGCTTGTTGCCGATGATGATGCCGCCACCGAGACCGGTGCCGAGCGTGATGCAGATGACGTTGCGGTGGCCCTTGCCCGCGCCGAACTTGTACTCGCCCCACGCGGCCGCGTTGGCGTCGTTCTCCACGACGACCGGAAGGCCGACACGGGTCTCGACCTTCTCCTTCAACGGCTCGTTGCGCCAGTGGATGTTGGGGGCGAAGTAGACCTCCGAGCGCTGGCGGTTGACGTATCCGGCCGCACCGATGCCCACGCCCACGATGTCGTGCCCGGCACGCGCGCCCTCCACCGCCGAGGCGATCGCGTCCACGATGCCCTCGGCCGTGCCCGGGGTCGGCACCTTGTGGGTCGAGAGGATGTTGCCTTCCTCATCGACCACGCCGGCCGCGATCTTCGTGCCGCCGATGTCGACGCCGATGGTGAGTCCCATGAATCCCTCAGTTTCGGTCGAGCCCCGCTACGGCCAACCGTACCCGAGGCCCTGCCGTCAGGGGGTTTCAGTCCAGATCGATGCGCTCGGGGCCGGGGTCCTCGCCCTTGTCGCGCAGGGTGTCGTCGCGCCGGCTCCAGCGCTGTTCCTGCGCCTGGACCGCGGAGCGGTACGCGGCGAGGAGTTCACCACCGGCGGCGGCGAGGTGGTCGAAGACGTCCGGGTTGCGCTCTATGACCGGCTCGACCGCGGCCTTGGCCTGCTGCACGACCTGCCTGACCATCTGCTGGGCGGCGGGCCCGGCGATGCTCCCGAGCAGCGGGGACTGGAGGCCGGACAGCTTCTCGGCGACGTTGTCGACGAGCTTGCGCAGCTCCTCGGCGGCCGAACCCGGGGGCGGGCCGTACTGGGTGCGGCGGCGGGCCTTCTCCGCCTCGAGGTCCTCCGCGACCGCCGTCGCCCACGCGTCGGCGTCGGTCGCCCGTACCTCGTCCTCGGCGTCCGCGGGCTCGCGGTCCGCGGCGTCGGACGGGGGGAGCTCTTCGCTCATGACGACCTCCTGACTACGGTTCGTCCCTCCGACGTTACCCGAATGGGCGTACCCGGTTCACGGGGTGCGGGGCCACAGATCCGGGTCCGGCGCGAACCTGATCCGCAGCTCGTCCTCGCGCAGGGCCGCGCCGGCGACGGTGCAGCGGCGCAGGGCCGAGGGCAGCGGGACGATCCGGCGGAACTGCCCGGCGCTGACGACGAGTTCGTCGCCCCGCCGGACCAGGTCGAGCTCGTCGCGGACGGCGCCGGACAGCGGGATGCGCCAGACGAGGACGCCGTCCTCGGCGAGCTGGTCGACGACGGGCCACTCGACGGTGGAGGTCGTCGCGTTGACTCCCGGGACGCCGAGCGCGGCGAGGTCGTCGTCGCCGCGCGGGTCGTGGCCGAGATGCGGGACGCTCCGGACGTCGTACGACTCCTGCCACTCCTCCAGGACCTTGCGCTGCTGGGCCACGAGTCCCGGGGGCCAGTCCTCCGGTGCGACGCGGTTGGCGACCAGGGTGTCGGGGCGCAGGCCGCGCAGGGCGAGGGCGAGGCCGGCGGCACGTACGGCGTCGGAGCCGGCGGGGCCGGGTTCGGCGACCAGGCGCACGACGGCCTGCCGGTCGGCGAGGACGGCCTCGACCGCGCCGAGCTCGGTGTCCCAGCGGGCGGCGGTCTCGTACAGCCACTCCGAGGGCATGGGGACACCCGCGAGCCGTCCGAGGACGGGACGCAGGCCGGCGGCCGCCTGGCGCTCGGCGGGCAGCAGCCGGCGCAGGTAGCGGCGCAGTTCCTCCGGCAGGGAGAGCAGGGCGAGGGCCTGCGGGACGGGCGGCAGGTCCACGACGAGCAGTTCGTGCCGCTCGGAGAGCGCGGCGTCGCGCAGGGCGCGCAGCAGGGTGAGTTCCTCCGCGCCGGGGAGGGGAGTGACCTCCTCGGGGTCCAGCCGGGAGGCGCCGAGCAGGTCGAGCACGTTCGAGGCACGGTCCTGGAACCCGGCGAGGTCGTCGCGGAATCCGGCGGTGGCGTCGGGGCGCCAGGCGGTGAGGGCCGGGGTGACCTGGGCGGGGGTCGCGCCGGTCGGTACGCCGAGGATCGTGCCGAGGGTGTCGGTGCGGTCGGCACTCAGCACCAGGGTGCGGGTGCCCTCGCGGGCGGCGGCGAGCGCGGTGGCGGCGGCGACGGTGGTGCGGCCGCTGCCGCCGGGGCCGGTGATCAGGATGGTGCGCATAGGGGTGAACCGTAGTGGACGCCGGAGATGTGCCTCGCTGTGCCGTCTTGTGGCTGCGGGCGCGTCGTGGCTGGTCGCGCAGTTCCCCGCGCCCCCAAGAAGCTGGGTGCAGCTGGGCGATCGACGACTGCACCCACCCAGGGGCGCGGGGAACTGCGCGATCAGCCCCCACCGGCCCGCAGCCGACAGCGAACCGACGAACCCCTATCGCCCCGACTCGACCCGCTTCTTCAGCCCCGCCAGCGCCCGGTCGATGATGACCTTCTCCGCCTTGCGCTTGATCATCCCCAGCATCGGGATCTTGACGTCGACGGTCAGCAGGTAGGTGACCTCGGTCGCCCCCGCCCCCGCCGGCTTCAGCACGTACGAACCGTCGAGCTGTCGCAGCATCTGGGACTTGACCAGCGTCCAGGAGACCTCGTTCTCGCCGGTCCACGTGTAGCCGAGGACCTGGTCGTCCTTGATCGCGCCCGCGTCCATGACCAGCCGGACCTGCTCGGCGCGGCCGGACGCGTCCGTGGAGAGCACCTCCGCCTGCTTCACCTCGCCCGTCCAGTCCGGGTAGCGGGCGAAGTCGGCGATCACGGCCATGACGTCGGCCGGCGCAGCGTCGATCGTGATGCTCGAACTGGTGTGTTCCGCCATCGCCGTGGCTCCTCCAGATACGGTCCGGTGAGGAAGGGTGGTGCGCACGTCTGTGCAGCGTGAAGGCTACCGCGCGGACGGACTCACCATTCCAGCGCCCACGGCTTCCCGCTCCCGGCGAAGTGCCCCACGTTCACGCACTCCGTGGCGCCGATCCGCATCCGGCGGACCAGGGGCTGGTGAACGTGACCGAACAGGGAGTACCGGGGTCTGGTGCGGCGGATCGCGGCCAGCAGCGCCCGGCTGCCCCGCTCGAACCGGCGCGCCACCGTGTCGTAGACCAGTTCCGGCACCTCCGGCGGGATGTGCGTGCACAGCACGTCCACCTCGCCGACCGCCTCGATCTTCGCCGCGTACTCCTCGTCGCTGACCTCGTACGGCGTCCGCATGGGCGTCCGCAGACCGCCGCCGACGAAGCCGAACGTCCAGCCGCCGATCTCGGCCCGCTGGCCGTCGAGCACGGTCGTGCCGGGTCCGGCGTACTCCGGCCACAGCGGCGGCATGTCGACATTGCCGTAGGTCGCGTACGTCGGTGTCGGGAACGCGGCGAACATCTCGGCGTACTGCTTGCGCACCGCGGTCTCGATCACCGAGCCCCGGTCGGCGCCGATGCCGCCCCACAGCCGGGCGCCGAGTTCGCGGGCCTCCTCGAAGCGGCGGGCGGTGCGCAGTTCCACGATCCGGTCGGCGTTCTCCACCCCGAACAGGTCGGGGAAGATGCCCCGGGAGTGGTCGGCGTAGTCGAGGAACAGAACCAGGTCGCCCAGGCAGATCAGGGCGTCGGCACCCTCGCCGGCTCTGGCCAGGTCACGGGCGTTGCCGTGCACGTCGCTGACCACATGGACGCGTGTCTTCCGGTTTCCGGCCGGTGTGGGTGCCATGACGATCAAGAGTAGGCCTGTGCGGCATACGTGAACAGTGCCGACCGGGCCTGCGGTTACTGGCCAGTCAGTAAGCAGGTGGACTACTGTGCGCGAAGAACCCCAATCCGTGTGACGCAGCGAACATCTCGCCGGACCCCCCTGTCGAAGAAGCCATACCGGCGGGTAACGTCCGGGCAGTCCAGTCGTGCTCAGCATTCAATTACTGAATCCCTGAGCACCTGCCCGAGCCTTGGACCGACCGTCGCATCACACAACGTCGTGGCGCCGGCGCCCTATTAGGAGCAGCAGTCTTGCGCGAGTTCAGCCTTCCGGCTTTGTACGAGGTCCCTGCGGACGGCAATCTCACCGACATCGTCCGTAGAAACGCCGCGCAGCATCCCGACGTCGCCGTCATCGCCCGCAAGGTGGGCGGTCAGTGGCAGGACGTGACGGCGACGGCCTTCCTGGCCGAGGTGCACGCCGCCGCCAAGGGTCTCATCGCCTCCGGTGTCCAGCCGGGCGACCGGGTCGGTCTGATGTCCCGCACCCGCTACGAGTGGACGCTGCTCGACTTCGCGATCTGGTGCGCGGGCGCGGTGACCGTGCCGGTGTACGAGACGAGCTCGCCGGAGCAGATCCAGTGGATCCTGTCCGACTCGGGCGCGACCGCCTGTGTCGTGGAGCTGGACTCGCACCGCGCGGCCGTCGAGTCGGTGCGCGAGAACCTGCCCGCGCTCAAGCACGTCTGGCAGATCGAGGGCGGCGGCATCGAGGAACTGGGCCGCGCGGGCAAGGACATCAGTGACGGGGCCGTCGAGGAGCGCAGCTCGCTGGCGAAGGCCGACGACCCGGCGACCATCGTCTACACCTCCGGCACCACCGGCCGCCCCAAGGGCTGTGTGCTCACCCACCGCAGCTTCTTCGCGGAGTGCGGCAACATCGTGGAGCGGCTGCGCCCGCTGTTCCGCACCGGCGAGTGCTCGGTGCTGCTCTTCCTGCCGCTCGCGCACGTCTTCGGCCGGCTGGTGCAGATCGCGCCGATGATGGCTCCGATCAAGCTGGGCATGGTCCCGGACATCAAGCAGCTCACCGACGAACTGGCCTCCTTCCGGCCGACGCTGATCCTCGGCGTCCCGCGGGTCTTCGAGAAGGTCTACAACTCGGCGCGCGCCAAGGCGCAGGCGGACGGCAAGGGCAAGATCTTCGACAAGGCGGCCGACACGGCGATCGCCTACAGCAAGGCCCTGGACACCCCGTCGGGTCCGTCGCTCGGCCTGAAGATCAAGTACAAGACCTTCGACAAACTCGTCTACAGCAAGCTGCGCGCGGTCCTCGGCGGCCGGGGCGAGTACGCCATCTCCGGCGGCGCCCCGCTGGGCGAGCGGCTCGGGCACTTCTTCCGCGGCATCGGCTTCACGGTCCTGGAGGGCTACGGCCTGACCGAGTCCTGTGCCGCGACCGCGTTCAACCCCTGGGACCGCACGAAGATCGGCACCGTCGGGCAGCCGCTGCCGGGCTCGGTGATCCGGATCGCGGACGACGGCGAGGTGCTGCTGCACGGCGAGCACCTGTTCAAGGGCTACTGGAACAACGAGGCCGCCACGGCCGAGGCGCTGACCGACGGCTGGTTCCACACCGGTGACATCGGCACCCTCGACGAGGACGGCTACCTCAGGATCACCGGCCGCAAGAAGGAGATCATCGTCACCGCGGGCGGCAAGAACGTCGCCCCGGCCGTGATCGAGGACCGCATCCGGGCGCACGCGCTGGTCGCGGAGTGCATGGTGGTGGGCGACGGGCGGCCGTTCGTGGGCGCGCTGGTCACCATCGACGAGGAGTTCCTGGGCCGTTGGGCCGAGGAGCACGGCAAGCCGGCGGGTTCCACCGCGGCATCGCTGGCCGGGGACGCGGACCTGAACGCGGCGATCCAGGCCGCGGTCGACGACGGCAACGCCGCGGTGTCGAAGGCGGAATCGGTGCGGAAGTTCCGCATTCTGTCCTCCCAGTTCACGGAGGAGACGGGCCACCTCACGCCGTCGCTGAAGCTGAAGCGCAATGTGGTGGCGAAGGACTATGCGGACGAGATCGAGGCGATCTACGCCAAGTAGTACGCCTCCTGACGGCTCGTCATGGCGCGGTGTCCTCCACGAGGACCCGCGCCATCGTCCGTTCGGCGAGCGCGGTGATGGTGACGAACGGGTTCACCCCGATGTTGCCGGGGATCAGCGAGCCGTCGGTGACGTAGAGCTTCGAATAGCCCTTCACCCGGCCGTAGTTGTCGGTGGCCTTGCCCAGCACGCAGCCGCCCAGCGGGTGGTAGGTGAAGTCGTCGGCGAAGACCCTGCTGGGCGAACCGAAGAGGTCGTACCGGTAGATGGTCGAGTTGGCGGCGTTGATCCGGTCGAAGAGCTTCTTGGCCATGCCGGAGGAGACCGCGCTCTGCGCCGCGCTCCAGTCGAGGCCCAGCCCCCCGCTGCCGTACGAGAACCTGGCGCGCTGCGGGTTCTTGGTGATCGCCAGGTACAGGCTGACCCAGTGCTCCAGTCCCGTGGGCAAAGGCGCGATCTCGGCGAAGACGGGGTTGTCGGTGTTGGCCCAGTCGTCGATGCCCATGACCGGCATGGTCGACTGGTTGGCCCCGACGGTGTCCCACAGGTGGTTGGCCCGCCCCAGCATCGTGTTGCCGTTGGGCCCCCAGCCGGCCCCGACGCTCGCGTCCAGCGCCGGGAGGGCGCCCGACTGCCGTGACCGGAGCAGGAGTTCACTGGTTCCGAGGCTGCCGCCGCCGAGGAACAGATAGGTGCAGCCGTACTGCTTGGTCTCGACGACCGCGCCGGTGTAGTCGATGCGGTCGGCGGTCAGCACCCAGCCGCCGTCGCTCGCCCGGCTGATGCCGGTGACCTTCTCCAGGGTGTGGATGGTGACGTTGCCGGTGCCGAGCGCGGACGCCAGATACGTCTTGTCGAGGCTCTTCTTGCCGAAGTTGTTGCCGTAGATGACCTCCTGTCCGAGGGCCGACCTGGTGGCGGTGCCGGCGGCCTCGCGCTGCATGTGGCCGAAGTCGTAGACGCTGGGCACGAAGGTGGTCTTCAGGCCGGTCCTCTGGGCGTGCTTTCGGGAGACCCGGCTGAACCGGTACCACTCGGTCGACTCGAACCAGGCCGGGTCGATGGTGTTGACGCCGAGCATGGCGCGGGCGCGCGGGAAGTACGTGCCGTACATCTCCGCGGTGTCGACGGTCGGGAACTGCTCGGCGAAGTAGGACTGGAGCGGGGTGACCGCCATCGAGCCGTTGACCAGGGAGCCGCCGCCGACCCCGCGGCCCACGAAGACGGACATGTCGGAGAAGCGGACGCGGTCCAGGACGCCCGGGTAGGGGGTGATGTCCTTGTTGACGACGTCCAGCCACAGGAAGGTCGCCAGCGGGGCCTCGGTGCGGGTGCGGAACCACATGGAGCGCTGGTCGGGGTCGGCGGTGTTGCAGAAGACCTTGCCGTCGGAGCCGGCGGTGTTCCACAGCCGGCCCATCTCCAGGACCAGGGTGCGGATGCCCGCCTGTCCGAGGCGGAGGGCGGCGACGGAGGCGCCGTAGCCGGAGCCGACGACGATGGCGGGCGCGGACTCGACCGCGGCGGGCTCGTCCGCACGGGCCGACTGGAGCCCGACGCGGGTGAAGCCGAGAGTGGCCGCCGTCTGGAGGGCGGCCATACCAAGGATCTGACGTCTAGTCAGCTGACGCTGCATCAGTTTTGCTGTCATGGCCGCAGCATGGGCGGATTATCGGCCTCCGGCTATAGCAATGCCTTCAACTTTTCCGCCAACAAGTCCCAGCGCCACTTCTCCTCGACCCACTCCCGCCCCCGCTCCCCCATGCGCCTCCGCAGTTCCGCGTCGCCGAGGAGGACGACGATCCGCTCGGCGGCCTCCTCCGGGGAACCGCCGCGCACGACCCACCCGGTCTCGCCGTCGAGCACGGCGTCCGGGGCGCCCCCCGAGTCACCCGCGACCACCGGGAGCCCGGTCGCCGAGGCCTCCAGGTAGACGATCCCGAGCCCCTCGACGTCGAGGCCGCCCCGGCGGGTCCGGCACGGCATCGCGAACACGTCACCGGCGCCGTAGTGCGCGGGCAGCTCCGACCAGGGCACCGCCCCGGTGAAGCGGACGGAACCGGCGACACCGGTCTCGTGGGCGAGCCTGCGCAGCTCCTTCTCGTACGGCCCGCCGCCGACGATCAGCAGGACGGCGTCCGGCTCCGCGGCCAGGATCCGCGGCATGGCGAGGATGAGGGTGTCCTGTCCCTTGCGCGGCACGAGCCGCGAGACGCACACGACCACCGGCCGGTCCGTGAGCCCGAGGCGCGCCCGCACGGCGTCCCCGCCCGACCCGGGATGGAAGGTCTTCTCGTCGACCCCCGGCGGCAGCTGCACCATCCTCCCGGCGGCCTCGGGCGTCAGCGCGGCGGCGATCCGCGACCGCGTGTACTCCCCGAGGTAGGTGATCGTGTCCGTCGACTCGCCGATACGGCCCAACAGCTGCCGAGCGGCGGGCAGTTGGGCCCACCCCGCCTCGTGTCCGTGGGTCGTCGCCACCAGCCGCCCGGCCCCGGCCCTGCGGAGCGCGGGCGCCATCAGCCCGAGCGGCGCCGCCGCCCCGAACCACACCGACGTACAGCCGTGTTCCCTCAGCAGCCCGACGGCCCTGCGGGTCGCCCCGGGCGTCGGCAGCAGCATGGTCGTGGAGTCCCGTACGACGGTGAAGGGCTGCTCGGCGTCGAAGGCGGCCGTCGCCTGGACGCCCTCCCGGCTCCGCTTCCAGGTGGAGGCGTAGACGACCAGCCGCTCGGGGTCGAGCCGCAGCGCCATGTTGTGCAGGAACGCCTGGATGCCACCCGGGCGGGGCGGGAAGTCGTTCGTCACGATCAGGGTCTTGTGCATCGCCGCAGACCCTACCGAACCGGCTGCTCACAGCCGGGCACGGCCACGTTTATGGCACCCTCACAGGAGAGCGGGACATCATGTTCCCCTCAAGACCGGAAGAGAACGGCAGGGGATCACGTGGAGACGAAGGCCGTGCGGTGGTCCCTGACCGGACTGCTGCTGACCTGGGGCGTGACCAGGCTGCTCCTCCTGCTGTGGGTCTTCCGGGTGTACGTCTTCCCGGGCCCGGACGTCACGAGTGACGTGTCGGTGATCTACCAGGGCTGGTACGACGTCCTGCGCACCGGAACGTTCCCGCAGGAGGACGTGACCTGGCAGTACCCGCCCGCCGCGGCCCTCGCGATCCTCTCCCCCGCGCTGCTGCCCTTCCTGGAGTACACCCAGGCCTTCTTCCTCATGGCCTTCGCCGCGGACCTGGTCGTCCTCCTCCTGCTGCTGTACGCGGGCCTGCGCGACGGGCGGCGGCTGCGGGGGGCCTGGGTGTGGGTGGCGGGCGTACCCCTGCTCGGCCCGACCGTCTACTCCCGCTACGACGTGATGGTGACCGCGGTGGCGGTCGCCGCGGTCCTCGCGGCCGCCCGGCACCCGAAGGTGGCGGGGGCCCTGGTGGGCTTCGGGGCCATGCTGAAGGTGTGGCCGGCGCTGATCCTGGTCGGCATCCGCAGGCGCAGCGTGTGGGCCTCGGCGGCGGTGACGGTCGCGGTGGTGGCCGGACTGTTCTCGGTGTCGATGCCCGGGGCCTTCGCCTTCCTGACCTTCCAGCGGGAGCGGGGCACCGAGGTGGAGTCGCTGGGCTCGCTGGTCTTCCACATCGCCCGCCACCACGGCTGGAACGGCCAGGTGCTGCTGAACTACGGCTCGGTGGAGTTCCTCGGGCCCTGGGTGACCACCGTCAGCACGGCCGCGCTGACGCTGACCGGCATGGCCTTCGGAGTGCTGCTGCTGTGGCGGCTGACGGCCTCCCGGTTCGAGGCGCACACGACGGCCGACGCGGCCCTGGTGGCGGTGCTGATGTTCACCACCACCAGCCGGGTGATCAGCCCGCAGTACATGGTGTGGCTGGTCGGCCTCGCGGCGGCCTGTCTGTGCTTCCGGGCCAGCCGGATGGGGGTGCCGGCCCTCCTGGTGCTGGTGGCGTGCTTCGTGACGGTCCTGGAGTTCCCGATCTGGTTCGCGGACGTGGTGAGCAGCAGCCCCCTCGGCATCACCCTGCTGCTCGTGCGCAACGGCCTGCTGGTCGCCGCCACCGCCCTCGGCATGCGCGAACTGTGGCGGGCGACGGTCCCGAAGCGGACCCCGCCGGCCCCGGTGCCGGATCAGCCCACCGCCCCGGCCCGGGAGACCTCGGCGTCCTCCTGAGCCGCCGGAGTCGTCCGCTCAGGCCAGCTGATCCCGCAGGTACTGACGCCACTCGGTGGTGAAGGACGCCAGGTCGGTGCCGAGTACGTCCGCCATGGCCTCCTCCACCGCTCCCGGGCGCTTCCTGTGTGTGCCCACGGACCGGTAGAACTCGCCCAGCTTCGCCTCGCCCCAGCGGTCCGCGATCAGCCGGCAGGCCAGCCAGCCGCCCTCGTAGGACATCGCGAGGGCGGACGCGCTGCCGCCGAAGCCGAAGTCCGCGTCGGACGGCAGGGCCTTCGGCACCCGGCCCGCGGACACGGCCTCCCCCAGCTCCGGCGCGACCTCGGCCGGGGTGCGCCCGCTGCCCCGGTAGCCGACCCAGTCGGCGTACCCCTCCGACAGCCACAGCGGGGTCGCGGCGGTGGTGGCGGTGCGAGTGGCGACATGGGTGGTCTCGTGGGTGAGCACGACCTGCCTGCCCAGGTTGCCGAGCAGGCCGTAGGCGTCCGGGTTGACGATGATCCGGTCCGCGGGCGCCTGCGCGGGGGCCCCGGTCTCGCCGGTGGTGACGGCCGCGATCCCGCGGTACGAGGAGGCGGGCGAGCCGAGCAGCCCCGCCATGCCGTCCAGGGACCTCGGTACGAGCACGACGACGTGCCGGGACCACGCGGGGCCCCAGGCGTCGGACACGGCGGGCACGGCGTCGTCGGCGAGGTCGGCGAAGGCGTGCAGCCGCTCGCCGGACTGGCCGACACCGAGGACGATGCTGTGCCTGCCGCGGACGACGGTCACCTCGCCCTGGTCCCACAGCTGCTGCGGGGCCTTCTTCGCGGGCTTCTCGTCCTTCACGTACCACCGGCCGGCCGCGTCCAGGGAGAGGGCCAGGGTGCGGGCGACGGTGACGGGCGCCTGGTCGTAACCCTGGACCTGGTAGCGCAGTTCGGCGTCCGCGGTGGCGGTGGCGCCGGTGCGGTGCACTCCGGTGACCTTGTAGGCCCACGAGGCCAGCGGCACCGCGCTGACGTCCTGGAACCAGCTCGCGGCACCGGTCTCGGCCACCGCCGCCCCGTCACGGTCGAGGACGGCCGCCGCCCGCAGGTCGAGGACGTGCTGTACGTCCGCCTCGGCGGCGTCCGTGGCGGTCGGCCGGCCGCCGCAGGCCACCAGCGAGGTGAGCAGCAGGCACAGCACCACCGCACCGTGTTTCGGCACCCGCCGTCGACCAGCCATGTTTCCCGATCGTACGGGTATCGCGGCCGTCGGTCAGGGGCGCGTGACCGTCGCCCCCGGCATCATGCCCACCGGGTCGTAGCGCACCGGGGCGCCGGGGTACGGGGCGTGCACGACCTGGCCGTTGCCGACGTACATGCCGACATGGCTGGCGTCGCCGCGGTAGGTGACCAGATCGCCGGGCCGTGCCTGGGAGAGGGGCACCTGGCGGCCGGCGTGCCGCTGGGCCTGCGAGGTACGCGGCAGGGAGACGCCGGCCTGGGCGTACGACCACTGCATCAGGCCCGAGCAGTCGAAGCCGTTGGGCCCGTTGGCGCCCCACACGTACGGCTTGCCGACCGCGGACTGGGCGGCGGCCACGGCGGCGGCCGCCCGGCCCGAGGGCGCCACGGCCCCCGAGAGGTCGGGCATCGCGGAGCGACCGGAGCGGGAGGCCCGGTCGTAGGCGGCGCGCTCGTCGGACGGCAGGGAGTTGAGCAGCTCACGCGCCCGGGCGAGCTTCTTCTCGACGGTCCGCTTGTGGGCGGCGACGGCCTTGCGGCTCTTCTCCAGTTCGCCGAGTTTGCGGGCCGCCTCGCCGCGCTCCTGGGCGAGTTCGCGCATGGCCTCCTGGAGGTCCTTCAGTTCGCCCGCCTGGTGGGCGTTGATGCGGTCCAGAGCGGCCGCCTTGTCGAGGTACTCGTCCGGGTCGTCGGAGAACAGCAGCGCGAGGGACGGGTCGAGGCCGCCCGCGCGGTACTGGGCCCCGGCCAGTGAACCGAGCCTCTCCCGCATGGCGTTGATGCGCTCCTGCTGGCGGGCGATTCCGTCCTGGGCGGTGCTGACCTCCTCGCGCAGCGAGTCGGCGCGCTCGTCGGCCTCGTTGTAGGCGTCCGTGGCCTGCTCGGCCTGCTCGTAGAGGCGGTCCACCTCGGCCCGGGTGTCGTCGGAGGGAGCGGCGGCGGCCGGTACGGCGCCGAGCGCGGCGGCCGCCGCGGACAGCACGCACAGGGCGGCACCGGCGCCCCGGTTGAACCCGGACGTCTGGACCAGGCGGCGATGGAACCCCACGGAGGCCGCGCTCCTTCCCTTGGCGGACGAGAACGCGGCAGACAGTAGCCCCGGGAACGGGACCCGGCCAAAGACCTCAGGGGGTGCACAAAGTGACGCCCCGCCTCAGACGCAGGTCATGGGCGGGGCGTGGAGTCAGACGAGGTTGTCGCGATTCGCCCGAACGGGGGGCGAGTCGTGGCGATCTTGAGACGCCGAAGGGCTCAGATCCGCACGCCGAACTGGAACGGCATGTTGTTGATCGACTCGTAGCGCACGACGGTACCGGTGCGCGGGGCGTGAATGATCTGGCCGTTGCCCGCGTACAGCCCGACGTGGTGCAGGTCGCCGTAGAAGATGACCAGGTCGCCGACCTTGAGGTCGCTCTGGGAGTAGATGCGGGTGCCGGCGTTGGCCTGGGCCTGCGAGGTGCGCGGGATGGTGATGCCGGCCTGCGCGTAGGCCCAGGAGGTCAGGCCCGAGCAGTCGTAGGAGGCGGTGCCGGTGGCGCCGTAGACGTAGGGCTTGCCGAGCTGGGTCTGGGCGGCGTTGAAGGCGGCCTGGGCCCGGGCGGAGGACGCGGGGGCGTCACCGAGGTCCACGCGCGAGCTGGCGGAACGGCTGGCGCGGGCGTCGGCGGCGGCGAGGGCGGCCTTCTCGGCGGCCGTCAGCGAGTTGAGGAGCTTCTGCGCCTCGGCGAGCTTGCCCTGAACGGCCTTCTTCTGCTTGGCCAGTTCGGCGCGGGTGCTGGCGAGGTCCTTGAGCTTCTCGGAGGCCTCGGCGCGGTCCTGGGCCAGCTCGCGCTGCTTCTCCTGGATCTTCTTCAGCGCCTCGACCTGCTGGGAGCTGAGCTGGTCCGCGGTGGAGGCCTTGTCCAGGTAGTCGTCCGGGTTCGACGACAGGAAGAGCTGGAGCGAGGAGTCGATGGTGCCGGTGCGGTACTGCGCGGCGGCGGCGAGGCCCATGGAGTCGCGCAGCTCGTTCAGGTCGTCCTGGCCGCGGGCCACGTCGTCCTGGATGGTGGAGATCTCCTTCTGGAGCTTCTCCTGCTTCTCCTTGGCGCCGTTGAGCTTCTCGGTGGCCTGCTCGGCCTGCTCGTAGAGGGCGTCGACCTTCGCCTTGACCTCGTCCTTGCTCGGCTTCTCGCTCGGCGCGGCATTGGCGGCATTGGCACTGAGGGCCACGGCGGCAGCGGCTGCGGTCGTGAGCACGGTCACGCGCGTACGGCTCGGCTGCTTGGGTCGACGATGGGACGCCACGGAGGTGAACTCCTTCTTTTGAGTGATCACCCGCTCGGAGGTTCGAGAGCAGACCCTAGTGACCATCCCGTGATCAGTTCAAATCCTCAGGAGCAAAATCCTGTCACGCCATGCATTCTTTACACACAACTCACGTGCAGTGAGGCGGGCTTGACACTACGTTGCGTGACGATACCGCCAATTCGGGCACTAAACCCCGAACTTTGAGGTTTAGGACAGCCGCTTCAGAAGCACCGCAGAAGCCACCGGCCGCGCCCCCGCCTTGGCGACGCCGTCGGCGACCTCGCGATCCGTCGAGGCGACGATCACCGGCCGCCCGGGCGGCTCGGCGCGCACCAGCTGGCGGATCAACTCGTCGGCGGTGACGCCCGCCTTCGAGAACAGCACCCGCACTCCGCGCGGCGGCGCGAGCAGCACCGGCGCGGCGAGCTCGGCCCCGTCGAAGACACAGGTCACCTCCGCCCCGGTCTGCGCGGCGAGCTGCGAGAGCTGCCCGAGGAGCCTGAGGCGCTGCTTCTCCAGCGGCATCTGGGGATAGCCGGTCTTGGTGACGTTGTAGCCGTCGACCACCAAGTGCGCCTGGGGCAGGGCGAGAAGCTGGTCCAGGATCGCCGGGTCGTTCTCGGACAGGGCCCGCGCGGCGATGTCCTTCGGGGTCATGCGGCCCGGTTCGACCGCGTCCACGGTCTCGGCGGGCCTGACGGACACCGGCGGCAGGGCCAGCTCCCGGCGCAGGCCCTGGGCCGCGTCCAGAACGGTGTCCAGAAGCAGACGCACGCGCATGTCCTCGACACTGCGCCCCTCCCGTGCCGCTCTGCGCGTGGCCTCCAGCGCGGCCTCCGCCTCCCCGAGGCGGGCCTTCAGGCGCCGGGACTCGCTCTCGGCGGCGGACACCTGGGCCTGGCCCTCGGCGCGCACGGCCTCCATCTCGCCCTGCAGCTTGCGCAGGGCCGCCTCGCCGCGCTTGACGTCACTGAGTGCCGCACGCAGCTTGCGGTGAAGCGATTCGGCTTCCTTCTTGGTGGACTCCAGCTCGGTGCGCAGCCGCTCGGTCTCGGTGCGCGTCTGCTCGCGGGCGGCGGTGAGCTCCCCGCGCAGCCGCTCCAGCTCGGCGCGGCTCTCCTCGTCGGCCCGTTCGGCGTCGGCGCGCTGGGCCTCCTCGCCGGCCGCGGTGACCAGCTTGACCCAGCCGGTGGGACGCAGAACATAGGCCGCGGCCGCCACGTCGAGCGGGTCCGCGGCCGGGGGCGGGGCGCCGGAGTCGAGGGCGCCGCAGAGTTCCGGCTGGGCCTCTCTGAACTTCTCCCCGATGCGCTGGCGGAAGAGCGGATCGGTCTCCAGCGCGGCCGCCATCGCGTTGCCGGCGAACTTGGCCCGCCGGTTCGGCGCGAAGCGCGCGTACTGCCTGAGCTGTGCGGGCAGTTCGCCGACGGTCAGCCCGCCGAACCCCTCCGAGACGATGTGCACGACCCTGCGCCGCACGCCGTCGGGCAGCGGACGGTCGAGGACCTCGGCGGCGCCGTCGCCCGGCTCCCCGCCTTGTGTCTCCACCATCCGTCACACCCCATCACTGTGCGGGGCCGGCCCTGTCAGGAACCGGCGCCCGGCCTGTCCACGAGCTCCACCTGGTCCACGGCGTTGCACCAGCGGCACCGCACCGACTCGATGGTCTCACTGACCACCTCGCGCTCCTCGACCTTCGGCTCTCCCGCCAGGTCGAGGTGGACGTACTCGACGACCTTCGACGAGCGGGTCACATCGAAGCGCGTGAGGTTGCCGCAGAGGGTGCAGCGCCACCGCGTCGAGGCGGTCGGGAGGGGAACCGTCATCGTGACTGTGCTCTTTCCTGCTAGCCATTGTCAGTGACACACCGGCGTCCCGGTGCGTGTGGCTCGTAACCCTACGGCCTGGCGGGTACTCGCCGCTCGGGCGTCCACGGGACCCGTCCGGCGGCGAGGCACTCTGTTCGGTTGCGTCCCGTTACGTCATGCTCTGTGTTCATGATCCGCAACTGGAGGGTGACACTCGGTGGAGCACGCGGCGCGCTCTGGGGGCCGGCTCCGGTCACATACGGCCTGATCGCCCTGTGCTGTCTGGTCTTCGTGATCGGCCCCGCCTCGGGTCTCGACCCGGCCTACGGCTCCGGGGACGCGGCCCTGGCCGCCCAGCGGGCGTACTTCCGCCGCTGGGGCGTGGTCCCCGCCGAACTCTTCGAGGGCTCACCCGGTGCCGCCCTCACCCCGGCCACCGCGCTGTTCGTGCACGGGAGCTGGGTGCACCTGCTGGGCAACATGCTCTTCCTCTACGTCTTCGGGGTGATGACCGAGGAACGGATGGGCCGGGTGCAGTTCCTCCTCTTCTACGTCGGCTGCGGCTACCTCGCCCTGCTGGGCTACGCGGCCGCCAACGCCGACTCCGGGCAGTCCCTGGTCGGGGCCTCCGGGGCGATCTCGGCGGTCCTCGGCGCGCTTCTCTTCCTGTTTCCCCGGGCCCGGGTGACCAGTCTCCTGCCGTTCCTCTTCTTCCTGCCGCTGCGCTTCCCCGCCTGGGTCGTCCTGCCGTTCTGGGCCGCGCTGCAATGGCTCGCCGCGGGCCGGGCGACCGACGGCCCCGGGGTGGCCTATCTGGCCCATCTGGTGGGCTTCGGCCTCGGCCTGGTCTTCGCCTGGGTGCGTTTCGGCCGTACGACTAGAGTGAGGGCCGCCCCAGCCCCGGCCCCCGAGGGAGAGAACCAGCCGTGATCACCGCGATCGTCCTCATCAAGACCAGCGTGGACCGGATCCCCGAGATCGCGGAGCGGATCGCCGCGCTGGAGTCCGTGAGCGAGGTCTTCTCCGTCACGGGCACGTACGACCTGATCGCCATGGTCCGGGTCAAGCAGCACGAGGACCTCGCCGAGGTCATCCCCGGCAGCATCAGCAAGATCCCCGGCGTCGAGGCGACGGACACCCACGTGGCCTTCCGCACCTACTCGCAGCACGACCTGGAGGCCGCGTTCGCGATCGGCCTCGACAGCTGATCGTCCCGGACCGGCCCTAGGAGCCGAGCGCGAGGACCGTGATGCCGTCGGCGTTCGCGGCGTACACGCGGCCGTCCCGGACGACCGGACTCTGGGTGCCGATGGAGGCGCCGCCCTCGACGCGCCGGTGCCAGGTCCGCTTCCCCCTGCGGTCGATGCCGTAGAGCGTCGAGCCGTGGCGCACGTAGACGGTGTCGCCGAAGACGGTGGGGTCGCTGTACTGGTTTCCCTCGTCGGTGAAGCGGAAGGACCACACCGTCGATCCGTCGGCGGGGTCCAGGGCGACCAGTTCGTAGTCGGAGGCGGTGACGCCCAGCCCGCCGAAGGGCACACAGGTGAAGTAGCGGCCGCCGTACACCTTGTCGTTGGCCGAGTGCCACAGCGGCTTGCCGGTGCGGCCGATGCCGTGCAGTGTCCGCTCGCCGCCCGATCCGACCACCAGGGTGTCCCCGACGAGCGCGGGGCGCCCGGTGTCGGGGCCCGCCGCCGTCGCCCAGAGCCGCTTGCCGCTCTTCGCGTCCAGGGCCTGGACCTGGTCGCCGAAGGTGCCGACGTAGACGACCCCGTCCGCCACGGTGGGCTCGCTGGTGGGCGCGGCGCCGGTCGGGGCGGTCCAGCGCACGCTGCCGTCGGGGGCGTAGGCCCGCACCCCGCCCGCGTCCGAGCCGTCGCCGTAGGACACCAGGACCAGGCGGCCCGCGGCGACCGGGAACTGGCTGTTCGCGGCGAACGTCCTGGTCCAGCGGACCTTGCCGCTCCGGCCGAGCGCGCACAGCTTGGAAGCGCCCTCCTGGCCGTCCTCCAGCAGGCAGTACACGCCGTCGGCGGTGGCGAGCGGGGACATCGCCTCAGCGCCGAGCTCGGTCCGCCACACGGTCCGTCCGTCCAGGTCCAGCGCGTGCAGCGCGCCGTCCGCGCCGCCGACGTAGACCCGTGTGCCGTCCGGTGAGACGGCCGCGCAGGGGCCGCGCCGCCCGCCGAGTCCCTGGACCTTGTACTGCCAGCCCGTCGCGGGAGTGCCCGCCGGGGACCCCGCCCCGGTCGTCGCCTGTCCGTCCGCCGAGTCCCGCAGCCACAGCCATCCGCCCGCGCCTCCGGCGGCCACGACTCCGACGCCGCCCGCCACGGCCCGCAGCAGCCGGCGCCGGGACGGCGGGGCGGGGGCGGGTGTCACAGGGGCGACCGCGGGGACGTCCGTGACGGTCACCGGCGCCACGTACTCGACCCGGCTGCCCCGCTCCCCCGAGTCGTGCCCGGGCACCCAGTGCGCGCCGCTCCGGGCGGCCTCGGGCTCCCGCACGGCTCCGGGCGCGTACCACCCGGGCCGCAGCCCCTCACGCAGCGAGGCGGCGGTGTGTCCCGCGGCCGCGACCAGCTCCGCGGGCGTCGGCCGCGCGCCGGGGCCGTCCCGCAGACAAGCCTGCACCAGGGGCAGTTGCTCCTCCGGTACGGCGGTCAGGTCCACGTCACCGGTCAGGATCCGCAGCAGAACGACCGAATCCTGCCCCTCGCCGAAAGGCTCCTTCCCGCCGGAGGCGTAAGCGAGGACCGCACCCAGGGAGAAGACGTCGCTGGCCGGCACCACCTGGGCACCGTTGCGGATCTGCTCGGGCGAGAGATAGCCGACCGATCCGACGACCACGCCGGTCCGGGTCAGGGCGGTGCCCTCCAGGGCCCGGACGATCCCGAAGTCGATGACCCGGGGGCCGTCCGGCGCGAGCAGGATGTTGGAGGGCTTGAGGTCCCGGTGCACCAGCCCCTTGGCGTGGATCGCGGCGAGCGCCTCGGCGAGCGCGGCCGCCAGCAGCCGTACCGCGTCCCCGGGCAGCGGTCCCCGGTCGAGCACCGCGTCCCGCAGGTTGGGTCCCCGCACGAACTCCGTGGCCATCCAGGGCCGCGCGGCCTCGGTGTCCGCGTCCACGACCCGCGCGGTGTACGTGCCCGCCCCGCCGACCGTCTGCGCGGCCCGCACCTCGTGCCGGAACCGGGCGCGGAAGGTGCGGTCCTCGGCGTGTTCGGCCCGTACCACCTTCACGGCCAGCCGCAGTCCGCCGCGCGCCTCGGCCAGATACACCTCGCCCATGCCGCCGGACCCGAGTCTGCCCAGGACCTCGTAGGGCCCGATGGTCCGCGGGTCCGTCTCGCGCAGCTCCTGCACCCCGTGCTCCCCCTGCTTTCCGTACGGCTGCTGAGGGGGAGGGTATACGCGTGCCGGCCGTCGCCGTCCTAGACGACCGGGACGCAGCGCCCGTCCTCGGTGCGGTACGTCCACTTCGCACCGTCCGCGACCAGTTCCTTCACGGCCTGCACGAACCGCTCCACGTGCTCGTCCGGCGTGCCGGCGCCGAAGCTCACCCGGATCGCGTTGAGGGACTTCTCGCCGGGCGCGGCCTCGGGGGCGCCGCACTCGCCCTGGGACTGCGGGTCGCTGCCGAGGAGGGTGCGCACGAGGGGGTGGGCGCAGAAGAGACCGTCGCGGACGCCGATGCCGTACTCGGCGGACAGGGCGGCGGCGAAGTGGGAGCTGTTCCAGCCCTCGACGACGAAGGAGAGCACGCCGACGCGGGGGGCGTCGTCACCGAAGAGGGACAGGACGCGGACCTCCGGGACCTCGGCGAGGCCGGCCTTCACCTTCTCGATCAGGTGCTGCTCGCGGGCCACCAGGCTGTCGAAACCGGTCTCCGTCAGCGCCTTGCAGGCCGAGGCGATGGAGTAGGCGCCGATGACGTTCGGGGAGCCGGCCTCGTGGCGGGCGGCGCTGTCGTGCCACTCCACGTCCACTCCCCCGTCCTCGCGCCGGGTGACCTTGCGGCTGGCGCCGCCGCCCGCGAGGTAGGGGTCGGCCGCCTGGAGCCAGTCGGCGCGGCCGGCCAGGACACCGGAGCCGAAGGGGGCGTACAGCTTGTGGCCGGAGAAGGCGACCCAGTCGACGTCGAGGTCACGGACGCTCACCGGGTGGTGCGGGGCGAGCTGGGCGGCGTCCAGGACGATCCGCGCGCCGTGCGCGTGGGCGGCGGCGGCCAGCTCGCGGACCGGCCACAGCTCACCGGTGACGTTGGAGGCGCCGGTCACGCACACCAGGGCCGGGCCGTGGCCCTCTTGAACGGATGCAGTACGGGCGGCGAGGGCCGTCTCCAGGGTCTCGACGGCCTGCCGCGGGGTGCGCGGGGCGTCGAGGTAGCTGACCTGGGCGTCCTTCCAGGGCAGCAGGCTCGCGTGGTGCTCGGTCTCGAAGACGAAGACCTGGCAGTCCGCGGGGAGGGCGGCGGCGAGGAGGTTGAGCGAGTCGGTGGTCGAGCGGGTGAAGACCAGCTGGTCGTCGTCGCGGCAGTCGAGGAATTCGGTGACGGTCCTGCGGGCGTTCTCGAACAGGTCGGTCGACAGCTGCGAGAGGTAGCCGGCGCCGCGGTGCACGCTGCCGTAGTAGGGGGCGTACGCGGCCACGTCGTCCCAGACCCGCTGGAGGGCCGGTGCGCTGGCCGCGTAGTCGAGCGCCGCGTAGGTGACCTCGCCGCCGGTGACGAGCGGGACGGTGACATCCCGGCCCAGAACGGGCAGCGGGGCACAAATGGTCGGGGCGGAGGCAGCGGTGGAGACGGACATGGGGAACTCCCGTGAAAGTAAAGGTGAGAGGGGTGCGCGGAGGCGGGGCTCGGCGGCCCTATCGCATTCGCTGGCTCACGGAAGACTCCTCGAACGACCAGGATCCCTGGTTCGTGAGGGATCCGCGCTTGCCGCAGACCTCGCTGCCTACGGCCTGGTCTTCACCCGGGGCACCCCGCCACGGACGGAGGGTTGCCGGACAGTCGGCCGGGGCCTCATGACTGTCACTCATGACCTGGTCGAAAAACCTACGCGAGGTGATCGTCGTCCCGCAACCCGTGTCCGGATCGCGGGACGACACCCCGCAGGACGCTACGCGTTGCTCGCGGCCACCCAGCGCTCCAGCGTCCGCTTCGCCGCGCCCGAGTCGATCGCCTCCGCGGCCTTGTCCATCCCGGCCCGCAGCTGCTCGGCCAGCGTCCCCGTCCCCGGGTCCAGGGCCACCAGCGCGGCCGCCGAGTTCAGGAGTACGGCGTCGCGGACCGGGCCCTTCTCGCCGTCCAGCAGGTGGCGGGCGACCTCCGCGTTGTACGCCGGGTCACCGCCCCGCAGGGCCTCCACCGGCACCAGGTCGATGCCGACGTCCCGGGGGTCGAAGCTCTCCTCGGCGACCTTGCCGTCGCGGACGACCCAGACCCGGGAGGTCGACGTGGTGGTCAGCTCGTCGAGGCCGTCGTCACCGCGGAAGACCAGGGAGGAGTGGCCGCGCTCGGCGAAGACGCCGGCGACGACCGGTGCCATGCGCGGGTCCGCGACCCCGACCGCCTGGGCGCGCACCCGGGCGGGGTTGGTCAGCGGCCCGAGGATGTTGAACACCGTGCGGATGCCCAACTGGCCGCGGGCGGCGCCCGCGTGGCGCAGCGCCGGATGGAACTTGATGGCGAAGCAGAACGTGATCCCGGCCTCCTCGGCCACCTCGGCCACCCGCCGCGGGGTCAGCTCCAGGTTGACGCCGAGCTTCTCCAGGACGTCCGAGGCGCCGGACGCGGAGGAGGCGGCCCGGTTGCCGTGCTTGACCACCGTGGCACCGGTGCCGGCCACGACGATCGCCGACATGGTGGAGATGTTGACGGTCTTGGCGCCGTCACCACCGGTGCCGACGATGTCCACCGTCCGCCCGGGGACCTCGATCACGTTGGCGTGCGCGTACATCGTCCGCACGAGCCCGTTGATCTCCTCGACCGTCTCGCCCTTGGCCCTCAGGGCGACCACGAAGCCGGCGATCTGCGCGTCGGTCGCCTCGCCCTGCATGATCCGGTCCATCGCCCACGCCGTGGCGTCGGCGCTCTGGTCACGGCCGTACAGCAGGGCGTTCAGTACCTCGGGCCAGGAACGGCCCGCCGCGGTGTCGCCTCCAGCGGGGGTCACAGCGCTCATGGGGCCGCTCCAGATGTCGTAGAAAACCGTGCCCACACCCTATCCAGCCCACAGACCGCAACGGGCCGCCGCAGGCATCTCAGGGGCGCGGGGAACTGCGCAAGAGCGCCCGCCCCCACCGACCCGCAGCCGAACCCGCACGGCAAAGGGCCCCGTCCGGTGTTCGGACGGGGCCCCTCCACCGCGCCGTGGCGAGCGCAGCGACAAGCGGGGATCAGTGGTGGCCGTGGCCGCTCGTGATCTCCTTGTACTCCTCGACGGTCGGCTTGGCGATCTGGGACTCCTCGCCGTAGTACGCCTCGCTCAGCTTGGCGCGCAGCTTCTCGGAGCCCTTGACCTTGCGCTCGACGCCGTTCTCGTCGACCGTGGCGCCGATCGCGGCCGGCTTGTACTGCTCGTGCGCCGTGAGCGTGTGCAGCTGCTCCTGGCTGAGCGGCTCGTGCACCTCGATGAACTCACCGTGCGGCAGGCGCTTGATGATGCCGGACTCGCGGCCGTGCAGCACCTTGTCCTTGTCGCGGCGCTGGAGGCCGAGGCAGATCCGCTTGGTGACGACGAACGCCAGGACCGGGGCGACGAAGAACGCGACCCGCACGAACCAGGTGATGGCGTTGATCGACAGGTGGAAGTGGGTGGCCCAGAGGTCGTTTCCACCACCGATCAGCAGGACGAAGTACCAGGTGATCCACGCGACACCGAAGGCCGTACGCGTCGGGGCGTTGCGCGGGCGGTCCAGGATGTGGTGCTCGCGCTTGTCGCCGGTGACCCAGGACTCGATGAACGGGTAGACCGCGATCGCGACCAGGACCAGCGGGAAGATCACCAGCGGGATGAAGACGCCCAGGACGAGCGTGTGACCCCAGAAGTTGATCTCCCAGCCCGGCATGACACGGATCAGGCCCTCGGAGAAGCCCATGTACCAGTCCGGCTGGGCGCCCGTGGACACCTGGTCGGGACGGTAGGGACCCATGGCCCAGATCGGGTTGATGGAGGCGATCGCCGCGATGACCGCGATGACACCGAAGACCAGGAAGAAGAAGCCTCCGGCCTTGGCCATGTAGACCGGCAGCAGCGGCATGCCGACGACGTTGTTGTTGGTCTTGCCGGGGCCCGCGAACTGCGTGTGCTTGTGGTAGAAGACCAGGATCAGGTGCGCCACCACGAGGCCGAGCATGATGCCCGGCAGCAGCAGGACGTGGATCGAGTAGAAGCGGGCCACGAAGTCGCCGCCCGGGAACTCGCCGCCGAACAGGAAGAACGACAGGTACGTGCCGACGATCGGCACGGACAGGACCGCGCCCTCCATGAAGCGGACACCGGTGCCGGAGAGCAGGTCGTCCGGGAGCGAGTAACCGGTGAAGCCGGTGAACATGCCGAGGACGAACAGCAGGAAGCCGAACAGCCAGTTGACCTCACGCGGCTTGCGGAACGCGCCCGTGAAGAACACACGCATCATGTGCACGAACATGCCGGCGAGGAAGATCAGCGCCGCCCAGTGGTGGATCTGCCGGATCAGCAGACCACCGCGCACATCGAAGGAGATGTGCATGGTCGAGTTGAACGCCTCGGACATCAGCTGTCCCTGCAGCGGGACGTAGCTGCCGTGGTACTCCACCTCGTTCATCGACGGGTGGAAGAACAGCGTCAGGTACACACCCGTGAGGATGATGATGATGAAGCTGTAGAGGCAGACCTCACCCAGCATGAACGACCAGTGGTCGGGGAAGATCTTGCGCATGTTGGCCTTGGCCAGGGAGTAGATCCCCAGCCGGCCGTCGGCCCAGTCGGCGACGCGCTCGCCGGCCGGTGCCTTCCCGCGTGAGCGGGATCCGGTGGACTCTGTAGTGCTCATCCGCGCTCCCAGAATGCAGGACCGACGGGCTCCTCGAAGTCGCCGAGCGCTTCGAGGTAACCCTGGTCGTTCACGCCGATGCGCAGCTGCGGCAGGGCGTGACCGGCGGGGCCGAAGATCACCCGGGCACCGTCGGAGAGGTCGAAGGTGGACTGGTGGCAGGGGCAGAGCACGTGGTGCGTCTGCTGCTCGTACAGGGAGATCGGGCAACCGACGTGGGTGCAGATCTTCGAGTACGCGACGATTCCCTCGTACGACCACTCGAGCTCGCGCTTGTCCTTGATGTTGTCCGGCTGGATGCGGACGATCATCAGGGCGGCCTTGGCGATCTCGGTCTGGAACTCCTCGTCGTGCTCCTCCAGGCCCTCGGGCTTGGCGAAGGTCAGCGAGCCGACCTGGACGTCGGAGGGGCGCAGCGGCTCGTTGGTGTTCATGTTGACGAGCTGGAGGCCCTTGCGCCACATGGTGTGGCGGAGCTTGGTGCCGGGCAGCGGACCGAGGTCGCGCAGCAGCATGACGCCGGAGAGCGGGAACAGGGCCAGCGCGCCGAACATCGTGTTGCGGATCAGCTTGCGACGGCCGAGCGCCGACTCCTTGGCACCCTGCTTGAAGTCCGCGTGGACCTTCGCGCGGACCTCGGGGGACGCCTCGATCGGGTGACGCTCGTCGGCGATCTCCTCGTCGGACATCAGGGTGCGGGCCCAGTGGACCGCGCCCGCGCCGATCGCGAAGAGGGCGAGACCGAGGGTCAGGCCCAGCGCGAAGTTCAGCGCGTTGATGTGGCCGATCGGGAAGACGTAGATCGACTTGTCGTGGGGGATGGCCACGTACGAGGCGATGAACCCGATCGTCGACAGCATCGAGACTGTGAAGAGCATGGCCACCGTGCGCTCGGACCGCTTGGCGGCCCGCTCGTCGATGTCCTGCACCCGGTGCTCGTGGGGCGGCAGGCCGGGGTCCGCGAACGGGTTCTTCTCGTCCGCGACACCGACCGCGCCGTGCGCGTCCTGCTCTGCGGGCAGGTTCTCTTCTGGAATGTCTTGGCTACTCATGACTTCTTGGCCTTTGCGGTCCGAGCGGCGACCCAGACGGCGACCGCGATCAGCGCGCCGAGGCCGAAGATCCAGGCGAACAGGCCTTCGGAGACCGGGCCGAGACCGCCCAGCTCAAGGCCGCCGGGGCTCACGGTGTCGTCGCCGTTGACCGCGTTCAGGTACGCGATGATGTCCTTCTTGTTCTGCTCCGACAGCGTGGTGTCGGGGAACGACGGCATGTTCTGCGGGCCGGTCTGCATGGCCTCGTAGATGTGCTTCGGGTCGACGCCCTCGAGGCTCGGCGCGAACTTGCCGTGCGTCAGCGCGCCACCCTTGCCGGTGAAGTTGTGGCACTGGGTGCAGTTGTCACGGAACAGCTCGCCGCCCTTGGCGATGTCGGCACCGTCGGGGCCGTACTGCGCCTCGGTCGGGATGTTCGGACCCGCGCCCAGCGAGGAGATGTACGCGGCCAGCTGGTCGATCTCGGCCTGCGTGTAGATGACCTTCTTGCGCGGAACCTGCGCACCAGGCTGCTGGGCCGGCATACGGCCGGTGCCGACCTGGAAGTCGACGGCCGCGGCGCCCACGCCCACGAGGCTCGGACCGTCGGAGGACCCCTGACCGCCGGTGCCGTGGCAGCTGGCACAGCCTACGGCGAAGAGCTTCTTGCCCTCGTCGATGGCCAGGGACTGGGCGGTTTCATCTGCCTTCGCCTTGTCCGCGGGGGCGAACACGGCGTACAGCCCCCCGGTGCATGCCAGCGCGAGGAGTAGGACGACGAGCGCCGCCAGCGGGTGGCGTCGTCGTGCGGAGAGCTTTTTCACGGATTACCCCGGTGTCAGGATCTTCTGCGTCGATGCTTGCGATGTCGGGAGCGGGCCCGGCTACTTGATCATGTAGATCGTGGCGAAGAGGCCGATCCAGACCACGTCGACGAAGTGCCAGTAGTAGGACACGACGATGGCCGCGGTCGCCTGCTCGTGGGTGAACCTCTTGGCCGCGTAGGTACGCCCGAGAACGAACAGGAACGCGATGAGGCCGCCCGTCACGTGCATGCCGTGGAAGCCGGTGGTCAGGTAGAACACCGAGCCGTACGGGTCGGAGGAGAGCGAGAGCCCGTCCTTCTTCACCAGCTCCGTGTACTCGTAGATCTGACCGCCGATGAAGATCGCGCCCATGATGAAGGTGATGATGAACCAGCCCCGGAGCTTCTTCACGTCACCGCGCTCGGCGGCGAAGACGCCGAGCTGGCAGGTGAGGGAGGAGAGCACCAGGATCGTGGTGTTGGTCGCCGAGAACGGGAAGTTCAGGGCGTGCGCCATTTCCTTCCAGTGATCAGGACCCGTCACCGATCGCAGGGTGAAGTACATCGCGAAGAGGGCCGCGAAGAACATCAGCTCGGAACTCAGCCAGATGATGGTTCCGACGCTGGTGAGGTTCGGTCGGTTGACCGACGGGTGCGCGTGCCCGGTTGTCTCTGTCGTTGCTGTCGCCACGACCGACATTATGTCGGTCGCTTATCCCGCCCTCACCCCGGGGGGTGCCGTTCGGAGTGTCTTGCTGGTCCGTACCGGTGTTGACGTGGTGTTCAAGGGAGTAGCATCCGGCCCAACGGGCCTGTCCTTACGACGCTGACGTCACGGAGGAACAATGCAGCCGACCGCCACGGTGCTGGTCTACAGCGACGATTCCAACACCCGCGAGCAGGTGCGGCTCGCCGCCGGACGGCGACCGGCCCCGGACGTTCCGTTGGTCGAGTTCCTGGAGTGCGCCACGCCCGCGGCGGTGCTGAAGGAGCTGGACAAGGGCGGGATCGACGTCTGTGTCCTGGACGGGGAGGCCGTGCCGATGGGGGGCATGGGCCTGTGCCGGCAGATCAAGGACGAGGTGTTCGACTGCCCGCCGGTGCTGTTGCTGATCGGGCGGCCGCAGGACGCGTGGCTGGCCACGTGGAGCCGGGCGGAGGGGGCGGTGACCCATCCGGTGGATCCGGTGGAGTTCGCCTCGGCGCTGGCTTCTCTGCTGCGGGACCGGAAGGCCTTGAGCGCCTAGGAGCACGGGGGCGTCGGTTCATCGGCGGCTTCGGGCCCCTTGTGGCTGGTCGCGCAGTTCCCCGCGCCCCCAGGTGGGCTCCCCTGGCGTGTCTCTAAACACTTTCCGGTCGCAGCCTTGCCGTCTGGTCCGCACTGGGAGCGTCCGGTGTGCCCTTGAACAACGCGCTGCCCTCGCGCCACTTCTTCCAGTCCACGTTCCAGTCGCCGAAGCCGTTGCCGAAGGGCTCCATCGTGTCGCCCTCGGAGTTGACGACCTGGACGACGTCGCCCTCGCGGACGGTGTCGAAGAACCACTCGGCGTTCGAGGTGCTCATGCCGGTGCAGCCGTGGCTGACGTTGGCGTAGCCCTGGGAGCCGACCGACCAGGGGGCGGCGTGCACGTACTCGCCGCTCCAGGTGACGCGGGTGGCGTAGTACACGGGGAGGTCGTACGACTCCGAGGAGCCTTCGGCGATCCCGATGCTGGTGCCGCGCATACGTACGAAGTACTCCTTGCCCAGTACGACCTTGACGCCGTTGCGCGTGTCGAAGCCGGGCTTGCCCGTGGTGACCGGGAGCTCCTTGATGACCTCGCCGTTCTTGTAGACCTTCATCGAGTGTGACGAGGCGTCCGTCACCGCGATCACCCGGTCGCCGGTGGTCAGCTTCAGGGCCTTGCCCTTGCCGCCCCAGAGCCGGTCGCCGATCTTGATGCCCTCCAGGTCGCTGCGGACCCGGATGGTGGCGTGGGCGGGCCAGTACTCCCTGGGCCGGTAGTGGAGCTCCTTGTCGTCCACCCAGTGCCAGGCGCCCGGTGCGGCGGGCGCGGACTCCACCCTGAGGGCGCGCTCGACGACGGCCCGCTGGGCCTTGTCCTTGACGGGTCTGTCCAGCTTGGCGGTGATGGGCTGGCCGACGCCGTACGTGCCCGACTTGGGACCGAAGGTGACGTTCAGGCGCTTCTTGCCGAGCGGTCTGCTGGTGTCGAAGTCCAGGACCTTGCGGCCCGGGGCGCCGTCCTCGTCCTCGGTGCTCACCCGGACCGTGTAGTGGGCGTTCGCGGCCAGCGGGGAGGTGCTGCGCCAGCGGGTGCCGTCGGCGGAGAGTTCGCCCGCCACACGGCGGCCCGTGGCGTCCGTGGCGGTGACGTCGGTGATGCGGCCGTCGTCGTCATCGGCGGTGACCTCGAGCGGCTTGTCGGGGTCGGCCTTCTTGCCGTCGCCCGTGGGCGCGTTGAAGGCGATCTGGTCCGCGGCGTCGTACGGCGTGGCTGCCAGCGGGTTCCCGTCGGACCCGCAGGCGGCGGCGCTCGCGCCGAGGGCGATCACCAGCAGCGTGCAGCCGACGACGGTGCGGGTACGCGGTGCGTGGTTCATGACTTCACGCTAGGAACGCACGTCAAGAACGGCACGCCGGGTGACTCGTACGAGGGATCCCGATTGCGGCAAACGCAGGAGCCCGGACGCTCCTGACGGAGTGTCCGGGCTCCTGGTGAGCTCGGTTCGTGCTACTGCGTGCGGTTCTCACCGCGGTAGTACTCGAAGACCCAGCCGTAGAGGCCGACCAGGATCACCGGCAGCGAGAAGTACAGCAGCCACCAGCCGATCGCGACCGACAGGAAGGCGAGGGCGCCGCCGAAGCCGAGCGCGAGCGGCTGCCAGCTGTGCGGGCTGAAGAACCCGACCTCGCCGGCGTCGTCCGCGACGTCGGCCTCCTTGTTGTCCTGCGCGCCGGCGTCCACCCGCTTGGCCGTGAAGCCCAGGTAGAAGCCGATCATGATGGACAGGCCGAAGGCCAGGAAGAGCGCGGTGGTACCGGCCGGCTCCTTCGACCACACGCCATAGACGATCGCCATGGCGAGGATGAAGATGCTCAGCCAGAAGAACATCCGTCCCTGGATCTTCACTTCCCGGCCTCCTTGCCGCCGTTGCCGGCCAGAGCCTTCTCACCGTGACCGGCGTTCTCGAGCTGGTCGAGCGCGGCGATCTCCGGGTGGTGCAGGTCGAACGCCGGGGATTCGCTGCGGATCCGCGGCAGGGTGAGGAAGTTGTGGCGCGGCGGCGGGCAGGAGGTCGCCCACTCGAGCGAGCGGCCGTAGCCCCACGGGTCGTCGACGCCGACCGGCTTGCCGTACTTGGCCGTCTTCCACACGTTGTAGAGGAACGGCAGGATCGACAGGCCGAGCACGAACGAGCTGATCGTGGAGATCGTGTTCAGGGCGGTGAAGCCGTCGGCCGCCAGGTAGTCGGCGTAACGACGCGGCATGCCCTCGGCGCCCAGCCAGTGCTGGACCAGGAAGGTGCCGTGGAAGCCGATGAACAGCGTCCAGAACGTGATCTTGCCGAGGCGCTCGTCGAGCATCTTGCCGGTGAACTTCGGCCACCAGAAGTGGAAGCCGGAGAACATCGCGAAGACGACGGTGCCGAACACCACGTAGTGGAAGTGCGCCACCACGAAGTACGAGTCCGAGACGTGGAAGTCCATCGGGGGCGAGGCCAGGATGACACCGGTCAGACCACCGAAGGTGAAGGTGATCAGGAAGCCGGTGGCCCAGAGCATCGGGGTCTCGAAACTCAGGGACCCCTTCCACATCGTTCCGATCCAGTTGAAGAACTTCACGCCCGTCGGTACGGCGATGAGGAACGTCATGAAGGAGAAGAACGGCAGGAGCACACCGCCGGTGACGTACATGTGGTGGGCCCACACCGTCACGGACAGACCCGCGATCGCGATGGTCGCCGCGATCAGACCCATGTAGCCGAACATCGGCTTGCGGGAGAAGACCGGGATGACCTCGGAGATGATGCCGAAGAACGGCAGGGCGATGATGTACACCTCTGGGTGGCCGAAGAACCAGAAGAGGTGCTGCCAGAGCAACGCTCCGCCGTTGGCCGCGTCGAAGATGTGTGCCCCGAACTTCCGATCCGCCTCCAGCGCGAACAGCGCGGCGGCGAGGACGGGGAAGGCGAGCAGGACCAGCACCGCGGTCAGCAGCACGTTCCACACGAAGATCGGCATACGGAACATCGTCATGCCGGGCGCGCGCATGCAGATGATCGTGGTGATGAAGTTGACCGCACCGAGGATCGTGCCGAAGCCGGAGAAGGCCAGACCCATGATCCACAGGTCGGCGCCGACGCCCGGGCTGCGGACCGCGTCCGACAGCGGGGAGTAGGCGAACCAGCCGAAGTCGGCCGCGCCCTGCGGGGTCAGGAAGCCGCCCACCGCGATCGTCGAGCCGAACAGGTAGAGCCAGTAGGCGAACATGTTCAGCCGCGGGAACGCCACGTCGGGCGCGCCGATCTGCAGCGGCATGATCCAGTTGGTGAAGCCGGCGAACAGCGGCGTCGCGAACATCAGCAGCATGATCGTGCCGTGCATCGTGAACGCCTGGTTGAACTGCTCGTTCGACATGATCTGCAGACCCGGCCGGGCCAGCTCGGCGCGCATGAAGAGCGCCATCACGCCGCCGATCAGGAAGAACGCGAACGACGTGACCAGGTACAGCGTCCCGATCGTCTTGTGGTCAGTGGTGGTGAGCCACTTGATGACCACACTGCCGCGGTTCTGGCGCCGGACCGGCAGCTCGTCCGTGTAGTGGGACCCTGCTGCCGCGGCACCCTGGGGTTCGTTGAGGATGCTCACAGGTTCGTCGTCTCCCGGTCCTTCTCATGGGCGGTCTGCTCGATGCCCGCGGGAACGTAACCGGTCTGCCCCTTCTTCGCGAGGTCCTTGAGGTGCTGCTCGTAGCGCTCGGGGGAGACGACCTTCACGTTGAACAGCATCCGGGAGTGGTCGACGCCGCAGAGCTCGGCGCACTTGCCGAGGAAGGTGCCCTCCTTGTTGGGGGTCACCTCGAAGGCGTTGGTGTGGCCCGGGATGACGTCCTGCTTCATCAGGAACGGCACCACCCAGAAGGAGTGGATGACGTCACGCGAGGTGAGGACGAAGCGGACCGTCTTGCCCTTGGGGAGCCAGAGGGTCGGGCCGGGGTTGCCGGTCTGCGGGTTCCGCGTGGCCGGCGTCCCGAAGTCGTAGACACCGCCCGCGTTCGCCGGGAAGTCGTCCTTGAACCGGGTCGGAATCGCGTCCAGGTTCTTGTCCGTCTTCGCGTCGCCCGTGGAACCCGCGACGGGCGCGACGTAGTTGAAGGCCCAGCTCCACTGGTAGCCGACGACGTTGATGGTGACGTCGGGCTGCTTCTTGAGGCTGAGCAGCTTCGACTCGTCGCGGGCCGTGAAGTAGAAGAGGACCGAGACGATGACGAGCGGAACCACCGTGTACAGCGCCTCGATGGGCATGTTGTACCGGGTCTGCGGAGGTACCTCGACCTTGGTGCGGCTGCGCCGGTGGAAGATGGCGCTCCAGATGATCAGACCCCACACCAGCACGCCGACGGCGAGCGCGGCAGCCCAGGAGCCCTGCCACAGGGAGAGGATCCGCGGAGCCTCTTCCGTGGTCGGGGTGGGCATACCAAGGCGGGGGAAGTCCTTGTATGTGCAACCGGTGGCGGTCGCCAGGACCAGGCCCGCGGTCATTGCCTGCAGCAGCTTCCGCCGCATCGGGCGCCGCGGCGAGCGGTCGGAGCCGTTGGGACTCACGTAGCGCCTTCCCGAGAGTCTCGCCCGCGCGGTTGGCTGCGGCCTGCCTGCTTCGGTGGTCGGTCGCCGCCCTGCGTCGGGCAGGGGTTTGGATGTTTATGCGGACCAAACCCTAGCCGACGCCCTCCGGGGGTTCAGCGGGAGGGGGGCCTACTGGGTCGGGGGTTCGCTGGTTTGGCGGCCGCAGGTGCGTTGTGGCTGGTCGCGCCCCGCGGCGGAGCCGCTATGGATACAGCCCCGCGCCCCTGGGGAGTTAGCGTTGGCGTGTGTCTTACTTCGACGCTGCTTCCAGTGCTCCGCTCCATCCCGTAGCTCGTCAGGCCCTGTTGGCCTCATTGGATGAAGGGTGGGCCGATCCCTCGCGTCTCTACCGGGAGGGGAGGCGGGCTCGCATGCTGCTGGACGCCGCCCGGGAGGCTGCCGCCGAAGCCGTGGGGTGTCGTCCTGACGAGCTGACATTCACCTCGTCCGGGACGCGGGCCGTGCACAGTGGGATCGCCGGGGTGATGGGCGGGCGTCGGCGGGTCGGACGTCACCTGATCGTGTCAGCGGTCGAACACTCCTCGGTACTGCATTCGGCGGAGTTGTTCGAGATGACCGAGGTGCCCGTGGACCGCACGGGGGCTGTCCGTGCGCAGTCCTACGGCGATGCCCTGCGCCCCGACACCGCCCTGGCGTGTCTCCAGTCGGCCAACCACGAGGTGGGGACCGTGCAGCCGGTGGCCGCGGTGGCCGCGGTGTGCCGGGAGGCCGGGGTGCCGTTGCTGGTGGACGCGGCGCAGTCGCTCGGGTGGGGGCCGGTCGAGGGCGAGTGGTCCCTGCTGACCGCGAGCGCGCACAAATGGGGTGGCCCGTCGGGGGTCGGCCTGCTCGCCGTCCGGAAAGGTGTCCGGTTCTCGCCCCGAGGACCGGCCGACGAGCGGGAGTCGGGGCGGGCACCGGGCTTCGAGAACCTGCCGGCGATCGTCGCGGCGGCGGCCTCGCTGCGGGCGGTGCGGGCCGAGTCGGCCCAGGAGGCGGCACGGCTGCGGGAGCTGACGGCGCGGATCCGGGCACGGGTTCCGGAGCTGGTCGCGGACGTCGAGATGGTCGGGGATCCGGAGCGGCGGCTGCCGGGGATCGTGACCTTCTCCTGTCTCTATGTCGACGGGGAGACCCTGCTGCACGAGCTGGACCGGGCGGGTTTCTCCGTTTCCTCCGGGTCGTCCTGCACGAGCAGCACGCTGACGCCGAGCCATGTGCTGAAGGCGATGGGCGTGCTGAGTGAGGGGAATGTGCGGGTGTCGTTGCCGTTCGGGGCGGTCTCCGAGGAGGTCGACCGGTTCCTGGAGGTGCTGCCGGGGGCGGTGGCGGCCGTACGGGAGAAGCTGGGAGCCCCCGCGCCGACGACCGCGGTCCACGAGGACGCCCTCGTCGTGGACGCCCTGGGCAAGCGCTGCCCGATCCCGGTCATCGAACTGGCGAAGGTGATCGGTGACGTGCCGGTGGGCGGGACCGTCCGGGTCCTGTCGGACGACGAGGCGGCCCGCCTGGACATTCCCGCCTGGTGCGAGATGCGGGAGCAGGAGTACGTGGGCGAGGAGCCGGCGGACCGGGGTTCCGCTTACGTGGTCCGCCGGGTCTCCTAGCCGGTCACTTGAGGTGCGTACGGACCTCTTCGGCGGCCTCGTCGCCGTACGCCTTGGTGAAGCGCTCCATGAAGTGGCCCCGGCGCAGCCGGTACTCCTGGGTCCCCACGGTCTCGATGACGAGCGTGGCCAGCATGCAGCCCACCTGGGCCGCCCGCTCCAGGGACACGCCCCAGGCGAGCCCGGACAGGAAGCCGGCGCGGAACGCGTCACCGACGCCCGTGGGGTCGGCCTTGCGCTCCTCCTCCGGGCAGCCCACGACGATCGGCTCCTCGCCGACGCGGTCGATCCGCACGCCCTGCGCCCCGAGCGTGGTGACCCGGTGGCCGACCTTCGCGAGGATCTCCTCGTCGGACCAGCCCGTCTTGGACTCGATGAGCCCCTTCTCGTACTCGTTGGAGAAGAGGTAGGTGGCGCCTTCCAGCAGGATCCGGATCTCGTCGCCGTTCATACGGGCGATCTGCTGGGAGAAGTCCGCGGCGAACGGGATGTTCCGGGACCGGCACTCCTCGGTGTGGCGGAGCATCGCCTCGGGGTCGTCGGCGCCGATGAGGACGAGGTCGAGGCCGTCCACGCGGTCGGCGACCGTCTTGAGCTCGATCTGGCGGGCCTCGCTCATCGCGCCCGTGTAGAAGGAGCCGATCTGGTTGTGGTCGGCGTCGGTGGTGCACACGAAGCGGGCGGTGTGCAGGGTCTCGGAGATCCGGACGGACGCGGTGTCGACGCCGTGCCGGTCCAGCCAGGCGCGGTACTCGTCGAAGTCGAAGCCCGCGGCGCCGACGAGGATCGGCTCGGTGCCGAGCTGACCCATGCCGAAGGCGATGTTCGCCCCCACACCTCCCCTGCGGACGTCGAGGTTGTCGACCAGGAAGGAGAGCGAGACCGTGTGCAGCTGGTCCGCGACGAACTGGTCGGCGAAGCGGCCGGGGAAGGTCATGAGGTGGTCGGTGGCGATGGAGCCGGTGACTGCGATACGCACGGCGAGGCTCTCCAGAGAAATGAAGGGGGGCGCGATAGCGCTCGTTGGAAGGGTGGTGGCGGGAGACGGGAGGGCGTGTTGACGGTTAACGCTATCCGGTCCGTATGGAGTACTGCGAGGCGACCGACGGCGCGATGAAGCAGGTAAAACTACCCGATAGTAGATCTTTCTTCACAGCCTCCGGCGTGCATACGGTTCCGTCATGACGAACCTTGAGCTGTACGCGTCCGTCCCGGCCGACCTGGACGGGGACCTCGCCTCGCTGCGGGGCGACTGTGCCCGGATGGCCCCGCACTGGGCGGTTCCCGACCGGATCGTCGCGCTGCCGGTCTCTCCCTCCCTCATCCACGGTGTGACGGTCCCCGAGGGGTCCGCCCGGCTGCTGGAGGCGATGTCGGAGTACGGCGACTGAGCCACGCGGCCGAGTCACGGCGCGTGCGTCGGCGCGTTCGAGGGAACCGCGCGCTCCCCCGCTGCGTCCCATCGCCGTCCCCCGGAAAGGGGATGCGGGATACGACCCGTCGGCCGACTTTTTTGACAGGGTCGGGTCAGGGTCGAGGGACAGTTGCGCAGCAGAAGGAGCGATGCGGTGAACACCGAGCGACCCGACAACAACGACCCCGGCGAGGCCTCCGGCGGCGGGGACGCGAGCGCCGCAAAAGCGCATGGTGCCGGTGAAGCCGCCGGTGAGGCGAGTGCCGCGGAGGAGCGGGGTGCCGAGGTCTCCGGTGCCGAGGAGGGCTCGGAGGGGCACACCGAGGAAGTCGCCGGGGAAGGTTCGGGCGGGCACGCCCAGGGAGTCGCCGACGCCGACACGGACGACTCCCCGGCCTCCCCCGCCTCCGCTGACGCCCCGTCCGAGCGCGACGAGCTCCCCGACTCCGAGGTCCCCCGGCAGGAGGAGGACGGCGGCCCCCGCCCGGCGGCCCGGCACCGCTCCCCCGTCGTCATCGCCGCCGTGGCCGCCGCCGTGCTGGTCGTCGGTGGCGGTGGGGCGTACCTCGCCACCAGCACTGCCGGGGGGTCCGGTGGCGGTACGACCTCCGGAACGTCCGGTGACGGCACTCCGCCGCCTCTCGCGCTCGACGGCTACGGCGTGAGCGGTGGCTCGGGCAACGGGATCGCGCCGGGGGAGCCGAATCCGTACGGCGCGACCTACCGTGTCGACGGCAGCCTCCCGGACGGGCCCGGCTCGGCGCCCGTCTACCGAGTGCGGGGCCAGGTCACCGAGGACGAGGTGACGCGGCTGGCCCAGGCACTCGGGGTCGAGGGGACGCCGGTGGCGCAGGGGCAGGTCTGGCGGATCGGGGCCAAGGACGGCTCGGGGCCGAGTCTCCAGGTGAACCGGCAGGCGCCGGGCGCGTGGACCTTCCAGCGCTACTCCCCCGTGATCGACGACTGCAAGAGCGCCACCGTGTGCGGGGCCCCCAGCGGCCGTCCGGTGAGCGAGGCGGTCGCGGAGAAGGCCGCCGCGCCGGTGCTGAAGGCGCTGGGCCAGGGCACCGCGAAGCAGGACGCGAGCCAGGCCATGGGCGCCCAGCGGATCGTGAACGCCGATCCGGTCGTGGGCGGACTGCCCACGTACGGCTGGGCGACCGGCGTCACCGTGAACGGGCAGGGTGAGGTGGTCGGCGGCACCGGCCAGATGAAGGCGCCGGTGAAGAGCGACACGTATCCCGTGCTGAGTGCCGAGAAGACGCTGGGCCTGCTGAACAAGGTGCCCGTGGTCGACCACCGCATGGGCATCGGCGGCTGCGCCAGCCCCGTACCGCTGAAGGACCGGCTGGAGGCGCCCTGCGGGGAGTCGACGGCGAGTGGGGCGAGGAGCGCGCTCACCGTGGAGAAGGCGGTGTTCGGGCTGGCCTCGCACTTCGTGGACGGCCGGCCGGCGCTCGTGCCGTCCTGGCTGTTCGAGGTGCGGGCGACGGGCGCCGCGGACGCCTTCACGGTGACCTACCCGGCCGTGGACCCGAAAAACCTGGCCTCTCCGCGGACCGCGACGCCGACCGCGTCCGCCTCTCCCACCGCGCCCTCCGACCGGCCGACCTCCGCGCCGAAGACGCGTGACGTCGAGGTGGACGGCTACACGGCCGAGGGCGACGAGCTGACCGTGAGCTTCACGGGCGGGGTGTGCGGGGACTACGCCGCGGCGGCGAGCGAGAGCGCGGACGAGGTGAAGGTCACGGTGACCTACACGCCGTGGCCGGACAAGGTCTGCATCATGATCGCCAAGGAGATGCAGAAGACGGTGCCGCTCGACGAGCCGCTCGGCGACCGCACGGTCGTGGGCTCGGACGGCCGGGACATCCCGCTGAAGAAGGCGGGGGCACGGCTGCCGGAGACCTCCGGGGCCCGGTAGCTCCCGGACACGAGAAGGCGGCGGCCCCCGTCAAGGGGGCCGCCGCCTTCTTGTCGCTCAGGACCGGTGCGAACTCCGGGCTCAGCTGAAGGAGTCGCCGCAGGCGCAGGAGCCGGTCGCGTTCGGGTTGTCGATCGTGAAGCCCTGCTTCTCGATGGTGTCCACGAAGTCGATGGACGCGCCGCCCAGGTACGGGGCGCTCATGCGGTCGGTGACGACCTTGACGCCGCCGAAGTCCTTGACCACGTCGCCGTCGAGCGAACGCTCGTCGAAGAAGAGCTGGTAACGCAGGCCGGAGCAGCCGCCGGGCTGAACGGCGACGCGCAGGGCCAGGTCGTCACGGCCTTCCTGGTCGAGCAGGGCCTTGACCTTCGCCGCGGCGGCGTCGGACAGGATGATGCCGTCGGTGACGGTGCCGGTCTCGTCCGATACGGACATCTACATCTCTCCCGGGTTGTACGGAGACTGCTTGCCGACTGGTGCAACCGGCAAGGCCGCGGATTCATTCCGGGCCGGACGCCGGTTTTTCGGCGCCTTCTTCATGCTCGCACACGCGACGGGGAGCGGAAAACGGCTCATCCGCCGTTCTTCGGGATTCACGTCACATCGACGCAATGACCATCGTCAAAGTGACGTGAACCGGGTTATGATAGATAACGTCAGTTCGACGAAAAGTAGAAAGGGTGCGTGTCGTGACCACCGCCCAGACCACGGAGCTCGACGTACAGCCGACTCCGCTCGCCCTGTTGCTGCTCGGCCGCGAGGCCGACCCGAGGAGCGAGCGGGGCGTCGAGTGTCCCGGCGATCTGCCCTCGCCGTCCGACCCCGACCTGGTCGAGCGCGCCCGCGCGGCCAAGGAGAAGCTCGGCGACAAGGTGTTCGTCCTCGGCCACCACTACCAGCGTGACGAGGTCATCCAGTTCGCCGACGTCACGGGCGACTCCTTCAAGCTGGCCCGGGACGCGGCCGCGCGCCCGGAGGCCGAGTACATCGTGTTCTGCGGTGTGCACTTCATGGCCGAGTCCGCGGACATCCTCACGTCCGACGACCAGAAGGTGGTCCTGCCCGACCTCGCCGCCGGCTGCTCGATGGCCGACATGGCGACGGCCGAGCAGGTCGCCGAGTGCTGGGACGTGCTCACCGAGGCCGGCGTGGCCGAGCAGGTCGTGCCGGTGTCGTACATGAACTCCTCCGCGGACATCAAGGCGTTCACGGGCAAGCACGGCGGCCTGATCTGCACGTCGTCCAACGCCAAGCGCGCCCTGGAGTGGGCCTTCGAGCAAGGGGAGAAGGTCCTCTTCCTTCCCGACCAGCACCTCGGCCGCAACACCGCGGTGCGGGACATGGGCATGTCCCTGGAGGACTGTGTCGTCTACAACCCGCACAAGCCGAACGGCGGTCTGACCGCCGAGCAGCTGCGGGACGCCAAGATGATCCTGTGGCGCGGCCACTGCTCGGTGCACGGCCGCTTCTCGCTGGAGTCGGTGGAGGACGTCCGCGCCCGCATCCCCGGGGTGAACGTGCTGGTGCACCCCGAGTGCAAGCACGAGGTCGTGGCCGCGGCGGACTACGTCGGCTCGACGGAGTACATCATCAAGGCGCTGGAGGCGGCCCCGGCCGGCTCGAAGTGGGCCATCGGCACGGAGCTCAATCTCGTACGGCGCCTCGCGAACCGTTTCGCCCCCGAGGGCAAGGAGATCGTCTTCCTCGACAAGACGGTCTGCTTCTGCTCGACCATGAACCGCATCGACCTGCCCCACCTGGTCTGGACCCTGGAGTCCCTGGCCGAGGGCAAGCTGGTCAACCGGATCGAGGTCGACAAGGAGACCGAGGCGTTCGCCAAGCTGGCCCTGGAGCGGATGCTGGCACTGCCGTAGCACCGCACCCGTACCCGCTCACCCCGACGCGGAGGTCCGCTCGGGGTGGGCGGGGTCGAGGGTGAAGACGTCGCCGGACGGTGTGGTGACGACCAGGGCGCCCTTGTCGAGCAGCACCTGGGGCGGCAGCTCGCTTCGCGAGTTCACCCACTTGGCGCGTGGCAGGGTCTCCCACAGCAGCGTGCCCTTGTCGGCGTCCAGGGCCGCGACCCGGCCGCCGGCACTGGACAGATGGACCACGCGGGCGCCGGGGGCGGGGGTGACACCGCCGGGCTGCTCCAGAGCGGTCGGGGTCTGCCACAGCTGCTTGCCGGTGCGCACCGACACGGCGGTCACCCGGCCGGAGGTGCCGGTGAACCACAGGGTGCCGTCCGCCGTCGTTGCGGTGCCCTCGAAGTCCTTCGCCAGCTCCGTCGTCGTGGCGGCACCGGTGTCCGGGTCGACCAGCCGGATCCGGGCGAAGGGACCCTTCGTACTGGTGCTCAGGTGCCCCGGCACCTCCTCGGCGGCCTCGAGGTAGAGCAGGCGGCCGTCGTACGTGCCGACGAGGGTCGAGTGGGGGGGCACCTTCAGGCGCCGCACCGAGCCGTCGGAGCGGTCGAAGCCCAGCAGCAGGATCTCCTTGGCGGCCGTCATGCCGGGGACGCACTCCAGGTAGAGGCCCACGTTCGTGTGCGCGGGGTCGCACTGCATCCCCGCCGGAAGCGGCGCCGTCCAGCGCTGCGCGCCGGTACGTACCGCACGCGCGGTCAGCGATCCGCGGCCGATGTCCGGGACGAGCACCAGGTCGCCGGAGACGAACACATGGGTCGACTCGAGGTCCACCGTGCGGTGCCAGAGCTGTTTCCCCGTCCCGGTGTCGAGGGCGACGACCGAGGTCACGAGGTCGCCGCCCTCGGGCTGGTACTGCTGCTTGACCAGCATGACGTCGTCCGCGACACCGAGGAGCCAGAAGAAGTGCGACCTCTTCATCGGAAGGGACGGCGTCCCCTCGGTACGCCAGTCGACCCGTCCGGTGGCACCGTCGATGCGTACGGGCATCACCGCGTCGCCCGCGCAGTACACGGCACCCTCGTACGTCTGGCACTCCGGGCCGTCGTCCCCGTCCAGGAGGGTGATGCCCTTCTTCGGGCCGTGCTCGGCACTGGCGTACACCGTGGTCCGCCAGGGCTGCCAGCCGGTGGGCAGCTCCGTCCCGCGCGCGGCGGCGCCCTCCGCCTGGACCGTGCCGCCCCCGCCGTCGCTGTCGGCCCGCCCGGGGCCGCTCAGCAGATATGCCGTCAGCCCGACGGCCAGCACGCCGATCGCCGCGGTCACCGCCCACAGCGGGCGCAGCCGGTGCCGGCGGCCGGGCGAGGTGGCCGGCTCCGGGCCGGGGGCCCCGGTGTCCGAGGGGTCCGCCGGCTCGCCGCGCGAGGTCACCGTCGGGGGGCCCTCGGCCGCCTCCTCGGGCAGCACCCGGGCGAACTCCCGGGCCACCTCGTCCAGTCCGGGCCGGTCCGCGGCCTCCTTGGCCAGACAGCGCTTCAGGACCGCCCGCAGCTCCTCGCCCACGCCGTCCAGGACGGGTTCGTCGTGGACCACCTGGTACGCCGTGAGGTAGGGGCTGTCCGCGTCGAACGGCCCCCGGCCCGTGAGGGTGTACACCAGCAGCGCCCCCAGGGCGAAGATGTCGGAGGGCGGGCCGACCGTGCGGGCGTCGGTGAGCTGTTCCGGGGACATGAAGGGCGGGGTGCCGATCATCTGGCCGGTCTCGGTGAGGGAATTGTTCTCCGCCGCCCGGGAGATGCCGAAGTCGATGACGCGGGGGCCGTCGCCGGCCATCAGGACGTTGGCGGGCTTGAGGTCGCGGTGCACGACACCGGCCCGGTGGATGTCCCGCAGGGCCTCCACCAACCCCAGTGCCAGGCGCCGCAGTTCGGTCTCCCGCAGCGGGCCGAGCTCGGAGATCCGGTCGGCGAGCGAGCGGCCGGGGACGTACTGGGTGGCCATCCACGGCCGTGCCGCGTCCGGGTCGGCGTCCACGACCGGGGCGGTGAAGGCACCGCTCACCTTGCGGACGGCCTCGATCTCCTGGCGGAAGCGGGTGCGGAAGACGGGGTCCTCGGCGTACTGGGCGTGCACGACCTTGACCGCGACCTCGCGCCCGGAGCGTGATCGGCCCCGGTAGACGATGCCCATTCCCCCGGCCCCGAGCCGGTCGACCAGCTTGTACCCGCCGACCGATTTCGGGTCGTCCTTGTGCAGCGGCACGTCCGCATCCCCTTCCCCCGTGCGGCAGTCCGAGGGCCCAGCATAGGCAACGGGGGTGTCCGGCCCCGGCCCGGGAAGATCCCGGGCCGTGACGTCAGTGCCGTGAACGGGAGTTGAGCCGGGCCGCCTGGCGGGTCAGGTAGTCGCGTTCGGCGAGGTTGGGGGCCTTGCGGGCGGCCTCGGCGTACAGGCGGGCGGCGGTCGCCGGATCACCGGCGCGTTCGTGGAGGTAGGCCGCGGCGGCGGCGTGCCGGGGCAGCGTGTCCTCGACCGCGGCCAGGGCGGCGAGCCCCGCGCTGGGGCCGTCGGCCTCGCCCACGGCGACCGCCCGGTTGAGGCGGACGACGGGGCTGTCGGTGAGGCCGGCGAGTTCGTCGTACCACTCGACGATCTGGACCCAGTCGGTCTCCTCGGCGGTGGGGGCGTCGGCGTGCAGGGCGGCGATGGCGGCCTGGGCCTGGAACTCGCCCAGCCGGTCACGGGCGAGGGCGCTCTGGAGGATCCGCACGCCCTCGGCGATGGCCGCGGTGTCCCAGCGGGTGCGGTCCTGTTCGGCGAGCGGCACGAGGCTGCCGTCGGGGGCGGTGCGGGAGGCGCGGCGGGCGTGGTGGAGCAGCATGAGCGCGAGCAGCCCCGCGACCTCGGGGTGGTCGACGGCAGCGGCGAGCTGCCGGGTGAGCCGGATCGCCTCGGCTGCCAGGTCGACGTCGCCCGAGTAGCCCTCGTTGAAGACCAGGTAGAGCACGCGCAGCACGGTGGCGACATCACCGGGCTGGTCGAAGCGGACGCCGGAGACGGTGCGCTTGGCCCGGCTGATGCGCTGGGCCATCGTCGCCTCGGGCACCAGGTACGCCTGGGCGATCTGGCGGGTGGTGAGCCCGCCGACGGCGCGCAGGGTGAGGGCGACCGCGGAGGACGGGGTGAGCGAGGGATGGGCGCACAGGAAGTACAGCTGGAGCGTGTCGTCCACGGCGGACGAGGGGCCGGGCCCCGGTTCCTCCTCGACACGGTCCTCCCGCCGACGGCGGGCGGTGTCCGAGCGGGCCGCGTCGAGGAACTTGCGCCAGGCCACGGTGACCAGCCAGCCCTTGGCGTCCCGCGGCGGGTCGGCCGGCCAGACCCGGACGGCCTCGACGAGCGCGTCCTGGACGGCGTCCTCGGCCGCCGCGAAGTCTGCTCCGCGGCGGACGAGGACGGTCAGCACACCCGGCGTGAGGCGTCTGAGCAGCGCCTCATCCACCGGCATGGCAGTCGTCCGTGGCGGTGGGCGACGCGGCGTAGAACGGGCGCAGCTCCAGCCACTCGTGGATCGGCTTCCCGCCGGCGCCGGGGGCGGCCGACAGTTCCCCGGCCAGTTCGAGGGCCCGCTCGTAGCTGTCGACGTCGATCACCATCCAGCCGGCGATGAGGTCCTTGGTCTCGGCGAACGGCCCGTCGGTGACCGGGGGGCGCCCCTCGCCGTCGTACCGCACCCACGTCCCCTCGGGAGCGAGCGCCTGTCCGTCGACGTACTCCCCGGTCTTCTCCAGGCGCTCCGCGAAGTCCCGCATGTACTGCACGTGCGCGGAGACCTCCTCCGGCGTCCACTGCTCCATGGGCACGTCGTTGGCCGGAGCGGGGGCGCCTCGGTAGTGCTTGAGCAGCAGGTACTTGGCCATGATGTCTCTCCTGGTGCCGGTGCGACCATTCTGGCCGCTCTCACCCCGGGGACGGAGCGGGGCGCGGGTTCTCGACATCGCCGCGCGGATTTCCTTTCCGGCGATTCCCCCGGCCTCTCGGGCTCACTCCGCCCTCGGCCTGACCAGCCCCGATTCGTACGCGATCACCACGAGCTGGGCCCGGTCGCGGGCGCCGAGCTTGGCCATGGCCCGGTTGACGTGGGTCTTGACGGTGAGCGGGCTGACCTCCAGGCGTTCGGCGATCTCGTCGTTGGAGTGGCCCCCGGCGACCTGGACGAGGACCTCGCGCTCGCGGACGGTGAGCGCGGCGAGGCGTTCGGAGTGCACCGGGGCGTCGTCGTCCGCGTCGCCCTGGGCGAGGAAGCGGGCGATCAACCCCTTCGTGGCGGCCGGGGACAGCAGGGCCTCACCGCCGGCCGCGACCCGGATGGCGCTGAGGAGTTCCTCGGGCTCGCTGCCCTTGCCGAGGAAGCCGGAGGCACCGGCGCGCAGGGACTGCACGACGTAGTCGTCGACCTCGAAGGTGGTCAGGATGACCACGCGGACATGGGCGAGGGAGGGGTCCTCGCTGATCAGGCGGGTGGCCGCGAGGCCGTCCGTGCCGGGCATGCGGATGTCCATCAGGACGACGTCGGCACGCTCCTGCCTGGTCAGCCGTACGGCCTCGGCTCCGTCGGAGGCCTCGCCGACCACCTCCATGTCCGGCTCCGAGTCGACGAGCACCCGGAAGGCGCTGCGCAGCAGTGCCTGGTCGTCGGCGAGCAGGACACGGATCGTCATACGGGCTCCCCCGGTTGGTCCCTCGCGGCGGTGCGGGTCTTGACCGGCAGGATCGCATGGACGCGGAAACCGCCTCCGTAGCGGGGACCGGTGGTGAGGGTGCCGCGCAGGGCGGTGACGCGTTCACGCATGCCGAGCAGGCCGTGGCCGCCGCCGTTGTCCGGGTCGTCGTCGTGGCCGGCACCGTCGTCGAGGACCGTGATCTCCACGTCGGGGCCGACCCGGACGACGCTCACCTCGGCCTTCGCCTGGGCCCCGGCGTGCTTCTGCACATTGGTGAGGGCTTCCTGGATGACCCGGTAGGCGGCCAGGTCCACGGCGGCGGGAAGGGTGGTGCCGTGGTCGGCGCGGGCGACCTCGACGGGCAGGCCCGCGCTGCGGAAGGTGCCGACGAGTTCGTCGAGGCGTGCGAGGCCGGGGGCGGGTTCGGTGGGGGCCTCGGGGTCGCCGGACTGCCGCAGCAGGCCGACGGTGGCGCGGAGTTCTCCCAGGGCGGAGCGGCTGGCCTCACGGACGTGCGCCAGGGCTTCCTTGGCCTGGTCGGGGCGCTTGTCCATGACGTGCGCGGCGACTCCGGCCTGGACGTTGACCAGGGCGATGTGGTGGGCGACGACGTCGTGCAGGTCGCGGGCGATGCGCAGGCGTTCCTCGGCGACCCTGCGGCGGGCCTCCTCCTCGCGGGTGCGCTCGGCCTTCTCGGCGCGCTCCCTGATGGCCTGGACGAAGGCGCGGCGGCTGCGGACGGCGTCGCCGGCGGTGGCGCCGATGCCGGTCCAGGCGAAGATGCCGAGGTTCTCCTGGGCGTACCAGGGCAGGGGGCCGGCGAGCATCGCGGCGCCGGTGAGCACGGTCATGGTGAGCAGGCCGACGCGCCAGGTGGTGGGGCGGTCGGTGGTGGAGGCGACCGTGTAGAGGGCGATCACGGCGGCCATGGCGACGGGCGCGCGGGGGTCGCCGGTGACGGACTCGATGACGGCGGCGGTGCCGGTGAGGGCGAGGACGGTGAGGGGGGCGCGGCGGCGGAAGACCAGGGCGAGGGCGGCGAGGGCCATGAGGACGAGGCTGAGCGGCTCCGGGGTCCGGATGCTCCAGCTGACGGCGTCCTTGTCATGGGGCTGGACGAAGGAGCCGGCCACCATGCAGGCGAGGACGCCCGCCGCGAGGACGGCGTCCAGTGCCAGGGGGTGCGCCTTGAGATGGTGCCGGGCGCGGTCGAGGGGGCGGCTCACGCTTGAACAGTACGGGGGCCCTGCCGGGGACGGAACGGGGGCCACCTGGATGTTTCCGGCCGCCGGTCCGTTGTGTCGCAGTGGGGGAGGAAGGCACCGGCGTGGCGCCCGGCGCCCGTGTCGCCCGGCGCGCCTCCCTGGGGGCTGCACCCCGGACCCCGGTCGTGACCGTGACAGCGGCCGTCAGGACGGCTCTCGCCGGACGGTCGCCGGCCCGGACGCGGAGCACGACGATCGCGGCGAACCCCAGGGCGGCCGGCGCCTTCACCAGGGCGGCGAGCGTCACCAGGACGGCCCCCAGGACCGGCCACCGGCCGAGGGCGGCGACCAGCCCCTGGGCCTCGTCCTCACGCGCCGGACGGGCCGGATTGCCCTGACCGGCGTCGAAAGGTGCTGCCGTCAGCCCGGGATCAGTCCGTCGTCGCTGAGGAGGTCCCGGACCTCCTCCAGGGTCGCGTCCGAGGACGGCAGGATCAGTTCGGAGGGTTCCAGGGAGTCGTCCGGGAGCGGTACGCCCAGTTCCCGGACGCGGGCGAGGAGGGCCTGGAGGGTGCGGCGGAAGCCCGGGCCGTCGCCCTTCTCCATCTCGGCCAGCAGTTCGTCGTCCAGCTTGTTCAGGTCGGCGAGGTGGCTGTCGGCCAGCCTCACCTGCCCCTCCCCCATGATCCGTACGATCATGTCGCCCTCCTCGGCGTGGGCCCTACTGCTTGTCGAAGCGTGGAGTGTCCTGCGGCTGCTGGGACTGCGACTGGCCGGTGCCGCCCTCGATGGCCTGCTGGGGCGAGCCGCCCGCCAGCTCCGCCTTCATGCGCTGCAGTTCCAGCTCTACATCCGTACCACCGGAGAGCCGGTCCAGCTCGGCCTGGATGTCGTCCTTGTGCATGCCGGACTGGTCGTCGAGAGCACCGGAGGCAAGCAGTTCGTCGATCGCGCCGGCCCGGGCCTGGAGCTGGGCGGTCTTGTCCTCGGCCCGCTGAATCGCCAGGCCCACGTCGCCCATCTCCTCCGAGATGCCGGAGAAGGCCTCGCCGATCCGGGTCTGTGCCTGGGCCGCGGTGTAGGTCGCCTTGATGGTCTCCTTCTTGGTCCGGAAGGCGTCCACCTTGGCCTGGAGGCGCTGGGCCGCAAGGGTGAGCTTCTCCTCCTCGCCCTGCAACGTCGAGTGCTGGGTCTCCAGGTCGGTCACCTGCTGCTGGAGCGCGGCACGGCGGGACAGCGCCTCACGGGCGAGGTCCTCACGGCCGAGCGCGAGCGCCTTGCGGCCCTGGTCCTCCAGCTTCGAGGACTGCGACTGCAGCTGGTTCAGCTGGAGTTCCAGGCGCTTGCGGGAGGTGGCCACGTCGGCCACGCCCCGGCGCACCTTCTGGAGCAGCTCCAGCTGCTTCTGGTACGAGTAATCGAGGGTTTCGCGCGGGTCCTCGGCCCGGTCAAGGGCCTTGTTCGCCTTCGCGCGGAAGATCATCCCCATACGCTTCATGACACCGCTCATGGGCTTCGCGCGCCCCCTTCTGACGGACTTCCAGCTCCAGCTCTGCGACAGAACCCACAGTACGGGCCCTGCATCCATTGACGCACTGTTCCGGGACGGATGCGCTCATCCCCAAGGACGACTGACGATTCCCTTGCTCCGGCGTAAGGAGTAGGTGACCTTCAGGGTGAGCGACCCGTCACCGGACGTCCCCTCTGTCCCCCTTGATGACGACTGGTGTTGCCGGATCGTTCCCCAGGGGGCTGGGGTCCAACCCCGGACACCCCTTACCCTTGGGTTTTGTGTTCCGTAGCCGTGCCACCAAGGAAGAGAAGGCCGCCGTCGCCGACAAGGCGCAGCTGACCGACTCCAAGCAGCCCCGCGACCCGCAGGCCCCCAAGGGCCGGCCCACGCCCAAGCGCAGTGAGGCCCAGTCCCAGCGCCGCAGCGTCGCCAACACGTCGCTCACCCGCAAGGACGCCGCCAGGCGTCAGCGCGAGGAGCGCCGCTCGGCGCTGGAGAGGCAGCGCCAGGCACTGGCCGGCGGGGACGAGCGGTACCTGCCCGCGCGGGACAAGGGCCCGGTGCGCAAGTTCGCCCGCGACTTCATCGACGCGCGGTTCAACGTGGCGGAGTTCTTCCTGCCGATGGCCGTGGTCATCCTCGTGCTGAGCGTGGTGCAGGTGGGCGCGCTCCAGAGCATCGCGCTGCTGCTGTGGCTCGTCGTGATCGTGCTCATCGTGCTCGACTCGATCCTCACCGGTTTCCGTCTGAAGAAGCGGCTCGCCGAGCGCTTCCCGGACCAGAACCGCAAGGGCGCGGTCGCCTACGCCCTCATGCGCTCCCTCCAGATGCGTCGCCTCCGGCTGCCGAAGCCGCAGGTCAAGCGCGGAGAGCGGCCCTGAGTACGACGTCTTTCTCCGGGGGTGCGGCCGATGCCTGGCTGGGAAGGCTGGGCGGGCTGCGGAATGTCGTACGACAGGAGCTGGTGGCCCGGCAGCTCGACGAGCAGATAGTCGGGCGGTATCCGGTCGGGCAGCGGCTGCGGGTGCTCGACGTGGGGATGGGCCAGGGCACGCAGGCGCTGCGGCTGGCCCGGGCCGGCCATCAGGTGACCGGGCTCGAACAGGACTCCACCATGCTCGCGGCGGCCCGGGAGTCCCTGTCCGCCGAGCCCGAGGGCATCCGGGAGCGGATGCGGATCATCGAGGGCGACGGCCGGGACACCGGGGTGCACTTCCTGCCGGGCAGCTTCGACGTGGTGCTGTGCCACGGCGTGCTCATGTACGTCGAGGAGCCGGACCCGCTGCTGGCCGGGCTGGCGCGGATGCTGGCACCGGGCGGACTGCTGTCGCTGCTCGTGCGCAACGGTGACGCGCTGGCGATGCGGCCGGGGCTGGCCGGGGACTGGGCGGCCGCGCTGGACGCCTTCGACACCACCGCGTACCGCAACCGGCTGGGTCTCGATGTGCGGGCCGACCGGCTGAGCACGCTGACCGCGACGCTCGCCGGCATCGGGGCGCCGCTCCAGGCCTGGTACGGGGTGCGGGTGTTCACGGACACGGCGGCCGACGACACCGGGGCGCCGGCCGATGTGGAGGCCCTGCTGGCCTGCGAGGAGCGGGCCGGGCGGACCGATCCGTACCGCGGGGTCGCCGCGCTGCTGCACCTGTGCGGGGTGCGGGGCTGAGCCCGTTCGGGCGAACAGCGCAGGCCCGCAGGTTCGCCCCGCCGTGAGACTCGGGGCATGACTGCTTCGTGTACCCGTGCTCTGTGGCTGCCGTCGGCGGCGCTCGTGTGTTCCCTGGCGCTCCTGTCCGGGTGCTCCGGCTCCGGTTCCTCGGGGTCCGGTTCCTCCGGGCGCGGGAAGGCGTCGACCGCACAGGCCGCGCAGGCGGTCGCGCCCGCCGCCGACGGCGGCGACCTGCAGAGCGACTACCAGAAGGTGATCAAGGACGTTCTGCCGTCCGTCGTGCAGATCCAGGCCGGCGGCGATCTGGGGTCCGGGGTGGTGTACGACGGCAAGGGGCACATCGTCACCAACGCGCACGTCGTCGGGGACGCGAAGACCCTCGAGGTGACGACGGCCAACAGCGAGAGCCCGCTGACCGCGAGGCTCGTGTACTCCTACCCCGAGCAGGATCTCGCCGTCGTCAAGCTGGACAAAGTGCCGGACGGGCTGCGGGCGGCGGCCTTCGGGGACTCCGCCAAGGTGCGGGTCGGGCAGATCGTGCTGGCCATGGGATCGCCGCTCGGGCTGTCGTCCAGCGTGACGCAGGGAATCGTCTCGGCGACCGGACGGACCGTCAGCGAGGGAGGCGGCGACGGCGAGGCCGGAGTGACCATCCCGAACATGGTGCAGACCTCCGCGGCCATCAACCCGGGCAACAGCGGTGGCGCCCTCGTCGACCTGGACAGCCGCGTCATCGGCATCCCGACGCTCGCCGCGATCGACCCCAGCCTCGGGAACAGCGCGGCGCCCGGGATCGGGTTCGCGATCCCCGCGTCGATGGTGCGGACGGTCGCCGACCAGATCATCAAGGACGGCAAGGTCACCGACTCGGGCCGGGCCGCGCTCGGCATCACGGGCCGGACGGTCGTCGACGACAGCATGCAGCCCGCCGGGGTGGCGGTCGTCGAGGTCAGGAGCGGCGGCGCCGCGGACAAGGCCGGCATCGAACCCGGTGACGTCATCACACAGTTGGGTGACACCTCGATCACCACGATCACGTCGCTCTCCGAGGCGCTGGCCGCCGACAAGCCGGGTCAGAAGACCTCCGTGACCATCACCCGGGACGGCAGCGCGAAGACGGTGGACGTGACGCTGGGCGAGCAGTAGGGGGACGGGCGAGGGCTCCGTCGCGGCCCTCGCCCCGCCCGGTCAGGCTTCCTCTGCCGCCTTCAGGCTCATCGGACCGTAGATCTCGGTGGCGTCCTCGAACAGGCGCACCTGTTCCGCGCCGCCGGCGAGCAGGGGCTTCCAGTACTCACCGAGCCAGGACTCGGCGTCGCCCTGGGTGGTGAACTCCTCCGGCTCTACGGCTGGCTCGGTCTCCGCGCCGTCGGCCTTCTCGAATCGCCAGGTCCATGTCGCCATGTGAGCCTCCCGTGTGTGATCCGTTACGAAGAGCACCCTAAGCGGTAGTTCGCGGACCGCGGGCCGGCGGGGGTTGCCCGCGCGGTACCCCGCGCCCCGTGAATGCGCCTCTGCGCGCGCTGGATCGACAACGACCGGCGAGAATCGGTCTCGTGGAACTGACATTGCTCGGCACCGGCGCCCCCGCCGGTCTCCCCCGGCCCTTCTGCCCCTGTGCCGCCTGCGCCACCGCGCTCGGCGCCGACGCGCGGGCCGCGACCGCCGTGCTCGTCGACGAGACCCTGCTCCTCGACCTGACCCCCGGGGCCGCCTTCGCCGCCGCCCGGGCCGGGCACTCGCTCGGCGGCGTACGGCAGGTGCTGCTGTCGCACCCCCATGACGGGCCCCCCGTCGAGGTGCCCGCCGGGCTCCCGCAGCCGGGGCGGGTGCCGGACGGGCGGGAGTTGACGTTGCTGACGGGGCATCGGGTGCGGGCCGTGGCGATGGACGCGCCGGGAACCGGGTACGCCGTCACCGGGCCCGAGGGGCAGCGGGTGCTGTATCTGCCGCCCGGGGGCGCGCCCGCCGGGCTGGAGAGGGGGGCCGGGGCCGTGGAGCCGTACGACATGGTGCTGGCCGATGTCGTGCGGCGGCCGGACGCGATCGCCCGGCTGCGGGCCGTGGGGGCGGTGCAGCCCACGACCGACGTCGTCGCCGTGCACCTGGACCACGACGTGCCGCCCGGCGCCGAGGTGCGGCGCAGGCTGGCCGCCGCCGGGGCACGGGCGGTGCCCGACGGGACGACGCTGGCCGTCGGGGCCTATGAGGACGTGCCGGACGTGCCGCGGCGGACGCTGGTGCTGGGCGGGGCGCGGTCCGGGAAGTCGGTGGAGGCCGAGCGGCGCCTGGAGGCGTTCCCCGACGTGCTGTACGTGGCCACCGGAGGGTCGCGCAACGGGGACACCGAGTGGGCCTCCCGGGTGGCTGCCCACCGGGAGCGGCGGCCGGGGTCGTGGCGTACGGCGGAGACCTGTGACCTGGTGCCGCTGCTGAAGGACGACGGGGCACCGCTGCTGATCGACTGTCTGTCGCTGTGGCTGACGGACGCGATGGACGCCGTGGGGGCGTGGGACGACGCGGAGTGGGCCGACGGCGGGGAGCGCGAACTGCGGTCGCGGGTGCGGGAGTTGGCGGAGGCGGTGCGGGAGACCCGGCGGACCGTGGTGGCGGTGTCGAACGAGGTGGGGTCGGGCATCGTGCCGGCCACCGCGTCCGGGCGCCGGTACCGGGACGAGCTGGGGCGGCTGAACGCGGCGTTCGCGGGCGAGTGCGAGCAGGTGGTGCTGGTGGTGGCGGGCCAGGCGATGGTCCTACGGGGCTGACGGCCGCTTGCGGGCGATCACCCGGTAGGCCTTCGCGAGGCGGGTGCCGGCGAGGAGGAGGGCCAGGGCGTGGTCCAGCGCTCTCGCGGCACGGGCCGGCGGGCCGGGCAGGGTGGCGGGCAGACGAGCCGTCAGACGGGCCGGGACGTGCGCGGATCTGCGGGCCGTCGTGACGATGACGCAGCCCCGGGCCTTCAGTTCGGCGCGGGGATCGGCGGGGGACTCCACCAGGAGGTGGCCGCCGGGGCGCAGGACGGCGAGGGCCGCGGCGAGTTCGGCGGGGTCCGCGTGCGGGTTCAGCAGGCTCACCACGTCGTAGCGGGCGCGCAGGCGGGTGGCGATCGGCGGGTCCGTCAGACGGCCCAGGTAGCCCTCCTCCAGGCGCTCGACCGCCTGGGCGTGCAGGACGCGGGGGGTGGTGTCCAGGCCGTCGAAGGCCGTGTAGGGGAAGAACGCTCTGGCCACCTCCGGGAAGTCGGCGTCGCCCGTGTCCACGTCCAGCCAGCTCTCGGGTTCGGGGAACGGCAGCATCGCGCGGGCGGTGGAGCGAAGGCGCCGTACGGAAGGGGTGGTTGGTGCGGGCATGGGACCTCCCGGTGACGCACGGCAATTCGTTCCAAAACGGAACGTATGGGATCCCTCTCCCGGGTGCAATGACGTCCTGGCCCCGTGGCGCCCCCGTGTTCGATCAGGGCCGGTACTGTTCGGCGAATGAGCTCGCTTAATCTCGACGACTTCTCCGATCTGATCGAGCGCCCCGACGGCGGGGTGCGCCGCGACGCCGAGGCGCGCCGGGAGCGTCAGATCGTGCCGCCCGGGGCCTTGGGCCGCCTCGACGACCTGGGCGAGTGGCTGGCCGCGGCGCAGTCGGCCGTACCGGTACGGCCGGTCGAACGGCCGCGGGTGGTGCTGTTCGCCGGTGACCACGGGATCGCCGAACTGGGCGTCTCGGGGCGGGCCGCGGGCAGCGCCTCGGAGCTGGTGCGGGAGGTCCTGGAGGGCGGTCGTCCGGTGTCGGTCCTCGCGCGGCGCCTCGGGGTGCCGGTGCGGATCGTCGACATGGCGCTGGACTGCGATCCGGCCGAGCTGCCCGAGGACGTCGTACGGCACCGGGTGCGGCGCGGCAGCGGTCGCATCGACGTCGAGGACGCGCTGACCCCCGCGGAGGCGGAGGCCGCCTTCCGGGCCGGGATGGCGGTGGCCGACGAGGAGGCCGACTCCGGTACGGATCTCGTGGTGCTCGGCGATGTGAGCGTGGGCGGGACCACGGCGGCCGGGGTGCTGGTCGCCGCACTGTGCGGCACCGACGCATCCGTCGTGACCGGGCGCGGCGGGACCGGGATCGACGACCTGGCGTGGATGCGCAAGTGCGCGGCGATCCGGGACGCGCTGCGGCGGGCCCGGCCGGTGCTCGGGGACCAGTTGCAGCTGCTGGCGGCGGTGGGCGGGGCCGACCTCGCGGCCATCACCGGGTTCCTCCTGCAGAGCGCGGTGCGCAAGCTGCCCGTCGTGCTGGACGGCGTGGTCGTGGCCGCCTGCGCGCTGGTGGGCCAGCGGATCGCGTTCCGGGCGCCGGACTGGTGGCTGGCCGGGCAGAACAGCGGTGAGCCGGGGCAGACGAAGGCGCTGGACCGGATGGCCCTGGAACCGCTGCTCGACCACGGGGTGACGGTCGGGGAGGGTGCGGGCGGACTCCTCGCGCTGCCGCTGGTGCAGGCCGCGGCCGCGCTGGCCGCCGAGCTGCCGGAGCGGCCCGCCGTCTCCTCCGACGAGCCGGCGGAGAAGGCGGAGTAGGGGGTTCGGCCGGTCGGGCACCGCCGGGATGCGCCGTCGTGGCTGAGCGCCGCCGCGGCCCGGAAGAGGGGCATGATCCCTTTTCATGGGAGATGTCCTGAACTCCGGTACCGGTCGACCGTCCACCACCACCTCGCGGCGGGCCGCCGGTTTCGCCGTCTGGTATCTGCGGGTCGTCGCGTTCGTCAACTTCCTCAGCGCGGTGTGGGTGTCGCTGGGGCAGGACGTGCGGCGGCACAACCAGCAGGACTACTTCACGCCGTACCTGCTCACGGCGGGCTTCGCCTCCGGGGTGTTCACGGCCTTCCTCGCCATCACCATGCGGCGGCGCAAGCGGGCGGCGTGGATCCTGAACCTGGTGCTGTCGGGGGCGTTCCTCGCGCTGTTCGTCCTCGCGATGGCGTTCCCGGAGATCCGGCGGTACGCGCAGAACTGGATCTCCCTGTTCCTCACCGCCGCCTTCGTGGCGGCCCTGCTGGCCGGGCGGCGGGAGTTCTACGCCAAGGGCGACCGGTCCAACCCGCGGCTCGCGGCCGCCGTGGCCGTGGGCGGACTGCTGGTGTGCTCCCTGCTGGCCGCGCTCCTGGTGACCGTCACCAACACGGCCTCGCGGTCCTCGTCCTTCGGGCAGCGCTGGTGGTACGGCACGCTGCGGCTGGTGTCGGTCGCCGCCGACGACTCCCGCTTCGACGGGATCCTGACCCCGAACTGGGTCAACGTCGCCATCAACGTGCTCAGCACGGTCCTCGTCCTCGCCGTCCTCTACGCCGCCTTCCGCTCCCGGCGCGCGGTCGACCCGCTCACCGAGGACGACGAGCGGCGCCTGCGGGAGCTTCTGGACAAGCACGGCGAGCGGGACTCGCTCGGGTACTTCGCGCTGCGCAGGGAGAAGAGCGTGGTGTGGTCGCCGACCGGCAAGGCGGCCGTGACCTACCGGGTCGTCAGCGGGGTCTCGCTGGCCTCCGGTGACCCGATCGGCGACCCGGAGGCCTGGCCCGGGGCGATCGAACCGTGGCTGGCGGAGGCGCGGGCGCACGGGTGGCTGCCGGCGGTGATGGGCGCGGGCGAGGACGCGGGGACGGTGTACGCGCGGCACGGCCTGAACGCGCTGGAACTGGGTGACGAGGCGATCGTCGAGGTCGCCGAGTTCACGCTGGAGGGGCGGGCGATGCGGACCGTCCGGCAGGCGTACAACCGGGTTCGGCGGGCCGGGTACACGGTACGGATCCGGCGTCACGAGGACATCCCCGCCGAGGAGATGGAAGCGCTCGTGCGGCGGGCCGACGACTGGCGGGACGGGGCCACCGAGCGCGGGTTCAGCATGGCCCTTGGACGGCTCGGGGATCCGGAGGACGGCCGGTGCGTGGCGCTGGAGTGCTCCGATGCCGAGGGGGAGCTGAAGGCGGTGCTCTCCTTCGTGCCGTGGGGGCCGCACGGGCTCTCCCTCGACCTCATGCGCCGGGACCGCGACGCGGACAACGGCCTCATGGAGTTCATGGTCATCGAGCTGCTGAACCGGGCCCGGGAGATCGAGATCACCCAGGTCTCGCTCAACTTCGCGATGTTCCGCTCGGTCTTCGAACGTGGTGCACGTCTTGGCGCCGGGCCGGTGCTGCGGCTGTGGCGGTCGCTGCTCAGCTTCTTCTCCCGCTGGTGGCAGATCGAGTCCCTGTACCGGGCCAACGCCAAGTACCGGCCCATCTGGGAGCCGCGGTTCCTGCTCTTCGAGAAGAGCGCGGACCTGCCGCGCATCGGCATCGCCTCGGCGCGCGCGGAGGGGTTCCTGGAGGTGCCGGGGCTGCCGGGCTGGCTGCGGCGCCGGGAGCACCTCAGTACGCACAGATGAGGACCAGGGGATGAAGAGGGTCGCCCGATGGGCCCGCGCGGAGTGGGGGCCGCTGTACGACACCGTGCGCGGCCCGTTGCTCCGGAAGGGGTGGCGGGCGGCCCCCCTGGCCCTGCTGGCCGTGTGCCTGACGGCGGTCCTGCACTTCGTGCACAACCGGTCGTGGGGGTACGGCTTCGTCCAGGACGTCGGTGCCGTGCGCGCCGCGGACCCGCTCTGGCTTGCCCTGCTCCGCACTCCCCTGTCCCTGTTCGTGCCCGCCCTGGACCTGCCGGTGTGGGGCGCGCTGGCACAGATCCTGCTCGTGTTCGGGATCGCGGAGATCTGTCTGGGCCGCCTGCGGACGCTCACGCTGGCGTACGCGGCCACGCTCGCCGGGACGCTGTACGCGCGCGTGGGCATCTGGCTGGGCCCCGACAGTCCGCTCGGCCTGCCCGCCTCGGACGCGCACGTCGTCGACACCGGCCCGTCGGCGGCGGTGGTGGGCCTCGCCGTCTTCCTGTGCCTGCGCCACGGCGCCCGGGTCACCGCGGCCGCCGTGATCGCGGCGATGGTGATCGAGGTCCTGGTGAAGGAGAACCTCGCCGGCAAGGAACACGTGGCGGCGATCGCGACGATGCTCGCCCTGTACGCCTTCTCGGCGGCCCGCCGCCTGCACTCCGGCCAGCGGGCCGGGACCGGCACCGGAAGCCCCCCGCCGCGCCCCTGACACCGCCTCACCCGACCACCGCGGTTGCCCCCTCCCCTGACGGGCCCCATGGGTCGGAGAGACTGTCACGCCCACGATCGGCCGGTGTCTGCGCCCCCCTCAGCGGCCGAGTGGTCGTACCGGGTCCGGTTTGCCGGCGATCAGGTCCTGGAACCTGCGGCGGGGACCCGACCAGCGTTTGTCGTGGCGGTAGGCGCGCAGCAGGGCCCGGGCCCTGGCGCGGGGGCGGCGGGTGTAGAAGCGGCGGGCCCAGGGGGAGCCGGGGCGGGCCAGACGGATCAGGCCGATGAGTCCGACGAGCGGGACGATCACGCTGAAGATCGCCATGCGGGCCTTGCCCTTGAGCAGGACGAGCATCGCGAAGAGGAAGTTGACCACCACACTGGAGATGACACCGCCGCGGTCCTGCGCCTCGTCCTGGGTCACGTCGTCGACACCGAACGGCGAGAACCCCGCGAGCACCAGACCGACCAGCGCCACGGTGAGGACGACGACCTCGACGCTCTTGCGGCCCTCCTCGCTCCAGTACACGTCGTCGAGGTGCAGGATCAGCGCGAACTCGTCCAGCACCAGACCCGCGCCCGTCCCGAAGACCACCGCGCACAGCCCCGCCCCGAAACCGTGCCGCCCACTGGCCACCGCGCCGAAGCCGCCGATGACGGTGAGGACCACCCCCGGCACCACGTGGTGGATGTGCACGCCGCCGGAACTGACGTTGCCGAAGGGGCCCTTGCCCGCCCGGATGAGCCGGGTGACCACCCGGGTGATCAGGAAGGTCAGCACGAACGCGGTCAGGGCGAGGAGCAGCGGCAGCTTCCCGGGTTCGACGATGTTGCGGTGCAGCCAGTGGCCCATGGGCCCAGTGTCCGGGCGCGGGGGACGGGCCGCCCGGCGGCTGCGGCGTCCGGGCTACCCTGCCGACGTGTCCATGACCCCGCCCCCGCTCGACGGCCTCCGCTTCGCCTTCGGCACGCTCAGCGTGCTCCCCGTGAGGGTGACCCGCTGGGACCGGGAGGCGGCACGCGGCGGAATGCTGTGCGCTCCGCTGGTCGGGGTGGCCCTGGGGTGCGCGTCGGCGGCGGTGGGCCTCCTGCTCCTGGCCCTGGGCGGCTCCGCCCTGCTCGCCGCGGTCGCCGGCGTGGCCGTGCCGGCGGTCCTGACCCGGGGCCTGCACCTCGACGGCCTCGCGGACACCGCCGACGGCCTGGGCAGCGGCAAGCCCGCCGAGGACGCCCTGCGGATCATGAAACAGTCGGACATCGGCCCGTTCGGCGTGATCGCCCTCGTCCTCGTGCTCCTCGCCCAGGTGGCCGCCCTGTCGCAGACGTACGGCGACTCGTGGGCCCGGGGTGCGGCGGCGGCCGTGATCTCGGCGACCGCCGCACGCCTGGCCCTGACACTCGCGGCCCGTACCGGAGTCCCGCCGGCCCGGCCGGAGGGGCTCGGGGCCGCGGTGGCGGGGGTCGTCCCGGTCCGCGGCGCGGTACTGGCGGCCGCGATCGTGACGCTGGGGGCGGCCGGGACGGGGGCGCTCCTCGGGTCGTACGACGTCGTCCGCGCGGTGCTCGCCGTCGCCGCGGCCGTGGGGGTGGCCGAGCTTCTCCTGCGCCACTGCACGCGCCGCTTCGGCGGGGTGACCGGGGACGTGTTCGGAGGGCTGGCGGAGACGGCGGCGACCACCGCGCTGGTGGTGCTGTCGATGAACTTCTAGCAGGCCTCGCGCCACACCCCGAGTTCGTACTTCTTCAGCATCGAGCTCAGCTTCAGCCGTCGGGACTCGGCGCAGAAGCGGCTGGTGGGGAGTTCGTACTCGACGTGGAAGACCGCCTTGCCGGCCTTGATGAACGGCCGCATGTCCCCGCACTCGCCGTACTGCGCGCACTGCTCGTTGACCGCGAAGTCGAAGTCACCCACCAGTTGCGGGATCTGGTCGAGGTCGTTCTTCAGGCCGACCGACATGCCCCGCTCGTGGGCCAGCTTCGCGATCAGCCGGTTGTAGCGCAGCTGGTCGGCCGCCGTGAGCTCGAAGCCCGTGCGGTTCTTGTAGCCGTCCATGTTGTCCGGCTCCACCGCGTCGAAGCCCTTGTCGCGGCACATGTCGAAACGTTCCGCCATCAGGGGTTCGAGGACGTCCGTGGCGCGGATGTCGAGCCAGCGTTCGCCCTCCCAGCCGTTGCCGCGTCCGATCACCGACTCGGGGAACGCGTCGGCGTCGGGCCGCCAGTCCTCCCAGGCGCCGGTGGAGAGGTAGCAGATGACCTTGCGGCCCTTGTCGTGCAGGGTGGACACCACCGCCGCGGACTGGTCGAAGCCGTCGATGTCGTAGACCGGCGCGTCGACGGAGGTGTCGACCCGGCCGGTCAGCTGCCACTGCCAGGCGGTGCCGGGGCGGGGCTGCCAGCGGGAGTCACCGGTCTCGGAGTCGGTGGTGGCCGAGCACCCCGCTGTCAGCAGGAGCAGGGCGACGAGAAGGAAAGGGCGCTTCAAGGGACGGGCTCCAGGGCATGCGGAATGATCGGCGGCCGACCCGAGCGTAGGCTCTTCCCGGGTGGTCGCCGACAGGGGTGAAGGCCCCGATCGGGATCCGCATTCGGACACGAAATAGGGTCGGCCGTCGGGCCCGGTCGACCCACCCTCTCGACGCAAGCAACTTCACATCGGAAGCGAGAATTCACCACCGTGACTGCTCTCACTCTCAGCACCTCCGCGGCGCCCGGCCTGCGGGCCGACGCAATCGTGATCGGTGTCGCCAAGGGCGCGAAGGGCCCGATCGTGGCACCGGGCGCCGAGGCCGTGGACAAGGCCTACGACGGCGGGCTCGCCGGTGTCCTGGACACCCTCGGTGCCTCCGGCGCCGAGGGCGAGGTGACGAAGCTGCCCGCGGCCTCCGGCCTCAAGGCCCCTCTCGTGGTGGCGGTCGGCCTGGGCGCGGAGCCCGAGAAGGACTCCTCCTTCGCCGCGGAGGCACTGCGCAAGGCAGCCGGTGTCGCCGCCCGCGCGCTGACCGGCGCGAAGAAGGCCGCCTTCGCGCTGCCGGTCGGCGACGCCGCCGACCTCGGCGCGGTCGCCGAGGGCGTGCTGCTCGGGGCGTACTCCTTCGACGCGTACAAGGAGAACGGCAAGAACCCCAAGGCCAGGAACGGCAAGGCGCCGCTGGCCGAGGCCGCGCTGCTCGGCGGCAAGCCCCGGGACGCCGCGTACAAGGCCGCGCTGGCCCGGGCCGTCGCGGTCTCCGAGGAGCTCAACCGCGCGCGTGACCTGATCAACACCCCGCCCAACGACCTCAACCCCGAGGCCTTCGCCGCGATCGTGCAGGCGGCGGGCAAGGAGCACGGCCTCAAGGTGCAGGTGCTCGACGTGAAGGCCCTGGAGAAGGGCGGCTACGGCGGCATCCTCGGCGTGGGCGCCGGGTCGGCGTCGGGGCCGCGGCTGGTGAAGCTGTCGTACACCTCGTCCAAGGCGAAGAAGCACCTCGCGCTGGTCGGCAAGGGCATCACCTACGACTCGGGCGGTATCTCGCTGAAGCCGGCGGGCCACAACGAGACCATGAAGTGCGACATGAGCGGGGCGGCGGCGGTGTTCGCGGCCGTGGTCTCGGCGGCGCGGCTCGGCCTCGAGGTCAACGTGACCGGCTGGCTGGCGCTCGCCGAGAACATGCCGTCGGGGTCCGCCACGCGCCCCGGTGACGTGCTGCGGATGTACAGCGGCAAGACGGTGGAGGTGCTCAACACCGACGCCGAGGGCCGGCTGGTGCTGGCGGACGCCCTGTGGGCGGCGTCGGCGGAGAAGCCGGACGCGATCGTGGACGTGGCGACGCTGACCGGGGCGATGATGCTCGCGCTCGGCAGCCGGACCTTCGGGATCATGGCCAACGACGACTCCTTCCGTACGGCGGTGCACGAGGCCGCCGAGGAGGTCGGGGAGCCGGCGTGGCCGATGCCGCTGCCGGAGCACCTGCGCAAGGGGATGGACTCCCCCACGGCCGACATCGCGAACATGGGTGAGCGGATGGGCGGCGGGCTGGTCGCCGGGCTCTTCCTGCGGGAGTTCGTGGGCGAGGGCATCCCGTGGGCGCACCTCGACATCGCGGGGCCGGCGTTCAACGACGGGGGGCCGTTCGGGTACACGCCGAAGGGCGGGACGGGGTCGGCCGTGCGCACGCTGGTGCGGCTGGCCGAGCTGACGGCGTCGGGTGACCTGGGCTGATGTCCGCCCACTAGCACGGTTCCAGCGGTCGTACGGCGTGTGCAGGGGCGTGGGGGCTGGTCGCGCAGTTCCCCGCGCCCCCAGGGTGTCTGACCTCGGCCTCAGTCCCCCTGCGAGCCCGTCGCTGGTCGCGCCCGCGCGGCGGAGCCGCAGATCGATACAGCCCCGCGCCCCTGAGTGGGTCACCGTGCCCCCTGCTCAGAAGTCTCACCACGTCCTCCTTTCTCATGTGAGCGTGTGGTGTCTCACACCCCGGCCCGGCGTCTCGTTCGGTGCTGACAAGTGCGAAGATGGGGCTCGGCAGGACAGGGCCCCCACCACAGGGCCGAAGAAAGAGCGGCCGGACACCAGCCGCGCCGCGCGGTCACTGGAGACCGGCGTACGGCGCACATGCATGGAGGACGTGACGTGGCGAACGACGCCAGCACCGTTTTCGACCTAGTGATCCTCGGCGGTGGTAGTGGCGGTTACGCCGCGGCCCTGCGCGGGGCGCAGCTGGGGCTTGACGTCGCCCTGATCGAGAAGGACAAGGTCGGCGGTACCTGCCTGCACCGGGGGTGCATCCCCACCAAGGCCCTGCTGCACGCGGGCGAGATCGCCGACCAGGCCCGCGAGAGCGAGCAGTTCGGCGTGAAGACCACCTTCGAGGGCATCGACATCGCCGGGGTGCACAAGTACAAGGACGGCGTGATCGCCGGTCTGTACAAGGGCCTCCAGGGGCTCGTCGCCTCCCGGAAGGTGCACTACATCGAGGGTGAGGGCCGGCTGTCGTCGCCGACCTCCGTCGATGTCAACGGCCAGCGCATCCAGGGCCGCCACATCCTGCTCGCGACCGGCTCCGTGCCGAAGTCGCTGCCGGGCCTGGAGATCGACGGCAACCGGATCATCTCCTCGGACCACGCCCTCGTGCTGGACCGGGTCCCCAAGTCCGCGATCGTCCTCGGTGGCGGTGTCATCGGCGTCGAGTTCGCCTCCGCCTGGAAGTCCTTCGGGACGGACATCACCATCATCGAGGGCCTCAAGCACCTCGCCCCGCTCGAGGACGAGAACTCCTCCAAGCTTCTCGAGCGCGCGTTCCGCAAGCGCGGGATCAAGTTCAACCTGGGCACCTTCTTCCAGAAGGCCGAGTACACCCAGGACGGCGTCAAGGTCACCCTCGCCGACGGCAAGGAGTTCGAGGCCGAGCTGCTGCTGGTGGCCGTCGGCCGCGGGCCCGTCTCCGCCGGTCTCGGCTACGAGGAGCAGGGCGTCGCGATGGACCGCGGCTACGTCCTGGTCGACGAGTACATGCGCACCAACGTCCCGACCATCTCCGCCGTCGGTGACCTGGTGCCCACGCTCCAGCTCGCGCACGTCGGCTTCGCCGAGGGCATCCTGGTGGCGGAGCGTCTGGCCGGTCTCAAGACCGTCCCGATCGACTACGACGGCGTGCCGCGGGTGACGTACTGCCACCCCGAGGTCGCCTCCGTGGGCATCACCGAGGCCAAGGCCAAGGAGATCTACGGCGCGGACAAGGTCGTCGCTCTGAAGTACAACCTGGCGGGCAACGGCAAGAGCAAGATCCTGAACACCGCGGGCGAGATCAAGCTCGTCCAGGTGAAGGACGGTGCCGTGGTCGGCGTCCACATGGTCGGCGACCGCATGGGCGAGCAGGTCGGCGAGGCCCAGCTGATCTACAACTGGGAAGCGCTGCCGGCCGAGGTCGCCCAGCTCATCCACGCCCACCCGACGCAGAGCGAGGCGCTCGGCGAGGCCCACCTGGCCCTGGCCGGCAAGCCGCTCCACTCGCACGACTGACCCTCGGTCGACGAAGCGACGACACAGACTTCCGCAATTCGTAAGGAGCAACCGAAACCATGGCGGTTTCCGTAACCCTTCCGGCGCTCGGCGAGAGCGTCACCGAGGGCACCGTCACCCGCTGGCTGAAGGCCGAGGGTGAGCGTGTAGAGGCCGACGAGCCGCTGCTCGAGGTCTCGACCGACAAGGTCGACACCGAGATCCCCTCCCCCGCCGCCGGCGTCCTCGCGTCCATCAAGGTCGCCGAGGACGAGACGGTCGAGGTCGGCGCCGAGCTGGCCGTGATCGACGACGGCACCGGCGCCCCGGCCGCCGCTCCGGCTCCGGCCGCCGAGCCGGTCGCCGAGCCCGCCCCGGAGCCGGCCGCGGCCGCTCCGTCCACCGAGCAGGCCGCCCCGGCGCCCGCTCCCACCGCCGAGGCCGCTTCCGGCGGCGGCTCCGCCGAGGGCACGGACGTCGTCCTGCCCGCGCTGGGCGAGTCCGTCACCGAGGGCACCGTCACCCGGTGGCTCAAGGAGGTCGGCGAGGAGGTCGCGGAGGACGAGCCCCTGCTCGAGGTCTCCACCGACAAGGTCGACACCGAGATCCCCTCCCCGGCCGCCGGTGTGCTGCTGGAGATCGTGGTCGGCGAGGACGAGACCGCCGAGGTCGGCGCCAAGCTCGCCGTCATCGGCGCCCCGGGCGCGGCTCCGGCCGCCGCTCAGGCTCCCGCCGCCCCGGCCCCGGCCGCCGAGGCCCCCGCCCCGGCTCCGGCGCCCGCCCCCGCGGCTCCCGCGCCCGCTCCGGCCCCGGCCCCGGACCCGCAGGCTCCTTCGGCTCCGGCCCCGCAGCAGCAGACGGCTCCGGCGCCCGACCCGGCGCCCGCCGCTCCGGCCCCGGCGCCCGCCCCGGTCACCCCGGCCCCGGCTCCGGCCGCGACCTCCGGTGACGACGGCGCCTACGTGACCCCGCTGGTGCGCAAGCTCGCCGCGGAGAACGGCGTGGACCTGGCCGGCGTCAAGGGCACCGGTGTCGGTGGCCGTATCCGCAAGCAGGACGTCATCGCCGCCGCCGAGGCCGCGAAGGCCGCCGCGGCCGCTCCGGCTCCGGCCGCCGCTGCCGCCCCGGCCGCCGCCAAGAAGGCGCCGTCTCTGGAGGCCTCTCCCCTCCGTGGCCAGACCGTCAAGATGCCGCGCATCCGCAAGGTCATCGGCGACAACATGGTCAAGGCGCTGCACGAGCAGGCGCAGCTGTCCTCGGTCGTCGAGGTCGACGTCACCCGTCTGATGAAGCTGCGCGCCCGCGCCAAGGACGCGTTCGCGGCCCGTGAGGGCGTCAAGCTCTCCCCGATGCCGTTCTTCGTCAAGGCGGCCGCCCAGGCGCTGAAGGCGCACGCGCCGATCAACGCCAAGATCAACGAGGGCGAAGGCACGATCACCTACTTCGACACCGAGAACATCGGTATCGCGGTGGACTCCGAGAAGGGCCTGATGACCCCGGTCATCAAGCACGCGGGCGACCTCAACATCGCCGGCATCGCCAAGGCCACGGCGGAGCTCGCGGGCAAGGTCCGCGCGAACAAGATCACGCCCGACGAGCTGTCCGGCGCGACCTTCACCATCTCCAACACCGGTTCGCGCGGCGCGCTCTTCGACACGATCATCGTGCCGCCGGGCCAGGTCGCGATCCTCGGCATCGGTGCCACGGTCAAGCGTCCGGCCGTCATCGAGACCGAGGAGGGCACGGTCATCGGCATCCGCGACATGACCTACCTGACCCTCTCCTACGACCACCGTCTGGTGGACGGCGCCGACGCGGCCCGTTACCTGACCGCGGTCAAGGCGATCCTGGAGGCGGGCGAGTTCGAGGTCGAGCTCGGCCTGTAAGGCGCTTGGTTCGTGCGGTGCCCCCGTCCGGTCTCCGGGCGGGGGCACCGGCCTTTCCTCACCTGGGCGTGAGCTGCCGGTCCGACCAGCCCCACAGCTCCTCCACCCACACGTTGGGGACGGAGAGCCTGGGCGCGGGCGTGAGGTGCCGGGTCCGGTACGCCTTGAGGACGTCGTACGTCGCGTCCAGGCAGTCCCGCGAGGTGAGCTTGCCGGTCCTCGGGTCCACGCCGACGAGGAACCCGCGCACCTCGACCGTACGGATCATGTCCCGGGCGCGGTTCACGTCGTACGTCGGGGACTTGGTGCAGCGGTAACGGCTGTACGGGTGCTCGGACGTCCCCGGGTAGTGGGCGTCCGTCGCCATCTCGCTGAGCATGCGGTCGTACGAGCCCTCCGCGTGCCAGGCCCCGATGTCGCCGCCCGGCGGGGTGTACAGCCTGCCGCTCGGGTTCTCCACGGCGCCGTAGACCCAGCGGCCCGTGCCCGGGACCTTGAAGCCCCAGCCGACGTGCCCGAACTTCTGGGCCCCGTCCGGTTTGACGAACACGCAGGCGGCGCCCCTGCCCGGGGCCGTGCCCGCCATGGCGGTGATCGCTCGCGAGCTGCTCGGTGCCGTCTCCGCCGTCGCCCGGGCGGACGGCTGTCCGCAGCCCGCCACGCCGACGATCGCGCCGATCACGGCCGTGACGGCCAGTCCCCGTCGTCCCCCGATGTGCATGCCGTCCCCCTGTGGTGCGATGGAGTGCCCCGCGCGGGAACCCCCTGACCAACGCGACACACCTGGAGGCCGGGGAGTTCCGCGTCTTGACAGAAGTCGTGCGGCTGGGAGCGTGTAAGCCTCGTCTCACCTGCATGAAAGCGCCCCCGTGCGCCCCTCCCTGACGGCCCCGCGGCCTTATTGTCTTTACGTCAAACGCCCTTAAGGAGCTCTCATGACCGCGCCCGTCGTCCACTCGCTGCGCGAACAGATCCGCGAGCACATCGTGGAGGGGATCGTCAGCGGGCGCTGGCAGCCGGGCGAGCGGATCGTGGAGCGCCGGATCGCGACCGAGCTGGAGGTCAGCCAGACACCGGTGCGGGAGGCGCTGCGGGAACTGGAGTCGCTGCGGCTGATCGAGTCCGCGCCGAACAAGGGCGTACGGGTGCGGAATCTGACGGCGGCCGACCTGGAGGAGAGCTATCCCGTCCGGGCCGGTCTGGAGGCGATCGCGGCGGAGCTGGCGGCGGAGCGGCTGGCCCAGGACTGCTCGGCCTTGGAGCCGCATGTCGCCGCGCTGTACGAGGCGGACCGGGCCTCCGACGGCACCAGCCAGGTGCGGCACACGGTCGGCTTCCACCGCGAGCTGGTGCGGGCGGCCGGCAACTCGGTGCTGCTGCACACCTGGGAGGGTCTGGGCATCGAGGTCTTCACGGCGCTGTCGATCCGCTGGCTGGGCACGGTCCAGCAGTCGTACGCGGAGGAGCACGAGGAGCTGGTGGCGGCGTTCAAGCGCCGGGACCCGCGGATCCCGGAGATCGTGAAGGCCCACGTGCTGGGGTGCGCGCCGCGGGCCTGACGCAGTCGAGCACACCAGCGCTCACCTGCGAAAACCTTCGAAAACAAGGCACCCGGTGTCTTTCCGGGAGACACCCCGTGCCTACTTTCTCGTCATCCAGAAGTTTTGCCCCTCAACCCTTTGATCGATCATCGATCAGCGAGTTAGAGTCGCCGACGGGCCCTTACCGGGGCCCTCCGCCCTGTCCTGCCAAAGACAAAGGGCACCCCCGAACCCTTACCGATGAGGGAACCCCCTTCGACTGAGGAAGGCGGCGACATGACCGACCCCAACGCCATCCAGCCGAGTGAGCTCGACCAGCTCCCCGACCGGGACCCCGAGGAGACCGCCGAATGGCAGGCCTCCCTGGACGCGGTCGCCAAGGCGGCCGGCCCGCACCGTGCCGCGTACCTGATGCGCCGCACGCTGGAGAGGGCGGAGGGCAACGGCATCGCGCTGCCGAAGCTCCTCGAAACGGACTACGTCAACACCATCCCCACCGCCGCCGAGCCGTCCGTGCCCGGTGACGAGGAGATGGAGCGGAAGATCACCGCGTGGAACCGCTGGAACGCGGCCGCGATGGTCACCCGCGGCTCCAAGTACGGCGTCGGCGGCCACATCGCCACCTTCGCCTCCGCGGCCTGGCTCTACGAGACCGGCTTCAACCACTTCTTCAAGGGCAAGGAGGCCGACGGGTCCGGCGACCAGCTCTACATCCAGGGCCACGCCTCCCCCGGCATCTACGCCCGCGCCTTCCTCGACGGCCGGCTGGACGAGTCCCACCTGGACAACTTCCGCCGTGAGTCGGGCGGCAACGGCCTCCCGTCGTACCCGCACCCCCGCCGCCTGCCCTGGCTGTGGGAGTTCCCGACGGTCTCCATGGGTCTCGGCCCGCTCTCCGCGATCTACCAGGCGCGCTTCAACCGCTACCTGACGGCCCGCGGCATCAAGGACGTCTCCGAGTCCCACGTCTGGGCCTTCCTCGGCGACGGCGAGATGGACGAGCCGGAGTCGACCGCGGCACTCGCGCTCGCCTCCCGCGAGGGTCTGGACAACCTGACCTTCGTCATCAACTGCAACCTCCAGCGCCTCGACGGCCCGGTCCGCGCGAACTTCAAGATCGTGCAGGAGCTGGAGGCCCAGTTCCGCGGCGCCGGCTGGAACGTGGTCAAGTCGCTGTGGGGCAACGCCTGGGACGAGCTCTTCCAGCTCGACACCACGGGCGCACTGGTACGACGGCTCCGCGAGGTACCGGACGCGCAGGTGCAGACGTACCAGACGCGCGACGCCGCCTACATCCGCCAGGACTTCTTCGGCAAGGACCCGGCGCTCGTCGAGATGGCGAAACTGCTGTCCGACGACAAGATCCTGGAGTGCTTCCACCTCTCCCGCGGTGGCCACGAGGCCCGCAAGGTGTACGCCGCCTACAAGGCCGCCGTCGAGTTCAAGGGCGCGCCGACCGTGATCCTGGCCCAGACGGTCAAGGGCCACACGCTCGGCGAGGGCTTCGCGTCGAAGAACGCCAACCACCAGATGAAGAAGCTGTCGGTGGACGAGTTCAAGACCATGCGTGATCTTCTTGAACTGCCCATCAAGGACAGCGACTTCGTCGACGGTGTCGTCCCCTACGGCCACCCCGGCGCCGACTCCCCCGAGGTCCGCTACCTCCAGGAGCGCCGCGCGGCCCTCGGCGGCCCGGCCCCGGCCCGCCGCGTCCACCCGGTGGCCCCGCTGCCGGCCCCCGCGGAGAAGGCGTTCGCCTCCTTCGACAAGGGCTCCGGCTCCCAGAACGTCGCGACCACCATGGCCTTCGTCCGCCTGATCAAGGACCTGGTGCGCGACAAGGAGACGGGTAAGCGCTGGGTGCCGATCGTCCCCGACGAGGCGCGCACCTTCGGCATGGAGAGCCTCTTCCCGTCGCTGGGCATCTACTCGCCCAAGGGCCAGACGTACGAGCCGGTCGACCGCGACCAGCTCATGTACTACAAGGAGGCCCAGAACGGCCAGATCCTCAACGAGGGGATCACCGAGGCCGGTTCGATGGCCGACTTCATCGCCGCTTCGACGTCGTACGCGACGCACGGCGAGGCGATGATCCCGTTCTACATCTTCTACTCGATGTTCGGCTGGCAGCGCACCGCCGACCAGATGTGGCAGCTCGGCGACCAGCTCGGCCGCGGCTTCCTCGTCGGCGCCACGGCGGGCCGTACCACGCTGACGGGCGAGGGCCTCCAGCACGCCGACGGTCACTCCCCGGTCATCGCGGCGACGAACCCGGCCGCGCTGACGTACGACCCGGCGTTCGCCTACGAGGTCGCCACGATCGTGCGCGACGGCATCCGCCGCATGTACGGCGAGGCGGCGCCCGGCGAGGACCAGAACGTCTTCTACTACCTGACGGTCTACAACGAGCCGCTGCCGCAGCCCGCCAAGCCGTCCGGACTCGGTGTCGACGAGGGCATCGTCAAGGGCCTGTACCGCTTCAACACGGCGGAGTCCGCGGGCCTGTCCCCGGTCGCGAACGCCCCCCGCATCCAGCTCCTGGGCTCCGGCACGGCGATCCACTGGGTGCTGAAGGCGCAGCAGATGCTGGCCGAGGAGTGGGGCGTGGCCGCCGACGTGTGGTCCGCGACGTCCTGGACGGAGCTGCGCCGTGACGCGCTGGAGGCCGACGCCGGCCTGCTGCGCGGCGAGGAGCGGGTCCCCTACGTCCGCCAGGCGCTGCACGGTGCCGAGGGCCCGGTGCTCGCCGTCTCCGACTACATGCGCCAGGTTCCCGACCAGATCGCGCAGTGGGTCGAGCAGGACTGGTCCTCGCTGGGCGCGGACGGCTTCGGCCTCTCCGACACCCGCGAGGGCGCCCGCCGCCACTTCGGCGTCGACGCCGAGTCGGTCGTGGTCGCGGCCCTGGCCCAGCTGGCCCGCCGCGGCGAGGTCAAGGCGACGGCCGTGAAGGAAGCGCGGGAGAAGTACGGACTGTGAGGGTCTGAGCTTCGACGCTCGCGGTGAAGGGGTACGGCGGCTGCCGTGCCCCTTCGCTGTCAGTGGGCCCCGGCATCATGGCCGTATGCGTGCTGCCCGGCTCATCAAGATGGTGCTCCTGCTCCAGTCCCGGCCCTCCATGACCGCCGCCGAGCTGGCGCGGGAGCTGGAGGTGTCGGAGCGGACGGTGACCCGGGACGCGCAGGCGCTGTCGGAGGCGGGGGTCCCGGTGTACGCGGACCGGGGGCGGGCCGGCGGGTACCGGCTGATCGGCGGGTACCGGACCCGGTTGACCGGGCTGGCCCGTGGTGAGGCCGAGGCGCTGTTCCTGTCCGGGGTGCCGGGGGCGCTGCGTGAGATGGGGCTGGAGGACGCCGCCTCCGCCGCCCGGCTGAAGGTCTCGGCGGCCCTGCTGCCCTCCCTGCGGGACGCCTCCCGTACCGCGGCCCAGCGCTTCCACCTGGACGCGCCGAACTGGTTCACCGAACCGAAGGCGCCCGACCTGCTGCCCGCCGTTGCCGACGCGGTGTGGGACGACAGACGGGTCGCCGTGCGCTACCGCGGCCGGGAGGGAGAGGTGGAGCGGGAGCTGGAGCCGTACGGGCTCGTGCTCAAGGCGGGCGTCTGGTACCTGTGCGCCCGTGTGCCCGACAAGGGTTCCTTCCGGGTGTACCGGATCGACCGCTTCACGGTGGTGACGGCGGGCGAGGCGCGCTTCGAGCGAGACGAGGAGTTCGACCTGCCCGGGTTCTGGGCGGAGCAGGCCGAGCGGTTCGCGCGTTCCATCCTGCACGCCGAGGTGGTCGTACGGCTGTCCGGGGACGGGGTGCGGCGCCTTCCGTACGTCGTCGATCCGGTGTCCGCGCGGGAGGCGCTGGCGGCGGCCGGAGCGGTGCACGAGGACGGCTGGCTGACCGTGACGCTCCCCGTGGAGTCCGAGCAGGTCGCCCATGCGCAGCTGGCGGGGCTCGGTCCCGAGGTGGAGGTGCTGGCTCCGGAGAGTCTGCGGGCGCGTTTCACCGAGGACGCGAGACGGCTGGGCCGCCTGTACGGGACATAACAATCCGCCGCACTCCACGTGCGCCCCACCCGTCCAGGCCCGATGCTGGACCCGTGATGGACGAGACGGAGTTCTGGGAGCTGGTGGACGCCACCCGTGAGGCCGCCGACGGCGACCCCGAGGAACAGGCCGACCTGCTCGTGGACCGGCTGCTGGCGCTGGACCCGGAGATGGTCCTCGACTTCGCCCGTCACTTCGAGGCCCGCTTCAACCGGGCGTACACGTGGGACCTGTGGGGCGCCGCCTGGATCCTGCTGGACGGGGCGAGCGACGACGCCTTCGACTTCTTCCGGTGCTGGCTGATCGGCCAGGGCCGCGAGGTGTACGAGGGCGCGGTGCACGATCCCGACTCGCTCGCCGACCTGCTGGCCGACTTCGACGAGGAGATCGACGGCGACGGCGAGGAACTGGGCTACGCGGCCGACGAGGCCTACGAGCAGCTCACCGGTACCGTCGCTCCCGACCTGGGCATCCCGCCCGCGCCCTCCGAGCCGCTCGGCGCGCCGGTCGACCTGGAGAGCGACCGGGTGCTGGCGGAGCGGTATCCCAAACTGTGGGAGCGGTTCAGGGGCTGAGCCCCCGTCAGTCCGCTCCCCGTCTCGGACAGCTCCCTGTCTCGGACAGCTCCCGGGCCGCTTCCCCTTCTCAGGCCGCCGCCGTGGTCCGGCGCCGGGTGGTGTCCGTCGGGATGTACGCCTGCGTCTGGTCGGCCCTCACCGTGTGGTGCATCGGGGCCGCGTTGGCCTGGTCGAGCGCGGACGCGGTGACGGCGGCCGGGCCGAGCACGACGGCCGCGACGGTGCAGACGACCGCCCAGGGGCCGCGGGCGGTCCGGGCCCAGCCGCCGGTCTTCTCCGTGGTGTCCGTGTGGCTGCTGTTCATTTCTTCCCCACCTCCGGTCAGTGCGTGTGCATGACGATAGGGCGGCTGTTTCGGTGGGGTCCTTGAGCCGCCTGCGAGAAACCTGTGAGGTCTCCGGCTCTTGACCCCCGCAGTAACCCCCGGCGTACCGTGGCCGCCCCGGACAGGAGCACCCCGCCCATGACCAGCCCGTATGTGCGCGAGATCACGCGCGAGGACCATCTCGCCCACCTGCGGCTGCACCCCGACGCGAGCCATCTGCAGATCCCCGAGTGGGCCGAGGTGAAGCCCGACTGGCTCGCGGAGAGCGTCGGCTGGTTCGAGGGCGAGGCGAGGATCGCGGCTGCTCTGGTCCTGTACCGGCCGCTGCCGGGCACCCGGCGCTGTCTCGCCTACCTCCCGGACGGGCCCACGATCGACTGGCTGTCCCCGCGCCCGGAGCGCCTGCTGGACCCCCTGGTCGCACACCTGGAGAAGCGCGGGGCGTTCTCGGTGCGGATCGGGCCGCCCGTCGTCGTCCGGCACTGGGACGCCGGGACGGTGACGGCGGGCATCGCCGACCCCGGCGTAGGCCATGTGCGCGAGCTGCCCGCGGCCGGCGTGGACGGGTTCGCGCTGGACGCCGCCGAAAGGCTGCGCGGGCTCGGGTGGCGGCGGTGCGCGGCGGACGAGGACAGCGGCTTCGGCCCCGGGCAGCCGCGGTACGGCTGTCACATCCCGCTGGCGGGCCGCTCGGTGGACGAACTGCGCGGGGCTCTCGCCCCGCACTTCGAGCAGTCCCTGCGCACGGCCGAGGCGGCCGGCGTGCGGGTCTCCTGGGGGACGGCCGCCGATCTGCCCGACTTCTACCGCCTCTACGCGGCGACCGCCGCCCGCGACGGCTTCCGGGCCCGCCCGCCGGTCTACTTCCGGCGCATGTGGGAGGCGCTGAACGCCGAGGACTCCGACCGGTTGCGGCTGTATCTCGCCGAGTACGACGGCGAGGTCCTCTCCGCCGCGCTGATGATCAACGTCGGTTCCCGTGTCTGGCACTCCTACGCCGCCTCCGGTCGCCGGGGGCGGGAGGTGCGGCCCAGCAGCGCGCTGCTGTGGCGGATGCTGTGCGACGCGCGGGCGGCCGGGGCCGCGACGTACGACCTGCGTTCCGTGACGCCCTCCCTCACCGAGGACCGGTTGCTGGGCCGGCTGCACTTCAAGACGGGGGCGGGGGGCCGGGTCGTGGAGTACCTCGGCGAGTGGGAACGGCCGGTGGGGCTCCAGGGGCGGGTGTTGCAGCGGGCGTTGGGGGTGTATCTCGGGCGCAGGTGACGCGACGCGGCCGGGGGCCCGTCCGGTCATGTACGGCCCTGGAGGTGGGCCGCCTTCTGCCTGATCTGCGGCAGCAGGGCCTTCAGGGCGGCGCCGGGGCAGGTCGTCATGTAGGCGTCGCCGTGGGCCGCGAGGGCGGGCAGCGTGGCGGTGGTGCCGGCGGGGTAGCGGCTGAGGCTGTTGCTGGAGGTGAGACGGGCGGTGCCGCGCGGGTCGACGCCGGCGAGACCGAGTTTCCAGGCGGCCAGGGCGGCGATGGCGTCGGTCATGGCCCGGGGTACGGGGACGCCCGCGGTGAAGGTGCCGAGGGCGGCGATGCCGGCCGTGCGGTGGTTGAAGCCGAAGGTGTGGGCGCCGGTGACGGGGCGGCCGACGCCGCCCGCACGGCCCTCGTAGATGGTGCCGCAGCGGTCGACGAGGAAGTTGTAGCCGATGTCGTCCCAGTCCCGGGCGCCGGTCTGGCCTGCGGCGAGGTAGCGGATGATGCGGGGCGCTTCGGCGCAGTCGTAGTCGTTGGGCGAGTCGGTGTGGTGCACGAAGACCGCGATCACCTTGTCGTCGTAGCGCGGGGGCGGCGGGTTGCGTACGGCGGCGCTCGCCTCGCCGACGCCGGCCCACGCCGATCTCGGCACGATGTGCGGTTTCGCGGCCCTTGCGGACACGCTGCCCTGCCGCACCATGGCTGCGGCCCCGGCCACCCTGCCGTCGACCGCCCGCTCGATCCCTCTGACACACAGCACCAGGGCGACCACGACCGCCAACGCGGGCAGGCACGCCAGCAGAAGGAACACAGCTCGCGGCAGACGTCGTGGCGTCCGGGCGGGGGGTCCGGGGTCTGCGGCCTCGGCTTCGCCTCCGGCAGGGGTGTTCCCACCCGCACCACCCGTGCGGGTCTCGTGGTCGGGTGCGGGTGGCCCTTGTGGGGGCTTGCCGCCGTCGGCGGCGACCGCAGAGGTGGCCGGAGCCGAGGGGGTGGGGGCTGTGGGGTGGGGGGGGGCCGCGGAACCGGAAGACGTCCCCACCCCGGCCGTGGCATCAAGCGACCCTGAGCTGAGACGTTCGGCGCCTCCGGCCCACGTACCGGACCCGCCGGCGGGCTCCGCCTCGGCAGCTGCCGCAGGCCGGGCAGACCCACTCGGGGCCCCCGCAGGCCCGCCGCGAGCCTCCGCCTCGGGAGCAGGGCGTAGGTGGTTGAGCAGGGTGCGGGCTGTCAGGCTCGCTGGGCGTATTCGGGTCGGCCGCCGCCTTCGCATCCCCCGGGCTCTTCGGACACGCATGGTCCCACTGTCGGACGGAACCGCCGCGCCCGCGATGTGTGCTGTGCCACCCGGTGGAACCATCGTCCTGGTCCGCGACGTTTTTCCAGGTGCACCGCGCGTGTGCCGGCTGATCACCGGACGCCTCGCCTGCGTACTGAAGGTTCCGAGAGAGAAGGGCGGCTCCGTGGACGTGCTCGACATCCTGCTGTTACTGGTGATCGCCGCCTACGCGGCCTCCGGCTACCGGCGCGGCCTGGTGGCCGGCTGTGTCTCGTTCGCCGGGTTCGTCGGCGGCGCGGTCGTGGGCGTGTGGGTGCTGCCGTGGATGATGGACCTGGTGACGCCGGGGAGCACGGCCGCGACGGTGACCGCGGTGCTCACGGTGCTGGTCCCGGCCGCCGTGGGGCACGAGCTGGCGGGGCGTCTGGCGCTCAGGCTGCGCAGGGAGCTGGACCAGGGCCCGCTGCGGGTCGCCGACGGCGTCGGCGGGGCCGCCGCCAACTCCGTGGCCGTGCTGATCGTCGCGTGGGTCGCCGCCAGCGTGCTCGGTGCCTCCTCGTCCCCGCTGGTCACCGGCGCCATCCGGGACTCCGCGCTGCTCGGCGCCGTCCAGGACACCATGCCGGAGACCACGCCGTCCTGGTTCTCCCGGGCCACCTCCGCGCTCACCGAGGCGGGCTTCCCGCAGGTCTTCAACCCGTTCGAGAACGAGTCGACGGCCGAGGTCGCGAGGCCCACCGGCGACAGCGTCACGGCCGCCGCCACCAACGCCGCCAAGCTCAGCACCGTCAAGATCGAGGGCGCCTCCGGCACCCAGGGCCGCGAGGGCAGCGGCTTCGTGTACGCGCCGCAGCACGTGATGACCAACGCCCACGTGGTGGCCGGCATCGACGAGCCCAGCGTCCGGGTCGGCGGGGTCGGGCAGCCGTACGAGGCACGGGTGGTGCTGTTCGATCCGGACCGGGACGTGGCCGTGCTGTACGTCCCGGACCTGCGCGCGCCGGTGCTCCGCTTCGACGACGGCGCCTCACGGGGCGACTCCGCGGTGGTCGCGGGCTATCCGCAGGACGGCGACCTGAACCTCCAGGCGGCCACCGTGGCGAACCGGGTGAAGGCGACCGGGCAGAACATCTACAGCGACGCCACCGTCACCCGAGAGATCTACTCGATCCGCTCCACGGTCCGTCCCGGGAACTCCGGCGGCCCCCTGCTGACCACCTCCGGCAAGGTCTACGGCGTGGTCTTCGCCCGCTCCACCTCCGACGACGAGACGGGGTACGTCCTGACCGCGGACGAGGTCGCGGGCGACGCCGAGAAGGCGGCGGACGCCACGTCTCCGGTGGACACGGGCGAGCTGGTCACGTCGTAGCGGGGCCGCCTCCCCGATGATGGGGCCACGGTCCCGCATGGCACCCCGGAGGCTTTCGTGCCCGTGTTCTTCCTGATCTCGCTGCTCGTGGCGGCCGTGGCGCTCTTCCTCGTCGTGCGCAGACGCCGTACGACCGCCGCGGCCGACCAGGTCCTCAGAGACGGCGGCCCATGATCACGTCGTCGACGTACTCCCCCGCCAGCAGCCACTCCTCGGGCAGGATCCCCTCGACCGCGAAGCCCTCGGACTCGTAGAGCCGGCGGGCGGGCGTGTTGTGGCCGAGGACGCGCAGGGTGAGGCGGCGGGCGCCCCGGCGGCGGGCCTCCTCGGTGATCGCGCGGATCAGGGCCCGCCCGACACCGCGGCCGCGGGCCTCGCTGCTGACGACGAACCCCTGGATCTGGCGCACATGGGCGTTCGCCTCCAGCCCGTTCGGGAAACCGAGACGGATGAACCCGAGGATGCGGCGGTCGGCCTCGGCGACCAGGCAGTCGTCGGGGAGGTGACGCTCGTCGAAGAACGGCCGGTAGGGCGGCCGCTGCTCGGGCAGGACCTCGTGCAGGGACGACCACTCGGCGCGGTCGAGACGGGCGAGTTCCTCTTCGTCGTCGGGCAGGGCGAGGCGTATGGACAGCGGGGACATGAGCGCCAGCCTACGGCGGGGGTACCGGAACCAGACATCGCTCTTACGCACCCACCAGGCAGGATGAGGTCATGCAACTTTCAAGAATCGCGGTGGCCGGGGCGTCCGGACTGATCGGCTCGGCCCTGGTGCGGTCCCTGACCGCGGACGGGCACGAGGTGGTGCGTCTGGTGCGCCGACAGCCCCGGGACGACGGTGAGGTCCGCTGGGACCCCGAGGCCGGGCGGGTCGACACGGCCGGGCTCGCCGGGTGCGACGCCGTGGTCAACCTCGCCGGGGCGGGGGTGGGTTCGCGGCGCTGGACGGAGGCGTACAAGAAGCGGATCCACGACAGCCGGGTGAACGGCACGGCCGCCCTCGCCCGGGCCCTCGCCTCCCTGGACGAGCCGCCGAAGGTCTTCGTGAACGGCAGTGCCATGGGCTACTACGGCGAGACCGGCGACCGTGTCGTCGACGAGGACTCGCCCGCCGGTCAGGGCTTCCTGCCGGAGCTGTGCGTGGAGTGGGAGGCGGCCGCCGCTCCGGCCCACCAGGCCGGTGTCCGGACCGCGTTCACCCGCACCGGCCTGGTGGTGGCCCGCGGGGGCGGGGCCTGGGGCAAGCTGTTCCCGCTGTTCCAGGCGGGGCTCGGCGGGCGGATGGGCGACGGGGGCCAGTACTGGTCGTTCATCGCGCTGCACGACGAGGTGGCCGCGATCCGCCATCTGCTGGAGACCGACGGGCTGTCCGGGCCCTTCAATTTGACCGCCCCCGAGCCCCTGACGAACCGTGAGATCACCGAGGCCATGGGCCGTGTGCTGCACCGGCCGACGCTCTTCACCGTCCCCGAGCCGGTCCTGCGGGCCGTTCTCGGCGAGATGGCCGGGGACGTGCTCGGCAGCGTGCGGGTGCGGCCGGCGCGGTTGCTGGAGTCGGGGTTCACGTTCGCGTTCCCGGACATCGAGGGGGCGATCCGAGCGGCGTGAGGGTTTCGCCGACCGCCCGTGGCCGTCCGTGGCCGTCCGTGACGAGATGCGACCTGTGTGCGACCGTGCTCTGTCGATGCGCGACTGTTCCTGACCGATCACGGCCCTACTCTCGACCCGAACTCGGGTATCCCCGGAGCCTGTTGGGGGCATGACGTCTCCACCGGCCGCGCAACCTCGAGGAGGGGCACGTGCTTGAGCCCGCGTACCAGGCGGACGTCGTGATCGTGGGAGCCGGGGTTGCCGGGCTCTCCGCGGCGCATCGGCTGACCAGCCAAGGAGTGACCGTCGCGGTGTTGGAGGCCGCCCCCGGTGTGGGCGGCCGCATGTCGACCGAGAAGGTGGACGGCTTCCGGCTCGACCGGATCGGACAGCTGCTGTCCACGGCGTATCCCGAACTGCGCCTGACCCCCGGCCTCGACGGGCTCGTACTGCGCCCGTTCGCGCCGGGGGTCCTGTTGCACGGGGACGGGCGCCACCACCGGGTGGACGCTCCGGCGGGCGCCCGTAGCGCAAGGGGCGCACTGCGCGCGGTGCGCGCCCTGGCGAGCGCCCCCCGGGGCGTGCCCGGGCCGGGGCTGGTGGGGGCGTCCCGAAGGGCCGCGTTCCGGGTGCTGCCCGGTGCCGGCCAGGGGAGCGTGCCGCGCAGCACCCGTGGCGCCGCCCCGCTGGGCGGTGCCGTCGACCAGGCCCGGCTCGGCGCCGCGCTCACCCGGCTCGCCCATGTGCCCGTCGAACGCCTCCTCGCCCGCCCGGAACTGCCCGCCGGAAAGGCGCTCGCGGCCCGGGGACTGCCCGCGCGCACCATCGACGGTTTCCTGCGCCCGCTGCTCGCCGCGCTGTTGTGCGACCCCGCGCTCACGACGTCCAGCCGGTGCGCCGACCTCGCGCTGCGGTCCTTCGCGGCTGGACGGCTGTGTGTGCCGGAGGGGGGCGCGGAGACCCTGCCCGAGCTGCTCGCGCAGACGCTGCCGACGGGGACCGTCCACACGGGGGTGCGGGTCACGTCCGTCGCGACCACCTCGGTGACCACGGCCGAGCACGGCGAGATCCGGTGCCGGGCGGTGCTGCTGGCGACGGACGCGCGGGCCGCGGCGCGGCTGCTGCCGGGACTGCGGGTGCCGGACTTCCACCCGGTGACGGTCGTCCACCACACGACGGACGACCCGCCCCGCACGGGCTCCGCACTGCTGCTGGACGCCGACCGGGGCGGCCCGGTGGCCCACACGGCGGTGATGAGCGAGGTCGACCCCAGCCGGTCCCCCGCCGGCCGGGCCCTGATCTCCTCGACGGTCCTGGGCGAGCCCCCATCGGACCTGGACACCGCGGTCCGCACCCATCTGGCCCGCCTCTACGGCACGTCGACGCACCGCTGGGAGACGCTGGCCGTCCACCACACCCGGGAGGCGGTCCCGGCCATGCCCGCCCCTCACGACCTGCGCCGCCCGGTCCGCCTCCTGGCCGGCCTGTACGTCTGCGGCGACCACCGCGACACCAGCACGGTCCAGGGCGCCCTGCACTCGGCCCACCGGGCGACGACGGCCATCCTGAAGGACCTGGGCGCGTCGGGTTCCCTGCACCGAGCAGACCCGGCTCCAACAGCCCAGGCAGCCTGACGGCCACCCCCCGCGCCCTTCAGGGGCGCGGGGCTGTATCGATTTGCGGCTCCGCCGCGTGGGCGCGACAAGCCACAACGGGCCGGTACGCGGCATCCGACGGACCGGAGTCACGGCGAGGCGGCCTTACCCAAGCGCAGACACCTTGTCCCGATAACTCCGCACCGGCGCCGCATCCTTGTACGGCTCCAGCCGCCGCTCGAAGTCCCGCACGTACTCCACCGCCCGCACCGACCGCATCTCCGCGGCCTGCCCGGCCGCCTCCGCGGCGAGCGAGCACGCCTGGTCCAACTCCCCCAGCCCGAGCCTCGCGGAGGCCAGCACCACGCGGCAGAACAGCCGACTGCGCGCATACGCGGGCGCCCGCAACTGGAGCGAGCGCTCGGCGTGTTGAGCCGCCGCCCGGAACTGCTGCAGATCGCGGTGACAGTGCCCGAACTCGTCCGCGAGCTGCGCCTCGTCGAAGAACCGCGCCCAGTGCGGGACTTCGTCGCCGGGGCGGGCCGCCTCCAGGGCCCGCTCCGCGCGGACCAGCGACGCCGTGCAGGCCCGCACCTCCCCCAGCACCCCGTGCCCCCGCGCCTCGGCGGAGTGCAACAGCGCCTGCACCACCGGCGGAGCACTCGTGCCGACGCCCTGCTGGGCCACCCGCGCGAGCTGGATCGCCTCCCGGCCGTGCCCCAGATACACGGCCTGCCGGCTCATCGTGACCAGGACGTACGCCCCGTACGCCCGGTCCCCCGCCGCCTGGGCGAGCCGCAGCGCCTGCACGAAGTACCGCTGGGCGAGCCCGTGCGCCGCGATGTCGTACGACGTCCAGCCGGCGAGGCGGGTCAGGTCGGCGGCCGCGGCGAACAGCCGGCGTCCCGTCGTCTCGCCGTACGTGCCGCGCAGCATCGGCTCGCACTCGTGCTCCAGGTAGCGGACCAGGGCCTGCCGGGCGTGGCCGCCGCCGTACTGGTCGTCGAGGGTGCGGAAGAGGTCCCCGACCGAGGCGAGCGCGGCGATGTCGCCCCCGGTGACCTTCTGGCCGGGCCCGCGCTCGGCCTGGCCGCGCTGCCGGGGCACCACCGGGCGCCCCTGGGGAGGGACCCGGAGGGGCGGTTCGCCCCGGGCGACCCGGTCGTCGGGGCGGCCGATCAGCCAGTCGCGGCTGGGCACGACCAGTCCGGCCGGGGTGAAGGCGATCTTGCGGAGCTCGGCGTGGCTGCCGGAGTCCTTGCGCCACAGGCCGCTGACGATGTCGACGGCCTCCTCGGGGCCTGCGGCGAACTCCAGCCCCGCGTAGACGGGTGCGCAGGCGTCGAGGCCGAGGTCCTGCGCGGAGAGCCGGCGTCCGAGCCGGCGGGTGAAGACCTCGGCGATGAGGGCGGGCGTGGTGCCCCGGGGCTGCTGCCCGCGCAGCCACCGGGTCACGGAGGTCTTGTCGTATCTGAGATCCAGCCCGTGTTCGAGACCGAGCTGGTCCACGCGTCGGGCGAGACCCGCGTTGGAGAACCCCGCTTCTGCGATGAGCGCGGCGAGCTGTCGGTTGGGAGTGCGCTGCGCGGGTCGTTCCGTCATCTGCGGTGCGGTCTCCTGCCTTTCGGGCCGTCACGTGGTCACGTGGTGCCCGGATTGCCTGTGAGCTGCCCTTATGGCCTCTGCGAACGGCGTGAATGTAGCGGAGAGTAAGCAGGCGGTCGCACACTTCGACGTTCGTTCATCCGATCGTGTGAGGATTGCCCCCAGGGCTGACGTCCGCGGGCCGGACGTACAGTGGCGTAGGCACCCTTCGTGCCTTACGACCTTCTAGGGAGGCGCTTGCCGTGAGTGGGTTGCGGTTCGTCCGCATGGGGTTCGGTGCGGACGCGGTCGAGTACCAGGTGGCCTGGGACGAGCAGCGCCGGGTGCACGCGGCGCGGTTCGAGGACGAGATCCCCGACACGGTCCTGCTGCTCGAACACCCTCCCGTCTACACGGCGGGCCGGCGCACCGCGGACAACGAACGCCCCCTCGACGGCACCCCCGTCATCGACGTGGACCGCGGCGGCAAGATCACCTGGCACGGACCGGGCCAGCTGGTGGGCTACCCGATCCAGAAGCTTCCGCGCCCGGTGGACGTGGTGGCGCACGTACGGCGCCTGGAGGAGGCCCTGATCCGCACCTGCGCGGAGTTCGGCCTGGAGACCACCCGGGTCGAGGGCCGCAGCGGGGTGTGGGTGCTCGGCGACCCGGTCGAACAGCGCCCCTCCCTCGGCGGGCTCTCCCTCGACTTCGACCCCCGGCTCACGGACGAGGAGTTCGACCCGCGCCTGAACGGCCCGGAGTACGCTCCCTCCAACGCCGGCCAGCGCCGCGAGGACCGCAAGATCGCGGCCATCGGCATCCGCGTCGCCAAGGGCGTCACCATGCACGGCTTCGCGCTCAACGTGAACCCGGACAACAAGTGGTTCGACCGGATCATCCCGTGCGGCATCCGGGACGCGGGCGTCGCCTCCCTCGCGGCCGAGCTCGGCCGGGACGTGACCATCGACGAGGTCCTGCCGGTCGTCGAGCGCCACCTGAAGGACGTACTGGAGAACGCGGACCTCAAGCCGAGGGTGATCGAGAAGACACCTGCGGCCTGAGACAGGCGGTGGGCTTTCAAATCCACGGGCGTACCCTTGAGCACGCCGAAGAATCAACGCTAGGGAGCCGGTCGTGTCCGCAGTCGCACCCGACGGACGCAAGATGCTGCGCCTGGAGGTCCGCAACGCCCAGACCCCCATCGAGCGCAAGCCCGAGTGGATCAAGACCCGGGCGAAAATGGGTCCCGAGTACACCGCCATGCAGAAGCTCGTGAAGAGCGAGGGCCTGCACACGGTGTGCCAGGAAGCCGGCTGTCCCAACATCTACGAGTGCTGGGAGGACCGCGAGGCGACCTTCCTCATCGGCGGCGACCAGTGCACCCGGCGCTGCGACTTCTGCCAGATCGACACCGGCAAGCCCGAGGCGCTCGACCGCGACGAGCCGCGCCGCGTCGGCGAGTCCGTGGTCACCATGGACCTGAACTACGCCACCATCACCGGCGTCGCCCGCGACGACCTGGAGGACGGCGGCGCCTGGCTGTACGCCGAGACGGTCCGCCAGATCCACGAGCAGACGTCCTCCCGTGAGGCCGGCCGCACCAAGGTCGAGCTGCTGGCCCCCGACTTCAACGCCGTGCCGGAGCTGCTCCAGCAGGTCTTCGAGTCCCGCCCCGAGGTCTTCGCGCACAACGTCGAGACGGTCCCGCGGATCTTCAAGCGCATCCGTCCCGGCTTCCGCTACGAGCGCTCCCTGAAGGTCATCACCGACGCCCGCGACTTCGGCCTGGTGACCAAGTCCAACCTGATCCTCGGCATGGGCGAGACCCGCGAGGAGGTCAGCGAAGCGCTCCAGCAGCTGCACGACGCCGGCTGCGAGCTCGTCACCATCACCCAGTACCTGCGGCCGTCGGTGCGGCACCACCCCGTGGAGCGCTGGGTCAAGCCGCAGGAGTTCGTGGAGCTCAAGGAGGAGGCCGAGCAGATCGGCTTCTCCGGCGTGATGTCCGGACCCCTGGTCCGGTCGTCCTACCGGGCGGGCCGGCTCTACCAGATGGCCGTCGAGAAGCGTGGCGCGTACGTCGCCTCGCAGGCCGTGTGACCACCCTCGGATGGCACGGAGTGTCACGCTAAACGTGTGAATCCCAGCACAAGCAACTACCGCTCGGTAGTGGCCGATTGACGCGGTCCCGGACATCCCCGCAGATAGGGGGGTGATCGGGGCCGCGACTGCGTTTCGGGGCGAAGCACCGAGGCTTCATGGGCGTTTGACCGGTCGGTCACGCCCTGGTAACACCATTCAGTGACCCTGGCTGTACAGCCCGTGCACCATTCACCAGAGCCGCCGCTCCCGAGGGGGGACCTCATCATGCAGGCCGCGCCCGTTCGCGCCACCGCGATCCCGTCGTTCACCGATGCACTCCGTGCCGTCGAGTCCGTGCTCCTGAGCGGCGGTCAGCGCACCGCCCGCCGCAACGCCTGGACCTCCGTCCTGGAGGACCGCCGCCGCGCCAAGGACCGGGTCGAGGCGCAGCGCGTCCTGGACCAGACCTTCACCGTCAGCTCCTGAGGCCTCCCCTTCACGGGGCGGGCACTGCCGTCGTCGGCTCCTTCGGCGCCACGTAGACTTCTGGGCATGGCGAGAAGTGACAGTGCGGCGGATGCCGCGAACACCGGGCGACTGAAGCAGATCGCCCTGACGTACAAGATGACCCGCAAGGCCGACAAGAAGATCGGCCTGGTACTCGCGGGTGTCTTCCTCCTCATCCTCGGCGTCTTTCTCGCCATCGGTTTCCTGATCGGCCACCCGGTCTACCTCGGCATCCTGGGCTTCCTGCTCGCCTTCCTCGGGACGGCGATCGTGTTCGGGCGCCGGGCCGAGCGGGCCGCGTTCGGGCAGATGGAAGGACAGCCGGGTGCCGCCGCGGCCGTACTGGACAACATCGGCCGGGGCTGGACGACGACCCCCGCGGTGGCGATGAACCGCAGCCAGGACGTGGTGCACCGGGCCGTCGGCAAGGCCGGCATCGTCCTGGTCGCCGAGGGCAACCCGAACCGGGTCAAGGGCCTGCTGGCCGCCGAGAAGCGGAAGATGAACCGGATCGTCGCGGACGTGCCGGTGCACGACATCGTCGTCGGCACGGGCGAGGGCCAGGTCCCCCTGAAGAAGGTGCGGACCACGATGCTGAAGCTGCCCCGCGTGCTGACCGGCCCCCAGGTGACCGCCACCAACGACCGGCTGCGGGCGATGGGCGACCTGATGAGCAACATGCCGTTGCCGAAGGGCCCGATGCCGAAGGGCATGAAGCTGCCGAAGGGCGGCGGCAAGGCCCGCTGACTTCTCCTCCACGACGACGAGGGCGCCCGGATCACTCCGGGCGCCCTCGTCGTCGTGGGGGACATGCGGCCTCAGCAGTCGCTCCGGGCCGCTCTGCCCGCGAACCGGTCGCCGGGCCAGGAGACGACGTGGCCGTCACCCCAGGGACCCGACAAGGACGAGGGGCCTCGTCAGATGCGGACTTCCACGGTCTTCGCCAGCCGGTCGTGCAGGCCCCGGCCGTCGCGGTCCCAGATCAGGGCCGGGACGGCGAGGCAGAGCAGGACCGTGCGCAGCAGGGCGCGCAGGGGGCTGACGCGGCCCGTCTCGAGGGTGACCACGCGCAGGCCGAACAGACGCTTGCCCGGGGTAAAGCCGATGGTGCCGACGGTGAGGGCGCCCATCAGGAAGAACACCAGCAGGGCCCAGTTCGAGGTCGCGGGGTCGCCATAGCTCTGCGTGATGAGCTGGGATGCAATCAGGACGCTCATCGCCCAGTCCACGGCGAGTGCGCCCAGCCGCCGTCCGGGGCGCGCGATCGAGCCCGGTCCCTCCTCGGGCAGACCGAGCTGCTGTCCGCGGTATCCGAAGTCGACACCGGCATCCTCGGCGGCCGCGCGGGGGCCGGAGAGCCACGATCCGATTGCATCCCTCTTGTCCACGCGTCCACGGTACTGCCAGCGTTTCGGGATACGGACAGGTGGGGGCGGACCCACGATGTCCGGTTAACTTGTGCGAAACAAATGGGTCACGCCCGAGAAACCACCCGTCCCTAGGGTCGAGGACAGCGTGTGCCACCGCACTGGCCGCACGAACGAACTACCACCCCGGTCCAGGAACGGTCGGGAGTAGGAGGAGCTGGATGTTCCAGAACGCCGACGAGGCCAAGAAGTTCATCGCGGACGAGGACGTCAAGTTCGTCGACGTCCGTTTCTGCGACCTGCCGGGCGTCATGCAGCACTTCACGCTGCCCGTCGAGGCGTTCGACCCGGACGAGGAGCTCGCCTTCGACGGCTCGTCGATCCGCGGCTTCCAGGCCATCCACGAGTCCGACATGGCGCTGCGCGCGGACCTGTCGACCGCCCGGGTCGACCCCTTCCGCCGCGACAAGACGCTGAACATCAACTTCTTCATCCACGACCCGATCACCGGCGAGCAGTACAGCCGTGACCCGCGGAACGTGGCGAAGAAGGCCGAGGCCTACCTCGCGTCGACGGGCATCGCCGACACCGCCTACTTCGGCCCCGAGGCGGAGTTCTACGTCTTCGACTCGGTGCGCTTCGCCACCTCGTCGAACGAGTCCTTCTACCACATCGACTCCGAGGCGGGCGCCTGGAACACCGGTGCACTGGAGGACAACCGCGGTTACAAGGTCCGCTACAAGGGCGGCTACTTCCCGGTCCCGCCGGTCGACCACTTCGCCGACCTGCGTGCCGAGATCTCCCTGGAGCTGGCCAAGTCCGGCCTCCAGGTCGAGCGCCAGCACCACGAGGTGGGCACCGCCGGCCAGGCCGAGATCAACTACAAGTTCAACACGCTGCTCGCCGCGGCCGACGACCTCCAGCTCTTCAAGTACATCGTGAAGAACGTGGCCTGGCGCAACGGCAAGACCGCGACCTTCATGCCGAAGCCGATCTTCGGTGACAACGGCTCGGGCATGCACGTCCACCAGTCCCTGTGGGCCGGCGGCTCCCCGCTCTTCTACGACGAGGCCGGTTACGCGGGCCTGTCGGACACCGCCCGCTACTACATCGGCGGCATCCTCAAGCACGCCCCGTCGCTGCTGGCCTTCACCAACCCGACGGTGAACTCCTACCACCGTCTGGTGCCGGGCTTCGAGGCGCCGATCAACCTCGTCTACTCGCAGCGCAACCGCTCCGCGGCCATGCGTATCCCGATCACGGGCTCCAACCCGAAGGCCAAGCGCGTCGAGTTCCGTGCGCCCGACTCCTCCGGCAACCCGTACCTGGCCTTCTCCGCGCTCCTCCTGGCGGGCCTCGACGGCATCAAGAACAAGATCGAGCCGGCCGAGCCGATCGACAAGGACCTGTACGAGCTGGCTCCCGAGGAGCACGCGAACGTCGCCCAGGTCCCGACCTCGCTCCCGGCGGTCCTCGACTCCCTCGAGGCGGACCACGAGTTCCTCCTCCAGGGCGACGTCTTCACGCCGGACCTGATCGAGACGTGGATCGACTTCAAGCGGACGAACGAGATCGCCCCGCTGCAGCTGCGTCCGCACCCGCACGAGTTCGAGCTGTACTTCGACGTGTGACATCGCCCCAGGTCAGAGCGGTTTTCCGCTCGCCTGGGCCGAGAGCGGTCCGACGGCCGTGCCCTTCCTCACCGGAAGGACACGGCCGTCGGCCTGTTAGGCAGTGGCCCCGACCTCTCCGGCAGAGGTGCGAGCACCCTCCGCGCCTTCGCAGTCGCTCACGGCTGCCGGGTCCGTTCGTCCCTCACGCCTGGGGTGGCTGGACGCACTGCGCGGCATCGCGGCGCTCGTCGTGGTCTTCGACCACTCCTCGTACTCCTTCATGGCCGAGTTCCGGCAGGAGCTGATGTGGGAGTTCAACACCAGCCGGTACGGCATCATGGTGTTCTTCCTGGTGAGCGGCTACATCATCCCCGCCTCGCTCGAACGTCGGGGAAGCATCCGGGGTTTCTGGATCGGGCGGATCTTCCGCATCTACCCGCTGTGGGCGACCGTGGTCGTGGCCCTCCTCGTGGCCCACCTGCTGGGCATCGCACAGATCCGTGACTTCGGCGGGGAGAGCGTCACCGCGGTCGCCGTCGCCCATGTCACGTTGTTCCAGGAATTGCTGGGCACGCCCAACCTCCTCCTCGTCCTGTGGACGCTCTCGTACGAGATGGCCTTCTACCTGCTGGTCGTCGCCCTGTTCTCGGTCCGCCGCCACCAGTGGTCGGCCACCTACGCCGTGGGCTTGGCGGCGCTCGGCGCCGTCAGCGTGGCGGCCGGGGTCGCGCTGCCCGTCTCCGCTCTGTCCGGGGCCGTGGGAGTCGCCCCGCTGGTGGCCGTGGCCGCGCTCACCATGGCCGCCGCCATCGGCTGCGCGAGCGCGGGATCACCCGCGGTCCGGGTGTGCGGAGCGGTACTGGGCGGTCTGCTGGCGCTGGTCCTGGTCATGTGCAACGGGACGGTCCCCGTGTGGGAGGGGCTCACGATCCTTGCCGTGATGTTCCTCGGTACCGCCGTCTACCGGGCCGAACGCGGTGAGAGCAGCTGGCGGAGCGCGGCCGGCGCCGCCGCCGTGGTGGTGGTCTGTGCCGTGGGAAGCGCGTATCAGTACGGCGGGGGCTCCCACTTCACCCGGCGCGGTTGGATCGTGGCGTTCCTGCTGGCCGTCGCCACGTTCGGCGTCGGGCTGGCGGTCCGGCACCGGCGGCTGCCGTGGTGGCTGATCGGACTGGGAACGATCAGCTACTCCGTGTACCTGGTGCACCCGGTGCTGCCGCGGTGTCCGACGGCACGCTCGGGCGCTGGGAGCGGGACAACCTCGTGCTGGAGATCGTGTTCTACGCCGTGCTGCTGCCCGTCAGCGTGCTGACCTACCGGTGTGTGGAGGCACCGGGGCAGGCGTGGGGACGGAGGCTGGCACGCCGCGTCCGGGCCCCACGGCTGGAAGTCGGTCACAAGGGAGCTGCGGCACAGGACGGCCCGCGCCGATGAACGCCGCCCCCGGCACGGCTGCGGTGCCGCCCCTCCCCTCCTTCGACGTGTGATCGACGCGTCGTCGTCGTATCGTTTCTGGCACGACTGTTCGAGGAGACGGGCTGGGGGCTGTGGGGATGTCCGAACAGGACGACACCGAGCGGGAGTTCGACATCAAGTGGGCCGACGGGGCGGTGCACAAGGAGCCCTCGGCGCGGGCCCGTATGCTCGCCGCCCGCTGGAAGGAGAACCCCCCGCGACCCCAGCCCTTCCGCGCCGACCCCGAGCCGAGGACACCCCGCCGCTCCTCCTGGCGCTCGACGGCGATCGTGCTCGGGAGCGTGGCGGTGATCATCGTGCTGCTCGGGTACGTGAACTTCCGGGCGTCTTACTAGCTCCGGCCCCTAAGGGTCGAGCAGCTAAATCGCGGGGCCCTTCCCCTGGTTGCACCTAAGATCTCCGGACACATCGAGGCCGGGAGCGGGCATGGGCGGGGACAGCGGGAACGGGGCAGCGGCGGCGGTGCGCCTCGCTGAAGGGGCAGCGCTGCGGGAGGTGATGGACACGGCCGACCCGGCCGCCTGGACCGCGCTGGACGCCGGGGTACGGGAGGCGGCCTGGAGTACGGACGGATACCAGTGGCTGCCGGCTTGGGAGGCCGAGGCCGGACGGGCACTGGCGGAGGCCCTCACCGGCGACTCCGGGGCCCGGCCGCTCACCGAGGGGTGGCTCGCGCTGGGTCTGTGCCACCGGCAGGGCAGGATCCGGGCGGCGGCGCTGGAGCAGGCCGCCGCGCGTCCCGAGCTGCTCCCGCTGATGGTCGTGCGGTGCTCCGACTGGGCACCGCCGGTGCGTGAGCGTGCCCGGCGGCTGCTGGTGGAGCGGCTCGACGCCGAGTCCGCGGTACGGCTGATGACACTGATCCTCCGCGTCGGGCGCCGGGGCCGGGGGGACTTCGTCACCGATCTGGCCACCCGCCTGCTGCTCGCCGCGCCCCGGGAGACATTCGCGCCGCTGTACACCGACCCCGACCGGACCACCCGGCGGTACGCCTACCGCCTGGCCGTCGAGGAGGGGTACCTGTCCCCAGCCGAACTCGCCCGCGCCGCCGCCCGGGAGACCGACACGGTCATCCAGTCCCTGTGCGCGGACGCGGCCCTCGCGGGGCTCGCGCAGCTGGACGCGGACGGGCAGGCCGGCCCCGCCCGCGACGGCGTACTCGCACCGCTGCTCGGTGCCCGCGGGGCGCAGCCCCGGGCCGCTGGGGTCACCGCGTTGCGGCGGGCCGGGCGGAGTGCGGAGGCGGAAGGCTTTCTCGGCGACCGGGCCGGGGTGGTGCGGGCCTGTGCCCGGTATGTCCTGCGGCAGGCTGGAGGCGATCCGCACGCCTGGTACCGGGAGCGTTGCGGGAGGGGTGATCTCGCGCTGCCGGCCGGGGCGGTGAGCGGGCTCGCGGAGTGCGGGGTACGGGCCGATGCCGGACTGTTGTGGGCGCTCACCTCGCATGCGGTGGCGGCGGTGCGGGCCCGGGCCGTGGGCGGGCTGCGGGCGCTGGACGCGACGGACGTGGCGCGGATGCGGGAGCTGCTCGACGACCCCGCGCCCGGTGTCGTACGTGAGGCGGCCCTCGCGCTGCTGCCGTCCGCCCGGATGCTGGACGAGCGGTGGCTGATGCGGCGGCTGGCCGCGGAGCAGCCCCGACAGGTTCGGGTCTCGGCGTTCCGGCTGCTCAACGCGCATGAAGGGCTCGTACGGCTGCGGGCGGCGGTCGCGCTGCTCGACGAGCCGGACGACCGGCTGCGGTACTGGGCCCGGCAGTCCGTGGAGCGTTGGCGTCCCACGGCCGATGTGCCGCGAGGGTCCGCGGAGGTCGGGGAGCTGCTGGAACGGGCACGCCTCTTCCCCACGTCCACGCTGAAACGGCTCAAGTGGGAGGCCGGGATCAAGGCCTGAGTTTTGCTGGTCCTAGGGCCGATCGGGGCCGCCTCATGGGTGGGGGCGGGTGCACACTGAAGGTGGGGCGAGTGCCTGACTGCGGGGTGGTGGAGATGCGGAGTCGTTTCCGGAGCGACCGGCGCCTGACCGTGCGGATGACGGTCACGATGTTCCTGCTCGGGCTGCTGTACGTGGCGTTCGTCGTCGCGTTGATCGTGGTGCTGAAGTCCTGGGTGCTGGTGGTGGGGCTGCTCGCCGTGATGTTCGTGGCGCAGTTCTGGTTCTCCGACAAGATCGCGATGTTCGCGATGCGCGGGCGGGTCGTGGGGCCCGAGGAGTATCCCGAACTGCATGCCGTGGTCGACCGGTTGTGCGCCCTCGCGGACATGCCCAAGCCCGTGGTCGCGGTCTCCACGATGGGCATGCCGAACGCGTTCGCCACCGGCCGCAACCCGGACAACGCCGTGGTGTGCGTGACGACCGGGCTGCTCGACCGGCTGGAGCCCGCCGAGCTGGAGGGCGTGCTGGCGCACGAGTTGTCGCACGTGGCGCACAAGGACGTCGCCGTGATCACCATCGCGTCCTTCCTCGGGGTGATCGCCGGGCTGATCGTGCGGTTCGCGTTCTACAGCCAGCTGTTCGGCGGGCGGAAGGACCAGAACACCGTCGTGGTCTTCGCCGCCGTGATGGGTGTCTCGGCGGCCGTGTACGCGCTCAGCTTCGTGCTGATCAGGGCACTGTCCCGGTACCGTGAGCTGGCGGCGGACCGGGCCGCGGCCCTCCTCACCGGCCGGCCCTCGGCCCTGGCCTCCGCGCTCACCAAGGTCTCCGGGGAGATCGCCCGCATCCCCACCAAGGACCTGCGCGCCGCCCAGGCCTTCAACGCCTTCTACTTCACCCCCGCCACCGGCAAGGAGCCCGGCATCGAGCGGTTCTTCTCCACCCACCCGTCCCTGGACCAGCGGCTGGAGCAACTGGGGCGGATCTCCACGGAGTTGGGTGAGCCCGCGGAGCCCGGGAAGGCGGGCTGAGGATGGGGCTGCTGGACATCCTGCTCGGGCGCACGAAGCCCGTCGCGCCCGATCTCGACCAGCTCTTCGCGCTGCCGTCGGCGGCCGTCACCCTGGAGGCGGCCGTCTCCTTCACGCCGACCGGCCGCGGTGCGGTGTGCTTGGCCACGGTCGAGGGCGCGGCCTTCGAGCAGACGCACCGGGAGGTCCAGGCCCTGCTGGACGCGGACGCCGACCGGGACGGCCCGCCCGTGGAACTCGTCAGGGACGGCTTCGGCTACTCCTGGCTGGTCTCCGAGCGGGTCCCGGAGCAGCTGCCGCAACTGGTCAACGACCTGCACGCGGTGAACAGTTCGATGGAGGTCAACGGCTTCGGGCCGCAACTGCTGTGCTCGCTCGCCGGGTTCCGGGACCCCGAGGGCCGTTCCCTCGCGCTGGTGTACCTCTACAAGCGCGGCACCTTCTACCCCTTCGCTCCGCTGCCCGGCGCGGAACAGCGGCGCGACAACGCGCTGGAACTGCGGGTGAAGGCCGCGCTCACGAACGACCTGCGGATCGAGCAGGACCTGAACCGCTGGTTCCCCCTGTGGGGCGCCCCCGGTCTCTGAGCCCTAGCCCTTTCTCTCCCGCGCCTGCCGACGGGACTCCAGAGGACGCTCGCGGCGGTAACGGCGGTCCCACTTGGCCTGCTTGTCCCGGCGGTCGCGGTAGGCCCGGTAGCTGCCGGGCACGGCACCCGAACCACCGCCGGACGAACCGCCCGACGAACCGCCCGAGGAGGACGCCGAGGCACCGCCCCGGCCGTACTGCATGTACACGAAGAGCAGGGCTACGGCGAGAAGCCACCAGGTGTGGTTCCCGAACCCCAGGATCACCAGGACGACGGTCCCGGAAAGGACAATGGTGCCCATGACGGGCCTCCGTGTGCGTGGGTGTGGTGTAGAAGACTAGCCCCGGACAGGCGTGCTGATGCCAGCCCTGCGCGCGGCTTTTCGCCCCGCCTGTGGTTCACGGACGCCCGGGCATTTGACGCAGGGATACGCCGGTGAGCGCCTGTGCTGCGGGTGCGGCGGCGGTCTCTCGGAGCGGGCGGGTCACGGGTTGCGGATGGGTGGTGTGGTCGACCGGACGGAGACTCCGGCAGCGGTACGAGGCGCACGGCGGACGCCGGCTCGTGGTACGAACCCGGGAGGACCGGGCTGACGTCGCAGGTGCTGAGCGGGTGACTGGAGTCGTAGGCAGAGGAGTTGACGGAGCGGGGCGGGTGAGAGGCGCCCGGGTTCACTCGCCCGGCGCCGCCGTGATCACGCCCGCGGCGATCGCGGCGCACAGGGCCGTGTGGTCGGACGTGGTCCGGGCGGCGTAGGCGAGGGCGAAGTCGGCGACCGCCCGGTCGAAGGTGTCCGCGCCGCCCAGGTACGCGGCGATGGCGATCCGGTCGCCGGAGCGGGCGTGGGCGCGGGCCAGCGTGGTGCCGCACAGGCGGGCGTAGGCCCTGAGGTCCGCCGGGGACATGCCGGCGACGTCCACGGCCCCCTTCGTGTCCCGCAGCCGGCGCCAGTAGTAGGCCCTCCCCTGCGGCCCGCTCATCCAGCCCAGGAAGATGTCGCTCTCCGCCTGGAGCAGCCGCTGGCCCACGACCACACGGCGGCCGGGATGGACGTACGGGCCGTGCGGCAGGTGCTCCTCCAGTACGGCCGTCCGCGCCTCCTTGATCTGCAGGAACAGCAGGTCGTCGGCGTCCCGCCCGGCCAGCAGCACGATGAAGCAGCGCAGGCCGACACTGCCGACGCCGACGACCTTGCGGGCCGCGTCGACGAAGCGGTAGCGGTCCAGGAGCAGTCGGCGTTCTTCGGAGAGCGTGGAGCGGTAGTCGCTGAAGATCTTGCGCAGACCGGCCGTGTCGGGGTTGCCGGCCGGTTGGAGGAGCGGCGGGTCGTGGATGATGCGGCGGCGCCCGTCGACGACCTCCGTGAGCTTGCCGAGCGCCTGGAGGCTGGTGCGGCGGCGGGCCCGGCTGAGGCTGGACTCCACGCGCCGGCGGTGGCCGGACGAGTGGACGAGGGGCAGCAGGCTGTCGGCGTCGACGCCCGCGTACCAGACCTCCAGCTCGCCCATGCCCGCCAGCCGGCGCATGGCCGTGCGGTACGCGGTGACCGCCTCCCCCGCGGCCCGGTGGGCCTTGGGCTCGCTGTGCCCGTTCTCGCGGGCGGCCACGGCGACGCTCGCGGCGAGCCGTTTGACGTCCCACTCGAAGGGGCCGGGGAAGGTCTCGTCGAAGTCGTCGAGGCCGAAGAGCAGGGAGCCCTCCGGGGAGGCGTAGAGACCGAAGTTGAGCAGGTGGGCGTCGCCGCAGAGCTGCACGGTGAGGCCGGTGTGGGGCTGGGCGGCGAGATCGGCGGCCATCACCGCGGCCGCGCCGCGCAGGAAGGCGAGGGGGGAGGCCGACATCCTGCCGTACCGGATCGGCAGCAGCTCCGTGAGACGGTCGCGGCCCTGTCGTTCCAGTACGGCGACGGGGTCGGGGCGGTCGGCGGAGGGGATCCAGCCGCCGTGGGCGGAGCGGGCGACGCGGCTGCGGGCCGCGCGTCCGCGGTCCTGTGGAGTGCCGGCGGTGTTCATGAGCGGTGTCTCTGCGTCACGCCCGCCTCCTGGTCGCCGGTGCCCTTCACCTCCTCTTCGCAGTGAAGGGCCGCAGGGGCAGGGCGCGCATGCCGGGTACGGCGATCGGGTGACATGCACGGCGACGACACATCGCCGCCCGCGGTGGAGCCGGGCATCGAGGCAGTCCCGCGTCCCTGTGGGGCGTTGTCAGTGGCCTGCGTCAAGATGGGCCCATGGGTGCTGGGGAGCGGTACATCGGGGTGGATGAGCGGCGGGCTCGGCTGGCGCTGCGGCAGCAGCTGGCGGTCGGGGCGCGGGTGGGCAGTCCCGAGGAGGTGGCCGGCGCACTGGTCGCGCTGCACGGGTCCGACCCCGCGACCGTGTATCTGGCCGTCGGCGCGCGGCTCACGGATCCCACCGGGACCGTCGCCGAGACCGAGCGGGCGTTGTACGAGGACCGCTCCCTGGTGCGGATGCACGGGATGCGGCACACGGTGTTCGCGTTCCCGGCCGAGCTCACCGCGGTCGTGCACGCCTCGACCGGCCTCACGGTGGCCGCACGCGAACGGGCCTCGCTCATCAAGGACATGGCGAGGGCCGGCGCCCCGGACGCGACCTGGCTGAAGGAGGTCGAGGAGTCGGCACTGGCCGCGCTCGCCCGGCGCGGGCAGGCCACGGCGACGGAGCTCGCCGAGGACGAGCCGCGGCTGCGGGAGCAGTTCGCGTACGCGGCCGGGAAGAGCTACGAGGGCGTCCACACCGTCTCGAGTCGTCTGCTGAGGGTGCTCGGGGTGGAGGGCAAGGTGGTCCGGGGCCGGCCGCTCGGCACCTGGATGTCCTCGCAGTTCCGCTGGGCGGTGGCGCCGCCGCATCCCGAGCTGGATGTGGCCGAGGCGCAGGCGGAGTTGCTGCGGCGCTGGCTCGCGGTGTGCGGGCCGGCCACGGAGGCGGACCTGAAGTGGTGGACGGGCTGGAAGGTGACCGACGTGCGCCGCGCGCTGACGGCGATCCGGGCGGTCGCGGTGTCCGTCGACGAGGGCCGGGCCCATGTGGTCGAGGGCGACGAAGCCCCGGTCGCGGAGGCCGTGGAGCCGTGGGCCGCGCTGCTTCCCGGGCTCGATCCGACGGCGATGGGCTGGCAGCAGCGGGACTGGTATCTGGCGCCCGCCCTCAGGCCCGCCCTGTTCGACCGCAGCGGCAACGTGGGGCCGACGGTGTGGTGGAACGGCCGGGTGGTGGGCGGTTGGGGGCAGCGGCCGGACGGGGAGATCGTCTGGCGGCTGCTGGACACCGAGGGTGTGGGGCGCGAGGCGGAGGCGGCCATCGCGGCGGAGGCCGCCCGGTTGCGGGGCTGGGTGGGTGCGACCCGGGTGCGGCCGCGGTTCCGGACACCGCTGGAGAAGGAACTGGCCGAACCGGCGGGCTGACCGGACACCGGGCGCCCCTCGTGCGAGGGGCGCCCGGCGCCGCGGTCTACCGCGAGTACCGCATCAGCGCCCGCACCATGTGGCACGTGGTGTCCGACGGCGGGTGGACGCCGATCGTCTCCGCCGTGTCCCGGATCGTCTCGTTGCGGGCCTGGTTCGGCATGTAGACGCCGGAGTCGAGCAGGGCGATCGCGAGCCGCATCGCCTTGAGGCGGCGGTTGTGGGTGACATACCACTCGCGGGGACGGCCCGGCGGCAACGGGCGCTTCTCCACGGGGGCGTACGGCAGGTCGAGCAGCACGGGGTGTTTCGCGGTGGACTGGGTCGGCAACGGCTTCGGCTTCAGTGCGGCAGCGGGCACAGGCATCCTCCTGTCGCGGTAAGGACGGTCACCGGGGACCCGGCGACGCCCTCGAACACTGGTTTTATTCTACCGCCCGCCACTGACAAAAGCCCCTGGCCACAAGGGCTTTCGGGGGTGCTGGGACGCAGGTGGAAGACGGGTTTTCGCGTACCGTGAGTGCCATGGAGATCTGGATCAACCCGGCCTGTTCGAAGTGCCGCAGTGCGATCGGCCTGCTCGACGCGGAGGGTGCCGAGTACACCGTCCGCCGTTATCTGGAGGACGTTCCGAGCGAGGACGAGATCCGCGAGGTGCTGGACCGGCTCGGCCTCGAACCGTGGGACATCACCCGCACCCAGGAGGCCGACGCCAAAGAGCTCGGCCTCAAGGAGTGGGCGCGGGACGACAGTTCGCGTGAGCGCTGGATCGCCGCGCTCGCCGCCCGCCCCAAGCTCATCCAGCGGCCCATCATCACCGCGGACGACGGCTCGGCGCTGGTCGCCCGCACCGACGACGCCGTGCAGGACGCCCTGTCCAGGAAATAGCCAGGTGTGACGCAGGTTACGTCACTTGACTCCCGTGACCGCTGAGCAAGTTCGTTCGGTATCTCGTACATAGCGGCGTACGCTCCCCTACCTCTCAGGAGGCGCGGATGTCGCGCAGGAGAACGCTCGGTACGAAGAAGAAGGTCGCGCTGCTGGTGAGCGCGGCGGCGGTGGCGGGAGGCGGGGCCTTCGCGATGGCCGGCACCTCGAACGCCTCGCAGAGCCCGCAGACGGCGGCGGAGTCGACGGTCTGCCAGGGCCTCGCCACCGCGCTCGGCAACAACCAGCGGTTCATCGAGGGCCAACGGGCCGCACCCGACGCGCAGTCGGCGGCCAGGATCGCCAACCGGGAAGCGGTGATCGCGCAGATCAAGGTGCAGCAGGAGGCGTCCGGTTGCGTGGTCGGGGAGTCGGCTCAGGGCTCCCAGGCCGCCACCGGGCAGGCCTCACCGGCCGCTCCCCCGTCCGCGCCCGCCGCGTCCCCGTCGGCGCCCGCCGCGTCCCAGGCCCCGCCCGCGGGGAACGCCGCCTCCGGACAGCAGGTGTGCAACGGCTCGACCGTCACGCTGTCCGGCGAGGGCGGCGCGCCCGCCGCGTCCAGCAACCAGTTCCCGCTCGGCACGAAGCTGAAGGTCACCAACCTGGACAACAACAAGTCCACGACAGTGGAGGTCACTTCGGTCTCCGGCAGCTGTGCCCTGCTCAACAACGCGGCCTTCGAACAGGTACGGGAGCCCGGCAAGTTCCTCATCCGCCGGGCCGTGATCGAGAAGGTGGGGTGAGGCCGTTCGGAACATCGACTCGTACGTGTCACAGGTCCTGCTGCCCGCGGCCACGGGCGGCAGGACCGGCCGATACGCCGCCTTGAACCCGGCGCGGGGGCCGGGTCCAGGAGGAACAGGCGGCGCATCCGGCGGGGGGCGGGACGGCGACCGTAGGGGGGCCACGGTCGGCGTCGAGGCCCCGGCGGGAACGGGCGGGGCAGCCACCGGGGTGGCCGCCCCGCCCGGCTGAACTCCCGTCGCTCAGCCGTGCGTTCCGGCCGCCAGGGCCTTCGCCTCCGTCTCCGGGTCGATGCCCACCACCGGCCGGTCCGGGCGTTGCGGTGCCTTCCCGCCGATGTCCCGCAGCCAGTTCCAGGTGTCGGCCACCGTCGCGGTGACCGGACGGGAGCGCAGGCCCGCGTCGGCGGCCCGGGAGGTGTCGGCGCCGTGCAGGGTGCTGTGCAGGTCGGTGCCCGGCGGCACCCACACCGGCAGACCGGTCCAGGGGGCGATGCCCGCCCCGAGGACGACGTCCGGGTCGGTCCAGCGCAGTTCGGCGTGCGAGCCGGTCACGGCCACGCAGGCGTCGAGGAGTTCGCCCGTCGTGGTGTGGCCCGGTGCGCCGGCCAGGTTGTAGGGGCCGTGGCGCCCCGCCGCGGAAGCCTCCAGGACCCACCGGGCCAGATCGCGGACGTCGACGTACTGGAGGGGCAGGTCCCGTGGGCCGGGCGCGAGGACCGGGCCGCCGCGGGCGACACGACCCAGCCACCACGGCAGGCGGCCGATGTTCTCGTACGGACCGAGGATCAGCCCCGCCCGGGCCAGGAGGGAGCGTTCGGTGCCGAACGCGTCCAGGACGGCCAGTTCACCGCCTCGCTTGTCCCGGGCGTAGTCCGTCCGGCCGGCGTCGGCCGAGGCGCCCTCGACCACGGGCGCGTCCTCGGTGTACCCGGCCGGCTGCGGCCAGGCGTACACCGAGCAGCTCGACACGTACGCGTACCGGTCGGCCCGGTCCCGCAGCAGCCGTGCCGTGTCCCGGACCGCTCGGGGCGCGGCCGACCAGGTGTCGACCACCAGGTCCCACGGGCCGCCCGCGGCCAGCGCCGTGAGCCCGTCGGGCGCGGTGCGGTCGCCGTGCAGCGACCGCACCCCGGCCACCGGCGCGTGCCGTCCCCGGTGGAAGACGGTCACATCCCAGCCGTGGGCCAGGGCCGCCTCGGCGACGGCCCGGCCGACGAACTGCGTACCACCCAGCAGGAGAAGTCTCATGCCGGTGACTGTGCCCGCCCGGGCGCCGCCGGGGAAGGCGGATCTGCCGAGGGCAGACGGTCAGTCGGCGGTCGGCGGCGTGTACTTGTAGCCGACCCGCCGCACGGTCTGGATCGCACCCCGGAACTCCGCGCCCAGCTTGCGGCGCAGCCGGGCGATGTGCACGTCGACGGTACGGCCGTCGCCGACATGGCCGTAGCCCCAGACCGTGGTGACCAGCTGGTCGCGGGTGTGCACCCGGTGGGGGTGCTGGACCAGATGGGCGAGGAGCTCGAACTCCAGGTAGGTGAGGTCGAGTTGCCTGCCGCTCACTTCGGCGGTGCGCTGCACGGTGTCGATCCGCACGAGGGCGTCGCCGGCGTCCGCGGCCTTCGGTTCCGGTGCGAAGGGCGGGTGCTGGTCGGCCGGGACGAGCACCAGGTAGCCGATCATCGGGGGCTGGCCCGGCAGGGTGGGCAGGGTGTGCTGGGGTGCGGGCAGCCAGGTGGCGCCCGGGGGGAGGAACTCCGCCACGTGCGGGACCTCGTCCGGGCCGACGGCTCGCAGGCGGTGGCGTGCGCCGTTCTCGGACGGGGCGGGCAGGGTGGCGGTGGAGAGGGAACGAGTGGTCGCCATGAGGTCAGCTCTTTCGCGCGAGAGGGGCGTCGGGAGACGTACGTCTGCGCGCTGGCCGAAGGCCGGGGTGTACGGCTTTAGAGGGCCGGCGCGTTCGTCGCGCGGCAACACACCCGGTCGAAGTCGTGGTGCTGACGGGAGGGCCAGAAGGGCTCGAGGTCATGGCGACCCGTCGCGGTGATCTTCTGGTAGCTGGCCATGAGCCCATTGAAGCAGACACCGGGCCGCGGCAGCAGTCTCCTCTCACCGGTCGGACGCTTCCGTGGCGTGAAATCGGTGTGACACAGCGCCGAGGGGCGTCCACCGTGGCCGGTGGACGCCCCTCGGGGAGCAGTGCGGGGGATCAGACCTGGCCGGCCTTCTCCAGCGCGGAGCAGCAGGTGTCGACGAGCAGCCGCGTCACCACGTACGGGTCGACGTTGGCGTTGGGGCGGCGGTCCTCGATGTAGCCCTTGCCGTCCTTCTCGACCTGCCACGGGATGCGGACCGAGGCGCCGCGGTTGGAGACGCCGTAGGAGTACTCGTTCCACGGGGCGGTCTCGTGCAGGCCGGTCAGGCGGTCGTCGATGCCGGCGCCGTAGTTCTTGACGTGGTCGAGCGGCTTGGAGCCCTCGCCCAGCGACTCGGCGGCGGTGATGATCGCGTCGTAGTTCTCGCGCATCGCCTTGGTGGAGAAGTTGGTGTGCGCGCCCGCGCCGTTCCAGTCGCCCTTCACCGGCTTCGGGTCCAGGGTCGCGGCGATGCCGAAGTCCTCGGCGGTGCGGTAGAGCAGCCAGCGGGCCACCCACAGGTGGTCGGAGACCTCCAGCGGGGAGACCGGGCCGACCTGGAACTCCCACTGGCCGGGCATGACCTCGGCGTTGATGCCGGAGATCGCGAGGCCCGCCTTCAGGCAGTTCTCCAGGTGCGCCTCGACGACGTCACGGCCGAAGATCTCGTCCGCGCCGACACCGCAGTAGTAGCCGCCCTGCGGGGCCGGGAAGCCGCCCTTGGGGAAGCCGAGCGGGTAGCCGTCCTTGAAGAACGTGTACTCCTGCTCGATGCCGAAGATCGGCTCCTGGGCGGCGAACTTCTCCGCGACCTCGGTCAGCGCGGCACGGGTGTTGGACTCGTGCGGCGTCATGTCGATGTTGAGGACCTCGCACAGGACGAGGATGTCGTCGCCGCCGCGGATCGGGTCGGGGCAGGAGAAGACCGGCTTGAGGACACGGTCCGAGGAGTGGCCCTCGGCCTGGTTCGTGGAGGACCCGTCGAAGCCCCAGATCGGAAGCTCCGCACCCTTGGCACCCTTTTCTGAGTCTGCCAGGATCTTCGTCTTGGAACGGAGCTTGGCCGTCGGCTGGGTGCCGTCGATCCAGATGTACTCAGCCTTGAAGGTCACGGGCCACTTCCTTCGGGGATGTGTCTACGCACTGCGGGTGCTGCGGCGCTGCGGCACTGAAACGCCGCCTCCTGGTGCCCGCGAGCCTGTCAACAGGCGATTTCCCGGTCATTGCTCGAATGTGAACCCCGTGTTACCTGGTGATGCTGTGGCGCGATTCACTGTGTGAGCGCGACGGGCGGGGTGAAAGTCGACAGGGAGACACGGCGTCCGTGCGGCGCGCGCCTCGTATGCAAAGGGTGTATCCGGCACCACCCCCGGCCGGCCGGTCAGGCCCCGTGACCCCCGGCGCCCCCTCGACCAGACTGACGGCATGAGCATCGGGACGCGCAGCGGCAGTATCGGTACGAGGGCACGGGCCGTCGGGCTCGCGGCCGTGCGGGGGTTCGGGCTGGCGCTGGTGACGCTGCCGGGGGCGGTGGTCGGCTTCGTCCTCGCCGTGGTGTCCCTCGCGCTGGTGCCGATCGGGATCGGGCTGGTCACGACCCCGTGGGTACTGACCGGGGTACGCGCCTTCGCGGACTGGCGGCGAGTGCTCGCGGCCCGGTGGGGCGGGGTACGGATCCCGTCGGCGTACCGGCCGGTGCCGCGCGGCGCCAACCCCTGGACGCGCACCTTCGGGATGCTGCGCGATCCGGCGACCTGGCGGGATCTGCGGTGGCTGCCGGTGGACATGACGGCGGGGTTCGTGACCGCCCTGCTGCCGGCGGTGCTCGTCCTGTACCCGCTGGAGGGGCTCGCGATCGCGGCCGGTCTGTGGCGCCCGCTCGCCTCGTCGGGCGGCTACTGGTACGGATTCGTGCGCGTCGCCGACCAGAGCTCCGCGCTCGCCGCCGGCGCCCTGGCCGTCGCCCTGCTGGCCCTCGCCCCGCTCGCGCCCCGTCTGCTGACCCTCCACTTCCGGCTCACCCGGACCGTACTCGGCGCCGGCCAGGGCGAGTTGGCCGAGCGCGTCCGCGTCCTCACCGAGAGCCGGCGGGACGCGGTGGACACCTCCGCGGCCGAACTGCGCCGTATCGAGCGGGACCTGCACGACGGGGCGCAGGCCCGTCTGGTCGCCATGGGCATGGATCTGGGCACCGTCGAGATGCTCCTCGACAAGGACCCCGAGCAGGCCAGACGGCTCCTCGCGCAGGCCCGCCAGTCCTCCATGGACGCGCTCACCGAACTGCGCGACCTGGTGCGCGGCATCCACCCGCCGGTGCTCGCCGAGCGCGGACTGGGCGACGCGGTGCGGGCGTTGGCGCTGCGGATGCCGGTCCCGACGGAGGTGAGCGTGGACCTGCCGGGCCGTGCGGACGCCCCGGTGGAGTCCGCCGCCTACTTCGCCGTCAGCGAGGCGCTCACCAACGCGGTCAAGCACTCGGGCGCCGACCGGATCTGGATCGACCTGCACCACGTGAAGGAAGGGACGGGGACGCTGCGGATCAGCGTCACCGACAACGGCCGGGGCGGCGCGGTGATCGGGGCCGGTTCGGGGCTGGCCGGGGTGGAGCGGCGGCTGGGTACATTCGACGGCGTCCTGGCCGTCAGCTCACCCGTGGGCGGCCCCACCATGGTGACCATGGAGATCCCTTGCGCGTAGTCCTCGCCGAAGACCTCTTCCTCCTGCGCGACGGTCTCGTACGGCTGCTGGAGGCCCACGGCTTCGAGATCGCCGCGGCCGTCGAGAGCGGGCCCGAACTGACCCGGGCGCTGGCCGAGCTGGAACCGGACGTCGCCGTGGTCGACGTACGGCTGCCGCCGACGCACACCGACGAGGGGCTCCAGTGCGCGCTGCACGCCCGGCGGGACAGACCCGGGCTGCCGGTGCTGGTGCTCTCGCAGCACGTGGAGCAGTTGTACGCGCGCGAGCTGCTCGCCGACGGCAGTGGCGGGGTGGGGTATCTGCTCAAGGACCGGGTGTTCGACGCCGAGCAGTTCGTGGACGCCGTGCGGCGCGTCGCGGCGGGCGGTACGGCGATGGACCCGCAGGTGATCCAGCAGCTGCTGGCCCGGCGGGCGGCCGACGACCAGCCGCTCGCCCGGATCACGCCCCGGGAGCGGGAGGTGCTCGAACTGATGGCGCAGGGGCGGTCGAACGCGGCGATCGCCGCCAAGCTCGTCGTCACGGAACGGGCGATCGCCAAGCACACCGCCAACATCTTCGCCAAACTGGGCCTTGAGGTGTCGGACGACGACAATCGCCGCGTTCTGGCGGTGCTCGCGTTCCTGGACCGGGGCCGGTGAGCGGACCCTTATTTTCTGTAACTCCCGCTGCTCAGCGGGCTGTTGCTGCCCAAGGTCACGGCAAACCTCTGATTTGTTTGTGGGACGGCTGAACACCCGTGGGGCGCCATGCGTATGGAATGGCGCCGCTTCACTCCTGTCGGGCGCCTCGATAGCCCCGAAAAAGGAAGTCAGAGGAGTTCCATGGGACGCAATACACGTAAACGCCGCTCGTCGATGGCCACGAAGGCCATAGCCGCGTCGGCGGCCCTAGCGCTCGGCGGGGGCGGGCTTATCTGGGCGAACTTCTACGCTTCGGCGCACGAGTCCAACAACAACGGCTGGTCGCAGAACCAGACCAAGGCCGCCGCGGCGCAGGTGGCCACCATCTCGTGCCCCGACGTCGGTCAGAAGCTGACGAACGTGCCTCAGAACGCGCGTCAGGGGGTGGCCACGGAACTGGCCAACCTCGACAAGCAGATCACCGAGGCCTACGCCCGGCTCGCCTCGACGCGACAGGCCCAGGCGAACGACTCCGGCTTCGTCCAGAACGCCATCGTCGGTCCCCTGAAGGAGAAGCGGGCGGCCACGATCGACCGGATCCGCATCGACATCCAGCGGGTCGGGGGCCAGTTCAACACCTCGCTCAGCCAGCTGGCCGCCTGCACGACGCAGACCGCGCAGACGAACGCCGGTCAGGCCGGTGGCCAGCAGCAGGGCGGCCAGCAGCAAGGTGGTCAACAGCAGGGCGGCCAGCAGCAGAACGGCGGTCAGCAGCAGGGCGGTCAGCAGCAGGGCGGTCAGCAGCAGGGCGGCCAGCAGCAGGGCGGCCAGCAGAACGGCGGCCAGCAGCAGGGCAACGGCGGACAGGGCGGCAACGGCCCGGTCGCGGCCGACTTCGTGGACATCACCAAGGTCCAGGGCAACGCCCAGCTCGGCGTGGGCCAGAACGGCCTGAAGGCCAACGGCAACTCGGGCTCGCGGGGCACCTTCACCACCAAGTGCGGCACCAACGGGAACGACAACCACAACACGGACAACGTGATCGTGGCCCCGGGTGTCGCCAACGGCGCCCACCATCTGCACGACTACGTCGGCAACCAGAACAACGACGCCTTCGCCAGCGACCAGGAGCTGGCGGGAGCCTCGACCACCTGCCAGAACCAGGGCGACAAGTCCTCGTACTTCTGGCCGGTGCTGCGTCTGCAGAACGGTCAGCAGGACTTCGACCAGAACAACGACGGCGGCGGCAAGGAGGGCAACGTCGGCAAGATCCTCCAGCCGGCCCAGGCCCAGCTGAAGTTCGTCGGCAACAAGAAGGGCAACGTCGTCGCGATGCCGACCGCCCTGCGCATCATCACCGGTGACGCGAAGGCCTTCGTCAACGGCAACGCCAACGCCAACGTGAACTGGTCCTGCACCGGCTTCGAGAACAAGGTGCAGCTGCACGACAAGTACCCGATCTGCCCGCAGGGCAGCCAGGTGGTGCGCACGACCAACTTCCAGAGCTGCTGGGACGGTCAGAACATCGACAGCGCCAACCACCGCACCCACGTGTCCTTCGTCCAGGCGGACGGCACCTGCGCCAACGGCTTCAAGGCGATCCCCCAGCTCCAGGTCCGGCTCGTCTACAACGTCCCGGCCCCGAAGCTGCAGAACGGCACGGTCGTCAACCCCTACGCGGTGGACACCTTCCCGGAGAACCTGCACAAGCCGATCACCGACCACAACGACTTCATCAACTTCTTCTCCCAGAACACGATGAACAAGATGGTCAACTGCATCAACACCGGCAAGCGCTGCCAGTGACGCACTGAGAAAGCCGGCGGTGAGCAATGCTCACCGCCGGCTTTCGTGTGTCCGCGTCCTCAGTGGGCCGAGTGCGTGGCACCCATCTTCGAGTGGTCCGTGCCCTCCTCGATGTCCCCGCCCAGCGTCTTGCGCAGCACGGTCACCGTCTGGGTGGTGTCACCGACGGCGACCCACTTGCGGCCGACCAGGAAGTGACCGCCGTAGTCCTTGGCGCCGTTGATCCACTCGCGCTGGCCGCGGTCGGTGGCGAAGGTGGCGAGGATGAACTTGCCGTCGGCGTCCTTGGCCTTCTTGCACACGGCCTGACGCAGTTCGTCGGCGTCGATCTGGATGTCGGGCGTGCACTTCACCTCGGCCGCCAGGTGCTCCAGGCTGCCGGTGGCCGCCGGCGGCACCGCGGCGGCCTTCGCGTCACCGCCGGATCCGCAGCCCGCCAGCGCCAGCACCGCGGCCGCGCCGGTCAGCGCGAGCATCGGTCGGGTCAACCTCATCTGTTCCTCCGGTCACGGGGTCACGTCGGACGGGCCCCGGCGGGGGTCCGTCTCCCCCCATACGGCTGCGGGGCCCGGGACGCTCAAATCCTCGTGTCATCACGGGTACGGCTGTGCGAAAGTGTGCCGGTGAACGATGACTGGGAGAAGCGGGTCGACGCCGCCTGGGCGACCTTCGACGAATATCCCGAGGAGCGGGCGGCCGAGTTCCGCGCCGTGATCGACGCGCTCGTGGCCGAGCTGCCGGACGACAGCCCGGACGGCCCCTTCGAGCGGGCCTGCGCCTGGGACTCGACCGGGCACTCCGACAAGGCGGTCCCGCTGTACCGGGAGGCGCTCGCGAAGGGGCTGCACGGGTACAAGGGGCGGCGCGCCAAGATCCAACTGTCGAGCTCCCTGCGGAACATCGGGCAGGCGGAGGAGGGCGTCAAACTGCTCACGCCCGAACTGGACGGCCCGTCCGACGAGTTGGACGACGCGGTACGCGCCACGCTCGCGCTGTGCCTGTCCAGCCTCGGCCGGGACCGCGAGGGGCTCTCCCTGGTCCTGGGCGCGCTCGCCCCCCATCTGCCGCGCTACCAGCGGTCGATGGCCAACTACGCGCGCGCCCTGGTCGAACCGGAGGCCTGATTCGTCCGGGCGGCGGTGACCAACCAACGATTCGCTCGTTCTGCTGAACGTGCAGTCACAGGATGTCGCCCCGCGCCCCGCACCCGGTTCCGGCTCCGCCGCCGACCCCGTCGTCGATGTCGAGCAGGCCGAGGCCGCGCTCGTCGAGCACTACCCCCGGCTGGTCCGGATCGCCTATCTGGTGCTGCCGCCGGGCCTCGGCCGGGGCCGACGGGTGCTGACCGCGCACGCCCTCACCCAGCGTGCCCTGCCGCGGGGCCGGACGGCGACGCCCGTGATCCCGGCCCAGTCGGCCGGCCGCGAGGGCGACCCGGGCTACGCCTTCGTCCGTCTCCAGGTGGTGCGTACGGCGCTGGAGGCCGGCCTGCCGCTCAGGCGCCGGGCATGGCCCAGGCGCTCCCAACTCCCGCCGCTGCTCCCCCAGGTGTGGGGCCTGAGGCTCTTCCCGCGCTCCGGTGGGGCCGACGAACTCGCCCTGGACCAGCGCCTGTCGGCCATGTCGGGACCGGCCCGCGCCGCCTGTGTCCTGCGCGGCCTGGAGAAGCTGCCCGACGGCGACGTACGGGAGCTGCTGACGGCGGCGGGCGTGACCGACGTGGACGCGGCGCTCGAGGAGGCCGCCGGGACCGAGGACCGGTACGCCCTCCTCGACTCCCCCGAGTTCGACCCCTGTTCGCTCCAGGCCCGGCCCACCGACCTGATGCGGCGCAGGCAGCACATGAAGGCCGCGCTCGCCGCCGCGGCGGCCGTCGCGGTGTGCGGGGCGCTGCTCGGCATGCCGGGCGACGGCTGGGGCCCCGACGGCGCCGCCGCGCCCCCGTACGCGCAGAACCCCGCCGCCCAGGCCGCCCTGAACCCGGCCCTGCTGCTCAAGGTCCCGGCCGCCGCGTGGGAGTCGTCGGCGCGCACCGACTTCTCGGTGTGGCCCGCGCGCGGCGACCTCACCGGCGACAACGCCCTGCTGCGCCGCGCCCTCGCCGTCTGGGCCCGCCCCGGCGAGAGCGTCCAGGTCTCCGCGACCCCCGGCACCCCCTCGGGCGGCCCCTCCGGCCCGCCGCAGCTCCTGTACGCCGGAACCGTCGACAACGCGCGCGTGGTGCTCCTCCACGACGGTCTGCGCATTGTCCGCTACGCCGAGCCGCGGGACGGCACCCAGGGCGCCGCCCTCGACTTCGCCCGGGTCGACAGCGCGGACCGGGCCGGGTCGAGCGCGGTCGTGCTCGGCCGCGCAGACGGCAACATCCGCTATCTGACGGCCCCCTGGGTGACGAAGGCCGCCGAGCGCGACCTGCTGAAGCCGGGCGCCGGCGCCATGGACCTCACGCTGACCAAGGGCGCCACGGCACCGATGGCGGGCCCCGCGCAGAGCGGCGCCTGCACCTCCTGGAACGTGCTCCAGCTGACGGACGCGACCGGTACCCGGCTGCTGACCGACCTCGGCGAACTGGTTCCGGCCCGCCTCACCACCGGCCGTCCCGGGTCCGTGAAGGACGCGTCCGGAGCGGAGGCGCTGCGCGCCTGGGCGCCGTACGCCTGCTCGCTCGGCGCGATGCGCTCCTCGGGCGTGCGCGAGGTGAACGCCTGGGCCTACGCCTCGCAGCCGCTGCCCGACGCGAGCGGCTCGGCGGACTGGGTGTGCACCCGGGCCGAGACCTGGCAGGGCGGCGGGGAGCGGGTGCTGGCCCAGTTCCACGCGCCGGGTTCGACGTACGGGGCGGTCGCGGCGAAGGCGGAGAACGTACCGGCGTGCGGGGCGAAGGATCCGCAGGTCCTTGCCGGGGTGCTGTGGAAGTCGGGGACCGGCTCCTGGTACCTGCTGGCGGCGGGGAGCCGGGGCACCTCCTCGATCAGTGCGACGGGCGGGGTGACGGGTTCCGCGCAGGGCCGTCTGCTGGCCGTGCGGACGCGGCAGGGGGCCCAGGCCGAGCTGAAGGGAGTCCTGGAGGACGGGCGGACGGTCGGCGGGCTCCGGTAGCTGCCGACGCCTCACAGGTGAACCTCGTCGACCGAACCGGTCCGTTCCAGGCCGGATTCGATCGGTAAGGTGTTCGTATGACAACCGGGGTCCGTCGAAGAATGGGCGTCGAGGAACGGCGTCAGCAGTTGATCGGCGTCGCCCTCGAACTGTTCGCCCGCCGCTCGCCCGACGAGGTGTCCATCGACGAGATAGCGTCGGCGGCCGGTATCTCGCGCCCGCTCGTCTACCACTACTTCCCCGGCAAACTCAGCCTGTACGAGGCCGCGTTGAGGCGGGCCGCCCAGGATCTGGCGAGCCGGTTCGAGGAACCGCACGAGGGGCCGCTGGGCGGTCGGCTGCTGCGGGTGATGCGGCGGTTCTTCGACTTCGTGGACGAACACGGGCCCGGCTTCTCGGCGTTGATGCGCGGCGGCCCGGCGGTCGGCTCGTCGGCGACGAACGCGCTCATCGACTCCGTACGGCAGGTCGCCTACGAGCAGATCCTGGCGCACCTGCGGGTGACGGAGCCGCCCGCGCGACTGGAACTGCTCATCCGCTCCTGGATCTCGCTCGTCGAGTCGACGGCCCTGATCTGGCTGGACGGCCGCCGCATCCCGCGCGCCGAGCTGGAGGTCCAGCTCGTGCACGACTTCGCCGCCCTGGCCGCGGTCGCCGCCGCCTACGACGAGGAGATGACCGCGCTGCTGCGCCGCATGCTCAAGGACGAACCGCACGACGGCCCGTTCACCGACCTGGCGGCCCGGCTGATCACCCTGGCCTCCTAGAGCACGGCCTTGGTGTACGAGGGGTCCAGGTCGCGCACCTCGGCGGAGAGGTGCACGGTGAGGCCGTCCGCGGGGCCCACGTGCTTGCGCAGCAGTTCCACGACGGCCCCGGCGAGCTTCGCCTTGGTCTCCTCGGACCGTCCGGCGAGCAGGGCGAGCGTGACGTTCACGATCGCGTGGTTCTCCTTCTCGCCGCCCACCGCCTCGTCCTCGCCGCGCAGCACCCGGGTCTTGCACGCCTCAAGCTTCGCGTCCGCCGTCTCGACGACGAGCTGGTGCAGTGCCAGGGCGAACTCCTCCCAGTCGACGTGGTCGAGATACGGGGAGCGTTCGACGGTGATCTGCGGCATGGGTACTCCTGTTCCAGGGCGACAACCGTCACCCTAGCCGCAGGGCCAGCATGGCGATGTCGTCGTCCCGGTCGTGGCCGAAGGTGTCCAGGAGGGTGTCGCACAGCGCGTCGAGTCCTGGCAGGGCTCCCGCGGAGGCCGCGCGCAGCTGTTCCAGGGAGGCCGTGAGGTCGGTGCCGCGGGTCTCGATGAGCCCGTCGGTGACCATGAGGAGCCGGTCGGTGGGTTCGAGGAGCACTTCGGTGGCCGGCGGGTGGGGCAGGCCGACCCCGAGCAGCGGGCCGGCCGCCTCGGCGAAGTGGGCGGTACCGGTGTCGCGGACGATCAGCGGCGGGATGTGCCCCGCGTTGGCGATCCGGGTGCGCCCGGTGTCGGGGTCGATCAGGGCCAGGCAGACGGTGGCCGTGGTGTCGGGGTGGTAGCGCCGAAGCGTCCGGTCGAGGCGCTCGGCGAGCACGGCAGGGTCGCTCTCGTCGACGGCGTAGGCGCGCAGCGCGTGCCGGAGCTCGACCATGACGGTCGCCGCGTCCAGGGAGTGCCCCACGACGTCGCCGACCGCGGTCAGCACGCCCTCGTCCACCCGCAGCGCGGCGTAGAAGTCGCCGCCGATCTCGGTCTGCCGGGAGGCGGGGACGTACCGGACCACGACGTCGATGCCCGGCAGGTCGGGCAGCCGGTGCGGCTGGGGCAGGAAGCTGTGCTGGAGGGTGAGGGCGACATGCCGCTCGACCTTGTACATGAGCAGCGGCTCGGCGGCCAGCGCGGTGGCCTGCGCGAGCTGGGCCAGCAGCGCCTCGCCCTCCAGGCCGACCCTGCGCATCCCGCGCGCGGGCGCGGCCAGGCACACCGGGGCCCGGCCGTCCTGGGTGACGACGAGCGCGAGGCGGGCGTCGTGCTCGACGCCGGGCCGGAAGTACCCGGCGGGCCACAGCGGCGCCGGCACGGTGGTCAGCTGCGCTCCGGCCTGCCCCCGGGTGAGCCGGCGCAGCAGTCCCGCGACGGCCCGGTCGGCGTCCTCGCCGGGCAGCGCCACGGGGACACGGTCGCGGGACAGACCGCGGTAGAGCTGGTCGTCCTGGTCGAGGACGAAGACCGCGGCGGGGGTCCCGGTGAGCCGTGAGACACCCTCGGCGGCCGCGTCGGACAGTTCCTGGAGGGTGCGGGCGGACTGGATGGTGACGATCGTCTCGGAGAGCAGGGTGAGCCGCCGTACGAGCGCCCGGTCGCCGGCCCGCAGTTGCGCGTTGCGTACGGCGGCCCGGACCACCGCCTCGATCTCCAGGGGCTCGGCGGGCACCTTCAGATAGGCCTCGACGCCCGCGTCCAGGCCCTGGCAGAAGTCGGCCGGGGGCGAGGCCGCGGCCGAGAAGTGCACGACGGGCATCCCGGCCGTGTGCGGGCGTTCCTTGAACAGCCGGCACAGGTCGAAGCCGCTCATGTCGGGCAGGCCCACGTCGATGAGCGCCACGTCCGGCAGGGTGCCCTTGAGCAGCCGGGTGTCGAGTTCGGCGAGGGCCTCGCCGCCGGTGGCGACCGGGACGACCCGGTGCCCCGCCCGGCTCAGCACGGTACCCACGGCGTACCGGCTGGCCTCCACGTCGTCCACGACCATGACGGTCGTGCCGGTCGGCTTGCCTTTCGCGCCCATCCGTCACCCCCTCGGGCAACACTGGTGGAGCAGACCGGGGTTCGGGGTCTGCTCCACCACGGTAATGCCTTCGGCTAGGGATGGCGGATGAAAACAGCCACGGTCCTGGCCGGGACGGCGAAGGTACCGGATTCCTTGTCGTAGGACGCCTCCTTGACGGTGGAGTCCGCCCCCGCCGCCTGCACGGGGTGCAGCCGGTAGGCGCTTCCGGCAAGGGCGGCGACCCGCTGGTCCTGTGCCTTCGGTGTCGCGTTGAAGACGACGACCAGGTCACCGAGTTCCATGGTGATCACTCCCGGCGTCTCGTCCTTCCCGGACAGCGGGAAGGACAGCCGCGACTGCACCTGGTCCGCGGTGCCGAGCGAGAAGGCCTTCTCCGTCGTACGGATCCGCAGCAGGTCCTGGTACGCGGCCGACGCCCCCTCGATCTGGGCGCAGCCGACCTTCACCGAGCCCAGCAGGGGCTTCGCGTACGGCCACTTGGAGGCGTTGTCGGCCGCCATGGGCAGTCCGCGGCCGAAGCCGTTGCCGTCCTGGCAGTTCCAGTGGATCGCGTTGAACCAGTCGCCGCTGTCGAAGGAGTTGCGGTCCAGGGACTTGGAGCGCAGCAGGTCGGTTCCGGCCTGGGAGAGCGCCGGGCCCTGCGAGAGGGCGGCCGTGGCCATGGCGAGGACCTGCATCCTGGCCCGGTCAAAGGCGCCGGTGCCGGCGGGCAGCTTGTAGGTCAGCGCGTCGAACAGCGACTCGTTGTCGTGCGCGTCGGCGTAGGCGAGGGCGTCGCCGGGCGCGTCGGCGTATCCGGCGGGCTGTCCGTTGTAGTCGACCTGGGCGCCGGTGACCTCCTTGCCGTCGGTGTCGGTGAAGCGGTACCGGGCGAGGTTGCCGGACAGACCCACCTTGATGAGGTCCTGGTAGTGCAGGAGCCGGGCCTTCTGTTCCTCCGGGGTGCCGTTGTTCTTGGAGGAGTTGGGGTCGGTGTACAGCCCGGAAGCGAAGCCCTGGACGCCGGGGTTCTCGTCGAAGGGGCCGCCGCCGCGCACGGCGTCACGGGCGCGGTCGGAGAAGGTGGCGATGCCGGTGCCGGCCATGTTCTTCTGGGTGGCCTGCACGAAGCGGGCGTCGTCGGCGACCTCGCCGAAGTTCCAGCCCTCGCCGTAGAGGATGATCTTCTTGCCGTCGACGCCGTCCTTCTTGAGGGTGAGGGTGTCGAGGGCCTTGCGGACGGCCAGGATGTTGGCCTTGGGGTGGTGGCCCATGAGGTCGAAGCGGAAGCCGTCGACCTTGTACTCCTTGGCCCAGGTGACGATCGAGTCGACGACCAGCTTGCCCATCATGGCGTTCTCGGTCGCGGTGTTGGCACAGCAGGTGCTGTTGGCGACCGAGCCGTCGGCGAGGAGTCGCTGGTAGTAGCCGGGGACGATCCGGTCGAGCACGCTCGTGGCGGCCTGTCCGCTCGCCGCGGTGTGGTTGTAGACGACGTCCATGACGACGCCGAGCCCGTCCTCGTTGAGGGACTTGACCATCCTCCGGAACTCGACCGTGCGGCCGGTGCCGTCCGGGTCGGTGGCGTAGGAGCCCTCGGGGACTGTGTAGTGGTACGGGTCGTAGCCCCAGTTGTAGGCGTCCTTGGCGGCGGCCTTCGCGACGCACTCCTGCTGCTGGTCGGAGTCGGCCGGGTAGGAGGCGAGGGCGCAGTCGGCGGTCGCCTGGTCGGCCTTCTTCTCCGGGATGGTCGCGATGTCGAACGCCGGCAGCAGGTGCACGTACGAGGTGCCCGCCTTCGCCAGCTCCCTCAGGTGCCGGGAGCCGTCGCTGTCCTTGTCGGTGAACGCGAGATACGTACCGGGGTGGCCCGCCGTCCTGTCGGCGACGGAGAAGTCCCGGATGTGCAGCTCCTGGATCTCGGCGTCCTTGAGGGGGACGGCCCTGGGCTTGGTGTACGACGTCCAGCCGCTCGGGGCGAGGGACCTGTCGTCGAGGTCGACCACGAGGCTGCGCTCGGAGTCGGCGGTGAGGGCGACCGAGTAGGGGTCGGTGACCTTGTTGGTGACGACCTTCCGGACGCTGGGCGCCCAGACCTTCACGACGTACCGGTACTCCTTGCCCTTCCAGGACCTCGGCCCGGTGACGGACCAGACGCCGGTCCTCGCGTCGCGCTTCATCCGCACCGTGGAGCCGTCGAGTTCCAGGGCGACGCTCTGCGCGGTCGGCGCCCACACCGACAGCGTGGGACGGCCGCTCCTGTCGAACGTCGGCCCGAGGTCGGCCTTGGTCGCGCTCGCGTACAGGTCGTCGAGGACGCCGGCGATCTGAACGCCGGTCGCCGCGAGGACGGCGCCGTTCGCGGCCCGCTGGGAGGCGACGACCTGGCCGCCGAGGGCCTCGCGGACCCGGTCGCGGTCACGGGCGTCGACGGTCCAGGCGGTGTACGCCTTCAGGTGCGGGAACTTCTCCTTCTGGGCGTCGGTGAGGCTGGTCCTGCTCAGCCGCAGCCAGCGCTCGTCGTCGCTGGTCAGCGCGGAGTCCTTGACCGCGATCGAGCCGTCGCGGCTGTAGAGGAGCTGGGTGGAGGCGGCGGCGTCGGAGCCGTTCCAGGCGACCGTGTTCCGGTCGATCCAGACCGCCTTGGACGTGGTCAGGTCGAGGGCGGCCGCGGAGCCCGCGGGCTGCGGGAGCAGGTACTTCTCCTGGCCGTTCAGCAGCCACACCTCGTGGCCGTTCGCCGTGAGGTCCAGGGACTGGTCGGTGGGCAGGTCCTTCTCGTCACCCTTGTGGATGATGTAACTGAGGCTGGTGGCACCGTCGGTGAGCGGCACCTCGAAAACCGCGCCGTAGGCGTCGGTCCGCACCGGCTGCAACGGCTTCGACCAGTCGGTGGGGTTCGCGGCGCCCGTCCAGACGTGCAGGCCCCAGCCGTCGTAGTTCCCGTCGGCGCGGTGGTAGTGGACGACGGCCTTGGTCCTGTCCTGCGCCGGGTAGTCCGGCCGCTCGGTGCGGACGTCCGCCTTGCCCTGCTCGATCCAGATCTCACCGGTCTTGGTGACGTCGATCGTGCGGTCGGTGGAGACGTCCTTGTTCCCGTCCTTGTCGATGACGAGGAAGCCGACGTTCGAGGCGCCGGGCTTCAGCTTGACGTAGGCGAAGGCGCCGTAGGCGTCCCGGCCGGCGAAGGGGTGGCTCGCGGGCCAGGTGGTGGACTCGCCGTCGGCGAGGTCGCCCCACGCGTACAGGCCCCAGTTGTCGTAGTCGCCGTCGGTGCGCTTGTAGTGGACGACGGCGTAGTCGCGGGAGGAGGCGGTGGGGGTCTCCTCGGCGGGCGGGGTGCCGGTCTCCGACGAGGCGGTCGCGGCAGCCGTGCGGCCGGCCGAGTCGACCACAACTGCCTTGTAGCGCAGGGCGGTTCCGGCCTTCACGTCCTTTCCGATGGTCTGCGTGACCTTGTACGGGGCGTGGTCCGCCGAACCCAGCGTCCGCCACTTGCCGTTGCCCACCTGCGCCGCGAAGACGACGCGGTTGAGCTGTCCGCCGTCCACGTCGGCGGTGAGCTCGACGGTGCCGGTGGCGCCAGCGGCCGGGGCCCTGAGGGTGAGGGCCGGCTTCGTGGCGGGACCGGCGAGTCTGCCGGCCGCCTTGAGGACGATCGCGGAACCGGCGGGGACGGTGACGGTGATCTTCCTGTCGGCGTCGGAGGTCGCTTTCGCGGACGTCCCGTAGATGCCGGAGAACCGCATGTCCGGCGAACCGGTCGCGAACGTCGCCGATTTGGCCTCGCCTGCGTTGTTGAAGGCGACGACGTACTCCTGGCCGGTCCTCGCGTCGGTGCGGGAGAAGGCGTAGATCCCGGCCCCGTCGGCCGCGTACCGCTCCTCCTGGACGCCGTCGGTCAGCGCCGGGTTGGCCTTGCGGAGCTTGGCGAGTGCGGCGATCTGCCGGTACAGCGGCGCGCTCGGGTCGTACGCGTCGCTCGCGTGGGTGCGGTCGGTGCCGATCTCGTCGTCGTCGAGGTAGTCGGCGGTCTTCGAGGCGAACATCGTCTGGCGGGCGTCCTTGTCGCCGCCCGCGCCGGTGAAGCCCTGCTCGTCGCCGTAGTAGACGACGGGGTTGCCGCGGCTGAGGAACATCAGCTCGTTGGCGAGCTTGTCCTTGGCGAGCAGTTCGGCGTCGGTGGCCTTCGGGTTGTCCTGGTTCAGGAAGTACCCGATGCGGCCCATGTCGTGGTTGCCGAGGAAGGTGACCTGCTCGTACGCGTTGGCCTTGTCGGTCGTGTACTTGTAGTCGTCGCCGAAGACGGAGGCGAGCTTCCGCGCGCTGCCGCCCTGGGAGGCGTACTGCCGTGCCGCCTCCTGGAAGGGGAAGTCCAGCGTGGCGTCGAGACGGCCCTGGGTGACGTACGGCGAAGTGATCGAGGTGTCGGCGGAGTAGACCTCGCCGAACATGAAGAAGTTCTTCCGGCCCTGCTCGGCCGCGTAGGCGTCGAGGGCGGTGGCCCACTGGGTCCAGAACTCCATGTTGACGTGCTTCACGGTGTCGATCCGGAAGCCGTCGATGTCGAAGTCGCGGACCCAGCGCTGGTAGATCCTCTCCATGCCCTTCACGACCTCGGGACGCTCGGTCCACAGGTCGTCGAGGCCGGAGAAGTCGCCGTAGGTGGTGGACTCGCCGGCGTAGGTGGAGTCGCCGCGGTTGTGGTACATCGTCGGGTCGTTGAGCCAGGCGGGGACCTTGGCGTCCGTGCCGGTGACCGTCGGGGTGCGCGGGAAGGAGTCGGCGTCGACCGCCGGGAACTTCCGGTCCCCGGACGCGTAGTCCGCGTCGTCGAAGGGCTCGCCGTCCTTCGTCAGGTACGGGAAGGCACCCTTGGAGAGGTAGTCGTAGGACTTCTCCTCGTAGTCGACGACGTCGGCCGTGTGGTTGGTGATGACGTCGAAGAAGACCTTCATGCCCTTGGCGTGCGCCTTGGAGATCAGGGTCTCCAGGTCCTTGTTGGTGCCGAAGTGCGGGTCGACCTGGGTGAAGTCGGTGATCCAGTAACCGTGGTAGCCGGCCGAGGCGTTGGCCCCCGTCCCCTGGACGGGCCGGTTCTTGAAGATCGGGGCCATCCAGATGGAGGTGGTGCCGAGGCCCTTGATGTAGTCGAGCCTCTTCGTGAGGCCCTTGAGGTCGCCGCCCTGGTAGAACCCCTTGTCGGTGGGGTCGTACCCGGTGCTCAGCCGTGAACCGGTGAGCCCGCCCCGGTCGTTGCCCGTGTCACCGTTGGCGAAACGGTCCGGCAGGACGAAGTAGAACTGCTCACGGGTGTCGTCGTGCCGGGCCGGTTCCGCAGCGAGCTTCGTGTCGGAGGGCGGTGGCGGAGGGGTGTCCGCCCGGGCGGACAGCGGCTGGACGAGCGCTGCGGCCAGCGCGGTCACGGTGACCGCGGCGACCCGTCCGGCCTGGGTGGTACGGCGCCTGGGCGGCACCGGCCATCTCGGTATCACGGATGGACTCCTTGCGATTGCGGCTCTACGTGGGTCCGACCCCGCGTGACCGTATCGCCGCCGTAAGGATTACAGCAAGAGTCCTGAAACAGCTGGCAAGAACTTTCAGTGCCGGGGTGTTCAGCAGCTCGACTTGCCGGCGTAGATGGCGAGCGCCGTGTTGGCGCCGAGGGTGGCGGTGAACTGGCCGCTGGAGTTAATGGTCACCGTCGTGTTGTTCTGCACGTTGCAGTACGTCCCGGCGGGCAGCGAGGTCTGGTAGGTACGACTCAGGCCGCTCGACTCGTGGTTGATGGCGACGTATCCCTTGGCGCCCCGCCCGAAGGCGATCGCGTCGCCGCCGTTGTCCCACCAGTTGGTGACCGACTCCCCGCGGACGGCGTTGCGGAAGGCGACCATGCGCAGGATCTCCGGCCAGGCGTGCTGGCACTTCCAGCCGTTCTGCCAACACGCGCCCACCGAGCCGTTGCTGGGCGGCCCCGCGTCCGTGTCGGACCACTCGTAGCCGGAGTTGATGTCCGGGGCGCCGTACGGGTAGGCGAGCATGAACACGTTGGCCAGGGTGTAGTTGGCGCCGTCCTTGTAGCTGAGGGTGGAGCCGTTGCGCTCGGTGTCGTGGTTGTCGACGAAGACACCGGCGACCGAGCTGCTCATGTAACCCCAGCCCTCGCCGTAGTTCTTCAGGTAGGCGAGGTTCTCGTTGTTGAAGACCCGCTTGAGGTCGTAGGCGTAGCGGAACTCCTGGACGTCCCCGTTGCCGGTGTACTCGGTGGGCTGGACGGCCTCCCCGCTGCCGTAGATGACCTCCTGCTTCCAGTACACCGACGGGTTGGTCAGCCGGGACTTGATGTTGGCGAGGTCGGCGGTGTCGATGTGCTTGGCCCCGTCGATGCGGAAGCCGTCGACGCCGAGGGTGAGCAGGTCGTTCAGGTACCCGGCGATCGCCCCGCGGACGTACGACTCACCGGTGTCGAGGTCGGCCAGGCCGACCAGCTCGCAGTGCTGGACGTTCCAGCGGTCGGCGTAGTTGCTCACCTGGCTGGTGCAGTCGTCGAAGTCGTACGACGAGTAGAGCCCGGGGTAGTTGTACTTCGTGTACGACGACCCGCCGGTGCCGGTGCCGCTGCCCGCGGACATGTGGTTGACGACGGCGTCGACGACGACCTTCACACCGGCCGCGTGGCAGGTGTTCACCATGTTCTGGAAGGCCGTACGGTCACCCAGCCGGCCCGCGATCTTGTAGCTGACGGGCTGGTACGAGGTCCACCACTGCGAGCCCTGGATGTGCTCGGCGGGCGGGGAGACCTGGACGTAGCCGTATCCGGCGGGGCCGAGGGTGTTGGTGCACTCCTTGGCGACGGAGGCGAAGTTCCATTCGAAGAGGACTGCGGTGACGTCCTTGGTGCCCGGCGGGGAGGCCTGCGCGGCGGTGGGGGTCAGGACGGCGACCGTGGCGGCGAGCACGGTCGCCGCGGCGGTGACGGTGGCTCTTGCGGACCTTCTCGGTATCACGTGGGGGTTCTCCTTACGCGACGGCCGGGCTTCTTTGCCCGGCGCCGGCGAGAACGTACCGCTGTTGAAATGTTTACAGCAAGAGTCGAGAAAGTAACGGCAAGAACTTTCACACTTGGCTGGCGGGCCTGCCGGGGAGGTCGCCGCGGCTGCCCCCGCAGGAGTAGACGATCTCCACCGACCCGCCGGGCAGGGCCCGTTGGCTCTCGAAGGTGAGGCCGGCCTCGGGGCTGAGCGCCGGGGTGAGCTGCATGCCGCCGCCGAACAGCATGGGCAGGACGACCAGTTCGAGGCGGTCGAGCGCGCCGAGGGCGTGGAAGGTGGCGATGGTCCGCGGACCGCCGATGAGATGGACGTCGCCGCCCCGGTTGGCGGCGCGGATGCGCTCCAGCAGCCGGGCCGGGTCGCTGTCGGTGGTGACGTGGTCGGGGGTGTTCTCCGGGCGGTGCGAGGCGAGGACGAACACGTCGAGGGCGGGCCAGGGCCAGCGATTGTTGGTGAGGGCGGGCTCGAAGGTCGTACGGCCCATGAGGGCGGCCTCGCAGTCGGCCAGGAACTCGCGGATGCCGTGGCTCTGGCCGGAGACGAACGCGGGGTCGGCGGTGTGCGCGGGCCAGCCGTTCGGGGTGGTCACGTAGCCGTCGGCACTCGTGCTCATCCGGGCGCGGATCTTCATGGTCTCTCCTCGGTACCGGGGGCGCTGTTCGCCCCTTCACCCAAGCGTCGAACGCGGGCTCCGCCGATCGACACGCCGGAGAAAAGAATCACCGGGCCCGCTCGGGGCCCGGTGATTCACGCTGCGGGTGCTCAGGCGGTCGTCCACCACACGGTCGTGTCGGCCGGCACCTTGGCGTCCCCGTCGACCTCGGCGACCTCCCCGCTGGCGAGCAGCAGACGGCCGTACGCCGGGGTCGTCACCGACTCGCCGGTGGTGTTCGCGACGCAGACGAACTCGCCGCGCCGGAAGGCCAGGACGCCCTCGGGTGCCCGCAGCCACTCGACCGCGTCACCGGCGCCCAGGTCGGGCTGGGCCCGGCGGACGGCGAGGGCCGAGCGGTACAGCTCCAGGGTGGAGCCCGGGTCGCCGGTCTGCGCCTCCACGCTCAGCTCGGCCCACTCCGACGGCTGGGGCAGCCAGCTGCCGCCCGTGCCGAAGCCGTACGACGATCCCTCGCGCGTCCAGGGGATCGGCACCCGGCAGCCGTCGCGGAAGCCGTCCTGGCCCGCGCCGCGGAAGTACGCCGGGTCCTGGCGGTCCTCGTCGGCGAGGTCGACGACGTCGGGCAGGCCGAGCTCCTCGCCCTGGTAGATGTACGCCGATCCGGGCAGCGCCAGCATGAGCAGCGTGGCGGCGCGGGCGCGGCGCAGCCCGAGCTCCCGGTCCCCCGCCGTGCGGATCTGGGTGCCCAGACCGGGCGGGTTGGCGAAGCGGGTGGCGTGGCGGGTGACGTCGTGGTTGGAGAGCACCCAGGTGGCCGGGGCGCCGACCGGGCGCATGGCCTCCAGGGTGCGGTCGATGACCCCGCGCAGCTCCCCGGCGTCCCACGCGGTGGCGAGGTACTGGAAGTTGAACGCCTGGTGCAGCTCGTCGGGGCGGACGTAGTTCGCGGTGCGCTCGACGGTCGGGGTCCAGGCCTCGGCCACGAAGATGCGCTCGCCGGAGTACTCGTCGAGGATCAGACGCCACTGGCGGTAGATCTCGTGGACGCCGTCCTGGTCGAAGAACGGCATGACATCGTTGCCCAGAAGCTTCACCTGGTCGTGGGATCCAAGGTCGGGAAGCCCCTCCGCCTTCACCAGGCCGTGGGCCACGTCGATGCGGAAGCCGTCCACGCCCATGTCCAGCCAGAAGCGCAGGATCGAGCGGAACTCGTCGCCGACGGCCGGGTGGTCCCAGTTGAAGTCGGGCTGCTCGGGAGCGAAGAGGTGCAGGTACCACTCGCCGTCCGCGACACGGGTCCAGGCGGGGCCGCCGAAGATGGACTCCCAGTCGTTGGGCGGGAGTTCGCCGTTCTCGCCCTTGCCGGGGCGGAAGTGGTAGCGGTCCCGCAGGGGCGATCCGGGGCCCTCGGCGACCGCGCGCTTGAACCACTCGTGCTGGTCGGAGGAGTGGTTGGGCACCAGGTCGACGATGACCCTGAGCCCGAGCCCGCGGGCGTCGCGGATCAGTGCGTCGGCGTCCAGGAGGTTGCCGAACATGGGGTCCACGGCCCGGTAGTCGGCGACGTCGTAGCCGGCGTCGGCCTGCGGGGAGGCGTAGAAGGGGCTGAGCCACACGGCGTCCACGCCGAGGTCGCGCAGGTACGGCAGTCGGGTGCGGATGCCTTCCAGGTCGCCCATGCCGTCGCCGTTGCTGTCGGCGAAGCTGCGCGGATAGACCTGGTAGATCACCGCGTCCCGCCACCAGTCGCTGCGCTTGGCTTCGGCGGAGTGGGGGGCCGGGGCGAGGGCGGAGTGCTGCTGGCTCATGGCGTCCTTGGTACGTAACGGGTTCATCAGGTCAAAGGTATGAGGGTGACGAGGCGGCCGCAGTGACAGCGGGGTCGGATGGACACTGCGGCCGCCTCGGGTCTTTCAAGGGGCGCGGGGAACTGCGCGACAAGCCACGACGGCGCCGCAGCCGGACAACGGGCGCGCTACCCCTTCGTGCCGCCCGCCGTCAGGCCGGTCACCAGGTTCTTCTGCACGAGGTAGAAGAACGCCGACACCGGTATCGCGATCAGCACCGCCGTCGCGGCCATCAGGTTCCGCTGGGCGTCGTGCTCACTCACGAAGCTCTGGAGCCCGACCGCGAAGGTGTACTTGGTGTCGGACAGCATGAACGTCGAGGCGAAGGCGACCTCGCCGAAGGCGGTGAGGAAGCTGTAGAACGCGGCGACCGCGAGACCGGGCTTGGCGAGCGGCAGGATCAGCCGCGCGAAGGTGCCGAAGGGGGTCAGCCCGTCGACGCGTCCGGCCTCGTCGATCTCGAACGGGATGGTGTCGAAGTACCCCTTGAGCAGCCAGGCGCAGTACGGCACCGCCGTCGTGCAGTACACCAGGATGAGCCCGAGGTAGCTGTCGATGAGCTTCAGGTCCGAGAGCATCTGGTACATCGGCACCATGAGGACGGCCACCGGGAACATCTGGGTGACCAGGAGGACCCACATGAACTTGCGGTAGCCCGGGAAGCGCATCCGGGAGACGGCGTACCCGGTGGTCGCGGCGATCAGCACCCCGATCACCGTGGTGCCCAGCGAGACGATCAGCGAGCTCTTGAGCCAGCTGAAGAACTCGGTGTGCTGAAGGACGAACGAGTAGTTGTCGAACGTCATCTTCTTCCAGATGCCACCCGGGTGGAGGTAGTCGTCCTTGTCCGGGCCCAGGGACAGGAAGACCAGCCAGGAGATCGGGAAGAGCGCGATGAGGCTCGCGACGATCAGGATGCCGTGCGAGGCGAGGGAGCCGGCGAGGCTCTGCTCACCGCGGCGGCGGATCCGGCGGGGCGCCTCGGCGGAGCCGGCCTCGGGCACCGCGGTGGAGGTCTCGACTGTGGTCGTACTCATGGGAGCTCCTGCCTCAGATCGCGAGCTGCTGGTCATTGCGGTTCAGCCAGCGGCGGTAGAAGGAGGTGAAGACGATCAGGATGGCCAGCAGCAGGATGCCGTAGGCCGCCGACTGCGCGAAGTCACGCGGCTGCTGTCCGAAGCCCAGGTAGTAGGCCCAGGTGACGAGGATCTGCGCGTCCGGCGCGGTGGTGCCGAACAGCAGGAAGATCACGGCGAACTGGTTGAAGGTCCAGATGATGCCGAGCAGTACGACGGTGGAGCTGACGCTTCTGAGTCCCGGCAGGGTGACGTACCGGAAGCGCTGCCAGGCGCTCGCGCCGTCCATCTCGGCGGCCTCGTACAGCGAGGCGTCGATGGACTGGAGTCCGCCGAGCAGCGAGACCATCATGAACGGCACTCCGCACCAGGTGTTGACCATGATCGCGGCGAACCGCTGCCAGAAGGTGTCCTCCAGCCAGGACGGGCTCGGCAGATGCAGGGCGTCGAGGGCGCTGTTGATGATGCCGCCGTCGGCGAGCATGAAGCGCCAGCCGAAGACGGTGACGAAGGTCGGTACCGCCCAGGGCAGCACCAGGATCAGCCGGTAGAGGGTGCGCCCGCGCAGCTTCTGGTTGAGCAGCAGCGCGAGGCCCAGGCCGATGCAGTAGTGCAGGGCGACGCACAGGGCCGTCCAGACGATCGTCCAGATGAAGTGCGACCAGAAGCGGTCGTAGGCCGTGTCGCCCCACAGGATGTCGGCGTAGTTGTCCAGGCCGATGAACTTGTAGGTGGCGTCGATGTGGTTGACGCCGATCGTGCGGGCCGTGTTGAGGCTGTTGGCATCGGTGAGGGTGAGGTAGACGCCGTAGACCAGGGGGTAGAGCACGAGGACGCCGAGGACGATCGCCACCGGGGTGATCATCGCGTAGGCGTACCAGTGCTTTTGGTAGCTGTGCTTCAGGCGTTGGCCCAGCCCGGGCCGCGGCGCGCGGTCACCGTGGCGTTTGCCGGTGGCGCGGTCGATGGCGACTGTCATGTTCGACACCTTCTGGAAGTTCTGCGGCTCTGAGAAGTGGCTGGGCGAAGCGGCCCGCCGTTGTGGCCGGGCGCAGGCCGGTGGCCGCCGGATCCCTCCCCCACTGACCGGGGGATCCGGCGGCCACTCGGACTCACTTGCTGAAGTCCGGCACCAGCTTGGCGATGGCGGTCTCCGCGTTGCTCAGCCCCTTGTCCAGGGACTCCTTGCCGCCGGCGACCTTGGGCAGCTCGGTGTCCAGCGGGCCCCACAGGGAGCTGTACTCGGGCAGGGCCGGGCGCGGCTGGGCGGCGGCGAGGACCGTGCCGTAGCCGGCGATGCCCGGGTCGGCCTTGACCTGGTCGGTGTAGGCGTCGTCGCGGGTGGGCAGCGTGGAGTTCTTCAGCGCGATGGCCGACTGGGACTTCGCGGAGGTCATGAAGTTGACGAACTTCAGCGCGGCCTTCTGGTGGGCGGCGTCCGAGCCGGCGTAGACCGAGAGGTTGTGGCCGCCGGTCGGGGCGCCCGCCTTGCCGGTGGAACCGGCCGGGACGGTGGCGATGCCGAGGTTGTTCTTGTCGGCGAACGCGGAGCCCTTGTAGAAGTTCGTGATCTCCCAGGGGCCCTGGATGATCGCGGCGACCTTGCCGTTGACGAACGCGTCCTGGATGTGGGCGTAGGCGTCGGCGGTGGTGTCGGCCTTGTGCAGGCCCTTGCCGGAGAAGAGGCTCAGCCAGGTGCCGTAGCCCTTCTTCGCGGCGGCCGAGTTCACGGTGATCTTCTTGGCGGAGGCGTCGACGGTGTCGGTGCCCTCGCCGTAGAGGAAGGTCTGGGCGTAGTAGGCCTGGGTGGAGCCCCAGTAGCCGTCGACGCCGGTCTTGTCCTTGATGGTGGCGGCGGCCTTCTTCAGGTCGTCCCAGGTCTTGGGGGCCTCGACGCCGGCCTTCGCGAAGAGCTGCTTGTTGTAGACCAGGGCGAGGGTGTCGGTGACCAGCGGCACGCCGTAGGTCTTGCCGTCGTACTTGGCCTGCTCGATCAGGTTGGACTTGAACTTGGCCTGGTCGGCGAGGGCCTCGGTGCCGTCGAGGGGCAGGAAGTAGCCCTTCTTGGCGAAGGCGGGGGTCCAGCCGACCTCCGAGCGCAGCACGTCGGGGGCGCCGGAGGCACCGGCGGCGGTGTCGAACTTGTTCTGCGCCTGGTCGAACTGGACGTTGACGTACTTGACCTTGATGTTCTTGTTGGCGGCCTCGAAGTCCTTGATCAGGGCCTTGTACGTCGGCGCCTCATTGGTGGCGTTGGAGGTGTCCCACCAGGTGATGGTGACCGGACCGTCGGCCTTGTCGCCGCTGTCACTTCCGCCGCAGGCCGTCGCCGCGAGGGCGAAAGACGCCACCAGCGCGGTGGCCGCTATGCCACGCCGCATGAGTTCTCCTTGAGGGTGAAAAGCCCGTGTGTGCAGGGTGTCGGCCCCGTCTGCCGTCCCTGCCTGCCGACTGCGCCGTTGCGGCCGCCGGGCGAGTGGGAACGTAACAGCGATGCAAGGCTTGCGAAAGACCTTGCAGAAAAAAAGTGCAAGAGACTGCGGAAGTTACCCCGCCGTGATCCCTCGTCGACCGTCACGAGACCCTTGTTTTACGGGGCTGAGCGGGATGACTACGGGTTGTGCAAGACTCTGCAAGCTCTTGCCATCCCCCTCCCGTACGGGAATCATCCCCTTGCGGGACAAGGGGCGCCGACCAGAACAGAGGGACCGCGATGACCATACGGCCGGTACAGTCCGGTGGCGTGACCACACGGCTAGCCGACATCGCTGTTCAGGCGGGGGTGAGCGAAGCGACCGTCAGCCGCGTCCTCAACGGGAAGCCGGGTGTCGCCGCCACCACCCGCCAGTCCGTGCTGGCCGCGCTCGACGTGCTGGGCTACGAGCGCCCGGTGCGGCTGCGGCAGCGCAGCGAGGGCCTGGTGGGCCTGATCACCCCGGAGCTGGAGAACCCGATATTCCCGGCCCTGGCCCAGGTGATCGGCCAGGCGCTGACCCGGCAGGGCTACACCCCGGTCCTCGCCACCCAGACCCCGGGCGGCTCCACGGAGGACGAGCTGACGGAGATGCTCGTCGACCGGGGCGTGGCGGGCATCATCTTCGTCTCCGGACTGCACGCGGACACCTCGGCGGACATGCAGCGCTACGAGCAGCTGCGGGCGCAGGGCGTGCCGTTCGTGCTCGTGGACGGCTTCTCGCCGAAGGTGCAGGCGCCGTTCATCTCCCCCGACGACCGTGCGGCGATGTCGCTGGCGGTGACGCATCTGGTGTCGCTGGGGCACACACGGATCGGCCTCGCGCTCGGACCGAAGCGCTTCGTGCCGGTCCAGCGCAAGATCGAGGGCTTCGTGCGCACCATGCAGGACCAGCTCGGACTGGCCGCGGCGACCGTCGAGGCGGACCTCGTCCAGCACTCGCTGTACACCCTGGAGGGCGGTCAGGCGGCGGCGACGGCCCTGATCGACCGGGACTGCACGGCGGTGGTGTGCGCGAGCGACATGATGGCGCTGGGCGCGATACGGGCGGCCCGGCAGCGGGGCCTCGAGGTGCCGCGGGACGTGTCGGTCGTGGGCTTCGACGACTCCCCGTTGATCGCCTTCACCGACCCGCCGCTGACGACGGTCCGCAAGCCGGTGCCGGCCATGGGGCAGGCGGCGGTGCGGACCCTGCTGGAGGAGATCGGCGGAACGCCCGCGCCGCACAGCGAGTTCGTGTTCATGCCGGAGCTGGTGGTGCGGGGTTCGACGGCCTCGGCCCCTGGGGAACGCGGTCGTCCGTAAGGCGGAGGAACCGGGCCCGATCCAGTGCGCCGGCAGGAGAAAAGGACAGTCTTCCCGTCGTAGGACATGCGACTCGAACCCGACCAGAGGATGATCGGTGGGGTAAGGCTTCTCTGGCAGACTTTGTGTCTATGGGTGACTCGACCGCGACCAGTCTGGAAGACCGCGAGAACGCGGCCGCTCCGGACTCCCGCACGGTCCCGGACCGGCCGGGTCCCCTGCACCGACTGCGCGCTCCCCGGCGACCTCGCCTGTGGTTCGAGATCCTGCTGATCGCGGTGAGTTACTGGACGTACTCGCAGATCCGCAACGCGGTGCCGGAGCAGAAGGCCGAGGCGCTGCGCAACGCCGACTGGATCTGGCGGATGGAGCACCACCTCGGCATCGCGGTCGAGGAGTCCGTCAACCACGCGGTCAACTCGGCGACTTGGCTCGTCGTCGGGATGAACTACTACTACGCGACACTGCACTTCCTCGTGACACTGAGCGTCCTGGTCTGGCTCTACCGCAGCCACCCGGGCCGCTACGCGGCAACGCGTCTGGTGCTCTTCGCGACGACGGGCGTGGCACTGGTCGGTTACTACCTGTATCCGCTCGCGCCCCCGCGGCTGATGAACGGCGACGACTTCGTCGACACGGTCATGGTCCACCAGACCTGGGGCTCGATGGCCTCCGGCGACCTGAAGCACATGTCCAACCAGTACGCCGCGATGCCGTCCATGCACGTCGGCTGGTCCCTGTGGTGCGGCCTGACGATCTTCGCGCTGGCGTCGGTGCCGTGGGTGCGCGTCCTGGGCCTGCTCTACCCGGCGGCGACGCTCGTGGTCATCGTGGCCACGGCCAACCACTTCTGGCTCGACGCGGTCGGCGGCGTGCTGTGCCTGCTGTTCGGCTTCGCGGTGGCACGGCTGTGGTACGGGGCGCTGCCGTACGCCTTGCCGAGGGTGCCGTACACGCCGCCGAAGGCCGCCGCGCCGGACGAGCACGCCCCGCTGCACACCGGGGTCCAGCCGGACCGGGGCCGTCGGTCGCCCGCCCCACCCGCGTAGCACGGCGCCTCCGTCTCACCCCGGGGTCCCTCGCGCCCTGGGGGTGGCTCAGCCCTACCCCCCGTAGAACAGCTCCTCCACCACGCCCCTGGCCCGCCGGGCCGTACGCCGGTAGTCGTCCAGCATGTCCCCCGCGTGCCCCGGCCCGTATCCCAGGTACCGGCCCACGGCGGCAAGTTCGCGCGCCTCGGTGGGGAAGGTGTCCCCGGCCCGCCCCCGCACCAGCATCACCGCGTTGCGCACCCGGGTCGCCAGCACCCACGCCTCGTCGAGGACCTGGGCGTCGTCCGCGGAGACGAAACCGGCGTCCCGGGCGGCGACGAGGGCCGCGCGGGTACGGGTCGTGCGCAGCCCCGGCACCTGCGCCCCGTGCCGCATCTGGAGGAGCTGGACCGTCCACTCGACGTCCGAGAGGCCGCCGGGCCCGAGCTTGGTGTGCAGTTTCGGGTCGGCGCCGCGCGGCATCCGCTCGGACTCCATGCGCGCCTTCAGCCGCCGGATCTCGCGTACGGCGTCGTCCCCGAGGCCGGCCGCCGGGTACCGCAGCGGGTCGACGAGCTCGATGAAGCGACGGCCCAGCTCCTCGTCCCCGGCGACCGGTTCGGCCCGCAGCAGCGCCTGTGCCTCCCAGACGAGCGACCAGCGGCGGTAGTAGGCCGCGTACGACGTCAGCGTGCGCACCAGCGGCCCGGACTTGCCCTCCGGGCGCAGGTCGGCGTCGATGAGCAGCGGCGGGTCGGCGCTCGGGATCTGGAGCAGGCGGCGCATCTCGGAGACGACCTTGCCCGCGGCCTGGGAGGCCTCGCGCTCCTCGACGCCCTCGCGCGGTTCGTGCACGAACAGAACGTCCGCGTCGGAGCCGTAGCCGAGTTCGTGACCGCCGAAGCGGCCCATGCCGATGACCGCGAACCGGGTCGGCAGGGTGTCGCCCCAGCCCTCCCGGACGACCGCGCGCAGGGTGCCGGCGAGGGTCGCGGCGGTCAGGTCGGACACGGCGGCGCCGACGCGGTCCACCAGGGCGCCCTGGTCCGGTTCGGCGGGCTGGGTCTCGGTGCCGTAGGAGCCGACGATGTCCGCGGCGGCCGTACGGAAGAGTTCGCGGCGGCGGACGCCACGGGCCGCCGTGACGCCCTGGACGGCGCCCTCGGCGCGGCCGACCGCGGCGAGTATCTCCTGTTCGAGACCGGCACGCCCGCGCGGGGCGAGCCCGCCGCCGTCGCCGTCCCCGAGGAGGGCGACGGCTTCGGGGGCGCGCATCAGCAGGTCCGGAGCGAGGCGCCCGGCGGACAGGACCCGGGCGAGGTTCTCGGCGGCCGCACCCTCGTCCCGCAGGAGGCGCAGGTACCAGGGGGTCTTGCCCAACGCGTCCGACACCTTGCGGAAGTTGAGCAGTCCGGCGTCCGGGTCGGCGGACTCGGCGAACCAACCCAGCAGGACGGGCAGGAGAGTTCGCTGGATGGCGGCCTTGCGGGTGACGCCGGAGGCGAGGGCCTCCAGGTGCCGCAGCGCGGAGGCCGGGTCGGCGTACCCGAGCGCGACCAGCCGCTCCCGGGCCGCTCCGGCGCTCAACCTGATGTCTCCGGGCCCGAGTTGGGCCACCGCGTCCAGCAGCGGCCGGTAGAACAGCTTCTCGTGCAGTCGTCGTACGACGGAGGCGTGCCGCTTCCACTCGCGGCTCAGCTCGGTCACCGGGTCGGCGCGCAGGCCCAGGGAGCGGCCCAGGCGCCGCAGGTCGGCCTCGTCCTCGGGCACGAGGTGGGTGCGGCGCAGCCGGTAGAGCTGGATGCGGTGCTCCATGGAGCGCAGGAAGCGGTAGGCGGCGTCGAGCTGGGCGGCGTCGGCCCGGCCGACGTAACCGCCGGCGGCGAGGGCCTGGAGGGCGTCGAGGGTGGTGCCGCTGCGCAGCGAGCCGTCCTCCCGGCCGTGCACCAACTGCAGGAGCTGTACGGCGAACTCGACGTCCCTGAGGCCGCCGGGGCCGAGCTTGAGCTGCCGGTCGAGCTCGGCGACGGGGATGTTCTCCACGACACGGCGGCGCATCTTCTGCACGTCGGCGACGAAGTTCTCGCGCTCGGCGGCCTTCCAGACGAGGGGTTCGAGGGCCGCGACGTACTCCTCGCCGAGCTCCGGGTCGCCGGCGACCGGGCGGGCTTTCAGGAGGGCCTGGAACTCCCAGGTCTTGGCCCAGCGCTGGTAGTAGGCGAGGTGGGAGGAGAGGGTGCGCACGAGCGGCCCGTTGCGTCCCTCGGGCCGCAGATTGGCGTCTACGGGCCAGATGGAGCCCTCGACGGTCGTCTCCGAGCACACCCGCATCATGTGCGAGGCCAGCTTGGTGGCGGCGCGCAGGGCCTTGCCCTCGTCGGCCCCGTCGACGGCCTCCCCGACGAAGATGACGTCGACGTCGGACACGTAATTCAGCTCGTGGCCACCGCACTTGCCCATCGCGATCACCGCGAGCCGGCACAGCGCCGCGTCCTCGGGGGCGGCGGCCCGCGCCATGGCGAGCGCGGCGCGCAGGGTCGCGGTGGCGAGGTCGGCGAGCTCGGCGGCGGTCTCGGCCAGGTCGATGGTGCCGCACACGTCACGGGCGGCGATGGACAGCAGACAGCGCCGGTAGGCGACGCGCAGGGAGACGGGGTCGGTGGCCTCGGCGAGCCCGCGCTCGAACTCCTCGACGCCGGGATGCAGGTCGCGGGGCTCGTAGGTGACGAGGGTGTGCCAGTCTCCGGGGTGCCGGGCGAGGTGCTCGGCGAGCGCGGCGGACGCGCCGAGCACCCCGAGCAGCCGGTCGCGGAACGGCTTCGCCGCTATCAGCGTGTCGAGCAGCTCCCGGTCGGGCTGCGCCTCCAGCAGCCGCACGAGACCGAGCAGCGCGAGATCGGGGTCGGCGGTCGCGCCGAGCGCCTCCAGGAGCACCGGGTCATTGCGTACGGCGCTCAGCTCCGCGCTGTCCAGGAGCCGCTCGGCGGCCGACGGATCGGTGAAACCGTGCCGCAGCAGCCGCGAGAAGGTACTGCTCCTGCGCCCCGGCGCCGACGTCATCCCGGCCTCCTGTCCGATCAAGGTCGTATCGATCGAGCCTAACCGGAGAGGCGGGGAGAAGCGCCTGGGCGCCGGTGGGCGGATTCCGGGCGTATCCGTCCGCATCCGGAGCACGCCTTCGGCAGACTGGGGGTGTCGAGCCGGACCGCCGCGGTGGACCGGGTGTTTCCCGAGCCGGAGGCTGTGTGATGACCGAGAAGGAACCCGAGACCCACCTCGACCCCCGCTACAGCGACCCCGACGCCACGGCGCACTCCTGGGTGGACGCGGAGTCGCTTCTGGCCTCCGCCGAACTGTTCTGGATCTCGACGGTACGGCCGGACGGGCGCCCGCACGTCACGCCGCTGCCGGCGGTGTGGGCGCACGGGGCGCTGCACTTCTGCACCGGCCCCGAGGAGCGCAAGGCGAAGAACCTCGCGCACAACCCGCACGTGACGCTGACGACCGGCACCAACATCTGGGACAAGGGCTACGACCTGGTGGTGGAGGGCGAGGCGGTGCGGGTCTCCGACGACACGAGGCTGCGCGAGCTGGCCGCCGCGTGGGAGGCCAAGTACGGGGACTTCTGGCGCTTCGAGGTGCGGGACGGCTACTTCCACCACGGGCCGGGACACGCCGTCGTCTATGCGGTGGCGCCGCGCACGGTTTTCGGCTTCGGTAAGGGACAGCCGTTCAGCCAGACGCGGTGGCGCTTCTGAGAACGGCCCCTCTGTACTGACGTCGACAAGGGAGTCACGCCATGGACATGAGCCTCGAAGTGATCCTGCTGCCGGTCACGGACGTGGACCGCGCGAAGGAGTTCTACCGCGACAAGGTCGGTTTCCACGTGGATCTGGACGGCGAGGTCATGGAGGGCGTCCGCATCTGCCAGCTGACCCCGCCCGGCTCGGGGTGTTCGATCGCCCTGGTGGACGGCCTCCAGGTGCCCACGGGAACCCCGCAGCCGGGGACGTACCACGGGATGCAGCTGTGCGTCACGGACGCGAAGGCGGCCTACGAGGAGCTCACCTCCCGTGGCCTCGACGTGAGCGAGCCGGTCCAGTTCGCCCCGCAGGACGGCGCCACGTTCATGTACTTCAAGGACCCGGACGGCAACGGCTGGGCGATCCAGGAGTACCGGCGCCGGGAGACGGAGCCCTTGCACAAGGTCCTCGCGGACCAGGCGGGGCAGCAGGGGTAGCGGCAGGTCGGCTGCTGGCCGCCGGGTTGTCGGCCTCCGCCGGTGGTGCACTGGGTGTCGACCGGCTGGATCTTGGCGTCGGCCAGACCCGCGCCGCTTGCGACACATGGATCCGGGCCGACGGCAGCGTGCCGTCGGCCCGGATGTCCGCCCGACCGGGCGAAGGACCCGCGGTCCCCGCCTACAGCACCGGCAGGTTCTTCCGCAGCTCGAACGCGGTCACCTCGGACCGGTACTCCTCCCACTCCTGCCGCTTGTTGCGCAGGAAGAAGTCGAAGACGTGTTCGCCGAGGGTCTCGGCGACCAGGTCGCTGCGTTCCATCAGGGTGAGGGCCTCGCCCAGGTTCTGGGGCAGGGGCTCGATGCCCATGGCGCGGCGCTCGGAGTTGGAGAGGGCCCAGACGTCGTCCTCGGCGCCCGGAGGGAGCTCGTAGCCCTCCTCGATGCCCTTGAGGCCGGCGGCCAGGAGGAGGGCGTAGGCGAGGTAGGGGTTGGCGCCGGAGTCCAGGGAGCGGACCTCGATGCGGGCCGAGCCGGTCTTGCCGGGCTTGTACATCGGGACCCGGACCAGGGCAGAGCGGTTGTTGTGGCCCCAGCAGATGTAGGAGGGGGCCTCGCCGCCGGCGCCGGCGGTGCGCTCGGTGCCGCCCCAGATGCGCTTGTAGGAGTTGACCCACTGGTTGGTGACCGCGGAGATCTCCGCCGCGTGCTTGAGCAGGCCCGCGATGAAGGAGCGGCCGACCTTGGAGAGCTGGTACTCCGAGCCGGACTCGTAGAACGCGTTCCGGTCGCCCTCGAAGAGCGAGAGGTGGGTGTGCATGCCCGAGCCGGGGTGCTCCGAGAACGGCTTCGGCATGAACGTCGCCTGGACGCCCTGCTCCAGCGCCACCTGCTTCATGACCAGGCGGAACGTCATGATGTTGTCGGCCGTGGAGAGCGCGTCGGCGTAGCGCAGGTCGATCTCCTGCTGGCCGGGGGCGCCCTCGTGGTGGGAGAACTCGACCGAGATGCCCATCGACTCCAGCATGGTGATCGCCTGGCGGCGGAAGTCCATGCCGATGTTCTGCGGGGTGTGGTCGAAGTAGCCGGAGTTGTCGGCCGGGGTCGGGCGCGAGCCGTCCAGCGGGCGGTCCTTCAGCAGGAAGAACTCGATCTCCGGGTGGGTGTAGAAGGTGAAGCCCAGGTCGGAGGTGCGGGCCAGGGCGCGCTTCAGCACATACCTGGGGTCCGCGAAGGACGGGGAGCCGTCCGGCATGAGGATGTCGCAGAACATCCGGGCCGTGCCGGGGGCCTCGGCGCGCCAGGGCAGGACCTGGAAGGTGGACGGGTCCGGCTTGGCGATCATGTCGGACTCGTACACGCGAGCGAATCCCTCGATCGCGGAGCCGTCGAAGCCGATGCCCTCGTCGAAGGCCTGTTCCAGTTCCGCCGGGGCCACCGCCACGGACTTGAGGAAGCCCAGTACGTCCGTGAACCACAGGCGTACGAACCGGATGTCGCGCTCCTCCAAGGTCCGGAGCACGAACTCCTGCTGCTTGTCCATCTTCCGCTTCCCCATCCTTGCTGGTCAGGCCGCCTGTCTCCGTGTCCCGCAGGAGGCGGTCGAGCACCTGAGCATCACACCACAACAGCATTTCGTGCGCGTTGCCGACCTTGATCGCCTCGGCGACCCGGGGGTGAACGCCTCACGTCCGGCGGATGTACTGCTCTGCCGCCCATCTTGCCTGCTCGGACTGACATACGTAATGCCCGGCCCTCCCCGTCTCACCCCGCGCCCGGGTTTCCTGTGGGCTCCCTGCGAGAAGCCGCCCCCGCCGCACTACGATCAGCGGACCGATCGTCACCATCCGTCCCGCCCCTTTCCCCCAGAAGGACACACCTCATGGGTTCCGCCAAGAAGAGCACCGCAGCGGCACGCAAGGCGCGCATAGAGGAGATGCGGCGCGCCGAGCAGTCCCGGGAGCGCCGCAACCGTCTCCTCACCATCGGCGCCGCCGTGGTCGTCGTCGCCGGTCTGGTCGTCGGCTCCGTCGTGCTGGTGCAGTCGCAGTCCGACGACGACACCGCGGCCGACGGCAAGGGCCACTTCGTCACGGGCTCGGACGGCGTGAAGACCTGGAAGGGCACGCTGGGCCGCAACCACGTGGCCAAGACCGTGGACTACCCGATGGAGCCCCCGGTCGGCGGCGACCACAACCAGGTCTGGATGAACTGCAACGGCGACGTCTACACCAAGGCGATCGGCACCATGAACGCTGTGCACTCCCTGGAGCACGGCGCGGTCTGGGTGACGTACACCAGCGCGGCCAAGAAGGCCGACGTCGACGCGCTCGCGGCGAAGGTGAAGAAGACGCCGTACACGCTGATGAGCCCGGACGACAAGCAGAAGGACCCGATCATGCTGTCGGCGTGGGGCCACCAGCGGACCGTGACGGGGGCGAGCGACCCGAACGTCGCCAAGTTCTTCGAGAAGTTCGTGCAGGGCGAGCAGACGCCCGAGCCGGGCGCGGCGTGCACGGGCGGTCTGGGGCAGTGAGGTTCACGGGAGTGGCCGTCGCCGCGGTCTCCGCGGTGGTCGCGGCGGGCGCCATCACCTACGCCGTGGCCGAGGACGGCGGATCGGACGACACCCCGTCCGCCGGGTCCGCGGACGCGGGTTTCGCTCGGGACATGGCCGTGCACCACCAGCAGGCCGTCGAGATGTCGTACATCGTGCGCGACCGCACCGAGGACGTCGAGGTGCGGCGGCTCGCCTACGACATCGCACAGACGCAGGCCAACCAGCGCGGCATGCTGCTGGGCTGGCTGGATCTGTGGGGTTTGCCGAAGGTGTCGGCGGATCCGCCGATGACGTGGATGGACATGGGTGACATGCCGTCGGCCGGTGAGGGGTCGCTGATGCCGGGCATGGCGACCAACAGCGAGATGAAGAAGCTGGGCACGCTGAACGGCAAGCAGGCCGAGATCTTCTACCTCCAGCTGATGACGGACCATCACCAGGGCGGCATCCACATGGCGAAGGGCTGTGCGCAGAAGTGCACGGTCGGCGTGGAGAAGCGGCTCGCGCAGGGGATGGTCGACGCACAGCAGTCGGAGATCGATCTGATGGCGGGAATGCTGAAGGAGCGGGGCGCAAAGCCGCGATCATAGAGGGTTAACCCTCGAACCAGCCTTTTTCATTAGGTTAATTGGGCTCTTCTTGGCATGCGCATTCCCCTTGCATGAAGGGTTCGTCGCAAGAGTGGCCACCGTCGAGTGATCACTCGCGACGAACCGCATCCAGGGGGTTCCATGAGATCCAACCGCGCCAAACTCCGCGCCGGGGTGAGCATGGCGGCGACACTGCCGATGCTCGCGGGCGCACTGGCGCTCGGTATACCCGCGGCCCACGCCGCGGACAGCCCGAACCGTGACACGCTGGCCGGGACCAAGCCCGCGTGGGCCACCGCCAAGGCCGACAAGGGCGCCACCTCGGACAGTGCCCAGGTCTCCGCCCGGGTCTACCTCGCCGGCAAGAACGCCGCCGGTCTCGCCGCCTACGCGAAGTCGGTGTCCGACCCGGCCTCGGCGTCGTACGGCAAGTACCTGAGCGCCAAGCAGGCGCAGTCCCGCTTCGGCGCCACCAAGGCGCAGGTCGCCGCGGTGAAGTCCTGGCTGGAGTCGGCGGGCCTGAAGGTCACCGGCACCACGCAGCACTACGTCTCCGTCACCGGTGACGTGGCCGCCGCCGAGAAGGCCTTCGGAACCCAGCTCCACAACTACGCCAAGGGCTCGAAGACCTACCGCGCCCCGGCCAAGGCGGCCTCCGCGCCGGCCGGCCTGGACGGTGCCGTCCTGACCGTCACCGGCCTGGACAACGCCCCGCACAAGGCGAGCAGCAAGGACCAACTGCCGCCGCCGGACGCCGTGTTCAAGAACGCCGGGCCGTTCTCCTCGTACTACGGCTCGAACACCGCGAGCACGCTGCCCGAGGCCTACGGCACGAAGATCCCGTACGCGATCAAGGGCTACACGGGCAAGCAGCTGCGCGCCGCCTACGGGGCGGGCACGTACACCGGCAAGGGGGTGCGCGTCGCCATCACCGACGCCTACGCCTCCCCCACCATCGCCTTCGACGCGGCCACCTACGCGAAGAAGAACGGCGACGCCGCCTACACCACCGGGCAGCTCAAGCAGGTCCTGCCGAAGAACTACACGAAGACCGAGGAGTGCGGGGCGGCCGGCTGGTACGGCGAGGAGACCCTCGACGTCGAGGCCGTGCACGCGGTCGCGCCGGACGCGAGCATCACGTACGTGGGTGCCGCGTCCTGCTACGACGACGACCTGCTCGACTCGCTCAGCAAGATCGTCGACAACCACCTCGCCGACATCGTCTCCAACTCCTGGGGCGACATCGAGGCCAACCAGACGCCTGACCTCGCGGCCGCCTACGACCAGGTCTTCCAGTTCGGCGCGGTCGAGGGCATCGGCTTCTACTTCTCCTCCGGCGACAACGGCGACGAGGTCGCCAACACCGGCACGAAGCAGGTCGACACCCCTGCCAACTCGGCGTGGGTGACGGCGGTCGGCGGTACCTCGCTGGCCGTCGGCAAGGGCGACAAGTACCTGTGGGAGACCGGCTGGGGCACCGAGAAGGCCGTGCTGTCCGCGGACGGCAAGAGCTGGACGAACTTCCCCGGCGCGTTCACCTCGGGCGCGGGCGGCGGCACCAGCAGGACGGTCGCCGAGCCCTATTACCAGAAGGGTGTCGTCCCGAACGCGCTCGCCACGGCCAACAACGCCGCCGGCAACCGCGTGGTCCCGGACATCTCCGCGATCGCCGACCCGAACACCGGCTTCCTGGTGGGGCAGACGCAGACCTTCCCCGACGGCTCGCAGCAGTACAGCGAGTACCGCATCGGCGGCACCTCGCTGGCCTCCCCGGTGATCGCGGCCGTGCAGGCGCTGGCGCAGCAGGCGGGCGGCGGCAAGGCGCTCGGGTTCGCCAACCCGTCGATCTACTCGAAGTTCGGCTCCCGGGTGTACCACGACGTCACGGACAACCCGACGGGCTCCGGCCTGGCGGTGGCCCGCGTCGACTTCACCAACGGCTATGACGCCACCGGTGGGTTGAGCACCTCGGTCCGCAGCCTCGGCAAGGACAGCTCGCTGTCCGCGGTCAAGGGCTACGACGACGTGACGGGCGTGGGTACCCCCGCGAACGGTTACGTGCAGTCCTTCGGCCGGCACTGACCGGACGTACGCCCGCAGGGGCCCGGTCCCGAAGGTTCACCCCTTCGGGACCGGGCCCCTTGGCGCGCGGCGGCAGAGTCGGGCCCGGAGCCACGCACCCCCACCCCCTATAGCGTCGCTCTGACGATTACACTGATCCCGTGACTGCCTCGAACTTCTGGTCCATCTATCAGCACGGGTTCGCACGCGTCGCGGCGTGTACGGGTCACACCGTCATCGCGGACCCGCCCGCCAACGCCGAAGCGGTACTGCGGCACGCGCGCCGGTGCTCCGAGGAGGGGGTCGCCGTCGCGGTCTTCCCGGAGCTGGGGCTGTGCGGTTACTCCATCGAGGACCTGCTGCTCCAGGACGCCCTGCTCGACGAGGTCGAGACGGCGCTCGCGGAGGTGGTCGCCGGGTCGGCCGGCCTGCTCCCGGTGCTGGTCGTCGGCGCCCCGCTGCGCCACCGCAACCGGGTCTACAACTGCGCGGTGGTCGTGCACCGCGGCCGGGTCCTCGGTGTCGTACCGAAGTCGTACCCGCCCAACTACCGCGAGTTCTACGAGCGTCGGCAGATCGGCGACGGCGCCGACGAGCGGGGCGGCTCGATCCGGGTCGGCGACGTCGCCGTACCGTTCGGCGTGGACCTGCTGTTCGAGGCGGCCGACGTGCCGGGGCTCGTGCTGCACGCGGAGATCTGCGAGGACATGTGGGTGCCGGTGCCGCCCAGCGCGGAGGCCGCGCTCGCCGGTGCGACCGTCCTGGTCAACCTCTCCGGCAGTCCGATCACGGTCGGGCGGGCCGAGGACCGCAAGCTGCTGTGCCGTTCGGCGTCCTCGCGCTGCCTTTCGGCGTACGTCTACGCGGCGGCCGGCCTCGGCGAGTCGACCACCGACCTGTCCTGGGACGGGCAGGCCATGGTCTACGAGAACGGCGTGCTGCTGGCCGAGACGGAGCGTTTCCCGCAGGGCGACGAGTACGCGGTGGCCGACGTGGATCTGGACCTGCTGCGGCAGGAGCGGATGCGGATGGGCACGTTCGACGAGAACCGGCGCACCCACCAGGTGCGGACCGGTGACTTCCGGACGGTCTCCTTCGAGCTCGACCCGCCCGCGGGCGACCTGGGCCTCAAGCGCCGTCTGGAGCGCTTCCCGTTCGTGCCGGCCGACGCGAGCCGGCTGGCCCAGGACTGCTACGAGGCCTACAACATCCAGGTCGCCGGGCTCCAGCAGCGGCTCGCGGCGATCGGCGGCCCGAAGGTGGTCATCGGGGTGTCCGGAGGCCTCGACTCCACGCACGCGCTGATCGTGGCCGCCCGGGCGATGGACCGCGCCGGGCGCCCGCGCAGCGACATCCTGGCCTGGACGCTGCCCGGTTTCGCCACCAGCGACCACACCAAGGGCAACGCCCACCGGCTGATGCGGGCCCTCGGTGTCACCTCGGCCGAGCTGGACATCACGCCGACCGCGCGGCTGATGCTGGAGGAGATGGGCCACCCCTTCGCCTCCGGCGAGCCGGTGTACGACGTCACTTTCGAGAACGTCCAGGCGGGCCTGCGCACCGACTACCTGTTCCGGCTGGCCAACCAGCGCGGCGGCATCGTGCTCGGCACCGGTGACCTCTCCGAGCTGGCGCTCGGCTGGTCGACGTACGGCGTGGGCGACCAGATGAGCCACTACAACGTCAACTCGGGCGTGCCGAAGACGCTGATGCAGCATCTGATCCGCTGGGTCATCAGCAGCGGGCAGTTCGACGAGGAGACCGGTGCCGTGCTCGCCGCGATCCTCGACACCGAGATCAGCCCGGAGCTGGTACCGGGCGAGGAGATGCAGTCCACCGAGTCGAAGATCGGCCCGTACGCGCTGCACGACTTCACGCTCTTCCACGTCCTGCGGTACGGGTTCCGGCCCTCGAAGATCGCGTTCCTGGCCTGGCACGCCTGGCACGACGAGAAGAGCGGCGACTGGCCCCCGAACTTCCCGCAGGCCAAGCGTGTGACGTACGACCTGCCGGAGATCCGGCGCTGGCTGGAGGTCTTCTGCAAGCGCTTCTTCGCGTTCGCCCAGTTCAAGCGCTCGGCCATGCCGAACGGGCCGAAGGTCTCGGCGGGCGGTTCGCTGTCGCCCCGCGGTGACTGGCGGGCGCCGTCGGACGGTTCGGCGGGGGCGTGGTTGCGGGACCTGAAGAGGTTCGACTAGCCGAGGCGCGGCAGCGACTCGCTCCGCACGGTTGAACAGAGGGCGCCCCGCCGACGGGGGAAGATCGGCGGGGCGCTTGGTGCCACTGTGGTTCTGTGGGGCCGGGGGCCCTAGTGAACGGAGTGCTCCTCCAGCGGGAACGTCCCGCCGACGACGTCCTCCGCGAAGGCCTTGACCGCGCCGGTCATGACCTCGCGCAGGTTGGCGTACTGCTTGACGAACTTCGGGACCCGCCCGCCGGTCAGGCCGAGCATGTCGGTCCAGACGAGGACCTGCGCGTCGGTCTCCGGGCCCGCGCCGATGCCGACCGTCGGGATGTGCAGCACCCGGGTGACCTCGGCCGCGAGCTCCGCCGGGACCAGCTCCAGGACGACCGCGAACGCTCCCGCGTCCTGTACGGCCTTCGCGTCCCGCAGCAGCTGCTGGGCGGCCTCCTCGCCACGGCCCTGGACGCGGTAGCCCATGGCGTTGACGGACTGGGGGGTCAGGCCGATGTGGGCCATGACCGGGATGCCGGACTCGACGAGGAGCCGGATCTGTTCGTGGGAGCGCTCGCCGCCCTCCAGCTTGACCGCGCCGACGCCCGCCTCCTTGACCAGCCGGGTCGCCGAGCGCAGCGCCTGCACCGGGCCCTCCTGGTAGGAGCCGAAGGGCAGGTCGCCGACGATGAGGGCGCGCGAGGTGCCCCGTACGACGGCCGCCGACAGCATGGTCATCTCGTCCATGGTGACGGGCACGGTGGTCTCGTACCCGAGATGGCAGTTGCCCGCCGAGTCGCCGACCAGCATCACGGGGATGCCGGCCTCGTCGAAGACGGAGGCGGTCGTGGCGTCGTAGGCGGTGAGCATGGGCCACTTCTCGCCGCGTTCCTTGGCGAGGGCGATGTCCCGGACAGTGATGCGGCGGGTGCCCTTGCCCCCATACAGCGCCTTGCTGCCGTCGGAGGGCTTGGTGTGGGCAGCCGAAAGCTGCGTCATTGCAACGGCTCCTTACGTCATCTCGAGGCGCCCTCACGGCGTCCCCGGATCCCCTCCATGGTGGCACCTCGTGCCAGTCAGGGCCAGGGGTGGTCGGTGTGACCGTTCCGGCACCCCCGCGGAGCCCCTCCGGTGCGTAAGGTCTCGGTAAAGACTTACGATACGAGACGGTGCCGTATCGTAATGGGGCTACTCTCGGACGCATGACTACCGCAGCCCCTGACTCCCGGGTACCGGAAGCGGTGCACCGGCGCCGCTGGGCGATCCTCGGCGTACTGATGCTGAGCCTGCTGATCGTGGTGCTCGACAACTCGATCCTGAACGTCGCGATCAAGACGATCTCGACTCCGGCGCCGACCGGCCTGGGCGCCACCCAGAGCGAGCTGGAGTGGGCGATCAACGCCTACACCCTGGTCTTCGCCGGCCTCCTGTTCACCGCGGGCCTGCTCGGCGACCGGCTGGGCCGCAAGAAGGTGCTGCTGGGCGGCCTGTTCGTGTTCGGCGCCGGTTCCGCCCTCGCCGCGTTCTCCGGCTCGCCGGACCAGCTCATCGCCTTCCGCGCGCTGATGGGTCTCGGCGCGGCGTTCGTCATGCCGGCCACGCTCGCCGTCCTGATGAACGTCTTCGAGCGCGACGAGCAGCCCAAGGCCATCGGCATCTGGGCCGGCGGCGTGGGCCTCGCCATCGCCATCGGGCCGATCACCGGCGGGGTGCTCCTCGACCACTTCTGGTGGGGCTCGGTCTTCCTCATCAACGTGCCGATCGTGGTGCTCGCGCTCGGGCTGATGCTGTGGCTGGTGCCCGACTCCCGTGACCCGAACCCGGGCCGGATCGACCCCGTCGGTGTCGTGCTGTCGGTCGTCGGACTGGTGCTGCTCGTCTACGGCATCATCAAGGGCGGCCAGCTCGCCGACTTCACGGACGCGACCGTCCTGGCCACCATCGGCGCCGGACTCGCCGTGCTCGTGGCGTTCGTGGTGTTCGAGAAGCGCAGCGACCACCCGTCCATCGACGTCACGTACTTCAAGAACAAGGTGTTCTCGGCGGCGATCGGCGCCATAGGGCTGGTGTTCTTCGCGCTGATGGGCGTGACGTTCTTCTCCGTCTTCTACACCCAGAGCGTGCGCGGCTACTCGCCGCTGCAGACCGGTCTGCTGATGCTGCCGCTGGCCGCCGCGCAGCTGATCTTCGCGCCGCGCGCCCGGCTGGTCGTGGACCGCTTCGGCAACCGCGCGACGACCACCGGGGGCATGCTGCTGATCGCCGCGATGCTGTGCGCCTTCGCCGTGCTCGACGCGGACACCCCGATCTGGCTCCTCGAGGTGATCTTCTTCCTCATGGGCACCGGTATGGCGCACATCATGACGCCGACCAGCGTGGTCATCATGCAGGCCCTGCCGCGCGAGAAGGCCGGCTCCGCGTCCGCGCTGAGCAACACCTTCCGGCAGGTCGGCGGCGCGCTCGGCATCGCCGTCCTGGGCTCGGTCCTGTCCACGGCCTACCGCAACGGCATCGAGTCCCACCTCGGCGTGCTCCCGGCGGGTGCACGGCACACCGCGGGCGAGTCCATCGAGGCCACCCTGGGCGTCGCCGCGAAGCTCGGGCCCCGCGGTGACGCCCTGGTCGGACCGGCCAACGACGCCTTCCTGCACGCGATGCACGTCACCGCGCTGTGGGGGGCGGGTGTGGCCCTGGTCGGCGCCCTGGTGGTGGCCCTGTACCTCCCGGGCCGCCCGACGTCGCCTCAGCCGGGCCAGGAGGAACAGGAGTTGGTTCGCGCGGGCGAGTGACCGGCGGGGCGGCGGCGGACCGGCGGCGGCCGGACACCGCCCCGCCGCCCCGCGGTGGAGCAGGGATAATCGCTTCATCAGACAGAGAGGACCAAGCGACGTGAGCGGCCTCGCGGAGAGTCAGTCCAGGCAGGCGGGGGCCGTGCGGGGGCGGCCCCGCAGCGAGGCCGTGGAGCGGTCCATCATCGAGGCCGTCATCAAGTTGCTGGAGGACGGCGTACCGCTCGCCGAACTGTCCATCGAGCGCATCGCCCGCACCGCGGGCGTCGGCAAGGCCACCATCTACCGCCGCTGGAACGGCAAGGAGGAGCTCTTCGTCGACGTCGTGCGCACCGCCGAGCCCCCGGACGCCGAACTGCCCGGCACCTCGATGCGCGACGATCTCGTGGCGCTGCTGGAGCAGTTGCGGCAACGCGGGCTGATGACCCGTTCCTCGGCGCTGCTGCACAGTGTGTTCGCCCAGATGAAGAGCAGTCCGAAGGTCTGGGACGCCTACCACGCGATCGTCGTCGCGCCCCGGCGCCGCAAGCAGCTCGCCATCCTGCGCCGGGGACAGGCCAACGGCGAGCTCCGCACCGACATCGAGTGCGAGTTGCTCAACGACCTGTTCGTCGGCCCCATGCTGCTGCGCACCATCATGCAGCCCGACGCCGCCCTGCCGGAGGGCCTGTCCGAACAGATCGTCGACTCCGTCCTCGAAGGTCTACGCCCCGTCAGTTCCTAGTGTGCGCGTTTCGTCACAGAGGGCGCTTTCCCCCTCGTGCGGGGAACTGGCGAAGGCGACTTGTACGTCATCGCCCCCGTACGGTCGTCATGGGACGACGAGAGGGAAGCCGATCATCCCCTAGGGTCGTACGGGGTGTTTGCGCCCCCACGGCAGCGGGGCGAACGGTGTGCACGGCAGGTAGTGAGGCGACGGTATGGCGCAGCAGGCATACGTGACGGAGACGGCGGACGGCGGCTCGGGATCCGAGCGCCAGAGAGACCGGCTCCGGCGTCTGCTCGGCCGCCCCTTCTCCGGCTGGCGCGGTGACCGCCGGATCTGGCGCCGCGGTCTCGTGCTGGCCGCCCTGGCGGTGATCGTGGCCCTGGTGATGCTGCTGCACGCGCAGATCCCCAACGCCGTGGGCAACCTGGGCAGTCTCACCGAGACCTTCCTGCCGTGGCTCGGCCTGTTCGTGCCGGTGCTGCTCCTGCTCGGCTTCCTGCGCAGGTCCGCGACCGCGCTGATCGCGGTGGTGCTCCCGGCGGCCGTGTGGCTGAACCTCTTCGGCGGGCTGCTCACCGACAAGTCCGGCACCGGCGGCGACCTCACGGTGGCCACCCACAACGTGAACGCCGACAACGCCGACCCGTCCGGCACCGCCCGGGACGTGGCGGCCTCCGGCGCGGACGTGGTGGCCCTGGAGGAGCTGAACGCCTCGGCGGTGCCGGTGTACGAGAAGGCGCTGGCGTCGACGTACCGCTACCACGCGGTCGAGGGCACCGTCGGGCTGTGGAGCAAGTACCCGCTGACCGGTGTGCGGGCCGTCGACATCAAGCTGGGCTGGACCCGGGCCATGCGGGCCACGGTGGCCGCCCCGGACGGCCGGGTCGCGTTCTACGTCGCCCACCTGCCGTCCGTACGGGTGAAGATGGAGGCCGGGTTCACCGCCCGGCAGCGCGACAAGAGCGCCGACGCGCTGGGCGAGGCCATCGCCGACGAGAAGCTGCCCCGCAAGATCCTGCTCGGCGACCTCAACGGCACGATGAACGACCGCGCGCTGAACGCCGTCACCTCCCAGATGCGCTCCACGCAGGGTGCCGCGGGCAGCGGCTTCGGGTTCAGCTGGCCGGCGTCGTTCCCGATGGCGCGGATCGACCAGATCATGGTGCAGGGCGTGGAGCCCGAGAGTTCGTGGACGCTGCCCGCCACCGGCAGCGACCACCTGCCGGTGGCGGCCCGAGTGAGCCTCGCCACCTCTTCGTAACCTGCGGGAAGCCTGGGGAAGCAGTTTTTGTTCCGATACTGAACATAAGCTAGGTACGGAACACCGCTCTCCCCTGAAAGGCTCGGCTCCCCATGCCCTTGGCCCTGCTCGCACTGGCCGTCGGCGCTTTTGGTCTCGGCACCACCGAATTCGTGATGATGGGGCTGCTGCCCGATGTCGCGGACGACCTGGGCATCTCCATCCCCACCGCGGGCCACCTGGTCTCGGCGTACGCGCTGGGCGTGGTGATCGGCGCCCCGCTGCTCGCCGCGGTCACGGCCCGGATGTCCCGCCGCAAGGTCCTCATCGGCCTGATGGGACTGTTCGTGGCCGGCAACGCGCTCTCCGCCCTCGCCCCCGACGAGCACCTGCTGCTCGCGGCCCGCTTCCTGAGCGGTCTGCCGCACGGTGCCTTCTTCGGGGTGGGCGCGGTCGTCGCCACGAGCATGGTGGCCCCGGAACGCAAGGCCCGCTCGGTGTCGCTGATGTTCCTCGGCCTGACCCTCGCCAACATCGCGGGCGTGCCCGTCGCCACCCTCATGGGCCAGCACCTGGGCTGGCGGGCGACCTTCCTCGGCGTCAGCGCGATCGGCCTGGCCGCGATAGCCTCCCTGGCCCTCCTCATCCCGCACGACCACGCCCACGCCCCGGCGGTGGGCCTGCGCCGCGAACTGGGCGCGCTGAGGTCGCTGCCCGTGTGGCTGGCGCTCGGCACCACGGTGGCGGGCTTCGGCGCGCTGTTCGCCGCGTACAGCTACATCACGCCGATGCTCACGGACGCGGCCGGCTACGCCGACTCCAGCGTGACGCTGCTGCTCGCCCTGTTCGGGGTGGGTGCGACGGCCGGCAACCTGCTCGGCGGACGGCTCGCCGACCACTCGCTGCGCGGCACCCTGTTCGGCGGTCTGACCTCGCTGGTCGTGGTCCTGGCGCTGTTCCCGGTGCTGATGTCCGCGCAGTGGAGCGCGGCGGTCGCGGTGGTCCTGCTGGGCACGGCGGCCTTCGTCACCGGCTCCCCGCTCCAGCTGATGGTCATGGAGAAGGCGCAGGCCGCCCCCTCCCTGGCCTCCTCCGCCAACCAGGCCGCCTTCAACCTGGCCAACGCCGGCGGCGCCTGGATCGGCGGCCTGGCCCTCGCCGCGGGCCTCGGCGCGACGTCCCCGGCGCTGACGGGCGCGGCCCTGGCGGTCCTCGGCCTCGGCGTCGCCGCGGTCGCCACGCTGGTGGACCGGCGCCGCGCGAGCGGGACCGCCGCCCGCGAACGCGTGATCGCGACCCATGTGCCGGAACACGCGGAGCCGGCCCACCACTGAGCAGTCCTACGCCGAGGGGGGCGCCCGGAGATCTCCGGGCGCCCCCCTTCGCTCACTCCAGCGTCCCCCGCGCCGCGTCAAGGAACGCCAGCCGGTTGGCCTCCAGGTAGTCCCGGACGCTCTCGCCCTCCGGCAGGCCCTCCCACACCGTCCGGTTGAGGTCGAGGAAGTGGGCGCGGGCCGCCCGGTGGACCGAGAGGGGGAACTGGACGCGGATGAGGCGCTCGGCCACCCACAGGCGGTTCATCACCTCGCTGGTCGTGAGGAACCAGGGGTCGGTGTGCTCGTGGTCGGCGGGGCGGGAGTAGGCGGCGCGTTCCGCCTCCGCGCTGACCTCGATGAAGCGTTCCAGCAGGGCCAGGCGCTCCGCGCGCAGGGCCTGCGACACCGCGATCTGCTGGCGCCGCTCCTCGGCACGCTCCGCCGACTGCTGCGTCCTGTGCTGGACGAGGTAGGAGAGCACGCCCCCCAGAGCGACTCCGCCCAGCGATATGAGAGACACCCAGACCTGGCCCGACATGGGCGTCACGTCCCACGGCGGTCGAACCCGACGGGTCTGTCGGTGACCTGTGGAGCCCTGTCGGCGGCCTGTCGGTGGTTTGTCGGTGGGTGCTGGCACTGTCCTCGGTATGACGCGAATCGACAAGAACCCCCAGAGCGGGGACTCCGCCGTTTCCGTGCGGGGGCTGGTCAAGCACTACGGCGAGACCAAGGCGCTGGACGGTGTCGACCTGGACGTGCGCGAGGGCACCGTGATGGGTGTGCTCGGGCCCAACGGCGCCGGGAAGACCACCCTCGTACGCATCCTGTCCACCCTCCTGTCCCCCGACTCCGGGCAGGCCACCGTCGCCGGTTACGACGTCGTGCGCCAGCCCCGGCAGCTGCGGCGGGTCATCGGGCTCACCGGGCAGTACGCCTCGGTGGACGAGAAGCTGCCCGGCTGGGAGAACCTGTACATGATCGGGCGGCTGCTCGACCTGCCCCGCAAGGAGGCCCGCAGCCGGGCCGACGAACTCCTTGAGCGGTTCTCGCTGACGGACGCCGCCAAGCGGCCGGCGAGCACCTACTCCGGCGGTATGCGGCGCCGCCTCGACCTCGCCGCCTCGATGATCGGGCGCCCCCAGGTGCTCTTCCTGGACGAGCCCACCACCGGTCTGGACCCGCGCACCCGCAACGAGGTGTGGGACGAGGTCAAGCGGATGGTCGGGGACGGGGTGACCGTCCTGCTGACCACCCAGTACATGGAGGAGGCCGAACAGCTCGCCTCCGAGCTGACCGTCGTGGACCACGGCAAGGTCATCGCCGACGGCGCCATCGAGGAGCTCAAGGCGAAGGTCGGCGGACGCTCGCTGCGGGTGCGGCCGGTGGATCCGCTGCAGCTCCAGCCGCTCGCCGGCTGGATCGACGAACTCGGCATCACCGGGCTCGCCACCTCCACCGTGGACAGCGAGAGCGGCACCGTCATCGTCCCGATCCTCAGCGACGAGCAGCTGACCGCCGTGGTCGGCGCGGTCACCGCGCGCGGTGTCACCCTCTCCTCCATCACCACCGAACTGCCCAGCCTGGACGAGGTGTTCCTGTCCCTCACCGGCCACCGTGCCAGTGCCCCGCAGGACGCCGTCCCCACCGACACCCGCGAGGAGGTCGCCGTATGAGCGCCGCAACCGCCACCATCGACGCCGACGCCCGGATCCCGCTGCGCGGGCACCTCCGGCACACCGGCGCCCTCGTCCGCCGCAACCTGCTGTGGATCCGCCAGGACCCCGAGTCGATGTTCGACGCGATCCTGATGCCGGTCGTCTTCACCCTGCTGTTCGTCTACGTCTTCGGCGGCTCGATCGGACAGGCCCTGGGCGGCGGACAGGACGGATACGTCCAGTACGTCATCCCGGGCATGATCGCGATGATGAGCATGACCCTGTCCCAGGGCGTCGGCACCGGCTTCAGCCAGGACTTCAACTCCGGTGTCATGGACCGTTTCCGGTCCCTGCCCATCGGGCGCGGCTCGGTGCTGTTCGCGAAGATCTCCGTCGAGCTGCTGCGGATGCTGTTCGCGACCACCGTGCTGATGATCGTCGCCGTCCTGGTCGGATTCGACATCGACCACTGGGCCGGGCTGTTCGCGGCGGTCGGTCTGTCCGCCGTGTTCGCCTCCTCGATCATGTGGGTGTTCCTCACCCTGGGTGTGATCCTGAAGAACGCGCAATCCGTGCAGGCGATGGGCTTCCTGGTGCTGTTCCCGCTCCAGTTCGGCTCGTCGATCTTCGCGCCGACGAACTCGATGCCGGGCTGGCTCCAGCACTTCACCGACTACAACCCGCTGTCCGCGCTCGCCGACGCGGCCCGCGGACTGATGGTGGGCGGCCCGGTCGCGCACGACCTGTGGGTGACGCTCGGCTGGTCGGCGGCGATCACGGCGGTGGCGGCACCGTACGCCATCCACAAGTTCCGCACGAAGAACTGAGCTCCCGCGTCGGTGCGCGTCACACCAGGGCGGCGGCCTCCTTCGGGGAGAGGCCGCCGCCCTCCGCGTACGCCGATTCGTAGGCCGCGTCGCCGAGCACCGCGCGCAGCGACCGTTCGGCCGTGACCCGCACCTCGCGCTCGACGCTCGTCGGGGCGTGGTCGGCCGGCAGCAGGGCGTCCCCGGCCGCCAGGCAGCGGGCGCCGTCCCGGGCCCGGGCCCCGCCGTTGAACCCGGCGAGCGCGAGCGCCCCGGTGCGCAGGTACATGGTCCGCATATGGGGCGCGATGGTCAGGGCCAGCGGGTCCTCGGACTTCTCCAGCGCCCGGCGGGTCAGCCGCAGGCATTCCTCGTAGCAGCCGTCCATCGCCTCCAGCCAGGCCTCCGAGCCGAGGATGAAGGCGTCGAAGATGACGAAGTGGGCGATGCCGAACTGCTGGCGCAGCAGCTTGAGCTGCTCGCGCGCCTCGGGGATGCGGCCGGTCAGGCCGAGCCGGCCGGCGAGGAACATCCGGGCGGCGGGCATCGCCTCGTTGCGGGCGCCGTCCTGGTCGGCGATCACCTCGCGCAGCAGGAGTTCGCCGCGCTCGGCGTCCCCGGTCTCCAGCAGCACGCTGCCCAGCCGGGCGTTGAGCACGGACCGCTGGGCGCGGGCACCGAGCTGCTCGGCCCGCTCGATCGCCCGCTGGTAGTCGGCGGCGGCCTCGCTCCACTTCCCTTTGCGCTCATGGGCCTCGGCGCGTGCGGAGAGCGCCTCGGCGGTCCCCCACACATCACCGATCCGCTCGTAGATCGCCAGCGCCTCCTCGGCGTCCTGGATGGCGTCGCCGGCCCAGTCGGAGCGGTTGGCGAGCAGGTTGGCCCGCCATTGCAGGGCCGCGGCGAGCTCCCACTCGAAGCCGGGGGTGGCCCGGCAGGTCTCGACGGTCGCCCTGATGACGTCCCGCAGCCGCTCCATGTCCCCGGTGAGCATGATGGCGAAGAACCAGAGCGAGCCCGGCATCCGGCAGGTCTGCGCCATGCCCGGTTCGTAGGTGGCGGCGATGGACCGCAGCTTGGCCTGCGCGTGCTGGTTCTGCCAGGCGTCCAACTCGGTGTCCATGCAGGCGAGATGGACGAGGTGGGCACCTCGCCTGGCCTCTTCCAGCACCTCGCCGGTCCACGGCGGCGGGGTGTCCGTGCAGCGCTCCCACACCGGAGCGGCGGGGCGGACGGGCTCGGTGAAGGGGTCGGGGCCGAGGCCCTGGACCTCGCGGGACCAGTTGCGGGCCTCGATGCGCAGGTCGCGCATCTGCCAGTACCAGGCGAGCGACAGGACCAGGCACAGCCCTTCCTGCTCGTCGCGGTCGGCCACCGCCCGGCGCAGGGCGGTGCGGAGGTTCTCGTACTCGCGCTCCAGGCGCTCGATGGCGGCGAGTTGGTCCGGTCCGCGCAGCAGCGGGTCGGTGGTGCGGGCGAGTTCGCGGTAGTACGTCAGATGCGCGCGCTCGGCGCCGGCGCGGGCGCCGTCCGTCTCGTCGAGGCGCTCACCGGCGTACTCGCCGACGGTCTCCAGGAGCCGGTAGCGCATCTCGCCGTCTCCGGAAGGGGCCGCCACCACGAGGGACTTGTCGACCAGCGAGCCGAGCGCGTCCAGCGCGGCGGGGCCGCAGACGGCCTCGGCGGCGGCCAGGTCGCAGCCGCCGGCGAAGACCGACAGCCGCCGCAGGACGTCCCGCTCCTCCGCGTCGAGCAGGTCCCAGGACCAGTCGACGACGGCCCTGAGCGTCTGCTGGCGGGGCAGCACGGTACGGCTGCCGGAGGTGAGCAGCCGGAAGCGGTCGTCGAGCCGGTCGGCGATCTGCCGTGGCGTCAGCATCCGCAGCCGGGCGGCGGCGAGCTCGATGCCGAGGGGCAGTCCGTCCAGGCGCCGGCAGATCTCGGCGCAGGCCGCCGCGGTCTCCTCGTCGGCGTCGACCCGGAACCCGGGCCGGGCGGCGGCACCCCGGTCGGCGAGCAGCCGCAGCGCGACCGGCTCCGGCAGCGGCTCCACCGGGCGCAGCAACTCCCCCGGCACACCGAGGGGTTCACGGCTGGTGGCCAGGACGGTCAGCCCCGGACAGCGCTCCAGAAGCATCTCCGCCAGCCGGGCGGCCGCCTCGACCACGTGCTCGCAGTTGTCGAGGATGAGCAGCATGCTGCGCCGGCCGCAGTGCTCGGCGAGCCGCTCGACGGGGTCGTCGAGCCGCTCGCTCCCGGCGGCGCGCATCGCCTCGGCACCGGCTCCGTACAGCACGGTCTCGCGGGCGCCGACGGCGGTGAGCACGGCCTCGGCCACCGCGTCCGGATCGTCGACCGGGGCGAGCTCGGCCAGCCACACGCCGTCTTGGACCACGTCCCCCACGGCCTCGGCGGCCTCCTGCGAGAGCCGCGTCTTGCCGGCCCCGCCCGGCCCGAGCAGCGTGACCAGCCGCGCGGTGGCGAGGTCGCCCCGGATGGCATCGATGTCGGCCTCCCGGCCGACGAAGGAGGTGAGCCGGGCGCGGAGGTTGCCGGAGGGGGCAGGACCGGTCGCGTGCGCCGCACGCACGGCCTCACCCGCGGACCCACGCCGGTCCCCGCCGGAGGGCTCCGGTCGCAGCAACTCCCCGTGCAGCGCCCGCAGTTCGGCGCCCGGGTCCACTCCCAACCGGTCCGCGAGCAACTTCCGTACGGACTCGTAGGCGGCCAGCGCCTCCGCCGTGCGGCCGGTGTCGCGCAGGGCGCGCAGACGCAGGGCCTGAAGGGGCTCGTCGAGGGGGTGGGTGTCGCACAGGGCGGTCAGTTCGGGCAGGGACTGGTCGGCCTGGCCGAGGACGAGCGCGGCGGTGTGACGGGCGCGCAGGGCCTCCAGCCGGCGGGCCTCCGCGCGGGCCGCGTCGGCCGTACGGTCGGGCAGATCGGCCAGCGCCGGGCCGCGCCACAGGGCGAGGGCGTCGTCCAGGACCCCGGCCGCCTTCGCGGGGTCCCCGTCGGTCAGCGCCCGCACGCCGTCGCCGGCGAGCCGCTCGAACCGGTGCAGGTCGATGTCGTCCGGCGCGGCGGTCAGCCGGTAGCCGCCGTCCACGGACACCACGGCGCCCGGGCCGAGCGCCCGCCGCAGCCGTCCCACCAGTGCCTGCACCGCGCCGGTCGCGTCGGCGGGCGGGTCGCCGTCCCACACCTCGTCCACCAGGACGCTCACCGGGACGGTACGGCCGGGCCGCAACGCGAGAACGGTCAGCAACGCGCGCAGGCGCGTGCCGCCGACCGGGACGGACGTTCCGTCGGAGCGGAGTGCTTGCGTGGTGCCGAGGATGCGATAGCGCACGGGGTCCATTGTCTCTGCTGCGGCCGGAGCCGGTGACGGGATTTGCTTCAGCGGGGCGCCTACGGGGGTGCCGGGTTCGGTTGTGGGGCGGGTGCGGGTCCGTCGTGCCTGGTCGCGCAGTTCCCCGCGCCCCTGGGGAGGCGCAGTCACCCAAGCCATGGCGGACCCGTTGGCCACCTCAACCTCACCGGTTGTGGGGCGGGTGCGGGCCGGTGGGGGCTGGTCGCGCAGTTCCCCGCGCCCCTGGGTGGGTGCAGTCGCCCGCGTGACGTCGGATCGTTGGCCACCTCACCCACCGGTCGTGGGGCGAGTGCGGGTCCGTCGTGGCTGGTCGCGCAGTTCCCCGCGCCCCTGAGGAGTTGCAGTCACCGGCGCCACGACGGACCGTTCGCCACCTCGCCGCGCCACGACGGACCGTTGGCCGGACGGGGCGCCACGACGGCCGGTTGGCCGCGTACGGCGCGAAGGGGACGGGGTGGGGGGTGTCCGCCCGCAGCGGCCGGCGTCCGGCACAGGGCACTGCTCAAGGGACCGAGCCGCCGGACCGAGGACGGATACCCCCCACCCCGGCACCGACCCACCCACCGGACCGCATGCGCTACACAAGCCCCCACCGAAGCCGTCACGGGCCGCCGGAGGCATTCAGGGGCGCGGGGAACTGCGCAAAACGCCCGCCCCCACCAACCCGCACCCGCCCCCACCCCGGAACCCCAACCCCACCCCAAGACGTTCTCCCCTCTGCCCGGTACCGTCGGGCCGTCCCACCGCGCGCGTGAACAGTCCAGGGAGCCCCATGACCACCGCCACCACCCGCCACAGCGACCGGCGGATCAGTCCGGTCTTCATCGGGATCGTCGCGGTCACGGCAGTGACGGGCTGGGCCACCTGGACCGGCTTCGCCGAGAAGCCCGGCATCGCCGTGTTCCTGTTCGTGACCGGCGCCTGGATCGTCTCCCTGTGCCTGCACGAGTACGCGCACGCCCGCACCGCCCTGCACAGCGGCGACATCACGATCGGCGCGAAGGGCTACCTCACGCTGAACCCGCTGAAGTACACCCACGCCCTGCTCAGCATCGTGCTCCCCGTCATCTTCGTGATCATGGGCGGCATCGGCCTCCCCGGCGGCGCGGTCTTCATCGAGCGCGACCGGATCCGCGGCCGCTGGCGGCACAGCCTGATCTCCGCGGCGGGCCCGCTCACGAACGTACTGTTCGCCGTCGCCTGCACCGCCCCGTTCTGGCTGGACGCCCTCACCGGCGTCCCCCAGGAGTTCCGCTTCGCGCTGGCCTTCCTCGCCCTGCTCCAGGTCTCGGCCGCCCTGCTGAACTTCCTGCCGGTCCCGGGCCTGGACGGCTACGGCGTCATCGAGCCCTGGCTGTCGTACAACGTCAAGCGCCAGGTGGAGCCCTTCGCGCCCTTCGGCCTGCTGTTCGTGTTCGCGCTGCTGTGGGTGCCGCAGGTCAACGCCGTGTTCTTCGACATCGTCGACGCCGTTCTGCGCGGACTCCAGGTCGACGCATGGGAGGCCTCGTCCGGCTGGAGCCTCTACCGCTTCTGGAGCTGAGCGGCGGCCCGGCCCCGCTTGAGGTAGTACCAGCACATGTTGGAGGAGAGCCCGGCCAGCAGCACCCACACCACCCCGAGCCAGCTGCCCTGCACGAAGGAGACGACCGCCGCGGCCACGGCGAGCAGGCAGACGGCGAGGGCGTAGAGGGCGAGGCGGGGCATTTCCATGGCTCCTGTCGGGGGGACACTGCTGCGCTACGGCGTCCAGTGTCCCCCATCGGCTCAGACGTCCGTGACCCGCAGTCCCGCGTGCGCCTTGTACCGCCGGTTGACCGAGATCAGGTTGGCGACCAGCGACTCCACCTGGTGGGCGTTGCGCAGCCGGCCCGCGAAGATGCCGCGCATGCCGGGGATCCGGCCGGCCAGCGCCTGCACGATCTCCACGTCGGCCCGCTCCTCGCCGAGCACCATGACGTCGGTGTCGATCTCCTGGACCTGCGGGTCCTGGAGCAGCACGGCCGACAGGTGGTGGAAGGCGGCGGTGACCCGCGAGTCGGGCAGCAGGGAGGCGGCCTGCTCGGCGGCGCTGCCCTCCTCCGGCTTCAGCGCGTAGGCGCCCTTCTTGTCGAAGCCGAGCGGGTTGACGCAGTCGACGACGAGCTTGCCGGCGAGTTCCTCGCGCAGCGACTCCAGGGTCTTGCCGTGCCCTTCCCACGGCACGGCGACGATCACGATGTCGCTGCGGCGCGCGGTCTCGGCGTTGTCGGCGCCCTCGACCCCGTGCCCGAGTTCGTCGGCGGCGGCCTGCGCGCGGTCGGCGGCCCGCGAACCGATGATCACCTTCTGCCCGGCTAGGGCGAGCCGGTAGGCGAGGCCCTTGCCCTGCGGCCCGGTCCCGCCGAGCACGCCGACGACGAGCCCGGAGACGTCGGGAAGGTCCCAGGGGTCCTTGGCGGGAGCCTTCTGTGCAGCACTGTCGCTAAAGGTCATGGCGCCGACTTTACGTCCGCACCAACCGCCCCGGCCGGTCGGGTGAGCCGCTTCACGAACCGCAGCCGCCCCCGCCGGTCCGGTGACCCGGTTCACGAACCGCAGCCGCCTCCGCCCGTCCGGTGACCCGGTTCACGAACCGCAGCCGCCCCCGCCGCTCCGGTGACCCGGTTCACGAACCGCAACCGCCCCGGCGGCGAACACCGGCGGCCGGTACAAGCCCTGCCCGGTTCGGGCGAATCCGGGGCGAACCTCGAGTGCCGCACGCCCGCTTGGGGCAGGATGCGGCCCCATGGACGCCGTACGGGTCGCGCTGCTGCGCGAAGTGCTCGCCGGGACCGAGTGGTTGGGGGCCACGCGACGCTTCGCGGGCGTGCTGCGCGGATCGGTGGTCTCGCACGGCGGCGGACTGCTGCTGGTCGGCACCCCCTCGTACGAGCCCTGGCACCTGGCGGCCCACCTGGTGGACGAGGCCGCCTGGTCCGGCACACCGGAGCTGGCCCCCACGCTGGTACGCCACGACGCGCGCCCCTCCGACCCCGCGCATCTGTCGGTGGGACCGGGCCGGCTCGCGGCGGCCCGGCGCGGCGAGACCCTGCTCGTGGTGTCCCCGGACCGGCCGGGCGCCCCGCTTCTGGAGCAGGTCCATGACGCCCGGCGGGCCGGGGCCACGGTCCTCTCCCTCGGTCCGGGCGAGGGTGAACTCGCCAGGATGGCCCACGAGTCGCTGGCCGTGCCGGAGGGCACCGACCTCGATCTGGACACCGTGCAGCACCTGGTGAGCGCGGCGGCCGGGGAGAACGCCGTCCCCGCCCCCCGGGGCCGGCGGCGGTTCAGGGACCGGCTGTCGAGACTGGCCGACCAGCTGACGGCACCGCCGCCGGCCCGCTGGTAGCCGCGAAAAGCAGTTGCCGGACCGGGATGCCTCCCCCGACCATGACCGGTCGTGACCGACGACGCCCCCGCTCCCCCCTCCGGCCTGCGCGCGATGCTCCCCGACCTCGCCCCCTGGCGGGCCTCCCGGGACTTCCGGCGGCTGTGGTACGCGGGGCTGATCTCGAACTTCGGCAGCTTCCTGACCTTCGTGGCCCTGCCGGTGCAGCTGAAGGACCTGACGGACTCGGCGGCGGCGGTGGGCGCGATCGGGGCGGTGGAGCTGATTCCCCTCCTCGTCTTCGGCCTGTACGGCGGCGCGCTCGCCGACGCCTGGGACAAACGGAAGCTGATCGTGTGGACCGAGGTGGGGCAGGGCCTGCTGAGCGCGGCCCTGCTGCTCAACGCGCTGCTCCCGCACCCCGCCGTCTGGCCGCTGTACGTCGTCGCCGCCCTGTCCTCCGCCCTGGTCTCGGTGCAGCGTCCGGCGCTCGACTCGCTCTGGCCCCGGATCGTGGCCCACGACCACCTCCCGGCGGCGGCCTCGCTGAACTCGTTCCGCTGGACGGTCGGCGGGGTCGCGGGCCCGGCGCTGGCGGGCGTGGTGGTGGCTTACGCGGGCCTCGGCTGGGCGTACGGGGCGGACCTGCTGACGTTCGCCGTCTCCGTCGTCCTCATCGCGCGGATCGCTGCCTCCCCGGCCTCCCACGAGGCGGCCAAGCCGTCACTGAAGGCCGTCGCGGAGGGCGCGCGGTACGCCTGGAGCCGCAAGGAGCTGCTCGGCACCTACGCCGTCGACCTCGCCGCGATGTTCCTGGCGATGCCGCTGGCCCTGCTGCCGTTCCTCGCGGACGAGCTGGACGCGCGGTGGTCGCTGGGCCTGATGTACGCGAGCGTCCCGCTCGGCGCGCTGCTGGTGAGCCTCATGAGCGGCTGGACGTCCCGGGTCCACCGCCACGGCCGGATGGTGGTGCTGTCGGCAGCCCTGTGGGGTGTGGCGATCGCGGCCGCCGGGGTCATGGACGACGTATGGCTGGTGCTGCTGTTCCTGACCGTGGCCGGCGGCTGCGACATGGTCAGCGGGATCTTCCGCGGGGCCATGTGGAACCAGACGATCCCGGACGAGCTGCGCGGGCGGCTCGCCGGGATCGAGCTGCTGTCGTACTCGGTCGGCCCGACCGTGGGCCAGGTCAGGGCCGGTGGTTTCGCCGCGTGGTGGGGCGTGCGGACGTCGGTCTGGTCGGGCGGCCTGCTGTGTGCGGGCGCGGTGGGCCTGCTGGCGCTGTGCCTGCCGAAGCTGATGTCGTACGACGTGCGCACGAACGAGCACGCGACGCGGCTGCGCGAGCAACGCGCGGCAGCCGCGCCGGCGCCCATGGAGGCGTGATCAGCCGTCCTCGGCCCGGGTGGACGAGTCGTGCCACTTGGGGTCGTTCTCCCACTCCAGGTTGCGCTCGCGGGCCGTCTCCATCGCGTGCTCGGCCTCCTTGCGGCTCGCGTAGGGCCCGAAGCGGTCCTTGGCCGGGCACTGGGGCCCTTCCTCGACCGTTTTGTGCTCCAGACAGTAGAACCACTCGCCCGGCTTGCCGACCGCGCGCTTCTTGAACAAGGGCATGACCTGCTCCTCTCGCCTCCGACATGTTCCCCCATCGCCGCTGGATAGACTCGTCCGCATGTCTGGCCAGTCGCTGCTCGTGCCCGGGGAGCTGTCCCCCATCCGTTCCGTGCCCGGAAACATCCGGCGTCCCGAGTACGTCGGCAAGCCCGCGCCGGCGCCGTACACCGGGCCGGAGGTGCAGACCCCGGAGACGATCGAGGCGATGCGGGTCGCCGGCCGTATCGCGGCGCGGGCGATGGCGGAGGCCGCGAAGCTGATCGCTCCCGGGGTGACCACCGACGAGCTGGACAAGGTGGCGCACGAGTACATGTGCGACCACGGCGCCTACCCGTCGACGCTGGGGTACCGGGGTTTCCCGAAGTCGCTGTGCACGAGCCTCAACGAGGTGATCTGCCACGGCATTCCGGACTCCACCGTGCTCCGGGACGGCGACATCATCAACCTCGACGTGACGGCGTACATCGGCGGGGTGCACGGCGACAACAACGCGACGTACCTGGTGGGTGACGTCGACGAGGAGAGCCGGCTGCTGGTCGAGCGGACCCGGGAGTCCCTGGACCGTGCGATCAAGGCGGTCAAGCCGGGCCGGCAGATCAACATCATCGGCCGTGTGATCGAGTCGTACGCCAAGCGCTTCGGCTACGGAGTCGTCCGCGACTTCACGGGCCACGGCATCAACTCCTCCTTCCACAGCGGCCTGATCATCCCGCACTACGACAGCCCGCACGCGACGACGGTCATCCAGCCCGGGATGACCTTCACGATCGAGCCGATGCTGACGCTCGGGACGCACGAGTACGACATGTGGGACGACGGGTGGACGGTCGTCACGAAGGACCGCAAGCGGACGGCCCAGTTCGAGCACACGCTGGTGGTGACGGAGACGGGCGCGGAGATCCTGACCCTCCCCTGACCAGGCGAAAGACCCGTCCCCCCGGGGCGGGTCTTTTCTTGTACCCTTTTACCGACAGACTGTCGGCAAACCTATTGACTTAGGCAAGCCTTACCTTATTGGATGTACCGCATGGACTCCTTCTCGACAGTCATCCGCACCGCGTCCCACGAGCAGCATGTCGAGGCGGAGACCTCGACGTTCATGAGCGACCTGCTCGGCGGCCGGCTCGGCGTCGACGCCTACGCGCGCTACACCGAGCAACTGTGGTTCGTCTACGAGGCGCTGGAGACCGGCACCGAGCGGCTGGCGGCGGACCCGGTGACCGCCCCCTTCATCCGGCCGGAGCTGTTCCGACGGGCGGCGCTGGAGCGGGACCTGGAGCATCTGCGGGGCGCGGACTGGCGCAGGGTCGTCTCGGCCCTGCCGGCGACGGAGGTCTACGCGGCCCGGGTGCGCGAGTGCGCCGAGCAGTGGCGGGCGGGCTACATCGCCCACCACTACACCCGCTATCTCGGCGACCTCTCCGGCGGCCAGATCATCCGGGACCGGGCGGAGAAGACCTGGGGCTTCGAGAGGAAGGGCGACGGCGTCCGCTTCTACGTCTTCGAGGAGATCACCAACCCGGCCGCGTTCAAGCGGGGTTACCGCCGACTACTGGACGAAGTCCGCGCGGACGATCTGGAGAGGCAGCGCGTGGTGGCCGAGTGCAAGAGGGCGTTCGCCCTGAACACCGCGATGTTCAGGGCCCTCGCCGAGGAGTTCCCGCTGAGCGCCTAGCGCTCGGGCTGGCGTTCCAGGAAGACGCGGCCGCCGATCTCCACCCAGCCGTAGGGCTGGGGTGCGGTGAGGATCTGGGAGCCCGCGCCCTGGGTGATGTTCAGGGCGCGGCCGAGCCGGTCGGTCAGCTGCATCGCCGCGGCGCCGGTGGCCTCGTCCTCCTCGACCCCGTCGCCCCGGCCGGGAAAGCCGCGGGCCCGGATGCGTCCGGCGGCCTCGTCCTCCCAGGCCCAGGCGTAGATCCACTCCCCCGGCGCCGGGACCGCCAGGTCGTCCACCTCGGCGGCGCTGCCGTACTGCCGGAAGGTCCGGGGCGCCGCCCACTCGGCCCGCGCCTCGATCCAGCTGAACTCACCGTCGAGGCGGGCCCCGACGACCCCAGCGGGTGTGACGAGTTCGGGCACGTCGAGCAGCCAGGCGGCGCCGACGCACGGGTATCCGGCGAACGCCAGCCGCACCGAGGGCGTGTAGATGTCGATGACGCCCCGCTCGGGGTCGTCGACGAACACGGTCTCGCTGAACCCGAGCTTCGCGGCGAACGCCTGTCGCTCGTCCCGGTCCGGCATCACGGACCCCTCACGGACGACTCCCAGCTCATTGCCGTAGCCGCCGTTCGGCGAGCAGAAGACGCGCAGCACGTCGTAGTCAGTCACGGGGGAATTGAAGCATCCGGGAGCCCGGGGTTCCGACGGGCGGCCGTCACCGGAACAGACCCTCCCCGGTACCTCCGTAACGGCACATTTGAATGTCCCTTGAATCTTACTTGACGTTTATTTTGAGCCATACATAGATAAGCCTCAGATAAGTTAGGCGAGCCTATCCAACCCTCAGGAGCTCGTATGCGCGCCGTCAGACTGTCCGTCCTCACCGCCACCGCCGTGGCGGCCCTGACCGCCGTCACGGGGTGCACGGAGAAGGCAAGCTCCGGGGGCAGCGACCGTGTGATCGACGTGACCGCCACGGACAGCAAGTGCGAGGTCTCCAAGAAGGAGTTCCCGGCCGGCCACGTGGAACTCGCGATCGAGAACAAGGGCTCCAAGGTCACCGAGGTCTACGTCCTGTTCCCGGACGACCGGATCGTCACCGAGCGGGAGAACATCGGCCCCGGCACCAAGCAGAAGGTCACCGCCGAGGTGAAGGCCGGCGACTACACGATCGCCTGCAAGCCCGGCATGAAGGGCGACGGCATCCGCCAGGAGGTCAAGGCCACCGGCGGGACCGCCGCCAAGCGCGACCCGCGTCTGGACGCGGCCGTCGCCGCGTACCGCAAGTACGCGCAGGAGCAGGCCGACGCGACCCTGCCGCTGGCGAAGACCTTCGCCGCCGCCGTCAAGGCCGGTGACCTGGAGGCCGCCAAGAAGGCCTACGCCCCCTCCCGCATCGGCTGGGAGCGCACCGAGCCGGTCGCCGAGTCCTTCGGTGACATCGACCCCAAGGTCGACGTCCGCGAGGACGGCCTGGAGGACGGCCAGAAGTGGACCGGCTGGCACCGGCTGGAGAAGTCCCTCTGGCAGGACAAGAAGATCACCGCCGAGGACAAGACCCTCGCCGACCAGCTCATCACCGACCTCACCGACTGGCAGAACCGGGTCGGCAAGGCGGACATCACCCCGACCTCCATGGCCAACGGCGCCAAGGAGCTCCTCGACGAGGTCGCCACCGGCAAGGTCACCGGCGAGGAGGAGCGCTACTCGCACACCGACCTCGTCGACTTCAAGGCCAACGTCGAGGGCGCCGAGAAGTCGTACGAGCTGCTGAAGCCGGTCGCCGAGGAGAACGACGCAGCCCTGGTCGCCGAGCTCGACAAGCAGTTCGCGGCGCTCGACACGCTGCTGGACAAGTACCGGGCGGACAAGTCGTCGTACGACTTCACCTCGTACGACAAGGTCGGCGACGCCGATCGCAAGCAGCTGTCGGACGGTGTGAACGCGCTCGCGGAGCCGCTGTCCAAGCTGGCCGCAGCCGTCGTCACCAAGTCCTCCTGAGGCCGGGGCCATGACCGACGCAGCAGAAACCCCGAGCCCCTCGCGGCGCGCACTCATCGGCTGGGGCGGGGCCGGGCTCGCGCTCGGTGCCGCCGCGGCCGGCGGCGCGGTCGCGATGACCCGCACCGGGGACGACATCAGCCCCACCGCCGCCGAGGCCGGTGCCGCCGTGGAGTTCCACGGCGCCCACCAGGCCGGCATCGCCACGCCCGTGCAGGACCGGCTGCACTTCGCCGCGTTCGACGTGACGACCGACGACCGCGCCGAGTTCGTGCAGATGCTCAAGGACTGGACGGCCGCGGCCCGCCGGATGACCGCCGGCAAGGCGGTCGGGGACGGGGCGTACGGCGGTCTCGCCGAGGCGCCGCCGGACGACACCGGGGAGGCGCTGGGGCTCAAGCCGTCCCGGCTGACGCTCACCATCGGCTTCGGGCCGTCCCTGTTCGAGAAGTTCGACCTGGCCGACCGGCGGCCCGAGGCGCTCGTCGACCTCCCCCAGTTCGCCGGGGACAACCTCGACAAGAACCGCAGCGGCGGCGACCTGTGCGTCCAGGCCTGCGCCGACGACCCGCAGGTCGCCGTGCACGCCATCCGCAACCTCGCCCGGATCGGCTTCGGCAAGGTCGTCATCAGGTGGTCCCAGCTCGGCTTCGGCAAGACGTCCTCGACCACGCCCGACGCGCAGACCCCGCGCAATCTGATGGGCTTCAAGGACGGCACCCGCAACATCGCGGGCACGGAGACGGACCGGCTGAAGAAGTTCGTCTGGGCCGACGGCAAGGACAAGGACTGGATGGCCGGCGGCTCCTACCTCGTCGCCCGCCGCATCCGCATGCACATCGAGACCTGGGACCGCACCTCGCTCCAGGAGCAGGAGGACATCTTCGGCCGGGACAAGGGCGAGGGCGCCCCGGTCGGCAGGGCCAAGGAGCGCGACAAGCCGTTCCTGCCGGCGATGAAGCCCGACGCGCACGTCCGGCTCGCGCACCCCGACTCCAACGGCGGGGCGACGATCCTGCGCCGCGGCTACTCCTTCACCGACGGCACGGACGGACTGGGCCGGCTGGACGCGGGGCTGTTCTTCCTCGCGTACCAGAAGGACGTCCGCGAGGGCTTCATCCGGATCCAGCGGCATCTGTCCACCGACGCGCTCAACGAGTACATCCAGCACGTGGGTTCAGCGGTCTTCGCCGTCCCGCCCGGCGTCCGTGACAAGGACGACTGGTGGGGCAGCACGCTGTTCTCCGAGGAGGGCTGACCCGTGTTCTCCAACTACCTGATCGGTCTGCGCGAGGGCCTGGAGGCGTCTCTCGTCGTCTGCATCCTCATCGCCTACCTGGTGAAGACGGGCCGCCGGGACGCCCTCCGGCCCATCTGGACCGGCATCGGCGTCGCGGTGGCGCTCGCCCTCGGTTTCGGGTGCGCGCTCGAATTCGGCTCGCAGGAGCTCACGTTCGAGGCGCAGGAGGCCCTCGGCGGCACCCTGTCGGTCATCGCGGTCGGCCTGGTGACGTGGATGGTCTTCTGGATGCGGCGCACCGCCCGGCATCTGAAGTCCGAGCTGCACGGCAAGCTGGACGCCGCCCTGCAGATGGGCACGGGTGCCCTGGTCGCCACCGCGTTCCTGGCCGTCGGCCGGGAGGGCCTGGAGACCGCCCTGTTCGTGTGGACGTCGGTGCGCGCGGCCGGTGACGGCACCCCGCGCCCGCTGATCGGGGCGGCCCTGGGCATCCTGACCGCGATCGCGCTCGGCTGGCTGTTCTACCGCGGCGCCCTGCGCATCAACCTCGCCAAGTTCTTCACCTGGACCGGCGGGATGCTCGTGGTCGTGGCCGCGGGGGTGCTGGCGTACGGCTTCCACGACCTCCAGGAGGCCGACTGGCTGCCCGGCCTGAACGACAAGGCCTTCGACATCAGCGACACGGTCCCCCCGGACAGCTGGTACGGCACCCTCCTCAAGGGTGTGTTCAACTTCCAGCCGGACCCGACCGTCCTTCAGGTCACGGTGTGGCTGCTGTACTTGGTCCCGACGCTCGCGCTCTTCCTCGCCCCGGTAGGGTTCGCCTCCGGGAAGGGGAAGGTGAAGGCACCTGATGAGCAGGGATCGCAGCCCTCGAAGGCTCCGCAGGCTTGACCGGAGCGCACTGATAGCGGCGTCTGTGACCGCTTTGTCGTTGACGGCGAGCGGATGCGTGGTGGTGCACGGCGAGCGGGAGGTGCTTCCCGCGACCACCAGGGCGGAGGCCGCCAAGGCGCTCCAGCAGTTCACGAACGCGTACAACGCGGCCGACAAGGCGTACGACAGCTCGCTGGACGCCGCCCATGTCACCGGCGCGCTGGGCGCCATCGACGCGGCGCGGCTGAAGGCCGGCAAGGCCAACAGCCCGAGCGGCAACGCCTCGCACACCCCGCTGAAGCTGTCGGACGTGACGTACACCATCCCGAAGAAGGCGGGCTGGCCGCGCTGGTTCGTCGCCGACGCGGCCGGCAACAAGGGCGGCACCGCGCGCTGGCTGCTCGTGTTCACCCGCGACGGGATGGACGAGCCGTTCCAGGTGGCGTTCCTGACGCTGGTGGCCGAGGGCAAGGTGCCGGAGTTCAAGAAGGACGCGGACGGCTGGGCCGAGGCGGTCCCGGCGGACTCGGCCGGTCTGGCCGCCGAGCCCGGGGACCTGAGCACGAAGTACGTGAGCTATCTGAAGAACGGCGGGGAGGCCTTCGCGGACGGCACGCACACCAGCGTGTGGCGGGCGGACCGGGCGAAGGACGCCATCCGGCCGGGGCTGGCCACCCAGTACCTCGACGAGCCGCTGACGGGCGACGCCTACGCGCCGCTGGCGTTGCGCACGAAGGACGGCGGGGCGCTGGTGTTCTTCGCCACGCACCACTACGTGAAGGAGACGGCCCACTCCGGTACGTCGGTGCCCAACCCCGGTGACGCCGTGCTCGCGCTGACGACCGGCGAGATCAAGCAGTCGCTGACCATGCAGTTCGTCTCCAACGAGGTGGCGCTCGACCCGCCGAAGGGCGCGGGCGACCAGGAGGTCGACGTGATCGGGCGGATCCAGGGACTGACGTCCGCGCAGGGCTCGTAGGAACGGGCCGGGACCGGTCCGCTACCGGCGCAGGGGCCAGGCCGCGTCGGTGTGGTCCGGCTCCTCGCCCACGTGGCGGGCGCAGACGTCGGTGAGGACTTCCAGGAGGCTCAGCGGGTCGGGCAGCGGGTGTTCGAGGCCGCGGACCCAGTGCACGGCCTGGTCGCCGGGCAGCCGGGCGGGCGGTACGAGGACGTAGGAGCCGCGGCAGTGCCAGCGCAGGCCGGGGTGTTCGTCCGCCGTCTCGGGGTGGCAGTCCAGTTCGCACGGCCACCACTCGTCCTCGTCCTCGGGGGTGCCGCGGGTGAGGGTGAAGAAGAGGAGCCGTCCGTCGTCGCTCTCGGCGACCGGGCCGACCTCGACGCCGGCGGCCAGGAGCCGCTCCAGGGCTTCGCGGCCGGCCTCCAGGGGGACGTCCAGGACGTCGTGGACCATGCCGGTCGCGGTGATGAAGTTGGCCTGCGGCTGGTGCCTGGCCCAGCGCTCGATCTGCGCGCGGTCGGTGGTCGACTGGGTCTGCCAGGCGAACGACACCGGGTGCCGGGCGGGTGTGGGACAGCCGACGCGGTCGCAGGAGCACCGGTATCCGGGGGCGGGGTGCGCGGCGGGGGCCAGCGGGAGTCCCGCTGAGGCGGCGGCCAGCAGCAGGGCCTCACGGCCGCCGTCGTCCCCGGCGGCGGCCTCCTTCGGCCGGCGTCCGCGCAGCCACTGGGAGAGTTTGCCCTGCAGGCCGGTCAGGCCCCCCGACTCCGCGCTCATCTACCACCCTCGCCTCGCTGTCGTGCGGAACAGCATGCCTTATGGTCCCACCTTCCTCTGCTCCGGGGGGCCCTGAGCGGATATGAGGGGTTGGGGGCCAATGCCCGGTGACCGGGTGCGGCTCAGCGGGGCGCGATGCCGTACAGGGCGTAGTCGACGAGGGTGTCGGTGTAGTCGTAGCTGATCGGGCCGGTGTACTGCAGCCAGCGCTGGGCGAGGGGGGAGACCCAGAGTTCGAGGGCGATGCGGGGGTCGATTTCGGGGCGCACCTGGCCGGCCTCCTGGGCGGCGCGCACGCGGTCGACGTAGAGCTGGAGCGAGGGTTCGAGGAGCTTGGCCGTGAAGGCGCGGCCGACCTGCTCGTTGACGACGCCCTCGGCGGCCAGGGCGCGGGAGGGGGCTTCGAAGCGGGGGTCGTTGAGCTGGTCCACGGTCAGCCGCAGTACGGCCTTGAGGTCGGCGGCGAGGTCACCGGTGTCCGGAATGGCGTACGTCTCCTCGGGGCCGGCCTCCCGTGCCGCCTGCTCGCTCAGGTCGAGGAACGCCTCCATCAGCACCTCCGCCTTCGACGACCACCAGCGGTAGATCGTCTGCTTGCCGACCCCCGCGCGGGCGGCGATGCCCTCGATCGTGGTCTTCGGATAGCCGACCTCGGCGACGAGAGCGAGGGCGGCGTCGTAGATGGCGCGGCGGGATCGCTCGCTGCGCCGGGTGGTGTCGGGGGCGGGCTGCTTGGGGTTCTGGGTGGCCATGGTGGCGAACCTACCAGGTTGACAAGACGGTGCGTCTCGCTGGAGAGTGATGAGACATTGAGCGAGACGGTACGTATCGTCTAGCTGAGATCGATCGAAAGGCGCAGGTCATGACACGAGGTGGAGCGGGCGGCATGCTCGGAGTCGGAGGCACCCGCAGCAACATCGGCCGCGAGGCGCTGCGCGGTGGCGGCCGCAAAGGCCGGATCGGGGGTGCGCGGGACCCGCAGGCGCACAGGCGTGAGCTGGTGCGGAAACTCTTGGAGAAGCGGGAGGGGGAATCGCCGAAGTGACCGGGGAGCCCCCGCGGACCGGGCCTAGTGGTCCGCCGGGGGCCAGCCGTCGCCCCACTCGGCGTCCCTCGCCGCCCGGTACAGGTCGCCGTGCCGCTTGGTGACCGTACGACGGGTCAGCCGTTCGTCGGGCTCGCACAGGTCGAGGAGGACCTGGCCCTTGCGGATCTGGGGGCGGCGGATCACCCGGGTGGGCACCGGGGTGACGGGGAGCCGGGTGGCCGCCACATAGCTGAACTTCTCGTCCTCGTACGGCAGCGAGCCCCCCTTGACCTGGCGGTGCAGGGAGGAGCGGCTGACCCGCGCCGAGAAGTGGCACCAGTCCTCGCCGGGGGCGATCGGGCAGGCGGCGCTGTGCGGGCAGGGGGCGGCGACACGGAAACCGGCGGTGACGAGCCGGTCGCGGGCCTCGATGACGCGGGCGTACCCGGCGGGGGTGCCGGCCTCCACGATCACGACCGCCCGGGCCGACGCCGCCGCGCTGTCCACGAGGGCGGTGCGGTCGGCCGGGGTGAGCTCGTTGAGGACGTACGAGACGGTGACCAGGTCGGTCGCGGGCAGGGTGAGGTCCCGGCCGATCCTGGCGCGCTGCCAGCGGGCGTCCTTCAGGGCCGGGTTGGCGGCGGCGATCTCACGGCCGAGGGCGAGCGCGGGCTCGGACCAGTCCAGGACGGTGACCGCCCGGTCGCCCGGCCAGGTGGCGGTGACGGCCCAGGTCGCGGCGCCGGTGCCGCCGCCGACGTCGGTGTGGTCGGCGGGACTCCAGCCCGGGACGGCCTCGGCGAAGGCCCCCAGGGCCGCGTGGACCGCCTCGAAGGTGGCGGGCATGCGGTAGGCGGCGTAGGCGGCCACGTCCGCGCGGTCGCGGAGGATGGGGCTGTCCGTGGGGGTGCTCCCCCGGTAGTTGCCGATCAGCCGCTCCACCGCCTGAGCGGCCTGCTTCGGCGGAAGCCCGTCAAGAAGCGCGGCGAGGGCGGCACGGAGGGTCTGGGCCGGGGGTGCGGGGGCGGTCACTCCGTGATTCTAGGGGTGGGGCGCGGGGGTGGGTGTCGCGGTGGGTGCGACGGCGCTCGGGGTGAGGGGTTCGGGGAGTGAGCGTCTCGGTGCGGGGCCGAGACCCGGGTCAGGCGGGCGTCTCGGCGGGGAGCCGGCGGCTCGGGGTGAGGGCTGGAGCCCAGGCGAGCGTTGGGCCCGGAACCAGGGCAGAAACACGCGGCGAAAGCCTGGCCGGGACGAGGGCTGAAGTCGGGGCCAGAGCGGAAGGCCGCCCGGGCCGGGGTCGGTGAGTGCTGGACCCGACACCCCTGCCGGGCCTGCCGGACCACCGAACTGCCAGACCACCGGACCGCCAGACCGCCGAACTGCCAGACCGCCGGACCGTACTGCCGGACCGCCGGATCTACGCCCCGCGTACCGCCCGCGCCAGCCTCGTCGCCGTTTCCGCTCGTGGGCGGTTGTCCGGGGGGCGTCTTCTCGGGTGGACCGTGTTGGCCAGGAGGATCACGAACGTGTCGGTGGACGGGTCCAGGACCAGGGACGTGCCCGTGAAGCCCGTGTGGCCCGCCGCTCCCCGGCCCGCCAGCTCCCCCATGAACCACTTCTGGTCGATGGCGAAGCCCAGACCGGGCGGGGTCAGCAGCAGCTCCACGAAGTCCGGGCCGAGGATGCGGGCGGGGCCGTACGCGCCGCCCGCCAGCAGGGCCCGGCAGAAGATCGCGAGGTCGTGGGCGGTCGAGAAGAGGCCCGCGTGGCCCGCCACCCCGCCCAGCGCCCACGCGTTCTCGTCGTGGACCACACCCCGCAGCATCCCCCGGTCCGCCTTGGCCCACGGCCGGCGCTGGTCCTCCGTGGCCGCCGCCTGCGGGCAGGGACCGAAACGGGTGGACGTCATGCCGAGGGGCCGCGTGATGCCGTCGTGGACGAGGACGTCGAGGGGGCGGCCGGTGATGCGTTCGAGGACGTGCTGGAGGAGGAGCGGGTTGAGGTCGGAGTAGGTGTAGGTGCCCGGGACTCCGATGGGCGGCTCGGCCCGCAGGAGGTTCAGGCGGCCCTCGTCGTCGTCGCAGTCGTAGAGCGGGAGCTCGGGGCGCAGTCCCGAGGTGTGGGTGAGGAGTTCGCGGACGGTGATGCCGTGGGTGACGGCCGCCGTGAAGTCCGGCAGGTAGGCGCCCACCCTCGCGTCGATGCCCAGCGTGCCGCGCTCGATCTGCTGCACCGCCGCCACGGCCGTGAACAGCTTGGTGAGGGACGCCAGGTCGAAGGGGGTGTCCACCCGGACCGGGACGCGTGCCTCGACGGGCAGTTCCACGCCCGCGTCGGCCTCGGGGTCGTAGGACGCGTAGCGGACGGCCCAGCCCGACGCCTCCTGCACGGCGATCACCGGGCCGCGCCCCGCGACCAGCACGGCGCCGGGGGCCCAGGGGCGCTCACCGGTGGTGAGGGCGTGGAAGTCCCGCACGAGGTGCCGGAGTTCCGCCGGATCGAGGCCGGCCCGTTCCGGTGTGTCGACGCGCAGTCTCGGTGCGCTCAGCTCTCTGCCCCCTCCACAGTCGCACGCCTGTTCCAAGGACGGCACATTGCCATGAAACACACGAGCGCGACCAGTGCGGCCGCCAGCTGGACGACCGCCATCGGGACGGCGGTGTCCTCGCCGGCCATCCCCACCAGCGGCGATGCGACCGCGCCGATGAGGAAGGAGGACGTGCCGAGGAGGGCCGACGCGGACCCCGCGGAGTGCCGGGTGCGCAGGAGGGCGAGGGACTGGGCGTTGGGCAGGGTGACACCCATCGCGGACATCAGGACGAAGAGTCCGGCGGCGACGGGGAGCAGGCCCACCTCGCCGAAGACCCCGGTCGTCATCAGCAGCAGCGCCGCGGCCGCCGCCGTCACGACGAGCAGACCCGCGCCCAGGACCCGGTCCAGGCCGACCCTGCCCACCAGCACCTTGCCGTTGATCTGGCCGACCACGACGAGTCCGACCGAGTTCACGCCGAACAGCAGGCTGAAGGTCTGCGGGGAGGCGCCGTAGATCTCCTGGACCACGAACGGCGACGCCGAGATGTAGGCGAACAGCGCGGCGAAGGCGAAGCCGCCGGTGAGCATGTAGCCGGCGAAGGGCAGGTCGGCCAGGAGGCGGCGCATGGAGTGCAGCGCGTCCGCGACCCCGCCGGTGTGCCGCTCGGCCGCCGGGAGGGTCTCGGGCAGCCTCACCCACACCAGGGCGGCGAGCAGCGCCCCGATGACCGTCAGGACCACGAACACGCCCCGCCAGTCGGTCACCCGCAGGATCTGTCCGCCGATCAGCGGCGCCACGATCGGCGCGACCCCGCCGATCAGCATGAGGGTGGAGAAGAACCGGGCCATCGCCACGCCGTCGTACAGGTCCCGGACCACGGCCCGGGCGATCACTATGCCCGCGGCGCCCGCGAGCCCCTGCACCAGCCGGAAGCCGACCAGGAACTCCACGTTCGGCGCGAGGGCGCACAGCGCGGTGGCGACGACGTACACGAACAGACCGGCGAGCAGTGGGCGCCTGCGGCCCCAGCGGTCGCTCATCGGGCCGACCACCAGCTGCCCGAGCGCCATGCCGAGCAGACAGGCGGTGAGGGTGAGCTGGACGGTGGCGGCCGGCGCCCGCAGCGAGTCGGTGACCTCCGGCAGCGACGGCAGGTACATGTCCATCGCCAGCGGGGGCGTGGCGGTGAGGCCGCCCAGGAGCAGGGTGACGAGCAGGCCGGTGCGGCGCACGGCCGCGGGCGGCTCCGTGTCCGGTACGGTCGCCTGCTGCTTCAGGTGCGGTGTCGATGCCCCCTGCTCGGGCATGTGCCCCTCCCTCTCCCGGTGATCCGCCACCTATGCTCTCAGCTCGTACAGGGTGGCGAGGATCAGGTGAGCGAGGGTGGAGCCGGGAATGACGGAGCAGAGCGTGCGCTGGGGGATTCTGGCGACGGGCGGGATCGCGGCGGCGTTCACCGCGGACCTGGTGGATCTGCCGGACGCGGAGGTGGTCGCGGTGGCCTCCCGGTCCGAGGCCTCGGCGAAGGCGTTCGCGGAACGGTTCGGGATCGAGCGGGCGTACGGCGACTGGGGTGCCCTCGCCGAGGACGCGGACATCGATGTCGTGTACGTGGCCACCCCGCACGCGGCGCACCGGGCGGCCGCCGGGCTGTGTCTGGCCGCCGGCCGCAATGTGCTGTGCGAGAAGGCGTTCACGCTGAACGCGCGGGAGGCCGAGGAGCTGGTCGGGCTCGCGAGGGAGCACGGGCGCTTCCTCATGGAGGCCATGTGGATGTACTGCAACCCGCTGGTCCGGCGGCTCAAGGCCCTCGTCGACGACGGCGCGATCGGTGAGGTGCGCACGGTGCAGGCCGACTTCGGGCTCGCCGGCCCCTTCCCGCCCGCGCACCGGCTGCGCGACCCCGCGCAGGGCGGGGGCGCGCTGCTCGACCTCGGGGTGTACCCGGTGTCGTTCGCGCATCTGCTGCTCGGGGAGCCCTCCGGCGTCACGGCGAAGGCGGTGCTCTCCGAGGAGGGCGTGGACCTCCAGACGGGCGCGCTGCTCTCCTGGGACAGCGGGGCGCTGGCCTCCCTGCACTGCTCGCTGACCGGCGGCACCGCCACGATCGCGTCGGTCACCGGCTCGCTGGGCCGGATCGACATCCCGAACGGCTTCTTCCACCCGGACCGCTTCGTCCTGCACCGCGACGGCCGGGACCCCGAGGAGTTCGTCGCCGACCCGGCCGACGGGCCGCGCAACAGCCTCAAGCACGAGGCCCGCGAGGTGATGCGCGCGCTGCGGGCCGGGGAGAAGGAGTCCGCGCTGGTGCCGCTGGAGGGCACCCTGGCGGTGATGCGGACGCTGGACGCGATCCGTGACCGTGTCGGCGTCCGCTATCCCGGCGAGACCGGCGGGACCGGTCAGATCGGTGAGACGGAACTCATGCCGGCTTGAGCCCCTGGTCCCCCACCTCCGTCACGAAGGACGCGGCCGTGGCGATCGGCGCCCCGGGCCGGGTCACGTAGGGCACGCTCCTGAAGTCGGCCCGGGCCCGCTCGCGGCCCAGCTCGACGGTCACGTAGCCGCGCAGCCCGTTGTAGAACTTCATGTGCGGGTTGGCCCTGGTGTACGTGTCCCAGGTCGAGGGCTTGTCGGCGCCGTCCCGGCCGCTGGAGATCGACGATCCGACGATCTCCGTGCCGAGGGTGCGGGAGGCCGGGTCGTCGAAGTCGTCCTTGATGTCGTAGGCGTACGCGACGTGCACGTCACCCGTGAGGACCATCAGGTTGTCTATGCCGGCCGCCTCGGCCCCGTCGAGGATCCGGCGCCGGGAGGCCCGGTAGCCGTCCCAGGAGTCCATCGACAGCCGGGCCGGGTCGGTGAGGTCGAGCTTGCGCTGCGAGAAGTTCACCTGCTGCGGTACGACGTTCCACAGGGCCCGTGACGCGCGCCAGCCGTCGAGCAGCCACCGCTCCTGGGTCTCGCCGGTCATGGTGCGCGCCGGGTCGTCGATCTCGGGGCCCGGCAGGTCGAGGCCGTCGCCGTAGGCCTGGTCGGAGCGGTACTGGCGGGTGTCGAGGACGTCGAACTGGGCGAGCCGGCCCCAGTGCAGGCGCCGGTACAGCTGCATGTCCGGGCCTGCGGGCCGCTGCGGGCGGCGCAGCGGCTGGTTCTCCCAGTAGGCGCGATAGGCGGCGGCGCGGCGGAGCAGGAACTCCTCGGGCGGCACGTCGTTCTCGGGGATGTCGTCGGCGTAGTTGTTCTCGGTCTCGTGGTCGTCCCAGGTGACCACGAAGGGGTGTGCGGCGTGTGCGGCCATCAGGTCCGGGTCGGACTTGTAGAGGGCGTAGCGCAGGCGGTAGTCCTCCAGGGTGACCGTCTCGCGGTTGAAGACCGCCGGGAGGGTGCGGTCGGTGTAGTTGCGGTATCCGCCCACCGAGTTGACCGCGTACTCGTACAGGTAGTCCCCGAGGTGGAAGACCATGTCGACGTCCTCGGCGGCGAGATGGCCGTACGGGGTGAAGTAGCCGTCGGTGTACGCCTGGCAGGAGACGGCCGCGAAGGTGAGGGCCGCGGCGCGGCTGCCGGGGGCCGGTGCGGTGCGGGTGCGGCCCGTGGGGCTGATCCACCTGCCGACCCGGAAGCGGTAGTGGAAGAAGCGGTCGGCGTCGAGGTGCCCGACCTCGGCGTGCACGGTGTGGTGGAACTCGGGGTGCGCGACGGCCGTGCCGCGTCTGGCGATCCGGCGGAATTTCTCGTCGTGCGCCAGCTCCCAGTGGACCAGGACGCGTTCGGCCGGGAGGCCGCCGTCCTCCTGGAAGGGGACCGGGGCGAGGCGGGTCCACAGGAGCACGGAGTCGGGCTGCGGGTCGCCGGAGGCGACGCCGAGGGTGAAGGGGTTCTCGGTGATCTTCGAGGCGTCGAGTTCGGCGGCGCTCGCGGTGCCGGCGGTGGGCAGGTTCACGGAGAAGGCGAGCGCGGCGGCGGCGCCCGTGACGGTCAGGAAGCGGCGGCGGCCCATGTGCCGTGCGGCGGCGCGCAGTTCGGGGGCGTGCTGTGACGGGTGGGTGTCGCGTGTCATCCGGTCCTCCCCTGACTGGTGGATGCAGGAGGCAATTGGAGTGGCCGGGAGCGACGCGGGATTGTCGCGTACACAACACTCAGATGGCGGACGGATGAGTTCCGCATGGCGGACCCCGCTCGGGCCCTCCCGTACGCTGCGGGGCCATGAATGCCATGCAAACTGCGCAACGTTCGAAGATCGCGGTGGTGACCGGCGCGGGCTCCGGCATCGGTCGGGCGGTGGCCGTGGAGCTGCTGCGCGCGGGCTGGTCGGTCGCCCTGGCGGGCCGGCGGACGCAGACGCTGGAGGAGACGGCCGCGCTGGCCTCCGAAAGCACCGGGGACACCGCGGGCGCCCCGATCGCCGTACGCACCGACGTGTCACGGCCGGACGAGGTGGCCGCGCTGTTCGCCGCCACCGTGGAGCGGTTCGGGCGGGTGGATCTGCTGTTCAACAACGCGGGGACCTTCGGACCGGGCGGAGTGCCGGTGGAGGAGCTGCCGTACGACGCGTGGCGGCACGTGGTGGACACCAACCTCAACGGGGCGTTCCTGTGTGCGCAGGCGGCGTACCGGCAGATGAAGGAGCAGGACCCGCGGGGCGGCCGGATCATCAACAACGGCTCGATCTCGGCACACACCCCCCGGCCGCACTCCGTCGCCTACACCGCCACCAAGCACGCCCTGACCGGTCTCACCAAGTCGCTGTCGCTGGACGGACGGCCCTACGGCATCGCGGTCGGGCAGATCGACATCGGGAACGCGGCGACCGACATGACCGCCGGCATGGGGGCCGGAGCGTTGCAGGCCAACGGGGAGGTCGTGCCGGAACCCGTGATGGACGTGGCCGACGTGGCGCGCACGGTGCGGCACATGGCGGAGCTGCCGCTGGAGGCCAATGTGCAGTTCGCGACCGTACTGGCGACGGCCATGCCGTACGTCGGGCGTGGCTGAGCGGCCGATTTCTACAAACGGAATATGTGATTCCACCCCCGTCGCGGCCGGTCGACGGCTTATGCTCATCACGCGCTCTCCACAAGAGCTTCACACTTGGGGGGCGGCGTTCCGTCGGCCTCGCCCGAGGGGGGAGCGCGGCGGCCGTCCATGGGCCGGGTGGGGGTGGATCTCGCGTGGGACCGCGGGATGCGCACCGGTCCGAGGACGGCCGCCGCGCACATTCTCAGCTCACGCACATCCCTTCTCAGCCGGTGCACATCCCTTCCTCACGGCCCCGCAATGCAGCGTCCCTACCTTTGAGGGCGCGCCCACAGCGGGCGCCAAGAACCTTCGAGGAACGGGATGTTTGGCATCTATCTCAAGCGCGAGCTGGGCCGGCGCAAGAAGGCGGCCCTGGTCATCGCACTGGGTCTGGCGCTCGGTATCGCGCTGGTCATCACCGTCACCTCGGTGTCGGCCGGTATGACTCAGGCTCAGGACAAGGTCCTGAAGTCGCTCTACGGGCTCGGCACCGACATGACCGTCACCAAAGCCAGGTCGGCCCCGACGTCCGGGAGTTCGGGCAGACCGAACTTCCAGTTCGACGCCAGTTCCAACGACAGCGACGACACGCAGAGCTCGGACCGCGTGATGACCCAGGGCGGTCAGGCCCTGGCGTCCTCGGTGGTCACCAAGGTCTCGCAGCAACCGGGGGTGGCGAGCGCGGTCGGCGCGCTGACCCTGAACGTCACCAAGGTCGACGGCTCCTTCACCCAGGGCAAGGCCCAGTCGCAGAACTCCCAGGGGCAGGGCGGCCCCGGCGGCGGCCAGGCGGGGGGTTCCACCGCCGCGCCCCAGGTCCAGGGCGGCGGCGCCAACTTCGACGTGAACTCCTACTCCGTCGCCGGTGTCGACGTCAGCGACCAGACGCTCGGTCCGCTGGCCGGTTCGAAGATCACCACCGGCAAGACCTTCACCGCCACGCAGACCGACGCGAAGGTCGCGGTCGTCAGCAAGTCGTACGCGAAGGAGAACTCCCTCAAGGTTGGCGGGACTTTGAAGATCTCCGGCACCAAGTACACGGTCATCGGCATCGCGACGCCCGACAGCAGCGAGTCCACCACCGACGTCTACCTGCCGCTGGGGCAGGCCCAGACGCTGGCCGACGCCAAGAACAAGGTCACCACGATCTACGTCAAGGCGACCGACTCCCAGCAGATCGACTCCGTCAAGGCGGCGATCCAGAAGAACATCTCCGGTACGACCGTCACGACCTCCGCGGACCTCGCGGAGACCGTCTCCGGCTCGCTGTCCACGGCCTCCGACCTCGCGACCAGCGTCGGCAAGTGGCTCTCCGTCGCCGTGCTCGTCGCCGCCTTCCTGGTGGCCGCGCTGCTGACCTCCTCGGCGGTCTCGCGCCGGGTGCGGGAGTTCGGCACCCTGAAGGCCCTCGGCTGGCCGAGTCGCCGGGTCACCCGGCAGGTCGTCGGCGAGTCGATCGTGAACGGCCTGCTCGGCGGCGCCCTCGGTATCGCCCTGGGCCTCGCGGCCGCGTACACGGTCACCGCGATCAGCCCCAAGCTGACCGCCCAGCTCGGCAGCACCGGCGGTGCCGGCGGCATGGGCGGCGGCCCGGGCGGCGGGGGCGGTCCGGGTCAGCAGTCCGCGCAGAACACCATGGAGATCGCGCTGTCCGCGCCCGTCTCCATGACCACCATCGCGCTCGCCGTGGGCCTCGCGGTGACCGGCGGTCTGATCGCCGGGGCGATGGGCGGCTGGCGGGCGTCCCGGATGCGGCCCGCGGACGCGCTGCGCAGCGTGTCGTAACACCCCCTCACCCCACCGCCACGGCGGATTCCCCACGGAGCTCCCATGTACAGACTCACCGGCGTCACCAAGCGCTACTCGCGCGGCAAGGAGACCGTCGACGCCCTGCGCGGGGTCGACCTGACCATCGAGGACGGCGACCAGCTCGTCATCCAGGGCCCCACCGGCGGCGGCAAGTCCACGCTGCTCCAGATGATCGGCGGACTGGACCGCCCCACCGAGGGCAGCGTCGAACTGGACGGCGTGGACCTCGCGAAGATCAGCGAGGCCAGGCTGACCCGGCTGCGGGCGGAGAAGATCGGCATCATCTTCCAGTCGTTCAACCTCATCCCGACCCTGACGGCTCAGGAGAACGTGGAGACGGCCCTCGTGCCGCTCGGCGTGAAGCCGGCCGAGCGGCGCGAGCGGGCCGCGGAGGCGCTGCGCTCGGTGGGGCTGGGTGAACGGCTCACGCACGCGCCCGCCGAGCTGTCCGGCGGTCAGCAGCAGCGGGTCGCCATCGCCCGGGCCCTGGTCAAGAAGCCGAAGGTGCTGCTCGCCGACGAGCCCACCGGCAACCTCGACGAGTCGATGCGGGACGAGATCATGGCCCTGCTGGAAGGGCTGTGGCACGAGTACGGGCTGACGTTCGTCATGGTCACGCACGACTCGTCGATCGCCCGGCGGGCACCGCGGCTCGCCACCATCAAGGCGGGTCAGATCACCTTGACCGAGCAACAGCAGTCGTACGCGCAGTAGAAGTCGGGCCGCTCACCGGTCCAGGACGCGGTTGATCTCGGTCAACTGGGCCTCGGTGAGCGGCCCCTTCTCCATCGCTCCCGCGTTCTGCTCCGCCTGGGCCACGGAACGGAACCCCGGGATCGGTACCGTGCGCGGGCTGCGGGCCCAGATCCAGGCCAGCGCGCCCTGGGCCAGGGTGCGGCCCTCGCTGGTGAGGATCTCCTTGAGCGCGTCGATGCGGGCCAGCCACTCCGGGTCGGCCGACGCCCCGTCACCGAAGCCCTGGAGCCAGGCCGGGGGCCTGCTGCGGATGTCCCCGGCGTCCTGGGGCCCTTGGCGCTTGCCCGCGAGCAACCCCATGGCGAGCGGGCTGCGGTTGATGCTCGCGAGCCCCGACTCCTCGCACAGGGCCAGCATGTCGGGCGCGTCCTGCATCACGTTCAGTGCGTGCTGTACGGCCGCGCAGTGCTCCCCCTCGGCGAACACCGCGGCGCGGGCCGGGTCGTCGGTGCTCCAGGCGTAGGCGCGGATGAGCCCCTCGGCCACGAACTGCTCGCACACGTCCCGCAGTTCGGCCGCGCGTACCGGGTCGAGGTCGGAGAGGTGGAGCTGGTACAGGTCGACGTGGTCGGTGCCGAGGCGGGCGAGGGACGCGGTGAGGGCGCGGCGGGCGTAGGCCGGGGTGTCGTCGTGGCCGGTGAGGGTGCGGGTGTCCTCGTCGAAGACGTTGCCCCACTTGGTGGCGAGGACGACGTCGTCCCGGCGCTTGCCGAGGGCACGGCCGAGGACGCGTTCGCTGTGCCCGGCGCCGTAGGTGTCGGCCGTGTCGAAGAAGGTGATGCCGAGGTCCAGGGCGTGCCGGACCGCCCGTACGGACTCCTCGTCGTCGACCTTGCCCCAGCCGAGCGGCTGGCCGTCGGCCGCCTGCCATTCCCCGCCGATCGCCCAGCAGCCGAAGCCGAGTGCGCTGACCTCGATGCCGGAGCGGCCCAGTGTGCGTGTGGTCTCCATGCCGCAGAACGCTAGGAGTTGGAGTGCGCTCCAGGGCAAGGGCTTTCTCGGGATTCAGGCCTGGCCGGTCTCGAAACGGGAGATCCTGCCGTCGTCCTCGACCGTGAAGTCCCAGCGGGTGCGCATCTCGCCCCAGGCGTCGTTGCGGTAGTGGGCGAGGAGGGAACGGCCGCCGTTGGACTCGTTGTCGACGTCGAGATGGCCGTGGGAGGAGAAGATCTCCCGGTCGACCCACTCGCCGAGGTCACGGTCGCTGCCGTCGTCCGCCATGGTCGCGCCGGGGGTGAGCAGGGCCAGGAGGGCCTCGCGGTCATGGGCGTTGACGGCGGAGACGAAGGCGCGGACGGCCGGGTCGCTGAGTCGGGCGGTCTGAATCGTCATGCCTGCCAGACTCACACCGCTCCCCCGGGCCCGCCACCCGAACGGCCGCGCGCGTGTTCCGGGCAGGTGTGAGCGGTGCGACGGTGGAAACGCGAGGGGGGTCTCGTTCCGCTTCTTGTGCTGGGAGTCATCGTGACCGCTTACGACCGACGTGACCTGGGCCTGCTGCTGCTCCGACTGGGAACCGGGGGTGTACTGGCCGCCCACGGGGCGCAGAAGCTGCTCGGCTGGTTCGGCGGCGGCGGCCTGGAGGGAACCGGCCAGTTCATGGAGTCCGTCGGCTACGCGCCGGGCAAGGCCAGCGCCACCGCGGCGGGCCTTGCCGAGGCGGGTGGCGGCACGCTGCTGGCGCTGGGCCTGGCGACCCCGGCCGCGGGTGCGGCGGCGGCCGGAGCGATGGCCGGAGCGTCCGCGGTCCACGCGCCCAACGGCTTCTTCAACGCGGGCGGCGGCTACGAGTACGCGGCCTCGCTGGGCCTGACGGCGGCGGGCCTCGCGGTGACGGGTCCGGGCCGCCTCTCCCTGGACCACGCCCTCGGCCACGCGGTGAACCGGAGTTGGATGGTGCCGGCGGCCCTCGGGGTGACGGCCCTCGCGACGACCCTGATCGTGGGCGCCCGCAACCGACGGCTGCGGGAGGAGAAGAGCGGGGACGACGACGGCCAGGCGTCCCTGTTCGCGGAGGAAGAGGCGTTGTTCGAGGGGTGAGGCGGCGCCGGACTCACGTCGGACCCAGCGGCTTTGGTCTCCCCGTGAACCCCCGTGACAAGCTGCCCCGCATGAGCGATCACGTCGTCCCCTCCCCCGATCTGTGGAAGTCCGTCGACGCCCTGTGGGCCTGGCTGGAGGCGGATCAGCCGGTGGGTGGGCGTGAGGGGCTTCTGCTGCGGATGCTGAAGTTGTCCGAGGAGGTCGGTGAGGTCTCCGAGGCCGTCATCGGGGCGATGGGCCAGAACCCCCGCAAGGGCGTCAGCCACAGCTGGGAGGACGTGCAGGGTGAGCTGTGCGACGTGGTGATCACCGCGCTGGTGGCGCTGCGCACGCTGACTCCGGACCCGCGTGAGGTCTTCCACGGCCATCTGAGCCGGGTGACGGAGCGTTCGCTGGGCCACCGGCCCGGCTGAACCAAGGTGCGGCCGGGCCCCGGATCCGTCGGGGGACGGCCGGATCCGGGGCCCTGGTGCAGGGGTGGTCAGGCGATCTGCCGCAGCTTCGGGACGATCACATGGCGGACGTGCTCCTGGACGGTCTGCATCGGGACGCGCTGCGCCTCCAGGACCACCGTGCCGTGCGGAGCGGCGTGCTGCCGCACCGGCGGACGGGACTCCCGTTCGACGCCGCTGCCGACCAGGACGGCGATGAACCGGCCGGTGTCCAGCAGGGCGAGCGCCTCCTCGTCACGGGTGACGCCGACGGTCTGGAAACCGGCGGCCTCGATGATGCCGGTGGAGGCGTCGACCAGGTGCCGCTCACGGCCGAGGACCAGGACGTTCTTCTCGTTGCTCATGCCGTCACCTCGGTGGGCTCGGGGCTCGCGGCGGCCGCGTCGGCGGGCCGGGAGTGCTTGGGCAGGGTCAGGAAGCCGGCGGCGGCGATCACCAGGATGCCGGCGTCCAGCAGCAGGACGGTACGGAACGCGGAGGAGTAACTGACCGAGTCGGCGCGGGCGATGGCCCCGCCGAAGGCGCCGGCGACCTTCGGGTCCTCCTTGCGGCAGACGGCCGGGACCTCGCTCGGGTCGACCGAGTCGGCGCGCTCGCGCACGCAGGTGCGGAAGTCGGCGAGCAGTTGGTCCTCGGAGCCGACCGCGGCACTGCTGAGGGCGGACTTCAGTGCCGGGGCCGCCTCGTCGGCGGCGTCACCCGACGCGTTCGCGACCTGGGCGAAGAAGACCACGCCGGTCAGCGCGACACCGAGGGCCATGCCGAGCTGCTGGACGGTGTTCAGCAGGCCGGAGGCGTTGCCCGCCTGTTCGCCGGGGACCTGGCCGAGCAGCAGGTCCAGGGTCGGCGCGACGATCAGGCCGAAGCCGACGCCGGAGACGATGTGCACCGGGATGATCTGCCAGGACGCGAGGCTGTGGCCGTAGTGGGCGACCAGGACGGCGAAGGCGACGAAGCCGATCGCGTTGACGATGCCGCCGGCCACCAGGACGTTGCGGCCGAACTTGGGGACGAGCTTGTCGGGGGCGTTGCCCGCGCCGATGCCCACGCCGATGGCGAAGGTGGCGGCGGTCAGGCCGGCGTGCATGGGCGTCCAGCCGAGGCCCTGCTGGAGGAAGAGCGTCCAGACGAAGAAGAACCCGCCGACCGCGATCCAGAACAGGAACCACACCGCCATGCCGATGGAGAACGAGCGGGAGCGGAACACCCCGAACTCGACGAGCGCGGAGCCGACCTTGGCGAAGCGGCGCTTCTCGTAGGCGAGGAAGACCGCGAGCAGCACCAGGGCGCCGGCGAGCATGCCGAAGGTCCAGGCGGGCCAGCCGAGGCGGCGGCCCTCGGTGAGCGGGTAGACGAGCAGCGCCACGGCGGCGAGGGCCAGCGGCATGCCGAGCAGGTCGAGCTTGGGGCGCTGCGGGGCGCGGGACTCGCGGATCACCAGGGCGCCGGCGATCAGGGCCGCGATCCCGACCGGGACGTTGACCAGGAAGATCGGGCGCCATTCCCAGCCGAAGAGGTCCCACTGCACGACCACGCCGCCGAGGGCGAGGCCGAACACCGCGGAGGAGCCGGTGACCGCGCCGAAGATCGCGACCGCCTTGCCGCGCTCGCCCGGCGGGAAGACCACGTGCAGGATCGCCAGGATCTGGGTGACCATCAGGCCGGCCGCGGCGCCCTGGACGAACCGGGAGGCGATCAGCATCCCCGGGTTGACGGCGACCCCGCACAGCAGCGAGGCGACGGTGAAGGCGGCCATGCCGACCAGGAAGACGCGCTTGCGTCCGAAGATGTCGCCGAGCCTGCCGCTGAGGATCAGCAGGGCTGCGAAGGACAGTACGTACGCCGCGATGACCCACTCGATCTGGGCGTAGTCGGCGTGCAGGTCGCGCTGGATGCTCGGGACGGTGACGTTGACGATCGTCGTGTCGACCAGGTCCATGAATCCGGCGATCAGGACGACGGCGAAGGCCAGGCGGCGCTTCGGGTCGGGTGCGGTGCCACCCGCGGCTTCCTGCGGCGGGGCGGCGGGAGCGGATGCGGAGATGTCTTGGGTCACGGAACAAGTATGCACTTCCAGTGACTATCCCTCAAGGTGATAATTCTTCGGAGGTATCATGGCGGGCGTGAGTACCCCATCGCTGTTCGACCACCCCGCCTGCGTGATGACCCACCTCAGCGCCCATGTGCAGGAGCAGCTCGTCGACGTGCTCGCGCCCCTGGGCATCCACCCCCGCCAGTTCGGCCTGCTCGACCTGCTGATCGGCAAGGACGGGCTCAGCCAGCACCAGCTCGCCGGGCCGTTGAACGTGCACCGCAACGTGATGGTCGGCCTGGTCGACGAGATGGAGCGGCGCGGTCTGGTGGAGCGCCGCCGCCACCCCACCGACCGCCGCGCCCACGCCGTCCACGTGCTCCCGGCCGGCCGTGAGCTGCACACCGAGGCCGAGTCGCTCATCAGCGGTTTCGAGGCCCGGCTGCTCGGCGGACTGGAGCCGGAGGAGGCGCGGATCTTCGTCACCCTGCTCAAGCGGGTCTTCGTCCAGGCCGGACTCGCCGGCGACCTGCACCCCGGCCTCCTCACGTCCGAGGGCGCGCTCGCCGAGAGCCGCTGACCAGACCGGTTCCGTACGAGGCGGGCCCCGGCGCACGCCGAGGGCCTGCCCGTCGGCGGTCCCGGCGGGCAGGCCCTCGTGAGCCGGTCCGGTCAGCCTCGGCCGGCCAGCCGGTCCGCGACCAGGTCGGCGGTGCGCAGGGTGTAGGAGTCGATCAGGTTGAGGCTGGTGTGCGCCTCCCTGGGGTGCACCTCCAGCGCGTGCCGGCCCGACCAGGCCCGGTCGAGGTCGTAGAGCCCCTCGATCGGGAAGATGTCGTCCAGCGCGCCGCCGACGCTCAGCACCTCGGTGGCCGGTGCCGGGCCGGGCTCGATCGCCAGCTCGTCGAAGCGCGGTTGCAGGTCGGCGCCCGGCTCCGCTCCGAAGGCGAACCGGAAGTTGTCCTTCAGCCGGCGCGGCAGGCCGTCGAACTTGGCGATCACCGGCCCGCCGCCGAAGTTGACGACGCACCGGAAGTGCTCACCGAGCCCCCGGGCCACCCGCAGCGCCAGATAGCCGCCGAAGCTGATGCCCGCGAACGCCAGCCGGCCGGTGTCGATCCCCGGCTCGGCGCGCAGCCCCTCCAGCAGTTCGGCGACCACCGGCTCCATCTCCGCCCGTACCGGGGTGCGGCCCAGCCGCAGGCCCTGGCCCGGGCCCTCGAAGAGCACCGCGGCGATCCCGCGTTCGAGGTAGGCCTCGGCCAGCGCCACCATCTCGACCTCGGTGGCGGAGTCCAGGCCGTTGGAGAGCACCACCGCGGGCAGCGGCTCGCCCGACGCGCGCATCGCCTCGGTGCGCAGCACCCAGTAGCCCGCTCCGGTGCCGGGCAGCGACTCCTCGGTGACATCGAGGCCGGTGCCCGGCAGGCTGCCGAGGAAGCAGTCCCGGATGCGCTGCCGCAGCCGCTGTTTGACTTCCCGGTCGTCGAAGTACTGGAACTCCGCCCAGTGGTAGGCCGCCGCGGCCGCGCGCAGCGCGCGGCCGCGCCCGGCCTGCGTGCCGGACGCCTCGGCGAGGGCGACCCAGCCCTCGGCCTGGCTCGTCCAGCGCTCGCGCCACAGGTCCCAGAACCCGGCGGAGGCCAGGTCCAGGTCGTCGGCGGGGAAGCCGTCCAGCGCCGCCGCGATGTCGCCCCAGTGCACCTGCGGGGCGTAGCGCGCGTTGAGGAACATCAGCCGCGGGAAGAGGTAGCCGAGCGCGCGGTACATGTGCTCGGGCACCCGCAGGCGCTCCGTGGTCTCCCTCGCCTCCGTGGGCTCATTCATCGGGGCCGCCCCTCAGCAGCACGACCCGGGCCGGGTCGACGGCCGCGGCCACCTCGCCGCGCATGATCTTGCCGTTGGCGCTGCGGGGGAACGGCTCCGCGGTGGCCCAGATCCGGTCGGGCCACTTCTCCGGGGCCAGCGCGTGGCGCAGTTCGGCGGTGACCAGATCGCGCAGTTCCTTCTCGCCCCGCTCACCGACCGGGCCGCACAGACAGGCGACCGGCAGCTCGTGCGGGCCGTCCGGATTGGGCAGTCCGACCAGCACCACCTCGTCCGCCCCCGGGGTGCCCGCGAGCACCGCCTCGGTCTCCTCGGGGTAGATGCGGTGGCCGTTCTCGCTGAGCAGCACCCCGGCGAGCCGGCCCTTGAGGACCAGGTCGCCGTCCGGGCTCCACTCGGCGAGGTCTCCGGTGCGCAGCCACTCGCCGACCGGCTGGATCACTCCGGTGGCGACGTCCACGTAGCCCTCCATCACCGACTCGCCGCGGACGCAGATCTCGCCGACTCCGTCCGGGTGGCCGGCCACCGGCTCCAGACGCACCTGAAGGGAGTCGTCGGGCCGGCCGATGCAGTAGACGTGCTTGAGAGGGCGCTCCTCGGCGTGGCCCTGCTCGTCCAGGAAGCAGAACGGGCCGTACGTCTCGGTCAGCCCGTAGCCCTGGATCCAGTCGCAGCGCGCCAGTTCGCGGCCCTGTTCGAGCACCGCCCGGGGCACGGCGGCGCCGCCGTAGGAGACCACGCGCAGGCAGGACAGGTCGTGCTCGCCGGTGGCCGCGGCGGCCACGAACTGCTTGAGCGCCACCGGGCGCAGCGCCAGGTGGGTGCCCCGGTGGCGGGCCACCTGGGCGGGCCACTGCGCGGGGTCCGGGGTCTCCGGAAAGACCACGGTGGCGTCGTGCAGCAGCGCGCCGAAGGAGTTGATCACACCGGTGGTGTTGTTCATCAGTCCGGTCATGAAGATCCGGGCGGTCGGGCCGTAGCCCATGGTCCGGGTGACCCAGCCGATCCTGGTGACGATGTGCGCCTCGTTGATGCTGATCGCCTTCGGCTTGCCGGTGGTGCCGCTGGTGAACAGCACCAGGAAGTGCTCCACCGGCTCGGGGTGGCGCACCTCCACCTCCGCGTCGGGCGCCTCGCCGGCGGGGAACGGCAGCTCCACCACGGTCGCGCAGCGCTCGCGCAGCACGTCCAGTCCGGCCCTGTCGCGCTTGAAGTGCAGCACCACGTCGGGCTCGGCGGCCTCCGCGATCGACAGCCACTCGGGCAGCGCCGCCGTCTGCAGGCCGTACGGCATCAGCAGGTGCAGTCCGAGCGAGCTGGCCGCGGCGAGGAGGAACACCGCCTCCGGTCCGTGGTCGAGCAGGGCCAGCACCCGCCGGCCCGGGGCCAGGCCGCGGTCGAGGAGGGCGGCCTGGGTGCGGGCCACCTCGTTGCGGACCTGGCGCCGGGTCAGCGAGCGGCCGCCCGCGACCATGCACACCCGGTCGGCCTCGGCGTCCGGCGACAGCGCGAGGCCGACCAGCTTCGGCGTCGGGGTCATGGGCGCCGCACCACCGATGCCGCGTACGCGCAGGCCGCCCCCATGGTGGCGCGGCTGTTGGCGCCCAGGGTGTCGCGGACGTGGGCGCACGCCTGGTCGACGGTGGTGCCCGCGCCCAGCACCCGTTCCACGGCGGCCGGGTCGAGCGCCACGGTGTGGTGGGAGACGATCGCGGTGCCGCCGGCCGACTTCTCGAACTCCCAGCGGCCGCTGTGCCCGGACAGCAGGGCGGGCAGCACGGTCTGCTTGTAGGAGATCGACTCGCCCGGCACGCACAGCCGGACCGAGGCGGTGGTGTGGGTGCGGCCGTCGGCGGTGACGGTGTCCATCTCCATGTGCTGCACTCCCGCCGGGTCCTCGGTGAGGTCGACCCGGCCGACGTGCGGCAGCCGCTCGGGCCACAGGTCCGACCGGTGCACGAAGTCGTAGACGTCGGCCGGGTCCACGCCGGGCTCCTCCATCCGGTCGGAGAAGGAGAGAACCAACTGCTCCGGCGGGTACGGGAGTTCGGCGAACTCGCCGATGGCGGCCAGCTCCTGGACGCTGTTGCGGTCCACCGCCTGCGCGATCCACTCCAGCGCCCGGGGGTCGTCGTCCACGGCGGTGAAGGCGTGGGTCAGCACGATCCGGGTCCGGCCGTCCTCGGCCGGGTGGAAGGACCAGTCACCGGACATCGAGGCGACCGGCGCGGTGGAGCGGTCCTGCCGGAAGGAGATCCGCAGGTTCCGCGGGTCCAGGGTGCGGCGGGAGGTCCAGGTCGCCACCGTGCCGTTGGTCCGCGCCCACAGCTCGATCCGCTCCTCGGCGCTGTGCCGCTCGATCTGCCGTGCCCGGAGGCACGGCCCGAGCAGCACCGGCCACCGGCTCACGTCCGCGACCAGCGCGTACAGCCGGTCGGCTGGGGCGCGCACCAACCGGCTGTGCTCCATCTCTCGGGTGAGCGGACTCATGCGGCCGCGGCCTCCTTCGCGGAGCGCACCAGCTCGGCCAGGTCACGCGGCGTGCGGGCTTCGAAGAGCAGCTCGTCGGGCACCGACACACCGAACTCGCGCTCGATCGCGGAGGCGGTCTCCATCAGGGCCAGCGACTCGTAGCCGAGCTCGTCGAAGGAGGTGTCGGCGAAGTCGGCCTCGGCGGCCCCGGACTCGGGGGCGCCCGCGCTGGCGATGATGATACGGCGGATCTCGTCCACGGTGATGTTCACAACTGTCTCCTCAGGAAAGGTTGTTGGTGGCGTCGGCGTCCCAGGCACGGACGACGACGGCCGAGTTGAAGCCCCACAGACCGCGGGCGACCACGAGTGCGGTGCGCACGTCCGTCTCCCGGGCCCGGTCGCGGACCAGGTCGATGCCGTACTCGGCGGGCACCTCGCGGGTGCCGGGGGTCGGCGGGATCACGCCGTCGCGGATCGACAGCAGCGCGGTGGCTACGTCCAGCGAGCCGCCGCCCGCGTAGGTGCGGCCGGACCCGGCCTTCGGCGCCGTCACCGGCACCGCGCCGGCGCCGAACACCTCGCCCAGCGCGGCCGCCTCCGCCCGGTCGAGCTCGGGCACACCGACGGCGTCGGCGAAGACCACGTCGACCTCGGCGGCCGTCACCCCGGCGTCGGCGAGTGCCGCCTCGACGGTGCGGCGCAGCGCCGGGGGCCGGCCGGAGCCGGGAGCCGGGTCGAAGCCGCTGGCGTAGCCGGCGATCTCGCCCAGGATGTCCGGGGCGCCGCGGCGCAGGGCCGCATCGGCGTCCTCCACCACCAGCAGCGCGCCGCCCTCGCCGGGGACATAGCCGCCGGCGTCCCGGTCGAAGGGCAGGTAGGCGCGGTCCGGATCGGTGCCGGTGCACAGCCGGCCGCCCGCGATCTGTGAGGCCCAGCCCCACGGGTCGAGCGCGGAGTCCACGCCTCCCGCGACCACCAGCGGGGTGCCGCGGCGCACCGTGCGCCGGGCGTGGCCGAGGGCGTCCAGGCCGCCGGCCTGCTCGGTGACCAGGGCGCTGGAAGGGCCGCGCATGCCGTGCCGGATGGAGATCTGACCGGCGTTCACCGCGTAGAACCAGGCGAAGGACTCGTAGACGCTGACCGTCTGCGGGCCCTCGGTCCACAGTTTGTGGAACTCGCGGTGGGTGAACTCGAAACCGCCGAGCGCGTTGGCGGTGACCACGCCCATGTCGTAGTCGACCAGGCTGGCCGGGTCGACCTTGGCGTCCTCCAGTGCCCAGCCGGCCGCGACCAGCGCGTACCGGGTGGAGACGTCGGTCTGCGGCAGCAGCCGGTCCGGCAGGTGGTCGGCGGCGTCGAACCCGCGGATCTCACCGGCCAGTTTCGCCGGGTACTTCGCCACGTCGAACCGGGTGAGCTCACCGAGCCCGTGCCGGCCCTGCCGGGTGGCGGCCCAGTACTCCTCGGTACCGAGGCCGTTGGCGGCGAGCGCGCCGATCCCGGTGACTACGGTCCTGGTCATTCCCTCTCCCCCGTCGGACGCCGCAACACCATCGCGGTCTGGAAGCCGCCGAATCCGCTGCCGACCGTCAGCACGGTCCGCACGTCCCGTTCCCGGGCGGTCAGCGGCACGTAGTCGAGGTCGCACTCCGGGTCGGGCTCGTGCAGGTTGGCGGTGGGCGGTACGACGCCGTTCTTGATGGCGAGCGCGCAGGCGGCGATCTCCACCGAGCCGATGGCGCCCAGCGAGTGGCCGACCATCGACTTGATCGAGCTGACCGGCGTCCGGTACGCGTGGTCGCCGAGGGCGCGCTTGACGGCGGCGGTCTCGTGCCGGTCGTTCTGCTTGGTGCCGGAGCCGTGGGCGTTGATGTAGTCCACGTCGGTCGGGTCGACACGGGCCTGGTCCAGGGCGACCCGGATCGCCTCGGCCATCTCCCGGCCGTCGGGCTTGAGGCCGGTCATGTGGTACGCGTTGCAGCGGGTGCCGTAACCGGTGACCTCGGCGTAGATCGGGGCACCCCGGCGCCGCGCCGACTCCAGCGTCTCCAGTACGAAGACCGCGGCGCCCTCCGCGAGCACGAACCCGGTGCGGGAACGGTCGAACGGGCGGGAGGCGGTCTCCGGTTCGTCGTTGCGGGCGGTGGTCGCCTTGATCGCGTCGAAGCAGGCCACCACGATCGGGGTGATCGGGGTGTCGGTGGCGCCCGCCACGATCACGTCGGCCGAGCCCTCCTGGATCAGCTGGAGGGCGTGCCCGACCGCGTCCAGGCCGGAGGTGCAGCCGTTGGAGACCAGCGACACCGGTCCCTCCGCGCCGACCTTCCACGCCACCTCGGCCGGCATCACGCTCGGCGCGAGGTAGTCGAACATGTGCGGCGACAGCCACTCGTCGCTGTCCACCAGCCAGTTGCGGCCGGAGTCGGACAGCACCAGGTACTCACGCTCCAGGCTGGTCGCGGCGGCCACCGCGCTGCCCAGCGTGACGCCGATGCGCGCGGGATCGATGCCCGCGAAGTCCAGGCCGCTGTCCTGCACGGCCTCCTGGGCGCAGACCACGGCGAACTGGGTGGCGCGGTCCATGCGGCGGATCTCCCGCCCGCTCAGCCCCTCCCACACCGGGTCGAAGTCCGCCTCGCCGGCGATCTGCGACCGGTACGGCGACGGATCGAAGAAGCTGATCCGCCGGGTCGCGGTACGGCCCGCGGTGAGCAGGTCCCAGAACTCCTTGGTGCCCCGGCCTCCCGGGGCGCGTACGCCGATGCCGGTGATGACCACTCGTCGGCTCATCACAACCCCCTCTCTCTAGAAACCGTCGTGGTCGACGAGCCGCTCCTGGTTGCGCAGCCGTCCGTCCTCGCGGACCAGGACATCGCGCACCACACAGCTGCGGACCATCTCGGGACCGTCGCCGGGGCGGGTGGTGAGCACCAGCGCGTAGCAGGTGCTGCGGAGCCGGCCCGGTGCCGACTGCTCGACGTCGACCATCGTGAACAGGTGGCGCCGCTGCTGCGGGTCGGCCGTGAGCCGCTCGCGCACCTCGTGGAGGTCGGACAGGATGCCGGCCCGGGTGCGCGCGGGCTCCCGGCCGGGCGTGTGGCCGAAGACGGCGTCATCCGTGAACGTGTCGGCGTACTCCTCCACCTTGCCCGCGTCCAGCGCCTGCATCTGGCGCGCGTAGTACTGAAGAACCTCTGCGTACAACTCGGCGCTGACGCCGGTCGACTCCATCTCCTCGAACTCCTTCACGCGACCGTTGATTGCGCCCAGTCTTCAATCGCCCCCAAGAGCCCTGGTCGAGGCCGGCTCAATGGCGTCGGGGGGGTGGGGAGGGGGGATCGACGGGGGGTGCGGGTCGGATGGGGTGCTGGGCAGAGGGTGAGGGCTGGGGCAGGGGCAGGGCTGGGCAGAGGGGCCGGGGGCGGGCCGGATGGGGCTGAGGCAGAGCTGGACAGAGGGCCAGGGAGTGGGCCGGCTGGGGCAGGGCTGGACTGGGCGCGGGTCGGTTGGGTCTGGGGGCAGGGCCCGACCGGGTGCGGGCCGACTGGGCCGGGACAGAGCTGGACAGGGCGTGAGCCGGTCGGCGCCCGGGCAGGGCCCGACCAGGCACGAGCCGACGGAGGCTGGAGCAACGCTCCACCGCGTGCGAGCCGCCCAGGCCGGGACAGAGCCCGACAAGGCGCCAACCGGTCGGCGCCCGGGCAGGGCCCAACCAGGCCCGAACCGACGGAGGCTGGAGCAACGCTCCACCGCGTGCGAGCCGCCCAGGCCGGGACAGAGCCCGACAAGGCGCCAACCGGTCGGCGCCCGGGCAGGGCCCGACCAGGCACGAACCGACGGAGGCTGGAGCAAACGCTCCACCGCGTGCGAGCCGCCCGGTCTGGCACACGGCCCGACCGGGCACGAACAGCCCGTCTGGCACAGGACACGACTGGGCGTGAGCCACCCGGGCCCGTGGCAGGGTTGGTCCAAGGCGGGGAACCATCTCGGGCTGGAGCAGGGCTCCACCGGAGCGCGAACGCCCGGACCTGGCACACGGCACGACCAGGGCACGAGCCACCGGGGGCCGGGCGCAGAGCGCAACCAGAACCCGTGCCACGCCGGCCCGCTTAGAACCCGAACCACCCCGGCCCGGCACTGAACACGACCAGAACCCGAACGACCCCGGTCCGGCACACAACCCGAACCACCCCCGGCCCAGCACCAGAACACGGCCAGAACGCGAGCCGCGCAGGGCTGGAGCCGGGCTCGACCGGGGCGCGAGGCGGCGCGGCGAACGTGGTGGGCATGAAGCCATCCACTTCCACCGCCACCGAGCGCAAGGTCGCTCTGGTCACCGGTGCCACCAGCGGCATCGGCCACGAGATCGCCCGCACCCTGGCCCGCCAGGGCAACGCCGTCTACCTGTGCGCCCGTACGGAGAAGACCCTCGAGGACACCCTCGCCGAGCTGCGTGCCGAGGGCCTCGACGTCGACGGCAGCACCTGTGACGTCACCTCGCCCGAGCAGGTGCGGGCGCTGGTCGCCGCCGTCGTAGAGCGTTACGGGCGGCTCGACGTGCTGGTCAACAACGCCGGCCGGCCGGGCGGCGGGGCCACCGCCGAGGTGCCCGACGAGCTGTGGTTCGACGTCATCAACACCAACCTGAACAGCGTCTTCCTGGTCACCAAGGCGGCGCTGACCGACGGCGGCATGCTGGAGCGCGGCGCCGGACGCATCGTCAACATCGCCTCCACCGGCGGCAAGCAGGGCGTGGTGCACGCCGCCCCGTACACCGCCTCCAAGCACGGCGTGGTCGGCTTCTCCAAGTCGCTGGGCCTGGAGCTGGCCAAGACCGGCATCACCGTCAACGCGGTCTGCCCCGGCTTCGTGGAGACCCCGATGGCCGAGCGGGTGCGCGAGCACTACGCCGGGATCTGGGGCGTGGACGAGCAGGAGGCGCACAGCCGGATCACCACCCGGGTGCCGCTCGGCCGCTACGTGGAGCCGAGCGAGGTGGCGGCGATGGTCTCCTACCTGGTCTCCCCGGGCGCGGCGGCCGTCACCGCGCAGGCACTGAACGTCTGCGGCGGCCTCGGCAACTACTGACCGGCCTTCTCCATGCGCGACGTAGGGGCGCCGGTACCTCGGTCGAGGTACCGGCGCCCCTACGTCGCGTGAACCGGGGAGTCAGACCTTGAGCACCTGGTCGACCCACCCGCGGGCGGCCGGCTCGAACTGCAGCGCCACATGGGTGGAGATGGCGGTGACGTCCCGCCACAGCCGCTGCATCGGACCGGAGAGCGCCTGCCCCCGGGTGCCTGCCTGCCGGAACAGCCGGTCCACCGCGGTCACCGACAGGTCGACGGCGAGGGCGCAGTCCCGCAGGTTGCGGGTGGCCTCCAGCGGTCCGGTGACGGCGCCCTCGTCGGCGAGCCGGGCGGCCCGCCCAAGGAGCAGCCGGGCCGCGTCCACCTCGCCGGCCGAGCGGGCCAGCGCCTGCTCGGCGGATCCCCGTACGCCCTGCACGCCGGTGGTGCCGGGCAGTTGCGGGGCGTTGGCGGCCTTCTCGGCGAAGTACGCCGTGAAGGTGTGGACCATGCCGAGCGCGGCACCGACCGCCGGCGCGGCGAACATCAGACCGTTGACCGCCTGGAGCGGGGCCCGGTGACAGGCCGCCGCCGGCCCGCCCCAGGCCTCGCTGGTGCGTCCGGCGAACAAGTCGGCCCGGTCGAAGGAGAGGTGCTCGGGCACGAACACCTCGTCCAGGACCAGGGTGTTGCTGCCGGTGGCGGCCATGCCGACGCTGTGCCAGGTGTCCTCGACGCGGTACGCGGAGCGCGGCAGGGCGAACAGCCGGGCGTCACTGCCCGTCCCGGTCTCCACCAGGCCGCACATCAGCGCCCAGTCGGAGTGGGAGACGCCGCTGATGTAGGGCCAGCGGCCGCGCACCAGCCAGCCGCCGGGGGCCGGTACGGCGGTGCCGAACGGCGTCACCGACCCCACCAGCACCGCGTCCGGGCCGTTCGCCCACACCTCGGCCTGACCCTGTTCGGGCAGGAACGCCCCCGCCATCCGGGCGATCGAGGCGATCAGCGAGGCGCACCAGGAACTGGCCGGGCACTCCTCGGCGATCACCTCGACCGCCTCGACCAGGTCGGTGAAGGAACCGGCGGTGCCGCCGACCGCCGCGGGCACGAAGTGCCGGGCGAATCCCGCCCGGACGATCTCCGCCAGTACGGCGGGCTCGACGTCGCGGGCCCGTTCGGCGGCCTCGGCACGGCGTCCGGCGAAGGGGGCGAGGGCGGCCGCGGCGGTGGCCAACCCGGCGGAGGCCACGGCGGCAGCCCCGGCGGCAGCCCCGGTGGCAGGGAGTGTGGCGGCCACGGCAGTGGACGACCCGGCGGTGGGCATCTGTCTTCTCCTCACGAATCGGTGCTCAGGAGGCGGCCGGCAGCCGGTGGAAGGTGTTGCGGAAGAAGGTCAACGGCCCCTCCTCGCGCTGCACGGCCAGGTCGATCACCTCGCCGATGACGATCACGTGGTCGCCCCCGTCCACCTCGCGGTCGATGCGGCACTCCAGATAGGCCAGCGCGTCGGAGAGCACCGGCACCCCGCTGATCCCCGGCCGGGTGTCCGCCTGGACGGTGTGCCGGGTGTGCCGGCTGGCGAAGGACCGGCACAGCTCCTCCTGGTCGGCGGCCAGGATGTTCACCGCGAAGGCGCCGGTCCGCCGGAACACCGGGAGTTCGCCCGAGTCGTTGTGGATGCAGACCAGGATCAGGGCCGGGTCCAGGGAGACCGAGGTGAAGGAGTTCACCGTCAGTCCCACGGTCCGCCCGGCACCGCCGGTGGTGATCACGGTGACGCCGGTGGCCCAGTGGGCGCAGACACTGCGGAACGCCTGCGGGTCCACCAGGGCCGGGCCCGGTTGCAGCACACTCGCCGCACGTCGCTCGCTCATGCCGCGCCCTCGAGCAGCGGGTCGACGAACAGGCCCTGGCTGCCCTCGGAGATCTTCTCCGCCTCGGCCAGGGTCAGCAGCACCTGTCCGCTGTACAGGCCGTCGCCCTGCCAGTCGTCGGGACGCAGGCCGACCGCGTACGGGTTGACCGGTACCTCCGGGTCCAGGGTGCTGTCGAGCTTGCGGGCGGCCCGGTGCAGGACGGCGACCGCCAGTGCCTCGGCGATCGTGACGTTCCGGGCGATCTCGGCGGCCAGTTCGTCGTCGGTGTAGTCGACGACCAGGGTGGCGTGGCTGTCCTTGATCGCCTTGGCCGGCACATAGGCGGCCGCCGGGCCGTCGGTGACGACCCTCTCCAGGTCGTTCCAGTCGCGGAAGACCTGCTGGACGCGGTCGTTGAGCGTGAACAGCTTCTCCAGGTCGCCGCGCACACGCTGCATGAACGCGTAGTCCAGGAAACGGTCCTTGACGAAGGTCAGCACCACACCGACGTGGTTGAGCATGGCGTCCCAGCACAGCTTGGGCACCATCACCGCGGGGTTGCCGAAGGCCGGGTAGTGGTCCTCGACCTTGGAGAGCACGAACTGGAAGGTGCGCAGGTGGAGTTCGTTGTAGAACTCCAGCCGTTCGGTGATGTCCTCGCCCGCGAAGTCCCGGGTGACCAGGTCGGTGGTGACACTGTTGCCGTAGCCGATCATGTCCGAGCCGGGTGAGTAGAAGGCGTCGGCGAAGGCGCCGGCCTCGCCGACCAGCATCCAGCGGTCCGGCGAGTACACCCGCTCGGTGCCGAAGGCGAAGTCCTTCAGGCTGATGAAGTCCGCGACGTCGCCGGTGCGGCCGTCGACCACCTCGGCCAGCTGCGGCTCGTTGGCGCGCAGCCACTCCTGGACCTTCTCGAAGGTCTGGATCTCCTCGTACGGGTGGACCCGCGGGTCGGCGCAGACGCCGACCGAGATGTGGTCCGAGCCGAGCGGGATCAGCCACACCCAGTAGCCCTCGCCCATCAGGTGGTTGGTGGAGAACCTGCGGATGCCGGGGCGGTTCATCCGCTCCATCCAGCCCGGGTCGTCCTTGCCCCACTCCTCCAGGTCGATGCCGCCGGTGAGGCGGAACCAGGAGGCGTTGATGGTGTGCGCCACCTCGCGGGACAGGCCCAGCTTGCGCTTGACGAAGTGGGCGCGGCCGGCCGCGTCGACCAGCCAGCGGGCGGTGAGCGTACGCTCCTCGCCGCCCTGGGTGTACGTCACCGTGTGGTCCTGGTCGCCTTCGCGCAGCTCGATGTCGGTGATCGAGGCGCCCTGGCGCAGGTCCGCGCCGGCGTCCAGGGCCATCCGGGTCAGCTCGTTCTCGAACCGGCCGCGGTCGATCTGGTAGTTGTCGTGGGCGGGGAACTCCCGCGGGCCGAGCTCGATGCGCCGGGTGATGTCCTGGTTGCCGCCCGCGGGCTGGAAGAACCGCAGGCCGTTCTTCTTCAGGTGGAACTTCTCCAGGTGTTCCTTCATCCCGACCATCTGCGCGAAGTAGTGCGCGCCCGCGGGCACCGTCGACTCACCGACCTTGAACGCCGCCTCCGGCGCCAGGCCCTGCCGCTTGTCGAGGATCACCACGTCCGTCTCCGGTCGCGCGTTCTTGAGCTGGACCGCGAGCGTGAGACCCGCGAGCCCGCCGCCGAGGATCACCACATCGGTCGTAGCCTGATCCACCATCGCTCCTCCTGCTGGTAACAAGTCGTCTGAAGTCTGTGCGGGCGCTCTCGGGGCCCGCTCAAGCCCGCGTGGAAGCGGTGGCCCGCCGGTTCACATCGGTCCGGCGACCACCTCGTCGACCACTTCGGCGACCACTTCCGTGACCACTTCGGCGACCACATCGGCGACCACTTCGAACAGGCCGGGATTGGCGGTGGCGTACGGCGGGTTGACGGCCTTGCGGGCCTGGAACTCCGGGTCGGCCTGGAGCGCCTTCCACGCGTCGACGCTGGCGTAGTGGGCGACGTTCACCAGGGGCAGCGAGGCCTCGCCGACCGCCCGGTGCATCCGGAAGTCGACGAACCCGGGCGCCTGGCTGGCCCGTTCGGCCCGGGGCCGCCAGGCGTCGAGGAACTCCTCGACCCGCTCGCCGGGCAGCTCGAAGGCGTTGATCATTGTCACGCCCGCGCCGTCCGCCCGCTGCCCGGAGGCGACTTCGCCGATGACCCGGTAGACCCCGCGGTGGACGGTCTTGGCGTACTTCTCCGCGCCCGGGCCACGCTGCTCACCGGACACCGCGGCGGCCAGGTCCGCGGGGCTCGCCCAGTCGGCGACCGCGACCAGGGGGAAGCGGTGCTCGGCGCGCAGGGCGCGGTGCAGACGGGCGCCTCGGAAGCCGGGCGCGGTGCGCAGCGGCTCCAGGTGGGTGCGCCAGCCCGCGATGAACTCGTCGGTGTTCTCGACCGGCGCTTCGAGCACCGCGATCAGGGTGACCGGGCCGCTCTCGTCCTTCGTGCTCACGGGTGAGTCCTCTCTCGTGTCGTCAGGCTTCAGGCGTGGCAGGCGGGGAAGCCGCCGTGCAGTTCCGCCATCCCGCGGACCATCTCGTCGATGCCGGCGAAGTCCTCGGGGCGTCCGCCGCGCAGTTCGCCGTAGGCGCGGTACAGGTTGGGCACCAGCCGTTCGGTGTCCAGGAAGTCGGCGAACTCACCGAGTTCGGCGGCGCGGGCCGCCTCCAGCGGGTCCCGTCCCTCGGCGAGGCCGGCCTTGGCCAGGTCCAGCAGCCAGGCGAGGTAGCGCTCGGTGGTCTCGAGGAGCTCCGGGCCGCCGACCGGGCCGTGCCCGGGCACCACGGTGACGGCGTCGAGCGACCGCAGCCGGGCCACCGCGTCACGCAGACCGCTGACCGAGCCGGTCAGGACGAACGGGGTGACCGCGTTCATCACCAGGTCTCCGGCGAACAGCACCCGGCGCTCCGGCAGCCACACCACCGTGTCGCAGGAGCTGTGGGCGGGGCCGAAGGCGCGCAGCTGGACCTCCTGCTCGCCGAGGTGGAGCGTGAGCTCCTGGCCGAACGTGACCTGGGGCGCGGCCGGTCGGACCGCGCCCCACTCCACGTCGGGCCACAGGCTGGTCAGGTGCAGTCCGGTACGGACCGCCTCCTGCCGGGTCCGCTCGGCGGCCACCACCACCGCTTCCGGGAAGAGGTGGTTGCCGAAGGTGTGGTCGCCGTGCGAGTGGGTGTTGACGAGCAGCCGCGGCGGCTGCGGGGCGGTGCCCTCGACCAGCTCGCGCAGCCGTCGGGCCCGGGCCTCGGTGGCGGCGGTGTCGATCAGCAGCGCGGTGCCGCCGTCGACCACCAGCCCAGCGTTGTTGAGGCACCAGCCGCCGTCGGGCTGGAGGAAGGCGTGAACCCCTTCAGCGATCTCTTCGAGTCTCGGTGCACCGGTGAAAGCAGCCATACGGCCACTGTCGTCCGGCCCCCTCGACAGCCACTCGAAGCACCCCTGACCGCGGGGCCGACTGCGAACTGTCCCCGGTCACGGAGCCGGCCCAGTGACTGTCCGCGGTCACCGGGCCGACCGCTGACGGGGGTCCGCCCTCACCGGGCCAGACGCCAGCTGTGCCCCGGCCGGAACGCGGCAGTGCGCTCCCACCGGTACCAGCGGGCCGTACCCGGCGCGGACGCACCGGACTGCTCCTCGGCGGCGTTCCGGGCCGCGACGACCGCCAACAGCACCGCCGTCACCGCCGCCGTCTCCTCGGGCGTCGGCCGCCCCCGCACGATCCGCACCACGGGCCGCTCCCCGGCGGCGGGCCCGGTCACTGCGGCGGGTTGCCGTGCTTGCGCATCGGCAGGTCGGCGTCCTTGGTGGCGAGCATCTCCAGGCCGCGGACGAGTACGGCCCGGGTCTCGGCCGGGTCGATGACGTCGTCCACGAGACCGCGCTCGGCCGCGTAGTAGGGGTGCATCAGCTCGGCCCGGTACTCGTCGGTGCGGGCCTTGCGTACCGCCTCCGGGTCCTCGGCGGCGGCGATCTCCCGCCGGAAGATGACGCCCGCGGCACCGTCGGCACCCATGACGGCGATCTCGTTGGTCGGCCAGGCCAGCGCCAGGTCCGCGCCGATGGAACGCGAGTCCAGCACGATGTAGGCACCGCCGTACGCCTTGCGCAGCACCACGGAGATCCGGGGCACCGTCGCGTTGCAGTACGCGTACAGCAGCTTGGCGCCGTGCCGGATGATGCCGTCGTGCTCCTGGTCGACGCCCGGCAGGAACCCCGGCACGTCGACCAGGGTGACGATCGGGATGTTGAAGGAGTCGCAGGTCTGCACGAATCCGGCGGCCTTCTGCGAACTGTCGATGTCCAGCACTCCGGCCAGGGAGCGCGGCTGGTTGGCGACGATGCCCACCGTCCGCCCGCCGAGCCGCGCCAGCGTGCAGATCACGTTGGTCGCCCAGCGCTCGTGCACCTCCAGGTGCGCCCCGTCGTCGACCAGTTCCTCGATCACCGCCCGCATGTCGTAGGGGCGGTTCCCGTCGCTGGGCACCAGCTCGTACAGCGCTTCGCCGCGCCGGTCGGCCGGGTCCGTGGTGAACGCCGCCGGCGGCTGCTCCCGGTTGTTCTGCGGCAGCAGGGACAGCAGGTACCGCACCTCTTCGAGGCACGTCTGCTCGTCGTCGTAGACGAAGTGCGCCACGCCCGACAGCTCCGCGTGCACATCGGCACCGCCGAGGCCGTTCTGGGTGATCTTCTCGCCGGTGACGGCCTGGACGACGTCCGGGCCCGTGATGAACATCTGGGAGGTCTCGCGGACCATGAAGACGTAGTCGGTCAGCGCGGGCGAGTAGGCCGCGCCGCCCGCGCACGGTCCGAGCATCACGGAGATCTGCGGGATCACCCCGGAGGCGCGGGTGTTGCGCTGGAAGATCCCGCCGTAGCCGGCGAGTGCCGAGACGCCCTCCTGGATCCGGGCGCCGGCGCCGTCGTTCAGCGACACCAGCGGGGCGCCCGCGGCGATCGCCAGATCCATGACCTTGTGGATCTTCTGGGCGTGCGCCTCGCCCAGCGCACCGCCGAACAGCCGGAAGTCATGGGCGTACACGAACACCGTGCGCCCTTCCACCGTCCCCCAGCCGGTGATCACACCGTCGGTGTGCGGACGGTTGCCCTCCAGCCCGAATCCGCTGGCCCGGTGCCGTCGCAGCGCCTCGACCTCCTGGAAGGAACCCTTGTCCAGGAGTACGGCGATCCGCTCACGTGCCGTCAGTTTGCCTTTGGCGTGCTGCCGTTCGGTGGCCGCCGGGTTCGGTCCCTCCAGGACGGCCTGTTTGAGCTCGTGCAGTGTGTCGACGCTCTGCCGCATCGCACGCGTCGGATGTGTTGTGTCCTCGTCACGCATCGGATCCCGCCCCGTTTCTCATGGCTGACGTGTCCCGGCCGTTCCCCGAGTCTGGGAGGGGGCCTCGACCGGGAGCAAGCCGCCTCCAGGGGTCTGCGAGAGCCGGTCGAGCCGCAGCAGACGCAGCAGCGGGTCCGTCCCGACGGTGGTCACCAGGGTCATCACCACCAGCACCGCGAACAGCCGGGAGTCGATCACTCCCAGCGACAGACCGACGTTGAGCACCACCAGCTCCGTCAGGCCACGGCAGTTCATCATCACGCCGAGCCCCAGCGACTCCCGGTTGCCCTCACCGGCAAGCCGGGCCGCCGCGAACGTCCCGCCGACCTTGCCGGCCACCGCCACCAGCAGCACCAGGGCCAGCACCCCGAGCGCCGAGAGCGAGAACACCGACTGCAACCGGGTCTGCAGGCCGACCGCGGCGAAGAAGAACGGCAGCAGCAGCCACAGCGCGAGGCCCTCGGTCCGGTGCGCGAAGTCCCGTACCGTCCGGGAGGAGCGCGGCATCACCACGCCCGCCAGGAAGGCGCCGAAGATCGCGTGCACCCCCAAGGCGTTGGTGGTCACCGCGCAGACCAGCACGAAGAAGGTGATCAGGGTGCCGACCGGCAGCGCCCCGCTGTGCCGGCTCTCCAGGACCCGCAGCACGTGCGCCAGCGCCGGGCGCACCGCGAACCACAGCACCAGGGTGAAGACCAGCACCTCGGCCACCGCGACCAGCACACCGAGCGGCGAGTCGCTGCGCACCTCGGCGACCACCACGCCCAGCGCGCACCAGGCGGTGACGTCACCGACACCGGCCATGGCCAGCCCCATCGCGCCGAGCCGGGTGCCTATCAGGCCGCGGTCGGCGAGGATCCGGGCCAGCACCGGGAAGGCGGTGACCGACACCGACAGCGCCACGAACAGCAGGAACGGCCCGGCGCGCACCCCGTCGGGCTGGTACTCGTCGCGCAGGCGCAGCGCGGCCAGCATGCCCAGCAGGAACGGCACCGCGAGCGCCGCGTGCCCGGCGGAGAGCACCTTGCCGCCGAGCCTGCGCAGCATGGTGAGCGGCATCTCCAGGCCGATCAGGAACATGAAGAAGACCACGCCGACCTGCGCGAGGTTGTTCATGACCGGTGTGACGGCCGCGGGGAACACCTCCTTGGACAGACCGGGCGCCAACTCCCCGAACACGGACGGCCCGAGCAGCAGTCCGGCCAGGATCTCGCCGACGACCGGCGACTGACCGACCGCGCGGGCCGCCAGCCCCAGCGCCCCGGCCGCCGCGACCACCACGGCCCCGGCCACCAGCACCTGTCCGGCCAGGTCGGCCGGCTCGGCCGCCTTGGTCGCGCCGGTGATCTCCTTCACGGGGTGGTCAACGCCGTACCTCCACAGCAGCAGCGCCAGCGCCAGCGGTACGAGGACCAGCAGCCCGTAGCTGATCAGGGCACGGGCGGCGCCACGGAAGCGGGGCGGATCGGGTTCGGGTTCGGGTTCGGGTTCGCCCGCGAGGGGCGCGAGGGGCAAGGATGGACCGTCATGAGCCATGGCCAGGGTTCTCCTCACAGAACGATGGCTGAGTCACCGCCTCGAAGCAGGCGGGCGGCGTGGAGTGCGGCACTCGAAGCGGGCGGGCGGCGTGGGGTGCGGCACTAGTTGGGCAGGCCTGGACAGCCGAGGGCAGCCGTGGGCAGGCCGGACCGACCCGGGACGGAACGAGGCTCCGTCCCGGGCGGCCTGTAGTGCGTGTCGGCGCCGGTTCAGCCGGTGCGCAGCAGGGTGGTCACGGAGCCGCCGTGCCCCCCGTTGAGCACCTCGGCCTGAAGCCGCTGCACGTCCGGGGCCGGTTCCAGACCGAGCTCGGACTTGAGCACCCTGCGCAGGTCCTGGTACGCCCGCAGCGCCTCGGCGCGGTAACCGGCGGCGCGCAGTGAGTCGATCAGCTGGGCGTGCAGCCGCTCGTTGAGCCGGTGTTCGGCGACCAGGGACCGCAGTTCGGGGATCAGTTCCTGGTGCCGGCCGAGCCGGGCGTCCGCCTGGATGCGCAACTCCAGGACACGCAGCCGCAGTTCGCACAGGTGGGCCTTGTGGATCGTGAGCTCGGGCCCGAGGCTGATGTCGGCCAGCGCGTGGCCGCGCCACAGTCCGAGTGCCTGCCGCAACCGCTCGGCGGCCTCCGCGACATGACCCTGACGCCACAGGCAGCGGCCCTGCTCGGCCACGGTCAGGAAGCGCTCGGCGTCGGTCCCCGCGGTGCGCAGGACGTAGCCCGGCGCCTTGGTGACGATGTCGCAACGCCGGTCACCCTGAGGTATGGAGTCCAGGATCCGGCGCAGTTGGTAGACGTAGGTCTGCAATGTGGTGGCCGCACTGCGCGGCGGCCGGTCGTCCCACAGCTCGGCGAACAGGGTGTCGGTGCTGACCACCCGGTTCGCGTTGAGCGCCAGCAGCGCGAGCACCGCCTTGACCCGCGGTGCGGTCGGCGCCAGGTCGCGCCCACCCGCGATGACCTCCAATTGTCCTAGCACATTGATCGTTACCACGATCCTTTTCCCCCGTCCACAGTTGTCTCGCTCCCCGTCGATGCAGAATCGATTCACTTTCAACCATTTCCCTGCCGATCCCGCAGAGGCAACAATGCCTTTTTACCGGCCAGGCCGCCAGGACCTCTCAAGCCGACCTCGAGGCGTACTTGAGCGCTGAAGATTATCGAAGCGCGGGGCGAGCACGCCATTAGATAGTGCCGCCATGGAACTCCACCAGAATTTAGTAAAATCGGGCGCGTTGAATGTGAATTCGCGGTTGCCGATGGTGGTAGTTGGCCAGGAGCCGCATCATTGACAACTATAAGACGACATGTCACGTTTCGTACACCTCGCCGTCTACTCCTGCGCAGGTGAAAGCCCTCGCCGAGGCCCAGCCGCGCCAGGCCTGACACCGCCCGCGCCCACGACACCGGACGCACCCCCGTGAGCATGTGAAATAGAACACTGTATCCGTGCGACCCGAATAAGCGGAAAGAAGAATTCCACCTCGCGACATGATTGCCCGCTCTGCAGGTAATTTCCAGATCGCCCCGACTTCCTGATTCCGGGATCGGTGCGGATGGAAAGCGCTTGAGCATCGTCGCGCCGACTGGACATACGAGTGGGGCTGTATGCCGGGGGTGTGGAGATCTCCGCCGACGGAGGTGGACGGTGTGAGATCGGGATTGGCGGGACGAAACGGCGGCGACTCCTGGGAGCCATCTGAGCCCACTGAGCGGACCAGTCGTCTGCCCTTGCCCGTTACATCTCGGGCGCCAACAACCGCGGCAGTCATGCCTGCAACCCGCCCGCCCAGGCCGTACCGCCGCTCCTCTCACGGCGGGACCGACAAGGTGGCAGGGCGGACAGACTTCATGGCTCCAAGGGCTACGGCTGCGACCGCCTGCGGCGCTGGTTGCGCCGGCGCTGAAGCACGCCGCGCATCACCAGCAAGGGAACGACTCCAGCCAAAGACTGAACCCACATCCCTGGACGATCGAACGCACCACGCCTGACCCGTCGGAAACCGCCGTACGCACCCCCGTTACGCTCGCGAGCCACGTCCCAGCCTTCACCCGCATCGCCTGCACTCCTGCACTCTCAGGTTCACCTGGTCGCAGGTGGCCGCACCGGACACCGCGAGCGGGGTCTTGGCCTGGGGCCCGGCCGAGCCGGAGGCGCCAAAGCCTTCCAGACTTGGCGGCAACCGGGGCATGGATTGGGCGACCCGGTACTTGAGGTGCGCCCAGACGCTTCTCGACGGCCTCCTCCGCTGTCCGAGAACGGCTCCACCGCTGGTGGGCGGTCTTGCGGCCCTAGGCCACGGCTCTGACTCTGAAAACTCAGCGGGGCCACGTCTGGCGACCGTGAGGGGGACGATTGGTGAGGACTGGGATCGTAGACATCGATGACATGTTGCGGGACCGCCTGCTGATCATGGTCAATGACCAGTCGGCAATCGACGTACTCCCCTTCATTCCGGCACGCGCAGGCGGGCTGGTGCTGACTGGCGCCTCCGCTCCGGCCAAGTGCAGAGAGATACGCAACGCCCTGCCGGAGACGGTCGTCGTGACGGACCCCGGTAGCCATACCCAGCAGGTCGCCACCCCTGACGCACCTTTCGGGCTGAAGACGAGCTACGGCTGGCGCGACTTGGACCTCACCGGGCTCAACGAGATTCTGGACGGCCAGCGCGACAACAAGGCGTCCTACGCCGTGACGCCCACCTGCTTCATCCCGGCGGACCAGGCCGGAGACATTTCAGTACTCAGGGCCGTGGTCCGCCAGGCGAACCTGCTGCACCGCCAGGACACGGTAGTGCTGCTGCCCTGCAGCTGGCGGTGGCTAAGGCCCGCCTCCTTGCCTTACCTCACCGAGCAGATTCGGGCCTGCCGGCATCCAATAGGGCTGATCATGCAGGCGGATGGTGATCCGCTCGAACGCGTTGGAGTCGCTGAAGGGCTAAGGAAGTTATGCCGTTCCTGTCCTCGGCTCGTACTGTGGCGCACCGACCTCGCCGCTTTCGACGCGATGGCACACGGGGCGCTGGGCGCGGCGGTCGGGGCCTCGGCCGTTCTCCGGCACGGGATGGCTCCGCGCCCCGACAACGGAGGCGGCGGTCACAAGCCATATCCGGTGGTCCTGGTCCGGCGCCTGCTCCGCTACCACCGCGTGGCCACGCTGCAGGACTGGTTCGCTCATATCGATCCGTGGGTGTGCGACTGCACGGTCTGCAAGGGTGCCGCCCTCACTCGCTTCACGGACGGCGAAGCGGACGTCGTCGCCGCACTGCAGCACACGGTGTGCGAACTCTACGGTCTGCATGACGAGTTGGACGGGACCCTGCCGGGCGACGAACGGATCGGCTGGTGGCGTCAGCAGCTCGCGGATGCCTGGGAGTACCACCGCCTGTTGGCGTCTCAAACAGGCACGGAGGTCTCATTCCCGAGGGTGCTTCAAGCCTGGCGCCACCCGAGTCCACCCGCACTGCCCGCGGTTGCGGACCGCCGGGGGCAGGACCAGTCCGGCCCGAGCTGGCGCCAAGCCTGCTCGTGGAAGAGCCACTGGGCGGCGGAGTGCCGCAGTGGGCGGTAAGGCGCAGGTTCCAGAAGCCAACCCAGCCCCGCTGGTCCTTGGGTGGCGACGCCGACTCCATAGAAGCGCGCCTTCATGAGAAGAAGGTCGAAGTCGGGATCGTCGGACAAGTCAGGGCTGCGCAGCACTCGCTCCGACACCGGGTGCGACAGCAGGACTCCTCGAGCACAGAAGGGTGCGAACTGCGAGGCGTCCCGGACCACGGAGTCCCACTCGCCAGGCGAGACGCCTCTCACGCCATGGACGAGAACCAACTCGACGCGGACGGCGGGCACCAAGCGCCGTACCAAGGTGCCCTGACAGTCCTCCTGTTCCACGACGCCGGCCGGCGCCCTGTGCAGCGTCCGCAGTGCGTGGGCACCGAGTGAGGACAGCTGCAGGGGAAGGTCCACGGGAAGGTCGTGCAAAACGGTGAGCAATGCTCGACTGTCGACGGCTCCGAGGCCAACTGCGGACCGGCGGCGGGCCTCGTCGGCGAACACGGTGACGGCGGCCCGCACTTGCTGTCCGCGCAGCCTCAGCTCGGCGAGTGCCTGCTCGGCCAGCAGCATGTCTCGTGTCCTTGTTCTGATCGCTCGGGGCCGGTCTGCCGGACGGCGTGTGCTGTAGCAGCCGCCGTCCGCCCCTGCTGTCTATCAGTCCCGACGACTGGGGGCACGTCCGCCGACGGAATGTGGCCGCCCGCCCCGATCCCCCGACGGCACGCGCCCACCCGTTCGCCCACCGTTCCGTTCACCTCTTTTTGTTCGGGGCGAGCGTGGGGATGTGCAGAGGGGATGTCGGGCTGCCCGACCATGCCGACGCGGACGTGGTGACCTGCATACATGTCAGTTGCGGCCCAACGGGAGACGGGCAGTTGTCGGCGGGGATATCAGCCGGGATGCCAGCCAGGTCGAGAGCAGTGTTGTCGCATCGTGATCGTGGTCGGCCGGTCGTGGTCGCGGGTGTGGTCGCAGTCGGCTGTTGACGTGGCCGGTACGCGTGGCGCCGGGCAGACGACGCCACCTGTTACCAAGAGGGGCGTCCGGCGATGACGGACTTGGATGGCGGCCGTGGTGACCGGCTTGCGCTGGCAGTAATGGTGCAGTATCGGATGGCCACCACCGAGCAGATGCATCGGGTGATCACTCCTGAGGTGCGCATCGAGCAGACTCGGCACTGTATGGCCAAGCTACTCGCGGAGGGATTGGTGGATCGCATCAAGGGGGCGTGGGTTCACGTATCAGCGCAGAGGCTTCCTGCGCAGCTTGGAGAAGGGCTTGGAGGTACCGAACTGCCAGTCGAGACGACTGCCAGGATTCTTCTCGATCTTCAGCATGACCGACTGGGAAGCGGAGAACTTGAGGACGAGTCCAGCACGGAACCTTCCATCTGTTTGCCTGTCCCAGACAAGATCACTGTTTGTCCTGGCCCATATCGCCGCGTCCACGCACCGTGAGAGCAAGGGTGGCAGCTCGGCTTCCTTCTTCTTGTCCTCGTCCATCAACTCTTCCCCACGCTTCTCAAAGGTCGACACCTTGACGATCTCAACATTGGTACGCCTCTCGGTCTCCGGCTCGCACTACCTGGTCCCGGCCGCGCTCGCACTCTAGGACACGACGGACCGGCCCCGCTGACGATTCGGCCAGTTCCGCTCCATCGTGTGCAGACGAGTTGGCTGCCCTCTTCGTCGGCGAGCATGAGCCTGATAGCGAGCCTCGTTGGGCTGTGACGGTGGACAGCCCGATCGCTGCATGTTCGTCGACCCCACAGTCCCGGCCGCATTCAGCTCGTCCTCGGCATCACACCAAGCCAAGCCCGATCCCTCGCGGACGCGCTTAGCCAACGTGATTGACATCCCCGGATGACATTAACGACGCATGCATGTATCCCGGGACGGCCGCTCGCGGTCGTCCCCTACTAGGGGCCCATCGGCTTACTGGCCGCTGGTCGAAATCCTTACAGCGGGTGTCAGGCCAGCCGTATCGAGACAGTAGCGGAGGTCGGTTGGCTACGCTGTCCGGCCACCGTCGCCGCCGGCGATTTGGATAAGGACAAGGTGAGCAGCACGGCGTAGAAGACGCTCGAAATCACCGACCAGGGCCTGAAGATCACTGGTCATGGCGCCATTGAGGAGGCGAGAGGGCCCGGCCTGCGCTACGTCGCCGTGCATCTCGGTGTTGCGGCGTCTATAGATGTCTTCGATCAGCTGCTCAACGTGCTGATCTTCTGCGCCCAGATAAGGGTCACCACTCAGGAGAGCCCTCGCACCGGCCACGAGATGTTCGCGTTTCTCCCGCCTCCGCGAAAGGCCACGGTGTTGGATAAACAGAGACTCGGCAGTGATGCACAAGTCGATGAGCCTGTCCTCAGGCAAGGCACGGCTACCCGCCATGATCAAGCGGCGCAGGGCATTGAGCAGAAACCTCTCGTTCTGGACACCCGGCTTACCCAGCAGGTCATACACCTCACGCAAACTCCCCAAGGTGACCGCGTCGACAAGGAGAGTCGGTCGGTCCTCAACCGGATGGTGGACCTCGGTGAGGCTGGATGAAGCATGCGGCTGAGCGTCAAAATCATCCCGACTCTGCATACGCATCGGGCGACCGTAGGTGACTGAGCCGCCACACACGATGCGCAGGGCTATGAGCATGCGGTCGACCGCGGCATCGAATGGCGAAGGAGTCCCTGCCTCCGGGTGCTGGCTGTAACCACTGTGCACCGATAGATCGCGTTCAAGTACGAGGGCATTCTGATGGAAGCGGGAAAGGTTCAGTGAGTTAGTACTGCTGAGCTGGGCGATGGGGATTCCCATCACCCGCAGCGCTTCGGACACTTCCCCGTCAGTCATCGGCCGTATCGTAAGACCATCAGGCAATGGAGTGCCGGACACAGCCTGCGACATGTCGAACCCGAGCAGGGGAACGTACTCGACCAGGCACACAGTCTTAGCGAATAGCCCGGCTTCCACAGTTGCATAAGCAGCTTCGAAGGCAGCACCGTCGAAGCGATAGGCACGGGCCGCCTCCACCACAGGAGTCAGCAGATACCGAACAACGACGTCCTCTAGCCGACGGAGGAGGAGGCTGGACGGGTATCCGACCAAGGTGTCTATCCGGCTCCGAAGCACCTCGTGATCCCGGATGACTTCACGTAGGGCCTTGTGGGCCGGGAAGCGATACCACCATTCCCGTGAGGAGAACTCGTTCGGCCACCGCCACTGTTCGCGTTCTTCCACCAAGAAGATCTCCTGTTGGCAGCGTCGCCAGCTGCGGTGGTCACGTTGCAGGCCGAACTGCGGCGCGGATGCCGTCTCGGCCAGCTCGGCAAGCACCGCCATGACCAAGTCTTCGGCAGCACGGTGCAGCGGCTCGTGGGTAATGGGCATCAGTGGCCTCTCAAGGCAAGGACCGGCCTGGTCCAGCAGGGTCGGCCAGCAGGCGAACGGATGAGTATGCCCGAACTCTCTGGCCTGAGGCTGGTCATTTTCGCAACGTGAGCTCACGCTTGCGGCAACCACCGGCAGTCCCTGACGATTGTCCTCCAGCGGCGAAGTACCAGTCCGCACGCAGGTAGGGGAAGTCCTTCTCCAGGCCGGCGCGCACGAGGACGTCCCGCAATGCGGTGGTGGCGTTTCGAGCCGCGTACCAGCCGTTGCTGTCGAGAGGTGACCACACGGCACCGCCGCGCCCGACGGTCGGCTCATCCGGCATCGGTGGTCGTCTGCTCGGGGAGCGCAGGAACCGCCGCGTAGGGAGTCGGGTACTGCTCGTCGAAGGGGTCGATCCTCGCCAAGAGCTACGCGGAGGCGACCAGCGCAGTAGCGAGAGCCACCGGCCGCAGCGGATTGGTCTCCGGCCGGCGCGTCGGTGCCCGGAGCCACTGGTAGCGGTCTTCGGACAAAGCGGAATGCGGGCCGGGCACGACGACGGCTGAACCATCGCTGAGGTAGCGGTAAGAAGGCGGAGCGGAGGTTTCACGGTCGAGGTAGTACGTGAAGGTCTCCCGGCTCTGCGAGCCCAGGAAAAATCCGACTCGCTGCGCCTTGCGGTCGATGACCGAAGGTCCCATCGGCATCCCGCTGCGCTGGACGCGGTCGAACATCTCCATTCCGAGGCGCTGTTCCATGCTCGCCACATCGAAGAAGCGGCCGGTCGGCAGGAGGCAGGGCATCCGCGGGTCATCCGCCCAAACCTGTCGGCACTCAGTCGGGTTATCCGCTGCCGCCGACAGCCACTCCATGCCCCGCCTGGTCATCCTGTGATGAGGGGCTACTTCTCCTCACCCGATCGGAAGCAACGGCGCCAGGAAGCGGCTCGGTTCACCGTGCCAGGTGATGGCGAGTGCGTCACGGGGACGGGTCGCCGCGACGAAGAGCAGCGAGCGCGCGCGGTGCAGCTCTCGCTGATGACGGCTCGGATCCGTGTGTTCCCACGCGTCCACGGAAGCGCGGGGAACGAGCCCCTCGGCCACCCCGGCGATGATCAAGCAGCGGTACTCCAGTCCCTTGAAGCGGTACATAGTGCCGATGTGGACGCCCTGGTCGCCGCGCGGCCCGTCCGGTGTGATTTCCGTCGGCGTGATGCCGCGGTGGGCGAGGCGGCCGGCGAGTTGGGTGACCATGTCGTTGGTCGGGACGCAGATGGCCGTGGACTCGCGGGGGACGTCGTGCCAGGCCCGCAGTTGCTCCACGACGAGGTCCATCTCCTCGTCCCAGCTCCGGGCGCCGCGCAGTGACGGGGGCCGGCCGTGGAGGACCGAGCGGTATCCGGCGAGTGTGTCGACGTCGCCGTCAAGGTCGTCGTAGTCGGCGTCGTCCAGGACCCGGACGGCGGCCCGGAGGATCTCCCGGGTCGTGCGGTAGCTGAGGGTCAGTCGGGAGGAGCGGCCGCGGATGTGGACACCCAGGCTGCCGAGGGTGACCTGGTTGTCGTAGATCCGCTGGTGAGTGTCGCCGACCAGGAAGATGTCGTCGGGTGCGGCGGGCGCCATGGCGCGCAGCATCTTCCAGTGGGCGGGGCTGAGGTCCTGGGCCTCGTCGACCACGATGTGCCGGTAGCGGTGGTTCAGCCGGGCACCGGAGCCGGCCTCGACGTGGCGGTTCTCAAGACCGCTGCGTTCCTCGCGTTCCTCCGACAGCCGGTCGACCCTGGCCCGGCGGGCGGCCTCCAGCCGTGCGGCGCGCTCCGCGACCTGGCGGTGTGTCTCCAGTCCGCTGGTCTCCAGACGTTGGGTGAAGCGTTCGGCGAGCTGCCAGATGCCGGCGCGTTCGCCGCGGGTGACGCTGCGGCCCCGCCCGGCCCGCCGGACGGTGAAGTACTCGCTCCTGGACGTCACCGCCTGGCCGAGGATCACCTGGTTCCACTCGTCGCTGAGGAACTCGGCGCTCCAGCGGGTCTCCCCGGCCTCCACCAGCAGCGCCCGCCACTCGCGCAGCGCGGCCGTGTCGTCGATCCGCCGCTTCGCGTTGCCCGGGTCGGCCTCGCTGACGATGCGGGTGGCGAGCTGGTCGACATGGGTGATGTCGACGCGGGCCAGCACCTCGGGGCCACCGAGGGAGAGCAGCCGGGACCGCAGGTCCGCGGCGAGGTTCCGGTTGAACGTGGTGAGCAGGACGGGCCTGGTGCGGCCGGGCGGGAGCTGTCGCACCAGATGGCACACGCGGTGGAGGGCGACGATCGTCTTGCCCGTCCCCGGGCCGCCGCCGACCCTCGCGGGGCCGTTGTAGTGCCGGTGGACCAGCTTCTCCTGGGTGGGGTGCAGGAAGACCTTCCAGCGTCCGAAGTCGCCCTCCTCCAGGATGCTCTGCAGTGACTCGTCGTCGGTGATCACCACGGTCTGGGAGCGGTCGAGCGCCGCCTGCCAGTCGTCGGTGTCGAGGTTCTTCTCCGGCTCGGTCACGGCGACGGGCGCGGTGACCTGTTCCATTACCTCCTGGTACGGGACGCCGTCGCGCAGCCGGAGGAGGACTTCCCCGGTGTGGCGGGGGGCGTACTCGGCGAGACCGAGAAGTTCGTCGTCCGTGGTGAGCTTCCGGACGAGCGGGATGAGCGGCCCGGCGACGCCGAGGTCCGCGAGCTGCTCGTCGGTGTACGCGGCGAAGAGGGGTTCATCCGCTGGCTCCGGTACGCCCGAGAGCCCCGGCATGTCCACCCGCTCCGGCGGGATTTCACGGCGGAGCGCGCCCTCCTCGACGACCTGGAGGTCGACGTACTCGATGGCGCCGGTGATGTGGTTGATGCCGTAGTTGAACCGGTCCAGGTTCTGGTGGACGTGGCTGCGGTGCTTGACCGAGACGAGCAGCCAGTCGTCGCCGCCGAGGCGGATCATCAGGGCCCGCCACTCCCGGTTGACGCGCGCCGACCAGAGCCGGTCGTGGCCTTCCAACTGCTTGAGCTGGAACCCGGGAGCATCGGGGTTGCGGCGGAAGTCGTGCTGGAACTTGTAGAACGCCCCGAGGACCGCGCGGTCCAGTTTGACGATTTCCTTATCGGCCTTGTCGAGCAGGCGCAGGGTCACGCCCGTCCTCGGCGTGCCGGTGACCGTCATCGCTCGTTCTCCTCGTGCTCGTTCGTCGCCCCCGGTGCGTCGCCGTTGACCAGCCGGGCGAGTTCGTCGGCGTCCCATTCCGTCGCGGTACGGACCTGCCAACCCGCCTCCCGGTAGGCCCGGTCTCGTTGTTCGGCGTCGATGTCCCGTCCGGTCTCCGGGTCCGGACGATGAGCGAGGACGACACCGACGCGCGAAGCGGGCCAGGCGAGTTCGGCGGGCCAGGCAGCTGCTCCCAGCTCGTAGCCGGCCTCCGGCGCAGGCAGGCCCCGGTCGGCGAGCGACCGGGCGAGTGCAGACAGCCCGGGATCGTCGACGAGGAACTCGATGACCTCGTCCCAGGCCGGATCGCGTACAGCCGCGCGGGCCTGCTCGGCGGCGCACGCTCGGCCCGTTTCCGGCACTGGTCCGTCCGCCGCCGCTTCGTGCGCCCAGCGCTGCGAGGTGAGCCATCCGGCTCCCCCGGTGACCGCCAGCTCGACCGGGTCGAATCCGGGCAGCATGCCCGTCGTGAGCTGAACTCCGTCCCCGTCGCCCGCGTCGAGGAACTGGAGCAGGTTGCTCCAGTACAGCCACGCCTGCCAGCGCCTGCGATGGGCGGCCTCGTCCGCCGCGGCCGTGTCCGTGTCGTCCTCGAGTACGGTCAGCGCCGTCCAGACCGCCCCGGTCTGTCCCCGGCGCAGGTCGAGCACGATGGTGAGCGGGCATCCCGACGTGTCCCGGGTCGCCATGACCTGGACGGCGCCGTGTCCCCCGGCGAGCCGCCGCCCGTGCAGGGCCTCGCCGATCCTGCGTGCGATGTCCTCGCCGTCGGCCAGAGCCCTGCTGGTCGCCGACACGGCGGCGAAGCCGGCGAGCGTGCTCTGGGTGCGCCGCCGCCACAGGCCGGGGTCGGGGTCGGTGAGGTAGCCGATCAGTGTGTCCACCGGGTTGGCCCACATCAGGCGTGGCAGGTCGCGGGTGTCTCCGGCGTGCATGCGTCGGTGGACGTCCATGGCCGCCTTCTGCGCCGTGTTCGGGTACGGCTTCCACGCGGGGTCGGCGGGCGGTCTGGCCTGCCCGGTCCAGGCCCGCACGTCGTCCCAGGTGAGCTGGAAGACCTGCCAGCCCTCCGTGCGCAGCCGGGTTCGCTTGGCCGTGTCCTCCTCGGCGGTGAGGTGCCCGGGACTCGCGTGGTAGCGGTACCCGTCGAGGTAGACGGCGACGCGGCGGTCATTCTCGGTGCTGCGGAAGACCACGTCCGGCCGGGTGAAGCCGAGCGGGATCTGGGTCTCCATCCGCCAGCCGCGGACGGTTCCGTCGGGTGCGGTGAAACGCAGGGTGATGTCCCTGGTGCCGTCGGCGGTGAGCGCGGTGCGGACGCTGACGTCGTCCACCTGCTCGGCCCACTCCAGCAGCCCGCGCCGGAAGAGGGCCTCCAGTTCGCTCTCCACCTGGTGGACCAGGGTGATGTCCCGCGTGGTGGCGACCGGTTCGACGCTCCACCCGTCGGCGGTCCGGCCGAACAGGTCTCCCAGCATGTTCAGGGCGTGCTCGCGGGAGACGAGTTCGTACTCGCTGTTGGTGACGTGCCGCAGCAGGCAGCGGTGGCAGGCAGTCCGGCCCTGCGTCACGCACACGCAGGTCTCGACGACCTCGCGCGCGGCCTCCAGGACGCCCTTGAGTCCGTCCCGGCCAGCGAGGCGGTGCAGATACCCGGTGCCGCCGGGGAGGGTGTCGTACAGCACGAGGAAATGGCGGCGGTGCGCGGCCTCGCCGCCCTCGTCGGGCATGGAGTCGGTGACGACGGCGAGGTGGTCGGGGTCGCCGCCGTAGCTGCGGGCGATACCGGCCAGCAGCAGCGCCCTGAAGGACGCGAGGCGTTCCTGGGTGTACGCGGTGACGGCGGGGATGAGGATGCGCAGGGCGTCGGTGCGTAGTTCGTGGGCGAGCAGGATCCGTTCGCCCCGTCGGGCCATGGCGGCATCGGCGCGCCGCCTGGGGCACCAGGGCCGGTGGTATTTGGCGGTCGCGGACGTGTCGCCCGCGTCGTGCGCGGCGGGTCCGCCGTCCGGGTCGGCGAAGCCGCACGCGTCACACACCCAGAAGGGGTTGAGGCGGATCTCCCGTCCAGCGAAGGCCGTGTCGGTGCCGCCGTCCACCCGGGTGGCACCGACGTTGATGTGGCGGATGTGCGCCTGGCGCGTGAACTCCCAGCCGAAGGTGACGTGTTTGTGTTTCCAGGCCTGTTCGACATCGCGGGCGTCGATGTCGACGGCGGGGACGACGGTGTAGTGCCGTCGCTCTCGTTCATCGCTGTCGTCGCGTACGCGGACATCATCGCGTTCGTCGCGGGAGGTGACGCGGCGCGGTACGAGCACCTTGTGCAGGCAGCCGACGTCTCCGATGGCCGCGGAGCGGCAGCGGGGGCAGAGTGAGGTGTCCTGTTCGGCCCGGTGGGTGCGGACGTGGCCGCAGTCGGGGCAGATCCGCCACCAGAGCCAGGCCGGGCGGCCGGGGCTGCCGATGTCCAGTCCGGTGACGCGGTGCTTGTAGCCCTGCGCGTAGTAGTGGTTGCCGGGCGCGAACTCGGTGAGGGCGAGACGGGCGGGACGACGGTGGGGGATGGTCTTGTTGTGGTTCTCGCGCCGGCCGTCGGCGGTCTTCTCGGTCCAGGTGAGAGTGGCTTCGAGTTCGGTGGCGGAGTCGATCAGGCTGTAGTTGGGCAGCAGACCGAGATCGACGAGCGCGCCGTGCGCGGTGGTACGGGCGATGTCGCGGGCGACGCGTGCCACGTCCCGGCGTTCGGCACGAAGTTCACGGCCCTGCCGTTCGTGGTTGGGGTCGCCGGCGACGAGCAGTCCGTGCGCCCGGTCGATGGCCTCGGTCCGGCGCTGGAGTTCGGCGCGGCGGTCCTCCCAGCGTCGGCGCGCCGAGTCCAGGGCACCGCCGAGTCCGTCCTCGCCCGGGTCGGTGGCGTAGGTGACGAGGGCCGCGCGGGCCTGTGGGTCGACGCCGGTGCCGCGGGTCTCGTCATACGCCGGGAAAAGGTCCAGGAAGTCGTGTACGAGCCGGGGGCCGTCGGCGAGGGCGGCTTCGGTGAACTCGGCCTGCCAGGCCGAGGTTCCGAACAGTTCGGTAGCGCGTGCCGGCAGTGGCCGCAGGGGCGTCCCGTCGGGAGCGGTGAGCCGTCCGGCGCCCGCGAGGTCGAGGAGGTGGGCCAGATACTGGCGGCGCAGGATCTCGGCGGCGGACAGGTAGCAGCCGGGTGGCAGGACGTCCCCGGCGATCATGAGCCGGGGTTCTTCCAGGTAGTAGCGGTCCCGCGGGCCCCGGTCGACCATGGTCAGCAGGTACGCGTTGCCGGTGGCGCGGCCCGCCCGTCCGACGCGCTGGATGTAGTTGGCGGGGCCCTTGGGCAGGGAGGCGAGAACGACGACCGAGAGGTCGCCGATGTCGATGCCGAGTTCGAGGGTGGGGGTGCAGGACAGCACCTGCGGGTTAGCGTAGTGGACATCGACGCCGTCACGGAAGGCCTTCTCCACCGCTTCGCGCCGGGCGCGGCTGAGGGCGCCCGTGTGCTCGGCGGTGTTGATGGTGAAGACGCCGGCCTCACGGTACATGCGCCGGTAGAAGTCGTCGGTGAAGTCCCGCTGGCGCAGTCCGCTGTCCAGGTCACGGCCGGTCCTCAGGATGCCGTCGCAGCGGTAGCGGGGGCAGGGCAGGCCGTGCCACTGGTCGGCGAGCTCGGGGTGGACGGTCTGTTCCCAGAAGCACTGCGGACAGTGCGCGGTGGCGTCGGGAAGGGTGTCGTCGGCGAGTTTGCGGACCTGGATGTGGCCGGGCTGGAGTCCGTAGACGCGGGTGGCGCCGTCGAGCGCGGTGCGTACGGAGACGACGCCCAGGTCGGCGAGCGCGGGCAGCAGCCGGGGCAGGAAGGCGCCGGCCGTGTCCGGTCGCAGGCCGAGGGAGCGTACAGCCCAGTCCTGGTACCAGCCGAGGCGGCCGGTGAGTACGTCGAAGTCTTCGCTGCCCTGTTTGGGGGTGCCGAGCAGGAAGGCGGGCGCAGACACGCCCCGGGGGAAGGCGGGCATCCCGGTTTCGCGCCCGCCCCAGATCGCCCATCGGCGCACACCGGCCTGGTCCAGCCAGGGGTCCAGCCAGGCGTGCCGGACGGCACCCCGGATGCGCATGCGTTCCAGCAGACCGCGCACGAATCCGATGTACTGGTCGGGCCCGGGGACCGATCCGTCCGCGAACGCGATCTCTCCGGGTGTGGTGAGCAGGAGCTCCCGTACGAGGTCCGCCACGGCATCGGGGTCCGTTAGGGGCACGTCGGCGGCGACGGTGCGGGTGATTTCCAGGGTGCGGCCCTGCCGGGATCGCAGGCCGAACTCCATGACGGTGGCGAACGCCAGGCGCTGCGCGATCAGTTCCCACGTGGGCCTGGAGCCACGGCTGCGCCCGGACAGCAGCGTGTCCACGCCGCGCACCGGGTGCAGGTCCGGCGGGATGACGGCGGCCTGCACGGCCTTGCTGTCGACGACGTCCTCTATCAGGTCGGCGGCCAGGTCGTTCAGGGTAATCGGTTCGTTCTCGTCGATGCGGCTGGCGAGGAGCGCGCGCAGCGAGAACGTATAGGAGCGGCTGGCGACGTATCCGGCGCGGTGGGCGGCATCCTGGACGGAGTCGTTGAAGAGGAGGGTCTTGTTCTCCTTGAGGTTCCTGTCGAGTTCGCCACCGGTGAAGAGCTGGGTGATGGCGGCGGCGGCGAGCGCGGCGAGGCCGGTGCCGAGGTAGCGGATGGAGTTGGCGGTGTGGCAGGCGGGACACTGGTCGCGTTCGGCGGCCCCGTCGCCCGCGAGGTCGGCGTGGACAAACGCGGCGTTATGCAGGGCCCGTGGTCGCCGCGGCCCGTCCGCGCCACCCGGACCCTCCGCATCGGTGAAGTCAGTCTCGGGCGACAGGGGCCGCAGCCGTCCACCGCTGCCTTCCAGGACCATAACGGTGGATCCGCCGCGTCGGCGTTCGGGTCCGGCCCCGTAGGCCGCCTGGTGCACCTCCCGCGGGGTCGCGGCGATCATGTTGCGCACCCGGCGTTTGTCACGCCCGACCGAGGCGCGGCGGATCTTCGTGGCGTTCAGGTCGAGTTCGGCGGGGTCGACCTCCGGTGAGTATGCGGCCCAGCCGGAGCGTCCGCACTCGCGACAGAACACGGCCGGCAGGAAGACCTCGGCGGGCGGCGGTGCGCTGTCGTCGGCGGGTACGGCGGCCTGCTCGGCGGCGTCGAGCGGTACGGCGGGCTCCTCCCCGTCGTACGGGGAGCGCCGGGCGGCCGGACCCGGGTCCTTGTGGGTCAGGGCTCCGCGGGAGGTCACGCGTTCGTCGTCCCAGCGGAACTCGGCGCGCGCCACGCCGATGCCGCGCAGCACGCGGGAAACGGAGCGCACCCAGTGGTGGATCTCGATGGACAGCAATGGCCGTCCGGGGTGCTCCGGGTCGCGCGCGTACGACAGGAGGGCGAGGTAGCGGGCGAGGGCGCGGGCCGCGAGACGCGGGCGCTGCTGCACGGCCACGCCCCAGTGGTAGGCGTAGCGGGGCAGTACCTCGGTGATCTCGGCGAGGGTCTTCGGGGTGCCGTCGAGGATCTCCAGGACGGCCGCGGTCAGCCGGTGGCGGCGCAGCACGGCCCCGAGTTCCTCGGGAGTCGGTCCGCTCAGGCGGGTGAACCTGGCCACGAGGTCGTCCATGGCACCCGCGTCACGGGTGGGGTCGCCGAGAGCGTCGACCTCCTCGGGCGAGGGGAACGGCAGGCTGAAGTCGCTCTCGCCGGTGAAGTCCTTGGCGGAGCGCCGGTCCTCACCCACGACCGCGTCGGGCGGGAACGGTACGCCGAAGACCTGCTCGGCGACTTCCCTCATTCCCACCCGGCCGTTGCCGACGCCGTTCTCGCCGAGGGTGGCAGAGGTGGCGACGGGACAGACCGGCCCCAGCGGACGGCCGGGTTCGGCGAGCCCGGTGACCGACCCCAGGCGGCGCAGCAGCATCGCGACATCCGTGCCCTGGGCGCCGTCGTAGGTGTGGAACTCGTCGAGGACGACGTACGCGAGCGCCGGGTCCTGCCACAGCCGCCGGTCCTCGGGCCGCTGGAGGAGCAGGTCGAGCATCTTGTAGTTGGTGATCAGGATGTCCGGTACGGTGCGCCGGATCTCGTCCCGGTCGACGGTGATCGTCGGGTTGGCCTGCTTGAACTCCTGCGACGGTGTGTCGCCGATGTAGAGGGCGGCCCGTACGCCCGCGTCCCGTAGCCGGGTGTCCTTGGGGTCGCCGAGCCGCTCGCCGATGCGGTGGGCCTGGTCGGTGGCGAGGGCGTTCATGGGGTAGAGCAGGATCGCCTTGACGCCGTCCCGGCCGGCCTGACGTGCGCGGTAGCAGTGGTCGAGCAGCGGGATCAGGAAGGACTCGGTCTTCCCGGAGCCGGTGCCGGTGGTGACGAGGGTGGGCCGCGCCGGGCCGTGCAGCGTGGACAGCCGTTCCCAGGCCTGCTCCTGGTGCCGGTACGGGGTCAGATCGGGATACCAGGTCAGGTGCCGCTTCCAGCCCGTGCCGTCGGCGGGCCGAAACGGTGTGCGGACGCGGAGGTAGGGCCCGCGGAAAATGCCGTCCTCGGGGTCGCCGAGGAAGTTCTCCAGGGCCCGGCGCGTGCTCTCGTCGGCCAGCGCGTACGTCGTCGCGAGGTACTGGCTCAGACTGTCCCGTACCTGGTCGGCGGCGAGGGTGGGACGCACGCGCGGTCCTCCTTTGTGCTGGTGGGGCCGGGGGACGGCCGATCACCGGTCTACGGTAACGGGAGCGGCCGTCCGGCTCCGGCCCGGATCACCTGCCGAGTTTCCGTCCGACGTACGCGATGCGCAGGGTGCGCTGCTCGTGGAGCAGCCGGAAGTGCATCCGGCCCGGCGACGGCAGGAAGTCACAGTGCCAGTCGAACAAATATTCCTCGCCGTCGTCGTCGATGAACTTGCACAGACGCCGGCGGGACTCGAACTCGGTGCGGACGTAGGAACGCCACTGGGGCGAGATGGGCTGCTGTTGCGGGTCCCAGTCGCTGACGGCGTCCTGGAGTTCTCCGAGCCGCTCGCCCACCGGCCGCACCCACACCTCGGGAAGTGCAGCGAAGTGCTGCTCGGAGAGCCGGGTGAACTGGAGGAGCGGGAAGAGGTCCGACTTCAGGCCCCATAGTTCGGTGCCGGAGCGCAGGCCTTCGACGGCCTTCTGCCGGGCGGAGTTCGCTCCGCGCTGGATCCACGACCTATGGGTGTCCAGGTGCTCCCGCCTGGCGGCGTGCTTCACCTCGACATCGGTGAGTGCGGAGCCACCGTCCTCGTCGTCCAGGAGTTCCTCACGGACGAGCGTGAGCCGTTCCGCGTCCCAGCGTGGCTCGATCGGCAGGGAGATGGCAAGGCCGCCGGAAAGGTGCGCCGCCCCGAGTCCGTCGACCGCTTCCCCCTCGTACCGGTACTCGACGTCGGAGTGGGTCTCCCCATCGGGATAGGCCGCCCGGTGAGGCCACTTGGTCTCAAGGATCGCCAGTCGCTGCCACAGGTCCTTGGTGCCCGGGGTACCGATCCACCTGCTGATGGGATGCTCTTTGGCCAGCTGTAGCCCGTTGACGGGCTCACGGGCGAAGAGCCTGGTTCCCGCCCGGTCATCCCTGGCCACCGCGAGCACGGTCCTGACCATCTCGGTCGTGGCGCGGTTGACCCGCTCCGGATCGGCCGTCGTCTCACAGGACTTTTCGTTCAGGAACAGCTGCGGCACGTCTCCCCCTCCGCGATGGTGTGTGCGCCTCGTCCCGCCCTCCCCGGGCGGCTGTCAGCCGATGAGCTGGTCGAGCGTGTTCTCCAACTCGTCGAAGAAGCCGGCGGGCCACTGGTCGAGCATGCCGTCCGAGTCGATCCGCGGGCTGACGAACTGCGCACCGGAGCCGTTGCCACGGAAGTAGTGGAACACCGTCTGGCCGGGGGCGATGCGTCCCTGCTTGACCGCGAGCCGCACGCCGTTGATGACATGGTCGCTGTGCGTCTCCATGATCACCTGGGCGCCCTGCGCGGCGGTCGCGGCGGCCAGCTCCGCCATCCGGGTCTGCCCCATCGGGTGGAGGTGTGCCTCGGGGTTCTCCAGGAGGACCAGGGAGCCGGGCCGGGCGGTGAGGCAGGCGACCACGATCGGCAGGACGTAGGTGAGGCCGAATCCGACGTTGCTGGGACGGCGGCGCCTCGTGGGACCGAGGGTGCCCTGGAACCCATACGAGAGGCTCACCGCGTCGGCGCCCTTGATCGCGTCCGCCTGGATGTCCACGCCGGGGCAGAGATCGCCCATCCAGGCGGCGGCCTGGTCGCGCAGCAGGTCCGACTCGGCGCGCGGGTGGCGCAACGGGCCCGCCGGGACTGCGCCGCCGGCATGGATGCGCAGGAAGTTGACGGTGTGTTCGCCGCGTACGCCGAGGAAGCCGCGGCCGACGACAGCCTGGTGGTCGCGCGGGTAGAACTCGGCGGGCGAGATCCGGTCGGCGTGCAGGTACTGAAAGGGGGCGGTGAGGAACGAAGGAGTCACGGCCTCAGGTCCGGTGGGCGCGGCGGCTCCCTCCGAGGTGAGCGGCGACTCCACGTCCCGCAGGGGCAGCAGGTTCTGCTCGGCCTCGTAGGCGACGGTCCAGCCGTAGTGGTACGGCCCCTCGTCCACGCCGAGTCCGATCAGGGGCTCATCCTCCGTGAAGTCCTCGTGCAGGACGTCCTCTCCGGTGCCGAGGCCGACGAGGTCGCCGTTGAGCAGGAAGCCCTGATTGCCGACACCGCCCTGGAATCCGCTTCGTCGCGCCTCGGGCAGGAGGTGGGAGACGTCGAGGTCGCCCGCCTCGTACGACTGGCGCAGCAGGGCGATCGACTGCAGGACACTGCTCTTGCCGGACGAGTTGAGTCCGGTGAGGAGGGTGAGGGGGCCCAGAGGCAGTGAGGCGTCCTGGAACGCCTTGAAGTTGTGCAGGGTCAGACGGTCGATCACTGTTCTGCCACCCCTCGGAACAGTCTTGCCAATGCATTGAATCTGGTGCGGATCTTCGTCGGGCCCCCGGTGCCCACGGAGATCGACCGGTCGAAGTCCCAGTCGCCCATGAGCTGGACGAACCCGGCGATCACCTTCTCCCGAGACGCTACCAGCCTGGCCCGCTCCTGATCATCGAGAAGCGCGAGTTGGACGGAGATCGTCTCGAACAGTGCCTTGTTGATGGCGGGTGAACTCCGCTTCCCTCCGTGCCACTTACGGAAGGCGTGGTCGAGGAACAGGTCGCGCGCGCACCGCATGGCCACCCGGAACTCCCGTGCCAGCTGTTCGCGGCGCTCGTCGGTGAGCGCGTTGACCTTGTACATCGCGTCGATGAGGAACTTGTCGAAGTCCTTCTCCTCGTGCCTGGCCGGATTGCTCAGGCGGAAGGCGAGGAAGCGGAGCACCATCTCCCGGTCGGCCATCCGTTCGTCGGACACGCTCCACCGAGTGGCCTCGCCGAACGCCGGATCCTTGGCCAGGTCGGCGAGGAACGCCCGGACCGGCCCCCGCACCAGCGCGTGCCGCAGCTCCTGCGGCGTCAGAGGCGTGCCGCCGGTGTTGATCCGGGAGAACACGTTGTACTTGACGGCCTCCGGGGTGCCATGCTGCAGAACGTGCACGGTGAGCTGGGTCTCGCGCAGCCGGATCTTCAGCCGCCCGGTCAGGTTCTGGTACGAGCTGCCGTTGAAGTCCCGCAGGTAGTCCAGGCCCCTCAGAACCAGCGGACGGAGGCCGGTGAGCCCCGGCTCCATGAACCGCGCGATGGCGGTGAGCCGCTGGACGCCGTCCACCACGGCCCACTTGTCCTCGTCGTCCTGGGCCATGTAGACGGTGGAGATCGGGATGCGGAGCAGCAGCGACTCGATCAGACGGCTCTGCGCGCGGTCGCTCCAGATCCCGGCCCTGCGCTGGAAGTCCGGCGCGAGGTCGATCATGCCCTCCCTCAGCCGGGACAGCAGCAGGTCGACCGTGGTGCTCTCCGTCTGGATCCTGATGCTGTCGGGCCGGAACAGGGCGAAGCCGCCGTCGGAGTCACCGAAGTCCCCGCCGTCCTCCTCCTCGTCGTCCGGGAGCTCCAGCTCCACGCCGGTCGGCCGGCCGTCGGACCCGATTTCGAGTGGCGCCCCCAGCGGCAGGAGGAGCGCGTCCGGGTCGTCGACGTCCCCCGCCACGGCGTACCCCCGGGCTCCTGCCTCCCGGTTTCGTCCGGCACCCCGGCCGTCGGCGCTGTCCTCCAGGTCCGTCATGGTCCCCGCCGCCCTCCGCCGCCGCTCGATGCCGTTCCCGGCCAAGCCTATGACGGGCCTTACGGCATGTCAGCGCGACGGTCCGGGCCGGTTCAGCCCGGCAGATCCAGTTCGGCGACGACCGTCTTGCCGACGGGGAGGCGGTCCATGACCTCCCACCGGTCGGCGAGGGCTTCCACGAGCAGGAGGCCCCGGCCGGTCTCAGCGAGCGGCGGGGGCGCGGTGCGGGCCGCGCCGGGTGCTGGCGGCCGGCGCTCGCCCCGGGTGTCGGAGACCTCGATACGCAGGGTCCGGCCGAGGAACTGGACGGCGACCTCGAAGTCCCGGCCGGGGACACGGCCGTGCGTGACGGCGTTGGCCGCGAGCTCCGCGACGAGCAGCGCGACGGTGTCGGACGCCTCGCTGCCGTACGGAACGCCCCAGGCGTCGAGTTGGTGCAGCGCGAGGCGACGGGCGAGGCGGGCTCCGCGTGGGGTGGAGCTGAACCGCTGGGCGAACACACGTACGGTGACGGGCTCCCGGCGGGTTGTGGGGGACGGTGGCGTCATGCGCCCAATCTGGCGGCGGTTCGGGGCGCTTCACCAGGGACGCCCTGCGTACTCCGGGTCAGCGTACGCACACACAGAGTGGACAGTACATGTCGCTGAGCGTGACCATGGGAGCGAGTCAGAAGCGGTACGGCGTGACCGGTGCGCGGGAGGTGGCCTGTGGTGGCCTACGAGAACACGGACGGCGGGGCGGGCGCGGGAAGCTGCGGCGAGCCCGGGGTCTCGGACAGTTTGCGCACCTTCGGCGCCGTGGTCCAGGCATTACGGGAACACGCGGGCCTCAGTCGCGAGGAGTTCGCCGACCTGGTCCGCTTCTCGAAGCACACGGTGGCCTCGGTCGAGCTGGGGCGCCGCATGCCAGACCGCGACTTCGTGGAGCGTGGGGAGGCGGCGACGGGCAACACCGGTGCTCTGCGGCAAGCCGCGCCGCATCTTACGCGGCAGGCGGGGCTGGCGAGTTGGTTCCGGCAGTGGGCTCGGCTGGAGGCCCAGGCGGTGACCCTGTGGACCTATGACTGCCGGGTGATTCCGGGCCTGTTGCAGACGGAGGCGTACGCGCGGGCGGTGACGGAGAGCGTCCCGCCCGTGAAGGACGAGGAGCAGGTGACCAAGCAGGTCGCGGCTCGGCTGGAACGCCAGCAACTGTTCGACCGCAGGCCGCCGATCGCGTTCAGCTTCATCATCGAGCAGGCTCTCATCGAGCGGGGCACCGGCGGCCCCGACGTGATGCGGGAGCAGCTCGACAGCCTCTTGGAGCGGTCCTCGCAGTTCAACGTCGAGTTGCAGATCATGCCACGGTACCAGCCGGAACACGCCGGGTTCGACGGCCCGTTGAGGCTCCTGGAGTCGCAGGACAACAAGTGGTTCGGCTACGCGGAGGGCCAGCGTGGCGGGATGCTGATCACGGACCCGAAAGAGGTCAGCATCATGCTCCAGCGGTATGCAAAACTGCGTTCACAGGCTCTCACCTCCGAGGATTCCAGGAGCCTGCTGTAGCAACTTCGAGGAGCGCGATGAGCAGCATCGACGAACGGGTCTGGTTCAAGAGCAGCTACAGCGGTTCCGACGGTGACGACTGCGTCGAGGTGGCGCAGTGCACTCAGGCCACCCACGTCCGGGACTCCAAGAACCGGCAGGGCCCCGAACTCGCCCTCTCCCCCACCGCGTGGAACGACTTCGTCAACTACGCCGCCCAGGGCTGACCTTCCCGCCCCGCCCCGTGCCGGATGCGTCCTGCACGGGGCGTTGTCGTTCACTCATTGCCCTTGTCCTGGGCCTTCTTGAGCCTCGCGGTGAAGTGGGCGTGTGCCTCGCGCATTTCCTCCTCGCGCTTGGCCTTGTAGAAGGGTGCGGTGTAGCCCTCGGGGGGCTCGGGGCGCTCCTTCTTCTGGTAGGCGAGGAGGTGGTCGTAGTGGTCCTTGGTCTGGCCGAAGCCGTAGGTGTAGCGGTTCCCCGCGATCTTGCGTTCGTTGGCGTCGAACCACGTCACGGCGTCGAAGTCCTGCATGATCGGGAACCGGGACTTGTACATGGCCACGAGGGCGTCAGCGCTCACTCCTAGCCAGACGGCGACCAGCGCGTCGATCTCCACGAGAGCCGCACGCCGCGACCGTTCGGTCCGCAGCGGGGTGTCCCGGGTCCACTCCGGGCCGACGGTGTGCAGCGGCTGGAGGTTCGGCCAGTCGCGTGCCCACGGTTCGTAGGCGGGCCAGGTGGGGTCGTACAACTCCTCCCAGAGATCTGCGTAGGCGCTGGTGAGGCAGTTGAGGCGGAGTGTGCGGAGGAGCAGAGCGGCAGCGAGAGGATGCTCCGCCTGGGGCGCAGGCATTCGACGGGCAGGCGCCTTCTGCAGGTGACCGATACCTGTCGTCCGGAGCAGGTAGTCAACAGGCAAACCGCTCCAGAAACCGGCAGTCAAGGCAGTGAGGCGAGTACTGCCTACCATTGCGCTCTGCACGGTGAGAATGTGCGCCACACCGGGGGGGATCAGCGCCGTGTAGAGGCTGCGCTCCGTGTCAGGTGCGATCATTTCGCGCCACGCCAATCGGTAGAACTCTGTATACGGCCTCCGCAACCGCCCCAGCAGTTCCCCGTCCACCTGCTCCTCGGTAACCTCGGCCAGCTCCACCCCGAACCGCCCCGCCGCAGCCCTCCGTGCGCGGGTCACCTCCCGTTCGGACGCCTTGAGCTGGTCCAAGGATCTGCCGTCGCTCCATACCTCCTGCCGAGCCCGGTACACCTCGGGTTTCGCGACATACTTGTACTCCGACTCAGGCACGGCGTCGTCCGCAAGCGTCAGCGGGTTGAGACCCAGAACCTCCCCAGCTCCCTGGCTCGGCTGCTTGAACATGGGATTGGCCAGGCCGATCTGCGGGCCTTTGAGGATCACCTCACGCCAGGAAGCTGGGCGCTGGATCACACCCGTGTCGTCCGGGGTGTTGTAGTCGATGAGGTCCTCCGCCTTAGCCTCGCTCTCGCCATAACCGCGGGAGATCTGCGGGTCGTACTCACCCAGCCGCAGCGAGTAATCCGCCAGTGCCTCGATCGCCTGGGCCTCCGCCGTACTCACCGGTGACAGCAGCCGGGCCTGGCGTACGGGCTGGGTCTCGTCGCCGGTGAGTTTCTGCCAGCGGGCGAGTGTGTCCTCGTCCACGCGGACGATTCGCTTCCGGTGCGGGCGTTCGTCCCAGCTGTCGCCGTAACGGACCCCTGGGTCGGGAGCCGTGCCGTCATCGTCGGCCGACAGGCGCAGCGCGTCCACGGAGAAGAGCCAGGAGAGGTGGTCGAAGCCGATTTCGCCCGCCTGCCCGTAGACGTGCACGCCGAAGTGGCTGGACCGGCCGACAGGCGGCGGGAAGAAGCGGTTGCCCGCGTTCACGAAGTCCCCGTGCACCCGCAGCCTGCTGTATGCGGCCTCCCGCAACCGTCCTTCCTTGTCCCCGCTGAAGTGGGAGTCCGGGTGGACGAGGCCCACGGTGCCATTGTTCGCCGTGTGCTGCCAGGTCTGGCACATGAAGGCCCGGTACAGATCCGGCTGGGTTCCCGCGAGCAGGGGGTACACCGGCCCTGAGCCCAGCATCTCGCCCATGCCGCTCGTCGAGGCGAGTTCGGCGAGCAGGTACGCGCGGGCGAGGGGCCGCTTCAGCAGTTCTTCGCGCCGCCGCGTGCGTTCCGCCTTGGTCGGCTTCTCGGTGAGCATGAACCACGGGTCGTGCTCGGCGAGGACCGGGTTCTCCTCCCACCTCGGCCGCACCCACGGTGGATTCCCCACTTGAAGGTCGAACCCACCCCCCGGCCCCCGGAACACATGGGCGAAGTGCAGCTCCCAGTGGAAGAACCCGTGGCCGTCCTCGGCCTTTATGTCCTTCTCCGTGGTGCCGGCGATGTCCTCGACCGTGTTCAGCCACGGGTAGCGGAACGGCAGCAGCCGGGCCGGGCGCATGCCGAGGAAGCCCTCCAGGCGGTCCTCAACGTCGGCCAGCACCTCCAGTGCCTCGTCGGGCTTGAGGTTCTCGATGCCTGAGAGCAGAGAGTTCTCGGGCATGTCGGCCTTGCCGAGGACGCTCTCCAGGAAGTCCAGCCAGTCGCCCAGGCTCTGGAGCGGGACGGTCGTACGCTCCGGCGGCCGGGCGACGGACTTGCGGCCCGGCGCGGTCCGCCCGGGCCCGGTGCCAGCGCCCAGTTCCTCCTGCTCGCCGTCCGGGTCGTCGAACAGCCCGGTCGCCCGCCACACCTGATCCCCGGGAGCCGGACCGGTCGGCTCTGCCGGTGCTGCCGCTCGGGGTTCGCGCAGCAGACCGGCGACCGACGACTCGTCGACCAGCCCGCCACCCGTCCCGTACACCGGGTCCGTGCCGTCGAGTTCGGCGACCTTGTCCAGCGGCCAGAACCACAGCGCGCACCACGCGTCCATGACGGTCTTCAGCCGCCAGTAGGGGGTGCCGTGCCGGGTCAGGTCGTCGAGGACCTTCTGTTTGTCCTCCGCCTCCGAGGACTGCTCCAGCCAGTCCGCACCCCAGACGTCGATACGGCGGGAGACCGCCCGTTCGGAGAGTTCCAGCCGGGTCGCGACGAGCGACCACAGGAACTCGGCGCGCCGGGCCACGCCCTGCAACCGGCCCAGCTCGGTCCTGTCGGCGGCCTTGAGCCACCGGTCGTAGCGCTTCTGCCGTGCCTCGGTGGTCTCCTCGCCGCGCTCCTGGAAGGGTTTCGGTCCCTTCGGAGCCTTTTGGACTCCCTTGCGCCACGCTCCGAGCGCCCTGGCCTCGTCCTCGGCGAGTCGCTTCGCCTCCGGCTCGCCCGCGACCGCGCCCCAGCCGATGGCGGGCAGCAGGAACTGGTGGACGGCGCCCTCAGGCAGTGGGCCCTCACGGAAGGGCAGGTCGGTCGGCGGGAGGGTGTACTTCTTCGCCAGCCAGCCGCCGCCCGTCAGAGCATCGGCCTTGTAGACCTTCCGGCTCGCGCCGATGAGGGAGTTGCCGCGCCGCAGGTGCAGGCCGAACCATGGGGCGCGCATGCCCGGGTGCATGGAGTTGAGCCAGAGGGAGACCTCCGCGAGTTCCACCGCCGTGGCATTAAGGTCGACGCCGTAGGCGTTGTGCAGGGCGATGTACGCCTTGGCCTTCTGGAGCTCGATCTGCCGCAGCTCGGGGTCGACGCGGCGGCCCAGCTCGTGTTCACGCCGTCTCAGATACTCGGCGGCCACCTGGTCGATGGCCTCGTTGAGGAACGCGCCCGAGCCGAGGGCGGGTTCGCAGATCTTCCAGTCGAGGAGTTCGCGGGCCTCGGTTACGACGCCGTTCTGGTCGAGCCGGTGCTTGAGGGCGAGCTCGACCGTGACCTCGGTGAGGGACTTCGGGGTGTAGTAGGAGGCGGAGGTCTGGCGGTCGCGGCCGGCCAGGCGGTAGACGAACGTGCCCTCGTCGTGGACGACCCGGTCCAGGCGGCCGGTCTCGGGGTCCGTCCGGTGGACGAAGAACCTGTCGTCGTAGTCCTGGACGCGGTCCTCGGGGATCGTCCAGCTGCCACCGGAGGGGTCGCCGCCCTTGGCGACCTCGTACAGCTTCTTCTCGGCGATGGAACCGGTGTAGGACATCAGGCCCTCGTACACCGCGCCGAGTTGGTTGATGCCGAGCTGGGCGTACGAGATGAAGCCGCCGCGCTCCTTGCCCCGGCCCTGGGTGAGCATCAGGCGGCGCAGCACCTTGTGCAGAGTCTCGTTGCGCAGCCGGGTGTCCAGGAACGGGCGGCGCTTCTCGCCCTCGCCGCCCCTGTACACCGGGTTCTCGATGCGGTCGTCGCCGATGAGGCGGACGGCGTCCTTGGTGAACAGTTCGGAGCGGAGGGCCTCGAAGCGCAGGCCCGCGCCTGTGCTGCGGGCGGCGGCGCGGCGGACGCGGTCGGCCTCGCGTACGCGTTCGGTGTGCTCGGCGCGGGTGAGGGTGCCGGCAGCGAGCAGCCGGTCCGCCTCATGCTCCGCCTCGGCGGCCTCGCGGGCGGCGGCCTCGGCCTTCAGGTCCTCCGGCTCGGTGCCGTAGCGGCGGTGGCCGTTCTCGACCTTGTCGAAGAGCAGGTTCAGCGACTCGTAGAGGTGGAAGCCGCGCCGGGAGCGCTCGCCGACGAGGTCGCGCAGGACGAGGTCGCCGAGGCGCTGGAGGCCGTAGCCCTGCTCGTACTCCGGGTAGTCGGAGGGCAGGATGCCGAGCGCGGGGCTGGCCTCGGCGTAGAGGAGGAACAGGATGCGGTAGAGGTAGCGCAGGGACTCCCGGCTGAGTTCCTTGGCCAGGCGGGCCGGGTCGTCTAGATCGGCCGGGGTGACGCCGTTCTCCGGTTCGCGCAGGCGCTCCAGGACCTCGTTGGCGATCCACTCGACGCTCAGACGCAGGCCCTCGCGCAGTTCGGTGGAGACGCCGACGGCGTGCTTGCCGGAGTTGTCGACGAAGGCGGCGAGCGGTGCGGTGCCGCCCTCGGCGGGCACGCGCAGTGAGTCGGCGCCAAACAGGGCAGCCAGGGTGTCGAGTTCGCCCCCGTGGCGGTCGTCCCGGCGATTGAGAGCCGCGTCGAGGTCGGCGGCCAGGTAGCGGCCCTCGGGCCAGGCGAGACGGTCAGCGAGAACGATGACGCCGCCGACGAGGAGGAGGACGTAGCGCGGCGGGCTGTCGCAGGCGAAGAGGAAGTCGGTGAGGGCCTTGGCGTCCTCGATCTCCAGCGATCCCTCCAGCTTCACGGGGTGCAGGAGTCGGCCGGCGCCGTCCGGGTCGAGGGCGGCGTCGGGTTCGGTGGTCCAGCCGCAGGAGACGGCATACAGGCCGGATTCGGCGTGGACGACCTGGAGGCTGTATTCGTGGTCGGCGCGGCGGACGGGGACGGTCTGCTCGTGGGCGGTGGTGTAGCCGAGGGCCCGCAGGGTGTCCAGGTGCAGTTCGGTGACGCGTTTCCGCCAGCCCGCGGGGACGGGCGCGTCGGGTTCGGCGAGGGCTTCCGCGTCCTGGGCGAGGGCGGCGCGGCTGGCGAAGTAGGGGCCGTGCAGGGCGCGCAGTGTCTCGCGGGGCGTGCGGGCGCGCGGGGGGATCGTGGCGGGGTCGAGGCCCTGGCGCTTTGCCTCGGCGACGGCGTCGGCGTGGCGGCGGCGTTCCTCCTCCTCGAAGGCGGCCCAGCGGGTGAGGAGGCCGTCCTTGGCCTTGAGATCTTTGGGGAGGACCTCGGCGAGGTAGTGGGCCGAGAGGTAGTCGCCGTGGTTGACGAGGGAGTCGTACGTCATGCTCGGTTCTCCGCCTGGGCTTCGGGGGCGGTTGGGGCGCCGGGGCGGTCAAGGACAGCCAGGACGCGCAGCAGGGGGCGGCCGGTGGTGTGCAACTGGTCCAGCAGCCGCGCCAGTTCGTCGGCGGTCTCCTCGACGAGGCGTTCGCGGCGGCCCGAGAGGCCGGGGAGCAGCGAGTCGGTGCGCCACTGGGCGACGTGATCGCGATAAGTGGCGAGAGGTTGGCTGATCGTCTCCTCCCACTCGGCCCGCCCGGCGTCCAGGTGGGCGCGGGCAGCGGCGACGGCGGCCGGGACGAGGGCCTGGAGACGGGCCGGGTCGGCCGGCCCGCCGGTGCGGGCGAGCCTCGGGCCGACTTTCGCGTCGCGCAGCGCGTCCGCCATGGGACGCACCTCGGGCGTGCCTTCGGTGCCCAGGCTGGTTACGGCCATCCAGCGCACGACGGTGGGACGGCCCAGGGCGTTGGAGTGGATGCCCTGGACTAGGAACACCGGGCCGTCGACGTGCGGGGTGGTGATGACCGGGGCCTCCTGCCGACCGAACTCGACGAGGACCTTGTCCGTCAGCCACTCCACCACCGGGTGGATGTCGGTGAGGAAGGAGACCTCCGGCCACATCGTGGTGCTGCTTTCCCGGGCCTCGGTGAGCTTGCGCTGCGCGAGGGCGCGGTCGAAGGTGACCAGCATCCGCTCGGCGACCCGCTGCTCCTTCAGGTAGGACGGCGGCAGGGCCTTGAGGCGGTGAAGCAGGTCGGGGGCCATGGCCGGGGACAGCGAGAAGTACGCGCCGCCCTTGGCGTCGGTGCCGGACGACAGACCGACGAGGTCCTCGGCACGCTCTTCGTAGACCTCGTCGAGAGCGGTGGAGACGAAGGCGGCCGTGTCCCCCTCAAAGAGGGAGATCTGCTCGGCGCGTGCGGGCAGTTCCTGCTCGGTGACGGTGTCGACCTGACCGAACAGGTCAGCGAGGGCGGTGTCGGCGGCCGGGTCGGGCTCCAGGAAGTCCTCGACGGTGCCGCCTTTGACCAGTTCCCTGATAAGCCGGCGTTCCTCCTCCTCGGCCCGGTAGAAACCGGACACGGCCTCGGCGGTGCCGTCCAGTTTGTGGGCCTCCTCCTCGCGGCGGAGCAGCTTCTCCGCGACCGTGCGGTCGTCCTTGGCGCCGGGGACGGCCGAGGTGAGGATCAGCGCGCGGAACTGGGGCTCGTACTTCTGCCCGTACCGGTCGATACGGCCGTTGCGCTGCTCGATGCGGATCAGCGACCACGGGATGTCGTAGTGGATCAGGTGGTGGCACTGGCGGTGCAGGTTGACGCCCTCGGAGGCGACGTCGCCGGTGAACAGCAGCCGGACCGGGGTGTCGGCGAGGCCGAACGCCTCCAGGACGTCGCCCTGTTCGTCGTCGCTGAGGCCGCCGTGCATCACGGCCACGGCCTTGGCCGTGCCGTCGGCCGCGACCGGGAAGCCCAGTCGGGCGGGGACGACCTGAGCGAGCCAGGTGAGGGTGCGGACGCGCTCGGAGAAGACCACCGCCCGGGTGGTGGACCGGGGACCGACACCGATCTCCTTCAACTGCCCGACGAGCGCGTCGAGTTTGGCGGAGTCGCCGGGGGCGGTACCGTCGCCCATGCCGTTGATGATCTCCCGCAGCCGGGCCAGTGCCGCCTGCTCGGCAGCGATGGCCGGGTCGGGCCCCAGCCCCTTCTCACCGGCCTTACGGACGCGGTCGGCGAGTGAGGTGACGCGCTTGTCGACCGTCTCGCCGAGAGCGACGTGGGAGGACAGGAACGTCTTCAGTAGCTGGTAGGCGAAGAGCTGCTCGGTTGCGACGGAGGTACGGTCCTCGCTGGCCGAGCCGAACTCCGTGCTCGTCCGCGCGGTGGGCAGCCAGTACTCGGTCAGCTCGGTGAAGATCCGCTCCTCCGCCTCGGTGGCGGCGCAGTGGAGGGAGACCGTGGGGCCTCGGTCGGGCCACTCGGTGCCCATCTCGTCGCGCACCTCGGGACTGATCTTGGTGCGCCGGATGTAGAGGTGGCCGAGGTCCGCCTCGGGGTCGTAGTCGTCGCGGTCGGCGATGGCAGCCGGGTCGAGCAGGGAGATCAGGTCGGCGAAGGAGCGCTTGTCGCCATTGTGCGGGGTCGCGCTGGCGAGTAGCAGGGCGTCGGTGCGCGGGGCGAGGGTCTCGGCGAGGGCGCGGCGCTGGCTGCCCGGGTTGATTAGGTTGTGGGACTCGTCGATCACGACGGCGTCCCAGCGGATGCGCTCCAGATGGTGCCGGTACTGGCCGATGTTCTTGAGCGTGTCCACAGAGATGATCACGCGCTTGTAATGAGTGAACGGGTTCCGCCCCGCCGGGAGCTCGCGCTGGACGCGCTGGATGCCGAGCGAGTCGAGCCGCACGAGCGGGATCGAGAAACGGGTCCACAGTTCGTGCTGGAACTGTTCCAGGATGCTCTGCGGTGTCACGACCAGGATGCGCTCGCCCCGGCCGCGGCGGATGAGTTCCGCGAGGGTCAGGCCGATCTCCAGCGTCTTACCGAGGCCCACGACGTCGGCGATCAGAACCCTGGGGCGGAGGTTGCGCATGGACAGGGCGAGCTCGGCCGGGCGCTGCTGGTAGACCAGCGGGTCCAGCAGGAAGCGGTCCGCGAGGGCGAGCCCCCGCTCCGACTGCGGCAGCGGCGTCTTGCGCAGAACGGCTTCGAGGAAGAGGCGGCTGCGCCGGAAGTACGACGAGGTGTCGGGGACCAAGCGGGTTTTCTCCGGGTCGAGCAGTTCGACCGTGTCGATCCCGCTGAAGAAGACTGCTTCCTCGTCCCGGACGAACTCGGACACGCCGACCGCTTCGATCCGCTCACCGTCATGCTCGGTCGTGATGGTGTTGCGGACCAGCCACTCCTCGTCCCGTACAAGGATCTGCGCTCCCGGCGGGAACCGAGTCCCGTCCTGCGTCGCCCCCTGGTCGGTCACCCGCGGCCCCTTCGTCTTCCCGTTCCACCTGCAATCACGTGGTCCTGCCGTCTTGCAGTCCCGCGGCCGCAAGTCTGTCACGGTGGAGGAAGGGCTCGTAATGGCATCGGCGACGCGAGCCGGCGCGTCTCAGAAGCGCGCCTCCCGCGCGTATCCTGCGCGGATCCGCTCAGCGATCTGAAGGGGGGCAGGGAGTCGGACGCCTGTGCTCCCACGGCTTCGGGACGAGCTCCCGTCCTGCCCGAGGACCGTCTTCCCCGGGACGGAGGGGCTGGCGCTCCCGGATTCCCAGCCGGGTTCGTCGTCGATGTCGGCGGGCTGCTCCGCCCCGGCCGGTACCGCCATGACCGCCTGCTCGTCGTCCTCCACCGCCGCCGGGTCGACGGCGGTGGGCGTGTAGGCAGGGGCGTCGGCCCCCGGTGTGGGCCCGGGGACCGACGCGGGGAGCTGTGGCACGACGATCTCGGGCGTCAGGTCGGTGAGGCGGTATTTGGCCTGGAGAGCGGTCAGGCCCTGGTCGTGGATGATCCGCACAAGCCGCTCGATGACCTCGGGCAGGGCGGGCCGGGCGCCGGGGTCCGGCGCGAGCATGTCTGTGACCAGGGGCCCGAGCTCCGGTGGCAAGTCCGTCAGGTCGGGAGGGGTCGCCAGGTCCTCGATCTTCAGAGCGACGGCCTGCCAGGTGGGTCCCTCGTACGGGTAGTGTCCGGTCGCGGCGAACAGCAGCACCGCGCCCAGCGCGTAGACGTCGGCGGACTGGTCCAGCTGGTGCTCGCCCCGGGCCTGCTCCGGCGGCATGCATAGCACGCTGCCGACGACGTAGCCGGTCGCCGTCAGGGTGGTGCGGCGCTCGGCGAGCACCGCGAGACCGAAGTCGATCACCTTGGGGCCATAGCGGGACAGCAGGATGTTCTGCGGCTTGAGGTCACGGTGGAGCAGCCCCGCGTCGTGCACGGTGCCGAGGCCCTCCGCCAGCAGCGCGCCGAGGCTGGCGGTCTCGGCGAGCGGGAGGGGGCCGTGCTCGGTGACGAAGGTGCGCAAATCCGGTCCGGGGACGTACTCCACGGCGAGCCAAGGCTGATCAGCGTCCGCATCGGCTCCCACGAAGGCAGCGACGAACGGCCCGTAGACCGTGCGGAGGCTGTCCACCTCGGATAGGAAGCGCGCGCGGGTGTCCTCGTCGAGGACGGAAGGCTTGATGACCTTCACGGCGGCCTGGTGGCCGGCCGCGGACTCGCCGAGAAACACCTGCCCCATGCCGCCGGCCCCGATTCGGCAGACGAGGGCGAAGCCCCCGATCTCCTTGGGGTCCTCGTCCCTCAGTGGTTCCACAATGCTGTGCCTCCCCCTTGTGGCCTGTACGCGCCGCTGCGGACGAGAGGCGAGCTGGACCAGGATCAGTGTATGCAAGGCCTGGGGTTTCCCTGCGCTGCTTACGTCACCGAGCCCCCGACAGCGGACTCGGCGGAACGCCGTTGTCCGCTTATGGCCTCTGCTCTTGCCACCGAATTTCATGGATCAGGCCAACCGACTGCGGGGGTGATCGCTACGGTGTTAACCGCAGAGCGAAGAGGGGACCTCGATCCATGAGAGCAGACACGGTCGACCTGCGTCGGATCTTCGGCAGGGACATCCGTTACACGGTGCCGCTGTTCCAGAGGCCGTATGTGTGGAACCGGGACGACAACTGGTCAGCTCTGTGGGAGGACATTCGCCGCACCGTCGAGCGGGCCGAGCAGGCGGCCCTGACCGGCGATACGGTGGCTCCGCACTTTCTCGGCGCGGTTGTGTTCGACGAGACGCCGTACCTTTCGTCAAGTCTGGAGACTCGGCAGGTCATTGACGGCCAGCAGCGCCTCACAACTCTGCAGTTGTTCCTGTTCGCGGCCCGCCTGTCGGCGGCGGCACTCAACCATGAGCGGTCCGTGCGGCTGCTGAGCAAGTTCCTGGAGAACGACGAGGACCTGTTCGACCGCGTCCAACACCCCGATCACCTCTACAAGGTGTGGCCGACCAACGCGGACCGTGACGAATTCCGCACCGTCATGCGCGGTCAGGGCGGGGCAGGACGGTTCGCCGAAGCCATCACCTACTTCAAGCAGGAGATCGACGCCTGGCTGGCAGAAGCCGCCGAACCGGAGGAGCGGCTAGGGACGCTGGTGCAGACCCTGCGTGAACAGTTGCGCCTGGTCATCATCGATCTGGAAAAGCACGACGACGCTCAGGTCGTCTTCGAGACGCTGAACAGCCGTGGTACACCGCTGGAGCACGCGGATCTGATCAAGAACCTTCTGTTCCGTGACGCGGAACGCGCCGGCGCGGACATCGACCGGCTCTACAAAACGTATTGGGCTCCCTTCGACCAGGACGAATGGCGCACGGAACAGACGACTGGCCGCATTACGCGAAGCCGCCTCGACGTGTTCCTGACGTACTGGCTGACGATGCGAACACAGCGGGAGTTCACCGCCTCCGCCCTGTTCAAGGAGTTCGAGCGCTGGCTGCTCTCGGCTGCCGTCCCTACGGAGGAGGTCTTCGCCGAACTAGCGCGGTACGCCGAGATCTACGACCTGATCGACGATTACCCGCAGCACGGCGTCGAGGGCCGGTTCTTCTATCGGATGAAGGTCCTTCAGACCTCCACTCCGATGCCCCTGCTTCTTCTCCTGTACGGCCTGGACGAGTCCGTGCTGCCCCCTGAGCGTCGTCGACGAACGATCCGTGCTATCGACAGCTACCTCGTTCGCCGGGCGCTGCTCAATCTCAGCAACCGCGACCACAACAATGTCTTCCGTGACCTGGTCGCCGCTGCAGCCCGGCAGCCCGACCGCGCGGACGAGGCCGTCATCAAGGCCCTCTCGGCAATGCAGGGAGCCCACCGTCATTGGCCGAGCGACCATGAGTTCCGCGCTTCATTGGAACAGGACCCCATCTACACCCGCCTGTACCGCCGCGGCGTGCGCATCCTCCTGGAAGCGCTGGAGGACGAACTCCGCACCGACCACACCGAACAGCTCGTCGTGCCCCTCGGCGAGCAGGCGGGCGCGAAGTTGACCATCGAACACGTCATGCCGCAAAGCTGGCGCGACAACTGGCCGCCCCTCGAAAACGATCCGTCTGAAGGATCCGACCGCGACGAACTGGTCCACACCCTCGGCAACTTGACCCTGGTCACTGCCCGCCTGAACCCGACCTTGGGAAACATGGCCTGGGAAGACAAGCGGCAATGGCTCAGCAAGCACAGCCTGTTGCGTCTTACCCACGGCACCCTGCTCAGCGCACCACCGAACACCGACATCAGCGACTGGGCCGCCACCTGGGACGAGCACCGGATCCACGCACGTGGCTCCTACCTTGGCTCACTGTCTTTGAACATCTGGCCACACGCCGATGGCCTCCTCTCCGCTCCGCTTTCTGCCGACTGCGGCGACAAGTGAAGGTGGCGATGAGCACGTGGCGGGTTGATCATCCTGCCACGTGCAATACCCGCTACTAACCTCCGCTGTTCAGCGGAACGTGAGCTGACGCCCTGGCTGGCGAAACGAAGAAGAAGTCCAACGCCACCACAGTCTCCACGGTCACTCAGACCGTAACCTCTGCGCCGCAGAAGGTACAGCAGCCTTCATACAAGACGTCGACGGGCCGTGGACCATCTGTGGACCGGATAGGCATTCGAGCCTCCGTGAGGCCATGAGCAGCTGTTATTCGCGGACCCGAAACGGGCTCCGGAGTTGTATGCAGGCCCGAGGGCTCCGCGTCTCAACCCGTGCGACGCCATGGTAAATTATGCATTTTTTGCTAGATCCGCCGTCAATCGCGGCGCGCCTGCAACACAGGTCGCCCTGCAAGAATCGCTGACGCCACCGCAGGCCTCTTCGTCGAAACTGATGCCTCCCGCCTCTTCCACTGCGCGCTTGATGCAATCACTCAGCGAACGGACACTGCTGGCGCTTGCGCCGGGCACCCCGGGCAAAAGCTAGAAGCACTCAGACGCGACAAAGGGCCCTGACTAGACAACAAGCCCAGGTCAGAGCCCTAATGGCAGACGAGTCGGGCTGTACGCCGGGTTCTGTTCCGAGGGGGTCTCGCGAACCCCTCGGCGACGGCCATCCATCTAGGACCGGCGTTGCCGCCGGTCTCGTGCGGTCTACCCGGGGACTCGGGCGGGCAGCCCTCGAACGTCCCCGCAGAGCAGCCTGTCTCCAAGCCGCCCCTTTTGACCTTGCTCCGGGTGGGGTTTACCTAGCTGCTCAGGTCGCCCTGGGCACTGGTGGTCTCTTACACCGCCGTTTCACCCTTACCGGGGACCGAAGTCCCCGGCGGTCTGTTTTCTGTGGCACTTTCCCGCGGGTCACCCCGGGTGGCCGTTAGCCATCACCCTGCCCTGTGGAGCCCGGACGTTCCTCGGGGAGCCCTCCAAGAGGGGACTCCACGCGGCCGTCCGCCCGGCTCGTCTGCCGTGGGGACCATGTTACCGGGGACTCGGCGCAGGCTGGTTCGGCGGTCACGCGGACCGGGCCCGCCGTGGCCAGGACCGAGCCCGTCAGGATCAGCGCGAAGGCCACGCCCACGCCGAGAGTCAGGGGCTCGGAAAGGAACAGGACGCCGGCCACGACCGCCACCGCCGGGTTGACGTACGTGATCACCGTCGCCCGCGTCGGGCCGACCTCCTTGATCAGTTCCAGGAAGGCCACGAACGCCACCGCCGTGCAGATCACCCCCAGGCCCGCCAGTGCCGCCAGGACCGAGGAGGAAGGCATCGCGGAAGGCCAAGTCAGCGCCGCGCCCGGGGCGTAGACCAGGGCCGCCAGGGCCAGGCAGGGGGCCGTCAGCTGGAGGGACGGGATGTCCTTCAGCCAGCGTGCCGCTATCAGCGGGGCCGTGGCGTAGCCCACGACCGTCACCAGCACCTCCGCCATCGACTTCGCGTCGCCCCCGGCGAGGTGCGGAACGGTCAGGACCCCGACCCCGGCCAATCCCAGCGCCAGGCCCGTCAGCCGCCGGGCCCCCAGCCGTTCCGTGTCTCCGAAGAAGCGGGCCAGGAGGACGCCGACTATCGGTACGCCCGCTATCAGCAGGCCCGCCGTCGAGCTGGAGAGGTGGCGTTCCGCGTCCGTCAGCGTGTACCAGGGGCCCATGATCTCGATCACCGCGAAGGCCAGCATGGGCAGCCAGTGGGCTCGGACCGTGCGCGTCAGGCCGCCCTGCCTGATCGCGAACGGCAGCAGGAGCAGCGCGCCCAGGGCGCAGCGTACGAAGACCACCATCGTCGCCGACAGCGGGGCGTCCACCGCCACTTTGATCATCAGGTAGGGGATGCCCCACACCACGCCCATCAGGGCGAACAGGAACCAGCCGCGTGCAGTCATGCGGACATCGTCGGTGTCCTCAACGGTGCGCGTCTTGAACGCTGTTGCGGTACGCCGCCGGGGTCACCCCCAGTACGCGGCGGAACCAGCGCGTCAGGTGCGCCTGGTCCGCGAAGCCGACGATGGCGGCCACTTCCGAGGGACGGAGTCCCGATTCCAGCAGGCCGCGGGCTCTGCCGACCCGGTACTGGGCCAGCCAGGCGTACGGCGGTACGCCCATCGTCGCCCGGAAGGCCCTGAGGAGCTGGTAGCGGGACAGGCCCAGGTCCGCGGCCAGGTCGGCCAGGGACGGGGGTGCCACCAACTCGTCGGCCAGGCGGTCGCGGACCGCTCTCGCCACCGTCTCCGCGCCGGGGATCACGCAGGTCGGCACGCGGGCCGTGGAGTGGCGGCAGGCCAGGGCCGTCAGGAGCCAGGGGAGGCGGGACTCGGTCTCCAACGGGTCCGGGCAGGCGCTGAGTTCGGAGTGGGCGGAGAGGAGGGCCGCGGCCAGCTCGGGGTCGTCCAGGAGGGGCTCGCGGAAGTGGGGCAGGCCGGCTCCCTCCGTCAGGAGGGTGGGTGCCGCGTACAGGGCGCGGTACGCGTAGCCGTCGGTGGTGGTGCCGGGGCCGCCCGTGTGCATCTCGCCCGGGGCGAGTACGACGATCGAGCCGGGGCCCGTGCGGATGCGGCCGCCCCGGTAGTCGATGAGCTCCGAGCCGCCCACGCACACGCCGATCGTGTACTCGTCATGGGCGTGCGGGGCGTAGACGTGCTTGTCGAAGCGGGCGGTTAGGAGGTCCAACGGGGGGCCGCAGCGGCCCAGTCTCGTCCTTGTCCACAGGGCCTGTTCCCGTGTGCTCATCCCCACCCCCCGATCGTCGCTACCTGTGCAACGAATTCAGGCCTCTCTTCCATGCCGCGTCCAGGTCCGCGTCGTCCGGAAACCTGCCGTGGATCTCCAGGATCACCATCCCGTGGGCGAAGGCCCAGATCGAGCGGGCCAGGTCCAGGTCGCCGTCGCAGGCCCGCAGCAGCGGCATCGCGGCGCGGTCCTCCAGGCCGGCGGGGAGGGCGGGGCGCGGGAGGGGGCGTTCCGTGCTGAGGCAATAGAGGTGGGGGTGGGCCAGGGCGTAGGTCCGGTAGGCCTCGGCCAGGGCCGGCAGGGAGCCGGGGGCCCGTTGCTCCGCCGCCTCCAGCGCCGCCGCCGACTCCTCCAGCATCTGTGCGATCAGCTCGACCTCTACGGCCTGCTTGTCCGGGAAGTGCTTGTAAAGGGAGGGCGCCTTGATGCCGAGGCGGTCGGCGAGGGCACGCAGGGTGAGGGCGGTGGGGCCGGACTCCTCCAGCAGGTCGCGGGCGGCCGTCGCGATCTCACGGGCGCGGGGTGTGAGACGGTCTCGCTGTCCCTGTGCCACGGCGGCACCGGCCCTCCCCGCCTGTTCAGCGTCAGCCACGCTGGAACCCTTCCTTCGTCCGCAGTCCGTACCCGAAGGCGCGATCGTACGAGATGTGGGCGAGCCAGCCGCACAGCGCCGCGAACGCCGGGGGCCACGCCACCGGGCCGAACGTGTACAGCGCCATCAGCGCCAGGGGGACCGCCGCCCGGTGCAGCGCGTTGTAGTACGGCACCGCGCGGAGCGGCAGTTGCCCCTTCGCCATGCCGGGTGCCTCGTCGAGGGCGACCAGGAAGGTCAGGTCCGGCAGGACGAAGAAGGCGAGGGCGAGGGTGCCTGCGAGCCAGCCGTGGTTGACGGCCTCCAGGACCGCGAAGGCGGACCAGAACAGCGCGCCCGCCAACCAGGCCGTTCGGCGGAGGACGGTGCGGGTACGGCGGGTTCGGGCGGCGGGGGCGGTGGTGGCGACCGTGCTCATGTTTCCCTCCGGCAAGCTTGGCTATCGATGTTAGCTGGACGAGTACGGCTAACGTCGTTAGCTAGACCGTACGGCTAACACCGTTAGCCGTCAAGGCGGCCATCCCCCTCAGGGCTCACACGGTCGTCACCGGCTCACGCCGGCGCGAACCGCACCTTCCCTCCGCCTGAACCCCCCGGCTCCGACTCCAAGACCTTCACCCGCAGCCGTTCCCCCAGCGACAGTCCCTCCCCGTCGATCCGGCCGATCACCGCCGGTGTCTCCAACTGCACGGTCCCCACGGCCGGTCGGCGTTCGTCCAGGTCCACCACGCATCCGTCGAACACCTCCCCCACCCGGTCCTTCAGCAGCGCCGCCTCGACGAGGTCGACGCACGCCCGTTCCACCGCGGCCGCGCGCCGGCCGCCCTCGGACATCTCGCCGGGCAGGGCGTCGAAGGCGGCGAGCACCCACTCCGGCACCGGCTTCCCCGCGACCGCCGCCAGGCAGATCTCCGACGCGTACCGGTCGACCAGGCGCCGCAGCGGGGCCGTGCAGTGGGCGTACGGGGCGGCGACCGCCGCGTGGGTGGTGAGGGGCGGCACCTCACCGTCCCGGAAGACCGTGTAACCCGCACCCCGCAGCAGCGTCGTGCATTCCTGGAGGAACGCCGCGTGGGACGGGGTTCCCGGGTCCAGGGAGCGGATCAGCGCCGCGTACGAGACGTGGTGCGGCCAGTCGATGTGCAGGGCGTGCGCGGTGCGGCGCAATCGCCCCACCGCTCCGTCCGGGGCGGCCGGGAGGGTGCGCAGGACCCCCGTCCCGTACGCGAGCATCAGCTCCGCCGCCGCCATGCCCGTGAGCAGGGAGACCTGGGCGTTCCAGCCGTCGGCGGGCAGCCCGGCGCGGTACATGAGCTCGTACGTGCCGTTCCGCTCGACGATCTCCTGCTCGGGGACCCGCAGGGAGATCCCGCCGCGCTCGACCTCCAACCGTTCCCGCAGCTCGCCGACCACGCGAAGCAGCTCCAACGGCTCCTCCGCCGTACCCGCGTCGATCGCCCGCTGCACGCCCTCGTAGTCCAGCTTGGCCCGGCTGCGCACCAGGGCGCGGTGGACCTCGGCCGCGGTCGTACGGCCTTCCGCGTCGAGGTCGATCGTCCACAGGGCGGCCGGGCGGACCTGGTCCGGGAGGAGGCTGGCGGCGCCCTCGCTGAGCAGCGGCGGGTGCAGGGGGACCCGGGTGTCCGGGAAGTACAGGGTGAGCACGCGGCGGTGGGTCTCCGCGTCCAGGGCCGATGCGGGTACGACGAAGGCGGCGACGTCGGCGATGGCGTACCGCAGGCGGTAGCCGGTGCCGCGGCGGGAGAGGTGCATCGCCTGGTCGAGGTCGGTGGAGGCGGGCGGGTCGATGGTGAAGAGGGGGATGTCGGTCGCGTCGACGTGAGCCCCTGGACGAGGGGGCCGCTCGGCCTCGGACAGCGCCTCCGGCGGGAAGTCCGACGGCACGTCGAGTTCGGTGCGCAGGGCGGCGAAGGCGGTCCGTAGCGGGACGTCGGTCACACGTATGCGGCGGCGGGGCATACAGCGAGGGTAGGCAGATCCGGCCCCGTACGCTGTCCGGAGCTCAACAGAAGGAGATGTTCCGTGCTGGTCCTGCTGCCTCCCTCCGAAGGCAAGGCGTCCTCTGGTCGTGGCGCCCCGCTGAAGCTGGAGTCGCTGTCGTTGCCGGGGCTCCACGAGAGCCGGGAGGCGGTCCTCGACGCGCTCGTCGACCTGTGCGCCGCCGACGAGGAGAAGGCACGCGAGGTGCTCGGGCTCAGCGAGGGACTGCGGGGCGAGGTCGCGAAGAACGTCGAGCTGAGGACCGCGGGGGCGCGGCCCGCCGGGGAGATCTACACGGGTGTCCTCTACGACGCCCTCGACCTGGCCTCCCTCGACGCGGCCGCGAAGAGGCGTGCGGGGCGTTCGCTGCTCGTGTTCTCGGGGTTGTGGGGCGCTGTCCGGCCGACCGACCGGATTCCGTCGTACCGCTGCTCGATGGGGGTCAAACTGCCCGGACTCGGGGCGCTGGGCACGCACTGGCGTGCACCGATGGCCTCCGTCCTCCCCGAGGCCGCCGGGGACGGGCTCGTCCTCGATCTGCGGTCCTCCGCCTATGCCGCCGCGTGGAAGTCGAAGGGCGAGGTCGCCGAGCGGACGGCGACCGTGCGGGTGCTGCACGCGCCGACCCGGAAGGTCGTCAGCCACTTCAACAAGGCGACGAAGGGGCGGATGGTGCGGACTCTGCTGGAGGCGGGGGTGGCGCCGAAGAGCCCGGCCGAGCTGGTGGAGGCGCTGCGGGAGCTCGGGTACGTGGTAGAGGCATCGGCGCCCGCGAAGGCCGGGCAGGCATGGGCCCTGGACGTGCTGGTGGACGAGATCCACTGAGGCGTATTGCACAGGACGCAATGACCTTTGCGCAAGGTGCAGCACTTGGCCATGATGACGTCATGGCCTCCTCCTCCCCTGCCTCCCGCCCCGCCTCCTCCCCTGCCTCCCGCCCCGCCTCGCTGCTCGACCTCGCGCCCGTCGTGCCCGTCGTCGTGCTCCAGGACGCGCCCGACGCCGTACCGCTCGCGCGCGCCCTGGTCGCCGGCGGGCTGCCCGCGATCGAGGTGACCCTGCGGACACCCGCCGCACTCGACGCGATCCGGGCGATCGCCGCGGAGGTGCCGGACGCGGTGGTCGGGGCCGGGACCGTCATCACGCCGGAGCAGGTCCATGACGCGGTCGCCGCCGGCGCCCGCTTCCTCGTCAGCCCGGGCTGGACGGACGTACTCCTGGAGGCGATGCGGGAGTCCGGGGTGCCGTTCCTGCCGGGGGTGTCGACGACCTCGGAGGTCGTGGCGCTGCTGGAGCGGGGGGTGACGGAGATGAAGTTCTTCCCGGCGGAGGCGGCGGGCGGTACGGCCTATCTGAAGTCCCTCGCCGGGCCGCTGCCGCAGGCGCGGTTCTGTCCGACGGGCGGGATCGGGGTCGGGAACGCCTCCGAGTACCTGGCCCTGCCCAACGTCGGTTGCGTGGGCGGTACTTGGATGCTGCCGACCGACGCGCTCGCCGCGCGGGACTGGGCGCGGGTCGAGAGGCTGGCCGGGGAGGCCTCCCACCTGGGACGGCTACGGCCGCAGGTGTGAGGTGTCGTTGAGGAGCCGCACGCTCGCGTTGCCGTCGGCGTAGTACGCGACCACCGACATGGACGCCGCCGACAGTTCCATGCGGAACAGGGACTCGGGCGGGGCGCCGAGGGCGAGCCGTACGAACGTCTTGATGGGCGTGACGTGGGTGACGAGCAGGACCGTGCGGCCCGCGTACGCCGCGACCAGCTTGTCGCGAGTGGCCGCGATCCTCGTCGCGGTGGCCGCGAAGCTCTCGCCGCCGCCGGTGGGCTGGGCCTCCGGGTCGGACAGCCAGGTGGTGAGGTCGTCGGGGTAGCGCTCGCGCACCTCGCCGAAGGTCAGGCCCTCCCAGGCGCCGAAGTCGGTCTCGATCAGGCCGTCCTCGACGGTGACCTCCAGACCGAGCCGGTCGGCGACCGCGGCGGCGGTCTCCCGGGTGCGGGCCAGGGGCGAGGCGAGGATGTGCTGGATCGTGCCCCGCCTGGCCAGGGCTTCGGCCGCCCGCTCGGCCTGTTCCCTGCCGACCTCGGAGAGGGAGGGATCCGTACCGCCGCTGCCCGAGAACCGCTTCTGCGGGGTCAGGGGCGTCTCCCCGTGCCGCAGCAGCACGAAGGTGGCGGGCGCGCCCATGTCGGCCGGGGCCCAGCCAGGACTGGCGACAGCCGTCGCGGCACGTACGTCGGCTTCCGCCTCGGCAGCCGACAGCCTCGGTACCGACTCGGCAGCCGACAGCCTCGGTACCGGCTCTGCGGCCGACAGCTTCCGTACCGAACTCGCCGACGCCCCCGAATCCATCGCCTCGTTCGCCAGCCGGTCCGCGTGCTTGTTCTGCTCGCGCGGGATCCACTCGTACGTCACCCGCCCCGGCGGGAAGATCCGCCCCGCCTCCAGGGCGAGCGGCTTCATGTCGGGGTGCTTGATCTTCCAGCGGCCCGACATCTGTTCCACGACGAGCTTGGAGTCCATGCGGACGTGGACGCGGGCCGAGGGGTCCAGGTCGTGCGCGGCGCGCAGGCCGGCCAGCAGGCCCCGGTACTCGGCGACGTTGTTGGTGACGACGCCGAGGTATTCGTACGTCTCGACCAGCGTCTCCCCCGTCGCCGCGTCCCGCACCACGCAGCCGTAGCCGGCCGGCCCGGGGTTGCCCCGCGAGCCGCCGTCGGCCTCGACGATGAACTCCCGCACGCCCTACGCCCCTTACAGGCCGGACTCGGAGGTGCGCACCAGGATGCGGCGGCAGTTCTCGCAGCGCACCACGGTGTCGGGCGCGGCCGCGCGGATCTCGTTGATGTCGGTGATGGAGAGCTCCTGGCGGCAGCCCTGGCAGGTGCGCTGGTACAGCTTGGCCGCGCCGATGCCGCCCTGCTGCTCACGGAGCTTGTCGTACAGCTTGAGGAGGTCTGCGGGCACGGAGGCGGCGATGACCTCGCGCTCCTTGGTCACCGAGGCGATCTCGCCGTCGAGGGTCTCGAAGGCCGCGTCCCGGCGGGCGGTGGCGTCCTCGATCTTCGACTGGACGGAGGCGACCCGGCCGGTCAGCTCGGCCACCCGCTCCTGTGCGGACTCCAGGCGCTCCATGACCTCGAGGACCACGTCCTCCAGGTCGCCCTGGCGCTTGGCGAGGGAGGTGATCTCGCGCTGGAGGTTCTCCAGGTCCTTGGGCGAGGTCACGGCGCCGGAGTCCAGGCGCTGCTGGTCGCGGGCGGCGCGCTGGCGCACCTGGTCCACGTCCTGCTCGGCCTTGGTCTGCTCGCGGGCGGTGTCGCTCTCCTCGGTCTGGGCGGCCACGAGCAGGTCGCGCAGCTGGGTGGCGTCCTTGGTGAGCGACTCGATCTCGGCGTGCTCGGGCAGCGACCTGCGCTTGTGGGCGAGCTGCTGGAGGCGGACGTCGAGGTCCTGGACGTCGAGGAGTCGGATCTGGTCGGCGGGCGCGGCGTTCAGTTGGGGGCTCCAGGTGAAGGGGAGTGGCTGGTCCAGGGGTCGGTGACCGTCTTGGAGACGTGCACGCGCAGGTTCCAGCCGTGGCGGTCGGAGATCTCGTCGAGCTGGGCGGCGGCCAGCTCGCACCAGGGCCACTCGGTGGCCCAGTGCGCCGCGTCGAGCAGCGCGAGGGGACTGTGGGCGCGATCCGCGATGAACTCCGACACCGGGTGGTGGCGCAGGTCCGCGGTGAGGAAGGCGTCGACACCGGCCGCGCGGACCTGGTCGAAGAGGCTGTCGCCGGAGCCGCCGCTGACGGCGACCGTGCGGACGGTGGCCTCGGGGTCCCCGGCGACGCGGATGCCCTGGGCGGTGGCCGGCAGGCGTTCGGCGGCGCGCGCGGCCAGCTCGCGGACGGTCGTCGGGGGGTCGAGCTCGCACACCCGCCCGAGCCCGCGGCGCCCTTCCGGGTCCGTCGGGTCGGGCACCAGCGGCCGTACGACCCGCAGGTCGAGCGCGCCCGCGAGCGCGTCCGAGACGCCCGGGTCGGCGGTGTCGGCGTTGGTGTGGGCCACGTGCAGCGCGATGTCGTTCTTGATGAGGGTGTGGACGACCCGGCCCTTGAAGTGCGAGGCCGCCACGGTCGTCGTACCGCGCAGGTAGAGGGGGTGGTGGGTGACCAGCAGGTCCGCGCCCAGCTGCACCGCCTCGTCGACGACCTCCTGGACCGGGTCCACGGCGAACAGGACCCGCTCGACCTCCTGGTCGGGTTGGCCCACGACGGTGCCGACCGCGTCCCAGGACTCGGCCCGCTCGGCGGGCCACAGGTTCTCCAGCGCGGCGATGACTTCAGACAGACGGGGCACGGGGAAAGGCTACCTGCCTGGTCCGTCCCGCTGAACCTGTGCCGTCGAGGGCCGTCCCGCTCAGCACAGTCGCCTCGTTTTCCTCAGGCGAATCGTTCCTGGGCCACCCCTTTGTGTGAAGCCGGAGCCCGGCCGTCCCACGCGTGTGCGTGCGAAAACTAGTTTCGTCGCCGGAGGTGACCGGACGATGACGGCCTGTGCCATCGAACCCGCGGCGGCGAACGAGGAGAACGGAAGGAACGGGGAGACCGGGGGGACCGGGGAGACCGGGGGGACCGGGGGGAATGGGGACGACGGGGAGACCTCGCGGACGGAGTACGGGGACGGGGACGAACCCGGCGTCACGCATGCGCGGACCGACTTCACGATCACCGTCGACGGCTCCTACGCGGCCCGCCTCGCCCGGGACGGCGACTGCTGGTACCCGGAGCGCTGGACCCTGGACGGCCCCGAGCCGTACGCGGTGCCACTGCCGGGCAACCAGCCCGAGGAGCCCGGCACCGAGGTGCAGCCGATGGCCGACGGGCGGGTGCTGATCAGGCGGTTCGCGGACGGACGGCACACCTTCTCGCTGCTCTACCCGACCGGGCCCCGCACCGGCGAGCTGCCGCTGGGCGCGGTCGAGTGCCCGGAGCCGGGGACGGTCCTGCGGCTGCTGCCGCCTGCGCCGGGCGGCGGGAAGGCGTACGCCCTCGCCGTGGGTCCGCGCTCCAGTGCCGTGTGGCTGGTGGCGGGCGGCGCCTTCGGGCCGGAGCACCTCGCGCAGGTCCCGGGGCGCTGCTCGGGCGGGGTATGGCTGGACCGGGCCGGGCGGATGCTGGCGCTGGACCGGGAGACGGGCGGGCGGACCAAGGCGGTCGTGGTCGATCTGGGGCGGGGCGGGGAGGTGTCGCCGCTGTTGCAGATCGCCGACGACAGCGACGACCGGCTGCTGCTGGCCGACCCGGACAGCGGGCTGCTGCTGATCTCCTCGGACGCGCCGTCGCCGGGGCGGGCACGGCTGGGCTGGGGGGTCCTTGGCAGCACGCTGCCGGTGCGCTTCCCGGAATGCCTGCGGGTGCCGGACTGTTCGGTGACTCCGTTCGCGATCCAGCCGGGGCAGGTGCTGGTGCCGGAGAGCTGCGGGGTGGCGCTGCGCGTCGACGGCCCGACGGGCAGCTGGGTGGGCGTGTGGCGGCCCGCCGCCCGGCAGGTCCAGCACCTTCCGGCGCCGGAGGGGTGGCAGGCGGGCGCCGGGCTGTGGACCGAGGACGGGGAGCTGCTCCTGCCGTACGCCACGGCACAGACTCCGTGCGGGGTGGCGCGGTGGGCGGCGGGCGCCGGGGACGGGGCCCGCACCGGGGAGGCGGAGGATCCCCGCGGAACGGGGGACACGGGGACGGGGGACACGGGGACGGGGGAAGCGGGGGGCACGGGGGCGGGGGGCGCGGGCCCGGAGGGCCCGGAAGGGGCCGGCGGCACGGTCGCGCGGACGCCTGAACCGGACCCTCCGGAGCCTGTCGTGGCACGTCCTGTGCCGTTGCAGCAAGCCCCGTTGGGCAATCTTGTAACGAAGTAGTGCCGGTTGGCCCGGCCGCCTGGATCCGCCCTGTGGTGCGCCGGTTAAACTCCCCCCGCTGTAAGAAAGATCATGTTGACGGGGTGAATCACTTCCATGAGCGACGCCAGCACGAACCAGTCGACTGCCGACGTCCAGGAGTCCACGGGCCACGGTAAGCACCGGGGTCCGGTCTCGGTCCAGGACAGCGAGACGGCACCGCGTGGCCGTCACCGCAAGTCGGTCGAGCAGACCGAGGCCGCGGCCTGAGGGCAGACGGCGACACACGGCCCTGTCTTCCGTACGGTCCGTACGGAAGACAGGGCCGTTGCGCATCTACTCCCGCTCTTGCGTCTACTCCCGCTTGAGGCCCAGTACTTCGGCCGCCGCGAAGGTCTCCCCCGCCGGCCGCCGCGCGTAGTGCGGGGTGAGCAGCGCATCCAGTTCGTCGTAGGTGAAGGTGTCCTGCTTGCTGTCGAACTTTGCCTGCACCCGCGGCCGTTCGACGACGGCGACCATCCCTCCGTGCACGACGAGGAGCTGGCCGTTGACGCGCTCGGCGGCCGGTGAGGCCAAGTAGCCCACGAGCGGGGCGACATGCTCGGGTGCGAGGGGATCGAGCCCCGACTCGGGCTGCTGGAGGCCGGCGAAGACGTCCTCGGTCATCCGGGTGCGGGCCCGCGGGCAGATGGCGTTCGCGGTGACGCCGTACTTGGCGAGCGCGAGGGCCGTCGAGGTGGTGAGACCGACGATCCCGCCCTTGGCGGCCGCGTAGTTGGGCTGTCCCGCGGACCCGGCGAGGAACGCCTCCGAGGAGGTGTTGACGATACGGCCGTACACCGGCCCGCCCGCCGCCTTGGACCGCTCCCGCCAGTGCGCGGCTGCGAACCGGGTGGTGTTGAAGTGGCCCTTGAGGTGGACCCGGATCACCGCGTCCCACTCGCCCTCGGTCATGGAGAACACCATGCGGTCGCGCAGGATGCCCGCGTTGTTGACGAGGATGTCGAGCCTGCCGAACTCGGCGATCGCCAACTCCGTCAATTCCCGCGCCTGTTGGTGGTCGGCTACGTCCCCGGTGTGGGCGACGGCCCGGCCGCCCGCGGCCCGGATCTCGTCGGCGACCTGCTCCGCGGGGCCCGCGGAGGCCTCGCCGGAGCCGTCCCGGCCCGGCTGCCCGTAGTCGTTGACGACGACGGCGGCACCGAGCCGGGCCAGTTCCAGCGCCTCGGCCCGGCCGAGCCCCCGGCCGGCACCGGTGACGACGGCTGACAGTCCCTCCAGTGGCAGCGACATCAGGGGAGTCCTCAGATCTCGATGCAGGTGCGGAGGGAGGTGCCCGTGCGCATCTGGTCGAGCGCCTCGTTGATCTCGCTCAGCGGCACCCGGTGGGTGATCAGGCCGTCCAGGTCGACGCGGCCCGCCCGCCACAGGGCGATCGTCCGCTCGTAGGAGCGCAGCACGTCCCCGCCGCCGTACAGGGAGGGCAGGATGCGCTTCTCGTCGAAGAACAGCTCGAACATGTTGAGCTGGAGGTTGTCGTCCATGGCGCCCGCGCCGACGACCACGAGGGTGCCGCCGCGCCGGGTCGTCTCGTACGCCGTCCTGGCGGTCGCCGACTTGCCGACGACCTCGAAGACGTAGTCGAAGCCCTCGCCGGCCGTCACCTGCTGCTTGGCGTCGGCGAGTTCGTCCGGGGAGACGGCCCGGGTGGCGCCGAACCGCAGGGCGGCCTCGCGGCGCGCGGCGACCGGGTCGACGGCGACGATCTCGGCGGCGCCCTTGAGGCGGGCGCCCTGGATCGCGGAGATGCCGACCCCGCCGCAGCCGATGACGGCGACCGACGAACCTGCCTCCACGTCCGCGGTGTTGAGCGCGGCCCCGAGTCCGGTGGTGACCCCGCAGCCGATCAGTGCCGCGATGTCGAAGGGCACGTCGTCCGGTATCGGCACCGCGCAGCCCGCGTCGACGACGACCTCCTCGGCGAAGGTGCCGGTGCCCGCGAAGCCGAACACATCGCCGCCGGGGCGCCGGAAGTTGGGGGTGCCCGCGTTCATGAACCCGGCGAGGCACAGCTCGGTCTGGCCGCGCCTGCAGGCGGGACAGGCACCGCAGGCGGGCAGCCAGCACACGACGACCCGGTCGCCCGCCTTCAGGTGGCCGACGCCCTCGCCGACCTCGACGATCTCGCCCGCGCCCTCGTGTCCGGGCACGAAGGGCGCCGGCTGCGGGAGGACCCCGCCCATCGCGGACAGGTCGGAGTGGCACAGTCCGGTGGCCCTGACCCGGATCCGCACCCTGCCGGGTCCGAAGCCCACCGCCTCGACGTCGTCGAGGACTTCGAGCTTTTCCTGGCCGATCTCGTGCAGTACGGCTGCGCGCATGGTGCGGCTCCCCTCGTACGGCGTGGTGGGTGCAGAAGTGTTCAGACGTGTTCGACGACGGTGTCGGCGAGGACGGGCGCGTCGTCGCGCTCCACGGCACTGACGGCGACCCGGGTGGACTCCGGCGCGTGCCACATACGGATCCGCAGGGTCTCCCCCGGGTACACGACCCCGGCGAAGCGGGTGACGTAGGAGCGCACCCGGCTGACGTCGCCGCCGAGCAGCGTGTCGACGACCGCCTTGAGGGTCATGCCGTAGGTGCACAGCCCGTGCAGGATGGGCCGTTCGAACCCGGCGACCTTCGCGAACTCGGGGTCGGCGTGCAGCGGGTTCCAGTCGCCGGAGAGGCGGTAGAGCAGGGCCTGGTCCTCGCGGACGGGTCGCTCCACCGTCCGGTCTGGCTCGCCGGCGGGCGGTTCCAGGCGTGCGGAGGGGCCGCGGTCGCCGCCCCAGCCGCCCTCCCCCCGTACGAAGATCTGGGCGTCGTTGGTCCACAACGGGCCCTCGGGGTCGGCGACTTCGGTCCGCAGGACCAGGACGGCCGCCTTGCCCTTGTCGTACACGGCGGCGATGCGGTGGACGGCGGTGGCGGTGCCCTGGACGGGGAGCGGGCGGTGGACGACCAGCGACTGGCCGCCGTGCAGGACCTTGGCGAGGTCGACCTCGACGCCGGGCATGGACAGACCGCTGATCACTCCCGGCGATCCCGAGCCCGCCACGGTAGCGAAGCTCGGCAGCACGTGCAGCCGGGACTCGAGGGTGTAGCGCAGTTCGTCGGGGTCGGTGGCGGGGTTCGGTGTGTCGGGACGCGAGCCCGCCCCGATGCCCAGGTGGTAGAGCTGGACGTCCTTGGAGTTCCAGGAGATCTCACCGGTCCGGGGTTCGGCGGCGAGGGCCTTGGCTGCGTCGATGGGCATACGGCTCCTGACAGGGGCTCGGTCAAGACCTCGGTACGGCCGTCCGCACCGTCGGCCGCACCGAGGTCGTCGCGGGCCGATCTAGAACGCGTTCCAGTCCGGCGCCCTCTGTATAGCCGAGCCCGACGCAGTTGTGAAGGCTCCTGACGGTGTGTCAGGTAGACCGGCCTACGAGGCCCGTCCGGGCACCCGTGACATTTGTCCTGCCGGATTCCGTACAGGCGTATCTGCCGGGCGGGCGGGGCGGATTCGTAGCGTCATGGGCATGAGTCGCTTCGTACGCTGTCCTGTCGCGCCGGCGGTACGCCGGGACCCTCTGGGCGGAGGAACGGTCATGTCGTGGTCGCGCAAGCTGTCGTGCCGCGTGGACGAGGTCCGCGAAGGGGTCCGCGTGGCGCGCGAGCACCGGCGGTACCACCAGGAGGACGAGCAGTGCCTCAAGGCCGAGTACCGGGCGGCGCAGCGGGCCGGGGAGGTCCACACCCACGCGGGCCTGGGCAGCGGGTTCGGTCTGCTGCCGTGGCTGCTGCTGGGGATGGGCGCCTTCTCCAACCTCTTCCAGGGCGAGACCTCCGACCCCTGGATCGGCGGCCTCGGACTGCTCACCTTCAACTCGCTCTACATCTACGTCGCCTTCCGCGCCTTCCGCAAGGAGACCAGGGAAGCCCTCTCCACGCGGGTCGCGCTGGTGCTGCTCGGCCTGGTGACCTGCGGTCTTGCGTTGGGGTACGGCGGCAACTGGCTGCTGTTCCTCCCGCTGTTCGGGCTCGCGACGGGCGCGGTGGTGCGGCTGCCGCACCTGCGGTGGGTGGGGGCGGTCGTGACCGTGGTCGCGGGCGCGGCCGCCGTCTTCCGTGACGGCTGGGGCGGACTCGACACGGCGTACGCCACCTGGATCTCCATCATGGTGACGGCCGCGATCATGTCCCTCTCCGAGGCGGTACGGCAGTTGCGGGAGGCCCGCGAGGAACTGGCCCGGCGCGCGGTCGAGGAGGAGCGGCTGCGGTTCTCCCGCGATCTGCACGATCTGCTCGGGCACACGCTGTCGGTGATCGTGGTGAAGTCGGAGGCGGCCCGGCGTCTCGCCCCCCGCGACCTGGACGCCGCGCTGCTCCAGGTCGGTGACATCGAGTCGGTCGGCCGCCAGGCGCTCACCGAGATCCGCGAGGCGGTGACCGGCTACCGGGAGGGCAGCCTCGGCACGGACCTCGACGGCGCCGTCTCGGCCCTGCGCGCCGCGGGCATCGAGCCGGCCGTCCACCGCTCCGGCCCCCCGCTCACCGCCCGCACCGAGGCCCTGCTGGGCTGGGTGGTCCGCGAGGCGGTGACCAACGTGGTCCGGCACAGCGGGGCGCGGAACTGCGCGATCTCCGTGCAGGGTTCGGCGGAAAGGGTCCGGCTGTGTGTCCGGGACGACGGCCGGGGAACGGCTCCGTGGGCGCCCCTTCCCCTGGCCGACGGCACGGAACCGCCTGCGACGCCGCACACTCCGCGCCTCGGCGACACGGAACCGACTCCAGCCCCGCACCCTCCACGCCTCGGCGGCACCGGCCTCATCGGCCTCACGGAGCGACTGGCCGCGGCCGGCGGGAGCCTGGAGGCGGGGCCGGGGGCAGGGGGCGGGTTCGTGGTGCGGGCGGAGCTGCCGACGGAGTCGGGGGAGCTGGTGCGGGTCGACGGGCCGACGCGGCCGGCGGACGGGCCCCGGACCGGCGGGACGGACCGATGACGGCCGTCCCACGGGGCCGGCTGGTGGCGGGGCCAGGCCGGGGCCACGGTGCGGATCCGGTGCACGCCGAGTTGCCGACCGACTCGGCACAACGGACGCGGGCCAACGAGCCGGCCCCGGACCGACAGGACCGGCCAATGACGGCCACCGCACGCGACCGACCCCTGACGCAGACCAGGCCACGGCCACGGCGCGAATCCGGCCTGCACGCCGAGTCGCCGACCGCATCGGCACAACAGGCACGGACCAACGAGCCGATCCCGGACCGGCGGGACGGCACGATGACTGCCGCCCGAGAGGCCGTAAGGACTTTGCACCTCCTGTGGATCGAGCATGTCCGCACAACAGAAGCTCACCCCCGTCCCCCGGCACCCCACTTCCGGCGCCGTCCTCGCGCGGCAGCCCAGCAACAGCGCACCCCCGCCCCCACCGCCCCGCGACCTACTCTGGGGCCGTGAACGAGATGCCCCGGGACCACCGGGCCGCCAAGTCCATCCGTGTGCTGCTCGCCGAGGATCAGGGCATGATGCGGGGGGCGCTCGCGCTGTTGCTGGGGATGGAGCCGGACATCCAGGTCGTGGCGCAGGTCGGCGCGGGGGACGCGATCGTGGACGCGGCCCTCACGCACCGGCCCGACGTGGCGCTGCTCGACATCGAGCTGCCGGGGATGAGCGGTCTGGACGCCGCCGCCGAGCTGCGCGACCAGGCGCCGGACTGCCGGGTGTTGATCCTGACCACCTTCGGACGACCTGGTTACCTGCGCCGGGCGATGGAGGCCGGTGCCGCCGGTTTCCTCGTCAAGGACGGTCCCGTCGAGGAGCTGGCCGCCTCGATCCGGCGGGTGCTGACCGGCGAGACCGTGATCGACCCCGCCCTCGCCGCGGCCGCCCTCAGCGCCGGCCCGAACCCCCTCACCGCCCGTGAGTGCGATGTCCTCAGGGCCTCCACGGACGGCGCGACGGTGGCCGACATCGCCGAAAGGCTCCACCTGTCGGAGTCCACGGTCCGCAACTACCTCTCCTCCGCCATCGGCAAGACCGGCACCCGCAACCGGATGGAGGCGGTGAGGGCGGCCCGGCAGCAGGGGTGGCTGTGAGCCCGGCCCTGCCCTACTCGACCACCTCCGCCGTCCTGTACTGCGTCCCCTTCGGCGCCAGGCACACGAACCAGTCGTAGGGAGAGCCCTCCGCCGGACGGATCGCCGCGATGTCGGGGCCGGTGCCGGAGCGGGCCCGCTCCAGCACGGTCTTCGTCCCGTCGGTCCAGCCGCACTCGACGCGCTGGGCGGTCTTGGCGACGTAGCCGATGACGAGACGGACGTCCTTCGTGTCGCCCGCTTCGAGGGGGAGGGAGCCGGACATGAGGTCCGTGCCGGTCAGGGTGTCCGACTTGGGGACCGTGTTCTCCATGACCTTCCTCGTCACGCCGCCGTAGTCGAGGTGCACGAAGTACGCGATCCTGCCCACCAGGTCGGCGGCCTCGCGGACGTCGGGCGGGTCCTCGTCGTGCGCCCGCATGGCGTTCAGGGTGGCGCGGGCCTCCGCGGTGTCGACCGGCGCCTGCCACGAGTCGAGGGTGACCCGCCACTCCTTGCCGTTCTCCCTTCCCGCGGCCAGCGTGATCCGGTTGGCGGGCTCGAACACCCGGGGCGTCCCGGTGGCCGTTGGCCGGGTGGCCACCGCTCCCCCGCCGCCCCCGCCCGGCAGCCCGGCCACCGCGAGCGTCGCCGAGGAGCCCGCGAGGACCAGTGCCGTGGCGGCGGCCACCGCCCAGCGACGGGCCCGGCGCCTGCGGCCACCGCGGAGCACCGCGTCGTAGGGGGCTATGCCGATCTCGACCTCGTCGGCGGCGTCGGCCAGCAGGAGGGCGATGTCGCTGTCGTTCATGTCGTGGCTCTTCTCCCGGTCCGCGCTCATCACTTCCGCCCTCCCTGGGTCACCATGTCGGCCAGTCCGGGTATGGCGCGGAGTTTCGCGATCCCCTTGGCCGCGTTGCTCTTCACCGAGCCGACCGAGCAGCCCATCGCCTCGGCCGTCTGGGTCTCGGTGAGGTCCTCCCAGTACCGCAGGACCACCGCCTCCCGCTGCCGCGGCGGCAGTTGGGCCAGCGCTGTCAGCAGGGCGCTGCGGTCGTCGGCCTGGGCGATGCGGTCACCGGTGTCGGCGATCTCGCGCACCAGGCCCGAGTCGTCCCCCCGCGCCAGGAACTCCCTGAGCTTTTTGCGGTGCCTGCGCGCGTGGGCGTTGATCATCACGCGCCGTACGTACGCCTCCGGATCGTCCGCCGAGCCGACCCTGCGCCAGGCCACGTAGGACCGTTCGAGGGTCGACTGGACCAGGTCCTCCGCGGCGTGCTGCTCCCCCGTGAGGAGAAATGCCGTCCGCATCAGCCGCGGCCAGCGGCCGATGACAAAGCTCTGGAACTCCTCGTCCCGAGCCTGTTTCCGATCCCCCATGGGCACCTCCTAGATGTCTGAAGGAGTCCATGGGCGGCCCGGACCGTTGCCTCACGCGGCGGGGATTTTTCTCGGCAGCCACACCAGCATCAGCACGACCGCCCCGGCCAGCACCCCGGTGCCCGCCCGGAACGCCAGCGCGTACCCCTCCGTCAGCGCCTCCGGCGAGTCCGCGCCCGCGGTCCGGGCCGCCGCGAGCGTCGACAGGACCGCGAGTCCGAGTGAGCCGCCCATCGTGCGCGAGGTGTTGACCAGCCCCGACACCAGCCCGGCCTCTCCCGGTGCCGCCCCCGACGTGGCCAGTGAGGCGAGCGGGGTCGAGGCGAGGCCCGCGCCCAGCATCATCAGGATCCCGGAACCCATGATCGAGGTGACGTAGCCGCCGTCCGGGGTCATCGTCGACTGCCAGCCGTAGCCGGCCAGCGAGACGAGCGTGCCCAGGGCCGCCACCCGGCGCGCCCCGAGCCCGTGCATGAGGCGGGGCGCGAGCTTGGAGCCGAGCACGATCGCCAGGGAGCTCGGCAGCATGGAGAGGCCGGCTTGGAGCGGGGTGTACCCGAGGACGTTCTGGGCGTAGAGCGTGATGAAGTACCACGTGCAGAACAGGGCGGCACCGCTGAGGAACATCCCCGCGTTCGCCGAGGCCACCGCCCGCACCCTGAGCAGTCCCAGCGGCATCAGCGGGGCCGCCGTACGCGCCTCGACGAGCAGGAACCCGCAGATCAGCGCGAGCCCCACCGCCAGCGGGGCCAGGGTGGCGGCCGCGGTCCAGCCCTCGGCCTCGGTCTGTGAGATGCCGTACGCCAGCACCGCGAGTCCCCCGGTGACCAGCAGCGCTCCCGGCAGGTCGAGGCGCCGGCGGGCCCCGCCGCGGCTCTCGGTCAGCCACAGCAGGGAGCCCAGCAGGACCACCGCGCCGACCGGCACGTTGATCAGCAGCACCCAGCGCCAGGACAGGGTGTCCACGAGGAGTCCGCCGAAGAAGCCGCCGGCCGCTCCGCCGCCCGCTCCGACAGCCGTCCAGGTGGCGATGGCCCGGGCCCGGGCGGGCCCCTCGGGGACGGCCGACGTGACGATCGTCAGGGTCGCGGGGGCCAGCACCGCCGCGCCGAGGCCCTGCGCGGCGCGGGCGAGCAGCAGTTCGCCGCCCTGCTGGGCCAGGCCGCCGGCCAGCGAGGCCAGCGTGAACAGCCCGAGGCCGACGAGGAACATCCGCTTGCGGCCGTAGAGGTCACCGGCCCGGCCGCCGAGGAGCATGAACCCGGCGAAGGCGATGGCGTAGGCGTTCACGACCCACTGGAGGCCGGACTCGCTCATGGCCAGGTCGGCGCGGACGGACGGCAGCGCCACGTTGACGACGGACACGTCGAGGACGACCAGGAACTGGCCCGCGCACGCCAGCGCCACCACCAGCCAGGCGGGGGGCGCGGAGCGGACACGGGAGGGTCTGCGGGTGGCGTCAGCGGCTTCGAGCATGACGGTCATGGTCTCAACCCGCTCCGACTTCCCCAAGAGAATATAAAGAAATCGTTAGTACGCCGAAGCATCGGAATAGTTGCCCATGCATACGTAGTTCACCCCACACCTAAGTTTCGATCTTCCAGGCCCGGAGGCCTCCCTCACATGACGCACACGCCGACCGACCAGCCCACCCGGAGAGCGTCCGGCGCTGTCGTCCCGGTGCTCGCCTTCGCGGGCATCGTGGTCGCGGTGATGCAGACCCTGCTCGTCCCGGTCATCAAGGACCTGCCGCAACTGCTGGACACCGCCCCCAGCAACGCCACCTGGGTCCTGACGTCCACCCTGCTCTCGGGCGCCGTCGCCACCCCGATCATGGGCCGCCTCGGCGACCTGTACGGCAAGCGCCGCCTGCTGATCCTCAGCCTCGCCGTGATGGTCGTGGGCGCCCTGATCAGCGCGCTCACCAGCGACCTGCTCACGATGATCGCCGGCCGCACCCTCCAGGGCTTCGCGATGGGCGCGATCCCCCTCGGCATCGGCCTGATGCGCGACATGCTGCCCCGCGAGAAGCTCGGCTCGGCCATGGCCCTGATGAGCTCCTCCATCGGTGTCGGCGGCGGACTCGCCCTCCCCCTCGCCGCCCTGATCGCCCAGCACGCCGACTGGCACGCCCTCTTCTACGGCGCGGCCGGCCTCGGCGCCCTCTCGATCGCCCTCACCCTCCTCGTCGTACCGGAGTCCCCGGCCCGCGCCGAGGGCACCTTCGACGTCCTGGGCGCGCTCGGCCTCTCCACCGGTCTCGTCCTCTTCCTCCTGCCCATCACCAAGGGCAGCGACTGGGGCTGGACCTCGGCCACCACGCTCGGCCTCTTCGCCGCCTCCGCGGTCGTCCTGGTCCTGTGGGGCGTCATGGAGCTGCGGGTGAAGGCCCCGCTGGTCGACCTGCGCACCACGGCCCGCCCGGCCGTCCTCTTCACCAACCTGGCGTCGATCATGGTGGGCGTCTCCTTCTACGTCGTCTCGCTCGTCCTCCCCCAGCTCCTCCAGCTCCCGAAGGCGACGGGCTACGGCCTCGGCCAGTCGATGGTCGTCGCGGGTCTGCTGGTCGCCCCGCTGGGCCTGACGATGATGTTCACGGCACCGGTGTACGCCCGCCTCTCCGCCAAGTACGGCCCCAAGTTCACCCTCATCCTCGGCATGCTGATCATCGCCGTCGGCTACGGCGCCGGCCTCGGCCTCATGAGCGCGGCCTGGCAGAGCCTCGTGATCGCGGTCGTCCTGGGCGCGGGCATCGGCCTCGCGTACTCCTCCCTGCCCGCCCTGATCGTCGGGGCGGTCCCGGCCTCGGAGACGGGCGCGGCGAACGGCCTCAACACCCTGATGCGTTCCATCGGTACGTCCGTGTCGAGCGCCGTGATCGGCATGGTGCTGGCGAACACGGCGGACAACGTCGGGGGCGTCGCGATTCCGACGATGCACGGTTTCCGGGTGTCCTTCCTGATCGCGACCGGCGCGGTGGCCGTCGGACTGCTGATGGCGCTGTTCCTGCCGAAGCCGAACCGTGCGCCGCAGCTGCGGGCGAGCAGTGAGGAGGAGGCGAACCTGGAGCGCGCCGAGGAGGTCCTGCGCGGGTTCCGGGGCCGCGTCCTGGACGCCTCCGGGGCCCCGGTCGCCCGCGCCAAGGTGACGCTGATCGACCGGCGGGGCCGGCAGGCGGGCTCGACGCTCTCCGACGACGACGGCACGTACGCCCTCACCGTCCCCGCCCAGGGCGCCTACGTCCTCGCCGCCCGCGCCACCGGCCACGGCCCCCTGGCCTCCTCGGCGACCCACACGGGCGACGACCGCACGGTCGCCCTGGACCTGGCCCTGCCCGGCGAGACGGTCACGGCCTGAATTTCCCCCACTCACACCGCACCCCCGTCCCCGGGTCGAGGACGGGGGTGCGGTGTGTGAGGGGCGCGGTGTGAGTGGGTGGGACCCAGGGCGTCCCGAAGGGCGTACTGCCCGCCCCTTAGGCTTCCCGTACCGGACGACTGGAAGGAACACCCCATGGCCGCGGCCCCCAAGCCCGAGATCCTCGCCGCCTTCGAGGCGGCCAAGGGGTTCATGCCCGTCGGTGAGGGGCTGGCCCTTTACGAGGCCGCTCTGGAGGCCGGGCGGCTCGGGTTGCCGTTGCTGGAGGTCGGTACGTACTGCGGCCGGTCCGCGATCCTGCTCGGGGACGCGGCCCGCGAGGCCGGCGTGGTCGCGCTGACCGTCGACCACCACCGGGGCAGCGAGGAGCAGCAGCCGGGGTGGGAGTACCACGACCCGGAGACCGTGGACCCCGAGCTCGGGGTGATGGACACGCTGCCGACCTTCCGCAGGACGCTGTACCGGGCCGGACTGGAGGAGCACGTGGTCGCCCTCGTCGGGCGGTCCCCGCAGATCGCGAAGGTCTGGGGCTCCCCCCTCGGCCTGGTCTTCGTCGACGGCGGCCACACCGACGAGCACGCGAACGCCGACTACGAGGGCTGGGTCCCCCACCTGGCCGAGGGCGGCCTGCTCGTCATCCACGACGTGTTCCCGGAGCCGGAGGACGAGTTCACCGGCCAGGCGCCCTACCGCATCTACCTCCGGGCCCTCGCCTCCGGCGCCTTCACCGAGATCTCCGCGACCGACACGCTGCGGGTGCTGCGGCGGACGCGGGCCGGGAACTGAGAGCGAGGTGCCCGGGTGACGATCGCGGCCGACACGCCCAGGGCTGCCCGGTCCGGCGACGGACGACTCCGCCCCGTGGACACCGGAGCGATGTGCACGGGCGTCGAACCGTCCGGACCAGGTGTCCGCAGTGACCGGGCTCGGGTCCAGGACTCACTGGTGAGGAACGGTTAGAGTCGCAGACGTGTCGTACGCAGGCCCTGAATTCGGTTCCCCCCAGCCCCGCCGTCGCCGCCCCCTGACGGTCGCCCTCGCCGTGCTCGTGCCGGGCGCGCTGCTCGGGTGGCTGGTGTACGAGGGAGTGGGCGGGGCGGCCGACGGCAACGGGACGCCCGCCGCGGCGAGTGCGCGGGCGAGTGCACCGCCGGCCGCCTCCTCCACCACCGTCGAGGACAAGAAGCCCCTCGCCTCCCTCAAGGGCAAGGTCGTCGTCATCGACCCCGGGCACAACGTCAGCAACTTCCGGCACACGGCCGAGATCAGCCGCAAGGTCGACATCGGTACGCACCGCAAGGAGTGCGACACCACGGGGACGTCCACCAACTCCGGTTACGCGGAAGCCGAGTTCACCCTCGACGTCGCCCACCGGCTGCGCACCCTGCTGGAGGGGAAGGGCGCGACGGTGCGACTGACGCAGGACGGCGACCGGCCCTACGGCCCCTGCGTGGACGAGCGCGCCCGGATCGGCAACAGCGCGCAGGCCGACGCGGTGGTGTCGATCCACGCGGACGGCGCAGGCGCCGGGCAGCGCGGCTACCACGTGATCCTCCCGGGCCGCGTCCACCAGGGCATCGCCGACACCCGCCCGATCGTCGCCCCCTCCGCCGAACTCGGCGAGCTCGTCGCGCACGACTTCGGCCGCGTGACGGGCACCGCCCCCTCCAACTACATCGGCGACGGCACCGGCCTGGACACCCGCACCGACCTGGGCGGCCTCAACCTGTCAAAGGTTCCCAAGGTGTTCATCGAATGCGGCAACATGCGCGACAGCAAGGACGCGACCCTGCTCACCAGCGGGACCTGGCGCCAGAAGGCCGCGCAAGGAATCTCTGAGGGCATCGTGAGTTTCCTGCGCGGGTGACGGTCCGCGCGTGGATCCCGTCGTACGCTGCGTCCGTTCGGACGATAGGGTCTACCGACGACGAGACGACCTACGAAGGACTTGAAGTGAATATCCGCTCCCTCACTCGAGGCGACGGCGTGGTGATCGGTGCAGCGGTGTTGCTGTTCATCGCGTCGTTCCTTGATCTGTACTCGGTCGACGGAGCCCCCGACGACGCCGACCTCCCCAGCGCCTGGGCGAGCGGTCCGGTCGTGATGGGGGTTGTGCTCGCGGGCATCATCGGCGCCGCCCTCGTCGTCGTGTCGCGCGGCATGCAGCTGCCCAAGCCGGCGGGCCTCGACCTCGGCCAGGTCGGCATCGCGTTCACGATCTTCGCCGCCTGGAGCGCGCTCGGGAACGTCTTCGACCCGCTGAGCGCCGCGGACTACGGCTCCAGTTCGGACACCGTCAGCGCCGGCGTCGGCCTGATCCTCGCTCTCGTCGCCACCGTGGTGATGGCCGGCGCCGCCGTCGCCACCCCGCTCGTCCCCGCGTTGCAGGCCGGTCTCGTCCCGGCCCCCAAGCCGCCCCAGCCGCAGCCCTACGGCGCCCAGCCGCCCGGTGGTTACGGCTACCCGGGCGCCCAGCAGCCCGGCCAGCCGGGTCAGCCGGGTCAGCACGGGCAGCAGCCGTACGGCGGTCAGCCGCAGCCGGGCCAGCCCTTCGGCGCTCAGCCGCAGCCGCAGGCGCAGGCCCCGCAGCCGCCGGCCGCGGAGTTCTCGCCGTTCTGGTTCGCCGTGCCGGTGCCGCGTCCGCTGTTCGCGGAGGACGGTTCGCCGACGCCGATCGCCGAACTGGCGCCCGGCACCTGGTACTTGGCGGTCGAGCAGCGCGGTCCTGGCCTGGTCGCCCAGACGCAGGACGGCCGCCGCGGGGTGCTGCAGGACACGAGCGGCATCCAGCGCGGCTGAGCCCTTCGAGGTCGCAGGACGGCCCCTCGCCCTTCCGGGCGGGGGGCCGTTGCCGTACATTCGCGAGCGGTCCCGAAGAGCTGACGTACCGTCAGGAGGCGTTGTGCGACTCGGCCTTGCGCTCGGTTACTGGGGTCGCGGCCCCTCCCCCGACCAGGTGCCGCTGGCCCAGGAGGCGGAGCGGCTCGGCTACCACTCGGTGTGGACGGCCGAGTCGTGGGGTTCGGACGTGTTCACCCCGCTCACCTGGATCGCGGCACGGACCTCGACGATCAGGCTGGGTACGGCGGTTGCGCAGATGGCCGCCCGGTCACCCACCACGACCGCCATGCACGCCCTCACCCTGGACCATCTCTCCGGGGGGCGGGTCATGCTCGGTCTCGGTCTGTCGGGTCCGCAGGTCGTCGAGGGCTGGTACGGCCGGCCGTTCCCCAAGTCGCCGCTGACCGCGACCCGGGAGTACGTCGACGTCGTACGGCAGGTGCTGCGGCGGGCGGCGCCGGTCGAGGTGGACGGCCGCTTCCACCCGTTGCCGTACCGGGGTGCGGACGGCACGGGTCTGGGCAAGCCGCTGAAGCCGATCACCCATCCGCTGCGCGCCGATCTGCCGATCCTGCTGGGGGCCGAGGGCCCGAGGAACATCGCCCAGACCACCCGGATCGCCGACGGCTGGCTGCCGTTGTACTGGTCGCCGAACCGGCCCGAGGTGTACGAGGCCTCGCTCGCCGAAGCGCCGGAGGGCTTTCTCGTCGCACCCATGGCCCAGGTGCGGGTGTGCGACGACGTGGCCGAGGGGCTGCTGCCGGTCAAGACGATGCTCGGCTTCTACATCGGCGGGATGGGCCACGCGGCCCGCAACTTCCACGCCGATCTGATGGCCCGTATGGGATACGAGGAACAGGCGCGCAGGATCCAGCGGTTGTTCCTCGAAGGCCGTCGCGAGGAGGCGGTGCTCGCCGTGCCGGACGCGTTCGCCGACGAGATCTCCCTGGTCGGTCCGCGTGAACGCATCGCCGAGCGGCTTCAGTCGTGGCGCAAGGGGCCGGTGACGGATCTGCTGGCGCTGGCCCCGGACCGGGAGTCGCTGCGGGTGCTGGCGGAGCTCAACGCGTGACGCCAGGTTTCACCGGAGAAATCGCGGCCATTCGAACACCATGTCCACTCATACGCGACGTGGTGCCAACTCAGCCGGGACGGTCATAGCGGTCGTCGCCGACATCATGGCCCTCATCCTGGGCCTGTGGATCCTGATGTACCTGCTGGACGCCAACCGTGCGAACGACTTCGTGCAGTTCATCCACGACGCCGCTCGCTGGCTCGCCGGCTGGTCCTACGACCTGTTCACGTTCGACGAGGCCTGGGCCCGAGTAGTGGCCGGCTACGGCCTCGCAGCGGTGGTCTACCTCTTCGTGGGCCACGCGATCGCCAACAGGGCTCACCGTCACTGACACGCCGACGGACGGGGCCGAGCTCTCAGACGCAGCAGTCCGGGTCCAGCCCCAGGGGCAGGCGGTCACCGCCGAACACCGCACAGGTGGCCTCGTGGCCACCCAGCGCGGCGACGGCCAGGAGCAGCGAGCCCGCTGTCCAGGTGGTCAGCTCCTGGGGCCACACCGCCCCGTCCTCGAACACGTAACCGGTCCAGTACAACCCGCTGTCCGGGTCCCGCAGGTGCTGGATCGACTGGAGGATCTCCAGGGCGCGGTCGGACTCGCCGGTGACCCACAGGGCCAGCGCGAGTTCGGCCGACTCCCCTCCCGTCACCCACGGGTTGGGCACGACACAGCGCACGCCCAGGCCGGGCACGACGAACCGCTCCCAGCCCTCCTCGATACGGGACTTGGCCTCGACGCCGGTCAACGCGCCGCCCAGGACCGGGTAGTACCAGTCCATGGAGTAGCGGTCCTTGTCGAGGAAGCGCTCGGGGTGCCGGCGGATCGCGTGCCGCAGCGCCCCGACCGCCAACTCCCAGTCGGGCTGCGCCTCTTCACGCTGCTCGGCGATAGCGAGCGCACACCGCAGCGCGTGGTGGATGGAGGAGGACCCGGTGAGCAGTCCGTCGGTGACGGGCCTGCCGTCGTCCTCCCGCTTCCACCCGATCTGCCCACCCGGCTGCTGGAGCCCCAGCACGAACTCCATCGCGGCGTACACCGTCGGCCACATCCGGTCGAGGAAGGTGTCGTCGCCGGTGGACAGGTAGTGGTGCCACACTCCTACGGCTATGTAGGCGACGAAGTTGGTCTCGCGCCCGCGGTCGGTGACCTCCGCGAAGTGCCCGTCCTGGTATGCGGCGTACCAGGATCCGTCCTCGTTCTGGTGGCGGGCGAGCCACTCGTAGGCGCGCTCGGCCGCCTCGTGCTCGCCGGCCGCGTCCAGGGCCATGGCGGCCTCGGTGTGGTCCCACGGGTCGAGGTGGTGCCCGCGGAACCACGGGATCGCCCCGTCCTCCCGCTGCACGGCCAGGATCCCGGCGACGGTCTCGGCGGCCTGCTCGGCGGTGAGGACCCCGGGCAGGACGAGGTGTTCTGTCCGGGGGGTCGTCACTTGGCGTCCACCCGGGGCAGGTGCGGCTTGGTGGCGTAGGCCACGAAACTCTTGCCGATCAGCGGGTTCAGCGCCTGCTCGGCGATCCGGGTGGCCAGCGGTTTCTTCATGATGTCCCAGACCAGCAGCTTGTGGTACGCCTGCACGGGCAGCGCCTTGTCGTTGTCGACGCCGAACGCGCACTTCAGCCACCAGTACGGGGAGTGCAGGGCGTGCGCGTGGTGGGTGCCGTAGGGCTTCAGGCCGGCCTCGCGGATCTTGGCGAGCAGTTCGTCCGCCTTGTAGATGCGGATGTGGCCGCCCTCGACCTCGTGGTAGGCGTCGGACAGGGCCCAGCAGACCTTCTCGGGGCCGTAGCGCGGGACGGTGATCGCGATCCGGCCGCCCGGCTTGAGCACCCGGACCATCTCGGCGAGGACGCCCTTGTCGTCCGGGATGTGTTCCATGACCTCGGAGATGATCACGACGTCGAAGGACTCGTCGGGGAAGGGGAGGGCCAGCGCGTCGCCCTCCATGGCCGTCGCGGTGGCGCCCTCGGGGGCCTCCCCGGCCTCCTTCATCGCCGCGAACCACTTGGCGACCTCGCGGATCTCGTCGGCGTTCTGGTCCAGGGCCACGACCTGCGCGCCGCGCCGGTAGCACTCGAAGGCGTGCCGGCCGGCCCCGCAGCCGAGGTCCAGGACGCGGTCGCCCGGCGCGAGCGGGAACCTGGAGAAGTCGACGGTCAGCACGTGGCCCTGCTTTCGGGATAGACACCGGTGTCAGTGGTGGAGGCTGCGGGGGCAGCGGGGGCAGCGGTCTGCGAGGAGGCGGCGGACACGGCGCTGTTCGATGCGGCGGGTCCGACGACGGCACCCGCCGCACCGCCCTCCCCCACCACGGGTCCCGCGGCCGGCCCCCGATCCGCGGCGACGGGGCGACCGTGGTCCGGTGCCGAGGAGCGACCGTCGTCGGCAGCCGCCGAGCCGGCCGACTCGGCGGCTGCCGAACGGGGCGGGGCCGCGGAGCGAGCGTGGTCCGATGCCGCCGGACGGGCCGGGGCCACGGAGCGAGCGTGGTCCGATGCCGCCGGACGGGCCGGGGCCACGGAGCGAGCGTGGTCCGATGCCGCCGGACGGGCCGGGGCCACGGAGCGAGCGTGGTCCGATGCCGCCGGGCGGGCCGGGGCCGCGGAGCGAGCGTGGTCCGGTACGGCCGGAGGGGCGCGGTGGGCGCTCGCCGAGTCGGCCGCGTCTGCTGCCGGGCGGGGCGGGGTTGTCGAACCGTCGTGGTGCGGAGCGCCCGCGTGAACCGGGGGCGTCAGGTCCGCGTGGTCCGGTGCGCCCGCGCGGGTCGGGGGCGTCGGGTCGGTGTGGTGCACAAGACCTGAGCGGGGTGCGGTCGTTGTCGAGCGGGACACGGTGCCCGGCCCGGCGGCAGCCATGGCCTCGCGGTACCTCGTCACCGTTCCCTCGGCCGCGCGGGCCCAGGTGAAGCGGGCGAGCACGCGTTCGCGTCCCGCCGCCCCGAGGCGGGCCCGCAGATCCGGGTCGCCCAGCAGCCGGCTCAGCGCCACCGCGAGGGCGCCGGAGTCTCCCGGCGGCACCGCGAGGCACGTCTCGCCGTCGCGGCCGGCGACCTCGGGGATCGCGCCGCCCGTCGTGGCGACCAGCGGGGTGCCGGTCGCCATCGCCTCGGCGGCCGGAAGGGAGAAGCCCTCGTAGAGCGACGGCACGCAGGCGACCTCCGCCGAGCGGACCAGGTCGACCAGTTCGGCGTCCGAGATGCCCTTGACGAAGTCGACGGCGCCTTCGAGGCCGTAGCGCTCGATCGCGGTGGCGACCGGGCCCTCCGTGGGCCGCTTGCCCACGACGACGACATGCGCACCGGGGTGTTCCGTGCGCACCTTCGCGAGCGCCTCGACGAGGAAGACCAGACCCTTGAGGGGGACGTCCGCGCTGGAGGTCGTGACGATCCGGCCGGGGACCACCGGCACGGCGGGATCCGGCGAGAACTGGTCCGTGTCGGCGCCGATGTGGACGACGTGGATCCGGTCGTCGCGCACGCCCAGGTGGTCGACGATCTCCTGGCGGGAGGTGCCGGAGACGGTGAGCACGGACGGCAGCCGGCGGGCCACGCGCTTCTGCATGCGGGTGAAGGCGTACCAGCGCCGCTTGGACAGCCGCTGCTGCCAGCCCTCGGCCGCGTCCAGCTCCAACTGCCGGTCCACGGTGATGGGGTGGTGGATGGTCGTCACCAGCGGCGCGCCGACGTCGCCCAACAGGCCGTAGCCGAGCGTCTGGTTGTCGTGGATCACGTCGAACTCACCGCTGCGGGCCCGGAGATGGCGTCGGGCCCGCAGGGAGAAGGTGAGCGGCTCGGGGAAGCCGCCGGTCCACATCGTGGCGACTTCCAGGGCGTCGATCCAGTCGCGGAACTCGTCGCGCCGCGGGGTGCGGAAGGGGTCCGGGGAGCGGTAGAGGTCCAGGCTCGGCAGCTCGGTCAGGCTCAGACCGTCGTAGCCAGGGTCGAGGACCGGGTAGGGCTGGGAGCCGATCACCTCGACGCGGTGGCCCAGGCGGGCCAGTTCGCGCGAGAGGTGCCGTACGTAGACGCCCTGGCCGCCGCAGAACGGGTTCCCTTTGTAGGTGAGGAGCGCGATACGGAGCGGTCGCTCGCCGTCGGCGGCCGGGTCCTTCGAGGGCCCGGCCTGACTGGCCTCAGCGGTCACTCTGGGCCCCCTTCTGCCTGCACTGTCCCGCGAGATTACGACGAGACGGTAATCTAGAACAAGTTTCAGACTTGATCGTTCAGGAGGCTCTGAATCTACCGGCAGGTAGGGGTCCTGTGAGCGGTGGATCAGGTGATTCACGCCACGAACGCCGCGACCGCGCCACGGCCCGGCGCCCTGCCATGCTGTGTGATCGCGAGCCCTCACGGACTGTCACGGAAGCCAAGGTGGACAAGGTGGCCAAGCCGGCCGGAGTGGAAGCCAGTACCGCGCGACCCGACGCGCCACCCCTGACGGAGCGGCAGGAGGCGCGCAGGCGCCGCATCCTGCACGCGAGCGCGCAGCTGGCGAGCCGCGGCGGGTTCGACGCGGTGCAGATGCGGGAGGTCGCGGAGTCCTCGCAGGTGGCGCTCGGCACGCTCTACCGCTACTTCCCCTCCAAGATCCATCTGCTGGTCGCCACCATGCAGGACCAGCTGGAACACATGCACGGCACGCTCCGCAAGAAGCCCCCGCAGGGCGAGACGGCGGCCGAGCGGGTCGCGGAGACGCTGATGCGCGCCTTCCGTGCCCTGCAGCGCGAGCCGCACCTGGCCGACGCGATGGTCCGCGCGCTGACCTTCGCGGACCGCAGTGTGAGCCCGGAGGTCGACCAGGTCTCCCACCAGACCACGCTGATCATCCTGGACGCCATGGGACTTCAGGACCCGACGCCCGAGCAGCTCTCCGCGGTCCGGGTCATCGAGCACACCTGGCACTCGGCCCTGATCACCTGGCTCTCGGGCCGCGCCTCCATCGCCCAGGTGAAGATCGACATCGAGACGGTCTGCCGCCTGATCGACCTCACGGAACCCCGGCCCTGACGGAGCCCGGAGCGTACGCCGACAGGTGAACGACCTACGAGACGGGTTCCCTTCGCCGGGATGGTCCGGGCCAGGTCCATGGAGGTCGCCGTCGAGTCTTCCCGCTGCTCTCTGGCCTCTCAGCCCGACCGTCGACGTCGGCCCCGGCGGAAACTCTCGCATCTCGCCCGAGTCGGCTACTCCGGTCGGACTCCCTCACTCGTCTCGTAGGCCTACGTCCAGAGTAGAACGCCCATACGGGAATGAAACCCCCTGAACCATGATTTTCCGGCGCTCTACTCCTCCGGCGGGAACACCGGCTCCCCGCTCCCCAGGAGCGTGATCATGATGGCCTCGACCGGGCAGTTCTCGGCCGCCGCCAGGATCCTCTCGTTGGCGTCGGTCTCCCGGTCGGCGGGGTGGGACTGGCGGGCCGTGTCCAGGCGGAAGCCGTCGGGGGCGGCGTGCACGCACTGGGCGGAGCCGATGCACAGGGAGCGGTCCACCTCGACGCGCCAGCGGTCTGCCGACCGCACGCCCGACTCCGCTCGCGCGGGATGCACCTCCATCCGCTCACGCCTCCCAGCCGGCCGGAAGATGGATCATCTTGTGCTCCAGGTACTCGCCGTATCCCTCCGGGCCGAACTCCCGTCCCAGGCCGGAGTTCTTGTAGCCGCCGAAGGGGCCGAGCATGTCGAGGCTGAAGGTGTTGACGGAGTAGGTGCCGGTACGGACCTGGCGGGCCACCTCGATGCCGCGTTCCACGTCGGCCGTCCACACGCTGCCGGAGAGGCCGTAGTCCGAGTCGTTGGCGATCTTCACGGCCTCGGTCTCGTCACCGTAGGGCAGCAGGCAGATCACGGGGCCGAAGATCTCCTCCCGGGCGATCCGCATGGAGTTGTCGACGTCCCCGAAGAGCGTCGGCTCCACGTACCAGCCGCGGTCCAGGCCGGCCGGACGCCCGCCGCCGGTGAGGATCTTCGCGCCCTCCTCCTGGCCGATCCTGATGTAGTCGAGGTTGCGGCGCTGCTGGCGTTCGGCGACCAGGGGGCCGACCTGGGTGGCCGGGTCGAGCGGGTCGCCGACGACCAGGGAACTCGCCGCCGCGGCCAGGGCTTCGGCGAACTCGTCGTAGCGGGAGCGCGGGAGCAGGATGCGGGTCTGGGCCACACAGGCCTGCCCATTGTTCATCCAGGCGGACGGGACGATCCCGGCGACGGCCGCCTCCACGTCCGCGTCCGGCAGGACGACCGCGGCCGACTTCCCGCCCAACTCCAGTGTCACGCGGGTGAGGTTGCGGGCGGCGACCTCCATCACGCGCTTGCCCGCCCCCACCGAACCGGTGAAGGAGACCTTGTCGATCCCCGGATGCCCGACCAGGTACTCGCTCACCTCGCGGTCGGCCGGGAGGATGGACAGCACGCCCTCGGGAAGTCCGGCCTCCCTGGTGATCTCGGCCAGGATGTACGCGTCCAGCGGCGACTCGGGCGACGGCTTGAGCACCACCGTGCAGCCGGTGAGCAGCGCGGGCGCGAGCTTGGCGGCGGCGACGAACTGCGGGACGTTCCAGGGCACCACGGCGGCCACGACCCCCACCGGTTCACGGCGGACGAGGATGCGGCCGAGGACTCCGTCGCGCCGCTCCTCGTAGGTGAAGTTCCGGGCGACGGTGATCGCCGAGTCCCAGACCATCATCGCGCCCAGGGCCTGCGCGAGGACGCTCCAGGAGTAGGGGGAGCCGTTCTCGGAGGAGATCACGCGGGCGATCTCCTCGTGCCGTACCGCGATGGCGTCCTTGATCCTGGTGACGACCTCGATGCGCTCGTCGAGCGTCATCCGCGGCCAGGGGCCCTCGTCGAAGGCGGTGCGGGCGGCGGCGACGGCCGCGTCCACGTCCGCCCGGGAGGCATGCGGCACCCGTCCGATGACCTCCTGGGTGTGCGGGGAGATCACCTCGATGACGTCCTCGCCCAGGGGGTCGGTCAACTCCCCGCCGATGAACAGCTGTCCGTGTTCCACGAGCTCGGTCATGGCGAACGCCTCCCAGGGGCGGCTTGCTGACGAACCATCAGATACGGAACTGATACCAGTTCCACTCCGAGGAGTCCACGGGCCGTGCGTCGCGCGCATTGGTGACCTCGGGCTACCGTCGAAACCCGTTCTAGTTATAGTGGCCGGAACGCGGTGATTGGGGAGCTCATGGCGCAGGTGCACGACCATGGTGGAGGCGTCCGGTCCGTCCAGGTGCCCATCCCCGACAACCCCCTCGGCCACACGCTCGTCTACGTCGTCGACACCGACCGGGGTCCGGTGCTGGTGGACACCGGCTGGGACGACCCGGCCTCCTGGGACACCCTCGCCGAGGGGCTGACGGCGTGCGGGACCGACGTCGGCGAGATCCACGGCGTCGTCATCACCCACCACCACCCCGACCACCACGGCCTCTCCGGGCAGGTCCGCGAGGTCTCCGGCGCCTGGATCGCGATGCACGCGGCGGACTCCGCGATCGTGCGGCGCACCCGGGAGACCCGGGCCGAGCGCTGGTTCACCTACATGACGGCCAAGCTGGTGGCCGCGGGCGCCCCCGAGGAACACGTGGCCCCTCTGCGCACCGCCCGCCGTCGCCGACTCCCGGGCTTCTCCCCCGCGTTGCCCGACCGCGAGATCGTCCCCGGCGAACTCCTCGACCTCCCCGGCCGCAGGCTCCGGGCGATCTGGACGCCCGGACACACGCCGGGTCACGTGTGCCTGCACCTGGAGGAGGAGCACCCGGAGCAACTCCCTGGCCGCGGACGCCTGTTCTCCGGCGACCACCTGCTCCCCGAGATCACCCCGCACATCGGCCTGTACGAGGACCCCGACGACGCCACCGTCACCGACCCCCTCGGCGACTACCTCGACTCCCTGGAGCGCATCGGCCGCCTCGCCCCCGCCGAGGTGCTCCCGGCCCACCAGCACGTCTTCACCGACGCGAGCGCCCGGGTCCGGGAACTGCTCGACCACCACGAGGAACGCCTCACCGACCTGCGCTCCCTCCTCGCCGAGCCCCTCACCCCCTGGCAGCTCGCCGAGCGCATGGAGTGGAACCGGCCGTGGGACCAGATCCCCTACGGATCACGGAACATCGCGGTCTCGGAGGCCGAGGCGCATCTGCGGCGGCTGGTGAAGCTGGGGCGGGCGGAGGCGGTGCCGGGGAGCGATCCGGTGACGTACGTGGCGGCCTGAGGGCACGGGCGGCTCCGCACAGGCGACTCCCAGGCACTTCCCTACGGGCGAGTACAGTGGCCAGGTCGTCATCACACCCGTACGGGGGAAAGCCGGTGCAATTCCGGCGCTGACCCGCAACCGTGAACCGCCTCCCAGGGCGGTGAGCCGGACTGCCCCGCACGGTTCGTGACCGGCTCACGCGCATCGGCGACCGGCCGGTGCGGGCACCGTCGAGGTATACGGAGCCGAGCCGCCCGGGGGTCCTCCCGCGCTGCCCGGCTCTCCGCAGGGAGAAGGGCATCCGCCGATCATGAACGTCCGCCGCAGCGCCGCCGTCCTGGCCGCCACCGTCGTGATCGGCACGGCCGCACCCGCCGTCGCCGCCTCACCGTCCCCCTCGCCGTCCCTGCCCGCGGGGCTGTACGGCAGCGGCGACCCCACCTACGACGGGGTCTGGCGGCAGTCGTTCGCGCTCATCGCCCTGCACCGGGCGCACACGGAGCCCGCGGCCGCGGCCGTCGACTGGCTGGCCGGGCAGCAGTGCGAGAGCGGGGCGTTCCCGGCGTTCCGGGCGAACCCGGCCAAGGCCTGCGACGCCAAGCTGATGGTCGACACCAACAGCACGGCCGCGGCCGCCCAGGCCCTGTCCGCGGTCGGCGGACACGGCACCGCGGTCACGAAGGCGGTGAACTGGCTGAAGTCCGTCCAGAACAAGGACGGCGGCTGGGGCTTCACCCCGGGCGGCGCCAGCGACGCCAACTCGACGTCCGTGGTCATCGGCGCGCTCGCCACCCAGGACGTCCCCGTCCCGAAGGTCCGCGCCGGCGCGCAGTCGCCCTACGACGCCCTGCTGAGGCTGTCCCTGCCGTGTGCCGACGGAGGCGCGTTCGCCTATCAGCCGGACAAGAAGGGCAAGCTCACCGCCAACGCGGACGCGACGGCGGCGGCCGTCGTCGCCGCGCGCGGAGCGGGACCGCTGACGGCGAAGGCCGGCGCCCCGAGCGAGAGCACCTGCGCCGACGCACCGGACCTCACCCCCGCGAGGGCCGCGGCCAACGGAGCCTCCTTCCTCGCCGAGGAGGTCGCGAAGGACGGCTACCTGAAGTCCGCCCTCCCCGGTGCCGGGAACCAGCCCGACCACGGCAACACGGCGGACGCCGTCGTCGCACTCGCCGTACAGGGCGGTCCCCAGGCCGCCCGCAAGCCCCTGGCGTGGCTGGAGCGGAACTCCGCGAAGTGGGCCCGGCAGAACGGCCCGGCGGCCTACGCCCAGCTGATCCTCGCCGCCGAGGCGGCCGGCGCCGACCCGGGCGACTTCGGCGGCACGGACCTGGTGAAGCAGCTGACCGCGACGGGACCGGCGACGGAAACCGCGTCCCAGGACGACTCCGGCACCTCCGTCTGGTGGATGGTCGGCACGGGTCTCGCCGCCGGCGCGGGCATCGGTTTCCTGCTCAGCAGCCGCAACAGGAGGAAGCAGCCGTGACGACCCGTCGGGCGGTCCTCCTCTCCCTCCTGGCCGGCCTCCTCCTGACCGTGGCGAGCCCGGCCCACGCGACGGGCTACCGCTACTGGTCCTTCTGGGACCGCACCGGGGCGACCTGGACCTACGCCACCCAGGGCCCCTCGACCACCGTCCCCTCCGACGGTGACGTCCAGGGTTTCCGCTTCGCGGTGAGCGAGGACTCGGCGGACGCCGACAAGCCCCGCGGGACCGCGTCGTTCTCGGCGATCTGCGCGGACACGCCCGCGCGGGACGGCCGTAAGCGGGTGGCCCTGGTCCTCGACTTCGGTACGGCGTCGGACGCCCCGGCCGGCGAGACACCCCCGGCGGGCCGCACCGCGTGCGCGTCGGTGCCCCGGGACGCGACCACGGCGGAGGCTCTGGCGTCGGTCGCCGAACCCCTCCGGTACAACGCGAACGCCCTGTTGTGCGCGGTCTCCGGGTATCCGCGGACGGGGTGCGGGGAGCCGGTCGCGGAGAAGGGGACCGGTTCGGAGAAGGGGACCGGTTCGGAGAAGAACACGTCGGGCTCCGGCCCGTCCGTGGGCCTGTTCGCCGGGGCGGGGGCGGTCGCTGTCCTGGGCGCGGCGGCGGTGTGGCAGGCGAGGCGGCGCAGGAATGCCCCGTAGCCCGGGCGTCCCGCCCGCCTCCCTGCACCCCGGCGCCTGGTGGCTGTGGTCCCTGTCCCTCGGGATCGCGGCCACCCGCACCACCAACCCCCTCCTCCTCGCCCTCCTCGTCGCCGTCTCCGCCTACGTGGTGGTGAGCTGCCGCCGGAACACCCCCTGGTCCCGCTCGTATGCCGCGTTCCTCAAGCTCGCCCTCGCCGTGCTCCTCGTCCGGCTCCTCTTCACGATCGTGCTCGGTTCCCCCGTACCGGGCACCCATGTGCTCGTCACCCTGCCCGAACTGCCCCTCCCCGACTGGGCCCAGGGCATCCGCCTGGGCGGCCGGGTCACCGCGGAGTCCCTGGTCTTCGCCCTCTACGACGGCCTCAAACTGGCCACCCTCCTCGTCTGCGTCGGCGCTGCGAACGCCCTCGCCGACCCGCACCGCCTCCTCAAGTCCCTCCCCGGAGCCCTCTACGAACTCGGCGTGGCGGTCGTGGTGGCCCTGACCTTCGCCCCCCATCTCATCGCCGACGTCCAGCGCCTGCGCGCCGCCCGCCGCCTCCGCGGCCGCCCGGACACCGGCCTCCGCGGTCTCCTCCAGGTCGGACTGCCGGTCCTGGAGGGCGCGCTGGAACGCTCGGTCGCCCTCGCAGCGGCGATGGACGCCCGCGGCTACGGCCGTACGGCCGAGGTCCCGCCCGCGGTCCGCCGTACGACCAGCGCGCTCACCCTCGGCGGGCTGCTCGGGGTGTGCGCGGGAACGTACGGACTGCTCACGGCCGAGGGCGGCACGTACGGCTTCCCCGTGCTCCTCGCCGGTCTCACGGCGGCCCTCGCGGGTCTGCGTCTGGGCGGTCGCCGCACCCCGCGCACCCGTTACCGCCCGGACCGCTGGACCGGCAGGTCCCTGTTGGTCGCCGGTTCCGGCGCGGCCGTGGCGGCGGCGATGTTCCTCGCGGGGGCGGCCGATCCGGCCGCCCTGCACCCCGGTGTGGTGCCGCTCGTCGCCCCTTCCCTGCCGCTCCGGCCGGCCGCGGCGGTCCTCCTGGGTCTCCTGCCGGCCTTCCTCGCCCCCGCCCCCAAGGAGCCGTCGCCGTGATCCGCTTCGAGGACGTCTCCGTGACCTACGACGGGGCGCCCGGACCCACCGTCCGGGGCGTCGACCTCGACGTGCCCGAGGGTGAACTCGTGCTGCTCGTGGGGCCGTCGGGGGTGGGCAAGTCCACGATCCTCGGCGCGGTCGGCGGGCTCGTGCCGCACTTCACCGGCGGCACCCTGCGCGGCCGGGTCACGGTGGCCGGCCGCGACACCCGCACCCACAAGCCGCGCGAACTGGCCGACGTGGTCGGCACGGTGGGCCAGGATCCGCTGTCCCACTTCGTGACGGACACCGTGGAGGACGAACTCGCTTACGGCATGGAGTCGTTGGGCCTGCCGCCGGCGGTGATGCGCCGCCGGGTGGAGGAGACCCTGGACCTGCTGGGCCTGGCTCCCCTGCGGGACCGTCCCCTGGCCACCCTCTCCGGCGGTCAGCAGCAGCGCGTGGCGATCGGCTCGGTCCTCACCCCGCACCCCGGCGTCCTGGTCCTGGACGAACCGACCTCGGCCCTCGACCCCGCGGCGGCGGAGGAGGTCCTGGCCGTGCTCCAACGCCTGGTCCACGACCTCGGCACCACGATCCTCATGGCCGAACACCGCCTGGAACGCGTCATCCAGTACGCCGACCAGGTCGCCCTCCTGCGGGCCCCCGGGGAGCCACCGGTCCTCGGCACCCCGGCCGACATCATGGCCGTGTCCCCGGTGTACCCCCCGGTGGTGGACCTGGGCCGCCTGGCGGGCTGGGACCCCCTGCCCCTGACGGTGCGGGACGCGCGGCGCAGGGCGGGGGACCTCAGGGAGCGACTGGCCGTGCGGGCACCGAAGGAGAACGCGCCCGCGGTCGCCGACGGAGGGACGACCGGACAGAACGCACCCGCGGCCGCCGACGGCGAGACGCCCCCACTGGGGCCACCCGCACCCGCACCCGACCACGAAAGCGAAACGGGTGGTGCGGGTGGGAAGCACGGAACGCCCCGCCGAAGGCGGGTGTTCCGCAGCCGCCCAGCCTCCACCCCCGCCTCCACTCCCACCCCCCACCTCGCCGAAACCCGCGCCCTCTCCGTGCGCCGGGCCCACGTCCAGGCCCTGCACGGCATCGACCTCACCATCCACCCCGGCGAGACCATCGCCCTCATGGGCCGCAACGGCGCCGGAAAGTCCACGCTCCTCAACACCCTCGTAGGACTCGTGGCACCGAACAGCGGCACGGTCCGGGTAGGCGGCGCCCAGCCGAACCGCACCGCCCCGCGCGACCTCGTCCGCCGGGTGGGCCTGGTCCCCCAGGAACCCCGCGACCTCCTCTACGCCGACACCGTCGCCGCCGAGTGCCGGGCCGCCGACCAGGACGCCGCGGCCGCCCCCGGTACCTGCCGGGCCCTCGTCTCGGACCTGCTCCCGGGCGTGACCGACGACACCCACCCCCGCGACCTCTCCGAAGGCCAGCGGCTCGCCCTCGCCCTCGCCGTGGTGCTGACCGCCCGCCCGCCCCTCCTGCTCCTGGACGAACCGACCCGCGGCCTGGACTACGCGGCGAAGGCCCGCCTGGTCCGGCTGCTCGGGGAGCTCGCCGCCGCCGGCCACGCGATCGTGCTGGCCACCCATGACGTGGAGCTCGCCGCCGAGCTCGCGCACCGGGTGGTCCTGCTGGCCGAGGGAGAGGTGATCGCCGACGGCCCGGCGGGGGAGGTCATCACCTCCTCGCCCTCCTTCGCCCCGCAGGTCAGCAAGGTCCTCGCCCCGCAGAGGTGGCTGACGGTCGCCCAGGTGAGGCAGGCCCTGTCATGACCCGGGCCGTCCGTCTCGGCCCGCGCTCCGTCCTCGCCCTCGCCCTGGTCAGCGCCGTGGGTGTCGCCGCGTTCGGCTGGCCCTTCCTCGCCCCGCCCGCCTCCCAGGTCGGCAGCCACGCCCAGGACGCCCCCTGGCTCTTCGCCGGGCTGCTCGTCCTGCTCGTCGCGGTGGTCGCCGCGGCGCTCGCGGAGTCGGGGCTGGGGCCGAAGGCCGTGGCGATGCTCGGCGTGCTCGCGGCGACCGGGGCCGCGCTCAGGCCGATCGGTGCGGGCACCGCCGGTATCGAGCCGATGTTCTTCCTGATGGTGCTCAGCGGCCGGGTCCTCGGGCCGGGTTTCGGCTTCGCGCTCGGCAACGTCACGATGTTCGCGTCCGCCCTGCTCACGGGCGGGGTGGGGCCGTGGATGCCGTTCCAGATGCTGGCGATGGGCTGGTTCACGATGGGCGCGGGCCTGCTGCCGGTGCCGGCCCGGACGCGGGGCCGTGCCGAGGTCGGGGTCCTTGCCGCCTACGGCTTCTTCGCCGCCTTCGCCTACGGCACCGCCATGAACATGGCCGGCTGGCCCTTCCTGGGCGCCCTCGCCTCGGACATCGCCTTCGACCCGCACGCGGACGTGCCGGCCAACCTGGCCCGCTTCCTCGCGTACTGCGTGGCCACGTCCCTCGGCTGGGACCTCGGCCGGGCCCTGGTCACCGTCGTCCTGACGCTCACCCTCGGCCCGGCCCTCCTCCGGGGGCTGCGCCGGGCCACCCGCCGTGCGGCCTTCGAGGCCCCGGTCACATTCGAGGCGCCCGAGCGGTGAAGCGCCCCACATGACCCAGCTCACCTACTAAGGGGAACAGTAGGAACATTTCCGACATAACGCCCACACCCCACCCCCTCTGACCTGCGCTTTGAGAGCCGGATCACACGGGTGACCTTTCCCGGCGATTCGACCACAACTAGTAAAAGGGGTCATTGCGGACGCCTTCCGAGCCTGTTTCTCTGGACGACGTCGCACGGCGCCGACAAGCCCACGGGCCTCGGCGCCGACGCATGTCCCCCGGGACCGCGAGCGACACCACCGTCCCCGAAGAAAAGGTTCCTCGTGTCCGTCTCCCGCTTCGCCCGCCGCATCGCTTCCCCGAAGAAGGCCATCACCACCGCCGCGATGGCCGCCGCCACCGCCGGCCTGGTCCTGACCGCGGCGCCGGCCCAGGCGGCCACGACCAACTCGCCCGCCCAGGCCAAGGCCATCGCGCACAAGATGATCCCGAACGCCGCGCAGTACAACGCGTTCAGCAAGATCGTCGAGCACGAGAGCGGCTGGGACGTCGACGCCACCAACGCCTCCTCCGGCGCCTACGGCCTGGTCCAGGCCCTGCCCGGCTCCAAGATGGCCTCGGCCGGCGCCGACTGGAAGACCAACGCCAAGACCCAGATCAAGTGGGGCCTCGACTACATGAACTCCCGCTACGGCAGCCCGACCGCCGCCTGGGCCTTCTGGCAGGCCAACGGCTGGTACTGAGCGGCCGCGCGTCACCGCCGTACGCCGTCGAAGAACCGCACCACCTGGGGGGCCGCCGCCAGGACCGACCCGAAGTGGTCCACGGCCCCCAGTTCGACCACCCGCACCCTCGCTCCCTGACCTGCGAGGGTGCGGGCGCATGTCCGGGTGTTGCCGACGGGCACGTCGGTGTCACCGGTCCCGGCGTACAGCCGCACCGGCACGTCCGGCTTCCAGTCGCAGGTGTGGTCGGCGGCCCGCATCGCGTCCAGCACCGCACCCGAGGGGTGCCGCAGCCGCTCGAAGAAGGCGGGGGTGAGCAGCTGTTCCACCGAGGGCGCGAGTCCTCTGACGACGTCCTCCTGCTCGTGGCTCCCGTCCAGCAGGCGCTCGACCCGGCCCGCGTACGGCTTGCGGAAGACCTCGGAGGGGTCCTTGTAGAGGGGGTGCAGGCGGTTCTGGGCGACCAGCCAGTAAGAGATGTAGAGGACTCCGCTGGTGTCGTTGACCCGGCCGTCGAACAGGGCGGGCATCTCCGTGCCCTCCAGGTCGTACGGGCCGCTGACCGGCGCGAGGGCCGTCAGTCGGAAGTGCCGGTCGGCGCCTGCTTCGAGCGCCTTGCCGAGCGCCATCGCGACCTGGCCGCCCTGTGAGAAGCCCGTCGCGTACACGGCACCGGTCAGCGGGCGGCCGAGCCGCTGCGCGGCCGTCCGCGCGGCCCGCAGCATGTCGACGGAGGCGGTCACGGACGAGGCGGTGTCCAGGTACGGATGCGGGCCGGGCCCCTCACCGAGACCGAGGTAGTCGGGGGCGGCGACCGCCCGGCCCGCGGAGGCGTGCACGTACGACGGCACCCGCCCGAGGTCCTCGCTCACCGAGGGCGCGTAGGCGCGGTCGACCATCGTGCCGTGGGTGTCGGAGACCAGGTCGAGGCGGTGGGAACCGCCCCGGGGAAGCGTCAGCAGCCCGGTCGCGGTGGTGGGTGCCCCGTACGGGTCGACGGTCCGGTACGTCAGCCGGTACGCCCGGACGCCGTACCGCACCACGCCGGTGTCGACGTGCTGCACGGCCAGGAACGACCTGGTCCGCCCGGCGTCCCGGTCGGCGACCGGGACGACGGCGACCAGGTCACCGCGCCGCGTCTGCCGCGTGTGCTCGCTGCCGGCCGCCGCCGGAGCCATGGCGAGTCCGGCGAGCAGCAGGGCCGCCGCCGCGGCGAGCCCCCTGCGCGTGCGCCGGCCCGCCCGTGTCGCAAGGGAGGTGCGCGTCTCGTCACTCATGCACCCGACGCTAGGGACGCGCAGGTCACCCCGACATCCGAGAACCCCCCGCATCCGTGGTGGACTTGGGTGCACCCCGTCCGTCCGGCCGTCCGGAGAACCGATGAGCGAACACAGCGGCACCGACACGAGGCCGGCCCGCGACCCCGAGGCGCGCGGGCTGCGCCTGGTGGCCGTCCTGCTGGTGCTGACGGTGGTCAGCGGACTGATCGACGCCGTCAGCTATCTCGGCCTCGAACACGTCTTCACCGCGAACATGACGGGCAACGTGGTCGTGCTCGGCTTCGCCGCGGCCGGGGCGCCCGGCTTCTCGGTGGCGCACACGCTGACCTCGCTGGGGTCGTTCGTGGTGGGCGCGGTGGCGGGCGGCCGGGTCGCGGTACGGCTCGGCTCGGGCTCCCGCCGCATCTGGGCCCGGCTCACGCTCGCCGCCGAGGCGGTCCTGCTGGGGGTGTCGGCCGTGGTCGCCTTCGCCGCGCCCGGCGCCACGGCCACCGTCTACACCCTCATCGCCGTCACGGCGTTCGCCATGGGACTGCGCAACGCCACGGTCCGCAAGCTCGGCGTCCCTGACCTGACGACGACCGTGCTGACCATGACGTTGACCGGTCTGGCCGCCGACTCCCGGGCCGGCGGCGGCCCCGGCACCCGCTCCCCGCGCCGTACGGCGTCGGTGGTCGCGATGGTGGCCGGGGCCGCCCTGGGCGCCTGGCTGGTCCTCCACCACGGCCTCGCGATCCCGCTGGCGATCGCGGCGGGGCTGGTGGCGGTGCTGGCGGTGACCGCGTCGGGGCGGGAGTAGTCCGGCTACTTCGCGAGGAAGGACAGCAGCGCGGAGGTGACCTCCTCGGCGTGGGTCCACAGCAGGCCGTGCGGGGCGCCCTCGATCTCGACGTACTCGGCGGCGGGCAGCAGTGCGTGGAAGGGGCGGCCGGTGGCGTCGATGGGCAGGATGCGGTCGCCGGTGCCGTGCAGGATCAGCGCGGGTACGTCGATCTTGGCGACGTCGGCGCGGAAGTCGGTGATCCAGGTGGGCACGCAGGCCACCGAGGCGTGGGCCGAGGCGCCCGCGGCCACGTTCCAGCTGCCGCGGACGGCGGCTTCGCTGATGCGACTGCCGAGCGTCTCGTCCAGGTTGTAGAAGTCCTGGTAGAAGGCGTCGAAGTAGGCGTAGCGATCCTTGGTGACGGCTTCCAGGATGCCGTCGAAGACGGACTGGTCGACGCCGGTGGGGTTGTCGTCGGTCTTGAGCAGGAAGGGCTCCAGGGAGGCCAGGAAGGCGGCCTTGGCGACCCGGCCGGAGCCGTAGGTGCCCAGGTAGCGGCCCACCTCGCCGGTGCCCATGGAGAAGCCGACCAGGACCGCGTCGGTCAGGTCGAGGGTGGTGAGGACCTTGTCGAGGTCGGCGGCGAAGGTGTCGTAGTCGTAGCCGGTGGTGGGCTGCGAGGAGCGGCCGAAGCCGCGGCGGTCGTAGGTGATGACCCGGTGGCCGGCCTCCAGCAGGGCGGGGAGCTGCTTCTCCCAGGAGTGGCCGTCGAGCGGGTAGCCGTGGATCAGGACGACGGGCTGTCCGGTGCCGTGGTCCTCGTAGTAGAGCTCGATCGGCGCGCTGTTCTCTTCGCCAACGGTGATGTACGGCATGTGGTCTCTCCTCTTTGGACGGGTCTCCAGCACACCAGTCGCGGCCCATGGTCACCAGGCAGAAGTGCAGGCGGAAGTAGGGAGCGCTTGTTCTAATTGTCGTGATGACCAGTCCTGTTTCCGCAGTCCAGCAGTCCGATGTCCCTCCTGGCGGCACCGCCTTCGGTGTGATGCTGCGCTCCCTGCGCCGGGCCGCCCGGCTGACCCTGGAGGAGCTGTCCGAGGCGTCCGGGGTGAGCGTGCGCGCGCTCGGTGACCTGGAGCGCGGGCGCAGCCGGGGGCCGCAGCGCCGTACCGTCGACGCGCTCGCCGCCGCCCTGCGGCTCGACGCCGAGCAGGCCGAGCGCCTGCGTCGGCTGGCCGAGGCCGGCCGGGACCGCGGGGGCCCGCCGGCCGCGCCGTATCTCCTGCGGACCGTCCCGGACTTCACCGGCCGCGGACAGGAACTGGCGGACCTGGAGGCGCTCGCCACCGGTACCCGCACGCGTGCGGCGGTGCTGTTCGGGCCGGGCGGGCAGGGCAAGACCACCTTGGCGGCGGAGGCGGTACGGCGGCTCGCGGGCGCCTTCCCGGACGGCAGCGTCTGCGTCCAGCTGCACGGCATGAGCGACTCCCCGCTGTCGGCGTCCGAGGCGCTGGTCCTCCTGCTGACGGCACTGGGGCATCCCGCGGACCGGATCCCCGTCGACCCCGTGGCCCGCGAGGCGGTCTACCGGGCGGCGCTGGCCGGCCGGCGGACGCTGGTCGTCCTCGACGACGCGGCCGACGAGACCCGGACCAGGCCGCTGCTGCCCGATGCCGAGGGCAGTTTCGTGCTGATCACCAGCAGGCGTCCGCTGGCGGGTCTCGAAGGTGTGCGGCGGATCAGGCTCGGCGGGCTCAGCGGCGGGGAGTCGACGCGGCTGCTGGAGCGGATCCTCGGCGCCTCGCGGACCGAGGGCCAGTCCGAGGCGGTCACCCGGCTGACCGAGCTGTGCGGCCACCTCCCGCTGGCCCTGCGCATCGTCGGCAACCGCCTCTCCAGCCGCCCGAGTTGGACCCCGGCCCATCTGGTGGGCCAACTCGCCGACGAGGGGCGCAGGTTGAACGGACTGGTCGCGGGCGACCTCGCCGTGCGCAGCGCCCTGGCCCTCTCCTACGGCCAGCTCACACCGCCGCACCGGCTGTTGCTGCGCCGCCTGTCTCTCGTCCCCGGCCACGACACCGGCCCCGAGCTCGCCGCGGTACTGACCGGCGAGGACCCGCTCACCATCGCGGGCTCCCTCGACCTGCTGGTGGACCGGGGCCTGCTGGAGGAGACCGCGCCGGGCCGGTACGCCCTGCACGATCTCGTACGGCTCTTCGCGCGCGAGCAACTGGGCGCGGAGGAGCCCGAGTCGGTGACCGGGGCGGTGCGGTTGCGGATGGCGGACTGGCTGTTGCGGTCGGCCTCCGCGGCGGGCCGCCGGTTCGAGGCGCCCGGCGCGCCGGAACCCTGGGCGGGCGAACCCGTCCCGTTCACCCCCGGGTCCGCCGAGGAGGCGGAGGAGTGGCTCACCGCCGAGCGCTCCAACTGGGCGGGCGCCCTGCCCTCGATGTTCGCGGCGGACCGGCACCAGGAGATCCTGCACGCCTCGCGCACCCTCTACTGGTTCTCCGACCGCTGGTGCCTGTGGCCCGAGTGGCGGACCCTCTTCTCCCACGGCGCCCGGTCCGCGGCCGCCCTCGGGGACCGCGCGGCCGAGGCCCATCAGCTCAACTGCCTCGCCTGGGCCCACTCGGTCGGCGCCTGCCGGTACGAGGAGGCCGAGCAACTCGCCCGCCAAGCACTGGAGTTGGCCTCGGAGACCGGTGACCTGGACCAGCAGGCCTGGGCGTGGTCGTACATCAGCGGGGCCTGCATGGGCCTGGGCCGGCCCGCGGAGGCGGCGCAGGCGGCGGCCCGGGCCACCCAACTCTTCGACACCACCGGGGACTCCACCGGCAAGGCCGTCTCCCAGCGCGTCCTCGGCACCGCCCTGCGCGAGTCGGGCCGCGGCGAGGAGGCGCTGGCCCTGCACCGGGCCCTGCTCGGCACCAGGACCGGCGACGTTCCCGGTCTGAACGAGTTCGCGGCCGCCCTGCTGCGCTGTGAGACGGCCAGGGACCTGCTGGCCCTGGAGCGCTGGTCCGAGGCGGCGGAGGTCTTCCGCAGCGTCGGCACACCCCTCGACCACGCCGGCGTCGACCGCCTCCACGCCCACACCTCCCTCGGCCTCGCCACGGCCCTGGAACACCGCGGCGACCTCACCGAGGCCCACGAGCACTACACCCGGGCCCGCGCGCTCTTCACCCAGTTCGGCGACACGGCGTCGGCGACGGAGGCCACCGCGGGGGTCGAGCGAACCCGGAATCCTTCTCAACGGTGAGGCCCGACCCCTCGGGTGAAGATGCATGTCCATGGCAGGAGTGGTGCTTCGCCTGGCTTCTGGCGCCGTGTCATTCCTTGGGGGGAACTTGACCGTGTTCCGGCGTGCCCGCACCGCGGTGGCCGTGGCGGCCGTACTGCTCGCCACGGCCGGTCAGGAGCACTCGGATCCGCGTGCCGCACCGCAGTCGCGATCCGCGGCCTCCGCCACGGCCGGACTCCCGGCCTCACCGACCCCCGCAGCAAAGACGAGCGCGGATGGCGCCTGCGCGGCGAAGTGGCTGCCGACGGCGCCACCTTTCTGGAGTCAGGCGGCTGGGATGCCGTCACAGGCGTCGGCCCCCTTCCGGGCGAGACGGCGGATCAGCACTCCTCGGCCGCCGGCGCCCTCGCGCTGAGCGCCACGTCGAGATGCACCGAGCCGCCGAGTCCCTCCCCGCGTTGAGATCCCCGCCCGCAACCTTCGTCACCTCGTCGTCTACAACCGCTGAATGATCGTCCCCGTCGCCAGCGCCCCGCCCGCGCACATCGTGATCAGCGCGAACTCCTTGTCCGCGCGCTCCAGTTCATGGAGCGCGGTGGTGATGAGGCGGGCCCCGGTCGCCCCCACCGGGTGCCCGAGCGCGATCGCGCCGCCGTTGACGTTGACCTTGTCCAGGTCCTGTTCGAAGACCTGGGCCCAGCTGAGCACCACCGACGCGAAGGCCTCGTTGATCTCGACGAGGTCGATGTCCTTCAGGGACATGCCCGCCTTGCCGAGGACCGCGCGGGTCGCGTCGACGGGACCGTCGAGGTGGAAGTGCGGGTCGGCCCCGACCAGCGCCTGGGCCACGATCCGCGCCCGCGGCCTCAGCTTCAGCGCCCGCGCCATCCGCTTGGAGGCCCACATGATCGCCGCGGCCCCGTCGCTGATCTGGGACGAGTTGCCCGCCGTGTGGACGGCCGTCGGCATGACCGGCTTCAGCCCGGCCAGCGCCTCCATGGACGTGTCCCGCAGCCCCTCGTCCCGGTCGACGAGCCGCCACATGCCCTGTCCGGCCCGTTGTTCGTCCTCGACGGTCGGCACCTGGACCGCGAACGTCTCGCGCTTGAAACGCTCCTCGGACCAGGCGGCCGCCGCCCGCTCCTGGGAGAGCAGCCCCAGCGAGTCGACGTTCTCGCGGGTCAGCCCCCGGCGCCGCGCGATCCGTTCGGCCGCCTCGAACTGGTTGGGGAGGTCCACGTTCCATTCGTCGGGGAACGGCTTGCCCGGCCCGTGCTTGGAGCCCGACCCCAGCGGCACCCGGGACATCGCCTCGACACCGCAGCTGATGCCGACGTCGATGACCCCGGCCGCGATCATGTTGGCGACCATGTGGGAGGCCTGCTGCGAGGAACCGCACTGGCAGTCGACCGTCGTCGCCGCGGTCTCGTAGGGCAGCCCGACGGTCAGCCAGGCCGTGCGCGCGGGGTTCATGGACTGCTCGCCGGCGTGGGTGACCGTGCCGCCGACGATCTGTTCCACCGCGTCGGCGGGGATGCCGGCACGGCCGAGGAGTTCTCGGTAGGTCTCGCCCAGCAGGTAGGCGGGGTGCAGGTTGGCGAGCGCGCCGCCGCGCCTGCCGATGGGGGTGCGGACGGCTTCGACGATCACGGGTTCGGCGGCCATGGGTGCGGGTCCTCTCCTCCGAACGGATCCCTGGAACTAGTACGTGTTCTAGTTAGCGCGTTGGGTGCAGTCTGCTGACGATCCGGCCACCACCGCAAGGGTCTTGCAGGCAATTGAGGTCTCCGCGCCCCTTGCCTCTTGTAGAACCCGTTACTACCTTCACGGCAGCTCTGTTCCTGATGGGCCGTCAGATAGCTGCCGAACGGCTGGAGTGAGTTGCCGATGTCGTGTCCAGCGCTTCCCGACGGGTTCGACTTCACCGACCCCGACCTGCTGCAAAGCCGCGTACCGCTGCCGGAGTTCGCCGCACTGCGCCGGGCCGAACCGGTGCGCTGGATCCCCCAGTCGGGCAACATCGCCGGCTTCCAGGACGAGGGGTACTGGGCGGTCACCCGGCACGCGGACGTCAAGTACGTCTCCACCCACCCGGAGATCTTCTCGTCGTACCTCAACACGGCGATCATCCGCTTCAACGAGCGCATCGAGCGCGACGCGATCGACGCGCAGCGGCTGATCCTCCTCAACATGGACCCGCCGGAGCACACCCGGGTCCGCGGGATCGTCCAGCGGGTGTTCACCCCCCGGGCCATCCGCGCCCTGGAGGAGCGCCTGCGCAACCGGGCCCACGCGATCGTCGAGAGCGCGCGCGCCCTGCCCGGCGACTCCTTCGACTTCGTCACCCAGGTCGCCTGCGAACTGCCCCTCCAGGCCATCGCCGAGCTCATCGGGATCCCGCAGGACGACCGGGCGAAGATCTTCGACTGGTCCAACAAGATGATCTCGTACGACGATCCCGAGTACGCGATCACCGAGGAGGTCGGCCAGGAGTCGGCGATGGAGGTCATCGCCTACGCGATGAACATGGCGGCCGACCGCAAGCAGTGCCCCGCCAAGGACATCGTCACCACGCTGGTGGCCGCGGAGGACGAGGGCAACCTGAACTCCGACGAGTTCGGCTTCTTCGTGCTGATGCTGGCGGTCGCCGGCAACGAGACGACCCGCAACGCCATCACCCACGGCATGCACGCCTTCCTCACCCACCCCGACCAGTGGGAGAAGTACAAGGCCGAGCGCCCCTCGACGGCCGCCGAGGAGATCGTCCGCTGGGCGACCCCCGTCAACGCCTTCCAGCGCACGGCCACCCAGGACACCGAGCTCGGCGGCAAGCAGATCAAGAAGGGCGACCGGGTGGGCGTCTTCTACGCCGCCGCCAACCACGACCCCGAGGTCTTCGAGAACCCGGACGTCTTCGACATCACCCGCGACCCCAACCCCCACCTCGGCTTCGGCGGCGGCGGCCCGCACTACTGCCTCGGCAAGTCGCTCGCGGTCCTGGAGATCGACCTGATCTTCAACGCGATCGCCGACGCCATGCCGGACCTGCGCGCGGCCGGCGACCCACGCCGGCTGCGCTCGGCGTGGATCAACGGCGTCAAGGAGCTCCAGGTCACCCTGGGCTGACCCCTGTTCCGGCGCCGCGGGCCGACGGCTCCTGCGAGCTGTCGGCCCGCTCCGCCACGGCTGCCGGACCGGTCCGCCCCGTCAGATGCCGTACGACGAACTCCGCGTCCCGCCCCACGCCCTGGATCATCGACGAGGCCATCGCGTACTGGAACAGCCGCCCCACGAAGTACAGCCCGGGCCGTCCCTCGACGACCCCGCGCCGCTGCACCGGCTCCCCGTCCGGGTCGAACACGTCCAGGTCGATCCACGAGACGTCCGGCCGGAACCCGGTGCACCACAGCACGTTGGCCACCTCGGGCCGGGTGCCGTCGGCCAGCTCCACCCGCCCGTCCCGCACTCCGGCCGCCCTGGCCACCCGCTCCACCCCGGCCGCCCTCAGGTCCCGCGACTTGACCCGGATCAGCGGCGCGCTGTGCGCGAGCACCCTGGGCCGCATCTTCCGCCCCATCGGCGTCCGTACGGTCAGCACGTGCCGGAACAGGAAGAACAGCACCGGTGTCAGCGCCCGGGACACCCGTCGCTCGATGCGCCAGGGGATCTGCCCCGGATGCGGCCCGGACAGCAGGACGCGCCGCGACGCCGACAGCTCCAGCGCGATGTCCGCCCCCGAGTTCCCGGCCCCGACGACCAGCACCGGCCCGTCCTGGAGTTGGCCTGGGCCGCGGTAGGAGACGGCGTGCACCTGCCGTACGTCCGGGCCGAGTCCGGCCGCGAAGTCCGGCACCCTGGGCAACCGGTCGTACCCGGCGGCGACCACCACGTTGTCCGCGGTGTACGTCAACTCCCCGTCCGTCTCGACGACATAGCGCGTCCCGTCGTACGACAGCCGCCGCACCCGCACCCCGGTGCGCACCGGCAACTCCGCCCAGGCCGCGTACGCCTGGAGGTAGTCGGCGAACTCGTCCCGGGTCGGGAACGCCCAGTCGTCGCCGGGATACGGCAGTCCCGGCAGGCCGTCGAAGCGGGCGGGGCTGAACAGCCGCAGCGAGTCCCAGCGCTCCCGCCAGCAGTCGCCGATCCGCTCGCCCGCCTCCAGGATCACGAAGGGACGCCCGCTGCGCGCGAGGTGGTACCCGGTCGCGAGCCCCGCCTGTCCGCCCCCGACGACCACGGTCTCGATGTGCTCGTGCTGCTGTTCGGTGTTCATGCCGGCTCCTCGGTCCTGCGGTCGGCCGCGGTTCAGCCGGCCCCCGTCCGTGTCCGGCGGTCGGCCTCGTAGATCTCCACGGCCTGCCGCAGCATCCGCTCCGCCTCGGCGTACTCGCCGCTCACCCGCAGCAGCACCCCGAGTTCCGCGGCACAGTCGGCGAGCCTCAGCCGGGCCGTCCGTACCTGCTCGCGGAGGGTGGGCGCGTCGTCGGACACGCCTCGATGCTCGCCGCGCGGGCCGGGCGCCCGCATCGACAGCAATGCCCATTCGGTCCGGGCCCGGCATGGGTGGTTCTACGCAGGTGCGCGCGGTGCTACGCGGAGCCGTCCGGCCCGAGCAGACCGTGCTCGAAGGCGTAAGCCGCCACCGCGGTACGGGAGCCCACGTCCAGCTTCCCGAAGATGTTGCTGATGTGCCGGGCCACCGTCTTCTCGCTGAGGACCAGCTCGGTGGCGATGGCGTGGTTGGTCCGGCCCTGCGCGAGCAGCCGTACGACATCGAGTTCGCGGGGTGAGAGCACGCGATCGCCGCCACCCACGAGCCGGGCCACCCGCTCCCCGTCCGGCCCGGCGCCGAGCCGCTCGAAGGTCTGCCGGGCCGTGTCGAACTCCAGCCCCGCGCAGTCCTCGTCCCCGAGCGCCCGGCAGGCGAGCCCCACCAGCACCCCGACCCGCGCCGCCTCGTACGGCACCTCCAGCTCCCGCCACAGCCGTCCGGCCTCCCGCAGCGCGGGCAACGCCGCTTTCGCGTCCCCCTCGGCCAGCCGCACGGCACCGCGCGCCTGCCCGGCCGTCGCCCGCAGTGCGGCGGCCCCGTGGGCGTCGGCGATCAGCGCGAGTTCGTCGACGGCCCGGGCGGCCTCGGCGAGGTCGTCGCCGCCGTCCCCGGATCTCCCGCCGGCCAGCAGCACCTCCACCGCTGCCGCCAGCAGCCGCGCCCTGCGCATCGGCTCCCGCGTCTCCGCCAGGGCCCGGCGGACCGCCGCCAGCGCGGTCGGCCGCCTGCCCTGGGCGAGCCGGAGCAGGGCCAGACCGGGCTGGGTGTCCCAGCCGTGGCGCAGGGTGTCGCGATAGGCCTGCTCGGCCTCCGGATACGCGCCCCGCAGCCGGAGCAGTTCGGCGAGCTGGTAGTACGCGCAGCCGGCGACGGCCTCCCCGTACCCGGCGGTGAGCTGGGCACAGGCGAGCCGGGCCTCGCGGACGGCGTCGGCCCAGTCGCCGCCGAGCTGGAGGAGGGCCGCCCGGTGCACCCGGCACAGGCCCCGGTAGGCACCGGAGAAGTCGGGCTGGGCGGCGCACCACTCGGCGAGGGCCTCGCTCCACTCCTGGGCGCGGCGCAGTTCCTGGAGGTCATGGCAGGTGCCGATGACGACGCAGTAGATCATCCCGGTCATCCGGGCGGACATGGTGCGTTCGGCCACCGCCACCATCGCCTCGTCCAGGTGGGCGAGCCCCGCAGCGGTCCGGCCGTTGCTCACCAGGGCGAGTCCCAGCGTCATCGCCGTACCGGCCACGAGATCGGGGTCCGCCCCGGCCCCGACGGCGTCGGCCAGCCGCCGGGCCACCTCGATCATCGGCCCGTGCTCACCGGCCCGGAAGTGCAGCTCGGCCTCCAGCATGAGCAGATAGGCGCACTCCTGACAGCCGGGATCGCTCTGCGCCAGCCGCCGGGCCCGCCCCAGCCAGGCCCCCGACTGCGCGAACTCGCCGCCCCAGGCCAGCCCCTTGCACAACCAGTAGGCACACCGCAGCGCCGCCCCGACGGCCCCCTCCTCGGCGTACGCGCTGAAGGCCCGCCGCAGCAGTACGATCGCCTCGTCCCCGTGCCCCAGCATGTCCGCGGCCTCGGCCAGCAGCTCGACGTCCCCGGGATCGAGCGGCCGTACGGCATCGGCGGCCCCGAGCAGCGCATAGGCCTCACCCCAGGCCTGCCGCCGCCCGGCGTCCCGCCCTTCGGCCAGCTCCAGGTCCACGAGCCCATTGCACCGCGCCGGACCGTCCCCTGTCATCCGACGGCACCCCTCGGGGGCGCGGGACTCACCGCTTCACGAGCGCCCGTTCCTCATCGGCCTCCGCCGCACCACGCGCCACCCGGGCCCGGGGCCCCTGGAACAGGTACGACAGCCCGAACCCGCCGGCGACGACGGCCGCCCCGCCCACCGCGTCCAGCACCCAGTGGTTCCCGGTGGCCACGATCGCCGACACGGTGAAGAACGGATGCAGCAGCCCCAGCGCCTTCATCCACCACTTCGGCGCGATGACCGCGATCACCACCCCGCACCACAGCGACCAGCCGAAGTGCAGCGAGGGCATCGCCGCGTACTGGTTGGTCAGCGCGGTCAGGGTCCCGTAGTCCGGCTGGGAGAAGTCCTGCACCCCGTGCACGGTGTCGATGATCCCGAGCGCCGGCATCAGCCGCGGCGGGGCGAGCGGATAGAGCCAGAACCCGACGAGGGCCAGCAGGGTCGCGAAGCCGAGCGAGGCCCGCGCCCACCGGTAGTCGACCGGGCGTCGCCAGTACAGGACGGCCAGCACGCTCAGCGGGACCACGAAGTGGAAGGACTCGTAGTAGAAGTCGAAGAAGTTCCGCAGCCAGTCGACTTTCACGACCGCGTGGTTGGCCCAGTGCTCGATGTCGATGTGCAGCAGGCGCTCCAGGTCGAGGATCTGCTGCCCGTGCTGCTCGGCGGTGGCCCGCCCGGCCGAGTTGCTGCCGCCGGTCGCCGCGAGTCTGACCTGCTGGTAGGCGGCGTACGTGACCCGGATCAGCAGCAGTTCGAGGAGCAGGTTGGGCCGCGTCAGCACCCGCCGCAGGAACGGCAGCAACGGCACGTGGCGGAACCGGGTGGGCACCTGGGCGGCGTACTGCGTGGGGATCGGCGTCCGGTAGTGCGGCGAGGTGCGCGACAGGAAGGGGATCACCGTGGCGGCGGCGAGCGCGGCCAGCAGCACCAGGTTGTTCCGCAGGGGGTGGAGCGCGGAGATGTGCGGCAGCAGCATCTTCGTCGGCAGGGTCATCACCACGACGACGGCGACCGGCCACACGTACCGGTCCGAGGCCCGTCTGCCGACCCGCCCGACGACCGCGAGCAGCACCCACAGCAGCTGGTGCTGCCAGGTGGTGGGCGAGACGGCGATCGCCGTGCAGCCGGTGATCGCGACCGCGAGCAGGAGCTGGCCGTCACGGGCGTAGCGCACGGCCCGGCGCACGCCCAGCGCGGCGACGGCCGCGCCGAGCAGCAGGAAGAGCGAGATCTCCAGCGGTCCCTGCACGCCCAGGCGCAGCAGCAGGCCGTGCAGGGACTGGTTGGACAGGTCGTCGGCGGGGCCCCCGAGGCCGGTGCCGGCGATGTGGTGCACCCAGTAGGTGTACGAGTCGTGCGGCAGCGCGGCCCAGGCGAGGGCGGTGCCCGCGGCGAAGGTCGCCGCCGTGGTGAGGGCGCCCCGGCGGCGGCCGGTGAACCAGAGCAGGGCCGCGAAGAGCAGGACCGTGGGCTGGAGGGCGGCGGCGAGACCGATGAGCAGTCCGGCGGCCCGCTCACCCCGTACGACGAAGCAGGCGACGAGGACGAGCAGGACCGGGATGATGCTGGTCTGCCCCAGGTAGAGCGTGTTGCGCACGGGCAGCGACAGCATCAGCAGGCTGATCGCGACCGGCGCGGCGAGCAGGGAGGTGCGGCGGTCGACCGGCTGGGGCAGGGCGCGGGCGGCGACGAGACCGAGGGCGACGACCAGGAGCAGGGTGCCGAAGGTCCAGCCCCAGCCGAGGGCCTGTTCGGCGGCGCGGGTGAGCGGCTTCAGGACGAGTCCCCCGAACGGGGTACCGGTGAACTGCGTCGAGTCGTACAGCGAGCCCTTCACATGCAGGACGCCGTCCGGGCCGACCCAGGTCTCCAGGTCCGTCAGCCGCTCACCTCTGGGGGTACGCAGGACGACGGCCACCTCACGCAGGGCGAGGACGGCGGCCACCAGCCACAGGGCGAGTCTGGCCACGCGCAGCCGCGCCTGGATCTCGGTGGTCGCCCCGTGCTCCGCATTCGCCACGCCGCGTCGGCCTCTCGTCCCGTTCGTGCCATGCGTCCGTGAGGAAGGACGCAGGCAACCCCGGCTTCACCTGACGTCCGCCTCCATTTGTCCGAATGACGATAGTCCGCCGCCGGGCCCGTCGCGTTGTCAGGCGCGAGATGGATCACACGGCTGCCGGGAAGGCACGTCCCTGACCAGGCACGGGATACCTGCATACAGCACATTTATGCACGCTCCGCGACCGGGTGCGACCACTCCGTAAGCCCGGCAAGTCCGCCTATGGTCGCTTTTTGCCCTTGTCCCCGTCGAAAGGCAGGCGAGCGAAGTTTTGCCGAGTGCCCCCACCCTCTCGCACCCCGTCCGCACCCCCGGCGCCCCCGAGGCCGTCACCGTGGACCCGGCCCTCGTGAAGCGTGCCGTGAAGGCCGCCGCGCTGGGCAACGCCATGGAGTGGTTCGACTTCGGCGTCTACAGCTACATCGCCGTCACCCTGGGCAAGGTCTTCTTCCCGTCCGGCAATCCGACGGCCCAGCTCCTGTCCACGTTCGGCGCCTTCGCCGCGGCCTTCCTGGTCCGTCCGCTCGGCGGCCTGGTCTTCGGCCCGCTGGGCGACCGCGTGGGCCGCCAGAAGGTCCTCGCCGTGACCATGATCATGATGGCGGCCGGCACCTTCGCCATCGGCCTGATCCCGTCGTACGCCACGATCGGCGTCGGCGCCCCGCTGCTGCTCCTGGCCGCCCGCCTGGTCCAGGGCTTCTCCACCGGCGGCGAGTACGCGGGCGCGTCCACCTTCATCGCCGAGTACTCCCCCGACAAGAAGCGCGGCTTCCTCGGCAGCTGGCTGGAGTTCGGCACGCTGGCCGGTTACATCGCCGGCGCGGGCCTGGTCACGCTGATGACGGCCCTGCTGTCCAGCGAGGACCTGGTGTCCTGGGGCTGGCGGATCCCGTTCCTGATCGCGGGCCCGATGGGTGTCATCGGCCTGTACCTGCGACTGCGCCTGGAGGAGACCCCGGCGTTCGCGGCCGCGGCCGACGAGGCCGAGTCGAGCCGCCCGAAGGTCCCGCTGCGCGAGATGATCACCGGCCAGTGGCGGGCCCTGCTGCTGTGCGTGGGCCTGGTCCTGGTCTTCAACGTCACCGACTACATGCTGCTGTCGTACATGCCGAGCTATCTGACCAGCGAGCTCAAGTACGACGAGACGCACGGCCTGCTGGTCGTCCTCGCCGTGATGGCGCTGATGATGGTCGTCCAGCCCTTCGCGGGAGCCCTGAGCGACCGGATCGGCCGCCGCCCGGTGATCGCCGCGGGCTGCGCGGGCTTCCTGGTCCTCTCGGTGCCGGCCCTGCTGCTGATCCGCCAGGGCGGCCTGTTCGCGATCGCGCTCGGCATGGGTGCGCTGGGCCTGCTCCTGGTGTGCTTCACGGCCGCGATGCCGTCCGCCCTGCCGGCCCTCTTCCCGACCCGGGTGCGCTACGGCTCCCTGTCGGTCGGCTTCAACGTCTCGGTGTCCCTCTTCGGCGGCACGACCCCGCTGGTGGTGACCGCCCTGATCGGCGCGACCGGGAACATGATGATGCCCGCCTACTACATGATGGCCGCGGCCGTCGTCGGCGGCGTCGCGGTGTGGTTCATGACGGAGTCGGCGGGCCGCCCGCTGCCGGGTTCGCCGCCGCAGCGGTAATTCCCTGACAGGAGCCGGGAGCGCGCCTATATTCATTAGCGCAACTAGTTAGCTGACCTAACTAGGCTTATGAAAGGCACAGGTGCATGAGCGAGTCGCAGTTCTGGGACGACGTCGACGACTACTTCACCACCCACCTCGCCCCGGAGGACGAAGTGCTCCGGGCGGCCCTGCGCGACAGCGAGGCCGCCGGCCTCCCCTCCATCGCCGTCACGGCGCCACAGGGCAAGCTCCTCCAGCTCCTGGCCCAGATCCAGGGCGCCCGCACGATCCTGGAACTCGGCACGCTCGGCGGCTACAGCACGATCTGGCTGGCCCGCGCCCTGCCCGCCGACGGCCGCCTGGTCTCACTGGAGTACAGCCCGCAGAACGCCGAGGTCGCGCGCCGCAACATCGCCCGGGCGGGCCTCGACAAGGTCGTCGAGGTACGCGTCGGCGCCGCCCTGGAGTCCCTGCCCCGGCTCGCCGACGAACACCCGCCCCCCTTCGACCTGGTCTTCATCGACGCCGACAAGGGCAACAACCCGCACTACGTGGAGTGGGCGATCAAGCTCACCGGCCCGGGCAGCCTGATCGTGGTGGACAACGTCGTACGCGGCGGTCGGGTCGCCGACGCCGGCAACCCCGCCCTCGACGTGCAGGGCACCCGCACCGCGCTCGAACTGATCGGCCGCCACCCCAGGTTGAGCGCCACCGCGATCCAGACCGTGGGCAGCAAGGGCTACGACGGCTTCGCGCTGGCGCGCGTGCTGCCGTGACCCGGCCCGCTCACACCTCGTGGTAGAAGCCGACGTTGACGCTGCGCGGGGCGGTGCGGTCGCGGATCACGATCTCGCCGTTGCCGCCCCGGGGCAGTGTCACGGAGCCGCCGTAGACCAGGGGCTGCGCGTAGGCCCCGGCCACCAGCTGCACCTCGGACGAGGGATCGGGCTGTGAGCCCTGGAGCCAGGTCACCTGCCAGACGCCCTCGGGCCCGCACAGGAACTCCAGGTGCACCCGGGAGACGAACAGCCAGTCGTCGGGGGTCGCGAGCCGGCACACGGACCGGTCGCGGCCCACACGCAGCACGGTGCCCGGGTCGCTGGGCGCGTCGGCCATCTGCATGCCGGCCGTGGCACCCTCCTCCGCCGCGGTGACGACGGCCATGGTGAGTTCGAGCACGTGCGCTCCTCCTGGAAGGTCCTTGCGCGGCAACCACGTCGGCCCACCGCCGCCGCATGATAAATCGCCCGGCACGGCCGTGTCCGGCGCAAGGTACCCGAAGACCGGCCTGCCGCCCCACTCCGGGCGACAGGCCGGTCGTACGCGTGAACGACGCGTCAGCTGTGCAGCAGGCGCTCCGTCAGCTCGCGGTAGTCCCGCAGCGCCAGCCGGAGTTGCTCGGTGTCACCCGCGCTCACCGCCTTGCCCTGCCCGCCGTCACCGGTCTGCCAGGAGTTGCGCAGGGTGCGCCGACGCTGCTTGACGGCCTCGGCGAACCGGGCGGCGACCTCCTCCAGCACGTGGTCGGCCTCCTCGACGGCGGACCGCGGCTCGTCGACGAACCCGGCGACGGCGTGCTGGAGCCGCGCGCCGAGCTTGTCGCACTCGTCGTGCGGCAGCAGCCGGGCCTCACGACCGGCGTGACCGCCGTGGCCCTCGCGACCGGCGACGCCGTCACGGTCTCCGCTGTCCGGGGCCCCGCCCAGGCCCGCGACGTCCCGTCCGCGCTCGGTCTCACGGCCGAAGGCGGTCGTGGTCGTACGGTCGCGGTCGGCGCCCGAGTCGTCCCCGAGGCCGCGCCGCTCGGCACCGGCCGTGCCCGTCTGGCCCGGCGCCTCCGTCTCGGTGGGCGCGACCAGCGGGCTGTGCGAACCCGCGGGGTCGTTGCCGGTGCCCCTGCCGATCCTTCCCTCACCCGGGCCGCCCTCGGCGCCCGGCCTGCTCACGGCATCCGTCATGTCACTCAACTCCCCTTCGCGTGACGCCTGTTGAATGCCCACGGCAGGTGTCCGCGGCTGTCGTTGCGACCGTCGCGGGGCTGACCGGCGCGCGCGTGGGACCCGCCGGTGGGTGTACGGGACTCCTCACGACTGCTTGCCGGGCCGACGAGGTCCTCGAAGAGGGCCCGCGCCTCGACCATGGCCGCGCGCATGTCCTCGGTGTCCGTCCGGCCGTCGCCGTCCTGCCGGGCGTTCGTGCGGGCACCCGCCACCGCGTGCACCCGCCGGTAGCCGTGCACATGGTGCGCGTGGTGCACGGACAGCGCGTTGAACTGTTCCTCGTACTGCCCGCCGCCCGGGAAGCCCCGGGCCTCGGCGAGCTCGGCGAGCAGCCGGTCGGCCTCGGCGACGGCCTCACGGGGAGAGTCGACGAAGCGTTCCTGGGCGGCCGTCCAGCGGTCCTCGTACCGCTGGCGCTCCGCCGGGTCCAGTGGCTGCTCGCGCAGGGATCCATGCCGCTCGACGCGCTCGGCGAGTTCGCGCTCGGCGGCCTTCTCGTCCCCGTCGTGCCGGGCCACGGTACGGTCGTATTCGGGCCCGAAGCGCCGCTTCAGGCCCCGGCCGTGCTGTGGGCCCCGGCCACGCAGGGTCAGGACGGCCGCCACGACGAGCACGGCCGCCACGATCACGATCAGAGCGATGATCAGGCCTGTTGACATGTCTGCCGGGTTGCCCTGAACGTTTGCTTGAAACCGTCTCCATATATGTGTAAGCGCCAATCAGGCCATGTCGACAAGGGACGGCCCACCGTTCAGGGGCGCGGGGAACTGCGCGAAACGCCCGCCTCAACGCCGGAGGCAACGGGCTGTTCCCGGTCCGAGCCGCACAGCTCGTCGTTCAGGTCCTTCACCAGCTGGGCCAGATCGGTCGGGCGGTCGGGTCCCCACCAGTCGCCCAGGAGCTCGCCCAGTGACTCCTCCCGGGCCGCCGCGAGGCGGCCGGCGACCGCACGGCCGGCCTCGGTGAGCTGGAGGTCGAGGCCCCGCCGGGAGGCCAGCCCGCGCTCCTCCACCTGCCGCGCCGCCTCGACGATCACGCCCAACGGCACGGACGTGCGCTCTGCGAGCAGCGCCGGCTCCACCCACCCGTACTTCCGCATCCGCAGCAGCAGCCAGCTCGACGCGGGCAGCAGGTCGTACCCGGCCCGCGCGGTGATCTCGCGGTAGATCTCCCGCCGCCCCTCCCGGGTCCCGAGCACCGACAGCGCCCGGCACACCTCGTCGTACGACGACCGCTCGACCGGGTTGCTGGCCAGCGTCTCCGTGACGTCGGGTGCCGTGACGGAACCCCGCAGCCGGTCCTCCTTGAGGAACCAGGCGAGCACGAACCCGAGGAAGGCGACGGGCGCGGCATAGAGGAAGACGTCGGTGATCGAGGAGGCGTACGCATGCAGCGCCTCGGGCCTGAGCGAGCCCGGCAGCTCCGCGAGCCCCCGGGAGTCGGCCTCCAGCTCCGACACCGAGACACCGGGCGGCAGTTGGGCCCCGCGCAGGGCCTCGGCCAGCTTGTCCCCGAGCCGGTTCGCGAAGACCGTACCGAAGATGGCGACACCGAAGGACGCCCCGATGGACCGGAAGAAGGTCGCACCGGAGGTGGCGACGCCGAGATCCTCGTACGACACGGCGTTCTGCACGATCAGCACCAGCACCTGCATGACCAGGCCGAGCCCCAGCCCGAACACACAGAAGTAGGCGCTCATCACCCAGGTGGAACTGCTCTCGTCGAGCCGGTGCAGGAGCAGCAGTCCGAGCGTGGTGACTCCGGTCCCGGCCACCGGGAACACCTTCCAGCGCCCGGTGCGGCTGACGATCTGCCCGGAGACGGTCGAGGACAGCAGCAGCCCGAACACCATGGGCAGCATGTGCACCCCGGACATGGTCGGCGACACGCCCTGCACCACCTGGAGGAAGGTGGGCAGATAGGTCATGGCCCCGAACATCGCGAACCCGACGATGAAGCTGATGACGGCGGACAGGGTGAAGGTCCGCACCCGGAAGAGCTTCAGCGGCAGCACGGGCTCGGCGGCCCGCCGTTCGACGGCCACGAAGGCGACCGCGAGCACCACTCCCAGCACCGCCAGCCCGACGATCTGCGGCGAGCCCCACCCCCAGGTGTTCCCGCCGAGCGAGGCCACCAGCACCAGACAGGTGGCGACGGCGGCGATGAGGAAGGTCCCCAGGTAGTCGATGACGTGCTGGGTCGACTTGCGCGGGATCCGCAGCACCACGGCGATCACGGCCAGCGCGACCACGCCGACCGGAAGGTTGACGTAGAACACCCAGCGCCAGCTCAGATGCTCGGTGAACAGCCCGCCCAGCAACGGCCCGAGCACGCTCGTAGCCCCGAACACCGCCCCGAAGAGCCCCTGGTAACGGCCGCGTTCGCGCGGCGGGACGAGATCGCCGACGATCGCCATCGACAGCACCATCAGCCCGCCGCCGCCCAGCCCCTGCAGCGCCCGGAAGGCGATCAGCTGGGTCATGTCCTGGGACATGCCGCACAGCGCCGAGCCGATCAGGAAGATCACGATCGCGGTCTGGAACAGCCGCTTGCGCCCGTACTGGTCGCCGAGTTTGCCCCACAGCGGGGTGGCCGCCGTGGAGGCCAGCAGATACGCGGTGACGACCCAGGACAGATGCTCCATGCCACCGAGGTCGCTGACGATGGTGGGCAGCGCGGTGGACACGATCGTCTGGTCCAGCGCGGCGAGCAGCATGCCGAGCAGCAGGGCCCCGATCGAGACGAGCACGTTGCCGGACACGTGAGGTTCTCGCGCGTCTCGCACATCCTCCGTCGTACCGTGCGCGTCCGCGGCCATGAAGACCTCCCGAGGCTCTCGTTCCCTCTCCATCGTGGTCGGTGTGACCGTTTACGGCCTGTTGAGTCCTGTTGGAAGCCGATATTCCGGGGGCTTCCGAAAGTCGGCTGTGGAGGGGTTCTGCATAATCTCTGGAGTTTGTGAGGGGAGGGACGAACACATGGCGGATTCGAGCGGCCATCTGTGCCCGGAGTGCGGGGCGCCGAGAGGGGCGGACCACACCCCGTCGTGCGGGTGCACCCAGCGCGCGTCGGACGCGCTGCGGGAAGCGCGTACGGCGGAGGCGGCAGCGGCGGAGGACTTCGATCCGCTGCGCATACGGCCGTACGTGGAGCTGGACGGGGAGACCGCGCCGGTGCCGCGGGTGCCCGCACCGGACGCCACGATGCCGCTGCGCGCGCCGGCGCCGCCGTCGGGCGCCCCGAGTCCCACCGATCTGAGCCTGTTCGAGTCGGAGGAGGACCGCTCCGCCCACGGCCCGGACCCGCGCCCGCGCCGCACCCGTCGCCGTACCGTCCTCCTCGCCTCGTCCGGGGCGGTGGTGGCCGTGGTCGCGGCGGCCGGTTTCGCCAGTGGGCTGTTCGCCTACGAGCCGCCGTCGCGGGACGAGGCGGGACCGCAGGACGTACGGCCGGCCGTCCCGGACGTGACGACGACCGTGCCGTCGGCGTCCCCGTCCACGGCCACACCGTCGCCACGGCCGTCGTCGGCGCACCCGTCCGCGACCGCGAGCGCGAGCCCCTCGGCCTCTCCGTCCCCGTCGAGGTCCAGCGCCTCCCCCGGCCCTTCCTTCACGACCGCGCCCCCGGCGTCCCCGACGGCCTCCGCCGCGACGAAGCCGGCGGCCGGGGCCGACTCGGCGCAGGAGGCGGCTCCGCCGGTGCTGCGGCGGGGGTCCGACGGCCCGGAGGTGGTCGAGCTCGAACTGCGGCTCACCCAGGTCGGCCTGTACGGCCGCAAGCCCTCCGGCCACTACAACGAGGGGGTCGAGGACGCGGTCGCGATGTATCAGTGGCAGCGGGGACTCCAGGGGACGGAACGCGGGGTGTACGACCTGCTGACCCGAGAGCGACTGGAGTCGGAGACCAGGGAGCCGTAGGAGACGCTCCGCGCCACCGGGGCCCCGGCCTCGCCGAGCCGGATGCGCAGGGCGCCGGGGCCGCCTGGCGTGCGACCGACCGCGCTCGCCCCGCGGCTGCGCGCCGCCGGAGGGCAGGCCTGTCGGTACGGGGGAGGCGCGGGTCTTCCCAGGCGTGAGGCGGCCGGCGCGGGTCTTCCGGGACATGAGGCGGCCAGGGTCGGATCGGGCGGTCGCCGTCCGGCGGTGAGCGTGCCGTTCACCCCTTCGCAGACCGCGCTCGGCCAACGCCCCAGACGGCACCACGTCCCGGTGGAGGGGGCCGGTAGAGCGGGCCCGGTGGAGCGTCCCGGTGAGCGGCGCGCCGGGAAGACTCGCCCCGGCCCCGCCCGCCCCGTACGGCTGCCAGCCCACCTGTAGCCGGATCATGCCGTCCCCCAGTGCCTCCGCACCGCGTCCCGCGGCAGGGAGCCCGCCGCAGCGGGCCGGTAGAGCGGCGCACCGGGAAGATTCGCCCCAGCCCCGCACCCCGTACGGCTGCCAGCCCACGTGCAGCCGGATCATGCCGTCCCCCAGCGCCTCCGCACCGCGTCCCGCCGCGGCAGGCCCGACAGAGCGGCCCGGTGAAGCGGCCCGGTAGAGCGGCGCGCCGGGAAGATTCGCCCTGGCCCCGCACCGCGTCCCGCCGCAGCGGGCCGGTAGAGCGGTGCACCGGGAAGACCCCTCCCGGCCCCGCCCGCCCCGTACGGCTGCCAGCCCACGTGCAGCCGGATCATGCCGTCCCCCAGTGCCTCCGCACCGCGTCCCGCCGCGGCAGGCCCGACAGAGCGGCCCGGTGAAGCGGCCCGGTAGAGCGGCGCGCCGGGAAGATTCGCCCCGGCCCCGCACCGCGTCCCGCCGCAGCGGGCCGGTAGAGCGGTGCACCGGGAAGACCCCTCCCGGCCCCGCCCGCCCCGTACGGCTGTCAGCCCACGTGCAGCCGGATCGTGCCGTCTCCCAGCGCCTCCACCCGTACCTGCGTGAGGTCCCGCACCACCACGTCCGGGCCGTGCAGGCCGGCCCTCGGGCCGATGCCCACCACGCGCATGCCCGCCGCCTTTCCGGCCGCGATCCCCGCGCCCGAGTCCTCGAAGACCACGCACTCCGCCGGGGCCACACCCAGCTCCGCCGCCCCCTTGAGGAAGCCCTCGGGATCCGGCTTGCTGGCGCCGACCGACTCCGCGGTGACACGGACGTCGGGCAGTTCCAGACCCGCGGCCGCCATCCGGGCCGTGGAGAGGGGGACGTCGGCCGAGGTCACGAGGGCATGGGGCAGTCCGCGCAGGGACGCGAGGAACTCCGGCGCTCCCGGTACCGCCACCACGCCGTCCATGTCCGCGGTCTCCTCGGCGAGCATGCGCGCGTTGTCCGCGAGGTTCTGCTCCATGGGCCGGTCGGGCAGCAGGACCGCCATCGACGCGTGCCCCTGGCGACCGTGGACGACCTTCATGACCTCGTCGCCGTCCAGCCCGTGGCGGTCGGCCCAGCGACGCCAGATGCGTTCCACCACGGCGTCGGAGTTGACGAGGGTGCCGTCCATGTCGAGCAGGAGGGCGCGGGCGGTGAGCACGGTGGGGGCGGCGGTGGCCGTCATCGGCAGCTCCAAGACGCGGGACGTGGGGCTTCGGAGGTGTCTCCCCCGCGCCCCCCGGAGGAACAAGGCGGCCCCGCCCGCCGGTCAGGGAAAACGGGCGGAGGCCACTTTGTTTCTCTACGGTACAAAATCCGGCCGGTTCCCGCCACCACCCACCGGTGGCCGCCCGGAACAGTTCACCCGCCGTTCAGCTCAGCCGGCCACGGCCTCCCACAGGCTCCACAGCCCGAGCGCCAGCATCAGCAGCGCCGCGACCTTGGTGATCAGCTTCAGCGGCACCCGCTTCATCAGGGCCTTTCCGCCGACGATGCCGAGACCGGCCACCGCCCACAGCGCGAGCACCGCGCCGAGGCCGACGGAGAGCGGGTCGTCGTAGCGGGCCGCGAGGTTGGCCGTCATGATCTGGGTCAGGTCACCGAACTCGGCGACCAGGATGAGCATGAACCCGGCCCCGGCGACCTTCCAGAAGGACTGGTCCTGCGGGTTGCGGATCTCCTCCTCGCCGTCGTCCTTCTTCAGCAGCAGGACGGCCGCGCCACCCAGGAAGAGCACGCCGGTCACCACTTGCACGACCTGCTGCGGCAGCAGGGTCAGCACACTGCCCGCCGCGACGGCGAGGGCTACATGCAGCGCGAAGGCGGCGGCGACGCCCGCGAAGACGTAGGAGGCGCGGTAGCGGGTGCCGAGGACCAGGCCGGCGAGCGCGGTCTTGTCGGGCAGTTCGGCGAGGAAGACGACGCCGAACACGACGGCCGTCACGGTGATGCTGATCAAGGGTCCTCAATCGGTCGGGGCTGCCCCACCGAGAGTGTTCCTGCGAAACGACGCCTCGGCACGGCAGCACACAGTCAGTGCACTACTGGCCGAAGGTCTCGCTGGCCGGTCCCTGAAGACCTGCCTCCGGGCGCCGGCTCAGACGAGCTGAGCAGTATGTCGACGGTCCGGCGAAGAGCTACTCCCCTTCAACACCGTCCATCGTACGTGATCGTTTCGCCGTAAACCTTGTCGTGTCATGTACGCGTCACTAACTTCTCACCGTACGCACATCCCCCCGCAACACGGAGCCGCGAGCATTCCACCGCTCGCGCTCCAACGCCCCCGTCCCCCAAGGGAGTTCGCATGCCGAAGTTCTACGCGCGTCGACGGCTGAGCATACTCGGCGCGCTCACCGCGCTCATAGCCTCCGTCGCGGTTCTCAACGGCCCGGCCGCCTCCGCCGCCCTCCCCACTCCGGTCAGCGCGGCCACCGCCCGCACCTACCTCGCCTCGCTCACCGTGGCCACCGAGAACCGCACCGGTTACAGCCGGGACCTGTTCCCGACCTGGATCACCATCAGCGGCACCTGCAACACCCGCGAGTACATCCTCAAGCGGGACGGCTCGAACGTCGTCACCGACTCCGCCTGCGCGGCCACCAGCGGCAGCTGGTACTCCCCCTACGACGGCGCCACCTGGACCGCCGCCTCCGACGTCGACATCGACCACCTGGTCCCGCTCGCCGAGGCCTGGGACTCCGGCGCGAGCGCCTGGACCACGTCCCGGCGCCAGTCCTTCGCCAACGACGTCACCCGCCCGCAGCTCCTCGCGGTGACGGACAACGTGAACCAGTCCAAGGGCGACCAGGACCCGGCCACCTGGATGCCGTCCCTCAGCTCGTACCGCTGCACCTACGTCCGCGCCTGGGTCCAGGTGAAGTACTACTACGGCCTCTCCGTCGACTCCGCGGAGAAGAGCGCCCTCACCGGCTACCTCGCCAACTGCTGACGATTCCGCGCCGGAACCTCGCCGCGGACCTCCGTCGTTCCGTACCGTACGGGGCGACGGAGGAGGATCACGTGACCGATCTGCGGCTGGGACCACTGCTCAGGTACGTCGACGGCTCGTGCGCGACCGTATGGGTCGAGACGAGCCGTCCGTGCACCGCCGAGGTGCGCTGTTCGGACGGCAGCGGCGGCGAGGCCCCCACGTTCCAGATCGCGGGCCACCACTACGCCCTGGTCCCGGTCGAGGGCCTGGCCCCCGGCACACAGCGGTCGTACGAGGTGTTCCTGGACGGCACACGCGTGTGGCCGCTGCCGGACTCACCCTTTCCACCCTCCGTGATCCACACGCCCACCGAGGAGGCGCCCGTCCGCGTCGCCTTCGGCTCCTGCCGCTGGGCCGCGCCCCCGGAGGGCGAGAAGGACCCGGTGGGCCCCGACGCGCTGGACACCCTCGCGGCCCGGGTCGCCGCCGAGCCGGAGGGCGAACGCCCGGACGTCCTCCTCCTCCTCGGCGACCAGGTCTACGCCGACGAGACCTCCCCGGCCACCCAGAGCTGGCTGGCCGCCCGCCGCGATCTGAGCGACCCGCCGGGCGACCAGGTGGCGGACTACGAGGAGTACACCCACCTCTACTACGAGTCCTGGCTCGACCCCGAGGTGCGCTGGCTGCTGTCCACCGTGCCCAGCTGCATGATCTTCGACGACCACGACGTCATCGACGACTGGAACACTTCCGCCTCCTGGGTCGAGGACATGCGCACCCTGTCGTGGTGGCGCGAGCGGCTGCTGAGCGGGCTGATGTCGTACTGGGTCTACCAGCACCTGGGCAACCTCCCCCCGGCCGAGCTGGCGGCCGACCCGCTCTACGCCGCCGTACGCCGGTCCCCCGACGGCACCGACGAGCTGCGCGACTTCGCCTGCCGGGCCGAGGCCGACGCGGCGTCCGTGCGCTGGAGCTACCGGCGCGACTTCGGCCGGGTGCGGCTGGTCATGGTCGACTCCCGCGCGGCCCGCGTCCTCGACGAGGACAACCGGTCGATGCTGGACCCCGGCGAGGCCGAGTGGCTGCGCGGACAGGTGCTGGAGGACCGCTCCTCCTACGACCACCTCCTGATCGGCACCTCGCTGCCCTGGCTGCTGCCGCACCTGGTGCACGACGCCGAGGCGTGGGACGCCGCGCTGTGCCGGGGAGAGCGCGGGGCGCGCTGGGCCCGGTTCGGGGAGGATCTGCGGCGCAAGGCGGATCTGGAGCACTGGGCGGCGTTCCCGGACTCCTTCGCGGCGCTGGCGGACCTGATCGCCGAGGTGGGTTCGGGCCCCGAGGCGCCGGCGACGGTGCTGGTGCTGTCGGGGGACGTGCACCACGCGTACGTGGCCGAGCCGAAGTGGCGCACCGGCGGGCCGGACGCCCGCGTCCTCCAGCTCACCTGCTCCCCCGTCCACAACTCCGTGCCGTCCTACATCCGTTACGGCTTCCGCTTCGGCTGGAGCGCGGTGGCGCGGGCGCTCGGGCGGGGACTCGCCCGGCACGGACGCTGCGCGCGACCGCCGGTCTCCTGGCGGCACACCGGCGGGCCCTGGTTCGGCAACCAGCTCATGACGCTCACGCTGAACGGGCGTTCGGCGCGGCTGCGGCTGGACCGTGCCCGGGAGTCGGGCAGGGGCCGGACCCGGCTGGTGACGGTCTCGGAGTCCGCACTCACCGGGGAGACCGCACGCGAGACGGCGTCCCCGCTGGCCCGGCGGGAAAGCTGACACGCCATCAAGTAGGGCCGTCCGCAGGGTGGTTGGCTTTGCCATGCCCTGCGAGCAGGTGAGGATTCGGACACACTTTCGGTCGCTGGTGCGAGGGGTGAGAAGCGCTCCACGTGCGACTGCGGGTGAAACGGAAGGGGCGTCAGAAGCTAACTGATGGCCAAATGTTGAACTTGCAAGCATCAATTAGGCACACCTAACGTGGAGGGCCGACCCGGTCCCATCCCCCGGGGGCGACACCCCTGTGGGACCGACCCGACCGAAGGAGTCCCCCACATGACCGGACGCCTGAACAGCGCCCAGCCATACGCCCTCGGCCTCTACCGCATCGTCGTCGGCCTGCTCTTCCTCTGTCATGGCGCCGCCTCCCTCTTCGGGGTCCTCGGCGGCGCCCAGGGCACCGAGGGCGGCACGCTGGAGACGGGCACCTGGCCCGGCTGGTACGCGGCAGTGATCCAGCTCGTCTGCGGCGGCCTCGTCCTGCTCGGCCTCGGCACACGCGCCGCGGCGTTCCTCGCCGCGGGATCCATGGCGTACGCCTACTTCAAGGTGCACCAGCCGATGGCCCTGTGGCCCATGGAGAACGGCGGCGAGGCCGCGGCGATGTTCAGCTGGGCCTTCCTGCTGCTGGTCTTCACCGGGTCCGGCGCGTTCGGACTGGACCGGCTGCTCACGAAGCGCTCGGCGCAGGAGCGGAAGCCGGCGGCGGAGCCGGTGGCCGTCTGAACCGAGCCCGCACGGTGGCAGCCGGGTGAACATGCCGCGTTCATCTCATGAGCCCCCCGTGAATCTCCTGTCACTGTCCAGGCGTACGCTGTATGGCTGTCTACGGGGGAATCACGGGGAGTCGCGGTTGTTGGAGAGCCTGGGGTCACTGACCGGCAGTCCATGGATCTACGCCATGGTCGCGCTGTCGGTGCTCCTTGACGTGTTCGTGCCGCTGCTGCCCAGCGGGGTGCTGGTCATCACGGCCGCGACGGCCGCGGCGGCGGGCAGCGCGGCGACGGGGCGGGTCCCCGATGTGATGGCCCTGATCCTCTGCGCGACGACCGCCTCCGTGCTGGGCGACCTCGCGGCGTACCGGCTCGCCTTCCGGGGCGGTGAGCGCCTCGACCGCGCGATCGCCCGCTCGCGCCGGCTCACCACCGCGCAGGAACGTCTCGGCGACGCGCTCTCCGCGGGCGGCGGGGCCCTGGTGGTCCTCGCCCGCTTCGCTCCCGCCGGGCGCTCGGTGGTCTCCCTCCTGGCCGGCACCGCCCACCGCCGGGCCCGCGACTTCCTCCCCTGGTCCGCCCTCGCCGGCCTCTCCTGGGCCGCGTACAGCGTCGCCCTCGGCTACTTCGGCGCCCACTGGCTGGGAGCGACCTGGCTGGCGACGGCGGTGTCGGTGGCGGCCCTCTTCGGCGCGGGAGCGGCAGCGGCCTACGTGATGCGCCCCCGCCCGGCCCAGGCAGAGGCCCGCTGAGGCGAGCGCGCCGACACGGCGGTGCTTGATGAGCGGGTCAAGCGGCGGCGGACTGCTCGACGATGGCAGACGCACGTCGGCTGCGGGCCGGCAGAACCGTACGGCGTCGACGCGGCCGCGCATCGGGGCAGATCGAGCTGCGGCGCGGCCTGGGTGGGGTGGTGACGGCGGGGCGCAGGTCGGCGGCGGCCCGGTTGCCCCCCGCGCCGACACGCCCGCACACGCGCAGACAGGACGAGCCGCCACGGGACGAGGCCGCGAGGCAGGGCGCCCCTCGGCGACGGCCCGGTTGCTCCCGCGCCGACACGCCCACGCACGCGCGGACAGGACGAGCCGCCGCGAGACCAACCCGGCGACGACCGGGCTCACGCCGGCTATGACCGGTAGAACCACGCTCGGCACGACCGCGCACCCGCACGCGGGCCGAACCGCCACGAGACGAGGCCGCGAGGCAGGACGCAGGCCGACTGCGGGCCGGAAGGACCGCGGACGGGCGCAGGCCGGCTGCGAACCGGAAGGACCATGGATGGGCGCGGGCGCGGCCCCTCCCGTCAGGGTGAACTGCGACAGCGTCGCGCCTCACCGCATGCGGCCCTTGTCAGCTTGCCTCGCGGCGGGGTGCTCCTCGGACTTCCAGTCCTGTCAGCAGCTCCGCCGTCGCCTCCGCGATCACCTCCACGGCCCGTTCGAAGACCTCCCGGTTGTGGGCGGCGGGGGCGCGGAAGCCGGAGACCTTGCGCACGTACTGGAGCGCGGCGGCACGGATCTCCTCCTCCGTCGCCTCCTCGGGCAACACCGGCGGACGAAGCGTCTTGATACTGCGGCACATACCGTCAGTCTCCCTCCCCGAGCGGATCGGCGCTTCCGTCCGCCCGTTCAGAAATGCCATGATCCTCGCCGAGGCGGCCACCGTTCCCGGGGCCGACCGACGAGAGGAACAGTCCGACATGGCGCACGACTCCGCGCACCGCGAACTCACCGTGGCCGTCCTGGGCCCGGGCGGCACCGGCGGCCTGCTCGCCGCTCTCCTGGCCCGCGCCGGACACCGGGTGATCTGCCTGGCGGGCGACGACACGGCGAGCACCCTGCGCACGGCCGGCCTCCAGCTCCGCAGCGGCACCTTCGGCGACTTCACGACCCCCGTCGAGGCCGACACCGAGCTGCGCGAACCGGTCGACGCCTGTGTGATCGCCGTCAAGCACACCTCCCTGCCCTCCGCCCTCGACCGCGTCCCGCCCACCACGCTGGGCGACGGCCTGGTCGTCCCCCTCCTGAACGGCGTCGAGCACCCGGCGGCCCTGCGCGCCCGCTACCGCCCGGACAGGGTCGCCCCCGCGGTCATCCGCGTGGAGTCGACGAGGGTCGCGCCGGGCGTCATCGAGCACGGCAGCCCCTTCGCCGAGCTCGACCTGACCGGCGACGGCGTCCCCCGCGACCGCCTGGACGCGCTGGCCTCCGTCCTGTCCGCGGCCGGACCCACGACCCGCGTCCTGGACGACGAGACGGCCGCCCTGTGGGCCAAGATGTCCTTCCTCGCCCCCTTCGCCCTCCTCACCACCCTGTACGCCCTCCCCCTCGGCGAGGTGCGCACCCGCCACCGCGAGGAGCTGACCGCCCTGGTCGAGGAGACCGCCGCGGTCAGCGCGGCCTGCGGCGGTCCCGCCGACCCCGCCCAGGCCCTCGCCCGCTACGACGCCTTCCCGCCCGGCACGAAGTCGTCGATGCAGCGCGACGCGGAGGCGGGCCGCCCCCTCGAACTGGACGCGATCGGCGGGGCGTTGCTGCGCGCGGCGGACCGGCACGGGGTGAAGGTGCCCGTCACGGCCCGGGTGGTGCGGGAGTTGGCGGACACCGGCCACTGACGGCCCGCCCGACCCGTCGCCGCCCCTCCCGGCGCCGGCCCACCCGGCACACGGTCTCAGCGCTCGCTCCCGCTCCCGCCCGTCAGGTCGTAGCGCCAGTCGTTCGACGTGATCCAGTGCCCCTTCGGGTACTCGAACTCGGCCTGTCCGAGCAGCGTGAAGCCGGCCCGGCGGCAGACGCTGTTCGACGCGGTGTGCTCCACGCTCGGGAACGCGTGCAGATACCGGTGTCCGCCGGCGGCCCGTGCCTCCTCCACGACGGCACGGGCCGCCTGCGCGGCCAGGCCCCGCCCCTGGAACTCCGGGAGGATCCCCCACCCGGTCTCCCATATCGGGGACTCCCGCCACTCCCGCTCCCAGAACCCCACCGATCCCACGGTCTCCCCGCCGTCCGCGAGCGTGACGCGGTACATCCGCCCCGCGGACAGCTCGACGTACCGCCGATGCCGGTCGAGGAGCTTCTCCTCGCTCTCCGGCCCGCCCAGGTGGTCGGTCATCTCCGGGCTGTTGGTCCGCCGCAGCAGCCAGAAGTCGCCCTCCGACCAAGGCACCAGCCGCACCTGCTCCGTATCCATGACAGCCACCGTAGGCGCCGGGTCTGACAATGCCGCCCGGCCTGTGGATGTGGAGTGGGGCTGTCACCTGACCGACTGCCCGGGAGCGGTGGCGAGCGGGCGGTAGCGCACGTTCACCGCGGCCGTGCGGTCGCCGCCGTCTTGGCGTGCGAGGCGTACGGGTGTGCCGCCGGGCTGGTCGTAGAGCCGGATCCCGTCACCGAGCAGGACGGGCGCGATGTGGAGGTCGATCTCGTCGATCAGTCCGCGTTCGAGGAGCTGCCGGCCGATCGTGGGCGAGAAGACCTCCACGTTCTTGCCGCCGGCGGCCTCCAGGGCGATCCGGACGGCGTCGGCGGCGTCACAGGTCAAAAAGGTCACGCCGGTGCCGGACGGCGCGTCCTCGGGGTGGTGCGTGAGGACGAACAGGGGTCCTTGCCACGCGCCGCCGTAGATGACCCCGGCGTCGGGGAACGCGTCCCAGCCGTCGCGGCCGCCCAGTACGGCCCCGGTCGTCCCCGCGTACTCCTCGACGAGGCCGGGCCGGAACGAGACGCCCGTCATCCAGTCCATCGTGTGTCCGGGGCCCGCCACGAACCCGTCCAACGACATGGTGAAGTGCCAGAGCACCTTGCCCGCGGCGGTCTGCGGCTCCATGTCCGCCACCGGCGCGGTGTGCACGCTCTCGGGGTTCTCCATGGCTGTTCCTCTCCGGGGCGACTCCTGTCCCCCTGCAGACCGTCCCCGCCCCCGAAAGTCATCGCCGGACCCCGGCGGCACCGTCCCGCCCGCTCCGACGACGACATTCGACGCGCGACGGGACCGGCGCACACCTGCCCCCGGCAAGACAGCGAGCAGAAACGCCCAGCGGGCTTCCCGGTCCCTGAAAAACCAGCCCCGCCCCAACCGTCACCGCCGAACCCGGCGGCACGCCCGCCCGCCCCGACGACGACATCCGACGCATGACGGAACCGGCGCGCGCATCCCCTCCCGGCGAGGCAGCCGGCAGACGTGCACGCCGGGTTTCCCGCCCCCCGAAGACCGGGCCCGCCCCGACCGTCACCGCCGGCCCCCCGCGGCACCGTCCCGCCGCCCCCGTGGTCTCGCCCGGTCCGCGGCGACCGCCATCACGGCGACGGCGGTGAGGACCATGGCCGCGCCGGTGTAGAGCGGGGCCGTGTAGCCGAGGCCTGCCGTGATGGTGAGGCCTCCGGCCCAGGCGCCCAGGGCGTTGCCGAGGTTGGACGCGGACACGTTGGCGCCGGCGGCCAGTGCCGCGCCCTGCGCGTAGTCGGTGACGCGGGTGATCAGGCCGGGAACTCCCGCGAAACCGAACACGCCCATCAGGAACACCAGCACCACCGACGCGCTCGCGCTGCCGGCGAGCAGCCCGAACACGGCCAGGGTGACGGTGAGTCCGGCCAGCGCGAGGACCAGCGCACGGTCCCGGTCGTGGTCGGCGGCCCGCCCGCCGACCAGGTTGCCGACGACCAGGCCGACGCCGTACACCATGAGCAGCCAGGACACGTCCGCCGAGGAGAAGCCGCCGACCTCCGTGAACGTGTAGGCGAGGTAGCTGAACGCCCCGAACATGCCGCCGTAGCCGAGCGCGGTGGCCGTCAGGGTCAGCCAGACCTGCCAGGACCGGAACGCGCCGAGCTGGGCGCGCAGGCCGGTGGGGACCGTCGGCCGGGTCCCTCCGGCGCGGCTCGGCACGCACGCGACGATTCCCGCGAGTGCGAGCAGTCCGACCCCCGTGACCGCCCAGAACGCGGCCCGCCAGCCCCAGCGCTCCCCCACGAGCGCGCCGAACGGCACACCGAGCACGTTCGCGACCGTCAGCCCGGCGAACATGACGGCCACCGCGCGGGACGTGCGTTCCGGTGCGACGAGGCCGCGCGCGACCAGGGAGCCGATGCCGAAGAACGAACCGTGGCACAGGGCCGCGACGATCCGCCCGAGCAGCATCACGGAATAGGTCGGCGCGATCGCGCACATCAGGTTGCCGAGGACGAACAGGACCACCAGGCCGACCAGTACGTGCTTGCGGGGCAGCCGTGCGGTCGCCGCGGTCAGGACGATCGCGCCGACCGCGACGCTCAGCGCGTACCCGGAGATCAGCCGGCCCGCGGCCGCCTCGGACACCGCGAAACCCGCCGCCACCTGCGGCAGCAGCCCCGCGATCAGGAACTCGGTCAGCCCGATGCCGAACCCCCCGACGGCCAGCGCGACGAGCCCGCCGGGCATCCGCCGCCGTTCGGTGTCCGGGTCGGCCACGACCGCCTCCGAGTCCGCGTTCATGGACCGACCCTCGCGTCCCCGCCGCGGACAGGTCCATGGACAAAGAACCGGCGAGGCTTGGACGAACGGCAAATGCCGTTGAGACGGGGCCCGCGGTGGACAAGGCTCTGGGGCCATGGAGTTCTTCTGCTACCACCGTGACCGGCCCGGCTCCCTGCCTCTGCGGGAAGCGCTGACCGAGGCGCACTGGTCCTACATGGACGGCTACGAGGCCGAACTGATCGCCCGTGGGCCGACGTTCGCCGCCGACGGCGAGACGCCGACCGGGAGCGTGCACATCGTCGATCTGCCCGACCCCGCCGCGGCCCGCGCGTTCGCCTTCGACGAGCCGGGCTACCAGGCGGGCGCGTACCGGGACGTGCTGCTGCGCCGTTGGCGCAACCTGCTGGGCCGCACCATGTGGGACTTCCCCGGCGGCCGCACCGGCGGCGACCGGTACCTGGTGCTCGGTCTCGGCGCGGGAGAGGCCGTCGACCTCGCGGTACCGCCCGGGACGGACGACCTGATCGCCTACGGCCCCCTCCTGTCCGACGACGCCGACGCCTGGCTCGGCACGGCGGCCCTGGTCCGCGCCCCTGACCCGGAGCGGGCACGGGCCGTGCTGACCGCGGACCGGTACGCCGCGGTGGAGGTCCACGAGTGGGAGTTCGGCGGACGACGCTGACAATGTCGTTATCGGGGCAACCGCACAGGGACCGGCCGTCCGAGCAAGGAGCCGCCACGACATGGGTACCGCCGTCCACGTCCCGCAGACCCGGGACATGATCGGGGACGAGCTCTCCGGAGACGAGGCGTTCACCGCCCTGCGCCACTACGGCGGTCTGCGGCTGCTGACCGACTCCTTCGCGCGGTTCCGGTACGCCGACGGCTTCACCAATGCCCGGGCCCTGGCCTTCCAGGTGGTGCTCGGACTGGTCCCGTGCACGGTGGCGCTGGTCGGTCTGGCCACGTCCGTGCACACGGAGGGCGTGGGCCGGATCATCGAGCTCACGCTCGGCCGGATCGTGCCGGGCGCGAGCGCCGACATCGTGGAGGACGCCTTCGAGGGGACGCGGCGCACCGCGCACGGCAGTGTCTGGAGCACGCTCGCCCTGTGGCTGGGACTGGGCTTCGCCCTGCTGAACCTCGCCTCGGCGATGGGGCAGATCGAACGCGGTGCGAACAGGATCTACGGCATCGAGCGCGACCGTCCCTTCCCGCGCAAGTACGCGCGCGGGATCGTGCTCGCGCTCGCCGCCGGTCTGCCCCTGGTGCTGGGCTTCGTCGTCCTGGTGGCCGGCGAGGCGGTGGGCGACGCGGTGGCCGAGTCCGTGGGCCGGGAGGGCGGCGGACCGCGCTGGTGGGGTGTGCTGGACCTGCCGGTGGGGCTCGCGCTGGCCTGGGTGGCCTCCGCGGTGATCTTCCGCTGGTCGCCGCGCCGGGTGCAGCCCGGTTACACCTGGCTGGCGTTCGGCTCGGCCGTGCATCTGCTGCTGTGGGTGTCGGCCACCTGGCTGCTCGCGCTGTACGTCGAGGAGAGCGGTGCCTTCGGAGCCGTCTACGGGCCGCTCACGGCCTTCATCGCCCTGCTGCTGTGGGCCAACCTCACCGCTGTCGCGCTGTTCCTCGGCATCGCGTTCGCCGCCCAGCTCGAAGCGGCCCGCGCGGGCATCGAGTCAGCCGTGCACCCGGACCCCGGCCCGGGCGCCTGATCCCACCCGACCCGCCTCCCCGTCCCCCTGCACCGCCTCGGTGAGTCACCCTTGCACCACCACGGTGAGTCACCCCTGCGCCGCCGCGGTGACCGTCGCCGGATCCACCCCGGTCAGCTCGACGATCCGGTGCGGTGGCACGCCCGCGGCCAGGGCGCGTCCGATCAGGCCGTCGCGGGCGTCCGCGCAGTCGCGGTAGGCGAGGAGTTCCTCCTCGACCCCGGCGAGCGACTGCGGGGCCAGCTGGTGGCGGACCCGGTTCAGCTCCTCGTCGCTCAGCGGCACGGGCAGCCTTTCGGCCCCCTCGGGAACGGCGGCGGTCTCCTCCGGCGGCAGCAGGCGCAGGTGCAGGGAGGTCGCCGTGGTGCCCTGGGCGTCCAGCCATGCGCGGACCGCGGGGGTCTCCATGCACGCGAGCTCGCCGACGGCGGCGGGGGGCACCCCGAGCCGCGCGGACGCGTCGTCGAGCAGGAACAGGTAGGCGTCGTCGGTCATCCTCGGCTCCTTCTCACCAGGGGCTGATCGACCTCCCATTACCCCGCCTCGCCCGGCTAATGTCGGGTCCGGAGAGTGACCCGGGAGGAGCGAGGACATGGTCGGTCGTCCGAGCGCGCGTTGACGTCCTGGGCCGTGCGCGGCCCGTCATCGCGTGCCGCCCCTCGACGGTGTGGCACAGCCGGGCTCCGATCCGAGGATCACCGTGCCGTTCTTCTCCTCCCGCAAGACCGAGCCACCCGATACTCCCCACACACCTGACACATCTGATTCCAGCCGGTCCGTTCCGTCGCGTCTGTGGCGGGACGCCGACTTCCGCAGTCTCTGGGTGGGCCAGACGGCCTCCCAACTCGGCGAGCACACAAGCCTGTTGGTGCTGCCCCTGTTCGCCGTCCTGTCCCTCGGTGCCGGGGCCGGCGAGTTGGGCGTCCTGCGCGCGGTGGGACAGGCACCGATCCTGCTGCTCTCGCTCCTCGTCGGCGCCTGCGTGGACGGACGGCGGACCCGCACGGTGATGGTCGTGTCGGACGCCGGCCGCGCCCTGGTCCTGGGCGCCGCCGCCCTGGCCGGTCTCCTCGGCGGCCTCGGCCTGCCCGCGCTGTTGGTGGCCGTCTTCGCCGTCGGCGTCCTGTCCGTGTTCTTCGACGTCGCCTACCAGTCGTCGCTGGTACGGCTGGTGAGGCGCGATCAGCTGGTGCGGGGCAACAGCGCGCTGGAGGGCAGCCGGTCCGCGGCGCAGATCGGCGGGCCCGCCCTCGGCGGCGCGCTGGTGTCATGGCTGTCGGCGCCGGTCGCCGTCACGGCCGGTGCCCTCTTCTTCGCACTGTCGTTCCTGTCGATCCGCCGGATCCGTCGCCACGAGCCGGTCCCGGAGCGCGCGGAGCGTCCCGTGCACGTGGGGCGGCGGATCCGCGAGGGCCTCGGGTTCGTCGTGCGCGACACCTCGCTGCGGACCGTGTGCCTGGCCTCGGCGGCGTTCCAGTTCTCCTTCGCCGCGCTGATGACGGTCTATCTGCTCTTCCTGCCGCGGGAACTGCACCTGTCGGGCACCGTGGTCGGGCTGTCGCTGGCGGCGACGGGCCCGGGTGCGCTCCTGGGCGCGCTGCTCGCCGCCCGCCTGCCGGGCCGGTTCGGTCACGGGGTGGTGCTGGTGTCGGCCGCGGCGGTCGGCGACGGCGCGTTCCTGTGGGTGCCCGCCCTGCACGGCTCCTCCGCGGCGACGGTGGCCGTGCTCCTCGCGGTCGGCTTCGTGTTCGGGGCGGGCGGCCAGTTGGTGAACGTCACCGTCATGGCCGTCCGGCAGGCGGTCACCCCGGACGGGATGCAGGGCCGCGCGGCCGCCACGATCACCTTCGTCGGCATGGGCCTGACCCCGCTCGGCTCCCTGCTCGGCGGACACCTCGCACAGGTGTGGGGGTTGCGCACGAGTCTCCTGGTGGCGGCCGCCGGCATGCTGCTGTCGCCGGTGGTGATGGCCATGTCGCCGCTCGTCCGGCTGGGGCGGACGCTGCCCGCGCATGCGGAACGCACCGGCCCACCGTCGTCGTGAACCCGGGGAGCCGCCCGTTCGCATGAACCTCCCGAAGCCACTCGCCACCCAAAATCGAACAGGCGTAGCATTGCGTCGTGGCTAAGACCTATGACTTTCCGAGTGACCTCCTCGCCGGTCAGGAGGAGCTGCATCAGGTCCGGGCCGAGCTCTCGGCCCTGCTCAAGCGGCTCCCCTGGTCGGTCGCACCTCTGGACGGCTTCAGCGACGACAGCGGCTGGCGGAAGGTGGAGCGCCCCGCCTCCCCCGGCTGGAGCCCCGACGAACAGGCCGAGGTGGAGAAGCTCCGGCAGCGCGAGCACGAACTCGCGGTCTTCGTCACCACCCACCGCTTCTGGACGGAAGTGGAGGCGGCCGACCGCGTGGACGCCCGGAGCGAGCTGAAGCACGCGTCCCGCAAGCAGGAAGCGGGCTGAACGACGAAGGACCCCGGCCGAGTTGGGCCGGGGTCCTGTTCGATGTGGGCGCGGACGGTTTCGAACCGCCGACATCCTGCTTGTAAGGCAGGCGCTCTACCCCTGAGCTACGCACCCGGGACGAGTCGACAGCCTACCTTGCCCGGGGCCAGGTCCTGCAAACCCTTACTCGGGGGCCCGGCGAGGTCGGGGTCGGTACGGGGGAAAACCCCACCCCGGATCCGGGAGCGGCCCGGATCCCCCGCCGGCGCCCCGGTCCCTAGGGTCGAAACAGGGTCGCGGAGTGCCCGCGACCGCCCGTCAGGGCTCCAGCAGGGGGAGATCATCATGGTCCGTTCCGTTCCCGCACGTGCCGCCGCCGCGGCCGGGGTCGTCGCGCTCGTCGTCGTGGGCGCCACCGCCTGCGGCGCCTCCGCCGGGGACGACAAGACCCCCGACCACAAGTCGTTCGCGCTCCAGGGCCGCACCCTCACCGTCGACTCCGACGACTCGGCGCTGGAGATCGTCGCCGCCGATGCGAACAAGGCGGGCACGGTCGAGGTCACCCGCTGGTTCCAGGGGACCGTCGCCGTCGGCAAGGACCCCGAGGTGACCTGGTCGATGAAGGGCGACCGGCTGGTGCTGCGGATGAAGTGCAGCGGCGTCGTGGCCGACTGCGCGGCCAAGCACCGTATCGAGGTGCCGCGGGACATCAGCGTGAAGGTCGAGGACGGCGACGGCAGCGTGCGGGCCCGTGGCTTCACCCGGCCGCTGAGCATCCGCACCGGCGACGGATCCGTGCGGGTCACCGACTCCAGCGGGCCGCTGGAGCTGCACACCGGCGACGGCTCGATGCGCGCCCAGGTCACCTCCCGCCGGGTCACCGCCCGCACCGGGGACGGCTCGGTCCACCTCGAACTCGGCGCCGTACCGGACCGGGTGGAGACCCGTAGCGGCGACGGCTCCGTGACCGTGGAGCTGCCGAAGGCCACCTACCGCGTGGACACGAAGTCCGGCGACGGCGGGGTCGACGTGTCGGTGCCCCGGTCCGGCTCCAGCACCCACGTCGTGTCCGCTCAGAGCGGAGACGGGAAGATCACGGTGCGAACCGCGAACTGACCGGCCCGTGTGTTCGTCCCTTACCGGTGGGAGAATGACACCGGGCACCGCCAGGACGGACCACAGCACGGGAGAGGGATGTGACGGCGACACCACCGCAGCCGTACTCGTCGTCGTCGGTGCCGCGCGCACACCGCCAGGCACTCCGGGACACCCTCACCCTCGCCGGCCTGCCCCTGCTCGCCGCCCTCGCGCTGCCGGCCGCGTTCGCCGGCGGCGGCACCCGGCGCTGGTTCGGCGGGCGTGCCGAGAGCCAGCGGGCCGAGGCGCAGGCCGCGAAGGACGCCGCGGCGGCCGCGTTCTACGAACTCGACACCGCCCAGCGGGATCTGCGGATCTCGATAGAGACGATCACGGCCGTCGACGACTCCCCCGCCGCCCGGCGCGCGGTCTCCGACTTCCAGGCGATCAGCGGGCGCATCGACGAAGCCAGCCGCCACTACATCGAGGCCGTCGACGCCCATGACCTGGACCGGGACGACCTGGAGGCCTCGGTCGCCGCGCACGCGCGCACCGCGCTCACCCGGGCCAAGGACGAGCTCGGCAACGTCAAGAAGGAGCTGGATCGTTTCGGCGACAGCCTCGGCCCGCTGCTCGGCAAGGCCGAGACCCAGCTCGCCCGGCTCGCTCCGGCCGTGGAGCGGGCCCGGCAGGGGCTGCTGGCCGCGTCCAACGCCCTGGACACCGTACGGGAGTCGGGGCTGCGGGCGGACGACCTCGCCGCCCGGCTCGCCACCCTCGGACCCGAGCTGACCAAGCTCAACCAGGGTGCCGGACAGCACGGCGTGCCGCAGACCCTGGAGCGGGCCGAACGCGTCGCCAAGGAGGCCGAGTCGATCCGGGTCGAGGCCGAGCGGCTGCCGGAGCGGGCCGCCGAGATCGACCACCGGCTGGTCTCCCTGCGCACCCGCGCGGAGGCCCTCACCACCCGCGCGAGCCAGGTCGACCCGGTCCTGAGCGAACTGCGCCGCCGGTTCACCGCGGCCTGCTGGCAGGACCTCCAGCACGTCCCGGACCAGGCCGTGGAGAACGTCCGGCAGGCCGAGCGCAAGCTCCGCGAGGCCCGCGCCGCGCGCGACGAACAGCGCTGGCCGGACGCGACCTCCCTGCTCTCCACGGTCCGTGCCCTGCTCAACACCACCGACGAGTCCGTCTCCGCCGCCGGTGACCGGCTGCGCCGGCTGAACGCCGTGCAGAAGGACCCCCAGCAGGAGATCGACCGCACCCGCTTCGCCATCCGCGACGCCCAGCGCCTCGCCATGACCGGCCGCACCACCCCCGACCCACGGCACGCGCGTCCCCTGGACGACTCGGTGGCCCGCCTGGACCGGGCGATCGCCGGGCTTGAGGGCCGCCACCCCGACTACTGGCACTTCCTCACCGAGACGGAAGCGGTACGGCAGTCGGTGGCCCGGGTGGTCGCGCAGATCCGCGAGGAGCGCGGCAGCGCGCACTGAGCGCGGCTCGTCCTGACGCCGTCGGCGAGAGATTGAATCCTGCACGAACTAGACAAATCACCCTTTTTTGCATAGATCTCCCCAATGCGGTGACATGTACTGAGACCCGCATATCTCTCGCAAAGGAGATGGTGGTATGTCTTCCACCGAGTTCCAGCTCGAGGACCTCACCGAGGTTCCCGGCACCGACGTCGAAGCGGCTCTCGACCCCGTCGAGGCCGACGGCTACTACCGCGACAGCCGCCAGTGCGCGGCGCTTGCTCTGACGTCCTCGTCGAGCAACCTCCTGCTGTCGCCTCCGACGCCACGGCCGAAGAAGGGCTGACGGGAGGATCCGAATGGAGCAGTCAGGCACTTCGACCCGCCTCGCGGGCGCGGTGCAGGGCCTCACGTCGGAACTGGTCTCCGCTCTTCGGAGCGGAGACCGCTTCCGGCTCGCCGGCACGGTCGCGCGGGGGCAGGCCCCCGGGGCGACCGCCGACCCGGCCCTCGCCGCCGTACGGGTGGTGGGAGCCGATGTCGTGCTGCCGAGCGTCCTGCTGCGCTGCGCACCCCCCGGACCGGACGATCTCGCGGTGCTCGCCGACGCCGTGCACGCCTACCCGCCCCCCGCCGAAGCCCCTCCCACCTCGGTGTGGAGCCACTGGGCCATGCGGCGGGCGCTGCGGCGGCTGGACGCGTCGTTCGACGGCGCACAGGGCGACGACAGCGAACCCCCGGCGGCCTGGCTGGAGGACGCGCCGTGGCAGTACCTGACCCATCAACTCGCCGTGCTCGCCCCGCTGGCGCTGCCCGGCGAGGACTGCGCGGTGGCCCGCGCCGCACGCCGCCGCCCGGTCGACGTCGCCCGGGGATTCGTCCGGGCGGTCCGCCGCCGTGACTGGCTCCAGGCGGCCGGAGCGGGACGCTGGCTGGTCCTCCTCGACGAGGTGCCGCAGACGCTGGGCCTGGACACCGGGCTGGAGTTCGTGGCCCAGATGGGCGGCGCTGACGCCCGGGTCGCACTCCAGGTCGAGGCCGCTCAGCTGATGCGGACCGGAGTGCTGGTGTGACGGCGCCCGAGGTCCGGGCCGCGACCGGGGTCCGGGCGGCGCGCGGCGTCCGGGACCTGGCCGAGGCCGCGTTGGAGTGGGTGGGCGCCCACCGCGAGGGATTCGCGCTCGGTGACGACGCGCTCGCCGAGCACGGCAACGTGAACACCACCTGGAAGCCCCTCGGTGAGCTGGCCCAGGTGTGCGTCTGTGTACGGCGGCACACCGATCCGGCCGACCCGCTCCATGTGCGGGCGTCCGACCTGCTCTCCTTCGCGTGGCAGCAGACCGGGCGCGGCGCCCTCTTCGTGGAGTTGCAGCGCCTGGAACCCTTCGCCACCTATCCGCTGGAGGTGTACGCGGCGTTCGCGTCGGCGGGCCTGCGTCACGCCGGCTACGAGCGTGCCACCGCGACGGTGGCCCGCACCCGCGGCTGGCAGGTGACGGAGCAGGAGCCGAACCGGCGCATGAGCGTGCTCAACTCCGAGCGCCGCAGCGGCATCCCGCCGCACGGGGACATGCCGCCGGCGCTGGACCGCACCTGGCTGGCCGGCCTGCCGGAGCCGTGGACGTTCGAGCTGGCCGCCGGCTACACGCTGACCCACGTGATCTTCCATCTCACCGACTGGGGCCGGAACCCGCAGGCCGTGCCCGCACCGGTGGCGGACTACCTCAGGCACTGGCTCACGCCCTGGCTCGACACCTGCCTGGAGGACGAGCAGTGGGATCTGAGCTGCGAACTGCTGGCCGTGGCGAGCAGTCTGCCCGGCCCACCGGAGCGCGCCCTGCTCCAGGAGGCGTGGGCGCGGCTCGCACCGGCCCAGGACGACTCCGGAGCCGTCCCGGAGGTCGGCGGGCGGGGCGGCCGTACGACCGCTCCCGCCTTTCTGGACTGCTACCACTCGACGCTGATGACCGCCTTCGCCGCCGTGCTCACCCTCGACCGGCTGCGCCGGGCGGCCGGAGGCGACGCGGAGGCGGACGTGGCCGACGGCGGGCAGGAGGTGACGGGATGAACCACACGCGTCTCATCCACCAGGTCGGGGCCGGCGCCCTGGAGTGGCTGCACGCCCACCGCGACGGCTTCCGGCTGGAGTTGGACGTCGACCCGGAGGTCGGCTTCCTGGAGCGCTTCAAGCCGGTCGGCGAACTGGCCCTCATCTGCAAGGTGTTGTTCCGCGAGGGCGTGGCCGGCTCCCGACAGGCCGCGCTGGCACGGCAGTTGATCGACCACGCCTGGTGCCACACGCTGGACGGCGGCCGGATGCTGGTGCGCGGCCAGCAGACCGAGCCCATCTCGCCCATCCCCTTCGAGGTGTACCTGCCGTTCAAGGAGCTGGGCTACAGCAGCCCCGAGGCCGAGCGGGCCTTCCGGCTCAACCAGCGCCTCGACAGCTTCGCCGCCCTGGAGATGTCACCGGTCCGCCGCCTCGGCCTCTCCGCCTTCCAGCGCCGCTTCGGCGTGCCGCCCCGCCCGCCGGAGGCCGACCTCGTCGGCGCGACCTGGCTGGGGCGCTCCCCCGAACCCTGGACGGTGGAGGGGCACATCGCCTACGACATCACCCACACCGTCTTCCACCTCACCGACTGGGGCGAGAACCCCGACGGTCTGCCGGACCAGGTAGCCGACTACCTCGCGACCTGGCTGCCGGTCTGGCTGGACGACTGGCTGGACCTGCAACGCTGGGACCTGCTCGGTGAACTGCTCGTCGTCGACGCCTGTCTGCCCCGGCCCACCTTCGACGAGCGGGCCTGGGAGGGCTACGCCGCCGCCCAGCAGCCCGACGGCGCGATGCCGGCCGTGCGCACCATGCCCGAGGGCGGGCCCGACGAGGTCTTCGACATCGTCTACCACCCGACGCTGGTCGCCGCCTTCGCCTCCGTACTGGCCATGTCCCGTGCCCTGACGCGGCTGGCGCACACCCCGTCATGACGGCCGGCGCACACCCCTGGCCGGGCGGTCCGCCCGACCTCACCGACGTACTGCCGCCCGAAGTGCCGCAGACGGGGGACGAGGAGGCCGTCCGGCGGCGACTCGACGCGGCCGTCGAGGCGGTGGACGCGCCCGACGTCGTCTTCGCCCTGTCCCGGCGCGGTCGCCGCACCCTGCGCACCGGGGGCACCGCGCCGCCCCCGCCCGTGCCGCGCGAGCGGCTGCGCCACGAACTGGGCTCGGCATCCAAGACGTTCACCGGACTGCTGCTGGCCCATCTGACCGACACGGGCCTGCTGACCGGGGGCGAGTCCGCCGCCGCCCTGCTGGACCCAGCCCGGCGGCCCGGCGAGGACCCCGTCACCCTCGCCCACCTGATCACCCACACCTCGGGCCTGCCCGCCCTGCCCGCCGACTTCTTCGTCCGGGCGCTGCCGTCCTGGCGCACCAACCCCTACGCCCGCTATCCGGCCGAGCGCGTGGTGGACGCCTTCCTGCGCCACCGGCGGCACCGTCGGCCCGGCACCCGCTGGCACTACTCCAACTTCGGTGTCGCGGTCCTCGGTCACGCCCTGACGGCGGCGACCGCCACCCCGTGGGACGACCTGCTCACCGGTCGGGTGCTGGGCCCGCTCGGGCTGAGCGAGACCACCCTCGTCCCGGGCGGTCCGGACACCGACGCCACCGGGCACCGTAAGGACGGCACGACGCCGGTCCCGCCGCTGGCCGTCGGCGGCTTCCAGGCGGCCGGTGCCGTCCGGGCCACCGCGCACGACCTGCTCACGTTCCTGGAAGCGCACCTGGATCCGCCGGACGGGCCCCTGTCCGGCGCGCTGCGCGCGGTGCGCCACCCTGTGCTCCGGCGCGGGCTCGGGCACCGGCATGTGCACACGGTGGCCTGGTTCCAGCACCCCACGGAGCGTGGTCCGATGTACTTCCACGGCGGGGCGACCCTCGGCCAGCAGGCCTTCCTGGGCTTCCGGCCCGACATCGGCACGGCGCTGGCCGCCCTGTGCACCCGCCGCTTCCGCGCCCGGGACACGTTCGTGCCGACCGCGTACGCGCTGCTGGCGGAGATGTAGCGGGGCGGCGGGCCGGCGCCGGGGACATCACGCGCCGCAGGGGGCGGGGTCCGAAGTCCCCGCCCCCTGCCGCGGTCTCACCCTCTCCTCTTCCTCAGACGCGCTGCCACAGGCCCGGGGCGAGGGAGGGCTGCCAGGCGGTCTGCGCCTGGTGGGGCTGGAGGCACTCGTAGGAGACACCGTCGAGGGTCACCCGCGCCCCGACCTCGTACACCCGGCCCGCGGCCCAGGAACCCTCCTGGCCGTCCTCCGGGGCGGGGGTGCCGCTCTCGCTCGTGCTGGTCGTCAGCGTCAGGCCGTAGGTGCTGAGCACCGGGTTAATCGGCTGGTAGAAGGTCGTGCCGCCGCTCGTGCAGTCACCGGAGCCGCCGGACGTGACGCCCTGCGCCTGGACGCCCGAGATGTACGAGCCGCCGGAGTCGCCGGGCTCCGCGCACACCGTCGTACGGGTCACGCCGTCGACGGTGCCCTCGGCGTAGTCGACGCTGGTGTCGTGCTGCTCGATCGTGCCGCAGTGCCAGCCCGTGGTGGAACCGGACCGGCACACCGCGGCACCGGCCAGGGCCTGCACCGAGCCGGCGGTCTGCACGTCCTGACCGCCCTCGCCCTTGACGGCCGGCGTCGCGGTCCAGTCGCTGTTGACCCCCACCCACGACATGTCCTGCCCGGGGAACACCGACGCCTGGAAGGTCCCCTGGGCGACCTGGTTGAACCCGGTGGTCTTCGCCCCCGCCTTGCCGCAGTGACCGGCCGTGGCGAACCCCTGCTGGTCGCCCTTGGTGACGCTGAAGCCCACGGAACAGCGGGCCGTGTCGTCGATGTAGAAGGCGTCACCGCCCCGGATGTCGTACAGGGCGCGCGGCCGGTCGGCCGACACCTTGACGTCCACGAGGGCGCTGTCGACACCGGCGGCCTCGACGAGCGCGTCCGCGGCGGCGCGGCTGGTCGCCTGCAGCGTCACCCGGTTGGTGCGTACGTCGACGTAGCGGACCGGTGTCCGAAGGCCCTTGCCGGTCACGGCGCGGTCCAGCTTCGTCTTGGCCGCCCTCAGGTTCGCCAGCGGGTTCTCGACGACCACCGCCCGCGCTCCGCCGGCCTCGATGGCGGGGCTGTCCGCCACGTCGGTGCTCGCGACGGTCAGGTCGGCCGAGGTGGCGCCGCTCACCCACGCTCCCGCGAACCGCTTGCCCAGCGCGTTCTGGAGCCGGCCGGCCCGGGTGCCCGCCTCGGCCTCGTTGACCAGGCGCGTCCTGGCCTGTGCCTCGGTCAGGCGCAGATCGCGCTGCATGGCCCGCAGGACCGCGGGTGAGGGGCGGTTCGCGCCCAGCGTCTCGGCGGCGGAGGCCGCGGGAATCGGCGCGGGGGGCTCGACGGCCGCGGCCGCGGGCAGCCCCGTGAGCACGAGTGCGCCGAGTACCGTCAACGCGGCACAACCGGCTGAAACGTGTCTGTGGGCCATCAGGCGTCTCCTCGGGTGGGGGTACGAAAGGTCTCGAATCCCTAGGTTTCGCCGAAAGAAGATCAAATGATGTCCGTTTCGCGCCCGTTCCGCGCATCGGACGACAAGAAGGGGCCGCCCGGCCGAGCAGAGGATGCTGCCGGGCCGCCGCACCGGGTACGTCAGACCGGCTCCAGGCCGGGAACGCCCGCCTCCGTCACGAAGGACGCGGCGGTCGAGATCGGCGCACCCGGGGTCGTCACGGCGGACACCGTCCTGAAGTCGGCCCGCGCCTTCTGCCGGTCGAGGGTGACCCGGACATAGCCGCGGCGCCCGTCGTAGAACTTCAGATGCGGGTTGGCCTTGAGGTACGTGTCCCAGGTGGCGGGCCTCTCGGCGCCGTCCCGCCCGCTCGCGACCGAGGTGGCGGCGAACTCCGTGCCCAGGGTCCTGGAGGCCGGGTCGTCGAAGTCGTCCTTGATGTCGAAGGCGTACCCCGCGTGCAGGTCCCCGGTCATCACCACCAGGTTCTCGGCCCCGGCGGACTTCGCGCCGTCGAGGACCCTGCGGCGCGAGGCCCGGTAGCCGTCCCAGGCGTCCATGGACATCTGGGGCTCCGCGGTGAGGTCGAGCTTGCGCTGGGAGAAGCAGACCTGTTGCGACAGCACGTTCCACAGGGCCTGCGAGGTACGCCAGCCGTCGATCAGCCAGCTCTCCTGCTCCGCCCCGGTCATGGTGCGCGCCGGGTCGTCCTGGAGGGGGCCGCCGGTGTGCTTGGTGCTCGCGTACACCTGGTCGGAGCGGTACTGCCGGGTGTCGAGGACGTCGATCTGGGCGAGCGTGCCCCACTGGAGCCGGCGGTAGAGCCGGGCGTCGGGGCCGTTCGGCAACTGTGCGGCGCGCAGCGGCTGGTTCTCCCAGTAGGCCCGGTAGGCGGCGGCGCGGCGCAGCAGGAACTCCTCCGGCGGGTCGTCGTTCTCGCTGACGGCGCCCGCGTAGTTGTTCTCGGTCTCGTGGTCGTCCCAGGTGACGACGAAGGGGTGTGCCGCGTGCACCGCCCTGAGGTCCGGGTCGCTCTTGTAGAGGGCGTACCGCAGCCGGTAGTCCTCCAGCGTCATGGCCTCGCGGTTGAAGAGGGCGGGCAGCTTGCGGTCGGTGTAGGCGCGGTGGCCCCCCACGGAGTTGACGGCGTACTCGTACAGGTAGTCGCCGAGGTGGAGGACCACGTCGACGTCGTCCTGGGAGAGATGGCGGTGTGCCGTGTAGTAGCCGTCGAAGTAGGCCTGGCAGGAGACGGCGGCGTAGGAGAGCGAGGCGGCCGCGGCGGTGGTGAGCGGCGCGGTGCGGGTACGGCCCGTCGCGCTGATCCAGGTCCCGGTCCTGAAGCGGTAGTAGTACACCCGGTCGGGCTCCAGGCCGTCGACGTCGACGTGCAGGGTGTGGTGGTACTCCGGGTAGGCGATGGCGGCACCGCTGCGCACGGGGGCGGCGAATGTCTCGTCGGAGGCAAGCTCCCACTGGACGGTGACGTACTGCTGGGGCAGGCCGCCGTCGGGCTCGAAGGGGGCGGGGGCGAGCCGGGTCCACAGCAGCACGGAGTCGGGCAGCGGGTCCCCGGAGGCCACGCCGAGCGTGAAGGGGTCGCTGTCGATCCGCGCCGCGTCGAGTTCGCGGGAGCCGGCCGCACCCCGGGCCGGCAGGTGGGTGCCGAACGCGAGAGCGGCGGCCGCCGCGGTGACCGTGAGAAACCGCCGGCGGCCCAAGTGCCGTGCGGCGGCGCGCAGTTCGGGGTGGTGTCGCGAAGCCAAGGGGGCTCCTCCCGCGGTTGATCCGGCAACGAACCGCTAACCAGACAATGATCAGATTTCGGACATGCCGTCCGGAGCGCCGGTTAACCTGTGCTCATGCCTCGCTACGAATACCGCTGCCGCACCTGCGGAGACACCTTCGAGCTCAGCCGCCCCATGGCCGAGTCCTCCGCCCCCGCCGACTGCCCGGCCGGCCACGACGACACGGTGAAGCTGCTGTCGACGGTGGCCGTCGGCGGCTCGGCGTCCGCCTCGGCCCCGGCGCCCCAGGCGGGCGGCGGCGGTGGGGGCGGCTGCTGCGGTGGCGGCTGCTGCGGCTGACCGCCGTACGGAAAAACAGCTTCAGGCTGCCTTCAGGTCCGCTTCCCTAGCGTGGGCCCATGTCAGCCATCGACTGGGTCCACGGCCTCATGGACACCCTCGGCGCGCCCGGCGCCGGGGTCGCCATCGCCCTGGAGAACCTCTTCCCGCCCATCCCGAGCGAGGCGATCCTGCCGCTCGCGGGCTTCGCGGCGAGCGCCGGCCGGATGAGCCTGGTCGCCGTGCTGCTGTGGACGACGGCGGGCTCGGTGGTCGGCGCCCTCGCGCTCTACGGCGTCGGCGCGCTCCTCGGCCGGGACCGCACGGTGGCACTCGCGGCCCGGCTGCCCCTGCTCAAGGTCTCGGACGTCGAGCGGACCGAGGCCTGGTTCCTGCGGCACGGCACCAAGGCGGTGTTCTTCGGCCGGATGATCCCGGTCTTCCGCAGCCTCGTCTCGATCCCGGCCGGCGTCGAACGCATGCCGCTGCCCGTGTTCCTGGCCCTGACCACCCTCGGCAGCGCCCTGTGGAACACGGCGTTCGTCCTCGCGGGCCACGCCCTGGGCGCCAACTGGACCCAGGTCACCGACGTGGTGTCCGCGTACTCGAAGGTCGTCCTCGGGGCCGCCGCACTCGCGGTCGTGGCGTTCGTCGCCGTACGACTGCTGCGGCGGCCCTCCTCTACAGAGGCGTCCGAGCCGTCCTGAGCAGCTCCCGCAGGATCCGCTCCCCCGCCAGCACGCCCCGCTCCGGCAACGCGCTGATCGCCGGAGCGGTCCAGTTCTCGTCCGCCAGCTCCCCGTGCCCCGGCCGCCAGCCCCGGTCGGCCGCGAGCAGCAGGTCGGCGTCGAGCAGGGAGTCGCCCGCGGCCAGCGTCAGGCCGGCCCCGGTGCGCCGGGCCACCTCGCGCACGGCCGCGCTCTTGGTGAGCGGCTTGGGGACGGCGTAGATCTTGCGGCCCTGGAGGGAGACGGTCCAGCCGCGGCTCTCGGCCCACACCGCGAGCTCCTTCACCCAGTCCTCGGGCAGCAGTTCGCGCTCGACGACGAGGTAGGCGAAGAGGTCCTCGGCGACGCGGTGCTTGCGCACCCACAGCGGGTCGGCCGTCTTCTGGAGGTGCCCGGTGATCTCCTCCAGCGGGGCGCACTCGTCGGCGAGGCGGGCCATGACCTGCGCGTGCCAGTCGAGGTCGGTGACGCCGTCGACCAGCAGATGGCCGCCGTTCGCGCAGATCGCGTAGGCGGGCGGCGGGCCGGGCAGGTTGATGCGCTGGTACTGCTTGCGGGTCCGGGTCGTCGTCGGCACGAACACCGCCGCGTCCCCGAGCTCGCAGAGCAGTCCCGCCGCGGCCTCCGTCAGGTAGGAAAGCGGTCTGCTCTCGTGCACCTCCACGCAGAGCAGCCGGGGCGCCCGCGCGTCCGGCATGGTCAGCGCGAGGGCGGCGGCGGAGTAGATGAGCGTGCGGTCGAGGTCGCTGGCGACCAGCACCGGGGCCTGCGTGGCCATCAGACCGACACCGCCTTGCCGTCGGCGCCCGTCGCGCCCCGCGTGTACTTGGGGTGGATCAACCCCACGCAGGTGTACGGGAGTTCGGCGACCTCTTCGACCGGGACACCTCGCTGCTCGGCCAACAGGCGTACGTGCGCCAGGTCCGCGCCCGCACCGGCCCTCGCCAGGATCTTCCAGGGCACCCGCCGCAGCAGCACCCGGGTGGTCTCGCCGACCCCCGGCTTGACGAGGTTGACGTCGTGGATGCCGTACTCCTCACTGATGCGCTCGACCGCGGCCCAGCCCTCCCAGGTGGGCTCGCGGTCCCCGGCCAGCAGTTCCTTCACGGTGGCGTCGACGGCGTCCACCACCTCGGGGAAACGGGCGGCGACGGCGTCCAGGAAGTCCACCGACACGTCGGCACCGGCGAGTTCGCGGTAGAACTTCGCGCCGTGGAAGTCGTGCGGGCCGACCAGGTCGGCGCGCAGGACCGTACGCGAGATCAGGCCCGACACGGTGGAGTTGAGGCAGGCGGAGGGGATCAGGAAGTCCTCGCGGGTGCCGTACGTCCGCACGCACGAGCCCGGGTCGGCGAGGACGGCGATCTCCGGGTCGAAGCCCGTGGGGCCGCCCTCGGCCTCGAACCGCTCGATGGCTTCCGCCAGTTCGCGGGTGATCGCGCCCTTGCCGGTCCAGCCGTCGACGAAGACGACGTCGGCGGGGTCGTGGTGGGCGGCCAGCCAGCGCAGGGCGTTGGCGTCGATACCGCGGCCGCGGACGATCGAGACCGCGTAGTGCGGCAGTTCGAGACCGTGGCGGAACCGGGCCCAGCGGCGCATCAGGACACCGACGGGCGTGCCGGCGCGGGCGAGGGAGACGAGGACGGGACGGGGCGAGCGCTCCTGGAGCACGATCTCCGTGACGGCGCCGACGGCCTGGGCCAGCCGCGCGGCGGACTCCTCGAGAGCCGTCCGGAACAGCTCCTGGTACTGCTCGCTCGGCTGGTACTCCACGGGCAGCGACTCCGCATAGTGCGCGCCGCCGCTCTGGATGGCCTCCTCGCGCTCCTCGGTCGGCGCCTCCAGCGTGACGTCCGAGAGGTCCTGGAGCAGCCAGCCGACCTCCTCGGGGGCGTACGAGGAGAAGGCGGGGCCGCGGAGGGGCTCGGGGAGCATGGGGGGCCTTTCGGGGGTGTGGCTGGGGACGACGGCGAGGACGACCTGCCGGCTGTGCGCGGCGAGTTGGGCCAGGAGGCCGTCGGGGGCGTGCAGTTCGGGGGTGTCGGCGGCCGAGTCGACGACCGCGATCACCGCGTCGAAGCCGGCGCCGGCGACGTTGTACGCGTAGCGGTCGCCGGGGCCGTCCGCCGGGTTGTCGTGGGCCGGGAAGGTCAGGCGGGTGCGGATCGCGTAACCGGGGTCGTCCACCGCGAGCACCGGGGAGCGGGTGGTGGTGGAGTAGGTCACCTCGACGTCCTGCACGACCTGTTCGAGCTCTCGGGCGAGTCTCAGCGGGGCGTACATCAGCTCTTCGAAGCCGAGGATGTGCACGCGGCGCGCGTCTCGTGGGAGGGCTTCGGCCAACCTGGCGGTCATCGCGGGGAGTTCGGATTCGAGGCGTATTCGGTGTGCCGGGGTGAAGCCGTGGCGGCCGCCGTCGGGGAGGCCTCGGGGCCACGAGAGGTCTATGCGGTTGATCGCCGGGTGCGGGTGCGTGGGGGCTTGTCGCGCCCACGCGGCGCCGGCCGCAGATTCAACACAGCCCCGCGCCCCTGGGCGGGACACCTCATACCTTGCTACAAGGTCCTGGCCCTTTTCCAGAACGCCCTCCGGCAGCTTTACGGTGCCCGACACCGTCGCCACCAAGTCCACTCTCGCGTTGATTTCCCGCGCGAAGTCCACCAGACGACTCGCGTCCTGCGGCGACCTCATGTCCACCAGTGCGACCACGACGTACCGGTCCCGGGGATACCGGCCGTGCACATCCCTGATCGTGTTCAGGACCGTGTTGCCCGTCGAGAACTCGTCGTCCACGAGGACCAGGGGGCCGTCACCGGCCAGCAGGTCGGGGTTCTCCGGCAGCAGGAGGTGGGACGTGGCGTGGGAGTGGGACTCCTCGAAGCCGCCCGCGGGGGCCACGCCGGGTACCGGGCGGCGGGTGGAGTGCAGGTAGGGGGCGAGGGCGACGCCGTCGGCGACGGAGTGGCCGAGGCCCGTCGCCGTCTCCGCGTAGCCGAGGACGACCGCGCGGGCCGCCTCCTCGTCGCCCAGGAGGTCGCGGACCCGGCGGCCCAGGGCGAAGCCGTGGCCGTAGACCACGGAGGGTGACTGCGGGACGTGTTTGCCCAGCACGTTGGAGACCAGCAGATGGGCCCGCTTGGGGTTGCGGCGCAGGGCCAGTCCCAGCAGGTCGGTCAGCCGGTCGTCGCCGACGAGTTCGACGCCGAGCCGGTCGGCGACCCATGTCCCCGACCAGACCCGGTCGTTCACTGCCTTGTTCATGCGTCCCTTGGTGTTCACGGATGATCAGCCGGAGATTCCGGCGGCGAGCAGTTCCACGAAGCCGATGTCCTCGTTGGCCACCCCGAAGACCTCGGCGCGCAGCAGGGTCCGCTCGGCCCAGGCGCGGTGCGGCTTCACCTCGTTCATCTTGTTCGTGTACTGCGACCGCAGCACCCCGCCGCCACCGCGCTCGGGCCGCAGGATGTCCTGCGCGTCGCTGAACTCCTCGTGGCTGACCACGGACAGCGCGTGCACGGGCAGCACGTGCGAGGGGTGGATGCAGGTCTTGCCGAGCAGGCCGTTGGCCTGGTCGAGGGTGATCTCGCGCAGCAGGCCGTCCATGGCGTGCTCGATGAGCGCCTCGCGCAGTTCCTCGGCCTGGCCCTCCAGGAAGGGGCTGCGGCGCAGCTGCGGCTTGAACATGCGCTCCTGGACCCGGAAGTACTCCCAGACCGGCCCGGTGACGGTGAAGCCGGTGCCGTCGGCGCGGCCCAGCATGTTCACCACGTCGGCGATCACCGAGGCGACGATCTGGACGTCCCAGGCGGTCATGTCGGGGGCGCGGCGCAGGCCGTAGGAGGAGCAGAAGTCGGTGACGCCGAGGCGCAGCGCCAGGACCCGCTCGCGGTACTTGTCGACCGCGCGGGCGATGCCCTCCAGGGTCTCTACGCGCGTCTCGCGGTAGAGGAGCTCCGGGGACTCCAGCACCGGCATGGCGAACAGCCGGTGGCCGCTCGCGACCTCGGCGGCGGAGAGGGCCTCCAGGAAGGGGATGCCGCGCTCCTCGGTGAACTTGGGGAGCACGAATCCGGACAGCAGCCGGACCGCGGGACCGAGCCGTCGTACGAGATCGGGTATCTGGTCGGGGGTACGGACCCGGATGAACAGCAGGGGCAGGTCCACCCGCCGCTCCGCGAGGTCCGTGAACTGCCGGACGAGGTTCTCCTCACCCTCGGCGACGTCCTCGTCACCGATGGAGTCTTCCAGGCACAGCACCATCGAGACCACGCCGCGCCCGGTCTGCTTGACGATGTCGTCGGCGAGCCGCGGCCGCGTGGCCGGACTGTACAGCGTGGCGCCCAGAGCCGCCGAGAGCAGCCGGGCCGGGGAGTCCGAGGTGAACTCGCAGGGCTCCTGGTGGAAGAGGCGCTGACGCACCTCAGGGGCGATGTGCCCGAAATGACGCATATGACTCCCCCGTGGTAGCTGTGACACCTGTAAAGGGTTCACAGGTGGCCGGTAATAGTACGTAGGTACCCATGTCCGAGGTTCCCACCGGGCATGAATTTCAGGTAACGCAGACAAACACGGCCATGTCGACGCCGGTACGACATGAACCGGTATCCCGTACCCCCGCGTTGTCGTGACCAGGACCGAGAGGGCAGGATGACCGCATGACGCACGCCATGCTGAAGGGGTCGAACGTCCCGCTGGAAGCCACCACGGTACGCGCCGTGCTGCGCTGGGCGCCCGGGCAGGGGGTCCCGGTCGTCGATGCCTCGGCGCTCCTCCTCGGCCCCGACGGTCGTGTGCGATCCGACGAGGACTTCGTCTTCTACAACCAGCCCCGGCACCCCTCCGGGAAGGTCTGGCTCCTCGGCAAGAAACGCCTCGCCGAGGGTCCCACCGACACGATCCAGACAGATCTCGCCGGTGTCGAGCCCGAGGTCAGCCAGATTCTCCTGGTCGCGTCGGTGGACGACACCTCCGTGGAGGACGCCGCCTTCGGCCGCGTGCAGGGCCTGTGCATCCTGCTGTACGACGCCTCGGTCGCCGACGGCGAGCCGCTGGTCTCCTTCGACATCAAGCCGGAGACGGGCCAGGAGACGGCCCTGATCTGCGGCGAGCTGTACCGCCGTGGCGAGGGCTGGAAGTTCCGCGCCCTGGGCGAGGGCTACGTGGAGGGCCTTCAGGGCCTGGCCACGGACTACGGCATCGTGGTGGACGAGTCCGACTCCGCCGAGACCCCGCCGCAGCCGGAGCCGGCGTCCTTCCCGCTGCCCCCGGAGCAGCCGGCGGCCCAGTCGGCCACCTCGGTCCCCACGCAGGCGGCCTACGGCTACCCCCAGCCGACGACTCCCCCGGCGACAGTCCCCGCATCGGGCTACGGCTACCCGCCCCCGGTACCGGTCGCGGCAGGCGAGTTCCGCATGCCTCCCCAGGGCCCGCAGTTCATCGGGCGGTAGGGAGATCCACCCGGGCGGACGTCACCGGTCGGCCTTCGCCTTGTAGCCCCGCCCCCACTGCAGCCCCCATCCGTACAGCCGGTCCAGCTCGCCCTGGAAGCCGTACACGAACTGCACCTCGCGCCGTACGACGAGCTCGCCCTTGACGTTCTCGATCATCACCACCGCGCACGACCGGGCCTGCGGGTGCCGCTCGTCGAGGCCTATCTCGATGCGCGGCCCGTTGCTCGGGTACAGCGTCACGATGGCGTGCGTACGGTCGAACGCCGGCGTCTGGTCGTAGATGTACACGAACACCAGCAGCCGCTTGATCTGGTCCCGGTGGTCGAGGTTGACGTACATCGTCTCGCCGGACGCCGACCCGAACCGGTCGTCCCCGCTGAGCTTCACGTACGGCGGGGCGTTGACGTCGCCGAGCAGTCCGCCGAGGGGCTGTACGACCCCCTTGGTGCCGTCGGCGAGCTCGTACAGGCACCCCAGGTCGAGGTCGACGTTGACCATGCTCTGGCTGTGCCCGAGGACCTCCGGCGGCTTGAGCGCCTTGAAGGGGTGCCGCAGCAGCGACTCCCGCTGTGAGCCCCCGATGTCGGAGGTCCGCATCCGCCAGGTCAGGTTGATGCGGAGGTTCCCGGTCGCCGCGCCCTGCTTGGTGAGCGAGACCCGGTTGTGCCGCTTGGTCAGTTCGATCGCGTTGCTGGCCGCGCTGCCCGAGTCGAAGTCGACCTCACGGCCGCCCCGGAGTCCGTCCAAGAAGCCCATTCCCGCCCCCATGTCCACTGTGGAGAAGCCGGCGGGGCGGCCGGAGACCGGCCGCCCCGCTCAGAGCGTTCCTCACCCGGAAGGGTGTCACACCCCGGACGAGACCTCAGTCTTCTCGTCCGAGCCCGCGGCTTTTCCCTCGGCGGCCGCCAGCGCCCTGTTGCGGCGCACCGAGGACCAGAAGGACCAGCCGATCAGGATGACACCGACCATGCCGGTGATGAGCTCGTGGATCTCGTACTGGATGGTGACCATGAGGATCACCGCGAGGGCGCCGATCGCGTAGTGGGCGCCGTGCTCCAGGTAGACGTAGTCGTCGAGGGTGCCCTGGCGGACCAGGTACACGGTGAGCGACCGGACGTACATCGCGCCGATGCCGAGGCCGAGCGCCATCAGGACGATGTCGTTGGTGATGGCGAACGCGCCGATCACCCCGTCGAAGGAGAACGAGGCGTCCAGGACCTCCAGGTAGAGGAACATGAAGAACGCGGCCTGCCCCGCCAGCTTGATCGCCGACTTGGGCTTGCCCTCGCGTTCGGCCCGTTCCTCCTCCTCGTGCTCGCGCTCCTCCTCCTCTTCGAGTTTGTCCTCGAAGTAGCCGGAGAGACCACCGACGATCATGTAGGTGATCAGGCCCGCGACACCGGAGATCAGGACCGTCTGTGCCTTGTCGACATGGGTGCCGCCGTGCTGGTGGGCCTGGGTGGCGAAGGTGAAGGCGGTGATCAGCAGGACGATCAGCGCGATGCAGACCGACAGCATGTCGACCTTGCCGAGCTTGGCCAGCGGCCGCTCCAGCCAGGCCAGCCACTTGATGTCCCGGTCCTCGAAGATGAAGTCCAGGAAGATCATCAGCAGGAACATGCCACCGAACGCGGCGATCGCCGGGTGCGCGTCGGTGACCAGCTCCTGGTAGTGGTCCTTGTTGTTGAGCGCGAGGTCGACGGCCTCGATGGGCCCCATCTTGGCGCTGATCGCGACGATCACGACGGGGAAGACCAGCCGCATGCCGAACACGGCGATCAGGACACCGATCGTGAGGAAGATCTTCTGCCAGAAGGCGTTCATCTTCTTCAGGATTCCGGCGTTGACCACCGCGTTGTCGAACGACAGGGAGATCTCGAGGACGGAGAGGATCGCCACGACGCCGAAGCCTTCCCACCCCCCGTAGAAGACCGCAGCGACCAGGCCGAGCGCGGTGACCGCGAACGACCAGCCGAAGGTTTTGAGAACCACTGGCTACCCAATCCGTACGTGTACGGGGTTCCCCCGTGCCGCACTCGGCTTTACGAAACTTTGAAGCGAAGTGTAGTCGGGTACCCCCGAAGCCCCACCAGGCCCCGGCTTTTGCTCATATCGCGCTATGAGACGTTGACTCCGAAGTCCAGGGCGATGCCCCGGAGCCCCGACGCGTACCCCTGTCCGACCGCCCTGAACTTCCACTCACCCTGGTAGCGATAGAGCTCGCCGAAGATCATCGCGGTCTCGGTGGAGGCGTCCTCGGAGAGGTCGTAGCGGGCCAGCTCCTGGCCGTCGGCCTGGTTGACCACGCGGATGAAGGCGTTGCTGACCTGACCGAAGGTCTGGCCGCGGTTGTCGGCGTCATGGATCGACACCGGGAAGACGATCTTGTCGCACCGGTCCGGCACCTGGGAGAGGTCGACCAGGATCGACTCGTCGTCGCCCTCGCCCTCACCGGTGAGGTTGTCGCCGGTGTGCTCCACCGAGCCCTCCGGGCTCTTGAGCTGGTTGTAGAAGACGAAGTACTCGTCACCCAGGACCCGCGCGCTGCTGCACATCAGGGCGCTGGCGTCGAGGTCGAAGTCGGCTCCGGTGGTGGAGCGCGCGTCCCAGCCGAGTCCGACCATCACCTGGGTGAGGTTGGGGGCGGCCTTGGACAGGGAGACGTTTCCTCCCTTGGCGAGCGTGACGCCCATGTGCTGTTCCCTCCCCGAGAGTGTGCTGCTGTGCTGTACCTGCACGTCCGGCGCCGCACTCAAACGGTGCGACGCCGGACGGGGGACCAGGGGATGGTCCTAGACGTTGACGCCGAAGTCCTGGGCGATACCGCGCAGGCCCGAGGCGTAGCCCTGGCCGATGGCGCGGAACTTCCACTCCGCGCCGTTGCGGTAGAGCTCGCCGAAGACCATGGCGGTCTCGGTGGACGCGTCCTCGGAGAGGTCGTAGCGGGCGATCTCGGCGCCGCCGGCCTGGTTCACGACGCGGATGAACGCGTTGCGCACCTGGCCGAAGGACTGCTGACGGTTCTCGGCGTCGTAGATCGAGACGGGGAAGACGATCTTGTCGACGTCGGCCGGGACGTTGGCCAGGTCGACCTTGATCTGCTCGTCGTCGCCCTCGCCCTCACCGGTGAGGTTGTCGCCGGTGTGCTCGACCGAGCCGTCCGCGCTCTTGAGGTTGTTGAAGAAGACGAAGTTCGCGTCGCTGGCGACCTTGCCGGCCGCGTTCAGCAGCAGCGCGCTCGCGTCCAGGTCGAAGTCGGTACCGGTCGTGGTGCGGACGTCCCACCCCAGACCAACGATGACCGCGGTCAGGCCCGGGGCCTCCTTGGTCAGCGATACGTTGCCGCCCTTGCTGAGGCTGACTCCCACGAGTCCTCCATAGGTTTGCTGTTTGAAGATGCTGCCGGATCAACGATTCGATCCTAGTGACGGGTTCCCGGCACACGCAGTCCCTGGAGGCGAACAATCACAGGGTGTCGAGCGCCTTCACGTACTCGTTCAGGTCGCGGGCGTCCGGCAGGGCGTTGACGACGGTCCAGCGGACCACGCCCTCCTTGTCGATGACGAAGGTGCCGCGCACCGCGCAGCCCTTGTCCTCGGCGAAGACGCCGTAGGCACGGGAGACCTCGCCGTGCGGCCAGAAGTCGCTGAGCAGCGGATACTCCAGGCCCTCCTGCTCCGCGAAGACGCGCAGGGTGTGGATGGAGTCGTTGGAGACGGCGAGCAGCTGGGTGTCGCGGTCCACGAACGAGGGGAGGTTGTCACGCAGCTCGCACAGCTCACCGGTGCACACGCCGGTGAAGGCGAAGGGGTAGAACAGCAGCACGACGTTCTTGCTGCCACGGAAGTCGGACAGCTTCACGGTGCGGCCGTGGTTGTCCTTGAGCTCGAAGTCGGGGGCCTTTTCGCCGACCTGGATCGCCATCGCGCGGATGTCCCTTCGGGGGCTGTTCGAGTGACGCGTCCACCCTACGCAGCGATCACCGCGGGACGGCGGACGGGCCGGTCGCACCGGCCCGTCCGCTCCTCCTGGCTACTTCTTGGACTTGGCCGCCTTGGGCGTCACCAGCCGGCTGCCACTCCAGTCCTTGCCCACACTGACGCTCTTGGAGGCGGACAGGCCTGCCGTCGTCGCGGCTTCGGAGATGTCGCTCGGCTCCACGTAGCCGTCCCGGCCGGTCTTCGGCGTCAGCAACAGGATCGAGCCGCCCTCCTCGATGTACGTGGTGGCGTCCACCAGCACATCGGTCAGGTCGCCGTCCTCGTCACGGAACCAGAGCACCACGGCATCGGCGACGTCGTCGTAGTCCTCGTCCACAAGGTCGCTGCCGATGACTTGCTCGATGGCCTCGCGGAGTTCCTGGTCTACGTCGTCGTCGTAGCCGATCTCCTGGACCACCTGCTCGGGCTGGAACCCCAGCCTCACGGCAGGGCTCGTCTCCGCGTGGTCCGCGGTCGCGCTCACGGGGTGCCTCCTGATCTTGGTCTTTGGGTATGTCTCAGCCACGCGCGTGCGCGAAGCGTTGGCCGTAGTCCACACGGGCGGGGCGGATCGCGCAAGTACCCGGCGTTTCAGACGGCCGAAACGGTGACGTTCCGGAACGTGTCACCCCAACTCCAGGCACATCATCGCGGTCACGTCGTGACGCATGCCACACCTTTCTGCCCTCTTTGCGTGTTTGGGAACCATACCCGGGTACAGGACCTCGGGTTACCCCGGAGTAGAGATGACGTTTGGCCCCCCGAGGTACACGATGGGGAGCGGTGCAGACATACAGAAATACGGCCCTCTGACAGGTAAGGAACAGCGTGGCTTCCGGATCCGATCGCAACCCGATCATCATTGGCGGCCTTCCGAGTCAGGTTCCTGACTTCGATCCCGAGGAAACCCAGGAGTGGCTCGACTCCCTCGACGCCGCCGTGGACGAGCGCGGCCGGCAGCGGGCCCGCTATCTGATGCTGCGGCTCATCGAGCGGGCCCGCGAGAAGCGCGTGGCCGTGCCCGAGATGCGCAGCACGGACTACGTGAACACCATCCCGACCGGGGCCGAGCCGTTCTTCCCGGGCAACGAGGAGATCGAGCGCAAGATCCTGAACGCCACCCGGTGGAACGCGGCCGTGATGGTCTCGCGCGCCCAGCGTCCCGGGATCGGCGTCGGCGGCCACATCGCTACCTTCGCCTCCTCGGCGTCCCTGTACGACGTCGGCTTCAACCACTTCTTCCGCGGCAAGGACGAGGGCGACGGCGGCGACCAGGTCTTCTTCCAGGGCCACGCCTCCCCGGGCATCTACGCGCGCGCGTTCCTGCTCGACCGCCTCAGCGAGGACAACCTCGACGCGTTCCGCCAGGAGAAGTCGAAGGCTCCGCACGGGCTGTCCTCGTACCCGCACCCGCGCCTGATGCCGGACTTCTGGGAGTTCCCGACCGTGTCGATGGGCCTCGGCCCGATCGGCGCGATCTACCAGGCGCGGATGAACCGCTACATGCACGCGCGCGGGATCGCGGACACCAGCAAGTCGCACGTGTGGGCGTTCCTCGGCGACGGCGAGATGGACGAGCCGGAGTCGCTCGGCCAGCTGACCATCGCCGCCCGCGAGGGCCTCGACAACCTGACCTTCGTCGTCAACTGCAACCTCCAGCGCCTCGACGGCCCGGTGCGCGGCAACGGCAAGGTCATCCAGGAGCTGGAGTCGGTCTTCCGCGGTGCCGGCTGGAACGTCATCAAGCTGATCTGGGACCGGACCTGGGACCCGCTGCTCGCCCAGGACCGCGACGGCATCCTCGTCAACCGGATGAACACCACCCCGGACGGCCAGTTCCAGACCTACGCCACCGAGTCCGGCGCCTACATCCGCGACCACTTCTTCGGCGACGACCACCGGCTGCGCGCCATGGTCGAGAACATGACCGACGACCAGATCCTGCACCTGGGCCGCGGCGGTCACGACCACAGGAAGATCTACGCGGCCTTCAAGGCGGCCGTGGAGCACACCGGCCAGCCGACCGTCATCCTCGCCAAGACCGTCAAGGGCTGGACGCTGGGCCCCAACTTCGAGGGCCGCAACGCCACGCACCAGATGAAGAAGCTGACGGTCGACGACCTCAAGGGCTTCCGTGACCGGCTGCACCTGCCGATCTCCGACAAGGAGCTGGAGTCGGGCGCGCCGCCCTACTACCACCCGGGCCGGGACTCGGAGGAGATCCAGTACATGCACGACCGCCGGCTGGGTCTCGGCGGTTACGTCCCGACGCGTGTCGTGCGCGCCAAGCCGCTCGCGCTGCCGGACGACAAGACGTACGCGACCGTGAAGAAGGGCTCCGGGCACCAGTCGATCGCCACGACGATGGCCTTCGTACGGTTGCTCAAGGACCTCATGCGGGACAAGGAGCTCGGCAAGCGGTTCGTGCTGATCGCGCCGGACGAGTACCGCACCTTCGGCATGGACTCGTTCTTCCCGAGTGCGAAGATCTACAACCCGCTCGGCCAGCAGTACGAGTCCGTGGACCGTGAGCTGCTGCTCGCGTACAAGGAGTCGCCGACGGGTCAGATGCTGCACGACGGCATCTCGGAGGCGGGCTGCACCGCCTCCCTCATCGCCGCGGGCTCGGCGTACGCCACGCACGGCGAGCCGCTGATCCCGGTCTACGTCTTCTACTCGATGTTCGGTTTCCAGCGCACCGGTGACCAGTTCTGGCAGATGTCGGACCAGCTGGCGCGCGGATTCGTCCTGGGCGCGACCGCCGGCCGTACGACGCTGACCGGTGAGGGTCTTCAGCACGCGGACGGGCACTCGCAGCTGCTCGCCTCGACCAACCCGGGCTGTGTGGCGTACGACCCGGCGTTCGGGTTCGAGATCGCGCACATCGTGCAGGACGGTCTGCGGCGGATGTACGGCCCGGACAGCGAGGACGTCTTCTACTACCTCACCGTCTACAACGAGCCGATCCAGCACCCGGCCGAACCGGAGAACGTCGACGTCGAGGGCATCCTCAAGGGTGTGTACCGGTTCTCCGAGGGCACCTCGGGGTCGATCCCGGCGCAGATCATGGCGTCCGGTGTGGCCGTGCCGTGGGCGGTCGAGGCGCAGAAGATCCTCGCCGAGGAGTGGAACGTCAAGGCGGACGTCTGGTCGGCGACGTCCTGGAACGAACTGCGGCGCGAGGCCGTGGCCTGCGAGGAGTACAACCTGCTGCACCCGGAGGAGGAGCAGCGGGTGCCGTACGTCACGCGGAAGCTGGCCGGTGCGCAGGGTCCGTTCGTGGCCGTGTCCGACTGGATGCGGGCGGTTCCGGACCAGATCGCGCGGTGGGTGCCGGGCACGTACCAGTCGCTGGGCGCGGACGGGTTCGGCTTCGCGGACACCCGGGGGGCGGCGCGGCGGTTCTTCCACATCGACGCGCAGTCGATCGTGGTGGGCGTGCTGACGGAGCTGGCGCGGGAGGGGAAGGTGGACCGGTCGGTGCTGAAGCAGGCCATCGACCGGTACCAGTTGCTGGATGTCTCGGCGGCCGACCCCGGTGCGGCGGGGGGCGACGCGTAGTTTCCCGCGCCCCTGAGGAGCGGAAGGGCGGTGGGCTCGGTGGCTCACCGCCCTTCACCGTTTCTCTACGATGCGGACATGGAGGAACAGTCGGCGCAGGTCCGTTGGGAACAGCACACGCAGCGGCCCCTTCTGGCGCTCGCGGTGCTGTTCGCCGTCGCCTATGCCGTGCCCATCGTGGACACCTCGGCGGGACGGTCGCTCACGGCGTTGTGCACGGTGGTCGAATGGGTGGTGTGGGCGGTCTTCGCCGTCGACTACCTCATGCGGTTGTCGTTGTCGCAGGACCGGCGCGGTTTCGTACGGCGGCACTGGCTGGACCTGTGCGCCGTGGTGCTCCCCCTCATACAGCCCCTGCGTCTGCTGCGCCTGGTCTCCACGCTGCTGCTGGTGGGGCGGCGGGCGCGGATGGCCTCGCAGATCCGGGTGACGACGTATGTCGCCGGCGCGGTGGTGGGGCTGCTGATGTTCGGTTCACTGGCGGTGCTGTCGGTGGAACGGGACTCCCCGAACGGGAACATCCGGACGTTGGGTGACGCGGTGTGGTGGTCCTTCACCACGATGACGACCGTGGGCTACGGCGACCACGCCCCGACGACCGGCCTGGGCCGGATGATCGCGGTGGGCCTGATGCTCTCCGGCATCGCCCTGCTCGGTGTCGTCACCGCGAACATCGCGGCCTGGTTCATCGAACGCTTCGAGAAGGACGACGTGGAGGAACGAGAGCAGACGGAGGCGATCAGAGCCCTGACAGAGGAAGTAAGGGCCCTGCGAGCCGAAGTGGCAGCCCTGCGCGAGACGTCCGTCGGAAGCTGACGAAAACTCCGCCAGAGCGGGGCGCCGACCCGCAGTGGGATGACCAGAACCCCGGGCGCAGGACGCGGCCGCCTCATGGCGAGCCCGCCGCAGATGATCGCAACGGGGGCGAGGACGAGACCTCGCACGAAGGACCAGTGCTCGCGCGGATACCGCCCCGTCAAGAAGACGGCCCCGAAGCCGCACAGCCGTCGGCCGACATGAGGGACTGTCACCGGGAGCGTGTCGATGGCGCCCAGTACGAAGGCAACCAGGGCCGGCCAGGCACGGTTGCCGCCGCCCGACCAGGTACGGCCCATGGCGAGCCGGCCCGCTCCCTCACCGAGCCGTCGGCCGACATGAGGCGGGCCCCCGGTCGTCCCACCGGGGGCCCTTCCCTCACGCGCCCCGGGTCAGAACATCCCGCTGCCCGGGGCGGCCGCTCCGACGAGCCAGATGATCGCCAGGAGCGTGTCGATGGCGCCCAGTACGAAGGCGACCAGGGCCGGCCAGGCACGGTTGCCGCCGCCCGACCAGGTACGGCCCATGGCGAGCCACCCGCAAACCATCGCGACGGGGCCCAGGATGATGCCCAGGACGAAGAAGCCCGCGATTGCGCAGATGACTCCGATGATTCCGAGCGTCGCGCGATCCGGCCCGCTCCGTGACCACGTCCGGCCACGTGATCGGGGGTACCTGCGCGTTCCGTGTCCGAAGCCCGCCATCATCAACTCCCTGACACCCTTGGTTGGTTGGGTTCGTCTCGGGTTCAACGATGCGAGTACCCCGGTCCCCGGGGTTAATCCTCCGGCCTTGCGGCGCGCCGCCCCCCTCCGGCAGCGCGCCGCAGCGCCGTCCGCCCTCCGCGGCTCACCAACCTGCCGTGCGGAGGGCTTGACTTACTGTGACCTGCGGCGCGTACCGAGGGCGAGAAATCTTTAGCCTCTTCACCCTGATAGGCGAAGTGTGCTGACGTCTCGTCAGGGCTCAGATGTGGCCGACGCCGGCCCCCGCCTCCGCGTTCGCGCCCCGCTTGGTGAGCAGGGCGACCAGGACGGCGAACGCGGCGACACCCGCGGCGACCAGCGACGCGAGACTCATCCCGGAGATGAAGGTGTCGTGCGCGACGTCCGTGATCTTCGCCGCGATCTCCGCCGGGGTCCCCTTGGCGACCGGGGCCACACCCACCTGGACCGCCTCCGCCGCCTGGTCGAGCTGGGCCGGCGGCAGCGCCGGCAGACCCGCGTCCTTCCAGTTGCCCGGGAGGTCGCTGTCCACCTTGGAGGCCATCACGGCACCGAGGACGGCCGTACCGAGACTGCCGCCGATCTGCATCGCGGCCTGCTGGAGACCGCCGGCCACACCGGAGAGCTCCATGGGCGCGTTGCCCACGATGACCTCGGTGGCGCCGACCATCACCGGCGCGAGGCCGAGGCCGAGCAGGGCGAACCACAGCGACATGACCGCGCTGCCGGTGTCCGTCTCCAGCGTGGACATACCGAACATGGCGATCGCGACCGACGCCATACCGCCGGCCAGCGGGATGCGCGGGCCGAGCTTGGTGATCATCGCGCCCGCGAGCGGGGAGCCGACGATCATCATGCCGGTGAGCGGGAGCAGGTGGAGGCCCGCGTCGATCGGGCTCATGCCGTGCACGTTCTGGAGGTAGAAGGTCACGAAGAACAGGCCGCCCATGAACGCGATGGCCATGAGGACCATGAGGACCACACCCGCCGACAGCGCGACCGACCGGAACAGCCCGAGCGGGATCAGCGGCTCCTTGACCTTCGTCTCCCAGAAGGCGAACAGCACGAAACCCACCACGGAGGCGGCGATGAAGGTCCAGGTCATGCCGTCGCCCCAGCCCCAGGTCGGGGCCTTGATGAGGGCCCACACCAGGCAGAACATGGCGGCGGAGAGCAGGGCTATGCCCAGCAGGTCGAAGGAGCGCGGGGCGTTCTCGGCGCGGTGGTCGAGCAGGATCAGGACGCCCAGGACGAGGGCGAGGACGCCGACCGGGACGTTGATGAAGAACACCGACTGCCAGTTGACGTGTTCGACGAGGACACCGCCGAGGATCGGGCCGCCGGCGGTGGAGGCGCCGATGACCATGCCCCAGATGCCGATGGCCATGTTGAGCTTCTCGGCCGGGAAGGTGGCCCGCAGCAGACCGAGCGCGGCCGGCATCAGCAGGGCGCCGAACAGGCCCTGCAGGACACGGAAGGTGACGACCGCGGCGATGGAGCTGGACAGACCGATGGCGCCCGAGGCGGCGGCGAAGCCGACGACACCGATCAGGAAGGTCTGACGGTGCCCGAAGCGGTCACCGAGCTTGCCCGCGGTGATCAGGGCGACCGCCAGCGCGAGGAAGTAGCCGTTGGTGATCCACTGGACGTCCGCGAAGCTCGCCTTGAGGTCGGCCTGGATGGCCGGGTTGGCGATGGCCACGATGGTGCCGTCGAGGGCCACCATCATGACGCCGACGGCCACGGTCAGCAGGGTGAGCCAAGGGTGGCCGCGCAGCCCGGAGGCGGGCGGCTGATCCGACGGGGACTGTGACGCCTTGTCCCCCGGCCCCGTCGTGTCGATGGTGGTCTGACTAGTCATGTGTTCGAGGCTAGTGACAGCCACTGACAATTGACAAACCAATTCACAAGTCGGTAACTGACACCAATGGAAACACTGCGCGAACGCAAGAAGCAGCGCACCCGCGAGGCACTGCTGCGGGTCGCGATCGAACTGTTCACCACCCGCGGCTACGAGCAGACGACCGTCGACGACATCGCCGACGCCGTCGGGGTCTCGCAGCGCACCTTCTTCCGCTACTTCGCCGGCAAGGAGGACGCCGCCCTCGCGCTCGACGAGATGACGGTGGCGCACTTCGTCGACGCCGTACGCGCACGTCCGGCGCACGAAGCCCCGCTGGAGGCGCTGCGCCAGGCCGTGCTGGAGGGCTGGGACAGACTGCACGAGGTCGTCGACTCGGTCGTACCGGTGGAGCGGTTCCTCGCCCTGTACCGGGTGATCGAGTCGACCCCCGTCCTGCTCGCCGCCCATCTGCGGCGGTCCGCCGAGGTCGAGGAGGTCCTCGCGCGCGTGCTCGCCGAACGCGAGGGCCTCGACGCGCGGACCGACCCGCGACCGCGGCTGACGGTGGCCGCCTTCAGCGGGGTGATGCGGGTGACGGAACGGCAGTGGATGACGGACGGGGACTTCAGCCTGGAGGCCATGCGCGAGCTGACGGTCTCCCACCTCGAACTGCTGGGCCCGGCCCTCGCGGGCAAGTGGCTCCCTTACACCAAAACGTGATACCGGTCACTCGATTAACCCGAGACCGTCCCGTTCTCCTAGTGTGTCCTTTCAGTGACTTCCTTCGACACCTCCCCGCAACTCAACGTCTGGCGCGCACTGCTCGCGCTGGCCGTGGTGTTCGTGATGCTGGCGACCACCGGCTGGACCGCGCTGCGCAACCAGCGGGAGGCCACCCCGCTCCAGGCCTCGCTCGAGTCCTGGGCGCACGGCCGCCTCCACGGACACCGGCTGCCGGACCCGGACACCGCCCCCGCTCAGCTCACGCGCTTCTTCGCCGCCCTCACCTCCCAGGAGCGCGTCCGCCTCGCCCAGCGCTACCCGCTCGCGGTCGGCAACATGAACGGCGCCCCCGTCACACTGCGCTACCAGGCCAACCGCCTCGCGCTCCTGCAGGCCCGTGCCGTCGAGCGCGCCCGCATGCACGACGCCCGGCTCACACCGGCCGGTCAGCAGGAGGCGGGCCGCCGTATGCACCGCTTCGAGGCGCTGACCGCCCCGGAGCGCCACATCCTCGCCTTCGACCCCGACGGCTCGGGGCGGGTCGCCGAGGTCTTCGGCGACCTCGGCCGAGCGGAGCGGGTCTCCGTCGTCGTGCCCGGTGTCGACACCGACGTGCTCACCTTCCAGCGCACCAAGCGCAGCTGGTCCGCGCCGGTCGGCATGGCCAAGGCCCTTTACCGAGCCGAGCGGGAGGCGAGCCCGGCCACGCGTACGGCGGTGATCGCCTGGGCCGACTACACCGCGCCCGCCGGACTCGGCATCGACTCGGCCACCGCGATGCGCGCCGAGACCGGCGCCGTCCGGCTGAACGAACTGGTGCGCGCGCTGCCCGGCACCTCGCCGGTCTCCCTGTTCTGCCACAGCTACGGCTCCGTGGTGTGCGGGGTCGCCGCGCCCGCGCTGCCCGGGCGGGTGTCCGACATCGCGGTGGCCGGCAGCCCCGGGATGCGGGTCGCCGACGCCTCCCATCTGCGCACCTCCGCCCATGTGTGGGCGATGCGGGACGCCGACGACTGGATCCAGGACGTGCCGTACCTGGAGGTCGGCGGTCTCGGCCACGGTGCCGATCCGGTGTCCTCCGCGTTCGGCGCGCGGGTGCTGTCCGCGCGGGGCGCGGACGGTCACGCCGGTTACTTCGAGCCCGGAACGGAGAGCCTGCTCAACTTCGCCGAGATCGGCATTGGCGCATACCGCTCGGTGCAGTGCGCCCACGAGGACGAAGCCTGCCGCGCCGGTTTGCCCGGCACGGCCACGGCCGGACGCGCGTAGAGACCGCAGGAATCGCGGTCTGCGCGAGGAGGGGACGAAGGAGCTCGTGCCGCATACGATGACCCGCATGGGTGACGTACTGGCCGGATTTCATGCCGCCTGGGAGTTCGAGTCCGACTCCGTGCTCATCCGCTACGAACGGGGGATTCGCACACCGAAGCTCTTCCAGGCACTGGGGGAACGACGGATCCCCCTGGAGGCGATCTCCGGGGTGACGCTGACTCCCGGCAAGCGGGGCACGGTGGTGCTGCACGCCGAGCCGCGGTCCGGGGCGGATCCGCTCATGGAGGCGGCGGCGGGACAGCTCAAGGAAGGGTGCGACCCGTACCGGCTGGTGCTGCCGGCCGACAAGGAGACGCTCGCCGAGTACTACGCGGACGAGCTGCGCGCGCTGCTGAAGGAGGACGCCGAACCGGCGGAACGTTTCCTGGTGCCGGCGCCCGAGGTGCCGTTGCAGTTCAAGGCGTACGACGGGAAGGCGTCCTTCGACGGCCGTACCGTGCACTTCCGCTGGTTCTGGACGGGGGCGTCCTCGGCGAAGTGGAAGGCCGGCGACCAGAGTTTCGCGGTGTCCGAGCTGACGGGTGTCGAGTGGCGGTCGCCGGAGGTCTTCGAGGGCCATCTGCGACTGCTCCGCGGGGAGCCGGGGCCGGTGCAGGCGGACCAGGACCCCGCAGCCGTGGTGTTCGGCCTGGGGTACGGGCCCGTCCACGAGTCCCTGCCGTTCGCGGCGGCGGTGCTCTCCGCCGTACGGCAGCGGGGGCCCGCGGCAGCGGTCCCGGCCGTGGCCGCGCCACGCCGGGACCCCGCGGACATCGCCGAGCGCATCCGCCATCTCGGAGAACTGCACCAGGCCGGGCTGGTCACCGACGAGGAGTTCTCCGTGAAGAAGGCGGAACTGCTGGCGGAGCTGTGACCTACTCCCGGCCCGCCGACGAGAACCGCATGTCCGCGTAACGGTCGCCTGCCACCTGGCCCGCGATCGGCTCCAGCAGCTCCAGCTCCTCCTTCGTGAGCTCGATCCGCGTCGCGGCCGCGTTCTCCTCCACACGGGCCGGCTTGCGGGTGCCCGGGATCGGGACGACCGGGAGGTCGTGGACCGCCGTCTGCTGCTGGACCCAGGCCAGGGCGACCTGGCCGAGGGAGACGCCGTGCGCCTCGGCGACCGTGCGGACCGGCTCCAGGAGGGCCGCGTTCGCCGCCGCGTTGTCGCCCGTGAAGCGGGGCTGCTGGCGGCGGAAGTCGTCGGCGGTGAGGTCCTTGTCGGCGTTGGTGAAGGAGCCGGTGAGGAAACCGCGCCCGAGCGGCGAGTAAGGGACGAGCGCCACGCCCAGGTCACGGGCGGCCGGGACCACCTGGGCCTCGATGTCCCGGCTGAACAGGGACCACTCCGACTGCACGGCCGCGATGGGGTGGACGGCCTGCGCCGCGCGCAGCTCCGCCGCGGTGACCTCGCTGAGGCCCAGGTGCTTGACCTTGCCCTCGCGCACCAGCTCGGCCATGGTGCCGACGGAGTCCTCGATCGGCACGTTCACATCGCGCCGGTGCATGTAGTAGAGGTCGATCGCGTCGACGTCCAGGCGCTTCAGGCTCGCCTCGACCGCCTTGCGGATGTAGGGCGGGTCGTTGCGGATGATCCGCCGGGTCGGGTCGTCCGGGGGTATCGACAGGGCGAACTTGGTGGCTATCACCACCTCGTCGCGGTGGGCCTTGAAGAACGGGGACAGGAACGTCTCGTTCTCCCCGTTGCCGTAGGCGTCCGCCGTGTCGTAGAGCGTGATGCCGAGTTCGAGGGCCCGCTCCAGGGTGGCCCGGGACTCCTTCGCGTCCGTGGGGCCGTACGCGAAGCTCATGCCCATGCAGCCGAGCCCCTGGACGCCGACCGCGGGGCCGGTGTCGCCGAGTCGTGCGGTGGGGATCGTGCGGTCCGTCATCCGGCTTTCTCCGATTCGTAGGCGCGACCGGCTTCGGCGTAGAAGCTGATCTTCCGGTCGAGAACGGCGAGCGTGTCCTTGAGTTCCGCGATCCGGGACAGGACGTCCCGGCGGGTCGTCTCCAGGAGCTCGAACCGTTCGGTGAACGTGTGGTCGCCCTCGCGCACCAGTTCCGCGTACCGCACCATGTCGGCGACCGGCATGCCGGTGAGCCGGAGCTTGCCGACGAGGTCGAGCCAGTCGAGGTCGCGGTTGCTGTAGCGGCGCTGGCCGGTGTGCGAGCGGTCGATGTGCGGCATCAGGCCGATGCGCTCGTACCAGCGCAGGGTGTGCGCGGTCAGCCCGGTGAAGGCGACGACCTCGCTGATCGTGTAGCTGTCCTGCCCCACCGGACGCCGGTGGGGGTGCGGCGGGGCCGCGCAGCTGTCGGTCCTGGTACCCGTGGTCTCCATCACCGTCATGCTCCCAACGCTATGACCTTGGAGTGCACTCCAAGCAAGCGGAACCGGTAAGAAATCGGCAGGACGCCGTCCTGTGGACGGGTACCGGACCCCACGATGATTCTGGAGCTGCGAGCCGCTTAGGCTCGACGGCATGTCCTTGCAGAGCCTCGCATTGATCGAGAACTGGCCGGTTCCCACCGCTGCGGCGGGGGTGGTCCGGGCCGACGGCACCGTCCTCGGCACCCACGGTCCGTCCGGTCACCGCTTTCCGCTGGCCTCGGTCACCAAGCCGCTCGCCGCGTACGCCGTCCTCGTCGCGTACGAGGAAGGGGCGGTCGAGCTCGACGAGCCGGCCGGGCCGAGCGGCTCGACGGTGCGTCATCTGCTCGCGCACACCTCGGGGCTGGCCTTCGACGAGCACCGGGTCACCGCCCCGCCCGGGGAGCGGCGCCTGTACTCCAACGCCGGCTTCGAGCAGCTCGGCGACCATGTCGCCAAGGCCACGGACATCCCGTTCGCCGAGTACCTGCGGCAGGCGGTCCTGGAACCGCTGGGCATGACGTCGACCGGCCTGGAGGGCTCGCCCGCCAAGGACGGTGTGTCCACCGTCGAGGACCTGCTGCGGTTCGCGGCCGAGGTGCAGGCACCGCGGCTGCTGGACCCGCGTACGGTCGCGGAGGCGATGACCGTCCAGTACCCCGGCACCAAGGGCGTGCTCCCCGGCTACGGCCACCAGAACCCCAACGACTGGGGCCTCGGCTTCGAGATCCGCGACTCCAAGTCCCCGCACTGGACCGGCTCCTCGTCCTCACCGCGCACCTTCGGGCACTTCGGCCAGTCGGGCACGTTCCTGTGGATCGACCCGGACGCGCGGGCGGCCTGCGTGGCCCTGACCGACCGCGCCTTCGGGCCGTGGGCCGTCGAGGCCTGGCCCGCCTTCACCGACGCCGTGCTCGCCGGTCTCTAGGACATCTCCCACAGCAGAAGCTCGGCCGGGGTCACCGCCACCGCGTCCAGTTCCTTCGCGCCGGTGACCCGGGCCGCATCCCCTGGGCCCAGCTCCTCGCCGTCCAGCCGCACGTCACCGCGCACGACATGGACGTAGACGAAGCGCCCGTCCGGCACCGCCGTGCGCTCCCCCACGGCCAGTCGCCGCACATGGAGCAGCGCGCCCGCCTCCGGGATCGCGTACGGCGTCGAGTCGGCGATCCCGCGGACGATCTCGTACGACGGCTCGCCGCCGGGCGCCAGGGGGGCCAGCCAGGTCTGCACGAAGGTCAGCGGGGTCTCGCCGTCGTTGCGCTCGACGTGCCGTACGCCCGCGGCGGCGCTCAGCCGCTGGACGTCACCGGCCCGTACGACCGTCTCGTGCCCGGTGGAGTCACGGTGCGTCAGCTCGCCCTCCACCACCCACGTCACGATCTCGGTGTGGCTGTGCGGGTGCTCGTCGAAACCGGCCCCGGGCACCAGCCGCTCCTCGTTGCAGGCGATCAGCGCGCCGAACCGGAGGTTGTCGGGGTCGTAGTGCGGCCCGAACGAGAAGGCGTGCCACGACTCGATCCCGGTCCCGGGGTCCCCGCCTGGGTAGCGCTCCGCGGCGCGCCGTACGTCCGTCACGGGACCACGGTAGTGCCAGGCCGGGCCGCGGGTGGGGCCTCAGCCGGTACCCGGCGGCGCGCACTGACGTCCGGATAAGGCAGTCTTGTCCCCGTGCCCGAACCCGAACACCGCAAGTCCGACCCCGCCGCGCCCGGCAACCACGCTCATGCCGCGACCCTGAAGCGGCTGGAGAAGTCGTCCGGGTCTCTCGCGCAGCAGGCCATCGCGCGCATGGACGAGACGCTGCCGTGGTACCGGGCCATGCCCCCGGAGAACCGTTCCTGGATCGGGCTGGTCGCCCAGGCCGGCATCGCGGCCTTCACCGAGTGGTTCCGGCATCCGGACGCCCCGCAGGCCATCTCCACCGATGTGTTCGGCACCGCACCCCGTGAGCTGACCCGGGCCATCACCCTGCGCCAGACCGTGGAGATGGTGCGCACCACCATCGAGGTCATGGAGAGCGCGATCGACGAGGTCGCCGCCCCCGGCGACGAGTCCGTGCTGCGCGAGGCCCTGCTCGTGTACGCCCGCGAGATCGCCTTCGCCACCGCGCAGGTCTACGCCCAGGCCGCCGAGGCACGCGGTGCCTGGGACGCCCGCCTGGAGTCGCTCGTCGTGAACGCCGTGCTCAGCGGTGAGGCCGACGAGGGGGCCGTGAGCCGGGCCGCCGCGCTGGGCTGGAACGCCCCCGAGCACGTGTGCGTGGTTCTCGGCACCGCCCCCGACGGTGACTCGGAGCTGACGGTCGAGGCCATCCGGCGGGCCGCCCGGCACGCCAAGCTCCAGGTGCTGACCGGGGTGCTCGGGGCCCGGCTCGTCGTGATCGCGGGCGGCAGCGACAACCCGCTCGCCGTGGCCAAGTCGCTGATCGGGCCCTACGCGGCCGGACCGGTGGTCGCCGGGCCCGTGGTCCCCGATCTGCTGGCCGCGACCCGGTCCGCGCAGGCGGCCGCCGCCGGGCTCAAGGCGTGTTCCGCCTGGCAGGACGCCCCGCGCCCGGTCCTGGCGGACGACCTGCTTCCGGAACGCGCGATGGCCGGTGATCCCAGTGCGCGCGAGCAGTTGGTGGAGGAGATCTACAGACCGCTGGAGGAGGCCGGTTCCGCGCTCCTGGAGACGCTCTCCGTCTACCTCGAACAGGCGTCCAGTCTGGAGGGCGCGGCCCGGATGCTCTTCGTGCATCCGAACACCGTGCGCTACCGGCTCCGACGTGTGACTGACGTCACCGGCTGGTCACCCTCCGATGTGCGGTCGGCGTTCACCTTGCGGATCGCGCTCATCCTGGGGCGTCTGGCCGACGGAGATCTCCAGCCCTAGGCTTTTGTCGGGGGCCCACAAAACCCCCTCCTGTTCTTCGTCCCTGTCCCCACGGGCGGCTTGGGCCGCCCTCAAGAGAGAGTGTGAGAGTGCTCGTACTCGTCGCTCCCGGCCAGGGCGCCCAGACGCCCGGCTTCCTGACTCCCTGGCTCGAACTCCCCGGTGCCGCGGACCGCGTCGCCGCGTGGTCCGACGCCATCGGCCTGGACCTCGTCCACTACGGCACGCAGGCCGACGCGGACGCCATCCGCGACACCTCCGTGGCCCAGCCGCTGCTGGTCGCGGCCGGGATCCTGTCCGCCGCGGCACTCGGTGACATGGCCACGATCGTCCCGGGCGCCGTCGCCGGGCACAGCGTCGGTGAGATCACCGCCGCGGCCTTCGCGGGCGTGCTGGACGACTCCGCCGCCCTCACCCTCGTCCGCAAGCGGGGTCTGGCCATGGCCGACGCCGCCGCGATCACCGAGACCGGCATGTCGGCGCTGCTCGGCGGGGACCCCGAGGTCACCGTCCCGCACCTGGAGAAGCTGGGCCTGACGCCGGCGAACGTCAACGGCGCCGGGCAGATCGTCGCCGCGGGCACGCTGGAGCAGCTCGCCGTGCTGAACGACGACAAGCCCGAGGGCGTCCGCAAGGTCGTCCCGCTGAAGGTCGCCGGCGCCTTCCACACGCACCACATGGCCCCCGCGGTCGACGCGCTGGCCAAGGCCGCCGCCGATCTGACGCCGGCCGACCCGAAGGTCACCTACGTCTCGAACAAGGACGGGCAGGCCGTCGCCACCGGCGCCGAGGTGCTGGAGCGGCTGGTCGGCCAGGTCGCCAACCCGGTCCGCTGGGACCTGTGCATGGAGACCTTCAAGGAGCTCGGCGCCACCGCGTTCATCGAGGTCTCCCCCGGCGGCACGCTGGTCGGCCTCGCCAAGCGCGCGCTGCCCGGTGTGAAGACGCTCGCGCTCAAGACCCCGGACGACCTCGACGCTGCTCGCGAGCTCATCGCCGAGCACAGTGCCTGAGAAGGAGCACGAGAGCATGTCGAAGATCAAGCCCAGCAAGGGCGCCCCGTATGCGCGCATCCTCGGTGTCGGCGGCTACCGCCCGACCCGGGTCGTGCCGAACGAGGTGATCCTCGAGACGATCGACTCGTCCGACGAGTGGATCCGCTCGCGCTCCGGCATCCAGACCCGGCACTGGGCGAACGACGAGGAGACCGTCGCCGCCATGTCGATCGAGGCGTCCGGCAAGGCCATCGCCGACGCCGGGATCTCCGCCGAGCAGATCGGCGGTGTGATCGTCTCGACCGTCTCGCACTTCAAGCAGACCCCGGCCGTGGCGACCGAGATCGCCGACAAGCTGGGCACGGACAAGGCCGCCGCGTTCGACATCTCGGCGGGCTGCGCGGGCTTCGGCTACGGCCTGACCCTCGCCAAGGGCATGATCGTCGAGGGCTCCGCGGAGTACGTACTCGTCATCGGCGTGGAGCGGCTGTCCGACCTGACCGACCTGGAGGACCGTGCCACGGCCTTCCTGTTCGGCGACGGGGCCGGCGCGGTCGTCGTGGGCCCCTCCCAGGAGCCGGCCATCGGCCCCACGGTCTGGGGCTCCGAGGGCGACAAGTCCGAGACGATCAAGCAGACCGTGGCGTGGAACGAGTACGACAGCTCCACGGACAAGTTCCCCGCGATCACGCAGGAGGGCCAGGCGGTGTTCCGCTGGGCCGTGTTCGAGATGGCGAAGGTCGCCCAGCAGGCGCTGGACGCGGCCGGGATCACCCCGAGCGACCTGGACGTCTTCATTCCCCACCAGGCCAACGAGCGGATCATCGACTCGATGGTGAAGACGCTGAAGCTGCCGGAGCACGTCACGGTCGCGCGGGACGTGCGCACCACCGGCAACACCTCGGCCGCCTCGATCCCGCTCGCGATGGAGCGGCTCCTGGCGACCGGCGAGGCGAAGAGCGGCGACACCGCGCTCGTCATCGGATTCGGGGCGGGTCTCGTCTACGCCGCCACTGTCGTTACCCTCCCCTAGGCACTCCGTGCCGGATCAACCGGTCCGGGACGGGAAGCACTGCCAACCCTCTGGATAAGAAAACGAAGGAGCGCCACCATGGCCGCCACTCAGGAAGAGATCGTCGCCGGTCTCGCCGACATCGTGAACGAGATCGCCGGCATCCCGGTTGAGGACGTCCAGCTGGACAAGTCCTTCACCGACGACCTGGACGTCGACTCGCTGTCCATGGTCGAGGTCGTCGTCGCCGCCGAAGAGCGCTTCGACGTCAAGATCCCCGACGACGACGTCAAGAACCTCAAGACGGTCGGCGACGCGACCGACTACATCCTCAAGCACCAGGCCTGAGTCTCCCGGGCTCCTCGCGGAGCCCTCCAGGCCGGACGTGCCGGCCCCGCCACCCGGCGGTGGCGCCGCTTAATCCTCGTAACGTTGGAGAAAGATTTCCCGTGAGCCCGACCAATCGCACCGTGGTCGTCACCGGTATCGGCGCAACCACACCGCTGGGTGGCGACGCAGCCTCTACCTGGGAGGGTCTGGTCGCCGGCAAGTCCGGCGTCAAGCCCCTTGAGCAGGAGTGGGCCGCCGAGCAGGCGGTCCGTATCGCCGCGCAGATCGCGGTGGAGCCGACCGAGGTCATCCCGCGGCCGCAGGCCCGCCGGCTGGACCGCTCCGCGCAGTTCGCGCTGATCGCGGCCAAGGAGGCGTGGGCCGACGCCGGTTTCGAGGGCAAGGCCGGTGAGGACGGCTCGGTCGGCGAGGTCGACCCGGACCGTCTCGGCGCCGTCATCGCCTCCGGCATCGGTGGCGTGACGACCCTGCTCGACCAGTACGACGTGCTCAAGGAGAAGGGCGTCCGCCGCGTCTCCCCGCACACCGTGCCGATGCTGATGCCCAACAGCCCGTCCGCCAACGTGGGTCTGCTCGTCGGCGCCCGCGCGGGTGTGCACACCCCGGTCTCCGCCTGCGCCTCGGGCGCCGAGGCCATCGGCTACGCCATCGAGATGATCCGTACCGGCCGCGCCGACATCGTCGTCGCCGGTGGTACGGAGGCGGCGATCCACCCGCTGCCCATCGCCGCGTTCGGCAACATGATGGCGATGTCCAAGAACAACGAGAACCCCGAGGGCGCCTCGCGCCCCTACGACGTAGCCCGGGACGGCTTCGTCCTCGGTGAGGGTGCCGGTGTCGTCGTCCTGGAGTCCGCCGAGCACGCCGCCAAGCGCGGGGCGCGGGTGTACGCCGAGGCGGTCGGGCAGGGCATCTCCGCCGACGCCCACGACATCGTGCAGCCGGAGCCCGAGGGCCGCGGCATCTCGCACGCGCTGCAGAACCTGCTGGACAGCACTGGCCTGGACCCGGCGGAGGTCGTGCACGTCAACGCGCACGCCACGTCGACGCCGGCCGGTGACATCGCCGAGCTCAAGGCGCTGCGCAAGGTCTTCGGCGACGAGGCCGACCACATCGCCGTGTCCGCCACCAAGTCGATGACCGGTCACCTGCTGGGCGGCGCGGGCGGCGTGGAGACGGTCGCGACCGTCCTCGCCCTCTACCACCGGGTGGCTCCGCCGACCATCAACGTCGAGAACCTCGACCCGGAGGCGGAGGCCAACGCCGACGTCGTCCGCGGTGAGGCGCGCAAGCTGCCCGTGGAGGGCCGTATCGCCGCGCTGAACGACTCGTTCGGGTTCGGCGGGCACAACGTCGTCCTGGCGTTCCGTACCGTCTGAGAACGTGTGTGAAGGGCCCCCACCGAGCGGTGGGGGCCCTTCACGCGTACGGAAGACCTACACCACCTGGTGCAGCCAGCGCACCGGGGCGCCCTCGCCGGCGTACCGGAAGGGCTCCAACTCGTCGTCCCAGGGCTTGCCGAGGAGCTTCGCCAGCTCGGCCTCCAGGTCCGTCTCCCCCCGCTGCGAACGCGTCAGCGCCGCGCGCAGCCGGTCCTCCGGGATCAGGATGTCGCCGTGGATGCCGGTGACGGCGTGGAAGATGCCGAGCTCGGGCGTGCAGCTGTAACGCTCGCCCTCGGCGGTGGCGCAGGGCTCGGCCGTGACCTCGAAGCGCAGCAGATGCCAGCCTCTGAGGGCGGAGGCGAGCTTGGACGCCGTGCCCGCCTCGCCCTTCCAGGAGAACTCCGAGCGCCAGGTGCCCGGCGCGGCCGGCTGCCGGATCCAGTCGAGGTTGACGCGCGTGCCGAGCACCCCGGCGACGGCCCACTCGACGTGCGGGCACAGCGCGCGCGGCGCGGAGTGCACGTACAGAACTCCACGTGTCGTCACCGGGACCTCCGGGCAGAGCGGGACAAGTCTTGCTGGCTGGCACGGCGGCGATGGCAGGCAGCCGCGTTGATGGCGAGGCTACCGTGCGGCGGCGCAAGGAGTGTGACGTACCGTCGGTCCCGGTGCCCCGAAACGCCCGCCATTCACCCGGCAGGACGCTAGTACGGGTGCCGATCGTTCCCTCGGGCGCCTCGGGAACTCCCGTGCGTTGTTATGAGAGGACCACCATTTCACGAGGGGAACACCACGGATGCGGAAGCAGGGCCACCGCTCGCGGGCCGTCGTCGCCGTCCTGACGGCGGCTCTGGTGGGCGCAGCCGGCTGTGACGCCGTGGGGGGCGACTCGGCGGCGCCGACCCAGAAGCCCAAGCCCTCGCCCAGGGCCACGCCGGCGTGGAACAGCAAACCGGGGTCGATCGCCGCGGTCGGCGACTCCATCACCCGCGGTTTCGACGCCTGCGGGATCCTCAAGGACTGCCCCGACGTGTCCTGGGCCACCGGCGGCAGCACCCAGGTCGACTCGCTCGCCGTCCGGCTGCTGGGGCGGGCGAAGGCGGCGCAGCACAGCTGGAACTACGCGGTGTCCGGGTCGCGGATGGCCGACCTGTCCACGCAGATGGCACAGGCGGCCGCGCGCACACCGGCGCTGGTCACCGTGATGGTCGGCGCCAACGACGCCTGCCGGGACTCCACGGCGGCGATGACGTCGGTGTCCGACTTCCGGGCCGGCTTCGAGGACGCCCTCGGTGTGCTGCGCAAGCGGGCGCCCAAGGCGCAGGTGTACGTGGCGAGCGTGCCGAACCTCAAGCGGCTGTGGTCCCAGGGCCGCACCAACCCGCTGGGCAAGCAGGTGTGGAAGCTGGGCGTGTGCCCGTCGATGCTCGCCGACGCGGACGCCCTGGACGCGGCGGCGACCGAGCGGCGGGACACCGTGCAGGAGCGGGTGGAGGCCTACAACTCCGTGCTGAAGGAGGTGTGCGCGAAGGACGAACGGTGCCGGTACGACGGGGGCGCGGTGTACGACTACCGGTTCGGCACCGACCAGCTCAGCCACTGGGACTGGTTCCATCCGAGTGTGAACGGACAGGCACGGCTGGCGGAGATCGCATACCGCAAGGTCAGGTCGGTGACCTAAAGTTCCGCACATGAACGAACTCTTCGCCACCCTTCCCGACGGCACCCCGGTGCACCGCTGGACCCTGGAGCGCGCGGGTGTCCGTGTGCGGATCCTGTCGTACGGCGGGATCGTGCAGTCGGTCGAGGTCCCGGACCGGGACGGGCGGACGGCGGACGTGGTGCTGGGGTTCGCCGGCCTGGAGGGGTACCTGGAGCACCCGGAGCCGTATCTGGGAGCCTTCATCGGGCGGTACGCCAACCGCATCGCGGGCGCCCGCTTCGAGCTGGACGGGGTGACGTACGCGCTCGCGCCCAACAACGCGCCGGGCTCCCTGCACGGCGGCGAGCGCGGCTTCGACAAGCGGGTGTGGGACATGGAGCCCGCGGGTGAGCACGGGGTGCGGCTGAGCCGGGTCAGCCCGCACGGCGAGGAGGGCTTCCCGGGGCGCCTTGAGGTCTCGGGGACGTACGGCCTGGACGAGTCGGGTGCGCTGCGGATCTCCTACGAGGCGGTCACCGACGCGCCGACCCTGGTGAACCTGACCAACCACAGCTACTTCAACCTGGCGGGGTCCGGGAACGCGGGCGGGCACGAACTGCGCGTCGACGCCTCGCGCTTCACCCCGGTCGACGCGGATCTCATCCCGACCGGGATCGAGGAGGTCGAGGGCACCCGGTTCGACTTCCGTCAGGCACGCAAGGTGGGCGCGGGCTACGACCACAACCTCGTGCTCGACAAGGGGCTCACCGCAGAGGCCGTCGAGGTCGCCGAGTTGTACGACCCCGCGTCCGGGCGGGTGCTGACGGTGGCGACCACCGAGCCGGGGCTCCAGCTCTACACCGCGGACCATCTGACCGAGCCCTTCTCGCCCGGGGACGGCGTCGCGCTGGAGACCCAGCACTTCCCCGACTCCCCGAACCGCCCGGAGTTCCCGGGCACGGTGCTGCGGCCGGGCGAGGTCTACCGCTCCGAGACGGTGTACCGCTTCTCCAGCCGCTAGGGACGAACGAGCCCCGGCCCAGGGGTCAGGTCCCGGGCCGGGGCTGCTTGTGAGAGGGCTCTGCCCCCTGTGATCAGACGTTAATCGTCGCGGTGACCCGGCGGTCCCCGATCGAGCGCCCGACCTGGATTTCGTACGAACCCTTCACATACGACCACGATGAGGTCTTCTCGTCCCAGATCTCGAACGCCCGGCGCGGGATCCGGACGGTGACCTCGACCCTCTCGCCGGGGCCGGCCTCGGCCCCCGCGAACCCGGCGAGCCGGCGGGCCGGGCGCTCGGCGTCGGGCTCGGCGGGCGCCAGGTAGACCTGGACGACCTCGCGGCCCGCCCGGGCACCGGAGTTGCGCAGCCGGACCCGGACGGTGGTGCCGCGGACCTCGACGGACTCGTAGGTCCAGTCGGTGTAGCCGAGGCCGTGGCCGAAGGGGTAGACCGGGGTGCGGCCTTCCTTCTCCCAGGCGGCGTATCCGATGAACACGCCCTCGCTGTAAGGGAGTTCGCCCCCCTCGGGGACGACCCGGGTGACCGGGGCGTCGGCCAGGGCGCCCCAGGTGGTGGGGAGCCGGCCGCCGGGCTCGTGGGCGCCGGTCAGCACGTCGGCGAGGGCCGCCCCGCCCTCCTGGCCGGGGAACCAGCCGAGCAGGACGGCGGCGACGTCCTCGCGCCAGGGCATCTCCACGGGGGAGCCGGAGTTGACGACCACGACGGTGTTCGGGTTGGCGGCGGCGACCGCGCGGACCAGTTCGTCCTGGCTGCCCGGCAGGGTGAGGTCCCGGCGGTCGTAGCCCTCGGACTCGACGCGCTCGGTGGTGGCGACCACGACGACGGCCGTGTCGGCGTTCCGGGCCGCCTCGACGGCCTCGGCGATCAGCTCGTCGGGGTCGCGCCGCGGGTCCTGGTGGGCGAGGGTGAACGCCACGACCTTCATCGGCACGTCGTCCGGGAGGACGACGGCGTGCGTCAGGGAGACCTCGACCGGCTCGCCCGCGGTCAGTTCGACCCGGGCGCGGGGCTCGGGGGCACCGAAGAAGGTGACGAACGGGTCATCCTTGTCGGTGCTCTGGACGTCGTCGTAGTACGTCGTGCCGTCGACGACCAGCCTGAAGGCGCCGAGCCCCTTGATGCCGAAGGTGTGCGAGCCGCTCTCGCGCGGGGTGAAGGTGCCCGTCAACTCGACGCTGTGCAGCCGGTCGTGGGTCACGCCCTCGGGGAGGTCCGTGCCCATCCACTGGATCTGGCCGTTGGGGGCGGACGCCGTGCCGATGACGTCCCCCGCCGCGTCCCGGCACACCGCCCGCAGGGTGAATCCCTTGTCGGCGACGGCGAGTTCGGTGTTGGGGTCGGCCCCGACGGCGTAGGTCAGGGTGCCCTTGGGGAGGGCGGCGGTGAGGCCGTCGAGCGGGGAGACGACCCGGTCCGGGAAGACGGTGGCGGAGCCGCCGCCGAGGACCCGCGCGTCACGGGCGGCGGCGCCGATGAGGGCGACCGCGCCCGGCCTGAGCGGCAACGCCCCTTGGTTGCGGACCAGTACGAAGGCGCGGCGGGCGATCTCGCGGGCCAGCCCGATGCCGTCGACCGGGTCCGGGAGGTCGGTGACGACGGGTTCGGCGCCCTCCAGGATGCCGACACGGGCGGCGAGCCGCAGCACATTGCGTACGGCGGTGTCGACGGAGCTCTCCTCGACCTCGCCGTCGCGCACCGCCCGGGCGAGGGCTTCGCCGTAGACGGTTGCCGGGCCGGGCATGGCGACGTCGAGGCCGCCCTCGATGGCGCCCTTGGTGGAGCGGGCGGCCATCCAGTCGGAGACGTTGCAGCCGTCGAAGCCCCATTCGCCGCGCAGGACCTCGTTGACCAGGTGGTGGTGCTCGGTCATCGTCGTGCCGTTGACCGTGTTGTAGGCGGTCATGATGCCCCACGGGTGGGCGTTGTCGACGATGTGCTCGAAGGGTGCCAGGTACAGCTCGCGCAGGGTGCGTTCGGAGACCAGGTTGTTCACCGTGAAGCGGTCGGTCTCGGCGTCGTTGGCGACGAAGTGCTTGACGGTGGTGCCGACACCGCCCTCCTGCACACCGGTGACGTATCCGGCGCCGATCCGTCCCGTGAGGAGGGGGTCCTCGCTGTAGGCCTCGAAGTGGCGGCCGCCGAGCGGGGAGCGGTGGAGGTTGACGGTGGGGGCGAGCAGGACGTGGACGCCCTTGCGACGGGCCTCCTGGGCGAGCAGGACGCCCGCCCGGCGGGCGAGTTCCGGGTCCCAGGTGGCGGCCAGCGCGGTCGGGGAGGGCAGGGCGATCGACGGGTCGTCGGCGCTCCAGCGCACGCCCCGGACGCCGATCGGGCCGTCGGACATGACGAGGGAGGCCAGGCCGATCCCGGGGAGCGCGGGCAGGGTCCACATGTCCTGGCCGGAGAGGAGCCTCGCCTTGGCGTCGAGGTCGAGTGCGGCCAGCGCCGCCTCGACGGCCGCCTCACGGGCCTGGTCGGCGGGGGTGATGCCCTCGGGGTCCTCGGATGCCGCCATGGCGGTGCCTCCTCGTTGAAGTCCGTGCGGTCCTCACATCGTGCATCCATTACCTGGCGAGCGGTAGGTTTCGTTATTCTGCTGTTACATAAGCGGGTGGGGCATGTCGTACGGTGACGCCATGAGCGCCAGGACGAGAAGCGAGGAGCGCCGGGGCGAGATCGTCCGGGCGGCTCTGGAGGTCATCGCCGAGCGCGGCTACCGGGGCGCGAGCCTGGCCGCGGTGGCCGAGCGGGTGGGGCTGACCCAGCAGGGGCTGCTGCACCACTTCCCGACCAAGGACGCGCTGCTGGTCGCGGTGCTGGAGGAGCGGGACAAGTGGGACGCCGTGCCGAACGGCAGCTGGCGCGTCGACCTGCTCGCCTCGCTCGTCGAGTACAACGCCATGCGGCCCGGCATCATCCAGACCTTCTCGGCGCTGCTCGGCGAGAGCGTGACGGAGGGGCACCCGGCCAGGGAGTACTTCACCGACCGCTACACCCGGGTGCGCGCCTCGATGGCGGCGGCCCTGCGCACCGAATACGGCGACCGCCTGCCGAACGGACTGAGCCCGGAGCGCACCGCGCCGCTGCTGGTCGCCGTCATGGACGGCCTCCAGTACCAGTGGCTGCTGGACCCGGAGTCGGTGGACATGCCGGGTGCGTTCCGGGACTTCCTGCGGTTGCTGGGCGAGCCGGCGGGCTGAGGCTCACTGGCTCCAGGCGACGGCGAGAGCCTTGCTGAGCGCACAGACGGCGGCGAGGGCGAACGCCCGGCCGAACAGCGCCCACAGGACGACGACCCGCAGTATCACCCGCCCGCGGACACCGCCGCCACGACTTCGACCTCGATCAGCGCCTCCGGCCTGAACAGCCGGGGCACCTCGAAGGTCATGCTGGTGGGTGGGGTGCCGGTGAGGAACTCCCGCCGTACGGCGCCGTACTGCTCCAGTTCGGAGATGTCCGTGAGGTAGGTGCGGATGTTGATGACGTCGGCCAGGCTCGCGCCGTGTGCGTCGAGGAGGGCGGCGAGGGTCTCGAAGACGCCCCGGGACTGCTCGGCGAGCGTGGCGCCCTCGGCGATCTGCCCGGAGACGAACAACAGGGCGCCGCCGCCGTCCTGTTCGACCCGGGCGACCTGGGAGTAGTAGGGGCTCAGGGGCTGGGGCGCGCCGACGGGGTTGTCCAGAGTGATCCGCATGGCCTCGACGCTAGGTCCGCCCTTGTGATGCGACAAGCGAATGTCCAGCATGGCTGCCATGCCGAAACCGCATCACACGGATCTCCCTCCCGACCTCGCCACCGTCTGGCTGCGGGTCTTCCTGGAGGTCGCCCGGCACGAGTCGTTCACCGTGGCCGCGCGCACGCTGGGCTGGACGCAGTCGGCCGTGTCCCGGCAGATCGCCTCGCTGGAGGGGGCGTTGGGCGGGGCGCCGCTGTTCGACCGGCTGCCGAGGGGGGTCCGGCTGACCGAGGCGGGGCGGGTGCTCGTGCCGTACGCGGAGACCGTCACCGGGGCGCTGCACGGGGCCGCGCGCGAGCTGGCGGCGCTGCGGGAACCGGCGGGCGGGCGGCTGCGGTTCGGGGCGTTCCCCACGGCGGACGCGGCCCTGGTCCCGCACGCCCTCGGCGCCTTCCGCGCCCGCCGGCCGGGCGTGCGGGTCTCCCGCGAGGAGGGGCTCACGCCGTCGTTGCTGGACCGGCTCACCGAGGGGCGCCTGGACCTCGCGGTCGTCTCCACGACCGGCGGGGCACCGCTGTCGGCGTACGAACTGAGCCATCTGCTCGACGAGTCGCTGTACGTCGCCGTGCCGGCCGGGCATCCGCTCCTGGACGAGGGCGGCGGGCCGGTACGGCTCGGGCGGCTCGCGGACGCCGACTGGATCTCCGGGAGCCCGCGGCCCGAGGGAACGCTTCTCGACGCGGCCCTGCGGCAGGGCTTCCGGCCGCGGATCGCCCATGTCGTCGGCGAGTGGACCGCCAAGCAGGGCTACGTCGCCGCCGGGCTGGGGGTGACGCTGGTCCCGGCACTCGCCGCGGAGGCCGTACGGCCGGACGTGGTGCTGCTCCCGGTGCTCGACGAGGGGGCTCCGGCTCGGGCGGTGTACGCGGCGACGCCGCGGGGCCGGTCGGTCTCACCGGCCGTGGCGGCGTTCGTGGAGTCGCTGCGGGAGGCCGCGGGGCGGCTCGCCCGCGCCTCGTCCCCATGGCGTGGCCCCCTTCCGTCACGCGATACTGCCGACGTCCCGCACCACGCGCGCCCCACAGCGACGGAAGGACCTGAACTCCCTTGACATTCCTACGTGTTCGGATCGGCGTTCCCCAATTGGCCCTGCTGGCCCTGCTGGCGGGGCCGGTGGCCTCCGCCAGCGCGGCGACGGCACCGGCCGCGCCCTCGCCCACCGTGGAGGAACAGCGGCTCGACCGGGCCGTGCCGCGGGAGATCCTCGAACGGTCCGGATTCGACGCCGTCCCGCAGCGCTTCACGCGGGCGCTCGGCTCGGCGCGTTCCTACGGGCAGGCGCACAAGCTCGTCGTACGGCAGGGGGCCGCGCTGTGGAAGCGGGCCGTCGACCGGGCGCAGGGGCGGGGGCCGGCCGGCGGGGACCTGAGCCGGGACGACGACCGGCCCCTGTACTGGGCGCGCCTGGGGATGACCCGCGCGGTGCGCACCTGGGAGCCGCGATTCGGGCTCACGAACCGCCAACGGGCCGCTCTGCTGGGTGAGTTGGAGCGGACTTCGCGGGGGCAGACGTCCGTGCGGTACCCGGGGGGCGACCGGCTGAAGCGGGTGCTCGTCACCGGGTTCGATCCGTTCACGCTGGACCGGGACATACGGATCTCGAATCCGTCCGGGGCCAGTGCGCTGGCCCTCGACGGGACGGTGGTCGAGACGGCGGAAGGGCCGGCGCGGGTGGAGACGGTCGTCTTCCCGGTGCGGTGGCAGGACTTCACGGACCAGACCGTGGAGCGGGCGCTGCGGCCGTATCTGAAGCACGTGGATCTCTTCACGACCGTCAGTCAGGGGCGGGTGGGCCGGTTCGACGTCGAGCGGACCAACGGGGCCTGGCGGGGCGGGTTCGCGGACAACGACAACATCGGGGTGACGGGGACGGTGCCGGTCACCGATCCGGCCACCCAGCCGCAGTGGACGACCACGACGCTGCCGTACAAGGCGATCGTGGACGCGGACACCGGGCGCTTCCCGGTCTACGACAACACGAGCGTGACCGAGATCCCCGCGGGAGGGACACAGCCCGTCGTGCGTCCGGACGGGCCGACCCCGGGGTCCACCGCGCGGGCGGGCGGCGGCGGGGACTACCTGTCCAACGAGATCGCCTACCGGGTCACCCTGCTGCGCGACCGGCTGGGACGGCACGACGAACTGCCGGGCGGTCATGTGCACACGCCGGTACTGCAGTTCGGCACGGGGAACACCGATCCGGCGACGGGGACGGTGACCGATCCGGGGTTCGTGCAGAACCGGCTGGACATCATCGCGCAGGTGCGGGCGATCGTGGTGGTGGCGGTGGAGCAGGCCACTTGAGGCAGGCCGCCGTCCTGGTGGAGTCCAGCCGGCGGTAGAAGTCGGCGACCGGGACCCCGGCCCGGCTCTCGGCGGCCGCCCGCAGGACCTGGGGGAAGGTGACGGTCCCGTGGCGGGCGGGGTCGGGACGGCACGTGGTGGCGAAGTCGCGCAGGAGCCGGAAGACCGCGTCCGCGTCCGTGCGCGTCGCCGGGCGGATCGTGGGCTCAGGCGCCGAGTTCACCGGATACGGCTTCCCCGTCCGGCTCGTCGCCCTCCTCGTCCCCGTCCCGCGTCTCCTCTCCCAGCAGTTCCCGTGCCATCAGGGTCGCCCCCGCCACCGCGCCCGGCATCAGGAACACCGCGACGAAGGGGATCAGGAAGGACAGGCCGAGGGGGGTGCCGAAGCCCCAGATCAGGGTCTTGCGGGAGCGCAGGAGGGTCAGCCGGGTTCGGAGGTCCACGCCGCGGCGCTGGAGTGCCACCGCGGTGAGTTCCTCGGTGAGGAAGAACCCGGTCACGAAGAAGCCGAGCACCGGGACCACGGTCTGGCCGATGACGGGGACGAAGCCCAGCGCGAAGAGCAGCACCGCCCACAGCGCGGCCCGGACCACGATGCGCACGCTGTCGCGCGCCGAGATCCACAGCTCGCGCCAGAGCGGCAGACCGGACTCGGGGGCCGTGCCGTCCGGGGAGACGTCCCGGTCGACCTTCTCGGAGAGGTTCTCGTAGAAGGGCTGGCCGATCAGGAGGGTGACCGCCGTGAAGGTCAGCACCGCCAGCAGGAGGGCCAGTGCGAACAGGACAGCGGTCAGGAAGCCCCGGAACAGGCCCCGCCACGGGCTCGACCAGTCACCGGCGAACGGGGTCGCCCAGGACACCACGTCCTCGCCCCAGTTCGCCAGGGCCACCAGCGCCGCCACGTACAGCACCAGGGTGATCAGGCCCGGGATCAGCCCGAAGCCGTACTGCCTGCCGTGCCGGGCCACCCACCGCTGGCCCTTGAGGAGATAGTGGAAGCCCGCCCCGAGATCACGCATGCCCGCACCCTATCGGGTGGCTCTCCAGCTGCGGATACGGCCGTATGCGCGGCCCGGGCACCCGAGTTGCGCCATCCGGGGCATCCGCGCCACGAACTCCCTCTTGTTGCGGTTGAGTCGAACAGGTACATCTCGCCGTACCGATCTCAGGAAGCCCCGGAGGAGGTACGCGTGCACACCACGAGAACCGTTCCTGCGAGACCCGTCCTGCTCATCGCCCTCGCCGGCTCGCTGCTGCTCACCCCGACCAGCGCGAGCGCCGACCCCGAGCCCCCCAAGCCCCCCACCCGCGAGCGCGCCCACGACCAGGGGCTGGCCCGGGCCCCGGAGAGCGCCGCCCGGCGGTCGCTCACCGCCCCCGTCACCGGCCTCACCGACACCACCCGCGGCTATCCCCGCGAGCAGGTCCTCACCCCCGACCCCGAGAACCCGGCCGACCGGTCCGTCAAGCTGGGCCTCACGCCGTACCACGCGATCGCGCCGAGGCTCAACGCCCTCCAGCGGCTGGGCGACCGGGTGAGCGTCGAGGTCGCCGGGCGTTCGGCGGGCGGGCACCGGCTCTACCTCGTCACCGTGACCGCCCCGGAGACCACCGCCCAGGCCCGCGCCCAGGAGCGGATGCGCGAGCTCATCGAGAACGCGCCCGCGACCGCCGCCAAGTCGAAGGAGATCAAGGCGGGTTACAAGACGCCGGTCTTCTTCAACAACAACATCCACGGCAACGAGTGGGAGGGCACGGACGCCTCCCTGAAGGTCGTCGAGCGGCTCGCGACGGCCCGGGACCGGCGCACCCGGGACCTGCTCGCCCACTCCCGGCTGTACTTCAACATCACCGCCAACCCCGACGGCCGTATCGCCGGCACCCGGGCGAACGCCAACGGCTTCGACCTCAACCGGGACTTCGTGACCGCCTCGCAGCCCGAGACGCGGGCGATGCGGCAGATCGAGATCGACAAGCAGCCGGCCGTCATGCTCGACCTGCACGGCTACGTCAACGGCACGCTCATCGAACCCACCACTCCCCCGCACGGCGAGAACTACGAGTACGACCTCTTCCTGAAGAACACCTACGCCAACGCGCTCGGCATGGAGACCGCCGTCAACGGCCTCGGCTACACACCCGCCAAGGACGGCGTCGAGCCCGCGCAGATCCCCTTCCGGGACCAGGAGGAGGGCTGGGACGACTGGCCTCCGATCTTCACCCCGCAGTACGCGGCCTTCCACGGCACGGTCGCGGCGCACACCGTGGAGATCCCGCTGGCCGTCAACAACTCCCTCTACGACAGCCTGCCCGTGGCGGAGCTGCGACGGCGCTCCGCCATCAACACGGCGGTCGCGCAGGCGGCCGTCACGGCGACCCTCGACTTCGTCCGGGAGAGGCGGACCTCGCTGATCGCCGACCAGATCGAGGTCTTCCGGCGCGGGGCAGCGGGGGCCGCCCAGGTGCCGGTGTCTGCCGAGACGGTCCCCGGGGTGCCGGGCATCGGACCCGAGGACGTGTACACCACCGACTTCCCCCGCGCGTACGTGATCCCGTCCGGCTCGACGGCCTCCGCCCGGCTCGTCGACCACCTCCTCGCCAACGACGTCCGCGTCGGCCGCGCGAGCCGCGACCTGAGGCTCGGTGGACGGACGTACCCGAAGGGCTCGTACGTCGTCGACATGCGCCAGCCCAAGCGGGGCCTGGCGAACGTGCTGCTCGCGGACGGCCGGGACATCAGCGACAAGGTCTCGGTGATGTACGACATCTCGGGCTGGAGCCTGGGCCGGCTGTGGGGCGCGACGGTCGCACCGGTGCGCTCCGGGAGCCTGGCCGGTGCGGACCTGCGGCCCGTCGCGGCCGCCGCGCACGTCGGTTCCGTCGCCCCGCGCGGCGACCTGCGGCTGCGGCTGACCGACCCGCAGGAGATCGCGGCCCTCAACTCGCTGCTCCGGCAGGGCGTTGCGGTACGGCGGGCCGCCGACGGCAGTGCGATCGTGCCCGCGGCGGCGCGGGCCCTCGCCGCCGGGGCCGCTCGTACCTACGACGTGGTGTTCGACGCGACGCGGCAGAAGGGCACGGCGGAACTGCGCCGCACCCGCGTGGCCGCCGCCGTGACCCCCGGCGAGCTGTTCGCGCTGCGGGAGATGGAGTTCGAGGTCACCCCGGTCTCGACGGCCGTCCTGAACGCCGGCTTCGACTGGTCGTCGGTGGACGTGCTGTTCGTGTCGGCGGGGCTGGACCGTGACGCCCTCACCAGCGGCGCCCGTACGGCCCTGGACGCCTTCCTGGGCGCCGGGCACGGGCTCGTCGGGCGCGGGACCGTCGGGGCCGCGCTGAGCACGGACACCGGGCTGCTGGCGGCGCAGCCGGTGGAGGGCAACGGGGACGCCAACGGCGTGGTGCGGGTGGTGAATTCGGGCCCGGTGACGGCCGGGGCACCTGATCACGGGTTCGTCTACGCACCGGTGTGGTTCACCGGCCTCGGGCCGGGCGTACGGGTGGAACAGGCGTACGCCACCGGGAACCCGCTGGTCTCCGGGCACTGGCGGTCCCTGCCGGACGGCTCGGGCGGTCCCGCCGCCGCGGCCGGGCGGGCGTCGGTCGTCAGCGGCCCGCATGCCGTCCTGTTCGGCACCGAGCCCCTCTTCCGGGATCATCCCAAGGGGGAGTTCGCCCAGGTCGGACGGGCGTTGTTCACCATGGCACGCGCGAGCAGCGGCTGAGTTGAGGAGAGCGGATGACGCAGGAGATCCACGGCACCGTCGCGGACGGCTTCGAAGCGGTGCGCGAGGAGTTCACCGCTTTCGTGGCGGGCGAACGGCCCGACTACGAGGGGCAGTTGAGCGCGTATGTGCACGGCAGGCGGGTCGTCGACCTGTGGGCCGGTGAGGGCGTGGGGCCGGACTCCCTCTACGGCGTGTTCTCGTCGACCAAGGGTGCCGCCCATCTGGTGGTGGCGCTCCTCGTCCAGGAGGGCACCCTGGAGCTGGACCGCAAGGTGACCTACTACTGGCCGGAGTTCGCCGCCGAGGGCAAGGGCCAGCTGACCCTGCGGGAACTGCTGGCGCACCGGGCCGGGGTGGTGGGGCTGGACGGCGGTTTCACCGCTCAGGAACTGGCGGACGACCGGGCGGTGGCGGAACGGCTCGCGGACCAGAAGCCGTTCTGGCGCCCCGGCACGGCCTTCGGCTACCACGCGCTCGTGATCGGCGCCCTCACCGGCGAGATCGTGCGGCGGGCCACCGGCCGCACGCTCCAGGAGGTGTACGAGGAGCGGATCCGGGCTCCGTACGGACTGGACTTCCACCTGGGGCTGCCCGAGTCCCTGGAACCCCGTTACCGCTCGGTGCAGCCCATGGCGCCCACGGCCACGCAGCAGGCCCTGCTGGACACGACACCGACGGGCCCGCACACCCTGGCCGCGATCACCTTCAACCAGCAGGTCCCGGACCCGGGTGACCTGGTCGGCTACGCCAACTCCCGTGCCGTGCGCGCGAAAGGGCCCGCGTCGGCGGGCGGCGTGGCGGCGGCGCGGGGTCTGGCCGGGATGTACGCGGCGGCGATCAGCGAAGTCGCCGACCGGCCCCCGCTGCTGAAGCCGGACACCATCGCGGAGGTGGGCCAGATCCACTCCGTCGGCTACGACCTGGTGGCCCGGGCCCACAAGTCCTACGGCCTCGGCTTCCAGGCCACGGCCGACATGTGGCACCCCTGTCTCGGGGCCGGTTCCTTCGGTCACAGCGGCGCCGGCGGCTCCCAGGCCTTCGCCGACCCGCGCAGCGGCCTGTCCTACGGCTACACCCGCCGCCGGATGGCGTTCCCGGGAGGGGCGGCGCCGGAGAACGAGCGGTTCGTGCGGGCCGTGCACACGGCAGCGCTCGCGCTCTGACGGGAACGGAGGCGGCACCCCACGTCCAGGGGTGCCGCCTCCGTCCCGTACGACCGGCGGGCTCCGTCAGACGAGCGTCACGGAGATGTTCCCGCGGGTCGCCTTCGAGTACGGGCAGACCTGGTGGGCCTTCTCAAGGAGGGCGCGGGCGGTCTGCGCGTCGAGCTGCGGGAGGGTCGCCGAGATCTCGACGATCAGGCCGAACCCGTCGGAGTTCTTGCCCAGGCCCACCTTCGCGGTGACCGTCGAGCCGGAGATGTCGGCCTTCTCCTGGCGGGCGACGACGCCGAGGGCACCCTGGAAGCAGGCGCTGTACCCGGCGGCGAAGAGCTGCTCGGGGTTGGTGCCCTTGCCGCTGCCGCCCATCTCCACGGGCGGGTTGACGACCAGGTCGAGCCTGCCGTCGTCGGTGGCGACACGGCCGTCGCGGCCGTTCTCGGCGGTGGCGACGGCCGTGTACAGGACGTCGGACTGCTGGATTTCCGGCATGCGGTTGTCTTCCTCCTCGGTCCACCGCGACTCGCGCCCACGATCGACGGCGGGATTCGGAAAGAAGTTACCGCATGACGGAAACACCGGGCAGGGGTCAGAGCTTGACGATCATCTTTCCGGTGTTGTCGCCGCGCAGGACCCCGAGGAACGCCTCCAGGTTGTTCTCGATGCCCTCGACGACCGTCTCGCGGTACTTGAGCTGCCCGGACGCGACCCAGGGGCCGACCTCGGAGACGAACTGCGGCTGGAGGTCGTAGTGGTCGCCGACCAGGAAGCCCTCGATGCGGCCGCGGGTCTGGATGAGCCGGGCGAGGTTGCGCGGGCCCGGGGCTGCCTCGGTGTTGTTGTAGACCGAGATCATGCCGCAGACGGCGATCCGGCCGCCCTGGTTGAGGGAGCCGATGGCGGCCTCCAGGTGGTCGCCGCCGACGTTGTCGAAGTAGACGTCGACGCCGTCCGGGGCGGCCTCGCGGAGCTGCTCGCTGACCTTGCCGTTCTTGTAGTTGAAGGCCGCGTCGAAGCCGTACTCCTCGACGAGCAGCTTGACCTTGTCGTCGGAGCCGGCCGAGCCGATGACCCGGGAGGCGCCCTTGAGCTTGGCGATCTGGCCGACCTGGCTGCCGACGGCACCCGCGGCGCCGGAGACGAAGACCGAGTCGCCCTCCTTGAAGGAGGCGGTGCGCAGCAGGCCGGCGTAGGCGGTGAGGCCGGTCATGCCGAGGACGCCGAGGTAGGTGGACAGGGGCGCGGCGTCGGCGTCGACCTTGACGGCGTTCTCAGCGCGTACGACCGCGTACTCGCGCCAGCCGAGGAAGTGCAGGACGTGGTCGCCGACGGCGATGCCGTCCACGTGGGACTCGACGACCTCGCCGACCGCGCCGCCCTGCATGACCTTGCCGAGCTCGAAGGGGGCGACGTACGACTTCGCGGCGCTCATGCGGCCGCGCATGTACGGGTCGACGGAGAGGTACTTGTTCCGGACCAGCACCTGGCCCTCACCGGGGGTCGGGACCTCGGCTTCGACCAGGGCGAAGTCCTCGGGCTTGGGCCAGCCGACCGGGCGGGAGACGAGGTGCCATTCGCGGTTGATCATGATGCCTGCGACCTTTCCATTTACTTCAGTACCTTAAACAACCATGCCTCTGAATATTTCAGGTTGTCAAGTAAAGGGGTACCCTTGACCCCATGCCCACTCCTCACAAGACCCGGCCCGATGCGCTCACCCTGGAAGTGGTGGAGCTCATCGGGGACGTGGTGGCCCGCTTCTACTCGGACTACGAGGACGCGGCCGCGGAGCACGCCCTCACCGGGGCGCAGGCGCGGCTGCTGAGTCTGCTCTCCCTGGAGCCGCTGCCCATGCGCAAACTGGCCCAGAAACTGAAGTGCGAGCCGTCGAACGTCACCGGGATAGTCGACCGGCTGGAGGCCCGCGAGCTGGTGGAGCGGCGCCCCGACCCCGCGGACCGGCGGGTCAAGGTGGCGGCGGCGACCCAGGCGGGGCTGGAGGTGGCCCGGGAACTGCGGGAGGGCCTGCGCTTCGCGCGCGAGCCACTGGCAGGGCTCTCCCAGGAGGAGCGGGAGTCACTGCGGAATCTGCTGCGGCGGATGCGGGACGCGTGACGGGGCCGCTCGGGGGGCTTCGCGGGCGGCGCGGGGGCGGCTGCCTGAACGGGGCGGACGAGTGTCGGAACGGGGAGTGACGGTTGCCGGAACGGGGCGGACGACTGTCGGAACGGGGAGTGACGGTTGCCAAAAGGGTCCGGGCGACTGCCGGGAGAAGGCCCCGGTGGCTGCCGGCTGGACCCGGTCGGCCGCCCGCAAGAACCCATCGGGCCACTGCCCCGACAGAAGCGGGCCACTACCCGCGACCGCATCGCACGGCAACCGGAACACAAGCCAAGCGGCAGCCATCCGGACCCGGCCCGGTACCCGCAGCCACACCTCGACCGACCGCCCCGACAAAGGCCGGGCCACTGTCCGGAACACGCATCGCATCACTGCCGCAACTGAGGCCAAGCGGCAGCCGATCAGACCCGGCCCGGAGCCCGCAGCCAAGCCTCGACCGACCGCCCCCACCAAAGCCGGGCAACCGCCCGCGGTCGGCGCGGGTTCGGGGGGTTGCGCGGAAGTGGGGTCGGGCGGAGCGCGGGGGCTAGCGGCCCTTGCGGATGAGGTCGGTGATGTGTTCGCCCTCGCTGATGGTGAGGGGGCCGGTGGTCTCGTCGCCGATTCCCAGTGCGGCCGCCAGCGTACGGCCGTGGACGTCGAGGGTGGCCTCGGTCAGCGTGGTGAGGTCGGCCACGGCGGCGCGGGCACGGGCCCATCCGGTCAGGCCGATGCCCGCGGCGACCAGCACGGCCGGCCACCACACCACGGTGAGCAGCAGGTAGGGCACGGCCCACGTCCCGGTGGCGACCGAGGCGGCGAACGCCGAGTGCGCGGCGGTGAGATCGGTCCGGGCGGAGTCGGGGAGCACCAGCCAGAGGCGGGACCAGCCGTAGGTCAGATCGAGTCCGTAGCGGTGGTGGGCGATGGACTCCACGGCGTGGATCCGGTCCCCCATCCAGGTCGGCCTGCCCGGCTCGGCCATGGCCAGCCGGGTGATGCGCCGGGCCACGTCGTCGATGCGGTCCTGCCGCTCGCGGGTGCGGACGGCCGGGCTCACGGCTTCCAGCGCCCGGCGTTCCTGTACGAGCCGGTACCACCGCGCACGCCGGCGTGCCGTACGCGCCGCCGCGACCCGGGCGAGCGGGCGGGGCCACGGCCCCAGCCAGACCCGTCGGGTGACCGCCGCCAGCGTCTGCACGACGAAGCCCACCCCGGAGGCGGCCGCCAGAACGGCCACGACGAGCAGTGCCTGCGCCCCGCTCGGCAGGTCCGCGACCTCGGCCATGGTGTCCTCGGCCCGCCGGGTCAGCAGCGCGACGTTCCACGCGTCGGCGTGGCCGAGCTGGACGGCGAGCCAGACCGCGCCGAGGAAGAACGCCCCGGGCAGCACGAGCAGGCTGATCCACCGGTCGGCCAGTGTCTTGGCCAACTGCTGGAGGAATCCGCCCACTTGCGCTACCCCCGCTCCATGACACGGCCCAGTACCGCGCAGCGCGGGAGGGCACCCGCCGGCGGCGGCACCGCCGTACGGTCGCAGGCTCCGTCCGGGCAGCGGAAGTTCTCCTGACGGGCGGTGCCCGGCCCGGCGCCCGGCAGTCCCGTGGCGAGGGTGCGCAAGGTGGTCTCGCGGTCGGTGTTGAGCAACTGGCCCAGCAGAGTGAGCACCGGGCGCCGGGCCCGTGCCTCGGCCACGATCCGTTCCAGCAGCTGCTGACGTGCCGCGGTGTGGAGCCTGGTCTCGCCGATCAGCGCGTCGAACTCCCTGCACAGCGTGGTCAGGGCCGATCGTTCGGCGTCCACCACGGCTCCCCCTTCCGTCAGTCGGCCGATAGTCTCATGGTCGATGTCCTCCGACCACCGGCTTGATCCGGGTCAGCTGAACGACCAGGCGGTCGACCTTCTGAACCGCGCGACCCAGGCCGGGGACACGGTCCTGCTGGGCCGGTGTGTCCCGTTGTTCCGGAACGTCGTCGCCCTGACACCGCCGGAGCACCCGTACCGTGCCACCCGCCTGTACAACCTCGCCGAGACCCACCGGGCGCTGTACGCGCTGACGGGACGGGAGGACGACGCCGAGCAGTCGATCGGCATCGGGCGGCAGGCCGTGGCCGCCCTCCGGGCCGGTGACCCGAACTCCGCGCTGATCCTGGGCAACCTCGGCGTCACCCATCTCCTGCGGTTCCAGCGGGCGGGGAACCCGGACGACCTGGACGCGGTCATCGAGTTCGGGGAACGGGCCGTCGTCGCGACCGGCGCCGAGCTGAACATAGAGTTCTACCTGGCCACCCTCGCCACGGGCCACTTGATGCGGTTCCAGCGGACCGGGCACCACGCGAACCTGGACCGCGCCATCGACATGGACGAACGCGCGTTGGCCGCGGCCCCCGCGGCCTCCCCGCGCCTCGCGACCATCCTGACCGACCTCGCCTCGGGCTACCTGTTTCGCTTCGAGAGGACGCGGTACTTCGCGGACCTGGACCGCGCCATCGACACCGGCGAGCGCGCCCTGGCCGGCAACCCCGGCGACCCCCTGAACCGGGCGACGGCCCTGACAAACCTCACCACATGTCATCTGCGGCGCTTCGAAGCAAGCGGGCACCTCGCGGACCTGGACCGCGCCATCGACACCGGCGAGCGCGCCCTGGCCGGCAACCCCGCCGACTCCCCTCACCTGCCGACCATCCTGACCAACCTCGGCACCGCCTACTGGGCCCGGTTCGGACGGGCGGGCCGGCCGGCGGACCTGGACCGTGCCATCGGGTTCGGGGAGCGGGCCGCCACCCACACCGGCAGCCCGTACCGAGTGACCACCCTGTCCAACCTCGCCGTCGCCTACCAGGCCCGCTTCGAGCGGACCGGCAGCCTGGCGGACCTGGACCGGGCCATCGGCCACCACGAACACGCGGTGGCCGCGGCCCCGGACGACGCGCCGGACCGTGCGGCCTACCTGTCCAACCTCGGCCTGGCGTACCACGCGCGCTTCGAACGGCTGGGAGAACTGGCCGATGTGGACCGGGCCATCGACCACCTGGGGCGTGCCGTCGCCACGGCGCCCCAGGGGCACCACCAGTTCGCGACGTTCCTGTCCAACCTCGGGGTCGCGTACCACGCGCGGTTCGAACGGCTGGGTGAGGCGGGCGATCTGGACCGTGTCGTCGCGCACTACGAACGGGCCGTCGCCGCCACACCCTCCGACCACCCGAACCGTGCGCTGCTCATGTCCAACCTCGGTGCCGCGTACGACGCGCGATTCGACCGGACCGGACGTCCCGTCGACATGCACCGGGCCGTCGAGAGTCTGGAGAGGTCGGTCGCCGCGGCGCCCGCAGATCACCCGTTCCGCGCGACCGCCCTGAACAACCTCGCTTTGGCCCTGCGCGGGCGGTTCGAACAGCTGGGGGACGTGGCCGATCTGGACCGGGCCGTCGCCCATCAGCAACAGGCCGTGGCCGCCACACCCCCCGACCACCCGGATGTCGCCCACCGCCTGTCGAACCTGAGCCTCATCCACTGGTCCAGGTTCACCCGCGTCGGGGAGCCGTCCGACCTGGACGCGGCCATCGACGCCGGCCGACGCGCGGTGGCCGCCACACCCGACGACCACCCGAGCCGTGCGAGGCACCTGAGCAACCTCGGCAGCGCGCTCAGCCAGCGCTTCGGGCACAACGGCAGCCTGCACGACCTGGACCGGGCCCTCGCGCATCACGAACGGGCCCTGGCCGCGACACCGGCCGACCACCCGGCCCGGGCCATGTACCTGACCAGCCTCGGGATCGTCCACCAGGACCGGTTCCAGCGCAGCCGCGCCACGGCCGACCTCGACCGCGCCGTCGACCTCGCGCTCCAGGCGGTGGCTGCCACCCCTGCGGACCATCCCGACCGTGCGCTACGCCTGTTCAACCTCACACGGGCCCATCAGAGCCGGTACGAGCACTCGGGCGACCCGGCCGACCTGGACCGTTCCGTCGAACTGGCCCTGGAGACGACCGCCGCGGTCCCCGCCGACCATCCGGAGCGCGCCCGGTACCTGTTCAGTCTCGGCAACGCCCACCGGCTGCGGTTCCAGCGGACCGGCGCCACGTCCGACCTCGACCGCGCCGTGGAGGCCGCGGAACAGGCGGTCAGGGCCACCCCGGGCGACCATCCCGGCCGGGCCGCTCGCATCTACTTCCTCGCGACCTGTTACCGGAGGCGGTGGGACACCGGCGGCGCCCTGGACCGGTCGAGGATCGCCGGACTGGCACGGGAAGCGCTCGCGGCCACGACGGCGCCCCCGCTGGACCGGCTGCGCGCCTGCTGGGCGACGGGCCGCCTCGCCTACGTACTGGACGAATTGCGCACCGCCCGGTTGCTGTTCGACACGGCGGTCGAGCTGCTGCCCTCGGTCGCGGCGCGGGAGACCTCCTCGGCGGACCACGAGTACCGCCTCGGCGCGAACCGCGGACTGGTCGGCGAGACGATCGCCGTGCACTGCGCCCTCGACGATCCGGCGGGCGCGGTCCAGGCCGGTGAGCTGGGCCGGTCGGTCCTGCTGGCGTCCCGGCTGGCGCTGCGCACTCCCCTGGCGGAGCTGGAGGCCGAGCACCCCGCCCTGGCCCGCCGTCTGAGCCGCGTCCGCACGGCCCTCAACGCCCCGGATCCCCCGGCCATGGCCACCACGCCCGACGACGGCCAGGACATCGACCACGTCGACCGGCGCAGAAGGCTGTGGGACGAGCACGACGCCGTCCTGACGGAGATCCGGCGCCTGCCGGGCCTTGACCGGTTCCTGCTCCCGCCGACGTGGAGCGAGCTGCGGCCGGCGGCCGGCGGCGGGGCGGTCGTGCTGCTCAACGCCGGACTGCAGAGGTGCGACGGCATCGTCGTCACCGCCGACGGGCCGCCGCTGCCGGTACCGCTGCCCGACCTGCGACTGGCCGACGCCGAGGCGTGGGCCGCCGAGTTGACGGAGGCGACGCACGACTCCGGTTCGTTCACGGGCGAGTTGCGCCGGCAGCGGGTGCTGACGGAGGTGCTCGGCCGGCTGTGGGACACGGCGGTCGAGCCGGTCCTCGACGCGGTCGGACAACGGCTCCGTCCGGACGACGGAGTCCTCCCCCGCGTGTGGTGGATGCCGACCGGACCGCTCGGGCTGCTGCCGCTGCACGCGGCCGGGCACCCGGGCCGGACCGGGGCGCTCGACCGGGTGGTCTCGTCGTACACACCCACGCTGCGGGCCCTGGCCCGCGCCCAGGGGCGGCCGGCCGCGACCGCCCTGCGCCGGCTCACCGTCGCCCTGGACCGGACCCCGGGGCTGCCGGACCTGCCGGCCACCACCGCCGAGGCGGCGATCCTGCACGCGGCCCATCCGGACATGCCGTTGCTCGTCAACGAGCAGGCCACCGCCGCCCGGGTGACCGGCGCGCTCCCCGAGGCGAACTGGGCGCACTTCGCCTGCCACGCCGGCACCGACCCCGACGCGCCCTCCGAGGGCGGGCTCCACCTGCACGACGGTGTGCTGTCCATCGCGGAGATCGGCCGCCGCGACCTCCACGAGGCCGAGCTGGCCTACCTGTCCGCCTGCTCCACCGGACATGTGGGCCGTCGGCACGCGGACGAGTCCATCCACCTCGCCTCGGCGTTCCAGCTGGCCGGGTTCCGGCATGTCGTGGCGAGTCTGTGGCCGCTGGACGACCGCGTCGCGGCCGGGGCGGCCGAGCACTTCTACCGGCTGATGCCGGACACACCGTCCGCCGACGACGCGGCGGCCGTGCTCCATCGCGTCATCCGGCACCTGCGTGCCGAGCACCCCGGGCGACCGCACCTGTGGGCGTCGCTGATCCACAGCGGGCCGTAGCGGGGGCACCCCCAGGGCAGCCTTCGCACCGGCGAAGCCCTACGTGCACCACCACAGGAAGCGGTCGCACTCCGTCGGGGTCGGGCTCGGGCTCGGTGCAGCGGTGGTGGGGGTGACCGTGGGAGCCGAACCGCCCCCCGTGGACGTGGGCGTGGCGGCGGGGGGCGACGCGCCGGAAGGCCTGGTGGTCGCCGAACCGGCTTCGGGACTCCTGCTGGCGTCCGGGTCCCCGCTCTCGGACGCGGAGGGCGACGGGGACTCGGAGGCCGACGGGGAAGGCGAGTCGGAGGGAACGGTCCCCTCGGGAGTCGGCCGCCCTGGACGCCGACGCGCTCGCCTCCGGGGAAGCGCCGCCCTCGGCCGACTCCCCGCCCGCCGCGGCCGGCTTGGCGGGAGAGCCGGGGGCGTCCATGCCCAGCTCCGCGAGGCTCAGACCGCCTGCCGCGAGCACGAAGCCCGCGGCGATCAGCAGGGTCCGGCGACGGCGACGGCGGTGCGCCGCGGCTTTGCGATCGCGACGGCTGGCTCCGCCGGAGGGATCCTCCGGGTCGTCGGACTCGTCGCCGTCCCCGCCGCCCCCGACGTCCCCCTCGTACTCGTCGTGGGCGTCGTACTCGTCGTGGGCGGGTTCGGGTTCCACGGGACCCCGGCCACCGCGGCCGCGTGCACGACGACGGGACGCTCGGCCGCCGGTGGGTTCCACGGAGCCCTCGGCCGTGCCGTCGGTCCCCTGGGCGGGGGTGACATCGCTGTCGGGATCGGCGGCCGAGCCGGTGCCGGATCCGGTCGAGCCGTACTCCGCCGACCCTCCGCCCACAGGACCACCCGCGTGCGGGGCACCCTCGCGGACGTCGCCGCCGTACGCCATGCCCGCCGGGCCGCCGGCGCCGTACGCCGTACCACCCTGACCCGCCGTGCCGTACGCCATGTCGGCCCGGCCGCCCGTGTCGTAGCCCGCGCCGCCCGTGCCGTACAGGGAGGCCTCCTGGGCGCCCTGGGCCTCTCCCCCGTACGGCGTCGCGCCGGGGGCGCTCGCGGTGCCGTACTGCGACTCGGCGACCCCGTAGGCGGCGTACGCCGGAGCCACCGAGGGCTCCTGCGGCCGGGCCTGGGCGGGCACGCGCAGTGCTTCGATCGTGGTGCCGCACCCCGGGCAGGCGAGGGCGCCGTTGAGGTGCCGTCGGCACGGGTCGCAGTAGTCCATGACGCGGGAAGACTAAGTTCCTCTCACGTGGCTTTCATAGTCACGCCTGTGAAGGTTGTGTGTCGAACTACCCGTTCGGGCGCGTCGAGTTGAGAGGTCCGCCAGGAACCGTTCGGGCATCCTTCCCGATCTCACCGAAACCGCCTTCGAAAGCCGTGTCGAAAGCAGTGTCGAAACCGTTATGCGTTCGACCCATTGACACTCCCGCCACCCCCTCCCTACTGTCACGTCAGCATTTCGAACGTGTGACGAAATTTCGAACAGACGTCACTGAGCCGACGAAGCAACGAGGGGCAACCGCCGTGCGCATCACCGGAATCAGCACACACGTGGTCGGGACGCCGTGGCGCAACCTGACGTACGTCCAGGTGCACACCGACGAAGGCATCACCGGAGTCGGCGAGACCCGGATGCTGGGACACACCGACGCGCTGATCGGCTACCTGCGGGAGGCCGAGGCCAATCACATTCTCGGCTCCGACCCGTTCGCTGTCGAGGACCTCGTCAAGAGGATGAAGTACGGCGACTACGGTCGGGCCGGCGAGATCGTCATGTCCGGTATCGCCGTGATCGAGATGGCCTGCTGGGACATCAAGGGCAAGGCCCTCGGCGTGCCGGTCTGGCAGCTCCTGGGCGGCAAGGTCACCGACAAGGTCAAGGCGTACGCCAACGGCTGGTACACCACCGAGCGGACGCCGGAGGCCTACCACAAGGCCGCCCGGGGCGTCATGGAGCGCGGCTACAAGGCGCTGAAGATCGACCCCTTCGGCACCGGCCACTTCGAGCTGGACCACGAGCAGAGCCTGTACGCGGTCTCCCTCATCGAGGCCGTCCGCGACGCCATCGGCCCGGACGCCGAGCTGATGCTGGAGATGCACGGCCGCTTCTCGCCGTCGACCGCCGTCCGGCTGGCCAAGGACCTCGCGCCCTTCAAGCCCGCGTGGCTGGAGGAGCCGGTGCCGCCGGAGAACCTGAAGGCGCTGGAGAAGGTCGCCGCCAAGGTCGACATGCCGGTCGCCACCGGTGAGCGCATCCACGACCGCATCGAGTTCCGCGAGCTCTTCGAGAGCCAGGCCGTGGACATCATCCAGCCCGACGTCGGCCACATCGGCGGCATCTGGGAGACCCGGAAGCTGGCCGCGACCGCCGAGACCCACTACATGCTGGTCGCCCCGCACAACGTCGGTGGTCCGGTGCTGACCGCCGCCTCGCTCCAGGTGGGCTTCACCTCCCCCAACTTCAAGATCCTCGAGCACTTCAACGACTTCGCCGACGCGGACATCAAGAAGGTCGTCAAGGGCGCCCCGCAGGTCGTGGACGGCTACTTCCACCTCTCCGACGCGCCGGGCCTCGGTGTCGAGCTGGACGTCGACGCGGCCGCGGAGTTCCCGCAGCAGCAGGCCCGTTTCGACCTGTGGGCCGAGGGCTGGGAGCAGCGCAAGCCCAAGGGCACCAAGTGAGCACGCGGGTCGTCATCGAGGGGCCCGGCGAGCACCGGCTCGACGCGCACGCCCCTCGTGAGCCCGCGGCCGGTGAGGCGCTGGTGCGCGTCCACGCGGTCGGCATCTGCGGCAGCGACCGCGAGGTGTACCAGGGCAACCGGCCCGAGGGATACGTGCGTTACCCCCTCACTCCGGGCCACGAGTGGTCCGGGACGGTGGAGGCGGTCGGGGCGGGTGTGCCTTCAAGTCTTGTCGGCCGCAAGGTCGTCGGCGAGGGCTTCCGCAACTGCCAGGTGTGCGACCGGTGTCACGCGGGTGAGACGACCCTGTGCACGGCCGGGTACGAGGAGACCGGGTTCACCCAGCCGGGTGCGATGGCCACCACGCTCACCCTGCCCGCACGGCTGCTGCACGTCCTGCCGGACGACGCCGACCTGACGGCCGCGGCCCTGCTGGAGCCGGCCGCCTGCATCGCGGCCGCCGCGATCAAGGCGAACGCCCTGCCCGGCGAGCGGGTGGCCGTGGTGGGGACCGGGACGCTCGGGATGTTCGCCGTTCAGTTCCTGAAGGCGAACTCCCCCGCCGAGCTGCTGGTGGTGGGGACCCGGCCCGACCGGGCGGAGCTTTCGAAAGCTTTCGGCGCCACCGACTTCCGCACCAGGTCCCAGGAGCTCCCGGACGACTTCGACGTCGTCATCGAGACCGCCGGGTCCGCGTCCGCCGCGGCCACGGCCGCCTCGCTGCTCCGGCGGGGCGGGCGGCTGGTCCTGACGGGCATCCCGGCGCCGGGTGCCGAGGGTCTCGACCCGACGGACCTGGTCGTACGGCAGCTGGAGGTGCACACCGTCTTCGGGGCCCCGCCGGACGCCTGGGCGCACACGGTACGGGTCTTCGGGGCCGGTCTGCTCGACCCGCTGCCGCTGGTCACGCACGAGCTGCCGCTCGACGGGTTCCCGGAGGCGATCGAGCTCGTCGGGTCCGGTGATCCGAAGGTCGGGAAGGTGCTGCTCCGCCCCTAGCCGTACGCCGGTACGGGGTGACCTGACCACCCCGTACCGGCGTACCCCCAAGCCCCGCACGACTTGAGCCGCGAACCTCGTCCGACATACCGAACACGAAGGACAGCTTGTGACGACCGACGCTTCCGCCCCGGCGGCCCGCCGACCCGGTGAGCAGGCGCTCACCGCGCTCGGCCTGGGCGCACCCGCCCTCGATCCCGCCGACGCCTCACCGCACGCCTTCCCCGGCGGCGGCCGCTGGCGCACCGAGATCCCCTCGTGCGAGGGACCGGAGGCGCTGGCCGTCGTCCTGAAGGAAGCCTCGCGGCTCGACGTGCCGATCCACCGGATCAGTCAGGGCAGCGGAGTCTGGATGCTGACCGACGCCGAGATCACCGAGATGGTCGAAGCCACGAACGAACGCGACATCGAGCTCTGCCTGTTCACCGGCCCGCGCGGCACCTGGGACATCGGCGGCTCGGTCCGGACCGACTCGCGCGGCGGGGGCCTGCGGGCCCGCGGTCACGACGCGGTGGCCGGCTGTGTCGAAGACGCCGTCCGGGCAACGGAGTTGGGCGTCCAGTGCCTCCTCGTCGCCGACGAGGGCGTGCTGTGGACGCTGCACCGGGCGCGGGCCGCCGGGATCCTTCCGGCCGACACCACCCTGAAGTTGAGCGCGCTCGTCGGTCCGGTCAACCCGGCCGCGTTCGCGGTCTACGAGAACCTGGGCGCCGACTCCATCAACGTGCCCAGCGATCTGACGCTCGATCACCTCACGGAGATCCGAAGGGTGTCGGCAGCTCCGATGGACATGTACATCGAGGCGCCCGACGATCTCGGCGGTTATGTCCGGATGTACGAGGTCGCCGAACTCATCCGGCGGGGCGCGCCGCTCTACCTGAAGTTCGGCCTGTCCAAGGCCCCGGGGATCTACCCGTACGGCCACCACCTGCGCGATCTGACCCTGAACACGGCCCGGGAACGGGTGCGGCGGGGCCGGCTCGCCCTGGACCTGCTGGCACGGCACGGAGCGGACGGCGACATGGCGCCGCTCGGTTCGCGACTGCCCGGGGCTCTGAAGCGTTTCGAAACACCCTCATAACGTTTCGGGCCGAGTCCCTTCACAAAAGCAGACGCAGTCACACACAATCCCACACGCCTCTTCCCTCGGTCCGAGCCGCACCTCGTTGCCGGAGCGTCACCGCACCACCAGACCGAGCCCGTCCCGACATCAAGGATGATGATCATGCGTACTCGTCGAGCCGCACTCACCGCCATAGCCGGCGCCGCCTCCCTCGCCCTCACCCTCAGCGCCTGCGGCCAGAACAGCGAGGGCGGCAGCGAGGAGAAGGGCGGCAGCACCAAGGGCGCGACCATCGGCATCGCGATGCCGACGAAGTCCTCCGAGCGGTGGATCACCGACGGTGCCAACGTCGAGAAGGACCTCAAGGCCAAGGGCTACAAGACCAAGCTGGTCTTCGGCGAGGACGACCCCGACCAGCAGGTCTCCCAGATCGAGAACCTGATCACCCAGGGCGTCAAGGCACTCGTCATCGCCGCCATCGACAACAAGTCCCTGAACAACGTCCTCCAGCAGGCCGCCGACGCCGACATCCCGGTCATCTCCTACGACCGCCTGATCCTCGGCACGAAGAACGTCGACTACTACGCGTCCTTCGACAACGAGAAGGTCGGCAAGCTCCAGGCCCAGTACATCGTCGACAAGCTCGGTCTCGAGAGCGGCAAGGGCCCCTTCAACATCGAGCTGTTCGCCGGCTCCAACGACGACAACAACACCAAGTACTTCTTCAACGGCGCGATGAGCGTGCTCCAGCCGTACATCGACAGCAAGAAGCTCGTCGTCAAGTCCGGCCAGACCAAGCTCACCCAGGTCACCACGCTGCGCTGGGACGGCGCCACCGCCCAGAAGCGCATGGAGGACATCCTCACCTCCACGTACGGCAGCGCCAAGGTCGACGCGGTCCTGTCGCCGTACGACGGCATCTCCATCGGCATCATCGCCGCGCTGAAGTCGGACGGTTACGGCTCGGGCAGCAAGAAGCTCCCGGTGGTCACCGGCCAGGACGCCGAGCTGGCCTCGGTGAAGTCGATCATCGCCGGCCAGCAGTCGATGACGATCTACAAGGACCTGCGCAAGCTGGCCCAGGTCGCCACCGACATGGTGGACGCCTCCCTCAACGGCAAGAAGCCCGAGATCAACGACACCAAGTCCTACGACAACGGCACCAAGGTCGTCCCGGCCTACCTGCTCCAGCCGGTGAGCGTCGACAAGAGCAACTACGTCAAGGAGCTCGTGGACGACGGCTACTACACGGCGGACCAGCTCAAGTAAGCGTCGAACCTTACGGATTGGAAGGCACGACCATGGCGGGACCCGTCCTGGAAATGCGCTCGATCGTCAAGACCTTTCCCGGCGTCAAGGCGCTGTCGGACGTCACACTGACCGTCCGCCAGGGCGAGGTCCACGCCATCTGCGGTGAGAACGGCGCCGGCAAGTCCACCTTGATGAAGGTGCTCTCCGGCGTCCATCCGCACGGCACCTACGAGGGAGACATCCTCTTCGAGGGCGAACTCTGCTCCTTCAAGGACATCCGGGCGAGCGAGCAGCACGGCATTGTCATCATCCACCAGGAGCTGGCACTCGTGCCGTTCCTGTCGATCGCCGAGAACATCTTCCTCGGCAACGAGCACGCCGCGGGCGGGTTCATCAACTGGAACGAGACGCTGAAGCACGCCACCGAACTGCTGCGCCGGGTGGGCCTGACCGATCACCCGGAGACCCGGATCGCCGACATCGGCGTGGGCAAGCAGCAGCTCGTGGAGATCGCCAAGGCGCTCTCCAAGAAGGTGAAGCTCCTCATCCTGGACGAGCCGACCGCGGCTCTGAACGACGAGGACAGCGGCAAACTCCTGGACCTCATCCTGGAGTTGAAGAAGCAGGGCATCACCTCGATCATCATCTCCCACAAGCTCAACGAGATCCGCCGGGTCGCCGACTCGGTCACGATCATCCGCGACGGGAGGTCCATCGAGACCCTCGACGTGAAGGCCCCGGAGACCACCGAGGACCGGATCATCACGGGCATGGTCGGCCGCGACCTCGACCACCGCTTCCCCGAGCGCACGCCTTACGAGGGCGAGGTGGACGCGGCCCCGGCACTGGAGATCCGCGACTGGACCGTCCACCACCCGATCGACCAGACGCGCAAGGTGGTCGACAACGTGTCGATCAACGTGCGGCGCGGGGAGATCGTCGGCATCGCGGGCCTGATGGGCGCGGGGCGCACCGAACTCGCGATGAGCGTGTTCGGGCGCACCTACGGCCGGCACGCGGGCGGTCACGTCTTCAAGGACGGCAAGGAGATCCGTACCAAGACCGTCGCCGAGGCGGTCAAGCACGGCATCGCCTACGTCACCGAGGACCGCAAGCACTACGGCCTCAACCTCATCGACACCATCAACCGCAACATCTCGCTGACGGCCCTGAACAAGGTGGCCAAGCGCGGTGTGGTCGACGAGCACGAGGAGCGGCAGGTCGCCGAGCGGTTCCGCAAGTCCATGAACATCAAGGCGCCGACCGTCTTCGAACCGGTGGGCAAGCTCTCCGGCGGCAACCAGCAGAAGGTCGTCCTCAGCAAGTGGATCTTCGCGGGTCCCGAGGTGCTGATCCTGGACGAGCCCACGCGCGGCATCGACGTGGGCGCCAAGTACGAGATCTACACGGTCATCGACCAGCTGGCCGCCGAGGGCAAGGCGGTCATCTTCATCTCCTCCGAGCTGCCGGAGCTGCTCGGCATGTGCGACCGCATCTACACCATGGCCGCCGGACGCCTCACGGGTGAGGTTCCGCGGGCCGAGGCCACGCAGGAAGTGCTGATGCGCCAGATGACGAAGGACAAAGAGGTAACGCGATGAGCACCGATGTGACGAAGGTCCCGGCCGCGGCGCCGCCGGGCAAGGACGGGGGGTCGTCCTCCGGCGGGGGCCTGCTCCAGCTGATGCTGAACGGGCTGCGCCGCAACATGCGGCAGTACGGCATGCTGATCGCGCTCGGTCTGATCGTCGCGCTGTTCGCCGTGTGGACCGACGGAGACCTGCTGCTGCCGCGCAACGTCTCCAACCTGGTGCTCCAGAACAGCTACATCCTGATCCTCGCCATCGGCATGATGCTGGTGATCATCGCGGGGCACATCGACCTGTCGGTCGGTTCACTGACCGCGTTCGTGGGCGCCTTCGCGGCCGTCCTGACCGTGCAGCACGACGTGCCGTGGCCCATCGCCCTGGTGCTGTGCCTGGTGGTGGGTGCCGTCGCGGGCTCGATCCAGGGCTATCTGATCGCGTATCTCGGCATACCGTCGTTCATCGTCACGCTGGCCGGCATGCTGCTCTTCCGCGGTCTGACGGAGATCTTCTTGGAGGGCCAGACCCTCGGCCCCTTCCCGGACGGGCTCCAGAAGCTCGGCAACGGCTTCCTGCCGGAGGTCGGCCCGGAGACCAACTACCACAACATCACACTGCTGCTGGGCTTCGTCCTGCTGGCCTTCGTGATCCTCCAGGAACTTCGTGAGCGGCGGCGCTCGCAGGAGTTCTCCCTGGAAGTGGCGCCGCGCAACCTGTTCCTGCTCAAGCTGGTCGCCATCAGCGCGGCGATCATCGCCCTGACGATGATGCTCGCCAGCTACAAGGGCGCGCCGATCATCCTGCTCGTCCTCGGTGTGCTCGTGGTCGGCTACGGCTACGTCATGCGCAACGCGGTCTTCGGCCGGCACATCTACGCGATCGGCGGCAACCTGCCGGCCGCGAAGCTGTCCGGCGTCAAGGACAAGAAGGTCACCTTCCTTGTCTTCCTGAACATGGGCGTGCTCGCGGCCCTGGCGGGTCTGGTGGTCGCAGCCCGTCTGAACGCGGCCTCCCCGAAGGCGGGTCTGAACTTCGAACTCGAGGCGATCGCCTCGTCGTTCATCGGTGGCGCGTCCATGAGCGGCGGTGTGGGAACCGTCCTCGGCGCGATCATCGGTGGTCTCGTCCTCGGTGTGCTGAACAACGGCATGAACCTCCTCAGTGTCGGCACCGACTGGCAACAGGTCATCAAGGGCCTCGCCCTGCTGGCCGCGGTCGGGTTCGACGTGTGGAACAAGCGCAAGTCCGGTTCGTAAGTCGTCTCGGGCCCCGTCGGAGCAACCGGCGGGGCCCGCTTCCTTCACAGGAGCCGCTAGATGGAACTGAACAGACGAACGGTCATCGCCGGTGCCGCGGCCGCGGGAATCGCCGCGACGACGCTCGGGGGCACCGCTGAGGCGTCGAGCAGCAGGAAGCCGACCAAGAAGCTCTTCGGCACCCTCGCCGACGGCACGAAGGTCCACATCTGGTCGCTGGCCAACGGCGGCACGCGGATGAAGGTCCTGTCCTGGGGCGGCGTCGTGCAGTCCCTGGAGATCCCCGACCGCAAGGGCCACTACGCCAACGTCTCGGCGGGCTTCGACAACCTCGAGGACTACGTCGCCAAGACCCCGTACTTCGGCGCGCTGATCGGGCGGTACGGCAACCGCATCGCCAAGGGGCAGTTCACCCTGGACGGCAAGAGCTACCAGCTCTCCGTGAACGACGGCGACAACAGCCTGCACGGCGGCACCCAGGGCTTCGACAAGCGGGTGTGGGACGTCGAGCCGTTCACCAAGGGCTCGGACGTCGGCCTGCACCTGTACTACACCTCGGTCGACGGCGAGATGGGCTACCCGGGCACCCTCAAGGTGAAGGTGACGTACACCCTCACCCGGCACGGCGACTGGCGGATCGACTACGAGGCCACCACCGACAAGGCCACCGTGGTCAACCTCACCAGCCACGTGTACTGGAACCTGGGCGGCGAGGGCACCGGCACGATCGAGGACCACGAGCTGCGCATCGCCGCCTCCCGCTACACGCCCACCGACTCGGGCCTCATCCCGACCGGTGAGCTGGCGAAGGTCGCGGGCACCCCCTTCGACTTCCGCAAGGGCAAGCTGATCGGCCGGGACATCCGCGTCGGGCACCCGCAGCTGGTCACCGCCAAGGGCTTCGACCACAACTGGGTGCTCGACAAGGGCATCACGGCCAAGCCCGAGCACGTGGCGACCCTGCGCGACCGGGCGTCCGGCCGCAGCCTGCGGATCTCCACCGTCGAGCCGGGTCTGCAGTTCTACTCGGGCAACTTCCTCGACGGCACCCTGGTCGGCCCCTCCGGTCACACCTACCGCCAGGGCGACGCCCTGTGCCTGGAGACGCAGCACTTCCCGGACTCGCCGAACCACCCGTCGTTCCCCTCGACGGTGCTGCGCCCGGGACAGACGTACCGGACGACGACGATCCACTCGTTCGGCGCCTGACCTTTGGAGATGCGGAGATCGGGGTAGGGGTTCCCGAACTCACACTTCTTTCACACCCGTTGAACAGCGCCACGCAGGCATCCGTATGTATGGGCGGCCCGTGCTCCCCCGCGCGGGCCACCCAATGACGACGGACCCGGTCGTCCCCGCCGGGTCCGCCCCATACGGAGGTTCGATGGCCGACAACGTCACCTCGTTGTTCCGCAGCACGACTGCGCACAGCCCGTCCATGGCGGCGCTGGCGCGCGAAGGCGGCGACGGGACCGGCCCGGTGGACTTCTGTATCCCCTGCAATCCCTACTTCCCCACCCCGGCGATGATGGACACCATGGCCGCGCGGCTGAAGGACATCATCACCTACTACCCCAGCAGCGCCGACACGATCACCGCCGAGCTGTGCAACCTGCTCCAACTCCCGCCGCAGGCCGTGGCGATGGGCAACGGCTCGACCGAGCTGATCACCTGGATCGACCACCTGCTGGTCCGCGAGTCCCTCGCCGTCCCGGTCCCCACCTTCGGCCGCTGGACCGACCAGCCGATGGAGACCGGCAAGCGGGTCGACATGTTCCCGCTCCAGGAGTCCAGCGGATTCGCCCTGGACCTCGCGCAGTACGCCGAGTTCATACGCACCCGGGGGACACGGGTCGCGGTCATCTGCAACCCGAACAACCCCGACGGCGGCTTCCTCCACAAGCACGCGCTGGTGCAGTTCATGGATGCCATGGCCGACCTGGACCTCATCGTCATCGACGAGTCGTTCCTGGAGTTCGCCGACGCCGAGCAGGAGCCGAGCGTCGTCCAGGAGGCGATGGTCCGGCCGAACGTCATCGTGCTGCGCAGCCTCGGCAAGAACTTCGGCCTGCACGGCATCCGCTTCGGCTACATGGTCGCCAACCCCTCGCTGGCCGGCCGGGTCCGCTCCATGCTGCCGAAGTGGAACCTCAACGCCTTCGCCGAGTACGTGGTGTTCATGCTCAAGGAGCACGGCGCCGAGTACGCGCAGAGCCTCCACCAGGTCCGCCGGGACCGCCTCGACATGGCGAGCCAGCTCGCCGCGCTGCCCGGCCTGACCGTCTACCCCTCGCAGGGGAACTTCCTCTTCGTGCGCCTGCCCGTGGGCGCCGAGGGCACCGTGGTCCGGGACCGGATGCTCACCGAGCACCGCATCCTCGTCCGCGAGTGCGGCAACAAGATCGGCTCTTCCAGCCGCTTCCTGCGGCTCGTGGTGCGCCCCCAGGTGGACGTGCGTCGCCTGGTGTCCGGCCTGGAACAGGTGCTCTACGGGACCAGGAGGGGAGCCGCCGTGCCCGAGCTCGCTCAAGGGACCAGCTACAGCTCGGGTACGGCGGCAGTGGACCGGCTGGTCGGTCAGACCAACGGGGCGGGCCTTCAGGACCTCGCCGCGATGGCCGTCGGCGGTGGCGGGGCGGGCGGGGGCGTCGGCATGCCGATGCCGGTCGCCCAGCCGGTGGCGGTGGCCGCGGCGCCTCCCATGGGGGCGGCCGCTTCCCTGGGGACGGCCGGGTCCATGGGGGCGGGGATGCCCATGCCGGCCCCGATGCAGACGCCGCCCCCGATGCCCGCCCCGGCCCCGATGCCCGCTCCGGCCCCTCCGGCTCCGGCGCCCTTCGCGCCGCCCGGCGGGCCGACCCCGCCGGGGGTGCCGGCCCGAGGGGGGCTCACCGCCGCGCAGGTGCGGGGGATGACCGCACCGGCGCCGGGGGCTCCGCAGGAGCTGTCCCAGGCGCCGGCCACCGGGTGGCCCAACGCGCAGAGCTGGCCCAACGCGGCCGGTATGGGGCAGGCCGGCTGACGGGCGCCGGCGGGACCGGGTGAGGAGGAGCGCGGCCGGCGCGATCAGTAGGCGACGGGCCATCCGCTGCTCCAGCTCAGCAGGTTGATGCCGAGCTTGGGCGTGCCGTTGTCGTTGCCGTCGTAGTAGTGGTAGACGATCAGGTCGCCGTCGGAGTCGTTCATGATCGACTGGCCGCCGGGGCCGATGTACCGGCCGTGCGACTCCAGCACCGGGGTGCCGCCGTTGTTCATCATCGACACGCCGTTCCTGTCGACGTACGGCCCGGTGACACTCGTGGCACGGCCGACCTTGACCTTGTAGGTCGAACTGGTGCCGGCGCAGCAGGTGTCGTAGGACGCGAAGAGGTAGTAGTAGCCGTTGCGCTTCACGATGTACGGCGCCTCGACGGCCTTGGTCCCGGTCGGGCGGGAGGCGATCGAGTAGCGGGTGGTGTTGGTGGAGAGCTGCTTGCCGGTGGACGGGTTGATCTGGATCATCTTCAGGCCGGTCCACCAACTGCCGAAGGACAGCCACCACTTTCCGTCGCCGTCGACGAACAGGTTCGGGTCGATGGCGTTGTAGTCGCTGGAGGTGGTGGAGGTGTACACGGTGCCCTGGTCGCTCCAGGAGCCGGGCAGGCCGGTGCCCGACGTGGCGAGGCCGATGGCGGACTTGTTGGACCCGAAGGTCGAGACGGCGTAGTACATCAGGTACTTGCCGCCCTGGTAGGAGATGTCCGGCGCCCATGCCTCGGTGGCGTACGAGGACCACCAGCCCGGTTTGGTGGAGAAGGCGTCGCCGCCGGCCGTGAACGCGATCCGGTCGGTGGAGGTGCGGTGGCCGAGGCCGCCACCCGTGCCGTACAGCAGGTAACGGCCCACAGACGTACGGATCATCGTCGGGTCGTGGATGGTGGTGGCACCGGTGACGGTCCCGGGGTTGGGGTACGCGGAGGCCGTGCCCGGGATCAGGGCCAGCAGGAAGGCCACGGGGACGGCCAGGAGTGAGGTGCGGCGCACGGTGACGCTCCTTCGCAGGATGCGAGTGGGGGATGTTCGATATGCCGATCACCGATCAGAGCTTCGGACGGGACCGTAGAATCGAACCCCTTGCGCGTCAATGGTCCGCGCACGCCTCACGGGGCTGAGCGCGTCGCGGGTCTCAGCCGACCTGTTCGAAGACCATCGACCACCAGCTGTCCGGCTGGGCGAAGGCGTACGGGTCGCGGGCCTTGAGGTACTCGACGAGCTTGTCGGTGTACGGGGCGCGGTCCTGGGGGGCGGCCTGTTCCAGGTGCTTGGTGCGCAGGGCGAAGCGGTACAGGAACTCGACGAGGTCGGCGAGGGTGCGGTTCACGATCTCGGCGCGCGGCTCCGCGTCGAAGGACATGAGGATGACGTAGCCGCGGTCCATGTCGAGGCAGTACCGCATCGCCGGGTCGTCGGTGGGGCCGCCCAGGACGAGGATGTGGGTCTCCTCGCCGCCCGCGGCCACCGGCACCACGGTGAAGGGGTCCGGTCCCTCGTCGGCGGTGTCGAGGGTGAACAGCACGTCGACGAAGACGGGGACACCGACCTCGCACAGCACCTCGGCGTCGGCCCCGGACAGTCCGCGCTCCTCGGCGACGGCCCGGTCCAGCGTGACCACGCGGTCCGCGCCGAACAGCTCCGTCATCTCGTCATGGGTGGCCATGCGTCCTCTGCTTCCCCTCGTGCTCCGTGTGACTCAGTCCGTGAGACCGGCCCGCCGCAGCAGCTTCAGCCAGTCGTCGTACTCCAACAGCTCGTCGTCGATCTCCGCAAGCCGCGCGTACTCCGCGGTGGCCAGCCGGTCCAGGAAGAACGCCTCCACACCGGGCGCGAGCTGCTCGAAGCGTTCCGCGTCGACCCAGTCGGGGCCGGCTGCCGGGGCGCCGAGCACGCCGCCTCCCGCGCGGTCGAGGAAGAGCGGCGCCTCGTTGACCATCCCGACGCAGAACAGCTTCTCCGGGGACAGCGGCAGCGGGGAGTCGGCCACCGGACCGCAGTAGAACTGGTGCTCCTCGGCCTCCGCCAGGCCGAACAGCTGGACGTTCGGTCCGCAGCTCGCGCCGTCCAGGACCCGGCAGAAGTCCAGGAACTCCCGCGGCACCCCGTCGGCCTCCGCGGCGGCCGCGGTCTCCTCGTCGATCGTCCCGCCGAGCGTGAAGCTCAGCACGTCCGGGCTCTGCGCCAGTGCCGTCCGCAGGGCGTCCACCGTGTCGGTCAGACGGGACGGTCCCGGGCTCGCGCTAGTCATCTGGCCACCACTTGATGTCGATGTTGATCGGATTGCCGTCCGGAAGATCCCTGATCTGCGGACGTATCTGCTGCGTACCGATGTCGAAGTTGGTCGTCCGGTCCAGCATCCGCAGGTTACGCCACGCGTCCGGACCACCGGTCTGGAGCTCGTTGACGTGGTCGGGCTGCATCGCGCGGGCCGCCACGGCGGCCTCCTCGGCGAACTCGGGGTCGTCCTTGTGGTTCCTGCGGATCAGCGCCTCCAGCGCGCCCTTGTACTGCTTGGTGATCTCCTTGTCCCGGTAGTCCTCCGTCTTGCCCTTGAACTTGAAGAGCTTGCCCTCCTCGCCGAGCCGCTGGAGGGCCCGCGCCTTGCGTTCGAAGGCCGGCTTGGGCATCCCGGGCTTCCACTCCAGGGTGACGGTGTGCGGGTCCTTCGTCGTGTCCGGCCGGTCCTTGCCGATCCCGCCGCCGTCGCGGACCGTGTCCTGGTCGCGGGAGCGCTTGACGATGCTCTGGAGCATCGTCTCGATGTTCTTGTCGTTGCGCGCGTGGTTGTCCCCCATGGCGCGCACACCCTTGGACACGTCCTGAAGGTGCTTGTGGAGCTGGTCCTCGGCCTCCTCGATGGCCCGGAGGATCTTCTCGGCCCCGGTCTCGACGGCCGCCGCGAGGGCGCCCTTGCCCCGGGTGCGGTCCAGCCCGGCGCGGCTGCGGGCGCAGATGGGGGCGGGCGCCGGACTCGTGCTCGTCGGCCTGGGAGGTGATGCGGTCGGCGAGCCGGTCGTGGAGGTCCTTGTCGCTGCGCACGGTGTCGCTCACGCGGCGCCTCCCTTGCCGAAGGTGCCCGTGGTGCCGGTGGCCGCGTCCAGCCCCTCGGAGAAGCCCTCGCTGCCCGCGTGCAGGGTCTTGCCGGGGCTGTAACCGTCCTGGAGGCCCACGGCGTTGGCGCCGAGCTGGAGGACGAGGTCGGTGGCCATGTTGCCGAGCGCGGAGTACACCGGGCCCATCGCGACGGACATGAGCTCCTCCACCAGGAGCTGCTCGGCCTCCTTCAGCAGCCGCCGCACGATGAGCCGGGTGGCCTGGGTGGCACCGAGCGCGCCGACCTCGGAGAGCCCGAGCGTGAAGGGGGCGGCGGCCTGGGCGGCGATGATCTCGGCCGCGAGGATGCCGAGTTGGACGATGGCGGCGACCTTGGCCCCGGCCACGGCGATCGCGGCGCCGTCCAGGGCCGTCGCCCCGAGGTCGGCGGCTTCCCCGAGCCGTTCCAGGTGTACGTCGCTGACCTTGCCCCAGTGCTGCTGGAAGGCCGCGGTGGCGATGCCCTCGTTGCCCTCCAGGAACTCCCGGACGACGCTCGCCGTGGCGGCCTTGCCCTCCCGCATCTGCGCGGCGAAGGAACGCAGGCCGTCGGCCATGTCCCGGTAGTCGTCCTCGTCGACGTTCGGCCACTCGACCCCGATGAGGTCCAGCACCCACGCCGCCTCGTCGGGCAGCACGACCCCCATGCTCGTTCCCCCTTGTCTTGGCAGGACCGTTTCAGGTCACGCGTACGACGGCCGAACCTTACTACGGGGGACGGGAATTGCTGGAGGGTCGGGAGGGGCTGAGGTGGGCGCGGCGGGCCGGGTCAGGGCCTGCGGTGGGGGTGGGGTGCGGTGGGGTGGGGTGACGTCCGGTGGCTGGATTCGGGCGCAGGGGTGGCGTGTTGGGGCGAAGGGGGCTGTGGTCGAGGTGGAGGGCCGTGCCGCGGGCGCGCAGGATTCAGCCGCGGCCAAGGGGAGCAAACAGGCCGAGAGCGAGGGGCCGCACGGGAAGGGAGCGGCGTCCGGGCGAGGCCAAGCGCCCTGGCACCGGGCGCAGTTCTGGAACCGGCTCAGGTTCGGCAGCAGTCCATGGCCCCGGCACGGACGGCAGCGTCGAAGTGGACAGACGGACGCGGCACTCGGCACCGCTCTGTACTCCCGTTACGCGAACAAGGTCGCACCGGACGCGAGTTCAGCGGTGGCCGAACGGGCCTGCCGGGCGGGAACCGCCCAGGCCACCCGCACCGGACTGTCCCCAAGGTCCCGACGGCGGCCGAGGGGCCGGACGGGACGGCGCGTCGGACGGTGCCCCGGCCGTCTCCTCCCCCTCGCCCTCGCCCTCGCCCTCGTCGACGGCGTCGCGCGCCGCCTGCCACGCGCCGAAGCGTTCACCCGCCTCGCGGGCCTCCGCCTCCGTACGCCGTTCCCCCGCGCGGCGGATCCTGTCGGCGCCGGAGAACAGCGCGGCGGTGTACTCCGGGTCGGTGAAGGCCTGTTCGGCGGTGAGGTCGCCGCGCAGCACCCCGCTCGCCATCTCGCGCAGTTTCGGATCGGGCCCGGTGCTCAGGGTGCGCAGCGCGCGGAGCAGGCTACGGGCCCGCTCCTCGTCTTTCGCGACACCCAGCAACTCCCCCTGATCCACCTCACGTCCGTCCGGCACCCTGACCTCCCCCTCCCGTACGTCAGTCGCCCCAGTATCCAACAGCAGCAGACGCCACGGCAGTCGGCGGACCCGTCTCCTCAGGAGGCGATCGCGTCCCGCAGCGCCTTCGCGGTGACCGCCGGGTCGTAGCCGTCCGGAACGCCCTCGACCAGGATGATGTCGCCCTCGATGTGCCGCGAGCGCAACGGTGCGATCTCCTGGTACGCGGCGGAGTCCCACCAGGCCCGCCCCTCCGCGATCCCGGGAAACCCGATCACCACGACATGCCCGGGCCAGCTGCCCTCCTTCACCTCGTGCTGCGTGCCGTGCACGAGGAAGCGGCCGCCGTACGGCTCGAAGGTGGCGGAGATCCGCTCGATGTACTCGGCGATCTCCGGGTGCGGCGCGGCTTCCCGCAGGTGGGCGATGGCGTAGGCGGTCATGGTGTCCTCCGGTCGGCTCGGCTCGGCTCGCTCCGTACGCGGACGAGCTTGGCACGCGCTCCCGACCGGGGTCGATTACCCGAGGAGTAAGCGTCAGGGCGGCAGCCGAGTCCGGGTGCGTTCGGCCCGTGCACCGCTCCGCCACGCGGGCGGTACGACACGCACACGCGGCTTCCGACGCACGGCCGGATCCCGGCACTGCACGGGCCGGCCCCGCGGCCGCCCCGGACCCCTGAGGTCCGGCAGCCACCGCGGGGCCCGCATCCCCGGTCAGCCCGAGGCGGCCGCCGGGCCGAAGTCCGCCTCCAGCCGCTCCTTCCACCCCGAGTCCGCCAGCCCCGCCCCCACCAGCACGTCCCGCCAGTCCTCCTTGGCCAGCTGGACGGCGTCGAGGAGCCGGTCCACCCGGCCCTGGCCGCACAGCAGTGTCGCGGCGGCGATCCGTTCCTTGTCCTCCTGGTCGCCCCGGTCGGTCAGGTGGTTGACCAGCTCGGTGAGGAGATCGCCCACCACCTCGCCCTCCCGGCCGGGGAAGTCCTCCGCGATGCGCCGTTCGACCCGCACGGTAAGCCCCATTTACCCTCCTTGTCGGCATACGCCCCGATACGGTAGCGCGCCCACCCCGTCCGACACCGCAACCTGTCTCGCAGAAAACTTGACGACCCCTCACTTTGCCGAACCCACAGCCCGCCGACAGCAACCACTTCTACGGTGCCGTGTCCATGACAGACACCCCCATGCACGAGACCCCCATGCACGAGACCCCCGCGAACCCCGCGGACGAGCACCCCACGGAAGCGACCCCGACGACCGGCGCCCCCGCGAGGAACAGCCTCGCCCGCCGCACCGTCCTGGTCGCCACGGGTGCCACCGCCGCCACCCTGGCCGTGGGCACCGCGACCTCCAGGACCCACCCCTCCCCCACGACCGGCACGACCGACACGACCGACACGGCCCCCGTAGCCGCGGCAGCGGTCTGCACGCTCACCAGGGAGATGACCGAGGGCCCCTACTACCTCGACGGCCAGTACGTCCGCTCCGACATCACCGAGGGCAAGACCGGCTTCCCGCTCAGACTCGCCCTCACCGTCGTCGACGACGACACCTGCGCCACGATCAGCAACGCCCTCGTGGAGATCTGGCACTGCGACGCGCTCGGCGAGTACTCCGGCTACGTCGGCAACAACGGCCACAACGAGCCCGACAGCGGCACCTTCCTGCGCGGCGGCGTGCTCACCGACTCCCGTGGCGTCGCCGACATCACCACGGTCTACCCGGGCTGGTACCGGGGCCGCTGCGTGCACATCCACGTGAAGGTGCACGTGAACGTCACCCTCACCGCCGACGGCTCCTTCACCGGCGGCACCGAACTCCACACCGGCCAGCTCTTCTTCGACGAGGCGGTCACCGCCAAGGTCGGCGCGCTCCCGCCGTACTCGGCCAACACGGTCACCCGCACCACCCTCGCCCAGGACGGGATCTACGACGACGGCGGCGCCGCGTCCGGCCTCCTGACCCTGACCGCCCTGGGCAGCAGCCCGTCCGCCGGATACACCGGCACCCTCACCCTCGGCGTCGAACGCTGACACAGCGGACAGAAGTCGCCCGCCGCCGGGGAGGCGGCGGGCGACCCGTTCTCTCAGGACCTCACTTGCCCGGGCACTCCTTCCAGGCCATGTGGTAGATCGTGCTGATGTCGCCGTCGGTCGAGTCCATCGTCATGAAGCTGACCTTGGACGGCGAGGAGGTGCCCGCGTTCACGCGGACCTCCGTGTTGATGTTGAAGTTGCGCTGCACCCCGCAGGGTGCCCAGACCAGCTGGGCCCAGTCGGTGGTGTCGGTCGCCTGCCAGTTGTCGTTGAGGGCGCCGGGGAAGGTGTGGGTCTTGAAGGCCGTCTGCGAGGAGCCCTGGAAGTAGTACGAGGCCCGCTGGACGCCGCTCGCCCCGGCCTGGAGCGAGGCGAAGCCCCGGTAGTCCGCGCTGGCGATGGCGTACGTGAAGCCCTGCGGGACGTGGACGATCAGGTTGAGCTGGCAGTTCTTGCGGAACGCCGTGGGGTCGGAGTTGCCGCCGACCTGGGCCAGGTAGTCGCTGTAGGTCACCGTGAACGCGGTGTTGTCCTCGGAGACCGCGACGGCCGCCGTGCCCGCGGGACAGCCGGAGCCGTTCACCGTGGCGACGTTGATGACGATCTTGTCCGGGGGCGGGTCGACGAATCCGCCGGAGGGGTTGTGCGCGGGCACCGCCGCGGTCACGAGAGCGGCGACGGCGCCGCCCAGGAGCAGTCCACTTGCCATGGGGGGTCTCTCCTCTGCGCTGACATGTTGAAGCGTGGAGAACCTGTGTGTTTTTTGTGAAGCACCGCGGCGCTCGAATCGTAGGGAGCCCCCTGAGGCGCCGCCAGGGCGAACTCCAGCCATTCCGGCAATGGCTCAACTCGCGTGTCTACAGGCGTAGTTGACCGGATCAGGGGTTTTCCCACGCGGCCGGCTCAGCCGCGAGCCGCCGCACCGGCTCGGGGAGCGCGTCGCCCGCGATGTCGGCGATGGAGACACCCTCCAGGATCTTGCGGACGTTGGCCCGCAGGGCGATCCACAGCGGGAGCAGGGGCTGTGCGGAACCCGTGTACTCCAGACCGGTGGGCCGCTCGCCGCGCACCGACACGATCGGCCCGTCGACCGCGCGGATGACGTCGGCGACCGTGATGGCCGAAGCCTCCCGCGCGAGCCGGTAGCCGCCACCCCCGCCACGCCTGCTGTCGACGATGCCGCCACGCCGCAGGTCGCCGAGGATCCCCTCCAGGAACTTGTGCGGAATGCCCTGGACCGCCGCGATGGCCTCGGCCTTCACCGGCTCCGTGTCCTGCCGCACGGCAAGCTCCAGCACCGCCCGTACCGCGTAGTCCGCCCGTGCAGAGATCCTCATACGACAATTGTGCGGCGTACGGGCGGAGACAATGGCCACGCCACAATAGGCACACCACCCACACCCACGGACGGACTGGCGCAAGCGCGGCACGACCAGGAGGCGCTCCCTTGGAGCTGAGCAGACGTACATTCAGCGCCCTCGCCGGCACCACGGCGCTCGGCTTCGCGCTGAGCGGCAGCGGTGGGGAGACCACCCGGGCCTACGCCTCCCACAGCGTGCCCACCGGGCCCGCGCCCGGGGCGCCCGCCGCCGACCGGGCCCGCCACAAGGTCGGCTACGACAAGTACTCGCTGCTGGTCGACGGCCGGCGCCTGGTGCTGTGGTCCGGCGAGATGCACCCCTTCCGGCTGCCGAGCCCGTCGCTGTGGCGGGACATCCTGCAGAAGATGCGCGCCCACGGCTTCAACGCGGTGAGTGTCCACGTGGCCTGGAACTACCACTCCCCGGGCCCCGGCCAGTACGACTTCACCGGCGTCCGCGACCTCGACCTGTTCCTGCGCACGGCCGCCGAGACCGGCCTGTACGTGATCCTGCGCCCGGGCCCGTACATCGACGCCGAGGTCGACGGCGGCGGCTTCCCCGGCTGGCTCACCGCGACCGCGGGCCGGGCCCGCACCTTTGACCCGGCTTACCTCTCGTACGTCGACGAGTGGCTGACCGAGGTGAACGCCATCGCCGCCCGGCACCTGTTCACCAAGGGCGGGGGCACGGTCCTGCTCTACCAGATCGAGAACGAGTACGACGCCTTCGTCGACGAGTCCCTCGGCCGCGACTACATGTCCCACCTGTACAAGAAGGTGCGCGCCGACGGGATCGACGTCCCGCTGTTCCACAACGACAAGGGCAGGAACGGCTACTGGACCCCGGGGTCCTTCAACACCGGCGGTGAGGAACGCGGCTGGCTCTACGGCTTCGACGGCTCCCCCTTGCCCGAGGAAGTGCCGCCGGACTGGGGGGACTTCGGTGAGGGCGGGCTGACGGGCGGGGCCACGGCCAGTCCCGGGACGCCGGGGTTCGTCCCGGAGTTCGGCGGGGGCCGGCCCGATCCGTGGGGCGGGGCCGCCCTCGACGGCAAGGGGTACGCCGAGGCGCGGTACAGCCGGGACGCCGCCTACGAGCGGCGCTTCCAGCTCACCAACCTCGCCAACGGCATCACCGTGCACAACGTCTACATGACCTTCGGCGGCACCTCCTGGGGCTGGCTGCCCGCGCCGCAGGTCTACACGTCGTACGACTACGGGGCGGCGATCGACGAGGCCCGCCGCCCGACGCCCAAGCTGGCTCCCCAGCACCAGCTGGGCCATCTCCTGCGGACCGTGCCGGACTTCGCCAAACTGGACCGGTCCGACCCGGTGCGGGCCGCGGACGAGCGGCTGAAGGTGTACCACCTGACCAACCCGGACACCGGCTCGCACGTGTACGTCGTACGCAACGACACCGACGCGCCGATCACGACGTCCGTCCCGGAGGCCGGGATCGACGTGGCGTTCACCGTCGCCGCCCACGACGCCCGACTGCTCGTCACGGGACTGCAGTTGGGCGAACGCAGGCTCAAGTTCGCCACCGCGCAGCCCATGATGTTCCTGAAGGCCGGCCGGTTGGACATCGCCGTGTTCACGGCCCCGCACGGCGAGATGGCCCAGGTCCTCCTCGAGTGCCCGGAGGAGCCGCTGGTCACCCGGGGTGACTCGGACCCCGCGTGGAACTACGACCTCGGCGTCCTCAGGATCACCGTGCCGGTCGGTGCCGGCGGCCTGGCCCGGGTGCGGGTCGAGGGCGGCGGCAGCGACACCCCGCTGCTGCTGCTCTTCGCCGACGACCCCTGGTCGCTGCGGCTGTTCCCGGTGGACACCCCGACCGGGCCGGTGCTGGTGTACGGGCCCTCGCTGGTGCGCGGGGTCACCCTGGACGGCACGACCGTCCATCTCACCGGCGACACCGTCAAGGGCACGGGCATGGAGGTGTGGGGGCCGCGCGGCATGGACCGGATCACCTGGAACGGCCGCCCGGTGCCCGCCTCCCCCACCACCATGGACAGCCTGCGGGCCGACATGCCGGCCGTGCCGGGACAGTTCCCCCTCCCCGCCGTGGGCGCGGTGCGGCTGCCCGCGCTGGGCGGCTGGCGCCGCCGTGACGAGAACTTCGAGGCCCTCCCGGACTACGACGACTCCGGCTGGACCCGGGCCGACCGCACGACCTCGCACAGCGTCACCCCGGTCCCGGAGGGGCAGCCGGTCCTGTTCGCCGACGACTACGGCTTCCACTACGGCGACGTCTGGTACCGGGGGCGCCTGACGGACGCCGAGGAGCTGGAGTCGGTGTCCCTGGCCTACAGCACGGGCGCGCAGGGGCTGCTGATGGCGTGGCTGGACGGGGAGCCGCTGGGCACGCACCGGATGCCGGTGCCGGACAAGGGCAGCGCGCACAAGGGGAGTTGGACGGCGACGGCCACCTTCGACACACCGCCGCCCGCCGGGCGCTCGCCCCGTGTCCTGTCCGTGCTCGTCCGGCGGATGGCGCACGACACGGACGGCGGGTCCGCGGACTCCCACAAGGCGGCCCGGGGACTGACGGCGGTCACCTTCAAGGGCGGTTCCGCGAGGGCGAGCTGGCGCATCCGGGGCGAGAGGGCACCCGACCCGGTGCGCGGGCCGCTCAACAACGGCGGCCTGTACGGGGAGCGCAAGGGCTGGCATCTGCCGGGATTCGGCGAAGAGCACTGGGAGGACACGGAGTTGCCGCGCGCCGACCGGCGCCAGGGGGTCACCTGGTACCGGACGACGTTCCGGCTCGCCGTGGACACCGGCATCGACGCCTCCGTCGGCCTCGTCCTCGAGGACGACCCGAAGCGCGCCTACCGCGTCCAGATCTTCCTCAACGGCTGGAACATGGGCCAGTACGTCAACGACGTGGGCCCGCAGCACACCTTCGTCCTGCCCAACGGCATCCTGCGCACCCGGGGCACCAACACCCTGGCGCTGGCGGTGCTGTCCGACGGGACGACGGAGTCCGGGCCCGGGGTCGTACGGCTGGCGCTGCTGGGGGCTTCTGCCGGAGGTGTACCCGTCACGCCGGTGGACTCCCCCGGCCGCTAGCCCGGGCGGTCGCGCAGAAGAGCACCGCGGAGGTGGTCTCCGGCCGCGCCTCGCTGGGCCTGGACTTCGCCGTCGTGGAGGAGTGCGCGCGCCACGACGAGTGCGGCACGTTCGCCGACGCCTTCGACGGCCACGTCCTCCTGGTCGAGTACACGAAGAAGGGCCTGGCCAAGGCGTGCGCCGGCTGGAGCTGCACCCTCGGCGTGGTGCGCCGGGACGAGGAGGTCGTGCCCGAGGGCGCCGCGGGTTTCCTGCGCGAAACCTGCTGACGCCCCCGGGGTGCCCGGTTCAGCCGAGCCGGATCACGTTCCAGGACAGCGGCTCCAGTACGGCGGTGAGGGTGCCGTCCTCCAGCGCGGTGCCCTCGGCCGCGTGCGGGGCGACCCGGTCGGGCGCGTCCAGGGTGTTGCGGGCGTCCGGGTCGGCGTCGGCGAGGACGCTGTGCTCGACGACGTCCGTCAGCCCGAGGCCGCTCAGGGCGACTTCGAGGGGCAGCGACTCGCTCCGGCTGCGGTTGACGGCGAAGACGGTGACCGAACCGTCCTCGGCACGGACCGCGGTGGCGTGCAGGAGGTCGGTCTCGCCGAACTTGCGCGTCTCGTACGTCGGTGAGTCGACGCGTACGTCGAGGACCTCGCCGCGGCCGTACCGCGAGGCCTGGGCGAACGGGAAGAACGTCGTCTGGCGCCAGGCCGGGCCGCCGGGCTCGGTCATGATCGGGGCGATCACGTTGACGAGCTGGGCGAGACAGGCGACGGTGACGCGGTCCGCGTGCCGCAGCAGGGCGATGAGGAGGGAACCGAAGACGACCGCGTCCAGGACGCTGTAGTTGTCCTCCAGGAGGCGGGGCGCCTCCGCCCAGTCCCGGGCACCAGAGTTCTCGATCTCGTGCCACTTCGACATGTACCAGACGTTCCACTCGTCGAAGGAGAGGTTGATCTTCTTCTTCGACTTGAGCCGCGCACCGATGTGGTCGGCGGTGGCGACCACGTTCTCGATGAAGGACTCCATGTCGACGGCGGAGGCCAGGAAGGAGTCGAGGTCGCCGTCCTCGGGCTGGTAGTAGGCGTGCAGGGAGATGTAGTCGACGAGGTCGTAGGTCTCGGCGAGGACCGTCGCCTCCCACTCGGCGAAGGTGGGCATGGACTGGCTGGAGGAGCCGCAGGCGACGAGTTCGACTCCCGGGTCGATCTGGCGCATCGCGCGGGCCGTCTCGGCGGCGATCCGGCCGTACTCCGTCGCCGTCTTGTGGCCGGTCTGCCAGGGGCCGTCCATCTCGTTGCCGAGGCACCACAGCCTGATGCCGAAGGGATCCTTGTCGCCGTGGGCGGCGCGGAGGTCGGAGAGGGCGGTGCCGGCCGGGTGGTTGGCGTACTCCTGGAGTTCGAGGGCCTCGGCGACACCCCGGGTGCCGAGGTTGAGGGCCATCATCGGCTCGGCCTGGGGGCCGATCTTCTTCAGGAAGGCGATGTACTCCGAGAGGCCGAAGCGGTTGGTCTCGGTGGAGCGCCAGGCGAGGTCGAGGCGGCGGGGCCGGTCCTCCACCGGGCCGACGCTGTCCTCCCATTTGTAGCCCGAGACGAAGTTGCCGCCGGGGTAGCGGACGGCGGTGACGCCGAGTTCGCGGACGAGGTCCAGGACGTCGGTGCGGATTCCGTTCTCGTCCGCGGAGGGGTGACCGGGTTCGAAGATGCCGGTGTAGACGCAGCGGCCGAGGTGCTCGACGAAGGAGCCGAAGAGACGGGGGTTCACTTCGCCGACGGTGAAGGCGGGGTCGAGGGTGAAGCGGGCGGTGGACTTGCTCATGGGGACCTTTCAGGAACGGAGTTACCGGACAACGGGCCAGTCACGCACCCAGCCGAGCCTGTTCAGGCCGAGCTTCGGCGTGCCGTTGTCCTCTGCGTCGTAGTAGTGGTAGGCCAGCCATTCCTGGCCGCGGGTGCGGAAGACCGACTCGCCTCCCGTGCCGATGTACCTCCCGTGTCCTGCCAGCAGCAGGTCGCCGCCGCCCGCCGACAGCGGCTTGCCGGTGCTGTCGACGTACGGGCCTGTGACCGTCGTGGCTCTTCCGACCCTGATCTTGTACGTGGAGTTCACTCCCGCACAACAGGCGTCGTAGGACGCGAGGAGGTAGTAGTAGCGGCCGTGCCGCACGACGGACGGGCCCTCGACGGCGTACGGGGCGTCCGGGCGGGTGGCCAGGTGGTGGACGTCGGCGCCGGGGAGGGCCTTTCCGGTGGCCGGGCTGAGCTCGACCATGCGGATGCCGGTCCAGTACGAGCCGAACGACATCCACAGCCTGCCGTCCGCCCTGATGATCGCCGGGTCGATGGCGTTCCAGGCGTCGGTGGTCTCGGAGGTGAAGACCTTGCCGTGATCGGTCCAGGTGCCGGGGAGGCCGGACGGGGAGGTGGCCACGCCGATCGCGGAGTGGTTGGTGCCCCAGGACGACACGGCGTAGTAGAGCCAGTACCGGCCCGCCCGGTACGAGATGTCGGGCGCCCAGGGATCTCCGGTGTCGTTGTACTCGTACCACCACGCCGGCGGCTCGGCGAAGGCGTTGCCCGCGTCGGTCCAGTGCCGGAGGTCCTTGGAGAGCCGGGCCCCGATGACCCCGCCGGTCGAGTAGGCCGCGTACCCGCCCGTCTTCAGCCGGACGACCGTCGGATCATGGATGATCTGCTGCCCGCTGATCGGAACCGGATCGGGATAGCCGGTGTCCGCCTGCACCGGCCCCGGCACGAGCGCGACGAGGGCGGCGGCCAGAACGGCGGCGACTCTGAGGCACTTCAACTGCGGCTCCCTGTGTCGGTGACGGCCCGTCGGGACCGAGGCGATGGGGACGGCGAGGCCGTGACGCGGTGGTGGCATGCGGTAGGGGTCGTGCCCCGGGCAACGGAGGGTCCCTGCCACCGAGAGGACGTGTGCGGCCAGGGTGAGCCGGTGCCCTTGCCCAGGCGCGGACAGACCACACCCGGCGCCGAGCCCCACCCGGACCCCGACCGGACCGACGCCGCGGTGGGACCGCGCCCAGCCGATGCCGCCTCGCCCGCACACCGACCACCGAGGAACGACAGGCCGCCCAGGTCACGCTCGACGGCGAGCCCCGCCCCGGGCCGCGACCCACCGGGACCGCACCCGGCTGCCACCGCCCTTCTCCACACACCGACCACCGAAGCGCAGGCCCCCGGCAGACCCATCGAGACGCAGGTGCCGGGGCGTGATCGGGCCGACGCCGCGGTGGGACCGTGCCCTGCTGATGCCTTCCTTCGGGTGCGACGCAGGACCCGGTCGGCGGCTGCCGCCTCGTCACGGCCGTCGGCCAGGCCCGCGCCGTGACGCGGTCGTCCGTTTCCGTGCTGTCGGGTCACTGGCCCGCCAGGCCCGTGTGGGCCACGCCCGCGACGATCTGGCGTTGGAAGAAGACGAAGACGACGATCAGCGGGAGGCCAGCCATCAGGCCGCCGGCCATGAGCTGGGCCCACTGGATGCCGTAGGAGTTCATGACGGTCGCGATGCCGTTCGGCATGGTCATCAGGTCGGGGTTGTTGGTCACCATGTAGGGCCACAGGAAGTTGTTCCAGGAGGCGATGAAGGTGAAGATGCCGACCGCCGCCAGGGAGGGCCGGGCGAGGGGGACCACGATCGTGAAGAAGACCCGCCAGCGGCCCGCGCCGTCGATGAACGCGGCCTCCTCCAACTCGCGCGGCACGCCCTGGAAGAACTTGTAGAGGATGTAGACCATCGCGGCCGGAGCGCACTGGGGAAGGATCATGCCCCAGTACGTGTCGACCATCCCCAACTGCTGGACCGTGGTGAAGAGGGGGACGCCGAGGACGGCCGGGGAGATCATCAGGCCCGACATCACGATGCCCATGAGCACGCTCTTGCCGCGGAACTCGGTGCGGGAGAAGCCGTATCCGGCGAGCGCGCTGACCGTCAGCACGACGGAGGTGACGCAGACCGACACCACCAGCGAGTTGATGAACCAGTTGGTGATGTTGCCGGTCTCCCACAGCGCCTTCCACGCCTGGACCGTCCAGACCTCCGGCAGCCAGTGCGGCGGGATCTCGGCCGCCTCCGCCTCGGACTTGAGCGAGGTGAACAGCGCGGCCGCGATCGGTGCGACGAAGACGGCGGAGACGGCGACACCGAGCAGCGTGAGGACGATCTGGCCGGGCGTCCAGGGCTTGCGGGGACTCTTGCGGACCTGTACGGCGGTGGTCATCGGCCGCTCTCCTCACGGTTGCGCAGCAGCCGCATCCGGGTCAGGGCGACGACTGCGATGATCACGAAGAAGATGATGGACATCGCGGAGGCGTAGCCCACGCGGTAGCTGGTGAAGCCCTGTTCGAGGGTGTACTGCACGAAGGAGCGGGTGCTGAGCTCCGGTCCGGGCCCGAAGTCCATCATCACGACGGCCTGGTCGAAGAGTTGCAGCGAGGCGAGGATCTGGAGCGCGATCACCAGCCCGGTGATGTGGCGCAGCATCGGCAGCGTGATGTGGACCATGCGGTGCCAGGCGTTCGCGCCGTCCAGCTTCGCCGCCTCGTAGAGGTGGTCCGGGATGCCCTGGAGGGCGGCGAGGTAGAGCAGGAAGCTGAAGCCGACGGTCCACCACAGCGTCTCGATGACGATGGCGAGCATCGCGTACGACTTGTCGGTCAGCCAGGGCGTGTCGAGCCCGAAGGTCTCGTTGACCAGGCCGATGCCCTGGGTGAACAGCCACTGGAACATGTTGGCGGCCACCGTCGAGGGCAGCAGGAACGGCACGAAGAAGCACAGCCGCCACAGCCACTTCCCGCGCTCGATGTTGTGGGCGAGCATCGCCAGCAGGAAGGCGAGGACCGTGATGCAGGGGACGACCAGCAGCGTGAAGTACGCGCTGTGGCCGAGCGCGTCCCACAGCGCCTGGTCGCGCAGGGCCTCGCGGTAGTTGTCGAGGCCGACGAAGCTCGCGCCCTCGCCGGAGATGTTGGCGTCGGTGAAGCTGAGCCAGACACCGCGCAGCAGCGGCCAGACCACGAACAGCGCGAAGAGCGCCAGGAACGGGGCGACGAACCAACCCCCGTGCTGGAAGCCCTGCTTGCGGCGGACCGTGGCGACGGCGGTCGCGGTCCTGGCGCGGGCCGGTGCGGCGACGGCTCCGGTCGTCATGTGAGCGCTGGTCGTCATGCGACCGCACCTCCCTGCGCGGCGGTCCTGCCGTCCATCGGGTTCTTCGAGGCGAGGAGCTTGGTGAGGTGTTCCTTCATGGTCCGCGCGACCGACGCCGGCTTGGCGGAGCCCATCGTGGAGGAGACGACGACCGGGCCGAGGTCCTGGGCGAGCACGCCGGTGGAGCCCGCGAACCACACCTTCGGTTCGGTGGCCTGGTGGTTCATGGCACTGACGTACTCGTTCTGCGGGGTGAGCTTCTCGTACGCCTCGGTGGAGAGGGTCGGCGTCCAGGCGGGGATGTGACCGCCGGCCGCCCACTGGAGGGCGTGGGTGACGACGTACGCGGCGAGTTCGTGGGCGCCCTCGTCGGCGGCGCCGCCGCGGCCCGCCTGGTGGGGCAGGACGAAGGCGTGCGACTCGGCGTGGGTGGCCTGCTTGCCGAAGACGGGCGGCAGCGGGGTCGCGCCGTAGTCCAGCCCGGCGCCGGAGAAGACCGGCACGGACCAGTTGCCCTCCCAGGTGAAGGGGGCGCCGTTGATGAACTGCTCGCCGGTGGGGGCGCCGGGGATGACGTACCCGTCGGTGACGTGGCGGCGGAGGAACTCCAGTACCCGGGTGGCCTTGTCGGGGTCGAAGAGGACCTCGGTGTTGTCGGCGTCGAACCACCGGCCGCCGAGCTGGGTGTAGAAGGCGACGAAGAACCACCACTGGAAGTTCTGGTCGTTGGTCCACAGGCCGATCGTCTGGAGGCCCTTCTTCTGGGCGGACTTGGCCTGCTTGAGGACGTCGAACCACTCGTCGGTGGAGGTGACCGGGACCATCCGGCCGTCGTCGCCGAGCAGGCCCGCCTTCTTGAGCACGTCCTTGCGGTAGAAGCAGAGCTGGACGTGGATGTCGAGGGGGAGGGCGTAGAGCTTGCCGTCGATGACGCCGCGCTTCCACAGGGCGGGGTTGTAGTCCTGCTCCCGTACGCCGTACCGGGCGAGCAGGTCGACGTCCCACGGGTCGAGGAGGCGGCCCGGTGAGAAGCCGGTGACCCGGCCCATGTGCATGACGCCGAGGTCGGGGGCGCGGTTGCCCGCGGCCGCCATGGCGAGTTTGGTGTAGAAGGGGTTGCCCCACTGGAGCGTGGAGTCCTTCACGTCGATGTCCGGACGGTCCTTGCGGAAGGCGTCCAGCATCGTGATCATGTTGGCGCCGTCGCCGCCGCTGAAGAGGTTCCAGTAGCGCACCCGGGTGTCCGCGCCGGAGGCGAGCGCGTCGGCCCCGGTGCCGAGGGCCGCGAAGCCGAAGCCGGCGGCGACGGTCAGTCCGCCGGCGGTGGCGAGAAGTCGCCTGCGGCTCAGGTCAGGTCGTCCCATTCCCTGCCCCATCTGTTCGAGATCTCGAATTGCGCTCGTAACTTCGAACGGGACCGTAGGCAGGAAGCGCTTTCCAGTCAATGGGTCGCGCAGGAAAATCGTTGCCCCGGTCCACCGGTCGAACAGGGGACGAGGACCGGACGCCGGATCGCGTGACGGGGACAGTTCAGGGCGCGTAGTCTCGAACGGCCCGTCCTACGGCGGCGGGAGAGCTCAGGGGGTGGGATGGACATCGCGGGTGCGCGCAGGAGTGCGGCCCGGATCGCCTCGGCGCTGCGACGCACCCGTGCGACCCCGGCCATGCGCGATCTGGTCTCCGGTCTCACCCAGGCGGTCCGGGCCGCCCCCCGCCCTCCGGCCGACGTGCCCGAACTGTGCCGGATCCTGTGCCAGGAGATGAGCGCGCGCCGCGGCGGCCGGCCCGTCGACCTGCGGTTCGAGCGGTTCCCCGACGAGATCGCGGTGACCGGACTGTGGGTGGAGTTCGGGGACTTCGACCTCGTGATCGTCGAGGAGCGGGCCGAGGAGATGCAGCAACTGGTCATCCTGGGGCACGAGTTGTGGCACCTGCACGCGGGCCACGCCCACCATCACGCGGCCGCGGCGGACGCGCTCGCCGGACGGCCCGGCTGGGACTCCGTCGCCCTGACCGTCGCCGCCCGCAACGGCTCCCGGGAGGCGGACGAGGCCGAGGCCGACGACTTCGGGCACCGGCTGGCGGCCGCGTTCCGGCCCTACACGACCGGAGGGGGCGGCGTCACTCCCGACCCCGTCCAGCGGTCCCTCGGCTACCGCCGGTCCGGAGGCAGGACACTGTGACGCGCCTCCCCCTGGCCGAAGGCGCCGGTGGGTTCTTCACCGGGCTGTACATCTCCTTCTGGCTGCCTGCCGTGGTCCTGACCGCGGCCCTGGTGATCAAGCTGCCCAGCATCCTCAAGCTGTGGCGGGACCCGTTGCTGCGGGCCGTGGGCGGCCTGCTGCTGTTCGCCTGCGCGGTCTTCGTCTTCGCGGCCCCCGGCACCATCGCCTGGACCAACCGCGTCACCGGCGTTCCCAACATCGCGGCACCCTGGGTGTACTCCCTGCTCACCGCGCTGTCCGCGTCCTGGCTGCTGCTGGTCGTGCACTGGCGCAACGGCCACACCGACCGCCGGGAGCAGACGCGGCGCGCGACCCGCTGGGTGGTCTCGGTCTACGCGGGCGTGGTCGTCGCACTGTGGGTGCTGTTCGCGCTCGCCGACGTGCCCGTGGAGCGGGTCCGGGACCTGGACACCTACTACGCGAACACGCCGTTCATGCGCGAGGAGATCCTGCTCTACCTCCTGGCGCACGCTGTGGCCTGCTCGATCACGACTCGGCTCGTGTGGAACTGGATCCGGACCGACGGCCTCGACGGTTGGCTGCGCTGGGGCCTGAGGTTCCTGGGCATCGGCTATGCGACGAACCTGCTCTTCGGCGCGGCCAAGCTCACCGCCGTGGCGGCCCGCTGGACAGGCCGGGACCTGGACTGGCTGAACACCAATATCGCGCCCTCGGCCGCCTGCATCGCCGCCACCTTCGTCGCGATCGGCTTCATCGTCCCGCACGTCGGGCAGTACCTGCAGGAACGCTGGCTGGTGCGCCGTCGCTACCGGAACCTGAAACCCCTCGCCCGGCTGCTGCGGACCGTCGCCGGCGGCCGCGAACCGCTCGCGCTGCGGGCGACCGCCGAGATGCGCCTGATCCGTCGCGAGACCTACATCCGCGACGCGCTGCTGTACCTGTCCCGCTTCCTCGACGAGGACCTGCGCCGCCGGGCCTACGGCGCCGCCCTGGCCCTCGGCCACGATCCCGGCCGGGCACAGGAGCTGGCGGCCGCGGTGGCGATCGTGGGCGCCGTCGAGACCCGCGGGCGTGCTCCGGACGGCGAGGGGCGGTGCGAGGCCGACACCACCTACCTGCTCCAGGAGATCCAGGCCGTGTCCGAGGCCCTGGGCCGCCCCGACGAGATCTCGGCGGTCCGTGTCCGCGCGGCCGTCCCGGCAGAGAGCGTTTCCACGCATGACTGAACCTCCCTCCCCCGCCGCAGTCGCTGTCGTCCTCGGGGGATCGCACACCGGCATGCTCGCGGCCCGGGCCCTGGCCGGCCACGCCGACCGGGTCGTCGTCGTGGAGCGCGACGACCTGCCCGTGGCGCCCGCGCCCCGCAAGGGGCTTCCGCAGGCCCGGCACGCCCACATGCTCTGGTCGGGCGGGGCCCGGGCGATGGAGCAGCTGCTGCCGGGCATCACCCGGGCGCTCCTGGCGGCCGGGGCACGTCGGGCCCCGGTCACCACGGACATGGTCGTCCTCTCGCCGCACGGCTGGTTCCGGCGCTGGCCCGAGTCGCACCACGTGCTCCTGGCGAGCCGCGACCTGCTGGACGCCACGGTCCGGGCCCGGGTGCTGGCCGACGACCGGATCGAGCTGCTCGCGGGCACGGAGGTACTGGGGCTGACGGGCGACGCGCGGGCGGTCACCGGGGTCCGGGTGCGGGAACGGGACGGCCGGGAGCGGACCATGGCAGCCGGTCTGGTGGTGGACGCCACCGGCCGGGGCTCGGGAGCGCCCCGCTGGCTCGCCGGTCTGGGGTTGCCGGCGCCGGAGCAGCGCGAGATCGACTCCGGCCTCGTGTACGCCAGCCGGCTCTATCTCGCGCCCGAGCCGGCCCGCGAGGGCTTCCCGGTGGTCAACGTGCAGTCCGACCCGCGGGACGGCGGCCCCGGCCGGGCGGGCTTTCTGCTGCCCATCGAGGACGGCCGCTGGATAGTGACCCTCAACGGCACCCGCGGCGGCGAACCGGGCGCCGCCGCGGACGCCTTCCTTCCGTTCGCCCGCGAGAAACTGCGGCACCCGCTCATCGGCGACCTGATCGCCGGAGCTGAACCGCTGTCCGACGTCGCCGTCACCCGTACGACCGTCAACCGCCGTCACTTCTACGAGCGGATGCCGGCCTGGCCGGAGCACTTCACGGTCCTCGGCGACGCGGTCGCGGCGTACAACCCGCTCTACGGGCACGGACTGGCCGTGGGAGCACAGAGCGCCCTGCTGCTACGAGAGTTGACGGAGCGTCATGGCTTCGGCTCGCCGGGGCTGTCCCGCCGGGTCCAGAAAGCGGTCGCCCGGCCCGTCGGGGCAGCCTGGGATCTCGCCGGCGGACAGGACGTCTTCTACCCGGGGGCGACGCGGGAGGGGCCGACCCGTCGGGACCGGCTCGTGGCCGCGTACGTGTCCCGGCTGCTGCACACGGCCACCGGGAACGGACGCATCGCCCGCCGGGTGACGGACGTGACCTCACTCGAGCGGCGGGCGGAGGTGCTGCTGAGACCGTCCGTCCTGTTGGCGGCGCTGGCCGGGCCGCTCAAGCCGCCGTTGACCGAACCGCCGCTCACCGCCGAGGAGTTGAAGAAGGCGGGACTCGAGTAGTCAGCCCGCGAACGGCTGTTGCGGTACGCCCTTCCCGGCCCCCGGCACCACCAGCAGGGAGCCCGCGACCGGGTGGGGGGAGCTCAGTCCCACCCGGGCCGTGGTGATGTAGAGGTCGGTCAGGTCCGGGCCGCCGAACGCGCACGCGGTGACGCGCGGGGTCGGGAGGGTGAGCACGCGGTCGAGCGCGCCGTCGGGCGTGTACCGCCGTACCGCGCTCCCGTCCCACAGCGCGACCCACACGCACCCGTCGGCGTCGACCGTGAGCCCGTCGGGGAACCCGGCGCCGTCCTCGACGGCGACGAAGGTCCGGCGGCCGGAGATCTGCCCGTTCTCGTGGTCGAAGACGTCGATCCGCCGCGTCGGCGAGTCGACGTAGTACATGAGCCGGCCGTCCGGGCTCCAGCCGGTGCCGTTGCTGACGGCCACGTCGTCGAGGACCGTGCGGTGCGTGCCGTCACCGGTGACACGGGACAGGGTGCCGCCGCCCGGGGCCTCGTCGTAGCGCATGGTGCCGGCCCACAGGGAGCCGTCGGGGGCCACGGCGGCGTCGTTGGCGCGGCGGCCGGGGACGGGCTCGTGGTGGAGCCAGCGGAAGGAGTCGTCGGGGGCCAGCAGGGCCACACCGTCCCGCAGGTTCAGGACGAGTCCGCCGCCCGCGCGCGGCTTGACGGCGCCGATGTGCTGGTCGAGGACGCGGACCGTGCGGCGGCCGGAGACGGGGTCGAAACTGTGCAGCCGGGCGCCGAGGATGTCGATCCACAGCAGCCGCTCACCGTCCCAGGTGGGCCCCTCGCCGAGGGTGGCCCCGGCGCGCACGGCGACGTCGTAGTGCGCGTACGGGGTCATCCCACGCTCCGGTGGCCGAGGCGCTCGGACAGCTCGGCGGCGCCCTTGGCGGCCAGCTGCTCCAGCTCGCCGCGGCGGTCGTCGCTCCAGCGGATCATCGGCACGGAGATGGAGAGCGCGGCGACGACCTGCCCGGTGCGGTCGCGGACCGGGGCGGCCACGCAGGAGACGTCCGGGTTGGACTCGCGGTTCTCGACGGCGACCCCGCGCCGGCGGATCTCGTCCAGGGCCTCGCGCAGGGCGGCCGGGTCGGTGATGCTGTTGGGCGTCATGGCCACGAGCTTGCCGTCCTCCGGGATCCGGGAGGCGAGCTGCGGCTCGGGAAGGGAGGCGAGGAGCATCTTGCCGACGGAGGTGCAGTGCGCGGGCAGCCGCCGGCCGGCGGCCGACACCATCCGCACCGCGTGCGTCGAGTCGACCTTGGCGATGTAGATGACGTCGGTGCCCTCCAGGATCGCCACGTGCACGGTCTCGTCACAGGTCTCGGCGACGGACCGGGCGACCTGCTGGCCCTCGGCGGCGAGGTCCAGCTGCTCGGCGTACCGGCTGCCGAGCTGGTAGGGCCGCACCCCGAGCCGGTAGCGTCCCGGCTGTCCCGGGACCTGGACGATGTACGACCGGGCGGCGAGAGTGGTCACCAGCTCGTGCACGGTGGTGCGCGGCAGCTGGAGCTTGCGCACGATGTCGGGGGCGGAGAGCGTCCCGTCTCCGTCGAGGAAGAGCTCGAGAATGTCGAGAGCCCGGGTCACGGCAGGTACGAGGCGTCCCACAACCGGCCCCCTCCCTTTGCGTCTAAGAAGTCTGCGTTCGAAATTTCAACAGACGATCGGCATGACGAACACAGGCTAGCGACAGGCGGTTTCTCCGGGCAATGGGCAAGGAGGACGAAGACCCACTTCGTGTGCGGCACGTCACACCGGGTCGCTCACGCCAGCTCCCCCCGCAACCGCCGCGCCCGCAGCACCAGCTCCAGTTCGAAGCGGCGGTCCGGGTCGTCGATCTCGTCGCCCCACAGCTCGCGGATCTGGCGGAGGCGGTAGCGGACGGTCTGGGGGTGGACGCCGAGGCGGGCCGCGACCTCCGGGGCCCCGCCGCGGGTCTCCAGCCAGGCGAGCAGGGTCTCGGCGAGGCGGCGGCCGTGGGTGGGGCCGCAGTGGCGCAGGGGGGCCAGGCAACGCAGGGCCAGGTCGTCGATCAGCTCCTCGGGCTGGAGCAGGACCAGGGCCTCGGTGTGCTCGGTGCAGTAGAGCACGTCCCCGGCGGGGAGCAGGTCGCGCTCCATCAGGCGTACGGCGGCCTCGGCCCAGCGCAGGGACTTCGCCGCGTCGGCCAACGGGACCGGGGGGCCGATCGCGCCGGCCCAGCCGGTCAGGGCCCGGTGCAGGAGTTCGGGGCGGCCCGCCGCGTCCGGTTCCGGGACGACCATGCGGGGCTGTTCGTAGTCCATGTCCAGCAGGACGCTCTGGCCCACCGCGGGGGGCACCGCCTCGCGGGCCGGGCGGAGCAGGACGCCGACCGCCACCTTCTTCGGCAGGGGCCAGCCGATGCGGGCCGCGCGTTCCGTCAGCGCGTCCGCCGGATCACCCCGGTGGCGTTCGGCGAGGAGTAACTCCATCAGACGGCGCTGGAGGCGCAGGCGCTCTCCGGCCTGGCGGGCCGCGGCCTCCGCATAACCCCGGACCGACTGGTCGACCAGGCCGTCCAGGTACTCGTAGCCCGCGTCCACCAGCTCGTACATCGCGGGCGGCGGGATCTCGACGCGCTGGCCGATGTCGGCGAAACGGCGCCAGGCCAGGCGTACGCCCATGCGGTAGATCGCCTGGAGCGAGTCCAGGCTGCGGCCGTTCAGCCCCTCGCCCCTGCCGAACTCCTGGAAGACGCCGGGCGGGACCGTGGGGCGGCCCTCCGCCGTCTCCAGGTGCTGGACGAAGACCTCGATCGCCCGGCGGATGCCGACCAGGGCCATCGGCTCGCCGGACTCGTCCAGGACCACGGGCAGGTGGGGGTACTCGCGGCGGATCTCGCGCAGGATCTCCTCCGCGAGCGAGGGGGCCTCGGACATCGCGATGGCAGCGAACCGGCGGACCTTCAGACGCGGGACGTCATGCCAGGCCGACCGGTTGTTCACGGCTGCCGGACGGGCGGCCACCGGTCAACTCCCCTGGTCCGTCTGCTCGTAGGTGATCAGGGGTGTGTTGGGCTGCTCGGGCGTCGCCTCAAGGAGCGCGACGATGCCGAGGGCGGCACCGAGGGCGAGCAGTGCGGCGGCCACGACGGTCAGTGCGGCGGCGAGCAGTCTGGACATCGCAGGGGCAGCCTCTCTCGAGCGGCTCGATCCGGCGTCCCACCCAGCATCCAAGCCCGGTACCCACCCTGCCTGTCGACCCAGTGTCGACAGGCGATTGACAATCCGTCAAGACATTGACACCCCGTGCCAGGACGCCTACGGTCTCCGGCCCATAGAGCGGCCCGAACTCCGTCATCTCACGCCACAGGAGTGTCCGGATGCGCCGTACAGCCTCTCCAATCTCCCTGATTCTGCTGGGACTCGGCACGTTTTTGCTGGTACTGGCGCCCCTGCTCGCGTGGTACGTGGAACCGCGAGCGGCCGTGAACCCGATCGACATCGACCAGACCGCCGTCTACCGCGGGACGGGCAGCGTCTTCGACACCGAGGAGCTGGAGACGGTTCCCGGGCAGCGGATCACCGTCACCCAGCGGGTGCGCGGCGACGTCGAGGACAGCGAGCGCAGCGGCCGGGCCGCGGTGTGGGACGTGACCACCACCGTCGACACCGACAAGTCGCTGCCAGCCTCCGACCCGCACGACGCCCTGGAGTTCGTCCCGCACCGCTGGGTCATGGACCGGAGGACCACCAAGCCGGTGCACTGCTGCGGCGAGAAGCCGTACATCGAGGGCGAGGCCTACCTGAAGTTCCCCTTCGACGTGCAGCGACGCTCCTACCAGTGGTGGGACAACTCGCTGGGTTCGACGGTGACTTTGCGTTACCAGGGTACGAAGAAGGTTCAGGGGTACACGGGTTACCGGTTCACCGGCACGGTCGCCCCGGCGAAGGTCGGGACACGGCTCGTGCCGGGCACGATCGTGGACGAACCCGGCCGGCCGCAGGTGCTGGCCGAGGAGTGGTACTCCAACCACGGCATCGAGCTGGTCGTCGACCAGCGCACCGGCCGGGTGGTCTACGCGCAGGTCGGCCCGAAGCGCACCCTGCGGGCACCCGGCGCGAAGAAGGACGCCGTGGTCCTGCTGGACAGCCGGAAGATCGCGTTCACCACCGCGACCCAGAAGGAGGCGGTGCGGCTGGCGAAGCGGGACAGCGGACAGCTGCGCGCGGTGGGCGAGACGTTGCCGATCGGGGCGGCTGTGGCTGGATTCGTTCTGGCTGCCGTGGGGGGCGTTTTGGTGGTACGGGGACGCAGGCGCCCCGAGTCAACCGATATGAGCGGTACGCCCCAGCCTGTCCTCACGATGTGACTGGACGTCAGCTCTAATAAGCCCGGAAATTGTCACGTACGTGAGTAGCCACGGCGTTCGGGTGGGCGAAAACTGTGCCACCCCACCCGAGCACAACCCGTCCACACCACACTCCTAGGAAGCGCTCAGTCCCCCCACAACCAGCTGAAAAAAACCGCTGAGTTCCGCACCCTGAGACGAGTTGGAGCACCCATGCCCCAGCACGTGCCCCACCCGCTGCGGACGTCCCCCCAGGCGTCGCAGCGGCAACCCTCACCGCACAGCCCGCACCACACGTCGGCGCTCCCCCCACCCCCTCGCCGAATCGTTTTTCTCGCCCATCGTGACCTCGACAACCCGGCCGCCGGCGGCTCCGAGCTCCTCGTCGACCGGCTCGCCGACGGACTGACCCGGCTCGGCCACCAGGTGACCCTGCTGTGCGGCGGCCCGGCCTCCTACCGGGACTACCGCGTGGTGTCGGCGGGCGGCGAGTTCGGCCACTACCTGCGCGCCCGCACGGCCTTCGCCCGCCAGGTCGGCGAGACCGACCTGCTGGTCGAGGTCTGCAACGGCATGCCGTACCTCGCGCCCCTGTGGCACCGCGGCCCCACCCTGTGCCTGGTCAACCACGTGCACACCGACCTGTGGAAGATGCGGTTCGGCGGGCCGCTGGCCCCGGCCGCCCGGATCGGCCGAAGACTCGAACACTGGGCGCTGGCCGGTGCGGCGGCCCGGCACCGGAGTCTGCTGGTCGCCGTGTCCCCGTCCACGGCCCAGGCCCTGCGGGCGATCGGGGTGGAACGGGACCGTATCCGGGTCGTGCACAACGGGGTCGAGGAGCCCGAACCCCTGGTGCGCCGCTCCCCGGAACCGCTCTTCGTGGCCGTGGGCCGGCTCGTCGAGTACAAGCGGATCGACCTGCTGCTGAGACTGTGGGAGCGGGTGCGGCCGGTGACCGGAGGCCGGCTGGTGATCGTCGGCGACGGACCCGAGCGCGCCCGGCTGGAACAACTCGCCGGCCCCGGTGTGGAGTTCACCGGCCATGTCTCCGAGGCCGAGAAGCACCGGCTGCTGTGCGAGGCGTGGCTGCTGCTGCACCCCTCGGCCGTGGAGGGGTGGGGCCTGGTCGTCACCGAGGCCGCGACCCGCCAGACGCCGACCGTCGCCTTCGACGTACCCGGGCTGCGGGACTCCGTCGTGGACGGGGAGACCGGCGTGCTGGCGCGGGGCGAGTCCTCGTTCGCCGCCGCCTGGTGCACGCTTGCCCTGTCGGGACATCGCCGGGAAGTGATGGGCAAGGCGGCGCGGGACCGGGCGGCGCGTTATCGCTGGCACCGGACTGTCAGACAGTTCCGGGCTGTTGCCGCCGAGGCGGTGAGGGGCTGGGGGCCGTGACGCGGCTGCGGGTGCGTCGTGGCTGGTCGCGCCTGCGCGGCGGTAGCCGCATGGCCGACACCGCCCCGCGCCCCCAGACATTCAAGGACCCCTCGTTCAGACGTTCCCTGCATCTGTTCCGGGCCTTCCTGCACGAGCAGGACGACCCCGGGGCCTGCTACGCGCTGCTCGCCCGCGACGCCGTGGACCAGGTCGAGGCCTACGACGGTCCCGTCGCCGGACGTACGGTCGTGGACGTCGGCGGCGGCAGCGGGTACTTCACCGAGGAGTTCCGCAGACGGGGTGCCGACGCATTCCTCTTCGAGCCCGACCCGCGCGAACTGGGGGAGAAACCGCCCGGCTCCACCGTGATCGCCGACGGCTATCTGCTGCCCCTGCGGGACGCGGCGGCCGACGTCACCTTCTCCTCCAACGTCCTGGAGCACGTCGCCGATCCGGAGACCTTCCTCAGCGAGCTCGTCCGGGTGACCCGGCCCGGCGGGCTGATCTACGTGTCGTTCACCAACTGGCTGTCCCCGTGGGGCGGTCACGAGTGGGCGCCCTGGCACTACCTGGGTGCCGAGCGGGCCCGCGCCCGCTATCGGCGCCGTACCGGAAAGGCCGCCAAGCACACCCTCGGCGAGAACCTGTTCGCCGTGCACATCGGCCCGACCCTGCGGCAGGTGCGCGCCCGGGACGACGTCACGGTCGTCTCGGCGCGCTCCCGCTACTGGCCCGTCCTCGCGGAGACCGTCGTACGGGCTCCCGGCATCCGCGAGGTCGCCACCTGGAACCTCCTCCTCATCCTCCGGCGGTGTCCACCATGACGACGTCCACGGTCCAGGCCCCTCCACCGGCAGCCGTCCCCACCACCGCGATCATGTCGGGCCCCCCGGAGGGCCCGCGGTCGCGGAGCTGGCTGCTGGGGTTCTGGGCCGTGGTCTTCGTGCTGTTCCTGGCGGTGCACCCGGGCCGGCAGACCTTCGACACCAAGTTGGGCGTCACCACGGACCCGGGGCGGTTCCTCGCCGACCTCGGACAGCTCTGGCACGACCAGGGCTCCTTCGGCGGCATCCAGGACCAGTACGTCGGCTATCTGTGGCCGATGCTGCCGTTCTACTGGCTGGGCCACGCCCTCCAGTTGCCGGTGTGGCTGGTGGAGCGGCTGTGGTTGTCGGTGGTCGTGTCGGTGGCCTTCTGGGGGGCGCTGCGGCTGGCCGAGCGGTTGCGTGTGGGCACGGGGGCGTCCCGGCTGCTCGCCGCCGTCGCGTACGCGCTGTGGCCGACCTTCACCATCGTCGTCGGCTCGACCTCCGCGGCCGCGCTGCCCGGTGCCTTCCTGCCCTGGGTGCTGCTGCCCCTGACGAACGAGCGGTACAGCGCCCGGATCGCCGCCCTGCGCTCGGCACTGGTCGTCCCGTTCATGGGCGGGGTCAACGCGGCCTCCACCCTGGCCTGTCTGCTCCCGGTCGGGCTGTACCTCCTGTCCCGGCCCCCCGGACCACGGCAGCGCAAGCTGATCGCCTGGTGGGTGCCGGGCGTCATCCTGGCGACGGCCTGGTGGGTGATCCCGCTGCTGCTGCTCGGCTTCTACGGCGAGAACTTCCTGCCCTACGTCGAGAGCGCACGCACCACCACGGAGACGATGTCGGCGACCGAAGCCCTGCGCGGGGCCGGGAACTGGGTCGCCTATCTGCATCTGGGGGAGGCGTGGCTGCCGGCCGGCTGGAGCGTGGCCTCCTCGGTGATCGTGGTCCTGTGCTCGGCGTGCGCGGCCGGGCTCGGACTCGCGGGCCTGGCGCGGCGGGACCTGCCGGAGCGCAGGTGGCTGGTGCTGACCGCGCTGACGTCCGTGCTGGTGCTGCTCGCGGGGTACGGCGGCGCGTTCGGCGCCCCCTTCCACGGGGTGGTGCAGGACTGGCTGGACGGCGGTCTCGCCCCGTTCCGCAACATCTACAAGTTCCAACCGGGGCTGGCCCTCGCGCTGGTGCTGGGCCTGGCCCATGTGGTGGGCGTGGCCGCCGAGGCCCGCGGGGCGCGAGAGATCAGAGGCCGCCGGTACGCCCCGCTCGTCGCGGCCGTCCTCATCCTCCCCGGGCTGCTGTGGCCGTACCTCAACGGCTCGATCCTCAACCCCGGGTCCTTCCAGGAGCTGCCGAAGTACTGGCACACCACGGCCGACTGGCTGGAGAAGTACTCCCCCGACTCGCGCGCGCTCGTCGTCCCCGCGACCGCGCACGGCATCTACACCTGGGGCTCCCCCATCGACCAGCCGCTCGACGTCCTCGCCGAGTCCCGCTGGGCGCAACGGGACTACGTCCCCTTCGGCACCCCCGGCAACCGGCGGGCCACGGACGCGGTCGAGCAGGCGCTGCTGACCGGCGGCGAGATACCGGGCCTGGCCGACTACCTGAGCCGGGCCGGCGTCTACTACGTCGTCGTCCGCAACGACCTCGACCCGGACCAGATCGGCGCGGTGTCGTCCTCGGTGGTCAAGCGGGCCCTCGAACAGTCCGGCTACGAGCGGGTGACGGGCCTCGGGCCGCTCATGACGGGCGGGCGGATCGCGCACGACACCCCGCTCCAGATCGAGGGGCTGTACCCGAGGCAGCGGGCGGTGGAGATCTACCGTCCGGCGAGCGAGGACGTGCCGCGGCCCGGACAGGCCGGTCTGCTGCCGGTCGCCGACACCGCCCAGGTGTCCGGCGGCCCCGAGTCACTGCTGCCGCTCGCGGCCGAACTGCGGGGCCGGGCCACGGTGCTGACCGGTGACAACCACCCCGGTCTCGGCACCCCGCCGCTCCAGATCGCCGGCGACGGACTGCGGCGGGCGGACACCCGCTTCGGGCTCGTCAACGCGAACACGTCGTACACGTACACGAGCGACGAGCGCAACGCCTCCGGGGCCGCCCAGGACGCCGGTGAGAAACCGCACCAGATCCTGCCGACGACGGGCCGGACGCACCAGACGGTCGCCGAACTGCGCGGCGCCCGCTCGGTGACGGCGTCCTCGTACGGCAACTGGCTGTTCCACCTGCCGCAGTTCGACCCGGTCAATGCCTTCGACGGCAACCCGGACACCGCCTGGGCGGAGGGTGTCGCGGGCTCGCCGGACGGGCAGTGGCTGCGCATCGGCCTGTCCGATCCCGCGTACGACATGCCCTCCTCCTTCAAGGTCACGCCGTTGCCGCAGGAGAGCGTGCGGTCGGCGGCGACCAAGGTGCGGGTGGAGACGGAGCGGGGCTCGCGGACCAGCTTCCTGCGGGCCGACGGATCGACGCAGAGCGTCAAGGCGCCGCCCGGGGCGACGGGTTGGATGAAGCTCACCATCGTCGACTCGGTCGCGCGGCGAGCCGGTCTCGCCGGGGCCGGGTTCTCCGAGATCGACCTGCCGCACGTGCAGGTGACCCGGCTGCTGCGGCTGCCGACCGACGCCGAGCGCACGGACTCCGCCGCCGAGGTCGTCTCCCTGCACCGGGTGCCCGACCCGGCCGGGATCTCCCCGACCGGCACCGAGGCCGGCCTGCACCGCCGCTTCACCACCGAGTCCTCGGGGACGTACTCGGTGAAGGCGAGCGCGGTGCCGGTGACCGGGGAAGCACTCGACAGACTGCTGTACGAGGTGGCTCCGGACCAGCGCAACCGCATCACCGCGACCGCCGACTCGACGGCCGGCCTCGGCACCGGCCTGTCGGCCCGCAACCTCACCGACGGCGACCTCACGACCGCCTGGATCGCGGGCGACCGCCCCACCGTCCACCTCAGCTGGAACGGCAAGCAGCCCGTCTCCGAGATCGTGCTGGCAGCGGCGGGCGGCCTCTCCACCCGTCCCACCGAGGTCGACATCACCTCGCCCGACGGGGCGACGGTCGCCGGGGTCGACGAGAACGGCGCGGTGCGCTTCCCCGCGATCACCACCGACCGTCTCGACATCACGATCACCAAGACGGCCCCGCTGGTTTTGCACAACCCGGTCGCCGACGAGGACCTCCAGCTCCCGGTGGGACTCACGGAGGCGTACCTCCCGGCCCTCGACCAGTACCGGACCCCGCAGCCGAAGGCCGGCCGGACGTTCTCCCTGCCGTGCGGCAAGGGCCCTGTCCTGGCGGTCGACGGGAAGCTGTACGAGACGGGTGTGTCGGGCCGGATCCGCGACCTGACCGAACGGCGTGCGCTCACCGTGACGCTGTGCCGGTCGGGCCGCTCGGACGCCGACCTGTCCCTCGCCGCCGGTGAGCACACCGTCGAGGGCGGGGACGCCGGGCCGCTCGCGCTGACCGACATCACCCTGACCCGCGGCACGATCGCCGAACCCACCTCCCTCAACCGGGAGTTGCGGATACGGGACTGGCTGGGCGACCGGCGCGAGGTGACCGTCGGGTCCGGCGCCGCCTCGTACCTGACGACGTACGAGAACTACAACGACGGCTGGAAGGCCACGCTGAACGGCGAGTCCCTCACCCCGCTGCGGCTCGACGGCTGGCAGCAGGGCTGGCGGATCCCGGCGGGGGCGGGCGGCGCCGTGAAGCTGTCGTACGAGCCGGCGACGACGTACGACGGCGCGCTGGTCGGCAGCGCGGTCGCACTGGCGGTGCTGGTGGGCCTGGTGCTGTGGCGCAGGCGCACCCCCAACCCGGACGAACCCCAGCCGGTGCCTCCGGCGCCGGGGGTGTGGCTCGGGGTGGTGGCACTCACGCTGGTCGGTGTGGTGATCGCCGGATGGTTCGCACTGCTGGTCCCGGCGCTGGCGCTGCTCGCGTCCCGACGCCATGCCTGGCTGGTGCCGATCGCCTTCGCGGCCCTGGCCGGGGCGGGCATCGCCGCGGCGGTGGGCGCGGGCGAACCGGTGGGCGCCGGCGAGGGAGGCTTCGGGCACGCGGCCCAACTGCTGGCCCTGATCGGACTGTTCGCAGCACTGGTGAGCGTCCGGGAACCGCAGGCACCTCCCGGTTCCGAGGCACCTACGCAGCAACTCCCGCCGGTCCAGGTGGAAAAGGGAAGGGGCGAACCGGCATGACGCCTGCCGCACGGATCCCGTTCCCGGTCGTGGACGAGGTCTCCCGCCACTGCCTCCAGGAGGAGGAACCGGAGACGGTCCACATCGAGGTGCACCTGCCGGGCCGGCTGGACCGGTCCCGGCTGCGGAAGGCGTTCCTGGAGGCCCTGCACCGCCACCCCCGGATCCTGATGCGGGAGGCCCAGGGGGGTTGGTTGCGCCGCCGCTACGAGTGGGAGCTGACGGCGGAACCGGATGTGGAGGTGGTGACCTTTCCGACGCCGGGGAGGAACGCGTTGCGGGACGCAAGGACGAGGGCCCTGGAGGAGGCACCCCCACTCTCGCTGTCCCCACCGATCCGTCTGGAGGTGGTGGAGGGAGCGGGCCCGGCGGAAGGCAGCGAGGCATCGGACATGGTCGGCCTGCACCCACCTGATTGGGGGCGCGGGGCTGTATCGATCAGCGGCTCCGCCGCGGGGCGCGACCAGCCCCCACTCCCCCGCACCCGAAACGCGACCGTCCTCTTCCTCACCATCAACCACACAGCCCTGGACGGCCCCGCCTGCCTCCGCATACTCGCCACGGCGGCCGAGATCTACGGCGGCAAGGACAACTCCCCCACCCCAGCTCCCACCCGCGCACCGGACCCCCCGCAGAGCCCGGAGACACCCTCCAACTGGGCCCGCCCGGCCCGCGTAGCGAAGGGCACACCCGAGCACACCCCCGGCAACGGCCTCCTCGTCACCGAACTCCCCCTCCCCCACCGCCCCAAGGGCTCCCCCTACACGGTCAACGACCAGCTCATGGCCGCCACCGCCCTGACGGTCGCCCACTGGAACCGGGAACACGGCCAGTCCCCCCGCCCCCTGCGCATCACGATGCCCGTGGACGACCGTCCCAGGGACGCGACCATGCCCATAGGCAACGGCACACGGCTGGTCGAAGTCCCCTTCTCCCCCTCGGAGTTGCCGCACGACCCGGCCGGCATGCCCGAGTTCCTGCGCCGCACGGCCGAGCGGACCCGGGCCCTGAAATCCCTCCCCCGCCCCCAGCTCGGCCACGGGGCCGGCCTCCTCACGGCCCCGGTCACCCCGGTGGCGTGGCGGGCCGCCCTCACCCGCGGCCTGCGCAGGGCGGCGGCCCCCCTGGACCTCCACCACCCTCCTCAGCAACATCGGCCGCATCCCGTACCCCCTGGACTTCGGCGAGGAGGCCGGCCGCGCGCACGCCGTGTGGTTCTCGGCGCCCGCGAGGATGCCCCGCGGCCTCACCGTCACGACCGCCTCCACCGCGGGCCGGCTGCACCTCGCCCTGCGCTGGTCCCGGGCCCTGCTCGGCCACGGCGACGGCGCCCATCTGCGGGACCTGTTCGAGCACTACCTGCACACCACGGAGGTGGCCCCGTGAACACCACCGCGCCCCCGCGCCGCGGCGGCCTCAGGGACTTCTACGAGGACCCGGCCGTCCCGGTCGCCTCCGGTACGCCCCGCTCCCTGCGCCAGGCCCGCATGCTGGCCGCCGCCCTCGGAGCCGGCGGAACGGCCCCGTGCACCGTCCTGGACATCGGCTGCGGCGACGGCACCGCGGCCGCCACCGCCGCCCCGCTCCTCACCGGCCACCGGATCGTCGGCGTCGACTGGTCCCAGGACGCCCTGCGGCGCGCCCGCGCCCGGCTGCCGTACGCCGTTCGCGGGGAACTGACCGGCGAAGGACTGCCGTTCAAGGATTCCTCCGTCGACGCCGTGCTGTTCAGCGAGGTCGTCGAGCACCTCGTCGACCCCGACGCCGCACTCGACGAGATCCGCCGCATCCTGCGGCCGGGGGGCCATCTCATGCTGTCCACACCGAACCTGGCCGCCTGGTACAACCGCGGACTGCTGCTGGCCGGTGTCCAGCCGGTGTTCTCGGAGGTGAGCCTGCGGGCGATCCACGGACGGCCGGGCCATGAGGTCGTGGGGCATCTGCGGCTGTACACGGCCCGTGCGCTGCGCGGGTTCGTCACGGCGGCCGGCTTCGAGGTCGTACGGCTGGCGGGGGCGCCCTTCCACGGGGTGCCGCGTCCGCTGCGCGCACTGGACCGGCTGGCCTGCGCCAGACCCTCGCTCGCGTCGATCCTGCTGCTGCACGCGCGCAAGACCTGAGGGGCGGGGACCATGTGGTGGGGAGTGGCGGCGGCCCTGTTGGCGAACACCCTGTACAGCGTCGGATTCGTCCTGGAGAAGAGGGCACTCACCGCGCTCCCCCAGGTGACGATCCGTCAGCCTCTGCGGCTGCTGGGGCTGGTGATCAGAAGCCCGCTCTGGATCGGCGGTTCGCTCTCGCTGGCGGCCGGGTTCGGGGCGCAGCTCGCGGTCTACCGGACACTGCCCATCGCGGCGGCGCAGGGCATCTTCGTCTCCGGTCTGGTGCTGCTCGTCCTGCTGTCGGCGCGGCTGCTGGGCGAGGAGACCACCGGCCGGGAGCGGTACGCGCTGGGCGCCATCCTCGCCGCGCTCCTCATGGTCGTGCTGTCCCTGAAGGAGGGCTCGGACCGGGTCAGCCGGGACGCCCCGTACCAGCTGATCCTGCTGGTGTGCGTGCCGTCGCTGGCGGCGGGCGTGTGGCTGTACGGGTCCGCCGAGCGGCGCACCAGGCACCGGCACCGCATGCCGACGACCGGCGTCGAGTACGGCGTGGCGGTGGGCCTGCTGTACGGGGTCAGCTCGCTCGCGATCAAGGGGGTGTCGAGCTACGCGACCTCAAGTGGGCTCGGTGGCGCGGTGGTTGAGCTGCTGGGCTCCCCGTATCCGTATCTCCTGTTGTTCACCGGGGCGTTCGGCCTGGTGATGTCGCAGGCGGCGCTGCAACGCTGCCGGGCCTCGCTGATCGTGCCGGTGTGCACGACGGTGACCTGTCTGTACACCGCGGTGCTGGGCACGCTCTCGTTCGGCGAGTCCCTGCCCCACGACCCGCTGCGGCTCGCGCTGCGGCTCGCGGGCACGGTGCTCGCCGTCGGCGTGCTGCTGAGCATGCCCAAGCACGATCCGGCGCCCCAACCCGCCATCGGTGCCAAGGAGTTGACGCCCCCATGAACCCCGACGACCCGCTGCTGCAGATCCTGGCCTGCCCGCTCGACAAGGGCCCCCTGCACCTCGTACCGCCGGACGAGGCCCTCTACAACCCCCGGCTGCACCGCCGTTACCCGATCGTCGACGGCATCCCGCAGCTGCTGCCGGCCTCCGGCGAGCAGGTGACCGACGACGAGCACGAGGACCTCCTGCGCCGCTGTACCGGGGGTTCCCCCCAGACCCCCGGGATGACCCCATGACCGTGCCCGCACGCACCTGGGCGGCGAGAGTGGCCCCCCATCTGCCCACCCGTCTCGTCGCGGCGGCCGCCCGGGCCGTGTACCCGCGCTTCGAGCCGGAGCTGGCGCGGCTGCCCGAACTGTGCCCGGAGGGCTGCCGGACGGCGGTGGACGTGGGTGGCTGGTACGGGCCGTGGACCCGCCGGCTCGCCGGGCGGGCACGGCGGGTGGTGACCGTCGAACCGGTCCCCCATCTGGCCCGGCTGCTGACCGCGGCGGCCCCGGCGAACGTCCAGGTCGTCCAGGCGGCCGCCGCCGACCGGCCGGGCACCGCCCGGCTGTGGCTGCCGCCCGGAGACGAGGGCGACCGCGGGGTGTCCTCCCTGGTCCGGCGCGACATCCACGGCCGGGCGGTGGACGTCCGCTGCGTCACGCTGGACGAACTGAACCTGAAGGACGTCGGTTTCATCAAGATCGACGTGGACGGGAGCGAGCTGGCGGTCCTGCGCGGGGCCACCGGAATCCTCACGCGCGACCGGCCCGCGCTCTTCGTCGAACTGGAGTCCCGGATCCAGCCGATCGCACCGGTGGTGACCTACCTCGCCCTCCTCGGCTACGACGGCTGGGTGCTGCCCCGGGCCACCTGGGTCCCGCTGTCCGGCTTCCCTCTGGAGGCCCACCAGGAGACGGCCTCGTACGTCGTCGGCCAGGGCCTGCTGCGCCGGGTCCTGCCCTTCCTCCGCCGCCCCCGCTACGTCAACTCGGTGCTCTTCCTCCCCGACGGCCGCAGGCCCGGTGTCAGTGCCGTGGGGGACGATGGGGGTCATGCCCTCCGGAAAGCCCCCGGCTAGCCCCTTCACCGTCCACGACTTCCAGCTGGTCCTGCTGCGCCGCATGGCCGACCACAACCCCGGCCTGGTGGAGGACGCCCGGCACACGCTGGGGGTGTCGATCGCGGAGATGCGGGAGGCCAACAGGCGCTGGCAGGCGATGGTCCGCTCCCCCCGGGCCCGCGCCGCCGCGTCCCGGTACCGCTCGGTCCTCGGTGCCCCGGAGACCGTCCTGACCCGCGCGGTGGGCGACCTGGAGTGCGAGGCCTGGCTCTGGCCGGTCCCGCTCTGGCCCGACCTCCGCTTCGAGGTCCTCCTCTCCCCGACCGGCGCGGTCTGGAACGAGTGGCTGATCCGCGCGCCGGGAGCCGGGAGCCCCGCCCTCCGCACCCTCGCCGACCTCACCCCCTGGTCATGCACGGTCGACGAGGCGGCCCGCGCCTTCCCCCCGGCCCGCCCCCTGGAGGGCACGGCCCCGACCCGCTGGGGCCTGGCTTTCACGGCCCCGGACGAGACGGGCGCACGGCGCGAGGTGGTGGCCGAGTTCACGTGGGGGCTGCTGCAACGCCTGACCGTACGCTGACCTCGTCCCGCGGGCTGCCGGGAGCGCCTCAGGTGCTCCCGATCACCGGGCACCGCTTCCCCACCGGCGTCAGGCCGTCCCCTCCACCACGTCCGCCACCACGCAGCTGACGTTGTCCGGGCCGCCCGCGGTGTTCGCCGCGTCGACCAGGGCGTGTACGGCCGTGTCGGGGGTGGGGGCGGCGGTGAGCAGGGTGCGGATGGCCGGGTCGGGGACGACGGCGGACAGGCCGTCGGAGCACAGGAGATAGCGGTCGCCGGGTTCGGCGTCGTGCAGTCCGAGGTCCGGGGTGCCGGTGGTGAGGGCCTTGAGGAGCAGGGCCCGCCGGGGGTGCGTGACCGCCTCCTCCGGGGTCAGCCGGCCCTCGTCGACCAGGGACTGGACCACCGTGTGGTCGTGGGTGATGCGGAAGAGGTCCCCACCGCGCAGCACATAGGCGCGCGAGTCGCCGATGTGGACCAGGGCGAGCCGGGAGCCGGTCCACAGCAGGGCGGTCAGCGTGGTGCCGTTCTCGTCCGTGCCGGCGGCCACGTCCCGCACCGCCTCGCTCGCCCCGTGCACGGCGTCCGCCAGCAGGTCGAGGACGTTGCCGGCCGGCAGCTCGGCGCTGTCCAGGAACCGCAGCGCCGCCACGGCCGCGCTGCTGGCGGGGGCGCCCGCCGGGCCGTAGCCGTCGGCGACCGCGAGGAGCCGGGCACCCGCGTGGGCCGTGTCCTGGTTGGCGGGGCGGACCCGGCCGGGGTCCGAGTGGGCGCAGTAACGCAGTTCGAGCACGGTGGTGTCCTTCCTCGGTGCGGCCGTCAGCTCCTGCACCAGGAACGCGGCGAGGTCCCGCCGTACGGCCGTCTCCGCCTCGACCTGCGCCCAGTACGCCCGGATCTCGACGGCCGCGGCCTCGGGCGCGAGCCCGCACACCGCGCGGATACGGGCCAAGGGCATGCCGAGCCGCCGCAGCCAGGCCACCAGCCGGGCCTGTTCCAGCTGGTCCGGGGTGTAGTAGCGGTAGCCCGTGACCGCGTCGACGCGGGCCGGACGCAGCAGCTCCAGCTCGTCGTAGAGCCGCAGCGCCTTCGGCGTCAGCCGGCACGCCCGCGCGAAGGCCCCGATCGTCAGCCACTCCATACGGCCTCCTCCGTTCCTCGCCCCGATGGTGGGGCTTCACCGAGGGGGAAGGTAAAGCGGTTGCGGCGGTTGCGTCCGTCACGGTTAGCCTGCCGGTCGACCCGTAAGGGAAAGGAACCCGCCGTGCCCCGAATCGCCCTCGTCACCTACGACCCCGGCCCCGAGCCCCACAAGGACGCCGACCTGCCCGTGCTGGTGGCGGCGCTGCGCGAGGCCGGCGCCGACGCGCGGGCCGTGTGCTGGGACGACGCCGACGTCGACTGGGCCGGCTACGACCTGGCCGTCATCCGGTCCACCTGGGACTACAGCTGGCGGGCGGCCGAGTTCGTGGCGTGGGCGGAGCGGTGCGGCAAGGCGACGCGGCTCGCCAATCCGGCGGAGGTCGTGCGCTGGAACACCGACAAGCGCTACCTCGGGGAGCTCGCGGAGGCGGGGGTGCCGGTGGTGCCGACCCGCTATCTCGCGCCCGGCGACCCGGCCGACCTGCCCGTCGGCCACGAGTACGTCGTCAAGCCCACGTCCGGGGCGGGCGCGCGCTACGCCGCGCGGTACACGCCGGAGCAGCACGAGGATGCCGTACGGCACCTGGAGCGCATGCACGCGGAGGGCCTGACCGCGATGGTGCAGCCGTACATGCGGGGCATCGACGCGGGCGGTGAGCGGGCGCTGCAGTTCTTCGGGGGGCGGCTGCTGCACGCCGGCCGAAAGCGGGCCGTCCTCGCTCCCGGTACGTCCTTCGACGCGGAGAAGGTCGCCCACCCGGGTCTGGAACCCTGGACCCCCACCCCGGCCGAAGTAGCCGTCGCCGAACGCGCCCTGGCCGCCGTGCCGGACGCGCCCGAACTGCTGTACGCGCGCGTGGACCTCGTCGACGGGGAGGACGGGCAGCCGCGGGTCATGGAACTGGAACTGGTCGAACCGAACCTCTTCCTGTTCCTGCACCCGCGGTCCCTGGGGCCGGTGGTGGAGGCGCTGCTGGCAGCGGCCGGACGCTGACGCGAGCGGCTCCCGGCCCCGCCCCGGGCCCGTTACCCGCCGTCCTCCGGCTCCCAGTCCAGCAGCCGTACCTTCGCCACCGTGCGGACATGGCGGCGCATCGCCGTGGCCGCCTGGCCCGGGCGCCGCAGGTCGATCGCGTCGAGGATCGCCCGGTGCTGGGCGAGGGAGCGCTCGGGGCGGTGCGGCTGGCGCAGGGACTCGGTGCGGCTCTCGGCGATCTGGTCGGCGATGGAGCGCATGAACTCCGCGAGCAGGCTGCTGTGCGCGGCCGCGGTGACCGCCGCGTGGAACAACCGGTCGCCCTCGACACCGTGACCGCCGTCCTCGATCTCGCCGGCCATCGTCGCGAGCGCGGTCCGCATCGCGACCAGGTCCTCGTCGGTGCGGCGCTCGGCGGCGAGTTCGGCGAGCTTGGTCTCCAGGGCCTCGCGGGCCTCGAGGACGTCGGGCAGACGCCGGCGCCGCTCGACCATCTTCTCGACGGGTTCGACGTCGAGGCTGTCGCGGACGAGATACGTGCCGCCGCCGTGCCGTGCCTCGACCAGGCCCTGGACCTCCAGGACGACGATGGCCTGCTTCACGGAGGCCCGGCTGACCCCGAGGCGGGTGGCCAGATCGCGTTCGGGCGGGAGCCGGTCGCCGGCCCGCAGCCCGGCCTCGGTGACGTACTGGCGCAGCCGGTCCAGCACCTGTTCGTACAGGCGCGGTTTGCTCATGGGGCGCAGGGCGTCGGTCACGGGTCCCCCTCTCGTTCGTCGGGAGAGTAACACCCCGTAACACCCCCATAGGCGGTCAATTGGCCAAGTGGCTGAGCCAATTCTGCGCGCGCCCTTGACGTTCCGCGCGCCTCGCACCACGCTAACCAGCCACCACCCACTGGCCGAGTGGCTCAGCCAATTGACCATTCAGCCAATCACCCAGTGAGCCGCTCAGCCCACCCAACCGCTCCGGGGCCCAACGACGGGAGCCCGTATGTCCCCCGAACTCATCTCGATCCTCGTCCTCGTCGTGGTGTTCGTCATCGCCACCACCCGTTCCGTCAACATGGGCGCCCTCGCCTTCGCCGCCGCCTTCGCGGTGGGCGAGCTGGTCGCCGGCCTCGACGCGGACGGCATCTTCGCCGGCTTCCCCGGCGATCTGTTCGTCGTCCTCGTCGGCGTGACCTACCTGTTCGCGATCGCGCGGGCCAACGGCACCACGGACTGGCTGGTCCACGCGTCCATCCGGCTGGTGCGCGGGAGGGTGGCGCTGATCCCGTGGGTGATGTTCGCGCTCACGGGGGCGCTGACGGCGATCGGCGCGGTCAGCCCGGCCGCGGTCGCGATCGTCGCGCCGATCGCGCTGAGCTTCGCCGCGCGGTACGGGATCAGCCCCTTGCTGATGGGCGCGATGGTGGTGCACGGCGCGCAGGGCGGCGGCTTCTCCCCGATCAGCATCTACGGGACGATCGTCAACGGCATCGTCGAGCGCGAACACCTCCCGGGCAACGAGGTGTTCCTCTTCCTGGCCTCCCTCATCGTCAACCTCGTCATCGCGGGCGTGATGTTCGTGCTGTTCGGCGGGCTGAAGCTGTGGGCGCGGGGGGCGGTGCCGCCGGCCGAGACCGGCGCCGCCGGGGACACCCCCGACGGGCGCGAAGTACCGGACACCGGCACCACCCCCGGCCCCTCGGGCACCACCGCTCCAGCCGCCTACGCCCCGGCCGCCTCCGGTACCGCCACCGCCGTGGTCACCCGCCCCGGCGCCCCCGACACCACCCGCCTCACCCCCGCCCGCGTCGCGACCCTGACCGCCCTGGTCGCCCTGGTCGTGGCCGTCCTCGTCTTCGACCTCGACGCCGGGCTCACGTCGATCACCCTCGCGGTGATCCTGAGTGCCGCCTGGCCGCAGGACAGCCGCACGGCGGTCGGACAGATCGCCTGGACCACGGTGCTGCTGATCTGCGGAGTCCTCACCTACGTGGGTGTGCTGGACGAGATGGGCACGATCAAGTGGGCCGGTGAGGGCGTCGGCGGCATCGGCGTCCCGCTGCTGGCCGCCGTACTGCTGTGCTACATCGGCGCGATCGTCTCCGCGTTCGCCTCCTCCGTGGGGATCATGGGCGCGCTGATCCCGCTGGCCGTGCCGTTCCTCGCGCAGGGCGAGATCGGCGCGGTGGGGATGGTGGCGGCGCTTGCGGTGTCGGCGACGGTCGTGGACGTGAGCCCCTTCTCGACGAACGGGGCGCTGGTGCTGGCCGCGGCGCCGGACGTGGACCGCGAGCGTTTCTTCCGGCAGCTGATGGTCTACGGAGGCATCGTGGTCGCGGTGGTGCCCGCGGTGGTGTGGCTGGTGATGGTCGTGCCGGGGTTCGGGTAGGACCGACAGGCGACAACACGTCAGGAGTTGTGAAGCGTGACCTCTCTCTTCCCGGCCCTCAGGGGCATCGCGGCGGACCGTCCCGCCCTGCGGTTCGGCGACCGCTCGCTCACCTACGCGCAACTCGCCGCCGCGGCCGGCGGCCTGGCCACCCGTCTGGCGCGGTACGACCGCGTGGCCGTCTGGGCGACACCGGAGCTGGAGACCGCGGTGGCCGTGGTGGCGGCGCTGGAGGCCGGTGTCGCGGCGGTGCCGCTGAACCCGAAGTCCGGCGAGAAGGAGCTCGGGCACATCCTCAACGACAGCGCCCCCGGTCTGCTGCTCTCCGCACCGGGTGCCGAACTCCCCTCCGCGCTCGCCGGCTTGGAACGCCTGGACATCGACGTGCACGGCACCGGCGCCCCCGTCCCCGCCCTCGAGAGCCCGGCGCGAGACGCGGACCCGGCCCTGGTCGTCTACACCTCCGGCACCACGGGGCCGCCGAAGGGCGCGGTGATCCCCCGCAGGGCGGTCACCGCCACCCTGGACGCCCTCGCCGACGCCTGGCAGTGGACCGCGCGGGACGTCCTCGTGCACGGCCTGCCCCTGTTCCATGTGCACGGCCTGGTCCTGGGCATCCTCGGCCCGCTGCGCCGCGGCGGTTCGGTCCGCCACCTCGGCCGTTTCAGCACGGCCGGTGTGGCCCGTGAGCTGAACGGCGGCGCGACCATGCTCTTCGGTGTCCCGACGATGTACCACCGCATCGCCGAAACCCTCGCCGAAGAACCCGAGTTGGTGAAGGCGCTGGCCGGTGCCCGCCTCCTGGTCTCCGGCTCGGCGGCCCTCCCCGTGCACGACCACGAGCGCATCACGGCCGCGACCGGCCGCCGGGTCGTCGAGCGCTACGGCATGACGGAGACGCTGATGAACACCAGCGTGCGCGCGGACGGCGAGCCGCGTGCGGGCACGGTGGGCGTACCGCTGCCGGGTGTCGAGCTGCGGCTGGTGGAGGAGGACGGGTCGCCGATCACGTCGTACGACGGCGAGACGGTGGGCGAGATCCAGGTGCGCGGGCCCAACCTGTTCACCGAGTACCTCAACCGTCCCGACGCGACGGCGGCCGCGTTCACGGCGGACGGCTGGTTCCGTACGGGGGACATGGCGGTGCGGGACGCGGACGGATACGTCCGGATCGTCGGCCGGAAGGCCACCGACCTGATCAAGAGCGGGGGTTACAAAATCGGGGCGGGCGAGATCGAGAACGCGCTGCTGGAGCACCCCGGGGTGCGGGAGGCGGCGGTGACCGGGGAGCCGGACCCCGACCTGGGCGAGCGGATCGTGGCGTGGATCGTTCCGGCGGACGCCCAGTCACCGCCCTCCCTCGACGAGTTGGCGGACCACGTGGCCCGCCGACTGGCACCCCACAAGCGCCCCCGGGTCGTCCACCACATCGACTCCCTCCCCCGCAACGACATGGGGAAGATCATGAAGCGGGCGCTGCATGGCTGAGCGTCCGTCCGCACGCGAGGTGCTCGCGCTGCTCGCCGACGACTTCTCCGAGATCCCGTACCCCGAACGGCGGCCGAAGCCCGACGGGCCGCTCGCCTGGGAGGGCTACGACGCCTCGCGCGCCCGCGCCGCCGAGCGCACCGGCGAGCAGGAGTCGGTCATCTGCGGCACCGCACACGTGGAGGGCACCCGAGCCGTCCTGATCGCCTTCGAGTTCGGCTTCCTCGGCGGCTCGCTGGGCGAACGCACCGGCGACCGGCTGGAGGCGGCGTACCGGTACGCCCGCGAACACCGCCTCCCCGTCGTGCCGTTGGTGGCCACGGGTGGCAGTCGTATGCAGGAGGGCATGCTCGCCCTGTCCCAACTCCAGCGCGTGGCACGCGAGTCGGCCCTGACGCGGGCGGCGGGCCTGCCCCAGATCGCGGTCCTGCGCGACCCCACCACGGGCGGCGGCTGGGCCACCCTGGGCGCGGGCGCCGACGTGATCCTCGCCCTGCCGGGGGCCCAGGTCGGCTTCGCGGGTTCCCGGGTCCGCCCGCCGGACGCGGATCCGTCGGCGTACTCGGCACAGGCGCAGGTGGCGGCGGGCGCGGCGGACGCGGTCGTACGGCCGCAGGAGCTGCGGGAGACGCTGGGGAGGTGGCTGCGCCTGCTGGCCCGCCCGTCGACCGGATCCGGCGACGGCCGGTCCACCGAACCCGCACCCGCTCCCGTCCCGGCCCCGCTCGGTGCGACCGGGCTGCCCGCCACCGGATGGGACGCGGTCCGCCGTGCCCGTTCCCCCGAACGGCCCAGGGCGAAGGCGTACCTGGACGCCTACTTCACCCGCCGCGAGGCGGTGTCCGGCGACCGCTGCGGCGGCACCGACCCGGGCATGCTGTGCGGCTTCGGCGAGCACGCGGGCCGCACCATCGCCTATGCCGCCCAGACCGGCACGGCGACCCGCCCCGCGGGCTATCGCACCGCCGCCCGCCTCATCCGCCTCGCGGACCGTCTCGGCATCCCGGTGCTCACGCTGGTGGACACCCCGGGCGCGGCCAACGACGCGGAGGCCGAACGCCAGGGCGCGGGCGCGGCCATCGCCGACCTGTTCGCCGCGGTCGCCTCCGTCCGCACCCCGATCACCACCCTGCTCATCGGCGAGGGCGGCTCCGGCGGCGCCCTGGCCCTGGCGGCGCCCGGAGCCACGTACGCGACACCGGACAGCTACTTCTCGGTGATCGCACCGGAACTGGCGGCGGCGATCCTGAAGCGCGGTCCGGAGGAGGTCGAGTCGACGGCGGACCAGCTGCGGATCCGGCCGCAGGACCTGGTGGAGCTCGGGGTGGTCGCACCGTTCGGGGAAAGCGGCCGCCCACGGCACCTGTGACCCCGCCTCACGCCACCTTACGGGGAACTTATTTAGGTCATAAGCGACAAAACCCCCCATTCAGCCGCGCCCCGCCCGGCCCTCTAATAAAGGCGCCCCCTCCCTCGCCCGCGCACGATGCCACTAAGCCCCGCCACCCGGCGCGGCCCCACGGTCTGTGCTCTCGGGAGGACCTGCCATGACCGCCAGTCTGGAGCAGCTGCGCCGCTGCCACTTCGCCGTCGACCTGGGCGCGGCGCGGACGCGGGTGTACGTGAAGGGGGCCGGGCTCGTCGTCGACCAGCCGTCGGCCGCCGCCGTGAACACCCGCACCGGCGCGCTGATCGCGGTCGGTGAGTTCGCCGAGAAGATGACGGGCCGCACCCCCGACTACATCCGTGTCGTCCGGCCCGTCTCCGGCGGCACCGTCGTCGACATCGAGATGGCCCAGCGCATGCTGCGCCATCTGCTGGGCGACAGGATCCGCCGCAACCTGCGCCGCAAGCCCCGGCTGCGGGCCGCCGCCTGCACCCCGCACGACGCCGACCCGCTGGCCCAGCGCGCGGCGATCGAGACCCTCGTCGGGCTCGGGGCACGGCGTGTGGAGCTCGTGGACACCCTCATCGCCGCCGCCGTGGGCTGCGGACTTCCCGTCGAGCGGCCCGAGGCCACCATGATCATGGTGTGCGGGGCCGCCGCCACCCAGGTCGCCGTGCTCTCCCTCGGGTCGATCGTGACCGCCGAGCGCATCCCGGTCGGCGGCGAGGCCGTGGACCACGCGATCGTCCAGCACCTGCGCCACGAGCACGAGCTGATGCTGCCCAGCCAGTCCGTACGACCCTTGCAGCTGGCCCTCTCCGGCAACGGCCTCACCCCGCAGGGCCCCGCCTCCACCGAGATCCACGGCCGGGACGTCGCCACCGGGCTGGCCCGTTCCGTGCAGGTCGACACCGCCGCCGTACGGGACGCGATCGAGACGCCGCTGACCGCCGTGCTCGACGGCATCGGCCGGGTGCTGCGCAACTGCCCGCCCGACCTGGTGGCCGACCTCGCCGACCGCGGCATCATGATGGTCGGCGGCTCCGCGCTGCTGCCGGGGCTCGACCAGATGCTGCGGCACGCCACCGGGATGCCGGTGCACATCGCCGAGCGGCCCGACGTCTGCGCCGTACAGGGGCTCGGGTACATGCTGGAGGGCCGCATCGAGCCGCTGTCGCTCGACCCCCTGGCCACCTGAGACGCGACTCCCCCCGCCGGAGACGGCCTTGCCGGCGACGGGGCCGGTGACGGTGAGGCCCCGTCAGACCATCTCGGGCACCCGGGCCGTGCCCTCGGGGTGGAACCGCTCCAGCCGCCGCGGCGGCACGATGCTCGGCAGCAGCATCTCCCACATCAGGGTGGTCTCCTCGGTCAGGTCGGCGCGGCCGCTGAGGACCTGGCTGCTGAGCTGCACTCCGGTCCAGGAGCCGACGATCAGCCGGGCCACCCGTCCGGGGTCGAGGTCCGCCTTGACGTCCCCGCGCTGCTGGGCCTGGACGAGGCACTCCCGGATGAGCTCGATCCACCGGGCGTACGGCGCGCCGGCGAGGCCGGCCCTGGAGCTCCGGTCGATGACCAGCCGGATGCCGGCCCGCACCCGGACGTCGGCCACCAGCCGCCGGGCCATGGAGTGCACGATGTCGATGACGGTCTGCACGCCGGGCCTCGTGGTGTCCGTGACCGGTTCCAGGGCGGCGAACTGCTCGTCGACGAGGGCCTGGGCGAGCTCCTCCTTGGAACCGAAGTGGAAGTACAGCGCCCCCTTGGTCACCCCGGCCTCCTTCACGATGTCCCCGAGCGACGTCCCGTGGTACCCCTCGGCGGCGAAGACGCGGGCCGCCCCGTCGAGGATGGCCGACCGGGTGACCTCCGCGCGCTCCTGCCTGACCATGCGTCCCACCCCTGCCTGAGTCACGAGCTCTCGGGAGCAGTCTGCCTTCCTGATCAACAGAGAAACCAACCGACTGGTACTTTTCTCGACGGTCCGGGCGAACACCGATGACGGACGCCGGGGCCCTGATGGCCGACCTGGACGTCGATACGGTCACCCCCGCGTCCCAACTCCCCGCCGGCGAGCCCGGAGTGAGCGGGTGCGCCCCTGTGTGCTCCCCGCCGAGGGCGCTACGGTGGAGGTTCCGACGGCTGTGGGAGGCTCTCTCGTGACGAGCGGAACCGCGACGACCCGACAGGCCGGAACCTCTTCCGCCGTGACCGCACCGGCTCTCACCTCCGTCACCCGGATCGGGGTGACCGGGCACCGCCGCATCCCGGGCCCGCTCCTGCCGGGCGTGCGGGCGGAGATGCGCAGACATCTCGGCGCCGGCACCCTGGAGGCCCTCACCTGTCTCGCTGCCGGCGCCGACCAGCTGTTCGCGGACATCGCCCTGGACAACGGTGTCCCGGTGACGGCGGTGATCCCGGGCATGGACTACGAGGCCCACCTCGACGACGACGCCGCGCGCGCCGGGTACCGCAGGCTGCTGCGCGCCTGTGCGCGCCGTGTCCAGCTGCCGCGGGAGGCGACGCACGAGGAGGCGTACCTGGCGGCGGGCCGCTGGATCGTCGACCACTGCGACCGGCTGATCGCCGTGTGGGACGGCCGGCCGGCCCGGGGCCTCGGGGGCACCGGTGACGTGGTGGCTCACGCACGCAGGACGGGGGTCCCGGTGACCGTCCTGTGGGACCCGGACGTGCGCCGCGAACCCTGACGCACGGCTCCTGACGGTCTGTCAGCCACCGAACCGGCCCAGCCAGTCCGAGTGCTGCGGCGACACCAGCCGCTCCGCCTCCGCCACCGCGAGGGCCCACCGGTCCTCGGTCACGGTCGTGCTCATCTCGACCCGCAGGGTCTCCAGGTCCTGCTCGACGAGCGAGTGCGCGTAGGTCAGCGGCCGGTGCCTGCGCACCTCCTGCCAGGCCACGCCGGCCGCCGCGGACGCGCTGAGCACTCCGGTCAGGTCCCAGCCGCCGAGCATCCCGGCCGCCCTGAGCACGGCGGCGAGCAGCGCCAGCAGGGTCAGTACGGCGGTCACCGACGACCACTGCACGGAGGCGCGGTGGGCCTGCGCGGCGCGCCGCCGGTACCAGGCGTGCTGCTCCAGTAATCGCTCCCGCAGATAGACGTCCCGCCGCACCGGGAAGGGCTTCGCCCGCACCTGCCGCATCACCGCGGTGATCTGACCCTCGCCGCGGGTGTGGGTGCCGTTCCTGGAGTCCTCCCAGCCCACCTTGCGCATCTCCCTGAGCCGTTCCTCGACGCGCTCGGCGAACAGCGCGTCGGCGTTGGCGACTTGGGAGTGGAAGATGCCCCCGTGCACCATGTACTGCCACGCCAGGGACTTCAGCATCTCGGCGACGGCCCGATGGGCCTGCCAGCGTGCGCGGGCCCTGCGGCGCGTGGTGCGCAGACCGATGCCGATGGTCAGGGCGTACAGCAGCGCGGCCAGGACCGCCGGGACATGACTGTCCAGGCGTTCGGCCAGCATGGCGGAGGTCGTGGCGGCCAGCAGGACGACCAACTGGGCCCGGACGGCACGGAACGATTCACTCTGATGGGTGATCGCCAGTTGATCGTTAACACGGAAGAGCGGAGGGAGGTCGTCGTCGTTCCAAGTGACTCCCGGCCCCGGAATACCGACCCTCATGGCCCACCCCCGACATCAGGCTCCCCCGGACATCCGAGTATGGGCGCGTACGCCTCCCCCAGCCATGCTCCGGAGCCCTCCGGCTGAGGTATCGTCCGCCTAAAACCGGGTTGTCTCTGTCTCATGGTTCGAATTCCGACACCGGGCCTCTGGTCTCCTTGGGCCGGGGACACGCCGGTCCCCACGGAAGGAGACATCAGACAGATGAAGGCTCAGACGGTCACGGAACGCGCGACGGCCGCCGGTTCCGCCCCCCAGGGGCAGCACACCCCGCTGGGTGCGATCGACTCCACTGCCACGACGAAGGCCGCTGACCGGGTCACGGGTGGTCCGGGACGGCGTCCCACGACCTTCGACTCGGCGCTGTAGGGCGCACATCCGGCCGCGACCGCGCCCGCCGTTCACCACGGCGTGCGCGGTCGATCCGCCGGAGTACGGTCCGATACCACAACACAGGTGTGCGGTATCCCAATTGGCCGATACAGGCCGTGCGGGGGTGACGGCGCGCGGTAGCGTGTGCTAAGTGACCGTTTCCTCGGGGGACCACCCACTCCAGCAACTCGTCCTGAAGATCCACAGTCGCTGTGATCTGGCGTGCGACCACTGCTATGTGTACGAGCACGCGGACAAGAGCTGGAAGACCCGCCCGGTCGTGATCGGCCAGGACACGGTCCGCCGGACCGCGGCCCGGTTCGCCACGTACGCGCGCGAGCACGACCTGGCCTCCGTCACCGTCATCCTGCACGGTGGGGAGCCCCTGCTGGCCGGTCCCGCCCGACTGCGCGCCATCTGCGCCGAGTTCAGCTCCGCGCTGGCCGGGATCGCCGAGCTGGAGCTGAAGATCCACACCAACGGCGTGCAGCTGAGCCGCCGTCACCTGGACGTCTTCCGGGAGTACGGCGTCCTCGTGAGCGTCTCGCTCGACGGCGACCAGGCCGCCAACGACCGGCACCGCCTCGACCGCAGGTACCGGAGCAGCTATCACCGCGTCCTGCGCGCGATCGACCTGCTGCGCACCGAGGAGTACCGGCACCTGTTCGGCGGACTGCTCTGCACGGTGGACGTGGCGAACGACCCCGTCGCCGTGCACGACAGCCTGTCGGCCCTCGAACCGCCCCGGATCGACTACCTGCTGCCCCACTCCACCTGGGACACCCCGCCGCCGCGCGGCTCCTCCGGTTCGGCGACGCCGTACGCCGACTGGCTGCTCGCCGTGTTCGACCGCTGGACGGAACAGGGCCGCAAGGTGCGGGTGCGGACCTTCGACTCGGTGCTCAGCACCCTGCGGGGCGGCCCCAGCCTGACCGAGGCGATGGGGCTGGCCCCCTCCGACCTGGCGGTCGTGGAGACGGACGGCTCCTTCGAGCAGGTGGACTCGCTCAAGACGGCCTACGACGGTGCACCCGCCACGGGATACCACGTCGACGAGCACACCTTCGAGCAGGTGGCCCGGCATCCCGGCGTCCAGGCGCGGCAGCGCGGCCTGCTCGGGCTCTCGGAGACCTGTCGGGCGTGCCCGGTGGTCGAGTCCTGCGGTGGCGGCCTCTACGCCCACCGCTACAGCAGCGAACGCGAGTTCGACAACCCCTCGGTGTTCTGCGCCGATCTGCGCGCCCTCGTCGACGGGATCGCCGAACGGATCACCGACCGCGCCCTCTCACCGGCGGTCCTCGACCCGGAAGCCCTGCGGTTCGCCCGCCAGGAGCTGGACCGGGCGCTCCTCGCCTACGCCAACAAGCGGCTGGCCGGGCACCCCGACTGGGACGCGACCTGGCCGGCCCTGCTCCGGCTGGACGCGGACCGGAGCACCGCGGAGCACCTCAACCGGGTGCTGTCCCACCCCTACCTGCGGGCCGCCCTGCGTCATGCCGAGGCGGCCCACATCACCTCCGCCCGCTTCGCCCGGGTCGCCGTGGCGGCGGCCGTCCACGCGCACGCCCCGCTGCGGCTGGCCTGGGAGCAACCGGACCGGGAGCTGCACCTGCCGACCCTCGGCACCCTGACCCTGCCCGCGCCGGGGCGGGTGGAGGCGGTCGTGAGCGCGCGGGGTCTCGACGTCCGCACCGCCGACGGGACGTGCCTGTCCGCGGGCGACCAACCCAGCGCCACCTGGCGGCCGTTGACAGTGCTGAAGGTGGCGGCAGCCGAGCCGCTTCTCATCGACGACGCGGACCCCCGCCGTGCCGTCTATCCGGCCCCCGTCACCGACCCGCTGGACCCTGCCGGGCTCAGCGCGTTCCGCGAGCGGCTGCGGACCGCCTACGAGCTGCGGGCGGAGCAGGGGGCGGGGACGGACGACGACCGCAACGCCCTGCGGGTCGACGCCGTCACCCCGCTCGTCGCCGGGGCCGGGGTGCGGCTCGCCGGCGACGGCCTGGGCGGGCTGGGCGTGGCCGTCGACTTCGAACCCGCCGCCTTCGTCAGGGAGTTGCCCCGTCTGGGGCGCCGGGCCCGGCTGGCCGCCCTGCGCGCGACGACCGATCTGCATGTGCCGGGCAACCAGGCCGGCCGGCTGCTCACGGAGGCCGTCGAGGGACTGGGCGACGTGGCGTACTGGGGCCGTGAGACTCCGCAGGGCCTCCAGGCCCTGGCCCGGGCCGGCCACGCCCTGACCTCACTGTCCGAACTCCCCGGCCGCGACCTCACCGAGAGCGGCGAGGTACTGGCCGGGGAGCTGCGTGCGGAGTGGGCGACGATCGCGGAGCGGCCGTGACGAAGCCGGCGGCCACGACCACCTCGACCGACCCGCCGCGCCACCGACTCCCCGACGGCCACCCCGGGCCCCCGACCTGGTCAGACACCGACCACCCGGCCACCGGCCGCGCCGACGCCCCTCCCTCGGCACCGGACACCTGCCGCCCCGACGCGCGCCCCTCCGCACTGCCCCCAGGCCGCCCAGACACCCAGCTGTCCGGCCCACACCCCAGGCGCCTCGGCTCCCTCCCGACCGCCCGGCCGAGCGGCCAGCAACTGACCGCCGAACAGCCCGAGTTACCCCTGCGCCCCGACAACCGCCCCTCCCCACCACCCACCAGGCACCCCGACACCCGGCCATCCGGCCCACACCCCGGGCGCCGCGACCCCTTCCCGCCCGACCCGCCGGGCGGCGAGCAACTGACCGCCGAACCGGCCGAGTTACCCCTGCGCCCCGACACCCGCCCCTCGGCACCGCACACCGGCCACCCCGACACACGCCCCTCCCCACCACCCACCATGCACCCCGACACCCGGCCACCTGACCCACACCCCGGGCGCCGCGGCCCCTTCCCGCCCGACCCGCCGGGCGGCGAGCAACTTACCGCCGAACCGGCCGAGTTACCCCTGCGCCCCGACACCCGCCCCTCGGCACCGCACACCGGCCACCCCGACACACGCCCCTCCCCACCACCCACCATGCACCCCGACACCCGGCCATCCGGCCCACACCCCGGGCGCCGCGACCCCTTCCCGCCCGACCCCCCGGGCGACGAGCAACTGGGCGCTCTCCTGGCCGGGTTACCCCTGCGCCCCGAAGCCCCCCTCATGGTCCACGCCTCCCTGAGCGGCACCCGCCTCTCCCCCACCCAGGTCCGCGACGCGCTGCTCGACGCGCTCGGTCCCCGTGGCACGCTCGTCGTGCCCGCCTTCACGCCCGAGAACTCGGACAGCTCCCGCGCCCACCGGGCCCTCGTCGCGCACCTGAGCGCCGAGGAGGCCGAGGAGTTCCGTGCGTCGATGCTCCCCTTCGAGCCGGACGCCACTCCCTGCCCCTCGATGGGCGCGCTGGCCGAATGTGTGCGGAGCACTCCGGGAGCCGTGCGCAGCGCCCACCCGCAGACCTCGCTGGCCGCGATCGGCCCCCGGGCGGGCGAGTTGCTCGCCGGGCACGACCCGCAATGCCACCTCGGCGAGCGCTCGCCCCTCGCCAAGCTGTACGACGCCGATGCCCAAGTGCTGTTGCTCCGGGTGGGGTTCGAGGTGTGCAGCGCCTTCCACCTCGCCGAGTACCGCATGACCCCGCGACCACCCCTGCGGGAGTACCGCTGCGTGCTGGGCGACAAGGGGAACTGGGTCACCTACCAGGACCTGACCTTGGACGACGGTGACTTCGCGGAGGCCGGCGCACGGCTTCCGGATGAACTCCTCGTGCGGCGGGAATGGTCCGGAAGACCGGTCACGCTGTTCGGAATGCGGGCCGCCGTCGACGACGTACGCGATCAACTGTCCAGATCTCGTCTCCGGAATGACGTGAAATAAGCGATCCGCCGGGCCTCCTGGTCAGGCACATTGTTCTTCCGGTTCCAGGTGGCTCCGGCTACGGGGTCATCGACGCGCAGGGGGGCGTGTTGGACACACCTGACGGGGAGTGGGGGCAGGCCTCGGCCGAGGGGCAGCCCTATTTCTTCCTCAGCTACGCCCACACCCCGCCGTGGGGATCGGGCGGCGGCGACCCCGACCACTGGGTGCACCAGCTCTACCGGGACCTGTGCAACCACATCATGGCGCTGACCGACCTGCCCGCCGGTGCCGAAGTCGGCTTCATTGACCGGGAGATGGGCTCCGGCGACGGCTGGCCGCGCAAGCTCAGCGAGAACCTCGCCCGCTGCCGCGTCTTCGTACCGCTGCTGTCACCGCGCTACTTCACCAGCGAGATGTGCGGCCGGGAACTGTACGCGTTCAACGAACGCCTCCTGCACGCCAAGGCTGCCGGCGGACGCGAGGTGTCCGCCATCGTCCCGGCCCTGTGGACGCGCGTCGACTTCCAGCAACTGCCGGACTCCATACGCCACATCCACCTGGACCGCACGACCTTCGGCGACCGTTACGCCACCAACGGCTTCTACGGGCTCATCAAACTCAGCCGACTGCGCGACGAGTACGAGGAGACCGTCCTCACCCTCGCCCAGCGCATCGTCCAGGTGGCCGAGGAGTCACCGCTGCCGCCCGGCCGGCTGCGCGACTACGAGTCCACGCCGAGCGCGTTCCGGCCGCGCGGCGAGGAACCCCGGCACATCCATCTGACGGTGGCCGCGCCCACCCTCGACAGCGTGCCCGAGGACCGGGACCCGCGCCCGTACGGCGAGGACCCGCTGGACTGGAACCCGTACCACTCCGAGTCGACGCGCCCGCTGCCCGCGCTGGCGGAGGAACTGATCCGCTCGCTGGACTACCGGCCCACGGTCTCCTCCTTCGACGACGAGGACACCGAGGGCCCGCACTCCGCCGGCGCCGACGAGGAGGGCGGCAAGACGGGCCGCCCGCGCATCCTGCTCGTGGACCGGTGGACGCTGACGGACGAGGAACGGCGGCGCAGGCTGAAGGCGTTCGACGCGCAGGCCCAGCCGTGGGTGAGCGCGGTCGTCCCCTGGAACCGCGCCGACCTCCAGTGCCACGGCGACGAGGGCCAGCGCCTGACCATGGAGTTCGAGCGCACCCTGCCCCTGCTGCTGGAACGCGGCAGGCGCACCGACTGCCGTACCGCGGTCAACGGCGTCCCCACGCTCAAGGCGTTCACCGACGTGCTGCCCGCCGTCGTGGCGCACACCACCCGGCAGTACCTGAAACACGCGGAGGCCCATCCGCCGCCGGGTCCGCACGTGCCCAGGCCCCGTCTGCTGGGCCCCATCCAGCCGCCGTACCCGGAAGGCGGACCCGACCACGGAGGAGAAGCATGACGGGCCCGCGCGACGGACGTGTCATCACTTTCTACAGCTACAAGGGCGGTACGGGCCGCACCATGGCACTGGCCAACACCGCCTGGATCCTGGCCGCCAACGGCAAACGGGTCCTGGCCGTCGACTGGGACCTGGAGGCGCCGGGCCTGCACCGCTTCTTCCACCCGTTCCTCGACCCCAAGGCGCTGTCCGCGACCCCGGGCGTCATCAACATCATCCAGGACTACGCCTGGGCCGCGACCACCGGAACCCAGCGCCCCGACGACTGGCACCTGTCCTACGCCCAGGTCGAGCAGCACGCGGTGTCCATCCGCCCCGAACGCTTCGACCTGCACTTCCCCGAGGGCGGCTCGCTTGACTTCCTGTCCGCGGGCCGCCAGGACCGGGCCTACTCGGCGGCGGTCACCTCGTTCGAGTGGGACAACTTCTACGAACGCCTGGGCGGCGGCACCTTCCTCAGGGCCCTGCGGGCCAGCATGAAGGCGACGTACGACTACGTCCTGATCGACAGCCGCACCGGCCTGTCGGACAACGCGGACATCTGCACCATGGAGATGCCCGACGTCCTGGTGGACTGCTTCACCCTGAGCGACCAGGCGCTGGAGGGCGCCGCGGTCGTCGCCCGCAGTGTGGAGGAGGGCTACCGGCCGCGCCGGATACGGGTCCTGCCGGTGCCGATGCGCATCGACGAGGGCGAGAAGGAGAAGGTCGACGCGGGCCGCGCGCTGGCCCGGATGCGGTTCGAGGGGCTGCCCAAGGGGGCGGACGGCCGGCCGCTGAGCCAGGAGGAGCTCAGCGCCTACTGGGGCAACGTCGAGATCCCGTACCGGCCCTACTACGCCTACGAGGAGACTCTCGCCACCGTCGGCGACGAGAGCGGCATCGCCAACTCGCTGCTGTCCGCCTTCGAGCGGCTCACCGCCGTCATCTCCGACCGCGAGGTCACCTCGCTGCCGCAGATCCCCGAGCCGGTCCGGCTGCGCTGCCGGGACGCCTACCTCAGGCGCCGGCCGCTGACCAGCGTGGCCGACGTCGTCGTCGCGTACGCGGCGGAGAAGCGGATGTGGGCCGACTGGGTCGAGTACCTGCTCAAGCGGGCGGGCTGCGAGGTCACGCTGCACGAGATCTCCACCGGTCCGGTCGAGCCGGCCGAGACCACCGCCCACACCGTGGTCCTGCTGTCGAAGACCTTCCAGGAGTCCCGGTACGCCGACTCCGTCTGGCGTGCCCTCGGCGAGCGGACCCCGGACGGCGCCCGCGGCTCGGTGGTGCCGCTGCGGGTCGAGGAGGTCCCGCTCCCGGAACCGTGCACCGACCTGCACCGGCTCGACGAGGCGGAGTGCGTGGCCGCGCTCCAGCGGGCACTGGAACTCCCCTTGCAGCAGGCGGAGAACAGCCCGTCGGCGCCCCGCTTCCCCGGCATCACCCCCGGCATCTGGAACGCGCCCCAGCGCAACACGACCTTCACCGGCCGGGCCCCGATCATGGACCGCATCCGCACCCAGCTCGGCGAGCTGTCCGGGCCGCCGCAGCCGCAGGCACTGTTCGGCCTGGGCGGCGTGGGCAAGACGCAGCTCGCCATCGAGTACGTGCACCGGTTCATGGCCGACTACGACCTGGTCTGGTGGATGTCCGCCGAGCACATCGACGACGTGGTGGCCTCGCTCGCCGAACTAGCCCCGCTGATAGGCGCGACGGGCACCGAGGAGGACATGACGAAGGCCAGCCAGGAGGCCGTGCAGCGGCTGTCCAGGGGGTTACCGACCAAGCGCTGGATCCTGGTCTTCGACAACGCGGGCGACCCCGCGGAGCTGGCCCGCTACTTCCCCACCGGGGACGGCGGCCACATCCTCGTCACCTCCCGCAACCAGGCCTGGTCCCAGCACGGGGCGTCCCAGCAGATCGACGTGTTCGAACGCCAGGAGAGCATCGAGCACCTGACCCGGCGCCGCGAGGGCGGCCTGTCGGCCGAGGACGCCGACCGGGTGGCGGAGGCCGTCGGCGACCTGCCGCTGGCCGTCGAACAGGCGGCGGCCTGGCTGGCCGAGACCGCCACCCCGATCGAGGACTATCTGCGCCAGCTGGCCCGGCAGACCACCGAGGTCCTGGACCTCAACCAGCCGCCCGACTACCCGCGTACGGTCGCGGCGACCTGGAACGTCTCGATCGAGCAGCTGGAGAAACGCTCACCGGCGGCGGTACGGCTGCTCCAGCTGTGCGCCTTCCTCGCGCCCGAGCCGATCTCCCAGCAACTGCTGTACAGCAAGGAGATGATCGCGGCACTCAAGCCGTACGACCCCTCGCTCCAGGAGAGTCTGCTGCTCGGCCGGATCATCCGCGAGATCGGCCGGTTCGCGCTCGCCAAGGTCGACCAGAAGACCAACAGCCTCCAGGTGCACCGGCTGGTGCAGGCGGTGATCCGCTCCCAGATGCCCGAGGAGAAGCAGCAGGAGGCGCGGCACGTCGTGCACACCGTCCTGGCGGGCACCCGGCCCGACGGCGACGAGCCCATAGACGATCCGAGCACCTGGCCCCGCTTCGCCGTCATCTGGCCCCACCTGGCCGCCTCCGACGCCCGCAACTGCCGTGAGGCCGACACCCGCCGACTGCTCATCGACCGCGTCCGCTACCAGTGGAAGCGCGGTGACTTCCTGGCCGCGCGGCGCCTCGCGGAGGACCTGCTCCAGCACTGGAAGCCGGTGCTGGGGGAGGACGACGTGTACTACCTCTACCTGCGCTTCCACCTGGCCAACGTGCTGCGTTCCCAGGGGCGTTACGTGGAGGCCCGGGAGATCGGCGAGGACCTGCTGGAGCGCCAGCGCCGGGAACTGGGCGAGCAGCATCCGCACACCTACGCCACCATGTCCGGGCTCTCCAGCGACCTGGCGGCGCTCGGCGAGTACACGAAGGCGGTCGAGCTGGCCAAGGAGGCGCACACCGGCTTCAGCGAGATCTTCCACGAGTCGCACCGGCGCACCCTGAGCGCGGCCAACAACCTCGCCCTGGCCCTGCGGATGGTGGGCAACTACGGCGAGGCCCGCGGCATCGACCAGGACACGCTCGACCGCCGCATGGCCGTCCTCGGCCCCGACCACCCGTACACGCTGGCCTCGGCCGAACGCCTCGGCCGGGACCTGCGGGAGGTAGGGCGGTACGCGGAGTCGGTGTCGATCCTCTCCCGCACCTACGCGGCTCACAAACGGATCCTGACCAGGGAGTTCCCCGGCACCCTGCGCTGCGCCAAGTCCCTGGCGGTGTCGCTGCGCCGCAACGGCCAGCTGGAGGACGCCCGCCGGCTGACCGAGGCGACCCGCAAGCAGTACAAGGACCAGTACTCGGCCCCCACGCCGGACTCGCTGGCCTGCGACCTGAACCTGGCGGCCGACCTGTTCGCGGCCGACGAACGGGACCGGGCCCGCGAGGTGGCCAGGGAGGTGCTCGCCGAGTACATGAAGGTGCCGGGCGAGGCGCACCCGTACACCCAGGCCGCCCTGAACAACCTGGGGATCTTCCACTGGGGCTGCCGGGACCTGGACGAGGCGGAGGCGGTGTTCCTGAAGGTGCTGCCCCGTATGGCGGAGGTGCTGGGCGAGCACCATCCGCACGCGGTGTTCTGCAGCGTGAACTACGCCAACGTCCTCTACGACCAGGGCCGTTACGAGGAGGCACGGGAACGCGACGAGGCGGCGCTGCCGGTCCTGCGCGAGGCCCTCGGCGGCCACCACCCCGAAACGCTCGCCGTCGTCACCAACCTGGGGCTCACCCTGCGGGCCCTGGGCCGGGACGGCGAGGCCCGCGCCCTGCGGGAGGAGGCGATGGCGGAACTGCGCCTGCTCCTCGGCGAGGACAACGGCATCACCCTGCTGGCCGGCCGCGAACGGCGGATCTACCGGGACCTGGAGCCCCTCTCCGTGTGATCCCAGCGCGCACGGTCGACCCGGCCGCCCGGCAGCACTCCGCCGCGGACACGCGCCCGCGGGGGCAACCCGCCCGTCAACCCGTCCGGGCGTCGGTGAGGAGCCAGTCCAGTACGGCGGGCAGGGCGCGCAGGGCGGCGAAGTGGGCCGAGGTGGGTTCCAGGACGGCCGTGGCGCGCGGGATGCGGTCGGCGAGCCAGGAGGCGTGCGAGGCCGGGGAGAAGACGTCGTCCTTGCCGTGCCACAGCAGCACCGGCACCTTGATCCGCGCCGGGTCGAAGCCCCAGGAGGCGGTGAGGGCGAGGGCGTCGTCGATCCAGCCGTACGGCGAAGTGCGCAGTGCCTCACGGTAGTTGCGCAGCAGCATCGAGCGGATGGTGTTGTCCGAGACGATGAGCCGGTCGTCGGCGGTGAGGTCCTCGCGCAGTTCCTCCAGCAGCCGCGCCGGGTTGCTGCGGATGGCGGCGGAGCGCGGGATGATCCCGGCGGCGAACCGCTCGGGGTCGCTGGCGGCCGTGCTCAGGGCGGCGACGTTGGACGGCGCCATCCCCGCGTACCAGTCCAGGCCCTCGGCGTCGCGCGGTGCCCAGCCCACCATCGCCGCCGCCCGGGTGACCCGGTCGGGCAGCAGCGCGGCGCAGGCCAGGGCGTGCGGGGCGCCGGCGGACCGGCCGGCCACCGCGAACCGGTCCAGTTCCAGGGCGTCGGCGACATCGGCGACGTCCTGGGCCACGTCCGCCACCCGGCGGCGCGGCATCCGGTCCGAACCGCCGTATCCGGGACGGTCGTAGCTGATGAGACGGGCACCGCGCTGGTGGAGGAACATCGAGCGGGGTTTGGGCCCCACGCGGCTGCCCGGCATGCCGTGCAGGAGGAACACGGGGCGTCCGTGCGGATCCCCGGAGACCTCCACCCGTAACCGTCGTCCGTCCGCCGTGCGCACATGGTCGGGCACCGCCGCGCTCCCCCCACCCGAGGCCTTGACCGGGCCACGCTGCCCGAACCTTGCCCACAGGGGCGTACGGCGAAACGAACTCGCAGGTCAAAGGGGGACCACGGCCGCGAGGACCGGCGCAGTTCGGCCATCACGGCCGACTGCCGTCACCGCCGGCCGGCCATCAGTCGGACGCGTGCGGGACGCGGCCGGTCAGAGGGCGAACCAGCAGCGGACGGCCGTGCCGTCCGGCCCGGTGTGCGTCCGCACCAGGTCGGCGACGAGGTTGACCATGAGCAGGCCCCGGCCGCCCTGACGGTCCCGGGAGGGCGGCCGGCGGCCGGCCAGCAGGTCGGTGAGGCGCCCCTGGTCGCGGACCTCGCACACCACGTGCCCGTCCTCGGCCCACACCCGCAGCAGGCCCGAACCGCCGCCGTGCACCACGCTGTTGGTGGTCAGTTCGGCGACGGCCAGCGCCAGGTCGTCGAGCCGGGGCCGTACGAGCCCGAACCGCTCGGCCGCGTCGGACGCGAAGTGCCGGATCTCGCCGAGCACGTCGGCGACGAAGGCGTGCGCGGCCACGTCCGGGGCCGGGGGCAGCGGGGCGTTGTAGCGGGCGTGCACGCCCTCGAAGTCGTAATGTCCGCTCGTCTCCTGCCGCCCTGAGCCGGCGTCGACGACCACGGGGTGGGTGGCGTACGCGTCGGCGACGGCCTGCGGGTCGAGGCGGCGGGTGTCGTAGGGGCACAGGATGGTGACCGTGCGGCCCCGGAAGGCGGCGTTGATCAGCGCCTCGTGCTGGACGCACGCGGGGTACTCGGCGGCCGAGCGGCCGGCCCAGACCGGTTCGCCGACGATCCGCACCCGGGTGCCGGCCGGCTGGGCGTCGGCGAAGGCGCGCAGCACTCCCGGGATGATCCGGCCGGGGTTGCGCCCGGCCTCCCGCATGTCGAGGAACCGTACGGCCTTCTCGGCGCCGACCTCCGCCTTCAGCAGCCGCAGGTTCTCGGTGGGCACGGCCACGGCCACCGGTTCCCCGGCGGTGAGCGCCTCGTTGACGAACGGCACCACCGCGGCCAGGTACTCCTGTTCGTCGCGGTAGAAGAGCGCGGGATGCACGAACGGATCCGCGGCTTCCGTCACGGCGTTCACAGCGGGGTCACCGCGGCCCCGCACACCGCGGGTCGGCGCCGCCGTGGCGCCCGGTACCGGATCCTCACACCGACTCCCCATTGCTGACTCGACCCTGTCCCTTCCGATACGTCTCCCCTCCCGAAACGTCTCCTGTCAAGACCTGCACGAGACCGCGTTTACCCGCGGAGTGCGCCCGTCACGCCCCGGCCGTCCGGGTGTACTCCCCGAAGGGCCGGGCAGGCGCATCCCAGCACCGACGGATGCCGCTCCACCACACCCCGGGCCGGGGCCGGATCCGGCGGGGATCGGTGACTCAACGTCGTGACGACTGTGGGGAGCAGCGAGGCGGACATGAGCTCAGCGACACACTCTTCGCTCGCAGGGCGGCTCGACACCCTGACCATCGACAGCGACGTGGAGAGGGGCAGGGCCGTGCTCGCCGCCCGCGGCGATCTGGTCCACGGCTGTGCGGAGATCCTGGCCAGGACCCTGGCCCGGCTGCCGGAGGGCACCGGTCGGGTGCACCTGGACATGGCCGGTGTCGGCTTCATGGACACGACGGGGCTGCAGTTCCTGGAAGTACTCGACACCTACGCCCGCGGCCGTCGCGTACAGGTGTCGGCGACCGGCTGGGGCGAGCAGCCGCGCCGGGTCCTCGCGACCGCCGGTCTGGATCCCGACGACCCGTTGCACGGCCCCGGGACGCGCCGGGAGGCCGTGCCGTCCCTGCTGGTCCTGGAGCGCACCCAGCAGCTGGACCGGCTGCGCACGGAGGTCGAGCAGCTGCGGCAGGCGATCCTGACCCGCCCGGTCATCGACCAGGCGCGCGGGGTCCTGATGGCCGCCCACGCCTGCTCCTCGGACCAGGCGTGGGACGTCCTGCGGGAGGCCTCCCAGCTGTCCAACACCAAGCTGCGCGAGGTCGCCGCGGTGGTCGCGGCCGGCGCCGGGAGCGAGGGTCCGGCCCCGTCGCCCGAGCTGCGCCGGGCGCTGCGGACGGCGATCGACCGCTGTCTGAACTGACCGGCGTCAGTACGGCAGCAGTCGTCCCGAGGGGGTCCTGCGGTCGATCTCGGGCTGCCGGGTGTCACGGGAGGACGAGGGCCGACGGGTGACGCGAACGCGGATCTGGCGGTTCATGGCGCCCTCCTCGGGCCTTGGCTGCTGTTCCCGACACGGACCAGCCTCGTCCCCGAGTCCCGCCCGCACATCGTGCCCACGAAGGCACCTGCCCTGCCTCCCCCGGACGACCGCACCGCCTCCCGCTACTCCCGGGGGAGGACAACTACCCCCGAGAACGCCCGATCAAGCCTTGTCCGAGAGGACGCGAGGGAACACCCGCCGGCGCGCGAGGCGCACACTGGAGGAGCGCGGCAGCCGGAACCGGGGCCTCCGCGCTCCCGTGGGGCCGACCCGGAGCATCCGGCCGGGCCTGCGCCCGCGGCACCCGTCGGCGCCGGAACCGCGGCGGTCGCGGGGCCCAGCGGCCCGCCGCGCCCGGAGGCCGCGGACGACACGCACGCCAGGAGGGTCCATGCGCACAGGCACAGCCCCGGACGCGCCCGCACCCCGGGGCGCACGGCAGTTCGGCGGCTCACGACGGCTCGGTGACGCGCGGTGGCTCGGCGGCTTGCGGTGGCTCGGCGACTCACGACGGCTCGGCGGGTCGCGGTGGCTCGGCGGCTTGCGACGGCTTGGCGGGTCGCGGTGGCTCGCGGCCGTGCGGCCGCTTCTGCGCCCCCTCCTGCGCCCCCGCCGGCGCCCCGGCCCCACCCCCACCCCCGCCTGCCCGTCGCGGGCTCACCAGTTGCGGGCGCTCGTCGCGGTGCTGGACGAGGCGGTGGCCGCGCAGAGGCCGGCCGACGAGGCGGTGGCCGCGTGCGGCGAACCCGGCCCGCCGGCCCGCGGGGCGGCCCGGGACTGCGGGCTCCAGAGCATCACCCTGCACCGGCTGCGCGCCCGGCTCCAGGACCTGTGGACCACGGACCCGGACCTGGTGGCGGCACAGGCACGCGCGGCCCGGCTGCTCGCCTACGACCTGTGGATGCTGCGCGCCTCGATGAACCTGGCCTGCACCACCCACCCCGTCGACCGCACCGAGGCGGCCCGGCTGCGCCTCAACGGCCTGGGCCGCCCCGCGGACGACCTGCGCCGACTGCGCGACACCCTGCGCGCGGAGCTCTCCGGGGCGTAGCGCTCCGGAGCGAGGCCGCCGTCCCGCTCCCGTCTGTCCCGCTCCCGTCTGTCCTCTCCCGTCTGTCCTCTCCCGTCTGTCCCTTTCGGCAACACCCGGTCAAAAGTTCCCAATGAACGCTTGTGGGCCAGTCCGGCGGCGCCGATCATTGGCCGAATTCCGCCTGTCCCCGCTCATCCGCAGGAGCCCCCGGTGACCGCTGGCCCCCTCGTCTCAGAGCCGGCCGACGCGCCGCCGGCAGCCCGGTCGGAGCGCCAGAAGCTGCGCAAGCACTTTGGCCGCTTCGACATCCTGTTCTTCCTGCTGTGCACGATCGTCGGCGTGGACACCATCGGCACGGTGGCCTCCTCCGGCGCGGAGGCGTTCACCTGGCTCATCGTGCTGGCCGTCGTGTTCTTCGTCCCCTCGGCCCTGCTGACCGCCGAGCTCGGCGCCGCGTTCCCCGACGAGGGCGGCCCCTACATATGGACCAGCCGCGCCTTCGGCCGCCTGGCCGGCGCGGTCAACAACTTCCTGTACTGGATCACCAATCCGGTCTGGCTCGGCGGCACCCTCTCCGTCTCCGCCGTCACCGCCTTCACGACCTTCTTCCACGACGGCAAGGACCTGAGCACCCCCGCCTTCTACGTCTTCACCCTCGCCTTCGTCTGGATCGGGGTCCTCGCCGCGATCCTCTCCTTCGACGTCGGCAAGTGGATCCCGACCATCGGCGCGTGGAGCCGCTTCCTCCTCCTCGGCCTGTTCACCGTCACCGTCGTGGTCTACGCCGCCCGGCACGGCCTGCACGGTTTCGGCCTCGGTGACTTCTCCCCCACCTACGCGGGCTTCGTGGGCCTCGTGCCCGTCCTGATGTTCAACTACGTCGGCTTCGAACTGCCCAGCACGGCGGGCGACGAGATGACCGACGCCCAGAAGGACGTGCCGTACGCCGTCTTCCGCAGCGCCGCCCTCGCCGTACTCCTCTACGCCCTGCCGATCCTCGGCATCCTGCTCGTCCTGCCCGTGCAGGCCGTCACCGGCCTCGGCGGCTTCCTCGACGCGATCCGCCAGGTCTTCACGGTCTACGGCGGCCATGTGGCCGGCGACGGCACCGCCACCCTCAGCGGCGCCGGGAGCGCGCTCGGGGACCTGGCCGCGATCCTGTTCATCCTCACCGTGCTGTCCTCGGGCGTGACCTGGGTGATGGGCTCCGACCGGGCCCTCGCCGTCTCCGGGTACGACGGGGCGGCTCCCCGCTTCCTCGGCGTCATCTCCAGCCGCTTCGGCACCCCGGTCCGCGTCAACGTCCTCAGCGGCCTGGTCTCCACCGCCGTGCTGGTCCTGGCCCACGAACTCACCGACGGCAGCGCGGCGAAGCTCTTCGGCGCGGTTCTGGGCCTCGCCGTCTCGACCACCCTGGTCAGCTATCTGGGCATCTTCCCGGCGCTCGCGGTCCTGCGCCGCAAGGCCCCGGACGTGCCCCGCCCGTACAGGGCACCCGCGCCCCTCGCCATCAGCGTGGTCCTCACCGCGCTCGTCCTCTTCGCGAGCGTGCAGCTGGTCGCCCCGGGCCTGGGCGACCACTGGTTCGGCCAGGACTACGCGCCGGACGGCTGGCATCACGACGAACGGGTGAAGTACCTCCTGACCGAGGCACTCCCCCTGCTCGGCTTCATGCTCCTCGGCGTCCTGTTCTGGGCCCTGGGCACGCCGACCCGCAGGGCGGCGGCCGACACGGCGGAGTGAACCGGCGGGTCCGCTACGACCAGGATCCGGGATCCAGCCGCTGGGCCAGTTCGTGCGCGGTGGCACTGGTGAGGTCTCCGTCGAAGGGCCCGGCGATCTGGAGACGGCCGCCGGTGATCGAGGTGGTCACGTAGGGGGTGCCCCAGAGCTTGCCGTCGATGACGACGGCCACCTCGTTGCGCGGCAGCGGTTTCGATGCCAGGGAGCCGGTGAGGGCGGCGAACCGCTCCCGGTCGGTGGAGCCGAGGCTCACCTCGACGTGCCAGGTGCCGTTGCTCATCGCGGCCTTGGCGGAGGTGACCCGCACGTCGGTCATGCCCGCGGCCCGGTCGGCCCGGACGCAGTACTGCGGGTGGCTCGCGCTCGCGGGCACGGAGTAGCCACCGCTGCCGGGAGCGCACGCCTCCTCGTCGGACGACGTGACCGGCAGGAGGGAGATCAGCGCCGCTTTCCCGGTGCCGTCGCCCGTCCCGGGCTGGACCACGTGCGCGCGCGGGGTCGCCCCGTCCGCGACGGCCGCCCAGGTGGTGGCGACCGCGACGGCGGCGACGACGCCGACCCCGGCCCGGGTCAGCCGCTGCCGCCGCCGGGCGATCCGCAGCGCTCCGTCGGCCAGACCCGCCAGCTGGGCACCGGCGTCTGCGCCGCTGTCCCGGACATGGGCGTGCAGGGCCTCGTGCAGCGGGTGTTCGGTCGAGTCGGTCATGCGACGGCGCCCCTTCCGGAGGCAGTGGAGGAGGCGGTGGAGGAGGCGGTGGGCGGCCCCGCCTCGGCCAAGGTCGTGCGGAGGGAGGCGAGGGCCTTGTGGGTCTGGCTGCGGACCGTTCCCTGGGCGACGCCGAGGATCGCCGCGATCTCCGCGTCCGGCCGGTCCTCGAAGTAGCGCAGCACGATCACCGCGCGCTGGCGCTTGGGCAGCCGCCGCAGCGCGGCCATGATGTCCTGCCGCTGCACGACGGTGTCGGCCCAGTCGGCGGCCTGCGCGGACGGCTGGTCGGGCAGGGTGTCGGTGACCGTCTCCCGTCCCCAGCTCAGCAGCCGGAAGCGGTCCACCTGGGCGTGGTAGAGGGCCCGGCGGACATAGATCTCCGGTTGCTCGCGGTCACGCAGCCTCGACCAGCGCCGGGCGGTGGCGGCAAGCGCGGTCTGGAGCAGGTCCCGGCCCTGCTCCCAGTCCCCGGTCAGCAGGTAGGCCGTGTGCAGCAGCGATCTCGACCGCGCCGCCACGAACTCGCGGAACTGGCGTTCCTCGTCGGCGTTCAATGCGCCCTCCCTCGTTCCCCTGTAAAGACGGGTGCGGAAGGAGGTTCGACTGCCCCGCGGGCCGAACTTTCCCGACCACGACGCGGGAGCCCTCTCGCGTGCGCAGAGGTGTCGTCAGGGCCGATTCGGGAACGCGAAGTAGTGCCTTCCCCCGGTACTCCGAGCCGTGAAGGGACCCAGGGATGATCCAGAGTGCGGATATCCGTGAGTGGCGCACTCACGACGTCGTCGACGCGGGCGGTCACAAGATCGGCACGTTGGAGTCCGTCTATGTGCGCACCAGCACCGACGAGCCCGCCATGGGCACGGTCCAGGTCGGGCTGCCCACCCGCCGCCAGCTGGTCTTCGTCCCGTTGGACGGCGCGGTCGTGGGGCCGGGCTACGTCAAGGTGAACTACGACCGGTCGCTGGTGAAGAAGGGCCCGTCGATCGGCACGGACGACGTACTGCCCGCCGAGGACGAGGCGGCGATCTTCGCGCACTACGGCCTGCCCTACCAACCCGGTGCGAACGGTGAGCGTCAGCTCGCCCGCCGCTGACCCGTCCCGCCGAGGAGGTGCTTCACGTCATGACACTCTTCCTGCTCCTCGTCCTCGCGGCGATCGTGCTCGGCATCATCGGCGTCGCCGTCAAGGGGCTGTTCTACCTGCTGATCATCGGCGTCGTGGTGTTCGTCGCGGCCCTGGTGTTCCTGGGCATGCAACTGGGCCGCCACCGCCGCCCCCTGCGCTGAGCATGCCGACGCCCTGGCCTCCCTGGCCGGCGGTCAGCCGTCGGCCGCCGCCTTCTTGATCGCTTCGCGGATCCGGGAGTACGTACCGCAACGGCAGACGTTCTCGATGGCGTCGATGTCGGCGTCCGTCGGGTGGGGCGTCCTCTTCAGCAGGGCCGCCGCCGCCATGATCTGGCCCGGCTGGCAGAAGCCGCACTGCGCGACATCACGTTCGAGCCATGCCTGCTGCACGGGGTGCAGCCTGTCGCCGTCGGCCAGGCCCTCGATCGTGGTGAGTTCGCGGTCCGCACAGTCCGCGACCCGCACGACACACGGCTGGATCTCCTCGCCGTCGAGATGACTCGTACAGGCACGGCAGACGCCCACTCCGCAGCCGTACTTGGGTCCCGTGACGTTCAGCATGTCCCGCAGGACCCACAGCACCGGCATGTCGGACGGGGCCTCGACGGTGACCGGCTTCCCGTTGAGGACGAAGGAGTAGGACGGCATCGGCACCTTCTCGGAGATCGGGTCAGAAGTTGAGCGGGAAGCGGCGGGGCCTTGAACCGGTCGCCCGGGCATAGGCGTTGGCGACGGCACCGGCCGCCGCGGGGACGCCGAGTTCGCCCGCCCCGCCCGGTTCCCGCCGGGAGGGCATGATGTGCGCCTCGAAGCGCAACGGGGCGTGCCGCTGGCGGGCGTAGTGGAAGTCGGCGTAGCTGCTCTCGCGGACGGCACCCCGGTCGATGTGCAGACCGGCCCGCAGGACGGTGGAGATGCCGTCGATCGCGGTGCCCATGAGCTGGGCCTCGAGGCCGCGCGGGTTGACGGCCGTTCCGACGTCGGCCGCCATCACGACCTTGGTCACCCGAGGGTCCTTCGGGTCGGTGGCGTCGATCTCGACCAGGCAGGCCACGCAGGAGCCGTACTCCTCGTGGACGGCGACACCCTGTGCCTGACCCGCCGGCAGGGTCCGCCCCCAGTCACCGGCGTCCGCGACCTTGTCGAGCACGGCCTTGACGGCCTTGTTCCGGAGAGTGGCGCGCCGGAAGGCGACCGGGTCCTTTCCCAGGCTTCGCGCGACTTCGTCGACGACGATCTCCTCCGCGGTCCGCATCGTCCCCGAGTCCACGGACCGCCAGGCGCCGAGGGGCATCGCCAGTTCGACGGATCCCGTGTTCCCGGACACGCGGCCGAAGTTGTACAGGCCGCTGTCGCTGGGCAGCGGGCCGGAACCAGCTGCCGCAGCCGGCCTCACCCCGTTGCCGGCGCGCCCCTGAGCGGACAGGCCCTGTCCTTCGTACGACTCGCTCACCGAGGCCATCGCGTGGGTGAACGCCACCACCCTGCCCCCCTTGTGGCTGGCCCGGATCCGGTGGTGGCTGGCAGGGCGCATCCGCCCGTGCCGGATGTCGTCGGCGCGGCTCCACATCAGCTTGACCGGCCGACGGGCCGCCTTCGAGATGAGGGCCGCCTCGATCGCGGCGTCGTGGTTCAGTCGCCGGCCGAAGGAACCGCCGCCTCGTACGACGTGAACCTGCACCTTCGAAGCGGGCAGTCCGACCGCCGAGGCGATGCTCTCCCGTGCGTCCATCGGTGTCTGGGAGGAGAACCAGATCTCGGCGTGGCCCGCACGAACGTCCGCCACCGCTGTCAGCACCTCCATGGGGGCGTGACTGACGAAGGCGAACTCGAACTCGCCCTCCGTCTGCGCCGATCCCTGCGGCGGAGTGCCGAGCCGGGGGACGGCGGCCCGCAGCCGCGAGCGGATCGCGGCATCGGAGAGCGACGCGAGCGGACCCGGCGCCCAGGTGATCCGCAGGGCGTCCCGCGCCTGGAAAGCGTGGTGGAAGGACTCCGCCACCACGGCGACGACACCGGCGACCTGGACGACGGCGTGTACGCCCGGCATCGCGCGGGCGGCCCGGGAGTCGACCGAGACGAGCTTCCCGCCGAGTGTCGGCGACCGGGCCACGACGGTGGGCTTCGCTCCGGCCACCGCCAGGTCCCCGGCGTACTCGGCCTTGCCGGTGACGATGTCGCGGGCGTCGATCCGGGTCGTCGGTCGCCCGATCACCCGGTGCCGGGACGCGGGCTTGGGTTTGGCGGACACGGCCGGCCGGGTGATCCGGGCGGCGCTCGCGGTCAGTGAGCCGAAGGTGGCCGAACGGCCGTCCGGTGCGATCACCCTCGTGTTCCGGGTGTACAGGAACCGCGCGGGAAGGCGCCAGCGCCTGGCCGCCGCGGTCACCAGCTTGGCGCGCGCCAGGGCGGCCAGTTCACGGGCCGGACCGTACAGCGAACTCACCGAGCTGGAACCGCCCGTGAACTGGTTGCCCTTGGCGCGGGCGCCGGCGAGCGGGATGTCGACATCGTCGAGCCGCGCGTCCAGCTCCTCGGCGATCATCATGGCGACCGCGGTGGTGACGCCCTGACCGACCTCGACCCGCGGCAGCCGTACGACGACCTTGTTGGCCTCGGTGACTTCGAGGACCAGCATCTCCTCGTCGGCCCCGGTCACCAGGACGTCGGAGGGCCGGCGCGGCGCGGCCGCACCGGGCTCGGCGCCTTCCGCCGGCGCCGCGTCGCAGCCGAGCGGCGCGGCGACGGTCAGGGTGGACGCCGCGAGCGAGTAGACCACGAACTTCCTGCGGGACCACTGACGGGCCAACGAACGCTCCTCTCCGAGTACCCCGGCGGTTCGACTGGTAGGAGGGGTCAGCGCTCTTCGGGGTTGTCTGAGTGAGGGAGCCGGTGCGCACCGGGAACGTCGGAGAGATACATGGCAAACACAACTTGTTCGGCGCGGCCGCCGGTGCATCCAGCCGGTCCGGTGGGGCAGAAGCATTCGCACAGGCCCCTGAACCGGGGACGGAGTCAGACAGCCGAGGAGACGGTGACCGACATCGAGCAAGCGGAGGGCCCGGAGCGGCTGTCCGTCGAGCAGCGCTCCGTGGACGGCGTCCATGTCGTCACGGTGCGCGGCGAGATCGACCACGCGACCAACGGCGCCCTCCACGAAGCCCTGTTTCCTGAAGACGGTGCGTTGGCGCCCGCACGGGTCGTGGTGGACCTCAGTGACGTGACGTTCATGGACTCCAGCGGGATCAACGCCCTTCTCGCCGCCCATCAGCGGGCGAGCGACGCCCAGGGCTGGCTGCGCATCGCCGGAGCCCAACGGACCGTCGCACGTCTGCTGAACATCACCGGCATCGGCCAGGTGATCTCCTGCCACCCCAGCGTGGAGCAGGCTCTGCACACCTGACTGTCGCCGTCTGTGCGCCGTTGCCTTCGTACCGGTTCCCCCTGGCCGGGGGATCGAGCGGGTCCGCACCCCGCGGGCCGTACCAGTCCAGGCACAGGACGGTGGCGTCGTCCTTCGGGGGCAAGCCGTGGTAGGCGTCGGCGACCGCGCCGACCAGCGTGCGCACGACCTCCCGCGGATGCTCGGCGGCGGTGGCACGGAGAAGGCCGGGCAGGTCCACTGCCGAGGCTTCACGTTCCTGCATGCCGTCGGTGTACAGGACCAGACGGTCACCGGGACGCAGGTCGAGGTTCTGGACCCGGTAGGGGCCCTGCCCGACGACGCCGAAGGGCAGGTTCACGGCCAGCTGCACTTCCTCGACCGTGTTCCTGCGCAGCAGCAACGGCCAGGGGTGACCGGCGTTGACGAGCTGCGCGCCGGTTCCGTCCAGGGCGATGCGCAGCAGTTGGCCGGTGGCGAAGGTGCGCCGGCCGTGTTCGAGAAGGGCCTGGTGGGTCTGGCGGGCCTGCTCGGCGAGGTCGACGCCGGCGCGGCGGGCGCCGCGGGAGGCGTTGACCAGGAGAGTGGCCATGAGTGAGGCGTTCACGTCGTGGCCCATGGCGTCGGTGACGGACAGGTGCAGCACCTCTTGGTCGAGGCTGTAGTCGTACGTGTCGCCGGCGATGTCGGAGGCGGGGATCAGCGCGCCCGCGAGAGTGAACTCGGGAGCTTCGCAGGAGGGGGCCGAGGGCAGGAGCTGGCGTTGGACCTCGGCGGCCAGGCTGACCGCGGTGGTGCGGTTGCCCCAGTGGTAGAGGTCGGTGAAGCGGCGGTCGGTGACGATGATGTACGCCAGCGCGTGCGCGACTTCCTGAACCTGCTCCAGCACGTCATCGGTGACATGGTCCAGGAAGAGTTCCAGGACACCGATGGTGTCACCGCGGTTGGTGACCGGGGCGAGCACCCGCTGCCCCTGGTCCTCCCCCTGCGGCGTCTGGGCCACCTTCTGGGTGCGCAGGACCTCGTCGTAGACGCCGCTTCCGGCCAGGGGCACGCGCTCGGCACGGCCCTCCTGCTGCTTGGCCGCCGTGTCGTGGACCCGCAGCAGGCGCCGTCCGACGACGTCGACGAAGAGGAAGGACACGTATCGCGCATCGAACCGGTCGCGCAGATTGCGCGCCACGACGTCGAGCGAGTCCACCGGTGCGGCATCCTCCGCAGCAGCCAGCACATCCGCCAGACCCATCCGATCACGCAGCACATCAGCCTCCTCGGTTACGAGCTCTTCTTCCCGGCGACACGGGAAGCATTGCCCCTGTGACGACTCCCCCAGCACGTGCCCCTAGGGGCAGCAAGCGCTGACCGACGACGGCTGGGCGGACCCTCTCCCCGCCGAGGAGACGGTCTGGATGCGCCCCGCAGGCATCGATCAGCCGGCAACCGCAAGGAAGTCGGACGCCGATCCCACCTCCACCTCGACGTTCCGGTAGATCGCCGAGACGAGGTCCTTGGAATGAGCCTCGTCCTGGTTTCCTCGGCCGCTTTTGACAGGCCAGCCCCTCTGCCGCCTTCCACCAAAGGGCCATACATAAAAGATCTTGTATCTTGGTATACTCCAGTTGATATACCCAGGAGGTACCCATGAGCCGTACCGTGATCGACCTCGATGACGAGGCCTTGGAAGAAGCGGCCAAGGAACTCGGCACCACCACCAAGCGCGAGACCATCAACACCGCGCTGCGGGAAGTCACGGCCCGTTACAGGCGTCTGCGCGCGCTCGACGAAGCCCGCGAGCTGGTGACCGACGGAGCGCTGGACATGGACCTTCTCCTGGACAAGAGCAGGTACCGGCCCGCGAGCACAGCCGACGCCGCCTCCGACGCCGGAGCGCATGAGTGACCGTCGCCGATTACCTCATCGACACCTCCGCGCTCGCCCGCGTCCTGCTCCGCCAGAACACGGCCGACTGGGATGACAGGATCGGCGCCGGCCTCGTCGCGATCTGCGACATCACCGAACTCGAGGTCCTGTACTCATCCCGTTCGGCCGCAGACCGTACGCGTGTGAAGGCGGCGCTCGACGCCCACTACGTCTGGTGCCCGATGCCGGAGGGCGTCTACCGCCGCTCCCGCGTCGTCCAGGAACAGCTGACCGCCAAGGGCGAGCACCGCAGCGCGGGCCCCGTCGACCTCCTGGTGGCTGCCGCCGCCGAGGAAGCGGGGCTCACACTGCTCCACTGCGACCACGACTTCGACACCATCGCCCGCACTACGGGACAGCCGGTCCGCATGATCGACCTCAGACAGTAGAGCCTCCCCAGCCACATGGCACTGGGCCCGCACCGTGCACGCTGTGTTGAGGTGGCCTCGAAGGCACGGCGCATTCACGCCGGTCAGCGCCATGCCTACCGCCGCCCGCCGTCGAACTCGCGAGCAGCGGATGCGGTCCGATGAGCCCGAGTTGACGATCCGACACCTCAGAGGAGACGTTTCCGCAGGTCAAAGACCTGCACAGGTGGGGCGGGTGGGACTCGAACCCACGGCCGACGGATTATGAGTCCGCTGCTCTAACCGGCTGAGCTACCGCCCCATAGCGGCGTGTCGCGTACATGCGTGCGCGCCGTCTGCCGCAGCATAGCCGCTCATACGATCTCCTGCTTCGCAGGGGCGACTTCGCATGCCCAAGAGGACTCCGCTGTGACCTGGGCAGTTCCCTCGGACATGAAAAAGGACCCCATCGGGGCCCTTCCTCTTCCTGCTCTCCCGACTGGACTCGAACCAGTAACCTGCCGGTTAACAGCCGGCTGCTCTGCCAATTGAGCTACGGAAGATCGAAGCTCCCCCGACTGGACTCGAACCAGTAACCTGCCGGTTAACAGCCGGCTGCTCTGCCAATTGAGCTACGGAGGATCGCCTCGTTGCATCGAACGTACCTCCCTGGGTATTCGCCAGGGGGCGGGCGCTCGCTGCGACACATACATTAGCGCAAGCAGGGGGGTGCTCCGCCAATCGGTTCCTCCGGCGCCGACACCGACGCCGGTACCGACACCGACGTCGCACCGGATACCTACGCAAGGAAGGGTGACCGCCATGCGCTACAAGCTCACGTTCGTGGTCGGACTGACTCTGGGTTACGTGCTGGGCACCCGTGCCGGGCGCGAACGCTACGAACAGTTGAAGAAATCCGCCCGTCAGGTCGCCCAGAACCCCGCCGTCCGCAACACCGCGGAGACGGCCGCCCAGCAGGGCCGCCAGTTCGCCGGCAAGGCGTACCACGTGGTCAGCGACAAGGTGGGCGACCGGGTGCCGGAGTCCGTGACGCAGCGGGTGCGCTCGCTGCGGGACCGCAACACCAACGGCACGGCCCAGGACGACTGGGGCACGAGCTCCCCATGAATCAGCGGTGACACGGAGCACCCGCGGGCGTGGGACCGGTGAGGCCGGTCCCACGCCCGCGCTCCACGCGCACCGCCGCGACGCTACGCCCATAGAATTTCCGCCATGGGGATAGTCGCCGGGTTGGACAGCTCACCCGATTTCACTCGCATCGTCGTCTGCGACGCGGACACGGGTGCCGTGCTCAAACAGGGGTACGCGCCGCACCCGGTCGAGGGGCGTCCGTCCGACGTGGACCCCCAGGCCTGGCTCCTGTCCCTCGGCGAGGCCGCCGGGGGCGGTCTCCTGGAGGGCGTGCAGGCCATCGGTGTGTCGGCCCAGCAGAACGCCGTCGTGCCGCTCGACGCCCAGGGCAACACCGTGCGCCCCGCCATGGTCGGCGGTGACAAGCGCGCGCAGGTCGCCGCGGCCGACCTGGTCGACGCGCTCGGCGGACGCGAGGCGTGGGCGCAGGCGGTGGGATGTGTCCCGCAGGCCGCGCAGCCCGTCACCAAGCTGCGCTGGCTGAACAAGACCGAGCCCGACGCCGCCCTGCGCACCGCCGTGCTCCTCCAGGCGCACGACTGGCTGGTGTGGCAGCTGCTCGGCCGGCCGGTGCGCAGGACCACCGACCGCGGCGGTGCCTCCGGGACCGGCTACTGGTCCGCCGCCACCGGCGCCTACCGCTCCGACCTCGTGGAACTGGCCCTCGGCCACCAGGCGATGCTGCCCGAGGTGATCGGCCCGGCGGACGCAGCCGGTACGACCCCGGAGGGCCTGCTGATCTCCGCCGGGACCGGGGAGACCATGGCCGCCGCCTTCGGGCTCGGCATCGGGCTCGGGGACGCCGTCGTGTCGCTGGGCGCGTCCGGGTCCGTGATGGCCGTGCACCCCGAGGCGCTCGTCGACAACACCGGGATGATCACCGCCCTGGCCGACGCGACCGGCATGCACCTGCCCGTCGTCACCACCCTGAACGCCGTACGGACCCTGCGCGGGGCCGCCGAGATGCTCGGGCTGAGCGACCTGGAGAGCCTGTCCGACCTGGCGATGAAGTCGACTCCGGGCGCCCACGGCCTCGTACTGCTGCCCTATCTGGAAGGCGAGCGGACGCCGAACCTGCCGCACACCGCGGGGACGCTGACCGGGCTCCGGAGGGAGTCGATGAAGCCGGAGCATCTGGCGCGGGCCGCGTTCGAGGGCATGCTGTGCGGGCTCGCCGACGCGCTCGACGTGCTGCGCGGCCGGGGGGTCGAGGTGCGGCGGGTCTTCCTGCTGGGGGCCGCCGCCGAGCTGTCCGCCGTACAGGCCTCGGCGCCCGCGCTGTTCGGCGCGCAGGTCGTCGTGCCGCAGCCGGCGGACTACGCGGCGATCGGTGCCGCCCGGCAGGCGGCCTGGGCGCTCGGGGTGTCGCAGGGCACGCTCGACCCGCGCACCCCGCCGATGTGGCAGGGTCCGGCCGCGCAGGTCCTGGAGCCGGGCGAGGAACTGGCGGTGGGGCAGGCGGTGCGGCAGCAGTTCGTGTCGGTGCGGGAGCAGACCTACCCCGGGGCGTTCCGCTAGAGCCCGGAAGGTAAGGGTCCGGTAGGAGTCGGCGGCCACGGGGACCCGTCAGGCCGTACGGAGCACTGCTGTCGGCTTAATCGGTTGAGGTAACACGGGTGGAGTGTCCGACGATAGGGGCCAGGGGCAACCACCCGCCCCGTCGCCGACTCCGAGAGACGTAGCGTGCTCATACGACTTCTGCGGACCTATCTCAGGCCCTACAGGAAACCCATCACCGTTCTGGTGCTGCTGCAGTTCGTGCAGACCTGCGCCACCCTCTACCTGCCCACGCTGAACGCGGACATCATCGACGAAGGCGTCGTGAACGGCGACACCGGCTACATCCTCAGCTACGGCGCCCTGATGATCGGCATCTCGCTGGCGCAGGTGGTGTGCAACATCGGGGCGGTGTACTACGGCGCCCGGACCGCCGCCGCGCTCGGCCGGGACGTGCGGGCGGCGGTCTTCGACCGGGTGCAGTCGTTCTCGGCACGCGAGGTGGGCCAGTTCGGCGCGCCCTCGCTGATCACCCGCACGACCAATGACGTGCAGCAGGTCCAGATGCTGGCCCTGATGACGTTCACCCTGATGGTGTCGGCGCCCATCATGTGCGTGGGCGGCATCGTGCTGGCGCTCGGCCTCGACGTGCCGCTGTCCGGGGTGCTGGTGGCCGTGGTGCCGACGCTGGGCATCTGCGTGACGTTGATCGTGCGGCGGCTGCGGCCGCTGTTCCGGTCCATGCAGGTCCGCCTCGACACGGTGAACCGGGTGTTGCGCGAGCAGATCACCGGCAACCGGGTCATCCGGGCGTTCGTCCGGGACCAGTACGAGGAGGAGCGTTTCCGCAAGGCGAACACCGACCTGACGGAGATGTCCCTGAGGACCGGCAACCTGCTCGCGCTGATGTTCCCCGTGGTCATGACGACGGTGAACCTGTCCTCGATCGCCGTGGTGTGGTTCGGCGCCCATCGCATCGACAGCGGGGGGATGCAGATCGGCGATCTGACCGCGTTCCTCGCCTATCTGATGCAGATCGTCATGTCCGTGATGATGGCCACCTTCATGTTCATGATGGTGCCGCGCGCCGAGGTGTGCGCCGAGCGTGTCCAGGAGGTCCTCGACACCTCCTCCAGCGTGGTGCCTCCCTCCGCCCCCGTCCGCGAGCTGCGCCGGCACGGGCACCTGGAGATCCGGGGGGCGGGCTTCCGCTACCCCGGCGCCGAGGAGCCGGTGCTCAAGGCGATCGACCTGGTGGCCCGGCCCGGTGAGGTGACCGCCGTGATCGGCTCGACCGGCAGTGGCAAGTCCACGCTGCTCGGACTGGTCCCCCGGCTCTTCGACGCGACCGACGGCGAGGTGCTCGTCGACGGCACCGAGGTGTCGACCATCGAGCCGAAGCTGCTCGCGAAGACCGTCGGGCTCGTCCCGCAGAAGCCGTACCTCTTCGCGGGCACGGTCGCCACCAATCTCCGCTACGGCAATCCGGACGCCACGGACGAGGAGCTGTGGCACGCGCTGGAGGTGGCGCAGGCCAAGGACTTCGTATCCAAGCTGGAGAACGGCCTCGACTCCCCCGTCGCCCAGGGCGGCACCAACGTCTCCGGCGGTCAGCGGCAGCGGCTCGCGATCGCGCGCACGCTCGTGCAGCGGCCGGAGATCTACCTCTTCGACGACTCCTTCTCCGCCCTCGACTACGCGACCGACGCGGCCCTCAGGGCGGCGCTCGCCGAGGAGACCTCGGAGGCGACCGTCGTGATCGTCGCCCAGCGGGTGGCCACCATCCGCGAGGCCGACCGGATCGTCGTCCTCGACGAGGGCCGGGTCGTCGGCACCGGCACCCACCGCGAGCTGATGGCGGACAACGAGACCTACCGGGAGATCGTGCTCTCCCAGCTCACGGAAGCGGAGGCTGCCTGATGGCCGGGCCCATGGGGCGCATGATGGCAGGCGGCGGTCCCGAGACCCGCTCGCTGGACTTCAAGGTGTCCGGCAGGCGGCTGCTCGCCCAGTTCAAGCCGGAGCGGTTCACCCTCTACGCGATGCTGGCCTGCGTGGTGGTGAGCGTCGGCCTGAACGTGGTCGGACCGAAGATCCTCGGCCAGGCCACCGACCTGGTCTTCGCGGGCATCGTCGGACGGCAGATGCCGGCCGGGGCGAGCAAGGAGGAGGTCCTCGCGCGGATGCGGGAGCGCGGCGACGGTCAGGTCGCCGACATGCTCCGCAGCACCGACTTCACGCCCGGCGAGGGCATCGACTTCACCGCCGTGGGACATGTCCTGCTGTTCGCGGTCGGGGTGTTCCTGATCGCCGGACTGCTGATGGCGGTGGCGACCCGGCTGGTCAACCGGACCGTCAACCGGACGATGTTCCGGATGCGCGAGGACGTGCAGACGAAGATGTCGCGGCTGCCGCTGTCGTACTTCGACAAGCGCCAGCGCGGCGAGGTCCTGTCCCGGGCCACGAACGACATCGACAACATCGGCCAGACCCTCCAGCAGTCGATGGGCCAGCTCATCAACTCGCTGCTCACCATCATCGGGGTGCTCGCGATGATGTTCTGGGTGTCCTGGCTGCTGGCCCTGGTCGCGCTGGTCACCGTGCCGCTGTCGTTCGTCGTCGCCACGCGCGTGGGCAAGCGCTCGCAGCCGCACTTCGTGCAGCAGTGGCGCTCCACCGGCAAGCTCAACGCCCACATCGAGGAGATGTACACCGGGCACACCCTGGTGAAGGTGTTCGGCCGTCAGGACGAGTCGGCCGCGCAGTTCGCCGAGCAGAACGAGGCGCTGTACGAGGCCGGGTTCAAGGCGCAGTTCAACAGCGGGGTCATGCAGCCGCTGATGATGTTCGTGTCGAACCTCAACTACGTCCTGGTGGCGGTCGTCGGCGGTCTGCGGGTCGCCTCCGGTGCCCTGTCCATCGGTGACGTGCAGGCCTTCATCCAGTACTCCCGGCAGTTCTCGATGCCGCTGACGCAGGTCGCGTCGATGGCGAACCTGGTGCAGTCGGGCGTGGCCTCCGCGGAACGGATCTTCGAGCTCCTGGACGCAGAGGAGCAGGAGGCCGACCCGGTCCCGAGCGCGAAGCCGGAGGAACTGCGCGGGCGGGTCGCCCTGGAGCACGTCTCCTTCCGCTACGACCCCGAGAAGCCGCTCATCGACGACCTCTCGCTGAAGGTCGAACCCGGGCACACGGTCGCGATCGTCGGCCCGACCGGCGCCGGCAAGACGACCCTGGTCAACCTGCTGATGCGGTTCTACGACGTCTCGGGCGGCCGGATCACCCTGGACGGCGTGGACATCGCCACGATGTCCCGGGACGACCTGCGCGCCGCGATCGGCATGGTCCTCCAGGACACCTGGCTGTTCGGCGGCACGATCGCGGAGAACATCGCGTACGGCGCCGCGCGCGAGGTCACCCGGGGCGAGATCGAGGAGGCGGCGCGGGCGGCGCACGCGGACCGTTTCATCCGCACGCTCCCCGAGGGCTACGACACCGTCATCGACGACGAGGGCAGCGGGGTGAGCGCGGGCGAGAAGCAGCTCATCACCATCGCCCGGGCGTTCCTGTCGGACCCGGTGATCCTGGTCCTGGACGAGGCGACGAGTTCGGTGGACACCCGCACCGAGGTCCTGATCCAGAAGGCGATGGCCAAACTGGCCCACGGCCGCACGTCGTTCGTGATCGCCCACCGCCTGTCGACGATCCGCGACGCCGACACCATCCTGGTGATGGAGAACGGCTCGATCGTCGAACAGGGCACGCACACCGACCTGTTGGAGGCGGACGGCGCCTACGCCCGCCTGTACAAGGCGCAGTTCGCACAGGCGGTGGCAGAGGTCGACTGATGGGCAGAGGGGGCTGGTCCGACCTTCAGGGGCGCGGGGAACTGCGCGACCAGCCCCCACACACCCGCACCCGGCATCAGTCCAGATAGCCCCGCAGCTGATCCGCAAAAGCATGATCCCGCAGCTTGTTCAGCGTCTTGGACTCGATCTGCCGTATCCGCTCCCGGGTCACCCCGAAGATCCGCCCGATCTCCTCCAAGGTACGAGGACGGCCATCAGCCAACCCGTACCGAAGCTGTACGACCTTCCTCTCCCGCTCCCCCAGGGTGGACAGCACCGCCTCCAGGTGCTCCCTGAGCAGCAGGAACGCCGCCGACTCAACGGGCGAGGCCGCGTCCCCGTCCTCGATGAGGTCACCGAGGGCGACGTCGTCCTCCTCGCCCACCGGCGCGTGCAACGACACCGGCTCCTGGGCGAGGCGCAGCACCTCACTCACCCGCTCCGGGGCGAGGTCGAGATGCGCGGCCACCTCCTCCGGCGTCGGCTCGTACCCGCGTTCCTGGAGCATGCGCCGCTGCACGCGGACGACCCGGTTGATCAGCTCGACGACGTGGACCGGGACCCGGATCGTGCGGGCCTGGTCGGCGAGGGCCCGGGACATGGCCTGGCGGATCCACCAGGTGGCGTAGGTGGAGAACTTGTAGCCGCGGGCGTAGTCGAACTTCTCGACCGCCCGGATGAGGCCCAGGTTGCCTTCCTGGACGAGGTCCAGCATGGTCAGGCCGCGGCCGACGTAGCGTTTCGCGACGGACACGACGAGCCGCAGGTTCGCCTCGATGAGGCGGCGCTTGGCCATCCGGCCCAGGACGACCAGGCGGTCCAGGTCGAGCGCCAACTGGCTGTCCAGGTCGGGGGTGTTGCTCAGTTTCTCCTCGGCGAACAGGCCGGCCTCGACCCGGCGGGCGAGTTCGACCTCCTCGGCCGCGGTGAGCAGCGGGATGCGGCCGATCTCCCGCAGGTACTGGCGGAACAGGTCCGAGGACGGGCCGCCGGTGTCGACGCGGCCGCGGGGCGGCTCGGGCGCTTCGACCGGCTCGGTCTCCACGTTCTCGAGGGCTTCCGCGGGCGGGGCGTCGGGCTCCGCCTCGGGGTGGTGCACGACACGGTTCTGCGGGGGCACCGCGACGAGAACGTCGGGCTCGGCGTCCTGCTCTGTCGTGTCGTCCGTACTGTTCTCGGTCTGTGTGAGGGTCTGGGTCTGCACGGGGGCGACCTCCAGGATGATCGCTGCCAAGGAGTGCGGCAGCGGTACTTCGGGAGCGGAGTCGGCGGCCTCGCCGCTGTCCGTCCCGTACGCGTTGAGCGGAATCGCGGGGGTGTGGGACCCGCTGGGGACGGATCGGCCGCGCTCCGAGGACTCAGGCACCGGAACCCAGTGTGGAGTACGACACACAGCCGCCACGAGGGGCGTGCGGTGACTTTTTGCAATCGGGCCGTGACCGCGCAGTTACTCCGCCGTATGCGCGGCTAGAGGGCGGCGGCCCCGTGCTCGCGCAGTGCCTGGTCGTACTGCTGGAGCACCCACATCTCGTTCTGCACGGCGGCCAGGTGGGCCGGGTCGCCGCCGGTGCCCAGACGGATGAGGGTGCCCTGGATCTCCTGGATCCGGCGCTCGACGGCACGGCGACGGACCTGGACCAGGACTGTGCCCGCGTACACCTCGTCGACCGTGCGCCGCATGATCGCCTCGACGGCCAGCTCCGTGACCATCGCGCGGACCGCGTCGTCGGGGGCGGCCTCGCGGACCCGGACGAGGTAGTCCTGGGAGTCCTGCACGCCGTACTCGGCGCCGCCCGCGTCCATGATGGCCTGGCGCACGGCGGCGTAGGGCGGGGCGGTGAACTCGTCGATGCCGTACGCGTCGAAAGCCGGGGAGACCAGGTCGGGGCGTTGGAGGGCGAGCTTGAGCAGCTCACGCTCGGTGGCGTAGACGGGGTTGCGCAGGGTGAGGGCGGGGCCGGAGAAGGCGGGGCGGTGGGCTCCGTCGTACGACGGCTGCTGCGGGCCGCGTCCGGCGGGGGCCGGGCCCTTGCCGCCGCGGTCGCGGGCCCACCGGGCCAGCTGGGCGACCCGCTTGACGACGAACTGGGTGTCGAGGATGCCGAGCATGCCGGCGAGCTGGACGGCGACCTCGTGCTGGGCTCCGCTGTTCTTGATGCGGGCGACGATCGGGGCGGCCTCGTCCAGGGCGGCGGCGCGGCCGGCGGGGGTGTCGAGGTCGTAGCGGACGACGATCTGGCGGAGCGCGAACTCGAAGAGCGGGGTGCGGGGTTCGACCAGGTCGGCGACCGCGTCGTCGCCCTTGGCGAGGCGCAGGTCGCAGGGGTCCATGCCGTCGGGGGCGATCGCGATGTAGGTCTCGGCGGCGAACTTCTGGTCGTCCTCGAAGGCGCGCAGGGCCGCCTTCTGGCCCGCCGCGTCGCCGTCGAAGGTGAAGATCACGCGGGCCGAGCCGTTGTCCATCAGCAGGCGGCGCAGGATCTTGATGTGGTCGCCGCCGAAAGCCGTGCCGCAGGTCGCGATGGCGGTGGTGACGCCGGCGAGGTGGCAGGCCATGACGTCGGTGTAGCCCTCGACGACGACCGCGCGGGACGCCTTGGCGATGTCCTTCTTGGCGAGGTCGATGCCGTAGAGGACCTGGGACTTCTTGTAGATCGCCGTGTCGGGTGTGTTGAGGTACTTGGGGCCGTTGTCCGCCTCGTAGAGCTTTCGCGCGCCGAAGCCGACGACGTCTCCGCCGATGTCGCGGATGGGCCACATCAGGCGGCCGCGGAAGCGGTCGATGGGGCCGCGGCGGCCCTCCTGGGCGAGACCGGAGAGCAGGATCTCCTTGTCGCTGAAGCCCTTGCCCCGCAGGAAGCGGGTGAGGTGGTCCCAGCCCTGGGGGCTGTAGCCGACGGAGAAGTGCGCGGCGGCGGCCTGGTCGAAGCCGCGCTCGGCGAGGAACTGGCGGCCGGTGTCGGCCTCCGGGCTGGTGGCCAGCTGCTCCATGTACCAGTCGGCGGCGATCTTGTGGGCCTCGACCAGGCGGATGCGCTCGCCGCGCTGGTGGGAGGGGTTGTAGCCGCCCTCCTCGTAGCGCAGGGTGATGCCGGCCTGGCCGGCGAGGCGCTCGACCGCCTCGGAGAAGGAGAGGTGGTCGACCTTCATCACGAACGTGATGGTGTCGCCGCCCTCCTGGCAGCCGAAGCAGTGGAAGAGACCCTTGCTCGGGCTGACCTGGAAGGACGGCGACTTCTCGTCGTGGAAGGGGCACAGGCCCTTGAGGTTGCCACCGCCCGCGTTGCGCAGCTGGAGGTACTCGGACACCACGGCGTCGATCGGGACCGCGTCCCGTACCGCCTTCACGTCCTCGTCGTTGATCCGTCCTGCCACGCGTGAAGTCTACGGGGAGGTACTGACACCTACGGGACGAGGCTGACGAGTGGAACGTGCGGGTCCGCCAGTGCCTCCGTGTCCACCTGAGCCCCGGACCGGATCAGTGCCTGGATCGGCTCCGTGACGTCCCACACGTTGACGTTCATCCCGGCCAGCACCCGGCCCTGCTTCACCCAGAAGGCGATGAACTCGCGCTTGCCCGCGTCTCCCCGGATCACCACTTCGTCGTAGGAGCCGGGGGGCGCCCAGCCGCTGTACTCCATGCCGAGGTCGTACTGGTCGGAGAAGAAGTAGGGCACGCGGTCGTACGTCACCTGGCGGCCCAGCATCGCGCGCGCCGCCGCCGGGCCGCCGTTGAGCGCGTTGGCCCAGTGCTCGACGCGCAGCCGGTTTCCGAAGAGGGCGTGGTGGAAGGAGGCCACGTCGCCCGCCGCGTAGATGTCCGGGTCGGAGGTGCGCAGGTGTCCGTCCACGGCGATCCCGCCGCCGTGCGCCCGGTCCGCGAGTTCCAGCCCGGCCGCCTCCGCGAGGGCGGTGCGCGGGGCCGCGCCGACCGCCGCGAGGACGTCGTGCGCGGGGTGCTCCTCGCCGTCGTCGGTGCGGGCCGCGAGGACCATGCCGTCCTGGCCGACGATCTCCGTCAGTCTCGCCCCGAAGTGGAAGCGGACGCCGCGCTCGCGGTGCAGTTCGGCGAAGAGGTTGCCGAGCTCGGGTCCGAGGACGGAGTGCAGCGGGGTCGACAGGGGCTCGACGACGGTGACCTCGGCGCCGTACTCGCGGGCCGCCGCCGCGACCTCCAGGCCGATCCAGCCGGCGCCGGCGATCACCAGGTGGCCGTTGTCCCGGCCCAGGGCGGCGAGGACGCCCTTGAGGCGTTCGGCGTGGGCGAGCCGGCGCAGATGGTGGACGCCCGCGAGATCGGTCCCCGGGATGTCCAGCCGGCGCGGCTCGGCGCCCGTCGCCAGCAGCAGCTTGTCGTAGCGGACGGCGGTGCCGTCCTCGCCGAAGCGGACCGTCTTGGCCGCGCGGTCGATGGCGTCCACGGTCTCGCCCAGGTGCAGCTCGATGTCGTTGCGCGCGTACCAGGCGGGTTCGTGCACGAAGACGCTGTCGCGCTCCTCCTTGCCGAGGAGGTAGCCCTTGGAGAGCGGCGGACGCTCGTAGGGGTGGTCGCGTTCGTCGCAGATCAGTATCACGCGGCCGGTGAAGCCCTCCGTCCGGAGCGTCTCGGCCGCCTTCGCGCCGGCGAGCCCTCCGCCCACGATGACAAATGTCTGATCCGCGTCGACCACTTGATGCCTCCTCGTAAAGGTGCCGCCACATGGGAGCGTCCCGCACGGAGCGTGAGGGGGGAAGAGGGAGTGGCCCGATCAGGCCACGGAGGGTCACATTCGGGCACCTTTCCCGTCACTCCCGCATATGTCTTCTACACGTGCCCCATGAGACGGGCGTGAAGCGAACGGGCGGACGCGTCGGTCAGGGACGCGATCTGGTCCACGATCACCCGCTTGCGCGCACGGTCGTCGGGCGCCCGGTCGAACAGCGCACGGAACTGCGGGTCGAGGCCGTCGGGGGCGCGGGCGGTGAGCGCCTCGGCGAGTTCGGCGACGACGATCCGCTGGTCGGCACGCAGCCGCTCCTGCTCGGCGCGCTGCATGACGTACCGGTCGGCGACGGCCTTGAGCACCGCGCACTCCAGACGGATCTCGCGCGGTACGACGAGTTCGGCGCCGTACCTCGTGAGCCTCCCGGTGCCTCCCCCAGTGCCTGAAGGGCCTGGGCGGTGCCCCCATCGCGCGCGGGTGGCGGCCTCGGCGGACAGGCAGAAGCGGCCGATGAGCTGGCTGGTGGCGTCCTTGAGGCGGGCCTGGGCCACGGCCGAGCCGTCGTAGCCGTGGGGCCACCACTCCTGGTCCTGGAGGCGGTCCAGGGCGGCGGCGAGTTCGGCGGGGTCGGTGTCCTCGGGGACGTACCTGCCGAGGGCGACCTCGAAGACCGCCCGGCGCTCCGGTTCGGCGTGCAGGCAGTTGGGGTCGATGTGGCCCGCGTGCAGTCCGTCCTCGACGTCGTGCACCGAGTACGCCACGTCGTCGGCCCAGTCCATGACCTGGGCCTCGAAGGTGGTGCGGGCGTCGGGGGCGTCCTTGCGGATCCAGTCGAAGACGGGGCGGTCGTCCTCGTAGACGCCGAACTTCCGGGAGCTGGGGTCGGTGGGGTGCGCTCCGCGGGGCCAGGGGTACTTGGTGGCCGCGTCCAGGGTGGCCCGGGTGAGGTTGAGGCCCACCGAGCCCTCCTCGGTGAACCGCTTGGGCTCGATGCGGGTCAGCAGCCGCAGGGACTGGGCGTTGCCCTCGAAGCCGCCGCAGTCCTCCGCGAATTCGTTCAGGGCGTGTTCGCCGTTGTGGCCGAACGGCGGGTGGCCGAGGTCGTGGGCCAGACAGGCGGCCTCCACGAGGTCGGGGTCGCAGCCGAGGGCCGCGCCGAGCTCCCGGCCCACCTGGGCGCACTCCAGCGAGTGGGTGAGGCGGGTGCGGGGGCTGGCGTCCCACATCTGGTTCCTGGTGCCCGGTGTGACGACCTGCGTCTTGCCGGCGAGCCTTCTGAGCGCGGCGGAGTGGAGGATGCGGGCGCGGTCACGCTGGAAGGCGGTGCGGCCGGGGCGCTTGTCGGGTTCTGGGGCCCAGCGTTCGGTTGACTGCGGGTCGTACGGCATGTCTTGACAGTACGGGCAGCGACTGACAATTCGCCGGTGCGTCCGCCGGGTTCCGGTTATATGGCGAGTGCGCGCACTTTGTGGCTGGGCGCGCAGTTCCCCGCGCCCCGGAGGTCAGTCACCTGGTCGTAGCGGTGGAGGATCAGGTCCGTCATTGCGGGGTGCGTGCCCAAAGGCGCTGACGCGATCCACGGGGCCTTCTGCGCGCACTGCCTCGCGAAGAGGCCCGGAGCTGTGAAGTACGACGCCACCGCGACCCTGTGGCGGCCCCTCGCCGTCAATGCCCTGATCGCTGTTTCCACCGTCGGCGTCGCCGCGGAGGCGTAGGCCGGGATGACCGGGACGCCCAAGCGGTCCGCCAGGAGCTGGGCCGTGCGGCGGGTGTCCGTGGCCGACTCCGGGTCCCGGGAACCTGCCGCCGCCAGGACGACCGCGCTCTCGCGGCGGGTCTCCTCGTCCATCCCGCTGTGCCAGCCCGCTTCCATCAGACGGGCGTGCAGGGTGTCCACGAGCAGCGGATGCGGGCCCAGCGGAGCCGCCACGCGCGTGCGTGCCGGGGAGGCCGCCGCCATCTCGGGGATGTCGCGCTTGACGTGGTAGCCGCGGGAGAGGAGCAGCGGGACCAGGACCGCCTCCGCCGTGCCCAGGGACGCCAGCGTGTCCGGCAGCAGCGGTTCGTTGAGCTCGATGTGGCCCAGGTGCACCGGCAGGTCGGGGCGCTGGGCGCGGACCTGGTCCAGGAGCTGGTGGACCGTGGCGAGGGTGCGCGGATCGCGGCTGCCGTGGGCCACCAGGACGAGCGCGGGCGGCTCGGGGCGGCGCCGGTCGTCGAGACGGACGATGCTGGGCTGGCTGCTGCTCCGGTTCATGGGTCGATGGTGTCGGCTGGAGGTTGCCTCCCCGTTTCACGGCAATAACGCGTCCTTTCCGGCGGTTCACCGTGCCGGGCAACGGGATGTGAGGAGGCTTGACCTGCGGTTTCCCGCCGGGAAGTGAGTCTGCTCACGCGCCGGCGGGTGAACCGGCCGACCAGGGGGCGCGTCTTCGCTGGTCGGAAGGCGAGCCGGGAGGGACCGTCCGATGCGACTGCCGAGGGTACGCAGACCGCGCCTGCCACGCACGCGTGCCGGGCGGCGCAGGCTGGTGCAGGCGGTGATGGCGGGGTGTGTGCTGGCGCTGCTTCCGTCGACCTGGATGTACGTGGTGACGGGCGACCGGCTGCGGACGACGGCCGACGTGCCGCGCACCCAGGTGGCCGTCGTCTTCGGGGCCGGGCTGTGGGACGGCGAGCCGTCCCCGTATCTCGCCCACCGGCTCGACGCGGCGGCGAAGCTGTACCGGGAGAACCGGATCGAGGTCGTCCTGGTCACCGGCGACAACAGCCGCGAGGACTACGACGAGCCCGACGCCATGCGCGCCTATCTGACCCGGCACGGCGTCCCCGGCACGCGGATCGTCAGCGACTACGCCGGCTTCGACACCTGGGACTCCTGCGTCCGGGCCCGGAAGATCTTCGGGGTGCACGAGGCCGTGCTGATCAGTCAGGGGTTCCACATCCGGCGCGCGGTCGCCCTGTGTCAGGCCGCCGGGGTGACGTCGTACGGCATCGGCGTCGACGCCAAGCACGACGCCACCTGGTACTACGGCGGCACCCGGGAGATCCTCGCGGCGGGGAAGGCGGCCCTGGACGCGGTGTTCCGGCCCGACCCCCGGTTCCTGGGCCCGAGGGAGCCGGGCGTGGCGGACGCGCTGGCCTCGGCCCGCCGAGCGGGCGGGTGACGCGCCCGCAGCGGTGTTTCTCACCGCTGCGGGGGTGCCGCGGGGGAGGTCGCCGTCTCGGTGGCGTAACACGGAGCCGTCACCGGCGTAACACGGCCGACGCACGCTGAGGAGCATGCAGAACTCCGCGACGCCCACGCACTGCCCGTACTGCGCCTTGCAGTGCGGCATGAACCTGACCCCCGCTCCGGACGGGACCGTCGAGGTGAGCGAGCGCGCGGACTTCCCGGTGAACCGGGGCGCGCTGTGCGGCAAGGGCCGTACCGCGCCCGCGGTGCTCTCGTCCCGGGTGCGCCTGACCTCCCCGTTGGTGCGCTCCGGGGGCACATTGGTGCCCGCGACGTGGGACGAGGCGCTGGACCGGATCGCCGAGGGGCTGTCCCGCACGCGTACGGAGCATGGCCCGGACGCGTGCGGGGTCTTCGGCGGGGGCGGCCTGACCAACGAGAAGGCGTACACGCTCGGCAAGTTCGCCCGGGTCGTCCTCGGCACCTCGCAGATCGACTACAACGGGCGCTTCTGCATGTCGTCCGCGGCGGCCGGCGGCATGAAGGCCTTCGGCCTGGACCGCGGACTGCCCTTCCCGCTGGAGGACATCCCGAAGTCCGGCTGTGTGATCCTCGTCGGCTCCAACCTCGCCGAGACCATGCCGCCGTCCCTGCGGTTCTTCACCGAACTGAAGGAGAACGGCGGCACGCTGATCGTCGTCGACCCGCGCCGCACCAGGACCGCCGAGCAGGCCGACCTGCATCTGATGCCCCGGCCCGGCACGGACCTGGCCCTCGCGCTCGGGCTGCTGCACCTGGTCGTCGCCGAAGGGCTGGTCGACGAGGAGTACGTCCGTGAGCGCACGACCGGCTGGGAGGACGCGCGGGCCGCCGCGATGGCCCACTGGCCGGAGTACGTGGAGCGGATCACCGGTGTGCCGGTGCCCCAGCTCCGGGAGACCGTACGGATGTTCTGCGAGCCGGAGTCCGCGATGGTGCTCACCGCGCGCGGGCCCGAGCAGCAGTCCAAGGGCACCGACACCGTGAGCGCGTGGATCAACCTGTGCCTGGCGACCGGGCGCGCGGGACGCCCGTACAGCGGATACGGCTGTCTGACCGGGCAGGGCAACGGGCAGGGCGGGCGCGAACACGGCCAGAAGGCCGACCAGTTGCCCGGCTACCGCAAGCTGGACGACCCGGCGGCGCGGGCGCATGTCGCCGAGGTGTGGGGCGTGGACCCCGACTCGCTGCCCGGACCGGGGCGCAGCGCCTACGAGTTGCTGGACGCGCTCGGCACGGACATCAGGTCGCTGCTGCTGATGGGGTCCAACCCGGTGGTGTCGGCGCCGCGTGCCGCGCACATCGAGGAGCGCATCAAGTCCCTGGACTTCCTTGCCGTGTGCGATGTCGTCCTGTCGGAGACGGCCGCCCTCGCGGACGTGGTCCTGCCGGTCACGCAGTGGGCCGAGGAGACGGGCACGACGACCAGCCTGGAGGGGCGGGTGCTGCTGCGCCGACAGGCGATCACCCCGCCGGACGGCATCCGCAGCGACCTCGAGGTGATGCACGAACTCGCCGACCGGCTCGGCGTGGAGAAGGGCTTCCCGACCGACCCCGAGGAGGTCTTCGAGGAACTGCGCCGGGCGAGCGCGGGCGGCCCGGCCGACTACTCCGGGATCACCTACCGCCGACTGGCCGAGGAGAACGGGGTGTTCTGGCCGTGCCCGACGCCCGTCAAGGACGTACCCGCCGGTGACGACGACGTGCACCCCGGCACCCCGCGGCTCTTCCTGGAGCGTTTCGCCCACCCGGACGGACGGGCCCGCTTCGTCCCGGTCTCGCACCGGGCGATCGCGGAGGAGCCCGACGAGGAGTACCCGGTGCTGCTGACGACCGGCCGGGTCGTGGCCCAGTACCAGTCCGGCGCGCAGACCCGCCGGGTGGACGAGCTGAACGCCGCCGCGCCGGGCCCGTTCGTGGAGCTGCACCCGCGGCTCGCGGAACGGCTGGGGGCCGCCGAGGGCGACCCGGTGGCCGTGGTCTCGCGGCGCGGGCGGGCCGTGGCACCGGCCCGGATCACGCTCGGCATCCGGCCCGACACGGTCTTCATGCCCTTCCACTGGTACGGCGAGGGCCGCGCCAACACCCTCACCAACCCCGCTCTTGACCCGACCTCGCGGATGCCGGAGTTCAAGGCGTGCGCGGTGCGGGTGGAGGCGGTGGAGGGGTAGTCCGCCCGAGCCGCCAGTCGCCGCTCTCGATGAGCTTGCCGCGGGTTCGCAGGCGGGCGGCGACGGGAGGGGCCGCCACATAGGCCCAGGCGCGCACGGGGGTGCCGTCGGCCGTGCGGATCACCTCGCGGGCGACGCGTTCGTACAGGTTGTGCGGGTCTCCCGGGGCGTACTCCTCCAACTCGTCGAGCACGGCGAGCAGTTCGGCGTAGGCGTCGGCTCGCGGGGTGACGAGTTCCCCCGCGACCGCACCCCCGGGCCCCTCCACGGCGTACGGGTAGCCGGGGCCGTCGTACAGCAGCGCGCCGGTGAGCAGGCCCGGCTCCTCGGAGCGGACGCGGCCACGCAGGAAGAGGTCGTGGTTGACCTCGCCGGGGCGGAGGGTGCCGTAGACGAAGAACGGGAGTCGTGCAGAGGTCACAGAAACGATTCTCTCCCCTCACACACCTGCACGTGACGCGCTATGGACATGGCTTGTCATGGCCTCTTAAATCTTCGTCAACGTCCGCGCCACCCCCCACGCGCCCCATTGGCGCCTTTCAGAGGAGACCGATGAGTCGGATACGGCCGTACGTCCGAGGTGCCCGTTCCCGTCGTCTCGCCACCGCCGGAGTGGCCGCCACCGCCGCCACCCTGCTCGCCGCGGCACTCTCCCCCGCCGCCGGTGCGGCGGACAGACCGACCCGGGCCACGGCGGTCGAGAACGCCGCCGCCGTCCTGGCCGACCACGCCTCCGCGCTGGGGCTCGGCTCCGCGCAGCGCACCAAGGTCCGGGACGTGATCGTCGACCCCGACGGCACCCAGCACGTCCGCTACGACCGCACCTACCGCCAACTTCCCGTGCTCGGCGGTGACTTCGTGGTCCACCTGGCGCCGGACGGGGCGTACAAGAGCTCCTCACGCGCGACCCGGAGCGCGATCTCCCTGTCGAGCGTCACCCCGGCCCTGTCCGCCCCGAAGGCGGCCGACCTCGCGGCGAACGCGCTCAAGGCGGCCAACCTGGGCGAGACGCTGAAGAAGCTGACCGCCAAGCCGCGGCTGGTCGTCGACGCCCTGCACGGGGCGCCGAGGCTGGCCTGGCAGACCGATGCCGCCGCGCAGGACTCCCTCGGCAACCCGGTCGCCCGCACGGTCCTCACGGACGCCCGCACGGGGGCGCAGATCGACGCCTGGGACAGCATCGAGCAGGCGGCCGGCGACGGCAAGTCGCTGTACAGCGGCACGGTTTCGCTGGAGACCACACAGTCGGGGTCGGCGTACCAGCTCAAGGACGCGACGCGCGGCAACACCTACACCGGTGACGCGGCGAACAAGACCGACCTGTGCTTCCTGACCATCTGCTTCAGCCGGGCGCCCGCCACCCTGTTCACCGACGCCGACAACCACTGGGGCACGGGGGCGACTTCGGACCGGGCCACGGCGGCGGTGGACGCGCAGTACGGGACCGACGTCACCTGGGACTACTACAAGAACGTCCACGGGCGGAACGGGATCGGCGGGGACGGCAAGGGCTCCTACAACCGCGTCCACTACGGCAACAACTACAACAACGCCTTCTGGGACGACAGTTGCTTCTGCATGACGTACGGCGACGGTGACGGGACGCAGATGGGCCCGCTGGTGTCGCTGGACGTGGCGGGGCACGAGATGTCCCACGGTGTGACGTCCAAGACGGCGGCGCTGACCTACTCGGGCGAGTCGGGCGGGCTCAACGAGGCGACCTCCGACATCTTCGGCACGCTGGTGGAGTTCTACGCGGGCAACTCCTCGGACACCGGTGACTACCTGATCGGTGAGAAGATCGTCCGCTCCGGCTTCGGACGAGACGCCCTGCGCTACATGGACAAGCCCTCCAAGGACGGCAAGTCCGCCGACTCCTGGAGCAGTTCGGTCGGCAACCTCGACGTCCACTACTCCTCCGGGGTCGCGAACCACTTCGCGTACCTGCTCGCGGAGGGCAGCGGCGCCAAGACCGTCAACGGTGTCAGCTACAACTCCCCCACCTCCAACGGCTCCACGGTCACCGGCATCGGCCGGGCCAAGCTGGGCGCCATCTGGTACCGGGCGCTGACGGTCTACATGACGTCCTCGACGAACTACGCGGGGGCGCGCACGGCCACCCTGAACGCGGCGAAGGACCTGTACGGCGCGGGCAGCACGGAGTACAACGCGGTGGCGGCGGCCTGGAGCGCGGTGAACGTGAACTGACGTGCACCGGTCTTCCGACGTGTGACACGGCCGCCCCGGGTTCCGGGGCGGCCGTGTCCGTGACGGGTGACGTGCCGGGCCTGCCGGGAGCACGCACACACCGAACATCCGCCGTTCGCCGACGGGATCGGGCGGCACCGGGATCCGGGGGAGGAACGGAAGCGCTCCCCGCCTACCGGCCGAAGTCCGGGAGGGTGAGCGTGCCGTCCTCCGCCAGGGGGAAGCCCGGGTTGTACGCGACCTCCCACGGGTGGCCGTCCGGGTCGATGAAGGCGCTGGAGTAGAAACCGATCTCGTTCACCGCGGCCGGTTTGGTGAGGGTGCCGCCCGCCTCCACGACCTTGGCGAGGAGGGCGTCGACCTCGGCCTCCGAGCGGACATTGTGGGCCAGTGCGATGCCGCCGAAGCCGCTCGGGGGGCTCGGTTCCAGGCCGCAGTCCACGGCCAGCCTGTCCCGGCTCCACAGGACCAGGCCGAGACCGCCCGCCTGGAAGAAGACCGTCTCCTCGACCTCCTGCCCGCGCCAGCCCAGGGCCTCGTAGAAGGCCTTGGAGCGGGCGAGGTCCGAGACGCCCAGCGTGATCAGGGTGATGCGCTGTTCCATGCCCATTGCCTCACCGTAGCGCCGACAGGGACGCCCACCCGTGTGCGGCCGGCCGGACGGTCCTCCGTCGGATGCGCGGCCGCGGACGGTTCACCCGCCGTGTCATCCGCCGTACGGCTGGGCGGTCCTCCCCGCCCTGAGGACCCTCCCCCACCACACGAGCTGGTCCAGCATCGTCTTCGCCGCCGCGTCCGGGCCCGAGGGATCCTTCAGACGGCCGTCGGCGAAGGAGCCGCCCGCGTTGTGGAAGCTGACCGTGTCCCTGACGGTCACCGCGTGGAGCTCGGCGAAGACCTGACGCAGGTGCTCGACGGCTCGCAGACCGCCCGAGATGCCCCCGTAGGACACGAGGGCCACCGGTTTGGCCTGCCATTCCGTGAAGTGCCAGTCGATCAGGTTCTTCAGGCCTGCGGGGTAGGAGTGGTTGTACTCGGGGGTGAGCACGACGAAGGCGTCCGCCGCGGCGAGCCTGGGGGTCACCGAGGCGAGGGCGGCGGTCGTCTCGGGGGTCGGGGCCATGGACATGGGCAGGTCGGCCTCGGCCACGTCGACGACGTCAGGGACCAGGTCGTCGCGGTCGCGCAGGCGGTCGAGGAGCCAGTCGGCCACGACGGGGCCGAAGCGGCCGTGCCGGTTGCTGCCGACGACGAGGGTGACATGGAGAGGTGCGGTGTCTGTCTGCATGCGGGACAGCCTGATACCTCGACCAAAGTTGAGGTCAAGCCCGGACCGCGGCCGAGCAGTCACCCGTTCACACGCGCGCCCCGCACTCTTCGGCATCTCTTCGGCGGTCTGCCCGCCGTACGGCGATGACCTGCTGAAACTCCGGCCGGACCGGGGCGGGGCGCAGCGATCTGACACCCATTCACCGTAATTCTGACGCACCCTCAGGAAGCGGGGTCGGTCCACTGCCACTTACCTCGAAGGCACAGGGACCCGCCCGAGAGCTCGAAGGAGCACCATGCGCACCACCACCCGCCTGCTGACCGGCAGCGCGCTCGCCGTCGCCGCCGCGGGGCTCCTCTGCGCACCCGCGTACGCCGGGGACACGGACGGGCTCGAGGTGTTCCCGTCCTCCGTGGTGCCGGGTGGGCAGGTCACCGTGGACACGGCGGCGTGCGGGGACGGCGGCACGGCGGCCGCGGGGGACGCCAGCGCGGTGGGCGCGGGCGCGTTCACGCTGGCGCCCGGCACGGACCGGGGTGACGCGGTCGGGCAGTTCCAGGTGCCGTCGAGCGCGCAGCCGGGGACGTACGAGATCGCCGCGATCTGTGCGGAGGGCGGCCGGCGGGTGACCGGTGACCTGGTGGTCACGCTGACGTCCCAGCGTCAGCCGGTGCATCCCAGAGGAAGTGTGAAGACGGGGGTCGGCGGCGCTCTTGGCCCCGACCCCGTACAGACCGCGGCCGGTGTGGCGGCTCTCGCCGTCGCCGCCGCGGGCGGTACCTGGCTCCTGCATCGCCGGGCGAGAGGCGACGGGATCTGACGGACACCCTCCGCTGTCCGTCCGCCGGTACCGCATGTCCCCTCCCCCTCCGGGTCCGACGCCCCTCGCGGCCCGGAGGGGGACGGGCAGGCCAGCCGTAGAGGAGGCTCCTGTGCGCAACCGCAGGTTCGGCAACACCGCCATAGCGGGGGTCACCGTGGTGGCCCTGTGCACCGGCGCGTGGCTGCTGCGCAGCGGCGCCGAGACGCACGCCCCGCCGCAGCCGTCCGCCGCCCAGGCGCACGCGGGCGGCGACAGCGGGCCGGCCGCGGCGCCCGCGATGGCGCCGTCCCCGCCCGACCGCGTGCGCATTCCCGCGATCCACGTGGACGCGCCGCTGACGGGCCTGGCCCTCACGGCGAGCGGCAGCCTCGATGTTCCGCCCGCCTCCAGGAAGAACCTCGCCGGCTGGTACGAGGCCGGCACCACCCCCGGCGAGACGGGAACCGCGGTCCTCGCCGGGCACGTCGACAACGCCGAGGGACCGGCCGTCTTCTACGACCTCGGCGCCCTGCGCAAGGGCAGCGCGATCGAGGTGGACCGGCGCGACGGAAGCGTCGCGGTGTTCACGGTGGACGCGGTCGAGGTGTACGACGCGAAGGACTTCCCCGACGAGAAGGTGTACGGGGCCGCGAAGAGGCCCGAGCTGCGGGTGATCACCTGCGGCGGGGGCTACTCACGCTCGACCGGCTACCGCGGCAACGTGGTGGTCTTCGCGCACCTCACGGGCAGCCGCTGACGACCGCCGTGGCGATGGTGTGCGCGCAGTCCAGGGAGCCGGTGCGGGTGGTGTCGACCTCGATGTCGTAGTGCACACCCTCGTGGACGATCCGCGCCTGCTTCTCCGCCATCCCGTGGACCCGGTCGCCGCGGGCGATCTCCCGGGCCGCGGCGACGGCGGGCTCGCAGCGTACGCCGACCCACAGGACGTCGAGGCCGGCCAGGGCCCCTCGCCAGCGTTCCTGGGAGCGCGGGCCGCCGAGGAAGACGTCGTCGACGAGGACGCGGGCGCCCGCGCGGGCGGTCGCGGCGAGGCCCGCCATCCAGGCCGCCTCCAGCCGCATGAAGTCCGCCCCGACGCTCACCCCGCCGTCCGCCGTGACCTCAAGGCCCGCGTCCGACTCCTGGAGGGCCGGGGGCATCGCGTCGACGAAGTCGTCGATGCCGAACGCCAGCCACGGCTCGGGCAGCACGGCCTGGAGGGACCGCGCGAGCGCCGTCTTGCCGGAGCTGGAACCGCCGTTGAGCACGATCACCTGAGTCGTCACGGCGTCACGGTAGCGTCAGGCGAGCCACAGGTCGTACGCAATATCGGCGACCGGGGCGAGAACGACGGTCGCCGGCACGCGCGGTCAGCGCACCCGGCATGCCCGAGCACTCCGGCGAGGGTGCCCGGCGACGGTGTCCTCACAGTGCTCCCCCCGCGCCCGTCCCGAACCCTCACACTCGCCCCCGGCCCCGGCTGAGGGCAGCGTTCCTCGCGGGAAACAGAGGTGATGCGGTCGGGTAACACCCACCACGCACGCTCCTAGGCATGACCTCGAATACGCGTGTGGTGGTGATCGGCGCCGGTCTCGCGGGCGTCCGGCTCGCCCGGCGGCTCGGAGAGCTCGGCACGCCCGTGACGCTGATCGGCGAGGAGGAGCACCGCCCGTACAACCGGGTGCTCCTCGCCGAGGTGCTGGCCGGGCGGTACACCCCCGAGGTGATCGCGCTCCCGGCGCCGGCCGCGCTCACCCGTGCCCGGGTCACCGGTATCGACCGCGCGGCACGGACCGTCGAGTGCGCCGACGGCTCGAAGATCGCCTACGGCACGCTGGTCCTGGCCACCGGCTCCAACCCCGTGCTGCCGCCGCTGCGCGGCCTGTTCACCCCCGACCACGTGCTGCCCGAGGGCGTGCACGCGTTCCGGACGATGGACGACTGCCTGGGGCTGTCCAAGGCCGTGCGGCCGGGCGTGAAGGCCGTCGTCATCGGCGGCGGACTCCTCGGGGTCTCCGCGGCCCGCGCGCTCGCCCAGCGCGGCGCCCAGGTGATCCTCGCCCAGCAGTCCGAGCGGCTCATGGAGCGCCAGCTCGACCCGAGCGCCTCCAAGCTCGTCCGGCGCCACCTCCGGGACCTCGGCGTCGAGGTCCACACCGACCTGCGCGTGCGGGACGTGCGCTGTGTCGGCGGGGCGGTCCGCTCGGTCGAGATGGCCGACGGATACGCCCTGGACGCCGAGATCGTGGTCCTGGCCTGCGGGGTCCACCCGCGTGTCGGTCTCGCGCAGACCGCGGGCCTGGACGTGCGCAAGGGCATCGTCGTCGACGACGAACTGCGCACCTCCGACCCGCACATCCACGCGATCGGCGACTGCGCCCAGCACGACGGCACCGTCTACGGTCTCGCCACGCCGGCCCTGGAACAGGCCGACGTGCTCGCCGAGCTGCTGGCGGACGGTGCCGGGAACCAGGGCGCCCGCTACACCGGCACCCGTTCCCTGACCCGGCTCACGCTGCCCGGACAGACCGCGTTCGACCTGGCCGCGTTCGGCGAGACCGAGGCACTCCCGGGCGACGACGTCGTCCAGCTCGCGGACGCCACCCGCGGCACCTACCGCAAGGTCGTCGTGCGCGACGACCGCCTGGTCGGCGGGGTCCTCGTCGGCGAACTCGGCACCGTCGGCGCGCTCGCCCGCGCCTGGGAGGGAGCAGAGCCGCTCCCCTCCGACGGCGGACCGCTGCTCCACCTGCTCACCAACGATGGAGGCTCCTGATGACCGCCACCCCGGAGGCCACGGAGGCCACCCCCACGATCGTCCTCGTCGGCCACGGCATGGTCGGCCAGCGTTTCCTGGAGGCGCTCGCCGAGCGCGGCCTGACCGCCACCCACCGCGTGGTCGTGCTCTGCGAGGAGCCGCGCCCGGCGTACGACCGCGTCGCGCTCACCTCGTACTTCTCGGGGAAGACGCCCGAGGAACTCTCCATGACGGACATGGAGTTCATCCGGACGCACGGCATCGAGCTGTACGTCGGCGACCCGGCCGTCGCCGTCGACCGCGAGGCGAAGAAGGTCACCGCAAAGTCCGGTCAGGTCTTCGCGTACGAGACCCTCGTCCTCGCCACCGGCTCCTACCCCTTCGTGCCGCCGGTCCCGAACAAGGACGCCAAGGGCTGCTTCGTCTACCGCACGATCGAGGACCTCCTCGCCATCGAGGAGTACGCCAGGACCCGCACCACCGGTGCCGTGGTCGGCGGCGGTCTGCTGGGACTCGAGGCGGCCGGCGCCCTGAAGGGCCTCGGACTCACCTCCCACATCGTGGAGTTCGCGCCGCGGCTGATGCCGGTGCAGGTCGACGAGGGCGGTGGCGCGGCGCTGCTGCGGACCATCGAGGAGATGGGCCTGAGCGTCCACACGGGCGTCGGCACCCAGGAGATCGTGGTCGACGAGGACGGTGCCGTCACCGGCATGAAACTGTCCGACGGCTCCGAACTCGCCACCGACCTGGTGGTGTTCAGCGCCGGTGTCCGCCCCCGCGACCAGCTGGCCCGCGACTGCGGACTGACGGTCGGCGAGCGCGGCGGCATCACCGTCGACGAACAGTGCCGTACGGTCGCCGACCCGCACGTCTTCGCGATCGGCGAGTGCGCGCTGGCCGCCGACGGCCGGGTGTACGGCCTGGTGGCCCCCGGATACGAGCAGGCCGAGACGGCGGCGGCGACGATCGCCGCCGACGAGGCCGCCTTCCTGGGTGCCGACCTGTCCACCAAGCTGAAGCTGCTCGGCGTGGACGTGGCCTCCTTCGGCGACGCGCACGGCGCGACCGAGGACTGCATGGACGTCGTCTACTCCGACTCCCGCGCGGGCCTGTACAAGAAGCTGGTCATCGGCCGGGACGGCACGCTGCTCGGCGGCATCCTGGTCGGCGACGCGGAGGCGTACGGCACGCTGAAGGCGTTCACCGGTTCCGTCCCGCCGGTCTCCCCCGAGTCGCTGGTGCTGCCGGCCGGCGCGGGCGAGTCGGTGCAGCTCGGCCCGACCGCGCTGCCGGACGACGCGATCATCTGCTCCTGCAACAACGTCCGCAAGGGCACGATCCGCGCCGCGGTCACCGAGCACAACTGCACGACCGTGCCCGAGGTGAAGAAGTGCACCAAGGCCGGCACCACGTGCGGCAGTTGCGTCAAGGTGCTCGGCCAGCTGGTCACCGCGGAGCTGGAGGCGTCCGGCGTCGAGGTCGACAAGGGCCTGTGCGGCTGCTTCGCGCAGACCCGCGAGGAGCTCTACGAGATCGTCCTGGCCCTGCGCATCAACACCTACCAGGACCTGCTCGACCGCTACGGCCGCGACGGCGCGCGGGGCGGCGACGGCTGCGAGATCTGCAAGCCCGCGGTCGGCTCGATCATCGCCTCCCTCGCCCCGACGATCGGCGCGAGCGGCTACGTCCTGGACGGTGAGCAGGCGGCCCTCCAGGACTCCAACGACCACTTCCTCGCCAACATCCAGAAGAACGGCTCCTACTCGGTCGTCCCGCGCATCCCCGGCGGTGAGATCACCCCCGAGGGCCTCATCGTGATCGGCGAGATCGCCCGCGACTTCGGCCTCTACACGAAGATCACCGGCGGCCAGCGGATCGACATGTTCGGCGCGCGAGTGGAACAACTCCCGCTGATCTGGACGCGGTTGGTCGACGCCGGCTTCGAGTCGGGCCACGCCTACGGCAAGTCCCTGCGCACGGTGAAGTCCTGCGTCGGCCAGACCTGGTGCCGCTACGGCGTCCAGGACTCGGTCCGCATGGCCATCGACCTGGAGCTGCGCTACCGGGGCCTGCGCTCCCCGCACAAGCTCAAGTCGGCGGTCTCCGGCTGCGCCCGCGAGTGCGCCGAGGCCCAGTCCAAGGACTTCGGCGTGATCGCCACCTCCAACGGCTGGAACCTCTACGTCGGCGGCAACGGCGGCGCGACCCCGCGCCACGCGGACCTGCTCGCCCAGGACCTCACCGACGCCGAACTGATCAGGCTCATCGACCGGTTCCTGATGTTCTACATCCGCACCGCGGACCGCCTGGAGCGCACCTCGACCTGGCTGGAGCGCATCCCGGGCGGCCTGGACCACGTCCGTGACGTGGTCGTGGAGGACTCCCTCGGCATCTGCGAGGAGCTGGAGTCCCTGATGGCGGCCCACGTGGCGCACTACGCCGACGAGTGGGCGACCACCATCAACGACCCCGAGAAGCTCGCCCGGTTCGTGTCCTTCGTCAACGCCCCCGACACCCCCGACCCGGTCGTCGGCTTCGTCCCCGAGCGCGAGCAGATCAAGCCCGACCTGCCGCTGCTGACCATCGGCCACCGTCCCCTGGAAGGAAGCGCCCAGCGATGACCCTGGCACCCGAGACCACCGACCTGAAGGTCGAACTCCAGCTGAACGGCGACTGGTTCGCGGTCTGCGAGCTGGCCCGGCTGCTCCCCGGCCGGGGAGTGGCGGCCCTGCTGCCCGACGGCCGGCAGGCGGCCCTGTTCCGCGACCGCGCGGGCCGTGCTGTACGCCGTCGACAACCGTGACCCGTTCAGCGGCGCGGCGGTCCTCTCCCGCGGCCTGACCGGCAGCGCCCAGGGCCGGCCGTTCGTGGCCTCGCCCCTGCTCAAGCAGCGGTTCGACCTGGAGACCGGGGAGTGCCTGGACGACGAGTCGGTGCGGATCGCCACGTACGAGGTGCGGGCGGCGTAACAGGGTTTCTTGACCGACCGTTCCAGACGGTCCTAGGCTCCTCCCCATGGCCAGGACCAAGGAGTTCGACCCCGAGGCCGCGCTGCAGGCAGCTCTGGAGCTGTTCTGGCGGCGCGGCTACGAGGCGACGTCGATGTCCGACCTCGTGGCACACCTCGGCATCGGGCGGGCCAGCATCTACGCCACCTTCGGCAGCAAGCACGAGCTGTACCTGAGGGCGCTGGACCGCTACGACCGGGCAGGGCTCCCGCCGATCGTGCGGGAGCTGTCCCAGCCGGGGCCCGCACTGCCGGCCGTGCGGTCGGTGGTACGGCGGTACGCGGCGGAGGCCGCCGACGAGCAACTGCGGCGCAACGGCTGCATGGTCACCAACACGGCCGCCGAGCTGGCCCCGCACGACCCGGCGGCCGCGCGGCACGTCGAGCGCAACTGGGACCAGCTGGAGACCGTGCTGCACTCGACGCTGGTCCGCGCTCAGGCGCAGGGTGAACTGCCGGCGGACCGCGACCCGCTGACCCTCGCCAGGATGCTGCTGGTGCTGCTCCAGGGGCTGCGGGTCGTCGGCAAGGCATCGGCGGACCCGGCCCGGGTGCGGGACGCGGCGGAACAGGCGCTGGCGCTGCTCGACTGAGCTTTCTTCAGGGCGGGCGGCGCCTTTTCTTCTGCCGCCATATTGAACCGATCGGTCAAGAATCAGGGGAGATCATGACCAGGACCCGCTTCATCGGCAGGACCGCCCTCGTCACCGGCGCGGGCTCGGGAATCGGCCGGGCCGTCGCCCTCGCCCTCGCCGCGGAGGGCGCGCAGGTGGTGGTCGCCGGGCGCCGGGCGGAGCCGCTGGCACGGACGGTCCGGCTGATCGAGGAGGCGGGCGGCAAGGCGCTCGCGGTGACCGCGGACGTCACGCGGGAGACCGAGATCGAGGCCGTGGTGGACGCCGCGGTGGACCGCTTCGGCTCGCTCGACGTGGCCGTCAACAACGCCGGGGTGTTCCGCGGCGGGCGGCCCCTGGCCGAGTTGTCGTCGGCGGACTGGCGGGAGCAGCTCGACGTCAACCTCACCGGGGTGTTCCTGGCCCTCCGGGCCGAGATCCGCCGGATGCGCGCACAGCCCTCCGGCGGCACGATCGTCAACATCGCCTCCACCTTCGGCGCCCACACCCGCGCCCCGGGCGCCGCCGCTTACGCGGCCACCAAGGCCGCCGTCTCCGCCCTCACCCGGGGCGCGGCCAGGGACCACATCCGCGAGGGCGTCCGCATCAACGCGGTCAGCCCCGGCGCGGTGGACACCCCGATGTCCCTGCGCCCCGGCGAGACGGAGCCGGACCGCGCCGAGCGCGCGCGGGCCACCCTCCCGCTGGGCCGGGTCTCGGCCACGTCCGAGATCGCCGCCGCCGTCCTGTACCTGGCCTCCGACGACGCCTCCTCGGTGGTGGGCACCGATCTGGTGGTGGACAGCGGGGCCACGGCCTGACAATCCACTGGAGCGGCCAAAGTCCCCCGTGCTTGCATGGGGGCATGGTTCCCACCGACCGTCTCCTCGCCTTCGCGGCCATGTCGTTCCTGCTGATCGTGGTCCCCGGACCCAGTGTGCTGTTCGTGATCGGCCGGGCGCTCGCGCAGGGGCGGCGGGCCGCCCTGACCACGGTGGCGGGCAACACCGCCGGCGCCTACGTGCTGGTCCTCACCGTGGCGTTCGGGGTCGGCACGATCGTGGAGCGTTCGGTCCTGGTCTTCACCACGCTCAAGCTCGCCGGTGCCGCCTACCTGGTGTACCTGGGCGTCAAGGCGTGGCGCGGACGCGGCTCACTGCGTGCGGCCTTCGCGCAGGACCTGACGTCCGCCGCGGCGGGGCACGGCGGTCTGCGCACGTTCTGGGAGGGGTTCGCGGTCGGTGTGACCAACCCCAAGACGATCGTGTTCTTCGCCGCCGTGCTGCCGCAGTTCGTGGACCGCGGCCAGGGTCATGTGGCCGCGCAGATGCTGCTGCTCGGGCTGGTGTTCAACGTCATCGCGCTGGTCTCCGACGCCGTGTGGGGACTGGTCGCCGCGACCGCACGGGGCTGGTTCGCCCGCTCGCCGCGCCGTCTGTCCCTGGTGGGCGGGGTCGGCGGACTGACCATGATCGGTCTGGGTGTGACGGTGGCGGTGACGGGCCGGAAGGACTGAGGGACTGGGGGCTGAGGGGGTCAGACCTTCAGGGCGTCGTACGTCACTCCCGTGAGCTCCTCCGACGCGGCCCACAGGCGCCGGGACACCCGGTCGTCGCGGGTCCAGGGGGCCCGCCACGAGGGGGCCGGGGAGCCGCGCCATCCCGCCAGGGACGGGCCGGTGAAGGAGTCGGGCGCCACGCCGGGGGCGGTGGCCGCGTAGAGGGTGGGCAGGGCCCCGGCGTCGGCGGACTGGGCGAAGAAGCGGTTGCCGACCTGCATGAAGCGTTCCGCGGCCCTGCGGCCGGCCATCCTCGGGGCCGCCGTCTGGAGGTTGGTGGCCGCGTACCCGGGATGCGCCGCCGCGGCGATCACGTCCGAGCCGTGGGCCGCCAGCCTGCGGGCCAGCTCGTGGACGAAGAGCAGGTTGGCGGTCTTGGAGCGGGCGTAGGCGACCCAGCGCCGGTAGCGGCGCTCGCTGTTGAGGTCGCCGATGTCGATGTTGGCCAGCGCGTGCATCGTGCTGGACACCGCCACGACCCGCGCGGCGGGGGTCGCGAGGATCGTCGGCAGCAGCAGACCGGTCAGCGCGAAGTGGCCCAGGTGGTTGGTGCCGAACTGGGTCTCGAAGCCGTCCGCCGTGGTGCCGTACGGCAGCGCCATCACGCCCGCGTTGTTGACCAGCAGGTCGAGACGACCGTAGGGATAGGCGCTCGCGAACTCCCGTACCGAGGCCAGGTCCGCGAGGTTCAGACGGGCGAACTCGACGTCCGCCCCCGGGACTTCGCCGGCCAGCCGGTCCCGGGCCTCGACGCCCCGTGTCTCGCTGCGGCAGGCGAGCAGCACGCGGGCTCCCGCGCGGGCGAGTCCGCGCGCCGCGGCATACCCGATCCCGCTGTTGGCCCCGGTGACGACGGCCACCCGTCCATCCAGCTCGGGAACGTCCTCGACACTCCAGCCCGCCATGGCCGGCTCCCTCCGCAGACGGGGGTGGCTCGTCCAGCCTACGAACGCGACGGCCGGATGTAACGCCGCATGACATGTAATAGTCACGAATCAAACACTCCACCTCCATAACCGCGTCGCCGTCAATACGGTCATCCCCTCACGTAACACCGTCAGGGGGACGAGATGACCAACCCGTACGGCACTCAGCCCACGCCGCCGTGGCAGCCGGCGCCGCCGCCCGCTTTCCGGGCCGCCCCCAAGTGGGCACGGAAGCGGTATGTCCTGCCCGCCCTCGCGGTCGCACTGCTCCTGGGCGTCGGCATAGGCGCCGGCGACCAGGACAAGGCGACGAACGACGCGAAGCCGGCCGCCGCGCGACCGCAGCCGACGGTCACCGTGACGGCGACCGCGACGGCGACGGCCACCGTGACCCCGGAGCCGGAACCCGCGGCCACCGTGATCGCCACGAAGACGGTCAAGGTCACCAGGACGGTCACGGCACAGGCCGAGGCGGACACCGGCTCCGGATCCGACTCGGGTTCCGGCAGCGTCTACTACGCCAACTGCTCCGAGGCCCGAGCCGCCGGTGCCGCGCCGATCCGACGCGGTGAGCCGGGCTACGCCTCCCACCTCGACCGCGACAACGACGGCGTGGCCTGCGACAGCTGAGTGGGGGAATCCTGAAACCGGTACCACCCGCGGCGGGCCCGTACGCCAGGATGTGCACATGACACGAAACGCGCGCGCTCTCCTCGCTCTGTCGCTGCTGCCGGTCCTGCTGACGGGATGCGGCGCGGACAAGGCGAGCGGGACGGGAGGGGCGGCCGCCGACGGCGCCGGGCTCGCTGCCGCCGCCGAGGACTGGGGTGTCGAGCCGGAGCTCGTCTACGTCACCGAGGTCTCCGGCTACACCGTGTTCCCGGCGTCGGTCGGCGCGTACGGGGACGGTGAGTTCGCCGCCGCCTACCGGTCCGACAAGGGGTCCACGCGGATCGGCCTCTTCGCCGACCACAGCACACTGACGGCCGGCAACTGCGCCGAGCAGCCGCTCGGCGCCGACGCGCTCAAGCCGGTCACCTGCGAACGGGACGGCAAGGCCTGGTACCGCACGGCGGGCGGGGTCCACGAGTACGCGGTGCCCCGCGACGGTGTCGTGGTACGGCTCATCGCCGACAAGAAGAAGGTCGACCGCTCCGCCCTGCGCGAGGCGGCCGAGGCGGTCCACCGCCCGTCCGACGCCGAGCTGGCCGCACTGCGGCCGGCCGGGGACGGCTCGAACGCCTGAGAGACCGCTTCAGTCCTCTCGACCAGGCCGATGTCCTGCGCCACCTCGCGGAACGGGCGGACGAGTTGCTCCCGGGCGTCCTCGGGGACGTGGGTGAGCAGGAAGCCGACCGGCTCCACGATCGTGGTGGCGACGTCCGGGGCGATCTCTTCGTCCTGCGGCTTCGCCAAAAGAAGGGGCGGCACCCCCGCACAAGGGTGCCGCCCCTTCTCTTCGTGATCCGGAACCGCCGCCCATCGGATGAGGGTCGGGGACGGGCGGCGGTTCCGGAGTCGCCGTGGCCGTCAGGGCCTACCGGTGGTCGCTCCCGTTCGCCGTGATCGCCGCGCGTCCCGCCTCCAGGCGGGCCACCGGGATGCGGAACGGGGAGCAGGAGACGTAGTCCAGACCGACCTGGTGGAAGAAGTGGACCGACTCCGGGTCACCGCCGTGCTCACCGCAGACGCCGAGCTTGAGGTCGGGGCGGGTCCTGCGGCCCGCCTCCGCGGCCAGCTTCACCAGGGAGCCGACGCCGTCCTTGTCGATCGTCTCGAAGGGGGAGACTCCGAAGATGCCCTTCTCCAGGTACGCCGTGAAGAAGGAGGCCTCCACGTCGTCCCGGCTGAAGCCCCACACCGTCTGGGTGAGGTCGTTCGTGCCGAAGCTGAAGAACTCCGCCGCCTCCGCGATCTGACCGGCGGTCAGGGCGGCCCTCGGCAGCTCGATCATCGTGCCGATCGACAGCTTCAGCTCCACACCCGTCGCCGCCTCGACCTCCGCGACGACCTGGTCGGCCTCCTCACGGACGATCTCCAGCTCCTGGACGGTGCCGACGAGCGGGATCATGATCTCCGCGCGCGGGTCGCCCTTGGCGTTCTTGCGCTCGGCCGCGGCCTCGGCGATCGCCCGCACCTGCATGGTGAACAGGCCCGGGATGACCAGACCGAGGCGCACACCGCGCAGACCCAGCATCGGGTTCTGCTCGTGCAGCCGGTGCACGGCCTGGAGCAGGCGCAGTTCGTTCTCGTGCGGCTCCTGGCGGGACTCCGCCAGTGCCACGCGGACCGACAGCTCGGTGATGTCGGGGAGGAACTCGTGCAGCGGCGGGTCGAGGAGCCGGATGGTGACGGGCAGTCCGTCCATCGCCGAGAACAGCTCCACGAAGTCCTGCTTCTGCAGCGGGAGCAGCGCCTTCAGCGACTCCTCGCGCTCGGCCTCCGTGTCGGCCAGGATGAGCCGCTCGACCAGCTCACGGCGGTCACCGAGGAACATGTGCTCGGTGCGGCACAGGCCGATGCCCTGGGCGCCGAAGCGACGGGCGCGCAGCGCGTCCTCGGCGTTGTCCGCGTTGGCCCGTACCCGCAGGCGGCGCTTGCGGTCGGCGAACGCCATGATCCGGTGCACGGCCTCGACCAGCTCGTCGGCGTCGTTGGCGCCCGCGTGCATCCGGCCCTCGAAGTACTCCACCACGGGGGACGGCACGACCGGGACCTCACCGAGGTACACCTTGCCGCTGGAGCCGTCGATGGAGATGAGGTCGCCCTCCTCCACCACATGACCGCCCGGGACCGTCATCCGGCGCCGCTTGGTGTCGACCTCCAGCTCCTCGGCGCCGCAGACACAGGTCTTGCCCATGCCGCGCGCGACGACGGCCGCGTGGGAGGTCTTGCCGCCCCGGCTGGTCAGGATGCCCTCGGCGGCGATCATGCCGTCGAGGTCGTCGGGGTTGGTCTCCCGGCGGACGAGAATCACCTTCTCGCCGGAACGGGACCACTTCACGGCGGTGTACGAGTCGAAGACTGCCTTGCCGACGGCCGCGCCCGGCGAGGCCGCGATGCCCCGGCCGACCTGCGCGACCTTGGAGTTCTCGTCGAATCGCGGGAACATCAGCTGGGCGAGCTGGGCGCCGGTGACGCGCTGGAGCGCCTCGGCCTCGTCGATCAGGCCCTGGTCGACGAGCTGGGTGGCGATCCGGAAGGCGGCGCCCGCCGTGCGCTTGCCGACCCGGGTCTGGAGCATCCACAGCTGACCGCGCTCGATGGTGAACTCGATGTCGCAGAGGTCCTTGTAGTGGTTCTCCAGCGTCTCCATGATCTGCATCAGCTGGTCGTACGACTTCTTGTCGATCTGCTCCAGCTCCGCGAGCGGGACGGTGTTGCGGATGCCCGCGACGACGTCCTCGCCCTGCGCGTTCTGGAGGTAGTCGCCGTAGACGCCCTGGTGGCCGGAGGCGGGGTCACGGGTGAAGGCGACACCGGTGCCGGAGTCGGGGCCGAGGTTGCCGAAGACCATGGAACAGACGTTGACGGCCGTGCCCAGGTCGTGCGGGATGCGCTCCTGACGGCGGTAGAGCTTGGCGCGGTCGGTGTTCCAGGAGTCGAAGACCGCGTGGATGGCGAGGTCCATCTGCTCGCGCGGGTCCTGCGGGAAGTCCCGGCCGGCCTCCTTCTTGACGATCTTCTTGAAGGCGGTGACCAGCTTCTTGAGGTCGGCGGCCTCCAGGTCGGTGTCGACCGTGACCTTCTTGGCCTCCTTGGCCTTGTCGAGGGCCTCCTCGAAGAGGTCGCCGTCGACGCCGAGGACGGTCTTGCCGAACATCTGGATGAGGCGCCGGTAGGAGTCCCAGGCGAAGCGGTCGTCGCCGGCCTGCTTGGCGAGACCCTGGACCGACTTGTCGGAGAGGCCGATGTTCAGGACCGTGTCCATCATTCCCGGCATGGAGAACTTCGCGCCGGAGCGGACCGAGACGAGCAGGGGGTCGTCGGCCTGGCCGAGCTTCTTGCCCATGCGCTGCTCCAGCGCGTCGAGGTGCGCACTCACCTCGTCACGCAGTGCCGCCGGCTCCTCGCCGCTCTCCAGGTAGACCTTGCAGGCTTCGGTCGTGATGGTGAAGCCGGGGGGAACGGGGAGTCCCAGGTTGGTCATCTCGGCGAGGTTCGCGCCCTTGCCACCCAGGAGGTCCTTGAGGTCCTTGTTTCCCTCGGTGAAGTCGTAGACGAACTTCGCTACGTGGGGTTCTTGGTTTTCCGACACGGGTCTCGACTCCCTCGAGGACGCGGTGGCTGCCCTGACGGCGAGGAACATACCCAGATCGAAGGCGTCTGGGTACGTCTACTCGGGCGTCATACGCCCGTAACCAGCCGTCCGCCAGCGGATCGAAAGTCAAAGCTTGGCAAGCGACACGGGCCCGATGTTTTCACTTCTTGAACGCAACAACCCCCATCGACCGCCAGAACCGCTCATTTGAGCGGCGTGGGGCACGCCTGATTTCGATCGATGAACGATCAAGGGGTGGCACTGAGTGCCACCCCTTGGAGAAGTGCAGTCGCCCAAGATCCGCTCATCTGAGCCCGACCCTTATCAAGCGTGGCGAGAATCACGCTGCCACAGCGCGCCGGATTTCACCATGCGGACGGGTCCCGAGACCGCAACACGGGCGTCACACGCCCATGGCCAGCAGCCGCTCCTCGACCCGCTCGGGCGCGTACAGGTGCTCCACCACCAGCGCACCCGCCCCGACCAGCCCCGCCCGCTCCCCCAGCCGCGAGGTCACCACCTCCAGGCGGGCGGTGGAGCGCGGCAGCGCCCGCTGGTACAGCAGCTCACGCACGCCGGTGAGGAAGGGAGTTCCGGCCAGATCTCCGGCGATCATCAGCACCCCGGGGTTCAGCAGGGTCACGACCGTCGCCAGGACGTCCCCGACGTGCCGCCCCGCCTCGCGCGCGAGCGCGGCCGCCTCGGGATGCCCCGAGGCCAGCAGGTCCCGTACGTCCGAGCCCGAGGCCGCCGGCACCCCGGCCGCAGCCAGCCGACGGGCCACGGCACCGCCGCTCGCGACGGCCGCGAGACAGCCGTAGGACCCGCACCGGCACAGTGCCTCCGCGCCCGCGGGCACCCGGATGTGGCCCAGGTCGCCCGCGCCGCCGTCGATGCCCCGGTAGACCGAGCCGTCGACCACGACTCCGGCGCCGATGCCGGTCGAGACCTTGACCAGCACGAACGCCGAGCAGTCGGGATACGCGGTGCGCTGTTCGCCGTACGCCATGAGGTTGGCGTCGTTGTCGACGAGCACGGGGACCGGGCCGGCCCCGGTGTGCTCGGTGAACGACCTGGCGAGGCGGCCTCTTATGTCGTAGCCGTCCCAGCCGGGCATGATCGGCGGCTGCACCACCCGGCCGCTCTCCAGGTCGACCGGGCCCGGCACGGCGAGCCCGATCCCGCAGGCCTCCTCCGCCCGGTGGCCGGCCTTCTCCAGCAGTTCCGCGAACCAGCGCCCCAGCTCGCCGAGCACGGCGTCGGGGCCGTCCTCGATGACCAGGGTGCCGCTGTGCTCGGCGAGGATCTCGCCGGTCAGCGAGAGCACGGCCGCGCGCGCGTGCCGGGTCTCCAGGTCGGCCGCGAGGACGACGGCGTGGGCGTCGTCGAACTCCAGGGTGATGGAGGGACGGCCGCCCAGCGGGGAGTCGACGGGACCCCCGGCGCCCTCGCGGAGCCAGCCCGCACGGAAGAGGCGGTCGAGGCGCTGGCCGACGGTCGCCCGGGACAGTCCGGTGGCCTGCTGGAGCGCGCCGCGCGTGACGGCACGCCCGCTGCGGACCAGTTCGAGCAGATCTCCGGCGCCGGTCTGACTCCGTCCACCCATGCGCACCCCCTTGTGTTTCTCAACTCTGCATTACATATTGGGTTTTGCGTGTTAAATAGACGTAACCCTACGGTAGCCCTGACCGAACCGGTCAGCCACACGTCTTTCGGGGAGCCCCGAGTGGATCGCACTGCCCAGCTCGTCACCCTTTCCGCGGAACGCTCGATCGCATACGATCCGCCGGTTTCGTCACATCCCCTGCACGTCGGGGCGGCGAGGGTGCTGGAGGGCAACTGGACCGGCACCTCCACGGTGCCCTCGCGGGGTCTGTACCCGCACCAGTGGTCCTGGGACTCCGCGTTCATCGCGATCGGCCTGCGCCACCTCTCGCCGCTGCGGGCCCAGACCGAGCTGGAGACCCTGCTCGCGGCCCAGTGGGGCGACGGGCGCGTCCCGCACATCGTCTTCAACCCCTCCGTACCGCTCGACGCGTACTTCCCGAGCCCCGACTTCTGGCGCTCCTCCACCGCGGGGCGCGGAGCGGGCGCCCCGCGCACCGTACAGACGTCCGGCATCGTGCAGCCACCGGTCCACGCCCTGGCCGCGTGGCTGGTGCACCGGGCCGACCCCGGGCTGTCCCGGGCGCGCGGTTTCCTGGCCCGGGTGTACCCGCGGCTGGCCGCCTGGCACCGCTATCTGCTGCACCGCCGGGACATGGGCGGCGGCGGACTCGCGTCCGTCGTGCACCCGTGGGAACAGGGTATGGACAACAGCCCCGCCTGGGACCTCCCGCTCTCCCGCGTTACGCCGGCCCCGGCCCGCTCCTTCCGCCGCGCCGACCTCGACCACGGGGCGGCCGAGGACCGGCCGACGGACCTGGACTACGGACGGTACGTACGGCTGGCGACGGATTACCGGGATGCCGGATACAGGGATGGGCTGGGCGGGGGGCAGGGGGTTGGGCCGGGCGGGGGACATGAGGTTGGGCCGGGGGCCGGTGTCGGCGGCTTCGCCGTCGAGGATCCCGCCTTCAACGCGCTGCTCATCGCCTCCGAGCACGCCCTCGCCCGGATCGCCGCCGAGCTGGGTGCCCCCGGCACGGCCCGGCACGCCCGCGCGGAGCGCCTCACGGCGGCGCTGGTGGAGCGGCTGTGGGACCCGGCGAGCGGGATGTTCCTGTGCCGGGACCTCAGGGCCCCCGCCCCGGACGGGCGCGGCGCGCTGATCCCCGAGCGCGGTGTGTCCGGTCTGATCCCGCTGCTGCTGCCCGGCCTGCCGCGGGACCTGGTCTCGACGCTCGTGGGCACCGCCTGCGGCCCCCGTTTCGGGCTGGGCACCACCACCCGCCTGCTGCCCAGCTACGACCTGCTCGGCGAGGCCTTCGACCCGCACCGCTACTGGCGCGGCCCGGCCTGGTTCAACACCGCGTGGCTCGTGGAGCGCGGGCTGCGCACCCAGGGGGAGCTTCAGCGGGCCGACGCCCTGCGGCAGTCGGTCCTCGAACTCGCCGGGGCCACCGGCTTCGCGGAGTACGTCGACCCGTACACCGGCGAGGCCTGCGGCGCGACCGGCTTCAGCTGGACCGCCGCGCTCGCGCTCGACCTGCTCCACAGCGAAACCTCAGGCACGGCGGACATGGGACTCAAGGGAGGGGACCGGCGATGACGGACCGGCATCATCTGCTCGTTCACGGTGGGACGTTCGCCGCCGTGGGGGACGGCGGGGACATCAGCGGAGTCCGCAACGGCAGCTCACCGGACGGCTTGTTCGTCCGCGACGCCCGGCATCTGAGCCGCTGGCAGCTCACGGTCGACGGAGCGGTCCCGGAGGCCCTGTCGCCGGTCGCCGACGGCGACGCAGCGCGCTGTGTCCTGGTCCCGCGAGGCGGCCGCCAGGAGCCCCCCGCGTACACCCTGTTCCGTGAACAGGCGGTGGGCGACGGCTCGTTCGTCGAGTCCCTCCGGGTCACCAGCAACCGCCCGGTGCCGACGACGGTACGGCTCGCGGTCACCGCGGACGCCGACTTCACCGACCAGTTCGAGCTGCGCTCCGACCACCGTACGTACACCAAGACCGGCGCCACCCGCACCCGTGAAGTCCTCGACGACGGCGTGGAGTTCGGCTACCAGCGCCGCGAATGGCGTTCCTTCACGACGGTGACGGCCGACCCCGCGCCGGACGCCGTCGAGGAGACGGGCACCGGAGCCAGGCGCCTGGTCTGGACGCTCGACCTGGAACCGCACGGCACGGCCGAGCTGACCCTGCGTGTGATGGCCCGCCCGCACGGCGACAAGCGGGCCCGCCGGGTGCCGATCTCGCCGGCCGCGCTCAACCGGCAACTCCTCGCGATGGAAGGGGAGTTCGTGGAGGGCGTGGCCTTCCCGACCGGTTGGCCGGAGCTGGCGGCCGCCTGTGCCCGCGGTCTCGCCGACCTCGCCTCGCTCCAGGTCCCGGCGACCGGCCCGGACGGCGAGGAACTGCGCGTCCCGGCCGCCGGAGCCCCCTGGTTCCTCACCCTCCTGGGCCGGGACGCCCTGCTCACCTCGCTCTTCGCCCTGCCCTACCGCCCCCGGCTGGCGGCCGCGACCCTTCCCGCGCTCGCGGCGACCCAGGCCACCGAGACGGGCGCGGCCTCCGTGGCCCAGCCCGGCAAGATCGTGCACGAGGTGCGGCACGGGGAGCTCGCGCACTTCGAGCAGGTGCCGTACGGCCGCTACTACGGCTCGGTCGACGCGACCCCGCTGTTCCTCGTCCTGCTCGGCGCCTACGTGGAGCAGACCGGGGACGCTGCCCTGGCCCGGCGCCTGGAGCCGCACGCCCGGGCCGCGATCGGCTGGATGCTCGACCACGGCGGCCTCACCTCGCGCGGCTACCTCGTCTACCGCGCCGACCAGGGCGGCCTCGCCAACCAGAACTGGAAGGACTCCCCCGGGTCGATCTGCGGCGCCGACGGGAGCCGCCCGACCGGCCCGGTGATGGCGGCGGGCGCCCAGGGCTACGCGTACGACGCGCTGCGCCGGACCGCGTGGGTCGCCCGCACGGTGTGGGGGGACGAGACGTACGCGGCGCTCCTCGAACAGGCCGCGGCGGACCTGCGCGACCGGTTCCAGCGGGACTTCTGGATGCCGGACCGCTCCTTCCCGGCCCTCGCGCTGGACGGGAAGGGCCGGCAGGTCGACGCGCTGGCCTCCGACGCCGGGCATCTGCTGTGGTCCGGGCTGCTCGACAAGGAGTACGGCGAGCTGGTGGGCCGACGCCTGCTCGAACCGGACTTCTTCTCGGGCTGGGGGGTGCGCACCCTGGCCTCGGGCCAGCCGGCCTACCACCCGCTCTCCTACCACCGGGGTTCGGTGTGGCCGCACGACAACGCGCTGATCACGCTGGGTCTCGCCCGCTACGGGCTGCACGACGAGGCCCGCGCGGTGGCGCACGGCCTGGTGGACGCGGCCACGGCGACCGGGCACCGGTTGCCGGAGGTCCTGGCGGGATACGGGCGGGAGTCCCACGGCGAGCCGGTGCCGTATCCGCACGCGTGTGTGCGGGAGGCGCGGTCTGCGGCAGCGCCTCTTGCCCTGCTGACGGCGGTCGGCGGCGCGTAGCGCTCCGCGGGTGAGGCCGTGGGGCACAGGCGGCCCCGCGCCCCCGAAAAGCTGTTGGCCAGGCATTTGCCCGGTGTTTGCCCTGGCCGGTGAACTGAGGCTCGCAGTGGGCCGTACGGGACTGTGGCGGATCCGAGACCCCCTTCTACGGGTCCGCCTTCCACCAGGACCGTATGGAAGGACCCTCGGGTGTCCGAGACCCTTGCAGAGAGCACGTCGCCCGAGGCCGAGGCGACGGGTGGGGACGGTGCGCCGGCCGGGAAGCCGTCCTGGCGCACCACGCACCCCACCGCCGCACGGAACCTGCGGTGGGCCCTGAACGTCCTCGCCGCCCTGCTCGTCCTCGGGGCCCTGCTCCTGCCGAACAAGGTCCCTTATCTGCATCCGCGGGCGTTCCTGCGGATTCCGGCCGAGGCGATCCTCGGGGCGGCCGTGACGCTCGCGCTGCCGCGTCGGCCGCGGTTGGCGGTGGCCGTGCTGGCCGGCGTCGGGCTCGGGGTGATGACGGTCCTGAACCTGCTCGACATGGGCTTCAACGACTACCTCGGGCGGCCCTTCAACCCCGTCCTCGACTGGGAGCTGCTCGACGACGCGCAGTCGTACGTCGCCGACTCGATGGGCGGGGCCGTGGCGGTCGCAGCCCTGGTCGGCGTCTTGGCTGTCGTCCTCCTGCTGCTGTCACTGACGACACTGGCGATGGTCAGGCTGAGCGGTCTGCTGGTCCTGGACCGGCGGCTCGCCACCCGCGGAACCCTCGCCGCCGCCACCGTCTGGGTCACCTGCTCCGCCCTCGGCCTCCAGCTCTTCGGCACGCCGCTGGCCTCCGAGCACACCGCGGCGCTCGCCACGCTCCAGGCCAAGCGGGTGCTGTACACCGTGCGCGACGAGGCCGAGTTCCAGAAGGTCGCCAGGGCCGACGCCTTCGGGAACACGCCGGGCGCCCAGCTGGTGCCCGATCTGCGCGGCAAGGACATGGTCTTCGCCTTCATCGAGAGCTACGGCCGCAGCGCCGTCGAGGACCCGGCCATCGCGCCCGGCGTCGACAGGACCCTCGACACGAGCACCGCGGCCCTCGCCAAGGCGGGCTTCCACGCGAAGAGCGGCTGGCTGACCTCGGCGACGTACGGCGGCAGCAGCTGGCTCGGCCACTCGACGACCCTCTCCGGGCTCTGGATCGACAACCAGCAGCGCTACCGCACAGTCATGGCCAGTGACCACCTCAGCCTCACCAAGGCCTTCAAGAAGACCGGCGCCTGGGACACGGTCGGGGTGATGCCGGGCGTCCAGAAGGGCTGGCCCGAGCAGCAGTACTACGGCCTCGACAAGGTCTACAACGCCTTCCAGCTCGGCTACCGGGGGCCCAAGTTCAGCTGGTCGACGATGCCCGACCAGTACGCCCTGGAGGCCTACCAGCGTCAGGTCCACGGCAAGAAGCGCGACAAGCCGCTGATGTCCGAGATCATCCTGACCTCCAGCCACCAGCCCTGGGCGCCCATCCCGAAGATGGTCGACTGGGACGACCTGGGCGACGGCTCGGTCTTCAAGCCCATCCAGAAGGCCGGCAACAAGGCCTCCGACATCATCGCCGACCCCGCCCGCTCCAAGCAGGAGTACGGCAAGTCCATCTCCTACTCGGTGACGTCACTGACCCAATGGCTGGAGCGCTACGGCAACGACGACACTGTCCTCGTCTTCCTCGGCGACCACCAGCCGATCGCCCGCGTCAGCGGCCAGAACGCCAGCCGTGACGTGCCGATCTCCATCGTCGCCAAGGACCCGAAGATCCTGGCCAAGATCGCCAACTGGAACTGGACGGACGGCCTGAAGCCCGCCCACAACGCCCCGGTCTGGAAGATGAGCTCCTTCCGAGACCGCTTCCTGACGGCCTACGGCTCGACCCCACATCCGTCGAAGGGGTAGGGGGTGCCGGGTTCGGTTGTCGGGCGGGTGCGGGTGAGTGGGGGCCGGTCGCGCAGTTCCCCGCGCCCCTAGGGAGTTGCAGTCAGCCGCGCCACGACGGGCCCTTCGTCACCTCGTCCGCCACGACGGGCCGTTCGCCGGACCGCGCGCCCCTGTGGACCGTCAGTCGCGTACGGCGCGAAGGGGACGGGGTGGGGGGTGTCCGCCCGCAGCGGCCGGCGTCCGTTACAGGGCCCCTTCTTCGAGGGACCGAGCCGCCGGACCGAGGACGGATACCCCCCACCCCGGCACCGACCCACCCACCGGGCAGACGGCGCTACACAAGCCCCCAGAGACCGCAACGGGCCGCCGCAGGCATTCAGGGGCGCGGGGAACTGCGCGAAAACGCCCGCCCCCACCAAGCCGCACCCGACCGGAACCCGTCAGCCCCCCGACGTGTCCAGCTCCGCGTCCTCCCCGACCCCCGCTGCACAGTCGTAGGGGTCCTTCAGCCAACCGTCCGGCAGAACAACCCTGTTGTTACCGGACGTGCGCCCCCGCGGCCCGTCCGCCCCCACCGGCCACGACTGATCGAGGTCCAGCTCGTCCAGCCCCGCCCGCAGTTCCGACAGCGACGACGTGACAGCGAGCCGCTTGCGCATCTCGCTGCCGACCGCGAACCCCTTCAGATACCAGGCCACATGCTTGCGGAAGTCGATGACCCCGCGCGCCTCGTCCCCGATCCACTCACCGAGCAGCGTGGCGTGCCGCACCATGACGTCGGCCACCTCCCGCAGCTGCGGACGCCGGAACTCCGCGCGCCCCTCGAACGCCGCCACGAGATCCGCGAACAGCCACGGCCGCCCCAGGCACCCCCGCCCGACGACCACCCCGTCGCACCCGGTGGACTCCACCATCCGCAACGCGTCCGACGCCGACCAGATGTCGCCGTTGCCGAGCACGGGAATCTCCGGCACGTGCTCCTTGAGCCGCGCGATCGCCTCCCAGTCGGCCGTACCGCCGTAGTGCTGCGCGGCCGTCCGCCCGTGCAGAGCGATCGCGGTCACGCCCTCCTCGACGGCGATCCGCCCGGCGTCCAGATACGTGAGGTGATCGTCGTCGATCCCCTTGCGCATCTTCATCGTGACCGGCAGGTCCCCCGCCCCGCTCACGGCCTCCCGCAGGATCGCCCGCAGCAGCGGCCGCTTGTACGGCAGCGCGGACCCGCCGCCCTTCCGGGTCACCTTCGGCACGGGGCAGCCGAAGTTGAGGTCGATGTGGTCGGCGAGGTCCTCCTCCGCGATCATGCGGACGGCCTTGCCGACGGTCGCGGGGTCGACGCCGTACAGCTGGATCGACCGCGGCTTCTCGCTCTCGTCGAAGTGGATCAGCTGCATGGTCTTCTCGTTGCGCTCGACCAGCGCCCGGGTCGTGATCATCTCGCTGACGAACAGCCCCTTGCCCCCGCTGAACTCCCTGCACAGGGTGCGGAAGGGCGCGTTGGTGATCCCGGCCATGGGGGCGAGGACGACCGGCGGCTGCACGGTGTGCGGGCCGATTCGCAGGGGTGTCTTGTCGGTGGGCGTGGTCGTGGGCATGGCCCCATTGTCACGCACGCCCCGGGGTACCCGTGCATCGATCATGTACCGACCATTAGTTAGACGCACTATCGAAATCGGCGTACGATGAAACGCATGCCCGAGCTCAGTCACCGCCGACGCATGCTGGTCCTCGCGATCTGCTGTATGAGCCTCCTGATCGTGAGTCTCGACACCACCGCGCTCAACGTCGCCCTGCCCGCCATGCAGCGCGGCCTGGACGCGAGCACCGCGGGTCTCCAGTGGACGATCGACGCGTACACCCTGGTCCTCGCCTCACTGCTGATGCTGGCCGGTTCCACGGCCGACCGGATCGGCCGCAAGCGGGTCTTCATGGCGGGCCTGGTCGTCTTCACGATCGGCTCCGCGCTGTGTTCCGCCGCGCCGAACCTGGAGGCGCTGATCGCCTTCCGGATGGTGCAGGCGGTCGGCGGTTCGATGCTCAACCCGGTCGCGATGTCGATCATCACCAACACCTTCACCGACCCGCGCGAGCGGGCGCGGGCGATCGGTGTGTGGGGCGCGGTCGTCGGCATCTCCATGGCCGCGGGGCCGCTGGTCGGCGGGGTGCTCGTGGACGCGGTCGGCTGGCGTTCGATCTTCTGGGTCAACCTGCCGGTCGGGCTCGCGGCGCTGCTGCTCACCCTGCGGTACGTGCCGGAGTCCCGGGCGCCCAGGGCCCGCCGCCCCGACCCGGTGGGACAGCTCCTGGTGATCGCGCTGTTCGGCTCGCTGACGTACGCGATCATCGAGGCGCCGGCCGCGGGGTTCTCGTACGTGCTGCCCTTCGCCGTGGTGGCCGTGCTCGCGCTGGCGGGGCTCCTCTGGTACGAGCCCCGGCGTGCCGAACCTCTCATCGACCTGCGGTTCTTCCGGTCCGCGCCGTTCAGCGGGGCCACAGTGATCGCGATCAGCGCGTTCGCGGGGCTGGGCGGGTTCCTGTTCCTGTCGACGCTGTACCTCCAGAACGTCCGGGGGCTGGACGCGCTGCACGCCGGTCTGTGGATGCTGCCGATGGCGGTGCCGATGTTCCTGTTCGCGCCCCTGGCCGGGCGGCTGGTGGGGAGCCGGGGGCCGAGGCTGCCGCTGGTCGCCGCCGGGGTCATGATCACCGCCAGCGGGGTGCTGTTCGCCGCGTTCGACGCGGAGACGTCCGATGTGACGCTGTTCCTCGGGTACGTGCTGTTCGGGATCGGCTTCGGGCTGGTGAACGCGCCGATCACGAACACGGCGGTGTCGGGGATGCCGCGTGCCCAGGCCGGGGTCGCGGCGGCCGTGGCGTCCACCAGCCGTCAGCTCGGGCAGACGCTCGGGGTGGCGGTGATCGGGGCGGTGCTGGCCTCGGGGGTGGGTTCGGCCTCGTACCGGGAGGAGTTCGTGTCCGCCGCGGTGCCGGGGTGGTGGATCCTGGCCGGGTGCGGGGGCGCTGTGCTGGCTCTCGGGGCGGTGACGACTGGGCCGTGGGCCCGGCGTTCCGCTGAGCGGACGGCTGAGCGGCTGGAGTCCGTGGAGGTTCGCGAGGCGGCGGGGGTCGCGTAGTTCTGACGCGCGTCGTTTTTCGGCCGACCGCCGGTGGGGGCGGGGCGCGCAGTTCCCCGCGCCCCTGGGTGGATGGGGGTGGCCAGCGTGAAGCTGCACCCTCCGCCGCAGCGGGACAGGCAACGCGTCGTTCTGCGGCCTTCCGCCGGTGGGGGCTGGGCGCGCAGTTCCCCGCGCCCCTGGATGTGGGCGTGGCCGGCGTCGAAGCCTCAGCCTCCGCCGCAGCGGGGAAGACAGCGCGTCGTTCTGCGGCCTTCCGCCGGTGGGGGCTGGGCGCGCAGTTCCCCGCGCCCCTGGGTGGGAGGGCGTGGCCAGCGTGAAGCTGCACCCTCCGCCGCGGCGGGACAAGTAACGCGTCGTTCTGCGGACCCCGCTGCCGCGCGAGAAGCTGCACATCCCCCCTGCGGTCGGCAGGCGCGGCTCAGTGCAGGTGGTTCACGACGAGTCGCTGGGCCGCGGGTACGTAGCGCTGGGCTGTGAGCGCCAGTGTGATCGCCGTTCCCACTCCTGCCCATGCCACCGGACCCAGCGGCGTGCAGCCGAACAGGCGGCTGACGCCCGGGGTCTCCACGACCGCGAACAGGACGGCCGCCGAACCCAGGGACGTCAGCCGGACCAGCGGGCTCTCCCTGCGGTCGGCCCAGGTCTGGGCGAGCTGGGTGCCGACCACCGCGCACAAGGCCATCGTCGTCGAGCGGCGGGCCGTGCCCGGGGTGAAGCGGCCGATGAGCCAGGCCACCGTGGCGCCCAGGCAGGTGGTGACGGCGCGGTCGCGGATCTGGCGGGTGAGGGAGGTGCCCAGGATCGTGTCCACCGAGGGGTTGTCCTCCGTGGGTTTCTCCGTCGGCGTGACCGCCACCGCCATCGCCGGGAACAGGTCGGTGAAGAGGTTCACCAGGAGCATCTGCCGGGTGGACAGGGGGGCCGCGCCCGACAGCAGGGTGCCGAGGATGCCGAAACCCACCTCGCCCGCGTTGCCGCCGATCAGGATGGCGATGGCGTCGGCGACGCTGTGCCACAGGGCGTGGCCCTCGCGCACGGCCTCGATGAGGGCGGTGAGGTCGTCGCCGGTGAGGACGAGGTCGGCGGCGTTGCGGGCGGCGGCCGAGCCGCGGGCGTTGATGCCGACGCCGATGTCGGCGGCCCGGATGGCGGCCGCGTCGTTGGCGCCGTCGCCGACCATGCCGACGACCCGGCCCGCGTCCCTGAGCGCCTCGACGACCTGGAGCTTCTGCTCGGGCGCCACCCGGGCCACGACATCGGCGTCGCGCAGCATCCGGGAGCGGGCCGAGCGGTCGGCGGCGGCCAGTTCGTCACCGGTGACGACCGTGGCGTCCTCGGGCCAGCCCAGGTCGGTGGCGATGGCGCGGGCGGTCTGCGGGTGGTCGCCGGTCAGCACGACCGGCCGTACGCCCGCCTCGCGCAGTCCGCGCACCAGCTCGGGGGAGGTCTCCCGGGCCACGTCGGCGAGGGCCAGCAGGCCCACGAACTCCAGGTCGCGCAACGGCTCCTCCGGTACGGCCTGCTCGTCACCGTCCAGCGGACGCCGGGCCACCGCAAGGACCCGCAGGCCGTCGGCCGCCAGGGAGTGGGCCCGCTCGGAGGCATCGGCGGGCAGGTCGGCGCAGGCGGGCAGGACGGTCTCCGGGGCGCCCTTGAGCACCAGGACCGGGGAGTCGTCGCCGGCCTGTCCGACGGCGGCGGCGTAACCGCGGCCGGCCTCGAAGGGGAGGCCCTCCAGCTGGGTCCACTCCGCGTCGGGGGCGGCCGCGTCCAGGACGGCCTCGTCGGTGGCGTGGGCCGGCCGCTGCTCGGAGTCGCCGTCGAGCTGCGGGCACGCGCGGGCCGCGATCCGCAGCGGGCCGTCCGCGCCGGGCTCGCCGGGAGCGTGGACCGTGCCGTGCGCGTCCGCGACCCGGACCAGGCGCAGCCGGTTCTCGGTGAGGGTGCCGGTCTTGTCGAAGCAGATGGTGTCCATGCGGCCGAGGGCTTCAAGCGTGCGCGGGGCGCGCACCAGGACGCCGTGCGCGCTGAGCCGGCGGGCGGCCGCGAGCTGCGCGACCGTGGCCACCAGCGGCAGCCCCTCCGGCACGGCGGCCACCGCGACCGCGACGCCGCCGCTGACCGCCTGCCGCAGGGGTGTGCCGCGCACCAGGGCGAGCCCGGTGACGGCCGCGCCGCCCGCCATCGTCAACGGCAGTGCCTTGCGGGTGAGTTCCTGGAGCCGGGCCTGGACCCCGCCGGCGGCGGGATTGCGGGCGGCGAGCGCGACGGCGCGGGCGGCCTCGGTGCGGTCGCCGGTGTCCACGACGACCGCGCGGGCGTTCCCGGCCACCACGGTCGTCCCCTCGAAGACCATGCAGTGCCGTTCGGCGACGGGGGCGCGCGGGCTCGGGTCGGTGGACTTGCCCACCGGGAGGGACTCGCCGGTCAGCGCGGACTCGTCGACCTCCAGGCCGTCCTGCCACAGCAGCCGGGCGTCGGCGGGCACGACGTCGTCCAGGGTCAGCTCGATGACATCGCCCGGGCGCAGCCCGGCGGCGTCGACCACATGAGGTTCCGCGTCGCCCTCCTCCGCGACCCGGGCCTTCTGCTTCTGCTGGGCGAGCAGCCCGGACAGGGCCCGCTCGGCGCGCAGCCGCTGAAGGCCGCCGACGAGCGCGTTCAGGTCGAGGGCGCCGACCACCAGCAGGGCGTCCATCGCGGACCCGAGGATCGCGGACGCGGCCGAGCCGACCGCGAGGACCGGGGTCAGCGGGTCGTCCAGCTCCCCGCGCACGGCCCTGGCGAGCTGCGCCGTCCACCTGGCGGGGGCCAGCACGGGCAGTCGTACGACGGCGTCGGCGGCGGTGCGGACCCGTTCCGTCGTCTGCTCGGCGAGCGTCGGCTCGGGGGGCGCCTGCTGTTCGAGCCGGTCGCGCACGTCGTCCGGGTCCAGGGCGTGCCAGGCCACCCGCGGGCGGGGGTGCGGGAGGCTCGCGGACGCCACCCGGAGGGCGGCGCGGGTGCCGGTGAGGAGGGCGGCGGCCGCGGCCGCGTCGACGGGTGCGTGCCGCAGTCCCGGCAGTGCCGTACGGCGTCGGCCGCGGCCCGACTCGCCGACGGCGACGAGGAGTCCGGACAGGGCGGCGCCCGAGCGGGCCAGGGTCTGGGAGCGGCGGCCGACCCCGCGTGCCGCCGGTACGGCGGTCAACAGCCGCCAGACGTCGGACAGTCCGTGCGGGGCGAGGACGTCGGCGCCCCAGGCGACCGCGCAGCCGCCGTCGGTGAGGGAGACGGCCACGTCGCCGCGCAGCAGTCCGGCGACGACGTCGGCGTCCTCGGGGCGGGCCACGGTGAGCACTCCGCCTTCGTCGTCGCGGAGTTGGTCGACGATGTCCCGCAAGGGCCGTCCGGCGTCCATGACTTGGTCGGCGAGGCCGGTGAAGTCGGCCAGGGCGGGGTCGTCCAGGACGACGACCCGCAGTCCTGCGCGCCGGGCGGCGTCCAGCACCGGCTCGGCCCAGGCGTCGGCGCCCGCGCCCGGGGTGCGCAGGGCGCTCGGGTGCAGCAGGACGGTGCCGACGGTCTCCAGCTGCCGCAGCCGGTCCGGGTCGCGCACCAGGACGCCGGTACGCGCCAGGGTCGCGCTCAGTACGGCGTGGAAGGCGGCGGGGCCGTAGCGCGCGGCCTTGGGGGAGCCCGCGAGGACGGCTTCGGCGGCCTCGGTCACGTCGTGCTTGACGAGGAGCGCGGCGACGGCGCCGGCGATGCTGCCGGCCGAGGCGTGGCCCGCGTACTCCGAGGCGGGCGAGGGGCGCGGGGGCGGGCGCAGGGCCGCGTCGGCGGGCACGCTGTCGCGGTCGGGGACGCAGAGGTCGTCGTGCACCGTCTCGAAGGCGGCCGTCCGCACGACGGCCTCGGCCAGCTGGCAGCCGCGCAGGGTGCCGTCGAGCAGCAGGGAGGTGGGGCTGTGCCCGGCGCCGTGCACGGCGGCGTTCACGACGGCCAGCGCGACGTCCATGCGGGCGCTTCCGAGCCGCCCGCGCAGCCAGCCCCGGAAGCGGGGGTTCTCCCGCAGCAGCATCACGACCGCCGTCACCGGCCGGGGCGAGGCGGGCAGCCGCAGCGCGGACCCGGTGAGGGCGGCGACGGCTCCGGCGGCGTCGGCGGCCAGTGCCAGGGCGGCGGTGCGCACGGAGCCGGGGTCGCCGGGGTGGGCGAGCTCCTCGACGTCCTGATCGTCCGCCACCAGTCCGTACCGCTCGGCGAGGACCGAGATCCGCTTCTCGACCCGCTCGGTGGCCACTCCTTCGGCGGCGGTCACGACGAGCCGTCCGAGGCCCTGGTCCCAGTAGGCCAGGGCGATGTCGGGATGGTCGGCCAGGGCGGTGACGAGACGGCGCCTGCGGTGTGCGACCGGTCCGTGCTCCCCGTGCATCCCGTGTTCCCCGTGCTCCGGGTCCGCCTGCGCGCGCAGGGGCAGGTGGACGCGGTGGCCCGCCCGCCAGTTCGGGGGTGCTCCCGGGAGGGCGGCCCTAGCGGCCCTTGTCGCCCGTGCCGCGAAGTCCGCGGTGCGCACGCCGGCCCGGGCCGTTCCGGCCACCGCCCCCGCGGCCGCGCCGACCGCGGTGGGCGTACCCCTGGCGAGCAGGCGGGGGCCGGCGAGGACGAGGCCCGCGGCTGCTGTCGTGAGTCCTCGGTTCATGGCTCGTCCTCAGTCGCCGGATCGGGTACGGCCCGCGGTGGCGCCGCCGGGGCCGCCCTGCCCGGACGGCACCGCCGTCTCGTGCGGAGGGAGCTTGTCGGAGGGCGTGGGCGGCACTGTGGAGGCCGCCTTGTGGGACGCGGTGTCCGGCTTGCCGTGGGTCGACGCGAGGACACGGGGCGTGGGCCGGCTCTCACCGCCGCCGGACTCCTCCCGCTCCCCCGGCCTGGGCTGGGTCAGCCACGCCACCGCCGCCCCGGTGACCGCGACGGGCCACTCGACGATGCCCGCGACCCCGAGCACCCCGGCCCCGGCGTACACCGCGAGCCGCCGGCCGCGTGGGGACACCGCCCCGACCCGGTCCAGCGCTCCCTCGGCCACCCGGCCCACGGTCCCGGCCCCGGGGACCTTTCCCAGTACCGACGCGGCCGCCCGCAACGGCTGCGGGAGCCCCTGCGCCGGTGACCGCGACTCTGCTGCCTGCTGCGACGACTTCTGCTCGGCCATGGCTCGCCTCGCGTGTGGGGGGTCTTCTCCTTCGGACCGACCGGGTTCCCCCACTCCGGACGCTCACCCCCACCAGCGGCGACCGGTCAGCGGCCGTCCCGCTCACGCCGGAAGGCGCGGGGCTCGCTCCAGGGCGATCGCGTGCAGCCGCTCCAGCCGTCGCCGGGACTCCTCGTCGGCCGGGGCGTACGTCACCATGCGGGGGCCCGCCTCGGGGCCGAGCCAGAGGTCGGTGTGGTCGACGGAGACGCGGCCGACGTAGCGGTTCATGAACTCCTTGCGGCGGCCGCGGTGTTCGATGACCTCGTGGCGGTCCCAGACCTCGCGGAACTCCGGGGACTCGGTGCGCAGCCGGTGCAGGAGCATCTTCCAGGCGGGCTCGGCGAGGTGGCCGGCCATGGTGGCGCGGAAGCGGGCGGCCATCAGGCGCTGCACCTCCGGCAGGTGGACGATCGAGGAGCGCCAGTCGTCGTCGGTGTAGGAGAGGATCATGCAGTTGCGGTCCTCGGGCGGTACCGCGTCCAGGTCGCACAGGAGCAGGCCGTAGGTGCGGTTGTAGGCGAGGATGTCGTAGCGGCTGTTCTGCACACAGGCCGGGAGCGGTTCCAGTTGTTCGAGCACCTGTCGGACGGCGGGCGTGATCGAGGGGCAGACGGTGGCCGGGGTCGGGTCGACCGCTCCGGCCAGCTGGAACAGGTGCGAGCGCTCGGTCGGGTCCAGCAGCAGGGCGCGGGCCAGGGCGTCCAGTACCTGTACGGAGACCTGGATGTCCCGGGCCTGCTCCAGCCAGGTGTACCAGGTGACGCCGACCGCGGAGAGCTGGGCGACCTCCTCCCGGCGCAGGCCCGGGGTGCGACGCCTGCGGCCGCGGACCAGGCCGACCTGCTCGGGGGTGATGTGCTCGCGGCGGTGGCGCAGGAAGGCGGCGAGCTCATGGCGCCGGATCACCGAGAGGGACGCGGTCTCCGGTACGGCGGTCTCCTGGGCCATGCTGGTCATGCCTCCAGCCTGCCTGCACCGGCACCCTGTTGCCAGGTGGTTCTTGTACCAGGATAAGAAGACTCTGGTACCCCTCTGGGAGGGGGCGCAGGCTCAGGACCGTGACCACCGAAACCACGACTCCACGCCCCGTCCGCGCCGCCGCGCCACCCGAGCTGGGCGGCCTCGGACTGTTCACTGTGCTGCTGGCCGCGGCACTCCCCCTCATCGACTTCTTCATCGTCAACGTCGCCCTGCCCAGCATCGGCGCGGACCTGTCCGCGAGCGAGTCGGTCCTCGAACTCGTCGTGGCGGGTTACGGGTTGGCGTACGCCGTCCTCCTCGTCCTCGGCGGCCGGCTCGGTGACCTCTTCGGGCGCCGCCGGCTGTTCCTGGGCGGCATGCTGGCGTTCGGGCTGACCTCGCTGGCGTGCGGGCTCGCACCGAGCGCCTGGGCGCTGGTCGCGGCGCGGGTCGCGCAGGGCGCCGCGTCGGCCGCGATGCTGCCGCAGGTCCTCGCCACCATCCAGTCGGCGACCACCGGATCCCGCCGGGCGCGGGCGATGGGCCTGTACGGCGCCACGGCGGGCCTCGCCATGGTGGCGGGCCAGATCCTCGGCGGGGTCCTGGTGGCGGCCGACATCGCGGGCACGAGCTGGCGGGCGGCGTTCCTGGTGAACGTCCCGGTCGTCCTGGCCGGCGTGGTCCTCGCGGCCCGTACGGTCCCGGAGACCCGTTCGCCCCGCCCCGAGCCGGTGGACGGCCCGGGTACGGTCCTGCTGGCGGCGGCCCTGCTGGCGCTGCTCGCCCCGCTGACCGAGGGCAGGGCGGCGGGCTGGCCGTTGTGGACGTGGCTGTCCCTGGCGGCGTTCCCGTTGCTGGCGGGGGCGTTCTTCGCGGTGGAGCGCAGGGCGGACCGCGCGGGGCGTACCCCTCTGGTCCCGCCGAGCCTGTTCGCCCTGGTGTCCCTGCGGCGCGGCCTGCTGCTGATCCTGCCCTTCTCGATGGGATTCGCCGGCTTCATGTTCGTGATCGCGGTGGCCCTCCAGGAGGGGGCGGGCCGCAGTCCCGTCCAGGCGGGCCTCGCGCTGGTCCCGCTCGCGGTGACGTTCCTGTTCACGTCGGTCGCGGGGCCGCGGCTGATCTCCCGCTTCGGCACCCGGGTGGTGACGGCGGGTGCGCTGATCCAGGGGGCCGGCCTGGGCCTGATGATCCTGGCGGCCCGTTCCTCCTGGCCTGACCTCGGTCTGCTGCCCCTGCTGCCCGGCGGCGCGATCGCCGGGGTCGGTCAGGCGCTCCAGCTGCCCGTGGTCTTCCGGATCGTGCTGTCCGAGGTGCCGCCCGCGCGGGCCGGTGTGGGCGGTGGCGTGATGGTCACCACCCAGCAGGCCGCCCTGGCGCTGGGCGTGGCCACGCTGGGGAGTCTCTTCCTCGCCCTGGTGCCGGGCATGGGCATGCGGGACGCCCTGGTGACGACGCTCCTCGTCCAGCTCGCCGGGGTGGCCCTGACCGGTGTGCTGAGTCTGCGGCTGCCGCGGACGATCGACTGACTCTCCGGCTCAAGTTGTGGCGAACGCCCCGTGAAGATACTGCTGTTGATGTTGTTCTTGCTGCACACTCCTAGCCGGAGGCGAGGCGGATGGTGCAGATCGGCACGAGCAGGGTGAGCCGCTGGGACCAGCACGGGCGCGAACACGTGGTCCAGGTGGAGCGCAAGGGCCCGCAGCGCATGATCAGGTGCGGCACCTGCGGCTGGCGCAGGGGGGCGCAGTTCCTGCCCTGGCTGAAGGCGGAGGAGCACCTCGCGGAGGCCCACCAGGCGACGGTGGATCCCTCGACGTAGCGCGGGGCGGCGCTCAGGCCGTGAGGCCCCGGACCAGCAGGTCCACCAGTGCCGTGAACTCCTGCTGGACGCCCGGCTGTTCCCACTCCCCGGCGTAGCAGGGGTCGTGGAAGCGGCCCGTGGCCTGGAAGACGGCCAGGGCCGCGACGGCCGGGTCGGGGACGGTGAAGGTGCCCGCGTCGATGCCGTCCTGGACGACACGGGTGAGCTGACCGGTCAGTTCGGTGAGGTGCTCGATGACCGCCGTGACGTTCTCACCGGTCAGGACCGTGTAGGTGGCGAACAGTTCCGGATCGTCGCCCGCCTTGCGGCGCTTGGCCTCGAAGAGCGCGGCCAGCCAGTCCCGCAGCCGGGCCTCCGGGTCACGGTCCTGCGCGGCGATCTCGGCCAGCATGCCCGTCGCCCGGTCCAGCCACCGCTTCGTGACCGCCTCCCGCAGCGCCGCCTTCGTACGGAAGTGGCGGTAGACGCTGCCATGGCTGACGCCGAGCGCGCGGGCCACGTCGACCACGGTGGCCTTGGCCGGTCCGTGGCGGCGCAGCACCTCCTCGGTGGCTTCGAGGATGCGCTCGGCGGTCAGGGTCTCAAGGGTCGGGGGCATGCCTAGACGGTACCTGGCACGCTGTTCACAGCCGGATCGGTGCGGCTCGACCAGCCCGCACCGCACCCACCCAGGGGCGCGGGGAACTGCACGGCCAGCCCCCACCGGCCCGCACCAGCCCTACGACAGCGGCCGGCGTACGGCAGCAAGGGCGGCACCGTGTTCACCGCTCGCTGTCCAGCATGGCCATCTGCGGCGCCGCGTACCGCTCGCCCGCCGCCGCGTCCGCCGGTACCGCCTCCTCGATGGCGGCGAGGTCGGCGGCGTCCAGGGTGACGTCCAGCGCACCCAGGGCCTCCCCGAGCCGCTCGCGGGTCCGCGCGCCGACCAGCGGCACGATGTCGTCTCCCCGGGAGGCCACCCAGGCGATGGCGATCTGCGCGACCGTGACGCCCTTCTGTTCGGCGATCTTGCGCAGGGACTCGACCAGCGCGAGGTTGTGCCGGAGGTTCTCGCCCTGGAAGCGGGGCGAGTGGGCCCGGAAGTCGTTCGCGGCGAGGTGTCGGTCGGCCGTGAGGTGGCCGGAGATCAGCCCACGGGAGAGCACTCCGTACGCGGTGACGGAGATGCCCAGCTCGCGCAGGGCGGGCAGGATCTCCCGCTCAGGGCCGCGGGATATCAGCGCGTACTCGATCTGGAGGTCGGAGATCGGGGCGGTGGCGGCGGCCCGGCGGATGGTGTCGGCGCCGACCTCGCTGAGCCCGATGTGCCGGACCCAGCCCTTCTCGACCAGCTCGGCGATCGCGCCGACGGTCTCCTCGATCGGCACCTGGGGGTCGAGCCGGGACGGGCGGTAGACGTCGATGTGGTCGACGCCGAGGCGCTGGAGGGAGTACGCGGCGAAGTTCTTCACGGCGGCGGGACGGCCGTCGAAGCCGGACCAGCCGCCGTCCGGGTCGCGCATCGAGCCGAACTTCACGCTGAGCAGCGCCTTCTCGCGCAGTGCGGCCGGTGCGGTGCGCAGCGCCTCGCTGATCAGCAGTTCGTTGTGGCCCGAGCCGTAGAAGTCGCCGGTGTCCAGCAGGGTGACGCCGGCCTCCAGGGCGGCGTGGATGGTGGCGATCGACTCGGCCCGGTCGCTCTCGCCGTACATGCCGGACATGCCCATGCAGCCGAGGCCGAGGGCGGAGACCTGGGGGCCGGTGGTACCGAGGGTTCGGGTTGGCATCGTCATGCCATCCACCTTGCCATGACAGCTGACAGATTTCAATATCTGTCAGCTGTCACTTGTCAGCGGCTGTCAGCGGCCGCCCGCCCGCGGCCTCCGCCGGTTCAGTCGGTGGTCGCCAGCTTCGCTCCCAGCAGCACGAAGGACCCCGCGAAGCTCCGCCGCAGCCAGGCCATCACCCGGGGCCGCGAGATCACGTGGCTGCGCACCGAGGCGGCGAGCACCCCGTACCCGGCGAAGACGACGAAGGTCGCCAGCATGAAGACCCCGCTCAGCGCCAGCATGCGCGGCAGGGCGTGCGGCTCGGAGGGGCTCACGAACTGGGGCAGGAACGCGAGGAAGAAGATCGTCAGCTTCGGGTTGAGGAGGTTGATCAGCACCCCTCGGACGATCACGCGGCCCGCGGACCGGGGCGCGCCGCCCTCGTCGACGTCGATCACCTCCTTGTCCCGCACGGTCGCCCAGGCCATGTACAGCAGGTAGGCGACCCCGGCGTACTTGACCGCCTGGAACGCCACGGCACTGGCGTTCAGCAGCGCGGCGAGCCCGGTGACGGTGGCCAGGACGTGCGGCACGATCCCGAGGGTGCAGGCGAACGCGGCCACGACGCTCGCGCGGGGGCCCCGGGACAGGCCGGCGGCGAGCGTGTAAACGACCCCGGTGCCGGGGGTGGCGACCACCACGAGGGTGGTGAGGAGGAAGGCGAGGCTCATGGGGCCAGCCTGGACACGGAAAGGCCCCCGATACAGGTCCACCCGGAGACCTGTATCGGGGGCCACTCGTCGAGGGGCGCCCCCGGCGCACCCCGTCAGGGGCGCGGGGAACTGCGCGACCGGCCACGACGCGCCCGTGGACGACGACGCACCGATCAGCCGTCGGACCTCACAGCCGAGAGACCCGACAGCCGACGGACCTAGCAGCCGACGAGACGCCCGGCCAGGTAGCCCTCGATCTGGTCGAGGGACACCCGCTCCTGCTTCATGGAGTCGCGCTCGCGGACCGTCACCGCGTTGTCGTCCAGGGTGTCGAAGTCGACCGTCACGCAGTACGGCGTGCCGATCTCGTCCTGACGGCGGTAACGGCGGCCGATCGCGCCCGCGTCGTCGAACTCGATGTTCCAGTTCTGGCGCAGCGCCTGGGCGAGGCCCTTGGCCTTCGGGGACAGCTCGGCGTTGCGGGACAGCGGCAGGACCGCGACCTTCACCGGGGCGAGGCGGTGGTCCAGGCGCAGCACCGTGCGCTTCTCCAGCTTGCCCTTGGCGTTGGGGGCCTCGTCCTCGACGTACGCGTCGAGCAGGAACGCCAGCATCGCGCGGCCCACACCGGCCGCGGGCTCGATGACGTACGGCGTCCAGCGCTCGCCGGCCTCCTGGTCGTAGAAGACGAGGTCCTGGCCGGAGGCCTTGGAGTGGGCGTTGAGGTCGTAGTCGGTGCGGTTGGCCACGCCCTCCAGCTCACCCCACTCGTTGCCGCCGAACTGGAAGCGGTACTCGATGTCGGCGGTGCGCTTGGAGTAGTGGGAGAGCTTCTCGGCCGGGTGCTCGTACCAGCGCATGTTCTCCTCGCGCAGACCGAGGCCGGTGTACCAGTTCCAGCGCTGCTCCATCCAGTACTCCTGCCACTTCTCGTCCTCGCCCGGCTTGACGAAGAACTCCATCTCCATCTGCTCGAACTCGCGGGTGCGGAAGATGAAGTTGCCGGGCGTGATCTCGTTGCGGAAGGACTTGCCCATCTGCGCGATGCCGAACGGCGGCTTCTTGCGCGAGGCGACCTGCACCTGGGCGAAGTTGGTGAAGATTCCCTGCGCGGTCTCGGGACGCAGGTAGGCGATGGAGCCGCTGTCCTGGGTCGGGCCGAGGTGGGTGGAGAGCAGACCCGAGAACTGCTTGGGCTCGGTGAACTGGCCCTTGTTGCCGCAGTTGGGGCAGTTCACGTCGGCGAGGCCGTTCTCCGGGGCGTGCCCCTTCTTGGCCTCGTACGCCTCCTCCAGGTGGTCCGCGCGGAACCGCTTGTGGCAGGAGGTGCACTCGGTCAGCGGGTCCGTGAAGGTGGCCACGTGACCGGACGCGACCCAGACCTCGGGGGCCAGGATCACGGAGGAGTCGAGACCGACCACGTCCTCGCGCGACGTGACCATGTAACGCCACCACTGACGCTTCAGGTTCTCCTTGAGCTCGACACCCAGCGGTCCGTAGTCCCAGGCGGCGCGCTGACCGCCGTAGATCTCACTACAGGGGAAAACGAAGCCCCGGCGCTTGCTCAGGCTGACGATGGTGTCGATCTTGTCGGCGGCCACGGTGCTCTCTTCATGACGAATGGACGGCAGCGAATGCCTCAGGTTACCGGCGCCGCCACCCCTCGTATCAAATCGGTTCGCGACCCGGACTTTGTTGACAACGGTTTCCATATTTGATGAAAATGACTGTCATGAACGTACGACGACGCCTCATACCCTCGGTGGCCGCGGCGGCCGCCCTCGCCGCCCTCTCGGCCTGCTCCACCGACAGCGCCGCCGCGGGCGACACCGGCAAGTTCGACGTCGTCGCGTCCTTCTACCCGATGGCCTTCCTCGCCGAGCAGATCGGCGGCGACCACGTCAGCGTCACCAGCCTGACCGAGCCCGGCCAGGAGCCGCACGACCTGGAGATCAGCGCCAAGCAGACCGCGCAGCTCCAGGAGTCCGACGCGGTGCTCTACCTCAAGAACCTCCAGCCCTCCGTCGACGAGGCGGTGGCCCAGGCCGGGGTCAGGACCACGATCGACGCGGCCACGCTGACCTCCCTGGAGGAGCACGGCAACGAGGTCGGCGGCCACGCGGCCGAGCACGACGACGAGCACGGCGAGGAGGCGGGCGGCAAGGACCCCCACATCTGGCTCGACCCGGTGAAGTACTCCGAGGTCGCCAAGGGCGTCGGCGCCGCCTTCGAGAAGGCCGACCCCGACCACGCGGCCGACTACAAGGCCAACACCGCGGCCCTGGTGAAGAAGCTCGACGCCCTGAACACGAAGTTCGAGGACGGGCTGAAGAACACCGGCTCCAAGGTCTTCATCACCACCCATGCCGCCTTCGGCTACCTCGCCGAGCGCTACGGCCTCACCGAGGAGGCCATCAACGGCCTGGACCCCGAGTCGGAGCCGAGCGCCAACCGCGTCAAGGACCTTGAGAGGATGGCGAAGGCCGACGGCGTCACCACCGTGTTCTACGAGACCCTCGTCAGCGACAAGACCGCGAAGACCATCGCCTCCGACGCCGGGCTGAAGACGGACGTCCTCGACCCGATCGAGGGCATCACCGCCAAGTCCCGCGGCAAGGACTACTTCGCGGTCCAGGAAGCCAACCTCAAGGCGCTGCAGGGCGCACTGGGAGCGAAATGACACCGGAGGACGGCATGACCGAGCCCGTCATCGCGTTGCGCGGGGTCCGCGCCGATCTGGGCTCGCGCCCCGTCCTGCGCGGCATCGACCTCACCGTGCACCGCGGTGAGGTCGTCGCGCTGCTCGGCGCCAACGGCTCCGGCAAGTCCACCGCGATCCGCACGATCATCGGCCAGGTACCCACGGCGGCGGGCGCGATCGAGCTCTTCGGCACCCCGCGCGGAAGGTTCCGGGACTGGGGCCGGGTCGGGTACGTGCCCCAGCGCAACACCGCCGCGGGCGGCGTCCCGGCGACGGTCACCGAGGTCGTCGCGAGCGGGCGGCTGTCCCGGGCGCGCTTCGGCGTGCTGCGCAGGGCCGACCACCAGGCCGTGCGCCGGTCCCTGGAGCTGGTCGGCCTGGCGGACCGCGCCAAGGACTCCGTGAACGCCCTCTCCGGCGGCCAGCACCAGCGGGTGCTGATCGCCCGCGCGCTCGCGGCCGAACCCGAACTGCTGATCATGGACGAGCCGATGGCGGGTGTGGACCTGGCGAGCCAGGAGGTGCTGGCCCGGACCCTTGAGGACCAGGTCGCCGCGGGCACCACGGTCCTGCTCGTGCTGCACGAACTCGGCCCCCTGGAGCCGCTGATCGACCGGGCGGTCGTCCTGCGCGACGGCTGTGTCCAGCACGACGGGCCGCCCCCGCGCGCGGTCGGCCAGCACGCCCTGCCGGGCCACGACCACGTCCACCCCCACTCCCCCGAGCACGAGCCGATGCGCACAGGACTGCTGAGCTGATGGACTTCCTCGACTACGCCTTCATGCAGCGGGCCCTGCTCGCCGCCGTCCTGGTCGGCATCACCGCCCCCGCCGTCGGCATCTACCTGGTCCAGCGCCGCCAGGCCCTCATGGGCGACGGCATCGGCCACGTCGCGATGACCGGCGTCGGCCTCGGCTTCCTGCTCTCCTGGTCGCCGGTGTGGATGGCGACCCTGGTCTCGGTGCTCGGCGCGGTCCTCATGGAGCTGATCCGCTGGTACGGCAGGACCCGGGGTGACATCGCCCTCGCGATGCTCTTCTACGGCGGCATGGCCGGCGGCGTGATGCTGATCAACCTCGCGCCCGGCGGCTCCAACGCCAACCTGACGTCGTACCTGTTCGGTTCGCTGTCCACGGTCTCCGCCTCGGACGTGACGGCGATCTGCGTGCTGGCCGCGTTCGTGGTGCTCGTCACCCTGGGACTGCGCCGGCAGCTCTTCGCGGTCAGCCAGGACGAGGAGTTCGCGCGGGTCACCGGCCTTCCGGTGCGCGCGCTCAACCTGCTGACCGCGGTCACGGCCGCGGTGACGGTGACCGTCGCGATGCGGGTGGTCGGACTGCTGCTGGTGAGCGCGCTGATGGTGGTGCCGGTGGCGGCGGCGCAGCAGCTCAGCCGGAGCTTCGCGGCCACCTTCGCGATCGCGGTGGCGATCGGCGTGACGGTGACCATCGGCGGCACCGTGACCTCGTACTACCAGGACGTGCCGCCCGGCGCGACGATCGTGCTGCTGACCATCGGGGCGTTCATCCTGCTGACCGGGCTCGCCACCCCGCTGGCCCGGCGACGGGCCCGGGCGGCCGCCGCCGCGCAGCCCGCCCCGGACCCCGCGGAGTGTGTGATTCCGGCCAGTCGGGAGGCGGACGGCCCGGTCGGCGTCTGACCGGGCACAGGCCGGGCTGGCACAATGGCCCGGCAGGTGCCGAACGAAGGAGGAACCCGTGACGACCGCAGGACCGCCCGTGAAGGGCCGCGCCACCCGGCAGCGGGCCGCCGTGGCGGCGGCCCTCGACGAGGTCGACGAGTTCCGCAGTGCGCAGGAACTGCACGACATGCTCAAGCACAAGGGTGACGCCGTCGGGCTGACCACGGTCTACCGCACGCTCCAGAACCTCGCCGACGCGGGCGAGGTCGACGTCCTGCGCACCTCCGACGGCGAGTCCGTCTACCGGCGCTGCTCCAGCGGCGACCACCATCACCACCTGGTCTGCCGGGTGTGCGGCAAGGCCGTGGAGGTCGAGGGCCCGGCCGTCGAGAAGTGGGCCGACGCGATCGCCGCCGAGCACGGCTACGTCAATGTGGCGCACACCGTGGAGATCTTCGGCACCTGCGCGGACTGCGCCGCCGCCCAGGGCTGACCCACAAGCGGACCGGTGCGCAGATGTCCTGAGTGACGAGGGGCGGGTCGGGGGCTCAGGCCTCCGGGTCGCCCTTCATCGCTTCCTCCATGGCCAGCAGCTCCTCGTTCGGCACGGCCCCGCCGAAGCGGCGGTCCCGGGAGGCGAACTCGACGCACGCCCGCCACAGGTCACGGCGGTCGAAGTCGGGCCACAGGACGTCCTGGAAGACCATCTCGGCGTACGCGCTCTGCCACAGCAGGTAGTTGGAGGTGCGCTGCTCCCCGCTGGGCCGCAGGAAGAGGTCCACGTCGGGCATGTCCGGGTAGTACAGGTACTTCGCGAGGGTCTTCTCGGTGACCTTGGACGGGTCGAGGCGGCCGGCCTTCACGTCCTTGGCGAGGGCCTGCGCGGCATCGGCGATCTCGGCCCGGCCGCCGTAGTTCATGCAGAAGTACAGCGTCAGCTTGTCGTTGCCCTTGGTCTGCTCCTGGGCGACCTGGAGCTCCTTGGCGACGGACTTCCACAGCTTGGGCATCCGGCCCACCCAGCGCACCCGGATGCCGAGCTCGTCGAGCTGGTCGCGGGTCTTGCGGATGAAGTCGCGGTTGAAGTTCATCAGGAAGCGGACCTCGTCGGGCGAGCGCTTCCAGTTCTCGGTGGAGAAGGCGTAGAGCGAGATGTTCTTCACGCCGGCCTCGATGGCGCCCTGGAGCACGTCCAGGACCCGCTCGGCGCCGACCTTGTGCCCTTCGGTCCTGGGCAGCCCGCGCTCCTTGGCCCACCGGCCGTTGCCGTCCATGACGATCGCCACGTGCTCGGGGATCAGCTCACCGGGGAGCTTCGGCGCGCGGGCGCCGGACGGGTGCGGCTCCGGCGCCCTGTACTCGCGCCGCCGGCGCCCCAGGATCCCGTTTACGGCCATGGTGCTTCTCGTCTCCTCAGTGGTGCTCTACGACTGTGGTGCTCTACGACTCTGGTGCTCTACGACGGTGGTGCGCTACGACTTCTCGACGTACCGCAGGGAGCGCAGCCCGCGCTCCATGTGCCAGTGCAGGTAGGCGGACACCAGCCCGCTGCCCTCCCGGACGTACCGCGGCTCGCTCGCGTCCGCGGTCTCCCAGTCTCCCGTAAGCAGCGCGGCGAGGAGTTCCAGGGTCTGCGGCGACGGTACGACACTGCCGGGCACCCGGCAGTCCACGCAGACCGAGCCTCCGGCGGCCACCGAGAAGAAGCGGTTCGGGCCGGTCATGCCGCAGCGCGCGCAGTCGCTGAAGCTCGGGGCGTAGCCGTTGACCGCGAGCGAGCGGAGCAGGAACGCGTCGAGGACGAGGTGGGGCGCGTGCTCGCCCCGGGCGAGGGTGCGCAGGGCCCCCACCAGCAGCAGGTACTGCTGGACGGCGGGCTCGCCCTCGTGATCGGTGAACCGCTCGGCGGTCTCCAGCATGGCCGTCCCGGCGGTGTACCGGGCGTAGTCGGAGACGATCCCGCCACCGTACGGCGCGATGGTCTCGCTCTGCGTGCACAGCGGCAGCCCGCGCCCGACGAGCTCGCTCCCCCGCGCGAAGAACTGCACGTCGACGTGGGAGAACGGCTCCAGCCGCGCCCCGAACTTCGACTTGGTCCGCCGCACGCCCCTGGCCACGGCCCGCACCCGCCCGTGCCCCCGCGTGAGCAGCGTGATGATCCGGTCCGCTTCCCCGAGCTTCTGCGTCCGCAGCACGATCCCGTCGTCCCGGAAGAGACTCATCGCACACCCCCGCGCCGGGTGCGCGGCAGGGTGCCGTCTTCGCGGAACAGACTCATGAGCCCATTCTCGCCTACCCGGGACCGTGCTCGTCGGCGCCCGCGACTACGGCCGACTCTCGTCGGCGGACCGGTACACGCGGGTGATCTCCGGCCGCTCCGGCCGCTCCGCCGGGGTGGCCTCCCGTACGGCCTCCGGTGCCGCGTCCCACTCCCTGCCGCCGCCGTGCGGTCTGAGTTGGACGTAGGGCCCCTCGTGCCCCATCACCACGCCGGACCTCCCGGTGCGGGTGTCCACGACGTACGAGCCCACGGGCAATTTCGTCACCGATTCCCTCCAGACGCCGATTCCCTCGAACTCCCCGCCTTTTTCGAGTTTCACTCTTCCCTTCTCCAAGGTGGTCTTCTTTCCCTACACTCGGCAGGAGTCTGTGCACTACAAGTGCGAAGCTGAACAAGAGGGTTGGCCATGGCCAATGGTTCACGGCAGGCGGCGTGGGAGTTCTTCGGAACGGAGTTGCGGCGGCACCGGGAGGAGGTGGGGATGACCCAGGCTGAGCTGGGGTCACGGGTCTTCGTCTCCGGCGCTTATATCGGGCAGTTCGAGCAGGCTTTTCGAAAACCGCAACTGGATATCTCCCAGCGGATCGACGAAGTTCTACAAACCGACGGTATTTTCGAGCGGCTGTGCAGGAAGCTGATCGACGACAAGCGGTATGCGGATTACTTCGCGCAGGTCGTGGAGTTCGAACGGACTGCCACGCGCATCTGCGAGTTCGCGCCGACGGTGGTCCCGGGCCTCCTGCAAACGGCGGCTTATGCCGGAGCGGTTGGGTGGTCCTGCATGAGAGCGTGCTGCGCATCCCGGTCGGCGGCCCGCAGTCCATGGCCGAGCAACTGGACTGCATCGCGCGGCTGATGCGGGACCGCAAGGTGTGGCTGACGGTGGTGCCGTTCGCGGCGGGGGCATACGCCTCGATCGCCGGGATGTTGCAGCTCATGGAGTTCGATGACGCCCCTCCGCTCGCCTATACAGAGACGGCGTTTTCGGGAACGCTCATCGACGATCCGGCCGTGGTGAAACGGGCACAGCGCACATACGATCTGCTCAGGGTCGCCGCGCTGTCGCCGGAGGCGTCCCTGACCCTGATCGCCTCGGCGGCGGAGGACTTCAGACGATGCGTGAATACGACCTGAGCAACGCCCGCTGACGCAAGAGCAGTTACAGCAACGGCGAGGGCGGCAGCTGCGTCGAGGTCACCGACGCAGTCCCCGGAGTCATGCCGGTCCGTGACTCCAAACTCAGCACGGACAGCCCCGTCCTCGTCTTCCCCACCGACACCTGGACCCAGTTCCTCGGGCTGCTCGAGTAGGGGGGTAAACCCCCCTGCCGATCAGGCAGTTGCCCGGATGGGCCGACGGCGGTCGATCCGCGAGGCTCCTCGCATGAAGCAGATGACGAAGAGCCTCGCCCTGATCGCCGCCGCCTCCGGTGTCGTCTTCGGTGCCCTGACCCCGCTGTCCGCCTCCGCCGCCTCCCGCACCCCGGCGCTGAAGTGGACCAAGTGCGAGGGCAGCGGCCTCGATCCGCGCCAGCAGTGCACGACCGTCTCCGTGCCCATGGACTACGCGGACCCGGACGGCCCGCGCATCGAGATCGCCGTCTCCCGTATCCGCAGCGAGAACCCGGACGCCCGGCGGGGTGTTCTGCTGCTGATCCCCGGCGGACCCGGGGGCGACAGCATGAACGACCCGTCCGGGAAGGGGCAGAGACTGCCGAAGAAGGTGCGGGACACCTACGACCTGATCGGCTTCGCGCCGCGCGGGATGGCCCCCTCGACGGCCGTCGACTGCGGCCTCGAACACCGGGACCTGGCCCGTACGACCCTGCTGCCCTGGCCTTCCCCGGACGGCTCCGTCGACGCGGCCATGGCCGCGGGCAAGCGCATCTCCGCGGCCTGCGAACGCAACGGCGGCGAGCTGATCCGGCACATCAGCACCCTCAACGAGGCCCGTGACCTCGACCGCGTGCGGGCCGCGCTCGGCGAGCGCAAGGTGTCCGCGTGGGGCGTGTCCTACGGCACCTATGTCGCCGACGCCTACCTCCAGTTGTTCCCCCGGCGCACCAACCGTGTCGTCCTGGACAGCAACGACCACGCGGACCCCGTCCACGGGGAGCGCGCCTGGCTCAACGCCTTCGAGCAGGGGGCCGAGGACAACTTCCCGGAGTTCGCCGCATGGGCCTCCGCGCCCGGCAACCCGGACCGCCTGGCCGGCACCGCCGCCGAGGTGCGTCCGCTCTTCCTGCGCCTCGCCGCCCGCCTCGACCGCGAGCCGATCCCCTGGCCGGGCGCCAACCCGGAGGAGCTGAACGGCAACGTCCTGCGCCAGTCGATGCTCGACTCCTTCTACGACCCCGACGACTACCCGGCCCTCGCCAAGCTGATCCTCGCCGCCCAGAAGGGCACGGTGCCGCCCGCCCCGGCGGGCCCGCCCGAGGCCGTCATGCAGAACTACGCCGCGGTCGGCGCCGCCACCATCTGCAACGACGTCGACTGGCCGGGCGACCCGGAGCCGTACCGCGCGGCCGTGGCCGAGAGCCGCTCCCGGTACCCGCTGACCGGGGGCATGCCGAGGAGCGCGATGCCGTGCGCCGCCTGGCCGTGGGAGCCGAGGGAGGCACCGGTGCACGTCACCGACCGGGGCCCGTCCACCATCCTGATGGTGCAGAACGCACGGGACGTGGCCACTCCGCTCAGCGGCGCCCTCAAACTGCGCGAGGCACTCGGCCGGCGGGCCGTCATGGTCGTCAACGACTCCACCGGCCACGACGCCTACCTGGACAACGGCACCGCGTGCGGCGACGCGACCGTCTCCCGCTTCCTGGCCACCGGCGAGCGACCCGCCGAGGACCTGTACTGCCCGAGTGACGCAACCAGGCGATGAGCTCCCGGCGTCGATCATCGAAGAGACCGGTAACCGTCACCGAGCGAAGGAGAGCACGATCTCAGCCTCCGGAAACCTGTCCCGACGCACCCTGCTGGCCGGTGCGACCGCCGCCGTCACGCTCCTGACCGGCACCGGCGCTCACGCGGCCGACGCCGTCACCGCCCGGCTCCGCGCGCTGGAAGAGCGCTACGGCGCCCGGCTCGGCGTCTTCGCCCGCCGCCCCTCGACCGGGCGGTCCGTGCGGTACCGCGCCGACGAGCGCTTCCCGATGTGCTCCGTGTTCAAGTCCCTCGCCGCCGCGGCCGTCCTGCGCGACCTCGACCGGCACGGCGAGGTGCTGGCCCGCCGTATCCACTACACCGAGGACGACCTGGTGATCCCGGGCTCGGACCAGACGGCGGCACATCTGGCGGAGGGCATGACCGTCGCCGGGCTCGCCGAGGTGGCCATCACCCACAGCGACAACACCGCCGGCAACCTCCTGCTGCGCGAGCTCGGCGGCCCGACCGCGATCACCCGCTTCGCCCGCTCCCTCGGCGACCGGATCACCCGCCTCGACCGCTGGGAGCCCGAGCTCAACACCGCCGAGCCGTGGCGGCTGACGGACACGACGAGCCCGTACGCCATCGGCCGCACCTACGGCCGGCTGGTCCTCGGCGACGCGCTGGACCGGCGGGACCGGGAGCTGCTCACGCACTGGCTGCTGCACAACACGACCAGCGTGAACCGCTTCCACGCAGGCCTGCCCAAGACGTGGACGATCGCCGACAAGACGGGCAGCGGCTCCTACGGCACCGCCAACGACGTGGGTGTCGTGTGGACCGACACCGGCGACCCGATCGTCCTGTCGGTGCTGTCGACCATGCCCGCGCCGGACGCCGTACGGGACGACGCCCTGGTCGCCGACGCGGCCGCGGTGGTGGCCGGCGCCCTGGGCTGACGGGTCAGAACCGCCGGACGTACCGCCGCTGCCAGGGAGTCTCCACCGCGCGCCGGTCGTAGTGCTCCCGCACGTACGCGACCGCCTCCCGCGGGGCCACGCCGTCCAGAACCGCCAGACAGGCCAGGGCCGTTCCGGTGCGGCCCCGGCCTCCCCCGCAGGCGATCTCGACGCGTTCGGCGGCCGCGCGTTCCCAGGCGTCGACCAGGACGTCACGGGCCTCCCCTCGGTCCGCGGGCAGGCGGAAGTCCGGCCAGCGGAGCCAGCGGGAGGCCCAGGGGACCTCCGGCGGGCCGCCGCCGAGCAGATAGACGCCGTACGACGGTCGCGGCGCGGCCGGATCCAGCGGGTGCCGCAGGCCGCGGCCCCGCACCAGTCGTCCGGACGGCAGCCGCAGGATGCCCGGCCCGTGTTCGTCCCACCCCTTCATGCCCTCATTCGAACCCGTCATCGACGACCGGGCAACCGAATCCGTTCCTCTCGTGGTCTGGTGGGCGAGGGAGGGTGCCAGATGCAGGCCGAACAAGAGGACCGGTTCCAGGAATTCGTCAGAGCCAGGTGGTCGCACCTCGTGCGGACCGCCTATCTGCTCACCGGCGACGCCCATCACGCCGAGGACCTGACGCAGACGGCGCTGGCGAAGGCGTACCGCTCCTGGCGGCGCGTGTCGCGCAGCGACAACCCGGAGGCGTACGTCCGGCGGATGCTGGTCACCTGCAACAGCGACCGCTTCCGCAAGCGGCGTGTGAAGGAGTCGCTGACCGACGCGCCGCCGGAGCGGGCGGGCCGCGACGAGGCGGTGGCGCGGGTCGACGAACGCGGGGTGCTGATGGCCGCCCTGGCCCAACTGCCGCCCAGGCAGCGGGCCGTGGTCGTCATGCGCTACTGGGAGGACCTGTCGGAGGCGGAGGCCGCCGAGGTGCTCGGCTGCTCACAGGGCACGGTCAAGAGCCAGGCGTCCAAGGGACTGGCGAAGTTGCGTACGTATCCGGGGCTCGCGCAGGTCATGGACCGCGCCCCGCAGGGAGGCACGAGATGAGCGACGAAGAGGAGCGGGGCTTCGAGGAGCAACTGCGGGAGCTGCTCGCCGAGGACGCGTACACGATCCGGCCCGCGCCGGTGCCGTACCCGCAGATCCGCCGCCAGGGCGTCGCGGAGCGGCGCCGGCGGGTGGTGGTGGCGGGAGCGGCCCTGGTGACCCTGGCCGCCGTGCCGGTGGGGGCGTTCGCGGTGGGCGGCGGGGGGAGGGGGGCGGCCGACACGGCGACGACACCCACGGCCTCCGCGAGCGCCTCCCCGACACCCACCGCCTCCCCCACGCCCAGGGGGCCCGCGGGGCCGGCCACCGCCGGGCAGCTGCGGGACGGGATCACGCTGGCGCAGGCGGCGGACGGGCTCGACAAGTGCCTCGCCTGGGACCGGGACCGCGTGTCCCACGGCGGCATGGCCTCCTCCGACCTGGGCGAAGCCGACGGGTACCGGATCATCCTGGCGCTGAAGAGCACCGGTGACTCCAACTCGCCCGGCGACGGCATCTTCGTGGTCGCCGTGAAGGAGAAGCCGAAGCAGACCCGGCTGATCTGCAACGTGAAGAACGGCGAGGCGTCCGGGCTGAACACCAGTGTCGGCAGCGACCGGCAGCCGGACTCTCCGCCCGTGCTGGCCGACATCAACGCCAACAAGCTCTACCAGCAGTCGTTCCTGGACCAGGGCAACTGGAAGCTGCCCTTCGGCTGGGGCTTCATCGGCACGGTCGAACCGGACGTGGCCAAGGTGACCGTCTCCTACGGCGGTGCCGACAGCGAGGCGGTCCTCGACCACGGCTGGTTCGTCGCCTCCGGCACCCTGACCCAGCAGGTCACCAGGAACCCGCACGTCAAGGGCTACGACCAGGGCGGCAAGCTGATCTACGACTCCGCCGAGGACACCACGTACCAGCAGGTGCAGTAGCGAGGCAGCTCGGGACGGGGGGCGCCGTACAGGGGTCGGCGCCCCCTCGCCCGGTGCGGGAGGATCATGGGACGGCCGATCCCGAGGAGCCCCGATGACCCTTCCCGCCCCGCTGACCGGAGTCGTCCCGCCCGTCTGCACGCCGTTGACACCGGACCGCGAGGTGGACGTCGCCTCGCTGCTCAGACTCGTCGACCATCTCGTCGCGGGCGGCGTGCACGGCCTGTTCGTCCTCGGCACCACGTCCGAGGCGGCCTTCCTGACCGACGCCCAGCGCAGGCTGGTGGTGGAGACGGTGACCGGCCATGTGGGGGGCCGGCTCCCGGTGCTGGCCGGGGTGATCGACATGACGACGGCCCGGGTCCTGGACCATGTACGGGCCGTCACGGCGGCGGGCGCCGACGCGGTGGTCGTCACGGCGCCCTTCTACACGAGCACCCATCCGCGGGAGATCGCCCGCCACTACCGGCTGGTCGCGGCCGGCAGCCCGGTCCCGGTCATCGCCTACGACCTGCCGAGCGGTGTCCACACCAAGCTCCCCGCCGACGTCGTCCTGGACCTGGCCGCCGAGGGCGTGCTGGCCGGCCTCAAGGACTCCAGCGGTGACCTCGCCGGCTTCCGCGCGGTCGTCTCCGGTGCCCGCGTCCACCCCGGCATCACCGGCTTCAGCGTGCTGACCGGCTCCGAGCTCTTCGTCGACGCGGCCCTCGCGGTCGGCGCGGACGGGGCGGTGCCCGGTCTGGCCAACGTCGACCCCGAGGGGTACGTCCGTCTCGACCGCCTGTGCCGTACGGGCGACCTGGACGCGGCCCGGGCCGAACAGGAGCGGTTGTGCGCCCTGTTCGGCATGGTGCGCGCGGGCGACCCGGCCCGTATGGGCGCGTCCTCGGCGGCGCTGGGCGCGTTCAAGGCGGCACTGCATCTGCGGGGCGTGATCGACTGGCCGGTGACCGCGGAGCCCCAGGTGCCGTTGTCGGCGGCGGAGGTGGAGCGGGTGGCCGCGTTCCTGTCCGAGGCCGGACTGCTCTGAACCCTACGGGGTGCCCGGTGTCACCATGCCCGACTCGTAGGCCACGATGACCAGTTGGGCCCGGTCCCGCGCGCCCAGCTTCCCCATGATCCGACTGACGTGGGTCTTCGCGGTGAGCGGACTCAGGCCCAGCGCCTCGGCGATCTCGGTGTTGTTGAGGCCCCGCGCGACCAGGGCCAGCACCTCGCGCTCCCGGTCGGACAGGCACTCGGGGCCGCCGCCCGCCACCGGTACCGAGGGGCTGCGCAGGAACCGCTCGATCAGCCGTGCCGTCGGGCCCGGCGACAGCAGTGCGTCTCCGGCGGCCACCGTGCGGATCGCGTCGAGGAGTTCGGCGGGCCGGGTGTCCTTCACCAGGAAGCCGGAGGCGCCCGCGCGCAGCGCCTCCACGATGTGCTCGTCGGTGTCGTAGGTGGTGAGGACCAACACCCGCACCCCGGCGAGGTCCTCGTCGGCCGCGATGAGCCTTGTCGCCTCGATGCCGTCGAGGTCGGGCATGCGGATGTCCATGACCACCAGGTCGGGCCGCACCTCCCGGGCCGCGCCCACGGCCTCCCGCCCGCTGCCCGCCTCTCCCACGACCTCCATGTCCCGCGCCGACTCGACGAGCATGGCGAACGCGGCCCGCACCAGCGTCTGGTCGTCGGCGAGCAGCACACGGATGGTCATACGGTTCCCTCCCCCACGGCGAGCGGCAGCGCCGCCGTCACCTCGAACCCGCCGTCCGGGCGTGGTCCGGCGTCGAGTGTGCCACCGACGCTGCGGGCCCGCTCACGCATGCCGACCAGCCCGAAGCCGGGGGTGCCGCCGGGGAGCGGCCCGGTGCCGTCGTCGGTCACCGAGACCCGCAGGGCGCCCGGTTCGTCGTACAGCCTGAGGCGTACGGCGGGTGCGGGGCCCGCGTGCCGGACCGCGTTGGTGAGCGCCTCCTGGACGATCCGGTAGGCGGCGGCGCCGACGGCGGGCGGCGGGTCGGCGCGAACGCGCAGGTCCTGTTCGACGCGGGCGCCGGCGAGCCGGGCCGCCGCGACGAGGTCGGGCAGTCCGTCCAGGCCGGGCAGCGGGCCGCGGGTGTCCTGGGGGCCGTGTTCGCGCAGCACCTCCAGGGTCGTACGGAGTTCGCCGCGTGCGGTGCGGCAGGTCTCGGCGATGTCGTCGAGGGCCTTGGCGACGGTCTCCCGGTCCAGCCGCTCGGGGTCGGCGGCCAGGACGTGGGCGGCGACGGAGGTCTGCACGCCGATGAGCGTGATGCTGTGGGCGAGCAGGTCGTGCAGGTCGCGGGCGATGCGCAGGCGTTCCTCGGCGACCCGGCGGCGGGCCTCCTCCTCGCGGGTGCGTTCGGCGCGGACGGCGCGCTCGACGATGGAGGCGACGTACTGGCGGTAGTAGCGGACGTCGATGCCGCAGAAGAGGACGGCGATGATCCAGCCGGAGATCCTCAGCAGTTCGACGGCCTGATGGGTGCTGACGGTGAGCATGACGCTCGTGGACAGGCCGAGGACGGTGACGCCCGTCAGGACCGTCCGCAGGGGGCGGCCGGTGACGGCGACCGTGTAGAGGGCGACGTAGGCGACCGGAGTGGGGGCGAAGTGGTTGTTGTCGAGGGCGTGGTAGGGCACGATCAGCGCCACCATCGCGGCCAGCACGAGCATCGGGCGGCGGCGCCGCCACACGATCGGCACGTGGGCGGCGAGCAGCAGCGTCCACCCGAGGGCGTCCGGGCGGCGGGCCTCGTCGCTGAACAGGCCGACGCACACGGCCACCGCCGCCAGCACGAGGGCGAGCAGTGCGTCGTTGCGGGTGCCGTGGGGGGCGGTCCGCGGGTCGCGGTTGACCGCCGCCATGATCCGCTCGCCCAGCCGGGGTCTCGTGGTCTCCTGCACGGTGTCATCTTCCGGGACGTCGGGCCGGAAGGCGCCCTTCCGGGAGGGAAGGGCGCCCAGGAGCGACCTCGTCACACCGGTTCCGGCTGCCGCTCGGCCGGTACCGGCGGTTCGGGCGCCCGGGACAGCGCCCCCGGCCACCACACCTTGCGCCGCAGTGCCACGGCCGCGCTGGTGACCAGGTAGGTGCGCACCAGGAAGGTGTCCAGCAGCACGCCCACCGCGATCACGAAGCCCAGTTCGACGAGCTGGACCATCGGCATGTTGGTCAGCACCGCGAAGGTGGCCGCGAGGACGAGTCCGGCGGAGGCGATGACCCCGCCCGTGGCCCGCAGCGCGGTGAGGGCGGCGGTGACCGGTTCGGCCCCGGCCAGGGACTCCTCGCGCATGCGGTGCATCAGGAAGATGCCGTAGTCGACGCCGAGGGCCACCAGGAACACAAAGGACAGCAGCCCGAGCCCCGGATCGGTGCCCTCGAACCCGAACACCGGCCCGAAGACCAGACCGCCGATGCCGAGGGCCGCGCCCCACACGGCGACCACGGCGGTCACCAGGAGCAGCGGCGCCACGAGGGACCGCAGCAGGGCGATGAGGATGAGCAGCACGGAGACGAGGACGATCGGCACGACGATCATCCGGTCGCGGCTGTTGGTGTCCTTCAGATCGAGCTGCTCGGCGCTGGGCCCGCCGACGTAGGAGCCGTCGAGCTCGGCGCGCAGGGCCTTGATGGTCGCGGTCTCCCCGGCGGACTGGGGGGCGTCCTTCGCGGTGAGGGAGATCTCGGTCCAACCGTCTCCGGTACGGCCCTCGCGGGCGCTGTCGACGCCCTCGGTGCCGCGGATCGCGGCGAGGGTGGCGTCGGCGCGGTCGGCCGGGGTGATCACGGTGATGGGCTGGGTGCCGCGCTCCGGGTAGGCCTCGGCGAGCGTCCCCATGGCGGCGACCGCGTCGGGCCTGCTGGTGAAGGAGTCCTCCTGCTTGAGGCTGCCGGGCAGGTTCAGCACGCCCAGCGCGAGCGCCCCGAGCAGCACGGCCCCGCCCGCGAGCACGGTGAGCGGGCGCCGCCCGGCCGAGCTGCCCATGGCGGCGAACAGGGACCGGCGGACCTGGGGCGTGCTGCCGTAGCGCGGCACGAGCGGCCAGAACACCCGGCGGCCGAGCAGGACCAGGACCGCGGGCAGCAGCGTCATCATCGCGACGAGCGCGACCAGCACCCCGACCGTGCCCAGCGGGCCCATGCCACGGCTGCTGTTGAGGTCGGCGGCCAGCAGGCAGAGCAGTCCCGCGGCCACGGTCCCGGAGGAGGCGAGCACGGCGGGCCCGCAGCCCCTCAGCGCGGCCGCCATGGCGTCGTACGGCCGCTCGGTCCGCCGCAGCTCCTCCCGGTACCGGGAGACGAGCAGCAGGGCGTAGTCGGTGCCGGCGCCGAACACCAGGATCGTCATGATGCCGCCGCTCTGACCGGTGACCGCGGTCCCGAAGCCCTGGTTGAGCCCGTAGGCCACGGCCCGCGCCAGGAACTCCGCCATGCCCGCGACCCCGAGCGGCACCAGCCACAGCAGCGGACTGCGGTAGATGACGATCAGCAGCAGGGCGACGACCCCGGCGGTGGTGTAGAGCAGGGGGCCGCCGAGCGAGTCGTAGACCTCGGCGGCATCGGTGGCGAGGGCCCCCTCCCCGCCGACGTCGACGCCGAGCCCGCCCTCACCGCGGGCGACGTCCCGCACGTCGTTGACGAGCCGGTCCCGGGCCTTCTCGTCGGTGCCGGGCTCGGTGCTGGCGATCGGGTACATCACGGTGGTCCCGTCCGCGGACGGTACGCCCTGCGGCTCGGCGGTCAGCGTGTGCTCGTCCGCGATCCGCCCGATCTGCTCGGCGGCGGTCGCCCGGTCGGCCGCCGTCAGCCCGCCGTCCCGGTGGTAGACGACGACCATCTGCGTGGCCTCGCCCCCGGGCAGCCGGTCCTGGATCTTTGCGACCTGCGTCGAGTCCGCGCTCGCCGGCAGATAGTCCACGGCCCGGTCCCGCTGCACGTCCGCGAGCTTCGACGCGAACGGCGACACGGCCGCCAGCACGACGATCCACAACCCCAGCACGAGCCAGGGCACGGCACGCCGCCGCCCACCAATCTTTCCGGCCCCCATCGACGGGCCTCCTTCCGCCTCGGATGTCTGGATCGCTTCCAGACTTCCGCCGAAAGGAGCCCGGTTCGTCGGGCGGGAGGGCGAGCCGGGGGCTACTGCGTGGGGTGGTCCGGGGAGGGTCTTACTCCCTGGGGAGTAGTGCGCCAGTGGCCGGTGGCGACAGACAGGAGGGTGAATCTGCGGGCGAGTCGGCGGACGTCGGGGTGATCAGGGCCGAGTATGCGGCGGCCGTCCAGGAGCACTTCCCGGCACAGAGCCAAGGCCCTGCGGGGATGACCGGACCAGAGGACGGCGTAGGAATGGGCGATACGCCGGTACCAGGTGCGTGGATGGTCGCGGCCGTAAGTGCGGGTGCTGTCGGCGACGAGGCCCTCGTAGCCCCCGACTGCCTTGCGAACGCGGCCGGTGAGACGAAGGGCCCGGGCCTCGCTGCCGCGGGCGTTCAGAGTCTCGTCGTGGTCGGGACCGTACAGCCTCACCATGGCCTCGACACGAGTCCGGTGCATGGCCAGGGACCGTCGGATCCTACCGCTGGCACGCAGGCCGGCGGCCCGCCACCACAGTTGCTCCAGCGTGTACGGATGGTCGGGGCCGTAAAGGTCCAGAGCCTGTTCGAGCAATCGCCGTTGCACAGCCGCGAATTTCCAGACGAACCCCACCGACCAGTAGGAACCGCCGAGCGTTCGCAGAGCGTAGCGGCTCTGTTTACTGTCCGGTCCTGTCCCAGACATATGGAGAGCCAGGACACGCCGTCGCACACCAAGTGCCTTGAAACGCCGATTGACCGCTCTGTAGTCACCGGCGAGGTCGTTCAGCAATACGATGGTGTTCCTGTGCCGCGGTCCGAGAACCCGTACGAACTCGGCATGCAGAGCGCGGCGCATCCGCAGCGCATCCCTGCGCTTTCCCGTCCGCCGCACGGCGTCGACCTGCTCGGACCGCGCCAGCAGGGTCCAGGGGTGGTCCGGACCGTAGAACCGTGTGTAGTCGTCCACCGACCGAGTGATCGCCGCGACCCACTCCGGAAGGCGACTGGTCCTGGCGTAGGCCCCTGCCAAGTGTCGCCGCATGACGATCGTGTACCGATGGTCGGTCCCGTGCCTCCGTTCCAGCGTCGCCATCGCCTCCCTGTAGCGGGCGATGCCCCGCTCGTAGTCGCCCAGCCAGATCTCGACATCTGCGAGCAAGGCAGCACTCCAGGGGACGTCCTCGTCTGCAGCGCCGTACCGGGCGATGCGCTCCTCCAGGGTCCGCTCCCTCAGTTCACGGGCCTCCTCTCCCCGGTTCATCCGCAGAAGTAGGTCCGCCAGCAATTCATCGGCGCGCAGCACCAGCGCGTGTCTGGCGCCCAGGGAGTACACGGCCTCCTCGCGAGTGCGCCGAACCAGCGTCTCAGCCTCCTCGTACGAGAGCGCACTCCGCAGCCCCACCGCCAGGTCGATGCGCGCTCCCAGCGTCCACGGGTGCCCAGGCCCGTAGATCCGTTCCGACTCCCCTACCACCCGGCGAGCCACCTCGATCGCCTCCGGGTAGTGCCCCGCCTCCACGCACGTATCGGCGTACACGCTGCGGGCACGCAGGGTGTCCGTGTCGTCGGAGCCCAACAACCTCTCGAAATCGGCGAGGAGCTCGGCGGCATGCTCATGTGCCTCCCGGTGCCGCAGCGCGTTGCGCAGTCCGTGGACCACCCACTCACGTGCATCCAGGACATCAGGGTGGTCGGGCCCGTGCAGGGCCGTCAGGTCGTCGACGTTCCGGTGGAACTGCGCCAGCGCCTCCTCGTACCGTTCGAGCTGCGCGAGCGCGTTGGCCCACGTCACTCGTACGGACGCCAGGCTTCGAGGATCGTCGGCGAGCAACTGCTCCGCATCCTCCAAAGCCCGGCGGGCGACCTCCAGGGACTCGTCGTACAACCCGGCCGACATGCAGTTGGCCGCCAGCCTGGTCCTGGTCCACACGGTCTCCGTCGAGTCGTGGTCCGCTCCCGACTCCTGTTCTGCCAGCAGCCCGCGCAGCAGTTCCGCGCCCTCGGCCGCGCGGCCGGCCGAGTCGTAGAAGTCGACCAGCCGGCTGAGCCCACCGGAATCACGCGCGAGTGCCGACCCGCTGGCCGGCAACAGCCGTTCGCGGACGGCCTCGGAGATCGCGACCGCCTCGGCCAGCCGTCCCGCCGCTCCGTAGGTCCGGGCCAGATCGCTCTGCGCCTCGATCGTGTCACTGTGGTCGGGGCCTCGCAGTCGTTCGACGTCGTGCACCAGGTGCTCGAAGTGCGAGACCGCGAGATCGAAGTGACCTGCCGCACGATGGGCGTAGGCCAGGTCCCTCCGGACGGCGAGCGTTTCCTCGTGGTCGGGGCCGTTGTTCCTCTCCACGATGGTGAGCAGCCGGTCGAGGGGAGCGACGGCGGACTCGGAGCGACCGGTCCTGTCCCGGACGTCGGCCAGCGTCGCCAAGGCCATGAGCAGGGCGGCCGACTCGGTCTCCAGCCCCGTGGACAGGCACAACAGGGTCTCCTCTGCGGCGTCGAGGGCCCGCGCCGACTCCCCGACTCGGAGCAGATAGCGGGACATCCAGCCACGCAGCGCGGTAAGCCGTGTCGTGGGCTCCTCACCCAGGACGGCCAAGTCGCCGGCCACCGCATTCCACAACCCGTCCACCTGATCGGCCAGCTGATCCCCCTCCTCGCGCCGCTCCCATGCCTCACGCAGCGGTATCCGCTCATCGTCCAGGCACTCCCCGACGACGCCGGCCATCTCTGCCAACGCTTCCTCCGCGCGGGCCCTGTCCCGCACCACCCGCTGGGTCAGCCGGTGCAGGGCCACGCTGCCACTGCCCACCCGGGTGGCCAGCGAGGCCTCCACCAGCAGTCCCACGGCCCGCTCCACATCGGCCCGGCCGACACCCGGACGATGCCGCCCCGCGATCGCCTGGAGCAACGGCACTGCCACCCCTGACGGCGCCAGTAGGCCCAGCGCGTCCAGCAAAACCCGTACGAGCCCCGTGTCGTCGCGCTGCTCGACCTGCTGCACGGACAGCAGCACGGCCTCCGCCATCCTGTGCGGGTACCGCTCACCCGGCACAGCTGCCAGCAGCCGCGCGACCGGCACGGTCCGCAACCGTTCCAGACATCCGCCGTAGCCGATGTGTTCGTTCTTGATCACAGCCGCCGACTGCGCGAGGGCGACGGGCAACCGACCCAATTCCTCTGCGAGTTCTAGCGCCCCCTCCGGATCGTCGAGACCTGTGCGCTCGTGCAGAAAGGCGAGAGCCTCCGGCTGAGTGAAGACTCCGACGTCCACCTGCCCGCCGACGGCGATGTTCCCGAAGGCCCGAGACGTGGTGGTCACCACGACCTCGGCACGACCGGACGTCGGCAGCCAGTCCGCTACCTCGTCCGGGTCGACGGCGTTGTCCACCACGAGCAGACACCGCTCGTCGGCGCGCCCGATCCAGGTGAGTGCGGCGCGGGCCGAGGTCTCGGCGTCCTCGCCGGACTCCCGCACGCCCAGCTGCGCCGCAAGTTCGGCGAGGCCCGACACCAGCTGTCCACGAGTCTCGCCATTGATCCAGGCGACCACCGGCCACGCGTCCTCGACCCGCGACCGAGCGTAGGCAGCTGCCAACTGTGTCTTGCCGACGCCCCGCGTCCCCGTCACCGTGCGGACGACCGCCAATCGGTGGTCAGCGGCAGTCCTGGCGAGTTCCGCGACCAGGCCGTCGCGCGGTTGGAAACCCACGGGGCGACGCGGCAGCTCGCCCGTCCGGACCAGTGTCGCGGCACGTGGTCCCGGATGACCGTTGGAGGTGACCGAGACGGTGGAGTGTGCAAAGTCGAGATGGATCGGGACATCCGTGCCCGACGCGGAACGATCGACGGTGTACCAGCCGGCCCACGCTCCGATCGCCGCGGCGACCACACCCCCGGCCGCGACACCGACCGAGGCACGGTCACCGTCGTCCGGCGGCATGAAGGGCAGACCGGCGCCGTAGAAGAGCATGAAAGCCGCGCCGAATCCGACCAGAGCGAGCGCGATCGCCATTGCCCAGCGCACTCCCGGCCGCATACCCCGTCCCCCTTCGGTGCACGGCACGATTGTGAGGGAGGCAAGGTCCTTGAGGAAGGCCCTTCAGCAAGGTGAACGGACCGCGCAGATCAGGACGGCGTGCGGGCCGCTGCCAGGAGTCTGGTGACGTCGTCCGCGCAGATCGTCAGGGCCGTGCCGACCGTCGTCAGGACATCCCGTTCCGGTGGGGTGTACGGGCCGTCCGCGAGGGCGATGCGGGCCGCCTGGAGGAGGATCGACTCACGGCCGGGCGGGGCGAGGTGGGGGGCGAGGGGGTCGAGGGCCTCGTGGAGCTCTATGGAGAGGCCGGCCCCGCAGGGGCGGTCGTGGAGCCGCCCGGTGTCCTCGGCGAGGGCCTCGACCAGGGTTTCGAGCTGGTCCTCCGTGCAGTCGTCGAAGCCCGCCGCGCGGACCGTGACGGCCGCGGTCTCCAGGGAGGTGCGCGAGCAGGTGCCGCCCGCCGCGAGGACCGCGAGCGCGACCGTGTGGACGGCGTCGCGGAGCATCGCCGAGAAGCGGGTCGTGGTGGGGTGGTCCAGGACGTCCATGCCGAAGTGGCGCCGGCAGGCCGCGCACTCCACCACCGGTGCGGTGTCACCGCGCGGCAGGACCGGGACGCCCAGCACCACGACCCGGCGGCGGCCGCTCAGCCGCTGGTAGTTGCGGTCGCCCCCGCAGCCGGGGCAGAAGAACTCGCCGTCGCCGACGGTCGTCCACGCGGTACGGGTGCCCAGGAGGCGCGCAGGCCTGGCAGCACGGCCGTTTCGTCCCCGTCCAGGCAGCACGTCACACCTCCGCGTAACCCCGCGGCAACATCGCCGCGCTTGCGTGATGTTAGCCACATGAGCGAGGCGGAGTCAGCACCCCGGACGAGACCTGCTCGTGACCTCCACGGGCCGATGGCCGATAAACGACGGGGCCTTGATCACCGTATACAGCGATCAAGGCCCCAAAACCCCCGGTCAGAGGGATTATCGAGCGGCTCGGTTGACGGCCGAGACGACCGCCTTCAGCGACGCACGCGTCGTGTTCGCGTCGATGCCGATTCCCCACAGAACCTTGCCGTCGATCGCGCATTCGATGTAGGACGCGGCCTGCGCGGAGGCGCCCTCGCTCATCGTGTGCTCCTGGTAGTCCAGCAGCCGGGCGTCGATGCCGACCTTGGCCAGCGCGTCGAAGAAGGCCGAGATCGGGCCGTTGCCGGAGCCGGTCAGGATGGTGTCGACGCCGTCGACCGTGGCCTCCACCTTCAGGGTGTCCACGCCGTCGGTGTCGGTGGTCGACTGGCCGTTCTTGACCTGGATACGGCCCCACGGGTTCTCAGGGTTCGGCAGGTACTCGTCCTGGAAGACCGCCCAGATGTCCGAGCCGGTGACCTCGCCGCCCTCGGCGTCCGTCTTGGCCTGGATCAGCTTGGAGAACTCGATCTGCATCCGGCGCGGCAGGTCCAGCTTGTGGTCGTTCTTCAGGACGTACGCGATACCGCCCTTGCCGGACTGCGAGTTGACCCGGATCACGGCCTCGTAGGAGCGGCCGACGTCCTTCGGGTCGATCGGCAGGTAGGGCACCGCCCACTCGATGTCGTCGACGGTGACGCCCTTCGCGGCCGCGTCGGCCTCCATGGCGTCGAAGCCCTTCTTGATGGCGTCCTGGTGGGAGCCGGAGAAGGACGTGTAGACCAGGTCGCCCACGTACGGGTGGCGCGGGTGGACCTCCATCTGGTTGCAGTACTCCCACGTGCGACGGATCTCGTCGATGTCGGAGAAGTCGATCTGCGGGTCGACGCCCTGCGAGAACAGGTTCATGCCCAGGGTGACCAGGTCGACGTTGCCGGTGCGCTCGCCCTGTCCGAACAGACAGCCCTCGACGCGGTCGGCGCCGGCCATCAGCGCCAGCTCGGCGGCGGCGACGGCGGTACCACGGTCGTTGTGCGGGTGGATAGAGATGCACACGTACTCGCGGCGGGACAGGTTGCGGTGCATCCACTCGAAGCGGTCCGCGTGCGTCGAGGGCGTCGAACGCTCCACCGTGGCAGGCAGGTTGAGGATGATCTCGCGGCCCGGACCCGGCTGGTAGACGTCCATCACCGCCTCGCAGACCTCCAGCGCGAAGTCCAGCTCGGTGTCGGTGAAGATCTCGGGGCTGTACTGGTAGCCGAACTCGGTCTCCGGGCCCAGCAGCTTCTCCGCGTACTCCATCACCAGGCGGGTGCCGTCGACGGCGATCTGCTTGATGTCGTCCCTGGAGCCCCGGAAGACGACCCGGCGGAAGACCGGCGCGGTCGCGTTGTACAGGTGGACGGTGGCCCGCTTGGCGCCCTTCAGCGACTCCACGGTCCGCTCGATCAGGTCCTCGCGGGCCTGGGTCAGTACGGAGATCGTGACGTCGTCCGGGATCGCACCCGGCTCCTCGATGATCGAGCGCACGAAGTCGAAGTCCGTCTGGCCCGACGCCGGGAACCCGACCTCGATCTCCTTGTAGCCCATCTTGACCAGCTGGTCGAACATCCGGCGCTTGCGCTCGGGCGACATCGGGTCGATCAGGGCCTGGTTGCCGTCGCGCAGGTCGGTGGAGAGCCAGCGGGGGGCGACGGTGATCCGCTTGTCCGGCCAGGTGCGGTCCGGGATGTCGACCTGCTCGTACTGGCCGTACTTGTGGATCGGCATGGTGGTGGGCTGCTGGCGGTTCGCCATGATTGCGGGGCTCCTAGAGGTGTCCGGAAAGGACGGCCGACACGCAACGCGAAGCTCCGCGGGGAGGGAGTCGACCTGGACTACAGGCCCTCGCCGCGGCAGCTAAGAAGAAGCAGCCCGAAACGCATGATGCGCAGCATGCTAGCCGAGCCGCTCCCCGCGCGGGGCGCCGTATCAGTATGCGGGACCCGCGGGGTGAATCGGACAAAAAGTGCGCCATACCACTTCGTCACGGAGCGTGTGCTTCCCTGTCCGCATATTTCACCAATCATGGTTGCGGGTAGTGACACGGTCATGACTCAGTGCAAGGGTGCCGCACATGACGACCAACGGGGGCTTCGAGCCCGTCTTCTGCACCGTCGTACCGCCACACGTCCTCGACAAACTGGCCCGGAACGACGACCCCGCGCTCTCCGGTCCCGCGCAGCAGACCTTGATGCGCGACAGCGAACTGCGCGGCCGCCGCCGCGTGACGACCGAGTTCGGCCTCGCGGCCGCGCCGACGGCGAAGGCACCGTCGGACCAGCCGCTGCGGACCGTCTACGACGCCGGGCACAAGAGCGACCTGCCGGGCGAGAAGGTCCGCGCCGAGGGCTCCGAGCCCGGCCGGGACGCCACCGTCAACCGCGCCTACGCCGGTCTCGGCGCCACCTTCGACCTCTATCTGCGGGCCTACGCGCGCCACTCGATCGACGGCGACGGCCTCCCGCTCGACGCCACCGTGCACTTCGACGAGAACTACAACAACGCCTTCTGGAACGGCGAGCAGATGGTGTTCGGCGACGGCGACGGCGAGATCTTCCTCGACTTCACCATCCCGATCGACGTCATCGGCCACGAACTCACCCACGGCGTCACGCAGTACACGGCGAACCTCACCTACTACGGCCAGCCGGGCGCCCTGAACGAGTCGATGTCCGACGTCTTCGGCTCGCTCATCAAGCAGTACACGCTCGGCCAGACCGCCGCCGAGGCCGACTGGCTGATCGGCGCGGGCCTGCTCGCGCCCAGCATCTCCGGCAAGGCGCTGCGCTCGATGAAGGAGCCGGGCACCGCCTACGACGACGACGTGCTCGGCAAGGACCCGCAGCCGGCGACCATGGACGACTACGTCCGCACCGGCCGCGACAACGGCGGCGTGCACATCAACTCCGGCATCCCCAACCACGCCTTCTACCTGGTCGCGACCGCCCTCGGCGGCCACGCCTGGGAGCGCGCGGGCCAGATCTGGTACGACGTCCTGACCGGCGGCGAGCTGAGCGACCGCGCCCTGTTCAACGACTTCGCGAAGCTGACCGTCAAGGCCGCGCGTGAGCGCTTCGGCGACGGCGGCGAGGAGCTCCAGGCCGTGTCGAAGGCCTGGGAGCAGGTCGGGGTGCGGATCCTGTGAGTCCGTACTAGACAGGACCCATGCGTATTCAGGTGAGGCGCACGGGCGGGTTCGCGGGCATCGAGCGGTACAAGGAGGTCGACACCTCCGGGCGGCCCGATGCCCACGCGTGGCAGGCCCTGGCCGAGAAGGCTGTCGCCGCCGGCCGGGGCACCCCGCCCGTCGGGGTCCCGGACGGCTTCCGCTACGAGATCACGGTGGACGGGAGGACGGTGTACGCGGCCGATCCCCGGCTGACGGAAGAGCAGCGGGAACTGATCTCGAAAGTGCTCAAAGAGGGCGCGTAACTCGTTCTTCCCGCCTGCCCGTTGACTTCCCTACCCGCCGGTACGGATGATCCGGCGCATGGCGACTGAAGAGCATCCGATCCCGCGGTTCCCGGCCGGCTTCCTGTGGGGTGTCTCGACCTCGGCCCATCAGATCGAGGGCGCGGCCGACGAGCGCGAACGGTCCGTGTGGGACACCTTCACGGCCGAGCCCGGCCGGGTGAAGGACGGCTCGACGGCGGCGGTGGCCTGCGACCACTACCACCGCTACCGCGAGGACGTGTCCCTGCTGGCCGGTCTGGGCGTGGACGCGTACCGCTTCTCGGTCTCCTGGCCGCGAGTGCTCTTCGACAACGGCAAGGGCCTCGACTTCTACGACCGTCTCGTGGACGAACTGGTCGCGGCGGGGATCCGTCCGGTCCCGACGCTCTTCCACTGGGACCTTCCGGTCGCACTGGACTGGCTGGAGCGGGACACCGCCTCCCGGTTCGCCGAGTACGTCTCCGTGGTCGCCGACCGCCTCGGCGACCGCGTCACCAAGTGGATCACCCTCAACGAACCGGCCGAACACACCCTGTTCGGCCACGCCCTCGGCGCCCACGCCCCCGGCAAGCAGCTCATGTTCGACGCGCTGCCCGCCGCCCACCACCAGCTCCTGGGCCACGGCCTGGCCGTGCGGGCCCTGCGCGCGGCCGGTGCCACGGACATCGGGATCGCCAACTCGCACGGCCCGACCTGGCCGGCCTCCCCGGAGCAGCCGGACGTGGAGGCCGCCGACTTCTACGACCTGCTGCTGAACCGGCTGTTCGCGGAACCGGTCCTGCTGGGCGAGTACCCCTCGGGTCTCGGCGACCTGATGCCCGGAGACGTGGCGGCCGACCTCAAGATCATCTCCGAACCGCTCGACTTCTACGGCGTCAACTACTACTCCCCCACCCGCGTGGGCGCCCCGCAGGGCGAGGACATCGAGTTCGGCGGTCTGACCATCCCGGCCGAACTCCCCTTCTCCGTGCGGGAGATCGAGAACGTCCCGGTGACGGACTTCGGCTGGCCGGTGGTCCCGGAGGCCCTGCCCGAACTCCTCACCGGCATGCGCGAGCGCTACGGCGACCGGCTCCCGCCCGTCGTCATCACCGAGAACGGCTGCTCCTACGAGGGCGTCGACGACCAGGACCGGATCGCCTACCTGGACGCCCACGTGCGCGCCCTGCACCGGGCGGTCGAGGCGGGGGTGGACGTACGCGGGTACTTCGTGTGGTCGCTGATGGACAACTTCGAGTGGGCGGAGGGGTACGCGCGGCGGTTCGGCCTGGTGCACGTGGACTTCGAGACCCTTGAGAGGACCCCGAAGGCGTCGTTCGACTGGTACCGGGACCTGCTCAGGGCCCAGCGGTGAGCACCGCGCTGGCCGAGCCCGCCGACCGGGTCGGCACGGGCTGGACGGCGTCCCTGTCGCTCGCCAACGTGGCCATCTGGGTGGGCTGGTACGGCCCCCTGCAGATCCTGCTGGCCCGCCAGGCGGAGGACTTCGCGCCCGGCACCGGCATGTCCAAGGAGACCCTGCTGGCCTGGGTGACCGGGGTGGGCGCGGTGGTGTCCCTGGCCGCGAACCCGTTCTTCGGCGCGCTCTCGGACCGCACCACGGCCCGCTGGGGCCGCCGCAGCCCGTGGATCACGGCCGGTGCGGCGGGCGGCGCGCTGTCGCTGCTGGTGCTCGCGGGCGCGGACGGACTGTGGCTCATGGCGCTCGGCTGGTGTCTGGTCCAGCTGACCCTGAACGCGGCCTTCGCGGCGGTCACCGCCGCCGTGCCGGACCAGGTGCCCCGGCTCCAGCGGGGCGTGGTGGGCGGCTGGATCGGGGCGGCGCAGATCCTCGGTGCGGTCGTCGGCACGGGCCTTGCGACCGCGGCGGGCGGGATCGCGGCGGGCTACGCGGCGTGCGCGGTGTTCACGCTGGCGGGCGTCCTGCCGTACGTGCTCCGCCACCGGGACCTCAGGCTGGGGGCCGCGGACCGTCCCGCCTGGTCCTGGCGGTCGTTCGCGCGCGGCTTCTGGCTGAGCCCGCGCCGGCATCCGGACTTCGCCTGGGCGTGGCTGACCCGCTTCCTGATCAACCTCAGCAACGCCCTGGTGATCCTCTACCTCCTCTACTACCTGCGTGACCGCCTGCACCACGAGGACCCCGAGCAGGGCGTGCTGATCCTCACCGCGGTGGACAGCGTGGCCCTGCTGGCCACGGTGGTGGTGGGCGGCATCTGGTCCGACCGCGTGGGCCGCCGCAAGCCGTTCGTGCGGTGGTCGGGGGCGCTGATGGCGGCGGCCACGGCCCTGCTCGCCGCCTGGCAGACCTGGCCGGGCGCGATCGTCGTGGCGGCACTGCTGGGCGTGGGGCTCGGCGTCTTCATGTCCGTCGACTTCGCCCTGATGACGGACGTCCTCCCGAAGGCCCTGGACCGGGGAAAGGACCTGGGCGTCATCAACATCGCCAACTCACTGCCCCAGGTGGCCGCCCCCGCGGTCGCCGCCCCGATCGTGACGCACCTGGGGGGTTACCGGGTGCTGTACGGGGTGGCGGCGGCGGTGGGTCTGGCGGGGGCGATCCTGGTCGGCCGTGTAAGAGGCGTCGACTAGCCCGCGCTGTCCAGGGACGACCAGCGGTATTCGGCTGTGCCCGAAACGCGTGGCGTGGGCCGAGGGACGCTGCTGATCATGGGGGTGTCGGAGGAGCGACGGTTCCTGCCACACATGAACGGGAGAGACATGAAGAGGCACCCTTCCCTGCCGAAGACCGCAAGCAAGCTCCGCCTCGCCGCGGTCGCGTGCAGCGCTGTACTCCTCGCGGGCACGGCGCTCTCCGGAAGTGCCCACGCCGCGCCCCAGGGGAAACCCGCCGGGGAGACGGGGATCAAGGCCTGCGGCTACTACGAGACGCAGACGGACTCGTACTACGGGCACTGCGGCAGCACCTGGGTCAAGATCCAGGTCGACATCGACTGGTGGCCGACCGACATCAAGAGGTGCGTCCCGCCGGGCGAGACCCATCTCGGCACGACCGACGAGATCGACAACGCATGGGCCATCGAGGGCACCTGCGGCTAGCCCCGCGAGAGCCCACCGTCCGCCCGGCCTGCTCCTCAGAGCGCCCCCGCCTCCCGTGCGGCATAGACAGACGGATACACAGGCCGATACCCCAGCTCCCTGCGAATCCGCTCCGTGGACATGATCACCAGCCACGGGTCCGGATCGGCCCGCTCGTACAACTCCGCCGGAATCTCCACCCCGTTGAGCTGATGCAGCTCCACCGCCGTCACCGGGGCGTCGTCTGCGATGTTGTAGACCCGCCCCGAGATCCCCGGCGCGTACAGGATCCGCAGCAACCCCTGGGCCACATCCGCGTGGTGCCCCATGTGCAGCCGCTGGGTCGACGCCCAGTTCTTCGCCCACATCAGGGACTGCGCGAGATGCGGGTCCCCTTCGCCGTAGACGAAGGGAAGCCTGGCGACGCGCACGTCCAGCCCCTCCAGGGCGAGCAGCGACCGCTCGGCCGCCGCCTTCGACTCGGGGTACGTACCCCACATCGACCCGCCCGGCCGGCTCTCGTCGTCCTCGGTGAGCGGGCGCCCCCGCCCGGAGCCGTACACCAGACCGGTGCTGACCTGCACGAACCTCCGGACGCCGGAGGCCGCCGCGGCACGGCCCAGCTCCACGGCCGCCTCCTGGTTGACGGCCCGCGCCTCCTCGTCCGGCACTCCCCGGAAGGCCGCGGCGACGTTCACGACCGCGTCGGCCCCGGCGACGGCCTTGCCGAGCGCCTCGGTGTCCCGCAGATCCCCTACGACGACCTCGGCACCGAGCTCCGCGAAGGGCTCACCGCGCGAGGCGTCCCGTACCAGGACCCGCACCCTCCCCGGCCGGGACTGCGCAAGCAGCCTCGGCACGAAGCGCCGGCCGACCTGTCCCGTCACACCTGTCACCAACGTCAGCATGTCCAGCTCCTCTCGTCCCGACCAGCGTGGGACGGCCGCACGGACGCCGGGAGAGACCTCTTGATCAGGGGATCGACAGTCCCTGGATAAGCCGGGCGGGGTGCCGCACGCTGGAGGGGTGAACCGAGCCGAACTCGCCGACTTCCTGCGCCGCGGCCGCGCCCGGCTGAACCCGTCAGACGTGGGCCTGACGCCGGGCGCCCGGCGTCGCACGCCCGGGCTGCGCCGCGAGGAGGTGGCCCAGCTGGCGGGGATGTCGGTGGACTACTACACGCGGCTTGAGCAGTCCCGGGGCCCGCGTCCGTCCCGGCAGATGCTGACCGCGCTGGCCCGGGCGCTGCGTCTGACCGAGGTGGAGCAGGACCATCTGTTCCACCTGGTGGGCGAGGAGCCCCCGCGCCGCGAGACGGCGTCGGCGCACGTCCGTCCGGGGCTGCTGCTGATCCTGGACCGGCTGCACGACACCCCGGCGCAGGTGGTCAACGACCACGGCGAGGTGCTGGCGCAGAACGCGATGGCGAAGGCGCTGGTCGGCGACGCGATGTCGCGTCCGCGGCGGGAGCGCAACCTGACCCGGCGCTTCTTCCTGGACCCGGCCGCGCGCGAGCTCTTCCCCGAGGAGGACCTCGCGGACCACGCGCGCACCCAGGTGGCCACCCTGCGCGCGGTGACCGCGGCCCGGCCCGACGACCCGGAACCGGCCGCGCTGGTCGCCGAACTCCGTTTGGCCAGCGAGGAGTTCGCGCGTCTGTGGGAGGAACACGAGGTGTCCCAGCGGAACAAGGCGACCAAACGCTTCGTCCACCCCGTGGTGGGCCTGCTGGAACTCGACTGCGAGGTCATGGTCAGCCACGAGCACCACCACCTCCTGGTCGTCCACACGGCCCGCCCGGGGACGGAGGCGTACGAACGCCTGCAACTGCTCAGGGTGGTGGGCCTGCAGGACCTGTCCCCGCAGGAGGCGACCTCCTAGAACCCCAGCTTCCGCAACTGCCGAGGATCCCGCTGCCAGTCCTTGGCGACCTTCACGTGCAGGTCCAAGAAGACCGGCGTGCCCAGGAGCGCCTCGATCTGCTTGCGGCTCTTGATGCCCACCTCCTTCAGGCGCTTGCCCTTGGGGCCGATGATGATGCCCTTCTGGCTGGGGCGCTCGATGTAGACGAAGGCGTGGATGTCGAGGAGGGGCTTGTCGGCGGGGCGGTCCTCGCGGGGCAGCATCTCCTCGACGACCACCGCGATGGAGTGCGGGAGCTCGTCGCGGACACCCTCCAGCGCGGCCTCGCGGATCAGCTCGGCGATCATGACCTGCTCGGGCTCGTCCGTGAGGTCGCCCTCGGGGTAGAGCGCCGGGCCCTCGGGAAGCATCGGGATCAGCAGGTCCGCCAGCAGGTCGACCTGCTTGTTCGCGGTCGCCGACACCGGGACGATCTCCGCCCATTCGATGCCCAGCTCCTTGCCGAGCTGGTCGACGGCGATGAGCTGCTCGGCCAGCGTCTTGGAGTCGACGAGGTCCGTCTTGGTGATGATCGCGACCTTCGGGGACTTCTTGATCCCCGCGAGTTCCTTGGCGATGAAACGGTCCCCGGGCCCGAGCTTCTCGTTCGCCGGGAGGCAGAACCCGATCACGTCGACCTCGGCCCAGGTGGTGCGCACGACGTCGTTGAGGCGCTCACCGAGCAGCGTGCGCGGCTTGTGCAGCCCAGGGGTGTCGACCAGGATCAGCTGGGCGTCGGGCCGGTGCACGATCCCCCGTACCGTGTGCCGTGTGGTCTGCGGCTGGTTCGCGGTGATCGCCACCTTCTGGCCGACCAGAGCGTTCGTGAGGGTGGACTTGCCCGCGTTGGGGCGGCCCACGAAGCAGGCGAAGCCGGCGCGGTGGGGTGCCTGCGACGAGGCCGACTGCTCGGATGACTGACTGCGAACGCTCATGCGCCCCATTCTCCCTGATCCACAGAGCCCCGCCGCACAGGCGCCCGAGCACCGGCCGGACCGTGAGCTCCCGGAAACCCCACCGCAATGAAACACGACGGAAACACCGCCGTGCACAACCGGAAACGCGCGCCGGTGAACCTCTGACGAGCCCCCACCTGGTTGGAGACCTGCATGCCCCTCGCCGCGCAAGGCATCGACACCGGTGACACCGCCTGGCTGCTCGCCGCCACCGCCCTGGTCCTGCTGATGACCCCGGGGCTCGCCCTGTTCTACGGCGGCATGGTCCGCACGAAGAGCGTCCTGAACATGCTGATGATGAGCTTCGTGTCGATCGCCCTGGTGACGGTGGTGTGGCTGGCCGCCGGCTACTCCCTGGCCTTCGGCGAGGACATCGGCGGCGGACTCATCGGCGGCCTCGAACACGCGGGCATGGCCGGGCTCGACCCCGACAGCGTCCACGGCACCGTCCCCACCCTCCTGTTCGCCACCTTCCAGCTCACCTTCGCGATCATCACGGCGGCGCTGATCAGCGGCGCGATCGCGGACCGGGCGAAGTTCGGGGCGTGGCTGGTGTTCGTCCCGGTGTGGGCGCTGCTCGTATACGTTCCCGTCGCCCACTGGGTGTGGGGCCCCGGCGGCTGGGTCCTGGACAAGCTCGGGGCGCTCGACTACGCGGGCGGTCTGCCCGTCGAGATCACCTCCGGTGCCTCCGGTCTCGCCCTCGCACTGGTCCTCGGCCCGCGTCTGGGCTTCAAGAAGGACGCCATGCGCCCGCACAACCTCCCCATGGTCGTCCTGGGCGCGGGCCTGCTCTGGTTCGGCTGGTTCGGCTTCAACGCGGGCTCGGCCCTCGGCGCGAACGGGCTCGCGGCCGCGGCCTTCCTCAACACCCTCGCCGCCGGGTGCACCGGACTGCTCGGCTGGCTCTTCGTCGAGCAGAAGCGCGACGGCCACCCCACCACCCTGGGCGCGGCCTCCGGCGCGGTCGCGGGCCTGGTCGCGATCACCCCTTCCTGCGGCTCGGTCTCCCTGCTCGGCGCGCTCGTCGTCGGCCTCGCCGCCGGTGTCGTCTGCTCCTACGCGGTGGGCTGGAAGTTCCGGCTGAACTACGACGACTCGCTGGACGTCGTAGGCGTCCACCTGGTCGGCGGGGTCATCGGCACCCTCCTGATCGGTGTGTTCGCGGTGGAGGAGATGACCGGCGGCACGCAGGGGCTGCTGTACGGCGGCGGGCTCGCCCAGCTCGGCAAGCAGCTGGTGGCCGTGGCCGCCGTGGGGGCGTACGCCTTCCTGGTGACCTTCGGCATCGGCAGGCTGATCGACAAGGTGATGGGCTTCCGGGCCGACGAGGAGCACGAGCACACCGGCCTGGACCTTACGGTGCACGCCGAGACCGCATACGATCACGGCGTCCTGGGGCACGGTGCCCCGGTCGGCGCGTCCTCCGTCCCCTCCGCCCAGAAGGCCAAGACCCAGGCATGAAGCTCATCACCGCGATCGTCAAGCCGTACCGCCTCGACGAGGTCAAGACCGCGCTCCAGGAGATCGGCGTGCACGGTCTGACCGTGACCGAGGCCAGCGGCTACGGCCGTCAGCGCGGCCACACCGAGGTGTACCGGGGCGCCGAGTACCAGGTCGACCTGGTCCCCAAGGTCCGCATCGAGGTCGTCGTCGACGACGCCGACGCCGACACGGTCATCGACGCGATCGTCAAGGCCGCCCAGACCGGCAAGATCGGCGACGGCAAGGTGTGGGCCCTGCCGGTGGAGACGGTCGTACGGGTGAGGACGGGCGAGCGCGGCCCGGACGCGCTCTAGGCTCAGGGGCACGGGAGGCTTTTCAGGGGGCGCGGGAGGCTTTTCAGGGGCGCGGGGAACTGCGCGACAAGCCCCCACCGGCCCGCAGCCGCAGACGAACCCACATCCCTCCTGCCGCACCACCCGCCACGAACAACACCACCGCCACCAGCCACGGCAAAGCGAAGAACCCCGCACTCGACGACTCGCGTGTGTCCTTCGCACTCGCCGTCAACGTCACCTGCCCCCAGTCGAGTTGGGGTGAGCCGCGCCACGGCTCGGTCAGCCGCACCCGCTGCCCGGGCAGCAGCTCCGCGGGAATCCGAGCGAGTTCACGGGAGAGCAGGGTGCGCCCGAACAGCCCCGTCGCCCGCAGCTCCACCTTCGGGTCCAGGGTGACGTTGCCGGTGTTGCGCAGGGTGTACGAGATCGTCGCACCGCTGTCCCCGAGGCCCGGTACCAGCGGCTGGTGATGGCTGACGCGGACGTCCTCGACGGCGATCGCCGGCACGGTCGGTCCGCCCACGCGCAGATAGATCCTCGCGGCCACGGCCCGCTGGACGCCGAGCGCCACCGCGCCGTCGCCCTTGTCGACCCGTTCGTCCAGCGCCACCAGCGCGCCCGCGTGGTCGCCCGGTTCGGCGCCCTCGGGCACCGCCAGGGTGAACGGCACGGTGATCCTGCCGTGCGGGGGGACGGTCACCCGGGACTTCGCGGGCTTCGCCCAGGCCCCCACCCCGCGCTGCCTCTCCGCGACCGTGCGCACGGCGAAACCGCCGTCGCGGGCGGTGTTGTAGGCGTCGGCGGCGTAGAGCCGGAAGGTGAGCGGCTCACCGGTCCTGTTGCTGACGACCACCTTGTCGTCGATGGTCTGTCCGGGGTCGGCGGAGAGGTAGAAGTAGAGCCGCGCGGCGATCCGGGAGGCGGCGGGATACACGGACCAGCTGCCGTTGTCGGCGCCGTGGGCAGGCGCGGCGGCCGTGATCAGGAACAGGCTCAGGAGCAGGACGTACAGCTTTCGCATGGGTGCGGACCCCCACGGGTGCGAGAGGGACGGGACGGGCGGGTGCGGGCGCCCGTACGGTCAGCTGAGCGTGAGGGTGAGAACGCCGGAGTACGTGCCGACGGGCGTGAACGCCGGGACGTTCAGGGAGAGTCCGGCGTCCACGGTGAACTCACCGCCGGTGAGCGCGGAGTCGGGCGTGGACGCGAGCGTCGCTCCCGAGGATCCGACCGCGCCGGCGGAACCGGCCTGGCAGGTGCTCGGGCTGCCCGCCTTGGTGGCGCAGGTGGGGTTCCAGCTCAGCGCGCCGGCGTCGATCTTAGCGCCGGGTCCGGTGAAGTCGGTGACCTTGCCGGTGAGGGACCAGCCGGCGGGGCCGCCGCGGAAGTCCTGGACGGTCACCTTGTTCAGGTTGCCGGTCGAGGCGCCGCCCTTGCCGTAGTCCACCGCCGAGAGGCTGACGGTGTCCCCGGCCTGGGACATGGACAGCGTGCCGGCCTTCACCGTGGTGGTGACCTTCTGGCTGCCGGCGGGGACGGGCGTGTCGTCGATGACGACGTACGCCTTGGGTCCGGCACCCTTGGCGTCGCTCCACGTGCCGCCCTCGTAGGCCACGACACCGGTCGTGGTCTTGTCGTTGACGACGAGCGAGCCGCTGAAGGCGCCCGAGGAGTCGGCGGTGACGGTGGCGGTGTCCGCGGTCTGGGCGCTGCCCGCCCGGCCTGCCAGGGTGACCGTGGCGCCCGGGGTGAACTTGCTGCCGGTGACGGTGACGCTGTCACCCGGCTTCCCGGAGGCCGAACCCAGCGTGATGTCCCGCTCGTTGACGGGGTTCGCGTCCGTCGCGGTGACCGTCTCGGAGACCGGGGCGGGCGGGGTGATCACCGTGCAGGGCGTGTCCAGTTCGAGGATGTAGCTGGTGTGGATGTTGTAGTCGCCGGGCGAGAGCGTGATCGCGCCGGGTGAGGTGACCTTGAAGGTGCCGGTCATGGCGAACGAGGGGAAGGCGCCGTTGCCCGGCACCGGGTCGTTCTTCTTGGGCCCCGCGACCGTCACGGCACCGGTCTGGGCGCCGCCGAGGGTGACCTTGCCGGTCGGCGTCATGATGTCGGCCGGCAGGGCGATGGCCGTGGGGTTGCTGGCGGCCGGTTTGACCACCGTGTAGGTCACGGTGACGGTGTCGCCGACCTTGGGGTGGGTGTTGTCCACGGCGACCCTGGCCGTCGTGGTGCCGTCGATCGGCGGGATGCCCGCGACCGCGGGCGGGATGCAGTGCGTGGCGAAGTCCACGTCGGTGGCGGCGCCGGCCGGACAGGCCAGTGCGCCGCCCGCGGTGACCGCGAGCGCGGTCGCCCCGAGAAAGGACGCCAGACGGCGTCTTCGAGTCGTCGGACCCATGGATGTGCCCCCTGTCTTCTGCGCTCACTGGGGGCATTGATGTGTGGATCGCGTGAGAAGTCAATGGAGCCGCCGCAGAAATCTGACGTTTCATCAGTTTCCGCGGCGGCCACGGGAGTTGCTCAGTCGAACACGAACGGCCCCGGGGCCTGCGGGCCGGTCGCCGTGCAGGTCACGGTGATCCCGAAGACGACGATCCGCAGCGAACCGCCGTACGACTCCAGGCTGTCCCCGGAGTTCACGGTGCCGCTGAGCGGGCCGACGGTGACGGGGTCCCCGGCGGCGATGGCCGGGTTCTCCGTGCCGGTGAACGTGGTGGTGCCACCGTTCGCGTTCACGAAGGTGAGGGTCGAGGTGATCGAGTCCTCGGAGAGCGCGAGCGGTGCGTTGATCGCGGAGGTGACGGTGACGGTGGCGGCGGTGCCGTCCTGGGTGGCGGTGAGGGTGGCCTGACCGCTGCCGTAGAGGCCGCAGTCCGCGTCGATGGTCGCCGTGTCCGGGGTGACGGCCAGGGCGGCGGGCGCGAACGCGAGTCCGGCGGCCGCGAGCGTGCCGACCGCCAGTGCCGCACCGGTGGCTGTGCGCTTGCCTTTCATGGAATCCGGTTCCCTTCCCGTGGTGGGGACTGCCATGTGGGGATGGACGGGGGGTGCGTCCCGACGGACGGCCGGCCTGCACGGGGCGTGGTGCGGGACGCCGCGTGAGCTGGGATCTGACGGTCCGTCGGAATTTCCGGTTCCATTGATGCGCGTGGAACGAGGAACGGCAAGCCGGAATTCCGGCCAAGTGTTACCGGCGGTATCAGCCGGCGGTCACGGTACCGCGCACGGTGCCGTCGACCCCCGCCACCAGCACCGGCGTCTGCGGCCCACCCAGATCCCGGACGGCGGCCCGGTCCTGCTCGGAGGCCGACTCCGCCTCCGTCACCACGGCCGCCGCCTCCAGGGACTTCGCCCCGGACGCCACCGCCATGGCCACGGCCGTCTGCAGCGCGCTCAGCTTCAGCGACGCCAGCTCGACCGTCCCGGCCACATAGGTCCGCCCGGTCTCGTCCCGCACGGCCGCACCCTCGGGCACCCCGTTGCGGGCCCGCGCCGAACGGGCCAGCGTGACGATCTTGCGGTCCTCGGGGTCAAGCGCACTGTTGTCGGTCATGACAGGAGCATACGAAGTGCGCCCGGCCCGCCGGGCGGGGGATGCGCTCAGGGGCGGTCGAGACGGAGCCGCTCGGCGCGCGGCAGACCGGCCACCACCAGGTCGTACGAGTCCTCCACGAGCTCCCGGACCAGCCGGTCCGGGAGCTCGCCGTCGACCGTGACGGTGTTCCAGTGGCGCTTGTTCATGTGGTAGCCGGGGATGATCAGGCCGGGGTGGTCGGCGCGCAGCCGGATCGCGTCCTCGGGGTCGCACTTGAGGTTGACCGTCAGGGGGCGGTTGTCCAGCCGGCTCAGCGCGAACATCTTGCCGAGCACCTTGAAGACCGAGATCTCCGGGCTGAACGGGAAGTCCTCCACCGCCGCGTTGAACGACAGGCACAGGCCGCGCAGTTCCTCGGGGGTCACTCGGACACCTTCTCCTCCACCTCGGCGGGTCCCAGAGCCGCAACCGGCTCCACCAGGACCGTCACGATCTTGTTCCGGCGCCCCGCGGCGGCCTCCGCGGTCAGACGCAGCTCGCGCCCGTCCGGGAGCTCGACGACCGCCGACGCCCCGGCGATGGGCACCCGGCCCAGCGCCTTCGCCAGCAGTCCCCCGACGGTCTCCACGTCCTCGTCGTCGTACTCGTCGAGCCCGTACAGCTCGCCGAGGTCGGTGATGTCGAGGCGGGCGGTGACCCGGTGACGGTCGTCGCCGAGGTCCTCCACCGGCGGCAGTTCCCGGTCGTACTCGTCGGTGATCTCGCCGACGATCTCCTCGAGGATGTCCTCGATGGTGACGATGCCGGCCGTGCCGCCGTACTCGTCGATGGCCACGGCGACATGGTTGCGGTCCTGCTGCATCTCGCGCAGCAGATCTCCGGCGTTCTTGGTGTCGGGCACGAAGACCGCGGGCCGCATGGCCGTGGACACCAGCTCGCTCTCGGCGTCCCGGCTGATGTGGGTCTTGCGGACCAGGTCCTTCAGGTACACGATCCCCACGATGTCGTCCTCGCTCTCCCCGGACACGGGGATGCGCGAGAAGCCGGAACGCAGTGCGAGGGTCAGCGCCTGCCGGATCGTCTTGTAGCGCTCGATGACGACGAGGTCGGTGCGCGGCACCATGACCTCCCGCACCAGCGTGTCGCCCAGCTCGAAGACCGAGTGCACCATGCGGCGCTCCTCGTCCTCGATCAGCGACTCCTTCTCGGCGAGGTCGACCAGCGCGCGCAGCTCCGCCTCGGAGGCGAACGGGCCCCGGCGGAAGCCCTTGCCGGGGGTGAGGGCGTTGCCGATGAGAATCAGCAACGACGGGATCGGGCCCATGATCCGGGCAAGCGGGAGCAGGACGTACGCGGCCGCGGTCGCCGTGTTGAGCGGGTGCTGGCGCCCGATGGTGCGCGGGGACACCCCCACGGCCACGTACGACACCAGCACCATGACACCGATCGCGACCAGCAGGGCGCGGGTGGTGCCGGGGAACTCCTGGAGACAGGCGTAGGTGACCAATGCAGCCGCCGCCATCTCGCAGGCCACGCGCACCAGCAGCGCCACGTTGAGATAGCGCGTCGGGTCGGCGGCGACCTGCGCGAGCTTGGCGCTGCCCCGCCGGCCGTTGCGGACGGCTTCCTCGGCGCGGAAGCTGGAGACGCGCGCGAGGCCCGCCTCCGCGCAGGCGGCCAGCCAGGCGACGACGACCAGGGCGATCGCGCCGGAGACGAGGGGCAGGCTCATGAGACGGTCGGCGCGGGGGACGGGCCGGTGAGCCCCTTCTCCTGCCGCCATCCGTCCACGATGGCCGCCTGGAGGCCGAACATCTCGGCCTTCTCGTCCGGCTCCTCGTGGTCGTAGCCCAGCAGGTGCAGCACACCGTGGACGGTGAGGAGCTGGAGCTCCTCGTCCATGGAGTGCTGCGTCGCGGCCTCCTCGCCCTGCTTCTTGGCGACCTCCGGGCAGAGCACGATGTCGCCGAGGAGGCCCTGCGGGGGCTCGTCGTCGTCCTTGCTGGGCGGCCGGAGCTCGTCCATCGGGAACGACATGACGTCGGTGGGCCCCGGCAGGTCCATCCACTGGATGTGCAGCTGCTCCATGGCATCTTCGTCCACGACGATCACCGAGAGCTCGGAGAGCGGGTGGATGCGCATCCGCGCGAGCGCGTAGCGGGCGATGTCGAGGATCGCCTGCTCGTCGACCTCGGTTCCGGACTCGTTGTTGACGTCGATCGACATGGTGCTGGCTTGTCTACTTCCGCTTGTTCCGGCCGCCCTTGTGGGTGCCGTTCTCCGTACCGTTCTCGGTGTCGTACTTCTCGTACGCGTCGACGATACGGCCGACCAGCTTGTGCCGTACGACGTCCTGGGACGACAGGCGGGAGAAGTGCACGTCCTCCACACCCTCCAGGATGTCCTGCACCTGCCGCAGCCCGGACTTGGTGCCGTTCGGCAGGTCGACCTGCGTCACGTCACCGGTGATCACGATCTTCGAGTCGAAGCCGAGCCGGGTGAGGAACATCTTCATCTGCTCGGGCGAGGTGTTCTGGGCCTCGTCCAGGATGATGAAAGCATCATTAAGGGTGCGACCCCTCATGTACGCCAGCGGCGCGACCTCGATCGTCCCGGCGGCCATCAGCCTCGGGATCGAGTCCGGGTCCAGCATGTCGTGCAGGGCGTCGTACAGCGGGCGCAGGTACGGGTCGATCTTCTCGTAGAGGGTGCCGGGCAGGAAGCCGAGCCGCTCGCCCGCCTCCACCGCGGGGCGGGTCAGGATGATGCGGTTGACCTGCTTGGACTGGAGGGCCTGCACCGCCTTGGCCATGGCGAGGTAGGTCTTGCCGGTACCGGCGGGGCCGATGCCGAAGACGATCGTGTGCTTGTCGATCGCGTCGACGTACCGCTTCTGGTTGAGGGTCTTGGGGCGGATGGTGCGGCCGCGCGAGGACAGGATGTTCTGTGTGAGCACCTCGGCCGGGGTCTCCTGGCCGTCGCTCGTCCCGTTCTCGCTCGCTCGCAGCATGGCGATCGAGCGTTCCACTGCGTCCTCCGTCATCGGCTGTCCGGTGCGGAGCACCAGCATCATCTCGTCGAACAGGCGCTGGACGAGGGCGACGTCCGCCGCCGCGCCGGTCGCGCTGATCTCATTGCCCCGGACATGGATGTCGGCCGCCGGGAAGGCCTTCTCGATCACGCGCAGGAGCGAGTCGCCCGATCCCAGGACCGAGACCATGGGGTGCTGGGCGGGGACGGTGAACTGTGCTCTCGCCTGCCCCTGCGCGGGGCTGTGACCTGTGGGTGTCTGAGTCATGGGCCGGCGCTTAAGGCCTGCGGTTCCTCCTCGTCACGGCCGCGCAACTGGAGGCGGCCTCGCGGATTCAAGGGTACGACGGTGCACTGACAACGCCGTAGGGCTTTTCGACCACCGGGGCGCCCTCGATGCAGCGGTGAGCCCTGCATGCTCCCCCCGCACGCCGGGGAGAATGCGCTCGCTACCACGTGTGTTCGAAGACCTCGACGGCGGCGGTGGCCGTGGAGTCCGTACGGAGAAAGCGGGAAACCCGTGCTGTTGCGTCTGCCCACCTCCCTGCCCGAGGCCCAGGAGTGCCTGTCCGACGGGGCGATACCCGTCGGCGGCGCCACGCTCGTGTGGGCCGCGTGGCAACGCGACGGCTTCCCCGAGCAGGCCGTGTCGCTGCGCGAGGTGCCGGAGGCGAACGTCCTGGGGGCCGGGGAGGTCGGGGCGGCGGTCCTGCTGCACCGGATCGACGCGCGGGTGCCGGAGGTGCTGCACCGGGCCGCGGCCGGCGTCGGCACCGGAGCCGTGCGCCGGACCGCCACGGTCGGCGGGAACGTCGTCGGCAGCACCCTGCGCTGTCTGCTGCCCGCCGCCCTCGTGCTCGGCGCCCGTGCGCGGGTGCTGGCGGCGGAGGGTCCGTTCGAGACCGACCTCGCCGAACTGCTCGCCAAGAAGCCGTTGCTGCTGAGCCTGCACTGGGACGATCCGCTGGTCAGCGGCTACCGCAAGGTGGCCGAGGCCCCGGGCGGCCCGCCGCCCCTGGTCGTCGCCACGGCCGTGCACGCCGGCGAGCGCCCCGTGCTGCGCGTCGCCGTCCGTGACGGCTACGACTTCCTGACCGGGAGCGTGCCCTGCGGCACGGGCACGGACACCGTGCTAGACGGCCTGGGGGCGACAGCGGTCGGTGCGCTGCCCGCGGAGGCCCGCGAGGTGGTCCGGGAGCAGGTGGTGTCGGTTCTGGAGCGGGCCGCGGACCGCTGAGGTCAGGTCGACCTGCCGAAGCCGATCGTCGGTACCGCCCGCCGCAGGGGCCAGCCCGGGGCCGTCTCCTCGGGGACCAGGTCCGCCAGGAAGGCGTACCGGCGCAGCGCGGCCGGGGCCTGGGAGGTCACGGACTGCACCTTGCGCCACCAGGCGCCGATCTCGGACCAGCCCGGCGCGGAGAGGGAGCCGCCGAACTCCTGGACGGAGAGTGCGGCGGTCAGGCCGGCGAAGGCCAGCCGGTCGGCCAGCGGCCAGCCCGCGAGGGTGCCGGTGACGAAGCCGGCCACGAAGACGTCCCCGGCGCCGGTCGGGTCGAGCGCCTCGACCTCGATCGCGGGGACCTCGGCGGCCTCCCCGGTGCGCCGGTCCACGGCGTAGGCGCCCTCCGCGCCGAGGGTGACCACGGCGAGCGGCACGTGCTCGGTGAGCGCGTGGGCGGCCTCGCGGGGGCTGGGGGCGCCGGTGTAGCGCATCGCCTCCTCGGCGTTCGGCAGGAAGGCCTCGCAGTGTTCGAGGTCGGCGAGGCCCGCCAGGTCCCAGGCGCCGGTCTCGTCCCAGCCGACGTCGGCGAAGATGCGGGTGCCCTTGTCCGCCGCCTGGGCGATCCAGGGGGCGCGCTTGCCCGGCTCCAGTGAGGCCACGGCCGCACGCGCGCGTGGGGGGCAGTCCGGCGCGGGCTCCTCGGGGGGCGGTGCGTGGCCGTGGGAGACCATGGTGCGCTCGCCCTCGTACGCCATCGACACGGTGACCGGTGAGTGCCAGCCGGGCACCCTGCGCGACGGGGAGAGGTCGATGCCCTCGCCCTGCTCCAGGGCGTCCCAGCAGTACTCGCCGTAGTGGTCGTCGCCGAAGGCCGCGGCCAGCGAGGTGCGCAGTCCGAGCCGGGACAGTGCGGTCGCCATGTTCGCCACCCCGCCGGGGCTGGAGCCCATTCCGCGGGCCCAGGACTCGGTCCCGCGCACCGGGGCGGAGCCGAGCCCGGTGAAGATGATGTCGAGGAAGACGGTGCCGGTGAGGTAGACGTCCCAGGGCGGATCGCCGGGTGCGCGCACGGCGGCCAGGGGGTCGACCTGGGCCTGGCACTGCCCCGCTGTGCCGATGTACGACGGTCCCTTTCCGTTGGACGCGATCACGGTGAGCTCCCTGCGCGTGGTGCCGATCAGGCCAGTCTGCACCACAGCGCCGGCAACGGGTCGGCGCTCACCCGCGACCCGCCCGGCACGTCGGACCCCCGCAGTCCCTCGCGTCCGGGCCCTCCGGCACAGCCGGCCCCCGCCTACCAGCGCGGCACGGCCGGCACGGTCCAGTCCGGCTCGGCCACCCGCATCGCCGCGGCGTCGTCGCGCTCCCGCAGCGTCCCGTCGTCGTCCAGCCACCGCCGGTGCAGGAACTCGACCTTCTCCCGGTCGAGTTCCACGCCGAGTCCGGGCGCGTCGGAGACCCGGACCGCCCCGTCCTCGAAGACCAGCCGCTCGGTGAGCACGTCCTCCGACTGCCACGGGTAGTGCGAGTCGCAGGCGTGGTGGAGATTCGGCACGGTGGCCGCCACCTGGGTCATGGCGGCCAGGGAGATCCCGAGGTGGGTGTTGGAGTGCATGGACACGCCCACCCCGAAGGTCCGGCAGATCGCGGCGAGTTGCTGGGTGTTGCGCAGCCCGCCCCAGTAGTGGTGGTCCGAGAGCACCACCTGGACGGCGTCCCGGGCGAACGCCTCCTTGATCTCCGCGAAGGTCGTCACGCACATGTTGGTGGCCAGCGGGACATCGGTCCCGGCGGACACCTCCGCCATGGCCGCGGTTCCCAGCGCGGGATCCTCCAGGTACTCCAGGACGTCCCCGAGCTCGCGGGCCACCTTCAGCGAAGTGGCCACGCTCCAGGCCCCGTTGGGGTCGAGCCGCAGGGGGTGTCCGGGGAAGGCCTCGGCGAGCGCCCGGACCGCGGCGATCTCCTCGTCCGGCGGGAAGACCCCGCCCTTGAGCTTGAAGGACGTGAAGCCGTACCGCTCCGTGAACAGCCGGGCCTGCTCCACCACGCCCGCCGGGTCGAGGGCGGCCCCCCAGTCGTCCTTCTCGGAGGCGACGCCCTCGGGGTGTGCGGCCCATTTGTAGAAGAGGTACGCGCTGTAGTCGACCGCGTCCCGTACCTTGCCGCCGAGCAGCGCGTGCACGGGCAGCCCGAGCGCCTTGCCCAGCGCGTCGAGACAGGCCACCTCGAACCCGGAGACGACGGACAGCCGCAGCTTGTCGGCGGTCTGCACGCCCCGCAGCCCGCCGACGTCGACCTGTCCGGACACCCGGGAGGAGTCGACGGTCACCCGGTCCGCGAGCGTGAACAGCCCGTTCGCGTCGCTGACCTCACGTCCGACCAGTCCGGCGGCGAAGGGCCGGGCCAGTTCCAGGTACTTGGTGTCCCCGTACGTCTCCCCGACCCCCACGATGCCGTCCGCGGTCTCGACCTCGACGATCAGCCGGGGTGTGTACGGCTGGTGCACGCCCTGGGTGTTCAGCAGCGGCGGATCGGCGACCAGGATCGGGGTCAGCCGGACGTCGGTGATCGTGAGGTTCACAGCGTGGCTCCTACGAGGTCGAGGCCGGTGGTCAGCAGCCGGCGCAGGTCCGTGAGATCGGCGTCCGACGGATCGGTGAGCGGCGCGCGTACGGGCCCGACCGGGTGCCCCCGCAGCCGTGCCGCCGCCTTCACCAGCGACACGGCGTACCCGGGCACCCGGTCCCGGAGCTCGACGAGCGGAACGTAGAAGTCGCGCAGCAGCTTCTCCACCAGGCCGTCGCCCTCGTGGCCCTCGCGCAGGGCGTCGAAGAAGGCGCCCGCGATCTCGGGGGCGAAGGCGTGGACGGCCGAGGAGTAGGCGGGGACGCCGACGGTGGCGTAGGCGCGGGCCTGGATCTCGGCGGTGGAGGCGCCGTTGAAGAACAGGAAGTCCTCGGGGGCGGCGAGGGTGAGGCGCTGGAGCCGGTCGAGGTCGCTGTGTCCGTCCTTGAGCCCGATGACACCGGGGATCGCGGTGATCCGCCGGAACGCGTCCGCCCCGAAGGCGACCTGGCCGCGCTGGTAGGCGATGAGCGGCAGCCGGGTGCGGGCCGCGATCTGCTCCAGCTGGGCGACGAGCCCGTCCTGCGGGGCGGCGACGAGGTAGTGCGGGAGGACCAGCAGCGCGTCCGCCCCCGCATCCTCGGCGATCCGGGCGAATCGGACGGCCTGCGCCCAGCCGTAGCCGGTCCCGGCGACGACGGGCACCCGCCCGCCGGCCTCCTGGACCGCGAGGGTGACGACCTGGCGGTACTCGTCCTCGTCCAGGGAGAAGAACTCGCCGGTGCCGCAGGCCGGGAAGACCGCGCCCGGCCCGCGGTCCAGCTGCGTGGCCAGGTGCGCGCGGAAGCCGTCGGGGTCCAGGGTGCCGTCGTCGTGGAAGCTCGTGAGCGGGAACGACAGCACGCCGCGTGCCATGCCGTCCCGCAGTCGTCGGGCCGTGTCCGGGTCGGGGGTCACCCTCGGTCATCTCCCTATGTAGACGTAATCCACGTATGAAGATGGAGATTAGGTAGACGAATCCCGTCCGTCAATGGGTCCGCCCCGGCTTTGCCCGGCCGATTACGATCGGCGCATGTCAGAGACAGGGGTCGAGCGCCCGGAGTCCGGCGGGGTCCGCGAGGTCAAGTCGGCGGCCCGCACGGTCGAGCTCCTCGAACTGCTGGCCGCGCGCGGCGACCGCCCGGCCCGGCTCCAGGAGCTGGCGGACGAACTGGGCGTGCCGCGCAGTTCGATGTACGCGCTGCTCCAGACCCTGATCTCGCGCGGCTGGGTCCGCACCGACGTCACCGGCTCGCTCTACGGCATCGGCATCCACGCCCTGCTCACCGGCACCAGCTACCTCGACTCCGACCCGCGGGTGCGGGTCGTACGGCCGTATCTCGACGAGGCGTCCGAGGCGCTGGGGGAGACGATCCACATGGGGCGGCTCGACGGCCGGAACGTGGCCTATCTGGCGACGCGCGAGTCGCACGAGTACCTGCGGACCATCAGCAGGGTCGGCCGCCGGCTGCCCGCGCACGTCGGCGCGCTCGGCAAGGCGCTGCTGGCCGAGCGGCCCGACGAGAGGCTCCCCGAGGGGCCGTACGAGGCGCTCACCCCCAACTCCCACACCACCCGCGGCTCCCTGCTGGCCGACCTCACCGAGGTCCGCGCCCGCGGCTACGCGGTCGACCGCGAGGAGGGTGTCCTCGGCATCGTGGGCTTCGGCTTCGCGCTGCGCTACGACTCCCCCGCCCAGGACGCCGTCAGCTGCTCGGTCCCGGTGGCCCGGCTGACGCCGGAGCACGAACAGCAGATCATCGCGGTGATGCGCGAGATCAGGATCAAGATCGAGGCGACGGCACCGGGTGCGGGAGGCGCCCCCAGCTGGCGTTAGGAGCGAGCAAGAAGGTCGCTCTTCTACCCGACTTCCCCTGCCCCAAACGGAACGTGATCCACATCACGCCACCCGGGCTTCTTCCACAACCGCGTGCTTGATACAAATTCTTCGCGCGTTCCTGTCCATCGACGGCTTGCGCCCAACCCCCTTTTCGAGCCGCTTCTTTCGCATGCCCTGGGAACGCCCGTGTCCGCCCCTCGCACCACCCTGCCCTGGCCCCTGATCGCCCTTTTCACGGCCGGGTACCTCGCCCCCTACCTCCTGCCGACCACCGTCGGCAGACTCGACTCCGGGCTCGCGCTCACCGCCACCGAGGCCGGTGCCGTCGGCAGTGCGCTGCTGCTGAGCTCGGCGGCGGCAGGCTTCCTGCTCGCCTCCCGCGTCGACCGCCTCGGCCCCCGCACCCTCGCCCGTCTCGGCCTCACCCTGGCCGTCCTCGGCTACGGCGGCGCCGCCCTCGCCCACGCCGTCCCGGCCGTCGTCGTGGGCGCCCTCATCGGCGGCTTCGGATCCGGTACGGCGACGGCGGTGGCCGCCACCGGCATCGCCGCCCAGCCCGACCCGCACCGCACCACCACGGCCGGCCTGCTCGGCGTCTCCGCACTCGCCGGCGCCGTCTACCTGACCGTCCCGCACCTGGGCCCCGGCCACGGCCAGCCGCTCGCCGCGATCGCCCTCACCGCGCTGGCGGTCTGGCCCCTGACGGGCCGTCTCCCGCTCGCCACGGCCCCCGCCCGAAGCCGCGAGAGGGGCGCCCCGCTCCCCCACCTCCGGGCCGGCCTCCTCCTCGCCGCCACCCTCCCCTGCTGGTCCCTGGCCCAGAACGCCCTCTGGGGCGTCAGCGGCCGCATCGGGCTCACCCAGGCCCACCTCTCCGAGGCCACGGTCGGCGCGGTCTTCGCGATCGCACTCGGCGCGGGCCTGCTGGGCGTCGTCGGCGCGGGCGCCCTCGGCCCCCGGCTCGGCCGCGCGCTCCCCATCGGCGGCGGCACGGTCCTCATCGCCGCGTGCATCACGCTGAGCGCCTCCGCGACCGACCTGACGTCCTTCGCGACCGGCGAGATCGCGTGGAACACGCTCTACCCGATCGTCCTGTCGTACGTCATCGGCCTGGCCGCCTCCCTCGACCCGCGCGGCCGCTGGGCGGTCCTGGTCGGCTCGGCGTCATCGTTGGGCACGGCAGCGGGCCCACTGACGGGCAGCGTCCTCGCATCGGAGGCAGGTTTCCCGGCGATGGGCACGGCCCTGGCAGCGGGCCTGCTACTGATCGCGGTACCGATGACGGCGGTGGCACTGGGTGCAGGGCGCCGGAGGTTGCCGGTGGTGGAAATCCAGGTGGAAACCCAGGCGTACGACAAAGCAACGGCGGCGTGAGGGCCTTTGCTTTTAGGGGCGCGGGGAACTGCGCGACAAGCCACGACGCACCCGCACCCGACAACGCACCTCAGAACTCGTACGCATCAACTTCCGCAAGATACCGAGCCCGCAGCCCCTCATCATGCTCCAAGAAGGACGCGAGGAAAGAGTTCCGGGCCAACTCCCGCAACCGCTCCTCCCCTAGGCCCAGCGCCGAGCGAACCGCCTCGAAGTTGTCCCCCGCATACCCCCCGAAATACGCCGGGTCGTCAGAGTTCACCGTGCACAGAAGCCCCGCATCCAACATCGCCGGCAACGGATGATCACCCAGCACATCAACCGTCCGCAGCCGCACGTTGGACAAGGGACACAAGGTCAGCGGCACGCGATCCCGCACGAGCCGCTCCACCAGCTCCGGCGACTCCATGCACCGCAACCCGTGGTCGACCCGTTCCACCCCCAGCACGTCCAGCGCCTCGACGATGTACGACGGCGGCCCCTCCTCCCCCGCGTGCGCCACCCGCCGCAGCCCCAATGCCGCCGCGGCCTCGTACACCTCGCGGAACTTCACCGGCGGATGCCCCACCTCGGCGGAGTCGAGCCCCACCCCGACGATCCGGTCCAGGTACGGCCTCGCGGCCTCAAGGGTCTGAAGCGCCGACTCCGCGGACTCGTCCCGCAGGAAGCACATGATCAGCTGGGTGGAGACACCGTGGTTCTCCGAGCTGCGTCCCAGCGCCCGCCACAGCCCCTCCACGACCGTTCCCATCTCCACGCCCCGCGCGATGTGCGCCTGCGGATCGAAGAAGATCTCCGCGTGCCGCACCCCCTGCGCCGCGGCCCGGGCGAGGTAGGCGTCGGCCAGGTCCTCGAAGTCCCGCTCGGTGCGCAGGACGGCCATGAGCTCGTAGTACAGGTTCAGGAAGGACTGGAGGTCCTCGAAGTCGTACGCCTTGCGGAGCTCGTCCGTGGAGGCGTAGGGCAGCTCGACGCCGTTGCGGGCGGCCAGCTCGAAAGCCAGCTCCGGTTCCAGGGTGCCTTCGATGTGCAGGTGCAGCTCAGCTTTGGGGAGGGACATCAAAGCATCGTACGACCGGTTTACCGCCGTTTCGGAACCGGGACCCGGAGCAGGTCGTGGGCCACGGTCAGCTCGCCCTCGAACCCGGCCGCCCGCGCCTGCCGTTCGAACTCCTCCGGCTCGGAGTAGCGCTGGCTGAAGTGGGTGAGCACGAGATGCCGTACGCCGGCGTCACGGGCCACGGCCGCGGCCTGTCCGGCGGTCAGGTGGCCGTGCTCCACCGCGAGTCCCTCGTCCTCGTCGAGGAAGGTCGACTCGATGACGAGCAGGTCGCAGCCGTCCGCGAGGGCGGGGACGCCGTCGCAGAGTCGGGTGTCCATGACGAACGCGAACCGCTGGCCACGGCGGACCTCGCTGACGTCGTCGAGAAAGACGCCGTTCACGGAGCCCTCCCGCTGGAGCCGTCCGACGTCGGGCCCCTTGATGCCGTGCGCGGCGAGGCGGTCGGGGAGCATGCGGCGGCCGTCGGGTTCGGTGAGGCGGTAGCCGTAGGACTCGACGGGGTGCGACAGCCTGCGGGCCTCCAGCGTGTAGCCGCCGGTCCGCGCGAGCACCCCGTCGGCCTCAACCGGCGCCTCGGTGAGCCGGACCGTCTCCCGGTACGCCGTCGCGTACCGCAGGCGGTCGAAGAAGCGCTGCCCCGACTTCGGGTAGTGCGCGGTGACCTGGTGCGGGACCCGGTCGAGGTTGATGCGCTGGATCACTCCCGCGAGGCCGAGGGAGTGGTCGCCGTGGAAGTGCGTGACGCAGATCCGGTTCAGGTCGTGGGCGGCGACCCCGGCGCGCAGCATCTGGCGCTGGGTGCCCTCGCCGGGGTCGAAGAGGATGCCCTCGCCGTCCCAGCGCAGCAGGTAGCCGTTGTGGTTGCGGTGCCTTGTGGGGACCTGGCTCGCTGTGCCGAGGACGACCAACTCACGTACGGACACGGCGAGTTACCCGGGGGGCCACTGGAGACCGCGGCCGCCGATCACATGGGCGTGGGCGTGCCAGACGGTCTGTCCGGCGCCGGAGCCCGTGTTGAAGACGGTGCGGTAGCTCTCCAGCTTCTCCTGTTCGGCGACGGCCTGGGTCGCCCCGAGGACGTCCGCGGCGAGTTGCGGTTCCGCGGCGGCGAGGGCGGCGGCGTTCTCGTAGTGCGCCTTGGGGATCACGAGGACGTGCGTGGGGGCCTGGGGGTTGATGTCCCGGAAGGCGACGGTCGTCTCCGACTCACGGACGATCGTCGCCGGGATCTGGCCCGCCACGATCTTGCAGAACAGGCAGTCGTCCTGGGGTTCCCCTGGCATGGTGGTCCCTTCGCGTTGGCTTTCGGGGGGCATCGTATCGTCGGCGGGTGCGGGTGGGTCGTGGCTGGTCGCGCAGTTCCCCGCGCCCCTAGGTGGGGATCCCCGGCGGTGTCTTCGCAGGGCTGTTCTCCAGCTCCTCCAGCGCGATCCGCACCGCCTCGTCCAACTGGGCGTCCCTGCCCGCCGCGTAGTCCTGCGGCCGCTGGACGACCTCCACGTCCGGGTCGACCCCGTGGTTCTCCACGCCCCACTCGTACCCCTCCAGCCAGAAGGCGTACTTGGGCTGGGTGATCAGCGTGCCGTCGACCAGCCGGTACCGGCTGTCGATCCCGATGACCCCGCCCCAGGTGCGGGTGCCGACGACCGGGCCGATGCCCAGCGCCTTGATCGCCGCATTGACGATGTCGCCGTCCGAGCCGGAGAACTCGTTGGCCACGGCGACCACGGGACCGCGCGGCGCGTCCCTCGGATAGCTGTACGCGCGCATTCCGCGCGGCAGCGCCCAGCCGACGATCCGGCGGGCCAGCTTCTCCACGACGAGCTGGGAGGTGTGTCCGCCGCGGTTCTCGCGCACGTCGACCACCAGTCCCTCGCGGGCCACCTCGACGCGCAGGTCGCGGTGGATCTGGGCCCAGCCCGGGGCCTGCATGTCCGGCACGTGCAGATACCCGAGGCGCCCGCCCGACTTCTCGTGGACGTAGGCACGGCGGTCGGCGACCCAGTGGTGGTAGCGCAGCGGCTCCTCGTCGGAGACGGGGACGACCACGGCGTGGCGCAGCTCGCCGCCGCCGGACGGGGAGACGGTGAGCTCGATCGGCCGGCCGGCCGTGCCGACGAGGAGCGGTCCGGGACCGGTGACCGGGTCGACCGGCCGGCCGCCCACCGCCACGATCGCGTCCCCGGCGCGGACCGCCACCCCGGGTGCGGCGAGCGGGGAGCGGGCCGCGGGGTCGGAGGTCTCGGTCGGCAGGATCCGGTCGATGCGCCAACTGCCGTCCTCGTGACGGGAGATGTCGGCGCCGAGGAGGCCCTGGCGGGGCCCGTGGCCGTGGCCGCCGCGGGGGGTGACGTAGGCGTGGGAGGTGCCCAGCTCGCCGTGCACCTCCCAGAGCAGGTCGACGAGGTCGTCGTGGGTGGCGAGGCGGTCCAGGACCGGACGGTAGCGGTCGAGGACGCCCTGCCAGTCGACACCGCTCATGTCGGGCCGCCAGAAGTGGTCCCGCATGATGCGGCCGGTCTCCTCGTACATCTGCCGCCACTCGGCCGACGGGTCGACGGTCTGCCGGATGCGGCCGAGGTCGACGGAGATGTTCGTGTCGCTGTCGTCGTCGTTGGAGGCCCGGCGGTCGCTCGGTACGACCTTCAGGCGGCCGTCGGTCCACAGCAGGACCCGCTTGCCGTCCCCGCTGACGGCGAAGTGGTCGGCGTCGGCGGCGAGGTGTTCCAGGCGCTGCTGGGCGAGGTCGTAGCGCTGGAGGTCGGTCTTGGGGTCGGGGTCGTCCGGGGTGGCCCGGGAGGAACCGAGGACGCCCTGGACGGGGTGGCGCAGCCACAGCACGCCGTCCTTGGCCGCGCGCAGGTTGGAGTAGCGGCCGGCCTCCACCGGGAAGGGCACGATCCGGTCGGCGAGGCCTTCGAGGTCGATCCGGGTGGCGGGGGTGCCCTCGCTGTCGGGGGTCTCGTCCTTGTCGGGGGCCTCGAAGGGCCGGCCGTGGCGCTGCGGGCCGAACGGGGACGGGGTGGTCGCGGCCAGGGTGATCAGGTGCGGGCGGTCGCCGACGACGAACGCGAGGTCGAAGACGTGCTCGTCGTAGACCGGGTCGAAGGAGCGGTTGGACAGGAACGCCAGGTGCTTGCCGTCGAGGGTGAAGGCGGGGGCGTAGTCCTGGAAGCGCAGCGGGGTCGCCTCGGTGACCGACAGGTCGGTGGTGTTGGCGAGGCGGAGCTGGCAGAGCGGGGCGGGGCCGGGGTGCGACCAGGCGAGCCAGGCCGAGTCGGGCGAGAAGGTCAGTCCCCGTACGTCGCCGTCCTCGCTGCGGTCGACCTCGCGGACCTCGCCGGTCTCCCGCTCGACGAGCAGGACGCGGCCGTCGTGCGCGGCGACCGCTGCCCTGCTGCCGTCGGGGGCCATGGCGAGTCCGAGGACGCGGCCGAGCTGTCCGGCGGCGAGGCGGCGCGGGGTGGCGCCGGGGGCCAGTCCGGTGGCGGGCGCGAACTCCAGGGCGTCGTCGCCCTCCGCGTCCGTCACCCACACCACCCACTCCTCGCCCTCGGTGCGGAAGGTGCGCGGCAGCCGGGCCCGTACGCCGGGCTCCGCGGCTAGCGCGCGGGCGGGGCCGGAGCGGTGGGTGACCCAGTGGACGGCGCCGCGCACGGCGACCGCGCTGCCGCGCCCGGTGTGGTCGGGGGCGGCCGAGCCGAACCAGCGGGAGGCGTCCACCGGGAACGGCTGCCGGTCGGCCCGCTGTCCGCCGAGCCGGACCTGAAGGCGGCGCGGTTCGGCGCCGTCGAGGTCGTCGAGGATCCACAGCTCACCGGCCGACGTGTAGACGACCCTGGTGCCGTCGCCGGAGGCGTGCCGGGCGTAGTAGCCGTCGAGGGGAGTGTGCCGGCGCAGGTCGGAGCCGTCGGCGAGGGAGGAGTAGACGGCCCCGGTGCCCTCGTGATCGGACAGGAAGGCGATCCGGTCGCCCGCCCACACCGGGTACTCGAGGTTCCCGTCCAGGTCGTCGTGGAGCCGTACGAACTCGCCGTCGCCGTCGCGGTCGATCCACAGCTTGCCCGCGGTGCCGCCCCGGTACCGCTTCCACCAGGCGGCCTCCCGGCCCATCGGCGCGGAGAGGAGCACGGTCGCCGGGCCGTGGGCGACATCGCCGACGGGACCGTACGGCAGGGTGGTGCCGGGTCCGCCGTCGAGCGGGACGGTGTGCGCCCAGCTGCGGCGCAGGCTGGCCTGGCCGTGGGTGGTGATCGCGAGGACCTCGCCGTCCGGGGTCCAGCCGCGCACCTGGGTGCGCGTGCTGCCCCAGTGGGTCAGCCTTCTGGACGGGCCGCCGTCGACCGGGGCGATGTGCACCTCGGGGGCGCCGTCGCGGGCGGAGGTCCAGGCGACGGTGGTGCCGTCGGGCGAGATGCGGGGGTGGGTGACCGGGACGTTGTCCGCGCTGACCCGCCAGGCGCGCCCGCCGTCGAGCGGCGCGAGCCACACGTCGTCCTCGGCGGTGAAGGCCACCAACTCGCCCTGCAGGTGCGGAAACCGGAGATATGCAGACGTCGCAGGCTGTGTCACCCGATCACCCTATGCACGCCCGGTCCCCGTGCACAGGGGTTTCGATCACTTGCCGTCGGGCCAGCACTGCGGGTCGTTCTGGCACCAGATCGTCCGGGTGACGGTCACGGTGACGGTGGGGCCGGGCTGTCCCGGGTTGTTGACCGGGGGCGTGGGCGTGGCGTCGCAGTTGCCGAGGCCCTCCACGTGGAACCACTGCCTGCCGCCCACGGTGGCGGTGAGGTCGCCTCGCACACAGGCGCCGCTGACGGTCCGCGTCACCTTGCCCTTGACGGTGATGTCCTTGCCGTCCCGCGTCTTGCCGTCGCAGTCGACGGTGGCGACGGTGTTCACGGTGGCGCTCGGCGTCCGGTCACCGTCGTCGTACGTGGCCGTGCAGGTCAGCCAACTCACGTCGGCCTTCTGCCGGTTCAGCTCCTTGGTGGCCAACTGGTCGGTGGTGTACGAGACGGTCGCGGAACTGACCGCACCGGCCGGATCACAGGCGGCGACCCCGCCCACGGCCAGCACGACACCCCCGGCCACACCCGCCACTCGCACCCCGCGCGGCCGACGCCAGTTCCGCCTCAACGCCACCATGAAGGGCAGCCTGCCACCGCGTGCCGTCCGGCGGTAGGGCGCATACGGTCATTGAGCGCGCCGGTTGTGAGTGACCCGGCGTCGAGAAGTTCGGGAGTCAGGACCAGCGGCCGGTGCGGCCGAGGAGCAGGGCGGCCGCCGCGGTCCCGGCGGTCGAGGTCCGCAGCACGGTCGGCCCCAGGACGTAGGGGCGGGCACCCGCCTCCTCGAAGAGCGCCAACTCGTCCTTGGCGACGCCTCCTTCGGGGCCGACGACCAGCACGATCTCGCCCTCGGCGGGAAGTTCGGCACCGGCCAGCGGCGCACTGCCGCGTTCGAAGTCGGAGTGGAGCACCGCGGCGAAGTCGGCTTTGGCGAGAAGTGCGGCAACCTGTTTGGTGCTCGCCGCGTCCGCGACCTCCGGGAAGCGCACCCGGCGGGACTGCTTGCCGGCCTCGCGGGCGGTGGCCCGCCACTTGCCGAGCGCTTTCAGACCCCGGTCGCCCTTCCACTGCGTGATGCAACGGGCCGCCTGCCAGGGCACGATGGCGTCGACGCCGACCTCGGTCATGGTCTCGACGGCGAGCTCACCGCGGTCGCCCTTGGGGAGCGCCTGGACGACGGTGATGCGGGGCTGCGCCTGGGGTTCCTCGCTCACCGAGTCGAGCTGGACGACCAGTCGGTCCTTGCCCTCGGCGGCGAGCACGACGCAGTCGGCCCAGCGTCCGGCGCCGTCGGTGAGGATGACGTCCTCGCCGGGCTGGAGCCGTTTCACCGAGACGGCGTGGCGTCCTTCGGGGCCGTCGAGGACGTAGTGTCCGCCGCCGCCCGCGTCGAAGTGCTCGACCACGAACACCGCTGCGGTCATCGCAGGTCTCCCTTGTCCGACAACGCTGTCCTGGCGGCCTCGAGTTCGGCCGCGAGTATCTCCACGAGCTGCCCGGCGGGCAGTGCGCGTGCCATCCGGTGCCCCTGGCCCGCCCACAGCGCCATGCCCTGGGCGTCACCGGCCTTGGCGGCGGCCTTGCGGAGCGGGGCGGTCAGATGGTGGACCTCGGGGTAGGCCGCGGGGGCGTACGGCCCGTGCTCGCGCACGAATCGGTTGACCAGGGCGCGGGCCGGTCTGCCGGAGAAGGCGCGGGTCAACTCGGTGCGGACGTGGAGGGGGTTGGTCAGCGCCTGCTTGTGCACGTCGTGGGCGCCGGACTCGGTCGTGGCGAGGAACGCCGTGCCGAGCTGGGCCGCGCTCGCGCCGGCGGCGAGGACGGCGGCGATCTGGCCGCCGCGCATGATGCCGCCGGCGGCGATGATCGGGAGGGTGACCGTCTCACGGACCTGGGCGACCAGGGAGAGCAGTCCGAGGCCGGAGCCGTCCTGCTCGGGGAGGTCGCGGTGGGTGCCCTGGTGGCCGCCGGCCTCGACGCCCTGCGCGACGACCGCGTCGGCGCCCGCGTACTGCACGGCGAGGGCCTCTTCGGGGGTGGTCGCGGTGACGAGGGTGAAGGTTCCGGCGCGCCGCAGCGACTCCAGGGCGTCGCTGCTCGGGACGCCGAAGTGGAAGGAGACCACCGGCACCGGGTTGTCGAGGAGTACGGCGAGCTTGGCGTCGTACCCGTCGTCGCGGCCGCTGTCCCGGTCGCCGAGCTCGGTGCCGTACCAGCCGGCCTCACCGGCCAGCTGGTGGGCGTAGACCTCGACCGCCGCGGGGTCGGCGGACTCGGGCTGCGGCATGAAGAGGTTGACGCCGAAAGGGCGCCCGGTCAGCCCGCGCAGCTGCTTGATCTCCTGGTACATCCCGTCGGCCGTCTTGTACCCGGCGGCGAGGAATCCGAGCCCGCCCGCCTCGGACACGGCGGCGGCGAGCCGCGGCACGGAGACGCCGCCCGCCATGGGGGCCTGCACGATCGGATGCGGGAACAGATCGGTCAGTGCGGAGGACATGACGGCATGTTGTCACGTCCTCCGGACAAGTCCGAATCCGACCTCGGGACGGCTCAGGTCCGCCCGTTGAAAGCGTCCTTCAACCGCGAGAACAACCCCTGCTGCCCCGGCTGACTGCGCCTCCCCGGGGGACGACCCCCGAACCCCCAGCAGTCGCCCCGCCGCTCAGGTCCGCCCGTTGAAAGCGTCCTTCAACCGCGAGAACAGCCCCTGCTGCCCCGGCTGGAACTGCCCCGTGGGCCGTTCCTCGCCGCGCAGCTTGGCCAGCTCGCGCAGGAGGCGTTCCTGCTCGGGGTCCAGCTTGGTCGGGGTCTGGACCTCGACGTGGACGATGAGGTCGCCCCGGCCGCCGCCGCGCAGGTGCGTGACGCCCCGGCCGTGCAGCGGGATCGACTGGCCGGACTGGGTGCCCGGGCGGATGTCGACCTCCTCCATGCCGTCGAGCGTCTCCAGCGGGACCTTGGTGCCGAGGGACGCCGCGGTCATCGGGATGGTGACCGTGCAGTGCAGGTCGTCGCCGCGCCGCTGGAACATCGGGTGCGGGAGCTCGTGGATCTCGACGTAGAGGTCACCGGCGGGGCCGCCGCCGGGGCCGACCTCGCCCTCGCCCGCGAGCTGGATCCGCGTGCCGTTGTCCACACCGGCCGGGATCTTCACGGTCAGCGTGCGGCGCGAGCGGACCCGGCCGTCGCCGGCGCACTCCGGGCACGGCGTCGGGACCACGGTGCCGAAGCCCTGGCACTGCGGGCACGGACGGGACGTCATGACCTGGCCCAGGAAGGACCGCGTCACCTGCGAGACCTCACCGCGGCCGCGGCACATGTCACACGTCTGGGCGGAGGTCCCGGGCGCCGCGCCCTCACCGTTGCAGGTGGAGCAGACGATCGCCGTGTCGACCTGGATGTCCTTCGTGGTGCCGAAGGCCGCCTCGTCGAGCTCGATCTCCAGCCGGATCATCGCGTCCTGGCCGCGCCGGGTCCGCGAGCGCGGACCCCGCTGCGAGGCCGTGCCGAAGAACGCGTCCATGATGTCCGAGAAGTTCCCGAACCCACCGGCCCCGAAGCCGCCCGCGCCACCGCCGCCGGCCTGCGAGAGCGGGTCGCCGCCGAGGTCGTAGACCTGCTTCTTCTGCGGGTCCGACAACACCTCGTAGGCGGCGTTGATCTCCTTGAACCGCTCCTGGGTCTTGGGATCCGGGTTGACGTCCGGGTGCAGCTCGCGCGCGAGCCTGCGGAACGCCTTCTTGATCTCATCCTGCGACGCGTCGCGGCGCACGCCGAGAACGGCGTAGTAGTCCGTGGCCACTTACGACTCCGCCAGGATCTGTCCGACGTACCGTGCCACTGCGCGTACCGCTCCCATCGTTCCCGGGTAATCCATGCGGGTCGGTCCGACCACGCCGAGCTTGGCGACTGCCTCGCCGCCCGAACCGTAGCCGACCGACACCACCGAAGTGGAGTTGAGTCCCTCGTAGGCGTTCTCATGACCGATGCGTACGGTCATGCCCGAATCCCCGGCCTCGCCAAGCAACTTGAGGAGCACGACCTGCTCCTCCAGCGCTTCCAGGACGGGCCGGATCGTGAGGGGAAAGTCATGTCCGAAGCGGGTGAGGTTGGCGGTGCCGCCGATCATCAGCCGCTCCTCGTTCTCCTCGACGAGCGTCTCCAGGAGAGTGGAGAGCACTGTCGAGACCGTACCCCGGTCCTCGACGTCGAAGCCCTCGGGCAGGTCCTCGACCAGCCGGGGCACGTCGGCGAACCGCCGCCCCGCGATCCGGCTGTTGAGACGCGCCCGCAGATCGGCCAGCGAGGCCTCCCCGAAGGGCGCCGGGCAGTCGACCATGCGCTGCTCGACCCGGCCGGTGTCCGTGATCAGCACGAGCATCACGCGCGCGGGGGCGAGCGAGAGCAGCTCCACGTGCCGCACGGTCGAGCGGGTGAGGGAGGGGTACTGCACGACGGCCACCTGCCGGGTCAGCTGCGCGAGCAGCCGCACGGTCCGGGCCACGACGTCGTCGAGGTCGACCGCGCCGTCGAGGAAGTTCTGGATCGCGCGCCGCTCGGGCGCGGTCATCGGCTTGACGCCCGCCAGCTTGTCGACGAACAGCCGGTAACCCTTGTCGGTCGGGATCCGCCCGGCACTGGTGTGCGGCTGGGCGATGAACCCTTCCTCCTCCAGGACCGCCATGTCGTTGCGCACGGTCGCCGGGGAGACTCCGAGGTTGTGCCGCTCGGTCAGGGCCTTGGACCCGACCGGCTCCTCGGTGCCGACGTAGTCCTGGACGATGGCGCGCAACACCTGAAGCCTGCGTTCACTCAGCATCGCGCGCACCTCCAGAGGTCGTTTCCGTGGCGTCTCGCCTGGCACTCTGTCCGTCCGAGTGCCAACGCTCCCCGGCCAGTGTACGGCGGTGGGGTACTCCCTGGGCAAGGCTGGTCCTGGCGTGACGGGTTGTACGGCTAGCGTCGCGGTATGACGGTGACTTGGGAAGAGCTCGGGTGGGAGCGGGTAGCGACCGGGGTGGGGCGGTGCCGGCTGCCCACCTGGGACTGTACGGCGGGCCTGGTGATCGGCGAGGGCACGGCCCTGTTGGTCGACGCGGGCTCCGGTCTCGCGGAGGGCGCCCGGCTGCGCGCACAGGCCGAGGAACTGGCCGGCCATCGTGTGACCCATCTCGCGCTCACCCACCCCCATTTCGACCATGTCTTCGGTGCGGCGGCCTTCGCGGGGGCGGAGGTGTTCGGCGCGGTGGGCGTGGAGACGGTGCTGACGGGGCGGCTGGGCCGTGCGGGGCTGCGGGCGGACGCGGTGGCCAACGGACTGAACCCGGCGGTGGCCGACGAGGCGGTGGACGCGCTCGTCACCCCCCGGCACCACGTCTCGGGCGAGTGGACGCTGGACCTCGGCGGCGGCCGCCAGGTCCTGCTGGCGAACGTCGGCCCCGGCCACACGGCCCACGACCTCGCCGTCCTCGTCCCCGGCACCCCGGAGGTCGTCTTCTGCGGCGACCTGGTCGAGGAGTCCGGCGAACCGCAGGCGGGCCCGGACGCCGTACCGCCGCACTGGCCCGCCGCGCTGGACCGGCTCCTCGACCTGGGCGGCGAGGACGCGCTGTACGTGCCCGGTCACGGAGCGGTGGTGGACGCGGCGTTCGTGCGGGCCCAGCGGGACGCGCTGGCGGCACGCTTCGGCGTGTCGTAGTGATCCGCCGCATGGTTCTCCTATCGTCATCCGAATGCGCCAGTACTCCGCCGACCTGACCCCTCCGTGGAAGAAGCCGAAGCCGGTGCCGGAGGTGCCCGCCGAGCCCGGCCTGGTGGTCGAGGAGCCGGGTACCGGGTTCTGCGGCGCGGTGATCCGCTGCGAGGCGGGCACGGTCACGCTGGAGGACCGCTTCGGCAAGCACCGGGTGTTCCCGCTGGAGCCCCGCGGTTTCCTCCTGGAGGGCCGGGTGGTGACCCTGGTCCGGCCTTCGGCCGCCTCTCCCGTACGACCGTCCCGTACCGCGTCCGGCTCGGTGGCCGTCCCCGGCGCACGCGCACGCGTGGCCCGCGCCGGCCGCATCTACGTCGAGGGCCGCCACGACGCGGAACTGGTGGAGAAGGTCTGGGGCGACGACCTGCGCATCGAGGGTGTGGTCGTGGAGTACCTGGAGGGCGTGGACGACCTGCCGGCGATCGTGGCCGAGTTCGCACCGGGCCCGGACGCCCGCCTCGGCGTCCTGGTGGACCACCTGGTGCCCGGCAGCAAGGAGTCCCGCATCGCGGCCTCGGTGACCAGCGAACACGCCCTGGTCGTCGGTCACCCGTACATCGACATCTGGGAGGCGGTGAAGCCGTCGTCCCTGGGCATCGAGGCATGGCCCCGTGTCCCGCACGGCCAGGACTGGAAGACAGGCGTGTGCAAGGCCCTGGGCTGGCCGTCGGAGAACACCGGCGCGGTGTGGCAGGCGATCCTGAAGCGGGTGAACTCCTACAAGGACCTGGAGCCCGAGTTGCTCGGCCGAGTGGAAGAACTGATCGACTTCGTCACGTCGCCCTAGCGGATCCGCGCGGCGGGTCTGCGCGGCGGGTCGGCGGGGCGTGTCGAACGGCTGCGGGTTCGTTGTGACTGGTCGCGCAGTTCCCACCACCCCTTGGGTGGGTGCAGCTACGTCGGCGTGTCACTGATGGCAGCCGCAACCTGCTCAGGGGCGCGAGGAACTGCGCGACCAGCCCCCACCCACCCGCAGCCGCCAAGGCGCATGCAACCAGCTGGACATCCCACCGACGGCAACCCCACCCACCCAGGGGCGCGGGGAACTGCGCGACCAGCCCCCACCGACCCGCAGCCGCCACACGACACGCACCCCCCACCCCCGTAGGCGCTCAGTCCACCAGATCCCGCACCACCGCATCCGCCAGCAACCGCCCCCGAAGCGTCAGCACAGCCCGCCCCTCCTCATAGGGCCGGGCCTCCAGCAGCCCCTCCCCCAGCGCCCGGCGAGAAGCGCGCAGCCCCTCCTCCCGCAGCAGCGACAACGGCACCCCCTCCCGCAGCCGCAGCTCCAGCAGGATCCGCTCCACCCGCCGGTCCTCGTCCGAGAGCAGCTCACGCCCCGCACCCGGCGACTTCCCCGAAGCCAGCGCCGCCGCGTACGCCCCCGGATGCTTCACGTTCCACCACCGCACCCCGCCCACGTGCGAGTGCGCTCCAGGCCCCGCTCCCCACCAGTCGGCGCCCCGCCAGTACAGCTCGTTGTGCAGGCACCGGCCCGCCTCCGAGGTGGCCCAGTTGGAGACCTCGTACCAGTCGAACCCGGCCTCCGCGAACACCGCGTCCGCGATCAGGTACCGGTCCGCGTGCACGTCGTCGTCGGTCATCGGGACCTCGCCCCGGCGGATGCGACGAGCGAGCTGGGTGCCCTCCTCGACGATCAGCGCGTACGCCGACACGTGGTCCGGTCCGGCTCCGATCGCCGCCTCCAGGGAGGCCCGCCAGTCGTCGTCGGACTCACCGGGGGTGCCGTAGATCAGATCGAGGTTGACGTGGTCGAAGCCCGCTGCCCTGGCCTCGGCCACACACGCCTCCGGCCGCCCCGGCGTGTGCGTGCGGTCCAGCACCTTCAGCACGTGCTGCCGCGCGCTCTGCATCCCGAAGGAGACCCGGTTGAAGCCGCCCTCCCGCAGCGCCGCCAGATAGGCCGGGTCCACGGACTCCGGGTTCGCCTCGGTCGTCACCTCCGCGTCGGGCGCGAGCCCGAACTCGTCACGGATCGCCCCCAGCATCCGTACGAGATCACCGGCGGCCAGGAGCGTCGGGGTGCCGCCCCCGACGAACACCGTGCGGACGGGCCGCGGGTCGTCGCCCAGTACCTTCCGCGCCAGGCGGACCTCGTCGATCAGGGTGTCCGCGTAGTTGTCGCGGGAGGCCAGCACTCCGCCCGAACCACGCAGCTCGGTCGCGGTGTAGGTGTTGAAGTCGCAGTAGCCGCAGCGGGTGGCGCAGTACGGAACGTGCAGGTAGAAGCCGAGAGGGCGGTCGGCGGACCCGGCGAGCGCGGACGCGGGCAGCGAGCCGTCGTCGGGGACGGGTTCACCGTCGGGGAGTGCGGAAGGCATGTCCTCCATTGTCCAGCACCCCGCGGACACCTACTCCGCCTGCAGCACCAGCAGCGCCAGATCGTCCTCCGGGGGCCGGGCCCCGAACTCGTGCACCAGCCGTTTGATCCGCTCCGCGATCAGCTCGGCGTCCAGTCCCGCGCACCCGGCGAGCGCCTCGGCGAGGCCGTCCTCGTCGTCGAACTGCCGGGGGCCGCTGCGCCGCTCGGTGACCCCGTCGGTGACGCACAGCAGGCTGTCACCGGGCCGCAGCTCGAAGGTCTCGCTGGTGTACGTCTCGTCCTCGACGACGCCGAGCAGGGTCTGCGGCCGGGCTGCCGTACGGACCTCACCGCCCGCCCCGAGCAGCAGCGGCAGCGGATGCCCGGCGGAGGCGAGGGTGCAGCGCACGCCGCCCTCGAAGGGCGCGAGCTCGCCGTACAGGAGGGACAGGAAGCGGGTCTGGGGGCCGTCCCCGGGGTTCATGGGGCGTCCGCCGGCGGCCGCCAGGGCTCGCGCGGCCGCGTCCGCGGCCTCCGTGGCGTCGTCGAGGAGCAGCTGGTTGAGGCGGTCCAGTACGTCGGCGACGCGGTAGCCCTCGCGGGCCAGCAGCCGGAGCCAGGGCCGCGCGAGGCCGATCACCACGGCGGCCTCGGGGCCCTTGCCCTGGACGTCGCCGACGGCGAAGCACCAGCGGCCGTCACCGGCCGGGAAGAGGTCGTAGAAGTCGCCGCTGGGGCCGCCCTTGTCGCACGGCTCGTACACCAGGGCGCTGCGCACCCCGGGGATCTCGGCGACCGCGCCGGGCAGCAGGCCGCGCTGGAGGACCGCGCTGATGGTGGCCTGGCGGGCGTACTGGCGGGCCGCGCCGATGGCGAGCGCCACCCGGCGGCTGAGGTCCTCGACGAGCCCGGTGATCTCGTCGGGGAAGGAGATCAGCCCGGCCCGGCCGATGACCAGGGTGCCCAGCGGGCGGCCCCCGGCGGTCAGGCGGTAGGCGAGCGCGGAGCCGTGGGTGCCGTGCGCGCCCAGTGCGCCGCCGGGCCAGGGGAACGGCACGGGCCCGGGCCGGTCGGGCCCCGACGGGACGGGCGGCTCCTTCTCCAGCGCCCGCCGCAGTTCCTCGATCCGGGTCTCGGAGCAGTGCCACACCCGGGCCAGCCGGGGCCCGGACGCACCGCCCTCGCCCCAGCCCGTCCCGCTCCCGGGCTCACCCGGACGAGGGGATCCCCAGCGTCCGGCGACCTCGTCCTCCAGCCACACCGCGCACCAGTCGGCCAGCCGCGGCACGATCAGCTGGCCGGCGAGCGCGGCGACCAGGTTCTCGTCGAGCTGCCCGGCGAGCAGGTCGGAGGCCTCGGCGAGGAAGGACAGGGCACCGCGGTTGAGCCAGTCGCGGTCCGGCTCGCCGTGGGGCTCGGGCGCGGCCGGGGTCCGGGACGGGGGTGGTTCCGGGGCGAGCATCCCGGCGACCCGCAGTCCTCGCTCGTTCGCCTGCTCGCCGCTGTACGCCTGGATTCCGTCGAGGGTGTCCTTGCCGCCGGCCGGGAGCTGCGCCCACACGGTCTTGGCACCGGTGCGGTAGGTGACCCCCCAGGTCTCGGAGAGGGCGGCGACCAGGCGCAGTCCGCGCCCGTACTCCGGTGTGCCGTACGCGGGTTCGAAGTCACCGCCGCGGGGGGCGCGTGAGGGGTGGTGGTCGAGGACCTCGATGACGAGGGCGCCGGTGTGCGCCTCCAGGCGGCAGTGCAGCTCGATGTCGGTGCCGGCGTGCACGACGGCGTTGGTGACGAGTTCGCTGACGACGACCACCGCGTCGTCGGCCTGCCGGTCGGTGAGCAACTCGGTTCCGGGCAAGGCGAGTTCGTTCCATTCGGCGACCGCCTCCCGTATCAGGGCCCGGGCCGAGCCCGGGGCGAGCGGGCCGCCGGGGAGGGTGGCGCGGGTGTGCGCCGGGGCGCGCGGGAGCGTGCCGCCGTCGCGCGCGGGCGGATCGGACGCGCGGGCAACGGACTCCCGTTGCACAGGAATGGCCCCCATCTCCGTCTCCCCGAGCAGTTCGGACGAATACGCCTCAGTCGATGCGGACAGAGTGACAGACTGGCCACGCCCATAAGCGCCGAGTTACCGAAGTGGGCCGCCATGAGTGAGAACAGTGGTACGCCTGTGCTCGAAGAAGGACAGAACGGCGACCGGATTCGAGCATCGGATCTGCGTCCGCTGCTCGCCGCGATGACCGCTGCCCGGGACGGCGACTTCCGCCGGATGCCGGAGTCCGGGGACGGGATCGTGGCCGAACTGGCGGCCGTCTTCAACCAGCTGGTGGACCGCAACCTGCACTTCACCGGTGAGGTCAACCGGGTGAAGCGGGAGCTGGTGCGGCACGGCCGGCTCGACGAACGGCTCTCGCCCAGCCCGGGGCAGGGTTCGTGGACCTCACGGGTCAACGACGTGAACCAGCTGCTCGACGCCCTGGTGGCCCCGGCCGCCAACGCGACCCGGGTCCTGGACGCGGTGGCCGGCGGCGATCTGACCCAGCGGGTCGACCTGCACGACGGCAACCGGCAGTTGCGCGGTGATCTGCGGCGGCTGGGCCGGGCCGTGAACAAGATGGTCGACCAGCTCTCCCTGTTCACCGGTGAGGTGACCCGGGTGGCCCGTGAGGTCGGCACCGAGGGCCGGCTCGGCGGGCGGGCCAAGGTGACCGGTCTGTCGGGCAGTTGGCGCGATGTGACCGAGGCCGTCAACACCATGGCGTCCCGGCTGACCGCCCAGGTCAGGGACATCGCCCTGGTGACGACGGCGGTGGCCCGCGGCGACCTGACCCGCACGGTCACGGTCGAGGCCACGGGCGAACTGCTGGAACTGAAGCTGACCGTGAACACGATGGTCGACCAGCTCTCGGCCTTCGCCGACGAGGTCACCCGGGTGGCCCGCGAGGTCGGCACCGAGGGGCAGCTGGGCGGCCGGGCCCAGGTGCGGGGCGTGTCCGGGGTCTGGAAGGACCTCACCGACAACGTCAACTTCATGGCGTCGAACCTGACCTCGCAGGTCCGCAACATCGCCCAGGTGACGACCGCCGTCGCCAACGGCGACCTGAGCCAGAAGATCACCGTCGACGCGCAGGGCGAGATCCTGGAGCTGAAGTCGACCATCAACACCATGGTCGACCAGCTCTCCGCCTTCGCCGACGAGGTCACCCGCGTGGCCCGCGAGGTCGGCACCGAGGGCAACCTCGGCGGCCGGGCCCAGGTGCGCGGGGTGTCCGGCGTCTGGAAGGACCTCACCGACAACGTCAACTTCATGGCGGACAACCTGACTTCCCAGGTCCGCAACATCGCCCTGGTGTCGACGGCCGTGGCGCAGGGCGACCTCGGCAAGAAGATCACGGTGGAGGCGAAGGGCGAGATCCTGGAGCTGAAGTCCACCATCAACACGATGGTCGACCAGCTCTCCGCCTTCGCCGACGAGGTCACCCGCGTGGCCCGCGAGGTCGGCACGGAAGGCAACCTCGGCGGCCAGGCCCAGGTGCGCGGGGTGTCCGGCGTCTGGAAGGACCTCACCGACAACGTCAACTTCATGGCCCTGAACCTGACCTCGCAGGTCCGCAACATCGCCCAGGTGACGACGGCCGTCGCCAACGGCGACCTGTCGAAGAAGATCACGGTCGACGCGCGCGGCGAGATCCTCGAACTGAAGGACACCGTCAACACGATGGTGGAGCAGCTGCGTGCCTTCGCCGACGAGGTCACCCGCGTGGCCCGCGAGGTCGGCACCGACGGACGGCTGGGCGGCCGGGCCCAGGTGCTGGGCGTCTCCGGCGTGTGGCGGGATCTGACCGACAACGTCAACTACATGGCGGACAACCTGACTTCCCAGGTCCGCAACATCGCCCAGGTGACGACGGCCGTCGCCAACGGTGACCTCTCCAAGAAGATCGACGTGGACGCGCGCGGCGAGATCCTGGAGCTGAAGACCGCCATCAACACCATGGTCGACACGCTCTCCTCCTTCTCCTCCGAGGTCACCCGGGTGGCCCGCGAGGTGGGCTCCGAGGGCCAACTCGGCGGCCAGGCCAGGGTGGAGGGCGTGTACGGCACCTGGAAGCGACTGACGACCAACGTGAACGAACTCGCGTCCAACCTGACCACCCAGGTCCGCGCGATCGCCGAGGTGGCCTCCGCGGTGGCCCAGGGCGACATGTCCCGCTCGATCACCGTGGAGACCCAGGGCGAGGTCGCCGAGCTCAAGGACAACATCAACCTGATGGTGGCCAACCTCCGCGAGACGACCCGGGCCAAGGACTGGCTGGAGTCGAACCTCGCGCGCCTCGCCGCCCTGATGCAGGGCCACCGGGACCTGATGGAGGTCGCCGACCTGATCCTGCGCGAGCTGACCCCGCTGGTGAACGCCCAGTACGGCGCGTTCTTCCTGGCCGACCCCGACGAGGACAGCGCCTCCCTCCGCACAACCGTTCCTGCAAAGGGACTGGCGTTCATCGCGGGCTACGGCTCGGCGCAGGGCGCGACCGTCGACACCGGGGGCATGCCGGTGCACGGTCTGGTCCGCCAGGCCGCCCGGGAGAAGAAGCGGATCCTGGTGGAGGAGGCACCGCCGGACTACATCAAGATCAACAGTGGGCTCGGCGAGGCTGCACCGAGCAGTGTCGTCATCATCCCGATCCTCTTCGAGGACAAGCTCCTCGGTGTCATCGAGCTCGCCTCCTTCTCCCGCTTCTCCGATGTCCACCTGGCGTTCTTCGACCAGTTCGTGAACACCATCGGCGTCGCCATCAACACCATCATCGCCAACTCCCGCACCGAGTCCCTGCTCGGCGAGTCCCAGCGCCTGGCCATGCAGCTCCAGGAACGCTCCGACGAACTCCAGATGCAGCAGGCGGAGTTGCAGCGCTCCAACGCCGAACTGGAGGAGAAGGCCGCCCTGCTGGCGACCTCGTCCCAGTACAAGTCGGAGTTCCTGGCGAACATGTCCCACGAGCTGCGCACCCCGCTGAACTCCCTGCTGATCCTGGCGAGGCTGCTCTCCGACAACCCGGACGGCCACCTCTCCGACCAGGAAGTGCAGTTCGCGACGACGATCCACCGTTCGGGCTCCGACCTGCTCCAGCTGATCAACGACATCCTGGACCTGTCGAAGATCGAGGCCGGCCGGATGGACGTACGCCCGAAGAAGCTGCCGCTCATCAAGCTGCTCGACTACGTCCACGCCACCTTCCGCCCGCTCACCCTGGACCGCGGCCTGGCCTTCGAGGTGGCCGTCGGCGAGGACGTGCCGCGCGAGATGTACTCCGACGAGCAGCGCCTCCAGCAGATCCTGCGCAACCTGCTCTCCAACGCGATCAAGTTCACGGCCAGTGGCCGGGTCGAGCTGCGCGTGAACCGCGTCAAGGACCCCGAGCACAGGTACGTCCGCGACAGCGACGACGTGGTCGCCTTCGCGGTCTCCGACACCGGCATCGGCATCGCGCCGGAGAAACTCCCGGTGATCTTCGAGGCGTTCCAGCAGGCCGACGGCACGACCAACCGCAAGTACGGCGGCACAGGGCTCGGCCTGTCCATCAGCCGGGAGATCGCGGGCCTGCTGGGCGGCCGTATCGTCGCCGAGAGCGAACCCGGCAAGGGCTCCACCTTCACGCTCTACGTCCCCGTCGTCAGCCCCGGCCACACGGCGACCGGCCCGACGACCGAGGACCACCCCCTGCCGGTCCCTGAGGACCTGTCCACCGAGCCGTATCCGACCGCCCACGACGCCGAGGACTCCTGGCCGGCGCCCACCAGGCTGGAGGCGTGGCAGTCCGGCCGGGCGGGCCAGGTGCTGTCCGGCAGGCGGGTGCTGATCGTCGACGACGACATCCGCAACGTCTTCGCCCTCACCCATGTGCTGGGCCGCGTGGGCATGCCCGTCCTGTACGCGGAGAACGGCCGCGAGGGCATCGAGACCCTGGAGCGCAACCCGGACGTCGAACTCGTCCTGATGGACATCATGATGCCGGAGATGGACGGCTACGAGACCATCGCCGCCATCCGCCGCACCCCGCGCTGGACCGGTCTGCCCATCGTCGCGCTCACCGCGAAGGCGATGCCCGGGGACCGTGAGAAGTCCATCGCGCGCGGCGCCAACGACTACGTACCCAAGCCGGTGGACGTCGACCAGCTGCTGACCGTCGTGTGCGCGCTCCTCGACCCCGAGGGCACCCAGGCGCAGGAGCGGACCGACGCCGAGGAGGCGGTGGTACCGCCCACCGACGACTCGATGAGGCAGTCAGATGAACGCTGAGGCAAGGACCGACGACAGTGCCGGCATCCTCCTGGTCGACGACATGGAGGACAACCTGATCGCACTGGAGGCGGTCCTGGGGTCCCTCAACGAACCGCTGATCCGCGCCCGTTCGGGCGAGGAGGCGATGAAGGCCCTGCTGCGCCGCCGCTTCGCGCTGGTCCTGCTGGACGTGCGCATGCCGGGCATGGACGGCTTCGAGACGGCGGCCAACATCAAGCGCCTGGACCAGACGAAGGACGTCCCGATCATCTTCCTCACCGGCACGGACGACGACTCGGGCTACGCCTTCCGCGGCTACGCGACAGGAGCGGCGGACTACCTGACCAAGCCGTTCGACCCGTGGGTCCTCCGCGCGAAGGTGACCGTGTTTCTGGAACTGCACCGCAAGAACCAGCAGTTGGAACGGCTGCTGGCCCGCCAGCGGACGGACTACGAGGAGGTGAGCAGACAACTGGCTGATCTGGAGCAGGAGCTGACAGACCCTCAGCGCACGAAAGTCAAGGAGCTCCGGTGCCTGCTGGAGAAACGGTGAGGTGTTTCCCCCAGGGGCGCGGGGAACTGCGCGACCAGCCACGACGCACCGGCCGCGCACGTTCCCCAGCCACCCCTTACGCCTCCCGGGACCCCGCGTACATCTCCTCGATGAGGTGCTTGTACTCCCGCTCCACAACAGGCCGCTTCAGCTTCAGGCTCGGTGTGATCTCACCGTGCTCCACGTCGAGATCCCGCGGCAGCAACCGGAACTTCTTGATCGTCTGCCACCGCTGAAGCCCCTCGTTGAGCTGCTGCACATACCCCTCGACCATGGCCACCGTGGCGGGTGCGGCGACGACCTCCGCGTACGACTTCCCTTCGAGCCCGTTCTCCTTGGCCCACTCCAGGATCGACACCTCGTCCAGCGCGATGAGCGCGGTGCAGAAGTTCCGGTCCGCCCCGTGCACCAGGATGTTGGACACGTACGGGCACACCGCCTTGAACTGCCCCTCCACCTCGGCGGGCGCGATGTACTTGCCGCCGGACGTCTTGATCAGGTCCTTCTTGCGGTCGGTGATGCGCAGGTAGCCGTCGGGCGAGAGCTCACCGATGTCCCCGGTGTGGAACCACCCGTCGGCCTCCAGGACCTCGGCGGTCTTCTCGGGCAGCCCGTGGTAGCCCTCCATGATCCCGGGGCCCCGCAGCAGGATCTCCCCGTCGTCCGCGATACGGACCTCCGTGCCGGGAAGCGGCTTGCCGACCGTGCCGGTGCGGTAGGCCTCGCCGGGGTTCACGAAGGAGGCCGCGGAGGACTCGGTCAGGCCGTAGCCCTCCAGGATGTGGATGCCGGCACCGGAGAAGAAGTATCCGATCTCGGGCGCGAGCGCGGCGGAGCCGGAGACGCAGGCCCGCAGGTTCCCGCCGAACGCCTCCCTGATCTTCGCGAAGACGAGCGCGTCGGCCACCTTGTGCTTGGCGCTCAGCCCGAAGGGCGCGGAGGCGACCCCGGTGCGCCGGAAGTTGTCCTGGGTGGCCTTGGCGTACTCGCGGCCCACCTCGGCGGCCCACTGGAAGATCTTGTACTTGGCGCCGCCGCCCGCCCGGGCCTTCGCGGCGACCCCGTTGTAGACCTTCTCGAAGATGCGCGGGACGGCCGCCATGTACGTCGGCTGCACGACCGGCAGATTCTCGATGATCTTGTCGACGCGGCCGTCGACGGCGGTGACGTGACCGACCTCGATCTGCCCGGAGGTGAGCACCTTGCCGAAGACGTGCGCCAGCGGCAGCCACAGGTACTGCACGTCGTCCGGTCCGACCAGCCCGGTCGCGGCGATCGCCTTCGCCATGTACGCCCAGTTGTCGTGCGGCAGCCGCACGCCCTTGGGGCGGCCGGTGGTGCCGGAGGTGTAGATGAGGGTGGCGAGCTGGTCCCTGGTGATCGCGCCGACCCGCTCCTTGATCAGGTCGGGGTCCTTCTCCAGGCGGGCGGCGCCCCGGGCCTCCAGCTCGGTGAGCGTGAGCACGAAGTCGCTCGACTCCACGCCCGCGGGGTCGATCACCACGACATGAGTGAGCGCGGGCAGCTCACCGCGCTTGTCGACCGCCTTGGCGAGCTGGGCCGCGTCCTCCGCGATCAGCACCCGGCTCTCGGAGTCGGAGAGGATGAACGCCGACTCGTCGGCGTTGGTCTGCGGGTAGATCGTGGTCGTGGCGGCGCCCGCGCACATGATGCCGAGGTCCGCGAGGATCCAGTCGATCCGGGTCGAGGAGGCGAGGGCGACCCGCTGCTCGGGCTGCACCCCCAGCTCGATCAGACCGGCTGCGATGGCGTGCACCCGCTCGGCGGCCTGCGCCCAGCTGAGCGACTTCCACTCGTCCGGACCCTGGCCGGAGGCCGCCGGCACCGGGTAGCGGTACGCCTCGGCGTCGGGTGTGCTCGCAACGCGCTCCAGGAAGAGGGTCGCCACACTCGGCGGGCGGTTCTCGATCAGTGTCTGTGTGTCGCTCACGACATCCTCCGGGCCCGCGACAGTGCGGCTGGCTCTCAGGTTTGCGGCTGTTGTTTAACTCGCGAGTAACTATCGAGCAGAGATCAGAGTAAAGCGCGACCGACCCGTTGGTAAGGGGCGGCGGCCTGTCACTTCCTACAGAGCGCGACGTTACGCACGCGTAGGGGCCCGTCGCACTTTCGCACGACGGGCCCCCTTTCGGTCCGATTCAACCGGCAACCGGCTGTAACCCGCGGTTACTTCTTGCCCTTGCCCGATCCCGCGCTGTCATCGCTGGAGAGCACCGCGATGAAGGCCTCCTGCGGAACCTCCACGGAACCCACCATCTTCATCCGCTTCTTGCCTTCCTTCTGCTTCTCGAGCAGCTTCCGCTTACGGGAGATGTCACCGCCGTAGCACTTGGCGAGGACGTCCTTGCGGATGGCGCGGATGGTCTCGCGGGCGATGACCCGGGAGCCGATGGCGGCCTGGATGGGCACCTCGAAAGCCTGCCGCGGGATGAGCTCGCGCAGCTTGGCGACGAGGCGCACACCGTAGGCGTAGGCCGCGTCCTTGTGGGTGATCGCCGAGAAGGCGTCCACCTTGTCGCCGTGCAGCAGGATGTCCACCTTGACCAGGGAGGACGTCTGCTCACCGGTGGGCTCGTAGTCCAGCGAGGCGTAACCGCGCGTCTTCGACTTCAGCTGGTCGAAGAAGTCGAACACGATCTCCGCGAGGGGAAGCGTGTAGCGGATCTCGACCCGGTCCTCGGAGAGGTAGTCCATGCCGAGCAGGGTGCCGCGCCGGGTCTGGCACAGCTCCATGATCGAGCCGATGAACTCGGTGGGGGCCAGGATCGTGGCGCGTACGACGGGCTCGTACACCTCGTTGATCTTGCCCTCGGGGAACTCGCTCGGGTTGGTGACGGTGTGCTCGGTGCCGTCCTCCATCACGACCCGGTAGACCACGTTCGGCGCGGTCGCGATGAGGTCGAGCCCGAACTCGCGCTCCAGGCGCTCGCGGATCACGTCGAGGTGCAGCAGTCCGAGGAAGCCGACACGGAAGCCGAAGCCGAGGGCCGCGGAGGTCTCCGGCTCGTAGACGAGCGCGGCGTCGTTGAGCTGGAGCTTGTCGAGGGCCTCGCGCAGCTCCGGGTAGTCGGAGCCGTCCAGCGGGTACAGGCCGGAGAAGACCATGGGCTTGGGGTCCTTGTACCCGCCCAGGGCCTCGGTGGCGCCCTTCTGCTGGCTGGTGACGGTGTCACCGACCTTGGACTGGCGCACGTCCTTCACACCGGTGATGAGGTAGCCCACCTCACCGACGCCGAGGCCGTCGGCGCCCAGCATCTCGGGCGAGTTGGTGCCGATCTCCAGCAGCTCGTGGGTGGCGCCGGTCGACATCATCTTGATGCGCTCGCGCTTGTTGAGCTGGCCGTCGATGACACGGACGTAGGTGACCACGCCCCGGTAGGAGTCGTAGACCGAGTCGAAGATCATCGCGCGGGCGGGGGCGTCGGCGACACCGACCGGGGCCGGGACGTCCTTGACGACCCGGTCGAGGAGCGCGTCGACCCCGAGCCCGGTCTTGGCGGAGACCTTGAGCACGTCGTCGGGGTCGCAGCCGACGAGGTTCGCGAGCTCCTCGGCGAACTTCTCGGGCTGCGCGGCCGGCAGGTCGATCTTGTTGAGCACCGGGATGATCGTGAGGTCGTTCTCCATCGCCAGGTACAGGTTGGCGAGCGTCTGGGCCTCGATCCCCTGGGCGGCGTCCACGAGGAGGACGGTGCCCTCGCACGCGGCGAGCGACCGCGAGACCTCGTAGGTGAAGTCGACGTGCCCCGGGGTGTCGATCATGTTGAGGATGTGCGTGGTGCTCTTGTCGCCGGTGGGGGCCCACGGCAGACGCACCGCCTGCGACTTGATCGTGATTCCGCGCTCACGCTCGATGTCCATGCGGTCGAGGTACTGAGCACGCATCTGGCGCTGCTCGACCACACCGGTCAGCTGGAGCATCCGGTCGGCGAGCGTGGACTTGCCGTGGTCGATGTGCGCGATGATGCAGAAGTTGCGGATCAGAGCCGGGTCGGTACGGCTCGGCTCGGGCACGTGGCTGGGGATCGCGGGCACGCAGGGTCCTGATTCTTGAGGCGTCCGCAGTGTCTGCGGTCTCGGGTCGGATCGATACGTAGCCTCCATGGTCCCACGGGCGGGGACCGGCGACCGGTTTGGGCCACTCGCTGGGCCGCTGGTAGTCTGGGTGGCTGTGTCTCATGCCCTCTCAGCGCGAGGCACACCTTCAAGAAATCACCCGGTACGGAACCCGGGGACCTCCTTGCTCCTCTGCTCGGAATCCTCCTGGCTCCGTGCCTGAACCTGTAGAGGCTCATTCGTGGCGAACATCAAGTCCCAGATCAAGCGGATCAAGACCAACGAGAAGGCCCGGCTGCGCAACAAGGCCGTCAAGTCCTCCCTGAAGACCGCGATCCGCAAGGCCCGTGAGGCCGCTGCCGCGGGTGACGTCGAGAAGGCCACCGAGTACCAGCGCGCTGCTGCGCGTGCGCTCGACAAGGCCGTCTCCAAGGGCGTCATCCACAAGAACCAGGCCGCCAACAAGAAGTCGGCGCTTGCTTCGAAGGTCGCGTCCCTCCAGGGCTGAACACCCTGATCTGACCGGTCCGCGTGGAATCCCACGGGACCGAGCCGCCGGAAGGACCCAGAGCGGGCCCTCTCTCATCCGCTCCCGACCGGCCCACAGGAGCCACGCGCGGCCTGCGTTCGCCACGCGGGCGTGGCCTCCGACCAGCTTGAACCGAAGGCCCCGGCACCTCGCCCTTCCCCAGGGCGGAGCGGCCGGGGCCTTCGGCACACCTGGCGTCTCAGTCCGACCAGAACTCGTTGTTCTTGTCGATGTCCTCGACGCACTCGTCGAGATCGGTGACCTTGTCCCCTACGATCCGGAAGACGATGCATCCGGTGTCGTCAAGGCGTCGGCCCTTGCGCTCCGCGGTGACCCGGCACATGCCGACCGCGTGCCCCCGCCCGTCGACGGCGATCCCCAGCATCTCGAGCCGCATCGACCCCTGGGTCTCCTGGCCGAGCCTCTGGTACATGTCGATGATCGCGTCCTGGCCCTTGAAGTCCCCGGAGAGCGGATGACTGCCGGGCACGTGATGCGTGGCGTCCTTCGCGATCAACTCCCGCAGAGTGTCGAGATCCCCGCGACTGAACGCCTCGAACCCCTTACGAACGAGCACTGCGTGCGGATGCTCAGCCATGACGACCGCCACCTCTCCGTTGTCCGGCGATGTTCGGCTGACATGTCCGATTCTCCTCGGGGTCGGCAGCGGGGTCCAGACATGGCACCGACCGCCCTCACCCGCCTCGGGGCACGGGAAACGGCGCCAACAGGCCCCACCCACCCCGGGCACGGGAAACCGCGCTACGGGCCCCACCCACCCCGGGCACGGGAAACCGCGCTACGGGCCCCACCCACCCCCGGGCACGGGAAACCGCGCTATGGCCCCTCCCCGGGCACGGGAAGCCGCGCTACCGGCCCACCAGCCACCCCAGGCACGGGAAACCGCGCCACCGGCCCACAGCCACCGCACCGGCTCCCGGACGGGCTCCCTAGCCCCGCCCCCGGGACCGAGCGGCCCGCGCGATCGCCACCACGGCCTTCTCCAGGGCGTACTCGGGATCGTCCCCCCCGCCCTTGACCCCGGCGTCCGCCTCCGCCACGGCCCGCAGCGCGACGGCGACACCGTCCGGCGTCCACCCCCGCATCTGCTGCCGCACCCGGTCGATCTTCCACGGCGGCATCCCCAGCTCGCGCGCGAGATCAGCGGGCCGCCCGCCCCGGGCCGACGACAGCTTCCCGATCGCCCGCACACCCTGCGCCAGCGCACTGGTGATCATGACCGGCGCGACCCCGGTCGACAACGACCACCTGAGCGCCTCCAACGCCTCCGCGGCCCGCCCCTCCACGGCCCGGTCGGCCACGGTGAAACTCGAAGCCTCGGCCCGCCCGGTGTAGTACCGCCCCACGACGGCCTCGTCGATCGTCCCCTCGACATCGGCGACCAGCTGGGACACCGCGGACGCCAGCTCCCGCAGATCACTCCCGATCGCATCGACCAGCGCCTGGCACGCCTCGGGTGTGGCGGACCGCCCGGTCCCCCGGAACTCCTGCCGCACGAAGGCCAGCCGGTCCGCCGGCTTGGTCATCTTCGGACAGGCGACCTCGCGCGCCCCCGCCTTCCGCGCGGCGTCGAGCAGCGCCTTGCCCTTCGCACCCCCGGCGTGCAGCAGCACCAGGGTGATCTCCTCGGCGGGCGCCCCGAGATAGGCCCTGACGTCCTTGACGGTGTCGGCGGACAGGTCCTGCGCATTGCGCACGATGACGACCTTGCGCTCCGCGAACAGCGAGGGGCTGGTCAGCTCCGCGAGCGTCCCCGGCTGCAACTGGTCCGGGGTCAGGTCCCGCACATCCGTGTCCGCGTCCGCGGCCCGGGCGGCGGCGACCACCTCCCCCACAGCCCGGTCGAGCAGCAGCTCCTCCTGCCCCACGGCAAGGGTCACAGGGGTGAGGAGGTCGTCATGAGCAGTCTTCTTGGCCATCGCGTACAGCATGGCACGGGGCACTGACAGCGTCGGCCGGGGCCGGGCCGGGGAGCAGCGGGACGGTTCCGGGAAGTCCCGGTGCCGCCCCACTGCGTCACCGCGTCACGGCGTCACCGCGTCACGGCTCCTCCCGCCACCCGTCCCACTCCCCCACGAACTCCTCCAGCTCCCCGGGATCCAGCCGCCCCGCCGCGTCCCGCAGCACCACCAGCCACTGCGCGTCCTCCGCGTCGTCCTCCCCCGCCAGCGCGTCCCGTACGACCTGCGGCTCCTCGTCCACCCCGAACCGCTCCGAGAGGGCCTCGACGACCTCCTCCGCGGCATCCCGATCGGGCAGCACGAGTACATGTCTCACATCGCTCACGACACCATTTTTCCAGGCCGGACCGACCAGGACCGTCTCACCCGTGCCCTTCGCGGTGCCGCACCGTCGGCACCCGGTCGAGCCCGATGCCGAACCGCTCCCGGTACACCCCCAGCACCTCCTCGTCCGTCTCCAACTCCCGTTCCTCCCGCGCCCCGCCCGCATCCGTCGTCTTGAGGACCCGGCCGCTGAGCGTGATCCGCCCGCCGTCCTCCGTGACCCTCGAACACACCAGGGACTGGGTGAAGTGCGAGGCCGGCGAGGTGCTGTGCCACCAGGCCCCGGCCGCGAAGTCACCGAGCACCCGGGGCCGCACCTCCAGCCGGTACTGGCTCCTGCCGCCCACGACGACATCCAGGTCCGCGGCGTCACCCCCTCCCCTCTTCACCTCGCCGTCCCCGCCGCGCACCCCCGCGGCGTCGGGCCCCGCCTCCACGATCCGGAAGGTGCCCCCGGGATCCTCCTGCTCACCCCGCGCCCCGAACGCCAGCGGATAGTGGCTGTGCGCCCCGAACCCGACATCGGCCAGCCACTCGCCCCCGTCCACCGTCCGCACCCGCAGCGCGAGATGGTCGTGGGGGATCCCGAGCCGCCCCTCGTCCCCGTACACCCGGCCCGCGAGGAGAGTGACGTCGAAGCCGAGCGCGGCCAGCAACGCCCCGAACGCCCCGTTCAGTTCGTAACAGAACCCTCCCCTCCGGGCTCCCACCACCTTCTCCACCAGCCGCTCCTCCTCCAGCACGATCTCCTCGCCGAGGTGGACCGACAGGTTCTCGAAGGGCACGGTCTGCAGATGGCGCAGATGCAGCTCGCGCAGGACCTCCACGGTGGGCCACGCCGGGTGCTGGGCTCCCAGGCGGCGGAGATATGCGTCAACCTGTGTGGGATTCATGCCTCCAGTCTCGCGCCACCCACAGATCCCCACCGCCCGCGCCACCACCGCCGTTTCGGCCGACCGCGTCACCACCGGCCCCTGCGTCCGCTTTTCCGCCGCCGCTCCCGGCGACCGCCAGCGCCCCGTCCCGGTCCGTCCGCAGCACCACCGCGCCTCCTGCCCGCAGCGCGGCGACCGTGCCGGGGGCCGGGTGGCCGTAGGTGTTGTCGGCGCCGACGGAGATGAGCGCGAGCCTCGGGGCGGCCCGGCGTATCAGCTCCGGGTCCTGATAGGCCGAACCATGGTGGGCGACCTTGAGGACGTCCACCCCGGCCAGCCGTGCGGCTGCGGGGGATCTCAACAGCTCCTGCTGGGCAGGGGGTTCGAGGTCCCCGAGCAGGAGGAAGCGCAGCCCGGCCGACCGGACGAGCATCGTGACGCTGGCGTCGTTGGGTCCGTCCGCCGCGACCGCCGCCGGATCCGCCGGCGGCCACAGCACCTCCCAGGCCAGGTCCCCCGTGCGCCGTTCCTCCCCGGCCACGGCACGGGTGACCGGAATGCGCCGGGCCGCCGCCTCCCGCCGTACGGACTCGGCCTGGTCCAGTGGTTCCTCCAGCCCCGTGGTCTCGATGGCCCCCACCGACCGCCCGCGCAGCACCCCGGCCAGCCCCGCCACGTGGTCGGCGTGGAAGTGGGTCAGCACCACGAGCGGCACCTTGGTGATGCCGAGGGTGCGCAGGCACCCGTCGACCAGTTCCGGGTCGGGCCCGGCGTCCACCACCACGCCCGTCCCGTCACCGGACGCCAGCACGGTGGCGTCTCCCTGGCCCACGTCGCACATCGCCAGCCGCCAGCCCGGTGGTGGCCAGCCCGTGATCACCCGGGTCAGCGGCGGCGGCTGCACGACCGCGAGCACGAACACCATCGCGCAGACGGCACACCACCAGGGATGTCGCAGCAACCGCCGCCCGACGCGCAGCAGGAGCACGGTGGCGAGAGCCAGCAGCCCCGCCCCCGTCCAGCTGCCCGGCCAGTCCACTCCCCCACCGGGCAGCGACGCCCCCGTCCGGGCGACGTCCGCGATCCATCCGGCCGGCCAACTCGCACACCAGGCCAGCGCCTTGGCCACCGGCATCGCCAAGGGTGCCGTCGCCAGCGCCGCGAAGCCCAGCACCGTGGCCGGGGCGACCGCGAACTCCACGAGCAGATTGCACGGCACCGCCACCAGGCTCACCCGCGCCGACAGCACGGCGACCACCGGTGCGCACAGGGCCTGAGCGGCGGCAGCGGCGGCCAGCGCCTCCGCCAACCGCGGCGGCACCCGGCGCCGACGCAACGCCAGGCTCCAGCGCGGCGCGAGCGTGAGCAGGGCCCCGGTGGCCAGTACGGAGAGCAGGAAGCCGTAACTGCGCGCCAGCCACGGGTCGTACAGCACCAGCAGCAGTACGGCCGTCGCCAGCGCCGGGATCAGCGATCTGCGGCGTCCGGTCGCGAGGGCGAGCAGCGCCACGGCCCCGCAGGCCGCGGCCCGCAGCACGCTCGGGTCCGGACGGCACACCACGACGAATCCCAGGGTGAGTCCGGCGCCGAGCAGCGCGGTCGCCCGCAGCGACACCCCGAGGCGAGGTGCCGGCCCACGTCGCTCGGCGAGTTGCGCGAGCCCTGGCGGACCGAGGAGCAGGGCGAGCAGGATCGTGAGGTTGCTGCCCGAGACGGCGAGCGTGTGCGCGAGGTCGGTCTCCTTGAAGGCCTCGTCCAGCTCGGGTGTGATCCGCGCGGTGTCCCCGACGACCAGCCCCGGCAGCAGGGCCCGGGGATCGGCCGGCAATCCGTCGGTGGCTTCCCGCAGTCCCGCCCGCAACCGCCCCGCGAACCTCTGTGTCCCCGACGCCTCCCCCACGACCTCGGGACCTCCCCGGTCCCGCACCCGCAGGACGGCCGCGACGCGGTCACCCCCGACCAGCGCCGGCGCGGCACGGGCGGTGACCCGCACCCGCGTGGACGGCAGCAACCCGAGCCAGGGTGAGCGGGCGGCACCTTCCACGGCGGTCGTCGGGCCGGACGCCGCCCCGCCGCTCCCGGGACGACCGGTGTGCACGTCGTCCACGCCGGATCCGTGGGCCCCCGCCCGCGCGTCGACGATCAGCAGCACCGGTGCCCGTGTCGCCAGCACCCTCCCGTCCGCCGTCTCCACCCGCCGGACGTCGGCGCCGATGACGACGGCGGTCGGGGCCGCGTGGTCCCCGGTGATCCTGGGGCGGGTCAGCCGGGGGTCGGAGGTCACCTGCACCTCGGCGGTCACCGTGGCGTACTGCCGGGCCAGCGCGGGCACCGGCCCCCGCCGCAGATCGGCTCCGTGCAGCCCGGCCGAGACGGCGGCCGCCGCGACACAGAGCAGCACAGCGGCGACCGGCACCCGTCCCCCCGCACCGAGGCCGCGCATTGCGCGCCCCCGTCCCGACAGCAATACGCACGCGACGACCAGACAGCCGGCCACCAGCCCCGTGACCCACCCCGACGACCCGTCCAGCGTCAGCGCGGCCGTGCCCCAGGCCGCGAGCGCCGCCGGTACCAGCCGCAGATCCGTGGGCCCCTCCTGCCGCGGGTGAGCATCCCCGAGCGGCCTTCCCGAGGTCGCGTGCACCGTGGCCCGTGCACGCGTCCCCTCCTCCTCATGCCTTCGCCGCGTCCCCGTGCCGTGCCTCATGGCCGTACGAGATTCCGCAGATCGGCGAAGCGACGGTCTCCGATGCCGTTGACCTCACGCAGTTCGTTCACCGAGCGGAAGCCGCCGTGCCGGGTGCGGTAGTCGACGATGTGCTGGGCGAGCACGGGGCCGACGCCGGGCAGGGTGTCGAGCTGGTCGACGGTCGCCGTGTTCAGCGAGACGGGCGCCGCCGCCGTACCGGCCGCTCCTCCGGCAACGGGACCGCCCATGCCGGTCACGGGCGCGGGTGCGGCCTGGCCGCCCACGACCACCTGCTCGCCGTCCACGAGGAACCGTGCGCGGTTGAGCGTGTCGGTGTTCGTGCCCGGTCGCACCCCGCCGGCCGCCTTCAGTGCGTCGGCCACCCTCGCGCCGGCCGGCAGTCGCTGGATCCCGGGCTCACGGACCTTCCCGCTGACGTCCACGACGATCTCGGCCCCCGCCGACCCCGCCGCAACCGGTCCCCCGCCCGAGTCGACCGCCCCGCCGGCCTCTCGCCGGCCACCGTCACCGGTCTGCCCGCTCGCTCCGTCACCGGTCTGCCCGCTCTCCCCGAACGGGGCAGCGGCGCGCACCACTTGGGGCGCCTGCACGGACTGTGTCCTGCCCGTCCAGAAGTGCTGCAGGGCGAACACCGCGGCCACGACGAGCAGCACCGAGAGCGCGACCACGTTCCGCCGCTCCAGCCCGCACCGCGCCTGCAACCACACCGGCATCCGCTCCCGCAGAGCCGGCCCGGCCCGCTCCCGCCATTCCCCGCCCTCGGAATCGCTGCCGCGCCGGACGCCGGAGCGGTGCTCCCCCGTCAGGGGTTCCCGGCCATCCCCCTCCAGCTGTTCCGATCCATCCCCCACCACCGTGCCGTCCCCGGCCCACTCGCCCGCCGGCGGTCCCTTCCCCGAGTCCCTCCGCTCCCCCGCCCGTTCGGCGAAGAGCACCTCCGCCCGTCGCTGGAGCTCGTCCGCCGAGTCGGCGTGCCGATGCCGGACCCGGCCCCGGTCGGCAGGCGGACGTCGGTGTCGTGAGCGTCCGTCGGAACGGGGACCGCGACCCGGCCCGCTGGTCAGCGCCGCTGTACGTGAACGTGATCGAAGTGCCATGCGCCGAGGATCGGACACATCCGCACTCTCGCGATGATCTTGGTCAATTCCCGGGGACTACCCACCGGTTGTGGAAAACCTCGCCACCCGAACGAGTGACGGACCCACCTCTACGCCTTCGCCCTCGCCCTCAATCTCGATCTCGACCCCGATCTCGACCTTGTGCGCCCCGCTCACCGCGGCGAGACCACAACCCCCAACAGCCCGGGCCCCGTGTGCGCCCCGATCACCGCCCCGACCTCGCTCACATGCAGATCGGCCAGCCCCGTCACCCGCGCCCGCAGCCGGTCCGCGAGGGCCGACGCCCGGTCGGGGGCGGACAGATGATGGACCGCGATGTCCACCGGCGCGCTGCCGGCCCGGTCGGCCGCGATCTCCTCCAGGCGGGCGATGGCCTTCGACGCGGTCCGCACCTTCTCCAGGGGCTCGATCCGCCCTCCGGCGAGCTTCAGCAGCGGCTTGACGGCGAGCGCGGAGCCGAGGAGGGCCTGGGCGGCCCCGATCCGGCCGCCACGGCGCAGATAGTCGAGGGTGTCGACGTAGAAGTAGGCGGAGGTGCCCGCGGCCCGCTTCTCCGCGGCCGTGACCGCCTCGTCCACCGTGCCACCCGCCTCCGCGGCCTCGGCGGCGGCCAGCGCGCAGAACCCGAGAGCCATGGCGATCATGCCGGTGTCGACCACCCGTACCGGCACCGGCGACTCCCGCGCCGCCAGGACGGCCGCGTCGTAGGTGCCGGAGAGCTCGGCGGACAGGTGCAGGGACACGATGCCGGTCGCGCCCGACTCGGCCACCTTGCGGTAGTGCTCCGCGAAGGTCTGGGGGCTGGGGCGCGAGGTGGTGACGGGGCGTCGCTTCTGGAGTGCCTGGGCCAGTGAGCGGGCCGTGATCTCGGTGCCCTCTTCCAGCGCGCGGTCGCCGAGGACCACGGTCAGGGGTACCGCTGTGATGCCGTGCCGCTCCATCGTCCCCTGCGGCAGGTAGGCCGTTGAATCCGTGACGATCGCGACATGGCGGGACATGAGCTGGAGGTTACCTGCCGTAGCGTCCGGGTGGCAGCCCGGCCCCTGTCACCCGGGCCTGCCTCGTGCGGATCAAGTCGTGCTCTCGGGACGGGGTTTCTTCTGCCAGGGGTAGGTGGGGCGAGGGCCGGGCGGGGTGATCGCGGGCCGCGTCGGCTCCTCGGCGGTGCCGGAGCGTGGGGCCTCGGGCCAGGTCTGCTGCTCGGGGCCGGCGTCGGCGGCGGACGCCTCGGGCCACGGGGGCGGAGTCGCGGCGGGCTCGGTCTTCGTCCAGTGCCGCAGGGCGCCCGACTCGACGTCGATCTGCGCGCTCAGGGTGTCCAGGTCGTCGTCGGCGAAGCGGCGGGCACGGTCACGGGCCGCCCAGCGCAGGGCGTCCGCCGACTCCGTGATGCGCTCGGTGCGCTCCCGCAGGCCCGGCAGGCGCTCGGCGAGCTTCGCCCGGTCGGGCTCGGACTCCAGGCGCTTGAGTTCGCCGTCCAGTTCGTGGCCGTGTGCGCTGAGCCGCTGGAACAGGCCCAGGGACTCCTTGAGTGATTCGTCCTCGGCGACGCCCGCTTCCAGCGCGTCCTGGGTGGCCCGCATCGAGGTGCGCAGCTTCAGCCGCAGCTGGGCCAGTTCGCCCGCCGGGCCGAGCTGGGCGAAGGACTTGGCCCGCAGGGTGTGGTCCTCGACCGTGCGCCGGGCCTGGGTGATGGTGCGGTCCACGCCGCGCTTGGCGGCGCCGACCACCTTCACCGTCGCGTAGGCGCCGAGCGCCACGAAGAGCACGAAAAGCAGGGCCACGATCGCGATCACTGCTTCCACAACGCTCCTCCTCCGACCGGCCGGCGGTCGCCTGCCGTTCTTCCAAGGTAAACGCGAAGGGCAGGCCCGGAGTTCCGGAGGAACCCCGAACCTGCCCGCACGAGACCCTTAGGGGGCGTTACGCCGGAACGATGTTCACCAGCTTCGGCGCCCGCACGATCACCTTGCGGATGCCCGCCCCGTCCAGCGCCGCCACGACCTTCTCGTCGGCCAGCGCGACCTTCTCCAGCTCGTCGTCGGAGATGGCCGGCGAGACCTCCAGGCGGGCCTTGACCTTGCCCTTGATCTGGACCACGCAGGTCACGGTCTCGTCCACGACGTACCGCGGGTCGGCGACCGGGAAGTCCTGGTGGACGACCGATCCGGTGTGGCCCAGCTTGTGCCACAGCTCCTCGGCGATGTGCGGGGCCAGCGGCGTGATCAGCAGCACCAGCGCCTCGGCCACCGGACGCGCGACCGCGCCGCCGGCCTTGGTCAGGTGGTTGTTCAGCTCCGTGACCTTGGCGATGGCCGTGTTGAAGCGCAGGCCCTCCAGGTCCTGGCGGACCCCGTCGATCGCCTTGTGCAGGGCGCGCAGCGTGGCCTCGTCGGGCTCGGCGTCGACGACGGTGACCTCTCCGGTGGCCTCGTCGACGATGTTGCGCCACAGCCGCTGCAGCAGGCGGTACTGGCCGACCACCGCGCGCGTGTCCCACGGCCGTGAGACGTCCAGCGGGCCCATCGCCATCTCGTACAGGCGCAGGGTGTCGGCGCCGTACTCCTCGCAGATCGCCTCGGGCGTGACGGCGTTCTTCAGGGACTTGCCCATCTTGCCCAGCTCGCGCTTGACCGGCTCGCCCGCGTAGAAGAACTGCCCGTCGCGCTCCTCGACCTCGGCGGCCGGCACCGGGAAGCCCCGGCTGTCGCGGTAGACGAAGGCCTGGATCATGCCCTGGTTGAACAGCTTGTGGAACGGCTCGGCGGAGGAGACGTGGCCCAGGTCGTACAGGACCTTGGACCAGAAGCGCGCGTACAGCAGGTGCAGCACGGCGTGCTCGGCGCCGCCGACGTACAGGTCGACACCGCCGTGCGGCTGACCCGCGCGGGGGCCCATCCAGTACTGCTCGATCTCGGGGTCGACCAGCTTCTCGGAGTTGTGCGGGTCCAGGTAGCGCAGTTCGTACCAGCAGGAGCCGGCCCAGTTGGGCATGGTGTTGGTCTCGCGCCGGTACTTGCGGGGACCGTCGCCCAGGTCCAGGGTGACGTTGACCCAGTCCTCGTTGCGGGACAGCGGGGTCTCCGGGGAGGTGTCCGCATCGTCCGGGTCGAAGGTGCGCGGCGAGTAGTCCTCGACCTCGGGCAGCTCCAGCGGCAGCATCGACTCGGGCAGCGCGTGGGCGATGCCGTCCTCGTCGTAGACGATCGGGAAGGGCTCGCCCCAGTAGCGCTGGCGGCTGAACAGCCAGTCGCGCAGCCGGAAGTTGACGGTGCCCTCGCCGATGCCCTCGCGCTCCAGCCACTCGGTGATGCGCGCCTTGGCCTCGGCGACCCCCAGGCCGTCCAGGGAGACGCCCCGGCCGGTGGAGTTGATGATCTTCGCGTCGTAGGACGAGAAGGCGTCCTCCCACGTCGAGGTGTCGGTGCCGCGGCCGTCGGTCGGCTCGACGATGCAGTGGATCGGCAGCTCGAAGGCGCGCGCGAACTCGAAGTCGCGCTGGTCGCCCGCCGGGACGGCCATGATCGCGCCGGTGCCGTAGCCCATCAGGACGTAGTCGGCGATGAAGACGGGGATCTGCTCGCCGTTGACCGGGTTGGTGGCGTACGCGCCGATGAAGACGCCGGTCTTGTCCTTGGCTTCCGCCTGCCGTTCCACGTCGGACTTGGAGGCGGCCTGCGCGCGGTAGGCGGCGACGGCCTCGGCGGGCGTGGCGTGTCCGCCGGTCCACACCTCGTGCGTGCCCTCGGGCCACTCCTGCGGCGTGAACTTCTCGACCAGCGGGTGTTCGGGCGCCAGCACCATGTAGGTCGCGCCGAACAGGGTGTCGGGGCGCGTGGTGAAGACGGTGATGCGCTCGCCGTCGATCGGGAAGTCGACGCGGGCGCCCTCGGAGCGGCCGATCCAGTTGCGCTGCTGCAGCTTGATGGCCTCGGGCCAGTCCAGCTCGTTCAGGTCGTCCAGCAGACGGTCGGCGTACGCGGTGATCCGCATGTTCCACTGGCGCAGCTTGGCCTTGAAGACCGGGAAGTTGCCGCGCTCGGAGCGGCCGTCGGCGGTGACCTCCTCGTTGGCCAGCACGGTGCCCAGGCCCGGGCACCAGTTGACCGGGGCGTCGGAGGCGTAGGCCAGGCGGTACTCGCCCAGGACGTCGGCGCGCTCGGCGGCGGTCAGGGCGGACCAGGAACGGCCGCCGGGAACCGCGCGCTCACCGGACTCGAACGCGGCGACCAGCTCGGCGATCGGGCGGGCCTTCTTCGCCTCGTCGTCGTACCAGGAGTTGAAGATCTGCAGGAAGATCCACTGGGTCCACTTGTAGTAGTCCGGGTCGATCGTGGCGAACGACCGGCGCTTGTCGTGGCCCAGGCCCAGCCGGCGCAGCTGGGACTTCATGTTGTTGATCGCGGCCTCGGTGGTGACCCGGGGGTGCTCGCCGGTCTGCACGGCGTGCTGCTCGGCGGGCAGGCCGAAGGCGTCGAAGCCCAGGGTGTGCAGGACGTTGTGGCCGGTCATCCGCTGGAAGCGGGCGAAGACGTCGGTGGCGATGTAGCCCAGGGGGTGGCCGACGTGCAGGCCCGCACCCGAGGGATACGGGAACATGTCCATGATGAACTTCTTGGGCCGGGCGACGACCTCCGGGTCGCCCGCCAGGTCACCCTTGGGGTTCGGCGCGGCATAGGTGCCGTTCGCGTCCCAGAAGTCCTGCCAGCGTGCCTCGATCTCGGCCGCGACGGCGGCCGTGTAGCGGTGCGGCGCGGCCACCTCGGCGGGGGCAGCGGGGTTCGTCTCGCTCATGTCCTCAAAGCTCCATCGATCGTCTCTGCCAGCGGCTGTGTCGTCCGGAAACGAAAAATCCCCTCGCACAGGAGGGGACGCCGCGCCGATTCCGACCACGTCTTCACCGGTGGTCGGGACTGATCAGCGCGGCTCGCTAAGCAGAAGGCGTACGGCACGCATGGCGTCAGAGTACCGCAGCCGTTGAGCAAGCCGCGACGAGCTTACGTATGCCTCTTCGGCACCGGGTGCCGCACTCGCCGCCGCAGTCGAGCGCACCGTCCGATCCGACAGGAACTGAACCAAGGTCAATGATTACTTCGCGTAACAGCTACTAAGGGGCATCACAACAGCCCCACGGCCGTTTGATAACAACGCAATAACTCAAACGCCGTACCCACCGGTATGGCGCCACTTAGAGTGCGGCAGCGGGACCGCCTTCCCGAACCGCTCGGAGTTGCCCCCATGAACCCTCGCAGTAGCAACAACACGCTCCCCAGGACGGGCCGGTCGGCCTACGGGGTGGCGACGGCCGTCTTCCTGCTGGCCATCCCTCTGGTCGTGGTGTACGGAGGCGTCTGGCTCCAGGACTTCCTCAACTTCGGGGCGGGCGTGGTGGCGCTTGTCCTCCTCACCTGCTCCGTGATCTGGGGGCTGGTCGCGCAGGACCGGTTGATCCTCAACACCCGGCAGCGGATCGTCGCCCAGGGTGTGCACCGGATCACCGCCGTGGGCTCGATCGCGTTCCTTCTGCTGCACATCGGAATCAAACTCACCCTTGAGCACACGACGTGGATCGCCGCGTTCATCCCGTTCGGGCTCGGCTTCAGCAGCAGCGGGGGCCTCATCGGCCTCGGCACCCTGGCCGGCCAGCTCATGATCTTCGTCGGCATCACCGGCGCCCTGCGCAACCGCTTCGCGTCCCCCGCCCCGGTCGCGGCGCGCTGGCGCGCGATGCACATGCTGGCCTACCCGGCCTGGTGCGCCGGACTGATCCACGGCCTGTACGCGGGGCGTGCGGTGAAGGCGCCGATCTTCACCTACATGTACGCGCTCTGCGTGCTCGGCGTCATAGCGGCCCTCGCGCTGCGTTCGGCGCCGCGTCCGTTCAAGCGCAAGGTCACCGACCGGGTCGCCATGCTCCTCGGGGCCGAGGAGCGGCCGGGCCGCGAGGAACTGGAGGCCAGCCGGGCCAGAAGGGCCGCGGAGAGCGCCGCACCGGGCCGCGAGAGCCGCCGGGCTCCCGAGGCCGCGGGCCGGCGCTCCGAGTCCGCCCTGCCGGGCTACGAGGGCCTGAGCCAGACCGGATCCATACCCGCCTACCAGGCCCCTGCGGCCCCGGAACCCGCGGGCAGCGGGTTCGCCGCCGCCTATCGGGCCATGTCACCGGGCGCACAGCAGCCCTTCGACACCGGCCAGACCGCGCGCATGGACATGCCGATGGACATGCAGGCCGCCACGGACCCCATCGCGCGCATGGACAGCAGCACCTCCGGCAGTTGGCCGGTCCCGTCCCCGCCGCCGGTCGGCGAAGCGCCCCCCTCCGCCTACGACCCGCTCCAGGACACGGGTTACAACATCCCCACATATGGCAGCAACACGGGCACGGCCAGCTATCTGTCAGGTGATGTGCGCGACACCGGTGAGACGAACACCCTTTACGGCGCGTACAACACGAATGACACGTACAACAGCGGTCCCGCCACTGATCCAACGCCCGGTCAGTCGTACGACTTCGACTCACCGGGTCCGGGCGAACCTTGGAACACGCCTTCCGGAGGCTATAGGTGAACGAGGCCCTGCCCGACGTACCCGAAGTCCGCGTGGTCGGTCTTCCCCAGCTCACGTCGGGCTTCGACCTTGTCGAACGACTTGACCTGCCCATGCACCTGAAGGTGCACGGGCCGCTCGAACCCATGGGCGGGGAGCAGCTCGCGAAGCTCTCCGAAGCCATCAACCTGAAGGGGCGCGGCGGAGCCGGCTTCCCCTTCCACAAGAAGCTGCGCTCGGTCGCCGAAGCGGCGATCAAGCGCGGCGTACGGCCGGTCGTCGTGGTCAACGGCAGCGAGGACGAGCCCGCGTGCCGCAAGGACACGGTGCTCATCAACCGCGCCCCGCACCTCATCCTGGACGGCGCCCTCCTGGCCGCCGAAGCCCTGGGTGCCCGCACGCTCGTGGTGGGGGTCACCCGGGAGTCCACCCAGCGCTCCATGGAGGCCGCCCTCGCCGAGCGCGGCCTGAGCAACGGCCGCCGATCGGCGCTACGCGCACGCGTGCAGCGCAATCCCGTCCGTATGGTCACCGGCGCGGCCGCCTCGCTGATCCGCTCCATCGACGGCGGCCCGGCCATCCCGCCCGGCCGCAAGGTCAGTGCCTCGCAGAACGGCGTCGGCGGCGCGCCGACCCTGCTGTCCAACGCGGAGACCTTCGCGCAGCTCGCGATCGCCGCGCGCATCGGCCCGGAGCGCTACGGCAACACCGGCCTGTACGACGAGCCGGGCACCGTGATGCTCACGGTCTCCGGGGCCGTGGCGCGCCCCATGGTGATCGAGGTCCCGACGGGCGTACCGCTGCGCTACGTCCTGCAGTTGGCCGGCGCTCCGCCGGTCCCGCAGGGTGTGCTGACCGGCGGCTACCACGGCAAGTGGATCGACGCGGCGACCGTCAACGAGGCGATCGTCTCCCGCAACTCCCTGGACGCCGTGGGCGGCGCGCTCGGCGCCGGCGCGATCCTGCCGATCACTCAGGAGACCTGCCCGCTGGGCGAGTCGCTGCGCGTGGCGCAGTGGCTGGCGGAGGAGAGCGCGGGCCAGTGCGGCCCCTGCTACCTCGGTCTGCCGGCCGCCGCGCGCGGCATGGAGGACATCCTCAACGGCGGCGGGCCCGCCGCCCTGGAGGCGCTCAAGCAGGTCGCCAAGAACGTGAAGCGGCGCGGCGCGTGCTCGCACCCGGACGGCTCCGCGATGTTCCTGGAGTCGACCATCAAGGCGTTCACGGACGACCTGGCCGCCCATGTCCTCGGCAACGGCTGCGGACGGCCCGTGGAGGGAGTTCTGCCGCTCTTCGAGGGCGGCAAGCTGCCGACGGGCATCCCGGGCGGCGGCGAGGCCGAGGAGAACGGCCCCAGCCGTCAGAAGATCTACGTCGACTGGACGCTGTGCCGGGGCCACGGCCTGTGCGCCGACATCCTCCCCGAGGTCTTCGAACTCGGCGCCGACGGCTTCCCGACGGTCGCCCAGGCCCAGGTGCCGCGCTACGCCGAGGCGAAGGCTCTACGCGCGGTGCGCCGCTGCCCCGCGCTCGCCCTGCGCCTGGAGGAGGAGACCCCGCGCGACAAGGGCCCCACCCGCAACCTGCCGGTCCTGTCCCAGGGCCGCGGAAGGCGTGCGCTGGGCCGCTGAGGCAGACAGCGGACGACAGAGGGGGCCACCCGGATCGGGTGGCCCCCTCTGTCGTAACTTCCTCTGGAAACAAGCAGATCCCGCCGGATCGAGACGACCCGGCGGGATCTTTCTGTGGAGCTAAGGAGATTTGAACTCCTGACCCCCTGCATGCCATGCAGGTGCTCTACCAACTGAGCTATAGCCCCTTGCTTGGTGTTCCGCCCGGTTCCCCCGGCGGCGGTGCCAACATTACACGGTCACCCGGGTGGAACACCAAATCGTTTCCCGGCTCAAGCAGTGACGAACGAGTAGAAACGTTTGAGTGTGCAGTGCTCCTCAAGAAGACGCCCGTAGATCGGTTCGCCCTCCAGTTCGCGGTACGTCTCGATGGGGTCGCCTTTTATGATCAGCGCCCGCGCGCACTCCTCGCACCAGTACTGGTAGTCGGGATTGACCGGCTCCATGTCCCGCACGATCGGCGTCCCGCTGCCGCACCAGTCGCACTTTCGCCTGTGTGCACCCATCGATCAGCTCCAGCTGTGGCCGCAGGCCGTGCACACGTAGGAGATCCCGCCGTTGTCGCCAAGTACTTGGGCCACGTGGACGGAACCGCAGGAAGGGCAGATGAGGCGGACTGTCGTGTCCCGTGTCGACGCCGCTTCGCGGAGGTGGCCGACCTCCGCGAGGATGCTCGCAGGCATCACTACTCCCTCCCGTCGGGCCGCGCCCCCTTCCGGCCGTTTGATTCTGCCACGGCCGGACCAATACGGTCAGCGACGCCTGAGTACCAGTCCGGACACGGCGCCCACCGCGGCGGTCCCGGCCAGTGCGAACATGCACGTCCACAGCGCCTCCGCAGAGGTATACGCCTCGGAGGGGCCGAGTGACTCAAGTCGGTTCAAGAACAGTGTGCCGAAGCCCGCGACGCCGATCAGCTGCCCGAGCTGGGTGACCGTGGCGAGCAGACCGCTGGCGTCCGCCGCGTGCGCGGGCGGCACCGTGGCCAGGGCCCCGGTGAGCGTGGGGCTGAAGGCGAGCGCGAGCCCGCCGCCCAGGCCTGCGTACGCGGCGTACAGCGCGACACCGCCCTCGCCGCCGCCCTTCAGCGCCAGGCCCACGCCCAGCGCGGCCAGCGCGGTGATCAGGAAGCCGGCGGGCGTCAGCAGCCGCTGCCAGGAGGCGGGCCAGTGGCGCCAGGTCAGTCCGACGATGCCGAAGACCGCCGCGGTCGGCACGAAGGAGAGCCCGGCCCTCAGCGGGCTGTAGCCGAGACCGCCCTGCACGTACAGGGTGAGCACGAACAGGAAGCCGCCGTTGACGGCCATGACCGCCATGATCCGGAAGACGGCGAGCCCCATGCCGGGATGGCGCAGCACGCTCGGCGTGATCAGCGGGGTGCCGCCGCGCCCGGCCAGCCGGGACTCGTAGGCGCAGAAGACGGTGAACAGGATCACGGCGCCGGCCATGGACAGCCAGGACCACAGCGGCCAGTCCTCCTCCTGACCGAGCACGAGCGGCACCGTGCACAGCGAGACGGCCGCGCCGAGCAGCACCAGGCCGGGCAGGTCGAGGCCGCGTGCCCGGTCGCGGGGTGTCGGCCGGTCCCCGGGCAGCAGGACCCGTGTGCCCGCGGCCAGCAGGACGAGGCCCACGGGCACGTTCACGAGGAACACCGGCCGCCAGCTCGTGCCGAACAGGTCGGCGCTGACCAGGACTCCGCCGACGACCTGTCCGGCGGCGGCGCCGACCGCGAGGACCGCCGAGTAGACGCCGAGCGCCTTCATGCGGGCCCCGCCGGTGAAGTTGCGCTGGATCAGGCTGAGCACCTGCGGGATCATCACCGCGGAACCGGCGCCCTGCACCAGCCGGAAGACGATCAGCTCGGTGGCGCCCTGGGCGAGACCGCAGGCGAGTGAGGCCGCCGTGAACAGGGCCAGCCCGGCGAGGTGGACCCGGCCGTGCCCGAACCGTTCACCGAGCCGGGCGCCGGTGATCAGCAGCACCGAGTACGTGATGGCGTATCCGGCGATGACCAGCTGGAGTTGGCCGCCCGAGGCGTGCAGTTCCGTGCCGATCGTGGGGGCCGCGACGTTCACGATGAACACGTCGAGCAGCGCCATGAACTGGGCGGCGAGCACGAGCGCGAGCAGCGGCCGGGGCCGGTTGTCAGTGGCGGGTGCTTCACTTCTGGCAGGTGGGGAAACGGACGCGGGACTCGGTCCCGTCCGGGGCGTGGTCGTCATGCCGTCGAGCATGAGGACGCCTCGGTACGGGTGCCGAGAGCCCGCCGATGCTGGTACTGCCAGCACCTGGCAAGCGCCGGGCGCGGCACCGAGGATGGTCGTGACGAGGGGGGACGTGACGATGGGGACGACACAGCGACGACGGCCCGAGCTGGCCTCGTTCCTGCGCAGCAGGCGGGCCCGGGTGACCCCGGCCGACGTGGGCATGCCACCCGGCCTCAGGCGCCGCACTCCGGGACTGCGCCGCGAGGAGGTCGCCCAGCTCTCCGGTGTCGGCGTGACCTGGTACACATGGCTGGAGCAGGGCCGGCCGATCAACGCGTCCGCACAGGTCCTGGACGCCGTGGCCCGCACCCTGCGGCTGGACCCGCCGGAGCGGGAGCATCTGTACCGCCTGGCGCAGGTGCCGTTCGCCCCGGACCCGGAGCGTCTGACGCGGTCGACGGGCCCGGAGGTGCAGGGCATCATCGACGCCCTCGACCCGCTCCCCGCGGTCGTCTACAACTCGCGCTACGACATCCTGGCCACCAACCCTGGCTACCGCGACCTGTTCCTGATCCCCGAGATCGTCGACATCGGGGTGGCGAACGCGCTGTGGACGCTGTTCACGGTCTCCGACGAGGCCTGCCCGCTGCTGCACCGGGACCGCGAGCTGCCGGTGATGGTGGCCACACTGCGGTCCACGTACGGCAGACATGTGGGCGAGCCGGCCTGGGAGAGCTTCATAGCCTCGCTGGCGGCGGCCAGCCCGTACTTCGCCGAGCTCTGGGCGAGCGGAGAGGTGGTGCAGCCGGGGCCCCGGGTCAAGACGTTCCGTCACAAGGCGGTGGGCGAGCTGCGCATGACGTCCCAGTCGCTGTCGATCGACGGAATGCCCGAGTGCCGGATCGTGGTCTACACACCGGCGGACGAGGAGACACATGAAAAATCCCGCCTCTTGAGAGAGACGGGATCCTCATTGAGTGGAGCTAAGGAGAATTGAACTCCTGACCTCCTGCATGCCATGCAGGCGCTCTACCAACTGAGCTATAGCCCCTTGCGTTCTTCCCGCTCGGCGGGCGAACAAGAAGAACTTTAGCCTGCGACCTGCCGGAAAGTGAAATCCGGTCCGGAGCCCTCAGTCGTCATCGCCGAGCACCGGCTCCGGGAGCGTCCCGGCGTTGTGCTCCAGGAGGCGCCAGCCGCGGGCGCCCTGGCCGAGGACGGACCAGCAGCAGTTGGAGAGGCCGCCGAGGCTCTCCCAGTGCCGGGCGTCCAGACCGAGCAGCCGGCCGATGGTGGTGCGGATCGTCCCGCCGTGGCTGACCACGACGAGCGTGCCGTCCTCGGGGAGCTTCTCGGCGTGCCGCAGCACCACCGGGGCGGCGCGGTCGGCGACCTCGGTCTCCAGTTCACCGCCGCCGCGGCGGACCGGCTCGCCACGCTTCCACGCGGCGTACTCCTCGCCGTGCCGGGCGATGATCTCCTCGTGCGTCAGCCCCTGCCAGACGCCCGCGTAGGTCTCGCGCAGGCCCTCGTCGTGGGCCACGTCCAGGCCGGTGAGCGCGGCGAGCTCGGCGGCCGTGTTCGCGGCCCGCCGGAGGTCGGAGGCGACGATCGCGTCGGGCTGGAGGGAGGCCAGCAGCCGGGCGGCGCGGCGGGCCTGGCCGACACCGGTCTCGGTGAGCTCGACGTCGGTGGTGCCCTGGAAGCGGCGCTCCACGTTCCAGGAGGTCTGCCCGTGCCGCCACAGGATGACGCGGCGGCCCCGGCCCTTGCGGTCGGCGGGAGCGGTCACCGCGACTCCCCGTACGCGGCGTCGTCCTCCTCGGCCCGGAGCTTGGCGTGCTCCTCCGCCTTGCCGCGGGTCGCCTTGGCGTCGGCCGGCAGCTCCAGCTCGGGGCAGTCCTTCCACAGCCGCTCCAGGGCGTAGAAGACCCGCTCCTCGCTGTGCTGGACGTGGACGACGATGTCGACGTAGTCGAGCAGGACCCAGCGGGCCTCGCGGTCGCCCTCGCGGCGCACCGGCTTGGCGCCGAGCTCCTTCGAGAGGCGCTCCTCGATCTCGTCGACGATGGACTTGACCTGGCGGTCGTTGGGTGCGGACGCCAGCAGGAAGGCGTCGGTGATCGAGAGGACGTCGCTGACGTCGTAGGCGATCACGTCGTGGGCGAGCTTGTCGGCGGCCGCCTGCGCGGCGGTGTGGACGAGCTCGAGAGAACGGTCAGTGGCGGTCACTACAAGGCTTTCGGTCGGCGGTCACTTGACACCAAGGGTCTCACGGACCGCCGACGGCACCCGACGTGATGACGGAGATCACGCGGGTGCCGCTGGGGCCCGGGACGGCGCCTAGGACGAGGAGTCCGGCTTGTAGTCCTGGCCGAGGACCACGGAGACGTTCGCGCTCGAGGAGATCGTGCCCTTGCCGACCGCGCTGGTGGGCAGCCCCAGGGTCTTGGCGACCTCGGTGGCGTTCGCCTTGTCGGCGGCGTCGGCGTAGACCACCTTGGACGTGGCCCGGGCCGAGGAGGGCGTGCCGCCGTCGATGAAGGTGAAGCCGCCGTTGAGGAGGACGACACGCGCCTTCTCGGTGTTGTCCTTGGTGCCGGTGGCGTTCTGGACGGAGACGCTCACGGCGGCGTCCTTGTCGGGGCTCTTCGCCTTGCCGCCGAGGACGTCCTTGACCACGCTCGCGCTGGCCGCCGCGCTCAGGGTGCCGTCCTGCTGGACGGGCAGGAGGGCGGTCTTGAAGTCGCCGCTCTTGGCGAGGTCGGCGAGCTTGGCGAGGAAGGTGCCGAGGTCCTTGTCCGTCAGGGACGGGTCGAGGATCTGGGCCAGCGTCTGCACGGTGGTGGTCGCGGCCGTCGGGTCGGAGGACAGCTTGCGCAGCACGCCCTGCAGGACCTGGCCGAACCGCTCCAGCTGGGCGTTCTGGGCCTCGCCCGAGGCACGGTAGGTGGCGTAGGCGACGGCCATCTTGCCGCTGAGGGTCTGGTCCTTGCCCTTGCTCACCAGGGGCGCCTGCCCCTTCTTCCTGGCGTCCGGGTCGGGCACGGCGGCGTTGGTGTCGACGTCGATGTTCCCGACGAGGTCGACCAGGTTCTGCAGGTAGGGGGTGTCCAGGCGCCAGGTGCCCTCGATGTCGGTGCCGAGGACGGTGTCGAGGGAGTCGACGGTTCCGGAGGATCCGTCGTCGTCGACGGACTTGGCGAGGGTCGTCGTGGAGCCGTCGTCGGACGTCAGGACGAGGGAGTTGGGGATGAGGACGGTGGTGCCCTGCTTGGTGGTGGTGTTGTCGACGAGCAGCGCCGTGGAGGTGCCGCCCTTCGTGGTGTTGTGCAGGTGGACGACGATCACGTCGCGGTTCTGGGCGCTCGCCGCGATCGTGTTGCCCTTCTTGCTCTCCGAGTCCGACAGCCCGGGCAGCTTCCCGGCGTACCAGAGGTAGCCGACTCCGCCGGCCGCGACCAGGGCGAGGACGACGACCAGGGCGACGAGCCGGCTGCGGGCGCGGCGCTTGGCCTCCTCGCGGCGCTCGGTGCGGTTCTCGGTGAAGTTGAGCCAGTCGATGACGTCCTCGGAGTCGCTGTCGGGCTCCTCGACGAACGCGAACTGCGCGGTGTGGTACTGCCGTTCGTCCCCGTCGGCGGCCTCCGCGCGGGCCTGCTGAGAGCCGGCGGCGTACTCCTGACCGGCCTGGGTCCCTCCGGTCGGCCCGCCCTGCTGCGGGATGTACGCGGTCTGCTCGGCGACCCGGGGCTGCTGACCGCTCGCGGCGGCCCGGCCGTAGGGGTCGTAGGGCGGCACGGGCGCCTGCCGGCCGGTGCCGTCGGCGCCGTAGGGGTCGTAGGGCGGCGGTACGGGATTCTGGGCGCCCGTGTCGTACGGCGCGGCCTGCTGGGTGCCCGTGGCGTACGGGTCGTAGCCGTAGCCCTGCTGGGCGTAGGGGTCGTACTGCTGCTGCGGGGCCTGGTGCGACTGGACCTGCTGGTACACCGGCCGGCCGTACTCGTCGTAGCCGACCAGCGCGTACTGGTTGCCCTGGTCGTCGCCGTAGCCCGCGTCGTATCGGTCGTTCACCGGTGCCCCTCTCGGCTCACTCGCCGCGGTACAGCTCGCGCTTGTCGATATAACGCACGACGCCGTCCGGCACCAGATACCAGACGGGGTCGCCCTTGGCGACTCTCGCCCGGCAGTCGGTGGAGGAGATGGCCAGGGCGGGGACCTCGACGAGCGAGACACCGCCCTCGGGGAGCCCGGGGTCGGCCAGGGTGTGGCCGGGCCGGGTGACCCCGATGAAGTGCGCCAGGGCGAACAGCTCTTCCGTGTCCCGCCAGGTCAGGATCTGGCCGAGGGCGTCGGCGCCCGTGATGAAGAAGAGGTCGGTGTCGGGGTTGAGGGCCTTGAGGTCGCGCAGGGTGTCGGTGGTGTAGGTCGCGCCACCGCGGTCGATGTCGATGCGACTGACCGAGAACTGCGGGTTCTCGGCGGTCGCGATGACCGTCATCAGATAGCGGTCCTCGGCCGGGGAAACCTTGCGGTGGGTCTTCTGCCACGGCTGGCCCGTCGGCACGAACACCACCTCGTCCAGGTGGAACTGCGCGGCGACCTCGCTGGCCGCCACGAGGTGCCCGTGGTGGATCGGGTCGAACGTTCCGCCCATGACGCCGAGTCGGCGCTTGCCGGGGCTCGACGGGGCGTTGCCCGGGCCGGTAGGCATGTCCTGCTCTCCCATGCGTGCAGACCCTACCGGCCCGTCCTGAGGGCTCCGGCCGACGGGGGCCCGGAATGCCCCGCTTCGGGCACCCGGGGACTCAGCGGTCGCGGTTGAAACGGGTGGTGATCCACAGCAGGAGCAGCAGGATGATGAAGGCGGCGCCGCCGGTGACCAGAGGGTCGAGACTCTCGTGGTTGCCGCCGTGCTCCTCGCCCTCGGCGGCAAGGGTGACCAACTGGGCAGCGGTGCTGTGGAAGCTCATCTTCGTCAGGACCTATCCGGTGGGCGGGACAGAGTGTCGGCCCATCGTAAGCGGGCGCGGTGAGGGCGATCACGCCGACTCCACCGTTGGGGGACGGCGGGGAACCTTCGCCCTCCGTCAGTCGTCCTTCCGCTTGTACCCCCGCAGCAGGAACCACGCGGTGAACGCACAGCCCACGAACATCACGACCAGTACCACCCGGAGCAGATTTCCGGCCCCTTGCTGCTCGGCGGCGCTCGCGGCCTCGGTGAGCCAGGCGGCCCGGGTGTGCTCCATGACGTGGACTCCTTCGCTGTACTGCCCGTCCACGCTATCTCCGCCTAGGCTGGGCTCTGCTTCGGGGGCGCAAAGGGCCGCACAAGGGTCCGCAAAGGATCACAGCGGTCGAAGAGGCACAGCCACAGACGGCACCGCCAAAGACGCACATGGGGGAAGACATGTCCGACGACGGCCACCACAACAACGGACACGAGAACGTGCCGAGCAGGCAGCGCAGGCGTTTCCCGGGTATCTCCTCGCGTGCGTACGAGCACCCCGCCGACCGCTCCGCCCTGGTGGCGCTGCGCAAGCTGAGCGGTTTCGACACGGTGTTCAAGGCGCTCAGCGGTCTGCTCCCCGAGCGGAGCCTGCGGCTGCTGTTCCTGTCCGACTCGGTGCGCGTCTCCGACCAGCAGTTCGCGTACCTCAACGACATGCTGCGGGACGCGTGTTACATCCTGGACCTGGAGAAGGTCCCGCCGATGTACGTCAACCAGGACCCGCAGCCGAACGCGATGTGCATCGGCCTGGACGAGCCGATCATCGTCGTCACCACGGGTCTGGTCGACCTGCTCGACGAGGAGGAGATGCGGGCGGTCGTCGGCCACGAGGTGGGTCACGCCCTGTCCGGCCACTCGGTCTACCGGACCATCCTGCTGTTCCTGACCAGCCTCGCCCTCAGGGTGGCGTGGATCCCGCTGGGCAACATCGCGATCATGGCGATCGTGACCGCGCTGCGTGAGTGGTTCCGCAAGTCGGAGCTGTCGGCGGACCGGGCGGGCCTGCTGGTCGGCCAGGACCTGCGGGCCTCGATGCGCGGTCTGATGAAGCTGGCGGGCGGCCACCATCTGCACGAGATGAACGTCGACGCGTTCCTGAAGCAGGCCGAGGAGTACGAGGCCGGCGGCGACCTGCGCGACTCCGTGCTGAAGATCCTCAACGTCCTGCCGCGCTCCCACCCGTTCACCACCGTGCGGGCGGCCGAGCTGAAGAAGTGGGCCGAGTCCCGCGACCACCAGCGGATCATGGACGGCCACTACCCGCGCCGCAGCGAGGACAAGGACACCTCGGTCACGGACTCCTTCCGCGAGTCGGCGGCGAGCTACGCGACCAACGTCAAGAGCTCCAAGGACCCGCTGATGAAGCTGGTCAGCGACATCGCGGGCGGCGCGGGCGACCTGGGCGGCCGGGTACGCAGGGGCTTCGGCGGCTTCTCGAACTCGGCCCCCCGCGAGGACGAGCCCCCGACGGACACACCGCGCAACAACGAGGGCGGCTGACCCCCGGGGCCCCCTGGCCCTCCCCGGCCGGCCACCGGGCAGCGGACCGGGCAACGCCCTCTCCGCCGCCCCCACCCGATCCCGGCCGGGCACGTCAGGCCGCCGACAGCACCCGCCACGGCTGCACACGCCCCACCGTCACCGCAGGTCAGACCTCCGTCACCGCAGGTCAGACCTCCGACAGCACAGGCCACACCCCGCGACGCCTCTGATCACGCCCCGGCAGGGCATGGCACCCCTACGACTGCCGCGTCAGCCCCCCATGGGGCACGCGCCCCACCGCGCGACGGCGCTCGTCACGCGCCCGGCAAGGGCACACCACGTCTACGACTGCTCGCGTCAGCCTCCGTCTGCACGCGCACCCCCCATGACTGCTCTCCTCACGCCCCCGGCAGCGCGCCACACTCACGACAGAGGCATGACGCCCCGACTGCACGCGCCACCCGCTCGGCAGAGCGCGGCAGACCTCCGACAGCCCACCTCACGCCCCCGGCAGGGCACGTCAGCCCCTCCCCGACCACACACACCCCGCCCCCCGACGGCTCGCGCCACGATGCCGAACAGTGCGCGTCACACCACCGTCAGCGCACATCAGACCGACAACACGCCCCACACGCCCCACACGCCACGACGGCTCACCTCACGCTCCCTGACAGGGCACGGCAGGGCACCCTCACACCCGCGGCTGCGCACTCGTAGCCAGTGACCCGCACAGCGCCGTCGCACTGCCGGTGGCGTAGGGGTCCGTGCCCGCCGGGCCGCCGGTCTTCGCGGTCTGGCCGGCCAGCAGCGGGTGCAGCCTGTTCGTGGAGTCCTCCGCGCAGGACAGCGGCCCGGCCTGGACGTACGAGACGACCAGCTGGGCCGTGTGCATCCGCAGGTCGTCCCGGTCGAACCGGAAGTGCAGCTCACGGCGGACGGTGAACAGCGAGGTCTGCGCCGAGGCGTCGGCCCCCGCCGCCCGCAGCGCGTACACGAACGTGTGGTCCGCCGTCACCTCCAGCGTCGCCGAGTCGGTCTCGGCCGCCTGGAGACTCCCCTGCACCCGGATCCTGCCGTCCGCCAGCCGCGCCTGGGCGGGGTCGAAGCGCACCAGCCATCCGGTCGGCGCGTGCCGCCCGTCCGCGGCGGGACGGGCGAAGCTCTGGTCGAACTGATCGAGCTGGTCCGTGTCGAGGAGCACCCGCACGGCTCGCACCTGTTGGCCGGTGAGGACGTCCGGGTCGAGGGAGGACCGCACGATGTAGTCCTTGGCGGTGCTCAGCGCGGACACGACCTGGCTGTCGGAGAAGTGCGCGGTGCGGCGGGAGGCCGGCAGCGGGATGCCCTCGGCGCCGACGCGGTACTGCGCGGCGGGGCTGTGCGCGTACAGGTACTCGGCGTCGGCGTGCCCCGGGACCTTGCCCTGGGGGGCCAGCGGGATGACGGTCATCCGCAGCGGTTCGACGGGCTGCGGGACCGCGGAGGTCTGGTAGGGGTGCCGTACGCCCATGTAGATCGCGGTGCCGAAGGCGACGGCGATCAGCAGGACCAGGATCAGCGCCTGCCGGGACAGTCCCCGGCGCAGTGGCGGGCGGCGGCGGACGGCGGGGGCGTGGTCGGTCATGCGCTCCCGCGCCGAGTACTCCTGGAGGCGGGCAGCGCGGACGAACGACTCGTCGAAGACGACGGATCGGTACTCGTCCTCACCACCCACGGGGCCGCCCTCGGGAGTCCCCTCGGGTGGGTCTGCCGGCCCTCCCATATCTTCAGAGTAGGTCTCGGGGAGCTCAGGTAAACGCCCCGCTGTGCGACAAGTTCTGACAGGTTCTCACCAGGATTGTCAGGGCGTCCGCGGGACCGCGGAGACGGCTGGCTGGGAGTAGTCGGCGGACGCCGAGGGCGTCACCGTGCTCCCCTGCTCCAGACCGGTCGAGGCGGGCGGCGGAACCCGGTCGCGGCTGCCCGAGGAGGCACCCCGGTAGACCGCGGTGAAGGCCAGCGCGACCATGCCGACGCCCATGACGAGGGCGAGCATCCAGGCGACGGGGCGGTGCCAGCGGACCTGTTTGCCGTACGTCCCCGGCGCGCCGTAGCGCCCTTCGAGGATCTCGGTGTCGTCCAGGTCGTCGAGGTCGGGATCATGGCCGAAACCGCGGGGTCCGTAGCCGTCGTCGTACCGCTCGGTTCTGGGGCGGGCGCGGCGGGCCTCGGCCTCGGAGGCCTCCGCTCTCGCCTGGGCCGCGGCCAGGAGGCGCTCGACGGCGGTCGGCTCGTGCACCACGGCCGCCTGTACGAAGGCCTCGTCGAAGACCACGGAGGCGAACTCTTCGTCCGACACCCCGCGGTCGTGGTCGTCGTCGGGCTCCCAGCCGTCAGGGAACGGCGTGCCCCCCACGTCCTCCGGCACGGATCCAGAGTAGACCTGGGGGGTCAATTTGGGCAGACGGTATGGAAATTCATCCGCCTGCTGAGACACCTCTCGTGGGCGGGCCGCGGCGGCCGTCAGCGGCGGATGTGGCCGTCGCCGGTGACGATGTACTTGGTGCTGGTGAGCTCCGGCAGGCCCATCGGACCGCGCGCGTGCAGCTTCTGGGTGGAGATGCCGATCTCCGCGCCGAAGCCGAACTGGCCGCCGTCGGTGAACCGGGTGGAGGCGTTGACCGCGACGGTCGTGGAGTCGACCAGCTGGGTGAAGCGGCGGGCCGCCTGCTGGGAGGTGGTGACGATGGCCTCGGTGTGGCCGGAGGTCCACAGCCGGATGTGCTCGACGGCCTTGTCGAGCGAGTCGACGACGGCGGCGGCGATGTCGTAGGAGAGGTACTCGGTGTCCCAGTCCTCCGGCGTGGCCTCGACGACGGTCGCCTTGGTGTCCTTCGCGTAGGCCAGCACCCGCTGGTCGGCGTGGACGGTCACGCCGGCCTCGGCGAGGGCGTCCAGGGCCCGCGGCAGGAACTCGGGGGCGATGTCCTGGTGGACCAGGAGGGTCTCGGCGGCGTTGCAGACGCTGGGCCGCTGGGCCTTGGAGTTGATCAGGATGTCGATCGCCATGTCGAGGTCGGCGTGGGCGTCGACGTAGACGTGGCAGTTGCCGGTGCCGGTCTCGATGACGGGGACGATCGACTCCGTGACGACGGTCTGGATCAGCGAGGCGCCGCCGCGCGGGATGAGCACGTCGACCAGGCCACGGGCGCGCATCAGCTCGCGCACGCTCTCGCGGGACTCGCCGGGCACGAGCTGGACGGCGTCGGCGGGCAGTCCGGCACCGCCCACGGCGTCGCGCAGGACCCGTACGAGGGCGCTGTTCGACTCGTAGGCGGAGGCCGAGCCGCGCAGCAGGACGGCGTTGCCGGACTTCAGGCACAGGGCGGCGGCGTCGACCGTGACGTTCGGGCGGGCCTCGTAGATGATGCCGACCACGCCGAGCGGGACGCGGACCTGGCGCAGGTCGATGCCGTTGGGCAGGGTCGAGCCGCGCACGACCTCGCCGACCGGGTCGGGCAGCGCCACGACGTCCCGGACGTCGGAGGCGATGGCCCGCACCCGCTCCGGGGTGAGCGTCAACCGGTCGATGATCGACTCACTGGTGCCGGCCTCGCGGGCCTTGGCGACGTCCTTGGCGTTGGCCTCGACGATCTCGCTCGTGCGGACCTCCAGGGCGTCCGCGATGGCGAGCAGCGCGTCGTCCTTCTCGGCCCTCGGCAGCGGGGCGAGGTCGGCGGCGGCGGCCTTGGCCCGGTAGGCGGCCTGGGTGACCGGGGTCATGGAGTCGTACGGCGAGAGCGAGGTCATAGGGGAAGGGTAGTGCGCCCCGCCGCGCGGTTCACCGCGCATTCCACACCCCGAGACAAGTCCCGCAGAACCCCCAGACCTCGCAAAGCCGACGGTGACGTCCTCAGTAGGGGTGCACGCCGACGGGTGAGGCCGGTGCCGGGCCGTACCCCTCGGCGATGCGCTGGTGGTACGTCTGGCGGTCGATGACCTCCAGGCCGACGATCTCCCAGGGCGGCAGTCCCGCGGTCTGCCGGTGCTCGCCCCACAGGCGCAGGGCGACGGCGGCCGCGTCGTGCAGGTCGCGGGCCTCCTCCCAGTACCGGATCTCCGCGTGGTCGTTGGCGTAGCGGCTGGTCAGCAGGAAGGGGTGGTCGTGGGCGAGCTGTTCGAGGGCCCGCCGGACCTCCTTCAGCGGGGCCTCCTCGCCGGAGACGCTGAGGGTGACGTGCCACAGCCGCGGCAGGTCCCGGGGCTCCTCCGCCTGGTACCGGTCGCCGGCCGCGACGCTCGTCAGAGCCCTCTCCTCACCGGCCGAGACGCTCGTCAGGGCCCGCTCCTCACCCGCCGCCCGCGTGGCCGACGCACCCGCCTCGCCCGCGGCCGAGGACGGGGCCGCACCTGTGCGGGACGCCGCCGCCCCAGGGCGCACTCGTCTCACGACGGCCTCCTTCATGCACAGGTCGGCCCCAAGGGCCGGGCGGAATGTGTCCCTGGGACAAAGTTGAGCAGGCCGCAAGGGCTTGTGGGGCGGTTTTGCGGAACGTCCACCTCAGGGCGACTCTCTTGGCAGGGCGTTCACCCCGTTTTCGGGCACGCCGTGCCCGGTGGGTCGCCGGGCGGCGCTCAGGGGTGCAGGATCACCAGATCGTCCCGGTGGACGACCTCGCGCTCGTAGGCCGGGCCCAGCTCGCGCGCCAGCTCCCGGGTGGAGCGGCCGATCAGCCGCGGGATCTCCTTGGCGTCGAAGTTGACGAGCCCGCGCGCCACGGCGTGCCCGCTGCCGTCCCGCAGCTCGACGGGGTCACCCGCGACGAACTCGCCCTCGACGGAGGCGATCCCGGCCGGCAGCAGCGACTTGCGGCGGTCGACGACCGCACTGACCGCGCCGTCGTCCAGGGTCAGCGAGCCCTGCGGGGTGGACGCGTGCTGGAGCCACAGCAGGCGGTCGGCGGAGCGTTTGCCGGTGACGTGGAAGTACGTCCCGGTGTCCCCGCCGGACAGGGCGTCGGCCGCGTGCACCGCGCTGGTCAGGACCACTGGGACACCGGCCGCCGCGGCGATCGAGGCCGCCTCGATCTTGGTGGCCATGCCTCCGGTGCCGACCCCGGCCTTCCCGGTACTGCCGATCTCCACTCCGGCCAGGTCCGCCGGCCCGTGCACCTCGGCTATCCGCGAGGTCCCCGGCCTGCTCGGGTCGCCGTCGTACACCCCGTCCACGTCGGAGAGCAGGACCAGCAGGTCGGCGTGGACCAGGTGGGCCACCAGGGCGGCGAGCCGGTCGTTGTCGCCGAAGCGGATCTCGTCGGTGGCGACGGTGTCGTTCTCGTTGACGATCGGGAACGCGCCCATCGCCAGGAGCTTGTCGAGGGTGCGGGAGGCGTTGCGGTGGTGGGCGCGGCGGCTCATGTCGTCGCTGGTCAGCAGCACCTGGCCGACGCGGACCCCGTAGCGGGCGAAGGAGGCGGTGTAGCGGGCGACGAGCAGTCCCTGGCCGACGCTGGCGGCGGCCTGCTGGCGGGCGAGGTCGCGCGGGCGGCGCCGCAGGCCCAGCGGGGCGAGTCCGGCGGCGATGGCCCCGGAGGAGACGAGGACGAGCTCGCGCTCCCCGCCGCTGCGGCTCTTGGCGAGGACGTCCACCAGCGCGTCGACCCGGTCGGCGTCGAGGCCGCCGGCGGCTGTGGTCAGCGACGAGGAACCGACCTTGACGACGATCCTGCGGGCCTCGCCCACGGCCTGCCTTGCCCCTGCCACCTTGTGTCCTGTCCCCTCGCGCCACGTGTGGGTACCTCGTCCGCAATGTACGCGAAGGGGACCCTGTGACGCGCGTCCGTCCAGTCCCCGGACCCGCCGGCCCGACCGCACCTCGCGCATAGCACCTTCCCGCCGCGGAAGCCCGGGGACACGCGCGTGTCGTCCGGAGGTCGCCACGCGTTAACCAAGGCGTCCGTCTCGCGACGACCTTGGAGTGTCCCCCGTGCGAAAACGCCTCCCCCACCTCCGGTCCGCGCTGCGGCTGCCGGGCCGGCAGACCGCGACGAGAGCGCTCGTCGCCGCCGTCCTGGCAGCCGCCGTCGTCGCCCAGGCCGCCGCGGCCCTGCGTCCGCACGTCCCGCTGCTGCTCGCCGCGACGGCCGCCTCCCTGGCGGTGGAGGGCGTCCTGCACCGCTGGCAGCGCGGCATGGTGTCGCTGTTCGCCAAGTCCCACGCGGACATCACCGTGCGGCACGTGCTGCGCGACCTGCTGCTGGTCTTCGGCCTGCTGCGGCTGACCCCGGAGGACGAGGAGACGGCGTACACCGTGCTGGTGGCCGGTCTGCTCGCCTTCTACGCGCTGCACTGCGCGATCCAGGCGGCCTCCGTGCTGGTCCGCCGCACCCGCACCCTGCCGGTGGTCACCCGCAACATCGACGCCTCCGCGCTCCGTCTGACCCCGGCCCCGCCCGCCCTGCTGCGCCGCCCCGGCCCCCGCCTGCTGGTGCACGGCCTGCCCGCCACCACGGGCCTGCTGGTCACGGCGGCCACCGGTGAGCCTCGGTGCGCGGCCTTCGGCATCGCGGTGTCCCTCGGGCTCGCCCTCGTGGGCCTCGCGGACCTTCTCCTACGACTGCTGCCGAGCCGTCGTCCGGCGGGCGAGCAGGAGGTGCTGGACTGGTTCGACGCCTGGCTCGCCGAGTACCGGCCGACCGTCGGCCTGTACTTCTCCGGCGGGGTCTCCTCCGCCTACCAGGCCAACATGTGGCTGGAGCCGCTCGCGAAGCTCGACGGCAGGCCGGTCATCGTCCTGCGCGAGCGGTTCATGATGCAGAAGATCGCCGCGACCGACGTGCCGATCGTCTGCCTGCCCAAGGTCTCCACGCTGCTGCGCCTGGAGCAGTCCACGCTCCAGGTCCTCATCCACCCCTCGAACTCCGGCAAGACCTCCCAGGTCCTGCGCATCCCGACGATCAAGCACACCTTCGTCAACCACGGCGAGAGCGACAAGCTGTCCTCCTGCAACCCGTACGCGAAGGCCTACGACGAGGTGTGGGTGGCCGGTCCCGCGGCCCGCGAGCGGTACGCGGCGGCCCAGGTCGGCGTCGAGGACAAGGACGTGGTGGAGATCGGCCGCCCCCAGCTGGACGCCGTGCGGCCGTACGAGGGCCCGCCGGCCGGGCCGTACACGACGGTGCTGTACGCCCCGACCTGGGAGGGCTGGGACGGCAACCCCGGCAACACCTCGGTGATCGAGGCGGGCGAGAACATCGTGCGGGCGCTGCTGGCGGATCCGGGGGTGCGGCTGCTGTACAAGCCGCATCCGCTGACCGGGTCGGTGGACCCGCGGGCGGGCGCGGCGGACCGCAGGATCCGTGAGCTGGTACGGGCGGCGAACCGGGAGCGGACCGGTGAGCGGCCGGCCGACGACGGGGAACTGCCCCGCAGGACGAGGGAGTTGGACCGGCTGACCACCGCGTCCTTCCGGACCGCCGCCGACTCGGCCGAGCGGATGCTGCTGCAGTGCGCGCCGGAGCCGGGCCGCGCGGAGGCGGTGGCCCGGGCGACGGCCGCCTGGGAGCGGGCGTACTGGGCCTCGCTGCCGGAGTGGGAGCACCAGGTCGTGACCGATGTCAGGCCCACGCTGTACGCCTGCTTCAACCGGGCCGACCTGCTGATCAGCGATGTGTCCAGCGTGGTCAGCGACTTCCTGGCCAGCGGGAAGCCGTACGCGGTGGCGAACACCAGCGGTCTGGGCGAGGCCGCGTTCCGTGCGGCCTTCCCCACGGCGGGGGCGGCCACCGTGCTGACGCCGGACGCGGTGGGGGTGCCCGCCCTGCTGGACGCGGTGCGGCATCCGGAGCGGGACGCGCTCGCGGGCGCCCGCGCCGAGCTGAAGCGGCGGTTGCTGGGGCCGGACGAGCCGACCTCGCAGGAACGGTTCGACATGGCCGTTCGGGCGTTGTGCGCGGCGGCCAGGGAGCGCCGGCTGCCGGGGCAGCGGCGGGAGGAGGAGACGGTGTGCGCCTCCGGGACGCTCACGCTGCCGGGATGAGCACCCTGCGCGCCTTGCGGACCGCCCGGCGCAGCAACTGGTCGGCGCGGACCTCGCGGTAGCCCGGGACCTGCCGGGCCTCGCGCGGCTCGGCCAGGTAGACGGAGTCGGGCAGGCCGGCCGACGGATCGCGGAAGAACGGGTAGGCGAAGTACACCCGGCGGCCGCCCTTCTCCAGCACCGCCTCCGGGATCTCCTTCGCCCGTATGAACTCCAGGACCTCCACCAGGAGATCCGGACGGCCCATCGCCACCAGCTGGAGCCGCAGACGCTCGTGGACGCGGAGGCGGTGGGCCACCTCGCCGGTCCAGTAGGCGTCCACCAGCGGCTTCGCCAGGGCCAGCTTCTCCTGGCGGACCGCCTCGCTGTCCTTCAGGAACTTCGGGCCGAACTGCGGGAGCAGCGTGACGAGGAAGGGGCGGACCATCAGCACGTCACGTCTGGCGCCCGCCGGGACCATGTCGGCGATCAGGTTCATCAGGGCGCGCGCGGAGTCGAAGCGCAGGGTGTGGCTGCCGGTCTTCGTGACGTGCTTGCCGTCCTCGCGGCCCACCAGGTAGTAGCAGGTGTGGTCGGCGATGACGGAGACGCCGTCGGCCCGCAGATAGGCCTCCATGGTGAACAGCGCGTCCTCGCCGGTCCACAGGGACTCGTCGAAGCGCATGCTGTGCCGTTCGAGGAGGGCACGGCGGAACAGCTTCTGCGCGCTCAGCGTGAACTTGATGTTGGAGGAGAAGACGTCGGTGCGCTCCAGGGTCCGCTCCCACATCGAGGTCGGCGGCTTGCGGTTGACGCCCTCGACCCGGCCGAGGACCACGTCCGTGCCGTTGCGGTCGGCCATCGCGACCATCCGCTCCAGGGCCTCGGGGCCGAGCCGGTCGTCGGCGTCGAGGAAGAAGACGTACCGCCCGGTCGCCTTGCCGAGACCGACGTTGCGCGGGCCGCTGGGGCCGCCGGAGTTGCTCTGGCGGATCACGGTGACGTCGAGGGACGTGCGGGCGGCGAACTGCTCCAGGTACTCCCCGGTGCCGTCCGCCGAGCCGTCGTCGACCGCGACGACCTCGATGCGCGCCGGGCCGATCGTCTGGGCCTCGACGGAGGCCAGGCAGTCGACCAGATACGGCATCGCCTCGTACGCCCCGATGACCACGGTCACATCAGGCTGCGCAACGGTCACTTCTCCCCCAGTCACGGTCTGTTTCCCCCAGGTCCGCTCGGGGGCAATCCCCTAGACGGCGGGCCGGGAGGAAGGGTTGCTCTCCGGTACTGGTGACATACGCAGCAAGGGCCCGGTTTCGGGGATCACCCCCGAAACCGGGCCCTTTCTTTACGCAAGGGAGGTCAGGCCTTGGTCGTGGCCTCCGCCGCGGAGGCCGCCGCCCGTGACTCCTGGCCGACGTTGCGCGCCTCGGCCTTGATCGCGAGGTTCGCCACCGCGGTGTTGAACTGCTCCATGGAGGTGGGCTCGTCCGGTCCGAGCAGGTACTGCTTGAGCTCCACCCGGTCCTCGGCCAGCGGGTCGGCCGCCGGGTCACGGACCGCGTCGAGCAGTCCGCCCAGCTCGGTGGCCTTGTTGGACAGGATCGTGGCGGCCCGCACCGCGGTGTTCTGCCGCTTGAACTCCTCCTCGCCGAGCTCGGCGGAGTCCGTGACCGCGTACGGCTTGCCGCTCGCGATGAAGTCGGAGACCACGCTGGAGATGTCGGAGACCATCGCGTCGGAGACGTTGAAGCAGTCGTACAGTCGGGGCTCGGCGCCCGTGATCACCCGGTGCTCCCACACCGGGAAGGAGCGCCAATAGGCGTCGTTCCACTCGCCGCGCAGCCGGGCGATCTCCTCGTACCTGGCCACGTCGACCACGCCGTCACGGGTGGCCTCGGCCTCGTCGCCCTTCTCGGTGCCGCTGCCGGCCAGGACGGCCAGCCGCGCCTCGATGCGGGCGAGCTCGGCCCTGGCCGCGGCCGACGCGCTCGCCTCGGCCTGGAACCGGGGGTCGGCGGCGCGCTCGGCGGTGGCCTTCTCGATCAGCGCGCTGACCTTCTGGTGCGCGGCACCCGCCTTGGGCAGGACCGTGCCGGTGAAGGGGTGCGGCTTGTAGAGGACGCGGACCGGCGGGTCGGCCTTCAGCAGCTTCTTCACGATGTTCTCGCCGGCCAGCATCAGCGAGGTGTTGCCCGGGTTGCCGTCCCAGCCCTCCCAGGTGGGCGCGTAGAGGACGGTGGGGATCCGTCCGTCGGGCACGCCCTGCCAGTTCTGGATCGGCGCGAGCTGCGGGCGGCCCACCTCGACGATGTCCTCGTCGCGGACGCCGACGTCGGCGATGGCGTAGCGGTCGCGGCCGGCCCGGCCGGCCACCCACACCTCGTCGTAGGCCTTGCTGAACGGGTTGACGCTCGCCAGCTTGTCGCTGTCGCCGTGGCCGATGAAGACGTGCTTCATGGTCGGCACGCGCAGCAGGTGGATGTTCTTGCCGACATTGGCCGCGTACAGCGCGACCCGCACCGAGGACAGGTCCATGTTCATCAGGTGCACCCCTCCGGGCACGCAGATGACGGGGACCGTGGTGGGCGCGAGGTTCTGCAGGATGACCCGCTCACGCAGGATGATCAGCGGCCGGGACTCCAGCTGCTCCATGGTCTCCAGCCACATGTTGACCTGGTAGGCGGAGTCCTTGGAGCCGGAGAAGTAGAGCACCGTCTCCGGCTTGTAGTCGCGCAGCCAGTCGTCGACCTTGGCGAGTACCTCGTCGGCGCTCGGCGGGATCTTCCCCTTGCTGACGTACGGCATCAGTGCGAGGACGTACAGGGAGCCCAGGACTATCGTCACGCCGATGCCGATGAAGCCCGGCAGCGTGGAGTCCATCCCGGCGGCGACGAGTACGCCGACCACGGCCGCGAGGTCGAGGTGGAGCATCTTCTCGGCGGACCGGTTCAGCAGGACCATCGGCGGCGCGTCCGGGATGCGGATGCGGGAGGCCAGGTCCACGTTGCGGGTGGCGACCGGGAGCCGGCGGCGGTTGCGGATCAGGGTGACCAGCGCGCCGTGCGGGGCCTGGAGGCCGTAGAACGCGATGAAGCAGGCGGTGGCCCCGTAGAAGATCAGGTTGTTGGAGAGGTCGAGCCGGGCCAGCAGCAGGATCAGCAGGAGCTGTCTGATCAGGAAGCGGATCGACAGCCCGGCGCGCACCTTGCTGAGGCGGTTGATCAGATAACTGCCCTGGCGGTGCAGATAGTGGTCCGCAAGGTACGTGACGGCCGTCGCGGCCGCGAAGGCTGGGACGCTCGGAGCGAGCGCGGCCACCATTATGGCGGGGAAGCCCGCCAGCATGAGGACCGCCGCGGCCAGTTCGGCCGCGCTGCCCACCCGGGCGACGCGAATAGCGGTGCTTATCACTGAAAACCTGCTCTGGGAGGGATGCCGGTTGTTTACGGATTCAGGCCCCTGCGAATGCACCATGAACGGGCAGCCACAGAGGCCTGAATTACGAGAGTCTATTTGCCTTGATTATGCCACGCCGTCCTGACGGTCCAGGACACTCGCCAGCGCCTGCTCGAAGCCGGACGCCTGCCCCGCGGAGGCCGTCGGGTCCTGCTGCCGCACGTCGATGACGTGGCCGGTCAGCTCGGAGAGCAGCACGTCGAGCGAGGTACGGGCCACCGCCTCGGAGGACAGCAGGCTGCCCGCGGGCTCTTGGCCGAAGGCCTTGCTGCGCATGGGCGTGGCGGTGCGCTCGGGGTTGATGCAGTTCACCCGGACGCCGTCAGCCGCCCATTCGTCGGACAGGGCCTGCGTCAGGTTGACCATCGCCGCCTTGGTGGAGGAGTACAGGCTGTACTCGGCGCGGCCGCGGGTGTAGCTGCTGGAGGTGTACAGCAGCAGCTGGCCCTTGGTCTCCGCGAGGTACTTGTAGCTCGACCGCGCGATCTGCACCGGGGCCAGGTAGTTGACCTTCAGCGCCTCCTCGATGGTGGCGTTGTCGGTCTCGGCGAGCTTGCCGATGCGCAGTACACCCGCGGTGTTCACGACGTAGTCGATGCGCCCGGTCTCGGCGTACGCCTTGGACAGCGCGTCGTCGACCTCCTCCGGGTTCTCCACGTGGGTGCCGGTGGTGGAGCGGCCCAGCGCGTACACCTTGGCGCCGTAGGACTCGGCGAGTTCACCGATGTCCTTGCCGATGCCGTAGGAGCCGCCGAAGACGACGATGGTCTTGCCGGTGAGCAGCTCGCGGTAGGCCTCGTCGCCGACCTGCTCGGGCGCGGCCGTCGAGGCGAGCTGGAAGAGCTTGTCGGCGATGAAGACGTCGACGGGCTGGGTGACCTTCATGTTGTACTCGTCACCCGCGACGACGTGGATCGGCACGTCCGGCAGGTACTTGAGCACGACCGAACAGTCGTCCGTGGCCTGGAAGTTGGGGTCCCCGGCGGCGACCTCGTAGGCGCGCTTGATGGTGGACAGCTTGAAGGCCTGCGGGGTCTGGCCGCGGCGCAGCCGGGAGCGGTCCGGGATCTCGGTGATGAACTCGCCGTCCTCGCCGTGCTTGCGCGTGACGATGATGGTGTCCGCGGACGGGATGGCGACGTCGACGGCCTGGTAGCGCTCCAGGGCGACCACGCAGTCGTCGATGACGCGCCGCGACAGCAGCGGACGGACGGCGTCGTGGAACAGGACGTTGAGGTCCTCGCCCTCGGCCAGGTCCTCGCCGAGGGCCGCGATGGCGCGCTCGGTGGTCTCGTTCCGGGTGGAGCCACCCTCGATGATCTTCTTGACCTTCGTGAACCCGGCCTTGGCGACGATCTTCTCTATGTCCGGAACGTAACCCGGCGCCATCAGGACGATGATGTCGTCGACGGAGTCGGCCTTCTCGAAGGTGGTCAGGGTGTGCTCGATGACTGCCTTGCCGGCGATCTTCAGCAGCTGCTTGGGGATCGAGAGACCCACGCGCTGACCGGTGCCACCGGCCAGGATCACTGCGGTGGTACGGGGCTTGGCGATGTGCTGGGACACAGAAGACCTACCTCGGGGCGACAGGGAACGGGGAAATGGTCCCACTTGCGGTTACCGCAGTGCAAGGTGACCGCCGTCCGCCGCAAATGTACGCGCCACCTGTCATTCATCTTGCACTGCCGGTAACGGTGACCGTGCGGGAGTTCAGCGCCGGCGCAGCTTCTTCAGACACCGGTGACCGAGTACCCGCAGGAGTTCCTTCGACGACGTCTGGTGCACCGTACGCGCCTTGGCGGGTGAGGTGTGCCGCACCGGGGCGTCGGCCGCCGCCGCCAGCGCCCCGTACAGCGCCCGGGCCGCCGCCTCCGGGGAGAGGCGCGGGGCGGGGATCCCGGCCGGTACGGGCGCCTTCGGCACGGCGGAGAGGAGATCCGGGTCACCGACGATCCGCACGCCCGCGTCCGCGATGTTCCGGGCCATCTCGGCACCGATCCCGGCGGCGGCCTGCACGGCCCACTCCGGAGTGAGGATCTTCACGTCCTCGGGCGAGGGGCTGCACGCGTTCTTCATATGCATGACGGCGCCGTTGCGGACGAGCTTGGAATACAACTCGTCCGGCAGTCCATTGCCGCGGAATTCCTTGTTAAGATTCCGCAGCATTTCGGTCTCGGCGAGAGTAAGAGAACGATTCGCGGCGTCCGGAACAGGCTGGAGGAGATTCTCGGGAAGCCCGAGGAGCTGTTCGAAAGTGCGCAGCAGACCACCGCGGTCCCGGTCGTCGACCACGACGACGGTGATCCGCTCAGGACCGACCGCCCGGGCCCAGCGCCGCACGAGCCGGTCGTGCCGGTGGCGGCGCCAGAAGCTCGGGTTGGGCTGCTCGTACGGCGCCTTCCTCAGCATGTGGGCGAGCCAGTCCTCGTAGCCCATGCGCAGCCCGTTCTGCACGTACTGCTGCCACTGCGAGGGCATGATCCGCACCAGCGGCCGCAGCGTGACCAGTACGTGCACGCGCTCCCCACCGAGCTGCTCGACGATCCGCGCGATCGTGGTGTCGTCCTCGGCGTCGGCGAAGAACTCGCTGCTGATCACCGAGGTCTTCGCGCCGGTGGCCCCCACCTGTTGCAGCAGGCGGGTCCAGTGCTTCTCGGTGGGAGCGGTGTCGCCGATCATCGCGGGCCTCGCGCACGCGGCCAGGGCGGCTTCCATGGGGTGTCTGCTGTGCGCCGGGAAGACGACGCCGTGCTCGGGCAGCCGGTCCTTGGCCGCGAACAGCGCGCCCTGGACGGCGGTGGTGCCGGTCTTGTGGGGGCCGATGTGCAGCAGGCGGGTGCCGGCGGGCAGCGGAGCGGTCACGCCGTTCACCGGAAGGTCGTCTCTCGTACAGTCCGTCTCCATAGTCGCAGGACGGTAGGAGACGTGCCTGAGTGCTGCCTGAGAGGAGCCTGGGGCCGGGATGAGGACCAGGCCCCTCTCGGGCAACCGCGCTCACGCGGGCCGTACCCCCGGCCTGCCCGCCTCCACCCGCAGCTGCGCCAGCGTGCTCGCCGTCGCCTCGGGCCTGACCACCGTGTCCACGGCCCGGACCTGCGCGTCGATGCCGTTCCGGTCGATGTCGAAGAGGTGGTAGCCGCGGTGGGCGTCGATGAACTTCCAGTGCGGGTTGTCGGCCATGAGCGGGTCCCACTGGGCGTGGAAGGCGGCCTGGTCCTGGTCGCCGTTGCTGGAGACGGAGGTCGCGACGAACTCGGCGCCGACGACCCGGGAGCCGGGGTCGGCGTAGTCCTCCTTGAGGTCGCTGATCATCGTGAAGTGGCGGTCGCCGGAGAGCACGACCGGGTTGCGCACGGTCCTGAACTCCGCCAGGAGGGCGTTGCGCTCGACCTGGTAGCCGTCCCAGGCGTCGTAGTACCAGAGCTTGCCCTCGCCGGGCAGGATGTCGGTCTCGGCCATCATGATCTGCGAGGCGATGACGTTCCAGCGGGCCGGTGAGCCGTGCAGCCCGTCGAGCAGCCACTGCTTCTGCTCGGCACCGAGCATGGTGAGCGCGGGGTCCTGGGCGTCGGCCTGGCTGGTGACCTGGTCGCTGCGGAACTGGCGGGTGTCGAGCACGTTCAGCCGGACGAGCCGGCCGAACTCCAGGCGCCGGTACATCTGGATGTGCGGGCCGTCGGGAATGGCGGTGGCCCGGACCGGCATGTGCTCGTAGTACGCCTGGAAGGCCGCCGTCAGCCGGGCCACGAACGCGTCGTGCGGCTGCTTGGCGGGGTCCTGCGGGATCTCGCCGGCCCAGTCGTTGTCGACCTCGTGGTCGTCGAAGGTGACCACCCAGGGCGCGTTCGCGTGCATCTCGGCGAGGTCCGGGTCGGTGCGGTACTGGGCGTACCGGTTGCGGTACTGGACGAGGGTGTACGGCTCCCCCGTGCCCTCGTGCCGGCGCAGAGCGGTCGACGACGGTGCCGACTCGTAGATGTAGTCGCCGACGAACAGCACGATGTCGGGGTCCTGGTCGAGCATGTCGGCGTAGGGCGTGAAGTAGCCGTGCTGCCAGTGCTGGCAGGAGGCGAGCGCGATCCGGAGGCTGCCGCCGGAGCTGCTCGGGGCGGGGGCGGTACGGGTGCGGCCCGTGCGCGAGAGCTGGCCGTCGGCGCGGAAGCGGTACCAGTAGGTGCGGCCCGCGCGCAGACCCCGCACATCGACGTGAACGCTGTGCCCGTACGTGGGCAGCGCCTGGGCGGTGCCGCGGCGGACCACCTTTCTGAAGCGCTGGTCCTCGGCGAGCTCCCATTCGACCGGCACCACTCTGTCGGGCATGCCTCCCCCGTTCAGCGGATCGGGGGCGAGCCGCGTCCACAGCACGATGCCGTCCGGCAGCGGGTCGCCGGACGCCACGCCGAGGCTGAACACCCCGTCGGGCAGCGGGGTCTCCGCCGCTCGCGCGGTGCCCGGCAGCCACAGCTGGGCGGAGGCGGCGGCGCCGAGCACGGCGGCACCGGCGGTCAGAAAGCGGCGTCGGCCGGGTGATGCTGCTCCGTACATGGGCGAACTCCCTCGCGTCGCTGACCTCTTGGGCACCTCGGAAGCTCACGCTTCGGGGTGATCCGTGCGTTGAACCAAGGTGTTCGCGTGCATGACAAATTGGTAGACAACAGAAGAGCCGTTGCGACTCGGGTATCACATGATGAACGTGATCCCGGCACAACGGCCTTCAGGACACCGCGGACTGACGATCTTTTGGGTTCCGGTGGGCGAAGCCGAGCTCAGCGGGCCTTCGCGGCGGCTGAGCCGAGGAGGGGGTGGCCGAAGGTGAACGGGCCTGTCGCCCTTGGCCGGTGGCCGGAACCGGCATCCCGCGCTCGCCGGCCGGGCCGCCCGCGGTGCCGGCCGGCCCGTCATCGATCACGTCACCCGCATGGACGCCGCTGCGGACGACGACGAGCCCCGTGCGCCGGTCGTCCTCCGGCACACGGGGCTCGCCCGCCGTTCATCCCGGGCCGCGGAACGGCCCGACCCGCTCCTCGGCTCAGAAGGGCTCGAAGTCGTCGAACTCCTGAGCGGCCTCGTCGCGCTCGGCCTGCTTGTCGCGGCGGCGCTGGGCGGCGGGGCGGGGTGCTTCGAAGCGGTGGTCCTCACCGCGTCGGCCGAGCATCTCGGCACCGGCCATCACGGTCGGCTCCCAGTCGAAGACGACCGCGTTGTCCTCGGGGCCGATGGCGACGCCGTCACCCGAACGGGCGCCCGCCTTCATCAACTCCTCTTCCACACCGAGGCGGTTGAGACGGTCGGCGAGGTAGCCGACGGCCTCGTCGTTGCTGAAGTCGGTCTGCCGCACCCAGCGCTCCGGCTTCTCGCCGCGCACCCGGAACAGTCCGTCCTCCTCGCGGACCACGGTGAAGCCGGTGTCGTCCACGGCCTTGGGCCGGATGACGATCCGGGTCGCCTCCTCCTTGGGCTTCGCGGCCCGGGCCCGGCCGACCAGGTCGGCGAGCGCGAAGGACAGCTCCTTCAGCCCCATGTGGGCGACCGCGGACACCTCGAAGACGCGGTAGCCGCGCGCCTCCAGATCCGGGCGCACCATCTCGGCGAGGTCCTTGCCGTCCGGTACGTCGATCTTGTTCAGGACGACGATGCGGGGACGGTTGTCGAGGCCGCCGTACTCCCGGAGTTCGGCCTCGATGATGTCGAGGTCGGAGACCGGGTCGCGGTCGGACTCCAGTGTGGCGGTGTCCAGGACGTGCACGAGGACACTGCACCGCTCCACGTGCCGCAGGAACTCAAGACCCAGGCCCTTGCCCTGGCTGGCGCCCGGGATCAGGCCCGGCACGTCGGCGATGGTGTAGACGGTCTCGCCCGCGGTGACCACGCCCAGGTTCGGGACCAGCGTGGTGAAGGGGTAGTCGGCGATCTTCGGCTTGGCCGCGCTCAGCACCGAGATCAGCGAGGACTTGCCCGCGCTCGGGTAGCCGACCAGCGCCACGTCGGCGACCGTCTTGAGCTCCAGGACGATGTCCTGGAGGTCGCCGGGCACGCCGAGCAGCGCGAAGCCGGGCGCCTTGCGGCGGGCGGAGGCCAGCGCCGCGTTGCCGAGGCCGCCGCGGCCGCCCTGGGCGGCGACGTAGGAGGTGCCGTGTCCGACGAGGTCGGCGAGGACGTTGCCCGCCCTGTCGAGGACGACGGTGCCGTCCGGCACGGGCAGGACCAAGTCCTGGCCGTCCTTGCCGGAGCGGTTGCCGCCCTCGCCGGGCTTGCCGTTGGTGGCCTTGCGGTGCGGGGAGTGGTGGTACTCGAGCAGCGTGGTCACGGACTGGTCGACGGTCAGGATGACGTCGCCGCCCCGCCCGCCGTTTCCGCCGTCGGGACCGCCGAGCGGCTTGAACTTCTCCCGGTGGACGGAGGCACAGCCGTGACCTCCGTTACCCGCGGCGACATGCAGTTCGACGCGGTCCACGAAGGTGGTCATGGTTCGGTGCCTCCAAAAACGTCATGGGTACTACTGGCGTAACACGCGAAAGGCGGACCCGCCTTCCCACCAGGGAAGTGAGGTCCGCCTCGCGAAAAGTTCGGTCTAAGCCTGAGCTCAGGCGACCGGAACGATGTTCACGACCTTGCGGCCACGGTGGGTGCCGAACTCCACCGCACCGGCGTTCAGCGCGAACAGCGTGTCGTCGCCGCCACGGCCGACGCCCGAACCCGGGTGGAAGTGGGTGCCGCGCTGGCGGACCAGGATCTCGCCCGCGTTGACGACCTGACCACCGAAGCGCTTCACGCCGAGGCGCTGAGCGTTGGAGTCACGACCGTTACGGGTGGACGATGCGCCCTTCTTGTGTGCCATCTCTCCTCAGTCCCTTACTTCGCAGCCGCGGGGATCTCAGTGACCTTGATCGCCGTGTACTGCTGGCGGTGGCCCTGACGACGGCGGTAGCCGGTCTTGTTCTTGTAGCGAAGGATGTCGATCTTGACGCCCTTGTGGTGGTCCACGACCTCGGCCTGGACCTTGATGCCGGCCAGAACCCACGGGTCGCTGGTCACAGCGTCGCCGTCGACAACGAGCAGGGTCGAGAGCTCGACCGTGTCGCCAACCTTGGCAGTGGAAATCTTGTCAACCTCAACGATGTCGCCGACAGCAACCTTGTGCTGGCGACCACCGCTGCGCACGATGGCGTACACGCGGATCTCACTCTCACTCGAAGAACGGCATCCCCGCAGGCCAGCCGCCCGGACAAGAGCACGGGCGACCTCTCCCGGACACCGGAGTACCCGGAAGGAAAAGGTTTACGGGGACGTGGCGGCCGCTATGGACACGCCGACGGTCAAGGTTACGGGGCCCCGGCGCGGGGGTCAAACCGGACCTCGGACCGCCCGGGAAGCGGGAGGACCGCAGGGCTGAACGGGTGAGGTCCACCGGGCCGGCGGTACCCGGCCCGGTGGACGAAACCCGTTGTCAGCCGGTGACCGCCCGGATGCTGCGGCGGATCGGCGCGAACGCCGAACGGGAGCGGCGCAGGTTGCGGGCCCGCACGAGGGCCGGCCAGAAGTCCGCCCCGAGCAGGATCTCGCCCTGGACGGCGTTCTTGCGCAGGAGCACCTCCTCCGGAACGACCTGCGGGTCGTCGGCGACGTACTCCTCGATGATCTTGTCGTAGTTGTCCTTCAGCACGGTGCTGGTCGGATCGGCACCGAAGACGGCCACGACACCGGTCGGCTTGGTGTCGAGCTCCACCACCTCGAGATCGGGGCGGAAGCGCCGCAGCACCTGCGCCACCTTGAACACGTCGCCGGTCCACATGCCCGTGTGCCGGTCGCGAGCCGCCTCGTCGACGTTGCGGGGCAGCATGTCGTCCAGCACGATCACGCTCGACCAGCGCGAGTGCCGCTCGACGTTCATGAAGTCCCGCAGCGCGAACTCGAAGAGGTGCATGCCGTCGATGAACGCCAGCTCGATCCGCGGGTCGCTGCCCAGGAGGTTCAGCGGATCGCGGCGGGCCAGCGCACGGAACGGGTTGCGGCCGTTGCGCAGGTGGATCAACGGGTCCTTGCGCTTGAAGAAGTCGTCGCTCGTGGCCTTGACCATGTGCACATCGCAACTGACCTCGGACGTCACCTTGAACGCCGGGTCGACGGCGACCGTGGGCACTCGGGACAGCGTCAGGCTGCGGCCGTCGTTCACTCCAATCTCAAGGTAGTTACGGGGACGATAGACCCTGTGCAGCTGGCGGAGAAACCCGTGCCGATCCACGTAAAGTGCGCCCTTCACTGATGGCTGACGACTAAGCGATTCACGGAAGCTAGCCGGGGTTCGACCGGGGAGTAAACACCTACCGTCCAGTAACTTCATAGGCTTTCAGAGTGTGGAGCGATAAGCGACGCAGTCCTCATAACGGGGCAGCAGTCCCTGTGCCGCAGCCTCCGCCAGCGTCGGGGCAGCGGCGTCCTTGTCCGAAAGCAGCGGTTCCACATCCGTCGGCCATTCGATCCCCAGCTCGGGATCGAGCGGATGAATGCCGTGCTCCCGCCCCGGCGAATAACCCTCGGAACAGAGGTAGACGACGGTCGCGTCATCGGTCAGCGCCAGGAAGGCGTGTCCGAGACCCTCGGAAAGATAGACCGAGGTGTGCGTCTCGTCGTCGAGCCGGACCAGCTCCCACTGCCCGTAGGTGGGGGAGCCGACCCGGATGTCGACGACCGCGTCGAGCACGGCGCCGCGTACGCACTTCACGTACTTGGCCTGGCTCGGCGGCACGTCGGCGAAGTGCACACCGCGGAGGGTGCCGCGCCGGGAGACCGAGCAGTTCGCCTGGGCGAGGGACAGGCCGTGCCCGGTGCTCTCGCGGAAGTCCGCTCCGCGGAACCACTCGTGGAAACTGCCGCGCTCGTCCGGGAAGACGCTGGGCTCGTGGACCCAGGCGCCTTCGATCGAAAGGGGCTTCATGATGAAGCGGGACCTCCGGTTCAGGATGAGAGAACTCGTTTGACCTTCTTGGCGACTTTTCGCCAGGTGGCCTCGGACTCCGGGGACTTGTCCGGGACCGGGTGCATGTTTCCGCCGATGTCGAGCGCGAGCCGCCCGTCCCTGGTCCAGTACGGAGCGGCCTGGATGTTCAGGCGCTGGGACCGCTCACCGCCGCAGGGCAGCAGCTCGCTGACCGGGCCGCCCTCGATCCGGGCCATGCGCTCGATCCCGAGCAGCTGGACGTTGACGTGGACGTCGTACAGCCCCTTGGGGAGCCGGCCTCCGCACGCCGCCGTGTCGGGATCGATGCGGACGGTTCCCGTGATCTCCACCGTTCCGTCGGAGGCCACCGTCACCTTGGACTCGACGTCGGCGAACCAGGCCTGCGCCTTGTTGCGCTGACGCAGCTGGAAATCGACGACCGCGCGGTTGTCGATGTCCTTGAAGGACCACTCCGGCCCGCCGTCGATCCCCTGGACCACGGCGAGGTCGAGGCCGTAGCCGTCGCCCAGCTTCCTCACCTTCACCGTGGCACCGTCCTGGTAGCGCAGCCGCGCGCGGAACGGTGCGACCAGCACGCCCCGCCGCCAGCGCGCCGGGCCGCTGAACTCGACCTCGCTGACGGCGTCACGGTAGCGCTCGGCCACCTTGCGCAGATCCTCGACACGGTCGGCCTCGAGGAGTTCGGCACGGAACCGCCACAGCGGCGGCAGCCCCTCACGGACGGAGTCCGAGTACTCCTCGACCGCGACCTTACGGGCCGCCTCGTAGTGCCCCATGCTGAAGGGATCGCCCTTGAGGAAGCCCCCTGTGGAGGTGTTCCGCAGGACCTCGACGCGGTAGTTGCGCGTCAGGAAGGCGTCGCGAACCGGTCCCGGGCTCGTGTTGGCCTTCACGATCTGCGCGGTCTTGGCGAGCCAGGGGTAGTAGTCCTCCGGCTCGGTCCGGCTCTTGCTGTTGTTGCTGCCGTCGTCGCGCTTGCTCCAGTCGTAGCACACGACATCGCCGACTATCGTGATGCGCTTGGCGAGCGGATAGGCCTTCGCCAGGAACATCTGGTCCTCCAGGCGGCAGCGCCCTTCCTGGAACTTGATGTCGTTGTCGAGCAGGAACTGACGGCGGAACATCTTGTGCGGGGTCAGCGTCTCGTACAGCTCGGCGAAGTCCGGGCCGACCGCGTCGGCCGACTCGCGGAAAAGGCGGATGGGGCCGCGCATGTTGCCCTTGACCTTGCCGACGACGATGTCGGAATTGTTCTTGCGTGCCCGGTCGTACATCACCTGCAGGGCCTTCGGGCCCAGGGCGTCGTCCTGGTCGAGGAAATGGATGTACTCGCCGCGCGCGTTGGCGACACCGACATTGCGCGGACGTCCGGGCCAGCCGGAGTTCGGCATGGAAAATATTCGGAAGTTCTCCGCATTGTCGGCTATCTTCTTCAGCCGCTCCGCGGAATCATCGGTCGATCCGTCGTCGACAAAGATCACCTCGAACTCGTCCTGAGGCATTGACTGCTTCAGGAGCGAGTTGATCGGGCGCTCGATGTAGACCCCCGCGTTGTAGACCGGGATGATGATGCTGACCTTCACGGTCATGGGTTCCCCTCCTGGAGCTCCGCGACCAACACGGGCATCGCGCAGCTGAGACTCTCGGACCAGTCACGAATCGGTTCGATGCCGGCCTGCTGCCAGCGGTTGTGCCCCAGCACGCTGTACGCGGGCCTGGGCGCGGGGCGGGCGAACGCCGCGCTGGTGGTCGGCCGGACCCGCTCCGGGTCGGCGCCCAGCAGCCGGAAGATCTCCCGGGTGAGCCCGAACCACGTCGTCTCGCCACTGCTGGTGCCGTGGTACACACCGGCGGGAGCGGTCCCCGCGAGCGCGGCCTCGCCGAGACGCACCAGGCGGTCCGCCAGGTCGACGGTCCAGGTGGGCTGGCCACGCTGGTCGTCGACGACGTCGAGGGTGTCCTTGACGCGCTCCAGCTTGATCATCGTGTGCACGAAGTTGCCGCCGCCCGCGCCGTACAGCCAGGCCGTGCGGACCACGTAGCCGGTCTCCGGGAGCGTGGCGAGGACCGCCTGCTCGCCGGCCAGCTTGGTGCGGCCGTAGGCGCTGCGGGGCGCGGTGGGCGCGTCCTCGGCGTACGGCGTGGTGGCGTCCCCGGCGAACACGTAGTCCGTCGAGACGTGCAGCAGGACGGCGCCGGTGCGGGCGCACGCGGCGGCCAGGTGGGCCGGGCCGTCGCCGTTGACGGCGAGCGCCTCGTCCTCACGGGTCTCGGCGTCGTCGACGGCCGTCCAGGCGGCGCAGTTGACGACCACGGCGGGCCGGTGCTCGTCGAGGGCCGCGCTCACCGCGTCGGCGTCGGTGAGGTCCAGCGCCTTGCGGTCGAGCGCGACATACCGCTCCCCCGCCCGGTCCAGCCGGGCCAGGAGGTCCTGGCCCAGCATCCCGCCCGCGCCCGTGACCAGCCAGGTGCGGTTGTCGGTCACAGCGCGGCACGCTCCTTCAGCGGCTCCCACCAGGCGCGGTTGTCGCGGTACCACTGGACGGTCTCGGCGAGGCCCTGCTCGAAGCTCTTGCGGGGCTCGTAGCCGAGCTCCTCGCGGATCTTCGTGCAGTCGACGGAGTAACGGCGGTCGTGGCCCTTGCGGTCCTCGACGTACTCGACGCTGGTCTCCCAGTCGGCGCCGCAGGCCTTCAGCAGCAGACCGGTGAGCTCCTTGTTGGAGAGCTCGGTGCCGCCGCCGATGTTGTAGACCTCACCCGCGCGGCCCTTGGTGCGCACGAGCTCGATGCCCTGGACGTGGTCGTCGATGTGCAGCCAGTCGCGGACGTTGCCGCCGTCGCCGTACAGCGGGACCTTCTTGCCGTCGAGGAGGTTGGTCACGAAGAGCGGGATGACCTTCTCGGGGAAGTGGTGGTGCCCGTAGTTGTTGGAGCAGCGGGTCACCCGCACGTCGAGGCCGTGGGTGCGGTGGTACGACAGCGCGATCAGGTCGCTGGACGCCTTCGCCGAGGAGTACGGCGAGTTGGGCTCCAGCGGGTGCGTCTCGGGCCAGGAGCCCTCGTCGATCGAGCCGTAGACCTCGTCGGTGGAGATGTGGACGAAGGTCTTGATGCCCGCGCGGTGGGCCGCGTCGATGAGGGTGTGGGTGCCGACCACGTTGGTGCGCACGAACTCGGCGCCCCCGTCGATGGAACGGTCGACGTGCGACTCGGCGGCGAAGTGCACCACCTGGTCGTGCTCGGCCATCAGCTTGCCGACCAGCTCGGGGTCGCAGATGTCGCCCTGCACGAAGGCGAATCCGGGGTGCTCGCGCACCTCGTCGAGGTTGGCCGGGTTGCCCGCGTAGGTCAGCTTGTCGAGGACGGTGACCGAGACGTCACCGGGGCCCTCGGGGCCGAGCACGGTACGGACGTAGTGCGAGCCGATGAAGCCGGCACCGCCGGTCACCAGAATCCGAGTGGTCATGAAGAGATCTGCACCTTGCTGTGATCACCGAGCACGAGCCGGTGTGCCTTGGGGTTACGGGGCGCGGGCGTGACCTCCACGTCACGCCCGATGAGCGAGGCCTCCACCCGGCGTACGCCGGTCACGGACGAGCCACGCAGCACGATGGAGTACTCGATTTCGCTGTCCTCGATCCGGCAGTCCTCGGAGACGGACGTGAACGGACCGATGTAGGCGTCGTTGACCACCGTGCCGGCACCGATGATGGCAGGCCCGACGATCCGGCTGCCACTGACGCTGGCACCCGCCTCGACGCGGACCCGGCCGATGATCTCGCTGCTCTCGTCGACCGTGCCCTCGACCACCGGCTCGACGGTCTCCAGGACCGACCGGTTGACCTCCAGCATGTCGGTGACGTTGCCGGTGTCCTTCCAGTAGCCGGAGATGGTCGTGGAGCGGACGTCGCGCTTCTGGTCGATCAGCCACTGGATGGCGTGGGTGATCTCCAGCTCGCCGCGCCAGGAGGGCTCGATGGAGCGGACGGCCTCGTGGATGGCCGGAGTGAAGAGGTAGACGCCGACGAGGGCCAGGTCGCTCTTGGGCTGCTTCGGCTTCTCCTCCAGGCCCACCACCCGGCCGTCGCCGTCGAGTTCGGCGACACCGAAGGAGGTGGGGTTGGGGACCTTGGTCAGCAGGATCTGCGCGTCGGGGCGCTCGCTGCGGAACTCCTCCACCAGACCGGTGATGCCACCGACGATGAAGTTGTCGCCGAGGTACATGACGAAGTCCTCGTCACCGAGGAACTCCTGCGCGATGAGCACGGCGTGGGCGAGGCCCAGCGGCGCGTCCTGCGGGATGTAGGTGACCTTGATCCCGAACTGGGAGCCGTCACCGACCGCCTCACGGATCTCGTCCGCGGTGTCGCCGACGACGATGCCGACCTCACTGATGCCGGCCTCGGCGATCGCCTCCAGGCCGTAGAAGAGCACGGGCTTGTTGGCGACCGGGACCAGCTGCTTGGCCGAGGTGTGAGTGATCGGACGGAGGCGGGTGCCCGCCCCCCCGGAGAGCACGAGAGCCTTCACGAAAATCCCTATTTGTCTAAATTAAGCGTCAATCTCGGCTCACATCATAACCCTGTGGACAGGCCAGAGATTCACCGGCCATTCACACGACCGATCACCGATTGACAACTTTCCGTCGAACGCCATACCCACAGAATCACGAAATCCGCCCCCGGCGAACCGGGAGCGGATTTCGATCTTCAGACGGCTGAAACTGTGCGGTGACCGTCCGTCAGGACTCGTCCGCCTGGGTCGAGACCGGCCGCGGCGACTGCTGCTCGGCCGCCACCGTCTTCTTCGCCGCCGCCTTCTTCGCGGTGGTCTTCTTGGTGGCGGTCTTCTTCGCGGCCGTCTTCTTGGCGGTCGTGGCCTTCTTGGTCGCGGCCTTCTTCGCCGTGGCCTTCTTGGCCGTCTTCCGGGCCGTCTTCTTGGCCGGCGCCGCCTCCTCGGCGGGCTCCTCCGCGCCGACCGGCTCGGCCTGCGCCTCGGCCGAGGGCACGACCACGACGGCCGCCTCCTCGGACGCGGTGGGCGCGGTGGCCTTGCGCACGGCACGGCGCCGCGGACGGGCCGGGGCCGCGCTCTCGGCGGCCGGCTCGGGCTCGGCCGGCGCGGCCACCGGGGCCTGCTCGGCCGGCACCTCGGCCACCGGCGCGGTCTCGGCGACCGTCACCACGGCGGCCTCGGCACCCGTCGGGGAACCGGCCGGAGCCGACGCCCTGCGGGTGGCCCGGCGACGCGTACGGCCCTGGGGAGCGGCCTCGGGGGCAGCGGCGGGCTCGCTCGCGGCCTCCACGACGGGGTCCTCCGCGGCGACCGGCTCGGCCTGAGCCTCGGCGGCTGTCTCCGGCTGCACCGGACGCTCGATCTCCGCCTCGGCCGGCACGGCCTGAGCGGTCGGGACCTCGACGTCCTCGGAGAGCACGCTCTCCTCGGCCGGCGCCTCGGCACCGCCCGACCTCCGCGAGCTGCCCCGGGGGGCACCGGCCGGAGCGGACGCCCGGCGCCCGGCCCGGCGACGGCCACGGCCGCGCGTGGCCGCGGCCTCCGCCTCGGCGACGCTGCTGTACAGCTCCTCGTCCGGCGCGAACTCGGCCGGGGTCAGCGCGATCGGCTCGGCCACCTCCGCGGCGACCTCCGCCTCGGTCTCGACCTCGATCTCCTCCGGCGCCTCCACGGCGGCCGCGGCCTCGTGGGTGTGCTCGTGCCCGTCGCCGCCGCGCCCGCGCTTCTTGCGCTTGCCGCCGCCACCGGCGGAGGTCGGCTGCTCCATGTGCACGATGACACCGCGGCCGTTGCAGTGGACGCAGGTCTCCGAGAAGGACTCCAGCAGACCCTGGCCGACCCGCTTGCGGGTCATCTGGACCAGGCCCAGCGAGGTGACCTCGGCGACCTGGTGCTTGGTCCGGTCCCGGCCCAGGCACTCAAGGAGACGCCTGAGCACCAGGTCCCGGTTGGACTCCAGGACCATGTCGATGAAGTCGATGACGATGATGCCGCCGAGGTCGCGCAGCCGGAGCTGGCGCACGATCTCCTCGGCCGCCTCCAGGTTGTTCCTGGTGACCGTCTCCTCGAGGTTGCCGCCCTGGCCGGTGAACTTGCCGGTGTTGACGTCGACGACGACCATCGCCTCGGTCCGGTCGATCACCAGCGAACCGCCGCTGGGCAGCCAGACCTTGCGGTCCAGGGCCTTGGCGAGCTGCTCGTCGATCCGGTACGTGGCGAAGACGTCGACCTCGGAGGTCCACTTCTGGAGCCGCTCGGCGAGGTCGGGGGCCACGTGCGAGACGTATCCGTGGACGGTCTGCCAGGCCTCGTCACCACTGACGACGACCTTGGAGAAGTCCTCGTTGAAGATGTCGCGGACCACCCGGACGGTCATGTCCGGCTCGCCGTAGAGCAGCGTCGGGGCGTTGCCGCTCTTCGCCTTCCGCTGGATGTCCTCCCACTGCGCCTGGAGCCGCTCGACGTCGCGGCGCAGCTCGTCCTCGCTGGCGCCCTCGGCGGCGGTGCGCACGATGACGCCCGCGTCCTCGGGGACGATCTTCTTCAGGATGGTCTTCAGCCGCGCCCGCTCGGTGTCGGGCAGCTTGCGGCTGATGCCGGTCATGGAGCCCTCGGGCACGTACACGAGGTAACGGCCCGGGAGGGAGACCTGGCTGGTCAGACGCGCGCCCTTGTGCCCGATCGGGTCCTTGGTGACCTGGACGAGCACGGGCTGGCCGGACTTGAGGGCGGACTCGATGCGGCGCGGCCCGTTGGCCATGCCCAGCGCCTCGAAGTTGACCTCACCGGCGTACAGCACCGCGTTGCGGCCCTTGCCGATGTCGATGAAGGCGGCCTCCATGGACGGCAGGACGTTCTGGACCTTGCCCAGGTAGACGTTGCCGACGTAGGAGGTGGCCTGCTCCTTGTTGACGTAGTGCTCGACGAGCACCCCGTCCTCGAGCACGCCGATCTGGGTGCGCTCTCCGCTCTGCCGGACGACCATCACCCGCTCGACGGCCTCGCGGCGGGCCAGGAACTCGGCCTCGGTGATGATCGGGACGCGGCGGCGGCCCTGCTCGCGGCCCTCACGGCGGCGCTGCTTCTTGGCCTCCAGACGCGTCGAGCCCTTGATGGACTGCACCTCGTCGGACGGCTCGGTCTTCGGGCGCGGCTCGCGCACCTTGACGACGGTGCGCTCCGGGTCGTTGTCACCGGGCTCGGTGTCGACGGCGGAGTCACCGGCCCGGCGCCTGCGGCGACGGCGGCGACGGCTGCTGGTGCTGGAGCCGCCGGACTCGTCCGAACGGGCGTCCTCGTCGTCCTCGTCGTCGTGCTCGTCGTCCTCGTCCCGCGCGGACCGCCCGGTGTCCTCGGCGCCTTCGTCGGAGTCGTCCGAGTCCTCGTCACCGGAGGCCTCGGCGGACTCGCCCCGGCGACGGCGGCGGCCACCGCGCCGGCGGCGGCGCCGCGACCCGGTCTCCTCGGTGTCGTCCCCGTCCGCGGAGTCCTCGGCGGCCTCGTCCGTCTCCTCCTCATCGACGGCCTCGACGGACTCGTCAGCCTCGACGACGGTCTCGGCGGCGGTCTCCTGCGCCTCTGCCTCGTCACCGGCACCCCGGCGCCGACGGCGGCGCCGCGAACCGGTCTGCTCCTCGGCGGCGACCGGCTCGACGGACTCGGCCTGCTCGCTCTGCCCGGCCTCCGCCTCCGCGGCGGCCTCGGCGGCGGCCCGCTGCGGGGTCTGGAACTGCGGCTCGGTGAAGACGGGCGCCTGGAACACGGCGACCGCGGGTCGCGCCGGCCGGCGCGGCGATCCGTCCTCGTCGTCGGCACCGGCGGCGGCACCGCGCCGCGCGGGCTCGGAGAACCCGGTGGCGGCCTGACGGACGGACCGGCGACGGGCACGACGCGGGGCGGCCTCCTCGACGGGGGCCTCGGCGGGGGCTTCCTGCGCGGCGGGAACCTCGGCGGCCGGCTCGGACGGCTCGGCCTCGACGGCCTCGCCCTCGGCGGCACCGGCGGGCGCGGACACGCGACGCGTGGCACGGCGGCGGGTACGGCGCGGGGCGGCGTCGTCGGTCTCGGCGGTCTCGGCGGGCGCTTCGGCGGCCACCGGCTCGACGGTCTCGGTGGCCTCGGCGGCGGGCGCCGCCTCCACGGTCTCCGCGGCCTCCGGAGCACCGGCGGGCGCGGCGGCCCGTCGCGAGGCCCGGCGGCGGGTCCGCGGAGCGGGTGCGGCGGTCTCGGCGGCGGGTGCCTCGTCGGCGGTCTCGGCCGCGGCGGGCGTGTGCGCGGTCACCGGGGCCTCGGCTGCGGCGCTCTCGTCGGCCGCGGGGGTGGCGGCGGGCGCGGTCACCCGGCGGGTCGCGCGGCGACGGGTACGCGCGGGCGGAGCCGCGTCCTCGGCCTCGACGGCGGGCGCGCTGTCCGCGGCCGCGGTCTCGGCGGGCGCCTCCGCGGCGGCCACGGGCACCACGGTCTCGGCGGTCTCGGCGGCCGCGGGCGCCCCGGCCGGAGCGGACGCCCGGCGGGTGGCACGCCGACGCGGACGCGCGGCGGGCTCGGCCGGCGCCTCGGCGGCCTCGGGGCTCTGGGTGGTCCCGACGTTCTCGTCGGGCTTCTCCTCCTCGTCCGTGACGAGGTCCTCAGTCTCCGCGGCCGGTATGGCCGGAGCGACGACCTCCTCACCGCCCGCGGCGGCGGCGACCGGCGGTCCCGCCGGCCTGGAGGCGGCACGACGCCGACGGCGCGGCGGCAGGGTGTCGCTCGGAGTGTTCTGTTCGGAACCCTCGATGGGTTCGGTCGGTTCGAGCATGCGGGCTTGTCTCCCGTCAGGCTCCCGGGCGCCGCACCTGGTCCGGCGAGGATGCCGGTGACGTCCGCGGCTCGCGCGATGCGCGGTGCCGCCGTCCGGGGCGCGGGCGCCGCACGGGAGCTCTCTGTGTCCTGTCTCGCCGGTTCCGTACGCCCTTGCTGGGTACGGCCTGGCGAAAGTCTTGTGGTCGGTGCGCTGCCCGACCCAGGTGGCTCCCGAGTACGAGGGCTGCGCTACGACGCCCGTCCTTCGCGGGACCTTCCTTACGCCGGCGCCTTCGCGGCGGCAGTCGGTTCGGCCGTTGAGTGGGCCTCGACTGCCTCGCGGTCGGGCGCGAGCGGGTCGGTCACCGTGCCGGTCTCTTCATCGAGCAGCCCCTGCGCCAGCCTGGTCACCGCTGCGGGGACCGGCGGCGCCAGGTCGGCCACGGCGCGGAGACCGGACAGGACGTCGTCGGGTCGTACGGCAGGCGTCACGTGCCGAACAACCAGCCGCAGTATCGCACAGGGCTGGTCGGTCGGCCTATCAGCAGGTTCACTGTGCGTTTCAAGGTGTACGACCGCGGGGCGGGCGTCGAAGGTCCTGAGGCCGTTCTTCATGGTGCGCTGGACCTCGACCGCCTCGGCGGCGTTGAACGCGGCGACCGCGCGCTCGGCCTCGGCCGGCTCCACGCCGTCCAGCCTGAGCTCCCACACGGAAGCGGTGAGCCGGTCGGCGAGTCCCGAGGTCCGGGCCTCGACCGCGTCGACGACGTCGAGCCCGGCGGGCAGCGACTCGTCGAGGAGGAGCCGGAGCTTCTCCGGGTCGCGCGCCTGTGTGAGCGCGATCTCCAGGTACTCCGCCTCACTGCCCGTGCCGGTGGGTGCGGCATTGGCGTACGACACCTTCGGATGCGGTGTGAACCCCGCCGAGTACGCCATGGGCACCTCGGCACGGCGCAACGCCCGCTCGAAGGCGCGCTGGAAGTCACGGTGGCTGGTGAACCGGAGGCGGCCGCGCTTGGTGTAGCGCAGTCGGATGCGCTGCACCGCCGGTGCGGGCGGCGGGCCTTCGGGCTGTCGCTTGCCCAGTGTCGCTCAGTCCTTCGTGAGTGCGGTCGTACTGCTACCAAGAGTACGTGTGTCGGCGGCGGTCGGTTCCCGCCGGGCCACCGCTTCCCTCTGACGGGGTTCGCCGAAGAGCATGCGCCGGAAGTCGGCGCGGGCCTCCCGCACGGACGCGCGGGCCGAGGCGAGCGTGGCCCGGGTGATCCGTCCCACACTGCGCGCGGCCTCGGCGACGGGCCGCAGGACCACGTCCCGGACCACGTGCCCCACGGGGGTCAGGACCTCGCGGTACACCCAGCGCACCGGCTCGACGAAGATCCACCGGAAGAGGGTCGCGAGGAACCGGCCGACGGCGAGGGAGATGTGCCCGGCGATCCGCCAGGCATGTCCGAGCGCGTCCCACACCTCGCGGCCGACGACGGCGAGGACCCGCCCCACGGGTGCGAGGATCCAGCGCCACACGGCGACGGCGGGCAGGACCAGCAGGACGCGGGCGATCCAGTACAGGGCGACTCCGACGCCGGTGACGATGGCGCTCATCAGCCAGGCCAGCCCCCTGGCGCACCGGACGACCGCGCGCCCGACGGGCGTGAGGATCCAGAGGAGCACCGCGCCGACACCCTTGAGGAGCCACACGATCGCGTGCCCGACCGGCGTGAACATGCGCGCGTACACCCACATCAGCCCGGCCACGATCCCCCGCACCACCCATGCGATGCCGTGCCCGATCACCGTGCAGATCCAGACGAACCCCGCGCCCACGCCCTTGAGGAGCCACACGATCGCGTGCCCGACCGGCGTGAGCACGCGCGCGTACACCCACACCAGACCGGCCACGATCCCCCGCACCACCCACGCGATGCCGTGCCCGACCGGCGTCAGCACCGACCGGTACAGCCACACCAGGGGGATGACGAGGAGCACCTTGCCGAGCCAGCCGACGGCCTTGGCGAGGGGCACGACCCCGTAGCGCCACAGCGCCGTGCAGGGCCAGACGACCAGCGCCCGCCACAACGGCCGCAGCAGGCTGTCCCGCAGGAAGCGCCCCGCCACGACCAGCGCGTCCCACACGATCCGTACGGGCACGACCAGCACGAGCACGACGATGCGTACGGGGATGCGAATCGCGACGGTCAGACATCCCTCGGGCGGGGGCGCCTGCTGCGCGGGCTGCTTCTCCAGGTCCATAACGACGTAGACGCCTCAGTTCCCCGTCCGGATCCAGTACCGCAGCAGCATTGCACCGCGCCGGTCCTCGAATTCTCCGCCATTGGCCTCGATCACCTTACGAGACGCGAGGTTGGTGACGTCACAGGTCACCAGGGCCCGGTCACTGCCCAGTTGACGTCAGACGGCGTCCGGACAGGAGGCGTGGAGCCGGACATGAGGCAGGGTCAGCCGCGGCATCACCCCGTGACGGCGGGGCGAGGGGCCGGCCGGCCACGGGGTTCGCCGGGTCCGCTCTGGGACGTCGGTACGAGTCCGTGCACTATGTCCCCATGATTACGCTGACGAAGGAAGACGGTCCCGCCGACCTGGACGGTGTGACCCATCTGTCCATAGGGGTCTCCTGGGACCCCACCGCGGGGGCCAGCGGTGGGGTGATCGGAAAGCTCCGCCGCAAGACCGGCACGGACCTCGACCTGATCGCCATCGCCATGCACGACGGCGACCCGGTACGCCTGGCGGGCCTGGACTCGCTCGACCCCATCGGCAACGGCTCCCTGCTCCACAGCGGCGACAACCAGACCGGCCACGGGGACGGCGACGACGAGACGGTCACCGTCGAGTTCGCGAAGATCCCGCCGCACATCACGTCGATCGTCTTCGTCGCCGCCGCCTACAAGAAGGGCAGTTCCTTCCAGAAGGCCCGCAACATCAGCTTCAAGGTGTACGACGCCACCGGCGGCAGCTCCCAGCAGGTCGCCGACATCTGGCCGAGCATGCTCACCACCGACAACGGCTGCGCGGTCGCCAAGGCGGTCCGGGTCGGCACCACCTGGAAGCTCGAGGTCATCAACGTCACCGGCAAGATCAAGCAGGGCGACGAACTGGCGCTGATGCGCTTCGCCGCGAGCAAGTAGCGGGCGCGGGAAGCAGAAAGCGGCACGCAGAACGCGGAATGCGGACAACAGGGGCGGGAAGGGCCAGGACTCCGTCGGCCCTCCCCCTCCCCGACCGATGAGTTCCGGAGCCCCGCAGGGTCTGCCTCCGCACAGGGAAGAACCGCGTACGCACTCTGTGAGGGGCCCATGACCGCACACGCACTGCCTCCCGTCGTCGACGCCTCGACGTGGGAGCACCGGCTCGAGGAACTGCGGGCCCGGGAGAAGGCCGCCACCCGGGAGCTCGACGCCATCGCCGCCGAGCGTCGCCGCCTGCCGATGGTGGAGCTGCCCGACTACACCCTGGAGGGCGAGGACGGCCCCGTACGGCTGGCGGACGTCTTCGAGGGCAAGCGGCAGCTGATCGTCTACCACCACATGTGGTCCGCCGGCCAGGAGTGGCAGTGTCCGGGCTGCACCGGCTTCACCTCGCAGTACACCCGCCTGGAGTTCCTGGACAACTACGACGCCCGGTTCGTCGTCGTCACCCAGGGCCCGATCGAGGAGGCCCTGGCCTACCGGGAGCGGGTCGGCAACAGGATGACCTGGTACTCCACCGCGAACAGCCCCTTCGGGGCGGACGTCGGCGCCCCGCCGGACGGCGGATTCGCGGTCAACGTCTTCCTGCGCGACGGCGACAAGGTCTACCGCACCTGGCACACCGACGGCCGCGGCACCGAGCAGCTCGGCCACACCTTCGCCCTGATCGACCTCCTCCCCTACGGCCGCCAGGAGCAGTGGCAGGACTCCCCGGAAGGCTGGCCCCAGTCCCCCACCTACAGCCGCTGGGCCACGTCCAAGGACATCGCGGCGCTCTACGGTCCGGACGCCGCCGGCGCTCACTGAGCGGGCCCCGGGCGGGGGCGCCGCGGACTCCACGCCCTGCCGCCCCCGCCCGGGACGTCCATACTGGTTACGTGAGTGTCGCCGCCCTTCGCCCGAGGAAGGTGAGTGCGCACATGTGCCGTTGGATCGCCTATTCAGGCACGCCTGTCCTGCTCAGCCACGTCCTGTTCGAGCCTCGGCACAACCTGATCGACCAGAGCCTGCACTCCCGCATGGGAGTGGAGACCACCAACGGCGACGGTTTCGGCATCGGCTGGTACGCACAGGACCTCACCACACCGGCGGTCCTGCGGGACGTGGGCCCCGCCTGGAACAACCGCAATCTTCAGGAAGTCGCTCACCACGTTAGTTCGGGCCTGTTCTTCGCCCACATCAGGGCGACGACCGGAACAGCCGTCCAGCAGACCAACTGCCATCCCTTCCGCTGGGACCGCTGGCTGTGGATGCACAACGGCATGATCAACGAATTCCACCGGCTCCGACGTGACCTGGCCCTGGCCGTCGACCCGGCCCTCTATCCCGAGATGGAGGGTTCCACCGACTCCGAGCTGATGTTCTACCTGTCCCTGACCTTCGGTCTCACCGAGGACCCGCCGGGCGCCGTGGCCCGCATGGCCGGCCTGGTCGAGGAGACGGGACGCAGACACGGCGTCCCCCACCCCCTCCAGATGACCGTCGCCCTCTCGGACGGTGCCCGTCTCTGGGCTTTCCGCTACTCCAGCGAGGGGGCCTCAAGGTCCCTCTTCTACAGCACCAGGGTGGAATCCCTGCGCGCCCTCCACCCCGACACCGCGTTCCTGCGCGAGGTGGGCGACGAGACCCGCCTGGTCGTCTCCGAGCCCCTGGGCGACCTCCCCGGCGCCTGGAACGAAGTCCCCGAGAGCAGCTACGGCGTCGTCCAGCCGGGCGAGGACGTACTCCACCCCTTCAAGCCCCGCCTCCATCAGCTGTAGCCGGCAGTCCGGTCAAAGCTGGTCGGGCCGTTGCGTTACCTCGTGGGTCTCGTGGGCACTGGTGGTCCGGGACGGCCGACGAGAGGGGTCCGGTCATGCGGGAGTCGTCGCAGGACGTCACGGTCGTGACTCTTCTGGCGGATCCGGACGCGCCGACGGAGATCGCGCAGCGCATGGCCCGGATGCTCCCCGACCGGCTCGCCGAGAAGTCGGGCCAGGGGAGCCGGTTCAAGGTGGTCCTGCACCCCGACGGACAGGGCAACGGCCACAAGAAGTAAGGCGGCCAGACCAGTTGGCACGTCCGCTCCCCCGGACCGCGCCGGCCGACCGGTCACGTCCACCCCCTGGCTTCGGCCGGGGGGTGGACGGGCCGTCGTCGCCTGACCTACCGCCACGCCTGGGCGGCGATCGCCCGAGTCCCGGCCGGGCCGGACGGACAACTGCCCCCGTCGCCCAGCCTGACCCGCGCCCAAGGCCCGGTGTAAGGGTTGCGGCAGCCAGGCTCGCCACGCTGTTGAGCGTCGTGGGGATTTCACGCCCGGGGGCAGCGTCCATTGCCTGGGAGGGCGAGGCTGGGCCGGGGTTCTCGCAGCCCCTCAGACCCACCCACCCCGGAATGGACAGCCTTCGAGCCCTCAGGAGGCAGTAGCGGCGTTCTCAGCGCCTCCCGCACGGTCTCCCGCCGCCCGCACACCGCCCGAGCGCCCTCAGGACAACAACCGTCCGGTGCTCGCTGCCGTCCTCAAGGCCACCCACAATGCCCCGCAACGCCTCGCGCACGTCAATGCGAGTGACCACTCAGTGCCGCCCCAGCCATGGGTGCCGCAGCTTGTCACCGCAGCCTCCGTCGGCCTGTCCAGTTCAGTAGCTGGTAGTCCGGTCAAAGCTCGTGACGTTGAGCTTGATGCCCTTGACGCTCTTGAGCGTCGTGAAGAACTCACCCCGAGCCGTCTGGCCGGGCTGCACGTTGGTCTCCGACTCCGAACCGTCCTCCACACGCGTGCCGTCGGCGTCGACCGCCTCCCAGTCCCATGCGTAATCGGACTTCTCACTGCTGCTGTTCTTGATCGTCCAGACGAGCCAGATGTCGGTGATGCCAGCTTGTGAGCGGTCGTCGAACTTGAAGCTGACGAGGTCGGCCCGCTCCCCCGCAGGGTCCCGGGTCTGCCCCTGCTTCGTCTTCGCAGTGGGCGTCGCACTGGGCGCCGAGGTGGTGCTCTCGTCCTTGCCACCCGACGCGGCCACCAGTACAACGATGACGATCACGACCACCGCGGCCAGAGCTCCGGCGCACCCCCACAGACAGCCCCGGCCTCGCCGCTTCTTCTGCGGTGGCCCAGGGGGCGACGTCCACTGCCCCGGAGGGGGCGAGGCTGGGCCTGGACTCCCCCACCGAGGACTGCCTCCAGACGGCTCGCTCGCTGACATGGCGCCTCCTCGCTAGCGATATCGCCACGCTAGGAAGCCACGGAGCACGTCGCGAACAGAGAGCAGCCACTCGGGCGACAGCCGCCGGATGAGGGCCTACAGGGGCTCCCAAGCCCTCAGTCCCGGAATGGACAGCCTTCGAGCGCCCAGGAGGCAGCAGCGGCGTTCTCGGCATCTCCCGCCGTCCTCACCGACGACACGACATCACCGGTCCGTCAAGAACTTGTTTTGCGCAAGTTGGCTCTGGATCGCGGCCGTCGGGTCATCGGAGTCGCCAGCGACCTCAACGTGTCCGCGACAAGTCCCGCCCTGGAAGCGCAAGGAGCTCGGAGACTAACTCAACAACCGGGCGCCGGAGTTCGACGAGATCCTGTTCTGGAAGCTGGACCGCTTCGTCCGTCGACTCACCGACCTGAGCACCATGATCAACTGGTGCCTCAGGTACGGGAAGAACCTGGTCTCCAAGCACGACGCGATCGATCTGACCACGACGACCGGGAAGATCATGGTCACGATCATCGGCGGCATCGCCGAAATCGAGGCCGCCAACACGAGCACCCGCGTCACAAGCCTCTGGGACTACACGAAGACACAGAGCGCCTGGCTCGTGGGCATGCCCGCCTTCGGCTACGAAACGGCGGACGACGAGGCCGGCCGGATCGTCCTCGTCATCGACAAGGACGCGTACAGGGGCACTGCACTGGTGCCGCAACGCCGCGATGAGACCGAAGCCCGCATCCGCCCGTCGAATGGCCAAGGTTCTCGTCCGAGCCGGCCTCTGCGGACCAGGTCTGACCACCTCCACCCTTCTCCGCCGACTCCGGAACCCAGCGCTCACGGGCTACCGCGTGGAGGAGGACAAGAACGGGGGCGTGCGCCGGTCGAAGATCGTGCTGGGTAGTGATGCCCAGCGGCAAGGCAGGAGGCCACGGCGCGCCGAATCCGTACGGGATCTACAGCAAACTCGTCGAGGACGTATTGACGGTGCTCGACGACGAGCCAGTCATGACGCGTGAGTACCGCCAGGGCGCCGAAGCCGCAAGGAACTCCAACTCCTCGAACAGTCCATCAGCTACTACATGACCGGACTGGAGCCGGAAGGCCGCTTCACGAATACGCGGTTCACCACGGAGAAGGCCGAGAAGACGCTCGACGATCTCATCAAGCAACTGGAAGCCACGGACCCGGAATCGACCCAAGACCGTTGGGTGGCCGTCCACGACGGCAAGTTGTTCCGGACTCGTTGGGAGGAGGGCGGCATGGAGGCCATGGCCGCCGACCTCCTCCGTATCGGCCGTAGCGGCGTGAGATGCAGGATCAGACGGACCACGGTGAAGGGTGTACGCGCGCCGCGCATCACATGAAGCTCATGATCCCCAAGGGCGTGCGTGAGCGCCTGATCATCAAGGACGACGACTTCGCACAAGCCTTTTGAGGATGCGCAGCAGACGGTCAGCGCTTAACCGGCACGTCCAGTTCTTCGAGGAGACCACGGACCCGCCGCTCGATCTCGTCACGGATCGGACGGACCGCGTCCACACCTTGGCCGGCCGGATCGTCCAGCTGCCAATCCAGGTACCGCTTGCCCGGGAAGATCGGGCAGGTGTCGCCGCACCCCATGGTGATGCACACATCCGACTCCTTGACCGCGTCCACGGTCAGGATCTTCGGAATCTCGGCGGAGATGTCGATACCCACCTCAGCCATGGCTTCGACGGCGGCGGGGTTGACCTTGTCGCCCGGGTTGGACCCGGCGGAGCGGACCTCTGCGCGGCCCTCGGCCAGGTGGCTCAGCCACGCTGCGGCCATCTGCGAGCGGCCCGCGTTGTGGACACAGACGAAGAGCACGGAGGGCTTGTCGGACATCAGCGGTCTCTTTCGATCTCGCGCCTGCATGGCGACAGAGGACGGCCCGCACACATCAGCGGCCAGTGGTATCAGTCACCACTGATGTGACAGTATCAGCGCATGCTGACGTCAGTCGACACTGATCTGTTGCGGGTTCTGGCCGACCCGCTCAGGCTCCAGATCGTCACCCTGCTCGCCGAAGAGACGCTGTGCACCACTCACCTCGTGGAGGAGACCGGTGCCAAGCAGACCAACCTCTCCAACCATCTGAGAGTGCTGCGCGAAGCCGGGATCGTCGAGACCGAGCCATGCGGTCGGTTCACCTACTACAAGCTGCGCGCGGACGTCATCGCATCGCTTGCCGGCCAGTTCGCCGACCTGGCCGAGTCCGCTCGCACCGCCGCCGACAACAAGCGGTCCTGCCCCTGATCCCGCCGCCCTGGCGACCGCACCAAGGAGTCTTTGTTGACCGCCACGCCCGAGGCCGCCGCCGAGTCACCGATACCGACGGCCGAACCGCAGCCCGCTCCAGGCGCCACCCCACCGCGCAAGCCACTGGCCGCACGTGCCGCCGCTGAGCTCATCGGCACTGCCGCTCTCGTCGCGGTCGTGGTCGGCTCCGGCATCCAGGCCACCGAACTGACCAAGGACGTAGGGGTGCAGTTGCTCGCCAACTCCCTGGCCACGGTCTTCGGCCTCGGCGTCCTGATCCTCCTGCTCGGCCCCGTCTCCGGTGCCCACTTCAACCCCGTGGTGACGCTGGCCGAGTGGTGGACAGGCCAGCGCGGCGGGGCAGGCGTGACCATCCGCGAGGCGGCCGTCTACGTCCCCGCACAGATCGCGGGTGCCGTTGCGGGTGCCGTCCTGGCGGACGCGATGTTCGGCGAGCCCCTGGTCGAATGGTCCACGCACGACCGGTCCGCGGGACACCTGCTGTTGGGCGAGGTAGTCGCCACGGCGGGCCTGATCCTGCTGATCTTCGGCCTGGCCCGCACCGATCAACTGCGCTTCGCCCCTGTGGCAGTCGCCTCCTACATCGGTGCCGCCTACTGGTTCACGTCCTCCACGTCTTTCGCCAACCCGGCGGTGACCATCGGCCGAACCTTCAGCGACACCTTCGCGGGCATCGCTCCGGGCTCCCTGCTGGGCTTCATCGGCATGCAGCTGATCGGCGGGGTGATCGGACTGGCGCTGGTCGCCCTCGTGTTCTCGCCGAAGCAGGCCACCGCTAAGTGACGCACGCCTTCCAAGTGTTGGTGACAGGCGGCGGTCAATCCGGCCTCGCCGCCTCCAGCGCCACGACTCCACCACGCTCAGCTCACCCTTGGCGCTGAACGCTCATCACCGCGTCAGGCTTCCGCCCCGCCCATCAGGCCGCAGCCGGATCGATCGTCAGCAACCTGCCCATCGCCGCCAAGACCGAGGGCTCGACCCGGTAGTACACCCAGGTCCCGCGCCGCTCCGAGGTGAGCAGGCCGGCATCCTTGAGCTTCTTCAGGTGGTGGGAAACGGTCGGCTGGGAGACGCCCACGTCGGAGATGTCGCACACGCATGCCTCGCCGCCGGGGTGTGAGGCCACCGCCGAGAACAGCCGCAGCCGCACCGGGTCACCGAGCGCCTTGAACATCCGCGCGGCCGTTTCCGCCTCCTCGGCCGTGAACGGGCGCTCGGTCAGCGGCGGGCAGCAAGGCGCCACGGGCTCGGCGGCTCCGGACTCCAGCAGCGGCAGCACCTTGGTATTCGACATGCATCTATGTTGACACACATCAAACCACGCTGGCGAGAGCCCTCCCGTACGACAAATTCGATGCATGTCTATGTTGACGTCCGTCTAATCAGGTGGCACGCTGACCGCGAAGGACATCGACCAACGTCGAAGCAAAGGGGAACCCTGTGAACGCGCGCACCACCGACCAGCTGCCCGTCGTGGTCATCGGAGCCGGTCCGATCGGCCTGGCCGCTGCCGCCCATCTCGTCGAGCGCGGCATCGAGCCCTTGGTCCTGGAGGCCGGCCCGGCGGCGGGCAGCGCCGTGCGCGACTGGTCGCACGTCCGTCTCTTCTCCACCTGGGGCGAGGTCGTCGACCCGGCCGCCGAGAAGATCCTCGCCCCGACCGGATGGGTTCGCCCCGACGGCTCGGCCTACCCGACCGGCGGTGACTGGGCAGAGCAGTATCTCCAGCCCCTCGCCGACGTCCTCGGCGACAGGGTCCGCTACGGCAACACGGTCACCGGTGTCGCCCGCGCAGGCCGTGACCGGATCGTTGACGCCGACCGCGACGAGCAGCCGTTCACCGTGCACATCGAGACGGCCGACGGACGCGAGGAGCGTCTCACCGCCCGTGCCGTCATCGACGCCTCCGGCACCTGGGCCATTCCCAGCCCCATGGGCGCCGACGGCCTGCCCGCCCTCGGCGAGAAGAGGGCAGTCGGCCAGATCTCGTACCGCGTCCCCGACCTCAAGGACCCCGCCGTCCGCGCCCGGTACGCGGGCAAGCGCACCGCCGTCATCGGCTCCGGTGCCTCTGCCTTCACCGCACTCGCCTATCTCGCCGACCTGGCCGAGGACGAGCCGGGCACGCACACCGCGTGGGTCCTGCGCCGAGGCATCGGTGCAAACACCTACGGCGGTGGCGAAGCCGACCAGCTCCCCGCTCGCGGCGCCCTCGGTCTGCGCGCCAAGGCCGCCGTCGAGGCCGGCCACGCCAGCGCGGTCACCGGCTTCCGTACGCAGGCCGTCGAACGCGACGGCGACAGGCTGACCCTCGTGGCAGAGGACGGCCGCCGCCTGGACCCGGTTGACGAGATCATCGTGCTCACCGGATTCCGTCCCGACCTGTCCTTCCTCTCCGAGGTCCGCCTCGGGCTCGACGAGCGCCTCCAGGCCCCGACCGCGCTGGCCCCGCTCATCGACCCCAACGTCCACTCCTGCGGCACGGTCTACCCCCACGGCGTGAACGAGCTCTCCCACCCGGAGCAGGGCATCTACCTGGTCGGCATGAAGTCCTACGGGCGTGCCCCGACCTTCCTCGCCATGACTGGGTACGAGCAGGTCCGGTCCGTCGCCCGCAGCGATCGCAGGAGACCGTGAGGCCGCCGAACGCGTGGAGCTGACGCTGCCCGAGACAGGAGTGTGCGGGGGCGCCGGCCTCTACGACGACCCCGAGGCTGCCCAGAGCACCGACGGTGGCGGTTGCTGCGCAGCCCCGGCCACTCTCCAGATCGGTATCGGCGCACCGACCACGTCCGGTGGCTGCTGACGACCTGCCCGTGACGGAGATACAGGCAGACGAGGCCGCGACCGGAACGGAGGACCGGTCGCGGCCACGCACTGCCCTGCGCGCCCAATCGCCCGCCTTTCGCGCCGCCGATCGGGCTGACCCGGCGGGTCCGGCTCGGCCGGGACCCGTATGTCCGCGTCGTCCTCTGCCCTGGTCTGCTTCTCCAACTCACGCACTCGAAGGGCCTGCATGCGAACACCCCGGGCGGCCATGCCTGCCCCCACCGCAGCCCCCGCCGCGCTCGCGAACCCCGCTCACCCAGCAGCCCGGACCGCAGCGGCCCCCTGAGCCATGCACACGATTTCGCCGTGTTCATTGCCAGCGGGGTCGAGCAGAGCGGCAGTCCTCTCCCAGCAAGAGAGCACAACGAGCCGACTGAGATCCACTCGACTTCGGAGACAACCTGCGATGCACTGCCAGGGCCAACAAGGCCAGGCCCGCCATCGGCTCAATCACCCGATCGAGTGCCCACTCACCTCAGTGAGAGTGACCACTCGAAGCCGGCGCCGGACCAGCGTTCTTGACCGTAAGAGGCAGCAGCTTCTTGCCCGTCGGGCCGATCTGGATGTGGGTGTCCATCTGCGGACACACCCCACAATCGAAGCACGGTGTCCACCGGCAGTCCTCGACCTCCGTCTCGTCGAGGGCGTCCTGCCAGTCCTCCCAGAGCCAGTCCTTGTCGAGGCCGGAGTCCAGGTGGTCCCAGGGCAGGACCTCCTCGTACGTCTTCTCCCGGGTCGTGTACCAGTCGACGTCCACGCCGAACGCGGGCAGCGTCTTGTCGGCGCAGGCCATCCAGCGGTCGTAGGAGAAGTGCTCGCGCCAGCCGTCGAAGCGGCCGCCGTCCTCGTAGACGGCCCGGATGACCGCGCCGACGCGGCGGTCGCCGCGGGAGAGGAGGCCTTCCACGATGCCCGGCTTGCCGTCGTGGTAGCGGAAGCCGATCGAGCGGCCGTACTTCTTGTCGCCGCGGATCTTGTCGCGGAGCTTCTCCAGGCGGGCGTCCGTCTCCTCGGCGGAGAGCTGCGGGGCCCACTGGAAGGGGGTGTGGGGCTTGGGGACGAAGCCGCCGATCGAGACCGTGCAACGGATGTCGTTCTGGCCGGAGACCTTGCGGCCCTCGGCGATCACCTTGGTGGCCATGTCGGCGATCTGGAGGACGTCCTCGTCGGTCTCCGTGGGCAGGCCGCACATGAAGTACAGCTTGACCTGGCGCCAGCCGTTGCCGTACGCCGTCGAGACCGTGCGGATGAGGTCCTCTTCCGAGACCATCTTGTTGATGACCTTGCGCATGCGCTCGGAGCCGCCCTCGGGGGCGAAGGTCAGGCCGGACCTGCGGCCGTTCCTGGTCAGCTCGTTCGCCAGGTCGACGTTGAAGGCGTCCACGCGGGTGGACGGGAGGGACAGGCCGATCTTGTCCTCCTCGTACCGGTCCGCCAGGCCCTTCGCGATGTCGCCGATCTCCGAGTGGTCGGCCGAGGACAGGGAGAGAAGACCGACCTCCTCGAAGCCCGTCGCCTTCAGGCCCTTCTCCACCATGTCGCCGATGCCCGTGATGGAGCGCTCACGGACCGGGCGGGTGATCATGCCGGCCTGGCAGAAGCGGCAGCCGCGGGTGCAGCCGCGGAAGATCTCCACGGACATGCGCTCGTGGACCGTCTCCGCCAGGGGGACCAGCGGCTGCTTGGGGTAGGGCCACTCGTCCAGGTCCATGACCGTGTGCTTGGACACACGCCACGGGACGCCCGACTTGTTGGGGACCACGCGGGCGATACGGCCGTCGGGGAGGTACTCGACGTCGTAGAACGCCGGGATGTACACCCCGCCCGTCTTCGCCAGGCGGAACAGGACCTCCTCGCGGCCGCCCGGCCGGCCCTCCGCCTTCCACTCGCGGATGATCCTCGTCATGTCGAGGACGGCCTGCTCGCCGTCGCCGATGATCGCCGCGTCGATGAAGTCCGCGATGGGCTCGGGGTTGAAGGCCGCGTGGCCGCCGGCCAGGACGATCGGGTCGTCGAGGCCGCGGTCCTTGGACTCCAGCGGGATGCCCGCCAGGTCCAGCGCCGTCAGCATGTTGGTGTAGCCCAGCTCCGTGGAGAAGGACAGGCCGAACACGTCGAAGGCGCCCACCGGCCGGTGGCTGTCCACTGTGAACTGCGGGACCTTGTGCTCCCGCATCAGCGCCTCCAGGTCCGGCCACACGCTGTACGTGCGCTCGGCGAGGACGCCGTCCTGTTCGTTCAGGACCTCGTAGAGGATCATGACGCCCTGGTTGGGCAGACCGACCTCGTACGCGTCCGGGTACATCAGTGCCCAGCGGACGTCGCAGGACTCCCACGGCTTGACGGTGGAGTTGAGCTCACCGCCGACGTACTGGATCGGCTTCTGCACATGCGGGAGCAGAGCTTCGAGCTGCGGGAACACCGACGCGGCGGTTTCGGCTGACATCTCGCACTTCCATGGACGGACAGGGGTGACCATCTAGCCTAACGCGGCCGTGACCGCCTCCCGTACGCCCGGAAGGTCACAGGGCGTCCGCCTCCCCCTTGATCCCGTCCCAGAACCCGGGCAGCTCCGCCTCCACCGCCGCCGCCCGCTGTTCCTCACGCCCGTACAGCAGCCCGTACGTGAAGGCGCTCTCCCCGGCCGCGTGGGCGACCGCGGACAGCTCGCGCAGGGTCCTCCGGGCCATCACGCCGTCCTGGTGCTCCCCCAGCAGGTTCTGGAGCGCCTTCATGGACTTCACCATGGTCTTGGCGGGCTTGCCGAGGGCCGGGCGGGCCGCCTCCGCCGCGTAGCGGGTGCGCTTGGTCTTCTTGCGGGCCTCGTGGATCGCGACGTCCCGGTCGGTGCCGGGCTCCAGTTCCAGAGCCTGTCCGACCAGCCCGGCGACCTTGCGGAAGTCCTTGCGCACGGCCTTGGCGATCACCTTGTGCGGCTTCTTCCCGGCCGCCTTGAGCAGCGGCGGGTCCGCGAGCAGGGCGTCCAGGGCGTCGAGCAGGGCGAGATGGCGCCGGGAGTCCAGCACCCCGATCAGCCGCGCGCTGGCCCCGCCGGGGCTCTCCCCCGACCACGCCCGCAGCCGGTCGGCCACGGGCCCCGAGACCAGTGCCTCGGGCACCTCGTCCAGGGCCGCCGACATCCGCTCGGCGAGCACCTCGCGGTCCCGGTCCACGCCCAGCTCGCCGGCCAGCCACTTCAGCTCGTCGCCGATCGGGTCGGTGACGGACCGGTCCAGGACCTTGCCGCACGACTTGAAGGTGCTGCGCAGTCGGCGGGTGGCGACGCGCATGCTGTGGACGGAGTCCTCGACGTCCTGGCGGACGGCCGGGTCGAGAGCGACGATCGCGTCCCGCTGGGTCCTTGCGTACGCGAGGACATGGTCGCCTGCGGTCACCGGGTCCCCGGTGACCGGGCGCTTCTTCTTCGGCGCGGTCTCGGCGAGGGCCCGGGCCAGTTTCGAGGCGGACCGGGAGGGCCGTACGCCCGCCTTGCGCAGCCGTTTCTCCACCTTGTCGAGGAGGGCCGGGTCGCCGCCGTCGGCGAGTTCCACCTCGATCTCGGTCCACTGGGCGTCGCCGACGCCGCCGCTGAGCCGTTCGGCGTGCACGGCGTCCACGCTGACCTCGGCGAGCAACTGCCCGTCGGCGTCGAGGAGGTGGCGCACGTCGCGGTCCGAACGCAGCCGGACCACGGGCACCAGCTCGACGTCCCGGGCGCGGGAGCGGACCAGTGCGGCGAGTTCGTCGGGGAGGGTGTCGGTCAGGGGTGCCCGGATCTCGTCGCGCACGCCCTCGGAGACGGGGAGCTTGAGGTGCCAGCCGGCGTCGGATCCACCCGTGCGGCGGCGCAGGGTGACCGAGGACGCCACGAGGCGTTCGTCGGGGGTGTCGTAGTAGGTGGCGTCCAGGTGCGCGACACCCTTGTCGACGACGGCCTCGACCCCGGCGACTCCGGTCAGGTCGGGCAGGCCACTGTCGTCGGACTCGTACTTGCGTTCGATCTCCCGCTTTGTGTCCGCCATGATTCGAATCTAGTGGTCGTCCCACGGTTCCGGCAGGGGGCCACGGCCACCCGGGGCACCCCGGCTACGCCGACATCGGCCGCTGCACCTTGATCGACTGCAACAGCCCTATGGCCACCCACACCGCGAACATCGAGGATCCGCCGTACGACACGAAGGGCAGCGGCAGACCGGTGACCGGCATGATCCCGAGGGTCATGCCGATGTTCTCGAAGGACTGGAAGGCGAACCAGGCGACGATCCCGGCGGCCACGATCGTGCCGTACAGCTCGGTCGTCTCGCGGGCGATCCGGCAGGCCCGCCACAGCACGACGCCGAGCAGGACGATGATCAGGCCGGCGCCGACGAAGCCCAGTTCCTCACCGGCGACGGTGAAGACGAAGTCGGTCTGCTGCTCGGGGACGAACTGGCCGGTGGTCTGCGAGCCGTGGAAGAGGCCCGCGCCCGTCAGCCCGCCCGAACCGATCGCGATCCGCGCCTGGTTGGTGTTGTAGCCGACGCCCGCCGGGTCGAGGCTCGGGTTGGCGAAGGCGGCGAAGCGGGCGATCTGGTACTCGTCAAGGACCCCGAGCTGCCACACCGCGAGCGCGCCGATCGTGCCCGCGCCGAGCAGTCCGAAGACCCACCGGTTGGAGGCACCGGAGGCGAGCAGCACCCCGAGCACGATGATGACCATGACCATGACCGACCCGAGGTCGGGCATGAGCATCACGATCAGCATCGGTACCGCGGCGAGGCCGAGCGCCTGGAGCACCGTGCGGTGGTCGGGGTAGGGCTTGTCGCCCGCGTCGACCCGGGCCGCGAGCAGCATCGCCATGCCGAGGATGATCGTGATCTTCACGAACTCCGAGGGCTGGAGCGAGAAGCCGCCGCCGAGCACGATCCAGGAGTGGGCGCCGTTGACCGTGGAGCCCAGCGGGGTGAGCACCAGCAGGATCAGGAACACCGAGGCGCCGTACAGCAGGGGCACGGCGGTGCGCAGGGTGCGGTGGCCGACCCACACGGTGCCGATCATCAGGGCGAACCCGATGCCGGTGTTCATGACGTGCCGGATCAGGAAGTAGTACGGGTCGCCCTGGTTGATCTCGGTGCGGTTGCGGGTGGCGGAGAAGACCAGGAGCGAGCCGATCATGGACAGGGCGAGGGCCGCGAACAGTATCGGCCAGTCGAGGCGGCGGGCGAGCGAGTCGCGGGCCAGCAGCCGGGTCCAGCCCGCGCGTGCGGGGCCGTACCCGGAGACCTGGAAGCTGTTGGCTCCGGTCATGTCAGCATCCTCCGGCTCCCCCTGCTGCGGCGCCGCCTGCGGGTGTCACGGTTCCCGCCGGTCGACGTGTTCACGGTCGCGCCCTGCTGCGTCTCGTCCGGCTCGGGCGCGCCCTGCTGGCTCGCCCGCTGGTCCTTGGCCGGGTCCTTGGCGATCTTCGGGGACTTGATGGTCCCGTCCGTCCGGACCTTCGGCAGGCTCTTCTGGGGGGTCGGCAGCAGGGCGTTCTTCTTGTCGATGGTGCCGTCGTCGGAGACGCCGTACAGCGCGTCGTAGATGTTGCGGACGGCGGGGCCGGAGGCGCCGGAGCCCGTACCACCCTGGGAGATCGTCATGACGATCGAGTAGTCCTTGGTGTACGTGGCGAACCAGGACGTCGTCTGCTTGCCGTAGACCTCGGCGGTACCGGTCTTGGCGTGCATCGGGATCTTGTCCTGCGGCCAGCCGACCTGGGCGAAGCGCCAGGCGGCGGTACCGCGGGTGGCGACGCCCGCGAGGGCCTCGTCCATCTTGCTGAGCGTGGCGCGGCTTATCGGCAGCTTGCCGTGCGAGGTGGGCTTGATCTCGTCGACCTTCTTGCCGTCGGCGCTGACGACGGCCTTGCCGACGGTCGGGTTGTACAGGGTGCCGCCGTTGGAGATCGCCGCGTAGATCGTGGCCATCTGGATGGGGGTGACGAGGGTGTCGCCCTGCCCGATGGAGTAGTTGATCTCGTCACCGGCACGCATCTTGTTGCCTTCGAGGCAGTTCTCGTACGCGATCTTCTCGACGTAGCTGCCGTCCTTCTTGCCGGTCTTGCACCAGCCGTCCTTGTTGGCGTTCCAGTACGACTGCTTCCACTGGCGGTCGGGGACGCGGCCGGTGACCTCGTTCGGCAGGTCGATGCCGGTCTCCTTGCCGAGGCCGAACTGGTGCGCGGCCTTGAAGAAGTAGTCCTTGGGCTCGCCCTTCTTCGGGTTGATCCCGCCGTCGCGCTGCCACTCCCTGTGTGCGAGGCCGTAGAAGACGGTGTCGCAGGAGACCTCCAGGGCCCGGCCGAGGTTGATGGGGCCGAAGTTCTCCGACTCGAAGTTCTTGAAGACCTGGCCGCCGACGGAGTACGAACTCGTGCACGGGTAGCGGCCGTCGAAGTCGTAGCCGGCCTCGACGGCGGCGGCCGTGGAGATCACCTTGAAGGTGGAGCCGGGCGCGGACTGACCCTGTATGGCCCTGTTCAGCAGCGGGTAGTTGGACTTCTTGCCGGTGAGTTTCGCGTAGTCCTTGGCGGAGATCCCGCCCACCCAGGCGTTGGGGTCGTAGGTCGGGTTGGAGGCCATCGCGACGATGCGGCCGGTCTTGGCCTCCATGACGATGACGGCGCCCGAGTCGGCCTTGTAGTTCTCGCCGGTGTTGTCGTCGAACTGCTTGCGGGCTTCCTTCATCGCGTCGTTCAGTTCGTACTCCGCGACACGCTGGACGCGGGCGTCGATGCTGGTGACGAGGTTGGCGCCGGGCTGCGCCTCGTCGGCCTCGGCCTGGCCGATGACCCGGCCGAGGTTGTCGACCTCGTAGCGGGTCACGCCGGCCTTGCCGCGCAGTTCCTTGTCGTACTGGCGCTCCAGGCCCGAGCGGCCGACCTGGTCGGAGCGCAGATAGGGCGAGTCGGTGTCCTGGGCCTTGGTGATCTCCTCGTCGGTGACCGGGGAGAGGTAGCCGAGGACCTGGGCGGCGTTGGACTTGCCGGGGGCGGCGTAGCGGCGCACGGCCTCCGGCTCGGCGGTGATGCCGGGGAAGTCCTCGGCGCGCTCGCGGATCTGCAGGGCCTGCTTGGGGGTGGCCTCGTCGGTGATGGGGATGGGCTGGTAGGGCGAGCCGTTCCAGCAGGGCTGGGGGGTCTTCGCGTCGCAGAGCCGGACCTTGAGCATGACGTCCTTGGCGGACATGCCGAGGACCTTGGCCAGCTTGGTGAGGACGGCCTTGCCGTCGTCCTTCATCTTCAGCAGGTCGGTGCGGGAGGCGGAGACCACCAGGCGGGTCTCGTTGTCCGCGAGGGCCACTCCGCGGGCGTCCAGGATCGAGCCGCGCACGGCGGGCTCGACGACCTGCTGGACGTGGTTGCCGGAGGCTTCCTTGGCGTACGCGTCGCCCTCGCGGATCTGGAGGTACCAGAGGCGGCCGCCGAGGGTGCCGAGGAGGGACAGCACGAGGATCTGGATGACGACGAGTCGGATCTGGACCCGTGGGGTCCGTCCGGTCTCGGGGATATTGGTCACTGCGGCTGCCGCCCCCTCTCAGTGTGTGTACGTGTCATATACGGCGAACCTGTGAACGCGGTCCGCCGGCTCGCGGGGGGTCACAGCCGCTTGACCCCCTTGATGCGGCCCACGCGCGCGGTGCGGGTGCGCGCCTTCGTCTTCAGGCTGCCGAGGCCGCCGCGCTGGCCGCCGATCTTCAGACCCGTGCCCGAGGAGAGCCAGCCCGAGGAGATGTCCGCCGACTTGGCCGCCGAGTTGGTCTCGGCGAGCGGGTCGTTCTCGGCGCGGCGGGCGAGCGCCATGATGCCGGGGACGACGAACGGGGCGAGCAGCAGGTCGTACAGGGCGGCGGTGAACAGCAGGCTGCCGAGCCCCACATGGCGGGCGGCGGTGTCGCCGACAAGGGCGCCGACACCGGCGTAGAGCAGGGTGGTGCCGATGGCCGCGGCGACCACGACGACCATGGGGCCGGTGGCCGACTTGAGTCTGCCGTTCTCCGGCTTGGCGAGGCCCGCGAGGTAGCCGATGACGCACAGCACCAGGGCGTAGCGGCCGGCGGCGTGGTCGGCGGGCGGGGCGAGGTCGGCGAGCAGGCCCGCGGCGAAGCCGACGAGGGCGCCGCCGACGTGGCCGTAGACGAGGGCCAGGCCGAGGACGGTCAGGAGCAGCAGGTCGGGGACGGCGCCCGGGAGGTGGAGGCGGGCGAGGACGCTCACCTGGATCACCAGGGCGACCACGATCAGGGCGGAGGACAGCAGGATCCGGTTGACGCGCATGACTACAGCTCCTACTGCTCTTGCTGGATCTCGCCGTCGACCGGCGCATTGGCGGACGGGGTGACGGTGACCGTCACGGTCGGCGTGGGCGTCGGCTTCGGTTTGGCGGGCAGCACCGTGTCGCGCGGGTCCTTCTTCGGGGCCTCGACGACGACGCCGACGATGTCGAGCTTGGTGAAGCTGACGTACGGCGTGACGTAGAGGGTGCGCGTGAGGTCGCCGCCGGAGGGGTCGACGCGGGAGACCACGCCGACCGGGACGCCGGGCACGAAGGGCTTGTCGGCCTGCGAGCCGAAGGTGACCAGGCGGTCGCCCTTCTTGACCTCCGCCTTGCCGTTGAGCAGTTCGACGCGCAGCGGGCGGTCGCCCTGTCCGGAGGCGAAGCCGAGCTCGTCGCCGGCCTCCATACGGGTGCCGACGGTGAAGTCGGGGTCGTTGGCGAGGAGCACGGTGGCCGTGTTCGGGCCGACGGTGGTGACGCGTCCGACGAGCCCGTCGCCGTTGAGGACGGTCATGTCGCGCCGGATGCCGTCGTCGGCGCCCACGTCGATGGTGATGGTCCAGGAGAAGCCCTGGGCCGCTCCTATGGCGATGACCTGGGCGCCCTTGATGCCGTACTGCCCCGCGCCGGCGATCTTCAGCATCTTGTCGAGCTGCTTGAGGCGGCTGGTGTTGCGGTCGTCGCTGCCGAGCTTCGCCTTGAGGGCGGCGTTCTCCTTCTCCAGCGCGGCGAGCCGGTCGTGCCGCTCGCCGGAGTCGCGGATGGCGGAGACGGCGTTGCCGACCGGGTCGACCGCGGAGGACACGCCGTCCTCGATGGGCCCGAACACGGCGGCCGCGCCTTGGCGGGCACCGTCGACCGGCGAGTCCTCCCCGCCGCGGATGTCCACCGTGATCAGCGCGAACGCTACGGCGATCAGCAGCACCAGGAGCAGCCGGCTCTCTCGTGTGTCCCTCACGTGCGGCGGCCGTGCCCTTCTCATTGGAGTTGCGTTTGTGGGAGCTTATGCCTCGATATCAACGATCCGCCGCACGAGAGGAGATCATCTCGTACGGCGGAATCGAAGAGTTACGTCATCTGCGCGGCTGGGCGTCCAGCACCTGCTGGAGCGCCTCGAATTCCTCGACGCACTTGCCGGAGCCGAGCGCCACGCTGTCCAGCGGGTCCTCGGCGATGTGGATCGGCATGCCGGTCTCCCGGCGCAGCCGCTCGTCGAGCCCGCGCAGCAGGGCGCCGCCGCCGGTGAGGACGATGCCGCGGTCCATGATGTCGCCGGAGAGCTCGGGCGGGCACTTGTCGAGGGTCGTCTTGACCGCGTCCACGATGGCGTTGACCGGCTCCTCGATCGCCTTGCGGACCTCGGCGGCCGAGATGACCACGGTCTTGGGCAGCCCGGAGACGAGGTCCCGGCCACGGATTTCGGTGTGCTCGTCAGCGTCGAGGTCGTACGCCGAACCGATCGTGATCTTGATCTGTTCGGCCGTCCGCTCACCCAGCAGGAGCGAGTACTCCTTCTTGATGTGCTGGATGATCGCGTTGTCCAGCTCGTCGCCCGCCACGCGGATGGACTGGGCGGTGACGATGCCGCCGAGCGAGATGACCGCGACCTCCGTGGTGCCGCCGCCGATGTCCACCACCATGTTGCCCGTGGCCTCGTGGACCGGCAGGCCGGAGCCGATGGCGGCCGCCATGGGCTCCTCGATGATGTGCACCTGGCGGGCGCCGGCCTGGGACGACGCCTCGATGACGGCACGGCGCTCGACGCCGGTGATGCCCGAGGGGACACACACGACGACGCGCGGCCTCGCGAGATACCGCCGCTTGTGGATCTTCAGGATGAAGTAGCGCAGCATCCGCTCGGTGATCTCGAAGTCGGCGATCACGCCGTCCTTCAGCGGCCGCACGGCAACGATGTTGCCGGGGGTCCGCCCGATCATCTTCTTCGCTTCGGCGCCGACAGCCAGGATTCCACCGGTGTTCGTGTTGATCGCGACGACGGACGGCTCGTTGAGTACGATCCCGCGACCCCTGACGTACACCAGCGTGTTGGCGGTCCCGAGGTCGACAGCCATGTCACGGCCGATGAACGACATTGAGTTCCCCATCAGGATTCGTCTGGCCTTCCTGGGAGCTTTTGAGGGCATTTCAGGTCGGCGAAGTGGGTGCTGTGACGTGAAGGCTTCCATCGTAGACGCGCCTGCACGAACACTGCGCGAGGGTCTTCGCCATTGTCAGCAGATCAGACACCGCCTCGCTTGTGGAGACGGTCCATAAGGGCCACTCGTTCCCCCGATCGGCACGCATATGCCGAGGGACGGCCGAAAAAGTACGGCCGTCCCAGGTCAGACGGGAGTGCGAACTGACGCGCCCTCAGAAATTGCCACCAAACCTACGCACGAGGCCTGTGCGCGAGACCTCTGCGCGAGACTACGCGCGGCCGGGGAAGAAGATCTTCACCTCGCGCTCGGCGGACTCCTCCGAGTCGGAGGCGTGGATGAGGTTCTCGCGGACGATGACACCGAAGTCCCCCCGAACGGAGCCGGGCGCGGCGGCGATCGGGTCGGTGGGGCCCGCCAGCTGGCGTACCCCCTCGATGACCCGCTCGCCCTCGACGATCAGCGCCACGACCGGACCGGAGGCCATGAACTCCACCAGCGGCTCGTAGAAGGGCTTGCCCTTGTGCTCGCCGTAGTGCTGCTCCAGCGTCTCCTGGTCCAGGGTGCGCAGCTCCAGCGCGGTGATCTGCCAGCCGGCCTTGCGCTCGATACGGCTGATGATCTCGCCGGTCAGGCCACGACGGACGGCGTCGGGCTTGAGGAGGACGAGGGTGCGCTGGCTCACGAGGGGCTCCTAACCTGCTGACATGTGCGGTGGGACGAGATTACAGGGCGTGTCGGTGCGCTCGTCACACAGCGTCAGGTGTAGAGGAGTCGGGCTGCGCGGCTCGGTCTCCCTGCGCGGCGAATCTCGCCTTGGCCTCGTCGATCTTCCGGCCGTAGTGCACCGAGGCCCACCACAGGGCCGCGAACACCGCGCCCATGAAGAACATGGTCGGCACCACGAAGCCGGAGGCGATCAGGGCGATCTGGAGCACCCAGCCGAGGGCGACGCCGCCGGGCCTGGTCACCACACCGCACAGCGCGAGACACAGGAACATGGCGATGCCGCTGACCGTCCACAGTGTGGCGCCGGCCAGGTCCGGGTCCTTCATCGCGACCAGCGCGGCGAAGCCGACCACGAAGAACTCGCCGATCAGGGTCGATGCACAGAGCGTACGCATGGCTGGGACTCAGCTCCTTCCCAGCAGCAGCCGGGCCTCGCCGACCGTGATGACCGACCCGGTGACGAGCACCCCGCCGCCCGCGAACTCACCGTCCTCCTCGGCCAGCGTGATCGCCTCCTCCAGGGCGTCCGGCAGCCGCGGCTCGACCTGGACGCGCTCCTCGCCGAACACCTCGACGGCGATCGCGGCGAGCTCGTCGGCGTCCATCGCGCGGTGGCTGGAGTTCTGGGTGATCACGACCTCGGCGAAGATCGGCTCGAAGGCCTCCAGGAGCCCCCGCACGTTCTTGTCGCCGCTCGCGCCGACCACACCGATGAGCCGGCTGAAGTCGAAGGCCTCACCGACCGCCTCGGCGGTGGCGCGGGCGCCCGCCGGGTTGTGGGCGGCGTCCAGGACCACGGTCGGGGACCGCCGTACGACTTCGAGGCGGCCCGGGGAGGAGACGGAGGCGAAGGCCTTGCGGACGGTGTCGAGGTCGAGGGGGTCCGGGCGCTGGGCACCCACCCCGAAGAACGCCTCCACGGCCGCCAGCGCCACGGCCGCGTTGTGCGCCTGGTACGGGCCGTGCAGCGGCAGGTACACCTCTTCGTACTCGCCGCCGAGGCCGCGCAGGGTGAGCAGCTGGCCGCCGACGGCGACCTGCCGGGAGACGACCCCGAACTCCAGTCCCTCGCGCGCGACCGTCGCGTCCACCTCGACGGCCTTCTTCAGCAGGACCTGCGCCGCGTCGACCGGCTGCTGGGCCAGGACGACCGTCGCGTCCTGCTTGATGATCCCGGCCTTCTCGACGGCGATCTCCCCGGGGGTCTCCCCGAGCCGGTCGGTGTGGTCGAGGTCGATGGGGGTGACGACGGCGACATCGCCGTCGATGACGTTGGTGGCGTCCCAGGAGCCGCCCATGCCGACCTCGACGACGGCCACGTCGACGGGCGCGTCCGCGAAGGCGGCGTACGCCATGCCGGTCAGCACTTCGAAGAAGGACAGCCGGTACTGCTGCTGCCCGTCGACCATCTCGACGTACGGCTTGATGTCCTCGTAGGTCTCGATGAAGCGCTCGGCGGAGATCGGGGCGCCGTCCAGGCTGATGCGCTCGGTGACCGACTGGACGTGGGGGCTGGTGTAGCGGCCGGTGCGCAGTTCGAAGGCGCCGAGGAGGGCCTCGATCATGCGGGCGGTGGAGGTCTTGCCGTTGGTCCCCGTGATGTGGATCGAGGGGTACGACCGCTGGGGCTCGCCCAGCACGTCCATCAGCGCGGCGATGCGGCCGACGCTCGGCTCCAGCTTGGTCTCGCCCCAGCGGGTGGCGAGCTCCGCCTCGACCCCGCGCAGAGCCTTGTCGACCTCGGGGTCCTCGGGGCGCGCGGGCACGTCTGCGCTTGGGGCTCCGCCCTGGGTGCGCAGGGTGCGGCTGCCGGCCTCGATGACCGCGAGGTCGGGGTCGCGGTCGGTCTCGTTGGCGATGATCTCGTCGAAGGGGTCGGTGTCGCTCACACGGTCAGTTTAGGGCTGCGCGTGAGGAGAGGGGTGGCTGGTCCTGTCTGGCGGGCGCGGGGAGGTTTGTGGCTGGTCGCGCAGTTCCCCGCGCCCCTGCGTGGGCTACTGCTGGGGCAGGTTTTCCAGCTGGGCCTGGATCCTCTTGATGTCCTCGTCCGCCTTGGCCAGGCGGCCTCGGATCTTGTCCACGACGTTGTCCGGGGCCTTCGCGAGGAACGCCTCGTTGCCGAGCTTGGCGTTGGCCTGGGCCTTCTCCTTCTCGGCCGCCGCCAGGTCCTTCGCGAGGCGCTTGCGCTCGGCCGCCACGTCGATCGTGCCGGAGAGGTCGAGCGCGACGGTGGCACCGGCGACCGGGAGGGTCGCCGTGGCCGCGAAGGTCTCGCCCTCCGGCTGGAGGCGCAGGAGCTGGCGGATGGCGGCCTCGTGGGGGGCGAGGGCGGTGCCGTCCAGGGTCAGGCGGGCCGGGACGCGCTGGCCCGGCTGGAGGCCCTGGTCGGCGCGGAAGCGCCGGACCTCCGTGATGACGGACTGGAGCGTCTCGATCTCCCGCTCGGCCGCGTCGTCGCGGAATCCGCTGTCGCTCGGCCACTCGGCGATGACGACCGACTCGCCGCCGGTGAGCGTGGTCCACAGGGTGTCCGTGACGAACGGGACGACCGGGTGGAGCAGCTTCAGGGTGACGTCGAGGACCTCACCGAGGACACGCTGGGAGACCTTGGCGCCCTCGCCGCCCGCCTGGAAGGTCGTCTTCGACAGCTCGACGTACCAGTCGAAGACCTCGTCCCACGCGAAGTGGAAGAGCGCGTCGGAGAGCTTCGCGAACTGGAAGTCCTCGTAGAACGCGTCCACTTGGGCGACCGTCTTGTTGAGACGGGAGAGGATCCAGCGGTCCGTCGCCGACATCTGCTCGGGCGAGGGAAGCGGGCCCTCGACCGTCGCGCCGTTCATCAGGGCGAAGCGGGTCGCGTTCCAGATCTTGTTGGCGAAGTTCCGGGACGCCTGGACCCAGTCCTCGCCGATCGGGACGTCGGTGCCGGGATTGGCGCCGCGGGCCAGGGTGAAACGGACGGCGTCAGAGCCGTACTTGTCCATCCAGTCCAGCGGATCGACCACGTTGCCGAACGACTTCGACATCTTCTTGCCGCGCTCGTCGCGGACGAGACCGGTCAGCGCGATGGTCTTGAAGGGGACCTCGCCGTCCATGGCGTAGAGGCCGAACATCATCATCCTCGCGACCCAGAAGAAGATGATGTCGTGGCCGGTCAGCAGGACGTCGGTCGGATAGAACTTCCGCAGGTCCGCGGTCTGTTCGGGCCAGCCGAGCGTCGAGAAGGGCCACAGGCCGGAGGAGAACCAGGTGTCGAGGACGTCCGTGTCCTGCTTCCAGCCCTCGCCCGTGGGCGGCTGCTCGTCGGGGCCGACGCAGACGACCTCGCCGTCGGGGCCGTACCAGACCGGGATGCGGTGGCCCCACCACAACTGCCGTGAGATGCACCAGTCGTGCATGTTGTCGACCCAGTCGAAGTACCGCTTCGACATGTCCTCGGGGTGGATCTTGACCCGGCCGTCGCGGACCGCGTCACCGGCTGCCTTGGCGAGCGGGCCGACCTTGACCCACCACTGCATCGACAGACGCGGCTCGATCGTGGTCTTGCAGCGCGAGCAGTGGCCGACGGAGTGGACGTAGGGCCGCTTCTCGGCGACGATCCGGCCCTGCGAGCGGAGGGCGGCGACGATGGCGCTGCGCGCCTCGAAGCGGTCCAGGCCCTGGAAGGGGCCGTGGGCCGTGATGACCGCCCGCTCGTCCATGACGGTGATCGACTCCAGGCCGTGGCGCTGGCCGATGGCGAAGTCGTTCGGGTCGTGGGCCGGGGTGACCTTGACGGCACCCGTGCCGAACTCCGGGTCGACGTGGGTGTCCGCGACGACGGGGATCGAGCGGTCGGTCAGCGGCAGCTTGATCCGCTTGCCGATGAGGTGCTGGTACCGCTCGTCGTCGGGGTGGACGGCGACGGCCGTGTCACCGAGCATCGTCTCCGCGCGGGTGGTGGCGACGACCAGGGTCTCGTCACCCTCGCCGTACTTGATGGAGACGAGCTCGCCGTCGTCCTCCTGGTACTCCACCTCGATGTCCGAGATCGCCGTCAGACAACGCGGACACCAGTTGATGATCCGCTCGGCGCGGTAGATCAGCTCGTCGTCGAAGAGGCGCTTGAAGATGGTCTGGACGGCCTTGGACAGGCCCTCGTCCATGGTGAACCGCTCGCGGTCCCAGTCGACGCCGTCACCGAGGCGCCGCATCTGGCCGAGGATCTTGCCGCCGTACTCCTCCTTCCACTGCCAGACACGCTCGACGAACTCCTCGCGCCCCAGGTCGTGTCGGGACTTGCCCTCCTCGGCGAGCTGCTGCTCGACCTTGTTCTGGGTGGCGATGCCGGCGTGGTCCATGCCCGGCAGCCACAGCGCCTCGTAGCCCTGCATGCGCTTGCGGCGGGTGAGGGCGTCCATGAGCGTGTGCTGGAAGGCGTGGCCCAGGTGGAGCGAGCCGGTGACGTTCGGCGGCGGGATGACGATGGTGTACGGAGGCTTGTCGCTCTTCGCGTCGGCGGCGAAGTAACCGCGCTCTACCCAGCGCTCGTACAGCGTCCCCTCTACCTCGGCCGGCGCGTACTGGGTCGGCAGTTCGGTGCTGGGCGCTGTGGGCTGCTGCTGAGCGTTCTCGGTCACGGGGTCAGTTTAGGGGTGTCGCGGGGGTGTCCCGAAACGCGTTTGTTCTGTAACGGTGGGGCCCCCGATGCCGTGCGGCGACCTGGCCTGGGCCAGGATGTCGGGAACACATAAGCATCTGGAGGGGAACCCAGAGATGAGTCACAACCAGCCGGGCCCGTACGGGCAGCCCCAGCAGCCCGGGCAGCCGCCGCAGCCCGGGCCGTACGGCCAGCCGGGCCCCTACGGCCAGCCCCCGCAGGCGCCCCAGCCCGGCTACGGCTACCCGCAGCAGGCGCCGCCGCCCCAGCAGCCGGGACAGCCTCCTCAGCAGCCCCCGCAGCCGGGTTACGGCTATCCGCAGCAGGGGGGCGTCCCTCCGCAGAACCCGCCGTACGGGCAGCCGCAGGCGCCCTACGGCCAGCAGGCCCCCTACGGGCAGCAGCAGCCGTACGGCCGGGCCCCCTACGGGGTTCCCCAGCCCCCGCCGCCGGGCGGCGGCAACGGCAAGAAGATCGGTCTCGTCCTCGGGGCGGTGGCGGTCGTGGCCGCGATCGCGGTCGGCGCGTACCTGGTGATCGGCGGGGGCGGGTCCGGCGGCGGGTCGGACATCGCGGACGACGGGGCGCACAAGCTGACCGCCCCGGCGACGATCCTCGGCGGGGACTACAAGAAGGGCAGCGACGGCGGGCTGGGCGCGCTGAGCGAGAGCGACGTCAAGGACGCCGAGTCGTGGGGCGTTCAGGACGCGAAGGATGTCAGCGCCACCTACTCCTCGGGCTCGGGCCTCAGCACGAAGTCCCTGATGTTCGCCGGTGTGTACGGCACGATCGACGACCCGGAGAAGGTCGTCGACTCGATGTTCGCCCAGGCCAAGGAGGGCTCCTCGAAGGACACCGACTCGGGCACGTTCGAGGGCAGCCCCCAGGAGTTCACCCCCGCGGGCTTCGAGAACGGCGTCATGAAGTGCCAGGAGATCAAGACCACCGAGTCCGGTCAGACCCTGACCATGCCGGTGTGCATCTGGGGCGACCACAGCACGGTCACCTATGTCTTCGCGTACGACATGGCCGCACTGACCGAGGGCAAGAGCACCACGATGGACGAGGCGGCCGAGCTGACCGCCAAGGTCCGCGACGACGTGCGCGTGAAGTCCTGACGGACTCCGCCGGCGCAAGCGCCAAGGGGCCCCGGTCGGTCGACCGGGGCCCCTTCGATGTGTGCGGTGGGCCTACGCCGTCTTCTGCTCGCCCGAACCCCGTCCGCGCGCGTCCCTCGGGATCAGCGTCGGGTTCACGTTGGAGTGGACGACGTCCGCGGTGATGACGACGCGGGCCACGTCCTTGCGGGACGGGATCTCGTACATGACGCCCTGCAGGACCTCTTCCATGATGGCGCGCAGGCCGCGCGCGCCGGTCTGGCGGAGGATGGCCTGGTCGGCGATGGCCTCCAGCGCCTCGCGCTCGAAGTCCAGCTCCACACCGTCGAGTTCGAAGAGGCGCTGGTACTGCTTCACCAGTGCGTTGCGCGGCTCGACCAGGATCTGGAGGAGGGCCTCGCGGTCCAGGTTGTGGACCGAGGTGATGACGGGGAGGCGGCCGATGAACTCGGGGATCATGCCGAACTTGACCAGGTCCTCGGGCATGACGTCCTCGAACTGGTCCTTGGCCTCCAGCTCACGCTTGGAGCGGATCGTCGCCCCGAAGCCGATGCCCTTGGCGCCCGCCCGGGACTCGATGAGCTTCTCCAGACCGGCGAAGGCACCGCCCACGATGAACAGGACGTTCGTCGTGTCGATCTGGATGAACTCCTGGTGCGGGTGCTTGCGTCCGCCCTGCGGCGGGACGGAGGCCGTGGTGCCCTCCAGGATCTTCAGCAGGGCCTGCTGCACGCCCTCGCCGCTCACGTCCCGCGTGATCGAGGGGTTTTCACTCTTCCGCGCGACCTTGTCGATCTCGTCGATGTAGATGATCCCGGTCTCGGCCTTCTTGACGTCGTAGTCGGCCGCCTGGATCAGCTTGAGCAGGATGTTCTCGACGTCCTCGCCGACGTAGCCCGCCTCGGTGAGCGCCGTCGCGTCGGCGATGGCGAACGGGACGTTCAGCATGCGGGCGAGGGTCTGGGCGAGGAGGGTCTTGCCGGAGCCCGTGGGGCCCAGCAGGAGGATGTTGGACTTCGCCAACTCGATCGCGTCGTCACGGCCGTTGCCGCCGCCGTTCTCGCCGGCCTGGACGCGCTTGTAGTGGTTGTACACCGCCACGGAGAGGGCCTTCTTGGCCGCCTCCTGGCCCACCACGTAGCCCTCCAGGAACTCGTAGATCTCGCGGGGCTTGGGGAGTTCCTCCCAGCGCACCTCGCTCGTCTCGGCGAGTTCCTCCTCGATGATCTCGTTGCAGAGATCGATGCACTCGTCGCAGATGTACACACCAGGCCCTGCGATGAGCTTCTTGACCTGCTTCTGGCTCTTGCCGCAGAACGAGCACTTGAGCAGATCGCCGCCGTCACCGATGCGTGCCACGGTGTGCTTCCCCTTCGCCTGGGAGACGCCTAGGTCCAGCGGCTCCTGGTGCTGCCTTATGTCCGACGGTACCTTGCCGGGCCCCCCGTTCGGGCCCCCCTTGGCAGGGTTCACTTTGACGTGCACTGTGCCAAGGGGCGGCATATCCTACGGGCCGCGTCAGCGGACGGCCGCGTTGTTCATCTTCCGGGTGGAGATGATCTGGTCGATCAGGCCGTACGCCAGGGCGTCGTCGGCCGTGAGGATCTTGTCGCGCTCGATGTCCTCGCGGATCTTCTCGATCGGCGTGGTCGAGTGCTTGGCCAGCAGGTCTTCCAGCTGCGCGCGCATCCGGAGGATCTCGTTGGCGGCGATCTCCAGGTCGGACACCTGGCCGCGGCCGGTCTCGCTGTACGGCTGGTGGATCAGCACGCGCGCGTTGGGCAGGGCCATGCGCTTGCCGGGCGTACCGGCGGCCAGCAGGATCGCGGCGGCGGAGGCCGCCTTGACCCATGCAGACCGTCTGGATGTCCGGCTTCACGAACTGCATGGTGTCGTAGATCGCGGTCAGCGCGGTGAAGGAGCCACCGGGGCTGTTGATGTAGACCGAGATGTCCCGGTCGGGGTCCATCGACTCCAGGCACAGCAGCTGCGCCATGACGTCGTTGGCGGAGGCGTCGTCGATCTGCACGCCGAGGAAGATCACGCGCTCCTCGAAGAGCTTGGCGTACGGGTCGTACTCGCGGATGCCCTGCGAGGTGCGCTCGACGAAGCGGGGGATCACGTAGCGGGACTCGGCGCGCGGGCCGGTGTACTCGGCCTCGGTGCGGGCGTAGAGGCCGCTGCCGGGGAAGTCGTTCACTGTCTGTCTCCTAGGGGCTTAGGCGGTCGGCTGAGGGGCTGAGCGGGGGTGTGGTGGCCCCGCACGGGGCTCAGGCCCCGGTGCCGCCGCCGCCCGGCATGCCGGCGGCCGTGGCGATCACGTCGTCGATGAGGCCGTACTCCTTGGCCTCGAAGGCGTCGAACCAGCGGTCGCGGTCCGAGTCGCGGGTGATCTGCTCGATCGTCTGGCCGGTGTGCTGCGAGGTGAGCTCGGCCATGCGCTTCTTGGTGTGCAGCAGTCGCTCGGCGTGGATCTTGATGTCCGAGGCCGAGCCGGCGAGGCCGGCGGACGGCTGGTGGATCAGGATCTCGGCGTTCGGCAGGGCGAAGCGCTTGCCCGGCGTGCCCGCGCTGAGCAGGAACTGGCCCATGGAGGCCGCGAGGCCCATGGCGATGGTCACCACGTCGTTCTTGATGTACTGCATGGTGTCGTAGATCGCCATGCCTGCGGTGATCGATCCGCCGGGGCTGTTGATGTAGAGGTAGATGTCCTTGTCCGGGTCGGCGGCAAGGAGAAGCAGCTGTGCGGTGATCTTGTTCGCGATGTCGTCGTCGACCGGCTGGCCGAGGAAGATGATCCGCTCGTTGAGCAGCCGGTTGTAGACATGGTCGCCGAGGCCACCGCCGATGGAAGGCTCGCCGGCGGCGGAGGGCATCAGATTCGTCACGTATCCACCTGCTCGTCTTACGACGGCGCCGGGCCGTCTTCACGTGTTCCCGTCCGGGGGCTGGGCAGTCTGCGGGACTTCCCTGCCCTGGTACTCATGGACCCTAACGCGCTGGTCCCCTTGGGGAATCCCGGTAAGGGGGGTGTTCGCCGGGGGCGTAGCGCCGTGGTATCGCCGGCTCGTCGCCGGGCGCGCGCGATCCGTGGCCCGCGGCGCACCCGCCCGCGCGCCCGGCCCGGTCCCGCGGCCGGGTGCCGGAAGGGCCCCGGAGAACTGGTCTCCGGGGCCCTTCCTGCGACGTTCGAGGTGCCGGGGGCTCAGCCCTCGGTCTTCTCCTCGGCCTCGGCCGGGGTCTCCTCGGTGGAGGCCTCGACCGTCTCGGCGGTCTCGTCCTCGTCGTCGTCGAGGTCGACGACCTCGCCGTTGGTGTCCTTGACCGTGGCGGCCTCGACCACGACGGCCAGGGCCTTGCCGCGGGCGACCTCACCGACGAGGAGCGGAACCTGACCGCCCTCGACGACCGCCTGGGCGAACTGGTCGGGGGACATGCCGGAGGAGGCGGCACGGCGCATGAGGTGCTCGGTGAGCTCCTCCTGGTTGACGTTCAGCTTCTCGCGCTTGACGAGCTCGTCGAGCACGAACTGGGTCTTGATGCCCTTGACCGCGGCTTCCTTGGTCTCGGCGTCGAACTCCTCCTCGGTCTTGCCCTGGATCTCCAGGTACTTCGCGAGGTCGAGGCCCATCTGACCGAGCTGGTGGTGCTCCAGGTTGTGCTTGCGGGTGTTGATCTCGTCCTCGAGGAGCTTCTCGGGGACGGGCACCTCGACGAGCTCCAGGAGCTTCTCCAGGACGCGCTCCTGGGCCTGGGTGGCCTGGTCGTACTGCTTCATGTTCTCGAGGCGCTTGCGGCTGTCGGCCCGCAGCTCCTCCAGGGTGTCGAACTCGGAGGCGAGCTGCGCGAACTCGTCGTCCAGCTCGGGCAGTTCGCGGGCGGCGACCTGGGTGACCTTGACGGTGACCTCGGCCTCCTTGCCGGCCGCGGAGCCGCCCTTGAGCTCGGAGGTGAAGGTGGCCTCGCCACCGGCCTCCAGGCCCTTCACGGCGTCGTCGATGCCGTCGAGCAGCTCGCCGGAGCCGATGGTGTAGGAGACGCCGCTCGCGACGCCGTCCTCCAGCACCTCGCCGTCGACCTTGGCCTCCAGGTCGATGGTGACGACGTCGCCGTCCTCGGCGGCACGCTCGACGGGGGACGTCGAGGCGAAGCGCTCACGGAGCTGCTCGACCGACTTCTCGATGTCCTCGTCGGTGACCTCGACGGCGTCGACCTCGACCTCGATGCCGGAGTAGTCCGGGATCTCGATGGACGGGCGGACGTCGACCTCCGCGGTGAAGTTCAGCGTCTCGCCGTCCTTCAGCTCGGTGATGTCGACCTCGGGCTGGCCCAGGACGTCGATCTCGGCCTCGTTGACCGCCTCGGTGTAGAACTTCGGAAGCGCGTCGTTGACGGCCTCCTCCAGCACCGCACCGCGGCCGAACCGCTGGTCGATGACGCGGGCCGGGATCTTGCCCTTCCGGAAGCCCTTCACCGTGACCTGCTGGTTGATCTTCTTGTACGCCGCGTCGAGGCTGTCCTTGAGCTCCTCGAAGGGCACCTCGATGCTGAGCCGAACCCGAGTCGGGTTCAGGGTCTCCACGGCGCTCTTCACGGTTCGGTCTCCTTGTGGCTGACTTCTCGGATTCTGCCGGGGCCAGAACGGCTCCGGCGGATAGCCGCCCGGAGGACTTCTAGTAGGAGAGACACACGGGCGTGCAGCTTGCATAGTAACGGCAGCGGCGACACGCCCCAAAGGCGATCACGGACTCGGTCGCGCGAGCTGATCGCGCAGGTGGTCGGGGTGGCGGGATTTGAACCCACGGCCTTCCGCTCCCAAAGCGGACGCGCTACCAAGCTGCGCCACACCCCGTCTGGTGCGACACGTAGGGTACATGCCCGCAGGCAGCGGGGTTGCCCCATTTCACGAGCGGTTACGGGAAAACGGACCCGGACGACGAGACCCGGCCGCGCCTTGCCCCTGGCTGCCGCGGCACGGGCGCGATGTCCTCCGGAGCGACGGGCGCGTCGCGTGCCGGGGGCCGTGGACCCGGGACCGGCTTTCGGATGCCCGGCGCGTGAGGGAGTGCGACGGAGGGGTGCACGCGCCTCGGCGGTCCACCGCGAGCCCTCTTTGCGCGCCGCGCGGGCGGCCGCGGGGCGGGAGGGGTGTGCGACGAGGGGTGACGACCCGGTACGATGCTTCCGTGCCGTCGGTCAGCGGACCGCGGCGCGTGCTGTGCGGGCGTAGCTCAATGGTAGAGCCCTAGTCTTCCAAACTAGCTACGCGGGTTCGATTCCCGTCGCCCGCTCCGAGAAGGCCTCCGGCCCGGTCCCCCAGGGGATCGGGCCGGAGGCCTTTTGGTGTGTGGGTCCCGGGTGCCGGGTCCCGGGCTAGAACTGGATCGAGTTGATGGTCTCCGCTATCGAGTCCAGGAAGCGTTGGATGTCGTCGGCCATGCCGGTCGAGGCGAGGAAGAAGCCGAAGAGCACGGCGACTATGGCGGGGCCGGCCTTGATGGACCCTCCCCGCATCAACACCACCAGGATGATCCCCAACAGCAGCACCACTGACAGCGAAATGGCCACAACTGATCACACCCTCGGTCGGTCCCGCTCTCCCGGCCCGGGGACGCGACCCCGCGACCCCCGCCAGAACCATCGTGCCACCAACGCGGCCCGCATATGCGGCCGGTGAGCCAACGTTTGGCCATGCCGACAGACGCCCCGCGCCCACTGGCCGGTTCCTTGCGGTCCCCGGTCACGGTGTCCGCACATTCCGTCCGCAGGGAATTCGAACGACCGACACAGGTGTGCGGCGGTCACGCCTATGAGGCGTTTGGGACGGATTAATCCGGACAAGAGCGGCGGACTGAAGCCGCCTCAGAAGTGAACAACGGGGTACGAAACAGCCGGTTTTACGGAAACGCACAGCCGGGGCTAGGGTCCCTCAGATGTTTCAAGCCGCCAAGCAGCGTGACGCCTTCTTCGACAACGCCAAGTACCTGGCGATCGTCCTGGTGGCGGTCGCGCACTCCTGGGAGCCGCTCAAGGGCGACAGCCGGATCCTGGAGGGCGTGTACACGGTCGTGTACTCGTTCCACATGCCGGCGTTCATCCTCATCTCCGGCTACTTCTCGCGCAGTTTCGACATGCGGCCGGACCGGCTGAAGCGGCTCGTCACCGGCGTCGCGGTGCCGTACATCGTCTTCGAGACGGCGTACTCCCTCTTCAAGCGCTACGCCGACCACGACCCGGGCATGGACATCAGCCTTCTCGACCCGTGGTTCTTGACCTGGTTCCTGGTGGCGCTGTTCATCTGGCGGCTGACCACGCCGATCTGGAAGGCGGTGCGGTGGCCGCTGCCGCTCGCGCTCGGCATCGCGATGCTGGCGTCCGTGACCCCGGACATCGGTGACGACCTGGACCTCCAGCGGGTGCTCCAGTTCCTGCCGTACTTCGTGCTGGGCCTGGTCATGAAGCCCGAGCACTTCCGCATGGTGCGCCGGCGTTCGCTGCGGATCGCGGCGGTGCCGGTGTTCGCCGCGGCCCTCGCCGTCGGCTGGTGGGCGGTGCCGCGCATGAACACCGAGTGGTTCTATCACCGCAACGCCGCCCAGGAGATGGGTGCGCCCTGGTGGACCGGCCCCGTCATGGTGCTGGTCATGTTCGGCAGTTCGCTGCTGCTGACGGCCTGCTTCTTCGCCTGGGTGCCGGGCCGGCCGATGTGGTTCACCACGCTCGGCGCGGGCACGCTGTACGGCTACCTGCTGCACGGCTTCCTGATCAAGGGCGCGGACTTCGCGGGCTGGTTCGACCACGCCTGGCTGCACCGGCCGGCCGGTGAGGTATTCGTGAGCGCCCTGGCCGCGGTCGCCGTCACCGTGCTGTGCACCGCGCCGGTGCGGCGGGTCTTCCGGTGTGTGATGGAGCCCGACATGGACTGGGCGTTCCGGCGGGAAGCGGCCGAGCCGGTCAGGAGGCACGAGCAGCCGAAGGCCGCGCCCCGGGAGAAGGCCGGCGTCTAGTCAGTCGCTCGCGGCCAGGCCGAGAAGGGCGCGCATCCCCGCGTACTTCTCGGTCAGCCGTTTCCTGGTCGCCTCGTCGAGGACGGCGAGACGCTCCGGGTCCGCGTTGTGCGCCAGGTCGGCCTGTTTCACCAGCAGCGCGCCCGGGGTGGCGAGGATGCGCCCGGCGTACGCCTCGGGCGGCTCCCCGGCCCGCTTCGTGACAGCGAGCACGATGTCCTTCGTACGACGGCTCAGCGCGGCCTCCTCGAGCCACTGCGCGGAGAGCGCGTCGTCCTCGACGGAGTCGTGCAGCCAGGCCGCCGCGATCTGGTCGTCGTCGCCGCCACGCGCGCGTACGCCCTCGGCGACGGCCCTCAGGTGTTCGGCGTAGGGCCGTCCGGCCTTGTCCGTCTGGCCCTCGTGGGCGGCACGAGCGAGCGCCTCCACCTCGGCCGGGGTCAACTCGTCGGTCATGGGTCCAGTGTGGCGGCTCGCGGGCGGGTACCGGTCAGATGGGCGGCTGGTGCGGCGCCGACTGGGCCGTCGGGCCCTCGCGGCAGATCAGGAGCAGCGCCCGGTCGTCGTTGACGTCCTTGGCCACCGCCTCGATCAGGTGCCAGGCGGCGCCGTGGAAGCCGCCGGCCACATAGCGGTCGGCTTCGCCCGTCAGGCGGTCGATGCCCTCCACTATGTCGCGGTCGGAGGTCTCCACCAGACCGTCGGTGAAGAGCATCAGTACGTCGCCGGGCCGCAGCGATCCCTTGACGGGGTCGAACTGGGCGCCGTCGTAGACCCCGAGGAGGGGACCCTCCGCGGCTTTCTCCTCCCAGCGGCCGCTGCCGGCGCTGAGCTGCAGTCCTGGCGGATGGCCGGCCGAGTAGAGCTCGTAGTCGCCGGAGTCCAGGTCCAGGACCAGGTGGATGGAGGTCGCGAAGCCCTCGTCCCAGTCCTGGCGGAGCAGATAGCCGTTCGCGGCGGGCAGGAAGGCGTGCGGGGGCAGTGAACCCAGCAGACCGCCGAACGCCCCCGACAGCAGCAGGGCACGCGACCCGGCGTCCATGCCCTTGCCGGAGACGTCCGTCAGGACGACCTCCAGGGTCCGGCCGCCGTTCGTACGGGCTGCGACCACGAAGTCGCCGGAGAAGGACTGCCCGCCCGCGGGGCGCAGCGCCATCTCCCGGTGCCAGCCGTGCGGCAGGTGCGGCAGCTTGCTCTGCACCCGGATGCGTTCGCGCAGGTCGAACAGCATGGTGCCGCCACGCCGCCAGGGCACCCCGACCCGGCTGCGGAACTGGGCGATCAGCAGCCCGAAGAACCCGCAGGCGGCCACGACCAGGACGACGCCCGGGGTGACCCGGGAGGGCCCCTCGGTGTACGGCCCGAGCTGCACCGACTCCACGATCAGGGCGGTCGCCGCCGCCGCGTACAGGCCGAGCAGGCTCGCCGGGCGCAGCAGCAGGCCGCCGGCGACGATGGGCAGGACCAGTGCGGCCGGTGAGCACCACACCGAGTTCATCAGGGTGATGGCCGCGATCACCGGGACGGTCAGCAGCAGACCGGCGAGGGCGACCCAGTCCGAGCCGTCGCCGCGGAAGTAGTCCACGGCGCTTCTGCGCAGGCCGACGCGGACCCGGTGCCACTGCATCCTCAACCGGGCCGTGAACGTCTCGGCTTCCGCGCGCCGCTCTCGTCCTGCTGCCATTAGTTCGGGACCTTATCCGTCGAACCCCCTGCTTGGCACAGGAGGTACGACTTGTCCCCCGTGCGAGGTCCAACTTCACAGTCGTGCAAGGGCCGTGCCCGCCCCGCGTGCGACGGGCCCGGCGTAATTCCCTCGCTCGTCCCGCGGTGCCCTGGTAGGCATGGTGCATGGGGACTGACTTGCGGGTGCTTCGGCAGGACGACTGGGACGAGTGGTACGACAACCTGATCCGTGCCTTCGGCGGGGTTCCGGAGTCGGCCGAGGAACGGGAGCTGTTTCGCCGGCTCACCGAGCACGAGCGTTCCATCGGTGTGTGGGACGGCGAGCGGTGTGTGGGCACGGCGGGGGCCTTCAGCTTCCGGCTGACCGTGCCGGGCGGTGCCGGGGTGCCGGCCGCGGGCGTGACCATGGTGAGCGTGGCGGCCACGCACCGGCGGCGCGGGCTGCTGACCTCGCTGATGCGCCGCCAGCTGGACGACGTGCGCTCCTGGGGCGAGCCGCTGGCCGTGCTCACCGCCTCCGAGCCGGTGATCTACGGCCGGTTCGGGTACGGCGCCGGCACCTACCACGTCAACGCGGACATCGACACGACCCGGGTACGGCTGTCCGTGCCGCCCGGCACCGACGGCGTACACCTGCGGTACACGGCGCCCGCCGACGTGCTGGAGGCGTGCGAGGCGGTCTACGCAGCCCTGGTGCCCCGGCGTCCCGGGATGGTGGCCAGGATCCCCGGCTGGGAGCAGCTGGGGCTGCTCGACCCGGAGAGCGACCGGGGCGGGGCCTCCCCGCTGCAGTGCGTGGTCGCGGAGCGGGACGGGGAGGTCGTGGGGTTCGTGCGGTACCGGGTCAAGGCGGACTGGGAGCCGGCCGGGCCCAAGGGCACGGTGGTGGTCTCCGACCTGGAGGCGCTGGATCCGGCCGCGCACGCCGCGCTGTGGCGGTTCCTGTTCGACCTGGACCTCACCTCGCGGATCGAGGCACGGCGGCGGCCGGTCGACGAGGCCTGGCAGTACCTCGTCTCCGACGTCCGGCGCTGCTCGCTGCTGGTGCGGGACTCACTGCATGTGCGGCTGGTGGACGTGGGGGCCGCGCTGGAGGCCCGGACCTACCAGACGCCGGTGGACGTGGTGTTGGAGGTCGAGGACGCCTTCTGCCCCTGGAACAGCGGGCGTTGGCGGCTTAGCGGGGACGCGAAGGGCGCCTCCTGCGACCGTACGACGGACGCGGCCGATCTCGCCCTGTCGGTACGGGAGTTGGGCGCGGCCTATCTCGGCGGCGTGAGCCTCGCCTCCCTGGCGGGGGCCGGACTGGTGCAGGAACTGCGGCAGGGGGCGCTCGCCGAGGCGGCGGTGGGCTTCGGTTCGGCGGTGGCGCCCTGGCTGCCGCACGGTTTCTAGGGCCCTGTTCTCAGCGGCTCTGGCAGGCCGGACACCAGAAGAGGTTGCGGGCGGCGAGATCGGCGGTGCGGATCTCGCCGCCACAGATGTGACAGGGCAGGCCGGCCCTGCGGTACACGTAGACCTCGCCGCCGTGGTCGTCGACGCGGGGCGGGCGGCCCATCGCCTCCGGGGTGTGCTCGGGGCGGACGGTGTCGATGCGGTTGTTCCGCACGCCTTCGCGCATGAGCTCGACGAGGTCGGCCCAGATCGCGTCCCACTCGGCGGTGGTGAGGTCCTTGCCCGCGCGGTACGGGTCGACTCCGTGCCGGAAGAGGACCTCCGCCCGGTAGACGTTGCCCACGCCCGCGATGACCTTCTGGTCCATCAGCAGGGCGGCGATCGTCGTACGGCTGCGGGAGATCCGCCGGTACGCGAGGTGCGGGTCGGCGTCCTCGCGCAGCGGGTCCGGGCCCAGGCGGTCGTGTATCGACTGCTTCTCGGTGGGGGTGATCAGGGCGCAGGTCGTCGGGCCGCGCAGGTCGACACAGGCCGTGGTGTTCGCGAGGCGGAGGCGGACCGTGTCGGTGGGCGGGGGTGCGGGGGCCGGGCCGAAGGTGACCTTGCCGAAGAGGCCGAGGTGGATGTGGACCCAGTCGGTGTCGCGGAAGCCGAGGAAGAGGTGTTTGCCGTGGGCCTCGGTGCGGGTGAGTTCGGAGCGGTCGAGAAGGGCGGCGGCGTCGGAGAACTTGCCCTGGGGGCTGGTGACACGGGGTTTCGTCCCCCGGAACGCCGCACCGTAGTCCTGGGCCAGGCGGTGGATCGTGTGCCCTTCAGGCACGGTGGCTCCTCTTGTACGTGTCGGGGGTGAGCGCCGGGTCTTTCCCGCCCCCGCCGCCCCTACCCGTCCCATCCTCCAGGGGCGCTGCCCCTTCGACCCCGCCCAGGGGGCTCCGCCCCCCGGACCCCCGCTCCTCAAACGCCGGAGGGGCTGGATTGCGTGCAGGTGAGTCGCTCAGGGGCGCGGGGAACTGCGCGACCAGCCCCGCCCCGCACCCGACGACGAACCCCTCGCCCCACCGCCGGAGGCTACTGCTGGGGGTGGTGAGCCGGGATGGCCGGCAGGTCGCCCGTGGTCTCGTAGGCCGACAGCATGTCGATGCGGCGCTGGTGGCGCTCGTCGCCGGAGAAGGGGGTGGCGAGGAAGGTCTCGACGAACTTCGTCGCCTCCTCCGTGGAGTGCATGCGGGCGCCCACCGCGACGACGTTGGCGTTGTTGTGCTGGCGGCCCAGCGACGCGGTCTCCTCGCTCCAGGCGAGAGCCGCCCGGACGCCCTTGACCTTGTTCGCCGCGATCTGCTCGCCGTTGCCGGAGCCGCCGATCACGATGCCGAGGGAGTCGGCGTCGGCGGCGGTGCGCTCGGCGGCGCGGAGGCAGAAGGGCGGGTAGTCGTCCTGGGCGTCGTAGATGTGGGGGCCGCAGTCCACCGGGTCGTGACCGGCCGCCTTGAGCCAGTCGACGAGGTGGTTCTTGAGTTCGAAGCCCGCATGGTCGGAGCCGAGATACACGCGCATGGGACGAGTGTGACACGGCTGTTTCCGGGAAGCAGCCCCGGGTGTCGGCCAGGAAAAATGTGAACCTGACAATGGAACCTCAAGGAAACCTCAAGTAACGATCTGGATTCAAAGGTTCACGAATTTCTTTGCCTCCGATTCACTGGACCGACCCGTACACCGCTCGTACGGGGATCCCCACACCCGGCACGAAGGAATTCCCCGTATGACTGGTCTCCAGGCCGGACTCAAGAACCGTCACCTCTCGATGATCGCCATCGGCGGTGTCATCGGAGCGGGCCTCTTCGTGGGCTCCAGCTCCGGTATCGCCACCGCCGGCCCCGGCATCCTGCTGTCGTACGCGCTCGTCGGCACGCTGGTCGTCCTCGTGATGCGAATGCTCGGTGAGATGTCCGCCGCGAACCCCACCTCCGGCTCCTTCTCGGCGCACGCCGACCGGGCCCTCGGGCGCTGGGCCGGTTTCTCCATCGGCTGGCTGTACTGGTTCTTCTGGGTCGTCGTGCTCGCCGTCGAGGCGACCGCCGGTGCCAAGATCCTCGAAGGCTGGATACCCGCCGTACCCCAGTGGGGGTGGGCGTTGATCGTGATGGTGGTGCTGACCGCCACCAACCTGGTCTCCGTGGGGTCCTACGGCGAGTTCGAGTTCTGGTTCGCCGGGATCAAGGTCGTCGCCATCGGTGCGTTCATCGTCATCGGCCTGCTCGCCGTGTTCGGCGTCCTGCCGGGCGTCGACGCCGACCAGGCGGGGCTGTCCAACCTCACCGGCCACGGCGGTTTCCTGCCGAACGGGCCCGGCGCCATCCTCACCGGTGTGCTGCTCGTCGTCTTCTCCTTCATGGGCAGCGAGATCGCCACGCTCGCGGCCGGTGAGTCGGAGGACCCGCAGCGGGCCGTGACCAAGTCGACCAACAGCATCATCTGGCGTATCGCGGTCTTCTACCTCGGCTCGATCTTCGTCGTGGTCACCCTGCTGCCCTGGGACTCCAAGTCCATCCAGGACGACGGCTCCTACGTCGCCGCGCTCGACTCCCTCGGGATCGCGCACGCCGGTCAGATCATGAACTTCATCGTGCTGACCTCGGTGCTGTCCTGTCTGAACTCCGGCCTCTACACGGCCTCCCGGATGGCCTTCTCGCTCGGCGAGCGCGGTGACGCGCCGAAGGCGTTCGCGCGGGTCAACGGCCGGGGCGTGCCGATGGCGGCGATCCTCGCGTCGGTGGTGTTCGGCTTCGTCGCCGTGTTCTTCAACTACCTCTCCCCCGACAAGATCTTCCTGTTCCTCGTCAACTCCTCCGGTGCGGTGGCCCTGTTCGTCTGGCTGGTCATCTGCTTCTCGCAGCTGCGGATGCGGAAGATCATCCAGGCCGAGGCGCCGGAGAAGCTGGTCGTGAAGATGTGGCTGTACCCGTATCTGACCTGGGCGACGGCCGCGTTGATCGTGTTCGTCCTCGGCTACATGCTGACCGACACCGAGCACGACGGGCGGGAGACCGTGCTGCTGTCGCTGCTCGTCGCGGCGGTGGTGCTGGTCATCGCCGTGGTGAAGGAGAAGGCCGGACGCGGCCGGGCGGGCGCGCCCCCGGCCGACGAGGTGACCGACAAGGTCTCCGTCGGCTGAACGGACGTGTGACCGGGGCCCCGTGGCGTATGCCGCGGGGCCCTTCCCGTGTTCACCGGTGGGGACGGCTCACAGGACGGTGAAGCTCTCCTTCACCTCTTCGTACGTCTCCAGGGCCTGCTTCTCTACGTCCGGCTGGTACCAGGTGTTGATCTGGTACGACTTGTCACCCACGTTGAAGCCCAGGAGCCGGGCGTGCCAGGGGACGCCGCCGAGAGTGAAGGTGTACTCCCAGACGACCGCGGGGTGATCGCGGAACGTCGTCTCCTCCAGGCGGATCTTCTCGTAGTCCTGGCCCTGGTGGGCGTTCTGCTCGGAGGTCCGCCAGGTCTCCATCAAGTCGCCCCGGGCGAGCGAGGACTTGGCCGCGAGCTCCTGCTTCCCGTCCGGCGAGGTGTAGTGGACCTCGGCTCCCGTCTTCACGTCGCGCCGCCAGCCGGTGGGAGTGGCCCACGCGAATCCGCCGGCCTCCTCGTGGGCGCCCGGCGGGAGCGAACGGGGGCGGGAGGTGCCCTCGACGGTGGAGGACGGGGTGCCGCCCGGGGTGGAGGCGCCGGGTTCCGAGGCGGAGACGGAGGCCGACGGGGAGCCGCCCGCCTTGTCGTCGCCGGGCGAGCCCGACGTGGTGGCGAGGATGATCGCGACCACGACGGCACTTGCGGCCACCATGCTTCCCGCGGCGACCAGGGCGGCCCGGCGCCGGCCGCGGTGCGGGGCGGCGCCGGGGAGTTCGCCCGGGGAGACGCGGTGCGGGTGGGGGCCGAGGACCAGGGCCGGGTCGGGGTCCTGGCCGGGATCGGGGCGGGGGTCGGGGTCGGTGCGGGGGTCAGGGCGGGGGCCGGGGTCGGTGCCGCCGGACTCCGCCGGGTCGCGGACCTGGCCGGGGTGCTGACCGGGTACGGCCTGACCGCCGCGGACCAGCGAGACACCGGGCTGGTCGGATCGACGGCGGGCCGTCGGCGCCTGGCCGACCCGGGTGGGTGCGGAGGCCACGCGGGTGGGGGTGTCCCGGGTCGGCGCGTCCGGCATCGGGAAGTGCTCCGTGGGGGCGCCCGCCGCGAGGGAGTCCTGGGTGGGGGCGCTCGCGAGGGGAGTGCTGGTCGTGGTGGCCCCGGCGCGCAGCGCGGCCCCCGCCGAGTTCCCGGACGGCGCCTCCGACCGGACCTCCGAACGCTCCTCGGAGACGGCCTCGGTGGAGGCGCTGGGGCGGAGGCCGACGGTGGCCTGCGGCTGTACGGCCACGGGCTCGGCGCCCTCCGCGTCGGACGAGGCGGCCACTTCCGGCGGGGTGGCGGACGGCACGGCATCCGAGGGCTCTGCGGGCCGGGGCACCTCCGGCGCGGACTCCTCAGACGCGGACTCCTCAGGCGCGGACGCCTCTGGCGCGGACGCCTCCGACACTGGGCCCTCCGCGACACCCGTACGCCCCGGCACCGCATCCGACGGCTCCGCGACGGCGGGCTCGTCCACGGCCGCCTCGGGCACGGCCTCGGGCGTCGGCACCCTCGGATCCCGTACGGCCCTGACGACCCGGGTCCCCAGATAGGCCGGCGTGGGCGACTCCCGCGGTGTCCACGACGGGGCGTCGGGCGGGTCCGCGGAACCGTCGGGCAGGCCCGCCGGAGTACCCGAGGGCTCCGCCGGAGCACCCGACGGCACCGACGGTACCGATGGCTCCGACGGAGTCACGGCGTCCGGCGAGTCCCCTGTCCCCCGGCCGCCCGCTGTACCCGCTCCATCCGTAACTCCCGAACCGTCCGCACCACTCGGCTCCCTGGGGTCGTCCCGCCGGCCCAGGTCCGCCTCCTGCGCCGCCGAACCCCCGTCGCCTCCATCCCGGTCCCGCTCGGAAGCCTCCGGACGTTCCCGTTCCGGCGTCCCCGTCTCCGCCCCCGGCTCCATGCGCAGAGTCGGTGTGGGGGCGGGGAGCGCGACCGCGTTCAGCGACGACTCGACCTCGTCCAGGCCCGGACGTATCGAGGGGTCCTTCTCCAGCAGGGCCGTGAGGATGTCGGTCAACGGGCCGGCCGTGGCGGGGAGTTCGGGCTCCTCGTAGAGGACGGCGTGCAGCGTGGCGAGGGTGGTGTCGCGGGAGAAGGGGGAGCGGCCGCCGAGAGCCGCGCACAAGGTCGCTCCCAACGACCAGATGTCCGACGGCGGCCCCTGTGGCCGGCCCGAGACCCGCTCGGGGGCCATGTAGTCGGGGGAGCCGACGAGCATGCCGACCATGGTGAGCGCCTCGGCGTCCTGCATCGCGGCGATGCCGAAGTCCGTCAGGACGATCCTGTGGCCGGTGCGGTCGCCGGACTCCACCAGGACGTTGCCGGGTTTGATGTCCCGGTGCAGGACGCCCCGCGCGTGCACCTGGCGCAGGGCCCGCACGAGGCCCAGACCGAGCAGTGCCGTCTCGCGCGGGCCGAGCGGGCCGTCCTCCACCGTCATCCGTTCCAGGGAGCGGCCCTTGACCAACTCCATGACGATCCACAGGCGTTCACCCTCGTCGACGACGTCGTAGACCCGCACGACGTTCGGATGGTCGATCCGGGCCGTCGCCCTGGCCTCGCGCAGGGTCCGTTCACGGCGGGTGCGGGTGTCCTCCGCGTCGAGGCCGTCGATCCGCATCTCCTTGACCGCGACCTGCCGGTCGAGCATTTCGTCGGCGGCTCGCCACACCCGCCCCATTCCCCCCTGGCCGATACTCTCGACCAGGCGATAGCGCCCCGTCACCAGGAGCCCTGGAACTCCGCCGCGCCTCGTATTTCCCGTGTCTCCCGTATTCCCCGGCAATCCGCTGCACCCCCTCAACGATGTCCCGAGTGGAACACAATGGTCACACTTCGCGCCGTACCAGCATAGTGCGGAGAAATCTTGTGGTACCTCTTCAAGTACTGCGAATTCAGGCGCAGCCAAGGGGGACGAACATGAGTTCTCGTCGTATGACGACCATCGCCGGATCGCTGGTCGCGGCATCCTTCTCGACGGTGATGATCTTCTCCTTCACCGCGAGCGCGGACGAGGGACCGGCAAGCAGCAAGGGGGGAAAGGCCGTTGACGAGGCACCGGCCGGTGTGGAGCTGACGACGACACTGCCGGAGGAGATCTCCGTCGACAACAGCTCGCAGAAGACGGATCTCACGGCCACCGTGAAGAACGACGGGAGCAAGGACAGCGGAAAGATCAGGCTTTTGGTCGTCGGTTTCGACGGCATGACGGTCAAAAACGTTCAAGGCTGCTCTCCGATCGAAGAAAAGGATCTACCGGAGGGCTCGAACAGCGGTTTCGCCTGTCCCATCGACAATCTCGCCGCCGGTAAGTCGAAGTCGTACGCCGTCGATGCGACGTTCGATATCAAGAAGACCGGAAAGATCTGTCTGCCGGTGCAGACCAGTGACGGGAAGAAGACGTTCTGGCAGCAGGGCCCGGTTCCGTTCGGTACGACGAACCCGTCGCCGAACGCCCCGGCCACCCCGCTGCTGCTGGGCACCGACAACAAGCCGGTGGCACCGGGCGGGGACGCCCCGGGCGAGCTGCCGAAAACCGGTGTGGGACGTGACCTGCTGCCCCTCGGGGCCGCGGGCGCGGCTCTGCTGACGGCGGGTGCGGCCGGGCTGTGGTGGTCGCAACGGCGGCCACAGCGCACCGGTTGATCCGCGAGGGAGAACAACCGGAGGCATGACCTGACGGGATCTGTCAGGTCATGCCTCCGGCACGTAAGTCAGCGCACGTACGTCAGCGCATGTGCGTCAGCGCTTGACGAGCTTCCAGGTGGTGGGCAGCAGGCCCATCGCGAGGGCCGCCTTGAGGGCGTCGCCGAGCAGGAAGGGGGTGAGGCCGGCCGCGACGGCGGCGGACAGCGACATGTCGGCGGCGTAGGCGAGGTACGGGACGCCGATCGCGTAGATGATCGCCTCGCCGACGAGCATGGCGCCGGCCGTCCGCCACACGTTGCGGTCGGCTCCGCGACGGGCCAGGGTACCGACGGCGGCCGAGGCCAGGATCATGCCGAGGATGTAGCCGAAGGAGACGGAGAACCCGGAGGTGCCCTGGGCGAACCACGGGAGTCCGGCGAGGCCCGCCAGCGCGTACAGGGCGAGCGAGGCGACCCCGCGGCGGGCGCCGAGGGTGGTGCCGACGAGCAGCGCGGCGAAGGTCTGGCCGGTCACCGGCACCGGGGAGCCCGGCACGGGCACGGAGAGCTGCGCGGCGAGTCCGGTGAGGGCGGCGCCGCCGACCACGAGCGCGATGTCCCGGACGCGGGAGGCGGGGATCAGGTCGGCGAGGACCTGGCCGGTGCGGACGGGGGCGACGGCGGTGCTCATGGGGACTCCGCGGGTGTGATCGACAGGGGACACGGTGACGCTATCCCGGCGCCCTCGAGCCGACCACCGTCAACGGTCGACAAAGCCTTGAACGACGGCTTGGTGGACTCCGAACAAAGAGTGTGGCCTACACCGGGTCCGGCGTGATGCCTGTCACTGAGGTGGGGTGAGGCGGGGTACAGCGGACGCCGGGGAGCTCACTGTGGGGAATCACCAATGAACCCTAGTGGTCTGGTCGGATTCACCGTTCCTGACCTACCCTTCCAGACATGGTCGCCCAGTCCCGGTACTTCTCCTCGCGTCGCCATGTCGACCTGCGACGCGTGGGCACGGCCGTCTGTCGCCGTCCGGTGTGAGGCGGGCTCCGGCCCGCCTCACTCTCCGAGACGTGTCGGCCCCCGTTCCGAGGACGGTCCTCCATGCCCCCTTCCGTGGCACCCCCTGCCCCTTCCCGCCCCTCTCCCCCTGTCACGTCCCGGCGCCGGACCAGCGCCAGCGTCGTCCTGCGGTCCGTGCTGGAGCACGGGCCGGTGGCGCGCAGCACCATTGCCCGGCTGACCGGGCTGTCCCCGGCCTCCGTGACGGACTACTGCTCCCGCTTCACCGAACTCGGCCTGATCCGTGAGTCGGAGACGCCCCGGCGCTCCCAGGGTGTGGGCCGCCCCCATGTGCCCGTGGACCTCGACGCGTCACGGTTCGTGGTGGGCGGAGTCCATGTGGCCGTCCCCTATACGACCGTGGCGCTGGTCGATCTGCGCGGCCGGGTGGTGGCCGTGCGGGAACTGCGGCACGACGCGGCCGAGGGCGCCGACGCCGACGCGGTCCTGGCGCGGGCCGCCGACGGACTCGCCGCGCTCCTCGCCCGGTCGCCGCGGCTGCGCTGCCTGGGCGTCGGCTTCGCGGCCGGTGGCTGGGTGGACCGGGACTGCGGGACCGTGGTCGAGCACCCCCTGCTGGGCTGGCACGAGGTGCCGGTGCGGGAGCTGCTCGGCGCCCGGACCGGCCTGCCGGTCCATGTGGACGGGCACGCGCGGGCGCTGGTCAACGCCGAGCGGCTGTTCGGGCGGGCGCGCGGCAGCCGGAGCGTGCTGCATCTGTTCGTCGGCAACATGGTGGACGCGGCGTTCGCCACCAACGACGAGGTGCATCACGGGCCGCGCTCCCAGGCGGGCGCGATCGCCCATCTCCCCGTGCCGGGCGGCACCGAGCCCTGCGACTGCGGGCGGACCGGATGCCTGCAAGTGGAGCTCGGCGAGCGGGCCCTGTGCCGGCGGGCCCGGCGAGCGGGGGTCGTCGAGGGCGTGAACCCGATGCACGTGGTCGCGGCGGCGGCCGCGGGGGACCCGGTGGCGGCTCGGCTGCTCGTGGAGCGGGCCGGTGCCGTGGGGCGGGCCGCGCGGCTGCTCCTCGACGTGCTGAACCCGGAGACGGTCGTGGTGACCGAGGTCGGCATCCTGCACCGGGAGGACTGCCTGGCCGCCCTGCGCGCGGGCGTGGGCGACGACCGCGCGGCTTCCGTCGTTCCGTCGGGTTTCCCGGACTCCGTCCTTGCCGTGGCCGGCGGTTCGGTGGCGCTCGACGTGCTCTACCGGGATCCGCTGGCCGCGTCACCTGAGGCTATTTAATTCAGAAACTCCGAATGTTGACAGGGCTTCCGGAGAACCGAGAACATCCTTTCCATGAGCCCGCACCTTTACTGTCGCGCCCTTTGTTGCTGACACGTTGCCCCGCGTGACGCGCTCATTTCCCCTGCATGAACGCATTTCTTCGTGACTTTTTCCTGCACCGATCCTGGGAGTCTTCCCATGCGTCATTTCCGCACGTCCGGTATCAGCTCGCCGGGCATCGACCGGCGGCTGTTCCTCTCCTCGGTCCTCGGCGCCGCGGCCGGTGTCGCAGGCCTCAGCGGCTGCGCCGACAGCAGTGCCGCCGCCGACACCGAGGACGCCCTGTCCGCCCCGCTCGCCACCGAGGTCCCGGCCGGCACGAGCCTGAAGATCGCCTCATATCTGGGCGCGCAGCAACTCCAACTGAAACTCGGCAGGCTGGGGGATCCACCGTTCAAGGTGAGCAGCTGGGCCAATATCGGAGCCGGCCCCGATGTCATCAACGCCTTCCGCTCGGGCTCCCTGGACGTCGGCAACAACGCGGGAATCCCGCCGATCCAGGCGCATTTCCAGGGATACGACGCGAAAATCGTCGCGCTCAACATCACCCGCAAGCCGAACTACCTCTTCGCCACCAAGCCCGGCAGTGACATCCGCACGGTCGAGGACTTTCGGGGGAAGAAGCTCGCGTTCTCCCAGGGCCAGGCCCAGGGTGTCGTCCTGCTGCGGGCGTTGAAGAAGGCCCGGATCGCCTACGACGAGGTGAAGCTGGTCCCGCTGACCAGCAACCAGTTCCTCACGGCCCTGCAGTCCGGTCAGGTGGACGTGGCGCCGCTCGCCAACAGCCAGGCCCCCGCCTACCTCAAGCAGTACGAGGCCAAGGGCGCCCGGTCCATCACCACCGACGTGGTCGACCTGCTCAATCTGCTGTGGGCGCCGACCTCGGTGCTGGGCGACCCCGCGAAGGCCGCCGCGGTCGCCGCGTACATCCCGTACTGGGCCAAGGGCCAGGTGTGGACGTACGAGAACCCCGACATCTGGAACGAGGAGTTCTACGTGAAGACGCAGAACCTGACCCTCGCACAGGCGAAGGCGGTGTCCGCGCTGGCCAACAAGCCGCTGTTCCCGCCGAAGTGGGACGAGGCGATCAAGTGGGAGCAGGAGACCGCGGATCTGCTGGCGGAGGGCGGCTTCGTGAAGAAGTTCGACGTCGGCGAGCTGTTCGACCACCGCTTCGAGGGCATCGCCGCGAAGTCCGTACCGGCGGAGTACCGGCGGTGAGCGCCGTGACCACGACGGTCGCCGTCGCCACCCCCGAGGTGAGCACGGAGGTCCGCAGGCGCCGGCGGCTCTCCCCCGGCCGGCGACTGCCCGCGGCCCGGCTCGTCGGTCCTCTCCTCCTCCTCGCCCTGTGGGCCGCCGCCTCCGCCGCGGGACGGCTCGACCCGGCCGCGATCCCCGCGCCGTGGACGGTGGTGGAGACCGGCGCCCATCTGTGGACCGCCGGGACCCTGCCCACCGACATCCTGACCTCGCTCCGGCGGGCGGCGTCCGGCTTCACGATCGGACTGGCCGCGGGCGTCCTGCTGGCCCTGGCCGCCGGGCTCAGCCGGGTCGGCGAGGCACTGATCGACGGGACGGTGAACCTCAACCGGGCGATCCCCACCCTCGGTCTGATCCCGCTGTTCATCCTCTGGCTGGGCATCGGCGAGTCCTTCAAGGTCGCCATCATCGCGATCGTCGTCTACATCCCGATCTATCTGAACACCCATGCCGCGCTGGCCGGCATCGACCACCGCTACGTCGAACTCGCCGAGGTCCAGGGGCTGTCGAGGTTCGCCTTCGTACGGCAGATCGTCATCCCCGGCGCGCTGCCCGGATTCTTCGTGGGACTCCGGCTCGGCGTCACCGGCTCCTGGCTCGGTCTGGTCGTCCTGGAGCAGATCAACGCCACCAGCGGACTCGGCTACATGATGTTCCAGGCCCAGAACTACGGCCAAAGCGACGTGATCCTCGTCGGTCTCGTCGTCTACGGGGTCTTCGGCCTGGTCTCCGACAGCGCGGTCCGTCTGATCGAACGGAGGGTGCTGTCATGGCGCCGCACACTGAGCAGCTGACCCGGCCCGCCGTACAACTGCGCGGCCTCACCCGGTCGTTCGACGGGCGGACCGTCCTCGACGGCATCGACCTCGACATCCCGGCCGGTCAGTTCGTCGCCCTGCTCGGGCACAGCGGCTCCGGCAAGAGCACGCTGCTGCGGGCGGTGGCGGGGCTGGACCACGAGGTGGCGGGCAGCGGTCGGCTCACCGCTCCGGAAAGGGTGTCCGTGGTCTTCCAGGACTCGCGGCTGCTGCCCTGGCGGCGGGTGCTGGACAACGTCCTGCTGGGCACCGACGGTCAGGACAGGGCCCGGGAGGCTCTCGCCGAGGTCGGTCTGAAGGGGCGCGAGCGGGCCTGGCCCAGTGAGCTGTCCGGCGGGGAGGCCCAGCGTGCGGCGCTGGCGCGGTCCCTGGTCCGGGAACCGGACCTCCTGCTCGCCGACGAGCCGTTCGGGGCGCTGGACGCGTTGACGCGGATCAAGATGCACGCGTTGCTGCGGGAGCTGTGGAAGCGGCACCAGCCGTCGGTGCTGCTCGTGACGCACGACGTGGACGAGGCGATCGTGCTCGCCGACCGGGTGCTCGTACTCGCGCAGGGCCGTATCGGCCTCGACCTGACCATCGACCGCCCGCACCCGCGCTCGTACCGGGATCCCCTGCTGGGCGAGTACCGCGAACGGCTGCTGGCCGCACTGGGCGTCACGGAGGACCCCGCATGACCGCACGACAGCTCCACCTCAACGCGTTCCTGATGAACACCGGTCACCACGAGGCCTCCTGGCGGCTTCCCGAGAGCGACCCCTTCGCGCATGTCTCGCTCGACCACTACGTGCACCTCGCCCGGATCGCCGAGCGCGGGACCTTCGACTCCCTGTTCCTGGCCGACGGACCGCAACTGTGGAGCAACCTCGCCCAGCGGCCCGCCGGCGCGCTGGAGCCGCTCACGCTGCTGACCGCGCTGGCCACGGCCACCGAGCACATCGGGCTGATCGCGACCGCGTCCACGTCCTACAACTCGCCCTACAACCTGGCCCGGAAGTTCGCCTCGCTGGACATCGTCAGCGGCGGCCGGGCGGGCTGGAACATCGTCACGACCGCAGGCGCGGAGGCGGCCCGCAACTTCGGCCTGGACGCCGAGCCCGCGCACGCCGAGCGGTACGCCAGGGCCGCCGAGTTCCTCGACGTGGCCCTCAAGCTCTGGGACAGCTGGGAGGACGACGCGATCCTCGGCGACAAGGCGGCCGGTGTCTGGGGCGACGACGCGAAGATCCACCCGCCCCGCCACCGGGGCACGTACTTCAGCGTCGAGGGCGCTCTCAACGTCCCTCGCTCACCCCAGGGTTACCCGTTGCTCGTCCAGGCGGGGTCGAGCGAGGACGGCAAGGCGTTCGCGTCCCGGTACGCGGAGGCCGTGTTCACCGCCCAGCAGACCATCGAGGACGCGCGGGCCTTCTACGCCGACCTCAAGTCCCGTACCGCGGCGGCCGGCCGGGCCCCCGGGCACATCAAGGTGCTCCCCGGGATCGTCCCCGTCATCGGCGCCACGGAGGCCGAGGCGCTCGCGAGGGAGCAGGAGCTGGAGGACCACATCGTGCACCGGCACGGGGTGGCCAATCTGGAGCGGCTGCTCCAACTTCCCGCGGGGATACTGGAGTTGGACAGACAGTTGCCGGCCGACCTGCCGCCCGAGTCCGCCGTCGAGGGCGCCAAGAGCCGCTACACGCTCGTCGTGGAGCTGGCCCGGCGCGACCGGCTCACCGTGCGGCAGCTGATCGGGCGGCTCGGCGGCGGACGCGGCCACCTCACCTTCGCCGGCACGCCCGAGCAGGTCGCCGACGCGATCGAGACCTGGTTCACACAGGGTGCCGCCGACGGCTTCAACATCATGCCCCCGGTGCTCCCCTCGGGCCTGGACGCCTTCGTCGACCACGTCGTCCCGATCCTGCGCACCCGCGGCCTGCTGCGCGAGGAGTACGGCCCGCGCCGGACCCTGCGGGAACGCTACGGCCTCCCCCGCCCCGCCAACCAGCACGTCCAGCCCGTCCCCGCCTAGGAAGGACCCCCTCCCATGTCCGGTATCGAGATCCGCAAGGTCACCGCGAACATCGGCGCCCACGTCTCGGGCGTCGACCTCTCCCGGCCGCTCGACGAGAAGACCGCCACCGCTCTCCGCGAGGCCCTCAACGTCCACAAGGCCCTGGTCTTCAGCGACGTGAACCTCGACGACGAGGGACAGCAGGCCTTCGCCCGGCACTTCGGCGAACTCACCACCGCCCATCCGACCGTGCCCGCCGTCGACGGCGCCCCGAACATCCTGCCCGTCGACAGCGAGGGCGGCCGGGCCGCCAACCACTGGCACACCGACGTCACCTTCGTGCTCAACCCGCCCCAGGCCAGCACCCTGCGCAGCCTGACGATCCCGCCGTACGGCGGCGAGACCCTGATCGCCAACTCGGCGGCCGCCTACCGGGATCTGCCGCAGCCGCTGCGGCGCCTCGCCGACGACCTGTGGGCCGAGCACACCAACGACTACGACTACGCGGTGCCGGAGGAGACCCTGGACGAGGAACAGGCCGCCCGGCGCGCCCAGTTCACCTCGATCAAGTACCGCACCGCCCATCCGGTGGTCCGGGTGCACCCGCTGACCGGTGAACGCGGGCTGTTCATCGGCGGCTTCGCGCAGCGGATCGTGGGACTGTCGGCGGGTGAGTCCCGCAAGCTGCTCGACCTCCTCCAGTCGTACGTGACCCGCCCGGAGAACCTGCTGCGCCACCGCTGGTCGGAGAACCAGCTGGTCCTCTTCGACAACCGCATCACGCAGCACTACGCCGTCGACAACTACGACGGTCTGCCGCGCCGGCTGCACCGGGTGACCGTCGCCGGGGACGTCCCGGTGGGCATCGAGGGCAAGGAGAGCTGGTCGATCGAGGGCGACGCCTCGCACTACACGGCCGTAGCCGCTTAGTCACAGCCAGTGCCCAATGCGTCCGCATGATGGGCGGTCATCCCTCTGACCAGGGGAGACCGCCCAGACTGTGGGCGTTTTTGCCGTCTCACGCACTGGACGAACCACGCCCATGCCCAGCACCACGGTCAAGGCTCCACAAGAGTCCGCCGCCTCCCTCTCCCACGGTCTCAAGCAGCGCCATCTGTCGATGATCGCCCTCGGCGGGGTCATCGGCGCCGGCCTGTTCGTCGGTTCCGGCGCGGGTATCGCCGCCGCCGGACCGTCGATCGTCCTCGCCTACACGCTCTCCGGGCTCCTCGTGATGCTGGTGATGCGGATGCTCGGCGAGATGTCGGCCGCACACCCCTCCTCCGGCTCCTTCTCCGCGCACGCCGAGCGGGCGATCGGCCCCTGGGCCGGTTTCACCGCCGGGTGGTCGTTCTGGGTGCTGCTGTGCACGGCCGTGGGCCTGGAGGGCATCGGCGCCGCGAAGATCGTGACCGGGTGGCTCCCCGGGACCCCGGGATGGGCCTGGGTGGCCCTGTTCATGCTGGTCTTCTGCGGCACGAACCTCACCGCGGTGAAGAACTTCGGCGAGTTCGAGTTCTGGTTCGCCGCCCTGAAGGTCGGTGCGATCGTCCTGTTCCTGGTCCTCGGGGTCCTGGCGGTCGCCGGCCTCCTGCCCGGCACGGACTCCCCCGGCACCGCGAACCTCACCGGCCGGGGAGGCTTCTTCCCCGGCGGCGGTGAGGGCCTGGTCGTCGGTTTGCTCGCCTCGGTCTTCGCGTACGGCGGCCTGGAGACGGTCACCATCGCGGCCGCCGAGTCCGAGGACCCGGTGCGCGGGGTGGCGAGCGCGGTCCGCACGGCGATGTGGCGGATCGGGCTGTTCTACGTCGGCTCGATGGCGGTCATCGTCACGCTGGTGCCCTGGGACGCGAAGGCGGTCGTGGAGAAGGGCCCGTACGTCGCCGCCCTCGACGAGCTGGGCATCCCCGGTGCCGGACCGCTCATGAACGTGATCGTGCTGATCGCCCTGCTCTCCGCGATGAACGCCAACGTCTACGGCGCCTCGCGCATCGCCTACTCGCTGGTCGACCGGGGTCTGGGCCCGCGCGCCCTGGGCCGGGTGTCCGGCGGGGCGCCCCGGGTCGCGGTGCTCGCCTCCAGCGCGTTCGGCTTCGCCTGCGTGGTCCTCGGCTACTGGCGTCCCGACGACGTCTTCTCCTGGCTTCTCAACATGATCGGCGCGGTCGTTCTCGTCGTCTGGATCCTCGTCGCCGTCTCGCACCTGCGCCTGCGCCGGTCCCGGAGCTTCCCCCTGCTGACCTGGGTCGCCCTGGCGGGCATGACGGCGATCCTCGTGCTGATGGCCCGGGAACCGGGCACGCGGGTGCAGTTGTACGCGACGGGCGGGATGACGCTGGCGCTGGCGGTCGCCGGGTACGCACGACAGAAGGCGCTTCCTGTTGCTACCGTGTAGTTGCAATCTACTTGCAACAAGGCCCCGCGTCTCGTGATCGTCTTCTCACCCTTCACGACGGCGGGCGGAAGAGCGAAAGCCCCCGTGAGGACGTGACTCGCGGGGGCTTCCGACGTGCTATCAGGGCTGACGTGCCGTCAGGGCTTGCGGCCCACACCGCCGTGCTGGCCGATCGGGGCCGGGGCCGTGTCGCCGTCCGGGCGCCACAGCGGGACCGACACCACTCCGGGGTCCACCAGTTCCAGGCCCTCGAAGAACGCCTCGATCTTGTCGACCGGGCGCAGGAAGTAGGGCACCGCGCCGGTCTCGTTGTAGGCGTCCTGGGCCTGTTCGTAGTCCGGGTCGGTGCCGCGCGAGCCGTCGTTGACGCACAGGTAGCTGCCCGAGGGCAGGCCCGCCAGCAGCCTGCGGACCAGGTCCCGGGCCAGGTCGTAGTCGGCGACATGGCCGAGGAGCCCGCTGAGGATCAGGGCCGTGGGGCGGGTGAGGTCGAGGGTGCGGGAGGCCGCCTCCAGGATCTTCTCCGGCTCGTAGAGCGTCAGGTCCTCGTACGCCGTCTCGCCCTCCGGGGTGGAGGTGAGCAGGGCGCGGGCGTGGGCGAGGACCAGCGGGTCGTTGTCGACGTAGACGATCTTCGATTCGGGGGCGATGCGCTGGGCGACCTCGTGGGTGTTGTCGACCGTGGGCAGCCCGGTCCCGACGTCCAGGAACTGGCGGATGCCCGCCTCCTTGACCAGGTACCGGATGCTGCGGCCGAGAAAGGCCCGGCTGCTGCGGGCGATCGTGACGATTCCGGGGAAGACGGCCGTGTAGGCGTCGCCGGCCGCCTCGTCGACGGGGTAGTTGTCCTTCCCGCCGAGCCAGTAGTTCCAGATCCGGGCCGAATGCGGCACCGAGGTGTCGATCTCCGTCATGGGCCTATCGTGCTACGACCGGTCCTGCTCGCACGGCACATTGAGCGAGAGAAGTGCGGCGGATCCGTCCTCGCCCAGGCGGAGTTCGGTGATCGCCGCGTTGCGCAACCGGGGGAACACTCTGCGGTACTCCGCGAGCGGGATTCCGAGGACGGTGCACAGCACCAGCCGCAGCAGGGTGTTGTGGGCGACGACCAGGACCCGTTCACCGGGATGGGCGGCGGCGATGCGGCGCAGGGCCGCGGTGCCGCGGGCGGCGGCGTCGAGGGGGTTCTCCGCGCCGGGGAAGGGATACGCCACCGGGTCCGCCCGGAACGCCTCGGCCGCGTCGGGGACCTCCGCCGCGAACTCCGCGAGGGTGCGGCCCTCCAGCACGCCGAAGTCGCACTCCCTGAGGGCGGGTTCGCGGTGCGGTTCTCTGCCGAGAGCGCGGGCGGCCGGTTCCGCTGTGGCGATCGCTCGCGACAGGGGCGACGTCCAGATCGCGTCGGGGCGGTGGGTGGCGGCCCATCTCCCGAGCGCGTCCGCCTGCGCGCGGCCCTCTTCGGTGAGGCCGATGTCGCTGACGCCGGCGTAGCGGTTCTCGGCGTGCCAGATCGTTTGGCCGTGGCGGGTCAGGAGGAGGGTCGTGCCTGTGGTCATGGGCTGGTCCAGTCGGTAGGTGCGGCGCCGTCGTGGCTGGTCGCGCCCCGCGGCGGAGCCGCAGATCGACACAGCCCCGCGCCCCTGAGCAGGTCCTGGTCCAGTTGGCTGTGCGCGTGTGCCGCTACCGGGGCCGGAAGCCAGCCTCGCTCGGTGAGTTCGTCGACGAGGCGGATGTACGGCTCGGCGAAGAGCGCTGTGCGGGCAGGGCGTGGTTCCAGAAGCATGCGGATGCGGACCATGCGCTCAGCGATGTCCGGAAGGGACTCCCCCGTGACGCCGTGGGCCGCCAACGCGGCCATTCCCAGCGCCGGTTCGGTCTGTTCCGGGACGCGGACGGGGCGGCCGAGGATGTCGGCGCGGAGCTGGTTCCAGTACGGGCTGCGGGCCGCGCCGCCGGTGAAGGTGAGGGGGCCGTCCAGCGGGGCGCCCAGGTGGTGCAGGTAGTCGAGGCACAGGCGTTCCGCGAAGGCGACTCCCTGGAGGAGCCCGGCCCAGCGGTCGGCGTCGTCGGCCGGGGTGCCGAGGGTGAGGGCGGTGGCGTCCGGGGCGCGGAACGGGAACCGCTCCCCGCGCGACACCAGCGGGTAGGTCACCGCGCCGGACGGCTCGAACGCGGCCGCCCGCTCGTCCATGAGCCCGGGGTCCACGTCCGTCGGGAGCGCCCCCGCGCCCACGCCGGACGCCCCGCCGGGCAGCCAGGTCCCGTCCGGCGCACGGTGGTTGTAGACCACGCCGGTCGGGTCCCGGACCGGCTCGGGGGTGGCCCCCTTGAGCACGAGGGTGGTGCCGAGCACCGAGTTCCAGGACCCGTGTCGCAGGGCGCCCGCGGCGATCTGGGCCGCGCAGCCGTCGGTCATCCCGGCGACGACCGGGGTCCCGGCGGGGATGCCGGTGGCCTCGGCGGCGGCCGGGCAGACCGCGCCGAGCCGGGTGCCGGGGCGGACGACCTCGGGAAGGTCGAGGGCGACGTCCGGCCAGGCGGCGCGCTGAAGGTCGTAGCCCGTCTTCAGGGCGTGGCTGGAGTCGGTGGGCACCGGCCGGCCGACCAGCCGGGCGGTGACGGTGTCGGGTTGATGGGTGACCCGGCCCCTGCCGTGGGCGGCGACGAGCCACAGCGCCTTCGGCAGTGCCCAGGTGTCCTGGACCGGGAGGCCCGCCTCCCTGAGCCGCGCCGCCTCGTCCGCCGCGCGGCCGTCGTCGTACATGAGCGCCGGGCTCGTCGGCCGGCCCTCCGCGTCCGTCAGCAGGACCGTCCCCGACGTCCCGCACACCGCGAGTCCGCCGATCCGTACGCCCGTCAGGGTGAGCAGCGCGGCACGGCACGCCGTGCGCACCGCCTCCCACCACTCGCCCGGATCCTGCTCGTGCCGCGCACCCTCGCGCCGGCCGCCGAGCGGGGCGGAGCCCCGGCCCAGCACGGTTCCGTCGGCCGTGACCGCCAGCGCGCGCACGCTCTGCGTGCCGAGGTCGATCCCCAGCCACGCCGTCTCGTTCTCGTCCGTCATCCGTGTCATCGAGGGCCTCCCACCCGCACGGGGTCTATGCGTACCCGGATCCGCGGCCCAACATCGTCTCAGTGAAGCGACGACTCGGAGGTCGACGATGACCCAGAGGACCGATGCCGTACGTGTCGTGGCGGCCGGCGACCACTTCGTACTGCCGGGGCTGATCGCCGGGGCCGTCGAGGCCGAACTGAGCGGCATCGCCGTCGAGACGAGGGAGTTGACGCTCGGCTGGCCCCTGGAACCCTTCGGGCCGGTCTCGGAGGTGACGGAGGCGAGCGACGCCGAGGACGAGCTGATCGAGGCGCTGGCGGACGCGGACGTCCTCGTCACCCAGATGGGCCCTGTCACCGAACGCGTCCTGGACGCCGCCGACCGGCTGAAGCTCGTCGTGGTCTGCCGGGGCGGCCCGGTCAACGTGAACCTGGACGCGGCCAAGGCCCGGGACGTCCGGGTGTGCTTCGCGCCCGGCCGCAACGCCGCCGCCACCGCCGAGTTCACCGTCGGCATGCTGCTGGCCGCCGTGCGCCGCATCCCCCAGGCCCACGACCTCCTGGCCGGCCGGGGCAGCTGGGAGGGCGGCGCCGCCTACTACACCTACGAGCACAGCGGCCTGGAGCTGGAGGACCTGCCCGTCGGACTCGTGGGCTACGGCGCGGTCGGCAGCCGGGTCGCCCGCGTGCTGTGCGCCTTCGGGGCGCAGGTGATGGTGTACGACCCCTATGTGCGCGGCGAGATCCACGGACTGCGCGTGAACTCCCTGGACCAGCTCCTCACCCGCTCCCGGGTGATCACCCTGCACGCCCGTCTCACCGCCGAGACCCGCGGTCTGATCGGCGCCCGCGAGCTGGCGCTGCTGCCCGAGGGGGCGGCCGTGGTGAACGTGGCCCGCGGCCCGCTGGTCGACGAGAGCGCCCTGTGCGACGCGCTGGAGGCCGGCCGGCTGTCCGCGGCCGCCCTCGACACCTACGAGCACGAGCCGCTGCCCGCGGACTCCCGGCTGCGCGCCCTGGCCGACCGGGTCGTCCTCACCCCTCACCTCGGCGGGGCGAGCCGCGCGGTGGCCGAGAAGGCGGCGAGGATCGCGGCGGAGGAGGTGGGCCGCTGGGCGCGCGGAGAGCGGTTGGCGCACTGCCTGACGTGACGGTCGTGGAAGGGAATGCGTATGTACGTCGGTATCGATGTGGGCACGTCCGTCGTCAAGGCCGCCGCCTTCGACGGTGAGGGACGCCAACTGGCCGTCGAGTCACGCCCGGTGGAGCTCTCCCTGCGCGGCGGGTTCGTCGAGCAGGACATGGCGGAGGTCTACGGCGCCGTCGTGGACGTCCTCGGAAAGCTGACCGCCCGGGTGCCGGAGCCGGTGGAGCTGGCCGGGCTGACCGGGCAGGGCGACGGGGTGTGGCTGGTCGACAGGGAGGGGCGGCCGGTGCGGCCGGCGATCTCCTGGATGGACGGCCGGGCGCACGAACTGCTCGACCAGTGGCTCGCGGACGGCACGTTCGAGACGGTGTTCCGGCGGACCGGCGGCGCGATGTTCCCGGGCTCGCCGGGACCGCTGCTGGCCTGGCTGGACCGGTACGACCCGAAGGCCCTGGACGCCGCCGCGGCCGCCGTGTACTGCAAGGACATGGTCTTCCAGCGGCTGACGGGCGCCGCGCGGGCTTCGACGGACGTGTCGGACGCGTCGATGCCCTTCATGGACCCCCGGACCCGGACGTACGACAACCGGGTCGTGGAGCTGCTGGGGCTCACCCGTCGCCGACGGCTGCTGCCGCCGGTCGGGGATCCGATCACCACGGGTGAGGTTCAGGAAGGGCTGCCGGCCGGGACACGGATCTCGAACGGCCCGTACGATCTGCCGGCCTGTGCGCTGGGGGCGGGGGTCAACGAGCCTGGGGACGGTCTCCTCATCGTGGGGACCTGTCTGGCCGCGCTGGTCGCGACGACCGAGCTCGACCTGAGCGGTGAGCCCGCCGGGCTGTACATCTCCACCGACCGGCACGGGCACCGGCTGCGGGCGATGCCGGCGATGGTGGGTACGGCCGCGCTGGACTGGGTGCTGTCGACGACCGGGGTCACGCACGCGGAGGTGGATGCCCTGCTGGCGTCCACTGCGCCGGGGGCGCACGGGGTGCGGGTGCTGCCGTACTTCGCTCCCTCCGGGGAGCGGGCGCCCTTCGTCGAGCCGCGGCTGCGGGCCGAGTTGAGCGGGGTGTCGCTGGAGACGACGAAGGCGGATCTGGTCCGGGCGACCTGTGAGGGGATCGGGTACGCGGCCCGGCACTGTCTGGAGGCGGCCGGGCTGACCGGCGCTCTCGCGGTGTGCGGCGGTGGGACCCGGAGCCCGGCGTGGATGCAGTTGCTCGCGGATGTGCTCGGGCGGCCCCTGAGGGTCGTGGAGGGGGAGGTGGGGGCCCGGGGGGCCGTGTTGGCCGCGGCCGACCGGTACGGGGTTTCACTGGACGCGGGTGTCTGGACCGAACCTACGGCCATTGTCGAGCCGGATCCGGGGCGTTCCGCGTACTACTCCACAGGGTTCCGGGAGCATGTGGAACGGTTGGATGTGGCTCGGGGGCGGGCCGGTCGTTAGCCGCGGGTCTCGTCGTGGCTGGTCGCGCAGTTCCCCGCGCCCCTGAGTGGGTTGGGGCACATGGTGTTCATGAGATGCCGGAACTGCGGTGGGAGTCTTCAGGAGTTTCGGGCTCTCACCGAAGAGGAGCGGAAGTTCGTCCAGGAGCACAAGCCCAGGCACACCAGCCTGGGCTCGTACTTCCGGTGCGCGCGTGAAGGGTGTCTGCGGTATCAGCGGCGCGGGAACCACAACGACGGGGGTTCCTTTCCCGAGCCGGAGAAGTGACTACAGGTTGCTGAAGTCCGGGCCCTTGGTGCGGGTGCGCTTGATCTCGTAGAAGCCCGGGACCGAGGCGACCGCCACCGTGCCGTCCCACAGGCGGGCGGCCTCCTCGCCCTTGGGGGCCGGGGTGACGACCGGGCCGAAGAAGGCGATCTGCTCGCCGTCGGGGCCGGGGACCGCGATGACCGGGGTGCCGACGTCCTGGCCGACCTTGTCGATGCCCTCCTTGTGGGAGGCGCGCAGCTCGGCGTCGAACTCGAAGTCCTTCTGGTCGAAGTACTCGATCAGGTCGGCGGGCAGGCCGACGTCCGCCAGGGCGCCCTCGACGGCCTCGCGGGTCGGGCCCTGGCCCTGGTTGTGGATGCGGGTGCCGAGCGCGGTGTACAGCGGGCCGAGGATGTCGGAGCCGTGCTTCTGCCAGGCCGCGGTGACCACCCGGATCGGCTGCCAGGCCTTGGTCTCGAGGAGCTCGCGGTACTCCTCGGGAAGCTCGTCGAGCTTCGGTTCATTCAGCACCGCGAGGCTCATGATGTGCCAGCGCACCTCGATGTTCCGGACCTTCTCGACCTCCAGGACCCAGCGGGAGGTCATCCACGCCCAGGGGCACAGCGGGTCGAACCAGAAGTCGACGGGAGTCTTGCCGGAGGTGCTCGTGGTCTCGGACATGAGTCTCCTAGATAAGAGTTCGTTTCAACCCGCAACACCGCTGCCCGCCCACCCCATTCCCGGCTGACCGATGTCAGGGGCACATGGCAGGATCGGGCCTGTCCGCATGCTGAACACCATCCGAGGGAGCATCGCCGTGCCCGGTGAGAATCTGTCCCGTGACGAGGCCCGGGAGCGGGCCGCCCTGCTGTCCGTCGACGGGTACGAGGTGTCCCTCGACCTGCGCTCGGCGGTCGGGGACGAGCCCGGGGACGGTCCGCGCACCTTCCGCTCGGTGACCACGATCCGCTTCCGGTGCAACGAGCCGGGGGCCACGAGCTTCGCGGACCTGGTCGCGCCGAGCGTCACGGCCGTGTCGCTGAACGGCCGGGACCTCGACCCCGGCGAGGTCTTCGACGGCTCCCGGATCACCCTGGAGGACCTGGCCGCCGACAACGAACTGGTCGTCGACGCCCAGTGCGCCTACTCCCGCACCGGCGAGGGCATGCACCGCTTCGTCGACCCCGAGGACGGCGAGGTCTACCTCTACACGCAGTACGAGCCGGCCGACTCCCGCCGCGTCTTCGCCAACTTCGAGCAGCCGGACCTCAAGGCGCCGTACCGCTTCGAGGTGCGGGCGCCTGAGGGCTGGACGGTGTGGAGCAACGGGGTCGGCTCGGAGAGCGACGGGGTCTGGCGGTTCGCGGAGACCAAGCCGATCTCGACGTACATCACCTGTGTGGTGGCGGGCCCCTACCACTACGTGACGGACTCCTACGAGCGCGTCCTCGACGACGGCACCCGTCTGGAGATCCCCCTCGGTGCCCTCTGCCGCAAGGGGCTCGCCCCCCACTTCGACTCCGACGACGTGTTCCTCGTCACCAAGCAGGGCCTGGACTTCTTCCACGAGCACTTCGACTACCCGTACCCCTTCGGGAAGTACGACCAGGCGTTCGTGCCCGAGTACAACCTCGGCGCGATGGAGAACCCGGGTCTGGTGACCTTCCGCGAGGAGTTCATCTTCCGCGGCAAGGTCACGCAGGCGTCCTACGAGGGCCGGGCCAACGTCATCCTGCACGAGATGGCGCACATGTGGTTCGGCGACCTCGTCACCATGGTGTGGTGGGACGACCTGTGGCTGAAGGAGTCCTTCGCGGACTTCATGGGCACCTTCGCCAACGTCGGCGCCACGCGCTTCAAGGACTCCTGGATCACCTTCGCCAACCGCCGCAAGGCCTGGGCCTACCGCGCCGACCAGCTGCCCTCCACGCACCCCATCACCGCCGACATCCGCGACCTGCAGGACGCCAAGCTCAACTTCGACGGCATCACCTACGCCAAGGGCGCCTCGGTCCTGAAGCAGCTCGTGGCGTACGTCGGTCAGGACGCGTTCCTGGAGGGTGCCCGGCGCTACTTCAAGCGGCACGCGTACGGCAACACGCGCCTCGGTGACCTGCTGTCGGTGCTGGAGGAGACCAGCGGCCGGGACATGGGCGCGTGGGCGCGGTCCTGGCTCCAGACGGCCGGGGTCAACTCGCTGACCCCGCAGGTGCTGCTGAGCGCCGAGGGGCGGGTCGACGAGCTGGCCGTCGTGCAGGAGGCCGCCGAATCGCACCCGGAGCTGCGTCCGCACCGGGTGGCGGTGGGCCTGTACCGGCGCTCCGGGAGCGGCGCGCTGGAGCGGTACGCGCGCGCCGAGGTGGACGTCGACGGCCCGCGTACGGTCGTGGCGGAACTGGCCGGTGCCGAGGCGCCGGAGCTCGTGCTGGTCAACGACGACGACCTGACCTACTGCAAGACCCGCTTCGACGCGGGCTCCCTGGAGACCCTGAAGGCCGGGCTCGGCGACCTCACCGACCCGCTCGCCCGCGCCCTGTGCTGGTCGGCGCTGTGGAACATGACACGGGACGCGCTGCTCCCCGCCAGGGAGTTCATCGACATCGTGCTGCGCTTCGCGGGCCGCGAGTCCGACATCGGGGTCCTGCAGATGCTGCACGCCTGGGCCGAGTCGGCCCTCGTGCGCTACGCGGCGCCCGAGTGGCGGGAGCGGGGCGCGAAGCTGCTCGCCGAGGGCGCCGAGCGGGAGCTGCTCGCCGCCGCTCCGGGCAGTGAACAGCAGCTGGCGTGGGCGCGGTTCTTCGCGCGGACGGCCGAGGGCCCAGCCGCCCTCGACCTGTTGCAGGGTCTGCTGGACGGCACGTCGGCCATCGACGGGCTGGAGGTCGACCAGGAGCTGCGCTGGGCGTTCCTTCAGCCGCTGACCGTGTGGGGGGCCGCCGACGAGAAGACGCTGGCCGCCGAGCTCGCCCGGGACGACACCGCGTCCGGCAAGCGCCACCAGGTCCGCTGCCTGGCCGCCCGGCCGTCCGAGGCGGTGAAGGCGCAGGCGTGGGCGCAGGTCGTGGAGTCCGACGCGCTGTCCAACGCGCTGGCCGAGGCGACGATCGCGGGGTTCGACCAGCCGTCCCAGCGCCATCTGCTGGAGCCGTACACGGAGAAGTACTTCGCGGTGATCGAGCGGGTCTGGGAGGAGCGCTCGATCCAGATCGCGATGAACATCGTCTCCGGGCTGTTCCCCTCCCTCCAGGACTCGCAGGCGACGCTGGACGCGGCCGACGCGTGGCTCGCCGCCCACGAGGACGCGGCGCCGGCGCTGCGCAGGCTGGTGCTGGAGGGGCGGGACGATCTGGCGCGGGCGCTGCGGGGCCAGGAGTGCGACGCGGGGGCCGTCAACGGCGTCACCGCCGTCAACACCGAGTGACCTCTGGCCTGAGCTTGGGCTCCCGGTAGCCGTTACGAAATACGGCCAATAGGAACCGTAACCCCTGGTCCTACCCGAATGGACCAGGGGTTTTCGCTGCCTACTCGGCACCCGAACACCCGTCCTTTAGTGCTGCCTTGTCCGCATATGTCGACAGGCGTGTAACAGCGGTTATCGGGCGCTCCGGAGGCGGGAATCTCCGCTGCATGAACCACAACACCCCGGTCCCCCCGCTCTCCCCCCGCCCTCTGCGTCACCTCTCCGAGGTGCACCGCCGTGTCGTGACGGCCGGCCGGCTGCGCGCGACCGGCGTCTCGGTCGCCGAGGCCAACGAGCAGTGCCGGCCCGGCGGCCCCTGGCAGCAGATCCTCCCGGGCGTCTTCCTGCTCCACCCGGGCCCGCCGACCAGCGAGGAGCGGCTGCACGCGGTGCTGATGTACGCGGCCCGCGAGCAGAGCGCCGGGGTCCCCGCGCAGCCCGGCGCCGAGGAGCCGCACCGACCGGTGTACGCGGACGCGATGATCACCGGTCTCGCGGCGCTCACGCTGCACGGCTTCAGCTCGACGCCGCCACTGCTCTCCCTGGACCGGATCGACGTCCTGGTCCCGAGGATGCGCCGGCTGCGCTCGACGGGCGGCGCCCGGATCGTGCGCACCTCGGCGCTCCCCGCCGCCGAACAGGTCACCGGCCTCCCGGTGGCCCCGGTGCCGCGTGCCCTCGCCGACGCGGTCGGCGAACTGACGGACGCGGGCGCGGTACGCCGGCTGCTGACCGAGGCGGTGCGCGGCGGCCACTGCGAACCGGCCGCCGTCGTACGGGAGTTGACCAACGCCAAGCTGCTCACCCGTCCGCACGTGGTGGACGCCGTGGACTCCCTGCTCGCCGAGGGCCGCGCCATCGCGGAGGACCGCCTCTACCGCATGGTCACGGAGTACGGCCTGCCCGACCCGGTGTGGAACGTCGACCTGAGGCTGCCCGGCGGCCCCCACCTCGGCGGCCTGGACGCGTACTGGCCCGAGCAGGCGGTCGCGGTGGAGCTGGACACCCGGGCACCCCGTCAAGACCACCGGCACGACGACGAAGCGCTCTGGTCCGAGTACGCCCGCAAGCGCGAGCACCTGGAGCGGCTCGGCATCACGGTGGTCCACATCACCCCGCGCAAGCTCCGGGACGCGATGGAGCAGCAGGCGACGGTGGTCCGTACGGCCCTGATGGCCGCCGGCGACCGCGATCCCGCCGCCTATGTCGTGGTGCTGCCCCGGTAGTGACGGACCGGGGCGGGACCAGGAGGGGAGAGGAGGGGCCACGGCACTGGGGAGCCGGGGCCCCTCCTCGTGGTCTGCGCACCCCCTGGAACGGTTCGGGCAAGGCGGGGCGGGTGGTTCACCCCTTCTTCAGCACCAGCTCCGTGTTCCGGTCCCCCGAGGTGCCGCCGAGCTTGGTGCTGGAACCGGGGGCGTTGTAGGCGAGTTCGCGGTAGAGGGCCGCGAGGCCGGTCTGGGAGAGGTCGGTGAAGTCGGTGCGGTGGGGGGCGGCGGACTCGACCAGCGTGGTGAAGACCGAGATCGTGCCGTCCTTGTTGTCGGCCAGCTCGATGACCCGGGCGAGGTGCGGGAAGTCGATGTGGGAGGCGGTGGAGATCTCCCAGAAGGAGCGGCCGTCCGGAGCCGGGTGGGCGGTGATCGCGTTGCGGTGGATATGGCCGTTGACCCAGGCGAGGACGTTGCGGTGGCTCGCGAGGAGGGCGACGACCTCCCGGCCGGTGTGCCTGCGCTCGCTCGGACGGGCCGGGTCGGGGCGGGTGTTGTCCATCGAGTCGCTGGTGTGGTGGCTGAAGACGACGGCGAAGGAGTCCTTGTTCTCCCGCAGCGTCCGGTCCAGCCAGCGCAGCTGCCGGGTGCCTATGGAGCCCTGGTAGTAGCCGCCCGGATCGGTGGTGTCGAGGCTGATGCCGATCACGTCGTCGGCGATGCGGAAGCTGTAGTACTGGGTGCCCGCGTCGAGGTTGGCGCTGGAGTAGCCGTGGCCGACCGGGCCCGCGCCCCGGTGTGCGGGGTCCAGGTGGGCCGTGAGGTAGTCGCGGGCGGTGTAGGGGGCGCGCCGCTCGTCGGGGGTGACCGAGCGCATGCTCCGGGTGTGTGCCTTGAGCAGGTCGCGGAAGGCGTGCCCCTGGGGGTCGCCGGACTTCCTGAGCATGTCCTGGAGCTTCTTCGACTCGGACGCGGGCAGCGACATCAGCTTCTTGCCGCCGACGGCGTACTCGGCGAGCCAGGAGTCGCCGTGGCCGAAGCAGCCGAGCGGCAGGCTGTCGTGGTTGCCGACCGTGGAGTACCAGGGGATGGCGAGTCCGGGGCTGTTCACCTCCCGCACGGCGGCGGCGAGATAGCCCCGCAGGTGCGGGAACCCGAGCTGCTTGTCCTGGTCGCGGGTGGTGGAGTCGGGCTGCCAGTACTGCGTGAGGCCGCTGTTCTGGACGCCCTCGTAGTGGCGCGGGTCCCCGGAGTTGGGGGTGATTCTGCCGCCGCTCATGACGGTCAGGAACCAGTCGAGCTCGGTGCGCGCGTTGTTGTCCGTGTTGTCGCCGGTCGTCATGGCGAACTGGAGCGGGGCGCCGGTGGCGGGGCCGCCGCGCAGCGCGTTGATCCGCTCGACGAGCGAGATCGCGCCCGGCACGGTCAGGGCCTCCTGGGGCCGCCAGGCGTGCACGTCGGTGGAGCGCAGGTACTCCAGGCGCATCGGGTGCTGGCTGTCCATCAGGTGTAGGTCGGTGAGCTGCACGAACGCGGCCAGCGCGGTACGGCGGCCGGCCCGCCCGGCCTTCGGCGCGGCCAGCTCTGAGCGCACCTTGCGGCTCCAGCCGGCGCCGTCACCGAGGCGCCGGTAGCCGGAGCCGGTGCGCGGGGCGGCGACGGAGGCGACGGTGGTGCCGCGGGTGTACGGGGCGAGGGGGGCCTCGGCCGGGGCGGCGGCCTCGTGGACGGTCCGGGCCACCGGTGCCTCGGCGGCGCCGGAGGCCGTCGCGGCCTGGCTGTCGGTGGGCCGCAGGGCGTAGCCGACGCCCGCGGAGACGGCGGCCGCGCCCGCGGCGGCGAGGACGGTACGGCGGTGGACCCCCAGCGTGCTGCTGGCGACAGAGCGTGTGCGCGACATGGCGCGATCTCCCCGAGTGCGAACTGCGTCGGCAGTGGTCGCGGGTGATCGCGTTCGCGAACAACCCGCTCGCTCTGGATGCTTGGCACCGGGAATGACCTGCGCGTGAACGAGACGGCAACGCGCAACGCCGATCACCGTACGTGGATCTTGGCCCACCCCGCGCGTTCAGGAGAGCTGGGCGAACGGCCCTGGGACGGTCACTCCGTGTTCACCTTCCGGGGTACGACACCTAGTCCGCGGGCCGTCCGGACACCGGCCGCTCCCGCCACAGCCGCAGGCCGAAGTCGACCATGGGCACGCGCTTCAGCGCGGGTACCGCGTCCAGGTCGTGCCAAGCGGCCATGTCGGTGGAGCCGCCGACCTCGTGGCGCAGTTCGCCTCCGGTGACCCGGACCTCGTACATGAGCCCCACGTAGTGCTGGTCCACCGTGCGGCCGAAGTGCCGCCGCAGCGGGAAGCGCACCGAACGGACCCCGAGCATGCCGGTGACCTCGACGCGGTAGCCCGTCTCCTCCTCCACCTCCCGCAGGACGGTGTCGTGGGGGTCCTCGCCGTGCTCCATACCGCCGCCCGGCAACGTCCACTCCGGCAGGCCGTCGTTGAGCCAGCGGGCCAGCAGGACCTGTCCGTCGCGGACACACAAGGCGTAGGCCGCCACTCTCAACTTCTTCCGCATACGGGCAAGTTAGCCCTCCGGTGCCGGATTGGCCGGTGAGTATTCGGGCGCGGACCAGCGCAGGGGGAGCGCCGAGGGCGTCTCGACCACCTCCCCTACGGTGAAGCGGACCCTGCGGTCCTCGCCGAACTCGGTGTGCGCCTCGCCGGTCAGCTGGAGTGCCGTGCCGGTCGTCCAGTCGAGGAAGAGCAGTCCGGCCCGGGGGTCCGCGGCGAGGTTGCCGAGGGTGAGGAACATCGAGTTGCCCGGGTAGTCGCGCCAGCTGAGCTCACCCGGTGCATCGACGCGCACGAAACCGGGGTTGCCGCCCCGGTGACTGACGTCGGCCCCGCCCTCGTGCACGGAGGCCAGGAAGAAGGTGTCGGCTGCGGTGACGAACTCGGCCTGCCGACCGGTCAGTTCGGCACCGCTTCGGGGCTCGCCCGGTCGGCGGTCCGCCACGATCTCGTACGACTGCCTTCTCTGGAGGTACTTGGGGCAGTTCGCGAAGACCTGGTCCGCCTCGATCGCGAACCCTCGTGCGGTGGGCGCCAGTCGGCCGTTGAGGCGCATGCGGCGGCGGGTGCGGGGGTCGAGCGCGATGGTGCCGACGGGAGTGCCGGGTGCGGTGAACGCGGTCGCGAGGGGGTCGGACGGCAGCCATCCGCCCGCCACCGAGATCCGGTCCGGGCCCGTCGCCCGCACGAAGCCCGGTGCCCCCGTGAGCGGGGAGGCCCAGACCCGGCCCGTCGAGGGGTCCGCGGCGCCGGCCACCAGCAGCGGCTGCTGCTCCAGGAAGGCCGCCGCGATCTCCCTGATGCCCCGGCCCACCGAACGGCCCACGTGATCGGCCTGTTCGCGCACCCCCACCCGGTCCTGAACGGCCCGCGAGCCCGCGTGATAGACGCTCATGGCTAGAAGAACCCGCAGGTCGGAGCCGCACCGGAGGGGGCAGGCGCGTCCTCGGCGCCGCTCGGCACGGAGATCTCCAGGCGGGTGCCGTCGGGGTCGTGGAAGAAGATGCCGCCCGAGGCCGCGCCCTCGCGGTGGGCGACCACGCCCTCGTGGGCGAAGTCCACGCCGTGCGCCCGCAGCGCCTCCTCGTACTCCCTGACCTGCTCGATGGAGTCCGCCTGGAGGGCGAGGTGGTGCAGGCCCGCGCGGTCGGGGCCGTACGGCTGTTCCGCCTGCTGCCAGAGGGTGAGGACGAGGGTCTCGCCGTCGCCGAGGAACGCGTAGCGGCGGTCCTCCTCCTTGCCCTCGGCGAGGGTCCTGAAGCCGAGGAGATCCCGGTAGAAGGCGAGCGAACGGTCGAGGTCGGTGACGTTCAGGCCGATGTGGCCGGTGCGCAGGGTCACAGCTGTCCCCTCCAAGTGCGTACAACCCGATAAATAACCTGTGTGAGCGACTTTAAGGGTTAGAAGCGGGGAGCGCAACCAGTCACGTAGGCTTGACCGGTTAGTACGGAAGGGAGCCCCCCATGCCCGCCCCCCGCGACCCCCGCCCGCTCACCGGCGAGCCGCTCGCACTCGACCTGCTCAACACGCGGTGGATGAGCGAGGGGACCCTCCAGGACCTCCTCACCGACGTCGACGGGCTCGCGGTGTGGCTGGACTCGGCCGGACTGAGCGGCGCCCACACCCCGGACGACGGGATGCTGCGGCACGTCCGACAGGCCCGCGAGGCCCTGCGCACGGCGGTGGACGGATCACTGGAGCAGGGCGCCCCGCTGGTCGACGCGGTGCTGGAGCACGGGCGGGTCCGGGTCGCGCTCACTCCTCAAGGCCCCGCCGAAAGGCCCGAGTTGACCGACCCCGCCTGGGGCCCCGCCTGGCTCGCCGCCCGTGACTACCTGGAGCTGCTCAGCACCGCGCCGGACCGGATCCGCTCCTGCGCCCACGAGTCGTGCGTGCTCCACTTCCTCGACACGTCGAGGAACGGCACCCGGCGCTGGTGCTCGATGGCGACCTGCGGCAACCGGGCGAAGGCGTCCCGGCACTACGCCCGCTCCAAGGACGCCTGAAAAGGCCGGGCGAAGAGCCCGTAGGGCGAATTGCCTTCTTTCTCACGCCTGTTCGTCGATGTCCCTAAAGGGCATCGCGGGTTTTCCCCATACACCCATATCGATTCGGTCAACTCTCCCTAAACATCCTTCCCATGCGTAAAGCTGGGCGCTCATCCGGGGTCGTATTCCGGATCACCGTGGCCAGGACCGATCGGTCCCGGTCGCACGCCTGCTGGTTCCTTTACCTACAAGGGATGCCGATGACCCTCACCCCCCAGCGCGCCCCGATATCGGGCGCGAGACGTGTGGCGCGGATCGCCGCGGCCGCCGGACTGGTCGCCGCGCTCTCCGCGGCGGGGCCGATACCCATGGCCTTCTCCGCCGACGCGGGCACCACCCCCGCGGCGTCGGACCCGGGCCTGAAGTCCGCCGACGAGAAGCTCGGTTCGGACGACGCCGAAGCACTCGCCGAGGCCAAGGCCGACGGCGACAAGAGCATCACGCTGATGGTCGCCACCGCCCCCGGCAAGACCGAGCAGGTCGCCGCGGATCTGGACGCGGTCAAGGGCGGCCTGGTGGGCCAGACCTACGACAAGCTCGGTTACGTCCGGGCCACCGTCCCCACCGCGAAGGCGGACTCGGCCATCGCCGCCGCCGCGAAGCTGTCCTCCGTGCACGGCATCGACGTCAAGCAGGACATCCCGCTGGACGACCCGACGCCGAGCGCCGACACCGCCAAGGGCGCCGCGAGCAAGGGCACCACGACCTACCCCGCGCCGGGCCGGAAGACCCCCGCGACGAACCCGTACAACCCGTCCTTCGAGACCGGCGCCGTCGAGTTCGTCGAGGACCACCCCAAGGCGGACGGCCGCGGGGTCACCATCGGCATCCTGGACTCGGGTGTGGACCTCGGCCACCCGGCGCTCCAGAAGACCACCACCGGTGAGCGGAAGATCGTCGACTGGGTGACGGCGACCGACCCGGTCTCCGACGGCGACGCCACCTGGCGGCGGATGAACAACCCCGTCAGCGGCCCCACCTTCACCATCGCGGGCGCCACCTGGAAGGCCCCGGCGGGCTCCTACCAGTTCAACCTGTTCCGCGAGTCGGCCACCACCGGCGGTGACGCCAAGGGCGACGCCAACCGCGACGGCGACACCACCGACGTCTGGGGCGTCCTCTACGACGCGGCCGCCGGAACCGTCCGGGTCGACCTGAACAACAACAACGACTTCTCCGACGACGCGGCGATGAAGCCGTACAAGGACGGCTACCAGGTCGGGTACTTCGGTACCGACAACCCGGCGACCGACGTCGCCGAGCGCCAGCCGTTCGTCGTCGAGATCCGCAAGGACGTCGTCTACGACGCCGCGGGCAGCAAGGCCGACTACGTCAACATCGGCGTCATCGAGTCCGAGCACGGCACCCACGTGGCCGGCATCACCGCCGCCAACGGCCTGTTCGGCGGCAGGATGAACGGCGCGGCCCCGGGCGCGAAGCTCGTCTCCTCCCGTGCCTGCACCTGGACCGGCGGCTGCACCAACGTGGCACTGACCGAGGGCATGATCGACCTCGTCGTCAACCGCGGGGTCGACATCGTCAACATGTCGATCGGCGGCCTGCCCGCGCTCAACGACGGCAACAACGCGCGCGCCGAGCTCTACACGCGCCTCATCGACACCTACGGCGTCCAGCTGGTGATCTCCGCGGGCAACTCCGGGCCCGGCGCGAACACCATCGGCGACCCGGGTCTGGCCGACAAGGTCATCTCCGTCGGCGCGACCATCTCCAAGGAGACCTGGGCCGCCAACTACGGCTCGGTCGTGGAGAAGAAGTACGCGATGATGCCGTTCTCCTCGCGCGGTCCGCGTGAGGACGGTGGCTTCACGCCGACCCTGTCCGCCCCGGGTGCGGCCATCAACACCACCCAGACCTGGCTGCCGGGCTCCCCGGTCGCCGAGTCGGGCTACACGCTGCCGGCCGGCTACTCGATGCTCCAGGGCACCTCGATGGCCTCCCCGCAGGCCGCGGGCGCGTCCGCGCTGCTGATCTCGGCCGCCAAGCAGAAGCACATCGCGCTGACGCCGGCCACCCTGCGCACCGCCCTGACCTCGACCGCCGACCACATCAAGGGTGTGCAGGCGTACGAGGAGGGTGCGGGCCTCATCGACATCGTGGACGCCTGGGACGCCATCAAGGACGGCGCCACCGCCCACGACTACACAGTCAAGGCGCCGGTCGACACCGCGATCGACCAGCTCCTGAAGACCCCCGGCTTCGGCACCGGTCTCTACGACCGCGAGGGCGGCCTGAAGGCCGGTCAGAAGAAGACGTACGACGTCACCATCACCCGTACGTCCGGCGCGGACAAGGCGCTGCGCCACGAGGTGTACTTCGAGAACAACGCCGGTGGCACCTTCCGGATCCTCGGCAAGGACGACATCCGGCTCCCGCTGAACCAGCCGGTGACCGTCAAGGTCCAGGCCCAGCCGAAGTCCGCGGGCCTCAAGAGCGCGATCCTGGTCGTCGACGACCCGAAGACCGAGGGCGTCGACCAGCAGATCCTCAGCACGGTCGTGGTCTCCTCGCCGCTGAAGTACACGTACTCGGCGTCGAACACCGTGCAGCGCAACAGCACGCAGTCGTACTTCGTGACCGTCCCCGAGGGCGCCACGTCCCTTGAGGTCGCGATCGGCGGGCTCAAGGACAAGAGCCAGACCCGGTTCATCGCGATCCACCCCTACGGCGTCCCGGTCGACGTCACCAGCACCCCGAACTGCTACAACAACTACCTCGACGGCAACGGCTGCAAGCCGGACGCCCGTTCCTACGCCGCCCCGCAGGCCGGTGTCTGGGAGATCGAGGTCGAGTCGCGCCGCACCTCGCCGCTGCTCGACAACCCGTACAAGCTGGACGTCGCCGTGTACGGCGCGGCCTTCGACCCGGAGACCGTGACCGTCCCCGAGGCCAAGGTCGGCACCCCGGCCACCGCCTCCTGGACGGTGACCAACAAGCTCGCCGCGATCGACGGCAAGCTGGCCGGCGGCCCGCTCGGCTCGTCCAAGACGGCCCGCCCGACCATCGCCGAGGGCGCCACCCAGACCACCACGGTCGAGGTGCCCGCGGGCGCCAAGTCGCTGGACGTCGCCATCGGCAACGTCTCCGACGTGGCCGCCGACCTCGACCTGACGGTCTACAACGCGGCCGGCACCGTGGTCGGTACGTCCGCCGACGGTGACTCCGAGGAGGCCGTCTCGGTCGCCTCGCCCGCCGCCGGCACGTACACCATCGAGGTCGTGGGCTACGCGGTCCCGGCCGGCACCACGGCGTACGACTACCGGGACGTGTTCTTCTCCAGCGCCCTGGGCACCGTCACCGTCTCGGACGCGCCGGTGAAGCTCGCCACCGGCGCCTCGGCGACCGTCTCCGGCAGCGTCACCGCCCTGGCGCCCGCCCCGGAGGGCCGTGAGTTCTTCGGCCAGGTCAGCCTCGTCAACGCGCGCGGCACGGTCGCGGGCGTCGGCAACGTGAAGATCGAGAAGGTCACGCCGTAACACTTCTCCGTACGGCGATCAAAGGGGCGGGCGTCCGTGAGGGCGCCCGCCCTTCTCGTTGCCCGCCTCAGCAGGGCATCGTGCGCGACTGGGGCAGCGAGGCGACGATCCAGGCCCGCTCCCGGGCGATCTGCTGTTCCCCGACGACCCACTGGTCGGGACTCGGTGAGCCCTCGGTCACGCCGAACAGGACGCGGGTGCCCCGGGTGAAGGGCTCGGGAAGGTCGTACGCGCCGATGACGTAGGTGAGGTGGTCCGTTCCCCGGTCCGGCTTGAAGTAGCGGGTCACGTGCACGGTGACCTGTAGTTCCCCGGTGGCGGGGAGCTCCTTGACCATCGTGACCTCGCCCTCGGCGACCGTGGCGGCGCAGGCCAGGTAGGCCGGGCCGCCGAAGCGGACCCCCGCCTCCGCCTTGGCGTCCGAGTCCGCGCTGCCACCCGAGGACAGTTCCTGCGCGCCGCTGTGCCCGAGGAGCCAGCCGAGGCCCGTGACGACGCTCGCGGCGGCGGCCACCGCGAGGGTGCCGAAGGCGAAGGTGCGGGCGCGCCGCCGGGTCCGGGAGGGCCGTACGGGAACGCGTTGCGCGGCGGGCGCCGTTTCGGCGAGCGTGCCCCCGATGACCGCGAGCTGCTCCTTCAGCAGGGCGATGTCGGCACGGGCCGAGCGGTGCTCGGCGAGGAAAGCCGGGTCGGCGGCGGCGCTCTCGGGCAGCGGCTCGTCGGTGAGGGCGGCCATCAGGGCGTCGAGACCGTCGTGTTCCGCGCTCATGTCACACCACCTCGTCCTCGTGCAGGCGGGTGCGCAGGGCCCGCACCGCCGTGTGCAGGCGGCTTTTCACCGTGCCCTCCGGGACGCCCAGCTCCTGGGCGATCGAGCGCACCGGCAGGTCGGCGAAGAACCGCAGCACCAGGACCTGGCGCTGCTGGTCGGGCAGCTCGTCCAGGCCCTGGGCGACGGCCAGGGAGAGCACGCTGGTGTCCTCCCCCGAGGGGTGCTCGTGCTGCCGGAGCGAGGCCAGCCGCTCCCCCAGCCGCTCCTGGCGCTTCTTGGCCCGGTGCCAGTCCATGGCGAGGTTGGAGGCGACGACGGCCGCCCACGCGGACACGTCCCGCGGCGCCTCGTACCCCTTCGCCGCCCGCTCCAGCAACCGCAGGCGGACCTGCTGCACCCCGTCCGGCAGGTCCGCCTGCGGCACCCCGCCCAGGGCGAGCACGGCCCGCACCCGGCGTTCCTGCGCCGCGTCCAGGGGGTCCCCATGCTGTTCCCCCTGGCCACGGCGGGCGATTCTGCGCAGCACAGACACCCTCCCCTCACCGCGTTTCTCCTACGACGCGGGTGGGGCGGAAAACGTTCGGCGGGGTCCGGGACTTTTTCTTCGAGGTGTACGTCACACCCGGCGCGCGGGACCGCACGGCTTGCGGCACAGTGCCCTGGGAGAGCGAATTTCTCCAGTTCAGCCGGGGTGCGACGGGTGTTCCGCAACGGCGGGGCGACGGCGGGCGTCCCAGCTTTCGAGCATGGAGCACAAAGAATTGGACAGGCTGACCCCGGTCGGCCGCATGATGGAAAAGCCGCAGACACAACCAGGACACGCAGAAGGAGTCACCGTGAGGGTCGGAATCGTCGGAGCCACCGGGCAGGTCGGCACGGTCATGCGCGGGATCCTCAAGGAGCGGAACTTCCCGGTCACGGAGCTGCGCCTGTTCGCCTCCGCGCGCTCGGCGGGCTCGGTCCTGGACGGCGTGACGGTCGAGGACGCGGCGACGGCCGACTACACCGGCCTGGACATCGTGCTGTTCTCCGCGGGCGGATCGACCTCGAAGGCACTGGCCGAGAAGGTCGCCTCGCAGGGCGCGGTCGTGATCGACAACTCCTCGGCCTGGCGCAAGGACCCCGAGGTCCCGCTGGTCGTCTCCGAGGTGAACCCGCACGCCATCGCGGACCGCCCCAAGGGCATCATCGCCAACCCGAACTGCACCACGATGGCCGCGATGCCGGTCCTGAAGGTGCTGGACGCCGAGGCGGGCCTCCTGACGCTGATCGCCACCACCTACCAGGCGGTGTCCGGCTCGGGCCTCGCGGGCGTGGCGGAGCTGCACGGCCAGGTGCAGAAGGTCGTCGCCGACGCGGACAAGCTCACCCATGACGGCTCGGCGGTCGACTTCCCCGAGCCGCAGGTCTACAAGCGGCCCATCGCCTTCAACGTGCTGCCCTTCGCCGGCAACCTCGTCGAGGACGGCCTGAACGAGACCGACGAGGAGCAGAAGCTCCGCAACGAGTCCCGCAAGATCCTGGAACTCCCCGAGCTGAAGGTCTCCGGCACCTGTGTGCGCGTGCCGGTCTTCTCCGGTCACTCCCTCCAGGTCAACGCCCGCTTCGCCCGCCCGATCTCCCCGGAGCGCGCGACGGAGATCCTGGCGGGCGCCCCCGGGGTGACCCTCTCGGACATCCCGACCCCGCTCCAGGCCGCCGGCCAGGACGCCTCCTTCGTCGGCCGCATCCGCCGCGACGAGACCGTGGACAACGGCCTCGCCCTGTTCATCTCCAACGACAACCTCCGCAAGGGCGCCGCGCTGAACGCGGTCCAGATCGCGGAGCTGGTGGCGGCCGAGCTCAAGGGCTAGGGCCTCCTGACCTCGTAGAGGAAACAGCCGTACTCGACGGCCCGGACGTGGACCAGTGCCACGGACGGGTCGTCGAACGCGTTTCGGAAGGCGTCGTCGCCCAGCTCCTCGACCAGTTCTCCGCCCAGGATGTGCCCGTCGCGGGAGTAGCGGCGCACGGTCCGGTGGGTGCCCGCGAAGGGATACCCCTCGCGTCCGTCCGGCCCCGCGCACTCCTCGGCGTGGAGGAAGACCGGGCCCTGTTCGTCGTACGCCCCGGGCTCGGCGCCGGTCCCGGCCGCCCAGCGGCGCAGGGGTGCGTAGGAGACCAGCGCGATCCGCTCACCCGGCTCGCTGCGGCGCAGACAGCAGCGGAGCGGGGCGCCGCCCTCCTCGTCGGTGAAGGGGGACAGGGGGCGGCCGGCGTCGTCGGCGGTGCGGAGTTCCTTCAGGGTGGCGGGTGCGACGGGGCGTGCGGTGTAGGTCGTCATGGGACCAGGCTGGCGCCGCCGCGCGCGGATGACCGGCGGAAATCAGACGGGGCGTCCCCGAAACCGCAGGGTAATCCCCCGATCCGTCGGAGGCAGTTCGTGGAAGGATGACCGAACCGCCGAACCTACTCATATCGAGGAAACAAGGAGATGACCGCGTGCCTGGCACAAACCTGACCCGCGAAGAGGCTCAGCAGCGGGCGAAGCTGCTCAGCGTCGAGTCCTACGAGATCGATCTCGACCTCTCCGGCGCGCAGGAGGGCGGTACCTACCGGTCCGTGACCACGGTGCGCTTCGATGTCGCCGAGAACGGTGCCGAGTCGTTCATCGACCTGGTGGCCCCCACGGTCCACGAGGTCACGCTGAACGGCGACGCGCTCGACCCGGCGGAGGTCTTCGCGGACTCCCGTATCGCCCTGCCGGGCCTGCTGGAGGGCCGCAACATCCTGCGGGTCGTCGCCGACGCCGCCTACACCAACACCGGTGAGGGCCTGCACCGCTTCGTCGACCCGGTCGACCAGCAGGCCTACCTGTACACGCAGTTCGAGGTGCCGGACGCCCGCCGCGTCTTCGCCTCCTTCGAGCAGCCCGACCTGAAGGCCACCTTCCAGTTCACCGTGAAGGCGCCGACCGGCTGGACGGTCATCTCCAACTCCCCGACGCCGGAGCCGAAGGACGACGTCTGGGTCTTCGAGCCGACCCCGCGGATCTCCTCGTACATCACGGCCCTGATCGTCGGCCCGTACCACTCCGTGCACAGCGTGTACGAGAAGGACGGCCAGTCCGTGCCGCTGGGCATCTACTGCCGGCCCTCGCTCGCCGAACACCTCGACTCGGACGCCATCTTCGAGGTCACCCGGCAGGGCTTCGAGTGGTTCCAGGAGAAGTTCGACTACGCGTACCCGTTCAAGAAGTACGACCAGCTGTTCGTGCCGGAGTTCAACGCGGGCGCGATGGAGAACGCGGGTGCCGTCACCATCCGCGACCAGTACGTCTTCCGGTCCAAGGTGACCGACGCCGCGTACGAGATGCGCGCCGAGACCATCCTGCACGAGCTGGCCCACATGTGGTTCGGCGACCTCGTGACCATGGAGTGGTGGAACGACCTGTGGCTGAACGAGTCGTTCGCCACCTACACCTCCATCGCCTGCCAGGCGTACGCCCCGGAGAGCCGGTGGCCGCACTCCTGGACCACGTTCGCCAACTCGATGAAGACGTGGGCGTACCGTCAGGACCAGCTGCCGTCCACGCACCCGATCATGGCCGAGATCCGCGACCTGGACGACGTGCTGGTCAACTTCGACGGCATCACGTACGCCAAGGGCGCCTCCGTGCTCAAGCAGCTCGTCGCCTACGTGGGCGAGGACGAGTTCTTCGGCGGTGTGCAGGCGTACTTCAAGCGCCACGCGTTCGGCAACACCCGCCTGTCCGACCTGCTGGGCGCGCTGGAGGAGACCTCCGGCCGTGACCTCGGGACCTGGTCGCAGAAGTGGCTCCAGACGGCCGGCATCAACGTCCTGCGCCCGGAGATCGAGACCGACGGCAACGGTGTCATCACCTCCTTCGCCATCCGCCAGGAGGCCCCGGCGCTGCCCGCCGGCGCGAAGGGCGAGCCGACCCTGCGCCCGCACCGCATCGCCGTCGGCCTGTACGAGCTGGACGACGCCAGCGGCAAGCTGGTGCGCGACGAGCGCGTCGAGCTGGACGTCGACGGCGAGCTGACGGCCGTACCGCAGCTGGTCGGCAAGCGCCGCCCGGCGGTCGTGCTCCTCAACGACGACGACCTCTCGTACGCCAAGGTCCGCCTCGACGAGCAGTCGCTGGCCTTCGTGACCGAGCACCTGGGCGACTTCGAGTCGTCCCTGCCGCGCGCGCTGTGCTGGGCGTCGGCGTGGGACATGACGCGGGACGCCGAACTCGCGACTCGCGACTACCTCTCGCTGGTCCTCTCCGGCATCGGCAAGGAGTCCGACATCGGTGTCGTGCAGTCGCTGCACCGGCAGGTGAAGCTGGCGATCGAGCTGTACGCCGCCCCCACCGCCCGCGAGGCCCTGCTGGCCCGCTGGACCGACGCCACGCTGGCCCACCTCAGGTCCGCGGCGGCGGGCAGCGACCACCAGCTGGCGTGGGCGCGGGCGTTCGCGGCGACGGCCCGTACGCCGGAGCAGCTGGACCTCCTGGAGGGGCTGCTCGACGGGTCGCAGGTCGTCGAGGGCCTCGCCGTCGACACGGAGCTGCGCTGGGCGTTGGTGCAGCGGCTGGCCTCCGTGGGCCGCTACGACGAGTCGGAGATCACCGCCGAGTACGAGCGGGACAAGACCGCCGCCGGTGAGCGGCACGCGGCCACCGCCCGTGCCTCGCGGCCGACCGAGGAGGCCAAGGCGGAGGCCTGGGCGCAGGTCGTCGAGTCCGACAAGCTGCCCAACGCCGTGCAGGAGGCCGTCATCGGCGGGTTCGTGCAGACCGACCAGCGGGAGCTGCTCGCGCCGTACACGGAGCGGTACTTCGAGGTGGTCAAGGACATCTGGGCGTCCCGTTCGCACGAGATCGCCCAGCAGATCGCGGTCGGCCTCTACCCCTCGCTCCAGGTCTCCCAGGAGACCCTGGACAGGACGGACGCCTGGCTGGCCTCGGCCGAGCCGAACGCGGCCCTGCGCCGGCTCGTCTCCGAGTCCCGCGCGGGCGTGGAGCGGGCCCTGAAGGCCCAGGCGGCAGACGCGCAGGCGGCCCAGTAGGCCGACGGGAGGCGGGTGGCCGGGCGGGCCGGTCAGGCAGACCGGGCAGCCGACGGGAAGTCGGTGGGCTGGTGGGCCGGTGGGCCGGTGGGCCGGTGGGCCGGTGGGCCGGTGGGCCGGTGGGCCGGTGGGCCGGTGGGCCGGTGGGCCGGTGGGCCGGTGGGCCGGTGGGCTGGTGGGCCGGTGGGCCGGTGGGCCGACGGGAAGTCGGCACGGTCCGGCAGGAAGCCGGCGGTCCGGCGAGAAGCCGGTAGGCCGGCAGTCCGGCGGGAGGCGGTCGGTCCGGGTCAGCCGCCTCCCGCGCACACCAGCCGGGCGGTGTTCAGCATCGTCCGCACATGCAGACCGGTCTGCGCGGCCACCGGCACCCAGCGCAGGTCGTACGTCTTCTCCAGCTCCTGGCTCCACTCGCGCACCAGGTCGTCGAGGATCTCGGTGGCCCCCGGGTCGGTGCGGGCCAGGGCGCGGCTCGCCATCGCCGCCACCCTGAGCGGGATACGGCGGGCGGAGATCCCCCGGGTCGCGAAGTGGCCCTGGAACCGCCCGGGTTCCTCCGCCGCCCAGCTCGCGACGATCGACGGCGCCACGTCCAGGAGCTCCCGCGCGGCGTCCCCCAGCGGTGCCAGATCCTGCGGTACGGCCGTCTCCAGCCGTGTCCCGAGGACGGCCGCGAGTTCCGCGGTCCGGCCCAGCAGCACCTCCCCCAGCCGGGCGGCCTCGCGGTCCGGGTCGGTCACGGGCCGGGTGTCGCTCACCGAGGGCACGGCCCAGGCGGGGGTCTCGATCAGGGTGGTCAGGGTGCCGTGGCGGCGGGGGTGGAACCAGGTGCTCTCGGCGACATAGCCGCTCGGGTCGCGTTCGCCCCCGCCATGGCCGTCGGGCAGCACCAGGACACCGGGCGGGTCGAGCCGCCAGTCGGGGCCGTCTACGGGGTGCCGGTCGACGGGGACGCGCAGGTGCGCCGCCGTCCGCCGGAACGCCTCCGCGGCGCCGGGCACCTCCCGCGTCATCATCACGAACGCACCGCCGAACTCGATGCCGTGCAGGGTGAACTGGGCGACGGGCCGCAGCTCGTCGAGGAGCCGGACGAGCGCGGCCGACTCGGGCAGGGGTCTGCCGGGCGGCACGGGCAGGGACTCCGGCTGGCGGGCGAACGCGGGCCGGTAGAAGGAGCGGTGACACTCCGTCAGTGACGGCTCGGGCTGCTCCGGCTGCCAGCCGTGCGCCAGGTGGGCCCCGTCGGGGTCGAGGCAGAGCAGGAAGTGCCAGGTGCAGCCGAGGGGTTCGAGCAGGCGGGGCCGGCGGGCGAAGAGGGCGGCGAGCCGCAACGCCGAGGCGCCGCCCACCGGTTCGTTGGCGTGGGCGCCGGCCACCGCGAGGATGTGGCGGTCGCCGTGCCCGGCGGACAGCAGCCACAGCGGGCGCCCCGCCCGGCTCCGTCCGACCCGGCTCAACCGCAGCAGACCGGGGGCGGCGCGGACCAGCGTGCGGGCCCTTCGCTCCAGTTCGTCGACTGCCGGATAGAGCGAAGTCCGCACGCCGGTCCTCCCACGCTGGTGATCCGATCAAGCACCCTGGGAATTACTGTCCCCAGTGGTCTCTTTCTTGTCCAGCGGGCGAATCACGATCTTGACGGGCATGTCAGCTCCTCTCAGCTGCCGCCGTTGCCGCCGCTCTCCCCTGTGGTCTCCTTCTTGTCCAAGGGGCGGATCACGATCTTTGTCGGCATCTCAACACCTCGCCTCAGTACGGGATTTGACCTTTCCGAAGCGATCGCTGACCGCTCTTGTCAAGGCTGTGCCGAGGGAGTCAGAGTGTCAAGGAGGTGTACGTGTGACGGGTAGGGGGCCCTGATGACGGAGGCGGCGGCGGTGACGGTCGAGGCGTTCCGGCGGCCCCGGATCAAGCCCGAGCACCGCGCCTACCGCACGGTCGACGGCAACGTCCGCGTCGGCAGCGTGATCCACGGCATCGGCGCGGAGATCGCGGACCCGCAGGGCTGGGTGTGGACGCTCGTGGCGGCGATGGACGGGACACGGGGGCCCTCGGAGGTGGTCGCCGAGGTGCTGGGGGCGCACCCGGAGCTGTCCGGCGCGGACGCCCGCCAGGCGATGGCGGACCTGCTGGCCGCCGGTTTCGTGGACGACGCGGGGGCGCCCGTGCCGGTGCCGTCCCGCGAGGAGGACCGTTACAGCCGTGGCGTCCCGCTGCTCCGCTGGATGGACCTCTCCCCGCGCACCGGCCCCTGGGACGCCCAGCTCCGCCTGCGTGGGGCCCGGGTGCTCCTGATCGGTGTCGGCGGCACCGGCGGCCACGCGGCGCAGGCCCTGGTCGCGTCCGGCGTGGGCCACGTCCACTGCGTCGACCCGGACGTGGTCGAACTCTCCAACCTCAACCGCCAGCCCCTGTACCGCGAGTCCGACCTCGGCCGCCCCAAGGTGGAGGCGGCGGTGGCGACCCTGCGGGCACTGAACTCGGACGTGACGGTGACCGGCGAGCGGAGGGAGGTGCGGGGGCCCCAGGACCTGACAGATCTGGTGACCGCCGGAGGACCGGAGGATCCGCCTTCGCCGGTGGTCGCCGTCGGGCTGGACGCCCTGACAGATCAGATGACCGCCGACGGACCGAACACCCTGGCGAGGCAGGTGACCACCGACGGACCGGACGGCGACCGGACGGAGCAGGTGATCGCCGACGGGCCGGACGCCCCGACACAGCCGACGCCCGCCAGTGGGCCGGACGCCCCGGCACAGCCGACGACCGCCAGTGGGCCGGACGACCTGGCGGATCAGGCAACCGCCCACGACCCGGCCGACCGGGCGGACCCGATGACCGCCCATCGACGGGACCACCCGGCGGAGCTGACGGCCGCCGTTGGGCTGGACCGCCTGACGGATCCGGTGACCGCCTACGGGCCGAACGACCTGGCGAAGCAGGTGATCGCCGGAGGGCCGGACCACCCGGCACAGCCGACGACGGCCAGTGGGCCGGACCACCCGGCGCAACCGACGCCCCCCAGTGGGCCGGACGCCCCGGCGGAACAGCTGGCCGCCCATGACCCGGCCGACCGGGCGGACCCGATGACCGCCCATCGACGGGACCACCCGGCGGAGCTGGCGGCCGCCCGTCAACGGGACCACCCGGCGGAGCTGACGGCCGCCCACAGCAGGGACGACCCGGCGGAGGCCGCGGACGCCGAGCGGCCGGAGGGGCGCGCGGAGCCGGCGGACGCCGGTGGGCCGGGTTCCCCCGCCTACGACCTTCTCGTCCTCGCCGCCGACCGCCCCGACGACATCCGCCGTTGGGCCAACCGGGTGTGCCTGGCCGTCGGGTTGCCGTGGGTCGACGCCGGGTACCGGGGGCCCCTCGTGACCGCCGGGGTGTACGTGCCCGGGCAGGGCGCCTGCTGGGAGTGTCTGCGGGACGGCGAGATCGCCCGGCGCGACCTGCGGCTCGGCCCGGACCAGGACCCGGAGGTCGCCTCGCCCCGCATGCCGTGGAACCCGGCGAGCGCCGTCACCGCCGGACTCTCGGGCGCGCTGCTCGCCCACGCGGCCCTCGCCCTGCTGACCGGGGTCCCCGCGCTGGAGCCGGGTTTCCGCTTCGGGATGAACCTCATGCTCCCCGGCGATCCCGTCCACCGGCGCACCCCCCGCCGCCCGGACTGCCCGGCCTGCGGGGACCGTGCGTGAACCGGGTACGGCTGCATCCGCTGGACTCCCGCCCCGACGGCGACGAGTGGATCGTGGGCCGCAGGGCGACCGGCCGGTTCGTCGCCCTGCCCGAGGTGGGCAAGCAGGCCCTCGACCTGCTCGACGAGGGCCTGACCCCGGCCGAGGTCGGCGAACGGCTCCGCGTCCGCACCGGTGACGACATCGACGTACCGGACTTCGTCCAGGCCCTGCTGGACCTCGGGTTCGTCGCGGAGGTGGACGGCCGTGCGGTCGAGCAGGAGCCGCCGCCGGCACCGACGTTGGCATGGATACGGCCCCGTCATGTGCGCTGGCTGCTGAGTCCCGCCGTCCCGGCCGCGGTCCTCCTGCTGATCGCGGCCACCGTGCTCTCCCGGCCGCCCGTGCCGCTCGACTACCGCACGCTGCTGTGGAGTTCGCACGGCAGCGCGGTCCTCGCCCTCGGCGCGGGCGTCGGCTGGAGCCTGCTGCTGCTCCACGAGTGCGCCCACCTGCTGACGGCCCGCGCGACCGGCGTGGCGGGGCGGATGCGGCTCGGCACGCGGCTCCAGTTCCTGGTCATGCAGACGGACATCAGCGGGATCGAACTCGCCCCGCGCCGACACCGGTTGACCGCCTACCTCGCCGGCATCGCGACCAACCTGACGGCCGCTTCCCTGGCCGCCCTCGCCGCGGGTGCCACGACCGGCGCACCCCGGCGCGTGCTCGCCGCCGTGGCGCTGCTCGCCCTGCTCCCGCTGCCCTTCCAGCTCCTGGTCTTCATGCGGACCGACCTCTACTTCGTCCTCCAGGACCTCACCCGCTGCCGCGACCTGTTCGGGGACGGGGTGGCGTACACGAGGTACCGGGCCCGGCGTCTGCTGCGGCGCGGCGGGCGGGACCCGAGCCGCGCACTGCCCGCGCACGAACGGCGGGCCGTGCGCGCGTACAGCGTGGTGCTGGTCCTCGGCATCACGCTGTGCCTCGCGTTCTTCGCCGCCGTCACCCTGCCCGCGGACATCACGCTGTTCACCCGCGCCCTGGTCAAGTCGGCTGCCGGGCGGTCGGTTCGGGACCGGCTGGACGGGATCGCCGTCGTCGTCACGCTCGGCGGGCTGCACGCCCTGTGGCTGCGGACCTGGTGGCGCGGCCGCGGGCTCAGACGGACACCATCCCGCCCGTCGCGTTGACGAACGTGCCGGTGATGCCGCCCGCGTGGTCGGAGGCCAGGAACACCGCGGTGGCGGCGATCTCGGCGAGGGTGGGGTTGCGCCGGGTCATGCGCATCCCGGCGAGGTGGTCGACGATGCCCTGGACGGCACTCTCGTCGATCGCCGGGTTGACCGCGGAGAGCTTCTCCACGGTGAACGTCTCGGGCACCCCGGCCACCCACAGCCCGACCGCCCGCACCCCGCGCGGCCCCAGCTCGATCGCCAGGTTGCGCACGAGCGTGTCGATCGCCCCGTCCGCGGGCCCGGTGCCGCCCATCATCGGACTGCCGTGCGCGGAACCGCTGTTGAGGGCGAGGATCACACCGGAGCCGCGCGCGGCCATACGGCGTCCGGCGGCACGGGCGGTGATGAAGTTGGCGCGCAGACCGTCGGTGACCGGCCGCATGAAGTCGTCGACCGCCATGTCGGTGAGCGGCGCGCCCTGCACATCGCCGCGCGTGACCAGGTTGAAGGAGATGTCGATGGCGCCGACCCGGTCGGCGTGCGCCTCCACGGCCGCCTCGTCGAGCGCGTCCACGACGGCGACCTCGGCGTTCTTGATGTCGGCGGCCACCGCCTCCAGGGACTGCCGGGTGCGGCCGACGAGGTGGACCCTGGCGCCCTGCTCGGCGAGGGCACGGGCGACCGCGCCGCCGATGGATCCGCCGGCGCCGTAGACGATCGCGGTCTTGTCGGTGAGCAGCATGGTGATGTCTCCTCGGAAAGGGTTCGTGTGTGAGGCCCGGACATCCATGCAGACGTACGACTTCCCCGACGCTCATCGTCACAGCCGCAGGGGCAGCCCGAACGCGGGGAAGAGGTGCGGCTCGAAGGAGGTGATCTCCGCGATGCGGTCACCGTGACCCCGGTCCGCGAAGCGCAGGACGTCCAGGACCTGGGCCCGGTAGACGCTGGTCCCGGGCCTGCGGACGTAGTTCGCCGCCGCGAGCTGGCCGTTGGCCCGGGTGGGCAGGCTGCGCCAGTGCCCGAGGAACATCGGGGAGCCGGGATCGAGGCTGACCCGCACGAAGTCGATGATCGCGTCCCGGCCGGTGAACCAGAACGGGTTCGGCGGCATGGTGAGGATGACGTCCTCGGTGAGCAGCGTGGCCATCGCGTCGAAGTCGAGCCGTCCGACGGCCGCCATGTACCGGTCCAGTACGGCTTGTTGGTCCTGGGTGGGCACCGGAGCCCGCCAGTCGGAGCGTTCCCGGGGCAGGTGTTGGCGCAGGGCGGGCCGGGCCCGCTGGAGCGCGCTGTTGACGGAGGCCACGCTGGTCTCCAGGGCCTCGGCGGTCTCGGCCGCGGTCAGTCCGAGGGCGTCGCGCAGGACCAGTGCGGCCCGTTGACGCGGGGGCAGATGCTGGATCGCGGCGAGCAGGACGAGCTCCAGGGTCTCGCGGGAGACCGCGGCGGACTCGGGCTGCTCGTGCTCCTCGGTGAGGGGCATCTCGTCGTCGGGGTAGGGCTGGAGCCAGGTGATACGGGCGGGCGGCTCCCCGTCGCCGTGGTTCATCCCGGGCACCGGTTCGTACCGCTGAGGGCGGCGCGCGGTCCGGCGCAGCAGGTCCAGGCTGGTGTTGGTGGCGATCCGGTACAGCCAGGTCCGCGCGCTCGCCCGGCCCTGGAACCCGTCCCGCGCCCGCCAGGCCCGCAGGAAGGTCTCCTGCACCAGGTCCTCGGCCTCGTCGTAGGACCCCGTCATGCGGTAGCAGTGCACCTGGATCTCACGGCGGTACTGCTCGGTGAGGGCGGCGAAGTCGGTCTCGGTGAGGTGGGCGACGGGGGCGGGGCCGGCGGGTTGCGTCACGGGGGTGGCCGTGACGCAATCCCCGGAGTCCCGGACGGTGTCCCGTGCCGTACGGGCCACGCGCCTCAACTGCGCCACGGACGCGGCCAGTTCGCTGACGGTCGAGTAGAGGGCGTCCGCGGGCTGCGGTGCCAGCCGCCCCGCCTGCCGCCCGATGTCGTCGATGAGCCCCTGCACCGTGAGGCCCTGCGGCCGGCGGCGTTCCCGGTACGCCTTCTGCCGGCAGGCGGCGGAGCAGTAGACGGAGCCGCGGCCGGTGCGGCCGGCTCGCGCGGCGAGCGGGTTCCCGCACACCGCGCAGACTTCTGTGGCCATGTGCGCCTCCGGGAGTTTCGTAACGCGGTGTCGGAGTGACGCTACAGCGCCGTCGCGGTGCGCGCGCCCCTACCGGCGAAGCGTCGCGGACGCCAGGTCCGTGGTTCCGCGGGGATCCCGCTCGGCGGGACCGAACGCGGGCCGGGCGGGCGGCCGTACGCCCAACTGGCCCGCCACGGTCGCCCCGAAAGCCAGCGCCATGCCCGTGAGCTGGAGAGGTGTGAGCGTCTGTCCCAGCGCCGCCCAGCCGACGACCGCGGCGGTCAGGGGGGACAGCGGGCCGAGGAAGGTGACCTGGGTGGCGGTGAGGCGGCCGATGCCGCGGAACCAGAGCCAGTACGCCACCGCCGTGTTCGCCAGCGCGAGGTAGAGGTAGCCGCCGACCGCGGGCCCGTCGAGCGCGGGCGGGGCGCCCTCGGCGAGGAGGGCGAGCGGCGCGATCAGCAGACCGCCCGCGGTGAGCTGCCAGGCGGTGAGCGCGAGGGGGCCGACGCCGTCGGGGCGGCCCCAGCGCTTGGTCAGCACGGTACCGAGGGACATGGAGGCGGTGGCCGCGAGCGCCGCGAGGACACCGACGAGGTCGAGGGCCCCGGCCGCCTTGAGCACGACCAGGCTCACGCCGAACGCGGCCACGAGTCCGGTCAGCACGCTCCGGGCGGTGGGCCGCTGCCCCAGCAGCCCGGCCGACAGTCCGACGACGATCAGCGGCCCCACCGACCCGACCACGGCGGCCATCCCGCCCGGCAGCCGGTACGCCGACAGGAACAGCAGCGGGAAGAAGGCCCCGATGTTCAGCGCCCCGAGCACGGCCGCCTTCCCCCACCAGACGCCACGCGGCAGCACACGCGCGAGGGCGAGGAGCACGAGCCCGGCGGGCAGCGCCCGCATCATGCCGGTGAACAGGGGCCGGTCGGGCGGGAGGAACTCGGTGGTGACGGCGTAGGTGGTGCCCCAGGAGACGGGGGCGAGGGCGGTGAGCAGGATGGTGACGGGACGGTGGGCGGTCTGCGTTCTCATGGCTCCCCCTCGAGATCGGCTGTGCAAAAAGTAGCTTACTCCTAAGCTACTTTTCCGCAAGCCACTTTCCGCCGAGCTACTTTCTTCTCATCCACTTTCTTGCGGGCGAGCCGAGGCGTGCGGATACTCGGGGCATGAGTGCACAGCGCAAGGACGCCGTCGACGCGATCATCGACCAGTGGGCGGCCGTGCGGCCCGACCTCGACACCCGGGCCATGGAGGTCTTCGGGCGCGTCTACCGCCTCGCCCGCACCATGGGCGACCGCGTGGACAAGGTGTACGCCCCCTACGGCATCTCCCGCGGCGAGTTCGACGTCCTCGCCACCCTCCGCCGCGCCGGCGAGCCGTACACCCTCTCGCCCCGCCGGCTCTCCTCGACGCTGATGCTCACCACGGGCGGCATGACGGGCCGCCTCGACCGACTGGAGCGCGCCGGGCTCCTCCGCCGCTCCCCCGACCCCCACGACCGCCGAGGCCTCCAGGTCACCCTGACGGAGAAGGGCCTGAGCGTCATCGACGAGGCGGTCGGAGCGGGCCTCGCCGCCCAGACACAGGCCCTGTCCGCCCTCGACGACGAACAGGCCGGCCAACTGGCCGACCTGTTGCGGAAGTTGCTGGAGGGGACGCAGAACTCCGGGGAGTGACGACGGAACTCAGCCGACGTGGCCGGCGAGTGCCGCCTCGATGTCCGCCGGCGTCGCCTCCTCCTTCGCCCACCCCACGTATCCGTCGGGCCGCACCAGTACGGTCGTACGCCGTCCGCTCGCCCAGCGTTCCACGGCGAGGCGGTCCTTGCGGGGGCCCGGGTCGAGGGAGGGGGCGGGGGTGATCAGGACGAACCTGCCGCCGCGCAGGGACTCGTGGAGGCGGCCGCCGTCCGCGAGGGCCACGTCGGGGACCCGGGTGCCCGTCAGGGGGTGGGCGGAGCGCGGGGCGGCGTACTTGTAGCCGATTCCGGTGAGTTGGCCGAGCATTCTGCGGCGGGCCGGGCCGACGTGGTCGAGGACGGTGGTGAGCGCGGCGCGCAGGGCCAGCTCCCAGGGGCGCCTGGCCATCGCGAGGCGGACGATGCCGCCGCTGCTGCGGAGCACGGCCCTGCCGACGGGGTGGCGTTCGCACTGGTAGCTGTCCAGGAGGTCGGGGCCCGCGTGCCCGCCCGTCACCTGGGCCAGCTTCCAGCTCAGGTTCGCCGCGTCCTGGAGCCCGGTGTTCATGCCCTGACCGCCGGCCGGGGTGTGGACGTGGGCGGCGTCGCCGGCCAGGAAGACCCGGCCCACCCGGTAGGCGGGGGCCTGGCGTTCGTCGCTGTGGAAGCGGGACATCCAGCGGGCGTCGTGCATCCCGAAGTCCCGGCCCAGGGCGAGCCGGGCGACCTCCTTGATCTCGTCGAGGTCGAGGGGCTCGCTGTCGGCGACGTCACGGGCGCGGTTCCAGGCGATGACCCGGTGGTAGCCGTCGCCGAAGGGGGCGATGAAGGCGAAGGCGTCTCCCACGGCGTTGACGGTGAGCAGGGTCTCGGGCTGCTCGGCGAGGCGGACGTCCGCCAGGACCACCGAACGGATCACCGAGTGACCGGGGAAGGGCAGCCCGATCGCGTCGCGCACGGTGCTGCGCATGCCGTCGGCGCCCACGACGTACTCGGCGCGCAGGGACTCCGTGACACCGTCCGGTCCCTCGACCCGCACCGTCACGCCGTTCTCGTCCTGGGACAGGCCCGTCACCCCGGTCTCGTACCGGAAGTCGACGCCCGCTTCCACCGCCCGCCGCTCCAGGGCCTTCTCGACCTCGTACTGCGGCAGGACCAGGAGGTGGTGGAAACGGGAGGGGAGGTCCTCCAGGCCGATGGTCAGGCTGCCGAACAGCCGGAGTCGGTCCAGACGCTGCCCCACCGCCTCCAGACCGTCGGCGAGACCGCGGGCGTCGAGCTGCTCCAGGGTGCGGGCGTGCAGGACGAAGGCCCGGGAGAGGTTGCTGATCCGGTGCGGCCGCTTCTCGACGACGGTGACGGGGACGCCGGCGGTGGCCAGGTCACCGGCCAGCAGCAGGCCGGTGGGGCCGGAGCCGACGACGATCACGGGGGTGCGGTTCATGAGGACCTCCTGTCGCTCATTACGCCAACGCTTGTTGGCCAACGCTCGTTGACCAACGTAGCCGCACCTCTCCCGCGCGGTCAACACTTGTTGGCCCACAACCGTTGGCATACGATCTCCGGCATGAACGAAACCCCCCGCCGCCGCTCCGACGAGACCCGCGACGCGATCCTCGCCGCGGCCCGCGAGCGTTTCGCCGCCGACGGCTACGAGCGGGCCACCATCCGCGCCATCGCCAAGGACGCGCACATCGACCCGTCCATGGTGATGCGCTACTACGGCAACAAGGAGGGCCTGTTCGCGGCGGCCGTCTCCGTCGACCTGAGGCTGCCGGACACCGGCTCACTACCCCGGCACGACATCGGCCGCGCCCTCGTGTCGCGCTTCCTTGACCTGTGGGAGGAGAACGAGGTGCTGACCGCGCTGCTGCGGGTCGGCGCGACCAATCAGGCGGGGGCCGAGCGGATGCAGGGCATCTTCGGGGAGCAGGTGCTGCCGGTGGCCCTGCGGGTGTGTCCGGGCCCGGAGCAGGCTCCCGCGCGGGCCGCGCTGGCCGCCACGCAGCTGCTGGGGCTCGCGCTGACCCGGTACGTCCTGCGGTTCCCGCCGACCGTGGCGCTGGCCCGCGAGGAGATCGTCGCGTGGCTCGCGCCCACGGTGCAGCGGTACCTCACCGCGCCGAGCCCCTGACCCGCCCGCGCGATGCACAGGGGCGCCGGCCTCGCCCACGTACGGCTGACGCGCGTGCGTGCGGCGGGGCCGGCGCCCCTGGAGTCGAGGTCGGTGCCCCGGAAAGCCGGGGTCAGTGCCCCGGCAAAGGTAATGTCAGGCCTTGGAGCCGGCCTTGGCCTCGGCCCCGGCGGGCTTGGTCCGGATGTTGCGGCTGGTCACCCGGTGCTCTTCCTTGGACTTGTCCAGGACCATCACCAGGCCGGCGATGACCGCGAACAGCACGATCGGGGCCACGACGAACAGTCCCAGCGTCTCGATGACGCTCAGGCCCGTGCCGGGGTCGTCACCGTCGTCGCGGTTCAGCGCGGAGGCGGGGGACGACATGAGCAGCATCATCAGCGTCGTACCGGCCACCAGGGCGCCGGCGCGCAGGGCGTTCTTCTTGTCCACGGAGTCAAAGTATCCAACGGCGGTTCGGGCCGCGCGTCCGGGGTGCCGTATGAGGCGCCCGCAGCATCCCTACGGCGCCCGCAGCACCTCCACCAGCGCGTGCAGCCGGGCGGACCCCGCCAGGTCCTCCAGCGTCACCGCCCGCCCCTCCCCGTCCGCGATCGGCAGCCGCCAGTTCGGGTACTGGTCCCACGTGCCCGGCAGGTTCTGCGGGCGGCGGTCCCCCACCGCGTCCGGCAGCCAGACCCCCACCATGCGGGCCGGGGTGTTCAGCAGGTACCGGTGCACGGCCTGGATCTGCGCCTCCTCGGAGGAGGGGTCGGCACCGCCGCCCGTGCCGTGCAGCAGTCCGAGCCGGGCCAGCAGCTCCAGCCACTCCCCCGTGTCCGCCGCGGCCTCCGCGCGCTCCTCGTCCAGCGGCCGGGTCAGCAGACCGAGGCTGTCGCGGAGTTCGACATGTTCGCCGGTGAGGCGGGAGGCGGTGGGCGGCAGGTCGTGCGTGGTCGCCGTCGCCAGGCAGTCGGCGCGCCAGCGCTCGGGCGGCAGCGGGCGTCCGTCGCCCTCCCAGTCCCGCTCGAACCACAGCACCGACGTCCCCAGCACCCCCCGCTCCCGCAGCGCCTCCCGCACCCCGGGTTCGACCGTGCCGAGGTCCTCGCCGATGACCACCGCCCCGGCCCGCGAGGCCTCCAGGACGAGCACGGCGAGCATGGCCTCCGCGTCGTAGCGGACGTAGGTGCCCTCGGTCGGCGGGTGCCCCTGCGGGACCCACCACAGCCGGAACAGGCCCATGACGTGGTCGATGCGCAGCGCGCCCGCGTACCGGAAGAGGGCCCGCAGCAGCTGCCGGTACGGCGCGTAGCCGGACTCCGCGAGCCGGTCAGGGCGCCACGGCGGCAGCCCCCAGTCCTGGCCGCGGGCGTTGAAGGCGTCCGGGGGCGCTCCCACGGACATCCCGGCCGCGAAGTACGCCTGCTGGGCCCACGCGTCCGCGCCCTCGGGATGGACACCCACCGCGAGGTCGTGCACGACGCCCAGCGGCATCCCCGCCTCCCGCGCGGTGCGCTGCGCGGCACCGAGCTGGCTCTCGGTGAGCCAGGCGAGGCGGCAGTGGAAGTCGACGCGGTCCATCAGCTCACGGCGGGCGCGGGCCGTCTCGGCGGATCGCGGGTCGCGCAGGCCGGGGGGCCAGCCGCGCCAGTCCGAGCCGTGCGCCTCGGCCAGCGCGCACCAGGTCGCGTGGTCCTCCAGGGCCTGGCCGCCCTCGGCGAGATAGTCGGCGTAGGCGGCGCGGCGGCCGGGTCCGAGCGGGACCTCGCGGACGAGTTCGAGGGCCTCCCGCTTCAGTTCCCACACCGCGTCCCGGTCGATCAGCGCGCCTTTCTCCAGCACGGACTCGCGCAGCCGCTCGGCCCGCTCGCGCAGGGTCCGCAGCCGGTCCGGGTCCGTGACGTGGGCGTACTCGGGGATGTCCTCGATCCGCAGGTGCACCGGGTCGGGGAAGCGGCGCGAGGACGGGCGGTAGGGGGACGGGTCGGTGGGGGCGCCGGGCACGGCCGCGTGCAGCGGGTTGACCTGGACGAAGCCGGCGCCGAGGGCGCGCCCGGCCCAGGAGGTCAGTTCGGCGAGGTCGCCGAGGTCGCCCATGCCCCAGGAGCGCCGGGAGAGCAGGGAGTAGAGCTGGACGAGGATTCCGTACGACCGCCCGGGGGGTGCCGGCAGCCGCGGCGGGGCCACGATCAGGTGTGCGTCGCCGGTGCGGCCGTCGGGGGCGGTGGCGGTCAACCGGTGGACACCGGGCGGGAGTCGGTCGGCGGAGGCGCGGGTCTCGCCCTGTTCGGTGGTGATGCGCAGCCGGGTGCCCTCGGGCAGGTCGGCGACGAAGGCGGGCGGGCTGCCGCTCCAGCACACCACCGTCGGCGGCAGCAGGCGCGCGCGCAGCTCGCGCTCCCGGGCGGCGAGCGCGGCGGCCGGATCGCCCGCGTCGACCCCGAGGGCGGCCAGGGCCAGGGTGACGGCGGTGGCGGAGGCGGCGACCGTACGGTCCGGGGCGGGCTGGTAGGAGGTGGCGACGCCGTAGGACTCGGCCAGCCGCGACAACTCCGGACCGGGGGGCGCCACCATCTACGGCTCCAGGTAAGCGTCGGACTCGCTGGTCAGGGAGGCGGTGTCGGCGAGCGGCGGCTCGCTGGTGAGGGGCTGCTCGGCGTCGGGCAGGGGCGGTTCGCTGGTGAGGGGGGTCTCGGTGCAGGCGCCCTCGGCGCTGAAGACACAGAAGTGCTCAGCGGGCGCCTCGGGTTTGGACAGGGCCGGGAGCAGAAGGGGTGCCGATGCGGCCACGGGGGCCTCCTTGTCGAGTACGACGACGGGGGTTACCGCAGCCCTACCCACAGGACGCGACGGCAGACGTGCGAGAGGGGAGAACGTGCTGTTCGTCATGTTCCGCGTCCCGGCCGCTTCCGTCCACTGATCGCTGTGCACTGATCACTATTCACTCAGTACATGTACGTGGTGCATACTGATCACCATGAGCACCCGCCACATCCTGCTGGGGCTGCTCGCCGGAGGGCCGAGCCATGGCTACGACCTCAAGCGACGCCACGACGACCGTTTCCCCGAGGCCCGTCCGCTGGCCTACGGGCAGGTCTACACGACCCTCCAGCGCCTGGTCCGCGACGGACTCGCCGAGGTCGAGGGCACCGACTCCGACGGCGGCCCCGAGCGCACCAGGTACCGCTCCACGGAGGCGGGCGCACGGGAACTGGCCGAGTGGGCCGGGCAGATCGCCCCGCCCGCGCCCTTCGTGACCAACGAGATCTTCGCCAAGGTCGTCGTCTCGATCCTGTCCGGCGGCGACCCGGACGCCTATCTCCGGGCCCAGCGCGCCGCCCACATGGCGCGGATGCGGGAGCTCACGGCGGTCAAGACCGCCCAGGGGGCCGACCTCGCGACCGTGCTCTCGGCGGACTACGCCCTCAACCACCTCGACGCCGACCTCCGCTGGATGACCACCACGGCGGCCCGGCTCACCTCACTGACCGCGGAGGTCGACTCAGCATGAGCAACCCAGAGCCGCTGCTCGCGGCCCGCGACCTCGTGAAGACGTACGGCAGGTCACCGGCCCTGCGCGGCGCCTCGGTCCACCTGGACGCCGGCGAGATCCTCGCCGTCACCGGCACCAGCGGCAGTGGGAAGTCGACGCTGCTGCACTGCCTGGCCGGGATCGTCCGGCCGGACGCCGGTGCGGTGTCCTACGGCGGTGAGCGCCTCGACGCGCTGCCCGAGAAGCGGCTGAGCGAGCTGCGCCGTACGGAGTTCGGCGTGGTCTTCCAGTTCGGGCAGCTGATCCCCGAGCTGACGGCGCTCGACAATGTCGCGCTGCCGCTGCTCCTTGCGGGCCTCTCCCGCGCCGACGCCCACACGCGGGCCGGCGCGTGGCTGGAGCGGTTCGGGGTGCGCGGCCAGGCCGGGCTGCGACCTGGCGAGATGAGCGGCGGGCAGGCCCAGCGGACCGCGCTGGCCCGGGCCCTGATCACCGGCCCGAAGGTCGTCTTCGCCGACGAGCCGACCGGCGCGCTGGACTCCCTGGCGAGCGAGCAGGTCATGACGGCCCTGGTCCACACGGCCCGCGAGTCGGGCACGGCGGTCCTGCTGATCACGCACGACGCCCAGGTGGCGGCGTACGCGGACCGCGAGGTGCGGATGGGCGACGGGGCCGTCGTACCGGTGGGGGTGACGGCGTGAGGACGCTGCGGCGGGATCTGCGGACGGCCTGGCTGCTCACCCGCGGGTCCGACCGGCGGGAGTGGTGGCGGATCGGGCTCACGGCCGTCGGGGCGATGCTCGCGACCGGCATCGGGGCGGCGGTCGTCGCGCTGAACTCCTTGGACGGGTACTACTCGGTGTCCTTCGGGGCGGGACTGCTGAACTCGGCGGGCGACCGGCGGAACGTGAGCGTCGTCCTGGCGCTGCTGCTGATCCCGGTGCTCGGCTTCGTCGGGCAGTGCGCGCGCCTCGGCGCGGTGCACCGGGACCGGCGGCTGGCCGCGCTGCGGCTGGCGGGCGCCGACCCGGGGCAGGTGCGGCGGATCGCGGCGCTGGAGTCGGGGCCGGCGTGCCTGGCGGGTTCGGCGGTGACCACGGCCCTGTACGCACCGCTGCTGCTGCGGCTGTGGGAGCGGCCGCCCGCCCTCGTCTGGGCCGGTGTCGGCCTGGTCGCCGTGGCCGTCCCGGTACTGGGCGCCGCGGTGAGCGCGCTGTCGCTGCGGCGGGTGGTGGCCTCGCCGCTGGGCTGGGTCCGGCGCACCCGGCCGGTGTGGGGTCCGGGGCGGACCCTGCGGGTGGTGACCGTGCTGCTCGGGGTCACGGCCCTGCTCGTCGTCGTGTGGTCGTTCACGGGCGGTCCCGTCGAGGTGGCCCTCGGCCCGGCGGCCCTGTTCGCCGTCGTCCTGGTCGTGGGGTGCGCGACGGTCTCCCTGGCCGGTACGGCGGCCCGGCGGCTGGGCGGGGTGCTCGCCGCCCGCGCCCAGAGCCCGGCGGTGCTGATCGCGGCGGAACGGCTGCGGGACGACCCGTGGGCGGCGGCGCGTACGCATGCCGCGGTGCTGCTGGTGACGGTCGTCGGCTCGGGCTTCGTGGGCGTGCGGCAGGTGCTGCTCGCGGTCCTGCGCGACAGGCGCCGGGAGGGGACTCTGGCGGCGGACGTGGAGTACTACACGACCGGCATCGACCTGACGGCCGCCGCGATCCTGGTGGCCCTCGCACTGGTCCTCACGGGGCTGGCCGTCGGCACCGTGGAGTCCCTGGCCACCCGGCGCCGGGGCCTGGCCGCGCAGGTCGCCGCGGGGGTGCCGCACCGGGTGCTGGCCAGGGCGCTGCTCCTGGAGACCGCGCTGCCGCTCGCCCCGGCGATCGTGCTCGCGGGATGCGGCGGCATGGCGATCAGCGCCTGGTACGCCTCGCCGGCCGCACGGCACACCCCGACAGCCCTGCCGTACGACGCCCTGCTGGTGCCCGTCGCGGTGTACGCGGCCTGCCTCCTGGCCGCCGCCACCTCGCTGCCCCTCCTGCGGCGCTCCCTGCGCCCCGCGGAGCTCCGGCACACCTGACCGCGCAGCCGTCCGGCCCCGGAGGAACAGGGGACCTCCGGGGCCGGATCCGTACCGCGTGCGGCAACACAAAGGCCCGGATCGTCGTCAGGCTGAGATGCCGTCGATCCGGGCCATGGCGTCCTCCGCGCCGAACGGCTGCAAGTACGGCAGCCAGCGCGGATCCCTGTGGCCGGTGCCGATGATGCGCCAGGCCAGTCCGGTGGGGGGAGCGGGTTTGTGGCGCAGCCGCCAGCCGATCTCGAACAGGTGCCGGTCGGCCTTCACGTGGTTGCAGCGCCGGCAGGACGCCACCACGTTGTCCCAGACGTGCTTGCCCCCGCGGCTGCGCGGGATGACGTGGTCGACGCTGGTTGCGACGCCACCGCAGTACATGCACCGGCCCCCGTCGCGGGCGAAGAGCGCCCTGCGGGTGAGAGGAACGGGCCCACGGTAGGGAACCCGGACGAATCGCTTGAGCCGGACCACGCTGGGTGCGGGGACTGTGACGGTCGCGCTGTGCAGGAAAGCGCCGGATTCCTCGAGGGAGACGGCCTTGTTCTCCAGGACGAGGACGAGCGCGCGGCGGAGCGGTACGACGCCGAGGGGCTCGTACGACGCGTTGAGTACCAGGACATGCGGCACGGATGCCTCCTTGGGCGTCGGCGGCGCGTGGCTCGCGCCGGGACGAACTGCAGTCAGTCTCCCCTCTCGGCCGGGAGAAACGCCACCATGTCCCGGTAACGGGCTGGGAGTGTTTTCGACCACACCCTTCTTCATCCCCAGGTGAGAGCCGTCTCTCCCCCGAACATTGCAACGATCCACACACGATGCACCGTTAGTGTGGTGAGCCTGCCTTTCCGGTGACCTTTTCGTGACCTTGACCGCCGCACCGGAAGGCGGACGCAGCACCTGGAGGTACCTGCCGTGTCCTTGTCCGCCGTCCTACTGGCCGCGAGTCCGTCGCCGTCGCCGTCCCCCTCGGACACCTCGACGCCGGCCGTGCCGAGTCTCCAGGACGCCCAGGAGAGCGCGACGAACGCCGCGAGCTGGGTGGAGCAGAACTGGTCGACCTGGCTGGCGATCGGTCTGCGGGTCCTGCTGATCCTGGTGATCGCCGCCGTGCTGAGAATGGTCGTGCGGCGGGCCATCACCAAGCTCATAGACCGGATGAACCGCACCGCCCAGGCCGTCGACGGCACGGCGATCGGCGGTCTGCTCGTCAACAACGAGCGCCGCCGCCAGCGCTCGCAGGCCATAGGGTCGGTGCTGCGCTCGGTGGCGAGCTTCATCATCATGGGCACCGCCGCCCTGATGGTCCTGGGCGCCTTCGAGATCAACCTCGCCCCGCTGCTCGCGTCGGCCGGTGTCGCGGGTGTGGCGATCGGTTTCGGCGCCCGCAACCTCGTCACGGACTTCCTCTCCGGCGTCTTCATGATCCTGGAGGACCAGTACGGCGTCGGCGACACCATCGACGCGGGCGTGGCCTCCGGCGAGGTCATCGAGGTGGGCCTGCGGGTGACCAAGCTGCGCGGCGACAGCGGCGAGATCTGGTACGTCCGCAACGGCGAGGTCAAGCGGATCGGCAACCTCTCCCAGGGCTGGGCGACGGCCGGCGTGGACGTGACCGTGCGGGCCTCCGAGGACCTCGACAAGGTCAAGCGGGTCCTGGCCGAGGTCGCCGAGAAGATGAGCAAGGAGGAGCCCTGGAACGAGCTCCTGTGGAGCCCGATCGAGGTCCTCGGCCTGGACAGCGTGCTGCTGGACTCCATGGTCGTGCGGGTCTCCGCCAAGACGATGCCGGGCAAGTCCCTCACGGTCGAGCGCGAGCTGCGCTGGCGGATCAAGCGCGCCTTCGACGCGGCGGACATCCGCATCGTGGGCGGCGCGACCGTCCCCGCCGACGAGGAGGCCACCGACCCGGCCGCGGCGGTGGCGGCCCCCTCCGTCTTCGCCAACTCCGAGTCCCCGCAGTCGGCAGCGGCCTCCCCCCTGGTGTCGGCCCCGGTCCAGCGCCCCGCGCCGAAGTAGCCCGCGCCTCCCGCGCGACCGCCCCCGCAGGTAACGACTCCGTTGCCTGCGGGGGCGTTTTGTCTTTCCCCTCTTGACGGACAGGTGGGCCGGACCTAAGTTCCCTGCATCCGATAGGAAACCTTCCTAACAGTCTCCGGACAGTACAGTCGTCCGGCAGTCACGGAGAGGGGCACCCATGGCAGGCACACCACGCACACTCCGCGCCATGAACGACCGTGCCGCGCTCGACCTCCTGCTGGAGCACGGCCCCCTCTCCCGTACGCGGATCGGCAAGCTCACCGGCCTCTCCAAGCCGACCGCGTCCCAGCTCCTGGCCCGCCTCGAGGCGTCGGGGCTCGTCCTCGCCACCGGTACCAGCGAGGGCAGGCCGGGACCCAACGCCCAGCTCTACGAGGTCGACCCGACCGCCGCCTACGCCGCCGGGCTCGACGTCACCCCCGAGCGCATCCTCGCCGCGGTCGCCGACATCACCGGCCGCGAGGTGGGCTCCTTCGAACTGCCGACCCCGGGAAGGCGACCCGCCCAGCCCGTCGTGCAGCAGGTCACCGAGGCCCTCGACGGCGCGGTGAAGGCGGCGGGGCTGGCCCGCGGCGACGTCCACCGGCTCGTCATCGGCACCCCGGGCGCCTTCGACCCGGGCACGGGCCGGCTGCGCTACGCCTCCCACCTCCCCGGCTGGCACACCCCGACCCTCCTCGACGAACTCGCCGCCGCCCTGCCGATGCCGGTCGAGTACGAGAACGACGTCAACCTCGTCGCCGTGGCCGAGCAGCGGCTCGGCGCCGCCCGCGGCCACGAGGACTTCGTGCTGCTGTGGAACGAGGGCGGTCTCGGTGCCGCCCTGGTCCTCGGCGGCCGGCTGCACCGCGGCTGGACCGGCGGCGCGGGAGAGGTGGGTTTCCTGCCGGTTCCCGGAGCGCCCCTGGTCCGACAGGTGACCAGGGCCAACAGTGGTGGCTACCAGGAACTCGCCGGTTCCCAGGCCATCCCCCAGCTCGCCCGCGAGCTCGGCATGACGGACATCCCCTCGGGGCCGTACGCCGAGGTCGCCGCCGCCCTCGTCGAGCGGGCCGCCACCGAGGACACCGTCCTGAACAGGCTGCTCCTGGAGACCTACGCCACCCGGCTGGCCACCGGTCTCGCCTCCCTCGTCTCCGTCCTCGACCCCGAACTCGTCGTCCTCAGCGGTGCCTCGCTCACCGCCGGCGGCGACACCCTGCGCGCCCTCGTCCAGGCCGAGCTGGAGGAACTGGCAGCCTCCCGGCCCCGGCTGGTCGTCGGCGCCGTCCGTGAACACCCCGTGCTGCGCGGCGCCCTGGAGAGCGCGCTGGCGGCCACCCGCGACGAGGTCTTCGACACCTCGCGCTGACCCCCGTACTCCCCCACACCTCACTCACCGCCCGTCCCTGGGAGACCCCGTCATGCGCACAGCCGTACCCTCAGCCGCCCGAAAAGCGGCCTTTGCCCTGACCGTGTCCGCGGTGCTCGTCACCACCGCCTGTACCGGCCAGTCCTCCTCCGGCGCCGACGACGACGCCTCCAAGGAGACGACCGTCAACTTCTGGCACGCCTGGAGCGCGGACTCCGAGGTGAAGGCCGTGAAGAGCCTGGTCGCCGGCTTCGAGAAGGCGCACCCCAACATCCACGTCAACGTCGTCGGCAACATGACCGACGACAAGATCAACCAGGCGCTGCGCACGGGCGGCGGCAAGGCCCCGGACGTCATCTCGTCGTTCACCACCAACAACGTGGGCAAGTTCTGCTCCTCGGGCGCGCTGGTCGACCTGAACCCGTTCTTCGAGAAGTCGGACATCGACCCGGCGAAGACCTTCCCGGCCGCGATGAACGAGTACACGCAGTTCGACGGCGACCGCTGTGCCGTGCCGCTGCTGGGCGACGCGTACGGGCTCTACTACAACAAGACCGCGTTCGAGAAGGCCGGGATCACGAGCCCGCCCAAGACGTGGTCCGAGTTCGAGAAGGACGCCAAGAAGCTGACGATCGCCCAGGGCGACTCGTACAGGCAGCTCGGGTTCATGCCGAACTACCACGGCTGGGAGACCACGACCGAGCACTACCTGGGCCAGTTCTCGCCCACCTACTTCGACACCTCGGGCAAGTCCACGATCGCCACCGACCCGGCCGTCACCGCCGCCTTCACCGTCCAGAAGAAACTCGTCGACGAGCTCGGCGGCTACCGGAAGCTGGAGAAGTACCGCGCGGGCCTCGGCGACGAGTGGGGCCCCAAGCACCCCTTCCAGACCGGCCAGGTCGCCATGCAGCTCGACGGCGAGTGGCGCCTCGGCATGGCCCTGGACGCCAAGCCGGACTTCGAGATCGGCGTGGCCCCGCTGCCGGTCCCCGACGACCAGGCCGACCAGTACGGCAAGGGATACATCACCGGCACCATCGCCGGCATCGCCGCCAACAGCACCAAGCAGAACGCGGCCTGGGAGTTCCTGAAGTACATCACCACGGACACGGACGCGGTCGTCGGCTTCTCGAACGACATCCACAACGTGCCGTCCACGCTGGCCGCACTCAAGTCGCCGAAGCTGAAGTACGACCCGCGCTTCAAGACCTTCCTCGACATCGCGGCGAACCCGCACTCGACGACCGCCCCGTCCTCGATCAACGGCGGTGTCTACCTGACCACCGTCCAGGACCTCGGCTACGCCTACGAGAGCGGCAAGGTCACCGACCTGAAGAAGGGCCTCGCCGCCGCGGCCGAGCAGATCGACACGGACATCGCGCAGGCGAAGTGATGGCCGCGACGATCACGCTCGCCTCGAAGCGCCGCAGGTCGGCGCTGCGGACCCTCGCCTTCATGTCCCCCTGGCTGATCGGCTTCTCGGTCTTCTTCGCCTATCCGCTGATCTCCACGGTCTACTTCTCGTTCATGCACTACGACGGCTTCAGGCCGCCGACCTGGAGCGGGACGAAGAACTGGACCTACGTCTTCGAGCACTACCCCTTCTTCTGGCCGGCCCTGCGCAACACCCTGTGGCTGGTCGTGGTGATGGTGTCCCTCCGGGTCGTCTTCGGACTCGGTGTCGGCCTGCTCATCACGAAGATCAAGACGGGGACGGGTGTCTTCCGGACGCTCTTCTACCTGCCGTACCTGGCTCCGCCGGTGGCCGCCACCATGGCCTTCGCCTTCCTGCTCAACCCCGGTACGGGCCCGGTCAACTCGATCCTGGAGAAGGCCGGCATCCCGGCCCCCGGCTGGTTCAACGACCCCACCTGGTCCAAGCCGGCCCTCACCCTGCTCGCCCTGTGGGGCATCGGCGACCTGATGGTCATCTTCATGGCCGCGCTGCTCGACGTGCCGCAGGAGCAGTACGAGGCGGCCGAGCTGGACGGGGCGTCGGCCTGGCAGCGGTTCCGGTTCGTCACCCTGCCCAACATCTCGCCGATCGTGATGTTCGCGGTCGTCACCGGCGTGATCCAGACCATGCAGTACTACACACAGCCGTTGATCGCGGGGAAGGTCGCCTCGGGGGTGATCCAGGGCGCGGGCACCCAGTTCGAGCCCGGCTATCCGGAGAAGTCCACGCTGACCCTCCCCCAGCTCGTCTACAACCTCGGCTTCCAGCGCTTCGACTACGGCTCCGCGTGTGTCGTCGCCCTCGTCCTCTTCGCCCTGTCGATGGTGTTCACCGCGTTCCTGATGCGGCGCCGGGGCGGTCTCCTCCAGGCAGGTGACTGACCATGACCCAAGTACTGGACCGGCCGGTGGAGTTGAAGACCCCGGCCTCGCCCGCCGAGCGCACCGCCCGGCGCCGGGCCCTGCTGGAGTGGGTGGCGGTCCACTCGCTCGGCATCGCCGCCGCGCTCTTCTTCACGCTGCCCTTCGTGTTCGTGTTCCTGACCTCGCTGATGAGCGACAGCCAGGCCCTCAGCCGCGATCTGATCCCGCACACCTGGGAGTGGGGCAACTACCGACGGGTCCTCGACACCCCGGGCTTCCTGACCTGGTGGCGCAACACGCTGATCTACGCGGGACTGGGAACGGTCCTCACGGTCGTGTCGTCGGTCCCGGTGGCGTACGCGCTCGCCAAGTTCCGCTTCCGGGGCCGCAACCTGTCCCTGATGCTGGTGATCTCGATGATGATGCTGCCGCCCCAGGTCGTCATCATCCCGATGTACCTCTTCTGGGCGAAGCAGCTCGGTCTGTCGGGCACACTGTGGCCGCTGATCATCCCGATGGCGTTCGGGGACGCGTTCTCGATCTTCCTGCTCCGGCAGTTCCTGATGACGATCCCGAACGAGTACGTGGACGCGGCCAAGGTCGACGGCTGCGGCGATCTGCGCACCCTGCTGAAGGTCGTCGTCCCCATGGCCAAGCCCGGCATCGCGGCCGTCGCGCTCTTCCAGTTCTTCTACGCCTGGAACGACTACTTCGGCCCGCAGATCTACGCCTCGGAGAACCAGAACGCCTGGACACTGAGCTACGGCCTGGAGTCCTTCAAGGGCATGCACCACACCGACTGGAACCTCACCATGGCCGCGACCGTGCTGGTCATGGCCCCCGTGATCCTCGTGTTCTTCTTCGCGCAGAAGGCGTTCGTCGAGGGCGTCACGCTGACCGGAGTGAAGGGTTAAGGACGTATGCGGCATCTCCCCGGGGGGCAACCCCCGGACCCCCGGCCGATGATCACCGCTCCCCACGCCCGGAAGCGAGGCAACCTTCAGTGAAACTCACCGTGGTCGGCGGAGGCTCGACCTACACCCCCGAACTCATCGACGGTTTCGCCCGCCTGCGCGACACCCTGCCCGTCGAGGAACTCGTCCTGGTCGACCCGGCCGCCGAGCGCCTGGAGCTGGTGGGCGGGCTCGCCCGGCGCATCTTCGCCCGGCAGGGCCATGACGGCCGTATCGTCACCACGTCCGACCTGGACGCGGGCGTGGACGGCGCCGACGCCGTGCTCCTTCAGCTCCGCGTCGGCGGCCAGGCGGCCCGGCAACAGGACGAGACCTGGCCCCTGGAGTGCGGCTGCGTCGGCCAGGAGACCACCGGCGCGGGCGGCCTCGCCAAGGCGCTGCGCACGGTCCCGGTCGTCCTCGACATCGCCGAACGCGTCCGCAGGACCAACCCGGACGCCTGGATCATCGACTTCACCAACCCCGTCGGAATCGTCACCCGCGCGCTGCTCCAGGCCGGGCACAAGGCGGTCGGGCTGTGCAACGTGGCGATCGGCTTCCAGCGGAAGTTCGCGGGCCTGCTCGGCCTCACCCCCTCCGACGTCCACCTCGACCACGTCGGCCTCAACCACCTCACCTGGGAGACCGGCGTACGGCTCGGCGGCCCCGAGGGCGAGGACGTGCTGCCCAAGCTGCTCGGCGAGCACGGCGAGGCGATCGCCGGCGACCTGCACCTGCCGCGCACGCTCCTCGACCGGCTCGGTGTGGTCCCGTCGTACTACCTGCGCTACTTCTACGCGCACGACGAGGTCGTACGGGAACTGGGCACCAAGCCGTCCCGGGCCGCCGAAGTCGCGGCGATGGAGGAGCAGTTGCTGCGGATGTACGGCGACCCGGCCCTGGACGAGAAACCGGAGCTGCTCGCCAAGCGGGGCGGCGCCTACTACTCGGAGGCGGCGGTGGACCTGGCCGCCGGACTGCTCGGCGGGGGCGGCAGCCCCTACCAGGTGGTCAACACCCTCAACCGGGGCACGCTGCCGTTCCTGCCCGACGACGCGGTGATCGAGGTGCAGGCGGCGGTGGGCCCGAAGGGACCGACCCCGCTGGCGGTTCCGGCCGTGGACCCGCTGTTCGCGGGGCTGATGGCCAACGTCACCGCGTACGAGGACCTGGCACTGACGGCCGCCCTGCGCGGGGGCCGGGGCCGGGTCTTCAAGGCGCTCCTCGCCCACCCCCTCGTCGGCCAGTACGCGTACGCCGAGGGACTCACCGACCGACTGATCGCACACAACCGGGAGCATCTCGCGTGGGCCTGACCGCATGCGTCCTCGCCGTCGACGCGGGCAACAGCAAGACCGACGTCGCGGTCGTGGCGGCCGACGGAAGCGTCCTCGCCACGGCCCGCGGCGGCGGGTTCCGCCCCCCGGTGGTGGGCGTCGAGAAGGCCGTGGACGTCGTCGCCGACGCGGTCGGGCGGGCCTTCGCCGCGGCCGGAGTGAGCGCGGTCGAGCATGTCTCGGCCTGTCTCGCCAACGCCGACTTCCCGGTGGAGGAACAGCAGTTGGCGGCGGCGCTGCACGCGCGCGCGTGGGGCGCGGACGTGGAGGTCCGCAACGACACCTTCGCGATCCTGCGGGCCGGGGCCGCCGAGCCGCGCGGGGTCGCCGTGGTGTGCGGGGCGGGCATCAACTGCGTCGGCATGCGGCCCGACGGCCGTACCGCGCGCTTCCCGGCGCTCGGCCGGATCTCCGGGGACTGGGGCGGCGGCTGGGGCCTCGCGGAGGAGGCCCTGTGGCATGCCGCCCGTGCGGAGGACGGGCGGGGTGTCGACACCGAGCTCGCGCGCGTGCTGCCCGCTCACTTCGGGCTGCCGTCGATGTACGCCCTCGTCGAGGCCCTGCACCTGGGGGAGATCGCCCCCGACCGCCGCCACGAACTGACCCCCGTGCTGTTCGCCGCGGCCGCCGCCGGCGACCCGGTGGCCCGCTCGCTCGTCGACCGGCTGGCCGACGAGGTGGTGTCCATGGCGACGGTGGCGCTGACCCGCCTCGACCTCCTCGACGAGGAGACGCCGGTCCTGCTCGGCGGCAGCGTCCTGGCCGCCCGGCACCCCCAACTGGACGACGGGGTGCGGGAACTCCTGGCGGCCCGCGCCCCCAAGGCGGTGCCCCGGGTGGTGACGGCGAGTCCGGTCCTGGGCGCCGCGCTCCTCGGCCTGGACCGGGCCGGGGCGTCCGCGGAGGTGCAGGCGAGGGTGCGGGCGTACTACGAGGCCTGAGCGAGCACCGCGTCGGCCACGTCGGGGACGGACATGCCGTCCTCGACGTCGACGCGGGGCAGCCCCAGCCGGTCGACCGCCTCCACCATGAGCTCCTGGTAGCGCATGCTCCGGGCCAGGAACTTGTCCATCAGCGCGCGCTCGTCCGCCGACGCCTCGTCGTAGCGCCCGCCCGCGCGGATCCGGGCGCGTACGACGTCCTCGCCGGCGGTGAGCCACACGGCGGCCGTGTGCGGGGCCCCCAGCGCGGCGACCCGTTCCGGCCACAGGGCGGAGCCCTCCAGGACCAGGCCCGGTCCGGTGGCGTGCGCCCCGACCAACGCCTCGATGCGGGGCCACAGCCGCTCGTAGTGGGCGAGGACCGAGGCGGTCAACTCGTCGACGCCGAGCGTCGCGTAGTGCTCGGCCACATGCGCCGGCACCTCCCGCTCCGGCGTACGCCAGGGCCGTCCCGGGTGTCTGGCCAGCAGGTCCGTCGAACGGTGCGCGAAGCCGAGCCGCTCCGCGACCGCCCCGGCCACCGTGGACTTGCCGGTATTGGATGTTCCGCCGATCATCACCACACGTACCCCGCGCACGACGCCGACCCTACGCGCCCCCGGGGGGAACCGAACCGATTCCGGCGGCGTATTCATGGGCAAGGGGTGGTGCGGAACGCTCAGCCGCCGACGGTCGATCCGCTGCGATCCGATCAAGATCCAGCCAAGCCCGGTGCGGATGTCGGTCGCGGCAGCGATACTTGCGGCGAGGGGTGACCATGGGGGAGGTCAAGCGGTGACACATCCGCCGAAGAGCAGTGCGGCACCACCGGGTTCCGGGGTGCCCACGATGCCGGCCGTACCGCCACAGCCTGGCCCCTCGGCCCCGGCCCCGCAGGCGCCCCCGCCCGCCCCCGCGCCGGACCCGGCGCCCGCCCGTCGTACCGCCTTCGCCGAGGGTTTCGACCAGGTGCGCGCGGCCGCCACCACCGAGCCGGGCAGGCTGCGCATCATCGGCGCGGCGCTCGCCCTGCTCGTGGTGCTCTTCGGCGCGGTGACCGCCTGGCAGAGCGAGGAACGGGCCGGCGCCGCGGACGACGTGCTGCACAAGAGCCAGCCGCTCAGCAGCGCCGCCGCCGACATCTACCTGTACCTGGCCGACGCCAACACCACGGCCTCCAGCGGCTTCCTCGCCGGCGGTCAGGAGTCGGCCGACTCCCGCAAGCGGTACGAGGACGACATCGACCGGGCCGCCGCCGGCCTGGTCAGGGCCGCCTCGAACTCCGACCCGGACTCGCCCGCCGCGAAGACGGTGGCCGAGCTGAACACCCTGCTGCCGGAGTACAAGGGCCTGGTGGAGCAGGCCCGTACGTACAACCGCCAGGGCTTCCCGGTCGGCGGGGCGTACCTGCGGTACGCCAACGAGAAGATGCAGGAGGAGATGCTCCCGAAGGCGCAGAACCTCTACACGAGCGAGAACCAGCGGCTGCGCGCCGACTACGCCGACGCCACGCCCTACCCGTGGGCCGCGATCGGCCTCGGCGTCCTGGCGCTCGCCGCACTGGCCTGGGCACAGCACCGCAACTACCGGCGCACCAACCGGGTCCTCAACCACGGCCTGGTCGCGGCCACCGCGACGGCGACCGTGGTGCTGCTGTGGCTCGTCGTCGGCCACACCGTGGCGCGCGCGGGCCTGAACGACTCCTACGACCACGGCGTCCGCTCGCTCAACGTGCTGCACGACGCCCGCATCGCCTCCCTGAAGGCGCGCGGCAACGAGAACCTCACGCTGGTGGCGCGCGGCGCGGAGACCGTCACGGTCACGGACGGCAGGACCGGCGAGAAGGTCACCCTCGACGCCTACGACCACGACTTCGACCAGGACATGGACGCGCTCGGCAAGGGACTGGCCCAGGCGTCGGGGCTCGCCGACGACGACAAGGGCGAGAAGCCGGTGACCGCGGCCCAGGGCAACATGAAGGTGTGGAAGGAGCGTCACGCCGCGGCCCGCGAGCAGGACGACTTCGGCAACTACCAGGCGGCGCTGAACCGGGTGATCGGCGGCAAGGGCGCGACGGGCGAGTGCTTCGACAGCGTCGACCACAACCTCTCCCTCGCCCTGACCCACGAGGAGTCCGAGTTCCGGCAGTCGGCCGGTGACGGTCTGGACGCGATGACGGGGCTTTCGGTGGGTGCCGCCGTACTGGCCGTGCTGGGCGCCGCGGGCGCGGTCCTCGGCATCGGCCGCAGGCTGTCGGAGTACCGGTGAGAGGGGGCGGGACGATGCGGATGCGTGGACGGGTGCGGGCCGGTCTCAGGGGCTGGGGCGGGGTGGGGGCGATGGCCGCCGTCTGTGTCCTGGTGTTCGCTTTCGCCCTGCTGCTGCCGCTGGCCCGGCCACCCGGCGACGGCAGCACGGGCAGCGGCGGCCCGGGGCTGACCCGTGCCGAGCAGGCCGCGGCGGACGACCCCTGTCTCGATCCCGCGATCAAGGCGCACCCGGAGGAGCAGACTCTGTCCCCGTCGGGCGCGGACGGCCCGACCATCGACAGGATCAAGGCCCGCGAGGGCGAGAAGCGCAAGCTGATCGTCGGCGTCGACCAGAACAGCTACCGCTGGGGTTACCGCAACCCCAACGGCGGGGAGAACGCCGACCTGGAGGGCTTCGACATCGACCTGGTGCACCGGATCGCCCAGGACATCCTCGGCGACGCCAACGCGGTGCAGTTCAAGGCCATCCCCACCAACCAGCGCATCCCTGCCATACAGAACGGCCGGGTCGACATGGTCGTCCGCACGATGACGATCAACTGCACGCGTGTCGGCCAAGTGGCGTTCTCCGCACCGTACTTCAAGACGGGGCAGCAGGTCCTCGCCCCCAAGTCCTCGGACATCGAGGGCTACGACGGCACGCTGGCGCACAAGAGGATCTGCACGGCGGAGGGTTCGACCGCCTTCAGCAAGCTGGAGGACGACAAGAAGGCCGGGGATCTCGTCGCCTCCGCCGACATCCGCACCACGGTGCCCAACCAGCTCGACTGCCTGGTCAGGCTCCAGCTCGGCGAGGTCGACGCCGTGGTCACCGACGGGGCGCTCGCCGCCAGTCAGGCCGCCCAGGACCCCACGGTCGAACTGAAGGGCTCCCCCTTCACCACCGAGTACTACGGCGTGGCGATGAAGAGCGACGCCGACGATCTGGTACGCCGGGTCAACCAGATCCTGGTGGACTACCGCAAGGACGACACGAACGGCTGGCAGGCGTCGTACGACAGGTGGCTGTCCGCCACACTGGACAAGAACTCGGCGAAGTCGGAACCGCCGCCACCGAAGTACCTGCGCACGAGCTGACGGACCGGCCAAGACCAACATCCACTGAGCAACCCTTCAGCAGCGAGAGGTGATCGATGGGCGTCACGGGACCCCCCGGGCCGGTGATGGACCGGGACGAGGTGGACCGTGCGCTGGCGCGGCTCGGCGCGGAGCACGAGGCGATCGAGACCTCGCTCCTCGCCCTGCAGGACCACGCGGGCCGCAGGCTCCTCGAAGGCGCCGAGCTCACCGGGGTCACCAAGGAGCGCTGGGAGTCCGCCGACGCGTCGATCACCCTGCTGTGGGCGTACTTCGACGCGTACACGGACGCGCTGCGCTCGGCCCGCGAGATCCGCTCCCGGCGCCGCTGGTCCAGCCGCGAGGACCTGGTGGAGCTGACCGAGCTGCTGCGCGGGGAGTCGGTCACGGTCGCGGGCTCGGCCACCGCCACCGCCAACGCGCCCACCCTGCACGGCAGTCCGGGCAAGCTCAGCGAGCGGTTCTCGCTGGTGACGCTCGTGGAGCGGATGAACGAGCTGTACGCCACGAGCCTGGACATGGTCGTCGCCGCCGACGCGGTCTGGTCGGCGCTGCCCGCGCGGATAGACCTCCTGTCCGCCGAACTCCAGCGCACCCGCCAGCTCGCGCACTCCGTCGGCGTACGCCCCGGGGAACACCCGGCCGGGGACGACCTGGAGCGCATCACCCGCACCCTCACGTCACTGCGCGAGCGGGTGATCTCCGACCCGCTCGCCTTCTGGCAGCGCGCGCAGGGCAGTTCGGCCCCCGGCGGCGGCAGGCCGGACACCACGGCCTACGACCGGGAGGCGCGGGCCCTGGAGGACGTGCGCCGGGAGATCGACGCCGTGCTCACGGTCCGGCAGGACGCCGAGGCCCGGCTGGTCAAGCTGCGGGACGTGCTCTCGCGCGCGGACCGCACGCTCGCCGAGGCCCGTATCGCGCGCGGCGAGGTCCTCGCGAAGATCGCGGCCACGGAGGTGCCGGTGGTCAGCGGACCGCCGACCGTGCTGCAGGAGCAGCTGGCGACGGCCGCCGAGTACCGCAGACACGGCCAGTGGCACCGGCTGTCCCCGCTCCTGGAGTCCCTGGAGCAGAAGGCGGAGGACGAACTGCTGCGCGCCCGCGAGTCGCTGACCGCGGTCACCGCGCCGCTCGCGGTCCGCGCCGAGCTGCGCGGCCGGCTCGACGCGTACAAGGCGAAGGTCGCCCGGCACGGCCTGGCCGAGGACCCGTTCCTGATCGAGCGGTACGACGCGGCCCGGCGGATGCTGTGGAGCGCGCCCTGCGACCTCAGGGTCGCCGAACAGGCCGTGCTGCGCTACCAGCACGCGGCCGCCGAACTGCTGGGCGCCCCGCGGGTGTCGCAGCAGAGCGGTCCCGAAGACCGTAGGGGGGAGTCGTCGTCATGAGTCAGGAACAGCAGCCCTGCCAGCGGCCGGGCTGCGAGGGCAGCTACGAGGACATGGGCGGCGGCGAGCTGTACTGCGACACCTGCGGCCTCGCGCCGGTCGTCGCGGGGAGCCGTGGGGGCGGCTCGGTGCCCAGCGGCACGACCGGCGGCCCGGACTCGCAGGGCAGCGGCGGTTCGCGCTCCACCGGCCGCGGTTCCGCGCGTACGTCCTCGCACTCGTCGAAGTCACGCCGCTCGGTGTCGGGACGGCTCTCGCGCTCGGTCTCCGGAAGGTCCACGGGCCGTTCGGTGTCGGTACGCAGCTCCGGCTCCGCCGCCGGGTCCAGCGGGCGGGGCCGGCTCGGCGCGGGCCTCGTCGAGGTGCCCGGGGTGCCGCGGCCCGACCCGCGCGAGATGGTCCTGGAGAACCCGGAGGTGCCCGAGCGCAAGCGGTTCTGCTCACGCTCCGACTGCGGGGCCCCCGTGGGGCGTTCGCGCGGTGAGCGGCCCGGGCGCACGGAGGGCTTCTGCACCAAGTGCGGCCACCCGTACTCGTTCGTGCCGAAGCTGAAGTCCGGTGACATCGTGCACGGCCAGTACGAGGTGGCGGGCTGTCTGGCGCACGGCGGGCTCGGCTGGGTCTATCTCGCCGTGGACCGCGCGGTGTCCGACCGCTGGGTGGTCCTCAAGGGCCTCCTGGACACCGGCGACCAGGACGCGATGGCCGCGGCGATCTCCGAGCGGCGCTTCCTCGCGGAGATCGAGCACGCCAACATCGTGCGGATCTACAACTTCGTCGAGCACCTCGACCAGCGCACCGGCTCCCTCGACGGCTACATCGTCATGGAGTACGTCGGCGGCAAGTCGCTCAAGGAGATCGCCAACGGCCGCCGTTCGCCCGACGGCAAGCGGGACCCGCTGCCGGTGGAGCAGGCGTGCGCCTACGGCATCGAGGCCCTGGAGGCGCTCGGCCATCTCCACAGCCGCAACCTCCTGTACTGCGACTTCAAGGTCGACAACGCCATCCAGACCGAGGACCAGCTCAAGCTGATCGACATGGGCGCGGTGCGCCGGATGGACGACGAGGAGTCGGCCATCTACGGCACGGTGGGCTACCAGGCGCCCGAGGTCGCCGACGTGGGCCCCTCGGTCGCCTCCGACCTCTACACCGTCGGCCGCACCCTGGCCGTGCTGACCTTCGACTTCCAGGGCTACACCAACGTCTTCGTCGACTCGCTGCCCGACCCCGACCACATCGAGGTCTTCCGCCGGTACGAGTCCTTCTACCGGCTGCTGGTCCGGGCGACCGACCCGGACCCGGCCCGCCGTTTCGCCTCCGCGCAGGAGATGTCGGAACAGCTCACGGGTGTCCTGCGCGAGGTCGTCTCGCTGCAGACGGGCCGCGCCAGGCCCTCCCTGTCGACCCTGTTCGGCCCCGAAGTCCGCGTCACCGACACGGAGTTGTTCCCCAAGCTGGACGGGGAGGTGTCGCGCTGGGGAGCGCGGCTGCTGCCCGCCCGCGGCAAGGGCGCCGGCGTCCCGGCCCTCGCCGGGGCCGCCCCTCCCGACCGCGGCCTCGTCAAGGACGTCGACGCGTCCGTCGCCTCCCTGGCGCTGCCCGTCCCGCACGTCGACCCCTCCGACCCCAACGCCGGTTTCCTCGCCGGGCTCATGACCACCGCGCCCGCCGAGCTGCTCGGCGCCCTCGCGGCCGCTCCGGCCCCGTCGGCGGAGACCCGGCTCCGGCAGGTGCGGGCCTGGCTGGAGAACGGCGACGCGCACACCGCGGACGAGGCGCTGCGGCGTCTTGAGGACGAACGGCCCGACGACTGGCGGGTGGTCTGGTACCGGGGCGTGGCCGCTCTGGTGACCGGGGACCACGAGGCCGCCGCGCTCGCCTTCGACGCGATCTACGACGCCTTCCCGGGCGAGCCCGCCCCCAAGCTGGCCCTCGGCCTGTGCGCGGAGGTGCTCGGGCAGCTCGACAACGCCGCCGAGTACTACCGTCTGGTCTGGTCGACCGACCCCAGCTATGTGAGCGCCGCGTTCGGCCTCGCGCGCGTGCAACTCGCGACCGGGGACCGCCGTGGCGCGGTGCGGACCCTGGAGTCGGTGCCGGAGTCCTCGATCCACTACACGGCCGCCAGAGTGGCGGCGGTGCGCGCGCGGCTGCGTGGCCGCACCGCGACCGCGGGCGACGTACCCTTCCTGGACGACCTGACCGCCGCCGCCGGGCAGGTCGAGGCGCTGGACGCGTACGGACTGGATCCGGTGCGTCGCGAGCAGTTGTCGGCCGAGGTGCTGGGCGCGGCCCTGGACTGGATACTCTCCGGTGGCCAGGACTCCGTCGCCCCCGCCACCGGGGGACGGGCACTGCTCGGCAGCGGACTGGACGAGCGAGGACTGCGCTTCGGCCTGGAGCGTTCGTACCGCGCGCTGGCCCGGCTCGCGCAGGGCGGCGAGGAGAGGATCGACCTGGTGGAACGAGCCAACCGTTACCGCCCCCGGACGTGGGTGTAGTTGATGTCGCAGATGCCCCAGCAGACCGCCCTTTCGAGGTGTCCGAGCTGCGAGGAACCCCTCGAGTCGGGCGACCGTTTCTGCGGTGCGTGCGGATACGACCTGTCCGCCGTCCCGGCACGGCCGGACGACAGCCCGACCATCGCCCTGAACGGCGCGCCCCCGGACGGCCCCTGGCCGCAGGCCCCGCACCCGCCGGGGGAGCTCCGGCTGCCGACCGATCTGCGGGCCTCCGCCTCGGGTGAGCACGAACTGCCGCCGGTGCCGCCCCAGTCGGGGCCGGTGCTCGGATCGCCGGTCTCGCCCGCGTCCGGCGTGCGCTTCGACCGGACGCCGGAGCCCGACGAGTACCCCCTGCAGGCGCCGGACCCGCGTGTGGCCGCCGGACCGGCCGCCCCTGCCGAAGGAACCAAGGTGTGCGTGGCCTGCCGTGCCGGCCGGGTCGACGACGACGGCTACTGCGAGAACTGCGGGCACGCCCAGCCGCGCGAGCGCGACCACATGGAGCAGGAGGCCGGCCCGATCGCCGCCGTCAGCGACCGCGGACTGCGCCACCACCGCAACGAGGACGCCTTCAGCCTCGGCACCAGCGTGCTGCCCGACGGTCAACCGGCGACCTTCGCGGTGGTCTGCGACGGCGTGTCCTCCGCGACCCGTCCCGACGACGCCTCCCTGGCCGCGTCCCGGGCCGCCGCCGAGTCACTGCAGGCGGCCCTGCCGCAGGGCACCCACCCCCAGCAGGCCATGCACGAGGCGATCGTCGCCGCCTCCCGCGCGGTCAACTCGCTGGCCGGCGAACCCGCCACGGCCCGCGAGCACCAGCCGCACCAGAACGCCCCGGCGTGCACGATCGTCGGCTCGGTCGTCACCCCGACCCTGCTGGTCGTCGGCTGGGTCGGCGACAGTCGCGTCTACTGGGTGCCCACGGACCGCAGTTCGCCTCCGGCCCGGCTCACCGAGGACGACTCCTGGGCCGCGCAGATGGTCGCCGCGGGCCTGATGAACGAGGCCGAGGCGTACGCCGACGAGCGTGCCCACGCGATCACCGGCTGGCTCGGCGCGGACGCCTACGAACTCGACCCGCACACCGCTTCCTTCAAGCCGGACCGCCCTGGTGTGGTGGTGGTGTGCACCGACGGCCTGTGGAACTACGCGGAGGCGGCCGACGAGATGGCCCAGGCCGTGCCGGCCGACGCCGCCGCCCGCCCGCTGCACAGCGCCCGGGTGCTGGTCGGTCACGCCCTGGACGGCGGGGGCCACGACAACGTAACAGTGGCCGTCGTCCCGTTCCCGACCCCCGTGCAGGGGGCAGGATCGGCCTGAGGCCGCACGAACGGGGAAGCCTCGGCGGGCCGGAGGGGACCGGTCCGCGATCAGTCGTCGCCCCACGACTGTGGGGTTCATGAGGGGGATTCGAGCAGGTATGGCCAATTTCTCGAAGTCGAACGTGCCGCAGTTCGCGATGGACGTCTACCAGAACGAGTACCTGCCCGAGGGCGGCCGCGAGGTCAACGCGATCGTCACGGTGACCGCGACCGGCGGCGGCACGATCGGCAGCGCGGTCGCCGCCCCGCACCTCTGGTCGGCGGGACAGGGTCCCTCGGCGGCGGTCGCGGTGATGGTCGACTGCTCGGGGTCGATGGACTACCCGCCGACCAAGATGCGCAACGCCCGCGACGCCACGGCCGCCGCGATCGACACCCTGCGCGACGGCGTGCACTTCGCCGTGATCGGCGGCACCCATGTGGCCAAGGAGGTCTACCCCGGCGGCGGACGGCTCGCGGTCGCCGACGCCACCACCCGCGACCAGGCCAAACAGGCCCTGCGCAAGCTCAGCGCGGGCGGCGGTACGGCGATCGGGACCTGGCTGCGCCTGGCCGACCGCCTGCTGTCCTCGGCGGACGTCGCCATACGGCACGGCATCCTGCTCACCGACGGACGCAACGAACACGAGTCGCCGGAGGACCTCAAGGCCTCCCTCGACGCCTGCGCGGGACGTTTCACCTGTGACGCCCGGGGCGTGGGCACCGACTGGGAAGTGAAAGAAGTCACAGGGATCGCCTCGGCTCTGCTCGGCACCGCCGACATCGTGGCCGATCCGGCCGCCCTCGCCGCCGACTTCACGCAGATGATGGAGACGGCCATGGGCAAGGAGGTCGCCGACGTGGCCCTGCGGGTGTGGACCCCGGTGGGCACCACCATCAAGTTCGTCAAGCAGGTCGCGCCCACGGTCGAGGAGCTCACCGACCGCCGCACCGAGGCCGGTCCGCGCGCCGGGGACTACCCCACCGGTTCCTGGGGGGACGAGTCCCGTGACTACCACGTCTGCGTCGAGGTCCCGGCCGCGAACATCGGCCAGGAGATGCTCGCCGCCCGGGTCTCCCTGGTGGTCCCGCAGCCCGACGGCAGCACGCAGAACCTGGGTGCTCAGGGCCTCGTCAGGGCCGTGTGGACCGACGACATGGTCGCCTCGACGTCGATCAATCCCCAGGTCGCCCACTACACCGGCCAGGCCGAACTGGCACAGGCCATCCAACAAGGTCTCGACCTTCGCAAAGCGGGTGATATCGACGGAGCAACGGCCAAACTGGGCCGTGCCGTTCAGCTCGCGAACGACTCGGGGAACGCCGATACTACGAAACTGCTTTCGAAGGTGGTGGACGTCGTCGATGCCACGACAGGTACTGTGCGACTGAAGGCGAAGGTCGAGGAGGCCGACGAGATGACTCTCGAGACCCGGTCGACAAAGACTGTTCGTGTAAAGAAGTAGACAGTTTCCGACGGAGAAGTTCCCTGATCCGAGAGGGGGAAGCGCCGACATGCCGACCTGCCCGAACGGACACCAGTCGGGTTCCGACGACTGGTGCGAGGTCTGCGGTCACCGCATGGCCGGTGCCGTACCTCCGCCCCCTCCGCCGCCGCCCGGTCCGGGTGGAGGCGGCTACGGCTTCCCGCCGCCCGGTGGTCCCGGCGGTCCCGGTGGCCAGCCCGGTGGACGCCCGAATCTGTCCGCCGTGCCGGACCCCGAGCCGGAGCTCTGCCCGCAGTGCCGTACGCCCCGTGAGGGCGGTGCGCCCTTCTGCGAGGAGTGCCGGTGGAACTTCCTGACGAACACGGCGACCTCGTACACCCCGGCCGCCCCGCGCCCGCCGGCCGGCGGTCCGCCCTCGCACTTCCAGCAGCAGTCGGGTCCCGGGCCGTCCTTCGGCGGCGGCGGTGACTCGTACGAGTACCAGGGCTCGCGCCCGTCCCAGGTGAACCGCCCGGCGGAACCGATCCCCTTCGGCTCGGAGCCCTCGGGCCGCTCGGGTCCCGGCGGCCCCGGTGGTCCCGGTGGCCCGCAGGGCTTCCCGGGTGACCCGGCCCGGCCCGGCGGCCCCGGCCAGTCCGGCCCCGGCGGACCCGGTTCCTCCGGTCCTTCCGGTTTCCCGGGCGGACCGGGTGGTCCCGGCGGCCCCGGCCCCTCCGGTTTTCCCGGCGACCCCTCCCGCCCCGGCGGCCCCGGACAGCCCGGCCCCGGTGGCCAGCAGGGCTTCCCGGGTGACCCCGGGCGCCCCGGCGCACCCGGTTCCCCTTCCGGTTTCCCGGGCGGACCGGGTGGTCCGGGCGGTCCCGGCCCCTCCGGTTTCCCCGGCGATCCCTCCCGCCCCGGCGGCCCCGGACAGCCCGGCCCCGGCAGTCCCGGTGGTTACGGCTACCCCCAGCCCGGTTCCACCCAGGCCCCGCCCGGACCTTCCGGTCCCGGTGGCCCCGGTGGTCCCGGTGGGCCGGGTGGCCCGCAGGGCTTCGGTGGCCCTCCGACCCAGCCCGGCCCGGGCGGACCCGGCGGCCCCGGACAGCCCGGCCCCGGCGGTCCGCAGGGCTTCCCCGGCGACCCGTCCCGGCCCGGCCCGGGCGGCCCCTCCGCACCCGGTGGCGGTCCCGGCGGTCCGCCGAACTTCGGTCAGGACCCCTCACGCCCGGTCCCGCCGCCCCCGGGCAGCCCCGGTGCCACCAGCGGGGCCCCGCAGGGCTTCCAGGCGCAGGGCGCGTCCGCCCCGCCCGCCTTCCCGCAGGAGACCAACCGACCCCAGGGCGGTCCGCCCTTCGGCGGCGGCGCCGACGACTGGGTCATCTCCCCGCCGTCCTCCACCGCCCCCGGAGGCCCCGGCGGCGGTCCCGGTGGTCCGGGCGGTCCCGGCGGCTACGGCTACCCGCAGCCCGGCTCCACCCAGGCCCCGCCCGCGCCGGCCGGCCCGTCCTTCCCGCAGCAGCCCGCGACCTGGACGGCGACCATCGGCCCGGACCGCGAGTACTTCATGGCGATGATGCAGCGCTCCGGCCCCGAGGCCGCGGGCCTGAACCTGCCCGCGTACTCCCCCGAGCAGCAGCGCACGCTCACCGGCAACCAGGTCACCATCGGCCGCCGCCGGCACTCCACCGGTGACACCCCCGACGTCGACCTGTCGGTGCCGCCGGAGGACCCGGGCGTCTCGCACCAGCACGCGGTGCTGGTGCAGCAGCCGGACGGCTCCTGGGCGGTCGTCGACCAGAACTCCACGAACGGCACCACGGTCAACGGCGCCGAGGAGCCCATCACGCCCTTCGTGCCGGTGCCGCTCCAGGACGGCGACCGGGTGCACGTCGGCGCCTGGACGACGATCACGATCCGCCGCGGCTAGCGAGCGGGCACGTCACCGGAGGGGCCACGCACACGGTCCCTCCGGGTCGTCCAGCCACGCCCACTCCCGGTCCCCGCTGACCGTGACGCCGTACCGCTCCCGGCCCGGCCGCCCCTCGCGCTCCCACAGCGCGTACGCCTCCCGCGGTTCGAGGCTGTCCCCGCTCAGGGCCAGCAGGAACCGGAACAGGTCGTTCTCCCGGGCCCGGCGCGGGAGCCCGCTCGGGTCCGCCGGTTCCCGGTCCCGCCGGTCCGCGCCGCGCAACGGCACGAAGTAGGCCGGCGTGTGCAGGAACCGCCCCTCGGCGTGCCCGGCGTCCCGCACGGTCAGGACGATCAGACCGGTGGCGAGCGGGCTCAGGATGCGCGCGCCGGGGCGGCACTGGGCCGGCCAGGCGGTCGGGACCGAGGCCAGGGCGCAGGTCGCGATGATCCGGTCGAAGGGAGCGCGTTCGGGCACCCCGCGCGCGCCGTCCCCGGTGACGACGACGGGGTGGTACCCGGCGGCGGCCAGATGCCTGCGCGCCGCCTCGGTGATCTCCGGCTCCAGGTCGACGGTGGTGACGGAGTCGTCGCCGAGCCGGTGCGCGAGCAGGGCCGCGTTGTAGCCGGTGCCCGCACCGATCTCCAGGACCCGGTCGCCGTCCCGTACCCGCAGTTCGGCCAGCATCATCGCCATCAGCGAGGGCTGGCTGCTGGAGGAGACGAGTTCGCCGTCGCGCAGCCGGGTGGCCAGCGGGGCGTCGGCGTAGGCCCCGCGGACCCACTTCTCCCGGGTGCGCGGGTCCGGGCTCTCGCCCCAGCGCCGCTCGTAGCCCCCCATGACGCCCACGTAGTAGTACGGCACGAAGAGGTGCCGGGGCACCGCCTCGAAGGCCTCCCGCCATGCCGGGTCGGCGGCCCAGGCCCCGCTCGCGTCGATCTCCCGCACCAGCGCGGCCCGCGCGGAGGCGGCGAGTTCGGCGAGGTCCCTGTCGAGAGCGTGCGCGCCCATGCCTCCACTCTGCACCCTGAGCCCCGGAGGTCCTAAGCCTTGAGTCCTCGTCCACCCCGTCTGAGACCATGGTGGACGTGAAAGAGATCCGGCGCGGCACGCTTCAGACGCAGACCTTCTACGAGCAGGTCGGCGGGGAGGAGACCTTCCGCCGCCTCGTCCACCGTTTCTACGAGGGGGTGGCCGAGGACCCGGTCCTGCGGCCCATGTACCCCGAGGAGGACCTCGGCCCGGCCGAGGAGCGCCTCGCGCTGTTCCTGATGCAGTACTGGGGCGGCCCGACGACCTACAGCGACAACCGCGGCCATCCCCGGCTGCGCATGCGGCACGCCCCCTTCGTGGTCAACCGTGAGGCGCACGACGCGTGGCTGCGGCACATGCGGGACGCCGTGGACGACCTCGGTCTGTCCGAGGAGCACGAGACGCAGCTGTGGAACTACCTGACGTACGCGGCCGCTTCGATGGTGAACACCCCCGACTGATCAGCACTCGGTGACCGGCGTTCACTGATTGCCGGATTCCGGTCTCGCGGTGCCGGATTCCGGTCACAATCCGGTCAAGCCCTCGCTACAAGCGCTTACTCCCGACGATCCCCTCTGACATCCTCGCCGGAGATCTGGCACAACACGGCGGGGGGCCGGGTGACGGGGTTCGGGGGAATCGCACGTCTGGTGTTACTGCGTGCGCGGGCGCACCGGCTGCTGCTGGCCGCCGCGTTGCTCACGGTCCTGCTCACCACCGCGGTCCTGGCGACCCTCACCGCCTACTCCGGCGCGATCGGCGACGCGGCCCTGCGCCACTCCCTCGCGGACCCGCGCAACGCCGCCGACACCGCGCTGGTCGTCAAGGCCGACGTACCCGAGGAGCGCCGCAAGGCCGCCGACACCGCCGTACGCGACGTGGCGCGGCGGGCCTTCGACGGGCTGCCGGTGACCGTGCGGACCTTCCTGCGGTCCGGCCCGTACGCGCTGCCGCGGTCGCTCCAGCCCGAGTCCGCGCGGTCCGGCGACCCGGATCTGACCCACTTCGCGGCTCTGGACCGCAGCCGGGTGCGGCTGGTCGAGGGGCGGCTGCCGCGTCCGGCCGAGGGGCTGGTGGAGGTGGCGCTCCCGCAGGCCGCCGCCCGCGCGCTGCACCTCGCTCCCGGCGCCCGCTTCACCCTCACCGACCGGCTGCGCGGCCCGGCGGTCCGGGTCGCGGTGACCGGCCTGTACCGGCCCGTCCGCGCGGACGACCCGTACTGGCTCCTCGACGACCTGCACGGGCGGGGCGTCAACAAGCTCGATTTCACGACGTACGGCCCCCTGCTCGCCGATCCCGGCGTGCTGGCCGACGGCACGGTGAGCGTCGGGACGTCGGGATGGCTGGCGTCGGCCGACTTCGCCACGGTGACGACCGCGCGGTCGGACGCGCTGCGGAAGTCGGCCGTCGCGGGGAACGCGGCCCTGCGCAAGGAGGCCTCCCTGGGCGGCGCCTCGACCGCGTCGACCGCGCTGCCCGAGGTCCTCGACCGCGCCGACCGTTCCCTGCTGGTCTCCCGCTCGACCCTGCTGATCGTGGCCCTGCAACTGGTGCTCCTCGCGGGCTGCGCCCTGCTGCTGGTGGCGGGGCTGCTGAGCAGTGAGCGCACGGGCGAGAGCCGGCTGCTGCTGGCGCGCGGTGCCTCCCGTGCCCGGATCGCGGGCCTCGCCGCCCTGGAGGGGGTGCTGCTCGCGGTGCCCGCGCTGCTGTGCGCGCCCCTGCTGGCGGGCCCGCTGACGCGGATCCTGGCCGGTCGGGGACCGCTGGCCCGGATCGGGCTGCACCTGGAGGTGCCGTCGAGCGGACGGCTCGGGGTGTGGCTGGTGGCGGGGGCGGTGGCGCTCGGGTGCGCGCTGGCGGTCACCCTGCCCGCCCTGACCTCCTCGTTCGCTCGGGGCCGGGCCCGGGCGCTGCCCGGCGCGGTGCGCGCGGGTGCGGACCTCGGGCTGCTGGCCGTGGCCGGAGTGGCGTACTTCCAGCTCAGCCGCCAGACCTCCGGTGCCGTCTCCGACGACACCTCCGGCACGCTGGGCGTGGACCCGCTGCTGGTGGCGGCGCCCCCTCTCGCGCTGCTCGCCGGGACCGTCCTGACGCTGCGGCTGCTGCCGCCGCTGGCCCGGCTCGCCGAACGCCGGGCGACCGGCGGGCGCGGGCTGACCGCGGCCCTGGCCGGCTGGCAGATCGCCCGCCGCCCGATGCGCGGGGCGGGCCCGGTGCTGCTGCTGGTCCTCGCGATGGCACTGGGCATGCTGGCGATCGGCCAGGGCGCCTCCTGGGACCGTTCGCAGTCCGACCAGGCGGACTTCCGGGCCGGGGCGCCGGTGCGGGTGCTGGTCTCCGGGGACGCGGGGCTCGGCCGCACCGAGCAGTACGCGGCCGTCGCGGGCGTACGGCAGGCCGCGCCCGCCGCCCGCTCCGAACTGCCGCTGTCCGGGAGCCGGGTGGCGACCGTGCTGGCGCTGGACACCTCGCGTGCCTCGATGCTGATCCGCTCCGACCTGCATGCGGGCCCCTTCCTGGAGGGCCTCGCCCCCGAGGGCGCGATCGCGGGGGTGAGGGTGCCCGCGGACACGGCCTGGCTGCGGCTGACGGCGACCCTGCGCAGCGCGGTCCCCAGCACGACGGCACAGGCCGCGGTCACCCTGGTGGACGGCTACGGCACCCCCTACCGGCTGCCGGCCGGCGAACTCGCCGCCGACGGCCGGGCCCACCCGCTGGACGTCTATGTGGCCGGGGGCCCGCTGACCCTCACTTCCCTGGAACTGGTGGTGTCGGTCCCGGGTGGCAAGGCCGACCGACAGCGCTTGACGGTGAGCGAGTTGACGGCGAAGGGCACCGACGGGTCGGTCCGGCGGCTCCGGCTGCCGACCGACTGGTCCGCCGACTCGCAGAGCGACGGGGTGAGCGCCGTCCCCGATCCCAAGACCAAACCCACACCGCCGCGCCTGAGTTCGGGACCCGGAGGGCTGAGCGTGGACTACGGGACCGGGTTCATCCCGTGGGACGACTCCTGGAGCTCCGGTTCACTGACGGTCCGGGTGAAGGCCCCGCAGCCGAAGGCGGCCGCGATCACGGGCGTCGCCACCGAGAGCTTCCTCGCCTCGGCGGGCGCGACCGTCGGGGAGAGCCTGGACGTGCCGCTGAACCGCGAGACGGTCTCGGTGCGGATCGTGCGCACGATCAGGGACCTGCCCACCGCCTCGGACGACGGCGGGGCCCTGCTGATCGATCTGCGGACCGTGAACCGGGAGTTGCAGGAGCAGTCCGGGCGCAGTGTGGAGCCGACCGAGTGGTGGCTGTCGACGCGACCGGGCGCGTCGGACAGGGTGGCGGCGGCCCTGCGGGCCCGGCCCGACATGGACCCCACGCAGGTCGTGGTGCGGGACGAACTCGCCGGGCAGCTGCGCGACGACCCGTTCGGCGCGGGCCCCGAGGCCGCGTTCGCCGCGGCGGCCGCGGTGGCGGCGGCGCTGGCCGCGGTCGGGTTCGCGGTGAGCGCGGCGGGGTCGCTGCGCGAGCGCGGCGCGGAGTTCGCCGTACTGCGCGCCCTGGGGGCCCCGCGGCGGCGGCTGGCCCGGGCGGTCGCCGTGGAACAAGGCCTCCTGGTGGTGCTGGCACTGCTGGTGGGCGCGCTCCTCGGCGCAGCGCTGACCCGGGCCGTGGTCCCGCTGATCGTGCTGACGGACGAGGCGACCAGACCGGTCCCGCGGGTCCTGGTCCAGCTGCCGCTCGCGCAGGCGGCGGCGCTGCTGGCGGCGGTGGCCCTCGCCCCGCTCCTGGTCACGGCGGCGCTGGCGCTGCGGCGGGCGGATCCGGCGCGGGCACTGCGTGAGGGGGGTGAGTGAGGTGAGGTTCCTCAGGAGGGCCGAGCCGGGCGTCCGCGAGGAGAGCGTGCCCTGGGTGCGCACCCGGCTGCGGACCGCGCCCGGCACCGCGTTCTGGCTCGCGCTGCTGGTCGCGCTGACCGCCTGCCTGGCGGGCGCGTTCCCACCGGCGGTCGACCGGTACGAGGACGCCGGGCTGCGCCGGGCCGCCGAGCAGGCCCGCCCCGACCGGACCAGCGTCGAGGTGTACGCCCCGCCGCCGTCCGTGATGCTGTCGCCGCGCGAGCGGGAGGACGTGCTGCGCCCCGAACTGCTGGCCAGGCAGTACACGAAGGTCCGTGCCGAGGTCCCGCGCGCGCTCGTCCTCGATCCGGAGCAGTCGACGTACGGGGTGCGCACCACCCTGGACCTGCCGGTACCGGACCCGTGGCTGCCGCGGCCGACCGGCAAGCCCGCGGAGGTGACCCTGATCGCCCAGACGGGCCTCGGCGCCCACTCCTCCCTGGCCCGGGGACGTCTGCCGCGTGCGGACGAGGACGTGACCTCCGCGGCACCCGAGCTGGAGGCCGCGGTCACCGTGGAGACCGCCAAGGCCCTGCACATCAAGGTCGGTTCGGTGCTCCACGCGCCCGCCGCCGGCCGCACCCTCCCCATCCGCGTCACGGGCATCGTCACCCCGCGCGACCCCGAGGGCGCCTACTGGTCCACCCGGCCCACCCTGCGCACCCCGTCCCTGGTCCGCGAGCCCGCGCCGTCCGTGGACATGCACTGGCTCGGCGCCCTGCTCATCGCCCCCGAGGCGGCCCCGGTCCTGCTGGCCACGCCGGGACGCCCGGAACGCTACTGGCAGTTGGCGCCCTCGGCAGGCAGCCTCCGGGCCCGTGACACGCCGGACCTGCGGTCCGCGCTCGCCTCCCTGGAGGCCGGGCCCGCGCTGCGCAAGGTGCGGCTGAGGATCGACGGTCCAGTGACCGAGCTGACACAGATCACCGGCCAGACCGAGGTCCTCACCGACCTCGACGAGGTCCTCGCCGCCTACGACCGGTTCCGCGCGGGAGTCGCGCCGCTGGTCGCGGTCGCCGCGTTCGGCACGGGCACGGTCGCTGTCGTCGTCCTGCTGATGGCGGGCGGTCTCACCGCGGAGCGCCGCCGCGCCGAGTTCGCCCTGCTGCGGGCCCGCGGCGCCTCCCTGCGGGGTCTGACGGCCCGCCTGTTCGCCGAGACGGCGGTCGTGGCCGTCCCGGCGGGCGCCCTGGGCCTGGCCGCCGCGCTCGTCGCGGTCCCCGGGGGCCGCCTTCGGTACGCGGTCGCGGCCGCCGCGGCCGTCACCGCCGTCGTCTGCGCCGCCCTCCCGCTGCGCACGGCGGCCGCCCACCGCGTGGTCCGCGTGCACACCGGCCGCGAGGACATCTCCGCCGTACGACCGTCCCGGCGCCGTACGGTCGCCGAGCTGACGCTGCTGGTGCTGGCGGCGGGAGCGGTGGAGTCGCTGCGCCGCCGCGGCACATCGGGCACCTCCGGCGACCTCGTCTCCCTGGCACCCGTGCTGGTGGGCGTGATCGCCGCCCTGGTCCTGGTCCGGCTGTACCCGCTCCCGCTGCGCGGCCTGGCCCGCCCGGCCGCCCGGCTGCGCGGTGTCCTCGCCCACCTGTCCCTGGCCCGGGCGGGCCGCACCTCGGCCTCCGCCGTGCTGCCGCTGCTCGCCCTGCTGACCGCCCTGACCACGGCGGCCTTCGGCGGCTCGGTCCTCGCGGGCGTCCAGGACGCCCGCGACCGGGCGGCCCTGCTCGCGGTCGGCGCCGACGCGCGCGTGGAGACGGCGGCACCGCTCCCGTCCGGGCTGCCGGACCGGCTGCGCGGCTCACGGGGGGTGAGCGACCTGTCCGCGGTGAGCGTCACCTCCGACGCGAAGCCGGAGAACGGAGCCCAGTCGCTGCCGCTGGTCGGGGTGGACCCCGCGGACTACGCGGCCCTTTCGTCCCGGACGGACATCGGCGCCTTCGCGGCGACCCGGCTGCGGGCGGGGGCCGCCGGTACGCCGGTCCCGGCGCTGGCCGCCACGGCCACCGCCCGGACGTACGGCACCCGCCCCTTCCCGGTCCTCCTCCCGGACGGCAGCTCGCTCACCGTCCGCATCACCACCGTCCTCGACCGCACTCCGGCGGTGGCGGGCTCGGACTTCCTGGTCGTGAACCGCGAGGCACTGAGCCCGGCGATGGCACGCCCGACGGCCCTGCTGCTGACGGGGCAGGGCCTGGACGGGGCCGCGCTGCGAAGGGCGGCGCCCGAGGCGGCGTCCGTGCACCTGAAGTCCGAGGAACGCCGGCGCTTCGTCGACTCGCCCCTCCAGACCGGTGCGGAAGGCGTCTACGCGACCGCGGTGGCGGCCGGCACCGGCTACGCCGTCCTGGCCCTGCTGCTGTCCCTCCTGCGCACGGCCCCCGAGCGCACGGCCCTGCTGGCCCGCCTGCGCACGATGGGCCTGACCCGGGCCGCGGGCCGCCGCCTGCTGATCCTGGAGTCCCTGCCCCAGGCGTTCCTGGCCGCCCTCGGAGGCGTCCTCACCGGCTGGGCCACCATCCGCCTCCTGTCCCCCGGAGTCGACCTGACGGCCATCGCGCTCCCCGCGGCCGAACCCGCGGCGACCGCGGCGGAGTTGCGCACGGACACCCTGTCCCTGGCGATACCGGCGACAGCCGTGCTGCTCCTGGCGGTGGGGATGGGCATCGGGCAGGCATGGTGGTCGGGGAGACGGGGTTCGGTGCAGGAGCTGCGAGCGGGGGATGCGAGATGAGGAGCCTCGTGCGGGCGGGACCTCCCGCAGGCGGAGGACACGGGATGAACCACTTCGCGCGGGGGAAGGCCGCCCCGGCGGCACGACGGCCCGCGGGCCACCGCGCGGTACCCGCCGACGCGCCGCACGACGCCACCGGCGCCCCCGCGGAGCCGGGCGACGGCGGCACCCGCCCGACGGAACCCGCCCCCGCGGGGCCCGGCGGCGGCACCCGCCCGACAGCACAGCGCGGCACATCGACAGGCGCCCCCACAGGAGACGGCCAGTGACCACGAACCCCACCCTCACCGACCTCGCCCACAAGGCGACCGAGGCCCGTTCCCGGCCCACCTACGGCCACGACGCCCTGATCACCTGCGACCGGCTCGTGCGCATCTTCACCACGGACGGCGTGGAGGTCCAGGCCCTCCAGGGCCTCGACCTGCTCGTCCGGGAGGGCGAACTGCTCGCCCTCGTGGGTGCGTCCGGCAGCGGCAAGTCCACCCTGATGAACATCCTCGCCGGACTGGACACCCCCACCGCCGGTGCCGCGAGGGTCGCGAGCCACGACCTGCTGACGATGACCGCGAAGGACCGCCTGGCCTACCGCCGGGGGACGGTCGGCTTCGTCTGGCAGCAGACCTCCCGCAACCTCCTCCCCTATCTCACCGCCGCCCAGAACATCACCCTGCCCATCCAGCTCTCCGGCTCCCGGACCTCCCGCCGCGCCCAGTCCGAACGCGCCCTGGAACTCCTGGAGTTGCTGGAGGTGGCCGACTGCCGAAACCGCCGCCCCCACCAGATGTCGGGCGGCCAGCAGCAACGCGTGGCGATAGCGGTGGCGCTGGCCAACAAACCCGCGGTCCTGCTGGCCGACGAACCGACCGGCGAACTCGACTCCCACACCGCGGAGCAGATCTTCGCCGCCTTCCGCGCGGCCAACGAACAGCTCGGCACGACCATCGTCATCGTCACCCACGACCCGGCGGTGGCCGGAGAGGTCCGCCGCGCGGTGGCCATCAGGGACGGCCGTACCTCCACGGAGGTCCTGCGCCGCAGCGAGGTGGACGCGACGACGGGCCACGAGACCCTGGTGGCGAGGGAGTACGCGATGCTCGACCGCGCGGGCCGGCTCCAACTGCCGAAGGAGTACACCGAGGCGCTGGGCATGCGGGACAGGGTCGCGCTGGAACTGGAGCCGGACCACATCGGCGTGTGGCCGGACGACAGCGACCGGGACTGACGCCGGTCAGCCGGTGAGCCGGTGAGCCGGTGAGCCGGTGAGCCGGTGAGCTGGTCAGCGCACGCTGACGCCGAGCGCTCCGAGTCCCCCCTGACGTACGGCGATCGAGCCGTACGGCGTGCGCAGCCGCAGCCAGGCCCCCGACGCGAACAGCGCCGCCTGGCCTCCGGGGCGCAGGAAGCCGAGCGACTGGGCCGCGTGCACGGCCCGCACGGGCAGCCGGGTGTCCCCCACGGCCCGGGACCAGATCTCCCGCCCGATCCGGTCGAGTGCCGCCCGGGTACGCTCCTCGGAGCCCAACTCCTCGGTGCGGGCCCGGAATTCGGCGACGCCGGAGAGGACGAGAGCCCGCAGCTCCGTCGGCTCGGGCAGCCCGGTCACCGGCTGCCATCCGCCACGCGGCGGCAGCACTCCGGCCCACGGCGGCCCGGTCACCGCCCCCGGCACGACAGCCGTGCCGGCGCTCTCGTCGACGGACTCCAGGAGCTCCCCGGCGGACACGGTCACGTCGAGGGTGACGTCGAGCCCGTTCTCGTACGGCTTGGCGAGGCGGACCGCCCGGATCGCCAGTACCTCGAAGGACGGCGGGCGCCCGAAGACGGCGAGCGCGGTGCCGGTGCCCTGGAGCCGTACCGCGGCCGAGCGGTCGTAGTGGAGCAGCCGGGAGAGGAAGGCGGCGAGGTCCGCTGCCTCCCCCTCGTCGGCGAGGTGGAGCACCGTCATGCGGCGACGGCCTCCTCCTCGTCGTCGTCCCGGTACTCCTCGAGGAACTCGCGTTCCTCCGCGGTGATCCGGCGCGGCCGCTGGGCCGCGAAGTCGAACGGCACTATCACCGTCGACGCGCGGACGTAGACGTCGTCGCCGTCCTTCACCTCGTAGGCGATGGTGAAGGACGCCGCCCGGATCTCGGTGACCCACAGCTCGATGTCCACGGGCGCGTGCCGGTGGACGAGCTGCCGCTTGTAGTCGATCTCATGGCGTGCCACCACGGACCCCTGCTGGAAGTCCTTCTCCGGGCGGAACAGGAAGTCGATACGGGCTTCCTCCAGGTAGCGGAGGAAGACCACGTTGTTGACGTGGCCGTACGCGTCCATGTCCGCCCAGCGCAGCGGGCAGCGGTAGATGTGCCGCAAGATCAGCCCCGGGTCAGCTTCTTGTAGGTGGCGCGGTGCGGACGAGCCGCGTCCGGGCCGAGCCGCTCGATCTTGTTCTTCTCGTACGACTCGAAGTTGCCCTCGAACCAGAACCACTTGGAGTCGCCCTCGTAGGCGAGGATGTGGGTGGCGACCCGGTCCAGGAACCAGCGGTCGTGGGAGACGACCACGGCCGCGCCCGGGAACTCCAGGAGCGCGTTCTCCAGCGAGCCGAGGGTCTCGACGTCGAGGTCGTTGGTGGGCTCGTCGAGGAGCAGGAGGTTGCCGCCCTGCTTGAGGGTGAGCGCGAGGTTGAGGCGGTTGCGCTCACCGCCGGACAGGACACCGGCCGGCTTCTGCTGGTCCGGGCCCTTGAAACCGAAGGCCGAGACGTACGCCCGGCTCGGCATCTCGACCTGGCCGACGTTGATGTAGTCGAGCTCGTCGGAGACGACCGCCCACAGCGTCTTCTTCGGGTCGATGTTCGCGCGGCTCTGGTCGACGTAGGAGATCTTGACGGTCTCGCCGACCTTGATGGTGCCGGAGTCCGGCTCCTCCAGGCCCTGGATCATCTTGAAGAGGGTGGTCTTGCCGGCGCCGTTGGGGCCGATGACACCGACGATGCCGTTGCGCGGCAGCGTGAAGCTCAGGTCGTCGATCAGGACCTTGTCGCCGAAGCCCTTGCTGAGGTTGCTGACCTCGACGACGACACTGCCGAGCCGCGGGCCCGGCGGGATCTGGATCTCCTCGAAGTCCAGCTTCCGCATCTTGTCGGCCTCGGCGGCCATCTCCTCGTAGCGCGCGAGACGGGCCTTGGACTTGGCCTGCCGCCCCTTGGCGTTGGAGCGGACCCACTCCAGCTCTTCCTTGAGCCGCTTGGCGCGCTTGGCGTCCTTGGCACCCTCGACCTTGAGACGGGTCTGCTTGGTCTCCAGGTACTTGGAGTAGTTGCCCTCGTAGCCGTGCAGGCGGCCGCGGTCGACCTCGCAGATCCAGCCGGCGACGTTGTCCAGGAAGTACCGGTCGTGGGTGACGGCCACGATGGTGCCCTCGTACTTGGCGAGGTGCTGCTCCAGCCAGTTCACCGACTCGGCGTCGAGGTGGTTGGTGGGCTCGTCGAGCAGCAGCAGGTCGGGGGCCTCCAGCAGCAGCTTGCACAGGGCCACGCGCCGCTTCTCACCACCGGAGAGGTTGGTGACGGGCCAGTCGCCGGGCGGGCAGCCGAGCGCGTCCATGGCCTGCTCGAGCTGGGCGTCGAGGTCCCACGCGTTGGCGTGGTCGAGCTCCTCCTGCAGCTTGCCCATCTCGTCGAGCAGCGCGTCGGAGTAGTCGGTCGCCATCAGCTCGGCGATCTCGTTGAACCGGTCGAGCTTGCCCTTGACCTCGGAGACGCCCTCCTGGACGTTCTCCAGGACGGTCTTCTCCTCGTTCAGCGGGGGCTCCTGCAGGAGGATCCCCACGGTGTAACCCGGAGACAGGAAGGCATCGCCGTTCGACGGCTGCTCCAGCCCCGCCATGATCTTCAGAATGGTCGACTTACCGGCACCGTTCGGGCCGACCACACCGATCTTCGCGCCAGGCAGGAAGTTCAGCGAGACGTCGTCAAGGATGACCTTGTCGCCGATTGCCTTGCGCGTCTTGCGCATGGTGTAGATGTACTCAGCCAAGAGAAACCGTCCGGCAGCTTGAAATCTGGCAGTGGGCAGATACACCCCATCTTGCCTGACCGCCACCCCTGGGGGGAAACGCGTATGGTCCGGGCCCGCTGACCTGGCGCTTCACTGCTGCCTGCATGAACCTCAACCGACGACCGCCTCGGCCACGGTGCTTGCCGTCGACGGGAGCACGTCGCGGGTGTCCGTTGCGGCCGTAGGTCCGAAACGAAGACGTGGCCGCGTCAATGTTGGTGACGTATTCTTCTATGTACATAACCAACATCGAGGGGGGTGCCGCATGTCTGTGACCCAGATCGACATCGATGACGACGCTTTGGAGCGCGCCATGGCTCTGGCCAGAGTCAGGACCAAGAAGGAGGCGGTCAACCTCGCTCTGCGCTTCTACGCCGAGCAGCAGGAGCGTGCGGCGCGCATCAGCCGTCATTTCGAGCGTGCGCGTGAGTGGGGTGCCGTCGAGGACGCCGAGCGCCTGCACCAGGCGGAGAAGAACAGCCGGTGATCTACCTGCTCGACACGTCCGGCCTGGTCCGGCTGCTCCGCGATGCACAACTGCAATCGGCCTGGTACGACGCGATCGACGCCGGAGCCATCGCATCCTGCTATGTGCAGCGCACCGAGTTCCTGCACAGCGCCCGGACCGGACGCGAGTACGACGAGATCGTGGAGATGTTCACCGATCTCTACCCGGACGTGTCGGTGCCGAAGAATGCGGGACGCTGGATCGGCGGGGTGCAACACCGTATGGCCCAGGCCGGCGAGCACCGCAGCGCCTCGGCGGTGGACCTCGTGATCGCTGCCACCGCGGCTCACCACGGCTTGGCCGTCCTCCACGACGACGCCGACTACCGTGCCATCGCTCGGCACGCGTCGAACCTGACCGAACACAACGTCCACGACGTCTCCTGAGGCTCCCGTGATCGGCGCAGGTGCGTTGTGGATGCCGTCGGATCAGGAAGCAGCCCTCGATTGCGTCGCGGACGCTGGTGATCTCGAGCTCTGTGGCTGGTCGGGCCCATCGGTCGGGCTGCACCGGCCGGCCTTCTTCCCGAACACCGCCGTCAGCGGCGATGATCACGCCAGGACAGATCACTTGCTGGTGTGGCAACCGGCCGGGCGGTCAAAGACGGACCCCGTGCACTGTCCGCTCCTTTTCTGTTCATGCGCTGCGCTACGCGCCTGCTCAGAGAGTGCAAGGGCATCCGGGTGACCGTCATCGGCGGTCGGGCAAGGGTGCTGCAAGGCGCGTGCAAGGAAAGCGCCGTGTGCGCCGGGCACCCCCCAGCCGTCCGTTGTACGCAGCGACGAGCGATGGGGGATCGCGTGTCCGTAGGAACGACGAGATCAGCACTGATCGAGCAGGGGCACTGGCTGACCGTACGGGACTGCAAACGGGTCCTGGTCGTCGTGCACACCGTGACCTTCGCCCAGCGACTGCGCGAGGTCTTCGAACTCCTGGAGACCGACCTGCGCGTCCAGTTGGTCTTCACGGTCGCACCGCACGCCTTCGGCAACGGCACCACCGAGTACCTGCGGAGCCTGGGCATCGGCACGGTGCCCTGGGAGGAGGCCCGGCGCGCCGAGTTCGACCTCGCTCTCGCCGCGGGCTCCCGCGGGGTGCACGAACTGCGGGCTCCGGTCGTACGCGTCTCGCACGGTGCCGGTCAGATCAAACTGCTCACCGACGTCACCGCGCTGGCGCCGGGAGAGCCGAGACCGCCCGGGATGCTGAGCCGCCGGCACCTGCTGCACGAGGGGCGGCTGGTCCCGGCCGCGATCGTCTACGCCCACGACCGGGACCTGGAGGAACTGTCCCGGACCTGCCCGGAGGCACTCGCGGTGGCCCACGTGGCGGGTGATCCGTGCGTCGACCGGATCCTGGCCGGCCTGCCCGGCCGCGATGCCTACCGCCGGGCACTGGGGATCGAGGACGGGCAACGACTCGTCGTCGTCACGTCCACCTGGGGGCCCGCCTCGACGTTCGGTCGGCTCGACTCCCTGCTGCCGCAGCTACTGAGCCAGTTGCCGGACGACGGCTACCGCGTCGCGATGCTCGTCCATCCCAACGTGTTCGCCGGCCACGGCACCCGGCAGGTGCACCGCTGGCTGTCCTGCTCCCGGGGCCGGGGGCTCGCCGTGGTGCCGCCCGAGGCGGACTGGCAGGCGCCGCTGATCGCGGCCGACTGGATCATCGGCGACCACGGATCCCTGACCGCGTACGGCACGCTCACGGAAGCGACCCTGCTGCTGAGCGCCGGCCCCCGGCGCGAGGTGTCGGCGTCCTCCCCGGCGGCCCTGCTCTCGGCCGTGGCACCCGTCGTCGCACCGGGATACCCGCTCGCGGAGCAGCTCGACTACGCGGCACAGCTGCACCGGCCGGGGCAGTACGACCATGTCGCGGCCTCGCTGTCGTCGGCGCCGGGGCAGTTCCACCGTCGGATGCGCTCGGTCCTCTACCGCCTGCTCGGACTCGGAGAACCCGCCCGTCCGCCTCTCCTCACACCGCCCCCGCCGCCCCCCGAGCTGAGCCGGTGGGAGCTCTCCGCCGGCAGCGGTGCGGCATGACGAGCGCCCGGCCACCGGCCCCGGACGCGGGCACGGACGCGGCATGGTCCACGGTGTGCTTCCAGCCCGCACACCCAGGCGGGCGCCTTCACCCAGGCGGCTCGCACGATCGGTGGTCCCTCGCGGTCTGGCGCTCGGACACGGCCCACGGGCCGGTGCTCGTACGGTCCGATCCGCTGCCCCGGTCCGCCCGGGGCCCCGGGCATCCGTACCCCCCGCGCTGCCCGCACCCGCCCGGCGGCCCCTTGCCGTGCGACGTGCACCTGTGGGTGGACGCGGACAGCCCGCAGCGGCCGGCGCTGCTGGCCCAGGCCGACGTCCTGGTGAGCCGCGTGCCCCTGGCGCCCGGCGCGGCCCGCCGAAGGGTGCTCGAACTGCTGGCCGCCCATCCCGGGTGCCTTGCCGTCGCCGTACCCGACACCGCCACAACGTGTGCCGTGGCGGTACGGCACGGTGGAGCGGGCCATGGGTCCTTCCTACGGCCGTCGCGGGGCAGCACGCCCGGCGCCTCGCTCCCGCCGCGCACGGTCGTCTCGGTCATGCACGCCTGGATGGTGGCCGGGAGATCACCGGGCGCGCTGCGCGGCCTCACGCCGATGCCGATGCCGGTGCCGTTCTCGTCGCACTGACCGGACGGGAGGAGGCCCGCGGCGGCGTCGGCCCGAACCGCGCTCACGGCTGCCGCAGCCGCTCGTCCAGGCGTTGCGCGTCCTCGGGGCTGAGGCGGCGGAGAAGGGCGCGGGCGGCCTCGTAATGCCGTACCGATTCCTCTCGGTCGCCCCGCGTCTCGGCGGCCTGACCGAGCCATTCCAGGCAGCGGGCCTCCCAGTGCTCGGACCGGGAGGCGCCCGTCCGGAAGCGGGCGAGCGCCTCCCTCAGCCGCCGCTCGCCGCCGTCGGGGTCCCCGTGGCGGTCGAGGACATGACCGAGAAGGGCCAGGACGCGCGTCGCCTCGTACGCCTCCCCCAGCGCGTCCAGTTCGGTGCCCGCCCGGCGCAACTGCTCGGCGGCCGTGGCCAGGTCACCGGCGGCCAGCGCGGTCTCGCCGAGGCGCCGCCGGGTCAGGGCCGCGCCGCGTCGGTATCCGATCGACTCCCTCAGCCGCAGGGCGTGCTCGAAGTGGCCGCGTGCCTCGTCGAGCCGGTGGGCCAGGAGTGCTACGTGCCCCAACCCGCTGACGGCCTGGGCCTGTTGACGTACGTCCCCGTCGGCCGTGGCCATCTCCAGCGCCTGCCGGTACCAGTCGGCCGCCTCCCGGTACCGTCCCGCGTTGCGCAGGCCGATCGCGCCGGAGGTGAGCATGCGGCCCTCCCCCTGCCGCGCACCGCTTCGCCGCGCCGCTTCGAGACCGAGCGCGTGCGCCTCGATCCACATCTGCGAGGGACGCAGCCGCAGGAAGAGGGGCCACATGAGGTCCGTCAGACGCCAGCAGGAGTCGTGCCAGCCGAGCCGGGCCGAGAGGCGCACGGCGCCCATCAGCACGTTGCGGTACGTGTCCAGCCAGGTCAGCGCCGCCTCCGGACCGTCGAGCGGTGTCGCGTCGGCCGCGCTCGCGGACAGGTCGTGCCCGGCGAGCCGGTGGCTGGGGGTGAGGATGCCTTCCGCCGAAGCCGCGGTGGCCAGACACCAGTCCACGAACCGCCGCAGGGTGCGCTCGCGTCGGCCGGGATGCGCCAGCCCCTCCTCCTCACCGAGCCGTCGGGCGTGCGGCTGGACGAGGTCGTGGAACCGGTAGGTGCCCGGCCCGGTCTCCTCCAGCAGATTCGCCTCCACGAGCGCGTTCACGGCGATGTCGGCGGCCTCCGCGCGGTCGACGACGACCGGTTCCTCGACGCCTGGTTCCTCGACGCCTGGTTCCTCGGCGCCTGGTCCCTCGGCGTCGTCCGCGAGGGAGGTCAGGAAGGAGAAGTCGTGGCGGTCGGCGGGCAGCAGTCCCATCCGGCGGTACAGCGCCCGGCTCCCGTCCGGGAGGACGCCGTACGCCATGTCGAGCGCCGTGCGCATCACGGCCTCCCCGTCCACACGCAGCGCCTCGACGGCACCCCGCCCCCGCGACAGGCTCTCGGCCAGGGCGGACACCGGGCGATGGGGCCGCAGGGCGAGTTGGGCGGAGGCCAGGGCCACGGCCAGCGGCAGGCGGCCGCACAGTCTGACCACCTCACGCGCGGCGGAGGGTTCCCGGGCGACGCGCGTTCCACCGCCGACGGCGAGGAGTTCGACGGCCGAGGCGGTGGGGAGCCCTTCCAGCCGGTGCACGGACGCGCCGTCGACACGCAGCCCGGTGAGGTTGTTCCTGCTGGTCACCATGGTGAGTCCGGTCGCAGTGCCGAGCAGGAGGGGGCGTACCTGGGCGGCTGTGAACGCGTTGTCCAGCAGGACGGCCAGCCGCAGCCCCGAGGTCGTGGAACGCCACAGCGCGCTCCGCTGCGCGGTCCCGTTCGGCACCGAGGAGGCGCCCAGCGCGACCAGGAAGGCTTCCAGGACGGTGGCCGGGGAGACGGGGGCGCCGTCCGCGAGGGTGCTCCTGCCTCCTAGGTCGGCGTAGAGCTGACCGTCGGGAAAGCTGTCGGCGTGTTCGTGGAGCCAGTGGGCGGCGAGGGTGGTCTTCCCGACGCCCGCGAGCCCGCTGACCACCAGAACCTGCGCCGCGTGCGCCGACCGCTCGGCCCACAGCACGTCGAGTGCGCGCCGATCGGCCTCCCGCCCGACGAACCGGGCGGTCACCGGCGGCAGTTGACGGGGGACGGGATGAGGGGGCGGCGGCGCCGGGGTGGCGTGGTGAAAGTGGACACCACCGTGAATGTCCCGGGCCTGCACGCTGGGCCCGTGGAACACGGGACTGCCGCTGATGAGGTTGGTGGTGGGGGCGGACCCGGGAGCGGGTCCGGGTGTCGTGGGGGGCGGCTCGGAGGGTGGGGGCTCGGGGGGTGGGGGCGCGGAGGGTGGGGGCGCGGAGGGTGGGGGCGCGGAGGCGAGCGGCACGGGGGCCGAATCAGGCGGCGGAGACGCGGAAGCGGACGGCACGGCGCCCGAATCGGAGGGCGGGGACGCGCAAGCGGACGGCACGACACCCGAATCCGGAGACGCAGACACAGGCAGCACCGACGGCAAGGCAGAGGGCGCAGCCGCAGGCGCAGAGGCGAGCGGCACGACACTCGAAGCAGGAGACGCAGACGCAGGCAGCCCCGGCGGCCAGGCGGAAGGCGCGGGCGCGGCGGCGGGTGACGCGGGCGCCGGCCCGGGCGACGCAAACGCGGAAACGCCCGGCACGACGCCCCGATCGGAAGACGGGAACCCGCAAGCGGACACGGACGGCACGACGACACCCGAACCGGGAGAGACCGACGCAGACACAGGCAGCCCCGACGGCCAGGCAGAAGGCGCGGGCGCGGCGGCGGGTGACGCGGGCGCCGGCCCGGGCGACCCCGGCGGGAAGGCGGAACACGCGCTGCCCCACCCCCGCGACGGGCCCCCGGACGCGGACGGCACGGAGGCAGGCCACGGCGGCGTCGGCACGGACGCGGATGCGGACGCCGTCGCGGATGGTCCGGAGACCGACGTGGGCTGCCACGGCGCGGACGCGGACGCCGCTGCGGACGGTCCGGACGCCGGCGTGGGCGGCCACGGCCCGGACACAGGTGGCCCGGCACCCGACCGGTGCGACGCCGTCGATGCCGACGACGCAGGCACCCCGGACGACGTGGTCGACCCTCCGAGCGCCGCGCCAAGGGCCGTGGCCGGCGTCGGCCCGGCGCCGGGCCCGGAGTGCAGCCACGCGCTCAACGCCTCCCGGGTCGCCGGATCGCGAGCCGTCAACTCCACCAACTGCGAGGCCAGTTGCTCGCAAACAGCCCTCTCGACCGGCAACCCCTGCCCCGCACCAGGGGTCCAGAGCCGCCCCACCGCCGGGTGCACACGGGCCGCGACCTCCATCACCCGGGCCAGTTCGCGCCAAGCGGGTGCCCCCGTGTCGGCGCCACACGCGACCAGGGCCGACAGCAACGCCTCCGACCCCTCCGAGGAGAAAGCACACACGTACGCGACTCCTTCCGGTCCCCCGAAGTCACTCCCCACTCGGAGAAGATGTGAACCCATACGGCTATTTATCGGTCAACTTTGAACACCACCCGCCCACTTGTGGGCACTCTTCCCAGGTTCATGACACTCTCGAATGCTCGGCAATCACAGGCCCTACCGGCGGGGAGGACGCTGGTGGAGTTCGAGATCAGGCTTTCGGGAGCGGTGGAGATCCGAACGGCGGGCCGCCGTAGCGATCTCGGATCGACCAAGACACGGCTGACGCTCGCCGGCCTCGCCTGGGACGCGGGCCGCACGGTGAGCGTGGACACCCTGATCCACCGCATCTGGGACGAGCATCCGCCCGCCAAGGCCCGGGAGGCGCTCCACGCCCACATCTCCCGAATCCGAGGCGCCCTGCGCATGGCCGGGGGCGACGCTCCCCCGATCGTCAGCCGTACGAACTCGTACGCCCTGGAGGTCGACCCGGAACGCGTGGACCTGCGCCGTTACACGAACTGTGTCGAGCGGGCCCGTTCCCTGCGGGACAACGGGGACGAGGAGGCCGGACTGCGCCTGCTGGACCGCGCGGAGGCACTGTGGCACGGCGAGCCGCTGGCCGGGATCACCGGCTCCTGGGCCGAGCATCTGCGGGCCGCCGTCGGCGAGACCAGCCTCGTCGCCGCGCTGACCAGAGCCGAAATCCTCCTGGACGCGGGGAAGTTCAGCGATGCCGTACCGGTGCTCATGCCACAGGCAGAGGCACACCCCGTGGACGAGGCGCTGGCCGAGCGACTCGCCGTCGCCCTGTACGGCAGCAACCGGACGGCCGAGGCCACCAGACTCCTCCAGCGAACCCGGCAGCGCGTCGTCCGCGACATCGGCCTCGACGCCGGCCGTGGACTGCACCGGGTCCACCAGGGAATCCTGGCGGGAACCCCCGCGGCGAGCCTCCTGCCCCGCCCCGGCGCCAAGGACAAGCACCTCGCGCGGCCGACGCGCCAGGTGCCGGACAACCTGCCTCGCGATGTCCCGTGGGCCGGACGGCGCGATGAACTGCGGCAGCTCACCGCCGCGCTGTGCGAGGGACGCGGAGCCTCGGACGTGGTCACCGTCGAGGCGATCCACGGCATGGGCGGGGTCGGAAAGTCGGCCCTGGCCGTCCACCTGGCGCATCGATTACGGGACCGCTTCCCCGACGGCCGCATCCACCTCCACCTCGGCGGCTGCTCCACCGACCGGACCCCGCCGACCCCGGCCCGCGCCCTCACCGAACTACTGCGGCTGCTTGGCCACGGCACAAGGGAACTACCGCACGAACTGGACGAGTTGGTCGCCCTGTGGCGCTCGGTCGCGCGCGATCGCCGGATGCTGGTGATCCTCGACGACGCGACCTCCTCCGAGCAGATCCGCCCCCTTCTCCCGGGCGCCTCCCCGACAGCGGTCCTGGTGACCAGCCGCCGCCGTCTGCCCGGACTCCCCGGCGTACGCCCGCTCTCCCTGGACGTGCTGCCTCCCGAGGACGCGGCGGCGCTCTTCTCCCAGCGGCTGGGGAGAACACGCGACACGGACCCCGCGGAGGTGAGAGAGATCGTCCGCAGGTGCGGGCACCTCCCGCTGGCGATCGAGATCGCCGCCAGCCGGCTGCTCGCCCGCGCCTCCTGGACCACGGCCGACCTGTTGCGCCAGCTGAGCGAAGGCAGCGGCCACCTCGCTCAACTCCACGACCTGGAGAGGACGTTGACCCATGTCTTCGCGGTCTCGTACAGGGCTCTCAACGCCGAGCAGCAACTGGTCTTCCGCCGTATCGGACTGCACACGGGGGTCGAGTTCGGGCCTCGGGCTGTCGCCGCTCTCACAGGACTCCCGGCGGCGACAGCTGAACACGTACTCGAAGAACTGCTCGCCCACCACCTCCTGGCCGAGCCCATTCCCCACCGTTTCACCATGCATGATCTTTTACGGGACTACGCCAGATCACTGATCGATTCGGGCGGCACCGAATCCGTGGACGAGACCCGACAGGCCGTGCGAAGACTTGTGGATCACTACGTGCACACCGCGGACAGAGCGGACCGACTGGCCTATCCCTTCCGTTCGCGCACCGATCTAGACACCGGTGATTCCGGGCCTGCCACCTGTCCGGAAATCGTCGATGCGCAGTCGGCGGAACAGTGGCTGATCGCCGAGTCGGGCAATCTTCTGGACACTCTGAACTGGCTTGTACACCACGGCACGGAACATGAACTCGCCATTGCTGTGCACACGTTGGCGGGATTCCTGGACATGGAAGGGCATCTGGCCGCGGCGGAGCCACTGTTGCGGCGGGCCATCGCCCACTGGAACGCCGCAGGTGAGGACCCGGCCAGGGCGCGAGCCCTGCTCGACCTCTGCGCGGTGCACACCCACGGCTCCCGCTACGAGGAGGCGATCGCGACCGCACGCGAGGCTCTCGACATTGCCCGCACCCTGGGTGACCGAGAACTGGAGAGCGAATGCGTCCACCAGCTCTCGATCCCCCTGTGGCAGACCGGGCAGTACAGGTCGGCCCGATCGCTGCTCAAAGAGTCTCTTGATTTCCTGTCGCAAACAAGCGACCGACTCCGCATCGCACGCTGCCGGAATTTACTCGGAATAAACCATCTCCACCTGGCGGAGAACGACGAAGCTCTCGCCTGCTTCAGCTCGGCCCTGACTGATTTCACAGAGATAGGGGACGAGCGGGGAAAATACAGCGCGTTGAACAATATTGCGGAGCTCCACAAGAGAGCAGAACGCCCGGAAGAAGCCGCGCTCGCCTATCGAAAAGCGATGATCGTGGCGGAACGGATGGGAAATCCACGCGACCGGGCCACGCTCCAGATGAATCTGGCGTCCGTGCTGGACGCGCTCGGCAGAGCAGACGAGGCCCTCGCCCTGTACGGCACTGCCCTGCCGGTGCTGCGCGATGTCGGAGACCGGCGGGCGGAGGCCATCGCCCTCACGCGCATCGGCAGGACGTACCGCACGGCCGGCCGCACCGAGGAGGCCCTGCGACAGCACATCGCCGCACTTGAGATCACACGTGCCATTCATGCGGCGGGCGAGGAGGCCGAGGTCCTCCACGACCTCGCCCTGACCGAACGGGACGCGGGGCTCATCTCCCTGGCGCTGACCCATCTCGAGGAGAGCCTGACGGTGAGCCGGCGCATCGGGGCGCCCGCCGAAGAGGCGCGGGCCGCTGGTGCACTGACCGAGCTTCGGGGCGAGTCGCCGCCCAGTTCAATTCCGTCGAGCACGCCGGAAACATAGGGATACGCGTGTAGAACCAGGGCTGTCCGACCTGGTTTCTCACCGAGGCGGACATGTGCTCGATCAAGGCACTACTATCCCTGTCGTGCGACGAGGCACTCCTGCCGTCATTCCGGGCTGCAGCTGGACCTTGCCCGCACTTCAGCCGCAAACCCACGTTCGTGGAAAGCACGGAAGGCAAAGAACTTCGTGAACTACCTGAGACATGTCCTGGTACTGACGTGCATTGCATATGTGACCTGGTCGAGCAGTCACGGTCCGACGTACTTCGACATGTGAACCGGCCGGTGTCCGGTACCTCTTGCTCGTGGCATCCGGTGCCGGACACCACCCCGAATCTGGCCGACACCCACCACCCCCGACCACTCCCGTTCTGGGACGATGGCCTACCGATGCGTTCGACTCCGTTGGGCGACTGGGGGTACCGGAGTGGATCCGATCTCGGCAAGCCTGCTCGTGGCGGCGGCGACCGGAGCCGGTGGTGAGTTGGGCCGCCAACTCTGGTCCGCGCTCCGGGGACTGGTGCACACCGGTCCGGCCACCGGCGAAGCCGAACTGACCGCCCTGTCCCAGGCCCCGCACGACGTCGAGCGAGCGCGCGCGCTCAGCGAGGCTCTGAGCCACCGCGCCGAGCAGGACCCCTCGTTCCGGGCGCACTTGACGCAGTGGCAGCAGCAGGCGCAGCTCCTGCGCACCGGCGACGGGGACACCCACAACGCCATCAGCGGCGGCACACAGCACGGACCGGTCGTACAGGGACGGGACTTCTCCGGCATCACCTTCAAAACCCCGCCCCGGAACCGGTCCCCGCACCCACCGCCCGCGGACCGCTGAACCCGGCCCTCCCGGGCCCGGCGTCCGCACCCCGGCCCGGCCGGCCGCGCACGGTGCCCCAGGGCTGGAGACCCTCCGCTTTCCCCGCTCGCACGCAGCCTGCCTCAACGACCACCGCGTCACCGCCGAGCGCCCTGCCCGAAGAACACCACACCCTGCCGACCGGCACCGTCGGTTCAGTCGCCCGCCTTGCGCACGGCCAGCAGCACACCTGCCCCCGCGGCCACCGCTCCCACGACACCCGCGGACCGCATGAGCCCCTGGGACGAGCGCCACGACAGCACCGACCACCTCGACTGAGCCGACAGCAGCGACCCCGTGCTCAGCCACGAGCCCGCCGAGATCAGGGACAGGGCCGAGCCGATCGAGCCCACGGACAGGGCGCTGCCGATCGAGCCGAAGGACAGGGCCGAACCCACGGAACCGATGGACAGCACCGAGCCCACCGAGCCGATCGACAGCACCGAGTCCTGCGACCACAGGGACAGCACCGAGCCGGAGGAGGAGTGACGCGCCGGTGACAGGGATGGCTTGGTCATGCCGCCATTCTGCCCGCCCCCGGCCCGCCCGGGTCAGTCCTGTGCCCGGTTCTGCTTCCTGCCGGTCAGGACCAGCGCCGCGCCCCCGATCACGACCAGGGCGATGGCGGTCCCGGCGATCAGCGGGGTGGTGGCGGAACCACCGGTCTCGGCGAGGTTGACGTCGGTGGTGGGGACGGCCACCGTGGCGGGGCTGGGCTCACTGAGGGTCTGGGTCGTGGCGCCCCTCTCACTGCTGCGGGTGCGGCAGTCGAGGACGCCCGTGAAGCGCTCGGCGAGACCGTCGGGACCGGTGATCGTGAAGTCGTACGCCTGGTCCTCCTGGAGCGGCACCGTCACCGTGCGGGACTCGCCCGCCGCGATGGCGTACTGCGTGCCCATGAGCTCGAACGCGAACTCCTCGTCACCCTGGTTGACCGCCGTGATGTCCAGGCCGCCCTCGGTGCAGTTGCGCGTCGCGGAGAGGGCCGGTACGGCGCCCTCCTTCGCCCAGGTCGCGCTCGCCGTGGCCGAGACGGTCGACTCGCTGGAGCCCGCGAGGATCTGGGTCTGGCTCCGGCTCTCGGAGGCGAACGCCCGGCCGACCGGCACGGTGGTCGAGGCCTGCACGGTGAGGTCGGCCGAGCCCGCCTCCGCGTCCTCGGGGATGTCGAAGTACAGCCGGCTGCCGTTGCTCACCGAGGTCACCGGCGTGCCGTCCTTGCCGACGATCCGCACGCCGCTGGTGGCCGCGTCCGCCGGCGGGGTGACCGTGGCGCCGGTGGCGTTGGTGCGGACGGTCACCGGGCCGAGCAGCTCGCCGGGGTGGCCGGCGACCGCGGGCGGGTCGAGGGTGAGGGACGCCGCGGGCTCCGTGAGGTCGCGGGCGCTCTTCTCCAGGTAGTCCGCGAGCTTCTCGGCCTGCGGGTCGGCGGCGTCGACGTCCGCGTGGTCCGAGTAGCGCCAGATCGCCACCTGGGTGCCCGCCGCCGCGTCCTGCTCGGTCAGGCCCGAGGCGATACCGGCCTTGGCGGCGAGCGCCGCGAGATCGTTGACCTGGGGGTAGGAGTTCTGCAGGATCCAACGGATCTTGCCGGACCCCTTGTTGGCGCCCAGCGAGGTGCTGCTCCAGTCGGTCTCGTGGTACTTGGCGTCCTTCTGCGTGGGGTTGTAGAGATCGACGCAGTAGGTCTGGAGCGTTCCGCCGCCCTCGACGGACATCTCGAACAGCCCGGCCGGCACCTGGAGATCGCCGTCGGTGTCGTGGATCACCGCGTCACCGTAGGTCTTCAGGCCCCCTATGGTGGCGGTCGCCCCTCTCTGGTTCTGCGCCGCCTCGTCCGCCGACGCCGTGCCGGCGACGGCCACCGTCGCACCGGCGGCGAGCAGGCCGGAGACGAACGTGGCGGCCGCGAGGCGAGCCGCCGCCCGTCCGCGCACGGACAGCGCAGAGAACGCAGAAAACACGGAATTCCCCTTCGAGCAGGACCCGTTGTCGAGCGGGCTGGCGGTCCCACCAGCGCAATCAGTAGCCACGGGAGCTGTGTTCGGCATCCTAGGGACGCGGCCGCCCCCCTCTTCCCGAGGATGCGGTCGGAAGATCGATCCGACTCGGAATCGTTATCGCCACGGCCTTTCACCCGCGTGGCTTATCGACAAGTCGACCGGAAGCATCCGGAGCATATGTGTCGATAAGCCGCACTTCGGCCGGTGCCGCCGCACCCCCGAGCCGACGCCGCGCCCCCCGGACTGACGGTCACGCCCCGAGCCGACGCCGCGCCCGCAACACGGCGTCACGTCACCGCGACGGGCTCCTGTCGGTCCGCGGTCTCGCCCGCCGGTGTCTCCCAGACGGGCTCGGGCTGCCCGGACGGCCCCGCGGCCGCGCTCTCCGGCCGCTGTGTGCGCCGGAAGGCGGAGGTGCCGCGCGCGAGGTCATGGCCGATCGCCACCGCGTCGATGTCGGCCGAGGTCCAGGCCGGCTGACCCTCGCGCACCTCCGAACGGACCTTCAGCCGGCCCTGCACGACCACGGGATCACCCACGTTGATCGACCCCGCCACGTTCGTGGCGAGCTGCCGGTTGGCCCACACCGTGAAGAAGTTGGTGTGCCCGTCGGTCCACTCGTTCTTCTCGCGGTCCAGATAGCGCGCCGTCGCCGCGAGCCGGAACCGCACCGACGCACCCGTCGCCAGTTCCCGGTACACCGGCTGGGTCGCCACGTTGCCCACCGCGCAGATCATGGTCTCGTTCATCGCTGGGAGCCCCTCCCTGACATGCGTACGGGCCCGTCCCGTACGGCTGCTGCTGTCCGCGTGCCGACCGCGTCACCGCGATCGCCGCGAAGCCAGACTGCCTCCGCCGGGCCGAGCCCGCTGCGCCCTGTGGACCGTCCCCACCCTGTGGAAAACCCCGCCACCCGAACGAGGCCCTCCGCTCGCGGGACCGTCTTTCACCCCACCCCGACGACCTTGCTGTACTGCTCGCGGACCTCCCGGTAGCGCAGCAGCTCCGCCGCCACCGGATCCAGCACCCGCGCCCGCCCGCACCCGGACGCCGCTTCCCGCAGCCGCCGTTCCGCCTCCACGCCGTAGCGGCGCGCGGGCCCCCGCGCCGCCATCCGGCAGCTCCACTCGACGAGCGGGCCGCCGACGATTCCGGCCACCATCAGCAGCACCGGGACGCCCAGGTTCGGCGCCATGACCCCGACGATCTGGCCCACCAGCCAGAGCCCGCCCACGACCTGAAGGAGCGTCATGGACGCCTGCGCCAGCACGGCCACCGGCCACCAGCCCGGACGCGGCGGACGGCCCGGTGGCAGCCCGGCCCGGGCCGTCAGCTCGTCCAGCGCCTCGGGCAGCCCCTGGGAGCCGCGTACGGCCGCCTCGCGCACCGCCTGCGCCCATGGCGCGGGCAGTCCCGCCGAGGCCCGGTCGGCGAGCGTCCGTACGGCCTGTTCGACACGCTGCCGCGCGGTCGCCTCCTCCTCGGGCTGGGCGCGCAACGGCAGCCGTCCCGTGGGAGGTTCGCGCCGGTCCTGGTACCAGCGCCACAGCCGCAGCCAGGGCGTGCCGCACGCGCGGTTGGCGTTGCGCAGCCAGGCGCGTTCGGCCGCCTCGCCCGCCGCGGTGGCGCCGACCGCGTCGGCGAGCCGGGCGGCGAAGTCGTCGCGCGCCTCCTCGCTCAGCCCGGTGCGCCGGCCCGTCGAGTAGACGGGCCGCAGCCGCCACGCCGCCGCGTCCACGTCGGCCGCGATCCGCCGCGCGGGAGCCCCGCGCTCCGCCACGAACTGGGCTAGCGCCTCCCGCAGCTCCCCCACCCCGTCCCCGGTGAGGCCCGACAGCGCGAGCACGGTCGCGCCCGGTTCGCCGTACTCCCCGAGGGCGATGCCGTCCTCGTCCAGCAGCCGCCGCAGATCGTCGAGGACCTGCTCGGCGGCCTCCCCGGGCAGCCGGTCGATCTGGTTGAGGACGACGAACATGACCTCGGCGTGACCGGCCATGGGCCGCAGATAGCGCTCGTGCAGGATCGCGTCGGCGTACTTCTCTGGGTCGACGACCCAGATGACCGCGTCGACGAGCGCCAGGATCCGGTCCACGTGCTCGCGGTGCTGGACGGCGGCCGAGTCGTGGTCGGGCAGGTCCACCAGGACGAGCCCGCGCAACTGCGCCTCCGCCTCGGCGCTCTGCACCGGCCGCCGCCGCAACCGGGGAGGGATGCCCAGCCGTTCGATGAGGCTCGCCGAGCCATCGCTCCAACTGCACGCGATCGGCGCGGCCGTGGTGGGCCGGCGCACGCCGGTCTCCGAGATGGCCACCCCGGCCAGCGCGTTGAACAGCTGCGACTTGCCGCTGCCCGTCGCGCCCGCGATGGCGACGACGGTGTGCTGCCCGGAGAGCCTGCGCCGGGCGGCCGCCTCGTCCAGGACCTGGCCGGCCTCGGCGAGCGTACGGCTGTCGAGCCGGGCCCGGGAGAGCCCCACCAGCTCCCGCAGCGCCTCCAGACGGGAGCGCAGGGCCCCGTCGTAGCTGAGCGGGGCGGCGGGCGGAACGTTGGGCCCTCGCACCTCCACGGCCGCCGCCTGCTCGGTCTCGGCGGTGACCCGGCGAGCGATGAGCCCGTCGTCCCAGGCATCCCCGGAGTCGGCGTCGTCCGGACCCTCGGAGGTGTCCGCGGCGTCCCCGCGCGCGTGCCCGGCGTCCGCCCGCCCGTCACCGCCCTTCGCGCGCTCCCCGCGCGCGTGCCCGTCCTTGCGGTCCGCGTCGGCCGCGCCTCCCACGGGTCCCCCGGCCGGTCCCTCCCCGCCTCCCGACTCGGCGTCCCCCGCCCGCTCCGTGTGGTCCTGATCCGTGACGGCGGTCATCGGTCACCTCTCCTTCTGCAGTACGGACAGCGCGGCGATGAGTTCGGCCTGGGGTTCGGGGTGTACGTCGAGTGCGTCGAGCGGCGCGAGCCGGCGCTCGCGTTCGGTGTGCACGACCCGGTCGAGGTGCTCGGCGAGCAGCCGCCCGCCCCGGTCGCGCAGCCGCAGGGCCCCGTGGGCGCCGATCCGCTGGGCGAGCCCCTCACCCGCGACCCGCGCCCGGCGCCCGCCGAGCAGCGCGGTGGCGACGAGGGCGGCCACCGTCTCCGGATCGGGCGCGACCCCGCGGTCCAGGTCGCGGATCTCCTCCTCGGCGTACTCCTCCAGCTCCCGCCGCCAGCGTCGTACGGCCATCCCGATCCGGTGTTCGGCGCTCTCCGGGGTCGGGTCGCGCTCCGTCAGTTCCGGTGCGGCGGCGGCCGGTTCGCGCCGCCAGGCCTCGTCCACGCGTTCGTCGGCCGCGGCGACCGCGCACAGCAGGAGGGCGCCCAGGCTCTCCACCAGCGCATCCAGGAGCTCGGCCGCGGTGCAGTCGAGCGGGAAGGCCCGCCAGCGCTTGAGGGCGTCACCGGCGAGCACGGCACCGGCCTGGAGCCGCCCCCGCACGCGCGCGTACTCGCTGTCGTACGCCCCCTCGACGGCTGTGGTGAGCCGCAGCGCGGCCGCGTACTGCGCGGCGGCGGCACTGGCCAGCTCGGGCATCCGGGACTTGAGGGAGTTGAGCACGCCGTGGGCCGTACGGGCGACGGCGTGCTGCCGGGCCGCGGGGTCCTGCGTCTGATGGACGAGCCAGGTCCGCAGCGAGGCCACGGCGGTGGCCGGCAACAGCCCGCCGCCCCAGGCCGACTCGGGCAGCTCCGGCACCGTGAACCGGGGCACCTCCCCGAGGCCCGCCTTGGTGAGCAGGGCGCCGTACTGCCGCGAGACCTCGGAGACGACCTGGTGCGGCACCCGGTCGAGGACGGTCACCAGGGTGGCGTCGTACTCCTTTGCGGTGCGCAGGAGATGCCAGGGGACGGCGTCGGCGTAGCGGGCGGCCGTGGTGACCATGATCCAGATGTCGGCGGCGCAGATCAGCTCGGCGGCGAGGACGCGGTTGTCGGCCACCAGGGAGTCGACGTCGGGCGCGTCCAGGAGCGCGAGGCCCGGAGGCAGGGTGTCGGCGGTCTCGACGCGCAGCACGCGCGCGGGGTTCTCGCCGGGCAGCAGGAGTTCGTCCCCGGCCTCCTGGTGGGGCACCCACACGCGGGTGAGGTCGGGCAGTACGCGCATTCCGCTGAACCAGTGATGGTCCTCCGGATGGCAGACCAGCACCGGCGTCCGGGTGGTCGGCCGCAGCACTCCCGCCTCGCTCACCCGCCGCCCCACAAGGGAGTTGACGAGGGTCGACTTGCCGGCCCCGGTGGAACCGCCCACCACGGCCAGCAACGGCGCTTCGGGGTCCCTCAACCGGGGCACCAGATAGTCGTCGAGCTGGGCGAGCAGTTCGTCGCGGTTGGCACGCGCGCGTGGGGCCCCCGCCAGGGGCAGCGGGAAGCGTGCGGCGGCGACACGGTCGCGCAGGGCGGAGAGTGCGTCGAGCAGCTGAGGCCGTACGTCCAAGGTCACCACATGTGAAGAATGCCCAATTTTGGGGGAATTCTGAAGCATATGAACATGTCTGCGCGCCGACCGGACACAAGGGATGGAAGGGACGACTGGGACGCAGGCACAGTCCAGGCATAACGAGTGCACAACACCCGGTGCGCGAGGCGCGAAAAGCGATGCACGATTCGTACCTGCCTGCGATTATCAGGACCGCTTCACTGAACCTCCACATCGAGCCACGGAGGCGAAGCAACAGGGACAAGGTCGTGGGAGCCCTATCCTTGTCCCCGGCAACGTCACGGAACGGCCCACACCCGGGCACACCCAAGACAGAGGCCACCACACCCGGCCCCCGTAGCTCAGTGGATAGAGCAGGCGCCTTCTAAGCGCTTGGCCGCAGGTTCGAGTCCTGCCGGGGGCGCAATCACCTTCTGACCACGCGATGTGGACAGGGGGTCTTTTCATGTCCGCCCCGCGCGGGGGTATGTGACCAAGCGCCTCGGGGTAGTGCGAGCGCGAGTCCAGGCAACGGAAGGGGCCCGCGTGGCCGAGAACAGCTCTGTGGCAGAGGTCGTCTCCGTCCCCGTGGGGACCGTCGTCGGTGGGCGAGCGAAGGTGCTGGACGACGACTGGGGCAAGGAGACCGCCGTCATACGGCTGGACGCGGACCGCTTCGGGCCGGAGGCGCTCGCCGGGCTGGACGACTTCTCGCACCTGGAGGTCGTCTACCACTTCGACCGGGTGCCGGCGGACAGGGTCGAGACCGGCGCACGCCACCCGCGCGGCAACACCGACTGGCCCCTGGTCGGCATCTTCGCCCAGCGCGGCAAGAACCGTCCCAACCGCATCGGCGTCTCCCGCTGCCGGCTGCTGCGCACCGACGGCCTCGACATCCACGTGCAGGGCCTGGACGCCGTCGACGGCACCCCGGTCCTCGACATCAAGCCCTACATGGCCGAGTTCGGCCCGCAGGGCCCCACGGACCAGCCCGCCTGGGCGACCGAGATCATGCGCGACTACTACTGACAGTTACTAGTGACAGCTACTACTGACAGTGCCACGGCGTAGAGTCGATCTTCCTGAGAGGGGAAGGACCGCCATGCGTCTGCGCTGTGCCGTGCTCGACGACTTCCAGCGGGTGGCGACCCGGCTCGCCGACTGGTCGCCGCTCGCGGACCGGGTCGACGTCGTCCCGTACGACACCCACTTCGCCGACGAGGACGCCCTGGCCGCCGCCCTCGCCGACGCCGACATCGTGGTCACCCTGCGCGAGCGCGTCCCCTTCCCCGCCTCCCTCATCGCCCGCCTGCCCCGCCTGAAGCTGCTCATCGCCTCCGGCATGCGCAACTCCGTCATCGACTACGCGGCCGCCGAGGCGCACGGAGTCACCGTCTGCGGTACGGCGAGCTCGTCGACCCCGCCGGTCGAACTGACCTGGGCGCTGCTGCTCGGCCTGGCACGGGGGATCGTCGAGGAGAGCAACGCCCTGCGCACGCGCGGTCCTTGGCAGTCCACCGTCGGCGCCGACCTGCACGGCCGCCGGCTCGGGCTGCTCGGCCTGGGGAAGATCGGCGGCCGGGTGGCCCAGGTCGGGCTCGCCTTCGGCATGGAGGTCAGTGCCTGGAGCCAGAACCTCACCCGGCAGCGGGCCGACGAGGTGGGCGTGCGCCTCGCCGGGTCCAAGGAGGAACTGCTGGCCGAGAGCGATTTCGTCTCCGTCCACCTCGCCCTCGGCGACCGCACCCGAGGCCTGCTCGGGCCCGCCGAACTCGCCCTCCTCAAGCCCACCGCCTACCTGGTCAACACCTCGCGCGCGGCGATCGTCGACCAGGACGCGCTCCTGGCCGCCCTGCACGAGGGCCGGATCGCGGGCGCGGGCGTCGACGTCTTCGACACCGAGCCCCTCCCCGCCGACCACCCGATGCGCACGGCCCCGCGCCTGCTCGCCACCCCGCACCTCGGCTATGTCTCGCAGGCCAACTACGCGACGTACTACGGCCAGGCCGTCGAGAACATCCAGGCCTACCTGGCGGGCTCCCCGGTACGGCGGCTCCCCTGAGACGCGCGGTACCCGGGCCTCCGCTTCAAGAAGGGTGATCCGCTGATGAACGCCGTTACCAGGAGTGAGCCTCCGCGTTGAAGGGGAAGTGCGACGGCGCGTCCTGCCGTCGCACCTACCGATCAGAAGGAGAACGTGATGTCTCGCATCGCGAAGGCAGCAGGAGTCGCCCTCGGCACCGGTGCCGTGGTCATCGGCGGCGCCGGCATGGCCCTGGCGGACGCGGGCGCCGACGGCGCCGCTGTCGGCTCGCCCGGCGTCCTGTCCGGCAACGTCGTCCAGGTCCCGATCCACATCCCGGTCAACGTCTGCGGGAACACCGTCAACGTGATCGGTCTCCTGAACCCGGCCTTCGGCAACAGCTGCGCCAACGTCAGCGACAGCCACAAGGGCAACCCCGGCCCGGGTGGACACGGCGGCTACGGCAGCTGATCGTCCGTACGCGGCACCAGAGCCCCGGCACCTCGAGCGCCGGGGCTCTTCCGCTGTCCGGTCCGGCCCGGGGCGGGACCGTCAACGAGATCAGGCGTACCGGTAGATCCCGCTGACGTCCTCCAGCTGATCCGGTGTCACGTTCCACGGCGGCAGCTTCTCGTGCCGGGCCACGACCCGCTCGTACTGGTCGCTGGCCGGACCGGGCGGCCTCGCGGGCAGGTAGCGGGCCCCGCTGTGCCGCCGCTGCCAGCGGTACCAGCACAGGTCGATGAAGGCGTGGTGCAGCCAGAAGACGGGGTCGTTGACGGACGCGCCGCCGACCATGGCCCCGCCGACCCAGCGGTGCACCCGGTTGTGGTTGCGCCAGGAGACACTGCCCCGCCCGCTCCCCCACCCCTCCAGCTTGTTGCGGAAGCCCTTGGTCACCGTCGAGTTCCACGGGGAGACGTCGTAGACGGGGTCGGCGAGCGCCCCCTCCAGCTCGCTCCTGGTCGGCAACGCGAGCGGAGCGGCGGCGCGCCCGAGGTCCCGGGTGAGGAACTCCCCGTCGGTGACGCCCTCCCTGAGCGTCCAGTTGCCGCTCGTGTAGGCGAACGGCCCGGTCATCACCTGGCGGTCCGAGCGCCGCCCGTTGCCGCCGAGGAGGTCCCTGGTCCAGGGCACGGACGTCGTCGTGCGGTCCCGGGTCCAGTCCCAGTAGGGCACCGTCACCGACGAGTCCACCCGGCGCAGCGCCCGCTCCAGGTCCAGCAGGAAGCGGCGGTGCCAGGGCAGGAAGGAGGGCGCCATGTGGGCCGTACGCAGACCGTCCTCGCCGTCGGAGACGTAGTACTGGATGTGGGTGCGCACGAACTCGTCGTACTCGCCGCGCCGTTTCAGCTCCAGCATCGCGTTGACGAACCGCCGCTTCTCGCCGGCGGTCAGGGTGCTGACGTCCTTACGCGTGTACACCACGGTGGCCCCCCATGTGCGCGTGACCGTCCGTCAGGGCGGCCGTGTCGCGCAGTCGCTGCCCGGGGCCCAGTTCGTCGACGGCGGCGCGGGCCGCCTCCAGCGGGGTGGGGTACGAGCGGTAGTGGTCGACCATGCTCAGCCAGCTGCCGTCGGCGCGGCGCATGAGGTGCAGCGGCCGGCCGTCCACGGTGACGTGCCACGGGGCGGCGCCGGCGCCGACGGGGTGTCCGGCGGCGGTCGTCCGCGAGCCCCGGATGCGCCGGCCGCGGTGCGTCTCCTCGAACTCGTGGGCCGGGTCCACCGGCGGCTCGGGCCTGCGCAGCGGACGGGAGGCCGCGACGACCGGGGCCAGCGCCATGGCCACGGCCGCGGCGAGCAGCCCGCGCACCGCGTCCCGCCGCGCGGTGCGTACCGCCCCGGGTCTCACCGCCCCCGTCCCGGCCCCCGCCACTCCCCCACCGACGCTGACGACCATCGTGTGCTCCTCGTCCGGTTCCGATGTACACAGCCGTAACCGCCCGAGGGCCCCCGTGGTCACTCCCGCGGCCCGGGCGGTACGGGGAGGACCCGACGGGGTCCGGGCCTCCTGCCCGCGCGCCCGTGACCGTGCCGGGGCGGTCCTACAGACCCGGTCCCAGGCCCAGCTCGGCGCCGGGCACCGCCTGCAGGACCGGGGCGAGGATGCCCGCCTGCGGGAGCTTCGTGTCCGGCAGGCCCATGTGGTCGGGGTTCGGCCGGGTCAACGGGGCGTCCACGCTCAGGCCGGGCGACAGGGTGCGCAGGTCGGAGACGGGCACGCCGACACCGACGTGGTCGAATTCCGTTCCGAGGACGTGGGGCACGGGCGCCCGCATGCCCGCGCCGGGCAGACCGCCGGTGATCGGCAGCTGCGGCAGGGTCCGCGCGGGAAGGAGCCGGCCCTCTACGAACTGCGGGCCGTCCGGCTTCCCGGGCCTGGGCAGCGGGATCTCGCCGCTCAGACTGGGCAGCTCCATGTTGAGGCTCTTCTCGGCGCCTTCCAGGGGCACCGGGACGGGGACCGTGCCGACCGCGGCGGCGGGCGCGGCGGCCGCGCCCATGGCGGCCGCGACGCCCGTGACGACGGCGGCAAGGGTTCCTCGGGTGGTCGACTTCATGGCAGGTGCGGTCCCTTTCAGGGGTCGGGGGCTCAACGTCCTTACCGCGTAACGATCCTGGGGCGGCCACCAGCGCAAGAATCCCCCGGGTGCCGCAGTAGTACGACGAACCGACAGCGGCCGGTCAGCCGGTCCAGAAGTCCCACCAGCGGGTCAGGACCAGCATCCCGACGATCCCGGTGTGCGCGACCGGGGGCACCCAGGCGAACTCGTCGAGGAACGCCCTCACCGGGGCGGGCGCGGGCAGGAACCGGTGGCGTACGGCGTGCGCGAGGACGTACCAGAACAGCAGGATGGTGGCGACCCACACCAGACAGCACCACAGGCACAGGGCGTTGATCCGGTACAGCGACTCGAACTGCAGCCACGACACGAACCCGACGCCGAACAGGCAGCCGGCGCCGAGGAGCAGCCAGTACCAGCGGGGGAAGCGGGCACCGGCGAGCAGGCTCATGCCGACGCAGATCACGATGCCGTAGGACACCAGGCCCAGCATCGGGTTGGGGAATCCGAAGGCCGAGGCCTGGTCGCTCTTCATGACGCTGCCGCAGGACACCACCGGGTTGAGACTGCAGCCGGGGGTGAAGTCCGGGTCCTCCAGCAGCTTGAACTTGTCGAGCGTGATGACCCAGGAGGCCAGCAGCCCGGCCGCCCCCGTGACCACCAGCAGGAGGGCGAAGGCCCGCCCGGCGCCCGTCGGTTCCGGCGGGGGCCGCCCCGGGCCGGTCACGGCGTCAGGCGCGCAGGCTGCGGGCCGGCAGCACGATGTGCGCGGCGGCGTCCAGGGTCTCGTCGGCGTTGACGAACGCGGCGAGCGCCTCAGGATCGACGGACTCGCCCGGCTCGGCCTCGGTCCAGGCACGGGTGGTGAAGATCAGGTAGGCGAAGCCGCGGGCCTCGACGGCCTCCAGCCACTCCGGCGGCACGGTGCACTGGACGTTGAGCTTCGGCATGGTGAGGACGGCCTGGCCCGCGACGACGAGCAGACCGACCGGGAGGCTGGGGCGGGCGATGCCGTCGACCAGTTCCCGGCCGACCGGCAGGCCGTTGTCCGTCAGCAGCCGCTCGACCGCCGCGGAGGTCGTCTCCGGCCCGCCCTCGGCGTTCCCGAGGGAACAGACCAGGAGGTGGGGGATGTCGATGCCGTCGGCGTTCTCCCCGCTCCAGGGCAGTACGACGACGGTGCCCAGGTCGGCGGAGCTGAAGGGCCGGGTTTCGCTTGAGGTTGAGGTCACCGGGGGACCATACCGACGCTCGGCACGGCCGCCGGGCGCGTTCTCACCCGAGCGGGCGAGGGGCCGCCGTGCCTCCACACGAACGAGGGACGGGCTCGAACAGCGCGAAGGGCCGATCCCCCGGCCCTGGACGGCCACCGAGGAATCGGCCCTTTCCCGGATGTCCCCGGTGCCGGGAGAAGCGGGTTCAGCCGCCGATGGGAAGAACGCCGGCAATTCCGCCGTCGTTGTTCAGGTCCTGCGTCGCGCCCTTCACGGTGTTGAGCATGGAGCCCTTGTTCTCGGTGTCGAGCGCGTCCGACTGGTGCTGCAGCGGCATCACGTCGATGGGACCCCTGGTGAGCGCGTTCACGGCGCCGTTGAGGCTGGTGGGCGTGAGGTCGGCGCTGTTGTAGGCGAACGCGGGCGCTGCGGCACCGGCGAGGACCAGGGAACCGGCAACGACAGCAGCGGCCTTCAGGGACTTCATCGTGTTCCTTTCTTCGGCAACTCATGTCGCCAGAGGGAATTCTGACGCCGTGCCCAACGAGTTGCGGCCTGAGCGGAAACCCTTCCTATGAGTCCTCATATGAGATCCCGCCCGTCGGCAGGGCCGGCGGGCTCGGTGGGCTCGGCAGGCTCGGTGCGGGCAGCTTTCCGCCGAGGAGGGTGGCGGCGACGGTGTTGACGAGGCTCGTCACGGTGGTGGTGACCGCCGGGGTCACCTGAGCGGCCTCCCCCGAGGTCACCGCCTTGATCAGCTCGTCGATCGCCTTCTGGAGCGCGGCCAGGGCGTCCCCGATGACGTCGGCGGGAGCGCCACCGGTCCTTGTGAGCGCGGGGAGCGCGGGGAGCGTGGTCGCCGGGGTGGCCGCCGCCGCTCCGGTGACCTTGGCGATGGCGTCCTTCACGGCGGTGCCGAGCTCGGCGGCGTCGGCGGCGGGGAGTTGGCCGTTGTCGGCCTTGAGCACGGCGTTCAGGAGGTCGGTGGCCGGGGTGAGCACGCCGCCGAGGTCGCCGAGGCTCTTGACCTGGGCGAGGAGTGCGTCCGCGTCGGGGAGGGGCGCACGGGACGCGGCGTGGGCCCGCTCCCGGGCCGGGTCGGCTGCGACGGCGGCCGGACCGGCCAGGCCGACCAGGAGGGCGGCGCACAGTGCGGTGGACGCGATACGCCGTGCGGGCAGACCACGCATGGGGGTTCCCTTCGATGAGCTCCGGATCTGTGCCCACCGTGAATTCACCCCCTGCGCCCCGCAACTCGTACCCCCCGTTCGGGGCAACGCAGACCGGCCGCTCTCCCGCGTGGGAACACGGGAGGGCGGCCGGCCTACGGGGTGGCGTGTGAACGTCAGTCGTTCTCGCACTGGTTGCCGAACGCCGGGTTCAGCAGGGCGATGATGTCGACGGTGTTGCCGCAGACGTTGACCGGGACGTGAACCGGAACCTGGACGACGTTGCCCGACAGCACGCCCGGGGAGTGGGCGGCGGCGGCCTGCGCGCCACTGTCGGCAGCGGCGATGCCCGCACCACCGGCGACGGCCGCGGCGGCAACGGAGGTCAGGGCCAGGCCCTTCGCGATACGCGACATGGAGAGTTGCTCCTTGGGGGTTGACACAAACACCCGGGCGGATGCCCGGCGTTGTGTCAACGCGTGGCGCCCGCCCGGGTTGTGCGGCCAAAGGGGTGATCTGCCGGGACCGCGGCTGCGCGACGCCGACACGGTAGACCGATTTGACAGTAATAGTCCGGATCGCGGCTAGAGTTGCGGACCTCCCGGCGCCCCCACGGACGGCACGTCGCACGCATGGGGCGCCGTACCTTCCCGAAAGGGCGACGCCGGTCATGCACAGATCCCCGGGTCCACTGCTGCGCCCCGCGATGGCGGGGGTGATCCTGCTGGCGGCCCTGTGCACGCCGGTCCGCGCGCAGGCGGTGACGCCCGCCCCCGAGGCCGCGGAGGCGCGGCGGCTCCCCTTCACCGAGCGCTACCGCGCGACGCAGCACGGCGGCATCGTCCGCGCGGCCAACACCTCCGTCAGCTGCCGTGCCACCGGCCCGCAGGCCACGCCGACCTGCCCGGCCGTACGCGCGGGCGGCAAGGGCGCCAACGGCGACTTCGACATGTTCTACGTCGACGTCGACCGCGACCCCAACACCTACAACTCCTCCCGCGCCGAGGTCCGGCTGCCGGAGGGCTCGCGGGTGACGTACGCGCGCCTGTACTGGGGCGGCAATCTGCGGGTGGGCGAGCAGAAGCCGCCGAAGGACAACGGGCGGGTGCTGATCGCCGAGCCCGGTGGCCGGTACAAGGCGTTTCTCGCGGACACCGTGGTGGGCCACCGGGTGGCGCACGGCGCGGACGCCTTCCAGGCCTCGGCGGACGTCACGGGTCTGGTCCGGGACAGCGGTTCGGGCCTGTACACGGTGGCCCAGGTCAACGCGGCGATGGGCAGGTCCACGGCCGGGGCGTGGGGCGGCTGGACGCTGGTGGTGGCGTACGAGAACCCGGACCTGCCGCTGCGGCACCTCGCCGTCCTGGACGGCTTCGACGCCCTGCACTCCCGTACCGCCCAGGAGATCCGGCTGGGCGGGCTGCGTCTGGCGGGGCACGGCACCGGCCGGGTTGGACTCGTCGCGTACGACGGCGACCGCGGCCGCACGGGTGATTCGCTCACCGTGTCGACCGGCCGCGGTCCGCACACCGTGCTCGCCGGTCCCGGCGGCCCCCGCGACGACGTGCTGAACTCGACGATCTCCGAGGCGGGGGCGCCCGCGCCGGAGCGTGTGCCCTCCTACGCGCACACCCTCGGTTACGACTCGGACGTGTTCGAACTCGGGAACGCTCTGCGGCGCGGCGGTGACCACCTGGCCTTCCGGCTCGTTTCCCAGCGGGACGCGGCATGGGCCGGCGCGCTCTTCGTCGTCGCCGACGCCCGGCAGCAGGCGCGTTCCGGCCCGTCCCGAGCACATCCGTGAGCGAGGAAACCGCGCAATGCACCAGTCAGCAACCGACCCAAGGCCGCGGGTCCTGCACGTCACGCAACCCGTGGACGGCGGGGTCGCCCGGGTGGTGACGGACCTGGCGCGGGCCCAGGTCGCCGCCGGTCTGCACGTCACGGTGGCCTGCCCGGACAGCCTCCTCGCCGCGGACCTGCGGGCCCTCGGCGCGGACGTACGGCGGTGGCGGGCGACGCGTTCGCCGGGTCCGGCACTCCTCGGGGAGGTACGGCGCCTCGCCCGGGTGATCGAGGAGGTGCGGCCCGATCTGGTGCACGCGCACAGCGCGAAGGCCGGACTGGCCGGACGGATCGCCGTACGGGGGCGGATCCCGACCGTGTTCCAGCCGCACGCCTGGTCGTTCGAGGCGGTCGGCGGCGTCACCGCCGCCCTCGCGCTCGGCTGGGAGCGGCGGGCGGCGCGCTGGTCCGCGCGGACGGTGTGCGTCAGCGAGGCGGAGCGGCGGACGGGGCTGCGGGCCGGGATCGCGGGGCGGTGGAGCGTGATCCCCAACGGGATCGACACCGAACGCTTCCGTCCCGCCGCCGCGGACACCGCACGGGCGGAACTCCTGCCCGGGATCGATCCGGCGGCGCCGCTCGTGGTGTGCGTGGGGCGGCTGTGCCGGCAGAAGGGGCAGGACGTCCTGCTGCGGTCCTGGGACGCGGTGCTGCGACGGGTTCCGCGGGCGCGCCTCGTGCTGGTCGGGAACGGGCCCGAGGAGGGCCGCCTGCGTGCACGAGCCCCGGAGTCCGTGCTGTTCACGGGGGCTGTCGCCGATGCCGTGCCCTGGTACCGGGCCGCCGATCTGGTCGTCCTGCCGTCGCGCTGGGAGGGCATGGCGCTCGCCCCGCTGGAGGCGATGGCCTGCGGGCGGCCCGTGGTGGTGACGGACGTGGACGGCGCCCGGGAGAGCCTGCCGCCCGCGCTCGCGCCGCGCTGCCTGGTGCCCCCGGAGAACCCGGCGGCGCTGGCCGACGCCGTCGCCGCACTGCTGCCCGACCCGTCGCTGCGCGCGTCGCTCGGCCACCAGGGGCGCCGTCACGTCCTGTCCACGCACGACGTGCGGCACACGTCCGAGGCGGTGGCGGGCCTGTACCGCGGCCTGCTCGACGCCGGGCCCGCCGCGCGCGTCGCGCCCACCGAGTACAGGGAGCCCATCCACTCGTGACCGCGGAAAGCACCGTCCCCTCCCCCGGCGGACAGACCAGGGACCTGGGATTCCCCTCCGTCTCGATCATGCCGCCGCGCGGCTCCGGCTCGGGATTCAGGTTCCCCGCCCGGCGGCCCCCGGCCCGCCCCGCCTCCCCGGTCCCGCTGCTCACCGCGGACCTCGTCGCCGCCCTGGTGGGAGCGTGCGCGTTCTCCGGTGACCGGTGGCGGCCGCTGCTCGTGGCGGTGCTGGTGGCCGCCTCGGTGCTGCTGCGCCCGCTGCCGCCCCGCCAGGTGGCCGGCGTCCTCGACGAACTGCCCGCCGTCTGCGCCAGGATCGCGGTCGCCTGGCTGGTCCTCGCCGCCGCGGTGGCCTCCTACGACGCGGACCGGGCACTGTCGCCGACCGTCCTCCTCGTCGGCTTCCTGCTCCAGTCGGTGACGGCCTGCGCGGGACGCGGCACCGTACGCCGGGGGCAGCGCCTCGCCCGGCTCTCCCGGCCGCACGCCGCGCTCGTCGTCGGTCCGGCGGCGACCGCGCAGCGCGTGGCCGCCGCCGTACTGCGCCATCCGGGCTGCGGGGTGCGGCCGGTGGGGATCGTGACCGAACAGCCCGAGGGCGGCGAGGGGCTGCCCGTGCTGACCACCGGCGAGGAGGTCGAGCGGGCGCTCATCCAGAACGGTGTACGGGACGTCCTGACCGTCCACCCGTCCGTACGGTCCCGGCAGGGGCCGCTGCTGCGGGCGCTCGCCGAGTCGGGCTGCGCGGTGTGGGAGATCGACGCGGAGTCGCCGTCGTACGAGATGCGGGAGCAGCTCGCCGGGTTCTCCTGCCGGCGCCTGGTGATGGGGTCGCGGCGGCGGGGCAGCGCCGGGAAGCGGGCGCTGGACGTGGTCGTGTCCGGGACGCTGCTGTTGCTGGTCAGCCCGCTGCTGCTGGTGTGCGCGGTGGCGTTGCGGCTGACCGGCGGTCCGGGCGTGGTGTTCCGGCAGGAGCGGATCGGCAAGGAGGGCAAGCCGTTCACGCTGCTGAAGTTCCGCACCCACCGGCCGGTCGACGCGCACGAGGCGGCGACGCGCTGGAGCGTGGCGAACGAGCACCGGATGCCGTGGCTGTGCCGCTTCCTGCGACGCACCTCGATGGACGAGCTGCTCCAGCTGTGGAACGTCCTGCGGGGCGACATGAGCCTGGTCGGTCCGCGGCCCGAACGCCCCTACTTCGTCACGAAGTTCAGCCAGACCTACCCCGGTTACGCGGCCCGCCACCGGATGCGGACCGGCATCACCGGGCTCGCCCAGATCCACGGTCTGCGCGGTGACACCTCGATCGAGGACCGTTGCCGCTTCGACAACGCGTACATCGACAACTGGTCGCTGTGGCAGGACATCTGCATCCTGCTGCGCACCGCGGCCACGCTCGTGCGTCCGACGGGGAGCTGAGCGCGCATGAGTCTCGCGCTGAGCCTGCCACGGGTGCGGGAGCTGACTCCCGTACTGCCGGTGGTGGCCGTGGTCGCCCTGCTGGCACTGCCGGTGTCGCCGACCGCCGAGAGCGGTGCGGGTCCGGCCGACGCGGTCTCCGGCCTCGTGGTGCTGTACTGCGTGGTCCGGCTGCTGCGCGAACGGCGGCGCCCCCTGTCGCGGACGGCGGCCGTCGTCCTCGGCCTGCCGGTGGCGGGGCTGGCCGTGGCCGCGGTGGGCGCCTCCTCGCCGGCCGCCGGACTCACCGGCATGGGCCGCTACCTCCAGGTCTTCGTACTGGTCCCGGCGGCCGTGCTGATGCTGGTCCGGGACCGGCGCGACTTCCGGCTGCTGGCCTGGTCGCTGGTGGCCCTCGCCGGGTGGCAGGGCGCGCTCGGCGTGCACCAGTACGCGACCGGGACCGGCGCTTCCTACCAGGGGGAGGACATCCGGGCCGTCGGCACCTTCGGGGCGGCGGACGTGATGGGGATGGCGACCGTCGTCTCCTTCGGTCTGGTGTGCGCGCTCGGACTGGCCCTGGGACAGGCGTCCGTACGGCAGCGGGCCGTCGCCGCCGGGTGCGTGCTCGCGCTGCTCCTGCCGCTCGCGCTGTCCTTCAGCCGGGGTGCGTGGATCGCCACGGCCGTGACCTGCTCGGTGCAGCTGGTGCTGGCCGGGCTGCGGCGGGCGCTTGCGGTGGGGGCCGTGGTGGCCGCCGTCGGTGTGGTCCTGGTGGGCGGCTTCGGGGTCGGTTCGGCCCAGCTGCAGGAGCGGATCAGCAGCATCACACAGGTCACCGACGCACCCGACCAGTCCGTCACCGACCGGTACACCATGTGGGCGGCGGCCGTCGGCATGTGGCGCGAACAGCCGCTGACGGGCGTGGGGTTGAAGGGTTTCCCCGAGCAGCGGGACGCGCACGCCTCGCTGGCCCTGTCGGCCGGCAGCGACACGGAGGGCGCGGGGGCGGCCTTCCGGCGGCAGCCGCTGCTGTCCCCCCACAACATGTACCTCCTCGTGCTCGCCGAACAGGGTCTGATCGGCCTGCTCGCCCTCGCGGGCGGCTGGCTGGCGCTGCTGGTGTGCGGGCTGCGGGGGCTGGTGCGGGCGCGCGGGTCCGGGCGGGGGCTCGACTGCGCGCTCGTCGGCTGCGGACTGCTGGTGTGGCAGCTGACGGACTTCGCCTACGCGGACATCGGCGGCCCCTCGACGGTGCTGACCGCGGTGTGCTTCGGGGTGGTGGCCTGGTGGGCGCTGGTCGGAAGCGGTGCCGTGCGGGCACGGGCCGAGAGCGCTGCCGTGCCGGCGCGGGACGGGTCCGGCGCGGCCGAGGGGGCCGGGACCCGATGACGGTGACACCTCCGCATCCCTCGGGATCGACGGGGTCCGGGTCCGGAGTGGGCCCGGGGTTCGGGTCCGGGACCGGCGTGGGCCCGCGGGCCGGGTCCGGCGTGAGCTCCGGATCCGGGTCCGGCATGATCCCGGGGTCCGGTACCGGGACCGACGTGGGCCCGGGGCCCGGGGCCCGAACCGACGCAGGCCCCGGAAGCGGTGGACCGTTGATCGTCCCCCCGGCACGCAGCGCCGCCGAGCCGGTCCGCCGTGCCCCCGAACTGCCCCCCGTCTCCCGCCGTTTCCTCGCCAAGGCCACCGCCGTCACCGCCGCCCTGTCCGTCGCCGGGGCGCTGCTCGGGCTGGTGCGGGACCAGTCGCTGGCCCGGTTGTTCGGGGCCGGCAGCGGGACGGACGCCTTCCTGGTGGCGTGGACCGTGCCGGAGTTCGCGTCCACGCTGCTCATCGAGGACGGGCTGGCCTTCGTGCTGATCCCGGCGTTCAGCCTGGCCCTGGCCCGGCGTGCCCAGGGCGCCCCCGGTGACCCGGTCCGCTCCCTGGTCGGCGCCACCCTGCCCCGTCTGGTCCTGGTCTTCGTCGCCGCATCCGCACTGATCGTCGCCACCGCCCCCTACCTGGTCCAGGCCCTGGCACCGGGCCTGCCCGACCCCGCCCTGGCCGTGGACTGCACCCGGCTCACCGCGACCTGTGTGCTGAGCTTCGGGCTCGCCGGGTACTGCAGCGCGGTGCTGCGGGCGCACCGGCGGTTCCTGATGCCGGGCGCGATCTACGTGGCGTACAACACCGGCATCATCGCGGCGATGTTCGTGCTGGGCGGCGACTGGGGGGTGCGTTCGGCCGCCGTGGGTGTCGCGGCGGGCGGTGCCTTGATGGTGGCGGTCCAACTCCCGGCGATGTGGCGGCAGCTGCGTCGATCACCGGTGCGTGGAGAGGAGCCCGTCGAGACCCCGGACCGGGCGGTGACCCTGGCGCTCGTCGCCACCGTGCTGCTGTTCGCGCTGTGCCGGCAGTCCCAGGTCCTCGTCGAGCGATTCCTCGCCTCACCCCTCCCCGCCGGGGCCATCTCGCACCTGAACTACGCGCAGAAGGTGGCCCAGATCCCGATGACCCTGTCGCTGATGCTGTGCACGGTCACCTTCCCGGTGGTCGCGCGGGCCCTGGCCGACGGCGACACCGAGCGGGCCCGCGCCCGCGTGGAGCGGGACCTGGCGCTGGCCGCCTGCACGGTGCTGCTCGGCGCGGCCACGGTGATCGCGTGCGCCCCGCAGATCATCGAAGTCCTCTTCCAGCGCGGCGCGTTCACCGCCCGGGACACGGCGGCCACGGCGGGCGTGATGCGCGTGTACGCCCTCGGGCTGCTCGGCCAGACCCTGGTCGGCGCGCTGATCCGCTCGTACTTCTCCGCGGGCCGCCCCACCTGGTACCCGGTCTGCGCGATGGCCGCGGGCATCGTCGTCACCTCGTGGTCCGGCGCCTGGGCGGTGGGTCCCTGGGGCGTGTCCGGGATCGCCGCCGCCAACGCCGCCGGGATCACCGTGACGGCGTCGCTGCTGCTCGCCGGGATGGGGACCGCGTACCGGGGCGTCCCGCGCGGTGTTCCCGTGCGCACCCGGAAGGTCCTCGCGGAGCTGATCCGGCCGGTGTGCGCGGCCGCGGTCGCGACGCCGGCGGGCTGGCTCGTCGCGAACCGGGCCGGGGCACCGCTGCCGGGGCTCCTGGCGGGGTCGGCGACCGTGGCCGCCGTGTTCGTCCTGCTCGGCCTGGCCCTGGGCGCCCAGGGCTTCGCACCCGCCCTCCGTTCCGTACGGGCCGCCGCCCGTACCATCACCCGAAGGCTCCCGCATGGCCGTTGACTCCGCAGGCTCCCGCACGACGCCCCGCCGCGGTTCCGTTCCCTGGGTGGCGATGTACCACTCGGTGACGGACTGCCCGGACGACCCGTACCGCATCACCGTCACTCCCGACCGGCTGGAGCGGCAGCTGAGATGGCTCGCCCTGCGCGGGGTGCGGGGCGTGTCCATGGCCGAACTGCTGGCCGCACGCGCGCGCGGCGAGGGCCGCAGGCTGGCGGGGCTGACTTTCGACGACGGCTACGCCGACTTCGTCGACCACGCCCTGCCCGTGCTGCGCCGGCTGGACTTCGGCGCCACCCTCTTCGTGCTGCCCGGCCGGCTCGGCGGCGACAACGCCTGGGACCCGCTGGGCCCGCGCAAGCCGCTGCTCACGGCCGACGGCATCCGGCGGGCCGCCCGGGCGGGGATCGAGATCGGCTCGCACGGGCTCACGCACGTCGATTTGACGACGGTGGACGACCTCCGGCTGAAGGCCGAGGCCGTCGAGAGCCGGACCGCGCTGGAGGACCTGCTCGACGCACCGGTGGACGGCTTCTGCTACCCCTACGGCACGCTCGACCAGCGAGCCGTCGAGGCCGTCAGGAGCGCCGGGTACCGCTACGCCTGCGCCATCGACCCCGGCCCGCTCACCGGCCCGTTCGCCCTGCCCCGGCTCCACATCGGGCAGCACGACGACTCCGTACGCCTGTTCCTGAAGTACCGGCTGCACCGGCTGCGGCGGCGCCCCGTGGAGGGTGCGTGACATGAGGGCCCTGCACATCATCACCGGACTCGGCGTGGGCGGCGCCGAGCAGCAACTGCGGCTCCTGCTGCGCCACTTGCCCGCCGACTGCGAGGTCGTCACCCTCACCAACCCGGGCCCGGTCGCCGACGGGCTCGCCGCGGACGGGGTGCGGGTCACGCACCTCGGCATGGCCGGCAACCGCGACCTGGCCGCCCTGCCCCGGCTGGTGCGGCTCATCCGCCGGGGCGGCTACGACCTCGTGCACACCCATCTCTACCGTGCCTGCGTCTACGGCCGGCTCGCCGCGCGTCTCGCGGGCGTCCGGGCGGTCGTGGCCACCGAACACTCCCTGGGCGACTCGCAGATGGAGGGGCGGAGGCTCACCCCGGGCGTGCGGGCGCTGTACCTGGCCAGCGAGCGGCTCGGCCGGTCCACCGTCGCCGTCTCCCCCACGGTCGCCGACCGGCTCAGGCGCTGGGGGGTGCCCGCCCCGCGGATCGAGGTCGTCCCCAACGGCATCGACCTGGCCCGCTTCCGCTTCGACCCGGCGCGGCGGCTGCGCACCCGGCAGCGGCTCGGGCTGCCGGAGACCGCGTACGTCGTCGGCGGCATCGGCCGGCTCACGGCGGCCAAGCGGTTCGACGTGCTCATCCACGCCCTCGCCCGGCTCCCGGAGAATTACTGGCTGGTGCTGGTGGGCGGCGGGCCCGAGGAGCACGTCCTGCGGCGCACCGCGCACGAGGCGGGGGTGGCGGACCGCGTCCTGTTCACCGGCGAACGCCCCGGCGTCCCCGACGGCTCCCCCGGCCCCGACCTCCCCTCGCTCACCTCCGCGATGGATCTGCTCGCCTCGCCGTGCGCCGAGGAGGCGTTCGGGCTGGCCGTCGTGGAGGCGCTCGCCGCCGGGCTGCCCGTGCGCTACGCCGCCTGCCCCGCGGTCGAGGACCTGCCCCCGCACTCCGCGCCGGCCGCGCGCCGGGTGACGGGCGGCCCCGACGCGTTCGCCCGGGCACTGGCGGCGGCCCGCGCCGAGGGCCCCCTCCCGCGCACCGCGTCCGACGCGGCCCACCACTACAGCATCGCCCGCAGCGCCGCGCTGCTCATGGACGTCTACGCGGCGGCCCACTCCTCGTCCCCGTCACCTCACGGAGCCCGTTCCTCATGACCGAGAACCCCACCGGCCCCCGCAGCCCGTCCCGCGCCCTCACTCGCGCGAGGTCGTTGCCGGCCTGGTCCCTGCTCGCTGCCGGTGTCCTCACCGGCGGTCTGCTCGGCGGCACGTACGGCCTGGTCAAGACGCCGACGTACACGGCCACCAGCTATGTCGTAGCCGTGCCGGACGAGCGGTCCGACTCCGCGACCGCGCTGGGCTTCGCGCAGGCCTACGGCAGGGTCGCCCCCCAGCTCGCGGTGCTCGGGGACGCGCAGGTGTGGGCGGGCGTGCCGGTGCGGACGCTGCGGTCGAGCGTGCAGACGGCGACCTCGCCGGACGCGCCGATGGTCGCGATCACGGCGACCTCCTCGCGCCCGGACCTCGCCGCCGACATGGCCAACGCCGTCTCGCGCGCGCTGACCCGGCACGCGAACGACTCCCAGGCCGACACCCACGTGGAGCTGCGGCAGTTCGCCCGCGCCACCCGTCCCGACGGGCCGTCCTCGGCGTCACCGGCGGTGACGGGTCTGGTGGGGGCGAGCGCGGGCGGTCTGCTCGGCGGTCTTGTGCTGCTGGTCCGGCCCCGACGGGACACGGGCGACCCCGTACGGCCGCCGTCGGTGCCGGGCCCGGCCACCGCCGCCGACGTCCACGGGCAGCTGTGAAGTACTCCGTTGAACTCGTCACCGACGACACCGCGTTCGCCGAACTGGGCCCGGAATGGCGCCGGTTGTACGCGAGGTGCGCGGCGGCGACCCCGTTCCAGAGCCACGCCTGGCTGCACTCGTGGTGGCTGTCCTACGGAACGCGCGGACGGCTGCGTCTGCTGCTGGTCCGCGACGGCCGCGAACTCGTCGCCGCCGCGCCCCTGATGCGGGTACGGCGTCCGGTGCCGACGCTCGTGCCGCTCGGCGGGGCGATCTCCGACTACGGGGACGTGCTGCTGGACGACGAGCGCGGCGAGGAGGCGGTGAGCGCCCTCACCGAGGGGCTCGCCTCGGCGGCCCGCACCGCGCTGATCGACTTCCGTGAGGTACGGCCGGGAGGCGCGGCCGAGCGGATCTACGACCGCTGGCGCGGCCCGCGGCGCCGGGTGAGCGACTCGCTGTGCCTGGAGCTGCCCGCCGTACCGATGGACGACCTGGTCGCCCGGCTGCCCTCGGCGAAGGCCCAGCGGGTGCGGGCCAAGCTGCGCAAGCTGACCGCGCTCGGCGTCGAGCGCCAGGCGGTGCGGCCGGAGGAGGTCGACACGGCGCTGCGGCGGCTGCTGGAGCTGCACCGGCTCCAGTGGCAGGGGCGGAAGGTGACGTCGGAGCATCTGCGGAGCCGGTTCTGCGACCACCTGGTGCGCTCGGTCGAGCCGATGGTGCGCTCCGGGGACGCGGTGGTCACCGAGTTCCGCCTCGGCGAGGACGTGGTGGCCGTGGACCTCACCCTGCTGTCGCGAGGGCTGGCGGGCGGCTATCTGTACGGCGCCCATCCGCGGCTGCGGGAGAGCAAGGCGGACGTGGCGGTGATGCTGCTCGACGCGTGCGCCGAGCACACCCGCGCCGGCGGGCGCGGCACGCTGAGTTTGCTGCGCGGCAACGAGCCCTACAAGCATCACTGGCGCCCCGAACCGGTGGTCAACCAGCGGCTGTTGCTGGCCCGGCGGCGCACCGCCCCGCTGCTGTCGGCGACGCTGTGCGACGTGGCCGCCCGGCGGCGGGGCAAGGAGCTGGTGCGACGGTGGAGGGAGCGCGGTGGCGACGGGCCGTGACCGACCCGCCGCCGCCTGGGGTTCACCGGCTGCGCGACCACCAGTCGAAGCGCAGGCACAGCTTCCCGCCGAGCCAGTACTCGACCCAGTCGCCCAGTTGCAGCGGCGAGCAGTTGGCCGGGGGCGTGACCGGTGCGGTCGGAGTGGATGGCGTCGTGGGTGGCGTGGGTGGCGTGGGTGGCGTCGGGGTGGTCTGTCCGCCGGGCTTGGTCGGAGTCGGAGTCGGGGTCGGGGTCGGGTTGTCGGTGCGGCCGAAGAGCGCGGCCCGGTAGACCTGCGCGGACCTGGGGTTGTCGGCGCACTGCCAGACACCGTGCGGACAGTAGTCCGTCAGCGTGTTGTACAGCGGCTTGTGCGTGTCCATCCACGCGAGCATGCCCCGCATGTACGCGGAGTTGTCACCGTTGCGGAAGAGACCCCATTCCGGATAGGAGATGGGCTTCCCGTGGGCCTTCGCGAAGTCGACCTGGGCCTGGAGGCCGTACGGCTCCTTCACCTGCTGCTCGAACGACAGTCCGCTCGGCTGGTCGTACGAGTCCATCCCGATGATGTCGACCGTGTCGTCCCCGGGGTAGCACTGCGTCCAGGGAACGGCGTCCCGGCCACGGCTCGGAGCGAAGTCGAAGCGGAACTTCTGGCCCGGCACCGCACGCATCGTGGTGACGACCCTCTTCCAGTACGTCTTCCACGCCTCCGGGTCGGGCCCGCAGCGGTGGGTGTACGTGGTGCCGTTCATCTCCCAGCCGAGGACCAGCACGGTGTCCGGCACCTTCAGCTCGACGAGCCGCTCGGCGAGTGCGCGGAAGTGGCGGTCGTACTCCCCGGCGGCGGCCCGGCGCAGCAGCGACCGCACCTCGGAGTCGGAGACGTTCTCCTCGTTGCGCTCCATCATGGGCACGTTGAGGACCAGCAGCCGGTCGGCCTGCCGGGTGCGCCAGTCCGCCCACACGTCGAGGAAGCCGTACCGGCCCTCGATGTTGCTCCAGCGGTCGCCGGGCAGATAGGTGTGCCCGACGCGCAGCTCGGCACCGCCCAGCCAGTGACTGAGCTCGGCGATCCGGGCCACACCGCGGGGGCCGTAGTCGAGGTAGGCGCCGAAGGCGGGAACGTGCTGCGCCGGCGGGTCCGGGACCGGCGGGATCGTCGGCATCGGCGGGGTGACCGTCGGCGCCGGGACCGGCGGGGCGACCGTGGGCGTCGGAGCGGGCGGATCGGCGACCCGCGCCGTCCCCGCGGCGAAACCGGGACCCGACGCCAGGACGACCGACGCGGCGACCGCCGCCAGGGTGACCGCCAGTCGTCGGGAACGGGCCCCTCGCTGCTGTGAGGACATGCCTGCTCCTTTCTCTCCGATAACTGACACTCAGTCACGTCCATATGACCAACGCCACCGTGGTTACGGCTTTCGAGTGCACCGATCGCCCGCCCGAGTGAAACCACCCGAAGGAAATGCCCGTGTCGCTGCTCGACACCCGTGTCCCCGCCATCCTGTTGCGGATCGACCGGAACCCCTTTCACCACGGAACGCTGGGGGCCGTGCGCTCACTCGGCAGGGCCGGGGTCCAGGTCCATCTCGTCGCGGACTCCGCCGGAAGTCCCGTACGGGCATCCCGTTTCGTACGCCAGATCCACCCCCCGCCGCCGCCCGGCGCCTCCCTCGGTGACATCGCTGTCGCGCTGCGCCGGATCGCGACCGGCGTCGCGCGTCCGGCCGTACTGATCCCGATGGACGACGCGAGCGGCATCGCGGTGGGCCGGCTGCGCGAGGAACTGGCCCCCGCGTATCTGCTGCCCCAGCAGCCCGGCGCCCTGCCCGAACGCGTGGCCGACAAGGCGGAGCTGGCCGAGGTGTGCGCGGCGGCGGGCGTGCCCCATCCGCGGACGGTCGTCCCGGAGAGCGCGGACCACGCCGTGAGCGCCGCCCGGGGACTGGGCCTCCCGGTGATCGCCAAGTGGAGCCGGCCCTGGCTCGTGCCCCCGGGGACCGGGCTGCGCAGCACGGTCGTGGTCCGCTCGGCGCAGGAGGCGCGGGACCTGTACCTGCGGAGCGGGGAGGCCGGCAGCCGCCTGCTGCTTCAGGCCTTCCTGCCTCCGGGCCCCGAACGGGACTGGTTCTTCCACGGGTACGCCGACCGGTCCGGGACCGTGTGCGGCGGCGGGCCCGGCGTCAAGACACGGGCCTGGCCGCGCGGGGCCGGGCTGACGGCGGTCGGCCGCTGGGCCCCCAATCCGCAGGTGCAGCTGCTCGCCGAGCGGTTGGCGACGGAACTGGGCTACCGCGGCATCTTCGACCTCGACTTCCGCCGCTGCGGCACGACGGGGCGCTACCACCTGCTCGACTTCAACCCGCGTCCCGGGGCGCAGTTCCGGCTCTTCACCGACACCGCCGGGCTGGACGTCGTACGCGCACTGCACCTCGACCTGACCCACCGTCCGCTGCCGGACGGGGCGCCGCTGCCGGGGCGGGAGTTCGTGGTCGAGAACTACGCCCCGCTCACCGCGCTGCGGCCCGCCCCTCCCGCCGGGCGCGAACTGGCCTGGAACGCGCGGGACGACCGGGGGCCCGGACGGGCCATGTGGGGCCTGTGGGCACGCCATGTGCGGTGCCGGCTGCTGGCCCGCGCCTCCGGCACCGCCCTTTCCACCGGGTCGCCCCGCGCCCTGCTCCAGGACCCCCTCCACAACCTCCCCCACGACCTGTCCGGCGACGACGCGTCCGACGGCGTCCGGGACGAGAAGGCGAGCAGTTGCTGATGTACGACCTGCTGGTGGTGGGCGCCGGACCCTACGGCCTGTCCGTCGCCTCCCACGCCGCGGCCGCCGGGCTCGGGCTGCGTGTCCTCGGCCGGCCCATGGCGTCCTGGCGCGACCACATGCCCCGGGGCATGTTCCTCAAGTCGGAGCCATGGGCCTCCAACCTCTCCGATCCGGAAGGCCGTTGGCGGCTGGACCGGTACTGCGCGGACCGGCGGGTCGGCGCCCGGCACGGGGAGCCGATCCCGGTGGAGACGTTCGCCGAGTACGGCCTGTGGTTCGCCCGCAACTGCGTCCCCGAGGTCGACGAACGCACGGTGACCCGGGTGTCCCCCTGCCCCGGCGGCTTCGAGGCGGTCACGGAGGACGGACAGGTCGTGCACGCCCGTACGGTCGCCCTGGCGGTCGGTGTGATCCCCTTCGTCGAGATCCCGACGGCCCTGCGCGACCTGCCCCCGTCCCTCGTCTCGCACAGCAGCCACCACCACGACCTCTCCCGCTTCCGCGGCCGGGACGTGACGGTCGTCGGGGGCGGCCAGGCGGCGCTGGAGACGGCGGCACTGCTCGCCGAACAGGGCACGCGGGTCAGGGTGCTGGTGCGTTCCGGCCACCTGTCCTGGAACGACGTGCCACCTCCCTGGGAACGCCCCTGGTGGCAGTCGGCCCGCGCCCCGCACAGCGGCCTGGGCTGCGGCTGGCGCAACTGGTTCTACGCCGAACGCCCCGGTCTCTTCCACCGCCTCCCGGAATCGACCCGCACCCGCGTCACCTCGACGGCGCTCGGCCCGGCGGGCGCGTGGTGGGTGCGGGACCGGGTCGAGGGGGTGGTGCAGGTCCTGCCCGGTCACGAGGTCGCGTCGGCACGGTCGGTGGGTGACGGGACCGGGGTGCGGCTGGAGGTGGTCCGCCGGACCGGTGGCGAGGAGGCCGGGGCCGTCACGGTCCTGGAGACCGACCACGTCATCGCGGCTACGGGGTTCACGGCCACCTGTGACCGTCTGACCCTCCTCTCCCCCGAACTGCGCGCTGCCCTCACGACGACGGCGGCCGGTTCACCGCGGGTGAGTCCGGCCTTCGAGTCCTCGCACGCCGGTCTCTTCCTGGCCGGCCTGATCACCGCACCGGAGTTCGGCCCGGCGATGCGGTTCGTGCAGGGGGCGGGCTACACGGCGGGGACGCTGGTACGGGGAGTACGGCGTCGGCTGCGGGACGGGGGCGTGGGTGCGGTGGTTCCGGCGCCGGGGAGGCGGGGGCGCAGCGGGGCGCCGGCGGGTGCGCGCGGCTGACGGCCCGCCTTGGACCGGGGCGCGGGTGCCGGACGTTCGCTGTCCGGCACCCGGCGCGCTATCGGCGGGAGGCGGCCCGGCCCCGGCGGTACAGAACGACCCCGCCCACGATCATCGCGGCACTGGCACCGGAAGCGGCCAGCATGGCCTCGGCACCGGTGTGGGGCAGCTCGGGCGGGGGCGTGTGGTGCCCACCGGGGGGTGGCGTGTGCTCCCCACCAGGGGGCGGCGTATGACCACCACCGGGAGGAGGCGTGTGCCCGCCACCGGGGGGCGGCGTGTGCTCCCCACCAGGCGGAGGCGTGTGCCCGCCGCCAGGAGGCGGGGTGTGCTCCCCACCGGGAGGAGGCGTGTGCTCCCCACCAGGCGGAGGCGTGTGCCCGCCGCCAGGAGGCGGGGTGTGCTCCCCACCGGGAGGAGGCGTGTGCTCCCCACCGGGGGGCGGGGTGTGGTGGCCACCGGGCGGGGGCGTGTGCTCCCCGCCAGGAGGCGGCGTGTGCTCCCCGCCACCAGGCGGAGGCGTGTGGTGGCCACCGGGAGGCGGCGTGTGGCCGCCCGGCGGAGGCGTGTGGTCGCCGTAGCCACCGCCCTCCTCCTGCCCGGAGTCGTCCCCGTACCCGCCGTCCCCCTCATGCCCGGAGTCGTCTCCGTAACCCGCGTCGGCGTGACCGCGCGGCGTGCCGGGTACGCGGTGTTTGCCCGAACCCGGCTGAACGGCACAGGAGTTGCCGAACGCCGGATTGAGCGCGGCGGCCACGTCGACGGAGTCGCCGCAGGCGTTGACCGGCACCTCGACGGGCGCCGCCACGCTGTCGCCGGACAGAACGCCGGGCGAATCCGTGGCGACCCCGCTCGTGCGCGTGTCGGCGAGAACAGGGCTGCTGCACAGGGACAGAATGCTTGTCGCGGCGGCGGCCGCGACCATTCCCCTACTCAGGGTCTGTCGCAATCTCGTTGTCTTCCTGCTTGTAGAAGTGGGAAAAGCCGGCCCCGGACGGAGTCGAGCGGTCCAGGGCCGGCCAAGACAGCCGGTACGGCTGAGGCGTTACGTGGTCAGTCGTTCACGCAGTGGTTGCCGAACGCGGGGTTCAGCGCACCGATGACGTTGACGGTGTTGCCGCACACGTTGATCGGAACGTGGATCGGCACCTGGACCACGTTGCCGGAGAGGACACCCGGGGAACCGATGGCGGCGCCCTGGGCTCCGGCGTCCGCGAAGGCCGGGGCGGCCACGCCGAAGGCCATGATCACGCCCGCGGCGACAGCGGCGGTCTTCTTCATGAGATTTCCCTTCTCTGCGGTCATGCCCCTTTGTCGGCGTCTGACCGAGCGAGCACAGACGGAGCGGCTCGCGCCATGACCTGCAGGCTGTAGAACGAGGGATAGCCGAAGGAGAAACTACCGAACGCGTGGCGCGCGACAATTCACTCGATTGCCCTGTGCCGTCACTCATTTCCCCCTCGACCGCGCGGGAAAAGGCCACACAAAAAACCCGGACGGCCCGCAGACAGTGCCGCGGGCCGCCCGGTCGGTCGTTCGGATGCGCCTTAGTCCTCGGTGGCGGCCGACAGAACCGACAGGTCCTCGAGAACGTGCGACAGGGCGCCGTCCCGCTTGGACTGGGTGGAGTTGTCGCTGCACTGCTGGGTGAGCTGGTCCGACAGGATCGGGACGTCCTGGACGTTGACGATCTGCAGGACGCCGACGTTGGTGTCGCTCAGGCCGAGGCACGGCTTGTTGAGCGTGCCCTGGACCAGCGAGAGCTGGGGGCTCATGTCACCCTTGGTCGCCGAATTGCCGAACGACGACGTGGCGCCGTTACCGTTCTGCACGGTCGGTCCGTTGTCGTTGCCGATGGCAAGCGCCGTCGGAGCTGCCGCCACCGACATTCCGACGACAGAAGCGGCGGCCGCCGCGGCGGCCATTGCCTTCTTAAGCACTTCGCGTTCCTTTCCTCGTAGCGACACAATGCCCTACGGCCACATCAACCCGGCACGTGAGGAATGGTTGCGGGCGTTCACTCCATTGGCCCTATCGGTGTCACCTGAGGCCCGGCCGGCACCGGGTTCCCAGGGGGTTCTCGGCCCCTCCCGGTATCGGCCGTCGGAGTGAACGGGAGAAACCTCGTCGCGGGCGCGCAGTTAGCCAGAACGCTCCGGTCCACGGGGCTTCCTCAGAAAGGACTGGCCAGTGATCAAGAAGTTTGTTGCCACCGCGGCGATCGCCGCGTCCGCCATGGGTGCCTCCGCCGCAGCGGCTCCGCAGGCCCTCGCGATCGGCAATGACCAGGGGCCGACCGCGTCGAACGGCAACGGCTCGTGGCAGAGTTTCGGCAACTCCAGCACCCACGGGAACATGAGCCCGCAGATGGCGCTGATCCAGGGGTCCTTCAACAAGCCCTGCATCGCCGTCAGCGACCTGCCCATCGGTGTGCTCCAGGTCGTCAACGTCCAGGACGTGCCGATCCTGTCGGACCAGCAGACCCAGCAGTGTGCCGAGAACTCGACCCAGGCCAAGCGGGACGGCGCGCTCGCCCACCTGCTGGAGGACGTGTCGATCCTGTCCACCGCCGAGGAGTCGGGTCGCTGATCCCGGTCTCCCGGTCGAGGCCGAAGGGGCCGCCGAGCATCTCGGCGGCCCCTTCGGCGTGTCAGCGCCGGTACAGCGCCTCGATCTCCTGCGCGTAGGCCGTCGTCACCACGTGCCGCTTGAGCTTCAGGGACGGCGTGAGCATGCCGTTGTCCTCGGTGAACTCCCCCTCGACCAGCCGGAAGGCGCGGATCGACTCGGCGCGGGAGACGGCCGCGTTGGCGTGGTCGACGGCCCTTTGGATGTCGGCGCGCAGCCGTTCGTCCTCGACGAGCTCCGAGTGCGGGGTGTCGGCGGGCAGCCCGCGCACCGACAGCCAGTGGGCCATCGCCTCCGGGTCGAGGGTGATCAGGGCGGCGACGAAGGGGCGGTTGTCGCCGACGACCAGGCACTGGCCGACGGGGGCCTGGCTGCGCAGGCGGTCCTCCAGGACGGCCGGGGAGACGTTCTTGCCGCCGGAGGTGACGAGGAGGTCCTTCTTGCGGCCGGTGATGGTGAGGTAGCCGTCCTCGTCGAGGGCGCCGAGGTCGCCGGTGGCGAACCACTCGTCCTTCAGGACGGCGTCGGTGGCCTCGGGGTTGTTCCAGTAGGCACCGAAGACGACCCCGCCCTTGACCAGGACCTCGCCGTCCTCGGCGATGCGGATCGCGGTGCCGGGAACGGGCTGCCCGACCGTGCCGGGGCGAGGGGCCAGGGGCGGGACGATGGTGGCGGCGGCGCTGGTCTCGGTGAGGCCGTAGCCCTCGTAGATGATGATCCCGGCGGCGGAGAAGAACAGGTTGAGTTCGCGGTCCAGGGGTGAGCCGCCGCTGATGGCGTAGCGCATGCGGCCGCCGAGCTCCTTGCGGATACGGCGGTAGACCAGCAGGTCGTACAGGCCCCAGGCGGCGTAGAGGCCGGGGCCCGGCCCCTTGCCGCGGCCGAGGAACTTGTCCAGGTACGCCTCGCCGAAGCGGACGCCGATGCGGTGGGCCCGGTCGAAGGAGGCGGCGCGGCCCATCTTCTCGGCGGTGGCGCGGCCGGTGGCGTGGATCTTCTCGAAGAGGTACGGCACGCCGACCAGGAAGGTCGGGCGGAACTCCTTGAGCGCGGGCCGCAGTTCGTCGGGCTTGATGCTCGGGCAGTGGCCGATCTCGATGCGGGCCATCAGACACGCGATCTGGAGGGTGCGGCCCATGATGTGGGCGAGCGGGAGGAAGAGCAGGGTGGAGGCGGTCTGGTCGGTGACCTCCTTGAAGATGGGGTGGAGCAGTTCGACGGTGTTGGCGGCCTCGGCGTGCAGGTTGGCGTGGGTGAGGACGCAGCCCTTGGGGCGGCCGGTGGTGCCGGAGGTGTAGCAGATCGTGGCGATGGTGTCGGGGGTCAGGGCCGAGCGGCGCTTGGTGACCTCCTCGTCGGGGACGTCGAGCCCCTTGGCCCTGAGGGCGGCCAGGTCGTGGCTGTCGATCTGGAAGTACCGCACCAGGTCGGGCGAGGGGTGGTCGGCGGCGGTCGCGGTCCTCAGGTTGTCGTCGGTCTCCACGAAGAAGTGGCGCGCCCCGGAGTCCCGGACGATCCACTCCACCTGCTGGGCCGAGGAGGTGGCGTAGACGGGGACCGTCTGGCCGCCGGCCGCCCAGACGGCGAAGTCCAGGACGGTCCACTCGTAGCGGGTGCGGGACATCACCGCGACCCGGCCGCCCGGTTCGAGCCCCTCGGCGATCAGCCCCTTGGCCACGGCGGTGACCTCGTCGGCGAACTGCCGGGCGGTGACCGGACGCCAGTCCGTCCCGTCCCGGCGGTGCAGGACCACCGTGTCGGGGGCCTCGGCCGCGTTGGTGTAGGGGAGGTCGGCGATGCTGCCCGTGGTCGGGGGCGGGGCGAGGGTCGGTGTGCGGGCCTCCCGTACGACGCCGTTCTCGTCCTTGACGATCTCGACCCTGGTCCGGCCCGCCAGGTGTTTCGCCCTCTTCAGGTCTTTGCGTACGCCCATGGTGGCTCCCCGGTCGGCTCCGACTGGGCCGCTAACTTACTCTCAAGTAAGAAAAGGTCAATGGGTCCGGCGTCAGTCCGCGAGGTGCCGGGCCCGGCGGATGGTGTCGGCGAGCTGCCGTACCGCGGTGTCCTCGGTGCGGTCCCCCAAGTCGTCCGCCCAGTCGGCCAGTTCGCGCATCGAGGGGCGTCCCGGCAGCCGGTCCTCCGCGTAACCGTCCCGCAGGGCGTCGGCGAAGTAGGCGGCCACCGCGTCGACCTGGAAGCGGGGGTTCGCGTCCCGCAGCGAGTCGTCGAAGGTCTCCAGCTGGGCCGACTTCTCGTGCGGGGCCCGGGTCCTCGGGTCCTGCCAGCGGACGGTGGCCGTGGCGAGCCGGCCGTCGGCGCCGGGCCTGGTGCGGACCGCGTAGAGCGCGGTGACGGTGTGGCCGGGGCCGACCTCGCCGCCGTCCACGCGGTCGTCGCGGAAGTCGTCGTCGGCGACGCGGCGGTTGTCGTAGCCGACGAGGCGGAAGGAGGCGACGGTCTCCGGGTCGAAGGCGACCTGGGCCTTGGCGTCGCGGGCGGTCAGGTCGATGTTCCGCGGGAGCTGTTCGCAGAAGACCTTCTCGGCGTCGTCGCCGGAGACGTAGACGGTGTGGCCGTCGCCCTTGTCGGCGAGGCGTTCCATGAGGGCGTCGCCGTAGTCGCTGCCGACGCCGATGCCGAAGAGGGTGATGCCGTGCTCGCGGCGGGCGCCGTCGATGCGGTCGAGGATGGCGTCGGGGTCGGTCTCGCCGTCGTTGGCGAGGGCGTCGGAGACGAGGACGACCCGGTTGGTGGCGCCCTCGCGCAGGCCCGCCACCGCGGTCTCGTAGCCGGTCTCGACTCCCGCGCCGAGGTTCGTGGAGTACGTCGGCTCCAGGCTGTCGATCGCCTCGTGGACGCGGTCGCGGTGGTCGCCGAGGCGGGTCATGGGCAGGACCGTCTCGGCCCGGTCGCTGAAGGTGACGAGGGCGACCGAGTCGTCGTCGCGCAGCCGTTCCGTCATGGTGTCGAGGGACCGCTGGGCGAGGTCCAGGCGGCCGGGTTCGGCCATGGAGCCGGAGATGTCGATGACGAAGGTGAGGGCGGCCGGCGGGCGCTCCGACTCCTCGGCGGCGCTCCTCGTGGCCAGGCCCACCCGGACCAGGGACCAGCCGTCCCGGTCGGTGCGGGCGCCGTCGACGGTGACCGTGAAGCCGTTGCCGTCGGGGCGGTCGTAGTCCTGGCGGAAGCTGTTGACGAACTCCTCGGGGCGGATGGTCGAGGGGTCGGGGCGGCGGCCCTCGGCGAGGGTGCGGCGGGCGTAGCCGTAGGAGGCGGTGTCGACGTCGAGGGCGAAGGTGGAGAGGTGGTCGGGGGACGGGGTGACGTGGTCGCCGCGGGACCCGTCGGAGTTCTGTTCGCCCTCGGGCCGGTCCGGGGCCGGGAAGCCCGAGTCGTACGAGCCGCCCTTCGCCCCTTCCGCGCTGCTGTCGCCCGTGTCGTCGCTGCCGCCGCAACCGGTGAGCAGCAGGCCGCCCGCCAGTGTGAGGGCGAGCATCACCCGTCGTGTCCGCTGTCGCTCCATCGTCCGTACCCCCTGGGCCTGTTGACGTCGGCTTCTGCGACTGTGACGGGCCGTGGGTCCGGAACGTGCGCCACGGGGCGTTGCGGATGGGTATCGAAGGGGGCACGAAGACGGCCTGTCGAGACCGGTGGGAGATCTTCCGTTGACCTAGGAGACCACGTCCTTGCGGGCGAAACCCCGGAAGGCCAGGGCGAACAGCACCAGGGCGAGCGTTATCGACAGGGAGGTGCCCTGGATCATGTCGGACCACTGCAGCTTCGGCTGTACGGCGTCCAGCCAGGCGTACTGCCAGTGCGAGGGGAGGAAGTCCCGCCAGTCGCCGAGGGCCGTCACCTGGTCCAGCACATTGCCGACGATGGTCAGGCCGACCGCGCCGCCGACCGCGCCGAGCGGGGCGTCGGTGCGGGTGGAGAGCCAGAACGCGAGGGCGGCGGTGACGAGCTGGGAGACGAAGATGTACGCCACCGTGATCAGCAGGCGCTGGGCCGCGGTGCCCGCCTCCAGCGCGCCGCCGGTGGGGAGCTGGAGCGGGCCCCAGCCGTAGGCGGCCGTGCCGACCGCGAGGGCGACCAGCGGGAGCAGGAGCATCGCGGCCAGACTGAGCAGCAGGCCGACGACGAGCTTGGACCACAGCAGGCGGGCCCTCGGCACGGGGGCCGCGAGCAGATAGCGCAGGGGAGGACCAGCTCGCCTCCGAGGCGACCGTGTCCCCGCAGAACAGCGCGACCGGCACGACCAGCAGGAAGCCCGCGCTCGCGAAGAGGTTCACCGCGGCGAAGTTCGCCCCGGACACCGTCGCCGTGTCCATCAGGTTGACGCGGGTGTTGCCCGAGCCCGGCCCGCCGCCCACCTGGAAGGCGATCAGCAGGACGAAGGGCAGGGCGACCAGGATGCCGAACATGACGAGGGTGCGGCGGCGCTTCAACTGCCGTACCAGCTCCACCCGGACCGGCAGCGTACGGCCCGCGCGGTAGCCGTCGGCGACCTCCGCGCGCTCGGTCAGCGTGCTGCTCATGCGGAGTCTCCGATCAGGGTGAGGAAGGCGTCCTCCAGGCGGCGGTGGGGGCCCACCGACTCCACGGGGACCTCCAGCCGGACGAGTTCGGCGACCAGGCGGGCCGCGCTGCCGTCCGCGTCGAGGCGTACGAGGAGGCCGTCGTCGGTGGTGACCGCCGAGGCCACGCCCGGCAGGGCCGCCACCTTCTCGGCCACGGGCTCCTCGACCGGTACGGCCGTGCCGACCAGGAGGGTGTCGCCGGAGCCGACGATCTCGCCGACCGGGCCCGCCTGGACCAGCTTGCCGTGGTCCATGACCACGAGGTGGGTGCAGGACTGCTCGACCTCCGACAGGAGGTGGCTGGAGACGATGACCGTGCGTCCGGCCGCCGCGTAGCGGATCATCACCTCGCGCATCTCGCGGATCTGCGGCGGGTCGAGGCCGTTGGTGGGTTCGTCGAGGATGAGCAGGTCCGGCAGGCCCAGCATGGCCTGGGCGATGGCCAGGCGCTGGCGCATGCCCTGGGAGTAGGTGCGGACCGCGCGGGACAGCGCGTCGCCGAGTCCGGCGATCTCCAGCGCCTCTTCCATGTGGGCGTCCTCGGGCGGCCGGCCGGTGGCCTGCCAGTACAGCTCCAGGTTCTCCCGGCCCGACAGGTGCGGGAGGAAGCCCGCGCCCTCGACGAAGGCACCGACACGGGAGAGCACCGGGGCGCCGGGCGCGATGGCGTGGCCGAAGACGCGGACCTCGCCGCCGTCCGGCCTGATCAGGCCCATCAGCATGCGCAGGGTGGTCGTCTTGCCCGCGCCGTTCGGGCCGAGCAGGCCGAGGACCTGGCCCTTCTCGACGCGGAAGGACAGGTCGCGGACCGCGTACCGGTCCGCCGACCTGGCGTACCGCTTGCTCAGGTCGGTTATCTGCAGGGGGACTTCGGTCAGCTCCGGTTCGGGGGCCGCGGGGGCGGTCGTACGGCGGCGGCCCGTCACCACGAGGACCAGGGCGAGCACCGCGCCGGCCAGCGGCAGCCACCACACCCAGGCGGGCAGGGGAGCCTGGGTGTTCTTCTCGCCGAGGGGCTCGGGGACGTTCAGGTCGCCCTTCAGGGAGACGGTGTACGTCGCCGGCGTGGTCGGGGAGGCGTAGCCGAGGTCGGTGGAGGCGAGGACCAGGCGCAGGCGGTGGCCGTCGTCGATCTCGTGGTCGATCGCCGGGAGGGTGATCGTGACGTCCTTGCCGGCCTTCGCGCCCTCGACCCTGATCGGCTCGACGAGTTGGGAGGGCAGCGTCTGCTGATCCCTCCCGCCCACGTCGTACAGCTTGGCGAAGAGGACGGCGTCGTCGGTCGTCGACCGCACGTGGACGGTGACCGTGGGCGAGCCGGTGATGCGGAGGTCGTCCTCGACCGGGGCCGACTCGAAGGCGGCGTACTGGCCCGGGAAGTCGAGGGAGACGCCGACGCCGAGGGAGGAGAGCTGGGAGAGGCCGCCGGCGCCGAGGCCGGGGAGGGCCGAGACGGCGGGCGGGCTGGCGCCGGCCGGGTTGGTGAAGTCCTGTGCGCGGCCGGTCAGGGCGATCCTGTGGTCGTCGCCCTCCAGGCCGGGGTAGGTGTCGGCGGTGACACCGGTCAGGCGGGTCTCGCCGTCACCGGTGTCGGTGCCGAGGGTGCGGGTGACGCGGAAGGCGGGGCCGGTGTCGGCGGACTTCTCGTCCTTGAGGTAGCGGTCGAACCAGTCGGCCACGCGGGCCCGGACCCGGCTCGTCTCCAGGTCGCCGCCGTCATGGCCGCCCGCGATCCAGTCGACGTCCACGGGGGCGCCGTTGGCGCGGATCGCCTTCGCTGCCTGGTCGGCCTGGCCGAGGGGGAACAGGGAGTCCGTCTGGCCCTGGACGAGGAGGGTGGGGACCTCGATGTCCTGGGCGACGGCCGAGGGGGAGCGCTCCTCCAGCATCTTCACGGCCTGTGCGTCCGGGACGCCGGACTGGGCGACCCGCTGGTACATCGCGCAGATCTGCGGCTCGAACTTCTCGCAGCCGCCCGCGGAGTTGACGAAGATGCCGGCCCACAGCTTCTTGAAGACGCCGTTCGGGAAGAGGGCGTCCGAGAGGTTCCAGTACGTGATCGACGGGGCGATCGCGTCCACGCGCCGGTCGTGACCGGCGGCGAGGAGGGAGATCGCGCCGCCGTAGCTCGCGCCCGCCATGCCGACCCTGGGGTCGCCGGGCTTGTCGAGCTGGACCTGGGGCTGCCTCGCCAGCCAGTCGATCAGCTTGCTGACGTCCTTGACCTCGGCATCGGGGTCGTTGAGGCCGACCTTGCCCGTCGACCTGCCGAAGCCTCTCGCCGACCAGGTCAGGACCGCGTAGCCGTCTCTCGCGAGGTCCTCGGCCTGTTCCCGTACGTCGGCCTTGCTGCCGCCGAAGCCGTGGCCGAGGAGGACCGCGGGGCGCCGGTCGGCGCCGTTCGTCGTGAAGTACGAGGTGTCGATGCGGACGCCGTCGATCGCCATGATCTGGTCCGCGCGGTGCACCGGGGGTGGGTCGTCGGAGGCGGCGGCCGTCCAGGTCCCGGCGGCGGCGAGCACGACGACGGAGGCCGCGGCGGCGACCCACCGCGGCCTCCGGAGGCGTCGAAGATCCATGCGTCAACGGTACGGGGTGAAGCTGTCGGTCACTTATCGACTGAGGGCTGAACTGCGGGCCATCCTGGGGGTGGATGGGGGTTCGTCGTGTACAGCGGGTGCGGTACGGCTACGAGCTCGGTCTCAGCCGTTCGGATGCCGGGTGCGGGTTTCGTCGTGGCCGGTCGCGCCCACGCGGCGGAGCCGCACATCGATACAGCCCGCGCCCCTGGGTGGGGCTACTCGCTCGGAATCGATACGAGCCACCTTGTTTCCCTTCGGGGGTGGAGGTACAGCGCCCAGTACAGGGTCGCCGCTGCTGTGATTCCGCCCGTCCACAGCAGGTACTGCGTCTCCTGCTGGGTCAGGATGTAGGCCAGTACCGCTATCAGGAGGATCGGCACTGCCGGCCAGAGGGGCATGCGCCAGGCCGGGGTGTGCTTGTGGTGGGTGCGGCGGGAGAGAAGGGCCGCGATCGCCACCAGCAGGTACATGCCCGTCACCGAGACGCCCGTGACGCCGTACAGCGTGTCCAGGTTCACGAAGCACAGGGCCGCGCCCGGGATGCCGACCGCGAGGGTGGCGACCCAGGGGCTGCCGAAGCGGCCGAGCTTGGAGAAGACCGTGTTGACCGGGGCCGGCCAGGCCTTGTCCCGTGCCGAGGCGAACAGGACCCGGGAGTTCTGGATGACCATGACGATGCCGGCGTTGATGATCGCGAGGGCGACGCACAGGCTGACGAAGGTGCCGACCGCGGAGTTGGACCAGGCGGTGACCATGGTGCTGATGTCGCCGCCGGTCAGTGCGGTCAGGTCGGAGGCGCCCATGGTGATCGCGGCCACCGGGACCAGGATGATCACGGTGGAGATGGCGAGGGTGGCCAGGACCGTGCGGGCCACGTTGCGGCGGGGGTTCTCCAGTTCCTCGGAGAGGTAGACGGCCGTCGAGAAGCCCTGGGTGACGAAGAGGGCGATCGCGAGGCCGGAGATCACCAGCATGGCCGTCACCGTGTCCGTGCCGCCGTTCGCGCCCGCCACCTGCATCGACACCAGGCTGCTCGGTCCGCGTTGGGCGTGGGTGAAGCCCAGGAGCGCCACGACCGCGGCCGCGATCACCTCCAGGACGAGGAAGATGCCCGTGATCCACGCGTTGGCGCGCAGGTCGAGGAGGCCGGCGAGGGTGGCCAGGAGCATGACGCCGGCGCCCGCCAGGGAGGGGTCCAGGTGGATCACGGGGGCCAGGTAGTCCGCCGTGCCCATCGCGATCACCGGCGGGACGATCATGACGACCAGGAGGGAGAGGACGAAGACGAGCCAGCCCGCGAGTCGTCCCGCCAGCGTCGAGACCATCGCGTACTCGCCGCCCGCGCTGGGGATGAGGGTGCCCAGCTCCGAGTAGCAGAAGGCCACGGCGATGCAGAGCAGGGAGCCGATGGCGATGGTCAGGGCGGTGGCGGTGCCGAGCGATCCGAAGAGGTCGGGGACGACCACGAAGAGCGTGGAGGCCGGGGTCACGCAGGACAGCGTCAGGAGGGTGCCGCCGACCACGCCGATGGAACGGTTGAGCTTGGCGTGGCCGTGCTCCAGCGCCTCTGGGACGGCGTTGTCGGCAGGGCGGAGGGTGTCGGTCATGGTGCTGCATGCAACCCCGACGAAAACCGACCCGTCAATAGATGACTTGCTGCGAAATCCGCAGTGAAGAACCGGTCGGGATGGCGGATTCAACAGTTCGCCGTGAAGAAATCCGCGATTTGGGGAGTACGGGAACCGCAGCGCACGGACACAAAAAAACGGGGCCGTCCGCCATGCGGACGGCCCCGTCGGGGTGCTCAGTGGTTGCGCGGGAAGCCCAGGTCCACGCCCGCCGGGGCGTCGGCCGGGTCGGGCCAGCGGGTGGTGACGACCTTGCCGCGGGTGTAGAAGTGCGTGCCGTCGTTGCCGTAGATGTGGTGGTCGCCGAAGAGCGAGTCCTTCCAGCCACCGAAGGAGTGGTAGCCGACCGGGACCGGCATCGGGACGTTCACGCCGACCATGCCGGCCTCGACCTCCAGCTGGAAGCGGCGGGCGGCGCCGCCGTCCCGGGTGAAGATGGCGGTGCCGTTGCCGAAGGGCGAGGCGTTGATGAGCGCCAGGCCCTCCTCGTAGGTGTCGACGCGCAGCACGGTCAGGACCGGGCCGAAGATCTCGTCCTGGTACGCCTTGGCGGTGGTGGGGACCTTGTCGAGGAGCGAGATGCCGATCCAGTGGCCGTCCTCGAAGCCCTCCACGGTGTGGCCTGTGCCGTCCAGGACGACCTCGCAGCCCTCGGCGGCGGCGCCCTCGACGTAGGAGGCGACCTTGTCGCGGTGGACCTTGGTGATCAGCGGGCCCATCTCGGAGGTCGGGTCGTTGCCCGGACCGATCTTGATCTTCTCGGCGCGCTCGCGGATCTTCTCGACCAGCTCGTCGCCGATCGCACCGACGGCCACGACCGCGGAGATCGCCATGCAGCGCTCGCCGGCCGAGCCGTAGGCGGCGGAGACGGCGGCGTCGGCGGCCGCGTCCAGGTCGGCGTCCGGAAGGACCAGCATGTGGTTCTTGGCGCCGCCCAGGGCCTGCACGCGCTTGCCGTTGGCGGAGGCGGTGGTGTGGATGTAGCGGGCGATCGGGGTCGAGCCGACGAAGGAGACCGCCTTGACGTCCGGGTGCTCCAGGAGGCGGTCGACGGCCACCTTGTCGCCCTGGACGACGTTGAAGACGCCGTCGGGCAGACCGGCCTCGGCGAGCAGCTCGGCGATCTTGATGGAGGCCGACGGGTCCTTCTCGGACGGCTTGAGCACGAAGGTGTTGCCGGTCGCGATGGCGATCGGGAACATCCACATCGGCACCATGGCCGGGAAGTTGAACGGCGTGATGCCCGCGACGACACCGAGCGGCTGGCGGATGGACGCCACGTCCACGCGGCTGGCGACCTCGGTGGACAGCTCGCCCTTGAGCTGCACGGTGATCCCGCACGCCAGGTCCACGATCTCCAGACCGCGCGCGACCTCGCCGAGCGCGTCGGAGTGCACCTTGCCGTGCTCGGCGGTGATCAGCTCGGCGATCGCGTCCCGGTTCGCCTCCAGCAGGGCCCGGAAGCGGAACAGGATGGTGGTGCGCTTGGCGAGCGAGGAGGTGCCCCAGGTCTGGAACGCGTCCTTGGCGGCGGCTACGGCGGCGTCGACCTCCTCGACGGAGGCGAACGCCACGTTGGTGGTGACCGCGCCGGTCGCGGGGTCGGTGACCGGCCCGTAGTTCCCCGACGCGCCTTCGACGGTCTTGCCGCCGATCCAGTGGTTGACGATCTTCGTCATGACCGAGTACTCCCTTTCAGAGATGGCGGCGTCGGGTTGAGACGTGCCGTTCGTACAGCTCGCGGGCCTTCACCGCGGACGCGCGCGTCGCGGTCTCGGCCACAGGAACATCCCACCAGGCCTGCGCCGGAGGCGCGCCCGACACTGTGTCTGCCGTTTCGGTCTCGACGTAGACACATGTGGGAGTGTCGGCGGCCCGCGCCTGTTCGAGTGCGGCGCGGAGGTCTCGTACGGTCTTCGCCCGCAGCACGCGCATACCGAGGCTGGCCGCGTTGGCGGCCAGGTCCACGGGCAGCGGGGCGCCCGTGTAGGTGCCGTCGTCGGACTGGTAGCGGTAGGCCGTGCCGAAGCGCTCGCCGCCGACCGTCTCGGACAGGCCGCCGATGGAGGCGTAGCCGTGGTTCTGGACGAGGAGCAGCTTGATCGCGATGCCCTCCTGCACGGCCGTGACGATCTCCGTCGGCATCATCAGGTAGGTGCCGTCGCCGACCAGCGCCCAGACGTTGCGGTCGGGAGCGGCCATCTTCACACCGATGGCGGCCGGGATCTCGTAGCCCATGCAGGAGTAGCCGTACTCCAGGTGGTACTGGTCCCTCGACCGGGCGCGCCACAGTTTGTGCAGGTCGCCGGGGAGGGAGCCGGCCGCGTTGATGATCACGTCCGACTCGTCGACGAGGGCGTCCAGGGCGCCGAGGACCTGCGGCTGGGTGGGCCTGATGTCGGGTTCCTCGGCCTCGTAGCAGGCGTCGACGCGCTGCTCCCAGCGCTCCTTGTCCAGGGTGTACTCGTCGGCGTACACGCTCGTGACGCGGTGGGCGTGCAGCTGGAGTGCCTCGGTGAGCTCCGTCAGGCCGCTGCGGGCGTCCGCGACCAGGGGCATGCCGGCCAGCTTGTGGCCGTCGTAGGGCGCGATGTTGAGGTTGAGGAAGCGGACGCCGTCGCCCGCGAAGAGGGTGCCGGAGGCCGTGGTGAAGTCGGTGTACCGGGTGCCGACGCCGATCACCAGGTCGGCCTGGCGGGCCAGTTCGTTGGCGGTGGCGGTGCCGGTGTGGCCGACGCCGCCGACGTCCTGGGGGTGGTCGTGGCGCAGGGAGCCCTTGCCGGCCTGGGTGGAGGCGACCGGGATGCCGGTGGCGCTCGCGAACTCGGCGAGGGCCTCCTCGGCGCGGCTGTGGTGGACTCCGCCGCCGGCGATGACCAGGGGCCGCTGAGCCGACCTGATCACGCTGATGGCCTCGGCGAGTTCGGTGGGGTCGGCGCCCGGGCGCCGTACGGTCCAGGTGCGCTCGGCGAAGAACTCGTCCGGCCAGTCGTGGGCCTCGGCCTGGACGTCCTGGGGCAGCGCGAGCGTCACGGCGCCGGTCTCGACCGGGTCGGTGAGAACGCGCATCGCCTGGAGGGCGGCCGGGATCAGGGCCTCGGGCCGGGTGACGCGGTCGAAGTACTTCGACACCGGGCGCAGACAGTCGTTGACCGAGAGGTCACCGGCGTACGGGACCTCCAGCTGCTGGAGGACCGGGTCGGCCACGCGGGTGGCGAAGATGTCGCCGGGCAGGAGCAGGACCGGGAGGTGGTTGATCGTGGCGAGGGCGGCACCGGTCACCAGGTTGGTGGCGCCCGGGCCGATCGAGGTCGTCACCGCGTGCGTCGAGAGACGGCCCGACTGACGCGCGTAACCGACGGCCGCGTGCACCATGGACTGCTCGTTGCGGCCCTGGTGGAAGGGCATGTCGTCGCCGTACTCGACCAGGGCCTGGCCGAGCCCGGCGACATTTCCGTGGCCGAAGATGCCCCAGGTCGCGGAGATCAACCGCTGCCGTACGCCGTCGCGTTCGGTGTACTGGGCGGCCAGGAAGCGGACCAGCGCTTGTGCGACGGTCAGGCGGGTGGTCATCGGTACCCCTCCGTGTGGTCCGGGTGGAAGCAGATCCGCCATTCCCGCGTCTCGCCCGGCCCCGCCATGACGTTCAGGTAGTACATGTCGTGGCCGGGCTGGGCGATGGACGGGCCGTGCCATCCGTCGGGGACGAGGACGGCGTCGCCGGAGCGGACCTCGGCGAGGACGTCGGATCCGCCCTCACGGGAGGGAGATACGCGCTGATAGCCGAAACCGTTCGGGCCGTCGATCTCGAAGTAGTAGATCTCCTCCAACTCGGCTTCCACGCCCGGCCGGTGCTCGTCGTGCTTGTGCGGGGGGTAGGAGGACCAGTTGCCGCCGGGGGTGACGACCTCGACGGCGATGAGCTTGTCGCAGTCGAAGGCGTCGGCGGAGGCGAAGTTGCGCACGTGCCGCAACTGCGTGCCGCTGCCGCGCTGTTCGACGGGGACCTCCGGCGCGGGGCCGTAGCGGGCGGGGAGTCGTCGCTCGCACTTCGCTCCTGCCAGGGCGAAGCGGCCTCCCGCGCCGGAGGCGATCGATGCCTGGGCGTCCCGGGGCACGTACGCGAAGTCCGAGACTCCGGCGAACACGCTTTCCCGGCCCAGGAGTTGGAACTCTTCGGTACCTGTGCGGACGGTACAGCCGCCTTCCAGCGGAAGCACGATCCACTCGCTGTCACCGGAGGTGAAGGTGTGCGTGCCACCCGGTGCCAGCTCGACGATCCGCAGGCTGCTGTGGGTCCAGCCGGCCCGCTTGGGGTCGATGTCCACGGTGTACCGGGCGTTGGTCGAGGCGCCCTTGGGGACGTAGAGCTCGTTGTGTGTCATGCGGCGGCCCTCACAGCAGTCCTACGGCGGTGTCCACGGCGGCGGCCACGTCTCCGTCCGCCGGGTACAGCAGCGAGCGGCCGACCACCAGGCCGCGCACGGTGGGCAGTTGCAGGGCACCGCGCCACTTCTCGTACGCGCCGTCCTGGTCGTCGCCGACCTCGCCGCCCAGCAGCACGGCGGGCAGGGTCGAGGCGGCCATGACCTCGCCCATGTCGTCGGGGTTGTCGCAGACCGGGACCTTGAGCCAGGTGTAGGCCGAGCTGCCGCCCAGCCCGGAGGCGATGGCGATGGACTTGGTGACGGCCTCGGCGGACAGGTCGTTCCTGACCTTGCCCTCGGTGGTGCGGCCGCTGATGAACGGTTCGACGAAGACGGGGAGCCGGCGCGCGGCCATGTCGTCGATGGCACGGGCGGTGGACTCCATGGTGGTCAGGGAGCCCGGGTCGGCGTAGTCGATGCGCAGGAGCAGCTTGCCCGCGTCGAAGCCGAGCCGCTCGATGTCCTCGGGGCGGTGGCCGGTGAAGCGGTCGTCGAGCTCGAAGCTGGCGCCCTGGAGGCCGCCGCGGTTCATGGAGCCCATGACGACCTTGCCGTCCAGGGCGCCGAGGAGGAGCAGGTCGTCCAGGATGTCGGCGGTCGCGAGGACGCCGTCCACGCCGGGGCGGGACAGCGCGAGGACCAGGCGCTCCAGCAGGTCGGCGCGGTTGGCCATGGCCATGCGGTTGCCGCCGACACCGAGCGCGCCCCGGGCGGGGTGGTCGGCGGCGACGATCATCAGGCGGCCGCTGTCGTTCAGCAGCGGCCTGCGGGTACGGCGGGCCGCCGCCTCGGCGATCGCCTCGGGGCGTTCGGCGCGCAGCCGTACGAGTTCGGTGATGTCGACGCTCACTTGACCGCTCCCGCCGCGACCGCGCTCTCGATCTCGTCGGTGGTCGGCATCGCCGAGCTGCACTCCAGCCGGGAGGCGACGATGGCGCCGGCCGCGTTGGCGTGCCGCATGATCTTCTCCAGGTCCCAGCCGGCGAGCAGGCCGTGGACGAGGGAGCCGCCGAAGGCGTCACCGGCGCCGAGGCCGTTGAGGACGTTCACGGGCAGGGGCGGTACTTCCGCTTCGTTGCCCTTGCCGTCGACCGCGAGGACTCCCTTGGGGCCCTGTTTGACGACCGCGAGTTCGACACCGGCGTCCAGCAGCGCCCGGGCCGCCTCGCGGGGCTCGCGCACCCCGGTCGCGACCTCGACCTCGTCGAGGTTGCCGACGGCGACGGTGGAGTGGCGCAGGGCCTCCTCGTAGAAGGGGCGGGCGGACTCGGGGTCCTTCCAGAACATCGGACGCCAGTCCAGGTCGAAGACGGTGGTGCCCGCCTTGGCCCGGTGGGCGAGGGCCGCCAGCGTCGCCGTACGGCTGGGCTCCTCGCTCAGGCCGGTGCCGGTGACCCAGAAGACGCTCGCCTCGCGGATCGCGTCGAGGTCCAGCTCGTGGGCGTCGATCTCCAGGTCCGGGGCCTTGGGCTGCCGGTAGAAGTACAGCGGGAAGTCGTCCGGCGGGAAGACCTCGCAGAAGGTGACGGGGGTCGGCAGGCCCGCGACCGGGGTGACCCAGCGGTCGTCGACGCCGAAGCCCTGGAGGGCCTCGTGCAGATAGGTGCCGAACGGGTCGTCGCCGGTGCGGGTGATCACCGCGGTCCGTCGTCCCAGACGGGCGGCGGCGACCGCGACGTTCGTCGCCGACCCCCCGAGGAACTTGCCGAAGGACGTCACCTGCGGCAGCGGGACACCGGTCTGGAGTGGATACAGGTCCACACCGATCCGCCCCATGGTGATCAGGTCGTACGCCATCGGCTTCCCTTCGTACCTGCGTCGGCTCTCCCGGCGTTTGTAGCCCTGGACGAGGAGCCCTGTCAATGTTTTGTCCAGACATTCGGACGAGACCTTGACAGCGCTTGCTGCGTGAACCGAAGCTGACCGGCATGACAGCGCCCGCACCTCAGCCCTCACTGTCCCGCATCCGGATCGGCTCGGCTCCGGACTCCTGGGGCGTGTGGTTCCCCGACGACCCCCAGCAGGTCCCCTGGCAGCGCTTCCTCGACGAGGTCGCGGACTCCGGCTACGAATGGATCGAGCTGGGGCCGTACGGGTACCTGCCGACCGATCCCGCGGTCCTCACCGAGGAGGTCACCCGGCGTGGCCTGAAGGTGTCGGCCGGGACCGTCTTCACCGGCCTGCACCACGGCGAGGCCGTGTGGGACAAGACCTGGGCGCATGTCGCGGACAACGCGGTGCTCGCCCAGGCGATGGGGGCCAGGCACCTGGTCGTGATCCCGTCGTTCTGGCGGGACGACAAGACGGGTGAGGTGCTGGAGTCCGACACGCTCACGCCCGAGCAGTGGCGCAACCTCAGCTCGCTGACCGAGCGGCTGGGACAGCGGGTGCGCGACGAGTACGGCCTGCAGATCGTCGTCCACCCGCATGCCGACACCCACATCGACAGCGAGGAGAACGTGGTCCGCTTCCTGGACGCGACCGACTCCTCCCTGGTGTCGCTGTGCCTGGACACCGGGCACTACGCGTACTGCGGCGGCGACAGCGTCAAGCTGATCGAGACGTACGGGTCGCGGATCGGGTACCTGCACCTCAAGCAGGTGGACCCGGAGATCCTGGCGGACGTGCGGGCCAAGGGGACGCCGTTCGGGCCCGCCGTGGCGCAGGGCGTGATGTGCGAGCCGCCGTCCGGGGTGCCGGAGCTCGGTCCGGTGCTGGAGGCGGCGCAGAAGCTGGACGTGGACCTGTTCGCGATCGTCGAGCAGGACATGTACCCGTGCGAGCCGGACAAGCCGCTGCCGATCGCCCGGCGGACTCGGGCGTTCCTGCGGTCCTGCGGGGCGTAGTCGTTCGTCCGCGGGCGCGTGGGGGCCGGCCGCGGAGGCCGGTGGCCCCCGGTGTCAACGCGCCGCGCCCATGCGCCCGCGTGCGCCTTTGCGTCACGTCTGTCACAAAGTCCTCTTCCGTGTCACACATGTCGCGTGTACGCGGGCTGTCCGTCACACCCGGCGCACAGGCCCTGACCGTCGGTCACCCGGGGTCGTTCACCGAGCGCAGGCTTTGTGATCGCCAGCGCAGCGCCCGGTACCCCCGACGGCCCATCCCGGCCGCCGCCGCGGTGCGCGCGAGGAGGTTGGACCACATGACCGACCGAAGGCTCTGGTCGTACAAGGAGATCGCGGCGCACATCCGTGTGCAGCCGGACACCGTGCGGTCGTACCGCAAACACGGGCTGCTGCCGCCGCCCGACCACGTCGAGAGCGGCAAACCCTTCTGGTACGCCGACACCGTGCGCGCGTGGGTCGCCTCCCGGCCGGGGAACCGGGGGCGGAGAGAGGACTAGCCCGTCTGACACAGTCGGGCCATGAGCGACTTCTCCGTCAAACCCGTGCTGGCCGGCGACAGGACCGTACTGCGACCGTTCACCGAGGCGGACGCCGAGGTCATGGCGGAGATCGTCCAGGACCCCGAGGTCGTCCGCTTCACCGGAACCCCCTCCGGCGAGCTCACCCTGGAGCGGCTGCGGTCCTGGTACGGATCCCGGTCCGCGCAGCCCGACCGTCTCGACCTCGCCGTCACCGACCGCGCCACCGGCGAGCTGGTCGGGGAGGTCGTCCTCCACGAGTGGGACGCCCAGGCGCGCAGCTGCACGTTCCGCACGCTCATCGGCCCCCGGGGCCGTGGCCGCGGGCTCGGCAGCGAGGCCACCCGTCTCGTCGTCGGCCACGGGTTCGAGCGGCTCGGCCTGCACCGCATCGAGCTGGAGGTCTACGGCCACAACGCCCGCGCCCTGCGGGTCTACGAGAAGGCCGGGTTCAGGGTCGAGGGGGTGCGGCGGGAGGCCGACCTGCGCGACGGCGCCTGGGTGGACTGGGTGGTGATGGGCCTCCTCGACCGCGAGTGGGCCGCCCTCACCTCCACGGCTCGATGACCGTCACCCCCGCCCCGGGGGCCGTGCCCATCGCCGCGAGGGCGGCCGGGACCGCGTCCAGCGCGATCGTGGAGGTGACCAGCAGATCCGGTCGCAGCACGCCCGCCCCGACCAGTTCCAGCATCGGCGGGTAGGTGTGGGCGGCCATGCCGTGGCTGCCGAGGAGTTCGAGCTCCAGGGCGATCGCGCGGGCCATGGGGACCGGGGTCGTCCCGTCCGGCGAGGGCAGCAGGCCGACCTGGACGTGCCGGCCGCGACGGCGCAGGGAGCCGACCGAGGCCGCGCAGGTGGCCGGGGAGCCCAGGGCGTCCAGGGACACATGGGCCCCGCCGCCGGTCAGCTCACGGATCGCCGCCGCGGTGTCCGGTGTGCCGGCCGCGTCCACGCACTCCGCCGCGCCGAACTCCCGCGCCAGGGCCAGGGCCCGGGCGGACACGTCCACGGCGACCACGCGGGCCCCCGAGGCCGCCGCGATCATCACCGCGGACAGTCCCACCCCGCCGCACCCGTGCACCGCGACCCACTCCCCCGCGGCGGCCCGCCCCTGCTGTACGACCGCCCTGAACGCCGTGGCGAAACGGCAGCCCAGGGAGGCGGCCGTGGCGAAGGACATGTCCGGCGGGACGGACACGAGGTTCACGTCGGCGTGGTCCAGCGCCACGTACCGGGCGAACGAGCCCCAGTGGGTGAAGCCGGGCTGCGTCTGGCGCTCGCAGATCTGGTGGTCGCCGGCCGCGCAGGACGCGCAGGTGCCGCAGGCGCAGACGAAGGGGACGGTGACCCGGTCGCCGGGGTGCCAGTCGCGCACACCGGGGCCGACCTCCTCCACCACGCCCGCGAGTTCGTGGCCCGGCACGTGCGGGAGGGTGATGTCCGGGTCGTGGCCCTGCCAGCCGTGCCAGTCGCTCCTGCACAGGCCCGTGGCCTCCACCCGGACGACGGCTCCATGGTCCGCCGGGCGGGGGTCGGGCACCTCTCGCACCTGTGCGGGTTCGCCGTAGTGTTCGAAGACAACCGCTCGCATCCATGTCTCCCTCGCCGGTTCCGTCTGCCGGTCCATCGTGACTGGTCACCGACCCGCCGCCGTGACCCGGCCCACGACTCTTGGAGAAATACCCCCTAGGGGTATAGGCTGTGATGCAGTAACCCCACACGCCTCCACGAGGAGAACGACATGACCGCCCAGACCGACACCCCGGGTTCCGTCACCGCCGTCTACAAGGTGAGCGGGATGAGCTGCGGGCACTGCGAGGGTTCCGTTTCCGGCGAGATCTCCGAGATCGCGGGGGTCAGCTCGGTGAAGGCGGTCGCCTCCACCGGCGAGGTGACGGTCGTGTCGGCGGAACCGCTGGACGAGGAAGCCGTGCGGGCCGCCGTCGACGAGGCCGGTTTCGAGCTCGTCGGCAAGGCCTGAGCGGCCGAAGGAGTGCCGCGGCAGGGCGTCGGCGACCGATGCCCTGCCGCGGCTGAACCGTTTTCTGGAGTAGGGAACATGTCCACCACGGCCCCGATAGCGCCCGTGTCCGAGGTCATGCTGGTCATCGGCGGGATGACCTGCGCCTCCTGTGCCGCCCGGGTCGAGAAGAAGCTCAACCGGATGGACGGCGTCAGCGCCACGGTCAACTACGCGACCGAGAAGGCCAAAGTCGTCTACCCCGCGGGGGTCGAGGTCGCCGACCTGATCGCGACCGTCGTGAAGACCGGCTACACGGCCCAGGAGCCGGCGCCCGCCGCACCGGAGCCCGAGGACACGGACCCCGAGCTCACCGGCCTGCGGCAGCGGCTCCTCGTCTCCGTCGCGCTCGCCGTCCCCGTCATCGCGCTCTCCATGGTCCCCGCCCTCCAGTTCGACAACTGGCAGTGGCTCGCGCTGACCCTCGCCTCACCCGTCGTCGTCTGGGGCGCCTGGCCCTTCCACCGGGCCGCCTGGACCAACACCCGGCACGGCGCGGCCACCATGGACACCCTCGTCTCGGTCGGGACCCTCGCCGCCTTCGGCTGGTCGCTGTGGGCCCTGTTCTTCGGTGACGCGGGGATGCCGGGCATGCGCGAGCGGTTCGAGCTCACCGCGGGCGGCATGGACGGTGCCTCGACGATCTATCTGGAGGTGGCCGCGGGAGTCACCGCCTTCATCCTGCTCGGGCGCTATCTGGAGGCCCGCGCCAAACGCCACGCGGGAGCCGCTCTGCGGGCCCTGATGGAGCTGGGCGCCAAGGACGTCTCCGTGCTGCGGGACGGGCGGGAGGTGCGCGTCCCGGCGGAGCGGCTGGCCGTCGGGGACACGTTCGTCGTCCGGCCCGGCGAGAAGATCGCGACCGACGGCACCGTCGTCGAGGGCACCTCGGCCGTGGACGCCTCCATGCTGACCGGCGAGTCGGTACCGGTGGACGTCGGCGTCGGGGACGTCGTCACCGGCGCGACCGTCAACGCCGGCGGGCGGCTCGTGGTGACGGCGACCCGGGTCGGTGCCGACACACAGCTCGCGCGGATGGCGAAGCTGGTGGAGGACGCGCAGAACGGCAAGGCGGAGGTGCAGCGGCTGGCCGACCGGGTCTCCGCCGTCTTCGTGCCCGCCGTCCTCCTCGTCGCGACGGCCACCTTCGGGGTCTGGCTCGGCGCCACCGGGGACACCGTGGCCGCGTTCACCGCGGCCGTCGCCGTGCTGATCATCGCCTGTCCCTGCGCGCTGGGCCTGGCCACCCCGACCGCGCTCATGGTCGGCACCGGGCGCGGCGCCCAGCTCGGCATCCTCATCAAGGGGCCGGAGGTCCTGGAGTCCACGCGGCGCGTCGACACCGTCGTCCTGGACAAGACCGGCACAGTCACCACCGGCCGCATGACGCTTCAGGAGATCCACGTCGTCCAGGACGCCGACGAGAAGCAGGTGCTGCGGCTCGCGGGCGCCCTGGAGCACGCCTCCGAGCATCCCGTGGCCCGGGCGGTGGCCGAGGGCGCCGAGGAGCGCGTCGGGCCGCTCCCGGAGGCCGAGCGGTTCGAGAACGTCCCCGGCAGGGGCGTACGCGGCCTCGTCGAGGGCCGCGAGGTGGCCGTGGGGCGCCTGTTCGACGTACTGCCCGCCGAACTGGCCCGGGCGAAGGAGGCGGCCGAGCGGGACGGCCGTACGGCTGTCGTGGTCGGGTGGGACGGTGTGGCGCGCGGGGTCCTGGCCGTCGCCGACGCGGTCAAGGAGACCAGCGCCGAGGCGGTGCGGTCACTGCGGGAGCTGGGGCTGACGCCGGTGCTGCTGACCGGGGACAACCGGACGGTGGCCGAGGCGGTGGCCCGGGCGGTCGGGATCGACGAGGTGATCGCCGAGGTGCTGCCCGAGGACAAGGTCGCCGCGGTACGCCGGCTCCAGGGCGAGGGACGGGTCGTCGCGATGGTCGGCGACGGGGTCAACGACGCGGCCGCGCTCGCCGCCGCCGACCTGGGGCTCGCGATGGGCACCGGGACCGACGCGGCGATCGAGGCCGGGGATCTGACGCTGGTGCGCGGGGACCTGCGGGTGGCCGCGGACGCGATCCGGCTCTCCCGGCGCACCCTGTCCACGATCAAGGGCAATCTCGTGTGGGCCTTCGGGTACAACGTGGCCGCGCTGCCGCTGGCCGCGGCCGGACTGCTGAACCCGATGATCGCCGGGGCGGCGATGGCGTTCTCCTCGGTGTTCGTGGTGACCAACAGCCTGCGGCTGCGGGCCTTCCGTTGAGGATCCTTTGACGGACCCCCTCTGGAGTCCGGAGCCACGCTCACATAAGCTCTTCACAAGACTCGCGCATCGTCCTTACGCTGGGGTCCCGTTCACCGTATCCGGGCTCTTGCGTAGCTAACGGACATATGCAAGAGACGCAGATCACAGTGATGCGAACGTAACCATCGAAGGGGTTCGAAGGTCTAAGTTGGCGATGTCAGGCAGCGTCTTGGGGGGCGTTGACTGACGTCTGAGGATGTCTTGGGGGACTTCCTCGGAGCTGCGTTGCCGGGGCCACGCACATAGGGAAGCTTTGAGCGGCCCTCCCGACCGTGCGTTGTCCCGGCAGACCGCACACAGGAGTAGTACGGCGAAATCTGCTCGTTCTGCTCAAACGGCAGTACCGGAAAGACAGCGAATTCAGGCGCTGGTCTCTCAGACGCCCGGCCGGATCCCGTGGGGGGAATCCGCACCGGGACATGGGAAGGCGCCCTGGACGCCGGCCCGTGGGGGGACCGTCGCCAGGGCGCCTTTCGCTTCGCGGATTCAGCCGGAACTACGGTTCGTCATCGGCCGCGGGCCGGTGGGGGCTGGTCGCGCAGTTCCCCGCGCCCCTGAAAAAGCAGGTCAGCCCCGGCACCGGCGTTTGTCAGCGCTGTTCGACCGGGATGAAGTCGCGCTCGACGATGCCCGTGTAGATCTGGCGCGGGCGGCCGATGCGGGAGCCCGGCTCCTTGATCATCTCGTGCCACTGGGCGATCCAGCCCGGGAGGCGGCCGAGGGCGAACAGGACCGTGAACATCTCGGTCGGGAAGCCCATGGCCCGGTAGATCAGGCCCGTGTAGAAGTCGACGTTCGGGTAGAGGCTGCGCGAGACGAAGTAGTCGTCGGAGAGCGCGTGCTCCTCCAGCTTGAGCGCGATGTCCAGCAGCTCGTCGGACTTGCCGAGGGCCGAGAGGACGTCGTGCGCGGCGGCCTTGATGATCTTCGCGCGCGGGTCGAAGTTCTTGTAGACCCGGTGGCCGAAGCCCATCAGGCGGACGCCGTCCTCCTTGTTCTTCACCTTGCGGATGAAGGAGTCGACGTCACCGCCGGAGGTCTGGATGCCCTCCAGCATCTCCAGCACGGACTGGTTGGCACCGCCGTGCAGCGGACCCCACAGGGCGTTGATGCCGGCGGAGATCGACGCGAACATGTTCGCCTGGGACGAGCCGACGAGGCGGACCGTGGAGGTCGAACAGTTCTGCTCGTGGTCGGCGTGCAGGATGAGCAGCTTGTCCAGGGCCGCCACCACGACCGGGTCCAGGTCGTACTCCTGCGCGGGGACCGAGAAGGTCATGCGCAGGAAGTTCTCGACGTAACCGAGGTCGTTGCGCGGGTAGACGAACGGGTGGCCGATCGACTTCTTGTACGCGTACGCCGCGATCGTCGGGAGCTTGGCGAGCAGGCGGATCGTCGAGAGGTTGCGCTGCTTCTCGTCGAAGGGGTTGTGGCTGTCCTGGTAGAAGGTGGACAGCGCGGAGACGACCGAGGACAGCATGGCCATCGGGTGGGCGTCGCGCGGGAAGCCACGGTAGAAGTTCTTGACATCCTCGTGCAGCAGGGTGTGCTGCGTGATGTCGTTCTTGAACACCGAGAGCTCGTCGACGGTCGGAAGCTCACCGTTGATCAGGAGGTAGGCGACCTCCAGGAACGTGGAGCGCTCGGCCAGCTGCTCGATCGGGTAGCCGCGGTACCGGAGGATGCCGGCCTCACCGTCGAGGTAGGTGATGGCGGATTTATAGGCGGCCGTGTTGCCGTAGCCGCTGTCCAGGGTGACCAGACCGGTCTGGGCGCGGAGCTTCCCGATGTCGAAGCCCTTGTCGCCGACGGTGCTGTCGATCACCGGGTAGGTGTACTCGCCATCGCCGTACCGCACTACTACAGAGTTGTCGCTCACGTCATCCCTCACCGACGTTGTGCCTCTTCTTCGAGGTTGCCCTGACTGTCTCTACCATCCCCCATTTGGCGCAGGAGAGTGCACTCGGGGTCGGCCGTTGGGCGTATCAGCGGCACTGAGTGCCGCCAACTTGCTCATCCTGCCCCTCCCCACCCACTTGCGGAAGAGCTCTGTGACCCACGTGACTCATTTGATCGATCATTTTTTGTGTTGTCTCACGATTGACCCCCGTCACGGGCCCGAGAGCCGGAAGTCCAACGCCGTGCAACGCCGTCCCGCCGAGACCGTGCGCACCGCCTGACCGATCGCCTTGCGCGAACCGACGAGGACGACCAGCTTCTTCGCCCGGGTGACCGCCGTGTAGAGCAGGTTCCGCTGCAGCATCATCCAGGCGCTGGTGGTGACCGGGATCACCACGGCCGGGTACTCGCTGCCCTGGGAACGGTGGATGGTCACCGCGTACGCGTGGGCCAGTTCGTCCAGCTCGTCGAACTCGTACGGCACCTCCTCGTCCTCGTCCGTCAGCACGGTCAGGCGCTGGTCGACCGGGTCGAGCGAGGTGACCACGCCCACGGTGCCGTTGAAGACGCCGTTGGAGCCCTTCTCGTAATTGTTGCGAATCTGGGTGACCTTGTCGCCGACCCGGAAGACCCGGCCGCCGAACCGCTTCTCGGCGAGGTCGGGGCGGCCCGGGGTGATGGCCTGCTGGAGCAGGCCGTTGAGCGTGCCGGCGCCCGCGGGGCCGCGGTGCATGGGCGCGAGCACCTGGACGTCCCGGCGCGGGTCGAGACCGAACTTGGCCGGAATCCGACGGGCCGCCACATCCACGGTGAGCCGGCCGACCTCCTCGGTGTCGTCCTCGACGAAGAGGAAGAAGTCCTTCATGCCGTCGGTGACGGGGTGCTGCCCGGCGTTGATCCGGTGCGCGTTGGTGACGACTCCGGACTGCTGGGCCTGGCGGAACACACGCGTGAGGCGCACCGCGGGGACCGGGCCGCCCTCGGCGAGGAGGTCGCGCAGGACCTCTCCGGCACCGACGCTGGGCAGCTGGTCGACGTCCCCGACGAACAGCAGGTGCGCGCCCGGCGGCACCGCCTTCACCAGCTTGTTGGCGAGCAGCAGGTCGAGCATGGAGGCCTCGTCGACCACCACCAGGTCGGCGTCGAGCGGGCGGTCCTTGTCGTAGGCCGCGTCGCCGCCGGGCTTCAGCTCCAGGAGGCGGTGGACGGTGGAGGCGTCGGCGCCGGTGAGTTCGGCCAGCCGCTTGGCGGCACGCCCCGTCGGGGCGGCGAGGACGACCTTGGCCTTCTTGGCGCGGGCCAGCTCCACGATCGAGCGCACGGTGAAGGACTTGCCGCAGCCGGGACCGCCGGTGAGGACGGCGACCTTCTCGGTCAACGCCAGCCTGACGGCGGCCTCCTGCTCCGGGGCGAGGTCGGTGCCGGTACGGGACTTCAGCCAGCCCAGCGCCTTGTCCCAGGCCACCTCGCGGAAGGCCGGCATCCGGTCCTGGCCGGTGCGCAGCAGGCGCAGCAGCTGGGCGGAGAGGGAGAGTTCGGCGCGGTGGAAGGGGACCAGGTAGACCGCGGTGACCTCATGGCCGTCGGGGCCGGGGAGCTTCTCGCGCACGACGCCGGGCTCGCCGGAGTCCTCGTCGGGCAGGGCGAGTTCGGCCAGGCACTCGATGACCAGGCCGGTGTCGACCTGGAGGAGCTTGACCGCGTCGGCGATGAGCTGTTCCTCGGGGAGGTAGCAGTGACCCTGGTCGGTGGACTGCGAAAGGGCGTACTGCAGGCCCGCCTTGACGCGGTCCGGGCTGTCGTGCGGGATGCCGACGGACTGGGCGATCTTGTCGGCGGTGAGGAAGCCGATGCCCCAGACGTCGGAGGCAAGGCGGTAGGGCTGGTTCTTGACGACGGAGATCGAGGCGTCGCCGTACTTCTTGTAGATGCGCACGGCGATGGAGGTGGACACCTCGACGGTCTGGAGGAAGAGCATGACCTCCTTGATCGCCTTCTGTTCCTCCCAGGCGTCGGCGATCTTCCTGGTGCGCTTGGGGCCGAGGCCGGGGACCTCGATGAGCCGCTTGGGCTCCTCCTCGATGATCTTCAGGGTGTCCATGCCGAAGTGCTGGGTGATGCGGTCGGCGAAGACGGGGCCGATGCCCTTGACGAGCCCCGATCCGAGGTAGCGGCGGATGCCCTGGACGGTGGCGGGCAGGACGGTCGTGTAGTTCTCGACGGTGAACTGCTTGCCGTACTGCGGGTGGGAGCCCCACCGGCCCTCCATCCGCAGGGACTCCCCCACCTGGGCACCGAGCAGCGCGCCGACGACGGTGAGGAGGTCGCCGCCGCCTCTGCCGGTGTCGACGCGGGCGACGGTGTAGCCGTTGTCCTCGTTGGCGTACGTGATGCGCTCCAGCACGCCTTCGAGTACGGCCAGCCGTCGTTCACCCGTGGGGTTCCCCGCCTGTTGAGCCATGATCCGACGGTATCGGCTCGCACTGACAGCACCGAGGGGTCAGGCGGAGTCCTACGGCCGCGGACGCCCGAGCCGCCGAACGCAGTGGTTGGTAGCCTCGTCGCGGGTGCGGCGCCGGCCCGGCGCCGGGCCTGAACGACCAGAGAGCCCCGCCCCTCCGCGGTGGCCTCCGCGGACCTTCAGGGGCGAGGCTCCTGGTGTGGTGTCCGCGGGCCCCGGCCGACTCGTCAGCCGGGGTCCACGCACGTCAGGACCGGAACTTCCACACCCACGCGACCAGGATGATCACATCGCAGGCCGCCGAGATCCTCTCCGAGGAGAGATGTGGTCGCACCCGTTCCTTCCACCGATCTCGCAACCAGTCCCTCAGTTTCAAGATCGGCTCCTCTCCGGCCACAAGGCCGTCGATGCGGGATGGCGTCCCGCGCCGCTGAGGTCACGTCCGCGCCCTCACGTGTTGGGGGCGAACACGCCTCCACCATCCCGCAGTTGACCGAGGAGAGGGCACTCGGGGTCGACCCTCGGACCGTCCGTCGGCACCGAGTGCCGCCAGGCCGGCACGGAGGGACGAGAATCCGGAGGAACCCGCCCGTGCTCCGCGCGCCTTCGTCACGATCAGGTCTCGGCATGCGACCGGGGTCTTGATTCCGCTCGTGTAATCGATTCCAATCCTTCTGCACGAACTCGTGTAATCGATTCCACAAGGAGGTGGAGCGGCGATGGCGAGCATCAAGGACGTCGCTGCCGAGGCGGGGGTCTCCGTCGCCACGGTGTCGCGGGTCCTGAACGACCATCCGTCGGTCAGCGCGGACGCACGCACCCGCGTGCTGGCCGCCGTCGAGGCCCTGGGCTACCGCCCGAACGCCGTCGCCCGCTCCCTGCGCACCGACCAGACCCACACCCTCGGCCTGGTCATCAGCGACGTGCTGAACCCCTACTTCACCGAGCTGGCCCGCTCCGTCGAGGAGGAGGCCCGCGCGCTGGGCTACAGCGTGATCATCGGGAACGCCGACGAGCGCCCGGACCTCCAGGACCACCACGTACGGAACCTCCTGGACCGCCGGATCGACGGCCTCCTGGTCTCCCCCACCGACGGCGGCTCCCCGCTGATGCTGGACGCCGTGCGGACGGGGACGCCGATGGTGTTCGTGGACCGGTGGATCCCGGGCGTGGCCGTGCCGGTCGTCAGGGCCGACGGGCGGGCCGCGGTGCGCGATCTCGTCGCCCATCTGCACGGCCTCGGGCACCGCAGGCTCGCCATCATCGCCGGGCCCGCCGCCACCACGACCGGCCAGGAGCGCGTGGCGGCCTTCCGGGAGGCCCTGGAGGCCTACGGCCTGGAACTGCCCGAGGACTACATAGGGCAGGGCGACTTCCAGGCCGAGAGCGGACGACGGGTCACCGAGGGCTTCCTCGACCTGCCGGAGCCGCCCGAGGTCGTCTTCGCGGCCGACAACCTGATGGCGCTCGGCGCCCTGGACGCCGTACGCGCGCGTGGGCTGCGCGTGCCGGAGGACCTCGCCCTGGCCGCGTTCGACGACATCCCGTGGTTCGTGCACACCGATCCGCCGATCACCGCGATCGCCCAGCCCACGGGCGAGCTGGGGCGGGCCGCGGTGCGGGCGCTCGTCGACCGCATCGAGGGACGGCCGCCCGCGTCGGTCACCCTCCCCGCCCGTCTGGTCGTCCGCCGCTCGTGCGGCGAGAACCCCAACCCTGTGCAAAGGAGCACGTCGTGAGCAACGAGGACGAGTTGCTGCGCATCGAGGGCATACGGAAGTCCTTCCCCGGCGTGGTCGCGCTCGACGGCGTCGACTTCGATCTGCGCCGGGGCGAGGTGCACGTACTGCTCGGCGAGAACGGCGCCGGCAAGAGCACGCTGATCAAGATGCTCTCGGGCGCCTACCACCCCGACGAGGGCCGCGTCCTGGTGGACGGTCAGGAGGTGCACATCCGCGGGGCGCAGGACGCCGAGCGGCTGGGCATCGCCACCATCTACCAGGAGTTCAACCTCGTCCCCGACCTCACGGTCGCCGAGAACATCTTCCTCGGCCGCCAGCCGCGCCGCCTCGGGATGATCGACCGGAAGCGGATGGAGGCCGACGCCGAGGTGCTGCTCCAGCGCGTCGGGGTCACCGTGTCGCCCCGCGCGCGGGTGCGTGAACTCGGCATCGCCCGGCTCCAGATGGTCGAGATCGCCAAGGCGCTCAGCCTGGACGCGCGCGTGCTGATCATGGACGAGCCGACCGCCGTGCTCACCTCCGAGGAGGTCGACAAGCTCTTCGCGATCGTGCGCAGGCTGCGCGAGGACGGCGTCGGGATCGTCTTCATCACCCACCACCTGGAGGAGATCGCCGCCCTGGGCGACCGGGTCACGGTGATCCGGGACGGCAGGTCGGTCGGGCAGGTGCCCGCCTCCACGCCCGAGGACGAGCTCGTACGCCTGATGGTGGGGCGGTCGATCGAGCAGCAGTACCCGCGGGAGCGCGGCGACACCGGCCCGGCCCTGCTGAAGGTCGAGGGCCTCACGCGCGACGGCGTCTTCCACGACATCGGCTTCGAGGTGCACGCCGGTGAGGTGGTCGGCATCGCGGGGCTGGTCGGCGCGGGCCGTACCGAGGTCGTACGGGCCGTGTTCGGCGCGGACCCGTACGACAAGGGGGCCGTGCATGTCGCCGGGGCCGCCCTGAAGGGCCATGACGTGGGGGCCGCCATGGCGGCCGGGATCGGGCTGATCCCCGAGGACCGCAAGGGCCAGGGCCTGGTGCTCGACCAGTCGGTCGAGGAGAACCTCGGGCTGGTGACCATGCGCTCGGCGACCCGTGGCGGGCTCGTCGACCTCAAGGGACAGCGGGAGGCCGCCGCCCGGATCGCCGAGCAGCTCGGGGTGCGGATGGCGGGCCTGCACCAGCAGGTGCGGACCCTCTCCGGCGGCAACCAGCAGAAGGTCGTCATCGGCAAGTGGCTGCTCGCCGACACCAAGGTGCTGATCCTCGACGAGCCCACGCGCGGGATCGACGTCGGCGCCAAGGTCGAGATCTACCAGCTCATCAACGAACTCACCGCGGCCGGTGCCGCCGTCCTCATGATCTCCAGCGATCTGCCCGAGGTGCTCGGCATGAGCGACCGGGTGCTGGTGATGGCCCAGGGCCGGATCGCCGGCGAACTGGACGCCGACGAGGCCACACAGGACTCCGTGATGGCCCTCGCCGTCAGCACGAACACCGTCAAGACCGACAAGGAGGCCCCCCGTGGCCACTGACACGCTCAGAAGCGGAGCGAGCGCGGGTGGTCTGCGCCGTCTCCTGCTCGACAACGGCGCGCTGACCGCGCTGATCGTCCTCGTCATCGCCATGTCGGCGCTGTCCGGTGACTTCCTGACCACCGACAACCTGCTCAACGTCGGCGTCCAGGCGGCCGTGACCGCCATCCTCGCCTTCGGTGTCACCTTCGTGATCGTCTCCGCGGGCATCGACCTGTCGGTCGGCTCGGTGGCGGCCCTGTCGGCCACCGTCCTCGCCTGGAGCGCCACGTCGCACGGCGTCCCGGTCCTCATAGCCGTCGTCCTCGCCGTGCTGACCGGCATCGCGGCCGGTCTCGTCAACGGCTTCCTGATCGCGTACGGCAAGCTCCCCCCGTTCATCGCGACCCTGGCCATGCTCTCGGTGGCCCGCGGTCTGTCGCTGGTGATCTCCGAGGGCTCCCCGATCGCCTTCCCCGACTCCGTCTCGCACCTCGGTGACACGCTCGGCGGCTGGCTGCCGGTGCCCGTCCTGGTCATGGTCGTCATGGGGCTGATCGCGGCCTTCGTGCTGGGCCGGACGTACATCGGCCGCTCCATGTACGCCATCGGCGGCAACGAGGAGGCGGCCCGCCTCTCCGGTCTCCGCGTGAAGAAGCAGAAGCTCGCCATCTACGCCTTCTCGGGTGTGTTCGCGGCCGTCGCGGGTGTCGTGCTCGCCGCCCGGCTGTCCTCGGCGCAGCCGCAGGCCGCCGACGGCTACGAGCTGGACGCGATCGCGGCGGTCGTCATCGGCGGCGCCTCGCTCGCGGGCGGCACCGGCAAGGCGTCCGGGACGCTGATCGGCGCGCTGATCCTCGCGGTGCTGCGCAACGGCCTCAACCTGCTGAACGTCTCCGCGTTCTGGCAGCAGGTCGTCATCGGTGTCGTCATCGCGCTCGCGGTCCTCCTGGACACCCTGCGCCGCAAGGCCGGGGCGACCCCGGTGGCCGGTGCCCCGCAGGGCGGCAAGCGGCGCCAGGCGGCGACGTACGGTCTCGCGGCCGTGGTCACCGTGGCGATCGTCGGCGCGACCTCCTTCCTGCACAACGACTCCTCCGCCACGGCGAACCCGAAGGTGGGTCTGTCGCTGTCGACCCTCAACAACCCCTTCTTCGTGCAGATCCGGGCCGGTGCCCAGGCCGAGGCGAAGAAGCTGGGCGTGGACCTGACCGTCACGGACGCCCAGAACGACGCCTCCCAGCAGGCCAACCAGCTCCAGAACTTCACCAGTTCGGACCTCGGCGCGATCATCGTCAACCCGGTGGACTCGGACGCGGCGAGCAACTCGGTGAAGGCCGCCGACAAGGCGGGGATCCCGGTCATCGCGGTGGACCGGGGCGTCAACAAGGCGCCGGTGGACGCTCTCGTGGCCTCCGACAACGTCGCCGGCGGTGAACTCGCCGCCAGGACCATCGGCGAGAAGCTCGGCGGCAAGGGCAAGATCGTCATCCTCCAGGGCCAGGCGGGCACGTCGGCCGCCCGCGAGCGCGCCGAGGGATTCGCCAACGGGCTCAAGGCCTACCCGGGCATCCAGGTCGTCGCCCAGCAGCCGGCCGACTTCGACCGCACCAAGGGCCTCGACGTGATGTCGAACCTGCTCCAGGCCCACCCGGACGTCCAGGGCGTCATCGCCGCCAACGACGAGATGGCGCTCGGCGCGATCAAGGCGCTGGGCTCCAAGGCCGGCAAGTCGGTCTCGGTGGTCGGCTTCGACGGCACTCCCGACGGCCTGAACGCGGTCAAGGGCGGCACGTTGTACGCGTCCGTGGCACAGCAGCCCTCCCAACTCGGCACAATCGCGGTGGACAACGCGCTGAAGGCCCTCAAGGGCAAGAAGGTCGAGGAGACGATCAAGGTGCCGGTGAAGGTGGTCACGAAGGAGAACGTGGCCGGCTTCACGGGCTGACGACGGCGCACGGGCGGGCGGTCACCACGACCGCCCGCCCCGCGTCACTGACTAGGGGAGTCATTCATGTACGACTACGACCTTCTGGTCGTAGGGTCGGCCAACGCCGACCTGGTGATCGGCGTGGAGCGGCGGCCGGGGGCCGGCGAGACGGTGCTCGGCTCGGACCTGGCCGTGCACCCGGGGGGCAAGGGCGCCAACCAGGCGGTCGCGGCGGCCCGGCTGGGCTCGCGCACGGCGCTGCTGGCCCGGGTCGGCGACGACGGGCACGGCCGGCTGCTGCTCGACTCGCTGCGGGCGGCCGGGGTCGACACGGTGGGGGTGCTGGTGGGCGGGGCCCCGACGGGGGTCGCACTGATCACCGTCGACCCGTCCGGGGACAACAGCATCGTGGTCTCGCCGGGCGCCAACGGGCGCCTGACGCCGGGGGACGTACGGGCCGCGGTCAGCCTCTTCCACGCCTCCCGGGTGGTGTCGACCCAGTTGGAGATCCCGCTGGAGACGGTCGTGGAGGTCGTACGGAACCTGTCGCCGGACAGCCGGTTCGTGCTGAACCCGTCGCCGCCGCGGCCGTTGCCCACCGAGATCCTCGCCGCGTGCGATCCGCTGATCGTCAACGAGCACGAGGCGAAGGTGATCCTCGGGGACGCGTGTGTGAGCGACGTGCCGGAGGACTGGGCGCGGTTGCTGCTTGCGAAGGGCCCGCGGTCGGTCGTGGTGACACTGGGCGCCGAGGGGTCCCTGGTGGCGTCCTCGGCGGGGGTGAGCCGGGTGGCGTCGGTGAAGGTGGACGCCGTGGACACGACGGGCGCGGGGGACGCCTTCACGGCGGCACTGGCGTTCCGGCTGGGGGCCGGGGCCTCCTTGGTGGAGGCGGCCTCGTACGCCTCCCGGGTCGGGGCGGTCGCGGTGACCCGCCAGGGCGCGCAGGACTCCTTCCCGACGGCGCGGGAGGTCGAGGCCCTGTGAAGAAGGCCGGAATACTGAACCGCCATCTCTCCGGTGCGCTCGCCGAGCTGGGGCACGGGGACGGGGTGCTGGTGTGCGACGCCGGGATGCCGATCCCCCACGGGCCGCGCGTGGTCGACCTGGCCTTCCGGGCCGGGGTGCCGTCCTTCGCGGAGGTCCTCGACGGGCTGCTCGCCGAGCTGGTGGTGGAGGGGGGCACGGCGGCGCGGGAGGTGCGGGACGCCAACCCGGCGGCCGCGGAGCTGCTGGACGCCCGCTTCCCCGGGCTGGAACTGGTCTCCCACGAGAAGCTCAAGGAGCTGTCGGCGGGCGCCCGGCTGATCGTGCGCACGGGGGAGGCGCGGCCGTACGCGAACGTGCTGCTCAGGTGCGGGGTGTTCTTCTGATTCCGGTGCGGCCGGGGCACGCCGGGAGGGGCGCGGAAAAATCTCCGGGCAGCCGTACAACCCTCCCGCGACCTGGCGGGTCGTACTTGGCATCAGGACTCTTGGAGGGGGATCTGGGGGGATCGCGGGGGTTCTGATGGGGAGGGGAAACCCGAGGGGGCCCGGTCGTCGACCGGGCCCCTTCGAAATGCCCGGACCGCTTCAGACGGTGTGGGCCACGAAGCGCTCCGCCGTCTCGGCGAGGACCTCGCGGCCGTCGCGGGCCCACAGCGCGTCGTTGAACAGCTCGACCTCGATGGCGCCCGTGTAGCCGGCCGCCTCGACGTACCGCTGCCACTGACGCATGTCGATCGCGCCGTCGCCGATCTGCCCGCGGCCGTTCAGCACGCCCTCCGGCAGCGGGGTCGTCCAGTCCGCGAGCTGGAAGGTGTGGATACGGCCGCCGGCACCCGCGCGGGCGATCTGCGCGGGCGCGTTGTCGTCCCACCAGATGTGGTACGTGTCCACGGTGACGCCGACCTGGTGGGCGGGGAAGCGCTCCGCCAGGTCGAGGGCCTGGGTGAGCGTGGAGACCACACAGCGGTCGGAGGCGTACATGGGGTGCAGCGGCTCGATGGCCAGCCGCACTCCGCGCTCCTCGGCGTACGGGCCCAGGACCGCCAGGGCGTCCGCGATGCGCTCACGGGCGCCGTGCAGGTCCTTCGAGCCGGCCGGGAGGCCGCCGGAGACCAGCACCAGCGTGTCGGTGCCGAGGGTGGCCGCCTCGTCGACCGCGCGCCGGTTGTCGTCCAGCGCGGCGGCCCGCTCGGCGGGGTCGATCGCCGTGAAGAAACCGCCACGGCACAGCGTGGTGACGGTCAGACCCGCGTCGCGGACCAGTCTGGCCGTCTCCTCGACGCCGTACGCCTGGACGGGCTCGCGCCACAGGCCGACGTTGCGGACGCCCAACTCGCCGCAGACGGACACCAGTTCCGGCAGCGACAGCTGCTTGACCGTCATCTGGTTGATGGAGAAGCGGGAGAGGTCGCCGGTCACTGGTTCACTCCGTACAGGCTCAGCAGGGTCTTCATGCGCTCCTCGGCGAGCTTCGGGTCGGGGAACAGGCCCAGCCCGTCGGCGAGTTCGTAGGCGCGCGCGAAGTGCGGCAGGGAGCGGGCCGACTGGAGTCCGCCGACCATCGTGAAGTGCGACTGGTGGCCGGCCAGCCAGGCGAGGAAGACCACGCCCGTCTTGTAGAAGCGGGTCGGTGCCTGGAAGAGGTGCCGGGACAACTCGACCGTGGGGTCGAGAAGTTCGCGGAAGCCCTGGGCGTCCCCGGTGTCCAGGACCCGGACCGCCTCGGCGGCCAGCGGGCCCAGCGGGTCGAAGATGCCGAGCAGGGCGTGGGAGAAGCCCTGGTCGTCGCCCGCGATCAGCTCCGGGTAGTTGAAGTCGTCGCCGGTGTAGCAGCGCACGCCCTGCGGGAGCCGGCGGCGGATGTCGATCTCGCGCTGCGCCTCCAGGAGCGAGACCTTGATGCCGTCGACCTTGTCGGGGTGGGCGGCGATGACGTCCAGGAAGGTGTCGGTGGCCGCGTCCAGGTCGGACGAACCCCAGTAGCCCTCCAGGGCCGGGTCGAACATCGGGCCCAGCCAGTGCAGGATCACCGGCTCGCCGGCCTGGCGCAGCAGGTGGCCGTAGACCTCCAGGTAGTCCTCGGGACCCTGGGCGGCGGCAGCGAGGGCGCGGGAGGCCATGAGGATGGCCTGCGCTCCCGACTCCTCGACGAGGGCGAGCTGCTCCTCGTAGGCGGCTCGGACCTCGTCCAGGGTCGCCGGTCCGGTGAGCTGGTCGGTGCCGACGCCGCAGGCGATGAGCCCGCCGACCGACTTGGCCTCGGCGGCGCTGCGCCGGATCAGCTCGGCCGCGCCCGCCCAGTCCAGGCCCATCCCGCGCTGGGCGGTGTCCATCGCCTCGGCGACCCCGAGCCCGTGCGACCACAGGTGGCGGCGGAAGGCGAGGGTGGCGTCCCAGTCGACGGCGGCGGGCGAGTCGGGGGTCGTGTCGGCGAACGGATCGGCGACGACGTGCGCCGCCGAGAAGACCGTACGGGAGGTGAAGGGCGAGCCGGTCGTGACGGCGAGGGGTTCTGCGCGGGGTTCGTACGCCTTGAATCCCCCGTGCCCGGTGGGGAGTTGGATCGTCACAGCGAGATCTCCGGTACGTCGAGACGGCGGCCCTCGGCCGAGGACTTCAGGCCCAGTTCGGCGAGCTGGACACCGCGGGCGCCGGCGAGGAGGTCCCACTGGTAGGGGGCGTCGGCGTAGACGTGCTTGAGGAAGAGCTCCCACTGGGCCTTGAAGCCGTTGTCGAACTCGGCGTTGTCCGGGACCTCCTGCCACTGGTCGCGGAAGACCTCGGTGGCGGGGATGTCCGGGTTCCAGACGGGCTTGGGGGTGGCGGAGCGGTGCTGGACGCGGCAGTTGCGCAGGCCCGCGACCGCCGAGCCCTCCGTGCCGTCGACCTGGAACTCCACCAGCTCGTCGCGATTGACGCGGACGGCCCAGGAGGAGTTGATCTGGGCGATCGCGCCGCCGTCGAGCTCGAAGATGCCGTAGGCGGCGTCGTCGGCGGTGGCGTCGTAGGGCTTGTCGTTCTCGTCCCAGCGCTGCGGGATGTGGGTGGCGGTGAGTGCCTGCACGGACTTCACGCGGCCGAAGAGCTCGTGGAGCACGTACTCCCAGTGCGGGAACATGTCGACAACGATGCCACCGCCGTCCTCGGCCCGGTAGTTCCAGCTCGGGCGCTGGGCCTGCTGCCAGTCGCCCTCGAAGACCCAGTAGCCGAACTCGCCGCGGACGGAGAGGATCCGGCCGAAGAAACCGCCGTCGATGAGGCGCTTCAGCTTGAGCAGGCCCGGCAGGAAGAGCTTGTCCTGGACGACGCCGTGCTTGATGCCCTTCGCCTCGGCGAGGCGGGCCAGCTCCAGGGCGCCGTCGAGGCCGGTGGCGGTGGGCTTCTCGGTGTAGATGTGCTTGCCGGCGGCGATCGCCTTCCTGATGGCCTCCTCGCGTGCGGAGGTCACCTGGGCGTCGAAGTAGATCTCGACGGTCGGGTCTGCGAGGACCGCGTCCAGGTCGGTGGAGATGTTCGCCGGGTCCAGGCCGTGCTGCTCGGCGAGGGCCTTCAGCGCGTGCTCACGGCGACCCACGAGGATCGGCTCGGGCCACAGCACGCTGCCGTCGCCGAGGTCGAGACCGCCCTGCTCGCGGATGGCGAGGATGGAGCGGACGAGGTGTTGGCGGTAGCCCATGCGCCCCGTCACACCGTTCATGGCGATACGCACCGTCTTGCGTGTCACGTCTTTCCCTTCATAGGAGTCGTACGCGGTCGTGCGCGCCGCGCACGCTCCACTGATGAGCGTTACAGCAAGCGCTTTCTATCTAGGGAGAAGCTAGCCTCTGACCAGCGGTCCGGACAAGACCGCGAACCGGTTGAGTTGTTCGAGGGGGCGAACGGCGGGGGTCGGGGGGCTTAAGGTCGGCTCGGAACCGGGCCCTGGATGCCCGCGTGTACGACGGAGTACGACTGAGATGCGCTGCGGCGCGCGACCGGAGGACGACGAGATGACGGTGACCCTGGCGGACGTGGCGGCCCGCGCCCAGGTCTCCCCCGCGACGGTGTCGCGCGTACTGAACGGGAACTATCCCGTGGCCGCGTCCACCCGCGAGCGGGTGCTGCGGGCCGTGGACGAGCTGGACTACGTGCTGAACGGTCCGGCGAGCTCGCTCGCCGCCGCCACCTCGGACCTCGTCGGGATCCTCGTGAACGACATCGCCGACCCCTTCTTCGGGATCATGGCCGGTGCGATCCAGTCCGAGATCGGGGGGCCGGGCGGGCGCGCGGGCGGTGAGCGGCTCGGGGTCGTCTGCAACACCGGGGGCTCTCCCGAGCGGGAGCTGACGTATCTCACCCTGCTCCAGCGGCAGCGGGCGGCGGCGGTCGTCCTGACGGGCGGGGCGGTGGAGGACGCGCCGCACAAGGCCGCGATGTCCGCCAAGCTGCGCAAGCTGGCGGACGCGGGGACGCGGATCGTGCTGTGCGGGCGGCCGCCGGCGCCGGAGACCGGGGCGTTCGCGCTCACCTTCGACAACCGGGGCGGCGGCCGCGAACTCACCGAGCACCTCATCGGGCTCGGGCACCGACGCCTCGGGTACATCGCGGGTCCCGAGGAGCGGACGACGACCCGGCACCGGCTGGAGGGACACCGGGCGGCACTGGAGGCGCACGGGATCGAGGAGGACCCTCGCTGGACCGTGCACGGCCGCTACGACCGGCGGTCCGGCTACGAGGCCACGCTGGAGCTGCTGCGCCGGGACCCGTCCCTCACGGCCGTCGTCGCCGCCAACGACTCCGTCGCGCTGGGGGCGTGCGCGGCGCTGCGGGACTCGGGGCTGCGGATCCCCGACGACGTGTCGGTCGCCGGTTTCGACGACCTGCCCTTCAGCATCGACGCGGTCCCCGCGCTGACGACGGTACGGCTGCCGCTGGCGGAGGCGGGGGCCCGGGCGGGCCGGATCGCGATGGGGCGGGAGGAGCCGCCGCCCGGGGGGATCGCGACGGTCCGGGGGGAGCTGATGGTTCGGGGGTCTTCGGGTGTGCCTCGGGGCTGAGGCGTTGGGTGGATGCGGGTCCGTGGCGACACGAGCTCCGTGACGGCCCGCGGTCGTTTCCAGGAACTCGGCGATCTCCAGCCGGTGTTGCTGGGCAGGGGCGGCGAAGTCCCGAGCTTGTCCCCGCTCCCCCGGTCGGCGAGTCATCGGCTCTGCGCCCACCAGACAAGCGTGGCCACAGCACCGGAGCCCAACGCGGCTCCGGCTCCGCGGACCACCGCGAACAGCGCGGCATGTGCGAGCCGCCGACCCGTCGACCTGTTCCTGGCCACAGCAACCTCCTGCCCTGGGCGCCCTGCAACTCCGCCCGTCCTGGCCTCCATTGACGCCGCCCGGAAGGTTCGACGGCAGGGATCCCGGAGCACCCCGAAAAGACCGGAGGTGCTCCGTATCATCGGGTTGCGAGTCGGAATTCCGACTCGGAACCAAACCGCCGGCGGTGGAGGTTCGGATGCCGGGCAGGCCCGCGCACGAAGGCGTACCGCCCTCAGTGCTCGTCGAGTTGTCACAGCTCTGGGACCGGGCTCAGGCAGAGCTGTCCAAGTCGGGGGGCCGGTTGACCCTGACCCGGGTCAGCCGGGACTCAGGGGTACCTGTGGCGACGCTCAGCGACTGGCGGCGCGGCAACCACGCGCCCCGCGAGGCCGATGAGCTGCTCAAAGTAGTGCGCTTGTTGTGCGCCTGGGCGAAGGTGGATCCGCCTGTCGACGCACACTGGCGACGACTCCTCGACGGTTCCGGCCCCCGAAGCGTGCCGAGCGTTCCGCCGCTGCCTTTCGGCTCCACCCTCCTGGCCCTCGGCGACCGGCTCACCGCGGCGTTCGCAGCGCCGCATGTCGAGATCGACGCGCTGTGCCTCAACGGTCAGTCCCTCGCTCTGGCGATGGGACACCCCATTCACGCGGTCCACGCCGGAGTGGTCAGACCCGCGAGGATCGACGTCCGAGTACTGCTGCCGAGCCGGGACATCGAGCTGGCCTTCCCCTGCGCCGTGGACGTCGGCACGGACGGGGACGGCGACGAGAGCGTCCATGGTTCATGGCTCTCCCTGCGCAACGCCCACGCTTACTCGATGACGGCCGCGCTCCGGTCTCTCACGGCCACGCACGGCATCGACGTGACGGTCCAGTACCGGGCCATGCCTTTCACACCAATGGCGAAGCTGTATCTCCTGAACGGCACGGAAGCACTGTTCTCGTACTACACGATCACGCGTCACGAGGTGGAGGTCGGCCACCGGGCGGTGGAGGTGTACGACCCGGCCGCCATGGGCCTGGTACAGGCCTTCGGCGCCGGAGACAATGGAGCGGACACAGCCTTCGTGGAGCAGTCGCATCTCTGGTTCAACGCCATCTGGGAGACGGTGAGCACCGAGATGTCGTTCATGTAGGCATCACACCGGCTCCGGGAGCGGACGCCGTACCCTCCTCCCCACCGATGAGTTCCGCCCCCCTCCCCGGTCTGTACTGCCGTCATCCACCAAGGAACCGGAGTGAGTCCCATGCGCATCGTGGTAAGTGAGTTCATCAGTCTGGACGGCGTCGTGCAGGCGCCCGGCGGGCCCCAGGAGGACACCGACGGCGGGTTCGTGCACGGCGGCTGGTCGCACCCGTACTTCGACGAGGAGGTGCTGGGACCGGCGTTCACCGAGGGGATGGAGCGGGCCGAGGCGCTGCTGTACGGGCGGCGGACGTATCTGACGATGGCGGGGGCCTGGCCGGAGCGCGCCGGGGACCCGTTCGCCGACCGGCTGAACTCCCTGAAGAAGTACGTCGTCACGGACACCCTCGGCGATGACGAGCTGACCTGGAACAACACCGAGCGGATCCCGGGCTCCGAGGCCGTCGCGCGGATCCGTGAGCTGCGGGAGAGCGAGGGCGGCGAGCTGGCGATGATGGGCAGCCCCACCCTCGTCCGCACGCTGATCAGCGAGGGGCTCGTCGACGAGCTCCAGCTCATCGTGATGCCGGTGCTGCTCGGCGGCGGCAAGTCGATCTTCCCGGAGGACGGCGCGAAGCGGCCCTTCGAGCTGGTGTCCACGGTCGCCGGGAAGACCGGCGTGCAGCTGTGCGTCTACCGGCCCGCTACCGAGGGGTAGCCGCGGCGGGCGCGGAGGTCCTACGCTCGGTCCATCGGTATCTCTGACCGAGTCAAGTATCCGGGGGTCGACCGATCATGACCGTCCAGGACATCCGCGCCTTCAACCGCTTCTACACCAACGTCATCGGCGCCCTCGACTACAGCCGCCGCCTCTACGCCCCGTTCACCCTCACCGAGTCCCGCGTGCTGTACGAGCTCGCACACTCGCCGCGCACCGACGCGGCCGATCTGCGCACCGAACTCTCCCTGGACGCCGGGTACTTGAGCCGCATCCTGAACAAGTTCGAGCAGGACGGGCTGATCGAGCGCACGGCTTCCCGCCGGGACCCGCGCCGGGTGCGGGTGACCCTCACCTCCCGCGGCCGTCAGACCGCCGCGCTGCTCGCCGAGCGCGCCGACGAATCGGTGGGCGCGCTCCTCGCCACCGTGCCCCCGGCCGACCGGCCCCGGCTCACCGAGGCGATGCACACCGTCCGCGCCCTCCTGTCCGACGGCCGCCCTCCCCGCCGCGAGGACGTCGTGCTGCGCGAGCCGGGCCCCGGGGACCTCGGCTGGATCGTGGCCCGCAACGCGGCCCTGTACGCCGTCGAGTACGGCTTCAACGCCGACTACGAGGCCCTGGTCGCGAGGATCGTCGCCGACTTCGCGGAGGACCACGACCCGCATCTGGAGCGGGTGTGGATCGCCGAGCTGGACGGGCGTCCGGTGGGTTCCGTGATGTGCGTACGGGACGACGCGCCCGCGACCGCCCGGCTGCGGCTGCTCCTCGTCGAGCCCGAGGCGCGCGGACTGGGCATCGGGGACCGGCTGGTGTCGGCCGTCGTCGACTTCGCCCGCGAGGCCGGCTACCGCGACCTGGTGCTGTGGACCAACGACGTCCTCGCCGCTGCCCGCCGCCTCTACCAGCGCCACGGATTCGTCCTGGCCGCCGAGAAGCCCCACCGCTCCTTCGGCAAGGACCTGAACGGACAGGACTGGCGACTGGACCTGACCGGCACGGGTGAGTGAGGTGTCCGCGGCGGGCGGGTGAGGAGGTGCGCGTGACGGGTGGGCGACCCGACGGCACCGCGCCCGCCCGGCTGGACCTCACCGACTCGACCGGGTGAGAGTAGGGCGCATGAAACTGGCGTTCTCCACCCTCGGTGTCCCCGGCCTCCCCCTCACCGACGTGCTGCGGCTTGCGACCACGCACGGCTATCACGGCGTAGAACTGCGCGCGCATCCCGAGGAACCGGTGCATCCCGGCATCGGGCTCGCCGAACGGGCCGACGCGGTCGCCGAGTTCAAGGCGGCGGGCGTCGAGGTCCTCGGGCTCGCGGGGTACGCGCGCGTGGCCGCGCCGGGCGACGACGAACCCGTGGTCGAGGAGATCCACCGTCTCCTGGACCTCGCCCGCGACCTCGGCGCCGGCTTCGTGCGCGTCTTCCCCGGCGCCGCCTCCGACCAGTCCCGCGAGGAGGCCGACGCCACGGCCGCCCGGCGGCTCGGTACGGCCGCGGAGTACGCCGGCGACCTCGATGTGCGCATCCTCCTCGAAACCCACGACTCGCACCGCACGGGCGCCGACGCGATCCGCATCCTCGGCCCGGTCGGCCACCGCCAGGTCGGCTCCCTCTGGGACGTCATGCACACCTGGCTCGGCGGCGAACAGCCCACCGAGACCTACGCGGCCCTCGGCCCGCACCTCGGATACGTCCAGGTCAAGGACATCTCCTCGGCCGAGGACACCACCCCGGTCGCGCTCGGCGCCGGTGTCCTGCCGCTCGCGGAGTGCGTGGAGGTCCTCTCCCGGCACGGCTGGGACGGCTGGCTGTGCTGGGAGTACGAGAAGCGCTGGTACGAGGCGGCCGCACCGCTTCAGGAGCTGCTGGGCACGGGCCGCGACCACCTGGCCCGGCTCCTGAACGACTCCGCCTGACGGAGAGAAATCCGGATGCGGGGGCGGGCGCGGCCGGATAGCGTCCCCGGGTGCATCCGCCCTTGCCGTCCCCGCGTCCCGTGTCATGAGCCTCAGCCGTACGTTCCTCGATGTACGGCCCCTGCGCACCTCCCCCGTCTTCCGGCGGCTGCTCTTCGGGCGCACGGTGTCCACGCTCGGCACCTTCATGACCATGGTGACCGTCATGTACCAGGTGTGGGACACGACCCACAGCACGGTCTGGAGCGGCGCGGTGGGCATCGCGCAGGCGGTGCCGATGGTCGGGGTCAGCCTGTTCGCGGGTTCCTGGGTGGACCGGGCCGACCGGCGCCGGGTGTACCTCACCGGCACCGTCGGCTCGGCGGTCTGCTCCCTGCTGCTGGCCGTGCAGGGCTTCGCCGGGCACGCGCCCGTGCTGCTCGTCCTGCTGCTCGTGGCGGCGCAGACCTCCTTCGCCGCGCTCGGCGCGCCGGCCGCCGGGGTGTTCGTGCCGCGGCTGCTGCCCCGCGAGCAGGTGGCCGCCGGTCTGGCGCTCCAGCAGGTCACCGGTCAGGCGATGATGCTGGTCGGGCCGGCCGTCGCCGGGGTCGTGCTCGGCTGGTGGGGCATCGGCGTCTGCTACCTCCTGGACACCCTGAGCTTCGCGATGTCCTTCTACGGCGCCTTCGGGCTGCCCGCGCTGCCGCCCGAGGGCGAGAAGTCCCGCCCCGGTCTGCACGGCGTCCTGGACGGGCTGCGTTTCCTGACCGGTCACCGGGTGGTGCGCGGCGCGCTGCTGACCGATCTGGCCGCCACCGTCCTGTCCATGCCGGTGAGCCTGTTCCCGCTGGTCAACGAGGAGCGCTTCGGCGGCGACCCGCGCACGCTGGGCCTGTTCCTGTCCGCGCTCGCCGTCGGCGGTGTCACCGCGACGGTCTTCTCGGGGCCGGTCACCCGGCTGGCCCGGCCGGGCCCGGTGATGCTGTGCGCGTCGGCGGCCTGGGGCGCGGCCCTGGCGCTGTTCGGCCTGACCACCAGCGCGTGGGTGGGCCTCGGCGTCCTGGCGCTGGCCGGCGCGGCGGACGCCCTGGCCGTCCTCTCCCGTACGACCATCGTCCAGACCCGCACCCCGGACGCCCTGCTCGGCCGGGTCACCGCCGCCGAGACGATCGTCGGCCAGGCGGGCCCGCACCTCGGGAATCTGCGCGGCGGCCTGGTCGCGGGCTGGAGTTCGGGCGTGACGGCGCTGATCGCGGGCGGCCTCATGTGCGTGGCGGCGGTGGGGTACGTGGGGGCGAGCACACCGCAGTTGCGGGAGGTTCCGGCTACCGGCGAGGGGTGATCGCCGCGTCCGGGTCGAGACACCAGTCCAGTACGGCGGGCCAGGGGCCGTAGCCGGCGTCCAGGTCCAGGTGGGCGGCGCCGGGGAGGATGTCGGTGGGGATGCCGAGCGGCTCACCGAAGGTCTCGCGGGCTCCCTCCGGACAGTACGGGTCGTCGTCGCCCGCGACCAGGCGGGTGGGCCCGGGGAGGGCGAACTCCAGGGCGGGCGGGGCGAAGGCGGCGACCTGCGGGTGCTGGGCGAGCACGGAGGCGGAGGGCGGGGCGACGAGCAGCACGCGGTCGACGCCGGCCGGGCCGGGCAGGCCGCGGTCGACGGCGTGCAGCCAGAGCAGGGCGGAGGCGCTGTGGGCGAGGACGGCCCGTTCGCCCGTGGCGGGGAGTTCGCCGAGGTGGCGGGCGAGTTCGGTGAGCCAGACGTCGAGGTCGGGGTCGTCCGGGTCGGGCAGCTGGGGATAGGCCACGTGGTGGCCGAGGTCGGTGAGCCGGTCGGCGAGCCAGTGCTGCCAGTGGTTCTCGGGCCGGTGGTTCTGCCAGCCGTGGAGGATGAGGTAAGCCGTCATGCGGTCGATGGTTTCGATCACCGGGGCACAGGTCCAGTTAATCTTTCATGGTGGAACAGGTAAGCGATCCCTTCACGGTGGACCTGCGTCGGCTGACCGTCCTGCGCGAGCTCCAGCGCCGGGGCAGCCTCGCGAGGACGGCCGAGGCCCTGCACCTGACCCCGTCCGCCGTCTCGCAGCAGATCGCGGCGCTGGCCCGCGAGGCGGGCGTACCGCTCACGGAGAAGGAGGGCCGGGGCGTACGGCTGACCGGCCAGGCGCGGGTGCTGCTGGCGCACGCCGATGTCATCGCGGCCCAACTGGAGCGGGCGCGGGCCGATTTGGAGGCGTACGGGGAGGGCGGCCGGGGGTCGGTGACGATCGGCTGTCTGGCGAGCGGGATCCTCGGCCTGCTGCCGGACGTGCTGCGGGCGCTGGCCGAGCGTCTGCCCCGGGTCCGGGTCGACGTGGTCGAGTCCGAGCCCCCGGACCTGTTCACGGCGTTGGACGCGGGGCAGGTCGACGTCGCCGTGGCGGTGCACTTCGCGGCGGCTCCCCCGCACACGGACGTCCGCTACCGCCGCACCGAGCTGTTCACCGACGTGATGGACGTCGCCGTGCCGGCAGGACACCGGCTGGCCGGACGGGACCGCGTATCGCTCCGCGAACTGGCCGCGGAACCGTGGATCGTGGGGGACGCGCGCAGCTGCGTGGGCGCGGTGGCGCGCTCGGTGTGCGCCGCGGCCGGCTTCACCCCGGACATCCGTCACGCGGTCGACGACTGGAGCGCGCTGGCCGCCCTGGTCGAGGCGGGCCGCGGGGTGGCACTGATCCCCCGCCTGGTCCGCCCGGCGTACGCCCACCGCGACCTGGCCCTCCTGACGACGAAGGACGGCCCGCCTCCGTCCCGGCACCTCTTCGCGGCAGTACGCACAGGCGCGGAGACGGATCCGGTACTGGCCACGGTCCTGGAGCAACTACGGCTGTCAGGGCTGGAGTTGAGCGGGCGGGTCTGAGGAGGGCGGTGCGATCCGCCAGTGGTTGCTGCGCAGGACCCGGTCGGCGAAGGGCATGTCGATCTCACCGACGAGGCGGAAGCCCAGCGAACGGCAGATGCCGTTCGAGGGGCCGTTGCCGGTCGCCGGGAAGGCGTGGATGTCTCCCCAACGGCCGTCCTGCCACGCCCTTTCGAGCAGCGCACCAACCGAGCGCTTGCCCCATCCTCGCCCCTGGAACTCCGGAAGCACCATCCAGCCGATCTCCGAGAGAGGTCCGTCCCCCAGGTCGTGGGACCAGATGGTCAACGCTCCCGCCACCACCTCGGGTCGGTCCGGGTCGGGGACGATCATCTTGATCCAGGACTCGTCGGCCGCCGCCTCCCGCGCGTCCCGGCGCACCTTGTCCGCCATGCCGTCGCGCGGCAACGGTCCGCCGAGGTCCGCCATCATGACGGGGTCGCAGCGCATCCTTATGTAGGCGCCGAGGTCGGCCTCCGTGACGTCACGCAGCAGCATCACGGCCTCCAGGAGCCATGGCCCGCCTCACCACCGCTCCACGACGAACTCCGCGTTCATCGGCTGCAAGGCGAGGGCCGGGCGGGGGTGGACGGTGTCGGGGGTGTTGAGGCGCAGGCGGTGGGCGGACCAGACGGCGCCCAGGAGGAGCACGCTCTCGACGGTCGACAGGGCGGCGCCCACGCAGGTGCGCGGCCCCAGACCGAAGGGGAAATAGGAGCCTCGGGGAATGGCGGACGTTTCTTTTTCGAGCCAGCGTTCCGGCCGGAAGACATCGGCTTCGGGCCAGTGACGCGGGTCCCGGTGGTTCACCCACTGGCTCACGGTGACCGTGGTTCCGGCCGGAATGAGATGGTCGCCGAGTTCCACGTCCACCCGGGCGTCCCGGCTGGTTATCCAGACGGGCGAATACAAGCGGAGGGATTCCCTCAGCACCGCGTCGGTGAACGGCATCGCGTTGAGCAGTGCCATTCCGCTCAGGTCTTCCGAGAGTGCCTTTTCGGCCTCCCCGTGGACGCGTTCCGCGGCATCGGGATGCTGTGCCAGCAATACGCTCGCCCACACCACGGCGTCATTGGTGGTCTCGAATCCGGCCATCAGCAGGGTGGCCAGCTCGTCACGGATCTCGTCGGCGCCCGGCGCCGGAGTGCCGTGCAGCAGCGCGTACAGGACGGGGGCCGCCCCGGGATCGGCGGCGGCCGGGGAGCGCGTGAGGTGCTCCAGGGTCGTGACGACCCGCTTGAGGTGGCGGCGGATCCGCAGCTTGGCCGGGGTGGGCACCCACTCAGGGAGCACCACCGGCGAGGTGGACAGGTCCATGATGGGCGCGACGAGCCCGGCGACGTCCGCGATCTCCGCGTCCGTGTACTCGGCGCCGAACATCAGCCGCGTGACCAGGCGCAGGGTGACGACGGAGACGTCCTGCTGCAGGTCGCGCACCTGACCGGGACGCCAGGAGGCCAGCATCCGCTCCGCCTGCGCCGGCATCGCCGCGGCTGCGGTGGCCGACAGGTCACGGCCGAAGGCACCGTGGATGCGTGCCCGGCGGAGTTTCCACTCCTCGCCGTCGCTGCTCATCGTGGACAGCGGCAGGGACTGCCGGCGGCCCGCGCGCCGGGTGCCCGGGCCCTGCTTGACGAAGTCCGACCCGCGGTCCACCAGCATGCGGACCGCGTCCTCGGGGGAGGTCAGCAGCACGTTCCGCGGGCTCAGCCGGACCGCGTCGCCGTACTCCCTGGCGCACCGGGTGAGGAAGCCCAGCGGGTCCGCCGAGAAGTCCGGCAGATTTCCGAGCACCCGCCCTCCGTCGGGTCCCGGCATTTCGGCCGGCGTACGCAGCGCCATCGCGCCCCCACGTGTCCGGAATTCGCAGCCGTCGCCTCAAGGAAACACCGGGGCGCGGAAGTGTCCGCGCCCCGGCATTTTCCGGTACCGCCCGTGCTCTCAGTAGTACATGTACGGAGCCGTGAGTCGGTCCTTGCGAGTGAGTCGAGCGAACAGTGCGCCCGTAAGAATCAGCTTACGCATAGCAATGCACCCCCTGGCATATAACCGGCGTAGTGGATCTATGACACGGCGAGGCTATACAGCGCCCTTGACCCGGTCAAGGGTGCGAGAATCGCAGGACATCAAGCGCCGGCCTTTGTGCGGGACACAAATCCGGCCACCCGTTCCTCCAGCCGTTCCCGGCATTGCGGCCACTCCTCGGCCGTGACGGAGAAGATCGCGGAGTCCCGCAGCAGCCCGTCCTCGCCCGGTGCCCAGGAGCGGGACCAGTTGCGCAGGACGCCCTCGAAGCGGGCGCCGACGCTCTGGATCGCGGCCCGCGAGCGGTCGTTGCGGGCGTCCGTCTTCAGGTCGACCCGCAGGACGCCCCACTCCTCGAAGGCGTGCCGGAAGAGCAGCAGTTTGGCCTCGGCGTTGATGCCCGTGCCCTGCGCCGAGGCTCCCAGCCAGGTGAACCCGACCTCCACGGCGTCGAGTTGCTCCGGCGAGCGCCAGCAGCGCGGCTCCCAGAAGGACGTGGCCCCCACCGCCCGCCCCGTCGCCACCGAGAGCTGGGCGTAGGGCGCGAGCACTCCCGTCGCCGCCCGCGCGAGCTGCGCGTCGACATAGGCGCCGACCTCGTCGGCCCTGGGCACCCAGGTGTACGCGTACGTGCCGCGGTTCTCCTCCGCCGCCTCGGCCAGGTCCGCCGTGTGTCCGTGGTTCAGGGGTTCCAGGCGCACCAACTCGCCCTCAAGGACCGGCCCTTTCAGCTGGAAGCCCACCGTCTCATCAACTCCCGTTGCTCCTGCGCCACTCCGCGAACGCCTCGTGGAAACCGGGGAAAGTCTTGCGTACGCACCCGGGGTCGTCGAACGAGATTCCCGGCACCCGCAGGCCGGTGACCGCGAAGGACATGACGATGCGGTGGTCGCCGTACGTCCTGATCTCCGTGCCGGCCGAAGCGGCCGTCCCCGGGTGGATCTCGATCCAGTCCGGTCCCGTCGACACCCGCACGCCGAGCCGCCGCAGGTTCTCCGCACAGGCTTCCAGGCGGTCGCACTCCTTGACCCGCGTGTTGGCCACGTCCTCGATGCGGACCGGGGCGGAGGCGAAGGGGGCGATGGCCGCCAGGGTCGGCATGGTGTCCGAGATGTCGCGCATGGTGACCGTCAGTCCACGCAGTTCGCCGGTGCCCCGGACCGTGGTGGCCCCGGCGCCGACGGACACGTCCGCGCCCATCCGCCGCAGGACGTCCACGAAGCCGAGGTCGCCCTGGAGGGCGCCCGTGCCGAGGCCCGGGACCGTCACCGCGGCGCCCGGGGTCAGGGCCGCCGCCGCGAAGAAGTAGCTCGCGGTGGACGCGTCCGGCTCGATCGCGTAGGTCGTGGCGCGGTAGCCGCCCGGCGGGACCACGAACACGTCGCCCTCCCGGGCCACTTCCACCCCGAACGCCCGCATCATCGCGAGGGTGATCCCGACGTAGGGCGCCGAGACCAGGTCCGTGACCCGGATGCGCAGCCCCCGGCGGGTCAGGGGGCCGAGCAGCAGGAGTGCGGTGAGGTACTGGGAGGACTGGCCCGCGTCCAGCACCACGTCCCCGCCGTCGACGCCCGCCGCCCGCACGGTCAGCGGATGATGCCCCTCCGCCTCCTCGTGCCGCAGGTCCACCCCCAGGTCGCGCAGCGCGCGCGACAGCGGCAGCAGAGGTCGCCTGCGCATCTGGGGCGAGGCGTCGAAGCGGTAGGTGCCGTGGCCGGCCGCGGCCAGGGTGGGCAGGAAGCGGGCGGTCGTGGCGCCGTCCCGGCAGTACACGTCCGCCTCGGCGAGAGCCGGTCCCTGCGGACGGCCGTCCACCTGCCAGGTGTCGGGCGTACGGCCCACCCGGTAGCCGAGTCGTACCAGGCCCTCGGCGAAGCCCTCCGTGTCGTCCGAGCGCAGGGGGTGCACGAGGGTGGTCACGCCGTCGGCCGCGGCGGCCAGGAAGAGGGCGCGGGCGGTGATGGACTTGGAGCCGGGCAGGGCGAGGGACCGCGGGGCGGGCGTGTCGACGGGCATGCCCTCATGATCGCCGCCCGGCCGCCTCCGACGCCGGCACGTCCACGGGATGGACCCGGTCAGGCGCGCCGGCCGGGGCGTGGCCCCCGCTTCCACCGGTCGTCGGGCAGCGGCGCCCTGCGGTCCGTCTGCACCTGGATCTCGTAGTACGAGTCGGCCGCCGTGCCGTGGTACGCCTCGTCGTGTGCGGCCAGCGCCCCGCGCAGGCCTCCGCCCGCGGTACCCCGTCTGCGGACATGACCGGCCAGGGCGGTGAGGAGAGCGAGCACGACGGCGAGAGCTCCGACCACGGCCAGAAGCGGCAGCACAGGACCCATACGGCAACCGTACGCCGGACAAGTCGGCGTCTCGTCCGCCCCGTTGGCCCCGGCACCACCAACTTGCGGAAACCGGGCCGGAGGCGGGAACCCGGCCCGGCCCCCGCTCGTCCAATCCGCAAGCTGCCGGAGAGTCACCGCGGTACGGCGTCGGCCTCGCTGCTGGCTGCGAACGCTGACCAACCCTCTCCTCCGTACTGCGGCCGGCAGCACGCCGTCATCGGCGCGCCCCCCTCCAACTGCGCCGATGGCGGCCCCTTCCTGGTTACTGTGCACTCCCTTGACTGGCAGAAACTTCCCGGATATTGGTGACCCCACGGAAGTTTCCTTCAGCGGATCACCTCCGGAAGGAGCGCACGTGCCCTCCAGACGTACCGTCCTCGCCGCCACGGCAGGCGCCGCCGCAGCCCTCGCCGTCGGCGGGACCGCACACGCCGACGACCACAAGCTCCGCTCCCTCATCTCCCGTATGACGCTCGAGGAGAAGGTCGGCCAGCTCTTCGTGATGCGGGTCTACGGCCACTCCGCCACCGCCCCCGACCAGGCCGACATCGACGCCAACCTCAAGGAGATCGGCGTCCGCACGGCCGCCGAGATGATCGCCAGGTACCGGGTGGGCGGGATCATCTACTTCACCTGGGCGCACAACACCCGTGACCCGCACCAGATCGCCGACCTCTCCAACGGCATCCAGCGGGCGTCGCTGGCACAGCCGCGCGGGCTGCCGGTGCTCATCTCGACCGACCAGGAGCACGGGATCGTCTGCCGGGTCGGTGAGCCCGCCACCCTCTTCCCGGGGGCCATGGCCGTCGGCGCCGGCGGCTCGCGCAAGGACGCCCGCACCCTCGGCCGTATCGCCGGACAGGAGCTGCGGGCCCTCGGTATCCGGCAGAACTACTCCCCCGTGGCCGACGTCAACGTCAACCCGGCCAACCCGGTCATCGGCGTCCGCTCGTTCGGCTCCGAGGCCGGCGCGGTCGCCGGGCTCGTCTCCTCCGAGGTCGCCGGCTACCAGGGCGCGGGGGTCGCCGCGACCGCCAAGCACTTCCCCGGGCACGGGGACACCGCCGTCGACAGCCACTACGGGTTCCCTGTCATCACCCACAGCCGGGAGCTGTGGGAGAAGCTGGACGCCGTCCCCTTCCGGGCCGCGATCCGGGCCGGGATCGACTCGATCATGACCGCGCACATCCAGTTCCCGGCCCTCGACGCCTCCGGCGACCCGGCCACCCTGTCCCGTCCGATCCTCACCGGCATCCTGCGCGGTGAACTCGGCTACGACGGGGTCGTGGTGACCGACTCCCTGGGCATGGAGGGCGTCCGCACCAAGTACGGCGACGACCGCGTCCCCGTCCTCGCCCTCAAGGCGGGTGTCGACCAGCTCCTCAACCCGCCCTCCCTGGACGTGGCGTGGAACGCGGTCCTGAAGGCCGTACGGGACGGAGAGCTCACCGAGGCGCGCCTCGACGAGTCGATCCTGCGGATCCTGCGGCTCAAGTCCAGGCTGCGGCTCTTCGAGAACCCGTACGTCGGCCAGGACGGTGTCACCCGGACCGTCGGCACCCCGGCCCATCTCGCCGCGGCCGACCGGATCGCGGAGCGCACCACGACCCTGCTGGTCAACGAGCGGCGGCTGCTGCCCCTGTCCCGCCGCACCCACCGCAGGCTGCTCGTGGTCGGCGCCGACCCCGCCTCCCCGTCCGGTACGACGGGCCCGCCCACCGGAGTCCTGGCCGCCGCCCTGACCGAACTGGGCTTCACGGCCACCGCCCTGTCCACCGGTACGGCCCCCACGGCGGCCGTCGTCGACCGGGCCGTCACGGCGGCACGCGACGCGGACGCGGTGATCGTGGGGACGTACAACATCACGGCCGCCCAGAAGACGCTCGTCGAGCAGCTCGTGGCGACCGGGAGGCCGGTGGTGGCCGTCGCGATCCGCAACCCCTACGACGTGGCCCAGCTGTCCGCCGTCCCCGCCTGCCTGGCGGCCTACTCCTGGACCGACGTCGAACTGCGGGCGGCCGCGCGGGTGATCGCCGGTGAGGCGGCACCGCGCGGGAGGCTGCCGGTGCCGGTGCAGCGGGCGGACGACCCGGCGAAGGTGCTGTACCCCGTCGGGTACGGGCTGTCGTACGGCCGGTAGGGCGCGGGACGTAGTTCCCGTACGACTCACAACTCGCACATCACCCCGGAAAGGCGCAAAGGACCCCACACGTCTGGCGTGGCCCCGTCGCGACGGTCACGCTGGACGGCGGGGACGGTCCGGGGGGATGGCGATGCGCGGGAAGAGCTTCACGGGGGTGGTGTGCGTACTGCCGGCGCTGCTCGCCGCCCTGCTGACGGGGTGCACCCAGCCGGCCGCCGGCGGACAGGACGAGGCACCGGCGGCGACGGCCTCCGTGTCGCCGTCCGCCCCCCGCGCCTCCGGATTCGGCGCGGTGTTCCTCGGGGTCGACGAGTGCAGTTCCTTCGGCAAGGCCAGCTTCACCGAGGTGCCCTGCACCAGTGAGCGGGCGGCGGCGCGGGTGGTGGCCCGGCACGACGGCACCACGACCGACGGGCCGCCGTGCCCGGGGACCACCGACTTCGTGCTGCACATCAGTGAGCAGAGCCGGATCTCCGACGAGGACGGCGACGGGGCTGTGCCCCAGGGGTACGCCTGCATGCGCAACCTGCAACCGCCGCACCCGGGCGATCCCGGCGGCGGGGGCGGGCCGCGGACCATCGTCGGCGACTGCGTGTACGGCTCGGGCAGCGGGCAGGTCAGGGAGACCGCCTGCGACGGAACGGGCGGCAGGCGGCCGCAGTACAAGGTGGTGAAGGCGGTCGACGCGCGCAGCCGGTGCCCGCTGTCGACCGCCCTGTACGTCCAGCTCGGCGGCCCTCAACCGGTGGGCTGCGCCCGGCCGTTGTGATCCCCGGCCGGGCGCGGCGAGCGGACTACGGACGCAGGGCGGGCTCGCGCTCCACGTCCCGTACGTCCAGCTTCCGGTCGAACTTCGCGAGCGGCTTGGCCTCGGTCACGGCCGTGGCGGACACGCCCGCCCAGGAGAGGATCCTGGCCGTGGCGAACGCCTTCTGGTCGGCGACCAGACCGGCGACGTTCGCCCCGTGGTTCATGCCGGGCGCGGTGAACACGTAGGCGTCCTTCGCCCCCTTGTCGACGCGGAACCGCTCCGCGCCCCACGGGTCGTTCTGGCCGTAGACGTACAGCATGTGGTGGGCGTTGTGGCGCACCCAGGTGTCCACGTCCCGCATGGCGTACGGCTGGAACTTCGTCGGGATGCTGCGCGGGACGAAGTTGCGCGGCGGCTGGTAGCCGTAGCGGATGTACTTCTTCTCGATGTGCGGGAACTCGATCGTCGGCGCGCCGAGCTGGGTGGCGGCCTGGTAGTAGTACGGCGTGTACGTGTCCAGGCCCTGGTCGGCGTAGGCGGCGAAGCCGGAGATCGTGTCGACGGAGTTCCAGATCTGGTCGTCGGTCGCGGTCTTCGCGTCCGGCGGGATCAGCTCGTCGTCACCGCAGTTGGCCAGCAGGTTGTACTGCCAGAAGCCCCAGACGTAGTCGAGTACGACGGCCTCGTACGCCTTGTCCAGGCTGCCGATGGTGGTGAAGGTGAGGCCCTCCGCCGCCGCGTAGTCGGCGTACTTCTTCTCCAGCGGCTCGCGCCGCACCAGGGCCTCGCGCTGCACCGCGTTCAGCCGGTCGCGGCACTCCTTGGTGCCGACGCTCGCGAAGAAGCGGTCGTAGGCGGAGTCCTCGTTGTTCACCACGTCGTTGGGGGCGACGTAGGCGACGACGCCGTCCATGTCGCGCGGGTAGAAGCGCTCGTAGTAGGTGGCGGTCATGCCGCCCTTGGAGCCGCCGGTGGAGATCCAGTTCTTCGCGTAGATCTTCTTCAGCGCCTTGAAGATGCGGTGCTGGTCGCTGGCGGCCTGCCAGATGTCCAGCTTGCTCCAGTCGGCCGGGTCGGGCCTCGACGGCTTGAAGAAGCGGTACTCCATGGAGACCTGGTTGCCGTCCACGATCTGGGTCGGCTCACTGCGGCGAGGCGTGGTGGAGACGTTGTAGCCGCCGGTGAAGAAGACCGTCGGCCGGCTCACGTCCTTGTGCAGCACGGTGATGCGCTGCTGGAACGTGCCCTTGGACGGGTGCCGGTGGTCGACCGGCTGGGTGTAGTTGAGCACGAAGAAGCGGTAACCGGTGTACGGCTTCTCCTCGATCAGGCTCATCCCCGGGACGGCGAGGAGCTGATCCTTGATGTCGGTGGTGGCACCGGTGCCTTGGGCCTCCGGCTCGGCGGCGGTGGCCGCGCCTGCCGTGCCGACCGTGCCTATGAGCACGACCAGCGTGAGGAGCCATCTGAGCGCCTTGCGCATGCACCCTCCCCTGTGAGTACAGATGTGCGCCGGACGCTAGCGGCGCAAGTGCGGTCCGCACCAGGGGAGATGGCGCCTCGATGGGGAAAACCCTGTGAGAAATCCGTGCCTCAGAGCCGGATCCAGCCGTCCGAGTCGTACTTGCCCCGGCCGACCTGGCCCTTCACCCACACCTTCCGCTGCCCGGCGTGCACGGTGACGGGTCCGGCGCGGTACTTGTACTTGTCGGCGTCCTCGACCGGCAGCAACCCGTACGCGCGCAGGTACACCTTCATGTACTGGCGGACCCCCGGACGCTTGGGCAGCGTGATCGCGCACACGTAACCGCGCCGCTTGTAGACCTCCACGGTGCCGGTGGAGAACGGGAACGACCTGACCTTGCGTCCCTCGCACGACGTGGCCGCGGCATGCGCGTGCCCCGGCGCGGCGACCGCGAGCATGCCGGCCACCGCCGTCACGGCCAGCCCTTGCGCCAGCCGCCGTATCGCTCCACTCTTCACAGCCGTCCCTCCCGCAGCTCGGGCGTACAGGTGTACGGACGCACAACGTATGTCGGACGGTTGCACGACCGTCAACGAGACACCCCGACCACCGCGCCTACGCGCCACCCCGACAGCCGGATGTGCTCACGCCGCCGCCCGCTCGTCCTCGCCCACGAACGTGCGCCACAGGTCGGCGTAACGGCCGTTGCGGGCGAGGAGTTCGTCGTGGGGGCCGTCCTCGACCACGCGGCCGTGGTCCATGACCACGACCCGGTCGGCTCGGGCCGCTGTGGTGAGGCGGTGGGCCACGACGAGGGTGGTGCGGCGGCCGGCGAGGCGGTCGGTGGCCTGGTTGACCTGGGCCTCGGTGGCCAGGTCCAGGGCTGCCGTGGCCTCGTCGAGGAGCAGGATGTCCGGGTCGACCAGTTCGGCGCGGGCCAGGGCGATCAGCTGGCGCTGGCCCGCCGAGAGGTTGCGGCCGCGCTCGGCGACCTCGTGGAGGTAGCCGCCCTCCAGCGTGGCGATCATCTCGTGGGCGCCGACCGCGCGGGCCGCCGCCTCCACCTCGGCGTCGGTGGCGTCCGGGCGGCCGTAGGCGATGGCGTCCCGGATCGTGCCCTGGAAGAGGTACGCCTCCTGCGGCACCACGCCGAGGCGGTGGCGGTAGGAGGTGAGGTCGAGGGAGCGCAGGTCGGTGCCGTCGACCGTGACCCGGCCGCCCGTCGGGTCGTAGAACCGGGCCACCAGCTTGACCAGGGTGGACTTGCCCGCGCCCGTCTCGCCGACGAACGCGACCGTCTGTCCGGCGGGGATCCGCAAGTCGATGCCGCCCAGCGCCTCTTCGTCGTCCCCGTACGCGAAGTGCACGCCCTCGAAGGCCACTTCGCCACGCAGGGAGAGGACCTCAAGGGGCTCCTCGGCCGCCTTCGTGGACGTCGGCTCCTGGAGCAGTTCCTGGATGCGGCCCAGGGACACGGTCGCCTGCTGGTAGCCGTCGAAGACCTGGGAGAGCTGCTGGACGGGGGCGAAGAACAGGTCGATGTAGAGGAGGTAGGCGACCAGGGCGCCGGTCGTCAGGGTCGCCGCGTCCACCCGCCCCGCGCCCGCGATCAGCACGGCGGCCGCGGCGACGGAGGACAGCAGCTGCACGAAGGGGAAGTAGATCGAGATCAGCCACTGTCCCCGGATACGGGCCTGGCGGTAGCTGTCGCTGCGCTCCGAGAACCGCCGGCCGCCGTCGCCCTCGCGCCGGAACGCCTGCACGATCCTGAGCCCGGACACCGACTCCTGGAGGTCGGCGTTGACCACCGAGACGCGTTCCCGGGCGAGTTCGTACGCCTTCACGCTCGCCTTGCGGAAGAAGTACGTGGCGACGATCAGCGGCGGCAGCGTCGCGAACACGACCAGCGCGAGCTGTACGTCGATCACCAGCAGGGCGACCATGATCCCGAAGAAGGTGACGACCGAGACGAACGCGGTGACCAGGCCCGTCTGGAGGAAGGTCGACAGCGCGTCCACGTCCGTCGTCATCCTCGTCATGATCCGGCCCGTCAACTCCCGCTCGTAGTAGTCGAGTCCGAGCCGCTGGAGCTGGGCGAAGATCTTCAGGCGGAGGGAGTAGAGGACCCGTTCGCCGGTGCGCCCGGTCATGCGGGTCTCGCCGATCTGCGCGGCCCACTGGACGAGCACCGAGAGCAGGGCGAACAGCGTCGCCGTCCAGACCGCGGCCATGGCCATGCGTGAGACACCGTCGTCGATGCCGTGCCGGATCATCACGGGCAGGAGCAGGCCCGTCCCGGCGTCCAGCGCGACCAGGCCCAGGCTGATCAGCAGCGGACGACCGAAGCCCCGCAGCAGCCGTCGCAGGCCGTACGACTCCTCCGACGTGACCGCGCGTGCCTCGTCGATGTCGGGGACGTCCGTCGCCGGGGGCAACGCGTCGACCTGGGCGAGCAGTTCGGGGGTGGCGGGGGTGCCGGCGAGGGCCGGATCCTTGCGCTCGCGGTCGCCGGTCCACAGCCGGGGCGTCACCCCGCGCTCGGCGTCGAACTCGGCGTCCAGCTCGTCGCGTACGGAGGTGTCCTCCTGCACGGCGACCGGCCGGGCGTGGCCCGGGGAGACACCGCCGAGGCCGTCGGGGTCGGTGAGCAGACGGCGGTAGAGGGCGGAGCGCTTCTCCAGCTCCTCGTGGGTGCCCACGTCGGCGAGGCGGCCGTGCTCCAGGACGGCGATGCGGTCGGCGAGGTTCAGGGTGGAGCGGCGGTGGGCGATCAGGAGGGTGGTGCGGCCCTCCATGACGTGCTTGAGGGCCTCGTGGATCTCGTGTTCGACCTGCGCGTCCACGGCGGAGGTCGCGTCGTCCAGGACGAGCAGCCGCGGGTCGGTGAGGATCGCGCGGGCGAGCGCGACGCGCTGGCGCTGGCCGCCGGAGAGGGTCAGGCCGTGCTCGCCGACCTTGGTGTCGTAGCCCTCGGGGAGCTCGGCGATGAAACGGTCCGCCTGGGCGGCGCGGGCGGCCTTCTCGATCTCCTCCTGGGTCGCGTCGGGACGGCCGTAGGCGATGTTGGCCCGGACCGTGTCCGAGAAGAGGAAGGAGTCCTCGGGGACCAGGCCGATCGCGGCCCGCAGGGAGTCCAGGGTGAGCTCGCGGACGTCGTGGCCGCCGATGAGGACCGCGCCGTGGGTGACGTCGTAGAAGCGCGGCAGCAGGAGGGAGACCGTGGACTTGCCCGAGCCGGAGGATCCGACGACCGCGAGGGTCTCACCGGGGCGGATCTCGACGGAGAGGCCGTCCAGGACCTTCCGGCCGTCCTCGTAGCCGAAGGAGACGTCGTCGAACTCCACCGTCGCGGGCGCGTCCGCGGGGAGCTCCTTGGTGCCGTCCTTCAGGTACGGCTCGGTGTCGATCAGCTCCAGGACGCGCTCGGTGCCCGCGCGGGCCTGCTGGCCGACCGTGAGGACCATCGCGAGCATGCGGACCGGGCCGACGAGCTGGGCGAGGTAGGTGGAGAAGGCGACGAAGGTGCCCAGCGTGATGTGGCCGCGGACGGCGAGCCAGCCGCCGAGCGCCAGCATCGCGACCTGGCCGAGGGCGGGGACGGCCTGGAGGGCCGGGGTGTACTTCGCGTTGAAGCGGATCGTGCGCAGCCGGCCCGCGTACAGGCGCCGGCCGACCTCCCGGAGCTTCCCGGTCTCCTGGTCCTCCTGCCCGAAGCCCTTCACCACGCGGACGCCGCTGACGGCTCCGTCGACCACGCCGGCGACGGCGGCGGCCTGGGCCTGGGCGTACCAGGTGGCGGGGTGCAGCTTGGAGCGGGAGCGCCTGGCGATCCACCACAGGGCCGGGGCGACCGCGAGGGCGACCAGGGTGAGCGGGATCGACAGCCAGGCCATCACGACCAGGGAGATCACGAACAGGGCGAAGTTGCCGATCGTCATCGGCAGCATGAAGAGCAGGCCCTGGATCAGCTGGAGGTCGCTGGTGGCCCGGCCGACGACCTGGCCCGTGGACAGTTCGTCCTGGCGGCGGCCGTCGAGGCGGGTGATCGTGCCGAACATCTCCGTGCGCAGGTCGTGCTGGACGTCCAGGGCGAGGCGGCCGCCGTAGTAGCGGCGGACGTAGGTGAGGACGTAGACGAGGACGGCGGCGGCGATCAGTGCGCCGGCCCAGGGGGCCATGTCCCGGGTGTGGTCGCCGATGACGTCGTCGATGATCACCTTGGTGATCAGGGGGACGACCGCCATGACGGCCATGCCGCCGAGGGAGGAGCCGAGGGCGAGCACGACGTCCTTCGGATACCGCCAGGCGTATCCGGCCAGTCGTCGTGCCCATCCCCGTTGCGGTGTCACGCGGGTGCCCTCCGGTTCGTTCGTCGACCTGATCTACCGGAAGGCACCAACGCGGACGGAAGCGGATTTCATCCCTCCGCAACAGTTCCCGGGTTCAGACCCGGACCCTCAGGTGGTAGAAGCGGGTCGTCTGCACCGCGTTCTGGTTGTCGTCGCTGACCAGCAGGACCTTCAGACGGCCGCCCTGGTCCCGGCCCCTGACCACCATGCCCTCGATGTTGTCGAGGAGCGGGTTCGGCTGGGGCTGCCGGGCCGTCGCGCCCAGGGTCGGGCAGCTCGCGATGTCCGTGAGCAGGGTCTTTCCGATCAGGCGTACGTCCGCCTGGCCCGTGAGGGTCTCCACGCCGCTGGTGTCCGTGGCGTGGCGGGGGTCGGCCAGATAGAGGCGGACCGTGTTGCCGACGCCCGAGGTGAAGCCGCGCTCCAGGACGAGGAGGCGGCCGTCGGGGAGGGCCTGGACCTCGGGGACGCCGAGGAAGGCGGCGTCGGTGCGGTAGGCGTACTGCGCGGCGGGCTCCCAGGTCTTTCCGTGCCGCGTCCAGGTCTGGAAGCGGACGGTCCCGGCCGTGTCGCCGGAGAGCGCGTACTCCAGGGAGGCGAGCAGGGTGCGGCCGCCGTGCAGGAGGGTCAGGCCCTCGAAGGTCTGGTTGGAGGTGGCGCGGCCGGCCGGGGCGACCTGGAGGGAGGCCGGGACGGGGAGCCGGTCGAGGATCCTGCCGTCGGTGCTGTAGCGGCGGATCGACGGTTCGGTCTCGGAGGTGATCAGCCGGGTGCCGTCCCGGTCGATCACCAGCCCCTCGGAGTCCAGCGCGGCACCGTTCTCGTCGGCGAGCGGGACGGCCTTCCTCGGCGCGAGGGTCCTCGCGTCCAGGCCGAAGAGGGCGGAGCGGTCGGAGAGGGCGGCGAGGGAGCCGTCCCGGTCCACCGCGAGCGCGGAGAGGTTGCCGACGAAGGTGCCGTCGTACGTCGTCTTGTCGAGCGCGTCGGAAAAGCGGTCGAGGGAGACGGACGGGGAGCAGGCGTGGCTCACCGGGGCCGAGGCGACGGCGGGCCCCGCCGTCAGGCAGGTCGCCGCCGCCAGGGCCGCGGTGGTGGTCGCGAGTACGGTTCTCAGCTGCATGCGCGTCACCGTAGGACGGGCCGGTGACGCGCGGGAGTCCGGCAGGCGTCGGCTCAGCTCGCCGCGAGGTCTTTGTGGATGGCCTTGGCGACGCCCTGGATCGTGGTGATGCCGTAGTTCATGGTGCTGTTGCCGTGGGTGAGCACCGTGATCATGTAGTCGTGGCCGCCGCCCGTGAAGGTGCCGACGCTGTGCACCCGCCAGCCGTGGGTGGACCGCTGCAACCAGCCGTTCTTGACGTGCCAGGAGACCCCGGACGGGCGGCCGTACGGTGTGCCCCAGCGCTGCGAGGAGATGACCTGCCCCATCAACTTCAGGATGTAGGCCCGCGAGTTGTCGCTGAGGACCGTGTTCTTCGCGGTGATCAGCTTGAGCAGTTTCTGCTCGTCCGTGACGGTGATCTGGGTCAGGCCCCAGTAGCCGTTGGCTCCCGGCTTGGTCTGGGTCATGCCGGCCGCGGAGAGGAAGCCCTTGATCTTGGTCAGCCCCAGCTGCCGCCACAGCTTGCTGGTCGCGTCGTTGTCCGACTTGGTGATCATGGCCTTGGTGAGCGTGACCTCACGGTCGGTCAGATACCGGTTGTGCTTCTTGGCGTCCCACAGCAGCGTGGCGAGGACGGTCACCTTGACCACGCTCGCCGAGTCGTAGGCGGTGGAGGGGCGCAGGGTGCAGGTGGTCCTGGTCGTACGGTCGTAGAGGCCGACGGCGATCGTGCCCGAGCGGCCGGAGACGGCGGACGTGATGTCCCGCTTGAGTTTGTCGGCGAGGCCCGCCCTGGCGGACGTGCAGCTGACGGTCGGTGCGGCCGCCGCGGCAGCCGGAGTCGCGGCGGCGACGCAGGCGGCCAGCGCACCGGCCGCGATCCATTTCGTGTGCCTGAATATCCCCCGTGTCATGCCCAGTTGACTCTCGGCACCGGGTGAATGGTTGTACGCATGGGGAATAGTTGTGCGATGTGTTACCCCGCCCTGTGCGATTTCACAGGAAAGCGCCAGGTGCACCACAGCCCTCACCCAAACCCCCTCCGCACGATGCCCGGGTGACATCTGCCACCGATCCCCACCCCCACGCCGAGACGGTGTCCGCCGACCGGCCGCCGTCGGCCCCGCCCGCGGCACCCCCGGACCGGGCTCCCCGCTGGTCGCTGCCCGTACTGCCGGCGATCCTGGCCCTGGCCGGCGTCCTGTACGGCTGGAACCTGAGCGGAAACAGCCTCAACAGCTTCTACAGCGCCGCGGTCTACAGCGGTACGCAGAGCTGGAAGGCATGGTTCTTCGGCTCGCTCGACGCGGGGAACTTCCTCACCGTCGACAAGCCGCCCTTCGCACTGATGATCATGGGGCTGTCCTGCCGGGTCCTCGGTTTCGGCACCTGGCAGATGATGGCGCCCGAGATCGCTGCCGCCCTCGGCACCATCTGGATCCTGCACACCTCCGTGAAGCGGGTGTTCGGACACGCGGCGGCCGCGATCGCCGCGCTCGTCCTCGCGCTCACCCCGATCACCGTCGCGATCAACCGGGACAACAACCCCGACACGATCCTGGTGCTGCTCATGGTGGGGGGCGCGGCCCTAGCCCTGCGCGCGGTGCGCACCGACCGTCTGCTGCCGCTGATCGGCTCGGCGGTCTGCTTCGGCCTCGCCTTCAACACCAAGATGCTCCAGGGGTACATCGCCCTGCCGGCCGTCTTCGCGGTGTACGTGTACGCCTCGAAGCTCGGCTGGCGGAAGAAGGCCGTCAACCTGGGCCTCGCGGCGGTGGCGTTGGCGGTCTCCAGCTTCTGGTGGGCCACGGCGGTCTCGCTCGTCCCGGCCGAGGACCGTCCCTACATCGGCGGTTCGACGGACGGCTCCGCCTGGAACCTGATCATGGGCTACAACGGTCTGGGCCGGGTCCTGGGCGGCGAGGGCAACGGCGGCGGGGGCGGTGGCGGGGGCGGCACCTTCGCCGGCACCGCGGGCATCGGCCGGATGTTCAACGAGGTCCTCGGCGGCCAGATCTCCTGGCTGATCCCCTTCGCCTTCCTCGCGCTCGTCGCCGGTCTGCTGCTGTGCGGGCGGGCCCCGCGCACCGACCTGACCCGGGCCGCACTGGTGCTGTGGGGCGGCTGGCTGGTGCTGCACTACCTGACCTTCGCGATGGCCGAGGGCACCATGCACCCGTACTACACGACCGCGCTCGCCCCCGGCATCGCGGCGCTGACCGGCGCGGGCGGCGTCATGCTGTGGCGTGCCTTCCGCGGCACCGACGCCCGCTGGTCCTGGGTCCTGCCGGCCGGCCTCGCTCTCACCGGCCTGTGGGCGATCGTGCTGCTGCGCCGGGCGACCGGCTGGAACACCTGGCTGTGGCCGACTGTCGGGGTCCTGACAGTCCTTTCGGTCGTGGGGCTGGCCGTCTTCCGTACGGCGCGTTCGGGGACGAGGCTCCGGCTGCTCGGGGTCTCGCTCGCCGCGGCGATGGTGGCGGCGCTGGCGGGTCCGACGGCCTACGCGGCCTCGCCGGCCTTCTCCGCCACCAGCGGCGGCATGGGCGGCATGGGCGGCACCAACCCGACGGCAGGCCCGTCGGCCGGGGGCGGCATGGGCGGTCCCGGGGGCCGGGGCGGCCGAGGCGGGTTCGACGGCGACCGGATGCCGGGCGGCACCCAGCAGAGCGGCGGCCAGGCGGGCGGGGAGGTCCCCGAGGGCGCCGAGGACGGCCAGATGCAGCCCGGCGGCGCCAACGGTGAGCTTCCCCAGGGCGGCGGCGCACCCGGCGGCACGAACGGGCAGTTGCCGGGCGGCGGCACGGCTCCCGGCGGCGGCACGAGTGGCGGCACCGGCGGAGGCGGCGGTGCGGGTGGCATGGGCGGCAGCGTCGACAGCGCGCTGGTCTCGTACCTGGAGAAGCACCAGGACGGTGCCAAGTGGCTGCTCGCCGTGTCCAATTCGCAGAGCGCCGGCCAGCTGATCCTCAGCACGCACAAGCCCGTCATCTCGATGTGGGGCTTCACCGGCACCGACCGGGCGATGACCCTCACCAGGCTCAAGGAGCTCGTGAAGAACGGCGAACTGCACTACGTCCAGCTCGGCGGCGGCGGCATGGGCGGCAACAGCGGCCTGAACCAGGAGATCACCAGCTGGGTGCAGAAGAACGGCACGGCGGTGAAGGCGAGCGACTACGGCACGAGCGGTTCCTCCTCGAAGAGCGACCAGTCGAACAGCACCTCGACGATCTACCGCCTGGACCCCTCGGACGTCGGCTGACGATCGCCGGCCGGCTGTCCGTGTGCCGGTGCCGAAGAAGCACCGGCACACGTACAACCCTTGGGCCCCGTCGAAGGTCTCTTGATCGCCGACCACACGTGTCACCGAGGACAACACCCGGCGAACACGGACGGTCCGCACCCCATCGACGCGGATGCCCTCCAGGCATCCCCGCATGCCGCAGGAGAATCCCGCATGCACCAGATGCACCACCGGCACCTGAGACTCGCCCTCGCGACGGCCGCCGCTGCCGCGCTGACGGGCGGTCTGCTCACGGTCTCGGTCACTTCCGCCACCGCCGCCGACTCGTTCAAGGTGGCGAAGGCCGACTTCAACGGCGACGGCATCGGCGACGTCCTGGCCACCGCCGCGGGCGCCTCCGTCAGCGGTCACGCCAACGCCGGCCAGGTCGTCGCCCTGTACGGCAGCGCCGGCACCGGCGTGACCTCGGCCAAGCGCACGGTCATCAGCCAGAACTCCGGCACCGTGCCCGGCACCGCCGAAGCCGGCGACCTGTTCGGCGGCGCGACCGCCTACGCCGACTTCAACCGCGACGGCTACGACGACCTCGCCGTGGCCTCGCCCTACGAGAAGGTCGGCACCGACACCGACGGCGGCGCCCTCGCGATCCTCTGGGGCTCGGCGAGCGGCCTCACCGGCAAGGCCAGCAACGTACCCGACCCTGCCGTGTCCTCGCACGACAACTGGGGCCTGTCCCTGGCCGCGGGCGACTTCGACGGTGACGGCAAGGCCGACCTGGCCGTCGGCAACTCGTCGGCGACCCTCTACGTCTACAAGGGGGGCTTCAGCAGCTCCACCGGGCAGCCGGGCGGCCGCTACACCATCAAGCCCCCGATCGCGCCCGGTTCAGCCGATTTCCCGTACGGCCCGGAGCAGCTCACCGCCGGCGACGTGAACGGCGACGGCCGCACCGACCTGGTGGTCGACGGCTTCGAGACGCAGACCGAGAACGGCTGGAACACCAACTACTGGGTGCCCGGCACCGCCAACGGGCTGAGTGTCGCGGGCGTCAAGACCCTCAAGCCGGGCATCGTCACCGGCATCGGGGACATCAACGGCGACGGCTACGGCGACATCGTCACCGGCGCCGACTGGGATGCCACCACCAGCGACGGCCAGAGCATCCCGGACGCCGCGACGGGCGGCAAGGCCAGCATCACCTACGGCTCGGCCTCGGGCCCCGCCTCGACCACCGGCATCACCCAGAACACCGGGAACATACCCGGCAGTTCGGAGAAGGGCGACAGCTTCGGCTGGGACCTGGACCTGGGTGACATCAACGGCGACGGCTACCAGGACCTCGTCGTCTCCGCCCCGGCGGAGAACCTCGGCAGTGTCGCCGACACCGGCATGGTCAGCGTCATTTACGGTTCCGCGAGCGGCCTCAACACCTCCACCGGCGTGCAGTCGTTCGCGCAGAGCACGACGGGCGTGCCCGGCACCGACGAGAAGAACGACCTGTTCGGTGCCGACGTCAAGCTCGACGACGTCAACGGCGACGGCAAGGCCGACCTGGTCATCGGGTCGTACGAGGACGGCGGCGACGGAGCGGTGACCTACCTGCCCTCCACCGGCACGAAGATCGGCACGAGCGGTTCCCGAGCCCTGACCGTGACCTCGGTGGGCGTCTCCACGTCGGGCGCCGCGCAGTTCGGCGCCCTCTTCGCCAACTAGCCCGGTCCACACCGCCCAGAATCCCGTGAACGGACCCCGACCACACGGTCGGGGTCCGTTTTCGCGTGTCAACTCGCGTAGACAAGGGGCGATTTGCCGTTTCAGGTCACCGAATGGACACGTGCCATCCATTTACACGGCCGCATGTCCATGTCACGCTCCCATCTGCCGCCTCCATTCAACCCGCGTAGATGGGATCCCCTTTATGCCGGCGACACGCATCCGCAGCTGGAAGTCGGTGGCGCTCACCACTGCCGCCGTGCTGGTCGGGCTCGCCGCCCCGGTCGTGACCACGACCCCGGCCGCAGCCACGACGACCGCGTACGACTCGACGTACTACAAGAACGCGGTCGGCAAGACGGGGACGAGCCTCAAGTCGTCCCTGCACACGATCATCAGCAGCCAGTCGAAGATCTCGTACTCCGCTGTCTGGGAAGCGCTCAAGGTCACCGACCAGGACCCGAACAACACGAGCAACGTGCTCCTGCTGTACAGCGGTGTCTCCCGCAGCAAGTCCCTCAACGGCGGTGACGTCGGCGACTGGAACCGCGAGCACACCTGGGCCAAGTCCCACGGCGACTTCGGCGAGGTCACCGGTCCGGGCACCGACCTGCACCACCTGCGCGCCTGTGACGTCCAGGTCAACAGCACCCGCGGCAACCTGGACTTCGACAACGGCGGCAGCTCGGTCACCAACGGCGGCGGCTCCACCGTCGACTCCGACTCCTTCGCCCCGCGCGCCGCGGACCGGGGCGACGTGGCCCGCATGATCCTCTACATGGCCGTGCGCTACGAGGGCGACGACGGCTTCGCCGACCTGGAGCCCAACGAGAAGGTCGGCAACGGCTCCAACCCCTACATGGGCAAGCTCTCCGTCCTCAAGGCCTGGAACGAGGCGGACCCGCCCAGCGCCTTCGAGGAGCGCCGCAACCAGGTCATCTACGACACCTACCAGCACAACCGCAACCCGTTCATCGACCACCCGGAGTGGGTCGAGGCGATCTGGTAGGAACCCGGCTACAGGTGCGTCGGCGCGAACATCCGCAGCACCGCCGGGAGTACGACCACCGACGGCCCCGGTGAGCCGAGGGCCTTCGCGAGGTCGTCCGCGAGTGTCTCCGGGGTCGTACGGACCCCGGGGACGCCGAAGGACTCGGCCAGTGCCACGTAGTCGGGGCGGGACAGTTCCGTCGCCGTGGCCTGGCCGAAGGCGTCCGTCATGTACTCGCGCAGGATGCCGTAGCCGCCGTCGTCCACGATCAGCCAGGTGACGTTCAGGTCGTACTGGCGGGCCGTGGCCAGCTCGGCGATCGAGTACAGCGCCCCTCCGTCACCCGACACCGCCAGCACCGGTCGCGAAGGGTCGGCCACCGCCGCTCCCAGCGCCGCCGGGAAGCCGTAGCCCAGACCGCCGGCGCCCTGGGCGGAGTGGAGCAGATTGGGAGCCTTGGCGTCGAACGCCGACCAGGCCCAGTAGGCGAGGATCGTCATGTCCCAGAAGGACGGGGAGTCGGCGGGCAGCGCCCTGCGGACCGACGCCAACACGTCCTGTTCCAGGGTCAGTTCCTGGGCGGCGATACGGCCGCTCACCTTCGCGAGGACGGTACGGACCCGTTCGGGAGCCTCGGCGTCCTCCCTCGGCGTCACCGTCTCCAGCAGCGCCTGCAGGGCCAGTCGCGCGTCCGCGTGGATGCCGAGCGCGGGATGGTTGGACTCCAGCTTGCCGAGGTCCGCCTCGATCTGGATGACCCGGCCCCGGGGCTTGAACGTGTGGTAGTTGGACGACAACTCCCCCAGCCCCGAACCCACCACCAGGAGGACGTCCGCGTCCTCCAGGAAGTCCGTGGTGTGGCGGTCCTCGATCCAGGACTGGAGGGACAGGGGGTGCGTCCAGGGGAAGGCGCCCTTGCCGCCGGGGGTCGTGACCACCGGGGCCCGCAGCGTCTCCGCCAGCTGCCTCAGCTTGCCCGAGGCGTCAGAACGTACGACTCCCCCGCCCGCGATGATCGCCGGGCGGGCGGCCCGGGACAGCAGGTCGGCGGCCAGCGCGGTGAGTTCGGGGCGCGGGGGCAGTTCCTCGGGGAAGGCGTCGCCGCCCGTCACCACCGGGATCACGGTCTCGGCGAGCAGCACGTCCTGCGGGATCTCCACCCATACCGGCCCGTGCGGGGCGGTCAGGGCCGACTTCCAGGCCGCCTCGATCGCGGAGGGGATCTGGGACTGGGTGCGGACGGTGTGGACCGACTTGACCACGCCCCTGAAGGAGGCCGCCTGGTCCGGGAGTTCGTGCAGATAGCCGTGGCGGCCGCCGCCGAGGCCGGCCGTCGGGATCTGACTGCTGATCGCCAGGACGGGAGCGGACGCGGCCGCGGCCTCCTGGAGAGCGGCCAGGGATGTCAGCGCCCCCGGGCCCGTCGACAGCAGCAGGGGGGCCGCCTCCCCGGTGATCCTGCCGTACGCGTCGGCCGCGAAGCCCGCGTTGTTCTCCACCCGCAGGCCGATGTAGCGCAGGTCGGAGCGCCGTAGTGCGTCGAACATCCCCAGCGCGTGCTGACCGGGCAGGCCGAACACGGTGGTCGCGCCGAGCGCGGCCAGCGTCTCCACGACCAGGTCTCCGCCGTTGCGGCCGGGAGGAGGGTTGAGAGCAGCGGAAGTCTGCGCCTCCGTCGGGCGGAGGACCAGGTCGTGGTCGTGAGTCACTGCGCGCGGGCCTCTGCAATCTGGCGGGACATGATCGTGGTCAGTTCGTAGGCGGTGTGGGAGGCCGCCACCGACGTGATCTCCGCGTGGTCGTACGCGGGGGCCACCTCGACGACGTCCGCCGACACCAGGTTGCACGATGCCAGACCGCGCAGGATCTCCAGCAGCTCGCGGGAGGTCATGCCGCCCGCCTCGGGGGTGCCGGTGCCGGGCGCGTGGGCCGGGTCGAGGCAGTCGATGTCGATGGAGATGTAGAGCGGACGGTCGCCGATGCGCTGGCGCAGCTGGTCGGCCACCTCGTCGGCACCCCTGCGGTACACGTCCGCGGACGTCACGATGCCGAAGCCCAGCTTCTCGTCGTCGGTGAGGTCCTGCTTGCCGTAGAGGGGGCCCCGCGTGCCCACGTGCGACAGCGCCGAGGTGTCGAGGATGCCCTCTTCCACCGCCCGCCGGAACGGCGTGCCGTGCGTGTACTCGGCACCGAAGTAGGTGTCCCAGGTGTCGAGGTGGGCGTCGAAGTGCAGCAGGGCGACCGGGCCGTGCTTCTTCGCGACGGACCTGAGCAGCGGGAGCGCGATGGTGTGGTCGCCGCCCAGGGTCATCAGACGGGCGCCGGTGCCGAGGAGGTCGTCCGCGGCCGCCTCGACCGTCTCGACGGCCTCGTTGATGTTGAACGGGTTCACCGCGATGTCCCCGCCGTCCGCGACCTGCGCCAGCGCGAAGGGGGACGCGTCCTGCGCCGGGTTGTAGGGCCGCAGCAGCCGCGAGGCCTCGCGGATCGCGTTGCCGCCGAAGCGGGCGCCCGGCCGGTACGAGACACCCGAGTCGAACGGCACCCCGACCACGGCGACGTCGGCCCGGCCGACCTCGTCGAGGCGCGGCAGCCGGGCGAAGGTCGCGGGTCCGGCGTAGCGCGGGATGCGGGAGGAGTCGACGGGGCCGCGGGGGGTCTCGGGGGAGCTCATGGTCGTGTGCCTTCCTTGTGTCTCTGCGTTCGGTCTACCGGGGTGCCGGAACCGGCTCGGGGACCTCGCGCCCGGCGAGTCGTTCCCGCCAGGCCGCGAGGACCGCGGTGTCGGTCGCCGGGGTCGCCAGGGATACGGCGACGTAGACGACCAGGGAGGCCAGCAGGCCGTAGTACACGGGCTCGTTGGCGAGGATGCCGTAGCCGGCCATCAGGCCGATGACGGCGAGGCCGCCGACGGCCACGGAGGCCAGCGCGCCCTGGGCGGTGCCGCGCCTCCACAGCAGGCCGCCGAGGATGGGGACGAGGAGGCCGCCGACGAGGAGGTTGTAGGCGACGGTGAGGGCCTCGACGACGTTGTTGAGGGCGATGGCCGTGCAGATCACGGCCACGCCCATGACGAGGATGAAGGCGCGGTTGCCCCGTACCTCGTCGTGGTCCCCCGCGGCCGTCCGCCCCCGCAGCCGCGACCAGATGTCGTTGTTCGCGACGGTCGCGCAGGCGATCAGCGCGCCGGAGGAGGTCGACATCACGGCGGCGAGCGCGGCGGCCAGCACCAGGCCCCGCACACCGACGGGGAGTTCGTCCTTGACGATGGTCGCGAAGGCGTCGTCGGCGTTGGCGAGGTTCGGGTAGAGGACCTTGGCGGCGGTGCCGATGACGGCGCCGGCGAGGGCGTAGGCGAGGCAGTAGGTGCCGGCGACCGTGCCGCCCCACCGGGCCGTCCTGTCGCTGCGGGCGGTGAAGACGCGCTGCCAGATGTCCTGACCGATGAGCATGCCGAAGGTGTAGATCAGCACGTAGGTGAAGATCGTCTCGCCGCCGATGCCCAGCGGGTCGAAGTACCCGGTGGGCAGCTTCGCCCTCATCTCGCCGAAGCCGCCCGCCTTGACGACCGCGATGGGCAGGAGCAGGAGCAGTACGCCGATGGTCTTCACGACGAACTGCACCATGTCCGTGAGCGTGATGGACCACATGCCGCCCAGCGTGGAGTAGGCGACGACGATCGAGCCGCCGAGGACGATCGCGACGGTCCGGTTCATGTCGAAGAGGACGTCGAAGATCGTGGCGTAGGCGATGGTCGAGGTCACCGCGAGCATGAGGGTGTACGCCCACATGACCACGCCGGAGATGACCCCGGCCCGGCCGCCGTACCGCAGGTCCAGCATCTCGGAGACGGTGTAGACCTTGAGGCGGGCGATGCGGGCGGAGAAGAAGACGGACAAGGCCAGCAGGCCGAGGCCGATGGTGAAGACCATCCAGGCGCCGGACAGGCCGTACTGGTAGCCGAGGCCGACGCCGCCGATGGTGGACGCGCCGCCGAGGACGATCGCGGCCATGGTGCCGGAGTACATGGCGGGCCCGAGCCGCCGTCCGGCGACCAGGAACTCGCTCTTGGACCTGGCACGGCGCATGCCCCACCAGCCCATGGCGAGCATGCCGGCCAGGTAGACGACGATGACTGTGTAGTCGACGGCCATGTGGGCCTCCTTCTGCCGTTGGGCGCCCTGCCGGTCTGCGTCGACACTAGGTGGCCGGAAAGCGACTGCGAAGTGTACGTTTCATCCATTCGAGCGGTACTGGATGGAGGGAACGTCCACCATGCCGGACCCGGCTGTCCCACCCACCCCTCCGGTCCCGCTGGCCGCGCTGCTGGCCCGCGAGGACCTGGGCCTGCGGCAGATCGCGGGGCCCGCGGACCCCGCGACGGTGATCCACTGGGCCCACACGTCCGAGATGGCGGACCCGTACCCGTATCTGCTGGGCGGTGAGCTGCTGCTGACGGCCGGGGTGCACATCCCGGAGGCGGCGGGCTCCGGCACCTACTTCGACGACTACGTGGCGAGGGTCGTCGCGGCGGGCGGGGCGGCGCTCGGCTTCGGACTGGCGCCGGTGCACGACACGGTCCCGCGCGCACTGGTCGCGGCCTGCGACACCTACGGGCTCCCGCTTCTGGAGGTCCCGCCGCGGACCACGTTCTCCGGCGTGGCCCGCGCGGTCTGGCAGCTCATGGCCCAGGCCCGCCACGCGGAGCTGCGCCGGGTGACCGAGGCCCAGCAGAGCCTGGCCGCGGCCGCCTCCCGCCCCGACCCGGTGCCGTCGGTGCTGCGGCAGCTGGCGCAGCGGGTCGGCGGGTGGGCGGTGCTGTACGGGCCGGACGGGGCGGAGGTCGCGGCGGCGGGGAGACGGCAGGGGGACGGGGAACTGGCCCGGCTGATCACGCTCGTCACCGAACGCTCCTCCACCACGGCCGCCGAGACCGCCGCCGGCCTCCACCTGGCGGCCTACGCCCTCGGTGCCGGGCACGGCTTCGTGCTCGGGGTCGTCGCACCGCACCGCGCGCCCGGTGACCACACGATCGCCTCCGTCGCCGCCGTGCTGCTGTCGCTGCTCACCGGTGAGCATCAGAGCGGGTCGGGGGCGGCACGGTCGTCGGCCCTGGTGCGGATGCTGCTCGGGGCCGCGGCCGAGGACGTGGCTCCGCTGCTCGGCGGGGACCGGTGGCTGGTCGTGCACGCGCGGCCCGACGGCCCCGCCGCCCCCGACCCCGTCGCCGCCTCCGCGCTGGGTACGGCGCTCGGGTCGCCCCTGGTCGACGTGGCGCGGGACGTCGTACGGGTCCTGCTGCCCGCCGAGCGGGAACCGGTTCCGCAGCCCGGGTGGACGCTCGGGATCAGCGCCGTGTCCGGGCCGGCGGAGTGGGCCGTCGCCGACGCCCAGGCGGGCCGGGCGCTGGCCCGTGCCCGCGCCACCCGCACCGGGCTGGTCCGGTACGGGGCCCGTCCCGCCCTCGCCGACCTGGTGCCGGAGGAGGACGCGGCGGCCCACGCCCGGGCGCTGCTGGCTCCGCTGTCCCCCGCCCTGGCCGAGACCCTGCGCACCTGGCTGTCCCTGCACGGCAGTTGGGACCGTACGGCGGTCGCGCTGGACGTGCACCGCAACACCGTGCGGCAGCGGGTCGCGAAGTGCGGGGCCCTGCTGGAACTGGACCTGGACGACCCGGACGTGCGGATGGAGCTGTGGTTCGCGCTGCGCCGGTCATGATCGGGTGACCCGCGTCCCAGCGTGCGGGATGCGCGGCGATCCCGTGAAGACGTGCATCAGAATGGGAGGCATGCCGATACCCGGGACACCCAGCCGCGCCGAGCTCGTCGACCACCTCGTGAAGACCCGTATCGCGGGCGAGGTGGCCACCCCGCGCGAGAACAACCTCTCCCACTACCGCCAGCTGGCGAACGGCAACCGTCACTACTGGCTCGGTCTGGAGCTCGGGGACCGCTGGAGCGACGAGCAGGACGTGCTCGCGGTGATGGCGGAGCGGGTGGGCGTCAACGACGACCCGGAGTACCGGTACGGCCAGGACACCATCGACCCCGAGCTGACCGTGAGCGCCCTGGAGCGGATGGCGGCGCGGCTGCGCAAGGCGGCGGACGGGCAGCAGCGCGTGCTGTTCGCGACCGGGCACCCCGGCGGACTCCTCGACGTGCACCACGCCACGGCCGCGGCGCTGCGCGCCGCGGGCTGCGAGATCGTCGTCATCCCGGACGGGCTGCAGACGGACGAGGGGTACGTCATGCAGTTCGCGGACGTGGCGGTCCTGGAGCACGGCGCCACCCTCTGGCACACCCACTCCGGCGACCCCATGAAGGCCATCCTCACGGCCCTGGAGCGCGAGGGCCGCCCCCTGCCCGACCTGGTCGTCGCCGACCACGGCTGGGCGGGGTACGCCGCTCAGCACGGCGTGGACTCCGTCGGGTACGCCGACTCCAACGACCCGGCGCTCTTCGTGGGCGAGGCGGAGGGCACGGTACAGGTGACGGTCCCCCTCGACGACCACGTGGTGAGCCCGCGCTACTACGACCCGATGACGGCGTACCTGCTGAACGAGGCGGGCTTGAGGTAGGGCTTGTGCGGCGAGCCGGAGCAACCGGCCGAGGGGCGGTGTTGACCGGTGCGGCCGATGGCGTGACCGGCCGGCACGGATCGGCCCGCCCGTGAGCGGTACCGACCGACAGGTGCGGGTGTGGGTACGGGTGCGGGTACGGGTGGGCAGCCTGCACGGCAAGCCGCGGTCGAGGGGGCGGTGCTGATCCGGGCGGGTGCGCCGGAGGGTGGCCAGACCGTGACGGCTCGGCCCCGGTGCGCGAGGCACGGTACGGGAAGGCGCACGGCGACGGGCAGCGCGGCAGCGGGACGGGTTCACGGCGGCTCGACGCGGCGCGGGGCGGTCGCCAGACGGTGCTGATCCGGGCGGGTGCGGCCGAAGGTGGCCAGACCGTGACAGCTCGGCCCCGGTGCGCGAGGCACGGCACGGATGGTGCACGGCAGCGGGACGGGGTCACGACGGCTCGACGCGGGGCGGGGCGGTCGCGGCGCCGCAGTGGGGATGAGACCGGTGCGCGAGGCGTGACGCCCCATGAGGTACACGGCAGCGGGCAGTCGGCGATCGCCTGGCTGCTCGACATCGGTCCGGGGCCGCGCGGACGCGACGGGCGGCGGTGGGTGTCCCGTGCGCGTCGGCCGGGAGCCCCCGGCACGGCGAGGCGCGGGCCGTCAGCGCTGCCGGGGGGCCCGGACCACGCCCTCCTGGATCACCGAGATGGCCAGGCGGCCGTCCTGGGTGTAGATGCGGGCCTGGCCCAGGCCACGGCCGCCGGAGGCCGACGGGGACTCCTGGTCGTACAGGAGCCATTCGTCGGCGCGGAAGGGGCGGTGGAACCACATCGCGTGGTCCAGGGAGGCGCCGACCACGTCACCGACCGCCCAGCCGCCGCGGCCGTGCGCGAGGAGGATCGAGTCGAGGAGCGTCATGTCGGAGACGTACGTGGCGAGCACGACGTGCAGCAAGGGATCGTCGGCCAGCTTGCCGTTGGTGCGGAACCAGACCTGCGAGTGCGGTTCGCGCGGCTCCCCGAACTGCCCGAACGGCGGTTCCTCCACGTACCGCAGGTCGATCGCCTCGCGGGCCTCCAGGAAGCGCTCCACGACCGTCGGATCGAGGTGGTCGTAGCCGCGCAGCCGGTCCGCGGAGGTGGGCAGCGTCGCCGGGTCGGGGGCGGCCGGCATGGCGGCCTGGTGGTCGAACCCGTCCTCGTGCCGCTGGAAGGACGCGGAGAGGGCGAAGATCGGCTGGCCGTGCTGGACCGCCAGCACGCGGCGCGCGGTGAAGGACCGGCCGTCGTTCATGCGGTCGACCGTGTAGACGATCGGCGCGCCCGGGTCGCCGGGACGCAGGAAGTACGCGTGCAGGGAGTGGGCGAGCCGGTCCTCGGGGACCGTCCGCCCGGCGGCGACCAGCGCCTGCGCCGCGACCTGCCCGCCGAAGACGCGGGGGACGACGGCGGGGCGGGAGTGACCGCGGAAGATGTCCTCCTCGATCTGCTCGAGGTCGAGCAGATCGAGGAGGTCCTGGAGTGCCTGGCTCATGGAGCTGTTGTACCGGCCGTCGGTTTCGTCCGGCCTACAGGCCCATGTCCTTCGCGATGATCGTCTTCATGATCTCGCTGGTGCCGCCGTAGATGCGGTTGACCCGGTTGTCCGCGTACAGACGGGCGATCGGGTACTCGTTCATGAAGCCGTAGCCGCCGTGCAGCTGGAGGCAGCGGTCGATGACGCGGTGCGCGACCTCGGTGCAGAACAGCTTGGCGGAGGCGGCCTCGGCCGGGGTCAGCTCACCGGCGTCCAGGGCCTCCAGGGCGCGGTCGGCGACCGCCTCGGCGGCGTCCACCTCGGCCTGGCAGGCGGCCAGTTCGAACTTGGTGTTCTGGAAGGAGGCGACGGGCTTGCCGAAGACCGTGCGGTCCTGCACGTACTCCTTGGCGAACCGGACGGCGGCCTTGGCCTGGGCGTAGGCGCCGAAGGCGATGCCCCAGCGCTCGGAGGCCAGGTTGTGGCCGAGGTAGTAGAAGCCCTTGTTCTCCTCGCCGAGGAGGTCCTCGACGGGGACCTTCACGTCGACGAACGCCAGCTCGGCGGTGTCGGAGGTCTTCAGGCCGAGCTTGTCCAGCTTGCGGCCGATGGAGTAGCCCTCGGACTTGGTGTCCACGGCGAACAGGGAGATGCCGTGGCGGCGGTCCTCGGCGGTGGGCGCGGAGGTACGGGCGCAGACGATCACGCGGTCGGCGTGCACGCCACCGGTGATGAAGGTCTTGGAGCCGTTGAGGACGTAGTGCGTGCCGTCCTCGGAGAGCTTGGCGGTGGTCTTCATGCCCGCGAGGTCGGAGCCGGTGCCCGGCTCGGTCATCGCGAGGGCCCACATCTCCTCGCCGGTGACGAACTTCGGCAGGAAGCGCTTCTTCTGCTCGTCGGTGGCGAGCATCTTGATGTACGGCAGGCCCAGCAGGACGTGCACACCGGAGCCGCCGAACTGCACGCCTGCGCGCGCGGTCTCCTCGTACATGACGGCCTCGAACTTGTACGAGTCGATGCCGGCGCCGCCGTACTCCTCGTCCACGCGGATGCCGAAGATGCCGAGCTCGGCGAGCTTGTAGTAGAAGTCGCGCGGCGCCTGGCCGGCCTGGAACCACTCGTCGTAGACCGGGACGACCTCGGCCTCGATGAAGGCGCGCAGGGTCTCCCGGAACGCCTCGTGGTCCTCGTTGAACACAGTACGGCGCACCGCCGCCACCTCCAGGTACGTGTCTAAGCGCTTGCTCAGAACATTAAGGTACCGGCGGGTAGGGAGGGGCGTCCAGAGGTGATCCCGTAACGCTCGTCACGCCGCCGCCCGCAGCACCGCTCACGCCGCCGCGGCCGCGAACGCCCCCCTCGCCATGCGGTGCAGCAGCTCCGCGGTGGCGGTACGGCCGGGCAGCGAGCCGGGGCGGCCCAGGTGCGGGGTGGAGTTCAGGAGCCCGAAGACGGAGTGCACGGCCGAGCGGGCCGCGGGTTCGGCGAGGCCGGGGTAGACCTCGCGCAGGATCTCCACCCACAGCTCGACGTACTGCCGCTGGAGCTGGCGGACCAGCTTGCGGTCGCTGTCGCGCAGGCGGTCCAGCTCCCGGTCGTGCAGGGTGATCAGGGGGCGGTCGTCCAGCGCGAAGTCGATGTGGCCCTCGATCAGCGAGTCCAGCAGCGCCTCGGCGTCCCCGCCGCCCGACTCGGCGACCCGCCGCTTGCCGCCGGTCAGGAGCTGGCCGCTGATGCCCACCAGCAGCTCCGCCAGCATCGCGTCCTTGCCCGCGAAGTGGCGGTAGAGCCCGGGCCCGCTGATCCCGACCGCCGCGCCTATCTCGTCCACGCCCACGCCGTGGAACCCGCGCTCGGCGAACAGCCGCGCGGCCTCCTTGAGGATCTGCTCGCGGCGGGTGGGGGCGTCGGTTCTGGTGGCCATGCAGGCAATTCTAGACAGGGACGTTAGCGGTCGTTAACCTGAGGGAAATGGTTAACGCTCATTAACAGGCGATCACTGGGTGAGGGGACCGCGGGACATGGATCAGGCACCCGAGCTGACGAGCGCGGCGGATCCCGCGTCGGCGGCCTGGAAGGCCAACGAGGAGGCCCACCGGGCCCTCGTGGACGAGCTGCGGGACAAGCTCGCCGCTGCCAGGCTGGGCGGCGGCGAGAGGGCGCGCGAGCGGCACACCGCGCGCGGCAAGCTGTTGCCCAGGGACCGGGTCGACACCCTGCTCGACCCCGGCTCGCCCTTCCTGGAGCTGGCCCCGCTCGCCGCCGACGGGCTGTACGACGGCCAGGCCCCGGCGGCCGGGGTCATCGCCGGGATCGGGCGGGTCAGCGGACGCGAGTGCGTCGTCGTCGCCAATGACGCCACCGTCAAGGGCGGCACGTACTACCCGATGACGGTGAAGAAGCACCTGCGCGCACAGGAGGTCGCGCTCGACAACCGCCTGCCGTGCATCTACCTCGTGGACTCCGGCGGCGCCTTCCTGCCGATGCAGGACGAGGTCTTCCCGGACCGCGAGCACTTCGGGCGGATCTTCTACAACCAGGCCCGGATGTCGGGGGCCGGGATCCCGCAGATCGCCGCCGTCCTCGGATCCTGCACGGCCGGGGGCGCCTACGTCCCCGCGATGAGCGACGAGGCCGTCATCGTCCGCAACCAGGGCACGATCTTCCTCGGCGGCCCCCCGCTGGTGAAGGCCGCCACCGGCGAGGTCGTCACCGCCGAGGAGCTCGGCGGCGGCGAGGTGCACTCCAGGACCTCCGGCGTCACCGACCACCTCGCCGAGGACGACGCCCACGCGCTGCGGATCGTGCGGAACATCGCCGCCACGCTCCCCGCGCGCGGGCCGCTCCCCTGGTCCGTCGAGCCCGCGGTGGAGCCGAAGGTGGACCCCTACGGCCTCTACGGCGCGGTGCCGGTGGACTCCCGCACCCCCTACGACGTCCGCGAGATCATCGCGCGCATCACCGACGGCTCGCGTTTCGCCGAGTTCAAGGACGAGTTCGGGCAGACCCTGGTCACCGGCTTCGCCCGGATCCACGGCCATCCGGTCGGGATCGTCGCGAACAACGGCATCCTGTTCTCCGAGTCCGCCCAGAAGGGCGCCCACTTCATCGAGCTGTGCGACCAGCGCGGCATCCCGCTGCTGTTCCTCCAGAACATCTCCGGCTTCATGGTCGGCAAGGACTACGAGGCCGGCGGCATCGCCAAGCACGGCGCCAAGATGGTGACCGCGGTCGCCTGCACGCGCGTGCCCAAGCTGACGGTCGTCGTCGGCGGTTCGTACGGCGCCGGGAACTACTCGATGTGCGGCCGGGCCTACTCCCCCCGCTTCCTGTGGATGTGGCCCAACGCCAAGATCTCCGTCATGGGCGGCGAGCAGGCCGCCTCCGTCCTCGCGACCGTCAAGCGGGACCAGCTGGAGTCCCGCGGGGAGACCTGGCCCGCCGAGGACGAGGAGACCTTCAAGGACCCGATCCGCGCCCAGTACGAGCGTCAGGGCAACGCCTACTACGCCACCGCCCGGCTCTGGGACGACGGGGTCATCGACCCGCTGGACACCCGGCAGGTGCTCGGCTTGGCCCTGACCGCATGCGCCAACGCGCCGCTGGGCGATCCCCAGTTCGGCGTCTTCCGGATGTGAGGACCCATGTTTGACACAGTGCTTGTCGCCAACCGGGGCGAGATCGCGGTCCGCGTCATCCGCACCCTACGGGCGCTGGGCGTGCGCTCGGTCGCCGTCTTCTCCGACGCGGACGCCGACGCCCGGCACGTCCGGGAGGCCGACACCGCCGTACGGCTCGGACCGGCGCCGGCCTCGGAGAGCTATCTGTCCGTCGAGCGGCTCCTGGAGGCGGCCGCCCGCACCGGCGCCCAGGCCGTCCACCCCGGCTACGGCTTCCTCGCGGAGAACGCCGTCTTCGCGCGCGCGTGCGCCGACGCCGGGCTGGTCTTCATCGGGCCGCCCGCGGACGCCATCGCCTTGATGGGCGACAAGATCCGCGCCAAGGAGACCGTCCAGGCGGCCGGAGTGCCCGTGGTCCCCGGCGGCCGGGACCCCGAACTCGACGAAGCCGCGCGCGCGTTGGGCGCTCCGGTGCTGCTCAAGCCCAGTGCGGGCGGCGGCGGCAAGGGCATGCGGCTGGTCCGGGACCTCACCGTCCTGGAGGAGGAGATCGCCGCCGCCCGCCGCGAGGCCCGCACCTCCTTCGGCGACGACACCCTGCTCGTGGAGCGGTGGGTCGACCGGCCCCGGCACATCGAGATCCAGGTGCTGGCCGACGGCCACGGCAACGTGATCCACCTCGGCGAGCGCGAGTGCTCCCTCCAGCGCCGGCACCAGAAGATCATCGAGGAGGCGCCCAGTGTCCTCCTCGACGAGGACACGCGCGCGTCGATGGGCGCGGCGGCGGTCGAGGCGGCCCGCTCCTGCGGCTACCGGGGCGCGGGCACGGTGGAGTTCATCGTGCCGGGCGACGATCCGTCCTCGTACTACTTCATGGAGATGAACACCCGCCTCCAGGTGGAGCACCCGGTCACCGAGCTGGTCACCGGCCTGGACCTGGTGGAGTGGCAGCTGCGGGTGGCCGCGGGCGAACGCCTGCCGTACGAGCAGAAGGACGTCTCCCTGACCGGGCACGCGATCGAGGCCCGCGTCTGCGCGGAGGACCCCGCCCGAGGCTTCCTGCCGTCCGGCGGCACGGTGCTGCGCCTGCGCGAGCCCCAGGGCGACGGCGTCCGCACCGACTCGGGGCTCAGCGAGGGCACCGAGGTCGGCAGCCTGTACGACCCGATGCTGTCCAAGGTCATCGCGTACGGCCCGGACCGCGCGACCGCGCTCAGGAAGCTCCGGGCGGCCCTCGCGGAGACGGTGACGCTCGGCGTCCAGACCAACGCGGGGTTCCTGCGCCGGCTCCTGGCCCATCCGGACGTGGTGCGGGGCGAGTTGGACACCGGGCTCGTCGAGCGGGCGGTGGACGACCTGGTCTCCACCGACGTACCGGAGGAGGTGTACGAGGCGGCGGCGGCCGTACGCCTCGACGCGCTGCGGCCTGGTGCAGAGGGCTGGACCGATCCGTTCTCGGTGCCGAGCGGCTGGCGGCTGGGGGGCACCCCGAAGCCCGTCGGCTTCCACCTGCGGGTGCAGGACCCGGTGGAGTACGTCCCGCGCGGCACCCACACCGTCACCGGCGACCAGGTCACCGTCACCCTCGACGGCGTCCGGCACACCTTCCACCGCGCCGCCGACTGGATCGGCCGGGACGGCGACGCCTGGCACGTGAGGGACCACGACCCGGTGGCCGCGTCCCTCACCCGCTCCGCCCACGCCGGCGCCGACTCGCTCACCGCGCCCATGCCCGGCACGGTGACCGTGGTGAAGGTGGCGGTCGGGGACGAGGTGGCCGCCGGGCAGAGTCTGCTCGTCGTCGAGGCCATGAAGATGGAGCACGTCATCTCCGCCCCGCACGCCGGCACGGTCGCCGAGCTGGACGTCGCGCCGGGCACCACGGTCGCCATGGACCAGGTGCTCGCGGTCATCACCCCTGCGGAGGAGGAGAAATGACGCTCCCCATGGTCCTGCCGGAAGCGGGGCTCCCCGCCCGGGTCCGCATCCACGAGGTCGGGGCCCGCGACGGCCTGCAGAACGAGAAGTCGACCGTGCCGACGGAGGTGAAGGCGGAGTTCGTGCGCCGCCTCGCCGAGGCCGGGCTGACGACGATCGAGGCGACGAGCTTCGTCCACCCGAAGTGGGTGCCCCAGCTCGCCGACGCGGAGCAGCTCTTCCCGCAGATCAGCGACCTCCCGGTGGACCTGCCGGTCCTCGTGCCCAACGAACGCGGCCTGGACCGGGCCCTCGCGCTCGGCGCGACCCGCGTCGCTGTGTTCGCCAGCGCCACCGAGTCCTTCGCCAAGGCCAACCTCAACCGCACGGTCGACGAGGCACTGGCGATGTTCGACCCGGTCGTCGCGCGGGCCAAGGCCGAGGGCGTGCATGTCCGCGGCTATCTCTCCATGTGCTTCGGCGACCCCTGGGAGGGTGCGGTCCCGGTCCCCCAGGTCACCAAGGTCTGCCGCGCCCTGCTCGACATGGGCTGCGACGAGCTGAGCCTCGGCGACACCATCGGGGTGGCGACCCCGGGGCACGTACGCGCGCTTCTGACCGAACTCGACGTCCCGGTCGAGAAGGTGGGCGTGCACTTCCACGACACCTACGGCCAGGCGCTCGCCAACACCCACGCCGCCCTCCAGCACGGCGTCACCACCGTGGACGCCTCCGCGGGCGGCCTCGGCGGCTGCCCGTACGCCAAGTCCGCCACCGGCAACCTCGCCACCGAGGACCTCGTGTGGATGCTTCAGGGCCTCGGCATCGACACCGGTGTCGACCTCGGCCGTCTCGTCGCCACCAGCGCCTGGATGGCCGAACACCTGGGCCGACCCAGCCCGTCCCGCACCGTCCGCGCCCTCTCCCACCAGGAGTGAACCCCCGATGGACCACCGCCTCTCCCCCGAGCTGGAAGAACTCCGCCGTACCGTCGAGGAGTTCGCCCACGACGTAGTGGCGCCGAAGATCGGCGAGTACTACGAGCACCACGAGTTCCCCTACGAGATCGTCCGCGAGATGGGCCGCATGGGCCTGTTCGGGTTGCCGTTCCCCGAGGAGTACGGCGGTATGGGCGGCGACTACCTGGCGCTCGGCCTCGTCCTCGAGGAACTCGCGCGCGTGGACTCGTCGGTGGCGATCACCCTGGAGGCCGGTGTCTCCCTGGGCGCCATGCCGCTGCACCTGTTCGGCACCGAGGAGCAGAAGCGCGCGTGGCTGCCCCGGCTGTGCTCGGGCGAGATCCTGGGCGCCTTCGGCCTGACGGAACCGGACGGCGGCAGCGACGCCGGGGCGACCCGCACGACGGCCCGCCTGGACCCCGACACCGACGAATGGGTCATCAACGGCACCAAGTGCTTCATCACCAACTCAGGCACCGACATCACCGGTCTGGTCACCGTCACCGCGGTCACCGGCCGCAAGCCCGACGGCGGGCCCCTGATCTCCTCGATCATCGTCCCCTCCGGCACCCCGGGCTTCACGGTCGCGGCGCCGTACTCGAAGGTCGGCTGGAACGCCTCCGACACCCGTGAGCTGTCCTTCTCCGACGTCCGGGTCCCGGCGGCGAACCTCCTGGGCGAACAGGGCCGCGGCTACGCGCAGTTCCTGCGGATCCTCGACGAGGGCCGGATCGCCATCGCGGCGCTCGCGACCGGGCTCGCGCAGGGCTGTGTGGACGAGTCGGTGAAGTACGCCAAGGAGCGGGAGGCGTTCGGCCGGCCGATCGGCGCCAACCAGGCCATCCAGTTCAAGATCGCCGACATGGAGATGAAGGCCCACACCGCCCGCCTCGCCTGGCGGGACGCGGCCTCGCGCCTGGTCGCCGGCGAGCCCTTCAAGAAGGAGGCGGCCCTCGCCAAGCTGTACTCCTCCACGATCGCCGTGGACAACGCCCGCGAGGCCACCCAGATCCACGGCGGCTACGGCTTCATGAACGAGTACCCGGTGGCCCGGATGTGGCGCGACTCCAAGATCCTGGAGATCGGCGAGGGCACCAGCGAGGTCCAGCGGATGCTGATCGCGCGGGAGTTGGGGCTGGTGGGTTAACCCGCAGCTCACAGAGCACCCACAGCTTCGACGGGGCGGCGCCCCGCCCTCTGGACATTTGATGAGGTTAGGCTAACCTACGTTCGAACTTGTCCGGCGGGCGCTCCGCCCCGTTCGAAAGCAGCCACACATGTCCAACGCAAGAGCCGCCCACCTCACCCGCCGTGGCATCCTCGCCGCGGGCGGCGCACTCGGCCTCGGCGCCGTGCTCGCGGCCTGCGGTGACGACGACTCCAGCAGCGAGGGCTCTGGCAAGGGGACCACGGCCGCCAAGTCCGGGGCGTGGGCCTTCAAGGACGACCGCGGCACCACCGTGAAGCTCGACAAGGTCCCCACGAAGATCGTCGCCTTCGTCGGCGTCGCCGCCGCGCTCCACGACTACGGCATCGAGGTCAAGGGCGTCTTCGGCCCCACCAAGACCAAGGACGGCAAGGCCGACGTCCAGGCCGGCGACATGGACGTCAGCAAGCTGACCGTCTTCGGCAACGTCTGGGACCAGTTCAACGTCGAGCAGTACGCGGCCTTCGCGCCCGAGGTCCTCATCAGCACGACCTTCGACAGCGCCGGCACCCTCTGGTACGTCCCCGCGGCCTCCGCCTCCAAGATCGCCAAGCTGGCGCCCAGCGTGGCGGTCTCCGTGTACGACCGTCAGATCACCACGCCCCTCCAGCGGGTGTGGGAGCTGGCCGAGTCCCTCGGCGCCGACATGAAGGCGGCAAAGGTCACCGACGCGAAGAAGCGGTTCGAGGCGGCGTCGGAGCGGCTGCGTGCCGCGGCCAAGGCCCACCCCGACATCAAGGTGCTCGCCGGGTCCGCGGCCCAGGACGTCTTCTACGTCTCCGGCACCAACCTCTCCATCGACCTCGAGTACTTCAAGGCACTCGGCGTGAACTTCGTGGAGCCCCCGGCGTCCGTGCTCAAGGCGTCCGGCGGCTGGTACGAGTCGCTGAGCTGGGAGAACGTCGACAAGTACCAGGCCGACATCATCATGATGGACGACCGTACGGCGACCATCCAGCCGGCCGACATCACCGAGGCCACCTGGAAGAAGCTGCCCGCGGTCAAGGCCGGGCAGGTCATCGCCCGTTCCCCCGAGCCGATCCTGTCGTACGACAAGTGCGTGGCGATGGTGGAGAACCTCGCGAAGGCGATCGAGACCGCGAAGAAGGTCAGCTGACCCCCGGACACCTTCCTGAGCCTCAGGAGCTCTGTATGACTACGGCCGTAGCCGCCCCGTTCCGTTTCTTCTCCCTCCAGGTCGTGCGGACGAGGCGGCTCGGCCCGTCTCTCGTGCGCGTCAGCTTCACCGGGGAGGACCTCCGGCACTTCTCCTCCGACGGACACGACCAGTCGCTCTCCCTCTTCGTCCCCGCCGCGGGGCGGACCGAGCCCGGCGTCCCCGTCGAACTCGGGGACGGCTGGTGGCAGGCCTGGCGGGAGCAGCCCGATGACGTGCGGGCCGTGATGCGGTCGTACACGCTCCGGGGCCTGCGCCGCGACCCCGACGAGATCGACATCGACTTCGTGCTGCACGAGCCCGCCGGGCCCGCGTCCGCCTGGGCCGCGCGGGCCCGTGCCGGGGACAGGGTGCAGTTGCTCGGGCCCGCGATCGCCGACAACCGTGCCATCCGGTTCCGGCCGCCCGCCGACACCGATCTCGTACTGATGTGGGGTGACGAGACCGCGCTGCCCGCCGTCTCCGCGATCCTCGAAGCCCTTCCCGCCGGACAGCGGGCTCGCGTCTGGCTGGAGGTGCGGGACGCCGGGGACATCCAGGATCTGGCGACCGACGCGGACGCCGAGATCACCTGGCTCGTCGGCAAGAGGGCGCCCGACGTCATCCGGGACGCCCAACTCCCGCCCGCCGAGCGGCCGTACGTGTGGATCGCGGGCGAGTCCGGGTGCGTGAAGGAGCTGCGGCGGCTCTTCGTGCGCGAGCGCGGGGTCGACCGGCGCCGGGTCACCTTCGTCGGGTACTGGCGTCAGGGGATGACCGAGGAACAGCTGCGGGCGGCCGGGTAACGCCCGTACACGTGACGCCGGTCACGGATGGGGCAGGTTTTGGCCCGCGTTAATTAGGTTAGGCTTACCTAAGTTGAAGCCCGGGTATCCGCCCCCGCTCCTGCCCCGTCCCGCACGGATCGTCCCCACCGGAGGACCCCCACATGCGCTCGCACCTGCTCAACGACACGACCGCGGAGAGCTACCGCCGCTCCGTGACCGAAGGAATCGAGCGGGTGGCGGCCAAACTCGCCACCACCACAAGGCCGTTCACCGGCGTCACCGTCGACGCCCTCTCCCCCCGCATCGACGAGATCGACCTCGACAAGCCCCTGCTGGACACCGCGGCGGTGCTCGACGAGCTGGAGGACGTCTACCTCCGGGACGCGATCTACTTCCACCACCCCCGCTACCTCGCCCACCTCAACTGCCCGGTCGTCATCCCGGCCGTGCTCGGCGAGGCCATCCTCTCCGCCGTCAACTCCTCCCTGGACACCTGGGACCAGTCGGCCGGCGGCACCCTCATCGAGCGCAAACTGATCGACTGGACCACCACCCGCATCGGCCTGGGGCCGGTCGCCGACGGGGTGTTCACCTCGGGCGGGACGCAGTCCAACCTCCAGGCCCTGCTGCTGGCCCGCGAGGAGGCCAAGGCGGACACGACGGCCAAGCTGCGTGTCTTCGCCTCCGAAGTCAGCCACTTCAGCGTGAAGAAGTCCGCCAAACTCCTCGGCCTGGGCGCCGACGCGGTCGTCTCCGTCCCCGTGGGCGCCGACAAGAGGATGCAGACCGTCGCCCTCGCCCGCGAGCTGGAGCGCTGCAAGCAGGACGGCCTCGTCCCCATGGCCGTCGTCGCCACCGCGGGCACCACCGACTTCGGCTCCATCGACCCGCTGCCCGAGATCGCCGAACTGTGCGAGCAGTACGGCACCTGGATGCACGTCGACGCCGCCTACGGCTGCGGGCTGCTCGCCTCGGTCAAGTACCGGGACCGCATCGAGGGCATCGAGCGCGCCGACTCGGTCACCGTGGACTACCACAAGTCCTTCTTCCAGCCGGTGAGTTCGTCCGCCGTCCTGGTCCGCGACGCGGCCACGCTGCGCCACGCCACCTACCACGCGGAGTACCTCAACCCGCGCCGCATGGTGCAGGAACGTATTCCCAACCAGGTGGACAAGTCCCTCCAGACCACCCGCCGCTTCGACGCCCTCAAGCTGTGGATGACCCTGCGGGTGATGGGTGCCGACGGCATCGGACAGCTCTTCGACGAGGTCTGCGACCTGGCCGCCGAGGGCTGGAAGCTGCTCGCCGCCGACCCGCGCTTCGACGTGGTCGTCGAACCGAGTCTCTCCACCCTCGTCTTCCGCTACATCCCGCCCTCGGTCACCGACCCGGCCGAGATCGACCGGGCCAACCTGTACGCCCGCAAGGCCCTGTTCGCCTCCGGCGACGCGGTGGTCGCGGGCACCAAGGTCCAGGGCCGGCACTACCTGAAGTTCACCCTGCTCAACCCCGAGACGACGGTCGAGGACATGTCCGTCGTCCTCGACCTGATCGCCGGCCACGCCGAGCAGTACCTGGGAGAGTCCCTTGACCGCGCGTCCTGAAAACTCGTCCGCCGTCCACGACTTCGTGGGGATCGGGCTGGGCCCGTTCAACCTGGGCCTGGCCTGCCTCACCGAGCCCATCGCCGAACTCGACGGGGTCTTCCTGGAGTCGAAGCCCGACTTCGAGTGGCACGCCGGCATGTTCCTGGACGGCGCCCACCTCCAGACCCCGTTCATGTCGGACCTGGTCACCCTCGCCGACCCGACCTCGCCGTACTCCTTCCTCAACTACCTGAAGGAGAAGGGCCGGCTGTACTCGTTCTACATCCGCGAGAACTTCTACCCGCTGCGGGTGGAGTACGACGACTACTGCCGCTGGGCCGCGAACAAACTGAGCAGCGTCCGCTTCGACACGACCGTGACCGAGGTCCGGTACGAGGACGAGCTCTACGTCGTGACAACGGCCGACGGAGACGTCCTGCGCGCCCGCCACCTGGTCCTCGGCACCGGCACCCCGCCGTACGTCCCGGAGGCCTGCCAGGGGCTGGGCGGCGACTTCATCCACAACTCCCGCTACATGGAGCAGCGTTCGGAGCTGGTGAAGAAGGAGTCCATCACGCTGGTCGGCTCGGGCCAGTCCGCCGCCGAGATCTACTACGACCTCCTCTCGGAGATCGACGTCCACGGCTACCGGCTGAACTGGGTGACCCGCTCCCCGCGCTTCTTCCCCCTCGAATACACCAAGCTCACGCTGGAGATGACCTCCCCGGAGTACATCGACTACTACCGCGAGCTCCCCGAGGCCACCCGCTACCGGCTCACCGCCGAGCAGAAGGGCCTGTTCAAGGGCATCGACGGCGACCTCATCAACGAGATCTTCGACCTGCTCTACCAGAAGAACCTGGGCGGCCCGGTCCCCACCCGGCTGCTCACCAACTCCTCGCTGAACAGCGCGCGGTACGAGAACGGCACGTACACGCTCGCCTTCCGCCAGGAGGAGCAGGAGAAGGACTTCGAGATCGAGTCGCAGGGCCTGGTCCTCGCCACCGGCTACCGGTACGCCGAGCCGGAGTTCCTGGCCCCGGTCAAGGACCGCCTGGTGTATGACTCGCACGGCAACTTCGACGTGTCCCGCACCTACGCGATCGACGTGACGGGCAGAGGTGTCTTCCTGCAGAACGCCGGTGTCCACACCCACAGCGTCACCAGCCCCGACCTGGGCATGGGCGCCTACCGCAACAGCTGCATCATCCGGGAGCTGCTCGGCACCGAGTACTACCCGGTCGAGAAGACGATCGCGTTCCAGGAGTTCTCCGTATGACCTTCACCTTCCGCCCCCTCGACCCGCTGAAGGACGCCGAGCTGCTGCACGGGTGGGTCACCCACCCCAAGGCGGCGTTCTGGATGATGCAGGACGCGAAGCTGGAGGACGTCGAGCGGGCCTACATGGACATCGCGGCCGACGAGCACCACCACGCGCTGCTGGGCCTCGACGAGGACGGCGAGCCCGCGTTCCTGATGGAGAAGTACGACCCCGCCCACCGCGAACTGGTCGGGCTGTACGAGCCCCGGCCCGGTGACGTCGGCATGCACTTCCTCACCCCGGCGACCGACACGCCCGTCCACGGTTTCACCCGGTCCGTCATCACCGCCGTGATGGCCCACCTCTTCGAGGACCCGGCCGTCCAGCGGGTGGTCGTGGAGCCGGACGTCTCCAACAAGGCCGTCCACGCACTGAACGAGGCGGTCGGGTTCGTGCCCGAGCGCGAGATCCAGAAGCCGGAGAAGAGGGCCCTGCTGAGCTTCTGCACCCGGGAGCAGTTCGTTGCCGCCACGGGGGTGACCGCATGAGCCTCGCCGACGCCGTGGCCCACCTGTCCCCCGAGCGCTGGGAGACGGCCAACCGCCTGCTGGTCCGCAAGGGCCTCGCCGAGTTCGCCCACGAGCGGCTGATCGAGCCCGAGGAGACGGACAAGGACCAGTACGTCGTCCGCAGCGACGACGGCAAGACCCGCTACGACTTCACGGCCGTGCGCCGCGCCCTGGACCACTGGCAGATCGACGCCGACTCCATCACCCGGCACCGCGACGGCGCCGAGGTCCCGCTGGCCGCGCTGGACTTCTTCATCGAGCTGAAGGACACCCTCGGCCTCAGCGACGAGATCCTGCCGGTCTACCTGGAGGAGATCTCCTCCACCCTCTCCGGCACCTGCTACAAGCTCACCAAGCCGCGGATCCCGGTCGCCGAGCTCGCGAGGAGCTCCTTCCAGGACATCGAGACCGGGATGACCGAGGGCCACCCCTGCTTCGTGGCCAACAACGGCCGGCTCGGCTTCGGCATCCACGAGTACCTCGCGTACGCCCCCGAGACCGCGAGTCCGGTCCGTCTGGTCTGGCTCGCCGCCCACCGCTCCCGTGCCGCGTTCACGGCCGGGGTCGGCATCGAGTACGAGAGCTTCGTACGGCAGGAGCTGGGCGAGGACACCGTGGAGCGCTTTTACGGCGTCCTGCGGGACAAGGGCCTCGACCCGGCCGACTACCTCCTCATCCCCGTCCACCCCTGGCAGTGGTGGAACAAGCTCACCGTCACCTTCGCCGCCGAGGTCGCCCGCGACCTGCTGGTCTGCCTCGGCGAGGGCGACGACGAGTACCTGGCCCAGCAGTCCATCCGGACCTTCTTCAACCGGTCGCACCCCGAGAAGCACTACGTGAAGACGGCCCTGTCCGTCCTCAACATGGGCTTCATGCGGGGACTCTCGGCCGCCTACATGGAGGCGACCCCGGCCATCAACGACTGGCTCGCCCAGCTCATCGAGGGCGACCCGGTCCTGAAGTCCACGGGTCTGTCGATCATCCGGGAGCGGGCGGCCGTCGGCTACCGGCACCTGGAGTACGAGGCCGCCACGGACCGCTACTCGCCGTACCGCAAGATGCTGGCCGCGCTGTGGCGCGAGAGCCCCGTCCCCTCCCTCCAGGACGGCGAGTCGCTCGCGACGATGGCCTCCCTGGTCCACGTCGACCACGAGGGCCGGTCCTTCGCGGGCGCCCTCATCGAGCGGTCGGGCCTTGCCCCGGCCGACTGGCTGCGCCGCTACCTCCGCGCCTACTACACCCCCCTCCTGCACAGCTTCTACGCCTACGACCTGGTGTTCATGCCGCACGGCGAGAACGTCGTCCTGGTCCTGAAGGACGGTGCGGTGGAGCGGGCGATCTACAAGGACATCGCCGAGGAGATCGCCGTCATGGACCCGGAGGCGGTGCTGCCGCCCACGGTCGAGCGGTTGCGGGTCGAGGTCCCCGACGACAAGAAACTGCTGTCGATCTTCACGGACGTCTTCGACTGCTTCTTCCGCTTCCTCGCCGCGAACCTCGCCGCCGAGGGAGTCCTGGAGGAGGAGGACTTCTGGCGCACGGTCGCCGAGGTCACCCGCGACTACCAGCACTCGGTGCCCGAACTGGCCGACAAGTTCGACCGGTACGACATGTTCGCGCCCGAGTTCGCCCTGTCCTGCCTCAACCGGCTCCAGTTGCGCAACAACCGGCAGATGGTCGACCTGGCGGACCCGTCCGGCGCGCTCCAGCTGGTCGGCACGCTGCGCAACCCCATCGCGGGCCTCTAGCACGCCCCGCCGGACGGACGGGGCCCGGGAGTACGGTCCTCCCGGGCCCCGTCGCTTGCGGCCCGGCCGCCGCCGACCCGTCCTCCGGACCTCTACCTGGCCCTGCGTGCCACGGTGAAGTGGTCGATGCGGTCGCCGGTCTCGGCGATGCCCGACACCTTCAGCCTGGCGTAGTGGCCCTTGGGGGCGGGCTCCACGTCCACGCGCAGGAAGGAGTAGTTGAGGTAGCGCACCCGGGACCAGGCGACCGTCTCGTCGACCTTGCCGTCCTTGGTGTTGACGAAGGAGGCGACGGAGTCGCGCTCGTTCAGGTGGCCCTCGTAGGAGTCGGGCGCGCTGAACGCGTACAGGCTGCGGCCGGCCGCGCCCGCCGTGACGTAGACGACGCCCTCGGTCTCGGGGTACGCGGTCCCGCCGATCGGGAGCTTCTTGGCGACCTTGTCGCCCTTGATGACGTCGGTGCGCTCGTACTGGTGGTTGTGGCCGTTGATGACCAGGTCCACGTGGTACTTCTCGAACAGCGGCACCCACTCCTGGCGCACGCCGCCTTCCGAGGCGTGCGCCGTGGAGGTGCAGTAGGCGCAGTGGTGGAAGAACACGATGACGAAGTCGATGTCCTTCGCGGCCCGGTACTTCTTCAGCTGCCCCTCGAACCAGGTGGTCTGGGTGCCGCCGGAGATGCCGAGGTTGGCCGGGATCTCGTAGGAGACGTCGTTCGGGTCCAGCGAGATGATCGCGGTGTTGCCGTACACGAAGGAGTACACGCCCGGCAGATGGGCCTTGTCCGGCCCGTTGTCGGGGAGCGTGAAGCGGGCCTCCTCGCCGCCGTAGCCGTTGGGCGAGTACCAGGCCTCCATGTCGTGGTTGCCGTAGCTCACCATCCACGGCACGGACTTGGCGACGGACTCGGTCTGGGCGAGGAACTGGTCCCACACCCGGGAGTCGAAGCCGGTGTCGGCGGTCTTGCCCTGGCCGGCCGGGTCGGCGTAGGCGATGTCGCCGGCGTGCAGGTGGAAGGCCGGGTTCTGGCCGAGGAGCAGGCTGTCGTTGGCCAGGCCGTGGTAGCTGACGCCCTGGTCGCCGAAGGCCGTGAAGGTGAACGGCTTCTTGTGGGCGGGCGCGGTGGTGAAGGTGCCCAGGGTGCCGGTCAGGTGCGGCTCGGCGGGGTCGAAGCCCTGGTGGCCGACGCCGTAGTAGTAGGTCTGGCCGGGGCGCAGGTGGGTCAGCTTCGCGTGCAGGTAGTACTGCGTGTGGTCGCCGCCGGCGCCGACGCCGGCCGGGGTGTGCAGGGTGCGCACCTCGGCCTCGATCTTGCGGGAGAGGTCCCAGGGGCGGGCGCCGATCCGGATGAAGGGCTTCCTGACCGCGAGGGGCACCTGCCAGGAGACGGTCATCTCGGTGCGCGCGTCGTTGCCGTAGGCGAGGTGGCGGCCGAAGGGGGCGACGAGGGCGCCGTCGACGCTCTCGGCAGCGGCGAGGGTACGGCTGGGTGTGGCGGCCCGGGCGACGGCACCCGGTACGAACGCGCCACCCGCGACGGCGCCCAGGGTGACGGCGCCGCCTCTGATCATCGTGCGCCGGGAGAACGTGGCGCGCAGGTACTCGTGCTGCTCGGCCATGCTCATGCGGTCGGCGAGCTGCTCGGGTACGCCCATGCGAGGAATGTCCATGGCGTCTGAAACTCGTCTGCACGGGCAACGAGGTGGGGGCCGCAGAATGGACAGCTCGCGAACAGACGTCCATAAGAGCATCAACAGATTGCTGCCCGATATCGGGCAGGATTGTTGCGAAACGGCTCCCGGTACCCCAGGATCTACCGGGTGCACGACGAACTTGTTGATCATCTGACGCGGTCCACGCCCCTCAGCCGGGGCGAGGCACTGCGGGTGATCCAGGACGTGCTCGCCTTCTTCGACGAGACGACCGAGGACTACGTCCGTCGCCGCCACCGCGAGCTCCAGGCCCAGGGCCTGGTGAACGCGGAGATCTTCGGACGGATCGAGGCGGACCTGAAATATCGAGCGGTGGCACCGCCGGAGCTGACGCTCAGGCAGCTGCGCCGCATGGTCTACGGCTAGGGGACACATCTTTATGTGCGGAATTGTCGGATACATCGGGAAGCGTGATGTCGCCCCCCTGCTCCTGGAGGGCCTGCAGCGACTCGAGTACCGCGGCTACGACTCGGCGGGCATCGTCGTCACCTCGCCGAAGACGGCCGGGCTGAAGATGGTCAAGGCCAAGGGCCGGGTGCGCGACCTGGAGGCCAAGGTCCCGGCCCGCTTCAAGGGCACCACGGGCATCGCCCACACCCGCTGGGCCACCCACGGCGCCCCCTCCGACGTCAACGCCCACCCGCACCTGGACGCGGAGGGCAAGGTCGCCGTCGTCCACAACGGCATCATCGACAACGCCTCCGAACTGCGCCGCAAGCTGGAGGCGGACGGCGTCGAGTTCCTCTCCGACACCGACACCGAGGTCCTCGTCCACCTCATCGCGCGCTCCCAGGCGGAGAAGCTGGAGGACAAGGTCCGCGACACCCTGCGGGTGATCGAGGGCACCTACGGCATCGCCGTGATGCACGCCGACTTCGGCGACCGCATCGTGGTGGCCCGCAACGGCTCCCCGGTCGTGCTCGGCATCGGCGAGAAGGAGATGTTCGTCGCCTCGGACATCGCCGCGCTGGTCGCCCACACCCGTCAGATCGTCACCCTCGACGACGGCGAGATGGCCACCCTCAAGGCCGACGACTTCCGCACCTACACCACCGAGGGCACCCGCACCACGGCCGAGCCCACCACCGTCGAGTGGGAGGCCGCCTCCTACGACATGGGCGGCCACGACACCTACATGCACAAGGAGATCCACGAGCAGGCCGACGCCGTGGACCGCGTCCTGCGCGGCCGCATCGACGACCGCTTCTCCACCGTGCGTCTCGGCGGCCTCAACCTGGACGCCCGCGAGGCCCGCCAGATCCGCCGCGTGAAGATCCTCGGCTGCGGCACCTCGTACCACGCGGGCATGATCGGCGCCCAGATGATCGAGGAGCTCGCCCGCATCCCCGCGGACGCGGAGCCCGCCTCCGAGTTCCGCTACCGCAACGCGGTCGTCGACCCCGACACCCTCTACGTCGCCGTCTCCCAGTCCGGTGAGACCTACGACGTCCTCGCGGCCGTCCAGGAGCTCAAGCGCAAGGGCGCGCGGGTGCTCGGCGTCGTGAACGTGGTCGGCTCGGCGATCGCCCGCGAGGCGGACGGCGGCATCTACGTGCACGCGGGTCCCGAGGTCTGCGTGGTCTCCACGAAGTGCTTCACCAACACCACGGTCGCCTTCGCCCTGCTCGCCCTGCACCTGGGCCGCACCCGCGACCTCTCGGTCCGCGACGGCAAGCGGATCATCGAGGGGCTGCGCAGGCTGCCGGCGCAGATCACCGAGATGCTGGAGCAGGAGGAGCACGTCAAGAAGCTGGCCGAGCAGTACGCCGAGGCCCGCTCGATGCTCTTCATCGGCCGCGTCCGGGGCTACCCGGTGGCCCGCGAGGCCTCGCTGAAGCTCAAGGAGGTCTCCTACATCCACGCGGAGGCCTACCCCGCCTCCGAGCTCAAGCACGGCCCCCTGGCCCTGATCGAGCCCGCCCTGCCCACGGTCGCGATCGTCCCCGACGACGACCTGCTGGAGAAGAACCGCGCCGCCCTGGAGGAGATCAAGGCCCGCAGCGGCCGGATCCTGGCCGTCGCCCACCAGCACCAGGAGAAGGCCGACGAGACCATCGTCGTCCCGAAGAACGAGGACGAGCTGGACCCGATCCTGATGGGCATTCCCCTCCAACTCCTCGCCTACCACACCGCGTTGGCCCTGGGCCGGGACATCGACAAGCCCCGCAACCTCGCGAAGTCGGTGACGGTCGAGTAGCAGCTTTGCGCAGGACGGACCCCCACGTGATGCCACCTGTCACGGGGGGTCCGTTCGATGCGCCGGGGTCGCCCAATGCCCCGACGCCGACTGCCACTTGGGCGGTGGCCGTCACGCCTCCCGCCGGCAGTCCATGACCGCTATATGCCCTTCACAAGGGCACAAACACCCCTACGGGCCAGTAGATTCGCTCATCCCACCTGGGAGGAGCGCGAGTTACGGAATGACGATGACGGGCCGCTTCGCCCGCTTGGCGAGCCGCCCCGCGACGGAGCCGAAGATGCGCCCGACGATGCCGTGGGTGGAGCCGACGACGATCGCGTCCGCCTCGTACTCCCGCCCGACCTCCTCGAGTTCGTGGCAGATGTCGCCGCCGCGCTCGACGAGGATCCAGGGGACCTCGGCCAGGTAGTCCGCGCAGGCGAGCTCCAGGCCGAGCACCTCGGTGCGGTGGTCCGGCACGTCGACGAAGACCGGTGGCTCGCAGCCGGCCCACACCGTGGTGGGCAGCCGGTTGGCGACATGCACGATGATCAGGCCCGAGCCGGAGCGATGGGCCATGCCGATCGCGTAGGCGAGGGCACGCTCGCTGGACGTGGAGCCGTCGAAGCCGACCACGACGCCGTGCTTGAACGCGGGGTCGCAGGAGTGGCGTGGCTCTTCCGCCGCCAGGGGCTCGGCCGCCGTGGGGTCGGCGACGGGCCGCTTGCGGTCCGCTGGTTCGAAGAATTCGTGACCGGCCATGGCTGTCTCGGCGTTGTGATCCTTGTGTGGGAGGGACGACCGTGTGCGGCGGAGCTGTGTCCGGGAATCATCTTCCCAACCCCATACCCCCAAGGGTACGGCGGCAAGCCTCCTTAGCCCAGAGCCCGCCCCCCATGGCGTGGGGGTTCCAGGGAGCATGCACGAGGGGCCGCCCGTAACGCAATGGTTGCTGCGTTGTACAGGCGGTTTGCACAGGATTCACGCCGCCGTCCTTGCCCCGGGACACCGGACGCCCCCCCCCCCGGACGGCCCCTCGACACAGTGACCGAAGGGTCGAACAGGCGTTGAACCCGTGAGCCACGCCGCCGGGAGACGCCCCAGGGAGCACGCGATGACCGGACACCGACCGCCCTCCGAGGACTCCAGCACCGACGTGGTCCGCTGGGCGGCCTTCAGCTGCGTCCTCGTCCCCGTGGTGCTCGTCTGGTACGGCACCTCGCTGGCCGGCGCGACGGGCACCGCCCTCGGCCTCGCCGCCGTCACGGCCGTCTGCCGTATCCTCCTGCGCCAGTCGGAGCGCGGCGCGGCCCACCCGCCCGCCGAGGAGCGGACACCCCGTCGTGGCCGTCATCACAGGAGCGGCAACGGGGGCCGTCGAGGCGGTCGGCACACCGGGGGAAATACACCGGTCGGCTGACCGGTTTCCGTGCACCGCGACGATTCTTTTCAGCCAACTTCCGCGTTGGGCGTGTCCCTTGGTCCAAGCACCCCCCAACCCCCGTTCCACCTGCACGGATAGGGTGTCCGGGGCCCTGCGCACCCTACGTGGATTAGCCACCGCCACAAGGCGCACTTCCCTGCACGGCCCACGAGTGCAACGCTTCGTGATCGAATGCTTTACGCCAAGTTGCCAAGTCGACAATCTGCCGGATGACGAACTGGTCACGCCGACAGCACGGGACACAGTAGATTCGATCTTGACGTCTTACGGCGGGGGACTCGTGCAGGACCGAGGGGAAACGTGTTGGAGCGACAGACCCGAAAGGTAGAGGGTGCCGCGACCACCGAGGGGGGCTTAGCAGCATGAGCCACGACTCCACTGCCGCGCCGGAAGCCGCGGCCCGGAAGCTTTCCGGGCGACGCCGCAAGGAGATCGTCGCGGTGCTGCTGTTCAGCGGCGGCCCCATCTTCGAGAGTTCCATACCTTTGTCGGTGTTCGGGATTGACCGCCAGGACGCCGGCGTGCCGCGCTACCGCCTTCTGGTGTGCGGCGGCGAGGAAGGCCCCCTGCGGACCACAGGGGGCCTGGAACTCACCGCACCGCATGGCCTGGAAGCGATCTCACGCGCGGGCACGGTCGTCGTACCGGCCTGGCGCTCGATCACTTCTCCGCCACCGGAGGAGGCGCTCGACGCACTGCGCCGGGCGCACGAGGAGGGCGCCCGCATAGTAGGACTGTGCACCGGCGCCTTCGTGCTGGCGGCGGCGGGCCTGCTGGACGGCCGCCCCGCGACGACCCACTGGATGTACGCGCCGACGCTGGCCAAGCGCTATCCGTCGGTGCACGTGGATCCACGAGAGCTCTTCGTGGACGACGGCGACGTACTGACCTCGGCCGGTACCGCGGCCGGAATCGACCTCTGTCTCCACATCGTGCGGACGGACCACGGCAACGAGGCGGCCGGCGCGCTGGCCCGCCGGCTCGTGGTCCCGCCCCGCCGCTCGGGCGGTCAGGAGCGCTACCTCGACAGGTCTTTACCAGAGGAGATCGGCGCCGACCCGCTCGCCGAGGTCGTCGCCTGGGCGCTGGAGCACCTCCACGAGCAGTTCGACGTGGAGACGCTGGCGGCGCGGGCGTACATGAGCCGTCGTACGTTCGACCGCCGGTTCCGCTCGCTGACGGGCTCGGCCCCTCTGCAGTGGCTGATCACCCAGCGGGTGCTCCAGGCGCAGCGGCTCCTGGAGACGTCGGACTACTCGGTGGACGAGGTCGCGGGGCGCTGCGGCTTCCGCTCGCCGGTCGCCCTGCGCGGGCACTTCCGGCGGCAGCTGGGCTCGTCCCCGGCCGCCTACCGGGCCGCGTACCGGGCCCGCCGTCCGCAGGGCGACAAGCCGGTGGACAGCGACGCCCCGATGGGAGGCCCGACGGGTCCCGCGCCCAGCCCGCCGGTGCAACTGCACCCGGACAGCGGCCCCGTACCGCTCCAGACCCGCCGCACCCCGGCCCCCGTGGGCCCGCCCTCGGACAACGGCCGCGAACTGTACGCCACCGGCCGGGTGGGTCTTCCGGGCCAGCGCAGCGGAGCGTGACTCTCTCGACGCCGGGCGGGCACCTCAGCCCGTCCGGCGTTTGAGGACGAGGCCCTTTCGGGGCCGAAACGGGGGTCCGGGGGCGGCAGCCCCCTGGTACGCCGACCCCGGTACCGGCCGCACCAAAAGCCGACCTCAGCTTTAGGGTGGTCGCATGAACGATCGCATGGTGTGGATCGACTGCGAGATGACCGGCCTCTCGCTGTCCGACGACGCTCTCATCGAGGTTGCCGCCCTCGTCACCGACTCCGAGCTCAACGTGCTCGGCGACGGTGTGGACATCGTCATCCGCCCGCCGGACCAGGCGCTGGAGACGATGCCGGAGGTGGTGCGTCAGATGCACACCGCGTCCGGACTGCTCGAGGAGCTGCCCGGCGGCACGACCCTCGCCGACGCCGAGGAGCAGGTCCTCGCCTACGTCCGCGAGCACGTCAAGGAGCCCGGCAAGGCCCCGCTGTGCGGCAACTCCGTGGGCACCGACCGCGGTTTCCTGCTCCGGGACATGCCCACCCTGGAGGACTACCTCCACTACCGGATCGTGGACGTCAGCTCCGTCAAGGAGCTCGCCCGGCGCTGGTACCCCCGTGCCTACTTCAACAGCCCGGACAAGAACGGCAACCACCGCGCCCTCGCCGACATCCGCGAGTCCATCGCGGAGCTGCGCTACTACCGCGAGGCGATCTTCGTCCCGCAGCCCGGACCCGACTCCGACACCGCGAAGACGATCGCCGCGAAGCACGTTCTGCCTGCGCAGTAAACCCGTGCGCGAGCACCCCTTCGGACCCTGTACACTTTTTCTCGGCCGGTCGGGGAAACCAGGACAGCCGAACATGGTGGGTGTAGCTCAGCTGGTAGAGCACCTGGTTGTGGTCCAGGATGCCGCGGGTTCGAGTCCCGTCACTCACCCTCATCACCTCAGCCGGTGATCCTGGAGACAGGATCACCGGCTGAGGTCGTTTCAGCGGCCGGGTGACTTCAGGACGGTCCGCGCCACCTTGCGGAAGGCCGCGACCAGCCGGCTCCGGTCCTCGGCGCGGCTCGCGAGGACCACATGGGCCGGCTCCACCCCGTGCAGCGGGACCGCGGTGACATCGGGGCGCAGCGCGCCGGCCCGGGGCAACGCCGTGATGGCCAGGGCCTGTCCGGAGGCGATGAGTTCGAACTTGTCCTCCAGGGCGTCGGCCAGGGGCCCGTCGGGTGCCGGCCGGCCGTCCGGGCGCGGGTCGATGCGCCAGTACGCGTTCCAGGCCGGATCGGCCACCCGGACCAGCGGCTCGTCCGCGATGTCGTCGAGGGTGACGGACTCCTTGCCCACGAGACGGTGGCCGACGGGAAGCAGCAGCACCCGGGGCTCCTCGTAGAGGACCGTCACCTGCGCCCCCTCGGTCGGGAACGGCAGCCGGGTCACCAGGACGTCGGCCTTGAGCTCGGACAGGACGGTCGTCCGCTCGGTCCAGTCGACGTGCGCGGTCCTGACGTCGGCGTCCGGGAAGCGCTCGCGCAGGGCACGCACCGCCGGGGTGACGATGATCCCCGCCGTGTACCCGACGGTGATCCGGCTCGGCTCGGCGGCCGCCCGGGCGAGGCTCGCCGCCTGGTCCGCCGAACGCAGCAGCGCTCTCGCCCGGGGCAGGAAGACCTCGCCCGCCTCGGTGAGCCGGCTGCCCTGCGGGGTCCGCTCCAGGAGCCGTGCGCCCAGTTGCTGCTCCAGCCGCCGGATCTGCCGGCTCAGCGACGGCTGCGTGATGTGCAGCGCGTCGGCGGCCCGCCCGAAGTGCCGGTGCTCGGCCACGGCCGTGAAGTACCGGACCAGCCGGAGGTCGAGGTCGGTCATGCCTGAAGCGTACGCCCACGTCGAGGGCTCCTGTCCGGACATGGCACCGCTCACCTGCGGTGATGCCTCATTCGTATTGCGTCATACGAAACAGGCTTTGGACGGTCGCGGCCCCGGCTTCGCACGCTGGAGGGGCATTCACCGTCACTACGAAGGATCACCATGCGTGTATTTGTCACCGGTGCGACCGGCTTCATCGGTTCCGCCGTCACCCGCGAGCTCCTCGGCGCCGGGCACGAGGTCGTGGGCCTGGCCCGTTCGGACCGGTCCGAACGAGCGCTGAAGGCCGCGGGAGCGGAGGTGCACCACGGGGACCTGACCGACCCCGACAGTCTGCGCCGGGGTGCCGAGGCGGCCGACGGGGTCGCCCACCTGGCCTTCATCCACGACTTCAGCAACCTGACCGCCTCGGGCGAGGCCGACCTCGGGGCGATACGGGCCATCGGCGAGGCCCTCGAAGGCACCGGCAAGCCCTTCGTGGTCACCTCGGGGCTGCTGACCGCGCCGGGGCGCGTCGGCACCGAGGAGGACCCGGCCGACCCGGACTCCCCCGGCGGGCACCGGCTCGCCTCGGAGGTCGCGACCCTCGCGCTCGCCGAACACGGGGTGAGCGCGTCCGTGCTGCGGCTCCCGCCGAGCGTGCACGGCGAGGGCGACTACGGCTTCGTGCCCATGTTCATCGACCTCGCGCGGGAGAAGGGCGTCTCCGCCATGGTGGGCGAGGGCTCCAACCGCTGGGCGGCCGTCCACCGGTTCGACGCGGCCCGTCTGTTCCGGCTGGCGCTGGAGCAGGCCCCGGTGGGTGTACGGCTGCACGCGATCGGCGACGAGGGGGTGCCGTTCCGCGAGATCGCCGAGACGATCGGGCAGGGGCTCGGCGTACCGGTCACGCGTGTGGCGCCCGAACGGGCGACCGACCACTTCGGCTGGCTCGGCCGTTTCGCCGCCGTCGACATGCGGGCGTCGGCCGCGCTCACCGGCAAGCTGCTGGGGTGGCGGCCGGAACACCCCGCGCTGCTCCCGGACCTGGAGGCGGGCCACTACTTCAGGACGGCCTGAGCGCTACGGCACCCTCCGTCATGCCTCCGACTCCCGTACGCCGCCGGGCCGGTCGGAGATCCTTGCGTTCAACCTCTTGACGCACCAGGTCAGGACGACGTCCGGTGCACCAGCTCGGTGGCCAGGACCACCTGCCGGCGCTCCAGGCCCCGGGACACCGCCGGGCGGCGGTCGGCGATCTCCGAGAGGAGGAGGTCGATCATGCGGCGGCCCATCTCCTCGATGGGCTGGCGGACGCTGGTGAGGGGCGGGTCCATGTGGCGGGCTATGGCCGAGTCGTCGTAGCCGACCAGGGCCACGTCCGAGGGGATGCCGCGGCCCTCCTCGCGCAGCACCTGACGGGCGCCGGCCGCCATGACGTCCGAGCCGGCGAAGACCGCGTCCAGGTCGGGGCGGCGGGCCAGCAGCTTCGTCATCGCCCGGCGGCCGCCCTCCTCGGTGAAGTCACCGGGCTCGATGAGGCGTTCGTCCACCTCGTGGCCCGCGTCGAGCAGCGCGTCCCGGTAACCGTCGACGCGCCGCTGGGCGCCGTACACGTCGAGGCGGCCGGTGATGTGCGCGATCGTGCGGCGGCCCCCGGCCAGCAGGTGCTCCACGGCCGAGCGGCCGCCGCCGTAGTTGTCGGAGTCCACCGACGGGAGCGTCTCGGCCGCCGAGCGCGGGCCGCTGATCACCGCGGGGATCTCCAGCTGGGACAGCAGGTCGGGGAGCGGGTCGTCGGCGTGGACCGACACCAGCAGGACGCCGTCGACGCGGTGGGCGGCCAGGTACTGGGCCAGTCGGCGGCGCTCGCGGTCGCTGCCCGCGAAGATCAGCAGGAGCTGCATCTCGGTGTCCGAGATCTCGGCGCCGACGCCCTTGAGCATGTCCGAGAAGTACGGCTCCGCGAAGAACCGCGTCTCCGGTTCGGGCACGACCAGCGCGATGGCGTCCGTGCGGTTGGCCGCCAGGGCGCGCGCGGCCGTGTTCGGGACGTACCCCAGTTCCGCCACCGCCGCCTCGACCGCGGCACGCGTGGCGTCACTGACCCGGGGCGAGCCGTTGATCACCCGGGAAACGGTCCCGCGGCCGACGCCGGCGCGCGCGGCGACCTCCTCAAGGGTGGGCCGGCCACCGCTCCGGCTCCGCGCTCCGTGGCTTGCCATGGGCTCCGCCCTTCCCACCGTGTATCTAAGCTGGCCTGGAATTTAACAGTCCCGCGTGTGGACGTGACCGTCGCGGGGGCCACCGCCCCCGCACCGCAGGGCCACGAGGGCGAGCGGCGGCCGTGCCGAGCGGGTCCAGTTAACAGGCTGATAACTGAACGCATCTCCCGTTGCCGACTCCCTTGACACCCCGGCTCCGACCCGCGAACCTTCAACACATCACATGTGGGAGCGCTCCCACGGTACCTGACACATAAATATCCCGCACGTTCCCCGCCCGAGCCGCAGCATGAACTAACGGGTCCAACAACGCAGTTGGCCGGGGGGTCGGCACGTCAGGCAACAGGAGGACGCAATGCGCACGACTACCCGCCGGTCCCACCGGCTGTTGGCCCTGGCGGCCGTCGCCGCACTGACCACGGGGGTGCTGGCAGGCTGTGCCGGCGACTCGGACGACGGCGACTCGTCGGACTCGGGCAACAACGCCGGAGGCGGCAAGACCACGCTGACCATCGGCACCTTCGGGGTCTTCGGTTACAAGCAGGCCGGTCTGTACGACGAGTACATGAAGGCACACCCCGACATCACCATCAAGGAGAACGTCACCACCCGTACCGACGTCTACTGGCCGAAGGTCCTCACCCGGCTCCAGGCCGGCTCCGGCACCGACGACATCCAGGCCATCGAGGTCGGCAACATCACCGAGGCCGTGCAGACGCAGGGCGCCAAGTTCGTCGACCTCGGCAAGGACGTCGACAAGTCGCAGTGGCTGGACTGGAAGAACGCCCAGGCCACCACCCCGGACGGCAAGCTCATCGGACTCGGCACCGACATCGGCCCGATGGCGATCTGCTACCGCAAGGACCTGTTCGAGAAGGCCGGTCTGGAGACCGACCGCACCAAGCTCGCCGCGCAGTGGAAGGGCGACTGGAACAAGTACGTCGACCTCGGCAAGCAGTACATGAAGAAGGCCCCGAGCGGCACCAAGTTCGTGGACTCCGCCTCCTCCGTGTACAACGCGGTGCTCAACGGTGAGAGCGAGCGCTACTACGACAAGAGCGGCGAGGTCGTCTGGGACAAGTCCAAGGGCGTGAAGAACGCCTGGGACGTCGCGATGTCCGTGGCCACCAGCAACATGTCGGCGAAGCTCAAGCAGTTCGACAAGCCGTGGGACCAGGGCTACGCGAACGCCTCCTTCGCCACCGTGGCCTGCCCCGCCTGGATGATCGGCTACATCCAGGAGAAGTCCGGTGAGGCCGGCAAGGGCAAGTGGGACGTGGCGGCCGCGCCGACCGCGGGCAACTGGGGCGGCTCGTTCATCGGCGTGCCGACGGCGAGCAAGCACCAGAAGGAGGCCGTCGAGCTCGCGAAGTGGCTGACCGCGCCCGAGCAGCAGGCCAAGGTCTTCGCCAAGCAGGCCAGCTTCCCGTCGACCCCGTCGGCGTACTCCTCCCTGAAGCCGGCCACGGCCACCACGGAGTTCTTCAGCAACGCGCCGATCACCCAGATCTTCTCCGACTCGGCGAAGACGATCCCGGCGCAGGTCTTCGGCGTCAAGGACCAGCCGATCAACACCGCGCTGACCGACATCGGCATCCTCCAGGTCGAGCAGAAGGGCAAGTCCCCCGAGCAGGGCTGGGACGCTGCCACGAACGAGATCAAGGACGTGCTCGGCCAGTGACAAGCCCCAAGCAGGCACTCGCGCATCCCGCGTCGAGCGTCGAGGCCGCGCCCGGCTCCCAGCCGGGCGCGGCCCGGGGCGCTGACGGTCGCGGTACGCCGCCCGAGGGCAAGGGCCCCTGGCGCAGCCGGCTGTACCGCTGGGACATGAAGGCGTCTCCGTACGTGTTCATCGCCCCCTTCTTCATCACCTTCGGTGCGTTCTCGCTGGTCCCACTGCTGTACACGGCCTGGTACTCGCTGCACAACGTGCAGCTGTCCTCGCTGGACACCCAGACCTGGGCGGGCCTGGACAACTACAAGAACCTGCTCAGCTCGGACTTCTTCTGGAACGCCCTCAAGAACACCTTCACCATCGGTGTCATCTCGACCGTGCCGCAGCTGATGGCGGCCATCGGCCTGGCCCACCTGCTCAACTACAAGCTGCGCGGCTCGACCGTGTGGCGGGTCGTGATGCTGACCCCGTACGCCACCTCGGTGGCGGCGGCGACCCTCGTCTTCACGCTGCTGTACTCGTGGGACGGCGGCATGGTCAACTGGCTCCTCGACTTCGTCGGGATCGACCCGATCAACTGGCGTGAGTCGGACTGGGGTTCGCAGTTCGCGGTCTCCTCGATCGTGATCTGGCGGTGGACCGGCTACAACGCGCTGATCTACCTCGCGGCGATGCAGGCCATCCCGGCCGACCTGTACGAGTCGGCGGCGATCGACGGGGCCAACCGCTGGCAGCAGTTCCGGCATGTGACGGTTCCGCAGCTCCGGCCGACCATCCTGTTCACGGTGGTGGTGTCCACCATCGGCGCGACCCAGCTCTTCGGTGAGCCCCTGCTGTTCGGCGGGGTGAGCGGTTCCAAGGGCGGCTCCGAGCACCAGTACCAGACGCTCGGCCTGTACATGTACGACCAGGGCTGGATCATCGGCAACCTCGGCAAGGCATCCGCGATCGCCTGGTCGATGTTCCTGATCCTGTTGATCATCGCCGCGATCAATCTGCTGGTCACCCGACGGCTGAGGAAGTCCCAATGACCACCAGTGAACTGACGTTGCCTCAGGCCGGTAAGGAGGGGCGCAGGTCCCGTCGGGTGATGGGCGCGGGCAAGCAGCTGCACGCCGGCCCGGCCACCTACCTGGTCCTGGCGGTCTTCGCGCTGGTCTCGCTGGCGCCCCTGGTGTGGACGGCCATCGCCGCCTCGCGGACCGACCGCAGGCTCGCCGAGACGCCGCCCCCGCTGTGGTTCGGCGGGAACCTGTTCAAGAACATGCAGACCGCGTGGGACGAGGCCGGACTGGGCACCGCCATGGTGAACAGCGTGGTCGTGGCGGGCGCCATCACGGTCAGCACCGTGCTGTTCTCCACGCTCGCCGGGTTCGCCTTCGCCAAGCTGCAGTTCAGGTTCTCCGGTTTCCTGCTGCTGCTGACCATCGGCACGATGATGATCCCGCCGCAGCTGGCGGTCGTACCCCTGTATCTGTGGATGGCGGACCTCGGCTGGTCGAACCAGCTCCAGACGGTCATCCTGCCGACCCTGGTGACGGCCTTCGGTACGTTCTTCATGCGCCAGTACCTGGTGCAGGCGCTGCCCACCGAGCTGATCGAGGCGGCCCGGGTGGACGGGGCGAGCAGTATCCGGGTGGTGTGGCACGTGGTCTTCCCGGCGGCGCGGCCCGCGATGGCGGTGCTCGGGCTGCTGACCTTCGTGTTCGCCTGGAACGACTTCCTGTGGCCGATCATCGCCCTGAACCAGCAGAACCCGACCGTGCAGGTGGCCCTCAACTCGCTCGGCACCGGCTATGTCCCCGACCAGGCCGTGATCATGGCGGGCGCGCTGCTCGGCACGCTGCCGCTGCTGATCGCCTTCCTGCTGTTCGGCAAGCAGATCGTGGGCGGCATCATGCAGGGCGCGATCAAGGGCTGACGCCCACCGTACGGCTTCCCCCTGACGCCGCCCGGGGCCGGACCGGCGCTGCTCCGGCCCCCACCACTCCCCCTCCCCCCTCTATCAGCCGGTCTTTCCTGACCTCCGATGGGAGCGCTTCCATGCCTGATTCCGCATCGCCGGAGACCCCGGTGACCTTTCCCCCCGCCTTCCTCTGGGGTGCCGCGACCTCCGCGTACCAGATCGAGGGGGCGGTGCGGGAGGACGGCCGTACGCCCTCCATCTGGGACACCTTCAGCCACACCCCGGGCAAGACCGCCGGCGGCGACCACGGTGACATCGCTGTCGACCACTACCACCGCTACCGCGACGACGTGGCGCTCATGGCCGACCTGGGCCTGACGGCGTACCGCTTCTCGATCTCCTGGTCCCGGGTGCAGCCGACCGGCCGCGGCCCCGCGGTCCAGCGCGGCCTGGACTTCTACCGCAGGCTGGTGGACGAGCTCCTCGCGCACGGCATCAAGCCGGCCGTGACGCTCTACCACTGGGACCTGCCCCAGGAGCTGGAGGACGCGGGCGGCTGGCCGGAGCGCGACACGGCGTACCGGTTCGCGGAGTACGCGCAGATCGTGGGAGAGGCGCTCGGCGACCGGGTGGAGCAGTGGATCACCCTCAACGAGCCCTGGTGCGCGGCCTTCCTGGGCTATGCCTCCGGCGTGCACGCACCCGGCCGCACCGACCCGGCGGCCTCGCTGCGGGCGGCGCACACCCTCAACCTGGCGCACGGCCTGGGCACTTCGGCCCTGCGCGCCTCGATGCCGGCCCGCAACACGGTGGCGCTCAGCCTCAACTCCTCGGTCGTCCGGCCCCTCTCGCAGGACGCGGCGGACCTGGCGGCGGCGCAGAAGATAGACGACCTGGCCAACGGCATCTTCCACGGGCCGATCCTGCACGGGGCGTATCCGCAGACGCTGCTCACGGCGACGGAGGCGATCACGGACTGGTCGTTCGTCGAGGACGGCGACCTCGCCCTGATCCACCAGCCGCTGGACGCGCTGGGCCTCAACTACTACACGCCCGCGCTGGTCTCGGCCGCCGATCCGAACGCCAACGCCCCGCGCGCCGACGGCCACGGCAGCAGCGACCACTCCCCCTGGCCCGGCGCGGACGACGTCACCTTCCACCAGACGCCGGGCGAGCGCACGGAGATGGGCTGGACGATCGACCCGACCGGCCTGCACGACCTGATCATGCGCTACACGCGGGAGGCTCCGGGCCTGCCCCTCTACATCACGGAGAACGGCGCGGCCTACGACGACAAGCCCGACCCCGACGGCCGCGTCCACGACCCCGACCGGGTCGCCTACCTGCACGGCCACCTCGCCGCGGTCCGCCGCGCGATCACCGACGGCGCGGACGTCCGCGGCTACTACCTGTGGTCCCTGCTGGACAACTTCGAGTGGGCGTACGGCTACGAGAAGCGATTCGGCGCGGTCTACGTCGACTACACCACGCTGGAACGGACACCCAAGTCCAGTGCCCTCTGGTACGGCCGGGCCGCCCGCACGGGCACGCTCCCGGAGGTCCACAGCATCCCGTGACCATCGCGGAGCCGGGGGACGGGGAGGGGGCGCGGCAGCCGAGGGGGGTGCCGCGCCCCACCGCGTCCCGCTCAGTCAGGGGACAGCGCGAGATCGGCCCCTCTTCCAGCGGTTTCTCGTCCTACGGGATCACCGGACGTCTCCGCCGAGCAGGCGGCGGGTGGTTTCCACGCCCCACTGGTCCAGGGACAGCAGGCGGTCGCTCGATGCCATCAGGCCGCCCGTGGCCTCCACGTGGGCGGCCCAGCGTTCCCGTGTCTCCACGGCCGGGCGGGCCATCAGGCAGTCGGGGTCGTTGACCCACAGGCGGCCGTGCTGCCACTGGCGGCCGGCGCCGGTGAACTCGGCCGGATCCTGGCCGGGCTGGCTGAAGTCGCCGGCCTCGGGGCGGCGGTGCGGGGCCGTGTCGGGGCTGACCCGCATCGCGTCGAACAGGCCGATGGAGGGCAGGACCGGCGCACCGCAGCCGAGCAGGTAGGCGTCCTCGCCGATGGCCTCGCGAATGAGGCCGATGCCCGAGCGGTACGCCGTGAGCGCGTCCGCCGAGGAGTGCCGTACGCCCTCCAGCGCCCCCGCGTACAGGAAGTCGACCTTGAAGTAGTCGTAGCCCTCGGCGACCAGGGTCCTGAAGACCGACGCCAGGTACTCCGCCGCCGCGGGGTGGGTGGTGTCCAGGACGCACAGGTCGTGGCCCCAGTTGCGGCCGGCGTGCAGGAAGCCTCCGTCGAGGTCCTCGACCAGCCAGTCGGGGTGCTCGGCGGCCAGGTCACTGGCCGGGTCGACCAGGAAGGGGGCCGTCCAGATGCCGGCCCTGCGGCCCCGCGCCCGGATCGCGTCGGCGATGCCCGCGCGGGAGCGGAAGCGGCCGGAGAGGGCGAGCCAGTCGCCGAGGGCCTTCTGGTAGCCGTCGTCGATCTGCACGACGTCGACGGGCAGGTCGAGGGTGTCCATCGCACGGAGGTTCTCGTGGATGTCGTCCTCGGTGACGCTGGTGAAGTACTCGTACCAGGAGCACCAGACGGTGGGCGCCGGGCGGGGGGCCTCGACCCCGAGCCCGGCGGCCCACTCGGCCAGTGTCGTCCGGATGTCCGTGCCCGTGAACTCCTTCACCGGGCCGTCGGCGGCCACCTGGGCGGTGGTGCCGTCCACGGTCAGGCGGATCGACGGGACCTCACGCGTGGGGTCCGCCGCCGCCCACAGCCGCACCGGGGATCCGTCGCCCGGGTCGAGCGCCAGCAGCCCCTCGCCCTGGAAGGTGCCGTCGGGCACGGTGACGCCGGGCCGGTAACAGACCGTCGCCCAGTTGTCGTTCGTCGGGCGGTACGGCTTGTCACCGAGGGCGTACGTGCCGCTGGGGCTCCAGGACTGCCAGCCCTCCTCGTGGACGCGGGCCCTGCGCGGGTCCACGGACACGGAGGTGAGCGGGGTGAAGGGGTGGGGCACGGTGGTTCTCTCTCAGGTGAGGGCGATCAGCCCTTGTTGGCGCCGAGGGTCAGTCCGCTGACGAACTGGCGTTGGAGCGCGAAGTAGACGATCAGGGTGGGGATGGCGGTGAGGAGGGCGCCGGCGGCGATGAGGTTGGGGTCGGTGAAGTACTGGCCGGAGAGGTTGTTCAGGGCGGAGGTGATGGGCATGTTCTCGCCGGTGGAGATCAGCACGATGGCCCAGAAGAAGTCGTTGTAGATCCAGATGGACAGCAGGGTGGCCAGGGCGGCCATGGCGGGTTTGCACAGGGGCAGGACGATCTGCCAGTACATGCGCCATACCGAGGCGCCGTCGACGAGGGCGGCTTCGGTGAGTTCGTGGGGGAGCATGCGCATGTAGTTGGACAGGACGAAGGCGCAGAACCCGGACTGGAAGGCGACGTGGATGAGGACCAGGCCGAGGGCGGAGTCGTAGAGCTTGCCGCTCATGGTGATGCCGGGCAGATCGATGAGCAGGTACATGCGGTACAGCGGGGTGATGATGACCTGTTGGGGCAGCAGGTTGCCGGCGGTGAAGACCAGCAGCAGGAAGAGGTTGAGGCGGAAGTCGAAGCGGGAGACGTAGAAGGCGACCATGGAGGAGGCCAGCAGGGTCAGCAGCACGGCGGGGATCGCGATGAGCAGGGTGTTGCCGAAGTAGTGCAGCATGTCGGACTGCTGGAAGGCGTTGGTGAAGTTGTCCCAGCTCAGTGTGTCCGGCCAGGACACGTAGCCCTTGGTGCTGGTCTCGGAGTAGGGGCGCAGGGCGGCGAAGACCGCCCACAGCAGGGGGGCGAGCCAGGCCAGCGCGGTGATGACGAGGAAGGTGTGCAGCAGGATGCGGGCCGGGCGCAGGGGGGTGCGCTGCTTGGCCGGCGCGGTCAGGGTGCTCATGCGCGCCGCTCCTTGCGGAAGGTCGCGATCAGGTAGGGGATGATCACGACGAGGGAGATCAGCAGCAGGACGACGGCGATAGCGGAGCCGTAGCCGATCCGGCTGGACTCGCCGATGATGTTGTTGGTGATCAGGATGGACAGCAGTTCGGTGCCCTGGGCGCCCTTGTTGAAGACGAAGACCAGGTCGAAGGCGCGCAGGGCCTCGATGATGGTGACGACCAGGACGACGGTGTTGGTGGGGCGCAGGGTGGGGAAGATGACGTTCTTGAAGGTCTGCCACTCGTTGGCGCCGTCCAGGGAGGACGCCTCCCGCAGGGAGGGGTCCACGCCCTTCAGCCCGGCGAGGTAGAGGATCATCATGTAGCCGGTGTGGCGCCAGGACGCGGCGATCAGTACGGCCCACAGGTTCAGGTCGGGGTCGCCGATCCAGTCGATGTAGTGGCCGGGCTTGTTGGCGCCGATGAGGCTGTTGATCAGGCCGGTGTCGGGGTTGTAGACGAGCTGCCACACGAAGCCGGTGACCGCGAGGGAGACCACGACCGGCAGGAAGAACGCGGTCTGGTAGATGCGGGAGAAACGGATCTTCTTGTCCAGCTGCACCGCCAAAAACAGGCCCAGCGGGGTGGGGATGCAGATGAGCACCACGAACCAGATGATGTTGTGCTCGAGGGCGGGCCAGAACTGCGGGTTGTCGGTGAACAGCTGACGGAAGTTGTCCAGCCCCACCCACCGGATGGAGTCGAAGCCGATCCCGTCCCAGCTGGTGAAGGCCAGCGCGATCGAGGCCAGCGCGGTCACCCACACCAGCGCCACATGCAAGACGGTGGGCACCCCCGCCATGAAGGCGAGCGTGATCCGGTCCCGGCGGGTCAGCAGACGGCGGTGCCCGCGGGGCACCTTGCGGGGGGCAGCGCCCGCAGGCGGCACGGCGGCCGCCTGCGGGTTCTCGGTGGTGATGTCGGTAGTCATGGGCCGCTCAGCTCAGGAGGACGCGAAGATCGTCTTCTTCTGGCGTTCGATCGAGGACAGCACACCGTCCACGCCCTTGGGGTTCTGCAGGAACTTCTGCAACGAGGGCTGCATCACCGTGGAGGTGAAGTCCGGCCGCGAGTCCCGGTCCATGAACTGCGTCAGGCTCTTGGCCCCCGTGATCATCTCGTACGCCTTCTTCTGCAACGGCGTGTACGAGGAGGTGTCGGCCTTGTTGGAAGCGGCCACCACACTCGTGTCGGACTTGAGGTAGATCTGCTCCGCCTCCGCCGTGCCCAAGAACTCCAGCAGCTTGGTGACACCCGCCTTGTTCTTGGGCGCCTTGCTCACCATGAACCCGTCGGCCGGCGCCTCCACCGTGTCCTGCCCGAACGCCGCATTGATCTCCGGGAAAGCGAAGAAGTCCAGATCGTCCAGGTCCGCCTTGTTGCTGAACTGCTGCGCCACGAACGTGCCCAGCACATACATGCCGGCCTTCTTCGCCACCAGCGTCTGGGCCGCGTCCTGCCAGGTACGGCCCATGAAACCGTCCTGGTGGTAAGGCAGCAGCTCCGCCCAGTGATCGAAGACGTTCTTGACCTTCGCATCCGTCCACGACGCCTTGCCCGCCATCAGCTCCACATGGAAGTCGTAGCCGTTGATACGGAAGTTGAGCTGGTCGAAGGTGCCCATCGCCGGCCAGGCGTCCTTGTCCCCGAACGCGATCGGCACCAGCTTGTCCTTCTTCATCTGCTTGCACAACGCCACCAGCTGATCCCAGGTGGCGGGCACCTCATAGCCGTACTGCGCAAAGACGCTCTTGCGGTAGAACACCGCCCACGGATACGTCACCAGCGGCACGAAGTAGTACTTGCCGTCCGCCCCCTTGGACAGCTTCTTCATCGCGTCCGGGAAGTTCCCGCCGATCTTCTCCCACACCTCGTCGATCGGAGAGGCCAGCCCCTTCTGAGCGAAGAACTGCATCCGGTACCCGGCGAACCAGTTGAACACATCGTCCGGCGTGCCCTGCAGATACGAGTTGATCTGCTCCTGGAACGTGTTGTGGTCCTTCGTGTTGACCTTGACCGTGATCCCCGACTGCTTCGTGAACGCCGTGTAGATCTCCCCGTACGCCTTCTTCGGCACCGCATCCGACTGGTTCGACCCCAACGAGACCGTCTTCGGGTCCGACGAACCACCACTGCCGCCACACGCACTCAACAGGGGTATCCCGGCACCCAGCAGAGCAGCACCACCCACCCCCTTGAGCACACCACGACGACTGGGCGAGGGGAGGGAGGACGAGAGGTCACGCATGGACGGCTCCTGAAGGCAGGGTTCAGTCATGGAGGGATTCGGAGACCAGTCGTAATCGACCAGAAACCAACTTGACCGAACACGGTGGCGCAATGACAGCGGTATGTCAGGTCATGCGTCAATAGCTATCGACCCGATTTGTCGAAACGTGACCGACATCCCTGCCTACCGGTGACCCAGGAGCCTCGTCGGCGACCGGTTCAGTTGTAGGCGGCGAAGGCCTTCGAGAAGGCGAACGCGCCCTGGACGACCGAGCTGCAGGTCGCGTCCGCGGAGGGCTGCGCACCGCCGGGGCACTGCTTGTCCCGGGTCGCGGACCACATCGACAGCGGGCCCAGCCCCTTCGCCTTGGCGAACGCGACCAGCTGGGTCGCGTCCTCGACCTTGAAGATCTCCGACGCCACGTCGTTGACACCGATCATCGGCGTGACGCCGACGGCCTTCCAGGCGGCGCTGTCGGACAGCCCGAGGACGCTCTTGACCTGCGCCTGGGTGGCGGTGGCGGCCTGCTCGGCGTACGTGCCCATGTCGCCGCTGTACGAGGCACCGTAATCCATCGCCATGATGTTGACGGTGTCGATGCCCACACCGTTGGACTTGGCGTTCGCGAGCAGGTTCACACCGTCCTGGGTGAGGCCCTCGGGCATCACGGGGAGGGTGAACGAGACGTCCAGGCCCGGGTGATTCTGTTGGATCTTGGCGATCGCCTGGGCGCGGCGGGTGTTCGCGGCCGTGTTCGGCAGCGCCCCGCCCTCCACGTCGAAGTCGACCTTGGTCAGGCCGTAGGCGTCCACGACCTTCCCGTACGCCGCCGCCAGCGCGTCCGCCGAGGAGCAGGTGGTGGCCAGCTCGGAGCCGGAGGCGCCGCCGAAGGAGACCCGGACGTCACCGCCCTTCGCCCGCAGCGCACCGATCTGCGCGGCCACGGCGTCGTTCGCGAGGTCGCTCACCCCGCCCCACTTGGGGGTGCAGCCGCCGCCGTCGGTGACGAAGGCGAGGTTGTAGTTCTTCACTCCGGTCGCGTCGGCGGCGGCCAGGAGGTCGAAGGCGGGGTAGAGCGAGGTGTCGACGTAGGGGGCGAAGCCGGCGGTGGCGTTGCCGGTGCCCGTGCCCGTGCCCGTGCCCGTGCTCTGCGAGGGCGAGGCCGTGGGGGTCGCGGTGGCGGTCGGTGTCGGTGTCGGTGTCGTCGTGGATGTGGGCGTGGCCGTGGGTGTGGCGGACTGGGTCGGGCGGCCGGTGGGCTGCGGGGTCGCGGTGTCGTCGGCGGAGCACTTGGCGCCGTCGACGAGACAACCGGTCGGATCCGCCGTGCCGTTGACCACGAAGCCGACGGTGACCGACTCGCCGGGCGCCAGCCCGTCGGTGTCCCACTTCGCCGAGGTCACGGTCACGTGCCGGCCGCTCACCGAGGACTCGGCGTTCCACAGCGAGCTCAGTCGCGACCCCGAGGGCAGGTCGAACTCCAGCTTCCAGTCCCGGTCCGCCGACCCGCTGTTGTTGGTCACGACGTACTGGGCGGTGTATCCCGTCGACCAGTCACTGGTCTTCGTGTACGCGGCGCCGATCCCGGCCGCCTGGGCGGTGCCGGAGACGAGGACCGCGCCACCTCCGGCCACGGCCGCGGCGACGACCCCGCCGATCACCTTGCTCCTGTTGCTCACCTTGCGCCGATGCATGCTCATGCCGCGGCACGCTAGCGATCCCGAATCGGGCAAAAAGCCTGATCAGGGCGGGCGTTGAGGATCTTAGGGCGCGCTTAAGGAAGGGATCGGGGTCGGTTAAAGGTCGAGACCAGTCTGCCCGTCCGGCGTCTGCGCACCCGGTGCCCCCGGCGCACCGGTTCCCGCCCGTCCAGCTGGATCCAGATGCGCACCTCGGTGCCGCCCAGCACCGACGACCCGATCCGTACGTCCCCTCCCGTCGCCTCGGCGAGCCGCCGCACGATGTCGAGCCCGAGCCCGGTCGACCCGGTGCTGCCGGACCCCCGTCCGCGTGCCATGGCGGCCTCGGGGTCGCGGATGCCGGGGCCGGCGTCGGAGACGAGCACGATCACCGCGTCCTCGCCGTTGTGCACGTCGACCGCGAAGGCCGTGCCCTCCGGGGTGTGCCGGAAGACATTGCCGAGCAGGGCGTCGAGGGCGGCGGCGAGGTCCGCCCTGGCCACGGGTATGCGCACCGGCCGGTCGGCCCCGGCCACGCGCCACTTGCGGCCCTCGTCCTCGGCGAGCGCCGACCAGAACCCCATCCGCTCCCGGACCACCTCGGCCGCGTCGCACCCGGCGCCGGGCCCGGCGGCCGCGGTCTGCGGCTTGGCCTCCCGGGCGGTGCGGATGATGGTGTCGACCTCGCGCTCCAGCTGGGCGACCGCCGCCCGGGTCTGCTCGGCGGCCGGACCGTCCCCGAGCGAGGCCGCGTTGAGCCGCAGCACGGTCAGCGGGGTGCGCAGCCGGTGGGACAGGTCCGCGGCCAGCTCCCGTTCGTTCGCCAGCAGTTGGACCACCTGGTCGGCCATGGAGTTGAACGCGACGGCCGCCAGCCTGAGTTCGGTCGGCCCCTCCTCCGGCACCCGCGCGCCCAGCTTCCCCTCTCCCAGTTCGTGGGCACCCTCGACGAGCTTCTGCGCGGGCTGCACCATCCGCACGCCGAGCCGGTCGGCGACCGCGACCGAGCCGACGACGAGCGCGATGCCGACGCCGGCGAGGACCGCCCAGGCGGTGGCGACGCCGTTGCTGACCTCGGACTCGGGGACGTACACCTCGACGACGGCGATCTGCCCGGAGCTGAGCGCGACCGGCTGGAGCAGGGTGGAGCCGCCGGGCACCTCGGTGGTGGAGGCACGGCCCAGTCTGCGCACGGTCGCGATGTCGTCGGCGGCGGCCCGGGGGCGTCCGATGTCCACGGCCCGCTGGCCCCCGGCCGCCGGTATGTGGACGGCCATCCCGGAGTCCGAGCCCGCGGAGGCGACGACCCGCTCCAGCTGGTCCCGGTCGGTGGTGATGGACAGGGCCGGGGCGACGGCGGCCGCCTCCCGCTCGGCGTTGGAGAACGCGCGGTCCCGGGCCATCTCCTTGATGACGAGACCGAGCGGGATGGCGAAGGCGACCACGACCATGGTGGTGACCGCCAGGCAGACCTTGACGAGAGCCCATCTCACAGCGGCAGCCCCCCACCGGGTGGTTCCAGCTTCACGCCTACGCCCCGCAGGGTGTGCAGATAGCGGGGCTGGGCGGCGGTCTCGCCCAACTTGCGCCTGAGCCAGGACAGATGGACGTCGATCGTCTGGTCGTCGCCGTAGGACTGCTGCCAGACCTCCGCGAGGAGCTCCTTGCGGGGTACGACCACTCCTGGGCGGGCGGCCAGGAAGGCGAGCAGGTCGAACTCGCGCCGGGTGAGGTCGAGTCGGACACCGTCCAGTTCGGCCTGGCGGCGCAGCGGGTCGACGCTCAGGCCGCCGACGCGCAGCACGGTCCCGGGCGGCGCGTCACCGCCCGCGGCCCGGGACCGTCGTAGGACGGCGGCCATCCGGGCGGAGAGGTGTTCGACCGAGAAGGGCTTGGTGAGGTAGTCGTCCGCCCCGGCGTTCAACAGGCGGACGATCTCCGTCTCCTCGTCGCGCGCGGTGGCGATGATGACCGGGACGTCGGTGATCCCGCGCAGCATCTTCAGGGCCTCGGACCCGTCGAGATCGGGCAGACCGAGGTCCAGGATCACCACGTCGAAACGGAAATGGGCGACCTCGCGCAGCGCCTCCAGTGCCGTCCCGACGCTGCGCACGGTGTGTGCGGCGTCGGTCAGGTGCCGGATGAGCGCCGAGCGCACGAACTGGTCGTCCTCGACCACGAGCACACTTGCCATGCGCCGCACCGTACGCGATTCGGGCGAGCACGGTCGGGGCCTGTGGACAACTCAGTCCGGGTGCGGCCCGTGGGGCACGTGAGGCAGTATGGCGGGCGATGCGCAGAGGACTCGTACACGTACTGGCCTGGCTGCTCGCCACGGGCGCGGCGGTCACGCTGTCGTGGTGGGGTGTTCACACGGTCATGGCGGGCACGGCCTACGACCCGCCGCGCGCCCTGCCCATCACGGCGGCCGAGGCGACCACGCAGGAGTCGAAGCCGCTGGCGTCCCCGACGCCGACGCCCAGCGGGCGGACGACCCCGTCGAAGAGCCCCGCACCGACGCCGAGGGCCACGACCGCGCAACCTGCCCCGTCCTCGAAGAGCCCCTCCCCCACCGCCTCCGGTCGGGTCAGGAGCTACGACACCGACGGTGGCCGCGCGGTCTTCGACCTCGGCGAGAAGTCGGCGACCCTGGTGTCCGCGACGCCGGGCACGGGGTGGTCGATGCAGGTGTGGAAGACGGAGTCGTGGATCCGGGTGGAGTTCTCCTCGGGCGCGGACCGGGTGTCGGTCTTCTGCACCTGGCACGACGGTCCGCCGCGGGTGGAGATCGGCACGTACTGAGTCAGCGGGACCCTCAGCGGAACACCGAGGGCGGTGGCGCCGGTGAGGCGACCGCCTCGGCGTCCGTCACGGGTGCGGCCCCTCCGGTGAAGTCGAGGAGCGCCTTGCCGTGTTCGACGCGGCCGGGGTGCGGGTCGGAGGCGGCCCGGCGGGTCAGTTCGGCGATCGGCAGGGGGGTGTCGGAGGCGACCAGGACGGCGTTGCCGAAGCGTTTGCCGCGCAGCACGGTCGGGTCGGCGACCAGGGCGAGTTCGGGGAAGCGGGCGGCGGCGGTGGCGATCTGCCCGCGGAGGTGGGCGAGCGGCGGTCCGTCGGCGAGGTTGGCGGCGTAGCAGCCGCCCGGCCCGAGCGCCCTGCGGACCTCGTCGAGGAACTCGGTCGAGGTGAGGTGCGCCGGGGTCCTGGCTCCGCTGAACACGTCGGCTATGACGAGGTCGGCCCATCCGTCGGGGACCTTGGCGAGTCCTTCGCGGGCATCGACGGACCGCACCCTTATCCGTGCGGTCGCCTCCAACGGCAGTTTCCGGCGCACCAGTTGCACGAGGGCCGCGTCCCGCTCGACGACCTGCTGGGTGGAGCGGGGGCGGGTGGCGGCGAGGTACCGGGCGAGGGTGAGGGCGCCGCCGCCGAGGTGTACGGCGTGCAGGGGCTTGTTGGGGGGTGCGACCAGGTCGATGACGTGGCCGAGCCGGCGCTGGTACTCGAAGGAGAGGTGTCGCGGGTCGTCGAGGTCCACGTGGGACTGCGGGGCGCCGTCGATGAGCAGCGTCCACGCGTGCGTGCGCTCGCGGTCGGGGATGAGCTCGGCGAGACCGCCCTCCACGGGTTCCACGACGGCTTCGGGAGCCGCGTTGCTTCGGCGAGAGTTCCTGGACTTACCCACTACGCCATTATCTGCGGCGGATGGTCGTCTCGCGTCTGCGGGCCGGTGGGGGTTGATCGCGCGGTTCCCCGCGCCCCTCAACAGGTAGGTGCAGTCACCTGCAGTTGTCTGCGGCCTCGATCAGTCTTGCCGCCTCGCCCAGTGCTGCCCGCAGCACCGCCGGGTCCGTCGCCAGGTCCGCGTCTCCTGGTGGCAGCAGCCAGTCAGAGCCCTCCACCGGCGGCTCGGGAGCCGGCCGTAGCCCCCGGCCGTCCGTCTCCGTGCACGTACTGCCCGGGACGTCCCACGCCGCGGCCGTTCCCGGTGGCACCAGGAAGCCCAGCGTCTGACCGCCGTCGTCGTGCAGCACGGGTCCGACGCCCTCCCCCACCCCCCGCCGCAGGATGTCGACGGCCTCCAGGCCGTGTCGCGTCGGGACCGTCACCACGTCACAGCTGATCTCCATCGCGGCCTCCATCAAGGAACCCTCGTCCGACTCCAACAGTTCCAACGCGCGCCGGCGTCAACGGCTACGGCGGAAGTCCGCCGCAAAGGATGGCAGTTCATGGCGGATCGCGGATGAGATATCCGGTTTGTAGCCAAACCCCGCATGGCGGCCCGGACACAGCAGGTACGTTCTTGCCCGCCGGAAACAGGGCGTCACACTGACAAACCAGTCAACTCGCCCCTGCATCCGGCATGGTTCGACGGTTCGCACGAGAGGACCCGGCCATGGCGTCGTCAACGGTGACCTCGTCCCAGCCCCCCACACCACCGCGGCCGAACCTCGCGTTCCGGCGCCTGCGCGGACAGCGCTCGCCGGCCGAGTTCGCCGCGGCGGTGCGACGGGCCGCGCGCGAGATCGGCGAGAGCGTCAGCTGCGACGCGCGCTATGTGGGCCGCGTCGAGGCGGGCGAGATCCGCTGCCCCAACTACGCGTACGAACGGGTGTTCCTGCACATGTTCCCCGGGCGCACGCTCACCGACCTGGGCTTCGCCTCCCGCGCGTCCGTACGCGGACGCCGGCCCCGCACCCCGGGTGAGACACCGGGGACGTGCGAGCCGTATGACACGCAAGACACGCAGGACCCTGACGAGACGTACGACAACTACGAGGAGAGCGACGTGCTGCGTCGCGCATTCATGACCGGCGGGGGCGCCACCGTCGCCGCCGCCTCACTGGGCCCCATCGGGCTCGCCCTGGACGCCACGGCCGCCGGACGTCCGGTCCGCCGTGCGGGGACGGGCGAGGCGGGTGCCCTGGAAGAGGCCGTGCGCAGGATCCGGTTGCTCGACGACCGGCACGGAGCGGACGGCCTGTACCAGCGCGCGGCGGCTCCACTGCGCGCCGCCTACGCGCTCCTGGACGCCGGCGCGACCCGGCAGACGACCGTCGACCGGCTGCACTCGGGCGCGGGGGAGCTCGCCATCTCGGTGGGCTGGCTCGCACACGACTCCGGACGGTTCGACGACGCCCGCTCGCACTACGCGGAGGCGCTCGCGACGGCGCGGGTGACCGGTGACGACGCCCTGGAGGCGCACGCGTTCTGCAACACCGCCTTCCTCGCGCGCGACGCGGGACGGCCACGGGAGGCGGTGCGGGCGGCGCAGGCCGCGCAGCGGGTCGCCCGGCCCCTGGGATCGCCCCGGCTCATGTCGCTGCTCGCGCTGCGCGAGGCGGGCGGCTGGGCGGGGCTCGCCGACCGCACCGGATGCGAACAGGCCCTGGCCCGCGCGCAGGCCTACTTCGAGCGAGGCCTCTCGGACGCCGACCCCGAGTGGATGAGCTTCTACGGTGAGGCCGAGCTGGAGGGCCTGGAGGCGCAGTGCTGGTCCACGCTGGGCGACTGGCGCCGGGCCGCCCGGCACGCCCGCCGGGCGGCGGCCCTGCAGGACCCGCACTTCACCCGCAACATCGCGCTGTACACGGCCGAACTCGCCGACGACCTGGCCCGCGGCGGCCACCCCGACGAGGGTGCGGCGGCGGGACTGCGGGTGCTGGAGCTGCTGGGCGAGGTCCAGTCGTCGCGCGTCCAGACGATGCTGGCGGCGACGGCGAGGGTGCTGCTGCCGCATCGGAGGGCGTCGGGGGTGTCGGCGTTCCTGGAACGCCATGCGTCGATGCCGCGGACTGCGTGAGGGGTCGTTCTTCGGCTGCGGGCCGGTGGGGCCGGGTCGCGCAGTTCCCCGCGCCCCTGTGTGGATGCAGGCACGGCTTGCCGAGCTGCACCCACCGTCTTTGGGGGCGCGGGGAACTGCGCGACCAGCCCCCACTCAGCCGCACCCGCCTACGACCCCAGATGCCCCAAGTCGTTCCAGCTCTCGATCGCCGGCTCCCCGTAGGCCCAGCCCAGCACCGAAAGGGACGTCGGGTTGAGCCGTATCCGTGCCGCGAAGTCAACCGGCAGTCCCAGCCACCGCGCCCCGATGGACCGCAGGATGTGCCCGTGGGCGAAGATCAGCACATCCCGGTCCGCGGCCCGCGCCCACGCGACGACCTCGTCCGCGCGGGACGTGATCTCCGTGAGCGACTCCCCCTCGGGGACGCCGTCCCGCCAGATGAGCCAGCCGGGCCGCACCGCCTGGATCTCGTCCGGGGTCATGCCCTCGTACGCGCCGTAGTCCCACTCCATGAGCGTGTCCCACGTGGCCGCCCGCTCCCCGAACCCGGCGAGTTCGCAGGTCTCACGCGCGCGTGTCAGCGGGCTCGTGCGGATCTCCACTCCGTCGAGGCCGTCGTACGGGGCCCGGTGCAGGCGCTCGCCGAGCAGCTTGGCGCCCCGCCGGCCCTCCTCCAGAAGCGGTACGTCGGTCCTGCCGGTGTGCTTGCCGGACAGCGACCACTCGGTCTGTCCGTGCCGGGCCAGCAGGATGCGCGGTGCCATGGAGAAACCTTTCCGGGGAAAAGCGGAGGCAGAACCCCTCCATCATCGCGCACCCTGAGGGCGGGCAACCCGCCGGGCGATCGAAGCGTCTTTGAGGGCCGGGGGCGCCGCTCGGGGGTACTCCACGAGGGCCCGCACATACGCCGTAAAGTGGCACGACCGGACGACGACCGCCGGACGCCGCGCGAAACGAAGGGGGACAGGATCGGATGCCGCTGACCGAGACACCAGGCACCGAGGCAGTCCCGCTGACGCGGCTGCGCTGGTGGACCGAGCTGCCTCTGATCCTGCTGGTGTACGCCTGCTACAGCGCCGGCCGGCTCCTCGCCAGGGGTGATGTCACGGCCGCCGTCGACCACGGCCTGGCGATTCTCAAGGTCGAGAAGGCCCTGTACCTCAACGCCGAGCACCCGCTCAACCGGCTCTTCACCGACCAGGCGTGGATCGGCGTACCGGCCGACTTCTGGTACGCCTCGCTGCACTACCTGGTCACACCGGCCGTGCTGGTCTGGCTCTTCCGCTCCCGCGCCCTGCACTACCGCGCGGCCCGCACCTGGCTGATGACGTCCACCTTCATGGGCCTGATCGGCTTCACCCTGCTGCCGACCTGCCCGCCCCGTCTCCTCTCGGCGAGCCACGGCTTCGTCGACACCATGGCCCAGTACAGCTCGTACGGCTGGTGGGGCGGCGAGGCCAGCGCGCCTCGGGGCATGGGCGGCATGACGAACCAGTACGCGGCCATGCCGAGCCTGCATGTCGGCTGGGCGCTGTGGTGCGGTGTGGTGCTGTGGCGCTACGGCAGCACGCGTACGACGAAGGTCGCGGCCGTCGCCTACCCGCTGATCACCACCATCGTGGTCATGGGCACCGCGAACCACTACTTCCTGGACGCGGTCGCGGGCGCGGCGGTGATGGGCCTCGGCTTCCTGCTCGCCCCGTACGTCAGCCGGACCGCGGCGCGGGCCACGGCGGGTGTCCGCGCCCGGATAGCCGCCGTTTCCGCCGCCTCTCGGGACACAGAGCCCTCAATTGTCAGTGGCGGATGCCAGACTTCCGCGGGTGAGCACATTCCACGGCAGCGCGAGTCACGCTTCCCGGGCGGAGCCGAGCCCGGTGCCGCTCCCACGGACGCGGGGGACGGCGCTCCGGCAGCGGCTCGCTGAGCTGCGCGGTCCCGAGGTACCGGCCAAGGCACTGGACGCGCGCGCCCTGGCGGCCCTCGCGGCGAACCCGGGGTGCGAGCGGCGCGCGATCCTCGACGGCGCCGGGGTGAACAAGACGGCGCTGGCGAGCGCGCTGGGTTCGCCGGCGGCCTTCGGGCAGTCGCAGTTCGCCCTGACCCGGGGCAACGCCTTCGAGGCCAAGGTCAAGGCGGACGGCGGCGCGGAGCTGCTGCGGCTGGTGCACGAGCGGCTGGACCGCGGCGCCGAGCCGCCCGCCGAGGCCCGCGTCCCCGACCTCACCGCGATCGGCCCCGAGGGCCGTACCGCGCGCACGGCACTCGCCCTGCGTGAGGCCACCGGGGCGCAGGGGTGGACGCTGCTCGACCACCCGATGCTCGCGCTCGACGTGGCCGGTTCCCCCGCCTTCCTCGAACCGGACGCGGTGGTCGTCCACCCGGACGGCAGCTGGACGGTCGTGGAGATCAAGTCCTTCCCGATGCTGGACGGTTCGGCGGACCCGTCGAAGGTGGGCGCGGCCGCCCGCCAGGCGGCGGTGTACGTCCTCGCGCTGGAGGAGGTCGCCGCCCGCCTGGACCCGGTGCCGAAGGTCCGCCACCGGGTCCTGCTGGTCTGCCCCAAGGACTTCTCCAACCTGCCCACCGCCTCGGCCGTCGACATCCGCAAGCAGCGCGCGGTCACCGCCCGCCAGCTGGCCCGGCTCACCCGCATCCAGGACATCGCCGACACCCTGCCTGACGGCGTCTGCTTCGACCCCGGCCTGCCCGCCGGTGAACTGACCGCCGCGGTCGAGTCGGTGCCGGCGACCTACGCCCCCGAGTGCCTGTCCGCGTGCGAACTGGCCTTCCACTGCCGGGACCGCTCCCGCGCGGCCGGCGCGGTGACCTCCCTGGGCCGCCCGGTGCGCGCGGAGCTGGGCGGGCTGACGACGGTCGAGGAGGTCCTGGCGGCGGCCCGCGGCGAGGCCGGCGATCCGGACGACCCGGCCGTGGCGGCGCTGAGGAGGGCCGCGCGGCTGCGTGCCGAGGCGCTGGAGGGCTTCGGGCCGACGGCCGCGGCGGGAGCGTCGGCGGGAGGCGCCGCGTGGTGAGGACGATTCCACGTCCGGGCTTCCCGGCACCGCCCCACCCCGCCACGCCCCCTTTCAGCCACGCCCCGGCCCCGCGCCCCCAGGAGGACCCGTGTCACTGATCACGACGCTGGCCCGGCTGGAAGCCGTGAGCACCGGCCGCGCCCAGCCCGCCGCGACCGTCCGCCATCGGCACCTCTCCGAGCAGCCCCTCGTCCTCGTCCCGCTCACCACCGCGGGCGAGGCCGGCGCCCCGCTCGGCGCGCTCGTCGGGACCGACCGCGACGCCCCGCACCTCCTGGTCGTACCGCAGCCCCGGGACCGTGACCTCAGGTTCGCGTTCCTGGCCGAACTCGCGGACATCGTGCTGCCGTACGTCGACGGGTTCGCCGAGTCGGTGGAGGCAGCCGAGCGCACCGAGACCGATCCGGAGACCGGCAAGCGCGTCAAGGTCGAGGTCGAGCTGTGCGCGGACGCCCCGCAGCTGATCCTGCCGAGCCGCGCGGGCATCGACTTCGTACGGCTGCTCGGGCGCTCCATGCGTTTTCGGCGTACGGCGGAGCAGGACCCGGAGACGCCGTACCCGGCCCCGCCCCGGGTGCCGTTGCTGGGCCGGTGGCTGACCCACTTCGGGGAGCGGGCCCGGGTGCCGGGCTCCTCGCTGCTGCTGGCGATGACGGACGTGCTGGCCCGGCACTGGTCCACCGGCCAGTCCACGCTGGAGGACCAGCACCTGGGCGCGCTGCTCGCGTGGATCGACCCGCCCGAGGGCCGCTCGGGTGCCGAGGCCGCCCTGGAGGCCGAGCTCGCCCGGGACGACCGCGGCCAGCTCCTGCATCCGCCGGCCGGCCCCGCCACCGACCCGGCGTTCGACAACAAGCTGCTCGCTCCGGCCTTCGAGCGCTACGACCGCGCGCGTACCGCCCTCGCCGCCGCCGAGGACGGACTGGAGGCAGACGACCGGCTCGGTGCGCTCAGCGCCGCCGAGCGGGAGATCCGCGCGCTCGTCGCGAGCCGTACCCGCCCCACCTGGGACGCGGTGTGGCGGGGCGTGGACCTGTTGCGGGCGCTGCCCGAGGGGGCGCATGTCGAGGAGCGGTGGACGCGCGACCGCTGGTCGTTCACCGGTCACCGCGACCGGGTCGTGGCGGGCGAACCCCCGCAGCCGCGCCGCGACGACGCGGTCACCGCCGCCAACAAGCTCGCCGCGCGCGAGCGCGAACAGGCTCGCCTGGAGGCGCAGGAGGCACTCGACGACCCGCTGGTGATGGCGGGGCGGCGGCTGGCCGGGGAGGCGTTCGCCGGGGAGGTCACGGACGTCGTGATGACGTACAGCGAGGGCAAGCGGCCCAGTCCCCGGCCGCTGGTGACCGTACGGACCGACGACCGGCCGCATCTGGGCGAGCGGGCCAAGGTGTACCGCTCGCTCGGTGGCAAGCCGCAGTCCGCCGAGTTCGTGGGCTCCGAGGAGGAGGGGGCGCTGATCGTCCTCAAGATCCTGGACAAGATGGGCCGCGGCAAGGAGCCGGAGGCCGGATCGGTGCCCGAGAAGGGCGACCGGGTGTGCTTCACGCTCTTCGAGCACGAGCAGCGCGGCGGCGCGAAGCTGCCCGACCCGGAGAACACGCCGTGGACGCACGGCGGGCCGCCCGGTGAGGCCGTGCCGGAGAGCGCCGATCCCCTGACCCCGGAGGACGTCCTGTGACCACCCAGGCCAGGAGCCCCCGGGCCTTCGATCCCGGTGCCGAGGCCGGACGGGCCACCGACGCGATCCTCCACGACACCCTGCACGGCACCCACCGCGGTGTGGTCGTGGACTCCCCGCCCGGCGCGGGCAAGTCCACCCTGGTCGTCCGCGCGGCACTCGAACTGGCCGACGCGGGGCGCCCGCTGATGGTGGTGGCCCAGACGAACGCGCAGGTGGACGACCTGGTCCTCAGGCTCGCCGAGAAGAATCCCGAACTGCCGGTCGGGCGACTGCACAGCAGTGACGCCGACCCGTACGACAAGGCGCTGGACGAGCTGCCCCAGGTCCGCAAGTCGGCGAAGGCGGGAGAGCTGACCGGGCTGCCGGTCGTGATCTCCACGGCCGCCAAATGGGGACATGTGAAGGTCGACGAGCCGTGGCCGCACGCGATCGTGGACGAGGCGTACCAGATGCGCTCGGACTCGCTGCTGGCCGTGGCGGGGCTGTTCGAGCGGGCGCTGTTCGTGGGCGACCCGGGGCAGTTGGACCCGTTCGCGATCGTGGGCAGCGAGCAGTGGGCCGGGCTGTCGTACGACCCCTCGGCCTCGGCGGTGACGACCTTGCTGGCCCACAATCCCGAGCTGCCCCAGCACCGCCTGCCGGTGTCCTGGCGGCTGCCCGCCTCGGCCGCGCCCCTGGTCTCGGACGCCTTCTACCCGTACACGCCCTTCCGCAGCGGCACGGACCACGGCGACCGTCGCCTCACCTTCGGCGTCCCCCCGGACGGCTCGGGCCCCGACCGGGTGATCGACGCGGCGGCGGAGTCCGGCTGGGGCCTGCTGGAGCTGCCCCCGCGGCACACGCCGCGCACGGACCCGGAGGCGGTACGGGCGGTCGCGACCGTCGTACGGCGGCTGCTGGACCGGTGGCGGGGCGGCCACGTCGGAGCGCTCACCGGAGCCCGCGCCGCTGACGGCGGACCGCGTCGCCGTGGGCACGGCGCACCGGGACCAGGCGGCGGCGGTCCGCGCGGCGCTGAGCGACCTCGGCGTCACGGACGTCACCGTCGACACGGCCAACCGTCTCCAGGGCCGCGAGTACGACGTCACGGTCGTCCTCCACCCGCTCTCCGGCCGCCCCGACGCCACCGCCTTCCACCTGGAGACGGGCCGCCTGTGCGTCCTGACCTCCCGCCACCGCCACGCCTGCATCGTGGTGTGCCGGGCGGGCGTGAGCGACCTGCTGGACGACTACCCGTCCACGGAACCGGTCCAGCTGGGAACGCTGGTGAAGTTCCCGGACGGCTGGGAGGCGAACCACGCGGTACTCGCACGGCTGGCGGAACACCGGGTGCCGTGGCGGCCGTGACCGGTCCTGCCGACACGCGCCGGACGGAGTCCGGCCCGCCGCCGGAGGCGGCCGATGAACACAGCCCGGACGGCTGGGAGGCGAACCACGCGGTACTCGCACGGCTGGCGGAACACCGGGTGCCGTGGCGGCCGTGACGGCCTTCACCGCCGCGGGCGCCAGAGCCTCTTGCACGGGCGCGGGACAATGGACGGTGGCCCACCACAGGCGGGTCGACGGTACGGACGACGTACGAGGAGGATGAAGACATGGCGGAGCCCACGCCGCGTCGGAACGAGCCGCGGCTACGCCCCGCGCCCCTGCTGTTCGAGCCCGCACAGGTGGCCGACGACCCGGAGCACTTCTTCGACCTGGAGTCGATCGACGACCCGCGCGCGCTGCTGACCCGGTCCACCGAGCTGGCGCAGGCCTTCCGCGCGGCGGCGGACCGTGCCGTGGAGTTCCAGGCGATGGCGGCGGCCCAGCTGGCCGACCCGCGCCGTTTCGACCGGCTCACGACGGCGGACATCGCCGAGCGTGCCGAGTGGACCGAGGACTACGCGAAGAAGATGGTCGAGTTCGGCCGGGACCTGCTGCGTGGCGCGGAGGGTGGGGCAGGCCACGCCGATCCCGTCTGAGCCGGCTTTGGCATATGCCAGCCGGGCAAGATACCCCTCATCACTCCCTCCTGTCCCGATTTCCCGCAACCCTGAGGAACCGAGCACTCACGCCGGGTAGATGTATCAGGCATGAGCACTCGCGACGAACCCTTCTCCGATCGCTTCGACGTCTGCGGCGTCACCGCGGACGGGGCCGCCTGGCTCGCCTCGGCAGGAACGTATCCGCGCAGCACCCTGTCGTTCTGGGAGGAGCGCCCCGCCGCCCCGGTCGTCCTGCCCTGCGGCACCGCCTTCGACGTGGTCAGCGCCCCCGCGATCTTCGGGCGCCGGATGCTCGACCGGCTGTGGGACGAGGGGCCCGGCTCGGGCCCGGTGGCGACGTTCCGGGGCCGGATGCTGCTCTTCGCGGCGCCGGGCACGGCACAGCGGCTGCCGTCCTTGCTGCACTGGGAGGAGTTCGGCCGCACCGCCGCGATCCCGCCGCTGCTGTGCCACGGCACCGGCGACGCGGTGACCGTCCCGGCCCCGCTCGGCGCCGCGATGTCCGCGTCGGCCTCGCGCTGGCTGGTCGCCCCCGACACCCGTCACCCCTGGCTGCCGGGCCCGGAAATCCTGCTCTGGGCTGCCGTGCGGGCGGCTCGCGCCGCCGTGCGGATTTCGATTTTTCCCCCGGCCGATCAGGATGCTAAGGTCTACGACGTCAGCAGGCGCCGCTAGCTCAGTTGGTTAGAGCAGCTGACTCTTAATCAGCGGGTCCGGGGTTCGAGTCCCTGGCGGCGCACAGACAACGAAGGCCCTCCGTGAAAGCGGAGGGCCTTCGGCGTGGGGCAGGGGGCCAGGGTTGGAATCCCCGGACTACCCCACCGCGATCTCCACATCCCACGCCCCCGTCGCCGTCCTGCCCGTGACCTTCACCTGTACGTCCTCGCCCGGCACCTTGAAGCTCTCGCCCACGTCGACGGGGGCGTCGGCGAGGGGTGGGTAGACGGAGTTCTCCCAGCAGGCCTCGGTGCGGGGGTGGGCGTCGATGACCTGGATGGGGCCGCCGCCGGACGCCGCGCCACTGTGGACGCGGTAGATCAGCACACCCTGCCGGCAGACCGCCTCGTCGTTGCCCAGCGCCTCGCGCGCCTCGAAGGCGAGCGCGCTGTCGGACCCGGTGCGCACAACCGCGAGCTTCGTGCCGCGCCCGAGCGCGAAGACCCCGGCGCCGCCGGGACCGGCACCCACCGGATCCAGCGTCACCCGCACCGGCTCCGGCCCCCGTACGCACACCACCTGCCGCCGCTCCAGCCAGCCCAGCTTCCACTTGTGCCAGGCGAACAGCTCGGGGGCCAGACCGAACTGGCTGCCCATCAGGTCCCAGTCGCCGACGTAGGTGTCCCAGTCGCCCTTGCCGTCCATCGGCCGGTGGTACAGGTCCGGCAGGTCGAAGACGTGCCCGGTCTCGTGGGCCAGCACCAGACGGTCCGGCGGGTGCTTCTCGAAGACCGTCACGACCCGGCGGATGTCCGTACTGTCAGCCCGCAGCGGCACATCCAGGTTGACGACCTTGGTGGCGTCCGAGTCGACGCCGGGCGCGTCCGGGTCGGCGACGAAGTAGACGACGTCGTAGCGCGAGAAGTCGACATGGCCGTCGGCCGCGGCGAGCGCGTCCCGCAGATAGGCGCCCCGGTCCGCGGCACTCCAGTCGCGCTGTATGGCGTAGGACGTCGACGGGCGCGGCATCCTGATCCAGTTCCGCAGCGGGTGCGGGCGCAGCGTGAAGCGGCCGTAGGAGGCGCGTTCGAAGAAGCGGGTGGTGGCCGGGAAGTGGTCGGCGGTCAGCTGGGCCGGGGTGGTCAGCGGCCGGGCGTCGGGGAAGGACAGGAAGACCATCACCGCGTCGAGGGCGCGCGCCGGGCGCGGATAGGCGGTGTTCCAGGTGTCCACGCCCTCCGAGTGGTGCGCCTCGGTGCGTTCCAGGGTGCAGGGCGCCGGGGCGAAGGGTCCGGCCACCGACGGTCCGGTGATGAGGGAGGTGGCGGCGAGGGCCGCCATGGTGGTGAACACGGCGGCGGTGCTGCGCAGTGGGGGGCGCGCGAAAGTGCGCGGAAACGGGCGCGGCAACAGGACCTCCGAGAGCGGTTCACGGGACACCGCACCCAGCCTGTGATGATTTGCGGTACTACGTCCTGTTTATCTGCACCGGACGAGTGAGTTGGCGTGACCTGCCCGACCGGCCGACACCCCCGAATCACTCACGGAACGTCACAACCGGTCCCTGGCCCGAAGAACCCGTCCAGCTGCGGGCAGAAACGATCTGCCAGAAGGGGTTGCCGGTCCCCGAGAGCGGGCAATGGCTGGAAGGGCTTGGGGGCAGCCTCTATGATCGGCACACTTTCCTGCGCGGACAGCGATCGAGTGCACTGCGGGAGCTAGCGGTGAACGGAACGTCCGAAGGGCCGGCGCCCGCGGCAGACCTCGACGGGTCTGCCGTAACAGAGAGTGATATCGCGACACCTTCTCGTACCGACCCCCCGTCGCATCGCGCGGCCTTCGCGGCGGCGCCGCTGGCCATGGCCGTGGTGGACCGCGAGGGCACGGTCGTCGACGCCAACCCCGCCTTCGGCGAGCTGCTCGGCGCCGCGCCGAAGGAGCTGACCGGGATCCCGGCCGCCGACCTGGTGGACCTGGCCTCGGACGCGCGCACCTGGCACTCCTATCGCGAGGTGCTGCGCGGCCGGCAGGCGAAGCTGCGCTGCAAGCGCCGGCTCAAGCATCCCGACGGGCACTCCATGTGGGCGCAGATCACCGTCACACCGCTGGCCGCGGACGCCCAGGGCTCCCCCGGTGTGCTGCTCTCCGTCGCCGACATCACGGCGCGCCGTGAACTCCAGGCCCGCCTGCGGCACTTGCAGATGCACGACCCGGTGACCCGGCTGCCCAACCGCACGCTGTTCTTCGAGCGGCTGACGGCCGCCCTGGAGCCGGAGTCGTACGAGCAGGGCGGCACGGGCCGGATCGGACTGTGCTACCTGGACCTCGACGGGTTCCAGGCCGTCAACGACACCCTCGGCCACCGGGTCGGCGACCGGCTGCTGGCCGCCGTCGCCGAGCGGCTCACCCGCTGCGCGGACGAGGCCGGCCAGGGCCGGGCGACCGCTCCGCTGGTGGCGCGGCTGGGCGGCGACGAGTTCGCGCTGCTCGTCGAGGACTCCACCGGCACCGAGCAGCTCGCCGACCTCGCCGAGTCCCTGCTGAAGGCGATCCAGGCGCCCTTCGACCTCTCCGGCCACCGGATGTCGGTGTCGGCGTCGATCGGGGTCGTCGAACGGCGGGCGCAGGGCACCTCGGCGACCGGGCTGATGCAGGCCGCCGACACCACGCTCTACTGGGCCAAGGCCGACGGCCGGGACCGCTGGACGCTGTTCGACCCGGAGCGCAACGCCCACCGCATGACCCGCCAGGCCCTCGCCTCCACGCTGCGCCCGGCCATCGAGCGCGGCGAGTTCAAGCTGGAGTACCAGCCGCTGGTGGGCATGGAGGACGGTCGGCTGCGCGGGGTCGAGGCGCTGGTGCGCTGGAACCATCCGCAGTTCGGTCTGCTGACGCCGAATCGGTTCATCGCACTGGCCGAGGAGGACGGCTCGATCGTCCCGCTCGGCCGCTGGATCCTCGCCACCGCCTGCCGTCAGGCCCGGCAGTGGCAGCTCGACCACCCCGACGAGCCGCCGATCTTCGTCAGCGTCAATGTGGCGGTCCGTCAGGTCTGGGACTCCGACCTGGTCGCGGACGTGGCGCGGACCCTCGCGGAGACCGGTCTGGCCCCGCACCTGCTCCAGCTCGAACTCACCGAGTCCGCGGTGATGGGCTCGGCGGGCCGCCCGCTCCAGGCCCTCCAGGCGCTGAGCGACATGGGCGTGGGCATCGCGATCGACGACTTCGGCACCGGCTACTCCAACCTCGCCTACCTCAGCCGCCTTCCGGTCTCCGTCCTGAAGCTGGACGGCTCCTTCGTGCGCGGCTTCCAGTACGAGGGCGAGGGGGTCGCCCCGAACCCGGCCGACGAGGTCGTCGTGGAGGCGATGATCCAGCTGGCCCACCGCCTCGGCCTCACCGTCACCGCGGAGTGCGTCGAGACCTCGGCCCAGGCCAGCCGGCTGCGCCGGATCGGCTGCGACACCGGCCAGGGCTGGCTGTACTCGCGGCCGGTGTCGCCGGATCGTATCTCCGGGCTGATGGGCGCCCAGGTCTGACGGGTCAGGCCGTCGGCAACCCGTAGGCGTCCGCGATCAGTTCGTACGAGCGCAGGCGTACGTCACCGCTGTGGGCGTTGCCCGTGAGCATCAGCTCGTCGGCGCCGGTGCGCTTGTGGAGGTCGTCGAGACCGGAGCGGACCTCGTCGGCGGTGCCGTGGACGACGTTGGCGTTCCAGGAGGTGGCGAACTCCTCCTCCATCGGGCTGAACTCGTAGGCCTCCGCCTCCTCGGGGGTGGGGACCAGTCCCGGGCGGCCGGTGCGCAGCCGGATCATGTTGAGCGCGGCGGCGCGGACCTGGCGGCGGGCCTCCTTCTCGTCGTCGGTGGCGAGGGCGGAGACACCGATGAGGGCGTAGGGCTCGTCGAGGACCGCGGAGGGGCGGAAGGACTCGCGGTACAGGTCCAGGGCCGGGATGGTGTTCTGCGCCGAGAAGTGGTGCGCGAAGGCGAAGGGCAGACCGAGGGAGCCGGCCAGCCGGGCGCTGAAGCCGGAGGAGCCGAGCAGCCAGATCGGCGGCCGGTGCGGGGACTGCACGCCACCGGGCGAGGTCGCCTGGATCGGGCCGGGTACCGCGTGGATACGGCGGTAGGGGTGGCCGTCGGGGAAGTCGTCGTCGAGGAAGCGGGTGAGCTCCATGAGCTGCTCGGGGAAGTCGTCGGCACCCTCGTGCAGCCGGTCGGTGCGGCGCAGGGCGGCCGCGGTGGCGCCGTCGGTGCCCGGGGCCCGGCCCAGGCCCAGGTCGACCCGGCCCGGGGCCATCGCCTCCAGCGTGCCGAACTGCTCCGCAATCACCAGCGGGGCGTGGTTGGGGAGCATGACACCGCCCGAGCCGAGCCGGATGCGGGTGGTGTGGGCGGCGAGGTGGGCGAGGATCACCGCGGGCGAGGAGGACGCCACGCCGGGCATGGAGTGGTGTTCGGCGACCCAGTAGCGGTGGAAGCCGCGCGACTCGGCGAGCCGAGCGATGGCGACGCTGGTGCGCAGGGCGTCGGTGGCCGTGCGTCCCGCGCCGACGGTGACCAGGTCCAGTACCGAGAGAGGTACGGGGGCGGTGCCCTGTGCGGTACCTCGGATCTCGTCTTCCGCCACGGTGGGGTCCTCCTGTGTGTGCCGTGCGCTGTCGCTTCCGGGGGTAACAGGGGAATGTCCCCGGTTATTCCCGGGGTCCGGGAGGGGCGGTGCGGGACGGGGCGGAAGGGACGGGACGGAAGGGGCGGATACGGCGCGGACCCGTGGAGCGCCATGTTCCGTATCCCGCAAGGGAGTTCACCGCTTGCGCGGGGGCCTCCGGGGTACCCGAAATGCCCCGATACCCAACCGGAGGCAGCTTTCATGACGCGCTCTGAGACTCCGCGACCGCAAGGGCCCGGCACCCTGGAGCCCGGCACCCGGCAACGCGACCAGCTGTCCGTCCGCATCGCCGACACCGCCTGGACCGCACTGGTGGTCGTGGCGGGCCTGTGGGCGATCCTGACCAGCGTGGACGCCGTCCGCGGCACGGGTTCGTGGGCGTACTGCGCGGTGGCGCTCGCCCTGCTCACCATCGGACTGACGATGCGGGTCGTCGGCATCCGGCGCCGGGCCCGTACCAGGCTGTGAGGGGGCCGCGGTGGAACGCGTCAACGATCTGATCAGCAGGCATCTGTGGCTCCAGTACGCCCTGTCCGTACTGGCCGCCTCCGCCATGGTCCTCCTGCTGTTCCCCGGGAAGTCCCCCGCCTCCGTCCTGGCGCGCATGGCCTTCACCGCCCTCGGCGGGATCGCGGTCGTGATGGCCGTGCGCCGCAAGGAGAAGCGGGCCGCGGGATCGACGGACGGCCTGGTCGTCCTGGACCGCAAGCTGCGCCGGGGTGAGGTCCCCACCGCGCCCGGGGAGCGGCAGGCGATGGGTGACCTGGTGGAACAGCGCCTGCACCGCTCCCGCCACCGGGTCGCGGCCGCGCTCTTCCTCGCCGTCCTGTTCGGTTCCCTCGTGGTGCTGACGGCCCTGACCGCGGGCGCGCGGCAGACGGTCGGTTTCGCCGTCTTCAGCGTCGTCTTCCTGGGCTGGCTCGTCCTCCACGGCAATCTCCAGCACCGGCGGCTGCGCACCATGCGTGAGGCGCTCACCTCCGAGGTCCCGCAGGAGCCCCGGCGATGAGCGCCTGACACCGCCCGCCTCACACCTGGACGATCGGCTCCCTCGTGAACAGCGCCCCCAGCGAGGGAGCGTTCACCCGGCGGTCGGTCAGCCGCAGGGCCTCCCAGACGGTGACCTGGTTCGCGGTGAGGACCGGCTTGCCGAGCTCCTTCTCCAGGGCCGGGATGTGGGTGGCCGTGTGGAGTGCCGTGTCCGGCAGGAGCACCGCCCCGGCGTCCGGCGAGTCGGCCTGCCGGGCCAGCGCGAGGACCTCCTCCTCGCCCCAGGTGCCGACCTCCGCGGCGGTGATGATCCCGGCGCCGCGGACCTGAAGGACCTCGATGCCGCCCGCCCGCAGGAAGTCGGCGAACAGGCCCGCCACGTCGTCCGGGTAGGTGGCCGCGACCGCCACCCGCCCGGCCCCGATCTCCTTCGCCGCGTGCACGAAGGCGAAGGAGGTCGAGGAGGCGGGCATGCCGGCCGTCACGGCCAGGGTGCGGACCTGTTCCTGGGCACCCTCCCAGCCGTGCACGAAACTGCCGCTGGTGCAGGCCCAGACGACGGACTCGGCGCCCGACATGCGCAGTTCCTCGACGCCCGCGGCGGCGAGCCGCTCGGCGGAGCCCATCTCCAGGAGGGCGTCCACGCGGTGGGCGTCCGTGCCGATGTCGGTGTGGACCACGTCCAGGCGGATGTCACTGCCCAGGAGCTGTTCGATGCGCGGATAGTCGTCCTCGGCGGAGTGGCCCGGGTAGAGGAATCCCAGTGCGGTCATGTCCAGCCTTCCTGCTGCTGTTCTCCGTCCGGCAGTTCCCGGACTTCGGGCAGACCCGGAATCTCCGGGCGCACGGGACCGGACCTCGCCGCCGGGTCGATCAGCGCCTGGTACGGTCCCACGGCTCGGGTACCCAGTCGGCGCAACGCCGCCCACATGGTCACCTGGTTGGCCGAGATCACCGGGATGCGCAGTTCCGCCTCCAGCTGCGGGATGACGTCGTACGTCGGCAGGTTGGTGCAGCTGATGAACAGCGCCTGGGCGTCGGCCCGTACGGCCTGGTGGGCCATCTCGGAGACCTGGCGGTAGGGCACCTTCCAGATGTGCCGGGTCAGCCCCATGTAGGCGCAACCGGTGACGGAGACGCCGGCCTCGGCGACGTACTCCTCCAGCGACCTGGTCACCGACACCGTGTACGGCGTCACGAGTGCGACCCGGTGCACGTCGAGCTCGGCGAGGGCCTCCAGGAGGGCGCCGGAGGTGGTCACGGACGGGACGGCGCCCGCCCCGGTCATGGCCGCGCACATGGCGCGTTCCCCGGCGATCCCGCCGACGAAGCTGCCCGAGGTGCAGGCGTAGCCGACGACCTCGGGGGCGATGGCGTTGAGGGTGCGCACGGCGTCGTGCAGGGTCTCGTGCTCGCTGACCAGACGGGCCAGGTCGAGGCTGACCTCGACGGGGACGTACGGGGTGCGGGTCAGATGGAGCGAGACCTCGTCGGGTACCCAGCGCCACAGCTCGCGGTCCAGCGCGAAGTCGAAGGGGGCGACGACACCGACACCGCGCTGGGGGCGCGGACCACCAAGAAAGGAGACGTCCATGGCGAAGACCGGCCTCACAGTGAGAGACGGAAGGGCTGCGGAACGTGCACAACGCCCGTGTTGACGAAGGTAGGTTCGGGTGCGAGCGTGGTCAATCCGCCCACGTCACGCACACGTGAACACCCGGTTGCGCCGGTGGTCCCACCCCCGTCGGACGCCCGGCAGCTCCCGCGACCATCCGCAGAAACGGTGCCTCGATGTCCGTCCCCACCCTGCTGGTCCTCGACGCCGACCCGCCGCCGCGCCTCGGCAGACTCACCGGCCGGGCCCGGATCGAGCACGCGGACGCGAGCACGCTCGCCGAGCGGCTGCCGTCCGCCGATGTGCTGCTGGTCTGGGACTTCACCTCCACCGCGGTGCGGGACGCCTGGCCGGGCGAGGGTCCGCGGCCCCGCTGGGTGCACACCGCGAGCGCGGGCGTGGATCACCTGATGTGCCCCGAACTCGCCGTCTCCGACACGGTGGTGACGAACGCGCGCGGGGTCTTCGACCAGCCGATCGCCGAGTACGTCGCCGCGCTGGTCCTGACGATGGCCAAGGACCTGCCCCGCACGCTCGAACTCCAGCGGGAGGGCGTGTGGCGGCACCGGGAGTCGCAGCGAGTCGCCGGCACGCGCGCGTGCGTGGTCGGTTCCGGGCCCATCGGGCGGGCGATCGTGAGCACGCTCAAGGCGCTCGGCATCACCACGGCCCTGGTCGGCCGCCGCCCCCGCACCGGGATCCACGGACCCGACGACCTCGACCGGCTGATGGCCCGCGCGGACTGGGTGATCGCGGCCGCCCCGCTCACCGCGGACACGCGGGGCATGTTCGACGCCCGCCGCTTCGGGGTGATGCAGCCCTCCGCGCGGTTCATCAACATCGGGCGCGGCCAGCTGGTCGTCGAGGAGGCCCTGGTGGAGGCGGTGTCCAAGCGGTGGATCGCCGGGGCCGCCCTCGACGTCTTCGACACCGAACCCCTTCCTGTCGACAGCCCGTTGTGGCAGGTTCCGGGCCTGATCGTGTCCCCGCACATGAGCGGCGACACGGTCGGCTGGCGGGATGAACTCGGCACGCAGTTCGTGGAGTTGTACGAGCGCTGGGAAGCGGGCAGATCACTGACGAACGTGGTCGACAAACAACGCGGGTATGTACCGGGGCACTGACAGCCGAGCAGAGGGGCAGCACATGCAGGACCTCTCGGAACTGACCGCCGTGCACCTCGTCGAGGGCTACCGCAAGGGCGAGTTCAGCCCCGTCGACGCCACCCGGGCGGCCCTGGAGCGGGCCGAGCGCGTCCAGCCCGAGGTGAACGCGTTCGTGCGCCTGACCGGTGAGGAGGCCCTGGCACAGGCCCGCGCGTCGGCCGACCGCTGGCGACGCGGCGAGCCGTGCGGCGCGGTGGACGGCGTCCCGGTCACGGTGAAGGACATCCTGCTCACCCGGGGCACCCCGACCCTGAAGGGCTCCAGGACGATCCCGGAGAACGGTCCGTGGGACGAGGACGCGCCCTCCGTGGCCCGACTGCGCGAGCAGGGTGCCGTCTTCCTCGGCAAGACGACCACCCCGGAGTTCGGCTGGAAGGGCGTCACGGACTCACCGCTGTCGGGCGTGACCCGCAACCCCTACGACCCGACGCGCACCGCGGGCGGCTCCAGCGGGGGCGCCGCGGCGGCCGTGGCACTCGGCGCGGGACCGCTCGCGCTCGGCACCGACGGCGGGGGCAGTGTCCGCATCCCGGCCGCGTTCTGCGGGATCTTCGCCCTGAAGCCGACGTACGGCAGGGTGCCGCTCTACCCGGCGAGCGCCTTCGGCACCCTGGCCCATGTCGGCCCGATGACCCGGGACGCGGCCGACGCGGCACTCCTGCTCGACGTGATCGGCAGGCCGGACTCGCGTGACTGGTCGGCCCTCGGCCCGGCGTCCGGCCCGTTCACCGCGGCCCTGCCGGGCGGGGTGCGCGGACTGCGGGTCGCCTACTCGCCGTCCCTCGGCGGCCAGGTGGCCGTACAGCCCGGGGTCGCGGCAGCGGTCCGCCGTGCCGTGGAGCACCTGGCCGGGCTCGGCGCCTACGTCACCGAGACCGACCCCGACTTCGCCGACCCCGTGGACGCCTTCCACACCCTGTGGTTCAGCGGGGCGGCCCGGGTCACCCAGCATCTCGGGCCGCACCAGCGGGAGGTGCTGGACCCCGGACTCCGGGAGATCCGCGGCCTCGGGGCCCGCATGAGCGCGCTCGACTACCTGGCCGCGGTGGACGTCCGGATGGAACTGGGGCGCCGGATGGGCCGTTTCCACGACTCCTACGACCTGCTGGTCACCCCGACCCTGCCGATCACCGCGTTCGAGGCGGGCACGGAGGTCCCGAAGGGCTCGGGGCACCACCGCTGGACGGGGTGGACACCGTTCACCTACCCCTTCAACATGACGCAGCAGCCGGCGGCGAGTGTGCCCGTCGGCACGGACGGCGACGGGCTGCCGGTGGGGCTCCAGATCGTGGCGGCCCGGCATCGGGACGACCTGGTGCTGCGGGCGGCACACGCCCTGTACGAGACGGGAGCGGCGGGCATCCACCCGCCCCGGCTCGCGCGGGGTGAGCGCTAGGCCCGGCTGAAGCGGAGGCTCTCGCCGAGGGCGCCCGAGCGCCAGAGGTCGTTGCAGCCCTCGGCCAGGGCGTCCAGCCCCGCCACCACCTGGCCCCAGACGATGCCCGGCACCCAGCCCACGTCGGCGTTCACGAGGAGGTTGTTGCGCTCGTAGAACAGGGCCAGATCGACCAGCGTCGTGTCCGACCGGACCTCTCGGTCGTAGCCGTGGGACTGCGTGCCGAGTTGTGTGCCGGCGAAGGAGAAATAACAGAGATCTCCGGGAATCGGGGTAACTGTCGGATTTTCCAGAGGTGGCTCCGCTTCCGCGAAAGGCGGGAAAAGGGCGTAGATCTCGTTGCGCGCGTACTTGGCGTGATAGACGTCACCGGCGAGCGGGAGCGCTTCCCATACGGCCGCGCAGGTGATCGGCGCCCGGTCGTCGAGGAGCTTTGCCGTCGCGGTGATCCCGCGTTTGACCAGCGAGACTTCGATGTATCGGTCAGCCATGCACTCCATGGTCCCGCGCGGGTCAAGAGGGCCTCGGTGGAAAACGGGGCTCAAATCGATCCGCATAAGTCGCATCCGGTCGGGTAGCCGCGCCGCCATGGCTCCACCACTGGAACATGGCGCACACACATCCGGGACCACCCGCCGGTCGCTGCTCGCGGGGGTGGCGGCGGTCGGCGCACTGGGCGCCGCAGGCTGCTCACGCGTGGCCACCGCCTCCACCGAAGGCGGCGGTGACCTGCTCGACCGGCTCAGAGCGGCGGGTGTCGTACGGCTGGGAATCGCGGGCGAGATCCCGTTCGGTTACATCGACAAGAACGGCGACCTGACCGGCGAGGCGCCGGAACTCGCGAAGGTCGTATTCAAGCGGCTCGGGGTGGACCGGGTGCAGCCCGTGCCCACCGAGTTCGGTTCGCTCATTCCCGGGCTGAATTCGCAGCAGTTCGATGTCGTGGCGGCCGGGATGTATGTCACCCCGGAACGCTGCGAGCAGGTGATCTTCGCCGATCCCGACTATCAGATGCTCGATTCCTTCATCGTGCGCAAGGGAAATCCAAAAGGTCTTCACAACTACCAGGACGTCGTCGAGAAGAAGGCGAAGTTCGCCACCGGCACCGGCTATGCGGAGATCGGGTACGCGGTCGAGGCGGGATACAAGGAGAGCGACATCCTGATCGTGCCCGACCAGGTCGCCGGGCTGAACGCGGTGGAGGCGGGACGCGTCGACGTGTTCGCCGGGACCGCGCTCACCACCCGTGAGGTGGTGAAGAAATCGGCCAAGGCGGAGGCGACGAAGGCCTTCACCCCGATCGTGGGCGGCAAGCCGCACACCGACGGCGGCGCCTTCGCGTTCCGCCGCACGGAGACGAACCTGCGGGACGCCTTCAACGTCGAGCTGCGGAAGCTGAAGAAGAGCGGGGAACTCCTCCGGGTCCTCAAGCCCTTCGGGTTCACGCAGGCCGAGATGACGGACCTGACCGCGAAGGAGCTCTGCGGCGGATGACTTCCGGACTCTGGGAACTGGTGCTCAGGGGGGTCTGGACCACCGTCCAGCTCCTCGTGTTCAGCGCGCTGCTCGCCGCCGCGGTGTCCTTCGTGGTCGGCGTCGCGCGTACCCACCGGCTGTGGATCGTCCGCTTCCTCGCGGGCTTCTACACCGAGGTGTTCCGCGGCACCTCCGCGCTGGTGATGATCTTCTGGGTGTTCTTCGTGCTGCCCCCGGCCTTCGGCTGGCAGCTCGTGCCCATGTGGGCGGGCACGCTCGCGCTCGGCCTGACCTACGGGGCGTACGGCTCCGAGATCGTGCGCGGGGCGCTCAAGGCGGTCGACCCGGCCCAGCAGGAGGGCGGGATCGCGCTGAGCTTCACGCCCTGGCAGCGGCTCCGGCTGATCCTGCTGCCGCAGGCGGTGCCGGAGATGATCCCGCCGTTCTCCAACCTGCTGGTCGAGCTGCTCAAGGGCACCGCGCTGGTGTCCGTGATGGGCATGGGCGACCTGGCCTTCAGCGGCAACCTGGTGCGGCTGGCGCTCCAGGAGAGCGCCGGGATCTACACGTATCTGCTGCTCATCTACTTCGTGATCGCCTTCCTGCTCACCCGGCTGATGCGGGGCCTGGAGAAGAAGCTCAAGGCGGGGGTCGGCAAGGCGCCCACCCGTGAGGTGAAGGTGCCCGAGCCGGTCGGAGGTGGTGTCTGATGGAGTGGGACTGGAGCGCCGTGGGCGACTTCATGCCGCAGTTCTGGGACGGTCTGCTGGTCACCCTGCAAGCCCTCGCCCTGGGCTCGCTGATCTCGTTCGTGCTCGGCCTGGTGTGGGCGCTGCTGATGCGTGCGCCCTCGCGGTTCGTGCGCTGGCCGGTCGGGGTGGTCACGGAGTTCGTGCGCAACACCCCGCTGCTGGTCCAGCTGTTCTTCCTCTTCTACGTGCTGCCCGAGTGGGGCGTGACCCTGTCCGCGCTGACCACCGGTGTCATCGGGATCGGGCTGCACTACTCGACGTACACCATGCAGGTCTACCGGGCCGGTATCGAGGCGGTGCCCGCCGGCCAGTGGGAGGCGGCGACCGCGCTGAACCTGCCGCGGGTCAGGACCTGGCAGGTGGTGATCCTGCCGCAGGCGATCCGCCGGGTCGTGCCCGCCCTCGGCAACTACGTGATCTCGATGCTCAAGGACACTCCGATGCTGATGGTCATCACGGTCCTGGAGATGCTCGGCGAGGCGCGGCTGTTCGCGCAGGAGCACTTCCAGTTCACCGAGCCGCTGACCGTGATCGGTGTGGCCTTCATCGTCATCTCCTATCTGGCCTCCCTTCTCCTGCGATCCCTGGAGCGACGTCTTGTCCGCTGACACTCCCCTCATGAAGGAACCCGACGCGAACACCAACCCGCCGGTGGACGGCAGCGAGCTGATCCGCTTCGAGGACGTGACCAAGCGCTTCGGGTCCAACACGGTCCTGGACCGGCTGAACTTCTCCGTCGACTCCGGCAAGCACGTGACGCTGATCGGGCCCTCCGGGTCCGGCAAGACCACGATCCTGCGGATGCTGATGACGCTGACCAAGCCCGACGAGGGCACGGTCACCGTCGACGGCGAGAAGCTGTTCCCGGCGCCGGAGAAGCAGCTGCGCGAGGTGCGCAAGAAGATCGGGATGGTCTTCCAGCAGTTCAACCTGTTCCCGAACATGACGGTCCTGCGCAACATCACCGAGGCGCCCGTCACCGTCCTCGGCATGTCCAAGGACGAGGCGGAGGCACGCGCGCGTGAGCTGCTCGACCTGGTGGGGCTAGCGGACAAGGCCGGGGCCCGGCCGACCCAGCTCTCCGGCGGACAGCAGCAGCGGGTGGCGATCGCGCGGGCGCTGGCCATGCGGCCGCGGGTGCTGCTGCTGGACGAGGTGACCTCGGCGCTGGACCCGGAGCTGGTCGCGGGCGTCCTCGACGTGCTGCGGGACATCGCGCGCACCACCGACATCACCATGCTCTGCGTGACCCACGAGATGAACTTCGCCCGGGACATCTCCGACCAGGTGCTGATGTTCGACTCGGGCCGGATCATCGAGTCGGGCCCGCCGGAGAAGATCTTCAGCGACCCCGCGCAGGACCGCACCCGGGAATTTCTCAGCGCTGTGCTCTGACCGCGAAAAGTGAACGGTGTTCAATCTGCGAGGTCCCGGACCCGGGTCATGTCACAGGCATATGCCAGCGTGTCAGCGCCCCAGTTGAGGGGCTGGGCCCGGGGCCGGAATCTCGCCAACAGCCGCTCACTGCAAGCCTTTTGCCGGTTATCGTGGAAGGGATCGCTGTCTGGATTACGGCCCAGTAGTAGTGCGACCGAGCGAGCGCAGGGGGAACACCGTGGCGCTGAAGCACGAGCCGACCGCGCCGTACCACTCGGCCCAGGACGCGCTGCGCGTCCTGGAGACCGTGGCACGGCACACCGCCGGAGTCACCGACGTCGAACTCGCCCGCACCACCGGCCTCGGCCCGGAGCGACTGACCGCGCTCCTGAGGATGCTGCGCCGCGAGGGGTACGTCGAGCAGGTGGCCGACGGCGCGTATGTGACGGGGGACGCCCTGACCAGGCTCACCTCCGTGAACGACCGTGACGAGGCGCTGCGCGACCAGCTCCAGCGCACCCTCGACGAGCTGCGCGACTCGATCGGCGCGGCCGTCTACATCAGCCGGTACGTCGACGGCGAGGTCACCATCGACCAGTACGCCGACGGTCCCGCGACCCCGGCGGTCAACGAGTGGGTGGACTTCCGCTCCTCGGCCCACGCGACGGCACTCGGCAAGAGCCTGCTCAGCCAGCTCGACCACAACGGCCGCCGCGACCATCTCTCCCGGCACCGCATGACCCGCCTCACCTCGCGCACCATCACCAACGACAAGCTGCTGCTCTCCCGCCTGGAGACCCAGCCGCCGACGGTCCCCCACCTCGACCTCCAGGAGTACGCGGTGGGCACGGTGTGCGCGGCGGTGCCGATCACCGCGGGGTCGCTGGTGGGGTGCCTCGCGCTGTCCCTCCCGGTCGAGCAGGCGCATCGGCTCCGCCAGGCGACGGACCGGTTGAACCGGGGGGCGGCACCGGTTCTGCTGTCACTGGCGATCTAGGGGCGGTGCGGAAGGTCGTCGGTCGTCGCCCCTGGGTGGGTCCACTCGGCCGTGGTCAGAAGCACCCCTTCCGACCGGGTAGTATTTTCTCTGTCGCCAGCCGCCGAAGGCGGAGGGTGAGAGTCATGCGCCGCTAGCTCAGTTGGTTAGAGCAGCTGACTCTTAATCAGCGGGTCCGGGGTTCGAGTCCCTGGCGGCGCACCGGTGAAGGGCCTTTCGTGGGAGCGAAGGGTCCTTCGGCGTTTTCCGGGACCAGTCGTCGGTACGCCTTCTCGCCCGGTGCGCGCCACCACACCGGGTCCGCGCAGTGCACCCCATCCTTCCTGAGTCGTGCTCGGTGGATCTTGTTTGTTGCTGTGACCGGCATCCGGTCCACCACCCGCACGTACCGGGGCGCCATCTTCGTGCCGAGGTCAGGCTGGGCCGCCAGGAAGTCCGCGAAGCCGGCCGGGTCGAAGGTCCCCGCGAGCGTCGCCATCACCTGGTCCCCGGTCACCGGGTCCGGCACCGCGTACACGGCGACGGCCACCGCACCCTCGTAGCGCGCGAGGATGTTCTCGATCATCGCGGCGGCCAGGTTCTCGCCGTCGACGCGGATCCGGTCGTCGGTGCGGCCGGCGAAGTACAGGTAGTCGTCGCGGTCGCGGTAGAAGAGGTCGCCGGTCCAGTACCAGCCCCCGCGCCGCCGCTCCGCCTCCGCCTCGGGGTTGCGCCAGTACCCCTCGAAGGGGTTCGGGGCCCTGTTCACCAGCTCCCCTATCGCCTCGTCCCCGTTCAGCAGCCGTCCGGCCGCGTCGAAGCGGGCCGGCGGGCACTGCTCGCCCGACTCCTGATCGAGTACGACGAGCCCGGGGCCCGCCCGCCCCACCGCGCCCGACGGAGTCCCCGGCGCCCACTGGATCGCCGCGCCGCCCTCGGAGGACCCGTACCCCTCGACCAGCCGCACCCCGAACCGCCGCTCGAAGGCCGCCGCGTCCAGGGCCCCCGCCTCGGTGCCGAAGCCGAGTCGCAGCGGGTTGTCCCGGTCGTCCTCGCGCTCCTCGGTGGCCAGGACGTACTGGATGGCCCGGCCGACATAGGTGAAGTACGTCGCCCCGTACGCGCGCACGTCCGCCAGGAACCCCGAGGCCGAGAACCGCCGCCTGAGCGCGACCCCCGCTCCGCTCGCCAGCGCGGGCGCCCAGTCGGCGATCACCGCGTTGCCGTGGAACATCGGCATGCAGACGTAGTGCACCCCGTCGGGGCCGAGCCGGAACTGGTCCGCCAGGGAGCGCCCGGCGGCGGCCAGCCGGCCCTGGGAGCAGAGCGCGGCCTTGGGGGCACCGGTCGAGCCGGAGGTGAAGTAGAGGAGCAGCCGGTCCTCGGGGAGGGCGCGGGAGGCGTCCGGTTCGGCGCCGGCGTAGGGCGCGAGCAGGGTGTCGTACTCCTCGGTTCCGGTCACCAGCAGGCGGACACCGGGCAGGTCGAGTCCGTGCAGCAACGGCAGCCGGGACGGTTCGGTGATCAGCAGGCGGCACTCGGTGTGCAGGATGTCGCGGGCGAGCTCGGGTCCCCGGCGGGTGGGGTTGACGCCGGCCACTGCGGTACGGGCGAGGGCGGCCGCGCTCAACCACAGCGGGTACTCGGGGGTGTTGTCGAGCAGCACCCCGATGTGGGACCCGGCGCCCGGCAGCAGGTCGGTGAGCAGTGCCGCCCGAGCCGCGGCACCGGAGGCCACCTCGTGGTGGGTGAGCTCCCGCCCCTCGAACCAAAGCCCCGGCCGGTGGTCGCCCCACCGCCCCGCGACGAGCTCCGCGACCGTACGCCTCCTGGAGTCCATGGGCGCGTACGGTAGTTGACGGACCGTCAGATGTGGAGGCCTAAGCCACCGCGGCGAAGGCGATCATGACGATGAGGCAGACCAGGACGACCGTCCCGGCGAAGGCCGTCACCACGAAGGCGGCGCAGCCGTGCCCGCCGCTGCCGGGCCGGGCCGTGGCCACGACGTGGGGGCCCTCGGCGTAGTGCACGGTGACGATGTCGCCCTCCAGCACGGTTCCCGGGCCGCCCTCCTCCTCGAAGCGGATGCTCCGGCCGTCGCGGGCCCTGAACTCGTATACATGCCGCAGGCTCGTGCGCACCCGGCTGTCGCCGCCGCCGTGCGCCACGGCGTACACCCGCAGACACCGCCCCTCGGCGGTGAGCCCGCTCCTGAAGGCGCTGCGCATCCGCAGCCAGCGCCGCACCATGAGGTACGCGCCGGACAGGGCCACGGCCATGATCAGGATCGGAATGACGTAGAAGAAGGCGCTCATGACGGATCCCCCGAGGTCAGGCACCGATCACGGGATCGCGTGATCGTGTGGGGGAACCTACCCCGGGGGAAGCCTGGACTGTCTCAAGCGATGCTCAGAACGTGACGTCCGAGCAGGCGTAGAACGCGTTCGCCGTGTCGGCGATCGTCCACACCGCGACGATCACATGCCGTCCGCTGAGCCCGGACGGCAGGGTGCCGCTGTGCGAGAGGGTGGACGGGGGGCGCTGGCCGTTGTAGGGGACGGTCAGGAACGGGGTGAGGTTGAGGTCGGAGCGGGCCAGGTTGTGGCTCTGGTTCCAGCCCGCCTTGGTGACGTAGTACTTGAAGTCGGTCGTAGCGTGCATGGCGGTGAACTGCCAGCGGAACGTGTAGCTCTGCCCGCCCGTCACCTTCGTCGCAGGCCACGCGGTACCCGACGGTGTCCTCGGTGCGCTGAGCTGGCTGAACTGACTCAGGCCGGCGTTGCAGATCTGCCCGTCCGCGGGCCCGCCGGCCGGGAAGCCCTTCGGGCCCTCGACGCTCTGCGGCTCCCACTGGATCGAGCCGCAGTTCGCCACCGTGCCGTTCTGGCAGAGCTTCTGCCTGCTGATGGGGAGGTCGGTGTAGCCGTGGCCGCTGGCGCCGCCGGAGGAGAGCACGACGGCGCCGGTGGTGGCGAGACCCACCACGGCGGCGTACCACTTGGTCTTTTTGCGCATGCTGCCGCTCCTGGAGAACGTGGGGGAGGTTCAGTGAGCTTGCAGGTCTAGACCAAGTCCCAGATTATTACTGAGTGTTGAACATGTCCATACCAACTACGCCCCTTGTTCTCCACGCCCCGCGCAGAACGCCACCGTCAAGTCCTTGACCAGCGCCTTGCGTTCGTAGTCGTCCAGCTCCACCAGGCCCCGCATGGTCAGCCGGGTGACCGTGTCCTCCACCGAGTCCACCACCGAGGTCAGCATGGTGGCCCGCTGCTGGGCGTCCAGCGCGGCGATCCGGCGGCGGTGCATCGCGGCGGCGACCTCGGGGGCGTACTCGACGCGCAGCGGCTGCACCGAGAACACCTCGACGCCGACGGGCGCGGTCTCCGCGGCCACCAGCCGGGTCAGCGCCTCCCCCGCCGTGTCGGCCGAGCCCCGGCCGGAGCCCGGTGCCTCCACCGGGACCCGGGCGAGCGCGGCCTCGACGCACTCGCGCAGATACGTCTCGTGGTCGTCCACGCCGAGCGTGGCCCGCGCGGTGTCCCGCACCCGCCACACCACGAGGACGACGACCCGCAGCGCGACCCCGCTCGCGTCGGCGGCCGGCATCGGCTCACCGCGCCAGTGCCGCAGCCGTACGTCGACCCGGCGGCGCAGCAGCAGCGGGTTGACCCACATCAGGCCGGTGCGCCGGACGGTCCCCCGGTAGCGGCCGAACAGACCGAGCACCCAGGCCCGCCCGGTCCGGCCGCGGGCCAGTCCGCCGAAGCCGAACAGACCGAGGGCACCGGCACCGGCGTACGCCGCCCACTGGGCCGGACCGAGGCCCGCGCCCGCGAACGCCGGGACCCGGAGCGCCTCCAGGGCCAGCCTCGGCAGTACGCCGGCCCACCACGAGGTGACCGCGCACCCGGCCAGTCCGCAGGTGCCGGCGAGGACACCCACCGAGCCCGGCAGCACCCGGGCGGGACGCTCGGACAGGTCGGGATCCACGTCGGGGGCGGGTCGCGGGGTGAGCCGGTCGGGTCTGCGCAGCCGGGGCTGTTCGCCGGTGCCCTGCCTGCGGGCCACCACCGCGGGCTTCAGCGGCACCGACACCGGGTCCGGGTCGTCACGGAAGAGCAGGTGGACCGGGATCTCGGTGGTCGACTCGTTCTGGATGAGCCGGGCCGGGCGGGCGTGCCCCTCGGACTCCGGTGTGGGTGAAGCGGTCGTAGTCATGCGTGTCTCCAGCCTCCGCGCCAGATGTCACCACAGGTGGTTACGAGAAGAGCCGCCGCCAGGTCTCCGGCCCCGGGTAGCCGTCCGCCGCGCCGCCCCGCCAGCCCTGGGCGCGCTGGAAGGCCTCGACGCCCCGCCGGTCCGGCTCGCCCCAGCGCGGTCCCGGCCCGGTCGTGTAGTACTTGCCGAACCCTTTCTTCACCAGCTGTCTGCCGAGCTGGGTGACGTACTTGTTGCTCGCGCCGGGCCGGAACATCGCGCGTCCCGGGTAGCCGGGGACCCCGTGCGAGGAGGGCGCCGAGGGGCCCGCCGCCCCCGTCTGTCCGCCCGCCCCTCCGATGTCCTTGCCCCTGCCGGTCACCAGCAGCGTCCAGGTCTGCACCCCGGGCAGCCCGTCCGCGTCCTCGCCCCGCCAGCCCTGCGCCTGCTGGAACGCCTGGGTCGCCCTGCGGTCCGCGTCCGTCCAGCGGGGGCCGGGGCCGGAGGTGTAGTAGCGCCCGGCGCCGCGCTCCACGAGCATGCGGCCGAGCTGGGTGACGTACTTGTTGTTGGCCCCGGGGCCGAAGTAGGCGGCTCCCGGGTAGGACGTCACGTCCGGCCCGGCGGGCTTGTCGCTGTCCGGCTTGGGTGTGGCCGGTGGGGAGGTGGCCGGTTGGGGGGTGGCCGGCTCCGCGCCCGGGGCGGCGCCCGCGAGCCCCTTGTACCGGTAGGCGACGTAACGGTCCGAGTTGCTCCAGTAGGCGTAGGGCGTGGCCTGCTTGCGGGCGTACGGACGGGTCTCCTCGTAGGCGAGGTAGTAGGTGTGCGTGTAGTCCGTCCAGCCGCCGAAGATGACGACGTGGGAGCCCTGCTCGGGGTTGGACGGGTTGTGGAAGAGCAGGATGTCGCCTGGCTGGAGGTCGTCCTTGGCGATCCTGATCCCGTACTGGCCCAGGCTGCCGGTCCACTCGTTGCCCGGCAGGTTCCAGGCCATGGACACGAAGCCCGAGCAGTCCTGCCGGTAGCCGTCGCCCCAGTAGGCGGACATGCTGTACGGCACCTTCGCGGCGACCCACTGCTTGGCCCGCCGGATGATGTCGGCGCGGGTGGTGGTCGGCGCCTTGACGACCGTGGGCCTGCCGCCGGGGCCGTGCAGCGGGGCCTTGCGGCCCTGGGGGGTGGCGGGCTCGTCGATCGCCGGAGCACCGGGACGGGCCGGGGCGTGGGGGGCGGCGAAGGCCGGGGCCGCGTGGACCGCGCCGAGGGCGGTGGAGGCCGCGGCGGCGACGATCATGGCCCGGGTGGCGGCGGGGTGAGCGCCGGTCGACCGGGGGAGAACGCGCCGCCAGTGGACGCATCCGGGGCAGTCGCAGTCACTCGCGGGGTCGATCTCCTCGAACACCGGAGTCTCCATGCGATGCCCCTCACACTCCAGATTGAAATGTCCGCAACTGTGCACATTCGCCAGTTTCGCAACTGTCTCCCGTACGCGCATGCTGACGGTCCGAATGATGTACGCCGACCCGGAGCACCCTCCCGGGTCGGGTAGAGTTGTGCAGGTCAGCAGGCGCCGCTAGCTCAGTTGGTTAGAGCAGCTGACTCTTAATCAGCGGGTCCGGGGTTCGAGTCCCTGGCGGCGCACGACAACGACAGGCCTCCCACGGCGGTGGGGGGCCTGTCGCGCTTGGGGGTCTGTCGTGCTTGGAGGCGTGAGAGGCCCTCACAGGGGCCACAATGAACGCGTATGACCGGTAAACACCGCGTTTCGCATCTTGCGATCATGATGAGCACCGTAGAACCCTGGTTTTCAAGATGCTGCGTATACGCGGCAGTTGGGGGGCAAGGAGACGGTTGCCGGTGTTGCGGGGAAAGGGGGCCCCGCCGCTGAAGATGCCGGAGGGGGCGTCTGCAACCGGAAGGCCGCTGTTACCTGTCTAATGCTGTGAAGATTGTGGTGACTGCGGCCCACCACTGATACGTCTGTGAAGGTCGAGGGGGACCAGACCAGCCGTAAGGAAACGACAACACGCGGCCCCGTCCGCGTGTGGGGGGATGACTCATGACGTCGACGCCGACGGGCGCCCGGCAGAACTTCGACCCGTCCGACACCACACAGCTCAGGCTGCCTTCGCATCGGACCGGCACACTGCGCCGGATAAAGAAGACGCTTCCGAAGTACGACTACGAGCACTACAGCAGATTGGCCGGTCCCCTCACCCAGCCCGACCCGAGCCGGCCCTACAAGGTGCAGTACCGCTCGCTGATCTCGCAGGAGCCGCACCGCATCAGAGTCGCCCTGATGCTCGCCGCGGCCCCGGTGCTCTCCCTGGTCCTGCTGTTCTGGCTGCTCCAGCCCGAGCACTGGACCGAGCGCGACTACCCGGCCTTCTCGTGGCTGCCGGCCCTGGACATCGTCATGCTCGTCTCGATCGGCCTGATCGAGTTCTTCCGCTGCATGAACGTCCTGTCCAACGCCCACGCCACCCTGGTCGCCCGGGACCCGGTCCCCGTGGTGCCCGAGACCGGCACCAGAGTGGCCTTCCTCACCTCCTTCGTGCCCGGCAAGGAGCCGCTGGAGATGGTGACGAAGACCCTGGAAGCCGCGGTCAGGATCCGCCACCGCGGCCTCATGCACGTCTGGCTCCTGGACGAGGGCGACGACCCGGCGGTCAAGGAGGTCTGCGCGCGCCTCGGTGTGCACCACTTCTCCCGCAAGGGCGTCGAGAAGTGGAACCAGCCCAAGGGCCCGCACCGCGCCAAGACCAAGCACGGCAACTACAACGCCTGGCTGGACGCGCACGGCGACCAGTACGACTTCTTCGCCTCGGTCGACACCGACCACGTGCCGCTGCCCAACTACCTGGAGCGGATGCTCGGCTTCTTCCGCGACCCGGACGTCGGCTTCGTGATCGGCCCGCAGGTCTACGGCAACTACGACAACTTCGTCACCAAGGCCGCCGAGTCCCAGCAGTTCCTCTTCCACGCCCTGATCCAGCGCGCCGGCAACAAGTACGGCGCCCCGATGTTCGTGGGCACCTCGAACGCCGTGCGGATCAGCGCGCTCAAGCAGATCGGCGGGCTGTACGACTCGATCACCGAGGACATGGCGACCGGGTTCGAGATCCACCGGCACAAGAACCCGGCCACGGGGAGGAAATGGCGCTCGGTCTACACGCCGGACGTGCTCGCCGTCGGCGAAGGGCCAAGCGCCTGGACCGACTTCTTCACCCAGCAGATGCGCTGGTCGCGAGGGACGTACGAGACGATCCTCAAGCAGTACTGGAAGGGCTGGTACTCGCTGCCGCCGAGCAAGCTCTTCAACTACACGATGATGATCATCTTCTACCCGATGTCCGCCCTCAACTGGATCCTCGCGGCCCTGAGCTGCGCGCTGTTCCTGGGCCTGGGCGCCTCGGGTGTGAACATCGACCCCACCGTGTGGCTGATGCTCTACGGCAACGCCTCCGCGCTCCAGATCGGCCTGTACATCTGGAACCGCCGCCACAACGTCTCCCCGCACGAGCCCGAGGGCTCCGGCGGTGTCGCGGGCATGGTGATGTCGGCGCTGTCCGCACCGCTGTACGCGAAGGCGCTGATCGACTCGGTGCTGCGGCGCAAGAGCAAGTTCGTGGTCACGCCCAAGGGCGACTCGGCCAGCCCCGACCGGTGGTTCGGCACCTTCCGCTACCACTGGTACTTCATCGCGATCTTCGGTGGCTCGATCGGTGCCGGTGTCGTCCTCGGGCACTCGCACCCCGCGATGATCATCTGGGCGACCTTCGCCATGCTGATCACCGCGACCCCGATCTTCACCTGGCGGCACATGCTGCGCCAGACGAAGAAGAAGCCCGCCGCGTCCGCCGAGCAGCCGCAGGGGCCGGTGGTACCGGCTCAGGTCGCGGCGCAGCACCAGCCGCAACCGCTGCCGGCCCAGCAGGCCCCGGCCCAGCACGCACCGGCCCACAAGCCGACCTGGGCCGCCGCTCCTTCACCGGGCACCGCGGACGACGGGGGCAGCGACCAGACCATGCAGATCGCCCTTGGTGGACTTGGGGGACGTAAGGAATGAACGACCGTGCAGGCCGCCGCCGCGCCCGTCGACTCGCGATCGGTACGGCGGTGGTGCTCGCGCTGGCCGGGATGAACGGCCCGTGGCTGTACCGCTTCGGGACGGAGAAATACCACCAGTACCAAATCAACAAGCCCGAGTACAAAGCCGAGAACGGCAAGTGGGAGATCGTCGACTTTCCCGAGGAGTACCGGCAGAACACCATCCACGCGGCGCTGCTGCGCACCGGGAAGGTGCTGCTGGTGGCGGGCTCCGGCAACAACCAGGACAACTTCGACGCGAAGAAGTTCGACACCCGGATCTGGGACCCGGTCAAGGGCACGATCAAGAAGGTGCCGACGCCCAGCGACCTGTTCTGCACCGGGCACACCCAGCTGGCGAACGGCAATCTGCTGATCGCCGGTGGCACCAAGCGGTACGAGAAGCTCAAGGGCGACGTCACCAAGGCCGGCGGCCTGATGATCGTGCACAACGAGAACCCGGACCAGCCGATCACCCTGCCCGCGGGCACCAAGTTCACCGGCAAGGAGAACGGCCGGACCTTCGTGTCCAAGGACCCGGTGGTAGTGGAACGGGCCACCAAGGTCTTCGACAAGGCGACCGGGAAGTTCCTGCGCAACGACCCCGGGCTCGGGCGTATCTACGTCGAGGCGCAGAAGAGCGGCGCCAAGTACGAGACGGGCACCCAGGACAACTACCGGATCCAGGGGCTCACCGGGACCGACGCGCGCAACACCTACGGGATCGCGCAGAAGCTGGCGCTCGACAAGAAGGACTTCCAGGGGATCCGGGACGCCTTCGAGTTCGACCCGGTCGCCGAGAAGTACATCAAGGTCGACCCGATGAAGGAGGCCCGCTGGTATCCGACGCTCACCACCCTGAGCGACGGGAAGATCCTCAGCGTCTCCGGGCTCGACGACATCGGTCAGCTGGTGCCGGGCAAGAACGAGGTCTTCGACCCGAAGACCAAGAAGTGGACGTACACGTCGAAGGTCCGTCAGTTCCCGACCTACCCCGCGCTGTTCCTCATGCAGAACGGCAAGGTCTTCTACTCGGGGTCGAACGCGGGCTACGGGCCGGACAACGTGGGGCGCGATCCGGGCGTCTGGGACGTGGACAGCAACAAGTTCACGAAGATCCCCGGGCTCAGCGACGCCGACAGGATGGAGACCTCCGGGACCGTGCTGCTGCCTCCGGCGCAGGACGAGAAGTACATGGTGATCGGGGGCGGCGGGGTCGGCGAGTCCAAGCTGTCCAGCAACCGGACGCGGATCGTGGACCTGAAGGCGGACAGCCCGAAGTTCGTGGACGGGCCGACGCTGGAGAAGGGGACGCGGTATCCGCAGGCGTCGATCCTTCCCGACGACTCGGTGCTGGTGTCCGGCGGGTCGGAGGACTACCGCGGACGCGGTGACTCCAACATCCTCCAGGCCCGGCTGTACCACCCGGACACCAACACCTTCGAGTCGGTGGCCGACCCTCTGGTAGGGCGCAACTACCACTCCGGGTCGCTGCTGCTGCCGGACGGGCGGGTGATGTTCTTCGGGTCGGACTCGCTGTACGGGGACAAGGCGAACACCAAGCCGGGCACCTTCGAGCAGCGGATCGAGATCTACACCCCGCCCTATCTGTACCGGGACTCCCGGCCCTCGCTGTCCGGGGGGCCGCAGACGATCGCCCGGGGGGCCTCGGGGACGTTCACCTCGCCGCAGGCTTCCGCGATCAGGAAGGTGCGGTTGATCCGGCCCAGTGCGTCGACCCATGTGACCGACGTGGACCAGCGGTCCGTCGAGCTGAAGTTCACGGTGTCCGGGGACAAGGTGAAGGTGACGGTGCCGGAGAACAAGAACCTGGTGCAGTCGGGGTGGTACATGCTGTTCGCCGCCGACGACCAGGGGACGCCGTCGAAGGCACAGTGGGTTCGGGTGCCGTAGGACCAGGAACGCTCCCGCACCCGTGCTGTCGGGTGCGGGAGCGTTGGTGTCCGGTCGCGCCACGCGGTGACGGTGGTCAGGCGGTGAACATCGTCATGACGGCGGCGATCCTTCCGTCGCGGACGGTGATGACGTCGATCCCGCGGACGGCGGGCGTGCCGGGCGGACCGAAGGCCCAGGCGAGTGCTCCGGAGTGGGGGCCGGCATAACGCCGGCCGTCCTCGGTGAACTCGAAGTCGGCGGGGGCGTCGGCGAGGAGGGCGGCGGCCTTGTCCGCGAGGGCGTCGCGTCCGGTGGTGGCGCCTTCCGGGTCGGTGAAGACGACGTCCTCGGTGTAGATGCGGTCGATGGCCGCGCGGCGGGTTGCGGCGTCACGGTTGCCGAAGACTTCGTGCAGGTTGGCCGCGAGCAGGTCGGTCACGTTGTGCATGGTTCCTTCAAGGGTGCGCTCGTGTCAGGTGCCTGGAGGGGGTTGGGTGGCTGCGGTGCCGGTCAGATCTGGCTTGCGCCGCCGTCGACGTATATCTCGGCACCGGTCATGTAGCTGCTGGCCTCACCGGCGAGGAAGAGGACCGTCTCGGCGATCTCCTCCGGGCGGCCCAGACGCTGCATGGGGACTCCGGCAGCCAGGCCCTCAAGCAGTTGTTCGGCGGCCTCGGGGGTGCCCGCGAGACCGCTGAGGCCGGGCGTCCCGATCGGGCCGGGGGCGATGCTGTTGACGCGGATGCCGCGGGTGACGAGTTCCGCCGCCCAGCTGCGGGTCAGGGAGCGCAGCGCGGCCTTGGTCGCGGCGTAGACGCTGAAGGAGGCGGCGCCCTTGGTGTCGATGTTGGAGCTGGTCAGGATGACCGACGCGCCCGGGCGGAGCAACGGGAGCGCCTTCTGCACGGTGAACAGGGTGCCCGCGACGTTGGTGTTGAAGGTGTCGGCGTAGTGGTCCCAGGTGATGTCGGGCAGAGCCGCGAACGCTCCGCCGCCCGCGTTGGCGAAGACGATGTCGAGGCTGCCGTGCCGCTGGATCTGGTCGAAGAGGCGGTCGAGGTCGCCGAGGTCGGCGACATCGGCTCGTACTCCTGTGGCGCGGTCGCCGATGGAGGCCACCGCCTCGTCGAGCGCCTGCTGCCGGCGGCCGGTGAGGAAGACGTGGGCGCCTTCCGCAGCGAGCCGTCGTGCGGCGGCCAGGCCGATGCCGGACGTGGCACCGGTGACGAGGGCGGTCTTGCCGTCGAGCTGACCCATGAGGGGTTCTCCATTTCTGTACCGTTCGGTACTCAAGTCGTTCACCCGTGGAGAACCGCGGCACCCGGGCAGCTATTCCGTACCGTTCGGTTAAAATTTCGGCGACCGACACAGGAGGGCGTCATGGCGGTACGCGGCAGACCCCGGGGCTTCGACGCGGAGGCCGCGCTAGACCGTGCGGTGGAGGTCTTCTGGCGCCAGGGCTACGACGGCGCGTCGCTCACCGACCTCACCGAGGCGATGGGCATCAACCGCACGAGCATGTACGCGGCGTTCGGCAACAAGGAGCAGCTCTTCCACCGTGCCGTCGCCCGCTACGCCGAGGCCGACATGGCCTACGCCCGCGAGGCTCTCGCGGAGCCGACCGCCTATGCGGTCATCGAGTCCTTCCTGCGCGCCAACGCCGACGCGCTCACCCGCCCAGACCGCCCCTCCGGATGCCTGTCCGTGCAGGGCGGCCTGGCCGAGGGCGGCGACAGCGGCCGCATCGCCCGGTTCCTGGCCGACAGCCGCCTCGCCGGGGAACGCGCCCTCGCGCAGCGTCTGGCCCGCGCCGTCGAGGAGGGCGACCTGCCCGCGGGGACCGACCCGCACGCACTCGCCCGCTATGTGATGGTCGTCAGCGAAGGCAATGCCGTGCACGCGGCCGCCGGCGCGGCCCGTGCGGCCCTCCACACCACCGTCGACATCGCCCTGCAGGCCGTGCCCCGGCCGCACGCGCAGGTGAGCGCCTGACTTGGCTACGGCCTACGTGTCCGACCCTCGCGCCAGTTTCAGGGCGTAGTCGGACCACCACTCCCCCGCCTTCGGGCCGCCCTTGCACTCGCCGTCCGACTCTCCCGGGCGCTTGACCCACAGGTAGGCGTCGACCAACGGGTCCGCCGTCCTTATGGTCGGGGTCTCTCCCAGGGCCCTGCCCGGCGGGTTGCACCAGCGCTCGTTCTCGTCGCCGTCCTTGTACGGGCCGTTGCCGTTGCGGCTGGTGTCGATGACGAAGTGTTTGTTGCCGACCTTGGCGGAGAGCTGCTTGCCGTAGGCGATGGAGTCCTCGGTGGAGTAGAAGTTGGAGACGTTCACCGAGAAACCGTCGGCCTTGGCGATGCCGGCCCACTTGAGGGGTTCGAAGATCTGGTCGGGGTGGCCCCAGCCCGCGTTGCCCGCGTCCAGGTAGACCTTGGTGTTCTTCAGGGACTTGAGCTTCTCGACCGCACCGGTGAGCAGGTCATAGCGCTCCTCGTGGAACTCGTCCTTCGTGCAGCCGTCGACCAGGTGCAGGACGGCGTCCGGTTCGAGGATCACCGTCGCGGAGCGGTCGCCGATGCCCGCGGCCACGCCGTCGATCCAGGTCCGGTAGGCGTTGCCGTCGGCGGCGCCGCCCTGGGAGTACTGGCCGCAGTCGCGGTGCGGGATGTTGTAGAGGACGAGGAGGGCCGTACGGCCGGCCTTGTCGGCGGCCTCGGTGAAACCGCGCGCCTCCTGCTCCGGGTTCTCCGGGCCGATCCACTCCCCCGTGGGCTGCTGGGCGATCTTGCGGATCTGTTCCGCCTCGTCGTCCTTGCCGCTCTTCAGGTAGGCCGCGACCTGCTGGGCCGCGTTGCCGTCCGGGTTGACCCAGAACGGGTCGGCCTCCTTGGGCTGCTGGGTGATCCCCGCGCCGCCCTTGTCTCCTTCGTCCCCCTTTTTCGTGTCGTCCGGCGTCGAGCACGCGGCGAGCAGCAGTGCCGCCCCCAGCACCGCCGCCGAAGCCCGTGCGCGGGCCGCCCTCCTGGCCCCCCTGCTGACGTACATCCAATTCCCCCCTGGGTGCACCGTGGCAAGTCTCAATCGTGACACACCGCTCGCGCCGCTCACGAGGTCGCCGGAGCCTTGTCCAGGAGCTGTTACAGCCCCGAGGGTCGGGGTAGGTGCGCGCCGTACGGGGGCGCTCGTCGATGAAGGGGAGTGCTCAGCGATGCGGTACGGCACCAGGGAGATCCTCCTGGCCTCGGCGCTGGTGGAGGCGGCGGACACCCTCGTCGACGGCTTCGAGGCCACCCGGTACTTACAACGGGTCTCCGACCACTGCGTGGAGCTGCTCCACGCGCGCGCGGCCGGGGTGATGCTCATCGACGGCGGCCGGTCGGTGTCCCTTGCCGCCAGCAGCCGGCACGAGCAGGTGGCGCTGGACCTGCTGGAGGCGCAGCACGGCGGCGGGCCCTGTCTGGACAGCTACGGTTCGGGGCAGCCCGTGCCGCCCGTCTCCATACGGGTCGCCCACGCGGACGCCCGCTGGCCCGACTTCACCGAACGGGCCCTCCGGCACGACATCGTGACGACGTTCGCGGTCCCGCTGCGCCGCCGCGACCACCTGCTGGGCGCCCTCAACGTGTTCGTGCCCACGCTGCCCGACACCAGCCCGGCCGACGACGTGACCCCCGAGCTCCATGTCGCCCAGGCCCTCGCCGACGCCGCCGCCCTCGGTCTGCAGAACCGTCACACCTACGCCCGGTACCGCACGTTGTCGGGACAGTTGCAGGAAGCCCTGTCGAGCAGGGTCCGCATCGAGCAGGCCAAGGGGATGCTCGCCGAGCGCTGGAGCGTCCCCGCCGACCGGGCCTTCATGGCGCTACGGCAGTACGCGCGACGCCACCGGCTGCCCCTGGACCAGGTGGCGAGCACGGTCATCGAGGGCGCCGAGGACGCTGCCGAGCTGCGCCGGGAGATCGGCGGAAGCGCTGACGGACCCGCTGACGGACCCGCGTGAACCCAGGGCCACCAGGGCGTATGACGGAGAGCCACGAGCACGGGACGTGGCGTCAGCCGGCCTCTAGGCCCGGGCGCTCATCCGTTCTAGAGTCTTCTCATAGGTTACGGCCCCAGCCCCTGGCCGAGTCACCACCACCGAGCCTCCAGGCCTCCCGCGCCGTCGCCGGGTTACTCCCGCAGCCCGAGCGGGTGCGGTCGAGGACCAGCCCGGTCGGCGGCTTCGGGGGGAGCGGGTCGCCGACCGGGCCGGGTGGCGCCCCCGGTCCTCACAGGCCGGTGCCGGTCAGATACGCCGAGACGATCACGTTCGCCGTGTAGCTGCGGCTCGCCCGGTCGAAGGTGCCGCCGCAGGTGATCAGTCGCAGTTCGGCGCGGCCCGGCACGTGTGGGCCGTAGGCCAGGCGGGCGTCGAAGTCCTCCCGGCTGAGGACCCGCACGTCGTCGACGGTGAACTCGGCGACCCTGCCGTCGTCACGGATCACCCGAACCGTCTCGCCCGGATCCAGGCTGCTGATCCGGTGGAAGACGGCGGGCCGGGTCTCGGTGTCGACGTGGCCCACCATCAGCGCCGTCCCCGCGGCCCCGGGTTTCGCGCCGGCCGCGTACCAGCCGACGACCCCGGGCTGGTCGAAGGGCGGCGGGGCGGGGGCACCCCGGGCGTCCAGGCCGCGGGCCACCACGGGCGCCTGCACCCCGAGGCCCGGGATGTCGAGGCGCTGCGGCCGCGCACCCGTCAACGGCCGTGCGGGGGGCGGGAGTTCGGACGCTCCGGACAGGCGTCCGAGTGCGGCTGCGTCTCCGGTGGCGGGCGCGGACAGGCCGTGCCGTACGTCGGTGGCCTCGCGCCCCCACAGCCACAGTCCGAGCAGCAGGACCGCCCAGACCGCAGCGGCCGGCAGACGTCCGGTGGCGAAGGCGCGTCCGTAGGGGGTACGTCCCTGGGAGGCGCGACCGGAGCGGGCGCGACCGGGGAGAGCGCGACTGCGGCGGGTGCGACTGTGGCGGGCGCGACCGGGGAGGCGGTAGGCGAGGCGGTCGATGCGACGGTCGGTGCGGCGGTCGGTGCGGCGGTCGGACATCGCGGGTCAGTCCGCCTCGCGGCTCCGGCGGCTGCGGCGCAGCACGACGGCCGTCGCCGCGACCCCGGCGAGCACCAGGCCGGTCACCGCGTGGCCGGTGCCGGGTCCGGCCGCGTGGGGCTCCATGGCGGAGAGGTGGGTGGCGGTCCAGCCGCCGCCCGCGTCGACAGGGGCGGCGGGGGTCGCCGGTGCGGTGCCGTCCTGCTCCGCCGCGACGGTGATCCTGCCCTGCACCTCGAGGTCGGCGCAGGTGATCTTCACGTCGTAGGTGCCGGGCTCGGCCGAGGAGCGGACGCGGGTCTCGCCGGCGAGGCTGCCGCCGGCGCCGGTCAGCCGGGCGTTCGCGACGAACGCGGCCGAGACGGCGGTGGCCGTCCTCCCCGCGCAGCCGGTCACCCGCAGCGAGAGGTCGGCTCCGGCGGCGGGGGTCGACGGGGTCACCGAGACGCCGCGGCCGTCAGCGGCCTGGGCGGCCGGGGCGAAGGCGACGACAGTCAGGGCGGCGGTACAGAGCGTGAGACGTAGTGAACCCATCGTGAACCTCCAGATATCTGGAGAGTCCCCCCGGGCCCCGGGACCCGCACGCCGGGAGGCGCCGGGTTACTCCGTTCGGGTAAGGCCCGGATCCGGTAGGGCCCCGCGGATCCGCTACAGCCTCAGATCCGGTCGACGAGGTCCGCGATCGAGTCGACGACCTTCGAGGGCCGGTACGGGAAGGCTTCGACCTGCTCGGGCCGGGTCAGACCGGTGAGCACGAGGAAGGTCTGCATGCCCGCCTCCATGCCGGCCAGGACGTCGGTGTCCATGCGGTCGCCGATCATGGCGCTGGTCTCGGAGTGCGCGCCGATGGTGTTGAGGCCGGTGCGCATCATGAGCGGGTTGGGCTTGCCCGCGAAGTACGGCTGCTTGCCGGTCGCCTTGGTGATCAGGGCGGCGACGGCACCGGTGGCCGGCAGCGCGCCCTCGGCGGAGGGGCCGGTCTCGTCGGGGTTGGTGCAGATGAAACGGGCGCCGTCGTTGATGAGCCGGACCGCCTTGGTCATGGCCTCGAAGGAGTAGGTGCGGGTCTCTCCGAGGACGACGTAGTCCGGCTCGTGGTCGGTGAGGATGTAGCCGATGTCGTGCAGGGCGGTGGTCAGACCCGCCTCGCCGATGACGTACGCCGTGCCCTCGGGCCGCTGGTCGTCCAGGAACTGCGCGGTGGCCAGGGCGGACGTCCAGATGTTCTCGATCGGGACGTCCAGGCCCATGCGGCGCAGACGGGCGTGCAGGTCGCGCGGGGTGTAGATGGAGTTGTTGGTCAGCACCAGGAAGGGCTTGCCGGACTCGCGGAGCTTTTTGAGGAAGGCGTCGGCGCCGGGGATCGGTACGCCCTCGTGGATGAGTACACCGTCCATGTCGGTGAGCCACGAATCGATGGGCTTGCGGTCTGCCATGTGCGGGATCTCCTGCCGTACGCGTGTACGCCGTGCTGCGTCGGCCCCAGCCTAGACAGTGGCCGGATCTTGAGGGAATGGCCGGTTGGGGACAGGTACCGGAAGGCCGGGGGTCAGCGGCGGCCGCGGGCCCGGAGGATCGCGCCCGCGGTGACCAGGAGGAGGGCGGCCGTGCCGAGGACCGCGGCGGCCGCGGCGGGGCCGGTGCTGGCGAGCTGTTCGGCGGCGTCCGTGAAGGGGAGGCCTCCGGGGGTGCGGGTGGGGGTGGAGTCGGGGCGCGTGCCCGGGGCGGAGCCGATGCCGAAGCGGTAGTCGTTGGACTGCCCCACCCAGTCGCCGTCGTCGCCGTGCCGCTGGACCACGGCCGCGTTGGCGGTGACCTCGTTCGGTACGGCGTCCTCGGCCACCGCGAGACGTACCTTCACGGTGACGGTCCGGCCCGGGCCCACGGTGAGCCCGGCACCCCCGAACACCCCCACGAGTTCGTCCTGGTCGGTCGTCTCGAACCGGACGGCGCGGGTGCGGGGGCCGTCGTAGAACTCCAGCCGGGGCTGGGAGGGCTCCAGAGCGTGCCGCTCGTCGACGAGCACGACGACCGGGTGGATCCCCTCACAGGTGTGCCGGGTCGTGTTGACGAGATCCAGATACCAGGTACCGAACCCTCCACCGGCCTCGTAGGCATCGGGGCCGCCGTGGATACGGGTGGCGAGGGGGAAGGAACGGCCGTCGGGGGTGCAGGAGCCGGCGGTGGGGGCGGGCTCGGCCGGGGCGCTTGCCGCGGGGGGCGCGGGCATCAGGGCGGCCGCCGCCGCGAGGCCGAGGAGGGCGGGCGCATAACCGTGCACATACTGTCGCATGAACACATGACCGTGCCGGTAGGCGACGGCTGAGGCCCGATGCCGCTCCGTACGGCCCGGGAAGTCCCCTCGATCAGCGGACGCGGGCCGGGCCGGAGCGGGGCGTCTGCGGCTCACCGGGTTCGACGGGCAGACAGGGACACGGAACGGGAACGGTCGCACACCGCCGGGCTCGGCCACGCCCGGCGAATGGCGTGTCCCCTTCGCGTGCCGCAACCGCCCAGTTCGACGGCCGGCCACCCGCCACGGAACCGCACACGCACCACCCCCCACACCACCGCCCCGGCGTGCAGCGGCACAGGCCCGACAGGATCGCGGCGGGCGAGGCGGTCGGGCGGGGCGGAGGGCCGCCGCGACACACGCCACCGTGAAGCGGCGCAAACCAAGCACACCTGCGACGCGCAAGGTGGCGGCAGGCCCGGCGGACCGGGGCAGGCGACCGCCCCGACACAAAACGCACAGGCACCACGACACACGCCACCATGAAGCAGCCCAGACCAAGCACGTCTACGACGCGCAAGACGGCCGCACGCCCAGCGGACCGGGACAGGCGACCGCCCCGACAAGGACCGGGCTTGCAGGATCGTGAACGCGGCGGAGCCGTGGGGCTCACGCGTCGGGGCGGCCGAAGTGGGGGGCCAGGACGAGCTGGGCCGCGCCCTCGGCGATCCCGTCGGTCGCCGGGCGGACGGGGACGGGCTGCTCGCCGGTGCGCCGGGCGCGTTCGTCGAGGACTGCTTCGACGCCCCGCAGGAAGGCGTCCGGGGCGGCGGTGACGGTACGGCCGCCCAGCAGGACCAGGTCGATGTCGAGGAGGGCGACGAGGTTGCCGGTCGCGATGCCCAGGACCCGGGCCGCTTCGGTGAGGTCGCCGCGGGCCACCGCCGCCAGGCACAGCGCCTCGACGCAGCCCCTGTCCCCGCACCCGCAGGGCGGCCCGTCGAGCTGGACGACCTGGTGTCCGAACTCCCCGGCCCCGGTCCGCGCCCCCCGGTGCACGGTCCCGCCGAGGACGAGCCCGGCCCCGAGTCCCGTACCGAGATGCAGATACGCGAACGACCCGCGCTCCCCCGCGACCGCGAGCCCCAGCGCGGCCGCGTTGGTGTCCTTGTCGACCACGACGGGCACTCCGAGCCGCCCCGCGAGCGCGTCCCGCAGGGGGAAGCCGTCCCACTCGGGGAAGCCGGTGACCCGGTGCAGCACGCCCCGGGTATGGTCGAGGGGCCCGGGGAGGGCGACGCCGACGCCGAGGAGAGCGGGAAGGGGGCCGGCGGCGGGCGGCGGGCCGGAGACCGGCAGTGAGCCGGAGACGCTCCCGCCCACCCCCTTCACCAGCACTGCGACCTCTTCCGCGACCGTCCCCACCACGGCCTCCGCCCCCGCCCCCAGGTCCAGCGCGGCTCGGCGTTCGCCCACCACCGCCCCCGCGAGGTCGACCAGCACCGTCCGCAGCGCGTCCCGGTCCAGGTGGATGCCCACCGCGTGGGCCGCCCCGGGGACCAGCCGCAGGACCGTCCGCGGTTTGCCGCCCGTCGACGCCCGGTGGCCCGCCTCCACCGCGAGGCCCGCCTCCCGCAGCCGCCCGGTGATCTTGGAGACGGCCTGCGGGGTCAGTCCCGTCCGCTCGGCGAGCTCCAGCCGGCTGATGCCCCCGGCGCCCGCGCCGCGGAGCAGGTCGAGCACGAGCGCGGAGTTGTGGCTGCGCAGGGCCGGGAGGTTGACGCCACCGTTCGTCCTGTTCACCCCGCCATTCTCCGCCACGCTTGCACTTTGGCAACACCGTTGCGAAAGTGGAGGGCATGACTGCTGCTGACCTCCGCGTGGGCCTCGTCGGCTACGGCCTCGCGGGCTCCGTCTTCCACGCCCCGCTGATCGCCGCCACCGAGGGCCTCACCCTCGACACGGTGGTCACCTCGAACCCCGAGCGGCAGGAACAGGCCCGCGCCGAGTTCCCGGACGTCCGTACCGTCGCAGGCACCGACGAGCTGTTCGCCCGCGCCGCCGACCTGGACCTCGTCGTCATCGCGTCCCCCAACAAGACGCACGTCCCGCTCGCCACCGCCGCCCTGGAGGCCGGCCTCCCGGTCGTGGTCGACAAGCCGATCGCCGGCACCGCGGCCGAGGCGCGCGAGCTCGCCGCCCGCGCCGAGGAGCGCGGCCTGCTCCTGTCGGTCTTCCAGAACCGCCGCTGGGACAACGACTTCCTGACCCTGCGCCGCCTCCTCGACGAGGGCGAACTGGGCGACGTCTGGCGCTTCGAGTCCCGTTTCGAGCGGTGGCGCCCGCAGCCCAAGGGCGGCTGGCGCGAGTCCGGCGACCCCGCAGAGATCGGAGGTCTGCTCTACGACCTCGGCAGCCATGTCGTCGACCAGGCCCTGACCCTCTTCGGGCCCGCCGCCTCCGTGTACGCCGAGGCGGACGTCCGCCGCCCCGGCGCCGAGATCGACGACGACACGTTCATCGCGATCACCCACACCGGTGGCGTCCGCTCCCACCTCTACGTCTCCGCCACCACCGCCCAACTCGGCCCCCGTTTCCGGGTCCTGGGCTCCAAGGCGGGCTATGTGAAGTACGGCCTGGACCCGCAGGAGGCGGCCCTCAGGGAGGGTGCGCGGCCCGGCACGTCGGCCGAATGGGGCCGCGAGCCCGAGTCGCTGTGGGGCCGGCTCGGTGCCGGTGAATCCCCCGTGACCGGCGGCGGCAGCCCCGTCCCCACCCTCCCCGGCGACTACCCCGCTTACTATGCGGGCGTGGCCAGGGCCCTCGCCGACGGCGGCACCAACCCGGTGACCGCGCTGGAGGCGGCCGCCGCCCTCGACGTACTGGAGGCGGCGCGCCGTTCGGCCCACGACGGAGTGGCGGTGCAGCTGTGACGCACAACACCGGGCTGACCCCGAAGTTCCACCCGGAACTCACCCCGCCCCTGGAGGAGCTGGAGGCGCAGGAGCGCCACCTGGTCTTCCGGCAGTTCACGTACGAGGACGCGTGGGCGCTGGGCTCCCTGCTGGTGGAAATGGCCAGGGAGCGGCAGGCGCCCGTGGCCATCGACATCCGCCGCGGCGGCCAGCAGCTCTTCCACGCGGCCCTGCCGGGCTCCACCCCGGACAACGACGCCTGGATCGACCGCAAGCGCCGGGTCGTGGAGCGCTACGGCTCCGCCTCCTACCTGGTCGGCGCCCGCTTCCGCGCCAAGGGCAGCACCTTCGAGGAGTCCTCGCGGCTGGATCCGGACGAGTACGCGGCCCACGGCGGCTCCTTCCCCATCACGGTGGAGGGCGTGGGCGTGGTCGGCACGGTGACGGTCTCGGGCCTGCCCCAGCTCCAGGACCACCGCATGGTGGTCGAGGCGCTTGAGGAGTTCTTGGGCAAGGGTCTGTAGCGGAAGAGGAATGAGCGCCGGGGTCTGCTTCGTTGGCATGTGCCATGAAGGAGATCATCGGAAAGTACGGCATCTGGAACGGCGGCGGTCTGCGCGCGGAGGACCCCTCCCGACGGGGCGAACGCGCCGAGGCCGCCGCCGAGTTGGAGGAGCTCGGGTTCGGGGCGATCTGGCTGGGCGGCAGCAGTTCGGCCGCCAACGCCGCCCCGCTGCTGGAGGCGACGTCCCGTGTGGTCGTCGGCACCAGCATCCAGAGCATCTGGGACCACGAGGCCGAGGCCGCCGCCGCGAGCCACACCGACCTGAACGCCGCCCACTCCGGCCGCTTCGTCCTGGGCCTGGGCGTCAGTCACGCCAAGCTCGCGGAGCAGTACCGGCGCCCGTACTCGGCCCTGGTGTCCTACCTGGACGCCCTGGACGGGGCGGGGGCTCCTGCCGAGGGCCGTGTCCTGGCCGCGCTGGGTCCGAGGACCATCGAGCTCGCCCGGGACCGCGCGGCCGGTTCGATCCCGTATCTGATCACCGCGGACCAGACGGCACGGTCCCGTGAACTCCTGGGCGACACACCCCTGTTGGCCCCGGAGCTGAAGGTCGTCCTGGAGTCCGACCCCGCCAGGGCCCGCACCCTGGCCCGCGACTGCCTGGCCATTTATCTGGGCCTGCCCAACTACACCAACAACTTCCTCCGCAACGGCTTCACGGAGGACGACTTCAAGGACGGCGGCAGCGACCGGCTGGTGGACGCGGTCTTCGCCTGGGGCTCGGACGACAGGATCCGCGCCCGCGTCGACGAGTTCATCGCGGCGGGCGCGGACCACGTGGCCCTGCAGGTGGTGGACGGCGGCACGAGGTACGACCTGCCGAGGCAGGCATGGCGCAGGCTCGCGGCACTACTGGCGTGAGGGTGTGCTTTTCAGGGGCGCGGGGAACTGCGCGACATGCCACAACGGCGCCGCACCCGCCAAACAGCCGTAGTCCCCTGCCCCTCAGGCTCCCTTGAACTCCTGCCGCTGGCGCCCGAGCCCGGAGATCTCCAGCTCCACCACATCCCCCGCCCGCAGATACGGCTTGGGCTCGGGCTCCCCCATCGCCACCCCCGCGGGCGTACCGGTGTTGATGACGTCACCCGGGTACAGGGTCATGAACTGGCTGACGTACCGCACCACTTCACCCACCGGGAAGATCTGCTCGGCGGTCGTGCCGTCCTGCTTCAGCTCCCCGTTGACCCACAGCTTCAGCGACAGGCTCTGCGGGTCCGGGACCTCGTCCGCCGTCACCAGCCACGGGCCCAGGGGGTTGAACGTCTCGCAGTTCTTGCCCTTGTCCCACGTCCCGCCGCGCTCGATCTGGAACTCGCGCTCGGACACGTCGTGCGCCACCGCGTACCCGGCGACATGGGCGAGCCCCTCCTCGGCGGACGACAGGTACCGGGCCGTACGCCCGATCACGACCGCCAGCTCGACCTCCCAGTCGGTCTTCACCGACCGGCGGGGCACCAGCACCGTGTCGTAGGGGCCGACCACCGTGTCCGCGGCCTTGAAGAAGATCACGGGCTCGGCGGGCGGCTCGGCCCCCGTCTCGCGGGCGTGGTCGTGGTAGTTCAGGCCGATGCAGACGATCTTCCCGATCCGCCCGACCGGCGGTCCGACGCGCAGCCCGGTGGCGTCCAGCGCCGGCAGGTCGCCGGTCTCCGCGGCCGCGCGGAGGCGGCCGAGTGCCGCGTCGTCGGCGAGCAGCGTCCCGTCGATGTCCTCCACGACACCGGACAGGTCGCGCAGGACCCCGTCGGCGTCGAGCAGCGCGGGCGTCTCCGTTCCCGCCGTACCGACTCGCAGCAGTTTCATGATCACTATCTCCCTCGATCGCGGGGCGTCTCCCGACGGGTGCAGCCATCGGATGACTGGTCGATCCTCCAAGCTGGGCGTCCCGTCCGCAATACCCGGTTCACGGACTGGACCGGTCAGCGGTAGAGGGCGGCCCTCTCGACCGCGGCCCACGTCGAACTGGTCACCACGTACAGCGCGGCCGCCAGGGGCACCACCGCCACGGTGAAGAGCGTGAAGAAGGACATGAAGGGCATGACCCTGGTCATCGCGCCCACCCCGGGCACCGGCTGCCCGTCGGTCACCGGCAGGACCGGGTTCGCGGCCGTCATCCGCTTCGTACGGCGGTAGTTGAAGGCCGCCACCACGGCCACGAACGCGAAGAGGCAGACGTACACGAGCCCCGCTCCCCCGAACACCCCGCCGTGGCCCAGCGCGTCCGCCCAGCGTCCGCCGAGCGGCGCGGCGAACAGCTCGTGGCTGAGCAGTTCGTTCGCGCTGCCGCCGATCGTGGTGTTGGAGAAGAGGTGGTACAGCAGGAAGAACGCGGGGAGCTGGAGCAGTCCGGGCAGACAGCCGGACAGCGGTGACACCTTCTCCTCGGCGTGCAGGGCCAGCACGGCCTTCTGGAGCTCGCCGGGGTCGTCCTTGTGCTTCTTCCGCAGCTCGGCGATCTTCGGCTGGAGCCTGGTGCGGGCCTTCTGGCCGCGGGCGGCGGCGCGGGACAGGGGGTGCACGAGCAGTCGTACGAGAGCGGTGAACAGGACGATCGCGGCGGCGGCCGCGGTGCCGCCGAAGAGGGGGTGGAGCAGGTCGGCGAGATGCTGTACCAGATCAGCGAAGACGGACATGGGTGAGCCCTCCGGGGGTCTCGTCGTGCCGGAAACAGGGAAAGCGGCATGACGACCCGCGCGGGGTGTCCGTACAGGAGTGGGCCCCTACGCGGCGGTCGCCGGGAGGGCGTGGCCGGGCGCTCGGGGGCGGGGGCGGCCCTTGGCGTCGGGGTCGCGTTGCGGGAGGAAGGCCGTGCGGCGGGCGCGGTCGCGGATGGCGGTGCGGACCCGGGTGGGCGGTACGGCGGGCGCGCAGCGCGAGGCGATCAGCGAGCAGGCGACGAAGGCGGAGCCGGCCGCGGCGGTCGCGGCGAGCGCGACGGCGGCGGAGAGGCTGCCGGCGTCGAGGAGGAGGACGTCGAGGAGGAGGAAGAGCAGCACGGCGGCGGGACGCGGTGTCGTCCAGTCGCGCGTCACGGCCCCTCCCCTGTCTCGCTGCGGTCCTCCCCCGGTTATACCTGATCGACCACGATCGGCTGAAGGAGCCTCCTCGGCTGGAGCAGCGCCCGGCTGACCGGGTCGGCCGGGTCCGGGTCGAGCCCGGGGCCGGGCACCATGAGGACGTCCTCGACCGGTACGACGGTGGCGCAGGCGGGGCATTCGCCCCAGGAGCCGAGTTCGGTGCCGCACTCGGCGTGGTGGAAGGTGCGCAGCGCGCTCTCGCCGTGGTGCTCGCGGCCCCAGCGGCCGAGGGCGCGCAGGGCGGGCCACAGGGCGATAGCGCGGTCGGTGGCGATGTACTCGTCGCGCGGCGGCGACTCCTGGTAGCGGCGCTTCTCCAGAATGCCCTCCTCCGTGAGCATCTGGAGGCGGGTGGCGAGGACCGCGCGCGGGATGCCGAGGTGGACGAGGAAGTCGTTGTAGCGCCGGACGCCGTAGAGGGCGTCGCGGACGACGAGCAGGGTCCAGCGTTCGCCGACGATCTCCAGCGCGCGGGCGATCGAGCATTCCTGTGTCGCGTAGTCCTTGCCCAGTGCCATGCCGCCCACTGTAACCATTTTCCGGCAGTAGGTTCAATGACCGAACCTCCTCTGCTACGGTGCTCGCATGCCTAAGTTCAATGAACGAACCCTTACTGAGGTGAAGGCGCCGCCTACCGCCCCCGAGGCGCCCGCCCGTCCGGGCGCCACCCTGGCCCTGACCAGCGCCGCCACCGCCGTGGCCCTCATGACGTACACCGCGCCGATGGTCACGCTCCCCGACGTCGCCGCCGACCTGCACACCCCGCTCTCCGCCCAGGCCTGGCTCCTGAACGGCACCCCGCTCGGCCTCGCCGCCCTCCTTCTGGTCGCCGGCACCCTCGCCGACGACTACGGCCGCCGCCGGATCTTCGCCGCCGGCACCCTCGCCCTCGGCCTCACCACCGCACTCGGCGCCCTGACCTCCTCCACCTGGTTGTTCACCCTGGCCCGCATCGCCCAGGGCGCGGCCAGCGCGGCACTCCTCGCGAGCAGCCTGGGCCTGATCGTCCACGCCTTCCCCTCACCGAGGGGCCGCCTGCACGCGACCGGAGTGTGGGGCGCGTTCGTGAGCGGCGGCATCGCGGTCGGCCCCCTGCTGAGCGGCGCGATGCCGAGCTGGAGAGTGTCCTACGGCGTTCTCGGCGCCGCCGCCGTGCTCGTGGCCGTCCTGTCCGCACGGCTGCTGACCGAGTCCCGGGCCCCGCGCGGCGGCCGCCCCGACCTCGCCGGAGCCGTGACCTTCGGGCTCGCCCTGGTCGCGTTGGTGGCGGCGCTGACATTGGGCCGCGACGGCTGGCTGCGGGCACCGGTCGGGCTGCTCCTGCTGGCATCCGTGGTCCTGCTCGCCGTGTTCGCGGCGGTGGAGCGCCGCTCGGCCACCCCGATGATCGACCTGGAACTGCTACGGCATCGCCGTTTCCTGGTGTCCTCCTCCAGCGGCCTGTTCACGGGTCTCGCGGTGATCGGCCTGTTCAGCTTCCTGCCGGCCCTCCTCCAGCAGACGCTCGGCCTGTCCGCGATGGACACGGCCTGGCTCTTCCTCCTGTGGTCCGGCCTGTCCTTCGCGGTCGCCCTCCAGGTCCGCCGCCTGGCGGGCCGGGTGCCGCCGCGCTGGCAGCTCGCGATCGGCTTCCTGCTGCACGCGGCGGGCGTACTGACCATGCTGGGCTCGCTCGACGCGGGTTCCTGGGTACGGCTGCTGCCGGGCCTGGTGATCGCCGGCGTCGGCAGCGGCCTGCTGAACGCGGCGCTCCCGCTGGCCGCCGTGGAGTCCGTACCGGCCGCCCGCGCGGCGATGGGCTCGGGCGCCCAGCAGACCTTCCGCTACATCGGCTCCTGCGCCGGAGTCGCCCTGACGATCGCGATCGCCACCTCCTCCGGCGGCGGCCTCGCCCACGGCGCGGACATCGCGATGCTGGTGTCGGCGGTGCTGGCACTGGTGGCGGCCGCGAGTGCGGTGGGGCTGCGGGAGCGGTGACCCCGTCAGCGCGTGCGCGCCGACACGAGCTTGCCCCACACCACCAGCCGGTACCGGGACGTGTACTCCGGGGTGCAGGTGGTGAGGGTGAGGTAGTGACCGGGCTCGCTGTACCCGTAAGCGGGATGGACCGTCGAGCGCGGGACCGGGCCGATCACCCCCGAGTCGCGGGCCGAGGTCTGGCGCAGGGTCCTGTCGACGGCGTACGTGTACACCGCGCCCCGCGTCTCCACCCGGACGGCGTCCCCGGGCACGAGCCGGTCGACGTGACGGAAAGGCTCGCCGTGGGTGTTGCGGTGCCCGGCGAGCGCGAAGTTCCCGACGCCGCCCGGCTGTCCGGTGCCGGGGTAGTGGCCGACGTACCCCTCGTTGAGCACGCTCACCTTGCCGACGCCCTCGGCGACGGGGACGCGGAGGTGGAGACGGGGGATGCCGAGGACGGCGTACGCCTGGGAGGGGTCCGGCGTCGGGGTGCTGGGGTGGGGGTCCTGACCGGTCGAGGAGTCCCGCGACTGCTGCTGTTCCTGCTGTTCCTGCTGTTCGTGCGCTTCCCCCGGGTCCCGGGATGCGGACGCGGACCCGGACTCGGCCCCCTGACCCCGCTCCCACTCCCGCTCCAGGGCCTCGACCTCGCGGTGGGCGCCTTCCCGGGCCTCCCGGTTGGTCCACCACAGCTGGTGCACGACGAGGAGCAGCAGCACGACGCCGACGGTGACCAGCAGTTCGCCGCCCGCCCACACCGCGCGCCGGCGACGCTCGCGCCGGCGCCGGGTTCCGTGGTGCGTGATGCGCTGCCGCATGGGGCCCACCTCCTCGGCCGGGGCCGCCCGCACGATAAGGGCGGGGCCTCCAAGTCACCAGTGTCGAGGGCCTCGTAGAGCCGGCGCGGCGATCACGCGTCCGGTATACCGAACTTCCTCCACTGGTTTTAGGAAGGGCTGTCAGAACCCTCGACAACCTCACGGGCCACACCCGATGCTTCGTCGTGGCATGAACGGGGCAGGCCACGACGCGGGTCAGAAGGCCGCGTCGATCCATCGGAGTTCGGAGTGACCATGATCCGACGCAGAACGCTGCTGACAGCCGCGGGAGGAACTCTCCTCGGCAGCGCGCTGGCCACCGGAACCGCCCGTGCGGACGCCACGATCGCGGTGAGCCCGGGGACGTCCTACGGCACCTGGGAGGGCTGGGGCACGTCCCTGGCCTGGTGGGCCAACGTGTTCGGCGCCCGGGACGACTTCGCCGACATCTTCTTCACCACCAAGTCGACGTCCTACAACGGCACTTCGCTTCCCGGCCTCGGCCTGAACATCGCCCGCTACAACCTGGGCGCGTGCAGCTGGAACACCGTGAGCGGCTCGTCCATGGTCGCGTCGCCGAACATCCCCGCCTTCAAGCAGATCGAGGGCTACTGGCAGGACTGGAACAACGAGGACCCGACGTCCTCGGCGTGGGACTGGACGGCGGACGCGAACCAGCGGGCGATGCTGGTGAAGGCGACGTCACGCGGGGCGACTTCGGAGTTGTTCGCCAACTCCCCCATGTGGTGGATGTGCCTGAACCACAACCCCTCCGGCGCCTCCGACGGCGGCAACAACCTCCAGTCCTGGAACTACCGCCAGCACGCCTCCCACCTCGCCTCGGTGGCCCTCTACGCCAAGAACAACTGGGGCGTGAACTTCGCGACGGTCGACGCCTTCAACGAGCCGTCCTCGTCCTGGTGGACGGCGACCGGCACGCAGGAGGGCTGCCACATGGACGCGGGCGTCCAGTCGGCCGTACTGCCTTACCTGCGCAGCGAGTTGAACAACCGCGGCCTGACCGGCGTGCGGATCTCGGCCTCCGACGAGACCAGCTACGACCTCGCCCGCACCACCTGGAACTCCTTCAGCTCGACCACCAAGGGGTACGTCAACCAGGTCAACGTCCACGGCTACCAGGGTTCGAGCGGCCGCAGGGACCTCCTCTACACGGACGTGGTGACCACGGCCGGCAAGAAGCTGTGGAACTCCGAGACCGGCGACGGCGACGGCACCGGCTACACCACGGCCTTCAACCTCCTCTACGACTTCCGCTGGCTGCACCCCACGGCCTGGGTCTACTGGCAGGTCATGGACCCGACGGCGGGCTGGGGAGTGATCAAGTACGACGCCGGCACCCTCCAGGCCGGCGCGATCGAGACGAAGTACTACGTGCTGGCCCAGTTCAGCCGCCACATCCGCCCTGGGATGAAGATCCTTGACACGGGCGTGAGCAACGCGGTCGCGGCCTACGACGCCACGGCGAGGCGCCTGGTCATCGTGGCCCTGAACACCTCCACCTCGGCCCAGACCCTGACCTTCGACCTGTCCCGCTTCACCACGGTGACGGGCGGCTCCGGCGGTCTGGTCCCGCGCTGGAACACGGTGACGACGGGCGGCGACAAGTACGCGTCGTACTCCAACACCTTCCTGAGCGGGAAGTCGGTGGCGGTGCCGTTCGCGGCGAAGGCGGTGCAGACGCTGCAGATCGACGGCGTGACGATCTGAGTGCGCCGGTGGTGCGGGCCGGGGCTCTTGGCGTCAACCGGCTCCTGGCCTGCACCTCCCTCTCCTTTGGCACTGATCGGCAGTACGGTGTCCCCCATGCGCCCCGACACGCCTGCCGAGAACGTCGACCACAACGCCGAAGCGGCGCGCCTGGAGCGGACCGCCGACCGGTATCCCGAGGACGCCGAAGCCCTGCTCGTGCAGGCCGCGGCCCATCTGGAACTGGCCGGCGACCGCCCCGCCGCGTCCTCCCTCTACGACCGCCTGCTGGCCGCGCAGGACGGCCTGGAGAGCCCGTATCTCGTCCGTGCCCTGAAGGCCGCGAACCTCTGGGAGTACGGCCATGAGGCCGAGGCCAGGGCGATCATCGACGGCGTCCGGTCAGCCTCCCCCCGGGACCCGGCGCCCTGGGTGATCGTCGCGGAGGCCCTGGAGTCCCACGACGAGCTGGAGCAGGCGCAGGAGACGTTCACGGAAGGGGTGAGGGTCCTCCTGACGGACGTGGCGGAGCCGCCGTACTCCACGCATCCCTTGTTGTTCGGTCGTCACCGCGTCCGCAGGATGCTCGGCCTGGCCCACGACGAGTGGGACACCCTGGCGGACACCCTGCACTCCTCCCCGGTCTCCCTGGACGAACTCCACGACCCGAAGCGCGTGTGGTCCCTCGGCTCGGAGAACCCGGCGGAGCTGGAGGCGGAGATCTCCCGCCTGCGCGCCGAACTCGGCACCTACCGCGAGGCGTTGTCCCGCCCGTTCCCGGTGGCGGTCCTGCACTGGCCGGCGTCCGAACTCACCGAACTGGTCGAGGCCTACCCTTCCCTCTCCGCGGAGTACCCCTCCCACGAGGAGCACCTGGCGACGATAGAGGCCTCCCTGCGGGAGCTCGCCGCCTCCGGCACGGCGAACCTGGGCATCGTCTCGGGCACGGTCCCGTCCTACGAGGCCTTCGCCGCCTCGGAGGGCTCGTCCCCGGCGGATACGGCCCTCCTCCCCCAGTACGCGACGACCCTGGCGGCGCGGGGGCGGGCGGTGGAGTGGCCGCCGCAGCGGGGGACGGCGTGCTGGTGCGGGTCGGGGCGGGTCTACGGGGAGTGCCACGGGGAGTGAACGCCGGTGTGACCGGGGCGGCCCCTCGCATCCCGGACCGATGAGTTCTCCTGCGGTCCGGGGTCTGCCCTGTGACCCGGCGGAACCCGGTGTCACTGAGGAGAGAGGGGCCCAGGATGAGGAATCCGATTCGGCTGTACATGTCGATGTCGCTCGACGGCTGCATCGCCGGCCCGGACGACCGGCCCGGCCAGGAGCTCGGGCGCGACGGTGGCCGACTGTTCAACTGGCTCGACGACCGGGAGTCCGACGGTCCCAGCGGACAGGTGTACCGCGAGGCGCTGGCGACCGGCGCGGTGATCTCCGGCCGTCGGACCTTCGAACTCGCCGGGCGCTGGCAGGGCGACCATCACGACGGTGTGCCGATCTTCGTCCTCACCCACCGGGTGGACGACGGGGACGTACCCCCGGGCCATGCCCGCTTCGTCACCGACGTCGACGACTGTGCCCGTCAGGCCCGCGCGGCCGCCGGGGACCGGCCGGTCATGGTCCACGGGGCGGCCGCGGCCCAGGCGCTCCTGCGCGCCGGACAGATGGACGAGATGGAAATCCACCTGGTCCAGGTCCTCCTCGGCAACGGCCGGCGCCTGTTCGACCACCTCGGCAGCGATCACATCGAACTCGACCTGGTCCGGCGGCTCGACGACCGAGACGTCACGCACCTGCGCTACCGGGTGCGTCGGCCCGGGGAGGCCGCGTGAAGACGCTCTTCGTCTCCTACCGGGTCACCGACCTGCACCGCTCGCTCGTCTTCTACACCGCCCTGGGCTACGCCGAGCTGGGCCGGATCCAGGCCGGCGACGCGGGTCACCTCGTGATCCTCAAGTTCCCCGCCGAACCGGCGGCCTCACTCGAACTGGTCCACCGCCCCGCAGACGGCCCGGTCGAGGTGGGCACCGGCTTCGACCACCTGGCGATCCAGGTGGACAGCCTGACCACCACACTGGACCACTTGACCGCCGCGGGCCTGAACCCGGGCCCGCTCCAGCACCCGGGCGGCCCCGACGGCCCGAAAACATCCTGGCTCACGGACCCGGACGGCTACCGGATCGAGCTGGTGGAGTGGCCACGCGGACACGCTGACGGCATCACGGCGGCGGACTTCTCTTGAGCGGTCGGGGTTCAGACCTCGATGCGCCGGCCAGGAATGACGGCTGAAAACGATCACTTTTCGGCACACCCCCTTCGATTGTCAGTGAGTGCTGTTAGAACAGATCCACATCGGCGCGAGGGAACGAGGGAGCGGTCGTGACGGAATCGGGTGACCTCAAGGCTGGCGTCCACGAACGGCTTGTCACTCGTGAGTTGCACGACCAGATACAGGGACTCGAGGCTGCGGGCTGGAAAGCCATCGACGCAGAAGTCAGTCCAGAGTCCACCCCACATGTGCTGGCTAGGCACATTGGCGAAACCATCGGCCGCCGGTTGGCTCAGCTGCCGCAGCAGGAGCAAGTGGTCCTCGCCAACCAGATCATGCAGACGCTGACCAGCAGCGCACCCGAACTGAAGGTCAGTGCGCATGACAGCACCATCGTCGACGGCCCTCGACAACTACTCGCGCTCGCGGAGCAGGAGGCTCCTGGCGTCTACGCGATCCGCCCGTTGACGCCCCTTTCCGAAACCGCGTTGATCACCAACGCCCCGGACGATCCCAACCTCGGCGCCGAGCTCCGTGCAGAGCTGGCCACGGCCGACCGCATCGATCTGCTGTGCGCGTTCGTCAAGTGGTACGGCATCCGCGTACTGGAGAGCTCGCTGCGTGAAGCTGCACATCGTGGCGTGCCCATCCGGGTCATCACCACCACGTATATGGGCGCCACCGACCGGCACGCCCTGGACCGTCTCGTCCAAGATTTCGGTGCCGAGGTAAAGGTCAACTACGAGACGCGCTCCACTCGTCTCCACGCCAAGGCCTGGCTGTTTCGCCGCAACAGTGGCTTCGATACCGCTTATGTAGGCAGCTCCAACCTCTCCAAGGCTGCTCTTCTTGACGGCCTGGAGTGGAACGTACGCCTGTCATCCGTGGCAACACCCGCTGTGCTGCACAAGTTCGAGGCCAGCTTCGACTCCTACTGGAACGACATCGCTTTTGAGTCCTACGATCCAGCACGCGATGCCCTGAAGTTGGACGAAGCCCTGGGCGTGGCCGGTAGCTCAACGTCTCCCCAGGACTCAAAGATCAGCCTCTCAGGTCTTGAGGTCCGGCCCTATCCGCACCAGGCCGACATGCTGGAGCGCCTTCGGGTCGAACGAGAGGTCCGCGGTCATTCTCACAACCTCCTGGTTGCTGCCACCGGGACGGGCAAGACCGTCATGGCGGCCCTCGACTACCGCAATCTGCACAAGCAATGGGGCGGCAAGAAGTACCCGCGGTTGCTCTTTGTGGCACACCGCAAGGAGATCCTGAAGCAGTCACTGCGGATGTACCGCGAGGTGCTCGATGACGCATCCTTCGGTGAGCCGCTCTTCAGCGGTGAGCTACCGCGCGATTGGCAGCACGTCTTCGCCAGCGTCCAATCGCTTACCGGCCAGCGCCTCGATCAGTTCGCTCCGGACCACTTCGACATCATCGTCGTCGACGAGTTCCATCACGCCACGGCGGCGACATATCGCCGTGTTCTTCACCATTTCAAACCGAAGCAGCTTCTCGGACTGACGGCCACTCCCGAACGGGCCGACGGGCTCAATGTGCAGGATGAGTTCTTCCAGGGCAGGATCGCCGCCGAGATGCGGCTCTGGGAGGCCCTCGATAACGACCTCTTGTGCCCGTTCCACTACTTCGGCGTCCCAGACGGTACGGACCTCACCCGCCTCAACTGGCGTTCGGGCACATACGACCAGAGCCAACTCGGCGACCTGTTCTCCGCGGACCATGCCCGGGCTCGTATCGTCATCAAGCAGCTGCGAGACAAGGTGTCCGACCCGACGAGCATGCGGGCCCTGGGGTTCTGCGTCACACGCAAGCACGCTCACTTCATGGCGAAGTGCTTCCAAGAAGCCGGAATCAAGGCTGCGGCCTTGGACAGTGAGTCCAAGCCCGAGATTCGCGAGCGGATCCTCGCCGAACTCAAGGCCGGAGAGATCCAAGTGATCTTCTCCGTCGACTTGTTCAACGAAGGCTTGGACATCCCCGATGTCGATACCCTGCTACTCCTCCGGCCCACGAACAGCGCCACCATCTTCCTCCAGCAACTCGGTCGGGGCCTGCGCCGCACGCCGGACAAGCCGGTGCTCACGGTGCTCGATTTCATCGGTCAACATCGTGCAGAGTTCCGCTTTGAGGAGCAGTTTCGTGCGATGACAAACCTGTCACGCAACCGACTTCTTGAACACGCTGAGCATGACTTTCCCCTCCTGCCGTCCGGCTGCCAGATCATCCTTGAAGGTAAGTCCAAGGACATCGTGCTGGACAACATCCGTGCTCAGATCAAGGCGACCGTGCAGACCCTAGCCAAGGAAGTCAGGGCTTTCAGTACACCGTTGCTGGCTGACTACCTCAGGGAGAGCCGACGCGAGATCAAGGAGCTGTACAAGTCGAGCAACTCATGGACGTCCATCCTGCGCCGTGCCGGCTTGGCCGAGCTTCCTGAACAGGCTGGCGAGGAAGACCTCTTGAAGCGCGTGCATGCTTTTCTGCATGTCGATGACCTAGAGCGCGCTGAGGCATACACCCGCCTGCTCAGGGATGACACCCCGACGTACGAGGACCTGGATCCGAGAGACAAGACGTACGCCCGCATGCTCTTCTTCAATCTTTGGGACAAGGCCGGCGGCTTCGACTCCTACACACAAGGCCTTGAATCCCTCCGTGAGCAGCGAGCTCTTCGAAGCGAACTGCGGCAGGTACTCGACTACGTGATGGGCCAGGCCGACCACTTCCCCCTCCCGCTCGACGGCCCCCACGCGCACATCCCCTTGAAGATCCACAGTGCCTACAACCGCTCGGAGATCCTGGCCGCACTCGGAGTCGCTCGCCTCAACGGGCAGATGCCCGGCTCGTTTGCCCAGGGCGTCCTGTGGGACCAGCCCAACCAGACCGACGCCCTGCTGATCACTCTTGAGAAGAACGAGAAGGACTTCTCCCCCACGGTCAGGTACAAGGACTACGCGCTGAGCCCCTCTTTCTTCCACTGGGAGTCACAGAGCACCACGGCAGAGACCTCGCCCACGGGCCTGCGCTACCAAGAGCACGTCCAACGCGGTAGCCATGTGCTGTTGTTCATGCGCCGCTACAAGGACACGGACATCGGCAAAGCCCAGCCGTGGATGCTGCTCGGCCCTGCAACCTATGTCCGGCACGAGGGCAGCAAACCCATGGCCATCACCTGGCAACTGCATCATGAGTTGCCTGCGGACGTCTGGTCGTACTCGGCTATTGCTGCGGGTTAGAAGTCACGGCGCTGGAGGACTACCCGTCGAGGCACCGATAGTCCTCCGCCACTATTCAGCTTCCGCGCGCTTCACCTGAGCCACCGGTATGCCTCTCGACTGAAGGCAACCCTGTGGGCAGCTCACACCAAGTGACCTTCTGATCGGCCCGCAACTGAACACCCCAACGGTCCGTGACAGCGGTGACCAGGGCCATTCCCCTGCCGGACTCAGCATCCAGACTGGCATCGAGCAGTACTGGCAGGGCGCGGGTGTCGGAGTCGTGGACCTCGATCCGTAGGCGGGGGCCACTCATGGACACGACGAGGGTGGCGGGAGTACCGACGCCCACGTGGCTGATGACGTTCGACACGAGCTCGGTGACACACAGCTGAGCGTCGGCGATGACACCGTGGAGGCCCCACAGCCCCAGGTGCAGCCGCATGATCCGCCGAAGCGCCGCAATCTCCCGCGCTTCCGCGGTGAACGGAAGGCTCCAGGGCTTCCTTGGGACACCAGCGATGCAGTCCATCCATCAACACCTCATTGCGTCGAGCGAAGTTGCCGGGTGCGACCACCCGCACACAGAGAGTTGCACTGCAACTCTCAAAATGGAACTCTCATTTCGCATCACTGGTGGTGTAGGTAGACGACGAGCGCCCCCGGCGCGCGCCACCTTGCCGTCCCCTCGGGACAACCAGGACGATCTGTCGGATCGACACGAAGGGCCGCAGTAATGGCAGTTGGACCCACGACCCGAAGGCGCCAACTCGGCGCCGACCTCCGCCGCCTCCGAGAGCGAAAGGGGGTTGACCCTCGAAGAGGCAGGCACCAGCGTCGGCATCTCGAAGGCGACCCTGAGCCGCTACGAAACGAAGGAAGGGAGCGTCAAGTGGCCAGCGGTTGACGCTCTCTGCCGTGAGTACGGCGCTTCGGATGAGGAACGTCTCGCCCTCGTAGAGCTCGCGAAGGGCGCCAAGATCCAAGGCTGGTGGCGTTCCCTCGACGACCCCATCCCCGAGTCGATGAACCTCATGCTCACGCTCGAGGACGAAGTCGTACGCGAGGACCACTACGCCTGCATGTACGTGCCCGGTCTCCTGCAGACCCGTGCCTACGCGGAAGCCGTCCACCGGGCTTCGGAAGTCCAGTGCCCCGAGCGCGAAGTGCAGCACATGGTCGACATCCGCATGAAGAGGCAGGAACTCCTCGAACGAGAAGAGCCCCCGCTGCTCTGGTGTGTGGTCGATGAGGCGGCGCTGCGGCGCAGGGTAGGCGGCCACGAGGTCATGCATGACCAGCTTCAGCACCTACTCACGATGGCGCAACGACCACACGTCACTGTCCAGGTACTCCCCTTTTCCTCGGGAGCGCACGCCGCCTCCGTGGGCAGCTTCGCCGTCCTGCGCGGGCCAGCACCCGAACTGGACGTGGTCTACGTCGACTTGCTCGGTGGCGGCCTCTTCATGGAGAAGCAACGGGAACTGGAGCGTTATAGGTTGGCGTTCGAGTACCTCAGTGCACAGGCGCTCGACCTTGAGTCCTCGGCGGCGGTCATCCGCCGTATAAGCAAGGAGCTTTGATGACGAAGGCACCGAAGCACGCGTGGTTCAAGTCCTCCTACAGCGGAGGCAGCGGAACCGAGTGTGTGGAGGCCGCCATCGTGCAGCCGGAGATCCTCGTACGAGATTCGAAAGCCCCTGAAGACCCCTACCTGGTCATATCAGTGGGGGCCTGGCGCAATTTCCTGGCGGGAGTGCGTCGCACCCCTCCCGAGGGGTTCTAGGAAGAGACGGCCGTGAGGGAGCCGTACGCGAACGAACCCCGTACCAGGCCGCCCAGCCCACCAGGAGAACCCCGCGTGACCACCCTGAAAGGCATCGACCCCCGCGGCATGCAGCACTGCGAGACCACCGCCCTCGGTGTGCTCCTGCGTCATGAAGGGATCGATCTCTCCGAGCCCATGCTGTTCGGACTGGGGCAGGGGCTGTCCTTCATCTACTGGGACAGCAGGAGCATGGGGTTTCCGTTCCTCGGGGGGCGGGTGAAGCCGTTCGAGTTGAGCAGGAATCTGGCTGATGTGCTCGGGCTCGACCTGCGGGTGCGGGAGACGGCCTCGCCTCGTAAGGCGTGGGCGCATGTCGTGGAGGACATCGAGGCCGGTCGGCCCGTGGGGTTGCAGCTGGACAGTTTCCACCTGGAGTACTTCACGGCGAAGGTGCACTTCGGGGGGCATGTCGTCGCCCTGTACGGCTACGACGACGAAGCCGCCCTTCTCGTGGACACCGAGCAGCAGGGCGGTGCCGTGACGACCAGTCTGGGCAGTCTGGCCGAGGCTCGGGCCGCGCGGGGGCCCATGACCGCCAGGCATCGGTCCTTCACCCTCACCGCGGCCCCCGACCTGCCCACTCCTGAGCGGAATCCCGCGCAGACCGTCGTCCCCGCCATCACCGCCTGCGCGCACGCCTTCCTCACCCCGCCCATCGCCAACCTGGGGCACCGCGGCATCGACAAGGCCGGCAAGGCCGTACGCACGTGGCTCCGGCGGAGTGCCGACCCGGGGCGGGATCTGCCGCAGGCCGCGCTGCTGATGGAGAGGGGCGGTACGGGCGGTGCCCTGTTCCGTAACCTCTATCGCGATTTTCTCGCGGAATGCGCCGGATTCGTCGACAGTGATCATCTGCGGACCGGCCACCGGTTGTACGCCGAGGCCGCCACCCTGTGGACCGAGGTCGCGGCGCTGATCACGAGTGCCGGCGAGTCTGGGGAGGACCGGTTCCTCGTAGCGGCGGGCGGGGCTCTGCACGAGCTGGCGCGCATCGAACGCGAGGCCATGGAGTCGCTGAGCCGCCTGGAGTCCCTGAGCCGGCCCGGCGAAAGGTGATCGCCGCTCGGTGCGGGCACCCGGTGCGGGGATACTGCCTCTCAAGCACCGATCCCGGAAGGCGGCACCATGCTCATCCTCTTCGGCACCAAGGGGTACCTGTACCAGCTCGCGATACTCACCCTGGTGTGCGGGCGGTGCGGGAACCCGGCCGCGCACACCCTGCGCAAGCGGGTCACGAAGTTCACGTTGTTCTTCGTGCCGCTGTTCCCGATCTCCACCAAGTACGCGACGCAGTGCACCTTCTGCGGCGCGGAGAACAAGGTGAGCGCGGACGAGGCGGAGCAGTTGCAGGCGCAGGCCGCCGCCGGTGGCGGGCAGAGCGGTCAGGTGTACGGCGGTCAGGCCCCGCAGCAGCCGTACCAGAACTGAGGTCTCAGCCGGGCTTGCGGGCCACCCCGCCGTAGAAGCCGATCTCGTGCGAGCGGGGCGGCGGGGGTGCGTCCGGGCGCCAGTACGGGACCTGCGCCACGCCGGGATCGATCAGCTCGAAGCCGTCGAAGAAGCCCTCGATCTCGGTGCGGGTGCGCAGGTTCATGGAGGCCGTGGCCTCGCTGTAGACGGCCGCCGCCCCGCTGCGGTCGGCGAAGTCGCCGGTGGCGTGGGAGAGGATCAGGTGGCTGCCGGGGGCCAGGGCGTCCCGCAGGGTGGCGATGATCTCCCGCGGCTTGTCGGCGTCGGTGAGGAAGTGGAGGACGGCGACCAGGAGCAGGGCCACCGGTTCGTCGAAGTCGATGACGGCTCGTACGCCGGGGGCGTCCAGGATCGCCCGCGGGTCGCGCAGGTCGGCCAGGACGATGCCCGTCGTGTCGTCATCGGCGAGCAGGGCGGCCGCGTGGGTGTGCACGATCGGGTCGTTGTCGACGTAGGCGATACGGATGTCCGGCGCCGCCTCCAGGGCCGTCTCGTGGACGTTCGGCGAGGTGGGCAGGCCGGTGCCGATGTCCAGGATCTGGCGGACGCCGGTACCGACGACGTGTCGGACGGCCCGGAGCAGGAAGGCCCGGTTGGCCCGTACGCCGATCCGCGCCTCCGGGGCCGCCGCGACGAGTTGTTCGCCGGCGCGGCGGTCGACCTCGTAGTGGTCCTTGCCGCCGAGCAGGTAGTCGTAGATCCGTGCGGGGTGTGGCCTGCTGGTGTCGATCCCCTCGGCGCGGGAGCCGTTCTCTCGCACGGGCACTCCTCTCGGACGGCCCCGGGCGCCTGACCGGCGGGGCGCACGTCGGCTCTATATACGCCGGTTCAACTCCCTTGCAGGTGGCGGAAGTTCCGGGGTCCGTGGCCGTGGCCGTGGCCATGGGCCGGGTGCTCGGGGGAGGGGCCTCGTCCGCAGTCGTCGCCTGTGGGGGGAGGGGTGGGATCGGGTTGCGGGTCCGGCGTCTCCGGCGGCTGCGGTGGCCCCGGCGGTTGCGGTACGGGCGTCCCGTCCCCCGGCGTACCGGGCTCCGGCTTCTCGGGGCCGGGCTTGGGCTCGGGCTGATGTTCCTTGGGCGGGGCCGGCGTCGGCTCGGCGGGCGGCTCCGGCTCCTCGCCCCCCGGCGCGGGGTCCGCTGGACCGGGCTCGGGGTCGGGCACAACCGGCTCAGGCACAGCCGGCTCAGGCTGCACCGGGCCGGGGCCCGGATCCGGCGCTTCCGGAGCTCCGACGACACCGCCCTCCTCGACGCTGCCCGAACCGCCCCCGAACTCCCCGGTGACCACCACCCCGACCGCGTCACCCCGAGTCCGATCCCGATTCCGCTCCCGATCCCGCTCCCGGTCCCTCCCTCGGTCGACCTCGACCGGCAGGGCACCCCCCGGCCCCTCTCCCTCCCCCACCGCCCCCGCCGACGGCCCCGCCACCGGCGCCTGCGCCACCGGTGTCCTGCCCGGCGAAGTCAGCGTCGCGGGGGAATCGTTCATGCCGAGGGCCAGTACGGCCACCACCGCCGCCGTCGCGGCCGCCGTACCGGAGGCGAGGGCGGCCTTAGTCCTGGGGCCCGCCGCACGGACCGTACGAAGAAGGCCCTGGCCGGTCACGGAAGCGGAGCCCACGGAAGACGCCGTGAGCGATGCCAGGAACTTCCCCGTTCCACCGCCCACCGCGAAGACCAGCAGCGCGGGGCCGACGAGTGCGGGCAGCCGGTCGTTGGCGCGGATCAGGACAGCGAGGCGCCCGCGGCACCCGTCGCAGGTGTCGACGTGGGCAAGGAGGCGCTCGGACTGGCGCGGGGTGGCGTTGCCACGGACGTAGGCCGGCATCCGGACCCAGTGGACCTCGCACGCGGGATCCTCGGGCGGCTCGGTCTGCGAGCGCAGGAACGCCTGGCGCATGCCCTCGCGCGCCCGGTGCAGGAGGACGGCCGTCGCGCCCTGCTTGGCGCCGATCTGCCGGCCCACGGTCTCCAGCGGCTGGCCCTCGGCGTCGGCGAGCCACAGGGCCCGCACCCAGCGTTCGGGGAGTTCGCCGAGGACACGCACCAACAGGTCGGTGGCGGAGACCTGTTCGGCCGGGTCGGCCACGTGTCCGGCCGTCGCCTGCTCCGGGACCTGCGGGTCGCGCGGGGTCTCGTGCGTGGCGCTCGCGACGGAGGAGGCGAGGTGGCGGACGGTCGTCCTCAGGTACGCCGGGACGTTGTCGATCTCGTGCCCCGCGGACAGCCGCCGCCACACGCGGAAGTGCGCCTCGGCGACGAGGTCTTCGGCCGCCCAGCTGTTGCGGGTGAGCGAGCGGGCGTACGCGACGAGGCGCGGCTGCTCCTCCTCGTAGACCCGCACGTACGCGGCGGTGGCGGCGGTCGCGGCGGAGGACGTCCGGGCGGGCACTCTGGCCGGTCGGTCGGTCATGCAGGAACGCTCCAGTTCCCGGCGGGTGGGGGTGCGGACGGGTCGGTCAGCGTAGATGACAGAACTTTCAATCATTCAGTTCCGGCCGTGATTCAGATCACAGGCTCCTGTAGGGGCGTAATCAAGCCGTACTCCGGCCACTCGAGAAGGCAATGGACCCGACAGCACCGAGCCCCACGCCCCGCCCGAGACGGAGACCGTCACCCATGCGCCTCACCCAGCTGCGCCAGACCGTCCGCGCCCGTCTGATCACCCCCGACCACCCCGAACTCCCCGTGCGCCCCACGCTGCGCTACCACTGTGACGAGCCGTTCGCCGTCCACATCGACTTCCCCGCGCACATCTCGGCCGACGGCGAGGGCGTGACCTGGGTGTTCGGGCGGGCGCTGCTGGAGGAGGGCCTTCAGGCCCCCGCCGGCGAGGGGGACGTGCGGATACGGCCGTGCGGATGGGCCCGGACCGTCATCGAGTTCCACTCGCCGCTCGGCCTCGCCGTGATCCGCTTCGGCACGGCCGCCCTCCGCCGCTTCCTGCTGCGCTCCTACGACGTCGTCGAGCCCGGCACCGAGGACCTGGGCCCGGACCTCGACCACGGCCTCGCGGCACTGCTCGACGAGGTGTGATGCGGCTGCCCGCTGTCACAGACGGTCGGCGAAAGCCGCGAGTTCGGTGAAGTCCGCCTCCCGGAGGCCGATTCGGGGGTCGACCCGGTGCAGCAGGGCCGGCCCGGCATGGTGGGCGGCCACGAACTGGCGGTCAGCGTCGTCGAGTTCGTCGTCGAGCCAGGCGAAAGGGCGGCCGTCGGCGTGGGTGACGAGGTGGCGGGTCTTCCAGAAGGTGCCGTTCGGGCCGGGGGCGAGGGTCGTGGGCCAGTCGACGACGGGGAGGGCCGGGAGGCCGAGGACCGGGGCGATGAAGGTGTTCGCCTCCTGGCGCCACGTGGTCGCCCAGACGAGGTCGTAGCGGTCCGTCAGGGCCAGCAGCGCGGGCCCGTGGCCGGGGTTGAGCCAGACGCGGAGGGGTCGGACGGCGGACGGGGGCAGGCCGGGGTGCTGGGCGATCCAGCCCTCGGGCTTCATGCGGTGGGTGGTGTACCCCTCGGGGCGGCGCTGGGGCTTGGCGGCGTAGGGGTTGAGGGGGCCGTCGACGTCGAGGTAGAGGAGGGGGCGGCCGGTGCCGTCGGCGCCGGTCATGAGTGCTCTGGTCGGAGGCGTTCCCGGCCGGCCCGTGTGCGTTCGTACGTCACCTTGGCCCCCTCGACTCGGTTGTGTGTCTGAGGGAAGGCTGGCCCGCACGTGCGGTCCGCGCCAGCCGTTTTCCGCGCCGGCCGGCCCTTCTCCGGCGTGGGCTGTGACAGGCCAGTTGCCGGAACTGTGGGCTCCACCACAGCCGTTCGCGCGCCGTGCTGCTGAACTCGGCGGACCCGGGAACGAGCGGTGAGGGGGGCCGGGATGTCCGCGCTGATTCGGCGTCTGCGGGGCCTCGCCACGCTGGCGGGGTTCGTGGCGCTCGCCGTGTACGCCTGGGGGCTGCTGCATCTGGCCGGCGCGGTCCTGGAGGCGGAGGACGGCGGCACGAACTCCGCGCCGCTGCCTCCGTGCCGTGGGAACGATCAGGCCGTCCACGTCATGGACTACTCGGTGAGCTACCTCCCCCTCTCCTTCGACTGCGAGATGAACGGCGGCGGAAGCTACTCGGCCGGGGCGATCCCCGGGTACGTCAATCCCGTCGCCCTGGGCTCCGCCCTCGCCGCCGCCGGCTGCGCCATCGCCTCCGCCTGGGCGGCGGAACTGCGGCTGCGCGCCGAGGCTCGCGAGGGCGGGGCCCGCTAGGTCCCGGGGCTCTGGGGCCCCGGGGAGGGTGAGCGGCTCAGGCCGCGGGGACCAGCTCCGCCTTGCCGAACAGCAGGGCGTAGCCGGAGGGGAGTCGGGACAGCAGACGATCGACGAGCTCGTCGCCCACCAGCTTCGGCAGCACGCTCAGGACCGAGCTGACGTCCCAGCGGGCCGTCGCCGGGGTCGCACCCTCGATGCGGCCGGCCACCGCGTCCACGAACTCCGGTGCCGTCAGCGGTGTGTTGACCGGGATCCGGGAGGCGACAAGCCTGGCGGCCTCCTCGGGCAGGGCCCGGGCGAGGTCGACACGTTCGTCGCCGGTGACATGGCCGCCGAGGGCGGACAGGACGACACGCACGACCTGTTCGGCCTCGGCCGTGCTCGCGTACTGTCCGGCATCCCGCACGGCGTCGACGAGGTCGCTCCACCGTGCCGTTCTGGTCGCTCGATCCGCGCTGAGTGCGCTCATGTACGGGTCTCCTGGGGGTCGTTGCGCCCCGCGGGCGGACGTGCCGGCCCACGGGGGCGCGACTGTTGTACGTTGCTCGGCCGCCGCGGTCAGCGGCTGATCTGCTTGCGTCCGCTGTCGCCGCCCGTGATCTGGATGCGGCGCGGCTTGGCCTGCTCGGCCACGGGGATGCGCAGGGTGAGGACACCGGCGTCGTACGAGGCGTCGATGCGTTCCGTGTCGAGGGTGTCGCCGAGGAAGAGCTGCCGGGTGAACGAGCCCGTGGGGCGCTCGGCGACGATCATCTCCGCGCCCTCGGGGGCGGGGACGCGGCGCTCGGCGCGGATGTTCAGGACGTTGCGTTCGACGTCCAGGTCGATCGACTCGGGGTCGACACCGGGGAGGTCGAAGTGGACGACAAAGTCGTCCCCCGAACGGTACGCGTCCATCGCCATCGCGGCGGGACGGGCGTTGGAACCGAAAACCTGCTGCGTGAGCCGGTCGAACTCACGGAAGGGGTCGGTACGCATGAGCATCACAGTCCATCTCCTTTCCACAGACTCCGCGGTGCGATGCCCTACGCCTTCTTATATAGCTCGGAGCGAGGAAACTTGACAAGCCCCGACTCAGGTTCGTGGGCCGCATCCCGCCCGGAGTTAGCCTCGGGCCATCGGCGAGGCCGGTCGTGAGCGTCAGGAGGCAGACATGGTGAAGGTTCCCAGCGCACTGGTGGCGGCGGGCGGGCTCGTCGGCGGCTACGGCGTGGCCCGCTGGACCAGGAAGCGGCAGCTGGGCGGGGCGGTGCTGGCCGTCGCCGGGGCCGCGGCGGCCCAGCAGTGGCGGGAGCGGGCCGGGGGGAAGGCGGCCGGGGCGCTGTCCGCCGCGTATGTGGCCGCCTTCGCCGGGTCCCATCCGCTGGCCAAGAAGGTGGGCGCCTGGCCCGCAGTATTCAGTGCGGCGGGCGCGGTGGCGCTGGCGTCCTGGGCGGTGGCGGACCGCAACGCCTGAGAGGCCTCAGTGGTCGCCGCCGGGTCGATGCGTCAGTACGTTCACCACCCGGCCGTTCGGGTCCCGGACGAAGAAGCGCCGTACGCCCCACTCCTCGTCCCGCAGCTCCCGTACGATCTCCGCGCCCGACGCCACGACCTGCGCGTACACGGCGTCGACGTCCTCGACCTCCACGCTCAGGTCGGGGACGACGGGCGCGGTGCGCTCCTCGGTGAGGAAGCTGATCTGGGCGGTCGGGTTCGCGGGCGACGCCATCGTGACGACCCACCCCATGTCCATGACCTCCTCGAAGCCGAGCAGGCCGTAGAAGTCACGGTTGGCGGTCAGGGCGTCCCCGGACTCGACGTGGACGTCGGGCATGATCCTGCGGATGCTCACGAACACGGCTCCTTCTCCCACGGCCCCGACTTCGACGCCAGCCTTGCACGGATGAGGGTGCCGCGGAATGTCGTAGGCGGCTGCGGGCCGGTGGGGGCCGGTCGCGCAGTTCCCCGCGCCCCTGGGTAGGCACAGTCACCAGCGCCATGACGGACCGTGCGCCGCGGAAGGTCGTAGGGCGGCTGCGGGCCGGTGGGGGCCGGTCGCGCAGTTCCCCGCGCCCCTGGGTGGGCACAGTCGCCCGCGCCACGACGGACCGCGCGCCACGGAAGGTCGTAGGGCGGCTGCGGGCCGGTGGGGGCCGGTCGCGCAGTTCCCCGCGCCCCTGGGTGGGTGCAGTTGCCCGCGCCACGATGGGCCGTCAGTCGCGTACGGCGGGCAGGGGACGGGGTGGGGGGTGTCCGCCCGCAGCGGCCGGCGTCCGGCACAGAGGACAGATCAAGGGGCCGAGCCGCCGGACCGAGGACGGATACCCCCCACCCCGGCACCGACCCACCCACCGGACCGTATGCGCTACACGAGCCCCCACCGGGCAGCAACGGGCCGCCGCAGGCATTTCAGGGGCGCGGGGAACTGCGCAAAAACGCCTGCCCCCACCGAACCCGCACCCGCACCCGCTCAACCGCCGGAGGCTCACGTAGCGGTGAGCGGCTTCGCGATGTCCTCCAGGGAGCGCCGCTCCGCCCGTACCGCCAGGAACGCCGCCACCAGGCCCGCCGCGCACATCAGTGCCGCGCCGATCTGGAAGGCCAGGACCGTGTCGCCGACCTTGCCCGTGCTCGTCAGGTCGGCGAACAGGAGCGGTCCGCTGATGCCGCCCGCGGCCGTGCCCAGCGCGTAGAAGAAGGCGATCGACATCGCCCGGGTCTCCATCGGGAACACCTCGGACACCGTGAGATAGGCGCTCGACGCCCCCGCCGACGCGAAGAACAGCACCGCGCACCAGCACGCCGTCAGCGTGGCCGCGCTCAGGGAGCCCTGGTCGAACAGCCAAGCCGTACCGAACAGCAGCAGCCCCGACAGCAGGTACGTCGACGAGATCATCACCCGCCGCCCCACCGTGTCGAACAGCTTCCCCAGCAGCAGCGGCCCGCAGAAGTTGCCGATCGCGATGACCGCGAAGTAGTACCCGGTGTCCCCCGTCGGCACGTCGAAGAAGGTCGTGAGGATCGCCCCGAACCCGAACGTGATCGCGTTGTAGAGGAAGGCCTGGCCGATGAACAGCGAGAACCCCAGCACCGAGCGGCGCCGGTAGTCCGAGAACACCGTCCGCGCGATCTCCAGGAAGGTCACACTGCGGCGCTGACGGATCGTGAGCTCGCCCTCGGGCCGCGGCAGTTCGGATCCCCGCTCCGCCTCCACCTTCTCCTCGATCGACGAGACGATCCGCTCCGCCTCTCCGTCCCGCCCGTGGATCAGCAGCCACCGCGGGCTCTCGGGCACATGGCGCCGTACGAGAAGGATCACCAGGGCCAGCACCGCTCCCAGGGCGAACGTCAGCCGCCAGCCCACGTCCTTGGCGAAGACGTCCGTGTTCAGCGCGACGATCGACAGCAGGGAGCCCCCCACCGCTCCCAGCCAGAAGCTGCCGTTGATCATGAGGTCGACGCGGCCCCGGTACTTCGCCGGGATCAGCTCGTCGATCGCGGAGTTGATCGCCGCGTACTCCCCGCCGATGCCGAACCCGGTCAGGAACCGGAACAAAAAGAACCACCAGGATTCGAAGGACACCGCCGTCAGCGCCGTGGCCGCCAGATACACCGCCAGCGTGATCATGAACAGCTTCTTGCGGCCCCATTTGTCCGTCAGCCGCCCCCAGAACAGCGCCCCCAGGCACGCCCCGGCCACGTACAGCGCCGCCGCGATCCCGGTGACCTGCCCGGAGCTGATGGACAGCCCGCTTCCCGGCTCGGAGAGCCGGCTCGCGATGTTGCCGACGACCGTGACCTCCAGGCCGTCGAGGATCCACACGGTGCCGAGTCCGATGACGATGGTCCAGTGCCAGCGTGACCAGGGAAGCCGGTCGAGTCTGGCGGGGATGTTGGTCGTCACGGTGCGGCCGGTATCGGCCTGGGCGGTGGTCACGGACGGGCTCCCTCCTCGTCGAGCGATCCTCGAACGAACCCCACCCGGGTGCCCCCGACCTGCCCGGCTACGCCCCCAGCGCCCGCGACACCGTGTAGATCAACAGTCCCGCGAGCGATCCCACCACCGTGCCGTTGATCCGGATGAACTGCAGGTCGCGGCCGATGTGCGCCTCGATCTTCCGCGTGGTGTGCTCGGCGTCCCACCCGGCCACGGTGTCGGTGATCAGGGAGGTGATCTCCCGCCGGTAGGTGGTGACCACGTACACCGCGGCCCCCTCCACCCAGCCGTCGACCTTCGCCTGCACCTTGGGGTCGACGGCCATCCGCGCCCCCAGCGACAGCAGTGACGCCCGCACCCGCAGCCGCAGTTCACTGCGCTCGTCCTCGGCGGCGGAGACGATCATCGACCGTACGGCGGTCCAGGCGGAGGCGATCAGGTCCTGCACCTCGCCGCGCCCCAGCACCTCGCCCTTGAGCCGCTCGACCCGCGCACGCGTGTCCGTGTCGGACTGGAGGTCGGAGGCGAAGTCCGTCAGGAACCGGTCCAGCGCCCCGCGCGCCGGATGGGAGGGCATGTCCCGCATCTCGGTCACGAACCGCAGCAGCTCCTTGTAGACGCGCTCGCCGACCTTCTTGTCGACGAACCGCGGGGTCCAGCCGGGCGCGCCCCCCTGCACCGCGTCCATGACCTGCTCGTCGTGGAGCACGAGCCAGTCGTGGGCCCGGGCCACCACCAGGTCGACGACCCGCCGGTGCCCGCCGTCGGCGACGACCTTGTCCAGCATCTTGCCGATGCCGGGCGCGATCTCCTGGGCGTCGGCCCGCCGGGTGATCGCCTCGCCGACCACGGCCTGCACGTCGGAGTCCCGCAGCACGGTCAGGGCGCCCCGCAGCGCCGCCGACAGCTCCGCCGTGACCCGGTCGGCGTGCTCGGGCTCGGCCAGCCAGGCACCCAGCCGGCTGCCGATCCCGACGGCACGCAGCCGCTGTCGTACGACGTCCTCGGAGAGGAAGTTCTCGCCGACGAACTCGCCCAGTGAGACCCCCAGCTGGTCCTTCTTGGTGGGGATGATCGCGGTGTGCGGGATGGGCAGGCCGAGGGGGCGGCGGAAGAGCGCGGTGACCGCGAACCAGTCGGCGAGCGCGCCGACCATGCCGGCCTCGGCGGCCGCGGCGACATAGCCGGCCCACGGGCCCGCCCAGGAGTTGTGCGCCCAGGTGGCGAGGACGTACACGACGGCCACGAACAGCAGCAGCCCGGTCGCGGTGAGCTTCATGCGCCGCACCCCGCGCTGCTTCTCCAGGTCCGCCTCGCTGAAGGTGTTCATCGCGCGCACGGGCGACGCGGGGGCGGCCCGGCTCGCGGAGGTCACGGCCCCGCGCCTCGGGGCCTGCCGCTCCGCGTCAGACGGTCCCGCTTCCTCAGGTTTCGTGCGTTCCATCCGCTCCACCCGTTCGGTGATCCCTCACACATTGTCCCTTCCTGACCGACTCCCGGAACAGAACAGGAGTTCCCGGTGCCGGTCCGGACGGGGGAACCGCAGGGGGTCTCGTCGCCACTCCTCAGGTTCATGCCGCATCATGGGTTCATCAGATCGGAGCCTCGGGCTCCCATCGCCCTAGGAGAACAGCACCACATGACTCGGCGTCATGGTTACGCCCTGCTCGCCGCGATCGTCGCCCTGATCGTGGCCCTGTCCACCGCCGTCTACGTCTCGGTGGCGGCCGACCCCGGCACCGCGAACCGGACCTCGCTGTCCGGCTCCCGTCCCGCACACCCTTCCGCCGCGCCCGCCTCCGCCGGGGTCTGGGTCGGCACCTGGTCCGCCTCCCCGGTCGGCGCCGAGCCCGGCACCGGCAACGAGGGCATGACCGGCCGCTCCGTCCGCAACGTCGTGCACGCCGCCGTCGGCGGTACGAGTGCCCGCATCACGCTGTCCAATCTCTACGGCCGGTCCGCGCTGACCGTCACACACGCCTCCCTGGCCCTCGCCGCCGGTCCGAGGACCGCCGCGGCCCAGGCGGGGAGCACGCGGCGGCTCACCTTCGCCGGGGACACCACGGTCGTCATCGCCGCCGGCTCGCAGGTGCTCAGCGACGCCGTCGCCCTCGCCGTCCCGGCCGGCGGCGACCTCCTCGTCACCACCTACTCCCCCGTCCTGTCCGGCCCGGTCACCTACCACCCGACCGCCCGCCAGACCTCGTACGCCGGTCCCGGCGACCTCACCGAGGACGAGACCGGGACGGGGTACACGGAGCGGGTCGACCACTGGCGGTACCTCACCGCGGTGGACGTGCTCAGCGGTGAGGCCGACGGCACGGTGGTCGCCTTCGGCGACTCGCTGACCGACGGCAAGAACTCCACCGCCGACGCGAACACCCGCTGGCCGGACTTCCTGAACCGGCGCCTGCGCACCGCGCTCGCCGCCGGCCGGGACCTGCCCCGCTACAGCGTCGTCAACGAGGGCATCGGCGGCAACCGGGTCCTCGCCGACGCCCGGGGCCGCCCCGGGGAGAACCAGGCCGGCGTCCGGCGCTTCCGGCGGGACGTGCTCGACCGCCCCAACGTCAGGATCGTGGTCGTCGACCTCGGCATCAACGACATCCTCCGCACGCCGGGCACCGTCGACCCCGACAAGCTCCTCGCCGGTCTGCGCGACCTGGTCCGCCAGGCCCACGCGCGCGGCATCAAGGTCGTCGGCGCGACCCTCATGCCGGTCGGCGAGCGCACCACCTGGACCGAGGCCCGCGAGGGCGTCCGCCAGAGGGTCAACGCGGAGATCCGTTCGGGCCGGGTCTACGACGCGGTGATCGACTTCGACCGGGCGCTGAGGGACCCCTACGACCCCCGCAGCCTCCGCGCGATCTATGACTCGGGAGACCGGCTCCACCCCAATGACCGGGGGTACGAGCGGATGGCGTACTCCTTCGACCTGGACGACCTGAAGGGTTCGACGGCGGCACGCTTGTGAGCGCGGGCCGGTGAGGGCTTCAGGGGCGCGGGGAACCGCGCGACAAACCACAACGCACCCGCACCGGCCGGCGAACCGCTCAGCCCTCCCCCCGCCCGCGCCCCTCCCTCAGCTCGCGCGCGACCTCCCGGCGCTCCAGCCTCTCCTGCCGCCGCTCCTCCCGCAGCCGCTGCCGGTCGGCCTTGCTGAGCTTGCGCTCGACCCCGACCCCGCCCCAGAACGCGAACCCGGTCACGATCACGCGAGGCGCCCCGGGCTCTCCCGGAACCCCCTCCTCGCGCTGGTCGAACCCGCCCATGATCCCGATGCCGCGCACCACGACCTCGACCCCGGGCGGCACGATCACCTGCATCCCGCCCATGATCGCGACGCAGTTGATCTCTACCTCGCCGGCGGCGAAGTTCGCGTCCCGCAGATCGATCTCCCCGCCGCCCCAGAAGGCGAAGCAGTTGAAACGCCGGGGCACGGTCCACCGCCCCCGGCGCTGGAACCCGGACATCACGGCCACGGCCCACGTCGAGGAGCCCTCACCGCCGACGATCCGGGACGCCCAACTCCCGTCCGGTTCGGGCCGCTTCTGCATGTCGACCTTGGGAGCGGCCACCTGGCCGACCGGCAGGTCCCGGGTGATCGGGGCGAGCTCGCCGTACGTCCGCGCCCGGTACGTGGCGTCCAGCCGCTCCTCGAACTCCTCCATGTCGAGCCGCCCCTCCGCGAGGGCGTCCCGCAGGACCTCGGCGACTCGCTCACGATCGGCGTCGGAAGCACGCAGCTCCGGGAGTTCCTCCGTCATACGAGCAGCCTACGAGTTACCTCACTCCACGGCTACGACACCGCTTTCTCCGCTTCTCCCGCGTACATCTTGGCGATCACCGCCTCGATGTCCGGCTCCCGCACCGACAGGTCCACCAGCGGGTACTCTGCCGCGACCCTTGCCACCAGGGCCGCCGCCGACTCGTGCGCCGGGAACGCCAGCCACTGCCGCGGCCCCTCCACCTTCACCACGCGCGCGGGGGCCGCCTCGATCGGCGGCAACTCCCGCTCCAGGTCCACCACCAGCGTGCGCTCGCTCTCGCCCACCTCGTGGAGGCCGGCGAGCGGACCGTCGTACATCAGGCGCCCGTGGTCGATGACCATCACACGTGAGCAGAGCTGCTCGATGTCCTGGAGGTCGTGCGTGGTCAGCAGGACCGTCGTGCCGCGCTCGGCATTCAACTCCCGCAGGAAACCCCGCACCTTGGCCTTGGAGATCACGTCGAGCCCGATGGTCGGCTCGTCGAGGTAGAGCACCTCGGGGTCGTGCAGCAGGGCCGCCGCGATGTCGCCCCGCATGCGCTGCCCCAGGGACAGCTGGCGTACCGGCACGTCCAACAGGTCGGCCAGTTCGAGGAGTTCGACACAGCGGTCGAGGTTCTCGCGGTAACGGGCGTCCGGGATGCGGTACATGCGGTGCATCAGCTTGTAGGAGTCGATCAGCGGGAGGTCCCACCACAGGGTCGTCCGCTGGCCGAAGACGACCCCGATGCGGTGGGCCAGGCGGGTGCGCTCGCGCGACGGGTCGATGCCGGCCACCCGCAGGCGGCCGCCGGACGGGGTCAGGATGCCCGTCAGCATCTTGATCGTCGTCGACTTCCCGGCGCCGTTCGGGCCGATGTACCCGACCATCTCGCCGCGCGCCACGGTGAAGGAGATCGAGTCGACCGCCCGCACCTGACGCCGCTCCCGTTTCAGGAAACCGGTCTTCTTGCGCACGTCGAAGACCTTCTCGACGCGGTCCAGTTCGATGAAGGCGTCCACCGCCACGTCCACCTCTAACTCCCCGTACTCCGATACGACCCGAGCCCCGCGCGCCACGCCAGACCGGCCAGCGCGCCGCACGCCACCGCCACCAGCGGCGGCGCGAAGGCCGCCCACTGCGGCAGATCCAGCGGGTACGGCCGCCCCAGCACATAGGAGGCCGGCACCCAGTTCACGAAGGCCAGCGGCAGCACGAACGTCACCCCGCGCACCAGGTCCTTCCCGAACACGGTCGGCGGGTACTGGAGCAGGGTCGTACCGCCGTACGTGAACGCGTTCTGCACCTCGGAGGCGTCCTGCGCGAAGATCTGGAAGGCCGCGCCCGCCACGAACACCGCGCAGAAGATCGCCGCGCCGCTGATCACCATCACCGGCACCAGCAGCACCTTCGCCGCGCTCCAGTCGACGTCCACCGAGGCCAGCGCCCACACCAGCACCACCGCTCCCTGCGTGATCCGGCCCAGCCGGCGCACCGCGAAACGGTCCGCGCCGATCTGCGCGAGCACCGGCGCCGGCCGCACCAGCAGGATGTCGAAGGACCCGTCCCGGATCCGGGAACCCAGCACGTCCATCGAGCCGAGCACCAGGTCCGCGATGCCGAAGGCGGTCACCGAGAGGCCGTAGAGGAAGGCGATCTCGGGCAGGCCCCAGCCGCCGAGCGAGTCGACCTGCGAGAACATCAGCAGGATCCCGACGAAGTCCAGGCCGGTCATCAGCAGGTTGCCGCACATCGTGACGACGAAGGAGGTGCGGTAGGTCATCGCGGACCGCACCCACATCCTGGCGATCAGCCAGTAGGCCCGCACCCCCTCGGTCAGGCGGGACGTCTCAGCCACCCTGCACCACCACCCGACGGGTCGCCGCCGACTGCAGCAGCCGCCCGGACCCCAGCAGCACCACCGCCCACGTCGCCTGGAAGGCGTACGCGCCGAGCGGATCGGTCTCCCCCATCAGCACGTCCGCCGGCACCTGGAGCTGCGCCGACCACGGCAGCGCCCGCACGATGTCGCCCAGCACCCCGGGGAAGGCGTTCAGCGGGAACACGATGCCCGAGCAGAAGACACCCGTGATCATCACGGCCTGCATGATGCCCATGCCGTCCATCAGCCAGAACACGCTCAGCGCCGCGAGGTAGCGGATCCCGAAGCTGACGACCATCGCCAGCAGCAGTGCCACGAACAGGGCCGCCCAGGACGTGACGTCGGTGGGCAGCGCCATCGGGAAGAACAGCGCCCCGAAGGCGAAGGGGATCACCCCGCGCCCCAGCAGCTGGAACAGCGAGCGTCCCAAGTCGCTCGCCAGCCACCACAGTTGGAGGTCGGCGGGACGGTACAGGTCGACCGCGATCTCCCCCGTGCGGATCCGCTCGATCACGTCCTTCTCGGCGCCGCCGCCCTGGATGGCCAGCGTCGAGTAGAGACACTGGCCCAGCCATACGTAGGTGACCGCCTGCGCCTGGTCGTAGCCCCCCAGATGGGGCTTCTCGTCCCACAGCGCGAGATACGTGTAGACGAGAATCACACCGAAAACGGTGTTGGTGAACACCCCCGCGAACGTGGCCGCGCGATATGTCGCGTATCGTCTGAATCCCCCTGCCGCGACGGCCGCGTACAACCGCCAGGAACCCACCTTCACAGCCCTCCTCGGCCCACCGGCACCGAAGCGCAGGAGCCTAGTGCGCAGGTGACGGGGCGGGCCACTCATTTTCCGGGCGAGACGCGCGCCATATCCGGGAACGGAACGCAGGGTACGAGAGTCTTCAACAGGGGACGCAGAAGGCGTACGAGGTCGTACGGGAACGTACGACGCGAAACAGGAGTCCGTGCACGAGATGAGCGACCAGCCGCAGCAGCCGACCGAGGGCTGGGCACCCAGCAACCCACAGGCGGCTGAAGAGCCCGACGGGAAGAAGAAGGCCAAGCGGCCCAGGCGCACCGGCTGGCGACGGCTGATCCCGACCTGGCGCATGGTGCTGGGCACCTTCGTCCTCGGGCTGCTGCTCCTGGCCGGGCTGTTCTACCTCGGCTACTCCATGGTCAAGATCCCGCCGGCCAACGCCCTCGCTACCAAGCAGTCCAACGTCTACCTCTACGCCGACGGCAGCCAGCTCGCCCGCGACGGCGAGGTCAACCGCGAGAACGTCTCCCTCTCGCAGGTCTCCAAGGACGCCCAGCACGCCGTGCTGGCCGCCGAGGACCGCGACTTCTACACCGAGTCCGCGATCGACCCCAAGGCCATGCTGCGCGCCGGCTGGAACACCGCCACCGGCAAGGGCAAGCAGTCCGGCTCGACGATCACCCAGCAGTACGTGAAGAACTACTACCTGGCCCAGGAGCAGACGGTCACCCGCAAGGCCAAGGAGTTCTTCATCTCGATCAAGCTGGACCGCGAGAAGTCCAAGGACGAGATCCTCGAGGGCTACCTCAACACCAGCTACTTCGGCCGCAACGCCTACGGCATCCAGGCCGCCGCCCAGGCCTACTACGGCAAGGACGCCGTCGACCTCGACCCCGCCCACGCCGCCTACCTCGCCGCGCTGGTCAACGCCCCGAGCGAGTACGACGTCGTCGCGCACCCCGAGAACAAGGCCGCCGCCGAGGCCCGCTGGAACTACGTCCTGGACGGCATGGTCAAGAAGGGCTGGCTGGCACAGTCCGCGCGCACCGGCCTGACGTTCCCGATGCCGAAGGAGCAGACCGTCTCCACCGGCCTGTCGGGGCAGCGCGGCTACATCAAGGACGCGGTCGAGCAGTACATCATCGACAACAAGATCCTCACCAAGGAGCAGCTGGAGGCCGGCGGCTACCGCATCACCACCACCCTCGACAAGGGCAAGCAGAACGCCTTCGTGAAGGCCGTCGACGACCAGGTGATGAAGAAGCTCGACAAGAAGAACAACAAGGTCGACAACTACGTCCGCGCGGGCGGCGCCTCCGTCGACCCGAAGACCGGCAGGGTCGTCGCGATGTACGGCGGCATCGACTACGTCAAGCAGTACACGAACGGCGCGACCCGCGGCGACTTCCAGGTCGGCTCCATCTTCAAGCCCCTCGTGTTCGCCGCCGCCGTCGAGAACCGCTCCGAGACCCAGGACGGGCAGCTCATCACCCCCAACACCTACTACGACGGCACCAACAAGCGCCCGGTCGTGGGGTGGAACGGCGGGTCCTACGCCCCCGAGAACGAGGACCAGGCCTCCTACGGCGAGATCACCGTCCGCGCGGCCACCGACAAGTCCGTCAACTCGGTGTACGCGCAGATGGCCGTCGACGTCGGCTCCGACAAGGTCAAGCAGACCGCGATCGACCTGGGCATCCCCTCCGACACCCCGGACCTCACGGCGTCCCCGTCCATCGCGCTCGGCGTGAACACCGCGAGCGTCCTCGACATGGCGGAGGCCTACGCCACCCTCGCCAACCACGGCCGGCACGGCGCGTACACGATGATCGACAAGATCACCAAGGACGGCGAGGCGACCGTCGAGCTGCCCAAGCAGCGCGCCAAGCAGGCCGTCAGCCGCGAGGCCGCCGACACCACCACCTCGATCCTGCAGAGCGTCGTCGAGAACGGCACCGCCACCGCCGCCCAGGCCGCCGGCCGCCCCGCCGCGGGCAAGACCGGCACCGCCGAGGAGGACACGGCCGCCTGGTTCGCGGGCTACACCCCCGAACTCGCCACCGTCGTCTCGGTCATGGGCCAGGACCCGGTGACCGCCGCGCACAAGTCGCTGTACGGCGCGATGGGCCTGGAGCGCGTCAACGGCGGCGGACCGCCCGCCGAGATCTGGGCGCAGTACACCAAGGCCGCCCTCAAGGGGAAGCCGGTGAGCGAGTTCGACCTCCAGCTCCAGGAGGGCGCCGAGGTGCAGGCGCCGAGCAGCCAGGCCCCCGTCGACCCGACCACGGGCGGCCAGGACGACGGCGGCACGGGCGACACCACCGGTGGCCAGGACACCGAGGGCCAGACCGAAGGGCAGACCGAGGGCCAGTCCCAGGGACCGACCCAGGGTCAGGACAACGGCGGCACCACGACCGACGGCGGCACGACGACGGGCGGCGACACCGGCGGCACGACCGACGGCGGCACCACGACGGGTGGGGACACCGGAGGCACGACCGACGGCACCACCACCGGCGACCCGACCGGAGGCACCGGCGGGGACTCACCCAGCGGCGGGGCGACGGGCGGCGAGAACCTGCTGTCCACGAGCCGCCGGGAGTGACCGCGCCTCAGTGACCCGAGGTCGCCTTCAGCCCCACCACGGCGACGAGCAGCAGACACACGAAGAAGATCCGAGCGGCGGTGACCGGCTCCCCCAGCACCAGCATGCCGAGCACCGCCGCCCCGGCCGCCCCGATCCCCACCCAGACGCCGTAGGCGGTACCGATGGGAAGGGATTTCGCGGCGTACGACAGCAGGACCATGCTGGCGACGATTCCGGCCCCCGTGAGAACGCTGGGCACGAGCCGGGTGAAACCGTCCGTGTACTTCATGCCGATCGACCAGCCGACCTCCAGCAGACCGGCGACGACGAGCAGAACCCAGGCCATGACGGACACCTCCGGGACAGACGACTGAACGGGGTGCGTCGTCTTTTCCTGTCCCGGTACGGCGCGTCTCGTCGGGCTCCTTCGAAGGTAGCAAGGAAACGACGAAAAGGGCCGGTGACGATGGTCACCGGCCCTTCTCGGCCGTGGAACTAGAGGTACAGACCCGTCGAGTCCTCGGATCCCTCGAACCGGTCGGCCGCCACGGCGTGCAGATCACGCTCCCGCATCAGGACGTAACCCGTCCCGCGGACCTCGACCTCGGCCCGGTCCTCGGGGTCGTACAGCACCCGGTCGCCCGGCTCCACCGTCCGTACGTTCTGACCCACGGCGACGACCTCGGCCCAGGCCAGCCGGCGTCCGACGGCCGCGGTGGCGGGAATGAGGATGCCGCCACCGGACCGCCGCTCGCCCTCACCGCTCTCCTGCCGCACGAGCACGCGGTCGTGCAGCATCCGGATGGGCAGCTTGTCGTTCGGGGTGTCGTTTCTCTTGGCGCTCACGCCACTGAACCTACCTGTCCTCGACGCCCGTGTACGCGGCCGGGTCAGCCCTTGCGGCGCCGGGTTCCCAGGGCGAGCAGCCCCACGAGTCCCACGGCGACGAGGGCGACGGGCAGGACGCGCTCCAGCCGGGGAGCGCCGTCCTCGTCCACGAACTGGGCCTTCACGTCCGTCACGGCCTTGTTCACGGAGACGTACGCCCGCCCGAGCGTGTGGTCGATGTTGGAGACGACTTTGGCCTTGGCGTCGCCGACGATCGTCTTCGGGTGCACCCGCACTCCGATCTCGTCGAGCGTGTCTGCCAGCACCTCGCGGCGGCGCTTGATGTCCGCCTCGATCTGCGCCGGGGTTCTGATGTCCGACGTGTCCGCCACGGTAGAGCCTCCGGGGTCGCTGCTACTTGTCCTGGACAGTCTGTCAGTTCCGCCCGCGACCGCACTGTCAGGACCCCCGGTTACGCTGACCCAATGAGCGAGCGACTCCAGCCCGGGGACGTGGCCCCCGCCTTCACCCTGCCCGACGCCGACGGCAACGACGTGTCCCTCTCCGCCCACAAGGGCCGCAAGGTCATCGTCTACTTCTACCCGGCCGCCCTGACCCCCGGCTGCACGAAGCAGGCCTGCGACTTCACCGACAACCTGGAGGTGCTGGCCGGCGCGGGCTACGACGTCATCGGCATCTCCCCCGACGCCCCGGAGAAGCTGGCGAAGTTCCGCGAGAAGGAGTCCCTGAAGGTCACCCTCCTCGCCGACCCGGAGAAGACGGTGACCGAGGCCTACGGCGCCTACGGCGAGAAGAAGAACTACGGCAAGACCTACATGGGCGTCATCCGCTCCACGATCGTCGTGGACGAGGAGGGCAAGGTCGAGCGCGCCCTGTACAACGTCCGGGCGACGGGCCACGTGGCGAAGATCATCAAGGACCTGGGCATCTGAACCTCCCCGCTTCCCCTGCTGAACGGCCCGCACCGGAATACCGGCGCGGGCCGCTTCCCGTTTCGGGCGTGACTGTCCGATAAGCGGTTCGTTACTCCGTACGAGGTCGCGAACGTGTGACCGAGGACGAAGGGGGTCCGGTGGGGGCCAGTGCGTACACCAGGGAGCGGCTGGAGGCGGCGGCTCGGGGGGCTCGGACGTTGTCGGAGGCGTTGGGGAGGCTGGGGGTGGACCCTCGGAGTTCGACGCGGCGGTACGTCCTCGCGCGGATGAAGAAGCTTGGGGTCGATGTCTCCCACTTCGAGCGGGAAGGGGTGAAGTGGACGCGGGAGATCCTCCAGGAAGCGGTCTCGACCTCGACGAACATGTGCGAAGTGCTGCGGCATCTCGGGCTTGAGGTCGTCGGTGGCCACCACACCCACATCAGCCGCCGGATCAAGGCGTACGGCATCGACATCTCGCACTTTCAGGTGCCGACACAACGAGGCAAGGCCTGGCGCCCCCGAACACCGGAGGGCTTGCTCGTCGAGCAGCCGGCCGACCGGGCTCGACGTATCCCAAGCGATCGGCTCAGGTGGGCGATGACGACAGTGGGCACGGCGGAGCGGTGTGCGATGTGCGGCACGGAAGCGGTCTGGCGAGGACAGCCGCTCCCCCTGGAGGTCGACCACATCGACGGCAACTGGCGCGACAACCGCATCGAGAATCTTCGCTTCCTGTGCCCCAACTGCCATTCGACGACGGACAGTTACCGGGGGCGCGGCAAGGGCAGGGCTTCATGAGCAGCAGCGTGCGGTACACGCAGGAGCGGCTGGCCGAAGCCGCCGCGCGATGTTCCGACATCGACGAGGTCATCGCCTTCTTCGGCACACGACCGTACGGCCAACTCCGCCGCCACCTGTTCCGGCGCTTCGACCACTTCGGGATCGACGTCTCCCACTTCGCCCGTCGGGGCAGGCAGCCGCGGCCCTCGTCCGAGGAACTGCGGGCGGCGGTCTCCGAGTCGCTCTCCCTCGCAGAGGCGTTGCGCACCTTGGGGCGGACGGACAACGGCAGGCAACGCGCGCTGCTGCGGGAGTGGGTGGCCGAGGAGGGCCTCGACACCTCGCACTTCCTGGGGCAGGCGCATCGACGGGGCGGGCCGGGCGTCACACCGCTCAGGCGCGCCGAGGACATCCTGGTCCGGCATCAGGGCAACAGGCGGACCAGAACTTACCTGCTCCGCCGGGCGCTGTCGGAGGTGGGCGTGCCCGAGGTCTGCGCGGAGTGCGGGACGGGCCCGGAGTGGCTCGGCAAACCGATGACGCTGGAGGTCGATCACATCAACGGCGACTGGAGCGACGACCGGCGGGAGAACCTGCGGTTGTTGTGCCCCAACTGTCACGCTGCCACGAGCACCTGGTGCAGAGGGGGTCGTCGTCAGAAGGCGTAGGCCAGTAAAGTAGTCATCGTAGGCGCCCGTACGCCAATGGCTGAGCGGCAATCTTTAGGTGGTTGTGTCTGTCGGTTCGAATCCGACCGGGCGTACAAGTGCCCTGCATCTTCAAGCGAAGGTGCAGGGCATCTTCGCAAGCTCAGCCCAACAGCTCCCGTACCACCGGCACCAGTGCCCTGAACGCCCTCCCCCGGTGGCTGATCGCGTTCTTCTCCTCTGCTGACAGCTCCGCGCAGGTCCTCGTCTCGCCGTCCGGCTGGAGGATCGGGTCGTAGCCGAAGCCGTTCGTGCCGGTCGGGGTGTGGCGGAGGGTGCCGTTCAGGCGGCCCTCGACGACCCTCTCCGTGCCGTCCGGCAGGGCGAGGGCCGCGGCGCAGGCGAAGTGGGCGGCGCGGTGTTCGTCGGCGATGTCGGAGAGCTGGGCCAGGAGCAGGTCGAGGTTGGCCTTGTCGTCTCCGTGCCGGCCCGACCAGCGGGCCGAGAAGATGCCGGGGGCGCCGCCCAGGACGTCCACGCAGAGGCCCGAGTCGTCGGCCACGGCGGGCAGGCCCGTCGCCCGGGCCAGGGTGTGGGCCTTGAGCAGGGCGTTCTCGGCGAAGGTGACGCCTGTTTCCTTGACGTCGGGGATCTCGGGGTACGCGTCCGCGCCGACGAGGTCGAACGGCAGACCTGCGTCGGCGAGGATCGCGTGGAGTTCGGTGACTTTTCCGGCGTTGCGGGTGGCGAGGATCAGGCGCGTCATGCCCACCAGTATTACGGCGTGCAGACCTTGGTCAGTTCGCCGGCCGCGTCGGTGACGGGGCTGAGGTCGGGGGTCTCGTCGCCGTTCTTCACCGCGGTGCGGACGTTGGTGACGGCCGTGTTCAGGTCGTCGACCGCCTTGTTGACGTCGGCGTTGTCGGTCTTGTCGCCGATCTCGTCGAGGTTCTGGTCGATGGAGGCGAGGGCCTCGTCGATCTGGGTGGGGTCGTTCGACGCGTTCTCCACGGCCTGCTGGAGGTCGGTGACGCTGTCGGCGACGGCCTCGGCGGTCTGGACGCAGTCCAGGGCCTTGCTGACGGCGTCGCAGCCGGTGGTGAGGCCGGTGGTGAGTACTGCGGCGGCCACCGCGGCGGCGATGGTGATACGGCGACTACGGCGGCGTCGGCTCGCGGCCATGGATCTGTTCCCTCCCTGTGGCAGGCCTTGGGAGGCCCCCGTCGACTGGCCGGGCGCCCGTTGTGCACAGCGGGCGCCCGTACCCCCGAAGACGCCGGGGCGGCCGGTCGGGTTGCGCGCGCCGGCCACTGTCCTTGGCGGTCCCTTTACCTTTCGAGGACCGTATCAAGCGCCTTGCTCTGCAGGGCGGCGAGTTCGGAGCAGCCGAGGACGGCGAGGTCGAGGAGGGAGTTGAGCTCGTCGCGGGCGAAGGGTTCGGCCTCGGCGGTGCCCTGGACCTCGACGAAGCGGCCGTCGCCGGTGCAGACGACGTTCATGTCGGTGTCGGCCTTCACGTCCTCCTCGTAGCGCAGGTCGAGGAGGGGGACGCCGCCGACGATGCCGACGGAGACGGCGGAGACGGTGCCGGTGAGCGGCTTGCGGCCGGCCTTGACGAGCTTCTTGGACTGGGCCCAGGCGACGGCGTCGGCGAGGGCGACGTAGGCGCCGGTGATGGCGGCGGTGCGGGTGCCGCCGTCGGCCTGGAGGACGTCGCAGTCGAGGACGATCGTGTTCTCGCCGAGTGCCTTGTAGTCGATGACCGCGCGCAGGGAGCGGCCGATGAGGCGGCTGATCTCGTGCGTGCGGCCGCCGATCTTGCCGCGGACGGACTCGCGGTCGCCTCGGGTGTTGGTGGCGCGGGGCAGCATGGAGTACTCGGCGGTCACCCAGCCCTCGCCGCTGCCCTTGCGCCAGCGAGGGACGCCTTCGGTGACGGAGGCGGTGCAGAGGACCCTCGTGTCGCCGAAGGAGACGAGGACGGAGCCCTCGGCGTGCTTGCTCCAGCCGCGTTCGATGGTGACCGGGCGGAGTTGTTCGGGGGTGCGGCCGTCGATTCGAGACATGGTGCCGAGCCTATCGGCCTCCCGGGTGAGCGTTCGGCGCGCTCAGTTCACATCATGTCCTCGATCTCGGCGGCGATCGGGTCGGCGTCGGTGCCGATGACGACCTGGATCGCGGTGCCCATCTTGACGACGCCGTGGGCGCCGGCGGCCTTGAGGGCGGCTTCGTCGACGAGGGCCGCGTCGTGGACCTCGGTGCGCAGTCGGGTGATGCAGCCCTCGATCTCGTCGATGTTGTCGATGCCGCCGAGCCCGGCGACGATCTTCTCTGCCTTGGTGGCCATGTCGTTCTCCTCATGCACAGTTGGCCCAGCTTCGCGGGCGATTGCGCTGTTCGTGCCGAAAGATGACGTCACGGCAAGCAATCGTCCGTGACTGGTCTACACCACCCGACAGGCGGTCGCCAACTGATGAGTTCGGAAACCGAGATCTCACCCGCACGCCGGCGCTGGCAGTCGGCGTTCCAGGGGCTCCAGAAGATGGGTCGCAGTCTTCAGCTGCCCATCGCCGTACTGCCGGCCGCGGGCATCCTCAACCGGCTCGGCCAGCCGGACGTGTTCGGGGCCGACGGGCTGGGCTGGACGAACGTCTCCAAGGTGATGGCGGGGGCGGGCGGGGCGCTGCTCGACGGTCAGCTGGGGCTGCCGCTGTTGTTCTGCGTGGGGGTGGCCATCGGGATGGCGAAGAAGGCGGACGGGTCGACGGCGCTGGCCGCGGTGGCCGGATTCCTCGTCTACTTCACGGTGTTGAGGCAGTTCCCGGAGGACTGTCCGAGCGGGGCGAAGGCCGTGCAGGGCATCGGGTGCCAGGCGATGGTGGACCACACGGTGGTGGCGTTCACCTACCAGAACCCGGGGGTGTTCGGCGGCATCGTGATGGGGCTGCTGACGGCGTTCTTCTGGCAGCGGTACCACCGCACCAAGCTGGTGGACTGGCTGGGCTTCTTCAACGGCCGCCGTCTCGTGCCGATCATCATGGCGTTCGTGGCGATCGTGTTCGCGGCGCTGTGTCTGTGGGTGTGGCCGCCGATCGGTGACGGGCTGGAGAACTTCAGCGACTGGCTGAAGGACGCGGGGGCGTGGGGTTCGGGGCTGTTCGGGGTGGCGAACCGGGCGTTGCTGGTGATCGGGCTGCACCAGTTCCTGAACGTGCCGATCTGGTTCCAGTTCGGGACGTACACCAAGCCGGACGGCACCGAGGTGCACGGCGACATCAACATGTTCCTGGCGGGCGACCCGGATGCGGGGCAGTTCCTCTCGGGGTTCTTCCCGATCATGATGTTCGCGCTGCCGGCGGCGGCGCTGGCGATCACGCACTGTGCGCGGCCGGAGCGGCGCAAGGAGGTCGGCGGTCTGATGCTGTCGGTCGCGCTCACCTCGTTCGTGACGGGGATCACCGAGCCGATCGAGTACTCGTTCCTGTTCGTCGCGCCGCTGCTGTACGCGGTGCACGCGGTGCTGACGGGCGTGTCGATGGCAGTGACGTGGGGGCTCGGGGTGCACGACGGCTTCAGCTTCTCGGCCGGTCTCATCGACTACATCATCAACTGGAACCTGGCGACGAAACCCTGGGCGATCATCCCGATCGGCCTGTGCTTCGCGGCGCTCTACTACGTGATCTTCCGTTTCGCGATCACGCGGTTCGACCTCAAGACCCCGGGCCGGGAGCCCGAGGAGGAGGTCGAGGACGTCACCAAGCTGTAGTCCTCCGGTTGCGGAATTGACGGGTTCCTTATAACGCCCCCATCGTGTACAACAGGTCTACACCACTGAGTGGTGTAGACCACCACCCGATGGAGGAAGCGTTATGAGCACCGCCACCGCGCCCTCGGCGGCGCCCACGAAGAAGTGGGGATCAGGCCTGTTCCAGGGCCTGCAAAAGGTAGGCCGCAGCCTTCAGCTGCCGATCGCCGTGCTGCCGGCGGCGGGGCTGCTGCTCCGGTTCGGCCAGCCCGATGTGTTCGGCAAGGACGGCTTCGGCTGGGACAAGGTCGCGTCCGTGTTCGCCACCGCCGGTGGCGCGATCTTCGACAACCTGCCGATGCTGTTCTGCATCGGTGTCGCCATCGGCTTCGCCAAGAAGGCCGACGGCTCGACCGCACTGGCGGCCCTGGTCGGATTCCTGGTGTACAGCAACGTCCTCAAGGCGTTCCCGGTCACCGAGGCGAAGGTCCAGGCCGGCGCGGACATAGCCGCGACCTACAACAACCCCGGCGTCCTCGGCGGCATCCTCATGGGGCTGCTCTCGGCCGTGCTGTGGCAGCGCTTCCACCGCACCAAGCTGGTGGACTGGCTCGGATTCTTCAACGGCCGCCGTCTGGTGCCGATCATCATGGCCTTCGTCGGCACCCTGATGGGCGTCTTCTTCGGTCTGGTCTGGGAGCCGATCGGTGAGGTCATCTCCGACTTCGGTGAGTGGATGACCGGACTCGGCGCCGTCGGTGCGGGACTGTTCGGCCTGATCAACCGTGCGTTGATCCCCATCGGCATGCACCAGTTCGTGAACACGGTCTCCTGGTTCCAGCTCGGGGACTTCAAGGACGCCACGGGTGCCGTCGTGCACGGTGACCTGAACCGCTTCTTCGCCGGGGACCCGACCGCCGGACAGTTCATGTCGGGCTTCTTCCCCATCATGATGTTCGGTCTGCCGGCCGCCGCGATCGCGATCGCGCACTCCGCCCGTCCCGAGCGCCGCAAGGCCGTGATGGGCATGATGGTCTCGCTCGCGCTGACCTCCTTCGTGACGGGTGTGACCGAGCCGATCGAGTTCTCGTTCATGTTCATCGCACCGGTGCTCTACGCGATCCACGCGGTCCTGACCGCCGTCTCCATGGCGGTGACCTGGGCTCTCGGCGTCCACGCGGGCTTCACCTTCTCCGCGGGCGTCATCGACTACGGACTGAACTGGAACCTGGCCACCAAGCCCTGGCTGATCATCCCGATCGGCCTGGTCTTCGGCGCGATTTACTACGCCGTCTTCCGCTTCGCCATCGTCAAGTTCAACCTCCCCACCCCGGGCCGCGAGCCCGAGGAAGAGGTCGAGGACCTCACCAAGGCGTAGGAACAGCCGTACCGCACGCGAAGGCCCCCGGAGCCCTGAACCGCTCCGGGGGCCTTCGCCGTGTCGTAGGGGCTAGATCTCGTACGACTGCCTCGGCGTCGCCAGGGACACCGGGCCGTCGAAGACCGCGCGCGCGTCGGCGAGGTTGACCTGGGGGTCGGTCCACGGGGGGATGTGGGTGAGGACCAGGCGGCGGGCGCCTGCCCGGGTCGCGGTCTCACCCGCCTCGCGGCCGTTGAGGTGCAGGTCGGGGATGTTCTCCTTGCCGTGCGTGAAGGCGGCCTCGCACAGGAACAGGTCGGTGTCGCGGGCGAGTTCGGTCAGGGCGGGGCTGAGCCCCGTGTCGCCGGAGTAGGTCAGCGACCTGCCGCCGTGCTCGATCCGGATGCCGTACGCCTCGACCGGGTGCGCCACGCGTTCGGTGTGGACGGTGAACGGGCCGATGTCGAAGGTGGACGGCTTGACCGTGTGGAAGTCGAAGACCTCGCTCATGGAGGAGGCGGTGGGGGTGTCGGCGTAGGCCGTGGTCAGACGGTGTTCGGTGCCTTCGGGGCCGTAGACCGGGATGGGGTCGCAGCGGCCGCCGTCGTGGCGGTAGTAGCGCGCGACGAAGTACGCGCACATGTCGATGCAGTGGTCGGCGTGCAGATGGCTGAGGAAGATCGCGTCGAGGTCGTAGAGACCGCAGTGGCGCTGCAACTCGCCAAGGGCACCGTTGCCCATGTCGAGAAGCAGCCGGAAGCCGTCGGCCTCGACGAGGTAGCTCGAGCAGGCCGATTCCGCGGACGGGAACGACCCCGAGCAGCCGACGACGGTGAGCTTCATAAAGCAGAAACCTCCGCTGGCGGGAACTTTTCTGGGAAAGAGACGGGGGTCGTGCGGTTCGTCGAGCGTAAGGCGCAAAACCTCCGGTCGCTCCTCCGCCAAGGGCTGTTGTGGGCGAACTCACCTGTGGTGTCACCGGTTCGGCTGGACCAGGGGCGCGTGGGGAGTGTGACCGCGCTAACGGCTTGAGCAGAGGGCGCGCGGGGCAGATCGCGCGCCGGTAACGTCGTCCTCATGGACACGTCCTGGTGGCTCGCGCTCGCGGCGGTGGTGCTGCTCGCACTGGTCGCCACACTCGTGGACGGGTGGGGCCGCGGGCATCGGCCCCGGGGTCGCGCGGACCGTACGACTGGGCCGTCCGGGCGTACGACGGGGGTGCGGCCGCGGCCCGCCGAGATCTGGTGGGCGCAGGTGCCGTACGAGGACGGGCCGGGGGCCAAGGACCGGCCGTGTCTCGTGCTGGCCGTGCGCGGGCGGCGGGCCACCGTCGCGAAGATCACCAGCAAGTACCACGACGAGCGGGCCGGGGTGATCCCGTTGCCGCCGGGTTCGGTGGGCGACGCCCAGGGGCGCGCGAGCTTCCTGGAGACGGACGAGCTGCGCGTGGTGCCGGTGGGGGACTTCCGGCGCAGGGCGGGGGTGGTGGACCCGGTCCTGTGGGACCAGGTCCGTCACCTGGCGACCTAGCGGGAGGTCAGGCCCAGAGCTGGCCCTGGAGCGTCTCGATCGCTTCCTCCGTGGTCGCCGCCGTGTAGACGCCGGTCGACAGGTACTTCCAGCCGCCGTCGGCCACCACGAAGACGATGTCGGCGGACTCCCCCGCCTTGAGCGCCTTGTTGCCGACGCCGATCGCCGCGTGCAGGGCCGCGCCCGTGGAGACGCCGGCGAAGATGCCCTCCTGCTGGAGGAGCTCACGGGTGCGGGTGACCGCCTCGGCGGAGCCGACCGAGAAGCGGGTGGTGAGGACGGAGGCGTCGTACAGCTCCGGTACGAAGCCCTCGTCGAGGTTGCGCAGGCCGTAGACCAGGTCGTCGTAGCGCGGTTCGGCGGCGACGATCCTCACGTCGGGCTTGTGCTCGCGCAGGTAGCGGCCGACGCCCATCAGGGTGCCCGTGGTGCCGAGGCCCGCGACGAAGTGGGTGATCGAGGGGAGGTCGGCGAGGATCTCCGGACCGGTGGTCGTGTAGTGGGCGCCCGCGTTGTCGGGGTTGCCGTACTGGTAGAGCATCACCCAGTCGGGGTGCTCGGCGGAGAGCTCCTTGGCGACCCGTACGGCGGTGTTGGAGCCGCCCGCGGCGGGCGAGGAGATGATCTCGGCGCCCCACATCGCCAGCAGGTCCCGGCGCTCCTGCGAGGTGTTCTCGGGCATCACGCAGACGATCCGGTAGCCCTTGAGCTTCGCTGCCATCGCCAGCGAGATGCCGGTGTTGCCGGAGGTGGGTTCGAGGATCGTGCAGCCCGGGGTCAGCCGGCCGTCCTTCTCCGCCTGCTCGATCATGTGCAGGGCGGGGCGGTCCTTGACCGAGCCCGTCGGATTGCGGTCCTCCAGCTTGGCCCAGACACGGACGTCGGCGGACGGCGAGAGCCGCGGCAGGCGCACCAGAGGGGTGTTGCCCACCGCGGCCAGCGGGGAGTCGTAACGCATCGACGATCAGGCCATGCCGCCGGCCACGGCCGGCAGGATCGTGACGTTGTCGCCGTCGGTGAGCTTGGTGTTGATGCCGTCGAGGAAGCGGACGTCCTCGTCGTTCAGGTAGACGTTGACGAAGCGGCGCAGCTCACCGCCGTCCACGATGCGGGCCTGGACGCCCGCATGCCGGGTCTCGAGGTCGGCGAAGAGCTCGGCGAGGGTGTTCCCGTTGCCCTCCACCGCCTTCTGGCCGTCGGTGTAGGTGCGGAGGATGGTCGGGATGCGGACCTCGATGGCCATGGTTGCGGGCTCCTGTCGGGAAGTGTTCTGGTCGGTGGGCGCACGACGACGCGCGCCGCGGCTCACGGCCGTACGGCGGCAGGGAACGTCAACAGATGGCGCTGTTCAGCCTGCACAGGTCGACGTGCAGCCGCGCCACGAGCAGGATGCTCGGCGCTTTCTCGCTCACGTCATACAGAACCATGGGCTCATCGTATCGATTCCCGGCCGGGGTCCCGGAGTGTGATCTCGCATGCTGGATGAATTCTGACCGAACTGTGAGATCAGTAGGCCGTGACGACCGTGACCTCCTCCTCCGTGACCTCACCATCCACGATCCGGTACGAGCGGAACTGGAAGTCGCCGAGGCCGTCGGTGTCGGCGGTGGAGACGAGGACGTAGTGGGCGCCCGGCTCGTTGGCGTAGGAGATGTCGGTGCGCGACGGGTAGGCCTCGGTCGCGGTGTGGGAGTGGTAGATGACCACCGGCTCCTCGTCGCGGTCGTCCATCTCGCGGTACAGCTTGAGCAGGTCGCCCGAGTCGAACTCGTAGAACGTCGGCGACATGGCGGCGTTGAGCATGGGGATGAAGCGCTCGGGGCGGTCCGACCCGGCGGGTCCCGCCACGACTCCGCACGCCTCGTCGGGGTGGTCCTTGCGCGCGTGCGCGACGATCTGGTCGACGAGGGCCTGGGTGATGGTCAGCATGCCGAAAGGATAAGCAGAGGGCCGTCCCGTACCGAGGTTCGGTACGGGACGGCCCACATGCCGGACTTCTCAGCCGCCGACCTTCTCGAACTCCGGCTCGCGCCGGTCGGCGATCTCCGGGTTCCGGGTCTTCAGGACGGCCCAGCCGACGCCCAGCGCGGCGGCCCATCCGGCCATCACGTACAGACAGACGCGGGAGTCGGCGTCGTACGCGATCAGGCCGGTCACGAAGAGCAGGAACACGATCGCGATCCAGCTGCCGACCGAGCCGCCGGGGGCCGGGAAGGAGGAGGCGGGCAGGCGCCCCGCCACCACCTCGCGGCGGTAGCGCACATGGCTGATCAGGATCATCAGCCAGGTCCAGATGCCCGCGGCGGTCGCCACCGAGACGACGTACCCGAAGGCCTTCTCCGGCACGACGTAGTTCAGCACCACGCCGATGCCCATGAAGAGCACGGAGACCGTGATGGCCAGCGCGGGGGTGCGGGTGACGGAGAGCTTGTTGAAGGCCTGCGGGGCCTCTCCGCTGTCGGCCAGGGTGCGCAGCATGCGGCCCGTGGAGTACATGCCGGAGTTGCAGGAGGACAGGGCCGCGGTGAGCACGACGAAGTTCACGATGCCGGCGCCGGCCGGGATGCCGATCACGGCGAAGGCCTTCACGAAGGGGCTGACGCCCGCCGCGAACTCGGTCCACTTCACCACGCACAGGATGACGGTGAGGGCGCCGACGTAGAAGAGGCCGATGCGCCAGGGCAGGGTGTTGATCGCCTTGGGGAGGGTCTTCTCGGGATTCTCGGACTCACCGGCGGTGACACCGACCAGCTCGACGGCGAGGTAGGCGAACATCACGCCCTGGAGGGTCATCAGGGACGAGCCGACGCCCTTGGGGAAGAAGCCGTCGAAGGCCCAGAGGTTGGAGACCGCGGCGGTGTCGCCTGCGGCGCTGAAGCCGAAGGTCAGGACGCCGAGGCCGATCACGATCATGCCGATCAGGGCGGTGACCTTGATCATCGAGAACCAGAACTCGATCTCGCCGAACAGCTTCACCGAGATCAGGTTCGCCACGAACAGGACGACCAGGAAGACCAGGGCCGTGACCCATTGCGGGACGGCCGGGAACCAGTAGTTGACGTAGATCGCGGCGGCGGTGAGTTCCGCCATGCCGGTGACGACCCACAGCAGCCAGTACGTCCAGCCGGTGAAGTAGCCGAAGAACGGGCCGAGGAACTCGCGCGAGTACTCGGCGAAGGAGCCGGAGACCGGGCGGTAGAGCAGCAGCTCGCCGAGGGCCCGCATGATGAAGAAGATGATCACGCCGGCGACGGCGTACATCAGGATGAGGCTCGGACCGGCCTTGGCGATGTTCGCCCCGGCGTTGAGGAAGAGGCCGACGCCGATGGCGCCGCCGATCGCGATCATCTGGACCTGACGGCTGCCGAGTCCGCGCTCGTACCCCTCTTCGGAGGTCTTCTCCGGGCCTGGGCCCGTGCCTTTGTCGACCTGAGCGGAGGTCATGTCTGTGGTGCGCCTTTCTCCATGCCGAACCGGGCCTCTCGTCGGCCTCGGACCGGTTTTCGATCCCCCCGGATTGATGGAGTCGTGCCTGGCCGGCGGTTGCCGGCTCGGTGGCGCACCCGGACGAACATAAGGGTGGTGTTCGCCGGGCGGTCGTGAAGATTTATCACGACCGCAATACTGATCACCCGGGCGCGATGTGGCGCGCGCCACAGGGAGAAGCGGACAAAGAGCACCCATGGTGGGCATAGGCGGCCATCACGGTGACGTGATCGTTATCCGGATTTGAGCGTCCTCTGAGCGAACACGGAATCGTTACATCTCATGGCATAAGGGTGTTCACGAGGGTCTCCTGGAGACCTCCGAGCCACAGGTACGCCATCACCATCGGCTTGCGGGGGTCCTCGTCCGGGAGCCGGTAGAGGAGGTCGGTGTCCTCCTCGGCGGTGATGTCGAGGCGGGAGCCGATCGCGAGCCGCAGGTCGTTGAGGGCGCCGAGCCACTGCTGGGACTCACCGGCCGACAGCTTGAGGACCGCCCCGCCGTCGCCCGCGGAGCGCAGGGCGTCGAGGGAGCGGACCACCGCGAGGGCGTTCTCGCGCTTGCCGGCCCGCAGGTCGTTCTCGGTGTAGCGGCGGAACTCGGCGGAGTAGGCCCGCTGCTCCTCGGCCTCCTTCGCCTGCGGAGTGCCCTCGGGATCGCTGTAGGCGTCCGGGAAGAGCCGCTTGAGCACCGGGTCGGAGGGCGGCTCGCTGGGCCCTTCCGCGAAGAGCTCGGCGAGCGGGTCGTCGGGGGCGTCCTCGGCGGGCCCCGGACCGATGAGTTCCAGGAGCTGGACGGCCAGCGACCGGATGATGGAGATCTCGACGTCGTCGAGGGCGACGGCCGCGCCGCCGCCGGGGAGCGGTTCGAAGGTTCCTGGCATCAGGGTCTGTCGCTACTTCCGGTCCTGCGGGCGGGGGCGGGTCATTTCCGGTCCTGCTGGAGGGTGGCCCACAGGCCGTAGCCGTGCATGGCCTGCACGTCGCGCTCCATCTCCTCGCGGCTGCCGCTGGAGACGACGGCCCGGCCCTTGTGGTGGACGTCGAGCATCAGCTTGGTGGCCTTGTCCTTCGAGTAGCCGAAGTACGACTGGAAGACGTAGGTCACGTAGCTCATGAGGTTGACCGGGTCGTTGTGCACGATCGTGACCCAGGGGACGTCCGGCTCGGGTACGGCGAAGACCTCTTCCGCCGACTCGGTGCGTTCGATCTCTACGGGAGCGGGTGACGTCACACGGCCCATGCTGCCACGCACCCCATAAATCGTCACACTGACGCGAAGTGGGGTAGCATCCGTTGTTATGAACACAGCGGACCTTGGGCTGCCGGTGGACGTTCCCTCGACGGCGCTCTTCACGGACCAGTACGAGCTGACCATGCTGCAGGCCGCACTGAAGGCGGGTACCGCCGAACGGCGCAGCGTGTTCGAGGTCTTCACCCGGCGGCTGCCGGAAGGGCGGCGCTACGGCGTCGTCGCGGGCACCGGCCGGGTGCTGGACGCGGTGGAGAACTTCCGCTTCGACGCGAACGTCCTCGCCTTCCTGCGCGAGCGCTCCATCGTCGACGAGGACACCCTGGACTGGCTCGCCTCCTACCGCTTCGGCGGCGACATCTGGGGCTACCCGGAGGGCGAGGTGTACTTCCCGGGCTCGCCGATCATGCGGGTGGAGGGCTCCTTCGCCGAGTGCGTGCTGCTGGAGACCGTGATCCTGTCGATCCTCAACCACGACTCCGCGATAGCCGCGGCCGCCTCCCGGATGTCCTCGGCCGCGGGTGACCGGCCGCTGATCGAGATGGGCGCCCGCCGCACCCACGAGCTGTCCGCGGTGGCCGCCGCCCGCGCCGCCTACGTCGGCGGCTTCGCCACCACCTCCGACCTCGCGGCCGGTTTCCGCTACGGCATCCCCACCGTCGGCACCTCCGCGCACGCCTTCACCCTGCTGCACGACGAGGAGCGGGACGCCTTCCGGGCCCAGGTGGAGTCACTGGGCCGGGGCACGACCCTGCTGGTGGACACCTACGACGTCACCGAGGCCGTCCGTACGGCCGTCGAGGTCGCCGGGCCGGAGCTCGGGGCCGTGCGCATCGACTCCGGCGACCTGCTCCTCGTCGCCCACCGGGTGCGGCAGCAGCTGGACGAGCTGGGCGCGAAGGGGACGCGGATCATCGTCACCTCCGATCTCGACGAGTACGCCATCGCCTCGCTGGCCGCGGCCCCCGTGGACGCCTACGGCGTCGGCACCCAGCTGGTGACCGGGTCCGGGCACCCGACCGCCTCGATGGTCTACAAGCTGGTCGCGCGCGCCGAGTCCGACGACCCGAAGGCACCGCTGATCCCGGTCGCCAAGAAGTCGTCCGGGGGCAAGACCTCGGTCGGCGGCCGCAAGTGGGCGGCCCGGCGGCTGGACGCGGAGGGGTTCGCGGAGGCCGAGGTGGTGGGCACCGGGCCGGTGCCTGCGGGGCTCACGGACCGGCAGCTGCTGGTGGAGCTGGTCAAGTGCGGCGAGGTCGTGGCCCGCGAGCCGCTGGACGTCGTACGGGACCGGCATGCCGCCGCCCGCGCCAACCTGCCGCTGTCGGCGACCCAGCTCTCACGCGGGGAGCCCGTCATTCCGACGGAGTATGTCAACGGGCGCACGGGTAACTAGCCGCTGTCGTACCGAACGCGCCCGTCCATGCCCCCTCCCGCACGCTCCCCGAAGTCTCTAGGCTCGTAAGTTCACTCTTAGTCGAAGGACACCCACCATGCGCCGCGCCTTGATCGTCGTCGACGTGCAGAACGACTTCTGCGAGGGAGGCAGTCTCGCGGTGGCCGGGGGCGCCGACGTGGCCGCCGCCGTCACCGAGCTGATCGGGCAGGCGGCGGGCTCCGGCTACCAGCACGTGGTCGCCACCCGGGACCACCACATCGCCCCCGGCGGCCACTTCGCCGACAACCCCGACTTCGTGCACTCCTGGCCCGCGCACTGCGTCGCCGGGACCGAGGGGGTCGGGTTCCACCCGAACTTCGCCCCGGCCGTCGCCTCCGGGGCGATCGACGCGGTCTTCGACAAGGGGGCGTACGCGGCGGCGTACAGCGGGTTCGAGGGCGCCGACGAGAACGGCGTGCCGCTGGGCGACTGGCTGCGGGCGCGGGAGGTGACGGAGGTGGACGTGGTCGGGATCGCCACGGACCACTGCGTACGGGCCACCGCCCTGGACGCGGCCCGGGAGGGCTTCCGTACGCAGGTGCTCCTCGACCTCACCGCCGGGGTCGCCGAGGCGACGACCGAGCGGGCGATCGAGGAGCTGCGGGAGGCGGGCGTGGAGCTGACCGGGAAGCCGGTCGTCTAGGCGCCGGTGCTCAGGCCGGTGCCGCCGGCCTCCTCAGGAGCGACCGGATGGGATGCCACAGCTCCTGGACCAGCTCCGGTCCGCCGGAGACAGCGTTGTCAGGGGCGGTACGCCATATCAGTCCGTCCGGATGGTGGAGTACGGCCGTGATCTCGTCGGGGGTCGGGGGCGCGCCGTTGCCGCGCAGGTACACCGCCCGCAGTCCCAGGTTGCGCAGCCTGGTCAGGGCGCGCGCCCGGTTCTGGGCGTGGACGAGCACCCGCACGCTGCCGTAGCCGTCGGCGGGCGGGCGGGGCAGGTTCAGCGCCACCACCACCCTGCCGTTGGGCAGCTTGCAGAAACCTCCTGCGGCCATGCGGTCATACCCCCGTGTACGTCGGTGTCAATAAGGAAGCCACAGGACGCACCTAAACACGATCGGCGGCAACCCGCCAGGGGTTGCCGCCGATACGCTTCTGACCTGCGGTTTTACTACTTCTTGGCCGAAGGTCCGACCTGGAGCGTGATCGTCGAGCCGTCCAGGGGCTCCTTGACGATCTTGATCCGGGTGTCGGTGTCAGTGATGTTGACGCCGGCGAGCGGGTTCGACGCGTCGTAGTAGTTCGACATTCCGTCGTCGAAGACCGGGACGCCCGGCTTGGCCTTGATCTTCGTCGCGACGTCGGCCTTGTGGAGCGTGATGCCGTCCGTCGGGTACCAGCTGAAGGTGGAGTCGTAGGCCTGGATGCGGTTGCGCATCAGCGTGCCGTCGGACCACTTCAACGCGGTCGGGTGGGAGTCGACCGGCAGGATCAGGCCCTCGCCCGGGTGCTGGCTGGTGTTGTCGTCGGCCTGGGAGGTGTCCCACTTCCAGATCAACAGGCCGTTCTGGTAGGCGTAGTGCTCCACCCAGTCCGGACGGGTCGTCGAGAAGCCGTAGTTGTACGGGCCGACCTTCAACACCTTGTCGTACGACACGTATTGGCGGTTCTCGGCGATGTAGTACTGCGCGTAGTCGTCCGTGATGGAGGCGCCGATGCGCGAGAAGCCGTTGGCGGTCCAGGCGGCGTCCGCCGTCTCGGCGTTGTCGGAGAACAGGGTCGCGCCGTCGGCGGTCACCGTGATCTCGTCGGCCGCGAAGCCCTTCTGGGCGACCCCGCCGTCGGTCTGGTAGCGGAAGCGCAGCTGGATCTTCTGGCCCGCGTAGGCGTTCAGCGGGAAGGTCAGCTTCTGGTACGCCTCGACCGTGCCGGTGAGGGCGGGCTTGCCGCTGCCGTCACGCGGGATCGCGGTGCCGTCGGCCAGAGTGCCGTCGATCGGCGTCCAGTTGGAGCCGTCGGTGGAGACCTCGGCGTAGGCGTAGTCGTAGTCCTTCTCGGTGTCCCACCAGGCGTCGAGGGTCAGCGCCGCCGAGGACTTGCCGGTCAGGTCGACCGCGCGGGTCAGGGTGTTGCGCAGGTCGTTGCCGCTGCCGCTCCACCACTGGGTCGCGCCCTGCGCCGGGGTGACCACCGGGGTGGTGACCGCCTTCCTCGGCAGCTGGACCACGAGCGCCTGCGGGTTCTTGGTGTTGTACTCCGCGACGCCCAGCTTGTGGGAGGAGCGCTTGCCGGCCGTGGCCGTGTCGTAGTCGAGCCAGCCCAGCTGGAGCTTGTCCCAGGCGTTCATGTCGCCGGGCAGGTCGCCGATGGAGTCCTTGCCGGTGCCGAGCCAGGAGCCGGAGGACATCAGCGTCCAGAAGCCGGTGGAGTTCTCGCCGCCGCCGGAGGTGTCGTACTCGTCGGGCAGGCCGAGGTCGTGGCCGTACTCGTGCGCGAAGACGCCGAGTCCGCCGTTCTCCGGCTGGATGGTGTAGTCGCCGACCCAGATGCCGGTGTCGCCGATCTGGGTGCCGCCGAGCTTGTTGCCCGAGGGGCCGGTGGAGCCGGCGTCGGTGCCGAAGGCGTACCAGCGGTGGGCCCAGATGGCGTCCTCGCCCTGGGCGCCGCCGCCCGCGGACTCGTCCTCGCCGGCGTGCACGATCTGGAAGTGGTCGATGTAGCCGTCGGGCTCGTTGAAGTTGCCGTCGCCGTCGAAGTCGTAGCGGTCCCACTGGTCGAACTCCGCCAGTTCCGCGGCGATCTCGGCGGCGGTGTCACCGGCGGCCTCGCGCTCGGCGACCCAGGCGTTGACGCCGTCCTGGACCGCGTACCAGGCGCAGTTGTCGGGGTCGCACTTGTTGGAGCCGTAACGGGCCTCGTTGTAGGGGACCTTGACCCAGTCGGTGACCTCGCCTTCGACCGAGTAGCGGCCCGAGGACTGCTTCTCGTAGTACTTCTTGAGCGACTCGGTCTTCTTGCCGGTGCCGAAGTACAGGTCCTGGAAGTGGGCCTGGTTGTAGTCCGCCTGCCAGGCCGTGCTGTTGTTCTGGCTGCGGTCCGGCTGGGCGATCTGGTTGTGCAGCGGGCCGGCCGTGCCGCCGTAGCGGGGGTCGACCTGGTCGCCGAACTCGACCAGGATGGTGAAGATCTTGTCGGTCTTCTCGCGGCCGAGCTCGACGTACTTGCTGTCGCCCTTGCGGCTCTTGAGCTCGACCACCTGGGAGCCGCCCCGGTTCTTCACCGTCGCGTTCCCGGATATGACCTGGTCGAGCGCCTCCTTTCGCTGCGCCTCCTGGGTCTTGGTCAGCGGGCCGTCGAAGTCGTGCTCCCTGGCCTTGGCCGGCTGCGGGTCCTGCCGGTCGACCGCGGAGGGCCCCGCGGAGCTGTCCGCGGCCTGTGCCACGGCGAACGTGGAGAACGTGGCCGAGGCCGCGGCCAGCGCCACGACTGTCGCTGCCGTCCTGAACGTCCAGGATCTGTCTGTCACTTGTACCTCTCCCCTATCAGGCAAGTGACCGGTATTTGACTAAAGGTTGAGGAGAAAAGACAGACCTTGACTTGGACCCGACAAGTGCATTATTGGGAGCCGGTGTTCGTATTGCGGACACGTGACGGCAACACGACGGGCGCGCACCGCTGTCCACTTGATGGACGCCATGACTCCGTGCGCCCCCTGTGCTCCGGCACTGTTCGTTAGGTCACGCTTACTGTTCGTTCCACTCGGGCACACAGGCGATTAGAGTCGATTGGCGGAACGCCCGGATGTCGGCGGAAAGCCAGGCCGACACCCCCCGTGGACCCCCAATTCCGAGGACACGATTGCCATGCCTCGTCCGACCGCCGCACAGATCGCCTACGGTTCGATCACCGTCATCTTCTCGACGCTCGCCATGCTGCTGCTGTCACAGACGAGTTCGGCCGTGGGGACCGCGGTCATCGCCGTCTCGGCGCTCGCCCTCGGCCTGCTGGTCGCCATGACGGTCCCCCAGCCCAAGCCGCGCGTCGTAGCGGTGAACAGGCCCACCGAACGCCCGGCGGAAGAGCCGGTCCCAGCGGTGGCCTCCGGCTCCAAGACCGCCGCGTGAGCACTGCGTTGCCTGAACCGGGCCGAGGCGCTGGGGTATGTCTCAGACAGCCCGGGGACCATCGCTGAGCCTCGCCGGACGGCCGGGCCGCCGAACCCGTTAGCCGAGCCCGGCACCGGGCCCCCGGGGCCCAGCAGGACAGACCGGAAACATCGAGCGCATCCACCACCGCTCACCGAAGACTGGGCCCCACCAGCAGGCACGCACCGGGCACACCCGAAACCGCGCTTCACCGCGCCAGCAGCAGGCCGGGACAACGAGCCCGTCCGCCGCCCCCGGCCGAAGACCGGGCGCCACAAGCACCCACCGGGCACACCCGAAACCGCGCTCCACCGCGCCAGCAGCAGGCCGGGACAACGAGCAGCGTCCGGCACCCCCGGCCGAAGGCCCAGCGCCACAGGCACGCGCCGGGCACACCCGAAGCCCCGCTTCACCCCGCACCCAGCAGCAGGCCCGGACAACGAGCACGTCCGCCGCCCCCGGCCGAAGACCGGGCGCCACAAGCACCCACCGGACACACCCGAAACCGCGCTCCACCGCGCCAGCAGCAGGCCGGGACAACGAGCAGCGTCCGGCACCCCCGGCCGAAGGCCCAGCGCCACAGGCACGCGCCGGGCACACCCAAAGCCCCGCTTCACCCCGCACCCAGCAGCAGGCCCGGACAGCGAGCGCGTCCGGTGCCAGGAGCAGGGGCCGCAGTGCCATCCGGGCGCCCACCTCCACGGCCCCCAGGCCACGCAAAGCCGCGCTCCGGCCCGACAGCACGGCGCCGGGCGTCGAGCGCATCCGGCGCCTGCCGAAGGCCCCGCCTCGCGCGCGAGCAGCGGTCACTCACCCGAGGCCCCGTCCGTCGGCCCAGCAGTGCAAGCGGCGCCCTGCGCGCGTCCGGCGCCGGTCGATTGCCGATGGTCCGCGCTCTTCGGATCCGCCCAGCGTGAGCGGCTTGTCGGGCAGCATGAAGACGGCGGCCGCGATCCTCCACGCCGACGCCCGTCGTTCACGCGCTCTTCGGTCGGGTCAGTCCGTAGTGACGACCACTGTTTTGGCTGCCTTGTCGTGCAGGCCCTGTTTGTACGGCTTGTCGAAGTAGCTCCAGCCGCCCGAGATGGCGGTCCAGATGCAGGCGCAGCAGAAGGCGAACGGGATCCAGAGGACCGCTGAGCGGATCAGGGTGGTCTGGGTGGAGGGCGTGGAGCCGTTGTCGAGGTTCGCCACCCGCATACCGAGCCACTTCTTGCCGAGCGTCTGGCCGGACCGGGTGATCAGGACGGTGTCGTAGGCGATGTAGAGCACCGCGGCGAGGAGGGACTGGGCGAGCGACTTGCCGTACTGCACGTCGTCGCCGTTCACGTCGTACTCGCTCACCCCGAATCCCCAGGTGAGCAGCCAGACGACGATGCCCACCAGGATCAGGTCGATGATGCGGGCCAGCGTGCGCTTCCCGCTGGGCGCGAGCGGCGGCATGCCGGCCAGCGGATCGGTGGGGTAGGAGCCGCCGCCGTACGGGTCGCCACCGGGGACGCCCCCGTAGGGCGGCGGCGGTGCGCTGTACGGCGATCCCGAGCCCTCGGCAGGCGGGGGCTGTTTCCTGAACGGGTCGTCATCCGGCGGCTGCTGGCCGGAGCCGGGGGGCGGTTCACTGCTCATGGCCCGAGTCGACCGCGAACCCCCCAGTTCCGCATCCGGCGAGCGGCCGTCCGGAGTACCGAATCCCGTACGCCGTTCGGCGGACCCGCTCAGCCCGCCACGAACGTATGCGCCGCCTTGTCGTGCCAGCACTGGTGCCACGGCCGGTCGAACAGGCACCAGGCGACGCCCACCAAGCCGATGCCGAGCAGCCCCGGGACGCTGTAGACCAGCCAGCGGCGCAGGGCCGCGCCGAACGGCGGGGGCTCGTGGGCCTCGATGTCCCGCACCTCCAGGCCGAGCAGCTTCTTGCCGAGGGTGCGGCCCCACTTGGCGGTGGGCAGCGCCTCGTACAGGACGCCGGCGACGAGGAGCACGGCGACCACGATGCCGAGGTACACCGACGTGGTGCCGTCCAGCAGCCAGACCGTCACGGTCTCGCCGGAGAGCTTGGCCGCGTCGATCTTCTCGTTGACGTGGTCGGCCGCCTTGGCCCCGAGGGGGACGGCCGCCACGGCGGTCACCGCGCCCACGACGAGGGTGTCGAGCAGGCGGGCGGCCAGACGCTTGCCGAGGCCCGCGGGCCTGGCCGCGGCCTGGCGCCGGGCGGCCGCCTGGAAGATGTCCTCGACCGGGGGCTTCCAGGGAGCGGGCTGCTCCTCGTCGGGCCCGGCGAGCCGGTGCACCTGCTGCGCCCAGGAGGGCTGACCGCCCCCGGGGCCCGCGCTCATGGGGGTTGCGGCGACCTGGGCCGCGACGGGGGCCGGAGGAACGGCGGACTGAGGAACGGCGGACTGAGGAACGGCGGCCTGCTGGGGCCCGCCCTGGGGACCCGTGGCACCGGCGGCCGCGGCCCGCTCCGCGGCGGCCTTGCCGGCAGCGAAGCCGGGTCCCTGCGGGCCGGGGGCCTGGGGGCCGGGGGCCGCCGCCGCGGACGGGGCACCCGCCGCAGCCGGCCCGCCCTGCGCCGTGGGCCCGGAATACGCGGGTCCGGGCGTGCTTCCGTGCTGCGCCCCGGGACCCTCGCCCTGCTGCGCCGTGCGCGGGGAGAGCGCGCGGAACTTCATGGTGCCGTCGTCGGACTGCTGGGCCGCTGCCGCTGTCCCGGACCCGGCCGTGGGCCTGCGGAAGACCCGTGTGCCGCCGTCCTCGTCCGGCTCGGCGGGCGGGATCGTCGCCGTGCCGTCGGTACGGCCCACCTGCCCGTCCGGCTGGACCGGGGCGGAACCGTCGCCGGGCCGCCCCGGACCGGGCACCCGGGGGTCGGCGCCCTGCGGGGTCCGCGGTACGCCGCGCCGGTCTCCCTGCGGCCCCTGCTGCGGCCCTTGCTGAGGGATCCCCTGCGGCGGCGCCTCCTGCTGAGCCTGCGCGGCCGCCTGCGGGGACCCCCACGACACCCGGCGGTCCTGGTCGCCGCCGAAGCCCGCCTGGTGGGCCCGGTCGGCGGCCCACGCGGACGCGGGCTCGGGCCTGCTGCCGTGCTGGCTGTCGGGGTGCGGGGGTTCCTCGGCCGGGTCCTCGTCGAAGAAGTGCGGGCCCGTCTCCTCCACCGGGGACGGGGCCGAGCCGGAGCCCGCACCGGCCGGCGGCGCGAGCGGTTCGCCGGCCGCCGGGGCGGGACGGCTGGTGCCCGGCACCCAGGAGGCACCGTTCCAGTAACGGACATATCCAGGAATGGACGGGTCCGGGTAGTAGCCCTCGCGGGGCCTGTCGTCACCGGGTGCCGGGGTTGGGGCGCTCATGTCCGTCGTCCCGTATCTGCTCGGGGGTCAATAGAGGGGGGTCCACATCTATCAGACCGGCGCAAGACCCACCGCCAGTCCCACCGGACCCACCCCTTTTGAGCACGACCTGACACCGGCCGTGATATCGCCGGAAAAAAGTTCGCCGAACCCGCGTAATGATCCCGCCCCCTGCCCCCTCTCCCCTCGTACGGGCCCACCGCGGGACCCGGACGAGAGCCGAGAGAGGAACGAACGACATGCATCACACAGTGGTGGAGCGCGAACTGGAGCTCCAGCTCATCCTGTCGCCCGAGCGCAGCATCCCGGTCCCGGCCCGGCTGGGCTACCGCAGCGACGACCCCTTCGCCGTCCACGTCACCTTCCACATCGGCTCGGACCACCCCGTCCACTGGACCTTCGCCCGCGAACTCCTCGTGGAGGGGGTGTTCCGCCCGTGCGGTCACGGGGACGTGCGGGTGTGGCCGACCAAGGTCGCGGGGCGCGGTGTCGTGCTGATGGCCCTGAGCTCGCCCGACGGGGACGCCCTCCTGGAGGCCCCGGCCGCACAGGTCTCGGCCTGGCTGGAGCGCACGCTGCGGGCGGTGCCCCCGGGCTCCGAGGCGGAGCAGCTCGGCATCGACGACGGCCTCGCCGAGCTGCTGGCCCCCACCCCGGCGGACGACCTGTGGCTGCGCGACCCGTGGCCGGGCGACGAGTCCTCGGACGGGGAGTGAGCCCTGTCGCGAGGTCTCAGAACAGCTTGCCCGGGTTCAGGATCCCCAGCGGGTCGAAGACCCCCTTCACCGCCCGCTGCATCTCCACCCCCACCGGGCCGATCTCGCGGGCCAGCCACTCCTTCTTCAGTACGCCCACCCCGTGCTCCCCGGTGATCGTGCCGCCGAGCTCAAGGCCGAGGGCCATGATCTCGTCGAAGGACTCGCGGGCCCGCCGGGACTCGTCCGGGTCGGCGGCGTCGAAGCAGACCGTGGGGTGGGTGTTGCCGTCACCGGCGTGGGCGACGACACCGATGGTGAGCCGGTGCTTCTCGGCGATCCGCTCGGTCCCCTCGAGGAGCTCGGCGAGCCGGGAGCGGGGCACGCACACGTCGTCGATCATCGTGGTGCCCTTGACCGCTTCGAGGGCGGTGAGCGACAACCGGCGTGCCTGGAGCAGCAGTTCGGACTCGGCCGCGTCCTCGGCGGGGACGACCTGGGTGGCGCCCGCCGCCTCGCACAGCGCGCCGAGCGCCGTGAGGTCGGCCGCCGGGTCGGTGGTGTCGAAGGCCGCGAGGAGCAGGGCCTCGGTGGTCTCCGGGAGTCCCATGTGCGCCAGGTCGTTGACGGCCTTGACGGTCGTACGGTCCATCAGTTCGAGGAGGGACGGCACGTGCCCGCCCTCCATGATCCGGCACACCGCGTCGCAGGCGGCGGCCCCGGAGGAGAACTCGGCGGCCAGCACCAGCTGCTCGGGCGGCTTCGGCCTGAGGCCCAGGACCGCCCGGACGACGATGCCGAGCGAGCCCTCGGAGCCGACGAACAGGCGGGTCAGGTCGTAGCCGGCGACCCCCTTGGCGGTACGGCGGCCGGTGGACATCAGCCGCCCGTCGGCGAGGACGACGTCCAGGCCGAGGACGTACTCCGCGGTGACCCCGTACTTCACGCAGCACAGTCCGCCGGACGCGGTGCCGATGTTGCCGCCGATCGTGCACATCTCCCAGCTGGAGGGGTCCGGCGGGTAGTAGAGGCCGAGTTCGTTCACCGCGCGGGACAGGGTCGCGTTGACGACGCCGGGTTCGACGACGGCGATGCGGTCGACCGGGTTGATCTCCAGGATCCGGTCCATCTTCGTCAGGGACAGCACGATGCAGCCGTCGGAGGCGTTGGCCGCTCCCGACAGGCCGGTGCGGGCGCCCTGGGGGACGACCGGGACGCGCAGTTCGGTGGCGACGCGCATGACGTGCTGGACCTGTTCGACCGTGCGCGGCAGGACGACCACGGCCGGGGTGCCGGCCGGGCAGAAGCTCGCCATGTCGTTGGCGTAGGAGACCGTGACGTCCGGATCGGTGAGGAGGACGTCGGCGGGCAGACCGGTGAGCAGGCGGTCCACCAGATTGCCGGTGGCTTCTGTGTCTTCATCGCGACGGGCTTCGATACGGCTCATGATCACAGCGTCGCACCGGGGGCCATCGGTGTGAACCCCACCAGCGCCGGACGCCGCATGCCGGGACGGGCTCGTCGTACTGACGCACAGTGAGCGCCATGGAGAACCAAGCCACGGAGAACCGGCCCGAGGAGCGGCTGGAGGGACGGGGGGAGGGGCGGCGGGCCCGGCTGCGGGGTCGCCTGGTGATCGCCGCGGTCGCCGGCTGCGCGGTGCTCGGTACGGTGCTGATGCTGGTGCCCGCGCAGCGCACGGCGACCCGCGCTCCCGCCCCCGCCCCGGGGGCCCAGGCGCTGACGGCGGTCGCCGCCGGCGTGCCGGCCGCGCTGCCCGACCTGGCCGCGCTGATCGGTGAGCGGGAGAGCCATCTGCGCCGGCATCCCGAGGACGCCGAGTCATGGGCGGTGCTCGGGACGGCGTACCTCGAACAGGGCCGCCGGACGGCCGACACGGCGTTCTACGCGAAGGCCGAGGCCGGACTGCGGACGTCCCTGAGGCTGCGCGGCAGCGCCCAGGCCCTCGCCGGTCTGGCCGCCCTCGCGAACGCGCGCCGGGACTTCCGGTCCGCGCGCACCTGGGCCGAGGCCGCGCGGAAGCGGGAGCCGAAGCGGTGGACGGCGTACCCGGCGCTGATCGACGCCTGTACGGGACTCGGCGACCACAAGGCGGCGGGCGCGGCGCTGGAGCGGCTGACGGAACTGCGGTCGGGGCCGGCGGTGCGGGCCCGGGCGGCCGCCGTGTACCGGGACCGGGGCTGGCGGGAGGACGCGGCGGCCCAGCTCGCCGACGCGGCGGTCGGGGCGCGGACGCCGGCCGAGCGGGCCGCGTACCTGGAGCGGGCCGGGGAGCTCGCCTGGGAGCGCGGTGACCGCGAGGACGCCCTGCGGCACTTCCAGGAGGCGCTGCGGATCGACCCGGACCAGCGGGCCGCGCAGGCGGGCCAGGGGCGGGTCCTCGCGGCGCTGGGCCGTACCTCGGAGGCCCTGAACGCCTACCGGACGGCCCTCGCCAAGCAGCCGCTGCCGCAGTACGCCCTGGAACTGGGCGAGTTGTACGAGTCGCTGGGCCTCGGGCAGGCCGCCCAGGTGCAGTACGACCTGCTGCGGACGACGGCGGAGCGCGCGGCGGCGGGCGGCGTGGACGAGGAGCTGGTGCTCGGACAGTTCGAGGCGGACCACGGCGACGCGGCGTCAGCGGTACGGCGGTTGCGGGCCGAGTGGGTGCGGCAGCCGGGGATCGCGGTGGCCGACGCGCTGGGGTGGGCGCTGCACCGGGCGGGCCAGGACAGGGAGGCCCTGAAGTACGCGCGGATCGCCACGGACAGGGCGCACGGCGGCGGGGTGCGCAGCGCGCTGTACGCGTACCACCTGGGCATGATCGAGCGGGAGTCGGAGCAGGACGCCCCCGCGCGCCGGCACCTTCAGGAGGCCCTGCGGATCAACCCCTGGTTCTCGCCCTCCGGGGTGCGGGCGGCCCGGGAGGCGTTGGCGGCGCTGGGGGACGTGCCGGACGCGGGCGTGCCGGTGGTGGACGCGAAGGGGGTCACACCGCGGCCGTACCGATGAGGGCGTTCCTCGTCACGAGCGCGGCCAGCTCCTCCTCGCCGAGCCGTTCCGTGCCGTCCGGCCTGCGGGGCAGCACCATGTAGCGGGTCTCCGCGCTGGAGTCCCACACCGTGATGTCCACGGTCGCGGGCAGGACGAGCCCGAACTCCCGGAGCACCGCGCGTGGTTCGCGGACCACGCGGGAGCGGTACGCCTCGGACTTGTACCAGCTGGGGGACGGTCCGAGGAGGCGGAGCGGGTAGCAGGAGCAGAGGGTGCAGACGATGACGTTGTGCAGGGACTCGGTGTTCTCCACGACCCGCAGGCGCTGGTACGAGCCGTCCATGTAGCCGAGTTCCCGCACGGCGGCGGTGCCGTCCGCGAGCAGGCGGGCCCGGTAGGCGTCGTCGGTCCAGGCGCGGGCCACCACCCGGGCCCCGTTCGCCGGCGAGGACTCCGCGAGGAACGCGTCGATCGCCTCGTCCAGCCGCTCGCCGGTGATCAGCCCCTTCTCCTCCAGGAGGGTCTCCAGACGCCGGACCCGCCGGGCGACGGTCGCGTCGGTGTGGTGGTCAGCGCTCATCGTCGTGATCCTCCTCCAGGTAGCTCTCCCACAGGTCCAGTACGACGTGGTGGTCACCCTCGCCCCACAGGTCCCGGGCCTCGAAGCGGACCGCGTAGATCTGCTCGACGGGTGCGTCCCCGCGGCCCTGCGCGCTGACGTCGGCCAGTTCGTCGGGGCCCTCCGGTTCGACGACCACGCCCCGCTTGCCGCGCGCGTACCGCGGCAGGCGGGTGTGGTGCGGCGGGTCGTGGCGGTAGGTGCGGACCCGGGTGCCGGGCGGGAAGCGGTCGGGGACCGCCGGGTGCGCGTCAGTCATCGAGCTCACCCGGCTCGATCACGCCCTTGCGCTCCAGCAGGGCGCAGATCGCGGTGAACCAGCGCTCGTAGTACGACGCCGCCAGGTACTCCGCCGGCGGCATCGACTCGATGGCGTCCCGGAACTCGTTGGTGTTGAAGACCCCTTGTGCGCGGAGGGTGTTGAAGAGGCCGACGACCCGGGCCTCCCAGTCCGCGTGGAAGGGCTCGGTGTCGTCGGTGGTGTCGATCGCGCCGAACCCCTGTGTGCCGCCCACGTCGTTGATCCTGGCCATGGGGTCAGCCTACGAGCAACGAGCAGGCGGCCGCCGTGGGACTGACGGCCGCCATGGGCTAGAGGTTTCCGCGCTTCTCCTGCTCCCGCTCGATGGCCTCGAACAGGGCCTTGAAGTTGCCCTTGCCGAAGCCCATGGAGCCGTGCCGCTCGATGAGTTCGAAGAACACGGTCGGCTTGTCCTGGACCGGCTTGGTGAAGATCTGGAGCAGGTAGCCGTCCTCGTCGCGGTCGGCGAGGATCTTCAGCTCGCGGAGCGTGTCGACGGGGACGCGGGTGTCGCCGACCCACTCGCCGAGGGTGTCGTAGTAGGAGTCCGGGGTGTCGAGGAACTGGACTCCGGCCGCGCGCATGGTCCGTACGGTCTGCACGATGTCGTTGGTGTTCAGCGCGATGTGCTGGACGCCGGCGCCGCCGTAGAACTCCAGGTACTCGTCGATCTGGGACTTCTTCTTGGCGATGGCGGGCTCGTTGATCGGGAACTTCACCTTGAGGGTGCCGTCGGCCACCACCTTCGACATCAGCGCGCTGTACTCGGTGGCGATGTCGTCGCCCACGAACTCCTTCATGTTCGTGAAGCCCATGACCTTGTTGTAGAAGCAGACCCACTCGTTCATCCGGCCGAGCTCGACGTTGCCGACGCAGTGGTCGATCGCCTGGAAGGTGCGGTGGGCGGGCGGCTCGACGATCGGGGCGGCCGCGGCGAAGCCGGGCAGGTAGGGGCCGTCGTAGCCCGAGCGCTCGACCAGGGTGTGGCGGGTCTCGCCGTAGGTGGCGATCGCGGCGAGGACGACCGTGCCGTGCTCGTCCTTCAGCTCGTACGGCTCGGCGACCGAGCGGGCACCGTGCTCGAGGGCGTACTCGTAGGCGCGGCGGGCGTCCGGGACCTCGATGGCGAGGTCGATCACGCCGTCGCCGTGCTCGGCCACGTGCTGGGCCAGGAAGTGCCCCCAGGGGGTGGCGGGCTTGATGACCGAGGTGAACACGAACCGGGCGGAGCCGTTCTCCAGCACGTAGCTCGCGGTCTCGCGGCTGCCGTTCTCCGGTCCGGAGTACGCCACCAGCCGCATGCCGAAGGCGGTCGAGTAGTAGTGGGCCGCCTGCTTGGCGTTGCCCACGGCGAAGACGACCGCGTCCATTCCCTTGACCGGGAAGGGGTCGGCCTGCCGGGCGGTGTCGGGAGTGTGGTGTGTGGTCTGCGTCATGTGCGAAGCCTGGCTCCGCTCTGCAAGGTGCGCAATAGTTTCCGTATCGGCTGGACAACATGTTCAGCGATACGGCCGTACGGGCGGCCTTTCTGTGCAGGATGACCATCTCCGGGGAGGCCGCTGTGGGGATCGACGAGCTGGACGCGCGGATCATCGTGCTGCTCGCGCGCGAGCCGCGGATCGGGGTCCTTGAGATGTCCCGGCGGCTGGGGGTGGCCCGGGGGACCGCACAGGCGCGACTGGACCGGCTTCAGTCGAACGGAGTCATCCGGGGATTCGGTCCGCAGGTCGACCCGGCGGCGCTCGGCTACCCGGTGACCGCCTTCGCCACGCTCCAGATCCGGCAGGGGCAAGGGGCCGACGTCCGGGCGCACTTGGCCACGGTGCCGGAGGTGCTGGAGCTGCACACCACCACCGGCAGCGGCGACATGCTGTGCCGTCTGGTGGCCCGCTCCAACGCCGATCTCCAACGTGTGATCGACCGGGTTGTCGGCTTCGATGGGATCGTCCGGGCCGCCACCGCGATCGTCATGGAGAACCCCGTTCCGCTGCGGATCATCCCGCTGGTGGAGCAGGCGGCGGGAGACCGGGAGACCTGACCGACCCAGGCCTGGGGTGAGCGCGTGAGCTTCTGGGAGTACCTCGGCAACCGCCACCAGCAGCTGCTCGCGGACGCCTACCAGCACGCGAGCGCCGTCCTCCAGTGCATGGTCGTGGCGACGGTGATCGGGGTGGTGATCGGGATCGTGACCTACCGCAGCGCGTGGGCGGGCAACCTCGCCACCACGACCACCTCGACGATCCTGACCATCCCGTCGCTCGCCATGATCGGCCTGCTCATCCCGGCCGTCGGACTCGGTGTGCCGCCCACGGTGATCGCCCTGACGCTGTACGGGCTGCTGCCGATCGTCCGCAACGCGATCGTCGGACTGCGCGGGGTCGATCCCGCGCTGGTGGACGCGGCCACGGGCATCGGGATGTCCCGGGCGACCCGCCTGGTGCGGGTGGAGCTGCCGCTCGCCTGGCCGCCGATCCTGACCGGGATCCGGATCTCCACACAGATGCTGATGGGCATCGCCGCGATCGCCGCCTACGCCTCCGGGCCCGGCCTCGGCAACGAGATCTTCCGCGGCATCGCCTCCCTGGGCAGCAGGAACGCGCTCAACCAGGTGCTCGCGGGCACCCTCGGGATCATCGTCCTCGCCCTGCTGTTCGACGCCGCGTACGTCCTGATCGGGCGGCTGACCATTCCGAGGGGGATCCGTGCCTGAGACGTCCGGCGCCTCGGGTGCCTCCATCGAGCTGGAGCACCTGACCAAGCGGTACCCCGGCAGTCCGCAGCCGGCCGTCGACAGCGTCAGCATGGAGATCAAGGCGGGCGAGACCGTGATCTTCGTGGGGCCGTCCGGGTGCGGCAAGTCGACCACACTCAAGATGATCAACAGGCTGATCGAGCCGACCGGCGGACGCATCCGGATCAACGGTGAGGACGTGACCGACATCGATCCGGTCAAGCTGCGCCGCAAGGTGGGCTACGCCATCCAGTCGGCCGGCCTCTTCCCGCACATGACGGTCGCGCAGAACATCGCGCTGGTGCCGAGGATGACCGGCTGGGGGAAGAGCAGGATCAGCGACCGCGTGGAGGAGCTGCTCGACCTGGTCGGGCTGGACCCCGGTGAGTTCCACGGCCGTTATCCGCGGCAGCTGTCCGGCGGTCAGCAGCAGCGGGTCGGGGTGGCCAGGGCGCTGGCGGCCGATCCCCCGGTCCTGCTGATGGACGAGCCGTTCGGCGCGGTCGACCCGATCACCCGTGACCACCTCCAGGACGAGCTGATCCGGCTCCAGCGCGAGCTGCACAAGACGATCGTCTTCGTCACCCATGACTTCGACGAGGCGATCAAGCTGGGCGACCGGATCGCCGTGCTGCGCGAGCGCTCGCACATCGCCCAGTTCGACACCCCCGAGGCGATCCTGACCAACCCGGCCGACGACTTCGTGTCCGGGTTCGTCGGCGCCGGGGCGGCCCTGAAGCGGCTGAACCTCACCCGGGTGCGGGACGTGGAGGTCACCGGATATCCGACGGCGACCGTCGACGACCCCCTCCAGGAGATCTTCAACAAGCTCCGGGGCAGCGGGACGAACGAGATCCTCCTGCTCGACAAGCGGGGACGGCCCTACAAGTGGCTCAGGCGCGGCGACATGATGCGCGCGAAGGGGTCGCTGGCCCGGGCCGGGACGCTGGTGAGCGACACGGTGACCCGGGACGCGACCCTGCGGGACGCCCTGGAGGCCGTGCTGACCGACAACGCGGGGCGGGTCGCGGTGACCGGGCGGCGCGGTGAGTACACGGGTGTCGTCGACATGGAGACGCTCATGAACTCCGTGCACGAGCTCCTGGAGGCCGACCGGCTGGAGGCCATGGAGCACCAGCACGAACTGGAGGTGGTCCGGGCCGACCGGACGCACGCCGAGCAGGAGGGTGACGGAGGGGAGCGCAAGGCATGACGGCGTCCGGGACCTGGGTGGCGGAGGACGAGGGGGCGGAGGCCGCGCCCCCTCCCCCACCGGGGGCGCCGAGGCGGCGGGTCACCTGGCAGAAGCTGACCTTCCTGCCCGCGTTCCTGCTCGCCCTCCTGCTCGCGACCTGGCTGTGGTTCGCGCAGGCCGACCTGGACCCGCTCACCGAGAACGCGCTGTCGGACGGGCAGGTGTCCAAGGCGCTGTGGCAGCACGTGCAGCTGACGGTGATCTCGACGTTCTTCGTGCTGATCATCGCGATCCCGCTGGGCATCGTGCTGACCCGCGCCGCCTTCCGGAAGGCGAGCCCGGTGGCGATGACCGTTGCCAACATGGGCCAGGCGACCCCGGCGATCGGCCTGCTGGCCCTGCTGGTGATCTGGCTGGGCACGGGCACGAGGGCGGCCCTGATCGGCATCATCGCCTACGCCGTCCTGCCGGTCCTGTCGAACACGATCGCGGGCCTGAAGGCGAACGACCCGACCCTGCTGGAGGCGGCACGCGGCATCGGCATGTCCCCGCTGGGGGTACTGACCCGTGTCGAACTCCCGCTGGCCGTCCCCCTGATCCTCGCCGGCGTCCGCACGGCCCTGGTCCTCAACGTCGGCACGGCCACCCTCGCGACCTTCGGCGGAGGCGGCGGGCTCGGCGTCCTGATCACCACCGGCATCACCAACCAGCGGATGCCGGTACTGATGCTGGGCTCGATCCTCACGGTGGCCCTCGCCCTGCTGGTCGACTGGCTGGCCTCCCTCGCCGAACTGCTGTTGCGGCCGCGGGGGTTGGAGGCGGGGACATGAGACGAGCCTGCTCGGCACCGGCCCCGGCGGGCATCCGCACGACCTCGCCCCCCGACACCGCTGCGGCGGCCCCGGCACACCTCGGCAGCCGGAGCCCGCGCCGACGGACCGAGCGAGCGCACGCACCGAACGGGAGGCGGAAACACATGGCGAGGGTGCCTGCTCCTGGCCCCGGCCCGCGTTCTTGCCACCCAGGTCCGCAACGGCGATACGGCAGCCTCGGCGACCTGCGGCAGGAGACAGTGGCCTGGACTCCCCGCCGGCCGACTGGACGACGACGCTTGCCGAACTTTCCCTCTGCGCGGTCCGGTCGGCAGCCACGCCATGAGGCTCATGTGTCCCGTACCGGCCCGGACGGGCGTGAGCGCCGCCAGGGGCCAGGGCGAGCCCGGACACGGTGGGAGGTGTCGGCGTGAAGCGGGCCTTCCCGGTGGTGAGCGGGTGTCTGGTCGTGCTGGCCGGCTGCGGGCTGACCAGTGGCTCCCCGATGGTCGACGACGTGGAGCCGGGGTCGATCGGCCGGGGTCTGCCGCTCAAGGGGGCGGATCTGACGGTCACGTCGAAGGAGTTCACGGAGCAGCTGATCCTCGGCGCGATCATGGGCATCGCCTTCGAGGCGGCCGGGGCGGACGTGCTCGACCGGACGGGGATCCAGGGATCGGTCGGGGCCCGCGAGGCGGTCAAGTCCGGGGACGCGGACGGGATGTACGAGTACACGGGCACCGCGTGGATCACCTACCAGGGCAACAGCGAGCCGATCGCCGACCCGCAGGAGCAGTGGGCGGCGGTGCGCAGGGCCGACCTGGGCAACGGGCTGACCTGGCTGCCGAAGGCGCCCCTGAACAACACCTACGCCCTCGCCATGAACCGGTCCGCCTTCCGGAAGTACGGCACGAGGACGCTGTCCGACGTGGCCGCGCTGGCGAGGAAGGACCCCGGCGCGGTGACCCTGTGCGTGGAGAGCGAGTTCGCCAACCGCGCCGACGGACTGCCCGGCATGGAGAAGGCGTACGGGATGAGCGTCCCGGCGAAGAACATCACCCAGATGGACACCGGGATCATCTACACCCAGGTGGCGAAGGGCAGTTGCCGGTACGGGGAGGTCTTCACCACCGACGGCCGCATCAGGTCCATGAACCTGGCGGTGATGCGGGACGACCGGTCCTTCTTCCCCAACTACAACGCGGCGCCCGAGATCAACTCCAAGTCCCTGAAGAGGTGGCCGGCGATCGCCGAGGTCCTGGACCCGGTCACGAAGCGGCTCGACAACACGGTGGCGCAGGAGCTCAACGCGAAGGTGGACGTCGCCGGGGAGGACCCCCACGAGGTGGCGCTGGACTGGATGAAGGCGGAGGGGTTCGTGAAGTAGGAACCTGGTCCACGGCAGAGTTACAAAGAACCCGTTGCAAAGGAGTCTTTGCATAGATACCTTTGTACGCATGCCGGAAGAGCCCACCGTACGGAAACTCGACGCCCGCTCCCTGCGCGGGCTGGCCCATCCCCTGCGGATGCAGCTGCTGGACGCCCTGCGTTTCGGCGGCCCCGCCACCGCGTCCCAACTCGCCGAGAAACTGGGCGAGTCGAGTGGCGCCACCAGCTACCACCTGCGCCAACTGGCCGCCCACGGCTTCGTGGAGGACGCCCCGGAGCGCGGCAAGGGGCGGGAGCGCTGGTGGAAGGCGGTCCACAAGGGGCTGAGCTTCGACGACACACTGCTCACGGACAGCGATCCGGCCGTCCGCGGAGCCGCCGACATGTACCTCCACGAGGTCGCCACCGCCCAGATCCAGAACCTCTCCAACTGGCTGGGCGACCGCGCCACCTGGCCCGAGCAGTGGAACCGCGTCTGGGACATGAGCAGCGCGACGCTACGGCTCACGCCGGAGCTGACCAAGGAACTCATCGAGAAGATGCACGCGCTGGTCGACACGTACCGCGATCTGTCCACCACCGGTGACGACACGGCCCAGGTACGCATTCACACGCACGCATTCCCCGTCTCCACGGACTGAGAGGCCCCGCCATGCACCCCGAGACCCACCTCGCCCTGCACCACCTCCGCGCCGCCGACCTCCGTGCCGAGGCCGACGCGCACCGCCTCGCCGCCGAGGCCAGGCGGCCGTACGCCATGAGGACCCGCCTCGGCTGGACCCTCGTGGAGGTCGGGCTCCGGCTCGCCGCCCCGCGGCCGGTCCTGGCGCACTAGCAGGCGGGGACGGACCCCTTGCCCGACTCCAGGGCGGTCAGCGCGCCGACCGCCTCCTTCAGGGACGTCACCGGGATCAGCCGCAGCCCCTTCGGCAGCTCCGCCTTCGCGTCGGCGCACTCGTCCTTCGGGACCAGGAACACCGTCGCCCCGTCCCGCCTGGCGGCCTGTGTCTTCAGCGCCACGCCGCCCACCGCGCCGACCGTGCCGTCCGCGTCGATCGTGCCCGTCCCGGCGATGGTCCGACCGCCCGTGAGGTCGCCCCCGGCCCCGTCGCCGTCCAGCTTGTCGACGATCCCCAGCGCGAACAGCAGCCCCGCGCTCGGTCCCCCGACGTCCGCGAGCTTCAGGGACACCTTGACCTTGTCGTCGCTGAGGTCGAGATAGCCGAGGGCCGCCTCGGTCGCCGCGTCCTGGGACTCCTTCATCTGCGCGGTGTTGTGCTTCTCGATCTCCTTGACGCTCTGCCCGCTCGGGTAGACCGCGTCGTGGGGCATGACGGCCCGGTCGGTGCGGAACCAGTTGTCGAAGATGTCGCCGAGGGAGATGTGCGCGTCCGGCCCGGTCGCCTCGATGGTCGTCATCCGCAGCTGCCCGCTCGTCGTACGGGTCGCGGCCCCGGAGATCGTGATCACCGCCGCGCCCTCGTTGTCGCCGAGGACGTTCGCCGTCATGCCGGGCTGCGCCAGCGAGAACGGCAGCGGCGCGAAAAGGGCCGTGGCGACCAGTGCCACGACGGGCAGGGCACAGACGGCGACGGCCTGGGGGCGCGTGAGGCGAGAGAGCACGGGATCAATCTAACGCGGCGGTCAGTTCCGGCCACGAGCCGGTCAACCCCGGTACAGATCCCGTCGCGCGACGGGTGAAGCGCCGTAGGACGTCCGGAAGCGGTTCGACACCGATACCCGGCCCGCGCGGCACCGGAAGGTGGCCGTCCGCCAGCACGAACGGCTCGGTGATGTCCTCGGCGAAGTAGCGGGAGGAGGCCGAGGTGTCGCCGGGGAGCGTGAAGCCGGGCAGGGCGGCCAGGGCGAGGTTCGCGGCGCGGCCGATTCCCGTCTCCAGCATGCCCCCGCACCACACCGGCACACCGTGCGCGCGGGCCACGTCGTGGATGCGGCGGGCCTCCAGGTATCCGCCCACGCGCGCGGGCTTCACATTGACCACCCGGCACGCGTCCATCGCGATCGCGGAGGCGGTGTCCCGGGCGTTGTGCAGCGACTCGTCCAGGCGGACGGGGGTGGCGACACGGCTCTGGAGGCGCGCGTGGCCGTACAGGTTGTTCTCGTCCAGCGGCTCCTCGATCAGCAGCAGCCCGAACGCGTCGAGGCGCCGCAGGTGTTCCGCGTCCGCGAGCGTGTACGCGGTGTTGGCGTCGACCTGGAGGGGCAGCGCGTCCCCGAAGCGCTCGCGCACGGCCCGGACCGGCTCGATGTCCCAGCCCGGTTCGATCTTCAGCTTGATCCGGACGTACCCCTCGGCGAGATACCGCTCGACGTCGTCCAGCAGCTGCGGCACGGACTCCTTGATGCCCACCGAGACCCCCGCCGGCACCCGGTCGCGCACCGCGCCGAGGTATACCGCCAGCGGCATGCCGTACGAGCGCAGCTCCGCGTCCAGGACCGCCGTCTCCAGGGCCGCCTTCGCCAGTTCGTGCCCCTTGATCCCGCTGACGGCGGGCCCGACCAGAGCCGCCGTCGGGGCGGGCAGAGCCGCCACCCTCGGCACCAGGAAGTCCCGCAGCACGAGTTCCGCGCCCGCCACGAACTCCGAGCAGTAGCGCGGCTGGGGGTCGGCGGCGAACTCCGACCAGCCCTCGGCGGTGTCCGTGACGACGTGCAGCAGGAAGGTGTCCTTGACGGTCATCGTGCCGAACGAGGTCCTAAAGGGGCTGACCAGCGGGATCGCCACATGGACGACTTCCACGCGCTCCAGCTTCATGCGGCGGCCTCCCTCGTGAGCGTGTACCAGCCGTCCCGGGACATGCCGGTCGCCCGGAACCCCCGCCCGAACGCCTCCGTGAACACCTCGCGCACGGCATGCCGCCAGCGCAGCGCGAGCGCCGGGTCGGCGGCCCGCAGCTTGACGACGTCGTCCGGGACCCGGCACCAGATGTGCAGGTCCGCGGGGTCGCGGCGGGCGAGGACTCCTCCGTCGGGGGCGCGACGGGTGGCGGGCGCGTCCTCGCGATGCCCCGGGTCGTACGGCTGTCCGGGCGCCGTCAGGTCCCAGGTCACCGTCAGCCGGTCGCTCTCGTCGCCGCCGTTCACGCCGTCCCGCATGGGGCCGTAGAAGTCGACGAGGTACTCGGTGCCGGCCGCGCCGAGCTTGGCCAGGTTGAAGCGGGCGTTGCGGGCGACCAGCGGGTCGAAGGTCCAGCGCATGGTGCGGGCGCCGAGACCGAGCGCCCAGGCCCGCTGCGCCTGCTTCACCGCCTGCCCGAGCCCGGGTTCCGCCGCGGCCACCAGGGAGTACGCCTCCCCCGAGCCCGGCGGCCCGAACACGGCGACACAGGCCCCGGCGAGGCGCTGCCCCTCGTGGGCCGCGTGCACCGCGCCGCCCGCGTGCACCAGGCTGTGCAGCACCTCGGCCGGATAGGGCGGGGCGGCGGGCGGGGTCCGCCACACCTCGCCGAAGTACGCGCTGACGGCACCGAGGCCGGCGACGTCGTGGACGGTACGGATGCTCACTGCGGTCATGTGCCCAGTCTTGGATCCGCGCGGCCACCCGGGGTTGTGCAGGCGGACAACGTCTGCCTACGTTCCTTTGCGGAACGGCCAAAGCGCGGGAGGTACCCATGGACGCCTGCACCCTCGGTGACCTCCTGGACGTCGTCGGCGGCACCTCCGTACACCTGCACACCGCGCCCGCCGGGCTCGCCGCCCCGGTCACCGAGGTGGTCCTGTACGACGCCCACGCCCCGCTCCCCCGGGTGCCGGGGGCGCTGCTGCTGGCCGTCGGGGTGCGGGCGGCCGCGGCCGGGCCGCTGGCGCGGGCGGTCGCGGAGGCCGGGATGACCGGCCTGGTGGTCCGGGGCCCGGACGGGCCGGCGGCGGAGGCCGAGACGTACGGCGTGGCGCTGCTGTCCGTCGCCGAGGACACCCCCTGGCACCGCGCGCACCTGCTGCTGGCGTCGGCGACCGGCTCCCGGCCGGTCTCGTCCACGGGCGGACACGGCGACCTCTTCGCGCTCGCCGACGCCATCGCGACGGCGACCGGTGGGGCCACCGCCGTGGAGGACCCGCGGCGGCGGATCCTCGCGTACTCCACCGTCCCGGGCCAGCCGGTCGACGAGGACCGCCGCCAGGGGATCCTGGGCCTCCAGGTGCCGGTGGACGTGGAGAACACCGACCAGTACCGGGGGCTGTTCGCGGCCGCCGGCCCGCTGCGGCTGCCCGCGCTGCGGGAGGGGGCCCTGCCGCGTCTGGCGGTCGCCGTCCGGGCCGGCGGGGAGACCCTGGGCTCGGTGTGGGTCGTCGACGACGGCACGCTCGCGGCGGACGCGGCGGACACACTTGTCCAGGGGGCGTCGACGGCGGCCCTGCTGCTCCTGCGGGCGCGCGCGGCCCAGGAGCTGGCCCGGCACCAGAGCGGTGACCTGCTGCGACGGGTGCTGGACGGCACGGCGGACACGGCGGCCTCCGCCGCCCGGCTGGGGGTCGAGGGGCCGGTGCGGGTGGCGGCCTTCGTACCGGACGCGGCCGGCCTCCCGGACGCCGGGCAGACCGGGCTGCGGCTGCTGGACGTCGTACGGCTCCAGTGCGAGGCGCGGTACGGGCGGCACGCGTGCGTCCTGCTCGACGGGGTCGTGTACGCGCTGCTGCCGGCACCCGGAGCCCGGCACCGGCGGCTGGCCGAGGACATCGTGGCGCGGGCCGGCCAGGCACTCAGGGTGCCGGTGCGGGCGGGGCTGGGCGCGATGGTGGCGGGGCTCGCGGAGGCGGCCGGGTCACGTGCCGACGCCGACCTGGTGCTGCGGGTGCTGGGACCCTCGCTGCCGGTGGCGACGGTCGACGAGGTACGGCCCCGGGTCACGCTGCTGCGCCTGGCCGAAGTACTCACCGAACGGCGGGAGTTGACGGAAGGCTCCTGGCGGCGGGTCCTGGCGTACGACGAGAAGCACGGCACCGACCACGCCCGCACGCTGGTGTGCTGGCTCGACGCGGGCTGCGACATGGCGGGCGCGGCGAAGTCACTCGCCGTGCACCCCAACACATGCCGTTACCGGTTGAAGCAACTGCGCCACCAACTCGGCATCAACCTGGACGACCCCGACGAACGCCTGATGCTCTGGCTCCAGCTGAGACTGCTGGCAGGCCTCGGCCCGGAGTCGACTACCGCCTGAGAACGCGACCAAGCCAGCGGGCGCCGGACGGCGGACGACGGACGACGGACGATGCAACACGGGGGCATGCAGGCCGACGGCGACTTCACCCACCCAGGGGCGCGGGGAACTGCGCAACCAGCCCCCACCGACCCGACAGCCGACGACGAACCCTCACGGCCGATCCAGCGCGGGCACCGATCGGCCGACGGCAACCACACCCACCCAGGGGCGCGGGGAACTGCGCGACCAGCCCCCACCGGCCCCGCAGCCGACAACGAACCCGCACGACACCGCCACGCTCAGCGCAACGCCTCCGCAACCTCTCGCGCCGCATCCACCACCCGCGGCCCCACCCGCTCCGGCACCGCGTCCGCCAGCATCACGACCCCGACACTGCCCTCGACCCCGGTGACCCCGAGCAACGGCGCGGCCGCCCCACTCGCCCCGGCCTCCAGCTCGCCGTGCGTCAGCATGTACCCCGGCTCCCCGAACCCCTGCTGCCGAGCGGCGAGGATCGCCCGCCCCGCCGCGCCCCGGTCCAGCGGGTGCCGGAAACCCGCCCGATAGGCCACGTGATAGTCCGTCCACGTGGGTTCCACGACGGCCACGGCCAGCGCCTCGGCACCGTCCACCAACGTGAGGTGGGCCGTCGCCCCGATGTCCTCCGCGAGCGATCGCAGCGCGGGCAGCGCGGCCTCCCGTACCAGCGGATGCACCTGCCGTCCGAGTCGCAGCACCCCGAGGCCCACCCGGGCACGACCGCCGAGATCACGCCGGACGAGGGCGTGCTGCTCCAGCGTGGCCAACAACCGGTACACAACGGTCCGGTTCACACCCAGTTTGTTGGAAAGCTCGGTGACGGTGAGCCCGTGGTCCGTGTCGGCCAGGAGCTTGAGGACACGCAGTCCCCGGTCAAGCGTCTGAGAGGTCTCCGCGGTCACGACGCCCACTCCTCCAAGTGGTGAGGTCGGCAGCCCCTTCGCGGCGGATGCGTCACCGAGTCCCGTCAGTGACGCGCTTCAGAGGCCGCCGATCGGCCGGCGACCCGGTCTCTTACCGGGCCGCGTCGCTTCACGGCTGCGCTCCGCGGCGGCGCTGCCACGGGGCGTGTGCGTAGCGGGACAGTAGCGAAGCGGGTTCGCTCAGCGGAAGCCTCCGTCCAGAATCCGGGCAGCAGCCGGTACGGACCACTCCGTTTGCCCTGATACGTACGGTCCCGGGGGGCCGGTCTCCCGCAGGCTTCACCGCATCCGGGTGGCCCACTCCTGCACCTTGGCGATCCGCTGCCGCAGCTGCCCGGCCGTGGCCTCGGCGCTCGGCGGCCCGCCGCAGACCCGGCGCAGCTCGGTGTGGATCACGCCGTGGGGCTTGCCGCTCTGGTGGACGTAGGCGCTGACCATGGTGTTGAGCTGCTTGCGCAGCTCCATCATCTCCTTGTGCGAGACGACGGGCCGCCGCTCGGCGGGCAGCTCCAGCAGGTCCGCCTCGCTGTCCGGCTTCTTGCGGCTGTGCGCGATCTGCCGGGCCTGCCGCTTCTGCAGCAGCAGCTGCACCTGGTCCGGCTCAAGGAGGCCCGGGATGCCGAGGTAGTCCTGCTCCTCCTCGCTCCCCGGATGCGCCTGCATGCCGAACTCGGCACCGTCGTAGAGGACGCGGTCGAAGACGGCCTCGGACTCCAGCGCCTCGAAGGCGAACTGCTCCTGCTCGCCGGTGTCCTCGTCCTGCTCCTTGTTCGCCTCCTCCATCTCCTTCTCGGACTCGGCGTACGGGTCCTCCTCGCCCTCCTTCTTCGGCTTGTCGAGGGCGTGGTCCCGTTCCACCTCCATCTCGTTGGCGAAGGTGAGCAGGTCCGGCACGGTCGGCAGGAACACGGAGGCGGTCTCGCCGCGCCGCCGGGACCGTACGAAACGGCCGACGGCCTGGGCGAAGAAGAGGGGCGTGGAGATGGTCGTGGCGTACACGCCCACCGCCAGCCGCGGCACGTCGACGCCCTCCGACACCATCCGCACGGCGACCATCCACCGGTCGTTGCTCTGGCTGAAGTCGTCGATCCTCTTCGAGGCGCCCGCGTCGTCGGACAGGACGAGGGTCGCCCTGGTGCCGGTGATCTCCCGGATCAGCTTGGCGTAGGCGCGCGCGGAGTCCTGGTCGGAGGCGATGACGAGGGCGCCGGCGTCCGGGATGGCCTTCCTGACCTCGGTGAGCCGCTGGTCGGCGGCGCGCAGCACGCTCGGCATCCACTCACCGCGCGGATCGAGGGCCGTACGCCAGGCCTGGCTGATCGCGTCCTTGGTCATCGGCTCCCCGAGCCGGGCGGCGATCTCGTCCCCCGCCTTGGTCCGCCAGCGCATGTTGCCGCTGTAGGAGAGGAAGATGACGGGCCGCACGACGTGGTCGGCCAGCGCGTTGCCGTACCCGTAGGTGTAGTCGGCGGCCGACCTGCGGATCCCGTCGTTGCCCTCCTCGTACGTCACGAAGGGGATCGGGTTGGTGTCGGACCGGAACGGCGTACCGGTGAGCGCGAGCCGGCGCGTGGCGGGCTCGAAGGCCTCGAGACAGGCCTCGCCCCAGGACTTGGAGTCACCGGCGTGGTGGATCTCGTCGAGGATGACGAGGGTCTTGCGCTGCTCGACCCGGTTGCGGTGGAGCATGGGCCGCACGCCCACACCCGCGTAGGTGACGGCGACACCGTGATAGTCCTTGCCGAGCGGCCCGGCGCTGTACTCGGGATCCAGCTTGATCCCTATCCGCGCCGCCGCCTCGGCCCACTGCTTCTTCAGATGCTCGGTCGGCGCGACGACCGTCACCTGCTGCACGACATGGTGGTGCAGCAGCCAGGACGCGAGCGTGAGCGCGAAGGTCGTCTTGCCGGCTCCGGGCGTCGCGACGGCCAGGAAGTCACGCGGCTGCTCCTGGACGTACTTCTCCATCGCCCCTTGCTGCCACGCACGCAGCTTGCTGGCGGTACCCCAGGGGGCCCGGCCGGGGAAGGCGGGGGAAAGGTGGTGGGAGGAGGCGGCGGTGGTAGTCACGGTCTCCGTCGGGGTCGAGCGGTCGGGCGGTCTTCGGCCGTGTATGACGACCGGGTCACCTTACCGGCGGCCCGCTCCTGCCGACGGGCGGACGGGGCCGGGGCGGCAGCGGGTGGGACCGAGGTCACAGTGGGTCCGGCCGGCGGGTGTCCGTTCAGGTGCGGGCGGACCCTGTCCTGGCGTGCAGCCGGGTCGTCACCCACGCCCCCACCAGCGCCACCCCCGCCATCGGCAGGAACACCACGGCGAACGCGGCCGGGTGGGAGCCGGACGCCTGTGCCGCCGTATGGCTCACCGTGCCGCCGCCCAGCGCCGCGAAGGCCGCGCCGCCCGCCGCGAGCAGGACGGCGTTGGAGAGGCCGTCGGAGATCTGGAGGGCGGCGGAGTTGCTGCCGGCCTCCTCCGGGGCGGACAGCTGCAGCAGGAGCACGCTGGTGGAGGAGATCACCAGCCCCATGCCGAAACAGCCGAAACCCCAGGCGACGGCGACCGTCCACACCGGCACGGAGTCGATCAGCACACTCGGCGCGGCGGCGATCGCGGCCGCGACCAGCACCATCCCCGAGGTCATCAGCCGTTCCCGGTACGGCTCCACGCGCGCCCGGGACTGCACCCAGGACCCCAGCGCCCAGGTCGCCCCGCCGGCCGCGAGGGAGAACCCGGCGAGCGTCGGCGACAGGCCCCGCTGGGTGACGAGCATCAACGGCACGAAGGACTCCGCGGCGACGAAGGACCCCGCGGCGACCCCGCGCAGCAGCACGACGGAGGGCAACCCGCGCGCCGCCCGGTACGTACCGCGCGGCAGCAGCCCGAGCACGGCCGGCACGAGCAGGGCCACGCCCGCGAGGCCGGGGAGCAGGGAGAGGGGACGCAGGTCCTGGGCGGCGTACTGGAGGAGCCCGGCACCGACGGAGATCCCGAGGGCGAGCCGGATGCGGCGCCGGTCGGCGCCACCGGGGGCACGGCCGTCCACCGGTCCCGCGGCCCGCTGCCGTATCCGGGGAAGGGCGAGGGCCAGCGGGAAGACGACCAGCACCGGGATCCCGACGAACACCCACCGCCAGCCCAGGTGCTCGGTCACGGCTCCGGCCGCGAGGGGCCCCACGATCGACGGCACCACCCAGCCGGCCGCGAACGCCGCCATGATCGCGGGCCGCAGCCGCTCCGGATAGGCCCGCCCGACGACGACGTACAGCGCCACGATGACCAGCCCGCCCCCGAACCCCTGCACGGCCCGCCCGAGGATGAACAGCCACATCGCGCCGGCGGTCCCGGAGAGCAGCAACCCGGCGGCGAACGCGGCGATCCCCCCGCTCAACGCCCCCAGCGGCCCCCGCCGATCCGCCCACTGCCCGGCCAGCACCATCCCGAACAGGCTGGTGGTGAAGTACCCGGAGAAGGCGAACGCGTACAGCCCGACCCCGTCCAACTCCCGCGCGGCGACGGGCATCGCGGTCCCCACGGCGGTCGCCTCGAACGCGATCAGCAGCACCACGGACACGATCCCGATGCTCAACGCCCGGTAGGAACGCCCCAGCACCCCCTCCTCCCTCTCGTCGGCGGAGGGGGCCTCAGGGTCGTCGGTGACACCGGCGTCACGTGGTTCCAGCACTGCCATGCCCGCCAGCGTAAGGTCCTCACCCCCTCTTCACCCCTGTCGAAAGCCTCCTTCCCCCTGAGACCTTGGTCGTACGACCGTTCATGAACGGCGTATGGCAGTCCCGTTGCAGCCCCCACGCCCTGCTTGAACCACCCCTCACCCGCCCCCTACGGTCAAGTCACCGGTTCACCCCGGCCGTGTGCCCGAGTGGCTCAGGGACTCGCCTGCAAAGCGAGTTACGCGGGTTCGATTCCCGCCACGGCCTCTTAGCGCCTCACCAGCAAAACGAAGGCTCGACACCCCCACGCAGGTGGCCGCGTGGGGCGTTCGCCTTCGGTGTGTTGCAGGAGTCCGTCACCCGGGCCGTCGACCGGCAGGGCCAGCATCTGCTGGACAACGTGAAGGTGCCGGGCTCGGTGCCGGAGGCACCCGTCGCCGTCGGCAGCGGTTCCGCGGCAAGGCCGGCCGGCGACCACACGACGCGTCCGGGTCAGGGGCCGGGCCTCGCGAGGTCGGGTACGAAGACGTAGCTCACAGCACCCCGCCCACCTCGTCCTGGAACAGCTCCGTCCAGTAGTGCCAGTCCGCGTCCGTCGTCGTGCCCGTGGGGTCGATGGTGGACAGGGCTCGGATCATCGTCTTGGCGACCTGGACGTACAGCGTGTTGGTCAACTCGTGGGCGAGGGACTCGTCGATCCGGCGCTCCCGGTGCAGGAGCCAGAGGGTGAAGGCGAGCGTGGAGATGTCGGTGTTCAGGGGGTGGAGCGTGCCCTCGCGCTCGCTCCAGTTCAGGACCGCGCCCGTCTCGCCGTCGACGACCAGGGTGTTGTCCTCGATCAGATGGCCGAGGACGATCAGGTGGCCGGCCCGCGGCGGCAGGGCGACCAGGTGCTCGGCCCGGTGCTCCGCGAGGGTCGGCAGCGGGGCGTCCGGGTCGGTGTGGAAGAGGACGCCGTCCTCGGGCAGGCCGGTCTGGGCGAGGAAGCGGCGGGTCGGGGCGTGGGTGAGGGTGGACGGGAAGTCGATGTCCTCGAAGCGGGCGACCCTGTTGCGGCCGAACTCGTGGTCCAGGAGGCGCGGCGGCAGGTCCAGGGCCAGGCCGGAGTCGGTGCCCGGGCCCGCCACCAGGGCCAGGGGGCGGATCAGGGCCGCGATCTTCCAGAACGTCGGCACATCGCCGCCCGTGCCCTCCTCGAACACCGTCAGCAGCTGGCGCGTCGCGTCCTCCACGGCCGTAGGTCCGAAGCGGCCGGCGTAGGCGGCGAACTGGCCGCGCACCTCCGTCAGTTCGTCGGTCGCCGTGGCGAAGCGGACCAGGGTGGGGAGCGACGGGGCCAGGGGGGTGCGGTCCATCAGCTCGGGGCGGGCGGGGAAGAACGCCGTCGTGGAGACCTCGCCGGTGACTCCGTCGAGCAGGACCGACTCCGTCTCCCTGCCGTGCAGGTCCGTGAGTCCGCCGATCACCAGCTGGCCGCGCAGCTCCTCACTGAGCCGGCCGCCGGGGTCGGCGGTCGCGTCGGCCACCGTCCGCAGGCCCTGTCTGCGCAGTTCCTCGAAGGTGAACAGGTCGCTGTCGACCGGCAGTCCGGGGCCGCTGAGCCAGCGGCGGGTCGAGGCGTGCGAGATGTACGGCTGCAGTTCGTCCTCGGTCAGTGTGATCGCCGCTACGGCGGCATCGGTCGCGCTCATGGCTCCCCCGTGTGCTTCGTACGCAGTCCCCTGGCCGGGCACGGCACGGCGAACCCGTCGGGCCTGCGCGCGTCCCCCACTGCTCGAAACACTACGCGCCACCACTGACAACGCCCCCGTACCAAGGAGACGTCAGAGCACCCGCGCGCGTTCCCGCCCCGCGAGAATCGCCTCCACCGTCTGTGCGGGGGTCTGCGCGGAGGTGTCCAGCCACAGGCCGATCGGCGGGGTCGACGCCCGCAGCGCCGCGTCCAGCGCGGGAACCGTCCAGGCCGGCCCGTAGCCCGTCTTCGTCCGGGCCGCCTCCCGGGCGGCCACCGTCCCGGCGTCCGGCGCCAGGACGACGACGTACAGGGGGCGGGTGCGGACCAGTTGGACGTACGCCGTCAGGTCCGCGCCGAGAACCACGTCCTGCACGACGGCCGTGAACCCGGCCTCGGCGTACGCGTCCGCCGTCGCCGCCGACAGGCGGTACCGCAGGCGGAGTTGGGCGGTGGCCTCCGCGGAGGCCCCGGGGGTGTACTCCTCGCGCCCCGACACGATCATCCGCCGGAACACGTCGCCGCGGACGTGCGCCGCCCGCGGCAACCGCTCGGCCAGCGCCTGCGCGACCGTCGACTTCCCGGCCGCCATCACGCCGGTGACCAGCACGACCCCGCGCATCACGCGAAGTACACGCCGCCCACCACGACCACGATCGCCGCGACCACGAAGAGGAGGATCCACAACGCCAACTTGCCGAGCCCCGGAGGCGGTTCGTACTCGCGCGGTTCCTGGCCCGGCGTGCTCACCGGTCCGTCACCACCGCGGCCTGCGGGCGGATCGGCAGCCGGTTGACGGGACGGCCCGTCGCGGCCCGTACGGCGGAGGCGACGGCCGCCGGTGACGTGACCACCGGCACCGCGCTGGCCGCCTTCGCGCCGAACGGGGCGACCACGTCCCGCTCCTCGACCAGCTTGACGATCCGGATCTCGGGCGCGTCCAGGGCCGTCGGCAGCGCGTACCCCGTGAGGTCGGGGTGGCGGATCAGCCCGCGCGCGCTGCGCAGGTTCTCCGTCAGCGCTATGCCGACGCCCTGCGTGACGCCCGCCTCGATACGGGCCTCCAGCTGGGCGGGGTTGAGGATCCGGCCGACGTCCTGGGCGAGCGCCAGCTCGACCACGCGCACCGAGCCGAGTTCGATGTCGACGTCGACCACCGCGCGGATCGCGCAGAACGCCATGCCGACGAAGGCGTCGCCCTGGCCCATCTCGTTGAGGGGCTCGGTGGGGTGCGGACGGCACTGGGCGGTGGCCCACAGCTCCTTGCCGTCCATGGCCTCGGTGACGGTCGTCGACAGGACGCCGTCGTACGAGGTGATCTTGCCGTCGGTGATCTGGAGCAGCTCGGTGGACATGCCGAACTTGTGCGCCAGGGGCTGGAGGAGCTGGGTGCGGACCATCTTGGCCGCGCGTTCGACCGCGCCGCCCGAGACCCAGGTGTGGCGGCCGCGGCAGCCCGGTCCGGCCGGGGGCTGGTCGGTGTCGACAGGGGCCACGTGGACCTCGTCGATGCCGAGCGTCTCCTGGACGATCTGACGGGCCAGCGTGGTGAAGCCCTGACCGGTCTCGACGGCCGCGCAGAGCACCGTGGCGACACCGTCCTGGACCCGCACGGTCGCCGTGGAGACCTCGTCCGCGCCTTCCGCGCCCAGCATGTGCACCATGCCGAGGCCGTAGCCGACGCCCCGGCGGATCGCGCCCGGTTCGCCCGCGCCCTCGGGGCCGCCGGGCAGCAGCCACTCGTCCTCGGGGGTGTCCTTGGGCAGCGCGGGCAGCGGGAAGTCGCGTACGGCCTGCAGCAGTTCGGCGACCGGGGCCGGACAGGTCACCGTCTGGCCGGTGGGGAGAACGTCCCCCGTCGCCAGTACGTTGCGCAGGCGCAGTTCCGCCGGGTCGAGGCCCAGCTTCTTGGCCAGCTTGTCCATCTGCGCCTCGTAGGCGGCGCAGACCTGCATCGCGCCCTCGCCGCGGACATGTCCTGAGGGCGGGTTGTTGGTGCGCACGGCCCAGCCCTCGATGAAGGCGTTCGGGACGACGTACGGCCCGCAGGCGAAGCCCACGGCGGCGGCCAGGGCCTCCGAGGAGGTGTCGGCGTAGGCGCCCGAGTCGAGCAGGATCTGCGCCTCGACCTTGACCAGCTTGCCCTCGGCGTCGGCGTGGTGCCGGTAGCGGAGCAGGGTGGGGTGGCGGTGCACGTGGCCCAGGAAGGACTCCTCGCGCGTGGCCGTCAGCTTGACCGGGCAGCCCGTCTTGAGCGCGAGCAGGCCGAGCGGGAGCTGGAAGCCCTGGTCCTCGCGGTCGGCGGTGGCGCCGGGGACACCGGTGACGACGACCTTGACGCGCTCGGGCTCCAGGCCGTAGCAGGCGGCGGCGGTGTCGCGGTCGGCGTGCGGGTCGGTGGAGGCCAGGTACAGCTCCACGCCGCCGTCGGGGCGGGGCACGGCGAGTCCGGCCTCGGCGCCGATGGGGGCGGGGTCCTGGCGGCCGATGCGGTACTGGCCCTCGACGACGATCTCGCCGGTCACGGAGGGGTCTCCGTGCTGGAGCGGGATGTGCCGGACCAGGTTGCCGTCGGGGTGCAGGAGCTCGGCCTCGAAGGCCTGTTCCGGGTCGGTGACCGGGTCGAGGATCTCGTACTCGACGATGACGGCGGCCGCGGCCATGCGCGCGGTGTCGGGGTGGTCGGCGGCGACGGCCGCGATGGGCTCGCCGTGGTGGCGTACGACCTCGGAGGCGAACACCGGGCGGTCGGCCCGGCCGCGGCCGTGCACCGGGCTGCCGGGCACGTCCTCGTGGGTGACGACCGCGCGGACTCCGGGCATCTCACGCGCGTGCGAGGTGTCGATGGACACGATGCGCGCGTGCGCGTGCGGGGAGCGCAGGACGGCCGCCCACAGCAGGCCCTCGGCCCACAGGTCGGCCGCGTAGGGGAAGGTGCCCTCGGTCTTCGCGCGCGCGTCGGCGGCCGGCAGGGAGACGCCGATGCCGTGCGGAATCGGCTCGGGGGCGGGTGCTGCCTCCGCGGCGGTGGTCGCGGTGGCGGCTTCGTTGCTCACGCCTGGCCTCCGTCCTGTCCCTGTCCGTACGCCTGCTCATGCGGTCCGGAGGTGCCCGGGAAGCCCGGGGAGTCGAACGCCGACGGGTTGACGCCTCCGGCGCCGGGGCCCGCCTGGTGCGGAATACGTGCCTCGTCGCCGTCCGTCTCAGCGTCGGCCGCCGCGTGGGCCTCGCGCTCGGCGACGACCTCCTTGACGGCGTCGACGACGCCCCGGTAGCCGGAGCAGCGGCAGAGGTTGCCGCACAGCGCCTGGCGGGTCTCCAGCTCGGTGGGGGCGGGGTTGCCCTCCAGCAGGTCGTGCACCGTCATCGCCATGCCGGGCACGCAGAAGCCGCACTGCACGGCCCCGCACCGGGCGAGCGCCCGCTGCACGTCGGAGGGCCGGCCGTCCTCGGCGAGGCCCTCGACGGTACGGACCTCGCTGCCGGCGGCGGTCACGGCGGGCACCAGGCAGGAGGCCACGAGCCGCCCGTCGACCTGGACGTTGCACGCCCCGCACTCGCCCTGCGAGCAGCCGTCCTTGGCACCGGCGAGTCCGAGCCGCTCGCGCAGCACGTAGAGCAGCGACTCGCCGATCCAGGCGTCGGTGACGGGGCGGTCGACGCCGTTGACGCGCAGGACGTAGGCGGCGAGGGGGTGTTCCTCACCGGGGTGCGCGAGGGCCTGGTCGTCGGGATCCTCGTCGGCGTCGGGGGCGGGCTCCTCGACGGTCTCCGGGGCCGGTTCGCCCTCGCCCGCGGCCGACGGGTGCTCGGCTCCGGGCTCGGCGGGGCCGTCAGCGCCCTCCAGGGCCTCTTCCGGACTCTCGGGGAGCCTGGGGGCCGCCGATGTCTCACCGGGGCCGGGTGAGGGCTGTGAGGCGGCTGCGGAGGGCTCGGCGAGACCGGTGCCGCGGCCGTCGGTGTCCGCGTGCGGCTGAGCGGCCTCCTGCGACAGCTCGTGGGACTCCTCGTCGGGCCCGGGTCGCTGCGGGGCGTCGGCGACCGCGTGGTCCCCGGGGTGCGCGGCGGACGCCAGATGCGCGTCGCCGGCCGGGCCGCCGTGCCGCTCGATGACCTCGCCGACCCCGCCGCCCGGCATCTCACCGGCGGGCACGTGCGCGTGGCCGTCACCGGCAGGACCCGCGTGCCGGTCACCGGGCGGACCTACGTGTCCGTCGCCCGCCGCCCCGCCGTGACCGTCGTCGAACCCGTCACCGCGGCCGTCGTCGAAGCCGCCCTCGTGACCTCCGGGGAAGCCGCCTTCGCGGCCGCCGTCGAACCCGCTCCCGTGACCGTCGCCGTGCGGCACGTGCGGGTGCCGTTCTCCGGCCGGTCCGCCGTGCTCGGGGCCCGCTCCCGGCTCGCCCTGGGGCTGGTCACCCCACGGCTGCGCCGGCTGGGTCGCCCAGGGCGCGGCCGCGCCGCCCGGCAGGGTCGCCGGAGGGGTGCCGCCCCACTGCTCGACCAGGGACGACGTGGTGAACTCGCCCGATTCGTCCGGGAGGTCGCCGCCGGCGACGGGGATCGACCACTGGCCGGTGACGTCGTGGCCCGGCGCGGGCGCGGCCGCGGTGTCCTCCACGTGCCACTGCTGGGTGGTCGCGGGGTTGTATGTGAACTGCCCGGTCTGACCCTGCGGCAGGGTGCTCGGGTCGGGCCACTGGGCGCTCTCGGCCGGCGGCACGGTCCAGGCGCCCGGATCGGTGCCGTCGCCCTGAGCGGCCGTTATCTGCGGCGGCACATAGCCGTGACCGGGCGCGGCGAGCGGACTGTCGGTGGAGGCGAGGAGGGCGTCGATGCCCCCCTCGGGGAGCTTCACGAAGGCGGTGGCGCCGTCGTCGTAGTCACCCTGGGGCAGCGGGTCCCAGCGGCCGGCGGCCCGGGGCGTGCCCTCTCCGTGCTGGTCGTCGGTCACGAAAGTGCCCTCCCCAGTGCTCGCCGGGCCAGCGCGGCGACGGTGCGCCGCAGGTGCAGTACCGCGGGCGGATGCTGCGCCACGGAACCGTCCGGGGCCGGTGCCGGGTCCGGGATGCAGGCGGCGGCGACGTACTCGCCGAAGGCTTGCAGGGCCTCCGGGACGATGGCGCGGTTGTTGTCCCAGTCGATGAGCCGGGCGACCCACTGCTCGGCGTCCAGGGGCCGCAACGGCATCGGCGCTATGGCACCGACGGCGCACCTGACCCCGCGCCGGGCCGGGTCGAGGACCAGCGCGACGGAGGCCATCGCGCGGCCCGGTCCGGTGCGCCCGGTGACCTTGAGGAAGACCTGCGGGGCGTGCAGCAGCGGCACCCGCACGAAGCCGATGAGCTCGCCGGCGCGCAGCATCTCCATGCCGGCCAGCAGGTGCGAGACCGGCATCTCCCGGCGGGCGCCGTCGGGGCCCGCGATGACCAGCGTGGCCTCCAGGGCGGCGAGGACGGGCAGCGCGTCGCCCGTGGGGGCCGCCGAGGCGATGTTGCCGCCCAGGGTGCCCGCGTTGCGGATCTGCGGCGGACCGGCGGCGCGGGCGGCGGCCGCGAGCGCCGGGATGAGGGCGGCGAAGTCGGGGCGGCCCATGCGCGCGTGCGTGAGTCCCGCGCCGAGCAGGGCGTGCCCGTCCTGGTACTGCCAGCCGCGGATCTCGCTGATCCGGCCGAGGCCGACGAGCGCGGCGGGCCTGAGCTGCCCGGAGTTGACGGCGGCCATCAGGTCGGTGCCGCCGGCGACGGGCACGGCGGCGGGCATGGCGGTGAGGGCCGCCACGGCCTCGTCCAGCGTCGTGGGCAGCGTGACGGCCTGCGCCGCCTGCGGTGCGTGCGTGGTCAAACCGGCTGCCCCTTCCCGCTGCCCCACCTGGTCCTGCTGGTCCTGCCTGTTGCTGCCGTACGGTACGTGCTGACAGGGCGGACGTGGCAACTCTGGCACATCTTCGCAACACCCGAAGACAGGGGTCCGCTAGGAGGCGTTCGGCGGCATTCGCCCACCCCACCAGGAGATGGTCCGTTTTCGCACGGGATCACCCACACACACCGATTGACACTCTTCGGTGACCCTTAGGGCTCTTTTTCCCCTACCTGTTCGGGGGCGCCCCTTCGATGGGCCGGCCGAGCACACCGGGCCGTTTCTGCCACGGCAGCGGTCCCGTGGGCGGCCGGTAGCCGACGCCCAGGGCGTCGAGCAGTCGGTAGTGCGCGCTCATCCGCCGCTCGAAGTCGGCGAAGTCCCGTTCCGCCGGGGCGGGCAGCGCGCTCCAGGCCACCTCGGCGAAGGCCACGAGGCGGGGGAAGGTCTGGTAGTCGACGCGCCCCTGGTCCTCCATCACCTCGGTCCACACGTTGGCCTGGGCGCCGAGCACACGGGCGGCCTCCTCCGCGGTGAGCTGCGGCGGAACGGGCTCGAAGCGGTAGACGTCCTCCAGGGTGCGGACGTACGCGATCGGCACCGGCTCGTCCGCGCCGGCGTCCTGACGGTAGTCCAGGTACACGTGCTGCTCGGGGCACATGACGACGTCGTGGCCGGATCGTGCCGCCGCGATCCCGCCCTGGTAGCCGCGCCAGGAGGAGACGGCTGCTCCCTCGGCGAGACCGCCCTCCAGGATCTCGTCCCAGCCGATGAGCCGGCGTCCGCGCGCGGTCAGCCACCGGTCGAAGTGACCGATGAACCACGACTGGAGCCCGTCCTCGTCGGCGAGGCCGAGTTCCTTGATGCGGGCCTGGGCGGTGGGTGACTGCTTCCACTGGTCCTTGAGGCATTCGTCACCCCCGACGTGAATGAACTGAGAGGGGAACAGCTCCAGGAGTTCCTCGAACACCCCCTCGTAGAAGCGCAGGGTGTTGTCAGTGGGGGCGAGTACGTTTGCGGAGATGCCCCAGTTGTCCCAGACCGAGAGGGAGGACGTGTCGATGACATCGGTGTTGCCGAGTTCCGGGTACGCGGCGATGGCGGCCTGCGAGTGTCCGGGCACGTCGATTTCGGGGACGACGGTGATATGCCGTTCGGCCGCGTAGGCGACGATCTCCCGGATGTCGTTGCGGGTGTAGAAACCGCCGTGCGGCTTCTCCTCCCACAGCGGTGAGGCCCGGTGGCCGAATTTGGTGCGCGCCCGCCATGAACCCACTTCGGTGAGCCGGGGGTACCTCTCGATCTCGATCCGCCAGCCCTGGTCGTCCGTCAGGTGGAAGTGGAGGACGTTGAGTTTGTGCGTGGCCATCAGGTCGAGACAGCGCAGTACCCCGTCCTTGGGCATGAAGTGCCGGGCCACGTCGAGCATGAGGCCGCGCCAGCGGAACCGCGGCGAGTCCTCGACGAACGTGCCGGGGAGCTGCCATCGCCGGCCGGGGTCGACGGGAGCCCGCCGGTACGCCTCGGGGCCGAGCAGCTGACGCAGCGTCTGGGCGCCCCAGAAGACCCCGGCCGGCCCGCCGCCGTGGATGGTGACGTCGTCCCCGTTGACGTAGAGCTTGTAGCCCTCCGGGCCGAGGTGGCCGGCGTCCCCGGGACTGACCCGCAGCCGGATGGCCTCGCCGTCGTCCCCCGCGCCGGGGGCCAGGGCCAGTCCGGTGACGGCACCGAGCGTGCCGCGCAGCCACCTCGCGGTCGCCTCGGTGCCGGGTCCGGCGTCGAGCACCGTGCTCTCGCCGAGCACGAACCCGCCCACCGTCGGATGCCGCAGGACTCCGGGTGCCGGAATCAGTGAAGTCACGTCAGTCCTTTACCGCTCCGCCCAGCCCCGAGACCAGGCGTCGCTGTACGAGTACGAAGAACACCAGCACCGGAATCGTCATCACCGTCGACGCGGCCATGACCCCGCCCCAGTCCGGCTCGTCAGGCTTGTAGAAAACGAGCAGGGCCATCGGCAGCGTCGACTGCGAAGTGTCGCTGATGATGAACGACTTGGCGAAGAGGAAATCGTTCCAGGCCGAGATGAAGGAGAACACGCTCGTGGCCACCAGGCCGGGCAGGACGAGCGGGAAGAGAATCTGCCAGAGGAATCGCGCGCGGCTCGCCCCGTCGATGTAGGCGGCCTCCTCCAAAGCCTCCGGTACGGCCTTCACGAACCCCCTCAGCATCCAGATCGCGAAGGGCAGCGAGAAGGCGATGTGGGGCAGGATCAGCGAGCCCAGGGTGTTCAGCAGTCCGAAGTCCCGCATCTGGAAGAACAAGGGGATGGTGAGGGCCTCCACGGGCACCGTCTGGGCCACCAGAAACATGATCAGCAAGGTGGTCCGGAAGCGGAAGCGGAATCGCGTCACAGCGGTCGCCGCGAGAAACGCGATCAACGCCGAGACGATCACGACGCTGCATGCGACGACAAGGCTGTTGACGAAATACCGGCCGAAATCCTGCTGCCCGAACACACGCCGGAAGGAATCCAGCGAGGGCGCGAGCGTCCAGGGCCGGGGCTCGGTCGACTCGATCTCCCCGGCCGGTTTGAAGGCGCCGAGGACCATCCAGTAGAGGGGGAAGGCGACGAGGGCCGCGATGAGCAACGCGGCACCCTCGGCGGCCGCGCGCCAAGGGCGCCGTAGAAGATCCAGCCGCACGAGACGCAGCCGCACGAGATTCAGCCGGAGAAGATTCACAGGTCCTCCCCCTGTCGGTGGAGCAGCCGCAGGTACACCAGTGTCACCGCGAGCAGGATCAGCAGCATCACCACGCCGATCGCCGAGCCGAGGCTGTACTGGGAGGAGGCGAACGCCCGTTGGTAGGCGTAGACGTTCAGGACGAGGTTCTGGCCCGCGATGCCGCCGCCGTTCGTCATGACGTAGATCTGGGTGAAGACCTTGAAGTCCCAGATGACCGACTGGATGGTGACCACGGTCAGGATCGGCCGGAGCATCGGCGCGAGGACCGACCGCCAGATCCGCCACTGCGAGGCACCGTCCAGCGCGGCGGCCTCCAGCACCTCGGCCGGGACGGCCCGGATGCCGGCGTAGACCGTGATCATCACGAACGGGAAGGAGCACCAGACGACTTCGAGCAGCACGAGGAAGAAGGCGCTGAGCCGCCCGTACGTCCAGGAGTGGTCGCCAAGCCCGAGCAGCCGGTTCACCGGGCCGAAGTCGGGGTCGAAGAGGAACAGCCAGACCGTCGACCCGGTCACCGCCGGGGTGGCCCACGCGCCGAGCGCCGCCAGCAGCAACGCCAGCCGGGGCACGGCACGCACGCGCGTGAGGAGCACGGCCAGCGCGCATCCGACGGCGAGCGTGGAGACGACGCAGGCCGCCGCGAACAGCACGGTGGCGAGCAGGACCCGCCAGAACTGCGGGTCGGAGAACAGCGCCGAGTAGTTCGAGAACCCCTCGAAGGTGGTCGGCTGCCCGCCGCTGACCTGGGCCTGGGTGTACTGGAAGAAGGAGATCAAGCCGAGCTGGTAGATCGGGTAGACGAGCAGTCCGGCGAGGACGACCAGGGCGGGGGCGAGATAGAGCCAGGGGGTCCGGGCGGTGCGGTGGGTCACCGAGGTCATCCGGCGGACCCGAACGCGTCGTCCATCTTCTTCGCCGCCTCGCCGGAGGCCGCCGCCACGCTCTTCCTGCCGCTGACGACCTCCTGGAACATCGTCGGCAGCACCAGCGAGGAGTCGATCTGCGACCACGCTGCCGACGCGGGCACGAACTTCGTCCCGGCGGCCAGGGTCTGCGCGAACGGCTTGACGTACGGGTGCTCCGCGGCGACCTCGTCGCGCACGTCCCCGAACGTCGGCAGGAATCCCATCGCGTCGAACATCGCCGCCTGCGTCCTCTTCGACGTCAGCCGCTCCATCAGTTGGACGGCCAGCGTCCGGTGCGAGGTGCTCTTCAGCACCCCGATGTTGTTGCCGCCGGCGAAGGCGGGAGCGATCGACCCGGCGGAGGTGCCGGGCAGCGGCACCACCGCGTACGCGCCCTTGACCTTCCCTGCCTCCACGGCCGTGTGGCTGAAGTCGCCGCCGATCGCCATCCCGGCCTTGCCCGCCGCGAACGCGGTGACCGTGTCGTTGCCGCCCATGCCGGCGCACTTGGCGGCCGGACAGTTGTCGTCGGTGAAGAGCGAGGTGTACTCCTTGATGCCCTTCTGCGCGGCTGCTCCGGAGATCGCGGAGGCGTACGAACCGGCCTTGCGGGTGGCCAGTTCGCCGCCGTGTGCCCAGATGAAGGGCATCGCGCCGTAGGTGTAGGCGCCGCCGACGACCAGGCCGTACAAGTCGGGTTTCGCGGCGCGGATCTTGCGGGCGGTCGCCGCCAACTCGGCCATGGTCCTCGGCACTTCCAGACCGAGTTCGTCGAAGACGTCGGTGCGGTAGTACAGCGCGCGGACGCCGACGTAGAAGGGCGAGCCGTACACCTTGCCGTCCACGGTGACCGAGGTCCTCGCCGTGGGGTCGGTGTCCTTCGACTCGCTCCAGGCTCCGAACTCCTCGGTGACGTCGAGGAGTCCGCCGTCCTTCACGTAGCCGGCGGTGTCGGTGTTGCCGTACTCCATCACGTCGGGCGCGGAGGAGGGGTCGTTGAAGGCGGCTTTGACGCGCTGGGCGCGGGTCTCGACGGGGATGTACTCGACGTCGACCTTCGTGCCGTCGTGGGCCTTCTCGAAGGCGGTGACGACCGAGTCGACGACCTTCTCCTTCGGTTTGTTGCCGACCTCCTGGAAGAGCCAGACGCGCAGGGTGCCGGTCTTCTCGTCCTTGTCGGAGGAGGAGTTGGAGGAGGTCTGGGGCGCGCAGGCGGTGACCACCAGGGCAGCGAGGAGGAGGGAGGGGAGGCGGGGGGAGAGCTTCATGGAGTGTTCCTCCGAGCGTGCGTTGCAACATATGCAATGACGGTTTCGCTCAACGCAACGGAGGTTATGGCTTGCATGAACACGCCCACAAGAGGTCTCAACCAATCCGTGACACGCAAAAGCCCCTGGGGCACGTTGTACGCACCCCAGGGGCCCTGTGAAGCTCAGCCGGGCGGCAGTCCTACTGGTCGCCGCCCTTGTCGTCGTCCCCCGAGCCCATGGACTCGTAGATCTCCTTGCACATGGGACACACGGGGTACTTCTTGGGATCGCGGCCGGGTACCCACACCTTGCCGCACAGCGCCACGACGGGGGTCCCGTCGAGGGCGCTCGCCATGATCTTGTCCTTCTGGACGTAGTGGGCGAAGCGCTCGTGGTCGCCGTCGCCGTGGGAAGTCTGCGGCGTGGGCTCGACGAGGGTCCCCGTACCAGTCCCGCGCTCGGGCTCGAGAGTGCTCATAAGCCCAAGAGTACTGAAGCTCACATGGATCAGTTGAGCGAAGGGTCGTCCGGGTACGTGGCCACCATCGCGAGCTCGTTGCGCTGGCGGCGCAGCACCTCGCGCCAGAGTCTCTCCGGGGCCGGTGAGGAGACGTCCCCGGGCTCCGACTCGACGACGTACCAGGCGCCCTCGACCAGCTCGTCCTCCAGCTGACCGGGCCCCCAGCCGGCGTAACCGGCGAAGATGCGCAGGCTGCCGAGGGCCGAGGCGAGCAGCTCCGGCGGGGCCTCCAGGTCGACCAGTCCGATCGCGCCGTGCACTCTGCGCCAGCCCAGCGGGGCCCCGTCGACGGCCCCGCCGCCGGGGATGACGGCGACCCCCAGGGCCGAGTCCAGGGAGACCGGGCCGCCCTGGAAGACGACCCCGGGTTCGCCCGCGAGGTCGGCCCAGCCCTCCAGGATGTCCCCCACGTCCACCGGGGTGGGGCGGTTGAGGACGACACCGAGGGAGCCCTCCTCGTCGTGGTCGAGAAGGAGCACCACCGCACGGTCGAAGTTCGGGTCCGCCAGGGCGGGCGTTGCCACGAGCAACCGCCCTGTGAGCGAGGACACCTCGGTCATGCCAGACATGATCCCGCATCTTCCCTCCGCGTGGGGAGGCAATGCCCCGACGACGGTGGATGCAGCTCAGAGCGCACCGGTGCGCCGTGAGCGCACGCCGGGCGCCGGTGACCCCATGTGCCCGGCGCCTAGCAGGCCGTGTTGTGACAGAGCTATGACGTGCCTGGGCGGTACTTGGGCTTACAGAAGGGGGGTAGGCGGCGATTACCCTTGTCCCTTCCGGCCCCTGCCCCACTCATCGGAACGCGAGATACATGACCGTCAACGGCTCTGACGACGTACTGCTTGTCCACGGCGGAACCCCGCTGGAGGGCGAGATCCGTGTCCGCGGTGCGAAGAACCTCGTACCGAAGGCCATGGTCGCCGCCCTGCTGGGCAGCGAGCCGAGTCGACTGCGCAACGTTCCGGACATCCGTGACGTGCGTGTCGTACGCGGGCTGCTGCAACTGCACGGGGTGACGGTCCGTCCGGGTGAGGAACCGGGCGAGCTGGTGATGGACCCGACGCATGTCGAGAGCGCCAACGTCGCTGACATCGATGCCCACGCGGGTTCCTCGCGCATCCCGATCCTGCTGTGCGGCCCGCTGCTGCACCGGCTCGGGCACGCCTTCATCCCCGGTCTCGGCGGCTGCGACATCGGCGGCCGGCCCATCGACTTCCACTTCGAGGTGCTGCGGCAGTTCGGCGCGACGATCGAGAAGCGCGCCGACGGGCAGTTCCTGGAGGCGCCGCGGCGCCTTCGCGGCACGAAGATCCGGCTGCCGTACCCGTCCGTGGGCGCGACCGAGCAGGTGCTGCTGACGGCCGTCCTCGCCGAGGGCGTCACCGAGCTGTCGAACGCCGCGGTGGAGCCGGAGATCGAGGACCTCATCTGCGTCCTGCAGAAGATGGGCGCCATCATCGCGATGGACACCGACCGGACCATCCGCGTCACGGGTGTGGACCGGCTCGGCGGCTACAACCACCGCGCCCTGCCGGACCGCCTGGAGGCCGCCTCCTGGGCGTCCGCCGCGCTGGCGACCGAGGGCAACATCTACGTCCGCGGCGCCCAGCAGCGCTCGATGATGACGTTCCTGAACACCTACCGGAAGGTGGGCGGTGCCTTCGAGATCGACGACGAGGGCATCCGTTTCTGGCACCCCGGCGGCCAGTTGAAGTCCATCGCGCTCGAAACGGACGTGCACCCGGGCTTCCAGACGGACTGGCAGCAGCCGCTGGTGGTCGCGCTCACCCAGGCCACGGGCCTGTCGATCATCCACGAGACGGTCTACGAGTCCCGGCTCGGCTTCACCTCCGCGCTCAACCAGATGGGTGCCCACATCCAGCTGTACCGCGAGTGCCTGGGCGGCTCGGACTGCCGCTTCGGCCAGCGCAACTTCCTGCACTCGGCGGTCGTCTCGGGCCCCACCAAGCTCCAGGGCGCCGACCTGGTCATCCCGGACCTCCGAGGCGGCTTCTCCTACCTGATCGCCGCCCTCGCGGCCCAGGGGACCTCCCGCGTCCACGGCATCGACCTCATCAACCGCGGCTACGAGAACTTCATGGAGAAGCTCGTGGAACTGGGCGCCAAGGTGGAACTGCCGGGCAAGGCACTCGGCTAGCCCCCTCCCGAACACGCCGATGGGGCGGTCACCCGGACTCGGGTGACCGCCCCATCGGCGTTGTGCTGAGCGCCCCGAAGGGGCGCGGGGAACTGCGCGACCAGCCACGGCGATCCGTCAGCCGAGGGACGGCCCGCAGTTACCCGGCGCTCGAAGCGGAGCGCTTACTTGCCCTTGGCGGCTTCCTTGAGCTTGGAGCCCGCCGAGACCTTGACGCTGTAGCCGGCCGGGATCTGGATCGGGTCACCGGTCTGCGGGTTGCGCGCGGTGCGAGCGGCACGGTGGGTGCGCTCGAAGGTCAGGAAGCCGGGGATGGTGACCTTCTCGTCGCCCTTGGCGACGATCTCGCCGACGGTCTCGGCGAACGCGGCCAGAACGGCGTCGGCGTCCTTGCGGGTCACCTCGGCGCGGTCGGCCAGCGCGGCCACCAGCTCACTGCGGTTCATGTTGTTACTCCCGTGTTCTTCTTGCCGTTGGGGTGTGCCACGCGGCGGAGCCGCACACGAGGCACAGCGAAGCCGATGCGCTCGCGCCCAGGGACGCATCCTGCCCCTACCTGCTGCGGGAAAGCCAATCCGGCACCCGTAGGACTCGCATGAACACCCTAGGGGGTCACACGAACAGAGGCCTGGGCGTGGCGCCACCCTAGAGGGTGGCGCGAAGCGCCTGGTTCCGCGACGCGCCGGGCCGGAGGACCACCGTGGCAATCCTCACAGCCGAACAAACATACGACGTCCACTGTAGACGCGGGTCCCCAGGCCCGGTCGAGGGCCCTACGCCGTCGCGCCCGCGGCCTTCGCCGCGTCCCGCACCGCGCCGGCCACCGCGCCCGCCACCTTGTCGTTGAAGACGCTCGGGATGATGTAGTTCGGGTTCAGCTCGTCCTCGGTGACGACGTCCGCGAGGGCCTTCGCGGCCGCGAGCATCATCTCGGTGTTGACGGTGCGGGACTGGGCGTCCAGCAGACCGCGGAAAACGCCCGGGAAGACCAGCACGTTGTTGATCTGGTTCGGGAAGTCGGAGCGGCCGGTGGCCACGACGGCCGCCGTCTGACGGGCGACCGCCGGGTCGACCTCGGGGTCGGGATTCGCGAGCGCGAACACAATCGCACCCTCGGCCATGGCGGCCACGTCGGCGCCGTCCAGGACGTTCGGGGCCGAGACGCCGATGAAGACGTCGGCGCCGCGGACGGCCTCCTTCAACGTCCCGGTCAGGTTCTCGGGGTTGGTGTTGTCGGCGATCCAGCGCAGCGCCGAGCCCGGAGCGGCGTCGACGAGGTCCTCACGGCCGGCGTGCACGACGCCGTGGATGTCGGCGACGACGGCGTTCTTGACGCCCGCCGCGATCAGCAGCTTGAGGATGGCCGTACCGGCCGCGCCGGCGCCGGACATGACGACCCGGATGTTCTCGATCGCCTTGCCGGTGACGCGCAGTGCGTTCGTCAGGGCGGCAAGGACCACGATCGCCGTGCCGTGCTGGTCGTCGTGGAAGACGGGGATGTCGAGGGCCTCACGCAGCCGGGCCTCGATCTCGAAGCAGCGGGGCGCGGAGATGTCCTCGAGGTTGATGCCGGCGAACCCGGGGGCGATCGCCTTGACGATCTCGACGATCGCGTCGGTGTCCTGGGTGTCCAGGCACAGCGGCCAGGCGTCGATGCCGGCGAACCGCTTGAACAGGGCCGCCTTGCCCTCCATGACCGGCAGGGCGGCCTTGGGACCGATGTTGCCCAGGCCCAGCACGGCCGAGCCGTCCGTCACGACCGCAACGGAGTTTCGCTTGATGGTGAGGCGGCGGGCGTCCTCGGGGTTCTCGGCGATCGCCATGCACACGCGGGCCACACCCGGGGTGTAGATCATGGAGAGGTCGTCGCGGTTGCGGATGGGGTGCTTCGACGCCATCTCGATCTTGCCACCGAGGTGCATCAGGAACGTACGGTCGGACACCTTGCCGAGCGTGACGCCCTCGATGCCGCGCAGCTCCTCGACGATCTCGTCGGCGTGCTTGGTGGAGCTGGCCGCGATGGTGACGTCGATCCGGAGCTTCTCGTGGCCGGACGCGGTGACGTCGAGGCCGGTCACCGAGCCTCCGGAGGACTCCACGGCGGTGGTGAGCTGCGAGACGGCGGTTCCGCTCGCGGGCACCTCCAGCCGGACCGTCATCGAGTAGGAGACGCTGGGCGCCGTTGCCATGGCCGACTTCCTCTGCTTTCACGGGTGACGCTGATGCCGTCCGATCGTCGCACCTACTGATGAGTAGGCGTTAGCCGCACGGGATTGCGGACGTTTTGTTCACGGGGGCGTCCACACGCAAGAGGCCCACGTCACACGGACGTGGGCCTCTCACCAGGTCAGTGACACCGACCCGCCATGCTCGCCTCGCGGCAAGTGGTCGCTCGTAGCGACGAAGGTTGGGCCCGGGGGCTTGGATCGGGCCGGTGTCACATCCAGGCTAACAAACGGATCCCGAAAGACCATTCCCGTACGGAGAGTTCAATCTCTCAGCAGGTCCGGCACGCCCTCCCCGTCCGGTTGGTCGCGCTCCGCCGAGACGACCGTGAGCTGCTGGGTGGCCCGGGTGAGGGCGACGTAGAGCACCCGCAGTCCGGCGGGCGACTCGTCGGCGATCTCGGCCGGGGAGACGACGACCGTCGCGTCGTACTCCAGGCCCTTGGCCTCCAGGCTGCCGAGCGCCATGACCCTGTCGCCGAGTCCGGTGAGCCAGCGGGCCGCCTCCTCGCGGCGGTTCATGGCGACCACGACGCCGACGGTGCCGTCGACGAGGCCGAGGAGCCGGTCGGCCTCCTCGCGGACGGTCTCGCCCAGCGACTTGCGCACGACAGTGAAGCGGGGCTCGACACCGGTGGACCGCACGGCCCGCGGGGACTCCGCGCCCGGCATGGCGAGGGCCAGCACCTTCGCCGCGAGGTCGGCGATCTCGGAGGGGTTGCGGTAGTTGACGGTGAGCTGGAAGCGGCGGCGGGGCCGGGTGCCGAGGGCCTCGTCGCGGGCCTCGGCGGCCTCGTCGGGGTCGGACCAGGAGGACTGGGCGGGATCGCCCACGACCGTCCAGGTGGCGTGCCGGCCGCGGCGGCCGACCATGCGCCACTGCATGGGCGTGAGGTCCTGGGCCTCGTCGACGATGACGTGGGCGTACTCGACCCGCTCCTGGGCGAGCCGCTCGGCCCGCTCGCGCTGCGACTCCTCGCGGACCGGCATCAGCTCCTCCAGGCCGGTGAGCTGGTCGAGCGGGTCCAGTTCGCGCCGCTTGCGCGGGCGGGCGGGGGCGCCGAGGACCGCCTGGAGCTCGTCGAGCATGGCGATGTCGTGGACGGTCAGACCGTCCCGCCGGAGCGAGCGGGCGACCCTGCGGACCTCGCCGGGGTTGAGGATGCGGCGGGCCCAGCGGCCCAGGCGCCGCTCGTCGGCCATGGCGGCGAGGACGGCCTTGGGGGTGAGCTCGGGCCACCAGGCGTCGAGGAACTCGATGAAGCTGTCCTCGGAGGTGATGTCCTCGTCGAACGAGGACCGCAGCTCGGCGGCCAGCTCCGGATCGGTGTGCCGGCCGCCCGCCCCGGACCGCGCCCACAGCGCGTCCAGCAGCAGCTTGCGGGCCCGGGGCCGCAGCAGGTTGACGGGCGCGGTGCCGCCGAGGGCGGTGCGGCGGATACGTTCCAGCTCGTCCGCCTCCAGCTCCAGCCTCCGCCCGAAGGCGACGACCCTGAGGCGGGTGGGGGGTCCGGCCTTCGGTGCTACGGCGGTACCGGCACCGCTTCCTTCCCCGACCCCGCCGTCCAGGTCACCGGCGTCCCCGAAGGAGAGCTGCCCGGAGTCGGAGGGGCCCGGCGCGCCCCCGCCCGAACCGTCGGCGCCCAGCTCAAGCACCCCCCGCGCCGCCTTCCGCAGCACCTTCAGCATCCGGTAGGAGCCCTTGGCACGGGCCACCGCCGGGGAGTCGTAGAGGGTGGCCTCGACGCCGTCGACCAGGGAGCCGATCGCCCGGATGGCGACCTGGCCCTCCTCGCCGAGGGAGGGCAGGACGCCCTCGGTGTAGGCGACCAGCAGGGGTGTGGGCGAGACGATGAGGATGCCGCCCGAGTACCGGCGGCGGTCCTGGTAGAGCAGGTAGGCCGCGCGGTGCAGGGCCACGGCGGTCTTGCCGGTGCCGGGCCCGCCCTCGACGTACGTCACGGACGCGGCGGGGGCGCGGATGACCAGGTCCTGTTCGGCCTGGATGGAGGCGACGATGTCCCGCATGGTGTGGCTGCGGGCCTGACCGAGCGCGGCCATCAGAGCACCGTCGCCGATGACGGGCAGCTCGCGGCCCTCGAGGAAGGCCGTGAGCTCGGGGCGCATGAGGTCGTCCTCGACACCGAGGACCCTGCGCCCCTTGGAGCGGATCACCCGGCGTCGTACGACACGCCCGGGATCCACCGGAGTGGACCTGTAGAAGGGCGCTGCGGCGGGGGCCCGCCAGTCGATGACGAGCGGCGCGTACTCGGAGTCCAGGACCCCGATCCGGCCGATGTGCAGGGTCTCCGCGATGTCGGCCGTGTTGTCCTCACGGACGGCGCCCTCGGCGGGTTCGACGGCGGTGTAGGCGCCGTCGGGCCCCTTCTTGCCGTCCTTGCCGGCGAGCAGGTCGATACGGCCGAAGAGGAAGTCCTCGAACTCGTTGTTGAGCCGGTTGAGGTGGACGCCGGCCCGGAAGACCTGGGCGTCCCGCTCGGCGAGCGCGCCGGGCGTGCCGACCTGGCCACGCTTGGCCGCGTCGTTCATGAGGAACTCCGCCTCGTGGATCTTCTCCTCGAGGCGCCGGTAGACCCGGTCCAGATGTTCCTGTTCGACGCTGATCTCACGGTCCCGAACCGAGTCGTGAACCGAGCCGACCGCAGATGGTTGAGCCTGAGCGGCCACCGGGCCCCCTTCTGACGTGCTGGGCAGCCGTCAACCGTACGCGAAGGGGGCCCCGGCGGGAAGTTACGCGTCGACCTGGACGAGCTTGTTGCCGTCCGAATCCACGACCTCGAAGTGATCGATCTCGTTCTGGGCGGGTGCGACCGCGCCGCCGATGTAGAGCGGCTTCTTGGACTCCTCGGTCTTGCCGTCCGGGATGCCGTAGCCCCACTTGCCGACGGACCAGGTGGACGCCGTCCAGCGCTCACCGTTGGTGCCGACCGCGATCAGCGAGCACTTCAGCGGTCCCTTGACGCCCTTGAGCTCCAAGCCGAGGGAGGTGCCCCAGTTCTTCTGCGCCATGGCGACGGTCGCGCTGACGCCGGTGGTGGCGTCCTTGCCCGAGACCTTGTCCTTCATGGAGTCGAAGAGTTCCTTGGGCGTGGCCGCGAGGACCTGGCCCTGCTTGGCACCGCCGTCGGAGTCACCGCCGTTCGCCGCGATCGCGACGAACGGGCCGCCGATGATCAGTGCGGCCGCGGCCGCGACCATGTAGAAGCTGCGGCGCCGCTTCTGCGCACGGCGCTCGGCGACCTCGTCCACCAGCTTGTTCACGATCCGCGGACTGGGCTTGGCGGACAGCGACTCCCCGATCGCTGGGGTGCCGGAGCCCGGCAGGTCCGCGAGGGCGGCGAGCATCGGCTCCATGCCGGCGAGCTCGTCGAGCTGTTGCGCGCACCACTCGCAGGTCGCGAGATGGGCCTCGAAGGCGGTCGCCTCGGCGTCGTCGAGGATCCCGAGGGCGTAGGCGCCGACGGTCTCGTGCTCGTTCGGCACCGGAGATCCCATCATGGAGCCAGACATACCCGAACCACCTGTGCCGAATCCCTGGTTACCCCCGTAAACACCCATCACGCTGTCACCCCCCGCTCCTCCAGTGCGAGCTTCATCGACCGCAGGGCGTAGAAGACCCGCGAGCGGACGGTTCCGCTGGGGATGCCCAGGGTCTCGGCCGCCTCGTTGACGGTACGCCCCTTGAAGTACGTCTCGACGAGCACCTCCCGGTGGGCCGGGGTCAGGTCGTCGAGCGCGTCCGACAGCGTCATCAACCACAGCGCCTTGTCGATCTCGTCCTCCGCGGGGATGACCTCCAGCGGCGACGGATCGACCTCCTGCGGCCGGGCCTGCCGGCTGCGGTGGCCGTCGATGACGATGCGCCGTGCGACCGTCACCAGCCAGGGGCGTACCGATCCGGTCGCTCGATTGAGCTGTCCGGCGTTCTTCCAGGCACGGATGAGTGTTTCCTGCACCACGTCCTCGGCTCTCTGGCGGTCACCCGCGACCAGACGAAGGACGTACGCAAGGAGAGGTCCGGCGTGCTCCCGGTACAGGGCACGCATCAGCTCCTCATCAGGTTCCGAGGGCTGGGACATGCGATGTCGGGCCCTCGATCCACGTTCATTGGCCACGACGGAATCCTTGCGCACGCCCACCTCCGATGTCCGGGGGTTCCCCCAGTCGGTCGCTCGACGAGGGGTACGGACGGGGGGCGCCAGGTGTTCAAAGTGCGACGACAGTTTTCTTCTGAGTGACGTGACGAGACAGGACATGCGCGCACATTCCCGCCGCGCGATCTTTACATTTCCGCCACACAGGCAAGATCACGACTACGGCCCGTGAGGTTGAGCGAGTAAACAACATGTAATCGAAATCACGTCGACTTCCCCTCCGCAGAAGGGACATAACGACCAGTCAGGAGCGCGACAGGGCCGCGCGCCGACGATGCCGGGCCACCCTTTCGCGGTTCCCGCAGACCTCACTGGAGCACCAGCGCCTCCTGCGTCCCCGTGACGTATCGAGGTAGACGATGGGGCAGTTGTCGCCTTCGCACTCTCTGACCGCGGCCCGCGCGACGGGGTCCGTGAGCAGCCCCACGGCGTCCCGGGCGATGGCCCCGAGCAGTGCGGCACAGTCCGGCGGGCCGTCCAACTCGCGGATCAATGACCCGTCTTCGGCCGGTACCGCGCGCGGGGCGGGCGGCGCGGCGCGGGCGGCGTCGTTGACGCCGGCGAGTGCGAGGTCGTAGCCGTGACCGGGGGCGCCCCGCACCAACTGTGCGATGCGTCCGCGCAGTTCACGGAAGCCGACGAGCCAGGAGGGGTCCACGTGTGTCAGGTCCGTCCCCTCCGGCACCAGTCCCGAACCGACGATCCAGGCGCCGAGCACCTCCGTCGAGTCGAGGCGTTCCTCGGGGTGGGTGGTCGCGAGGAGGTCGAGACAGATCCGTCCGGCGTCGAACCGCAGCTCGTACGCGACCGTGGCCGTACCGAGTGCCATGTGCCTGTCACCGCCTTGGGGTGCCCCGGTCGGACGGGGTCGGTGAGGTGCTTCGCGGCTGTGCGGGGCTGTTCCGGGGCTCCCTCCCACAGTGCCCTCCCGCCCCCGCCGCCGGAACCCCCCGTACCGGGAGCGATGCCTGGACGCGCACGTATGCGACGGCGCGTCTCGGCCATGTCCGGCACGGGAGGCGGTGCCTTGACTGGAGACATGACACAGAACAGCCGGAGCAGCGGATACGTCCTCGGCGCGGCCACGGTCGCCACGGGCCTGATCGCCGGAGCCTTCTACGTCTTCGCGTGCGCCGTGATGCCGGCCCTGGCCCGCAGTGACGACCGCGTCTACGTCCAGGTGATGCGCGACATCAACGAGGTCGTCCAGAACCCGGTCTTCTTCCTGACCTTCCTGGGCGCACCGGTGCTCACGGCGGTGGCGGCCTGGCAGGCGCGGGCCCGGGACCATCGCGGGTGGGTCCGGGCGGCGCTCGCCCTCTCCGTCCTGGCCTTCCTGGTCACCGTCGCCTGCAACGTCCCCCTCAACGACGCCCTCGCCCACGACGGCGACCCGGGTGCCCTGCGCGAGGAGTTCGAGGACGCGTGGGTGGCGTGGAACGTGGTGCGGGCCGTGTTGCTGACGGTGGCACTGGGGCTTCTGGTGAAAGCGACGGGCAGTCGAGCCGCACGGACAGGCAGTCGTGCCGCACGGACGGGCAGTCGTGCCCCACGGACGGGCAGTCGTGCCGCAGAGGCCGATCCGACCGGTGACTAGGCGTCGGCGTCAGGCGTCCGCGTCAGGCGTCCGCGTACTTCGCGTCCGCCGCCGGGTCCAGGGCGAGGCGGTACCCCCGCTTCACCACCGTCTGGATCAGCTTCGGGGCGCCGAGGGCCGTGCGGAGACGGGCCATCGCCGTCTCGACCGCGTGTTCGTCGCGGCCGGCGCCCGGCAGGGCCCGCAGCAGCTCCGCCCGGGAGACCACCCATCCGGGCCGCCGGGACAGCGCCCGCAGCAACGACATCCCCGCGGGCGGCACCGGCCGCAGCACCCCGTCGACCAGCACCGCGTGCCCCCGGATCTCCACCCGGTGCCCCGCGATGGGCAGCGACCGGGCCCGCCCCGGCAGTTCCTGGCACAGCAGCTGCACGAGCGGCCCCAGCCGGAAGCGTTCGGGCGAGACGGTGTCCACTCCCCGCGCCTGCAACGGCAGCGCCGTCACCGGGCCGACACACGCCGGCAGCACGTCATGGTTGAGCGCGGCGAGCAGCTCCGGCAACAGCCCCCGGTCCTCGGCCCGGGACAGCAGCGACGCGGCGGCGGGCGCGCTGGTGAAGGTCAGCGCGTCCAGCCCGCGCGAGACCGTCGCGTCCAGCAGCCGGTCCACCGGCCCGATGTCCTCCGGCGGCATCCACCGGTACACCGGCACCCCCACGACCTCCGCTCCCCCGGCCCGCAGCGCCTCCACGAACCCGGGCAGCGGCTCCCCGTGCAGCTGGATGGCGACCCGGCGCCCCTCGACACCCTCCTCCAGCAGCCGGTCCAGCACCTCCGCCATCGACTCGGACGACGGCGACCAGTCCTCCGTCAGCCCGGCGGCCCGTACCGACCCCTTCACCTTCGGCCCGCGCGCGAGCAGTTCGACTTCGCGCAGCCGGTCGAGGAGCGCCTCACCGAGCCCCCACCCGTCGGCGGCCTCGACCCATCCCCGGAATCCGATGGCGGTGGTGGCCACCACCACGTCCGGTGCCTGGTCGATCAGGTCCTTCGTGGCCGCGAGCAGCTCGCTGTCGTCGGAGAGGGGGACGATCCGCAGGGCGGGCGCGTGCAGGACCGCGGCCCCGCGGCGCTGGAGCAGCGCACCGAGTTCGTCCGCCCGGCGCGCGGCCGTGACTCCCACGGTGAACCCCGCGAGGGGGCCGTGTTGCTCTGGTTCCTGCTGTTGCTCGTACATGGCTCTCGTCCCGCACTCGAGTCGTCGTACACAGTCGTACGTGGGCGTACGTGGGTCGTCCCTACATGCCGACCGAGCCTGTCAACGGCTCGTGACAGGCTCGGTTCCGGTTCATGTCGCCAGTGTTACGTCACACCTCGGCGTAGCTGAGCTGCGGCTTCGTCTCTGCGGCGGCCGAGGCCCGGCCCTGGACCGCCGCACGCCGAAGGTATACGGCCCAGGTGACCGCGAAGCAGGCCGCGTAGAAGGCGAGGAAGGCCACGAACGCGCCGGTCCCGGAGCCGTAGGAGAGGAAGGACTGGCGGAAGGCGAGGTTGATGCCGACACCGCCGAGCGCGCCGACCGCGCCGATCAGGCCCATGGAGGCACCGGAGAGGCGACGCCCGTAGGCGGCGGCCGCTTCGCCCTCCAGCCCCTTGCCGAGGGCCTTCGCGTGGAAGATGCCGGGGATCATCTTGAAGGTCGAGCCGTTGCCGAGGCCGCTGAGGACGAAGAGCACCACGAACGCGACGGTGAACAGTCCGAGCGACTTCTGCATGCTGGCGGCGATGAGGACGGCGGTGGCGGCGGCCATCGCGACGTAGTTCCACAGCGTGATCTTGGCGCCGCCGTACTTGTCGGCCAGCGCGCCGCCCACCGGACGGATCAGCGAGCCGAGCAGCGGGCCGATGAAGGTGACGTACGCCGCCTCCAGCGGGGTCCGGCCGAACTGGTTCTGCAGCACCTGCCCGAAGGCGAAGCTGTAACCGATGAACGAGCCGAAGGTGCCGATGTAGAGGAAGGACATGATCCAGGTGTGACCGTCCCGCGCCGCGTCCTTCGCGGCGCCGGTGTCGTTCTTCACGTTCTCGATGTTGTCCATGAAGAGCGCGGCGAGGACGGCGGCGACGAGGATCAGCGGGATGTAGATGCCGAGCAGCACCCGGGGTCCACCGCTGGCGCCGATGATCGCGAGGGCGGCCAGCTGGATGACCGGGACGCCGATGTTGCCGCCGCCGGCGTTGAGCCCGAGGGCCCACCCCTTCTTGCGGAGCGGGAAGAAGGCGTTGATGTTCGTCATGGAGGAGGCGAAGTTGCCGCCTCCGATACCGGCCAGCAGACCGACGAGGAGGAAGGTGCTGAACGAGGTCCCCGGCTCCATCACGGTGAAGGCGGCGATGGTGGGGACGAGGAGCAGGCCGGCCGAGATGATCGTCCAGTTCCGCCCGCCGAAGATCGCGACGGCGAAGGTGTAGGGGACGCGGACGACGGCGCCGACGAGCGTGACCATCGACGTGAGCAGGAACTTGTCGGCGGGGGTCAGCCCGTACTCCGGGCCCATGAAGAGCACCAGCACGGACCACAGGGTCCAGACCGAGAACCCGATGTGCTCGGAGAGCACGGAGAAGAGCAGGTTCCGCTTGGCGACCTTCTCGCCGGTCTCCTTCCAGAAGGTCTCGTCCTCCGGATCCCACTGCTGGATCCAGCGACCGCCCCTGCTCGGGGGTGCGGGGGCTGTACTAGGGGCTGTCATGACGCCTCCACGGTGCGACGGGGCTCGGGTCCTGCTGCGAGTGACTGAGCCCGAAGTTAGGGAGAGCGCGTTTCCTGCCTGTGTTTCCTCGGATGACCGGAAAGGAACTTTGCTCTCACCCCGGGGCAGGCCGGGATGAGAGGTCGTGGAGCCCTTGTGTTACGGAAAGCTCCGCTGCGGTCACTCCGGAGGTGAGAACCGGTGCCTGCTCAGGCAGCCGCCCTTGAAGCCGCTCCGTGCGGCCGGGACGCGCTCGCGGGCGTCCGGGCCGAAGCCGATCCACTTGCCTTGCGAGATCGCCTCGAACTCGGTCAGGCCCGGTGCCCGGCGCTCACCCGCGGCTTCGCGCGCCCTCGCTTCACCCCGTTCGGCCACAGTCTGGGGCTCCTCTTCGCCGCCAGGTCCTCGATCCACCCGAACGTCAGGATCGCCAGCCCGATCAGCGGCCACACCAGGAAGAACATCCACAGCGTGTCCGTCGAGTCGAGGGCCGCGACCGCGCGGTCGCTCTGCATGAAGGGCAGGTCGTAGGCGAGGTCGATGATCGGGACCGTGGCCATGATGAGCATGTTGTGCCAGAGGTAGATCGTGACGGCACGGTTGTTGGAGAGGGTCACCAGCTTGTCCCAGCGTGCCAGGCGGCCCGGAAGTTCCTGCCAGGACGGGGAGTACTGGAGCAGGATGACCACGAAACCGAAGGACCAGGCCGCCTGGGCGAGCGGGATGTCGTTCAGGTCCCAGCCCTCGGGGCCGAGGTGGCCGGAGGCCCACCACAGGGCGAAGGACATCACCAGGAACGACCCGGAGACCGCGAGATAGCGCGGGACCTTCGCCAGCACCCCCTCGTGGTGCGCGAAACCGAGGACCCAGCAACTGCCGTAGACCGCGAAGTCGGTGACCGCGTTGCCCAGTTCACCGGGGATGGTCACGAGTCCCGTGCCCACGACCGCCGTCAGCGCCAGCGGTGCCAGCAGCGTCGCCCACGGCACCCTGCGGAACGCCCACAGCAGCAGCGGGGACGCCAGCACGAACCACAGATACGCGCGGAGGTACCACAGCGGGCCCACCGCCTGGTCCGCCCACGTGCTCTCCAGCAGGTCGTTCGGGAAGCCGACCTCCCACGGGTACGGCGGCGCCCCGATCGGGACGACGTAGTTCACCAGCTCCAGCAGGCCCCAGGTGCCGCTGTGGTCCGGGTCCTCCGAGAGCTTCCAGCCGCCGACGAACATCAACGGCAGTACCACCGCGCTGAACGCCCAGAGCGGAGGCAGGAGGCGGCGGATCCTGCCCCTGATCACGCTCAGGGCGGAGCGGTTCAGCGAACGCGCCATCAGCGAGCCCGCCAGCGCGAACATCACGCCCATCGACGGGAACAGCACGGTCAGCCACGCCCAGCCGAAGAGGTGGTAGAGGACGACGCGGACCAGCGCGAGGGAGCGGAGGAGGTCCAGGTACCGGTCCCGGCCGGGCTTCCTCGCATCCGCCTCGGGCGCCGGAACATCAAGCCCCGCTGTGTACTCCTGCGTCATCCGACCGGCCTCCGCTCGTCGCTCTCACTGCCTGTCCGCTGCCTCGGCACCGGTCCGCCCGGTGCCTCGACGACTCCCGTGCGGCGCAGCTTCTGCCAGCGCAGGCGGCCCCCGGTGAGGGCGGTGATCCAGGACTGGAGCAGCACGACGTACATGAGCTGGCGGTAGAGGATCTGCTGCAACGGCAGCGAGATCAGGTGGGTCATGCGCTCCCGGTCGAGGCGGAACGCGTAGGCGGCGCAGACCAGTTGGATGGCGAGGACGCCCAGCCAGGCCAGGATCGTCTTCTCGGTCGGGCCGAACACGACGCCGTAGAGCAGGAACACGTCGATCAGGGGGGCCAGCAGGGGGGCCACGACCATGAACAGCGAGACCAAGGGGAGACCCACGCGGCCGAAGCGGCCCGACGGGCCCCGCTCCACCAGCGCGCGCCGGTGCTTCCAGATGGCCTGCATGGTGCCGTACGACCACCGGTAGCGCTGGGACCAGAGCTGCTGGACGGACTCCGGTGCCTCCGTCCAGGCGCGCGCCTTCTCGGCGTAGACCACGCGCCAGCCGTCCCGGTGCATGGCCATGGTGATGTCGGTGTCCTCGGCGAGGGTGTCCTCGCTCATGCCGCCGACGCGTTCCAGGGCGGAGCGCCGGAAGGCTCCCACCGCGCCCGGGATCGTCGGCATGCAGCGCAGAACGTCGTACATCCGCCGGTCGAGGTTGAAGCCCATCACGTACTCGATGTGCTGCCAGGCGCCGATCAGCGAGTCCCGGTTGCCGACCTTGGCGTTGCCGGCGACGGCTCCGACGCGCGGGTCGCCGAAGGGCTGGACCAGTTCGCGGACGGTGGACGGCTCGAAGACGGTGTCGCCGTCCATCATCACGATGATGTCGTGACGGGCGTTCGCCAGACCGCGGTTCAGGGCGGCGGGCTTGCCCGCGTTGAGCTGGCGGACGACCCGGACGTTCGGCAGGCCCATCGCCTCGACGATCCGGGCGGTGCCGTCACTGGAACCGTCGTCGATGACGAGCACCTCGATGGGGTGCTCGCTCGCCATCAGGGAACGGACGGTGTTCTCGATGCACTTGGCCTCGTTGTAGGCCGGGACGAGCACCGACACCGGCTGAGTGACCGGCTCTCCCCAGCGGAAGTCCTTGCGGCGCACCCGGCGGGCGTGGATGCCGGAGAGCAGCAGCATGAGGACGAAACGGCCGATGACCAGGGAGCCGATGATCGACAGTCCGACGACGAGGAAGTCGGTGATGTGCTCGGATGCCTGGACCAGGAAGATCCACGCCTTGCCCTTCCACAGTTCGGGTCCGGCGACCGCGGTGTGCGCGGTGGGCGCGTCGAGGGCCTCGGTGAGGTTGTCGAACTCGTAGCCCTTGTCCGCCATGTCGGGCAGGAACCGGTCGAGCGCCTGGACCGTCTGGTGGCGGTCGCCGCCGGAGTCGTGCATCAGCACGATCGCGCCCTTGCCGTTCTTCGGCGTGGCGTTGCTGATGATCTTTCCGACTCCGGGCTTCTGCCAGTCCTCGCTGTCGGTGTTGTTGACGACGGTGATGTAGCCGCGGGTGCCGATGTACTCGGTGACCGGCCAGGACTTGTTGTCCATGGCGTCGGCGAAGGAGGAGTAGGGCGGCCGGAAGAGCGAGGTGCGGATACCGGCCGCGCCGGCGAGCGCGAGTTGGTTCTGGGAGAGCTCCCAGTCGATGCGCTTCTTCGACTGGAAGGACAGGTCGGGGTGGTTGAAGGTGTGCAGCCCGATCTCGTGGCCCTCGTCGACCATGCGCTGGACCAGGTCGGGGTAGCGGGAGGCCATGGTGCCGGTGACGAAGAAGACCGCGTGTGCGTGGTGCTTCTTCAGGACGTCCAGGACCTTGGGGGTCCAGGTGGGGTCGGGACCGTCGTCGAAGGTGAGGACGATCCGGTGGTCGGGCATCCTCAGGCTGGTGGCCTTGCCGCTGCGGGTGTCGATCACCGGGCCGCCGTCGATGATCTTCTCCGGCACCTTGTCGGAGGAGGCCTCGGGCTGGATGCGGTGGTCGGCGAGGATCTCGCTGTGGACGTAGCCGCGCAGCATCAGCATCGCCATGAGCGCGACGAGGACGAGCACGGGCAGCAGCAGGCGCATGGGCAGGCGACGGCGCCTGGAGGCACCGGGGGCTCCTGGTGCGGCCCCCGGGCGGCGGGTGCGGGATGCCATCAGAGGATGTACTCCGGGGACGGGGAGGAGAGCGGGGCGTCGGAGGGTGCCGGGGCGGAGGTGCCGGGCGCGGATGTCCGGGACGTCTCCGACGCGATGGGCGAGGGGTCGGCCGGGCCGTCGGCGACCGTGCCGGGTCCGGCGCTGCCACCGCCCGTGGTCTGGGTCGGGGCGACCGAGGGGTCGGGGCTGGTGGTGGCGGGCGGGGTGATCGAGGCGCTGGGCGGCGGGGTGACCGACTGCGTCGGCTGGGTCGACGGATCGGCGCTGGCCGACGGGTTGCCGCCCGGTCGGCCGGCGGTGGCCGACGGGTCGGCGGACGTGCCCGGCCCGGCCTGGCTCACGCCGGCGGCGGGCGCGGTGCCACTGACTCCGGGAGCCGGTGTCACCCCGCCGCCGACCGTCGGGGTGGTCCCGGGGATCACCCCCGCGTCGGCGGAGGGCTCGGTGGACTCGGCCGGCATCGGACTGGTGTCGACCTGGCCGGCCGGGGCGTCGTCCTTCGGGCCGTTCACGGGGAGCCAGGGCGCGTTGGAGTTGCCGGACAGCAGGGTGACGACGATGACGACGGCGTAGACCGCGCAGGCCAGTCCGACGGCGATGCCGATCCGGCGGAAGCGTCGGCTGCGCCGGCCCGACTCGTCGACGAAGACGGGGCCCTCGGACTCGGATCCGCCGTCGCCTCCGGGACGGCCCTCGATACGGTCGTGGCCGTTCAGGCTGATCGCGTCGAGCTGGACGGTCACCTCGTGCGGGTCGTGGGTGCCGCCGTCAGCGCTGCCGGACTCGTCCCAGGGATCGCGTACGACGGCTCGGCGGCCGGGCGGCTCGGGGAGGTCCCCGTCGCGGTCGGCTGTCGGGGCTCCCGGGAAGTCCGGGTCGTCGCTCTGCCCGGCCGTTCCGGCGAAGCCGGCGAAGGCGGCCGCACCCGCTGTCCCTACCGCTCCCGCCTGTTCGGTGCCGGTCGAGCCGGTCGTACCGGTCGTACCGGTCGCACCGGTCGCACCGGTCGAGCCGGGGTCTCCGGTTTCCGGGAACGTCTGGGTGGAACCCCCCGTCAGGGATATGTCCTGGGTGCCTGATGCAACCTCGGGCCATTCCGGTTGGGCGTCTTCCCGCCACTTTTTCACGCGCACGCACATCCCCCACGGGCTGATCTGGGCGCGCATTCGACCTTGAGCACACGTCGGCTGAACCGAGCCCCCACCCGGTCCGAGCGCCCCCCTTACCACACCGTGCTCAGGTCACGAATGTAGCGCACACGGAGGATGTGTGTTTGCCACGTGTCATTTGTGGATGTTCATATCGGCCTCATCGGTGGCTGGAATCCATCCATCGGAGGGCCGACGAAGCCAGCCATGTTCGACGGACAGTTCGATCGCGGCACGGCGGAGGGCGTCGAAGGCCGGATGCACCAAGCCCCTGCGCCACACCAACGACACGGGCGACAGCGGTACCGGGTCGACCAGCGGACGCAGCACGGTGGCGGGCATGGCCGGAAAATCCAGGACGGCGAGAACCGGGTTGCGGGTCTTCGCCATGATCCGCTGGAACTCCTCGTCGCCGACCGCGAGCGGGGCCGGCGGGGCGATCCGGATGCCCCGTCCTTCGAACAGCCGACGAGCGAGATCGGTCCATTCCGGAGTGCGCGGATTTCCGGCCCCCGCGTACACGGTCTCGCCCTCCAGAGCGGCCAGCGGTACCCGTTCCAGGGCGGCCAGCCGATGGTCCTCGGGCAGTACTACGGCCATGGGCTCGTAGCGCACGGGCTGGTGGTCCAGGCCCGCCCGCAGCGCCGGGTCCAGACCGGCGAACCGGCCGAAGGACGCGTCGAGGCGACCGGCCAGCAGCTCCCCCGCCGCACCCGTCAGCCCGCTCTCGTAGCGGGCCATCAGCTCCTGGTCGGGGGCGAGTTCCCGGGCCCGCAGCAGTACGGCGCGGGCGGTGGCCTGGTCGGGGAAGTTCAGGTCCACGAGCAGCGGGCGGGCCTGCGAGAGGGCGGCGAGCAGTTCGTCCTGGGCGTCCAGGGCCCGGCGGGCGTACGGCACCAGGCGCTCGCCGTCGACGGTCAGAGTCACCTGGCGGGTGGTGCGCACGAACAACTCCGTGCCCAACTCCCGTTCCAGCCGCCGCACATCACGGCTGAGCGCCTGCTGGGCGACGTAGAGCCGGGCCGCCGCGCGCGTGAAGTGGAGCTCCTCGGCGACGACGAGGAAGGCGCGCAGGAGCCGGGGGTCGAGGTGGTGAGGGCGGGGGCCGGGGCTCGGCCTTGGCGCGGACATCGGGCGAACTTACAACACGGGTGCGTGAATCGGTACGGAGAAGGTGTTGGACCCCTTGATCGTCTCCACGCGATGGTAGGCGCATGCCGCCACCGAAACGAACGTTGTTCACCATGACCGCGGACGCGCTCGTCATCGCCGACTTCGGCCCGCGGGGACCGCGCCGTCGCCGGGCCCCGGGTCCCTACCGCCGTCTTCTCGCCACCCCGGGGGCCAGGGCGTTCACCATCGGGAACCTTCTCGCCCGGCTTCCCATGGGCATGTTCGGCGTCAGCGCGGTCGTCATGATCGCGGGGACGCGTGGGTCGTACGCCCTCGCCGGCGCCGTCACCGCGACCGGCCTCGCCGCCACGGCGGTCGTCGCCCCGTGGACCGCGCGGCTCGTGGACCGACACGGACAGGCCAAGATCGCCGTACCGGCCACGGTGCTCGCCGCCCTCGGCTCGCTCGCCCTGCTGCTGTGCGTCCGCCTCGGCGCTCCGGCGTGGACGCTCTTCGTCTCGTACGCCGCCACCGCCACGACCCCCAATCTGGGCGGGATGTCCCGTGCCCGCTGGGCCCATCTCCTCGACGGCGACGAGGGGTCGCTGCATGTCGCCAACTCCTTCGAGCAGGCCGTGGACGAGGCGTGCTTCATGCTGGGCCCGGTCCTGGCGGCCTTCCTGTGCACGGCGTTCTTCCCGGAGGCGGGCACGCTGACCGGGGTGGTGCTGCTGGTGGCGGGCGTGCTGGTGTTCACGGCACAGCGTTCGACGGAGCCGCCGGTGCGGGGGCGGGGCCCTTCCAGGACGCCGCTGCGCGTGCCCGGCGTACCGCCCCTGCTTGCCGTCTGCCTGGTCATGGGTGCCGTGTTCGGTTCCCTGGAGGTCGTCACCATCGCCTTCGCCGACGCGCAGGGACACCGCTCGGCGGCGGGGGTCGTGCTCGCGCTCCAGGCGGCCGGTTCGTGCGCGGCGGGGCTGGTCTACGGGGCGGTGCGCCGGACCGGGACGGGGTCCGTGGCGGACCGTTACGTGTGGTGCATAGCCGCCATGACGGCCCTGCTGACCCTCCCCCTGCTGGCCGCGTCCCTCACCGGCTCCCTGCCCGTCCTCGCGGTGACGCTCCTGATCGCCGGGATGGCGACCGCCCCGACCATGGTCACCGGCATGACCCTGATCCAGCGCCGCACCCCGCCCGGCCACCTCAACGAGGGCATGACCCTGGCCGTGACCGGCCTGCTCGGCGGAATCGCCTGCGGCAGCGCGGCGGGCGGCTGGACGGTGGAGCACCTGTCGCCGGTGGCGGGCTACGGCATCCCGACCACGGCAGCGGCGACGGCCCTGATGATCGCGCTCACCTGGAGAAGACCGACGAGCCCATGACGCCCCGGCCCGGCGGAACACGAACCGACGACCGCGCCCACTGGGACCGCTGTCTGTCGTGGCGGCACGGTCCGTGGCCGGTGTCCCGTCGGGGCGGGGTCGGTCTCCTCCAGGTGGGTGCGGTCATCCGCGTGGTCCCGGTCGCCGTGGGCCCCAGCCCAGCCACGGCCGGTGACTGAGAGGGCGGATCACCGTCGCCGACGACCGGGCACAGCAGCAGCGACGGCCCCGATGACCACCCCACCTGGGTGCCGCCGAGCCTGGCCGCTGGGCGGGAGCCGGGTCGGCGGCCGGACAGTTGCAGCACGTCTCCCGGGCGGTGCCACGGCGGCCGTGACGACCGCGCTCACGCGGATGACGCCGCCGAAGCATGACCAGCCCGTCCGACCGGAACGCCACCGGACAGTCGCAGCGCATCTTCCTGCCGCACCCACTCCCTCCCCACCCCACGTCATCGAATCGCTTCACCTGATCCCGTACAAACCATTGACGCCCCCCAGAGCCCCCACATACGTTCCCGTGTCGAAGCGCTTCGACTGGCGTCGTCGAATCGAGTCGAAACGACGACCCCTGCGCGGCGCCCCGCCCGAAGCGACCATCCGACTCCCCGGAGGTACGGGATGTTGACGGCACGAAGGCGTGTGGTGGTGACGGCGGTGGTCCTGACGGGATCGCTGCTGATGACCTCCTGCGGGGACTCGGACGGCGGGTCCTCCGACGGGAAGACACTGCGGCTGTGGCACTACGAGGGCCCGGACAGCGCGATGGGCATCGCCTGGAACGCGGCGATCAAGGAGTTCGAGGCCACGCACCCCGGCGTGAAGGTGAAGTTCGAGGAGAAGAGCTTCGACCAGATACAGAAGACCGCCCCGATGGTCCTCAACTCCTCGGACGCGCCCGACCTCATGGAGTACAACAAGGGCAACGCGACCGCGGGCCTGCTCTCCAAGCAGGGCCTGCTGACCGACCTCACGGAACAGGCGGCCGAGCGCGGCTGGGACAAGGCACTCAGTCCCAGCGTCCGCACCACCAGCCTCTACGACACCAACGGCGTGATGGGCTCCGGCAAGTGGTACGGCGTCCCCAACTACGCCGAGTACACGCTGGTCTACTACAACAAGGACCTCTTCAAGAAGTACGGCGTCGCCGAGCCGAAGTCCCTCGCCGAATTGACCGCCGCCATGGACAAGTTCGTCGAGAACAAGGTCACCCCGCTCGCCAACGGCGGCGCCGCCTACCCCGCCCAGCAGTACCTCTACCAGCTCGCGCTCTCGAAGGCCGACCGCGCCTGGGTCGACTCGTACCAGCTCTACAAGGGGAAGACCGACTTCCACGACGCGGCCTGGACCTACGGCGCCGACACCTTCGCCGACTGGGTCCGGAAGGGCTACTTCAGCAAGAGTTCCAGCGGTCAGAACGAGGAGGCCGCCGGTGTCTCCTTCACCTCCGGCAAGGCGCCGATCCTGTTCTCCGGCAGCTGGTGGTACGGCCGCTTCAAGGCGGAGAACAAGTTCGACTGGGGCACGTTCCGCTGGCCCGACTCCCGGCTCACCCTCGGCTCCGGCGGCAACCTCTGGGTCGTACCGCACGGTTCGAAGAACAAGGACCTCGCCTACGACTTCATCGACATCACCATGTCGAAGAAGATCCAGAACCTGCTCGGCAACTCCGGCGGCGTCCCGGTCGCGGCTGATGCCTCCGCCATCACCGATCCTCAGTCGAAGACCCTGATCGACGACTTCAACACCCTCTCCAAGAACGACGGCCTGGCCTTCTACCCCGACTGGCCGGTCCCCGGCTTCTACGACGTCCTCGTCTCCGAGACCCAGAAGCTGATCACGGGCAGCGAGAAGCCCGACGGTTACCTCAGCGCTCTCCAGGAGGCCTACGACAAGGGCGCGCCGAAGCAATGACGGTGACCGTCGAACGCGGGGCGCGGGCGGCCGGCAAGAGCACGGCACCGAAGCCCCCACGCCCCCGTGACTCCTACGCCCTCTTCCTCCTCCCGGGCGCCCTCGCCTTCCTCGCGGTCATCGTCCTGCCGTTCGTGATGAACACGTACGTGAGCTTCACGGACTGGCAGGGCGTGGGCTCGCCCACCTGGTCCGGGCTCGCCAACTACCGCGAGCTGGTGGACGATTCCGAGTTCTGGGCGTCGTTCCGGCACAGCCTGTTCATGGTCGTGGCGATGGCGGCGATCCCCACGGCCCTCGGGCTGGTCCTCGCCGCCGCCCTGTTCGACCACGTCGGCAAGCACTTCGGCACCCGGATCGCCGCCGTCCTGCGGGCCTGCTTCTACCTCCCCCAGGTCCTGCCGATCGCGGTCGCCGGCATCGTCTGGAGCTGGATCCTCGCCCCCGACAACGGCTCCCTCAACGCGCTCCTCGACGCGATCGGCCTCGGCGGCTGGCGACAGGACTGGCTCGGCGACCCCGACCTCGCCCTCTACAGCGTCATGGGCGTCATGGTCTGGGTCCAACTGGGCTTCCCGCTCGTCGTCTTCATGGCAGGCCTGCAACGCGCCGACCCCCAGCTGGCCGAGGCCGCCGAGCTGGACGGCGCCGGCTGGTGGCGCCGCTTCTGGCACATCACGCTGCCGCAGATCCGCCCGGAGATCTACGTCGTCCTGACCTGGTGCTCGATCGCCGCGCTCAAGGTGTTCGGCGCGGTGTACGTCCTGACCAAGGGCGGACCGGGCGGCGCCACGAACGTGCCCTCCTACTTCTCCTTCACCACGTTCTTCGAGAAGACGCAGGTCGGCTACGGCGCCGCGATCTCCACCGTGCTCACCGTCATCATCCTCGCGCTCTCCCTGATCGGTCTGCGGCTCCAGGAGAGGACCGACGCATGACCACCGCCCTGCGCCGCTACCCGGTGCTGATCGCCCTGTGCATCGCGGCCCTGTTCATGATCGTGCCGTTCCTGATCGTCACGGTCAACGCCTTCAAGTCCCCCGCCGAATACGCCCAGAACGGCCCCCTCAGCCTTCCCGACGGCTTCTACACCGACGGCATCAAGGACTTCTGGGACCGCGTCGACTTCGGCCGCAAGCTCGTCAACTCGGTGCTGATCAGCGGCTCGGTGGCGGTGCTCGCCGTGATCCTGTCGGTCCTCAACGCCTACGCCATCGGCATCGGCCGGATCAAGGGCCGCACCTGGGTCCTCGCCTTCTTCGTGCTGGCGAACATGCTTCCGCAGGAGGCGCTGGTCTACCCCGTCTACTACCTGAGCAAGGAGGCCGGCCTCTACGACACCCGGCTGAGCGTGGTCATCGTGTTCACGGTGATCCAGGCGGCCTTCGGCACGTATCTGCTCTCCGCGGTCCTCGGCCAGTTCCCCCGCGAGATCCTGGAGGCGGCCCGGATCGACGGCGCGAACAAGTGGCAGGTCCTGTGGCGGATCGTCGTCCCGGTCAGCCGCCCCACCCTCGGTGTGCTGCTGGTCTTCTTCTTCATCTGGACCTGGAACGAGTTCCTGCTCCCCCTGGTCATGCTGATCTCCAACGACAACCAGACGGTGTCGGTGGCCCTCGGCGTCCTCCAGGGCCAGCGTCTGATGGACGCCACCATGACCAACGCGGCCGCCCTGCTCGGCGTGCTCCCCGCGCTCGTGTTCTTCCTCGTCTTCCAGCGAACCCTCACCCGCGGTATCGCCGTGGGTGCCGTGAAGTAAGGACCCCCCACAGATGAAGTTCACCGACGGCTACTGGCTGCTGCGCGAGGGCGTGACCGCGGACCATCCGGCCGTGGTCCACGAGGTCGTCGCCTCCGACGGCGGGCTGGAGATCCACGCGCCGTCCCAGCCCATCCGCCACCGCGGCGACCTGTTGAAGGGACCGGTCGTGACGATCAGCGCCCACGCCCCGATGCCCGACGTCATCGGCATCACCTTCACCCACTTCGAGGGCGAGCAGCCGGACCGTCCCGAGTTCGAGCTCAGGAAAGAGGAGTTCACCCCGCACTCCGGGTCCGACGAGGACTCCGCGACCCTGACCTCCGGCGCCCTGTCGGTACGGTTCGCCCGCACGGGGCCCTGGCAGGTCGACTTCCTCGCCGACGGCCGGGTCCTCACCAGCAGCGGCACCAAGAACATGGGCATCCTGCGGGACGCGTCCGGCGGGCACTACCTGCGCGAGCAGCTCAACCTGGCCGTCGGAACCTCGGTGTACGGGCTCGGCGAGCGCTTCGGGCCGCTGGTCAAGAACGGCCAGGTCGTCGACATCTGGAACGCGGACGGCGGCACGGCCACCGAACAGGCCTACAAGAACGTCCCGTTCTACCTCACGGACGCGGGCTACGGCGTCTTCGTCGACCACCCCGGCAAGGTCTCCTTCGAGGTCGGCTCGGAAGCGGTGTCACGGGTCCAGTTCAGCGCCGAGACACAGGAGTTGACGTACTACGTCATCTACGGCCCCACCCCCAAGGAGATCATCCGCAAGTACACGGCCCTCACCGGCCGCCCGGCCCTGCCGCCCGCCTGGTCCTTCGGCCTGTGGCTGTCGACGTCCTTCACGACGTCGTACGACGAGGAGACGGTGACGTCGTTCATCGACGGCATGAAGGACCGCGAACTGCCCCTGTCCGTCTTCCACTTCGACTGCTTCTGGATGCGCGAGTTCAACTGGTGCGACTTCCAGTGGGACCCGCGGGTCTTCCCGGACCCGGAGGGCATGCTCGCCCGGCTGCACGCGCGGGGCCTGAGGGTCTCGGTGTGGATCAACCCGTACATCGCCCAGCGGTCCCCGCTGTTCGCCGAGGGCAAGGCGCTCGGCCACCTCCTCAAGCGCCCGGACGGCAGCGTCTGGCAGTGGGACCTGTGGCAGCCGGGCATGGCCCTGGTCGACTTCACCAGCCCGGCCGCCCGCGACTGGTACGCGGCCAAGCTGGAGGCGCTCCTCGCGCAGGGCGTGGACTGCTTCAAGACCGACTTCGGCGAGCGGGTGCCGCTGGACGTGGAATGGTCCGACGGCTCCGACCCCGAGCGGATGCACAACTACTACACCTACCTCTACAACCGGACCGTCTTCGACGTGCTGCGCAAGCACCGCGGCGAACAGGAGGCGGTCCTCTTCGCCCGGTCGGCGACCGCGGGCAGCCAGCAGTTCCCGGTGCACTGGGGCGGCGACTGCGAGGCGACCTACGAGTCGATGGCCGAGTCCCTGCGCGGCGGCCTGTCCCTCGGCCTGTCCGGCTTCGGCTTCTGGAGCCACGACATCGGCGGCTTCGAGGGCACCCCGACCCCGGCGCTCTTCAAACGCTGGCTCGCCTTCGGACTCCTCTCCTCCCACAGCCGCCTGCACGGCAGCTCGTCGTACCGCGTCCCGTGGCTGTTCGACGAGGAGTCCGTGGACGTGCTGCGGCACTTCACCCGCCTCAAGCTGAGCCTGATGCCCTACCTCTACGAGGCCGCGCGCACCGCCCACACCGAGGGCGTGCCGGTGATGCGGGCGATGGTCCTGGAGTTCCCGGACGACCCCGGGTGCGCGCATCTGGAGCGGCAGTACATGCTCGGCCCGGACCTCCTGGTGGCGCCCGTCTTCAACGACTCCGGGGAGGTCTCGTACTACGTCCCCGAGGGCACCTGGACCCACTTCGTGACCGGTGGGACGGTCACCGGTCCGCGCTGGGTGCGCGAGAAGCACGACTTCACCAGCGTGCCGCTGCTGGTGCGGCCGGGCGCGGTGCTGCCGGTCGGGGCGGTGGACGACCGGCCCGACTACGACCACGCCGACGGGGTGACCCTGCGGGCGTACGGCCTGGCCCGGGGCGAGCAGGTCACGGTACGGGTCGGCGAGGTCGCCTTCACCGTCGTACGCGAAGGGGACACACTGCGGGCGTCCTGCGCCGACCCGTCGGCTCCCTGGAGCCTGGCGGCCGGGGACAGAACGGCACGGGCGCAGGCCGGCACCGGCTTCCTCTCCCTGGAGCTGGGCTGATGGTGAAGATCACCGATGTGGCGCGGCGGGCCGGGGTCTCCCCCAGCACCGTCTCCTACGCCCTCAGCGGCAAGCGCCCGATCTCGGAGGAGACCCGCCGACGGGTCGAGGACGCCATCCGCGAGCTGGGCTACCGTCCGCACGCGGGCGCCCGCGCCCTGGCCGGCAGACGCTCCAACGTGCTGGCGCTGGTGGTGCCCTTACGGACCGGCATCCACGTCCCGACCGTGATGCGGTTCGCGGTGTCGGTGGTGACGACGGCCCGGCGCCACGACCACGACGTGCTGCTGCTGACCCAGGAGGAGGGCGAGGACGGGCTGATCCGGGTCGCGGACACGGCTCTGGTCGACGCGCTGATCGTGATGGACGTGCAACTGGACGATCCCCGGCTGCCGTTGCTGCGCACGCTGGACCTGCCGTCGGTCCTGATCGGTTTCCCGGCCTCCTCGCAGGGTCTGACCTGCGTCGACCTCGACTTCAGGGCGGCGGGCGAGGCGTGCGTGGAGCACCTGGCTCGGCTGGGGCACCGGACGGTGGCCCTGGTCGGCTCCCCGCCGGAGGTCTACGTCCGCCGCACGGCCTTCGCCCAACGGGTGGTCCAGGGCTTCACGGCCGCCGCGGACCGGGCCGGCATGTCCTCGACGGTCCTCCCCTGCGAACCGGACGCGGCCCGCGCGACCGCCGAACGCCTCCTGCGCGAACAGCCCGCGCTGACGGGAGTGGTCGTCCACAACGAGGCCCTGCTGGAGCCCCTGCTCGACGCCTTCGAACAACTGGGCCTGCGCGTCCCGTCCGACCTCTCCCTCACCGCGATCTGCCCCGACGAACTCGCCGAGTCGGCCCGCGTCCCGATCACGTCGGTGACACTGCCGTCGGAGGACCTGGGCGCACGGGCCGTGGACCTCCTGATGAAGCAACTGAACGGAACGGCCGTACCGGAGTCGACCCTGCTGCCACCGCGGATGACGGAACGGGCGAGTACCAGGGCTCGGGCCGTGGTGTGAGGGGCAACAGATCGCACGGTTCACCTGCTCGTAGGTGACGCCCGGTGACACAGGTGCCCCTCTCCCGCGGGTGGGAAAGGGGCACCTGTGAGTACGGCCGATCAGCCTTCCGGCACGACCGTTTCTTGGACGGCCCTCACCAGACCGTCTGCCAGTGCGAGCGCGTTCTCGCGGTAGAAGCCGAGCTGCGTGTGAAAGGCCTCCTCCGACGCGAACATGCTGGGCACGGACAGCAGCACGGCATGCAGGACGTGGAGGTCTGCCACGGTCAGCAGCACCTGCTCACCGGTGTCGACCATCCCGGCGAGCCGCTCCAGCCGTTGCCTGTCGCACCCGGCCCGGACCGTCAGCGCGGGTTCACCTTCGCGCCGATGGGCGAGCCACAGCAACGCTCCGTGGACAAGCGGGCGTTGTGCTCCCGCGAATCGGACGGAGAAACCCGTGCCTTCCCGACGTACGAACGGCCTGTCTCTCACGGTGTGCCGCCCCCCGGGTTCTTCAGGACGTACCGCCCCGCCTGCAAGCCGTCCTCCCACTGCTTGGTCGTGTACTGGAAGGCATGGATGTTGTACGGCGTCTTCACCACCAGCACCCTCTTGGCCACGTCGTACACGACCTCCGATCCCTTCGTGGTGTCACGGTACGTGAACTTCCCGCGCCAGCTCGCGAGGTAGTCACCGAGCGCCTTCAGGTTGTGTCCGATGCCGGGGATCGCATGGTCGAGGGAGTTCGCCGAACCGTCGTGCATCCGGCGGGCGTTGTAGTCGACGCCGTCAGCGATGTCCGGGCCGTAGCGAGCCTCGATCTCGTCGTACAGGGCGTCGGGCAGCGTGCCGTCGCAGTTGTGGACGAGAACCGGGGTGGCGTCGGCGAGGACGTAGAAGGTGTGCAGATCGCCGACCGTGAGGTCCCACACCGCGCGGGGCACCGCCACGGTCCTGAGACCGGTCACGGCGCTCACCGCACCGTCGCGGGTGCGCAGCCGGTCGCCCGCGCGCAGTTCCTTCACGGTCTTCCAACCACTGCCCTGCACATAGACCCGGTGACCCGGGGTGGTGAGCAGGCGTCCGCCGGCCGAGACGGTCAGCTCGACGAGTTCGCCGGCCCGGTGCGAGAAGGTCGCGGTGACGGGTGCCGGGCGGGTGGTGCCGGTCTTCGGATCGGTCGCCAGCAGCCGGTCGCCTTGGACGATCGTGTCGATGGACTTGCGCGACCCGTCGGCCATCAACACCTGCGTGCCTGCCGGGAAGCTGTTGGTCGGGCAACCCGTGTTCTTGAGCTTCTCGGCCTCCTTCTTGCCGATACCGGCCAGGACGTCGTCCTCCAGACCGGACTCCTTGAGGGCCTTCCAGGCGTCCGCGAGGTCGTCTCCCGACTTGACCGCGAGCCGCAGCCGTACGAGGGGCTCGATCGCCTTCTCGATGAGCTTGCCGGGGATGAAGTTGGACGCGGCCCAGGCACAGTCGCCCCAGCCGCCGCCCGTGCCGGTGAGTTTGTGGTAGCAGCCGGTGAAGTCACCGAAGAGCAGGTTCAGCCCCTGCTTGCGCAGGCTGTCGGCGATGCCCTGGTTGACCTCCAGGTTCGAGAGGTCACGGGTGATGTCCGCCTTGAGGTTCCGGAACGTCCTGGTGGCCAGGTACTCCGTGTCCGGTGCCGGGCAACCGAACTTCTTCGGGTCCAGGTCCGCTGCGCATTGGTAGAAGGAGACAGTGGCGTCGAAGTGCACGGTGATGGTCAGCGTGCACCCGTTGGGCATGATGATGTCATCGCAGCCCTTGGTCTCGCGGCCCGTCTCATGGGTGCTGTCAACCGTGTAGAACGTGTTGTCGATGCCGGTGCCGGCTCCGCTCTTGATCTGGTCGTTGGCCCCCTTGTTCTCCGCCAGGGTCGCCGCCTCCTGCGCCGACTCCGCGTACTTCTGCGCGTCCTTCGCCGCCTGTTCCGCCGCCGTCGCCTCCGCGTCCGCGCGGTCGGCCGCCGCGCGGGCGTCCTTCGCGGCCTGTTCGGCCTCCGCCGCCGCCGAGCGCGCGGCCTCCGCGTCGAGGGCCGCCTGGTCGGCGGAGGAGCGGGCGTCGGCCGCGTAGGTCTCGGCGCGGTCGGCCGCCTGGTCGGCGGCGGCCGCGTCCTCGGTGGCCTGGCGGTCGTACTCCTTGGCCCGGGCCAGGGACGCCTGGGCGTCGGCCGCGTACTGGGCCGCCTCGGCGGCGTAACCCAGCGCCTCCTTCGCCGACTTGCGGGCGTCGGCCGCGAACCCGGCGGCCTCCGCCGCCAGCGTGTACGCCGCCTTCGCGTCACCGGTCGCCGCAGCGGCGAGGCTCGCCGCCTGGGCCGCGTTCTTCTGCGCGTTGGCCGCGTGCGCCTCGGCGACCGCCTGCTGCTGCTCGGCGATCGTCTTCGACGACTGGCCCGACAGCACGGCGAGGCCCGCCGCCGAGTCGGTGGTGACGTACGGCGCGCCCAGCTGGATCGCGTCGTTCGCCGGAGCCGCCACCTGCTGGGCCGCGTTGCCGGCGTCCTCCGCGGCCTGGGCGGTGGTGTAGGCGTGCCCGGCCGCGTCGGCCGCGCCCGCGACCGCCTTGGCGGCCTCTGCCTTCGCCGCGTCGGCCTGCTTCATGGCGTCGGCGGCGTGCTTCTCGGCCTCGTCGGCCAGCTCCACCGCGCTGCGGGCGGCGGACGCCGAGGCCTCGGACGCCTTGATGGCGTCGGCGGCGGCGCTGGTCGCCGTACGGACGGCCGCGTCCGCCCGCAGCTTGGCGGCCTGGGCCGCGTCCGCGTCGGAGCGGGCCCGCCGGGCGGCGGCCTCCGCACGGGTGGCTGCGGCGTCCGCGTCGGCGGCGGCCTGGGTGGCCGCGTCCGCCTCGGAGCGGGCCGAGCGTGCGGCCGACTCCGCGTCGTCGGCGGCGGCGTCCGCCTGGTCGGCGGCGGCCCGGGACTCCTTGGCGTCCGACTCCGAGTCATGGGCCTCGGCGTACGCGTCCTTGGCGTCGGCCTTGGCGCGAGCCGCGTTGGCCTGGCTCTCCGCGTCCCACGCGTCGTCCCGCTTGCCCTTGGCCCGGTCCCGGGCGGCCTCGGCGTCCTGCCGCTTGGCGCGAGCCGTGGACTCGGCGTTCTCCGCCCGGCCCTTGGCCTCCTGGGCGGTCTGCGCGTACCCCTGCGCGTTCTGCTTGTGCTGGGCGGCCTCGGCCTGCTTCTGCGCGGCGGTCTCCTTCTCCGCCTTCGCCGTCGCCGCCTCGGCCTCCGCCGCGAGCCGCTTGGCGTGCGCGTCGGCGGCCGCCGCCTTCGCGTCGGCCTCGGCCTTCTGCGTCTCGGCGAGCTTCGCCTTCGCGAGGTCGCGGGCGGCCTTGGCGGTCTGGGCCTGTACGGCGGCCGCGTCGGCGGCGGCCTTCGCCTGCGCGCGGGCCTCGTTCGCGGCCGCGGTACGGAAGGCGGCCTTGGACTGCGCGGCCTGCGTCAGCGCGCGGGCGGCGATGGTGGCGCTGTCCCCGGCGGCGGCGCGGGTGGCCGCGTAGGCGGTGTCACCGGCCTTGGCGAGCGCGTCCAGCGCGGCCGCCGACGCCTTGGTGACCTGCGCCTTCTGCTGCCCGACGAGCAGGCCGCGGCCGCGCGGGGCACCCGCCTTGTCGGCGATGCCGTACGCCGCGGTCAGCGCGGTGTCCGACGTGGTGGCGGCCGTCTTCGCCGCTGTGGCCTGGGCCTTGAGCAGGTCGACCTGCTTCTTCGCCTCGGTCTGGGCGGCCGTGATGCCCTGCTTCGCCTTGTCGAACTGGGCCTTGGTGGGGTAGTCGAGGTCGTCGTCGGCGCCCTGGTGCCCGGACGGGACGATGTCGAACTGCTGCGGGGCCTTGCCCGTGCAGTCCCACATGCGGCCGTCACGGCTGTTGGTGTAGTCGGCGAGGTCGAGGCAGTTGCCGGTGCCCGGGTTGTACAGCCGGGTCGTGCCGTGGGTGCCGTACTGCCACTTCTGCGAGGCCCCGGTGCCGCAGGTGGAGATCTGCACCGCCGTACCGTTGGCGCTCGCGCCGCCCTTGACGGTCAGGCACTTGCCGGAGTTGGGGTTGACCAGGCGGTCGGCCTCGATCTGCCACTTCTGCCCGGCGCTGCCGTTGCAGGTGTAGATCTGCACGGGCGTGCCGTTGTCCTTCTTGCCGCCGGCCACGTCCAGGCACTTGTCGCTCGCCCCGTGGGCGTGCACGACGAAGGGGCTGGTGCCGATCCAGCCGGGGCCGCCGGCCGACCAGTAGTCCTGCCAGCGGACCAGGTGGTCGGCCCGCCAGGACAGCCCGAGGAGTTCACCCAGCGCCTTGGAGCCGGCGGCGAGGGCCTTGGTGGCGTTCTTGTTGGCGGTCAGGATCTGGTTGCGCGGGCCGGCCTGCGCGGCGATCTCCTGCTGCCACTCGGCGGACGCGGCGGCGACCTCCCTGCCGAGCACCTTGTTCGGGTCGACCGGGGTGCGCCAGGCGCAGGAGGCGAACCGGGACTTCAGGTCCTCGACGGCGATGCGGTACTCGACGCTGCCGGGCTCGGGCGCGGTGCGCGGAAAGCCGCCGTAGGACAGGAAGAGGCGGGCGTTGTCGGCGGACGTCGGCTCCATCGACCAGTTCACCAGGCCGTCGTAGGCCTGGTGCTCTTCGTACCGCTGATTCCAGTTGGGCAGCGTCGGGTCGAGTTCGCCGCCGTACAGCGGGTCACCCAGGCTCTTGACCGCCTTGACGGTGGCCTCGTCGGCCTTCGGGGTCAGGTCGCGGTAGAAATCGCCCTCCGACTTCCAGAACTGCTCCCAGATCCACTTGGAGATGCCGGTCTGCTGAAAGAAGTTCGGGCGGTCGTCGCCACTCGTCCCGGGCGGCCATTCGAAGTCGGCCTTCGACTGGAAACCGCTGGGCGTGGGCAGCCCCGAGATCTCGAAGTCCCGGATGTGGTCGTAGAGCGCGGACCCCTCCTTGTCGGCGGCGTCCCGGTCCTGCTCGAACGCGGTCGACAGCGGAGTGGTCTCCCAGTACGACCGGTTCGCCGCCGTGTGCAGCTTGTCCGGCGTCTGGTTCAGCCCGTCCTGGGCGACGCCGAACATGGCCGGCCCGCCCATCCGCAGCGTCTCGCCGAGCAGGCACTGGTCCTGGCGGAGCTGTTCGGCGGCCTTGGCGTCGAAGCCGTCGTAGCTGTCACCGCTGTCCGAGGCGGCAACGGCGGCCATGTCGTCGGCCGCGTACCGGCTGATCAGGTCGGGCTGTACGGCCACCGAACCGATCAGGGCCACTGCGACGGCGGACGTCAGCAGCGGCGTCAGGAGCCCGGAGCGCGTCCGGGCATGCGTGAAGAGCCGATGTCTCGGCATGGTGGTTGTCCTCCCCGTGGCGACGGTGTTCCCCCGGTCGCCGTTCGACGCGCCCTGTGGCGGAGTGGTCGGCTCCGTCCGGCGCGGCGTTTACCTTAGACATACATGTCGGGTGCAGGACAAGAGTTTTCCGGGTTACATGTGGGAAACATGTGAAGCCCGGGACGATCGGGGACGGCACCGGACAACCCGTACCGGACATGACGAAGGCCCCGCTGCCGTCAAGCAGCGGGGCCTTCGCCCACATGGGGTTGTCCCCGGAGGGACGAGTGGAGATGGCGGGAATCGAACCCGCGTCCAACGGTGCAGAACCAGGGCTTCTCCGTGTGCAGTTCGCTGCGATTTTCTCGGCCCCGGCGATCACGCGAACAAGTCGCCGACGGGCCCAGTCACTGTTTGATTTCCCATTGAACCCCGTGACCGGGCTCAATGGTTTAGTCCCCTAGATTATGCCAGGGTCCGGGTCGGGAACACTCCCGGGCTGACACCCGTTAGGGCCTTCGCTCACTGCTTATTAGGCAGCGAGGGCGAAGACGCGGGAATCGCTCTTGGAATTGGCGATTATTGGTTGCGACATATGGTTTACGAGATCATTGCCGCTTCCTCGACACGCTTCCCCTGCCTCAACAGCCGCTGTCGAAACCGATCATCCCCATGTTGTGTTGTCAATCAGCCCACCGACCGCGGCCGGTGTTGACTCCATCGTACGTGACCAACGCACGCCGATGCCACCGCATTCCCGGCGGCCCGCCCTACTGGGCGGCGCGCTGCTTCCGCTTCGCCGCCGCGATCGCGCGGTCCGACTCCCGCCGGTCCTGCTTCTCCCGCAGGGTCTGCCGCTTGTCGTACTCCTTCTTGCCTCGCGCGAGGGCGATCTCGGCCTTGGCCCGGCCATTGGTGAAGTACAGGGCGAGGGGCACGATGGTGTGACCCGTCTCCTGGGCCTTCGTCTCCAGCTTGTCGATCTCCTCGCGGTGCAGCAGCAGCTTGCGCTTGCGGCGCGCGGAGTGGTTGGTCCAGCTGCCCTGGCTGTACTCGGGGATGTGGGCGTTGTGCAGCCACGCCTCGCCGCCGTCGATCTGGACGAACCCGTCGGCCAGCGAGGTCCGCCCCTGACGCAGGGACTTCACCTCGGTACCGGTGAGCACGATCCCGGCCTCGTAGGTGTCGATGATCGCGTAGTCGTGCCGGGCCTTCTTGTTCTGGGCGACCAGCTTCCGCTTGCCCCCCTTCTCGCCGTCCCGCGCCTTGCCGCCCCCGCCGCCCTGCTTCGGCTGGGACTCCTTCGGTACGTACATTCCCTTGCTCATAGTGCTGCCCATTTTCGCACTAGGAAGGGGTCTGGAGACCAGTGCTTATCCGGCGGAGGCGCGGGCCCCGGGACCGGCGCTAGTCGCCCAGCCCTCCGATCACCGTCTCCGCCTGCTGGAGGGCCCGGTCGTCGGCCTCCAGATCCGGCGTGATCCCCCGCCCGTCGACCCCGCGCCCCGACGGAGTGCGGTAGTGCCCCACGGTCAGCTCGGCCACGGCCCCGTCCGGCAGCCGGCTGGGCATCTGCACCGAGCCCTTGCCGAAGGTACGGGACCCGACGACCACGGCCCGCCCCCGGTCCTGGAGCGCACCGGTGAGCAGCTCCGCCGCGCTCATCGTCCCGCCGTCGACCAGCGCGACCAGCGCCCTGCTCGTGTCCCCGCCGGGCTCGGCGTGCAGCGCCTGCTGGGTCCCGTCGACGTCGTAGGTCGCCACCAGTCCCCCGTCGAGGAAGGCGGACGCCGTGGTGACCGCCTCGGTGACCAGGCCGCCGGAGTTCCCGCGCAGGTCGAGGATGATGCCGCCGCCGGCCGGGGCGTCCCGGACGGCGTCGCGTACCTCGTCCCCGACTCCCTTGGTGAACGAGTCGATCCTGATGACGGTGATCCCGTCGCCGAGTTCCCGGACGGCGACCGAGTCCGTGGACAGCCGGGCACGCCGGACCGTCTGCGTCCACACGTGCGTGCCGCGCTCCAGGCCGAGCCGCACCGCCGTACCGGCGGCCGCGTCCGTGGCGTCGCCGCGCAGCAAGGAGACCACCTCGGTGACCGGATGCCCGTCCACCCGCTCCCCGTCGACACTGCGCAGCCGGTCGCCCACGCGGATACCGGCGGCGGCCGCGGGCGAGTCGGAGCTCACCCGGGTCACCTCGATACGGCCGTCCCGCTCGCGCCGCGCCCACAGGCCGACGCCGGTGTACCGGCCGTCGAGGGCCTCCTCGAACTCCTCGTACTCGCCACGGGAGTAGACGGCCCCCCAGCGGTCCCCGCTGCGGCTGACGGCACGCTCGGCGGCCTCCACGGGGGACGCGCCGTCGGCCTTGGCCTCCTCGGCCGCCTCGGCCACGTCCTCGTGGTGCCCCGCGGGGGCGGCCGAACGGGCCGTGTCCGACGAGGACTTCAGGTCGCCGCCTTCGGCCTCGGGGAAGGAGCCGGTCGCCGCGCCGGCCACCAGGACGCTCGCGAACACCAATGTCAGGGCCGCCCCGCGGCGGATGCGGCGGGGCTGACAGAACAGATCTCGGCCCGACATGCCGGTGAGTCTAGGACAACGCAAGAGGGCCGCACGGTCGGTTGACCGTACGGCCCTCTTGGCATGCGTCACACCTTCAGGTACTTGCGCAGCGCGAAGAACGCGGCCAGCGCGGGCATCAGCACGCTCGCGGCGAGGATGAGCGGCAGCTTCGTCAGGACGGCGTCCCAGCCCACGAAGTTGATCAGGTTGAGCTTGGTGGCCAGGGCCATGCCGTGGTCGACGGTGAAGTAGCGGCCGACGACCAGGAAGACACAGGCGAGCCCGCCGCCGATCGCGCCGGCCACGGCGGCCTCCATGATGAACGGCGCCTGGATGTAGAAGCCGGACGCGCCCACCAGCCGCATGATCCCGGTCTCCCGCCGACGGCTGAACGCCGAGACGCGCACCGTGTTGACGATCAGCAGCAGGGCGACGATCAGCATGAGCGCCATCACACCGAGCGCGGCCCTGTTCATCAGGTTCAGCATCGTGAAGAGGTTGTCCAGGATGCCCTTCTGGTCCTGCACGGACTGCACGCCGTCACGGCCGTTGAAGGCGGTCGCGATGACCTGGTACTTCTCCGGGTCCTTCAGCTTGATCCGGTACGACTCCTGCATCTGGTCCGGGGTGAGGGACGCGGCCAGCGGGGAGTCGCCGAACTGCTCCTTGTAGTGCTTGTACGCCTCGTCCTGGGACTCGTGGACGACCGTCTCGACGACCGACATCTTCTTCAGGTCGGAGAGGATGTCCTTCTTCTGGTCGTCGGTCACCGCGCCCTTGGCGCAGTTGGGGTCCGACTCGGCGTCGCTCTTGTTGCAGAGGAAGATCGAGACGTTGACCTTGTCGTACCAGTAGCCCTTCATGGCGCCGACCTGGTCGCTCATCAGGAGCGACCCGCCGAACAGGGCGAGCGACAGGGCGACGGAGACGATGACCGCGAACGTCATCGTCAGGTTGCGACGGAGACCGACACCGATCTCGGAGAGTACGAACTGGGCGCGCATGGCGTCTTCTTCAGGCCTTTCCGGGGACTCTTCGAACGGCGGTCAGTGCTGGTAGCCGTAGACGCCGCGTGCCTGGTCGCGGACGAGGCGGCCCTTCTCCAGCTCGATGACGCGCTTGCGCATCTGGTCCACGATGTTCTGGTCGTGGGTGGCCATGACGACGGTCGTGCCGGTCCGGTTGATCCGGTCCAGCAGCTTCATGATGCCTACGGAGGTCTGCGGGTCGAGGTTGCCGGTGGGCTCGTCGGCGATCAGCAGCTTGGGCCGGTTCACGAAGGCCCGGGCGATCGCCACGCGCTGCTGCTCACCACCGGAGAGCTCACCGGGCATCCGCTCCTCCTTGCCGCCGAGCCCGACGAGGTCGAGCACCTGCGGCACGGACTTGCGGATCTCACCGCGGGACTTGCCGATGACCTCCTGGGCGAAGGCCACGTTCTCGGCGACCGTCTTGTTGGGCAGGAGCCGGAAGTCCTGGAACACCGTCCCCAGCTGGCGCCGCATCTGCGGCACCTTCCAGTTGGACAGGCGGGCGAGGTCCTTGCCCAGCACGTGCACCTGTCCCTGGCTGCACCGCTCCTCGCGGAGGATCAGCCGCAGGAAGGTGGACTTTCCGGAGCCGGAGGACCCGACGAGGAACACGAACTCGCCCTTCTCCACTTCCAGGGAGACATCCCTGAGTGCGGGGCGGGTCTGCTTGGGGTAGACCTTGGATACGTTGTCGAATCGGATCACGGATGCACCACGGTAGGCCGGGGGTAGATGAGCGTGACCATACGCGAACCGGGTGCACGAGCGCAGGCGCCGGTTCGGGTTGCGTAGCGGTTGGGCGGTTTTGTGCCCACCTGGGAACCCCCCGTCTCCGGCAGCGGCCAGGCGACCCCCGGAGGAACCTGGCACAGTAGGGAGGGGAACGTTCTCCGGCCGGGAGGCGTTCTCCCTGTGGAACGTATTCGCAAGAAGGGTGACGCGCATGACGTACGACCGCCTGGTGTGCGCAAACTGCGCGGCGCCCGTGAGCGAGGGCCGGTGCCCGGTGTGCCGGGCGAACCGCGAGCGGTTGCAGCAGGAGAACCTCTTCGCGGGCCTGAACCCGACGGCCCTGATCGCCCTGCTCGCTGTCCTGATCGCGGCGGTGGCCCTGCTGGCGCACCAGACCGCCTAGGCGGCGACCGAGGACATACGAAGGGCCCGGAGCGGACACGCTCCGGGCCCTTCGTCGTTCACGCACGCGCACGCTGAGCGGGTGCGCGGCTACCGGACGTCACCGTCAGGCGGCCGCACCACCGCGACCGCCCGCGAGGCGGGGCAGCAGACGGAAGCCGACACCGCCGGCGATCATCGTGGCGGCACCGACGACCAGGAACGCGGTCTGACCGGCACCGGTCTCCGCGAGCTCCTGCCCGTTGCCCTGGGCCGACGTGTTGGACGTGGTGTCCGTGCCGGTCTCGGTCAGGGCCGAGGAGCCCTCTTCCTGGGTGGAGGCGTTGGAGCCGCCGTCGGGGTTGGTGTTGCTGTTGCCACCGCCCCCGGCGTTGCCGTTACCGTTACCGTTCCCGTTGCCATTCCCGTTGCCGTTCCCATTGCCGTTCCCGTTCCCGTTGCCCGGGTCGGTCGGGTCCTCGGTGGGCTCGGTGGGCTCCTCGGTCGGGTCCGTGGGCTCCTCGGTGACCGGCGGCGTGGTTCCCGGGTCCGTCGGCACCTCGGTGCCGGGGTCCGTGGGGAGTGTGGTGCCCGGGTCGGTCGGGATCTCCGTGCCCGGGTCGGTCGGGTCGTCGTCGCCGGTGGCGACGTTCACACCGACACCGCTCTCGCCCACGCTCACGCCGATCTCCAGCGCGGAAGCGGCGCCGGCGGCGGTCAGCGAGGCACCGGCCGCGATCACGGCACCGGCGGCTATGCGCGCGATACGGATCCGCGTCTTCTTCGTCATGTGGTTGCTACCCCCAGTAGCTCATCGTCAATGAGGCGGCGCTCGGGGCCGTGATCGACGGAGGAAGGTAGCTGTGTGCTGATGTCCCCCGGTTCACATGCGCCCCAGAGATACGCATGCCACGCTTTACCCTTCCCATTTTTCAAAGCATCGTCAAGGCCGTTGCGGGCGCGATGTCCTGGTAAGAGCTCTTTGCCGGGGAAAGCGGTCTGTGAGTGTGATGTAAAACCCAGACATAAAGCAAACTGCCGCCCGTGGGGCGGCAGTTGCGGACCGGTGGTCAAGTCGACAAAGTTACTTCTCCTGCTGCTTGCGCCAGCGAATTCCGGCTTCGATGAAGCCGTCGATCTCGCCGTTGAACACAGCCTCGGGGTTGCCGACCTCGAACTCGGTGCGCAGGTCCTTGACCATCTGGTAGGGGTGCAGGACGTACGAACGCATCTGGTTGCCCCAGGAGTTGCCGCCGTCGCCCTTGAGGGCGTCCATCGCGGCCTGCTCCTCCTGGCGGCGCCGCTCCAGCAGCTTGGCCTGCAGGACGTTCATCGCGCTCGCCTTGTTCTGGATCTGCGAGCGTTCGTTCTGGCAGGAGACGACGATCCCGGTGGGGAGGTGGGTCAACCGGACCGCGGAGTCGGTGGTGTTGACGCCCTGGCCGCCGGGACCGGAGGACCGGTACACGTCCACGCGCAGCTCGGACTCGTCGATCTCGATGTGGTCGGTCTGCTCGACCACGGGCAGGACCTCGACACCCGCGAAGGAGGTCTGGCGGCGGCCCTGGTTGTCGAAGGGCGAGATGCGCACGAGCCGGTGGGTGCCCTGCTCGACGGAGAGCGTGCCGTAGGCGTACGGCACCTGCACGGCGAAGGTGGTCGACTTGATGCCGGCCTCCTCGGCGTACGACGTCTCGTAGACCTCGGTCTTGTAGCCCTTCTGCTCCGCCCAGCGCAGGTACATCCGCTGCAGCTTCTCGGCGAAGTCGGCGGCGTCGACGCCGCCGGCCTCGGCGCGGATGTTGACGAGCGCCTCACGGGAGTCATACTCGCCGGAGAGGAGGGTCCGCACCTCCATCTCGTCCAGCGCCTTCCTGACGGCGGCGAGCTCGGACTCGGCCTCGGCACGGGTGTCCGGGTCGTCCTCCTCCTCGGCCATCTCGAACAGCACGGAGAGGTCGTCGATGCGGCCGCGCAGCGCGTCCGCCTTCCTGACCTCGGCCTGGAGGTGGGACAGCTTGCTGGTGATCTTCTGCGCCTCGTCCGGGTTGTCCCACAGGGACGGCGCGGCCGCCTGCTCCTCGAGCACGGCGATGTCTGCCCTCAGCTTGTCGAGGTCCAGAACGGCCTCGATCGACTCCATGGTCGAGGAGAGGGACTTGAGCTCTTCGGATACATCGACGACTGCCACGCCCTCCAGCCTAACGGCTGTGGCAACCGACGTCGGTCGTCCCCCGGATCGCCGCCCCCTCACGGGGAGGCGGGCGCCGAGTTCTCCGTGTCCTGCGGGGACGCCCCCGCGTCGTCGCCCGAGGTCGCCGCCCACACACCCACACCCGCCGCGACAACCAGCACCAGCCCCGCAACCCCGACGACCAGCCTCCGCCGCCGCGTGGTCGCCCGGTGCCGGGCGGATCCGGGCCGCGGTGCCCCGGCGGGCCTCGGTACCCGGGCCGTCCCGCGCGCGCCTCCGGCCAGCTCGTCGGGGCCCGGCACGCGCATCGAGGTGTGGGTGTCCCGGTTGGAGTCCGCGGGCTTCGCCCCCGGCACCAGCGGCACCGCGCCCCTGCGCACCGGCCGCCCGGACGCGGGCTGCTCCCCGGAGGGGCCGGCGGCCGCGTCCTGCGCGTCCTGCTCCTCCTCCTGCTCCGCGTCCGGCTCGTCCACGTCCAGCGGGGGCATCCCGGCGAGCAGGGGGAGCAGCTCCCGCAGCCGTGCGCCCAGCTCGGAGGCGCGCAGGCGGGAGGCCGGCGCCTTCGCCAGGCACTGCACGATCAGCTGCCACAGCTCGTCGGGGATGCCGGGAAGCGGAACCACCGTCTCCGTCACATGCCGCCGCAGCACCGCCCCGGGGTGCCCGCCCCCGAACGGCGTGAACCCGGCCAGCAGCTCGTACAGGACGGTCGCGAGGGCGTAGATGTCCACGGACGCCCGCGGCGGCAGCCCCTCGACGATCTCCGGCGCCAGGTAGTCCGGCGTCCCGATGATCTTCGTGGCCCGGGTCCGGCGCGGCGAGTCGATGAGTTTCGCCACACCGAAGTCCGTCAGCAGGGCGGGGTGCGCGCCGCCGGGGCCCAGCGGCCCCTGCATGTCCAGCAGGATGTTCTCCGGCTTCACGTCCCGGTGCACGACCCCCTTGGCGTGCGCGGCGGCCAGCCCGTCGGCGACGTCCGCGACGATCGCCACCGCCGCCTCGGGGGCGAGCCGCTTCTCCCGGTCGAGCCGGGTGCGCAGATCGGTGCCCCGGACCAGGTCCATGACGAGCGCGAGGTCGTTGCCGTCGACCACGAGGTCGCGTACGGAGACCACGTGCGGGTGCTCCAGGCCGAGCAGAGCGGTGCGCTCCTGGACGAAGCGTCCGACGAGCTCCTGGTCGGACGCGAGGTCCTCGCGCAGCAGCTTGACGGCGACGGGCCCCTCGGGACCCTCGCCCAGCCACACCGTGCCGGCGCTGCCCCGCCCCAGGATCTGGTTGGCGGTGTACCGGCTGCCGATCTTCCGTGCCAAGACTGCTCCTACAGACGCGTGTTGCCGATAAAACTACGCGCCGGAACAGCCAACCTTCACCGCGGAGACGGAAATCACCCGCCAGGTGTCGACAAATCTCCAGACTTACTGCTGACCTGAGGAGTTTCCGCCCAGGTCGCTGATCCACCCGCTCACGGTGTCGACGATGTCCCCGATCTGCTGCCAGTAGCTCTTGCCGGTGCCGATCCACTCCTGGAGCGGGCTCAGCTCCCAGATCAGCCAGCTGGCCACGAACAGGATGACGAGCGTGAACAGACAGCCCTTGAGGCAGCCCAGACCCGGGATCTTCATCGGGTTGGCGCTGCGCTGCCGCGGCTGCCGCGGCTCGCGCGTGGGGCGCTCGGACTGCGGCGGGGGCGCGTACCGCTGCGGCTGCTGTTGCTGCGGGGCGTACTGCTGGGGCTGCTGCTGCGGCTGACGGCCGTAACCGCCCTGCGGCGGGCGCTGCTGGGGCCGCTGCTGCGGCTGCTGCTGCGGCCTGGCGACCTGCCGCTGGGGGCGGCGGCGCAGCGGGTCCTCGTTGGGGTCGAGGTACTGGACCTGGGTCTGTTCGTTGCGGTCGCGAGCCGCGCGGAGCTGGTTCTGCCAAGGGTGCGGGTCCTCGGGCCCGCCGGGCTGCCGGCCCTGCTGCCCGTACTGGCCCTGGCCCGGCTGCCCGGGCGGTACCGGCGGCATGACGGCCGTCGGGTCGGCCGCGCCGCGGTGCGGGAGCACCGCGGTGGGGTCGGCGGCGCCGACGGGGTTCCCGGCGCCGGTGTGCGGCAGGAAGCTGGTCGCGGCGTTCGGGTCGTAGCCGCCCGCGGCACCGGCGCCGTGCGGCAGCACCTGGGTCGGGTCGGCGGCGCCGGGGGTGTCCGGCACGGCGGCCGGGTCCGGGTCGGGCAGCAGCAGCGCGCCGACGTTCTCCGCCGCGGCGATCTGCGCGGAGTTCGCGTGCACCCCGATGCCCTCGGCGACGACGCGCAGTGCGCGCGCGAGGTTCTCGGCGCTGGGACGCCGGTCCGGGTTCTTGCTCAGACAGCGCTCGATGACCGTCCACAGCGGGTCGGGGACGGTCGAGGGGCGGCGCGGCTCGGCGCTCAGGTGCTGGTGCAGGACCTCGAGGGCGGAGCCGCCGGCGAACGGCGGACGGCCGGTGACCAGCTCGTACAGGAGGATGCCGGCGCCGTAGATGTCGACGGCGGAGGTCTGCGGGCGGCCCTCGGCGGACTCGGGGGCGACGTACGCGGGCGTGCCGACGAACTCCTGGGTCCGGGTCAGGCCCGGGGAGTCCGCGAGACGCGCGATGCCGAAGTCGGTCAGCAGGGGGTGCATCTGGCCGCCGTGCTGGCGCAGCAGCACGTTGGCGGGCTTGAGGTCGCGGTGGACCACGCCGTCGGCGTGGCTGGCGGCGAGCGCGTCGGCGATCTGGGCGGTGATCAGGGCGGCGCCGACGGGGCTGAAGGGGCCGTTCTCGCGCAGGTAGCGGTGCAGGTCGGGGCCCTCGACGAGGTCCATGACCAGGGCGAGCAGATCGCCTTCGACGACCAGGTCACGCACCCGCACGATGTTCGGATGCGTCAGCCGAAGCAGCACGGAGCGCTCGCGCAGGAACCGCATCACGATGTCCGGATCGCTCGCGAGCTCCTCCTTGAGGACCTTGATCGCGACGGTCTCGCCGGGCTGTCCCGGTACGGCGGCCTCGGCGCCCGCGGTCTCCCGCTGGCGGGCTCGCCACACGGTCCCCGTGGCACCGCGTCCGAGCGGCTCCTCGAGGAAGTACTTGCTGCCTACCGGCCGCACGTCATGCACTCCCTGCTGCTGGCTGTCGTTCCGACCCACTGTAGTGCCGCTCCCCGGGGCACCACGTAAGCGTTGCCAAGCACGTTCGAAGGAAAGACGCTCCGTGCGGGGCTCCCGGTTGCCGGACGTTGACGTGACCGATCTCAAGTGATCGTCGGCGCTGCACTGGTCAGGCACTTTTGGGGGCAGAGCTGACCAATCAAGATCACTTGCCCTCGGGCGACGGGCGCGTTGTCAGTGTCAGGTGCGAGGATGCGTGCAGTACTGGCCGATGGTGCTCGTGCGGGGGTGGGGTGTCCGCGTCCGAGCAGAAGGGACCGCTGACGGCGATGCAGATCCGGCTGACCGTCGTAGACCCGCTGGGCCCGCCCGACCGGACCCGGGGCCGCGCCGCGAGCCGCGACGTGCTGGTCACCGCTCCCGTCGGCACCGCCCTGGCCGCGGTGGCCACGGCTCTCGCCTCGGCGGTCCCCGGTGACGGTGGCGCCTCCCGGGCGGGCGAGGCCGAGCGCGGCGGCGGTCCGGTCGTGCTGTACGCGGACGGCGAGCGGCTGGACGCCCAGCGCGCCACCCTGGGCGAGCCCCCGCTGATCGACGGAGCCGTGCTGTCCCTGGGCGCCCCCGCGGCCCCCGAGCCCCATCCCGAGCTCGACGACGCCCCCACCCAGCTCCATGTGGTCGCGGGACCCGACGCCGGCGGCGTCCATCTGCTGCACGGCGGCCAGATCCACATCGGCCGCTCCGCCGAGGCCGACGTCCCGCTGGACGACCCCGACGTCTCCCGCCTGCACTGCGCCGTCACGGTCGCCCCCGACGGCCGCGTCTCGGTCGCCGACCTCGACTCCACGAACGGCACGACGCTGGACGGCGCCCGCGTGGGCACCCGCCCGGTCCGCTTCCCCCCGGGGGCGCTCCTGAGGATCGGCGAGTCGGTGCTCCGGCTGGCGCCGAGCGGGGGGCGTCGGCTCGGGACGGAACCGGACGGCGAGGGGCACGTGCGCGTGACCTCCGACGAGGCCGGCCCCGTACCGGGCGCCGAGCGCGGGCCCGGGCGCGCGGACACCACGGCCCGTACCGGCCGCTCCGGACCCGCACCGGGCGGCAGTCGAGCCCCCGGGGACTCCGCACCGGCCGGTGAGCCGGGCGGCCACGGCCAGGGACCGGGCGTGCCCGGAGCGCGCCGGGGATCGGAGTCCGGCGCGGCCGCATCTTCGCCGGGCACCGCCCAGGGGCGCGGGACGGCAGGACCTCACGAGGACGGCGAGGGCGCGTCCGGCCGGGTGCCCGGACAGAGCGTGCCCGGACAGACCGCGCCCGCCTCTCGCGCGCGGGGCCGCGTGTCGGCGAGGGCCGCGGCCGAGGGCCAGGCAGGCGCGCGGGCCGGCCGTGACAGCGGCGACACCTCGCCCCGTCCGCCCGCCGACGGCACCCACCACGCCTACGGCTCCGCGAGCTGGGGCGCCTCGGGCGGCCCCGAAGGCACGGGAGCGCAGGGCCACGGCCCGTCGGAGCCCCCGGTCGTCGTACCGGGCCAGGGCGGCGCCCCCCGCATCGAGCGCCGGGGCGACTCCGGTGCCGGACGCCCGGACACCGGCATCGGCGCTTTTGGTGCGGACACCCACGGCGGCCGGTCAGGCATCGGCTCCTTCGAAGTGACCCGCACGACCGCCGTCCCCCCGCCTCCCCCGGCCGACCACGACGAGCCCTCCCCGTCCTCCGCCTCCGACGCCCCGGACACCCCCGCCGCCGGCCGCCGCAAGGGCACCCCGCTGCGCGGCACGGACGTACCGCAGGAGGTGCGGCGGCGCGGTGGGCTGTCCGCGTGGGCCCGGCGGCTGACGGGAGGGCGCGGCGAGCAGGAGCCGTCCGGGCGGGACGAGGAGTACGACGGGACGAGCGCGCCCGTCACCGCGGCCCCGTCGGCCGCCGCACCCCAGATGCCCGAGGTCTGGCCCGACCCGGCCGCCCTGCTGCTGACCGCACTGGGTCCGGGCGTGCGCCTGTGGGAGCGGGAGCCCGGGCATCCGGAGGCCCTCACCGTGCGGCTCGGCACCGCCGACCGGGCGGCCCCCGACGGCTCGGGGCTGCTGCCGGCCGTCCCGGTCACCGCGGATCTGCGGGAGGCCGGCGCCCTGGGCCTGGCCGGTCCGCGTGCCCGGCTCGCCGGGCTGGCCCGCGCGGTGGTGGCCCAGCTCGCCGCCCTGCACGCGCCCGAGACCCTGGAGATCGTCCTGATCAGCACGGACCGCTCCCGGTCCGCGCAGGAGCGCACCGCCGAGTGGTCCTGGCTCGGCTGGCTCCCCCATGTCCGTCCGGGCCACGGCCAGGACTGCCGTCTCCTGCTCGCCCACGACCGCGAACAGGCCGCGGCCCGCACCGACGAACTCCTGCGGCGCCTGGACGACCACCTGGCCGACGCCCAGCTCGCCCCCGCCGTGCCCGCCGCCCGCTCGGCCGGTCAGGACCGGCCCCGCACCGCCGTCCGACGGCCCTCCTGGGCCCGGGACGACGTGGAGGACGGGACGAGCGGCGGTTTCCCGGGGCCGTACACCGTGGTCGTCGTGGACGGCGACCCGGGCGGCGCGGATCTGCGCGGGGCGGTGGCACGGCTGGCGGCGGAGGGCCCGCGGGCCGGCATCCACATCGTGTGCCTGGCGGAGACGGCCCCGGCCTCGCCCGCCTCTCCGGTCACGGACACCTACGAGGCGGCGTGCGCGGCGGCCCCGACGTTCCGCGAGTGCGGGGCGGTCGGCCTGCTCAGCGGGGACGTGGCGACGGCCCTGCGGCTGATGCGGGTGGCCCGGGCAGGGGTCCCCACGGAGACGGGCCCCGAGACCGACGGCGACGGCGCGCACCGCGGCGCCCCCGGGTCCGTCCGCCCCGGCACCGCCCCGCCCCCGGCCGACGCCCGCCACGCGGACACTCCCCGCGCCGGCGCCGGGGCCCGCTCCACCGGCCCGGGCGCCCGCACCGACCCGGACACCCTCCCTCTCACCGCGGCCACCGCCCCGGCCCCCGTGGGGCACGGCACGGTCGCCGCCGTGGACGCCGTCTCCGCGGCCTGGGCCGAGCGGTTCGCGCGGGCACTGGCACCGCTGCGGACGGACGGCACCACCGGTGCGGGCCACGCGCGCGTGTCCTCACCGCTGCCCCAGTCGGCGCGGCTGCTGGACGAGTTGGGGCTGGCCCGGGCCACCCCGCCGTCGCTGATGACGCGCTGGGCGGACGCGGCCGACGACCCGGAGTCGCTCGGCGGCCGGGCCTGGGCGGTGCTCGGGGCCGGTCCACGCGGCCCGGTCTGCGCCGACCTCGTGGCCGAGGGCCCGCACCTGCTGATCGAGGGACCCGCGGGCAGCGGCCGTACGGAACTGCTGCGGGCGGTCGTCGCCTCGCTGGCCGCGGCCGAGCGCCCCGACCGTCTGAGCATCGTGCTGATGGACGGCCGGGACGGTGTGGGGTCCGGCGGCCACGGGGAGGGCCTGCGCGTGTGCACGGACGTACCGCACGTGACCACCCATCTGCCGGCCAACGACCCGGTCCGCATGCGGGAGTTCGCCCAGTCCCTGAGTGCGGAGCTGAAGCGGCGCGCGGAGCTGCTGGGCCGCTGCGACTTCACGGAGTGGCACACCGGCCGGGAGCTGTCGGGCCGTCTGGTCGCCCAGCGCACACCGTCCCCCCGGGGCTCCACCGGCAGCGCGGGCACTCCCGGCGACCCGGCCGCCGGCGACCTCGACTCGCCGCCCAGCTCCACGATCCGCCTGCGCCCGGCGGCGGCCCGGCGGCAGACGGAGACGGCGCCCCCGCTGCCCCGCCTGGTGGTGATCGTGGACGACCTGGACGCGCTGGTCTCCCCGCCCCTCGGCTCCCCGGGCAGGCCGGCCGCGGGATCGGTCGTACGCGCGCTGGAGGCGGTGTCCCGTGAGGGCGAGCGCCTGGGCGTGCACCTGGTGGCCGCGACCGGCCCGGGCGGTCGTACGGCGGAGTCGGACGCGGCCCGCCGGGCCACCCTGCGCGTCACCCTGGACACCCCGGCCACCGGCCCGGACGAACCGGCTCCCGGCCGGGGCCGGCTGACCCGGCCCGACGGCCGGGTGACGGCCTTCCAGGCCGGCCGGGTCACCGGCCGCATCCCCCGCACGGCGACCCTGCGCCCCACGGTCGTCCCGCTGGAATGGGAACGCATGGGTGACCCCCCGGCCCGCCGCCCGGTCCGTGAACTGGGCAACGGCCCGACGGATCTCGCCCTGCTCGCGAGTGCATTGGAACGGGCAGCGCGGGAAGTGGCAGCAGCAGAGGTCCCGTCACTGCTCTAGACGTCAAGGGGTCCCCGGGGGCGCCGCCCCCGGCCGACGCATGCCACAACGCACCGGCACTGGTCACGACGCCATCACGATCACCCGCTTGACAGTGGACGCCCACTTGCCGACCTCGGCCCCCCGGCGTAGACCAGATCGCACGGGACAGCCCTCGAACGTTCGACGAGGAACGAAGAACGGGGTCGTGATGCGCACCACGAGCAGCACCCAGCGGAAGCCCAGGTCAGCGAACAGGGCTGCGAAATCGGCGGCCGCCGCCCTCGCGGCGGCCCTCGCCCTGTCGCTCACCGCATGCGGCGGAGACGACGACAAGAGCAGTGACACGGGCGCGACAGGCGGCAAGGAGACCGGCACCACGGTCACCCTCCCCAAACTGAACGGCCAGAGCCTGGAGGTCGCCGCCGTCTGGAGCGGCGCCGAGCAGGCCAACTTCAAGAAGGTTCTCGCGGAGTTCGAGAAGCGCACCGGCGCCAAGGTGACCTTCGTGCCCGCCCAGGACCCGATCGTCAACTTCCTGGGCTCGAAGATCGCGGGCGGCCAGCCGCCGGACGTCGCGATGCTCCCGCAGCCGGGAGCGATCAAGCAGGCCGTGGACAAGAAGTGGGCCAAGCCCCTCGGCGCCGAGGCCAAGGCCGAGTTGGCCAAGAACTACTCGCAGGGCTGGCAGGACATCGGCAAGATCGACGGCACCCAGTACGGCGTCTACTACAAGGCCGCCAACAAGTCGCTGATCTGGTACAACGCCAAGGTCTTCGAGAACGCGGGCGCCACCGAGGCGAAGACGTGGGACGAGCTGCTGACCACCGCGCAGACGGTCTACGACTCGGGTGTGACCCCGTTCTCCGTGGGCGGGGCCGAGGGCTGGACCCTGACGGACTGGTTCGAGAACGTCTACCTCTCCCAGGCGGGCCCGGAGAAGTACGACCAGCTCGCCAAGCACGAGATCAAGTGGACGGACCCGTCCGTGAAGGACGCGCTGACCACGCTGGCCCAGGTGTGGGGCAAGAAGGACTATGTCGCGGGCGGCGCCAAGGGCGCGCTCCAGACGGACTTCCCGGCCTCGGTGACACAGACCTTCACCGGTGGTGAGCAGCCGAAGGCGGCGATGGTCTACGAGGGCGACTTCGCGCAGGTCAACATCCAGACGGCGAAGGCGAAGGTCGGCACGGACGCGAAGGTGTTCCCCTTCCCGAAGGTCGGCGACACCGCCCCCGTGGTCTCCGGCGGCGACGCGGCCGTCATCCTCAAGGACTCCAAGGCGGCGCAGGCGCTGGCCACCTTCCTGGCCTCCCCCGACGCGGCGACGATCCAGGCCAAGCTGGGCGGCTACCTCTCGCCGAACAAGAGCGTGGACATCTCCTCGTACCCGAACCCGGTGCAGCAGAAGATCGCCAAGGCGCTGATCGACTCGGGCGACGACTTCCGCTTCGACATGTCCGACCAGGCCCCGCAGGCCTTCGGCGGCACCCCCGGCAAGGGTGAGTGGAAGGCGCTCCAGGACTTCCTGGCGAACCCGAAGAACATCGCGGGCACGCAGGCGAGGCTGGAGGCCGACGCGGCGGCCGCCTACGGGAACTGAGGCGATGACATCGGCCACCGAGGCAGGGGTCCCACCGGCCCCTGCCTCTCCCAAGTCGCGCAAGAGCGTGACCGGCACGCGCAGGACCGTGGCGGCGCTGTTCCTGCTGCCCGCCCTCCTGCTGCTGGGCGCGCTCGTGGTCTACCCGATCGGGTACTCGATCGTCCGCAGCTTCTACGACCAGTCCGGTGACGGTTTCGCCGGAATCGACAACTACAAGGCCCTGTTCACCGACGACGGCATCCGCACGGCCCTGAAGAACAACATCATCTGGGTGGTGTTCGCGCCGACGGTCGCCACCGCGCTCGGTCTGATCTTCGCGGTGCTGACCGAACGGGTGCGCTGGGGAACGGCGTTCAAGCTGGTCGTCTTCATGCCGATGGCGATCTCGATGCTGGCGGCGGGCATCATCTTCCGGCTCGTCTACGACCAGGACCCGGACAAGGGGTTCGCGAACGCGGTGTGGGTGGGCGTGCACGACACGTTCGCGCAGTCCTCGGCGTTCCCGAAGGCCCACCCGGGCCGTGACTCGCCGCTGGTGGCCCAGGGCGGCGGTTTCATCACCAAGGCCCCGGTCCACACCGGCGGCACGGTCACCCTGCCGCTGGTGGGCGTCGCCCCGGACCAGATGCCCGGGGACGCGAAGAAGGCCGTGGCGCCGCAGGCGGACCCGGGCCGGATCACCGGCACCACCTGGCAGGACTTCACCCGCGGCAAGGGTGTCGGCAAGCTGGGCGGGGTCGACCCGAGCGAACTCGGCTACCCCGGCATGAAGATCGAGGCGGTCAAGGACGGCAAGGTCGTCGAGACCACGAAGGCCGGCGACGACGGCACGTTCTCCTTCTCCGAGAAGGCCGACGGGGCCCTGCTCAGGCTTCCGGCCGGCAACTTCAAGGAGGCCTACAACGGGCTCGACTGGCTCGGCCCGTCGCTGGTGACGCCGTCGATCATCGGGGCGTACATCTGGATGTGGGCCGGTTTCGCGATGGTGCTGATCGCGGCCGGGGCTCGCGGGCATCCCCCGGGAACTCCTGGAGGCGGCCCGGGTCGACGGCGCGAGCGAGTGGCAGGTCTTCCGCAGGGTCACGGTCCCCCTGCTGGCGCCCGTCCTCGCGGTCGTGACCGTGACCCTGATGATCAACGTCCTGAAGATCTTCGACCTGGTCTTCATCATCGCCCCGGGCTCCTCGCAGGACGACGCGAACGTCCTGGCCCTGGAGCTGTACCGCAAGGGCTTCGCCGAGGACCAGCCGGGCATCGCGAGCGCCATCTCGGTGTTCCTGCTGCTGCTGGTGATCCCGGTGATGTGGTTCAACATTCGTCGGCTCAGGCGGGAGGTACGGCGATGACCACACAGGCCGAAAGGCTCCCCGAGACGGCACCGGCGGACGGGGCGAAGGCGAGGCAGTCGCTCGGCTCACGGCTCGTCGAGCGCGTCAGCGGCGGTCTGATCAGCGTCTTCCTCGTGGTCGTCGGCCTGTTCTGGCTGGTGCCCACGATCGGGCTGCTGATCTCCTCGCTGCGCACCCCGCAGGACCTCACCGCGAGCGGCTGGTGGAAGGTCTTCACCAAGCCCGCCCAGCTCACCTTCGACAGCTACGACAAGCTGCTGCAGAACGACGACATCACCCACTCCATCGTCAACACCGTGCTGATCACGGTCCCGGCGACGATCCTGGTGATCGTCATCGGCGCGCTCGCGGGGTACGCGTTCGCGTGGATGGAGTTCCCGGGCCGCGACTGGTGGTTCATGGCCGTGGTCGGACTGCTGGTGGTGCCGGTGCAGGTGGCGCTCATCCCGATCGCCGAACTCTTCGGCAAGATCGGCCTGTTCGGCAACATCATGGGAGTGATCCTCTTCCATGTGGGCTTCGGCCTGCCGTTCGCGGTGTTCCTGCTGCGCAACTTCTTCGCGGAGATCCCCCGTGAACTCCTGGAGGCGGCACGGCTCGACGGCGCGGGTGAACTGCGCCTGTTCGTACGGGTGGTGATGCCGCTCGGCGGGCCCGCGATCGCGAGCCTGGGCATCTTCCAGTTCCTGTGGGTGTGGAACGACATGCTGATCGCGCTGGTGTTCACGGACGCCGACAGCCAGCCGATCACGGTCGCCCTGCAGACCCAGATGCGCGCCTTCGCCGACAACGTCGACGTCCTGGCGCCGGGCGCCTTCATCTCGATGGTGATTCCGCTGATCGTGTTCTTCGCGTTCCAGCGGCAGTTCGTGTCCGGCGTGATGGCGGGCGCGGTCAAGTAGCTCCGGGAACAGCGCATTTGGAGGGGCGGGCCGGAAACGGTCCGCCCCTTCGCGTTCGCCCGAATGCCGTACGGACCGTAACCCCGGGCCGCCGTGGGGCGTTCCCGGGCAGAACTCCCGCGCCGACCCTTGGATGTGCCGTGCCCAGGTTCAGTGTCATCGTCCCCGCGTACGAGGTTCAGGCCCATCTGCACGCCTGCCTGGAATCGGTGCTGTCGCAGTCGTACGAGGATCTGGAGCTGATCGCGGTCGACGACCGCTCGCCGGACGTGTGCGGGGAGATCATCGACGAGTTCGCGGCCCGTGATCCCCGGGTCCGCGCGGTCCGTCTGGCACGGCACTCGGGACTCGGCCCCGCCCGCAACGCCGGGGCGGCCGAGGCGACGGGCGACTACCTGCTGTTCCTCGACGGCGGCGACACCCTCACCCCGCACGCGCTGCGGGCCGTCGCCGACCGGCTGAAGGAGACGGGCGAGCCGGACGTCCTGGTCCACGACCACGCGCTCGTGGACCGGTCGGGCGAGAGCGTCCGGGACGCCTTCGCGGGCCGGCTCGCCGAGCAGGGCCCGGCACCGTTCCGCCTGGAGGACCGCCCGGGGCTGCTGCGGGTGCCGTCGCCGGCCTGGAACAAGGCGTACCGCCGGGAGTTCGTCGAGCGCGAGGGCTTCACCTTCCCGCCCGGCCGGCACACGGACGTGGCCTGGACCCCACCGGTCCTGATGGCCGCCGAGACGATCGCCACCCTGGACCGGGTCTGCGTCCACCACCGACAGGACCGCCGGGGCGAACTGCCCGACGCGGACGCGCACTTCGACCTCTTCGAGCAGTACGACAGGGTCTTCGCGTACGTCGATACGCGCCCCGGACTCGGGCGGTGGCGGCCGGTGCTGTTCCGCCGCATGGTGGACGACCTCTGGGCGGTGTTCGCCGACCGGGACAGGTTCCCGCGCGGCACCCGGGCCGAGTTCCTGCGGCGCGCCCGCGTCCACTACCGGGCCCACCGCACCCCGGGCCACCCGGTCCCGGCGCGCTCCCGGGCGCGCCACGCGGTGATCCGCCTGGGCCTGTACCGCACCCACCGGTTCGCCGAGCTGGCCCGGGGCCTCGGCCGGCGGACCGCCCGCCCGGTCGCACGGCTCGCCAGGTCCCTGCACGCGGCGGCCCTGCGCCTCCACTACCGCGTCCAGCGCTGCCTCCCGCTGCGCGAGGACCGGGCCGTCTTCGCCGCCTACGGGGGCCGCGGCCACGGCTGCAACCCGGGCGCGCTGGAGGAGGCGTTCCGCACCTTCGCCCCGCACATCCGCACCGCGTGGGTCGCCCACCCGGAGCACCACCACACCATCCCGACCGCCACCCGCCGGCTGCGCCCCGGCACGGCCGCCCACTGGACGGCGCTGGCCCGCTCCAAGTACCTCGTCGACAACACCGACTTCGACCACCGCCTGGTCAAGCGCCGCGGCCAGATCCTTCTCCAGACCCAACACGGGACACCGCTCAAGCACATGGGCCTGGACCTCCGGGAACACCCGGCGGCGGCCGGCGACTTGGACGTCGAGGCGCTGCTGCGCGGCGTCGACCAGTGGGACTACCTCCTGTCCCCCAACCGCCACACCACCCTGACCTGGGAGCGGGTCTACCCCGGCGGCTACACCACGCTCCCCTACGGCTACCCCCGCAACGACGTGTTCCAGCGGGCGACCTCGGAGGACGTACGGCGGCTGCGCGAGTCCCTCGGCATCCCCGAGGGCTCGGTGGCGATCCTGTACGCGCCCACCCACCGCGACTACCGCCGCACCCAGCGCACCGGCCTCGACCTGGACCGTCTGCTGCGCCGGCTGGGCCCCCGCTTCGTCGTGCTGGCCCGCGCCCACCACCGCCACGGCGGCCCGCTCGTCTCCCCCGCGACCGGCCGGGTCATCGACGTCACCGGCCACCCGAGCGTGGAGTCCCTGTGCCTCGCCTCGGACGCCCTGGTCACCGACTACTCGTCCCTGATGTTCGACTACGCGGGCCTGGACCGCCCGATCGTGATCCACGCCGACGACCGGGAGGCGTACGAGGCGTCCCGGGGCACCTACTTCGACCTGCGGTCCTGCGCTCCCGGCGCGATCGCGCGCAGCGAGGACGAACTGATCGACATCTTCGCCACCGGCCACTGGCGCGGCTCCCGCTCCACCCAGCTGCGCTCGGCGTTCCGCGAGCGCTTCTGCCCGTACGACGACGGCCGCGCCGCCGAGCGGGTCGTACGCCATGTCGTCCTGGGCGAGACCGGGCTGCCGGCGGTGGTGCCGCTCGCGGAGCGCCACCCGGTGCCGTCGGCGGCGGCAGCGCTCGACCGTCCTCCGCTGGCCACCGTGCCCCGCCCCGCGACGGACACGCCCGTCGCCGAGACCCGCTAGGAGGGGCCCGTGCCGTCCAGCGCGTCCCACCCCACGCCGACCCGCCCGTCCACCTGGCGCCCGGCGGGTCGGCCGGGCCGCTAGCCGCGAGCCGCCTGCGGACGCAGCCGCACCCATCCCTCCCACGCCGACGTGATCATGTCCTGGACGTCGTGCTTGGCCTTCCAGCCGAGCTCGGTGGCCGCCAGCTCCGCGGAGGCGACAACCCGGGCCGGGTCCCCGGGGCGGCGGGGAGTGACCGTCGGGGGGCGGTCGTAGCCGGTGACGGCGTTGATGTGGTCGATCATCTCGCGCACGGAGACGCCCTCGCCGCGCCCGATGTTGACGGTGAGGGCACGTCCCGGGCCGGACTGCAGGGTGCGGGCCGCGGCCACATGCGCCTCGGCCAGGTCGGCGACGTGGATGTAGTCGCGGACACAGGTGCCGTCCGGGGTGTCGTAGTCGTCGCCGAAGATGCGCGGAGCCTCGTCCTGCGTGAGCTTCTCGAAGACCATCGGGACGATGTTGAAGACGCCGGTGTCGGCCAGTTCGGGGCTCGCCGCGCCCGCGACGTTGAAGTAGCGCAGGCAGGCGGTGGACAGGCCGGTCGCGCGGCCCGTGGCCCGCACCAGCCACTCCCCGGCCAGCTTGGTCTCGCCGTACGGCGACATCGGCGCGCACGGGGTCCGCTCGGTCACCAGGGGGACGTCCGGCATGCCGTACACCGCGGCGGAGGACGAGAAGACGAAGGAGGGGACACCGGCCGTCGTCACCGCCTCCAGCAGGACGCGCAGGCCCTCGACGTTCTCCCGGTAGTAGTGCAGCGGCAGCTCCACCGACTCGCCGACCTGCTTCTTCGCCGCGAGGTGGACCACTCCGGTGACCTCGTGGTCCGCCAGGGTGTGCGCGACCCGCTCGGCGTCCAGCGTGGACCCCGTCACCAGCGGCACATCGGCCGGCACGCGCTCGGCGATGCCGGTGGACAGGTCGTCGTACACGACCGCCTGCTCGCCCGCCGCCGTCATCGCCCTCACGACGTGCGCCCCGATGTAGCCGGCGCCGCCGGTGATCAGCCAGGTCATGTACGGCCGTCCCCTCTTCGGTTGACCCGTGTCCGCGTATCAGTGAAGCAGGCGGTGGGATCGGACGTGCGGTGTCGACGTGCCGGTGCGTGCCGGTCCCGCTCAGTCCTCGTCGGGAAGCTCGGCGTGCACCGCCGCGTCCAGGGCCGAGGTGAGCTGGTCGAGGCGGGCCCGCAGGGCGCTGATCTCGTCCACGTCGAAGCTGGTCGCCGAGACGATCCGGCGGGGCACCTGCTCCGCGCGCTCCCGCAGGGCGACGCCCTCCTCGGTGAGCCGGACCTCCACCGAGCGCTCGTCACGCACGCTGCGTTCACGCCGGACCAGGCCGGCCGTCTCCAGTCGCTTGAGGAGCGGGGAGAGGGTGCCCGAGTCGAGCCGCAGGTGCTCGCCGAGCTTCTTGACGGGCAGATCACCGTGCTCCCACAGCACCAGCATCACCAGGTACTGCGGATACGTGATCCCCAGGTCCTTGAGGATCACGCGGTAGACGCTGCCGAAGGCGCGGGAGGCCGCGTTCAGGGAGAAGCAGATCTGCTGGTCGAGGCGGAGCCAGTCGGTCGCGGCCGGGGTCGCGGCGGGAGCGCTTGCCGGGGTCGGGGTCGGGGGCGTGTCCATGGGTCCAGGGTAGCTCTTGCGGACCATTTAGTTGTGCACAATTGAATTGTGTGCTCTACTTATGGCCGTGAGGCGGCCGCGGAAGAGCCGCCGGAACAAGACTTCGAGATGGGACGGTTTTCCATGGACGCGCTGTACACCGCTGTCGCCACCGCCACCCACGGCCGTGACGGCCGCGCCTACACGAACGACGGCAAGATCGACGTCGCTCTGGCCCCGCCGGTGGAGCTGGGCGGCAACGGACAGGGCACCAACCCGGAGCAGCTCTTCGCCGCCGGTTACGCCGCCTGCTTCGGCAGCGCCCTCGGCCTCGTCGGCCGCCAGGCCAAGGTCGACGTCAGCGACGCCGCCGTCACCGCCGAGGTCGGCATAGGCAAGCAGGGCGAGGGCTTCGGCCTCAAGGTCGCCCTCCGCGTCGAACTCCCCGACACCGTGGACGCGGAGACCGGCCGCAAGCTGGTCGAGCAGGCCCACCAGGTCTGCCCCTACTCCAACGCCACCCGCGGGAACATCGACGTGGAGCTCGTCATCGAGTAGGTGCGGTGGGCTGGCTCGGGTGGTGCCGGGTGGGTTCGGGTGGTTCCGGGTGGGTTCGGGTGGTTCCGGATGGGCGGGGGTGGTTCCGCCGGCCCGCTGGTTCGCTGGTTCGCTGGTCCGAGGGAGCTGCACGGCCGCGGTTCCGGAACGGGCGTGCGGTGATCGGGGCGGGAGTGAGCGGGTGGCTTCCGCCCCGGCCGCCGTGGCATCCCGGCCCCGCAGTGACATCCCTCAACTTCCGAGTATCGGCAGCCACTCACGAACCGCCCGCACCTCGACGCCGGGAGTGGCCCGGTAGTACGGGTCCGCCTCCAGGATCTCCTCCAACTCCGCCCGCCCCACCGCGAACACCAGCATCGCCCCCCGGTCGTCCGCCCACGGCCCCGCGGCGAACAGCTTCCCCTCGGCGTGCAGGCGGCCGAGCGCCTCACGGTGAGCGGGGCGGGCGTCAAGGCGTTCGGGCGCGGCTGTGAAGGCGAGTTCGACGACAAGCACGAGGTCCCCTTCCCGGGACGACAGTCCGACGCCACGAGGCTAGGCTCGGGCCGCCGCGCCGGTCTGTATCGGCCGATACAGCGAGGGGCGAGCCGACAGGGGGAGGGAAACCGCCACCGTGCCCAGAGCCGACTGGAGGCGTCTGCAGGACGTCCCGCTGTTCGCCGCACTCCCCGAGCCCGACCTGCGCCGCCTGTGGGACACCTCGCTCCCCCGCCCCTACGCCCCCGGCGACACCCTGCGCGCCCAGGGTTCCCCCGCCGACCACCTGCTCGTCCTGCTCGACGGCACCGTCTCCGCGTCCGCCACGACCGCCGGCGGGCGCGTCCTGCGGTTCGGGACCTGGGCCGGGCCCTGCGCCCTCGACAAGGTCGCACTCCTCGACGGAGCCGGTCACACGGCCACCTTCACCGCCCTCACCCCGTGTGCCGTACGAGCCGTCCCACGCGCCCGATTCACGTCCCTGCTCGACGACTCGGCGGCCGTACGCGCCCATGTCCTGCGGCTCCTCGCCGCCCAGGCCCGCGCCCAGCAGGAACGACTCACCGACACCGCCACCCTGCCCTGCGAGGCCCGCCTCGCGGCCTGGCTCCTGGACGGGCTGAGCCGGCCCGGCACCGACGGCCACGTCCTCCTCCCCGGCGGCCAGCGCGAACTCGCCGAGCTGCTGGGGGTCACCCGCGTCACGGTCAACCGTGCGCTGTCCCGGCTTCGGCGGGACGGACTCATCGAGCCCGCGGGGAGCTGCGGCAACGGCGGCGACACCAGCGGCGGCGGCAGCGGCGGCGGCAGTGGCGGTGGCGGTGGCGGTGGCGGTCGAATTCGGGTGCTCGCCCCGGAGCTCCTCGCCCTGCGCGCGGCACCGGACGCCGGCCGCGCCCGCTGAGGCTCAGAGCGCCTTCAGCGCCTCCGTCGTCGCCCGGGCCAGCGCCGCGAGGTACCCCTTCGGCAGCTTCGGGCTGCGGATGACCACCGAGCGCCAGTACAGGGGGCCCGAGATCAGATCGAGGGCCAGTTCGTCGTTGAGGCCCGCCCGGAGTTCCCCGCGCTGCTCCGCCGCCGAGATGATCTTGCTGGCGACGCCCTCCTGACCCTTCTGCAACGCGTTCTGCAACGCCTCGGCGATCTCCGGATTGCGGGCCGCCTCGGCCTGGAGATCCGGGATGATCTGCGAGGCCACCGGGTGCCGCAGCGCCCGGGAGGTCACCTCGTACAGCATCCGCAGATCGTCCTCCAGCGAGCCGGTCTCCGGCACCGGCAGGCCCATCACCGCGATCTCCGACACCACGTCGAGAACCAGGTGCAGCTTGGAACGCCACCGCCGGTAGACCGCGGTCTTGCCGACTCCCGCCCGGCGCGCGATGCCCTCGATCGACATCCGCGCGTACCCGACACCCGCGAGCTCCTCGAAAACGGCTGCCCGAATGGCCTCCGTCACATCCTCACGGAGTACGGCGGCCCCGGCCGGGGCACGGCGGCGCGTACGGGTCTGCGGCGCGTCGGCGTTGGTCGTCATGCGGACAGCATAGGGCGTAGCGACGAAACGGTGCCGTTCCGACGCGGGATCGTTCCGACGCGGGATCGTCGCGACGAAACCGTAGCGGCCTGACGGGACGCGTCACGACGGGACGGGATCGTCACGACGCCCGTCGCCACGACGATACGGTTTCGTTCCATCGTCATTCGTCACGACGAAACGGTTGCGTTCCGACGCTCCCTCGTCTTACGCTCACGTTGCGACGATACGGTCCCGTCCCGACGTAAGAAAACGTGAAGAGTCCCGTAAGGAAACGCCGGATGACGGGCGCCGCGGCAGCACGTGCCCCACCCCCACCCCCCGAGCGAAAGCAACGGATGTGAGCCAGGTCCTCGACACACCGCCCCCGACAGCGCCCCCGGCCGACGAAGACCTCTCGGCCCTGGCCGCCCGGCACGGCCTCGCGGTCAGCGGCGCCCGCCCCTCCCTGCCCGACTACGTCCGTCAGCTGTGGGCACGGCGTCACTTCATCACCGCGTTCTCGACCGCCAAGCTCACCGCGCAGTACAGCCAGGCGAAGCTCGGCCAGGTCTGGCAGGTGATGACCCCGCTGCTGAACGCGGCGGTCTACTACTTCATCTTCGGCGTGCTGCTGGGCACCAAGAGGAACGTGCCGGACTACGTGCCGTTCCTGGTCACGGGCGTGTTCATCTGGACGTTCACCCAAAGCTCGATCATGGCGGGCACCCGCGCGATCTCCGGCAACCTCGGCCTCGTGCGCGCCCTGCACTTCCCGCGGGCCGCGCTGCCGATCTCGTTCGCGCTCCAGCAGTTGCAGCAGCTGCTGTTCTCGATGGCCGCGCTGGTGGTGATCCTGCTCTGCTTCGGTGTCCCGGTCGCCGCGTCCTGGCTGCTGGCGGTCCCGGCGCTGGTACTGCAGTCCACGTTCAACGCGGGCGTCTCCATGATCGTGGCGCGGATGGGCGCCAAGACGCCGGACATCGCGCAGCTGATGCCGTTCGTCCTGCGCACCTGGATGTACGTCTCCGGCGTGATGTGGAGCATCGACAAGCTGGCCAAGGGGCACCACGACTGGCCGTCCTGGGTGGTCCCGGTCCTCCAGGCCAACCCGGCCGCCATCTACATCGACCTGATGCGCTACGCCCTGATCGACAGCTTCCACGCGAGCCAGTTGCCGCACCACGTGTGGGCGATCGCGGTGGGCTGGGCGCTGCTCGCCGGCGTCGGCGGCTTCATCTACTTCTGGAAGGCTGAGGAGACGTACGGCCGTGGCTGACATCGAGAACGACAAGATCCCCACCGTCGTCGTCGACGGCGTCGACATCGTCTACCGCGTCAACGGCACCGGGGCGGGCAAGGGCTCCGCCACCGCCGCGCTCAACCGCATGCTGCGCCGGAGCCAGGCCGAGAAGGCGGCGGGCGTGCGCAAGGTGCATGCCGTCAAGAACGTGTCGTTCGTCGCCTACAAGGGCGAGGCGATCGGCCTGATCGGCACCAACGGCTCCGGCAAGTCGACCCTGCTCAAGGCGGTCGCGGGCCTGCTCCCGGTGGAGAACGGCCGTATCTACACCGACGGCCAGCCCTCCCTCCTCGGCGTCAACGCGGCCCTGATGAACGACCTCACCGGCGAGCGCAACGTCCACCTCGGCGGGCTCGCCATGGGCATGTCCCGGGAGCAGGTCAGGGACCGCTACCAGGAGATCGTCGACTTCTCCGGCATCAACGAGAAGGGCGACTTCATCACTCTCCCGATGCGGACGTACTCCTCCGGCATGGCGGCCCGGCTGCGCTTCTCCATCGCCGCCGCCAAGGACCACGACGTCCTCCTCATCGACGAGGCCCTCGCCACCGGCGACCGCTCCTTCCAGAAGCGCTCCGAGCAACGCATCCGCGAACTGCGCAAGCACGCGGGCACGGTGTTCCTGGTGAGCCACAGCAACAAGTCGATCCGTGACACCTGCGACCGGGTGCTGTGGCTGGAGCGCGGCGAACTGCGCATGGACGGCCCCACCGACGAGGTCCTGGCGGCCTACGAGGACTTCACCGGCGGCCCGGACAAGGCGAAGCCGAAGCCGAAGGTCGCGGCCTGAGTACCCGTACGGCCTGAGTACCCGTAAGGACAGCCGCCCGGATGACCGAGGGCGCCCCGAGCCGCATGGCCCGGGGCGCCCTCGTCGTCGTACCGCTTACGAGTGCTGCCGCAGCAGCGTCCTCATCGTGCGCATCGCCACCGACAGGTTGGCCAGGTCGAACGCGTCCGAGCTCCGGATCTCCTCCAGGGTGGTGCGCGCCCGGCTCAGGATCGGCGCGTTCTTCTCCTCCCAGGCCTTGAAGCGCTGCTCGGGCGTGGACGTGCCGTTGCCCACCGCCAGTACGTCGGCGGTCAGCGCCGAGTGGGCCGCGTAGAGGTCCTCGCGGATGGAGGCGCGGGCCATGGACTGCCAGCGGTCGGCGCGGGGCAGCTCGATGATGCGGTCCATGAGCTGGGTGATGTGCAGACGGTCGGCGAGGTCGTAGTACACCTCGGCGACGTCCATCGGGTCCTTGCCCATGCGGTCGGCCACCGAGACGATGTCCAGCGTCGGGAAGGCCGAGGAGAACCCGGCCACGCGCGTGGCGAGTTCGTCCGGGACACCGGCGCCGCTCAGCTCGTCGTAGATCTTCTGGTACCACTCCAGGTCGGCGCCCCGCAGCAGCTTCGGCAGCTGCGACCACACCTGTTCGACGCGATCGCCGAAGAACTCGACGGTCTCGGCGAGCTGGAGCGGCTGCGGCCGGTTGTTGAGCAGCCAGCGCGTGCCGCGCTCGACGAGGCGCCGCGAGTGCAGGCGGATACGGGTCAGTACGGCGGCCTCGACCTTGTTGTCGAGTGCCTCGACCCCGTCCCACACCACGCCGGAGCGGAAGATCGCGCGGGCCGCGGTCTGCGCCCGGACGATCTCCTCCAGCGACGCGCCGGTCTCCTCGCGCAGCCGGTGCAGATAGGTCGTACCGCCCGTGTTGACGGTGTCATTGACCAGGACGGTCGTGGTGATCTCGCGGTGCAGCGGGTGGTTGTCGATGTGCTCGGGGAACTTCTCGCGCAGCGCGGCCGGGAAGTACGTGTGCAGCAGGCCGTGCAGGTAGGGGTCGTCGGGGAGCGAGGTGTGCAGCAGCTCCTCGGCGACCGTGATCTTCGTGTACGCCAGCAGAACTGCCGTCTCCGGGCTGGTGAGGCCCTGCGCGGCACCGAGCCGTTCGCGGATCTGACGGTCGGTGGGCAGGAACTCCAGGGCCCGGTCGAGGTGGCCCTCGCGCACCAGGTGGCGCATGAAGCGCTGCTGGGCGTGGAGCATGTCCTTGGACTGGGCGAGCGCGTTGGCGATGGCGGTGTTCTGCGCGTAGTTGTTGCGCAGGACCAGGCGGCCGACCTCGTCGGTCATCTCGGCGAGCAGCTTGTTGCGCTGCTTGACGGTCATGTCGCCCTCGGCCACCAGGCCGTTGAGCAGGATCTTGATGTTCACCTCGTGGTCGGAGGTGTCCACGCCCGCGCTGTTGTCGATGGCGTCGGTGTTGATCTTGCCGCCGTGCAGCGCGAACTCGATCCGGCCGAGCTGGGTCAGGCCCAGGTTGCCGCCCTCGCCGACGACCCGCACGCGCAGGTCGGCGCCGTCGACGCGGATCGGGTCGTTGGCCTTGTCGCCGACGTCCGCGTGGGTCTCGGTGGAGGCCTTGACGTAGGTGCCGATGCCGCCGTTCCACAGCAGGTCCACCGGCGCCTTGAGGATCGCCCTCATCAGGTCGGCCGGGGTCATCTTGGTGACCTTGTCCTCGATGCCGAGGGCCTCGCGGATGTGGGCGTTGACGGGGATGGACTTGGCGGTACGGGGGAAGACGCCCCCGCCCGCGGAGATCAGCTCGGTGTCGTAGTCGGCCCAGCTGGAGCGCGGGAGGTCGAAGATGCGGCGGCGCTCGGCGTAGGAGGTGGCCGCGTCGGGCTTGGGGTCGATGAAGATGTGCCGGTGGTCGAAGGCGGCGACCAGGCGGATGTGCTCGCTGAGCAGCATGCCGTTGCCGAACACGTCTCCGGACATGTCGCCGATGCCGACGACGGTGAAGTCCTCGGACTGGGTGTCGAGGTCCAGTTCGCGGAAGTGCCGCTTGACGGACTCCCAGGCGCCGCGGGCGGTGATGCCCATGCCCTTGTGGTCGTAGCCGGCCGAGCCGCCGGAGGCGAAGGCGTCGCCGAGCCAGAAGTTGTACTGCTCGGCGACCCCGTTGGCGATGTCCGAGAAGGTCGCGGTGCCCTTGTCGGCGGCGACGACCAGATAGGTGTCGTCCTCGTCGTGGCGGACGACGTCCGCCGGGGGCACGACCTCGCCGGCCACCATGTTGTCGGTGATGTCGAGCAGCGCCGAGATGAAGGTCTTGTAGCTGGCGATGCCCTCGGCCATCCACGCGTCCCGGTCGACGGACGGGTCGGGCAGTTGCTTGGCGACGAAGCCGCCCTTGGCGCCGACCGGCACGATGACGGTGTTCTTCACCATCTGCGCCTTGACCAGGCCGAGGATCTCGGTGCGGAAGTCCTCGCGCCGGTCGGACCAGCGCAGACCGCCGCGGGCGACCTTGCCGAAGCGCAGGTGCACGCCCTCGACGCGCGGTGAGTAGACCCAGATCTCGAACGCCGGGCGCGGGGCAGGGAGGTCGGGGATGGCCTGCGGGTCGAACTTCATGGAGACGTAGTCGTGCGGCCTGCCGCCCGCGGCCTCCTGGAAGAAGTTGGTGCGCAGGGTCGCCTTGATGACGGTCAGGAAGGAGCGCAGGATCCTGTCCTCGTCCAGCGAGGCCACCTGGTCGAGCGCGGCGTCGAGCTCCTCCAGGAGGGCGTCCACGAGTTCGTGGCCGGCGCGCTGGCGGTCCGGCGACATGCGCGCCTCGAACAGGGAGACGAGCAGCCGGGTGGTGTGGACGTTGTGGCGGAGGGTGTCCTCCATGTAGTCCTGGCTGAACGTCGAGCCCGCCTGGCGCAGGTACTTGGCGTACGCCCGCAGCACCATCGCCTGACGCCAGTTCAGGCCGGCGCTCAGCACCAGGGCGTTGAAGCCGTCGTTCTCCGCCTTGCCGGTCCAGGTGGCGGCGAAGGCCTCCTGGAAGCGCTCGCGGCCGTCGTCGCCGAGGTAGTCGCCGGAGCCGTTCTGCGACCTGGGCATGCGCAGGCCGAAGTCGTAGATCCAGGCGATGCTGCGGTCGGAGCAGCGCAGTTCGTAGGGCCGCTCGTCCATGACCTCGACGCCGAGCCGGTTGAGGACCGGCAGGACGGCGGACAGGGAGATGGCCTCGCCCTTGCGGTAGATCTTGAAGCGGCGCTCCTCGGGGGCGGCGCCCACCGGCTCGTACAGGCTGAGCGCGAAGTCGTTCTCCTCGCCGAGCCGCTCCAGACGGACCAGGTCGGCGACCGCGGAGCGCGGGGGGTGGTCGGCCTTGTATCCCTCGGGGAAGGCGCTGCCGTAGCGGCGCGACAGCTCGGCGGCGCGCTCTTCGCCCAGCTCGGCGTTGAGCGCCTCGGCGAAGCCGTCGGCCCAGGAGCGGGCGGCCTCGACCAGGCGGGCCTCGATGCGCTCCTTGTCGCTGTCGCTGAGCTGCGGCAGCTCGGTGCCCTGCGGGACGCGGACCACGAAGTGCAGCCGGGACAGGATCGACTCGGTGTTCCAGGCGGTGAAGTCGACGCTGATGCCGCCCAGTTCCTCCTTCAGGATGTCGATGATCCGGAGGCGGACGCCGGTGGTGTAGCGGTCGCGGGGCAGGTAGACGAGGGCCGAGTAGTAGCGGCCGTACTCGTCCTGGCGCAGGTAGAGGCGCAGCCGCCGCCGCTCCTGGAGGTACAGGACGGAGGTGGCGATGGACTCCAGCTCGTCGGCCGGGGTCTGGAAGAGCTCGTCGCGCGGGTAGGTCTCCAGGATCTGGAGCAGGTCGCGGCCGTCGTGGCTGTTGGGCGAGAAACCGGCCCTTTCGAGCACCTCTTCCACCTTGCGCCGAATGACCGGAACGCGGCGCACCGACTCGGTGTAGGCGGCGGAGGAGAACAGTCCGAGGAATCGCCGCTCGCCGACGACATTGCCGTCCGCGTCGAACTTCTTGACGCCGATGTAGTCGAGGTACGACGGCCTGTGCACGGTGGCCCGGCTGTTGGCCTTGGTCAGCACCAGCAGCTTGTGCTCACGTGCCTTGGCGCGCGCGTCGGCGGGCAGCCGCTCGAAGGACGGGCTGACCGGATGCCCCTCCTCGCCGGCGTGGTGCGGGTCGGAGCGCAGGATGCCGAGGCCGGTGCCGGGGACGGCGGCGAGGGAGTCGTCCTCCCGGAGCTGGTACTCCCGGTAGCCGAGGAAGGTGAAGTGGTCGGCGGCCAGCCAGCGCAGCAGCTCGCGGGCCTCCTCGATCTCCATGTCGCGCAGATCGGTGGCGATCGGCTCGGCGGGCAGTTCGTCGGCCATCCGCAGGGCCGCGTCCCGCATCTTCTCCCAGTCCTCGACGGCCTCCCGGACGTCGGACAGGACGCGCAGCAGATCGGCGGTGATCTGCTTGAGGTCGGCGCGGTCGGTCTCGCGGTCGATCTCGACGTGGATCCAGGACTCGGTGTGCGCGTCGTGCGGGAGGTCGGCGGCGGAGGGCGGGGCGGTGAGGACCTCGATCAGCTTGCCGGTGAGGTCCCGGCGGACGACGACCTGGGGGTGGATGACGACATGGATGCCGCGCCCCTGCCGGGTCAGCTCGTTGGTGACGGAGTCGACGAGGAAGGGCATGTCGTCGGTGACGACCTCGACGACCGAGTGGGTGCAGGTCCAGCCGTTCTCCTCCACCGTGGGCGTGTGCACGCGCACGTTGGCCGTGCCCTGCGGGCGGGTCTCGCCCAGCCGGTAGTGGGAGAGAGCGGCTCCGTAGATGTCGACCGGGTCGCGGTCGGTGAGGTCCTCGGGGGCCGTGTGCAGGTAGTAGCGCTGGAGGAACGCGAGCACGGTCTCGCTGTCCGGGGTGTCCGGGGTGCGGGGGGTCTCGTCGTCCGTCGTCCCAGTCGGTAGGTGCCCCCCGGCCGGGCTGTTCTCAGCTACCCGTGCGGCCCTCTCGAGCAGCTCGGCCTTGGCTTCGTCCAGCTTGGTCTGCATTGTCCTCTGACTCCTGTCGCGCGCCGTTGCGTGACGTAGAAGGAAGTACGGTCTCTTCCCCTGCGGCTCGACGCCACGGCCCGGGGTCTCCGGTCTGCTCCGACGCTATGCCGCAAGGTGAGATGAGCGGGGGTATATCAGCCATTCTCGACACGCCCGCCAGGTGTGACGCTGCTCTCTGCCGCGCCGCTGACGAGGGTGTACTCGGCGTCATGAGGGCCCCAACGGCCCCGTCCCGCCCGCGAGGACCAGCGGCCGCCGCCCGGCCACGGAGGTGTTCCGTGCGCACCGGGCGCGGGGCGGGGGCCACAGCGCCCCCGCGAACTATCGCGCTGATCACGCCACCAAGGCTATCGCTCCTTACAGGGGGCCCGTCATGAGCCGTATGTGTACAAAACCGGGGACCGAACTTTGACACTCTGCACAGTGCCCACGTCGCATCCAGGCCATGACCTTCTTCCCTCCCCTTCGCACACCCTCTTGGCAAGCACGCCCCGCAGGTGCACTTTGCCGACATGACCGCAAAAATCCTCATCGTCACCGGTGACGCAGCAGAGTCACTGGAGGTCCTGTACCCCTACCAGCGCCTCCGTGAGGAGGGCTACGACGTCCATGTCGCGGCCCCCACCCGCAAGCAGCTCCGTTTCGTCGTCCACGACTTCGAACCCGGCTTCGACACCTACACCGAGAAACCCGGCTACACCTGGCCCGCCGACCTGGCCTTCGCCGAGGTCGACGCCGGCCAGTACGCCGCTCTCGTCATCCCCGGCGGCCGCGCCCCCGAGTACCTGCGCAACGACCCCGAGCTCCGCAAGATCCTCAAGTCCTTCTTCGACGCGGACAAGCCGGTCGCCCAGATCTGCCACGGTCCGCTGCTCACCGCCGCGATCGACAGCCTCCGTGGCCGCCGCGTCACGGCCTATCCGGCCCTGGAACCCGACATGCAGTCCGCGGGAGCGGCCTTCCAGGACGCCGAGGTGGTCGTCGACGGCACCCTGGTCTCCGCCCGTGCCTGGCCCGACCACTCGGCCTGGATGCGGGAGTTCCTGGCGGTGCTCAGGGCGAAGGCACCGGTGACCTGACCGACGGGTGCGCGCCTGCCACCCGTTCCGTGGTCGCGGAGCTGACGCGAACCGTCACGCCGCTATTCGCTCGGCCTCCGCGACCGCCTCCGCCAGGGTGTCCACCACGGGCACGCCCGCCCCCTCGAGGCTGGCCCGGCTGTGCGACCCCCCGGTGTACAGCACGGCCCGTGCTCCCACCCGCATCGCGGCCACCGCGTCGTCCGCGGCGTCCCCGATCACCACGGTCCGGGCGGGCTCCACTCCCACCAGGGCGGCGAGATGCCGCTCCATGTGTTCCGCCTTGCTTCCCCCGGACGGTCCCGTCCGCCCGTCCACCCGCAGGAAGTGCGCCTCGATCCCGAACCCGCGCACCAGTGGCACCAGTTCGTCATGCACGTACATGCTGAGGATGGACTGGCTGCGCCCTGCCGAGCGCCACCCCGTGAGCAGCTCCTCCGCGCCCTGGGTGAGCCCGCACCCCACGCGGTGCTCGGTGTAGTACCGGTGGAAGGTCTCGTCCATGAGCTCCCACTCGGCGTCGGTGGGCAGCCGGCCGAGCAGCCGCTCGTAGAACTTCGGCACCGGCACGCAGTACAGCGCCCGGTACTGCTCCATCGTGATCGGCGCGAGCCCCAGCTCGCCGAACGCGGCGTTCGTCGCCCCGATGATCGCGTCGTTGTCGTGGAACAGCGTGCCGTTCCAGTCCCAGACGATGTGCGCCCCTGTCAGCTTCCCCATGCCAAAAACGTACCCGCCCCCACTGACAATCAAGAGAGCAGCAGGTCAAGGCGGGTAAAGCCGTCGTACGGCGGGGCCAGGAACGGCCTCAGCCGCCCAGTCCCACCAGGTTCGGGATCTCCTGCGTCGCGTACCACAGCAGTTCGTGGTCCTCGGCCCCGTCCACGACGAACTGCGCGTCGTCGTCCCCGGCGTCCGCCGCCTCCAGCGCTTCCACGGCGGCGGTGACGTCCTCCACCGCGTCGTCCGAGTCGACGTGCACCGCGGCCGCCTTGGCCAGCCTCACCGGGCCGGCGACCCGCACCTCACCGAGTGCCGCGGGATCCAGCGCCCGGTCGGGATCGGAGACCGCGGCGCCGTCGGCCACGTCGACGGCCACCACGACCCGGCGCCGCACGGCCCCGGTCTCGGCGGCGAGCAGCCGCAGCGAGGCCAGCGCGGCTCGGTTCAGCGCCGCGTACTCCAACTCCTCGATGTCGTCGGAGAGGTACCACTCGCGCAGGCCGGGCGTGACGGCGTAGGCGAGGAGCGGTCCGGCCCCCAGCTCACCCGTCTTGTACGCCTCGGCGAGACCGGAGAGGGTCAGGGGGACGTAGACGCGCATGGCTGGCCGCTTTCATGGTCGGAGGACATCGTCGCAGGGGCTCCGCGAAGGCCTTCAGGATACGTGCGGGCGTCCCCTTTCGAGTCCCTGCCCGGACCTCGGCGGGCGTCCACCCCGGGCCCGGAATTCACCCCCACCACCCCGGGATTCACGGGCTTTTGCCGCCTCCGATCACCCTGATAGGTGAACATTTCGGCCGCACGACCCGGCCCGCCGCTCGCTTGCCGCCGGGGTCCGCGGCCCCGTACAAGATCCCCAACCGAAGTTACTGCCCGGTACTTCCCGGGCCCGCCGAACGGGGATCCCATGAACAAGGTCATGACCAGGACCCAGCACCACCCCGGCACCCGCCCGCCGGCCCGCCGCGACTCCCGCCGCCCGGGCGGCACGCCACCCCGCACACCCGGTGGCAGCACGCCGCGCACGGCCCCGGGCGACGGCCGCCCACCGGGCTCCCCCGGCAGCGGCCCCCGCATCCGCACGGGCCCCGCCGACAGCCGCCCGCAGAACATCCCGAGCCCGAACGGGACGCCCCCGGGAGCGCGGCGGCACGGCGACACGGCCCGATCCACGGCCGGCTCCATCGCCGGTCCCACGGCCGGCTCCATGGCAGGCCCCACGGCCGGATCCACCGCCGGTCCCACGGCCACGACAGACCGTCCGGCCACCGGCACGGCCGCCCACCCGCACAGCAGCACCGCAACCCGCCTCACGACCGCCCGACCGCACTCCGCCCCCGCAGCCGCCCCCCAGCACACCGTCCCGGCCCAGACCCCGCGGCGCCCCACGGTCCCCCAGCCCCGCCCCACCGACCTCTTCGCCGACCTCCTCCTCGCCGTCCTGAGCGGTCAGCGCCCCGTCCACTCGATGCTCCGGCACACCGCGGGCCGCGCCTACGACGAGTTGGCCCGGCTCGCCGAGCGGGGCCCGCTGCGCACCCGCGGCACCCGCCCGGTCGTCCGGGACATCGGCTACTACGTCCCCCGTGAGGGCGCCGTGGAGGCCTTCGCCCGCATCGGCGCGGGCGACCAGCTGCGCGCCATGGCCTTCCGCCTGGAGCAGGGCCAGGACCTCCGCTGGCGCTGCACGGCGGTCGAACTGGGCGGCCCCCGGGCTCCCCGCTCCGACGACTGAAGGGTCCGGACACGGCCGAGGAGCCCGGAGAGGCCGACGGGTGACTACCACGGCGAAGGGCCGGCCACCCCGAGGTGACCGGCCCTTCTCACGCCCCGGCGCCACCGGCACCGTCACGTCGTCGATCCGCTACGGCGTCCAGCGCGCCGAAGGCACTACTTCTTGCGTCGGCCCCGCGCGCGGGACTGCTTGCGGCGCTCCGCGCGCGTGAGGCCGTCCGCCTCGGAGCGCACGGGCTCGTCGTCGTCGGCGAACTCGCCCTCGATGACGCCGCCCTCGCCGTCCACGGTCGGAGCGGAGAAGTGCAGGTCCCTGCGCTGCGGGGCGTCGAGGCCCTTCGCGCGGATCTCGGGACGCGCGCCGGCCTGCGCCGGAACGGAGTCCTGCTTGGCGAGGGACGGCTTCTCGTCCTCGACCGGGACCTCCTCGACCTGCTGCTCGACCTGGACCTCCAGGTTGAACAGGTAGCCGACGGACTCCTCCTTGATGCCCTCCATCATGGCGGTGAACATGTCGAAGCCCTCGCGCTGGTACTCGACCAGCGGGTCCTTCTGGGCCATCGCGCGCAGGCCGATGCCCTCCTGGAGGTAGTCCATCTCGTAGAGGTGCTCGCGCCACTTGCGGTCCAGGACCGACAGCACGACCCGGCGCTCCAGCTCACGCATGATCTCGGAGCCGAGCTGCGCCTCGCGCGCCTCGTACTGCTCGTGGATGTCGTCCTTGATGGACTCGGAGATGTACTCGGCGGTCAGACCCGCGCGGTCACCCGCCGCGTCCTCCAGCTCCTCGACGGTGATCTTGACCGGGTAGAGCTGCTTGAACGCGCCCCACAGCCGGTCGAGGTCCCAGTCCTCCGCGAAGCCCTCGGCGGTCTCCGCCGCGACGTACGCGTCGATCGTGTCGTCCATGAAGTGGAAGATCTGCTCCTGGAGGTCCTCGCCCTCCAGGACGCGGCGGCGCTCGCCGTAGATGACCTCGCGCTGACGGTTGAGGACCTCGTCGTACTTCAGGACGTTCTTACGGGTCTCGAAGTTCTGCTGCTCGACCTGCGACTGCGCGGACGCGATCGCGCGCGTGACCATCTTGTTCTCGATCGGGACGTCGTCCGGGACGTTCGCCATCGACATCACGCGCTCGACCATCTGGGCCTTGAACAGCCGCATCAGGTCGTCGCCGAGGGAGAGGTAGAAGCGGGACTCACCGGGGTCGCCCTGACGGCCGGAACGGCCGCGCAGCTGGTTGTCGATACGGCGCGACTCGTGCCGCTCGGTGCCGAGGACATAGAGGCCGCCGAGCTCCTTGACCTCTTCGAACTCCGCCTTGACCGCCCGCTCGGCCTTCTCCAGGGCGGCCGGCAGAGCGGCGGCCCATTCCTCGATGTGCTCCTCGGGGTCGAGGCCGCGCTGGCGCAGCTCCGCCTCGGCGAGGTCCTCGGGGTTGCCGCCGAGCTTGATGTCGGTACCGCGGCCGGCCATGTTCGTGGCGACGGTGACGGCACCCTTGCGGCCGGCCTGGGCGACGATGATCGCCTCCCGGTCGTGCTGCTTGGCGTTCAGCACCTCGTGCTGGACGCCGCGCTTGCTCAGCTGCTGCGAGAGGTACTCGGACTTCTCGACCGACGTCGTGCCGACGAGGATCGGCTGGCCCTTCTCGTGCTTCTCGACGATGTCGTCGACGACCGCCTCGAACTTGGCGACCTCGGTGCGGTAGATCAGGTCCGACTGGTCCTTGCGGATCATCGGCTTGTTCGTCGGGATCGGCACCACGCCGAGCTTGTAGATCTGGTGGAACTCGGCGGCCTCGGTCATGGCCGTACCGGTCATGCCGCACAGACCGGGCTGTTCCTTGCCGTCGTGGTCGTGGCGCTTGTAGAGGCGGAAGAAGTTCTGCAGGGTGATCGTGGCGAGGGTCTGGTTCTCGTCCTTGATGTCCACCCCTTCCTTCGCCTCGATCGCCTGGTGCATGCCCTCGTTGTAGCGGCGGCCGGCGAGGATACGGCCGGTGTGCTCGTCGACGATCATGACTTCGCCGTCCATGACGACGTAGTCCTTGTCCTTCTTGAAGAGCTCCTTCGCCTTGATGGCGTTGTTCAGGTAGCCCACCAGAGGGGTGTTCACCGACTCGTAGAGGTTGTCGATGCCCAGCCAGTCCTCGACCTTGCTGACACCGGACTCGTGGATGGCGACCGTGCGCTTCTTCTCGTCGACCTCGTAGTCGCCGGTCTCCTCGATGCCCTTGAGCGGGTTGCCGGCCTCACCCTTCTTCAGGCGGGTGACCAGCTTGGCGAAGTCGCCGTACCACTTGGTGGCCTGGTCGGCCGGGCCGGAGATGATCAGCGGCGTACGGGCCTCGTCGACCAGGATGGAGTCGACCTCGTCGACGATGGCGAAGTTGTGGCCGCGCTGGACGAGTTCGTCCTTGGACCACGCCATGTTGTCGCGCAGGTAGTCGAAGCCGAACTCATTGTTCGTGCCGTAGGTGATGTCGCAGTTGTACTGCTCGCGGCGCTGGGCCGGCGTCATGTTGGCGAGGATGCAGCCGACGCTGAGACCGAGGAACTTGTGGACGCGGCCCATCATCTCGGAGTCACGCTCGGCCAGGTAGTCGTTGACCGTGATGAGGTGCACGCCCTTGCCGGACAGCGCGTTCAGGTACGCGGGCAGGGTGCCGACGAGCGTCTTGCCCTCACCGGTCTTCATCTCGGCCACGTAGCCGAGGTGGAGCGCGGCACCACCCATGATCTGCACGTCGTAGTGGCGCTGGCCCAGCGCGCGCTTGGCGGCCTCGCGCACGGTGGCGAACGCCTCGGGGAGCAGGTCGTCCAGGCTCTCACCGTCGGCGTACCGCTGCTTGTACTCCTCGGTGAGGGCCCGCAGCTCGGCGTCGGAGAGGTCGATGAAGTCCTCTTCGATGGAGTTGACCTGGTCCGCGATGCGGTGCAGCTTGCGCAGGATCTTGCCTTCGCCTGCACGCATGATCTTCGAGAGGACGGACACGGGGGTTGGTCTCCTTGCCGGTCGGGCCTGGGACGGTCGGTTTCCATTTGACTTACTGAGCAACGGCCATCGTATGCGAGGACCCCGCCGCGTCGGGAGGCCTGCCGGGTACGCCGACTGTCAGCTCTTCCAAATCTGCTTCGAAGGGGACAACGGACGGGGAACGCCGATGGTGCCGCGCCCCGCTCACGATTTGCGCGAATTGTGATCACCCGCTCACTCACAGCGAAAACGATGGCGTCCTCACCGAACAACTGAGCAGAATCGGCCGATGGAACCCGTCACGCTGACCACGGACCGTCTCCTGCTGCGCCCGCCGGCCCCGCGGGACACGGAGACCGTCCTCGCGGCCGTGCAGGACCCCGACATCCTGCGCTGGACCACGATCCCCTCGCCCTATCTGGTGGAGCACGCCCAGAGCTTCACGGAGCAACTGGCCCCGGCGGGCTGGGCGAACGGCACGATGTTCACCTGGGGCCTCTTCCTCCCCGGACACCGACCCGAAGGGGAAGAGCTGGTGGGCATGCTGGGCCTGACCATGCGTGCGCCGGGCACGGCCGAGATCGGCTACTGGGCCACCAGGACACACCGCGGCAACGGCTATGTCACCGAGGCCGTGCTCACCGTCTCCCGCTGGGCCTTCACCGAGCTGTCGGTCGACCGCGTGGAATGGCGCGCGGAAGTGGGCAACCAGCCCTCCCGCGCGGTGGCGGAGCGCGCCGGTTTCGTCATCGAGGGCGTCCTGCGCTCCGGCATCGCCCACCAGGGCGTGCGCCGGGACTGCTGGGTGGGTGCGCTGCTGCCCTCGGACCTGGGCCTGCCGTCGACGGCGCAGTACCTTCCCGCGCCCCGGTAGATCCGCAGGTCACCTCGCATTGTCAGTGCCGGCCTCTATCGTTCGGACCCATGACGACTCCGCGTCCCACCACCGACCTCTCGGCCGACGAGGCCCGCCGAATCGTGCTGCGCGCCCAGGGGTTCCTGGGCACTCCCGACCGCCGGGGCGGAGTCCGCGGCGTCCTGCGCCACCTCGGCGCGGTCCAGCTCGACACCATCTCGGTCCTCGCCCGCTCCCACGAGCTGATCCCGTACGCCCGTCTCGGCGCGGTGGGCCGCAAGACGGTGGAGGACGCCTACTGGACCGACACGCACGCCTTCGAGTACTGGTCGCACGCGGCGTGCATCCTCCCCATCGAGGAGTGGCCCCACTTCGCCTTCCGCCGCCGCGCCTACCGCAGCCGCCCGCACTGGAACCACCAGCTCCCGGACGGCACCTACGACCAGGTCATCAAGCAGCTCCGCACCGAAGGCCCCCTCACCGCCACGGAGTTGGGCGGTGCGAAGAAGACCAGCGAGTGGTGGGACTGGTCCGGCACCAAGGTCGCCGTCGAGCGCGCCCTGATGTACGGCGAGGTGGTCTGTGTGGAGCGCCGCGGCTGGAAGCGCGTGTACGACCTCGCCGAGCGCGCCGTGCCCGCCGACCTGCTCCACGACGAGCTGGACGACGCCGAGTGCCTGCGCCGCCTGGTCCGGCTGGCCGGGCGGTCGCTGGGCGTCGGCACCCGCGCGGACATCGCCGACTACCACCGCCTCAAGGGCGAACAGGTCGACGCGGTGATCGCCGACTCGGGCCTGGTGCCGGTCACGGTCGAGGGCTGGGGCAAGCCCGCCTGGGCCGATCCCGTGGCCCTGGAGACACCCCCGCGCGGCCGCCACCGCACCACGTTGCTGTCCCCGTTCGACTCCCTGATCTGGGAACGCGCGCGCACGGAGCGGATCTTCGGCTTCACCCACCGCCTGGAGGCGTACGTCCCCAAGCCCAAGCGGATCCACGGCTACTTCGCCATGCCGGTGCTGGCCGGTGGCCGTCTCGTCGGTCGCGTGGACCCGGCCCGGGAGGGAGGCACGCTCGTGGCCAGGCAGGTCACCGTGGACGGCCCCAAGGCGGTTCCGGCGGTGGCCCAGGCCCTCGTCGAGGCGGCGAGCTGGGTGGACTGCACGGACGTACGCGTGGAGCGGGTGGACGCTCCGGAACTCCGCGAGCCCCTCGTGAGGGAGCTGGCGAATCTAGCGGATCTCTAGGATCTTCTCGCGCATCGCGTAGACGACGGCCTCCATCCTGGAGTGCAGCTGCAGCTTCTCCAGGATGTTGCGCACATGGTTCTTCACGGTGTTCTCGGAGATGAACAACTCCTTCGCGATGTCGCGGTTGTTCATCCCGGTGGCGACGAGCTTGAGGACTTCGAGCTCACGGTCCGTCAGTCGCGGGGCCGGCACGAGCCGACGCTCGTCCGTGCGCTGGATCATCGACTTGAACTCGGTGAGCAGTTTCGACGCCATGGACGGGCTGATCTGCGACTGCCCGTCGGCGACGGCGCGAATGGCGGTGGCGACCTCGTCCGTCGAGATCTCCTTGAGGAGATACCCGGTCGCGCCCGCCTTGATCGCGTCGTAGAGGTCGGCTTCCTCATCGCTGATCGTCAGCATGATGATCTTGGCGCTGGGTGCCACTTCCTTGATGGAGGTGCAGGCCTCGATCCCGCCCCGCTTGGGCATCCGCACGTCCATCAGAACGATGTCCGGCAGCAGGTCGGCGGCCTTGTCCACGGCCTCGGCGCCGTCGCCCGCCTCCCCCACGACCTGGATGTCCTCCTCGGCGGCGAGCACGATCTCCAGTCCGCGCCGGAAGAGTGCGTGGTCGTCCACGACGAGGACCCGGATCGGCTCCTTGCGTGAAGAGCCCGTGTCCGCACCCGCGCCGACGACGCCGTCGCCGGCGTCCTCGCCGTGCAGCGGTCCGAAGCTGTCCGCCATCGTTCCTCCCCCTGAAGGCTGTGGCTGGTCCTGTGCCATCGCCAACCCAAGGCAACGACCCACCGGTTGGGCCGGTGGAGCCATGATTTCATGCCCGGACGACAGTGAGGTGACAGAGCGAGTCGCGAAGTGGTCGCACACGGGTGCCCCTGGGGGCGCACACGCGCTCCAGGGGCACCGGCTCAGCTGTCATCCGGGAGGGTCAGCTGCCCGTCGTGTCGCCGGCCGCGGGAGAGTGCGCCCGGGCGACCATCGGGTCCGTGCTCAGGTGGATGACGCCGTAGTCATAGGCGTGCCGCCGGTAGACGACACTCGGTTCCTTGGTCTCGGAGTCGACGAACAGGTAGAAGTCGTGCCCGACCAGCTCCATCTCGTAGAGCGCCTGGTCGAGGGTCATCGGGGAAGCGACGTGGGTCTTCTCGCGGACGATGAGGGGACCTTCACCCTTGATCTCCAGCGAGCCGATCTTCTTGACGGGCACGCCGTCCGAGTCTTCCTCGTGGACGGGGTGGCCGTTGCCGTTGAGCGTCGCCGCGTCCGGCACGTGGTCGGGGACCTCAGCCGCCGTGAGCCTCCGTGCGCCCCTGCGCGTGTGGCGCTTGTCGTGCTCCTTGCGAAGCCGGGCGTCCAGCTTCTCCGCCGCCAGGTCGAGTGCCGCGTACGGGTCGCTGGCTGCCGCTTCCGCCCGGATCACCGGACCGCGGGAGCGGAGCGTGATCTCCACTCGGTCGCAGCGGTCGGCCTGTCGGGGGTTCGGCTCCTTGGACACCTCGACGTCGAGGCTGATCACCTTGCCATCGAGCTTCTGGATCTTCTCCAGCTTCAGCTTCTCGGCCACGTGCTTGCGGAACCGCTCGGGCACCTCGGTCTTGCGGCCCTTGACGACGATGTCCACGCAGAACTCCGTTCCCGGATCGCTCCGCCTCGATGCGGAGCATCTCCCTTTTGCACCAGGCTCCGGTGAGCCCCGGAACCTACGGACTCGGTGACGTCCACCTCCTCCTCCCCCGCGGGCAAGATCTCCATTCCACCGTCGCGGGTGATGGTGGAAATCCCGCGGGCACGGCATTCGGATTTGCGAGGTGTGGCCTGCGCCTTTCTCTCACAACCGAACATATCTCGCCTGGACGGATGTCGTCACCCTCTACCGCGGCGTACCTCCGTTCAGGTGAATTGACCCTCTCGTAACCTGCAACGATGCAACTACACAGTCAGTTCCGGTTTATTTCGAAAGAATCCGGCGGGGCCGCGACCACAGCCGCGCAGACGACGTCTCGGACGCCACCGGCGCCCGACGTTGTCATCGAGCGGCGCTTCCGCCCCGCGTCCTCCTCCGTCACTGCGATCATCCGTTCCCCCATGCCTTCCCGGCTTGCAGCGGTGTACACGAGGGCCGGCGGTTGATCGCCGGATCCGGCCACCGGTGGTCCACCACGACGCCCGCTTGCGTCCTGCCGTAGTTCGCCATGACGTCCGTCCAACTCCCGCCGCCCCCGGGCGTGTTCTCCCGCTTCGCCCGGCCGCCGACGCTCCTGCCGTGCACCGCCCCTCAGCGGGGCACGACCGCTGCGGTCTCCTCCCTCTTGCCGATCATCACGGCCCCGGACGGCCGGATGTTCAGCGCGGCAACCGATGTCCCCCCGAGCGCTCACCGCCTGCTCCTCCCCAGCCCTGCCACGCCGGTCCTCCCCAAGGCCCCCCACCTCACGGTCCTCCCGCCACCTCACCTCCCGGTCCTGCCCGCTCCCTGCCTCCCACCTCTCCCGAACACCCGCCTCCCGAACGGCCCGCACTCTCTCCTCCCGAACCGGCCGGACCCTCTCCCCCCGAAGGACCCCCGCCCTCTCCTCCCCAAGGGCCCCCACCCTCGCCTCCCGGACGACCCGTGCCGCCTCGGTCAGGGACGCGCCCGTCGTCATCAGGTCGTCGACCAGCACGACCAGCCCCTCGGCCAGAAGCCGCCCGCCACCAGGAACGACGGTCAGTGCGCCCGCGAGATTGTCCAGCCGCTGCCGGGAGTTGAGCCCCGCCTGGTCAGCCACGCCCCGCCGCTGCCGCAGTACCGCCACCACCCGAGCAGGCATCCCCGCCCGCCGCAGTTCACCTGCCGCCGCAAGCGCGACCCGCCGCGTCGGATCATGCCCCCTGGCCCGGACCGCCCGCCGTGCGGACGGCACGGGAACGAGCAGCACCGGCATCCCGATCCCTGGACCCGCCCACCCGCCACCACCGGCCGTCCCCGACTGTGGGTCACCGGTCCCGGTCAGGGCCGCACCACCCCCGAAGCCGCCTTCGGGCCCGGCCGCGCACACCTCCCGCACAGCCGCCCCCACAGCCCTCGCCAGAGCCGTACCGAGTGGCCCCGCGAGGCCCAGCACCCCCCTCTCCTTGTGGGCCAGCAACACCGCCCGTACCGAGTCCGCGTACCGAGCCGCCGCATGCACCACCGGCAGTCCGGACGGCTCCGGCACCGGCCGCACCCGGCTGGGCGCGGCCCCGTCCAGGGCGGCACGGCACTCCGGACAGAGCACCGTGCGAGGCTTCCCGCAGCCTCCGCACTCGGCCGGCAGCATCAGATCGGTGAGGTCCTGCCACCACCCCCGCATGCCCACCACTGTGCCAACGCAGAAGCCGACCGACCACCCCTGTGGATAACCGCCTGTGGAAAACTCAACCCCCGAAACGAACAGCCGTTCGCACCATGAAATACCGACCCCATACATACAATCGGCCGGCCGAACACACCCCGCGGTTCAATCCCTCGAACGACGATTCCGACTCGCCCCACTCAGCGAATCCGAGCCGCCCGCCAAGCGGCGAATGCCTCACCCGCCCCAGAAAAAAGCGGCCGCCCTCACTGGGGCCTCGCCCCGGCAATTGCGGCCGCTCCGACAGCGCGTGCCGTCACCTCACCCCGGATAGACCGGCGCCGTCCCGTCCGCGTCCACCTTCTGCCACTGCGCCCCGGACGGCAGCCGTACGATCCCGTCCTCCGAGTAGGCCACCAAGGGCATCTCGTCGTCCCCGGACGCCGCGATCCCCTTCACACCGGTGAGAGCGGCCGGCGGCGGCCCCTCCGGCGTGGAGCCGTCGACCTGGACATACCGCGTCTGCTGCACACCGCCCTGCTCACGCCCGACCACCACGAGCCTGCTGTCGCCGGCCCAGGACATGGTCGTGACCTCCTCCAGATCCGGCGTGGTGGAGCGCAGTCCCCGCACCGAGACGCTCTGCGGGTCGCCGGTCCTGCCCTCCCGCTCGATCCGGCCGATGAACAGCGACTGCTTGCCGCCCTTCTCCACGACGAGCGCGATCCGCACACCGTCGGCGGCCACCCGCAGGTCCTTGATGCGCCCGTCCAGCCCGGGGGTCTCCACCTCCAGCGGCTTGCCCGCACCCTCCTTGAACAGCAGCAGACGCGGATCGACGGGGTTCCGGTCCGCCACCCACAGGTCACCCTCGGTGTCCCAGCTCGGCGTGGTCAGCCGGTCCTCGGCCGTCTTGCCGTAGCTGACCAGTACCGGCTCCCCGAGCGAGCCGCCCGACACCAGCGACCCGACGTACAGCGCCTTGCCGTCGATCCCGACACCGGCCGCCGTGTGCTCGTCACGCGAGACGGCCACCGACCGCAGGTCCTTGTCGCCGTCGCCCAGTGCCCCGGGAACCGGCACCGCATCGGCCCTCGTACCGCTCCCGCCCGCGTCGGCCGGAACCCGTGCCAGCCGGTGCTCGCCGTCGACGAAGTACAGGAACTCGGGACGCTCGACCGAACCGCGGGTGGCGTCCCCGTTGGCGTCGCTCTCCGCCGCGGTGCACAGATGTCTGCCGCCTGCCTGAAGTTCGACGTCGTCCACGGCAGGGGTGAGGTTCTGCAGGGTGAACAGCAGCTGGGCCGCCATCGCCTTGCACTGGTCCGTGCCGACGTTCCTGGCCTTGGCGTTGAGCGGCACCGTCAGGGTGCTCCGGTCGTCGGGAGCGAGCGCGGAGACGCCGCTCCTGAGGGCCGTACCAGTGGGGAAACTTGTCCTGACGACGGGGTCGAGCCAGCTCGTCGGCCCGCTGAGCAGGGACCGCACCAGCTGTGTCATGGGGTCCACGCGCTCGCGCACGTACACGGGGTCGGCGACCGCCACGGTCTGCGGAGCCGTCGCCGACTTGGTGTTCGAGGCGAAGTAGTACTTGTTGACGGACACGTAGTTCCGCTGGAAGTCCGACTTCCCCATGACGACACCGCGCGGAGGGCTGTCGATCCGCCACTGCTTGGTCTTCTTGTCGTGGACGAGGTGCACGGTCTCCCGGTACTCGCCCGACGCCGGTGAGTACGACTGCTGCGCGTCCACCACGGCCACCTTGGTGCCGACCAGCGTGAACGACTTGTCGTCGCTCTGCTGCCGGTCCGCGGGCGGCACCACGTCGGCGCCGGGCCCGTCGTCGAGCACCGTGGTGGAAAGCCCCGGCTGCCACTGCTTGGCCGCGCTCGCCGTCAGATACTTCCTGGCCGTCTCGTAGTTGGGATCGTCGCTGGTCAGCGCCTCGAGAAAACCCTGCACGATGTCCGTGGGCTCGGCGTCCTCCTGCGGCGGCATCGCGAAGACCCGCACCTGCGTGTCCTGCCGCGGTGTGGAGTCCACCCCGCGCAGATCGCCGCTGTCCGGCATGGAGGCACACCCCGCCAGCAGTACGGCACCGCAGGCGGCGTACACCGCCGCGCGCCCCGGCGTACGCCGGCCGCCCCCCTCGCGGTCAGCGTCCACGGAATGCCTCCCCCTGCTGTTCGTACGACTCCTGCGCCCTGGCGTCCGGGCGGCCGGCGTTCTCACCGCCGGGCGTGTCCCCGGTGACCGCACCGTCCGGCCGTCGCGCACCCGAGGTCGGCCGGGGCACCACGCGCGCGCCGTTGCCGGGCAGCGCCGTCGGATCGGCCACGGGGGTCGTCGTGCCCGCCCTGGGCGCTATCGGGTCCCGCGCGGTCACCTGGTCGCCCTTCGGCTGGACCGGCACGGTGGCCGCCTTGTCGCCGCCTCCACGCGGCAGGCCGGCGTCGTCGAGTCCGCGGTTGCGCCGAGAGTCCTTGGGCTCCAGCGGTATCGGCGAGCCCCGCAACGGCTCGTCGGCCGTCCTGGGCAGCGTCAGCCGGAACTGCGAGCCGCCACCCGGCTCTCCCCACGCCTGCAGCCAGCCGCCGTGCAGCCGCGCGTCCTCCAGGGCGATGGACAACCCGAGGCCGGTACCGCCGGTGGTACGCGCGCGTGCCGGGTCGGCCCGCCAGAAGCGGCTGAACACGCGCGTGGCCTCGCCTGGCTTGAGCCCGACCCCGTAGTCGCGTACGGCGATCGCGACCGCCCCGCCCGCCGATGCCAGCTTGACGACGACGTCCTTGCCCTCACCGTGCTCCACGGCGTTGACGACGAGATTCCGCAGCACCCGCTCCACCCGCCGGGCATCGGCCTCGGCGACCACGGGCTGCTGGTCGCCCACGATCCGGACGGTCGTGCCCTTGCGCTCGGCGAGCGGCTCGGCGCCGCTGACGACCCGCCGCACGACCTCCCTGAGGTCTATCGGCTCGGCCTCCAACGCCGCCGCGCCAGCGTCGAACCGGCTTATCTCCAGCAGGTCGGCGAGCAGCGTCTCGAACCGGTCCAGCTGGTCGGCGAGCAGTTCGGCCGACCGCGCGGTCATCGGGTCGAAGTCCTCGCGCGCGTCATGGATGACGTCGGCGGCCATCCGTACGGTCGTCAGCGGCGTCCGCAGCTCGTGCGACACGTCCGACACGAACCGCCGCTGCATCCGCGACAGGTCCTCCAGCTGCTGGATCTTCAGCTGAAGGTTCTGCGCCATCTTGTTGAAGGCCTCGCCGAGCCGCGCGATGTCGTCCTCGCCGGTGACCTTCATCCGCTCCTGCAGCCGCCCCGCGGACAGCCGCTCGGCGATCCCGGCCGCCATCCGTACCGGCGTGACGACCTGCCGCACCACGAGCCAGGCGATGGCTCCGAGCAGGACGACGACGAAGAGCCCGGCGGTCGCCAGGGTGCCCTTGACCAGGCTGAGCGACTTCTCCTCCTGGGTGAGCGGGAAGAGGTAGTACAGCTGGTACGGGTCCCCGTTGGGGTCGTTGACCTGCTTGCCGATGACGAGGGCGGGCTGGGACTCCTCGTCGGCGTCGTAGATGATGCGCGTGTAGCTCTGCGCGGCGGCCGTGCTGTCGTCGACCTTCGCGCGCAGCGCCTCGGGAACACTGGCCGTCGGATCGACGTCGCCGGAGGCGCGCGGTCCGCGCCCGCTCCCGCTGTCGCCACCCACCGGCAGGGTCACCACGTCGAAGGCGCCCTGACCGCCGCTGGAGAGCGAGTAGACGAGGTTGCTCATCCACTCGATGACGAACTGGTCGGACCGGCCGTCCGCCGGAGCGGTGTCGTCGGTCCCGGCGTCGGCTTCCTCCGCCTTCTGCTTGGCCACCGCGAAACCGCCGGTGGCCTGGCTCTGCGACGCCTTCACCTTGGCGTCGAGGAGCCCGTTGCGCACCTGCCCGATGACGACGAAGCCCAGCAGAAGGACCACGCCGAGCGACATCAGCAGGGTCGTGACGACGACCTTGAGCTGGATGTTGCGCCGCCACAGCCGCATCACGGGCAGCAGCGGCCGGCGCACCCAGCGCATGAAGAGCCTCAGAACGGGACTGCCCTGGACTCCGCCCTGCAACAGGCCGCCCTCGAAGAACCGCCCCCAGCGGGAGCCGCCCTTGGTCCGCCCGACAGGCCGCCCCGCACTCACCCCGGCCCGCCCGGGCGACGAAGCGGCACTGTCTCCGGACATGTCAGCTTGGCCCTGCCTTGTAACCCACACCACGGACGGTCACCACGATCTCCGGCCGCTCCGGGTCCTTCTCGACCTTGGAACGCAGCCGCTGCACATGCACATTGACGAGCCGGGTGTCGGCGGCGTGACGGTAGCCCCACACCTGCTCCAGCAGCACCTCACGCGTGAACACCTGCCACGGCTTGCGCGCGAGCGCGACCAGCAGGTCGAACTCCAGCGGCGTCAGCGCGATCGACTGCCCTTCCCGCTTCACGGAGTGGCCGGCCACGTCGATGAGCAGGTCACCGATGGCGAGCTGCTCGGGAGCCGGCTCCTCCGACCTGCGAAGCCGCGCCCTGATCCGGGCCACGAGCTCCTTCGGCTTGAACGGCTTCACGATGTAGTCGTCGGCGCCGGACTCCAGCCCCACGACGACGTCCACGGTGTCGCTCTTGGCCGTCAGCATCACGATCGGCACCCCGGACTCCGCCCTGATCAGACGGCACACCTCGATACCGTCCCGTCCGGGCAGCATCAGATCCAGCAGCACCAGATCCGGCTTGGCCTCACGGAACGCGGCCAGCGCCTTGTCACCGTCGGCTACGAAAGACGGCTCAAAACCTTCACCACGCAGCACAATGCCCAGCATCTCGGCAAGTGCGGTGTCGTCGTCGACGACAAGGACTCGTCCCTTCATAAACGACATCATCCCATTCTCGTAACATTGGCGAAGGCAGAGGTGAGACAGGTCACCGACCAGTGACCTTAGTCGTACCGGACGGTCACTGTCTGCCTCGGCCGCCGCCGTGACGCGAGCCGGATGCAAGCCGCGTCGAGAACGGAATGCGTGGCTACGGCATCCAAGTCAGCCGATCGTCACCTCCCCGGACCTCGCGCACAGCTCGGCCAGCGCCTCGGCCGTCACCGGCGACACCACGCCCTCCTCCGTCACGATCGCCGTCACCAGCTCCGGCGGAGTCACGTCGAAGGCGGGGTTGTACGCCTGCGTCCCCAGCGGTGCCACCGGAATCCCGCCGCCGGCCTCGGCCCCCGCCACCGGCACCTGAGGCGCCGTGATCTCGGTGACCTCGTGTCCGGCCCGCTGCTCCACCTCGATCGACGCCCCGTCCGGAGTGTCCGGATCGACCGTGGTCACCGGCGCCACCACGATGAACGGCACATGGTGATACCGCGCGAGCACCGCCAGCGGATAACTGCCCACCTTGTTCGCCACCGAGCCGTCGGCCGCGATCCGGTCGGCCCCGATCAGCACCGCGTCCACCTCCCCGGCCGCGAACAGCGAGCCCGCCGCGTTGTCGGTCAGCAAGGTGTACGCCATCCCGCTGCGCGCCGCCTCGTACGCCGTCAGCCGCGCACCCTGGAGCAGCGGACGCGTCTCGTCCACCCACAGCCGCCTCAGCCGCCCCGCACGATGAGCCGCGAGAGCCACCGCGAACGCCGTCCCCTCACCGCCCGACACCAGCGAGCCGGTGTTGCAGTGCGTCAGGATCCGGTGCCCGCCACCCGGCAGCAGCTCGTCCAGCAGCGCCAGCCCCCGCTCGGCCATGGCGGCACTGGCCGCCGCGTCCTCCTGGTGCAGCCTGCGCGCAGCCGCCAGTGCCGCCCCGGCCGCCAGCTCCTGGTCCCCGCTCCTGCCGAGCTCGGCCCGGTGGGCGGCCTCGGCTCTGCGTACCCCGACGGCGAGGTTCACCGCGGTCGGGCGGGCGCCCGCGAGCGCACTCGCCGCCTCCTCCACGTCGAACCCGCGCGCGGCGGCGAGCGCCACCCCGTACGCCCCCGCGATACCGAGCAACGGGGCCCCGCGCACGGCGAGCGAACGGATCGCCTCCACGAGCGCGGACGCATCCGTACAGACCAGCTCCACCTCCTCGGCCGGCAGTCTCGTCTGGTCGAGGAGCACCAGCACGGGGCCTTCGGGTGGCTCCTCCCAGCGGATCGCCGGTATCTCGGTGGGCTTGCTGTCCTCGCCGGATTGCACGTACTGATCAGCCATGCCGTCAGTCTGCCCCTTGTGCGCCGGAGTATTGAAGGTGTGCAGCCCGTACCGCGGCTGGTCCACCGCCGACCACCCCATGGCACGATGGCTGCCAACCTGCCGCCGCGCCCGCGGACGGGCACCGTGAAGGAGCGACGATGAACGACACTCCGGGCTGGGCCTCGCCCGGATCCGCCCCGTCCGACGGACACGAGCCCGGCACGCCCGGCCCCACCGAGCCCGGCGCCCGGCCCGACGCCGCGAACCCCGCGCAGCAGCCCGAGGACGCCCCACAGGACGCCGGCTCGAAGTGGTCCCAGGAGCAGCCGCCACCCGGTCAGTGGTCCGCCCCCACCGGCCCCACCGGACCTACCGGCCCCGCCGCTCCCGGCCAGACTCCTCCGCCCCCACCGCCCGGCCCGGGCTGGGGCACACAGCCCCCCTCGGACCCGCCCGGAGGCTACAGCCCGCCCCCGGGCTGGGGCGGCGGCTACGGCGGCTGGGGCGGCCCCCCGCCCGCGGCCAAGCCCGGCGTGATCCCTCTGCGCCCGCTCGGCGTGGGAGAGATCCTCGACGGCGCGGTCTCCACCATGCGCACCTACTGGCGCACGGTCCTCGGCATCTCGCTGACCGTCGCCGTCGTGACCGAGGTCCTCGTCATCCTGCTCCAGGGCTTCGTCCTGAACGACAGCGCCGGGAGCGAGGCCCTCAACGACCCCAGCGCCAGCGCAGACGAGGTCACCCGCGCCCTGGGCGAGACCATGCTCGGCTCCACCGTCGTCTTCCTGATCTCCCTGATCGGCACGGTCGTCGCGACCGCACTGCTGACGACCGTCACCAGCCGGGCCGTGCTCGGCAGGCCGGTCACCACCGGTGAGGCCTGGCGCGACGCCCGCCCGCAGGTGCCCAGGCTGTTCGGCCTGATCTTCCTGCTGCTGCTCATCGCCTTCGGCGTGCTCGCCGTCGGCGCACTGCCCGGCATCCTCGTGGCCGTCGCGGGCTCCGAGGGCGGCGGTATCGCCCTCGCGATCCTCGGCATCCTCGGCGCCGGAGTCGTCGCGCTGTGGCTGATGATCCGCTTCTCCCTCGCCTCGCCCGCGCTGATGCTGGAGAAGCAGACCATCGTCAAGTCGATGAGCCGCTCCACGAAGCTGGTCCGCGGCTCCTGGTGGCGGGTCCTCGGCATCCAGTTGCTGGCCGGACTCATCGCCAACATCGTCGCGGCGATCGTCGTCATCCCCTTCACCTTCCTCGCCGCGGCACTCAGCGGCGAAGGCGTCGGCGGGTTCGTCAACGGCACCGGCGACCTCGGCTGGACGTTCCTCATCATCAGCGGCATCGGCTCGGTGATCGGCTCCATGATCACCTTCCCGATCTCGGCGGGCGTCACCGTGCTCCTCTACATCGACCAGCGCATCCGCCGCGAGGCCCTCGACCTCGAACTGGCCCGCGCGGCCGGCGTCCAGGGCTACGGCACCGGCCCCACCCCCGGGAGCTGATGCGGTGAACTTGCCGGGGGGAGTGCTCACCATGCTGCGCGCCGTCGACACCTCCGTGCTGTCATCGGCACGGTCCGCCGACGAACCGCCGCTGACCATCCCGCGCGACCCCGCGCGGGAGGCGGCCCGCCGCGAGCTGTCCAAGCGCATGTACCACGAGAACGACCCCAGTTGGTTCCAGCGCGCCCTCAACGCGTTCTGGGAGTGGGTCGACAAGCTGTTCAACGCCGCCTCCTCGGCGACACCGGGCGGCGCACTCGGCCTGGTCGTCGTCATCGCCGCGATCGTCCTGGTCGCCGGCGCGCTGTGGTGGCGCCTGGGCACCCCGCGCCGCGGCCCCGCCTCCTCCGCCGCCCTGTTCGACGACCGCCCCCGCAGCGCCGCCGAACACCGCGCGGCCGCCGAGGCCCACGCGGCCCAGGGCCACTGGAACCAGGCCGTACAGGAACGCATGCGCGCGATCGTCCGCTCCCTGGAGGAACGAGCCCTCCTCGACATCCGCCCCGGCCGCACCGCGGACGAGGCCGCGGCGGAAGCCGGCCGTGTCCTGCCCTCCCGCAGCGACCGACTCCGCGCCGCCTCCCGGGACTTCGACGACGTCACGTACGGCGGCAGGGCCGCGACCGAGCAGTCGTACCACCGCATCGCCGAACTCGACCACGACCTGGAACGCACCAAGCCGGTCCTCACAAGCAACACAAGCAGCCACAGCGCGGACCACAACGCCCGCCGGGGAGCGGCCGAATGACCACCGAGGCCACGCTCCCGCCCACCTCGGCCTCGCCCACCGTCCGCCAGGTGTGGACCCGCGCGCGAGGCGTTGTACTGGCCCTTGTACTGCTCCTCGTCGCGGCCGTGGCGATCGCGGCGATCCGCTCCACCGAACGCCACGGCAGCCTCGACCCGCGCTCCGCGGACCCCTACGGCAGCCGGGCGGTCGCCGAACTCCTCGCCGACCGGGGCGTCGACACCCGAGTGGTCACGACCCTGGGCCAGGCAAGCGCCGCAGCCGGCCCCGACACGACGCTCCTGGTCGCCGTACCCGACCTCCTGACACACCGCCAGCAGAGCCGCCTGCACTCCGCGACCGCCGACTCCGACGGCCGCACCGTCCTCGTCGCCCCCGGCAGCTGGTCCGTCGAACGGCTGGCTCCCGGTGTCGTCGCGGACCCCGCCACCAGCCTCGACTCGACGCTCTCCCCCGACTGCGGCCTGCCGGCGGCCCGGCGCGCGGGCACCGCCGACACCGGTGGCATCCGCTACACCGTCACCCACCCCGGCAACGACGAGTGCTACCCCAGCGAGCGCCTCCCCACCCTGGTACGCGTCCCGGCAGCCTCCGGGGACGGTGACACCGTCGTACTCGGCGCGCCCGACATCCTCTACAACGACACCCTCGACGAGCAGGGCAATGCCTCGCTCGCCCTCCAACTCCTCGGCTCCCGCCCCCATCTGGTCTGGTACCTCCCCTCGCTCTCCGATTCCTCCGCCGCCGACCCGGACGAGCAGAAGGACTTCCTCGACCTGCTCCCCTCGGGCTGGCTCTGGGGCACACTGCAGCTCTTCATCGCGGCCGCACTCGCCGCCCTGTGGCGGGCACGCCGACTGGGCCCCCTGGTGCCCGAGAAACTCCCCGTGGCGATCCGCGCCTCCGAGACCGTGGAAGGCCGCGCCCGCCTCTACCGCAGAGCCAACGCCCGCGACCGCGCGGCCACCGCTCTTCGCTCCACCACCCGCACCCGCCTCGCCCCCCTCGTAGGCGTCCCCGTGGCTCAGGCGCACGCGCCCGAAGCCCTGCTCCCCGCCCTGTCCGCCCACCTGCGCACCGAAGGTGACGGACAGCCCCTGCACTCCCTGCTCTTCGGCCCGCCGCCCGGCGACGACGCAGCCCTCATCTCCCTAGCCGACCAACTCGACGCCCTCGAAAGAGAGGTACGCCGTCCATGATGGACCCGACCACTGACAACGCCGGGACCACCGGGGACCCGGACAGCGCCCGGGCCTCCCTGGAAGCCCTGCGCGCCGAGATCGCCAAAGCCGTGGTCGGCCAGGACCCCGCCGTGACCGGTCTCGTCGTCGCCCTCCTCTGCCGCGGACACGTACTACTTGAAGGAGTCCCTGGGGTCGCCAAAACGTTGCTCGTCCGCGCCCTCGCATCCGCGCTGGAACTCGACACCAAGCGCGTCCAGTTCACCCCCGACCTCATGCCGAGCGACGTGACGGGCTCCCTGGTCTACGACACCCGCAGCGCCGAGTTCTCCTTCCAGCCCGGCCCGGTCTTCACCAACCTCCTCCTCGCGGACGAAATCAACCGCACCCCGCCCAAGACCCAGTCCTCCCTCCTGGAGGCCATGGAGGAACGCCAGGTCACGGTCGACGGCACCCCCCGCCTCCTCCCCGACCCGTTCCTGGTCGCAGCAACCCAGAACCCGGTGGAGTACGAGGGCACCTATCCCCTCCCCGAAGCCCAGCTGGACCGCTTCCTCCTCAAGCTGACGATCCCGCTCCCCTCCCGCCAGGACGAGATCGACGTCCTCACCCGCCACGCCGAGGGCTTCAACCCCCGCGACCTCAAGGCCGCCGGCGTACGCCCCGTGGCGGGCCCGGCCGACCTCGAAGCCGCACGCGCGGCGGTCGCCAAGACCACGGTCTCCCCCGAGATCACCGCCTATGTCGTCGACATCTGCCGCGCCACCCGCGAGTCCCCGTCCCTCACCCTCGGCGTCTCCCCCCGTGGTGCCACGGCACTGCTGGCCACCTCGCGCGCGTGGGCGTGGCTCACCGGCCGCGACTACGTCATCCCCGACGACGTGAAGGCCCTGGCACTGCCCACCCTCCGCCACCGCGTCCAACTGCGTCCGGAGGCCGAGATGGAGGGCGTGACAGCCGACTCCGTCATCAACGCGATCCTCGCCCACGTCCCGGTCCCCCGCTGATGGCCCTCACCGGACGCGCCGCACTCCTCGCAGCCCTGGGTTCCCTGCCCGTCGGCATCTGGGAACCCAGCTGGGCGGGCATCCTCACGGTCAACGCCCCCTTGGCCGTGGCCTGCGCCTGCGACTTCGCCCTGGCGGCCCCCGTACGACGACTCGGCCTGACCCGCTCCGGCGACACCTCCGCCCGCCTGGGCGAGACCGCCGACGTCACCCTCACGGTCACCAACCCGTCCGGCCGTCCCCTCCGCGCCCACATCCGCGACGCCTGGCCCCCGAGCAGCTGGCAGCCCGGCACGGAGGTGGAGGCCTCCCGCCACAGCCTGACGGTCCCGGCAGGCGAACGCCGGCGCCTCACGACCCGCCTACGCCCCACCCGACGCGGTGACCGCCAAGCCGACCGAGTGACCATTCGCTCCTACGGCCCCCTCCGGCTCTTCTCCCGCCAGGGCACCCACAAGGTCCCCTGGACGGTCCGCGTCCTGCCCCCGTTCACCAGCCGCAAGCACCTTCCCTCGAAGCTCGCCCGCCTGCGCGAACTCGACGGCCGCACCAGCGTCCTCACCCGCGGCAAAGGCACGGAATTCGACAGCCTGCGCGAATACGTCCCCGGCGACGACACCCGTTCCATCGACTGGCGTGCCACGGCCCGCCGGACCTCGGTCGCCGTACGCACCTGGCGCCCGGAGCGCGACCGCCACATCCTCCTGGTCCTCGACACCGGCCGCACCTCGGCAGGCCGCGTGGGCGACGCCCCCCGCCTCGACGCCTCCATGGACGCGGCCCTGCTCCTGGCCGCCCTCGCCTCCCGCGCCGGCGACCGCGTGGACCTCCTCGCATACGACCGCCGAGTACGCGCCCTGGTCCAGGGCAGGACAGCCAACGATCTGCTCCCCTCACTGGTCAACGCCATGGCCACCCTCGAGCCCGAGCTCGTCGAGACCAACGCCCGTGGTCTCACGGCCACAGCCCTGCGTACAGCCCCTCGCAGCTCCCTGATCGTGCTGCTCACCAGCCTCGACGCCGCGCCCATCGAGGAGGGCCTGCTGCCCGTACTTCCTCAGCTCACCCAGCGACACACGGTGCTTCTGGCCTCCGTGGCGGACCCCCACATCGCCCGCATGGCCACGGCCCGCGGCAACACCGATGCGATCTACGAGGCTGCGGCCGCCGCACAAGCCCAGACGGAACGCCATCGCACGGCGGAACAACTCCGCCGCCATGGAGTGACTGTCGTCGACGCGACACCGGACGACCTTGCTCCAGCACTGGCGGACGCGTACCTGGCACTGAAGGCAGCCGGACGTCTGTAGACGAAAAATGGGGGCGCAAAGCGCCCCCATAAAAAACAAACCACACCTGAAATGCGAAAAGGCCCACACCATAAGGTGTGGGCCTTTCCTCAAGAATTGTTCGGCGGTGTCCTACTCTCCCACAGGGTCCCCCCTGCAGTACCATCGGCGCTGTAAGGCTTAGCTTCCGGGTTCGGAATGTAACCGGGCGTTTCCCTCACGCTATGACCACCGAAACACTATGAGATTAGACCGGAAAAGACACGGTCATTGCCTCAGAACTAACACAGTGGACGCGAGCAAATATGGACAAGCCCTCGGCCTATTAGTACCGGTCACCTCCACCCCTTACAGGGCTTCCAGATCCGGCCTATCAACCCAGTCGTCTACTGGGAGCCTTAACCCCTCAAAGGGGGTGGGAATACTCATCTCGAAGCAGGCTTCCCGCTTAGATGCTTTCAGCGGTTATCCCTCCCGAACGTAGCCAACCAGCCATGCCCTTGGCAGAACAACTGGCACACCAGAGGTTCGTCCGTCCCGGTCCTCTCGTACTAGGGACAGCCCTTCTCAATATTCCTACGCGCGCAGCGGATAGGGACCGAACTGTCTCACGACGTTCTAAACCCAGCTCGCGTACCGCTTTAATGGGCGAACAGCCCAACCCTTGGGACCGACTCCAGCCCCAGGATGCGACGAGCCGACATCGAGGTGCCAAACCATCCCGTCGATATGGACTCTTGGGGAAGATCAGCCTGTTATCCCCGGGGTACCTTTTATCCGTTGAGCGACGGCGCTTCCACAAGCCACCGCCGGATCACTAGTCCCGACTTTCGTCCCTGCTCGACCCGTCGGTCTCACAGTCAAGCTCCCTTGTGCACTTACACTCAACACCTGATTACCAACCAGGCTGAGGGAACCTTTGGGCGCCTCCGTTACTCTTTAGGAGGCAACCGCCCCAGTTAAACTACCCATCAGACACTGTCCCTGATCCGGATCACGGACCCAGGTTAGACATCCAGCACGACCAGACTGGTATTTCAACGACGACTCCACAACCACTGGCGTGGCTGCTTCAAAGTCTCCCAGCTATCCTACACAAGCCGAACCGAACACCAATATCAAACTGTAGTAAAGGTCCCGGGGTCTTTCCGTCCTGCTGCGCGAAACGAGCATCTTTACTCGTAGTGCAATTTCACCGGGCCTATGGTTGAGACAGTCGAGAAGTCGTTACGCCATTCGTGCAGGTCGGAACTTACCCGACAAGGAATTTCGCTACCTTAGGATGGTTATAGTTACCACCGCCGTTTACTGGCGCTTAAGTTCTCAGCTTCGCCACACCGAAATGTGACTAACCGGTCCCCTTAACGTTCCAGCACCGGGCAGGCGTCAGTCCGTATACATCGCCTTACGGCTTCGCACGGACCTGTGTTTTTAGTAAACAGTCGCTTCTCGCTGGTCTCTGCGGCCACCCCCAGCTCACCGAGTAAATCGGATCACCAGTGATGGCCCCCCTTCTCCCGAAGTTACGGGGGCATTTTGCCGAGTTCCTTAACCATAGTTCACCCGAACGCCTCGGTATTCTCTACCTGACCACCTGAGTCGGTTTAGGGTACGGGCCGCCATGAAACTCGCTAGAGGCTTTTCTCGACAGCATAGGATCATCCACTTCACCACAATCGGCTCGGCATCAGGTCTCAGACACATGTCAGGCGGATTTGCCTACCTGACGTCCTACACCCTTACCCCGGGACAACCACCGCCCGGGATGGACTACCTTCCTGCGTCACCCCATCACTCACCTACTGCAAGTCTGGTCCGTCGGCTCCACCACTCCCCTTTGCCCGAAGGCTCCGGGGCGGCTTCACGGACTTAGCATCGCCTGGTTCGATGTTTGACGCTTCACAGCGGGTACCGGAATATCAACCGGTTATCCATCGACTACGCCTGTCGGCCTCGCCTTAGGTCCCGACTTACCCTGGGCAGATCAGCTTGACCCAGGAACCCTTAGTCAATCGGCGCACACGTTTCCCACGTGTGTATCGCTACTCATGCCTGCATTCTCACTCGTGAACCGTCCACCACTGCCTTCCGGCGCAGCTTCACCCGGCACACGACGCTCCCCTACCCATCACAGCCTCCGTTGGGAGTATTGCTGCAATGACACGACTTCGGCGGTACGCTTGAGCCCCGCTACATTGTCGGCGCGGAATCACTAGACCAGTGAGCTATTACGCACTCTTTCAAGGGTGGCTGCTTCTAAGCCAACCTCCTGGTTGTCTCTGCGACTCCACATCCTTTCCCACTTAGCGTACGCTTAGGGGCCTTAGTCGATGCTCTGGGCTGTTTCCCTCTCGACCATGGAGCTTATCCCCCACAGTCTCACTGCCGCGCTCTCACTTACCGGCATTCGGAGTTTGGCTAAGGTCAGTAACCCGGTAGGGCCCATCGCCTATCCAGTGCTCTACCTCCGGCAAGAAACACACGACGCTGCACCTAAATGCATTTCGGGGAGAACCAGCTATCACGGAGTTTGATTGGCCTTTCACCCCTAACCACAGGTCATCCCCCAGGTTTTCAACCCTGGTGGGTTCGGTCCTCCACGAAGTCTTACCTCCGCTTCAACCTGCCCATGGCTAGATCACTCCGCTTCGGGTCTTGAGCGTGCTACTGAATCGCCCTGTTCGGACTCGCTTTCGCTACGGCTACCCCACCCGGGTTAACCTCGCAACACACCGCAAACTCGCAGGCTCATTCTTCAAAAGGCACGCAGTCACGAGGCAAGCACAAGTGCTTGCCCGACGCTCCCACGGCTTGTAGGCACACGGTTTCAGGTACTATTTCACTCCGCTCCCGCGGTACTTTTCACCATTCCCTCACGGTACTATCCGCTATCGGTCACCAGGGAATATTTAGGCTTAGCGGGTGGTCCCGCCAGATTCACACGGGATTTCTCGGGCCCCGTGCTACTTGGGTGTCTCTCAAACGAGCCGCTGACGTTTCGACTACGGGGGTCTTACCCTCTACGCCGGACCTTTCGCATGTCCTTCGCCTACATCAACGGTTTCTGACTCGTCCTGTCGCCGGCAGACGACAGAAGAGAGATCCCACAACCCCGCATGCGCAACCCCTGCCGGGTCTCACACGCATACGGTTTGGCCTCATCCGGTTTCGCTCGCCACTACTCCCGGAATCACGGTTGTTTTCTCTTCCTGCGGGTACTGAGATGTTTCACTTCCCCGCGTTCCCTCCACATACCCTATGTGTTCAGGTATGGGTGACAGCCCATGACGACTGCCGGGTTTCCCCATTCGGAAACCCCCGGATCAAAGCCTGGTTGACGACTCCCCGGGGACTATCGTGGCCTCCCACGTCCTTCATCGGTTCCTGGTGCCAAGGCATCCACCGTGCGCCCTTAAAAACTTGGCCACAGATGCTCGCGTCCACTGTGCAGTTCTCAAACAACGACCAGCCACCCATCACCCCCAACCTGAGCTGGAGTTCACTGGGGCCAGCATCGAAGCACAACCTTGCGGCCGCTACTTCAGACACCCAACAGCGTGCCCGACACCCTCGCCACTCGTGATCAGCGTTCCACGCTCCGAAGAGCAGTACTGGCAGCCCGAGATGACTGAAAGTGCCGAATAATCAACGTTCCACCCATGAGCAACCACCGCAGAACGTTTGCCTGCGTAGTGGCCTCTGACCAACCGGAGTTGGTAAGAAGTGCTCCTTAGAAAGGAGGTGATCCAGCCGCACCTTCCGGTACGGCTACCTTGTTACGACTTCGTCCCAATCGCCAGTCCCACCTTCGACAGCTCCCTCCCACAAGGGGTTGGGCCACCGGCTTCGGGTGTTACCGACTTTCGTGACGTGACGGGCGGTGTGTACAAGGCCCGGGAACGTATTCACCGCAGCAATGCTGATCTGCGATTACTAGCAACTCCGACTTCATGGGGTCGAGTTGCAGACCCCAATCCGAACTGAGACAGGCTTTTTGAGATTCGCTCCACCTCACGGTATCGCAGCTCATTGTACCTGCCATTGTAGCACGTGTGCAGCCCAAGACATAAGGGGCATGATGACTTGACGTCGTCCCCACCTTCCTCCGAGTTGACCCCGGCGGTCTCCTGTGAGTCCCCATCACCCCGAAGGGCATGCTGGCAACACAGGACAAGGGTTGCGCTCGTTGCGGGACTTAACCCAACATCTCACGACACGAGCTGACGACAGCCATGCACCACCTGTACACCGACCACAAGGGGGGCACTATCTCTAATGCTTTCCGGTGTATGTCAAGCCTTGGTAAGGTTCTTCGCGTTGCGTCGAATTAAGCCACATGCTCCGCTGCTTGTGCGGGCCCCCGTCAATTCCTTTGAGTTTTAGCCTTGCGGCCGTACTCCCCAGGCGGGGAACTTAATGCGTTAGCTGCGGCACCGACGACGTGGAATGTCGCCAACACCTAGTTCCCACCGTTTACGGCGTGGACTACCAGGGTATCTAATCCTGTTCGCTCCCCACGCTTTCGCTCCTCAGCGTCAGTAATGGCCCAGAGATCCGCCTTCGCCACCGGTGTTCCTCCTGATATCTGCGCATTTCACCGCTACACCAGGAATTCCGATCTCCCCTACCACACTCTAGCTAGCCCGTATCGAATGCAGACCCGGGGTTAAGCCCCGGGCTTTCACACCCGACGTGACAAGCCGCCTACGAGCTCTTTACGCCCAATAATTCCGGACAACGCTTGCGCCCTACGTATTACCGCGGCTGCTGGCACGTAGTTAGCCGGCGCTTCTTCTGCAGGTACCGTCACTTTCGCTTCTTCCCTGCTGAAAGAGGTTTACAACCCGAAGGCCGTCATCCCTCACGCGGCGTCGCTGCATCAGGCTTTCGCCCATTGTGCAATATTCCCCACTGCTGCCTCCCGTAGGAGTCTGGGCCGTGTCTCAGTCCCAGTGTGGCCGGTCGCCCTCTCAGGCCGGCTACCCGTCGTCGCCTTGGTGAGCCGTTACCTCACCAACAAGCTGATAGGCCGCGGGCTCATCCTTCACCGCCGGAGCTTTCAACCACCACGGATGCCCGTGGCAGTGCTATCCGGTATTAGACCCCGTTTCCAGGGCTTGTCCCAGAGTGAAGGGCAGATTGCCCACGTGTTACTCACCCGTTCGCCACTAATCCCCACCGAAGTGGTTCATCGTTCGACTTGCATGTGTTAAGCACGCCGCCAGCGTTCGTCCTGAGCCAGGATCAAACTCTCCGTGAATGTTTACCCGTAATCGGGTTCGCACATCACGAGAGCGGAACCGCCACCGGAATAAGGCGGCAGTTCTCAGCGTCCTCGCTGTGTTTTCTTCAAAGGAACCTCGCCCCAGCAGATGCTGGAGACGGGGTATCAACATATCTGGCGTTGATTTTTGGCACGCTGTTGAGTTCTCAAGGAACGGACGCTTCCTTTGTACTCACCCTCTCGGGCTTTCCTCCGGGCTTTTCCCTTCGGTCTTGCGTTTCCGACTCTATCAGACCGTTTCCGGTTCCGATTTCCTCGGCACTTTCCAGGTTCCCGCTTCCGCGTTTCCCTTTCCGGCGTTCCCAACATTATCAGAAGTTTCAGGCCGGGCTGACCGACCCTCTGTTTCCGCTTTACCGGGAAGGTGCTTCATAGAGATCTAAATTTCTAGAAGCAGACAGACACTCACCGCTGCCGAGCGGGATGAACCCAGCTCCAGGCAACTGTTCGAATCTACCTCCCCGCATCGGCCGTGTCAACGGCTCCTGTGGGGCGAAGGAGACAGTAGCAGCTCAGCACGGGCCCACGCACATCAGGCGGCTGTGGGGACGGTGGCGCTGCGTTCGGCGGCCTCGACGTCACCCGTATCGCCCGCACACGCGGCTCGTCCGCCCAGGATGAAGACGTAGGCGAGGAAGGCCAGCTCCGCGATGATCCCGATGGCTATGCGGGCCCAGGTGGGCAGCCCTGAGGGCGTGACGAAGCCTTCTATGGCTCCAGAGACGAACAGGACCAGGGCGAGGCCTATCGCCATGCCGACGGCGGCTCGGCCCTCCTCCGCCAGTGCGGTACGCCGGGATCGGGGGCCCGGGTCGATCAGTGTCCAACCGAGACGCAGTCCCGTGCCGGCGGCGACGAAGACCGCCGTGAGTTCGAGGAGGCCGTGCGGGAGGACGAGGCCGAGGAACGTGTCGAGGCGGCCGGCCGAGGACATCAGGCCGACGCCGACCCCGAGGTTGAGCATGTTCTGGAACAGGATCCAGAGGACGGGGAGGCCCAGGAAGATGCCCAGGACCAGGCACGTGGCAGCGGCCTGGGCGTTGTTCGTCCAGACCTGGGCCGCGAACGAGGCGGCGGGATGGCTTGAGTAGTACGTCTCGTACTGGCCGCCGGGACGGGTCAGCTCGCGCAGCTCGCTGGGGGCCGCGATGGAGGACTGCACCTCGGGGTGGGTGCCGATCCACCAGCCCAGGAGGGCTGCGACGACGGTGGACAGCAGCGCGGTGGGCACCCACCAGTGACGAGACCGGTAGACGGCGGCGGGAAAGCCGTATACGAGGAAGCGGGTGACATCGCGCCAGGAAGCGCGGCGGGTTCCCGTGACGGCGCTGCGCGCGCGTGCCACGAGTTGGCTGAGGCGGCCGGTGAGCTGTGGGTCGGGGGCGCTGGACTGGATCAGGGAGAGGTGTGTGGCGGTGCGCTGGTAGAGGGCGACGAGTTCGTCCGTCTCGGCGCCGTTGAGGCGGCGCTGGCGCCGGAGCAGGGCGTCGAGACGATCCCACTCGGCTCGGTGGGCGGTGACGAAGACGTCGAGGTCCATCGGTTTGCCTGCTCCTCAACTGATCGTCGGCGGTCCGTCGTGGATGTCAGCTTGTCGTACTGCGGCGCGATGCGCCCTCAGCTTGGCAGACTGGCTGTTCACGAGGCAGGTCAGGGAAGGGCGGCGGGCGTGAGTGAGCTGGTGACGGGCGAGGCGGTGGCGCTCGAGTTGCGCCCTGCGAGGCTGCCCAGCAGGGCCTTGGCCGTGCTGATCGACCTGATCGTGGCCGTCGTCGTGTACATCGCGGTGACCATCGCGGTGGTGGCAGCTGCCGCGTCCTTGGACGAGGCGGCTCAGATGGCGCTCTCGATCGCCGCGTTCCTGCTCGTTCTGGTGGGCGGGCCGATCGCGGTCGAGACGCTCAGCCACGGGCGTTCGCTGGGGAAGCTCGCCGTGGGGTTGCGCGTGGTGCGGGACGACGGCGGGCCCATCCGGTTCCGGCATGCGCTGGTGCGGGGTGCCATCGGGGTGGTCGAGATCCTGATGACGTTCGGGGTGGTGGCCTGTATCGCCTCGCTGGTCTCGGCGCGTGGGCGTCGGCTCGGTGACGTTTTCGCGGGGACGCTGGTCGTGCGGGAGCGGATCCCCGCGGCACCCAGCGGATTCGTGCCGCCGCCCCCGCCCTGGCTGGCCGGCCGGTTCTCCGAACTCGATCTGTCGGCTGTTCCCGATGGCCTCTGGCTCGCCATCCGTCAGTACCTGACGCGGATGCACCAACTCGATCCGCAGGTCGGCTGGGCGATGGCGGAGCGGCTGGCGTCCGATCTCGCGGCGCGTACCGGGGCTCCGGCGCCGGGGGACGTGCCGCCGGGCGCGTATCTGGCGGGGGTGGTGCAGGAGCGGCAGGCGCGCGAGTCCCGGCGGGCTTTCGGCAGCGGTACGGCGGGTACCGGGGCGTCTCCCACGGTGGTGCCCGGCCCAGGGTTCGGGGTGCAGGGCGGCCACCCGTATTCGGGAGCGCGGCCCGTCGGCCCGTCCTCCCCTCCGCCGCCTGTGCCGTACGGCGCCGAGGCGGCTTCCGTGGTGGACCGCCCCGGTGTTCCGGTCGAGGAGACCTCGGGCGGACGTCCGCCCGCCGGCGCCTCGGAGGGCAGGCCCGCTTCCGGGTTCGTGCCGCCGGCGTGATGTCGCAGGGGTCCGCGGCAGCGATGGTTCCGGATACCTGAGCGGCTCCGCCGGCGGGGGTTCAGCCGAGCGGCGGGTCGGGGAACGTCGACGGCGGTGATTCGAGGTCCTCCAGTTCGATCCCGGGGGCTGCGAGGACTACGTCGCCGGCGATGTGCACGGTGTGCTGCTCGCCCGTGTCCAGGGCTGTGACCTGGTACTCCTCCACGGTCAGCGGGCCGTTGTCAGTGGCGTGTGCTTCTCTTTTCAGCAGGGTCCAGGACTGGTCCACGGTGCGCGGGGCGAGGACCGGGTCCGTGAAGGCCACGAGGCGTACGCGAGTTGCTGATGCGGAGGGGGTGAGGCGCAGGAGACGGGTGGTGGCGACCAGAAACGCGGGGGATGTGCCGGTGAAGGCGTGGGCGGGGACATTGCCTTCCGTGGCGTGAGTCCCGGTGGGGTCCGTGCGGACCCAGGTGACGCCGTCGAGCGCCGCGCCGCGCACCTGCCAGCTGTCGGCGTGCAGTTCGAGACGGATGGGGCGGCCGAGGTCGTCGAGGGTGAGGTCGACCGAGCCGCTGTGATCGCCCGCGGGGGTGGTCAGCTGAGAGACGTAGCGCCAGCCGGACGGGCCGGGGGCGCACTGGAAGTGTTCTTCCGCGAGGGGGGTGTGATCGTGCGGATCGTGGAGCGAATAACGGCCGCGGGGCATGGGGGTCCTGGGTTCTGACGGGCTGTCCGGCCTGACCGGTCACAAGGCCAAAGGGGCAGGCCCCCGACACGGGGGTGCGGGGGCCTGCCTCGGAGGACTGCTGCTGTGCCGTACGGCTCAGTAGCGGTAGTGGTCCGGCTTGTACGGGCCGTCGACCTCGACGCCGATGTACGCCGCCTGCTCCGGGCGCAGCTGGGTCAGCTTCACGCCGAGCGCGTCCAGGTGGAGGCGGGCGACCTTCTCGTCGAGGTGCTTGGGCAGCACGTAGACGTCGGTCGGGTACTCGTCGGGCTTGGTGAACAGCTCGATCTGGGCCAGGGTCTGGTCCGCGAAAGAGTTGGACATCACGAACGACGGGTGTCCGGTGGCGTTGCCCAGGTTCAGCAGGCGGCCCTCGGACAGGACGATGATCACCTTGCCGTCGGGGAAGGTCCAGGTGTGGACCTGCGGCTTGACCTCGTCCTTGACGATGCCGGGGATCTGCGCGAGGCCGGCCATGTCGATCTCGTTGTCGAAGTGACCGATGTTGCCGACGATCGCCTGGTGCTTCATCTTGGCCATGTCCGAGGCCATGATGATGTCCTTGTTGCCGGTCGTGGTGACGAAGATGTCGGCCTTGTCGACGACCTCGTCCAGCGTCGTGACCTGGTAGCCGTCCATCGCCGCCTGCAGGGCGCAGATCGGGTCGATCTCGGTGACGATGACGCGTGCGCCCTGGCCGCGCAGGGACTCCGCGCAGCCCTTGCCGACGTCGCCGTAGCCGCAGACGACCGCGGTCTTGCCGCCGATGAGGACGTCGGTGGCGCGGTTGATGCCGTCGATCAGGGAGTGGCGGCAGCCGTACTTGTTGTCGAACTTCGACTTGGTGACGGCGTCGTTGACGTTGATCGCCGGGAACAGGAGGGTGCCGTCACGGTGCATCTCGTACAGACGGTGGACGCCGGTCGTGGTCTCCTCGGTCACACCGCGGATCTCCGAGGCGAGCTGGGTCCACTTCTGGGAGCCGTCGGTGATGGTGCGGTTCAGGAGCTCCAGGATGACCCGGTGCTCCTCGTTCTCGGCGGTGTCGACCGAGGGGACCTTGCCGGCCTTCTCGTACTCGACGCCCTTGTGGACGAGGAGGGTGGCGTCGCCGCCGTCGTCCAGGATCATGTTCGGGCCGCCGGTGGGGGTGTTCGGCCAGGTCAGAGCCTGCTCCGTGCACCACCAGTACTCCTCCAGGGTCTCGCCCTTCCAGGCGAAGACCGGGACGCCCTGGGGGTTGTCCACGGTGCCGTTCGGGCCGACGGCGATGGCGGCGGCCGCGTGGTCCTGGGTGGAGAAGATGTTGCAGGACGCCCAGCGGACCTCGGCGCCCAGGGCGACGAGGGTCTCGATGAGGACGGCGGTCTGCACGGTCATGTGCAGGGAGCCGGTGACGCGGGCGCCGGCGAGCGGCTGCGCCTCGGCGTACTCCTTGCGGATCGCCATCAGGCCGGGCATCTCGTGCTCGGCGAGGGTGATCTCCTTGCGGCCGAACTCGGCCAGGGAGAGGTCGGCGACCTTGAAGTCCTGTCGGTTGTCGACAGTCGTCATTGCGAGCTGCTCCTCGGGGTTGGGGCGAGGTGGGTACGGCTGGTCTGCGCGGCGGCGGACACAGGGGTGCCCGAAGAGGACACAGGCATGCCCGGTGCGCGCAGCGCAGTCCGTCGGAGGCCCTCTCTCCCTCGGTCGGTCCGCGGTGGGACCGCCCGACCGCCATCAGCAGCGACGTCTGGCTCCGTCCCAAGCTACACCGGTCGGCCGGGGCACCCCAGTCCGCCTCCGCATACATCAGGCCGATCACAGGGTGACGGCGGGAACGTCGCCGGGTGCGGCCGGGCCCTGGGGCCGGTGCGGATCTGGTGGCAACGGGCCAGGTCATCGGGGGGCTTTTGTCCTTGGGCGGCCTGGGCAGGTGCGGGAGGATGCACAGCGGTCAGCACAGCTGATCGATCTTGCGGGGCGCTCGGGACGGCGTCTCCGCGTGACAAAGGCGTGAGGAGATCGACGTGACCAGTCCAGCCGGACCTCCCCCCACGGGCGGCGACAGCGAGCGGCAGCGGGTGAAGCTGCTGGCCGTGACCGCGTGCCCGACCGGCATCGCGCACACGTACATGGCCGCGGAGAAGCTCGCGCAGGCCGCCGCGAGCCGGGGCATCGACATGAAGGTGGAGACCCAGGGATCGATCGGGGCTGAAAACGTTCTGGACGACAACGATGTCAGAGACGCGGACGGCATCATCGTCGCCGCGGACAAGGACGTGGACCTCAGCCGTTTCGCCGGCAAGCGGGTTCTCACCGTCGGGGTGGCCGAGGGGATCCACCATCCCGAGCGGTTGATCGAGCAGGTGCGGTCGGCGCCGGTGCACATGTCGGGCGCCGCTCCGGCCGTGTCGGGGCCGGGCGGCGGCAAGGAGCGGAGCGTCGGGTACAAGGCGCTGATGAACGGGGTCAGCTACATGATCCCGTTCGTGGTGGTCGGCGGGCTGCTGATCGCGATCTCGCTCTCGCTGGGCGGGCACACCGACCCGTCCGGCGGCCTGGTCATCCCGAAGGACTCCTTCTGGATGGACATCAACAACATCGGGGTCATCGGCTTCACACTGATGGTGCCGATCCTGTCCGGGTACATCGCCTACGCCATCGGGGACCGGCCCGCGCTGGTGCCCGGGATGATCGGCGGCTGGATCGCGAACACGGGTTCGCTGTACGACTCGAAGGCGGGCGCCGGATTCATCGGGGCGATCGTGACCGGGTTCCTCGCCGGGTATCTGGTGCTGTGGATCAAGAAGGTCAAGGTCCCGAAGTTCGTGCAGCCGATCATGCCGATCATCGTGATCCCGATCGTCGCGACCACGGCGCTCGGACTCTTCTTCATCTACGTCATCGGGAAACCGATCTCCTGGGTGTTCGAGCACCTGACCGACTGGCTGAGCGGGATGACCGGCACCAGCGCGATCCTGCTGGGCGCGATTCTGGGACTCATGATCGCGTTCGACATGGGCGGGCCGGTCAACAAGACGGCGTTCCTGTTCGGCGCCGGGCTGATCGCGACCGGCAACCAGACGGTCATGGGCATGTGCGCGGCCGCGATCCCCGTCATGCCGCTCGGACAGGGGCTCGCCACGCTGATACGGAAGCGGCTCTACACGGAGCAGGAGCGGGAGACCGGGCTGGCCGCGCTGTTCATGGGCTGCTTCGGCATCTCCGAGGGCGCGATCCCGTTCGCGGCGGCGCGGCCCGCGCAGGTCATCCCGGCCAACATGCTCGGTGGCGCCGTGGCCGGTGCGATCGCCGGGGTCGCCGGGGTCGAGGACGCGGTGCCGCACGGCGGGCCGATCGTGGCGGTGCTGGGTGCGGTGAGCGGGGTGCCGATGTTCTTCGTGGCCGTGCTGATCGGTACGGCCGTCACCGCGCTGACGACGGTCACGCTGGTCGACATCAGTGAGCGGCGGCGCAAGGGTGCGGTGACCGAGGCCGGGCTGGGTGTGCCTGGTGCGGCCGGGCCGCTCGAGCCCGCGCTCGTCGGGGTGGGCGCCGGTGCGGCGGCCGGCGGTGCCGCCGGTGCCGTGGTGGCGCAGCGGATCGTCGCCCCGTCATCGCACGAGACGTCCGCCGCCACGGGAGCGGCACCGGACGGGGTGCGGGCGGCCGCGGAATCCGACGCCAGTGTCGGCACGGACGCCGAAGCCGGCACCGAGGCCGATCCGTCCGCCCAGCCCCTGGCCGGTGCCGACACCGATGCCGACGTCCCCACCGTCACGGGCGCCGCAGCCGGCACGGAAGTCGATCCGTCAGCCAAGCCGCTGAGCAGTGCCGACATCAATGCCGACGTCCCCACCGCCACGGGTACCGCAGCCGACACCGAAACCGATCCGTCCGCCAGGGCCGGTGCAGTCGAGGCCGAGATGGATGCCGGTGGCGAGGCCGCCGCGATTTCCGTGGCTGAAACAGGTGGCGCCCCCGTGACCGGCCCCGACCGCGAAGTCCTCTCCGGCTATCTGACGGAGCGGACCGTGAAGGTCGCTCTCGGCGCCCGGGACAAGGAGGCAGCCATCCGGGAGATGGCGGAGCTGCTCGCCACGACCGGCAAGGTCACGGACGTGGACGAGTTGGTCGCCACCGCCCTGCGACGGGAGGCACAGGGAACCACCGGGCTCGGCGACGAGATCGCGATCCCGCACGCCAAGACGGATGCGGTGTCCGCGCCCGTCGTCGGGTTCGCACGGTCCGCCGAGGGCGTCGAGTGGGGTTCGCTGGACGGGACGAAGGCCAGGCTGGTCTTCATGATCTCGGTGCCGGAGGCGGCCGCGGGCGACGAGCACCTGCGCATCCTGGCGCTGTTGTCCCGGAAGCTGATGGACGCCGAGTTCCGGGCGCGGCTCATCGCGGCGCCCGACGAGCGGGCCGTACTGGACGTGCTGAGCGAGATCGGGTGAGCGAAGGGCCCGCGCCTCCCGGTGGAGGACGCGGGCCCTTGCAGCCGCTGTGGACCTGCGATCAGTGCCCGGCGGGGTGCGGAGCCGGTCCCCCGGGGGTGGCCTCGCGGTCGGCGCCCTTGCGGGCCTCGGCCTCGCTGTAGATGTCCGGTTCGAGGTAGATGACGCGGGCGATGGGGACGGCCTCGCGGATGCGGGACTCGGCGGCGTTGATCGCGGCGGCGACCTCGCCGGCCGTGTCGTCGTGCTGGACGGCGATCTTGGCGGCGACGAGCAGTTCCTCGGGGCCGAGGTGGAGCGTGCGCATGTGGATGATGCCGGTGACGGTGTCGCCGTCGACGATCGCGGCCTCGATCTTCTGGACCGCCTCGATGCCGGCGGCCTCGCCGAGCAGCAGGGACTTGGTCTCGACCGCCAGGACGAGGGCGATGAGGATGAGCAGGATTCCGATGCAGAGGGTGCCGATGCCGTCCCAGACGCCGTCACCGGTGAGCAGGGCCAGGCCGACACCGCCGAGGGCGAGGATCAGGCCGACGAGTGCGCCGAAGTCCTCCAGGAGGACGACCGGGAGCTCGGGGGCCTTGGCGCGGCGCACGAACTCCTTCCAGGAGAGGTCGCCGCGCAGCGGGTTGGACTCCTTGATGGCCGTCCGGAAGGAGAAGCCCTCGGCGATGATCGCGAAGACGAGGACGCCCACTGGCCAGTACCAGTGTTCGATCTCGTGCGGGTGCTTGATCTTCTCGTAGCCCTCGTAGACGGCGAACATGCCGCCGATCGAGAAGAGCACGATGGACACCAGGAAGGCGTAGATGTAGCGCTCGCGGCCGTAGCCGAAGGGGTGTTGCGGGGTGGCCTCGCGCTGGGCCTTCTTGCCGCCGAGGAGCAGCAGGAACTGGTTTCCGGAGTCGGCGAGCGAGTGCACGCCCTCGGCGAGCATCGAGGACGAGCCGCTGAACGCGAACGCCACGAACTTCGATGCCGCGATCGCGAGGTTGGCGCCGAGTGCCGCCACGATCGCCCTGGTTCCGCCTGACGCGCTCATCTGGTCGCGTTGTCCCTTCGCCTCAAGTGCCTCTACGCCGTCCAGGCCTTTGCCCGTCCTTTGCCGGGGGCCATTCTTGCAGCCTCCCCCGGCACGGACGTCTCAGCCGTCCACAGGCCCGGTCATACGATCACACGTCCTTGTCGCAGGTACCTGTCGCCCGTCCATGTCGCACGTCTCGGTCGCACGTCTCCGTCACACGATCACGGTCGCCCGGAAGAGCGTGCCCGTGCCGGACACCTCGGCCGTCTCACCCGCCGGCACGAACACCGACTGGCCGGGGCCCAGTTCGTGTTCCCCGACTCGCACGAAACCTGCCGTGCAGAGCAGGATCTGCGGGGCCGGGCGGGTCAGGTCGTGGGTGACGGCACCCTCGGGGAGGACGTACCGGGACAGCCGGAACTCGTCGATCGGCGTCTCGTAGACCTCCTCGCCGTCGGGGGACGCCTCGGGGCGGAGCACGCCCGGGTCGGCGGCCTCGAAGCGGACGACACGCAGGAGTTCGGGGACGTCGACGTGCTTGGGGGTCAGGCCGCAGCGCAGGACGTTGTCGGAGTTGGCCATGATCTCGACGCCCAGGCCGCTCAGGTACGCGTGCGGAATGCCGGCGCCGAGGAACAGGGCCTCGCCGGGCTGGAGCCGGACGTGGTTGAGGAGCATCGCGGCGATGACACCGGGGTCGCCCGGGTAGTGGTGGGCGATCTCGGCGTACGGGGCGTGGTCGCCGCCGAGGCGGGCGCAGGCTGCCGCGGCCTCGGTGACCGTACGAGCCATCTCCGCGCGGTCGGCGCTCAGGACGGCCGTCAGGACCTCGCGCAGGGCCGCCTCCTCGGGGTGGGCGTGCAGGAGGTCGACGTACGGCTTGAGGGAGTCGACGCCGAGCGCGTCCAGCAGTTCGGCCGCGCGCGCGGGGTCGCGGAAGCCGCACAGGCCGTCGAACTCGGTGAGCGCGCAGATCAGTTCGGGCTTGTGGTTGGCGTCCTTGTAGTTGCGGTGGCCCGCGTCCACGGGGATGCCGCGGCGCTCCTCGTCGTCGTAGCCCTCCTTCGCCTGGGCGAGGTCGGGGTGCACCTGGAGGGAGAGCGGTGCGCCGGCGGCGAGGATCTTGAGCAGGAAGGGCAGGCGGGGGCCGAACTTGGCGACGGCCGCCTCGCCCAGCTCGCGCGCGGGGTCCGCGTCGATGACCTCGACGAGTGTGCCCCGTCCGGTGCGTGAGGGGGCCCCGGGGTGGGCGCCCATCCACATCTCCGCCTGGGGTTCACCGGTGGGCCGGGTTCCGAGGAGTTCGGGGATGGCGGTCGTGGAACCCCAGGCGTAGGGGCGGATGGTGTTGTCGAGGCGGTCCATCGGGTTCTTTCTGTCGTACGGCGGTCAGGGCGGCCCGAGGTGTGCGGGTGGCGGTCAGGGGCGCCCGGGCAAGATCAGGCTCCCGAGGCGAGCGCCAGGTAAACGGCGGCGAAATCCGTGATGGCGATCAGTTCCGCGAGGGTCTCGATCTCGCCGCCGGACTCGGGTTCCAGCTCGCTGATCGGCGTGTCGTGGCTCAGGGCCAGGTCACGGGCGGCCGGGGCGGCGCTGAGACCGCCGATCGGACGGTCGCGGAGGAGCACTACGCGCGCGTGCAGTGCGGGAGGCTCCTCGACGCGGTCGCGGAAGAAGTCGTCGGGGTCGGCGCCGGCGGCCAGTGGTCCGGACAGCAGCGTGCTGTGCGCGGCGAGGGCCTCGGGCAGTTCGGAGACCACGGACGGGCGGCCGGAGAGCTCGGCGAGGGCCGCGGCGAAACGACGGCCCGCGGGGCCCGCGGAGGTGCCCTCGGTCCAGATCACCGGGAGCGCGTCGGCGAGTTCGGCGGCGAGGGTCTTGGCCGGGTTGCTGTAGGTCGCGATGGCGGGGCCGCAGCGCTCGGCGATGTGGTCGAGGCGGCCCGCGATCTTCTCCAGGGTGTCCGGCGGGGCGGTCAGCAGGCCGGTGCGGTCGAGGATGGCGAGGAGCGGGGTGAGCAGCGCCCACAGGACGCCGGGGGCGGAGGCGGTGAGGGGGGCCTCCTGCTCGTAGGGGGCGGTCGCCATGGGCACGAACAGGCCGTGGGCGCCCTCGACCGCCTCGAAGAGCGGGGTGCGGGCGGGGGCCACGGCGACGACCGTGCAGCCGCGGCGGTAGGCCTGGTCGGCGAGCAGGGAGAGGCCCGGTTCGGTGCCGTCGGGGGTGGTGATCAGGAGCAGGTCGACCGAGCCCGCCCAGCCGGGGAGCTCCCAGCGCAGGGCACCGGCTGCGGGGGCGACACCGGTGGGGGCGAGGCGGGTGACCGGGCTGCCGGCACCGGCGAGGGTGCCGAGCAGGTCGGCCACGTGGGTGGCGGCGGCTCCGGGGCCTGCGATGAGGACCGCGCGAGGGCGGCCGTCGGGCTTGAGGTCGTTGACCCCGGCCTCGGCGGCGTGCCGGGCCGCTGTGCGGACGCGGGCGCCGGCCTCCGCGGCGCCGCGGAGCAACCCTCGGCGGTCGGCCTCCGAGAGCGCCTCGGGGGTGTCTAGCAGCGATTCGTCGAGCATGGGGCGGCAGCCTCCGATCGCCGGGTCTCCGGGACGCCGGATGCTTCGGCGGATCTCCGGGACACCGGATTGTCGCTTCACCGGGTCGTCGGTCGCGCGGGTCCGGGACACCGGGGTCGCTGGGGGTCGCTGTGTCGTTGTCGCCTGGGGCGGTTCGGACGCCGTCCGCCCGCGGCGGGGCGCCTACGCGGGGCGGCGGGCCTCGTCGACGAGGAGGACGGGGATGCCGTCGCGGACGGGGTACGCCAGACCGCAGTCCTGGCCGGTGCAGATCAGCTCGGTGTCCTGCTCCTTGAGGGGGGCGTGACAGGCCGGGCAGGCGAGGATCTCCAGGAGGCCGGCTTCGAGCGGCATGGGGGTTCCCTTCGGGGCGGTACGGCTGCTTGTGCGGATGTGCCTGGTCAGGGTACCGCCGGGGAGAGTTGGGCGCCGGGGTTGGGGCGAGGTGGGGTGGGGGTGCTGCCGCTCCGGGTGGGAGTACTGCGCGGATGCCGCCCCCGCTGCTCTGCCCAGTCCAGGCCCCTCGCGGCACTGCCCCCTCCCTCAGGGGCTGCGGTACTGCCCGCCCTCAGGGGCTGCCGCCCCTGCGGCCTCGTTCCCTCGCGGGGTCAGGCCCTGATGACCGCCAGTACCTCGTCCCGCACCTTCGCCATCGTCGCCTCGTCCCTCGCCTCCGCGTTCAGGCGCAGGAGGGGCTCGGTGTTGGAGGGGCGGACGTTGAACCACCAGTCGGGGGTGGTGATCGTGAGGCCGTCGAGTTCGTCGAGCCGTACGCCCTCCTGGCCCTCGTAGGCCGCCCTGATCGCTGCCAGGCGGCCTGCCTGGTCGGCGACCGTGGAGTTGATCTCGCCGGAGCCGACGTAGCGGTCGTACTGGGCCACCAGGGACGACAGCGGGCCGTCCTGGCCGCCCAGCGCGGCCAGGACGTGCAGGGCCGCCAGCATGCCCGTGTCGGCGTTCCAGAAGTCCTTGAAGTAGTAGTGCGCGGAGTGCTCGCCGCCGAAGATCGCGCCGGTCCTCGCCATCTCGGCCTTGATGAAGGAGTGGCCCACGCGCGTGCGTACCGGTGTGCCGCCGTTCTCCTCGACGACCTCCGGGACCGACCAGGAGGTGATCAGGTTGTGGATGACCGTCCCCTTGCCGCCGTGCCTGGCGAGCTCCCGGGAGGCCACGAGGGCGGTGACGGCGGACGGGGAGACCGGGTCGCCGTGCTCGTCGACGACGAAGCAGCGGTCGGCGTCGCCGTCGAAGGCGATGCCGAGGTCGGCCCCCTCCTCGCGGACGCGCTTCTGGAGGTCGACGATGTTGGCCGGGTCGAGGGGGTTGGCCTCGTGGTTGGGGAAGGTGCCGTCCAGCTCGAAGTACATCGGGACGGTGTCCAGGGGCAGTCCGGCGAAGACGGTCGGGACGGTGTGGCCGCCCATGCCGTTGCCCGCGTCGACGACGACCTTCAGGGGGCGGATGGAGGTCAGGTCGACGAGGGAGAGCAGGTGGGCCGCGTAGTCCTCCAGGGTGTCCCGCTGCGTGACCGTCCCCGTCGAGGCCGCCGCAGCCGGGCCGCCCGTCTCGCTCCACCGCTCGACCAGTTCGCGGATCTCGGCGAGGCCGGTGTCCTGGCCGACCGGGGCGGCGCCCGCGCGGCACATCTTTATGCCGTTGTACTGCGCGGGGTTGTGGGAGGCCGTGAACATCGCGCCCGGCAGGTCCAGCGCGCCGGAGGCGTAGTACAGCTGGTCGGTCGAGCACAGGCCGATCTCGGTGACGTCGGCGCCGAGGGCGGCCGCGCCGCGCGCGAAGGCCCGCGACAGGGCGGGGGACGTGGGCCGCATGTCGTGACCCGTCACGATGGCGCTCGCCCCGGTCACCTGGACGAAGGCGGCGCCGAAGAGCTCGGCCAGAGTCTCGTCCCACTGGTCGGGAACGACTCCGCGCACGTCGTACGCCTTCACGAGCTGTGACAGATCAGCCACGGCCAACCCTTCTGAAAGTCCTGTCGGTCACCACAAACTACCCGGGCGCACTGACAGTGCGTAGTGCGGGAGCCGAGTGACGCCCAGCCGTTATCTCAGGTCAGAGGGCGTCCAGGGGGTCAGGGAAGCATCCAGCCCAGCACGGGTGAGCTCTGTCCGACCACGATCAGGCACATCACCAGCAGCAGTCCGAGGCTCCAGGGCAGCACCTTGCGCAGCAGGTCACCCTCGCGGCCCGCGAGCCCGACGGCCGCGCACGCGATGGTGAGGTTCTGCGGCGAGATCATCTTGCCGAGCACCCCGCCCGAGCTGTTGGCGGCGGCCAGGAGCTCGGGTGAGAGCCCGGACTCGCGGGCCGCGGTCACCTGCAGTGCCCCGAACAGCGCGTTGGCCGAGGTGTCCGAGCCGGAGACGGCCACCCCGAACCAGCCCAGGACCGGCGACAGGAAGGCGAGGCCCGCTCCCGCCGCCGCCACGAAGTGGCCGATGGTGGCGGCCTGTCCGGAGAGGTTCATGACGTAGGCGAGCGCCAGCACGGACGTCACGGTCAGGATCGCGAACCGCAACTCATGCACGGTCGCGGCCCATTCACGGACCGCCACGCGCGCGTGCACGCCGAGCACGAGGGCCGTGAGGATGCCGGCGATCAGCACGAGGGTGCCGCCGGTGGAGACGACGGGCCAGGTGAAGACGTTGCCGCCGACCGGATCGCCGTCGGGGTCCACGACGTTCAGGAAGGGCCAGTCGTACGTCCGGGTCGCCTTCGCCAGCCAGTCCTTGACGGCCGGGATCTGGGCGACGGAGAAGATCACGACGATCAGGGCGTACGGCGAGTAGGCGCGCAGGACTTCGCCGCGCGGGTCGGTCTCGTCGAGGTCCTCGCTGCGCGCGCCGGTCAGCACGGACGCGCGTACGGACTCGTCGGCCGCCACGCGTGCGCGTGGCACGGCGACCAGGGCGCCCGCCCCGGCCAGGGCGGCGCCGATGTCGGCCAGTTGGGCGGAGAGGTAGTTGGAGGCCGCGAACTGGGCGACGGCGAAGGCGACTCCGCAGACCAGCGCGGGCACCCAGGTCTCGCGCAGGCCCCGTTTGCCGTCGACCAGGAAGACCAGCACCAGCGGCACCACGAGGGCCAGCAGGGGCGTCTGACGTCCCACCACGGACGCCACGTCGTCCAGTGGCAGCCCGGTGACCTGAGCGAGTGTCACCACCGGTGTGCCCATGGCGCCGAAGGCGACCGGCGCGGTGTTGGCGACCAGCGCCACGACGGCCGCGCGCACCGGGTCGAAGCCGAGGGCGACGAGCATGACCGAGCAGATGGCGACCGGTGCGCCGAACCCGGCGAGCGCCTCCAGGAGCGCGCCGAAGCAGAAGGCGACGACGAGGGCCTGGATGCGCGGATCGTCGGAGAGCCGTCCGAAGGAGCGGCGCAGGATGTCGAAGTGCCGGGTGCGGACCGTCATCCGGTACACCCACAGGGCGTTGACGACGATCCACAGGATGGGGAAGAGGCCGAAGGCGGCCCCCTGGGCGGCGCTGGAGAGGGTCTGGCCCAGTGGCATGCCGTAGGCGAGCCAGGCGACCAGAGCGGCCGCCAGGAGGCCGGTGAGGCCCGCCAGATGCGCCTTCATGCGGACGCCGCCGAGCAGGACGAGGACGATCACCAGGGGCAGGGCCGCGACGAGGGCGGACAGCCCGAGCGAGTCGGCGACGGGTTCGAGTTCCTGGACGTACACGGGCGCCTCCCCGATTCCGTCATGCGGAAAGCGATTTCTCACTTCGGCTTACGGAATGGTCGTGTCCGCGCCAAGCACCCGTCAATGGGTGTGCGTCAGTCGGTGGAACACGTACACAAGTGACAGGCGAGACGGCTCAGTTGTCCGGCGAGCGCAGCACCCGGAGGTGTCCGCGGCGCGCGACCTCCATCGGGTCGGCCCGCCGGGCCCCGCCGGCCTCGGCGGCACGCTCCTGCGGACGGGCCGCCTCGCGCACGGCGTTGGCAAGCGCTTCCAGGTCGTCCCCGCTGGGCCGGGCGGGGGCCGAGCCGTCCAGGAGCCGGACGACCTCCCAGCCGCGCGGGGCGGTGAGGCGCTCGGAATGCTCGGCGCACAGGTCGTAGCAGTGGGGTTCGGCGTAGGTGGCGAGCGGGCCGAGGACCGCGGTCGAGTCGGCGTAGACGTACGTCAGCGTCGCGACGGCGGGACGGCCGCAAGCGGTGCGCGAACAGCGACGTACAGGGCTCACGACGTTGGACGGTACCGCACTCTTGAGCGGGCCGCGACGACTCTCCCCCAGGTCACTCCCCCGTGTCGTGCTGTGAAACGCCCCACACGCCACTCCGATCCCACCGCCGTGACCTGCGCGGACATCCGATTTCGAGGGGTAGAACAGACCTGAATCCGGTCATCACTCGGTACAAATCATGTCAATTGCCCTACGACCGACGGTCTCGGAGAGATACGGATTCGAGCCCAACCTTGGCTGGAATGGTCAACCGCCGACACGCCGTACGAGGCGGCCGTACGTCGTTTCGGACCGGGCCCGGGGTACCGCGTGGGGGCCGGGCGCGGGAGTGCGGCGAGGATTACCCTTCACCAGTGATGGACAACCCCGTACCGCCCCGCGCCACCGGCCCCGGGCCCCGCCGCCGTGATCGCCACGGACGAGGCATGCGCGGCCCGATCGCCCCACCGCAGGTGCCGCTCGCCGCGAGCCGGGCCGAGGCGTTCGCGGACCTGGTGCAGGACTCCGTGGAGCGCCTGGAGCGGCGCTGGCCGCAGCTCGCCGACATCGATTTCCTGGTCCTCGAGGTCCCCCGGCTGGACGGGCGGTCCTGGAACGACGAGGCGGTGCCGCTCGGCGGGACGATTCCCGCGCGGGAGGGACGTCCCGCGCGCGTGGTCGTCTACCGGCGTCCGGTGGAGATCCGCACCAAGGGGCGCGACGAGCGGGCGGCGCTGGTGCACGAGATCGTCGTGGAACAGGTGGCGGAGCTGCTGGGGCTCACTCCCGAGACGGTCGATCCGCGGTACGGCGAGGACTGAACCGCCCGCGGACCGTCCCGGGCTACTTCTGCAGCACCGACAGGTCCTGGTCCGCCTCCGGCACGGCCACCATGCCCCGGTCGTCGGGGAGGGTCTGGATGGTGAAGCCAGGGACGCCGTCCTCCGTCGCCGCCAGGGTGCGGGCGCCGTAGACGGGGCCGCCCGAGACGTGCTCCACCGTGAGGGCGTACGTGCCCTTGAGGCCGGTCGGGACCGGGGCCTCCACGTTCTGCGTGGTGCCCGCCTTGAGGGTGAACGTCTTCGAAAGGGCCTCGCCGCCCTCGCTGCCCGCCGAGGCCGTGACCTTGACGGTGGCCCCGCGCGTGGGGGCGGTCAGGGAGAGCGTGGTGCCCTTCGCGCTGTTGTCGGCGACGGTCGCGCGCGTGCCGAGGGGGCGCGTGGCGGGGATGAAGGCCGTCTCCTGGTCGTCGCCCTTGCCGCGGACGACCCGCAGGGCGGCGACCACCGGTACGGAGGTGTCGGTGGGGGTCAGGACCAGCGAACCGGCCTCCCCGCGCGTGACGTCACCGAGGTCGGCCGAGGCCGTCATGCCCGCCTTCACGTGCAGCGTCTCGCTGCCCGCGGGGGTGATCAGGCCGGACGGGGACGCGAGCTGCACCTTCAGGTCGGCATCGGAGTCGCCGGGCGTGAAGGCGACCAGGCGCACGGCGGTGGCGTCCTTGGGGATGCCGGGCAGCACCAGGCTGCCGGACGGATCCGTGGAGGCGGCCAGCCAGTCACCGCCGAGCTTGTCGTCCAGCGCCTGCACGGCCGCGCCCACGCGCCCGCTGCGGACGTTGACATGGACGGTGAGGTTCTCCTGCTTCTCCTCGGTGAGGGTGGACAGCAGGATCGGGTCGCTGGAGTGCGGCCCGACGGTGATGCCCTCCCCCAGCGTGGAGTCCAGGGCGCCGTCCTTGCCGTAGAGCTCGATGTCGACGACGGCGGCGGAGTCGTCGGGGTTGGTCAGATGGACGTAGTCGGTGCGGTCGGCGGCCGTGCTCACGCCCGGGAACCAGAACTCCGTGTCGGGCGCGGAGCAGTTGACGCCCTGGAGCCCGCGGCCGGAGCCCGCGGCGACCTCGGTGGTCTCCTGGACGGTCCAGCCGGGCGCGAACTGTCCCTCGGCGGTGCCGACCAGGGCCGGGGCGTCGCCGCCGGAGGTGTCACCGGTGGCGGGCTTCCCGGGCTGCTCGGGTTCCAGGACCGGCTTCGCGGCCTTCTTGCCCTTGCCCTTGCTCTTGCCGTCGGACTCCTCGGTGGCCGCCTGGAGTTCGGCCTTGCCGCCGCTGCCCGCGTCCTTGGTGACGGGCGTGAAGGACGTGTACGAGGTCTCCGCTATGTCTGAGGTGCTGGGCGAGGGGCACAGCAGGCTGGTGCGCTCCACGGGCAGCTCGGCGGCCGTCCTGGCGGTGCCGGCGGCCTCCGGTGAGCTGAGGGTGGCGAACCCGGTGACGGCGGCTAGCGCGGCGGTGCCGGCGATGAGGGACACGGTGGTGCGGTTCACTGCTGACTCCCGTCGGGGCGCTCGCTGCCGGGGGCACCCGGGTGCTGCTGCGCCGGGTCGTACGCGGGGTCGTAGCCCTGGTCGTACTGCTGTTGCTCGTACTGGCCGCCGTACGTCTGGTCGTACGGCGCCTGCTGGTGCTGCCCGCCGTAGGCGTACGGGTCGTACTGGCCGCCCTGGTACGGGTCCGCCTGGTACGGCTGCTGGTCGTAGCCGCCCGCCGCGTACTGCTGGGTGTTCTGGTACTGGTCGCCGGCGTAGGTGCCGTACTCGGCGCTCGCGTGGCTCGGGGCGTCCCAGTCGCCGTAGGACTGCTGCTGCGGGACGGCGGCGGGGGCCTCCTGCGGAGGAGCGGGGAAGCCCTCGGGCGCGGCGCCCTCCTCGGCCTCGGCCTCGGCCTGGGCACGCAGCCGGCGGGCACGGCGGCCCTCGCCCGCCACCGGCTGGGCGGGGACGGCCGGCTCCTCGGGGAGGTCGTCGTCGACGTCGCGGCGGCGGCCGGGCAGGGCCATCACGACGAGGACGACGGCGAGGAAGCCCTGGATCCACAGCCACAGGGTGTGGGTGAAGGGATCGTCGAAGGTGACGTCCAGCTTGCCGCCCGAGGTGGGCAGTTCGAAGCCCTGGGCCCAGCCGTCGACCGTGGTGGGCGTCAGCGGCTTGCCGTCCAGGGTGGCCGTCCAGCCCTCGTCGGCGGTGTCGGCGAGGCGCAGGATCCGGCCGTCGGCGCCGGACGGGATCGTGGTGCTGATGTCGACGGGTCCGGCGGCGACGGGTGTCGCGGTGCCGGAGCCGGACTTCGCGACGATCGTCGCGCGCGCGACCTCCTGGTCCACCCGCCACAGCCCGCTGCCGTCCTGCTGGCTGAGCCGGGTCAGGCCGGGAGTGGCGTCGAGCACGCGCGTGACCTCGCGGGGCGCGCCCTTGTGGACGAGGACGTAGCGCACGGCGAAACCGCCGAGCTGGTTCGCCTGGTCGGCGCCGGAGCCGGCGACGAGGTTGGCGACGACCTTGTCCAGCTTGTCGTTCTCCCCGTCGGCCGCGGCGAGTTCGGCGTCGCCGAGGCGGGCACCGGAGCCGCGGACCAGCATGTAGCCGACGTGGGCGGCGGAGTCGCTGTCGAGGACGAGGGTGCGGGCCTGGTCGCGGGTGCCGCTCTCCTCGGCGACGAACGCGGGCACCTGTACGGGGTCGCGGCGCTCCAGCGGTCCGTCGGCGCCGCCGATCATCCAGCCCGCGGCGACGAGCAGCGGGCCGGCGGCGGAGGCGAAGGCGATCAGGGCGGCGACCGGCTGGCGCCAGCCGAAGCTCTGCTCGGCCACACGCGCGCGTGCCCCGTCGGCGCCGAGGACGGCCGCTGCCAGCAGGGCCAGGCCGTAGACGAGGGTGGCGGGGCCCGCCCAGGTCGAGTCGTTGGATAGGACCGCGAAGACGAGGCCCACCAGGGCCACCGCCCAGGCCGTCCAGATGCCGAACTGCCGCTCGGTGCGCAGCAGGGCGGCCAGCGCGGCCAGCACCACTCCGATGAGCATCAGCCCGTCGACGGTGCCGGGTCCGCCGGGGCTCGCGCCGAGCAGGTCGAGGGCGGAGGCGGTCGAGGAGCCGTACTCCAGGCCCGCCTGCTCGAAGAAGCCGAACGGGAGGAGCGTGAGCGACCAGGGCGCGAGGACCAGCAGGGGGGTGCCGAACTGGGCCAGGAAGCGCAGGCCGTAGGCGGTGATGTCGGTGCGGCGCACCACCAGCAGGCCGATGCCGAGCAGCAGCGTGATCGGCCAGATGATCGGTGTGAACGCGGTGGTGATCGTGAGCAGGAGGGCGAACGCCCAGGTGGCGCGCCAACTGCCACGCGCGCCCGTGCTGTTCGCCAGCCCGGCGGCCGCGACGCCCGCGCGCGCGATGAGCGGCAGCAGGACGGCGAGGACGGCGGTGCCGACGCGGCCGCCGGCGAGGGCGCCGGTGGCGGCGGGCAGGAAGGCGTAGACGACGGCCGCCCAGGCGCGCAGGAGGCGGGACTCGACGAGCGGGCGGGAGGCGAAGTACGCCGTGAGTCCGGCCAGCGGCACCGAGCAGACCATCAGGACCGTCAGGGCGAGCCCGGTCGAGCCGAACAGCACCGAGGACAGCGCGGCGATGATCGCCAGGTACGGCGGCGCGGAGGGGGTACCGCCGGCGCCCACGGCGTGCCACGCGTCCGCGTAGCGCGCCCACAGCTCGCTCGCGTCGGCCGGGGCGGGCAGCAGGGCGCCGCCCGCGAGCGCGCCGCCGCCCAGGAGGTTGCGGCAGGCGACCAGGGCGACCAGCAGCAGCACCAGGAAGAGCACCGGCCCCGGCTTGCGGGCGATGCGCTTGAGGCGGGCGAACTGCTCGATCTCCAGGAACTCCGCGTCGTCACCGCCGGGCCCGGACTCGATGCCGCCGCCGTGGCGCCCCGCCGTGGAGGCCTCGGTGTCGGAGCCGCCGAAGAGATTGCCCGCGACCTGCTCCACGGTGGCCCGCACGGTCGCGCCGGGCGGCGGGAACAACTGTCTGAGCTCGTCCTTGTCGACGACCGGCTTGCCGCGCCTGCTCCGCCCGGCGATGATCCGCTCGGGCCGCAGCAGGGTGCCGAGGAGACCGCGGATCTCGTCGAGGGCCTGTCCGGGGACCTTGCCGACGAGGTAGGCGACGGTCCGCAGCAGGGTGCCGACGACCAGGCGCACCAGCACCCAGGGCAGCGCGGCCGTGCGGGTGTTGACGAGCAGGGTGTAGGCGGCGCCGGCCTTGTCGACCTTGTGCGGGGACGCGGTGGTGCGGCCCGCGCAGTCGACGGTGCGGCGCTCGCGGGAGGCCGCCTCGGCATGGCGTACGACGGCCTCGGGAGCGATGAGGACGCGGTGGCCGGCGGCCTGGGCGCGCCAGCACAGGTCGACGTCGTCCCGCATGAGGGGCAGGCGCCGGTCGAAGCCGCCGAGCTGCTCGAACAGGTCGCGGCGGATCAGCATGCCGGCGGTGGACACCGACAGCACGGACCGGACGTGGTCGTGCTGGCCCTGGTCCTGTTCGCGGCGGTCCAGGCCCGTCCAGCGGCGTCCGGAGTTGGCGATGGAGACGCCGACCTCCAGGAGCTGCCGCTTGTCGTACCAGCCGCGGAGTTTGGGGCCCACGACGGCGACGTCGTCGCGGCCGAGCTCCAGTTCGTTGTCCACGACGCGCAGCAGCTGGGCCAGGGCGTCGGGTTCGGGGGCGCAGTCGTCGTGCAGCAGCCACAGCCACTGGACCGGTTCGCCGTGCGGCAGCTCCGGCAGGTCGTAGGCGTCGTCGCGCCACGTGCGCGTGACCGGGTCCCAGCCGCTCGGTCGCTTGAGGTACGGCAGCTCGTCCGGCGTGAGGACCGGGGCGGTGCGGTTCGCCTCCTCGACGGCCTGGCCGAAACCGGTGCGCCGGGCGAGGTGCAGGACCCGGTCGGCGCCGAGGGCGTCGGTGACCAGTTGCGCGGAGTCGTCGGCGCTGCCGGTGTCGGCGGCCACGGCGAACTGCACGGGGCGCTCCTGGCCGAGCAGCCCGGCGAGCGCGTCGGGCAGCCAGCGGGCGCCGTCGTGGGAGACGAGCACCGCGGTCACCACATGACGCGGGAACTCAGGAGTGGCAGCGTGGTCTTGGGCTGCCGTGTGGCTGTGCACGGACATCGAGGTACGGGCCCCGGTTCGGTGGACTGCGGTGGACGCCTGTGCCCTGAGGGGGCGACGAGGCGTCTCGGACGAGCGCCCACACTATCGGCTGGGCACGACGGCGGCCCGCCGCCTGTGGACAACCAGGTGCGACGGGCCGTTCGGTTGCGTGCGAGAAGTGCGGTGGAGCCTGCCTCGGGTCAGACGGCGGCCTTCTTCAGCCTGCGGCGTTCGCGTTCCGACAGGCCGCCCCAGATGCCGAAGCGCTCGTCGTTGGCGAGGGCGTACTCGAGGCACTCGGAGCGGACCTCGCAGGAGAGGCAGACCTTCTTGGCCTCGCGGGTGGAGCCGCCCTTCTCCGGGAAGAAGGACTCGGGGTCGGTCTGGGCGCACAGCGCGCGCTCCTGCCAGCCGAGTTCCTCGTCCGCGTCGTCGACCAGCAGTTGCTGCACCGTCTCGGTCATGTGCGCCCCTCGTCTGTCTTTCGCGTCCCCGTGTGACGGCCGTTACCGATTTCGGCTGAACGACACGAGTGAAATTACAAGTGTGCTGCTCCGGGCGAGTCAAGCCGAGATCTGCTATTGGGCCCCTTATTCACTCTGCGGAACCAAGGCCTTGCTGAAAGTGTTCAAATCGGCATAAACCTTGACAAGCAGATGAGACCCGAGAGGGCTGCCGAACCACGCCAGGCCTTTCGGGCCTGTACGGGGAAGGACGCCCATCAGTTCGAACTCGTTCCGTACGCGCACCGGGAAGTCGCGAGGGACTCACGGCCCGTGCGCCCGGTTGTGCGCCATGTGTCCCGGTCCGCACCTGAACAAACCTTTCACCATGGAGATGGACCGGATGAGGTGAAACATGTCCCACTTCCAGGGTGTCGAGTTGACAGTGAAGGTGTGAGCCGCTGTCCTTGTGGGCATGCTCGCGAACTTGGCACTCACCTCGACCCGCACGGCCGGGTCCCACGGTGCTGCCCGCGCTCGCTGTAGCTGTTGTTGCTGTTCCAGCTGTTGAGCCCAACGCGCTCCGGCTGCTCCTGAGTCCACCGTGACTCGGCTGCTAGTGCCCCGCCCGCACCCGGGCATTCCTGTCTTCCCGTGATCCGGGCGGACGGTACGCGACACCCAGTCAGCCCCCACTCTTCGCCGAGGACCCACCGCATCCCATGAACAGCGACAACGACCTCCAGATCGCCGGCGACCTCCTCGAGGTCCCGCACCTCCTCCAGGCACCCCGCGAGCACCCGGCCACCGTCGCCGAGTTCGTCGGGCTGGCCCGCTCCATCGCGGCCGACCGCTCGCAGTGGGCCCACCTGGTCCAGTACGACGCGACGAGCCGCTGGTACCACCGGCTGCGCACCGGCCCCGGCTACGAGGTGTGGCTGCTGTCCTGGGTGCCAGGACAGGGCAGCGGCCTGCACGACCACGGCCCGTCCTCCGGTGTCCTCACCGTTCTGGAGGGTGCGCTGACCGAGCGGACCGAGCGGGGCACGCGCGCGCTGGCGGCGGGGGCGCAGCGGGTGTTCGCGCCGGGGTACGTGCACGAGGTCGTCAACGACGCGCTGGAACCGGCGGTGAGCCTGCACGTCTACTACCCGGGCCTGACCGAGATGCCCATGCACACGGCCTGCACCGCCCGCGAGACCTACGACGAGGCCGACGTCGTCACCGCGTGACGTGATGTCGTACCCGCCTGCAAGACTGGCTTCCATGCGAATCGTGGTTCTGGCAGGCGGCATCGGCGGTGCCCGTTTCCTGCGTGGTCTGAAGCAGGCCGCGCCGGACGCGGACATCACGGTCATCGGCAACACCGGGGACGACATCCACCTCTTCGGGCTGAAGGTCTGCCCCGACCTGGACACGGTGATGTACACGCTCGGCGGCGGCATCAACGAGGAACAGGGATGGGGCCGGGCCGACGAGACCTTCCACCTCAAGGAGGAGCTCGCGGCGTACGGCGTCGGGCCCGAGTGGTTCGGGCTCGGGGACCGGGACTTCGCCACACACATCGTGCGGACGCAGATGATCGGTGCCGGGTATCCGCTGAGCGCGGTGACCGAGGCACTGTGCGACCGGTGGAAGCCGGGCGTGCGGCTGATCCCGATGACCGACGACCGGGTCGAGACCCATGTCGCGGTCGAGATCGACGGCGAGCGCAAGGCCGTGCACTTCCAGGAGTACTGGGTGCGGCTGCGGGCGTCCGTGCCGGCCCACGCGGTGGTGCCGGTGGGAGCGGAGCAGGCCAAGCCGGCGCCGGGGGTCCTGGAGGCGATCGCGGAGGCGGACGTCGTGCTGTTCCCGCCGTCCAACCCCGTCGTGTCCGTCGGCACCATCCTGGCCGTGCCCGGGATCCGCGAGGCGATCGCCGAGGCCGGGGTGCCGGTCGTGGGGCTGTCCCCCATCGTCGGGGACGCGCCCGTGCGCGGCATGGCCGACAAGGTGCTCGCGGCGGTCGGCGTCGAGTCCACGGCCGCGGCGGTCGCCGAGCACTACGGCTCGGGGCTGCTGGACGGCTGGCTCGTCGACACCGTGGACGAGGGCGCGGTCGGGCGGGTCGAGTCGGCCGGCATCCGCTGCCGGGCCGTACCGCTGATGATGACCGACCTCGACGCGACCGCGCGGATGGCGCGGGAGGCGCTGGAGCTGGCGGAGGAGGTGCGCGGAGCTTGAGCGGGATGCTTGCCGACGGCTACCGGGTCTGGGCCGTTCCCGGTCTTCCCGAGGTGCAGCGGGGGGACGACCTCGCCAAGATGATCGCCGCCGCCGAGCCCGGCCTGGCGGACGGGGACGTCCTGCTCGTCACCTCGAAGATCGTGTCCAAGGCGGAGGGGCGGGCCGTCGAGGCCGGCGACCGGGAGGCCGCGATCGACGCCGAGACCGTACGGGTCGTGGCGCGGCGCGGCCCGCTCCGGATCGTCGAGAACCGGCAGGGGCTGGTGATGGCCGCCGCCGGGGTGGACGCCTCCAACACCCCTTCGGGGACCGTGCTGCTGCTGCCCGAGGACCCGGACGCGTCCGCGCGGGCGATCCGGGACGGGCTGCGGGACGCCCTCGGGGTCGACGTCGGCGTCGTCGTCACCGACACCTTCGGGCGGCCCTGGCGCACCGGGCTCACCGATGTCGCGATCGGCGCCGCCGGGGTGCGGGTGCTGGACGATCTGCGGGGCGGGACGGACGCGTACGGCAATCCGCTGAGCGCGACCGTAGTGGCGACGGCCGACGAGCTGGCCGCCGCCGGTGATCTCGTCAAGGGCAAGGCAGCCGGACTGCCCGTCGCCGTGGTGCGCGGGCTGGCGCACGTGGTGGACGGGGAGCACGGGGAGGGGGCGCGGGCCATGGTGCGTCACGCGCGCGACGACATGTTCCGGCTGGGGACCTCCGAGGCGGTGCGGGAGGCGGTGGCCCAGCGGCGTACCGTACGGGCCTTCACCGACGAGCCCGTCGACCCCGGGGCCGTGCGGCGGGCGGTGGCGCTCGCGGTGACCGCGCCCGCGCCGCACCACACCACGCCGTGGCGGTTCGTGCTGCTGGAGTCCGCCGAGTCCCGGACCCGTCTCCTCGACGCCATGCGGGACGCCTGGATCGCCGATCTGCGGCGGGACGGGAAGTCGGAGGAGTCCATCGCGAAGCGGGTGCGCAGAGGGGACGTCCTGCGGAACGCTCCCTATCTCGTCGTGCCGTGTCTCGTGATGAACGGGTCGCACACGTACGGCGACGTGCGGCGGGACGCGGCCGAGCGGGAGATGTTCGTGGTCGCCGCGGGAGCCGGGGTGCAGAACTTCCTCGTCGCGCTGGCCGGGGAGCGGCTGGGGTCGGCGTGGGTGTCGTCCACGATGTTCTGCCGGGACGTGGTGCGGGAGGTGCTGGGGCTGCCGGAGGACTGGGATCCGATGGGGGCCGTGGCGGTGGGGCATCCCGCGGAGGAGTCCCGGCCCCGGCCCGAGCGGGAGGCCGGGAGCTTCATCGAGGTGCGGTGAGATGCGGTGAGGTGCGTCTAGTCTCGTAGGGCCTCCCCACCGGTTTCTCTCGTACCCCAGGACATCACTCGTGGCAGGACGTTTCGCCCCCAGGCCCACGCGTACGACCGTGCGCGGTGGGGAGGTCGTCGTGCCCGCCGCGCGGCGGGAGGCGGCGGCGCGGGTGGAGGCCCCGCTGGTGCGCACATGGCGGCCGCAGTGGCCCGTCGAACTCGGGCTGGTGCTCGGGGCGCTGCGGCGCGGGCCGGCGGATCCCACCTTCCGGGCGCTGCCGGACGGGTCCGTGTGGCGGGCCAGCCGCACGCCTGCCGGGCCCGGGACCCTGCGGGTGTGCGTGTACGGCGGTGAGGTGCGCGGCGAGGCGTGGGGGCCGGGCGGTGAGTGGCTGCTGTCGCAGTTGCCGGAGATGCTCGGGGCCGCGGACGATCCCTCCGCCTTCGTGCCCCGGCACCGGGTCGTGGCGCACTCCTGGCATCGGCGGCCGGGGCTGCGGCTGACGCGGACCGGGCTGGTGCTGGAGTCGTTGATCCCTTCCGTGCTGGAGCAGAAGGTCACGACGGACGAGGCGTACCGGGCGTGGCGGCTGCTGGTGCGGAAGTTCGGGGAGCCGGCGCCGGGGCCTGCGGCGGGCGGGCGGTTGTGGGTGATGCCCTCGCCCCGGACATGGGCGTTGATTCCGTCGTGGGAGTGGCACCGGGCCGGGGTCGACAACAAGCGGGCCTCGACGATTCTGCGGTGCGTGCGGGTCGCTGCGCGGCTGGAGGAGGCGGTTTCGATGCCGCCGGCCGCGGCGCAGGCTCGGCTGGAGGTGGTGCCGGGGGTGGGGCCGTGGACTTCGGCGGAGGTGGTGCAGCGGAGTCATGGGGCGGCGGATGCGGTGACCGTGGGGGATCTGCATCTGCCGGGGATCGTGGGGTTCGCGCTCGCGGGGGACCGGGATGCGGATGACGCGGTGATGTTGTCGTTGCTGGAGCCGTATGCGGGGCAGCGGCATCGGGCGGCTCGGTTGATCTTGTTGAGTGGGCGTACGCCTCCTCGGCGGGCGCCGCGGATGACTCGGGGGGACATCGGGAGGTTGTGACGGGTGGGGGTCGGGGGGCTTTTTTCGCCCCCGCCGCCCCTACCCGTCCCTCCTCCAGGGGCTGCCGCCCCTTCGACCCCGCTGCCGGGGGCTCCGCCCCCGGACCCCCGCTCCTCAAACGCCGGAGGGGCTGAGTGTGCGGACCGGGGCTGCGCAAGTGCCGGGAGGGCAGGACCGCGCTTGACCGGGGCTACGCAAGCGCCTGGAGGGCAGGACCTCGCTTGACCAGGGCTGCGCAAGTGCCGGGAGGGCTGGGGGCACTGGTCCGTGGGGAACTGGGGTCACTGGTCCGAGGAGAAGCGGACCGCTCCTGCCGGGATGCGGGCGTCGCACCAGATCCTCATGCCGTCCCGCAGTTCGTTGTCGGCGCCGATGACCGCGCCGTCGCCTATGACCGTGCCGGTGAGGACGGAGCGTTCGCCGACGCGGGCCCCGGTGCCGATCAGGGAGTCGGTGATGACGGCACCCGGTTCGATCACCGCGCCCGGGAGGATGGTGGAGCCGAAGACCCGCGCGCCGTCCGCGACGTACGCGCCCTCTCCCACCACCGTGCCGCCCGTCAGCTTCGCGTCGGGGGCGACCCTCGCCGTGGGGAGGATCAGGCGGTCGCCGCAGCGGCCGGGGACCGCCGGGGAGGGGGCCCGGCCCAGGACCAGGTCGGCGGAGCCGCGCACGAAGGCGGCGGGGGTGCCGAGGTCCAGCCAGTACGTCGAGTCGACCATGCCCTGGAGGTGGGCGCCGGCCGACAGGAGTTCGGGGAAGGTCTCGCGTTCGACCGAGACCGGGCGGCCCTGCGGGATCGTGTCGATGACCGAGCGGCGGAAGACGTACGCCCCCGCGTTGATCTGGTCGGTGACGATCTCCTCGGGGGTCTGGGGTTTCTCCAGGAAGGCGAGGACCCGGCCGGTCCCGTCGGTGGGGACCAGGCCGTAGGCCCGGGGGTCGGTGACCTTGGTGAGGTGGAGGGAGACGTCGGCGTGCGTGGTCTCGTGGGTGCGGACCAGGGCCCTGATGTCGAGGCCCGTCAGGATGTCGCCGTTGAAGATCAGGACCGGGTCGTCGGGGGCGGAGTGCAGCCGGGAGGCCACGTTGCGGATCGCGCCGCCCGTGCCGAGGGGCTCCTCCTCGGTGACGTACTCGAGGTGGAGCCCCAGGGACGAACCGTCGCCGAAGTGCGGTTCGAAGACCTCCGCGAGGTAGCTCGTGGCGAGGACGATGTGGTCGACGCCCGCCGCTCTGGCTCTGGCCAGCTGATGGGTGAGGAAGGGGACGCCGGCCGCGCGGACCATGGGCTTGGGGGTGTGGACCGTGAGGGGTCGCAGCCTCGTGCCCTTGCCGCCGACCAGGAGGATCGCTTCTGTCACCTGTCGTCTCCGCTTCCTGCCGGGACCGGCCCGAACTGTCTTTCGACCGGCCAGTGTATGCAGACCGTTGTGCGGCACCTTCGGCGGCCGTGCGGCATTCGCGCCTGCCCCCCGACGGCGGTGAAACGGGTGGTACGAAGTCCCCGGCTACTGCTCTCCCGGGTACTGCTCTCCCCGGTACTCCCCTCGGTCCTCAGCGACCGTCAGCGGCCCTGGAGACGGGCGGCTGTCGTACGGGTGGATCCGAGTTTGCGGTAGAGCTGCCGTCCGGGGCATTCCGTGGCGAAGCCGTCCCGGTGGCCGGAGATCACGTTCAGCCGTACCTTCCTACCCTTCGGATAGAGGTTGCCACCGCCCGACTTCAGATACGTCTTCCCCTTGGGGTTGGCGCCGTGGAGCCCGAGTTTCCACGCGGCGATCCGTGCGACGGCCTTCGTCACGGCGGCGGGCGGCTTCTTGGAGCCGTAGCTGCCGAGGACGGCGATGCCCATGCTGTTGGAGTTGAAGCCGAGGGTGTGGGCGCCGAGGACCGGCTTCGCCACCCCGCCCGCCCGGCCCTCGTAGATGTTTCCGCACTTGTCGACGAGGAAGTTGTAGCCGATGTCCCGCCAGCCCATGCTCTTGACGTGGTACCGGTAGATACCACGGATGAGCGAGGGCACCTGCGTACAGCGGTACCCGTTGCCGGACGCCGTGTGGTGGACGAAGGCCGCCTTGACCTTCTTCGTGTAGACGAACTTCCGCTCGCGCAGCCCCTCGTCGGCGCCCCAGCCGCGCCGGGTGACGATGCGCGGGCGCGGTCCGATGTACGGCTTCGCGCGTTGCCGGTCCGTCAACTGCCCCGCACGCAGGGCGAACAGCTCCTGTTCGGTCTGCTGCCGGTCCAGCGCCGGGATCTCGGTGGCGTCGAGGTCGGCGAGATCGGCGTTGGCGGCGGCCGCGTCCATCCCGGCGAGGTCGGCGGCGGGTTCGGCGGTGGGCGCGGAGCGGGGTGCGACGGCGTTCCGGGGCGCACTCGCCGCGCTCCCCTGCCGGGCGGGCGCCGGCGCGCTCTCCCCCGGGTCCACGAGTTCCAGACGCAGCCCCGTCGGAAGCGGGGCGGTCATGGTCGCCGTACGGGAGCCGCGGGCCGTGTCCTCGGTCCTGCGGTCGGCCTCGGCGCGGACGCGTACCTCCACCCCGTCGGAGTCGCCCACCCACAGCGGTGCCGTGGCGCCGTGGACGCGGCCGGAGGTGCGTTCGGCGGTGCCGGGGTCGGCGGCGTCGTCGTTGTGGGTCTCCAGGTCCTGCCAGCTTGACCAGGTGTCGGCGCCGACCGCGCGGGTGCGGACCTGGACGCGGCCGTGCAGCACGGTGTCCGGGTCGTCCCAGATCACGCCCACGAGGGAGAAGCGCCGTACGTCCCGGCGGGGCAGGCCCTGTTCGGCGACCGGGGCGAGGGTGCGGTCGCGGGAGGCGAGGGGCGCGAGGGGCAGCGACTGGGTGCCCCCGAGGACTTCCGCGCCCGGCGCCGGTCTCACGGCAGCCGGGCCGGCGGCCGCCGGGGCTGCCGGAGACGCCGGAGACGCCGGTCTCGCCGCGAGCGCGGGTGAGGTGAGGGGAAGGGCGAGGGCGGCCGCGCAGGTGACGCCGACCGCGGAAGCAAGGAGTCCACGCATGCTCCCGATCCTGGACATAGTCATATAAATCTGTCCATCGGGGAACTGACGGGCCGTCGGGTGCCGTTGCGCCGAACCGGTGGCCCCGCGCGGAGGTGCCGGGCCGCGCGCCCGCGTACGCTTTCGCGGGTGAACGCCACTGATCGCACCCCTGCCGACCTGCTGCGTTCCGCGCTCGCCGCGGATCCCGGACGCCCCCTGGTGACCTTCTACGACGATGCCACGGGCGAACGTGTCGAATTGTCCGTGGCCACCTTCGCCAATTGGGTGGCCAAGACCTCGAACCTCCTCCAGGGCGACCTCGCCGTGGCGCCCGGTGACCGGGTGACGCTGCTGCTGCCCGCGCACTGGCAGACGGCGGTGTGGCTGCTGGCGTGCGCGTCGGTGGGGGTGGTCGCGGACATGGGCGGCGATCCGGCCGCGGCCGACGTGGTCGTGAGCGGGCCGGACACGCTGGAGGCCGCTCGGGCGTGCTCCGGGGAGCGGGTGGCGCTGGCGCTGCGGCCGCTGGGCGGGCGGTTCCCGCAGCCGCCGCAGGGGTTCGTCGACTACGCCGTGGAGGTGCCGGGTCAGGGGGACCGGTTCGTGCCGTTCGCTCCGGTGGATCCGGACGAGCCCGCGCTGGTCGTCGCCGGGCGCGAGTTCAGCGGGGCGGAGCTCGTCGAGCGGGCCCGGGCGGAGGGGACCGGGGACCGGGTGCTGTCCGCCCTGCCGTACGACACGTGGGACGGGCTGTGCGCCGGGCTGTACGGGCCGCTCGCCACGGGAGGGTCCGTGGTGCTGTGCCGCCACCTGGAACACCTGAGCGAGGACGCACTCGCCCAACGGATCGAAACGGAACGGGTCACAGCCACACACCGCTGACCGAATGGCCCGCTCGGGCGGATCCGCCAATCACGGCCTGCCGGACGGGTCCCGCGCCGGGGGCTGTCACTGGGGGGTGCCGGGCGGACCCTGCACCGGCGGCGCGGACGCTGTTGCCGGGACTTGCCGAAACGGCTCCGGGCCGGGCGCGGGCCACAGCGGCATGCCGCGCCGGGGCGGCCCGCTCGGGCGGATCCGCCGACCACGGCCTGCCGGGCAGGTTCCGTGCCGGGGCTGCCACTGGGGCTTGCCGGGCGGCCCCTGCGCCGGCGGCGCGGACGCTGTTGCCAGGTCTTGCCGAAACGGCTCCGGGCCGGGCGCGGACCACAGCGGCATGCCGCGCCGGGGCGGCCCGCTCGGGCGGATCCGCCGACCACGGCCTGCCCGGCAGGTTCCGTGCCGGGGCTGCCACTGGGGCTTGCCGGGCGGCCCCTGCGCCGGCGGCGCGGACGCTGTTGCCAGGTCTTGCCGAAACGGCTCCGGGCCGGGCGCGGGCCACAGCGGCATGCCGCGCCAGGGCGGCCCGCTCCCGGTTGTCGCGCAGACGCGCAGGGAGCAGAGCCACAGCAGCACGTCGTCAGACTCCCGCACCGGAGCCGGGGTTGCTGCGACTCCTCGTGCAGACGCCGCCCATGCCGGGGGGAGGCACTGTGGGCTGTCGCGCAGACTCGCGCCGGGTCTCTTGCCGCTGCGGGCGCTCCCACACCACGCTCGACCACCGTGGCCGCGCCGCGCAGACCTCACGCCGGGAACGGAACCCCACGGCCGCCCGCACGGACCCCCGCCGGATGCGGGCTGCTGCGGTCTGTCGTACAGACCCGCGCCCCGGCCCGAGACCGCTGCGGCCACCCCACGCCAGACACACGACCACTACGGCCCCCCGCACAGACCTCGCGGGAAGCGAAGCGCCACGGCTGCCCAGGTGCGGGTCCGTCGTGGCTGGTCGCGCAGTTCCCCGCGCCCCTGATGTGCCTGCGGCGGCCCCTCTCGGTCCGGTGGGGGCTCGTGCAGCGCTCCCACCGGATGCGGGCCTGCTGCCACGGCTTCTCGCGCGGATCCTTTGCCGCTGCGGGGGTCCGAACAGCGCCCACGCCAGACGCAAAGCCCCTGCGGCCACCCGCACAGAACCCGCAGCCACCACCCCACCCCCTCACCCACACGGCCCAATACCGGGCCCCCCTCCCCACCGGTTCGCGGCATGGTCGGGTGTACGGATTCTTACGCCAGGAGGGGTGGGCCGGCCATGACCGACAGTGCTCGCGCCCTCGGGCCCGGACTCGGGGCGTCGGCCCATGGGGAGGGGCTCATACGGCGGCGCAGGCGGCGTCGGCTGGGCGGTGTCGGGCTCGGGGTCGGGGTGGTCGTCCTCGTCGCGGGCGGCGCCGGATGGGCCGTGTACGCCAAACTGGACGGGAACATCACCGCGGACGAGGCCGCCGCCGCGGAGCTCGCCCGGTACGAGAAGGACCGGCCGACCTCGCTCGTCAAGGGCGCTCAGAACATCCTGCTGATCGGGTCCGACTCCCGGTCGGGCGACGGGAACGCACGGTACGGGCGGGACTCCGGGACCGAGCGGTCGGACACCACGATCCTGCTGCACCTGTCCGCCGGGCGGCGCACCGCTACGGCCGTGTCGCTGCCGCGGGACCTGATGGTGGACGTGCCGGCCTGCCTCGGACGGGACGGCACCCGCGGCGAGCCCATGTTCGCGATGTTCAACTACGCCTTCCAGAGGGGCGGTTCGGCCTGCACGATCCGGACCGTCGAGAAACTCACGAACATTCGCGTGGACCATCACATGGTCGTCGACTTCCATGGCTTCAAGGACATGGTGGACGCCGTCGACGGGGTGCAGGTCTGCCTCGCCGAACCGATCGACGACAAGGCGGCCAAGCTGCGGCTGCCGGCGGGCCGGGTGACGCTGAACGGCGAGGAGGCGCTCGGCTATGTGCGGGCCCGCAAGTCCCTCGGCAACGGCAGCGACACCGACCGGATGGACCGCCAGCAGCGCTTTCTCGGTGCACTCGTCAACAAGGTGCAGAGCAATGACGTACTGCTGAATCCGGTGAAGCTCTATCCCGTGCTGGACGCGGCGACTTCCTCGCTCACCACCGATCCCGCTCTGGCGAGTCTGCGCGGGCTGTACGAGCTCGTGCGCGGACTGCGGCACATCCCCACGGGGCGGGTGCAATTCCTCACCGTGCCGCGGGAGTCGTACGTCTACGACGCCAATCGTGATCAACTCGTCGAACCGGAGGCCCGGCGGCTTTTCGAACGGTTGCGCAAGGACGCGCCGGTGAAGGTGACGCGGAAAGCCCCGAAGGTTTCAGAACATTCTCACGACGAAGAACCTCGTGGAGAAAGCGAGAACGGCGGTGACGTCCCCGCCTTCCGCGGCAACACGGCCGCCGAGGACACCTGCGGGTAAAGCGTTTCCCAAGGCAGTGAAGCGGCGTCCGGGCAAATGGGCGGATTGCCCGGTTGTAGGGACGTGGAATACGTCACCGCCGTAACCTGTCGGCGAATCGGACGGCTAGTGTGAGCGATCCGGTGCATCCGGCCGACGGAGGATTCAGCAACCGTGGACGCACAAGGCCGTGGGCGGGCGGGCGAAATCGACCCCGCCGACCAGTGGGTACTCAACCCGCACACCGGTGAATACGAACTGCGACTGACCCCTTCCGCACCGCAGTCGGGTGTTCCCGGTCCCCGTAGATCCGCGCCCTCCCCCAGCAGGGCGGGCGCGCCCGCCGGCCGTACGGCCGCTCCCGTGGCCCCCGGCCATGGCGTGCCGCCGCCGCGCAGGCGCCGGGGCGCACCGCCCGAGGAGCCGCTGCCGGGGCGGCGCGGACGCCGGCCCGTCAAGAAGAAGTCGACGGCGAAGAAGGCGCTGCTGTGGACCGGCGGCACGATGGCCTTCGTACTGATCGCGGCCGCGGGCGGCGGTTACCTCTACATCCGCCACCTCAACGGGAACATCACCTCCGTCTCCGACGACGGCGCGAGCACCGGCGGCTTCCAGTCGGACAAGGCGATCAACATCCTGCTGATCGGCACCGACAAACGCACCGGCAAGGGCAACGACAGCTACGGCGACAAGAACAGCGTCGGGCACGCGGACACCACGATCCTGCTGCACGTCTCCAAGGACCGCAGCAACGCGACCGCGCTCAGCATCCCGCGCGACCTGATCGTGGACGTGCCGGACTGCCCGACCACGCAGGACGACGGCACCACCAAGGTCATCCCGGGCTCGGAGAACGTCCGCTTCAACACCAGCCTCGGTCAGGACGAGCGCACGCCCAGCTGCACCGTGCGCACCGTGACCGAGCTCACCGGCATCCAGGCCGACAACTTCATGGTGGCCGACTTCAACGCCGTCAAGACGCTGACCACGGCGGTCGGCGGCGTCGAGGTCTGCCTGGGCAAGGACATCGACGACGAGGACTCCAAGCTCAAGCTGTCCAAGGGCACGCACACCATCTCGGGCGAGCAGGCCCTCGCCTTCGTACGCACCCGGCACTCGGTCGGCTTCGGCGGCGACCTGAGCCGGATCGGGCTCCAGCAGCAGTTCCTGAGCGCGCTGATGCGCAAGCTGAAGTCGAACGACACGCTCACCAACCCGGCGAAGATGCTGAAGCTGGCCGAGGCGGGCACCAAGGCGCTGACCGTCGACTCGCAGCTCGACAGCATCGGCAAGCTGAAGGACCTCGGCCTGGAGCTGGGCAAGCTCAATGTGAAGAACCTGACGTTCACCACCGTGCCGGTCGTCGACAACCCGGCGGAGAAGGTGAAGGCGACGGTCGTCCTCAACGACGCCACGGCTCCCACGGTCTTCGACATGATCAAGAACGACGTGTCGTTCACCGAGGTCAAGAAGAAGGCGAGCGCCTCCAAGAGCGCCCAGGCGGCCGAGGAGGCGGCCCGGCTCAAGGGCACCAAGTCGGCGGCGTCCGAGGTGCGGGTGCGCATCCTCAACGGTGGTGCGGCGGCGGGCAGCGCGCAGGCCGAGCTGGAGTACCTCCAGAACGAGGAGGGCGTACTGAAGTCGGAGAACGCGGGCAACGCGGGCACGTCGCTGGCGAAGACGACCCTGGAGTACGCCCCCGACCAGGCCGACCAGGCCCGCCGCCTCGCGGACATCCTGGGCCTGTCCGGGGCGCAGCTGAAGCCCGGCAAGAGCGTCACCAACTCCCAGGGCCTGCCCACCATGACGCTGACCCTGGGCAAGGACTTCAAGGGCGCCGGGGTCTCCTTCACCACGGCCACGAAGGCACCGGAGGGGGTGCAGCAGTCCACGGCCGACAAGGTCGAGTGCGCCAAGTGAGGTGACCTGAGGGGCCTGTCGTGCGTCTAACCAGTCGTACGGCAGGTCTTTTCGTTGGTTCGGCGTGAGGGTGGGGAGACAGGGGATGGCGTACAGCGGTGTGCACGAGGAGGGGGCGCGGCCGGCTTCCCGGCCCGCTCCACGAGCGCGGAACGCCGGCGGGGGCGGCGACGGCGGGTCCGGGAGCGGGGACGGCGGGCGGCACGGGCGGCGGCGCGGCAAACGCAGGCACCGGGTGCTGCGGTGGTCGGCGACCACGCTCGCGGTGCTGATACTCGGCACGGCCGGCGCCGGATACCTCTACTACCAGCACCTCAACGGCAACATCCGCAAGGGCGAGCGCAGCAGCGGCGACTCCAAGGCGAAGAAGACCGAGGCCAACGCGGCCGGGCAGACGCCCCTCAACATCCTGCTGATCGGCTCGGACAGCCGTAACTCCGACGAGAACGTCGAACTGGGCGGCAGCAGGGACAACCGCGGCAACCCGCCGCTGGGCGATGTGCAGATGCTCATCCACCTCTCCGCGGACCGCAAGAGCGCGGCGATGGTGACCATCCCGCGCGACACCCGGGTCGACATCCCCCAGTGCACGGACCCGGAGACCGGGAAGACGTACGAGGCGACCACGGACATCATCAACACCTCCCTGGCCCGCGGCGGAGCCGGCTGCACGCTCGCCACCTGGCAGAACCTCACCGGGGTCTACATCGACCACTGGATGACCATCGACTTCTCGGGCGTGGTGCGGATGGCGGACGCCATCGGCGGGGTCTCCGTCTGCGTGAGGCAGAACGTGTGGGACCGGCCGACGGCCGCCGTGCCCGGCGGCTCCGGGCTGAAGATGACGAAGGGCACGCACAAGGTCAAGGGCAAGCAGGCCCTGCAGTGGCTGCGCACCCGGCACGCCTGGGGCAGCGACCTGATGCGGGCCCGGGCCCAGCACATGTACCTGAACTCGATGATCCGCACGCTGAAGGGGCAGAACGTCTTCACCGACACCCCGCGGCTGATGGGCCTCGCCGAGGCGGCCACGAAGTCCCTCCAGGTGTCCGAGGAGATCGGCTCGGTCAAGGACCTCTACGACCTGGGCATGCAGCTCAAGTCGGTGCCGCCGGACCGCATCACCTCGGTGACGATGCCGAACGTGGAGGACCCGCGCAACAGGGACCACGTGGTCCCCGACGGCGCGAACGCGGACAGGCTGTGGGAGATGCTCCGCGACGACGTGGCCCTCGACAAGAACGGCAAGGCGTCCTCGGGCGGGAAGAAGACCACCGTGGCCACGAAGGCCCCGTCCGCCCCGGACGGCGAGATCGGTGTCCTGGTCCGGAACGCGACGGCCACCTCCACGCTCGGGCCGGTGAGCGGACGGGCCGGCGCGATCGCCGCCGAGCTCGTGCAAAAAGGTTTCTCGCGGGCGTCCAAGGACGCGACGAACGGGCTCTCCGAGGAGCGGACCGTTGTGCGCTACCCGAGCGCCGAGTTGCAGGGAGACGCCCAGCGCGTCGCCAAGTCCCTTGGCATCCCCATGAGTTCGGTGAAGAAGTCGACCGATGTGTCCGGGGTCACGCTCGTCGTGGGCGCCGACTGGCGCGAGGGCACGGCGTATCCGAAGGTGGCCGAGGCCAGGGCCGGTGACGTGCCCGGCAACGCGGACGCCATCAACGGCTCGGACACCGGACAGTGCATGGACGTGTACTCGGTGTACCGCTGGTAGTCGAACGGAGCGCTCCTGGCGTACGTACAAGCTCACAGAATCGGCACGGGAACAACTCACGTCGCTCAAGGCGCGATCGGGCGGATAGTGTGAGCGATCCAGCGATCGCCGCGTGGCCCTGACGGAGGATTCGGACAACGTGGACGCACAAGGCCGTGGGCGGGCGGACGACGTCGACCCCGCAGACCAGTGGGTGCTCAATCCGAACACCGGTGAATACGAACTGCGACTGACCCCTTCCGCACCGCAGTCGGCCGTGCCCGGTCCCCGCAGGTCCGCCCCCTCGTCGAGCCGGCCGGGAGCGCCGCGTGGTCGTACGACGACCCCCGTGGCCCCCGGCCGGGACGTCCCGCCGCCGCGCAGGCGCCGGGGCGCACCGCCCGAGGAGCCGCTGCCGGGGCGGCGCGGACGCCGCCCGGTCAAGCAGAAGTCGAAGGCGAAGAAAGCCGTGCTGTGGACCGGCGGCACGATGGCGTTCGTCCTGGTCGCCGGCGCCACCACGGGCTGGTTCTACCTCAAGCACCTCGAAGGCAACGTCGGCACCACCGACGTCGGCGACGCGGCCGCGAGCAGCTTCAGCAAGGACGAGGCCTTCAACATCCTCATCATCGGCACCGACAAGCGCACCGGCGCGGGCAACGAGGGCTACGGCGACGCGGGCAGCGTGGGCCACGCCGACACCAACATCCTGCTGCACGTCTCCAAGGACCGGACGAACGCGACCGCGCTCAGCATCCCGCGCGACCTGATCGTCGACATCCCGGACTGCGAGACCAAGCAGGAGGACGGCTCCTCGTCGGTCGTCGCGGGACAGGACGGCGTCCGCTTCAACCGGAGCCTCGGGGAGAGCGGCCGGGACGCGGGCTGCACGATGCGCACGGTCGACGCGGCCCTCGGGATCAAGCCCGACCACTTCGTGATGGCCGACTTCAACGCCGTGAAGACCCTGACCTCCGCGGTGGGCGGGGTCGAGGTCTGTGTGGAGAACGCCGTCAAGGACAAGCAGTCCAAGCTCGACCTGCCCGCGGGCAAGTCGACGGTGGAGGGCGAGCAGGCCCTCGCCTTCGTGCGCACCCGGCACGCCTTCGGCAACGAGGGCGACCTGGACCGGATCAAGGTGCAGCAGCAGTTCATGGGCTCGCTGATGCGCAAGATGACCTCCGGCGACACCCTCACCAGCCCCGCCAAGCTGCTGAAGCTGGCGGAGGCCGCGACCAACGCCCTCACCGTGGACGAGGCGATCGGCAAGGTCGGCACGCTCAAGGACATCGCCCTGGAGCTGAAGAAGGTGCCGACGAAGAACATCAGCTTCATGACGATCCCGGTGAAGGACAACCCGGCCGAACCGACCCCGGTGACGGTGGTCGTGGACGAGTCGAGGGCTCCGCAGGTCGTCGACGCCATCAACAACGACGTCTCCTTCACCGAGGTCAAGGCGCAGCAGAAGAAGGAGAAGGCGGCGGTCGCGGCCCGGCTCAAGGGCACCAGGTCGGCCGCCTCCGACGTGCGGGTGCGCATCCTCAACGGCGGTGCGGCCGCCGGCAGCGCGCAGCAGCAGCTGGCCTACCTCCAGACCGAGGCGGGCGTGACCAAGTCCGACAACGCGGGCAACGCCGACACGGCGCTCGCGAGGACGACCCTGGAGTACGACCCCGACCAGGCCGACCAGGCCCGCCGCCTCGCGGACATCATGGGACTGTCCGGCTCGGCGCTGAAGCCCGGCAAGAGTGTCATCAACTCCCAGGGCCTGCCCGCCATGACCCTCACCCTCGGCAAGGACTTCAAGGGCGCGGGCGTGAAGCTCAACACCGCCACGGCCGCGACACCGGACGTGGAGAAGTCCACCGCGGACAAGGCGCAGTGCGCGAGCTGAGACCCACGGGGGGCCGCGAGCCGGCGCCCAGGTCTCGCACAGGTTTGTAGGGCAACCTCACGGCCCCGTCGTATGTCTAAGACGTGCGGCGGGCCCGTGGCATGACCGCGGGTCCGGTGGGGTGGGTGGGGAGGACGGGAACGTTGACAACGCAATACAGCGTGCAGGAAGTCGCGCCGGAGACCGAAGGGGACGGCGGGCACGGCAGCCGCCGGGCGCCGCGCAAGCACCGGCTGCTCAGATGGTCGGCGGCGACGCTCGCCGTGCTGATACTCGCGGCGGCCGGGACCGGCTACCTCTACTACCGGCACCTGAACTCCAACATCGAGCAGGACGACCTGAACCTGGGCGACAACAAGGTCGCCGAGCCGACACCGAACGCGGCGGGCCAGACCCCGCTGAACATCCTGCTGATCGGCTCCGACGCCCGGGACAGCAAGGAGAACCAGGAGCTCGGCGGCGCCAAGGAGACCTTCGGCTCCACCCCGCTCGCGGACGTGCAGATGCTGCTGCACCTGTCCGCGGACCGCAGCAACCTCTCGGTCGTCAGCATGCCGCGCGACACCCTGGTGAAGATCCCCAAGTGCACCGACCCGGACGACGGCAAGGTGTACCCGGAGAGCGACGGCCGGGTCATGACCAACCAGAGCCTCGGCCACGGCGGCCCGGGCTGCACGGTGGCCACCTGGCAGGAGCTCACCGGCATCCACATCGACCACTTCATGATGGTCGACTTCGCCGGCGTGGTCTCCATGGCCGACGCCATCGGCGGGGTGCCGGTCTGCGTGGACGCCAACATCCACTCGCGGGACAGCCAGGGGCACGGCTCCGGGCTGAAGCTGGAGAAGGGCACCACCTCGGTCAAGGGCGAGCAGGCCCTGCAGTGGCTGCGCACCCGCTACGGCTTCGAGGACGGCAGCGACCTGGCCCGCGCCAAGGCCCAGCACATGTACATGAACTCGATGGTCCGCGAGCTGCGCGCCAACGCCACCCTGAGCAGCCCCAACAAGCTGCGCAAGCTCGCCGAGCAGGCCACGGGCGCCCTGACCGTCGACTCGGGGCTCGGCACCGTGAAGAAGCTCTTCGACCTCAGCAACGAGCTGCGCAAGGTCGAGCCGGAACGCATCACCATGACGACCATGCCGAACCGGTACGTCGGCGCGCGCGTGGAGCCCACCGAGGACGCCGAGCAGCTCTTCCGGCTGGTGCGCGACGACATCGCGCTGGACGGCAAGGACGCGAAGAAGGCGACCTCGGAGAAGGCGGAGGAGACCTCCGACGACCCGGCCGCCGCCAAGGACGAGATCGGGGTCCTGGTCCAGAACGGCACCCGCACCGACACCCTGGCCGCGGCGAGCGGCCGGGCGAGCACGGTGGCCGGGCTGCTGGTGGACCAGGGCTTCACGAAGGCGGTCTCCGACCGGTCCGCGTCGCTGAGCGAGGCGACCACGCTCGTGCGCTACCCGAGCGCGGAGTTGGAGGGCGACGCCCGGGCGGTCGCCAAGTCGCTGGGAATCCCGACGAGTTCGGTGAAGCGGTCCACCGACGTCTCCGGGGTCACGCTCGTCGTGGGCGCCGACTGGCGCGAGGGCAGCGCCTACAAGGCGCCGAAGCAGGACGACACGACCCCGGAGACCGCGGAGGCCCTCAACGGCGCGGACGACTCGGCCTGCATGCACGTCAACCCGGGCTTCACCTGGTGAGGCGAGGGCGCCCCTCGGTCCGGAGGGGCGCCGCTGTCACACCCCGTCCAGCACGGCGGGCCGGCGCGAGGCGATGACCCGCCTGGCCAGGGAGCGCGGGCTGGTCAGAAAGCCGTAGCCCCACGACATGTGCATGGTGGCGAGGGCGACGGGGATCTGGAGCCGTGCCTTCAGCGGCAGTCCCCGGCCCGCGGGCAGCGAGCCCAGCACGATCGCCGCGAGGTAGCCGCCGGGGATCACGAAGCCGAGCGGGGTCAGCGCGGCGCCGACCACGATCCCGGCCGCGATCGCGCACACCGCGGTCGGCGGGGCGAGGTAGCGCAGGTTGATGGAGCCCTCGTGGTAGCGGGCGACGACGTGCCGCCAGCGGCCGTAGTCCTTGTACTGCTTGGCCAGGGCCTTCACGCTGGGCCTCGGGCGGTACGACACCCTCAGTTCGGGCGAGAACCAGATGAGCCCGCCCGCCTCCCGGATCCGGAAGTTGAGTTCCCAGTCCTGGGCGCGGATGAACTCCTCGTTGTAGCCGCCCTGTTGCTCCAGGGCCTCGCGGCGGAACACCCCGAGGTACACGGTCTCGGCGGCCTGCGCCTCACCGCCCGTGTGGAAGGCGGCGTTGCCGACACCGATCCTGGAGGTCATCGCGGCGGCGACCGCGCACTCCCAGTCGTTCTCGCCCTCGGCGTGCATGATGCCGCCGACGTTCTGCGCGCCGGTCTCCTCCAGGAGCCGTACGGCGGTGGCGATGTAGTTCGGCGAGAGCATGCCGTGCCCGTCGACGCGGACGACGATCGGGTGGCGGGAGGCCTTGATCGCGGCGTTGAGGGCGGCGGGGGTGCGGCCGGTGGGGTTCGGGACGGTGTGGACGCGGGAGTCCTCCGCCACGAGCTGAGCCGCGATCTCGTCCGTGCGGTCCGTGGACGGACCGAGGGCGATCACGACCTCCATCTCGCCGGCGTACTCCTGCGCGAGGATCGCTTGGACGGCTCCGCGCAGATGCCGCTCCTCGTTGAGGACGGGCATGATCACGGACACAGCGGGGGGCCGCACGTCGGGCTTGGCGTTCATAGGGGGCTCACGTTACCGCGAACGGGGGACACCATCGCGCCCCGCCCGGGGCGGTGCCGGTCGTCGCAGATCGTATGGGCCTACGGTGCTCAGGATCCCTCGTTCGGCTGTTCCTCGCGGAGGTGTCCCGCCATGCCCGCCACGCCACCCCGGCCCTCCGCCGCCCGCCCTCGCCCCCCGCAGCGCAGGCCCTCCCGTCCCCCCGTACGGCGCGGCCGGCCGCGCTGGGCCATGCGGGCGGCGACCACGCTGTCCGTCGTCGTGCTCGCCTCCGCCGGGATCGGTCACGCGGTGATGACCAGCCTCGACGCGGACATCAAGCGCGTCGACCCGTTCAAGGACATGAAGAACCGGCCGCGCGCCGGACACGGCATGAACGTGCTGCTGGTCGGCACCGACGGCCGCGACCGCATCACCGAGGAGGAGCGGCAGAAGTACCGGCTGGGCGGGGCGCCCTGCCACTGCACCGACACGATCATGATCGTGCACATCTCGGAGGACCGGGAGCGGGCGAGCGTGGTGAGCCTGCCGCGCGACTCGTACGCGACGACACCGGAGCACGTCGACGCGACCACGGGGGAACGTCATCACGGCCACCCCATCAAGATCAACGCGGCGTACGCGGAGGGCGGGCCGCAGCTGACGGTCCGGACCGTGGAGAGCATGACCCATGTGAAGATCGACCACTATCTGGAGGTCGACTTCACCAGCTTCATGAAGACGGTGGACGTGCTCGGCGGGGTCGAGATCTGCAACGCCGACCCGCTGAAGGACGCGTACACCGGCCTCGACCTCGCGGCGGGCCGGCACCGGCTGATGGGCGGTCAGGCGCTCCAGTACGTCCGCTCCCGGCACGCCGACGGCTCCTCCGACCTCGGCCGGATGAAACGGCAGCAGCGCTTCCTCGCCGCGCTGATCGAGCGGGCGACCTCCTCCGGAGTCCTCCTGAACCCGATGAAGTTCCGCGACGTGGCCCGGGCCGTCCTCGGCTCCGTCCGGGCCGACAAGGGCTTCGGCACGGACGAACTGCTCGACCTCGGCCGGGCGATGCGGAACTTCTCCCCCTCCTCCTCGGAGTTCACCACCGTGCCGATCGGGCAGATGGGATACGCCGTCGAGGGCGTGGGCTCGACGCTGAAGTGGGACCCGGAGAAGTCGGCGCGGCTCTTCAAGGCCCTGCGCGAGGACCAGCCGCTGGCCGCGTACAAGCCGAAGAACAAGGCGCTGCTGGTCCCGGTCTCCCCGCAGCAGATCCGCGTCCAGGTCGAGAACGGCACGGCGACGGGCGGCCTCGGCAAGCGGGTGGACGCGGCCCTGGCGTCGACGGGCTTCCGTACCACCGGAACCCCGGTGAACTCGGCCGACCGCACCCTGAAGCGCACGGTCATCGCCTACGACCCCCGCTGGGACCGCTCGGCCCGCTCGCTGGCGGCGGCCCTGCCGGGCAGCGAGCTGCGCGCGGTGAAGGGCCAGGGGGCGGTGCTGAAGGTCGTCGCGGGCGCGGACTTCGAGCGGGTGCGCAAGGTACGGGCCGAGGACGAGCTGCAGGGCGAGTTCGGGGTGGTGACGGGGGACGAGGTGGGGTGCGTGTAGCTCCGCGCGGGGACACCGGGTGACGGTGCTCACGGAGTGGCCGCGCCCGAACACCGCGATCGACGTGCACCCCACTTCGTCCCCGGGGTCTTCGTGGAGCTCGGGCGCCCCGGTCCACCGCGGTCGCTGGACCGGCGGCCAAGCTCGTCACCGACCTGGCCGGCCGCCGCCCGTGACATCCGGCACACCTGCCCCGTGAGGACGCCCTGCCCGCTGCCGGCTTCCGCCCGCACGTCAACGGGATGACCGACCGACTGCTGCCGTCCGCGCCCCGACCGTGTCCGCACCCACATCCCGCACGGGGTGTCGAGGGCGAGCCGGCCGCACCGGAACCGGACGTCGCTGCGGCATCCGCGCGCCCACCCTCGCGACGCCGCCCGGCACGCCGGGCTCAAGCGGGCGGTCGTCGCCTCGTGACCGCTCCGGGAGCGTACGCGCGGGCCAGGGCGGAGCTGGTGCGGGACCTCATGGACCGGGGCCGGGCGGAGCGGGGGCTGCCGCCGGAGACCGTGCGGGAGAAGGGGAGACGGCTCAGTCCTCGAAGCCCTCCGCCGCTCGCTTCTCGCGCAGTTCCATGATCGCCCGGCGTCGCGCGAGGCGGTGTGTGCGGCGGATCTGGGCCTCCTGGTAGCGGCGCTCGTCGCGTTCGGTCTCCGGCAGCACCGGCGGGACCCGGCGGGGCTTGCCGTCGGCGTCGACCGCGGCGAACACGAGGTAGGCGGAGCCGACCTGGGTGGCGGGCGTGGACTCGTTCCAGCGCTCGGCCAGGACCCGTACCCCGACCTCCATCGAGGTCCGGCCGGTCCAGTTGACCTGGGCCTTCACATGGACGAGGTCACCCACCCTGACCGGCTCCAGGAACGCCATCTCGTCCATGGAGGCGGTGACCGCGGGGCCACCGCTGTGCCGTCCGGCCACCGCGCCCGCCGCGTCGTCCACCAGCTTCATGATCACGCCACCGTGCACGGTACCGAGGAGGTTGGTGTCGGCCTGGGTCATGATGTGGCTGAGCGTCGTGCGGGACGCCGAGGTGGGCTTGCCCGGGATCTCCGGGGTGCCCTGGTGCGCGGCGGTGGCCTGGTCTGTCATGCCCCCCACCCTATGCCCGATGACAATTCGGGAATTTGTGTCAGCTTCGCAACAGCGCTGCCCTGATTTTCCGACGACCCTTGTAAAGGGCACAGCGGGTACCGGCACACTGGGGCCCATGAACGATTGGCCCGAGGGATGGTCCGGCGACAACCGCGGCGACCGGTACGGACGCGGCAGCGCGAGCGCACAGCCCGAGAGCGCCCGCGTGATGCGGCAGGTCCGCCGCGGTCAGGCGGCACCCGGGCAGGGCGCGTACGGCCGCCAGGGCCCGTCCGCGCCGCCGTACGGAAACGGCGTGCCCCAGCAGCAGCCGTCGTACGTCAACGGCCAGGGGCACGGCGGTGACTACGACGCGTACGACAGCGGCTACAACACGGGCCAGGTCTACGGCAGCCCCGGCGGCGGTGGCTACGGCGGCCCCGGCGACCCGGTCGGCGGCCGTGGTCCGCGGCCCGCGCCGAACTGGCGCAAGCGGATCAAGTGGACCGCGATCGTCGTGCTCACCGGGCTGGTCGTGACGACCGTCTCCACCTACTTCTGGGCCGACTCCAAGCTCAACCGCGAGGTCGACCTGTCCAAGGTCATCGACCGGCCGGAGCAGGGCGACGGCACCAACTACCTCATCGTCGGCTCCGACAGCCGCGCCGGGCTCTCCTCCGAGCAGAAGAAGCAGCTGCACACCGGCTCCGCCGAGGGCAAGCGCACCGACTCGATGATGATCCTGCACACCGGCAGCAACGGCGACACGCTGATCTCGCTGCCGCGTGACTCGGACGTGGAGATCCCGACCTTCGTGGGCTCCGAGTCCGGCAAGACGTACAAGGGCACCGGCCGGCACGTGAAGCTGAACGCCGCCTACGCCGAGGACGGCCCCGAACTGCTCGTGCGCACGGTCGAGTTCAACACCGGCCTGAAGATCGACCACTACGTCGAGATCGGCTTCGCCGGCTTCGCGAACATCGTGGACGCGGTCGGCGGCGTCGAGATCGACATCCCCAAGGGCGGCATGAAGGACACCAAGTCCGGTGCCGACTTCGAGGCGGGCAAGCAGACCCTCAACGGCGACCAGGCCCTCGCCTTCGTGCGCACCCGGTACGCCCTCGCGGGCTCCGACCTCGACCGCACGAAGAACCAGCAGAAGTTCCTCAACGCGCTCGCCAACCAGGTCGCCACCCCGAGCACCGTCCTCAACCCCTTCAAGCTCTACCCGACGATGGGCGCGGGCCTCGACTCGCTGATCGTCGACAAGGACATGGGCCTGTACGACCTGGGCAAGATGTTCTGGGCCATGAAGGGCGTCAACGGCGGTGACGGCACCTCCATGAACATGCCGATCTCCGGCTCCACGGGCGGCAACCTGCTCTGGGACAAGGCCAAGGTGAAGACCCTGGTCGACGAGCTGAAGAACGACGAGAAGGTCACCGTCTCGGGCAACTGAGCCCTACGGCCGCCTGAGCCCTACGGTCGCCGTCCCGAGCCGAGCAGCGCGATGTGCGGAAGGGCCAACTGCCCTTCCGCCACCGTGTGTTCGGCGCTCAACCGGTCGTACTCCCGGCGGATACGCGCCACCGTCTCCGGGTCCTGCGAGGTGACGACCAGCCCGACGGTGGCGACACCGCCCGCGGCACCGCTCCACCACTCCTCGACACCGGCCCGGTGGTCCCAGGCGAGTTCGGCCGCCTCCGAGGCCACGAAGCCCGCCCCGTCGAGGAGTTGGGCAAGCCCCTGCGGTGTGCGGGGCCAGTCCTGCACGGGGTCCAGCCGCGGGAGATACGGCGGCGGTACGGCCCCGCCCGCCTCGCAGGCCCGGCCCAGCGGGTCCTGACCGGCACCGCGCCGCGCACTCCACGTCGTGACGGCGATCCGGCCGCCGGGGCGCAGGAGGCGGTGGAGCTCGGCGAGGGCGGTGCGAGGGCGGCCGACGTGGTTGAGGACGAAGTTGCCGACCACGGCGTCGAACTCACCGTCCGAGTAGGGGAGTTCAGGAAGCCCCGCGGTGCGCGCGTCGATCCCGCGGGCCCGTGCCGCGGCCACCATCCCGGCATCGGCGTCCACGGCACTCACCCGGGCGCCGCGTGCCCGCGCCGCCACGGCCGCCGTACCGGTGCCGGTACCGACGTCGAGGACGCGCGTGTCCGCCCCGACCCCGGCGGCGTCCAGCAGGGCCTCCACGGGGTGGGCGCACAGCCGCGCGAAGCTGCCGGCGTACGCCTCGGTGCGGCCCTTCCACATCGAGCGCTCGGCGGCGTCGAAGGCCTCGGTGGCGTCCCGCTGCAAGGGTGTCTCGTGCTGGGATGAGGTCATGCCCCGCAGCCTGCCGCACCCCTGACCGGGAGCACCGGGCGGGTGCCCCCGGCCGCGCTCGGGCGGCGGTGTCACATCGCCATGCCCGCCATCGCCCGACAGGTCTCCACGCAGCGACGACACGCCTGCGCACAGCGCATCATCTGGGCATCGTCCGGCATGGACATACACGCCTCGGCGCACATCTCGCACGCCTTGGCGCACATCGCGCACATCTCCGCCGACAGGGGCGAGCGGCGCATCATCATGTCCGCGCACATGCGGGTCATCTCGGCGCAGTCGATGAGCGCGCGCATGATCTGCATCTGCGCCTGGCCGCCCATCTGCATGCAGGAGCTCATGGTCTCCTCGCACACGCTGTGGCACTCCATGCACGCCGCCACGCAGTCCTGCATCTCCTTGCTCATCGCGGACATGCTCTCGGCCTGGGTCATGGCTCCTCCTGGGGGACGCGGGAGCCCGGGGCGGGCCCCGTGCCCTTCCGTCCTACGCCCCTCCCGGCCCGGACGCCATCGGGCGGACGCGAACAATCCGCCCCGAAACGCCCAGCTCTAGGGACGACAAAAGCCCCCGGAACACCTCCGGGGGCTGTCGTCGTGGCCGGTCGGACCCCTTACGGCAGGTTGCGGGCCATCACGATCCGCTGGACCTGGTTGGTGCCCTCGTAGATCTGCGTGATCTTGGCGTCGCGCATCATCCGCTCGACCGGGTAGTCACGGGTGTAGCCGTAGCCGCCGAGGAGCTGGACGGCGTCCGTGGTGACCTCCATGGCCACGTCCGAGGCGAAGCACTTGGCCGCCGCGCCCTGGAAGGTGAGGTCCTTGTCGCCGCGCTCGGAGGCGGCCGCGGCCTGGTAGGTCAGGGCGCGGGCGGCGGCGATCTTCATGGCCATGTCGGCGAGCATGAACTGGATGCCCTGGAAGTCGGCGATGGCCTTGCCGAACTGCTTGCGCTCCTGGACGTAGCCCTTGGCGTAGTCGAGAGCGCCCTGGGCGACGCCGAGGGCCTGGGCGGCGATGGTGATGCGGGTGTGGTCCAGGGTCTTCATCGCGGTGGCGAAGCCGGTGCCCTCCTCGCCGATCATGCGGTCGGCGGGGATGCGGACGTTGTCGAGGTAGACCTCGCGGGTCGGGGAGCCTTTGATGCCGAGCTTCTTCTCGGGGGCGCCGAAGGAGACGCCCTCGTCGGACTTCTCGACGACGAAGGCGGAGATGCCCTTGGAGCGCTTGGTGGGGTCGGTCACGGCCATCACCGTGTAGTACTCGGACTCGCCCGCGTTGGTGATCCAGCGCTTGACGCCGTTGAGGATCCAGTGGTCGCCGTCGCGGACCGCCTTGGTCTTCATGCCGGCCGCGTCGGAACCGGCGTCCGGCTCGGAGAGGGCGTAGGAGAACATCGCGTCGCCCTTGGCGAGGGGCGACAGGTACTTCTTCTTCAGGTCCTCGGAGCCGGAGAGGATCACGGGGAGCGAGCCCAGCTTGTTCACGGCGGGGATGAGGGAGGAGCTGACGCAGACGCGCGCGACCTCCTCGATGACGATCACCGTGGCCAGGGCGTCGGCGCCCGCGCCGCCGTACTCCTCGGGGACGTGCACGGCGTGCAGGTCGTTGGCCACCAGCGCGTCCAGCGCCTCCCGGGGGAAGCGGGCCTCCTCGTCGACCGCGCGGCGGCGTACGGCGCGATCTTCGCCTCCGCCAGCGAGCGGATGGCGTCCCGGAGCATGTCGTGCTCCTCGGACGGGCGGTACAGGTCGAAATCAGCCGTTCCGGCCAAGGTCTCTCACGCTCCAAGGACGCTGCGATGCTGCGCTAACTACCGTTAAGTAACTCAAATTTTAAAGGTCCGCCCACGGGACGGATACGTGAGCTTGGCGACAGCGGTAGAACTGCCCGTCGGCCCCGCCGACTATGCTCGGGCGCGCACTGGCCCGTTCCCCTTCCTGGAGTCTTCATGGCCCTCAAGATCACCGTGATCGGCACCGGCTACCTCGGCGCCACCCACGCCGCGGCCATGGCCGAGCTCGGGTTCGAGGTGCTGGGGCTCGACGTGGTGCCCGAGAAGATCGAGATGCTCCAGCGTGGTGAGGTCCCGATGTACGAGCCGGGCCTGGAGGACCTGCTGCGCAAGCATGTCGCCGGGATCGAGGGCTCCACCGGCCGGCTGCGCTTCACCATGGACTTCGCCGAGGTGGGCGCCTTCGGCGATGTGCACTTCGTCTGTGTGAACACTCCGCAGCGGCACGGCGAGTACGCCTGCGACATGTCGTACGTCGACTCCGCGATCGCCTCCCTGGCCCCGCACCTGAGCCGTCCGGCCCTGGTCGTCGGCAAGTCGACGGTGCCCGTGGGCTCCGCCGACCGGCTGGCCCGCTACCTGGCCGACCACTCCCCCGCGGGCGCGGACGCGGAGCTGGCCTGGAACCCGGAGTTCCTGCGCGAGGGCTTCGCCGTGGACGACACGCTGCACCCGGACCGGATCGTCGTCGGTGTGCGCAGCGAGCGCGCGGAGAAGCTGCTGCGCGAGGTGTACGCGACTCCGCTCGGCGAGGGCACGCCGTTCGTGGTGACGGACTTCCCGACCGCCGAGCTGGTGAAGACGTCCGCGAACTCCTTCCTGGCGACCAAGATCTCCTTCATCAACGCGATGGCGGAGGTCTGCGAGGCCGCCGACGGCGATGTCGCCAAGCTGGCCGAGGCCATCGGGTACGACGACCGGATCGGGAAGAAGTTCCTGCGGGCCGGGATCGGCTTCGGCGGCGGTTGTCTGCCGAAGGACATCCGCGCCTTCATGGCCCGCGCGGGTGAGCTCGGCGCCGACCAGGCGCTGACCTTCCTGCGCGAGATCGACTCGATCAACATGCGCCAGCGCGGGCAGATGGTGGAGCTGGCCCGGCAGATACTGGGCGGCGGGCCGTTCCTCGGCAAGCGCGTCGCGGTGCTCGGTGCCACCTTCAAGCCCGATTCCGACGACGTGCGCGACTCCCCCGCGCTGAACGTCGCCGGGCAGATCCACCTTCAGGGCGGCCAGGTCACGGTCTACGACCCCAAGGGCATGGACAACGCCCGCCGCCTGTTCCCGACCCTGGGCTACGCCGACACGGCCGTGGACGCGGTCCGGGGCGCCGACGTCGTCCTGCACCTCACGGAGTGGCGGGAGTTCCGCGAGCTGGACCCGGCGGCCCTCGGCGAGGTCGCGGCGGCGAAGGTGGTCCTGGACGGCCGCAACGCCCTGGACCCGGTCCTGTGGCGCAAGGCGGGGTGGACGTACCGGGCGATGGGGCGGCCGACGGCCTGAGAGCGGGGGCTGGGGGGCGAATGCGACTGCGACTGCGACAGGGCGCCGTACACGTCCTCGGCCGCATCCAGGTCAACGGGGCGGTCGCGGTGCGGCACCCCCCCCCCCGATCGCCTGCGGCGCGCGGCGCATGTGGTGGTGCAGGGTGTGGGCCGCGGGCGCGGAACCGGTCGCGTTTCCTCGACCGGGCCTCCGGGCCCGTGAGGTGGGCTGGTGATCGCCGCCTCTCGGGACCGTGCCGGCCCCGCCCAGCGATGTGCGCCTCACGTACCGACGGACGAGGGTGAACCAACGGCCCCAGGTGCGCCGGGAATTGGGCCGTGCGCGGCCCCGGTGGGGTCCCGGAGGCCCCCCGGCGAGGTTCCGTGAGCTGGCCGCCCACCGCCTCCCGGCGAGCCCCCACCTGGCCGTCCACGCGTTTCGCACACCCGGCTTGACCTGGTGTTTTTCCGGTATTCGCCTAGGCTGACGAGGTCTGTCGGACGGCATCACGGGAGACCTCATGAGTGGGGAAGCCATCGAGTACGACGCCAGCCACATCACGGTTCTGGAGGGGCGGCACGCCATCCGGAAACGGCCGGGGATGTACGTCGGCTCCACCGGTGAACGCGGCCTGCGCCAGCTGGTGTTCGACGTGGCCGAGCGGGCGGTGAACGAGGTCCTCGCCGGCACCGCCAGCCGCGTCGACATCACCTTCCTGGCCGACGGCGGTGTGCGGGTCGCGGACGACGGACCGGGCGTCCCCGTCGAAGCGGCGGGACACACCGGCGGTCCCGGCCTGGAGACCCTGCTGACCCGGCCCCTCACCGGGCCGGACACCAGTGGGCGGCACGACCTGACGTCGGGGCTCTTCGGGGTCGGCCCCTGTGTCACCACCGCTCTGTCGAGCCGCCTGACGGCCGAGGTGCGGCGGGAGGGGACGCGCTGGGTCCAGGAGTACGTCCGCGGGGCCGCCCTCGCCCCGCCCACCGCGATGGGCCCGGCGAGCGGCAGCGGGACCGCTCTCGCGTTCTGGCCCGACGCCGACATCTTCGAGACGACGGAGTTCGTGTTCGGCGTCTTCGAGGAGCGCTTCCGTGAACTGGCCTTCCTGAACCGGGACTTGGACGTCTCACTGACCGACGAACGCCCTCCGGGCGAGCCCCGTTCGGTGCGGTTCCGATTCCCGGACGGGGTACGGGAGTTCGTCGCCTACCTCGACCGGGAGGCGGGGAGGGCCGGGACAGCTGGGACCGCCGGGAGGGCCGCCCACCCCGACGTCATCGCCTTCGAGCGAGACACTCCGGCGGCGACGGTGGACGTGGCGCTGCGCTGGTCCGATTCGCGCGAGGAGCGGGTGCGGGGCTTCGCCAACAGTTGGCCCGCCTTCGAGGGCAGCACCCACCTGCTGGGCTTCCGGGACGGGCTGGTCGGCGCGGTCAACGCGTACGCGCGCGGGCGGGGGTTGCTGGCGGCCGCCGACGCGGATCTGAGCGCGGACCGGATCGGCGAGGGCCTGACGGCGGTCGTGTCGGTGAAGCTGGACCGGCCGGAGTTTCTCGGTGCCACGCGCGGCCTTCTGGGCAACGCGGCGGTGCTGCTGTGCGTCACGGAGGTCGTACAGGAGCACCTCGGCCGATGGTTCGAGGAGCGGCCGGAGCAGGCCGGTGCCATCGTCGGCCGGTTTCTCTGAGGGACCCCTGTCGGGCCCCGGACGTCGGCATATGCCGCCTTCCCCGGAATCATCAACACGAGTTCGATTTGCATTCGAGTACGGCGGAGAATTGACCGTTCTCACAGCCCATGACCCCACAAAGGAGAGGTAGATAACGGTCGGTTAACCAATGTGCAGTCAAGCGGAATCCGCCCTCTACTCCACTGTTCGTCATCCGCCGGATTCTTCCGTCGGGTTGACCTGAGCACGTCAGGAGTGGAGTCATGCCCTTGTTCCGCAGGGCGGTCTGGCCGCGTGACCATCGCGATGCACAGCCGCCCGCGACCATGGCGCCGACGACTGAGGAGTCGCTCGGGCAGCAGGTCACGGACCTGCTCGATGTCGACAGCTACGTGAAGATGCACACCGTCTGGGCCGGGCACATGCTCATGCCCACCACGGACTTCCTCACCGCAAGCTGCTGACCCATGGGTGAACGCCGCTCCGGCCGAGGCTCAGTCGGCCGGAGCGGCGTTCGCGTCCATTCTCCACACGCCCACCACATTTCGGGAACCGCTTTCCAAGGAGTTCGGGATGACAACCGTCACTCTGCCCACTGTTCCACCACCGCGCCGACTCTCCGTGTCCCCCGGCCGCTCGCTCGGCGAACTCACCGCCTGGTACGGCCCGTTGCCCGTGAGGCGACGGCGGATACCGCTCGCCGCAGCGGCCCTGGACCTGCCTGCGGACGCCGGACAGCCCGCCTTCCGCTTCGCGTGCGACGACCGCGAGCTCCGGGCCGTCCTCACCTCCGAGCGGGTCGAGGACCTGCCCGGCTACCGCCTCCGGCTCACCGCCGATCTCGACGTCGACGGCGTGGCCTTCCCCGTCCTGCTACGGCTGCGGGTGGTCGGCCGCGCCGAGGACAGGCTGCTCGTCGTGGGCACGGCCCGGCTGCCGTACCGGCTGCTGCGCCGGGCCACCGGGTTCCGGCTGCCGTGGCGGCTTCCGGCCACGCGGCTCAGGCTGCTCGTCGCGGCGGAGTTCACGTGAGGGCGCTGCTGCGGGCCGCGGCGGCGCTCGCCCTCCTCACGGTCTGGCTGCTCCCGGCGGACCGGGCCCAGGCTGCGACCTACTCCGTCGCCATGAAGGGCTACGCCTTCTCGCCCGCCTCTCTGAGCGTGCCCGCCGGCTCGACCGTCACCTGGACCGACTACGACACCGCCCCGCACGATGTGCAGACCACCTCCGGCCCCGTCCCGATCCACTCCCCCATGCTCGACAAGGGCCAGAGCTGGAGCTTCACCTTCACCACGGCCGGTTCCTACGGCTATGTCTGCACGGTCCATCCGGACATGACGGCGGGGATCACGGTGCGGGCGGCGGCCCCGGCGACGAAACCGGCGGCGCCGACCGAGCATGTGCACACGGCCGAGCCCCGGACGCCCTCACGTCCGACCTCCTCGCGTCCGGTCCGCTCGGCACCGGCGATGACGATGCCCTCGCCGACCCGGTCACCCACGGCGTCCGGGGCCGCCGTACCGTAGGCGACACAGCCGTCGCCGCAGCCGGCGCAGGCAGCCATGACCACGACGACGGCCTCGACGGCCCGCCCGCTGGATCCCCTCCTGCTCCTCGCGGGCCTGATGGCCGGCACGGCGGTCCTGTGCCTCCTGCTGGTGGGCTCGAGGACGTCCCGCGCGCGGGAGGAGGAAGCCTGAGAGGAGCGCTCAGCCCCTCGCCCGGTACCGCCGCATCTTCGCCCGGGCCCCGCACACCTGCATGGAGCACCACCGCCCCCGCCCCGCCGGGCTCCGGTCGTAGTACGCCCAGTGGCAGTCCACGGCCTCGCAGGCCTTCAGACGGATCCAGGTACCGGCGACCAGCGCCTCGGCGACGGCGGCGGCGACGCGGGAGAGCAGGGGCCCGGTGTCGGCGGGGGCGAGGGCGGCCGAGCCGTCCGACGGGGTCACCGTCAGAAACAGGGGCGCCGCCGCCAGCAGCTCTCCCAGCGGCGTCACCGTGCGATGCGGCGGATGTCCGGCGTGGGCCAGCAGGGCGACCCGCAGCGACTCCCGCAGCTCACGTGCCCGCGCCAGCTCCGCCTCGGCGATCCCGAACCGCTCCCGCCCCTCCACCGTGTCCAGCGAATCGGCGCCCGACTCCAGGTCCACCGTGTTCACCAGGGACTCGACCAGGGCCAGTCCCCCGGGCGCGGGCGATCGCTCACTCATGGCTGCACGCTACCTAGCTAGGGAATTCCCTTGCGACGTTACCCCCGATGCGGGAGCATGCGGTAACCGTTACTGGTTACCCGCCTCTACAGGTAACCGCGCTTCAAGGAGGAAGCCATGGCCATCGCCGAACTCGGAGCCGTCGTACTGGACTGCCCGGACCCGCGCGCGCTCGCCGGTTTCTACGCCGGTGTCCTCGGCGGCACCGTCGAGGGCGAGGGTGACTGGGTGGACCTCAAGACCCCCGGCGGACCGTCGCTGGCCTTCCAGGCCGCCCCCGGTTTCGTACCGCCGAAGTGGCCCGCCCCCGACGCCTCGCAGCAGTTCCACCTGGACCTGACCGTCCAGGACCTGGACGTGGCCGAGCAGGAGGTGCTGGCGCTCGGGGCCAGGCCGCTGGACACCGAGGACCGCTCGCGCACCTTCCGTGTGTACGCGGACCCGGCGGGGCACCCGTTCTGCCTCTGCGCCTGCTGAACCGCCGGCCGAACCAGGAGGACCTCTCGTGACTGTCGCACGTTTCCGTTCCGTCGTGATCGACTGCCCCGACCCCCGCGCGCTCGCCCGCTTCTACGCCGGGATCGTGGGCGGCACCCCGGAGGACGACGACCCCGACTGGGTGGTCCTGCGCGTCCCCGCCGGTCCCCGGCTCGCCTTCCTGAGCGCCCCGGATCTCACCCCGCCCGAGTGGCCGCGGGCGGACCGCAACTCCCAGCAGTTCCACCTGGACTTCGACGGCGGGACCACCTGGGAGGAGATCGACGCGGCCGAGGCCAAGGTGCTGGAGCTGGGCGCCCGGCTGCTGCACGCCGAGGACAAGGAGGACTTCAGGGTGTACGCGGATCCGGCGGGGCACCCCTTCTGCCTCTGCCGTATCGACCCGGTGTAGCGCCGCCGGTCAGCCGTCGAGCTCGGCGATCTTCGCCGTGGACGGCTCGCGCCGCAGCTGCGCCGCCCGGGCGGTGAAGTCGGACTCGCGCAGCAGCCGCTGGACATTGCCCCAGGTCAGCAGTGCGATGTCGGCTTCGTCCCAGCCGCGGCGCAGCAGCTCGGCGACGAGGTGCGGGTAACAGGAGGCGTCGCCGAGCTCCTGCGGGTGGGCCGTTCCGGCGTCGTAGGTGCCGGACAGGCCCACGCACTCGGCGCCGGCGACCGCGCGCACATGGTCAAGGTGGTCGGCGACGTCCCGGACCGTCGGACCGGTCTGCTCGGCGGTCAGCGGAACCATGCACAGCCCCTTGGCGGCACCCAGCCCGGCGAGCAGGTCGTCGGGCAGGTTGGCCGGGTGCGGGCGCAGCGCGCGGGCGGCGGAGCGGCTGAAGAGCACCGGCGCCTTGGACACCGCCAGGGCGCGGCGGATGGTGGCGTCGGAGGCGCCGGAGAGGTCGGCGAGGACGCCGAGCCTGTTCATCTCGCGCAGCACCTCCTCGCCGAACCGGGTGAGCCCCGCCGCGCTCGCCCAGGACACCCCGGTCAGGGTGAGGGCGCGCAGGCCGAGGGCGTGCAGGGAGCGCAGGATGCCCAGCGAGTCGCCGAGGGCGGCGGCACCGGCCGGGCCGAGCAGGACGGCGGCGCGGCCGCAGTTGCGGGCGTCGGTGGCCTGTCCCGCGGTACGGGCCAGCCGCAGGCCCTCGGGATGGTTGCGTACGACCGTCTTGACCAGGTCGAGCTGTTCCAGGGTGGCGCCGACAGCCCTGTCCCCGTCGAGCCCCTCGGGCAGGTGCAGCGACCACATCAGGGCGCCCACGTGCCCCTCCCTGAGTCTGGGTACGTCCGTGTCCACCGCGCTCTCGCCGAGCTCCAGGTCGAACCAGGGCAGGTGCCGCAGGGCCCAGGGCAGACCGCTGTACCCGTCGGCGACGGGGTGCGCGGCGAGGAGGGCACGGGCGCGCTCCAGCAGCTCGGCGTCCGGGTCGGAGCCCGGGGCGCACAGCTCCGGCACGGTCCCGAAGAGCTGGGGCAGCTCTCCCACCTCGGGGTGCAGTTCGTCCTGGAGATCTGCCATGACGGGCTCCGTACGTCGTGATCTTCCTGATCGCCGTACGGTCACCGTCGCACGGAGCGCGGGGGGCTTCCTGGTGGGCGGGGCGTTCGGGGGTACGCGGGTGCGGGCTCCCCGGGCCGCCCCGGCCACCAGGTCAGGGTGCCCGGACGCTCAGGCGTCCAGCTGCGTGATCGTCGCGTTGGACGGGCCCCGGGTGGCTTGGAGGTCCCGGGAGACGTCCTCCGCCGCGCTCAGCACGCGTACCGCGTTCTGCCAGGTGAGCTTGGCGAGGTCGGTGCGGGACCAGCCGCGGTCGAGGAGTTCGGCGATCAGGTTCGGGTAGCCCGAGACGTCGTTCAGGCCGTCCGGGGTGAACGCCGTGCCGTCGTAGTCGCCGCCGATGCCGATGTGGTCCACGCCGGCCACCTCGCGCATGTGGTCCAGGTGGTCGGCGACCGTCGAGACCGTGGCGACCGGACGCGGGGTGCGCTCCTCGAAGGCACGGTGCACCCGCATCGCCTCGGGGGTGGTCGCGAGGTGGTGGAAGCCGTGCTCGCGCATGTTCTCGTCGGCCGCGGCCGTCCAGTCGACGGCGGCCTGGAGGACGAACTTCGGGACGAAGGTGACCATGGCCATGCCGCCGTTGGACGGGAGGCGTTCCAGGACGTCGTCCGGGATGTTGCGCGGGTGGTCGCACACGGCCCGCGCGGAGGAGTGGGAGAAGATCACCGGCGCGAGCGTGGCGTCGAGTGCGTCCCGCATGGTCGTCGCCGCCACGTGCGAGAGGTCCACGAGCATGCCCTCGCGGTTCATCTCCCGGACCACCGCGCGGCCGAAGGCGGAGAGCCCTCCGACGCCGGGCTCGTCCGTCGCCGAGTCCGCCCAGTCCACGTTGTCGTTGTGGGTGAGGGTCATGTAGCGCACGCCGAGCGCGTACAACGCGCGTAGCGTGGCGAGGGAGTTGGCGATGGAGTGGCCGCCCTCGGCGCCCATGAGGGATGCGATACGGCCCTCCGCGCGCGCCGCCTCCATGTCCGCGGCGGTGAGCGCGGGCCGCAGCGTCCCGGCGTACCGCGCCTGGAGCTGGCGTACGCAGTCGATCTGTTCCAGGGTCGCCGGGACCGCGTCGGGCAGGTCGGAGCGTACGTACACCGACCAGTACTGCGCGCCGACCCCGCCGGCGCGCAGCCGCGCCAGGTCGGTGTGCAGGTGGGCCGACTGGTCCGTGGCGATGTCCCGGGCGTCGAGGTCGTAGCGGACCTGTTCGCGCAGCGCCCACGGGAGGTCGTTGTGGCCGTCGACGACCGGGAACTCACGCAGGAGTTCCCGGGCGCTCTCCAGCCGGTCCACGGCGGTCACTTGCCGAAGCCGAAGCCGTTGGAGCCCTCGACCTTGGACCGCAGGCGCTTGCCCTTCTCGGTGGCCTGGTCGTTGAGTTCCTGCTGGAACTCCCGCATGCGGCCGAGGAGTTCCTCGTCGTGCGCGGCGAGGATGCGGGCCGCGAGGAGACCGGCGTTGCGGGCGCCGCCGACGGAGACGGTCGCGACGGGGACGCCGGCCGGCATCTGCACGATGGAGAGCAGCGAGTCCATGCCGTCGAGGTACTTCAGCGGCACCGGGACGCCGATCACCGGGAGGGGGGTGACGGAGGCGAGCATGCCGGGCAGGTGGGCGGCACCGCCCGCGCCCGCGATGATCGCCTTCAGGCCCCGCTCGGCCGCCTGCTCGCCGTACGCGATCATCTCGCGCGGCATGCGGTGCGCGGAGACGACGTCGACCTCGTACTCGATCTCGAACTCGTCGAGGACCTGGGCGGCGGCCTCCATGACGGGCCAGTCGGAGTCCGACCCCATGACGATGCCTACAACGGGGCTCATTCGGTGATCGTGCCTCTCAAGTAGCCGGCAGCGTGACGTGCGCGTTCGAGAACGTCGTCCAGGTCGTCGCCGTAGGTGTTGACGTGGCCGACCTTGCGTCCGGGCTTCACGTCCTTGCCGTACATGTGGATCTTCAGCTTGGGGTCGCGGGCCATGCAGTGCAGGTACGCGGAGTACATGTCGGGGAAGTCGCCGCCGAGGACGTTGACCATGACGGTCCACTGGGCGCGGGGGCGCGGATCGCCGAGCGGGAGGTCGAGGACGGCCCGGACGTGGTTGGCGAACTGCGAGGTGATCGCGCCGTCCTGGGTCCAGTGGCCCGAGTTGTGCGGGCGCATCGCGAGTTCGTTGACGAGGATGCGGCCGTCGCGGGTCTGGAACAGCTCGACGGCGAGGTGGCCGACGACGTCCAGTTCCTTGGCGATGTTGAGGGCCATCTCCTCGGCCTTGAGGGCGAGCGCCTCGTCCAGGTCGGGGGCCGGGGCGATCACGGTGTCGCAGACGCCGTTGACCTGCTGGGACTCGACGACCGGGTAGGCGACGGCCTGGCCGTGCGGCGACCGTACGACGTTGGCGGCGAGCTCGCGGACGTAGTCGACCTTCTCCTCGGCGAGGACGGGGACACCGGCCCGGAAGGGGTCGGCGGCCTCCTCGGCCGAGTCGACGACCCACACGCCCTTGCCGTCGTAGCCGCCGCGGACGGTCTTGAGGACGACGGGGAAGCCGTCGCCCTCCGCCGCGAAGGCTGCCACGTCCTCGGGATCGCTGACGATCCGGTGCCGTGGGCACGGCACGCCGATCGCGTCGAGCCGCGCGCGCATCACGCCCTTGTCCTGGGCGTGCACGAGCGCGTCGGGGCCGGGGCGCACGGGGATGCCGTCCGCCTCCAGGGCTCTGAGGTGCTCGGTGGGTACGTGTTCGTGATCGAAGGTGATCACATCGCACCCGCGCGCGAACTCACGCAGCGTGTCGAGGTCGCGGTAGTCGCCGATGACGACATCGCTCACCACCTGCGCCGCGGAATCCTGAGGGGTGTCACTGAGAAGCTTGAACCTGATGCCGAGCGGGATGCCTGCCTCGTGTGTCATACGCGCGAGCTGGCCCCCGCCGACCATGCCGACTACCGGGAACGTCACGGCACCAGGGTATCGGTCGCGCCACGGCGGCTGGATTCCGCGCCTGTTTCCGGTCCTCTTACCAGCTTGGTCCCTGTGTGTGAGTTCATCCACAGGCAACTGGTATGGGGGGTGGTTAGCATGGCTTGGTTGACGAAATCACTCGACTGACCGACCCGACTGGGGGACTGTACAACCATGGGACATGGTTCCTCAGGGCTGCGGAGGATCGTCCGCGAGATCGCCAAATTCGGCGCGGTCGGCGGCGCGGGGCTGCTCGTCAACCTCCTCGTCTTCAACGTCGTCCGGCATCTCACCGACCTTCCGGTGGTCCGGGCGAGCGTGATCGCGACGGTCGTGTCGATCGTCTTCAACTACATAGGGTTCCGTTACTTCACTTACCGCGACCGCGACAAGAGCGGCCGCACGAAGGAACTCACCCTGTTCCTGCTGTTCAGCGTGGTCGGCCTGGTCATCGAGAACGGCATCCTGTACACCGCGACCTACGCCTTCGGCTGGGACAGCCCGCTCCAGAGCAACATCTTCAAGTTCGTCGGCATCGGCATCGCCACGCTCTTCCGCTTCTGGTCCTACCGCAGCTGGGTCTTCAGGACCCTCCCCGCCCGCGAGGCGGTGGCGAGCGCGGAGTCCTTCCTGGAGGAGGCGGAGCAGGCAGCGACCCGAAAGCCGCCCCGCCCCAGACAGCGAGTCCTCTGACTCGACCTGAGGGACCTCACCGGCACTCGCCCCTGGCCATCCCCAGCCGACTCCGCCAGGTCCTGGACCCCGGGCCACCATGTCCGACCGCGCCCCGACCCGAGGCTGAACCGACAGCACCCCACGCGACCACCGTCAGCCCCACAAGGCCCCTGGCCCTGGCCCTGGCCGAGAGCGCCCCGCCCCGAACGGCCGGGCCCCCGACACCGGTCCCACCAGCGGCTGACCCGGCGCCTGAGCCCAGATCACCCCCCGGGACGACCACCGCCGGCCCCACCACGTCCTGCGCGGCAGCGCCCCGCCCCGGACCACCGGCCCCCCGACACCGATCCCGCCAGCACTTGACCCCAGCCTGAGCCCAGATCCCCCGGGACAACCACCCTCGACCTCCGCCAAGCCCCAGGCCCGAGTCCGACCGACTCCCAGCCCCGAGCCTGAGCCGGGAGCAGCCCCAGACGACCACGCCCGACTCCGGCAGGCCCCCCGGACACCGATCCGAACAGCGCCCGGTCCGAGGCTGGGTCTGCGGCATCGCCGGACGGGCAGCATCGGCTCTGCCAAGTCGCCGGCCTGGATGCTCGGCCCCGGGCCACCGGGTCCCACCTGTGCCGGGACCGGGTTTCCCCGGCCGCTGTCAGTCTCCGCCAGGGGTGGGCGGGCGCCGGCCCACCCCTGGCTCGCGCAGCTCACCGCACCGTCGGCTCGTCCTCGTCCGTTGCGGGGGACTTCAGGGGGGTGCGGGAGAGGAACAGGCCGAAGACCGGGGGCTGGGCCTGGAGCATCTCCAGGCGGCCGCCGTCGGCCTCCGCCAGGTCGCGGGCGACCGCGAGGCCGATGCCCGTGGAGTTGCGGCCGCTGATCGTGCGCTCGAAGATGCGGGCGCCGAGGTCGGCCGGGACGCCGGGCCCCTCGTCGGTGACCTCGATGACGGCCTGGTTGCCGGTGACGCGGGTGCGCAGCGCCACCGTGCCGCCGCCGTGCATGAGGGAGTTCTCGATCAGCGCGGCCAGGACCTGGGCGACCGCGCCCGGGGTGCCGACCGCCGTGAGGTGCCGTTTGCCCGAGCTCACGATCGCCCGGCCCGCACTGCGGTACGCCGGCCGCCACTCCGCGAGCTGCTGCTGGATGACCTCGTCGAGGTCGAAGGTGACCGCGTTGCCGGCCCGGGGGTCGCGGGAGTTCGTCAGCAGCCGTTCGACCACGTCCGTCAGCCGCTCCACCTGGGTCAGCGCGACGTTCGCCTCTTCCTTCACCGTGTCCGGGTCGTCGGTGAGGGTGATCTCCTCCAGCCGCATCGACAGGGCGGTCAGCGGGGTCCGGAGCTGGTGGGAGGCGTCGGCCGCCAGCCGCCGTTCGGCGGTCAGCATGCGTGCGATGCGCTCGGCGGAGGAGTCCAGCACGTCGGCGACCCGGTCGAGCTCGGGGACGCCGTAGCGCTTGTGCCGCGGGCGCGGGTCGCCGGAGCCGAGGCGTTCCGCGGTCTCGGCGAGGTCGGTCAGCGGCGAGGCCAGCTTGTTGGCCTGGCGGATCGCGAGGAGCACCGCGGCGATCACCGCGAGCAGCGCCACCAGCCCGATGATCAGGAGCGTACGGCCGACCTCGCGGGTCACCGAGGAGCGCGGCTCCTGCACGGTGACCGTCTCGCCCTCCTCGCCCCTCTCGGTGGAGCTGATGACCTCGCCGGAGGGCTTCGCGCCGACCTCGATCGGGTCCTTACCCGGGATCCGGATCACGGCGTACCGTTCCTGCGCGACCTGGTCGCGCAGGATCTCCGCCGTCACGTCCTCCGCGGCGAACAGCCTGCTGTCCACGATCCCGGTCAGCCGGATCGCCTCGGAGTCGACCCGCTCCTGGGCGCTGTTGCTGATGGTGCGGGTCTCGACGATGACGAGGGAGACGCCGAAGACGGCGATCACCACGAGCACCACGGCGAGCGTGGACTGGATCAGTCGACGGCGCATGTCCTCTTACCTGTTACGTGCCGGACGGCGACCCGGGGTTCAGCTCTTCTCGAAGCGGAAACCCACTCCTCGTACCGTCGCGATGTACCGCGGGTTGGCCGCGTCGTCGCCGAGCTTCTTGCGGAGCCAGGAGATGTGCATGTCGAGCGTCTTGGTCGACGACCACCACGTGGTGTCCCAGACCTCGCGCATGAGCTGGTCCCGGGTCACCACCCGGCCGGCGTCCCGCACCAGAACCCGCAGCAGGTCGAACTCCTTGGCCGTGAGCTGGAGTTCCTCGTCGCCCATCCACGCCCGGTGCGACTCGACGTCGATCCGTACCCCGTGGGTGGCCGGCGGCTGCGCCGGCTCGGCCGCCCCGCGCCGCAGCAGGGCCCGGACCCGGGCGAGCAGCTCGGCGAGTCGGAAGGGCTTGGTGACGTAGTCGTCGGCGCCCGCGTCGAGACCGACGACGGTGTCCACCTCGTCGGCGCGGGCGGTCAGGATGAGGATCGGTACGGCGTGGCCCTCGGCGCGCAGTCGGCGGGCCACCTCGAGGCCGTCCATGCCGGGCAGACCCAGGTCGAGGACGACCAGGTCGATACCGCCCTGCATTCCGGCGTCGAGTGCGGTGGGTCCGTCCTCGCGCACCTCGACCTCGTACCCTTCCCGGCGCAGGGCGCGGGCCAGCGGCTCCGAAATGGACGCATCGTCCTCGGCGAGCAGTACACGGGTCATGAGCTGATGGTAGACCGCTCTTCAAAGATGCTGGGGTGTGATCGCAACCCAGTGGTTCTTACCTTTCGTGGATCCGGTGTGAACCTGTGACTATGCGGTGCCAATCCTGTAGGGACCTTAGAAACCAGGTGTACGGTTCCACGGGCACCTGTGATTCACATCTCAAGTCCTTCCATTTCCGTCGGTAGCCTGACGTATGGTGCATTCAATGCCTGTCGCATCGTGGGGACCTTTGGCGCGTATCCGTCGCTGAAGGTCTCTTTTGTGTGCGGTAATCCCCACCAGCAAGGAACGACCATGGCGTCCAGCCTGACGAAGGACTCGGTGACTCCGGGCACCCCCGGTTCCGACACAGCCTTCTTCGGCCACCCCCGCGGACTGGCCACACTCTTCATGACCGAGATGTGGGAGAGGTTCTCCTACTACGGCATGAGGGCTCTGCTCCCGCTGTACCTCGTCGCCCCGGGCGGCCTGCACCTCAGCGCCGCGACCGCGACCGCGATCTACTCCGTGTACGTGTCGCTGGTGTACCTGCTCGCGATGCCGGGCGGCTGGTTCGGCGACCGCGTGTGGGGTCCCCGGAAGACCGTCGCCGTCGCCGGTGCCGTGATCATGCTCGGTCACCTCACCCTGGCCCTGCCCTCCTCGGGCACCTTCTACGCCGGCCTCGGCCTGGTCGCGATCGGTTCCGGTCTGCTGAAGGCCAACATCTCCACGATGGTCGGCCACCTCTACGAGGGCCCGGACGATCCCCGCCGCGACGGCGGCTTCACGGTCTTCTACATGGGCATCAACCTCGGTGCCTTCGCCGCCCCGCTGGTCATCGGCACCATCGGCGAGAACGTCAACTGGCACCTGGGCTTCGCGCTCGCCGCCCTCGGCATGGCCCTGGGCCTCGCCCAGTTCCTGATCGGCAGCCGCCACCTGGCCGACCGCTCCAGCGTCGTCCCGACGCCGCTGTCCGACGCGGAGAAGTCCGCCACCCTGCGCAAGGCCGCGATCTGGGCCGGCATCGCCGTCGTCTTCTACGCGATCGTCGGCTTCACCGGCCACTACACGCTGAACTGGATCCTGGTCCCGCTGACCCTGCTCGGCGTGATCATCCCGGTGATGGTCCTGGTCAACATCAAGCGGGACAAGGACCTGGACCGCACCGAGCAGAAGTCGATGTCCGCGTACATCTGGTTCTTCGTCGCCGCGGCCGTCTTCTGGATGATCTACGACCAGGGCGGCTCGACCCTGTCGATCTTCGCGGACTCCTCCGCCGAGAACAGCGTCCTCGGCTGGACGTTCCCGGTCTCCTGGTACCAGTCGGTCAACCCCGTCCTCATCATGGCCCTGGCCCCGGTCTTCGCCTGGTTCTGGCTGGCGCTGAACCGGCGTGGCAAGGAGCCGAGCACGGCTGTGAAGTTCGCCTCCGGTCTGGTGCTCGTCGGTGCGTCCTTCTTCCTGTTCCTCGCGCCGCTGTCCATCGCGGAGGGTGGCCACAAGGCCGCCGCGCTGTGGCTGGTCGCGATCTACTTCGTGCAGACCGTGGGTGAGCTGCTGCTGTCGCCGGTGGGTCTGTCGGTGACCACGAAGATGGCCCCCGCGAAGTACGCCTCGCAGATGATGGGCGTGTGGTTCCTCGCGGTCACCGCCGGTGACGCGACGACCGGACTCCTCTCCATCGCCGGGGTCGACCTCAACAAGACCGGGATCGTCGCCCTGGAGGCGACGCTCGCCGTTCTCGCCGGTGTCGCGGTGTGGATGTACCGCAACCGGGTCAAGGAGCTCATGGGCAGCGTGCGCTGACCCGACGAGCACCGAGCGCTGCAACCGCGGGACGCCGGATCCTGGTGGATCCCGGCGCCCCGTGCGTTTCCCGCGCCCCTAGAGCCTCTTGCGCCCGGGCAGGAACGTGAAGATCGCGCCGCCCAGCAGCAGCGCCGTGCCCGCCACCAGACCCAGCGCCTTCAGCGCCGCGTGGTCGTCCGCACCCGTCGCCGCCAGGCCGCCGCTGGTCGACGAACCGCTCGTGCTCGTGCCGCCCGAGCTCGACGAACCGCCCGACGCACCGCCTTCCTGCTCCTGCGTGGTCAGGGTCAGGGAGACCTCCGTCCTGTCCGGCTTGCAGGTGGTCGTCGTACCCAGCGCCTCGATCGTCAGGACCCCCGGTGACAGCGTCGACTCGCCCGTCGCCCCGGGCTTGTACGTGCCCGTCATGTCGGGGATCTCGATGGGGTCGCCCGACTTGATGGCCGCGGAGTTGGTGGGGCCCTCGACGTGGACCGAGCCCGTGTCGTCGCCGCCCAGCAGCACGTCCATGGAGGGCTTGACCGAGTCCGCGGGGATGTCGGCGGGGCTGTCCATCGGGGAGTTCTTGAACTGCACGGTGATGCCGTAACTGCCGCCGTCCTTCTTGGCGTTGATCTGGATCTCGGAGGTCGCCTTCTTCTCGCCGAGGGGCGACTGGCAGGTGTAGGGGATGGCGACCGCCTTGCCGGTGAAGTCCGTCTGGCCGTCGCCCTCGGACTCTGTGGAGCTGGGAGTGGGATCCGGGCTCTCGGTGTCGGTGGGGGTCGGCGTCGGGGTCGGGGCGGGGGTGTCCGTCGGGTCCGGGGTGGGGGTCGACGTCCCGTCACCGGCCGCCACGGTCAGCGTCGCCGCCGTCGGCACCGTCCCCGTCGGCGTGCACACCGTGTTCGTGCCCATCGCGTTCACCGTGTACGCGCCCGGCGTCAGCGTCAGCTGCCCGGCCGCCGTCAGCTTCAGTGTGCCCTTCATGTCGGACAGCACCATGTCGCCGCCCTTGGGGATGGCCGGGTTCTCACGCGGTCCGGTCATCGCGATGTCGGCGCTCTGCGCTCCGGCCGCCTTCAGGGTGCCGGTCGGCTGGACCGAGTTCGCCGGCAGATCGATGATGTTCGGGTTCTTGGAGGCGGCCTGGGTGAACTTCCAGACCACGTCGATCTCGTCGCCGACCTTCGCGCCGGCCGGTGCGGTGATCTCCACCTTCGTGGTGCCCTCGACGGGGTCGAGCCCGACGCCCGCGGGCGGTACGCACCGGGTCGGGAACGACACCTCCGCGGCCTGGGCGGGTCCGGCGGCGAGAGCGAGCACCACGCCCGCCCCGGCCAGCACCAGCGCCGCACCGGCCGCGCCCGCTCTTCTCGGCCCGCCGGCCGGTGGGACTCTCCTTCGCATGCTCACGTGGAACCCTCTCTGGTGGGAGTCGTGGGACTCGTCGGGCTGTCGTCGTGCGGTGCGGAGAGCCGGCCACCGGCCGCGCCCGGATCGGCGTCCGGGGTGAACCACGGCAGGGTGGACGTGGGAGGGGCCGCGTGCGCGGCCGTGGAGGGCTTGAACCCCGGCAGTCGCAGGGCGAGTTCGGGCAGCCGCAGTCCGCGGTGCCGCAGACCTCCGGCGGGCCGTGGCCGCACCCGGTCCACCACGGCCATGCCGATGCGGAACAGCGCCGCCGGCACGACCAGGAAGACCAGCACCCAGAACAGGGTCACGCCCCAGGGCCGCCCCACGCCCCAGGGCTGCTCGGCGAGCACCTTGCCGCCGTACTTCAGCGACACCGTGTACGCGCCGTGCGCGCCGCCGGTGAGCTCGACGGGCAGTTCGATCCGGGCCCTGCCGCCCGGCCGGATCGTGCCGCGCCACTGCTGTTCCTCCCACTGCGGGGCGAACACGCCGTGCGCGGTGCCGACCTGGAAGACGGGGTCCTTGACGGCGGAGGTGCCGACGTTGCCGACGGTGAAGACGAGGGTGCGTGCGGGGGGTGCCCCGAACCAGGTCAGCAGCCCCCCCGAGCCGTCGAGCCGGGTGTCGGTGAGGACGGACAGCCGCCCGCCGTCCGTCTCCGCGGGCAACGGCTCCACGGCGTGCCCGGCCACCTGGAAGATCGCGTCGGCCTCGGCCTTCGCCCCGGTCACCGTGGCCACGTGCACCACGCAGGGGCAGGGCACCGGGGGTTCGGCGACGGGCAGCTTCTTGCTGAAGCGCCCTTTCCCGTCCGTGGTGACGGCCCGGCCGTCCGCGTTGGCACAGGAGTTGGTACCGCCCGGCACCCCGCGCGAGGGCACCGCCTGTCCGCAGACCAGGATCATCAGCAGGGCCCGCGCACGCCAGCCGCTGCCGCTCACGGTGATCGAACCGCCGCTGCCCGCCTGGGACTTGGACAGCCTCACGCTCGGCCCGTCCGCCGCGGCCGCCGTCCCCGCCGTCGCCGTGAGCAGCAGCGCGCACACCGCCACCAGAACCGCCCACCGCACCTTGCCGCTCGGGCTCACGTCGTCGCTCCCGTCAACTCGGCTTCCGTACACGGGGATTCGGGCGCGGGCCCGGCCGTACGACGCCTTGGACGCCGTACCGCAGGCCGCCCGACCGGTGGGATCGGCCGGCTCGACCCGACCGGCGGGGACAGGTCACGCGTGAGGGACGGCACGGGCGGCATGGGCGGCTCCAGCTGTCGTACGGAAGCGGACCGGGCCGCTAACGGCGCGCTCGGGCCGTCTGGTTGCGCCGGGTGAGCCAGAGCGTGCCCGCCGCTCCCGCGAGCAGCACCGTGCCGCCGAGGGTGCCGAGGGCGATCGCCGAGTCCTCGGGGCCGGTCTGCGGGAGGGCGGCGCCGGAGTCACTGCCGCTGTCGCTCCGGGCGCCACCGCCCGAGGAGCCCGAGGCGGCGGTGACGTCGAGGGTCAGCGAGGCGCCGGGGCTGTTGGTCGGCGTGCACGTGGTCGTCGTACCGAGCGCCTTGATGGTGAGGACGCCCGCGGTGAAGGTGACCTTGCCGGACTTCTTCGGGGTGTACGTCCCGGTCAGGTCGTTGATCTTGATGGGGGTGTTGGCGGGGACGACCGCCTGGTTGGCGGGGCCGGTCACGTTCATCGTCCCGGTGTCCGCACCGCCCAGCCTGATGGTGGCGCTCGGGTTCATCGCGCCCTTGCCGAGGTCGACCGGGCTGGAGGAGACGCCCTTCTGCCAGGACATGGTGATCCGGTAGCCGCTGCCGCTCTTGACGCCCTTGATGTCGATGGGCGAGACGGCGCTCTTGTCACCGATGGGCGTCTTGCACTGGTAGTTGACGTTCACGACCTCGGCGCGGGCAGCGGGGGCGGCCATGAGCACCGCCGAGCCGGCCAGAGCCGCGACGGACGCGAGCGCGGCGGTTCGTTTCGGGTACGACACGGTTCCGCTCCCCTTACTCGTTCCTGACGGCACATCAGATCGGCCGTCAAGGTACGCCGGGGCACCGGAGGAAGGAAGAGAAAGTAAGTGTCGGAACTGTGGGGACACCCGGGATCACCCGGGGCCCGACCGCGGAAGGGCGCGGGGAGGGCGGCGGGCGGATACCGAGGGGTGCGTGCCGGGCGGGGGGGGGGGGGGGCGGGGCCGACGCCGATCAGGGGCTCGCACAGCTGCCGACAGTCACCGGGCGAACGTCGAGCAGGGGCTCGCAGAGATGCCGACGCTCGCCGGGCGGACGCCGAGCAGGGGGCTCGCACGGATGCCGACAGTCACCGGGCGGACGCCGAACAGGGCTCGCACAGATGCCGCCAGTCGCCGACCGGATGTCGAGCCGGGGCTCGGGGCCATCCCTGCGATTGCCGGGCGGACGCGACCAGCAGCTCGCACGGATGCCGACAGTCACCGGGCGGACGCCGAACAGGGGGCTCGCACAGCTGCCGCCGGTCACCGGGCGGACGCCGAGCAGGGGCTCGGGCCGATCCCGGCGATTGCCGGGCGGATGCCGAGCCGGGGCGCGGGTCGACGCCGAGCAGGCGCTCGGGCGGGCGGCCGGCGCTAGGCGGGTGCGCCCAGTTCCGCCCACACGGTCTTGCCGGCCGTGCCGGGCGCCCTGACGACTCCCCAGTCCAGGCAGAGCCGCTGCACGATGAACATGCCGTGTCCGCCGGGCCGTCCCGCCCGGTGCGGGGTGCGCGGCGCCGGCTGCCCGGCCCCGCGGTCCGAGACCTCGACCCGGATCACCTTGTTGTCGCAGGAGATCCCCAGCTGGTCCGGGCCCTCCGCATGGAGGCACGCGTTCGTCACCAGCTCGGAGACGACCAGCAGCACGTCCTCCGTGACGGCACGCCGGTCCGCGGACGCCGCCGGCAGCCACCCCCACGCGTGCAACGCCTGACGGGTGAAGTCACGCGCGAGCGGGACGACCCCGCTCTCCCCCTCGAAGCTCAGCCGACGGACCCGCCGTCCCGTCGACACCTCGGCTTCGCCGCCAGGCTCCACGCTGGGCTCCGGGTCACGGTCGCCCGGCGAGTAGGGCCGGGTGGTGCTCATCAGCGCTTCACCTCACCGATTCACCGGTTCACGATTCAAAACGTCACTGCATGGTCGCTCACCGAACAGTCAGTACGGATGTCTCCTGCCCGAGCGGACCGGTAGAACACCCCTCCATTCGGGACGTATGTCCGCAACGAGAGGTGCGACACCCGGTGGACACCGGCCCACGGGGACGAACGGGACACGAAGGAGGCCACTGGGACCGTCACCCGCCCGCCGCCTCAGTCGCCGGACTCGCCGGACTCACCGGCCAATGCCTCTTCCAGCGTGGCGTGCACACTGAAGACCGCATCGGCCCCCGTGATCTCGAAGACCCGCGCCACGACGGGCAGCATCCCCGCGAGATGTACGCCACCCCCCGCCGCCTCGGCCTTCAGCCGTGCCCCCAGCAGCACATTCAGTCCGGTGGAGTCACAGAACTCCAGCCGTGTGCAGTCGACGACAAGCCGGCTCTTCCCCTTGGCGAGGCACTCCTCGAGTGGCTCACGCAACAAATCGGCCGTGTGGTGATCCAACTCACCTGCTGGAGTCACAACGGCACTGGAGCCCTCTTGCCGCACCTCAACCAGAAGCCGGCCAGACTGTGCGCTGCCGACCGTCCCGCGGTCCATGCCGTCTCTCTCTCCCGACGTCGTGGCTGCTGATGACGCCCTCGAACACTACGCCTTCTCCACACCCTCCGACACCCGAACAATCACCCACAAACGGACATAACCGCACAGAACACACTTGCGGTCGTGTCGGGAAACCGGGTAGGGCTAGTAGAGACACGAACTCGACACGGCCGGCTTTGGAGGCGCCGCACACCGCAGTGCACGAACTGGCTTCGGCAGCCATATGCCGAGAACGATGGAGGACATCATGTCACCCCGGCTCGACGCCTCGCATACCCATCAGGCGACGTCGACATCCCCCCCGGAACATCTGGATCCCATCGAGCAGGACAGCGAAGGCGATGTGCTCGCCGGGCTTCCGGACATCCCGCCCTTCGAAGAGGTGGGGGCGGTCGACGCACGAGCGCTCTCCAAGACCCTCTTCGCGCGGCTGGAGTCGCTGGAGGAGGGCACGCACGAGTACTCGTACGTCCGCAACACGCTCGTCGAACTGAATCTCGCTCTGGTCAAGTTCGCCGCCTCCCGTTTCCGCTCCCGCAGTGAGCCGATGGAGGACATCATCCAGGTCGGCACCATCGGCCTGATCAAGGCGATCGACCGCTTCGAACTCAGCAGGGGTGTGGAGTTCCCCACCTTCGCGATGCCAACCATCGTGGGTGAGATCAAGCGCTTCTTCCGCGACACGTCCTGGTCGGTGCGGGTGCCGCGCCGCCTCCAGGAGCTCCGGCTCGACCTGGCCAAGGCCGGCGACGAACTGGCTCAGAAGCTCGACCGCGCCCCCACCGTGGGCGAGCTCGCCGAACGTCTCGGGCTGTCGAAGGAGGAGGTCGTCGAAGGCATGGCGGCGTCCAACGCCTACACCGCCTCCTCGCTGGACGCCCAGCCGGAGGAGGACGACTCCGAGGGCGCCCTGGCCGACCGGATCGGTTACGAGGACCACGGGCTCGAGGGCATCGAGTACGTGGAGTCCCTGAAGCCGCTGATCGCCGCGCTCCCCTCCCGGGACCGCCAGATCCTCTCGCTGCGCTTCGTCGCGGGCATGACCCAGTCGGAGATCGGTGAAGAGCTCGGGATCTCGCAGATGCACGTCTCGCGGCTGCTGTCGCGGACTCTCGTACGGCTGCGCAAGGGCCTGACCGTCGAGGAGTGACGCGTCGGCACCACTGACCTGCGCGTGTGCCCGGTGTCCGCAGGGACACCGGGCACCGTGCGTCCGCGGCCCCTCCCGACCGGTCCCCTGATCATCCTGTGGTTACCCGGCGAAACCCTTTCCCCAGGGGTTCGCTTCCCTCACTATGGTCCCCCACAGACTGGCCGGTACGTCAGGAGGAGGGTGCGCATGACTCGCCCCGACGGGGCGTCCGACGCCCGGCTCACGGAGCTGCTGCGCGCCGACACGGCCACGGCGTACGCGGCCCTGATGGAACTCCGCGCCCGCCACCGGCCCTCCGTGCTGGCCTACGCCCGCCTCTGCACGGCCGGCGAGTCCGCGGCCCGGCAACTGGCCGCGCAGACCTTCACCCTCGCCGCCCGGGAGACGGCCCGCGGGGTCGACCCCGGCGTCCCGTGGCGCCTGAGCCTCCTGCTGCTGACGGCCCGGTCGGCGGCGGCGTGGGCCGGGGACGACCGGGCGGCGGGCCTGGACCCGAGCGTCCTGCTGCTCCTGAACACGGCGGGCCCCGACGGCCCGGTGCCGCCCATGCTCGCCGCCTTCACGTCCCTGCCCGCCCGCACCCAGGGCCTCGTCTGGTACGGCCTGGTGGAGGGCGAACCGGAGTCCCGCACCGCCGGCCATCTGGGCCTCACCCGCGAGGACGTCGTCTACGGCACGGAGGGCGCCCTGCACTCTCTGGCCCGGGCGTGCCTGACACTGCGCCTCGCCTCCTCGGACGACCCGCACTGCGTGGACTTCCGCCGTCTCATCGAGGAGTCCGTACGACCGGACAGCCCCCGCACCAGCACCGACCTGCACGCCCACATGGCCCACTGCCCGCACTGCGCGGCCGCCCACGAGGAACAGTGCGCCCTGCGCGACACCCCGCGCGCGGCGCTCGCGGAGGGGCTGCTGCCGTGGGGCGGGACGGCCTACGCGGGCCGGAGCGGGGCCGAGCAGGAGGACCGCCCCCGGGCAGCGTCCCGGGCGGGGTCCCGTACGCCGCCCGGCACGTGGCCGCGACCGCGCCGGCTGGTCCTGGCCTCGGCGGCACTGGGGGTGGCTCTGGCGCCGCTGCTGCTGTTCCTGGTCTCGCAGGAGGGTGAGCCGCCGACGGGCGCGTCGGCCTCCTCCTCCGCCCCGGTCTCGGCCGGCGGCGCGCTGCCGACCCTGCCGCCGGTGACGGTGACCGCGACCGTCTCCCCCTCGCCCTCACCCTCGCCCTCCGCGTCGGTCACGAGCAGGCAGCCCTCGCCGTCCCCGACGAAGAGTTCGGCGCCGCCCCGGAAGACGGCTCCGCCCTTCCGCCCGCCGGGCGGCTCCTACGCCCAGGTGGTCAACGTCTCCACGGCCCGCTGCCTGGACGTCTCCAGCGACTTCGCCGAGGGCACGGACGTCGTCACGGCCCCCTGCACCTCGGCCGCCTCCCAGCGCTGGCGGGTCGACACCGGCCGCGGTGTCCTCCAGTCCGCCGCCGACCCCGACTTCTGCCTCGACAGCCGCGGCGACGTCGACAAGGGCCTCGGCATCTGGTCCTGCGACTCGGTCGAGGGCCGCAACGGCGACAACCTGCGCTTCACGGTCGACCCCGACGGAGTGATCCGCCCGGCGATCGCCATCGCGACGGGGGTGACTCCCGCAGGCGGGGACGCCGTCTCGCTGGAGCCGCTGACCGGGGGCGGTGAGCAGCGGTGGCGGGCCGGGGCCTCCTGAGGCTCAGACGACCCGGACGCCGCGTCGCCACACGCCGCTGACCAGCGGTACCCCGGGCCGGTAGGCCAGGTGCACATGGCTGGGGGCGTCCAGCAGGATCAGGTCGGCGCGGGACCCGGGCGTCAGCCGGCCGATGTCGTCGCGGCGGAGGGCGGCCGCGCCCCCCGCGGTGGCCGCCCAGACCGCCTCGTCCGGGGTCATCCGCATGTCGCGGACCGCGAGGGCGATGCAGAAGGGGACCGAGGAGGTGTAGGAGGAGCCCGGGTTGCAGTCCGTGGACAGGGCGACGGTGACACCTGCGTCCAGGAGACGGCGGGCGTCGGGCCACTCGGCGCGGGTGGAGAACTCCGCGCCGGGCAGGAGAGTGGCGACCGTGCGGCTGTTCGCCAGCGCGTCCACGTCGTCGTCGGTGAGATGGGTGCAGTGGTCGGCGCTGGCCGCGTCCAGCTCGACGGCCAGCCGCACTCCGGGGCCGTGGGTGAGCTGGTTGGCGTGGACGCGGGGGTGCAGGCCCTTCGCCTGGCCCGCGGTCAGGATCGCGCGGGCCTGGTCGCCGTCGAAGGCGCCCTTCTCGCAGAAGACGTCGATCCAACGGGCGTACGGGGCACAGGCGTCGAGCATCTCGCCGGTGACGAGCGAGACGTAGGCGGCCGGGTCGTCGGCGTAGTCGGGCGAGACGATGTGGGCGCCCAGGTAGGTGACCTCGTCGGTGTGGGCGGCGGCGATGCGCAGCGCCCTCGCCTCGTCCTCGACGGTCAGGCCGTAGCCGGACTTGGTCTCGAAGGTCGTGGTGCCCTGGCGCAGGGCCTCGGCGAGGTGGCGGGTGAGGTTGCGTTCGAGGTCCTCGTCGCTCGCCGCCCGCGTCGCGGCGACGGTCGTGCGGATGCCGCCCGCGCTGTAGGGGCGGCCGGACATGCGGGCGTTGAACTCCTGGGTGCGGTCGCCCGCGAAGACGAGGTGGCTGTGGGAGTCGACGAAGCCGGGCAGGACCGCCCGGCCGCCCGCGTCGACCCGATTGTCAGTGGCGGGTGCTTTGCTTTGATCACCGGTCCACACGACGCGGTCGCCCTCGATGGCGACGGCCGCGTCCTGGATCAGTCCGAGGGGGGTGTTGTCACCCAGGGAGGGGTCGTTGGTGACCAGGGCGGCGATGTTGGTGATGAGCGTGCTTGCGGTGCTCGCGGAGTGGGCGGGGCTGACGGTCGTCGCGTTGCTCATGGCGTCCTCGGTGGCCTGGTCGGCGGTGGGGGCGGGGTCGGGGGCGGGCCGTGGCAGCGGGCTGCCCGGGGTCATCCGTGCAGTGCGGCGACGGCGTCCGCGAGGGCTTTCGGCACCTGTGGCACCAGCGCGTGGACCCCGTCGCGCACCACGTGCCGACCTCCCACGACCGTGTGCGACACGTCTGCTGCCGACGCGGCGAATACGGCCGTCTCGGCCCCGAGCCGCGCAGGCGGCCCTGCCGTCCTGACCGAGTCGAGCCTGATGGTGGTGAAGTCGGCGAGCGCACCGGGCTCCAGGGTGCCCGCGCCGTCCCAGCCGAGGGCCGCGTGGCCGTCGGCCGAGGCCGCCCGCAGGAGGGCCGCCGCCGTCCAGTGACCGCGGGTGCGGGTGCGCAGGCGCTCGTCGAGCTCCATCGCGCGGGCCTCTTCGAGCAGGTCGATGACGGCATGGCTGTCGGAGCCGAGGGAGAGCGGTGAGCCCGCCCTCTGGAGGGCCACCGCGGGTCCGATGCCGTCGGCGAGGTCCCGCTCGGTCGTCGGGCACATGCAGGTGCCGGTGCCGCTGCCGCCGATCAGGGCGATGTCCTCGTCGGTGAGGTGGGTGTTGTGGACGCCGGTGGTGCGCGGCCCGAGGACCCCCCGTGCTCGGCGAGCAGCCGGGTCGGCGTGCAGCCGTGGGCCTCGCGGCAGGCGTCGTTCTCGGCGGTCTGCTCGGACAGGTGGACGTGGAGCGGGGCCCGCCGCTCCTCGGCCCAGCGCGCCACGGTCGCCAACTGGTCGGCGGGCACGGCCCGTACGGAGTGGATCGCCGCACCGATCCTCGCGTGATCCCGGTCCTTGAGAACTGCACAGCGTTCGGCCCAGGCGTCCGCGCTGCCGTCGGAGAAGCGGAGCTGGTGGGCGGTGGGCGGCTGTCCGAAGCCGGAGGAGAGATAGGCGGTGTCGAGGAGGGTGATGCGGACACCGGCGTCGGCGGCCGCCTCGATCAGGGCCTCGCCCATGGCGTTGGGGTCGGCGTAGCGGGTGCCGCCGGGGGCGTGGTGCAGGTAGTGGAACTCCCCGACCGCCGTGATGCCCGCCAGCGCCATCTCCGCGTACACGGCACGGGCGAGGTCGCGGTAGGTGTCCGGGGTGAGCCGGCCGGCGGTGGCGTACATGACCTCGCGCCAGGTCCAGAAGGTCCCGGAGCCGACCTGGACGGTGGAGCGCAGGGCCCGGTGGAAGGCGTGCGAGTGGGCGTTGGCCAGGCCCGGGAGGGTCAGTCCGCGCAGGATCTCGGCGCCGGGGGGCGGGGTGGCGGTGCCGGTGCGGACGGCGGTGACGCGGCCGTCCGCCCCCGCGGCGGAGCCGCTGGTCGACACCGTCAGTGCCACGCCCGGCTCGACATGGGTGCCGAGCCAGGCGTGCTCCAGCCAGTAGGTCTTGACTGTCACCGGCAGGCCAGTCCTTCCAGTACGTCGGCGAGCGCGAGGACTCCGGCCACGCAGTCGTCCTCGGCGGCGGACTCCGCCGGGGAGTGCGAGACGCCGGTGGGGTTGCGCACGAACAGCATGGCGGTCGGGATGTGCCCGGAGAGGATCCCGGCGTCGTGTCCGGCGCCGGTGCCCAGGACGGGCACCTTCAGCTCGGTGCGGGTGCCCAGGATGCGGGCGAGTTCGTCGCGCAGGGCGTGGTCGAACTCGACGACGGGCGTGAAGGACTCCCGGACCACGTCGAGATCGATACCGTGTGCCTGCGCGTACTCGCCGGCCGCCTTCTCGATGCCGCCGACCACCTGGTCGAGGCTTGCCTGGTCGGCGGCGCGGGAGTCGAGCCAGCCGCGCACCAGGGAGGGGATGGCGTTGACGCCGTTCGGCTCGACGGCGATCTTCCCGAAGGTGGCGACGGCACCGGCGAGTTCGGCCTCCCGGCGGGCCGCGAGCACGGTCTCGGCGTACGGCAGCATGGGGTCGCGCCGGTCCACGAGGCGGGTGGTGCCGGCGTGGTTGGCCTCGCCGCGGAAGTCGAAGCGCCAGCGGCCGTGCGGCCAGATGGCGCTCGCGATGCCGACCCGGTCGCCGGAGAGGTCCAGCGCCCGGCCCTGCTCGACGTGCAGTTCGACGAAGGCGCCGATGCGGGCGAGCCGCTCCGGGTCGGCGCCGATGCCCTCGGGGTCGTACCCCGCCGCCTCCATGGCCTGCGGCAGGCGGACCCCGTCCCCGTCGGTGAGCAGGTGCGCCTGCTCGACGGTGAGCTGTCCGGAGGTGAGCCGCGACCCGACGCAGGCCAGCCCGAAGCGGGCGCCTTCCTCGTCGCCGAAGTTGACGACGGCGAGGGGCTTGGTGAACTCCACCTGCCGGGCCCGCAGTTCGTCGAGCGCGGCGAAGGACGACACGACCCCGAGCGGCCCGTCGAAGGCCCCGCCGTCGGGCACGGAGTCCAGATGCGAGCCGGTGACGACGGCGTCCCCCGCGGCGGGGTCCCCGAGCCAGGCCCACTGGTTCCCGTTCCGGTCGAGCTCGTAGCTCATCCCCCGCGCCTCGGCCTGCTCGTGGAACCAGGCCCGGCATTCGGCGTCGGCACCGGTCCAGGCGAAGCGGCGGTAGCCGTGGGAGCCGGGGTGGCGGCCGATGGGGAGCAGCTCGCGCCACATGGTGTGGAACGAGCTGCCGTGGGACGTCTGCGTCACGCCGGGTCACCCTCGCGCATCGGGATCCGTACGCCCCGTTCGTCGGCGACCGACTCCGCGATGTCGTATCCGGCGTCCACGTGGCGGATGACGCCCATGCCGGGGTCGTTGGTGAGGACGCGCCGGACCTTCTCGCCGCCCAGCTTCGTGCCGTCGGCCACCGTCACCTGGCCGGCGTGGATGGACCGTCCCATGCCCACGCCTCCGCCGTGGTGGAGGGAGACCCACGATGCGCCCGAGGCCACGTTGACCATCGCGTTCAGCAGCGGCCAGTCGGCGATCGCGTCGGACCCGTCGAGCATGGCCTCGGTCTCGCGGTAGGGAGAGGCGACGGACCCGGCGTCCAGGTGGTCCCGCCCGATGGCCAGCGGTGCCGCCAGCTCCCCGCTCGCCACCATGTCGTTGAAGCGCTCGCCGGCCTTGTCGCGTTCGCCGTAGCCGAGCCAGCAGATGCGCGCGGGCAGGCCCTGGAAGTGGACCCGCTCCCCGGCCATCCTGATCCAGCGGGCGAGGGACTCGTTCTCGGGGAACAGGTCCAGGATCGCCTTGTCCGTCTTGGCGATGTCGGAGGCCTCACCGGACAGCGCGGCCCAGCGGAAGGGGCCCTTGCCCTCGCAGAACAGCGGCCGGATGTAGGCGGGCACGAAGCCGGGGAAGGCGAACGCCCTGTCGTAGCCGGCGAGTTGCGCCTCGCCCCGGATCGAGTTGCCGTAGTCGAAGACCTCGGCGCCGGCGTCCATGAAGCCGACCATGGCCTCGACGTGCCGGGCCATCGACTCACGTGCCCGGGTGGTGAAGCCGGCCGGGTCCTTGGCGGCCGCGTCGGCCATGTCCTCGAAGTCCACGCCCACCGGCAGATACGCCAGCGGGTCGTGCGCCGAGGTCTGGTCGGTGACGATGTCGATGGGCGCGCCCATGGCGAGGAGCTGCGGCACCAGCTCGGCGGCGTTGCCCAGGACGCCGACGGACAGCGGGCGGCGGGCGTCCCGGGCCTCGGTGGCGAGCTGGAGGGCGTGGTCGAGGGAGTCGGCCCTCACGTCCAGGTAGCGGTGCTCGATGCGGCGGTCGATGGCGCGCGGGTCGCAGTCGATGCAGATCGCGACGCCGTCGTTCATGGTGACCGCGAGGGGCTGGGCGCCGCCCATGCCGCCGAGGCCGGCGGTGAGGGTGATCGTCCCGGCGAGGGTGCCGCCGAACTTCTTCGCGGCGACCGCGGCGAACGTCTCGTAGGTGCCCTGGAGGATGCCCTGGGTGCCGATGTAGATCCAGGAACCGGCGGTCATCTGGCCGTACATGGTGAGGCCGAGGGCCTCCAGGCGGCGAAACTCCTCCCAGTTGGCCCAGTCGCCGACGAGGTTGGAGTTGGCGATCAGCACCCGCGGGGCCCACTCGTGGGTCTGCATGACGCCGACGGGGCGGCCGGACTGGACCAGCATGGTCTCGTCCTGCTTCAGCGTCCGCAGTGTCCGCACCATCGCGTCGAAGGAGCGCCAGTCACGGGCGGCCTTGCCGGTGCCGCCGTAGACGACGAGCTTGTCGGGGTGCTCGGCGACCTCGGGGTCCAGGTTGTTCTGCAGCATCCGCAGGGCGGCCTCCTGCTGCCATCCCAGGGCGCTCAGTTCCGTACCGCGCGGCGCTCGGACGGGGCGGGGTCCTGACATGGTCTGCCTCCTGGGGACTCTGCTCTGGAGTGTTGCCGTCGATATTCACATCCTGGCTTTCTGAATAGAACTAGTCAATACGTTCTCGCGTCAGCATCGGTAGGAGAGGGATGTTTCAGGACAGGGATTGACCGGTGGGACATCCGACGCGCGCGAAAGGCAGGACGGGGACGTGATGGACGAGTACGGCACCACCGGCGAGGGACGGGCCGCGCGCCGGGACGAGGCGGTGCGGGCGGCCGTGGAGCAGGGCCTGCTGGGGCCGGACTCCCCCATCGCCGGGCTGCTCGACGTCACCGGCGTCCGGGAGTCGGCGGCGGAGCTCCGCGCGGCCTTCGACGAGGTCACCGCGCCCGGCACGCCGGTGCTGCACGCGTTCGCGGTCAAGGCGACCCCGCTGGTGCCGGTGCTGCGACTGCTGCGCGAGGAGGGGATCGGCGCGGAGGTGGCGAGCCCGGGCGAGCTCGCGCTGGCGCGGGCGGCGGGCCTGTCTCCGGCCATGACGGTCCTGGACTCGCCCGCCAAGACCCCGGCCGAGCTCAGGGAGGCCCTGGCGCTGGGGATCGCCGTCAACGCGGACAACCCGCAGGAGCTGGACCGCCTGGACGGCCTCATGCGGTCGGCCGTGAGCCGCTCCCCGCTCGGCATCCGGATCAACCCGCAGGTCGGCGGGGGCACCATCGGGGCGACCTCCACGGCCACGGCGACCTCGAAGTTCGGGGTGGCGCTGCGGGACGAGGGAGCGCGCGAGTGGGTCGTGCGCGCCTACCTCGACCGGCCCTGGCTCTCCCGGCTGCACGCGCACACCGGCTCGCAGGGCATCCCGCTCTCCTTGATGACCGAGGGGATCGCGGAGACCTACGCGCTCGCCGAGGAGATCAACCGGCGCATCGGCCGGCCCCAGATCGACACGATCGACATCGGCGGCGGGCTGCCGGTGAACTTCGCCTCGGAGGCGACGACACCGACGTACCGCGCGTACGCGCGGGCGCTCAGGGAGGCGGTGCCGGGGCTCTTCGACGGGCGGTACGGGCTGGTCACCGAGTTCGGCCGGTCGCTGCTGGCCAAGCACGGCACGATCGTGGCGCGGGTGGAGTACGCCAAGAGTGCGGGCGGACGGCCGGTCGCGGTGACGCACGCGGGCGTGCAGGTGGCGACGCGGACGGTCTACGTACCGGGGTCGTGGCCGCTGCGGATCGCGGCGTACGACGGCAAGGGGCGGCCCAAGAGCGGGCCCGAGGTGGTGCAGGACGTGGCGGGACCGGCCTGTTTCGCCGGCGACCTGCTGGCCGAGGGGCGCGCGCTGCCGCTGCTGGACCAGGGGGACTACGCGGCGGCGCTGGACACGGGCGCGTACTACTTCGCGCACCACTACGCCTACAACTCGCTGGCCCGGCCGGGCATCTACGGCTTCGTCCCCGCCCCGGAGGGAGGCGTCCGCTTCGCAACCGTACGGGATCCCCAGACGCTCGCTTCGATCGTGGCCGAATCCGGAGGGGCGCACGCCGGTGCGCTCACCACCCTGCACGCACCCGGGAGCAGTTGACACACGCCGGTGAGCCCGCTGATCAATGGGCCCGTGAAGATGGCAAGTTGACCCACTCTAGCCACTTGGAGCATGTTCCACCGGAAAATGCCAGATCCCTCACCCCTCGCGCACACGTTGCGTAGTTTCGGCGTCACTCAGCCGAACCCCAGGCGGGAGGGGAGCCAGTGCAGGGAATCGACGAGTGCCTGCTGGAAGCCATGCGGCTGCCGGGCGCGCGGGGGGCCGCGCTGGTCGACTGGACGAGCGGGCTGGCCCTGGGTGCCGTAGGGGAATCCCCCGGCGGTGACCAGGAGGCGGCCGCCGCGGAGGCCGCCGAGCTCGCCCGGCTCGCCGCCGAGCAGCGCGCCTTCGCCTCCGGCAGCCCCGGGGCCGCCGAGCCCTCCGCCGGCTCCGTCGGCCTCGACGGCCTCGACGGCGCCGGCGGCTCCGCGACGGGGCCGGCCGGGACCGAGCCGCCGGTCGAGGACCTCATCCTCAGCAACCGGGACAGCTACCACGTCCTGCGGTTCGTGCCGACGTCCTTCGACAGCAGTGTGTTCCTGCACCTGTGGCTGGCCCGCGCGGAGGGCAACCTCGCACTGGCCCGGATCCGGCTCGGCGAGATGGCCGGCCGGCTGGAGCTCGGATGACGACCGTGCGCAGCACGCCCGCCACCCCGCCGCCCCGGCTGCCGGTGCGCGACAAGGCCGCCGCCCTGGGCCGCGGCTGGGGCGGCGTCTCGCCGATGCTGACCCGGCTGGCCGCCGAGCGCGCCACCGGTGTCCTGGTGCGCGAGCGCGGCACCCTGCACCTCGCCGACGGCAAGGTGGTGCACGCCGAGAGCCCCGCCGCCCCCGGCGCCGACGTCCTCCTCGCCGCGCACGGCACGCTGGACGCCGGCATCTGGCGCCAGGCCCTGGCCGAGAGCGTCGCGAGCGCCGGCGGCGCCGGCACCGGGGTCCGCCGTCTCACCGGCGCCGAGGCCGTGCACCGGGCCGGCCACCGGCTGGTCGCCGACGGGCTGCTCACCCCCGGCGCCCTGGAGATGTGCCGGCTGACCGCGCTGTACGACGCGGCGTACTTCGCGCTGGCCCCGAGCAGCACCCCGGGCCGCTTCCGCTACAGCACCGAGGACGGACCGGACGCGGTCCCCGACCACCCCCGGCACCCCGACGACACCCCCGGCACCCCGCGCCCGGTCCCGGTCGCCGACCTGGAGCGCGAGACCCTGCGCCGGCGGGACCTGCTGCACCGCATCTGGCCCGACGCCCTGTCCGACGAACTGCCGCTGACCCGGGAACACCGACCCGCGTCCCCGCCGCTCCCGGCCCGGCGGCAGGCGGTGCTCGCCCGCGTGGACGGCATCCGTACGGCGTCGGAGATCGCGCGCGCCCTGGGCCGCCCGGCCTTCCACACCCTGGTGGACGTACGACGGCTGGTGGCGGCCGGAGTGATCGCGCCGCGCCCGCCGATGTCCTGCACCGAGCCTCTGCCCGGGGTTCCGGGCGTCGGTCTCCCCGTCGAGCCCGTCGACCCCCACATCACCTTGCTGAAGAGGCTCAGGGATGCGCTGGAGGCCCTTTGAACGGCAGCGGATCCGCGCCGAGAGGAGAGACCTGATGGCAGCAGCTCAGGACGCGATCCTGGAGGAGCTGCGCCGGCTCAGAGCCCGGGTGCCGCAGCTCACCGGCGCCCTCGCGGCCGACGCCGACGGTCTCGTCCTGGCCCAGGACACCCCGGGCGTCGATCCGGAGACCGTCGCCGCGCTCACCGCGGCCACCCGGGCGCTCGCCGCCCAGCTGGCCGACGGGACCGGCCAGGGCGACCTGCGCGAACTGCTCGTACGGGGCGTGTACGGCTACGTCGCCACGTACACGGCGGGCGCCGGGGCCGTGGTCACCCTGCTCGCCCAGGACCGGGTCAACGTCGGCCGCCTCCACCTGGAGGGCCGTCGGGCGGGCGCCCGGATCGCAGAACTCGTCGACAGCGCGGTCGCCGAGCACACCGAAGCCCTCACGAAGGCGCCCGCGAAGCCCGCTCCGGCCCGTGCCAGAGCAGCCCGCACGTCCCGGGCCAAGCCCGTGGACACCCGCGCCGCGGCCGCCGCACCGACGGCGGCCCGCACCACCACCGAAAGTTAGACAACCGAGGAGACACAGTCATGGCCAACACCGAAACCGCACTGAAGGAGGCCCTCGCCTCCATCGAGGGCGCGACCGGCGTCGCGCTCGTCGACTACACCAGCGGCATGGCGCTCGGCACCATGGGCGGCAGCAAGGGCTTCGACCTGAACGTGGCCGCCGCCGGCAACACCGACGTGGTCCGCGCGAAGATGCGCACCATGGAGCACCTCGGACTCAAGGGCCAGATCGAGGACATCCTGATCACCCTGTCCGACCAGTACCACCTGATCCGCCTGATCAGCGGACGCGGAGGCAACGGCCTCTTCCTCTACCTGGTCCTGGACGCCAAGCGCTCCAACCTCGCCATGGCCCGCCACCAGCTGCGGGCCATCGAGAACGACCTGGAGGTGTGACCCGGGAGCACCGGATCTAGACCAGTGCCGCGGTGCGGCGGCGCGCTCCTCCCGGGGCCGCGTCGCCCGCCGCGATCCCCGTGCTGCGGTACGCCTTGACCGCCTTGCCGGCCGGGCGTCCGCCGTTCGCGGCGAGCCAGTCGACCCGCACCCACAGCAGCGCGTCCCCGGTCCGTTCGAGCCGCCCGAGCCAGGCGGCCTTGAGCCTGAGGCCCGTACCGCATCCGGCGAGCAGCAGGCCGCCCGCGACGGGCACCGCGAACGAGCTCAGCAACGCGACCAGCCAGGCCAGCAGCAGCCACCAGCGGTGCCCGCGACGCCAGTTGCGCACACTGACCGCACGGTCCTGGAGCACGTCGTGCTTCCCCGCGCGCGCGGCCGCCCGCCCCAGCGTCGTGTACCGCTTGCGACGGCTGTACGACACCACGGCTACCGCCACGATGAACAGCGCCGCTCCCGCCATCACCCCGATCCGGCGCCCGGTCAGCCCCGGAACCAGCAGCCCGACCGCCGCCGCGAACACCCCGAGCCACCACAGGGGTGCGGCCCCGGCGCGCACCACGACGGCCACCCGAGCCAGCCCCTGAGCCCTGCGATCTGCGCGTGCCACGTCCCGCCTCCTCGTCGTCCTGGCACAGTCCTGCCGGTCCGGGAGGGTAGCGGGCGAACGTGAGACCAGTCTGAAAAACGCGGCCTACTCGACGAAGAGTCCGCGTGCCGCGGCCCGTGCGTCGAACTCCTCCAGGCGGGCCTGGGCGTCCGGCAGGTCGTCGCACATCGCCTCCAGCAGCACCCGGCCGAGCAGCATCGGCGCGCAGGCGGTGTCGAAGGCGAGGCCGGTGCCGACGGCGGCGGGCAGCAGCAGGTCGGAGACCTTGGCGACCGGCGCGAACGCGGAGTCGGCGACCGTGACGACACTCAGGCCCGCCTCCTTGGCGTAGGCGAGGGTGTCGACGACCTCACGGGGGTGCCGGGGCAGCGCGAAGCACAGCAGAGTCGAGGCGCCCGCGCGGACGGCGGCGTCGATCCGGTCGTGGATCATGGTGCCGCCCTCGTGGAGCAGCCGTACGTCCGGATGGACCTTGGCGGCGAAGTAGGCGAAGCCGTACGCCTGCGAGGCGGCGGCGCGCAGCCCGAGCACCGGCAGGGGGCGGGAGGCGGCGAGCAGCCGGCCCGCCTTCTGCACCGGGCGCGGGTCGGCGAGGACCTCCGCCAGGTGCCTCAGGTTCTCGATCTCGGCCTCGACGGCCTGCTGGTACTCGTTGTACGACGCGGAGGCCGCCGTCTGCTCGGCGGGGGCGACCTCGCGCAGGTGCCGGCGCAGCGCGGGGTAGCCGTCGAAGCCGAGGGCGACGGCGAAGCGGGTGACGGAGGGCTGGCTGACCCCGGCCAGTTCGGCCAGCTCCACGCTGGACAGGAACGGCACGTCGGAGGCCCGCCGCACCATGCTGTGCGCGATGCGTCGCTGGGTCGGTGTGAGCCGGTGCCCCTCGAACAGTGTTTGCAGCCGTCCCGCGGGAGTGTCCGCCCCACCCGCCGCACCCATGTCGCTCATGCCTCGCTCCCCCTCCAGATGTCCGTGAACCGGTCGAGCAGTGCGGCCGCCGCCGTCACGTCGCCCGTGAGCGGCCGGTCGGCCGGGTCCTCCGCCAGCACCGCCTCGGCGAGTTCCAGCGCGCGGCCCACCGGGAGTCCCGGGTCGGGCCTGAGGTCGCGCTGGCGCAGCGCCCTTACGGCGGCGACGAGTTCGCAGCCGACGACGAGACGGTACGCGCCGCACGCGCGCAGTGTCTGACGGGCGGCGAGCGAGGCGAAGCTGGCCTGTTCCTCGACGCCCCGGGAGAGTACAGCGTGGCCGAGGGAGGCGGGCGCGGAGAAGGCCCGCAGGTCGCCGAGGGCGGCACCGGCGGCGTACTCCAGGATCATCACGCCGGAGGAGGCGGGCTCCTGGTCGGCGAGGAAGGGCCTGAGGCGGGTGAAGGCGGGCTCGTTCAGGGTGGAGAGCCGGGACGTGGACAGTCGGGCGACCTGGGTGAGGGCGAGCCTGAAGTGGTCTAGGGCGAGGGCGAGTTGAGCCTGGTAGAAGCCGCCGTGGTGGTAGGCGGCCATGTCCTCGGGGGAGATGAGGGGGTTCTCGGCGGCCGCGTTGATCTCGATCGCGAGGACTTCCTCCAGAGCGTCGGCTGCGTCATGGGCGGGCCCGTGGATCTGGGGCAGGCACCGGAAGCCGTACGGATCCTGGATCCGCCCCAGGGGCGGGGTCGGCCGGTCCTCGGCGCCGATCAACTCCCGCATGCGTCGCGCCACCTGGGCGGATCCGCGGTGCGGGCGGGCGGCGTGCACGGGAGCGGCGTACGCCTCGTGCGCCCCGTCCACCGCCAGCAGCGACAGTGCTGCGACGACCTGCGTGGCCTCGATCAGCCCGCGCAACTCGTGCAGGGCGAGGGCGGCCTGACCGAGCGTGAGGGCGTTGCTGCTGATGAACGCGAGCGCGTCGTTGTTGTCGAGGGGCTGCGGCTCGGGGGCGCCGACGACGGCGTGCGCGGTACGAGCGACACCGCCCCCCGCACTCGGCGGAACACCGGCGCCGCCTGCCCCACCACGCCCCCCGAACCCGCCGAGACCCTCGGCGCCCCACCCTCCGAACCCGCCGAGACCCTCGGCGCCCCGCCCGCCCGAATCACCCGCACCGGATCCACCGGCCTCCCCGCCCCCACGTCCACCCGGGCCCCCCGCGCCCGCCCCACCACGCCCGACGAGACCCTCGGCGCCCCGGTCCGGGCCCGCGCTCCGCCACGGATGCTCCCCCGCCAGTGCCAGTCCCGCCTGGGCCAGTGCCGCGATGTCCCCCGTCCCCACCGAGCCGAACTCGTTGACGGCCGGGTACGCGCCGTTCTCCAGCGCCTCGCACAGGGCCGTGACGACGGTGGGCCGCAGTCCCGCGCCGCCCGCCAGGAGCTGGTTGGCCCGTACCGCGAGCATCGCGCGGACCTGCCGGGCGGGGAGTTCCTCGCCGATCGCGCCGGCGTGGCTGCGCAGCAGCCGCAGACCGTGCTCGGCGGCCGCCTCGGTGGGCACGTCCTCGTTCCGGTTCGCGCCGACTCCGGTCGAGCGGCCGTAGACGCGGCCGGTCGCGGCGATCTGCCGGGCGGCGTCCCAGGACTCCGTCACCCGCTTCATCGCGTCGGTCCCGGGCACCGGTCGCGCGCTCCCGTCGGCGAGGCGGACGACGTCCGCGACGCCGAGCCCGATCCCGTCCAGGACCACCAGGCCGGTGTGCCCGACCGTGACGGGATCCGGCGTGTCCACGATCCGAGACGACATCTGACCCGAACTCCCCTCAAACACGGACATCCGATCTTGCCTGGCGGTCATCCGTTACCTCGGATTAACGCCGAAGCGTTGACAACCTATTCAGCTACCGAGAACTCTGCATGACGTTATACAGCCGGGCAAGGGACATCTCATGATCCAGTTCGACGCGGTCCACAAGCGCTTCCCCAACGGCACGACAGCAGTGCACGATCTCACCCTCGACATGCCGGAAGGCGGTGTGACCGTCCTCGTCGGATCCTCCGGTTGCGGCAAGACCACCACCCTCAGGATGATCAACCGGATGGTCGAACCGACCTCCGGCACCATCAGGGTCGGCGGCAAGGACGTCACCCGGCAGGACGCGGCAGAACTGCGCCGCTCCATCGGCTACGTCATCCAGCAGTCCGGCCTCTTCCCGCACCGCACGGTGCTGGACAACATCGCCACGGTGCCCCTGCTCCTGGGCCACGGCCGCAGGAAGGCCCGCGCCCGCGCGGCCGAACTCCTCGAGACCGTCGGCCTCGCCCCCGAGTCCGGCAGGCGCTACCCGCACCAGCTCTCCGGCGGCCAGCAGCAGCGCGTCGGCGTCGCCCGCGCCCTCGCCGCCGACCCGCCGGTCCTGCTCATGGACGAGCCCTTCGGCGCGGTCGACCCGGTCGTGCGCACCCAGCTCCAGGACGAACTGCTCAGGCTCCAGAAGGAGCTGAGCAAGACCATCGTCTTCGTCACCCACGACGTCGACGAGGCCGTCAGACTCGGCGACCGCATCGCGATCTTCCGCACCGGCGGTCACCTCGTCCAGTGCGCCCCGCCCGCCGAACTCCTCGCCCGCCCCGCCGACGACTTCGTGGCCGGCTTCCTCGGCGCCGAGCGCGGCCTGAAGCTGCTCTCGCTGAAGACGCTGGCGGCCGTCCCGCAGGGCCCCGCGCCGGAGGGCGACGCCTGGACCCTCGTCTGCGACGCGGCGGGCAGGCCCGTGCACTGGGCCTCGCGCGAGGCCGAACTCCCCGTCCGGCCCCTCAAGGACGGCGACTCCCTGCTCGCCGCCCTCGACGAGTCCCTCGCCTCCCCCGCCGGCCTGGTCGCCCGCGTCGACGCGGACGGCGTCCTGACCGGCGTCACCTCCCGCGACGACGTCCACGCGCACGCCGGACAGGCGCACACCGAGGCCCGGGTGGCCGCATGACCATCGACTGGTCGTGGATATCCGGCCACACCGACGACCTCACCACCCTCACGGTCTCCCACCTCCAGGCGGCCCTCACCGCCGTCTTCCTCGGCCTGCTGATCAGCCTTCCCCTCGCCGTGATCGCCCACCGGATCCGCCCCCTGCGCGGCTTCCTGCTCGGGCTCTCGAACGTCCTGTTCACGATCCCCTCGATCGCGATCTTCGTGCTCCTGCTGCCGGTCAGCGGTCTGACCCGCACCACCACCGTGATCGGCCTGACCGTCTACACGCTGGTCGTCCTGCTGCGGAACACCGTCGAAGGCCTCGACTCGGTGCCCGCGAGGACCAAGGAGGCCGCGAAGGCGATGGGCACCCGCCCCCTGCGCACGCTCCTGACCGTCGAACTCCCCCTCGCCCTCCCCGTGATCATGGCGGGCGTCCGCATCGCGACCGTCATGTCGATCTCCCTGGTCTCGGTCGCCACCTACATCGGCGACGGCGGCCTCGGCCAGCTCTTCACCGACGGCTTCCAGCGCGACTTCCCCACCCCGGTGATCGTGGGAGTGCTCCTCACGCTCCTGCTCGCCGTGGCCGCGGACGCCCTGCTGGTGGCCGTGCAGTACGCCCTGACCCCGTGGCGCCGGAAGCGAGCCTGAGCGATGTACGAACTCCTCGAGAACCTCGGCACCTGGCTGACCAGCGGCTCCCAGTGGGCGGGCACCGACGGCATCGCCCACCGCCTCGCCGAGCACCTGCAGTACTCACTCCTCGCGACCCTCGTCGCGGCCGCGATCGGCCTGCCCCTCGGCCTGCTGATCGGGCACACCGGCAAGGGCGCCTTCCTGGCGATCAACCTCGCGTCCTTCGGCCGCGCCCTGCCCACCGTCGGGCTGGTCGTGCTGGTCTTCCTGGCCGGCGGACTGTCCATGCTCCCGGTCTACGTCGCCCTGGTCGCCCTCGCGGTCCCGGCGATCGTCACCAACACCTACGCCGGCATGACCGCCGTCGACCCGGACGTCAAGGACGCCGCCCGCGGCCAGGGCATGCGCGGCCACCAGGTCCTGTTCCAGGTCGAGCTGCCCCTCGCCCTCCCCCTGGTCATGACCGGCCTGCGCCTGGCACTGATCCAGGTCGTCGCCACCGCGACCATCGCGGCGTACGTCTCCTTCGGGGGCCTGGGCCGCTACGTGTTCGACGGCCTCGCCCAGCGCGACCTCGTGCAGGTGCTCGGCGGGGCGGTGCTGGTCGCCGTGGTCGCCGTCACCCTCGACCTGCTGCTCTCCGGCCTCCAGCGCTTCCTCTTCCGGCACCGCACCGCTTAAGGACCCTGAGATGAACCGACGCACCCTCCTCGGCGGCCTCTTCGCGGCGGCCTCCGTGCCCGCCCTCTCCGCCTGCTCCAGCGGCATCACCTCCCTAGACGGCGGCGGTACGGCCGCCGCCGGCGGCGGCGCCGGCAAGAGCGGGATCACCATCGGCACCGCCAACTTCACCGAGAACCAGGTCCTCGGCCACCTCTACGCGGCGGTGCTCCGGCAGGCCGGAGTGAAGGTGACGGTCCGCCCCAACCTCGGCACCCGCGAGATCGTGATCCCCGCCCTCAAGGCGGGCGACATCGACCTGCTGCCCGAGTACCAGGGCGCCCTCCTCAACTACCTGGCCCCCAAGGACGCCTCCGCCGAGCCCGGCACCATGCAGAACGCCCTCACCCTGGCCCTGCCCGCCGGCCTCCAGGTCCTCCCGTACGGCCAGGCGGCCGACTCCGACTGCTTCGCCGTCACCCGGGCGACCGCGAGGAAGTACGGCCTCGTCACCCTCGCCGACCTCGCCGAGCAGAACGGCAGGCTGGTCATCGGCGCCGCCCCCGAGGTCAAGAAGCGCCGGGTGGGCGCGGTCGGACTGAAGGAGGTGTACGGCGTCGAGTTCAAGGAGTTCAAGTCGCTCGACTCCGACGGCCCCCTGGTCAAGGGCGCCCTGAAGAAGGGGGACGTCGACGTGGCGAACCTCTTCACCACCGACACCGACATCGCCGCCAACGGCTGGGTGGTGCTGAGCGACCCGAAGAACCTCATTCCCAGCCAGCACATCGTCCCCCTGATCGCCGACCGCAAGGCCGACGACACCGTCCGCAAGGCCCTCGCCCGCCTCGGGAACGTCCTCACCACCACCCAGCTCACCCGGCTCAACAGCCAGGTCGACAACGACAAGGAGGACCCGGAGGACGTGGCGAACGCGTACGCGAAGCAGCACGGGCTGGCCTAGGAAGGACCCCCGGCGCAACAGGGGGGCTATCCCCAGTGCGGGTGCCCTCCCCCCTGCCTACCGTGGATCCCATGACCGGAATGGATGCGCGGGACCCCGAACTCAAGAAGGAACTCAACGCCACCCTGCAGGCCCGCAGGGAACTGGGCGAGGAGTACGAGTCCGCGCTGGTCGACTCGTTCCTGGAGAAGGTCGACCAGCGGATCGACGGTGCCGTGGACCGCCGGCTGCGCCGGCAGCTCGCCGAGCAGCAGATGGTGACGGCCCGCGGCGCCCGCTCGCCCAAGCCCACCGACTCCTTCGGTGAACGCTTCGGCTTCGGCATCGTCTCCCTGGTGCTGGCGATCCCGCTCTCCGCGATCGGCGGCGGCGTCGCCCACCTGCCCGGCCTGCTGGTCTCCTGGGTCGGCATCGTCGGCGTCAACGCCTTCCAGGCGCTCCGCCTCAATCCGGACCTCTTCCGGGGCCGGCGGGCGAAGCCGTCCTCCCAGGGCAGCGACTGGGAGGGCTGACCTCGGCGCTCACACCTGCGCGGTCGGCAGCACCATGACCTGGCGCAGGTTGACGTGCCGGGGCCGGCTGGTGACGTAGGCGACGACGTCGGCCAGTTCCGCGGCCGCCAGCGAGCCCGTCGCCTCGACCAGCCCGCCGATCTGCTCCCGCAGCCCGGCGTCCTCGATGTGCGTGGCCAGTTCGGACTCCGTCAGCCCCGGCTCGATGTTGGTGACCCGCACGCCCTGCGGCCCGAACTCGTTCCTCAGCAGTGCCGACAGATGGGTGACCGCGGCCTTCGTCGCCCCGTACACGGCGTAGTTGGTGAAGCCGGTGATGTGCGCGCCGATGGACGAGACGTTCACCAGGTCCGCGCTGCGCCCCTGCGCGGCCGCCTCGTTCAGGTCCCCGGCGAAGGCGCCGATGATCCGCAGGACTCCGGTGACATTGGTGTCGATCATCCGCTGCCACTCGTCGACGCGGGCGTCCGCGATCGGGTTCGGCAGCATCACGCCCGCGTTGTTCACCACCAGGTCGACGGTCCCGAAGGCCGCGTGGACGCTTCGAACGGCGGCCGCCACGGATGCGTCGTCGGTGACGTCGGCGACCACGGCCAGCGCCTGTCCGCCCTCGGCCCTGATCTTCCCGGCGATCGTCTCCAGCCGCTCACCGCGCCGTGCGAGCAGCGCGACCCGCGCCCCCCGCTCGGCCAGCAGGACGGCCGTGGCCTCGCCGATACCGCTCGCCGCTCCGGTGACGACGGCGGTACGTCCGGCCAGATTCTCGTACGACATCGATGTGCTCCTCGGTGGGATGTCCGCCGGGGCGACTCCCCGGCCTCGTCCACCACCCTGCGGCGTCCGGGCCGCCCTACCCAGGGATGCGCTTTTCCTGGGTCTGCCAGTACCAGGTTCGCCACCCGGGACTCCCCTACGATCGAACCCATGGACGGGGACCTCGGAGACTTCCTGCGCTCACGCCGCGCCCGCATCCGGCCCGAGGAGGTGGGGCTGCCCTCGCACGGCCGGCGCCGTGTGCCCGGTCTGCGCCGGGAGGAAGTGGCGCAGCTGGCCGGAGTGAGCGTCGACTACTACATCCGGCTGGAGCAGGGCAGAGGGCCCGGCGGCCCCGCCCGGACGAAGTCGGGGGGAGTCTCCGACGCCGTCCTGGACGCCGTCGCGCGCGTGCTGCGCCTGGACGAGACCGAGCGCGCCTACCTCCACGCGGTGGCCCGCCCCCGCCGGCAGACCGAACGTCCCGCCGGCTCCCGGGTCCGCCCGGGGGTCCAGCTCCTGCTCGACAGCTTGGACCGCACCCCGGCCTTCGTCCTCGACCGCAGCATGACCGTCCTGGCCTGGAACGCCCTGGCGGACGCGGTGTTCTGCTACAGCGGTACGACGGCCAGGGCCCGCAGCATCCCGCGCCAGGTCTTCCTCGACCCCGCCGCGCGCGACCTCTACCCGGAGTGGCCGGCGGTGGCCGCCCAGTGCGTGGCCCATCTGCGGGTGCTCGCGGGCCACCACCAGGACGACCGCGAACTGACCTCGCTGGTCGGCGAACTGTCCCTGAAGAGCGAGGACTTCCGCCGTCTGTGGGCCGACCACCAGGTCAGGGAGTGCGCCTACGGCGTGAAGCGCCTCCGGCATCCGGTGGCGGGTCTGCTCGTCTTCTCCTACGAGACCCTCACGGTCCCGGGAGACGGCGACCAGAGCCTGCTCGTCTACACCCCGGAACCGGGGTCGGAGACGGAGGAGCGGCTGGCACTGCTGGGCAGCTGGGCGTCGAGCCCCGCCCGCTGAGACCGCCTGCCGAGGCCGCCCGAAGAAGAAAGCGCCCGCAAAAAAATATCGCGGGGACCGCCGCACCCCCGTGAACGGGGGGCGGGACGACGGCGGTCCCCGCGAGGGACGTCGACCGGGTCAGGCCAGGTCTCACGTCCGGCGTCCATGGAGGTCCGGGAGCCGCTCCGGAGGTCCTTGGACGTTCGGCGCCGGCCGGGGCGGGGAGCCGCTCCCGCCCTGCCGACATCCACCAATGTGCCGGACGCGTGTTAAGCGTGTGCTGCGCGGACGTGACACGCTCGTACCAGTTCCGCGAAGTCCACCCTTTCGGTAGGAAACCGCAGGTCCGCCGCCGGCATCCGGCGTTCACCGGACGTTTGCCGTCACTTCCCGCCCTTGGCGAGGAAGGCCAGCAGGTCCTGCCGGCTGATGACTCCGGTGGGCTTGCCCTCCACGAGGACGATCGCCGCGTCCGCCGCGCCGAGGACCGACATCAGGTCGCCGACCGGTTCGCCGGAGCCCACCTGGGGCAGCGGGGCCGACATGTGCTTCTCCAGCGGGTCCTCCAGGGAGGCCCGCTTGGCGAACAGGGCGTCGAGCAGCTCGCGTTCGACGACCGAGCCGACGACCTCCGCGGCCATCACGTCCGGGTGACCGGCGCCCGGCTTGACGATCGGCATCTGCGAGACGCCGTACTCCCGCAGCACCTCGATGGCCTCGCCGACCGTCTCGTCCGGGTGCATGTGGACCAGCGAGGGGATGGCGCCGTGCACCTTGTCGCTGAGGACGTCGGCGACGCGGGCGCTGGGGCCCTCGTCCTCCAGGAAGCCGTAGTCGGCCATCCACTCGTCGTTGAAGATCTTCGAGAGGTAGCCGCGTCCGCTGTCCGGGAGCAGGACCACCACGACGCCGTTCTCGTCCAGGCGCTCGGCGACCCTGAGCGCCGCGACGACGGCCATGCCGCAGGAGCCGCCCACCAGGAGGCCCTCCTCCTTGGCGAGGCGGCGGGTCATCTGGAAGGAGTCCTTGTCGGAGACGGCGACGATCTCGTCGGCGACGGTCCGGTCGTAGGCGGTCGGCCAGAAGTCCTCACCGACACCCTCGACGAGGTACGGCCGCCCGGACCCGCCGGAGTACACGGACCCCTCGGGGTCGGCGCCGATGACCTGGACCCGGCCGTCGCTCGCGTCCTTGAGGTAGCGGCCGGTGCCGGAGATGGTGCCGCCGGTGCCCACGCCCGCCACGAAGTGGGTGATCCTCCCCTCCGTCTGCTCCCACAGCTCGGGGCCGGTCGAGTGATAGTGCGAGAGCGGGTTGTTGGGGTTGGAGTACTGGTCGGGCTTCCACGCGCCGGGCGTCTCGCGCACCAGCCGGTCGGAGACGTTGTAGTACGAGTCCGGGTGCTCCGGGTCGACGGCGGTCGGGCAGACGACGACCTCGGCGCCGTACGCCCGCAACACGTTGATCTTGTCGGTGCTCACCTTGTCGGGGCACACGAAGATGCACTTGTACCCCTTCTGCTGCGCCACGATGGCCAGTCCGACCCCGGTGTTGCCGCTGGTCGGCTCGACGATGGTGCCCCCGGGCTTCAGTGCCCCGCTCTCCTCCGCCGCCTCGATCATGCGCAGGGCGATGCGGTCCTTCACGGAACCGCCGGGGTTGAAGTACTCGACCTTGGCCAGGACGGTCGCCTTGATGCCCTTGGTCACGCTGTTGAGCCTCACCAGCGGGGTGTTGCCGACGAGGCTGATCATCGAGTCGTGGAATTGCACCGTTGTCTCCGGATGCTTGCAAAAGAAGTGGTCCTAGTGGTCCAGCCAGCCTATGGCCTGATCGGGCGCCATGACGGTCGTTCACTCCCCGTTGGGATTGGGCCACGGTCCGTGCGGGGCAAGGAGTGGGTGTAGCGGGTACGACGGAGGTGGCGGCGACGTATGACGAGCATGTCGAGGGCGAGAACGGCCAGGCGGATCGCGGCCGGTGCGGCGTACGGCGGCGGCGGGATCGGTCTGGTCGGCGCGGCGGCCATGGGTCTGCTGCTGGCGGAGGTGCGGCTGGCCAGGCGGCAGGTGGGCAACGGCACGACGCCGCACGTCCCGCAGGCCGAGGGCCGGTACGGCCATGTCTACGCCACCGCGGGCGAGCCGCCGCTGCGGCTGACGATGCTGGGCGACTCCACGGCGGCCGGGCAGGGGGTGCACCGGGCGGGCCAGACGCCGGGCGCGCTGCTGGCGTCCGGGCTGGCGGCGGTGGCGGAGCGCCCGGTGGAACTCCGTAACGTCGCCCTCCCCGGGGCCACCTCGGACGACCTGGACCGCCAGGTGGCGCTGACGCTGGCGGATCCCGAGCGGGTCCCGGACGTCTGCGTGATCATGATCGGCGCGAACGACGTCACGCACCGGATGCCGGCGACGCGTTCCGTGCGCCATCTGTCCTCGGCGGTACGACGGCTGCGCACGGCCGGCGCCGAGGTCGTCGTCGGCACCTGCCCCGACCTCGGCACCATCGAGCCGGTCCAGCAGCCGCTGCGGTGGCTGGCCCGGCGGGCCTCGCGCCAGCTGGCGGCCGCGCAGACGATCGGCGCGGTGGAGCAGGGCGGCCGCACGGTGTCCCTGGGCGACCTGCTGGGCCCCGAGTTCGAGGCAAACCCGCGCGAGCTGTTCGGCCCGGACAACTACCACCCCTCGGCGGAGGGTTACGCGACGGCGGCGATGGCGGTGCTGCCGACGGTCTGCGCGGCCCTGAGCCTGTGGCCGGCCGACGAGGACCGTCCGGACGTCTCCCGCCGCGAGGGCTTCCTGCCGGTGGCGAGGGCGGCGGCGGAAGCGGCCTCGGAAGCGGGCACGGAGGTCGCGGCCGCGATGCCGACGGGCCCGACGGGGCCATGGGCCCTGCTGAAGCGGCGTCGCAGGCGGCGGGTCAAGGAGGCAGAGCCCTCACCCACCAGCCCGACAGGCGTGCAGTGACGAGCGCCGCGCCGGGCACTCCCGGCCCGTCCGGCCAGGACATCGGCCCCCACCGAACGGCACCAGCCACCACCCCACCGCCGGGGGCCAAAGCAAGCGCTTAGACATAGGTCACACCGCCACCCCCGTGACCCAGGCCATACGTACGGGTAACTTCCCAAGCAGCCCAGTCGGAAGAAACCCCCGTTCGCCCATGGAGCCGTGATGCCCGAAGCCGTGATCGTCTCGACCGCCCGCTCCCCCATCGGCCGCGCCGTCAAGGGCTCGCTCAAGGACCTGCGCCCCGACGACCTCACCGCCACGATCATCCAGGCCGCCCTCGCCAAGGTCCCCGAGCTGGACCCGCGCGACATCGACGACCTGATGCTCGGCTGCGGCCTCCCCGGCGGCGAGCAGGGCTACAACCTGGGCCGGATCGTCGCCGTGCAGATGGGCATGGACCACCTGCCGGGCTGCACGATCACCCGGTACTGCTCCTCCTCGCTCCAGACGAGCCGCATGGCCCTGCACGCCATCAAGGCCGGCGAGGGCGACGTCTTCATCTCGGCCGGCGTCGAGATGGTCTCCCGCTACGCCAAGGGCAGCTCGGACGGCCTCCCGGACACCACCAACCCGATCTTCGACGAGGCCCAGGCCCGCACCGCCGCCACCGCCGCGTCCGAGGGCTCGACCTGGCACGACCCGCGCGAGGACGGCCTGCTCCCCGACCCGTACATCGCGATGGGCCAGACCGCGGAGAACCTGGCCCGCGTCAAGGGCGTCACCCGCCAGGACATGGACGAGTTCGGCGTCCGCTCGCAGAACCTCGCCGAGGAAGCCATCAAGAACGGCTTCTGGGAGCGCGAGATCACCCCGGTCACGCTTCCCGACGGCACGGTGGTCAGCAAGGACGACGGCCCGCGCGCGGGCGTCACCCTGGAGGGCGTCCAGGGCCTGAAGCCGGTCTTCCGCCCCGACGGTCTGGTCACCGCCGGCAACTGCTGCCCGCTCAACGACGGCGCCGCCGCGGTCGTGATCATGTCCGACACCAAGGCCCGCGAGCTCGGCCTCACCCCGCTCGCCCGCATCGTGTCGACCGGTGTCTCGGGCCTGTCCCCCGAGATCATGGGCCTCGGCCCGGTGGACGCGTCGAACCAGGCCCTGCGCCGCGCCGGTCTCACCATCGACGACATCGACCTGGTCGAGATCAACGAGGCGTTCGCCGCCCAGGTGATCCCCTCCTACCGCGACCTGAACATCCCGCTGGAGAAGCTGAACGTCAACGGCGGCGCGATCGCCGTCGGCCATCCCTTCGGCATGACCGGCGCCCGCATCACCGGCACGCTCATCAACTCCCTCCAGTTCCACGACAAGCAGTTCGGTCTGGAGACCATGTGCGTCGGCGGCGGTCAGGGCATGGCGATGGTCATCGAGCGCCTGAGCTAGCCTCAACTCTCCGTGCCCGTACGGGGACCCAGCGTCACTCTTTGGCCCAGAACCGGGGAAACTCCAAGGTTCTGGGCCGATTTGTGATCCAATCTCCCCCAGGATGTGACCTATCTCCCTTCGTACAGGGATTTGCCCAGCTCAGAGCCGTTCACCGGCAAACCTCGAGCCCAAAGTCCTGTCCGATTCGTGACGTTACGCACTGACAGAGGGATAGTCCGCCCTTCAAGCTGATGTAGGAAGTCGGGGGTCGACTTTGAACCGGGAGTACGTCAGTGAGCGCCATGCCGATCGCCTTGCTGGTCACCACGGCCGCCACGGGCGCCGTGGGCGTCGCCGTCCTGCGCACCCTCATGGTGCTGCGCCGACAGGTCGCCGCCCTGCACACCGAGCTCGCCAGGAACACCACCGGGCCGGTGCGGGGCCTGGTCCCGGCCGCCCGTCCCGCCGCCGACGTCGACGAGATACGGGCCGCCGTGGCCGAGGCCCTCGCCGAGGAGCGTGAGCGCGAGCTCGCCGAGGCGCGCGCCTTCTGGGCCGCGCAGGAGGCGCGTGACGCCTCCGACGCGCCCTCGCTGCTCGGGCTGCCCGACAGCGAGCTGTTCCTGCCGCGGCAGGCCGATTTCGTGGGCCTGGAGCCGCTGGAGCCGGTGTCGGAGTCCTCGGCGGAGGCGGACGAGTTCGCCGGCGACAGCCCCGAACTGGCCGCGGCCCGCCGTCGCCACCCCTCCCACCCGGACTTCGTGCCGGTCGGCTCACCGGCCGTGGGCGACCATGAGCGCACGGTGGCCACCCTGGAGGAACTGGCCGCGTCCGGCACCGCACTCGCCGACGTACGGCCGGGCCCGCTCGGCACCCTCGACGTCTACGTCTTCGCCGACGGCACGACCCTGTGCATGACCCCGGGCCACCGCGAGACGGCCGAACGGCTCTCGGCGGCCCTGCGCGCGGGTGAGACCCCGGTCCTGCTGGGCGGCTCGGGCGTCTCGGGCGCGTACACGCTGACGTTCGCCTGCGGCGAGGAGAACGTCTACATCCTCGCCGACCGGGTCATAGCGTCCCTCTGAGCGTCCGCGCGGACGTCAGACTCCGGCCCGCTGCTGGGCCCGGGCGACCAGTTCCAGCGCTTCTTCCACCTGGCCCTCGTCCGTCAGGACGAGGGCCAGGTCGTGCACGGCCACGGTGATCTGGTCGGCGGCGGCGAACATCCCCGCGTCCGGCATCTCGCGCAGCTCGGTCCCCGGCTCCTCCAGCACCTGCGTCCGGCGGGCGAACTCCCGGGCCAGGCCCAGGGCTTCGGCGGCGGCGCCCCGCTGCAACCGGCTCTGCGGCGCGGCCCGCAGACGGTCGGCGAAGTGGTCCACAGCCCGGATCAGACGCGAAGTATCAGCCACCGGCCAACCGTACGTGTCCCACCGGGACTGTTGCCAACGGGCGAACGCTCAGGCACGGTGACCTGAAGGACCGGCTTACATCCCCTTTGCGTCCGGAGGCGCCGATGTCCCACGTCCTCTCCGAGGAGACCCACCGCAACCTGCTCGCCCGCATCCCCCACTGCACCGGTCGTGAAGTGTCCGACTGGCTCCGCACCGTCGACGAAGGCCCGGCCCTCTTCCGCTTCGAGGAGAAGGTCAGCTGGCTCCGCCACGAACACAACCTCGCGTACGGCCACGCCAAGGCGATCATCCACGAGTACGACCTGAGGAGGGCCGCGCGCAGGTACTTCTAGCCGCGCACACGTGAAAGGGCCCCGGGTGGGAACCCGGGGCCCTTTCAGCTGCCGTGGGCGGCCTGGTCGTTGCTGTCAGTCGTTGCTGTTGAGGATCGCGATGAGCCGCAGGAACTCCATGTAGATCCACACCAGCGTCAGCGTCAGACCGAACGCCGCCAGCCAGGCCTCCTCCTTCGGCGCGCCGTAGGCGATGCCGTCCTCGACCTGCTTGAAGTCGAGGGCGAGGAAGCACGCGCCGAGCAGGACGCCGATGACGCCGAACAGGATGCCGAGGCCGCCGCTGCGGAAGCCGAGGCCGTCACCGCCGCCGAAGACGGCGAACAGCATGTTGACGACCATCAGCAGCAGGAAGCCGAGCGTGGCCGCCATGACGAAGCCGTAGAACCGCCGGTTGACGCGGATCCAGCCGGCCTTGTAGGCCACCAGCACCGCGGCGAAGACAGCCAGGGTGCCGATCACGGCCTGCATGGCCGCGCCGCTGGCGATGCGGTTGTCGACGATGCTGGAGATGACGCCGAGGAACACGCCCTCGAACGCGGCGTACGACACGATCAGCGCGGGCGTGGCCTTGCGCTTGAACGACTGCACGAGCGCCAGGACCATGCCGATCAGCGCGGCGCCGATGCCGATGCCGTACGAGCGGCCGATGTTGGCGTCGTCGACGGGCAGCAGCGCCCAGGCGAGCGCGGCCGTCACGATCAGGACGCCGAGCGTGGTGCCGGTACGCATGACGACGTCGTCCATCGTCATCCGGCCGGTGGACACCGGGGCCTGCGGCGGCGCCCCCTGCTGAAGGTCCTGCTGGGCGTAGGGGTTGGTCGCGTACGGGTTGCCCTGCGGCTGCGCGTAGGGGTTGGCCTGCGTGCCCACGGCTGCGCCCCCGGCCTGCGGCGCGGTGTTGAAGCCCGCGTAGCCGTTGTCGCGGCTGAACCCCCGTCGCGAGAAGACCGGGTTGCTGCTCCTCATTTCACTCCTCCATGGCCACCGTGTGTGGACCTTGCCTCAAGAGTAATGGGTAGGCAAAGGAATGACCCTAGTGCTTGAGGAGGATCTTCCCTCGTTGCTCCGGCCAACACGCTACGCGCCGGCGTGATTCCCGGCACCGGAGGGGCCTCAGCCGAAGGGGAAGCCGGTGTACGCCTCGGCGAGGTCCGTCTCGGCGGCCCGCGACCCGGCGATGCGCTCCAGCCGGGCCAGCTGCATCCGGTCGTCGAAGCCGGTCGCGTCGGGCGCCCGGTGCAGGAGGCCCGTCATGTCGTACGAGAACCGTTCGGCCTGCCACACCCGCCGCAGGCAGGTCTCGGAGTAGGCGTCGAGGCGCTCGGCCGAACCGGTCTCCCTCAGGTGCGTCAGCGCCCTCGCGAAGGTCACGACATCCCCCACGGCGAGGTTCAGGCCCTTGGCGCCGGTGGGCGGGACGATGTGCGCCGCGTCGCCGGCGAGGAAGAGCCGGCCGTACCGCATGGGCTCGTGGACATAGGAGCGCATGGGGGTGACGGACTTCTGGGTGATCGGGCCCCGGTCCAGCTTCCAGTCGTCGTCCGTCTCGAAGCGGCGCTCCAGCTCGTCCCAGATCTCCTCGTCGCCCCAGCTCTCGGCGTCGGTGCCCTCGGGGACCTGGAGGTAGAGGCGGGAGACGGACGGGGAGCGCATGGACAGCAGGGCGAAGCCGCGGTCGTGGCGGGCGTAGACGAGTTCGTCGTGGGAGGGCGGGACGTCGGCGAGGATGCCGAGCCAGGCGAAGGGGTACGTCCGCTCGAAGACCCGGGTCAGCTCGGCGGGGACCGCCTTCCTCGCCACCCCCCAGAAGCCGTCGCAGCCGACCACGTACTCGCACTCCAGGACGTCCTCGCGGCCCTCGCGCCGGAAGCGGACGCGCGGGGTGCCGGTGTCGGCGCCCTCGACGGCCAGGGCCTCCGCCTCGAAGAGCAGCGGGCCGCCGTCCTTCAGCTGGAGGGCGATGAGGTCCTTGCAGACCTCGGTCTGGGCGTAGACCATCACGGAGCGGCCGCCGGTGAGGGCGGGGAAGTCGACGCGGTGGCGCTTCCTGTCGTAGCGCAGCTCGATGCCGTCGTGCGGGAGTCCCTCGCGGTCCATGCGCTCCCCGGCGCCGGCCGCGCGCAGTACGTCGACGGTGCCCTGCTCCAGGATCCCGGCGCGCTGGCGCTGCTCGACGTAGGCCCGGTCGCGGCTCTCCAGGACGACCGAGTCGATGCCGGCGCGGTGGAGGAGCCGGGCGAGGAGGAGGCCGGCGGGGCCGGCTCCGACGATGCCGACGGTGGTTCGCATCGGGCGTTCCCTTCGGGGGCGACTGCGTTCGCACAGTGAAGTTTTTTTCACTTAAGTGTGCCGAGTCTGCGCCGAGGGTCTGCCGATGTCAACGGTCTCCGCGCGGCGGTCCGGCCCGCGGTGGCTTCCGCGGGCCGGACCGCCGGCCGGGTCAGCGGCCGGGCCAGCCGTCCAGGTGGCGGCGCATGGTGACGTCCTGCTGCGCGTCGCCCTTCGGCGCGTGGGCCACGGCGTCCTTGAGGACGGCGTCGACCTCGGCGGCGAGCGAGTCCGCCCGGATGCGCAGGTCGGTCGCGGGGATGTCGGAGCGGGTCAGGGCGTCCAGCCGGCGGTGGATGTCGTCGAGCTGTCGGCGGTGGGCGGAGTCGAGGGTGAGCGGGGCGGGCGTGGAGACCACGAACTGGTAGGCGCCGGCCAGGGTCTGGCAGCCGGTGCAGTTCTTGTTGGTGGCGTCGCTGAGGTTCACGGCGTTCAGGCGCGTGTGCTCGCCCGCCACGGTGACGATCTGGAAGGACAGCGCGACCGACCGGCAGGCGTCGTCGGCGGTGCAGCCCGCCGAGACCGCGTTGGCCTGGTTGCGCACGGAGGCGGCGTTCACCTTGCCGAACTGCCGGATGGTGAACGAGTCCTCCTCCTCCGTGTGGTCGCGGCGGTCGGCGTGGCTGAAGACGTGGTCCGACGCGACGGCGACCTTGGGGGCCGAGCCGGTGGCGGCCTGCGCCGGCACGGCGGTCGCCACACCGGCGACACCGGCGGCGAACAGCCCCACACGGACGGCACGCCGGGTGAGCGGGCTGGGGGTACGGGGTTTTCGGTGGCTGCTCAAGGGATCTCCTCGGGTGGTGGATGTACGGATGTGGGGGGGGCGGCGGAACGGGGTGCCTGGGCGGGCCGGGGCGCGGCCGGTCAGCGGCAGGCCCGGCGCCGGTGCGCCCGCACCGCTCCGCCCGCCCCTCGCACCCGCCCCCGACGCCTCTCCACTGCCTCGGACCGGACGGCCGTCCGGTCAGGACGCCCCCGGCGAACCACTGGCCGGCGACGGGGACGCCGTCTCGGTGGGTGAGGGCGGGATGCTCTCCGACGGGGTCGGATCCGGAGCGGGGGCCGAGGGGCCCGTGCCCGGTGACGACGGTTGCGGGCCCGGTGAGGTGCCCTGGGTCGGGGACGCGGGTCCGCGGGAGGAGCCCCCGGTCGCCGTTCCCGGGGCCGTCGCGGACGACGCCGGTGCGGCGGACGCCGACGCGGCCGAGGACGTCCCGGGCGAGGGCGCGTCCGAGCCCGGGGCGCGGCCCGCCGCCGTGGGCGCCACGGCCCCGGAGCCCGGGTCCGCCGGGTCGTCCGAGGTGTCCCCGTCCGAGGCCGTGTCGTCGTCCGGGGCGGTGGCCTGCCGGGGCTGTGGTTCCTCGGTCGACACCCCCGGCTGGAGGATCGGCGCGATCGGGGGCTTCTTCGGGAGCGGCTGGGGCGTGAGGCCGGACGTCCACGCGTAGCCGAGACCGGCCAGCCCGGCGAGGGCCACGGCGCACAGCGCCACCCGCAACCGGGGCCGCCCGGCCGTGGACCGTTTCGCGGCCCGCAGGATGCGCCCGCCGATCTTCACGGAGAGGTAGACGACACCGCCCATCGGGATCAGCAGCATCAGACAGCCCAGTACCCCGACGAGCCCCTCGACGACCCGGCCGTCCGCGAAGGCCGCCCCGGTGCCGGAGAACTGCTCGACCATGGACCGGGTCATCGTGGCGATGATCCGGGGCAGGTTCCACAGCGCGTAGCCCATCTCGCCGATGATCAGCGGCACCATCGTGAGCACCCAGGCGGCCACGATGGTCCGCGCCGACTTCTTCAGCCCGGCGACCTCCTGCCGGGCCGCCCGCCCCTTCCGGCCCGGCACCAGTCCGAGCAGGATCGGCTTGATCTTGCCGTAGAGGTCGGGGACCCCGGCGAGGTCGCCGAGGATGTAGTAGCCGTCCAGGCGTACCGCCGGCATCAGCTGTTCGAGGATCTCGAAGTGCCCGAGGTACACCGCGGCCAGGAAGAAGGGCTCCCCGGTGGCGAAGTACAGCCCGGCCATGCCGAGCATGAAGACCACGTTGAAGTAGACCCCGCCCAGGTCGGTCCTGATCCGGCCGCCGCGTCCGATCCGGTACACGTCCGTCACGTCCGTGTACATCGACGGCCAGATCAGGAAGATCCCGCAGCCGATGCACCCGGGCCGGGCACCGCCGTATCTGCATGCGGAGGCGTGGCCGAACTCGTGGAAGACGAGCGAGGCCACGGTCAGGGCGAAGACGATCAGGATCAGCACCGGCTGGTCGAGGACCTCCAGGACCGGCTCGATCGCCCCGAAGAAACCGAACAGCCACACGTCCATGGCCACGGCCGCAAGGAGTACGGCCGCGACCACGACCGGCCGGTGCAGCCACGCGAACAACCCCGCGATGCGTGCCGTGCGCCGCTCGTCGAAGATGACCCGGTGGCCCTTGAGGGCGAGCAGCAGGTCGGAGCGCGGGGCGTCGACCTCGTCGCTCTCCTGTCCCTCGGGAACCGTCACGCCGAGCGGTTCGAGCTTCTTCTCCACGAGGAAGCGGATGTTCTCCCCGCTGACCTCACGGCCGAATCTCGCGCTCACCCGGTGGGCGATCGACTCGGTGTCGCGTACGCCGTCGACGGACGACGCCACGAGATAGAGCAGCCGTGACAGCTGCACGACCTGCCCGTCCCCCCGACGGGCGATGTACTTGGGCTCGGTGAAACCCGACCCCTGGTACTCGCCGTGCAGTCGCAGTCCCGCACTCAGCCGCGGCACGAGCCCTTGTTCGACGACCGGCAGGCTGCCTGTCGCGGCCTGCTCGTACGTCACCGGCCAGCCACCCGGCCCCGGCACCGGCCCCGTGTCGTACAGCGTCGCGGGCCCGTCTCCGAGCACTGTCATATGTGGTCTCCCCCCACTCCTCCCCCGTTTCCCCCCTTGCACGGCCGCCGGGGTGGACCGCACCGCTGGTACGGGCGGTCCACCCCGGCGGCCGTGGTCACGCCGGCGCTACTGCTTGACGGTGATCGACTGCGAGGCCTGCGACTCGGCGACCGAGTAGGAGGAGTGGTCGTTCAGCGCCGCGGACTGGTTGTCCGCCTGGATGTTGGCGATGTGCTTGGTGACGTTGGTCGTCTTGTTGAAGCTGAACTTCAGACGACCGAGGGCCTCGCGGCCCGGCAGCAGCTCGGCGGACTCGGTCTCCAGCTCGTGCATGTCCATGCTCATGACGGACGTCCTTTCAGGTGATGTGGATCGGGTTCGAGGTGGTGCGCGGGTGTTACTGGGTGACCGTGATGCTCTGGCCGGCCTGCGAGGCGGCGGCCGAGGCGAAGGAGTGGTCGTTGACGGCCAGGGACGAGTTGTGGGCCTCGACGTTGGCGATGTGCTTGGTGACGTTGGTCGTCTTGTTGAAGCTGAACTTCAGACGACCGAGGGCCTCGCGGCCCGGCAGCAGTTCCGCGGACTCGGCCTCGAGCTCGTGAGCGTCCATCATGATCAATTCCCCCTCAGGGATGGGCATTTCCGGTCGGACCGAGTCAGGTTCCCCCCACACTCTGTCCAACTTGGTCGGACGTGCTGTCCAACGAGATTGGACACTAGGGCCTCGCGGGGCCGCTGCGCAACCCGTTCGGGGAATCACCCTTTCGGCGGCGGGTGGGGCCGCCCGTAGAATCGGCCCCGACATGGACGGTTCCGCCGAGCGGCGAGCAGGAAGTGACCCACCCGTGGCCAACGCACTCCAGCAGTTGATCCGTGAGCGCCTGGACCGCAAGGGCTGGTCCTACGGTGACGTGGCGCGCCGCGGTGGCGTCCCGCGCTCGACCGTCCACCACCTGGCGACCACCGACCGTGTCGTCCGCATGCCCCAGTCGGCGACCCTGGAGGGACTGTCCAAGGGACTGGAACTCCCGTTGGACACCGTCCGTCGCGCCGCCGCGGAGGCCTGCGGCATCCACGTGTACGGCACCGAGGGCACCGCCGCGCACCCGGCCGACCCCGAGGTGGACCTGCTGATCGCCAGCGTCCAGAAACTCTCGGCGGACGACCGCCGCCATGTCGCTGCGCTGGTGGAGTCCCTGCTGGACCGCACACCCAAGCAGTAGCCGGTCGGCTGCGGGCCGGTGGGGGGGCTGGCCGCGCAGTTCCCCCCGCGCCCCTGGATGCCTGCGGCGGCCTGCGCGGGTCCGTCGTGGCGCGCGTGACCGCCACCTGGGGGCGCGGGGAACTGCGCGACACGCCCCCACCGGCCCGCAGACGCCCACCGCCCGCCACAGAAGTGACCGTGCGGCGGCCGTCCTCGACCGGGGATGTTCACTCTTCCGGGGAGTCGGAAAAAGAATTCGACTGTGGCCGAAAGCGCCGGACTCCCCCGCTAGTCTCTCGTCCTGCCCGAGGAGCGAGAGCCGCACGACCCCGGGCTCCCAGGGGGGAATGTGTTGTTCGTGCATGGCGGGCCGGCCACTGCCGTGGTCCGTGGGCCTGCCGGAGAATCGGTCGTCCTGCTCTCCGGCGAGCTGCCCGAGGTACTGACCGACCAGTCGGTGACCGAACTGGTGGAACTGGCCGCCGCCGTCCTGGACGCGGACGAGCTGCCGCTGTTCCACACCTGTCTGAGAACACTGCGCCGCGACGGCATGCGCGCCGGCCGCAGGATCGAGATCGACGGTGCCGTACTGACCGTCTACGAAGGGTGACGACAAGACGCCGGCCCACGCGGGAGAACTCATCGCGTGGGCGGGAAAGTGCCCGGAGCCGGACTTGAACCGGCACGCCCGCGAAGGGGCAGCGAGGTTTAAGCTCGCCGTGTCTGCATTCCACCATCCGGGCAGGTCATGGGCTCCGCGTTTGAGGTTCCGAGCCTATCGGGACGCGTCCCCCGAACAGCGGACGGGCGGACCGATGTTGTCTTATTTTATTGACGTCTGAGGGTGCATCAGACCGTGGAACACGCCATCCGCACTTGCCAATAGCCTTACGTGCGACACCCGGCCGCGCATGCGGAATGACGGAATTTCACCGCCCGAACGAGGACGCTCCACCTGTTCTCCGCTTCCGCCCCGAATCAGGGGCCGCCGTCATCCCCAGGTATGACAGCGAGCGGCGCGGTCCCTCCGAAGTCTGCCCCCGGAACCAGAACAGCGGGTGACTACACGGCCGTGTCCGGCCGCCACGATGGAAGACGTCCTTCAACGATGTCGTCCCGCTAGGAGTTCCATCCCGTGACCACGCCACCCGTCGTCAGCCGGGCCACCTCCGTGGCCGCACGTGCCACGGATCTGTCGAAGATCTACGGACAGGGCGAGACCCAGGTGGTCGCCCTGGACCGGGTCACCGTCGAGTTCCGGCAGGCCGAGTTCACCGCGATCATGGGCCCCTCCGGTTCCGGCAAGTCCACGCTGATGCACTGCGTGGCCGGCCTCGACACCTTCTCCTCCGGCTCGGTCCGCATCGGCGAGACCGAGCTGGGCTCCCTGAAGGACAAGCAGCTCACCAAGTTGCGGCGGGACAAGATCGGGTTCATCTTCCAGGCGTTCAACCTGCTGCCGACCCTGACGGCCCTGGAGAACATCACGCTCCCGATGGACATCGCGGGCCGCAGGCCGGACAAGGAGTGGCTCGACTCGGTCATCCGGATGGTCGGCCTGCGGGACCGGCTCAGCCACCGCCCCGCACAGCTCTCCGGCGGCCAGCAGCAGCGCGTCGCCGTCGCCCGCGCCCTCGCGTCCAAGCCCGACATCATCTTCGGTGACGAGCCGACCGGAAACCTCGACTCCCGCTCCGGCGCCGAGGTCCTGGGCTTCCTGCGCAACTCCGTGCGGGAACTGGGGCAGACGGTCGTCATGGTGACCCACGACCCGGTCGCCGCGGCGTACGCGGACCGGGTGGTGTTCCTCGCGGACGGCCGGATCGTGGACGAGATGTACAAGCCCACCGCCGACAACGTCCTCGACTTCATGAAGCAGTTCGACGCGAAGGGCCGCACCTCCTGATGTTCCGCACCGCCCTGCGCAACGTACTCGCGCACAAGGCCAGGCTGCTGATGACCGTGCTCGCCGTGATGCTCGGCGTGGCCTTCGTGTCCGGCACCCTCGTCTTCACCAACACCATCTCCGAGGCCTACCAGAAGAGTTCGGCCAAGGGCTTCGACCAGGTCGACGTCGCCGTCACCCCCACCTGGGACGAGGACAAGGGCAACACGATCGGCAAGCGCCACGAGCTGACCCAGGCCCTGCTCGACAGGAGCGCCGAGGTCCCCGGGGCGTCGAACGCCATCGGTGTCGTCAGCGGCTTCACCGCCATCGCCGACAAGGACGGCAAGCTCGTCGGCGGCGGCTTCCAGTCCCAGGGCGGCAACTACTACGGGGCCGAGGACCCCCGGTACCCGCTCGCCGAGGGCGCCGCACCGCACGGCGCCGACCAGGTCGCCATCGACTCCGAGACCGCGAAGCGGGCCGGCTACAAGGTCGGCGACACCGTGCGCCTCTCGGTCGACGGCCCGGTCCTCAAGCCCGTCGTCACCGGCATCTTCACCACCGACGACGGCAATGTCGCGGCCGGCGGCAGCCTCGCGCTGTTCGACACGGCCACCGCCCAGAAGCTGTTCGGCAAGCCGGGGACGTACGACGAGATCGATGTGAAGGCGGCCTCCGGCACCTCCCAGACCGCGCTGAAGGCGGCGCTGGACAAGGCGCTCCCCGCGGACCTGGTGGAGACCGAGACCGGCAGGCAACTCGCGGACGAACAGGCCGAGTTGATCTCGTCCTCGATGAGCGGTCTCAAGCAGGGCCTGCTGGTCTTCGCGGGCATCGCGCTGTTCGTCGGCACGTTCATCATCGCCAACACCTTCACCATGCTGGTCGCCCAGCGCACCAAGGAGCTGGCCCTGCTGCGGGCGGTCGGCGCGTCCCGCAGGCAGGTCACGCGATCGGTGCTGATCGAGGCGTTCGTGGTCGGCCTGGTCGCCGCCGTGACGGGTCTCGTGGCCGGCATCGGCATCGGCGCCGGACTCAGGTCCCTCATGGGCACGTTGGGCGCGACCGTCCCCGACGGCCCGCTGATCATCACGCCGGGCACGGTCGGCGCCGCCCTCGCGGTCGGTGTCCTGATCACCATGCTGGCGGCCTGGCTCCCGGGCCGACGGGCGGCGAAGATCCCGCCGGTCGCGGCGATGTGCAGCGTGCACGCCAAGGCGACGACCAAGTCGCTGGTGCTGCGCAACACGCTGGGCGCGCTGTTCAGCGGGGCGGGTGTCGCCGTGATCCTGGCGGCCACCACGATGGAGGGCTCGGACGGCCAGGCCCCCATGGGCCTGGGCGCGGTCCTGCTGATCATCGGCGTCTTCATCCTCACCCCGCTGCTGTCCCGGCCGCTGATCGCGGCGGCGGCCCCGCTCATGCGCGTCTTCGGCATCTCCGGGAAACTCGCCCGCCAGAACTCGGTGCGCAACCCGCGCCGTACGGCCGCCACCGCCTCCGCGCTGATGATCGGCCTCACCCTCATCACCGGTATGACCGTGATGGCGGGCAGCCTCCAGAAGTCCATCGACAAGATGGCGTCGGCGGCCGTCAAGGCGGACTACGTCGTCTCCATGGCGAACGGCAACGAGCTCTCCCCGGACGTCGAGAAGAAGCTGGCGAAGGTCGACGGCGTCACCGCCGTCAGCCCGCTGCGCAACGCGCCCTCCCGCATCGACGGCGAGACCGAGTACCTGACCGGCGTCAACGGCCCGGCGATCGGGAAGCTGACCGCCCTGAAGACCGACAGCGGCACCTTCGAGGTCGGCGGCGCGCGGGTCGTCGTGGACCGGGACACCGCCAAGTCCCACGGCTGGAAGGCGGGTTCGGTCTTCACCGTGCACTACGAGGACGGCAAGGCGCAGAAGCTCACGGTCGCCGGCGTCTACGAGGGCAACGAGCTGATCAGCGGCATCATGGTCGACACCGCCACGATCAACCCGCACCTGAGCGACCGGTCCGACATGCAGGTCATGCTGAAGACGTCGGACGGCGCCTCGGACGCGACCAAGGACCGGCTGGAGAAGGCCCTCGGCACCAACCCGGCCATCAAGGTCCAGGACAAGAAGGACCTCTCCGAGTCCATCGCGCAGATGTTCACCCTGATGCTGAACATGCTCTACGGCCTGCTGGCCATGGCGGTGATCGTCGCGGTCCTCGGTGTCATCAACACCCTGGCCATGTCGGTCTTCGAGCGCTCCCAGGAGATCGGCATGCTCCGCGCGATCGGCCTGGACCGCAAGGGCATCAAGCGGATGGTCCGTCTGGAGTCCCTGGTCATCTCCCTGTTCGGCGGTGTCCTCGGCATCGGGCTGGGCGTCTTCTTCGGCTGGGCGGCCGGTGAGCTGCTCGGCACGAAGATGGCGACCTACGAACTGGTCCTGCCCTGGGCCCGGATGGCCGTCTTCCTGCTGCTTGCGGCGACGGTCGGCATCCTCGCCGCGCTGTGGCCGGCCCGCCGGGCGGCCCGCATGAACATGCTGGCCGCCATCAAGGCGGAGTAGGGGTACGGCACTCGGGGCCCGTCACGGAGGGAGTGGCGGGCCCCTTCCGTGCGCTCAGTTCCAGGTGCGGGCGCGCAGCGGCATCCCGGACCGGCCGGACCCGGGGGTGCGGACGGCCAGGACCTGGTTGACGCCGAGGTGGTTGCGTTCGAAGCCGAGGGCGCAGGCGGCCATGTAGAGGCGCCAGACCCGGGCCCGGCCCGGGCCGGTCAGCCGGACCGCGCGCTCCCACCCGGCCTCCAGGTTGGCGACCCAGCGGCGCAGGGTGAGCGCGTAGTGCTCCCGGATCGACTCGACGTCCCGCACCTCGAACCCGGCCCGCTCCAACTGGGTCACCGTGGTGCCGAGGGGGGCGAGCTCACCGTCGGGGAAGACGTAGGCGTCGATGAACTCGTCGAGGTCGTAGGCCGATTCGTCGGACAGCGGGCGCCGGGCGATCTGGTGGTTGAGCAGCCGCCCGCCGGGCGCGAGCAGCCGGTACAGGTCCTCGGCGTACTCCAGGTACTTCTCCGATCCCACGTGCTCGGCCATGCCGATGGAGGAGATCGCGTCGTACGGCCCGTCGGCCACGTCGCGGTAGTCCTGTACGCGGATCTCGACCCGGTCGGTCAGTCCGGCGTCGGCGACGCGCTTGCGGGCGTAGGCGGCCTGCTCCTGGGAGAGGGTGATGCCGACGACGCGCACGCCGTACTCGCGGGCGGCGTGGATCGCCATCGAGCCCCAGCCGCAGCCGACGTCGAGGAGCCGCTGTCCCGGCCGGAGCGCGAGCTTGCGGCAGACGAGGTCGAGCTTGTCGTGCTGGGCCTGTTCGAGGGTGCCGTCCGGATCCGCCCAGTAGGCGCACGAGTACACCATGGACGGGCCGAGGACGGTCTCGTAGAAGCCGTTGCCGACGTCGTAGTGGTGGCTGATGGCGCGCTTGTCGCTGCGTCTGGTGTGCAGGTGGCCCCGGGAGCGGCGGATCTCCTCGCGGGGCGGGGCCGGCGGCAGCGGCAGGCCGGCGAGCCGGACGAGGCCGAGCAGCGCGGCGCGGGTTTCCGGATCGCGCAGGACCTGGAGGGCGGAGCGGGTGTCGTCGCGCTCCCAGACCAGGCCGGAGAGCAGGCCGAGAGCGGCGTAGAAGTCGCCCTCGATGTCGAGGTCCCCGGCGACCCAGGCGCGGGCCAGGCCCAGTTCGCCCGGCTTCCACAGCAGTCGGCGCACGGCGCGGCGGTTGCGGACGACCAGGGTGGGCGCCCCGGGCGGCCCCGCCTGGGAACCGTCCCAGGCCCGGATCCGCACCGGGAGCTCGGCTCCCAGCAACTGTTCGAGCAGACTCTTCAGCCGCAGTGCGGCATCCGCCATGGCCCACACCTCCGTGACGAGGATCCCGGATTTGTCCACCCGGGTAAACAACCGAAGGGTCATGGTCAATCCCGGAAAAACCCGAAAGACCCCCTGCACCACGGATGGCAGGGGGCCTTCGGTTCGTCAGCGACCGGGACGGGTCAGGAGGCCTTCGCCTCGGTCTTCTTCGGCTCGGCGGCCGGCACGGGGCGCGCGGCCTCGTAGAACTCCTCGCGCGGGTTCTCCATGGCGCCGAGGGAGACGACCTCGCGCTTGAGGAACATGCCGAGGGTCCAGTCGGCGAAGACGCGGATCTTGCGGTTCCAGGTCGGCATGGCCAGACCGTGGTAGCCGCGGTGCATGTACCAGGCGAGACGGCCCTTGAGCTTGATCTTCATCTTGCCCATGACGATCATCGCGACGCCCTTGTGCAGGCCGAGACCCGCGACCGCGCCCTTGTTGGAGTGGCTGTACTCCTTCTGCGGGAAGCCCCGCATCCCGGAGATCACGTTGTCGCCGAGGACCCTCGCCTGGCGCAGCGCGTGCTGGGCGTTCGGCGGGCACCAGGCGTTCTCCACGCCGGCCTTGCGGGCGGCGACGTCCGGGACCTGGGCGTTGTCACCGGCGGCCCAGATGTAGTCGGTGCCCTGGACCTGGAGGGTCGGGGCGGTGTCGACGTGACCGCGCGGGCCCAGCGGGAGGCCGTAGCGGGCCAGGACCGGGTTGGGCTTGACGCCGGCGGTCCACACGATCGTGCTGGAGTCGACCTCCAGGCCGTTCTTCAGGACCACGTGACCGTCGACGCAGGAGTCCATCGAGGTGGAGAGATAGATCTCCACGCCCCGGCTCTCCAGGTGCTCCTTGCCGTACTGGCCGAGCTTGGGGCCGACCTCGGGAAGGATCTTGTCGGCGGCGTCGACGAGGATGAACCGCATGTCCTCGCGCGAGACGTTGGTGTAGTACTTGGCCGCGTCGCGGGCCATGTCCTCGACCTCGCCGATGGTCTCCGCACCCGCGAAGCCACCGCCGATGAAGACGAAGGTGAGCGCCTTGCGGCGGATCTCCTCGTCGGTCGTGGAGTCGGCCTTGTCGAGCTGCTCGAGCACGTGGTTGCGCAGGCCGATGGCCTCCTCGATGCCCTTCATGCCGATGCCCTGCTCGGCGAGGCCGGGGATCGGGAAGGTGCGGGAGACCGCGCCGAGCGCGATCACCAGGTAGTCGAAAGGCAGCTCGTACGCCTCGCCCACCAGCGGGGCGATCGTGGCGACCTTGCGGTCCTGGTCGATGGTGGTGACCCGGCCGGTGAGAACCTCCGCCTTCGGCAGCACGCGTCGCAGCGGGACGACGACGTGGCGCGGGGAGATGTTGCCGGCGGCGGTTTCGGGGAGGAAGGGCTGGTAGGTCATGTACGACCGGGGGTCGACGACCGTGACGGTCGCCTCGCCGTAGCGCATCTTCTTGAGAATGCGCCGAGCTGCGTACAGGCCTACGTACCCACCGCCTACTACGAGGATCCTGGGACGCTCCGTGGTGCTCATGCCATCGAGTATCCACCCGCCCCAGGGGGGTCGCTCGTGCGCCCCTTCACAAGCTCTTGGAGGGTGTGTGTTATCCTCCGCGACTCGCGTGATCCAGGTCATGGCGCCGAACGGGAACCACGGTATAGGGATTGCCGTTGTCAATGCCGCGTGAGCTGCCTCTCCGTGCCGAAAGGCGTCCCGTGAGGAGCCCTCGCACACCCCTCGCAGACCCCTCGCCCGAGGTCCGCAACCCACCCTTTTGAACGTGTTCACACGGGTGTTGGGCCCCCGGAAGGGTCAACCGGACCACATTCGTCGTCCGACAGGGCCCAATTCCTTGTGAAGAACTTCACGAACTTTCTGGGCCGCATGCCGAAGAGGGGCCCCGAAGGGCCCCTCAGAGACGCTCATACGTTGTTCTGCCTGCTCAGCAGAGGTGCCCGGCGGGGCCTACGCGATGGACCAAGCGATCCCGTCGAGGATGTCGTGCTCACTCACGACGACCTCCTCGGCGCCGATCCGCTCCATGATCGTGAGCAGGACGAGGGCCCCGGCGGCGATCACGTCCACGCGCCCCGGATGCATGGAGGGCACGGCCGCGCGCTCGGCGTGGGTGGAGTGCAGCAGCCACTCGGTGATCTCGCGCACCCGGTCGTGGGAGACCCGGGAGTGGTGGATGGCCTCGGAGTCGTACTCGGGCAGCTCCTGCGCGATCGCCGAGACGGTGGTGACCGACCCGGCGAGCCCCACCAGGGTGCGCGCCTCACGCAGCGGCACGGTCTCCTCGGCGAGATCGAGGGCGGCCTCGATGTCGGCCCGCATGGCGGTGATCTGCGCTTCGGTGGGCGGGTCGCTGACGGCCCCGTCCCGCACCAGGTGCCGCTCGGTCATCCGCACACAGCCGACGTCCACGGAACGTGCGGCGCGCACATGGTCGTCGCCCACGACGAACTCCGTCGAACCGCCGCCGATGTCCACGACCAGGTAGGGCCTGGCCAAGTGGTCGCTGCCCCTGAGCTCCCTGGTCGCCCCGGTGAAGGAGAACTCGGCCTCCTGGTCCCCGGAGATGACCTCGGGCTCGACGCCGAGGATGTCGAGGACCCCGCGCACGAACTCGTCCCGGTTCTCCGCGTCCCGGGAGGCGGAGGTGGCGACGAACCGCAGCCGCTCGGCCCCGTGCTCCTTGACGACGGCCGCGTACTCACGGCAGGCGGCGAAGGTCCGCTCCAGTGCCTCGGGCGCGAGCCGCCCGGTCCGGTCGACGCCCTGCCCGAGCCGCACGATGGTCATACGGCGGTCCAGGTCGACCAGTTCGCCGGTCTCCGGGTCGCAGTCGGCGACGAGCAGGCGGATGGAGTTCGTACCGCAGTCGATGGCGGCGACCCGGGTCACTGGGTGTCCTCCTGCTGCTCCTGCTGCTCGGTGACGGTCACGCACGCGCCCTTGCGCCACCACTCCGGCAGCATCGCGATCGCCTCGTCGCCCAGGGGGTTGACGCCCGGGCCCGCGGCCAGCGAGTGGCCGACCAGGACGTGCAGGCACTTCACCCGGTCCGGCATGCCGCCCGCGCTCGGGAAGCCCTCCAGGACCTCGATGGCGTCACGGCGGGCGATGTAGTCCTCGTGCGCGGCCCGGTAGGCGGCGGCGAGCTCCGGATCGGTCTGCAGCCGCTCCGTCATCTCCTTCATGACGCCGTTCGCCTCCAGCGTGCCGATCGCCGAGGCGGCGCGCGGGCACGTCAGGTAGTAGGTCGTCGGGAAGGGCGTGCCGTCGGGGAGGCGGGGGGCCGTCTCCACCACGTCCGGCTGACCGCAGGGGCAGCGGTGCGCGATCGCGCGCAGTCCGCGCGGCGGCCGGCCGAGCTGCTGCTTGAAGGCCTCGACGTCCGCGTCGGTCGGCTCGGTGCGCGGGGTGGAGGGCGGAGGCGTTTCCATGCCTGTCTTTCTATCGGTCGGTCTACTGGTCGGAGGCGTCGGACTTGTCGACCCCGTCCCAGACGTTCGCGTACCAGGGGCGGTCGGCCGCGCCCAGGTCGGTGCGGGACTGCTTCGCCGCGTCCGGGTCGACGACGATGAACCCCGTCTCCCCCGGCATCACATAGTGCAGCCGCTGCCGGATCTGCTGCTCCGCGTACGCGTCGTCCTGCCAGCGCGCCTTGAGGTCGCGCAGCTTCTCGACCCGCTCGGCTGCCTGCTCCTTCTCCCGCTGGAGATCGGCGATCTCGGCACGCTGGGAGACGTACTGCCTTATCGGGTACGCGAGCGCCACCACCAGCGTGCACAGCACGAGGGCGAGCAGCGCGGCCCGGCCGGTCAGCCGGGAGCGGCGGGCCTGCCGTTTGGTCTGGGACCGGTAGACACGGGCCGCGGTCTGCTCGCCGAGCAGCCTGATCCTGGTCGTGGTGGAGAAACGGTCCCGGTCCTTCACGGCCATCGGCTCTCCGCCTCCCCTTCTACGTGCGTACGTCCCCGCACACGGTACGGGACCGGTACGGGGACGTACGTACGACTGGCTAAGGCTTAGCCCCTTAAGGGTCAGCCCTTGAAGCTGCTCAGCTCTTTACGCTGCTCAGCCCTCTACGCTGCTCAGCCCTTGAAGCGCGGGAAGGCGCTGCGGCCGGCGTACACCGCGGCGTCGTCGAGGATCTCCTCGATGCGCAGGAGCTGGTTGTACTTGGCGACGCGCTCGGAGCGGGCCGGGGCGCCGGTCTTGATCTGGCCGCAGTTGGTGGCGACGGCGAGGTCGGCGATGGTGACGTCCTCGGTCTCGCCGGAGCGGTGGGACATCATGCACTTGAAGCCGCTGCGCTGGGCGAGCTCGACGGCGTCGAGGGTCTCGGTCAGGGAGCCGATCTGGTTCACCTTGACGAGCAGCGCGTTGGCGGCGCCGTCCTCGATGCCGCGGGCCAGGCGCTCCGGGTTGGTGACGAACAGGTCGTCGCCGACGATCTGGACCTTGTCGCCCAGCTTGTCGGTGAGGACCTTCCAGCCGGCCCAGTCGTCCTCGAACAGCGGGTCCTCGATGGAGACGAGCGGGTAGGCCGCCACGAGCTCCTCGTAGTACTCCGTCATCTCGGCGGCGGAGCGGTCCTTGCCCTCGAACTGGTACTTGCCGTCCTTGTAGAACTCGGAGGCGGCGACGTCGAGGGCGAGGGCGACCTGCTCGCCGGGGATGTAACCGGCTTCCTTGATCGCTTCGAGGATGAGGTCCAGGGCGGCGCGGTTGGACTCGAGGTTCGGGGCGAAGCCGCCCTCGTCGCCGAGGCCGGTGGACAGGCCCTTGCTCTTCAGGACCTTCTTGAGGGTGTGGTAGACCTCGGTGCCCCAGCGCAGCGCCTCGGAGAAGGACTCCGCGCCGATCGGGGCGATCATGAACTCCTGGATGTCCACGTTGGAGTCGGCGTGCGAGCCGCCGTTCAGGATGTTCATCATCGGCACCGGCAGCAGGTGCGCGTTCGGGCCGCCCAGGTAGCGGAAGAGCGGGAGGTCGCTGGCCTCGGAGGCGGCGTGGGCGACGGCGAGCGAGACGCCGAGGATGGCGTTGGCGCCGAGCGAGCCCTTGTTGTCGGTGGCGTCCAGGTCGAACATCGCCTGGTCGATCAGGCGCTGCTCGGTGGCGTCGTAGCCGACGAGCTCCGGGCCGATCTGCTCGATGACGGCGAGGACGGCCTTCTCGACACCCTTGCCCTGGTAGCGGTTCGGGTCACCGTCACGCAGCTCGATGGCCTCGAAGGCACCGGTGGAGGCGCCGGACGGGACGGCGGCACGACCGGTGCTGCCGTCGTCGAGGCCGACCTCGACCTCGACGGTGGGGTTGCCTCGCGAGTCGAGGATTTCCCTGGCTACGACGACGTCGATGGACGGCACGAGCATCTCCTTCTTGGATGGTGAGCCTTGCGACTAGAGCCTAACCGGCTCCGGGGCATCGGCCACCGTGTGGACCGACCTGTGGACGAAACCGAGAGTAAATTGTTTCTGAACTGAACAAAAGAGGCCCGTGAACAGAGCGGCCCACGCGAGCACACACAAAAAGCCCCGCCCCGGTGCGTACGGGGGAACACGCACCGGAGCGGGGAGCCCGTGGGGACGGGGGGTGACCCTCACGAGGCCCTCATCCTGGAGGACACGGCTGTGAGGGCCCTGTGGTTCAGCTGGGGCCTACTTCAGGTGCAGCTGCTGGCCCGGGAAGATGAAGTCGGCATCGTCGATGATGTCCTTGTTCAGCTTGAACAGCTTCTGCCAGCCGCCCTTGACCTTGTGCTTCTCGGCGATCGAGCTGAGGGTGTCACCCTTGACGACCTTGTACTCGCCGTCGCCCTTCTTGACCTTCTTGCCGGTCGGGGTGGTGACGGTCTTCTTGGCGGCCGGGCGCTCGGAGGAGCGGGAGGCGCTCTGCTCGTCGGTCGAACGGGTGCTGGTGCCCGAGTTCGAGGAGCCGGCGGAGGACGAGCCGCTGCCGCCGTTGTAGGCGGCGCTGGACAGGCCCACTCCGCAGACCGGCCAGGCGCCCTTGCCCTGGGAGGCGAGGACCTTCTCGGCGACGGCGATCTGCTGGGCCTTGCTGGCCTGGTTGGCCTGCGCGGCGTACTGCGTGCCGCCGTACGCGGCCCAGGTGGAGGCCGAGAACTGCAGGCCGCCGTAGTAGCCGTTGCCGGTGTTGATGGACCAGTTCCCGCCGGACTCGCACTGGGCGACGGCGTCCCACTCGGAGGCGGTGGCGGCGGAGGCGTTGCCGGCCGCCATCAGCGGGGCGGCGATGGCGACACCGGTGACGCCGGCGAGCGCGGCGGCGCGGGTGGCCTTGGACGGACGACGGTGCTTGCCCTTGCCGGAAAACAGCATGGATCGATCCCCTCACCGACGCCTGCGAGGTGAGCTGTCGGGTTCGGGCCGGTTGAGTTGCCCGGTCGCACACCCTGCGGTGCGCGGCTTCACCCCAAGCCGGTCCAGCGTGAACTGCTGGGCCCGGCGCTTACCTTGGGTCCCCCGCTCCTGCCTACGGCGCTTGACGCGACGACTGTTCCCGTACGGCCGCTGGCAGGATTCGGCGTTGCGGCAGACGGGGCTCGGGTTGCCGAGCGGTCACGACCGTAGACACGCGCTCGGCGGAATTTCAAAGACGATCAGGGCTTCTGAGACTCATCCCACACTTTCACCAAAGTGGACATTCAGTGCGAAGTATGACGTGAACTCCCGCTGTTTTTCAGGTCTTTTCGACCCTATTCAGCCCCTGTGTCGAGCGTCTGACCGGCGACGATGTTGCTCGGGTCGGCCCCGATGCGGTCCTTGTTCTCGGCGTAGAGGGCGCGCCATCCGCCGTCGAGGCCAAGGGAGTCGGCGATGGAGGCGAGCGAGTCGCCCGCCTGGACGGTGTAAGTGGCGGCGGCGTGCCGGCCGGTCGAGGAGGAGGCCGTGCTCTTCGTCGCATTCTCCTCGGCACTGTCGCCGCGGTGCTTGCCGGAACCGAGAGCACCGACGTCCACGAGGGCCGAAGAACTGCCCACCTGCCACGACTTGTCCGCTTCGTCCTCTTCCGGGCTCACCACGGGGGAGCCGTCGGACGACCGAGCGTCTTCCGTCGCGGAGTCCTTGGATTCCGAAGAGTTCTTTTTGTCCGACTCGGCCGAACCGCCGTCGCCGGAGGGAGTGGCCGACGGTGACGGCGAGGCGGACGAGCCGTCCAGCGCGTCGAGGAGGCCGGAGGACTCCTCGGTGTCCGACGACTTGGAGGAACCGGAGGAACCGGAGGAACCAGATGAACTGGACGAGTCGGACGAGCCGGACGCCGAGGCCGAGGGGGTACCGCTCCCCACGCCCGTGTCGACGTCGGCCGAGCTCGCGTCCTTGCTGAGCCCGTTGAGCAGACCGCAGGTCGGCCAGGCGGCGATGCCCTGGTCCGCGAGGAGCTTCTCGGCCACGGCTATCTGCTGGTTGCGGCTGGCGAGGTCCGCGGTCTCGGCGTATTCGAGGCCGCCGTACTTCTCCCAGTTCTCCTGGGACATCTGGAGGCCGCCGTAGTAGCCGTTGCCCTCGTTCTCGCTCCAGGAGCCACCGCTCTCGCACTCCGCGACCCGGTCCCAGGTGGTGCCGGTGGCGGCGCTCGCTCCGGTCGCCCCGAGCAGGGGGATCGCGATGGCGGAGCCCGTCACACCGGCCGCCACGAGGAGAGCCGGGGCCTGACGGGGGCGACGGTGACGACCGTTCCCGGAGAGCATGGGGGGACCTTTCCCGAGACAGCAAGTACCCGCGCGGCACGTGGTGCGGGGCACCGCGCTGGTCCGTGAACGTATAGGGATTCGATCACTTGTCACAAGTTAATGCCGCGTAGATCACGTGAAGATCACAAGGTTGAGGGCGTGTCAGGTTTAGCCGGCTCCGTGCCGGGATAGGCCGGACCCCTCGGTCGATTACCGGACGGGCGTGAACTCCACGGGCAAAGTACGCAGTCCACGCATGATGAGTCCGCCACGCCAGCGCAAATCGGCCGAATCCACCGCGAGTTGTAGGTCCGGGAGACGGGTGAGAAGCGTGGCGAGCGCCGTCTGTCCTTCCAGTCGGGCGAGCGGGGCACCGAGGCAGTAGTGGATGCCGTGGCCGTAACCGAGGTGCTGATTGTCACGGCGGGACAGATCGAGCACATCCGGGTCGGTGAACCGCTCCGGGTCCCGGTCCGCGGCCGCCAGCACGACGAGCACCGGGTCCCCGGTGGCGACGTCCTGCCCGCCGATCCGCAGGGGTTCGGTGGCGAACCGCCAGGTGGCCAGTTCGACCGGGCCGTCGTACCTGAGCAGTTCCTCCACTCCGGTCTCCAGGAGACCCCGTTCCTGCCGGGCCAGCGACTTTGTCAGCCGGTTCCGCTGCTCGGGGTGGGTGAGGAGGGCGTACATGCCGTTGCCGATCAGGTTGACCGTGGTCTCGAAGCCTGCGAAGAGGAGGATGAACGCCATGGCCGCGGCCTCGTTCTCGGTGAGGTGCTCACCGTGGTCGGAGGCGCGGATGAGTCCGGAGATGAGGTCCTCACCGGGGCTGGCCTCGTCGGGCAGCGCCTCCCGCTTGCGGTGGATGAGCTCGGCGAGATAGCCGCGCATCTTCTTCACCGACCGGGCCACCCCGCCCCGGGGGCCCCCTCCGTGCCGGATCATCATGCCCGCCCAGTCCCGGAAGTCGTCCTGGTCCTCCCGGGGGACGCCGAGCAGGTCGCAGATCGCGTAGATGGGGAGCGGGAACGCGAACTCGTGGATGAGGTCGGCGCTGCCGGTCGCCGCGAACCCGTCGATGAGACGGTCCGTCAGCTCCTGCACCCGGGGCGCGAACTCGGCGACCCGCCTCGGCGTGAACGCCTTGCTGACCAGCCGTCGGAGCCTGGTGTGGTCCGGCGGGTCGATGTTCAGCAGATGCGTCATCAGCTCCGCCTTGCGCTCCCCCGGGATACCGGTCTTCCCCTTGGCGTGCGCGGGCTCGTCGTGGTGCGCGGGGTTCTTGCTGAGCCGCTGGTCGGCGAGGGCCTGCTTCGCATCGGCGTAACGGGTGACCAGCCATGCCTCCACGCCACTGGGCAACCGGGTCCGGTGCACGGGCGCGTGCTCACGGAGCCAGGCGTAGGCGGGGTAGGGGTTGGTGGCGAACTCCCAGGTGAAAAGGGCGGGCGCGGAATCCGCGGGGGCGGGAGCGGCGGGGGCGGCGGGGCCGGGGGGCATGGAGGGCTGGTCGGTCACTCCTTGACGGTATCCGGGCATGGCGGCGGCCTTCCGGTGACGGGTCGTTCATGTGCTGGGGGTACCGGCGGCGGGGCTGTCGTGGTGGGCCGGGCGGGCCGGCTCCCTGCCGGGGGATGGGGAGCGGACGGATGCGGTGGCGGGCCGGCTGCCTGCCGGGGGATGGGGAGCGGACGGATGCGGTGGCGGGGCCGGCTGCCTGCCGGGGGATGGGGAGCGGACGGATGCGGTGGCGGGGCCGGCTGCCTGCCGGGGGATGGGGAGCGGACGGATGCGGTGGCGGTGTGTGGCGCCAATGGGTCGGTGACGGTGCTGGGTGGCAGGGACCAGCGTGTCTTCCGGGGGATGGGGATGGGGTGCGGATGGATGGGGTGGCGGTGTGTGGGCGCCAAAGGGCCGGTGGCGGTGGGTAGGTGGCTAGGGGCCGGTGACGGTGCGCGGGTGGACAGGGCCGACGGGGGCCGGCTGCGGTCGAGGGAGCAGGTGACGAGGGAGCCGGTCGTGGTCGCGACGCGTGGGCAGAAGGCTGGCGCGTCGGCGTGGGTCGGGGCGCGGGGAACAGGCGGGCGGGGGGACGGTGCGCGCGGGGCACGGGGCGGCTGGGTCGCGGGGAGCAGGTGACCTGGCGCCGACCGGATCCGCAGTTCTGGACGGCTTCGTTCGTCGGCCGAGTCCCCCTTGCCACCGGGACAGGGCCCGATCCTGGATGACGGCGGGGCGGTGTCGAAGGGTCTCCCCCTCGTCGCCCGGCACACTCCACACCTGGCCAAGACGGATCTGCTCCGGCGGGGACCGTCTCGGTGCGGGCCCGCCGCCACTGCGGACGGATCCGGCGCCTTCCTGCCCCTGGATGGCAGGCTCGCTCCGGCGGGGCCCGGTACTGCCGCGATCCGTCGCCGCCCCCGCTCACTTGCGCGCTCGCGCGGCCGACGTTCAGCCTCCGTTCTCCGCTCGGCGGATCGCGTCCCGGTACGCCCGTGCCGCCGCTCGCAGGGCTGCCTCCGGGTCGACGCCCTCTGCCTCGGCGCGCGTGGCCAGGGTGAGGAGTTCGTAGCCGATGCCCTCGGTCCTGGGGAGGGGGACGTCAAGGCCCGCCGTGCGCACTCGTGACGCCAGCTTGGCCGCGAGGGCCAGGCCGGGCTGGCCGAGCGGGATGCCTTCGGTCACGGAGGTGCGCTGCTTCTCTATCGCCTTGGTGCGCAGCCAGTGGGCCTTGACCTCCTCGGGGGTGTCGGCCTTCTCGTCGCCGAAGACGTGCGGGTGCCGGTGGATGAGCTTGGCGACGATGCCGCCGGCGACGTCGTCGACGGAGAAGGGGGCGTCCGGGTCCTCCTCGGCGATCCGGGCGTGGAAGACGACCTGGAGCAGGACGTCGCCCAGTTCCTCGCGCAGTTCGTCGCGGTCGCCCTCCTCGATGGCCTCGACGAGTTCGTACGCCTCCTCGATGCCGTACTTCGCGAGGCCCTCGTGGGTCTGCTGGGAGGACCACGGGCACTCGGTGCGGATGCGGTCCATGACCTGGACGAGGTCGAGGAGCCGGGCGCCGGGCAGGTCGTAGGAGGCGGGGAGGAGCTCCAGCTCGGGCATCTGCAGGCGTCCGGATCCGGCGAGGCGGGCCAGACCGTCCGTGAGGGCCGGCTCGCCCTCGCCCGTGGCCACCACGACCACGGTGTGTCCGCCCGCGCACGCCCCGACCAGTTCCTCGGCGGTCGGGGACGTCTCGTCGACCGCTATCCCGGCCTCGCGCAGATAGGGGAGCTGGGGGTGGGCACCGTCCGCGCACAGCACTCGGTCCGCGGCGTGCAGCACCTGCCAGGCGGGCCACGACAGCAGGCCGGGGGCGACGCGGTGGCTGGTGGTGAGCAGGACGATGCGGCCGGGGGCGGACGCCGTGTCGGGGTCCTGGTCAGGGGCGGGCTCGAAGCCGATTGCGTTCACAGTTCGAAGCTAACGCACGGCGCCGACGGGGAGATCGGGTTGTCCACAGGCGGAGGGCGGCGAGGTGATCGTACGATCATCTGCCCACGGTGCTGCCGTGATGGCCGCGCCAGCCGCCCGCCGCCCCTGCGCCCTCGCGCCCGGTCCGGTCAGTCCCGTACGACCTATGCCGTCTGCTCGGTCCCCGCCGCCGTGACCTCCCGTACCCACGGGGTCTTCGCGTCGACGCGGGTGCTCTTCGCGACGTCCCAGGTGCCGTAGCGCGGGTTGAGGTCGACGTCGAGCTGCTTGGACGCCTTGCTCAGGGCGTTCCAGAAGGCGGGGTCGCTGGTGTCGGTGCCGAGCTTTCCTGCGAGTTTCTGGGCCTCCAACTGGAGTCGGAGGTTCTCGTCGAGGCGTTCGGGTGCGATGCCGTACTGCTGGAGCCAGGCCGTCTCCAGGCCCTTGGCGCCGCCCGCCTGCTCCTCCAGGCCGGACCGCAGCTCCTGGACCTCCTTGCGGGTCACGGACACGCCGGCGTCGGCGGCCGCCCGGTGCAGTACCCGGTCGAGCACCATGCCGTGCAGGACGTCGCGGGTGAGGGTGCCGGTCTTGGCGATGGCCTGCTTGTACTGCGTCTCGTCCGTGACGGCGGCCCGCTGCGCGTCACGCACCTCGGTCACCCGGTTCTCCAGCTGGGAGACGGTGATCCGCTGCCCGCCGACCACGGCCGCCGCGCCGGGATGCGCGTCGCTTCCGCAGGCGGTGAGCAGGGGTGCCGCGGCGGCGAGGGCGGCGGAGAGGACGAGCGCGGTGCGACGACGGCGGTGCAAGGAGGCCTCCCGAGGAGATTGTGCGACGGTGCACAAGGTCTTGCGGTGATCGATGGTAGGCAGGGGACCGGCTCTGGCCAACCCATTCGACCAACGATTCACCAGGACTTCCGGCACCGCCGCGCCCTCAGCGCACGCACGCGCGCGTGCCGGGGTCAGCCGGTGATCGCCACCGGGCCGTCCCAGGCGTCCCGGTCCACGGTGATCGTGTAGCCGTTGCGCGACTCCTTGCTGTTGACGAGGTACTGGTGGCCGCGGCTGTGGTCGGTGTACTGCGTGGCGCCGAAGGGCCAGTCCGCGGTGGTGGTGTTCTGCTTGTCCCACAGCGCGTACCAGAGGTTGCCCGGCAGGTCGGTCCGGTCGGTCGCGGTGGCGATCGCCTTGGCGCTGGAGCCGGCGAAGCCGTAGAAGCCCGCGCGGTACGTCTTCGCGCGCAGGGTCTTGTCGAAGGCGCGGACATAGGTGAGCACGGCGTCGTTGCACGCCTTGTTCGTGATGTCGTACGCCTCCATGTCCAGGTAGATCGGACTGCCGGTCCTCATGCCGAGCGCGGAGGCCTTGGCGACCGCGTCCGCGCCGTCGCCGGCGCCCAGGGAGGCGGCGGTGGAGGCGGTCAGCTTCTCGGGGTTGGAGCCGCTCTGGCAGGGCGGCTGGGCGCCGACGTAGAGCGGGATGAGCTTCCAGCCGAGCGTGCTGACCGACTTGACCCAGGAGGCGGTGAGGTTGGGCTGGGAGCAGCCGCGGTTCCTGCCGCCGACGTAGACGGCGGCGGCGCCGTAGAAGCCGGTGTGCCAGGCCTTCATCGCGGCGAGCGAGGGGGCGGCGCAGGTGTCGAAGGCACGGCCGGTGTACGTCTTCTGCGCGGGCCAGGTGGTCGCGGCCATGGAGCTCTGCGCGGCGAGGCCGGCGCCGGCGGCCACGGCGGCCCCGGCGACGGCCCAGGTGACGTATCTGCGCTTCTTCGACTGACGATGACTTCGGCCGGACCTGGACGACATGGACGTACCCCACCCCTGGTTGTGCTGTGCATGGCTGAAACGAAGCGCAAAGCTATCCGGCGCCAGGCCTGCCCTTCGGAAACGCAAGCCCTTGGGGGCGGCAAGTTTCCCTCTGTGTGCGGCAAAATCCGGTGGCCCTAGCCGCGCACCTGCCCGAGCCACTGGAGGGTGCGGCGGATCTCGGTCGCGAGCGGGTGGCCCGGTCCGTGGAGTCGCTCCACGTCGTGCAGCAGCCGCGCGAGGGTGTCGTGGGCGGCGGCGCGGTCGCCGAGGGCGAGCAGGAGGTGCCCGATGCGGCGGCGGACGTCGTGGGCGAGCTGGGGGTCGCCGGCCACGTACTGGTTCTCGTAGTACGGCAGCAGGGCGCGGTATTCGGCCAGTGCCGCCGCGGGTTCACCGAGTTGTTCGAGGCACTGGGCGGCGTCGTAGCGGAAGCGCAGGGACTGCGGGTCGGCGTGGCCGGCCTCGGTCGCGCGTTCGTCGGCGAGGCGGCGCAGTTCGGGCAGGGCGCGCCGGTACTGGCCGTCGTCCATGAGGGTGGCGGCGTACTGCTTGCGCAGGGTGCGGACGACCGGGGAGTTCACGCCGTGCTGTTCGGCGGCCGCGGGGAGGATGGCGCCGAGGATGTCGACGGCCTGGGTGATGCGGCCCTCGCCGAGGAGGCGCTTGACCTCGTCGACCGCGCGCGCGACGTCCGGTTTCCCGGTCTTCTCGGGGGCCGGTGTGACGGGGGCGGGCTGGGGCGCGGGCGTGCGCGCGCGGTCCGGCCAGGGGGCGTGCGGGCGCAGGAAGGGGCGGGTGGGGTCGAGGGGTGCTCCTGTCGGCGTCCCACGCGCGGGCAGGAGCAGCGCCAGGTCCTCGTAGACGTCCTGGGCGGAGGCCGGACGGTGCTGCGGGTCCTTGGCGAGGAGCCGCAGGACGAGCGCTTCGAGGGCCTCGGGGACTTCGGGGCGGCTGCGGCGCACCGGCAGCGGTGGCTCGTACAGGTGCCGGTGCAGCACGCCGAGTGCCGTGGATCCGGCGAAAGGGACGTCCCCGCTGAGGAGTTCGTGCAGGAGTACGCCGAGTGCGTACAGGTCGGTGTACGGGCCGACCGCGCCGCCCATGGCCTGCTCGGGGGCCATGTAGGCGGGTGAGCCGATCGGTGAACCGGTGTGGGTGAGGCGGGTGGTGTCGGTGTCCATGACGGAGGCGACACCGAGGTCCAGGACGGTGACCGTGCCGTCCTGCTTCACCATCACGTTGCGGGGCTTGAGGTCGCGGTGGACGATCGGCACGGCGTGCACGGCGCTCAGTACGGCGCACAGTTGCGCGGCGACCGCGACCGCCCACTGCCAGGGGTACGGGTCGTGCTCGGCGAGGTGGTCGGAGAGGTCGGCGCCGTCGACGTACTGCATGACGAGGAACAGCTCCTCGCCCTCGCTGCCCGCGTCGTGCACGGTGACGAGTCCGGGGTGGTCGACCTGCGCGGTCACCCGGCACTCGCGCACGAACCGGCGGCGCAGCTCGTCGGCCTCCTGTCCGGCCACCTTGTCGGGGCGCAGCAGCTTCACCGCCACGCGCCGGTCCAGGCGCCGGTCGTAGGCCGTCCACACCTGGCCCATGCCGCCCTGGCCGATGAGCGTGGCCAGCTCGTAGCGGTCGGCGACGACGCGTCCTGCCGCCACGGTCACCTGCCGCCCTCGGAGTTGCCGTCGTGCTTGCGCAGGTAGTCGCTGAGCTCGTCGAGTTCGGCGCGCACCTGGTCGATACGGGCGGGCGCGGGGCGCTGCGGCGGCGGGGGCGGCACGACACCGGGGCCGGGGACCGGAGGAGCCGACGGCTGCGGCTGCGGCGGCTGGAGCGTGGAGGCGTACGGCGGCGTCGGCGACGGGGCCGGATGGGGGTAGCCGTAGCCGGTGTGGACGGTCGGGCCCTGGGGCGGCGGGTAGCCGGCGAACTGCCTCTGCTGGTGCACCCGGATGTCCATCACCAGGAAGTACACACTGCTGAAGAGGCCGAACAGCAGGACCAGGGCCATGGCGACGTCGGTCCGCGGGTCGCTCTCGGGCAGTGCGCCGACCACCGCGAAGCAGGCGATGGACAGCGGGAGGCTCGCCCAGGCCAGCACCCAGTCGACCGACCGTCCGCGCAGGAAGGCGACCCGGAACAGCGGAGCGCAGGCGAGCAGGCCGCACGAGAGGAAGCCGGCGGCGGCGAGCAGCACGCGCAAGGTGATGACGGTGCCCGAGCTGCGGGCGGGCGGCACCGCGCCGTGGCCGTACATGAACGCTCCTGAACCGGGATTCGATGTGGGGTTCGAGCGTATAGGCCGATACCGACAACAGGTCACGGGTTGTACCGAACCGTTGTCGACCTGATCAGTCGGGCGCGACCGTTCCGTCGGTGAGTCCGTCGTACATCCCGCGCACGAGCTGCTCTCCGAGCCGGCCCGCGTGTCTGAGCGCCCGCTCGAACTCGTCGAGCGTGCGGAAGCGTTCGCCGTAGCGTCGTTGTTCGTCCAGCGGGAGCCGCGGCAACTGGAGTCTGCGCACGTCAAGGCGGGTCGCTGTGGAGGCGTAGCTGCTGGCCTGGCGGTTGTTGGCGGTGCCGCGCAAGAATCCCGCGAGGAACCAGGGGTCGAGCGCCGCCGGATCGGGACGCAGCAGCACGAGGTTGCGCCCCAGGGCGGCTCCCTGGGTCGCCGCGTCGATCACGCGCGCCACCGAGCCACCGCCGAGCACCGGGACGACGACGTCGCCCGGTTCGGTCAGCACGGCCTCCTCGTCGCTCTCGGGGAGCGTTCCGGAGGGGGCGGCGCCGGAGAGGACGTCGTGGTCGGTGAGCACGGGTACGCGTGCGTGGCCGCCGTTTCCGCCCGTGCGCAGCATCAGGGCGCCGCCGCGGGCGAGTTCGCCGATGGTGGTGAGCGGCCACCGCGCGGGGTGGGCGGCGTCGGCACGCTGCGGGGTGAGGTCCGCGGTCAGGCGCAGGGTCTGCCCCAGCAGTTCGCGCACAGCCGTGAGCTGTTCGGCGCCGTCGGCCGCCGCGGGCGGGGGCAGGTGGCGGGCGGGGGCGAGGTCCACGTCGTCGTCGAGGAGCTCGATGACGGGCAACGCGCGTGCCAGGCCGGGCCGTTCGGTGAAGCGGCCGGGCCGCCCGAAGGCCTGCCAGGCGTCGAGGACGGCTTCGCGCACGGCGTGCCAGTCCGGACCGCCGCGCCCGTCGCCGGCGAACTGCCCCACGTCGACGAGGAGCACCTCCGGCTGCGCGGGCGCCCTTTCCGGGCGGCGCAGCACCCACAGGTGCAGCGGGATGTTGTACGGCGGTGCCGCCCCGACCGGCAGGGCGATCACGGCGCGCAGGGCACCGCGGCGCAACAGGTCGGCGCGGATACGGCGACCGGAGCGGCGGGACGCTGCCGCGGGCGGCATGAGCAGGACACCGGCGCCGCCGTCCTTGAGGCGGGCGAGTGCGTGCTGGACCCAGGCGAGCTCGGACTCGGTGCGGGCCGGGAAGCCGTACTCCCAGCGGGGGTCGTAGGCGAGTTCGTCATGGCCCCAGTTGCGCTCGTTGAACGGCGGGTGGCACAGGACGGCGTCGGCGTGCAGCCGGGGGTGGGCGTCGGCGCGGAGGGTGTCGCCGGTGGCGCCGCGCACGATGGACCAGGTGTGCAGGGCGAGCCGGAGCGTGGTGAGCGCGGCGAGCTCGGGGGAGCTGTCCTGCGCGTAGAGCCGCTGGTCGGGGCGGGTGGCGGCGGCCCGCAGGAGGGCGCCGGTCCCGCAGGCCGGGTCGAGGACGGTACGGGCGGGGCCGACGAGGTCGGCCATGAGAGCGGCCAGGTCGGCGGGGGTGAGCGTGTACTGGCGCGGGTTGGCGTCGAGGTGTCGGCCGAGCAGGAACTCGAAGGTCTGGCGGGCGCCCAGTTCGGCGGCCAGCTCGGCGACGCCGCGGAGGAGGGGGGCGGAGGGGAGGAGTTCGGGGCCGGTGGGGGTGCGAACGGCGGCCGTGTGAACGGCGGGAGTGTGAACAGCGGGGGCGATCGCGTCGGGTCGGACGCCCGCTGTCGGCTGGATGCCCGCTGTCGGCTGAACGCCCGCTGTCGGCTGGGGGCTCGTCGCCGACTGGGGGCTTGGCGCCGGGGCCGATTGAGCGCCTGTTGCCGACTGGACGCCTGTCGCCGACTGGACGCCGGTCACTGACTCGGCTCCGAAGCGCGGCGTGAACACCTCCCGCAGCGCCCCCGGCAGCATCTCGGCCAGGCGCTCGTCGGAGCCGGAGCTCACCTCCAGCCAGACGGGCGGCCGGTCGTGGATCAGCAGGAGGACGCAGCCCGCGTGGGTGAGGGCGGTGACCGGGCCGTCGGGGTGGCCGGAGAGCTGCTGCCAGACGCGTTCGCGCAGCGGGACCTCGGCGAGTTTCCCCTGCTTGCGCAGCCAGGCCTCGACCTCGGTGAGCGCGAAGGAGGGGCTGGTCTCGGTGCCGCCGACGGGCCTGGGGAAGTCGGTGTGCCGTCGGCGCCAGTTGCTCACGGCCGCGCGGCCCACCCCGGCCAGCCGTGCGATACCGGCGGCGGTCACCTCAGTCGCGTTGTCCTGCACTCGCCCGCTCCCCTCGTCGACCGCACAAGCCCGCGGCCCGCGTGTGACGCCGAGCATACCGAGGCGCGCAAGATCCACCCCTTCACGCCCGTGTACTCGACACTTCCTGTGAACAGTGTTGACTCGGTTCACAGACTCTGCTCTTATTGACCCAGCGAACGGAGCGGCCGCCGAACGGCGGTGGTCGCGGCGTCGGAGGGGGAGCACAGCCATGGGCATGAAGGGCAAGGTCGCGCTGGGCGCAGTCGTCGGAGTCGTCGTCATCGGAGTCGTGTCGGCGAACGCCGGCAACAACGGGGACGGCGGCACCTCGGGCGGCACCGGCAAGGGCTCCTCGGCTTCCGCGAAACGCGAGGCCGGGGACAGCACGGCCGGGGCGGGCGGGGCGGGCCAGAAGGGCGACAAGGGCTCGGGCAAGGCCGAGGCCGAGGCCGCCGAGAAGAAGGCCGCGTTCTCGGGGGACGGCGACTTCCAGGTCGGCTCGGACGTCAAGCCCGGCACCTATCGCACGACCGGCAACAGCGACGGCATGTGCTACTGGGAGCGGGCCAAGGACGCCTCGGGCGAGATGGACTCGCTACTGGCCAACGACAATGTCACCGGCACCAGTTACGTCACCGTCAAGGCCACCGACAAGCTCTTCACGTCGAGCGACTGCAACGACTGGGAGGCCGTCGACACCAAGGCGAAGGGCTCCCCCGCCACCCGGATGTCCGGCGACGGCGGGATGTTCCTGGTCGGCGCCGACATCGCCCCCGGCACCTACAGATCCACCGGCAACACCGACGACTCCTGCTACTGGGAGCGCACCAAGGACGCCGAGCACGGCGTCGACTCGATCATCGCGAACAACAACGTGAACGGCACGGCCGTCGTCAAGATCGGCGCCTCGGACGCGTACTTCAAGACGACCGGCTGCAAGGACTGGAAGAGGACCGGCTGAACCGGCCCGTCCCTTTCGCTCTCTCTTCGACCGCTCTCCGGCCTCTCTTCGGTCTCTCTTCGCTCGCCGCCCGGGCGCCCCACGGACAGCGCGCCCGGCACCTCATCACCTCACCGCATCCCCACCAAGGAATCACCATGCGTCGTACCGCACTTGCCGCTCTCTGCATCGCCGCCGCGGCCACCGCAGGACTCACCGGATGTCAGCCGGGACAGGACAAGGCGGACAGCAGCACGAACGCGTCCAGCTCGGCCGCCGCGCCGGGCAAGTCGGCCGCGAAGAAGGAACCGTTCGCCGGGCTGAGCGGCGGTGAGATAGCCGACCGGGCCACGAAGGCCACGACCGGCGCCTCCTCGCTGCGGATGAAGGGCGACATCCCCGACGACGAGAGCGGCACCACCATCAGCCTCGACGTCCTGCTGAACAAGAAGGGCGACTGCGCCGGCACCATCGGCATGGGCGGCAAGGGCAAGGCCGATCTGATCAAGACCGGCGACATCGTGTACATGAAGTTCGATGAGGCGTTCCTGCGCGAGCAGAGCGAGGGCGAGTCGAAGGCGGACACCGACGCGGCCGTGGCCATGCTGGCCGGCAAGTGGACCAAGTCGAAGGCGACGGGGACGGACGCCAAGGAGTTCGAGGGCTTCTGCGACCTGGGCGCGGTGCTCGACGGCGCCGGGGACACCGGCTCGGACGCCAGCCGCGGGAAGACGGCCACCGTGGACGGGGCTCCGGCGATCACGCTGCACGAGAAGGACGGCAAGGACCGCTACACGCTGTACGTCGCAACCGAGGGCAAGCCGTATCTGCTGCGGGTCGACAGCACGGCCGGTGCGGACCAGGGCTCCGTCACCTTCAGCGACTTCGACGAACCGGTCCCGACGCAGAAGCCGGCGGGCGAGATCCTGGACCTCGACGCCCTGGGCGGCTGAGCCCCGGAACCGACACGACACACGCCACACATACGGGCCGTGCACACATAGGACCTGCACATACGGGCCCGGCGCACACGAGGCCGGCACGTGGATGCGGCACGCTCAAAGGGCGTGCCGCATCCACACGTTGGGCTCGACGTACACCGCGTACCCGCGCTCCGGCTCGCAGCGCACCGGTACCAGCGCCCCGGGCACCTCGATGTCGCCCCGGGTGTCGAAGGGCAGTCCGGTCCAACGGCGCCACTGCTCCAGCGACGCGGACACCGTCATGGACGCCGGCGCCACGGCGTGCACGTGGGCGCCGGCGCGCACGTGCACGCGCAGCCAGGGATCGTGCGGCAGTCCGTCGGGGCGGGTGCGGGAGACGTACTCCGTGATCGGGGTGTGCGGTTCGAGGTGCTTGGCGCTGGGGCGGACGGGGGCGACGACCTCGCTGAAGCCGTGGGCGCGGGCGTTGTCACGCATCGCCGAGAGCATCCGGGCGGACAGCCCCCGGCCCTGGAAGCGGGGATCGACGACGACCGAGATCGCGCTCACCGTGTCGGGCCGTACGCCACGCCGGAGGTCGCTGAAGGCCCACACCAGCACCTCGTCCCAGCCCCGGGCGGGCAGTTCACCGCGGTCCTCGGCACCGAGGGCGAAGGGAACGCTGTGGGCGTGCGCGACGACCTCACCCCGCTCGTCCTCGGCGAACTGCACGTACTCGGGGAAGTCGCCGGAGATCCGTCCGTAGTGCGCGTTGCCCACGAGGTCCTCGGTGACGAACTGCGGCCAGCTGCTGGCCATGCCGAGCACCCGCTCCCGCATCTCGGGACGCTCGGCAAGACTCGATACCTTCCACTCCATACGATCACCGTAGGCGCAGGCCCGCCCACCGGAGAAACACTTTTCGCGCGAGCCCGGTGCGAACCGTCAGTCCGCGTGGAAACGCGGCGGCGCCGCCGTCGGGTTGCCGCCGACCGGGAGCTTCTGGCCGGGGCAGCCCGTGAGGACCTTCTCCATCGCGGACTTCTCGGCGGCCGTGACCCACAGGCCGTACTTCTTCTTCACGGCGACCTGGGCGGCCACGTACGTGCACCGGTACGCCTTGTTCGGCGGCAGCCAGGTGGCCGTGTCACCGTCGCCCTTGGAACGGTTGGTGCTCGCGTCGACGGCCAGGAGGTTGAGGGGGTCGTTGGCGAGGGCTATCCGCTTGCTGGCGTCCCAGTACTTGGCCCCCTTCTGCCAGGCGTCGGAGAGCGCGACCACGTGGTCGATGTCGACCTGACTGCGCCCCCGCCGGTAGGTCACCTCCTTGCCCGAGTACGGGTCCGACTCCAGTACGCCGTAGGACACCTTGCAGTCCCCGCCGGTGAACTTCACGTCCTCCAGGTCGCGTTTGAGTATGTCGTCGCGGGTGTCGCACTCGTTGGAGTCGGTGTCGGCCCACGCGGTGCCGAACCGGTCCCGTTCGTAACCCGTCTTGGGTGCCCGCCCCTTCACGGTGAGCGACTCGGCGGCGCTGAGGGCCGCGCCCGAGCCGCCCGCGACGCCGGTCTCCTCAGGTCCGCCGGATCCTGTGGTCGTCTCCGCCTTGCACCCGGCCATGGCGAACACCAGCACGACGGCGGCCGCGGCCCCGCCCTTCAGACGCATCACGTGCGTCCCTCCCCTTGCAACCCGGTCCGTCCCCGCACGAAGCGCTTTCCCTCGTACTACGTCGCGCACACCGTAGCGAGCGGGCGCACCGCGGCATGGAGGAGGCCCCGGACCACATCCCCTCCAAATGGGCATCGAGACATACCGGCCGTATCGTCGGCGGTGGCGCACCGCGAGCCGGCTCCCACTCCCCTCACACGCTGAACGAGAGGCCGTCCGCGCGGATCCGGCCCGCGCGGGCGGTGTTCACGTCCGCAGGGTCACGTCGACGAGCCTGCCGGCCGCCTCGTCGGTGACCCTTCCGGCCACGGCAGCACCGTGAGCTCCGGCCATATCTCCTTCCAGCGCGCGGCCTTGGCCTCGTAGACCTCTTTCGGGGCAAGGACCGGGTTGGGGCGGACCACGAGGTTGAAGACGTCGGACAGCCCGTGCGGGGCATAGACCCGCCATTCCCCGCCACGTTCGAGCCGCACGCCCAGACAGCAAGTGGTCGCGACGAAGCGGTCGATGGCGGACTCGGTGGAGTCGTACCGAGGGCAGGGCACCCCGAACTTTTCCTCGTACCAGAGGTGCACCCGGGCCTCGTTGCGGATCTCCACCTCGGCCCGCAGGCCGCCGAACACCTCCTGCCCTGCTCTGATCACGGCATCCTCGGCCTCCCAGGAGAGATCGGTGTCGTCGAAGTAGAAGACGTCGTAGTCCCTGATGCCTTGGGCCGGGGGTCTGCCGGTGACCACGTTCCACACGGTCTGGAACAGGCAGCCCGCCGTCACGTACCAGCCCGGCAGGTCAAGCGTCGCCGTCCTGGCCATCACCTCGGTCAGGATCTCGTTCCGGTCGAGCGTGGCACGGAACGCATCCAGCTGTTCCGTCAAAGGGAATCGTCCGAGCATCCGCCCTGACTATCACGGTCAGACCTTGCCGATGCCCAGCGTCGTCTCGGACGGGAGCAGCCCGGAGGAGAGCACCGCCACCCAGAAGTCTCCCAGGAGGTCCGCGAGTCGGGTCGTGTCGGCCGCGCCGAGCAACTGCCATGGACCGGCAGCCAGTTGGTCGGTGTGGTGTTCCACGCGGTGACGGAGATCCCGGCCGGCGTCCGTGGCCTGGCCGTACTCGTCCACCAGTCCCCGAGCCGTCAGACGCTCGCGCGCGGAGTCCCATTCCCCGGCGCTCCAGCCCCGGCTCTCGAAGCGCTCCACGGAGGCGGCGCCGATCGCGGCGAAGGACACCAGCGACTCGACCGGGTCGAGGCCGGCCACGAGGAGGGCGGCTATGTGGCCGTCGCCGCGGTGCTCACGCAGGATCGTCGCCGCCTGCCACAGCTGGAGGTGAGGCGCCTCGGGCCACGCCGACTCGGCGTTGGCCGCGGCGAGGGGACGGCCGGCCGTGTTCGCCGACTCGGCGGCACGCCGGGCCAGAGCCGCGGCCTCCGCCAGCTCCGGACCGTCCACGCGGTCCCCCAGGATCGCGCGGTACGCCCGGTCGATCCCCCGCTGCCTCGCCGCCAGGACGGCACCGGGCTCGGCGGTCGCCCACGCGGAGCCGATGTGCTCGGCGACCATGCGGGGGCTGAAGCTGTAGAAGGCGGACGCCACGCGCTCGGCACCCACCGGCCCCAACGGGGCGGCACGCAACGGGAAGTAGCTCGGCCAGCGCTCCTGCGTGCCGTAACCGAGCGCCGCCGCCTCCTCGAAGACCTGCGGCGCGTAGTAGAGCACCGCGTGCAGGGGTTCCAGCAGATGCCAGAGCCGGCGCACCTGACTCAGCTCCACCGCACCCGCGCCCGCGTCGACCCTGCGGTCATACGTCGTCATGACACAACCCCCGTCGCATCCGCTCACCCAAGAACTTGACACTGACTAGATTGCCTCGCCCTCACCAAACTTGTCAATGCCTAGATAATGGGTACGCTGCCGACCATGGCACCTGCGGAGACCAAGAAGCCGAACCGCCCCTACCATCACGGCGATCTGCGCCACGCGATCCTCACCGCCGCCCTCGACGTCATCGCCGCCGACGGCCCCGCCGGGCTGAGCCTGCGCGACCTGGCCCGCCGTGCCGGGGTCTCGCACGCGGCCCCGGCCCACCACTTCCGCGACCGCACCGGACTGCTCACGGCGATCGCCGCCGAAGGTTTCGCGCTGCTCGCGGCCGCCCTCAACGACGCCTCGGACCTCAAGGACGCGGGCGTGCGCTACGTACGCTTCGCCCGCGAGCACCCGGCTCACTTCCAGGTGATGTTCGCGCCGGAACTGCTGCGCGCCGACGACCTCGAACTGATCACGGCCCGCGCCCTGGCCACCGACGCCCTGCGCACCGCGGTCGCAGCCGTGGACGCCGATGACTTCGGCGTCGACAGCCGCCTCGCGGGAGTCGCCGCCTGGTCCCTCGCCCACGGCTTCGCCACGCTGCTCCTCAGCCACAACCTGGACGGCCCGGTCGGCGACAGAGACCCCGAGGAGGTGTTCCGGACGCTGGCGGCCACGCTCTTCCGCACGCACTGAACCCAGCGCCTGCACCGCGGGAACCCGGGACACGGACGTCCCGCCCGAAGCCGTCCGGCGTCAGGGGCGCCCTAGCGCCGCACCGGAGGCCAACCGCGCCGACGCCACGGGGTGCCACCACGCCCCACGGCACCACCGACCGGGCGCCGGCAGCACCGACCCCGCGACGGCAGCACCGCCCGAGGACCCACCCGCGTCAGGCCCCGCCGACCCCCACACCCGCCCGACGGCCGACCGCGAGTCACTCCGTCACAACCGTCCGCCGACCGCGAGTCCCCCATCACGACCGCCCGACCGCGAGTCACCCCGCCACGACCACCCGACGGGTGCCCCACCATCCGACCGTCCGACCGCAGGTCCCCCCTCACGACCCCAGGATCGACGTGAGGAACTCCCCCACCCAGCCGAGCAACTCCCGCCCGACCAACGGCTTTCCGCCCACCTTCGCGGTCTTCGGGCGCGGCACCAGCACCTGGTGCGCGGCCGGCTTGATGACGGTGCCCGGGTAGAGCCGCTTGAGCCGCAGCTCCTGCGACTCCCGCAACTCCACCGGTGCGAAGCGGATGTTGGTGCCCTGGAGGACGATCTCGCCGACGCCGCACGCGCGGGCCAGCATCCGAAGTCCCGCCACCAGCAGCAGGTTCTCCACCGGCTCGGGCAACTTGCCGTAGCGGTCGACGAGTTCCTCGCGTACGGCCTTGATGTCCTCCTCGGTGTTCACCGAGGCGATCGCGCGGTAGGCCTGCAGGCGCAGCCGCTCGCCCGGCGCGTAGTCGTGCGGGACGTGCGCGTCGACCGGGAGCTCGATCTTGACCTCCAGCGGCGGCTCCTCCTCGACACCGCCCTCCAGGGAGGCCCGGTAGTCCGCGACGGCCTCGCCGACCATGCGGACGTACAGGTCGAAGCCGACGCCCGCGATGTGCCCGGACTGCTCGCCGCCGAGGAGGTTGCCCGCGCCGCGGATCTCCAGGTCCTTCATCGCGACGTACATGCCCGCGCCCATCTCGGTGTGCTGGGCGATCGTCGCGAGCCGTTCGTGCGCGGTCTCGGTGAGCGGCTTCTCCGGCGGGTACAGGAAGTACGCGTAGCCGCGCTCGCGGCCACGCCCGACCCGGCCGCGCAGCTGGTGCAGCTGGGACAGGCCGAAGTTGTCGCCGCGCTCCACGATCAGGGTGTTCGCGTTGGAGATGTCGATGCCCGACTCGACGATCGTGGTCGACACCAGCACGTCGAACTTCTTCTCCCAGAAGTCGACGACGACCTGCTCCAGGGCCTGCTCCGACATCTGGCCGTGGGCGGTGGCGATCCGCGCCTCGGGGACGATCTCGCGCAGCCGGGAGGCCGCCCGGTCGATCGACTCGACCCGGTTGTGGATGTAGAAGACCTGGCCCTCGCGCAGCAGTTCACGGCGGATGGCCGCGCCGATCTGCTTCTCCTCGTACGGCCCGACGAAGGTGAGCACCGGGTGGCGCTCCTCCGGGGGCGTGGTGATCGTCGACATCTCGCGGATGCCGGTGACCGCCATCTCCAGGGTGCGCGGGATCGGGGTGGCGGACATGGTCAGCACGTCGACGTTGGCGCGGAGCTTCTTCAGCTGCTCCTTGTGCTCGACGCCGAAGCGCTGCTCCTCGTCGACGATGACCAGGCCGAGGTCCTTGAACTTGGTCTCCGAGGAGAACAGCCGGTGGGTGCCGATGACGACGTCCACCGAGCCCTCCCGCAGGCCCTCCAGGACGGCCTTGGCCTCGGTGTCGGTCTGGAAGCGGCTGAGCGCCTTCACGACCACGGGGAACTGGGAGTATCGCTCGCTGAACGTCCCGAAGTGCTGCTGCACCAGCAGGGTGGTCGGGACGAGAACGGCCACCTGCTTGCCGTCCTGCACTGCCTTGAAGGCGGCCCGCACCGCGATCTCTGTCTTGCCGTAACCGACGTCGCCGCAGATCAGGCGGTCCATGGGGACCGACTTCTCCATGTCCTCCTTGACCTCGGCGATGGTGGTGAGCTGGTCGGGCGTCTCCGCGTACGGGAAGGCGTCCTCCAGCTCGCGCTGCCACGGGGTGTCCGGGCCGAAGGTGTGGCCGGGGGCCGCCATCCGCGCGCTGTACAGCTTGATCAGATCGGCGGCGATCTCCTTGACGGCCTTCTTCGCGCGCGCCTTGGTCTTGGTCCAGTCGGCGCCGCCGAGCCGGTGCAGCGTGGGGGCCTCGCCGCCGACGTACTTGGTGATCTGCTCCAGCTGGTCGGTGGGGATGTAGAGCCGGTCGCCGGGCTGGCCGCGCTTGGCGGGGGCGTACTCGACGACGAGGTACTCGCGCGTGGCGCCCTGCACGGTCCGCTGGACCATCTCGATGTAGCGGCCCACGCCGTGCTGCTCGTGGACGATGTAGTCGCCCGACTCCAGGGTGAGCGGGTCGATCGTCTTGCGCCGCCGGGCGGGCATCCGGGTGCCGTCCTTGCCGGCCGCCTTCTGCCCGGTCAGGTCGGTCTCGGTGAGGACGGCGAGTCTGAGCGCCGGGTCGACGAACCCGTACTCGATGGAGCCGCACGCCACGTGGACGACGGACGGGCTCAGGGAGGTGAGCTCGGCGTCGAGGCGGGCCGCGATGCCCTCGCCGCCGAGCACCTCGACGGTACGGGCCGCGGGGCCGTGCGCCTCGGTCACGAAGACCGCGCGCCAGCCGTCGGCGAGCCAGCCCTTGGTGTCGGCGAGCGCCTTGGCGGTGTCGCCGCGGTAGGTCTCGGGCGCGTGCATGCCGAGCTTGAGGGTGTCCGCCTCCAGTTCGAGGTCGGCAGCGAACGGCGACACCGACCACCACATCATGTCCAGCTCGCGCGCGCGGTCGCGGACGTCGGCGATGGACCACAGGGAGGCCGCGCCGACGTCGATGGGCGCCTCGCCGCCGCCCGCGGTGGCCGCCCAGGAGGCCTGGAGGAACTCCTGCGAGGTGGCCACGAGGTCGGACGCGCGTGTGCGGACCCGCTCCGGGTCGCACACGACGGCCATGGCGCCCTTGGGCAGGACGTCGAGCAGGAGCTCCATGTCGTCGACGAGGACGGGCGCGAGGGACTCCATGCCCTCCACGGCGATCCCCTCGGCGATCCGGCCGAGCAGTTCGCCGAGCTCGGGGTGCTGCTCGGCGAGGGCGCGCGCACGGGCGCGTACGTCGTCCGTCAGGAGCAGCTCGCGGCAGGGCGGGGCCCACAGGCCGTGTTCGGCGATCTCCAGGGAGCGCTGGTCGGCGACCTTGAAGTAGCGGATCTCCTCGACGTCGTCGCCCCAGAACTCGACGCGCAGGGGGTGTTCCTCGGTGGGCGGGAAGACGTCGAGGATGCCTCCTCGTACGGCGAACTCGCCGCGCCTCTCGACGAGCTCCACGCGCGCGTACGCGGCGGCGGCCAGGGCCTCCACGACCGTGTTCAGGTCGGCGGTCTGGCCGGTGCGCAGGGCCACCGGCTCCAGGTCGCCGAGGCCCTTGACCTGGGGCTGGAGCACGGAGCGTACGGGCGCGACGACCACGGAGACCGGGCCGGTCTCGGGGTCGTCGGGGCGGGGGTGGGCCAGGCGCCGCAGAACCGCCAGTCGGCGGCCGACGGTGTCGGAGCGGGGGCTGAGGCGCTCGTGCGGGAGGGTCTCCCAGGAGGGGTACTCCACGACTCCCTCGGAGGGGAGCAGGGAGCGCAGGGCCGCGGCGAGGTCCTCGGCCTCGCGGCCCGTGGCCGTCACCGCGAGCACGGGGCGGCCGGCCTCACGCGCGAGTGCGGCGATCGCGAAGGGGCGGGCCGCCGGGGGGCCGACCAGGTCGACGTGCATGCGGTTGCCGTCCAGGGCCGCCGTGATCGCTTCCGCGAGGGCGGGGTCCTTGACGACGGCGTCGAGCAGACCGTGCAGGCTCATTCTGGGCGGCTTTCGTCCGGGGGTTTCTGCGGGGGGTGGGCAACGCGAAGGGCCCGACACAACGAAGGGCCGGGGGGTCTCCAGCCTACGACGGCGTCGGCCCGGCCGGCGGAGCCTGTGGACAACGCCGCCGTATCCCCGGGTGCCCTGTGGACGACGAAGCACCCGCAGCGGCGTCGCGCGAGCGGCGAGGCCCCCGCCCCAGCCGCTCATCCCAGCCGCCAACCCCAGCCACTCGCCACGGCCGCCCAGCCCAGCCGCCCGTCACCCCAGGCGCCCGTCACCCCAGCCAACCCCAGCCGCCCGCCACGGCCGCCAATCGCCACGGCCGCTCACCCCAGCCACTTGCCACCGCACCCACTCCCCACGGCCGCTCACCCCAGCCACTTGCCACCGCACCCACTCCCCACGGCCGCCCCCACAGCCGCCCGCCCCAACCACCCCCGGACAGCGAAGAACCCGGCGCCGAGAAGCCCCCCGTGGCTTCTCGGCGCCGGGCGTTCCCCCGTGGTGCCCCGTCCCCAGGGGCGGGCTACTCGGTGGCGATCGCGTTCAGGACGTTCATCCGGCCCGCCCGGAACGCCGGGATCAGGGCGGCGAACAGGCCCACGAAGGCCGAGCCGATGAAGACCGCGATGATCGTCGGCCAGGGGATGTCCAGGACCTTCAGGCCCTCCAGGGCGAGGAGCTTCTGGGCGGTGGCGCCCCAGCCCATGCCCAGCCCCAGGCCCAGCAGTGCGCCGAAGAGCGCGATGACCACCGACTCCATGCGGATCATCCGCCGCAGCTGGCGCCGCGAGAGGCCGATCGCCCGCATGAGGCCGATCTCCCGGGTCCGCTCGACCACCGAGAGCGCCAGGGTGTTCACGACACCCAGGATCGCGACGATGATCGCGAGGGCCAGCAGGCCGTAGATCATGTTCAGGAGCTGGCCGATCTGGTCCTTGAACGCTTCCTTGTAGTCGGTCTGGTCGCGCACGGTGTACTGCGGGTAGTCGTGCAGCGCCGACTTCAGGGACTTGTACGCGGCGTCCTGCTGCCCGTCCTTGGCGTTGGCGAAGACCAGCTGGTCGAGCGGCATCTTGTCGGCCGGCACGTACTTGGCGAGCGTGGCGGTCGAGATGTACTTGGAGCCCGCGTCGATGACGACGTCACTGCTGGTGATCGCCCGGACCGTCAGCTCGGCGGTCGCGCCGTCCTTGAAGGCGACCTTGATCTTCGAGCCCAGGTGGATGCCGTGCGCCTTGGCGAACTTCTCGTGCACGGACATCGAGTCGGGCTTGTAGGCGTCGGCGAGGTCGCCCGCGACCGTCTTGGTCTGAAGGTCGGTGGCGTACGTCGGGTCGGCCGCCGTGATGTCGGTGTCCTTGAGCGTCTTGCCGTCGGGGGTCGTGTAGTCGGCCTCCGTGATCTTGTACTCGGTGACGTGCGCCAGGCCCGGGGTGTCCTTCACGGCCTTCACCGCGGCCGGGGTGACCAGCTGCCCGCTGTCGGACTGGATGATGAAGTCCGTGCCGACCGTCTTGTCGAGCTCGTCCGTGGCCGAGGCGACCATGGAGGAGCCGACGACCGACAGACACGCGACCAGCGCGAGGCCGATCATCAGGGCGGCGCCCGTGGCACCGGTACGGCGCGGGTTGCGCAGGGCGTTGCGCTCGGCCAGGCGGCCGATCGGACCGAACATCCTGAGGACGATCGCGCCCAGGACGCGCACCACACCGCCGGCGAGGAGCGGTCCGACGACGACGAATCCGATCAGGGTGAGGACCACGCCGAGGCCGAGCCACAGCGAGCCCTCCTTGGCCTTGTCGGCCGCGGAGGCCAGGTAGAGCGCGTAGCCGCCTCCGGCGGTCAGGACCGTGCCCACCAGGGCCCGTACGCGGCCCGCCTTGGCGTCGGCGGGGGCGCCCGCGTCCCGCAGGGCGGCCATCGGCGAGACCTTGCCCGCGCGGCGGGCCGGCAGCCAGGCGGCGAGGACGGTGACGACCACGCCGAGGAGCAGGCCGACCACCGGGGTCGTCCAGGCGATGGTCAGGTCGCTGGTGGACAGATGGATGCCCAGGGAGCCCATGAGCTTCATCAGCCCGACCGCGAGCCCGACGCCCGCGCCGACCCCCAGCACCGAGCCGAACACGCCCAGGAGCAGCGCCTCGACCAGCACGGACCGGTTGACCTGCCCGCGGGAGGAGCCGACGGCCCGCATCAGACCGATCTCCCGCGTGCGCTGGGCGACCAGCATCGAGAAGGTGTTGATGATCAGGAAGATGCCGACGAGGAAGGCGATCCCGGCGAAGCCGAGCATCGCGTACTTCATGACGTTCATGAAGCTCTCGACGTCCTTCTGGTTGGCGTCGGCGGTCTCCTTGGCCGTCTGCACCTTGTAGGAGCCGCCGAGCTCGGCGGCGACGTTCTTCTTCAGCTGCGCGTCGGTGACACCGGACGCGGCCGTGACGTTGACGTTCGTGAAGACGTTCGACTCGCCGACGAGCGTCTGCTGGGCGGTCTTCGTGTCCAGGTAGAAGATCGCCGCACCGGGGTTGGTGACCTCGAACTCGGCGACGCCGGAGATCTTCGCGGTGTGCGTGCCGACCGCGCTGATCACGCCGATCTCGTCACCGAGCTTCAGGTGGTGCTTGTCGACGGTGTCCTTGTCGACCATCACCTGGCCGGAGTTCTTCGGTGCCGCACCGGAGGTGATCTTCATGGTGCGGGCGTCGTTGCCGTTCCAGCTGCCGACGATGGTCGGGCCGCCGCCGGACGGCGAGAGGCTGTCCTTGTCGGCGTCCACGACGGTCACCGAGGTCGAGAAGACGGTCCCCTCCGCCGTCTTCACGCCCTGTGCCTCACGCACCTTGGTCAGCACGGAGGCCGGCATGACCGGCGGCTTGCCGTTGCCGGAGGTGGTCTCGCCGGTGTCGGAGGCGCCCTTGGCGCTCACCGTCACGTCCGAGGAGGTGGCCGCGAAGAGCTTGTCGAAGGTGGTGTTCATCGTGTCGGTGAACACCAGCGTCCCGCAGACGAAGGCGACCGACAGCAGGACCGCCACGGCCGACAGGGCCATGCGTCCCTTGTGCGCGAAGAAGTTGCGCATCGAGGTCTTCATGACGGTCATGACGTGCGCCCCCGGGCGTCGAAGTCCTTCATGCGGTCCAGGACGGCCTCCGCGGTGGGCTTGTGCATCTCGTCGACGATCCGGCCGTCGGCGAGGTACAGCACGCGGTCCGCGTAGGAGGCGGCCACCGGGTCGTGCGTGACCATCACGATGGTCTGCCCGAGCTCGTCGACCGAGCGGCGCAGGAAGCCCAGTACCTCGGCACCCGCGCGCGAGTCGAGGTTTCCGGTCGGCTCGTCACCGAAGATGATCTCGGGGCGGGCGGCCAGGGCACGGGCCACGGCGACCCGCTGCTGCTGTCCGCCGGAGAGCTGGGTGGGACGGTGCTTGAGCCGGTCCGAAAGTCCAACGGTGTCCACCACGCGCGCGAGCCACTGCTTGTCGGGCTTGCGTCCGGCGATGTCCATGGGCAGCGTGATGTTCTCGAGCGCGTTGAGCGTCGGGAGCAGGTTGAACGCCTGGAAGATGAATCCGACCCGGTCGCGGCGCAGCTGCGTGAGCTTCTTGTCCTTCAGGCCGGTGATCTCGGTGTCGTCCAGGTGGATCTGACCGCTCGTCACGGTGTCGAGACCGGCGAGGCAGTGCATGAGGGTGGACTTGCCGGACCCGGAGGGGCCCATGATCGCGGTGAACTGTCCGCGAGCGATGTCCACGTCCACATGGTCGAGGGCGACGACACGGGTCTCGCCGGACCCGTACGCCTTGACGACCTGCCGCGCCCGCGCGGCAACGGCCGTACGCCCTCCAGTGCCCCCGTGCCTGGTGATGGTTACAGCCGATGTCACGGTATGTCTCCTATATCGGTCAGTCAGTGAGCCGCCGGGACCGCCCGGCGTTCGGTAGGTGCTTGGTGCCTTGCTCGGTACGGCGTTCAGTCTGGTGCCGCGGGACGGTCCGGCGCGCTGGTGCTCGGCACCCTCTTCTACGGGGGAAAACCCCACCCCCGTCGATCCGGCCGCCCCTCCCCCACCGCTCCCCAGCGGCGTAAAGCCAGGTTAAGGACGGCCCCGGGGCCTTCTCGTCCTCCGGCGGTACGAACCCTCCCCCAGCCGTAGTACGGAGGTACCCCTAGGGGCAGTCCACCGACGGGTGGAGGCGATCTAGGGGTCGGCTCCACCCTGCGCCTCCGCGAGAGTGCACCCTGCCGCCGCGTGAGGGGCAAGTGGGAGAGTGGTCGCCGGCAGATGGATGCAGGGGGAAGGAATCCGCGTGGACGACACGAAGCCGTCGATACGCGAGTCCGCGCGGCAGGTCTCCACGCACCGGCGCGGGGCCGTGGTGGCGGCGCTGATGCTCGCGATGGCGCTCGCGGCCCTGGACTCCACCATCGTCTCCACGGCGGTCCCGCAGATCGTCGGCGACCTGGGCGGCTTCTCGGTCTTCTCCTGGCTGTTCTCGGGCTATCTGCTGGCCGTGACGGTGACGCTGCCGGTCTACGGCAAGCTGTCCGACACCTTCGGGCGCAAGCCGGTGCTGATCGCCGGCTCGGCGGTGTTCCTGCTCGGCTCGCTGCTGTGCGCGCTGGCGTGGAACATGGGCGCGCTGATCGCCTTCCGGATCGTGCAGGGGCTCGGCGGCGGGGCCCTGCAGGGCACGGTCCAGACGCTCGCCGCCGACCTGTACCCCCTGGAGGAACGCCCGAAGATCCAGGCCAAGCTGTCCACGGTGTGGGCGGTGGCGGCGGTCGCGGGGCCGGGGATCGGCGGGGTGCTCGCGGCGTACGCGGACTGGCGGTGGATCTTCCTGGTCAACCTGCCGATCGGCGCGGTGGCGCTGTGGCTGGTCGTCCGTCACCTGCACGAGCCCCGGCGGGCCCGGCAGACCTCCACGCGCGCGCGTGTCGACTGGGCGGGCGCGCTCGCGGTGTTCGCGTGCGGCGGCGTGCTGCTGACCGCACTCGTACAGGGCGGGGTGGCGTGGCCGTGGCTGTCGTGGCCGTCCCTTGGCCTGTTCGGCGCGGGACTGGCCCTGGTGGCCGCCGTGGTGCTGATCGAGCGCCGGGCGGCCGAGCCGATCATCCCCGGCTGGGTCTGGCGCCGGCGCACGATCGCCGCGGTGAACCTGGCCCTCGGTGGCCTGGGACTGCTCATGGTGGCCCCCACGGTGTTCCTGCCGACGTACGCCCAGTCGGTGCTCGGCCTGGCACCGGTCGCCGCCGGATTCGTGCTGTCCGTGTGGACGTTGAGCTGGCCGGTGTCGGCGGCGCTGAGCCAGCACGTGTACCGGCGCATCGGCTTCCGCCGCACCGCGATGCTGGGCATCGGCACGGCGGCCGTGATCCTGTTCGCGTTCCCGTTCCTGCCCTACCCGGGCGCGGCCTGGCAGCCCACGCTGCTGATGCTGCTCCTGGGCGCGGCGCTGGGGCTGTTCCAGCTCCCGCTGATCGTCGGGGTCCAGTCGACGGTCGGCTGGGCGGAACGCGGCACGACGACGGCCTCCGTCCTGTTCTGCCGCCAGACCGGCCAGACGGTGGGCGCGGCGGTCTTCGGCGCGATCGCCAACGGCGTCCTGGCGTCCCGCCTGGGCGGCGCGAGCGACCTCGACTCCGTCACGCGCGCGCTGGACGCGGGCACGGCTCCGGAGACGACCCGCGCGGCCATCGCGGACGCGGTGCACGCGGTGTACGTGGGCGCGGGATGCGCGGCGGCCCTGGCGTTCACGGTGCTGCTGGTCCTGGCGCCGCGCCGCTTCCCGGTGCTCAAGGAGCAGTGACCGGGCCGGTCGCCCAGGCCATCGCAACACCCCCCGTAAGGGCCCGAGCACGCTCCGGTCAGCCCAAAAGTCTGAGTTAACGCGGGTAACACCGCAGGTCAGCGAAGTAAGCGCATACCGACCGATCAGTTTGTCGAAAGGGCTGTGCAATGCCGAACCGCCGAGTAACGTGCGGGGCTCCGCTCCCCCGTCCACCCCCCAGAACTCCCTGCGGTCCGCCGTGCCGGACCCGAGCCACGCAAGGAGCACGGGATGTCCCACGACCCGTCGCAGCTGTACCCCACCTACCCCTGGCAGCCCCCCGCCCCACCGCCCGAGCCGGTACCGCACCACCCCCGCCACCGCTCCCCGCTCGGCCACCACAGCGACCTGCGGATCCTGCGCAGCGCCTACCGCTGGCAGCGGCGCACCGCCACGCTCACCGCGCTCGGCTACTTCACGTTCTTCCTCGTCCTGTCCGCCTGGGCGCCGTCCTTCATGGCGAGCAGCGTCACCGGCGGGCTGCCCACCGGGCTTCTCCTCGCCCTGCTCCAACTGCCCGTCACCTGGCTGGCGATCGCCGTGTACGAGCACACGGCCCGCCGCTACGTCGACCCGCTCGCGGACCGCATCCGCAGGCAGTCCGAGGTGGACGCCAGGCGAGGGGCGGTCGCGCGATGACCGGCTTCAGCGACTCCGCGCAGGCGATGAGCCTGGTCGCGTTCTCGGCCGTCGCCACCATCACCCTCCTGCTGTGCGTGATGACCGGCCCCGACCGTGACGACCTCGACGAGTTCTACACCGGCTACAGCTCCCTGTCCGCGATGCGCAACGGCCTCGCCATCGCGGGCGACTACATCTCCGCCGCGACCGTCCTCGGCACCGGCGGGGTCATCGCGCTCTACGGCTACGACGGCATCGTCCTGGCACTCAGCACGGCCCTGTCGCTGATGCTGCTGATGTTCCTGCTGGCCGAACCCCTGCGCAACGCGGGCCGGTTCACGATGGGCGACGCGCTCGCGCGCCGGATGCCGGGACGTGCGGTGCGCGTCGCCGCCTGCCTGGTGACCCTCGCCGCGCTGCTGCCGCTGATGCTGGTGCAACTCGCCGGGGCCGGCCAACTGCTGGCGTTCATCCTGGGGTTCACGGGCGAGTCCCTGAAGACGGGCTTCATCATCGGCCTGGGCATCCTGATGATCAGCTACGCGGCCATCGGCGGCATGAAGGGCACCGCCCTCATCCAGATCCTGAAGATCGTCATGCTGCTCGGATCGGGCGCCGTGGTCGCCGTACTGGTCATGAACCGGTTCGACTGGAACCCCGCGGCCCTGTTCGACACGGCGGCCCGGCAGAGCGGGGTGGGCTCCGACTTCCTGCAGTCCGGGCTGGAGTTCGCGGGCGGCCCGTACCCGCGCCTCGACATGATCACCTCGCAGCTCGCGGTCGTCATCGGCGGGGCGTGTCTGCCGCACGTCACCATGCGCATGTACACCGCCTCCAGCGCCCGTCAGGTACGGCGTTCGATGTCCTGGGCGGTGTCGTCGGTGGCGGTGTTCGTCCTGGTCATCACGGTCGTCGGGGTCGGGGCGACGGCGATGATCGGGCGGACGGTGATCGCGGAGGCGGACCCGCAGGGCAACACGGCGTACCTGCTGGGCTCCCGGGCGGCGTTCGGGCCCGAGGTGTCGACCGGGGAGACGTTCCTCTTCACCACGGTCACCACCGCGCTCTTCCTCACCCTGCTCGCGTCCGTCGCCGGCATGATCCTCGCCTGCGCCAACTCCCTGGCCCACGACGTGTTCGCGGCACGGGCCAGGTCGATGCCGCCGCACCGCGAGATATTGCTGGCCCGGGTGTCCGCGCTGGCGGTCGGCCTCCCCACGATCTTCCTCGCGACGCTGATCCAGCACCGCAGCCTCCAGCCGCTGGTGATCCTGTCCTTCTGCGTCGGCGCCTCCGCGCTGGCCCCCGCGCTCGTCTACACCCTCTTCTGGCGGCGCTACACCCGGACGGGACTGCTCTGCACACTGCTCGGCGGCACGCTCACGGTGCTGGTGCTGATGCCGGGCACCAATCTCGTCTCCGGATCACCCGTGTCCGCCTTCCCCGAGGCCGACTTCAACTGGCTGCCGTTCACGACGACCGGCCTGGTGTCCGTTCCTGCGGGCTTCCTGCTCGGATGGCTGGGAACCGTGCTCTCGGGCCGCCACAAGGCGGAGGAGCAGCGCAAGCAGTACGAGGCGGTGGAGGGCTGGATCCTGGCGGGGGCGGTGCGCAGGGGTGAGGGATGACATGTGAGGGGGCGCCGGGCGGGCGGGGGGCCGGGGGTTCGCTGAGAGCTCCCGGCCCGCGCCCCGCCTAGTCCGTCGCCGCTTTCCCCGTGAGTGCCGTCAGGCTGCTGCGTACGCGGTCCATCTGGGCCTGGACCTCGTCCCAGAGCTCGCCGTGCTCCCGCAGCACGCGTTCCGTCTCGCGGGCGATGCGCTCCTCCTCGCTCCGCGCCTGGGCGAGGATCTCCTCCGCACGCGCGCGTGCGTCCTCCTCGCCCTGCTCCGCCGACGCCTCCGCCTCCGCGAACCCCAGCTTCGCCTCCGACAGTGCCGCCTCCGCCCGCGCCACCCGTTCGGCCTCCCGCGCGTCCGCCTCGGCCGCGCGGCGCTCGTGGGCCCGCTCGGCCTCCGCCCGCCGCTCCGCGTGCTCATCGGCCTGCTCGGCGAGCATCGCGGCGGTGCGCTGGCGCACCTCGCGCAGGGCGGCGAGCGCCTTCCCGCGCCCCGCCTTCACCTCACGCCGGGCGGCGACCCGGATGTCGTCGGCCTCGGCGCGCGCGGCGAGCAGCCGCTCCCGGGCGCGTTCCTCGGCTTCCGCGCGCACGGTGTCGGCGTGCGCCTGAGCGGCATCCCGTACGCCGTCGGCGTGCGCCTGCGCTTCGTCCGCGATGCGCTGCGCCTCCTGTCGCGCCCGTTCCCGAACGGCCTCGGCCTCCTCCTGCCCCAGCTCGAAGAGCCGCCGGGCACCCTCGCCGAGGGCCTCGTACGCCTGCGGGGCCAGTGTCGCCACGACCTCCCGCAGCCGCACCGCCTCCGACTCCATCTCCCTGGCGAGCACGGTGAGCCGGGCGGCCCGTTCCCAGGCGGCGTCCCGGTCCCGGGACAGGGCGGCGGCGTACGCGTCGACCTGGTCGGGGCGGTAGCCGCGCCCCCGTACGGGCACGAACCCCGGGGGTGGCACCGGTGCGCTGCTCATCCTGGAACCCCTCTCCGCGACGACACAAACGAACGCGAAATGATGATTTCGCGCACATCTTGATGTATCGGACGGAAATGTTCATAACGCGACACTCCGCACACGAGCGGCGGACGTGACGGATCGTCACATCATCGGGTGCGCGCACAAAAGGGCCGGACCCGGTCGTGCGACCGGGTCCGGCCCGCGAGGATCAGCAACGGCCGGGAGTCAGAGCAGCCCGTCCCACATCTGTTCGAGCAGCACCGACCACCAGCTCTCGGGCGAACCCAGCGCGGCCGGGTCGAGCGAGGCGAGCTGGGCCTGGAAGTCGACGGTCCAGCGGCCCGCCTGCTCCTGGTTCAGGCCGAAGCGAAGCCGCCACATCCGGCCCAGCAGAGCCAGGCAGCGCTGGAACTCGGGCAGACCCGTGTTCACGAACTGCGGCGGTACCGGCGCACCGCCCGGCCCCGCCTCCACCGGCACGGCGACGATGTTCGCCGTGCCGTACTGCACACAGACCGCCTTGCCGAAGTCGCCGCCCATGACGAGGTACGAGCCCGCGTCGGAGGCCGGCCGCACCCCGCGCTCGGCCGCCAGCTCGGCCAGCGTCGGCACCGGCCGCCCCGGCTGCGCCTGCGCCCAGAAGAACGGCCCCATGTCCAACGGCAGCCCCGCCACGACCAGCGAGTGCGCCACGACCGGCGGCACGCCCTGGCGGTCCACCGCGGCCTGCTCGAACCGGAAGACGCCCGGACCGAACGCCCCGGCCAGCTCCTGCGCCACCCCCTCCGGCGGGACCGGCGGCGCGGCCTGGACGGGCGGCAGCGGCGCGCGCACCGGCGCGGGGCGGGCGGGTCCGTCCGCCACCTGATGCAACTCGCCCTGATGCGCCAGCAGTTGCTGCATGCCCTGCTGCCGGCTCGCGTGATCCGTGCCGTACGGGGCGATGCTCGCGATCCTCGCCTGCGGCCACTGCTCCCGGATCATCCGCGCGCAGTACGCCCCCGGCAGCTCGCAGGACTCCAACTCGGTGTGGAGCTCCAGCACTTGGTCCGGCGGGACGTTCATGGCGCGCAGCTCGTGGAAGATCTGCCACTCCGGGTGCGGTGTCCCCGGCGCCGACCGCCGGATCAACTGCTGCTCCGACCCGTCCTGCGCCCGGTACCGAAGGACCGCCTGATAGCCGGGCCCGACGGTGGGCTGCGACTGCTGGGGGTATCCGTAGGCGGGGGGCGGGGTGGGTGCGGGATGCGCCGGGGCGGGGTGTCCGGGGGCAGGCGGCTGACCGGGCGACGGATGGCCGGGGGCCGGGTGCCCCTGGGCGGGAGGCGGGGTGGGTGCGAGGTGCCCCTGCGCGGGCCGGCCCTGCATCGGCTGCCCGGACGCCGGGTGGCCCGGCATGGTCTGCCCCGGCGGAGGCACCGGGCCCCGGGGACGGCACCGCGCCCGGCGGCGGGGGCGGCATCGCGCCGGGCGGCGGGGGCGGCATCGCGCCGGGCGGCGGGGGCGGCATCGCGCCGGGCGACATCGGCTGTGGAGCGCCTGGAGCGGCGCCGGGGGCACTCGGAGCGTTGGGGAAGCTGGGGGCACCTGGAGCGCCCGGGGTACCGGGGCCACCTGCAGAGCCCGGGGCACTGGGGAAACCAGGAGCACCAGGGCCGCCGGAGCCGGGAGCACCGTGAGCAGCGTGAGTGCCCAGGGCATCGGAAGAACCGGGGCCAACCGCAGGGTTCGGGGCACTGGGGAATCCGGGAGCACCGGGGGCCCCAGGAGTGCCCGAGTTGCCAGGACCACCGGCAGCGCCCGGCGCACCGGGGAAACCAAGAGCACCCGGGGTGCCGGCACCACCGGCAGAGCCGGGACCACCGGGACCACCTGCAGAGCCAGGCGCACCGGGGGCCTGCGGCGGCGGAGGCACGCCGGGTCCGTTAGCCGGGGGCCTGGACAACACGGTCTCCGCGTGATGCACGGCCCCCCGGTCTGCCGCACCGGGAGGCTTCGGCGCACCGGGCACCCCAGGAGGACCCGGAGGCTGAGGAGCGTTCGGCGCACCGGCGGACTGCGGAGCACCCTGCGCATGCGGGAACTGGGGTGCACCCGGGGCACCAGGCGACTGAGGGACACCGGGCACACCCGGGGCACCGGGCGGCTGAGGAGTAGCAGGCGCACCCGGGACGCCCGGGAACTGCCCGCCGGCGGGGCCCCCAGACGGCTGCGGAGCACCCGTCACACCGGGCGGTGGCGGAGGCGGCGTGGGGACGCCACCGGGAGCCGACTGCCCTCCCGGCCCCGCGGTCCCCTCGGCACCTGGCGCCGACACGAACTGGGTCGGCACGTACCCAGCCCCCGGAGTCGAACCTGCCCCCGGGAGCCCAGGCGGAGGCGGAGGCGGCGGAGTGGAACCCCCACCCTGCGCCCCCCGCGAAGGAGGCGCCAACTTGCTGGTGGCGACATCGGCGATGTCCCCGGCACTCGGCGCAGGCGCCGGCCCACCGGCCGCACCAGCAGCGCCCGGCACACCCCCTGGCCCCTGCGGATACCCGTACGCGGGAGGCGTACCCGGCGCACCCCCTGGCCCTTGCGGATACCCGTACGACGCCCCCACCGCGGACCCTCCGGCCGCCGGCGTGGCTCCAGGCGCCCCCGGACCGGCACCCCGAGCCCCGGAAATCCGCGCCGTCCTGGAGTCCGAGACATCGGACACGTCCGCGACCTCGGACACGTCCGCGACCTCGGAGGCGTCCATCACCAAGGAAGCGCCCGAACCCTCCGACACATCCGCAACCTCCGACGCGTCGGACACCTCCGACGCATCCTGCACCTCCGACGCGTCCTGCACATCCGCGACGTCCGCCCCGTCCAGAGCCGACGACTCCCCCTCGTCACCCGGCGACGGCGCCGACGAGGACGGCGGCGGCGAGAACACCGTCTCCGGCAACGCCACGGACAGGTCCTCACCCCCGTTCGTGTCGGTCCCGGTCCACGGCCGGGCCTCCGGGGCCGCCGGGCCCCCCGCCCCACCGATCCCCAACTTGTCCGCCGCGTCCTGCAACCACTCCGGCGGCGTCAGCAGGAACGACGTCTGGTTCAGATCGACCCGCGACGCGACCGCACCCCCCGCCCCCGCCCCGGCGTCCCCGGCCCCGTCCTCCCGGCCGTACTCCTCCTCGTACCGGCGGATCACCTCACCCACCGGCAACGCGGGCCACAGCGTGGCCTCCCCGCTGTCCCGGGCGATCACCAGCCGCTGCGCGCCCCCGTCCGAACGCGGCCCCTCCGCGCGGTCCTCGGCCCACACCACGAACCCGAGGTCGAACTCCCGCACCCGCACCTCACGATGCTGGTACGCCGGCACATCCCCGTTGATCCACTCTTCCGCGCGCTCCTGCGCCTGCGCGAACGTCACCATCGCTGAAGCTCACTCCCCCGACACGGAAGAAGACACGGGAACGGAACGGGCGAACCCGCCGTCCACCATCAGGTTCGCCACCGTCTCCAACTCCGGCGGATTACCGGCCAGTCGGGACAGGAACTCGTCGAAGTCCGCACCGCAGGGCAGCAGAAGACGCTCCACCCGCTCGGCCGGCGGCACCGAGGGGTCGACGTCACGCGCGTCGTCGTAGGCGCAGAACCAGACCGACCCGATCCCCCCGCCCTTCACCTTCACGGCCAGCAGACCGCCCTGGACGAAGCCGACGCCCAGGTAGTCCTTCGTCAGATGGTCCCGCAGGCACTTGTTGACGTACACGAGGTCGTTGACCGCCGCCTCGTCACGCACCGTGAAGAACGGCTGGTCCACCAGGAGCCCCAGTTCCGCGTCCAGCGCGGCCCCCACCGGCGCCGACCCGCCCGCCGCCTTCAGGAAGGACCGGTAGGCGCCGGGCAGCCGGTAGCCGAGGTCCTCCTCGACCCCCTGCACCTGCGACTCCGTCACCGCCACCGAGGACTTCGGCAGCCCGAAGTGCGCCGGCCGCGTCTCCTGCAACGGCCGCGTCCCCCGCTTGTTCTGGTCGACCCGGGTCGTCGCGATCCCGCCGTGGTGCCGCAACAGGGCCTTCACCTCGACCGGGACCAGTTCCAGACGCCGCGAGGCCACCACGTGATGCCACGTCCAGCCGTGCGGCGTCGCCACCGCCGGCACCGTGTCCCACAGCTCGTGACCGGTCGCCGCCAGCGCCGCGTTGGCCGACACGTAGTCCGTCAGCCGCAGTTCGTCGACCCCGAAACCCTCCGGCGGCTCGGCGATCTCGGCGGCGGCACGCGCGTAGGGCGAGAAGTCGGGGTAGCCACGCTCGTCCACCCGCACCCCTCTGGGATGACGCGCGGCCCGGACCGGGTCCGGGAAATGCACGACCTGCCCGGCGTAGGCCGCGTTCGGCGGCGCGGCTTGTTGCCCGAGCCGACCTGTCGTCATGGCGAAAGCCCCCTGCGGCGCTCTGGTACGACCGCGGCGACCTCCTCGGCAAAGCAAGGCCGCCACGCACCGTATCGACTGTCTCGTCCGTCTCCACGCGTCAACCGCGCGCAACGCGGCGACCACTTGGATCGCGGTGCCGACAGCCTATGCGGTACGACGACACCGGTCACCGGGCACCGGCCAGCCCCCCTCCGCTTCCGTGACCAGCCGTCACCCCACCGTGACAGCCCGCCCAAACCCGGGCGTGTCGCACCGCCCCAGCTTCCGCACCAGCCACGCCGTTTGGCAGTCTGTGACCTCCGGGGGGATGCTCGGGAGGGGATGACGATCATGAACACGACGCAGACGGGACCGCACACAGGACCGCACACGGGCATGACCACCGGCACCGACGCCGGCCCGCACGCCGGTGCCAACGGCGACCCCCGCATCGGCTGGAGCAGCGCCGAGAGACCCCACGCACCCACCCTCCGCCACCGCCGCGACGGCATACTGCCCACCGTCGCCGCCGCCCTCTCCGTGCGCGGCGCCACCCTCACCTCCACCGCCGCCCGCGGCGACCAGGCCCCGCCACTGCACCCGCTCGTCCAGGACTTCCTCGACACCCTCGGCAGCGACCGGCGCGACCGCTTCACCGGCCGCTGCGCCGAGGCCATGCTCATATCCCGGCACATCACCGCGGCCGACGAGGCCCGCAGCAAGCGCGCCGCCCGCAAGCCGATGACCAACGGCGAGGCCCGCCGCGCCCTCAAGCAGGCCAAACTCACCGCCCGCCGCATCCGCGAGGACGGTGACCCGCTGCACGGCAGCTTCGCCGCCCCCTGCCGCGCCTGCACCGCCCTGAGCGCCCACTTCGGCGTACGCATCGTCGACCCGACGGCGAACGGCGGCTGACACCCCAACCCCCCCCCCAAACGGCCCAAACAGCTCCCCACGCACGACCCGTACGACACCCGCACCAAGGCGCCCCGCTCACCCCGGGCGCCCACCCATGACCTCGACGAACGCGAAGGGCAGATGCACCCCGACCGCACCGGCACCACCCGCTTCCCCGTCCCCGTCGACGCCGTACTGCGCGCCGCCGGCTGGCAGCCCGGACGCTGGGACATAAAACAGGCCGAGATCTGGGCCGACGCCCTGCGCGAACACACCTCACCCGCAGGCCACCGGCACGCCGTGTTCCCGGCCGCCGTCGAGGCCTGGGCCGAGTTCGGCGGACTGCACCTGACCCCCACCGGCCCCGGCCGCCAGATCGCCCCCGCCCGCCTCCACCTCGACCCGCTGCACGGCCTCCACATGGCCCGCACCCTCGCCGACCTCGGCCGCGCCCTGGACACCGAGGTCTGCCCCCTCGGCGCCGAGACCGACACCCAGGCGCTCCTCGCCATCGACACCGAGGGCCGCGTCTACGCCCTCGACCACACCGGCGACTGGTACCTCGGCCCCGACGTCGACCAGGCCCTGGCCGGCCTCGTCTCCGGCATCGACCCCACCCGCCTCACCGCGGGCTGACCCCCGCCGGCCTCGCCGGCCCCCGCCGCCCTACACCGCCGGAATCACCGCCGACACCCGAAAGCCCCCCGCCTCCGTCGGCCCCGACACGAACACCCCGCCCAGCGCGGAGACCCGCTCCTTCATCCCCACCAGCCCGTTGCCCCCCGACGGCAGCCGGGCCGACGCGAGGGACGACATCTCCGGCGGCGGCTCGTTCTCCACCTGCATCGCGATCTCCGACACCCGGTGCGCCAGCCGCACGTGCGTCTTCGCACCCGCCGCATGCTTGTGGACGTTGGTCAACGCCTCCTGCACCACCCGGAACGCCGTCTGCTCGATCTGCGCGGCGTACGACCGCACCTCGCCCTCCACGGACAGATCCACGGCCATGCCCGCCGCGGCCGACTGCCCGATCAGCGTCTCCAGATCGTCCAGACAGGGCCCCTCGGCCTCCTCCACCACACGCGAGGCCGCCGCGGCCGCCGCCACCCCCACCGCGACCAACGGCACCGCCGACCGCTCCTGCCGCCCGAACCCGTCCCCGCTGCGCAGCACCCCGAGCATCTCCCGCAACTCGGTCAGCGCCTGCCGACCCATGTCCCCCACCAGCGCCGCGTTCTTCACGGCCTTCTCGGGATCCTTGCGGGCCACGGCCTGCAGGGCGGCCGCGTGCACCACCATCAGACTCACCCGGTGCGCGACGACGTCGTGCATCTCACGGGCGATGCGGGTCCGCTCCTCACTGCGCGCCCACTCCGCCCGCTCCTCGGCCCGCTCGGCCAGCAGCTGAAGCTCCCGCTCCAGGTCGTCGGCCCGCTCCCGCAGGCTCTCCATGAGCCGGCGCCGAGCCCCCACGTACAGCCCGAGCAGCAGCGGCGGCGCGGTCATCCCGATCGCGGTGGTGATCGACGCGAAGGGGACGAACCAGTCCCCCAGGTCCAGTTCGCCGTGCGCCATGTCCTGCCGAACCCGCACGAACATCACGATCAGCATCCCGACGAGGGACATCCCCGCCAGCGAGCCGATGATCCGGCGCGGCAACTCGGACGCGGCAAGCGTGTACAGGCCGACGATGCCCATCAGATAGCCCATCTGAGCGGGCGTGATCGCGATGCTCACCAGCACGACGGCGATCGGCCACTTGCGCCGGACGACCAGCACCGCCCCCGCGAGCACCCCGAACACGATCCCCGCGGCCATCGGGATCCCCGCGTCCTCCGCGAACCGGACCCCCTCGAACGCGCACTCCACTGCGGACGCCGACGCAAGGCCCACGTCCAGTACCGCACTGCGCCACCGCGCCCACCACCACGGCCCCTTCTGCGCCGCGGTGGTGTCTTCCCCCGTCGTGGTCATGCCTCCAGCCTACGGTCGCCGCCCGCCGGATTTCCGGTGACTTTCGACGACTGGCCTACACCACATCGAGTGACCGATCGACTACGAAACAGCCCGATATCCCTCGAACTGCTGAATCGCTCACCGTTCGAGCGTGGAAGATCGCATTCCGCCCGGACGGTATGCCCATGGCACATTCACGGGGCAAGTACGCGGATTTCGACGGACTGCGGGAGCGGGCGGTCGCCCTGCGGCGCCAGGGCCACAGCCTCCGGCAGATCCGCGACGAGCTGAAGATCTTCAACAACGACATCCTGCAGCGGCTGGTGAAGGGCGAGCCACCACCGGAGTGGACGAAACGACCGAACGCCAAGGACGACCTGAGGGCGAGGGCGCGAGAGCTACGACTCCAGGGGTGGACCTACGACCGCATCGAGGCGGAGCTCGGCTGCTCAAGGAGTTCGGTCTCCCTGTGGGTTCGGGACCTGCCGAAGCCGGAGCGCCGCGATCCGACGGAACAGGCGAAGCTGGCGGCGCGTAAGCGGTGGGAGCACGAACTGACGGTGCGGGACGAGGAAAGACGGCGGACCAAGGCGACCGCGGCACAGGAGATCGGGATGATGTCCGACCGCGAACTGTTCATCGCCGGAGTGGCCCTCTACTGGGCCGAGGGCGCCAAGGACAAGCCGTACCGCCGGACCGAGGTGCTGCAGTTCATCAACAGCGACCCCAATGTGATCAGCCTCTTCCTGCGCTGGCTCGAGCTCCTCGGGGTGCGGCGAGAGCGCCTGACCCTGCGCGTCAGCATTCACGAGACCGCGGACGTGGACGCCGCCGAGGAGTTCTGGGCCGGCATCGCCGGTGTCGACACGGCAGCGTTCAGCAAAGCCACCCTGAAACGGCACAACCCCCGGACAGTGCGCAAGAACACCGGAGACACCTATCACGGCTGTCTCGTGATTTACGTCCGGCAGAGCGCCGATCTGTACCGTCGCATGGAGGGCGCCTGGTACGGCATAGTAGGAGCCGCCACCCGGCGACCTGACTGAATGTCTGGTTCAGCCGAAATATTCCCCCGTGGTGTAATTGGCAGCACTGTGGCTTTTGGTGCCATCTGTCCGGGTTCGAGTCCTGGCGGGGGAGCCGCACTCCGTCCGGGCTCTGACAGCACTGTCAGGGCCCGCTCTCATGTCTCTCCGGAAACGCCCCGGTATCCTGCGGATGTCACCCCACCCCCTCCACAGCCGAAGGGCATCCCGTGAGCGCCATTCGCCCGGCAGCCGTCGTCGTTCTCGCAGCGGGTGAGGGCACCCGTATGAAGTCGGCCACACCCAAGGTCCTGCACGAGCTGTGCGGACGTTCCCTCGTGGGTCATGTGCTGGCCGCCGCCCGCGAGTTGGCCCCCGAGAACCTCGTCGTGGTCGTGGGGCACGCCCGGGAGAAGGTCACCGCCCATCTCGCCGACACCGATGCCGACGTACGAACGGCCGTGCAGGCGCAGCAGAACGGCACCGGGCACGCCGTACGGATGGCGTTGGAGGAGCTGGGGGGTTCCGTAGACGGGACGGTCGTCGTGGTGTGCGGGGACACTCCTCTGCTGACCGGTGAGACCCTCAACTCCCTCGCGGCGACGCACTCCTCGGACGGCAACGCGGTCACCGTGCTGACCGCGGAGGTGCCGGACGCGACCGGGTACGGCCGGATCGTGCGCGACAGCGTCTCCGGTGCTGTGACGGAGATCGTGGAGCACAAGGACGCCTCCGAGGCGCAGCGGGCGATCCGGGAGATCAATTCCGGGGTGTTCGCTTTCGACGGTCAGTTGCTGGCGGACGCGCTGGGCAAGGTGCGCACCGACAACTCGCAGGGCGAGGAGTACCTGACGGATGTGCTCGGCATCCTCCGCGAGGCGGGGCACCGGGTGGGCGCCTGTGTCGCCGGCGATCACCGTGAGATCGCCGGGATCAACAACCGCGTCCAGCTGTCCGAGGCGCGGCGCATTCTCAACGACCGGCTGCTGACGCGGGCGATGCTCTCCGGTGTCACGATCGTCGATCCGGCCACCACCTGGATCGACGTGACCGTCACCTTCGGTCAGGACGCGGTCGTCCATCCGGGCACGCAGTTGCACGGTTCCACTCACCTCGCCGAGGGCGCCGAGGTGGGCCCCAACTGTCGTCTCACGGACACGCATGTCGGGGCGGGGGCGCGTGTCGACAACACGGTCGCCTACAGCTCGCACATCGGTCCCGAGGCGACTGTCGGGCCGTACGCCTATCTCCGCCCCGGCAGCCGGCTGGGTGCCAAGGGCAAGATCGGGACCTACGTGGAGACCAAGAACGCGAGCATCGGTGAGGGGAGCAAGGTCCCGCACCTGTCCTATGTCGGGGACGCCACCATCGGCGAGTACTCCAACATCGGTGCTGCCAGTGTGTTCGTGAACTACGACGGACAGGACAAGCACCACACCACCGTCGGGTCGCATTGCCGGACGGGTTCGGACAACATGTTTGTGGCGCCTGTCACGGTCGGGGACGGTGCGTACACGGCCGCAGGGTCGGTGATCACGAAGGATGTACCGCCCGGTTCGCTGGCCGTGGCCCGTGGCCAGCAGCGGAATATCGAGGGCTGGGTGGCCCGGAAGCGTCCGGGGAGCGCGGCGGCGAAGGCGGCCGAGGCGGCTTCCCGGGAGGGCGCCGGCGAGGACTGACCGGAAACAGGTGCGCCGAAGTCGTCGTACCGTGATAAGTGCACACCCGCACCCCACCAGCTGAGACGGCCCGCCGCGCCCAGCGGCGTGTCTGTGGCCAGCAGGCTGAGACACCTCTGAGGAGACAGTGCTGTGACCGGGATCAAGACGACCGGCGAGAAGAAGATGATGTTCTTCTCCGGCCGCGCCCACCCCGAGCTTGCCGAGGAGGTCGCCCAGCAGCTGGGTGTCGGGGTTGTCCCGACCAAGGCCTTCGACTTCGCGAACGGCGAGATCTATGTCCGCTATCAGGAGTCGGCGCGTGGCGCGGACTGCTTCGTGATCCAGAGCCATACGGCTCCGATCAATCAGTGGATCATGGAGCAGTTGATCATGATCGACGCGCTGAAGCGTGCGTCGGCCCGCTCCATCACGGTCATCGTGCCGTTCTACGGCTATGCGCGGCAGGACAAGAAGCACCGTGGCCGTGAGCCGATCTCGGCGCGGTTGATCGCGGATCTGATGAAGACGGCCGGTGCCGACCGCATTCTGACCGTGGATCTGCACACCGACCAGATCCAGGGCTTCTTCGACGGTCCGGTGGACCATCTGTTCGCGCTGCCGCTGCTGGCGGACTACGTGGGGCAGAAGGTCGACCGGGCGAAGCTGACGGTGGTGTCCCCGGACGCGGGCCGGGTGCGGGTCGCGGACCGGTGGTGCGACCGGCTGGGCGCGCCGCTGGCGATCGTGCACAAGCGGCGTGACAAGGACGTGGCGAACCAGGTGACCGTCCACGAGGTCGTGGGTGAGGTCAAGGGCCGGGTGTGTGTCCTGGTGGACGACATGATCGACACGGGTGGCACCATCTGTGCGGCCGCGGACGCGTTGTTCGCGCACGGTGCGGAGGATGTCATCGTGACGGCCACCCATGGTGTGCTGTCCGGTCCGGCGGCCGATCGTCTGAAGAACTCCCGGGTGAGCGAGTTCGTGTTCACCAACACCCTGCCGACGCCGGGTGAGCTGTCCCGGGACCTGGACAAGATCAAGGTGCTGTCGATCGCGCCGACGATCGCGAGCGCGGTGCGTGAGGTGTTCGAGGACGGGTCGGTGACCAGCCTCTTCGACGAGCAGTAGGTCGCACCGAAGCTGTAAAAACGCTTCTGCATGATCGATTTTTCTGCGGCCTCCCGCGCCGAGTAGACTGCCCCAGTTGCTCGGCGAGGGAGGCCGTATCCATGGATGCGGCGGTCCGTTATCGACGCGCTCTTCGTAGCAGGCCGTTCGTGGCCGGGTGACCACGTCCGTTCCTGATTCACGAGGAGTGATCCGCATGTCCGAGGTGAAGCTCACCGCCGAGACCCGCAGCGAGTTCGGCAAGGGTGCCGCCCGTCGTATCCGCCGTGACAACAAGGTTCCCGGTGTTCTGTACGGTCACGGTTCCGACCCGCTGCACCTGACCCTTCCGGGCCACGACCTGCTGCTGGCGCTGCGTACGCCGAACGTCCTGATCTCCCTGGACATCGACGGCAAGACCAACGAGCTGGCGATCCCGAAGTCCGTGCAGCGCGACCCGATCAAGGGCTTCCTGGAGCACGTCGACCTTCAGCTGGTCAAGCGCGGCGAGCAGGTCAACGTCGAGATCTTCGTCCAGACCGAGGGCGAGCTGGCCCCCGGTGGCAACCTGCTGGAGCACGTCCTGAACGCGCTTCCGGTCGAGGCCGAGGCCACGCACATCCCCGAGTCCGTCACGGTCTCCATCGAGGGTCTGACGGCCGGCGACTCCATCCTCGCCAAGGACATCCCGCTGCCCAAGGGCACCAAGCTGGCTGTCGAGGAGGACACCGTCGTCCTGCAGGTCCTGGCCGCGCAGGCCGAGGAGTCCGCGGGTGAAGAGGCCGAGGGCGACGAGGCCGCCGAGGCCTGAGCCCGAGCGCTCGCCGTATAGGCTCCAGCCGCTGCTCCCTGAGGGGGCAGCGGCTGTTGCACGTGAGGAGACATGGACGTGACCACCCCTGCAGGTGCCCCCTGGCTGATCGTGGGCCTCGGCAATCCCGGGCCCGAGTACGCCGCCAACCGGCACAACGTCGGCTTCATGGTGGCCGATCTGCTGGCCGCGCGGATCGGGGGCCGGTTCAAGCGGGCCGGGAAGGCGCAGGCGCAGGTCGTCGAGGGGCGGATCGGGCCGCCGGGGCCGGCGAACCGGCGGGTGATCCTGGCCAAGCCGATGTCGTTCATGAACCTGTCCGGCGGGCCGGTGAACGCCCTCAAGGACTTCTACAAGGTGCCGGTGGCGAACATCGTGGCGGTCCATGACGAGCTCGACATCGACTACGGCGTGCTGCGGCTCAAGCTCGGCGGCGGGGACAACGGTCACAACGGGCTGAAGTCGATGACGAAGGCGTTCGGGGCGGAGTACCACCGGGTGCGGTTCGGGATCGGGCGCCCTCCGGGCCGTATGCAGGTCGCGGACTTCGTGCTGAAGGACTTCTCGTCGAGCGAGCGCAAGGAGCTCGACTACTTCGTGGACCGTGCGGCCGACGCGGTGGAGGCCTTGGTGATCGAGGGGCTGGAGCGGGCGCAAAGCACGTACAACTCCTGACTTGTCCGGCGGTCCGCCGGGCCGGAGTTGACCCCGCGCAGGGCCATGGCCAATGATCCCGGCCATGCCTGCCACCGCCCTCACCGCCCGCCGGGCCTCGGTCGCCGCGCTGCGGTTCGGGCGGCGCGCGTCGATGGCGGTGGTCGCGCTGCTGATCCTGGTCGCGGGGGTGTGGGGGTCCTGGGGCAGCGCGCAGTACGTGATGCTGACCAAGGGGCGCGAGCGCGGCACGATCGAGGTGGCCCGGTGCGCGCGGGAGGTGTGCAGCGGCCCGTACACGCCTGTGTCGCACGGGTCCGAGGCGCGGGAGCGGGTGGTCATCGAGAAGTCGGTGGCGGTGCGCGAGGGCCGGACCTACTCGGTGGTGGTGAAGCCGGGCAGCGCCGAGGTGGTGCGGTCGGGGCCGGCCGGGGTGCTGTACGCGTGGGTGCCGATGGGCGGGGCGCTGCTGCTCGCGTCGGTGGTCGTGGCGGGCGGACTGCTGCGGACCCGGCTCGCGTGGGTGCTGGCGGGGTCGGGGATCGCGCTGCTCACGGCGGCTTTCGTGACCATCTGAGGGCATTCGCCGTTCTTCGGTTCCGTGGAGAACGTGAGTGTTGTCTGTTCGTGATTGACCAGAGGTCAGTCACACCTGGAAGCTGAGCCGCACCCTCCACATCTTCCCGTTCCACTCTCGAAGATGGACTACTGCCCCATGCGCACCCTCACCCGCTTCGGCGTCCTGTCCGCCGTCGCCTCGGCGGCCTTCCTGGTCGCCCCGGTCGCCCACGCCACCCCTCCGGGTGACAACGGAACCGTGAAGATCCACGACGCCACCACCGGCGAAGAGCTCCGCAAGAACGAGCCGCACGTCTGCACCTTCTACCTGGACGCCTTCGGCTTCGACGCCGTCCAGGAGGTCGACTGGCACATCGAGGCCTGGGCCCCGACGGCCGACGTCAAGGGCGAGACCGTGAAGTCCGGCGAGATCACGCTGGACTCCGACGGTCACGGCCGCACGGAGGACCTGTCGCTGCCCGACGGGCACTACAAGCTCTTCTGGAACTTCGACGGAGAGCACGGCGCCGCCAAGCACAAGGTGTTCTGGACGGACTGCGAGGACGAGGAAGGCGGCGGTACGACGGCCACGCCGACCACTTCGCCCTCCGGCACTCCGGGTTCGGGCGAGTCCACCCCGCCCGGCACCGAGCCCAGCACCGGGCCCAGCGAGTCGGCCGGGGCCGGTACTTCTCCGTCGGCCTCCGCCTCCGCGTCCGCGCAGGGCTCCACCGGTGACCTCGCCGAGACCGGCAACGGCGCTCCCGTCGGCCTGCTCTCCGGGGTCGCGGCCGCGCTGGTGGCGGCGGGCGGTTACCTCGTCGTCCGGCGTCGCCGGGCCTGACGCAACGAACGAAAGAGGCGGTGCCCCCGGGATCCCGGGGGCACCGCCTCTTTCGCGTACGGGGTCAGCCGGTGTTGCGCAGGCCCGCGGCGACGCCGTTGACGGTCAGCAGCAGGGCACGGGAGAGCAGCGGGTCGGGCTGTTCACCGGCGGCGACCGCGTCGCGCTGGCGCTTGAGCAGGGCCACCTGGAGGTAGGAGATCGGGTCCAGGTAGGCGTCGCGGATGGCGAAGGTCTGCTTGAGGACCGGGGTGGCGTCGAGGAGTTCGTCCTCCCCCGTGACCCTGAGGACCTCGCGGACGGTGAGCTCGTGCTCGGCCTCGATGTCGGCGAAGACGTGCTGGAGCTCGGCGGGGACGAGGGTCTCGACGTAGTGGCGGGCGATGCGCAGGTCGGTCTTCGCGAGCGTCATCTCGACGTTGGAGATGAAGTTGCGGAAGAAGTGCCACTGCTCGTGCATCTCGTCGAGCACGGTGTCCAGGCCCGCCTCGCGCAGCGCCTTCAGTCCGGAACCGACGCCGAACCAGCCGGGCACGATCTGGCGGGACTGGGTCCAGCCGAACACCCACGGGATGGCGCGCAGTCCGTCGAGGGAGACGCCCGAGCCGGGGCGGCGGGCGGGACGTGAGCCGAGGTGCAGGTCGGCGAGCTGGTCGACCGGCGTGGACGCGAGGAAGTAGTTCGGCAGGTCCGGGTCCTCGACGAGCCTGCGGTAGGCGGCGTGGGCGGCGTCGCTCACCACGTCCATCGCCGCGTCCCAGCGGGCCAGCGCCTCGTCCGACTGACGGGGGGCGGTGTGCAGCGCGGAGGCCTGAAGGGTGGCCGCGACCGTCAGCTCCAGGTTCTCCCGGGCCAGGGACGGCACGAGGTACTTGTCGGAGATGACCTCGCCCTGCTCGGTGACCTTGATCTCGCCCTCCAGGGTGCCCCAGGGCTGGGCGAGGATCGCGTCGTGCGAGGGGCCGCCGCCGCGGCCGACGGTGCCGCCGCGGCCGTGGAAGAGGCGCAGGCGCACGCCGTACCGGTGCGCGACGTCGCGCAGCCGCCGCTGGGCCCGGTGGATCTCCCACTGGCTGGTGGTGATGCCGCCGAACTTGGAGGAGTCCGAGTAGCCGAGCATGACCTCCTGGACGTCCCCGCGCAGGGCCACGAGCCTGCGGTACGACGGGTCGGAGAGCATGTCCTCCAGGATGGTGTCGGCGGCCTTGAGCTCGTCGGTGGTCTCCAGGAGCGGCACGATGCCGATCTTCGCCCAGCCGGCGTGCAGGTCGAGCAGTCCGGCCTCGCGGGCCAGCACCGCCGCCGCGAAGACGTCGTCGGCGCCCTGGCACATCGAGATGATGTACGACTCGACGACCTCGGGTCCGAAGACCTCCAGGGCCCGCTTCACGGTCTGGAAGACCCCGAGGGTCTTCTCGCCGGCCGCGTCGACCGGGGCCGGGGTGGGCGCGAGGGGCCGGCGCGAGCGCAGCTCCTTGGCGAGCAGCTTGGCCCGGTACTCGCGGGGCATGTCCGCGTACCGCCAGGACTCCTCGCCGAGCCGGTCGAAGAGCTGGCCGAGGGCGTGGTGGTGGGCGTCGGCGTGCTCGCGGACGTCCATGGTGGCGAGCTGGAGACCGAAGGCGGCGAGGGTGCGGATGGTGCGGTTCATCCGGCCGTCGGCGAAGAGCCCGCCGCGGTGTTCCCTGAGCGAGGTCTGGATCAGGGTCAGGTCGCGCAGCAGCTCGCTGGTGCCGAGGTAGTCGCGGCCGTCCTCGTGCGGGATGCCCTTGGCCAGCCGGGTCTTGGTGTTCTCCAGCTTCTGCCGGATGCAGGTGGCCTTGAGGCGGTACGGCTCCTCGGCGTTCAGGCGCTTGTAGCGGGGGCTGATCTCCGGCAGGCGCTCCAGGTCCGCCTTGAGGGACTCCAGGAGTTCCTCGGTGGCGCCGGTGTAGCGGATGGAGTTCGACAGGAAGCCGCGCAGCTCGTCGATGAGCTCCAGGGCGTCGTTGATGCCGTGCTCGTGCTGGAGGATCAGGACGTCCCAGGTGACCTGGGGGGTGACGTTGGGGTTGCCGTCGCGGTCGCCGCCGATCCAGGTGCCGAAGGTGAGGGGACGGGTGGCGTCGGGGATTCTGACGCCGACGCGCTCCAGTTCCGCCGTCAGGTCCTCCAGGACGTCGCCGACCGCGCCGGCGTGCAGCTCGTCGAGGTAGTAGATGGCGTTGCGGGCCTCGTCGGCGGGCTCGGGGCGCACCACGCGGAGCTCGTCGGTCTGCCACACGAGGTCGATGTTCTCGGCCAGGCGGGTGTCGTAGCGGCGCCGGTCCGCCTCGATGACCGGGGTCTCCAGGAGGGCCGCGATCCGGCGGAGCTTGTTCAGCACCGAGCGGCGGGCGGCCTCGGTGGGGTGGGCGGTGAAGACCGGGCGGACGTTGAGGTTGGCGACGGTCTGGCGCAGGTGCTCGGGGTCGGCGTCCTTGAGGCGGTCGGCCGTACGGGCGAGCAGACCGCCCTCGGCCGCACGCCGGGCCCGCAGCTCACGGCCGCGGTGCACCTGCTCGGTGACGTTGGCGAGGTGGAAGTAGGTGGAGAAGGCGCGTACCAGCTTGGCGGCGGTCTCCAGTTCGGTGCCGCGCAGCAGCTCGGCGGCGGCCTCGCCGTCCTCACGGGTGAGGCGGCGCACCTTCTCGACGAGTTCCAGCAGCTCGGGGCCCTCCTGGCGGACGAGGGTCTCGCCCAGGAGGTCGCCCAGTCGGCGGATGTCGGCGCGCAGCTCGGTACTGGTCGACGTGGCGCTGGTAGTCAGGTCGTCGGCACTGCTCACAGGTGCGGCTCCTTGCAGTGTTGAAGCTCGTCCGGCAGGGGAACCCGGAGGGCGGTCGTGCGGCAGCCGCCGCATACGGCCGGGCCATCCGGGAAGAAATCAGAGCGGACCGCGCTGTCCGACCGACTCCAAGGATAGGTGTCCATGCGGACGCGCAGACTCTCGGGCTCTTGCCGCCGGGCACCGCACTGCCATACTTACGACGCCGTAGGTTACGGAACCGTAGGGACCGTCGTAACGGAACCCGGGAATGACTCCCGCAGCCCGGCACCTGTCGTCAACCCTCAAAACCCCACAGGGGACGCCCATGACCACGCGCTCCGATGTGATCGCAGACGCCCCGAAGGCGACCGACGGCTCGACACCGCCCTCCGCGACGCTCGGCGGTGAGCAGAAACGCTCGCTCGAACAGATCACGCTGCTCCTGTTCATCACCGTTCCGTTCCTCGCCCTGCTCGCGGCGGTGCCGCTGGCCTGGGGCTGGGGTGTGAGCTGGCTCGATCTGGGCCTTCTGGTCTTCTTCTACTACCTCGGCTGTCACGGCATCACGATCGGCTTCCACCGCTACTTCACGCACGGCTCCTTCAAGGCCAAGAGGCCACTGAGGATCGCGCTGGCGATCATGGGATCGCTGGCCGTCGAGGGGCCCCTGGTGCGGTGGGTCGCCGACCACCGCAAGCACCACAAGTTCTCCGACGCCGAGGGTGACCCCCACTCGCCGTGGCGGTTCGGGGAGACGGTCCCGGCACTGATCAAGGGCCTGTGGTGGGCCCACATCGCCTGGATGTTCGACGAGGAGCAAACCCCGCAGGACAAGTACGCGCCGGACCTGATCAAGGACCCGGCGATCCGGGCGATCTCCCGGCAGTTCATCTACTGGACGATGCTCTCCCTCGCCCTGCCCGCCGTGATCGGCGGCCTGGTGACGATGTCCTGGTGGGGCGCGTTCACCGGGTTCTTCTGGGGCTCCCTGGTCCGCGTCTGCCTCCTCCACCACGTCACCTGGTCGATCAACTCGATCTGCCACGCGGTCGGCAAGCGGCCCTTCAAGTCGCGGGACCGCTCGGGCAACGTGTGGTGGCTGGCCGTGCTGTCCTGCGGTGAGTCCTGGCACAACCTGCACCACGCCGACCCGACCTCGGCGCGGCACGGGGTGATGCGCGGTCAGCTGGACTCCTCCGCGCGGATCATCCGCTGGTTCGAGATGCTCGGCTGGGCGTACGACGTGCGCTGGCCGTCACGCTCGCGTATCGATTCGCGCCGGAACACCGACGGGGACGGCTCCCGGCGCAAGAAGGAGACCGCCGAGGCGGCATGATGGACGCCGTGGCGACCGACTCCAGCAGTACCCCGAGCAGCGAAGCGAAGCCGCGGCGAGCCCGGCGCACCCGGATGACGGGGGCCGAACGCCGCGCACAGCTTCTGGAGATCGGTCGCACGCTGTTCGCCTCGAAGGGCTTCGAGGGCACGTCGGTGGAGGAGATCGCGGCGAAGGCCGGCGTCTCCAAGCCGGTGGTGTACGAGCACTTCGGCGGCAAGGAGGGCCTGTACGCGGTGGTGGTGGACCGCGAGATGCGGCGCCTGCTGGACATGGTGACCGGTTCCCTGACCGCCGGCCACCCCCGCGAACTGTGCGAACAGGCGGCGTTCGCCCTCCTCGACTACATCGAGGAGTACACCGACGGCTTCCGCATCCTGGTGCGCGACTCCCCCATCCCCCAGTCCACGGGCTCCTTCGCCTCTCTCATCTCGGACATCGCGACCCAGGTGGAGGACATCCTGGGCCGCGAGTTCAAGAGGCGCGGCTTCGACCCCAAACTGGCCCCCCTGTACGCCCAGGCCCTGGTCGGCATGGTCGCCCTGACCGGCCAGTGGTGGCTGGACGTGCGCCGCCCGAAGAAGGCGGAGGTGGCGGCACACCTGGTGAATCTCGCCTGGCACGGCCTGGACGGGCTGGAGGCGAAGCCGCGCCTGATAGGCCGCCGGAAGAGCTGAGCGCCCGCCTGCCGAACCCGACCACCGCCCAGGAGGAGCTGCTCGTGCAGTCCGAACCGGGGAGCCCACCGGGCCCGGAGCGGGAGACCGCCTGCCGGGTCTGCGGGCACGACAACGATCCGGAACCCTTCTGGGAGGGCGGCTGGCCCAACGAGGCCGCCATCTGCCCCTGCTGCGGCAATGAGCCCAGCATGAACGACGTCAGCGTCACCGGATTGCGGGAGAGGCGCGGCTACTGGCTCGGCCAGGGCGCTCCCTGGGACTCGCCGAGTTCCCGTCCCAAGGACTGGGACGTCCTGGAGCAGGTGAAGCACATCCCGGCCGAGTGGCGCTGAACCCGGCACCGGCACGTACGACGGCCCGTGCACCCCGTGGGTGCACGGGCCGTTCGTCTGCGTGGCGTCAGTGCTTGAAGGTGTCCTTCGCCTTCTCCTTGGCCTGGCGCGCGTCGCCCTTGGACTGGCCCATGCGGCCCTCGGCTTCCATGCTCTCGTTGCCGACCGCGCGACCTATGGCCTCCTTGGCCTTGCCCTTGGCCTGTTCCTTCTTGGCCTTGGCCTTCTGGTCTCCTGCCACGGTTCTCACTCCCAAGCGATTGCCGACTCCGCTCTCATCACTGCGGGTGACCCGACGAACGCCGGTCAAACACGGCGGGCCGCACGCGGTCCACGCTCGCGAGCGTCAGCTCTGCTTGCGGGCGACGGCGAAGACGCGGCGGAAGGGGAACGGGGTGCCGTGCGGGCCCGCCGGGTACGCCTGGCGCAGGGCCGCACGGTAGGCGGTCAGGAACTCCTCCCTGGCCGGCGGGTCGTCGGCGAGGGCGGTCAGGAGCGGGCGCAGCCCCGTGCCCTTGACCCAGTCCAGGATCGGGTCCTCGCCCTGGAGCAGGTGGACGTACGTCGTCTCCCACGCGTCGACCGTGCATCCCAGGTCGGCCAGCTCCGCCAGATAGGCCTCCGGCGCGCGGACGGCGTCCTCGTGGCGCAGGGTGTCCGCGAGGCCCACGGCCCCGGCGAGTTCGCGCATCAGCCGGTGGCTCGGGGAGCCGAAGTTGCCGGGCACCTGGAAGGCGAAGGTGCCGCCCGGTGCGAGTCCGTCCACCCAGGCCCCGAAACGCTCCACGTGCCCCGGCACCCACTGGAGCGTGGCGTTGCTGATGATCAGGTCGTACGGCTGTGCGGGCGTCCAGGTGCGCACGTCCGCGTGGGAGAAGTCGAGGCTGCCGCCACCGGCCGTGGGGCCGGCGTGGTCGGCCCGTGCCTTGTCGAGCATCTCGGCGGAGTTGTCGTAGCCGGTGATCCGGGCCGTGGGCCAGCGGGCGGCGAGCAGCGCCGTCACATTGCCGGGGCCGCAGCCGAGGTCGGCGATCAGGGGCTCGGCCCCCGGCAGGTCCGGTACGCGGGCGAGCAGGTCGGTGAAGGGGCGGGCGCGGTGGTCCGCGTGGCGCAGGTACTGGGCGGGGTCCCAGGCGGGGGTGGTCATGCCCTTCACCTTCCCCGGATGGTTGTCTTGATGTCAAGAGACTTGATGTCAAGAGACTTCATGTCGACACAACCACTACACTGATCGTCATGGAGGACGAGGTCGATCGGCTGGTCGCTGCGTGGCGCCGGGAGCGCCCTGACCTCGACGTGGAACCGCTCGAGGTGCTCAGCCGGGTGAGCAGACTGGCCCGGCACCTGGACCGGGCACGCCGGCTGGCCTTCGCCGAGCACAGTCTGGAGCCCTGGGAGTTCGACGTGCTGACCGCGCTCAGGCGCGCGGGGACGCCGTACCAGCTCTCCCCCGGACAGTTGCTGACCCAGACCCTGGTCACCTCGGGCACCATGACCAACCGCATCGACCGGCTGGCCAAGAAGGGCCTGGTGGAGCGGCTGCCCGACCCGAGCGACCGGCGCGGGGTGCTGGTCCGGCTCACCGAGGACGGCAAGGACCGCGCGGACCAGGCCCTCGCCGGTCTGCTGGAACAGGAACGCGCGATCCTCGCCGAGCTCTCCCGCGCCCAGCGCGGGGAACTGGCCGGGCTGCTACGCCAGTTGACCGCCCCGTTCGACAACATCCCCGGCTAGGTCGACCGGGCCCACACCCGCGCGCCGCGCCAGGGCGACGGCGGCCAGGGTGGAGTGGACGCCCAGCTTGCCGAGGACGTTCTGCATGTGGGTGCGCACGGTGTGCGGGGACAGGAACAGTCTCTCCGCGACCGCCTTGCGGCCGAGCCCGGCCACCATGCAGCGCAGCACCTCCCGCTCGCGCGGGGTGAGGGACTCCACCAGGCGCTCGCTCTCGGTGCGGTGCTTGCGGGCGGCGGTCAGTTCCCGCAGCACACCGGTGAGCAGGGCGGGCGGCAGATGGGTCTCGTCGCGCAGCACCCCCCGGATCACGGTGAGCAGCCGGGACAGCGAGCAGTCCTTGGCGACCCAGCCCGAGGCGCCGGCCTGCAGGGCGAGCGCGGCCCGCCGCGGATCGTCCTTCTCGGCGAGCACGACGATCCGGACCGCCGGCTGCGCCGTACGGACCCCGGCGACCAGCGAGATGCCGTCGACCAGACCGTCCTCGCTGCCGTCCGGCACGGAGACGGCGGGCCTGATGCCCTGGACGTTGCCGCCCAGGTCGGCGTCGACGAGCAGCACGTCGAAACGGCGGCCCTCGGCGGCCGCGCGCTCCAGCGAGCGCAGCGCGGCGGGACCGCTGCCGGCCGCGGAGACCTCCACGTCGGGCTCGGCCGCCAGCGCGGCGGCGAGCGACTCGGCGAAGATGCGATGGTCGTCGACGACCAGGACTCGGATGCGAACCACGAAACCCCCTTCCCCAAGCTCTCGAAGAGCAGGGGATACCCCATCGTCTTCGTCTGAGGACGACTCGGGAGACGACACCGCCGCGGGTACGACGCCCGAAGCACGATGGCCGCACGGCCGCCGCCGTGCAAGAACTGCTACCCCCACTTCGGGCGCCGTACCCGACTGTCTCGCCCCCTGATCAGCACCGGCCCCCACCGGTGCTGTTCATCAGGGTACGGCCGGGGGGCAGGAGCGGAAGGTTATTTGCAGAACTGGCTGTCCGGTGCGTTTATGGTGAGCCGCATGTTTCGTCTGGAGACAGAAGTCGACAAGGCCCGGCAAGATCTGCTCCGCAAACGGCTGCGGGACACCAACACCACCGCCTCCCCGGTGCTGCGCGCGCTGCGCGGAACCCCAGGTGAACGGGAACTTCCGCTCCACGTCTGGGCCTTGGACGACTCCGGCGCCCTGGCGGGCGGACTGGTCGGGCACACCTGGACGAGCTGGCTGCACGTGACCTATCTGTGGGTCGACGGACGGCACCGCGGGGCGGGCCTGGGTTCGCAGTTGCTCGCACAGGCGGAGCGCACGGCGCACAACGAACGGGGCTGCGCCTCCGTACGCCTGGAGACCTGGGACTTCCAGGCGCCGGAGTTCTACCGGAAGCAGGGGTACGAGGTGGTGTGCGTGATCCCGGACTATCCGCCGGGGATCACGGAGTACACGCTCACCAAGCGGCTCACCGCCTGAAGCGCCAGGAGCCCGGCTCGTCCGCCGGGCGCAGACCCAGTTCCCCGGCGATGCCGGCCGCGCGGCGGTGGGGGACGTCCGGGTAGTGCGCGGGGTGGACCTCGACGAAGCCGTGGTCGTCGGCCGAGGCCGTGCGCAGCGCCTCGCGGAGCGTGTGCTCCTGTTCCGCCACCCTGGCCCGCTCCTCCCGCCGGCGGGCGACGGTCTCGCCCCGGCGGGCCGTGGCCGCGACGACACCGAGCGCGATCAGCGCGAACGCCCCCACGCCGAGGACGTCCCCGGTCGCGTCCGCGTCGCCCGGCAGCCGGGGCCTCAGGGCGCCCTCGGGGTCGGCGAGCACGGTGACGGTCTGCCCGACGGCGAAACTGCCGGAGGCCGCCTGGAAGGCGGGGCCCGGGAGCCTGGTGCCGTCGCGGCGCGCGAGGGCGTAGTCGTAGGTGTCCGCCGGCCGCCCCCGGTCCGGGGCGGGCCAGTCGCGTACGACGGTGGCGGTGATCCGTTCGCCCCGCCGCTCCAGGGTGAGGTCGTCGCGGGCCTGGTCGGCGACGTACACGGCCGCCAGGGAGGCCCCCACCACCAGCAGCGCCGCCGACAGCCCCGTCTCGTCCGCGCACAGCTTCGTCAGCAGCACGGCGAGGAGCACACCGTGCGCGATCCACAGGGGCACCAGGAGTCCGTAGCCCCGCTGGTCCGCCAGGACGAAGAAGCCGGCGATCGCGGCGAGCGCGTAGCAGCCGATGCCGATCGCCGACAGGATGCGAAGGCGCCCTCGACTCACGCTCCGACGCTACTGGGGCGTATGTCAGGGAGAGGCCCGGCTTTCCCCAAGTTCGGATCAAGCCGGGCAAAACAGCGGTCAGCCGGTCTCAGAGCAGGCGCCGCGCCCCTGCCGAGGGCACCGCCTCGAACACCCGCGGAGCGGTGAACTCCGCGGCGGAGAAGGCCTCTTGGACCGCCTTGGTGATCGTCTCCACGTCGGTCGCCTCGGCCAGCACGATCGCCGAGCCGCCGAAGCCGCCGCCGGTCATCCGGGCGCCCAGGGCACCGGAGGCGAGGGCGGTGTCGACGACCAGGTCCAGCTCCGGGCAGGAGATCCGGAAGTCGTCGCGCAGCGAGGCGTGTCCGGCGATCAGCACCGGTCCGATCGCGCGGGTCTCGCCCGACTCCAGCAGGGCGACGACCTTCTCGACCCGCTCGTCCTCGGTGACCACGTGCCGCACCAGGCGTACGGCCTCCTCGTCGTCGCCGAGCCGCTCCAGGGCCGCGTCGAGCTCGCCGTACGGGATGTCCCGCAGGGCGTCCACACCGAGCAGGGCCGCGCCCCGCTCGCAGCCCGCGCGGCGCTTGCCGTACTCGCCCTCGTTGTGGGCGTGCTTGACGCGGGTGTCGACGACGAGCAGGACCATGCCCTCGGCGGCGAGGTCGAAGGGGATCTGCTTCTGCGACAGGTCCCGGGTGTCGAGGAACAGGGCGTGGCCGCTCTCGCAGCAGGCGGACGCGGTCTGGTCCATGATCCCGGTGGGGGCGCCGACGTAGACGTTCTCGGCGCGCTGGCACAGGCGGGCCAGCTGCCAGCGCTGGAGGCCGAGGTCGTACAGGTCGTTCAGCGCGAGCGCGACGACGACCTCCAGGGCCGCCGAGGAGGACAGGCCCGCGCCCGCCGGGACCGTCGAGGCGAGGTGGACGTCCGCCCCGGTGACGGGGTGCCCTGCCTCGCGCAGCGCCCAGACGACACCGGCGGGGTAGGCGGTCCAGTTCCGGTCGCTCTCCGGGGCGAGGTCGTCCAGGCGCAGTTCGACGACACCGCCCTCGACGTCGGCCGAGTGCAGGCGCAGGACGCCGTCCGTGCGCCGGGAGACGGCCGCGACCGCGGTGTGCGGCAGCGCGAAGGGCATCACGAAGCCGTCGTTGTAGTCGGTGTGCTCACCGATGAGGTTGACGCGGCCCGGCGCCGACCAGACGCCCTCGGGCCCGGTTCCGTAGAGCTCCACGAAACCACGCTGCACCTGCTCCACTACTGCTCCCTCTCTGCGCTGACGGCCCGCGCGAACTCCCAGGCGTCCGCGACGATCCCCGCGAGATCCGCGCGGGTCGGGTTCCAGCCCAGCTTCTCGCGGGCGGTGGCGGCGGAGGCGACCAGGGTGGCCGGGTCGCCGGCCCGGCGCGGGGCCACGATCTCGGGGATCGGGTGGCCGGTGACCTGGCGGACCGTCTCGATGACCTGGCGCACGGAGAAGCCCTCGCCGTTGCCGAGGTTGCAGATGAGGTGCTCGCCCGGCTTTGCCGCCTTCAGCGCGAGGAGATGGGCGTCGGCCAGGTCGGCGACGTGGATGTAGTCGCGGACGCAGGTGCCGTCCGGGGTCGGGTAGTCCTCGCCGAAGACGTTGATCGCCTCCCGCCTGCCCTGGGCGACCTGGAGGATGAGCGGGATGAGGTGGGACTCGGGGTCGTGCCGCTCGCCCTGCTTGCCGTAGGCACCTGCGACGTTGAAGTAGCGCAGGGACACGGCGCCGAGGCCGTGGGCGTTCGCCTCACTGGTGATCATGAAGTCGACGGCGAGCTTGGAGGCGCCGTAGGGGTTGGTGGGCCTGGTCGGAGCCGACTCGACGATCGGCACCTCCTCGGGCTCCCCGTAGGTGGCGGCCGTGGAGGAGAAGACGAGCTTGCTCACGCCCGCCTCGCGCATGGCGCCGAGCAGCGCCATCGTCCCGCCGACGTTGTTGTCCCAGTACTTCTCGGGCTTCACGACCGACTCGCCGACCTGCGAGGACGCGGCGAAGTGGAGCACGCCGTCGAAGGAGGAATCCAGCCACTTGGCGGCGTCGCGGATGTCGCCCTCGATGAAGGCGGCCCCGGCCGGGACGCCCTCGCGGAAACCGGTGGAGAGGTTGTCCAGGACGACGACCTCGTGCCCCGCCTCCAGCAGGTGCTGGGCCACGACACCGCCGACGTATCCCGCGCCACCTGTCACCAGGTACTTCATGAACTCGCTACCTCTCGCAGTCGCTGTGCCGCGGCTTCCGGACGGATGTCGTTGATGAACACGTTCATGCCCGACTCGGAGCCCGCGAGGAACTTCAGCTTGCCGGACGTGCGACGAATGGTGAAAAGCTCCAGGTGCAGCGCGAAGTCGTCACGGCTCACGCCCTCGAACTCCTCCAGCTGACCGAACGGCGCCTGGTGCCAGGCGGCGATGTACGGCGTGGGCGGCTCACCTTCGCCGAAAATCCGGTCGAAGCGCCTCAAGAGTTCCAGATAGACCTGGGGGAACTCTGTGCGGGCGTCCTCGTCGAGACCGAGCAGGTCCGGCACCCGGCGCTTGGGGTAGAGGTGCACCTCGTACGGCCAGTGCGCCGCGTAGGGCACGAAGGCGACCCAGTGCTCCCCCTCCAGGACGACCCGCTCCCCGGCCAGCTCGCTCTCCACGACGGCGTCGAAGAGGTTCTCCCCTCCGGTGGCCTCCTTGTGGGCCGCGAGAGAACGCAGCATCAGTGCGGTGCGAGGGGTGGTGAACGGGTAGGCGTAGATCTGGCCATGCGGGTGACCCAGAGTCACACCGATCTCCGCACCCCGGTTCTCGAAACAGAAGACCTGCTCCACGGAGGGCAGATGCGACAGCTCCGACGTCCGGTCGGTCCATGCGTCCAGGACGAGCCGCGCCTGCTCCTGCGTGAGGTCGGCGAAGGACGCGTTGTGGTCCGAGGTGAAGCAGACGACCTCACAGCGCCCCGAGTCGCCGGCCAGCGAGGGGAAACGGTTCTCGAAGACCACGACGTCGTACGACGAGTCCGGGATCTCGCTCAGCCGCTCACCCTGCGAGGGGCACAGCGGGCACTCGTCGGCCGGCGGGTGGTAGGTGCGGCCCTGCCGGTGCGAGGCGACGGCCACGCGATCGCCGAGCAGCGGATCCCGACGGACCTCGGACGTGGTGACGGTCCGCTCCAGCGGCCGCCGGTCCACGGCGTCGCGGACGGTGTCGTCGCGCAGGTCGTAGTAGATGAGCTCGCGACCGTCGGCCAGCCGGGTCGAGGTCTTCTTCACCGCTGCGCTCCTTCACTCAAACATAACTAAACACAGGTAACCATAAACCCCCACCCATGTCACCAGCGGAATCAAACAAAGCGCACCAGTCGAGGTGTTCAATTGCTGACCATGCAGACCCCCACAAAAGGCGCATACCTGGCCGCCGAGCTCCGGCTCCCCACCAACTGGCTCGACTACACGATCCTCGGCATCTACTTCGTCGTCGTCCTCGGCATCGGCTTCGCGGCCCGCCGGTCGGTGAAGACGAGCCTGGACTTCTTCCTCTCCGGGCGCTCAATGCCGGCCTGGATCACGGGTCTCGCCTTCATCTCGGCCAACCTGGCCGCCACGGAGATCCTGGGAATGGCCGCCAACAGCGCGCAGTACGGCGCCTACACGGTCCACTGGTACTGGATCGGCGCCATCCCGGCCATGGTCTTCCTCGGCCTGGTGATGATGCCCTTCTACTACGGCAGCAAGGTGCGCTCGGTCCCCGAGATGCTCCTGCTGCGCTTCGACAAGTGGGCGCACCTGCTCAGCTCGGCCCTGTTCGCCTTCGCGGCCATCCTGATCGCGGGCGTGAACCTCTACGCCCTGGCGATCGTCGTGGAGGCCCTGCTGGGCTGGCCGCAGTGGGTGGCCATCGTGGTCGCGGGCGCCTTCGTGCTCGCCTACATCACCCTCGGCGGACTGTCCTCCGCGATCTACAACGAGGTCCTGCAGTTCTTCGTGATCCTCGCGGCCCTGATCCCGCTGGTCGTCCTCGGCCTGAAGAAGGTGGGCGGCTGGGACGGCCTCACGGACAAGCTGACGGCCCGGCACGGCGCCGACTTCACCACGGCGTGGGGCGGTACGGGCATCGGCAGTGACAACCCGCTGGGCGCGAACTGGCTGACGATCGTGCTGGGCCTGGGCTTCGTCCTGTCCTTCGGCTACTGGACGACGAACTTCGCGGAGGTCCAGCGGGCCCTGTCGGCGAAGAACCTCTCCGCGGCCCAGCGCACCCCCCTGATCGCCGCCTACCCGAAGATCTTCATCGTGTTCCTGGTGATGATCCCGGGCCTGGTGGCGGCGGCCCTGGTCCCCAAGATCGGCACCCCCGGCTCGGACCTCCAGTACAACCACGCCATCCCGTACCTGATGCAGCAACTCCTGCCGAACGGGGTCCTCGGCATCGCGGTGACGGGCCTGTTGGCCGCGTTCATGGCCGGCATGGCGGCGAACGTCTCGTCCTTCAACACGGTGTTCACCAACGACATCTGGGCGCGCTACGTGGTGCGGGGCCGCGAGGACGAGTACTACGTCCGCTTCGGCCGCCTGATCACGGTGATCGGCGTCTGCGCATCCGTGGGAACGGCCTTCCTGGCCTCCTCCTTCTCCAACATCATGAGCTACCTCCAGACGCTGTTCTCCTTCTTCAACGTGCCGATGTTCGTCGTCTTCATCGTCGGCATGTTCTGGAAGCGGGCGTCCGCGAAGTCCGGCTTCTGGGGTCTGCTCACCGGGACGGTCGCGGCGATGGTGAACTACTTCTGGATCTACAAGCAGGGCATCGTCGACATCCCCTCCGACCAGGGCGCCAACTTCGTCTCCGCGATCGTCGGCTTCGTGGCCGGTGCGGTGGTCATGGTCGCCGTGTCCCTGTTCACGGCCCCCAAGCCCGCCGAGGACCTCCAGGGCCTCGTCTACGGCACGACGTCCCCCGGCATGTCCGAGCCCCCCGCCGCCGGCGACGACGCCTGGTACCGCAGGCCGGCCCTGCTGGGCTGGGGCGCGGTGATCCTGGCCGCCGCCTGCTACATCCCGTTCTCGTTCTGACCTCGGAGGATTGAGAGACCATGTCCGATCAGCACGGCTACTCCGAACACGACGTCCAGCGGGAAGTCTCCGAACTCCAGGCCAAGTCGGCCACCGCGGCCCGGATCTTCGACCTGCGCCGCATCATCGGCGGCCTGTTCGTCCTCTACGGCGTCATCGTCACGATCGCCGGCATCAACCCCTCCGACTCCTCCCTCGACAAGTCGGAGGGCGTCAACATCAACCTGTGGACCGGCCTGGGAATGCTGGCGCTCGGCATCTTCTTCCTGATCTGGCAGAAACTGAAGCCGGCGGCCCCGGTACAGGTGGAGACACCGGAGGAGTGACACCGGGTGCGGACCGGTGGGGGTTGGCCGCGCAGTTCCCCGCGCCCCTGAGGAGTTGCAGTCACCTGCGCCGCGACGAACCGTTCGCCGTACCGCGCGCCACGACGGTCGGTTGGCCGCGTACGGCGCGCAGGGGACGGGGTGGGGGGTGTCCGCCCGCAGCGGCCGGCGTCCGTTACCGGGCCCCTTCTTCGAGGGACCGAGCCGCCGGACCGAGGACGGATACCCCCCACCCCGGCCCCGACCCCACCACCGGACCGCACGCGCTACACAAGCCCCCAGAGACCGCAACGGGCCGCCGCAGGCATTCAGGGGCGCGGGGAACTGCGCACAACGCCCGCCCCCACCCACCCGCGCCGGCGTCCGATCACCTCACCCGGTTCCACCGCCGGAGGCACCCGCCCGGTCCAGCAGCCCCGTCCGCGCAGCCAACGCCGCCGCCTCCAGCCGAGACCCCACCCCCAGCTTCATCAGCACCCGCTGCACATGCGTCCGGGCCGTGGACGGCGCTATCCCCATCCCCGCCGCGATCAGCCGCGTGTCCTCCCCGTCGGCCACCCGCACCAGCACCTCCACCTCCCGGGGTGTCAGCATCTGCAGCAGCCGCTGTCCCTCGTCGTCCGGCTGGGCGGCGGGGTTCAGCAGTTCGCTGAACGCCCCCTGGAGCAACTGCGGAGCGACCGCCGCCTCCCCCGCCCGGGCCTTCATGATCGCCCGCTCGACCCCCTCGATCCGCTCGTCGTGCCGCACATAGCCGGAGGCCCCCGCGGCGAACGCGGCGGCGATCCCGCGAGGGCTCGGCACCGGACCCAGCACCAGCACCGCCACCTGCGGCCGCTCCCGCTTGATCTTCACGACCGGGTCGAACATCCCCGGCTCGGCCGGTGTGGCCGTCCCCAGCAGGCACACCTCGGGCGCCCGGCTGATCACCAGCTCCGCCGCCCCCGCGGCAGGCGCCGCCGCCGCGAGCACCCGGTGCCCGCGCAGTTTCAGCGCCGAGGCCAGCGCCTCGGCGAGCAATCGGTGGTCGTCGACCACCATGAGCCGAACTCCCATCGACCAACCCCCCAGTCACCCCGATGGATCCGCGTGAATGCCCCACGGTGAAGCCCACTGATCCGCACAGGCGGAGGACCTCTCCCGGCACTCTCTCCCGGCACCCCCGCCCTTCATGCCCCCGGAAGCTACACGCTAGTTCGACGTTGCGCTTCCCCTACCGGTGAGAAGTGTCCCGGAAGTGCTGAATTCCCGGCTTTCCTGTCGTTCGAGGACGATGTGCCGCACCTTCACGCGTCCCTTCACACGTCCCTTCACGCGTCTTCGGCCAGCTCCAGCCAGCGCAGCTCCAGCTCCTCGCGCTCCCCGGCGAGGTCCCGCAGTTCGGCGTCGAGGGAGGCCACCTTGGCGAAGTCCGTGGCATTCTCGGCGATGGACGCGTGCAGCTTCGTCTCCTTCTCCGAGATCTTGTCGAGCTGCCGCTCGATCTTCTGGAGCTCCTTCTTGGCGGCCCGCTGGTCGGCGGAGCTCTTCTCGGCCACGGCCTTCACGGGGGCCGGGGACGCGGCGGCCACGGCCTCCTCCATCCGCTGCCGTCGCTCCAGGTACTCGTCGATGCCCCGCGGCAGCATCCGCAGGGTGGCGTCCCCGAGCAGCGCGAAGACCCGGTCGGTCGTGCGCTCGACGAAGAACCGGTCGTGGGAGATGACGATCATGGAGCCGGGCCAGCCGTCGAGGACGTCCTCCAGCTGGGTCAGGGTCTCGATGTCGAGGTCGTTGGTGGGCTCGTCGAGGAAGAGGACGTTGGGCTCGTCCATCAGCAGCCGCAGGAGTTGGAGGCGGCGCCGCTCACCACCGGAGAGGTCCCCGACCGGCGTCCACTGCTTCTCCTTGTTGAAGCCAAAGGTCTCGCAGAGTTGCCCGGCGGTCATCTCGCGCCCCTTGCCGAGGTCGACGCGCTCCCGCACCTGCTGGACGGCCTCGAGGACCCGGACCGCGGGGTCGAGTTCGGCGACCTCCTGCGACAGGTAGGCGAGCTTGACGGTCCTGCCGACGACGACCCGCCCGCCCGCGGGCTGCTTCTCGCCCTCGGTCCGCGCGGCCTCGGCCATGGCGCGCAGCAGGGACGTCTTCCCGGCGCCGTTGACCCCGACGAGACCGATCCGGTCCCCGGGTCCGAGCTGCCACGTCACATGCTTGAGCAGGACCTTGGGCCCGGCCTGGACGGTCACGTCCTCCAGCTCGAAGACCGTCTTGCCCAGCCGTGAGGAGGCGAACTTCATCAGCTCGCTGCTGTCGCGCGGCGGCGGCACGTCCTTGATGAGCTCGTTGGCGGCCTCGACACGGAAGCGCGGCTTGGACGTACGGGCGGGGGCGCCGCGCCGGAGCCACGCCAGCTCCTTGCGGACGAGGTTCTGCCGCTTGGTCTCCTCGGTGGCGGCGATCCGCTCGCGCTCGGCACGGGCGAAGACGTAGTCGGAGTACCCGCCCTCGTACTCGTAGACGTCGCCCTTCTGCACGTCCCACATGCGGGTGCAGACCTGGTCGAGGAACCACCGGTCGTGGGTGACGCACACGAGCGCGGAGCGCCGCTCGCGCAGGTGCTTCGCCAGCCAGGAGATGCCCTCGACGTCGAGGTGGTTGGTGGGCTCGTCGAGGACGATCAGGTCCTGTTCCTCGATGAGCAGCTTGGCCAGGGCGATACGGCGGCGCTCGCCACCGGAGAGCGGCGCGATGACGGTGTCGAGGCCCTGCGGGAAGCCGGGCAGGTCGAGTCCGCCGAACAGTCCGGTCAGCACGTCACGGATCTTGGCGTTGCCGGCCCACTCGTGGTCGGCCATGTCCCGGATGACCTCGTGCCGGACGGTGGCGGCCGGGTCGAGGGAGTCGTGCTGGGTGAGGACCCCGAGGCGCAGTCCGCCGGAGTGCGTGACGCGTCCGGTGTCGGCGTCCTCCAGCTTGGCGAGCATGCGGATCAGGGTGGTCTTGCCGTCGCCGTTGCGGCCCACGACGCCGATGCGATCGCCCTCGGAGACGCCGAGCGAGACACCGTCCAGCAGGGCACGGGTGCCGTACACCTTGCTGACGTTCTCGACATTGACCAGATTGACGGCCATTTCTCTCCTGCCCAGGGGGATCGATCGACCCTCCAGGGTAGTCCGACCGCTACGGCCGGATCACCGTCGCACCCGGCACCGGCCCCGTGGCCGTGCGCACCGCCCGGCAGGTGCCGGAGGCGCGCAGTGCGTCCGCGATCCCCGCGGCGGCCTCGCGGTCACGGGCGAGGAAGGCCGTGGTCGGCCCCGACCCCGAGACGAGCCCGGCGAGGGCGCCCGCGGCACTGCCCGCCGCGAGGGTGTCGGCCAGTTCCGGGAAGAGGGAGAGCGCGGCGGGCTGGAGGTCGTTGGAGACGGCGGCGGCGAGCGCGTCCGGGTCGCCCTCGGCCAGCGCGTCGAGCAGCTGCTCGGAGGCGACGGGCTCGGGGACGTCGAGGCCCGCGGTGAGCCGGTCGAACTCCCGGAAGACGGCCGGGGTGGACAGTCCGCGCTCCGCCATCGCGAACACCCACGAGAAGGTGCCGCCGACGTCGAGGGCGCGCAGCTTCTCCCCGCGTCCGGTTCCGAGCGCGGCCCCGCCGACCAGGCTGAACGGCACGTCGCTGCCCAACTCGGCGCAGATGTCGAGCAGTTCCTCGCGCGGGGCGCCGGTGCCCCACAGCGCGTCGCAGGCCAGGAGCGCACCGGCGCCGTCCGCGCTGCCGCCGGCCATGCCGCCGGCGACGGGGATGTCCTTGGCGATGTGGATGTGGACGGCGGGCTCCAGACCGCGGCGCTCCGCCAGGGCGATCGCCGCGCGGGCCGCCAGATTGGTGCGGTCCAGGGGGACCTGGGCGGCGTCGGGGCCCTCGCAGGTGACGCGGAGCCCGTCGGCCGGGGTCACGGTCACCTCGTCGTGGAGGCCGACCGCGAGGAAGACGTTGGCCAGGTCGTGGAAGCCGTCGGGGCGGGCGGCGCCGACGGCGAGCTGGACGTTGACCTTGGCGGGGACGCGGACGGTGACGCTCACTGCTGGACCGGCTCCTTGTGCGGTGCGTGCTCGGCGATGCGCGCGAACTCCTCGACGGTGAGCGCCTCCCCGCGGGCCTGGGGCGAGACCCCGGCCGCCACGAGGGCGGTCTCGGCGGCCGCGGCCGAACCGGCCCACCCGGCGAGCGCGGCCCGCAGGGTCTTGCGGCGTTGGGCGAAGGCCGCGTCGACGACGGCGAACACCTCTCGCTTGGCGGCGGTCGTCTTGATCGGCTCGGTCCTGCGGGTGAGCGCGACGAGGCCGCTGTCGACGTTCGGGGCGGGCCAGAAGACGTTCCGGCCGATCGACCCGGCCCGCTTGACCTCGGCGTACCAGTTGGCCTTCACGGACGGGACGCCGTAGACCTTGGAACCGGGCGCCGCGGCGAGCCGGTCGGCGACCTCCGCCTGCACCATGACGAGGGTGCGCTCGATGCTCGGGAAGGTGTCGAGCATGTGCAGCAGCACGGGTACGGCGACGTTGTACGGGAGGTTCGCGACCAGGGCCGTCGGCGCGGGGCCGGGGAGGTCGGTGACGTGCATCGCGTCCGAGTGCACCAGGGCGAAGCGGTCGGCCCGGTCCGGGATGCGCGCGGCGACGGTGGCGGGGAGTGCGGAGGCGAGTACGTCGTCGATCTCCACGGCCGTGACGTGGGCGGCCGCCTCCAGGAGGGCGAGGGTGAGCGAGCCGAGCCCTGGGCCGACCTCCACGACGGCGTCCTCGGGACCCACGTCGGCGGTCCGCACGATCCTGCGGACCGTGTTCGCGTCGATCACGAAGTTCTGGCCGCGCTGCTTGGTGGGACGTACGCCGAGCACGGCGGCGAGTTCGCGGATGTCGGCGGGGCCGAGGAGGGAGTCTGGGGAGGGGCTGCTCACGTGGACAGCCTAACCGCGGGCCGGCGGGCGCCGGTCCCGCCCGCTCATCCCTGCAGACGGCCGCCGCAGTGCGGCCAAGGGCTCGCTCCCCGCCGTACGTACAGCTTCTTCGCCCGGAAGGTCTGCTCCGCCGCCGGTGCGTCCTGCGGGCGGCCGGAGCCCCCGAGGCCCTGCCAGGTCCGCGTGTCGAACTGGTAGAGGCCGCCGTACGTGCCCGACGGGTCCACCGCGTTCGGACGGCCGCCGGACTCGCAGACGGCGAGGCCCTGCCAGTTCAGGTGGTCCGCGCCCCGCACGGAGGTGGGCATCGGCCTGGTGCCGACGCGCACGATCTGGGTGCGGGGTTCCCGGACCACCTCGACCCTGGTCCGGCGCGGTTTCTGTCGCACCCCGTTGACGGTCCGCAGGGAGTACGTGACCCGCCGCACGCCCGGTGCCCCGGCCTGCTCCACGACCTCCGTGCCCTTGAAGAGGGAGTCGTCCTCGCTCCGCTGCTCCCGGTAGGGGATCTGCTCCTCGCGCACCTCCTTCGACCCCGTGATCCGCAGCACCGTGACGGTCTGGCCCTCGCGGGGGAAGCTGCCCGGCGCCACCGAGGTGGTGTCCATCCCGCTCAGCGTGACCCCGGCCTGCTCGACGGCCTCCGCCACGGTCGCCGCGTTCGTGCGGATCGTCCGTGCCCGGCCGTCGGCCATGATCGTCACGGAGCGTTCGGTGCGCACGTCCAGCGCGAGCCCCTCCCGCCCGATCCGCCGGGAGCGCGAGGTGGACAGGTAGGCGCCCTCGGCGCGCACGCCGAGCTGTTCGAGCGCCGCGTCGACCGTGCGGGCCGTGGTCCACACCTCACGCCGGTGCCCGTCGAGCGTGAGCCGCACGGGGCGGCCGTAGCGCACCGCGACCTCGTCGCCGCTGGCGAGCTGTTCGCCGGGGGCGGGCGCGACCACGTCGTGCGCCCCCACCTCGACCCCCTCCTCGGCGAGCAGTTCGGTCACGTCGTCGGCGAAGGTGTGCAGCGTCCGGGGCTTGCCGTCGACGGTGAGCTCGATCGCCTTGTCCTTGGCGACGAACGCGGTGGTGCCGCCGGCGAGGAACGCGACCACCAGTGCCTGCGGGAGCAGCCGTCTCATCGCCGCCCCGTCCGGCCGTTCCGCGTACCGCGCCCGGCGCCGGCGCGCGGCCCGCCGCCCCGCTCCGGCACGCACTCCGGGCACGGTCGGCAGCTCGGAACCGGGCGCCTCGTAGGCGGGCCGGTAGGTGTCCTCGTACGGCGGGACCGGCGTCCCGTACACCCCGTACGGGAGCGTGTCCGCGGTGTGCGGGCCGGTGGGGGGCGTGTCCCAACCGCCGTACGCCGGTGGGTCGTACGGCTCGGTCGGGCCGTAGGACTCGTACGGCTCGTATGTCGTCTCGTACTGCGAGCTGCTCACGCCGACACGCTCCAGGGGCCGAGGGGTCCAGAGGGGTCCGGATCGGGCCCACAGAACCTAGCGGAGCGACCGTCACTCTCCAAAGCGGCGCGGCTACCCGGAGTTACGTTCGACGGGGTCAGTACCCGAAGGCGCGTGCGGTGTTCGCGGCGAGTGCCGTGGCCAAGGCGTCCTCGTCGATGCCGCGCACGGCGGCCATGGCGCGCACCGTGACCGGAATGAGATAGGGGGCGTTGGGCCGTCCGCGGTACGGCGCCGGCGTCAGGAAGGGCGCGTCGGTCTCCACGAGGAGGAGTTCGAGGGGGGCCACGGCCACCGCGTCCCGCAGGTTCTGGGCGTTCTTGAAGGTGACGTTGCCGGCGAAGGACATGAAGTAGCCCTCGCGGGCGCACACTTCGGCCATCTCCGCGTCGCCGGAGTAGCAGTGGAAGACGGTCCGCTCGGGGGCACCTTCCTCCTTGAGGACGCGCAGCACGTCGTCGTGGGCGTCGCGGTCGTGGATGACGAGCGCCTTGCCGTGCCGCTTGGCCATCTCGATGTGGGCGCGGAAGGACGCCTCCTGCGCCTCCTTGCCCTCGGGCCCGGTGCGGAAGTGGTCGAGGCCGGTCTCGCCGACGCCCTTGACCTGCGGGAGTGCGGCCAGACGGTCGATCTCCGCGAGCGCCTCGTCGAGCGCCCCGGTGCCGCCGGCCCGGCGCGCGCCCTGCCGGGACCAGCCGTCGGGGTCGCCGTGGACGATCCGGGGCGCCTCGTTGGGGTGCAGCGCGACGGTGGCGTGGACGGCGTCGTACCGGGCCGCCGTCTCGGCGGCCCAGCGGGAGCCCCGTACGTCGCAGCCGACCTGGACGACCGTGGTCACCCCGACCGACGCGGCTTTGGCGAGCCCCTCCTCCACGGTCCCGTCCTGCATGTCCAGGTGGGTGTGGGAGTCGGCGACCGGTACCCGCAGCGGTTCCGGGAGCGGCGGGGCCGCGTTCTTCTCGCGGGGGCTGTTCGAAGGCATGCCCCGATCCTACGAAAGGGGCATGCCCGCCCGGGTTCCGGTGCGGTCAGCTCGCCTTGCGCTGGAAGACGTGCAGCAGGTCGGCCAGGTGCCAGTGGTGCTCCTCGCCCGGCTCCCGTACCGGGTCCCCGGGCGCCGGTGCCTCCACGGGCCCGGCGGCGGGCGTGCGGTGCCGGTGGTGGTCGGCGTCCCGGGTGGCGGCGACCCGGCCGGGCCGCATGATCCGTACGACGTGGTGGTCGCAGTTCGCGCAGGTGGGCCGGGAGAGCGGAGAGGGCACGACCCGTCCGTCCACCACGTACTGCACGAACTCCCTGCCGTCGCCGTCGACGTGGTGCTCTATCGCGTACGACTGCTCCCAGCCGTGCCCGCAGCGCATGCAGGCGAAGGAGTAGGACTCGTTGACCACGGCCGTGGCACCGGGGTGCCCTGCGATCTCGCTCATGCCAGCTCCTGTGTGTCCGCTGGTTCGAAGGACGGGTACGTCCCTCACCCCAGTGGACGCCTCCCGGGAGCCGATGGCGACAGGCCTGTCGACTGTTGGACCCGATTTGGACTTTCCTTGCCGAACCGGACCGTCCGACCCCGTGGAGCTTTGCATTCCGGGACACCGCTTTGCGAGCACATGGGGCGCACGCTCAGACGTCATGCGCCCTGCTCAGAGGGGGTGTGACCCACCTCGTCCGGCACCCGGGGAGGGGGCGTTCTTCGCGGCGACGACCGCATCGAACACCACCCTCTTGGGGACGCCCGCCTCCACGGCCACGGCGGCGATCGCCTCCTTGCGCCGCTCCCCCGCCTCCTCGCGCACCCGCACCCGGCGCACCAGTTCCGTGTCGTCGATCTCCCCGGCCCCCTTCTCGGGCGCCCCCTCGACGACGACGGTGATCTCCCCTCGGACCCCGTCCGCGGCCCACTCTGCGAGTGTGCCCAGCGCCCCCCGCTTGACCTCCTCGTACGTCTTGGTCAACTCCCGGCACACGGCGGCCCGCCGGTCCGCGCCGAACACCTCGGCCATGGCCGCGAGGGTGTCGTCGAGCCGGTGGGGAGCCTCGAAGTACACCAGGGTGCGCCGCTCCTCGGCGACCTCCCTCAGCCGCGACAGCCGCTCGCCGGCCTTGCGCGGCAGGAACCCCTCGAAGCAGAACCGGTCGACGGGCAGCCCGGACAGGGCGAGCGCGGTGAGGACGGCGGACGGTCCCGGTACGGCGGTGACCCGGACGTCCTTCTCCACGGCCGCGGCGACCAGCCGGTACCCGGGGTCGGACACCGACGGCATCCCGGCGTCGGTGACGAGCAGCACGCGGGCGCCGCCGAGGAGTTCCTCGACGAGTTCGGGGGTGCGGGCGGCCTCGTTGCCCTCGAAGTACGACACGATCCGCCCCTTGGGCGTCACGCCGAGCCCCTGCGTCAGCCGCCGCAGCCGCCGGGTGTCCTCGGCCGCGACCACGTCGGCCGCGGTCAGTTCCGCCGCGAGCCGGGGTGGGGCGTCCGCGATGTCGCCGATGGGGGTGCCTGCGAGGACAAGGGTTCCAGTCACCTCCCCATCCTCCCAGCAGCGCCCCGAACCGGACGCATCCGCCCATGCACGGGACTCACACAGCGCCGTTCCTTACGATGGCGCGGTGACCAGTACCGCGTCCTCCATGGACACCCGGCAGGACCAGGCCCCCCAGGACCGGCGGCCGTCGTGGCAGCAGAGGCTGCGCCGTTTCGGCTACGCGCCCGAGGCCAGAGGCGACGTGCGCGAGCGCCTGGTCCCGCCCTTCGTGGCACCCAGTCCCCGGATGTGGCAGGTCCTGGGCGTGCCCGGGGCGCTCGCCGAGCGGGTCACGCGCTGGTCGGGCTGGCTGGGGCCGCTGCTGGTGACGCTGGTGGCGGGGGTGATGCGGTTCTGGAACCTGGGCAGCCCCAAGAAGGTGATATTCGACGAGACGTACTACGCCAAGGACGCGTGGGCGCTCGTCCACCGCGGCTTCGAGCTCAGCTGGGGCAAGAACGTCGACAGCCAGATCCTGTCCTCGAACGGGCATGTGGCGCTGCCGACGGACGCCGCCTATGTGGTGCATCCGCCGGTCGGCAAGTACGTCATCGGGCTCGGCGAGCTGATGTTCGGGTTCGACCCGTTCGGCTGGCGGTTCATGACGGCGCTGCTGGGGACGCTGTCGGTGCTGATCGTGTGCCGGGTGGGCCGCCGGATCTTCCGCTCCACCTTCCTCGGCTGCCTGGCGGGCGCGCTGATGACCGTGGACGGCCTGGCCTTCGTGATGGCGCGGACCGCCCTGCTCGACGGCGTGCTGATGTTCTTCGTGCTGGCCGCGTTCGCCTGTCTGGTCATCGACCGCGACCGGGCCCGGGAGAAACTCGCGGCCGCGCTGCCGGTCGACTCCCACGGCCTCGTGCGCCCCGACGCGCACGTCGCGGACACCCTGCGCCTGGGATGGCGCCCCTACCGCTGGCTCGCGGGCCTGCTCCTTGGCCTGGCCATCGGCACCAAGTGGAACGGGCTGTTCTTCCTCATCGCGTTCGGCGTCATGACGGTGCTGTGGGACGTCGGCTCCCGCAGGGTCGCGGGCGCCCGGCGCCCCTACGAGGCGGTCCTCAAGTACGACCTGGGCATCGCGTTCCTGGCGATGGTGCCGGTCGCGGTCGTCACCTACGTCACCTCGTGGATCGGCTGGATCCTCTCCCCCGCGGACGGCACCGGCGGCTACTACCGCAACTGGGCGGCGACCGACGGCAAGGGCGGCAGCTGGACCTTCCTGCCCGACTGGTGGCGCAGCCTGATCCACTACGAGCACGAGGTCTACAAGTTCAACGTCGGCCTGTCCTCGCCGCACACGTACATGTCCAACCCGTGGAGCTGGATCGTCGACGGCCGCCCGGTCTCGTACTTCTACGAGTCCCCCGCGCCCGGCACCGACGGCTGCCCGGTCGACGCGGGCGGGAAGTGCGCCCGGGAGGTCCTGGCCATCGGCACGCCCCTGCTGTGGTGGGCGGCCTGCTTCGCGATCCTGTACGTCCTGTGGCGCTGGTTCTTCCGCCGCGACTGGCGGGCGGGCGCCATCGCCTGCGGTATCGCGGCCGGGTACCTGCCCTGGTTCAACTACCAGGAACGGACGATCTTCTTCTTCTACACGATCGTCTTCCTGCCCTTCCTCTGTCTGGCCGTCGCGATGCTCGTCGGCGCCCTCGTCGGACCGCCCCGCGCCTCCGACACCCGCCGCGTGGCGGGCGCCACGGCGGCAGGCGTGCTGGTCCTCCTGATCGCCTGGAACTTCATCTACTTCTGGCCGCTGTACACCGGCACCAGCATCCCGATCGACGACTGGAGGTCGCGGATGTGGCTGGACACCTGGGTCTAGGGGACGGGTGTTCACGTATGTGATTGAGCACCCGTCCCGACGAATCGGGAAACTCTCACCCCGCTTGTCACACCTCCCGCTTAGGCTGCCCACAACAACGGGGAACACGGGGAGGGGGCCACACCATGGCCAAGGGGGTGAAGGTCGCTGTCGTCAGCACGGTGTTCGCCGTGATGGTCGGCGGGGCCGGGTACGGCGCGTACAACTTCGTCTCGGCGCTGAGCGACGACGGGAGCGGCGGGGTCGGGGAGGCCAAGCGGAGCGGGCCGCCCACCGCCGACGAGATCGAGAAGACCTCCAAGGACTTCTTCGCCGCCTGGCAGAAGGGCGACGCGGCGAGCGCGGCCGCGCTGACGAACAACGGCACGGCGGCCGAGGTCCTGCTGGCGGCCTACGGTACGGACGCCCACATCGGCCAGGTGCGGATCACGCCCGGCAAGGCGACCGGCGCCACCGTGCCGTACAGCGTGAGGGCGACGGTGTCGTACGACGGCAAGTCGAAGCCGCTGGCGTACCGCAGCGAGCTGACCGTCGTGCGCGGGGTGACCACCGGCAAGGCGCTCGTCGACTGGCAGCCCTCCGTGGTGTACCCGAAGCTTCAGCGGGACGACCGGCTGGTCACCGGCGAGTCCGCGAACCCCTCCATCGAGGCGGTGGACCGCAACGGCAAGGTGCTGACCAAGGAGAAGTATCCCTCGCTGGGCCCGGTCCTGGACGCGCTGCGCGAGAAGTACGGGGACAAGGCCGGCGGCACTCCCGGTGTCGAGCTGGTCATCAAGCACCCCGACGAGACGCCCGACACCTCGCTGCTCACCCTGTCCGAGGGCAGGGCGGGCAAGCTGGAGACTACGCTCAGCGCGACCGCCCAGGCGGCCGCCGAGAAGGCCGTGAAGCTGTACCGCCAGTCGTCGGTCGTCGCCGTCAAGCCCAGCACCGGTGAGGTGCTGGCCGTGGCCAACAACCGCACCGACGCCTTCAACGCGGCCTTCGAGGGCACCAAGGCCCCCGGCTCCACCATGAAGATCATCACCGCGGCGATGCTCATCGACAACGGCGTGACCTCGATGAACGGCCCTGCGCCCTGTCCGCCCGACGCCGTGTGGCAGGGGCAGACCTTCAAGAACCTCACCGGCATGGAGCCCAACGAGGGCGCCACCCTCGCCAACAGCTTCATGCGGTCCTGCAACACCGCCTTCATCAAGCTCATCGACGAGAAGCCGCTCACCGACGAGTCGCTGACGCTGGAGGCGCAGAACCGCTTCGGCATCGGCGAGGACTGGAAGACCGGCATCGTCTCCTTCGACGGCAGGGTTCCCGCCGTCAGCGGCCCGGACCGCGCGGCCAACGCGATAGGCCAGGGCCAGGTCCAGATGAACCCGCTCAACATGGCGTCGGTCACGGCCACCGCGATCACCGGCGCCTTCCGCCAGCCCTACCTCGTCTCGCCGAAGCTCGACGACCGCGAGCTGGCCACCGCCAAGGGGCTGCCGTACAACACCGCCTCCCAGCTCAGGCAGATGATGCGGCTGACGGCGACCCAGGGCACGGGGGCCAGGGCGATGGCCGGTTTGGGCGGGGACATCGGTGCCAAGACCGGGTCCGCCGAGGTCGACGGACAGCAGGCGTCCAACAGCTGGTTCACCGGTTTCCGCAACGATGTGGCGGCGGCGGCCATGACCGAGGAGGGCGGCCACGGCGGCGACGCGGCGGGCCCGATTGTCGCAGCTGTGCTACGAGCCGCGGGCTGACGTCACCCGCGCAGGGCAGGGACTCTAGTCTGTTGCCGTCGTTGGGATGGATGAGGGCAACGGGGACCCTGGGAACAGCGCGGAGGAAGCGTAAGTCGTGGGTAACAGAAGGCGCGTCGCCGAGCGACGGAAGACCAGGCCCGCCGTGGTCGGCGGGCTGATCGCCGTGGCCGTCGCGGGCGCGGGCCTCGGCGGCTACGCGCTGTACGGCGCCGGGGCCGCGGCCGACGACCGGACGCAGAACACGTCCGCCGCCGAGGACCAGAAGCCGAAGGTCAAGACCGGTCCGCTGTCGGCGGCCGAGGTCACCACCACCGCGACCACGTTCCTGACCTCCTGGCAGCAGGGCAAGGTGACCGCGGCGGCCGCCGCGACCAGCGACACGAAGGCCGCCGCCGCGCTCCTCACCGGCTACACCAAGGACGCCCGCATCACCGGCGTCACCCTCACCCCGGGCACCCGCACCGGCGGCAAGGTCCCCTTCTCCGTGAAGGCGACGGTGACGTACAAGGGCATCAGCAAGCCGCTCGCGTACGCCAGTTCGCTGACCGTCGTCCGTGACACCGCCACCGGGAAGCCGCAGGTCGACTGGACCGCCTCGGTCGTCCACCCCGACCTGAAGGACGGCGACACCCTGGTCACCGGCGAGTCCGGGACCCCGCCGATCAAGGCGGTCGACCGGGACGGCGGCGAGATCACCGAGGACAGGTACCCCTCGCTCGGCACGGTCCTGGACGGGCTGCGCGAGAAGTACGGCAAGAAGGCCGGCGGCAAGGCGGGCGTCGAACTGCGGGTGATCCGCGCGAAGGACAGCAAGTCGTCCGACAAGACCCTGGTCGAGCTCAGCAAGGGCACCCCGGGCACCGTGAAGACCACCCTGAGCCCGACGCTCCAGGCGGCGGCCGAGGCGCAGGTCGCCAAGCGGGCGCGGTCCTCCGTCGTGGTCCTGCGTCCGTCGACCGGCGAGATCCTCGCGGTGGCCAACGCGAGCCACGGCTTCAACACCGCCTTCCAGGGCTCCCTGGCCCCGGGCTCCACGATGAAGGTCGTCACCTCCTCGCTGCTGATCGAGAAGGGCCTCGCCTCGGCGGACAAGGAGCACCCCTGCCCGAAGTACTTCACGTACGGCGGCTGGAAGTTCCAGAACGACGACAAGTTCGAGATCAAGGGCGGCACCTTCAAGGCGAGCTTCGCCCGCTCCTGCAACACCGCCTTCATCAGCCAGGCGGGCAAGCTGGACAACGACAGCCTGACCGAGCAGGCCCAGCAGGTCTTCGGTCTGTCGCTGAACAACTGGGCGATCGGCGTCCCGTCCTTCGACGGGTCGGTGCCGGTGCAGAGCGCGGCCCAGAAGGCGGCCGAGCTCATCGGCCAGGGCGGGGTCCGGATGAACCCGCTGAACATGGCGTCGGTCTCCGCCACCGTCCAGTCGGGCACCTTCAGGCAGCCCTACCTGGTGTCCCCGAGCGTCGACCACCGCACGCTGGCCACCGCCTCGCGCACGATGTCCTCGGGCACGCTGTCGCAGCTGCGCGAGCTGATGGCGTACACGGCGGGCTACGGCACGGCGGCCGAGGCGATGTCCGGGGTGTACGGCAACGTCGGCGCGAAGACCGGCTCCGCCGAGGTGGACGGCCAGAAGAAGCCGAACGGCTGGTTCACCGCCTACCGGGGCGACCTCGCGGCCGCGGGCGTGGTCCAGGCGGGCGGCCACGGCGGCGACACGGCGGGCCCGATCGTGGCGGCCCTGCTGAAGCTGGGCGGCTAGGCCGGCGTCAGCGGCGCACCACGGGTGCGGCGGGAGCGGCGGGTGCGGCGGCCATGTAGGTCCGCCGCAGGAACCTGAGCAGGGCCTTCTGCTCGAACTGCACCACCGACACGCCCTGCGGCGAGTGGAACTCCAGCACGGCCTGCACCCGTCCGCACGGCCACACCCGCACCTCGCCGCTGCCGGCCGGGGCCCTGAGTCCCTGCTCCAGCAGCGCCCGCGAGAAGGTCCACTCGTGGGTGCCCGGCAGGCCGACCCGTACCGAGCGCGGGTCGGTGTCGGGGTCGTAGCGCAGGACCACCGGGACCGACTCGTCCTGCGCGATGTCCGCGTCCGAAACGATGTGGGCTCGCGCGTACTGTTCGACTACAGACATCGTGACGGCCCTCTCACGCTGCGTAACCTGTGCGGAAGCTGTGCATCCATTCCTTCCCCAGCGTCGCACATTTCCTGCATTCCGCCCCCGGGGCCGAAAGCCCGCGATGTGCTGTTCGTGGCGCGACTCTCTTGCAAAGAGTTCGCAACAAGCCACTATCATCGAACGGTGCATGTCCCTGACGGATTCATAGACGCCCCCCTCTCGGCAGCGACCGGAGTCGTCGCCGCGGCCGCCGTCGCGGTGAGCCTGCGCGGTGCCCGCCGTGAGCTCGACGAACGCACCGCTCCCCTGGCGGGCCTGGTCGCGGCGTTCATCTTCGCCGTGCAGATGCTGAACTTCCCCGTCGCCGCGGGGACCAGCGGACATCTGCTCGGCGGTGCGCTGGCCGCGATCCTCGTGGGCCCCTACACCGGTGTCCTCTGCGTCTCGGTGGTCCTGCTCATGCAGGGCATCCTGTTCGCGGACGGCGGCCTGACCGCGCTCGGCGTGAACATCACCGACATGGCCGTGGTCACGACGGTCGTGGCGTACGCCGTCTTCCGCGGGCTGGTCAAGGTGCTTCCGCGCAGGCGCGGTGCGATCACCGCCGCCTCCTTCGTGGCCGCCGTGCTCTCCGTGCCCGCCGCGGCCGCCGCCTTCACCCTGATCTACGCCGTCGGCGGCACCACCGACGTCTCCATCGGCAAGGTCGCCACCGCGATGATCGGCGTCCACGTCCTCATCGGCATCGGCGAGGCGGCCATCACCGCGCTGACGGTCGGTGCCGTCGTCGCCGTACGCCCCGACCTGGTGTACGGCGCGCGGGGGCTCCGGCAGAAGCTCAAGCTGCGGGTCGGCGGCGAGCTGGTCGACGTGCCGGACACCGCGCCGGCCGCCGCCCGCTCCCCCCGCAAGGTCTGGATCACGGGGCTCGTCGCCTCCCTGGTCCTCGCCGGGTTCGTCAGCTTCTACGCCTCCGCCAGCCCCGACGGTCTGGAGAAGGTCGCCGCCGACAAGGGCATCGACGCGAAGACCGAGAAGCACGCCACGGCGGACTCCCCGCTCGCCGACTACGGCGTGAAGGACGTCGGGAACGCCCGCCTGTCCGGGGGGCTGGCGGGCGTGATCGGCGTCGGCGTGACCGTGGTCGCGGGCACCGGCGTCTTCTGGGCGGTCCGCAGGCGTCGTACGGCCGACGTCTCACCGGCGAGCACGAGCAGCGTCTGACATGGGGGCCGGGCACGCACATCGGCTGTACCGGCACGGGCACTCCCCCGTGCACGCCCTGCCGCCGCACACCAAACTCGCGGCCGCCTTCGCCTTCGTCGTGGTCGTCGTCTCGACCCCGCGCGAGGCGATGTGGGCGTTCGGCCTGTACGCCGTCCTCCTGGGCCTCGTCGCGTACGCCTCCCGCGTCCCGGCCGGCTTCCTGCTGAAGCGGCTGCTGATCGAGGTGCCGTTCGTGGCGTTCGCGGTGCTCATGCCGTTCGTCGCGGAGGGCGAGCGGGTCGAGGTGCTCGGGATGTCCCTGAGCGTCAGCGGCCTGTGGGGCGCCTGGAACGTCCTCGCCAAGGGCACGCTCGGCGTCGCCGCGTCGGTGCTGCTCGCCTCCACCACCGAACTGCGCGAACTGCTCCTCGGCCTGCAACGGCTCAGGCTCCCGCCGCTCCTCGTCCAGATCGCCTCCTTCATGATCCGCTACGGCGATGTCATCACCGACGAGATGCGGCGGATGCGGATCGCGCGGGAGTCGCGGGGGTTCGCGGCGAGCGGTGTCAGGCACTGGGGTGTCCTCGCGAAGTCGGCCGGCGCGCTGTTCATCCGCTCCTACGAGCGCGGCGAGCGGGTGCACCTGGCCATGGTCAGCCGCGGTTACGCCGGCTCGATGCCGGTCATCGACGAGGTGACCGCGTCCCGGGCGCAGTGGTCGTACGCCCTCGCGCTGCCCGTCGCCGCCCTCGTCGTCTGCGTGTTGGGATGGACCCTGTGACAGCTTCCCTCGAAGTGACCGGACTGGCCTTCGCCTACCCCGACGGGCACCAGGCCCTGTTCGGCGTGGACTTCTCGATCGCGCGCGGCGAGCGGGTCGCGCTGCTCGGCCCGAACGGCGCCGGCAAGACGACCCTGGTGCTGCACCTGAACGGCATCCTGAGCGGCGGGGTGGGCACGGTGAAGGTCGCCGGGCTGCCCGTGGGCAAGGAGCACATGGCCGAGGTCCGGCGCCGGGTCGGGATCGTCTTCCAGGACCCCGACGACCAGCTCTTCATGCCGACCGTGCGGGAGGACGTGGCGTTCGGGCCGGCCGCGGCCGGGCTGAAGGGGCCCGAGCTGGAGGCACGCGTGCGTACCGCTCTGGAGCGGGTCGACATGGCGGACTTCGCGCACAGGCCCCCGCACCACCTGTCGTTCGGCCAGCGGCGCCGGGTGGCGGTGGCGACCGTGCTCGCCATGGAGCCCGAGATCCTCGTCCTGGACGAGCCCTCCTCCAACCTCGACCCGGCCTCCCGCCGTGAACTGGCCGACATCCTGCGCTCGTTGGACGTGACGGTCCTCATGGTCACGCACGATCTGCCGTACGCGCTGGAGCTGTGCCCGCGTTCGCTGATCCTGAGCGAGGGCACGATCGCCGCGGACGGGAAGACCGCCGAACTCCTCGCGGACGACGAGCTGATGCGCGCCCACCGGCTGGAGTTGCCCTTCGGATTCGATCCGCGGTCCGTGACAATGGGCGCGTGACGAACCAAGAGGACGCCGGATCACTGCTGCTCGACGACCAGTTGTGCTTCGCGCTGTACGCGGCCCAGCGCGCGGTGACCGCCGCGTACCGGCCGCTCCTCGACGAGCTGGGGCTCACCTACCCGCAGTACCTCGTGCTGCTGGTGCTGTGGGAGCACGGGGAGATGAGCGTGAAGGAGCTCGCGGGGGCTCTGCGGCTGGACTACGGCACCGTGTCGCCGCTGCTCAAGCGGCTGGAGGCGGCGGGGCTCGTGCGCCGGGAGCGCGCGGCCACCGACGAGCGCTCGGTGCTCGTCGGCTGCACGGGACGCGCGGAGGAACTCAGGGAGCGCGCGGCGCGCGTCCCCGGCGCGCTGCTGGAGGCCACGGCGCTCGACGGCACGGAGGCGGCGCGGTTGCGCGAGGAGCTGTGGCGGCTGGCGCAACGGGCGGAGGCGGCGGCCGAGCGCCCCCGCTGACCTTCTGTTATCCGAGGTTGCCACCCCCTGGTCATCCGGTGCCGACCTACCGGCCGGTACCTTGTGCACGATGTACTTGCGCGCACCTCTCCGGGGGGAGACCAGCCATGCTTGAGGAAACCGCCGTCGACACCCGGCCGACGAAGATCATGTACGTCGCCGAGGCCACCGCCCACGGTGGCCGGGACGGCTTCGTCACCAGCCAGGACGGCCAGATCGAGCTGAAGGTCGCGATGCCTCCGGCGCTCGGCGGGGACGGCAACGGCACCAACCCGGAGCAGCTCTTCGCCGCCGGCTACAGCTCCTGCTTCCACAACGCGCTGATCCTCGTCGGCAACCGCGAGGGCTACGACCTGACCGGCTCCACGGTCGCCGCGAAGGTCGGCATCGGCCCCAACAAGCACCGCGGCTACGGCCTGGCGGTCGCCCTGAGCGTCTCCCTGCCGGTCCTCGACGCCGGCCTCGCGGCCAAACTGGTGGACGCGGCCCACGAGGTCTGCCCGTACTCCAACGCGACCCGCGGGAACATCGACGTGACGATTCTGCTTGGCTGAGAGGGACACCGGACAAGGCCCCGGGCGGCAGCAGGAGGAGTACGGCGTGGACGTGAACGGCACAGTAGCCGAGGGCTTCGAGCCGGTCAGGGACGTGTTCGCGCGGAACTTCGTGGCGCTCGGGGACCGGGGCGCGGCGGTCGCCGTGTACCGGGACGGGCGCAAGGTCGTCGACCTGTGGGCCGGCACCAGGGACGTCGACGGCACCGAACCCTGGCGGCACGGCACCGCACAGGTGGTGCGGTCGGCGACCAAGGGTGTCGCCGCCGCCGTACCCCTGATGCTGCACCAGCGCGGGGAGCTGGACCTGGACGCGCCGGTGGCCGAGTACTGGCCCGAGTTCAAGGCGCGCGGCAAGGAGCAGGTGCGGGTCCGGCAGGTGCTGAACCACCGGGCCGGGTTGCCGGTGCTCGACCGGCCGCTCACCCCCGAGGAGGCCCTGGACCCGCTGAAGGGCCCCGAGGCGGTCGCCGCGCAGGCCCCCGTCTGGGAGCCCGGCACCGACCACGGCTACCACGCCCTGACGTACGGCTGGATGCTGGACGAGCTGGTGCGGCGGGTGACCGGGCTCGGCGCGGGCGCGTGGATCGCGCGGGAGATCGCCGGGCCGCTGGGGGCGGAGTTCTGGCTCGGGCTGCCCGCGGAGGAGGAGGCCGCCGGGCGGACCGGGCGGGTCGGACGGGTCGAGGGACCGGAGCCCGTCGGCGGGCTGCGCGCCCGCCCCAAGCGGTCCGTGACCGAGGCGTACGAGGACCCCGGCTCCCTCACCCGCCGCGCCTTCGCCGCGATCACCCCCTTCCCCGACCAGAACGCACCGGAGTACCGGGCGAGCGCCCTGCCCGCGACCAACGGGATCGCGACGGCCGACGGGCTGGCGCGCGTCTACGCGGCGATGATCGGCGAGGTCGACGGCGTACGGCTGTTCGAACCGGCGACCGTCGAACGCGCCCGCGGCGAGGAGTCGGCGGGCCCGGACCGGGTGCTCATGGTGAACACCCGCTTCGGGCTCGGCTACATGCTGCACGGCAGCGCCTCGCCGTTCCTCGGCGCGGGCTCCTTCGGGCATCCCGGCCGCGGCGGCTCCCTCGGCTTCGCCGACCCGGAGACCGGGGTCGCCCTCGGCTACGTCACCAACGGCTTCCGCAAGACGGTCACGGCGGACCCCAGGGCGCAGGCTCTGGTCAGGGCGGTACGGGCGGCCCTGTGACGGCTACACGTTGATCGAGTGGGACCTGCGTCCGGACACCTCGTCGATCTCGTCGTGCGCCTTGGTCAGCAACTGCATCGCGAGTTCGTTCAGCGCCCGCGCCCCCGCGACCTCCTCACCGACCCGCGGCTGATTCGGGTCGCTGCGGTGGCGGCTGGCGTGCCCGTGCGCCCGTATCTCGGTCCCGTCGGGCAGCCGGACCAGCGCGGCCGCCTCCGTGTGCTGTTCGTCCTCCCGGAACTCCAGCTCCACATGCCATCCCACAGCGGTGTGCGTCATGACGGTCACCTCCGGAAACGTCTGCTTCCAGAGTGCTCCTTCCGGCATCCCGATGCACGGGGGCCGGCCGCCGGACTCCGCGGACGGGAGGGAGAGAGCGGGCCGCGCTCGGCAAGACCTCCGGGACGGACGGTCAACCGGCGTGCAGCATCAGCCCGATGCCCACCACGAGCAGCCCGGCCGCCGCGATCCTCGGCGCCCCGAACCGCTCCTTGAAGAACACGGCGCCGATGGCCGCGCCGACGATGATCGACGACTCGCGCAGGGCCGCGACCGGCGCGAGTTCCGCCCTGGTCTGGGCCCACAGGACGAGTCCGTACGCGGCCACGGAGAGGGCGGCGCCGAGCAGCCCGACGCCCGCGAACGGCCTGAGGACGGCGGCGAATTCACCGCGCCACCGGTGCAGGGCGTACGCCGGGATCACCACGCCCTGCACCGCCATCAGCCAGGCGATGTACCCGAGCGAGGAGCCGGAGGCGCGCACACCGAGCCCGTCGACGACGGTGTACGCGGCGATGGTCAGCCCGGTCGCCGACGCGGCTCCGATCGCGGGCCAGTTGGGACGGCGGCCGCGCAGCCCCCACAGCGCGACCCCGGCAAGTCCCGCGCAGGACAGGGCGATTCCGGCGGCCGCCCACCCGTCGGGGACCTCGTGGGCGAACAGGGCTGCCAGCACCGTCACCACCAGCGGGGCGGTACCGCGCGCGATGGGATAGGCCTGCCCGAAGTCGCCGAGCCGGAACGACTTCATCAGCAGTGCGTAGTACGCGATGTGGACGCAGGCCGAGGCGAGCAGATACGGCCAGGCGTCCGCGGCCGGGGCCGCCGTGAACGGGATCATCGCCAGCCCGATGAGCATCCCCCCGCCCGCGATCAGCGTGAACCCGACGAGCTTGTCGGTGATCTGGTGCGCGATGGCGTTCCAGCCGGCGTGCGTGACGGCGGCGAGCAGTACGGCAGCGGTGACCAGCGGCGTCACGCGGTGTGCTCGCGGACGTCCACGAGGGTGGCGCCGGCGTGGGCGATCAGGTCTCCCGGCGGGATGGGGAACACGGCGTGCGGGTTGCCGGCGGCGGCCCAGACGAGGTCGTGGTCGAGCAGCGAACGATCGGCGAGCACCCGCGTCCTCGTACGGTGCCCGAAGGGCGGCACGCCCCCGATGGCGTAGCCGGTCGTCTCCCGTACGACGTCGGCGCGGGCCCGGGTGACCTTGGCGGCGCCGAGCTCCCGCCGGACGAGTTCGAGGTCGACGCGGGAGGCCCCGTCCATGAGCACCAGCACCGGCACCCCGTCCGCGGCGAAGATCAGCGACTTGCAGATCTGGCTGAGCTCGCACCCGACGGCCGCGGCGGCCTCGGCGGCGGTACGGGTGGCGTCCGGGAAGCGGCGGATCCTGGCGTTCAGTTCGTCGAGTCCCAGCTCCCGCAGGGCCTCGGCGAAACGGGGGTGGGCGGCGTCGGCGGTCGTCATGCCCGCCACGCTAGCGGTGGGTGTACGAGCCACGCGACCAGGTTTGCGGGACCGCTCCCCCTCCCGTGGTGCAGGATGCTGCGATGACCTCGACTCCCGTCATACGCCCCTACCGCCCCCAGGACCGCGACGCCGTCGACGACATCTGCGTCCGCACCGCGCACGCCGGCCAGGACGCCCGCCCCCACTACGCCGACCCCGGCGTCTTCCCGACGGCCTTCGCGGCACCGTACGTGCACCTCGAACCGGAACTGGCCTTCGTACTGGACGACGGGACGGGGCAGGCCGTCGGATACGTCCTGGGCACCGCCGACACGCCCCGGTTCGTCGCGGAGTACCGCGCGAAGTGGCTGCCCCTCGTGGCCGACCGCTATCCGGAGCCCCGCCATGAGCCGCGCACTCCCGACGAGGAGATCGTCGCGCTGCTGCACCGCCCCGAGCGGATGCTCGTGCCCGAAGTCGCCGCCCATCCGGCCCACTTGCACATCGACCTGCTCCCCGACTGGCAGGGACGCGGATACGGGCGTGCGCTCATGGAGGCCTTCCTGCGCGCGCTGCACGAGCGGGGCGTGGCCGCCGTGCACCTGTGCATGCTGTCCGCCAACACGCCCGCGCGCGCCTTCTACGACCGTCTCGGCTTCCACGAGATCGACGTGCCGGATCCCGGTCCTGTCACCTATCTCGGCCGGTCCACGGCAGACAAAGGCCGGTGAGGGCGCCTCCCCCACCGGCCCTGCCCGCTCGCACCGCGCGTGTCAGACGCGGACCAGCTCCCGGTCCTCGTCGGGGTCCGCGTCCTTCTCGGCCCGGGTGCGCAGTCCCTCGCCCTCGACGTCGACGTCGGGCAGCGCGCGGTCCAGCCACTTCGGCAGCCACCAGGCGCGGCGGCCGAGGAGGGCGAGGACCGCGGGGACGATCGCCATGCGGACGACGAACGCGTCGAAGAAGACGGCGATCGCGAGACCGAAGCCGATCATCTTGATCATCGACTCGCTGGAGCTGATGAAGCCCCCGAAGACGGCCATCATGATGACCGCGGCGGCGACCACGACCCGGGCGCTGTGCTTGAACCCGGTCACGACGGCCTGGCTCGGCGACTCGCCGTGGACGTACGCCTCGCGCATGCGGGTCACGAGGAAGACCTCGTAGTCCATCGCCAGGCCGAAGACCACGCCGACCATGAAGATCGGCATCATCGACATGATCGGGCCGGTCTCCTCGACGCCGAGCACACCGCCGAGCCAGCCCCACTGGAAGACCGCGACGACGGCTCCGAGCGCGGCGAGCACCGAGAGCAGGAAGCCGAGGGCCGCCTTCAGCGGGACGAGGATCGAGCGGAACACCACGATCAGCAGGAGGAAGGCGAGGCCGACCACCAGGGCCAGGTACGGGACGAGGGCGTCCGAGAGCTTCTGCGAGAAGTCGATGTTCATCGCGGTGGTGCCGGTGACCAGGACGTCCGCGTCCGCCTTGGACGCCACGTCGGCGCGGATGGCGTGCACCAGGTCCTCGGTCTGCGTCGAGGACGGCTTGGAGTCGGGCACGACCGTGATGGTCGCGGTGTCACCGGCCTTGTTGAAGGTCGCCGGGGTGACCGTGACGACGTCGTCGAGGCCCTTGATGCCGTCCGTCACCGTGGCGGCCGCGGACTTCGGGTCGTCGCTGTCCTTGGCGTCGACCACGATCATCAGGGGTCCGTTGAAGCCGGGCCCGAAGCCCTCCGAGAGCAGGTCGTAGGCGCGGCGCTGGGTCGTGGACGTCGACTGGGAGCCGTCGTCGGGCAGGCCCAGCTGCAACTGGCTGACCGGCAGTGCGACGGCGCCGAGGCCGAGCACGCCCAGCAGCAGCACGGCGGCGGGACGGCGGATGACGAAGCTCGCCCAGCGGGTGCCGAGGTTGGGCTTCCCGGCCGGCTTCCCGGGAGACTTCCTGCGCTTCTCCCCCGCCGGACGGATCTTGCGGCCCGCGTACCCGAGCAGCGCCGGGATCATGGTCAGCGCGATGAGGACGGCGATCACGACCGTGCCCGCCGCGGCGAGACCCATCTTGGTCAGCATCGGCACGTCGACGACCGAGAGACCGGCGAGCGCGATCACGACGGTGAGGCCCGCGAAGACCACGGCGGAACCCGCGGTGCCGGTGGCCCGGCCCACCGCCTCCTCGCGCTCGCGTCCCTCGGCCAGCTCGGCGCGGTAGCGGGAGACGATGAACAGCGCGTAGTCGATGCCGACCGCGAGGCCGATCATCAGCGCGAGGGTGGAGGTGGTGTCGCCGAGGTCGAGCGCCTTGGCGAGGACGGTGATCGTGGAGACGCCGATCCCGACGCCGATGATCGCCGTCAGCAGCGGCAGGCCCGCCGCGACCAGCGAGCCCAGGGTGATGACCAGGACGACGGCGGCGATGGCGAGTCCGACGACCTCGCCGATGGCTCCGGGCTCGGCCCCGGCCTGGAGCGCGTCACCACCGACGTCGACGGTCAGCCCGGTGTCCCGGGCGTCGTCGGCGGCCTGCTCCAGGGCCTTGCGGGTGGCGTCCTTCAGTTCCATGGCGGGGGCGTCGTAGCGCACCGACGCGTAGGCGACCGTGCCGTCCTTGCTGACCGCGTGGGTGGTGAACGGGTCGGTGACGGAGACGACCTCGGAGCCGTCGCCCAGCTCCTTGACGGTCTTCGCGACGGTTGCCCTGTTGGCGGCGTCCGTCATCTTCTCGCCCTCGGGCGCCTTGAAGACCACGCGCCCGGTCGCGCCGTCGGCACTGGCTCCGGGGAAACGCTGTTCCAGCAGGTCGAAGGCCTTCTGTGCCTCCGTGCCCGGAATGGAGAAGGAGGTCGATCCGGCGGCGGGCGCGTTGGCCGCGCCGACGCCCGCGAGCGTCAGCAGGGCCACCCACAGGAGGGCGACGAAGTGCCGTCGCCGGAAGGCGAGGCGGCCGAGTTTGTAGAGGAAAGTGGCCACGAGGGCGAACTCCCGGTCAGGTCGTGGGATCTTCAGGGCAGGGGTGATCAGCCCGACGACGTGAGCGGTTACGTCAGGTGGAGGGCTTGCTGGGGAGAGTGGCGGTCAGTCGACCGGAACGCCGAGGGCGGGGAGGACCACGGCGTCGATGTACGAAAGCAGGAAGGACTGGGTCGGCGGCAGCTCGTCGATCATCGTGCGGGCGGCGAACCCGCCGAGCATCATGTGCATCATGAACTCGATCGCCGGGTTGTCCGGGCGTACCTCGCCCCGGTCGATCGCCCGCTGGACCAGCCTGCGGAACTCCGCCATCTCGGGTTCGACGAGATGTTCGCGGAACGCCTTCAGCAGGTCCGGGTTGCCGTGGACCGCCATGGCCAGGCCCCGCATGAGCGCGGAGTTCTGCTCCATGGTGCAGTCGTCCGAGCGCATGGTGAGCGCGTGCAGGTCGCCCTTGAGCGACCCGGTGTCGATCTCGTCGAGACCGATACCGCCCGGCTTGGAGTGCCGGACCGCCTTCGCCACCAGCTCGGCCTTGCCGCCCCACTGGCGGTAGAGCGTGGCCTTGCTGGAACGGGTGCGAGCGGCGACGGCGTCCATGGTGAGGGCGTCGTAGCCGACCTCCCGGAGCAGTTCGAGCACGGCCTCGTACAGCTCGGCCTCACGCTCTGGGGTGATGCGGCTGCGACGCGCGGTCGAGACCTCGGTCATGTCACTCACCCTTTCCGCGCCGGGACTTCGTACGACACTGTTTCGTACGACACGAATGTAGCGCATCCGCCATCGAAACGAAACGGTTTCGTTCGTGTTATGGGTCACCGGGAGCCACCCACAGATCGGCATCGGCCGGTTTTTCACAAGTTGCTCCGGTCCATCCCCCGGAAAAGCATGGGGAGGTGAGCTATCTGCGCCTACCGCACCTGAGCGGCGACCTGTTGTGCTTCGTGGCCGAGGACGACCTCTGGCTGGCCCCTCTCGACGGCCCGGGCCGCGCCTGGCGCCTGACGGTCGACCGCACCAAGATCGGCCATCCGCGGTTCTGCCCCGAGGGCCGCCGCATCGCGTACACGAGCTGGCGCAGTCTCGTGCCCGAGATCCACCTGTGCGAGGTGGACGGCGGACCGGGCCGCAGGCTCACCCACTGGGGCTCCACGGACACCCAGGTCACCGGCTGGACCCCGGCCGGCGAGATCCTCGCCGTCGCCTCCCACGGCGAGCCCTTCTCCTACTTCACCTGGGCGTACAAGGTCCCCACCGACGGCTCCCCCGGCCACAAGCTCCCCTGGGGCCCGGTCTCCGACATCCAGGTCGCCGACCGCAGGACCCTCCTGCTCACCGGCACCCCGCCGCACGAACCGGCCGCCTGGAAGCGCTACCGGGGCGGCGCGACGGGCCGCCTCTGGCTGCACGGCGAACGCCTGCTGCCCGACCTCGGCGGCCACCTCCACTCCCCCATGTTCGTCGGCGACCGGATCGCCTTCCTCTCCGACCACGAAGGCGTCGGCAACCTGTACTCCTGCGCCCCGGACGGCTCTGACCTGCGCCGCCACACCGACCACGACGCCTTCTACGCCCGGCACGCCTCCAGCGACGGCACCCGGGTCGTGTACCAGTGCGGCGGCGACCTGTGGATCGTCGACGACCTCACCTCCGAGCCCCGCCGGCTCGACGTACGGCTGAGCGGGCCGCGAGCCGGGCGCCGCCCCTACCAGGTGCCCGCCGCCCAGCACGTGGACGGCATCTCGGTCGACGAGACGGGCCGCGCGAGTGCCGTCGTCGTCCGCGGCAGCCTGTACTGGCTGACCCACCGCGACGGCCCGGCGCGCACCATCACCGACACCCCGGGCGTACGGGTCCGGCTCCCGGAGATGCTCGGATCCGCCGGCCGGGTCGCCTATGTGACGGATGCCGAGGGCGAGGACGCGGTGGAGATCGCGTACCTGCCCCGGGCGACCGGCGACCGCGAGCCGCTCCGGCTTGCCTCCGGCGAGCTGGGCCGGGTCCTGGAGCTGGTCTCCGACCCGAAGGGCGAGCGGCTGGCCATCGCCTCGCACGACGGACGCCTGCTGCTCCTGACCGTGCCCGACAGTGCGGCTGACACCGCGGGCACGGAGGAGACCGACGGGGAAGTCACCGAGCTGATCCGCTCCGTCAACGGCCCCGTCCGCGACCTCTCCTTCTCCCCGGACGGCACCTGGCTGACATGGTCGCACCCCGGCATCGGCCGCTCCCTGCGCCAGATCAAGATGGCCCGCATCAAGGACCGTCTCATCGTCGACGTCACCAACGGCCGCTTCGAGGACGAGAACCCGGTCTTCACCCGGGACGGCCGCTACCTGGCCTTCCTCTCCTGGCGGGGCTTCGATCCGGTGTACGACGTGCACACCGGCGACCTCTCCTTCCCGCTGGGCTGCCGCCCCTACCTGGTCCCGCTGTCCTCGGCCACCCCCTCCCCCTTCGCCCTGAACCCGGAGGGCCGCCCGGCCGCCGGGGGCCTGGACCCGGTCGAGGACACCGGCGGCGACGGCGGCGACAGCGGAGCGGTGACCGTCGAACTCGAAGGTCTGGAGAGCCGGGTGACCCCCTTCCCGGTCCCCGCCTCCAAGTACTCGGCGCTGCACCCGGTCGCGGGCGGCGGCCTGGTCTGGTTGCGCTGGCCCATCTCCGGCGCACTCGGCGAGACCTTCGTCAACCCCGACGACACCTCCGAGCGCCCCACCCTCGAACACTTCGCCATCGGCAAGGCGAAGAAGACCGAACTCGTCGAGCACCTCGACTGGTTCGCGGTCAGCGGCGACGGCTCCCGGCTGGTCGTCGTGGACGAGGGCGACCTGCGCGCCGCCCCCGCCACCGAGTCCGGCGACAGCGACTCGACCGTCTGGATCGACCTGCGCCGCATCCTCCACGAGGTCGACCCGCCCGCCGAGTGGCGCCAGTCGTACGAGGAGGCGGGCCGGCTGATCCGGTCGTACTTCTGGGACCCGGGGATGTGCGGCATCGACTGGGACGCGGTGCTCGACCAGTACCGCCCGCTGCTCGAACGGATCGCCTCCCCCGACGAGTTCGCCGACCTGCTGCGCGAGGTCCTCGGCGAACTGGGCACCTCCCACGCCTACGTCACCCCCGCCCGCCGCAACGAGGGCCCCCCGCACTACCAGCGCCGCCAGGGCCTGCTGGGCGCCAATTTCGTCCTCAGGGACGGCGGCTGGACGGTCCGGCGGATCCTGCCCGGCGACTCCTCGGACTCCAAGGCCCGCTCCCCGCTGGCCGGCACGGGCATCCGCGAGGGCGCGGTCCTCACCCACGTCGACGGCCGCCCGGTCGACCCGGTCGCGGGCCCGTACCCGCTGCTCGCGGCGGCGGGCGGTACGACGGTGGAGCTGACGTTCGTCCCGGCGGAGGGCGAGGGCACGGCCCGCCGGGTCGCGGTGGTCCCCCTCCTCGACGAGCGCCCCCTGCGCTACCAGGACTGGGTGGCCAAACGCCGTGCCGTGGTGCGGGAGTTGAGCGGCGGCCGCTGCGGCTATCTGCACATCCCCGACATGGGCGGCTCGGGCTGGGCCCAGTTCAACCGGGACCTGCGCATGGAGGTCTCCCGGCCGGCCCTCATCGTCGACGTGCGCGGCAACGCGGGCGGCCACATCAGCGAACTGGTGGTGGAGAAGCTGACCCGCACGATCCTCGGCTGGGACCTGACGCGCAACGCCCAGCCGGTGTCGTACGCCTCGAACGCCCCCCGCGGCCCGGTGGTGGCCCTCGCCGACGAGGCGACCTCCTCGGACGGCGACATGATCACGGCGGCCTTCAAACTCCTGAAGCTCGGGCCGGTGGTGGGCCAGCGCACCTGGGGCGGGGTGGTCGGCATGACCGGCCGCCACCAGCTCGGCGACGGCACGGTGATCACCGTCCCGATGAACGCGGCCTGGTTCGACGCGTACGGCTGGTCCATCGAGAACCAGGGCGTCACCCCGGACCTGGAGATCCTGCGCACCCCCCTGGACTGGGCGGAGGGCCGGCACGCCCAACTCGACGACGCGGTGACGCTGGCGCTGAGCCTGCTGGAGACGAACCCGCCGGCGACCCCGCCGGACTACCGGGACGTACCGAACAGGTCAAGGCCCAAGTTGCCGCCCAGGTGAGGTCTTTGTGCCTTCAGGGGCGCGGGGAACCGCGCGACAGGCCCCCACCGCCCCGCACCCGACAACGAACCCGAAAAACGCAGGGTGCCCTCCCGACAACCAGAGGGCACCCCACGCTTCGAGCAGTGAGAGCAGTGACTACATGTCGTAGTCGGGGTCCAGCCGCTCCTGCTCCTCGCGGCGCATCCGCTCGGACTCCTCGTCCCGCATGCGCTCACTGTCCTGCTCGCCGCGGCGACCGCGCTGGGCCTGCTCCCGGCCCTCCTGGGCCTTCTGCCTGGCCTGCTGCTGCCACTGCTCGGACTTGTCCTGGAACTGGTCCTTCATACCCATGTGGGTTCACTCCCGTGGGGGTGAGGGGAAGAGCCCCTGGCCGGGGCCTCGACCAGATTCACACGCCCGGACAAAGAACGCATTTCGATCAACTACGGTGCGTAGCGCGCGCCTCCTCGTCCGCGGCCCCACCTGCGCCGACGAGTCCGATCCGCAGGCCCTCCAGACGCTGTCCGAACCGCCTCATCTCGCGCTGTCCGACGGTCCCGATGAGCCCCGGCAGATACCCGCGCATCCCCTGCATCCCGCGCAGCCACCCCTGCCCGTACACATGGCTGGAGCGCCGCTCGATCCCGGCCACGATCCGCTCGACGGCCGGCCCCAGCGGATACGTCTTGTTGGCCGGCCACGGCAGCCGCTGCCTGAGCTCCCGCATGACGTCGTCCTGGTCGGCCCCGCGCACCATGTCCGTGTCGGTCCACGACAGATACCCGACCCCGACCCGCACGCCCCGGTGGCCGACCTCCGCCCGCAGACTGTGCGCGAACGCCTCCACCCCGGACTTCGAGGCGCAGTACGCGGTCATCATCGGCGCCGGGGTGATCGCGGCGAGGGAGGCGATCTGCAGCAGATAGCCGCGGCTCTCCATCAGCACCGGAAGGAACGCCCGCGCGGTGACGGCCGATCCGACGAGGTTGACCTCGATCACCCGCCGCCAGGACTCCGGATCGGAGTCGACGAACGGCCCGCCGGTGGCGACGCCCGCGTTGGCGACCACGATGTCGACCTTCCCGAACCGCTCCTTCACCTCCTGCGCCACCCGGGCCATCGCCGCGTGATCGGTGACGTCGGCGTACCAGTGGTCGCTGTCCCCGTGCAGCCGGTCGGAGAGCTGCTTGAGCGCGTCCGGTTCGAGACCGACCAGCGCGACCTTGGCCCCGCGCGCCGACAGCTTGCGGGCGAGCAGCTCGCCCACGCCCCGCGCGGCCCCCGTGACGACCGCGACCTGCCCTTCGAGTCCGACCCTGCTCATGCGCCCTCCTTGACCTGGACATACGTGGTGACGAGTTCCCGGATCCGCGCACTGACCAGCTCGGGCGCCTCGACGGGCGTCATGTGGCCGAGACCGGGCAGTTCGGTGACGCCGAGGCAGTTCGGCAGCGCGGCGGCCAACTGGCGTGCGTGGACGGGCGGGGTGAGCCGGTCGGCCGTACCGACGACGACGGCCGTGGGCACGGAGAGCTGCCGCACCCCGTGGTCCAGGTCGAGCAGATCGAGGACCTGCGACCAGGCGTAGCGCACCTTGCGCGGACACGCGTGCACGATCCGCGCGCACGCCTCCACCATGTGCGGGGCCGAACCGGGGCCCATCGTCCCGTACTTGAGGATCCTCAGGGCGAGCGGTGTGACCGGCCCGAGCGGCGCCCGCGCCCCGAGCACGTGCCGGGTCAGCCAGGTGCGCAGCCGCCCGGCCCGGATCGGCACGACGGTCGACTCGGCGACCAGCCGCGACGACCCGGTGCTGCACAGCAGGACCGCCGCGGCGTGCTCCCGGAACCGCGGCCGCCCGGCCGCCGCCATCACCGTCATCCCGCCCATGGAGTGCCCGGCGACCACCGCCTTCTCACCGGGGGCGAGAGCCGCCTCCAGTACGGCTTCGAGGTCGTCGGCGAGCCCGTCCGCACTGCACGCCGGGCTCGCCGGACTGCGTCCATGGCCGCGCTGGTCGTACGCGATGACCCGGTGGTCCACGGCGAGTTCACGGATCTGTGCGGCCCAGAAGGCGGTCGAGCAGGTCCAGCCGTGGGCGAGCACGACGGGGGGCGCGCCCTCGGGACCGTGCACCTCCACGTGCAGGCGGGCGCCGTCGGCGGAGAACGCGGTCAGCTCACGCGCCGGGACGGGCGGGGCGTAGGGCCCGGAGAGGACATGGGCCGGCCGGCTCATACGGCGGTCACCTCCGCGTGCGCGGGCACCCGCAGCACCTCGTACTCGGCGAGGTCCACCCGCCGGGTCGCCCTGCGGAACTCGGTCGTCGTACCGGGCCAGATCGTGGTGTTGCGGCCGTTCGGGTCCAGGTACCAGCTGGTGCAGCCGCCGGTGTTCCACACCGTGCGCTTCATGCGCTCCTGCACCCGGTGGTTCCAGGCCTGGACGGCCTCGGGGCGGGCGTCGAGGGCCACCCGGCCGCCGAGGACGTCCAACTGCCGTACGAAGTCGGCCAGGTAGTTCAGCTGGGACTCGATCATGAGGATCATCGAGGAGTTCCCGAGGCCGGTGTTGGGCCCGATGATGGTCATCCAGTTGGGGAACCCGGCGGCGGAGGCACCCCGCAGCGCCTCCATCCCGCCCTTCCACGCCTCGGCGAGCGTCCGCCCGTCCGCCCCGACGACCCGGTCGGCGATCGGCATGTCGGTGACGTGGAAGCCCGTACCGAACACGATCGCGTCGGCGTGCGCCTCGGTGCCGTCGGCGGCGACGAGCTTCGAGCCCTCGACACGGCTGAGCCCGCTCGCGACCACGTCCACGTTGGGCTGCGCGAGCGCCGGGTAATAGGTGCTGCTCAGCAGGATCCGCTTGCAGCCGATGCGGTAGTCGGGGGTGAGCTTGGCCCGCAGCGCCGGGTCCTTGATGGCCCGGGCCATGTTCCGCCTGGCCAGCTGCTCCACCGCGCCCAGCTCGTTGGGGTGCTTGGTGAAGGCCTGGACCTGCAACTCCCTGATGCCCCACAGCAGTCCGCGCCGGACCTGGGTGGTGAAGGGCAGCTGCCGGTGCAGCCAGCGCTCGGCGCCGCTGATCGCCCGGTCCATGCGGGGCATCACCCAGGGCGGGGTGCGCTGGAACAGCGTGACGTTGCGGGCGAGCGGCTGGATGGCCGGGACGATCTGGATGGCCGAGGCCCCCGTCCCCACCATGGCGACCCGCTTGCCGCGCAGGTCGTAGTCGTGGTCCCAGCGGGCGGAGTGGAAGACCTTGCCCGGGAAGGACTCCAGCCCCGGGATGTCGGGGATCTTCGGATCGGAGAGCGGCCCGGTGGCGGAGACGACGAGGTCGGCCGACAGCCTGCCACTGGCGGTCTCGATGTCCCACCGCAGCTTCTCGCCGTCCCAGGTCATCCGCTTGACCTCGGAGTTGAGGCGGATGTGCGGGCGGAGCCGGAAGACGTCCGTCACATGCTCCAGGTAGGCGCGGATGTGCTCCTGCCCGGAGAAGGTGCGCGGCCAGTCGGGATGGGGCGCGAAGGAGAACGAGTACAGATGGGACGGCACGTCACAGGCACATCCCGGATAGCTGTTGTCCCGCCACGTACCACCCACACTGTCGGCCCGCTCCAGCACGACGAAGTCGGTGACTCCCTCGCGCCGCAGCCGTACGGCGGCCCCCAGCCCCCCGAACCCGGACCCGACCACCGCCACCCGCACATGCTCGTGTTCGGCCATGCCGATGCCTTCCCTGCCCGACTCTGCCAGTGAACACTGGCGCAATGGGAGGGTAGAACAGCTCCATACCGATGGGTAGGGGTCAGGAGAGGGACGTTTACATCAGCGGCTGCCGCCGCGGGTACCGGCGGTACAACATAGGCTTCGGTCGTGACGGACAAGCGCGAATACCGCATGGAGGAACTGGCCCGCCTGGCCGGCATCACAGTGCGCACCCTGCGCTTCTACCGCGAACGCAAACTCATCCCGCCCCCGCGCCGCGAGGGCCGCATCGCCTGGTACGACGACCACCACCTGGCCCGCCTGCGCACGATCGCCGCCCTCCTGGAGCGCGGCCACACCCTCACCGGCATCGCGGAACTGGCGGAAGCCCTCGACCACGGCCGCGACGTCGCCGACGTCCTGGGCGTCGCACCGCCCACGGAGGAGGAACCGGTCCGCCTCACCCCCGAGGAACTCGCCGCCCGCTTCGAGGGCGAGGTCACCCCGGAGAACCTCGCCGCCGCCATGGAACTCGGCTACCTCGGCACCGACGGCGACGAGATCGTCCACATCAGCCGCCGCCTCCTGGACGTCTCCTCCGAACTGGTCCGCGAGGGCATCCCCCTCGGAGAGGTCCTGGCCGCCGGCAAACGCGTCCGCGAACACGTGGACGACCTCGCGGAGATGTTCGCCGACCTGGTCCTGCGCCACGCCACCGAACCCGACCTCCACCGCCTGCGCCCCCTGGCCCGGAGCGTGGTCGAGGCGGAACTCTCCCTGGCCCTGGACCGACGGTTGCGGAAGCGGGACTAGAGGTCATAGACGACCGTCACCGGAGCATGGTCCGACCAGCGCTCGGCGTGCGTGGCGGCGCGCTCGACGTATCCCTTGACGGCCTTCGCGGCGAGCCCCGGCGTCGAGACGTGGTAGTCGATGCGCCATCCCGTGTCGTTGTCGAACGCCCGCCCCCGGTACGACCACCAGGAGTACGGCCCCGTCACATCCGGATGCAGCGCGCGCACGACGTCGACGTACCCCCCGTCGGTCTCGTCGAGGACCCGGCTCAGCCATGCCCGTTCCTCCGGCAGGAAGCCGGAGCTCTTCTGGTTGGCGCGCCAGTTCTTGAGGTCGGCCTGCTGGTGGGCGATGTTCCAGTCGCCGCAGACGACGACTTCGCGGCCGTCGGCGGCGGCGCGCTCGCGCAGTCCCTTCAGGTGCACGAGGAACTCGTCCATGAAGCGGACCTTCTCGTCCTGCCGCTCGGTGCCGACCTCGCCGGAGGGCAGGTAGAGGGAGGCGACGGTGACGCCGGGCAGGTCGGCCTCGACATAGCGTCCGCTGGTGTCGAACTCGGCCGAACCGAAGCCGATCCGGACCCGGTCGGGCTCGCGGCGGGTGTAGAGGGAGACACCGGCACGCCCCTTGGCGGCGGCGGGCGCGTGCACCACGTGCCAGCCCTCGGGAGCACGGACGCTCTCGGGCAGCTGCTGCGGCTCGGCGCGCACCTCCTGGAGGCAGAGCACGTCGGCGGAGGTCTCCGCGAGCCATTCCACGAAGCCCTTCTTCGCGGCGGCGCGCAGCCCGTTCACATTGGCGGAGGTCACAGTGAGCACCCGGGAACGATACCGGCACACTGGAGGGCATGATGATCCGCCGTGTCCCCTTCGACCACCCCGACGCCGTGAAGCTCAACGACCAGGTCCAGGCCGAGTACCACGTCCGCTACGGCGACGGCGGCGACGCCACCGAGCTGGCCCCGACCGACTTCGAGCACCCGAACGGCGTGTTCCTGATCGCGTACGACGAGAGGGACAGCCCCGTCGCCACCGGCGGCTGGCGTGCCCAGGACGCCAACGGCGAGGGAAATCTGGACGGCGACGCCGAGCTCAAGCGCATGTACGTGATCGAGGAGATGCGCGGCCGCGGCCTCGCCCGCCGCATCCTGACGGCCCTGGAGGAGCACGCCCGCGCGGCCGGCCGCACCCGCATGGTCCTGGAGACCGGCACCAAGCAGCCGGAGGCCATCGCGCTCTACACGTCCAGCGGCTACGAACCCTGTGTGAAGTTCGGCTACTACCGCCACCACGAAGACAGCCGCTGCTTCGCGAAGACGCTGTGAGATCCCCGTACACATGACAGAAGACCCGCTCCTGAATCAGGAGCGGGTCTTCATGATGCGTGGACCTGAGGGGATTTGAACCCCTGGCCCCCTCGATGCGAACGAGGTGCGCTACCGGACTGCGCCACAGGCCCTTGCAACGAGTGAAACTCTAGCATCCCCATCCGGGTGCTTGGAAATCCGTTCCGGGCTGGTCAGGGCGCGGCGATTGCGGGGCCGTGACTCACTCGTTGGCCGCGCGCGGCCGCTCGCCTTCCTCGTACTGGTCGAAGAGCGGGGTGCGGCCGCGCTCGCGTGCCCGGCGGGCGGACGCGGCGCGGCGGGCGTCGGTGCGACCGTCCGCGGAGGGCTTGTCCTCCGCGTCGGCGGACCCGTCCTCCGCTCCCCCGTCCTCCGCGACGGGCGCCGCGTCCTGCCCTGACTGCTCGGGGGCCACGGCACTGGACCGGGCCGAGCTCCACGCGTCCGGCGCGCCGAGGTCCACGTCCGCGGTGGCCCGTGGGGCGACCGGCGCGGTCACGTACGTGGGCAGCGGCACCGGGACCGGGTCCCAGCTGTCCCCGTGGCCCGGCCTGCGCTGCCGTTCGCGCTGCTGGTCGACCCACTCGGCGTGGTCGGTCTGCTCGACGAGGGCGCGCCGGTCCGCGGCGAGGGCGGAGAGGCCGGGATCGGTCTCCGTTCCTGGTCCCTCGTCCGGTTCGTCGGCGTCCACGCCGGTGCTCACGGCGGCGCGCCGGCGCGGCTGGCGGGCCCGCTCGCGCAGGTGCTGGGCGGCGGCCTCGGCCCGGCGCCGGTCCATCTGGTAGGCGAAGCGGCGGCGTTCCTGGGAGCGCAGGTAGGCGATGTACGCGCTGAGCATCACCGCGGGGACGCCGGGCGCCCACAGGAAGGCGAGTCCTCCGACGGCGGCGACGATCGCGCCGAGGGTGAAGGCGAGGAAGAGCATCACCGTCGTACGCCGTCGGCGTGCGAGTACCTTCGTGCGCCGGGCGCGCGCAGCGGCCGCTTCCGCGGCTGCCGTGCGCCGGGCGGCGGACGCGGGCGCCTGCTTCCGCGTCGGTGCGCCACCGGGTTCGGGTGCGTTCGTTTTCGCGCGTGCCGGGTCGCCGTGTCCTGTTTCCCGCTCGGCTTCCCGCGCGGGCTCGCGCGGCGCCTCCCGGCGCTCGGAGGCCGGCGGCTGGACCGTCGCCTGGGTCTGCGGACGCGTCGGGGGCATGGCGAAGGCCCGGACGTCCACCGAGTCGGTGACGGCGTCCGGTTCGTCGGCGCCGTGCTCCCCCTCGTCGGCGGAGCGCGCGCGCAGGTCCTTGGCGTATCGACGCTCCATGCCCGCCCGTCCGGACAGCAACCGGATGGCGGTGCTGAAGCGTTCCGTCGGACGGGCCTCGTTCAGCTCGTCCTGCCTACGGAGCCACATCGGCACCAAGTAGGCGGCCCAGGCCCCGACAATGACTGCGTAGATGAGGCCGCTGCTGCTCACGCCTCACACGGTAGAGGGGTTTGCGTGAGGCCATCTGCCAATTGCGCCGGTGTGTCGCACGATCTGGCTGATATTTCGAGCTTTTTTTGTGACCGATCCGATCAGCAGGCCGCCTCAGTCGCGAATTCAATGCCCCGAGACGGTCATGCACCGATCATTTTCGAACACTTATTCAATTTCCGGGTTCGGCGAACGCTTATGCGGGATTGTCGTGGGGCGTACTCCGGGAGCGTGCCCGCTGCCAGCGCCGGAGCAACCCGTCGGGCACCTCTTCCGCGGTGAGCGCGAACACGAGATGGTCCCGCCAGGCCCCGTCGATGTGGAGATAGCGCGGCCGCAGTCCCTCCTCGCGGAATCCGAGTTTCTCCACGACCCGCCGGCTCGGCATGTTCTCGGGGCGAATGCAGACCTCGATGCGGTGCAGACCAACGGTGCGGAAACAGTGGTCCACGACAAGCGCCACAGCGGTCGGCATCACCCCGCGCCCGGCGACCGACTGGTCCACCCAGTAGCCGACGTGCCCCGAGCACATCGAGCCCCAGGTGATCCCGGCGACCGTCAACTGCCCGACCAGCTGGCCCTGGTACTCGATGACGAACGGCAGCATCCGTCCCGCGTTCGCCTCGGACCTCAGGTGCCGGACCATCTGACGGTAGGTCGGCCGGTGCGCGATCGGGCCGCTCGGGGTGGGCGGCGGAATGGTCGCCTCCCAGGGGCGCAGCCAGTCCCGGTTGCGCCGGTTCACCTCGCGCCAGACCCGCTGGTCGCGCATCTTTATCGGCCTCAGGACGACATCGCCGTCCGCCAGTACGACGGGCCAGGACGGGCTGTTCAGCTCGCACCCCCACTGCCGGCACCGGGTCTTGGGTGGTCGCCGCCGCGGATCTGGTCGACGGCGTGGATCAACAGGGGCTCCAGGACGGCCAGTCCGTCCTTCACCCCGCCACTGGAACCCGGCAGATTGACGATCAGCGTGCGGCCGGCCACCCCGGCCAGCCCCCGGGAGAGCGCGGCCGTCGGCACCTTGTCCCGTCCGAACGCCCGGATGGCCTCCGCGATGCCCGGCACCTCGCGGTCGATCACCGCGCGGGTCGCCTCGGGCGTGCGGTCGGTGGGCGAGATGCCGGTGCCGCCGGTGGTGACGATCACGTCGTAGGCCGCCTCCACGCCCGCGCGCAGGGCGGCTTCCACGGGGTCGCCGTCGGGGACGACCTGCGGCCCGTCGACCGCGAACCCGAAGCGCCTCAGGCCGTCGGCGACCAGCGGGCCGCCCTTGTCCTCGTAGACACCGGCGGCGGCCCGGTTGGAGGCGGTGACCACCAGAGCGCGATACGTCATGCCCGGCTCCAGTCGCCCGACTTGCCGCCCGTCTTCTCCTCGACCCGTACGTCCGTGATGACCGCTCCCTTGTCGACCGCCTTGACCATGTCGATCACGGTGAGCGCGGCGACGGAGACCGCGGTGAGGGCCTCCATCTCGACGCCCGTGCGGTCCGTGGTCTTGACGGTGGCGAGGATCTCCACGGCGTCGTCCGCGACCGACAGGTCCAGTTTCACACCGGACACCGACAACGGGTGGCACAGCGGGATGAGGTCCGGGGTGCGTTTGGCGCCCATGATGCCCGCGATCCGCGCAGTGGCCAGGGCGTCACCCTTCGGGACGCCCTCGCCGCGCAGCAGCTCGATCACTCGGGGCGAGACGAGGACGCGCCCGCTCGCGCGCGCGGTGCGTGCGGTGACGTCCTTGCCGGAGACATCGACCATGCGGGCGGCTCCCGCCTCGTCGATGTGCGTCAGTCGGTCCTGCGTACTCATGGTTGTGCGGCGCTCCCGGTCCGGCCTGTTGTGCGCGACACGGTACCGCCAACCTGGGGTGCTCAGCCGAGCAGGACCACTTCGACCTCGGTGCCGGGCTCGACGGACTCCACGTCCTCCGGTACGACGATCAGCGCGTCCGCCTGTGCGAGCGCGGCCACCAGATGGGACCCGGCACCGCCGACCGGCCTGACGGACCCGTCGGCGTACGCACCGCGCAGGAACTGCCGGCGGCCCCTGGGTGAGGTCAGCGCCTTGTCCGCGGTCAGAGTGGCCCTGGTCCGCGGCCGGTGCACGTCGTCGAGGCCCATGAGGGTGCGGATCGCGGGACGGACGAACAGTTCGAAGGAGACGTACGACGACACCGGGTTGCCCGGCAGGGCGAGCAGCGGGGTGTGGTCGGGGCCGATGGAGCCGAAGCCCTGGGGCTTGCCGGGCTGCATGGCGAGCTTGCGGAAGTCGACGCCGGCACCCGGTTCGTCCTCGTCGCCGACGGAGGACAGGGCCTCCTTGACGACGTCGTACGCCCCGACGCTGACGCCGCCCGTGGTGACCATGAGGTCGGCGCGGACGAGCTGGTCCTCGATGGTGGAGCGCAGGGTCTCGGCGTCGTCGGCGACGGCGCCCACCCGGTAGGCGATGGCGCCGGCGTCCCGGGCGGCCGCGGTGAGGGCGAAGCTGTTGGAGTCGTAGATCTGGCCGGTGCCGAGGCTCTCGTCGGGCTGGACGAGCTCGCTGCCGGTGGACATGACGACCACGCGCGGGCGCGGGCGCACGCGTACGGTGCCGCGGCCGATCGCGGCGAGCAGGGCGATCTGCGGCGGGCCGAGGACGGTGCCCGCCTCCAGCGCGCGGTCGCCGGCCCGGACGTCGCTGCCCTGGGCGCGCACGTGGGCGCGTGCCTGGGCGGACCGGTACACGTGCACGTGTCCCTCGGCGCCCTCGGGGGCGAGAGCGCGGGCGCGCATCCCGGTCACCGGGCCCTCGCCGAGGCCCCCGTCGGTCCATTCGACGGGGACGACGGTCTCGGCGCCGGGCGGCAGCGGGGCGCCGGTCATGATGCGGGCGGCCTGCCCGGGGCCGACGTGCAGCAGCTCGGCCTGGCCCGCGGCCACGTCCCCGACGACGTCGAGGACGGCCGGGAACTCCTCGCTCGCGCCCGCCACGTCCGCGACCCGCACCGCGTACCCGTCCATGGAACTGTTGTCGAACGGCGGCAGGGACACCGGGACCGTGACGTCCTCGACCAGGACGCAGCCCTGGGCGTCGAGCAGTTGCAGCTCGATGGGCTCCAGGGGGCGGACGGTCGCGAGGATGTCCTCCAGGTGTTCGTCCACCGACCAGAGGTGGTCCTGGTCGGCGGGGCGGGGCGCGGCGCTGCTCAAATGCCTACATCTCCTCGGCTACGTAACTGCGAAGCCAGGTCCGGAAGTCCGGGCCCAGGTCTTCACGTTCGCACGCGAGTCTGACAATGGCACGCAGATAGTCGCCGCGGTCGCCGGTGTCATAGCGGCGGCCCTTGAAGACGACGCCGTGCACCGGGCCGCCCACCTTCTCGTCCTGTGCGAGCTGCTGGAGGGCGTCGGTGAGCTGGATCTCGTTGCCCCGGCCCGGCTCGGTCCTGCGGAGTATGTCGAAGATGTGCGGGTCGAGGACGTAGCGGCCGATGACCGCGTAGTTCGACGGGGCGTCGGCCGCTTCCGGCTTCTCGACGAGGCCGCTCACCCTGACGACGTCGCCGTCCTCGGTCTCCTCGACGACGGCACAGCCGTAGAGGTGGATCTGCTCGGGCGCGACCTCCATCAGCGCGATGACGCTGCCGCCGTGCTGCTCCTGGACCTCGATCATCCGCTGGAGCAGGGGGTCGCGGGCGTCGATCAGGTCGTCGCCGAGGAGGACGGCGAAGGGCTCGTGGCCCACGTGGGGGGCCGCGCACAGGACGGCGTGGCCGAGGCCGCGGGGGTCGCCCTGGCGCACGTAGTGCATGGTGGCGAGGTCGCTGGACTCCTGGACCTTCGCGAGCCGGCCGGCGTCGCCCTTCTTCTGGAGGGCGGACTCGAGCTCGTAGTTGCGGTCGAAGTGGTCCTCGAGGGGGCGCTTGTTGCGTCCCGTGATCATGAGGACGTCGTCGAGACCCGCCGAGACGGCCTCCTCGACCACGTACTGGATCGCCGGCTTGTCGACCACCGGCAGCATCTCCTTGGGAGTGGCCTTGGTTGCCGGCAGGAAGCGGGTGCCGAGCCCTGCTGCCGGAATGACAGCCTTGCTGATCCGAGGGTGCGCCTGAGTCATGTCCGCACCCTATCCGGTGCCTTTGCCTGGAATCTGGGGCTCCGGTTAATAAGCTCTTATATGAGCGTATTGAAAGGGTACGGGTGCAGACTTTGAGTCATGTCGGACGTCCCACCGAGTTTGACAAGCGAACGTTGCGACGAGGGTACCTGGCGGTGAGGAACAGGTTGACGGCCGATGACGTGCGGGAAGCGGCTTCCGCGCTGGCCGGCCGGGCCCCTCGGGCTGCCCGAGCTGGCGCGTGCGCGCACGGTGGCGGCGTACGTCTCCGTCGGGAGCGAGCCCGGCACGCTCGCGCTCCTGGACGCGCTGCGCGACCGGGGCGTGCGCGTCCTGCTCCCGGCGCTCCTGCCGGACAACGACCTGGACTGGGGCGCCTACACCGGCGAGGGCTCCCTCGCGCGGGTCCAGCACGGCGGAAAGATGGCCCTTTTCGAGCCCTCCGGCGAGCGTCTGGGCCCGGACGCGGTGACCGGCGCCGACGTCGTCCTGCTGCCCGGCCTCGCGGTGGACGGGCGCGGGATGCGCCTGGGGCGCGGCGGGGGGTCGTACGACCGGGTGCTCGCCCGCCTGGAGCGCGCGGGCGCACGACCGGCGCTGGTGGTGCTCCTGTACGACTCCGAGGTCGTCGCGCATGTCCCGGAGGAGGAGCACGACCGCCCCGTGCACGCGGTGGTCACGCCGTCGGGCGTGCGCCGCTTCCAGGACCGGGAATGAGACAGGACCGGGAATGAGAAAGGGCCCCTTCACGCGCGCGTGGAGGGGCCCTTTCCTCGGCCTTACGGCTTGAGGACCAGGGTGTCGGACGTGCTCTTGTCGACGGCCTCGTCCGAGAACGACCAGTCCAGCAGCTCGCCCTTGACCCACTTGCCGGTCTGGTCGGTGTAGTGCGCGCTGTAGGCGTGCCCGGAGGCCCCGGTGAGGTTGATCCACTTCGACTTGTCGAGGTCGCCGAGGTTGACCACCATGCGCATCGACGGCACCCAGACGACGCCGTAGCCGCCCGCGGCGTTCCAGCCGGTCGCGTTGACCGTCGCCTCACCGCCGCTGAGCTTCCAGGGGCCGCGGTTGAGCATGTACTGGAGGAAGCCGGGGCCCTCCACGCCCATGGTCTGGTTCTTCAGGAACAGGCGGTGCAGCCTGCCCCAGCTCCAGGTGTCGATGTCCTTGCCGAGCTTGGCGGTCAGCTCCCAGCGGGCGTCGACCATGGCGCGCTTGAACAGCTCGTCGCGGTTGGTGGCCTCGCGACGGTCGCCGACGCCCTTGGGGGTCTTCCACCAGTCGCTGTTCTCGTCGTCCATGAGCTTGCGCACGACCTCGAACCAGCGGTCGCCGCCGTCGGGCTGCGCCTGGTCGGCGTCGCGCTGGCCGCACTCGCGGACCTTGTCCGTCTGGTCGGCTGGCCCGGTGGTGTTGATCGGGTCGACCCACAGGCACTGGCCCTTGACCCGCAGCTCCTTGGGCAGCTTGTTGCCGAAGGCGAGCTTGAGGATGTTGCGCCAGACGGCGTTGAAGTAGGCGGCCGCGGCCGAGTCGGCGTCCTGGGTGTAGTCCCAGCCCTCCAGGAGCTCCTGCGCCTGACGCACGTCCTTGTCCGCGACGTCGATCTTCAGCAGCTTGGGCACCAGCAGCTTGGCGATCTCGCTGCTGTTGTCGAGCTGCATCTGGCGCATGTCGTCGGTGGAGATCTTGCCGCCGCCCTTGATCTTCTGCTCGATCAGGTCGGTGATGCGCTGGCTGCGGGTGCCGTAGCCCCAGTCCGCGGTGAGCGTGTAGGGGTACTTGTCCTTGTCGATCACGGCCTGGTTGGCGGTGACGATGTAGCCGCGCTCCGGGTTGTACTCGTAGGGCAACTCGTCCTGCTCGATGTACTTGCCGGTCCAGGCGTACCTGGGGTCCCAGCCCGGGGCCGGGATGGCGCCGGTGTGGCCCTTGGCACGGATCGGGATGCGGCCGGGCAGCGTGTAGCCGATGTTCTCGGAGTCGGCGTAGACCAGATTCTGCGAGGGCACGTCGAACAGGGCCGCCGCCTCGCGGAACTCGTTCCAGTTCGACGCCTTGTCCATCGCGAACACGGCGTCCATGGTGGTGCCGGGGTCGAGCGCGGTCCAGCGCAGGGCGACGCCGTAGCCGTCGCCGCGGTCGGGGGCGGCGTTGTCGACGGTGGCCTTCTTGCCGACCTTCACGAGTTCGTCGTAGCGGTCGGAGAGCAGGGGGCCGTTGTTCGTCTCACGGACGACGATCTTCTTGGACGCGCCGCCGGCGACCTTGATGGTCTCCTCGCGCGTGGTGAAGGGCTTGGTCTTGCCGTCGTAGAGGTAGCCGTCGCCGGAGAGCTTCTCCAGGTAGAGGTCGGTGACGTCGACGCCGGAGTTGGTCATGCCCCAGGCGATCTTCGCGTTGTGGCCGATGACCACGCCGGGCATGCCCGCGAAGGTGTAGCCGGAGACGTCGTACTGGCACTTGCTGGAGACGGTCCGGCAGTGCAGGCCCATCTGGTACCAGACCGACGGCAGCGAGGCGGACAGGTGCGGGTCGTTGGCGAGCAGGGGCTTGCCGGTGATGGTGTGCGAGCCCGCGACGACCCAGGAGTTGGAGCCGATGCCCTGGCCGTTGACGCCGACGGCCGTCGGGACGTCGTCCAGGACGTCGTAGAGGCCCGAGAGCTGGCTCTGGAGGGCCGAGGCGGTCGAGGACGAGGCCGACGTGCCCGTCCCGGTGCCTCCGGCGGACGTTCCGGTGCCGCCCGTGGAGGTGCCGGTGCCGCTGGTGGACGTTCCCGTGCCGCCCGTCGACGTGCCCGTGCCGGACAGGCCGTTCTCCTGCGAGCTGCCGTTCTGCTCGAAGGTCTGGGTCAGCTCGTCGTACTGGCCCTCCTGGACGATCGCCTGGTTGCGGCTGTACGGGTACTCCGGGTACAGCTCGGCGATCTGCTTCGGGCCGAGGCGGCTGGTCATCAGGGCGCGGTCGATCTCGTCCTGCATGTTGCCGCGCAGGTCCCAGGCCATCGCCTTCAGCCACGCGACCGAGTCGACCGGGGTCCACTTCGCGGGCTTGTAGTCGTTCTCGAAGCCGAGCGCCGCGTACTCCAGGGAGATCTCCTTGCCGCTCCTGCCCTGGAGGTAGGCGTTGACCCCCTTGGCGTAGGCCTGGAGGTACTTCTTGGTGGAGGCCGACAGCTTGGTGTCGTACTCCTTCTTCGCGACCCGGTCCCAGCCCAGCGTCCGCAGGAACTCGTCGTCCTCGACCTGGCTCTTGCCGAACATCTCCGACAGGCGCCCGGAGGTCATGTGCCGGCGCACGTCCATCTCGTAGAACCGGTCCTGCGCCTGGACGTAGCCCTGCGCCATGAACAGGTCCGCGTCGGAGGAGGCGTAGATCTGCGGGATGCCGTAACTGTCGCGCTTGACGTCGACGGGGCCCGACAGGCCCTCCAGCTCGATCGAGCCCTTGGTCTGCGGGAAGGATGCCCGGACGGTGCTCACCGTCCAGTACCCGCCGAAGGCGAGCGCGCCGACGACGGCCAGTACGAGGACGAGAACGATCAGGCGGGCTCTGCGCCCCTTCTTCCTGCCGGACTTGCCGGGCTGCTGACCCGATGAGGCGGTGGTGGTGGGGGGCATCGCTGTCCTTGCTGTCCTAACGCGAGCGGCAGGGCGGGCTGTGCTTTTGACTGAGCGCAGGAGCAACCATAGGCGCAGGGCCCAGGGGGACTTGACGCGGAGTCGGGATCAAACGCGGACGAGCGTTCGATCTCGCCTCGCGAAGCGTCAAGAAATCGTCAAGAGTTAGGTAAGGTAACGAAGTACTTGGATGCGTGGCTGCCCCGCTTCGTGTCCTATGTACGTGAGCTCACGCGCGCGTGATGCGGGTGAGCCAGGGAAGGGAACGGCCGCTGACTGTCCACCATCTCAACCAGCTCCTGCTCGTCTGCTCGCTCGTCCTGCTCGTCGCCGTGGCAGCGGTCCGGATCTCCTCGCGCAGCGGGCTCCCCAGCCTGCTCGTGTACCTGGGGATCGGCATCGCCATGGGCCAGGACGGCATCGGCGACATCCACTTCGACAACGCCGAGCTGACCCAGGTCATCGGGTACGCGGCCCTGGTCGTGATCCTGGCCGAGGGCGGCCTCGGCACGAAGTGGAAGGAGATCAAGCCGGCCCTGCCGGCCGCCACGGTGCTGGCGCTGGGCGGGGTCGCGGTGAGCGTCGGGGTCACGGCGACGGCCGCGCACTACCTGATCGGCCTCGAGTGGCGCCAGGCGCTCATCATCGGCGCGGTCGTCTCCTCGACGGACGCGGCGGCGGTCTTCTCGGTGCTGCGCAGGATCCCCCTGCCCGCGCGCGTGACGGGCACCCTGGAGGCCGAGTCGGGCTTCAACGACGCCCCGGTGGTCATCCTGGTGGTCGCCTTCTCCCAGACCGGTCCGGTCGAGCACTGGTACACGCTGATCGCCGAGATAACCCTGGAGCTGGCCATCGGTGCCGCCATCGGCATCGCGGTGGGCTGGCTGGGCTCCTGGGGCCTCCGGCACGTCGCCCTGCCCGCCTCCGGCCTCTACCCGATCGCGGTCATGGCGATCGCCGTCACGGCGTACGCGGCGGGCGCGCTGGCGCACGGCAGCGGGTTCCTCGCCGTCTATCTGGCCTCCATGGCGATGGGCAACGCCAAGCTGCCGCACTGGCCGGCCACCCGCGGTTTCGCCGACGGGCTCGGCTGGATCGCCCAGATCGGCATGTTCGTGCTGCTCGGCCTGCTGGTCACCCCGCACGAGCTGGGCGACGACGTCCTGCCCGGGCTCGTCATAGGGCTGGTGCTGACCATGGTGGCGCGACCGCTGAGCGTCGTGCTGTGCCTGACGCCGTTCCGGGTGCCGTGGCAGGAGCAGACGCTGATGTCCTGGGCGGGACTGCGCGGTGCCGTCCCCATCATCCTGGCGACGATCCCGATGGTGAGCGGCATCGAGGGCAGCCGTCGCGTCTTCAACATCGTCTTCGTCCTGGTCGTCGTCTACACCCTCGTGCAGGGCCCGACCCTGCCCTGGCTGGCGCGCACGCTGCGCCTGGGCGGCGACTCCGAGGCCGCCGACCTCGGGATCGAGTCGGCGCCCCTGGAGCGGCTGCGCGGGCACCTGCTGTCCGTCGCGATCCCCGAGGGGTCCCGGATGCACGGCGTCGAGGTCAACGAGCTGCGGCTGCCGGCCGGTGCCGCGGTCACCCTCGTGGTCCGTGATGAAAAATCGTTCGTCCCGCTGCCCACTACCGTGCTGCGGCGCGGGGACGAACTGCTCGTCGTCGCCACCGACCCGGTCCGCGACGCCGCCGAACGACGGCTGCGCGCGGTGGGCCACGGCGGCAAGCTGGCCGACTGGCTGGGCACGGGCGGGGCCGACGGCACACGTTAAGGGTGTGTTACGCGCCCCCTGTACGATGGTCGCCGACCCCTGATCGAACCAACTCTGCCTGACGCAGAGCTGGCGCGACCGTATGGCGGCCGGGACGTCCCTGAGAGCGGTCCCCGGCATCTACCGCAGTCCGCGCAAGAGGACAGCTCTCGGCGCCCCCGCACAGGCGCGCTACCAGGCGGCAGAAAGGCACGGGCCGTGGCATCCACGGTCACCTCCTCCCGCCCGGGATACGGGCAGCTGCTGCGCACCCGCGGCGCCTGGACGTTCCTGCTCCCCGGCTTCGCGGCACGCCAGCCGTTCGCGATGCTCACCCTCTCCCTCGTGCTGCTCGTGCAGCACACCACCGGCTCCTACGGCGCGGCGGGCGCCGTCGCGGCCGTCACCGGCGTCTCCATGGCGCTGTTCGCGCCCTGGAGCGGCCGTCTCGCCGACCGCCACGGGCAGCGCGCCGTGCTGATCCCCGGCGTCCTGCTGCACACGCTGGCGGGACTGTCCCTGACCGCCCTGGCCCTCGCGCACGCGCCCCTGTGGGCGTTGTTCGCCGCGGCCGTGCCCACCGGCGCCTCGGTGCCGCAGATCGGGCCCATGGTCCGCGCCCGCTGGGGCGTCAGGCTCCAGGACTCCCCCCTGATGACCACGGCGGCGGCCTTCGAGTCCGTCACGGACGAGCTGACCTTCGTCTTCGGCCCGCTGCTGGCCACCGCTCTGTGCACCGCCGTCCATCCCGCCGCGGGCCTGCTGACGGAGGCGTCGCTGACGCTGCTGGGCGGTCTGTTGTTCGCCGCGCAGAAGAGCACCCAGCCGACGGTCACCGCGGCCGCCGGGCACGCACGCGTGGCGCACACCTCGGCGCTGCGCGTCCCAGGGGTGCGGGTCCTGATCGTGACCTTCCTCGGCATCGGATCCGTCTTCGGCGGCATGCAGGTCTCGCTCGCCGCGTTCAGCGAGTCGATCGGCGAGCCCGGCCTGAACGGCGTCCTGTACGGGGTCTTCGCCGCGGGCAACATGCTCTCGGGACTGGTCTGCGGAGCCATCGCCTGGAAGGTGGCCCCGCAGCGGCGCCTCCTGGTCGGCTACGGCGCCCTCGCCCTGACGGCCTCAGGCCTGTGGGCCGCGCACTCGGTGCTCGTGCTGGCCGGCCTCGGCCTCCTGGTCGGCATGTGCATCGCGCCCGCCCTGATCACCGGCTACACCCTGGTCGAGAACCTGGTCCCGGCCGGCGCCCGCACCGAGGCCTTCACCTGGCTCACCGGAGCGGTGGCGCTCGGCCAGGCGGCCGCCGTCACGATCGCCGGACAGCTGGAGGACCGCTTCTGGAGCGGCGCCGGGTTCCTGGTGCCGATGGGCGGCACCCTGCTCGCCCTGGCGACCCTGGTGGCCCTGCGCTCACGCCTCGCGGCACGGCCCGGCGGCCGGACGGTCGCACGTGGCATGGGTCACCGAGTGCCGGTGGCAGTGGACTGATCCTCGGGAATACGTCACTATGGACCCTCGTTAGCACTCATTGAGTGAGAGTGCCAGGAGGAAGACAGTGCCGACCTACCAGTACCAGTGCACCGAGTGCGGCGAGGGCCTCGAGGCGGTGCAGAAGTTCACCGACGACGCTCTGACCGAGTGCCCGAACTGCCAGGGCCGCCTCAAGAAGGTGTTCTCCGCGGTCGGCATCGTCTTCAAGGGCTCCGGCTTCTACCGCAACGACAGCCGCGGCTCCTCGTCGAGCAGCTCGCCGGCGTCGTCGAAGGCGTCGACGTCCACCTCGTCGTCGTCCGAGTCGAAGTCGTCCTCCTCGGACACGAAGTCGTCGAGCTCGGGCACCTCGTCCAGCAGCAGCTCCGCCGCATAGGTCTCACCTCCGGGGCCCTGCCGTCGTTCGACGGCAGGGTCTTCGGTGTTTCCCGAGCCCGGCGGCCGCGGGGTTTCCGGGCCGGATACTGTGCTGGTCATGGCGAACGCAGAGATCGGCGTAATCGGCGGCTCGGGCTTCTACTCGTTCCTCGAGGACGTGACCGAGGTCCAGGTGGACACCCCCTACGGTCCGCCCAGCGACTCCCTCTTCCTCGGCGAGGTCGCCGGCCGGCGGGTCGCCTTCCTGCCCCGGCACGGACGCGGCCACCATCTGCCGCCCCACCGGATCAACTACCGCGCCAATCTGTGGGCGCTCAGGTCGGTGGGCGCACGGCAGGTCCTCGGGCCCTGTGCGGTGGGCGGACTGCGCCCCGAGTACGGACCGGGCACGCTGCTCGTACCGGACCAGCTGGTCGACCGTACGAAGTCCCGGGCCGCTACGTACTTCGACGGGCTGCCGCTGCCGGACGGCACCGTGCCGAACGTGGTGCACGTGTCCCTGGCCGACCCGTACTGCCCCGTCGGCCGGGCGGCCGCGCTGAAGGCGGCCCGGGGGCGGGACTGGGAGGCCGTGGACGGCGGCACGCTGGTCGTGGTCGAGGGGCCGCGCTTCTCGACCCGCGCCGAGTCGCTGTGGCACCAGGCGCAGGGCTGGTCGGTGGTGGGCATGACCGGTCACCCGGAGGCGTCCCTCGCCCGTGAACTGGAGCTCTGCTACACGTCGTTGACCCTGGTCACCGACCTGGACGCGGGCGCCGAGACCGGTGAGGGCGTCTCGCACGACGAGGTGCTGCGGGTGTTCGCGGCGAACGTGGACCGGCTGCGGGGCGTGCTGTTCGACGCCGTGGCGGCGCTGCCCGCGAACGGGGAGCGGGACTGCCTGTGCGCGAACGCGCTGGGCGGGATGAACCCGGGGTTCGAACTGCCCTGACGGGCGCGGACGTTCTCCTTCGGGTGAGGGAGTTGTCCACAATCGGCCGGTGGTCCACCGGTCTCGGCGGGATGCGGCGCGAAGCCTCATCGTGGCAGCGCAAGCCGTTGTCCCGTCACTGGTGGTGGTCCTCATGTCCTTCGCTCCCTCGCCCTCTCCCCTCGTTCCGTGCCCGCCCGGCACCGACGCTCCCCCGACCTGCGAGGTCCCGCACTTCGCTCCGGTACGGGTGCGCGGCGGACAGGGTCTGCTGCGACGGTTCGTCCGGCACCGCAGGCGTGCCGTGGCCCTCGGCCTTGCGGTCACCGCGGCCGCGTTGGTGGCGGCCGGCCCGCGAGGCGCCGACGGGGCACGGGGGCATCCCGCGGCGGAGCCCGTGCGTGAGCGCCGTGCTGTGGAGAACGTGTCGGCGCCGGTGCGGATCGCCGACGGCGCGACGGTCCGGCTGCTGCGGCCCGGGGACCGGGTGGACATCATCGCCGCCGAGGAGTCGGCGCCGGGCGGCGAGGCCCGGGTGGTGGCGCGCGGGGCACGGGTGACGAAGGTCCCGGAACCGCTGGACGGGGTGACCGAGGGCGGGGCGCTGGTCGTGCTCTCGGTGCCGCGGTCGACGGCGGCCCGTCTCGCGGGCGCGAGCGCGACGGCACGGCTGGCGGTGACGCTGTGTTGAGCGGTGCGGTCCTTCTGTTGCGGCGGGTGGCGTCAAGTCGCCCTTTCGAGCTACCCAATTGGACAGGGTCACCTCGGGTTGACGTAGGTTGCGGAGCTGTTTGTTCCACAACCTGTGCGTGCGAGAAGAGGCCTCTAGGTGAGCGAGAAGAAGCCGAGCGTCTGGGAGGGCTTCAAGGCCTTCCTGATGCGCGGGAACGTCGTCGATCTGGCAGTCGCGGTGGTCATCGGCGCCGCCTTCACCAACATCGTCAACTCGGTGGTGAAGGGGATCATCAACCCGCTGGTCGGAGCCATCGGCACCAAGAACCTCGACAGCTACAGCTCGTGTCTGCAGGACCCGTGCAAGGTCACGGCGGACGGCACCGTCGTGAGCGGCATCCCGATCCGGTGGGGCTCGGTCCTCGGCGCCACGCTCAGCTTCGTGATCACCGCGGCCGTCGTCTACTTCCTGATGGTCCTGCCGATGTCGAAGTACCTGGCCCGGGTGGAGGCCCGCCGCAAGGCGAAGGAGGGCACGCACGAGGTCATCGAGGTGACCGAGCTGGAGGTCCTCAAGGAGATCCGCGACGCACTGGTCGCGCAGCGGGGCTCGGGCCACGACGGGCGCTAGCGGGCCGGGCCGCGCCGCGCGCTCAGAGGTGGTGGGGCGGCTTCTCGTCGAGGAAGCGCTTCAGGTCGGCCGCGCTGTCGCCGTCGGTGCGCGGCCGGTCGCCCCAGCCCCGGTCGGTGTCGTCCGAGGACTGCTGGTCCAGCGGATCGTCGAAGACCAGCGCGGGCTTCGGCTCGCGGGGTTCGGGGCGGGGGGCGCTACTCATGGATCCAGGGTACGGCCCCGCCGCGGGCCCTCGGCGGGAGCGGTCACCCGCCCCGGTCCCGGCCCGGCCTCCCGGTCCGCCGACGCCGGTGGGGGGTCCACAAGCGTTTCCGGACGGTATCTGCTGTGCTTGGCTCCATGACGTCCAGTCCGACGCGCAGCCCGCTGCGCAGACTCACCGCCCGCGGCCGGGACGAGGCCCATCGGGTCGCCTCGCCGCTGGAGCTCTTCTTCGACCTCTGCTTCGTCGTGGCCATCGCCCAGGCGGGCGCGGCCCTGGTGCACGCCGTGGCCGAGGGGCACGCCGGCGAGGGGATCCTCAACTACGCGATGCTCTTCTTCGCCATCTGGTGGGCGTGGATGAACTTCACCTGGTTCGCCTCGGCGTACGACAACGACGACGCGCTGTACCGGGTCGTCACCCTGGTCCAGATCGCCGGCGTCCTGGTGCTGGCGGCCGGGGTGTCCAGGGCGTTCGAGGACCACGAGTTCCTGGCCGTGCTGGTGGGCTATGTGATCATGCGGCTCGCGCTGATCGCGCAGTGGCTGCGGGTGGCGCGTTCGACGGAGGGCGCGGAGCGGACGATGGCCCTGCGGTACGCGTTCGGCGTGCTGCTGTGCCAGGTCGGCTGGATGGGGCTGGTCGTGCTGCCCGAGGGCGGGCGGCCCTGGGTGTTCCTGGTGATGGCGGTGCTGGAGATGTGCGTGCCGCCCTTCGCCGAGCGGGACCATCCGACGACATGGCATCCGCACCACATCGCCGAACGCTACGGGCTGTTCACGATCATCGTGCTCGGCGAGACGATCGCCGCCGCGACGGTCGCCGTGAAGTCCGGCATCGACGAGAACGACGCGCTGGACGAGCTGCTGCCCATCGCTGCGGGCGGACTCCTGATCATCTTCGCCGCCTGGTGGATCTACTTCGTGGTGCCCATCCACGGCCATCTGCGCTCCAACCGCCAGGCGTTCCTGTGGGGCTACGGCCACTACCTGGTGTTCGCCTCGGCCGCCGCGATCGGGGCGGGGCTGGAGGTGGCCGTGGAGCAGGCCGTCGGCAAGGCGCACATCTCGACCCTGGCCGCGTCTTCCGCGGTGACCCTGCCGACCTCGCTCTACCTGCTCACCGTCTGGCTCCTGCACTCGCGGTACTTCAAGGTGGGCATCGCGCAGCAACTGGTCCTGCCGGTCACGGCGTTGCTGGTGATCTGCTGCACCTTCCTGGGCGACTGGGCGGTGCTCGCGGCGGGCATCGTGGCGGCGCTGGCCGTGGTGACGGGGACGACGCTGACCGCGCGAACGGCGGCTCGGGAGCCCGAGGAGCCGGCCCGGGTGGCGTGATCGCGCGAGCGCGTGACCACGGCGGGTCGAGGCGGTGCCTGGACGAGACTGGTCCCATGACAGTTGACGCTCTGACGGATGTCGCCGGGGTGCGCGTGGGGCACGCGACGCGCACCGGCGACGGTTGGCTCACCGGCACCACCGTCGTGCTCGCCCCGGAGGGCGGGGCCGTCGCCGCGGTGGACGTGCGCGGCGGAGGCCCCGGCACCAAGGAGACCGACGCGCTCGACCCGCGCAACCTGGTGCAGAAGGTCGAGGCGATCGTGCTGACCGGGGGCAGCGCGTACGGGCTGGACGCGGCCTCCGGGGTGATGGCCTGGCTGGAGGAGCAGGGGCGGGGGGTGCGGGTCGGACCCGACCCCTCCCACGTGGTGCCGGTCGTGCCCGCCGCCTGTGTCTTCGACCTCGGGCGGGGCGGCGACTTCCGGGCCCGGCCGGACGCGGCGACCGGACAGGCCGCCGTCGAGGCAGCCGCGGCGAGTGCCGTCGGCGCGGAGGTGCCGCAGGGGTGTGTGGGAGCGGGGACGGGGGCCGCGGTCGGGGCGATGAAGGGCGGGGTGGGGACGGCGAGTGTCGTGCTCCCCTCGGGGATCACCGTGGCGGCGCTGGTGGTGGCCAACGCGGCGGGGGCTGTGGTGGATCCGGGGACGGGGGCGCTGTACGGGGAGTTGTTCGAGGGGCGGGTGCGGTATCCGGAGGAGCGGGTGCACGAGGCGGCGCTGCGGCGGCTCACCGAGACCGCGGCGAGCAGTGCGGCGCCCCCGCTGAACACCACGCTCGCCGTGGTGGCCACCGACGCGGAGCTGTCGAAGGCGCAGGCCCAGAAGGTGGCCGGCACCGCGCACGACGGCATCGCGCGTGCCGTGCGGCCGGTGCACCTGCTGCACGACGGGGACACGGTGTTCGCCCTGTCCACGGGGGCGCGGCCGCTCGACGCGGAGGATCCACTCGCCCTGAACGCGGTGCTGGCGGCGGGGGCGGATGTCGTCACGCGGGCCATTGTGCGGGCGGTGCGGGCGGCGGAGTCGGTGGACGGGGCAGGGGGGACGTGGCCGAGTCATCGGGAGTTGTACGGGGGCGGGTGACGTGGGTGTCCGCGGCCGGGCTACGCCCCTCAGGGGCGCGGGGAACTGCGCGACCACCCCACCGGCCCGCACCCGCACCCGCACCCGCACCCGCACCCGCACCCGCACCCGCCCGGCAACCCCGACATTCTGTCCGGGTTCTGTCACGTGATGGCATTCGTCGCGCTCGCAGGGAACCCGGTCGGGGCCCGGGTCCCTCTTTCTTCACGGAGTGGAGCGGACAACGCACATCACACGAATCTGGAGCAGCCCGTGACAACGCCCGACATAGCAGCTCGGCGCGCACTGGGGGCCTGTGCCGTCCTGATGGTCGGCGCCCTCACCCTCACCGCGTGCGGAGGCGACTCCGACGCCAAGAGCGAGGGCAAGGGCGGCAAGGACCCCGCGAAGACCTCCGCGGCGCAAATCGTCATCTCCGCCAGGAACGGATCGACGGGGGCGTCCATCAACAGGACCGGCGTGAAGGTCAGCGACGGCACGCTGACCGGGGTGAAGATGACCGTGGCGGGCACGGGCCAGGAGGTACCGGGGGCGCTGACCGCGGGCGGGAAGGGATGGAAGCCCGAGGAGCAGCTCGAGCGGGGGACGAAGTACGAGATAGCCGCGACGGCGAAGGACGCGGACGGCAAGGCCGTGACCGCGAAGTCCGTCTTCACCACCGTCTCCAAGGCGAACAGCTTCATCGGCACGTACACGCCGGACGACGGGACGACGGTCGGTGTGGGGATGCCGGTGTCGTTCACCTTCGACAAGGCGATCAGCGACAAGAAGGCCGTGCAGTCGCACATCACCGTCAGCTCCAGCAGTGGGCAGCAGGTGGTCGGGCACTGGTTCGGGACGCAGCGGCTCGACTTCCGGCCCGAGCAGTACTGGAAGGCCGGCTCCAAGGTCACGATGAAGATCGACCTGGACGGGGTCGAGGGGGCGAACGGCGTCACCGGTGTGCAGGAGAAGACCGTCAGCTTCACGATCGGGCGCTCGCAGGTGTCCACCGTGGACGCCGACACGCAGACCATGAAGGTCGTACGGGACGGGACGACCGTCAAGACCGTGCCGATCTCCACGGGCAGCCCGGAGTTCACCACCTACAACGGGCAGATGGTGATCTCCGAGAAGTACAAGAAGATCCGGATGGACAGCCGGACGGTCGCGCTGGCCAACGCCTACGACATCCCCGATGTCCCGGACGCCATGCGGCTGACGCAGTCGGGGACCTTCATCCACGGTAATTACTGGTACAACCAGGGCAATCCGCCCTTCGGGCGCACCGGCACCAGCCACGGCTGCGTCGGCCTGCGGGACGTCAAGGGCGGACGGGCGGACACCCCGGCCAAGTGGTTCTACGACAACTCGCTGATCGGGGACGTGGTGATCGTGAAGAACTCCCCCGACAAGACGGTGGCGCCCGACAACGGACTCAACGGCTGGAACATGTCGTGGAACGAGTGGGTCGCGGGCAGCGCCACCGGTACGTCATGATCGCCGCAAGCACCCTCTGACCGGGGGTTTTTGACGGTTCGTCGGGCCGCGTGGGAACTTCCTGCGCGGCTCGGGCGTTTTCCGGGCGTACGTTTTCTCGGTTCCCGGACATGATGTCCGACCGAGGGGCTACGGTATGCACCCACAAGGTGACATGCAGCAACGCCGGGAGAAACCTTGAGCGTTCCGTACGAGACGGCAGCGTACGAACCACCCGAGTCGCCCGAGTCTCCGGAGGAGCACCTCGCGCGGCTCCTCGGTCGTGCCCTGAACTCCTTCGAACTGCCCGACGAGACGATCCGGCGCCTGGACTGCGCGCTGGCGCACGACAGTTCGCTGCACTCCGCGCACCACAGCGCGGGGCTGCACCGGGAGACGTACCGGCACACCTGGCTGCTCTCCGACGGCTCGGCGCTCACTCTGTGGGAGCTCGTGCACAACACCGCGCGGGACAGCGTCCCGCAGCACGAGGTGTACGTCGACGAGGAGGAGCTGCGTGCGGCGACCATGCGGCTGCCGTTGCCGCCGGACACCCCTGACTTCGAGCTGCCGGTGACGGTGCAGCTCGCGCCCGTGCAGCAGCCGCGGCACGCCTATGTCCCGGACGACTCGGCGGACCACGCGCGCCGGCTGCTGCGCCGCGCGGAGAACACGGACCGGCCGGGCCCGGAGACGGCCGCGCTGCTGACGCAGGCGTTCGCCCACCAGATCACGCAGGCGTTCGGGCGGCCGTGCCGGGCGGGACGCGCGGGGCTGGGCTTCTCGCTGTACGAGCACGCGTTCCTGCTGCGCGACGGAGCCGAGGTCTCCCTGTGGGAGGTCGAGCACACCGCGACGCCCGACGGACGGCACATGTGCGAGGTCTACGTCACCGAGGACGCGGCCCGCGAGGCGATGGAGCGGCGCGCGGCGCACCTGTCCTGAACCGGCGAGCGGTTCGGGCTCAGCGGCCGCCGCTGAGCTGTCGCACCAGACCGGCGAAGGCGTCCTCCTCCGCCGGTGTCAGCCGGACGCTCTCATGGCCGGGCGCGGCCGGTCGCTGGCGGGGGAAGGCGGGCAGGCCGTGGTCGACGCGCCAGGTGACGGCTTCGTGGCGGCCGTGGCGCAGCATGTAGGCCAGTCCCGCTGTCCAGGCGACGACCACCAGGACGAGCAGGGTCACACCCAGCAGCTGGTAGACGGAGACGTGCTCAGGCATGCGGTCCAGTAGACACCACGGTCCGGGACTTTGGCCCCGGACCGTGACGTATCTCGCAGGTGCCGTGAACACCTCACAGCGACCCCAAAGGGGCAGGCGCTATGCGGCGACCGGCTGCTTGGCCTCCGTCTGGGCGGCGGGCGCCCCGGCGGCCGTCGCCCCCGGCACCGGCTTGCGCGCGCTCTTCAGGACGATGACCAGGGCGGTCGTGACGCACACGCCCGCCGCGATGGCGATCAGGTAGAGGAACGGGCTGCCGATCAGCGGGACCACGAAGATGCCGCCGTGCGGGGCGCGCAGGGTGGCGCCGAAGGCCATCGACAGGGCGCCGGTGACCGCGCCGCCCGCCATCGAGGCCGGGATGACCCGCAGCGGGTCGGCGGCCGCGAACGGGATCGCGCCCTCGGAGATGAAGGACGCGCCCAGGACCCAGGCGGCCTTGCCGTTCTCGCGCTCGGTCGGGGTGAAGAGCTTCTTGCGGACGGTGGTCGCCAGCGCCATGCCCAGCGGCGGGACCATGCCCGCGGCCATCACGGCGGCCATGACCTTCATCGCGGAGTCACTCGGGTCCTGTACGGCGATCCCGGCGGTGGCGAAGGCGTAGGCGACCTTGTTGACCGGGCCGCCGAGGTCGAAGCACATCATCAGGCCGAGGAGGACGCCGAGCAGGATGGCGTTGGTGCCGGAGAGGCCGCTCAGCCAGTCCGTCATGCCCTTCTGGGCCTCGGCGATGGGCTTGCCGATCACGACGAACATCAGGAAGCCGACGACCAGCGAGGAGATCAGCGGGATCACCACCACCGGCATGATCCCGCGCAGCACCGGCGGGATCTTGATCCGCTGGATCGAGAGGACCACGGCACCCGCCAGCAGACCGGCGACCAGGCCGCCGAGGAAGCCGGCGTTGATGTTGAAGGCGATCATGCCGCCCACGAAGCCGGGGACGAGACCTGGCCGGTCCGCCATGCCGTACGCGATGTAGCCGGCGAGGACCGGGACCAGGAAGCCGAAGGCGACCCCGCCGATCTGGAAGAGCAGGGCGCCCCAGCTGTCGATCTCGGTCCAGGAGAAGTGCTTCATGACCGAGGGCGCGCTCGCGATCTGCCAGCCGCCGATCGCGAAGCCGAGGGCGAGCAGCAGACCGCCCGCGGCGACGAACGGGACCATGTAACTCACGCCGGTCATCAGCCACTTGCGGAGCTTGGTGCCGTAACTGTCGCCGGACTCGCCGGCCCGCTCGACCGGCGTACCGCCCCCGGCCGCGCCCGCCGTCACCTCACCGCGCGCGGCCTTGCCGCGTACCTCGGTGATGAGTTCCGCGGGCCGGTTGATGCCCGCCTTCACGCCGACGTCGACGGTGGGCTTGCCGGCGAAGCGGTCCTTGTCGCGTACGGGGACGTCGTGCGCGAAGATCACACCGTCCGCCGCCGCGATGACCGCCGGGTCGAGCCGCTCGAAACCGGCCGAGCCCTGCGTCTCGACGACGAGCTCGACGCCCGCCTCGCGGCCGGCGTTCTCCAGCGATTCGGCCGCCATGTAGGTGTGGGCGATACCGGTCGGGCAGGAGGTGACGGCGACGATCCGGAAGGGGGCCTCGGGAACGTCGGGCGTGGAACTGGCCGTTGCGGCATCGGCGGAGGCCGCCGCCGATGCCGCAACGGAGTCTTCGGTGGAGCCGTCGGCCGGCTCCTGGTCCCCGCGGATCAGCGCCGCCGCGTCCTGCGCGCTTTCGGCGGACCGCAGCGCGTCCGTGAACTCGGTGTTCATCAGCTGCCGCGCCAGGGAGGACAGGATCGTCAGGTGGGCGTCGTCCGCGCCGGCCGGTGCGGCGATCAGGAAGATCAGGTCGGCGGGTCCGTCCGCCGCGCCGAAGTCGATCCCGGCCGAGCTGCGCCCGAAGGCGAGCGTCGGCTCGGTGACGTGTTCGCTGCGGCAGTGCGGGATGCCGATGCCGCCGTCGAGGCCGGTCGGCATCTGGGCCTCGCGGGCGGCCACGTCGGCGAGGAAGCCCTCCAGGTCGGTCACCCGGCCCAGGGCGACCATGCGCTCGGCGAGGGCACGGGCCGCCGCTTCCTTGGTGTCGGCGGACAGGTCGAGATCGACCAGGTCCGCGGTGATCATGTCGCTCATCGCGGGCTCCTTCGCACGCGTATCGCCCGGGGAGTGGAGTGGGCGTAAGGGGAGGGGACGGGGGTGCAGCGGTGGGGGGTCTCGGGGAGGGAGGTGGGGCCCGGGGGTAACAGCGCCGGGGCGGCCGTAGCGGAACCGAACGGGGCGACCGCCGGGACCGGACGGCTCAAGACACCGGCTCCTCGGCTCAAGGGACCCGTTCCTCGGCTCATGACACCGGCTCCTTCAGCACCCGGTCCACCGGCACCTCGGCCGTGACCGTCACCGCGGCCGGGTCCAGGTCGTCGGGTGTCGGCATCACGCTGCCGGGCAGCTGGACGGCCGCCGCGCCGTGCGCGACCGCCGAGGCGAGGGCGTCCGGGCCGCTGCCGCCGGCGATCAGGAAGCCGGCCAGCGACGAGTCACCGGCGCCGACGTTGCTGCGGACGACGTCCACGCGCGCGCTGCCGAACCAGGCACCCGAGCCGTCCACGAGCAGCTGTCCGTCGGCGCCCAGGCTCGCGAGCACCGCCCGCGCACCCATCTCCCGCAGTTCCTCGGCGGCCTTCACCGCGTCGCCCACCGTGGACAGGGGACGTCCGACGGCCTCCGCGAGCTCCTCGGCGTTGGGCTTGACCACGTCCGGCCGTTCGCGCAGCGCCTCCAGGAGGGCGCGCCCCGAGGTGTCCAGCGCGATCCGCGCACCTCCGGCGTGCGCCCGCGCGACCACCTCGGCGTACCAGGAGGGCGCGAGCCCCCGGGGCAGGCTCCCGCAGCAGGCGATCCAGGAGGCGTCGCGCGACTGGGAGCGGACCGTCTCCAGCAGCAGCTCCTGCTCCTGCGGGGACAGCTCGGGACCCGGCGCGTTGATCTTCGTGAGCACCCCGTCGGACTCGGCGAGCGCGATGTTGGAGCGGGTGGCGCCCGTGACCGGCACCGGCGCGACCTCGATGCCCTGCGCGTCGAGCAGGTCCGCGACGAGCGCTCCCGGCGCCCCGCCCAGGGGCAGTACCGCGACCGTGCGCTGCCCGGCGGCCGCCACGGCACGCGAGACGTTGACGCCCTTGCCGCCGGGGTCCATGCGTTCCCCGGTGGCGCGGATGACCTCGCCGCGCTCCAGGGACGGGACCTCGTACGTACGGTCCAGGGACGGGTTCGGGGTGACGGTGAGGATCATGCGCGCACTACTTCCGTGCCGCCACGCTCGATGGCGACGGCGTCTTCGGGGCTCAGCCCGCTGTCGGTGATCAGCAGGTCCACATCGCTCAGGTCACCGAAGCGGGCGAAGTGCTCCTGGCCGTGCTTGGAGGAGTCGGCGAGCAGCACCACGCGGCGGGCGGCGGCGAGCGCGGCCCGCTTGACCGCGGCCTCGGCGAGGTCGGGGGTGGTGAGGCCGTGCTCGGCGGAGAAGCCGTTGGCCGCCACGAAGAGGACGTCGGCCCGGATCTCGCCGTACGCCCGCAGCGCCCAGGCGTCCACGGCGGCGCGCGTACGGTGCCGTACCCGTCCTCCGACGAGGTGGAGCTGGATGCCGGGGTGGTCCGCGAGGCGGGCCGCGATCGGCAGGCTGTGGGTGACGACGGTGAGCGAGGCCTCCAGCGGGACGGCGGCGGCCAGGCGGGCCACGGTCGTGCCGGCGTCGAGGATCAGGGTGCCCTCGGTCGGCAGTTCGGCCAGGGCCGCCTTGGCGATGTGGTCCTTCTCGTCGGCCGCGGTCGTCTCGCGCTCGGCGAGGTCCGGCTCGAAGTCGAGGCGGCCGGCGGGGATGGCCCCGCCGTGCACCCGGCGCAGCAGCCCCGCGCGGTCGAGGGCCTTCAGATCACGGCGGATGGTCTCGGCGGTGACCTGGAACTCCTCGGCCAGCGAGACGACGTCCACCCGCCCGCCGTCACGGGCGAGCCGGAGGATCTCCTGCTGCCGCTCCGGTGCGTACATGTCCGCTCGCCTCCGACTGATGCCCGAACGTGTGGTTTCAGTCGGGAGGCTACGCCCGGATTTCCGGAAAGTAAACAGGTTCGGACGTGATCCGGGCACGAGCGGACTTCTGGTTCTGCCCGGATACGACAAGAAGGCCCGGTACCTCAGCAGGTACCGGGCCCCTCACCTCGGGTTTCAGGAGACGAGCTCGGGCTCCTTCTCCTCCGCCACGGGAAGCCCGGCGGCCCCCTCCACGTGCTGCGCGGGCCGCTTCGGCAGCGCGAACATCAGCAGGAAGATGACGACCATGACCGCCGCGACCCAGCCGAGCGCGTGCTGGAAGGCGTCCACGAAGGCCGGGCCCACCTGTGCCGGCCGCAGGTCGTCGCCGATGACCCCGAAGAAGACCACCGACACCAGTCCGAGCCCGAGCGCGTTGCCCATCTGCTGCACGGTGTTGATCAGACCCGACGCCGAACCGGCGTGCTCGCGCGGCACCTCCGACAGCACCGCGTCGGTGAGCGGCGCGACGATCAGACCCATGCCGGCGCCCATCACGACCAGCGGCAGCGCCATCTGCCACGAGCTGATCGACATGCCGTACCGCTCGGCCTCCCACAGGTAGAGCAGCACGCCCACCGCCATCAGCAGCGCACCGGCCTGGAGCACCCCGCGCCCGAAGCGGGGCACGAGCTTCTGCACCGAGAGGCCCGCGGCCGTGGAGACCGCGATCGAGAACGGCACCCCGGTCAGCCCCGCCCGCAGCGGGCTCCAACCGAGCCCGGTCTGCATGTACAGCGTCCACACCAGGAAGAAGATGCCGAGCCCGACCCCGAACACGGTCTGCACCGCGATCCCGGCCGCGAAGCTCTTCACCTTGAACAGCGACAGCTCGACCAGCGGGGACCCGTCCCGCTCACCCTTGCGCTTCTCGTACGCCACCAGAGCCGCGAACACGAGGGGCGCGCCGGCCATCGACACGTACCCCCACACCGGCCAGTCCAGCTCCTCGCCGCGGGTCAGCGGGTAGAGCAGCATCAGCAGCCCGAGCACCACCATGGCCACGCCCACCAGGTCCAGCTTCAGCGCCCGCGGGGCCTTGGACTCGGTGATGAAACGGCTCCCGAGGACGAGCCCCATGATCCCGACCGGCAGGTTGATGAGGAAGATCGGCCGCCACTGAAGCCCGAAGAGGTTCCACTCGGTCAGCAGCGCCCCGAGCAGCGGGCCGGAGACGGCCCCGAGGCCGACGACCGCGCCGAAGAGCCCGAACACCTTGCCCCGCTCGTGCGCCGGGAAGGTCGCGTGCACGATCGACAGGACCTGGGGAACCATCATCGCGGCCATGCCGCCCTGGAGGATCCGGGCCGCGACCAGCATCTCCGGGTTCGCGGCGAAGCCGCACAGCGCCGACGCGAGCGTGAACCCGCCGATGCCGACGAGGAACAGCCGCTTGCGCCCGTGGATGTCGCCGAGCCGCCCGCCGGTGATCAGCCCCGCGGCGAAGGCCAGGGCGTAACCGGCGGTGATCCACTGGATCTGGCTGACGGAGGCGCCGGAGTCCTGCCGGATGGACGGGATGGCGATGTTGACGATGGTGACGTCGACGAGGTCCATGAAGGCCGCGGTCATCACGATGGCGAGAGCGAACCAGCGACGCCGGTCGCCCGGGGCGGGCTGTGCGTCGAGGGTGCCCGAAAGGGTGGTCTCGGTGGAGGTCATGTCGTCAAGCTATGACCCCACTAGGTCAGATCGTGTCCTACTTCTACGGCATCCTCGAACTCATGACGACGGACACCCCGGCACGGCTCCTGACGCTCCTCTCCCTCCTTCAGACGCCCCGCGAATGGCCCGGCGGCGAGCTCGCCGACCGCCTCGGGGTCTCCCGCCGCACGGTCCGGCGGGACATCGACCGCCTCCGCGAACTGGGCTATCCCGTCGAGGCGTCCAAGGGCTCCGACGGCGGCTACCGGCTCGTCGCGGGCAAGGCCATGCCCCCGCTCGTCCTCGACGACGAGGAGGCCGTGGCCATCGCCGTCGGTCTGCGCGCGGGCGCGGGGCACGCGGTCGAGGGGGTGGACGAGGCGTCCGTACGGGCGCTGGCGAAACTCGAACAGGTCCTGCCGTCCCGTCTGCGGCATCGCGTCGCCACCCTCCAGGCCGCGACGACTCCGCTGACCAGCGGGGACGGGGCGAGCATTCCGACCGAGACCCTGACGGTAATGGCCTCGACGGTGGCCGGACACGAGCGACTCCGCTTCTCCTACCGGGCCAAGGACGGCGCCGAGTCCCGACGGGTGGTGGAGCCCTACCGCCTGGTCTCCACCGGCCGCCGCTGGTACCTGGTCGCCTACGACCTCGACCGCGGCGACTGGCGGACCTTCCGGGTCGACCGGGTGGACGACCCCTTCGCCACGGGGGCGCGGTTCGCTCCGCGGGAGTTGCCGACGGGGAGCGCGGCGGAGTATCTGCGGCAGTCGATGTACCGGCGCCAGGAGACGTACGAGCTGGTCGTGACGTTCGAGGCCGATGTGTCGGTGGTGGGGCCCCGGGTGCCCGGATGGGTGGGGGTGCCGGAGCCGCTGGGCGCGGGACGGTGCCGGCTGCGGGCGTCGGTGGGGGACGCGGTGGAGTGGATGGCGGTGCGGCTGGCGATGACGGGGGTGGAGTTCCGGGTGGAGGAGCCGCCGGAACTGGTGGCGGCGGTGCGGGAGCTGGGGGGCCGGCTGGTTCGGGCGGCTGGGGAAGTCGCCTGAGGGAGTGGGGGGTTCGGCAGTCGGGCGGCTGCGGGAACGCGGGGGCTGGTCGCGCAGTTCCCCGCGCCCCTGGAAGGTTGCGCTCCCGAGCCCACGACCCGCAGATGCACGACAAGCCGCCGCAGGTTCTCAGGGGCGCGGGGAACTGCGCACAACGCCCGCCCCCACCGAACCCGCACTCGCCCCGAACTGCACCCGCCCCGGCCCCCGTTCGACCGCCGGAGGCACCCCGGCGATGTGACAGAATCTCCCCTTCGGCGGGTCACCCCGTGGTTCAGGTACGGGGTGACCCGCCGTTCGGCTTCTCCGGGGCGCGAAAAAGAGCCGGACTCCGGCGCCCCGGGGGGGGGAGGGGCACCGAAGTCCGGCTCGGGGAGAGTCCCGGCGCCGGGGGGGGGGATTGCGTCGGGACTTGGTTCAGGAGGGTCCTGTGGGTCCGAAGGCGAGGCCTCCGGGACCCGAACACCTGGACCCTGAAGTCTTGTTCCCAGGGTCCAGCCGGTTGAAGCGGCCTACTACGGCCATGTTTGCGCGGTCTTTCGCCACCCGGCGTACGCGGGCACACCCCGCCTACGCCGCCGCGTCGAACCCGGTGGACCGCGCCAGCTTCTTCAGCTCCAGCAGGGCGTGCTTCTCGATCTGCCGGATCCGCTCACGGGTGAGCCCGTGCTCCTTGCCGACCTCGGTCAGCGTGCGCTCGCGCCCGTCCTCGATGCCGTACCGCATCTTGATGATGGACGCGGTGCGCTGGTCGAGGCGGCCGATGAGGTCGTCCAGCTCCTCGCTGCGCAGCAGCGTCAGCACCGACTGCTCCGGCGAGACCGCCGACGTGTCCTCCAGGAGGTCGCCGAACTGGGTGTCGCCGTCGTCGTCCACCGACATGTTCAGCGAGACCGGGTCGCGGGCCCAGTCCAGGACGTCCGTCACCCGCTCGGCGTTGGAGCCGAGCTCGGCGGCGATCTCCGCGGGCTCCGGGTCGCGGCCGTGCTCGCGGTTGAACTCGCGCTGCACACGGCGGATGCGGCCCAGCTCCTCCACGAGGTGGACGGGCAGCCGGATGGTGCGGGACTGGTCGGCGATGGAGCGGGTGATGGCCTGACGGATCCACCAGGTCGCGTACGTCGAGAACTTGAAGCCCTTGCGGTAGTCGAACTTCTCGACCGCGCGCACCAGGCCGGCGTTGCCCTCCTGGATCAGGTCGAGCAGGGGCAGTCCGCTGCGGGGGTAGCGGCGGGCCACGGCCACGACCAGGCGGAGGTTGGAGCGGATGAACACGTCCTTGGCGCGCTCCCCCTCCTCCACCAGGGCCTCCAGCTCTTCGCGGGTGGCGTCCGCCTTGGCTTCCTCGTACCCGTCGAGGACCTGTCGGGCGAACACACCCGCCTCGATGATCTGGGACAGCTCGACTTCCTTGGCGGCGTCGAGCAGCGGCGTACGCGCGATCTCGTCGAGGTACATGCCGACCAGGTCGCGGTCGGCGATCTCGCCGCCATGGACGCGAACACTGCGTGCCGCGTCGGTAGACCCGCCGGTGGCGGACTTACGACGGGCGACGGCACGGGTTGCCATGCGTGCTCCCTTGCGATGTTGGGTCAGCGGGTGGTCCTTCGGACGCTGGGTCCCGGCTCCGGTTGCTCTCCGGACTCTCCTCGGGTGCCCTGCATCCGATGGAAACAACGACTGGAAACCGGACAGAATTCCCAAGCCGTCCCCCTATTTTTCTGATCTTGCAGTACCCTGTCCGGCCACACGAGGAGGCGAGATGCCGTCGGAAGGTACAGAGGTGCAGGTCAGGCCGGGAGCCGAAAGCGACCTCGGGGCCCTGACCGACCTCTACAACCACTACGTCCGTGAGACGCCGATCACATTCGACACCGCTGTCTTCACTCCGGAAGAGCGCCGCCCTTGGCTGCTCTCCCACCTTGAAGACGGCCGGTACCCCCTGATGGTTGCCACCGACACCGACCCGACAGGAACCTCACAGAGGATCCTCGGGTACGCCACATCCAGCCCTTTTCGCGCCAAGCCCGCCTACGCGACCTCCGTGGAGGTCACCGTCTACGTCGCCCCGGACGCGGGCGGCCGGGGCGTCGGCACGCTCCTCTACAAGGCCCTCTTCGAGGCCCTGACGGGCCAGGACCTGCATCGCGCCTTCGCGGGCATCGCCCAGCCCAACGAAGCGTCCACGCGGCTGCATGAACGCTTCGGATTCCGGTACGTCGGCACCTACCGGGAGGTGGGCCGCAAGTTCGGCCGCTACTGGGACGTGGCCTGGTACGAGAAGGACCTGTAGGCCCTCACGAGACGGCTCAGCCGAACTGCACCGACCGCTTCGCCATCCCCATCCAGAACCCCTCGATGACGGACTTCTGCGTGTCCAGCTCACCGCTCACGTCCGCCGCGCCCATGGTGACGAAGAGCGGCGCGAAGTGCTCCGTGCGCGGATGGGCGTAGCGCCCGGCCGGGGCCTTGTGGAGGAAGTCCAGCAGGGAGTCCACGTCCCGCGCCTCCAGGGCCCGCCGGCCCCAGTCGTCGAACTCGGAGGACCAGGTGGGCACCCCGGGGCCGGTGTGGCGCAGGGCGGCGAGGTTGTGGGTGAAGAAGCCGGAGCCGACGATCAGGACGCCCTCGTCGCGCAGCGGGGCGAGCTTGCGGCCGATCTCCATGAGGCGGACCGGGTCCAGGGTCGGCATGGAGATCTGCAGGACCGGGATGTCGGCCTCGGGGAACATCTCGACGAGCGGGACGTAGGCGCCGTGGTCCAGGCCGCGGTCCGGGATGTCCTGCACCGGGATGCCGGGAGCGCGCAGCAACTTGCGCACGGACTCGGCGAGTTCGGGGGCGCCGGGGGCGTCGTAGGTCACTCGGTAGTAGTGCTCGGGGAAGCCCCAGAAGTCGTAGACGAGCGGGACCGGGGTCACCGCGCCGAGGGCGAGGGGGGCCTCCTCCCAGTGGGCGGAGACCATGAGGATCGCCTTGGGCCGGGGCAGGTCCGCGGACCAGGCGGCGAGCTCACCGGGCCAGATCGGGTCGTCGGCGAGCGGCGGTGCCCCGTGGCTGAGGTACAGGGCGGGCATGCGCTCCAGCGTGTCGGCGGACATGGCGGGGACTCCTCCGGTACTTCCGATGCAGACAGTGCTTCAAATTTAAAGCTTCTCTCTGCATGACTGTACGCCTCATTTGTTTAAGCTTCAAGGAGAAAGCTCGTAGAGTGGAACACATGAACACGGCACCCGCCCCCGACGAGGAGCCCCAGTGGCTCGACGACGAAGAGCAGCGCATCTGGCGCTCGTACGTGAACGCCACGACCCTGCTCGAGGATCACCTCGACCGCCAGCTCCAGCGGGACGCGGGCATGCCGCACATCTACTACGGACTGCTCGTCGGCCTCGCCGAGGCCCCGCAGCGGCGGCTGCGGATGACCGAGCTGGCCATGAAGGCGAAGATCACCCGGTCTCGGCTCTCGCACGCCATCGCGCGGCTCGAGCGCAACGGCTGGGTGCGCCGGGAGGACTGCCCCGACGACAAGCGCGGCCAGTTCGCGGTGCTCACCGACCCGGGTCTGGAGATGCTGCGGGGCGCCGCGCCGGGCCATGTGCGGGCCGTGCGCAACGCCCTGTTCGACCGGCTCACGCCGGAACAGCAGAAGTCCCTCGGCGAGATCATGCAGATCGTCGCCGAGGGACTCCAGCCGGACGAAGCGGGTGCGGATCTGCCCTGGCTCCGCTGAGCCAGGGCAGGTCCTTTGTGGTCGTACGTACGGAGCGTCCCCATCCCCGTACGTACGACAGGTCCGAAGGGGTACGGCCCTGCCGCCGCCGTCAGTGGGCGACGACGGGGACCGCCAGCTCCTCCTCCGCGCCCTCTCCGGAGGCCACCGCGGTGGTGTCCGGGCGGCCGGCGTTGACGAGGGTCCCGACGATGACCGCGGCCAGCACCAGCATGCCGACGGCGAACCAGATCGCGTTGGTGTAGCCGTGCACCTGACCCTCCAGCGCCACCAGCTGCGCCTGCGACTTGGAGGTCGCCGAGCCGATGTGGTCGGCGATGTAGGAGGTCGTGGCCGACGCGGCGATCGTGTTCAGCAGGGCCGTACCGATCGCACCGCCCACCTGCTGCGAGGTGTTGACCATCGCGGAGGCGACACCGGCGTCACGCGGCTCGACGCCCAGGGTGGCCAGGGACATGGCCGGCATGAACGCCGTACCCATGCCGAGGCCGAGCAGCAGCATCGCGGGCAGGATCGTCGAGGTGTACGACGAGCCGATCTCCAGCTGGGTCATCAGCAGCATGCCGACCGCGGCGACCAGGAAGCCGGGGCCCATCAGCAGACGGGCCGGCAGGCGGGTCATCAGACGGGTGCCGATCTGGGTGGAGCCGACCATCATGCCGACGATCATCGGCATGAAGGCGAAGCCGGTCTTGATCGGCGTGTAGCCCTTCACGATCTGCAGGTAGTAGGTGAGGAACAGGAAGGTGCCGAACATCGCGATGATCGCGATGCCGAGCGAGAGGTAGATACCGCCGCGGTTGCGGTCGGTGATCACGCGCAGCGGCAGCAGCGGGGCCTTGACCCTGGCCTCGGTGACCACGAACGCGATCAGCAGCACGGCGGACGCGACGAACATGGCGACGGTCACGGAGTCGCCCCAGCCGTCGGACTCGGCGCGGGGTGAAGCCGTAGACCAGCGCGACCAGGCCCAGGGTGGACAGCAGGACGCCGGGGATGTCGAGCGGGTTGCGGTTGCGGCCGCCCTCCGGCTCACGGATGACGAAGTACGCGCCGAGCGCGGCCACGATCGCGAACGGGATGTTCACGAAGAAGGTCCAGCGCCAGTCCATGTACTCGGTCAGCACACCGCCGAGGATGAAGCCCACGGCACCGCCACCACCGGCGATGGCGCCGTAGATGCCGAACGCCTTGGCGCGCTCCTTGGCGTCCGTGAACATCACGGCGAGCAGGGAGAGCGCGGCGGGCGCGAGCAGGGCGCCGAAGACACCCTGGAGGGCGCGGGCGCCGAACATCATGGCGCCGGAGGTCGCGGCACCGCCGAGCGCGGAGGCCGCGGCGAAGCCGATCAGGCCGACGACGAAGGCGTTCTTGCGGCCCCACAGGTCGGCTATGCGGCCGCCGAAGAGCAGGAGCCCGCCGAAGGCCAGGGCGTAGGCCGTCACGACCCACTGCCGGTTGCCGTCGGAGATGCCGAGGTCGGTCTGGGCCGACGGCAGGGCGATGTTCACGATGGTCGCGTCGAGGACGACCATCAGCTGGGCCAGCGCGATGAAGACGAGCGCTTTCCAGCGGTTGGCGTCACCGGTCGGTGCCGGTGCGCCGGGAGCCTTTGCGGCTGTTTCAGACATGGGGGTACCCACTTCGGGACTTCGGTTCGGAAAAGGTGATCGAGGACGTACTAGGGACTGGTCTGCTGTCGACTGGACTGCTGTCGACTGGTCTGGTGTGGACTGGTCTGAGGTTCTGAACTCATCGGCGCCGGATCAGGTCAGGCCTGGCGCAGGTCCTCCAGGGTCGTGGCCGCGCCCGGGAGGATGGAGCGGGCCGGGGCCCGCAGTCCGTCCAGGAACAGCTGGAGATGGCGGTGGACGAACCGGTCGGCCTGCAAGCAGGCGGTGCCCGCCGGCGGCCGGCTGAGCTGGGCGACCACGAGCATCAGGTCGCCCGAGTCCACGTCGGTACGGAGCTGGCCGGCCGCCTTCGCGCGGTTCATGAGCTCGACGATGAGCTCCTCGCACCGCACGCGCGCGGCTTCCAGGTCCGGGTGGTTCTGGTCGAAGGTGCTCTGGATCATCGGGCACAGTGCGCTGACCCGCTCGTCGGCGGCGGTGTGCACGAAACGCTCCAGCGCCCCGAAGGCGTCCCCGGTCTCCGCGAGCGCGATCTCGGCCGCCTCGGTGGTGCGGTCCATGACCGAGCACACCACCTCACGGACGAGCGCGTCGCGGTCGGGGAAGTTGCGGTACACCGTGGCGTTGCCGACGCCGGCCCGGCGGGCGATCTCGTCGAGCGGCACGTCGGGGCCGAACTCGGTGAACATCTCGCGGGCGGCGCTGACGATCCGCTCGCGGTTGCGCAGGGCGTCGGCGCGGGGCCGGGGCGCCTTGCGCTGCGCGGTCGTCGTGGCGGTCACGGTGCACTCCTCCGGTCGAAGACTTGAAGCTTCACGATCCGGGGAGGCGTTCCCCGTTTCGCTCAGACACAGGTCTAAACGGGGAGACGCTCCCCGGTTATTTCAGGTTGAGGGGAAAACATGTTGTGACCTGAGTCACATGTTTCGCGATACCCACGTTCGGTCTCCTCCAGCGCGCGTGCGCCCCTCCCCCGGCACAGGGTGATCGAAGAGGTGCAGCCTTCCGACCAGCGGCTGCCGCGCTCCGAAGGGTGCTCGCATGCCGTGGACCAGACGTCGCATACGCCCGCGCCGCGTCGCCGCCCTGGCGTCCGTGACCGCGCTGACCGTCGCGGTCAGCACCTCGGCCGGCACCGAACGCCTCGTCCCCGGCACCACGACCGCCGGCCCCGTCGCCCTCGCCCGCTCCGACACTCACGGCGCCTGCCAGATCCGGGGCGGCCCGGCCGTCCAGATGTCCGAGGGCCTGCCCACGCCCGGCGGCTACTCCCGCTCCACCGGCACCGTCCACGCCCTCACCCTGATGATCGACTTCTCCGACGCGCCCGGCTCAGGCTCCGCCCTCGACCGCTTCCGCGAGTTCTTCCCGCAGACCCAGGACTGGTTCCGCACCAGCTCCTACGGCCGTCTCGACTACCGCCCCGAGGCCCCGGTCACCGACTGGCTGCGCATGCCGAAGTCCTTCCGGGCCTACGGCATAGAGCGCGGCGCCCCCTTCGACCCCGGCTACCGCCGGCTCGTCCAGGACATCGTGGCCGCCGCCGACCCCAAGGTGGACTTCCGGTCCTACGACTTCCTGAACGTCCTGGTGACCCCGAACGCCGGTCCCTCCGCCCTCGACACGGTCCTGTCGGTGACCTTCGCCGGCAACACGGACGCCCCGGTCGCCGACGGCGTTCCCGTCGCCAACGCCTCCTTCGTGTACTCCCGCCAGGACGACGGCTCCGGTTCCTACCCGCAGACCGGCTACCGGGTCCTGCCCCACGAGAACGGCCACGTCTTCGGCCTGCCCGACCTCTACACCCAGAACGGCGGGGGCGCGGTCGGCCACTGGGACATCATGAGCGAGGACTGGGGCGCCAACAACGACCTCCTCGGCTGGCACAAGTGGAAGCTCGGCTGGCTGGACGCGGCGCAGGTCCACTGCGTGACGGCGCCCGGCGCCTCGGAGTACACGCTGACCCCGCTCGCCCGGTCCGGGCTCGGCACCAAGCTCCTCTTCGTCCCCCTCGGCCGCCGCACCGGCTACGCGGTCGAGCTCCGCACCCGCGAGGGCAACGACGAGACGGTGTGCCGGGCGGGCGTCCTCGTCTACAAGGTCGACGCGGACGTGGACACCGGGCGGGGCCCGGTGCGCGTGTACGACGCACGGCGCGACAGCGGGGGCTGCACCCGCAGCCCCAACGTCCACGCGGAACTCTCGGACGCGCCGTTCGCGACGGGGGAGGAGTTCCGGGACGCGGGGAGGGGCGTGCGGGTGCGGGTGCTGGGGGCGGAGGGGGACGGGGCGTATCGGGTACGGGTGACTCGGGAGTAGGCGGGGGTGGGGGGAGTTGGGTGGGAGCGGGGGTGGGGTGACGGGGGTGGGTGACGGCGGTGGGGTGACGGCGGTGGGGTGACGGGGGTGGGTGTCGGGTGGAGGAGGCGGGAGCAGGGGTGGGCCGGAGGGGCCGTGGCGCGCCGACGGTGCCGTGGCGGATTACCGTAGCCCTGCCGTGACCCCCGCACCGGAGAGCCGATGCCCGCAGAGACGACCACTCCCCCGCAGGTACCGGAGTCCGCCGTGCCGGCCGAGGCGGTCGCACCGCTGATCCGCGGGGTCAGCGTGCTGCGGGAACTGACCGACGCGGGCGGGACGCTGAGCCTGAGCGGCCTGGAACGGGCCACGGGCCTGGCACGTTCCACGGTCGACCGCATCACCGCGACCCTGGCTCGCATGGGATACGTCCGTCTCGACGGCCGGGACGCGGTGGCGACCCCACGCCTCATGGAACTCGGCAACGCCTACCTCGCCGCCCTGCGCCTGCCCGCCCTGCTGTCCGGACGGGCCGACGCCCTCGCGGACGAGCTCGACGAGTCGGTGTCACTGGCGGTGGCCGACCGTGACGGCATCCGCTTCATCCACCAGGCCACCCGCCGCCGCGCGATGTCCCTCAGCTTCCGCATCGGCGACCTGCTTCCCGCCGAACGCACCGCGCCGGGCCCCCTGTTCGCCTCCGAGTGGACGGACCAGGACTGGCGGACTTGGCGCGAACGCCGGGCGACGGACCCGGAGGACCGGGGCTTCCCAGCCGTACCCCTGCGACAACTCCCGCTGCCGCACGGCGTGTTCGAGGAGGCAGCGGCACAGGCGGGCCGGAACGGCTGGGCGCTGGACGACCAGTTGATCGAACCGGGCCTGGTGGCGGTCTCCGTCCCGGTACGGGATCCGCGCACGGGCCGGATCGCGTGCGTGGCGAACGTCGTGAGCCACACCAGCCGGCACACGGCGACGGATCTGCGAGACACCCTGCTGCCACGCCTGCGGGCGACGGTGGCCGGGATGGAACGCGAACTGGCCACCGCCCCGGAGCCGGACCCCGGCCCGCCGCCCTCGGGATCGGCCGCCTGGATCGGCGCCTCCAAGAACGAACTGGGGCGCGAGTTCATCGAGTCCCTCGCGCGCGGGCTGACGGTCCTGACGGCGTTCGGCGAGGGCAGGGCCGCGCTCACGCTGACCGACGTGGCCCGGGCGACCGGCCTCGCGAGGGCGACGGCCCGCCGCGCCCTGATCACCTACGAACACCTGGGCCTGGTCCGCCAGCAACCGGAGTCCCGCACCTTCGCGCTCACCCCCCGGGTCCTGTCCCTGGGCTTCCCACCCCTCTCCCGCACGACCCTCCCCCGCATCGCGGCCCCCCACCTGGCGGACCTCTCGGCACGGGTCGGGGAATCGACGGCACTGGCGATCCTGGTGCCGTCGGGGTCGGGGCCGGGCTCGGAGGGCTCGGACTCCGGCCCGGAGATCCAGTACACGGCGAGGGCGGTGTCCCCGCGGATCATGGGCGTGGACATCAGGGTGGGCACCCGACTGCCGGCCGCGGCGACCTCGCTGGGCAGGGTGCTGCTCCCGGACGCCCCGGACCATGCCCTGCTCGACGAGGACTGGGAGGACGGCCTGCGCACGATCGCCGTCCCCCTCCACGACCGCACGGGCCGGGTCGTGGCCGCCGTGAACGTGGCCCTGCACGCGGCCGGCCGCACGGCCGCGGAGTGCGTCGAGGAACTCCTCCCGGAACTCCGCCGCACGGCGACCCGCATCGAGGAGGAACTTCACGCGGCGGCCCACTTCACCCGGATCCCCCTCCTCTGACCCCGGGGAACCCCCACGCCGCAGCCCACCGCATCCGGTACGCTGACGCCTGTGACCTTCACGGCCACCGTCCGCCTTCGTAGCTCAGGGGATAGAGCACCGCTCTCCTAAAGCGGGTGTCGCAGGTTCGAATCCTGCCGGGGGCACACGACCAAGGGCCAGTTCAGAGGCTTGATCCCCTCGAACTGGCCCTTTGCCATGATCACGGCCGTGCGCCGAACCAGAACTGCTGACCGGCCACCGCCAGATTCCCGCTGGGCGGCATGGTGCGGTCCACCTCCACCGCATCCGGCGAAATGTGATCCCTGGCCCGGTCCCCCCGAAGAGGTGCCCCTCACGGTGAGGCTGACGGTCCGCCCACTCAGCCCGGGGAGCTGGGCCGTCCCTGGGCCGTCCGATGCCGCTCGACAGTGGCCGAGACGACCAACGACGACCACCAGTCGCGCGAGACCACCTCCCCCGACCAGCAAAAGCCCAGCTCACCAAGATCTCCGGCAAGACCCAGGACTAGCAGAAGTAGTACGTCGAGCAGTCAGCGCCTCTCGTTTAGGTCAGGCCGTGTGACGCCGACGAGCGCGGAGCCAGCAGACACCCTTCACCGCGTACACAGCAGCCATAAGCACGAAGCCAGCGCAGGTGAGCCAGAACCAGGATGCCGCGACTGCGAGACTCAGCACCAAGCCGCCAAGAAGCAGTAGAGAGGCGACAACGTCCGCCAGGTCAAGGCGCGCCTCGACACGCACCGCCGAGCTGGATCCGCGCAGTCGGCGGATCACGGGAACGAGGCCAAGGACCTGCAAGACGGCCAGACCGAGAGCGAGCCAGACGAACCAGCCGGGTATGTCCACGGCGCGCACTGTATCGCGCCCCCGAAGACCTTGAGTGTCTAACTACGTGACAACGCCGACGAACATCAGCGGACCATCAGTACAGCTCAGAGCCACAGCTAAAGGCCGTTGCGCTCGATCAGTGACCCATCAGGGCTCAGTGTGTAGAAGCGCGGCGGCTCCAAGGCTTCCGTTGCTCTGCGTAGCTCCGCCTCCTGCTCTGCTGGATCAGGCCCGTGTGGATCCCGCACGTGGAAGCCGTACAGCTCAATGGCGTCTGCGTCGACGTCATCGGGCTGGGGACGGCCCTCCTGGATGAACCCGCAGAGTGCCCGCAACGCGTCTTCGCCCAGGTCCAAAGGGTGGAAGGGCAAGGCATACGGCTCATCCTCCTCACCGGGCCAGGGGACGATGTCGGCCGGTCGGTCTCCGGCCCAGTAGGGCTGTTCAAAGGGGAGAGGTTCGCCGATGTTCTCGATGATGCCGCTGTCCGGGGACAGGCTCAGGGAGCGGACGAGATGTCCGTCCTCCCACACGGCGAACGCCAGCCAGTCGACGACGCTGTGCATGGCGTGCAGGACGAGCCGTCGGCCGATGCTTGCCGCCACGAGGTGTTCCGGGAGCTGGGAGGGAGCGTCGATCATCACCCGCTGATCGCCGATGACGTCCACGCCTGGCCAACTGGCTGCGTACACCGTCCCCTTCTGGGGATACACGCCGTCCCAGAGGGTCGAGCCCTCGCCCTCTTCGATCTCACAGCCGGGGTAGAGCCGCCGCATCATGGTGACCGTCCGATCCAGGTCCGCCGCCCCCACTTGTCGCAGCAACCCCGGCACGTCACCGTCGGCGTACACCAGCAGTCCCGTCTTGGCCCCCAAAGCCCCTCCCCAGAACAGTGCCTTTGATGGCGGACGCACCATAGCCGCAGGCACTGACAACAGAGAACTGGGTGGCCATGCCGGTCATCATTCCGGCCGTTCGGGGGATACGTGGGCGGCCTCAGAGACGTATCCCACCCTGCGGGGGCATCCCTTGCTGGGACGAAAGGGAGACATGATGCCGCTCTATCTATCTAGGTTCAGCTACACGCCGGAGACCTGGGCGAGACTCATCGGCCACCCCGAGGACCGCGCGAAGGCCGCTCAGTCGTACATCGAGTCCGTTGGCGGCAAGCTCCACGGCTTTTGGTACGCGTTCGGCACCCGCGACGGATACAACCTGTGGGAGGCCCCTGACAACGTCTCCATGGCCGCGGTCGCCCTGGCGATCAGCGGAGGCGGCGCACTCAGCTCGTTCGAGACGACCGTTCTCCTGACCGTCGACGAAACCATGGATGCCTTGCGCAAGGCCGGGCAAGTCCAGTACCGGGCTCCCGGCGCATAGCGGTCGGCGTCCCATCAACGACACCGGACGGGGGCGTACACCAGCATCCCTGTCCGGCCGGCGTATCAGTCGCCGACAGCGTTCGAGGCGAACGTGGATCGAACTCCTGAAGCGGGTGTCGCAGGTTCACCAGGCGAAAGGCCCCGGACCGATCTGGTCCGGGGCCTTTGTTGTTTTGGTCTGGGCGGCTCAGGTCAGGAGGTAGGCCTTCAGGATCGTCACCGTGTAGGTGTTGCCTGTGGTGTCGGTCAGGGTGGATCTCAGGGAGACCGAGCGGGCGTTTTCCGGGTGGGTCAGGGTGAGGGTTCTGTTGCCGTGGGTGGTGGTCACCGGGGCGGGGGACCAGGTCTTGCCGGCGTCGTAGGAGACCTTCACCTTCAGGGATTTCAGGTGGGTGGCCGCCGGGCCCTGGAGGGAGAGGGGGATCGTGGTGCGGCGGCCTGCGGGGGCCGTGCCGGTCGGGGTCAGCTTCGGGTGGAAGCGGACCGTGGAGAGGGGGAGGGGGGTGGGGTCGGAGGGGCTGGACGTGAAGGTCCAGGCCGCTGTCAGGCGGCTCGTGGTCGTGGCCACGGATGGCGGGCGGGTCAGGGTTGTTCGGATCGTGTAGCGGGCCGGGGCGGACGGGAGATTCTCCACGGTCTGGCAGAGGTCGCCGTCGTTGTCGAGCAGGGTGTTGCCGTTCGCGGTCACCGTGGTGTGGCGTTTCGCGGTGGAGGAGGCGGGGTGTCCTGCCCCGTCGGCGAGGTCGGGGACGCACAGGGCGAGGGTGTCGCCGTCGCGCTGGGCGCCGTACGGGCCGCCGGTGATCGGGCTGAAGACGCCGACGTTGTACGTCGCTGGGTAGGTCCGGCCCGCCTGGTACGACCTCGCGCTCTCCGTGCCGTAGAAGACGTCGTCGTCTCCGGAGGCGTTGCGCTGGCCCAGGTTGGCCGTCCACTTGAAGCCCTTGGGCGTGGTGACGTAGATCTTCGCGGTCGTCGGCAGCGGGAAGGGGTCGCTCACCGTGCCCAGCGACAGGGTGGGGCCGCTCCACAGGACGTTGACGATGCCCTTGCGGTGGGCGGCGGACGAGCCGAAGTTCCGCTTCAGAAGGGCCAGTTCGTTCATGCGTGTGGTGTGGTGATAGCCGGTGGGGAAGCGGTCGGGCAGGTTGTAGAGCAGGTGGTACGTCGCGGCGCCCTTCTGCCATAGGCCGCCGAGCTGCGTGCTGAGCTTCCCGGCCGGGGCGGTCGGTCCCAGGGTCGCGGTGCGCAGGTTCTTGAACGTTCCCCAGAACAGGGTGCTGTTGTGCGACGCGCGCCCCATGTCCCCGGTGCCCACAGCCAGGTTGAGCTGACCGTCGGACATCTTCGCGTCCTGCGGTGCGGTGATCCCGACGGGCTTCGCCTTGCGCGCGTCGAAGACGACCGTGGTGTTCCCGGTGAGGGAGAGCCGGGGCCGGACCAGCGCGGAGGTGCCCTCGACGTCGTCCAGCACGGTGTCCACGACGTAGTCGCCGCGCGGGACCCGCACCCGGTACACGCCCTTGGAGAGCTGCTCGGAGTCCTTGAGGTTCGTGGTCCAGTACGTGCCCGAGTACCCGAGGATCTCGGTCAGCGGAGCGGTCACGGGCTTGCCGCCGCGGTCGAGGAACTTCAGGGTGAGGTCGTATGCCTCGGCCTCGCGTACGACGCCGAAGGCGGTCCGTACGGCCACGGGGTCGGCGGCAGCGGGGTCGGCGCCGTCCCGCGCGGTGGCGACCAGCGTGCCCGAGTAGGTGCCGTCCGCCGCCTCGACGCGGGTGTCCGCGGTGAGGTCGACGCCGGCGGTGCCGCCCGCCGGGACGGTGAGCTGAGTGGTGCTCAGCGTGAACATGCCCTCGGGGGCCGTGCTGCCTCCGGGGCCGGTCGCGGTGGCCGTCAGGTCCAGGGTGACGGGGTGGTCGCCGTCGTTGCGGTACGTGATGTGCTGGGTGACCGGCCGGTCGTCGGTGTGGGGCCACAGCTGCTTGCCGAAGGACACGGAGGTCTTTTCGCTCGCCACCGCCGCCTCCAGTGCCCGGGACACGTCGAGCCGGCCCGTCCCCTGCTGGTAGCCGGTCGCGCCGGTGGTCGGGGTGGTGGACGCGGTGAGCGCCTGCTTGATCCGTGCGCCGGTCCAGTCGGGGTGCCGCTGGGCCAGGATCGCGGCCGCTCCCGCCGCGTGTGGTGTCGCCATCGACGTACCGGACAGGGAGACATAGCCGTCGGCCGCCGGGTCGCCCATGTAGCCGTGCGCCGCCCTCGCCGAGACGATGTCCACGCCCGGCGCCGTGAGGTCCGGTTTCAGCGCGTTGTCGGCGGTGGGACCGGTGCTGGAGAAGTCGGCGAGCCGGTCCTCGCCGTCTACGGCGCCCACGGTGAGCGCCGACTCCGCGGCCCCCGGGGAGCCGACGGTTCCCGCGTCGGGGCCCTCGTTGCCGGCCGCGGCGACGGTGAGCATGCCGGTGCTCTTCGAGAGGGCGTTCACCGCCGCCTCGACCGGGTCCTCCCCCGGGGTGTCCTCCTGGCCCAGGCTGAGGTTGGCCACCCTGGCGCCCTGCCCGGCGGCCCACTCCAGGCCCGCGATGACGGACGAGTCGGTGCCCTCGCCGTCGTCGTTCAGCACCTTCGCGTTGAGGATCTCCGCGCCGGGTGCGACTCCCTTGTAGCGCCCGCCGGAGCGGGCTCCCGAGCCCGCCACCGTCGCCGCGACGTGCGTGCCGTGGCCGGCCTTGTCGTCGGTGCTGCCGGTGCCGCTGAAGTCCTTCGCTTCCGTCACCGCCGCGGCGAGGTCCGGGTGGGTGGTGTCGATGCCGGTGTCCAGGACGGCGACCTCGACGCCCTTGCCGTCGTATCCGGCAGCCCAGGCGGCCGGGGCGCCGATCTGCGCGACGCCGCCGCCCAACTTCACTGCGTTCGCGCCGTCTTCGTCCGTCGGCGCCCTGAACCGGCCGTCCAGCCAGACCCGCGCGACTCCCTGCTCCTCGGTGAGGGCCTGCCACATGTCGTCGGCCCCGGCCTTGGGCACGGTGATCGCGGCGCCCGCCACGCTGGGCAGCTCCCGGCGCACGGTGGCGTCCGCGTCCGCGACCAGCGACTTCTGCGTGCTCCTGCGCCGGTCGGACTTGCCCTCGTACGACACGATCAGCGGGAGCGTGCCGCGCCGGGTGTCGTCGTAGCCGGCGCGTATCAGGCCGCTGACGTCGAACAGCCGCATGTCCAGGACGCCTTGGCCGATCAGGGCGGCGGCGTCGGCGGGAACGACGTACTGATCGCCCCCGACGCCGCGCACGGACACCGGGACGTGCTCACGGCCCGGTGCGTGCTGGACACCCGTCACCCGGCCCCGGGCGTCCAGCCGGACCCGGTCGCCGGTGACGAGGGTGACGTACCGGGCGGCCGCGGAGGCGGAGCCGGCGGTCCGCGCGCCGAGGGCGGAGCTGCCGGGCGCCGCGACGGTGGCGGTGTCCTGCGTCCGTACGCCGAGGCCGGAGCCCGTGGACGCCACCGAGACGCCCGTCATCAGCCCCGCCACCAGCAGGGCGGCCAGCGAGGCGCTTGTGGTTCTGTCGCGCATTCAGCTCGCCTGCCCGGGGTACTGCTTGTTGGCGTCGACGACCGCGCGCTCGGTGATCGCGCTGGTGTGCGTGACGGTACCGACCTTGAGGGGGTTGTCCGCCGTGGCCTTGACCACCACGATGCGCTCGCCGAGGAACCGCAGGGTCTTCTTGTCGAAGATCCACTCGATGCGCTCGCCGTTGCCGGAGTCCTCCCGCGCGATCGCGACCCCGTGCCGGCCCGTGGCGTCGACCGCGTCGTCCACCGAGACGACTCCGGGGATCTTGGCGGCGGCCTTGTAGAGGGCGGCGCCGACCTCGGCGGGCGGGTAGCTCTCGAACAGCAGATCGCCGATCGCGACGAAGGCGGCCTGGTCGCGCGGGACTTCGGGGTCCCGGACGGCGTCCGACTCGCGGTAGATCCGCTGGAGCAGCGCGTCGGGGTCGGTCGGCAGCGCGGCCAGGGCGTTGTAGGCGCCGCTGAACGGGGTGTCGCCCTTCAGGGTGATGCCCTTGTCGCTGGTCTGGCCGGCCTCGATCAGCCAGCCGTCCCTGCCGTCGAGGGAGTTCCAGACCTGGCGGGAGTGCAGCTCGTCGCTGACCGCCTCGCTCTTGTCGCCGACGGTCTTGATGTAGGTGTCGGCCACCTTCGAGGCGATGTAGATGTACTGGCCCTTGCGCGGGGTGGGCTCGGAGGTGTCGGCGGCGGCCAGGGAGATGCGTTCGAGGAGCTGGGGGGCGCCCTTGGCGTCGGCGGCGCCGATCGTGGTGGTCAGTGCGGGGCCGGTGGCCAGGGCGGTCTTGCCGCCGTCGGTCCCGCCGCCGGTGAGGGCGAGGCCGCCCGCGACCGCGCCGGCCAGGGCGAAGGCCGCGGCGGGCAGGAGGACCGTACGGCGCAGGAACGGGTTGGAGCGCTTCACGGGCGCGACCGGAGAGGCGGCGGACGTACGGGAGGAGGTGGCGGACGTACGGGAGGAAGTGCGGAGGTCTTCGTGGATCCGGGCCATCATCTGCTCCTTGTGGAACTGGTGGCGGCCCGCCGGCAGATCCCGCTCGGCGGAGGGCAGCAGACTCTGCGTCTCCGTCCACTCGGCCGGGTGGGGCCGGTGGGAGGGGCTGGCGTTCATCGGTTTCCTTCCTGTGCGGACCGGACCGCGTATCCGCGATCACCTGTTATCTGCCGGTTCGTGCGGGTGGGTTCCCGTTTTTCTCCGAGGAGTTGCGCGTCGGTGAGCTTGCGCAGCCGGGCGCGGGCGCGGGAGAGGCGGGAGCGGACGGTGCCGACCGGGATGCCGAGGGCTTGGGCCGCCTCGGCGTACTCCATCCCCTCCCACAGGCACAGCGTCAGGACCTCACGCTCGGGACGCTTGAGCAGGCTGAGGGCGGCGAGCGTGGCGTTGATACGGCGCCGGTCGTCCAGGCGTCCGGCGGTCTCCTCGGCGTGGTCCTCGACCCGTTCCTCTGCGGCGTTCGTGGCGGCCGCGGCGCTCGCCGCGTTGCGGTAGCGGCGGTTGCTGCGGTGGTGGGAGCGGGCGACGTTGGTGGCGATGCCCAGCAGCCACGGCCGCAGCGAGCCGCCCTCGGCCTCGACCGAGGCCCGGCGCCGCCACGCCTCCATGAACGTCGTCGACATCACGTCCTCGGCCAGCGACCAGTCGGCGGTCAGCCGGAAGGCGTGGTTGTACACCGAGCGGGCGTACGCGTCGAAGAGTTCCGCGAAGGCGTCCGGATCTCCGTTTCGCACCCGGGTTCGCATATCTGTGGTCACGTCATGAACTGACGTACGGTGCGGGCGAGTTCCCGTGAGACACGTCACAGCCGTAGTGCACGACAAGCGTGGGGACTGGTCAGTGACCGCGTGACTCGGTCCCGACCCGGTGCTTCGTGAGCCCACGCACCCGCCTCTGCCTCCGCCGTCGGAGGCGTTGTCAGGCGTCGCGGTCGTCGTACGCCCGGTGGCTGCGTTCGATGTCGGGGTTGTGGGCGATGGCCCACTCGGCCAGGGTGATCGCCGGTTCGATCAGGGTGCGGCCCACGGGGGTGAGTTCGTACTCGACGCGGGGTGGGACCTCGGGGTGGGACTTGCGGTTCACCAGGCCGTCGCGTTCCAGGTGGCGCAGGGTCAGGGTCAGCATGCGCTGGGAGATGCCGGGGACACGGCGGAGCAGTTCGGTGAAGCGGAGGCGCTCCCCTGGAGGGTCGCGACCACCAGGAGCGTCCACTTGTCGCCGATGCGGTCGAGGACGCCGCGGATGGCGCGGCCGCCGTCGCCGCGGATCAGGCAGGCCTTCTGGTGGTCCGACATGACGCTCCTGGTGACCGCCGCACACACGCGTGTGCCTTTTGTAAGCCCTCCGACAGTGACTCACCATGGCCCTTCTCACAAGGGGTGACCATGGGAGGGTGCCGTCATGCGGGTCGCGTACTGGATCGTCGCCGGGCTGCTGGGGGCCTTCTACCTCTACGCCGGCGGGAAGAAGATCGTCCAGAGCCGGGAGCGGCTCGCGCCGATGATGGGGTGGGTCGACACCGTGCCGATGCCCGTCGTCCGGGCGATCGGGGTCGTGGAGGTTCTCGGCGCGGCCGGGCTGGTGCTGCCGCCGGCGACCGGGATCGCGCCGGTGCTGGCGATCCTGGCCGCGGTCGGCTTCGTGGTGCTCCAGTTGCTCGCGGCGGGCCTCCATCTGTCGCGCGGGGAGGTGAGGGAGACCGGCCTGAACTTCGTTCTCGTCCTCCTCGCCGCCGTGGCCGCGTGGCTGGCCACGGCGTTCTGAGGGGCCGGGGTGGACGTCAGGGGGCGTGAGAATCACCGGCCGCCGCGTGGCCCGCGCCGTCGCCGCGTACCGGTCCACCGGCCGCCGCATGGCCCGCCCATCGCCGCGTACGGTCCACCGGCCGCCGCATGGCCCGCCCATCGCCGCGCACCGGTCCACCGCCCCTCCACGCCGCTCGGAGGAACGGAGGAGGTGCACGTCACGGGGCGTGAGAATCACCAGCCGCCGCGTAGCCCGCCTCACCGCGTCGTCAGGATCACCAGCCGCTGCGTAGCCCGCGTCATCGCCACGTACCGGTCCACCGCCCCCTCCACGCCGTTCCCGAAGTTCTGTGGGTCCACGAGGATCACCAGGTCGAATTCGAGGCCCTTCGAGAGGGCCGGGGGCAGGGAGCGGACCCGGGGGGTGGGCTCGAAGCCGGGGGCACCGATGACGCAGGCGATGCCCTCCGGGTGGTCCTCGAGCCACCTGTCCAGCACCGTCGGCAGGTCCGTCACGGGGCCGTACGTCACCGGGACGCCGGTGCTGCGGATCGAGGTGGGGACGTTGGCGTCGGGCAGGGCGGCGCGGATGACCGGCTCGGCCTCCTTCATGATCTCTTCCGGGGTGCGGTAGTTGACGCTCAGGGCGGCCATCTCGACGCGGTCGAGGCCCACCCGCGCGAGCCTGTCCTGCCAGGACTCGGTGAAGCCGTGTCTGGCCTGGGCGCGGTCGCCGACGATGGTGAAGCTCCGGGACGGACAGCGCAGCAGCAGCATCTGCCACTCCGCGTCGGTCAGTTCCTGCGCCTCGTCCACGACGACGTGGGCGAAGGGGCCGGCGAGCAGGTCGGGGTCGCTCACCTGAAGGGCGCTCTCGTCGACGAGGGCGTCGTGGAAGTCCTCGCCGCGCAGCATCGTCACCAGGCCCATCCCGTACTCGTCGTCGGCGACCGCGCTCAGGTTCTCCACGACGGTGGCCATGCGCTCGCGCTCCGCGGCGGCGGTGGCCTCGTTCCGGCGCTTGCGGAGCGAGGCGCGAGGGTCGCCGAGCCGCTGCCGTGCCGCGTCCAGGAGCGGCAGGTCGGACACCGTCCAGGCCTGGCCGTCCGCGCGCTGGAGCTTGCGTACCTCGTCGCGGTCCAGCCAGGGGGCGCACATCCGCAGATAGGCCGGGACGGTCCACAGGTCCGAGACCAGGTCGGCCGCCTCCAGGAGCGGCCACGCGCGGTTGAACGCGGTGAGCAACTCCCTGTTCTGGCGCAGGGACTTGCGGAGCAGTGCCTCGGGGGCGTCGCCCTCGTGCCGGTCCACCAGGATGGTGAGCAGTTCGTTCCAGACCTGGTCACGGGCGTCGTTGTGCGGGGCGCCCTCCGCCGCGTCGAACGCCTCGGCCCAGTCGGCGGCGGTCAGCGGGATGTCGGACCAGTGGGTGGTGACGGTCATGCCCTCGGTGGGCGGCTCCTCGTAGAACCGCACGGCCTTCTCGATCGCCTTCACCAGGTCCGCGGACGACTTGAGGCGGGCCACCTCCGGGTCCGTCTCGACCCCCGCCGTGGCGCCCTCGGCCACGAGGTCCCTCAGGACGCAGGTCTGCACGCCCTCCTCGCCGAGGCTGGGCAGGACGTCGGAGACGTAGGCCAGGTAGGGCCGGTGCGGGCCGACGAACAGCACGCCGCCGCGGCGGTGTCCGAGGCGCGGGTCGGAGTGCAGGAGGTAGGCGGAGCGGTGCAGGGCGACGACGGTCTTGCCGGTGCCGGGGCCGCCGTCGACGACGAGTGCGCCGCGGGAGCTCGCGCGGATGATGGCGTCCTGGTCGGCCTGGATGGTGCCGAGGACGTCCCGCATCCGTTCCGAGCGGTCGCTGCCGAGGCTTGCGATGAAGGCGGACTGGTCGTCGAGGGAGGCGTGGTGCCCGGCGAACCCGTCCGGGGTGAACACCTCGTCCCAGTAGTCGCTGATGCGGCCGTTCGTCCAGCGGTACCTGCGGCGGCCGGCCAGCCCCATGGGGTTGGCGTGGGTGGCCCCGAAGAACGGCTCGGCGGCGGGGGAACGCCAGTCGACGAGCAGTCGGCGGCCGGTGCTGTCGGTGAGGCCGAGCCGGCCGACGTAGACGGGGTCGGCGTCGTCAGCGCCGGCCATGTGGCCGAGGCACAGGTCCAGGCCGAAGCGGCGCAGGGTGCGCAGCCGGGCGCTGAGGCGGTGGATCTCCGTGTCGCGGTCCATGGCTTCCTGGCCGATGCCGCCGGGCGCGCGCAGGGTGGCGGCGAGGGTGCCGGACAGTTCGTCGATCGTCTGCTCCAGGCAGCGCGCGATGGCCGCGAAGTGTTCCTCGTCGGCGGCGATCAGCGTCGGGTCGGCCTTGGCGGCGAGGCGCTCGGGAAGGTCGAACACGCTGGTGGGCAGGGTAGTCAAAGCAACAGCTCCGGGGTGGGGTGGGCGGCCGGGGGCCTACGGCCGGTAAGTGTGCGCCCCCACGGGGGCCTTGCCGCAAGTCCCCCGGTGCGCTATAGGTTGAACATGGCAGGAGGTGCTGGTCTCCCTGCCTTTTCTTTTGTCTATGGACATCCGGAAGAACTTCGAAACATTCGAAGATCAGACGTGCGGCTGGCCACCTCACTCCCTGCGATCTTCCGAAAGATTTCGCCGGTTTTCTCAGGTGAGAGGGATGTCGAAGCATTCGAAACATCCGTCGAAACTGTTGACGCTTGACAGGGGCAGGCCAAAACTGTGGGGCATGACTGACACACCCGCACACCCGACGCGCCGCAGCGTCTGCGGCCTCCTGCTGGCCACCGGCGCCACGCTGGCCCTGCCCGGCACCGCCGAGGCGGCCACGGTCATCACCACGAACCAGACCGGGACCAACAACGGCTACTACTACTCGTTCTGGACGGACGCCCAGGGCACCGTCTCCATGACCCTGAACAACGGCGGGAACTACAGCACGTCCTGGCGCAACACCGGCAACTTCGTGGCCGGCAAGGGCTGGAGCAACGGTTCCCGCAGGACCGTCAGCTACTCCGGCAGCTTCAGCCCGTCCGGCAACGCCTACCTGGCCCTGTACGGCTGGACGTCCAACCCGCTCGTCGAGTACTACGTCGTCGACAACTGGGGCACCTACCGGCCCACCGGAACGTACAAGGGCACGGTCACCAGCGACGGCGGGACGTACGACATCTACCAGACCACCCGCTACAACGCCCCGTCCGTGGAAGGCACCAAGACCTTCAACCAGTACTGGAGCGTCCGGCAGTCCAGGCGGACCGGGGGCACCATCACCACCGGCAACCACTTCGACGCCTGGGCCCGGGCCGGCATGCCGATGGGCAGCTTCAAGTACTACATGATCCTCGCGACCGAGGGTTACCAGAGCAGCGGCAGCTCCAACATCACGGTGGCGTGATGGGGGCCCGGTCGCACCTCCCGTTACTGGCGGCCGCCGCCCTGGCCGCCGCCGGCACCCTGACCGTCCCCGCCGCCGCTGCCCCCGCGCAGGCCGCCGCCTGCTCCGGATACGTCGGTCTCACCTTCGACGACGGACCGGGCAGCGGCACCACCGCCCTGCTGGGCTCCCTCAAGCAGTACGGCCTCAGGGCCACGATGTTCAACACGGGCCAGAACGCCGCCGCCAACCCGGCACTCGTCAGGGCCCAGGTCAGTGCCGGGATGTGGGTCGGCAACCACAGCTACACGCACCCGCATCTGACCCAGCAGAGCCAGGCCACCGTCGACTCGGAGATCTCCCGCACCCAGCAGGCGATCGCGAACGCCGGCGGCGGCACACCGAGGCTGTTCCGGCCGCCGTACGGCGAGACCAACGCGACGGTGAAGGCCGTCGAGGCCAGGTACGGACTGACCGAGATCATCTGGAACGTCGACTCGCAGGACTGGAACAACGCCAGTACCGACGCGATCGTCGCGGCGGCCGCCCGGCTCACCGCCGGGCAGGTCATCCTCATGCACGACTGGCCCGCCAACACCCGCGCGGCGATCCCGCGCATCGCGCAGACACTGGCCGCCAAGGGGCTGTGCTCCGGCATGATCTCGCCCCAGACCGGCCGCGCGGTGGCACCGGGCTGAGCCACGGGCACGGCAATCCCGCCTCGGCGCGGCGGTCGTACACCTTCCCCCCCCTTGGACCGCCGCGTCGAACGCGGATCTCCGCAGTGCCCCGGCCACGACTCCCTTCGGCTGTGAATGTCGCGATTCCGCCACAGGCCCAGAACATTGGCGCAATCATGAGCCGCACGCGAGACGGTCGTCCCGCAACACGCGGTCGACACGGCCTGCTTGACGTGCCGTCACATGCCTCCGAAAGGGAACCGCAGCCATGGCAACTCCCCTTTCCGCCGCGAAGATGCTCGCCGCACTGAAGGCCGAGGGCCTCACCGTGCACGAGCACGCCGGCTGGAAGACCCACAACCGCGACGCGGCGTCCGGGAAGTCCTTCGGGCCCGTCATCGGAGTACTGATCCATCACACCGGCGGTCACGACGACAAGGAGATCTGCTTCAAGGGCAGATCCGATCTGCCGGGGCCGCTGTGCCACGCCTGGCTCGGCAAGACCGCCGGACTGTGGATGATCGGCAACGGCCGTACCAACCACGCCGGTTACGCCGACATCGATGTCCTGAACGCGCTCCGCGAGGAGAAGCCGCTCCCGCACGACGACGTGGCGAAGGCGGACGGCAACGACTGTCTGTACGGCCTGGAGATCGAGAACCGCGGCAAGGGCGGGGACCCGTACCCGGCCGCTCAGTACCGGCAGGCCGTGCTGTGGGCGGCGGCGATCTGCCGGGCGCACGGCTGGAGCGAGAAGTCCGTCGCCGGGCACAAGGAGTGCCAGCCGGGGAAGATCGACCCGAGCTTCGACATGGACGACTTCCGGGCCGCGGTGAAGAAGCAGCTGGCCGCGGGGGCCGGAGCGACGACCCCGACGAAGCCGGCGGGCAAGCCGCGCGTCGACCTGTCCCGGCTGGTGGCGGCAGCCAAGACCGACCCCGGGGCCAAGCAGGGCCACGTCAGCTACATGACCGGCACCAACCTCACCGAGGCCGCCCTGGTCGAACTCGGCTACCTCTCCAAGTCCTGGGCCGGAGACGGTTCCTTCGGCTCCACCACCGTCGCCGCCTACGCCAAGTGGCAGCGCCACCTGGGCTACACCGGCGCCGACGCCAACGGCATCCCCGGCAAGATCTCGCTGTCCAGGCTGGGTGAGCGGACGGGCCTGTTCACCGTCGTGGCCTGACCCGTGCCGTCCGCCGCCGACCCGCTTCCGGGCGCCGAGTTGCGGGTCGGCGCGGTCCCTGCGGTACTGGCTGTATCTAGCGAACAGTCGCGGGGTCCTCTCTACAGGGAGAGGAGGCACACAATGGCCAAGCGTCTGGTGGTCTGCTGCGACGGGACGTGGAATCTCGCCGACCAGCCGAGCAAGACGAACGTCGCCAAGATGGCCCTGGCCGTACGGCGACGCTCCGCCGCCGGAACGGAACAGCGGGTGTACTACCACAGCGGGGTCGGCACGAACCGGAGGGAACGGCTGCGGGGCGGGGCCTTCGGGATGGGCCTGTCGCGCAACGTGCTCGACGCCTACCGCTTCCTGATCCACACCTACGAACCCGGGGACCTGCTCTACCTGTTCGGGTTCAGCCGGGGCGCCTTCACCGCACGCAGCCTGGCCGGTCTGGTGCGCAACTGCGGGATCCTGCGCCCGGAACAGGCCGACCGGATCGACGAGGCGTGGGCGCTGTACCGCAGCCGCGCCGACAAACCGACCAGCGTGGCCGCGACGCTGTTCCGCGGGGCGTACTCGTACGAGACGGAGATCCGTTTCGTGGGCGTGTGGGACACGGTCGGCTCCCTGGGCATCCCGGTCCCGGCGCCCTGGTTCCTCCAGCCGCTCGTCGACCGCTTCAATCACCGCTGGGCCTTCCACGACACCACCCTCAGCAAGTCCGTGAACGGCGCCTTCCAGGCCCTGGCCGTCGACGAGGAACGCTCGGCGTTCCCGCCGACCCTGTGGCAGCAGGAGAAGGGCGCACCCAAGGACCAGGAGCTGAGACAGGTCTGGTTCGCCGGCGTGCACCTCTCCGTCGGGGGCGGCGAGAAGGACTCGGGCCTGTCCGACATCACCCTGCTGTGGATGGCCCGGCAGGCCGTCCGGTACGGCCTGGATCTCGACCCCGCGGTCCTCAGCGCGGACGGGCCGGACAGCATGCGCCCGCAGGAGTGCGCCGACTTCGCCGTCCAGCCCGACCCGACGGGCCCGTGGAACCCCTCCCGCAAGGGCTTCTACCGGCTCTTCAAGCCCCTGCACCGCCCCATCGGGCAGGAGAAGGACAAGCAGGGCCGCCTCGCCGGCAACGAGCACCTGGCCGACACGGTCCTGCGCCGCCGCGAGAGCGACCCGGGCTATCGCCCGCCGGCGCTCGAGACCTATCTGAGGGCCTTCGGGGAGCGGTACGTCGACGCGGTCCCGCTCAGCTTCGCTCACGCGCCCGTCGAGGTTCCCTGAGGCCCGCGGTCACCTCGTCCGGGCCGGGGCGCCGCTCCAGCACGAAGAGCGCCACGGTGACCGCGGTCGAGGCGGCCGCCATCAGGCTCATCGCCGTTGCCGGGGAGGTCAGTTGGGCCAGGGTGCCGGCGAGAAGCGCGCCGACGCCCTGGAGGGCGACCATGCCCGTGGTGTGCAGGCCGAGGGCCTGGCCCGCGAGGTCGTCGGGGGTGAGGGCCATCAGGCGTTCCTGGAGGACCAGGCTCGCGGCGAAGCCGACGGAGGCGACGGCGGCGGCGAGGACCGACAGCGCCACCGACGGCCGTAGGACGAAGAACAGATAGGGCGCGGCCAGCAGCAGACGCAGCGGGGTCGCGAGCCGGGGCCGCAGCGCGGGCGGCACCAGGCGGCCGACCACGAGGTCCCCGGCGAACATGCCCAGCGCCCCGCAGGCGTACATCGTGCCGGCGGCCGCGGGGGCGTAGGAGACGTAGAGCGAATCGCCGCCCACCACCAGGCCGTTGGGGACCCACAGGCCCAGGTACACCAGGCGGCGGGGGCGGGAGGACCACAGCAGGGCGTTGGTGCGCCAGGTAGCGGAGAGGGACGGCCGGCCCGCCGAGCGCGGTGGGCGCGCGGTGAGGCCCAGGCGGGTGACAAGGGCCGAGAGAAGATAGAACGCCGTCGTCAGGAGCAGGCAGGCGCGCGGGGTCAGGAGCGTCAGGAGGGCGCCGCCCGCGGCGAAGCCGGTGATCTGGACGATGCCCCAGAGCATGTTGAAGACCGAACGGCCAAGGACGTAACCGTCCTTGGGGAGGATCTCGTTCATCAGGCCGCCGCGCACTCCCCCGCCCAGCGAGGCCACCAGGCCCTGGAGGAGCAGGACGACGAGGACGGCCCATAACGGCAGGCCGGGCAGCGCCAGCACCGCCGTACCCGCCGCGAAGGCGAGGGGAATGACGGTCAGGACCGTGCGCGGGGGCAGCCGGTCGGCGCCCGAGAGCAGGAACGCGGCTCCCAGCAGCTGAGCGAGCTGCGGTCCGAACATGCTCACCGCCGACAGCAGCGGGGAGGCGGTGGCCCGGTAGACCAGCGTGGCGAGGGCGAGGCCGCCGATCGTCTGGGCGGCGGCGTGGGCGGCGAAGGAGAGGAGGAAGGGGGGTGTACTCCGGGGTGCGGAGAAGGGTGCGGTAGCTGCGCATGCGGGGGAGTCTCGGAGCGGGCGGCGGCTGACGGTTAGTGTTTCGCGCGGTCGCGAAACCACGGGGGGCGTCATGGGCTGGTGGCAGGTCGACGGGGACACCCTCGTCCGCAGCCGGTTCGTGGTCTGCCCGTTCACCGAGACCTTCGCGACGCTGCGGCTGCTGGACCGGGGGGTCGGCGCGCACCCGGGCGAGGACGCCTGGCTCCGCGCTCATCTGCCCGGCTACCGGGCGCGCCTCGCGGCCGATCCGGTGACCGCGCTGCTGGTGCGTTCCGGGATGGGCACGTCCTGGATCGCCGACTTCCTCGCGCCCCTGCCGCGTGACGGCACTCCCCTGGAGGACACCCTGGCCCGGATCCGGGCGACCGATCCGGCTCGCGCGCGGGCCGACCTCCAGGTCTCACTGCGCGGCCCGCTGCCCGCCGCCCTGGACCGCGACGACCTCCCCGAGCGGGCGGCCGCGCTCCTCGCCCACGTCTGGACGGCGACCGTACGGCCGTACTGGGACCGCCGTCGGCGGATCCTGGAGGCGGACGTGGTGGCCCGGACCGCGCAGGTGAGCCGGGGCGGCTGGGCGGCCGTCATCGACTCCCTGCTGCCGGGCCAGACCCGCTGGCTCGGCGGCAACCGGCTCCAGGTGAACCGGCACGAGCGCCCGCCCCGCGACATCCGCGGCGCCGAACTCGTCTTCGTCCCGGTCACACCGGGGCGCGGCTGGGCGACATGGGAGGAGCCGGGGCGCTACGCCCTCGTCTACGGCTGCGCGGGCGCCCTCGCCGACCCGGGCGCCCGGAGCGTGCCCGCGAGCCTCGGCACGCTGCTCGGGGCCGGGCGGGCCCGGGTGTTCGTCCTCCTGGACTCCCCGCTGAGCACCAGCCAGCTGGTCGCCGTGACCGGGCAGGGGCTGGGGTCGGTGGGGCGGCATCTGCGGGTGCTGCTGGACGCGGGGCTGGTGGAGCGGCGGCGGGCGGGGCGGTCGGTGCTGTACGTGCGGACGGCGGCCGGGGAGGTGCTGGTGGAGGCCTCGGGGGCCGGAGCCGGGCAGGCGCCGGACGGAGTTAGCATCCGCTCATGACGACTACAGATGGTTCCTCCCCCCTCGACGTCGAGATCGGGGCCCTCACCGGCGGCCCGGCCGACCTCGCGCAGTACGCCGGCAAGGCCGTCCTCATCGTGAACGTGGCCTCCAAGTGCGGGCTCACCCCGCAGTACAACGGGCTGGAGAAGCTCCAGGAGCGGTACGCGGAGCGGGGCTTCACCGTGCTCGGCGTGCCCTGCAACCAGTTCCTCGGGCAGGAGCCCGGCAGCGCCGAGGAGATCGCGGAGTTCTGCTCGGCGACGTACGGCGTGACCTTCCCGCTGACCGAGAAGGTCGAGGTGAACGGGGAGGGGCGGCACGCGCTGTACGAGCGGCTCGTCGGGGTCGCCGACGCGGAGGGGCACAGCGGGGACATCCGCTGGAACTTCGAGAAGTTCCTGATCGGGCGGGACGGGGCGGTGGTCGCCCGCTTCTCCCCGCAGACCGAGCCGGAGTCGGACGAGGTCGTGGCCGCGGTGGAGGCTGCGCTGGGTTAGGACGCCGGTCGGGTGCGGGTCCGTCACTGAAGCGCCGCAGGCCCCCTCGGCAAGGACGGCGATCTGGTCGAGAGGGCCTTGTGGTGGTGCTTGTGCAGTTGTAGGTGGGGTGTGGCGTGGTGTCACACCTTGACCGAGGCCACGAAGGCACTCCACGCCTCGGCGGGGAAGGCCAGCTTGGGACCCTCGGGAATCTTGGTGTCGCCGAGTTCGAGTGCCTCCTCTTCGGTCGACCTCACCATCAGGCACGCCCCGTTGGCGTTGGTGTAGGTGGAGGTCGTCCATGTGTCCAGGGTGCCCAGACGAATTGCCATATTCGCTCCGTAGCCAGATGCGCAGTGTTCGGATCACGCCAACCTTTACTGATCGTTGGCGTGATCGACGCTACTCGCCGACTTCCTCTTTCGGAGCAGTCGTTCACTCTTCTGGTGGCATATTCCAAGGGACTCTTCCAGAGGGACAAGGCCGGGGTGTACTATCCGGCCCGCCCTGTCGGAAAGGGGCTCAGCAAGGGTTCAGCGGGCATACTCCCGGGCGTATTCCTTGGCGAGGTCCTCGATGAGCTGACGCGACTGGTCGACGTTGAGCGCCTGCGCCCTCAAGTGCTCGTACATCACGGTGTACTTCTGCACGTCGTGCGCCTTCTCCAGGTACAGGTCGCTGGTGACGCCCTCGATGTAGACGACGCTGGAGTCCGCCGCGTCCGAGAACTCCAGGATGGAGTACTGCCCGCTGAGCCCGGGATGGGCGCCGACGTCGAACGGCAGCACCTGCACCGTGATGTGCGGCTGCTGGGACATCTCCACGAGGTACTCCAGCTGCTCGCGCATCACCTGGCGGCTGCCGACGACCCGGCGCAGGGCCGCCTCGTCCAGAACGACCCACAGCCGCAGGGGATCCCGTTCCGCCGCCACCCGGCTCTGGCGTCGCAGCCGGACCTCGACCCGCTTGTCGTTCTCCGTCTCGGTGGCCTCCGGCGCGCCGCCGCGCACGATGGCCTCCGCGTACGGCCGGGTCTGCAACAGCCCGGTGATGATCTGGGGTTCGTACACGCGCAGCGACTCGGCGTCGGTCTCCAGACCGATGTAGACGCTGTACGGGATGTCCCCGAAGGCATGCCACCAGCCCTGCTGGCGCGAGTCCTTGGCCATCTGCATCAGGGAGTCGACGATGCGCTGGTCCTCGACCTCGTAGACCCCGCACAGGTCGCGGACGTCGCGCTGGCTGATGCTGCGCCGGCCGTTCTCCAGCCGGCTGATCTTCGACTGCGACACGAGCAGCCGCTCCGCCACCTCTTCGGCCGTCATGCCCTTGAGCTCGCGGAGCCTGCGCAGCTCCTGGCCCAGCCGGCGCCGCCTGACGGTGGGATTGACATTGGACGCCACGGGACGTGCACCTCCGGCTGCGTGCCTCGTTCTTGACTTTGCGTATCTGCTGTTGAGCAGACTGCCACCAAGGTGCTTATTACCGCTGGGAAACCGCGTATATGCGCTGTGTGCACGTCAGTTGGGGCCTTTCGGCCGGCCGGTCCCGGACATGCGGCCGCGCGGGGCGCCGGAACCGGCGACGCCCGGTACGGACGTACGGTTCCGACGCCCCGCGCGGACCAGCGGCTCCCGAACCGGTCTTTGGGGACTGACGGTGCGGCGGCTGAGTGGTGCGGGTCGTGCGTGGTGCGTGGGTCGTGCGTGGATCGTTCATGGTGCGGTCGTGCTGCCGGCGGTGCGTGCCGTGGGACTGCGGCTCAGTGAGCCACGGCGCGCGCCATCGGACCCCGGCGCGGTTGCATCGGAACACCGCGAGCGGGTTCCGGTGCGGGCCTGGCTCCGGGGGCGGCCTGGCGGCCGGCCGGTGCCGGGCTGCGACGTGGCTGTGCCGCCACGCCGTTCTGGACGTCCATCACGGCGTGCGCGACGAGTCCGCCCATCGGGTCGTGCCTGATCAGGTCCCGCAGCCGGGAGCGCGAGGAACGGCCCTCGTTGCCCGGGTACAGGTGCTTGCCGAGGCCGACCGCGTGGGCCAGGGCGGCGAGCGCCGCGGTCCGCGGGTCCGGCGGTACGCCGGTGCGGATCGCCGAGTCCAGCCGGGCCCTGATCTCCCGGCTGATCTCGTTGTCCGTCGCCTGGTAGCGGGTCGTCGGCAGCACTCCGCACATCTGGCCCGCCACGGCATGCACCATGCCGCACCGCTCCAGATGCGAGAGGTAGGTCTGGCGGAGCCCAAGGCGCGGCCCGCCGATCCAGTTCACTGCCCGCACGGGAGCGCCACGCCTTCGCAGCAACTCCAACGCGCAGTCCAAAGTCGGATCTCCAGTCGGCCGTGGGGCTACCACGGCGATACGATCCCCGTCTGGGGCTATCCGTCCGGCCAGCGCCAGCTCCACTAGCTGTGCTCCGGCCAGACCGAGGTCGAGCGACTGCGGCTGTGCGGTGGTACCCGTGGCCGGGTCCAACGCCAGCAGCAGAAGCTCCTCCGGAAGTGTTCTGCGGCTCCTGCCCATCCATGCCTCCCCGCGTGGATGAAAGACAGGGTGACCCCTCTCACATTGGTCTGTCGAGGGTGCGTGACCTGTTTGTAGTGGAACCGGTAGGTATGTCGTTCTCGTCTACCGCTTGGGGCAGGGCCGCACACAGGACACTGGTACATGGTTCGGACAGCGTGGTGTGGCGGCTGCCCGGGCGGCGGTTCAACGGTTCGGCAGACGCAGGGTGACGGATACCGATCACCCGCGGCACAGGAGGAGGCATCGGTGGCGGGCGAGTCCCCCGACAGGTCGAAGCAGCGCGAGTCGTCGGCAGAACCGACGTCGGGGAGCGCGAGTCCGGTTCCCGAGGCGAGGAGTTCCGCCCGCGATCCCCGGCTCGCGGTGGCACGGGAGTCCGTCTCCCTCGGAGGCGTCGACACGGCCACGAAGGTCTTCTCGGTGCGTGACCTCCCGAAGGACGCCGAGGAAGCCGACGAGAGCCCCGCGGGGGCCGGAACGGACGCTTCCGCCACGGCGGGGGCGAAGGACGCCGGCTCGGCGGGCTCCGGTACGGCGGAGAGCCCGGACGACCCGGACACGGCCGAGGACTCGGCCGACCCGGACACGGCTGAGGGGTCGGGTGACTCCGGCACGGACGCGGGGTCTGGTGACTCCGGCACGGCCGAGGCTCCCGACGACTCCGGCACGGCGAAGACTGCGGACGACTCCGACACCGCCGGGGACTCGGCCGAGACCGGCACGGCTGAGGTTCCGGAAGATGCCTCCGTCACGGCGAAGGGCTCAGACGACAGCGGGTCCGGGGACTCCGGTGCGGGGGACGCCCGGCTGCGGGACGCGGTGGCGGCGTGGGTCGCCACGGGGGACAAGACGGGGTCCCAGGCCGGTTCAGGCGAGGCGGAGGCCGCGGAGCCGTCGGAAGACGTGGAAGCCGCTGAGCCCGCGGTGAAGGTCGGCGGCAAGGACGCCGAGCCCGCCGCCGAGGCCGACGATCCGGACACCGGCGAGTCGGACACCCCAGGGGCGCGGGGAACTGCGCGACCGGCCCCCACCGGCCCGCAGCCGGACGACGAGCCCGAGGACGCTCCCGAGGACCGCGTGCCCGATGACGCGGACCTGGCCGACGAACCCCCCGTCGACCAGCCCACCGCCGTCTTCAAGGCTCCCCGGCCCCCCGTGGACCAGCCCACCACCATGCTCAAGCTCGGCAAGGCGCCGGACAAGGCACCGGATGCCGAGCCGGAGGCGAAGCCCGAGCCCGAGAAGGGGCCCAGGCCCCAGCCGGAGGCCGAGGCCGAGCGGACGAGCAAGTTCGTCGCGCTGAAGGCCCTCGACGAGCCCCGCGAGGCACGTCCGAGGCCGGACGTGACCGCCGCCGTCCCCCAGGTCGGCCCGGAGCGGACCACGCAGCAGCCCCTGCCGCCGAAGCCGCCCCTCGACCTGCTCGCGGAGCTGACCAACACTCCGCCACCCCCGCCCAGCCCCCTGCGCACCCTCGGCCGCCGGGTCAAGATCTGGACCCCGCTGCTCATCCTCCTGGTCGTCGTGTTTGCGATCGTGCAGGCTCTGCGTCCGCTCCCGGAGCCCACCCTCAGCCTCACCGCCGAGGACTCCTACACCTTCAAGGGCAGCGAGGCCGAGCTCCCGTGGCCCACCCAGGGCCAGGGCTGGATGGACGTCAACGGTGTCGGCACCATGGGCGACTTCGGCAAGCAGACCCCGGTCGCGATCGGCTCCGTGGCCAAGGCCATGACCGCCTACATCGTGCTGAAGGACCACCCCCTCAAGTCCGGCGATGAGGGCGCGAAGATCACCGTCGACGCGCTCGCCGAGAAGGAGGGCGGCTACAACAAGGACGGCGAGTCGACCCTCGACACCGTGAAGCAGGGCGACGTCCTCACCCAGAAGCAGGCGATCGCGGCGATCATGATCCCGTCCGCCAACAACATCGCCCGGCTGCTCGCCCGCTGGGACGCCGGTTCCGAGAAGGCGTTCATCGCGAAGATGAACGCCACCGCCAAGGAACTCGGCATGAAGAACACGACGTACACCGACGCCTCGGGCCTGAAGGAGACCACCGTCTCCACCGCCGAGGACCAGGTGAAGCTCGGCAACGAGCTCGTCAAGATCCCGGCGCTGATGGAGATCACGTCCATGGGGCAGTGGATCGATCCGTCCGGACAGAAGTGGTACAACTACAACTATCTGGTCCCTTACAACGGTGCCATCGGCATCAAGACCGGCACCACCAGCGCGGCCGGCGGCAACCTTCTCTTCGCCGCCCGCAAGGAGGTCGGCGGGGAGACCGTCACCCTCGTCGGCGCGATCCTCGGCCAGCACAAGGCGCCGATCATCAAGACCGTCAACGACGTCAGCCGGGTCGCGATGCTCGCCGCCCAGGACGATCTGACCTCGGCGAAGATCCTGAAGAAGGGTGATGTCGTCGGTTACGTGGACGACGGACTCGGCGGCCACACCCCCGTCGTGCTGACCAAGGACGTCACCGCCGTCGGCTGGGCCGGCTACAAGGTGAAGCTGTCCTTCGCCGCCGACGAGGTACCGCACACCGCGAAGGCCGGCACCAAGGTCGGCACCCTGACCGTCGGCGACGGCGAGGGCGGCGCGGTCAGGGTCCCGGTCACCCTGCAGAAGGATCTGAGCGAACCGGGTCTCACCGACAAGCTGACCCGCGTCGGCTGACCCGGAAACGGGACGGACGGCTCGCACGGCCCGTCGGCCGGACCCCGCCCGGGGTTCCGGACGGCGGGCCGCGTGCTAGCGTCACGAACCGGGGCAGGTCGACGCTGGGGCGCGGCCGAGAAATGAAGACGGGACACCACGGGGAGTGCCTTCAGGTGGCCACTGCGGAGCCGACACGCGCCGATGACACCGACCCGGGCCCGGGTACCGGCCCGCGAATAGGCGTGCCCGCGGACACCGGCGGCAGCGGCGGCGACGAGACGCCCAAGGGCCTCCGGGCCAGGACCTGGACCGCCCTCCTCGCCCTGCGCGAGCGACTGCTGCGGCACCCCGTCCTGTCCATGACCGCACTCTCCGGCGTCCTCCACATCGTCTGGTTCTTCACGTTCGCGAACAGCGGCGGCGACCTGGCGGCGCAGGACGCGTGGGCCGAGTTCGTCGGCCGGCACCCTGACTCCGCGTACAACCTGGCCTGGTACGGCGGCATGCATCCGGTGTCGTACAGCGTCGTCTCGCCGTATCTGATGTCCGTCCTCGGCGTCCGTACGACGATGATGCTGGCCGGGACCGTCTCGGCCGGGCTGCTGACGCTGGTCCTCATCCGCAGCCGGTCGGTGCGCAACCCCCTGTGGGCCGCGCTGGCCGGCGTGTACGCCTTCCTGTGCAACGCGGCCTCGGGCCGGGTGACCTTCGGCCTCGGCACGGTGTTCGCGCTCGGCGCGGTGGCGGTCGTCTTCTGCTGGCCGCACCGCTGGCGCTACAAGCGCTGGGCCAAGGCCGCCTGCGCGGCCCCGCTCGCCGCCCTCGCGACCATGGCCTCGCCGGTCGCCGGACTCTTCGTGGGCCTGGTCGCGGTCGCCCTCTTCCTGCAGAAACGCCGTCCGGGCGCCTGGGCGCTGGGCCTCGCGCCCACGGCCGTCGTCGCCCTGTCGGCCTGGCTCTTCCCGTTCGCCGGCACCCAGCCGATGAAGATCGCCTCGGTGCTGCTGCCGCTCGCCTACGGCCTGCTGGTCTTCCTCCTCGTCCCGCGCGAGTGGACGACGGTCCGGATCACCGCGGGCGTGTACAGCCTCTCCGTCGTCCTGGTCTGGCTGGTCAGCTCCCAGATCGGCTCCAACATCTCGCGCCTTTCGATGCTGTTCGCGGGGGTGGCCCTGGCGGCCGCGCTGCCGTTCACGGTGCCGCGCTCGCGCAAGTGGTACGCCACCGTCATCGCCTTCGTCGGCTTCACCGTCTGGATCGGCTTCAAGTCGGTGGACGACGTCGTCCACACGACCCCGACCGCGTCCTGGGCGCGCGAGCTGGCCCCCCTGGTCAACGAGCTCCAGGAGGTCGGCGCCGAGAAGGGCCGCGTCGAGGTGGTGCCGGCCGCCTCCCACCGCGAGGCCTCCGCCCTCGCGCCGTACGTCAACCTCGCCCGGGGCTGGAACCGGCAGGCCGACATGGAGCGCAACCCGCTCTTCTACGACGACACCCTGAACTCCGCGAACTACCACGAGTGGCTCCAGCGCTGGGCCGTGCACTTCGTGGTCGTGCCGAAGGACGAGCCCGACGGGGACGGGGGCGAGCGGGAGCGGGAGCTGGTCCAGCGCGGGATGCCGTATCTGCGGCAGATCTGGGGCGACGCGAACTGGCAGCTGTTCCGGGTCACCGACCCGGCGCCGCTGGCCTCGCCGAACACGGTGGTGGACCGGGCGGCGCAGGGTGAGATGACCATGCGGGTGAAGAAGGCCGGGCGGATCCTGATCCGGATCCCGTACTCGCCGTGGCTGTCGATCGTCGATGCGGAGGGCAAGAAGGTGGAGCCGCCGCGGGAGACGGAGGCGTCCAAGGAGCGGGATGCCTCGCCGAAGGTCTTCGAGAACCTCAACGGGTGTCTGATGGAGACGCCGGAGGACGCGGACGGGGACAAGTGGACGATGTTGCTGGCGCCGCGGGCGGGGACGTATCGGTTGGCGGCGCCGTACACCGTTCCTCGTGGGACGCCTTGTCCGGATGAGTTGAAGTAGTTTCGCGGCTGCGGGCCGGTGGGGGCTTGTCGCGCCCACGCGGCGGAGCCGCATGTCGACACAGCCCCGCGCCCCTGGGTCAGCGAAGCTGATCGACGTATTCGTCTGTGCCCGGAACAGTCGGTATGAAAGGCGCCAGCAGCTCGCGGCGGCCCGACGCCGGCTCCTCCAGGTCCATGAAATGTGAGCCCCAGCACTCCCGCGGATCGTTCTCCAGGAACCACAGGAGCGTGAGCCGGGTGTCCACGCCCTCCACCTGCTTCACGTACGTCATGCGGTCGCCCGGGAGGGGCGTCGGGCGGAACACCGTCACCATCGCCGCCGGGGAGCCCGCCAGGCGTTTCGGGAGGTGGCGGGAGACCAGCCACTCCAGCAACTCCGCACGCTGCTCGGGGGATTCCGCGTCGATGACCTCAAGGACCAGCCCCGCGTACGGGTGGTCCAGGGCGTGGAAGTCCCGTGGGCCCGCCGCTCCGTCGCGGTAGACCGTGGCCTCGTGGTCCTGGAACGCGGTGAAGACGTGGGTGCGGTCGCGGTAGACGCGGGCGTCGCGGTTGAGGCGTTTGTTGATGGCCACCGTCCACTTCATGTGGTCGTCGTAGCGGCCCTCGGTGACCCAGTACACGGAGAGGTAGCAGCCCGTCGTCACCGGCTGGGCCACCGCCGACTTCTCCGGGACGCGCAGGAGTTGCAGGTCCCGGGTGGCAACCCAGCGGCGGCCCGCGAACATCCAGGGCATGGCCATCGCGCCGGCGTAGTAGTGGTCGTCCTCGTACCAGCGGTTGTAGGCGTACTCGTGGCCGGGATGCGGTTCGACCATGGTGATCAGGGCGTGGCCGGGGCGGACTCCGTAGGGTCCGGTGGCGGCCAGTTCGGCGTACGTCTCGCTGCGGGTCTCTTCCGACATGGGACCTTCCCTCCTCCAGCGCTCGCCCATACTCTGACGCTCCGTCAGATATTGCGCCAGACCCAGGGACCAGTCAGGAATCAGGGAGGCCGCCGGTATGTCAGTTCTCTCCGGGAAGACCGTCGTGGTGTCGGGAGTCGGCGCCGGGCTCGGCCACCAGGTCGCCGCGGCCGTCGTACGGGACGGCGGCAACGCCGTGCTGGGGGCGCGGACCGAGGCGAACCTCGCGAAGAGCGCCGCCGAGATCGACCCGGACGGGGCGCACACCGCGTACCGGTCGACGGACATCACCGACGAGAGGCAGTGCGAGGCGCTCGCGGAGCTGGCGATGGAGCGGTTCGGGCGGCTGGATGCCATGGTGCAGGTGGCCGCGTGGGACAGCTGCTTCGGCGGGCTCGAGGACGCGGACTTCGCGACCTGGCAGTCGGTCATCGACGTGAACCTGCTGGGTTCGCTGCGGATGACCCGGGCCTGCCTGCCGGGACTGCGCGCAGGGGGCGGCGGGTCCGTCGTGTTCGTCGGGACGCAGTCGGCCGTGGCCGCCCCCTCGCAGGTGCGGCAGGCCGCGTACGCCGCCTCCAAGGGGGCGCTGACCAGTGCGATGTACTCGCTGGCCCGGGAGCTCGGCCCGTACCGGATCCGGGTCAACACCGTGCTGCCGGGCTGGATGTGGGGGCCGCCGGTGCAGGCGTACGTGCAGTTCACGGCACACACCGAGAAGGTGCCGGAGGCGGAGGTGCTGAAGCGGCTGACCGACCGGATGGCGCTGCCCGAGCTCGCGACCGACGGGGACGTGGCGGACGCGGCGGTGTTCCTGGCCTCGGACCGGGCGCGGGCGATCACCGGTCAGTCGTTGCTGGTCAACGCCGGGGAGCTGATGCGATAAGTTCATGTAGGTGAACGCAGGCCATCATCTCGAATATTTTTACCTCCCTTTGACCCTACACCAGCTTGTCGTGTCCACGCGGTGGCGCCCACGATGAGCGCCGGGCTGATCCCTGGGAGGGCGCATATGAACGGTCTCGACTGGGCCGTGCTCATCGGCTATTTCGGTGTGATGGTCGCGATCGGCGTCTGGTCGCACAAACGCGTGGACGACGTCAGCGACTTCTTCACCGCGGGCGGCAAAATGCCGTGGTGGCTGTCGGGCATCTCGCACCACATGTCGGGCTACAGCGCGGTGATGTTCACCGGGTACGCGGGCATCGCCTACACCTACGGCGTCACCTCGTTCGTCACCTGGTCCTTCCCCATCGCCCTCGGCATCGCCGTCGGATCGAAGCTGTTCGCGCCGCGCATCAACCGGCTGCGGTCACGGCTCCATGTGGCTTCCCCGCTCGAATACCTCAAGAACCGCTACGACCTGAAGACCCAGCAGGCGCTGGCCTGGTCCGGAATGCTGCTGAAGATCGTGGACGTGGGCGCCAAGTGGGCGGCGATCGCCACCCTGTTGTCGGTGTTCACCGGGATCTCCCTCAACCAGGGCATCCTGATCACCGGCGGCATCACCGCCATCTACTGCACGATCGGCGGGCTGTGGGCCGACGCGCTCACCGAGCTCGGCCAGTTCGTCATCCAGCTCCTCGCCGGTATCGCGATGTTCGTCGCCGTCGTCCTCAAGCTCGACGACAAGGGCATCGGATTCTTCGGCGCCTGGGACGAGCCGGAGCTCCAGGGCCACGGAGAGCCGCTGGTCGGACCGTACGGCACCGTCTTCCTGCTCGCCTTCCTCTTCATCAAGCTGTTCGAGTACAACGGCGGCATGCTCAACCAGGCCCAGCGCTACATGGCCACGGCCAACGCCCACCAGGCGGAGCGCTCGGCACGGCTGTCGGCGATCCTGTGGCTGGTGTGGCCGGTCGTCCTGTTCTTCCCCATGTGGATGTCCCCGCTCCTGGTCCAGTCGCAGAAGCCGGACGGCTCCGACTCCTACGGCCTGATGACCGAACAGCTCCTGCCGCACGGCCTGTTGGGCCTGGTGATCGTCGGGTTCTTCTCGCACACCATGGCCATGTGCTCCTCCGACGCCAACGCCATCGCGGCCGTCTTCACCCGGGACTGCGCACCGGTGGTGTGGCGCAGGGCGCGCTCCTGGAGCCAGGGGCAGGGGCTCAGGGTCGCCCGCATCACGACGGTCGTCTTCCTCGGTCTGTCGATGGCGGCGGCGACCCAGGTCAACTCCCCCACCTTCAAGGACATCATCACGGTGGTGATCAAGTGGGTGGCCGGTCTGATGGGCCCGATGGCCATCCCGATGATGCTCGGCCTGCTGCGCCCGTTCCGCCGCTCCGGCCCCACGGCCGCGCTCACCAGCTGGTCGATGGGCCTGCTCGCCTTCTGGCTGGTCAACTACCCGATCAGCTGGAACGTCGAGGGCGGGGTCCCGCTCCAGTACCAGGTGTCGATCCCGCTGGCCGTCTCCCTGGTCCTCTACGTCCTCATCGGGTTCGTCAAGCCCGAGGACACCCCGGAGCGCCTCGCGATCATCGAGAAGATCAACACGGACGGGGACGGTGACGGGGCGGCGGCCGCCGCGATCCCGACTCCGGCGGGCGGCGTGGAGGACGTGATCGGCACGGGGGTGAAGGACCGGCCGTAGCCGCAGGGCTCAGGCCCTCGGATAGCGGACCAGCCACCCCGGGGACGCTCCCGCGGGCCCGTGCAGCGCGGGGCCCTGGGTCATCTCCATCGCGAAGTCGTCGGCGAGTTCCAGCAGGGTGGGACGGCCCTCCAGCTCGGCCAGCCAGGCCGGCGGGAGGGCCGTCTCGCCGTGCAGGGCACCCAGCAGGCCGCCGGTGAGGGCGCCGGCCGCGGCGGAGGGGCCGTCGTGGTTCACGGCGAGGCACAGACCGTGCCGTACGTCCTCCCCCACCAGCGCGCAGTACACGGCGGCGGACAGCAGACCGTCCGCCGAACCGTCGGCCGCGAGTTCCTCGACCCGCGCCGGGGTGGGCATGCCCTGCCGTACGGCACCCAGCGCGTGCTGGAGCGCGTCCGACACCGGCTCGTGCCCGGGCCGCGCGGCCAGCAGCGCGAGCGCCCGCTGCACGGCCCCGTCCAGACTGTCGCCGAGGGCCAGCGCGTGCACGATCACGGCGTACGCGCCCGCCGACAGATAGGCGACGGGGTGCCCGTGGGTCTGCGCGGCACACTCCACGGCCAGCTGTACGACGAGCTGCGGCTCCCATCCGACGAGCAGCCCGAAGGGCGCGGACCGGGCCGTGGCCTCCGGCCCGAGTTCGTTCGGGTTCTTGGGCGACTCCAGTGTCCCCATGGTGTCGTCGCCGAGGCCGATGAGCAGGGACCGGGTCGGGTCGCGGCGGGCGTACAGCCACTCCTCCCGGGCCAGCCAGCCGTCGTCCTTGCGTCGCTCGTCGGGCCCCCAGTCCCGCTGGGTGGCGAACCAGCGCAGATACGCCCGGTGCAGGTCGGTGGGCGGGTGCCAGGCGCCGGTGTCCCGGCGCACCTGGGCCCGTATGAGCCCGTCCACGGTGAAGAGGCTGAGCTGGGTGAGGTGGGTGACGGCGCCGCGTCGGCCGTACCCGGGGGCGAGGTCCACGAGGCCCTCGGCGCCGTACGTCTCCCTGATCTCGTCCAGCCCGAGCCCGTCGACCGGTGCGCCCAGCGCGTCACCGACGGCCACCCCGAGAAGCGTCCCGCGCACCCGGCTCCGGAAGTCCTGCTGCTCGGCACGCCCCCAGACGACGGCCCCGGCTGTCGCACCCACCAAGACCTCCCGTGGCGACCGTCCGTATGTACGACGCTCAGCACTGTAATCGACGGGGGGTGCGGGGTTCAGGGGGCGTGTGGGTATGCGCCACTTCCACGGCCCGGTCTGCCCCCTCGGTCAGCTCCCCGCGGACCACCGCTCCTGGAGCGCGTCCCTCGCCTCGGTCACCGCTGTCAGGCACGTGGTGAGGCGCGAGGACCGGTCGGCACCCGGGGCGGCCAGGAGCTCGGCGAGGATGAGGGCCAGGGTGGCCAGGTCGTCCCATTCCGGGGCGAGGGCGAGGAGTTCGGACAGCCCACGGTCCGCTCGCGGGTCGTCGGCCAGCGCGCAGCCCAGGAAGCAGTGGGCCTGGGCGCGCATCACGGGCTCCATGTCTGTGTCCTGCTCGACCAGCCTCGCGAGGTCCTGCCAGAGGGGTTCGGCAGCCTCGGGGCCCTCGGCGCAGTGGACCGTCAGGGCGAGTTGGAACGTGCCGACGACCGGCGACCGCTCCCGCAGGCGCTCGGCGAGAGCGCGGGCCTGCGCCCAGCGGCCGTGGTGGCGGTGGACTTCCACCCCTGTGTCGTCCAGCTCCGGAAGGGGGGAGGCCGCCAGCCGCTCCTCCGCCTCCTCCCAGCGCTCGCTGAGCAGCAGCAGTCCGATCGCCGTCTCCCCCTCGTCCGTCATCTCGGGATCAAGCGCCACACAGCGGTCGAGGTCGGCCAGGGCCTGCTCGGTGCGGCCGATCGCCAGGCACACCCGGCCCCGCCGCCCGTAGGCCCAGGCGTACTCCGGGTCGGACGCCAGGGCGCGGTCCAGGTGCTCCAGGGCCTGTCCGTAGGACTTGCGGGCGTAGTGGATCGCGCCGAGGCCCGCCAGGGAGACCGCGTGGGCCGGGTCCTGCGCGAGGACGGCGTGGAAGAGGGGCAGCGCCTCGTCGTACCGGCCCTCGAAACGGTACGCCGAGGCGAGTTCGGCCTGGATCCAGTAGGTTTCCGGTTCCGCCGCGACAGCCCGCCGCAAGTCCTCGAACACCCCCTCCCGGTCGCCCAGCCCGCGCTTCACCCGGGATCTCATCACCAGCGCCCAGGCGTAGTCGGGGATGAGCGCCAGCGCCCGGTCCAGGTCGGCCGACGCCTCCTGCCAGCGGCCGAGTTCGCCCAACACCTGCCCGCGGCTCGCCAGCGCCGACGCATATCCCGGCTCCAGCTCGACCGCGCGCGCCAGCTCCACCACGGCCTCCTCGTAGCGCCCCTCGATCCGGTACGCGTCCCCCCGTTCCGAGGCGACCCAGGCCCGGTCGGGGGCGAGCTCGGCTGCCCGGTCGAGGTCGGCGAACGCCTTGTCCAGGTCGCCGCGCGTGCGGTGCAGCCGGGCCCTGCGCACCAGCGCCCACAGGTACTCCGGGTCGATGCTCAGCGCCCGGTCGAAGTCGGCGAGCGACTCGTCGAGCCGGCCCAGTGCGTGCCGGCACGCCGCCCGCCCGGCCAGGGCGATGTCGTCGGTGGGGTCGAGGGCGAGGGCGCGGGTGTAGTCGGCGTCCGCTTCCTCGAAGCGGGACGCCAGGCGGTAGGTCTCGGCCCGCTCGGTGATGATCCAGGCCGCGTCGGGAGCGAGTTCGACGGCTCGGTCGAGGGCGGCCAGGGCCGCCGGGTAGTCGTCCTGCAACTGGTGGGTGAGGCCCCGGCCGTAGTGGGCGAGGGGCTGCTGCGGGTCCAGCTCGACGGCGCGGTCGTACTCCTGGAGGGCCTGCGCGTACTCCTGGTGCCTGCGCAGTTCCCTGCCGCGCAGGGCGTGCGCCTCCGCCCGGCCGGGCGGGTCGAGGCCGGGGCGGGTCAGCAGCAGGTCCAGCGCCGCGCTCACCCCGTTCTCCTCGTCGGCGAGTGCCGCGCCCAGCGACCGTCCCCACTCGCGCAGTACGGCGTGGTCCGCGGCGTCCCCCGCCTCCTCCAGCATCCGGGCCCAGCGGCGGGCGACGACCTCGTCCTCACGGCACGCGGTGACGAGGCCGCGCAGCGCCTCGGCGAGCGCCGCGGGCGGGCGGGCGCACAGCAGGTGGTACACCTCCTCCAGCCGCAGTTCCCACCACTCCTCGTCCACCCACAACTCCTCGTGACGACGCCCGAATTCGCTGTCCTCGCGCCATTCGGCGTACGCCTGCGCGAGCCGCCGGTGCCGGCTCGTCCAGTCGGTGCGGGACCGGAGCCGCTCCAGGCGCAGCATCTGCGCGCGGACCAGATCGTGGTACTGGAGCCGCTCGCCGCGCTGTACGACGAAGGGAAGTGCCGTCAACCACGTGTACAGCGCGTCGAGTTCGTCATCGGGGGCGGGGACGAGCAGCCGGAAGACGTCGGCGTCCAGCTTCCTGGGCAGCGCGCAGGCCCGGGCGACCTTGCGGCGGGCCTCCGGCTCCGGCTTCAGGAACCGTTCCACCGCCGTCGCACTGGGGTCGATCACGTTGTCCGGGCCGTCGGGCCGCTTGGCCGCGAGGGTCGACACGAGAACGGGGAGGCCGCCCGTCAGGCGCAGCACCTCCTCGACGACCGGCTCCGCCACGACGCCCCGCGCGGCGAGCAGCCGGCGCGCCTCGGCCTCGGTGAACGGGGCCAGCGGCATTTCCGCCACCGCGTCCAGGCCGCCCCAGCGGGAGGCGTCCAGGGGGCGCTGTCCCGCGGTGACCGCCACGACGGCGGCGGGCAGCCGGCCGTGCTCCCGGGGTTTGGTGAGGACGTCGTACAGCCACGGGTCGAGGAAGGGGCCGGTCCGCTCGTACGTGTCGAAGAACAGGACGATCCACGGTACGGCGGCGGCCGCGGACCGCAGTTCGCCGAGCAGCACCGGGGTGAGGACCCGCTCCGGGGTGAGGACCAGGTCGACGTCGTCGGGGTTGCGGAAGCGGGCGCCGAGGCCGGCCCGCAGCCTGTCGGCGCCCTGGGCGAGCCGGTCGGCGGGAAGGGCCCGGGTGACGAGTTGGGCGCCCGGCAGGGCCGCCTCCAGAGCGCCCAGACCGACGTCGACCGCCATCCTGCTGCCGGTCGAAGCGGTCTCCATGGCGGCGTCGGGCGCGAAGGCGGCGAGGGTGGCCGCCTCCGCCTCGCGCCGCCGCTCCCGCCAGGTCGCGAGGCGCCGCTCCAGGTCCTTCAACCGGCGCCCCTGGGCGGAGAGTTCACGGCACAGCGCCTCCATCGCCTCGGGCACGCTGCCCACGCTGTCGTCGACATGGGCGGTGAGCGCCCCGCGTTCCCTGGCGAGGTGGGCCAGCTCCTGGACGAGGGAGGTCTTTCCGATGCCCGCGCTGCCGTGGACGTGGAACCGGAAGCGGTGCCGGGGGTCGCCGGACGGGATGTCGAAGTTGCCGAGGAACGCGGCCCGTTCGGCCTCGCGGCCCACGAATCCGGCCCGTGTGCGCCGCAGGATCAGCTCCTGCGCCGACGGCTCCGCCTGCGTCATACGTCCGTCCCCTCGTCGCGGCCCGTCCGCCTCTCATTCTGGCGCAACCGCTCTGGATCACACCGCTCCGCCCGGGGAAGATGGCCCCCATGGCATCGACACCCCCACGCACCACACGCAGCGCTCTCCACCTCTCCGCCACCCTGCTGACCGCGAGCGTCGCGCTGTACATAGCGCTCGTCGCGTTCGGGAACATCACCGATTTCGGGACGAACCAGGCGTTCGTGCAGCATGTTCTCGCGATGGACACGACGTTCAAGGACGACGATCTGATGTGGAGAGCCGTCACCAGCAAGGGACTTCAGAACACGGCGTACGTGGCGATCATCGTCTGGGAGACGCTCGCGGCGCTCGTGCTGATCTACGGCACCTGGCTGTGGGTGCGCCGGGACGACCAGGCCGCCCGGCGGTTCTCCACCTACGGCCTGCTCATGCTGATGCTGCTGTTCGGCGCCGGGTTCATCGCGATCGGCGGTGAGTGGTTCTCCATGTGGCAGTCGGACACCTGGAACGGGCTGGACGCGGCGCTGCGGGTGTTCGTGTTCAGCGGGGTCGCCCTGCTGGTGGTGAACCTGCCCGACCGCAGCGCTAGTTGACGACGACGACCTTCGTCCCCGTCTCGCCGAACGTCCACAGGGCCGAGCCGTCCGCCGTCCTCATGCGGATGCCGCCGGTCTGGGCGCCGTCGGCGGGCGGGGGCGAGGAGCCGTCCACCGCGTTGGAGAAGGCGACGTTCACCCCGTCCACGGCGGTGAAGTACACGATGTGCTCGATCCGCACGCCGTCGGACCCGGTCGTCGGGTCCCCCCGGCGCAGCGAGACGGAGTAGGTGCCGGGGGCGGGGTCGACCGTCCCCGGCCAGACGGCGAAGGTCCGCCGGGCCGCCTCGCTCGCGTCGATGAGCCACACCCGCTTGTCGCCGAGCGAGTAGACGATCCTGCGGCCGGTGCCGGAGCCGTCCGGGACGGCGGTCGCGGACGGAGCCGGCTGCGCGGACGCGCTCGGGGACGCCGACGCACTGGGCCGGGCCGTCACGGCCACGCTCGGCTTCGTTCCCTTGTCGGCCTGTACGGCCAGGGCGACGACGGCGGCGATCGCCCCCACGGTCAGACCCGTCACCCAGACCTTCGGGGCTGGCACGACACGCATCTCCTCGGCTCAGGATCCCCGTCGAACGGGGGTCGGATCATCGTACCGGCCCCCGTCTCGGCACCCGTCCCGGCCGACGCTCAGTCCAGCACCGGCAGCAGTTGAGGCAGGTGCCCGTCGGAGACCTGCGCCGCCCTCTGGCGCTCCTGTGGCACCTGCCCGTACAGCGTGGTGCGCGGACGTGCGGGACGTCCCGCCGCCTCCGCCACCGCGATCAGGTCCTTCACCGACTTGTACGAGCCGTACGACGATCCCGCCATCCGCGAGATCGTCTCCTCCATCAGCGTGCCGCCCAGGTCGTTGGCGCCGGAGCGGAGCATCTCGGCCGCGCCCTCGGTGCCGAGCTTGACCCAGCTGGTCTGGATGTTCGGGATGTACGGGTGCAGGAGCAGCCTCGCCATCGCCGTGACCGCCCGGTTGTCCCGCATCGACGGGCCGGGCCGGGCGATGCCGGCCAGGTACACCGGGGCGTTGGTGTGGATGAAGGGGAGCGTCACGAACTCCGTGAAGCCGCCCGTGCGTTGCTGGATGCCGGCCAGGGTGCGCAGGTGGCCCAGCCAGTGGCGGGGCTGGTCGACATGGCCGTACATCATCGTCGAGGAGGACCGCAGGCCGACCTCGTGCGCGGTCTCGATCACCTCGATCCAGGTCGCCGTCGGCAGCTTGCCCTTGGTCAGCACCCAGCGGACCTCGTCGTCGAGGATCTCGGCGGCCGTGCCGGGGATGGAGTCCAGCCCGGCCTCCTTGGCGGCGGTCAGCCACTCGCGGATCGACAGGCCGGTGCGGGTCGCGCCGTTGACGACCTCCATCGGCGAGAAGGCGTGCACATGCATGCCGGGGACGCGGGACTTGACCGCCCTCGCTATGTCGAAGTACGCCGTCCCGGGCAGGTCCGGATGGATCCCGCCCTGCATGCAGACCTCCACCGCGCCCACCTCCCAGGCCTGTTGGGCACGGTCGGCCACCTGGTCGAGGGAGAGCGTGTAGGCGTCGGCGTCGGTGCGCCGCTGGGCGAAGGCGCAGAACCGGCAGCCGGTGTAGCAGACGTTGGTGAAGTTGATGTTCCGCGTGACGATGTACGTCACGTCGTCGCCGACCGCCGACCTGCGGACGTCGTCGGCGATCCGGGTCAGCGCGTCCAGGGCCGGGCCGTCGGCGTGCAGCAGCGCGAGGGCCTCCTCGTCGGTCAGCCTCGTGGGATCGTCGGCGGCGGTCCGCAGCGCGTCCCGTACGTCCGTGTCGATGCGCTCGGGCACCATGCCGGGGGCGGCCGCCTCGCGCAGGGCGCCCCAGTCGCCGTAGACCTCGTCGAAGTCGTCACGGCGGTCGGACGTACGGCCCTCGGTGTCGATGGAGGCGTGCAGGTCGGTGCGGCCGGTGGCCACGAAGACCTCCTCGGGCTCCTGCCAGGGCAGCCCCTGCGGAAGCGCGTCGGGGCGGGCGAGGCCCGTCTCCGGGTCGGCCAGCGCGGCCACGTGCGGGCGCAGCCTCGGGTCCAGCCAGGGCTCGCCGCGCTGGACGAACTCGGGGTACACGCACAGGCGTTCCCGCAGTTCGAACCCGGCGGCGCGCGAGCGCTCGGTCAGCTCCTCGATCTGCGGCCAGGGGCGCTCGGGGTTCACGTGGTCGATGGTGAGCGGGCTGACCCCGCCCCAGTCGTCGATCCCGGCCCCGATCAGGCGCTCGTACTCGCTGTCGACGAGGTTCGGCGGGGCCTGGATGTTGGCGGCCGGGCCCATGATGAGGCGGGCGACGGCCACCGCGGCGACCAGTTCGTCGAGCTCCGCGTCCGGCATGCCGCGCATCGCGGTGTCGGGCTTGGCGCGGAAGTTCTGGATGATCAGTTCCTGGATGCTGTGGTACGACCGCGCGGTGCGCCGGAGCGCGAACAGGGACTCGGCGCGCTCCTCGTACGTCTCCCCGATCCCGATGAGGATGCCGGAGGTGAAGGGCACGGAGGAACGGCCCGCGTCCTCCAGCACCCGCAGCCGTACGGCGGGTTCCTTGTCCGGGGAGCCGTGGTGCGGGCCGCCGGGCTCGGACCACAGCCGCTCGGCGGTCGTCTCCAGCATCATGCCCATGCTCGGCGCGACCGGCTTGAGCCGCTGGAAGTCGGTCCAGGACAGCACGCCCGGGTTGAGGTGGGGCAGCAGGCCCGTCTCCTCCAGGATGCGGACGGAGATGGCCCGGACGTAGGCGATGGTGTCGTCGTAGCCGTGCGCGTCCAGCCACTCCCTGGCCTCCGGCCAGCGGTCCTCGGGCTTGTCGCCGAGGGTGATGAGGGCTTCCTTGCAGCCCAGCGCGGCGCCCTTGCGGGCCACGTCGAGGACCTCGTCGGGGGACATGAACATCCCGTGGCCGGCCCGGCGGAGCTTGCCGGGCACGGTCACGAAGGTGCAGTAGTGGCACTTGTCCCGGCACAGCCGGGTCAGCGGGATGAAGACGCTCTTCGAGTACGTGATGACACCGGGGCGGCCCGCCTGCGCGAGGCCCGCGTCCCTGACCCGGGCGGCGGAGGCGGTGAGGTCGTCCAGGGCCGGGCCGCGGGCCTGGAGCAGCACCGCGGCCTCGAAGACGTCGAGGGCGACGCCGTCCCGGGCACGTTTGAGAGCGCGACGCATGGAGTTCTCGGTGGGGCCGGTTCCGGAGGTCGCGGAGGTCGTCATCCTTCGAGCATACGAGCGGTGTGATCAGGGCAGGGGTGCCGCCCTGTCGGGGGATGTCACACAGTGCCGGTACCGTCCTGGACATAACGGTCATATTCGTCGAGCGCCTTCAGCACCTCGCCCTCCCCCGCCGGCGGCAGCTGGAGCACGACCTCCTCGATGCCCAGCTCGGCGTAGTGGGCGAGCTTGCCGGGGGTGGGCAGGACGGCGTACGGGACGACCTGGAGGGCGCCCGGGTCGCGGCCCGCGTCCGCCCAGGCGGTGCGCAGCACGGGCAGGGACTCGGTGAGGCCGCGGCCGCCGATCGGCAGCCACCCGTCGGCGTACTCGCAGATGTGGGAGAACAGCTTGGGGCCCGCGGCGCCGCCCACCAGGGTCCGCTTCCGCACGGGCTTCGGGAAGGCGTGACTGGCCCTGACGCTCCCGAACTCCCCTTCGTAGGCGGTCGGTTCGTCCGCCCACAGGGCGTGCATGAGCGCCATCCGGTCCCGCACGAGCTCGCGCCGGGTACGCCACTCGACGCCGTGGTCGGCGGCCTCCTCCACGTTCCACCCGAACCCGAGCCCGAGCGTGAACCGGCCGCCGGAGAGGTGGTCGAGGGTGGCGATCTGCTTGGCGAGGTCGATCGGGTCGTGCTGGGCGACGAGCGTGATGCCGGTGCCGAGGCCGAGCCGCTCGGTGACGGCGGCGGCCTGGCCGAGCGCGACGAAGGGGTCGAGGGTACGGCCGTACTCGCGCGGCAGGTCGCCGCCCGCGGGGTACGGGGTGACCCGCTCGACGGGGATGTGGGTGTGCTCGGGCAGGTACAGCCCGGCGAAGCCCCGCGCCTCCAGCTCACGGGCGAGCCGGGTCGGGGTGATGGTCTCGTCGGTGAGGAAGATCGTCACGGAAATACGCATGGTGCATCTGTACCGGGCCGGGGCGGCGATGTCCATACCGACTGGTCGGCATTGCGCGGGGAGGGTCCGTGGGCTGTAGGCGGCCTGTCCGTGAGCCGTAGGCCGTCTGTCGGGGGTGTGGGTCCGCTTGTCGGAGGTCTGTCGACGGGGGCCCGGAACCTTGCCGGAGACGGCCGCCGGAACTCACCGGCAGGCCCCCTCCCGAAGGAGCCACCATGACCACCAGCCCAGTCACGATCATCGGCGCCGGACTCGGCGGCCTCACGCTCGCCCGCGTCCTGCACGTCCACGGCATCCCCGCCACCGTGTACGAGGCGGAGACCTCACCGACGGCGCGTGCGCAGGGCGGAATGCTCGACATCCACGACTACAACGGGCAGTTGGCCCTCCGGGCGGCCGGCCTGATGGAGGAGTTCCGCGGTCTTGTCCTGGAGGGCCGTGAGGCGACACGGCTGGTCGACCGGGACGGAACCGTGCTGTTCGACAAGGCCGACGACGGCACCGGCGGCCGCCCCGAGGTGCAGCGCGGTGAACTGCGGCAGCTCCTGCTGGACTCGCTGCCCGCCGGCACGGTCCGCTGGGGCCACAAGGTCAGCGGCGTCCGGACGCTCGGCGGGGGCCGGCACGAGGTGACGTTCACCGACGGCACCTCGGTCGACACCGGCCTTCTGGTGGGGGCTGACGGGGCATGGTCCCGGGTACGGCCGCTGCTCTCGCCCGCGAAGCCCGCGTACACCGGCATGTCCTGCGTGGAGGTGTACCTGCACGACGCCGACATCCGGCACCCGGCCAGCGCGAAGGTGGTCGGCACAGGGGCGCTGTTCGTGCTGGCGCCGGGCAAGGGCTTCGTGACGCACCGGGAGCGGGGCGGCAACCTGCACACGTACGTGATGCTCGCCCGGCCGCGGGAGTGGTTCGCGGACATCGACTTCTCCGACACCGCCGAGGCCGTCGCACGGATCGCGCGGGAGTTCGACGGCTGGGCACCGGAACTCACCGCGCTGATCACCGACGCCGACACCGCACCGGTGCTGCGCCCCTTCAGCGCCCTGCCCGTCGAGCACCGGTGGGAGCGGGTGCCGGGGGTGACCCTGATCGGCGACGCCGCCCATGTCGCCGCCCCGAACGGCGAGGGCGCCAACCTCGCCATGCTCGACGGCGCGGAACTCGCCCAGGCCCTCGCGGCCCACCCCGACGACATCGAGACCGCGCTCACGCAGCACGAGCACGCCATGTTCCCCCGCAGCGCGGAAACCGCCACCGAGGGCACGGAACTCTTCGCCCTGATGTTCGGCGACGACGCGCCGCACGGCTTGATCAGGGTGTTCACGGGGGAGGAGCGGGGCGAATGACTCGGGCGGTCATCCGGCGAGGTAGCGGTGTCTGCCGTCGCCCGGAGAGATGAAGAGTTCGCCCTCCCGGACCTGCCATTCCGTCGTGCCGTCCCTCTCGTGGCTCGCAAGGAACAGGCCACTGACGTGGTCCCCGTCCTCGTTGGCCGGGATCCGCGCCATCTCCCGGATCTGGTGAACGAGCCAGTCCAGGCCCGACTCGCGGATGTCGGCGCCGTAGAAGAGGTAATGGGTCCAGTTCACGTGCCGGCGGGGTGTGCCCCATCCGTGGGAGTAGTGACCGTCTTCGTGGAACGAGATGATCTCCTGGGCTGCGGCGAGTTGTTGCTCGTCGCACTCCAGCCAGCCTCTGACCGACACGTAGACGCCCATCGTTTGCTCCTCGAGTCACTCTGACCCGTCCGCCAGATCCGCCACCACCGCCATGTGGTCCGACGGCCACACCCCGCCCACCGGGCCGTCCCCCGCGCGTCGGACGTCCAGGACGTGGCCCAGTCCCGAAGGGCCCGGTGGGCCGACGTGGATGTAGTCGATGCGGACCGGCGGGTCGACACGGACGTACGGGTTCGCCGGGTCCCAGGTCGCCGAGGCGGCCGTGGGATCCGCGTACTCCCAGGCGTCCAGGAAGAGTTGGCTTGGGGCGGCCGGGGCCGTTTTGTAGCCGCCGAAGAGGCGGACCTCGTCGGAGTCGGGCCAGGCGTTGAAGTCGCCGGTGATCACCGGGGGGAAATCGGTGCCGGAGCGGTGCGCGGCCACGAACTCGGCCAGGGCGGTGACCTGTTGGCAGCGGACCGCCGAGGCCGTGGGGGCCGAGGTGAGGTGGGTGGTGAAGAAGGGGATCTCACAGGAAGGGCCTGCCAGACGGGTGTGGAAGGCGAGGCGGCCGTCGTCCAGGTCGTCCGGGGCGGGGAGTCTGAGGACTGCCCGGTCGATCACCGGCCAGCGACTCAGTACCGCGTTGCCGACCTCCACTCCCGGGTCGCCGATCCGGCGCTGCCAGCGCTCCGAGGCGGGCGACGCGGCCCACGCCCAGTGCAGGCCCAGTTCGCCGGCGAGCCACTGCGCGAGGTTCTCGGTGCCCGCCGACCACACCTCCTGGAGGCCGACCACATCCGGCCGCAGTTCGCGCAGCACCGAGAGGATGGCCTTCTGGCGTTCCTCCCACGGGCCGAAGCGCCACCAGAGGTTCCAGGTCACCACGCGCATCGCCGACACCCTTCGTCCGACCGGCAGCACCCTGAGATCATCGGGGCCGCCGGTCAGGTTACGGAAGACGAGAGACAGGAGTCTCACCGCCCATGTCCCGCGACGCCGAGCGCAAGTACCGTGCCGCCAGGGCCGTTCAGCGCCTGATCAACCCCGTCATGCGCCGACTGCCCCTGCAGACCGTCCTGGAGACCACCGGCCGCACCTCGGGCCTGCCCCGCCGGACCCCGGTGGGCGGCAGGCGGGTCGGCGGTTCGTTCTGGCTGGTCTCCGAGTTCGGGGAGCGGTCGCAGTACGTCCGCAACATCAAGGCCGACCCCCGGGTCAGGGTGCGCATCCGGGGGCGGTGGCACACCGGGACCGCCCATCTGATGCCGGACGACGACACCGCCGTACGCCTGCGCGGCCTTCCCCTCCTGAACAGCGCCGCCGTGCGGGCGATAGGGGCGGGGCAGCTGACCGTGCGGGTGGATCTGGACAGGTGAGGGGCGGCGCGGCGGTGACCCCGGGCGGAGGGGGCCGCCGCGCCGCTCAGAAGCGCACGCGCCTCACTTCGCCGGCTTGTAGAACGCGTACGTCGCCGTGTACGCCACGCTCACCTGGTCCGTGCCGGTGCAGGCGGTGGTGGGGGCCACGCCGCCGGTGGTGTTGAGGCGCTGTATGTAGGAGACGCCTCCGAAGACGCCTGTGCCCCGGGTCGCGGTGGCCTGGAGGAGGAGTTCGGGGATGGTGCCCGTCTTGGGGGAGTTGGCGATCGCCGTGGCGTTCACCGCGCTGCCGTCCACGGTGGAGACCCAGACGGGGCCGCGGGAGTGCAGGGCCACGGTGCGGCCTCTCCGGTCGGAGAGGGTGGCGGCGGGCTCCAGGAGCTTCCAGGCACCGTCGGTGCAGGTGTAGGTCTGCACGCCCCGGGCGGGGTACACACCGGTCAGCTTGTTGCCGTCGGGCACCTGGAGGGCCGCGGGGACCTTCACGGGCTTCGGCGGGGCGTCCGCGGTGGCCGCGTTGCCTGCGGTCGTCCCGAGGAAGGCGGTCGCGGCGAGGGCCGCGGTGGTCAGGGTGAGGCGCTTGGTGAGCTTCAAGTCGGTTCTCCGGAAGGGTTCTTGACTGGTCTTCAGTACGGCGATGTCGGACTCGCCGCCCCCCGGCCGGGACTCTACGGTGCCACCCGCGGGTTACCGGCCAGTTGGCCGAACACGCGCTCCCGAAACCCGTCTCACCCCGGCCAGACGATCGACTGCACCTCGCTGTACGCGTGCAGCGCGTACACCCCGCAGTCGCGTCCGACCCCGCTCCGGCGGAAGCCTCCGAACGGGGCCTCCATGTTGCGGCCGACCGTGTTGACCCCGACTCCCCCGGCCCTCAGTCGCCGTGCCACGCGGAAGGCGCGGGCCACGTCCGCCGACCAGACGTAGTCGATCAGGCCGTAGTCGCTGTCGTCGGCGAGGGCGATGCCCTCCTCCTCGTCGTCGAAGGGCGTCACGGTCACGACCGGGCCGAAGATCTCCTCACGGACCACGCGCATGTCGGGGCGGCAGTCGGCGAGGAGGGTGGGGGCGACGTAGAAACCCCGGTCGAGGTCCGGGCGTTCGCCGCCGGTGACGACCACCGCGCCCTCCTTGCGGCCGAGTTCGACGTACGACTCCACCCGCTCCCGGTGCGCGGCAGAGATCACCGGTCCGACGACCGTCCCGGGATCGCGCGGATCCCCGACCTTCAACCGGGCCGCGTAGGCGGTCAGTTGCTCGACCAGCCGGTCGTAGACCCCTCGCTGCACCAGCACCCGCGTCGGTGCCGTGCAGATCTGTCCGCTGTAGAAGGAGAAGGTGGTCCCGATGCCGGCGACGGCCGATCCGAGGTCCGCGTCCTCGAAGACGAGCGCCGCCCCCTTGCCGCCCAGCTCCATCAACTGCCGTTTCATGGACCGCCCGCACACCTCGCCGATGCGCTGCCCGACCGCCGTGGAGCCGGTGAAGCTGACCATGTCGACGTCCGGTGAGTCGACGGCGGCCTCGCCGACCTCCACGGAACGCCCGCCGACCACGTTCACCACCCCGCGCGGCACACCGGCCGCCTCCAGTGCCTGCGCCATGCGGTAGACGGAGAGGGGGTCCTGCGGGGCGGGTTTCACCACCACGGTGTTGCCCATGGCGAGCGCCGGGGCGATCTTCCCGGCGGGGTTGGCCCACGGGTTGTTGTACGAGGTGATGCAGGTGACCACCCCGACGGGCTGCCGGACGGCCAGCGCCCCCATCACCGCGGCCCTCCCCTCCCCCACTGCCTTGAGGGCGTGGGAGGTGCCCCCACGGCCGGCCTCGTTGACCTGCGGCTCGATCGCCCACTCGGCCGGTTCGACCCGCGCGTACCGCCGGAAGCGGGCCGCGGCGACACCGACCTGCATGCCACGGGCCACCCCCGTGGTCGCGCCCGTCTCGGCCTGGGCGAGTTCGGCGTAGGGCACAAGACCGGCGCGGATGATGTCGGCGGCACGGGCCAGCACGGCGGACCGCTCCTCCGGTGCCGTGCGCGACCACGGTCCGAAGGCCTCGCGGGCCGCGGCACAGGCCGCGTGCACCTGATCCCGCGAGGCCTCCGGGGCCCAACCGACGGTCTCCTCGGTGGCCGGGTCGACCACCGCGTAGTGACCGGCCTCCGGAGCCACCCATGCACCGCCGACGAACAGCGCCTGCTCCTCCCGCGAACTCACCTGGTGCTCACCGTCCGCGTGTCCCGCCCCGACCGCAGCACCCGGCCCGGCACGGCTCCGCTCACCACGTCGTCGCGGATCGCCTCGACGCCGTTGACCCACACGGCCCGTACGCCGATCGCCTTGGAGTCCAGGCGGGGGCCGTCTCCCGGCAGGTCGTGCACCAGGGTGGCCGGGCCCGCCGCGATCCGCTCCGGGTCGAAGAGCACGAGGTCCGCATGGAAGCCCTCCTCGATCCGCCCGCGCTCCCGCAGCCCGAACAGCCGGGCCGGGTCGTCGGTGAGCATCTTCACGGCCTGTTCCAGCGAGGTCAGCTTCCGCCCGCGCAGACAGTCCCCGAGGAAGCGGGTCGTGTACGGCGCCCCGCACATCCGGTCCAGGTGCGCGCCCGCGTCGGACCCGCCGAGCAGGACGTCCTCGTGCTGCCAGGCCTCGGCACGCATCGCCCAGGACGCCGGGTCGTTGTCGGTGGGCATGGGCCACAGAACCGTGCGCAACGAGTCGGCCGCGCAGATCTCGACGAGCGTGGCGAACGGCTCCTGTCCGCGCTCGGCGGCGATGTCCTCCACGACACGGCCGCTGAGCCCGCGGTTGGTGTCGCTGTAGGTGTCCCCGATGACGTACCGCCCGAAGTTGGTCAGCCGCCGGAAGACGCCGGCCTCCTTGGACTGGGAGTGCCGGAGCAGTTCCTTCTGTACGTCCGGGTCGCGCAGCTTCTCGATCCGTTCGGGGACGGGCAGGGCGAGCACCGGACCCCAGCCGGGGATGAGGTTCAGCGCGCAGAACGTGCCCAGGGACATGTTCATCGGGGTGAGGATCGGCATGGTGAGGGCGACGACCCGGCCACCCGCCTTCCGGGCCTGTTCGCTCGCGAACAGCTGCCTGGGCACCCGTTCCGGCACGGCCGAGTCGATGGTGAGCACGTTCCAGTTCAGGGGCCGTCCGGCCGCCGCGCTCATCTCCACGAAGAGTTCGATCTCGGCGTCGCTGAACTGGTCGAGACAGCCGGCGACGATGGCCTCGATCTGGGTCCCCTCGTGCTCCCCCACCGCCCGTGACAGTGCCAGGAGTTCGGCGGGCAGCGCGTGCCGGGAGGCGACGGGCTTGCCGTCGCCGTCGGAGTGCGTGGAGGACTGGGTGGTGGAGAACCCCCAGGCCCCGGCGTCCATGGCCTCGTGGAACAGCCGCAGCATCTGGGCGAGCTGTTCCTCGGAGGGCTGTCCGCCGACGGCGTCCGGCCCCATGACGTACCGGCGCAGCGCGCAGTGTCCCACCATGAACCCGGCGTTGACGGCGATCCGCCCTTCGAGCGCGTCGAGATAGTCCCCGAAGGAATGCCAGCTCCAGGGCGCCCCTTCCTCCAGGGCGACCAGCGACATCCCCTCCACCTTGGACATCATGCGGCGCGTGTAGTCGGCGTCCTCGGGGCGGGAGGGGTTCAGCGGGGCCAGCGTGAAGCCGCAGTTCCCGGCGGCGACGGTGGTCACCCCGTGGTTGAGGGAGGGGGTCGCGTACGGGTCCCAGAACAGCTGGGCGTCGTAGTGCGTGTGCGGATCGACGAACCCGGGGGCCAGGACGAGCCCGGTTGCGTCCTCGGCGGTGCGGGCTTCCTCGGTGATCTCACCGATCGCGGCGATACGGCCGTCCCGTATCCCCACGTCAGCGGTGAAGGCGGCCGCACCGGTCCCGTCGACGACGGCCGCACCTTTGATGACGTGATCGAGCATGAACGCTGCCTCCTCGACTCCGGTTGCGGCGGGTTCTCGGGGGCGCGGGGAACTGCGTGACCAGCCCCCCACGGACCCGCACCCGCCGACGAAAGCTCAGGCCCCCTGCCGGAACCGCGTCGTCCGGTGCACCGGATCCGTGTCGATCTTCGGAATCACGTGCTCCCCGATCAGCCGGATCGTCTGAAGCGTCTCCTCCTTCGGCACTCCCACCGGGAGCCCGAAGCTCAGCTGGTCCGCCCCGGCCTGCTCCCACCGCTTGCACTGCCGGACCACCTCGTCCGGGTCCCCGCAGATCAGCAGCTCCTCCTCGATGAGCACCTCGACGAACTCCGCGGTGTACTCGGGCAGGGTCTCCGGCCACACCGGGAACCCCTCGGGCCGCGGGAAGGTGTCGTGGTAGCGGAAGACCAGCGAGGGCAGGTAGTGCAGCCCCCCGTGCACCGCGATGTCGATCGCTTCGGCGTGCGTCGGCGCGCAGATGGCCGTGGTCGTCACCATCACGTTGTCGTTGACGAAGTCCCCGATCGGCTCGGCGTCCACGATCGCCGTCTTGTACTGCTCGAGGACCCACTCCATGTCGGAGACCTTCTGCACGCTGAAGCCGAGCACCCCGAGCCCCTTCCTGGCCGCCATGGCGTACGACGGCGGCGATCCGGCGGCGTACCACATCGCGGGGTGCGACTTGCCGTACGGCTTCGGCAGGACCTTGCGCGGCGGGAGCTGCCAGTGCTTGCCCTGGAAGCCGGTGTACTCGTCCTGGAGCCACATCTTGGGGAACTCGGCGATGGTCTCTTCCCAGATCTCCTTGGTGTGGTTCATGTCGGTCACCCCGGGGATGAACCCGAGGATCTCGTGCGACCCGGCCCCTCGCCCGCTGCCGAACTCGAAGCGGTTCTCGGTGAGATGGTCGAGCATGGCCACCTTCTCGGCGACCTTCACGGGGTGGTTGACCTGGGCCAGCGGATTGAAGATCCCGGAGCCGAGGTGGATGCGCTCGGTCGCGTGCGCGAGGTACCCGAGGAAGACGTCGTTGGCGGAGAGGTGCGAGTACTCCTCCAGGAAGTGGTGCTCGGACGCCCAGGCGTACTTGAAGCCGGACTTGTCCGCCTGGATGACGTACTCGGTCTCCTCCATCAGCGCCTTGTGCTCGGCCAGCGGGTCGGTCTCGGCGCGCTTGCCCACGTATCCCTGTACAAAGAGCCCGAATTCCAAGGAGGTTCACCGTCCCCAGTTGTTTCTGACGCTCCGTCAGATTGCGGATCTGCCGCCGACTGTGGCACCGGGCGGACACAGGGTCAATAGCTGATGGCCAGTCAGATAGTGCCGGTCATATGACGGAGACCCCGGCCAGCCAGCCGCCGTCGATCACGAACGGCTGCCCGGTGATGTACGAGGAGTCGGCCGAGGTCAGGAACAGCGCCAGCGCCGCCACCTCCTGCGGCCGCCCGATCCGGCCGAGCGGCACGAGCTTGCGGTAGAACCGGTCGAGCCCCCGGGAGGCCTCCTCGCCGTCCGCCGACGGGTCCAGGACGGCCGGGTTGGACATCGCGGTGTCGACGGCCCCGGGGCACATGGCGTTGACCCTGATCCCGCGCGGCGCGAGCTCCAGGGCGGCGACCCTGGTGAGCCCGAGGACCGCGTGCTTGGAGGCGGCGTAGGCTCCCACGCCCGCCATCCCGGTCAGGCCGGTGTAGGAGGCGGTGTTCACGATCGTGCCGCCGTCGGACAGGACCGGCCCCACAGTCTTCATGCCGAGGAAGCAGCCGACCTGGTTGACCTGCACCACCTGCATGAACTCGGCGAGAGGGGTGTCCAGGAGGGTGTTGAAGCGCAGGATCCCGGCGTTGTTGACGAGTCCGTCGACCCGCCCGTACTCCTCGACGGCGGCCTCCACCGCACGCTGCCAGTCCGCCTCCCGGCCCACGTCGAGGTGCACGTACAGCGCCCCGATCTCCTCGGCGAGCGCCTTGCCCTGCTCGTCCAGCACGTCGGCCACGACGAGCTCGGCGCCCTCCTGACGGAACAGTCGGGCCTCCTGCTCCCCCTGCCCGCGTGCCGCGCCGGTGACGAGGACGACACGTCCGTCCAGCTTGCCCATGCGGTGACTCCTCAGAGGTGGGGGGCGATGTCGGCGCCGAACGCCGAGATCTGGTCGACGAGTTCGGCGCGGTCGCGACTGCGGAACCGCACCTGGATTTGGTCCACGCCCATCGCGCGGTAGGCGCGCAGGGACTCGGCGAGCGCGTCGGGCGGGCCGCTGAGCGTCCGGCGGCCGACGTCCCACGTGGGTGTGCCGAGGTGAAGCGGCTCGGCGATGGCCCCGACGGTGAACGGTCCCTGGACGCCCGCCTCGGCCCGCAGCCGCCGTATCCGCTCGATCTGTGCGGGCAGCCGGTCCCGGGGGTCGCCCTGGGGCAGCCAGCCGTCGCCCTTGAGGGCGGCCCGGCGCACGGCGGCCGGGGAGGAGCCCCCGACCCAGACCGGAACACGGGCCTGCGCGGGTCTCGGCCGCTGTCCGAGGCCCTCGAAGTCGTAGAGCTTGCCGTGGTGTTCGGGGTACTCCTCGGGGCCCAGCGCCTTGCGCAGGGCGTCGATGGACTCGTCGAGGACGGCCCCGCGGCCGGCGAAGTCGGCTCCGAGCGCCTCGAACTCCTCCTGGACGTGCCCCGCCCCGACACCGAGGATCAGCCGTCCGCCGCTGAGATGGTCGAGGGTGGCGTACTGCTTGGCGGTGAGGAGCGGGTGCCGCAGTCCCACGACGGCCACATGGCTGAGCAGCCTCGCCCGTTCGGTCACGCCCGCCAGGAAGGCGAGGGTGGCGACCGGGTCGTACCAGACCGTGCTCATCGCGGGCGCGAGGCGGCGCGGGATCGCCACGTGGTCGCAGGCGGCGATGTACGCGAAGCCGGCGCGGTCGGCCGCGCGGGCGACCTCGACGAGGTCCTGGGGGCCGGCACCGGCCTCCCAGGGTTCGGCGTAGATCGCGCTCTGGGACTGGACGGGGAGCTGGATGCCGTACGCGGTCACCGGGGGCCGTCCCAGAGGCCGTCCGGGGTGAGCCCGAGCAGGTCGATGGCGTTGCCGCGGACGATGCGCTCCACCACGTCGGCGTCCAGGTGCCCCATCTGGGCCTCGCCGACCTCCCTCGACTTGGGCCAGGTGGAGTCGGAGTGGGGGTAGTCGGTCTCGTAGAGGACGTTGCCGGCGCCGATGGCGTCGAGGTTCCTGAGGCCGAACGCGTCGTCGAAGAAGCAGCCGTAGACGTGCTCGGCGAAGAGTTCGGACGGCGGGCGGTGGACCTTGTCGGCGACGCCGCCCCAGCCGCGGTTCTCCTCCCAGACCACGTCGGCGCGCTCCAGGATGTAGGGGATCCAGCCGATCTGGCCCTCGGCGTACATGACCCTGAGGTTCGGGAAGCGCTCGAACTTGCCGCTCATCAGCCAGTCGACCATCGAGAAGCAGCAGTTGGCGAAGGTGATCGTGGAGCCGACGGCGGGCGGGGCGTCGGCGGAGGTGGAGGGCATACGGCTGCTGGAGCCGATGTGCATCGCGACGACCGTGCCGGTCTCGTCGCAGGCGGCGAGGAAGGGGTCCCAGTCGTCGGAGTGGACGGAGGGCAGGCCCAGGTGCGGGGGTATCTCGGAGAAGGCGACGGCCCGCACCCCGCGGGCGGCGTTGCGGCGGACCTCGGCGGCCGCCAACTCGGCGTCCCAGAGCGGGATGAGGGTGAGCGGAATGAGCCGGCCCTGTGCCTGGGGGCCGCACCACTCCTCCACCATCCAGTCGTTGTACGCCTTCACGCACAGCAGGCCGAGGTCGTGGTCCTCGGCCTCGGTGAAGGTCTGGCCGCAGAAGCGCGGGAAGGTCGGGAAGCAGAGGGCGGACTGGACGTGGTTGACGTCCATGTCGGCGAGGCGCTGCGGGACGTCGTAGGAGCCGGGGCGCATCTGTTCGTAGGTGATGACCTCCAGCTTGATCTCGTCCCTGCTGTAGCCGACCGCGGTGTCGAGGCGGGTGAGGGGGCGCTGGAGTCCCTCGTACAGCCACCAGTCGCCGAGCGGGCCGTCGTCACCGGGGGCGCCCATCACGGGCTTGAAGCGGCCGCCCAGGAAGCTGATCTCCTTGAGCGGGGCGCGGACCACGCGGGGGCCGATGTCCAGGTACTTCTTCGGGAGCCGGGCCTGCCAGACGTCGGAGGGCTCCACCGTGTGGTCGTCGACGGAGATGATCTTCGGAAGTGCCGTCGTGGTCTCCATGGCGCTCACGGTAGCGCCGATCTGACGGCCCGTCAGCTCCGTGAACGGTGGACGATGACGAGGGTTCGTGTGCGGAAGTGTGCGGAGAGCGGGTGAGGACCTTGTGACATCGCGCGCGTCCCCCTGTGATCACGCTCTCCACAGCTGACGCATCCGCCGTGGACAAGGCAGACTGACGGGGTTGTAAACAGGCCCTAGGGGGACGGCGATGGACGGTGTACCGCGAGTGCCGGAGCAGAGGCGTCCCGGCTCCTCGGCGGGGGCCGGGGAGGACACGGGGGCCGCGGTGGCCGCGGGCCCCGAGACGGGATCCGTGAAGGTGGCCGAGGGCCCTGTGGCACCGGCCGTGACCGAGGCACCCCCGGAAACGGCGTCGTCGCTGCGCTTCTGCGTGCTCGGGCCGGTGCGGGCCCGGCGTGGTGAGGAGCTGCTGAACACCGGCTCCCCCCAGCAACGCGCCCTGCTCGCCGCCCTGCTGCTGCGCGGGGGCCGTACCGCGACCGCCGCCGAGCTGATCTCCGCCCTGTGGGGCGAGGAGCCGCCGGACCAGGCCCTGGCCGCGGTGCGCACGTACGCCTCCCGGCTCCGCAAGATCCTCGACCCCGGGATCCTGGTCAGCGAGTCCGGCGGCTACGCGATCCGCGGGCTCGGCGAGGACGCGCTGGACCTCTCCGCCGCCCAGGAGCTCGCCACCGAGGCGGAGAAGGCCAGGAGCGCCGGAGACCTGTGCCACGCGCGCCAGGTGCTGACCCGGGCGCTGGCACTGTGGGACGGCGAGGTGCTCGCGGGCGTGCCGGGACCGTACGCCGAGGCGCAGCGCGTCAGGCTGGAGGAGTGGCGGCTGCAACTCCTCGAGTCCCGCCTGGACATGGACCTGGAGCAGGGCTGCCACGCGGAGGCCGTCTCCGAGCTCACCGCCCTCACCGCCGAGCACCCCCTGCGCGAGCGGTTCAGGGAACTCCTGATGCTCGCCCTGTACCGCAGCGGCCGGCAGGCGGAGGCCCTCGCGGTGTACGCCGACACCCGCCGCCTGCTCGCCGACGAGCTCGGCGTCGACCCCCGCCGCGGCCTGCGCGAGCTCCAGCAGCGCATCCTCCAGGCCGACCCCGGCCTCGCGGAACCCTCCTCACCGCGGCCCGAACCGGTCGCCGCCCCCGTCCGGCCCGCCCAGCTCCCGGCCACCGTCCCGGACTTCACCGGCCGCGCCTCCTTCGTCACCGAACTGAGCGAGGTGCTCGCCTCCGGCTCCGAGGGCCGGGTGATGGCGGTCTCCGCCCTCGCCGGCATCGGCGGCGTCGGCAAGACCACGCTGGCCGTGCACGTGGCCCACCAGGCCCGCTCCGCCTTCCCCGACGGGCAGCTCTACGTCGACCTCCAGGGCGCCGGCTCCCGGGCCGCCGACCCGGAGACGGTCCTCGGCGCCTTCCTCCGGGCCCTCGGCACCACCGACTCCGCGATCCCCGACTCCCTGGAGGAGCGGGCCGCCCTGTACCGCTCGGTCCTGGACGGCCGCCGGGTCCTCGTCCTGCTCGACAACGCGCGCGACGCGGCCCAGATACGGCCCCTGCTGCCGGGCACGGAGGGCTGCGCGGCCCTGGTGACCTCCCGGGTGCGGATGGTCGACCTCGCCGGCGCCCACCTGGTCGACCTGGACGTCATGTCCCCCGACGAGGCACTCCAGTTGTTCACCAGGATCGTCGGCGAGGAGCGGGTCGCCTCCGAGCGCAAGGCCGCCCTGGACGTGGTCGCCGCCTGCGGCTTCCTCCCGCTCGCCATCCGCATCGCCGCCTCGCGCCTCGCGGCCCGCCGCACCTGGACGGTCTCCGTCCTCGCCGCCAAGCTCGCCGACGAGCGGCGCCGCCTCGACGAGCTCCAGGCCGGCGACCTCGCCGTGAAGGCCACCTTCGAGCTCGGCTACGGCCAGCTGGAGCCCGCCCAGGCCCGCGCCTTCCGGCTGCTGGGCCTCGCCGACGGCCCGGACATCTCCCTGGCCGCGGCGGCCGCCGTGCTCGATCTGCCCGTCGAGGACACCGAGGACCTCCTGGAGGCCCTCGTCGACACCTCGCTGCTGGAGTCGGCGGCGCCCGGCCGCTACCGGTTCCACGATCTCGTACGGCTCTACGCGCGTGCGTGCGCCGAACGCGACGAGTGGCCGCCCAGCGAGCGGGCGGCGGCCCTGTCCCGGCTGCTCGACTTCTACCTGGCCACCGTCGCGGGCGTCTACCTGATCGAACGGCCCGGGGACCGGCTGGTGGACCACCTGGCGACCCCGGAGTACCCGGGACTGACCTTCGCCGACCGGCACGCGGCCCAGGACTGGCTGTACGCGGAGGCGGTGTCGCTCCTCGCGTGCGTACGCCAGTCCGCCGGATCCGGGTTCCTGCGGCGCGCGGTCGACCTCCTGTGGGCCGCCGTGGACCTGGCGGAGTCCGGCACCAACTCCAAGGAGTACGAGGGCGTCGCCTCGGCCCTGCGCGAGGCCGCGCGGGAGGCCCGGGACCCGGCGGCGGAGGCCCGGGCGCTGATCACCCTGGCCTACGCGCACAGCGTCACCGGCCGCTTCGACCTGGCCGACGAGGAGGCCGCCCGCGCCCACGAGCTGACCGTCGCCTCCGGCGATCCGCTGGCCGGCAGCTGGGCGAGCAACATCCTCGGGGTGATCGCGGTCTACCAGAGCCGCAACGACGACGGCGAGGCCCACCTCACCCGGGCCATCGAGGGCTTCCGGGCCTGCGACGACCCCACCGGCGAGGCGAGCGCCCTGTGCAACCTCTCGCGCATCCACCTGGCGGGCGGCCGCACCGAGAGCGCGGTCTCCCTGGCCCGGCAGGGCATGGAGATGTACGACGCCATGGGCCACGCCCTCAAGGGCGCCAACGCCCGGTACGCGCTGGGCCTCGCGCTCACCCAGCACGGCAGCCTGGCGGAGGCGACCGCCCGCCTCCAGGAGGCACTGACGGTGTTCCAGGACAGCCGTCAGCGCCTGTGGGAGGGCATGTCGATGTTCCGTCTCGCGGAGGCCGACCTGGCCGCCCGGCGGCCCGCGCAGGCCGCCTCGAACGCCGAGACGGCCCTGACCGTCCTGCGCGGCATCGGCGGCGACTGGCGCCGGGCCAACGTCCTCGTGGTCCTCGGCCACGCCCTGAGCGGCATCGGCCAGCCCGGCCGGTCCCAGGTCTGCTGGCGGGAGGCGCTGGACCTGTTCGAGGCCCTCGACGCCCCGGAGGCGGACTCGGTGCGGGCCCTGCTCTCCCCGCTGGCACTGGCATAGGAGCGCCTAGCGGGGGGCCGCGCGCGGACGTTCATCGTTCGTTTATCGCGGCCCGGCACTCTCGTCTTGTCGTTCCGTCGCGTCGGGGGGCAGACGGGTCGACCTGGACCGTTGCACTACGGTGAGCGGTCAGCAGCCGGCCCGGCGACCCTCGGGGGAGTCGCCGGGCCGGGCAACAGATCAGGCATCCGAAACGGGGAGGCAGTCCCATGAGCGACGAGAACACCACCGACAACATCCACGCCACCGACGTCGAGGACGACACGCCGGTGAGCACGGACAACATCCACGCGACGAGCGAGCCCCTCAAGGCCACCACGCTCAAGGCGGACGAGGGCACGGCCGAGGCCGGCACGGACAACATCCACGCCACGGACGAGCCCGTCTGACCGGACTCCTCTCCCGCACGGGGACCGGCCGCGGCGGCACGGAGGGGAGCCGCCGCGGCCGAGGCGTACCGGGGGGCGGTTCAGCACCGGCGCCTGTCGGGGGGCGCGTGCCGGACCGGCGCCTGCGGGGGGCGCGTGTCATCACGGGCGCCTGCCGGGGAGTACGTACCGGACCGGCGCCTGCGGGGGGGCGTGCCAGCACTGCGCTTGCGGGGGGCGCGTGCCAGCACTGCGCCTGCCGAGGAGCGCGTGCCAGACCGGCGCCTGCCGAGGAGCGCGTGCCAGACCGGCGCCTCCCGGGGAGCACGTGCCGGACCGGCGAGCACGTCTCAGGACCCGCGCCCGCCGAAGGGCACTCTTCAGGACCCGCGCAGCTCCCCCTTCACCACCTTGCCGCTCGCGTTCCGGGGCAGCCGTGACACGAACTCCACCGTCCGCGGGACCTTGTAGTTCGCCATCTCGCGGCGGGCCCAGGCGATCAGGTCGTCGGCGGTCAGGACCGCGTCCGGGCGGCGGACCACGTACGCCTTGCCGACCTCGCCGAGCCGCGCGTCGGGCACGCCGACGACCGCCACGTCGGCCACCGCCGGGTGCAGGCCGATCAGTTGCTCGATCTCCGCCGGGTACGCGTTGAAGCCGCCGACGATGAACATGTCCTTCAGGCGGTCGGTGATGCGGAGGTTGCCCGCCTCGTCCAGGACGCCGATGTCACCGGTGCGCAGCCAGCCGTCCTCCGTGACCGCCTCCGCGGTGGCCGCCGCGTCCTCGTAGTAGCCGCGCATGACGTTGAAGCCGCGGACCAGGACCTCGCCGGGCTGCCCGGGCGGGGCCTCGACTCGCACCTCGGTGCCGGGGATGGCCCGACCGGAGGTCGACGCGATCACCGGCAGCGGGTCACCGCGCCGGCACATCGTCACGATGCCGCTCGCCTCCGAGAGGCCGTACGCGGTCAGGACCGTCTCCACGCCCAGTTCGCCGTGCAGTTGCTCGACCAGCCGCAGCGGCACCACCGCCGCTCCGGTCACCACCAGGCGCAGGGCGGACAGGTCGTGGGAGGTGCGCGCCGGGTGGTCCAGGAGGGACTGGTGGAGGGTGGGCGGACCGGGCAGCACCGAGACCCGTTCCGCCGCGATGTTGGCGAGGACCGTGTCCACGTCGAACACCGGTTGCGGGATCATCGTCGCCCCGCGCATCAGACAGGCGATCACCCCGGCCTTGTAGCCGAAGGTGTGGAAGAAGGGGTTCACGATCAGGTAGCGGTCGCCGTGCCGCAACCCGGCCAGTTCGCACCAGACGTCGTACGCCCGCAGTGTCTGTTCGTGGGTGATCACCGCGCCCTTGGGGCGGCCGGTGGTCCCGGAGGTGAACACGATGTCCGAGGGCCACTCGGGGGCCACGGCGTCGGCGCGTGCCCGCACCTGTGCCTCCCCCACCCCGTCCCCGCTCGCCAGGAAGTCCTTCCAGGTGCGGTAGTCGGCGGGGGCGTCGTCCGAGAGCACCACCACCTGCTCCAGGTCCGGCAGCCCCGGCCCCTCCGCGAGCGCCCGGCGCAGGGACGCCACGTAGGAGGTGCCGAGGAAGGTCCCGGTGACGAACAGCAGCCGGGTCCCGCTCCTGCGCAGCACGTCCGCGGCCTCGGCGCCCTTGAAGCGGGTGTTGAGGGGCACCAGGACAGCACCGGCCGAGACCGCGCCGAGCGCCGAGACCATCCAGTCCAGGGAGTTGGGGGCCCAGACGGCCACCCGGTCGCCCGGACGCACGCCGTCCGCGATGCACGCGGCCGCCGCGCGTTCCACACGGGCGCCCAACTCGCCGTAGGTGACGCGGTTCCGGCCCTCCACGACCGCCTCCGTGTCGGCGTACCGCTGCGCCGCCCGGCGGACCAGCTCCGGGATGCTCCGCCACTCCACATCGGCCTCCCCGAAAGCGGAAACACGTTAGCTGACTACCCGTCAGATTAGCTGTAGCCTGACGGGCTGTCAGCAGGCCTCACAGTGTGCGGAGGTGCGTGCAGCGTGACATTCAAGGACGCCACGGCGATCGTGGGCATCGGCCGGACCCCCTTCGCCAAGAACCTCGCCGAGGACGAGAGAACCCTGGCCTGCCGGGCCGTCGTCGCCGCCCTCGACGACGCCGGGATCGCCCCCGGCGAGGTCGACGCCCTGGCCTCGTACACCATGGAGGAGACGGACGAGGTCGAGCTCGCGAAGGCCGTCGGCCTCGGTGACCTCACCTTCTTCAGCAAGGTCGGCTACGGCGGCGGCGGTTCGTGCGCCACGGTCGCCCACCTCGCGGCGGCGATAGCGAGCGGCCAGGCCACGGTCGGCGTCGCCTGGCGTTCCCGCAAGCGCGGGTCCGGCCCCCGCCCCTGGACCAACACGACCGTCCAGCTGCCCACCCCCGCCCAGTGGACGAGACCCTTCGGCCTGCTCCGGCCCGCCGACGAGATCGCCATGCTCACCCGCCGCTACATGCACGAGTACGGCGTAACCCGCGACCACCTCTTCAACGTTGCCCTCGCCTGCCGCAACCGCGCCAACCAGAACCCCGCCGCGATCATGTACGACCGCCCCCTGACCCGCGAGATGTACATGACCTCCCGCTGGATCAGCGAGCCGCTGTGCCTCTTCGACAACTGCCTGGAGACGGACGGGGCACTGGCCTGTGTGCTGGTCGGCCGGGAGCGCGCCCGGGACTGCCCGAACACCCCCGTCTACGTCCACTCCGCCGCCCAGGGCCTGCCCGCCCAGCACCACGGCATGGTCAACTACTGGAACGACGACCCGCTCACCGGCCCCGCCTGGACGGCCGCCCGGCACCTGTGGAAGCACGCCGACCTCACCCCGCAGGACGTCGACGTGGCCCAGATCTACGACGCGTTCACCTCCCTCGTCCCGCTCTCCCTGGAGGGGTACGGCTTCTGCGGCCGCGGGGAGGGCGGCCCCTTCACGGAGGGCGGCGCCCTGGAGATCGGCGGACGGCTTCCCATCAACACCGGCGGCGGGGGCCTCTCCGAGGCGTACGTGCACGGCTTCAACCTCATCGACGAGGGCGTCCGGCAACTGCGCGGCACCAGCACCGCGCAGGTCCCGGACGCCACCACCTGCCTCGTCACCGCCGGCGAGGGCGTACCCACCTCCGCCCTGCTGCTGACCAACAGGAGCTGACATGCTCGAACCGGTGAAGGACGCCACCAGCGCCCCCTTCTGGCAGTACGCCGCCCAGGGCGAACTCCGCGTCCAGGCCTGCGCCGACTGCGGCGAGGTCCGCTTCCCGCCCCGCCCCTGCTGCCCGCACTGCCAGTCCTTCGGCACACAGTGGCGTCCGGTCTCCGGGCGCGGCCGGATCTGGTCCTGGGTCGTCCCCCACCCGCCCCTCCTGCCCGACTACGCGGCGCAGGCGCCGTACAACGTGATCGTGGTGGAACTGGAGGAGGCTCCGCGGATCCGGCTGGTCGGGAACCTGGTCACGGCGGCCGGGGCGCGGCTCGACTCCCTCGATCCGGGCCGGATCCGGATCGGCGCCCGGGTGCACGCGGTGTTCTCCGACGGGCTTCCGCAGTGGGTGCTGTCATGACCGGGCTGCGGGTCGGCGCCGACAAGGACACCGGCGTCGCGGTCGTCACCCTCGACCGGCCGCACCGGCTGAACGCCATCGACCTGCCCATGCGGGACGAACTCGTCGCCTGCTGGCAGGAGTTGCGCTTCGACGACTCCGTACGGGCGGTCGTGCTCACCGGCGCCGGGGAGCGGGCCTTCTGCACCGGCCTCGACCGGGACGCCGAGGTCCCGCAGCCGAACTCCCCCTACATGAGCGACGATCCGCTCCTGCACGTCGGCCCGAAGTCCAACGACCTCTGGAAGCCGGTCGTCGCTGCGGTGAACGGGATGGCCTGCGGGGGCGCCTTCTACCTGCTGGGCGAGTGCGACTTCCTCGTCGCCGACCCGGCCGCCACCTTCTTCGACCCGCACACCACGTACGGCATGGTCAGCGCCTACGAGTCGGTGCTCATGGCGCTGCTCATGCCCCACGGGGAAGCCGCGCGCACGGCACTCATGGGGACCGCGGAACGACTCTCCGCCGAGCGCGCCCACACCATCGGGCTCGTCACCGAACTCAGCGAGCCCGGCGGGTCGTTGGCGGCCGCCACCGCCGCCGCGGACATCATCGCCGGGTATCCGCCGGAAGGGGTGCAGGGCACGGTCCGCGCGCTCTGGGCCGCCAAGGAGGCCGCCGTGCAGCGGGGCTTCGCACAGGCGCCGCACCTCGTCGCGCTTGGGAACCTGCCGCCGGAACGGCAGGCCGGACTGTTCCGTTCCCGGCAGCCCGGATTCAGGTTGCGTTAGCAATTTCGATGCCCTGTACAGGCGTATGCTCACCGCATGGTGGAACATCGCATGGTCGAGGTGAACGGCATACGGCTGCACATCGCGGAGGAGGGCGAGGGTCCCCTCGTCGTGCTGCTGCACGGCTTCCCGGAGTCCTGGCACTCCTGGCGCCACCAGTTCGGCCCGCTGGCCGCGGCCGGGTTCCGGGTGGTCGCGCCGGACCAGCGCGGGTACGGCGACAGCGACCGCCCCGAGGACGTGGCGGCGTACAGCATCCTCCACCTCGTCGGGGACGTCGTCGGGCTGGTGCACGCGCTGGGCGAGGAGACGGCGTTCGTCGTCGGCCACGACTGGGGAGCCCCCGTCGCCTGGCACACCGCGCTGCTGCGGCCCGACGTGGTGCGCGGCGTGGCGGGGCTGAGCGTGCCGCCGCCGTTCCGGGGCGAGCGACCGCCGCTCCAGACCATGCAGGAACGGTTCGGCGGCCACTTCTACTGGAACTACTTCAATCTGCCCGGGGTCGCCGACGCCGAGTTCGGCGCGGACCCCCGCTCCGCCCTGCGCCGGCTGCTGGTCGGCGCCTCGGGCGACGGGGAGGGCGCCGGGCGCTACGAGCAGGCCCTGGTGAGCGACCCGGACCGCGGCTGGCTCGCGGACATGCCCGACCCCGAGACGCTCCCGGCCTGGCTCACCGAGGCCGACCTCGACGAACTCGCCGACAGCTACGCCAAGGGCTTCACCGGCGCCCTCAACTGGTACCGCAACCTGGACCGCAACTGGGAACTGACGGCCCCCTGGCACGGTGCCCGGGTCACCCCGCCGGCCCTCTACCTGTACGGCGACAAGGACCTGGTCCCTGCGTTCCCCGGAACACCGGAACTCATCGAGAAGCTCCCCGAACTGATGCCCAACCTGGTCCGCGACCCGATCGTGCTCCCCGGCTGCGGCCACTGGACCCAGCAGGAGCGCCCGAACGAGGTGAACACGGCACTGCTGGAGTTCCTGACGGGTCTGCGGGACTGACGGTCAGGGCACCAGGTCGGCTTCGGGTTCGACCTGGCAGTGGTCGAGGTGCTCGAGGAGGGCGGCGCTCGCCTTCACCCGGACGGTCGCTGTGCCCTTGGCGGGCACCGTGACCTCCGGGTATTCGACCGACAGCAGGTGCCCCTCCTCGTCGTCGAAGGAGATGGACGCCCGGAACCTGCCCTCGCGGCTGTTCGGGTTGGTGACCTCGGCCGTCGAGTACGGATCGGTTCTCGTCGCACAGCTCACCAGCCGCGCCGAACCGTCCGTCAGCACCTTGGTGCGGCTGGACGAACCGCCGCCGCTGCCCCCGCTGGTGCTGTAGCTGTCGTGGTCCTGACTGGAGCTGCTGCACCCCCCGCCGCTGTCACTGTCGCTGTGACTGCTCCTGTGCCGCCCGCTGCTCTTGTGGCCGCTGGAGAAGCCCGTCAGCGCGAGGACCACCGTCGCCATGACCGCCGTGAACCTGAGAACCCGCCCCCGTGAATGCATGGGATCACCCTAACGGGGGCCACCGACAGCCGGACTCAGGTGGCTCTGGCCGTCCCCGTCCCCTTCTCCGCGTCCAGCGCGTACACGCACCGGTCCTTGCTGCACGCGTACACCACGCCGTCCTTGACCACCGGCGAGCCGGTGATCTCCCCGCCGGTGGCGAGCTTCCAGCGCAGGCGGCCGTCGTCGGCCTTCAGGGTGTAGAGCAGGTGGTCGGTGGAGCCGAAGTGGATCCGGCCCTCGGCGACCGCGGGCGAGCCCACGATGTCCCCGCCGGCCTGGAAGCGCCACTTCGGCGTGCCGGTGACGGCGTCCAGCGTGTACAGGCCCTTGCCGCTGCCCACGTGGACATGGCCCCCGGCCACCAGCACCGGCTCGACCGACGCCCGGGCCTCGGTGGCAATGCGCCAGCGGTCACGGCCGTCGGTCGCGTCGAGGGCGTACACCGTGCCGAGGTAGTCGGCGAGGTACACCCCGCCGCCCGTCACGGCGGCCCCGGGCACGAAGGTCGGCGGGCACAGGAAGACCGCCGGGGCCTCGAAGTGCCAGCGCACCCGTCCGCTCGCCACGTCCAGGGCCATGACACGCGTCCCGGCCGAGACGTACACGGACCCGTCGTGGGCCTGGGCCACCCGGACCGGCACCCCGCCGCAGGAGGCCGCGTCTCCGATGGGGAACGCCCAGCGCTCCTCGCCGGTGCGGGCGTCCAGGGCCCGCAGGCGGCCCTCCTGCCAGACGTAGACCGTGCCCTCGTGGAGCGCGGGTCCGGCCTCGGGCGACTCGAAGTCGGTCTGGCAGCCGGCGATCTCCCAGAGCTTCTGCCCGGTGGCGGCCTCCCACGCCTGGACGCCGCCGCCGCGCGTGCCGGTGATGACGGTGCCGCGCTCGGCCTTGAGCGAGTACACCCAGGCGTCGGTGTTCAGCCGCCACTGGTCGGCGCCCTCGCGGGCGTCGAGGGCGAACAGGGTGGGTCCGTCGGAGGCGTGGATACGGCCGTCCGCGACCGCCATCGACCAGGCGACGTCCCGCGTCTTGAAGCGGCGGCGGCCGGTCGCGACATCCAGGGCGTGCACCTCGAAGGAGGTGACGTAGACGAGGTCTCCGGCGACGGACGGGGTGCCCCACACGTCGTTCGACATGCGGAACCGCCAGGGCCGCCAGCCGGCCGCGGACTCCGGCTGCGCGGGCGGGGGCGCCGGTACGGCCGGGCCCACGGCGGCGTCGGTGCCGTTGACGCCGGGGCGTGGCCGGGACCAGGAGGCGACCAGGCCGGCCTCCGGCGGGGGCGCCTTCACGGCGGCGGCCCGGGCATCGGCGACGCGCGGTCCGGGCCCGATGGGCACCTGGGCGCCGGCGAGGCGCACCGGACCGGTGTCGGGGGCGCCCACGGGGACCGGGGCGGGCCGCGGCGGGTCGTAGGCGGGCGGCGGCGGTACGGCCGGGCGGCCGCCTCCGCTGCGGGCACCGCCGGCCTGGGTGGGCGCCGGACGCCCGCCGCGCCGCGACTCGATCAGGGCGACGGCCTTCTCGGGCAGCCACGCCGAGGCCGTGCCGCTGTCGTCGGAGCCGGAGCCGAAGAGGTGGGGTGCGAGCTGGGCCTGGAGGTCGGCCGGGTTGGGGCGCCCGGTGGCCTCCATCTGCATGCAGGACTCGATGAGCGGGCGCAGCTCGTCCGGGAGGCCTTCGAGGTCGGGACCCTCCCGCAGCAGCATGAACACCGTCTCGACCGGGTTGGCGCCGTGGAAGGGCGGGTGGCCGGTGGCGGCGAAGACCAGCATGGAGCCGAGCGAGAAGACGTCGCTGGCGCCGGTGACGCTGCGGGAGTCCTTGGCCTGCTCGGGGGACATGTAGGCGGGGGTGCCGACGGCGACGTTCGTCATCGTCAAACGGGTGTTCGAGACGCCGGACGCGATGCCGAAGTCGATCACCCGGGGGCCGTCCTCGACCACCAGGACGTTGGAGGGCTTGAGGTCGCGGTGGACGAGACCGGCGCCGTGGATGGACTGGAGGGCCTCGGCGACGCCCGCCGCGAGCCAGCGCACCGCCTGGGCCGGCAGCGGCCCGCACTCGTTCACTATCTCCTCGAGGGAGGGCGCCGGGACGTACGCGGTGGCCAGCCACGGCACGGCCGCGCGCGGGTCGGCGTCGACCACGGCCGCCGTGTAGAAGCCGGAGACCGCCCGGGCCGCCTCCACCTCGCGGGTGAAGCGCACGCGGAAGAGCTGGTCCTCGGCGAGCTCCGTACGGACCGTCTTGATCGCCACGCGCCGGCCCGACGCCGAGCGCGCGAGATAGACCAGCCCCATGCCGCCGGCACCCAGCCGTCCCAGCACCTCGAACGGCCCGATCCTGCGCGGATCGTGCTGCGTCAGCTGATCCACCACTCTGCCTGCCACCTCCCCGTACAAGCCGCGCCACCCACATATGTACGCGACCCCGTGCAGCGTCTCACCACCGCACCGCCATGGCGGCACGCAACCCTGATTCTTCCTGGCCGGAGGCCTGGTGGCGAACCCGGGGTCAAACAGGGTGTCATACCGCAAAGCGGCATTTTCTACCGCTCCGAGCGCTCCGATCGCTCCAGAACGGCGAACGACGCCCCCTGATTGTCGGTGACGACGGCCACTTTTCCGTACGACGTCTCGAATGGCGGCGCCTGGACCCGTCCGCCGAGCCGGCTGACCGTCCCGAGCACCCGCTCGCAGTCCTCGACCCCGAAGTGCACGAGGAAGTGGGGCGGCATCTCGGCGGGGAAGACGTCGGCGACGGGGGCGCGGCCGAAGTCGGGGTGGGCCCCGGGCCCGAAGAGGGCGTCGTGGAAGAGCCCGCCGTAGAAGGTGTTGGCGGCCTCGGTGTCGCGCGCGTACAGCTCGGCCCAGGCGAAGGCGCCGGGCTCGTGCCGGACGCCGAAGCCGGGATGGCTGCCCGGCTCCCAGAGACCGAAGACGGCCCCCTCCGGGTCGGTGACCAGCGCGGACATGCCCAGATCGCCGACCGGCACGGGTGCGGTGACGACCTGTCCGCCGGCCGCCCAGATCCGGTCGGCCAGGCCCTCGATGTCCGGGGTGGCGAAGTAGACCGTCCACACGGTGGGCATCCGGCCGTCCGTCTTGTGGGCGAGGGCCGCGACCGGCTCGCCCTGGCGGAGGGCCCACACGGCACCGCCGGGGGCGTCCGGCCGGTCCTCGAAGGTCCACCCGAAGAGTTCACCGTAGAACCGCTTCCCGGCGGCCACGTCGGGCAGCTGCGCGTCCACCCAGCAGGGGACGCCCTCGCCGTATCCCGTTCCGTCTGCGGATGCCCTGTTTTCGGCCATACCGTCAAAGTAACGGCGACGCACGCACCCCGCAGGACCAGGCACACCCGTCTCCCGCACCCCGTGCACCCCATTTGCAGTCGGCCGAATCGCGCTCCGATCACCCCTCGGTAAGCTGACGGCATGACAGGACAAGTGCGTACCGTCGACGGCCGTGTGGCCGGCCGGCGTGGGCAGGCGACCCGGCAGAAGCTGCTCGACTGCCTCAGCGAGATGCTCAGCTCCTCCCCCTACCGGGACGTCAAAGTCATCGATGTCGCCCGGAAGGCGGGCACTTCGCCCGCGACCTTCTACCAGTACTTCCCGGACGTCGAGGGCGCCGTCCTGGAGATCGCCGAGCAAATGGCCACCGAGGGCGGCCAGTTGACGCAGTTGCTCGACGGGCGGTCGTGGGTGGGCAAGGCGGGCTGGCAGACCGCGCAGGAACTCGTGGACGGTTTCCTGGAGTTCTGGCGCAAGAACGACGCGATCCTGCGCGTGGTCGACCTCGGGGCCGCCGAGGGCGACAAGCGCTTCTACAAGATCCGCATGAAGATCCTCAACTCGGTGAACAACTCCCTCGCGGACGCGGTCGCCGAGCTCCAGGCCAAGGGCAAGGTCGACAAGGACGTCAACCCGGCCGCGATCGCGGGTTCCCTCGTCGCGATGCTCGCGGCGGTGGCCTCGCACCAGAAGGGCTTCCAGACCTGGGGCGTCAAGCAGGCCGAACTCAAGCCGAATCTGGCACTGTTGGTGCACCTGGGCGTGACGGGCAAGAAGCCGACGAAGTAGCGTCCCTGTTTCGAGTCCTGTCTGACGGGCGGCCGGCCACACGGGTGGACGGCCGCCCGTCGTGCGCCCGGGGGATCATCGCCGCGTGATCCTGAAGAGCCGGATCTCCCGCTCGATGCGCGCCTGGTAGGTGGCGTACGGCGGCCAGAACGCCAGCGCGGTCTTCCATACGGCCGCCCGCTCCTCCCCCGTCAGCAGCGTCGCCGTGACCGGGACGTCCTCGCCCTTCCAGCTGACCTCGGCGTCGGGGTGGGCGAGGAGGTTGGCGGTCCAGGCGGGGTGGGCGTCGCGGCCGAAGTTGGAGCCGACGAGGATCCAGGTGCGGCCGGGCTCCTCGGGCATGCAGGCGAGCGGGGTCCGCCGGGGCAGCCCGCTCTTCGCCCCCGTCGAGGTCAGGACGACCCCCGGCAGCATCCGGGCGCTGAGCAGGACCCGCCCCCGGGTCAGCCGGTGCACGGCCCGGTCCAGGGCCGGGATCACATGGGGCGCGACCTTGGCGAAGCCACGCGTGGACGACACCTTCTGCACCACCCTCGCCCCGATCACACCGTCACCTCCGCCCGCGTGAACAGGCGCGCCGCGTCGGCGGCGTGCGCCCGCAGCCGGTGCGCCGGCCCGAAGAGCAGTTCGTCGGAAGTGGCGCGCTTGAAGTACCGCTGCGCCTCGTGCTCCCAGGTGAACCCGATGCCGCCGTGCAGCTGGATCCCCTCGGCGGCGGCCGTCCGCAGCGCTTCCAGTGCCTGGGCGAGGGCGAGCCCGCCGGCCCGCTGCCCTTCGTGCACGGCGGCCCAGGCGGCGAAGTAGGCCGCGGAACGGGCGGCTTGGAGCTGTACGTACACATCGGCGAGCCGGTGCTTGACCGCCTGGAACGACCCGATCGCCCGTCCGAACTGCTCGCGCTGCCCGACGTGCTCCACGGTCATCTCCAGCACCCGGTCGGCCGCCCCCACGGCTTCACAGGCGAGGACGGCGGCGGCGGTGTCCCCGGTCCGCGCCAGGGCCCCGAGCACGTCGCCTCCGTCGTCGGCCCCGAGCAGTTCGGCTTCGACGTCCCGGAGTTGGACACGGGGCCTGCGGGCGCGTGGCGTCCAGCGCGGTCTGCCGGGTGCGGACGAGTCCGGGTGCGTCCCCCCGGACGACGAAGAGCAGGGTACGAGAACGGGCGAACCCCCCGGCGTGCGCGGCGACGAGAAGGACGTCGGCGCTGTGCCCGTCGAGGACTTGATCGACCTGCCCGTAGAGCCGCCAGCCGCTGCCGCGGGGAGGCGGGGCGGGGCTGGATCGCCCGGCCAGGTGTGCCGACGGCTCCGCCGACTGCTCCGCAGGGGGCACGGTCATCCGGCCGACCGGGGCGGCACCTGCCCGGGGCGCGATCATGTGGTGCCCCGCCACGGGAAGGCTCGGCCGTCCCGCGCGGGCGGCGCCTGCCCCGGGCGCGACCCCTGACGGCTCCGCCGCGGCGCTTCCCGACCCCTCCGGCGCGGCGTCCACCGGGGATCCCGCCGAGGCTGAACGCCCCACGGTGACCGCCCCCGACCCCCCTGGGGCGGTGCCTGCCGGGGGCGTGATCCCTGACGACTCCGCCGCAGGTACGACCGAGCTCCCCCCTGGGGCGGCCCCCGGCCCCCCAGCCGCGGCGCCCGCCGGGGATCCCACTCCCGCCGCGGCCGAACGCCCCGCAGCAGCGGCCTCCGAACCTCCCGGGGCGGCGGCTGCCCGGGGCTCGGTCGTGTGTCGTGTCGGAGGAGGGGTCGACGGGGGTGGGCCGGAGGTCGTGTCCGGGACCCGGCGGGCCTGGACGCCGCCCGCGCGGCCGCCGCCGGACCAGTCGCCCGTGTTGTCGGCGGTCAGGGCGAGGGCGGTGGCCGGTGGTGCGGCCAGGGCTGCTGTCAGGGAGCCCGAGGCCAGGCGCGGCAGCAGATCCGTGCGCTGGGCGTCCGTGCCCAGGGCCAGGACCAGCGGGGCCACCAGGACCGCCGTGCTCAGCAGGGGGGTGGCCGCCAGCACCCGGCCCGTCTCCTCGCAGGCCAGGGCCAGTTCGGTGACCGAGCAGCCGACGCCGCCGTACTCCTCGGGAAGGGCCAGCCCCGGCAGCCCCAGCTGTTCGGCGAGGGCCGTCCACAGGGCCGGGTCGTACCCGGCAGGGGTGTCGGCCGCGCTCCTCGACTCCGCGGGCCCGCACCGCCTCCGCAGCAGGTCCCGCAACGCACTCCGGATCTGGTCCTGTTCGGCGGTGAAGCGAGCGTCCATGGCTCTTCCTCTTCCCTCCCGATCTGACGGTCCGTCATATTAGGAGCGCCCGCACCAGATGCCCAGAGGCAGGAGGCCCTCATGCCCCCCGGCAGCCGGAAAGTCGCGATCACCGGCGTGGCCCTGGCCGACTGCGGCCGCGTGGACGGCACGACCCCCTACGCCCTGCACGCCCAGGCCGCCCGCCGCGCCCTGGCCGACGCGGGCCTGGACCGCGCGCTGGTCGACGGCCTGGCCTCCGCCGGCACCGGCACCCTGGCTCCCGCGGAGGTCGCCGAGTACCTGGGCCTGCGCCCCACCTGGGTCGACTCCACCTCGGTCGGCGGCTCCACCTGGGAGGTCATGGCGGCCCACGCGGCCGACGCGATCGCCGCCGGACACGCGAACGCCGTCCTGCTGGTCTACGGCTCCACGGCCCGCGCCGACGTCAAGGCGGGCCGCCGCACCGGCACCCTCTCCTTCGGCGCCCGCGGCCCCCTCCAGTTCGAGGTGCCCTACGGTCACACCCTGATCGCCAAGTACGCGATGGCGGCCCGCCGCCACATGATCGAACACGGCACGACCGTCGAGCAGTTGGCGCAGGTCGCGGTGCAGGCGCGGGCCAACGCGGCACTCAACCCCGAGGCGATGTTCCGCGACCCGATCACCGTCGACGACGTCCTGTCGGGACCGATGATCGCGGACCCCTTCACCAAGCTGCACTGCTGCATCCGCTCCGACGGCGGCGCGGCGGTGCTGCTCACGGCCGAGGAGTACGTACGGGACTGCCGTACCGCTCCCGTCTGGGTGCTCGGCACCGGCGAGTACGTCTCGCACGTCAGCATGTCCGAGTGGCCCGACTTCACGGTGTCCCCGGCGGCGGTGAGCGGACGGCTGGCCTTCGAACGGGCCGGGGTGCGCCCCGAGGAGATCGAACTCGCGGAGATCTACGACGCGTTCACCTACATGACGCTGGTGACGCTGGAGGACCTCGGCTTCTGCGGGAAGGGCGAGGGCGGGGCGTTCGTGGAGAAGGGGCGGCTGACGGTCGAGGGCGGTGAGCTGCCGGTGAACACGGACGGCGGCGGCCTGTCGGCCCAACACCCCGGCATGCGGGGGCTGTTCCTGCTGGTGGAGGCCGTACGGCAGTTGCGCGGCGAGGCGGGCGCACGCCAGGTCACCCGCCGGGACGGCTCGGCGCCGCACCTGGCGGTGGCGTCCGGGACGGGGGGCTGGTTCTGCTCGTCGGGGACGGTGGTCCTGGGGCGTTAGGCCCGGCCACCTGCCGTCGGCGGTGCGCGACAGGCCCAGGGCACCCCGGCGCCAACTGCCGTGCGGGACAGGCGATGAATGCGTCACATCCACTCCCCCGGGCCCGGTGACGGTCCGAGTACCCTGCACGGTATGGCCCTGACTCGCGAGCAACGTGAACAGTTCCTGGCCGAGCCGCATGTCGCCGCGCTGGCGGTCGACGCGGGAGAGGGGCGCGGGCCGCTCACCGTGCCGATCTGGTACCAGTACGAACCGGGCGGCGACCTGTGGATCCTGACCGGCGCCGGTTCCCGCAAGCACGAGCTGATCCGGGCCGCCGGCCGCTTCTCCCTGCTGGTCGACCGGATCGAGCCGACCATCCGGTACGTGTCCGTGGAGGGTCCGGTGCTCGACACGCAGCCGGGCACCCTCGCCCACCTCCAGGAGATGTCCGCCCGCTATCTGCCGGCCGAGAAGGTCGACGGGTACGTGGAGTTCGCCGCGAAGAACCACGGCGAGCAGGTGATCATCCGGATGCGGCCCGAGCGGTGGGTGACGTCCGACCTCGGTACCGTCTGAGGCATGGCAACGGATCTTCACGAGCTGCTCAGATCACTGCGGGTGTGGGACCCGGCGGTCACCTCGCTGTCCTCCTTCGACCCCGCCGCCGCGCCCGCGACCCCGCTGGAGCTGTTCACCGCCTGGTTCGCGGAGGCGGTGGCCGCCGGGCAGACCGAGCCGCACACCATGTCCCTGGCGACTGCTGACGCGGAGGGCCGCCCGGACGTGCGGACCGTGATGCTGCACGGGGCCGACGCGGACGGCTGGGCCTTCGCGAGCCACTCCCACAGCCGCAAGGGCGGGCACCTGGCGGTACGGCCGTACGCCGCCCTCGGCTTCTACTGGCCGGTCCTCGGCCGCCAGGTGCGGGTGCGGGGGCCGGTGACGGCCGCGCCTTCCGCGGAGGCGGCGGCGGATCTGCACGCCCGCTCCACCGGCGCGCTGGCCGCCGCGCTCACCGGCCGGCAGAGCGAGGTGCTCGGCTCGCTCGACGAGCTGGCGCGGGTCTCCGAGGAGGCGTGGCGGCGGGCGCAGGAGGAACCCGAGGCGCCCGTCCCGTCCTGGACGCTGTACCGGCTCGCCCCCGAGGAGGTGGAGTTCTTCCAGGGGGACGAGCGCAGGCGGCACGTACGGCTCAGTTACCGGCGCACGGAAGGCGGTTGGGCTCAGGAACTGCTCTGGCCCTGAAAGTCGTACACCGTGAAGTCCGCCACCGGCCGGTAACCGAGGCGCTGGTAGAGGCCGTTGCTCGTGGGGTTGGCCAGGTCGGTGAAGAGCAGCACCTCGTCGGCGCCCCGCTCGCGGGCGAGTCGGCTGACCTCGGCGGTGACGGCACCGGCGTAGCCGCGACCGCGCAGCGGGGCCGGGGTGTAGACGGGTGCCACCCGGATCTGGCCGGCGACCGGCGGGGTGAGGCCGGCCATCGCGAGGGGCGTGCCGTCGGAGGACTCCCAGAGGGTGACGCCGCCGTAGGCGAGGCGGGCGTCGGCCCAGGACTCGGGGGGCGTGCCCCCGCTCTCGCCGACGGCCCTGCCGAACTCGCCGAACCAGCGCACCAGCAGGTCGCGGTCGCCGTGCCCGGCGATTCGCGCCCGTCCCTCCGGCAGGGGCCGCGGGGCGGTGAGCGTGCCGAGCCGGTACAGCCGCTGCCGCCGGTACGGCACGGGGGTGGCCCCGGTGCGCCGCCGCCAGGCCTCGGCGAAGGCGGCGGCCGTCCCCGCGTCGGCGCTCACCCCGGGGACGGGCTGGCCCAGGGACTGCAAGTGGGCGGCCAGGGAGTCGGCCCGTTCGGCGGTCAGCGGCGTGAGGAACAGCCGGTGCGGCGGGGTCCGGAAGTAGGTCGCGCGTACGCTTCCGCCCTCCTCCAGCAGTCCGAGGACGGGGACCCCGCTCCCGTACGCGTGCGGTCCTCGGGTGCGCAGCACCTCGGTCACGGTGAGCGGGACGGTGTGCAGGTCCGGGCGCGAGCGCAGGAAGTCGCCGGCGCGGACGAGGAACGCGTCGAGGTCGTCGGTGGCGTGCCAGGCTGTGGGGCGCATGTCTCATGATCCTGCGCGACCGTGCCGGACGCCTCCGAATTACGACGGCTCGGGGTCCGTCGCCAGCCGCGCGTGCAGGTGCATGTCCCGGAACGCGTCGTGCCGCCCCGCTTCGAACGTCGCCCCGCGCAGCGTCCCCTCGTAGCGGAATCCGCACCGCTCGGCGACGTGACAGGACGTTACGTGACCGAGGGCGTGGTCCAACTCCAGTCGGTGCAGGCCGAGTTCGGTGTGGGCCCAGTGGGCGGCGAGGAGCAGGGCGCGGGTGGCGACGCCCCGGCCGCGGGCCTCGGGCAGGACCCAGTAGCCGACGCGGGCGGTGCGGAAGACGTGGTTGATGACGTTGACGCCGATGTGGCCCAGGGTCGTACCGCTCGACTCGTCGGTGATCCGGTACGACGCGCTCGTGCCGTCCGCCGCCATGTCGGCCTTGCGGCGCAGCGACTCACGGGCGCCGGCGAGGTCGTCGATCAGGGTGAGCGGGGTGTTCCAGCGGACGAACTCCGGATCGGTCACACCTCGCAGCCACGCCTGCGCGTCCGCGTCGGCATCCGGGTCCCACGACCGCAGGCGCAGACCGTGGCCGCACAGCTCCGGGAAGGGACGGGGTACGAGGTGATGAGCGTCGGCTTCGGCCACGATCTCATTCAAGCCGCTCGAACACCCCCACGGACCGGAATCCCGGCACAGAATCCGCGAACACCGGGTCCGGCGCCGACGCGGGGCGCGACCCCTGAAGGACGGACGACGCCTCGTCACGCCGGCCGAACAGGCCAGATGCGCAACGAAGCCCGGTCGCCCTCCGCCCGCCCGTGCCCTGGAGCACCTCCACGTCACCGAGACCGTCCAGCTGCCCGGCCACGTGCGCGATCTCGCCCACAGCCGGGCCTCAGCACGCCCGGCAGAAGCAACCACTCACCCCGACGGCCCACACCAGACCGACGACAAGACCCGACCGGCCCGTCCGACAGCCGAACAGCCCGCCACCTCCGCACGCGGAGCGAGGACACCGCGCCGGGTCCCGCCCAGACCGTAGGTCCCACGCACGCGGTCGAGCGACGGCACGGCCGCCAAAAGCAACCACTCACCCCGACGCCCCACACACCAGACCGACGACAAGACCCGACCGGCCCGTCCGACAGCCGAACAGCCCGCCACCTCCGCACGCGGAGCGAGGACACCGCGCCGGGTCCCGCCCAGACCGTAGGTCCCACGCACGCGGTCGAGCGACGGCACGGCCGCCAAGAGCAGCCCGGCACTTCCGCACCCCGGCCCGGAACACTGCCACCAGGTCGCCAAGCCCCCCACGGGCCCGCACCGCCGCTCATTCCGCCGGCCGGAACTTGGGCACTCCCTCCGGGAACACCGCCATCAGCTCCAGCCCCGCCCGCAGGTCCCCGTGTGCGCAGTCGACGACCTCCGTCATCATCCGGGGGCCCTCCGCGAGGTCGACGACGGCGGCGACGTAGGGGGTGCGGTCCTTGAAGGGCGGCAGGTCGTTGCGGTGGACGACGGACCAGGTGTGGAGGGTGGCCCGGCCGGTCGCCGTGTGCCAGGAGACGTCCTCGCTCCAGCAGTGCGGGCAGAACTCCCGCGGGTAATGGTGGACTTGGCGGCAGTCCCCGCACCGCCTGAGCAGCAGCACGCCGCGCGCCGCCGCGTCCCACCAGGTCCGGGTGAAGGCGTCCGTCTCCGGCAGGTCGTACCGCGCGCCCATCAGAACCAGCCCAGCGCGGCGTCGAGCGACCACGTCTGCCAGGACATCGCGAACAGGGCCACCACCGAGATGAGGGCCATCATCGAGTTCTGCCCCTGCTCGGCCCAGTCGTGGATCATCAGGGTGAAGTAGAGGACGTTCAGGAGCAGACCGCCGACCAGGGCCAGCGGGGTGAGGAGACCGAGCACCAGTCCCGCGCCCAGGGCGAGTTCGGCGTAGGCGACGACGTACGCCATCGTCTTCGGGCGGGGCGCGACCACCACGTCGAACCCGCTGCGGACCGGGGTCCAGCGGTGCTTGGCGGCGATGTCCGCGGCCCAGGTGATGCCGCCGCCCTCGAACCACGTCTTCTTGTCCTTGTGCCGCCAGCTCTCCAGCCACCACAACCCGAGGCCTATGCGCAGGACGGCCAGCCATTGCGCGCCGGTCAGCCAGATCGTGTCCATAAAATCTGACGGTACGTCAGATCGGCGAGAGCGGGAAGACCGCGAGCCCCGCTCCCGGCGAGGATCCATGAGAGAACCCTGTGCGCCGACTGAGAAGCTGTGGGTCCCCCGTGAATACCCGGGATTGTTGGCAATTTTGTCGAAGATACGGCTACGTTCGTTCCCGCCAGCCACACCGCCTAGGGAGCCAACCGTGAAGCACAGGGCAATCAAGCGCAGGAACGTCGTCATCGGACTCGGTGCGACGGCTGGAGTCGCGGCCATCGGAGGCGTGGCCATGAACGCCAGTGCGTCGACCGACAGCTCGACCGGAAGCGGCGACGACGGCCTCGTCTTCGACCCCGAGGCCTACACGAAGCTGACGACGACCGTCACCGACACCGAGGGCACGGAGCACGCGGTCACCTACCACTTCTGGAAGGCGATCACCTACGTCGCCAAGCCGGTCGACGCGACCTACCAGTCGCTGAACGTCAGCGTCCCGGTCGAGATCGACGGCACCGCCGTCGACGCGAGCAACGCCCCCATCCTGTTCGCGAACTCCGTGGGCGGCTACATGCCGTCCTCCGTGGCGGACGCCACCGGGATCGGCGCAGGCGGCATGGGGGGCGGTACGGGCGGCGGCGCGCCGAGCGGGGCGCCCACCGCGAGCGCCTCAGCGAGCTCCTCGGCCGGTGCCACGGCACCCGGCGCCAACGGGAACACCAACGCCACCGGCGGTGCCCTCTCCAGCAACCAGCTCCTCGCCCTGGCCGCCGGCTACGTCGTCGTCGAGCCCGGCGCCCGCGGCCGCGGCCTCAAGAACTCCGCGGGCCAGTACTACGGCAGCGCCCCCGCCGTGATCGTCGACCTCAAGGCGGCCGTCCGGTACGTACGGTCCAACAAGGGCCGCATCCCCGGTGACGTCGACCGGATCGTCTCCGCCGGCACCAGCGCGGGCGGCGCGGTGTCCGCTCTGCTCGGCGCCTCCGGCGACAGCCCGATCTACGACACGTACCTGAAGGAGATCGGCGCGGCCGACGCCTCCGACGCGATCTTCGCGGTGGGCGCCTGGTGCCCGATCACCGACCTGGAGCACGCCGACGGTGCCTACGAGTGGAACTGGGGCACCAACGCCCTCAGCACCGGCAAGCAGGTCGACCAGACGGTCTCCAAGGAACTCCGGTCGCAGTTCGCCGAGTACCAGGCGAAGTTGCGGCTGCGCGGCCTCAAGGGCTCCGGCTTCGGCACCCTCACCGCCCGGAACTACGACGAGTACCTGCTCAAGCAGTACATGGAGCCCTCGGCCACCACCTATCTCGCGGCCCTGTCGGACTCCGAGCGGGAGACCTACCTCGCCAAGAACACCTTCATCGGCTGGGACGGCGAGAAGGCATCCTTCACCTGGGCCGACTACCTCACCCACGTCGGCGCCCGCAAGAAGACCGTGCCGGCCTTCGACGCCTTCGACCTGTCCGCGGGCGAGAACAACGAGTTCGGCTCGACCACGACCGCCAACCGCCACTTCACCGCGTACGGCGCAAGGAACGACACCACGGGCCTGTCCACCAAGCGCGTCGAGAACGACATCCCCGAGCTGCTGAACCTGATGAACCCGATGTACCACCTCGTGGAGAAGGTCAACGGGAAGCGTTCCAGGCACTGGTGGATCCGCCTCGGCAGCAACGACACCGACACCTCGCACGTCATCTCCGCCAACCTCGCCGCCCGCGCCGAGAACCTCGGCGACGAGGTGAACCACCTCTACTACTGGGACCAGGGCCACGGCGCCAACACCGACCCGGGCGACTTCATCACCTGGATCGCCGAGGTCACGGGCTACCGGAAGGCCAAGAAGGGCACCAGGAGCACGAAGGCCGAGTAGCCCCCGTCCGAGCAGCCCCCACCGACGCGGCCCCGGTTTCCCGTCAGTTTCCGGCCGCCGCACACCACGGCGTCGAGGTCCGCAGCAGCGGATCCGGCGCCGTGGCCTTTTCGGTTTCCGCACAACCAGGTGACCTACGCCACAGGCCCCACCCGCCCCTCCTACAGTCGTGATCGATCCGCAACCAATTCCCGTCTTGACCGAGACCCATCAACGCGCTGTCTGATTACGCTCGCGCTCATGGCCGACTCCGTACCCGCAGACCGCCCCGAGCAGCCCGATCGCCCCGTGTACGTCATCGGCGGCGGCCCGGCGGGCCTCTCCGTCGCGTACGCGCTGCGGGCCCGGGGTGTGCGCGCGGTCGTCCTGGAGAAGTCCGAGCAGGTCGGCGCGTCCTGGCGGCGCCACTACGACCGGCTGCACCTGCACACCACCCGCCGCCTCTCCGCCCTGCCAGGACTGCCGATGCCCCGCCGCTTCGGCCGCTGGGTCGCCCGCGACGACGTGGTGCGCTACCTGGAGAAGTACGCCGAGTTCCACGAGCTGGAGACCGTCACCGGGGTCGAGGTCTCGCGCGTCGAGCGCACCCCCGACGGCACCGGCTGGCTGCTGCACGCCACCGGCGGTCGCGAACTGACCGGCGCCGCCGTGGTCGTGGCCACCGGCTGGAACCACACCCCGCTGCTGCCGGACTGGCCGGGCCGCGAGGAGTACAAGGGTGAGCTCCTGCACGCCGGCGAGTACCGCAACCCGGCGCCCTACGCGGGCCGTGACGTCCTGGTCGTAGGGGTCGGCAACACCGGCGCCGAGATCGCCGTGGACCTGGTCGAGGGCGGCGCCTCGCGGGTACGGCTGTCCGTGCGCACCCCTCCGCACATCGTCCGCCGCTCCACGGCCGGCTGGGCCGCCCAGTACACGGGCGTTCTCGTACGGCGCCTGCCGGTCGGCCTCGTGGACCGGCTGGCCCGGCCGCTGGCCAGGCTCAGCGTGCCCGACCTGTCCGCGCACGGTCTGCCCCGCCCGGACACCGGCCTCTACAGCCGGGTCAAGGAGGGCGCGATCCCCGTCCAGGACGTCGGCCTCATCGACGCGATCCGCGCGGGCCGGGTCGAGGTGGTGGCCGCCGTCGAGGGCTTCGAGGGCAGCGAGGTCCTGCTCACCGACGGCACCCGCGTCACCCCGGACGCGGTGATCGCGGCCACGGGGTACGCCCGCTCGCTGGAGGACCTGGTCGGCCACCTCGACGTCCTGGACGCACACGGCGGCCCGGTCGTCAACGGCGCCCGTTGCCCCGAGAACGCCCCCGGCCTCTACTTCAGCGGTTACGTCACCCCCATCAGCGGCACCTTCCGCGAGGTGGCGATCGACGCGGAGAAGATCGCGAAGGCGGTGGAGAAGCACGGCACGGGCCGGCTCTCCCGGCTCCCCGTCTGACACAGAACGCCTCAACTCGCTTCACCAGCGCTCCTGTTACATCTGCGAGAGATGTGACAGGAGCGTTGTCGTGTGCCCTCGTACAGGGCCAGAATGTGAACAACTCTCATGTTCTAGCTCCACACTCTCTCCACTACGGAGGACGCACGTGGCACGCGAAAGACAGCTCCCCCCGCTTCCCCCGCTCCCCTCGCTCTCCCGGCGCTCCCTGCTCGGCGGTGCCGCCGCCGCGGCGGGGGCCGTGACCCTCACCGGCACCGCCGCCTCGCCCGCCTCGGCCGCCACCCGAGACGTGGACGTCGCGATCGTCGGCGGCGGTCTCGCCGGGCTCACCGCCGCCCGTGACCTGGTCGCGGGCGGAAGGACGGTCGCCGTCCTGGAGGCCCGTGACCGCGTCGGCGGCCGGGTCGTCAACCTGAAACTGGCGAACGGCGGGGTCACCGAGGGCGGCGGCGAGTTCATCGGCCCCACCCAGGACCGCATCAAGGCGCTCGCCGACTCGCTCGGAGTGGGGACCTTCGCCACCTACAACACCGGCAACAACCTGCTCTACAAGGACGGCAAGAAGACTCCGTACGCCACCGACGGCCTCCTCGGTTCGGTCCCGCCGATCGACGCGGCGGGACTCGCCAACGCGGCGATCGTGCAGGCCTCCCTCGACGACATGGCCAAGCAGGTCCCGGTGGACGCCCCCTGGACCGCGGCCAAGGCCGAGGAGTGGGACCGGCAGACCTTCGAGACCTGGCTGCGCGCCAACGCCGTGATCCCGTCGGCCAAGTTCCTCCTGGACGTGGCCTGCACGTCGATCTTCTCGGCCGAGCCCCGCGAACTGTCGCTGCTGTTCGTGCTCTTCTACATCGCGGCCGCCGGCAACGAGTCCACTCCCGGCACCCTGGAACGCCTCACCGAGACCGCGGGCGGCGCCCAGGAACTGCGTTTCGTCGGCGGCTCCCAGCTGGTCCCGATCAAGCTCGCGGCCACCCTGGGCGACCGGGTGGTGCTGAACGCCCCGGTGCGCACGATCGCCAGGTCCGGCGCGAAGTACGTCGTCACGGCCGACGGCGTCACCGTCACGGCCAAGCGGGTCGTGGTCGCCGTACCCCCGCCGCTCGCGGCCCGCATCACCTACGACCCGCTGCTGCCCGCCGCCCGCGACCAGCTCACCCAGCGCCTGCCGATGGCCTCGGTCGGCAAGGCGATCGCGATCTACGACACGCCCTTCTGGCGGGCCGACGGTCTCAACGGCCAGGTCGTCTCCGACACCGGCGTGGTCAGCTCGACCTTCGACAACTCCCCGCCCGACGCCTCCTACGGCGCCCTGATGGGCTTCATCGAGGCCGACGAGGCCCGCAAGTACGACGCGGCGAGCGAGGCGGAGGTGAAGGCGGCCGTCCTCAAGGACTACGTGACGTACTTCGGCCCGAAAGCGGCCTCCCCCACCTCCTTCGTCCTGCAACGCTGGAACAACGAGGCCTGGACCCGCGGCGGCCCGGTCTCCATCGGAGCGCCCGGGGTGCTCACCCAGTACGGCCCCGCCCTGCGCGCCCCCGTCGGCGGCATCCACTGGGCCGGGACGGAGACGTCGGTCCACTGGATGGGCTTCATGGACGGCGCGGTGCGCTCGGGCGAGCGGGTGGCGAAGGAGGTGCTGGCGGTGCTGTAGGCCCGTGCCCGTCGGTCCGTTCGTTTTGCGGTGCACGACCATTCCTGACACTACGTCAGTTCTGTAATCTGACAGAGCGTCAGTTATGAGTGCTGTCACACAGGAGCGGGCGGACCGATGCTTGGATCAACCCACGGCACCCTCACCACCGACTCCCGCCGGGCCCGGGTCATCGCGTGCGGCGAGCAACCCGGGCCCGCCGTCCACGGCCGGCCCGCCGAGGTCGACGATCTCGACGTCGGCGGCCGGCCGCTGTACGCCGACGTCCCCGATCTGGACCGTTTCTTCCGGCCGGAGTCGGTCGCCGTGATCGGCGCCTCGGACACCGAGGGCCGCCCGAACACCGGTGTCACCCGGCAGCTGATCGACTGGGCGGACCGGGTGGGCGCCCGGCTGCACCCGGTGCACCCGACCCGCGAGGCCGTCTTCGGCATCCCCTGCGTGCCGTCCGTGGCCGAGCTGCCCGAGCAGGTCGATCTCGCCGTCCTGCTGGTCGCCGACCCGCTCCCGCTGATCGGCGAACTGGCCGAGGCCAAGGTGAAGTTCGCGGTCGTCTTCGCCTCCGGTTTCGCGGAGACCGGCGAGGAGGGGGCCGCGGCCCAGGAGCGTCTCGCGGCCGCGGTGGCGGAGTCCGGAATGCGGCTGCTGGGGCCCAACACCAACCTGAACGCCTTCTCGTCCTTCCGTGAGGATCTGGACGGGCCGGGCATCGCCCTCATCACCCAGTCCGGCCACCAGGGCCGCCCGGTCTTCGCCCTCCAGGAACTCGGCATCCGCCTCACCCACTGGGCCCCCACCGGCAACGAGGCCGATCTGGAGACCGCGGACTTCCTCTCCTGGTTCGCCGAGCGCCCCGAGGTCGGTGCCATCGCCTGCTACCTGGAGGGCCTCAAGGACGGCCGCTCCTTCCTGCTCGCCGCCGACCGGGCCGCCCGCCGCAAGGTGCCGGTCGTCGCGGTCAAGGTCGGCCGCACCGAGACCGGCGCCCGCACGGCCGCCTCCCACACCGGCAAGCTCACCGGCGCGGACACGGTGGTGGACGCGGCGATGCGGCAGTACGGCGTGATCCGCGTCGACGGACTCGACGAACTCCAGGACACCGCGGCCCTGTTGGCCCGCGCGAGGCCACCGCGGGCGGAGGGGGTGGTCGTCTACTCGATCTCGGGCGGGACCGGCGCCCACTTCGCCGACCTGGCGACCGAGGCGGGACTGCGGCTGCCCGCCCTCTCCGAGGCCAAGCAGGCCGAACTGCACCAGTGGATACCGGAGTTCCTGAGCGTGGCCAACCCCGTGGACAACGGCGGGCACCCGGTCGGCGACTGGCGCGGCCGGAAGATCATCGACGCGATCCTCGCCGACCCCTCGGTGGGGGTGCTGATCTGCCCGGTGACCGGGCCGTTCCCGCCGCTGAGCGACCGGCTGGTGCGGGACCTGGTGGAGGCGGCCGAGGAGACCGACAAGCTGGTGTGCGTGGTGTGGGGATCGCCCGTCGGCACCGAACCGGCCTACCGCGAGGTCCTGCTCGGCTCCTCCCGGGTGGCCACCTTCCGCACGGTCGGCAACTGCATCACCGCCGTGCGCGCCTGGCTCGACCACCACCGTTTCGTCACCGGCTACCGCTCCCCCTTCGACGAGGCGCCCCGCTCCCCCTCGCCGTCCTTCCGCAAGGCGCAGGCCCTGATGCGTCCGGGCCAGCAGCTGAGCGAGCACGCGGCGAAGCAGTTGCTGCGGGCCTACGGGATCCGGGTGCCGCGCGAGCAGTTGGTGACCAGCGCCGCGGCGGCCGTCCGGGCGGCGGGCCTGGTGGGCTATCCGGTCGTGATGAAGGCCTCCGGCGCGAGGATCGCCCACAAGACCGAGCTCGGCCTGGTGAAGATCGGCCTGACCTCCGCGAGCCAGGTCCGTGACGCCTACCGCGAGCTGACCGACATCGCCCGCTACGAGGACGTGTCCCTGGACGGCGTCCTGGTCTGCCAGATGGTCGAGCGGGGCGTGGAGATGGTCGTGGGGGCCGCGCACGACGAACTGTTCGGGCCCACCGTGACGGTCGGACTCGGCGGGGTGCTGGTCGAGGTGCTGCGGGACACGGCCGTACGCGTGCCGCCCTTCGGTGAGGAGCAGGCCCGGGACATGCTGGAGGATCTGCGCGGGCGGGCGCTCCTGGACGGGGTCCGGGGACGGCCCCCCGCGGATCTCGACGCGCTCGTGGAAGTCGTGCTCCGCGTGCAGCGGATGGTGGTGGAACTCGGGGACGAGGTCGCGGAGCTGGACATCAACCCGCTGATGGTGCTGCCCCGGGGGCAGGGGGCGGTGGCGCTGGACGCGTTGGTGGTGTGCCGGTGAGCGAGGTGACCCGTACCGTCGACGGCCAGGTCGCGTACCTCACCCTCAACAGGCCCGAGGTCCTCAACGCCCTCGCACCCGGGGGGCGGGACCTGCTCATCGAGCTGCTGACGAGCGCGTCGGCCGATCCGGACGTACGGGCGGTGGTCCTCACCGGTGCGGGACGCGGCTTCTGCGCGGGGGCGGACCTGCGGGGCGCGCCCGGGGCCACGGCTCCCGGTGACGTCGCCCGCACGATCCGCCTCGGCGCCCAGCGCCTGATCGCCGCCGTCCTCGACTGCGAGAAGCCGGTGATCGCGGCGGTCAACGGCACCGCGGCCGGCCTCGGCGCGCATCTCGCCCTCGCCTGCGATCTGGTTCTGGCCGCCGAGTCGGCGCGGTTCATCGAGGTGTTCGTCCGCCGGGGCCTGGTCCCGGACGGTGGCGGCGCGTATCTGCTGACCCGGCTCCTCGGCCCGCAGCGCGCCAAGGAGCTGATGTTCTTCGGGGACGCGCTCGGCGCCGCCGACGCCGAGCGCCTGGGCCTGGTCAACCGGGTGCTGCCGGACGGCGAGTTGGAGAAGACGGCCCGCGAGTGGGCGGCCCGTCTCGCCACCGGACCGACCCGCGCCCTCGCCCTGACGAAGCAGCTCGTGAACGCCTCCCTGGACTCCGACCGCACCACCGCCTTCGCCGCGGAGGCCGCCGCTCAGGAGATCAACATGACGACGACGGACGCGAAGGAGGGCGTGGCGAGCTTCGTGGAGCGCAGGGCCCCTGTGTACCGAGGGCGTTGAGATGCTCCTTGCGGGCGGTCCTCCACCCCTTCCCATCTGACGACCCGTCAGCTTCAATGGGGATGTGATGGGACAAGCAGGAATGGCGGAGGCGGCCGTCCGCTATCTCAGGTCGGGCAAGGGCCGCCCCGTCGAGGCGCTGCCCCGGCCCGAGCTCCGGTGCGTCCGCGAGGACGAGCGGGCGCCGGTCGACCCGGCCGGGTTCCGGCAGGTGCTGGGCGAGTTCGCGACCGGGGTCACGGTGATCACGGCCCCCGGCACGCCGCCCGCCGGTTTCGCCTGCCAGTCCTTCTCCTCCCTCTCCCTCGACCCCCCGCTCGTCGCCTTCATGGTCGGCCGGGCGTCGACGACCTGGCCGCGCATCGCCCGGGCGGGCGTCTTCTGCGTGAACGTGCTGAGTGCGGACCAGGGCGGGCTGTGCAGGGCGTTCGCGGTGAGCGGCGCGGACAAGTTCGCGGGCGTCGCCCACGACCCGGCCCCGGCCTCCGGCGCCCCGCGCCTCGCCGGCACGCTCGCGTGGATCGACTGCACGATCCACGCGGTGCACACCGGCGGGGACCACCTCATCGTGGTGGGGCGGGTGGCGGAGCTGGGGACCGGCGAGGGCGAGGCCCCGCTGCTGTTCCACCGGGGCCGGTTCCTCTAGGCCGTCGCCGCCAGGGTCACCGCGGCCGGCCGCCGCCGGATCACCAGGGCCATCAGCGCCGCCGCCGCGCACAGCGCTCCCGACGCGTACCAGACCATGTCGTAGGTGCCGAAGACGTCCCGGGCCACGCCGCCGAGGAAGGCGATCAGGGCCGCGCCGACCTGGTGGGAGGCGAGGACCCAGCCGAAGACGATGGCGCTGTCGTCGCCGTACTGCTCACGGCACAGGGCGACGGTGGGCGGGACGGTGGCGACCCAGTCGAGGCCGTAGAAGACGATGAAGAAGAGCATCGGCGGGTGCACCGAGGGGGCCAGGAGCATGGGCAGGAACAGGAGCGAGATGCCGCGCAGGGCGTAGTAGACGGCGAGCAGACGGCGCGGCTCGAAGCGGTCGGTGAACCAGCCGGAGGCCACCGTGCCGACGACGTCGAAGACGCCGATGACCGCCAGCAGCGAGGCGGCGGCCGTCACCGGCATGCCGTGGTCGTGGGCGGCGGGCACGAAGTGGGTCTGGACCAGGCCGTTGGTGGAGGCACCGCAGATCGCGAAGGTGCCGGCGAGCAGCCAGAACGGGCCCGTGCGGGCGGCCTTGAACAGGACCGTGACCGCCCTGCGCGCGGCGCCCTGGACCGGCGCCGGCTTCGGCACGAACTCCTTGGCGCCGTAGGGCCGCAGCCCCACGTCGGCCGGGTGGTCGCGCAGCAGCAGCCAGACGAAGGGGACCACCGCGAGGGCGGCGAGCGCGACCGTGATCGCCGCCGGGCGCCAGTCGTGCTTCTCCACCATCCAGGACAGCACCGGCAGGAAGATCAGCTGGCCGGAGGCGGAGGCGGCGGTCAGGATGCCGGTGACCAGGCCGCGCCGCTCGGTGAACCAGCGGTTGGTGACGGTCGCGGCGAAGGCCAGCGCCATCGAGCCGCTGCCGAGGCCGACGAGCAGGCCCCAGTAGAGCATCAGCTGCCAGGCGGCCGTCATCCACACGGTCAGGCCCGAGCCGACCGCGATGACGGTCAGGGCGACCGCGACGACCCGCCGGATGCCGAAGCGGTCCATCAGCGCCGCCGCGAAGGGCGCGGTCAGGCCGTACAGCGCGAGGTTGACGGAGACGGCCGCGCCGATGGTGCCGCGCGACCAGCCGAAGTCCTCGTGCAGGGGGTCGATGAGCAGGCCGGGCAGGGAGCGGAAGGCGGCCGCGCCGATGATCGTCACGAAGGTGACGGCGGCGACGAACCAGGCGCGGTGGATGCGTGATCCCCCGGGGGACCGGGTTTCCTCGACGGCTGCGGCTTCGGTTGTCTGGGTCACGACATAGAGCTTGCGGCCCGCGGCCCGGCGGATCCATTGGCCCGAAGGACAGTATTCGTTAGGATCGGGCCATGAAGCCGCACCGCGTCGTCGTCCTCGCCATGGACGGAGTGCTCCCCTTCGAGCTGGGCATCCCGCACCGCATCTTCGGCCGCCCCAGGGACACCGAGGGGCGGCGGCTGTACGACGTCGTCACCTGCTCGATCCGCCCGCCGGGCCCGGTGCAGACCGACGCCGACTTCGCCGTCCAGGTCGAGCACGGCCCGGAGGCCCTGGCCACCGCGGACACCGTGATCGTCCCGGCGTCGTACGAACTGGGCCCGGTCTTCGAGCAGGGCCGGCTGACCGACGAACTGGCCGCCGCCCTCGCCCACATCCGCCCCGGCACCCGGCTCGCCTCGATCTGCACCGGCGTCTACGTCCTGGCCGCCGCCGGCTTCCTCGACGGCCGCCCCGCCACCACGCACTGGGCCGACTCCGACCGCCTCCAGCGGCTCTTCCCGCAGATCAGGGTCGACCCGGACGTCCTGTTCATCGACGACGGGGACGTCCTGACCTCCGCGGGCGTCGCGGCCGGCATCGACCTGTGCCTGCACATGGTGCGCCGCGACCACGGCACGGCGGTCGCCACCGACGTGGCCCGCCGCACCGTCGTACCGCCGCACCGCGACGGCGGTCAGGCGCAGTACATCCACCGGCCCGTGCCCGACCCGCAGCAGTCGACCACGACCTCGGCGCGGGCCTGGGCGCTGGGCCGTCTGCACGAGCCGATCCAGCTGCGGGACATGGCCGAGCAGGAGGCGATGTCGGTGCGCACCTTCACCCGGCGCTTCCGCGAGGAGGTCGGCGTCAGCCCCGGCCAGTGGCTCACCCAGCAGCGAGTGGAGCGGGCCCGGCACCTCCTGGAGTCCACCGACCTCTCCGTCGACCAGGTCGCCCAGGACGCGGGCTTCGGCACCGCCCAGTCGATGCGCCAGCACCTTCAGGCGGCCCTCGGCGTCACCCCGACCGCGTACCGGCGCACGTTCCGGGCCGGGGCCCTCAGCAGCTAGAAGGTCAGCACCCCCCGGGCCACCCGCCCCGCCTCGGCGTCGCCCACGGCCTTCTCGAAGTCCTCGATCGGGTAGGTCTCGGTGACCAGCTCGTCGAGGAGCAGCCGGCCCTGCCGGTAGAGCTCGGCGTAGAGCGGGATGTCGCGCTGCGGGCGGGAGGAGCCGTAGCGGCAGCCCAGGACCGACTTGTCCAGGTAGAGGGAGGAGACGAGGAAGGCGGCCTCGGCCCCCGACGGAGGCACCCCGAGCAGCACGGCCTGGCCGTGCCGGTCGAGCAGGTCGATCGCCTGGCGGATCAGCTCCACGCGGCCCACGCACTCGAAGGCGTGGTCGGCCCCGGTGGGCAGCAGCTCCCGCACGCCCTCCGTGGAGGTCAGGAAGTCCGTCGCCCCGAACTGCCGGGCCGCCGCCTCCTTCGCCGGGTTGGCGTCCACGGCGACGATCCGTGACGCCCCCGCGATCCGGGCCCCCTGGATCACGTTGAGCCCGATCCCCCCGGTCCCGATCACCAGCACGCTTTCCCCCCGGTCCACCCGGGCCCGGTTGAGCACGGCCCCCACGCCGGTCAGCACCCCGCACCCGATGAGCGCGGCGGACGTCAGCGGGAGCTCCTCGGGGATCCGGACCGCCTGCACGGCCTTCACCACGGTCCGTTCCGCGAAGGCGGAGTTGCAGGCGAACTGGAACAGCCGCTCGCCGCCCCGTGAGAACAGCCTCCGGGGCCGCCCGATGGCCTTGCGGCACATGGTCGGCCGCCCCCGGTCGCAGTCGGCGCAGGCACCGCAGTTGGCGAGGGTGGACAGCGCCACGTGGTCACCTGGCCCGACATGCGTGACCCCCTCCCCCACCGCCTCCACCACGCCCGCGCCCTCATGCCCCAGCACCACCGGGACCGGGAACGGAATGGTCCCGTCCACGACGGACAGGTCGCTGTGGCACAGCCCGGCCGCCGCGATCGCGACCCGCACCTCGCCCGGCCCCGGGTCCCCCACCTCCAGATCGTCGACGACCTGGACCTGTCTCCCGTCGAACAGCACGCCGCGCATCACACGACCCCCTTGGGTTCCCTGGGCAGACCGAGCACGCGCTCGGCGATGATGGTGCGCTGGATCTGGTCCGAGCCGCCGTAGATGGTGTCGGCCCGTGAGAACAGGAACAGCTGCTGGAGCGCGTCGAGTCCGTACGGTGCGGAAGCGGTCCAGTCCCCGGGCCCGACCGTGGCCCGCGCCCCGCGCACGAGCATCGCCAGCTCCCCGAGCCGCTGATGCCAGCCCGCCCACAGCAGCTTGGCGACACTGGAGGCCCCGGCGTCCCCCGAATCCCCGAGCGTGCGCAGGGCGTTCCAGCGCATGGTCCGCAGCTCGGCCCACTGCCGCACGAGCAGAGCGCGTACGACGGGATCGGCGACCGCGCCGGTACGTACGGCGGTCTGCACCACCTGGGTCAACTCCTGCGCGAACCCGATCTGCTGGGCCAGCGTGGAGACTCCCCGCTCGAACCCGAGCAGGCTCATCGCCACCCGCCAGCCGTTCCCCTCGCCTCCGACGACATGGTCCGCGCGCGCGTGCGCCCCGTCGAAGAAGACCTCGTTGAACTCACTGGTCCCGGTCAGCTGCCGGATCGGCCGCACCTCGATGCGCCCCGGCTGGTCCATGGGCACGAGCAGGAAGGTCAGCCCGTGATGCCGCCGGGACTGCGGATCGGTCCGGGCGAGGACGAAACACCAGTCCGCCTCGTGGGCGAGGGACGTCCAGATCTTCTGCCCGGTGATCCGGTACGTGCCGTCCCCGCCCCGCGCGGCCCTGGTCCGCACCCCGGCGAGATCGGACCCGGCGCCGGGTTCGCTGTACCCCTGGCACCACAGCTCCTCCCCGGCGGCGACGGGAGGCAGGAACCGGGCCTTCTGCTCGTCGCTGCCGTGCGCGAGAAGCGTCGGCGCGAGCAGCTTCTCCCCGATGTGCCCGGACCGAGCGGGCGCCCCGGACCGCGCGTACTCCTCCGCCCAGACGACCTGCTGCGTGAGCGTGGCAGTCCGGTTCCCGTACCCGGCCTCACCCCAACCGAGCCCGACCCACCCGGACTTACCTAGTGTCCGCTCCCAGGCACGCCGGTCCTGAGAGCCATCGACATGGCCGGAAAGCCATTCCCGCACTTCGGTACGGAACGTCTCGTCATCGTCGCCGAATCCAAAGTCCACGAACGTCTCCTCTCAACACCGACCGCGTTGAACTCCCCCAGGGGCGCGGGTGCCCCTCCCGACAGGCCGGCCCGAACTCCCCAGGGGCGCGGGGAACTGCCCGACCAGCCACAACGAACCCGCAGCCGCCCGCCCCCGCACCCCCGACCCCTCACGCGCCCGGCCCCGAGAGCAACGGCATCGGATCCACCCCCACACTCCCCGGCAGGAACTGCGCGATCGACTCCGGCGTCCACCCGCCGGAGGCGTACGCGGCACGCAACTCCCGCGGCTGCGCCCACACCGCGATCTTCGGCCCCGCCACGGTGTACACCTGCCCGGTGACCTCCCGGGCCCGCTCGGACAGCAGATAGACCACCATGGCGGCCACGTCCTCCGGCTCCCCGATCTCCGTCAGCTCGAAGGGGACGTTCGCCGACATCCGCGTACGGGCGACCGGCGCCACGGCGTTCGCGGTCACTCCGTACTTGTGCATCGCGAGCGCGGCACTGCGGACCAGCGAGATGATCCCCCCTTTCGCGGCACTGTAATTGGCCTGCGAGAAGGACCCCTGGTGATTTCCGCTGGTGAATCCGATCAACGTGCCGGCCCGCTGCTGCCGCATCACCGCGCAGGCCGCCCGGAAAACAGTGAACGTCCCCTTCAAGTGGGTCGCGAGAACGGGATCCCATTCCTCCTCGGACATGTTGAACAGCATCCGCTCACGGAGGATCCCGGCCACGCAGACCACGCCGTCGAGCCGCCCGTAGGAGGACAAGGCGGTGTCGACGACCCGCTGTCCGCCCGCCATCGTCGAGATGTCGTCGGCCACGGCGACGGCCTCACCGCCGGCGGCCTCGATCTCCTTCACCACCCCGGAGGCGATCTCGCTCGCGGGGGAGGCTCCGTCGATCGAGACGCCGTAGTCGTTGACGACGACCCGTGCCCCCTCGCCCGCCGCGGCCAGCGCCACCGCCCGCCCGATCCCCCGTCCCGCGCCGGTCACGGCGACGACCCTGTCTGCCAAGAAGTTCCCCACGCCCGGCCCCTTCCCGCGGTTTCTGACGGACCGTTAGATTCTATGACCCGTCAGATGTGCGGACACAAGCCCCGGGGAGGGCCCGATGTCACTTCCGGCCGCGTTCCACGACATCGCCAAGCGCGTGAACAACTGGGGGCGTTGGGGCGCCGCCGACGAGATCGGCACCCTGAACCTGATCACCGACGAGGTCGTCCGCGAGGCCGCCGCGACCGTCAGGACCGGCCGCCGCGTCCCCCTGGCGCTCCCCCTGAAGCAGGACGGTGTGCAGACCGGGATGATGCCGGGCCGGGTCAACCCGCTGCACGCGATGGTGCAGATCAACCAGGAGATCTTCGGCCCGGGGACGGTGGCGTGCAGCGACGACGCGGTGACCATGGGCCTTCAGGCGGCCACCCACTGGGACGCGCTCACCCATGTCTCGCACTCGGGCCTGCTCTACAACGGCCGCCCGGCCGGCACCATCACCCCGCACGGCGGCGCCGAGTTCGGCGGTATCGACAAGGCACGGCACGTCGTCTCGCGCGGGGTGCTGCTCGACGTGGCCCGCGCGCGGGGGGTGGACCGCCTCGACGGGGGGCACGCCGTGACCCCCGAGGACCTGGAGGCCGCCGAGGAACTCGCGGGCACGCGGGTGCGCGCCGGGGACGTCGTGCTCGTACGGACCGGGCAGATCCAGGTGTATCTCGCCGGGGACAGGGAGGCGTACGCCCATCCGTCGCCGGGGCTGTCGGTCCGCACCCCGGAGTGGTTCCACGCGCGCGATGTGGCCGCGGTCGCCAACGACACCCTCACGTTCGAGATCTTCCCGCCCGAGATCGAGGACCTGTGGCTGCCCGTGCACGCGCTGGACCTGGTGGAGATGGGGATGCTCCAGGGCCAGAACTGGAACCTGGAGGAATTGTCCACAGCCTGTGGAGAAGCCGGCCGGTACGCGTTCCTGCTGTCGGCGATGCCCGAGCCGTTCGTCGGCGGCACCGGAACACCCGTGGCCCCGGTGGCCGTTCTGTGAGGAGTCGGCCGGCGGCGCGCATGTCCGCCCCGAGCACGGCATCGCGCGCCGCCGTCATCGACTTCCTTCCGCCCTGAGGAAATCGACACCGCGTCACGATCCGCACTCGTCGAGGGCTCCCGTCACCGAACCCCTCGGCGTCCCCTCGCGGCGAATCGCCGACCACAAGCGTCATCAATCGAACACGTTGAGTCAACAGCCGTACGGGGATTTATTACTTACGACCCATTTGTCACGACCGCGCACGGGTGCACGTCCCGGCGCACCGCCCCGCGGCGAGAAAGAGGTGACGGCGGCCTCTGCCACCGTGCGCCGGTCACACCGCCTCGAACGCGAACCCCTCGTAGGCCGAGGTGTCGACGCCATAGGTCTCGGCGGCCTTCCGCGGCCGGTCGCAGCGGTCGAGTTCGCACCAGATGCTCTTGCCGACCCCCTCGGGGCTCCAGCCCCAGCGGTCCGCGAGACCGTCGACAAGGGCCAGGCCGCGGCCGCCGGTCGCGTCACCGTCCACGCAGCGCGGCACCGGGGCCCGGCCGCTGCGGTCGGCGACCTCCAGACGCACCGTGGCCGACTCCCCTTCGGCGTCCGGCAGGGACAGCCGCAGGACGGCCGGACGGCCCGTGTGCACCACGGCGTTGGTGACCAGTTCGGACACCAGCAGGATCAGGGTCTCGGCGACCGGTTCGTCGACCTCTATCCCGGACCCGGCGAGCCGCGAGCGGGCCCACCTCCGGGCACGTCCCACCTCTGCCGGCTCGGGCCGGATCTCCAGCTGCACTTGAAGCACCTGCACCGCTCACACCATCCGAACCGGCGGGCACATGGCCCCGCGCCTCACGAGGGCCACGATCGTAGCCATTTTTTGCATGACCAGAACAATGACCAAAGCCGGGGTCACAGAACGTGAATCCCTTACGAGACAGCATGGTTGACGTACAGTCACGCCAACAAGCGCTTCGGGCATATTCCAGCGCGAAGGAGTACCCGTGCGGGATACTGTGCGACGCCCGTCGCGGGAAGTCGAACAGGCGGTGGACACAGGCCTTCCCGCCTCGCGAGCAGCGGCGCGCATCGCCGGATCCGGCGCCGCCCCATCGGCAACACCGGCATGGCTCGTGCTCGGAACCACTCGCATCTCACACAAGGTACCGGAGCGGGACGCCGACTCCAGGACGTGACGAGTCACACATAGGACACAACCCGATATCAACGCTCCGTGATTCCGGTATGCCACAATCCGCGACATCCGCTGCGGGGGCACCGACGACCGGGCTGGCCGAGAGCGCCTCAGGCCAACAGATCGACGGCGAGCAACTCCTCACTCTCCGCACCGCCGCCGCCCCGCCGGGACCGCACCCAGGCCCGCTTCAGATGCAGATGCACCTCGCACTCCCAGGTGAAGCCCATTCCGCCGTGCACCTGGAGGCAGTCCCGGGCGCCCCGCTCCGCCGCCTCGTCGGCCAGCAGCCGGGCCGCCGCGATGTCCACCGGGTCCGCGGTCACGGCGGCCGCGTACACCGCGGCCCGGGCCGTCTCCGCCCGCACCAGCATCTGCGCGCACAGGTGCTTGACCGCCTGGAAGGCCCCGATCGGCTGCCCGAACTGCTCTCGCGTCCGCGCGTGTTGCACGGCGAGCTCACACGCGCGCGTGGCCGTGCCCAGCTGCTCGGCGGCCGTGAGGAGCACGGCGACGGGATCGACGGCACGCGCGCGAGCCCCGGGCACGCGATGCACCGGCGTCAGCGGGTCGACCGAGGTCAGGGCCACGGCCCCGGCGGCGTCCCCCCGTACGACATCGGCCGCGTCCAGCCACTCCACCAGCCCGCCACCGTCCACGTCGGCGACGACGGCCTCGCCGGAGGCGGCCCCTGGGACCGTGCCCGCCGCGAGGTGGGTCGCCACCAGCGGCCCGGGCAGCAGCACCCGTCCGGCCTCCTCGAAGACCAACACGGCCTCCGGCAGCCCCAGCCCGACCCCACCGTCCGCCTCCGGCACCCGCAGCGCGAAGAACCCGGCGGCCCCCAACTCCCGCCACAGCGCCCGGTCCAGACGGGGATCGTCCACGGCAGCCCGCAGTACCGCACCGCCGAACCGCCGCGCAAGCAGCTCCCGCATGGCCGCACGCAGCGCCAGCTGGTCAGAAGTCAGTTGAAACCGCACGTCACGTCCCCCTTCTCACGAGGGCTGCGACAGCCCACCCAGGGGCGCGGGGAACTGCGCGACAAGCCCCCACCGGCCCGCACTCGGCACACCACCCCAAGCCCCCCTCACCGCCCCTTCGGCAACCCCAGAACCCGCTCGGCCACGATGTTCCGCTGAATCTGCGAGGTCCCCGCCGCGATCGTGTACGACAGCGACGACAGCCGGTCCAGCACCCAGGGCTGTTCGAGATCCAGCGACCCGGCACCCAGCACATCGGCAGCCACGTCGTACAACTCCTGCCGAGCGTGCGAGTACCGGAGCTTGAACACGGAGCCCCCCACCCCCGGCACCCCGCCCCCGCTCGCCTCCGCCTCGCTCACGTTCCACTGCGTGAGCCGCCACAGCGCCCGGAACTCCGCGTTCAGCCGCCCCAGCCGGCGCCGCAGCACCGCATCGTCCCAACGCCCGTCGTCCCTGGCCGCCGCGGCGACCGAACGGAGCACCCGCCGGCAGGCGACCACCTCGCCGACGAACGCCGTCCCGCGCTCGAAGGACAGCGTCACCATGGTCACGCGCCAGCCGTCGTTCTCCGCGCCCACCCGGTTCGCCACCGGCACCCGCACCTCGTCGAGGAACACCTCGGCGAACTCGGTGGACCCGGCGAGCGTGCGCAGGGGCCGCACCTCGACACCGGGCGCGGACATCGGCATCGCCAGCCACGTGATCCCGCGGTGCTTGGGCGCGGCCGGGTCCGTGCGCACCAACAGCTCGCACCAGTCGGCGACTTCGGCATGCGAGGTCCAGATCTTGGAGCCGGTCACGACATAGTCGTCGCCGTCCCTGCGGGCGCGGGTGCGCAGCGCCGCGAGGTCGCTCCCGGCGTCCGGTTCGCTGAAGCCCTGGCACCAGACCTCCTCGCCCCGCAGGATCGGCGGCAGCCAGCGCTCGCGCTGTCCGGGCGTTCCCTCGGCGGCGATCGTGGGCCCCGCGTGGAGCAGACCGACGAACCCGGCGCCGACGTAGGGCGCGCCCGCGGTCTCCGTCTCCTCCAGGAAGATCAGCCGTGTGGTGGGCGAGGCGTCCCAGTGCACGTGCGCGTACCCGGCGTCGTAGAGCATGCGCTGCCAGCCGAGGTCGTAGGCCCTGCGTCCGGGCCAGTCCCGTGGGGACGGCTTCGGCGGCAGCGCGGGGAGCGCCTTGGCGAGCCACTCGCGCAGCCGCGCCCGGAACTCCTCCTCCTCCGGCGTGTACGCGAGGTCCATGACAGCCGCCCCTATCTGATGAACCGTCAGATCTTGGCAGGCTAAGTCCCGCACCCCTGGACCGACAAGGCGTCGAGCCCTACGCTCTGCCACGATCTGACTGTCCGTCAGATCCGTTGCCGCACAAGGGGGCCGCCGTGACCGACACCGCCCACGCGCTCAGCGCGTCCCGCACCCTCTGGGAACTGGTCGCCCGCCGCGCCGACCTGACCCCTGACCGTCCGGTCCTCCTCCAGGACGACCGCACGCTCACCTTCGGCGAACTGCGCACGCGCGGCGAGCGCGTGGCGGCCGGCCTGTACGGCATGGGCGTACGTCCCGGCACGGTCGTCGCCTGGCAGCTGCCCACCCGTATCGAGACGGCCCTGCTCTCCTTCGCCCTGGCCCGTCTCGGTGCCGTGCAGTCGCCGGTCATCCCCTTCTACCGGGACCGCGAAGTCGGCTTCGCCCTGCGGGAGTCGAAGGCGGAGTTCTTCGCGGTACCGGGCCTGTGGCGCGGCTTCGACCACACGGAGATGGCCCGTCGGCTCGGCGCCAAGGGCGTCTTCGAGGCGTACGACGACCTCCCGGACGGCGACCCGGCCGTCCTCCCCGCCCCGCCCGCCGACGGCACCTCCGTGCGGTGGATCTACTGGACCTCGGGCACCACCTCGGACCCCAAGGGCGTGCTCCACACGGACCGTTCGCTGATCGCGGGCGGCTCCTGCCTCGCGCACGCGCTGCGCCTGACGGCGGACGACGTGGGCTCGATGGCCTTCCCGTACGCGCACATCGCGGGCCCCGACTACACGGTGATGCTGCTGCTGTACGGCTTCCCGGCGGTGATGTTCGAGCAGTTCGCGCTGCCGGACGCGCTGGAGGGCTACCGCAGGCACGGGGTGACGGTGGCGGGCGGTTCGACGGCGTTCTACTCGATGTTCCTCACCGAGCAGCGCAAGCAACCCGGTGTGCCCGTGATCCCCTCGCTGCGGCTGCTGGCCGGCGGCGGGGCGCCCAAGCCGCCGGAGCTCTACCACGCCGTCGTACGAGAGCTCGGGGTGCAGCTGACCCACGGGTACGGCATGACCGAGGTGCCGATGATCACCATGGGGGCGCCGGACGACACGGTGGAGAACCTGGCGACGACCGAGGGGCGGCCGCCTCAGGGCATGTCGGTGCGGATCGTGGACGGGGAGGTGCGGCTGAAGGGGGAGGCGGTGTGCCGGGGGTATCTGGACCCGGCGCAGACGGCGGAGGCCTTCGACGAGGAGGGCTATCTGCGCACCGGGGACCTGGGGTTCGTGAAGGACAGCGGCCACCTCGTGCTCACCGGGCGGCTCAAGGACGTGATCATCCGCAAGGGAGAGAACATCTCGGCGAAGGAGATCGAGGACCTGCTGGCCGCGCATCCGGACGTCGGTGACGTGGCGGTGATCGGACTGCCGGACGCCGAGCGCGGGGAACGCGTGTGCGCCGTCGTGGAACAGCCCGAAGGCGCCGGGAAGCTGACCCTGGACGCCGTGACGGACCATCTGCGCGCGGAAGGACTGTCCCCGCACAAGCTGCCGGAGCAGCTGGAGGTGGTGGACGCCCTTCCGCGCAACGAGACCCTGCGCAAGGTGCTCAAGTACAAGCTGCGGGAGCGCTACTCGGGCACGGTGAAGTAGCGCGCGAAGGCGGGCACGATCTCCGCCTCGCCGACCTTGCCGTCGCCGTCGGTGTCCAGGCCGGCCGCGGCCGCCCGCGCGACGTCCTCGCCGACGCCCAGGATGCGCAGCACGCGCGCGGTGTCCTCGACGGTGGCGCGTCCGTCGCCGTCCTGGTCGGCGACGGCGATCGCCGCGTGCAGGAAGGGGCGCGCGATCTCGGCGAACCGGTCCGGGTTGTCGCGCAGCCGCTTGAGCGCGCCGTTCACGAACTCGTCGCGGGTGATCCGCTGGTCGCCGTCCCGGTCGGCGATCCCGGCCATGCCCTGCCAGAACGCCTCGGCGCCCACGTACAGCGCCTGTCCCTTGTCGGAGCGCGCCGCCGTGCCGAACTCCGTGAGCAGCGCCTTGGCCGCCACGTTGAAGTCCTCACGGTCGATGTAGCCGTTGCCGTCCTGGTCGAAGGTGGCGAACCGGTCGGCGATCCTGCGCTCGTACTCGCTGCTGACCATGTCTTTCGGGCCGCCTCACATCACGTCGGGTGCATCTCGCACGGAGCGTACGACGCGGGCGGCGCCCAGGGGGCCGGAAGGCGGCGCTTGTGCCAAGACCGGGGGAATTTCGGGACAACGGTGTGGCAGTCCCAGTGCCCCGGGTCACAGCCGTGCGGATTCGAGGGGTTACTGGTGCCGGACTCAGGCGGACAGTGGTCCCGCCTCCTCGTCGGTCGCCGAGTCCAGGTCCGGGTGGACCTCGAACAGGCGGCGGACGCCCAGCGCGCCGAGCACGCGGTTGACGTGCGAGCCGTCGGCGGCGCCCTGGGCCGGGAGGATCAGACGCAGCTCACCCCGGCAGGAACGGATCAGCCGGCGGGAGGCGATGAGGACGCCGACACCGCTGGAGTCGCAGAAGTAGACCTCGGAGAGGTCGAGGACGAGACTGTGGCGGCCCTCGGCCACCGCGTCGTGCACCCGCTGGCGGAGCACCGGCGAGGTCACCAGGTCCAGCTCGCCCGACACACTGAGCACGGTCCAGTCGCCCTGCTCGTCGCCGGTCACATTGAACGCCACCACCATGCCCTTCATTCGCCGGAAAGCAAACGGAAGCCTTTCCTACGCTTCCTTGCAGCGTGGCTGCCCAGCGGCCGTTCCCTGAAACACAGACCGAGAAACGGAAACCGTTCGAAAGAGGCTTGTTTTAGTCGACTTCGATCCTGTTCGATCGTGTCTGATCAATGAGTGAAGGGGTAGGGGAACCTCCACTACCACCTGAGGCTCCTCAGGGGGCGCGCATTGGAACAAAGGGGCGTGCGCTGCCGGAGGTGCCGACTACATTCGAGGAGACGGTCGGCGCAGGCTTGACCCGGACACTTCCAGGGGTGAGGGGGCCGCATGGCGAAGAAGGACGCACCGCCCCGATGGGACCGCAAGATGCAGCAGCGGCTGGCGCGCGGTGAGGCGGCCGCCCTCGGCGAGCTCTACGACCGTTTCGCTTCACTCGTGCACGGCCTCGCCCACCGTGTGCTCGGGGACGAGCGGGCCGCCGACGGCATCACCCGGGACGTCTTCGCCCACGTCTGGGAGCACCCCGAGACCTACGACCCCAAACAGGGCCCGCTGCGCTCCTGGGTCGCGGGCCTGACCCACCGCCTGGCCGTGCAGCGGCTGCGCGCCACCGAGACCGCCGCCCTCGCCCGGGCCGGCGAGGGCTCCGCCGAGGAACTGGAGCGCAGGGTACGCCACGCCTCGGTGGCCGCCCGCGCCGACTACATCGTCCAGTCCATGCCCACCCCGCTGCGGGCCGCCCTGGAGCTCGCCTACTTCCAGCGCCGCGACTACCGCCAGGCCGCCGCCGACCTCAGCATCACCGAGGACGAGGCCCGCCGCCGCCTCCGCCTGGGCCTCCAGCTCCTGTCCACGGCCCACGACACCGGAGCGCCCGGCGCGCCGCCGGGATACGGGGGCGCGGCATGAGCGGAGCGGACGGTTTCGAGGCGTACGACGAGAAGGACGGCCCCGAGGACCGGGGGACGGGGCCCAAGGACACGGGACCGGGCGGCGCGGGCCACCCGCCGCGCATACCGCTGCCCCGCGCCTCCGTCGAGGACACCGGCCGGCCGCTGCCCGCACTGGAGGAGCCGGCGGCCGCTCCCCTGATCCTGGAGCACCGCGTGCTGAAGTCGCTGCTCGGGGCGTGGGCGCTGGCCGCGTGCTCCGCCGAGGAGACGGCCGCCGTGGAGGACCACCTCGGCGAGTGCGGCACCTGCGCCGAGGAGGCGCTGCGGCTGCGCGGCGCGGTGGGCCTGCTCCAGCGGCCGGAGAGCCTCGACCTGGACCCCGGCCTGCGCACCCGCGTCCTCGACGGCTGCCTCGACCGGCGCCCGCCGCGCATCCCGATCCCCGGCTGGGCCACGCCGTACGACGCCGAGACCGCCCGGCTGGACGCACTGCTCCAGGACTTCGGCGACGCCGAGTGGCACGCCCCGGTCAGGCTGCGCTGGTTCGACGCCGACGAGGCCACGAGCCGCCGGACGACGGTCGCCGGGGTCATGGCCCACCTGCTGTCGGTCGACGGGCTCGTCGCGGTCGCCCTGGGCCTGGACGACCCGCTGGGCGAGGCCTTCGCGGACGCGCCCACGCCGTCCGGCCGCACCGAGGCGTACTGGCGCGCCTCGCACTTCCCGCCGACCCGCTCGGTGCGGACCCCCTGGCGCGAGCAGAGCCACGACCTCGTCCGCACGGTGTCCTTCACCGGCGGCACCGCCGGCCGGCTGGAGGTGGCCTACGGCGACTTCGCGCTGCCCCTCCACGACGCGATGCTGGACCGCGCCTTCGAGTGCTGGGTCCACGCCGAGGACATCGCGGAGGCGGTCGACTACCCCTACGACCCCCCGTCCCCCCGCCACCTCAACCGCATGATCGACCTGGCGGCGCGGATGCTGCCCGCGGTCCTGGCGGAACGGCGGCGGAAGGGGCTGACGTCACCGGGCCCCGGACGGCACCTCGTGAGCGCCGGAGGCCCCGGCCGCACCCTGCGCCTGGAGATCGAGGGTCTCGGCGGCGGCGAGTGGCTGGTCCCCCTCGACTCCCCGGCGGCGGTCGGTTCGGCGGAGCACGAGGTGGCGCATGTGGCGCTGGACGGCGTGGAGTTCTGCCAGTTGGCGGCGGGCCACGTGTCTCCTGCGGAGGCTGCGGCGGGGCAGGTGGGTGACCGTGAGGCGATCAGGGACGTGCTGTTCGCCGCGGCGAGCCTGAGCCGCATGTAGGTGGGGGCGGTCCGGGGTTCGTGGGCGGCTGCGGGTGATCGGTGGTTGCTCGCGCAGTTCCCCGCGCCCCTTGAGTAGGTGCACTGGACGTGCCTTCAGAGGCGCGGGGAACTGCGCGACCAGCCCCCACCGGCCCGCAGCCGCCCGACGCACGGAACCCCCCGCACTCCTAGGCGAACACCACCGTCCGCCGCCCGTTCAGCAGGATCCGCCGCTCCGCATGCCACTTCACGGCCCGCGCCAGCGCCTGGCACTCCACGTCCCGCCCGATCGCCACGAGCTGGTCCGGCGTCACGTCGTGTCCCACCCGCTCGACCTCCTGCTCGATGATCGGCCCCTCGTCGAGGTCGGCGGTCACATAGTGCGCCGTGGCCCCGATCAGCTTGACCCCCCGGGCATGAGCCTGGTGATACGGCTTCGCGCCCTTGAAGCTCGGCAGGAACGAGTGGTGGATGTTGATGATCCGCCCGCTGAGCTCCTTGCACAGGTCGTCGGAGAGCACCTGCATGTACCGGGCCAGCACGACGAGTTCGACGTCCTGCTCCCGGACCAGTTCGAGGAGTCGCGCCTCCGCCTCGGCCTTGGTCTCCCGCGTCACCGGAATGTGGTGGAAGGGAATGTCGTACGACCCCACGAGCTCGGCGAAGTCGGTGTGGTTGGAGACCACGGCGGCGATCTCGACGGGGAGGGCGCCGATGCGCGCGCGGAAGAGCAGGTCGTTCAGGCAGTGCCCGAACTTGCTGACCATCAGCACGACCCGCATCCGGTCCTCGGCCCGGTTGATCTGCCAGTCCATGTGGAAGGAGTCACCGATCGCCGCGAACGACGCCCGCAGCTTGTCCACCGTCACCGGGGCCTCGGCCGAGAAGTGGACGCGCATGAAGAACAGGCCCGTGTCGTGGTCGCCGAACTGCTGGCTGTCCTCGATGTTGCAGCCGGTCATGAAGAGGTAGCTCGACACGGCGTGCACGATGCCCTGCTTGTCGGGGCAGGACAGGGTCAGGACGTACTGGTCGGCCAGGGCCTCGGCTCGGGGGGACTGCGCGTTCATGCAGGACAGGGTCGCATATCCGGCGCGGCGGCAGGCACCGCGTCCGTCACGCGGACCGGGTCATGATCTGCAGCACCTGGAGCGTGCGCGGCGGTGCGTCCGGGTCCTCCCCGTCGGCCACCGCCATCCGCACGTGCGCGTCCCGCGCCGCCCGCACCGCGTCCGGCCACCCCGGGTTCTCCATGTACACGGAGACGGGGGCGTCCGGGCCGACCTGGTGCATGATCCGCAGCACCCGCAGCACGGCGGTGTCGACGAGGGCCGCCTCCTGGGAGTCCCGGAAGATCGTGCCGACGTACTTCTCGGCGGACCAGTTGTCCAGCCAGGTGTCCTCGACGAGGCGGTACACGGCGTCGGTGACGTCCCCGTACCCCTCGACACCGGCCAGCCAGACGTTCTGCTGGAAGGCGGGGTCGGAGAGCATGTGCAGCGCGGAGCGCACATTGCTGCGCCAGCGCCACCACGGCATGTCGTTCAGTGGCATGCCGCCCATGGTGGAGGAGCGACGGCCGCGACGGGAAGAGTTCTCCGAACCTTGCACGGTCACCGATCGTACGTTCTTCCCCCATACGTGCCGCACAGGCCCTCGCTGTTCACCTTTACGTCACCTCGCATATACCGAGGGTCACTTCCGAGTTGGCGATGTGGCGGAAGCGTGTGTGCCCATGACCGGCAGGCGACGCATCCGCAGCACCTTCCTCCTCCCGCACCACCGGCCCGTCAGAGCCACCGCCCTCGCGGCGGGGGCCCTGGCGGCGTGTGCCTCCCTCGTCGCCGGCTGCGGGGTCGTCCCCGGTACCACGGGGGGTTCCGGGGACGACACGATCAAGGTCATGACCTGGGCCCCGTCGGACACCAAGGCGACCAACAAGCCCGGCATGCCCGCCTTCGCCCGGGCCTACGCCCGCTGGATCAACTCCAGGGGCGGCATCAACGGCCGCAAGCTCACCGTCCTGACCTGCAACGACCACAACGACGGCGTGGCCGCGGCGCAGTGCGCCCGGCGCGCGGTCAGGGAGAACGTCGTCGCGGTCGTCGGCTCCTACAGCCAGTACGCGGACTCCTTCTTCCCGCCGCTGGAGGGCGCGGGCATCCCCTACATCGGCGGCTACGGCGTCACCAACGACGAGTTCACCAGCCCGCTGTCCTACCCCGTCAACGGCGGCCAGCCCACCCTGCTGGCAGGTCTCGGCAAGGAGCTCGCCGCGGTCTGCGGCAACGTCACCCTCGTACGGCCCGACACCATCGTGGGCGACGAGCTGCCCGTCCTGCTGGACTCCGGGCTGACCACCGGCGGGCACCGGGCCGCGAGCGACGTGCGGGCGGCCGACGACGCCACCGAGTACTCGGCACAGTCGACGAAGGCGCTCGTCAGCTCGACGTCCGGCGTCGCGGGCTCCGGCGTGAAAGGCGCGAAGGAGGGGTGCGTGGTGCCCGCGCTCGGCGACCGCACCAGCACCTTCATGGACTCCTTCCGGCGCGCCCGCGAGGAGTACCCGGCCGTGCGCACCGCCATGGCGATGGGCAGCGTCGACCAGACGGTGATCGACGCGTCCGGCGGGGGCTCGGGGCCCTACGAGGGGTCGTACATCACCGGCTGGTACCCGGTGGAGAGCGACGCCCGCTGGAACGCGATGAAGAAGGTCATCAACGCCGAGGCCTTCGGTGACAACCGCATCGACTCGGCCGACGCGGGCGTGCAGACCACCTGGATCGCCTACACCGTGTTCAAGAAGGCCGTGGAGTCGCTCGGCGGCGGCGAGGTGTCCGCCGACAGCGTGCGCGGCGCCCTCAACGACGGCCTCAAGGTCCCCACCGGCGGTCTGACGCCGACCCTCCGGTGGACCACCCGGGACACCTGGAGCACCGCCGACGACCTCGCCACGGTCGGCTTCCCGCGCATGGTGAACGCCCATGTGACGCTCCAGGTCGTGCGCCAGGGCCAGCTCGTGGCGGCCCGCAAGGGCTTCACCGACGTGACGAGGACCCTCCAGAACGCGGACGTCGACTGACCCGCGGGGGACGCCCCTGCGTCCCCCGCGGCCCGCTCACAGCTGGGTGGCCGTCCGCTCGGTCAGGCTGTACTTCTTGGCGATCGCGTTCCACAGCCGGGCCGCCCGGGCCTTCTCGGTGCTGGCGGTGCCGCTGTCCCGGTTGCCGGCCTGGGTCTGGCCCGTGATGCGGGCCTGGCCCTTCTTGCAGCCCTTCTTGCCGGCCGCCTGGTCGGCCCAGGACGCGTAGTGGTTGTCGGCGGACGCGGAGGCCTGCCAGGCCTTGGTGAGGGCCTCGGTCAGCTCGGCGTGGGCGGGCAGCCGGTCGACGGAGAGCTCCTTGAGCCGGGTCACCAGGCCGGTGCGCTGGGTCGCCGCGGCCCGCAGGTCCGCGGCCGCCTGGCCGAGGTTCTTGCAGGACTTCACGTTCGCCACCGCGCTGATCACCGAGGAGCGGCTGGTGCCGCTGTCCGCGAGCAGCTTGTCCAGCTCGACGGCCTGCGCCTTCGCCGGATCGGCGGCCGGCGAGGAGGAGCCGCCGGTCGCCGGGGCCGTCGCCGACACGGTCTGGTTCTTGTCGCCGCCGTCGCCGCCCCCGCCGCCGGCGAGCAGCGCGCCCGCGCCGATGCCGAGCACGACGATGCCGATGCCCACGGCCACGAGGACCGGCACCCGCGACCGCCCGCCCCGGTCACCGTCGTCGTAGTGGTCGCCGCCGTGCGGGGTGTACGGCGGCTGGGGTGCGCCGTAGGACGGCTGCTGAGCCCCGTACGACGGCTGCTGGGCCCCGTACGCGGGCGGTACGGCCTCGGGCTGGGTGAAGCGCGGCATCTGCTGCGTGGACGCGGCACCGCCGTCACCGCCGGGGCCGCCGCGGAAGAGGTTGTCGAAGTCGGAGGGCGGCTGCCGCTCCCCTCCGTAGGGCGCGCCGGGGGCCTGTCCGGGCACCGGCGCGATGAACTGCGTGGCCTCGGCGTCGGGGCCGGAGGCCGCGTTCTGGGGGGTCTGCGCGCCATAGGGGGACTGCGGGTAGTGCGCCGCCTCGGCGGACACCTCGGGCGGCAGCGCGCCGGGGCGAACGGGCGGGAGGAACTGCGTGGCGCCCTCAGGGGCGGCGGGGCCCGCCACGACCGGCGGGATGAACTGGGTGGCGCCCTCGTCGGCGGGCGGCAGGGGCGCGGAGGCGGGTGTGCCGGAGGCCGACGGGAGGGGCCGGCCCACCGGCGGCAGGTAGTAGGAGGTGGGCTCGTCTGTGTTGGGGCCCGGCGTGGCCTGCTGCTGCGGTGCGCCCGTCCCGTGAGCCTCGTAGGGCGCGACCTGGCCCTGCTGCGGGGGCAGCGGCTGGGACTGGGGCTGCGGCTGGGGGGCCGGTTGACCGACGGGCGGCAGGTAGTAGGACGTCGGCTCGTTGGTGTCGTACGCCGGCGCGGGCTGCGGCTGGGCGTGGGCCTGAGCCTGAGCCTGGGACGGTATGCCGCCGGGCTGCTGGGGCGTCCCCCAGGTCTGTGCGGTCGGCTGCGACCACTCCTGGGGCTGCGGCTGCTGGGCCTGCGGCTGCGGCTGGCCCTGCTGCTGCCCGGGGCCCCACGCGTTGCCCCACGCCTGGCCGCCGGGCGGCTGGCCGTAGCCCGCGTCGGCGGCCGGGCGGGGCGGCTGCGCGGAGCCGCCGTAACCGCCCTGCTCCGACGGTCCGCCGTAATGGCCCTGCTGCGGAGGGCCGTAGCCGGGCTGCGGACCGCCGTATCCGCCCGTCTGTCCCGGCAGCAGGGGTTCCCCGCCGTCGGAGGGCAGCACGATGCCTTCGCGCGCTTCGCGCGCCGAGGGCTGCTCGCCCTGTCCACTCTGCGTCACCGGGACTCCTACTTATGGGGGAACTTCGGAATCGTCGGCTCACGCTACCGGGTCCTCCGAGCCCGGTGCCACGTAGCACAGGACGTGACCTGCGTCCCTGTGACCGCAGTAACAAGTCCCGGGAGATCACGTGACGGTTCCGGGCCCGTATCCGCTCCGTATGTCCTCCTTTACGCGGCCGCCTGAAGGTCCAGCCGGGCCCCGAACTCCCTTACGACGGGCTCGTCCCGGAACGGTTCCAGGCGCTGCTGGAAGTCGTCGAGGTACTCCGCGCCCCGGTTGGAACGCAGGGTCTCCAGCAACTCCACCGCCTTCAGGCCGGTGTTGCAGGCCTGTTCGACCTCGCGCTGCTGCACCTGCGCGGAGGCGAGCAGGACCAGGCCGATGGCCCGCCGGCGCGCCTTGTTCTCCGGGAGCCCGTCCAGGGACTCCTGCGCGCACCGCGCCGCCGCGTCGGCCTGGCCGAGGTCGCGGTGGCAGTGGGCCAACTCGTCGGCCAGATAGGCCTCGTTGAAGTGCGTGATCCACGCCGGGTCGTCGCCGGAGGACGGGTCCGCCGCCTCCAGGGCGCGCACCGCCCGCCCGGACGCCGCCTGGGTGGCCCGGACATCGCCCATGAGGGCATGCCCACGCGCCTCCGCCGCGTGGAACATCGCCTCCGCGCGCGGTGTCACCCGACCCCGCGCCCCTTCCTGCGCCGCCCGCGCCAACTGGGCGATCTCCCGCGGGTTCCCGAGCTGCGCGGCGAGGTGGCTCATGGACGCGGCGAGCACATAGCCGCCGTATCCGCGGTCACCCGCCGCCTGCGCGAGCCGCAGGGCCTGGATGTAGTACCGCTGGGCCAGGCCGGGTTGCCCGGTGTCGATCGCCATGTACCCGGCGAGCTCGGTCAACCGTGCGACCGCGGCGAACAGTTCACGCCCCGTCGCCTCCCGGTACGACCCCGCGAGCAGTCCGGAGACCACGCTGTTGAGGTAGTGCACGACGACCGGGCGCACATGCCCGCTGCCGTACTGGTGGTCGAGGTCGACGAGCGCCTGGGTCATCGCGCGCACGGCGGCCACGTCGGACTGCCCCACGCGCGGGCCCGCCTGACGGGCGACCTGCGAGTCGGGCGAGGAGATCAGCCAGTCCCGGCTCGGCTCGACCAGCGCGGACGCGGCGACCGAGGAGCCGGACAGGAAGTCCCGGCGGCCCACGTCGCTGCGCCACAGCTCACACACCTGCTCGATGGCGCCCAGTACCGTCGGCGAGAACTGGAGCCCGACGCCGGAGGCGAGGTTCTTGCCGTTGGCCATGCCGATCTCGTCGATCGTGACCGTCCGGCCGAGTTTGCGCCCGAGGGCCTCCGCGATGATCGCGGGCGCCCGGCCCCGCGGCTGCTGTCCGCGCAGCCAACGGGCCACGGACGTCTTGTCGTAGCGCAGGTCGAGGCCGTGCTCGGCGCCGCACATGTTGACCCGGCGGGCCAGCCCGGCGTTCGAGCACCCCGCCTCCTGGATGAGCGCCTGCAGCCGTTCGTTCGGCTGCCGCGCGACGAGAGGCCTTGCGGCCATGGCGTACCCCCTTGGCTGCGGTGCCTGCCCACGCACCGAGTTGACGTGTCTTCCACCGAAAAGTTCCGGCCGTGAAGATCAATGCCCCACCAACGTGTCGAAAATGCGAGGCATGCGAGGATTGCCGGGGTAAAGACTCGTACCGACCCCACACGTGGTTACCCAGCCCACGCCGAGGTTCCTCCTCTGCGCCCCCACACATGCATCCATGCGCCCCAGATGCGGAATCGATGCGCTTCCCCCGCGCGCGGTACGGCCGTAACCCGAGGTGGGCCGGGGAGTTGTGTTCAGCGTGGAAGAGACGATCGCGGGTACCGAAGCCGCTCAGATTCCGAAGCAGCGCGGGGAATCGCTGCTGGAGACAGCCGTACGCTACGCCGAGGAGCGCCACTGGGACGTCTTCCCCGGCACCTGGCTGGAAGCCGTCGACGGGGTGCAGCGATGCTCCTGCGGTGACCCCGCGTGCGCCGCCCCCGGGGCACACCCCGCGCGCGAGGACTGGGCGACGCAGGCCACCGGCAGTGCGACGGTCGCGCGCCGGATGTGGCAGAAGCAGCCGGCAGCCTCGATCCTGCTGCCCACCGGGCGGACCTTCGACGCGATCTCCGTCCCGGAGACGGCGGGATTCCTGGCGCTGGCGCGGATGGAGCGGATGGAGCTGACGCTGGGGCCCGTGACGTTGACGCCGGACCGCCGGATGCAGTTCTTCGTGCTGCCCGGGGCGTCGGTGAAGGTGCCGGAACTGGTCCGGAAGCTGGGCTGGACCCCGTCGTCGCTGGACCTGGTGGCGTTGGGGGAAGGGGCGTACGTCGCGGGTCCCCCCACCCGGTACGGGTCCAGCGGTGCCGTGCAGTGGGCCTGCCGTCCGACGCCCGCGAACCGCTGGCTGCCGGACGCGGAGGAGCTGATCTCGCCCCTCGCCTACGCGTGCGGCCGGGATCGGTGACGGACCCGGTGCACCGCGCCCCTAGGGTTGGCGTCCATGACGTCGGCTGTGAGTGTGCGCGGGCTCTGGAAGCGGTTCGGACAGCAGGTCGCTGTCGCGGGGATCGACCTGGAGCTTCCCGCGGGGAAGTTCATCGGACTGGTGGGCCCCAACGGGGCCGGGAAGACCACGACCCTCTCCATGGTGACCGGGCTGCTGCGGCCCGATCAGGGGTCCGTCTCCGTGGTCGGGCACGACGTGTGGCGGGATCCCGTCGAGGTGAAGTCCCGGATCGGCGTCCTGCCCGAGGGGCTGCGGTTGTTCGAGCGGCTCTCGGGGCGTGAGCTGCTCGCCTACTCCGGACGGCTGCGGGGGCTGCCCGGCGGCGAGGTCGACCGGCGGGCCGCCCAGCTGCTGGACGTGCTCGATCTGGCGGGCGCCCAGCACAAGCTGGTCGTCGACTACTCGACCGGGATGCGGAAGAAGATCGGGCTGGCGGCCGCCCTGCTCCACAACCCCGAAGTGCTCTTCCTCGACGAGCCGTTCGAGGGCGTCGATCCCGTCTCCGCGCAGACCATCCGGGGCGTGCTGGAGCGGTACACCGCCTCCGGCGCCACCGTCGTCTTCTCCTCGCACGTGATGGAGCTCGTGGAGTCGCTGTGCGACTGGGTGGCCGTCATGGCCGCCGGCCGGATCCGGGCCCACGGTCCGCTCGACGAAGTGCGCGGCGACGCGCCCTCGTTGCAGCGCGCCTTCCTCGAACTCGTGGGCGCGCAGGGGCAGGACGCCGGGGCGAACCTCGACTGGCTGGGCGGCGGGGCCCGATGACCGCGGACCTCACCCCGGTCGTCGTACGGCTGAAGCTGTCGCTGCTGCGGAACGGGCTGCGGCGGTCCGGCGGGCGACGGGCCGCGTACATCGCCTCGGCCGTGGCCGTGCTGCTCTTCTCCGCCCTCCAGCTGCTCGGTCTCATCGCACTGCGCGGCAACGAGCACGCCGGCTCGGTCGTCGTCCCGCTGGTCGCCGTGCTGGCGGTCGGGTGGGCCGTGATGCCGCTGTTCTTCCCCGGCGGCGACGAGACCCTCGACCCCACCCGTCTGGTGATGCTGCCGCTGCGGCCCCGGCCCCTGGTGCGGGCGCTGCTCGTGGCCTCGCTGGTCGGCATCGGGCCGGTGTTCACCCTCTGCCTGCTCGTCGGGTCCGTCGTCGCGGTCGCGCACGGGGCGGTGGCGTACGTCTTCTCGGTGCTCGGTGTCGTGCTGGCGCTGCTGGTCTGCGTGGCGCTCGCGCGGGCCGTCGCCGTCGCCAACATCCGGCTGCTGTCCAGCCGCAGGGGCCGCGACCTTGCGGTGCTGAGCGGACTCGTCATCGCCGTCGGCGCCCAGGTCGTGAACTTCGGTGCGCAGCAGCTCGGTTCGGGCGGCCTCGGACAGCTGGACGGCCCGACGGAGGTGCTGAAGTGGGTGCCGCCCGCTTCGGCGATCGGGGCGGCCGATTCGGCGAGTACGGGGTCGTACGGCATCGCCTTCCTGCAACTCGCCCTGTCCGCCGTGGCGTTGACCGGCCTGCTCGCCCTCTGGTCCCGTCACCTGACCCGGCTGATGACCTCCCCGGACGGCTCCACGCTCCCCTCCGCCGAGGGGGCGGCCCGGGAGCGGAACTCGACGGGGCTCGCCCGGCTGCTGCCGGCCGGGCGCACCGGCACCGTGATGGAACGCAGCCTGCGCTATGTGTGGCGCGACCCCAAGACCAAGGCCGCGTGGGTGACATCGCTGGCCATCGGGCTGATCGTGCCGGTGTTCAACGCGGTGCAGGGCACGGGCTCCATCTACTTCGCGTGCTTCGCCGCGGGCATGCTCGGCGTGCAGATGTACAACCAGTTCGGGCAGGACACCTCCGCGTTCTGGATGGTCGCGATGACGATCTCCTCCCCTCGGGACGCCTACGTCGAACTGCGCGCGCGTGCACTGGCGTTGCTGGTGATCACGCTGCCGTACGCCACGCTCGTCACCGTCCTCACGACCGCGCTGATCGGCGACTGGCCCCAGCTGCCCGAGGTGCTCGGGGTATCCTTCGCCCTGCTCGGGGCGATGCTGGCCACCGGGGCGTGGACGTCGGCGCGCTTCCCCTACTCGATCCCGCAGGAGGGCTACAAGAACGTGGCCCCGGGCCAGTCCGGCCTCGCCGCGGCCGCCGTCGTCGGCGGCATGGTCTCGGCCGCCCTGCTGTGCGCCCCCGTGATCGCCCTGACGGTCTGGGCCAACCTCAGCGCGGACGGCGACGAGTGGAGCTGGGTCCTGCTCCCGGTCGGCACGGTGTACGGAGCCTGCGTGACTCTGGCGGGCCTACGGCTCGCCGCCCCCCGCACGGCCCGCCGACTGCCGGAGATCCTGATGGCGGTCAGCAAGGGCTGACGTGCCCCTGACGGGGCGCGCGGCTGAGTCATGCGAGCGAACTGTCGGTGGCGGGCGCACACGTCGACGAGGGAAGGCCACCTCGACGGAGGCAAGGGGGATGCTGGAGCCACCGGCAGCAGACTCGCCCCACCCTGAGGGCAGTCGTGGTGACACCTGATCGAGTCGTGGTGACGGCACTCCCCTCGCCCCGCGAGCCACGGCGGTGGACGTGCGCCTCAGTCGCCGGGTCCCTCGGGCTGGTCGCCCAGGCCGTCCAGGAAGGGCTCTATCGCCGCCCTCCAGGCCTCCGGCTGGTCGTAGTGGACCAGGTGGCCGGCGTCGGCCACCTCGGCGTACTCGCCGCGGGGCAGGACGCGGACCATCTCCTGGGCCTCGGCCCGGCCCAGTTCGCCGTCGAGGCCGCGGACGACCAGGGCGGGGCACCTGACCTGGGTCAGTTCCTCCCAGTGGGCGTCGTAGACCCAGGTCTCGCGGGACGACAGCATCTGCTCGGGGTCGAAGACGGGGCGCCAGCCGTCGGGGGACTCGGCCATCACCTCGGCGTAGAACTCACCGCGCGCCGGGTTGGGCCGCTCCACCCAGGGATCGTCCTCGCCGAACCACTTGCGGACGTCGGCCAGTGTGGCGAAGGGGACGGGCCAGGCCTTGAACCACTCGCCCCACTCCCGCTGCGAGGCGGCGCCGAGGGCGGAGGCCCGCATGTCGCAGATGATCACTCCGCGGACCAGGTCGGGCCGGCGGGCGGCGAGCTGCCAGGCGGTCAGGGCGCCCATCGCGTGTCCGATGAGGACGACCGGGGCGAGGTCCAGCTGTTCGAGGGCGGCTTCCGCGTCCTCGACGTACGCGTCACGGGTGAAGGCGGCCCGAGGGGGTTTTTCGCTCTGGCCGTGACCCCGCTGGTCGAGTGCGACGGCCCGGTAGCGCTCGGAGAGCCAGCGGGCGGTGGACGCCCAGTGCGAGGCACGGCCCATCAGGCCGTGGAGTAACAGCACTCCGGGTGATCGTTTCTCCGGGGAGTGCGGGCTCTCCCTGACCGGGTTCGCCGGATCGGTCTTGGGAGGGTCACCGAACTCCCAGGCCGCGAGACGTACGCCGCCCGCCCCGGTCACGTCGATGCGCCGCGCCATTGGCACCCCCCTAGCTCCCCGGACCCCTGTGCCTGCCCTGTCTGTCGCTTTCCTGCCGTACACCCTGTAGCGCACATCCCCCGCGCCCCGTCACCCGCGGACCACCGAATTTATCGAATGGACATTCGAAAATCGGGCCTCACGGGGTAACACCCCTCATTCGAGTGACCCCCCTCAAGGAATGATCGCCGCCGCCGAGGGGAGACCTTCAGCGGGAGGCGGACCGCTCGGGGACATCGGTCCGAGGGGAATGACCCTGGGAGCTCGGGGCTCCGGGTCAGCACAGGGGAGGACAGGCCCCGGCACCGGAAGGCGCCGGGGCCATCCCCACGTCCACGGCACATCCGCCCGCCCCCTCAGGTCATATGCCTCACGCGACAGCCTTGCACGGGGAGCGTCGAAGCGCTGCGATTCCGCACAGTGGATCTCGGATCGACGGGACCGGTCGGCGCCCCTCCCGCCGGCCTCAGCGCTTGGCGACGAACACGTGCGAGGCGACGTCCGACTCCAGCTCCGCGGCCTCGCCGCCGCTGCCCACCAGCACCCCGCCGGCCGACTCCGTCACGCTCACCACCGAACCGGGCTGCACACCCGCCCGCCGCAGCGTGTACATCAGCTGGGCGTCCGTCTGGATGGGCTCGCCGATACGGCGCACGACGACCGTCTTGCCGTCGAGACCCGGGTCCAGCTCGGCCAGCGACACCATGCCCTCGTCCAGGAAGGGGTGCGGGCCGTCCTTCTCGCCCAGCTCCTCCAGCCCCGGGATGGGGTTGCCGTACGGCGACTCGGTGGGGTGGCGCAGCAGCTCGAGGACCCGGCGCTCCACCGCCTCGCTCATCACGTGCTCCCAGCGACACGCCTCCGCGTGGACCTGCTCCCACTCCAGGCCGATCACGTCGACGAGCAGGCACTCCGCGAGCCGGTGCTTGCGCATCACGCGCGTGGCCAGCCGCCGGCCCTCGTCCGTCAGCTCCAGGTGGCGGTCGGTGGCGACGGACACCAGTCCGTCGCGCTCCATCCGCGCCACGGTCTGGCTGACCGTCGGCCCGCTCTGGTCGAGTCGCTCGGCGATCCGGGCACGCATCGGGACCACACCTTCCTCCTCCAGCTCGAGGATGGTGCGGAGATACATCTCCGTGGTGTCGATCAGTCCGGACATACGTGCCCCTTGATGAGATCTGCCGGAAGCACGACAGCTTCCCGGCTCGTGCGCTGGCCCTGACGTCAATTCTGCCGGATGCCACTGACAAGCGTGCCGCGCCGTTGAAACCGGACGGTTACGAGCAGGCGCGCGGCCGTATTGACATCCCACTGGTCCAGACCGCACGGTGATCCGCGACACGGCGACGGAAGGGTTGGACGACGCATGGGCGAGACGGGCTCCGCGAGCGCTGACGGCAAGCTGTCCGGACAGTTCCTCGACGCCGCGATCGGGCTGCTGCAACGGGTCCGCGACGAGGAGGCCGGGTCCGTCGCGGCGGCCGGTGAGCTCCTCGCCGACACCGTGGCCTCGGGTGGCCGGCTCTTCGCCTTCGGCGCCGGGCACTCCTCGCTCGCCGCGCAGGACCTCGTCTACCGGGCCGGCGGACTCGCCCTGATGAACCTGCTGACGGTGCCGGGGGTCGTGGGTGTCGACGTCATGCCGGCCACCCTGGGCTCCGCCCTGGAGCGCGTGGACGGTCTCGCGGGCGCGGTCCTGGACTGCTCGCCGCTCCGTGCGGGCGACGCCCTGGTGATCATCTCCCTCTCCGGCCGCAACGCGCTCCCCGTGGAGATGGCCCAGGGCGCGCGGGCCCGGGGCGTGAAGGTCATCGGGGTCACGTCGGTCGCCTACACCCGGGAGACCAGGCCCCGGCACAGTTCGGGCACCTTCCTCAAGGACCACTGCGACCTCGTCCTCGACTCCAAGATCGCCCCGGGCGACGCGGAGCTCTCCCTGGACACCGTCGCGGCTCCCTTCGCCCCGGCCTCCACGGTCGTGACCTCGGCGCTGCTCCAGGCCGTGATGGCGACGGCGGCGGGCGCGCTGGCGGAGCGGGGCATCGAGCCACCGCTGCTGCGCTCGGGCAACGTGGACGGCGGACTGGAGTGGAACGACCGGGTGTTCGAGGAGTACGGGGACCGGATCTTCTACCGGCGGTAGACACCTGCGCCCGCTACGCCCGCCCCACGACCCCGCCCAGGTCCAGCGCGGCGGCGATGCGCACCGCCACGTCCTCCGCGTACACCGCGTCGCCCCGCTCGAACTGTCCCCTGCCGGAGCCCCGCAGGAACGTCACGACTCCGAGCGTGCGGCCCCGGCTGCGCAGCACCGCGCACAACGCGTGCACCACGTCCGGGGGCCACTGGCGGGCCTCGGCCCACTCGCGGGCCCGCTCCCCCGGCACCGACCCGACACTCGCCCGTACCGACCCCGCCCGCTCCACGCACTGCAACGCCGGATGCCCCTCCGGGTACAGCACGGGCAGCCCGGCCGCGCCCGGCGCCTGCAGACTCGGCCCCGGTGCCCCGGAGGGCGTCGCGGCGACCCGTACGAGACGGACCGGGCCGGTCTCCTCGCCGTCGGCCACCGCGCCCCCGGCCACCCGGTCGATCAGGGCGTGATCGGCGAAGCCGGCGAGGGCGAAGTCCAGGTGGACGACGGCGGCCTCGGCCGGGTCCTCGCACTCCGCGGCCGCCCGGGCCGCCCGGTGCAGCTGGTTGGTGCGGAACCTCAGCAGCGAGGCCTCCTGTTCGCTCTGCTTGGCCTCGGTGACGTCCTGGAACAGCCAGCCGACGCCCAGCGGCACCGGCTCCTCCGCGAGCGGCGAGGCCAGCCGTACGAAGCCGCAGCGCCAGCAGCGCCGCTTCTCGCCGTCCGGTGTCCGCACCCCGACCCAGATCTCGGCCGGCGCCGGCGGCGCGCCCTCGGCCAGCACATGGGTCAGCGCGCTCTCCAGCTCCTCCACGCCCTGCGCGAGCAGTTCCCCGAGGGGCCGCCCCAGCACGGACGTGCGCCCGACGCCCAGCGACCGGGCCGCGTGCGCGTTGACCACGGCGGGCCGCAGATCGGCGTCGACCAGCACCACACCCCAGGAGGCGTCCTCGAACAGGGCCTCGCTGAGCGCGATCGAGCGTTCCAGGTCGATCTGGGTGTGGACCTCGCTGAAGGCGCAGTACACCCCGGCCGGCTTTCCGTCGGGCCCGCGCACGGCCGCGGACTGGGTGCGGACGAGGACCCGGCCGCCGTCCTTGGTCAGCAGCGCGAACTCGTGGACCTGTCGGCCGGGCGCCTGCATGGCGGACATCAGCCGCCCCTCGACCTCCTCGGCGTCCGCGGGGCGTACGGCCCATCCGGCGAACCCGTGCCGTCCCACGGCCTCGGCCGCGGTCCATCCGAGGATGCGCTCGGCCTCACGGTTCCAGTGGGTGACGACGCCGTCCGCGTCGAAGGCACACAGTGCCGCGTCCATGCCGTCCAGCAGCGCGGCGAGCAGATCCGAACCGCCGGGACCGTCCGGCCCCAGCTCGTCGGTGGTCCCACTACGCCGGGAAGCACTCACCTGGACCCCCTGCCGGCTGCTTCACTCACTGACAATCATTGAACTCGAACGTGACGCAGCACACACCGGGTTCCCGCAAGATTGAAGGAATCGTTGTACGCCGGAAACGCCTCGAATCCCCTCATACGGCTTCCCCGTCCGGCTCCAGCCGCAGGTCGATCCACTCGTCGCTCCCGCCGTCCAGCACATACCGGTCGACCTCGACGAACCCGCGTGCCCGCGCGAACCGCGTCCCGTCCCCATTGACGGCCAGCACGCATGTCTCGATCACCCGGGCGCCGAGCTCGCGCGCATGATCAAGACCCTTCTCGTAGAGAGCCGTTCCGAAACCCCGTCCGCGGTAATCGGGCAGCACGCGCGCGATGACGGTCGCCACGGCGTCCTCCCCGTGCGGCGGGCGGACGGTCGAGCAGCCCACGAGTACGTCCCCGAGGTAGGCGTTCTCCAGCCGGTAGCGCCGGACCCGCTCGCGTACGTCCTCGGCGCTCATGGCGGCCGGCGGAACGATCACGTTGTGCACGTGCCGCCACTCCTCGGCCATGTCGTCGCCCACGACGGGTTCGATCCGCAGCTCAGTCATGGCCGCACGCTAGGTGATCGTTCCGGGCCCGTCCATCGCCCCCGGAAGACCTCCGGTGCGGTCCCGCGAAAAAAGGGGTTGAACCGGAGGGGGCGGGCTTCTTAGGGTTCAGGTACTTCGGAAAGGAGGTGGTTCGGCAGATGTATTCATACCGGACGGAAGAGGTGGCTGCGGGCTAGGGCCCGTCACCCACCGAGTGCGGTGCCGGACCGGCGTGCACGCGTTGCACGCAGCCGGCCAATCCAACGCAGTCACCCGACCCGCGAGCTCGCCGGTAACGTCCGGCCGGCTCCCCCGCCCCAGGCGGAGGGACCCAGAGCTCGCGGGTCGCCTGCGTTCCGGGGCCCCGGGGCTCAGGGGCTCAGCCGCTCCACCCGCCAGCTCCCGTTCGCCTGCGCCACGTAGCGCAGCCGGTCGTGCAGGCGGTTCTCCCGGCCCTGCCAGAACTCCACCGTCTCCGGTGCCACCCGGAAGCCGCCCCAGTGCGGGGGCACCGGTACCTGTTCGCCCTCGGGGTAGCGGGCGGCGAGATCCGCGTAGGCCGTGTCGACCTGCTCGCGGCTCTCGATCACCGAGGACTGCGCGCTGGCCCAGGCGCCGAGCTGGGAGCCGTGCGGGCGGGTGCGGAAGTAGGCGGCGGTCTCGTCGCGGCCGGTGCGGCGGGCGAGGCCGGTGACGATCACCTGGCGGGCCATGGGGTGCCAGGGGAACAGCAGGCAGACGTACGGGTTGGCGGCGAGGTCCCTGCCCTTGCGGGAGTCGTAGTTCGTGTAGAAGACGAAGCCCTGTTCGTCGAACTGCTTGAGCAGGACCGTGCGGGAGCTGGGGCGGCCCTCGGCGTCGGCGGTGGAGACGACCATGGCGTTCGGCTCGAAGAGGTGGGCCTCGCTGGCCGCCTGCTTGAACCAGCGCGCGAACTGCTCGACGGGCGTGGCGGCCAGGTCGGTCTCGGTGAGACCCTCCGCCCGGTACTGCCGGCGCATGGCGGCGGGGTCCGGGAAGACGGCGTGTGCGGCGTCGGTCACGTCGTCATCTTGCCGTACGGATCGCCTCCGCACGGACGGTGGCACTGAGTGCCGCTTGCTCTCCCCAAAGGTGGCACCCGGGGATATCGTGGCGTCATCCGTCGTACATCTCACGAGGAGCCGCCTCATGTCCGACCTCGACCCCGGGTTTGTCCCAGGCCTCGAAGGCGTCGTCGCGTTCGAGACGGAGATCGCCGAACCGGACAAGGAAGGCGGCGCGCTGCGGTACCGGGGCGTCGACATCGAGGATCTGGTCGGCCATGTCTCGTTCGGCAACGTGTGGGGACTCCTGGTCGACGGCGCCTTCAATCCCGGTCTGCCGCCCGCCGAGCCGTTCCCGATCCCGGTGCACTCCGGGGACATCCGCGTGGACGTCCAGTCGGCGCTGGCCATGCTCGCGCCGGTGTGGGGGCTCAAACCGCTGCTGGACATCGATGCCGGGCAGGCGCGTGCCGACCTCGCCCGGGCCGCCGTGATGGCGCTGTCCTACGTCGCCCAGTCCGCCCGCGGGCAGGGGCGGCCGATGGTGCCGCAGCGGGAGATCGACAAGGCGCAGTCCGTCGTCGAGCGGTTCATGATCCGCTGGCGTGGGGAGCCGGACCCCAAGCACGTGGCCGCCGTGGACGCGTACTGGACGTCGGCCGCGGAGCACGGGATGAACGCGTCGACGTTCACCGCGCGCGTGATCGCCTCCACGGGGGCGGATGTCGCCGCCGCGCTGTCGGGTGCCGTGGGTGCCATGTCCGGACCGCTGCACGGCGGGGCGCCGTCCCGGGTGCTCGGGATGATCGAGGAGATCGAGCGGACCGGGGACGCCGAGGCGTACGTCAGGCAGGCGCTGGACCGCGGTGAGCGGCTGATGGGGTTCGGGCACCGGGTGTACCGGGCCGAGGACCCGCGCGCGCGGGTGCTGCGTCGAACGGCGCGTGAGCTGGGGGCGCCTCGGTTCGAGGTGGCCGAGGCGCTGGAGAAGGCGGCGCTGGCGGAGTTGCACGCGCGGCGGCCGGACCGGGTGCTGGCCACGAACGTGGAGTTCTGGGCGGCGATCGTCCTCGACTTCGCGGAGGTGCCGGCGCACATGTTCACGTCGATGTTCACGTGCGCGCGGACCGCCGGGTGGTCGGCGCACATTCTTGAGCAGAAGCGGACGGGGCGGCTGGTGCGGCCGTCGGCGCGGTATGTGGGACCGGGCTCGCGGAGTCCTCGGGACATCGAGGGGTACGGGAGCATCGCCCACTGACACGGGTGCCTGTGGGACGTGGGCGACTGCGGGTCCGTCGTGGCTGGTCGCGCAGTTCCCCGCGCCCCTAAAGACGCAGGGCCTCGTCCATCAGTACGACCCACTGCGCCACAACCCTCTCCCGGCGAGCGTGGTCGTCCGTGAGGAGATTCGCCAGGCCCAGGCCCCTCGCCATGTCCAGGAGGCCCTGGACCGTCTCCCGGACGCCCGGCTTTGACTCGTCCGCGCCCAGCAGGTCCACCGCGATCCTGTGGGTCTCCCGGCCCACCCTCGCCTCCAGCTCCGTCACCTGGGGGCGCAGTTGCTCCTCGTTGGAGGCTGCCACCCAGAGGTGGAGGGCGGCTCGGAAGAGCGGGCCCGTGTAGAGGTCGACCAGGGCCGAGACGACCGCGCGGCGGTCGTCCGCGGCGCCCTGCGGGAACAGGGCGCGCAGGGCTGTGGAGCGTTCCTCCGCCACGTACTCGACCGCGGCCGTGAAGAGGGCCTCGCGGGTCGGGAAGTGGTGCTGGGCGGCGCCTCGGGAGACGCCGGCGCGTTCGGCGACGACGGTGACCGTGGAGCCGGCCCAGCCGTGTTCGGCGAGGCAGGCCACGGCGGCTTCGAGGAGGCGCTGCCGGGTGGCCCGGCTGCGGTCCTGCTTCGGCACGCGGTCGGCCCGGTCGCCGATCGTGGTCACACCACCCATGAGGGATCCCGTCGTTCCAGGAAGGCTGTCATGCCCTCGCGCGCGTGCGGGGAGGCGAACAGCCGGGCCGAGAGCGCGGTCAGGTCGGCCGCGTCCCGGTCGAAGGTCTCCAGCACCCTAGCGGTGAGCAGCCGTTTCGTCTCGGCCAGGGCCTCGGGGGCGGACCGGCGCAGGCCGCCCAGGATCGGTTCGAGTACGGCGTCCACGTCGTCGCCCGCCGCCGTCACCAGGCCGGTGCGGACCGCCTCGGCGGCGTCGAAGCGTTCGCCGGTGAGGTAGTGGCGGGCCAGGGCGCGGGGGTCGGTGCGGGGCAGCAGGGTCAGCGAGATGACCGCGGGGGCGACTCCGATCCGTACCTCGGTGAAGGCGAACGTCGACCCGGTGGACGCGGCGGCGATGTCGCAGGCGGCGAGGAGGCCGAGGCCGCCCGCGCGGACGTGCCCGGTGACGCGTGCGACGACCGGCTTGCCGAGTTCCAGGATCTGCCGCAGGAGTGCGACCAGGGCGTCCGGGTGCGGGGGGTCCTTCAGGTCGGCGCCCGCGGAGAAGGTGGTGCCGGTGTGGGTGAGGACGACCGCGCGGACGTCCGGATCGGTGGCGCAGTCCGTCAGCGCGGCGGCCAGCTCGCCCACCAGGGCGGCCGACAGGGCGTTGCGGTTGTGCGGGGAGTCGAGGGCGAGGCTCTCGACGCCACGCGCGCGTGTGCGGGTGATCACGGTCATGCGCGCTCCCTGAGCCGTCGGCGCAGGATCTTGCCGGAGGCGGCCCGGGGCACCGCGTCGAGGAAGGTGACCTGGCGGACACGTTTGTAGGGGGCGACGCGTTCGGCGACGTACATCATGACCTCGCTCTCGGAGAGGTCGCCCGCGGTGGGCTGGCGGACGACGAAGGCGTGCGGGACCTCGTTGCCCTGGTCGTTGTAGACGCCGATGACGGCCGCGTCGGCGATGCCGGGGTGGGTGAGCAGGAGGGCCTCCAGTTCGGCGGGCGCCACCTGGAAGCCCTTGTACTTGATGAGCTCCTTGACCCGGTCGACGACGAACAGCCAGCCCTCGGCGTCGACATGGCCGACGTCCCCGGTGTGCAGCCAGCCGTCGGCGTCGATCATCGCGGCGGTGTCGTCGGGGCGGCCGAGGTAGCCCTTCATGACCTGCGGACCGCGGATGAGGATCTCGCCGGGCTCGCCGGTGCCGAGGTCCTCGGCGGGGTCGTCGAGGGAGACGATCCGCATCTCGGTGCCCGCGATGAGCTTGCCGACGGTCCCGGGGGGTGCCTCGCGCATGGCGGACAGGGGGACGACGTGGGTGCCGGGCGAGAGTTCCGTCATGCCGTACGCCTGGCCGACGGGCGGCAGGCCGAGCCGGGCCGAGCAGGCGGCGGCGAGCCGGGCGTCCAGGGGGGCGGCGGCGCTGACGATGTAGCGCAGGGACGACAGGTCGTAGTGCTCGACCAGGGGATGCTTGGCGAGGGCGAGGACGATCGGCGGGGCCACGTACAGGCCGGTGATGCGGTGGTTCTGGATGGCCGCGAGGAAGGTCTCCAGGTCGAAGCGGGGCAGCACGACGACGGAGGCGCCGACGCGCAGGGGCGCGTTCATCAGGGCCGTGAGGCCGTAGATGTGGAAGAAGGGCAGGACCGCGAGGATGCGGTCCTCGGGGCCCGCCGACATCAGCGGCTGGAGCTGGGCGAGGTTGGTGGCGATCTGCCGGTGGGTGAGCATCACGCCCTTGGGGGTGCCGGTGGTGCCCGAGGAGTACGGCAGGGCCGCCACGTCCGTCGCCGGGTCGATGGCGACACGCGGCTCGGGGGCCGTCGAGGCCAGCATGTCGATGAGGGAGCGGTGGCCGGGGGCGCTGTCGCAGACGAGGATCTCCCGGACTCCGCCCGCGAGTTCGGCGGCCCGGCGCGCGGTCTCGAGGAGCGGCGAGACGGTGACGATCCAGCGGGCGGCGGAGTCGGAGAGCTGCTTGGCGAACTCCTCAGCCGTGGAGAGCGGGTGCACGGTCGTGACGGAGGCACCCGCGCGGGTGGCGGCGTAGAACGCGGTGGGGAAGGCGATCGTGTTGGGGCTGTGCAGCGCGAGCACGTCCCCCTTGACGACGCCCGCCTCCGCGAGGCCCGCGGCGACCCGGCGGTGGAACCGGTCCAGCTGTGCGTAGGTGAGGGTGGTGCCGTCGGTGCCGTCGATCAGGGCGGGCGCGTCACCGAACTCGGCGGCCCGGGCGAGGACCGCGTCATGGATGGGCAGTTCGACGGGCTGGACGTCTGCGTACTCGCTGCGGAACACGGTTCCTCCAAGACGGCCTGGTTTCCAGGGCGGCCTAGTACGACTTGGGCAGGCCGAGGGTCTGGTGGGAGACGTAGTTGAGAATCATCTCCCTGCTGACCGGTGCGATACGAGCCACGCGGGCGGCCGTTATCAGCGAGGCGATCCCGAACTCGCGGGTGAGGCCGTTGCCGCCGAGGGTGTGGACGGCCTGGTCGACCGCCTTCACACAGGCCTCCCCCGCCGCGTACTTCGCCATGTTGGCGGCCTCTCCCGCGCCCACGTCGTCGCCCTCGTCGTACAGGTGGGCGGCCTTCTGCATCATCAGGCGGGCCAGTTCCAGGTCGATGTGGGCCTGGGCGAGGGGGTGGGCGATGGCCTGGTGGGCGCCGATGGGGGTGTTCCAGACCGTGCGGTCCCTGGCGTACGTGATCGCCTGGGCGAGGGCGTAGCGGCCCATGCCGATCGCGAACGCGGCCGTCATGATGCGTTCGGGGTTGAGTCCTGCGAAGAGTTGCAGGAGGCCGGCGTCCTCGTCGCCCACGAGCGCTTCGGCGGGCAGGCGCACGTCGTCGAGGGTGAGCTCGAACTGCTTCTCCTGGGCGTTCAGTTCCATCTCGATCCGGCGCCTGCCGAAGCCCGGGGCGTCCCGGGGCACGATGAACAGGCAGGGCTTGAGGCGGCCGGTCCGGGAGTCCTCGGTGCGGCCGACGATGAGGGTGGCGTCGGCGATGTCGACGCCGGAGACGAAGACCTTGCGGCCGGTGAGGAGCCAGTCGGCTCCGTCGCGGTGAGCCGTGGTGGTGATGCGGTGGCTGTTGGAGCCGGCGTCGGGTTCGGTGATGCCGAAGGCCATCGTGCGGGTGCCGTCGGCGAGGGCCGGGAGCCACTCCTGCTTCTGGGACTCGGTGCCGAAGCGGGCGATCACCGTGCCGCAGATGGCGGGGGACACGATCATCATCAGGAGGGGGGCGCCGGCCGCGCCCAGCTCTTCGAGGACGATGGAGAGTTCGGCTATGCCGCCGCCTCCGCCTCCGTACTCCTCGGGGAGGTTGACGCCGAGGTAGCCGAGTTTGGCGGCCTCGGACCAGAGTGCCTCTCGGTCGTAGTCGCGGCCGTGGCGTTTGCCGAGGGCGGCTACGGCGTTACGCAGAGACTTGTGCTCATCAGATTCGATCGTGGGCATGTGGCTCCTTCGTTGGGGCTGGGCGCGCAGTTCCCCGCGCCCCTAGGCAGGTTCGACTACCGCCAGTAGAGAGCCGACCGTCACCTGTTGGCCGACAACTGCATTCAGTTCGCTGAGCGTTCCCGCGTGGGGAGCCGTGATCCTGTGTTCCATCTTCATCGCCTCCAGCCAGAGGAGAGGCTGGCCCGCCTCCACGGCGGCCCCCTCGGCCAGGCCGTCCGCGACGCGTACGACCGTGCCCGGCATGGGAGCCAGCAGCGAGCCCGGGACCAACTGGGCCTGCGGGTCCGGGAAGCGGGGCAGCGCCTTGAGCGCCGTGGCGCCGACGTGGACCTGGTCGCCGTACCTCGACACCTCGAACTTCCGCTCTACGCCGTCCACTTCGAGTACGACCCTGCTCGCGTCCGCGTGGATCACCCGGACCCCGTCCGCCTCCAGACCGTTCCTGGTGTGGCGGTAGGAGACCTCGTACTCCTCGCCCGCCATCTCGTAGCGCTTGGTCTGCGGGGTGGCGGGGAGGTTGCGGAAGCCGCCGAAGCGGGAGCGGCCGACCGCGTCCGCGAGGGCCGCCGCCAGGGGGGCCAGCGGGTCCGCGGCGGGCCCGGTGAGGTCGGGCAGGTGGCGGTCGTAGAAGCCGGTGTCCATGCGGGCCGTGGTGAACTCCTTGTGGCGCAGGGAGTTCAGCAGCAGGTCCCTGTTCGTGGTGGGGCCGTGGATGGTGGCCTTCTCCAGGGCTCCGGCCAGTTTGCGGACCGCCTCCGCGCGCGTGGGGGCGTGGGCGACGACCTTGGCGAGCATCGGGTCGTAGTGGACCCCTATGTCGTCGCCGCTCTCGTAGCCCGTGTCCAGGCGGACGGAGTCGGGGACCGACAGACGGTGCAGGGTGCCGGTCTGCGGAGCCCAGTCCCGGGACGGGTCCTCGGCGTACAGACGGACCTCGACGGCGTGGCCCCGCGCGCGCGGGGGCTGTTCGGAGAGGGGTGCCCCCTCCGCTATGCGGAGCTGTTCCGCCACCAGGTCGAGGCCGAACACCGCCTCCGTCACCGGGTGTTCGACCTGGAGGCGGGTGTTCATCTCCAGGAAGTGCGCCTTGGTGCCGGAGACCAGGAACTCGACCGTGCCCGCGCCCACGTAGTCCACCGCGCGGGCCGCCCGTACCGCCAGCTCGTGCAGTTCCGCCCTGAGGTCCTCCGGGAGGCCGGGGGCCGGGGCCTCCTCGATCACCTTCTGGTGGCGGCGCTGGAGGGAGCAGTCCCGGGTGCCCAGGGCCCAGACCGTGCCGTGGGTGTCGGCGAGGATCTGGACCTCGACGTGGCGGCCGTCCTCGACGTACGGCTCGACGAAGACCTCGCCGTCGCCGAAGGCGCTCGCGGCCTCCGCGCGTGCGCTCTCCAGTGCGGCCGCCAGGTCCTCCATGCGGCGCACGACCCGCATGCCGCGGCCTCCGCCGCCCGCGGCCGCCTTCACCAGCACCGGCAGATCGGCCGGGGTCACGTCCCGCAGGGGCGCCAGGCCCATCAGTTCCTTGGCGCGCGTCTTGGACGCCATCGCCTCGATCGCCCGCGGGGGCGGCCCGATCCAGACGAGGCCCGCGTCCAGGACGGCCCGGGCGAAGTCGGCGTTCTCGGAGAGGAAGCCGTAGCCGGGGTGCACGGCGTCGGCGCCGGAGGCCAGCGCCGCCTTCACGATCAGGTCGGCGCGCAGGTAGGTGTCGGCGGGGGACGCGCCCGGCAGCCGTACCGCCGCGTCCGCCGTGCGGGTGTGCAGGGCGTTCGCGTCCGGGTCCGAGTGCACCGCGACCGTCCGGATGCCGAGGTCGTGGCAGGTGCGGAAGATCCGGCAGGCGATCTCGCCCCGGTTGGCGACGAGCACAGAAGTGATCACTGAAGGTTTCCCTCACATCCGGAAGACGCCGAAGCCGCCGCGGGCGCCCTCGTAGGGGGCGGTGTGGATCGCGGACAGACACATGCCGAGGACCGTCCGGGTGTCGCGGGGGTCGATGACGCCGTCGTCGTAGAGCCGCCCGGACAGGAACATGGGCAGCGACTCGGACTCGATCTGCTGCTCCACCATGGCGCGCAGGGCGGCGTCGCCCTCCTCGTCGTAGGGCAGGCCCTTCGCCGCCGCGGACTGGCGGGCCACGATGGAGAGCACGCCGGCCAGCTGCTGGGGGCCCATGACGGCCGACTTGGCGGTGGGCCAGGCGAACAGGAAGCGGGGGTCGTAGGCGCGGCCGCACATGCCGTAGTGGCCGGCGCCGTAGGAGGCGCCCATGAGGACGGACAGGTGCGGGACCTTCGAGTTGCTGACCGCGTTGATCATCATCGCGCCGTGTTTGATGATGCCGCCCTGCTCGTACTCCTTGCCGACCATGTAGCCGGTGGTGTTGTGCAGGAAGAGCAGCGGGATGTCGCGCTGGTTGGCGAGCTGGATGAACTGGGCCGCCTTCTGGGACTCCGCGGAGAACAGGACTCCCTGGGCGTTGGCCAGCACGCCGACCGGATAGCCGTGCAGCGCCGCCCAGCCCGTCACCAGGCTCGTCCCGTACAGCGGCTTGAACTCGTCGAAGTCGGAGCCGTCGACGATCCGGGCGATCACCTCGCGCGGGTCGAACGGTGCCTTGAGGTCGCCGGGGACGATCCCCAGCAGTTCGTCGGCGTCGTACTTGGGCGGCTCGGCCGGGCCCGGATCGTCGTACGCCTTGCGGTGGTTGAGGCGGGCCACCACCCTCCGGGCCTGCCGGAGCGCGTCCCGCTCGTCCACGGCGAAGTAGTCGGCGAGGCCGGACACGCGCGCGTGCATCTCGGCACCGCCCAGGGACTCGTCGTCGCTCTCCTCGCCGGTGGCCATCTTGACGAGGGGCGGGCCGCCGAGGAACACCTTGGCCCGCTCCTTGACCATGATCACGTGGTCGGACATGCCGGGGACGTAGGCGCCGCCGGCCGTCGAGTTGCCGAAGACGACGGCGAGGGTCGGTATCCCGGCGGCCGACAGCCTCGTCAGGTCCCGGAAGATGGCCCCGCCCGGGATGAAGATCTCCTTCTGGGAGGGCAGATCGGCGCCGCCGGACTCCACCAGGCTGATGCAGGGCAGCCGGTTGGCGAGCGCGATGTCGTTGGCCCGCAGGGCCTTCTTCAGCGACCACGGGTTGCTCGCACCGCCGCGCACGGTCGGGTCGTTGGCGGTGATCAGGCACTCCACGCCCTCGACCACGCCGATGCCGGTGACGAGGGAGGCGCCGACCGTGTGGTCGCTGCCCCAGGCGGCCAGCGGGGACAGTTCCAGGAACGGCGTGTCGGGGTCGAGGAGCAGCTCGATGCGCTCGCGGGCGAGCAGCTTGCCGCGCTTCCGGTGCCGTTGGACGTACTTCTCACCGCCGCCCGCCAGCGCCTTCGCGTGCTCGGCTTCCAGCTCGGTGAGCTTGGCGAGCATGGAGTCGCGGTGGGCCCGGTAGTCGGGGCCGGTGGTGTCGAGGGTGGACTGAAGGATCGTCACAGCAGGGCCTCCGGGATGTCCAGGTGGCGGGAGCGCAGCCATTCGCCGAGGGCCTTGGCCTGCGGGTCGAAGCGGTGCTGGGCGGCGACGCCCTCGCCGAGGATTCCCTCGACGACGAAGTTCAGGGCGCGCAGGTGCGGGAGGTCGTGCCGGGTGACGGTCAAATCGGCGGTCTCCGGCAGGAGTTCCCGCAGCCGGTCGACGGTGAGGGTGTGCGCGAGCCACCGCCAGGCCTCGTCCGTGCGGACCCACACGCCCACGTTTGCGTTCCCGCCCTTGTCCCCGCTGCGGGCTCCGGCGACGAGCCCGAGAGGGGCGCGCCGGGTCGGACCGGCCGGCAGGGGCTCGGGCGGGGGTGGCTGCGGAGGGCTTTCGAGTACGGCGGTCTCCTGGGCCGGCGCCACAGGGATCCGCCGCCCGTCGTCGAGGACGGCCACATGGTCCACGGCTCCATGGGGGACGTACACATCCTCGAAGACCCCATAGGGCGAGCCCTTCCCCGGTGGGGCCAGCACATGGAAGCCGGGATAGCTCGCGAGGGCCAGTTCCACTGCGGCCCCGCTGAGCGCCCGTCCTACGGCCTCCTGGTCCGCGTCGCGGACGACCAGTCGCAGCAGGGCGCTGGCGGTCTCCTCGGTCGGGGCGTCCGGGCGGTCGGTGCGGACCAGGTCCCAGTCGACGTGGGCGACCTTGGCGAGGGCTGGCCCCATCTGCTCCCGCACCAGGGCCGCCTTGGCCTCGATGTCCAGGCCGGTCAGCACGAAGACGACCTCGTTGCGGAAGCCGCCGAGGCGGTTGAGGCCGACCTTGAGGGTGGGAGGCGGGGCCTCGCCGCGTACGCCGGAGATGCGGACACGGTCGGGGCCGTCCTGGGTGAGCCGGACGGTGTCGAGGCGGGCGGTGACGTCGGGGCCCGCGTACCGGGCGCCCTGCGTCTCGTACAGCAGCTGGGCCGTGACCGTGCCGACGTCCACGAAGCCGCCGGTGCCGGGGTGCTTGGTGATCACGGCGGTGCCGTCCTCGTGGAGTTCGGCGAGGGGGAAGCCGGGCCGTCGCAGATCGTGCCGGCCCTCCGCGAAGAACGCGTAGTTCCCGCCGGTCGCCTGGGTCCCGCACTCCAGCACGTGGCCGGCGACGACCGCTCCCGCGAGGCGGTCGTACTCCCCCGGCCCCCAGCCGAAGCGGGCGGCGGCGGGCCCGGTGACCAGGGCCGCGTCCGTCACCCGGCCGGTCACGACCACGTCCGCGCCCTCGCGCAGACAGGCCGCGATGCCGAAGCCGCCGAGGTAGGCGTGGGCGGCGAGGCTGCCGGGGTGGCGGGCGGTGAGGTCGTCGCCTTCCACATGCGCGACACGCGTCTCCAGGCCCAGGCGCTCGGCCAATTCCCTTACGCGCGCGGAGAGTCCGGCCGGATTGAGGCCGCCCGCGTTGGCGACGATCCGGACACCGCGCTCCCGCGCCAGGCCGAGGCACTCCTCCAGCTGCCGCAGGAACGTCCGGGCATATCCGGCGCCCGGGTCCTTCAGCCAGTCCCGGCCCAGGATGAGCATGGTCAGCTCGGCGAGGTAGTCGCCGGTGAGGACGTCGAGTTCACCACCGGTGAGCATCTCGCGCATCGCGTCGAAACGGTCGCCGTAGAAGCCGGAGGCGTTGCCGATGCGGAGGGGGTTCACTCGCCGGCCCCCTTCGCTGCCCGTCCCTGGCCGGACGGCCCGGCGAGGGGGGCCGGGGCGGCGCCGCTGGAGTGGTCGGCGTCCCGGCCGTCGCCCTGCCCGGCACCCGAGCGACCACCACGGCGAAGTCCGGGCGCCCTGCCGCTACGGAGGTCCTCCGCCACGCGACTCACACCGGGCGATCCCGCGAACACCACGCCCCTGCGAACAGCGCCCGCACCCACGGCAAGCCCCGCCCCCGACCAGCCGGCTCGAACCCCGCACGCCCCGCCGGAACACAGCTTCCCCGCCACGCGACCCGCACCGGGCGAGCCCGCGAGAACCTGGGCGAGCACAACCCGCCGATCGGCACCCGCGCCCTCGCCCCTCCCGCCACTCAAGCAGCCACCGCCAAACCCGAACCCCCTGCCGGCACAAAGACTCTCCGCCACGCGACCCGCACCGGGCAATCCCGCGAGAACCTGGGCGAGCACAACCCGCCGATCGCCACCCACACCCTCACACCGCCCGCCACCCAAGCAGCCACCCCGAACCCCGGCCCCCTGACCGATACGCAGACTCATCCGCGCACCCCCTTCGCCGCGCGCCCCGCGCCGGGTGGGCCCGCGAAAGCCTGGGCGATGTCGAGCCAGCGGTCCGCGTCCTGGCCCTGGGCGATCAGGGCGAGGTCGCTCCGGTGGGCCCGCTGGGTGACCAGGAGGCAGAGGTCGAGGGCGGGACCGGTGACGCAGTCGGTGGCGTTCTCGGGGCCGTAGGTCCACAACTCGCCCGAAGGGGCGGTGACTTCGATGCGGAACTCCTCGAACGGCGGGGTCAGCCCGTGCACGCCGAAGGCGAAGTCACGGGTGCGGACGCCGAGGCGGACGATGTGCCGGATCCGGTCGGTCGCCGCACGGGTCACTCCCAGCGCGTCCGCCACGTCCAGACCGTGGGCCCAGGTCTCCATGAGGCGGGCGGTGGCCATGGAGGCGGTGGACATGGGTGGGCCGTACCAGGGGAAGCGGGCGCCCTCGGGGGCCTTGCGCAGGGCCTCGGCCAGGTCCTCGCGTCCCGCCCGCCAGTAGGCGAGCAGTCGCGCCGGAGGCTTGCGGGCGCCCTCCGCCGCGCCCTCGTCCACGAAGTCCCCGGGGGCGGCCAGCGCCTTCTCGACCTCGCGGGAGAAGGCCTCCTGGTCGGTGACGGCGAGCAGGGAGGAGTGGTCGGTCCAGGCGAGGTGGGCGATCTGGTGGGCCACGGTCCAGCCGGGGGCGGGGGTGGCGAGCGCCCATTGCTCGGCGCTCAACTCGGCCACGAGCAGGTCGAGTTCCTCGCTCTCCGCACACAGGTCGTCGATGACGGGCGTGGGGTCTGCCATGGGGCGAGGATGTCAGCGACCCGGAAAACAAGCAAGCGTGATTGCATTATTTGTGGGCGCGAGGTCCGGGGGCCGGGGTGCGGGCCGCCGATATTCGGGGGCGCCCGCCCCCGGTCCCGCAGTACGGTCCCCCGGTGATCGATGACGACGGTTGGTTCGGAGAGTCCGTCGCGGCGACGTACGACGAGTCGTCGGCGGCGATGTTCGCGCCCGAGGCGGTCGAGCCCGCCGTGGAGGTGCTGGCGGAGCTGGCCGGCGGCGGGCGGGCCCTGGAACTGGGCGTCGGCACCGGGCGGATCGCACTGCCGCTGGCCGGGCGGGGCGTCGAGGTGCACGGGATCGAGCTGTCCCGGGCGATGGCGGACCGGCTGCGGGCCAAGCCCGGCGGGGACGCGGTCGGGGTGACGATCGGGGACTTCGCGACGACCCGGGTGCCCGGCACCTTCTCGGTCGCCTACCTGGTCTTCAACACGATCATGAACCTGACGACCCAGGACGCCCAGGTGGACTGTTTCCGCAATGTCGCGGCCCATCTGGAGCCGGGCGGCACGTTCGTCGTCGAGGTCATGGTCCCCCAGCTGCGGAAACTCCCGCCGGGCCAGAACGCGGTGCCCTTCCACGTCGGCGAGACGCGTCTGGGCTTCGACACCTACGACCTCGCCACCCAGGCCATGGCCTCGCATCACGTCAGTGTCGAGGACGGCCGGGGCTCCTTCCGGTCCATCCCCTTCCGGTACGTGTGGCCCGCCGAGCTGGACCTCATGGCCCGGCTGGCCGGGATGCGGCTGCGGGAGAGGTGGGCCGACTGGAGCCGCGCCCCCTTCACCGGCGACAGCGAGTCGCACGTCTCGGTGTGGGAGATGGCCGGGGGCTGACCGGCGGACCCGTGTGGACGTGGGTCACACGGCCGCTTTGCCCCGCCCCACCTGCGTCCGGACCGCTCCCATGCTCGCCACGATCACGAGCGCGACGGCGAGCGCCTGGAGTGCGGAGAGCGCCTGGCCCAGGATCAGGAAGCCCGCGAGGGCGGCCAGGCCCGGCTCCAGGCTCATCAGGACCGCGAAGGTGGAGGCGGGCAGGCGGCGCAGGGCCAGGAGTTCGAGGGTGTAGGGCAGTACGGAGGACAGCACGGCCACCGCCGCGCCGAGCGCCACGGTCACGGGGTCGAGGAGCCTGCCGCCCGACTCCACGACACCGAGCGGCAGGAACGCCAGCGCGCCGATCGCCATCGCCAGCGCGAGCCCGTCGGCCTGCGGGAAGCGGCGGCCGGTACGTGCGCTGAAGACGATGTACGCCGCCCACATCGCGCCCGCGCCCAGTGCGAAGGCCACGCCCAGCGGGTCCAGGGCGCCGAAGTCCCCGCCGCCGAGGAGGAAGACGCCGGTGAGCGCGAGGGCGGCCCAGACGGCGTTGACCGCGCGGCGGGAGGCGAGCACCGAGAGGGCGAGCGGGCCGAGGACCTCCAGGGTGACCGCGGCGCCGAGGGGGATGCGGTCGACGGCCTGGTAGAACAGGCCGTTCATCGCGGCCATGGCGAGACCGAAGACGACGACGGTGCCCCAGTCGGTGCGAGAGTGGCCGCGCAGCCGGGGGCGGCAGACCACGAGCAGCACGATCGCCGCGGCCAGCAGGCGCAGGGTCACCACCCCGAGCGCGCCGGCCCTCGGCATCAGGGTCACGGCCAGCGCCGCGCCGAACTGCACGGAGACACCGCCGGCGAGGACCAGTCCGACGGGACCGAGGGAGCCGAGGCGGCGGGGGCCGCCGGTGGGCGTCGTGGCGACCGGGGTCGAGGAGGGCAGGTCGGTGCTGGGGGCGATCACGGGGCTTCCAGGAGGTCGGTTCGGCGGCTACTGTTCATCACGCTGCACTGCTTGGTCCAGGTTAATGGACTTCGTCAGGCGCGTAAACCCGTATACGACTGTCACGCAAGCGGTGCCGGTGCAGGGTCAGGGGCGCACCATGAACACGTCGACCGGGTCCTCGCTCTCGACGACGAAGCCGTGCCGCTCGTAGAGCCGCCTGGCCGCGCTGCCCTGGAGGACGTTCAGGCGGACGGGCCGCCGTCCGTCGGCCTCGGCCCGCGAGAGCAGGGCGCGCAGGACGGCCGAGCCCAGTCCGCGCCCCTGGAGTTCCGGGTCGATGAAGAAGTGCTCCAGCCAGTGCCCGTCCTCGGCGGGGCGCAGCGCGACACAGCCCGCGAAGCGGCCCTCGGCCTCGACGACCGACAGGTGCTCGGCGACGAACGCGTCCCGGAACCGCTGCCGCACCCGCTCCTCGTCGAACCGGCCCAGCCGCTCCAGATCGGGCCGCATCACCACGGCCCGCAGCTCGGCTATCGGCTCGACATCGGCCGTCGTCGCGGGCCGCAGCACCCAGGTACTCGTGTCCATGCGCGGAGTCTGCCAGGACGGCCCGCCCCGCCCCCGGTCAAGGCCCGGGTGTCAGTCCCTCCGCCAGAAGCTCCGCAAGGTGCCGTCCCCGTACGCCCGCCAGCTGCTCCAGCTGGGTGCGGCAGGAGTAGCCGTCGGCCAGGACCGCCGCGCCCTCGGGCGCCTGGCGCACCGACGGCAGCAGCTGCTCCTCCGCGCAGGCCCGGGACACCTCGAAGTGGCCCTTCTCGAAGCCGAAGTCGCCCGCCAGCCCGCAGCAGCCGCCGGTCAGCTCGCCGGTGAGGCCCGCGGCCTCCCGCAGCCGGCGGTCGGCCGTGTCGCCGAGGACGGCGTGCTGGTGGCAGTGGGTCTGGCCGACGACGGGGCGGTCCAGGGCCGGCGGCCGCCAGTGGGGGGCGAGCCGCTCCAGGGCCTCCGCGAAGGTCAGGACCCGGGAGGCGAGAAGGGCGGCGCGCGGGTCGTCGTGCAGCAGTTCCGGCAGGTCGGTGCGGAGCGCGGCCGCGCAGCTCGGTTCCAGGACGATGACCGGCGTCGTCGTCTCCAGCACCGGGTCCATCAGGTCGAGGGTGCGGCGCAACACCGCGCGGGCGCGGTCGAGCTGCCCCGTCGACACATACGTCAGGCCGCAGCAGACGCGGCCCCGGCCGCGCAGCACGGACACCGGGTCGAGGGCGACCGTACGGCCGTCGCCCACCGGCGGCTTCGCCAGGTGCACGGTGGGCGGCAGCGCCACCCGCAGCCCCGCCGCCTCCAGGACCCGTACGGCCGCCTGCCCCACGGACGGCGAGAGGTGCTCGGTGAAGGTGTCCGGCCACAGGACGACCAGGTCACCGGTGCCGCGGGCGTCCCGCGCCTCCCACCACCGGCTGAAGGTCACCGGGGCCAGCCGCGGGATCCGCCGCTCGGGCGCGATCCCCGCGAGCCGCTTGGCGACGGCGGCCAAGGGCCCTGCGGAGGCCAGGGCGTTGACCACCGCAGCCGCCCGCAGCCGGTCCACCAGGCGCAGCCACACCGGCAGCCGGCCCATGCTGTAGTGGGCGGCCGGACGGCGCCGGCCCGCGTAGTGGTGGTGCAGGAACTCCGCCTTGTACGTGGCCATGTCGACCCCGACCGGGCAGTCGGACCGGCAGCCCTTGCAGGACAGGCACAGGTCGAGGGCGTCCCGCACCTCCGTCGACCGCCAGCCGTCGGTCACGAGCCCGCCCGCCTCACCCGCGAGCATCTCGTGCAGCAGCCGGGCACGTCCGCGCGTGGAGTGCGCCTCCTCTCCGGTGGCCCGGAAGGACGGGCACATCACGGCGGGCCCGGACGCCGTGGCCGTACGGCATTTCGCGACGCCGACGCAGCGCCGTACCGCCGCCGTGAAGTCGCCGCCGTCGGCCGGGTAGCCGAAGGCCACGTCGACCGGCTCGCGGGGCAGGACGGAGAACCGCAGCCGGGAGTCGAGGGGGGCCGGGCGGACCAGCATGCCGGGGTTGAGCAGGTCGTCCGGGTCCCAGACGGCCTTCGCCCGCTCGAAGAGGGCGACCATGTCGTCGCCGTACATCCTCGGGAGCAGTTCGGCGCGGGCCATTCCGTCCCCGTGCTCGCCGGACAGCGAGCCGCCGTGGGCGACGACCAGGTCGGCGAGCTCCTCGGAGAAACGCCGGAAGCGTCCCACCCCGGCCTCGGTCAGCAGGTCGAAGTCGATGCGGACGTGGATGCAGCCGTCGCCGAAGTGGCCGTACGGGGTGCCCCGGAGGCCGTGGGAGCCGAGCAGCCGCCGGAAGTCCCGCAGATAGGCGCCGAGCCGCCGCGGCGGCACCGCGCAGTCCTCCCAGCCGGGCCAGGCCTCGGTCCCGTCCGGCATCCGGGTGGCCGTACCGCTGGCGTCCTCCCGGATGCGCCACAGGGCCCGCTGACCCGCGGGGTCGGTCACCACGAGGGCGTCCAGGACGTCGGCGGCGCGCACGATCTCCTCCGCACGCGCGCGTGCCTCGGCCCCGCTGTCGGCGCCGGTCTCCACGAACAGCCACGCGCCGCCCCTCGGCAGCGCGGTCGCCGAGGGCACCAGGTCGGCCGCCATGCCCTCCACCGTCAGGGGGCGGTGCACCAGCAGCCCGGCGGCGGCCTCGGCGGCCGCGCCTTCGTCCGCGTACCCGAGGACGGCGAGCGCACGCGCGCGCGGTGCCTCCACCAGCCGGACGACGGCCTCGGTGAGGACGCCGAGGGTGCCCTCGCTGCCGCAGAAGGACCGGGCGACGTCGGCCCCGTTCTCGGGCAGCAGGGCGTCCAGCGCGTACCCGGAGATCCGGCGGGGCAGCTCGGGGAAACCGGTCCTGAGCCGCGCGAGCTCCCCGTCGACCAGCTCCCGCAGCCCGTCCGGCGCCCCGGCCCAGCCCTGTCCGAGCCGCAGCCGCTCACCGCGCGCGGTGACGACGTCGAGCCGGTGCACGCTGTCGGCGGTCGTGCCCCACGCCACCGAGTGCGACCCGCAGGAGTTGTTCCCGATCATCCCGCCGAGCGTGCACCGGCCGTGCGTGGAGGGGTCCGGCCCGAACCGCAGCCCGTGCGGGGCGGCGGCCTCCTGGAGCCGGTCGAGGACGAGCCCGGGCTGCACGACGGCGGTACGGCTCGCGGGGTCGAGGGACAGCAGCCGGTTCATGTGCCGGGTGAAGTCGAGTACGACACCGGTCCCGGTGGCCTGTCCGGCGATGGAGGTGCCTCCGCCCCGCGCCACCACCGGTACCCCGTGCGAGCGACAGACCTCGAGCGCGGCGGCCACGTCGTCGGCGTCCGCCGGGGCCACGACCCCGAGCGGGACGCGCCGGTAGTTGGACGCGTCCATCGTGGTCAGGGCCCGGGAGGTGACGTCGAAACCGACCTCGCCCCGGACGGCCTTGCGCAGCTGGGCCTCAAGATCCGTCATGGTTCCAGCAAACCAGTCCGGTCAACACCGCCGCGTCTCACCCGACGGACTACGTTTCGGCCAGGTTTCCCCAGCGGCTACGCTCCCCTCGTGGCTGAGATCCAGATTCCCGCTGACATCAAGCCCGCCGACGGTCGATTCGGCGCGGGCCCCTCCAAGGTGCGGACGGAAGCGCTGGACGCGCTGGCCGCGACCGGAACCTCCCTCCTCGGCACCTCCCACCGCCAGGCCCCGGTGAAGAACCTGGTCGGCAAGGTCCGCGAGGGCATCAGTGAGCTGTTCTCGCTCCCCGAGGGCTACGAGGTCGTCCTCGGCAACGGCGGCTCCACCGCGTTCTGGGACGTGGCGACGCACGGACTGATCGAGAACAAGTCGCAGCACCTGACCTTCGGCGAGTTCTCGTCGAAGTTCGCGAAGGCGTCCAAGCTGGCCCCCTGGCTGGCCGAGCCGACCGTCGTCTCCTCCGACCCCGGCACGCACCCGGAGCCGCGCGCCGAGGCGGGCGTCGACGTGTACGCGTTCACCCACAACGAGACCTCCACCGGTGTCGCCGCCCCGATCCGGCGCGTGGCCGGTGCCGACGAGGGCTCCCTGGTCCTGGTGGACGCCACCTCCGGCGCCGGCGGCCTCCCGGTCGACATCGCCGAGACGGACGTCTACTACTTCGCCCCGCAGAAGTCCTTCGCCTCCGACGGCGGCCTGTGGATCGGTGTGTTCTCCCCGGCCGCGATCGAGCGCGCCGAGCGGATCCACGCGTCCGGCCGCCACGTCCCGGAGTTCTTCAGCCTGCCCACGGCGATCGACAACTCCCGCAAGAACCAGACGTACAACACCCCGGCGCTCGCCACCCTCTTCCTGCTGAACCAGCAGCTGGAGTGGATCAACGGCCAGGGCGGCCTGGCGTGGTCGACGGCCCGCACGAAGGACTCCTCCACCCGCCTGTACAGCTGGGCGGAGGAGTCCAAGCACGCGACGCCGTTCGTCACCGACCCGGCCAAGCGCTCCCAGGTCATCGGCACGATCGACTTCTCGGACGAGATCGACGCCGCCGCGATCGCCAAGGTGCTGCGCGCCAACGGCATCGTCGACACCGAGCCCTACCGCAAGCTGGGCCGCAACCAGCTGCGCGTCGCGATGTTCCCGGCGATCGACCCGGCGGACGTCGAGGCGCTCACCAAGTGCATCGACTACGTGATCGAGAAGCTCTGATCGCTTCGGTACGACGATGAGGGGCGCCCGGTGTTCACCGGGCGCCCCTTGTCGTCCGTCGGCTCGCGCTCAGCTCACGCCTGGCACGGCTCAGGCAGCCGTGCAGCTCACGTTCGGCACACCCCCGCCCCCGGGCGCGCCCCCGAACCCGAAGCTCGCCGAACCACCCGCGGCGAGCGCCCCGTTGTGCGCGGCGTTCGTCGCGGTCACGGTGGATCCGGTCTGGCTGTACGACGCGTTCCACATGGAGGTCACCTTCTGCGACCCCGGCCAGGTCCAGGTCACCTTCCAGGAACTCAGCGCCACGGAGCCGGAGTTGGTGACCTTGACCTCCGCGTTGAACCCGCTCCCCCAGTCGCTGCTGACGGAGTAGGAGGCGGTGCAGGCCGCAGTGCCGCCGCCGGGGCCACCTGGGTCGCCGCCGCCCGAGCCGGGGAAGCCCGGTGCCTTGACGCTCGCCAGGTAGCCGTCCTTCACGGTGTCCACGCTCTGCCAGTCGTCCTTCAGGATGCCGCCCGTGTCACCGGAGTTGGGATTCCAGGACCAGAAGGTCCAGTGGAAGGAGTCGGCGCCGTACGTCGAGGTCGGGCGCAGGTAGCTCACCAGCGCGGCGAGCCACTTCTGGTCCACGGCCGACTGGAGGGTGGTCCCGAACTCGCCCACCCACACCGGGGCGATGTTCTGCTTGAAGATGTAGCCCCAGTACTTGTCCCAGATCCCCGGCATGTTGGCGGGGAACGAAGGATCGCTGAACCAGCTCTGCTGGGCCACGCTGGTGGCGTAGTCGTGGGCGGAGTACACGACGCGGTTGGCGACGCTCAGCTGCACCGGGTACTGGGCGACCCCCATGAGGTTGCCGCCCCACCAGCCGGAGACGCCGTTGAAGGTCTGCACGCCCTCGACGAAGATCAGCAGGTCGGGGTTGACCGACAGCACCGCGTTCCCGGCCCGCTGGGCAGCCAGCCGCCAGTCGGTGGCGGTGTCCCCGCAGCCCCAACAGGCCGGGTCGTGCGGTTCGTTGTGCAGGTCGATCCCCACGACGGTGTCCTTGCCCTGGTAACGGGTCGCGAGGGACTTGAGGTTGGCGATCCACGTCGACTCCGGGACCGCGGCCGTGTACCAGAGCGCCGACTGGCCGGCGGAGTCCGGGCGGTGCCGGTCCAGGATGACCTTGAGGCCGTCCTGACCGGCGTACGACACGATCCTGTCCAGGACGCCGAGCGAGTTCAGGCCCTGGAGGTCGGCGTTCTTGCCGCTGGAGAAGTCGATGCTGTTGGGGACTGCGCCCGACTTGAAGATGTCGTCGCTGAACGGGATGCGGATCGTGTTGTAGCCCAGCGACTTCATCTGGTCGATCATGGATTTGTAGTCGCGGGACCACAGGCCGTGGACGACGAGGTTGCTGGTCTCGAAGCCGAACCAGTTGATGCCGGCGATCCGGACGGGCTGCCCGGAGGCGTCCAGGATCTGGCGTCCGCTGGTGTGCCAGTAGCCGGCACCGGCGTCGGCCTGGGCCTCGGCGGCGTGCGCCGACTGCGCTCCGGCCAGGAGCGGCAGCACGAGCGCCGCCGCGCACAGCACTCTTCGCAAGCTGCGGAACATGTCGCTGCTTCCTCTCGAAGGGAGCAGGCCCGGAACCAATGGGAGCGCTCCCATCAGCCTGCACCTCCCATGGAAGTCAGGTCACATGAACACGTCAAGACTCGGGACGCTACCTGCTCAGCTTCTGGAACCTCCGTACCGCCAGCGGCAGGAAGATCGCCGTGAGCACCACCGGCCACACCCCGGCCATCAGCAGCGCGTGCTGCTCGACCCAGGACTCCCCGCCGCCGACCGGGGTTCCGAACAGCTCCCGGGTCGCCGCCGCCGTGGAGGAGATCGGGTTCCACGCGGCCACCGCGCCCAGCCAGTCGGGCATGAGCTGGGGCGCCACGAAGATGCTGGAGATCATCGTCAGCGGGAACGCGACCGCGAACAGACCCCCCGCCGCCTCCGGGTTGGGCACCATCAGACCCAGCCACACCCCGATCCAGATCAGCGCGAACCGCAGCCACAGCAGCAGCCCGAAGGCGGCGAGGAAGCCGAGCCCGCCGTCCGGCCGCCAGCCCATCGCCACCGCCGTGAGCATCATGATGGCCAACTCGGCGCAGGCGACCAGCAGATCGGTCACCCCGCGGCCCGCGACCACCGCGGAGGAGGCCATCGGCATCGAGCGGAACCGGTCGATCACCCCCTTCGTGGCGTCGTACACCACCAGGGTCGCGGTGTTGATGAAGCCGAAGGCCATGGTCATCACGAACATGCCCGGCATCAGGAAGTCCTTGTAGTCCCCGCCGCCGGGCACCTGCATGGCGCTGCCGAAGACATAGCCGTAGAGCAGGACGGAGAGGATCGGGAAGCCCAGCTGCCAGGCGATGTTGACGGGTTGGCGCTGGTAGTGGGTGAGTCCGCGGCGAACGATGTTCCACACGTCGGCGAGAACCCAGTAGGTGCGGCCGCGGGTGGTCTCCAGGGTGCTCATGCGGCCGTCTCCTCGGTCTCGGTGCGGTGTCCGGTCAGGCGCAGGAAGACGTCGTCGAGGCTCGGCCTGCGCAGTCCGATGTCCTCGACCCGCACGCCCTCGTCCTGGAGGGTGCGGGCCACCTCGGTGAGGGCGGAGACCCGGTCGAGGACGGGGGCGTGCACCCGCAACTCGCCTTCCTCCGCCTCGGGTTCGCCGTCCGAGACCCGGGCGACGACCTTCACCACGCGCGCGATGTCGGTCCGCTCGGCGACCACGACCTCGACACGGTCGCCGCCGACCCGGTCCTTCAGCCCGTCAGGGGTGTCGTCGGCGATGGCCCGGCCCTGGTCGATGACGGTGATGCGGGAGGCCAGCCGGTCGGCCTCCTCCAGGTACTGGGTGGTCAGCAGCACGGTGGTGCCGCTCGCCACCAACGCCCTTACGGAGTCCCAGACTTCGCCCCGGCTGCGGGGGTCGAGGCCGGTCGTCGGCTCGTCGAGGAAGAGCACGGCGGGCGCGAGGATCATCGAGGCGGCGAGGTCGAGGCGGCGCCGCATGCCGCCGCTGTACTTGCCCACGCCCCTGTCGGCGGCGTCGGTGAGGTCGAACTGCTCCAGGAGCTCGCCGGCCCGCCGCTTGGCCCGCTTGCCGCCGAGGTGGAACAGCCGGCCGAACATCTCCAGGTTCTGCCGGCCGGTGAGGACCTCGTCCACGGCGGCGTACTGCCCGGTGAGGCCGATCCTGGACCGCACCTCGCGCGGGTGCCGGACCACGTCGAGCCCGGCCACGGCGGCCCGGCCGCCGTCCAGCCGGATCAGCGTGGACAGGATGCGGACGGCGGTGGTCTTGCCCGCGCCGTTCGGCCCGAGCAGGCCGTGCACGGTGCCCTCGCGGACGGCGAGGTCGAAGCCGTCGAGGGCGCGCTTGTCGCCGTACCGCTTCTCCAGTCCCTCGGCGTGGACGGCGTATCCGTCGTCGGTGGTCATGGTTCCCCCTTCTCTCCTTAACTGAGTACACCGTACCCGATTGCGCGTACGCTGTACTCAATTTTTCGCCGGAACTAAGCTGCGCCCATGACGAGCAGCGGGGACACCAGTGGCAGCGGGGACATCGTCCGCACGCTCGAACTGCTGTGGGAGGGGGCTCCGCGGCCCAGCCGGGGGCCCAAGCCGGGCCTGACGCTGGACCGGATCGTGGAAACGGCGGTCCGGATCGCGGACGAGGAGGGGTTCGACGCGGTCTCGATGCGCCGGATCGCCACCGAGCTCGGCACCGGCGCGATGTCCCTGTACCGGTACGTCCCCGGCAAGGCCGAGCTGCTCGACCTGATGCTCGACCGCGTCCAGCGGCCCTCCGAGAACCCGGCCGACCTCGGCGACGGCGGCTGGCGCTCGGCGCTGGAGGCCATGGCCCGCGCCACGCTCGCGCTCTACACCCGCCACCCCTGGCTGCTCGGCGTCAACCAGGCCCGCCCGCTGCTCGGTCCGAGCGCGCTGGACGGCATGGAGAAGATGCTCGGCCGGATCCGCCCGATGGGCCTGACCGACCCCGAGCTGGTCTCCGCGGTCATCATGGTCGACGGGTACGTCGTCGGGGCCGCGCGCACGCAGGTCTACCAGCGGGAGGCGGAGCGTACGTCGGGCATGACGACCGCGGACTTCTTCGCGGCCCAGGCCCCCTTCATCGAGAAGGTCATGGCCACCGGCCGCTACCCGGTCCTCGGGTCGCTCGCCGAGGACACCTGGAGCCCGGAGTTCGACCACTTCGAGTTCGGGCTCCAGCGGATCCTGGACGGCCTTGAGGTGTTCGTGGCCGCTCGGCGGACGGACTCAGGAGCGCCTGAATAGCCGCCGCAGTCCGAAGAGCGCGGCGACGGCTCCCAGGGCGAGGGCGCCGATCTTGAGGGTGCCGGTGGAGCCGTCGCCGTCGTCGCCGGAGGCGGAGGAACTCCCGCTCCCGCCCTCCGCGGACGACCCGGACCCGCCGCCCGGCGCGTCCTGCGCCTCGACCTCGCTGTTCGCGCCCTCCATGCCGAGCAGGAGCTTGGTCCCGTCCGGGGAGTAGGAGACGGACTCCCCCTGCCCGAGGGGCACGCTGATCCGGCCCTGCTTCTTGAGGTCGCCGTCGTTCCAGTCGTACCAGATGCCGCCGAAGTAGCCGCGTACGGCGAGCTGCCGGCCGTCCGGTGAGAAGGCGGCGTCGGTGGCCCACAGGTCGACGGCCTTGACGGGCTTGAAGACGTTCGTGCCGGACGGGGAGAGGGTGGCGGGTCCCTCGTAGAGATGCCCGCCGTCCTCCTGCTTGTCGATGATGTACACGCGTCCGGTCTTCGGGTGGACGACCATCGACTCGGCGTCGCGCGAGCCGTCGGTGTACTTCACCACATACTGCGTGGCCTTGACGGACTGGTCCTCCAGGTCCTTCGGCTCGGGCAGCTTGTAGATCCACACGTAGGGCCAGGTGACCCCGTCGTTGTCGCCGATGTCGCCGACCCAGATCTCGTTTCCGGGCCCGACGGCGATGGCCTCCACGTCCCGCGGGGTCCCCACGCCGGTCATGGTGATCCTGGCGACGGTCCTGCCGGTGGCACTGTCCACGGCGTACAGGTACGCGCCGGTGTCCTGGTCGTTGTGGGTCCAGTAGATCCCCGGGTGCTGCCGCGAGGCGGCGAGCCCGCTGGACTCGGTGATCCGGGGATCGCTGATGGTGAAACCCCGGTCCCCCTTCCCGTCCCCGTCCCCGTCGGCGGCGGAGGCGGGCAGGGCGGACCCGGCCACGAACAGGATCCCGGCGATCAGGGCAAGGGCTCGACGCATGCCCCAAGCCTGCCATCCCTGCGGGGCTTTGAACGGGGGTGGGGGAAGGGGGTGCGGGTTGGGGAGGGGGCTGGGGCTTGGGACGGGGAGTTGGGGCTGGGGGCTTGCGGCCAGGGCAGGGGTGGTCAGCCTGTGCGAGGGGTGCAGCCGGAGGGGTGGTGGGGTCCCGGGGTCACCGAGGGCACGAGCGGAAGGGTGTCCGGAGGGCACGCCGCAGTGGGTTCCCGCAGCGCAGGTGCACCGCAGCGCAGGCGCGCACGTCACCGCGGCGGCCCGGTCGCAGGCCTTGGCGTGGGCGGGCTCACATGCCATGGGGGCCGTGGATGATCCATCATGAGCGGATGCTCAGATTCATGCCGGTCGGCGACTCGATGACGATCGGGAGCGCGGGCGAGCACACCTGGCGGTACCGGATGTGGCAGCACCTGCGCGACACCTACGGCCGCCCCTTCGCCCTCGTGGGCCCGCGCGAGACGCTGTACGACAAGGCGGCCGGCGCTCCGACGTCGTACGAGTACGCCGATCCCGACTTCCCCCGGGCCCACCTGGCCGGCTGGGGCGAGGGCTGGCTGCACATGGCCCCGCTGATCGGCGAGGCCGTACGGACGCACCGCGCCGACGTGCTCCTGGTGTCGCTGGGCCTCATCGACCTGGGCTTCTACACCAACGCGGAACAGACCGCGGAGAACGTCCACGCCTTCGTCGCCGAGGCCCGCCGCGCGAACCCCAGGATCCGGATGGCCGTCCTCCCGGTGATCCCCAACGTCCGCGCGGAGTCGGACGGGCCCTTCGCCACGGAGGTCACCCGCTTCAACGAGCTCCTGGCCAAGGCGATCGCGGACCTGGACGAGCCCCGCTCCCCCCTGCTGCCGGCGTCGCCCCCCTCGTCGTACGACATCAACCACGACACCTACGACGGCACCCACCCGAACGCGAGCGGCGAGCACAAGATCGCGGCGGCCTTCGCGGAGGCGATGTACCAGGCGTGGGACCTGGGCGAGCCCTACGACGCCGGCTGAGGGAAGGGCGGGCCCCGCGTCGGGTCAGAGGAGGTGCACCCGCTGCGTGGTCAGCTCGTAGCGCGCGCCCACGACGGCCAGTGCGCCGGAGTCCACCTTCGCGGCGAGCTCCGGTTCCGCCGCGAGCCGTGCCCGGACGAGCCGTATGTTCGCGTCGACCGTGGCGTCGATCCGCGCGTCCCCGGACTTCGTACGGTCGATGGCCGGGCTGATCTGATCGGCCAGGTACTGGATGTGGGCCGGCAGTCCCGCCCCCGACTCGTCCGCCTGGACCGCCGCCTTCACCGCTCCGCAGGACTGGTGGCCGAGCACCATGAGCAGCGGGATCCCCAGTTCGAGCACCCCGTACGCGAGGCTGCCGAGCACGGCCTCGTCGAGGACCTGCCCCGCGGTGCGCACGGTCATCAGATCGCCGAGCCCCTGGTCGAAGACCAGTTCCGGCGCCACCCGGGAGTCGATGCAGCCGAGCACGAGGGCGAAGGGGTGCTGCCCGGTCGTCAGCGCCTGCCGGACGGCGGGTGTCTCGTCGGGGTGCCGCTCGCGGTAGGTGCGCCAGCGCCGGTTGCCCTCGGCCAGCTCGCGCAGGGCCTCCTCGGCGGTGGTGGGCCGCTTGCGCGGCGGAACCGCGGTGGGCGCGGCGACGGCGGCCGGGACGCCGGCGGCGAGGCCGGTGCCGAGAGCCGCGGTACCGGTGAGCGCGGCGCGCAGGAGGGCGCGCCGCGCGGTGCTGTGGGGTCGGTGGTCGGAGTTCACGAAGGGGAACGTACGTCCGGCACGTTCCCCATCTGTTCGGATTGCCTTTTCATGACCGGGTGTTGGTGATTCATGGGCGAAAGCCGACCCGTTCCTGGTCGCCGCCGGAGTCACCAACCGGCATGTCAGGGGCGAGAGTTGGCTCGCGCGTTGCACGTGGTCACTTCGGGCCGCCGTTGAACCTCGCGGTCGCCCAGCGATAGCCGAGCACCGCGAGCCCGAGGCACCAGGCGACGGCGATCCAGCCGTTGTTGCCGATCTCGGTGCCGAGGAGCAGTCCGCGCAGGGTCTCGATGGCCGGGGTGAAGGGCTGGTACTCCGCGACCGGCTGGAACCAGCCCGGCATCGCGTCGACCGGCACGAAGGCGCTGGAGATGAGCGGCAGGAAGATCAGCGGCATGGCGTTGTTGCTGGCGGCCTCGGCGTTGGGGCTGACCAGGCCCATGCCGACCGCGATCCAGGTGAGGGCCAGCGCGAACAGCACCAGCAGTCCGAAGGCCGCCAGCCACTCCAGAGCGGTGGCGTCGGTGGAGCGGAACCCGATGGCCACGCCGACCGCGCCGACGAGGACCACGCTGACCACCGACTGGAGCACACTGCCGACGACGTGCCCGACGAGCACCGAACCGCGGTGGATCGCCATTGTGCGGAAGCGGGCGATGATGCCCTCGGTCATGTCGTTGGAGACGGAGACCGCGGTGCCGATGGTGGTGGAGCCGATGGTCATCAGCAGCAGGCCGGGGACCAGGTACGCGATGTAGTCGGAGCGGTCGCCGCCGCCGATGCCCGCGCTCATGGTGTCGCCGAAGATGTAGACGAAGAGCAGCAACAGCATGATCGGCGTGAGCAGCAGGTTCAGGGTGAGCGAGGGATAGCGCCGGGCGTGCAGGAGGTTGCGGCGCAGCATCGTGGACGAGTCGCGCACGGCGAGGGAGAGGGTGCTCATCGGACGGTCTCCTTGGTCTGGTCGGTGCCGCCGGTGAGGGCGAAGAACACGTCGTCGAGGTCGGGGGTGTGCAGGGCCAGTTCGCCGGCCTCGATGCCGGCCGCGTCGAGCCGGTCCAGTACGGCCCGCAGCTCGCGCTGGCTGCCGTCGCTGGGGAGTTGCAGGGTGAGGGCCTCGTCGTCCCGGGTGGCCGCGCCGAGAGCCAGGGCCGCGCTCTCGTACGAGGCCGGGTCGGTGAAGCGCAGCCGGACGTGTCCGCCGGGGACGAGCCGCTTGAGCTCCTCGGCGCTGCCCTCGGCGGCGATCCGTCCATCGTGCAGGACGGCGATGCGGTCCGCGAGCTGGTCGGCCTCCTCCAGGTACTGGGTGGTGAGGAAGACGGTGACACCGTCGGCGACCAGCTCCCTGATGATCTGCCACATGGTGTGCCGGGAGCGGGGGTCGAGGCCGGTGGTGGGCTCGTCGAGGAAGATGATCCGCGGGTCGCCGACCAGCGTCATGGCGATGTCGAGGCGGCGCTTCATGCCGCCGGAGTAGGTGGAGGCGGGCTTCTTCGCCGCCCCGGTCAGGTCGAAGCGCTCCAGCAGCTCCGCGGTGACCCTGCGGCCCTCCGCCTTGGAGAGGTGGTGCAGGTCCGCCATGAGCAGCATGTTCTCCTCCCCGGTGATCAGCCCGTCCACCGCCGAGAACTGCCCGGTGACACCGATCGAGGCACGCACACCCTGCGGATCGGCGGCCAGGTCGTGCCCGCCCACCTGGGCCTGCCCGCCGTCAGCGGACACGAGCGTGGAGAGGATCTTCACGGCGGTGGTCTTGCCGGCCCCGTTCGGCCCGAGGAGGGAGAAGATCGTGCCGGCCGGCACCCGTATGTCGATGCCGTCGAGGACGACTTTGTCGCCGTAGGACTTGCGCAGTCCGTCAGCCGCGATGGCCAGGTCGGTCATGGTGAGTGCTCCTTGGAGGGCTGCGGTCGGTTGCGGGTCAGAGGCTGCGGGCGGTGATGTCGCCGTGGGTGGTGGTGGCGCGGACGGTCAGGGGCGCGGCGGTGCCTTCGGTGTTCTTGAGGGAGTTGTGGACGCGGCCGTGGGAGGTGCCGGCGTCCAGGGCGGCGGAGGTGGCGGTGGCGAGGGTGATGTCGCCCTGTTGGGTGGTGAGGTCGAGGGTGCCGGTGACGGCTTCGTGGATGGTGATGTGGCCGCGCTGGGTGCTGATCCGGCCGGGTCCGGTCAGGCGCTGGACGGTGATGTCGCTGTCGGTGGCGGTCAGGTGCAGGCTCGCGGCCTCGTCGATCTTGACGGGGCCGTGGGCGCCGTCGAGGGCGAGGTGGCCGAGGCGTCCGACGGCGCGGAAGCGCAGGGCGGCGGAGGTGGCCTCGACGCGGGAGCCGGCGGGCAGCTGGACGGTGACTTCGACGGAGCCGGAGGGTCCGAGGTACTGGTTCCTGGCGGCGGGGGCGGTGATCCGCAGGACGCCGTCGCGGTGCTCGACCTCGATGTGCTCGGCGGCCTTGGTGTCGCGGTTCCGTGCGGGGTCGGCGGGGCGGATCTCGACGGTGGTGTCGGTGCGGTCGGCGGCGATGACCTGGACGTGTGCGGTGGGCAGGTCGATGACGGCGGTCAGGGGGGCGGGGGTGTCGAACTTCTGCATCAGGTGCTCCTGCGTTCGTCGCTGTTTCCGATGAACGAAAAGCTACGTTGCATTCACGATCCCGGCAACATACCTGTTGCGCTAAATCCGTATCGTCGCAGGCAGTTGAGGCAATTTCATTGCAACAGATTCAAAAGCAACGCAACGTCAGCTAGACGATCGTTGCAACAGAAGAAAGGTGAACGCTATGCTGCCGCCACCAGGAACGACGAAGGAGACCGCGATGCCGGGAGGCAGGCTCACCCAGCAGGAACGCCAGCAGATCGCGCTGGGAGTGGCCGACGGCCTCGCCTACGCGGAGATCGCCCGCCGCCTCGAACGTCCCACCTCGACCGTCACCCGCGAGGTCATGCGCAACGGCGGTCCCACCGCCTACCGCGCCGACCTCGCCCACCGTGCCGCCGAACGCCGGTCACACCGCCGCCGCCAGGCCGCGCCGCGCGGAACGCAGACCCCCGCACCGGGCCACGGACGCGACCCCGAGGCGGTACGGGAGTACGAGGAGACGTTCACCACCGTCCTCATGCAGACCGGCGCGCCCAAGATGATGGCGCGGGTGATGACCTGCCTCTACACGAGCGACACCGGCAGCATGACCGCCGCCGAACTCGCCCAGCGCCTCCAGGTCAGCCCGGCGTCCATCTCCAAGGCCATCAGCTACCTCGAGAACCAGGGCCTGGTGCGCCGTGAACGCGACGACCGGCGCCGCGAACGCTATGTGGCCGACGACGACGTCTGGTACCAGTCCATGATCGCCAGCGCCCGCGGCACCATACAGCTCGCCGAGACCGCACGACAGGGCGTGGGCGTCCTCGGCAGGGACACCCCGGCCGCCGTCCGGCTGGAGAACATCGCCCGCTTCCTCGACTTCGTCTCCGAGAGCATCACCCGCGCCGCGGACCAGGCCCGCGAGGTCCTCCACACGAAGGCGGAGCCCGCCCAGGACAGCGAACCCCCCTCCGACGGCACCACCTGAGCGACCGGCGCCCGATGGCGCCGGCGAGGCAGCCGGCGCAGGACCGGACACCGGCCCGCAGCCGCCACTCCCCCGCTCCTCCGCCTGCCCGGACGGATCACCCGAGTGATGGCCCACGGCCACGTCCTCAGCGATGTTCCGTTCACGCGCGGCCTCTGTGCCGATCGGGCCCGCGCCGGGCGGACTCCCTCCAGGTCGCCCCGTGGCACCCGGAGAGAGTCCCCCGACTCTCTTTCCCGCCGCTTTCCTAGCCGGGCGGGTTGATCTTCACGACCTCACCCAGGTCGCCGTAGAAGGTGATGTTGTCCCAGTCCAGGTACTCCCTGCGGTTCCAGTACACGAGCCGGGCCATCTCCCACTCCGTGGCCCTCCAGTTCGTGCCCTGCCCGTTCCGCACGGCCTGGTCGAACTTCTGCTGGTAGGTGGGGGCGTCGCCCGGGCCGTCGAAGCCCTTCAGGCTCACGCCGATCTTGCCGTTGCTCCGCATGACGTCTTCGACGCCCGCCATCCAGCCGGTGTACGGAATGCCTCCGGGCAGATAGGCCTGCGGGGTCTCGTACTTGGGGTCCATGAAGTTGTACCCGTCGAGACGGGTGGTCTCGTCCCCGACGTGCTCGCGCAGACCGAGCACCAGGACCTTGCACTCGGAGTTGTGGACCAGGACGGGCGTCCGCCCGGCGAGGACGTAGAACGAGTGCAGCCCCGCCACGGTGAGGCTGTAGGTCGCGCTCTGGCGGACATGGGCGCGGTTGGCGAGAACCGTCGCGGTCGTACCGGTGTCCGTGCGCAGGGTGTCGCCGGGCCGCAGGTCCTCCGCGGGCACCCAGGCATGGAGGTCGGTGCTCCAGAAGGGGTGTTCAGAGGTGGCCGAGAGATCGTCGACCTCGCCGGTCGGTCCCCGGATGGTCAGCGCGGCAAGGTACTTGTCGTCGTACTGCGTGACGATCTGCCGCGTGACCCGCCGGGCCCCGGTCTCGCCGGTCGCCGGATCGGTGGCCCGGACCAGGTCACCGGCCTGGACCTTCTCGATCGGCTCGGTGCCGCCGTCCGCCATGAGCACCTGCGTGCCGGGCAGGAAGCACTGGGTGCAGCCGCGTTCCAGGGCCCGCAGGGTCCGGTAGGCGACGCCCAGCATGCGGAACTTGGACGACATGATGACGTCGCGGCTCAGCTCCCAGCACGCTTCGAGATCGCCCTTGCGGGCGCAGTTCTCCAGCTGGGTGAGCCCGGTGACGGCGTTGATGATGTCGTTGAGCTGCTTCATGCTCGCCTCGAAGGCGGGGCCCCGGGAGAGCACGTCGCAGTAGGCCTCGTGGTGCTGGCACCAGCGGCCGGGGTTCTCGATCGCCTCGCAACCGAGGATGCCGCACCGGTAGAGCTCGGCGGGCGTGACGCCTTCCTTCTCCTTAGCCTCCTTCGCGGCGACGGCCGCGCGGCGGCGGGCCTCCTCCTCCTCGCGGTACTTCTGGACCGTGGCCACGAACGCCTCGGTCGCGGCCTGGGCCGCCTCGGTGGCGCTCTTGCCGGCCCGCTCCGCGGAGACCTGGGCCTGGGTGGCCGAGGCCCACGCCGAGGACGCGGAGGTCTGGGCGAGTTCCGCGGACACGGTCGCGTCGCTGGCCGACCTGGCGGCGTTGCTCGCGGCCGCGTCGGCCCGGTCGGCCGCGGCACGCGCGGTCTTCGCGGACTCCGCCGCCCGCGCCGCGGACGCCTCGGCGTCCTTGGCGTACTGGTCCGCCTGGGTGGAGTAGGCATCCGCCTTGTCGGCGGACTCCTGTGCCTTCGCCGCCCACTCCTGGGCCTCGGCCGATGCCTTGCGGGCCGTCGCCGCGGTGGCCTGGGCCGCCGCGGCGTCGTGCTGCGCCTTCGCGGCGACCTGGGCGGCCTCGGCCACGAGCTGCTGCACCTGCAACTGGTGGGTCAGCGCCAGGAGGTCCTTGCGCTGCGCGGTGAACCGGCCGGACACCACGAACCGGTGCAGGAGGTCGGTGGGGCCCTCCAGGGCGATGCGCGCGGCGGAGCTGACCTCCGGGTCGCCGCTGTCGACCAGCTGGGCGGCGGTCACCCGGTCGTCCTGGTACTGGGCCTCCGCGAGGGTACTGGTGAGGAAGGTGCGGTAGGCGTCGGTCGTCCCGGCGCCCAGTGCCGCGCGCGCCTTGTCCCGGACGTTGGGGCCTCCGGTGTCGGCCGCCTGGGCGACCGCGATCCGGAAAGCCTCCCGGCCGGCCTCGTACTGGCCCACCCGCAGGAAGGCGCTGACGGTGGCGGCGCCGCCGTCGAGCGCCGTCTCGGCCGCGTCGCGGACCTCCTTGACGGAGCTCTCCTCGGCGAGGCGCTCCACATCCGCGCGCTCGTCCTGCTGCTGGGCCTCGGTGCGGCCGGTGCGCACGTAGGCGACGACTCCGGCGGCGTCCTCGCCCAGCGCCTCCTCGGCGGCGGCGCGCAGCCAGGACTTGCCGTCCTTCATGTCGAGCAGGGCGAGCTGCCGGCCCTGCCGGGCGATCTCCTCGTCGTCGGTGCCGGCCTGGGCCTGCTGCGCCAACTCCTCCGCCGTGCGCTGCCGTTCGGCCGTCTCGGCGGCCTCCTGTGCGCGCTTCTCCTTGTCCGCCGTCTCCTGGGCCTTGAGGTCGCGGGCGTTCTCGATGCCGGCGTTGGTCCGGCCGAGGAGTTCCTCCGTCTCGACCTCGCGGGCCAGCGTGTAGACGTTCTCGGCCTGCTCGGCGGCCTGCGTGGCGGCGTTGGCGGCCTCCGTGGCCGCGTCGGCATGGGCGGTGGCCTTCGCGGCTGCGGTGGCCGCGTCGACCGCGCTGTCGGCGGCCTGCTGCGCCGCCGTCGCCGCCTTCCTGGCGTGCCCGGCGGCCGAGCGAGCCGCGTCGCGGGCGGCCGCGGCGGCCGTGGCTGCTTTGCGGGCCAGCGATTCGGCCTGGCCGGCGGCCCGGTTGGCCTCGGCGGCCTGCCGGTGCGCGGAGGCCGCGGCGGCCCGGGCGTTGGCGGCCGCGGAGCTGCCCGCCGCAGCGTACTGGCTCGCCTGTACGGCCGCGTCGGCCGCCGCGGCGGCGTTGCTGCCCGCACTGGCGGCGGATCTGGCGGCGTCACCGGCGGCGGTGGCGGCCTTCACGGCCTGGTCGGCGGCGTCGGCCGCCCGGTCGGCGCCCTTGGCCGCGTCACTGGCCTTGGTGGCGGCCTTCCGCGCCGCGTCCGCGTTGGCGGCGTCCGTCGAGGCGGCTGCCGCGGCGTTGCGTGCGTCGGAGGCCGCGTTGGCGGCGTTGACCGCCGCTGCCGCCGCCTGCGCGGCCGCTGCCGCCGCCGTCCGCGCGGACTGTTCAGCGGAGTTGGCCGCGGAGATGGCCCGCTGTGCGGCCTTCGCCGCCCCCGACGCGGCGCTGGCTGCCCGGTTCGCGGCGCGTGCCGCGTCAGCGGTGTCCTCCTTGGTGGCCTCGGCCTCGGCTGCCGCCTCCTGTGCGGCCTTCTTGGCCTGCGCGGCGGCCTCGACGGCCTCGGCGGAGGCGTCCTCGGCCTTCGCAGTCTCGGCGGCGGCGAGCTTGCCGGCCCGCTCCGCCTGGTCGGCGAGCTGCGCGATGCTCGCGTACTCCTGGTCGCGGTTGCGGGCGACGAACTGGCCGACGTCCAGGAACTCCCGTACGTCGTCGACGGTGCCGCTCAGCGCGAGCCGCCCGGCGGAGCGCACATTGGTGCCGCCTGCGGCGATGATCTGGGCGGCCAGGACCCGGTCGTCCTGCTCCTGGGCCTCGGGCAGGCCCGTGTCCAGGAAGGTCTGGATGTCCTCGGCGGTACCGGCCAGGGCCGTCCGTCCGCGTTCCTGGACCTCGGGGCCGCCCGCGTCGATGACCCGGGCGACGAGCACCCGCTGGTCCTGCTCCAGGGGTTCCTGCCAGCCCGACTTCATGAAGCGCGCGAGATCGCCCTCGCTGCCGGTCAGTGCGGTGCGGACGGCGGCGAGCGTGTTCTCCCCGCCCATTCCGGCCAGTTGGGCCGCCTCGACCCGGTAGTCCTGGATCTGCTGGTCGCCGTAGGTCATGAGGAACGCGGCGATGTCGTCGGCGTCGCCGGCCAGCGCAGTCTCGGCGGCCGAGCGCACCTCGGTGCCCCCGGTGGCCCAGATGTCGACCACCTGCTGCCGGATCGTGCGGGATATCGGCACGACGGTGCCGTCAGCCGTGTCGTCGGCGGCGGCCGGATACGCGGCCAGCACACCGGCCAGCACGGCCATGGCCAGGGAACCGGCTATACGTCTGCGTTTCCCGGAATATCCGGGGCGCTTTCGGTGCATTGATTTCCTCAGTTCGTCAAATGGGCATGGAAATGGCGTACAGGAAATGCGGGCCACCTGTCCCAGCGGCCCGGAAAGGCAGGGGCGCGCGAAACTCAGTCGGGCCTGCCGGTGAAGCCCGCGACGGCCGGGCCGACGGAGTCCGGGAGGTGCGCGAGCGCGAGCGCCACCGCCTCCGCCACCGTGGGAACCTCGCCGTACGCGCCGGTGTTCGGGTGGCGCAGGACGATGTACCGCCCGCCGCCGTACACCGGGCTGATCGCGACCTCGTCGTGGTACGGGCGCCCGGTGCAGGAGCTGAAGGCGACCGTCCAGTGGCTGGTGAACGGGAAGAGCCGACGCAGCCGGGGTTCCGCGTACGCCGCCTCCACCAGCAGGCCGAACTCCGGGAAGCCCGGCGTCTGGGCCGCCTTCTCACGCAGCAGCTCCCACTGTGCCTCCACCGCCGCGGCGGGCCCGCGCTCATGGGCCCCGGCGATCGGGTCGACCCACAGGAAGGGCAGAGCCTCCTTCATCCGCGACATGCTCTCGCCCCCTCCCCAGGCCGCACCCGCCTCGACGACGTCCCGAAGCTCCCGTGTCACCCCTGTGACGATGTCCACGCCCCCGGCCCGGCCGACGATCTGGAAGGCACGGCTCTCCGTGCGCGGGAACACCTCCATGGGGAGCCTGCCTCGTGCCGTGGTGGCCACACCGACCGAATCGGGTGAGCCCGCTCGTCCGGGGACGAGAACGAGAGGGATTCCGAGGGCGGTCGCCGATCGGTGGAGGGCGGCGGCCATACCGCCGGCCTCCACCACATCCGGATAGAATTCGGAATTCATCCGGACAGTGTGACAGCGCGGGACATCGCGATGAACCGGGTTGCTTTTCCGCTCCGCTCTATCGGGCCGCGTATCCGAAATCGACGCCCGCGGCCGGGAGACCGCCGGCGCCCGGCTGGTACGTCGTGACCGCGGCGACGGTGCCGCCGGCGGTCACGTTGGACAGGGGCAGGGCGTGCAGGGCGCCGTACGTGGACGGGCCGTTGGGCATGCCGACGTACAGGCTCGTGCCCGTGTAGTGGAGGCTGCTGCCGAGCTGCTGGCCGGCGCCCGGGGTGCCGGGGATGCCGTCGCCGTCGCCGGCCTCGATCCAGCGGTCGTTGGCACCGGGCGTGCCCAACAGGGAGAACGTGCTGATGCCGCCCGCGCTCGCGGTGGTGCCGATGGCCTCGTCGGGGATGCCGACGGCGAGCTTCATCGTGGCGGTGGTACTGACCGCGCCCGGCGTGGTGTTGATGGCGGTCAGGGCAGCGCCGAAGTGGTCACCGGCCTCGGAGGTGCCGGAGACGTCGTCGTCACCGGTGCCCGAGGAGTAGCCGTTCAGCTGGGTGTAGGCCCCGGCTGCGGTGATCCGGAAGGTCAGCACCAGGCCTGCCTCTGCCTTGGCCGCACCGTCGACGCTGAGCGCCTCGCCGGGCGCGCCGACCGCGAGGATGGATTCCGTGGCCGCCGCGGCCCCCGAGGGACGGTAGGGCACGAGGGCCAGGGACTGGCCGAACAAGTCACCGGCTTCGGCACCGCCGGAGACGGTGTCGAGGTCCTGGTCCAGGCCGAAGCGCGGGGTCGGGCGGTTCTCGGAGTTCAGCGTGTGCGAGAAGACGGCGAGGTTGCCGGCGTCGGCGTCGGAGCCGATGGCGTCGCCGGGCGCGCCGATGGCGATGTGGTTGGAGTCGGCGGCGACGCTGGTGCCGAACTCGTCGTTCGCCTCGGCCGCGCCGCTCACCCCCGTGGCCTCCTGGTTGATCGCGATGTTGGTGGTGCCGTGCAGGTAGATCGCGCTGCCGGCCTTGGCGATGGATCCCAGCGCCTCGCCGGGCACACCCATGACGACGAACGGCTCGCCCGCGGCGGTGTTGCCCGCGGCCAGCGCGTAGCCCAGGCGGTCGCCGCTCTCGCTGCCGGAGGCGGCCAGCGAGCCGGTGCCCGCGCCCTGCTCGAAGTGGGTGTCCTTCTTGGCGCCGGTGCCGAGGCCGCCGGTCGCGCCGTGCAGGATGTCGACCATGCCGGCGTCGGTGGCGGAGTCGAGGTCCTCGCCGGGGGTGCCGACGACCAGGTCGGTGCAGCCGTCCTCGTCGTAGTCGAGGGTGGCGATGGCCGTGCCGAACGCGTCACCGGCCTCGGCGGCGCCGGACACCCAGTCGAGGTCCTGGTTGATCTCGGCGGTGCCCTTGCCGCCGCCGTACACGACCCGCACGAGCCCCGCCTTGGCGTCACCGCCGACGGTGGCCTTGGGGTCGGAGACCGCGATGTCCTCGACGCCGTCGCAGTTGAAGTCGGTGACCGGCGCGGGGCCCGTCGTGGCGGAGACCCAGGAGGCCAGGTCGTCGGAGCGGGCGGCGATCGCCCCGGTGCGGGTCTCCGTCTCGCCCAGGCAGCCGCCCTGCCAGGACCGGCTGCCGACGCCGACCAGTTCGGCGGTGCCGTTCGTCTCACGCAGCAGGGGGGCACCGGTGTCGCCCTGGCACAGGGCACCGTTCTGGCCGGTGATGGTGAGGTCGTCGGTGCCGACCGTGTCCACCGCGAAGGCCGTGCTGTGCGCGGTGGCAGTCAGCCAGTCGCCGGCGGTGCGGCCGTATCCGACCGCGCGGAGCTGGTCGCCCGCGGCGGGGGCGGTGGTCGCCACTGTCACGGGGGTGACTCCGGTGACCGGGCGGGCGAGGCGGGCCAGGACCAGGTCACGGCCGGCCCGCGGTACCAGCTGGACCACGGCGCTGGTCTTGCCCGCGACGGTGGCGGTGGCCGACAGGGCGGGCTTGCCCGCGGCGACGGTGGGCACCTCCACGTCGGCGGCGAAGCAACTGGCCGCGGTGAGGATCCAGTTGGAGGCGACGAGGGCACCGCTGCACGCGCGGGCCGTGTCGTCGGCACCGAGGGACACGCGGGCGGTGAAGGCGTAGGAGCCGGTGGCGACCGGACCGCCGACGACGGCGTGCGCGGGAGCGGCGGTCAGGGCCGTGGCGGCGGCGACGGCCGCCACCACGGCGGCGCCCGCGGAAGAACGCAGAGAGGTCACGTTTCTCGATTCCTTGATGCTGGGCACAGCGGGTCAGCCGGTGACACGGATCTCGACGAGCACGGAACGGGCGCCGCCCACGGTGCCCTCGCCGACGCTCTCGAAGCCGCCCTCGTCCACGTTCACGGTGGTCGTGGCGCCATTCGCGGTGAGGTCGGCGCTGATCGGGTGGTCGCCGGTCTCCAGGGCGAAGACCCGGGGGAGTTCGAGCGTCAGCCAGCCCGAGGCGGCCGTAGCCCTGAAGCAGTAGTCGCCCCTGCGGCCCACCGTGCTGTCCGCCACGGTGTAGACCCTGATCTGGTCGGCGGTGCCGTCACAGGTGGCGAGCAGGATGTGCCCGTCACCCTTTTTCAGCTGAATGCCCTCCGAGGCGAGAATGCCCGCCGCCCCGGGATAGGAGAACTGCTCCACCGCACTGGGCGGAGTATCGACAGCGACAGCCGAGGAATCATCGGCCACCGCCATAGAAATACCTATACCCGCCCCCATGACAACGGCGAGTCCGGCAAGAAATAGTTTCCGAGCGCGGAAAAACACCGCACCCTCCTTTCGGGCGCGGCATTTCCATGCCGAAAGCCGCTCCCCCCGCGAGCACAAAATTACCAAAGATCATCCATAAGTTAACCATAAATAAGCCCAGCGTCAACGCGTTCATTCCGGGGCTTTCTCATGCAGTTACGACGGAACACACGACTTCGCCTGAAAGGATCGCTTTAAGCATTTCGGGCAGGCCGACACCCGATATGTCGGCCCCGCCGCACCGCCCAGGCGTCGGGGGCGGCCGGGGGCGGGGCGCTTGCCTGGAGTCCACTCCAAGGCGTTGGCTTGACCTCCATGAAGTACACGCAGCTCGGACGCACCGGACTCAAGGTCAGCCGACTCGTCCTCGGCACCATGAACTTCGGCCCGCAGACCGACGAGGCCGACTCCCACGCCATCATGGACTCGGCTCTCGACGCGGGGATCAACTACTTCGACACCGCCAACGTGTATGGCTGGGGCGAGAACAAGGGCCGTACCGAAGAGATCATCGGCAGCTGGTTCGCGAAGAGCGCCGCCCACCGCGACAAGGTGGTCCTCGCCACCAAGGTCTACGGCAACATGGGCGCGGACGGCGAGGCCTGGCCCAACCACGACAAGCTCTCCGCGGTGAACATCCGCCGGGCCGTCGACGCCTCGCTCAAGCGCCTTCAGACCGACTACATCGACATCTACCAGTTCCACCACGTCGACCGCGCCACTCCCTTCGAGGAGATCTGGCAGGCGATCGACACCCTGGTCCAGCAGGGCAAGATCCTCTACGTCGGGTCCTCCAACTTCCCCGGCTACAAGATCGCCCAGGCCAACGAGATCGCCGCCCGGCGGGGCGGCACCATCGGCCTGGTCAGCGAGCAGTGCCTCTACAACCTCGCCGAACGGCGCGCCGAGATGGAGGTCATCCCGGCCGCCCAGGAGTACGGCCTGGGCGTGATCCCCTGGTCCCCGCTGCACGGCGGTCTCCTCGGCGGGGTCATCAAGAAGGAGGTCCAGGGCGGCCGCCGCGCCTCCGGCCGGGCCGCGGACACCCTCGCCGATCCGGCCAAGCGCGCCCAGATCCAGGCGTACGAGGATCTCCTGGAGAAGCACGGTCTGGAGCCCGGCGAGGCGGCCCTGGCGTGGCTGCTGACCCGCCCCGGCGTCACGGGCCCGATCGTCGGCCCGCGCACCGCGGAACAGCTGGAGTCGGCGATCCGGGCGGTCGAGCTGGAGCTGGGCGAGGAGGTCCTGGCGGGCCTGGACGAGATCTTCCCGGGTCCGGGGCCCTCCCCGGAAGCCTTCGCCTGGTAAACGCAGGGTGACGCAAGGCCTTCAGGGGCGCGGGGAACTGCGCGACCAGCCACGACGGGCCCGCGGCCCGACGGCCGGCCGCAGTTCCCCTACCTGCCGAGCGCCGCGGCCAACGCCACAACGACGAACATCATCACCAGCACACCGGCCATGATCCGGTTCCGCGTCTTCGGGTCCACGTGTCGAGCCTAACCGGCCCCGCCGAGCGCCCAGCGCCCGACCACCTCGTAGCGGGGCTGCTCACCCGGCACCCCCGACGTCGGCAGGTTGCTCCGGACCAGCGCCAGCTCGTCGACGGTCCAGGCGCGGCTCGTGAAGCCGTCCAGTACCGACAGGCACGGCCGCACATCCACCGCCTCCCGACTGCGGGCCACGGTCAGGTGCGCCTTGTACCGCCGGTGCTCCCCCATCTCGACCCCGGCCTTGCGCCCGGCCGCCTCCGCCCGCTCGGCGAGCAGCCTCAGCTGCGCCGGCTCGCCGGAGGCCCCCGCCCACAGCGCCCGCCCGTGCCCGAACTGTCCACCGCCTTGCACGGCCAGCGGGAAGCGGTCGGTCCGCCGGGCCGCCCGCTCCAGCCGCTCCGACAGCGCCGGCACGACGTCGTCGTCGACCTCGCCGTAGAAGGCGAGCGTGAAGTGCCAGCCCGGGACGCCGGTCCAGCGCAGCGTCTGCGCGCCGGGCTGCTTCCTCAACTCGGCCACCACTGCGGCGAGTTCCTCGGTGACGTCGTGCGGAGGCAGCACCGCGGCGAAGAGTCTCATGAGGGCCAGCCTGTCATCATGACGGCATGGAGATCACCATCAGGGACGGCGGCCCCGACGACATACCCGTGATCCTCGACATGCTCGACAGCTGCGTGGAGTGGCTGGTCGCGCAGGGGCGCCCCGGCCAGTGGGGAACCCGGCCGCTGTCCCTGAGCCCGGGCACGGTGGAGTCCGTCGCCCGGTACGTCGACGAGGGCAGCGTGTACATCGCCGAGGCCGACGGCGTACCGGCCGCGACCCTCACGATCACCGACGCGCCCGGCGCCTACCTGGATCATCTCCCGCCACCCGGCGAGCCCGAGCGGTACATCCACTGGCTGGCCTCCGACCGCCGCTTCAAGGGCCACGGCATCGGCAGCGCCCTGCTCGCGCACGCCGCCGAGGAGACCCGGCGCGCGGGCGTCGCCCTGCTGCGGGTGGACTGCTACGCGGGCGACGACGGCAAGCTGGTGGCCTACTACGAGGCCAACGGCTTCGCCCCGACGGAGACGTACACCGCCGGGGCGGACAACGACTGGCCGGGCCAGGTGCTGGCCATGCGCGTCCTGCCGTAGGGCTCAGGCCGCGGGCGCCAGCTGTTCCTGTGCCTCGCGCGGCACGAACCGGACGTGCGGGTGGCCACGGTTCCAGCCGACGGACAGCCGCAGGTTGCCGACGCGGGCCAGGACCAGGCCGATCGTCACGGCCGCCAGCGCGGCGATCACGCCGCCGGCCGCGAGGCCCGCGCGGACGCCGTACGCGTCGGTGATCCAGCCCGCGATCGGCGCGCCGATCGGGGAGCCGCCCATGAACACCATCATGTACAGGGCCATCACGCGGCCCCGCATGGCCGGGTCGGTGCCCATCTGGACGCTGGTGTTCGCGGTGACGTTGACCGTCATGCCGAACATCCCGATCGGGGCCATGAGCAGGGCGAACAGCCACAGCGAGGGGGCGAGGGCGGCCACGATCTCCAGCGCGCCGAAGGCCACCGCGCCCACGACGAGCACCCGCATCCGGGCGGTGCCGCGCCGGGCCGCGAGCAGGGCGCCGGCCAGCGAGCCGACCGCCATCACGGTGTTGAAGAGGCTGTAGGAGCCCGCGCCGGCGTGGAAGACGTCGTCGGCGAAGGCGGAGAGGTAGACGGGGAAGTTGAAGCCGAAGGTGGACACGAACCCGACCAGAACGATGGTCCAGATCAGCTCCGGCCGCCCGGCCACGTAGTGGAGTCCCTCCCGCAGCTGTCCCTTGCCGCGCGGGGCGCGCTCGACGACGTGCAGCTCGCGCGCCCGCATCATCAGCAGGCCGACGAGCGGGGCGACGAAGGACAGGCCGTTGGCGAGGAACGCCCAGCCGGTGCCCACGCCGGTGATCATGACTCCGGCGACGGCGGGGCCGATCAGGCGGGCGGACTGGAAGTTGGCGGAGTTCAGGCTGACCGCGTTCTGGAGCTGGTCGGGGCCGACCATCTCGGAGACGAACGACTGGCGGGCCGGGTTGTCGACGACCGTCGCGAGGCCCACGGCGAAGGCGGCGAGGTAGACGTGCCAGACCTGGACGTGACCGCTCAGGGTGAGGACGGCGAGCGCGACGCCGGTGGCGCCCATGGCGGACTGCGTGAACAGCAGTGCGCGGCGCTTGGGCAGCCGGTCGACCAGGACACCGCCGTAGAGGCCGAAGAGCAGCATCGGCAGGAACTGCAGGGCCGTCGTGACGCCGACGGCGGTGGCGGAGCCGGTGAGGCTGAGCACCAGCCAGTCCTGGGCGATGCGCTGCATCCAGGTGCCGATGTTCGAGACGACCTGGCCGGCGAAGAACAGGCGGTAGTTCCTGACCTTCAGCGAGCTGAACATCGACGACTTGCGGGACACAGAGGTAGAAGGGATCGGTGCGGGGGCGGAAGGTGCTCCGGGTCCCGTACTCAAAGTGCGTTCGCCTCCTCTTCGCGGCTTACAGGTGTGCGAGTTTCTCCAGCACGGGGGCGGCTTCGCGCAGTTTCGCCCACTCGTCCTCGTCGAGACCGTCGACCAGGGCGGCCAGGAAGGCGTTCCGCTTGGCGCGGGACTCCGCGAGCATGGCCTCGGCCTGCTCGGTCTTCGTGACGACCTTCTGGCGCCGGTCCTCGGGGTGCGGCTCCAGCCGGACCAGTCCCTTGGCCTCCAGGAGTGCCACGATGCGGGTCATCGACGGCGGCTGGACGTGCTCCTTGCGGGCGAGTTCGCCCGGGGTGGCCTTGCCGCAGATCGAGAGGGTGCCCAGGACCGACATCTCGGTGGGGCTCAGCGACTCGTCGACGCGCTGGTGCTTGAGCCGACGGGACAGTCGCATCACGGCTGATCGCAGGGAGTTCACGGCGGCAGCGTCGTCGCCATGGGTAAGGTCCGGCATCTCTTTAGCGTAACTCATTACTCTCGCTAAACAAGCTGGCGTGCGCGCGGATTCCCGTGACTCCGGCCACGGAAACCCGATCTTCACCCGTACGAGTGAGTCGACAGCGGAATGTGAACGCCGCCCACCGCGGGCGGCGACCCTCGTCTCCATGGGGACCAGCGTGCTCAGCCTGCGGATAGACGGGGAGCTGCTCGAGCGGCTCCGGGACCATGCGGCCAAAAGGGGGATGAGCGTCCAGGACTATGTGATCCGAACGCTCATCCGGGGCGACTTCGACGAGCGGTTCCAGACCGCCGTCGACGAGACCGAGAAGTTCTACGGGGTGACGTGAGGGATCACGTGAGACCCAGCGCCGGCATCAGGTAGTAGAAGCCGAACACCGCCGCGACGACGTACATCGGAACCGGAACCTCCCGCCCCCGTCCGGCCGCCAGGCGCAGCACCACGAAGGTGATGAAGCCCATGCCGATGCCGTTGGTGATCGAGTAGGTGAACGGCATCATCACCATGGTGACGAAGGCCGGGATCGCGATGGTCCAGTCGGCCCAGTCGATGTCCTGGACCGAGTTCGCCAGGATCATGAAGCCCACCGCGAGCAGCGCGGGGGTCGCGGCCTGGGACGGGACCATGGTGGCGACGGGTGTCAGGAAGAGGGCCACGGTGAAGAGGCCGCCGGTGACCAGGTTGGCGAAACCGGTGCGGGCGCCCTCGCCGACACCGGCCGTGGACTCCACGAAGGCCGTGGTGGCGGAGGACGAGCTGGCACCGCCCGCGGCGACCGCCAGGCCGTCGACGAACAGGACCTTGTTGATGCCGGGCATCTGCCCCTGGGCGTCGGTGAGCTTGGCCTCGTCGGAGACGCCCATGATCGTGCCCATCGCGTCGAAGAAACACGACAGCAGGACCGTGAAGACGAAGAGGATGCCGGTCAGCACGCCGACCTTGTCGAAGCCGCCGAAGAGGCTGACCTTGCCGAGCAGGCCGAAGTCGGGGGTGGCGACCGGGTTGCCGGGCCACTTCGGGGTCGTCAGGCCCCAGGACGGGACCTTGGCGACGGCCTCGATGATCACCGCGAGGACCGTCATGGTGACGATCGAGATCAGGATCGCGCCGGAGACCTTGCGGACGATGAGCGCGAGGGTGAGCAGGGCGCCCAGGATGAAGACCAGGACCGGCCAGCCGTTGAGGTGGCCGTCGCTGCCGAGCTGGAGCGGGACGGTGGTCTGGGCGGCGTCCGGGATGCGGGAGACGAAGCCGGAGTCCACGAGCCCGATCAGCATGATGAACAGGCCGATACCGATGGAGATCGCCTTGCGCAGGCCGAACGGCACCGCGTTCATCACGCGCTCGCGCAGGCCCGTGGCGACGAGCAGCATCACGATGAAGCCCGCCAGGACCACCATGCCCATCGCGTCCGGCCAGGACATCCGGGGTGCCAGCTGGAGGGCGACGACCGAGTTCACGCCGAGGCCGGCCGCCAGGGCGATCGGGACGTTGCCGATCACGCCCATGAGGAGCGTGGTGAAGGCCGCGGTCACGGCGGTCGCGGTGACGAGCTGGCCGTTGTCCAGCTGATGGCCGTACATGTCCTTGGCGCTGCCGAGGATGATCGGGTTCAGCACGATGATGTAGGCCATCGCGAAGAACGTGGCGAAGCCGCCCCGGATCTCGCGCGGCAGGGTGCTGCCCCGTTCGGAGATCTTGAAGTAGCGGTCGAGGGCGGTCGGCATTGGATGTTCCTACGAGCAGAAGTGGACAGACACAAACCGTTTCAGTATGAACGTATAAAGCCGGAGGGGCCATCTCCGCGCGTAGATGTGATCGCCTCGTAAGCTGTCCCCATGGCCGGATTTTTCTCGGGACCCCTCAAGCACGAGGCGCCGGAGCCCCTGGAGGGCCCCGTGGTCGCCACCGTCACCGGTGGCACGATCCTCTGGTTCGTCCTCTTCCTCGTGCAGCTTCCCTTCTACGGCTGGTTCGCGGACCACGGTCACACCTGGTGGCTGTGGACCTGCCTGGCCGGGGGTGTGCTCGGGATCTACGGGACCTGGTACGTGCGCAAACGGGAGGCAGCGATCCGGAACTCGGCCGCCGGTGACGCACCCGGCACCCTTGATGCCGAGTGACGAGCGCCCCCTAGTACCACGGCATCATTCGCCCGTTCCCGTCTCCTCCCCAGGTCTGAACTTCCGGTCACTCGGCGGGTGAAGCCGCAAAACCGCACGTACCGTCGAATGCATGACCCACATCGACGCGGGCGCCGAACTCGACCGCACGACGGCCCCGTCCCGGGCGGTGACCGGGCTGACCGCGGCCGAGGTCGCCGAACGGGTGGCGCGCGGCCAGGTCAACGACGTGCCGGTGCGCAGCAGCCGGACCCTGGCGGAGATCGTCCGGGCGAACGTCTTCACCCGCTTCAACGCGATCATCGGTGTGCTCTGGCTGGTGATGCTGTTCGTCGCACCGTTCCAGGACAGCCTGTTCGGATACGTCATCCTCGCCAACACCGGGATCGGCATCGTCCAGGAGTGGCGGGCGAAGAAGACCCTCGACTCGCTCGCGGTGATCGGTGAGGCGAGGCCGACCGTACGGCGGGACGGCACCGCGACCGCGGTCGGCACCTCCGAGATCGTCCTCGACGACCTCATCGAGATCGGGCCCGGCGACAAGGCCGTGGTCGACGGGGTGGTCGCGGAGGCCGACGGCCTGGAGATCGACGAGTCGCTGCTGACCGGCGAGGCCGACCCGGTGGTCAAGCGCCCCGGCGACCAGGTGATGTCCGGAAGCTTCGTGGTCGCCGGCGGCGGCGCCTTCACCGCGACCAAGGTCGGCCGCGAGGCCTACGCCGCCCAGCTCGCCGAGGAGGCCTCCCGCTTCACCCTGGTCCACTCCGAGCTGCGCTCCGGCATCTCCACGATCCTCAAGTACGTGACGTGGATGATGGTCCCGACCGCGATCGGCCTGGTCGTCAGCCAGCTGTTCGTGAAGGACAACGACCTCAAGGACTCGATCGCCCGCACGGTCGGCGGCATCGTGCCGATGGTCCCGGAGGGACTCGTCCTCCTCACCTCCGTCGCCTTCGCCATCGGCGTCATCCGGCTTGGCCGGAAACAGGCCCTCGTCCAGGAACTCCCGGCCATCGAGGGCCTCGCCCGCGTCGACACGGTCTGCCTCGACAAGACCGGCACCCTCACCGAGGGCGGCATGGACGTCACCGAGCTCAGGCCGCTTCAGGGCGCCGACGAGGCGTACGTACGCAAGGTGCTGGGCGCCCTCGGCGAGTCGGACCCGCGGCCGAACGCCTCCCTCCAGGCGATCATCGACGTCTACCCGGACGTCCAGGAGTGGCGCTGCACCGAGTCGCTGCCCTTCTCCTCGGCCCGCAAGTACAGCGGGGCCACCTTCAGCCAGGACGACGGCGAGTCCAGCACCTGGCTGCTGGGGGCGCCGGACGTGCTCCTGTCGCCCGGCGACCCCGCCCTCGCCGAGACCGGACGGCTCAACGAACAGGGACTGCGCGTGCTGTTGCTGGCCCGCGCCTCCCGTGGCCTCGACGATCCCGAGGTCGCCCGGGGAGCGCGGCCGACCGCCCTCGTCGTACTGGAGCAGCGGCTGCGGCCCGACGCGGCCGACACCCTGCGGTACTTCGCCGAGCAGGACGTCCGCGCCAAGGTCGTCTCCGGGGACAACGCCGTGTCGGTCGGGGCGGTGGCGGCCAAACTGGGGCTGAACGGCAGCACGGTGGACGCCCGTGAGCTGCCTGCCGACCCGGACGGGATGGGGAAGGCGCTCGACGAGGGCACGGTGTTCGGGCGGGTCACCCCGCAGCAGAAGCGGGACATGGTGGGGGCCCTGCAGTCACGCGGGCACACGGTCGCGATGACCGGCGACGGGGTCAACGACGTGCTCGCCCTCAAGGACGCCGACATCGGGGTGGCGATGGGCTCCGGCTCTGAGGCCACGCGGGCGGTCGCGCAGATCGTGCTGCTGAACAACAGCTTCGCGACGCTGCCGTCGGTGGTGGCGGAGGGCCGGCGGGTGATCGGCAACATCACCCGGGTCGCGACCCTGTTCCTCGTCAAGACCGTGTACTCGGTGCTGCTGGCCGTCCTCGTGGTGTGCTGGCAGGTGGAGTACCCCTTCCTGCCCCGGCACCTGACCCTGCTGTCGACGCTGACGATCGGCGTCCCGGCCTTCTTCCTGGCCCTGGCCCCCAACAAGGAACGGGCGCAACCGCACTTCGTACGGCGGGTGATGCGGTACTCGATCCCCGGCGGGGTGGTCGCGGCGGTCGCGACCTTCGTGACGTACCTGATCGCCCGTCACCACTACACCGGGAGCGGCGCTTTGGACGCGGAGACCAGCGCGGCGACCCTGACCCTGTTCCTGATCTCGATGTGGGTGCTGGCGATCATCGCCCGCCCCTACACCTGGTGGCGTCTCGCACTGGTCGCGGCGATGGGCCTCGGCTTCGTCCTGGTCCTGGCCGTGCCCTGGCTCCAGGACTTCTTCGCGCTGAAGCTGGTGGGACTGACGATGCCGTGGATCGCGGTCGGCATCTCGGTGGTGGCGGCGGCCGCCCTGGAACTCCTGTGGAGGTGGGTCGACCGCCGCGGTACCGCTTAGTGCCGGGTCCTACTGGACGTCGACGAAGTCGCCCGCCGCGCTCACGGACGACGTGGTCGTCGTGCCCGCGAAGCTGTAGCGGTAGTAACCGTCGGCCGTCGCCGTGGTCGTCGTCTTCAGCGTGCCCGTGGACGACGTCTTGATGGTCTTGAGGGTCGTGTAGGTGCTGCTGCCCTTCTTGCGGAACTGCAGCTTCACCGGCTGGGTCGCGTAACCGGCGTACTTGTTGGTGTCCCAGTTGGCGCGAGCCAGCTTGCCCGTGACGGTGATGGTCTTCCCCTTCTTCACCGGCTCCGGGGAGGCGTCGGTGGTGAGGGTGGCCCGGCGCTGGAGGTGAGTGGTGCCGAGGCCGCCCTGCCAGGTCATGCCGCCGGCGTTGTTGACCGCGAGGGCGCCCAGCTTCCAGGTGCCGGCCTCACTGCTGCGCAGGTCGCCGTCCTCGTCGGAGCCCTTGGGGCGGAACTGGATCTTCGCTGAGCACTTCAGGACCGTCGAGGAGGACGCCGTGCAAGTACCCGGCTCGTCACCGCCGAGCAGGTCGTCGGAGTCCAGGCCGAGGGTGGCGCCGCGGTAGAGGACCGGGCCGGTCTGGAAGGAGCTCGCGCTCAGGTTCGCGGGCTTGGTCACGGTGTAGGTCGCGGAAACCGTGACCATCGACGTCGTGCCGACCACGATGTTCTTGCCGCTGTTGACCTTCAGGTTGGAGAAGGTGACGGCGGGCCCGGCCGTGGCGGCCGAGGCGGACGGCACGGCGAGGGCGGAGAGGGCCACGGCGCCGGAGGCGGCGAGGACGAGGGCGCGTATGCGCATGTGCGTTCCCCATGAGGAGAGAAGGATTCGGGAGTCTGCTGACTCACTCCGTAGATCCGTGACTCAGGGGACTGGTTGTACGGGTGGGGCGTGATTTTGACCGCACATGCGCAGCGCTTTACGTCTCGTCGACCTACTTGACGTCGATGAAGTCACCCGCGGCGTTGACGGCCGGGGTGGTGGAGGTGCCCGCGAAGCTCCAGCGGAAGAACCCGTCGACCGTGGCCTTGACCGTGGTCTTCAGGTCGCCCTTGTTGTTGGTCTTGACCGTCTTCACGGTCGTGTAGGTGTCGGAGTCCTTCTTCCGGAACTGCAGCTGCACCGGCTGGGACGTGTAGCCCGTTGTACTTGCGGGTCTCCCAGTTGGCCCGGGTCAGCTTCCCGGTGACCGTGATGGTCTTGCCCTTCTTCACCGGCTCCGGGGCGGCGTTGGCCGTGAGCTTGGAGAGGCGCTGGAGCTTGTGGGTGCCGTAGAAGTCGTTCCAGTAGTCGGTGCCGGCCTCGTCGGCGGCGATCGCGGCGGCCGTCACGTGCCAGGTGCCGGCCAGCGAGTTCATGTACAGCTCGCGGGTGACGTCGACGGTGATGGTGAGCTTGCAGTTCGAGGTCGTGGTGCTGACCGCGGTGCAGGTGGCGTTCTGCTCGTTCGGAGCGAACACGCCGTCGACATGGGCCCGGTCCCGGCCGTGCCACAGGTCGATGTACGCGTCCTCGATACCGGCGGAGTGACTGGCGGTCAGCGACACGGTGAAGGTCTTGACGCCCGTCGTGCCGGCCACGATGCTCTTGCCGCCGTTGACCGTCACCTTGGAGACGACCGGCAGTTCCACGTCGTCCGCGGCGGCGCTCATCGCGGCTCTGGAGACGCCGAAACGCTCCGCGGCGGTGGGTTTGTGCAGGCCCCCGCCGTCGGCCTGAGCAACCGGGACGGCGAGGGCGGCGAGGACGAGACCGCCGGAGACGGCGGCCACGGTGGTGCGGATGCGCATGCGTTCCCCCAGGGACTGGTCGTGGAGCCTGGGCGGCTCGTGGGGTCAGATGCACGACCGGGGTAAAGCGTTGCAGGAGACCGGACTGATCTTTTGCGACCCCCGGTCAGATTTTGGGCCACCAGGTCCTGCCGGCCGCAAGCGTGCCCGTGTCGTCACCCGCATACAGGCGTAGATCGCCCGCGGTCGTCATGGCGGCGAGATCGCTCTTGCCATCACCGTCGAAGTCGCCGCCGGGCAGGACCCGCATGCCGCCCCAGGTCTTGTCGGGCCACATCGAGCGGGCCTTGTCGAAGCTGCCGTCGGCCTTGCCCGCGTAAAGCAAGCGCTGGAAGGATCCCAAGTCGGGGGAGATCTACGAGTGGGACTCCCAGCACGGCACCGTCGAGAAGTACAACAAGCGCGGCAAGCACCTCGGAGAGTTCGACGCGAATACTGGAGCCCAGACCAAGCCCGCAAATCCGACCCGAAAGGTGACGCCGTGACCGTGTACTTCCTTGTCACCTGTTACCCCAAGGACGACGAGCATCCGCTCTCGTCCACCGACGTCACAGCGGTGGGCGCGGAAGCCTGGGGAGAACTCCTCGGGATGGCGCCGGAACAGCTGGCCGACGTGTATCCGCTGACGGAGCAGCACGCCGCGCGAGTCAAGGAGCTGACCGACATGACGCTGGACCTGGAAAAATACGACTACTTTCTCGAGACCGAAGAGGACTGACAGCACGAGCGGGGGCCGTCCGTCAGGGCGGCCCCCGTGGCTCAGTCGAACCAGCGGTCCCTCGCCAGTTCCTGGGTTCGGGTCGGGTCCTCCAGGAGGGCTGCCACCTCGAAGCGGCGGGGCCACTGGCGGGACGCCCAGGCGAGGCCCGCGGCGACGCCCTCCAGGGTGGCCGCGTGCAGGACGCCGTCGTGTGTCAGGCGCCAGTCGATCTCCACGCCGTCCACGACGAGCTCCTCGTGCTCCACGTACGTGGACGGGGTGCTCGCGCCCAGCAGGACGCGGACCGGCTCGGGGACGTCGTGCTCGGTGCCCTCGGAGTCCATGGAACCCGTCACCGACTCGCTCAGCCGGCGGACCTGGAAGAGTTCGGCCAGTTCGGCGGCCCGGGACGGGCGGACCGGCAGCAGGGGGACGCCCTGCGTGAACGGCAGCAGGTCCGGTGAGTCGACGACCACCGCGTCGGCCGCGTCCACGACCTCGACCCGGCCGTCGGTCACGGCCCGCAGCTCGTCGGGCAGGGTGACCTGTTCGGGGTCCAGGTCGGCCAACGCGCTGTAGAGGGCGTGCAGTTGGTCCCCGGTGACCGGCCGGGAGGGGTCCGCGAGGCGGTCCAGGAGTTCCGCCGCCCCGCCCGGCTCCTCCAGCAGCGCGGCCACCGACGTCCGCACCCCCAGCGCCCGCAGCACCTGCTCGTCGTCGAACCCGGTCGCGTCCGCCTCGTCGTACAGGCCCCGCAGGAGGGGGTCTCCGCCCGACGCCAGCAGACCGGCGGGGCGGCGGCCGTCGAGCACCGGGTTCCCGCGCAACCACCAGGCGGTGTACGGCCGTACGACCTCGTGGGTGCCGTCCGGCAGGAGGATGCGGACCTGCTGGGTCAGCGCGTCCCGCAGCGGCGGCCGGGCCAGCAGCGCCAGGGCCTCGGGCCACTTGTCCTCGTCGACGAGGTCGAGATCGCGTACGGCGACCAGTTCGGTGGCGACCGGCGGTACCGGCGTGTCCGGGAAGCGGTCGAGGATGTCCTCGCACCACACGTCCACGGCGTCCAGCAGCCCGGCGTCGTCCGGTTCGGCGAAGTCGCCCTCGCGCGGCTCCAGTTCGTCGGGATCGAGGACCACGTCCGTGGCCCGGACCAGGGCGAAGTTGGCCAGCACCCCGCAGGCCGCGAGGGGCTGTTCGCCCCACTTGGCGGCCAGATCGGCGTCCACGAGCGCGAGTTCGTCCTCGCGCATCACCTGGGCGAACGGGCTGCCGGGCAGGACGAGTTCACCGGCGGGGACCAGCTCCCCCTCCTCGTCGGGCAGGGCGAGCGCCCCCAGCCACGGCTCGTCACCGGGTTCCAGCCCCGCGTCCCGGACGAGCGCGAGCACGGTGTCGGCCAGCTCCTCGGCGTCCGGGGTGTCCTCCTCCCAGCTCACACCGCCGTCGTCGTCCAGGGAGGCGGCCACGGCGGCCCGTACCTGGGGCGTGGTGAGCACCGCGCGCGCAGTCGCGGGCAGCGCGCCCAGCTTCTCCAGCAGGGGGTGGGCGGCGTCCGGGTGGGCGACCTTGAGGCCGAGCCGGGCGAGGAGTTCGGGGTCGATCAGGGGCCCGTCCGACGTGGGCAGCAGCACCTGCCGGGGTCCGATCGTCGTACGGCCGTCGGCCAGCGGCACGGGGAGGCCGGAGAGCCGGTCGGGGTCGACGCCCGCGAGGCTGTCGTAGAGCCGCTGCCACCACTCCGGCTGTTTCTCCAGGCCCGCGAGCCGGTCGATCGCGTCGGTGAGCGGGACCCGGGCGACGCCCAGGGTGCGCAGTTCCACGCGCCGTTCGAGTCCGGCGGGCAGCAGGGTCGGCAGCACCTCGGCGAGCACCCGCACGGTGTCGGCGCCGGCGCCCTCGACGACCTCGGCCTCGCGCGGGCGCAGGGCCTCGGGCAGTTCCGAGTCGTCGCCGGGGTCGAGGGCGGGCGGGAGAAACGCAGTGCGCGGGAGGCGGTCGAGGATCGCCGCCCGCAACGCCCCGTCCAGCTCGCCCTTCCCCAGCGGGCCGGGCACCAGAGCGATGATCCCCTCGCTCACCGGCCGCCAGCCGGCGAGGAGTTCGGCGTACACGTCGGCCGCGCGCTGCACGAGGAAGTCGGTGAGGGGCCCGGGGGCCGCGTGCCGGCGGGTGGTGTCCAGCGGGAAGGACCCGATGAGCAGCGCGGGGACACCGAGGGGTTCGTCGCTGGGGGTCGGGGCGTGCACGACGGGGCTGGTGCGGGGGTGGGCGGGAGTGCCGTCGGGGTCGGCGGGCACCGCCCAGGTGAGCGACCAGTGCGGCCGCAGCCGCTCCTCGACGGGCCGGCCGGCGAGGAGTTCGGGGGTGAGCGGTCCGTGCGCGGACGCGGTGTGCCAACGGGTCGTACCGTCCCGCGAGTCCTCCACGACGGTGAGGTTGTCCTCGGTGCGGCGGCTGATCGTGCGGGTCGTGTCGGCCGTCTCGACGACGACCTCCTCAAGCCCGGGCAGGGCGAGCAGGAGCGCGTCGTCGACGGCGTTCAGGAGACGCTCGGCGAGGTCGGTGGCGGCGGTGTCGCGCAGCGGGAGGATGACGACGGTGTCGTACGGGTCGGGCGCGCTGCCCTCGGCGGCGAACGGGAGCCGCAGCAGGGGTACGTGCCCGTCCCGCCGGCGGATCTCGTCGCCGAGTCCGGGGCTGTGGCGGGCGGTCTCGGCGGCGTGGTCGCGGGCCTCGGCGAGGGACCAGCGGACCCCGCCGTGGCGGCCGACCACGGCGGGCTCGTCGGTGACGGCGAGCACGGCGGCGAAGCCGACGCCGAAGCGGCCGACCGAGCCGTCCGCGTGGTCGCGCTTGGCGGAGGCCCGCAGGGTGGAGAGGGACTCGACGCCGGCCGCGTCCAGCGGGGCACCGGTGTTGGCGGCGAACAGGACGCCCTCGCGAAGGGTGAGCCGCAGCCGTCCCGGCACACCGGCCCGGGCGGCCGCGTCGGCGGCGTTCTGCGCGAGCTCGACGACGAGCCGGTCCCGGTACCCGCCGAGGACGAGGTCCTCCTCGGCGTTGGCGTCCTCCCGGAACCGGGCGGGGCTGGTGGCCCAGGCGTCCAGCACCCCTCGCCGGAGCCGGGCGGTCCCGAACGGGTCGGCACCCTCGGCAGCGGGCCGCACGAACTTGCTCACGTTGACTCTCCTCATCGGCGTGACGATGAAGGTACCGCGAGGGACAGGGGCGATGATTCGGGGAGGGTTCGCGGCGCGGACGCCGACGGGCGGCGGGGTGTGCCCCGCCGCCCGTCGGTGTGAAAGTGCCTGCCGGCTTACCGGGCCGCGTACCCGAAGCGGCTGCCGGCGGCGGGGAGGCCACCCGTGCCGGGCTGGTACGTGGTCACCGCGGCGACGGTGCCGCCGGCGGTCACGTTGGACAGCGGCAGCGCGTGCAGGGCGCCGTACGTGGACGGGCCGTTGGGCATGCCGACGTAGAGGCGGCTGCCGGTGAAGTGAAGGCTGCTGCCGACGGCCTGGTTGGCGCCCGGGGTGCCGGGGATGCCGTCGCCGTCGCCGGCCTCCAGCCAGCGGTCGTTCGCGCCCGGCGTGCCGAGCAGCGAGAAGGTGTGGACCGCGCCGGCCTTGGCGACCGAGCCGACGGCCTCGCCGGGGACGCCGACGGCGAGCTTCATCGTCGCCGTCGTGCTCACCGAGCGCGGCGCGGTGTTGATCGCGGTGACGGTCTCGCCCATGCGGTCGCCGGACTCGGCGGAGCCGCTGACGTCGTCGTCGGCGGTGCCCTGCTTGAGCTCGGCCAGCTGGCTGCCGGAGCCGGCGGCGGTGACACGGAAGAGGATCACCCGGCCCGCGTCCGGGTTGGGGGCGTCGCCGACCGGCAGGTCCTCACCGGGCGAGCCGATCGCGAGGACGGAGTCGGTGGCGGCAGCGGCCCCCGAGGGGCGGTACTCGGTCAGGGAGAGCGACTTGCCGAACTCGTCGCCCGCCTCGGCGCCGCCGGAGACGGAGTCGAGGTCCTGGTCGAGACCGAACAGCGGCTGGGGGTGGCCGTCGGCGTGCAGGGTGTGCGAGAACACCGCGAGGTTGCCGGAGGCCGCGTCCCCGCCGATGTCCTCGTTGGGGGCGCCGATCGCTATGTGGTTGGCGTCGGCCGCGACCGAGGTGCCGAAGCCGTCGTCGGTCTCGGCGCTGCCGGGGACGTCGGTCTTGTCCTGGTGCACGCTCGCGTTGATCTTGCCGCGCAGGTAGAAGGCCATGCCCGCCTTGGTGACGGTGCCGAGGGACTCCCCGGGCACACCGATCACGAGGTACGGCTCGCCCGCCGCCGTCTCGCCGGCCGCGAGGGCGTGGCCCATGCGGTCGCCGGACTCGGAGCTCGACGCGGCGACGGCGCCGGCGCCCTCGCCCTGCTGGAAGTGCGTGACCTTCACGGTGCCGGTGCCGAGGCCGCCGGTCGCGCCGTGCAGGATGTCGACCATGCCGCCGTCGGTGGCGGTGCCGAGGTCCTCGCCAGGGGTGCCGACGACGAGATCGGTGCAGCCGTCCTGGTCGTAGTCGACGGTGTCGATCGCCTCACCGAAGCCGTCGTTCGCCTCGGCGGAGCCGGAGACCCAGGTGAGGGACTGGTTGATCTCGGCGGTGCCCTTGCCGCCGCCGTACACGACGCGGACCAGACCGGCACCGGAGTTCCCGCCGACGGTGGCCTTGGGGTCGGAGACCGCGATGTCCTCGACGCCGTCGCAGTTGAAGTCGGTGACCGGCGCGGGGCCCGTGGTGGCGGAGACCCAGGAGGCCAGGTCGTCGGAGCGGGCGGCGATCGCCCCGGTGCGGGTCTCCGTCTCGCCCAGGCAGCCGCCCTGCCAGGACCGGCTGCCGACGCCGACCAGTTCGGCGGTGCCGTTCGTCTCACGCAGCAGGGGGGCACCGGTGTCGCCCTGGCACAGGGCGCCGTTCTGGCCGGTGATGGTGAGGTCGTCGGTGCCGACCGCGTCCACCGCGAAGGCCGTGCTGTGCGCGGTGGCAGTCAGCCAGTCGCCGGCGGTGCGGCCGTATCCGACCGCGCGGAGCTGGTCGCCCGCGGCGGGGGCGGTGGTCGCCACCGTCACGGGGGTGACTCCGGTGACCGGGCGCGCGAGGCGGGCCAGGACCAGGTCACGGCCGGCCCTCGGTACCAGCTGGACCACGGCGCTGGTCTTGCCCGCGACGGTGGCGGTGGCCGACAGGGCGGGCTTGCCCGCGGCGACGGTGGGCACCTCCACGTCGGCGGCAAAGCAACTGGCCGCGGTGAGGATCCAGTTGGAGGCGACGAGGGCACCGCTGCACGCGCGGGCCGTGTCATCGGCACCGAGGGACACGCGGGCGGTGTAGGCGTAGGAGCCGGTGGCGACCGGACCGCCGACGACGGCCTGGGCCGGGACGCTGAGCAGGGCTCCTGCGGTGGCGACGACCGCCACGAGCGCCGCACCGACGGCGGATCTCGGGGAGGAGGACTTGATGGAGGTCACGTTTCTCGATTCCTTGATGCTGGGCACAGCGGGTCAGCCGGTGACACGGATCTCGACGAGCACGGAACGGGCGCCGCCCACCGTGCCCTCGCCGACGCTCTCGAAGCCGCCCTCGTCCACGTTCACGGTGGTCGTGGCGCCGTTCGCGGTGAGGTCGGCGCTGATCGGGTGGTCGCCGGTCTCCAGGGCGAAGACCCGGGGGAGTTCGAGCGTCAGCCAGCCCGAGGCGGCCGTAGCCCTGAAGCAGTAGTCGCCCCTGCGGCCCACCGTGCTGTCCGCCACGGTGTAGACCCTGATCTGGTCGGCCGTGCCGTCACAGGTGGCGAGCAGGATGTGCCCGTCACCCTTTTTCAGCTGAATGCCCTCCGAGGCGAGAATGCCCGCCGCCCCGGGATAGGAGAACTGCTCCACCGCACTGGGCGGAGTATCGACAGCGACAGCCGAGGAATCATCGGCCACCGCCATAGAAATACCTATACCCGCCCCCATGACAACGGCGAGTCCGGCAAGAAATAGTTTCCGAGCGCGGAAAAACACCGCACCCTCCTTTCGGGCGCGGCATTTCCATGCCGAAAGCCGCTCCCCCCAAGCGTTTCCCATCAAATATCCATCACAAGATAACCCCGAACTCACACATCGTCAACTCACTTTGATTCATGACCAATGCACCCAGAACGGGACATTGGATAATAATAAAGCAAAGGAAAAGCGCATGTATAGTGTCGGCCATTCTTGGAGAGGTACAGAATCCATCAATTACCGGGGGCACGATGAGTCGAAGAACGCCACGCGCGATACACAGAACGGCACTGGGCCTGCTGCCACTGGCCCTGGCCGCCGGCCTGCTGGGCGCTTCGCCCGCGGCCGCGGCGGCCACGGGCACGTCGTCCGCCGTCCTCCTTGCCGACGTCTCGGAGGTGACCGCCGCCGACCGTGGGCGGGTCGTCGACTACTGGCGTGAGGGCGGACCAGGCGTCAAGGCGGCCGCCGAGGCGGCGCTGACCGGTACCGACGCCGACGTGCGGACCTTCCTGGCGGCTGCCGAAGAACTCAGCGGCCAGGACGAACGGGTGACGGCCGCCCAGATCGCGAGCGTCGGCGGGCCGGAGCTGCTGACCGCGGCCCGCGCCGCGTTGGCAGGAACCCGCGCCCAATTGCACGACTTCCTGGACGACGGCTGGGAAGACCCGATGCAGGAGGACAGCCGGGTCCGGGTCGCCCAGATCATCGACACCGCGGGGCCCAACGTCCAGGACGCAGGGCGGGCCGCGCTGAACGGCAGCTCGGACGACGTACGGAACTTCCTCACCAAGCTCCAGTACACCGAGCAGGAGCAGGACGAGCGAGTTCAGCTCGCCCAGATCATCAGCGTGGGCGGCACCAACGTACGGGCCGCGGGACGCCTCGCGCTCAGCGGCAGCGCGGCCGACATCAAGGAGTTCCTCCAGGTCGGCCAGTTCGTCGCCCGCGCCAAGGACCAGGAGCACGACACCGTCGCTCAGCTCGCGGCGCAGGCGAAGGAGGCCGGACGGCAGGCAGCCGCGCAGACGGCTGCCGCCAAGACCGAGTCCACCAAGGCGGTGAAGGCGTCCCAGCTCGCCAAGGAAGCCGCGCTGGAGGCAGCGGCCGAGGCCGAGGCCGCCAAGGACGACACCGCCAAGGCGGCACGCGCCGCCAAGCGCGCAGCGACCGCCGCGTCCCAGGCCGCCACCGCCGCGCAACGGGCCATCGACGCAGCGAGCGCGGCGAACAACTCCGCGCGCGTGGCGGCCAACGCGGCCTCCCAAGCAGCCGCCGCGGCAGCCGGTGCCTCCCAGGCCGCCTCCCGCGCCCGCAGCGCCGCGGCCGACGCCGCTGTGGACGCCGGCAACGCGGAGGCCGCGCGGGTCGCCGCCCAGGCCGCCCAGAAGGCAGCCGAGGGCGCGAACCTCGCCGCCGAGGCCGCCGACCAGGCCGCCGTGGCCGCCGACGCGGCGGGTGACGCCGCCAGTTCGGCGAAGAGCGCGACCGCCAACGCCAACGCGGCCGCAGACGCGGCCATCGAGGCCGGCAACTACGCGGGGCAGTCGAGCGCCGCCGCCGCCGAGGCCCGCGCCGCCGCTGCCGCCGCGAAGAGCCACGCCGCCGAGGCGAACCGGGCCGCGTCCGCCGCCGAGTCCCTGGCCCGCAAGGCGGCCACCGCGGCCCGGGAGGCCCGGGACGCGGCAAGGTCCGCCGCCACGCACGCGAAGAACGCGGGTGACGCCGCCCTGGAGGCGGCCGAGCACGCCGGCGAGGCCGCGCAGGCCGCGACACGCTCCACGGAGCACGCGAACGCGGCGACCGTGGCGGCGAACGCCGCCACCGCCGCCGTCACCAAGGCTCAGCAGGTCTTCGAACTCGCCCGTGAGGTCGAGGCCGAGGAACTGCTCGGCCGCACCAACGCCGGCATCGAACGGGCCGAGCAGGACAAGGCCGCGTACGACTCCCTGATCGCCGAACAGGCCGATCTGCAGAAGGCCGTGACGGATCGGGACGCCGAACGGGACCGGCTGGTGGCCGCGGCCGACGCGCCCGGCGCCGACCTCGCGGCCGTTGCCGACCAGGGCCGCGACCTCGCCGTACTGACGATGAAGAACGGCACCGCGTGGGGCCGCTCCGCCGCCGAGGCCGCCCTGGCGGGCCCCGACGAGGTGGTCCTCGACTATCTCCGCAACGGCTGGATCACGGCAGCGCAGCAGGACGAGCGCTCCTACGTGGAGCGGCTCGCCGAGGAGAGTTCGGACAAGGCGGTACGGGACGCGGCCGAGGTCGCGCTGGACGGCGACGCCGCCGCGGTGAGCGCGTTCGTCGCCAACGGGCGGCACCAGGCCGGCGCCGAGGGCATGCGTGTCGACATCGCCAAGGTGATCGACGGTGCCGGACCGGTGCTCGCCGAGGCCGGCCGGGCCGCGCTGGCCACCGGCGATCCGAAGAAGTACAGCCAGTTCCTGTCCACCACCCAGCACGAGGCCCGCACCCAGGACGAGCGGGTGAAGGCAGCGCAGCTGGTGGACAGCGGCACTCCCGAGGTGAAGTCGGCGGCCCGGATCGCGCTGGCCGGGTCGCCGGACGCGCTGCACGCCTTCGTCGTCTCCGGGCAGTACAAGGCGCTGCGCAAGGACAACCTGACCGCCACCCACGTGGCCCAGGTACGGAAGATGATCGCGGACGCGGCGAAGGTCGCGGCCACGGCCCAGCAGAACGCCGCCACCGCCCAGAAGGTCGCCGCCACCGCCCGCAACGCCGCCGCCGAGGCCACCGAGTGGGCGAAGAAGGCGAACGAGTCCGCGGGCAAGGCGCAGGAGTACGCCGACCAGGCCGACCGGTACGCCGACGAGGCCGAGACGTCCGCGGCCCAGGCCGCCGCCTCGGCGAAGACGGCACGCAACGCGGCGAACAGCGCGGACGCCGCCGCCTCCAGGGCCGCCAGGTCGGCAGCCGACGCGACGATCTCCGCCGAGTCGGCGCAGGCCTCCGCATCCACCGCGGCCTACTACGCCGAGGAGGCGCGCAAGTCGGAGATCGCGGCGGGCAAGGACGCGGACGCGGCACTGGAGGCGTCCACGAAGGCCTTCGTCGCCGCGATCGCCAAGTACCGCGAAGAGGAGGAGGAGCGCCGCAAGGCAGCGGTCGCCGCGAAGGAGGCGGCCGAGAACCAGGGGATGACGCCGGCCGAGCTGTACCGCTGCCAGCAGTCGATCCTGCCCTGCGACCCGGTGGACTTCGCCCGCTGGTGCCAGCACAACCAGGTCTACTGCTCCCTCCTCGCGCACGCCGACGAGTTCAGCGACGCGGCGGAGATGCTCTGGAACATCGAGAAGGAACTCCTCGGCATCAGCGACCTGGAGGAGTGCCTGCGCGAGAAGGACTTCGACAGTTGCAGCGGCCTGGCGGTGGGCGTCCTCAGCGGCAAGCTCAAGGTCCTGGACCGGGCCTACGACGAGCTGAAGCTCCTCAAGCGCGGCTGCAAGGCGGTCAACCGGTCGTCCGTGCGGTCCGCGGCGTTCACGATGGCGGCACAGGCGGCGGACGGTGATGTGTCCGGCTGCCTGGAAGGCGCCATCGACCACGACGTCTTCGATCCCGTGACGGGAAACAAGATCACCGACATCGACCTCTTCGAGAACGGTGTGATGTGGGAACTCAAGTCGGCCACCTACGCTGATGCCAGTTGGTTGGACAAACACATCGACGTGAAGCTGTCCAACTACCTGAAGTGCCGTGCGTTGCTTCCCGGCTACGAGAGCGCACCGATCGGCTTCCGGTTCACGACGTCAGGAATGGACCCGCGTTTCCGGGCGGCATTGCAGCAGCGGTTCGCCGAGCTCAGGCAGACCTACCCGGATCTCGACCTCAGACTGGAGATCGCAGATTGAGTTATCCCTTCGAGTACGGCAACGAGACAATCTGGGACGCGGGCTACCACAGCGGAAAGCTGTATGCCTCCCTTGCTCCGGGAGCCGCCCGATTTCTCGAGGTGCCGTCCGGACTGACGCCGACACCTCAGGGTGGCTGCGCGGTGGATCGCGAGGTGTTCCAGGTCTTCGTCGAGCGTTTGTACGGCCTCTATGCGGCCACCTCCAACGAGGTCATGCGAGAACTGGCGCACGGTCTGCTCAGCACATCGCTCGTACTGCTGGACCGAATGGGCGGCACCATCGAGCTGCGCCCCGAGGACGCTGCGCCCCTGGGCAATGCGAAGGCCGCCCTCTCCGGATCCATGGCGTCATAGAACACCGATATCGCTGAGGGAAGTCCCCTCGTCAGCCTGGACAACCAGGAAAGCGCCGCCCACCGGATACGACCGGTGGGCGGCGCTTTCGTCCTCGAGCAGCAGCGACCGTAGGTGGCTCCTACGAGTGCCCCAGCTCCGCCGCATCCTCGTCCGCCAGCACCGGCACCGAGCCCGAGTCCGGCGCCGGGCGCAGGGGGAAGGGGTCCACGCGGGTCTCGTCGATCACCGGCGGGGCCGGCTGCGGGGGCTTGGGCATGACGGCCGCTTCCGAGTGGCCGCCGCAGCCGTACGACAGGGAGACCACGCGGCCGTCCGCCGGGGCGAACTCGTTGGCGCACAGGCCGAAGGCCTGGCCCAGGGAGCCGCCGAGCGGGACCAGGAACCCGCAGCTGACGCAGGGTGCCGGGGCGGCCTGGGCCATCGGTGTCTTCGCGCCGAAGGCCTCCTCCCAGCGGTCGGCGGCGACATGGAGGCCGTAGCGGGACAGGACCCGGGCCCGGCGCATGCCCAGTTCCTCGGCGACCGCGGCGATGGAGCCGCGGGTCGGGGCGACCGGGAGGTTCGACGGGGTGCCCGCGGTGAGCTCGGCGTCCTCCGCCTCGACCAGTTCGGCCATCTCCGCGGAGACGGGCGCGCTCGGCAGCGGTTCGTCCTCGCCGGTGTAGCCGGGCTCCAGGCGCAGGTCCTCGGCGTCGGTGGGGAGCAGGTCGCCGGGGCCCATGTCGCCGGGGCGCAGGCGTTCGCTCCACGGCACCCACTCCGGCGCCAGCAGCGCGTCGGGGCCGGGGAGCAGGACGACCTCGTCCAGCGTCACGATCTTCGCGCGGGAGGCGCGCGCCACGGTCACGGCCCAGCGCCAGCCCCGGTACCCGAGCTCCTTGCACTCGAAGAAGTGCGTGACGACCCGGTCGCCCTCCGAGACCAGGCCCGCGTGCTCACCCACCACCCCGGGCGCGGCGGCCTCCTCGGCGGCGGCGCGGGCGAGGTCGACGGCCTCGGCGCACAGGCGGTCGGGGGTGCGGCTTCGCGTTGTCGCTGCGCTCACAGGTATCGCTTCTCTCCTACGCCGTCACTCGGGTGCGCCGGCCTGAAGGCGGTGGGTGCGGACGGAGCGGACCGGAGGACCGCGTCGACGTCCGCGCCCGATCGCGCTCGGGCGCACCTGCTCCCATCCATTCTGCGGGATGTCAGAGAGGCGCGCGGCCGAGAACGTTCGCCACGGCGCGCTACGCACGCTACCTGTTCGCCGCCGCTCGGCCTACACCGACGTGATGGTTCCTTGCCTCCGGTCGACCTCCAGTGGCTCTCCGGCGGGTCTTCGGCGGTCTCCGACGGGTCTTCGGCCAGTCTCCGGCAGGTCTTCCGTGGCACTTCATATGCGCTCATACGCGCGGTAAGCGCACTACTCACAGCCTTCTCGGGGCACTATGACGGGGTGGCAGCCACGAGGACACCCCAGGGAGCCACCGGGAGCGGTGGCGGTTCGGGCCGGTTTACCCAGAGGACAGGGCCCGTGCGCGCTGTCGGCCGCGCCCTGCACCTGCCCTTCACCGGTACGGCCCGCGGCATCCGCAAGGCGACCCACGCGCACGGGGCGGGCGAGTCCGGCCTCGGCAAGCTGATCGAACTGCACGCGGTCAACGGCGCGGGGGACGTGATGATCACCGTCGCCCTCGCCTCCACGGTCTTCTTCTCGGTGCCGACCGACGAGGCCCGCGGGCGCGTCGCGCTGTACCTCGCCATCACCATGGCGCCCTTCACGGTCCTCGCGCCCGTGATCGGCCCCCTTCTCGACCGCCTCCCGCACGGTCGCCGGGCCGCCATGGCGGGTGCCATGCTCGCCCGGGCGATGCTCGCCCTGATCATCGCCGGGGCGGTGGCCACGGGCAGTCTGGAGCTGTATCCGGCGGCGCTCGGCGTACTGGTGGCCTCCAAGGCGTACGGCGTCGTCAGAAGCGCGGTCGTGCCCCGTCTGCTCCCGCCCCGCTTCTCCCTCGTCAAGGCGAACTCCCGCGTCACCCTCGGCGGCCTCCTCGCCACCGGCATCGCGGCCCCCGTCGGCGCGGGGCTCCAGGCCATCGGACCGCGCTGGCCGCTCTACGGCGCCTTCGTGATCTTCATCGCCGGGACGTTCCTGTCCTTCTCGCTGCCGCCGAAGGTCGACTCGGCCAAGGGCGAGGACGTGGCGCTGCTCGCCGCCGACGAGGAACATCTGCACGGGCCGCACCTCAAGCCGGTCAAGCGGCCCGGGCTGCGCACGGTCGGCACCGCCGTCACCCACGCCCTCGGCGCGAACGCGGCCCTGCGCTGGCTCTCCGGCTTCCTCACCTTCTTCCTCGCCTTCCTGCTGCGCGAGCATCCGCTGACCGGCGAGAGCGCGGCGGTCTCCCTGGGCCTGGTGGCCGTGTCGGCGGGCGCGGGCAACGCGCTCGGCACGGCGGTCGGGGCGTGGCTCAGGTCACGGGCGCCGGAGATCATCATCGTGACGGTGGTGGCGATCGTGCTGGGGGCGGCGATCACGGCGGCGATCTTCTTCGGTGCGTTCCTGGTGGCGTGTCTCGCGGCGGTCGCCGGGTTCGCGCAGGCCCTGTCGAAGCTGTCCCTGGACGCGCTGATCCAGCGGGACGTGCCCGAACTGGTCCGCACCTCGGCGTTCGCCCGCTCCGAGACGCTGCTCCAGGTGTCGTGGGTGTTCGGCGGCGCGGTCGGCATCGTGATGCCGCTCAACGGCTATCTCGGCCTCTCGGTGGCCGCCGCGGTCGTCGCCGCGGGCTGGCTGGCCACCGCCAAGGGGCTGCTGAGCTCGGCACGGCACGGCAGCTCCGCCACGGCGCGAGTGGCGTAACGAACAGGGCTCGCCGCACCCCGCATAAAGGGACCGCTGTACCCGCCCGATAGCCTTCCGCCATGACCACGCTGCAATCCGATGTGCGACGCCGCCGCGCCGTCGCCGCCGCCGGCCTCGTTTCCGCCGGACTGCTCGTCCTGTCGGCCTGCGACAAGCCGACGCCGCGCGTCACCGTCACGGTCGGTTCGACCTCGGTGAGCTCCGAGGCCGTCTGCTACGACGACGGCAACGACCTCGGCAAGGCGAAGGCCGCCAAGTGCGCCCTGGAGAAGTCGGACGTCAAGACGATCAAGGTCAAGCAGAGCGAGACCCTGCGCGTCGGCGTCGACCCCGAGATCGCGGACACCGGCTGGGCGCTGTGGATCAACGGCCAGCAGATGACGTACGCCTACAAGAAGACGTACTACTCCTTCGACGGCGTCGACCTGTTCGCCCAGCAGCAGGGCCAGGCCCCGCAGAAGACGCTGTACATCAGCATCGTCGAGCAGGACAAGCAGTCCTCCGGCGAGAGCAAGGAGTACAAGGGCGTCTGGAACTTCAAGCTGGAGAACTCCGACTACTGATCCGCTGATTCCGATGCGCATCCTCGTGGCCACCGCGGTCCCGGTCGAACGGGACGCGGTGGCCCGTGCGTTCACGGGCCCGGCGCCGGCCGTCGACGTCCTCGCCGTGGGGGTCGGGCCCGCTCTCGCCGCCGCAGGCACCGCCACCGCGCTCACCCGGGCCGCCCTGGAGGGCTCCGGCTACGGCCTCGTGGTCTCCGCCGGGATCGCCGGGGGGTTCCTGCCGCACGCGCCGCTCGGCTCGCTCGTCGTCGCCGACGAGATCACCGCGGCCGATCTCGGGGCGGAGACCGCCGAGGGGTTCGTGCCGGTGACCGAGCTGGGGTTCGGCACCGTCACCCACCGTCCGCCCGCGGCACTCGTACGCGCCGCGGTGGCCGCGACCGGGGCGCGGGCCGGAGCCGTGCTCACCGTCTCCACGGTGACCGGTACGGCCGCCCGCGCGAGTGCCCTGCGGGAACGCCATCCCACCGCCCTCGCCGAGGCCATGGAGGGCTTCGGGGTCGCCGAGGCGGCCGGGGCGCACGGTGTGCCCGTGCTGGAGGTCCGTGCCGTGTCCAACCCGGTCGGTCCGCGCGACCGGGCCGCCTGGCGCATCGGTGACGCGCTCGCGGCCCTGACGGAGGGGTTCGGGAAGCTCGGGCCCGTACTGGAGAGTTGGAGACACCATGACGACTGAGCCGACGACCGCATCGCTGCGGATCGCGTACTCCCCCTGCCCGAACGACACGTTCGTCTTCGACGCCCTCGCGCACGGCCGGGTGCCCGGGGCGCCCGCGCTGGACGTGACCTTCGCCGACATCGACATCACCAACGGGATGGCCGAGCGCGGTGAGTTCGATGTGCTGAAGGTGTCGTACGCCGTGCTGCCGTACGTCCTCGACGAGTACGCGCTGCTGCCGTGCGGGGGTGCGCTGGGCCGGGGCTGCGGGCCGCTGGTGCTGACGCGGGAGGCCGGTGTGGACCTCACGGGCCGTACGGTCGCCGTGCCGTCCGAGAAGTCGACGGCGTACCTGCTGTTCCGGCTGTGGGCGGCGGACGTGCTGCCGGGCGGGGTCGGGGAGATCGTGGTGCTGCCGTTCCACGAGATCATGCCGGCCGTGCGGGACGGGAAGGTCGACGCGGGGCTCGTGATCCACGAGGCGCGTTTCACGTACCAGAACTACGGTCTACACAAGCTCGCGGACATGGGCGAGCACTGGGAGTCGACGACCGGGCTGCCCATTCCGCTGGGGGCGATCATCGCCAAGAGGTCGCTGGGGGCGGAGCGTTTGTCGCTGCTCGCCGAGTCCGTCCGCGCGTCCGTGCGGGCCGCCTGGGACGCGCCCGAGGTTTCCCGGCCCTATGTCATGGAGCACGCGCAGGAGATGGATCCCGCGGTCGCCGACCAGCACATCGGTCTGTACGTCAACGAGTTCACCGCCGACCTCGGCGAGGACGGATATGCGGCGATTCGCGGGCTGTTGACCCGGGCGGCCGCGGAAGGCCTTGTGCCGGCTTTGCGGCCGGACGCGTTGTCGTTCGTCTGAGGCGCTTCGGGGTGTACGGCCATGGGGCGACGTCGGCATTCCCAGGGCCGGCGACACGTCCACGGGACGAGACCGACGGCGCCTCGTCCCGTGCCGTGCTGACTACACGTCGAGCTGGTCGGCGACCGCGCGCAGCAGACCGGCGATCTTCTTCCCGGCGGCCTTGTCCGGGTAGCGGCCGCGCTCCAGCATCGGTGTGATGTTCTCCAGGAGAGTCGTCAGATCCTGGACGATCGAGGCCAGTTCGTCCGGCTTCTTGCGGGTCGCCGCCGCGACCGAGGGCGTCGGGTCCAGGATGGCCACCGAGAGGGCCTGGTCACCGCGTTGTCCCGCGACCACTCCGAACTCCACCCGCTGACCGGGCTTGAGCGTCTCGACTCCGGCGGGGAGGACCGAGGAATGGACGAAGACGTCACCGCCGTCGTCGCGGGAGAGAAAGCCGAAGCCCTTCTCGCTGTTGAACCACTTGACCTTGCCGGTAGGCACGTCTGTCCTCGTCCTCGTACTCGTCGGAAAACTGCTTCTGAAACGGCTCTTGATAGCACTGGGGCGGGTCGTCGGGACCCGCCGGTACCAAGGCTAATGGTCTTCAGGCCGGTGACAAGACGTCGCCCGGTTGTTCCTTCGCGCAGGGAACTACCCTGGTCCGGTGCGTGACAAAACCCAAACGAATTCCGCCGCTCCCGGTGACCGACTGATCCGTGCCGGAGCCATCGTGTTCTTCATCGGCGCGGTCGCCACTCTGGTCACCGTGGCCCCGTTCCTGCTCGGGACGACGCCTTTTCCGACGTACATGTTCGGATTGAGCATGCTCATGGCTGTCGGTTTCGTGGTGGCCGGTGCGGGTGTGCTGCAATCGGTCGCGGCGGGAAGGCGTCAGGCGCGGGCCGGAACACCGTCCGGGCGGTAGTCCGAAAACCACCCCGGGAACTCGGTGAGAGCACCGAGGACGACATCGGCTCCGGCCTGGGTCAGTTCCTCGGCGGTGCACGGGCCGGTGGTCACGGCGACCGAGAGCGCCTCGGCTATCCGCGCCCCGCGCACATCGCCGACATGGTCCCCGACGTACACGCTCGCGCCGTGCTCGCGCAGGGCCTCGCCCTTGCCCTCGGCCCACAGGTTGCCGATCACCGCGTCCGGCTCCATGCCCAGGTGCTCCATGTGCAGCTTGGCGTTGGGCTCCCACTTGGCCGTCACCACGATCGCCCGCCCGCCGGCCTCCTGAACGGCGCGTACGGCCTCACGGGCGCCGGGCATCGCCAGGGTGCCGGTGATGGCGTACGTCGGGTACAGCTCGCGGTAGAGGTCCGCCATCGCCGGAACCTGGTCGGCCGGGAACCAGTGCGCCATCTCCTCCAGCAGCGGCGGCCCGAGCCGCGTCACCACCAGGTCCGCGTCGACGTACGTCCCGGTCCGCTCGGACAGTTCCACCCAGCAGGCGTGGATGCCGGGGCGGGAGTCGACGAGCGTCATGTCGAGGTCGAAGCCGACGGTCGGGGCGAAGGTGCTTGTAGAGGCCATATGAGCCATTGTGCCCAAGGGGCAGGCCCGTCGGACAACGATTTCCGGTGCCCCGGCGCCCGCGCCCCGGCCCGTGGTCTACCGCCGCCGCTGCGAGCGCCACACCAGGAACAGCGCCGACGCCACGGCCGCCCCCCGCACCACCCACGGCCAGGTCTCGGCGACCGCGTCGTTCATGTGCCCCTGGGCGATCGGCTCGCCCCAGCGGCCCTCGTTGCGCCCCCACAGCCAGACGATCCCCGCGGTGAGCGCGAGGCTCGGCAGGAACACGACGGCCCACTTGGTCTCGGCGTCGCTCAGCCGCCGTGAGGCCCACGCGATGAGCCAGCCGACGACGAGGACCAGCAGGTTGCCGAGCACGGCACCGGCGACGAGCAGCGCGGCGGCGAGCAGGAGCAGGGGGTTGCTCCAGCTCCCGGGACCGGAGAACCGGCGGCGGGCCGGGGCGGCCTCGACGACGGGTTCCACGGCCTTGGCGGTCGTCCTGCGCTTCCACCAGGCCGTACGGGCCTTCACCACCGGCGCGGGCGCCGTCCCCTCCACGGCGGGCGCGGGCTCGGGCTTCCTCTCCTCCTTGGGCGGCGGGGGCTTCAGCAGCTCCGGGATCTCCACCCCGCCCACGAACCCCGGCACGCTGTCCCCGACACCGAAGGGACTGCTGTCCACCCGCCACCAGTCGGGCTGGGTCGCGCTGTCGCCGAGTTCGTCCAGGCCGGCCAGGTGCGGCCCGTGGGACCTGTCGGCGGCGGGGGCGGGCTCGGGCGGGGTGTCGGGGCGCGGCCGGGGGACGTTCTTGCGCAGCCCCCTGGGCCGTTCGGCCTCCTCCGTCTCCCGGTCCCGCTGCACCGGCATGGCGACGACCGGCGCCTGCGGGGCGCTGCCCGCCGTGCCGCCGGCGGCGGTGACCACCTCGTCGGGGCTGCCCAGCTTGGCGATGATCCGGCGGACGGCGGCGGGCGAGTCCACGGTGACCTTGGCGCGCCGCCGGTCGATCTCGTTGCGCAGTTCGGAGACGAGGCGCATACGGGTGGACGACGGCAACTGCCGCTGCTGCGCGACATCGCCGACACGGCTCAGATACTCGTAGACGACCTGGTCGCTCTCGATACCCACGAAGTCCCCTCCGGGGCGGGTGCGTTGGATACCCCGTGGGACGACGTTAGCGCAGGCAGCCGCCGACCGGACGGGTCACAGCGGCGGCCCGGCCCCCTACGGCGATCTTCCGGCGCCGCTGACCGGCGGCGGCGGGGCCCCGGCCGCCCCGGCGGCCCTCCCGCGCGCCCTCGGGACCCTGCGCGACCAGGCCCTGCTGCGGGGCGACGACGACCGGCTGCGGCCGGTCCGCACGGCCGCGGACTGCTCGCGCCCTCGCCGCAGCGCCAGTCGCCGACCGGGCCCGGGGACCGTGCGGGAGGCGGGACGCCTGCGGGGGCGCGGGTCCGTCACCCCTGCCCCGCCGCGCCACCCGCTACCGTTGGTCGGATGAGCAACCCGGCCGTACCGCCGCGCTCCCTCGCGGAAGCGCTCCGGGCCAGGGACGACGACTCCCTGGCCGCGCTTCTGCGTGCCCGCCCCGACCTCATCACGCCCGTGCCCACGGACCTCACCCAGCTCGCCACGCGGGCCGGGACCCGGGCGTCGGTGGTGCGGGCGCTGGAGCGGCTGGACCGTTTCGCGCTCCAGACGGCGGAGGCGCTGGCGGTGGCGGCGGACCCGGCCCCCTACGGCGAACTGCTGGCCCTGCTGACCGGTGACGGCGGCGACCCGGCCGTCTCGGCGGCCCTCCCGCGCGCCCTCGGCACCCTGCGCGAGCAGGCCCTGGTGTGGGGCGACGACGACCGGCTGCGGCTGGTCCGCACGGCCCGCGAACTGCTCGCGCCCTCGCCGCAGCATCCGTCGCCGACCGGGCTCGGACCGACCGTGCAGGAGGCCACGGCGGGGATGTCACCGGGCCGCATCCAGGACATCGTCACGGCGGCGGGGCTCGGCTCGACCCACGACTCGGTCTCCGCGGTGGCCTCGCTGACGGCCCTGTTCACCGACCGCAAGCGGATGGCGGCCCTGCTCGCCGGGCTCCCGGAGGAGTCGCGGGAGGTGCTCGCGCGACTGGTGTGGGGCCCGCCCTACGGCCAGGTCACCGCCGACCCGGCGGCCCATCTGCGCCGGCTGCTGGACCTGGGGCTGCTGGTGCCGACGGCGCCCGGGACGGTCGTACTCCCGCGGGAGGTGGCCCTGCACCTGCGCGGCGGCCGGGCGCACCGGGAGGTGGAGCCGCTGCCGCCGGGCGTGGAGCCCGCGGCGACCCATCGTCCACAGGTTGTGGACGCGACGGCGGCCGGGCAGGCCTACACCGCGCTCGCGACCGTCGAGGAGCTGCTGAAGGACTGGGACGAGGGCGGGCCCGCGGTGCTGCGGGCCGGCGGGCTGAGCGTCCGCGACCTCAAGCGCACCGCCGTCGCCCTGGACGTGGCCGAACCGGTCGCCGCGTTCTGGGTGGAGCTGGCGTACGCGGCCGGGTTGCTGGCCTCCGACGGCGAGGCCGACGAGCGGTACGCGGCGACCCCGGCCCACGACGAGTGGCTGGAGCAGCCCCCGGCGCAGCGCTGGGCCCGCCTGGCGGAGGCGTGGCTGACGGCGACCCGGGTGTCCGGGCTGGTGGGCGGCCGGGACGCGAAGGACCGCACGCTGTCGACGCTGGGCCCGGGACTGGACCGCAGCGCGGCGCCCGAGGTACGGCACCGGGTGCTGACGCTGCTCGCGGGGCTGCCGGAGGGGGCGTCGCCGTCCAAGGAGTCGGTGCTGGCCCGGCTGCGCTGGGAGCGTCCGCTGCGCGGGCCGCAGCGCGAGGACGACCTGCGGTCGCGGCTCGCCGAGTGGACGCTGGCGGAGGCGGAGCTGCTGGGCGTGACGGGACGGGGGGCGCTGTCGGGGCACGGGCGGGCCCTGCTGGGGCTGACCGCGCCGAAGACGGCGACCGGGGCGCCGAAGACACCGGCCGGAGCGTTGAAGACGCCGGCCGGGACGCCGGAGGGCCCCGGGGACAAGCTCCCCGTGCACCACCACCGCCCCGTGGTCGCCGAACCGCTCTCCCCCGCCGAGCGGGCCACCGCGTCCGCCGCGGCCGCCCGGCTGCTGGCGCCGCTGCTGCCCGAGCCGCTCGACCACGTCCTGCTCCAGGCCGACCTGACGGCGGTGGCCCCGGGCCCCTTGCAACGGTCGCTGGCCGAGGTCCTGGACGTCCTGGCCGACGTGGAGTCCAAGGGCGGGGCCACGGTCTACCGCTTCACCCCCGGTTCGGTCCGCCGTGCCCTGGACGCCGGCCAGTCCGCGTCCGACCTGCACGCCTTCCTCGCCGCGCACGCGCGCACACCGGTGCCACAGCCGCTGACGTACCTGATCGACGACGTGGCCCGCCGACACGGCCACCTCAGGGTCGGCGCGGCCTCCGCGTACGTCCGCTGCGACGACGACGCCCTGCTCAACGAGATCCTCGCCGACAAGCGCGCCGCGGGCCTGCGACTGCGCCGCCTGGCTCCGACGGTGCTGGCCGCGCAGGCCGACCCGGCCTCCCTGCTGGAGGGGCTGCGCGCGATGGGCTTCGCACCGGCCGCCGAGTCCGCGGAGGGCGACGTCCTGATCACCCGCGCCCACGCCCACCGCACCCCGCCGCGCACGGCCCCCGAGCCCGTCCCGGACGGCCCCCCGGTCCCCGACGCGACCCTCCTGTCGGCCGCGATCCGGGCCATCCGGGCCGGCGACCTGGCCTCCACGACCCCGCGCAGACAGGGCGACCAGGCCCTGCCCGCCACCGGCGAGCTCCCCCGCACCAGCTCCGCCGAGACCCTCGCCACCATGCAGGCCGCCGTCCTGACCGGTGAGGCCCTGTGGATCGGCTACGTCAACGCCGAGGGCTCCGCCAGCCAGCGCGTCATCGCCCCCATCCGCGTCGAGGGCGGCTTCGTGACGGCCTACGACCACACCGCGGACGAGGTCCGCACGTATCCACTGCACCGGGTGACCGGGGTGGCGGAACTCGCGGACGAGTAGGGCCTCGCCAGCACTCCGCGAGAGGCGATCCGGCGGGCAGACCGAAAAGGGTCCGGACCCCCGACTCCGTCTCGCACGGTGTCGGGGGTCCGGCGCAACACGTGTCGACAACGACCGTCCGGCGCAACACGTGTCGACAACGACCGTCCGGCGCAACACGTGTCGACGACGACCGTCCGGCACAGCACCGGGCGACCCCGTCAGCACTCCGCGAGAGGCGCTGGCGGGCAGACCGATAAGGCTCCGGCCTCCGACTCCGTCTCGCACGGTGTCGACAACGACCGTCCGGCGCAACACGTGTCGACGACGACCGTCCGGCACAGCACCGGGCGACCCCGTCAGCACTCCGCGAGAGGCGCTGGCGGGCAGACCGATAAGGCTCCGGCCTCCGACTCCGTCTCGCACGGTGTCGACAACGACCGTCCGGCGCAACACGTGTCGACGACGACCGCCCGGCACAGCACCGGGCGACCCCGTCAGCACTCCGCGAGAGGCGCGTCGGCGGGGAGGCCGAAGTGGGTTCGGGCCTCGGACTCCAGGGGGCCGGCGGCCACACCGGTGTCGAGGGCGATCGTCGTCGCGCGGCCGAAGCGGCTCGTGAGCCACTCCGCGCCGCCCGCGCCCTCGGGGGGCTCCTCCTGCGACACGACCGTGTAGTCGCCGTCGGCCTCCCGCCGCAGCCGCAGCACCTGCGGGACCTCGGCTCCGCTGCACTCCACCAGGCGCCCCGCGCGCACCCCGTACTCCAGGCACAGGGTGCGGACGCCGGCCCGCACGAGTCCGTCCCGCTCGTCGAGGTCCACCGCCTCCGCCCGGCAGAACCACCGCGCCCCGAGCCCGGGCTCGCTCTCCCCGTACCCGGTGCCGTGCGACTGGTCCACGAGCCGTGCCTCGATGGCAGGCCGCACCTGGTTCCACAGCCGGGGGTCGGCGTCCGACGGCCAGCGGGCCCACGCACCCGTCGCCACCAGCACCACGACCGCTCCCCCGCCGACGGCCCATCTGCCCGCAGACATCCCCATGTGTCCTCCCCAGACCGCTCCCGCAAGTCAAGACAGCCGAGCGGGGGTCGGGGTTGCACCACGAGAGCCCCCGACCGCCTCGGCCTCCCTTGATCGTCCCTGGTTGAGGCACACTGGACGTTTGGCCCGTGCGGAAGGATGCATGTACGTGAACGGTCCTCTCATCGTCCAGTCCGACAAGACCCTGCTGCTCGAGGTCGACCACGAGCAGGCCGACGACTGCCGTCGGGCCATCGCGCCGTTCGCCGAGCTGGAGCGGGCCCCCGAGCACATCCACACCTACCGGGTGACCCCGCTGGGGCTGTGGAACGCGCGAGCCGCCGGGCACGACGCCGAGCAGGTGGTCGACGCCCTGGTGCAGTACAGCCGCTACCCGGTGCCGCACGCCCTGCTCGTCGACGTCGCCGAGACGATGGACCGCTACGGACGGCTCACGCTCAGCAAGCACCCCGCCCACGGACTCGTGCTCACCACCACCGACCGTCCGGTGCTCGAGGAGATCCTGCGCTCGAAGCGGATCATCCCGCTGGTCGGGGCGCGGCTGGACCCGGACACCGTGGTCGTGCACCCCTCCGAGCGCGGCCAGATCAAGCAGACGCTGCTGAAGCTGGGCTGGCCCGCCGAGGACCTCGCCGGGTACGTCGACGGCGAGGCGCACCCGATCGAGCTGGCCGAGGACGGCTGGGCGCTCAGGCCGTACCAGAAGCAGGCCGTGGAGAACTTCTGGCACGGCGGCAGCGGAGTGGTCGTCCTGCCCTGTGGTGCGGGCAAGACCCTGGTCGGCGCCGGGTCCATGGCGCAGGCCAAGTCGACCACGCTGATCCTCGTCACCAACACCGTCTCCGCCCGGCAGTGGAAGCACGAGCTGGTGAAGCGGACCTCGCTGACCGAGGAGGAGATCGGCGAGTACAGCGGCACCAAGAAGGAGATCCGGCCGGTCACCATCGCCACCTACCAGGTGCTGACGACCCGGCGGAAGGGCGTCTACCCGCACCTGGAGCTGTTCGACTCCCGGGACTGGGGGCTCATCGTCTACGACGAGGTGCATCTGCTGCCCGCGCCCGTCTTCAAGTTCACCGCCGACCTCCAGGCCCGGCGCAGACTCGGACTGACCGCGACCCTGGTGCGGGAGGACGGCCGGGAGTCGGACGTCTTCTCGCTGATCGGGCCCAAGCGGTTCGACGCGCCGTGGAAGGAGATCGAGGCGCAGGGCTACATCGCGCCCGCCGACTGCGTCGAGGTGCGGGTGAACCTGACCGACTCGGAGCGGCTCGCCTACGCCACCGCCGAGCAGGAGGAGAAGTACCGCTTCTGTGCCACGACCGCGACCAAGCGGAAGGTCACGGAGGCGCTCGTCAAGCGCTTCGCGGGCCAGCAGATCCTGGTGATCGGCCAGTACATCGACCAGCTCGACGAACTCGGTGAGCATCTGAACGCCCCCGTGATCAAGGGCGAGACCTCCAACGCCCAGCGCGAGAAGCTCTTCGACGCCTTCCGGGAGGGCGAGATCAGCGTGCTGGTGGTGTCGAAGGTGGCGAACTTCTCCATCGACCTGCCGGAGGCGACCGTCGCCATCCAGGTCTCGGGCACCTTCGGCTCCCGCCAGGAGGAGGCCCAGCGGCTCGGACGGGTGCTGCGCCCGAAGGCGGACGGCCACCAGGCGCACTTCTACTCCGTGGTCGCCCGCGACACCATCGACCAGGACTTCGCCGCGCACCGCCAGCGCTTCCTGGCGGAGCAGGGGTACGCCTACCGGATCGTGGACGCGGACGACCTGCTGACGGAGGGGGCCTGAGCGCCGGGGCGCCTACGGCGTCAGCAGGGTGAAGACCAGCGCGAGGACGGTCGCCGGCGGCAGCACCGCGAGGAGCGCCAGCCACGCGCGCAGGGCGGACCAGCGGCGCTGCCAGGGCAGGGCCCAGGAGGCGACGAAGGCGGGCAGGGTGACCAGGACCCCGAACTCCAGGATCGCGTAGATCACGGTCAGGGACGCCGTCAGCGCCCGCGGGCAGTCGTCGGGGCCGCAGGAGTCGGTGGCCATCGCGGACAGTCCGCCGAACAGCAGGGCGGGCGGGCCGAGGACGACCAGCAGGACGGTCGCGACCAGCGGGGCCACCCACGCGTGGCGGTCCTGGTCGCGGTCGGGAAGGGCCGGTGCGGTCGCTGTCGTCATACCGCCGAGTGAACCGCCGCAGGGGGCGACCGGACATCGGCTCGGGTACTCATCCCGGGCCGGGTGCCGTACTCAGCGGCGGCGGACGCCGGCTTCCTCGCCGTACTCACCGAGTATGACGACGTCGAAGGCGGCGCCGGCGAAGACGCGGATCGCCCGGAGGGCGTCGCCCAGGCGGTGGGTGTTGTGGGCACCGGAGACGGGGGTCGCCCCGGACGGGCGACCGGGGGCTGGGGTGAAGGTCGCTGCGCTCATGTCTCCATGGTGGCCGAGCAGGCATAAAGGGGGCATCGGTCTCAGGTAGCCCGTTTCTGTGCTACCTGAGTACGGCCCGCGGGTGCAGGCACCCCTGAAGGAGGAGGGGCGATCCCCTAGGGGCCGGCCAGAGGGCGGCCGGGGGCCGACCAGGGGGCCGGAGATATTCGTTGGCCCGCTCCCACCCCGTCCCTCTAGAATCTCCGCTCTTGCCCGCCTCCCTCACGGAGTGCCGCCGCCCGGACGGAAACCGGTCGGCATCCCACCACGCGGCCCGCAGCACCTTCGGAGGCACCCCCTTGTCCAGGCCGTCCACTCCCGTGCCCGCAGACGACGACCCCCTCGCCCGCGAACGCTCCCACCTCGCCGGCTCCCGCGCCGCGCTGCGCGCCATGCGCGAGGACGTCGAGTCGCTGGACATCAAGGACGTCACCGCGAACTGGGTCAACGCCGAGGTCCTGGCCCGCCAGATCGACGAACGGATCAAGGCGCTGGCGGACCTCAGCGACACCCCGCTGTTCTTCGGCCGCCTCGACTACCTGCACTCCCCCGGCGCCGACCGGGCCGAGGGCGCGGAGGGCGAGCGCTTCTACATCGGGCGCCGGCACGTGCACGACCACGACGGCGACCCGATGGTGATCGACTGGCGGGCGCCGGTCTCGCAGCCGTTCTACCGGGCGTCCAAGAAGGACCCGATGGACGTCGGGCTGCGTCGCCGCTTCGGGTACACCCGCGGGGACATCACGGCGTACGAGGACGAGCACCTGTCCGACCCGGCGGAGGCCGCCGCCACCAGCAAGCTGCTCCAGCAGGAGATCGAGCGCCCGCGCGTCGGCCCGATGCGCGACATCGTGGCGACGATCCAGCCCGAGCAGGACGAGATCGTACGGTCCGGGCTGGGCGGCACGGTCTGCGTCCAGGGCGGCCCGGGGACCGGGAAGACCGCCGTCGGCCTGCACCGGGTCGCCTATCTCCTCTACGCCCACCGCGAGCGGCTCGCCCGCACCGGCACGCTCGTCATCGGACCGAACCGCTCCTTCCTGCACTACATCGAGCAGGTGCTGCCCGCGCTGGGCGAGTTGACGGTCAGGCAGGCCACGGTCGACGACCTCGTGGCGCACGTGGAGGTGCGCGGCACCGACGAGGCGCCCGCCGCCGTCCTCAAGGGCGACGCGAGGATGGCGGAGGTGCTCAGGCGGGCGGTGTACTCCCACGTGACCATGCCGAGCGAGCCGGTGATGGTGGTGCGCGGGTCGCGCAGGTGGCGGGTGCCGGCGTACGAGATCGAGGAGATCGTCCGGGAGTTGCTGGACCGGGGTATCCGCTACGGCGCCGCCCGTGAGGCCCTTCCGCAGCGCATCGCGCACGCCGTGCTGGTGCAGATGGAGCGGTCCGGGGAGGCTCCGGACGACCGTGTGCAGGACGCGGTGGCCCGCAACGCGGCGGTGAAGGCGGCGGTGAAGGCGATCTGGCCGCCGGTGGATCCGGCGAAGCTGGTGCTGCGGCTGCTGACGGACGCGGACTTCCTCGCGGAGCACGCGGACGGGATCCTCGACGCGGACGAGCAGAAGACGATCCTGTGGGCCAAGCCGGTGCGGTCGGTGAAGTCGGCCAAGTGGTCCCCCGCGGACGCGGTGTTGATCGACGAGGCGACGGATCTCGTGGCGCGGACCCAGTCGCTCGGGCACGTGGTGCTCGACGAGGCGCAGGACCTCTCCCCCATGCAGTACCGCGCGGTCGGCCGCCGCTGCTCGACCGGTTCGGCGACCGTCCTGGGCGACCTCGCGCAGGGCACCACCCCGTGGGCGACGCGGAGTTGGGACGAGGCGCTGGCCCACCTGGGCAAGCCGGACGGTGCGGTCGAGGAGTTGACGGCCGGTTTCCGCGTGCCGACGGATGTCATCACGTACGCCTCCCGGTTGCTGCCGCACATCGCGCCGGGCCTGACCCCGGTCGCGTCGGTCCGGGAGAACCCGGGGTTCTTCGAGGTGCGCGAGGGGTCCGGGGCGGCCGAAGTGATCGCCGCCTGCGAGGAGTTGCTGCGCAACGAGGGCTCCACGGGTCTGATCGCCGCCGACGCCCGGGTCCCGGAGCTGGCGAAGGCGCTGACGGCCGCGGGCATCTCGTACCTGGCCCCCGGTGAGGAGACCACGGCCGAGACCCGACTGACCCTGGTCCCGGCGTCCCTCGCCAAGGGCCTCGAGTACGACTACGTCGTCCTGGACGAGCCGCAGGCAGTGGTGGACGGCGAACCGGACGAACGCACGGGCCTGCGGCGGCTGTACGTGGCGCTGACCCGGGCGGTGTCGGGGCTCATCGTGACGCACACCGCACCGCTGCCGCGGGCGCTCGCCGAGTAGGGTGCTGCTGCGTTTCGCCATGTCCCCCCCGGAAAGGCCCCCGTTGAGCACGCCGCCGCCCTCGCACCCCGCGTACCAGCCGACTTCGGGGCCCTACCCGCCGAATTCCGGGCCGTACCAGCAGACTTCGGCGCCGCGCCCGCAGCCCTCGGGACCGTACGGGCAGCCTTCCGGGCCGTACCGGCAGACGCCGGCTCCGGGCCCGTCCCCGTACCAGGCGGCTCCCGGGCCACACCCGCATGCCTCGGGGCCCTACCCGCCGGCGGCCGGCTGCCAGATCTGCGGAGCGGCCCCCGCCGCCCCGGTGACGGTCCGTGGCCACCAGGGGATGGTGGTGATCATGCGGTTCCTGAAGCGTGAGGGCGTGTTCTGCCGGACCTGCGCGCTGGCGAGCTTCCGGGACATGCAGACGGACACGATGGTGCTGGGCTGGTGGGGGCCGCTGTCGGTGCTGATCACGCCCGTCACCCTGCTGTCCAACCTCGGCGCGCTGTCCGGGATCCGGCGGATCCCGGAACCCGTCGCGCCGGGGTTCCGGCCGCCCCTGGACCCCGGCAAGCCGGTGTTCAGGCGTCCGGCGGGCATCCTGGCGCTGGTCCCGGTGGGACTGCTGGGGCTGGCCGTGTTCGCGTTCACGGCGCTGCTGCTCGTCGGCCTGGTGGCCGGGGCGGGTGACCATGCCGGCCGGCCGACGCTCACGGCCGGCTCGTGCGCCCGCAACGACGCGACCTGGCCGGAACAGGACCTGGAGCCGGAGCCCTGCGACTCCTCCGAGGCGGAACTCCGGGTCACCGCCCCGGTGGACGGCACCTGCCCGGCCGGGGGCTACATCGCCTACCCGGAGTACAGCGAGGACGGCAGCACGTCGCTGTGCCTGCGGCCGCTGAAGGCGTAGCGGAACACCCCGCCCGCCGCGCGACCTCCCTGCGGGCCGTGGCCGTCGAAGGACTAGCGGGCCTCCCCGTCCACCGCCCGCCGCCACTCCCCCACGGCGTCCGCCGACACCGGTGCCTGCCAGCCGCCCGGACGCGCCGCCCCGCCGATGTGGAAGGCGTCGATGCCGGCCGCCCGCAGGTCCGGCACGTGGTCCAGTCGCAGTCCGCCGCCCACCAGCAGTTGCTGCTCGTACCCCGGCTCCCCGGTCCGCGTCGCCTCCGCGAGCAGCACGGGGAGCCCCTCGTCGACGCCCGCCGCCGAGCCCGCGGTGAGGTAGGTGTCCAGGCCCGGCAGGTCGGCCAGCTGCTTGCGCAGGGCGTTGCGGTCGGCGGCGTGGTCGATCGCCCGGTGGAAGGTCCAGCGGGACCCGTCCAGCGCCTCGACCACCCGCTCCACGGCCCCCAGATCCACATCGCCGTCCGCGCCGAGGAAGCCCAGCACGAACTCCTCGGCCCCGGCGTCCCGCAGCTCGCGTGTCGCCCGGACCACCCGGGGCACGTCCCCGGCGCCGAACCCGTCCGACAGCCGCAGCATGACCCGCACCGGGATGTCCACCGCCCCCCGGATCCCGGCGACCGTGGCGACCGTCGGCGTCAGACCGTCCGCCGCCATGTCGGTCACCAGTTCCAGCCGGTCCGCGCCTCCGGCCCGGGCGGCGATCGCGTCCTCGACGTCGAGGGCGATCACCTCCAGGACTGCACGCTTGCTCATGGGACCCCATTCGTCGACGGTCTCGGGCGGCTACAGGTCTAGTCCAATTCAAGAATACGCCGCCACGGGGTCCCCCTCACCGCCGCGTCTCAGCCGATCTCGGCGAAGATGTTCAGCTCCGCCGCCTCCGCCCCCGCGAGCTCGTACGCCCGCCCCTCCACCGGCCGCCCCGAGTACAGCCGTACGAGGGTGGCCGCGTCCCCGATGTAGCGGGCCGGGGTGCGAACGCCGGCCGTGTCGCCGAGGCGGAGCGGTTCGTCCAGGTCGTCGAGGTCGGCGTGGAGGGGAAGCCGGCCGCGTTCCCGGGTGGCGCGGGCGAGCAGGGCCAGCGCGTCGGGCAGCCCCGCGCCCCCGTACGCGCCCGGCACCCCGAACACCTCCCGCACATCCCCCGCGTGCACCCACTCGCCCAGCCCGATGATGTCCAGCACCCCGCCCGCCCGGGCGATCACCGGCCCGGCCTCCGTCATCCCGCGCTCCAGCTCGTCGACGACCTGCTGGTGGGACCAACCGGCACGCTCGGCGATGTCCCGGTCGTTGGACTCGGGCGAGAAGACGCCCTTCTCGAACCGGCCCTCCACCACCCGGATCAGCGCCGACGAACAGTGCGCGAGCACATCGCGCACGCTCCACCCCGGACACCCCCGCGTCGGCAGCGCGAAGTCGGCGTCCGGGCGGGAGCGCAGGAGGGGGATCAGGGCGTCGCGTTCGGTGGTCAGGAGGCGGCCGGGGAGTTCGGGGTCTCGTACGTCGTCAGCAGTCATGGGGACAAAGTGGCAGGGGGCGGCCCGGGGGACAATGAGGCCATGCCCGATCTCGACGACCTCCGCGACCGTTTCGTCCGCGCCCTGGAGAGCGCCCGGGCCGGCGCCGGACCCGACCCGGCGCCGTACGCCGACAACCTCCTGGGCCGCTGGCAGGAACCGCAGCGGCGCTACCACACGCTCGCCCACCTGACGGCGGTCCTCGACCACGTCGACCTGCTCCAGGAGTACGCGGACCGGCCGGACCTGGTGCGTCTCGCGGCCTGGTTCCACGACGCCGTCTACCTCCCGGACCGCTCGGAGAACGAGGAGCGCTCCGCCCGCCTGGCCGAACGCGCCCTTCCCGAGGCCGGGCTCCCCGCCGACGGGACGGCCGAGGTGGCCCGTCTCGTCCGCCTCACCACCACCCACGCCCCCGCCGACGACGACCGCGACGGCCAGGTCCTGTGCGACGCCGACCTCGCGATCCTCGCCGCCCCGCCCTCCGCGTACGCCGCCTACACGGCCGCCGTCCGCGAGGAGTACGGCTTCGTGCCGTCCGACGCCTTCCGCGAGGGCAGGTCCGCCGTCCTGCGCCAACTGCTGGATCTGCCTCGCCTGTTCAGGACGCCGTACGGGGCACGGGAATGGGAGGCCACAGCCCGTTACAACCTCACCTCGGAGCTGGAAATGCTGTCGCTCTGAGGCGCCCCGCGCCTTAGCCTGCCCGCATGGAAGACATGGGCGCGGAACGGGTGACGGAGGCCGTCGCGGACGCGGTGGCGGTCCTGCGGAAGGCGGTGGACCGCGACTGGGCCGGGGTGCCGGCCGGCCGGCTGGAGTGGAGCTGCCTCCAGACGGCCGAGCACATCGCGGGCGATCTGATCGCGTACGCGGGGCAGTTGGCGGGCCGGGCCCAGGAGGCGTACGTCCCCTTCGAGATCTCCCTGGACGACGGCACCGGCGCCGAGGGCGCACTCCACGTGATCGAGACGACCGGTGTCCTGTTCGCCGCGACCCTGCGCACCACCCCGCGCGAGGTCCGCGCCTTCCACCCGTACCCCTTCCGCAGCGCCAACCGCACGGGCTTCGCCGCGATGGGCGTCGCCGAGGTGCTGCTGCACGCCCACGACATCGCCGAGGGCCTGGGCCTGGCGTACGGACCCCCCGCCCATCTCCCCGAGTACGTGCTGACCCGGATCTTCCCCGAGGTCCAGCCGGGCCCCGACCCCTGGCGCACCCTGCTGTGGGCCACCGGACGCGGCGAGCTCCCCGGTCGTGCCCCGCGCACCGGGTGGCGCTGGAGCAACAACCTCGTCCTGTCCACCGACCGCCTGACCCTCCAGGGCGTCACCCCCGCCTCCGCCGCCGAACTGGCCGCGGGCGGCGACGGCGACTTCGACTGGGTCGAGGACGGCCCCTTCGAGGGCACCCGCGAGGCCGCCGGCATGACCCTCAAGGCGTACGAGGCGGGCGTCCACCGCCCGGAGTTCGGCCTCTTCGTCCTCGTACGACGGGAGGACGGCCGTGCGATCGGCGGCATGGGCTTCCACGGCGCCCCGGACGAGGACGGCCGCGCGGAGGTCGGCTACGACCTCGCCGAGAGCGCCCGCGGCCGGGGCTACGCCACGGAGGCCCTGCGCGCCCTGTCCGACTGGGCCCTGGCCCGCGACGACGTACGCAGCCTCTGCGCCACCATCGAACCCGACAACGCCGCCTCCCAGCGCGTGATCGCCCGAGCCGGATACACCCGCGCGACCACGGAGGAGGAGCAGGCGTACGGCGAACTGGAGACGGGACTGCGGCTGTACGTCCTCGCGGGCGGGGCCGACGACTGACGTGAGCCACCGCAACTCCGGCCGTAGAAGCCCCTGGTGGAACTAGAGTTGTCCCCCAGCACAGCTGACGAAGACACGGCACGGCCGAGGGGGACGGTAACCGCATGGGCGAGCAGGCACTGGACCGGGTCGGAGAAAACGGGCAGAGCGGGGCGGTGGACGGGCAGACCCTGAACTTCTGGGTCACCGCGACCGAGGAGGACATCGCGCTCGCCGCCCAGAGCAACGACAGCATGGGCAGTCTGTTCAGCCGCGACGGCGACGCGGTGTTGCGCGCGGTCCCCCTCGGTCCGCTGCGCAAGAGCCTCGCCGAGGCAGTCGACGCCCTGCAGCAGGTCTTCCAGGACGTCGCCGACCGCGGCGGCCCCCTCCCGCTCGCCGAGGCGCAGCTCTCTTTCCAGGTCACCGCGAGTGGAGGAGTCCAGTTCATCGGGTCCGGACAGATGCAGGGCTCGCGGAGCCTGACGCTCACCTTCAAGCGGCCCGCCTGAACGGGCACCGCCCATGCCACAGCACAAGGCGCTGCTCATAGGGGCGAGCGACTACTCCGACATTCCGGGTTTCAGCGACCTCGACTTCGTTCGCGACGACCTTCATCGGCTGCGTGAAGTCCTGACGGGCCGCGGCTTCCAGGCAGAGGTCCTGGAGCACCGGCGCGGCATCACGCAGAACACCGTGCGGGGCGCCGTGCACCGGTTCCTCGGCGAAGCGCGTTCCGGAGACACGCTGCTCATCGTGCTGAGCGGGCACGGAATCCACATCGAGGGCAAGGACTACCTGGTCCCGGAGGACGCTCCCAACGCCGAGCCGTTCACCGACGGATGTGTGGAGATCGGCTGGCTCAGGGAAGTGGAGAAGTCCGCCGCGGAACGTGTCGTCTTCCTGATCGACGCCTGCCGGGAGGGCAGGGCGCCGGACACCAAGTCGATACCGGGCACCCGCCCCTGGCGGGCTCCCGAGATCGTCAGCACCCTGCGCCGCAAGGTCGCTTACGTCCACGCCTGCGCGAAACCGCAGGTCGCGCTGTTCGTGAGGGACACGGACGTCGTCCGGCCAGGTTTCGAGGTGGGGACCCAGCAAGGCGAGTCGTTCAGTCTCTTCTCCCGTGCCGTCGCGGACGTGGTCGCCGCCGATCCGCACGCACTCGGCCTGCGGGAGTTCTTCAGGCAGGTACAGGAGCGGGTCGACAGCTACCACCAGGCGTACGGCAAGGCCGGGCGGCCGCAACAGGTGAAGGTGACCTGCGAGTCGGCCGCCGGGGACCGGGACTTCCTCCTGCTGCCGGGCACCGAGCGGCGCACGGAGGCGCATCCCTGGGTCCGGAACGTCGACGACTACCCGTGGCACCGCAGCCCCGAGGGTCCGGCCCGGGAGGCCGTCAAGGACGTCTGCCGGGTACTGGCGGAGCGGCTGGCGGCGACGTACGACCGAGCGGCCGGGGCACTGGGCGACGATCCGTGGCATGACCCCGCCCTGGCCGAACGCGCTCACAAACGGTTGGGATTCCTGGTCGGTCAGCTGGCCAAGGAGGTGTCACTGTCGCCCACCGAGGCAGCGCTCGTCTTCCTGTTCCCGCTCGTCACCCAGACGTTCTGGGCTCAGGAGGCCGCCCAGCGCGTGGGGGTCCTCACCCCGGACGCATCGGCGGACGGCCCCGACCACCACAGCTTCGACAAGTTCGCCCAGGGGTTCCCCCGTCTGAAACGCCGACTGCGCGCCCTGGAACACCACAAGACCGGCGACGACTCGGTGCGGCGCATCAGGTGGTGGCTCTTCCACCGCTGGCTCATCAAGCAGCCCGAGCTGTACACGGCCGAACGGCTCAAGTCCCTTCTCGGTGACCCTCCCAGCGACCACGACCATCCGGTCTGGGTGGCCGACGCCGTCTCCGGGGGCCGACTGGCACACCTCCTGCGGGAACACCGCACCGCGCCGTTCACCATGCGCCGGTCCGCAGCGGCGCAGCTCGACGGAGTCCAGGTCCCGGACGACGAACACGACGTCATCGCGGCCAGTTCCGGTGACGAGCACGAGGTGCGCAGCGCCCTGGTGGCCGCCCTGGTCAAGGCGGCCTACGCGATGGCCGTCGACCCGGTCGACCTGCCCGAGATCGTCGTGGAGCACATGGGCGTCCACGACAGCGTCGACCCCACCGCCCTGCTCAACACCGTGCAGTGCTCGGACTGGCGGGTCTCGGGGCTTGGCCGCTCACTGAACGCGGTGTGCACCCATCCCGCAGTCCAGGTGGCCCTGCGCGAGCACGCGGGCCGCGTCGACGTCCTGCTGCGGGACATCAATCGCGGCGGTATCCCCGCCCTGGCCCCGCTGCGCACCCTCCCGCCCTACGCCGACGGCAGCCGAGTGCGTCTCGACGGCAACACCCCGGACCAGCTCTCGGACGGCATCCGTTTCCAGTTGGCCGAGGACCGTGTGCAGGAACTGCTCATGGGCGAGGAGCTGTACGGCGAGAGCGAACTGGCCGTTCGCGAGCTGTACCAGAACGCGCTGGACGCGCTCCGCTACCGCGACTGCCGCACGCAGTACCTGCGGCACACGGGCCGGACCGTCGCCGCCTGGGAGGGCCGGATCGAGTTCGTCCAGGGCGTCCGCTCGGACGGCCGTGCCTATCTCGAATGCCGCGACAACGGCATCGGTATGGGCATCACCGAACTCAGCACCGTCTTCTCGCAGGGCGGCGCACGCTTCGTCGACCTTCCGGAATACGTCGAGGAGCAGGCGGCCTGGGCACAGCTGCCCGACCCGAAGCCGGAACTCCACCCGAACTCACGGTTCGGTATCGGCGTACTCAGCTATTTCATGCTCGCCGACGAGATCGTCGTGCAGACGTGCCGGATGGGTCGCGACGGGCGGCCCGGCAGGCTGCTCCAGGTGACCATCGCCGGGCCGGGAAACTTCTTCCGGGTGGAGGATCTCGGCCCCGGGGACGATTCCGGGACCAGGGTGCGGCTGCTGCTCAGCAAGGAGCGTCGGTCCGTGTCGTGCGTGAACGCCTTGGAGGAGGTCCTGTGGGTCGCCCCCTATCGCACCTCGGCGACGCATGGCGCGCGGTCACGCGAGTGGCTGCCGGGAGAGCTGTCCCCGAGCATCCTGGAGCTGTACTCGGGTGCGGTGCACACTCACAAGGGCCACGCGCTGTGCGTCCCGTCGAACGACACCGGCATCTGGTGGATCGGGGGCGACGGCGTCCTTCTGGCGGACGGTTTGATGGCGGAACCCGCCTACAGCGACAGGGTGTACGGCGCTGTCGTCAACCTGGAGGGCGAGCGCACGCCCGAACTCACCGTGGACCGCAAGAACGTACGCGCGTACGACAAGGACCACGTGATGGAGCGCATGGCTGCCGCCATCCCCAGTCTGACGACGCACGGGACCGAACTGCTGGGGCCGACCTGGCTGGAGGACGTGAGCCAGTGGTCGGTGGCCTTCGCCGACCAGGTGGCCGAGCACGCACGGGAAGCCGGTCTTCAGTGGCAGCTCCAGGACGACGTCTCCGTGCCTTTCGCCGACGTCGGCTTCTTCCCGCCGGACATCGATCTCCTGCCTCTCGTGACGGGCCGCTACCGCCATCCCGACCCGTCGGGACTCTCCTCGTACTTCTTCGCCCTGCCCCCGTCCGTTCTGCGGTGGCGCCTGAGAACGTTGTACGCGGCAGGGCTCGGGGGCCAGGTCGCCCTGCCGGCCGACGATCACCCCGGAGCCCAGTGGGCCCGCCCCTCCGATCTCCTGCTGCTGACCGGCGCCGACAAGTTCTTCCGTTGGCGCATGCACCGTGAGGACTGGCTGAGGGGGCCTCTGGGGAGTTCCGCGTTCGCCCACCGCAGACCGTCCCAGCAACTGGCGAGCACCGGAGCGATCAGCCTGGGCACGCTGACCCGCTGGCGTGATCCCGCTGTCCCACTCAGCGCGGCGGACAGCTTCGAACTGAGCGAGAGGACCGGGCGCTCGCCGGCGGAGGTCGCCGAGCGGATGACCATGCTCGGCTACCGTGTGGAACCGCTGCTGGGGTGCGGTGCCGCGGAACACTCCGATCTGCCCCTGCTACGACCGCTGGGCGATCCGAAGGGGTGGCTGGCCCCGGGCGCGACTCTCTCGCCGGCTCAGATCTGCGTCAGCGCGGCGAGGGCCGTGCGCACCACCCTGTGGGCCGCACAGCGGCTCGGCGAACTGGGCTTCCGCGTTCCGACGGTTTTCCCCGTCCGGGAGCAGTGGAGTGAGGAGGAGTGCAAGGTCATCGAGCAGTTGTGGTCGTGGTACGACACTCCGCCCTCGCCCGAGGAAGCCGCACACCTCTCGCTGGCGCAACTGGCGGCGGTGGCGTACACGACGGACCTGCCCCTGCGCTTCGTCACCGAGTTCCTCGGCGGAATCGGTTTCGCCCTGCCGCCGGACGCGACCGGACTGCCGGAACTGACCGATGACGACCGGGCGCTCCTGGCCCAGGAACCCCTCGTGGACCGGGAGGTGCCGCTGCGCTACGTCGCGGCGGCCGCTCGCCGCCTCGGCCAACCCGCGCGCGTCCTCGCGGACCGGCTCCGCGAGCTCGGGTACAACGTGCCGGAAGTGCCCGAGGACGACCTCCTGCCCTCCCGTGAGGACATCAAGTTCCTCGGCACGGGCGCCAATCTGGCGGACCCGGGGCGGCCTGTGTCCCTGCTGGGCGTCGCGGGGGCCGCGCGCAGGGCCGACATCGCCTTGGCCGACGCGGTCACTCGGCTCACGGCCCTCGGCTACTGCTTCGCCTTCGAGCCCGAGGTCCTGTCACCCCTCCGCGAGCAGGATGCTCAAGCCCTCTACTTCGGCCTGCAGGAAGCCCCCGAGGAGTTCGGTCCCGTGTCCGCGGACGTCGTCCGCGCAGCGGCTCAGCACACGGGCCGACGCCACGCCGAGGTCGCGGACTCCCTGACGGCCATGGGCTACGAAGTGACGCCACCCACGCCGGAGTGGAACCGGGAACGGCAACTGGAGGAGGTCCTGGTCTCCGCCCTCCGCAACCCGGTCGGCCGTCCTCTCATCCCGTACGACGGGTCGGTCTCCCTCGTCACTCTGGCGGTGACCGCCATGCGGGCCGGCACCTCCCTGCGTGAGGCCGCCGAGACGGCCACGGCGCTCGGTGTCCGCCACGAGGCCGAAACCTGGTTCACCCCCGCCCCGGAGGAATCTCCCGCCCCTTCGGCCGCCGCAACCCCGCCCCCGTCAGCAACCGCACCACCTCCCGGCTGCTGACCTCCACCGCGCCCGCCGCGACCACGTCCGCGTAGCGGTGCGCGGGGATGTCGTAGTGGTCGCGCTCGAAGGCCCGGGAGGGCACTCCCAACTCCTCGGCGAACGCGTGCAGTTCATCGAAGGAGACGTCGCTGATCAGATGGGACCACAGGCGGCCGTGGCCCGGCCAGGTGGGTGGGTCGATGTAGACGGTCACGAGGAGGAGGCCCCGCCCGCCGCCGTCCCGAGGGAGCCGACCGCCGCGACCCTCACGCCCGCCTTGTGGCACACCCAGTGCGGGTCGGGGCCCAGCTCCGGCTCCACCTCCAGGGCGTGCGGGTCGCCGGAACCGCACACCGGGCACAGGGGCCAGCGGCCGTAGGTCTCCAGCAGCGCGTCCTGGACGTCCTGGGCGACCAGGCCCGCGACGAACTCCGCGCCCTGCGGCCACTGCTCCACCCACCAGCGCCGCTGCACGACGGAGTCCTCGACCATCGACACCACGTCGGCGGCGGCGACCTCGCCCGCGGCCAGGTCGGCGAGCACGCGGGCGCGTGCCGCGTGCAGGGACTGCTCAAGTGGACCGATGGACTCCATGGAGCCATTGTGCGGGCTCTTGACCACGAGTCCGAGCCGAAAATATCTTTCAGGTGTGCCCCAGGAAGTGAAGGAAATTTTCGGCAGCGCCCTCGCCGCGAAGGTGCGCACGCTGGGTCCCTCCATGACCCGCTCGATGCACCGCGTCGCCGAGGCCGTCGCGAACGACCCGGCGGGGTGCGCGGCGCTCACCGTCACGGGCCTCGCCGAACTGACCGGGACGAGCGAGGCGACGGTCGTGCGGACGGCCCGGCTGCTCGGCTACCCCGGCTACCGCGACCTGCGGCTCGCCCTCGCCGGGCTGGCCGCGCAGCAGCAGTCCGGGCGGGCCCCGGCGATCACCACGGACATCGCGGTGGACGATCCGCTCGCGGACGTGGTCGCCAAGCTCGCCTACGACGAGCAGCAGACCCTCGCGGACACGGCGGCCGGGCTGGACACCGCCCAGTTGGGGGCGGCGGTCGCCGCGACGGCCTCGGCACGGCGGATCGACGTGTACGGGGTGGGAGCCTCCGGTCTCGTCGCGCAGGACCTCACGCAGAAGCTGCTGCGGATAGGGCTGATAGCGCAGGCGCACAGTGATCCGCACCTGGCCGTGACGAACGCGGTGCAACTGCGGTCGGGGGACGTGGCGATCGCGATCACCCACTCGGGGGCGACCGGTGACGTCATCGAGCCGTTGCGGGTCGCGTTCGAGCACGGGGCCACCACGGTGGCCATCACCGGGCGGCCGGACGGCGCGGTGGCCCAGTACGCCGACCATGTGCTGACGACGTCCACCGCCCGGGAGAGCGAGCTGCGGCCCGCGGCGATGTCGTCACGGACCAGTCAGCTCCTCGTGGTGGACTGTCTGTTCGTGGGGGTGGCGCAACGCACGTACGAGACGGCGGCGCCCGCGCTGGCCGCGTCCTACGAGGCGCTGGCGCATCGGCACCGCCGGTAGACGAGTTACCCGGTAGACGTCGGTCCCGAAGAGACGTCGGTCACGAAGAAAGAGCCGCTCCCTCATGACCTCGACCTCCAACCCCCGTGAACTGCAAGCTCAGTTGGAGACGCTCACCACCGAGGCCTTCCGGCCCGAGCTCGCCGACATCGATCAGTTGCCGACTCTCGACATCGCCCGGCTGATGAACGGCGAGGACACCTCCGTGCCCGCCGCGGTGTCCCGGCGGTTGCCGCAGATCGCCGCCGCCATCGACGCGATCGCCGAGCGCATGTCCCGGGGCGGCCGGCTGATCTACGCCGGTGCCGGCACCGCCGGACGCCTCGGCGTCCTGGACGCATCCGAGTGCCCGCCGACCTTCAACACGGACCCGGCGCAGGTCGTGGGCCTGATCGCCGGTGGCCCCGAAGCGCTGGTCACGTCAGTCGAGGGCGCGGAGGACTCCGCCGAACTGGCGCGGGCCGACCTGGACGGCCTCGCGGTGACGCCCGCGGACTCGGTGGTCGGGGTGTCCGCGTCCGGCCGTACCCCGTACGCCGTGGGCGCGGTCGAACACGCCCGCGCGCTCGGGGCGTTGACGGTCGGCCTGTCCTGCAACGCGGACAGCGCGCTGGCGGCCGCGGCCGACCACGGCATCGAGGTGGTCGTCGGCCCCGAACTGCTCACCGGCTCCACCCGCCTCAAGGCGGGCACCGCGCAGAAGCTCGTCCTCAACATGCTGTCGACGATCACGATGATCCGTCTCGGCAAGACCTACGGAAACCTGATGGTCGACGTCCGCGCCTCCAACGAGAAGCTGCGGGCCCGCTCCCGCCGTATCGTCGCCCTCGCCACCGGCGCCGATGAGCGGGAGGTCGAGGAGGCCCTGGCCGCCACGGACGGCGAGGTGAAGAACGCGATCCTGACGATCCTGGCCGACGTCGACGGGCCCACGGCGGCCCGGCTGCTGGCGGAGTCGGGGGGCCATCTGCGGGCCGCGCTCAGCGGCGGACCAGCACCGCGTGAGTGACGTTCGGTGAGCCGACCAGCTCGGACACCCGGTAGCCGTCGATGCCCCCGCCCAGGTCGTCGAGCAGCCGCTCGCCGCGCCCGATGAGCATCGGCGCGATCACCAGGTGGAGCTCGTCGATCAGCCCGGCACGCAGGTACTGCCGGATGGTCGCCGCGCCGCCGCCGATCCGGACGTCCTTGCCGTCCGCGGCGTCGAAGGCGCGCCGGAGGACCGTCTCCGGCGGCTCGTCGGTGAAGTGGAAGGTGGTTCCACCGGCCATCTCCAGTGACGGCCGCAGGTGGTGGGTGTGCACGAAGACGTCGTGGTGGTACGGCGGGTTCTCGCCCCACCAGCCCTGCCAGGACTCGTCCTCCCACGGCCCCCGCTGCGGGCCGAACATGTTCCGTCCCATGATCGTGGCGCCGATGTTCCGGTCGCCGCGGACGAAGTACTCGACGTCGGTCCCGCCCTTTCCGGCGGCCAGGTCCTCCGTCGCGGCGACGAACCACCGGTGCAGTTCGTCGCCCCAGCCGACGCCGTCGCCGAACGGGGCGTCCAGCCGCTGGTTCGGCCCCGCCATGAAGCCGTCGAGGGAGATCGTCACGTTGTGCACCCGGACCTTGGGCATGGCCTGCACCTCTCGTGTGGTGGCGTGCTCTCACCCCTGCGTCGATCCGAGCGTGCCTGGATCGACATCCGCGCGCACCTTTTTCCAGACGAGGGTCTGACGCCAGAAGAGCCGCCGCCTCAGCCGGACGCCGGGGAGGACGCGGCGGGCCTCGCGGACGAACTCGGTGTAGGGGACGTCGGCGGGGCGGGTGGGGGCGGTCATCGCGACGGGGCGTGGTGCCTTCCGCCCTCGGTTCTTGATCCAGCCGGTGATCAGGTTGAGCGGGACGGACACCAGGCCCAGGAGGGTCTGGACGCGGGTGTCCTCCCGGGTCAGGCCGACGATCACCAGGGTGCCGCCGGGGGCCAGCCGCTGCCTGAACCGGACGAGGGTCTCGGTCAGGGGCAGGTGGTGGAGTACGGCGACACAGGTGATGACGTCGAAGCGGCCGCCCTCGTCGTACGACAGGGCGTCCGCGACGGAGAAGACGACGGGGAGCCCGGGGTCGGTGGACGCCCGTGCCTCGCCGATGATCCGTTCGTCGCTGTCGATGCCCTGCACCTCCCTCGCCCGCGTGGCCAGCAACCGTGCCAGGTCGCCGGAACCGCAGCCGACGTCCAGGGCGCGATCAAAACGGACGGGCAACTGGCGCAGGATCCACCGGTGGAAGTGGGCGTTGTGGCTCCACGGATGGGCGTCGTTGAAGCGGGCGAGGGCGTCCAGGAGAGGCATGGGTTCATTTCAACAGGGCATCCACCCCTCCCTGTTGGCCTTCCGCACCCTCGCCCGCAGCACCTCGGCCTGCGGAGCGGGCCCGGTGGACTCCGGCGGGCAGTCCCACTCCCGCCCGCCGTCCAGGGGCCGCAGCTGCACTCTCCCGCCCAGGCGTCCCCTCACCTCCCCCACCGCCCGCGACCACTGGACCGAGTAGGGCCCAGGACGACGGACCTCGGCGGCCCCCTGCCCAGCGCGGGGATGGAGGACAAGGTCCGCCGCGACGCCCAGGAGGCGGCGAGCGATCACGCCTGACCCAAGATGATCGTCCCGGCGAGTTGAACAACCCCTCCCCCAAGAGGTCAGGATCTGACCTATATGCCTCTTAGCGTGTGACCTGTCCACGGAAGAGCAGCAGTCCACGGAGGGCCACACCATGACCACCGCCACGAAGACCACCCTGCCCACCGGCGAGCGCGCCGACCTGCTGGAGGCGCTCGCCAAGCAGCGGCACTTCCTGCGCTTCACCACCCGTGACCTCACCGACGAGCAGGTCGGGCAGCGGACCACGGTCAGCGAGCTGTGTCTCGGCGGCCTGATCAAGCACGTCACGTCGGTGGAACGGAACTGGGTGCGCTTCATCCAGGAGGGCCCGTCGTCGATGGGCGACTTCACCGCCATGACCGAGGAGGACTGGGCCAGGCGGGCCGACGAGTTCAAGATGCTGCCCGGCGAGACCCTGGCCGGCGTACTGGCCGCCTACGCGGAGACGGCCGAGCGGACGGACGAGCTGGTCGCCACCCTGCCCGACCTGGACGCCGCCCATCCGCTGCCCAAGGCGCCCTGGTTCGAGGCCGGGGCCCAGTGGTCGGCCCGCAGGGTGCTGCTGCACATCGTCGCCGAGACCGCCCAGCACGCCGGCCACGCCGACATCGTCCGGGAGGCCCTGGACGGCGCCAAGAGCATGGGCTGACCGGAGCCCCCGCAGGCGCAGCACCGTCTGCGGGGGCTTGCCCCCCTCGTACCCTGAAACCATGAACCACGCCCAGCTCACCGCCCTAGGCCGTGCTCTCCGTCTCCTCGGCGAGCACGGGGACGCCCTCACCGGTGACACCCCGGACGCCAAGCTGCATGAGATGAAGGGCGACCTCAAGCGGGCCCTGGACCTCCTGGAGGACAGCGTCAGCGCCGCCGCCCCCACCACCCGCTGCGCCGAGCACCCGAACGGCCCGGTCGACGAGAACGCCCCCGACCTGTGCCTGCTGTGCGAGACGCGCCGCAGGGCGGCCCGCCGTGCCGAGATCAACGGACCCTCCGCGCGTCCCCGCTCCACCGAACCCGCCCCTTCCCGGTACGGGGTGCGGGAGGACCGGCCCCAGCCCCAGCAGCGCTGGCTGCCGGAGCAGTGGACCGGACAGGAGTGGCAGCTGTGCGGGACGCCGAGGCGGGACCGGCACGAGGCCGAGCTCTACCTCGCCGCCCAGCGCCGTGGGCCGCGCGCCGCGATGGCGTACCGGCTGGTCCACGAGTTCACCGACTACGAGGTGCTGCGGGTGTGGGGCACCCCGGTCAGGGTCGACATCGAGCCGCTCGGCAACCTCTAGAGGCGCCGACCTCCGGCGTCACGTCCAGGACCTGAGTGGCGCGCCGCTCGTCGTCGTACGCCGGCCATCCCGGGTCCCCGGTGCGCGCGAACCCGGTCCACACCGACTGGAAGCGTGCGGTCAGCGCCCTGGCCTCGTCCGGCACCCCGGTCCCCGCGAACAGCAGAGCCCCGAGGTCGGCGTCGTACGTGCCGAACAGCAGGGGGATGTCCAGGCCGTGGCACGCGCCGAGCGCGCCGCCGAACGCCGGTGCGCTCCAGGTCAGTTCGTACAGGTGGGCCCGGCCGCCGCCCGCGGTCTGCGCCTGCGCCAGCCGCAGGGACGGCATGTTGAACAGCCAGTCCGTCTGCACCCGTTCGTAGAGCTCGGTCGGGGTGGCGCCCGGGAAGGCCTCGCGGTAGGCGCGCTCACCGTCGGGTCCCGGCGCGAAGATCCGCAGCGCGGCGGACGCCTGCTCCTCGGTGATCCGGCCGAGCTGCTCGCCGAGGGCGAGGAAGAGCCGGTACTCGTCGCGGTTGTGTCCGACGAGCAGTTCCACGTCCCGCCCGGCGCCCGCCGCCAGCGCCTCCCAGGGCGTGCACGGCAGCACCTCCCCGTCGACGACCGGCGCGAAGGGGGTGACGGTGGGCGCCGCCTGCCCCCACCGGTCCTCACAGCTACGCATACGCGCGCTCAACCGCATTCCTGCCGAGGGGAGTTCACGCGGATCGACGGCGGACAGCGCGGCGACGGACGGAGTGAGCCCCGCCTCCTTGCCGATCTCCACCGCTATGTCCCGGGCGAGTTCGGCGGAGAAGTACGGGCCGGGAACGCTCTGCGCGACGGCCCGCCCGAACAGGCCCCGCGCGGCAGGCATCGCCAGCAGCGAGGACACCGACCCCGCGCCCGCCGACTCCCCGAACACCGTGACCTGCCCGGGGTCCCCGCCGAACGCCGTGATGTTGTCCCGCACCCACTCCAGCGCCGCGACCTGGTCCAGCAGACCCCGGTTCGCGGGCGCCCCCTCCAGCAGGGCGAACCCCTCGACGCCGACACGGTAGTTGAGGGTCACGACGACCACGTCACCGGCGCGCGCGAGGTGCTGGGCGTCGTAGCCGGGGCTGCCGGAGTGGCCGAGCTTGTAGGCGCCGCCGTAGATCCACACCATGACCGGGCGGCGGGCCGCGGGGTCGGTCGCGGGGGTCCATACGTTGACCGTCAGCCAGTCGTCACCGGTGGGCGTCGGCTGTGCCACCGCCTGGTCCCCGAAGGCGGGCTCCTGCGGGGGCGGGGGCCCGAAGGCGTACGCCTCCCGGGTCCCTTCCCAGCTCCTGACGGGCCGCGGTGCCTGGAACCGCGCCTCTCCCACCGGCGGTTCGGCGAACGGGATCCCCCGGAAGACCACCAGTCCGTCCTCGGCGCGCCCGCGCACGGCACCGGCCGCGGTACGCACCTCGAGACCCTCGGCTGACGTCATCGGTCGAACTCCTCACAGGTCGGGGCTGCTTCGCCTCACTCCAGCCCACGTCCCTTGCCCGGGTCAACCAAGCCGTCAGCCAAGCGCAGCGGGACCGTGCTTCTCCAGCACGGTCCGTGTCTGTTCCTCGTCGAGCTGGTACACCGTCTCGTGCGCCCGCGGGTCCCGTGCATGGAAGGTGTGGAACATCGGGCTCGCCGGTCCGCCCAGTTCCACCAGCGAGGCCGAGGCCCCGCGCACCGCCCGCTCCGTGCCGTACGGCGTCGTCAGGTCGATTCGGTTGACCACCCCCGGCGTGACCCACACCGGCACCGCCCCCAGCATCCCGAAGAGCTGGCAATGGAAGTGCCCGGTCAGCAGGACCCGTACGTCACTGCCCTGGATCACGGACGCCAGCTCCTCGGGGTTGAGCAGCCCGAAGACCGGCTGGCTGGCGGACAGGCCGAGGCTGAGGGGCGGATGGTGGAAGGCGAGGACGGTTCCCCGCTCGGCCGAGGCGCTCAACACACCTCGCAGCCAGTCCAGTTGGGCCTCGCTGATACGGCCGTAGACCTTTCCCGGCACCAGCGAGTCGAGCGTGACGAACCGGTACCCGTCGACCGTGCTCACCGCGGCCCGTTCGCTCGCCTCGGTCCGCAGCACAGCGTCCGGCCGGTCGTGCCCGCTGCCCAGCACCTTGCCGAAGGCTTCGCGCTCGTCGTGGTTGCCGGTGGTGCAGAAGACGGGAGCGTCCAGCGGCCGGGCGAACTCACCGACGAGCCGCCGTACCTCCGCATACGCCTCCACCGCCCCGTCGTCGGCGATGTCCCCGGTGACGACGACCGCGTCGACGTCCCGCAGATGCCGCAGTTCGGCGAGCATCAGCCGCAGCGAGTCGGTGGCGTTGACGCCGCTCTTGTTCGGGGCGTCGGTCCGCTCTATGTGGGTGTCCGAGAGATGGAGGATTCTCATCTCCCGGACGCTACCCCTGGGTTGGAGCTCAGCTGAGGGTCTTCAGCGCGGAGGCGTCGTAGGGCTGGAGTTCGTCGAAGCGGCCCGCCAGCACCTTCTTGGCCCACTCGGGGTCCTGGAGCAGCGCGCGCCCGACGGCGACCAGGTCGTACTCCTCGCGCTCCAGGGCGTCCAGCAGGTCGTCGATGCCCTTGACCGGGGAGCCCTCGCCCATGAAGCCCTTGATGAAGTCGCCGTCGAGACCGACCGAGCCGACGGTGATGGTGGTCCTGCCGGTGAGCTTCTTGGTCCAGCCGGCCAGATTGAGGTCGGAGCCCTCGAACTCGGGGAGCCAGTAGCGGCGGGTGGAGGCGTGGAAGGCGTCGACACCGGCCGCGGCGAGCGGGGCGAGGATCGCCTCCAGCTCCTCCGGCGTCTCGGCGAGCCGCGCCTTGTAGGCCTCCTGCTTCCACTGCGAGTACCGGAAGATGACCGGGAACTCGGGCGACACCGTCTCGCGTACGGCCGCCACGATCTCCGCCGCGAACTTCGTCCGGGCGACCGGGTCACCGCCGTAGGCGTCGGTGCGGCGGTTGGTGCCCGCCCACAGGAACTGGTCGAGGAGGTAGCCGTGGGCGCCGTGCAGCTCCACACCGTCGAAGCCGATGCGCTCGGCGGCGGCCGCGGCCTCGGCGAAGGCGCCGATCACGTCGTCCAGGTCGCGCTGGGTCATCGCCTTGCCGGTGGGCTCGTCGGCGCCGATCCGCAGGCCGGAGGGGCCGACGGCGGGGGCGTCGGCGTAGGGCGGCTGCCCCTGCTCGCGCACCATGCCGATGTGCCACAGCTGCGGCACGATGGTGCCGCCCGCCGCGTGCACCTGCTCGGCGACCCTCGCCCAGCCCGCGAGCTGCTCCTCGCCGTGGAAGCGCGGGATGCTGTCGCTCTGCCCGGCCGACTCGTGGCCGACGTACGTCCCCTCGGTGACGATCAGACCGACTCCGGCGGCCGCGCGGCGGGAGTAGTACGACGCCACGTTCTCGCCGGGGATGCCGCCCGGGGAGAACGCTCGGGTCATGGGCGCCATCGCGATGCGGTTGGGGACGGTGAGGCCGTTGATGTGCGCCGGGCGGGAGAGGATCTCGGCGGCGCGGGAGGGGGCGGAGGCGGTCACGTGGGGATACTCCTCGGTATGTGCATGCGCATGGACACTACCCAGGTGCCAACCACCCCGTGCGCCTCAGGATTTCCGCCCGCGCTGTGACTCCGGCCACGCATGGAAGAAGCCCGCCCCGCGAGTGCGGGACGGGCTTCGTCTTGAGCGCTGGGCAGGCCTTGCACCTGCATTTCCCCGCAGGAAGCGGGGCGTCTTTCCTTGGACCACCAACGCGTAGTCGACCGACGGGAGTTCACGTCGAGCGGCTCGTGATCAAGCATAGCGCAGGAAAAGACCGGAGGCGGCCACCCCCTGTTCCCAGGAGGGGCCGCCCCGGCAAGGACGTTGATCGACCGTCAGGCCTCGCGGCCCGGGGGCGATCAGAAGTCCATGTCACCGCCCGGCATGCCGCCACCGGCGGGCGCGGCGGCCTTCTCCGGCTTGTCGGCGATGACGGCCTCGGTGGTGAGGAACAGCGCGGCGATGGAGGCGGCGTTCTGCAGGGCGGAACGGGTCACCTTCGCCGGGTCGATGATGCCCTCGGCGATCATGTCGACGTACTCACCGGTCGCGGCGTTCAGGCCGTGGCCGACGGGCAGGTTGCGCACCTTCTCGACGATGACGCCACCCTCGAGACCACCGTTGACGGCGATCTGCTTGAGCGGGGCCTCCAGGGCCAGCTTCACGGCGTTGGCGCCGGTCAGCTCGTCACCCTCCAGGTCCAGCTTCTCGAAGACCGAGGAGGCCTGGATGAGGGCCACGCCACCACCGGCGACGATGCCCTCCTCGACGGCCGCCTTCGCGTTGCGAACGGCGTCCTCGATGCGGTGCTTGCGCTCCTTGAGCTCGACCTCGGTCGCGGCACCGGCCTTGATGACGGCGACGCCACCGGCGAGCTTGGCCAGGCGCTCCTGGAGCTTCTCGCGGTCGTAGTCCGAGTCGCTGTTCTCGATCTCGGCGCGGATCTGGTTCACCCGGCCGTTGACCTGGTCCGAGGAACCGGCACCGTCGACGATGGTGGTCTCGTCCTTGGTGATGACGACCTTGCGGGCGCGGCCCAGGAGGTCCAGGGTCGCGTTCTCCAGCTTGAGGCCGACCTCCTCGGAGATGACCTCGCCGCCCGTGAGGATGGCGATGTCGCCGAGCATGGCCTTGCGGCGGTCGCCGAAGCCCGGGGCCTTGACGGCGACGGACTTGAAGGTGCCGCGGATCTTGTTGACGACCAGGGTCGACAGGGCCTCGCCCTCGACGTCCTCGGCGATGATCAGCAGCGGCTTGCCCGACTGCATGACCTTCTCCAGGAGCGGGAGCAGGTCCTTGACGGAGCCGATCTTGGAGTTGGCGATCAGGATGTACGGGTCGTCGAGCGACGCCTCCATCCGCTCCATGTCGGTGGCGAAGTACGCCGAGATGTAGCCCTTGTCGAAGCGCATACCCTCGGTGAGCTCCAGCTCCAGACCGAAGGTCTGGGACTCCTCGACGGTGATGACGCCTTCCTTGCCGACCTTGTCCATCGCCTCGGCGATGAGCTCGCCGATCTGGGTGTCGGCGGCGGAGATGGAGGCCGTGGAGGCGATCTGCTCCTTGGTCTCGACATCCTTGGCCTGCTCGAGCAGGGCGGCGGAGACGGCCTCGACGGCCTTCTCGATACCGCGCTTGAGGGCCATGGGGTTGGCGCCGGCGGCTACGTTGCGCAGGCCTTCCTTGACCAGGGCCTGGGCGAGCACGGTCGCGGTGGTCGTACCGTCACCGGCGACGTCGTCCGTCTTCTTGGCGACTTCCTTGACCAGCTCGGCGCCGATCTTCTCGTACGGGTCCTCGAGTTCGATCTCCTTGGCGATGGAGACACCATCGTTGGTGATCGTGGGGGCGCCCCACTTCTTCTCGAGGACGACGTTGCGGCCCTTGGGGCCGAGCGTCACCTTGACGGCGTCCGCGAGCTGGTTCATGCCGCGCTCGAGGCCGCGCCGCGCCTCCTCGTCGAACGCGATGATCTTGGCCATGTGAAGTGGTCCCTCCAGGACTGGGGGTGATTCCTTCGGACCGCGCCCGCGCCCGCGACGGACGGCTCGCCGGCCTGTGGATCCTTGCCCCACAAGGCCTGCGGGCCTCACCGACCCGGTCCATCTTTGTCACTCTCACCTTCAGAGTGCTAACGCCAATGATTAGCACTCGGCATGGTCGAGTGCAAGCGCCCGCCCAAGACCGGGGTGGGTTCCGTGGTCGGGCGGCTACCGGCCGGTGGGGGCCGATCGCGCAGTTCCCCGCGCCCCTGAGCAGGTTGCAGTGGCCCGGCGCCACGGACGATCAGGGGCCGCCGCAGGCACTCAGGGGCGCGGGGAACTGCGCAAAACGCCCGCCCCCACCGGCCTGCACCCGCACCCGCATGCCGAAGGGCTCGTACCCATGACTCCCCATGGGGTACGAGCCCTTCGAAGAAGAACGAAGAACGACGCTGTTGTTACCCGGCGCGTGCTTCAGCCAGTCGCGAGACGGACCATGTCCGCCTGCGGCCCCTTCTGACCCTGCGAGATCTCGAACTCGACCCGCTGGCCCTCTTCAAGGGTGCGGTAGCCGTCCATCTGGATCGCGCTGTAGTGGACGAATACATCCGCACCACCGTCGACCGCGATGAAGCCGTACCCCTTCTCCGCGTTGAACCACTTGACGGTGCCCTGAGCCATGCCTAACTCCCCTATTACTGGCCCTTGCACGGACCCACACTTCGTGGATCCGGGTCAGACCTCACCCCCCACATGGTTGGGGGCGTGCGCCGGAACGCGTCGACCGCGGCTGAATGTATCTGTCCAACTGCCGTCTGCAACAGGTCAATCGGACGAGAATTCTGGACGGAAGGGGTCCGGAATGTAGTGAGAATTCGCCCGAATTCGGGGCAAGTCGGGCCCCATAAAAGGAGCATAAGCCACAAAGAACCCACACACTTTGGCTACTTCTCGTCGCATCCGAAGTCGGAACTCATATGCGCCCGGCATGAAGGAAGCAGCAGCTTCCCCAACTGTACCGCGCTCAACCATAGAGAATTGCCCCCTCCGCTTCTCTCACGGAGGGGGCAATCGGATGAACACTCGGTAATTGCTGTTACCGAAGGTAATGACCAGTCATACGGTCACCCGCCGGCGACCGCCGGGATGATGGAGACACCGGCCCCGTCGGGCGTCACCGTCTCCAGTCCCTGCTCGAACCGCACATCGTCGTCGTTCACGTACACATTCACGAACCGCCGCAGCTTGCCCTGGTCGTCGAGAACACGCGCGGCGATACCGGTGTGGTTCTTCTCCAGATCGGCGATGACCTCGGCGAGGGTCCCACCCTCGGCCTGCACCTCGGCCTGACCGCCGGTGTAGGTGCGCAGGATGGTGGGGATGCGGACGTTGACGCTCATGCGAGGCCAGCCTCTCGGAAAGAGTCCAGATTCGGACGGATCGTGGCGGTGAGCCCGGTACCGGCCACCGCGTCCAGGGTCTTGAGACCGTCGCCGGTGTTCAGCACCACCGTGGTCTTCGTCGGGTCGAGGACGCCGTTCTCGATCAGCTTGCGCGTCACACCCACGGTCACACCACCGGCGGTCTCCGCGAAGATGCCCTCGGTCCGCGCCAGCAGCTTGATCGCGTCCACGACCTGCTCGTCGTTGACGTCCTCCACCGCACCGCCGGTGCGCCGGGCGATGTCCAGCACGTACGGACCGTCCGCCGGGTTGCCGATGGCGAGGGACTTGGCGATGGTGTTCGGCTTCTGGGGGCGGACCACGTCGTGCCCGGCCTTGTAGGCGACGGACACCGGGCTGCACCCCTCCGCCTGCGCGCCGAAGATCTTGTACGGCTTGTCCTCGACGAGCCCCAGCTTGATCAGCTCCTGGAGGCCCTTGTCGATCTTCGTGAGCTGCGAGCCGGAGGCGATCGGCACGACCAGCTGGTCGGGCAGCTTCCAGCCGAGCTGCTCGCAGATCTCGTACGCCAGGGTCTTGGACCCCTCCGCGTAGTACGGCCGCAGGTTGACGTTGACGAAGCCCCAGCCCTCGCCGGCCGGGTCGCCGATCAGCTCGGAGCAGAAGCGGTTCACGTCGTCGTAGTTGCCCTCGATGCCGACGAGCTCACCGCCGTAGATCGCGGCCATGACGACCTTGCCCTGCTCCAGGTCGTGCGGGATGAACACGCAGGAACGGAAGCCGGCCCGGGCCGCCGCGGCACCCACCGCACCCGCCAGGTTGCCGGTCGAGGAGCAGGAGAGGGTGGTGAAGCCGAAGGCGCGCGCCGCCTCCAGGGCCTGTGCCACCACCCGGTCCTTGAAGGAGTGCGTCGGGTTGCCGGAGTCGTCCTTGATGTACAGGCCGCCGGTGACGCCGAGCTCGCGGGCGAGGTTGTCGGCCTTGACGAGCTGGGTCCAGCCGGGGTTGATGTTGGGCTTGTCCGCCACGTCCGCGGGGACGGGCAGCAGCGGGGCGTAGCGCCAGATGTTCGCGGGTCCCGCCTCGATCCGCTTGCGGAGCTCCTCGGTTTCGTAGGCCGAGAAGTCGTACGCGATCTCGAGCGGGCCGAAACACTCCTCACAGGCGAAGACCGGGCCGAGCGGGACGCGGTGGCCGCATTCGCGGCAGCTCAGCGCCGCGGCGGGACCCAGGTCGACGGAGTTCGTGGTGCTTGCAACAGTCTGCGCAGCCATGGAGGCGAGGCCCTTTCTCCTCATCTTCCTCACGACGCACTTCGCCGTGAGACGGATTTGGCACCTTCCCGAGTCGGGAGCCTCGCGGTGACGATCGTCATCGATCGCTACGAGAACCGACTGGAGGGTTGCCGGGGCTTCATCGGGCCGTATCCCTCTGCCCCTCTGGATGAGCGGTGTGAAGTTGTGAACGGCGGGTCACCCAGGACATGCGATGGTCACCCGCGTTGTTCAAGACTGTAACCGACGACCAGGACAGTTGAGATAGTCGTCCGAACGGCGAGATGGATCACACGCAGAGGAGCCGCGCACTGTGCTGAACGAAGTCGAGCGCTGGCTGGCCACCCGCTCCTGGTCCGCCACCGATCGTCCACTCCACCGGATCATGGCCGCGAAGCGGAGCACGGGCCGGACCGTCAGTGTCGTCCTGCCCGCGCTCAATGAGGAGGCGACGGTCGGTGACATCGTCGCCGTCATCCGCCATGACCTCATGCAGCAGGTCCCGCTCGTCGACGAGATCGTCGTCGTCGACTCGGGATCGACCGACCGCACCTCCGAGGTCGCCGCCGCGGCCGGCGCGCGGGTCGTCCACCGTGACGACATCCTCCCGCGCATCCCGGCCGTGCCCGGCAAGGGCGAGGTCCTGTGGCGGTCCCTGCTCGTCACCACCGGGGACATCGTCTGCTTCATAGACGCAGACCTGCAGGAGTTCTCCTCGGACTTCGTCTCCGGGATCGTCGGCCCGCTGCTCACCGACCCCGGCGTCGACCTGGTCAAGGGCATGTACGACCGTCCGCTGGGTGGCGCGGCCGGACAGGGCGGCCGGGTCACCGAGCTCATGGCCCGCCCGCTGCTCAACATGCACTGGCCGCAGCTCGCCGGTTTCGTGCAGCCGCTGGGCGGCGAGTACGCGGCCCGGCGCTCGCTGCTGGAGCAGCTTCCGTTCCCCGTGGGCTACGGCGTCGAGCTGGGCATGCTGGTCGACGCCCTGCACCTGGTGGGCCTGGACGCCCTCGCCCAGGTGGACATCGGGGTGCGCAAGCACCGCCATCAGGACGGGCAGGCCCTGGGCCGGATGTCCGCCGCGATCTACCGCACCGCCCAGCTCCGGCTGGCCCGCGGCCACATGATCCGCCCCTCCCTCACCCAGTTCGAGCGGGGCCGGGGCGGTTTCGAGCCGCGGACGTACTCCGTGGACACGGAGGAGCGCCCACCGATGACGGAAATCCCCGAGTACATGAAAAGAAGGGCAGCGTAGGTCCGGCCGCCGACCCTGCGTCCCAAGGGAACGTTTGAGCGGTTGCACCCCGGGCTAGATGTCGAGGCATGGCTCCCTCGCACAACGCTCACGTACTGGTCGCATCCAACCGAGGTCCGGTCTCCTACGAGGTCCAGGACAACGGCGAGCTCACAGCGAAGCGCGGCGGCGGCGGCCTCGTCTCCGGCCTGTCGGCGATCGGTCCGGACGCCGGCGCGCTGTGGGTGTGCTCGGCGCTGTCCGACGGCGACCGCGAGGCGGTACGGCAGGGGGTCGGCGAGGACGGCGTCCGCATGCTCGCGATCCCGGCCGACGTGCACGCGGACGCGTACAACGGCATCGCGAACTCGGTCCTCTGGTTCGTCCACCACCTCCTCTACCAGACCCCGCTGGAGCCGTCCTTTGACGCGGAGTTCCGGCGCCAGTGGGCCTCGTACGAGACGTACAACCGCGCCTTCGCCGAGGCGCTCGCCGAGGAGGCGGCCGAGGGGGCGGCGGTCCTGGTGCAGGACTACCACCTGTGCCTGGTGCCGGGGATGCTCCGCGAGCTCCGCCCCGACCTGCGCATCGCCCACTTCTCGCACACACCGTGGGCGCCGGTGGAGTACTTCCGGATACTGCCCGACGACATCGCGGTCCAGGTCCTGAGGGGCATGCTGGGAGCCGACCGGCTCGGCTTCCTCACCCGCCGCTGGGCGGACGCCTTCACGGCCTGCGCCACGGAGTTCGCGGACGGGCTCGGCGGGACCCGGATCGGGGTGCACGGTCTGGGCGCGGACGCGGACTTCCTGCGTGCCCGCTCCCACGAGGCCGACGTCGAGGAGCGGATCGTCGGCCTGCGCGAGGAGATCGGCGCGGGCCGGAAGACGATCGTGCGGGTGGACCGGACCGAGCTGTCCAAGAACATCGTGCGCGGGCTGCACGCCTACCGGCGGCTGCTCCAGTCGCGGCCGGAGTGGCGGGAGCGGGTCGTGCACGTGGCGTTCGCGTACCCCTCGCGGCAGGACCTCGCGGTGTACCGGGACTACACGGCCGAGGTGCGGCGGGTGGCGGAGGAGATCAACGACACCTTCGGCACACCTGGCTGGACCCCGGTCCTGCTGAACCTGAAGGACGACTTCGCGCGCTCCCTGGCCGCGTACCGGCTGGCCGACGTGGCGCTGGTCAACCCCATCCGGGACGGTATGAACCTGGTCGCGAAGGAGGTGCCGGTGGTCTCCGACGAGGGGTGCGCGCTGGTGCTGTCGCGGGAGGCGGGGGCGTACGAGGAGCTCGGGGACGACGCGGTCGTGGTGAACCCGTACGACGTGGAGCAGACGGCGGCGGCCCTGCACGAGGCCCTGACGATGCCGGCCCACGAACGGGCCGAGCGGGCGAAGCGGCTGGCCGCGGCGGCGACGGCACTCCCGCCCGCGCAGTGGTTCCTGGACCAGCTGAACGCGCTGAACGCGCTGAACGGGTGAGCATGAACCTTCCCACGCCCCTCAACTCCGCCGGCCGGCACGGCCTGCGGGCGATCCTCGCGGAGCCGCAGCGGGCGGTGATCGGGCTGGACTTCGACGGGACGCTGGCGCCGATCGTGGCGGACCCGGAGAAGGCCGTCGCCCACTCCGAGGCGGTGCCCGCCCTCGCGGCCCTGGCACCGAAAGTGGCGTCCGTGGCGGTGATCACCGGCCGCCCGGCGGCGGTCGCGGTCCGCAACGGCGGTTTCGCCGGGGTCCCGGGCCTGGAGCATCTGACCGTGCTCGGCCACTACGGGGCCGAGCGCTGGGACGCGGCGACGGGCGAGGTCACGGCCCCCGCCCCGCACCCCGGAGTGCCGGCGGTCCGTGCCGAACTGCCGGAGCTCCTGGCGGGGACCGGCGCGTGGCTGGAGGAGAAGGGCGGTCGTGCGGTGGCCGTCCACACCCGCCGGGCCGCCGACCCCCAGGCCGCCTTCGAGGCCCTGCGCGCTCCCCTCACCGACCTGGCCGCCCGCCACGGCCTGATCGTCGAACCCGGCCGTCTGGTCCTGGAGCTCCGCCCGCCCGGCATGGACAAGGGGGTGGCCCTCCGCAAGCACGTCCGCGAGGTCTCCGCGCGGTCCGTGCTGTTCGCCGGCGACGACCTGGGCGACCTGCCCGCGTTCTCCGCCGTGGACGAGCTCCGTGCCGCGGGCACCCCAGGTCTGCTGGTGTGCAGCGGCAGCGACGAGGTGACGGAGCTGCGGAAGCGGGCCGACCTGGTGGTGGACGGCCCGTCCGGCGTGGTGGGCCTGCTGCGGACCCTGGCGGAAGAGCTCGCCTGATCCTCAGCGCTCCGCGCGCCGGGCCTGACGCACCCTCCGCAGCCGGTTCACCGTCACCGGGTCGTGGGCCAGGGCGCGCTCGTCGTCCAGCAGGGCGTTGAGCAGCTGGTAGTAGCGCACCGGCGCCAGGCCGAGCTCCTCGCGGACGGCCCGTTCCTTGGCGCCGGGCCCCGCGAAGGAGCGGCGCTCCAGCGCGAGGATGTCCCGCTCCCGGGGGTCGAGTTCCGCATGCTCCATGCCCGGAACGGTAACCCCCGCCACCGACAGCGACTACTCCGCGTTCCGCGCGGTCAGCTGCAAGGCGCGCAGCACCTGCGCGGGGTCCCCGCCGGAGCCGACCGCGGAGCCGATCCGCTTCTTGACCGCCGCGCTGACCGAGGCCCAGGACGTCTTGCCGACCGGCGGCAGCTCCGCTGAGGGCAGCGCGGCCAGGAAGGGCTTGAGGTCGGCGTCCTGGGAGCCGGCGCTCATGGCCGCGGAGGCGGAGTTGGTCACCGGCAGCAGGTCGTACTCCCGTGAGAACGCGAGGACGTTCTTCTCGCTGTAGACGAAGTCGAGGAAGTCGCCCACCTGTTCGGCGTGCCCGTTCTGCCGGAAGGCCATCATCCAGTCGGCGACGCCCATGGAGTTCCGGGTGGGCCCGTTCACGCCGGGCATGGGCACCATCCCGAACTTGACGCCCTTGTCGGCGGCGATCTTCATCAGCGAGGGGTGCCCGTTGAGCATCCCCACGTCCCCGGCGGCGAACGCCGAGAACGCGGCGGCCCGGTTGAGGTTCCCGGGCGCGACGGGGCCGGTCAGCCCCTTGCCGACGAGGTCGTCCTTGAGCCAGGTCAGCGTGGCGACGTTCTCCTCGGAGTCGATGCCGTAGGTGCCCACGTCGTCGACGTACCCGCCGCCCCCGCTCAGCAGCCACTGCATGGTCTCGGCCTGCGCCTCCTCGGGGCCGAGCGGCAGCGCGTACGGGTACTTGACCCCGTCCGCCTTGAGCGCCTCGGCGTCGGCGGCCAGCTCCTTCCACGTGGTCGGCGGGGTGAGCCCGGCGTCGGCGAAGAGGGTCTTGTTGTAGAAGAGGAGCCGGGTCGAGGCGGCGAACGGCATGCCGTACTGCATCCCGTTGATCCGCCCGGCGGAGCCGAGCTGGGAGACGAAGTCGGCCTGCTCGCGGATCCCGATCAGCTCGTCGGCCTTGTACAGCAGTCCCTTGTCCGCGTAGTCGGCGTAGGCGCCGATCTGCGCCATGTCGGGCGCCTCACCGGCGTCGACGAGCTCCTTGACCTTGCGGTCGACGTCGGTCCAGGAGTACACGCTGACGTCGACCCGCACGCCGGGGTGCTCGGCCTCGTACTCCTTGACGAGCTTGTCCCAGTACTTCTGGGAGCTGTTGGCCGAGCTGTCGCCGTAGTCGGCGGCGACCAGCTTCAGTGTCACCTGGTCCGATCCGCCCCCCACTCCGCAGCCACCGAGGACCGCCGTCATACCCAGTGCGGACACCGCCGCGATCGTTCCCGTCCTACGCCGCCGCACTGACAACCGCCCCAAACTCACGTTCAAAAACTTTCGAAAAGTCATACATATCTCGCCCTAAGGTCTACACCACGTGAGTGGACTAGACCTCTTGCGGGTCGACGGGTCACACTGTCCCCCGTGAGACATGTCATCGCCCTCGACGTGGGCGGCACCGGGATGAAGGCGGCCTTGGTCGGCGCGGGCGGCGAGCTCCTGCACCGGGCCCGCCGGGCGACCGGGCGCGAGCGCGGACCCCACGCGGTCGTGGACGGCATCCTCGACTTCGCCGCCGAGCTGCGCGCGTACGGCACCGAGCGGCTCGGCGCCCCCGCGGCCGCGGCCGGCGTCGCCGTCCCCGGCATCGTCGACGAGGACCGGGGCATCGCCGCCTACGCCGCCAACCTGGGCTGGCGTGACGTCCCCCTGCGCGCACTGCTCGCCGAGCGCCTCGGCGGCGTCCCGGTCGCCCTCGGCCACGACGTGCGCACCGGGGGCCTCGCCGAGGGCCGTGTCGGGGCCGGACAGGGCACCGACCGCTTCCTCTTCGTCGCCCTGGGGACCGGCATCGCGGGCGCCATCGGCATCGACGGACGGGTGGAGGCGGGCGCCCACGGCTTCGCCGGCGAGATCGGCCACATCGTCGTACGCCCGGACGGCACCCCCTGCCCGTGCGGCCAGCGGGGCTGTCTGGAGCGGTACGCCTCCGCCGCCGCGGTCAGCGAGGCCTGGGCCTCGGCCACCGGGAACCCGGACGCGGACGCGGCGGACTGCGCGAAGGCGGTCGAGTCCGAGGACCGCAGGGCCCGGGAGGTCTGGCAGCAGGCCGTGGACACCCTCGCCGACGGCCTGGTCACCGCCCTCACCCTCCTGGACCCCCGCACCCTGATCATCGGTGGCGGTCTGGCGGAGGCGGGGGAAACCTTGTTCACACCGCTGAGGGAGGCGGTCCGCACCCGGATCACCTTCCAGAAGCAACCGACCATCGTCCCAGCGGCCCTGGGCGACACGGCGGGTTGCCTGGGCGCGGGCCTCCTGGCCTGGGATCTCCTCGACAAGACCGACGGTACGGAGGTAACGCCCTGATGGCAGCCCACTCGGGGGCGCGGGGAACTGCGCGACCAGCCACGACGAACCCGCACCCCGCAACGGACCGTGCGCCCCTCATCCTGTCCGGCGCAACGGTCGTCCTCCCCACAGGAACCGTCGAAAACGGCCGGGTGATCGTCGACGGCACCCGAATCACCGGTGCCGCCCCGGACAACGCCCAGGTCATCGACGTGACCGGCCACTGGCTCGTCCCGGGTTTCGTCGACCTGCACAACCACGGCGGCGGCGGAGCCTCCTTCACCTCGGGCACCGTCGAGGACGTGCTCAGGGGCATCGCCACGCACCACGCCCACGGCACCACCACCCTCGTCGCCTCCACCGTCACCGGCGACATGGACTTCCTCGCGCAACGGGCCGGCCTGCTGAGCGAGCTCGCCGAACAGGGCGACATCGCCGGCATCCACTTCGAGGGCCCGTTCATCTCCCCCTGCCGCAAGGGCGCGCACTCCGAGGCACTGCTGCGCGACCCCGACCCGGCCGAGGTCCGCAAGCTGATCGACGCGGCGCGCGGGCAGGCGAAGATGCTCACCCTCGCCACCGAACTCCCCGGCGGCCTGGACTCCGTACGCCTGCTCGCCGAGCACGGGGTCATCGCGGCGATCGGCCACACGGACGCGACCTACGAGCAGACCGTCGAGGCGATCGACGCGGGCGCGACCGTCGCCACCCACCTCTTCAACGCGATGCCGCCCCTCGGCCACCGCACCCCGGGCCCCATCACCGCCCTGATGGAGGACGAGCGGATCACGGTCGAGCTCATCGACGACGGCACGCACCTGCACCCGGCCGCCCTCCAGCTGGCGTTCCACCACGCGGGTGCGCACCGGGTCGCCTTCATCACGGACGCCATGGACGCGGCGGGGTTCGGCGACGGCCGTTACCTGCTCGGCCCACTGGAGGTGGAGGTCAGCGAAGGGGTCGCCCGGCTGGTCGAGGGCGGTTCGATCGCCGGCTCGACGCTCACCCTGGACCGCGCGTTCAAGCGGGCGGTGACCGTGGACCGGCTGCCGGTCGAGGACGTGGTCGCGGCGATCTCCGCCAACCCGGCCCGGCTCCTCGGCATGGCCGACCGCATCGGGTCGCTGGAGCCCGGCAAGGACGCCGACCTGGTCCTCCTCGACCATCAATTCGACCTCAAGGGCGTCATGCGCCGGGGTGAATGGGTGGTCGATCCCCAACTGGGGTGATGTGTCCCGCTGTTGGGGTGGGGATCAGCCTGGGAGACTGGAGGGGCACATGTCCGTCCGTCTTCGGGGGAGGTCGGCCCGGGTGATCCTCACGGTCACGCTGAACACCGCTCTCGACATCACCTATCGCGTACGGTCGCTGCGGCCGCACAGCAGCCACCGGGTCACCGAGGTCATCGAACGCCCCGGCGGCAAGGGCCTGAACGTCGCCCGGGTGCTGGCCGCGCTCGGCCACGAGGTGACGGTCACCGGCTTCACCGGCGGCGCCACGGGCCGCACGGTCCAGGAGCGACTCACCGCCGTACCGGGCCTGGTGGACGCGCTCGTCCCGGTCACCGGCCCGACCCGGCGCACGATCGCCGTCGTCGACGAACGCTCCGGCGACACCACCCAGCTCAACGAACCGGGCCCCACCGTCACGCCCGCGGAGTGGTCGGCCTTCCAGGAGGCCTACGAGGATCTCGTCCCGTCCGTCTCGGCGGTGGCCCTGTGCGGGAGTCTGCCGCCGGGGGTGCCGGTGGGGGCGTACGCGGGCCTGATCCGCACGGCGAAGGCGGCCGGCGTCCCGGTCCTGCTCGACACCAGCGGGGAGGCACTGCGCCGGGGGGTCGCCGCCCGCCCCGACATCCTCAAGCCCAACGCCGCCGAACTGGCCGAACTGACCGGCTCCCACGAGTCCTTGCGCGCCACCCACGACGCCCGCCGGCGGGGCGCCCGCGCGGTGGTCGCGTCCCTGGGAGCGCAGGGTCTGCTGGCGGCCACCCCGGAGGGCCACTGGCGCGCCGCGCCCCCGACGGTGACCGGCAACCCGACGGGCGCCGGCGACTCGGTGGCGGCGGGCCTGCTGTCGGGCCTGGTGGAGCGACTGCCGTGGCCGGACCGCCTGACCCGCGCGGTCGCCCTGTCGGCGGCGACGGTCCTGACCCCGGCAGCGGGCGAGTTCGACCGGTCCACCTACGAGACCCTGCTGAACCGCGTCACGATCACGGGAGAGTCCAGCGCCGCGTGACCCCTACTGGTCGACGTTCTCCGTGACGTAGAACTGGTCGAGCAGGGCGTTGCACTGGTTGCCCTGCTGGCACGAGAGCTGGATCGTGTTGGTGCCCTTGGTCAGGGAGACCTGGGCCCAGGTCTCCTGCCACTCGTTGGCGGGAAGCCCACCGAAGTTCTTCATGTTCAGCGGCCGGGAGGCGGCCTTCCCGTTGACCGTCATGGTCCCGTTGGCATCGGCGTCGGGGAGGCCGTAGCGGACGTAGACCCGGTAGGTGCCGGCCTTCTTGATGCCGTTGACCGTCCAGGTGACCGAGGCGCCCACCTGGTTGAAGCCCTGGACGTACACGCCGCCGTCGGACTTGGCGCCCTTCACGTCGGACGCGAGGCTTGTGCCGCCCTCCAGCCGCATCGTCTTCGCGTCGGCCTTCGGGAGTTCGGCCTCCGCTTCCGCCGAGGTCGACGCACTCGGTTGCGAGCTCTGGGACGTGGTCGGGGTCGGGGCTGCCTCGTTGCCCTGGTCGTCCTTCTGGTCGTCGCCGCCCGCGATCGCGATGCCGATGCCGATGACCACCGCGGCCACCACGGCGATCGCGCCGATCAGCAGGCCCTTGGTGTTGGGGCCGCCGCCGCGGCGTCCGCCGCCGCTGTGGCCCGGCATGGGCTGCTGGCTGGTGGGGGCCGAGCCCGGGAAGGTCTCGGGGGCCGCGTAGTGGGCGCTGGGCTGGCCGTAACCGCCCTGCGCCTGCTGCTGCGGGACCTGGCCGTACGCCGCGGTCGGCGCGGTGGGTGCCTGCTGCTGCCCGTACTGGCGCTGGCCGACCGCGCGGACTCTGTTGACGGAGTTCGGGTAGCCGTAACCGCCGGAGGGCGGCTGGGCCCCGTTGGCCTGGCCGTCGGCGTAGAGGTAGCCGAACGGGTCGTCGTCCTCGGGCGTGCTCGCGCCGTTGTTGCCGGACGTCATCCCTTGGTACTCCTCAACAGGTGCGGATCGAATGCGATACGTGGAGTCAGAATGGCGAGCCTACCCGCTCCAGATGGCCCAAACGGGTGACTCGGATCGCATCGGCTCGCTGACCTGGGGCTCAGCCCGCGCGTCTGTGCTGTTTGGGACGAGATCGTTTCTCGACGTACATCCGCTCGTCGGCCGACTTCAGCACTTCGTCCGCCGTCATCCCGCAGTGCGCCCAGCCGATGCCGAAGCTGGCACCCACCCGCACGGCCCGTCCCTCGGCCCGGATCGGCTGGATGATCTCGTTGCGCAGGCGCACCGCGAGGTCCGCCGCGTCGGCCTTGCCGAGGCCGTCGGCGAGGATCACGAACTCGTCGCCGCCGAGCCGCGCCACGGTGTCGCCGTCGCGCACGCACTGGGACAGCCGGCGGGCGACCTCGATGAGCACCGCGTCGCCCGCGTTGTGCCCGAACCGGTCGTTGATCGACTTGAAGCCGTCGAGGTCGCAGAAGAGCACCGCGAGCCCCTTGGTGCCGTCGTCGCGCTCCCCCTCGGGGGCGACGGTGTGCACATGGTGGTCGAAGGCGTCGAACGCCTCGGCGCCGCCCTGCCGGAAGTCGAAGCCGTGGCCGCCCGCGTCGAAGGCCGGGTGCCCGAAGGCCGCGTCGACGGGCTCCAGGGCGCCGGTGTGGGTGGGGCGCTGGCAGAGCCGGGAGGAAAGCCGCGAGCGCAGCTCGGCGGAGTTCGGCAGTCCGGTCAGGGAGTCGTGGGAGGCGCGGTGGGCGAGCTGGAGCTCGCGGCGCTTGCGCTCCTCGATGTCCTCGACGTGGGTGAGCAGGAAGCGCGGGCCGTCGGCGGCGTCGGCGACCACCGAGTTGCGCAGGGACACCCAGACGTAGGTGCCGTCCCGGCGTCCGAGGCGGAGCTCGGCGCGTCCGCCCTCCGCCGAGGTCCGCAGCAGGGTGCCTATGTCCTCGGGGTGGACCAGGTCGGAGAAGGAGTAGCGGCGCATCGCGGACGCGGGGCGGCCGAGGAGACGGCACAGGGCGTCGTTGGTGCGCAGGATCCGGCCGTGCTGGTCGCCGCCCATCTCGGCGATGGCCATGCCGGAGGGGGCGTACTCGAAGGCCTGCCGAAAGCTCTCTTCACTGGCCCGCAGGGCCTGCTGCTCCCTTTCGAGCCTGACCAGTGCCCGCTGCATGTTCGAGCGCAGACGCGCGTTGCTGATCGCGATCGCGGCCTGGAACGCGTACATCTGGAGCGCTTCGCGGCCCCAGGCGCCCGGCCTGCGGCCGTTGCGCGGCCGGTCCACGGAGAGCACGCCGATCAGCTCGCCGCACTGGCCGCCCTGCACGCCCGGCGTGTACATCGGCGCGAACAGCCGGTCGGAGGGGTGCCACTCGTCCTCGAAGCGGGGCGCGGGCCCGTCGGTGTACCACTGCGGGACGTCGTCGTCGTCAAGGATCCAGCCCTCGGTGTGGGGTATGAAGACCAGGTCGCCCCAGGTCTCCCCCATGCTCAGCCGGCGCTCCCAGGACTCGCGGGAGCCGACCCGGCCGGTGATCAGGGCCTCGGCCGCCTGGTTCCCGGAGAAGGCGGCGACCACGAGATCGCCGTCGGGGCGCACGAGATTGACGCACGCCAGTTCGTACCCGAGTGCGGTGACCACGCCGTTCGCGACGGTCTGCAGTGTGTCGGCCAGGCTGCGGGCCGTGTTCATGTCGGCCATGACCTGGTGCAGCTGTCGCAGGGACGCAAGGCGGACGTACGGCTCCGACTCGCTCTCCATTGCTCGCCCTCCCCCCGAGACCTCGCAGCGAATCAAGGGTCATCTGTCCAGCCACTGAATCACAGCGCGCTGCCCGCTCGGTACACAGGGTCAACAATTGGCACCTCTTGTGACTCAAGTCACAGCGAAAGATGAGCAATTGAGCGGGGTTTCTGTGTTTTTCCTGTGCGTTTACGGCACACAAATTTCGGGCGATTATGCAGGTTCCGGCAGGCCGCCCGTCGGGAGACCTAGGTCCGGTCTCGGGCGAAGGCCCGATGCGGCGGGCGCGGCGCCGGGACTAGCGTTTCCGGCGTGTCGAACACTGCCTCCCCCACCGCCCCGATGATCCCTCCGCCCGCTTCCGGGCATGCTGTGGGGGTGAGCAACGACGAGTTCCGCGCCGCCATGTCCCGGCTGGCCGCGGGCGTGGTCCTGGTGACCGCGTTCGAGCCCCCGCTCGACGCCGAGGGACCCAAGGGCGAGGACGTCGGCATGACGGCCACCGCGTTCCTGTCCGTCTCCCTGGACCCGCCTCTGGTGCTGGTCAGCCTGCGTACCGGCTCCCGCATGGACGACCTGCTCGACGAGCAGCCGCTGTGGGCGGTGTCCGTCCTGTCCGAGAGCCAGCGGCACATCGCGGGCCGCTTCGCCATGAAGGGCCGCATCAGCGACCGCCTGCTGTTCGAGGACATCCCGTACGTCCGCGGCTCGGCGACCGGCGCCGCTCTGGTGGGCGGCGCCCTCGCCACCCTGGAGTGCCGCACCGAGCAGCGTGTGGAGGCCGGCGACCACACCCTGGTGATCGGCCGCGTCCTGACCGCCGACGTGCCGAGCGCGGACGGCGGACCGCTGACGTATTTCCGCGGCAGGTACCGGCAGTTGGGATGAATTCCGTGGCGGTGTGCCACCGATGCGTCCTAAGGTCCCCGGATGACATTCGCACCCCGCCTCGAAGAGGTCACACCCGGGAATTTCGAAACAGCGACCGGCATACGCGTCCGCCCCGAGCAGGAATTCGCGATCTCCCCCGTGATGCAGTCCCTCGCCGAGGCCTACGTGCATCCCCCGGGCGTCGCCTGGCCCCGGCTGATCGTCGACGGTGACCGCACGGTCGGCTTCCTGATGGCCTTCCTCGACATCGACTGGCGCGCCGACGGCGGCACCGTGCGCCGCTCCGGCCTGTGGCGCCTGAACATCGCGGCCGACGCCCAGGGCCAGGGCTACGGCCGTTTCGCCGTCGACTCGGTCGCCGCGGAGCTGCGTCGCCGGGGCACGAAGGAGTTGTACGTCACCTGGCACGAGGGCCCGGACGGTCCGGCCGAGTTCTATCTGAAACTGGGCTTCCGCCGGACCGGGGAGCTGAGCGGGGGAGAGACGGTGGGCGTCCTGGACCTCGCCTAGAGGAGGGTGACGTCCGAGCGGGCCGCCGTCGCCGGGTCCGTGGTGATGTCGATCACGGCGATCCGGTCGTGTACGAACGTGAACGCGAGCGTCCGCTCCACCCTGCCGTCCCGCAGCAGCGCGAAGCCGGTGCGGCCCTCGACGAGAGCCGGCCGGACGACACCGGTGATGTGCCGCGCGTATCCGGTCGCCCCCTTGGCCACTGCGAGGGCCCCCGTCGTCACCCCGGCCTCCGTGCGCACCACGACATCCGGGTCGAGGACCGCCAGCAGCCCCTCGAAGTCCCCTTCGCGCGCGGCGGCGAGGAAGGCGTCGACGAGTTCCCGCCGCCGGGCCGGACCGGTCTCGGTGGCCTGGGCGCCGCGCACCCGGCGCCGGGCCCTGCTGCCGAGCTGGCGGGCGGCCGCCGGGGACTTGCCGATGACGCCGGCGACCTCGTCGTACGGGACGGCGAAGAGGTCGTGGAGGACGAAGGCGAGCCGTTCGGCGGGGGTGAGGGTGTCGAGGACGACGAGCAGGGCGCTGCCGACCGAGTCGGCGAGCAGGACGTCCTGCTCGGGGTCGGAGACGGCGGCCGGGACCGGTACCTCGGGTTCCAGCGGCTGTTCGGCACGGGACCTGCGGGCGCGGAGCATGTCGAGACAGACCCGCCCGACGACCGTCGTCAGCCAGCCCCCGAGGTTGTCGACATGGCTGGTGTCCGACCGGCTCATCCGCACCCACGCCTCCTGCACGGCGTCCTCCGCCTCGCCGGACGACCCGAGCATCCGCCGCGCCACGGCCAGCAGCCGCCCGCGGTGCGACTCGAACCGCTCGGCCAGGAAGTCCTCGTCGCGCATGGGTCACCGCTCTCGTCGTCGTCAGCCGTCGATGAGTTGACGGATGAGACGGCGAGAATGTGACGCGCCCTTCAGGGGCGCGGGGAACTGCGCGACAAGCCACGACGGCGCCGCGCCCTACAGACGGGCTGTTACCCCCAGTCCCGCCCCGACCGTCCCCGCTTCGTGTCCGACCGCGCCTTCTTCTCCCGCAGCCGACGCTCATTGATCCCACGGGGAATCCGAGTGGGCCGCCGCGGCTTCGGCGGCGGCGCCGTCGCCTCCGCCAGCAGCGCCGCGAGGCGTACGGCCGCCGTCTCCCGGTTGCGCCACTGAGACCGGTGCTCGGAGGACCGTACGGTCACGACCCCGTCGACGAGCCGCGAGGCCAGCTTGGCGAGGGCCCGCTGCTTCCACACCTCGGGCAGGGCCTCGGTGCGGGCGAGGTCGAAGCGGAGCTCCACCTGGGAGTCACTGGTGTTGACGTGCTGACCGCCCGGACCGGACGACCGCGAGAAACGCCACATGAGCTCGGCCTCGGGAAGCGAGACGGAGCCGCGGATGACGTAAGGACCGGACATGGGGTCCATGTTCCCGCCTCTGACCAGTCCACGTCACCCCAATATCTCCCGCCCGCCGCCCGCTTCCGCTTGGGTAAAGAAAGTAAAGAAGCGGGGAACCTTCGACACCACTCGCGGCGTTCATAGAGGTAGCTGTAGCTTCGTGCCCGTTACATAACGAGGGAAGGGACTCCCAACAATGGCTGTAAGCCTGTCCAAGGGTGGCAACGTCTCGCTCACCAAGGAGGCTCCGGGCCTGACCGCCGTCACCGTGGGCCTCGGCTGGGACGTCCGCACGACCACCGGCACGGACTTCGACCTCGACGCCTCGGCGATCGCGGTCAACACGCAGGGCAAGGTCTACTCCGACGCCCACTTCGTGTTCTTCAACAACAAGCAGACCCCGGACAGCACCATCGTCCACACCGGTGACAACCGCACCGGCGAGGGCGCGGGCGACGACGAGGCGATCAACGTCAACCTGGCCGGTCTCCCGGCCGACATCGACAAGATCGTCTTCCCGGTCTCGATCTACGACGCGGAGAACCGCTCGCAGAACTTCGGCCAGGTCCGCAACGCCTACATCCGCATCGTGAACCAGGCTGGCGGCGCCGAGATCGCCCGCTACGACCTCTCCGAGGACGCGGCCACGGAGACGGCGATGGTCTTCGGCGAGCTGTACCGCAACGGCGCGGAGTGGAAGTTCCGCGCGGTGGGCCAGGGCTACGCGTCCGGCCTGGTCGGCATCGCGCAGGACTTCGGCGTGAACGTCTAGTCACAGCAATTCGCTGCGCTGAGCGGGAGCCCCTGGCCGTACCGGCCGGGGGCTCCGGCGTCAGGTCTGTGACACGAACGCGGTCCAGCTGGCCGGGGTGAAGGCCAGGCGGGGGCCGGTGGTGTCGTTCTTGGAGTCGCGGACGTGGATCGTGCGGGGTGCTATCGCGATCTCGACGCAGGAGTTGCCGTCGTTGCCGCCGCTGTAACTGCTCTTGAACCACGCCAGGTCGGAGACGTCCCCGGCAACGGACTTGCGGATCATGTTGCTCCCAGCAGTTGTTCGATGAGGACCAACGACTCCCCTGGTGAGAGAGCCTGCGCGCGGATCGTGCCATACCGCAGTTCCAGGATCCGCAGCTGTTTCGGATCCGAGGTCGCACGACCGTCGGAACGCCCAACCGCCGTACCGTCCGGGAACTTCAGCACCTCGATCCTTCCGTCCAGACCGGAGTGGACCTCGGTGTTCAGCGGCATCACCTGAAGCACGACGTTGTGCAGCCGCCCCACCTCCAGCAGGTGTTCGAGCTGTCGTCGCCACACCATTGTGCCTCCGATGGGACGACGCAGGACGGCCTCCTCCAGCACGAAGTGGATGGAAGGCGCCGGATCGCGCTCGAAGACGGACTGCCGCGCGAGCCGAGCGTTCACCATGCGCTCCACGTCGTCCGGCGAATAGGGCGGCTGCGCGGCGGAGATCACGGCTCGCGCATGCTCCGGCGTCTGCAACAGCCCAGCGACGATGTTGCACTCGTAGACCCCGATCTCGACGGCCTGCCCCTCCAACTTGGCCAGTTCCCGCACCTTCTTGGGATACCGGACCTTCTTGACGTCCTCCCAGGTCGCGGAGAGGAGCCCTCCGGCCCCCAACACCTCGTCCGCCCTGTCCAGATACTCCTGCCGGGGAATCCGCTTGCCGCCCTCGATCTTGTAGACGAGGTCCTCGCCGTACCCGACCGCCTCCCCGAACTCCGCGGCTCGCATCCCCACGGCCTCGCGTCGCAGCTTCAGTTGCCTCCCGACCGTCGCGATGACCGCGACACCCCACTCGTCGTCCGGGTCGACCGTCTCGCCATCCACACTCATCCCGCGCCCCTACCCTTGCGACGACCTCCGACAGACCGGACACGACCGGACAGCCTCCGGACAGTCACCGTACGTATCGACTCCATCACTGTTCACGGTAAGCGAGCGCCACCACGCTGAGTGACGTAAATCAAGAAACCGCCGTCATCAGGAACTTCAGCGTCCTGCTCTCCCCCACTCCCCGCGGGGCCCGCCTGGCCCGACTCCTGGCGACGGAGCAACTCCGCGAGTGGGGCCTCCCCTTGCACCCCGCGGAGCACATCGTGGCGGAGCTGGCGGTGAACGCGGCCACGCACGGCCGGGTCCCGGGACGCGACTTCCGCGTGACGCTGTACGTCGTCGGGGGCACCCTGCGCATCGAGGTCACGGACACCCGGGGTGACTGTCTGCCGTGTGTCCAACCCGCGGCGCCGGGGGCCGAGTCGGGCAGGGGACTGGCACTCGTGGACGCGTTCGCCGACCGCTGGGGTGTTGCGCAGGGGCCCCGTCCCCGCAAGACGGTGTGGGCGGAAATCGATGTCTCACCGCGTCCCGAGAACCCGTACTTCGGAGGCGCAGGCGGCCTTTCCCAAAGAACTCAAGGGTGAAAGAAACCCCACCAAGCCCCACCCCTCCTCCCGCGAAGTCGCAGCTCACTCGCCCGAGTGAACATCGCCAACTCAGCTGGATTTCCGCCCGGTTGCTTGCTCTACAGTCGGCGCAACACAACCGCAGACCTGCTGCGGACATACAACGGCCCTCGCGGGGACTGGCATCCCGATGCGAGGGCCTGACCACCAAGGAAGAAGCACCTTCCCGATGGACACGCAAAACCCTAGCGCGCCCCCGCGCCCCCAGTCCCGTACCGCGGGCAAAAACCACCCCCACGCGGGTGGCCTCGTTCACGAGAACGCCCGTCACACCGAACGCTTCACGGTGATCGGCAACCACCTCGCCCAGCACCCGGAGCTCTCGCTCGTCGCCAGAGGGCTGGCCCTGTACATCCAGTCCCTCCCGGCAGGCGCCCCCGTGGACATCAAGACCCTCGCGACCCGCTTCCCCGAGGGCAGGGACCGCATCGCCGCCGCCCTGCGGGACCTGGAGACCCACGGCTACCTGCGCCGCACCCGCGAACGCGTCCCCGGCGGCCGTATCGTCACCCGCACGGTCTCCTGCAACCGGCCGGGTCACCGTGGCCGTACCGGCGAGGACCAGGCCCCCGGGCCGCCGAAGAAACGGCAACCGGCGCCCCGCAAGAAGCTCCTGCCCGCCGTACCGCAGCCGGGCTACCCCGCACCCGCGCTCATCCAGCGGGCGATCGAGCTCCTGGCCACGCTCCGCCGCCACGACCCCCGCCTGCTCCTGTCGGCCACGGACACGGAACACCTGGCCCCCGGAGTCGCCGCGTGGCTGGAACGGGACCTGACCCCCACCGACGTACGGGACGCCCTGACCGCGCGCCTCCCGATGGAACCCCTGCACCGCCCGGCAGCCCTCCTGGCCCACCGGCTGGCCGCCCAGCTGCCACCCCTGCCCCCGATCCGGCCCCCGGCCCCACCCCCGGAGGTACGGCACCCCTGGCAGAACTGCGACGGCTGCAACCGCGTGTTCCGCGCCCCGGAACCGGGCCGCTGCCGTGACTGCCGAGGCGATCTCCCGGAGGCCACCTAGCATGGACGTGACGATCCTGGCCCCTGGGCACAGACGAGGAGCGAGCGCCATGACCATCGCACCGGACGACGCGCAACGGAGCGGCTCCCACATCTACCGGGCGATGCGAGATCTCGTTCAGTCCATGGACGACACCATCCCTGGCAAGTTCGAGATCACCCAGGAAGGGATCGTCCACGACATGATGTCGCCCATTGGGCCGCACGAGCTCACAGTGCTGCGCCTCAGGAAGCGTCTGGAAAAGGTGATGCCGGAAGAAATCGTGGCGCACACAGGCGAGCCGGATGTGGAGGGCCAGTCCGAAGGCATCATGCGGCGTCCCGACGTAATGGTGATCGCCGAGGTCGACATGGAGACCGAAGGAACCTTCGATCCTCATACGATTCGCGCCGCCATCGAGGTCGTCTCCCGCTCCAACCCCGACAACGACTGGGTCGGCAAGGTCCGCGACTACCCCCTGATCGGCATCCCCGTCTACGCGATCTTCGACCCCCGCACCGCCACCGGCGCCGTCCTCACCGACATCCACCCCACCCCCGACGGCCCCCGCTACGCGACCCGCAAGGACTTCGTCTACGGCGAGGACGTCACCATCGGCGACTGGACCATCTCGACAGAGGGCCTGCCGCGTTACAAGGAGTAGCCGGCACAGCCGTCAACTACTCTGCCCGGCATGCTCCTCACCCCCCTCGACCTCACCCCCGACCACGACATCCCGGCTCCCCTCCTGACCGAGCTCACCGCCCTGTACGCCGCCAACCACGCGTTCTTCGCGCTCAGTGGTGACTTCCCGGACCCGGACGACATCCGGCCGGAGCAGGTGGCGGCCGCCCTGGCCGAGGAGCTCGCGCATCCGGACGCGGAGGTCCTGCTGGCCCGCAGCGAGGGCCGGCTGGTCGGGGTGGCCGTCACGCTCGCCCACCACCCGGACCCGGCCGACCCGGACCCGTGGATCGGGCTGCTGATGATCGACGCGGGCGTGCACCGGCAGGGCCACGGGCAGCGGCTCGCGCGGCTCGTCGAGGACCGTTTCCGCGAAGAGGGCCGCACCGCCGTCCGCCTCGCCGTCCTCGACGGCAACGACCCCGCCCTCGCCTTCTGGACCACCCTCGGCTACGAGGTCATCGACCACCGCACAGACCGCCGACTGGCCCGCCCCTGCTCGGTGTTGCGCAAGCCGCTGGACTAGGTCCCGGCCGGTTACGGCTGGTCCGGCTTCCCCTCCCCGTACAGCCACTCGTCCCAGATGGGCCCGAAGTCCTCGTCGGGGGCCAGGTCCTCGACGTACGACGTGAAGTCCTCGGTGTCCGCGTTGCCGTGGCGGTGGGTGGTGGGCCAGTCGCGCAGGAGGGCCAGGAAGGCGGTGTCGCCGAGCCGCTGCCGGATCTTGTGGAGGACCATCGCGCCGCGCTGGTAGACGGGGCTGTCGGAGAGGTGCGCGGCGCTCGACGGCTTGCCCGGCGGGAAGGACCAGAGGTCGTCGTAGTCGTCCTCGCCGTGCGCGTACAGCTCGTCGAAGGTCTCCTGGGCGCTGTCCCCGCCGTGGTCCTCCGCCCACAGCCACTCGGCGTAGGTCGCGAAGCCCTCGTTGAGCCACATGTCCCGCCAGGTCCTCGGGGTGACCGAGTCGCCGTACCACTGGTGGGCGAGTTCGTGGACGAGGGTCTCGGTGTCGGGGGCGCCGGGGAAGAAGGGGCGGTTCTGGGTCTCCAGGGCGTACTCGGCGTCCCCCTCGCGGTCGACGATCGCGCCGGTGGAGGAGAAGGGATAGGGGCCGAAGGTGCCTTGCGCCCACGTCATCACGGAGGGGAGGAGCCCCAGGACCTTCCGGCTCGCGGCCGCCTCCGCCGGGTCCACCGCGAGGTACACGGGCAGACCGTCGGCGAGGGTGGAGGTGTGGACGTCGTAGTCGCCGATCGCGAGGGTGGCGAGATAGCTCGCCATGGGTTCGGCGCTGTGCCAGTGGGACGTCGTACGGCCGCCGCCGGTCCTGCTCGCCGTCAACTCCCCGTTGGAGACGGCCTGGAGACCCTCGGGCACGGTGATCGTGAGGTCGTAGGACGCCTTGTCGGAGGGGTGGTGGTTGCCGGGGAACCAGGCCATCGAGCCGGTCGGTTCGCCGAGGGCCACCGCGCCGTCCTCGGTGGGCAGCCAGCCCTCCTGGGAGCCGTCCGGGTCGGTGATCGTCCTCGGGGTGCCCGCATAGGCGACGGTCACGCGGAAGACGCGGCCCTCGTCGAGGTCGTCGTGCGGGCGTACGGTCAGCTCCTGGCCGGTGCGGTTCCAGCGGGCCGGGTCGCCGCCGACGCTGATCCTCTGGACGTCCAGGCCGTCGAGGTCCAGGTCGAAGGCGGTCAGGTCCTGGGTGGCGCGGGCGGTGAGGGTCGCCGTACCCGAGAGCCGGTCGCGGTCCGGGTCGTAGGCGAGGTCGAGGTCGTAGTGGGTGACGTCGTAGCCGCCGTTGCCGGCTCTCGGGAAGTAGGGGTCGCGCAGACCCGGACCGCCGGGGGTGCCGTGCACTCCGCCGTCGCACGCGGTCAGGGCGAGGGCTCCCGCGAGGAGCAGGGCCAGGGGAGCGCGCAGGGGAACGGGGACGAGCGGCGCGGATCGGGACACGCCAGTGATCCTATGAGGGCCCGCGTGACACCATCGCCTACGTGCTCGACATCGGCTACGCCCTCTCCAACCGCTTCCCGGACCCCCCGCAGACCGACTACCGCCGCGCGGACGTCCACGCGCTGCGGTACGACCTGTTCTGCGGGGACGTGTATCTCGCGGACACCAAGGAGGACCGGGAACTGTCCACAGCCTGGGGATGGGTGCCGGTGCTCGACTTCGCGTGGGCGCTGTGCGACATCGTCGAACGCCTCGACCGCGACCCGGCGGGCTCCCGCGCCTCGCGCCCCCAGCACGCGGAGCTCGACTTCACCGAGTCCACCGACCGGATGCTCTTCGAGCGCCGCTTCGGCTGGGTGGACATCGAGGCCGACTGGATGCCGGCCGAGGAGCCCCCGCTCACCTTCTCCCACACGGACCTGCGCCGCGAGGCCCGCGACTTCCTGCACGACCTGATCGCCGATCTCGTCGACCTGCACGAGGACCTGGGCGAGAACCCGGCGATCTGGACCCTCCAGGCACGCTTCCCGCGAGTGAAGTGATCACGGGGACCACACCCCCACCTCGGCCCCCGCCAGGTCGGCCCCGGTCAAGCGTGCACCCCGCCAGGCCGCCGCCACCTGCCAGACCGGCCCCCCGTCAACGCCACCCCCGTCGGCCCTCCACCCGCCAGGCCGGCCCCTTCAAGCGTGCACCCCACCAGGCCGACCCCCGTCAGACCGCCGCCCCCGTCAGCCCTCGACCCCCGCCGGGCCGTCTGTCGTCAACCTCCACCCGCCAGACTGGCCCCCCGTCAGCCGCCACCCCCGTTGGCCCTCCACCCGCCCGGTCGGCCGCCGTCAGGCCCCACCCGACAGGCCGCCCGTCGTCAGGCCTCCCCCTGCCAGGCCAGCCCCTCAGCCCACGACCCCCACCAGGCCATCTGCCACCAGGCCGCCACCTGCCAGACGGGCCCCCGCCAGCCGCCACCCCCGTCGGCCCTCCCCCGCCCGGCCGGCCGCCGTCAGACCCCACCCGACAGGCCGCCCGTCGTCAAGCCTCCGCCTACCAGGCCAGCCCCTCAGCCCACGACCCCCACCAGGCCATCTGCCACCAGGCCGCCACCTGCCAGACGGGCCCCCGCCAGCCGCCACCCCCGTCGGCCCTCCCCCGCCCGGCCGGCCGCCGTCAGACCCCACCCGACAGGCCGCCCGTCGTCAAGCCTCCGCCTGCCAGGCCAGCCCGTCAGCCCACGACCCCCACCAGGCCGTCTGCCACCAGGCCGCCACCTGCCAGACGGGCCCCCGCCAGCCGCCACCCCCGTCGGCCCTCCCCCGCCCGGCCGGCCACCGTCAGACCCCACCCGACAGGCCGCCCGTCGTCAAGCCTCCGCCTGCCAGGCCAGCCCGTCAGCCCTCGACCCCCGCCAGGCCGTCTGCCGTCAACCTCCACCCGCCAGGCCGCCCCCGCCAAGCCGCCGATCCGGTCAGCCCCCCTCAGCCCTCCACCCGGATCCCCACCTCCGCCGCCAGCACCGGTGCCAGGTCCAGGAGTTGTGACGGGCTGATCACCGCCCCAGCGAGGCGGTCGACGCCCCGGGCGATCTCCAGGGACGCGGCGCCGCGCAGGTCGACGTCCTTGAGGGTGGCCGCCGTGAGGTCCACGCCCTTCAGGGCGCAGTCCACGAACTCCACGCGCTCCAGGCGGGCGCCCCCGAAGTCCGGTTCCACCAGGACGCAGCTCTCGAAGACCACGTCCTTCAGGACGGCCGTGCGCAGGTTCAGGTAGTCGATCTTGCCGCCCCGGACCACGACCCGCTCCAGCGCGGCGCCGTGCAACTGCACTCCGCCGAGACGGGCGTCCACCAGCTCGACGTCCCGCAGGGTCGACTCCGCGAGGTCGGTGCCGACGCCCCGTATGCCGGTGAGGACCGAGTCGAGGAAGCGGGCGTGGTGGAGCCGGGTCTCGTCCAGCGCACAGCCTCTCAGCGCGCAGTCCATGAAACGGGCCCCCGCCCCGTCCTGCCCGGCGAAGTCCGCCTCCAGGAACTCCAGCCCGTCGTAATCCCCGTCCGGCTCCAGTCCCCCGCCGCCGTACGGCTCCAGCGGCGGCAGCCGCAGCTCGGGCCGCCGCGCCCCCTTCACCCTGCCCGTCACCCTGCCCGCACCCGTCCCTCGGCTCACCATGGCCCCATCCTGCACCCCGCCACTGACATCCCCCCTGACCTGCGCGAACAGCCCCCATGTCACATTCCGGCGCCCTCGATCAGTCATACCGACGACGACATGAAGACGAGACCCCGAGCCGAGGGAGAACCCCAGCCATGCACCGCATCACCGTCATCGGCGGCGGCCTCGCCGGACTGACCGCGGCGATCACCGCCGCCGAGGCGGGCGCCAAGGTCACCGTGTACGAGGCCCATCACACGCTCGGCGGCCGGGCCAGGACCGCCGAGGGGCCGTACCGCACCAACGACGGCCCGCACGCCCTCTACAACGGCGGCCCGCACTGGTCCTGGCTGCGGCAGCGCGACCTCATCGGACCGCTCGCCCCGCTGCCGCCCCTGGAGGCGGCCCGACTGCGCCTGCGGCACAAGGGCGCACTGCGCCGCACCCCGCCCTTCGCGATGCTCAAGCTGCTGCGCCGCAGCGCCCAGCAGGCCCCCGTCGACGTGGACTTCATGTCCTGGGCCACCGCGCAGGCCGGCGAGGAAGGCGCCCGCGCCGCCGCCCACTACTCCGCCGTCGCCCTCTTCCACCACGACCCCGGCGCCCTGTCCGCCGCGTTCGTGCAGGAACGCCTCCGACGTGCCACCAAGCTGCCGCCCGAGGCGCACTACCCGCGCGGCGGCTGGGCCGCGGTCGTCGACCGGATGGCCGCCCGCGCCTGGAACCTCGGTGTCCGGATGGAGACCCTGTCCCGTGTCGACACCCTGCCCACCGACACGCCCGTCGTCGTCGCCACCTCCCTCGACGCGGCCCGCCGGCTCCTCGGCGACGACTCGCTGACCTGGCCGAGCGGCCGCACGACACTGATCGACCTCGCCCTGCGCACCCGGCGCGGCGACGCCTTCGCCGTCTCCGACCTCGACTCCCCCGGCTGGATCGAACGGTTCACCGCCCAGGACCGCACCCTGGCCCCCGCGGGCGAACAACTCCTCCAGGGGCAGATCCCGATCGCGCCCCACGAGTCAAGGGCCGACGGGGTGCGCCGCGCCGAACAACTCCTCGACCTCGCCTTCGACGGCTGGCGCGAGCGCGTCACCTGGCGGCGCGAGTCCGTCGCGAACGGCCGTACCGGGGCCGTCGACCTGCCCGGCACCAGCTGGCGCGACCGGCCCGCCGTCGACCGGGGCGACGACGTCTACCTCGCGGGCGACCAGGTCGCGGCGCCCGGAGTCCTCTCGGAGGTCTCCTTCAACAGCGCGCTCACCGCCGTGTCGCTGGCACTCGGCCGGAACACCCTTGACCTCAAGCATGCTTGAGGTCGGAGGGTGGGGCGCACACCTACACGGGAGGGTTCCATCCATGCACGCCATCCGCCTGCACGCCTTCGGCCCCGCCGAGAACCTCACCTACGAGCAGACCGAGGACCCGGTGCCGGCCCCCGGCCAGGTCCGTATCGCCGTAGGGGCGGCCGGGGTCCACCTCCTGGACACCGCCCTGCGCGAGGGACAGCAGGGACCGGCACCCCGGCCGACCGTGCTTCCCACCATTCCCGGCCGTGAGGTCGCCGGCACGGTCGAGTCCCTCGGCGAGGGCGTCGCCGGCCTGTGGCTCGGCAAGCGCGTGGTCGCCCACCTCGGCTTCGCGCCCGGCGGCTACGCCGAACTCGCCGTCACCGATGTCGACCGCGTCCACGAGATCCCCGGCAACCTCGACTTCGCCCAGGCGGTCGCCATGATCGGCACAGGCCGTACGGCGATGGGGATCGTCCAGTTCGCCGAGCTCGGCCCGGACTCCGTGGTCGTGATCCCGGCGGCGGCCGGAGGCATCGGCACCCTGCTCGTGCAGTACGCGAAGAACGCCGGGGCGACCGTCGTCGGACTGGCGGGCGGCCCGGCGAAATCCGCCCTCGTCCAGGCCAACGGCGCCGACCTCGCCGTCGACTACACGGACTCCGCCTGGCCCGGCAAGGTCCGCGCCTTCCTCGGCGGCCGGCCCGCCACCGTCGTCTTCGACGGGGTGGGCGGGGAGATCGCCCGCGAGAGCGTCGGCCTGCTGGGCGAGAACGGCCGGCACATCGTCTTCGGCTGGTCCGGCGAAGGTGTCCGCGACGGCCGGCCCTACCTCGTCGAGGGTGTCTCCGAACAGGTCCTCGGGCCCGTGATGGCCCAGAAGGCGGGCGGCCCCCACCCCATCCGCACCCTCGAACTGCGTGCCCTGACCGAAGCGGCCGCGGGCCGTCTCACCCCCGCCGTACAACGCTTCCCCCTCGCCGAGGCAGCCCGCGCACACCGCGCGCTGGAGACCCGCGGCACGACCGGAAAGGTGGTCCTGGAGCCATGACACGCCCAGATGCGACCCGTACCGATGCATGGTCTTCTGACCCCATGAGTGTCACCCGGACAGGTGAAGATCCACGCCGCTGGTGGGGCCTGGTGGTCATCGCCCTCGCCCAGCTCATGGTCGTCCTCGACGCGACCATCGTGAACATCGCGCTGCCCTCCGCACAGCAGGACCTCGGCATGTCCGACGGCAACCGGCAATGGGTGATCACCGCCTACACGCTGGCCTTCGGCGGGCTGCTCCTGCTCGGCGGCCGGATCGCCGACCTGGTGGGCCGCAAACGCACCTTCGTGATCGGACTGGTCGGCTTCGCGGCCGCCTCGGCGCTCGGCGGCGCGGCAACCGGCTCCGGCATGCTCTTCGCCGCCCGCGCCCTCCAGGGCGTCTTCGCGGCCGTGCTCGCGCCCTCCGCGCTGTCCCTGCTGACCACGACCTTCACCGACCCCAAGGAGCGCGGGAAGGCCTTCGGGATCTACGGCGCGCTCGCGGGCTCCGGTTCGGCGATCGGGTTCATCGTCGGCGGGCTGCTCACCGAGTACCTGAACTGGCGCTGGTGCCTGTACGTCAACGTGCCCATCGCGGTGATAGCCGTCTTCGGCGCCCTCGCCCTGCTGCACGACCGTCCCGGCCACGCGGGCGCCCGCCTCGACGTGCCCGGTGTCCTGCTCGGCTGCGGCGGCCTGGTCGCGATCGTCTACGGCTTCAGCGAGGCCCAGCCCCGGGGCTGGAGCGACCCCCTGGTGGTGGCGCTGATCGCGGGAGGCGTCGTCCTGCTCGCGGGCTTCGTGTGGTGGCAGTCCCGGGCGCCGCACCCCCTGCTCCCGCTGCACATCGTCAAGGACCGCAACCGGGCCGGCTGCTTCCTCACCATGGGGCTCGCCGTCATCGGCATGTTCGGCCTGTTCCTGTTCATGACCTACTACCTCCAGGTGGTGCTGGCCTACTCCCCCGTACGGACCGGCCTCGCCTTCCTGCCGATGACCGCCGCGATCATCGTCGGCTCGACCCAGATCTCGGCCCGCCTGATGAACCATGTCGCACCGCGCATGCTCATGGTCCCCGGCATGGTCCTCGCCGCGGGCGGCATGCTGGTCCTGACCCGGATGACCGTGGACAGCTCCTACACCACAGAGATCCTGCCCGCCCTGCTGCTGATGGGCCTGGGCATGGGCCTGACCTTCATGCCGGTGTTCTCCACGGCCACCGCGGGCGTCGCCCCGCAGGACTCCGGGGTGACCTCGGCGACCGTGAACACCTCGCAGCAGGTGGGCGGTTCGATCGGCACGGCCCTGCTCAACACGATCGCCACCACCAGCAGCACCGCCTACATCAGCGCCCACCTGACCGACCCGTCGAAGAAGGCGCTGATCGTCAAGGAGGGCGTCGTGCACGGCTACACCGTCGCCATCTGGTGGGCCGCCGGCATCATGCTCCTGGCCGGCCTGATCGCGGGCCTGATGGTGACGGCGAAGCCCCCGAAGCAGGGGGCTCCCGCACAGGCGCCGGTGCCGGAATCGGTGGCGTGAACGGCGTGACGGCGTGACGGCGTGAGCGGTGCCGGGCCGGTGATCCGGTGAGCGCCGTCCGGCCTGGTGCCGGGCCGGCGCTCCGGTCAGTGCCGGCCGGCGATCCGGTCCGCCCACTGCGCCAGCCGGGACGACTCGGCGCTGTGGCTGCCGTGCTCGCGCCGGTCCGCCGTGCGGTAGGTGGCGTACATGCCCTGCACGCCGAGCCAGCGCAGCGGTTCCGGCTCCCACTTGCGCACCCGGTGCCCCACCCACGGCAGTTCCGTCAGCCCGGTGCGGCCGCCCTGGCCGGAGTCCTGCTGGACCAGGTCCCGCAGGGTGCGGGCGGCCAGGTTGGCGGTGGCGACGCCCGAACCGACGTAACCCCCCGCCCAGCCGAGGCCCGTCGAACGGTCCAGGGTCACCGTCGCGCACCAGTCGCGGGGCACGCCCAGCACCCCCGACCAGGCGTGCTCGACGCGCGTCCCGGCCAGCATCGGGAAGAAGCCCACCAGGACCTCCCGCAGCGCCTCGACCGTCTGCGCCTGCGTCCGGCCGTCGTTGTCGGTGCGCGATCCGAAGCGGTACGGCACCCCCCGCCCGCCCAGCGCGATCCGCCCGTCGGCGGTGCGCTGCGCGTACATGTAGGCGTGCGCCATGTCCCCCAGCGTCTGACACCCCTCCCAGCCGATCGCCGCCCACTGCTCGTCGGTCAGCGGCTCGGTGGCGATCATCGAGGAGTTCATCGGCAGCCAGGTCCGCTTCTGGCCCTTCAGCGCGGCGGTGAAGCCCTCGGTGCAGCGCAGCACATAGGGCGCGCGGACGGTGCCGTACGGCGTGACCGCGTGCTTGGGCCGGATCTCCGTCACCGGTGTCTGCTCGTGGACGACCACGCCCAGCGCCTCCACGGCCGCCGCGAGCCCCTTCACCAGCTTCACCGGGTGCACCCGCGCCCCGTGCGGTGTCCACGAGGACCCGACCGCGTCCGCGACCCGGATCCGCTCCGCCGTCTCCCGGGCGCCGTACAGCTCACGGTCCTTCTCGCCGTACGACAGCTCGTGCTCGTGGAAGGCCCTCAGACGCGCCAACTGCGCGGGCGTACGGGCGACTTCGAGGACACCCCCCTGGTGGAGACCGGCGTCGAAGCCCTCCTCGGCGACCACCCGGACGACCTCGTCGACGGTGTCGTTCATGGCCTTCTGGAGCCGTACGGCGGCCTCGTGGCCGTGCAGCCTCGCGTACCGGTCGCGGCCCGCGATGCCGTTGTAGAGCCAGCCGCCGTTGCGCCCGGAGGCGCCGTAGCCGCAGAACTTCTGCTCCAGGACGGTGATCCGCAGGAAGGGCACGGCCTTCTTCAGGTAGTACGCCGTCCATAGCCCGGTGTACCCGCCGCCGACGATCACGACGTCCGCCGACGCGTCACCGCCGAGCGGCTCACGCGCCGCGGGGTAGCCGTCGTCCGCGTACCAGAAGGAGATGCCGCCGTTGACGACGCTGCTGCTCATGACCTGGGACGTTAACCCGTCGGCAGTTCCGCTGTCTCCTTCGGATTCCGTGCTTTTTCCCGCCCCCGGACCAGTGGCCGGCACCCGAAACCGATCAGGACCGAGGCGAAGTGCCCGAGGTCGGTGAAGGTCCGTCCGGTCACCAGGGGCACCGCGTACACGACGAGGACCGCGAACCCGTAGACGTACCGCCAGGGCCGCGGGATCCGGTACACGAGCACGGCGATCACCCCGGCCAGCGCGTAACTCACCCCGATGTCCAGCGTGTTGACCGCGGACGCGGGCGCCATCGCGTGCCGTATCCCCCACAGCAGCGCCCCTTCGCCGATCAGCGTGGCCAGGACGTGCGCCGCCGCGCACACCGCCAGCCAGCGCGCGGTGCCCAGCCAGCGCTCGGCCGGCGCGTGGAAGAGGGAGTAGAGGACGACGTACGGCAGCCAGTGCCCGCTGTCGATCCACATCGCGCTGGAGACCAGCACCCGCACCGGATCGCTCGACAGCTCACGGATGTTGGTCGAGCGCTGCCGCAGGAACTCCTCCTCGAACTCCGGCGACATGTGGTGCAACGCCACCGTCGTCACGAAAAGGACCGCCAGCCACACATAGGTGCCGGGGGCGCTGCGGATGTACGCCCACACCCTGTGGAGGCCCCGGTTGATTCGCATGAGTCGATTCACGCACGCCGGTAGGGTCCAGGACGTGATCGACATCCCGGAGGAACTGGCGGCGGCACAGGAGCTCTACAACGGCGACCGGGGCCGGGAGTTCATCGCCGGGCTGCCCGCTCTGGCCGAGGACTTCCTGGAGCGCTGGCAGCTCAGGCCGGACGGTTCCCCGATGCACGGGGTCACCGCCCTGGTCCTGCCGGTCGTCCGCCGCGGCGACGGCACCCCGGCCGTCCTCAAGCTCCAGCTCCTCGACGAGGAGAGCGCCGGCGAACCCGTCGCCCTGCGCCGGTGGGACGGCGAGGGGGCGGTCCGCCTGCTCGACCACGACCCGGTCACCCACACCATGCTCCTGGAGCGGCTCGACTCCGCCCGCATGCTGTCCACCCTGCCCGGCACCCGGGACGCGGTCCTGGTCATCGCCGGTCTGCTGGCCCGGCTGACCGCGCATCCCGCCCCGCCCGGGATGCGCCGGCTCGGTGACATCGCGCAGGGCATGCTGGAGAGGACCCCGCACGTCCTCGATCACATCCCGGACCCGGAGATCCGCCGTACCGTCGCCGACTGCGCGGCCGCCGTGCGCGAGGTCGCCGACGAACCCGGCGACCGGCTCCTGCACTGGGACCTGCACGACGAGAACGTCCTCGCCGCGGGCCGCGCCCCCTGGCTCGCCATCGACCCCAAACCCCTGGCCGGCGACCCCGGCTTCGACCTCTGGCCCGCCCTCGACAACCGCTACGAACCCGACGAGGTCCTCTGGCGCTTCGACGCCATGACCGACGTCCTCGGCCTGGACCGCGCACGCGCGCGTGCCTGGACCCTGGGACGCCTCCTGCAGAACGCCCTCTGGGACATCGAGGACGGCCGCCCCCTGGAACCCCGACAGCTCGACATCGCCCACCGCCTGCGCACCCACCGGAGCCGACAGCCGTGATCCGCCCCGCCACCCCCGCCGACATCCCCGCCATCCACACCCTGATCCGCGACCTCGCCGCCTACGAGAAGGCCCTGCCGGAAGCGAAGGCGACCGAGGAGCAACTGCACGAGGCCCTCTTCGGCCCGCGCCCCGCCGCCTACGCCCACGTGGCGACCGACGCCACCGACGCGGTGGTCGGCTACGCCGTCTGGTTCCTCAACTTCTCCACCTGGCGGGGTGTGCACGGCATCTACCTGGAGGACCTCTACGTCCGCCCCACCGCCCGCGGCGGCGGCCACGGCAAGGCCCTGCTCACCGAACTCGCCCGCATCTGCGTCGAGCGCGGCTACCAGCGCCTCGAATGGTCCGTCCTGAACTGGAACACCCCCGCGATCGACTTCTACGAGTCCCTCGGCGCCCGCCCACAGGACGAGTGGACGGTCTACCGCCTCACCGACGAAGCCCTCACGAAGGCCTCCGGCACCGCGTGACCTCCCCCGCCGCCGTACCGGCTGCGGTTTTCGATACGACGGCGATATGTGTCCGCTCGTAGCATCGACGGCATGCGTGTGCTGATCGTCGAGGACGAGCTCTACCTGGCGGAAGCCATCCGCGACGGTCTCCGCCTGGAAGCGATCGCCTCCGACATCGCGGGCGACGGCGACACCGCCCTGGAACTGCTGAGCGTCAACACCTACGACATCGCCGTCCTGGACCGGGACATCCCCGGCCCGTCCGGCGACGAGATCGCCGAACGCATCATCGCCTCCGGCAGCGGCATGCCGATCCTGATGCTCACCGCGGCCGACCGCCTCGACGACAAGGCCACCGGGTTCGGGATCGGCGCCGACGACTACCTCACCAAACCCTTCGAACTCCAGGAGCTCGCCCTCCGGCTCCGGGCACTCGACCGCAGACGCGCCCACAGCAGACCGCCCGTGCGGGAGATCGCCGGTCTGCGCCTGGACCCGTTCCGCAGGGAGGTCTACCGGGACGGCCGCTACGTCGCCCTGACCAGGAAGCAGTTCGCCGTGCTCGAAGTCCTCGTCGGCGCCGAAGGCGGTGTCGTCAGCGCCGAAGCCCTCCTGGAACGCGCGTGGGACGAGAACGCCGACCCCTTCACCAACGCCGTACGCATCACCGTCTCGGCCCTGCGCAAGCGCCTGGGCGAACCCTGGATCATCGCCACCGTGCCGGGAGTCGGCTACCGCATCGACACCGAGCCGGGGCCGCCCGGGGACGGGGAAGCGGACCAGGGATGAGGAAGCGCACCACGGACAGGGCGCCGGGGTGTTCCTCCTGCGCAACGGACAGCTCGGATACAACGCATCGGGGGCGGTGCAGGCGACTCCACATGACAAAAGCCCAGGCCAGAGGTAACCCGGCCTGGGCTTCACAGAGCCCCCTGTCGGATTCGAACCGACGACCTACGCATTACAAGTGCGTTGCTCTGGCCATCTGAGCTAAGGAGGCGTGCACCGCCACCGCGGGGGTGCGCCCGAGCAGTGTACCCAGGTCGCCGTGGAGGCCTGTCGAAAATTTCCGCGAAGTTCACAGTCCGACAGGTACTGACATACGCGTGAACGCCAGGTACCGTCCTGAGCCAGTCCACCTGCGTGGACTGGACCACCACCTTCCTACAACGGATCGTCCGGCACGTTCCTGCCGGTAGAAGGGGGCCTCTGAGCCATGGCCACTGTTTCGTTCGACAAGGCGACCCGTATTTACCCGGGTTCCACGAAGCCCGCCGTCGACGGTCTCGACATCCACATCGAGGACGGCGAGTTCCTCGTCCTGGTCGGCCCGTCCGGCTGTGGCAAGTCGACCTCGCTCCGCATGCTGGCGGGGCTCGAGGACGTCAACGGCGGCGCCATCCGCATCGGCGACCGCGACGTCACGCACCTGCCGCCGAAGGACCGGGACATCGCCATGGTGTTCCAGAACTACGCCCTGTACCCGCACATGACGGTCGCCGACAACATGGGCTTCGCGCTCAAGATCGCCGGCATCAACAAGGCGGAGATCCGGCAGAAGGTCGAGGAGGCCGCGAAGATCCTCGACCTCACCGAGTACCTGGACCGCAAGCCGAAGGCCCTCTCGGGTGGTCAGCGCCAGCGTGTCGCGATGGGCCGCGCCATCGTGCGTGAGCCCCAGGTCTTCCTCATGGACGAGCCGCTGTCCAACCTGGACGCCAAGCTCCGTGTGTCGACCCGTACGCAGATCGCCTCGCTCCAGCGCCGTCTCGGCATCACCACCGTCTACGTCACCCACGACCAGGTCGAGGCCATGACGATGGGCGACCGTGTGGCCGTCCTCAAGGACGGCCTGCTCCAGCAGGTCGACTCCCCGCGCAACATGTACGACCGCCCGGCGAACCTCTTCGTCGCCGGCTTCATCGGCTCCCCGGCGATGAACCTCGTCGAGGTCCCGATCACCGACGGCGGTGTGAAGTTCGGCAACAGCGTGGTGCCCGTCAACCGCGAGGCCCTCAAGGCCGCCTCCGACAAGGGTGACACCACGGTCACCGTCGGCGTCCGCCCCGAGCACTTCGACATCGTCGAGCACAACGGCGCCGCCGCCTCCGCCCTCTCCAAGGACACCGAGGACGCCCCGGCCGGTCTCGCGGTCTCCGTGAACGTGGTCGAGGAGCTCGGCGCCGACGGTTACGTCTACGGCTCCGCCAAGGTCGGCGACGACCTGAAGGACCTGGTCGTCCGCGTCAGCGGCCGCGCCGTCCCGGAGAAGGGCGCCACGCTGCACGTCGTGCCGCGTCCGGGCGAGACCCACGTGTTCTCGACCTCCACGGGCGAGCGCCTCTCCGACTGAGTCCGGACGAGGGAACGAACAGCACAATTCACCCAGGTTGACGAGAAGGGCCCCGCAGAGCGTCTGCGGGGCCCTTCCCGCATCCGGAGGCCGGCGCCGAATACCCCGGCACACCGGTCATTTCGAGCAGTGTGCGTCAACGCCCTACCCAAAAAACGGCACTGTCTCATCCCCCGAACCGGTGACTAAATGTCGCCAAATCATTACCGCACGCTACCCTCACACGCGTGAAGCACTCCACTTACCAACAGACGCGACGCGGCCGGGGCCCCGCCCGCCGTATCGGCCGCTCCCTCGCCCTTGTCCTGCCCGTCGTCCTGGTGCTCTCCGGGACCCTCGCGGTCACCCGAGTCAACTGGTCGGGGGATCCCTCGAGCTCCTCGGTGCTCACCGCCTCGGACGCCACGGTCTCGGACAGCAAGCCGCGCAGCGCGCCCCTCGCCCCCCAGGACGCCCTGCGCGAGCAGCTGCTGACCGAGCTCCAGGAGGAGAACCCGGGCATCGCCCTCACCCACCTCCAGGAGGCCGTGAACGAGCGCCCCTCGCTCGCCGAGCACTGCGTCTCCATCGCGAAGGCCCTGGGCCGCGCCGCGGTCCGGGTGTACGGGCCCACGCGCGCGCAGTCGTACGCCCGCCCCGTCTGCGACACCTCCTTCGCGACGGGTGTGGCCGCGGCCCACGGCTGACCCCCGCGAGAGGGGAGCCGACCGAGGTCGGGGCAGGGGCGCGCCGTACAGTTTCGGGCATGACCGATCCGAACGCCGCGTCCCGTCCGACCCAGGCCGTGATCCTGGCCGGCGGCCAGGGCTCCAGGCTGCGCCCCTACACCGACGACCGGCCCAAGCCGATGGTCGAGATCCCCGGCACGGGGACTCCGATCATCGGCCATCAGCTTGTCTGGCTCGCCGAGGAAGGCGTGACGGACGTGGTGGTCAGCTGCGGGCATCTCGCCGAGGTGCTCCAGGACTGGCTGCGGACGGCCGATCTGCCGTTGCGGGTCACGACGGTCATCGAGACGGAGCCGCTCGGCCGGGGCGGCGGACTGAAGTACGCGGCGGCGCATCTGCCGCACCCGGACCAGGCGTGGTACGCGACGAACGGTGACATCTGGACCCGGTTCTCGCTGCGGGACATGGCGGACTTCCACACCGAGCGGGACGCGATCGCGACGCTCGCGCTGGCGCGGCCGCGGATTCCGTGGGGGGCGGTGCAGACCGACGGGTTCGGACACATCACGGACTTCATAGAGGCACCCCCGTCGACGTTCGAGATCAACGCCGGTGTCTACGTCTTCTCGCCCGCGTTCGCCGCGCTGCTGCCGGAGCGGGGGGACCACGAGCGGACCACGTTCCCCACGCTGGCGCGCGAGCTGCGGCTCGCCGGGTTCCCGATCCCGCAGGGGGCGTACTGGCGGGCCATCGACACCGCGAAGGACCTGACCGAGGCGGCGAAGGAACTGGCGGCACTCGGTCGGTAGCGGCCACGACGAGAAGGTCCCGCACCTCGACAGGTGCGGGACCTTTTTCGTGGGCCGGTGTCTCTCAGCCGGTGGGGTTGCCCAGTATGTCGCCCACCGGCCCGCCTACCCCAACAGGCCGCCCACCAGGCCCGGTTCGCCGGAGGAGGAGCCTCCGGTGCCGGAGCCGCCGGTCGAGCCGCCTGAGGTGCTGGTGCCCCCGGTGGGGCCCGAGGTGGTGCTGGGGGCCTGCTGGACCGGGGAGGACTGCTGGGGCGAGGTTTGGCCCGTGGTGCCCTGGGTCTGGCTGGGCGAGCCGCCGGTGCCCGTGCCGGTGTCGCGGGTGGCGCCGGGGGCCGCGGAGGGGGCGGCGGACGGGCCGCTGGTGGCGCCCTGGCTGGGCCGGGTGGACGCCGACGGGCTCTTCTTGCGGGCCTTGGCGGAGTCCTGCGGGAGCGGGGAGCCGGGCAGTTCGTTGCGCGGGGCCTCGCCGGGGCCGGGGACGATGACGCGGTCGGCGTCCCGGACGGCACCGCCGAGGACGGAGCCGATCAGGAGGGTGAGGCCGGTGACGATGGCCGTGATGAGGGCGCCGCGGCGCAGCACGAAGCGGCGCAGCTCCCAGATGTCGGAGCGGGGTCCGAGGCGCCGCCAGGCGCTGCCCGCGAGGCGGCCGTCGATGGAGTAGACGGGGGCGCCCGCGATGATCAGCGGGGACCAGGCGGCGAGGTAGATGATGTCGGGGGTGTCGTAGGCGGGGACGCTCTTCCAGCTGACGGTGACGAGGAGCGCGGCGGAGAGGCCGGCGCCGACGACCGCGGCGACCCGCTGCCAGCAGCCCAGGATCGTGAGGACGCCCACGATGACCTGGAAGAAGGCGATGACGAGGCCGGAGCCGACGGGGTGCTGGAGGGCGAACTGGCGCAGTGGTTCGGCCACTTCCCACGGGTGCAGGGTGTTGAGCCACTTGACCATGGAGCCGCGCTTGCCGCCGTCGAAGTAGACGGGGTCGCACAGCTTGCCCATGCCGGCGTAGATGGAGATGAAGCCGAGGAAGATGCGGAGCGGGAGGAGGACGACGCCGAGGTTCATCCGGCGGCCGGGGTAGTACGCGTGCCGTGCGGCCTCGTCGCCCTGTCGCCTGGTGGCGCGGTCGGCGCGGGCCTCGTCGAAGCCGTCGTCGAACTCCTCGCCTTCGTAAGGGGGTTCGTCGTACGCGCTGCCCACGGTGCGCATGTGGGGCAGGAGTCGGGTGCCGTCGCCGTCGGGTGTGCGCTGGGCGCCGACGACCGGGGTCTCCATGGTCTGGGCCAACTCGTCGTCGTAGTCGGCCTGGTAGCCGTGGTCGACGTCGATGCGGGGGATGACCTGGGTGGCTCCGGCGTCGGCGGCGGGCGCTTCGGCGTGGCCGACGCTGCCGCCCCGCACGGCCTGCAACAGGCGGTGGGCGCCGGTGTCGTCGGGGGCGGACCTGCCGCTCCACACGACGGGCCGACGGCGCCCCGCGGCGCCGACGGCCGGCATCCTGGCGGTGTCCTCGGCGGCGATCAAGTGCCGTGCGATCCGCGGGGATTGGGCGCGTCTCGTCGACGCGCCCAGCTGCACGCGGAAGCTCGCATGATTGACGATGATCTGCGCCGGATCGCTCGGCACCTTCACCATGCTCAGCGCGGGAGCGTCGTCGAATCCCGACGGGCCGTCCCCCGTGGGTGTGCGGGGTGTTCTGGTGTCCACACTCATCTAACCGAGTGACGTGTGGTTAGGACACTGCTTTGACTCGCCGGATCTGTCCGGACCCCGTCAAGCTTGCCCCGTACGCCAGGAATACCCCATGTGGGGGACCGCGCCGAACAGTCGTTCAGCCCCGCCGGCGAGCCGCCTCGTACAGCACGATCCCGGCCGCCACACCGGCGTTCAGCGACTCGGCGCCGCCCGGCATCGGGATCCGCACCCGGAAGTCACAGGTCTCGCCGACCAGGCGGGACAGGCCCTTGCCCTCGCTGCCGACGACGATGGCGACCGGACCGCCGAGCGCCTCCAGGTCACCGATCTCGTGCTCGCCGTCGGCGGCGAGGCCGACGACCACGATGCCCTGCTTCTTGTACGCCTCCAGGGCGCGCGTCAGGTTGGTGGCACGCGCGACAGGGGTGCGGGCGGCCGTACCGGCGGACGTCTTCCACGCGCCTGCGGTCATGCCGGCCGCGCGCCGCTCCGGTACGACGACGCCGTGACCGCCGAACGCGGAGACCGAGCGGACGACCGCGCCGAGGTTGCGCGGGTCGGTCACGCCGTCGAGGGCGACGATCAGCGGGTCCTCGCCGTCGTCGTAGGCCGCCGCGGCGAGGTCCTCGGGGTGGGCGTACTCGTACGGCGGGACCTGGAGGACCAGGCCCTGGTGGTTGAGCCCGTTGGTCATGCGGTCGAGCTCGGGGCGAGGGGCCTCCATGAGGTGGACGCCGCCGCGGTCGGCGACGAGCTGGAGCGCCTCACGGACCCGCTCGTCGTTGTCGATGAACTGCTGGACGTAGAGCGTCACCGCGGGCACGCCCTCGCGCAGCGCCTCGACGACGGGGTTGCGGCCCACGACCATCTCGGAGGTGCCCTTGCCGCCCCGGCCGCGCGGCGCGGGACGGCGCACGGTCTGCTTCGCCTTGGCGTTGGCGATCCGGTTCTTCTTGTGCCCCTTGCGCATCTCGGCGGGCGGGGTCGGACCCTTGCCCTCCAGGCCCTTGCGCCGCTGGCCGCCACTGCCGACCTGCGCGCCCTTCTTGCCGGACATGCGGCGGTTGTTGGCTGCCATGACCTACCTGTTCCACGTCGTTCTGCGTCGGTGCGATGTTCGTACGTCTATGCAGTGTGCCGCCCGGAGGGCCGGGCGGCACAATCGATCTTCGAGATCGGGAGGGGCTCAGCGCGGTCCGAGCGTCCAGCGCGGCCCCTGCGGGCCGTCCTCGATGCTCAGCCCGGACTGGCCGAGCTGGTCGCGGATGGCGTCCGCGGTGGCCCAGTCCTTGCGACCGCGGGCGGCCTCGCGCTGGTCGAGGACCAGGCGGACGAGGCTGTCGACCACGCCGTGCAGGTCCTCGCCCCGGTCGGACTCGCCGGCCCAGTGCGGGTCGAGCGGGTCCAGGCCGAGGACGCCGAGCATGGCGCGGACCTCGGCGAGGCGGGCGACGGCGGCTTCCTTGTCGTCGGCCGCGAGCGCGCTGTTGCCCTGCCGGACGGTGGTGTGCACGACGGCGAGCGCCTGCGGGACGCCCAGGTCGTCGTCCATGGCCTCGGCGAAGGCGGGCGGCACCTCGGCGGAGGGTTCGACGGGGCCGGCCTTTTCGACGACCCGCTGCACGAAGCCCTCGATCCGGGCGAACGCCGACTCGGCCTCGCGCAGGGCGTCCTGGCTGTACTCAATCATCGAGCGGTAGTGGGGCGTGCCCAGGTAGTACCTGAGCACGATCGGCCGCCACTCCTTGACCATCTCGGAGACGAGCACCGAGTTGCCCAGCGACTTGGACATCTTGTCGCCGGCCATGGTGACCCAGGCGTTGTGCACCCAGTACTGCGCGAAGTCGTCGCCGTAGGCCTTGGCCTGGGCGATCTCGTTCTCGTGGTGCGGGAAGATCAGGTCGAGGCCGCCGCCGTGGATGTCGAAGGCGGTGCCCAGGTACTTGTGGGCCATCGCCGAGCACTCCAGGTGCCAGCCGGGGCGGCCGGGACCCCACGGCGTCGACCAGGTGGGCTCGCCCGGCTTGGCGGACTTCCACATGGCGAAGTCACGCGGGTCGCGCTTGCCGGTCTCGCCCTCGCCGGACGGCTGGAGGAGGTTGTCCAGCTCCTGCCGCGACAGCTCCAGGTAGCCCGGGAAGGAGCGCACGTCGAAGTAGACGTTGCCGTCGGACTCGTAGGCGTGGCCGCGCTCGATGAGGCCCTGCATCATCTCGACCATCTCGGTCACGTGCCCGGTGGCACGCGGCTCGTAGGTGGGCGGGAGGCAGCCGAGGGCGGTGTAACCGTCGTTGAACGCGCGCTCGTTCTCGTACCCGATCGACCACCAGGGGCGGTTCTGCTCGGCCGCCTTGGCGATGATCTTGTCGTCGATGTCGGTGACGTTGCGGATGAAGGTGACGTCGTAGCCGCGGTACTCGAACCAGCGGCGCATGATGTCGAAGTTCAGGCCGGAGCGGATGTGCCCGATGTGCGGGGCCGCCTGCACGGTGGCGCCACACAGGTAGATCGAGACACAACCCGGCGTGAGCGGGGCGAAGTCACGGATCTGCCGGGCGCTGGTGTCGTACAGGCGAATGGTCACGGGTCCAGGGTAGTGGGCGATGTGTGGTGCCTTCGACGGGTTGTGGATAACAGTCAGCTCGCGGTCCTGACCACCAGCGCGGTCGCCACCGCCATCAGGCCCTCGTCCCGGCCGGGAAACCCGAGTCCGTCCGTCGTCGCCCCGGACACCGACACCGGCGCCCCGGCCGCCTCGGACAGGATCTTCTGTGCCTCGTCCCGCCGCTTCCCGATCTTCGGACGCGGTCCTACGACCTGTACGGCGATGTTGCCGATCCGGAAGCCCGCCTCCCGCACGATCCGGGCCGCCTCCGTCAACAGGGTGACGCCGGATGCACCCGACCACTCGGGGCGGCCGGTGCCGAAGTGCCGGCCCAGGTCGCCGAGGCCGGCCGCGGAGAAGAGGGCGTTGCAGGCGGCGTGGGCGACGACGTCCGCGTCGGAGTGGCCGGCCAGACCCGTGCCCTCGCCCTCCCACTTCAGGCCCGCGCACCACAGCTCGCGGCCCTCCTCGAAGGCGTGGATGTCGGTGCCGATGCCGACCTGCGGCAGGATCACGGGCTGCTCAGAAGCCATCGTTGAGCCTCCTGCGGGCCAGGACCGCCTCCGCGAGGACCAGGTCCAGCGGGCGGGTCACCTTGAAGGCCTCCTCGTGACCGGGCACGACCACGACCGTGAGCCCGAGCTGCTCGACCATGCTCGCGTCGTCGGTGACGTCCTCGGTGACGGTCTCGTGGGCGCGGATCAGCGTCGCCCGGTCGAAGCCCTGCGGGGTCTGCACGGCACGCAGGCGCGCGCGGACCGGGGTCGCCACCACCGGCTCGGGCACACCGGGGACGTTGGCCGGCTCGACCTCCTTCACGGTGTCCGCGAGGGGCAGCGCCGGGACGACGGCGGGCGCGCCCTCCCGTACGGCCTCGATGACCGCGTCGACGGTGTCGACCGGGACGAGCGGGCGGGCCGCGTCGTGGACCAGGACGATGTCGAAGTCGGAGGGCAGGGCGTCCAGGCCCAGCCGGACCGACTCCTGGCGGGAGTCGCCGCCGGGGACGACGAGGAAGTCCGTCCGCTCGGGCAGCGCGTGCGCGTCGAGGAGCTGCTTGACCTCGCCGGCACCGTCGGGCGGGGCCACGACGACGACCAGGGAGACGGCCCGGGACGCGGCCATCGCGCGGACGGCGTGGATCAGCATGGGGGTGCCGTTCAGCGCTCGGAGCGCTTTGGGGGCGCCCGGACCGAGGCGTACGCCCCTTCCGGCGGCCGGAATCACCACCGCGGTGCGGGCCTCCGCACGTGCTTCGGCGGGCGAAGGGCGCGAAACGTCAGACATCGGTTCCTGTCAGGTTTGTGTGCTCGGCCAACGTGGGTACGGAGACAGCGTGCCGGGCGCGACGCCTTGACCGGACCCTTCCGTGACACCGGTCGAGCCAGCTGCCCGGGCCCGGCACGCCAAGTATCGGGGGATCTTTCTCCGAGAGGAACAGGCGCACGGCACTTCGGGGCATCCGGCGCTTCCTTGGATTCGGGATCCGGAGACAGACATGCCGCAGCGCCCGGCGACAGCTTTCGCGTCATCGGGCACCGCGGCATTTCAGTGCGGCAAGGAAGATTCAGTGTGCTGAGCTGAGCGGGCAAGGTGCCTGCACAGGGACGCTCAGGACGCGAGAACCTCGTCGAGCAGCGCCTCGGCCTTGTCCTCGTTCGTGTTCTCCGCGAGGGCGAGCTCGCTCACCAGGATCTGCCGAGCCTTGGCGAGCATGCGCTTCTCACCTGCGGAGAGTCCGCGCTCGCGCTCACGACGCCACAGGTCACGCACGACTTCCGCGACCTTGATGACATCGCCGGAGGCGAGCTTCTCCAGGTTTGCCTTGTAACGACGGGACCAGTTAGTGGGCTCCTCGGCGTACGGCGCGCGCAGCACCTCGAAGACCCGGTCCAGCCCGTCCTGACCGACCACATCACGCACGCCGACGAACTCCGCATTGTCCGCTGGCACACGTACCGTCAGGTCACCCTGGGCGACCTTCAGCACCAAGTAGGTCTTGTCCACGCCTTTGATCTGGCGAGTTTCGATAGCCTCGATCAGCGCGGCCCCGTGATGGGGATAGACCACGGTGTCGCCAACCTTGAACGTCATGTGACAGGTACCCCTTCCGTGGCTATCCAGGGTAACACGGAAACTGCGGGTTCTGAATGGCGTTTTCGCAGGTCAGGGCATATCTCGGGGCTTGACAACAGCAACAGGAACGTGCTGCGGAGGCCGAGCGGAAGAGGGAATTCGCAGGTCGGAGCGGCTCTCCGGGCGAGGTGAAACGCGTACGTTACACGCATCCGGAGGCCCCTCCAGGCGGGCTAACGTCCCCAAATGTCCGGTTCCAAGTGTGCGACTTCCGCTACTCCGTTCGGTGTCCGGAGTCACTTCCCCGCCGAATCCGGAATTGATCACGCGCGACCGGCGGATCAGGCGGTGATCAATTCCGGGGGCGATCGCGCATTCCTTCACGGAAGTTTTGCCACTGGATGCGGAAGGCTCTTATGTGAATGCCGGACGAGCGCCGGAGTGCGGGATGCAAGTGACTGACGGGTCACTTGTGAACCAGGTGACACGCCTCTTGGGGAGGGTCGGGTGCGGCCCACCGGGAACGGCTCGGTAACCTAAGGCCGCTGACAGACACTTAGCGCGGCTTTACGGGCCGCCCCGCTCAAGTCAAGGAGTTGCCGCCGCCGTGAGCAGCAGCCTTCGACGCGGCGCCCTCGCCGCCGCCTCCCTCGCGTTCTCGGTCGCCGCGCTCTCCGCGTGCTCGGCCGGCAACAACGCCCAGACGCTGCAGGTCAAGCCGGACAACGCAGAGACCCAAGTGGGCGACATCAAGCTCCAGAACGTCGTGGTGATCACCCAGCCGACCCCCGAGGCCTCCGGCGAGACCACGGGTCCGGCCGCGATCTCCGCCACCGTCTTCAACTCCGGCGACAAGGCCCAGACGCTGGACTCGGTGAGCATCGATGGCGGGGGCAGCGCCGAGATCACGCCCGCCAAGGGCAAGGGCAAGGTGACCGTCCCGGCCCACGGCTCCGTCGTCCTCGGTGGCAAGGGCAACGCCTCCGCCGCGGTGAGCGAGCTCGGCGAGAGCGTCAAGAACGGCAACGCGCAGAAGGTCACCTTCACCTTCAGCACGACCGGTGACGTGAGCCTGCGGGCCTTCGTGGTCCCGGCCGACAGCTACTACGACAAGTGGGGCCCGAGCGCCGTCCCGTCGGCTCCGGCGGCCTCGCCGAAGCCGACCGGCTCCGCGACCCCGACCGGTTCGGCCACGCCGAGCGGCTCCGCGACCCCGACCGACGCGGCCTCCGCGAGCGCGACGGTCTCCGGGTCGCCCGCGAGCAGCTGAGCAGCTGTTGTACGACAGGAAGGGCGGGACCTCCTCGGAGGTCCCGCCCTTCCTGTCGTGGAGCGGTGTTGTCTACGGCTCGAACTTGTAGCCGAGGCCGCGGACCGTCACCAGGTACCTCGGGGCGCCCGGGTCCGGTTCGATCTTGGCGCGCAGGCGCTTGACGTGGACGTCGAGGGTCTTGGTGTCGCCCACGTAGTCGGCGCCCCAGACGCGGTCGATGAGCTGCATGCGGGTCAGGACGCGGCCGGCGTTGCGCAGCAGCATCTCCAGCAGGTCGAACTCCTTGAGGGGCAGGTCGACCTTGGAGCCGGAGACCGTGACCACGTGGCGGTCCACGTCCATGCGGACCGGACCGGCCTCCAGCGCGGCCGGGGTGACCTCCTCGGGCTCGCCGCGGCGGCGCAGGACGGCTCGGATGCGGGCGACCAGCTCGCGCGAGGAGAACGGCTTGGTGACATAGTCGTCGGCTCCTATCTCCAGGCCGACGACCTTGTCGATCTCGCTGTCCTTGGCGGTCACCATGATGACGGGGACGTTGGAGCGGCCGCGCAGCTGGCGGCACACCTCGGTGCCGGGCAGGCCCGGCAGCATCAGGTCGAGGAGGACGAGGTCGGCGCCGTTGCGCTCGAACTCGTCGAGTCCGTCGGGGCCCGTGGCCGCGATGGCGACCTCGAAGCCCTCCTTGCGGAGCATGTACGACAGGGCGTCGGAGAAGGACTCCTCGTCCTCGACGACGAGCACTCGGGTCACGGAAGGACCTCCGGGGCGGGAAGCGGGTCGTAAGAAGTCGACTCGGGGGTGGAATGCCCGTCCTCGTCGTCGAGGTCGGGGTGCTGGAGCGCGCGGTCGCGGGCCGCGCCCGCCTCCGGCAGCCTGAGGGTGAACGTGGAGCCCTGTCCCTCCGAGCTCCACACCGTGACCTCCCCGCCGTGCGAGGCGGCCACGTGCTTGACGATCGCCAGACCGAGGCCCGTACCGCCGGTCTGGCGGGAGCGGGCCGGGTCGACGCGGTAGAAGCGCTCGAAGATGCGCTCCTTGTCCTTGTCGGAGATGCCGATGCCCTGGTCGGTGACGGCGACCTCGATCAGGTCGCCGCCCGGCGCGGACACCCGGCGGGCGGCTATGCCGACGCGGGTGCGGGCGGGCGAGTAGTTGACGGCGTTCTCGACGAGGTTGCCGAGGGCGGCGGCGAGCTGGCCGCGGTTGCCCCACACCTTGAGCTCGGCCGCGCCGGCGGCGGCCATGGTGATCTGCTTGGTGCCCGCCTGGTGCCGGCACCGGTCGATGGCCTCGGCGACCAGCTCGTCCACGCGGACCGGCTCGGCGTCCTCCAGCGGGTCGTCGTTCTGCACCCGGGAGAGGTCGATGAGCTCCTGGACCAGGCTGGTCAGGCGGGTGGCCTCGATCTGCATGCGGCCGGCGAAGCGCTCCACCGCCTCCGGGTCCTCGGAGGCGTCCATGACGGCCTCGGAGAGGAGGGAGAGCGCGCCGACCGGGGTCTTGAGCTCGTGGCTGACGTTCGCGACGAAGTCGCGTCGTACCGCTTCGATGCGCCGGGCCTCGGTGAGGTCCTCCACGAGGAGCAGCACCAGCCGGGAGCCGAGGGGTGCGACCCGGGCGGAGACCGCGAGGGCCTCCCCGCGGCCGGTCCCCCGCCTGGGCAGGTCCAGCTCGACCTGGCGTATCTCGCCGTCCCTGCGGGTGTCCCGGGCCATCTGGAGCATGGGCTCCACGGAGAGCTTGCCGCCGCGGACCAGCCCGAGGGCGTACGCGGCGGAGCTGGCCTTGACGACCGCGTCGGCCTCGTCGAGGACGACGGCCGAGGAGCGGAGCACGGAGAGGACGGTGTCCACGCCCGGCGGAAGCACCGGGTCCGTGTGCAGGGAGGTGCGGGTGGGGCGTTTCTGCTCCCGCTCGCTCCAGCGGAACGCCAGCATCGCGATGACACCGGTGAGCACACCGGCGATCGCTGCCGCTGCGGCGACCGCCGCGTTCACGTCCATGCCTCCAGGTTAGGCATGGGTTCCGTCCTGGCCACAGCCGTCCGAGCGCGAGCTCGAACACTCGTCGCCCAGAGTTCACCTTGGAGCCAGTGTTGGTTCATTTGGGAGGGCGGAAACGGACGCGTAGAGGTCCGAACGTGGGAGCGTGGGGTACGCAGCACCGGTTTCGCGGCCGGTTTTGGCCCCTGGAACCCACAGGAATGACGTACGAGAGGGAACCGACAATGCGGGACGCGTACCACGAGGAACTTGATTCGATCGGCGACGGTCTGGTGGAGATGGCCCGGCTGGTCGGCTCGGCGATCGGACGCGCCACGACGGCCATCCTCGACTCCGACCTGAAGCTGGCCGAGAGCGTGATCGAGGCCGACCAGAAGGTGGACGACCTCCAGCACGACCTGGAGGCCCGGGCGATAGCACTGCTCGCCCGCCAGCAGCCGGTGGCGACCGACCTCCGTATCGTGGTCACCTCGCTGCGCATGTCGGCCGACCTGGAGCGCTCGGGCGACCTGGCCCAACACGTGGCGAAGCTGGCCCGGCTGCGCTTCCCCGAGAAGGCCATCCCCCACGACCTGCACGCCACCATCCTGGAGATGGGCCAGCTCGCCCAGCGCCTGATGGCGAAGGCGGCGGAGGTCATCATCACCAAGGACGTCGACCTCGCACTCCAGCTGGAGCAGGACGACGACGAGATGGACCTGCTGCACCGCACGCTCTTCCAGCACCTGCTGGACGACAAGTGGAAGCACGGCATCGAGACGGCGGTGGACGTCACCCTCCTCGGCCGCTACTACGAGCGGTTCGCCGACCACGCGGTGTCGGTGGCCAAGCGCGTGGTGTATCTGGTGACGGGTGAGCACGCGGACGAGCTCCAGCAGGAGATCCAGCCGGTGACGGGCGTGGAAGGAGCCTGAACCGGCGCCTTCGATGCTGTTCGGGGCGGGTACGAGCCTCCGTGCGCCGTTGATGCGCCCAGGGGGGCGGGCATGCAATGAGGACAGGGTCTGGACCGGCGGTGGGTCCGGCGGTCGGAAGGTCAGGCCCTCATCTCCAGGAGGGACCATGGCCGAATCCCCCAGCACTCCCCAGCCCGACCCCACGCAGGAACGCCCGACCGAGCAGCCCGCCGCGATCAGGACCCTGACGGTCATCGGCGCGTGCGGCTGCGGCTCGGGGTGCGGATGCGGGTGCCAGTCGGGCAACCCGTGCCAGTGCGGCTGAAGCGGTACCGCTGGATCTCGTACGACCGTGAGGGGCCCCGGGTGATCCCGGGGCCCCTCGTCGTCCCGGGTCGACCGGGCGGGCGAGGAGGGGGAGCATAGGAAGGAGGAGCGGGGGCGCAGGAGAGACCGTTCGGCTCGGGGATGGCAGGAAGGTGCAGGCCATGGCGCGGTACATGGACGTACACCGTGGGATGCAGGGCATCACGGCCGACCAGCTGATGGAGGCCCACCAGGCCGACCTCGCGATAGAGAAGGAAGAGGGCGTGCACTTCGAGCGCGCCTGGGCGGACCCCGAGTCCGGCGTCGTGTACTGCCTCTCGGAGGCCCCGTCGGCGGAGGCGGTCCAGCGGATCCACGAACGGGCGGGCCACCGGGCGGACGAGGTGCACGCGGTGCCGTTGTCGGTTTGACCCCGGACCGACGAGGTCACACCCGGGCAGTCGACCGGCTCGACGCATGGAGTCCCCGTCGGCACACCGACGAGGACTCATGAACGGGGATCGACCACGGCCCGACGCGACTCCGTTCCAGGAGAGCAGCGATGACAGCCATGGAGAGTTTCGACCTTCTGCAGCCGTACAAGATCGCTGAGGAGACGTTCGTCATCCCGTGGGCCCTTGAGGCCCCTCCGGTCGGCCACTTCCCGATGAACTCGATGGTGATCCGGGGAGCCGAACCGGTCCTTGTGGACACCGGGGCGCCCGCAGTGCGCTCCCAGTGGCTGGAGGCAGCCTGGTCCGTCGTGGATCCCCTGGACGTCCGGTGGATCTTCCTCACCCACGACGACCGCGACCACGCCGGCAACCTCCTCGCGGTCCTCGCGGAATGCCCGAACGCGACCCTGCTGACGACTTGGTTCTCCATCGGCCGCATGGCTGAGGAGTGGGAGACCCCCGTCAACCGGTGCCGCTTCATGACCGACGGCGACACCATCGACGTGGGCGATCGCACCCTGGTCGCCAAGCGACCGCCTCTGTACGACAACCCCACGACCCGCGCCCTCTTCGACCCGAAGGCCGGTGTCCTGTGGGCCGTTGACACCTTCGCCACGAACGTGCCGACCCCTGTGCCCGAGACGGCGGCGCTGTCGCCGGACGAATTCCGCGACGGCCAGTTCTTCGGCGGACGGCTGGTCTCCCCCTGGGTCGCCCTGCTGGACTCCCAGAAGTTCGGCGCGGTCGTCGACGACTTCCAACACCTGAACGCCGAGGTCATCGCCGGCTGCCACTGCCCGGTCCTGCGCGGAGCCCAGATCTCCGAGGCCTACGACCTCCTCCGTCGACTCCCCGGGGTCCCCCCGTGGGCAGAGTTCACCCAGGCCGACCTGGATCAGTGGATGGCGGCGGCCGAGAGCTCGGTACCACCGGAACAGCCACGACCGTCGGGGACGTGACGGCGGCCGCTCGACGACACGACCGGCCGGGCTGGAAATGCCTCCCACCGGCGGCGTATCGCGCGGGTGGGAGGCTGGGTCGAGAGGGCTGCTTCTTCTTGCCCTGGGTCTGGCGGGCCCGTTCTTCGGTACGTGCCTGTCGATGTCGGAAACAGCCCCGCGAGCTGCGCCTCTTCCGTAAAGTATCCGGCCGTGACGTCGTATGAACTGTGGTCCCTGGTTGGTTCGTTCGGCTCTCTAGTCGTCAGTGTCATCGCCTTCGGCGCACTGGCGTGGCAGCTGCTCCTCCTGTCCCGCGGCACAGCCCAAGATCACGACAGGCGGCGCAAGCAGGCAACCATGGAGTACCTCACGGCCAATATGGACCGGCGGAAGGAGCTGTTCGATGAGGGGATACCGAATGAGCGCGATCATGGGGCCATCGCCGCTCTGATCAGTCTCTCGCTGTCAGGCGACCAGCAATCGACCAAGCTGATCAGTGCATACCTCACCACGTTCAACTTCCTGGCCGTAGGCGCGCAGACGGACGCCTTCGACCGAAGGGTCATCGACGAAGCTTGGGGCGGCCTCATCATCGCCGTGTGGAACAACTACCGGCCTTGGATCGAAGCGAAGCGACAGGACTACGGCGAGCCACGCGTGTGGGAGAACCTGGAGTGGCTGGCCGGCCAGATGGCCCCACGTCGGTCTGCCGCTCCCGCCGGAGAGGGCGGAAACCTGCCCCCGCAGGGACAACCGGTGCCGTAGAGAAGGCCCATGGGATCGACCGCCGGTCGTTCAGGTGCTGCCGATACGCGCAGGCTCCGGGGTCTCGTCCGTGAAGACATGCTCTGCCGGCCGGGTTTGGCGCTGAGCCAGCCAACCTGACACCCGAGGCCCCCCGTTGATCGCTGCCCCCTCCAGGACCGTACGGACGTGCTCGAACCCCTGACGGAGGTAGTACACCTGTAGGTCTTCGTTGGTTGTCCACGCGTCGAGCCGGAGCCATTTGGCCCCGGCTCGGTACGCACGGTCTCCGGCCCACTCGAGCAGACGTCCACCGAGGTTCTGTCCGGCGTATGTGCGCGCCACGCTGAGCTTGCTGATGAACAGAGAGGGCTCGGCCAGTTCCTGCTCTGTCCAGAGCCCTTCTTCCACTTCGGGGGTCAGGGTGATCGCCGCCGCCGTCGCGTCACCGTCCAGGACCATGAACACAGTTCCCGCCCGGATGGTCTCCAACAGCTTGTCAGCGGGGTAGGGGCGTTGCCACTGGTCGATGCCGAGACGGGAGAGCCAAGCTGCAGCTTCCTCGCGGAAGGCCAGCAGCGTAGCGACGTCGACCGGCTGGGCAGGGATGATTCTCACTGCGGACTCTCCCCAGGTGCACTGGGCCCAGGCCATGAAAACGCCCCCGACTTGCACCATGTGCGCAGGTCAGGGGCGTGATCACAAACCCTACTTCTTCTTGCCCTGGGTCTTGCCGGGGATCTTGGTGAGCTGGGTTTTGCTGGTCAGGTGCGTTGGGCTCGTGCGCCTGGTGGTCGTCGTTGGTCATCATTGGCCACTGCTGAGCGACCTCGGACGGCCCAGAGACGGCCCAGACAACGGCCCGGCCACCCTTTCGGCGGCCTACGAGCTGATGGGCAACTCCCGTGCCTGCTGACGTGCTTGGGCCCGGATCTCCTTCAAGCGAATGTGAAACGGGTTGTGGCGGTTCTGGTCGAGGTTCAGCGGGAGGTCGAGCTGAGAGATGAGCTGCGACTCCAGCTCCCACGGTTCGCTCCGCTCGATCCAGCACACCCGCGCGTTGTCCGCCATCCACCGGGTCAAGGTGGCTTCGCCGACCTTGCCGAAAGTCATCCGCTTGCCACTGCCCACGCGGCGCAGCTCAAGTCCGAGCAGACATCCGAGGGTGAGCCTCAGCGTCGAGCCAGCCGCGTTACCCCTGTAGTGGTAACGCACCCGCTTGCGCAGGTTCTGCGTGCTGGTCCGGTTCGCCATGTACCGCGGAGCTATCCCAACGTAGAGCAGGCGCCCGGCGTCCAGGTCCGGGTGTGGCGGCTGCTTGAAGTGCCACCCATAGACCCCTGCCGTACCCGGCACTGGGCTCGGACGCTCCAATACCTCCGGTGCCGACCACAACCGAACAGGACTGACGAGAGCAGTAGCCTCCACGAAGCCTCCAGACATGCGACGGTTGATCGTCGCAGGCTACTGGTCGACGCTGACAGAGCGTCTCCGGCTGCGTGACATGAGCTTGGGCGCTGCGAACGGCCCTGAACCAAGCTGAATGAGACGGGGACCCGATGGAACGAGTGGAAGCCGAGCTGTTCACCGATGCCGGCAACGACGCTGTGGTGCGTCTGCCTGGCCGTCGCTTTCCTGGAGTCCTGGTCCAGGGCGACACCCTCAGGATCCTCTCCGCCGACGTGGCCGAGCTCGTCGAACTCTGCGCGGCCGGCGACCTGGAGGAAGCCCGCCAAGCGGCAAGGCTCCTCCAGGCGGAACTCGGGGCGAAGCTACAGCGCTACACCGATGCTCTCGACGCCCACGGAGAGCGACACCCCTTCTGATCCGTAGCTCTGTAGAGATCGGTCATTGAAGGTCATACAGGTTGCCATGAGGTTCATACGGCTCAGGGTTGACCTCGGTCGGTTGCTGAGGTTGCTGTACTGCGTTGCTGTACGCGGAAACGGCCCTGAGAGCGCAGGTCCGTGACTGCGGTTCCGACGTACTCTGAACCGGCCTGTCTCCAGCAACAGACAGCTAGTACCAATCTGTACAGACGATTTCACGACGGTTGCCCGCCTTGCCGCACGCCCGCATCACATACCCGGCGTCATTGTGAGCCACCGTATGCGCCTCGCGGCCGCCGCGCGGGATCTTGGTCACGTCCAACTGCTCCCAGCTCTGCCCGCCGTTGGCAGACCAGTCCACCCAAACCGAGTCACCACGTGAGCCGTTGGAGATGCGCCCCCACGCACACCGGGTACCGCTGTGATAGCGCAGTTCGATCTTCCGCCACCAGACCTCAGCAGTCCCCACCGTCGACATATAGCGCGGGTCCCAGAGGCTCGGGTTTCCACCGGCGGGGCACGTCCACCGATTGCCTGCTGCGGCCGGTGCGGCACTTCCGATCGGAATGATGATCGCGGCGCTCACGACCAACGCCCAAGCCGTACCTATTCCAGCACCTCGTGAAACGCGCATAGCGGACATGACGATTCCCCCCTGCTGAAACCATCCGAACTGGATGGAAGTACTCAGCATGACCGTCACAAGTACTTCCGTCTCCCGCCATGAGCCCGCGCACGGGCGTACGGCTGGTTGCTCAGCTACGGCGTGCTCCCCCGCTGTACCTACGCACAGGGGCATACACGACAACGCCACCCCCCTCCCTTGGTTGCTGTCCCAGTCAGGCACGGGACAGCAACCTGCACGCTTTCCAACTGTGGTGGTGGGGCTTTGGGTCTCTCCTGAACGCCCGTGAACGGCGCTGAATGAGACGGAAACTGAGACGGGCAGCAGGACTACCAGCACACCTTGCCACTTCAGGCACACGAGCGCCTTGGGAGTGCTTCACCATAGGAAATCACTGTTTGTCCTGCACGGGCTGGCTGCAGGTACCACGATGTACGCACCACCGTGAGAGGGCATCCATGACCACCACCCTTGCCAAAGGCGGCAACGCTGTCTTGTCCGCAGCGGTCTGCCGCGTCACCCTCACCTCGCCCACTACGGGCATCGACGTTTCCGCTGTTCTGCTCGGGCAGGACGGCAAGGTGCGGAATGATGACGATCTGGTCTTCTACAACCACTCGTCGCAGGACGGGATCGTACTGAGCGGGCAGACGATCGTTGCGGATCTGGCTGCGGCTCCTGCGACAGTCGACCGCGTTGAGATCGTCGCCAGCATCGACCCTGAACTGCGGGCTACTCACTTCGACGCGAGCAACACCCCTCACGCTGTCATCGAGTGTGGGAGCGCACGGATCACGTTTGCCCCGCCGCCGCTCACGCATCGGGAGACGGTGGTCATCCTCGTTGAGCTCTACAGACGGGCAGGCGTTTGGAAGGCAAGGGCAGTAGGCCAGGGATGGGACACGGGGCTGGCGGGCCTGGCCTCGGACTTCGGCATCGTTGTAGATGACCCCGGACCGTCCACGGCGCAGTCTCCATCTGCGGCGACGGCCACGCAGACTCGGCCTACACCCACTGCGCCGCCACGACCCGCCTACGCACCGAACATCTCACCGGCCGGTGCAGCAGTCCCGCTGACGCCACCGACGCGCCCCCTCGTCCCTCTGGGCAAAGTAGCCCTTACCAAGGCCGGCCAGGCGACCATTGACATGCGCAAGGACGACCCAAGCCTCGTCGTCACGGCCACACTCGAATGGAACGGCGGAAGCGCAGCCCGAAGACGAGCTGGCGCTGACCTCGACCTGTACGCCCTCTATGTCCCTGGAAGTCTTGTCACCCCGCCTGGCAAGCGCCCGAACAAGTCAGATCAGGTCGTCTACTACCGACAGCTCGGGTCGCCCTTTGCGCCGCCCTACATCGCCCTGGACGGCGACGCCCGGGTACCGGGCCGCGAGACTATTACCATCCGTCGCCCCGACCTCCAGGGCTACGTCCTTCTGTGTGCCTACAGCGCGGTGGAAAATGGGACCGGTTCATTCAAGTCCTACGGTGCTCGGGCAGTCATCACCGACGGGCGGGGCTCCACCGTAACGGTGCCACTGTTCAACAACCGCAATTTCTCGTACTGGGTTGCCATTGCATTGATCGACTTCACCGTTCCCGGTGGTGTCCAGATCCGACACGTGGAGAAGTACAGCGGCAGCCACGTTGAGGCGCGCCCCACACTGTACTCGAACGGGAACTTCCGAATGAGCACCGGAAAGGTTGAGTTCAAAACCAGATAGTCGGCGACGAAGCAGGGAGTAAACCTTCTGGTTTCTGGCGTGTCCCTTGGGCGGCATACAAGACTTGCTATGCCAGAGAGCCGAAAGAGAGAATGAAATTGAATCACGGCAAGCTGATGATGATAGCGCAAGGAAAAACCTTGGATTGGCGAATTTCACTTGCAGTTGCAGCTATTCCGGCTCTAGCGTCCGTCATAGCCGCCGTCATTTCCGCCCGTTCGGCACGGAGGGCGAAAAAGTCTGAAATCGATGCACAGCACCTTAGGGATCTCGAAGCAAGAATATCGGAGAAGAAGTATGATGTATACAAACCCATGATCAACCTTCTCAAAGACATCCTCAACCAACGCGTGATGTCGGAAGATGAGTTCAAGAGTCTAATTTCTGAATTCTCGGCCTGGGTTACAATTTTCGGCTCAGATCAAGCGGTCATAGCTTTCCATAATTTCATGCAAGCGACGTATGTTCCTGAAACGCCTCCCACTATCTTGATGAAACTCTATGCCGAGTTCGTTCTTGCTGCGCGCCGCGATATGGGGTATCCGGATACTGCGATCGACGCAAAGCACTTCCTGGGTATGCGTATCAGCGATCTGTACAGTCACGACCAACTCGCCAAAGTTGATATGCCGCTAGCTGACCTTTGTCGAGAGATAGGTTGGACGCCCCCTTGGGAGCAAACGCCAGCAACGTGAACGCGTTTGAAATGGAACACCAAATGTCGTCGATCAGAGCAAGCTACGACGGCTGGGCCCGTGACGACGATTCTTGAGCCCTCACCTTGAGAAGCTGAGGTGATCTTCGTTCGGTTGCTGGGCTGAACTGCAGCGAAGTGGATACGAGGACGCATCGGGCGCTCGAATTGCACCCGGTGATCCCCGTGATTCCCCTCAGGATTTGGCACGGCGTCTGACACACTCGGTCGAGTGCGGGCCCCCGGGGCCGCTGCTGGGTACAACGCGTCGGTGCGTGGAACGACAGGGCACGCGTATGCCAGGCGCCCCAGCATGGAGCCGAAGTATGGCCAAGTTACCTAAAGCGCTGACAATGACTCAACGCTTTTGGGATCATCGATCTATGTTGCTGAGTCTCCTACCTGGGCTACGGGATGTCCGCACGCCACTTGCGGCGGGACTTATTTACCTGCTGACAGCTTGGCTCTTCCTTGCACCGGGCATTCCGAAGCGAGATCAGGCTACGGGTGTTATAAAATCCCTCTACGACCTGTCTGAGATTTGCGGTAAGCCGGCTTCGCTTGCCGCAGTTGCCTTCTGCGCCTATCTGATTGGGAGCCTAGCTGGTGCGGCAATTGAGAAGATCACACTCTTCGCAACGTTGATCGTTCGCAAGAGCTACATGCCCTCTCTTAGTCAAGAGGCGGAAGCGGATCTGATCTCCTTTCTGATTTCGGAACTCGTTGGCGTGCCGTTCAGAGAGGTGAGGTTCAGCGGGCGAGGGAATAATTCTAGCCCATACAATATCGTGGCCATGGCTATCTCCATAGGAGATCGTCGATCGGAGATGGGGCTCGCCTATACTCATTTGGAAACCGGTTTGGGGTTTGAGCGGAGCCAGTTGCGCATCAAACTTCTAATTACCAAGCCTGAAATCTATGGGGAGTACGATCGCTACACTGCAGAGGCCGATTTTCGGCTCGGTGTCGCAGTAGCCGGTATTGGATTGATCTCTGCCTTGGCCATTATGGGGTCGGCGTGGTGGTGGCTCACACTCGCTTGCCCTATCCTCCTTGTGCCCGCCGCCTTAATGAAGAGCAGGCAGGCTAATGACCTATTGATTCAGACGATTGTGGCCGGTGAACTCAGCTCCTCAACACTCGATGCAGTCGTGCGTAAATGGAGGACTGACCATGGTGAAGAAACCAACCTGCCTGCCACAGACGGAGACGCAGCCCCTGACGCTGACTCCCCGCCCGGTCAGATGTCGGCGCCTGTGTGAAGATGTCGGCCTCTATAGCGGTGGTGGCCTAATGGATCGGGCGCCGACACGAATCGCCCGGTCGATCTAGACACTATTGGATCACTCGTTCAATCGATTCCGTTAGCAAGTCATAGATGACTTCCTGTTGGTGTTCCGCCATACCAGCCAGGGGGGACTTGGGGTCGTTGACCGCCTGAAAGCGAGAAAGTTGAGGATCGCGTGGAAAACGGCATGCTTTAACAACTACGGGAAGGATTCTTGTCCCCTCGGCTTCAGCTTTCATCAAGAGTGGTGGAAGCTCGTTTTCGACGATAAAATCCGAAGCGAGGAAGTCTGCCGAAATCAACAGGATGGCAATGCGCGCTCGATGCAATGCCTCTCTGATTTCCTCGCGCCATGCGTCTCCCGCTTCGATCCTTGTGTCAGACCACGCGTCGATAATTCCTTGGCGTTCCAGGGGGCGCAGGTGCACGAGCAGTCGGCGAATATACTTCTGGTCGACGTGGCTGTAGCTGATGAAGACTGCTTTCTTGGGCTCGCTTTGAAGCCACTCTGAAGGCTCGACACTTGGTTCTGCCTGAAGGTTGCGAAGATCTTGCAATAATGCGCTCTCGAGATTCTTCGTATCGCGTAGCGAGTTACCATAAATGAGCGTTCGGTAAGATGCCATGTCGAACGGAATTTCTCCGCCAGATTCCGCGATGAGTACCACATGCACCCCGGCTTCGCGGGCGATACCCAGCATGTACCCCACGTGGAATCTTGCCCTAGTGACGTCAAATACGGCGACATCGGTTTCTGGGAATTCCTTCTTAATTTCTGAACCGATGGCGCGAGGAGCGAAATCCCCTGGATTGATAAATGTAACCTCCCCCAATTCCGCCACTGTTGTTGCGTCGGCCAGTTTCTGCATTACTCGCCGAGTTGAATCCCTATCGTTGAGGAAGAATGCAATCTTCATGCAGAGAGCCTAGCGTAAATGTGCGGAGCGCACACGGTATGGGAAAGTCGCCGCGTGTGAGGTCGGTGGAGTCTCAATGGGCGAGTCAAGTGCCGCAGCGGGCGATCAGTACCCGAAGAAGTGAAGGGCCGGTCCTCTGACCTGGGGCCCCGTAATCGATCAACGCTGCGACCTGCGATTTAGCCGTCGGTGGTTGTCAGCGTTGGTCGTCGTTGAGCACCCTTCGACGGCCCAGCGACGGCCCGCATCGTCGCCGGTGGGCTGGAGTGTCAGTGTCACGCCTTAGCCTGCTGGGAGCAGGGTAGCTGCGTGCGGTACTAGGAGAAGGGGAGGCAGTTGGCTTCGTGGGTTACGCCGCTTCTGGGTGGCGTGGGAGTTGTCATAGCAGCGGCGGCAGGGCCCTTGGTCACCGGCACAATTCAAAACCGTCGTGATGCGAGGCTCATCGCTGATCTTGAGCGCAATTGGGAGCTGCTGGGCAAGCTGCAAGCGGAGCAGCCCGATCACTGGACTCACGAGATTGCTCAACTAGATGCCCTGATCCGCACCCAGGTTGCTGCGGTGGCATCGAGGCAAACTCGGTATGTCGCCCATCGTCGTAGCTGGAGCGCCTTGGGCGCCGTATGCATGATCGTGGTGTTCGCGGTTCCACTGCTATGGCTGCTCGCTCTGCTCCATGCCTGGTGGTCATGGACCCTATTCGCCGGTTTGCTGCTCCTCGCCGTCATCCTCTGCGGGATCGGGCTCTACCAGACCTTCAACCCGCCAGAAGATCCGGCACCAGAGAGCGACTCGGGCGGCGGTGAACAATGAGGTCGGTGGAGCGGCTTTGGGCTGGAGCTGCTTTGGGGCGAGTGATCATGGCCCCGTAAGCTTCCGGCGAGTCTGGCAGTCTGTGGACCTTCAGTGCGGCCGTGGATGACGGGCACCTTCCCAGGAATCCGTGTGCGGCTCGCTCGGTCCGGCCGCCGACCGTCGATGACAGGCGCGTCGCCCCCTGGACAACGGAACGGGTCTTCGCCGTCCGGGCCGGCATGCCCGAGCGGTTCCGGGCCATGGTCGACCTCGGCGGCGGCTGCGGGCTGCGCCAGGGCGAGATCCTCGGCGTGGCCGTCGACGCGATCGACTTCGAGTCGGACACGCTCCACGTGGTCCAGCAACTCAAGCTGAGCCGAAGCAAGGCTGTGTTCGCCCCGCCAAAGGGTGGCAAGCTCCGGGACGTGCCGCTGCCCGGTCCGGTCGCAGATGCGCTCCGGGCTCACATGAAGCGGTTCCCGCCGGTCGATGTCACCTTGCCGTGGAAGGTGGCAGACGGGCCGCCGGTGACCAAGCGGCTGATCTTCACCGGACCGCGTGGTGGTCACGTCTGGCGGACGTCCCTCAACGAGGAGGCGTGGAAACGGGCGCTGGCCTCGGCTGGAGTGATCCCGGAGCGGAAGCCTGGCGAGTCGTACGCCGAGTCTCGCGAGAACGGCATGCATGCACTCCGCCACTTCTACGCCTCGGTCCTCCTGGACGCCGGGGAGAACATCAAGGCCCTCGCCGAGTACCTCGGCCACTCCGACCCAGGCCTGACGCTCCGGGTGTACGCGCACCTGATGCCGTCCAGCCAAGAACGGACGCGCAAAGCCGTATCCGCTGTATTCGAGGCCACCAAAACGATGCGACATGACGACTGAGGGCTCGTACGCTCCGAACCGGAGAAGGGCGGGGAGAGGCATGGCGGACGAGTACTTCTTACTGGTGTGCGACGACGTGCCTCACGACGTGGTCCTCACCGACCCCGGCGTGCGCGTGATGGACGTCGTCCAGCTCGTACGTCGGCTCACGGGGCTGAGCCTGTGGCGCAGCAAGGTTCTTGCGACGCAGGTTCCCGCCGTCATTCTCGCCTGTGTGCCTGAGGAGGACGCGACGGCATCCGTCTCGGCCCTCCGCGATGCGGGGGCCCAGGCAGAAGCCAGAGAACGGCCGCAGCCGGACTTCCTGAAGCCCTGAGCACGACCCGCCCAACCGGCTGACGGCCCACAGACGGCCCAGCCCCACCAAAAAGCCCCCGCCCTGCCAAGAAACAGCAGGTCGGGGGCTTGCTGGCGTTCGGTTACTTCTTCTTGCCCTGGGTCTGGGGGGCCCGTTTTTTGCCCCTGGTCAGCGAGGTGGACAACCTGACTGACCTGGGCTCGGACCGTCGTTGTTGGTCGTTGTTGGCCGTAGCTTGTCGCCCTTGGAGGGCCCAGAGAGGGCCCGGCGGTGTCTCCAAGGACCCAGCCACGAAGAGGAGCAGCCTCCGCCTGGCTCTCGACCACAGCCTCCGCCTCACCTGCTGCAACTGGCCAATACCTCCCTGGAACTGCCTTATTGGCGCTAACGTTCAAGCATGCGATGTCTACTATCGACTAGCGCCAGGTCTTCTCGACTCATCTTCAAGGCGGTTCGGGCTGCTGGGGTCGAAGTCGTAAGTGCCCAAGACCTTGAATCGGACTGGCTTACGCAAGGCGTTACAGGAATCGATTTTGTGTGCGCAGCCCTTGACCGCCAAACACTCGAAACGTCCCCGCCCGCCCTCTTTTTGGAGATAGGAGCCGCCCTAGGTCGTGACCTTCCCCTGCTGATCATCACGGAGTCTCGCCGAAAACTCCCTTTGCCACTTGCTGGAATCCAAAGCGTTGAGCTGGATTTCGAAAATGGTGAGGCTATTACACCTCACGTGAAGCGCTTCGCCGAAAGCCTCGAAGTCCGTCGCCCGAATCCTCTGCCGCCCGGGACACAAAACGCGCCTTCACCCCTTCTAGACGCTAGACAGTTCCTCGAAAAGACCAAGTCTCGGCAATTCTCGCCGGATGCGGCCGGCGCAGCGACCTTTCGCGCCTATCAGTACGAGGAAGTGATCAGGAGCGTCTTCTCCTATTCTGCGGCTCAAGTAAGTGAATCCACGACAGGCGGCGGCCCTGACAAGGGCTTTGATTTCGCAGCTTGGGTTGACACGGCCAGCGAAATTCTAGGCGGCCCCATCCTAGTTGACTGCATGATCGGGGAGCACATTAAGCCGGGCACGGTGTCCCGCGCGGCAAAGAGACTCGCAGATGTACTGTACGCCCGATCTCTGTATTTCGGCATCATCGTTTACCATAACGCCAGCGACCCGGCATATCGCGTTCCCTATCACTCACCACTACCTGTCGGCGTCATTTCAGCCTTGGAACTTGTGGAGAGGGCAGAGAGCCGCACCCTGAGTCGCGCATTGGTGAAGCTCCGGAACAGCCAGATGCATCAGTCTCAGGCGGGTCGCGAATGAGCGCGTTTGATACACGGAAGCTTATGGCCTTTTTGCGGTCCGCGCAGAACCCTGCGAATAACACGGCGGTACGCGGTCGCTCATACGAAGACGCGCTTGATTTCCTATTCAGCCAGGTTCCGGGGTGCCAAGTTCAACGAAATAGCCTCAATCAGTTCAAGTCCGAGGAGATCGATCTATCGGTTAGCAACTTCCGCGAGCAGGGCGGCCTTAAAATGCTGCCTGAAATCTTCCTGGTGGAGTGCAAAAACTGGAGCAGTCCCGTTGACTCTGCAACCGTAACGACCTTTAGTAGTAAAGTTCGCCGACGCGGGTGCTCAGTTGGAGTTCTGGTCGCAGCCAGCGGTGTCACGGGTGACCCTATCGAGAAAACGGCAGCCTACCATCAGGCCGGGCAGTCCTTGGCAGAGGGCACAAAATTGCTGTTGATTACATCGGCCGACTTGTCGAAACTGACGAAGGTCTCCGAGTTGGTAGATCTCCTACACCGCAGATATCTGGATCTGCACTGCGCTGGCACCTTCACTCTCGCTTAATCAACTCGCCCCTGAATATCAGGAGGAGAGGCTTCACCCGGCTTACGGGTTTCGTCCACAAAACCATGGTTTGCGGGACCTGTTGGGCGCTGGGCAAGCCAACCAGATACCCGAGGACCCCCGTTCACAGCCACACCCGCGATCACTGTTCGAACATGTTCAAAGCCTTGGCGGAGGTAGTACGCCTGAAGCCCCTTGTTCGTCGTCCACGCGTCCAGACGGAGCCACTTGGCACCAGCTCGGTAAGCCCGATCCCCCGCCCAATCGAGCAGGCGCCCTCCAACATTCGCCCCGGAATGCGTGCGCGCCACAGTGAGCTTGTTAATGAACAAGGAAGGCTCCGACAGCTCTTGCTCTGTCCAGAGCCCTGCCTCCGCATCGGGAGTGAGAGTAATGGTCGCGACCGTCGCATCGCCGTCTGCAACCATGAAGACGGTTCCCGCTTGGATGGTCTCCAGCAACTTGTCAGCGGGATAGGGGCGTCGCCACTGGTCGGTGCCGAGACGAGCAAGCCAAGCTGCGGCCTCCTCACGGAAAGCCAACAGCTTAGAGACGTCGTCTGGGCTGGCGGGGATAATTCTCACTGAGGCTCGTTCTCACTTCGGGCGGACAGGTCGCCAATCTCGTAATTCATCCGGTTGAGGTCACCGCGGAACGTGGTGATGGTGCACCGGATGGGCCGGTCCTGGGAGTACCCGGTCCGCGTCCAAAGCAGGACCGGCACTCCAGCACCGATCTCCAGCAGTCGCGCCTCCTCCGGTGTCGGCATACGCGCGGCGATCTCGTCGAAGTACCCGATCTGCTCAATGCCTTGAGCCGCTAGGTACCGAGTCGTTCCCTCTTCGATGTCTCCTGGCTCGGCAAGGCGCGGTGACGCTTCGACCAGCCATGATGGATAGTAGGTCGCTTGCGTCGACCAAGGGACGTCATCCACATAGCGATGACAAAACCGCAATACCGCCTTTGCACCTGCCGTGATACTCAGGCGCTGGGCGATCTCCTCCGGTGCCGGCAGCATCTCGACCCGGAACGTCTGGTGCGGCCGTCGCCCCGCCTTGGTGACGTCGGTGTTGTAGGAGTCCCCGTTCTGCGGGAAGTTCAGATTCTCGAACCGGGAAGCGTTGAGTTCGAACACCTCGTGGGACTTGACCTCGTAGCCCAGTCCCTGGCTGGACGTCAGCAGCCCCTCGCTGACCAGCAGGCTAAGCCCGTTACGGACGGTGTTCCGGGACGCATCGAACCGCTGCTGTAGGTCGTTTTCTGAGGGCAGCCGCGACCCCGGCGGGAACGTGCCGTTGTCGATCTCGCGGCGCAGGACATCCGCGACCTGCCGGTACTTCGGCTGCTTGTTCATGCCCTCATCATGACGCACTCGGGCAACTTGTTGGTACATGTAGGCCAACCCCCTTGACGACTCACTGTCCGTGGGTGCAGCATCACTGCATCAGCTTGTACCAACAAGCTGAACAGGCGGTGCAACACCTGCAAGTATGCGCCTGCGCTGACAGCGCACGGAGGAAAGCCCGCAGGGGTGAGTACGAAGGCAGCGCGTTTGATTGAGAACTCAACAGAGGACGCACCGCAGCCTGACCACGGGAAGAGCGGCCGTCGGAAGATCAGGCAACAGCGACAAGCCGTAGGCCCTGCCGCACGAGCAGCAAGCACCTTCTCCCATGCCGCCCCCGATAGGGCGGACAAGTGACCCACGCGTGCGGTGAGACAAGGGCAGAGATCGTGGGCCCCGTAGGCAGCCTGACCGGTTCAAGTCCGGTCCGGGGCACTTCGGCCGGTTTGCGGCCAACCGCGCGGCATCGCGCGACTTCCACCAACGGCGGGCGCCCCCGGAGCGGTAACTCCGGGGGCGCTGTTCGGGCCGTTCACCTGTGAGAGGACACACGACCCAATGAGCCACATCGTTACTGTTCAGGACGCTGTTACCGCGTTCGCCGACTTCATGGAGCCGACGGACGCTGAGCTGGACGCGATCGAGCTGGAGATGCCCGCGATCCTCGCGGATGTCGACCTGTTGGACGCGCAGATCATCACCATCGACCGCGCCCCGACCGAGCTGGACGTCCGGCGTATCCGCCGGGCCCGCCGCAGGCTGCTGGCCGCCCGGCGAGACCTGATCAACCGCACCGGTGCCGCGAGCCTTCCGGAGGTCGGAGCGTGAGCGCCACCGACTCGAACCTGATGACCGCGCTCGCCGAAGTCAAAGCGGAGATCACGCGGACCGACACCAAGACAGGGCTGTTACTGGCGTTCGTCGGCGCGGTCCTGGCCGGCACGTGGACGGTCGCCAAGGACGTACCGCTGAGCCCTGCCGCATACGCGGTGGGCGGGTTCGGCATGGCGCTGCTGGTCACGGCCGCTGGTCTGCTGCTGCGCTCGACGCGGCCGAACCTGCGGGGCCGCCACGGATTCCCGTTGTGGGCCACCCTCACCGCTGAGGAGATCACCCAGCACGCCGCCGCGCGGGACCTGGCCGCCGACATCGCGGGTCTGTCCCGGCTCGCGGTCGTCAAGTTCACGTGCCTGCGCCGCGCGGTCGACCTCACGTGCGCCGGCGGGATGCTGCTCGTCCTCGCGCTCCTGCTCACCCTGGGGAGCGCGCTGTGAGCGAGCAGACGACCGCGCGGGAGTTCACCGCGCAGATGTCCGTCCGTGCGGGTTTCTGGTGGCTGTACGTGGTGGTGCTGAACACCACCGAGCCCTGGCCTGAGCACCGGTTGGGACGCTCGGTCCCGACGTTCACCGACCGTACGAACGCGCTCAGGCTGCTCGGTTTCGAGCCGGTGCCGGGCGCGCGGTGGGCGTGGACGGAGGACAGCATCAACCCCGACAACCCCGCCTCACCGATCGTGCTGATCGCCGCGACCCGGATTCGTTCACTGCCGGAGGTGAGCGCGTGAACGCCGTTCAGATCCGTTCAGCAGAGCGCGCGTTGTCGGTCGGCACATGGCTGATCGTGGCTGGCGCGATGCTCTATTCGATCCTCACCGTCACGCCGCTCGCCGCCGCTCACACCCCCGACAAGTGGGACTGGACCGCACCCATCCTGCCCCTGGTGGTGGATGCCGCAGTGGTCATCGTGGTCCGGCTGGATGCGGTGCTGGCACGGCTCGGGGGACACGGCGGGAAGTGGCCGGTGGTGCTGCGGTGGATGACCGGCTGCATGACGCTCGCCCTCAACGTCGCCGATTCCGCGTTGAAGAACGACCTGGTGGGCGTGGCTGTGCACGCGGTCGCGCCGCTGCTGCTGATCGTCACGGCCGAGACCGGACTCGCCTACCGGCGCGCCATCACCGCCGCCGTGCTGGCGCTGGAGGCCAAGCAGCAAGCCGAGCGGGAAGCCCGCGAACGCGCCGCGATCGAGCGGCGCGAGGAGGCCGCGCGGCGGGCCCGCGAGGAACGCGAGCACGCCGCCGCGTTGGCGCGTGAACAGCGGGAGCATGAAGCCCGCATGGCCCGTGAACAGGCTGAGCGGGAAGCAGCCGCACGACGCGAGGAACGCGAGCGGGAGCAAGCCCGCGAGCGAGCCGAGCGCGAGGCGCGTGAACGCCAGGAGCGCGAGCGTGAACACCTCCGGGCGGAGCGTGAACGCCGTGAACGCGAGGCCGCCGAACGCGCCGAACGCGAGCGGCGCGAGCGCCTGGAGCAAGAGCGCCGTGAACGGGCGGAGCGGGAGGAGCGGGCCGCGCGTGAACGCGCCGCACTGCTGTCCGCCGGCCCCGCCACGGACAAGCTCCCGGAGGACGACGCGCGCGCCATCGTGGCCGCCGCGCATGCCGAGGGCCTGCCGGTGCGGCAGGCTGCCGAGCTGTGCGGCTGGTCGGTCGGGTGGGTCTCCACTCGGTATGCCGAGCTGCGCGGGCCCGTCAACGGCGTCCCGGTAGATCTCGCCGGTATGGGCCGCTGATGACCACCGCACCGGCCAGTGGCTCGCTGCCTGTGTACCGGTGGCGGCTCGCCCCTGAGGGACTGGCCACCCGTCGGCAGCTTCGCACGATGGGGCTGCGCCCGGGTGGCCAGGACGTGGCCGCCGAAGTCCAGCGTCCCCGCCGCAGGCGCGGCCCGCTGGTCGCGTACCTCTATCGCATCGACGCGGCGAAGCCCGTCCGGCCGATGACGCCGGGCCGGTGGGCCGCGCTCGCCCGGGCCAACCGTGCCCGCCGCATCTGCCCCACCTGCCGGCGCGATGCCGGATACGTCATCCCCACCTCGCTCGGTGCCTGTGTGCCCTGCGCGAGTCCCCGCTGATTCCGAGGGAGAGAGCCCTGATGGCACACCGTGACCTGCCGGGGATCATCGCTCCGCACGTTCCCGCCGACGCCTACCGCCGCGCGGAAGCCACCGGTCAGCCCGTCGTCATCGTCGTCCACACCACCGACCCGAGCGGACGGCCCCTGCGCCACTACCTGTTCCCCCTCGTCATCGCGGGAGCAGCCGCCATGGGCTGCTGGGGACTGGTCGCCGCCCTGTGCGCGCTGATGGATGCCGCCGCCCACACGGCTACCGTCATCGCGCAGACTGCCGGGCCCGTCGGCATCGGCGGTATCACCCTCAAGCTCACCCGCTCGAAGAGCAGTTGAGCATCCGTCTACGACCTCCCGGCTCACCCGTGAACGGGCGGGAGGCCGTAGACGGCCCGTAGAGCCTCCGACACCCCTCCAATGAGGGGTGAGAACCCCGGTTCCGTGAACGGCCGTTCAGGGCCCGCGAGGGGGTTGCACGGCCCGATTTTCCGGCCCCCTACGCGCGCGTGCGCGTAGGGCCCTCACCCCTCCCCACCGCTCAACTCTGCAACGTCGCAGGTCAGATGTGGTTGCAGGGGTTCAACCGGTGCTGTCGACGCAACCGACACCACCGTCCACTGCAACTCGGGTGGGCCGGTGCCGCCACGCGACGGCGCACCGGCCCTTATCCACGGTCTTGGAGGACCCTCGTGGACTGGAAGCAAGCATGGTCGACCACCACCAACACCACCACTGCCGCTCTCGATTCGCTCGCCCCCGTGTGCGCTCCGTTCGCGGCCCGCTGGGACCTTGAGGCAGAGCGACGCAACAAGCTGCGCACACCGGAGCACTTGAAGGCGCTCATGGCCGCGCAGAAGGAGCACAACGCCGCGCGCTCCACGCACGCCACCGCCAAGTCACAGCAACTCACCGCGCGGGCCGCGTCCAACAACCCGTTCGCGGCCAGCCGCCGCGCCGCACGCGTCGCGGCCAAGGCAGCCGCCAAGCACGAGCGCGACACCCGCGCCAAGCTCAAGGCCGCCCGCGTGAACTACCCGACCACGCTCAAGACCCGCGCTGTGCAGGCGCACGCGGCGCACGCCGTGCCGAGCGCAATCGCGTCCGCCCTCATGTCCACCGCGCACGTCACGGTGTGGCCTGCCGCGACTTCGGCTGTGCTGATCGGAGCGAACGTGGCCGCGCTCGCGCTCGGGCGCCGCAAGCTGCGGGTGCCGGTGGATGCCTCGCTGTCGCTGGAAGAGCGTCAGCTCATGGAGCGGCTCGACCCGACGTACTGGGTGGAACACGCCCCTGATCGCGGCCTGGCCGGCACGGTCACCACACCCCCGGCCATCGAGCCGGGCGGCATCCGCTGTGAGATCCGCCTGGACGGGCAGTGGACCGTCAAAGCCCTCGTGGAGAAGACCGATTCGGTCCGGGCCCTTTTGGGGGCGCGTACCGCGCTGCGCATACGGATCACCTCGGCCTCGCGCGGCGGGTGGGCCGTGGTGACCCTGGCCACGCGGTCGGCAGCCGCAGGCGTCTCCTCGCTGTGGACCCCGGACCGCATTCCGTCCGACCCGCTGATGATGAGCCTTGCTCTGGACACCGAGACCGGAGATGAGGTCCTGATCCCGTTCGATGAGCGCCTGTTGGTGTCCGGCGCGTCCGGCACCGGCAAGTCCTGGTCGTTCCGCCCGCTCATGGCCACCGCCCACCTGCGCGGTGACCTGCTGCTCATCGACGGCAAGGGCGAAGAGGCCAACATCTGGGAGCCGGTATGCCGCGTCGCCGTGGAACAAGACGAAATCACCAACGCGGTGGACGAGGCGCACGCGGAAATGACCCGCCGCAAGACCGACATGAAAAAGCGCGGGATCAGCGTGTGGGACGGCCGTCAGCTCACCGTCGTCGTGGACGAGGGACAGGTGATCCTGGCCCTCATCACCAAGGACAAGGACCGACTCCAGCGCCTCATCGAACTGTCCTCGCTGGGCCGCTCGCGGGGGGTTGTTCTGTGGTGGGCGACCCAGTACCCGCTCACCGATGGGTCCGCCCCGGGAGTGCACAAGCTGATCGCGCCGAACCTCCTCACGAGGTTCTCGCTGCGGGTGGCCGGCACGACACAGGCACAGGTCGCGCTGGATGACTGCGCGCACTACGCGCCGCACCAGATCCCCGACGGCCGTGAGTACCGGGGGCACGGCTACCTCAAGGGCTACGGGCCGCGCATGCTGCGCACCTGGACCCTGGACGACGCGGGCGTGCGCACCCTGCCCAAGTCGATCTGGTCCCCCGCGCCGTCCACGGGCGGCCAGCCGCCGCGCACGCCGCTGCACCTGGTCAAGAACACGCCCGCACCGTCCGGCGCGGCGACCAACCGGGACAAGGTACTGGGCGCCGTGCAGGCGGGGGCCCGCACCGCAAAGGACGTGGCCGACACGACCGGCCTCAACAAGGGCACCGTCTCCCGCGAGATCAAGGCCCTGACCGCCCATGGAGCCCTGCGCAGGACCGCCGACGGCATGCTCCTGCCCGGCCAGCAAGCAGCCTGACCACAACGTCAAGGGCGGCCCCGTCTCGCCAAAGCCTGGCCGCCCTTGTCTCCAGTCCTCAACAGACCCGCGGAGGTCTCCAGCATGACGCAACCGACCACCTTTCGGGGAGAGCATCTGCGGACCGCTCTCGCCCTGGCCGCATCCGGCCTGCCCGTACTGCCCTTACGGGCCGGGAAGGTGCCGTTCGGCAACTGCCGCCGCTGCGCCAACAACGCCTGTGGCGGCCGACCCAACATGAAGACCCCCGGACCGTGCACCTGCCCCGGGCCCTGCCACGCGTGGGCCGCCGCGACCACCAACCCAGACGTCATCACTTCCGGACCCTGGCGGCGCGCATGGCTGCAAGCCGAAGCGGTCGCCTATCACCCGGGCGGAGCCGGGCTGACGGTCGTGGACCTGGACAACGCCGACGCAATCGCATGGGCCCGCGAGAACCTGCCCACAACACAGGTCATCCCCACCACCCGGGGCGAGCACTGGCTCTACCTGGGGCGAATGCAGTCCGCGAACGCGGTCCGGCCCGGTGTGGACATCAAGTCGACTATGGCCTACGCCCGTTGGCTCGGGTTCGGCACCGGCACCATGACCACTCTGCCGGGTGCCGTGCGAGCGCTCATCACGAAAGATCCCTCACCGGTCCCGTCGGCGCCGTCCGCCGTCCGTGTGCCCACGTTGACCCGTGGCGAGCAGTGCCCGCACCGCACGCCCGTCTACCTGGAACGTGGCGTTGCCATGGCAGAGCAGCGCATTACCCAGGCCCGCAGCGCAGTGCACGCCACCGTGTACCGCACCTTCCTGGCCGTGCTCTCCACGCACGGCCGGTGCGGATGCCTCACTGACGCGCACGTTGCGCGGCTGTTCACCGCCGCGCAAGCCAAGGGAGAAACCGCCCGTCACTGCACGGACGCCTGGACCAATGCCCGCACCACGTTGGGACTGTGAGCATGGCTGACGACGACAAGACCCCGGCCCGCGAGATCATCACCGAGTACGCGCAGGCGCACTTCCGGTACTTCCGCACCCCCGACGGCACCGTCTACGCCCAGCGCAAGGGCCACCCCGTGGCCCGTCCGATCCGCTCGCAGGGAACTACGGGCAGCCACCGCCAGGAACTCATGGTGGGACTGTTCCGCGACGGGAAAGGCGTCTTCAACGGCAGCGCCCTGAAAGAGGCGCTGGACCTGATCGAGGCACTCGCGCTGAGCGAGGACGTGCAGCCCGTCTACATCCGCGTTGCTCCGGGCTTTGACGGAGCGACATGGCTGGACCTCGGGCGGGATGACGGACAATCCGTCCGCATCCACCCCACCGGCTGGGAGATCACCACCCCGGACCCGCGCGAGGTGTGCTGGCGGCGCACCCAGCTCACCGGGGAACTGCCCCTGCCGGCCAAGGACACCAACGGCAAGGGCATCGATCTCCTTATGCGGCTGTGCAACTTCGCCACCGCCGAGACCGAGTGCCTGGCCATTGCCTGGCTCATCGGCTGCCTCGGTCCGTCGGTGCCCGTTCCGGCCCCGTTCCTGACCGGCCCGCAGGGAGCGGGCAAGTCCACCGGTGGGCGGATGCTGATCCGGATCGTGGAGGGCATGAGCGGGGACCTGCGCCGGGCCCCCAAGGATGAAGAGAACCTGATCGCAGCCGTATCGGCGGGATGGGTCACGGCCTTGGACAATCTGTCCCACATGACCCCGGACCTGTCGGATGCGATGTGCTGCATCGTGACCGGAGCCGAGAACGTCAAGCGGGCGCTGTTCACCGACGGGGACGTGTTCCGCGTCGGCTACCGGCGCCCTCTGCTCCTGACCGGCATCGACGTGGGCGTCATCCGCCCCGACCTTGCTGAACGGCTCCTGCCGCTGCGCTTGGAGCGCCCCAAGGTGCGGCGCACCGAGGCCGAGCTGTGGGCGGAGTACGCGGAAGTGCTGCCGGTGGTCCTCGGTTCGCTCCTGGACCTCACGGTCAAGGTCCGCGCGGCGAAAGCCGAGACACCCACCGATCTACGGATGGCTGACTTCGCGCACCTGTGCGCGCAGTTCGACGCTGCAACCGGGCTCGGAGTCCTCGCCGCCTACCGGGCCAGCCTGGACGACCTGAACGACGACGTGATCGAAGGTGACCTGCTCGCACAGACCGTCCTGCGTCACGCCGCCACCATCTCCCCAGGCGCAGCACAGCGGATGACGTCCACAGAGTGGCTGCACCTCCTGAGCGGCCTCTACAACGGCGAGGGAATGCGTCCCCTGCCCAAGGGGTGGCCGACCACCGGGAAGGTGCTCTCTGACCGTCTCAAGCGCCTACAGCCCACCCTGGCCGCCCGAGGTGTCCTCATCGACTCCGGGCGCACCAGCACGGGCCGCTACCTCGAAATGACCCGTCCAGCCGCACCCGTCCCGCAGGAGCCGAAACGCATGTTCTGACCGCCGCGCGGCGGCGGACGCTCTTTGGACAAGCAAGAAGAGCACCGCATCGCAGGAGTGCTCCTCTTGCTGTTCGGTGCGCAGCACCGCCCAAGGGACGCGCCGCGCAGCGGCCCCCATTCACGCTGTAAGGCGCACCAACTACCAACAGGCAGCCCCTCTCTTGTCCTAAGAGGGAAACGCTGCGTCACGTGCGTCACACGGGACGCTCAACGGCCTCTGGCCTGCGGATACACGCATGACGCAGACGGATAGTCCCGCGTCATCCTGCGTCATCTGCGTCATCGGATGACGCAGCCGCATGCCGCATGCATGACGCAGACCCTTGCCACCGCGTCAAGAAAAACCGCAGGTCAGAAGCCTGAATGTCGCTAATGACGCGATGACGCAGAAATCCGCACCTCGGACACGCACGGCCATGCCCTCCCTGCTAGGAGCCCCTATGGCACAGCCGACAGAGCCCGATCCCCGAGCCACCCTCCGAGGCGGCCTCCCGGACCGGTACCTCACCCCCCATGACATTGCCGAGATCTTCGGCGTGCCCCTCGAAACCGTCTATCAGTGGCGCAGGAAACGCACCGGTCCCCCCGGCTTCCGCGTCGGCAAGCACGTCCGCTACGACCCCGCCGAAGTAGGGGCCTACGTCATGCAGCTCAAGAGCGCCGGCCGCGTCGCGGCCTAACGCAACCTCGCAAACCGTCGGGGGTGGCCGTCGAACGGCCACCCCTGCTCCATGCTGGGAAAGGACTCCGCCTCCGATGGCAGGAAGCATTCAAGACCGTTGGTTCAGGACCGAGACTGCCGTCAGCGGCAAGACCGTCCGTGTCAAGACCGAGCGCCACGGGACCGGCCTGCGCTACAGGGCTCGCTACTTCGCACCCGACGGCAAGCGCAAGAGCAAGTCGTTCGCTGACGGACAGAAGCGCCTCGCTGAACAGTGGTTGAGCAAGATGGCTGCGGACGTGGCTCGCGGCGACTACATCGACCCGAACGCCTCCCGGACGTCCTTTCAGGAGTTCGCGGAGGAGTGGCTTGCAAGCCAAAGTGGAGACCCGAACACCCGAGCCTCAATGCAGTCACAACTCAGGCTGCACGCCTTTCCTCGCATCGGGTCACGTCCGCTCGGGTCGTTCCAGCCGAGCCATATCCGTGAGTTCGTGACCCAGCTCGAAGCCTCCGGCATGTCCGGCGCGTACGCCCGTGTGATCTTCTCCAACGTCCGAGCTGTTCTCAGCGCGGCCGTCGAGGACGGCTACCTTCGCCGGAACCCCTGCAACTCCCGCACGGTGACGCTCCCTGAGATGGGTCTGCGCCGCGTCGTCCCGTGGCAGCCAGAACGCGTTTTTGCCATGCGGGCCGCCATGGTCGAGCGCTTTCGCACCATGGTCGACATGGGCGCCGGCTGCGGCCTGCGACAGGGCGAGATTCTCGGCCTGAGTGTCGATGAGCTGGACTTCGACACCAACACCTTGCACGTGGTGCAGCAGCTCAAGCTGAGTCTGAGTAGGCCTGTGTTTGCGCCACCGAAGGGCGGCAAGCTCCGTGATGTGCCTCTACCCGATCCCGTGGCGGAGGCTCTAAAGGAGCACATAGAGCGCTTTCCGCCCGTCGAGGTCACGCTCCCGTGGATGCGGGCGAACGGCCAGCCCGTGACGAAGCGCCTGATCTTCAGTGGACCCAATGGCGGGCACGTCTGGCGTACGTCGCTGAACGAGGACCACTGGAAGCCCGCCCTGGCGAAGGTCGGTGTCATCCCGAAGGCCAAGAGCCGCGAGCATGCCGCCGCCCGCGAGCACGGCATGCACGCACTTCGGCACTTCTACGCATCCGTCCTCCTGGACGCCGGGGAGAGCATCAAGGCCGTCAGCGAGTACCTCGGGCACTCGGACCCGGGTCTGACTCTGAAGGTGTATGCGCACCTCATGCCGAGTAGCCGGGACCGGGCCCGAAAGGCTCTCGGGCAAGCGCTCCGGCCGCGAGGTTCGGGGGACTGAGGGCCCACAGTGGGCCCGGGCCGTGAAAACGCCCCTGAGTGGCGCCATATGCGCAGCTCAGGGGCATGATCACAAACCCTACTTCTTCTTGCCCTGGTTCTTGACCGCCTCGATCGCTGCCGCGGCCGCCTCCGGGTCGAGGTACTTGCCGCCCGGGGTCACCGGGTTGAAGGACGCGTCGAGCTCGTAGTAGAGGGGGATGCCCGTCGGGATGTTCAGGCCCGCGATGTCGGCGTCGGAGATGCCGTCCAGGTGCTTGACCAGGGCGCGGAGGCTGTTGCCGTGGGCCGCCACCAGGACCGTGCGGCCGGCCAGGAGGTCCGGGACGATGCCGTCGTACCAGTACGGGAGCATGCGGACGACGACGTCCTTCAGGCACTCCGTGCGGGGGCGCAGCTCCGGCGGGATGGAGGCGTAGCGGGGGTCGGCGGACTGGGAGAACTCCGTGCCGTCCTCGAGGGGCGGGGGCGGGGTGTCGTAGGAGCGGCGCCACAGCATGAACTGCTCCTCGCCGAACTCCGCGAGGGTCTGGGCCTTGTCCTTGCCCTGGAGGGCGCCGTAGTGGCGCTCGTTCAGGCGCCAGGAGCGGTGGACCGGGATCCAGTGGCGGTCCGCGGACTCCAGCGCCAGCTGGGCGGTGCGGATCGCGCGCTTCTGGAGGGACGTGTGGACCACGTCGGGCAGGAGGTCGGCGTCCTTCAGGAGCTCGCCGCCGCGGACTGCCTCCTTCTCGCCCTTCTCGTTGAGGTTGACGTCCACCCAGCCGGTGAACAGGTTCTTCGCGTTCCATTCGCTCTCGCCGTGGCGGAGGAGGATCAGCTTGTACGGTGCGTCGGCCATGCGTATGAGCGTAATCCACACCCCCGGTCCGGGTGGAGGCCCGCTCGGCAGACGGACGGTTGACGGGATCTGTTAATTGAGTGGCCTGCCGCCATCCCCGTTTCGTAAGTTGTGCTCACCGCTTGGGACACTTACAAACACGGGGGACCGTCCATGCCACTCGCCACCCTGAGACGCGCCGGCCGCGAGACCGTCTCCGGGCTTCCCCGCGCGTTCTGGTGGCTGTGGACCAGCACCCTCGTCAACCGCCTGGGCGCCTTCGTCGCCACCTTCATGGCCCTCTATCTCACCCTCGACCGCGGCTACTCCGCCTCCTACGCCGGTCTCGTCGCCTCGCTGCACGGGCTGGGCGGGGTCGTGTCGTCCATCGGCGCCGGGGTGATGACCGACCGGCTGGGGCGGCGACCCACCCTGCTGGTCGCGCAGTCCGCCACCGCCGCCTCCGTCGCGCTGCTCGGGTTCATGCACCACCCCGTCGCGATCGCCGCCGTCGCGTTCCTGGTCGGCATGGCCTCCAACGCCTCCCGGCCGGCCGTGCAGGCGATGATGGCCGACATCGTGCGCCCCGAGGACCGGGTGCGGGCCTTCTCCCTCAACTACTGGGCCATCAACCTCGGCTTCGCCGTCTCCTCCATGGGCGCCGGTTTCATCGCCGAGTACAGCTATCTCGCGGGCTTCCTGATCGAGGCCGGGATGACCGCCGTCTGCGCGGTCGTCGTCTTCCTCAAGCTGCCCGAGTCACGGCCCGCCACGGCGCACGCCGAGAAGGCCCCAGACGACGTCCGCCTCGGCACCGTCCTGCGCGACGGACGGTTCATGAGCGTCGTGGGACTGTCCTTCCTCGTCGCCGTGATCTTCCAGCAGGGGTCCATAGGGCTGCCCGTCGCGATGGGCGAGGCCGGGTTCACCGCCGCCGACTACGGCCTGGCCATCGCCCTCAACGGCGTTCTGATCGTCGCGCTCCAGATCCCGGTGACCCGGTTCATCCAGGACCGGGATCCCCAGCGGCTCCTCGTCGTCTCGTCCCTGCTCGCGGGATACGGCTTCGGACTCACCGCCTTCGCCGGGTCCGTCGGCCTGTTCGCCCTCACCGTGTGCGTGTGGACCCTGGGCGAGATGATCAACGCGCCCACCCAGACCGGCCTCGTCGTCCGTCTCTCCCCCGCCCACGGGCGCGGCCGCTACCAGGGCATGTACACACTGTCCTGGTCCGTCGCCGCCCTCGTGGCGCCCCTGATGTCCGGTTTCGTCATCGACCGGTTCGGGGCGGAGTGGCTGTGGGGTCTGTGCGCGGTCGTCGGGACGGCGGCGGCGGTGGGCTACGCCGCCCTGATGCGCCGGCTGTCCCGGGAGACGGCCACCGGGACCGCCGTACCCGAGAAGCCCGCCGCCGCGGCCGAGGCCAGCGCGGCCTGATCGGGTCCGGACCCGTACCCGGTGCCGGACCCGGCCCCGTACCCGGTGGCGTCACGGATGCATGCGCGCGCCCTTGAGGACCTTGTCCACCGCATTGCGCGGGCCGTACACCGCGAGGCCCACCAGGTCCAGCTCCTCGGTCGCCACCGCCCGTACCGCCGCGCGGTTGTCACGGTCGTTGCCCGTCGAGAAGAGGTCGCTCGTGAACAGGGCGCGGGGCAGCGAGCGGGACAGCACGCGCGCGTGGGCCGCGGTCAGCGTCTCCTTGGTGCCCTCGAAGACCAGGACGGGCTGGCGGAACATCGGCAGATACGGCACGCCGTCGGCGTCCTCGTACGGCTCGCCGACCACCTCGGGGGCCTGCGTGCCCAGGCCGCTGACGAGGAACGCGGTGACGTTCAGACGCTGCCAGGTCTCCAGGTCCTCGCGCAGCAGGACGGCGATCTTGGTGTCGAAGCGGATGGGTTCATCGTTCATACGGTGAGACTGGCGGGCGCCGTACGGCCTCGTCTTGTACGTTCTTTGCATGGCGGCCCCGACCATGCCCGCGCAGGAAGTCACCGCGTGGCGACCCGCCGTCCCGGGCGTCACCGAGGTCTTCCACGCCCACTTCACCGAGTACGCGTACCCGATGCACGTGCACGAGGCGTGGACGCTGCTCATCGTGGACGACGGGGCCGTACGGTACGACCTCGACCGGCACGAGCACGGCACTCCGCACGACACCGTCTCGCTGCTGCCGCCGCACGTCCCGCACAACGGCTCGCCCGCCACCCCCGACGGCTTCCGCAAGCGGGTCCTCTACCTCGACCGGACCCACCTCGGCGACGAGCTCATCGGGCCCGCCGTCGACGGCCCCGACCTGCGGGACCCCGTACTGCGGCAGCGGGTGGGGCAGCTGCACACGGCACTGGCCGGTCCCGGTGAGGAGTTCGAGGCGGAGAGCAGGCTGACGCTCATCGGCGACCGGCTCCGGGCCCTGCTGCGGCGGTCGCCGCACGACGGGCCGGTGCGCCGCGACCCCGTCCTCGCCCGCCGGCTGCGCGAACTGCTCGACGAGCGGGTCGTGGAGGGGCTGACGCTGGAGGAGGCGGCAGGGGTCGTCCAGGCTCATCCGGCGCATCTCGTACGGGCGTTCAGTACCGCCTACGGCATCGCGCCGCACCAGTACCTCACCTCCCGCCGCGTCGACCGGGCCCGGCGTCTGCTGCTCGCGGGGCAGGGTCCCGCCGAGGTCGCCGCGCTCACCGGTTTCCACGACCAGGCCCATCTCACCCGGCACTTCAAGCGGCTGGTGGGGGTGACGCCGGGTCGTTACCGCACCGGTGCCGGGGGAGACCCACGGAAGGCATCCGTCCGGTGATCGGCGCGGGTTAGCGTCACGGACATGGATGACAGACAGAACTCCTTGCCGTTCAGACGTCTTTCCGTGGCCGTCGCGGGGGCGGCCACCCTGGTCGCCCTCAGCGTGGGCGGCGCCATCGCCGCGAGTTCGGGGGACGAGCCCACCGCCGAACCGAGTGCGTCGAGCTCCCTCCCGCCGGACGAGGGCACGGTCGGCGGCAGCGGGGGCGGTGACGGCGGCACGGTCAGTGGCAGTGGCGGCATCACCGGGGGCATCGACCCCAGCCCCACCTCCACGTCTCCCGACGAGCCGACCGAGGAACCCACCGAGGAACCCACCGGGGAGCCCACCGGACAGCCCTCCACACCGAGCGAGCTGGAGGAGCTCAACCGGCGTATCGCCGAGCTCGACAGGAAGGTCGACGAGCTGCCGACCAAGAAGGAACTGGCCGACGCGCTCCGGGCTTTCGCGGACCAGTTGGACCAGCCGTCCTCGCCCGAGGATCCCGGTCCGAGCCACGAGCCGACCAGCGAGCCGCATCCCTCCAGCTCACTGCCGCGCCGCTAGACACCGCGCGACGGAGACGGCCCGGGGACGACCCGGGGACGGACGACCCGGGGATGCGCCGGAGACGACCCGGGGTCAGTCCTCCGCGCGCCGGGTCAGGTGCGCGAACGCGTCGAGGTTGCGCGTGGACTCGCCCCGGGCCACCCGCCATTCGTACTCCCTGCGGATCGCGGTGGCGAAACCCAGCTCCAGCAGGGTGTTGAAGCTGCCGTCGGCCGCCTCCAGGACCTGGCCCAGGAGGCGGTCGACCTCGTCGGCGGTGACCGCGGCGAGGGGGAGCTTGCCGGTGACGTAGACGTCACCGAGCCGGTCGACGGCGTAACTCACGCCGTACAGCTTGAGGTTGCGCTCCAGGAGCCAGCGGTGGACGCCGGGTTCGTTCTCGTCGGGGTGGCGGATGACGAAGGCGTTCAAGGAGAGGGAGTGGCGGCCGACGAGGAGCGAGACGGTCGTCTTGAGTTTGCGGGTGCCGGGGAGCTGCACGACGTAGTGGCCGGGTTCGGGGCTTTCCCACTCGACCTCGGCGTCCTTGAGGACGCCCTCGATGACCTGCGCTGCCTTCTCTGCCTCAGCCATGCAGCGAGCGTACGTGACGCCGGTACGACTGTGCCGCGGCCACATAGACGTCCGCCGTCGCCGCGGCCGCGGTGTCCCAGCCGAAGGACTGGGCGTGCCGGGCGGCCGCCGCGCCCATGCGGGGCGTGAGCGCCGGGTTGTCGGCGAAGTCGCGCAGCACGCGCGCGTAGGCGGCCGGATCGTGTCCGCGTACGAGGAAACCGGTCCGTTCGTCGGCCACGGCCACCGGCAGCCCGCCGACCGCCGCCGCGAGCACCGGGGTGCCGGCCGCCTGGGCCTCTATGGCGACCAGGCCGAAGGACTCGCTGTAGGAGGGCATGACCAGCACGGACGCGGCCCGGAACCAGTCCGCGAGCTGTTCCTGGCCGACGGGCGGGTGGAACCGTACGACATCCGCGATGCCGAGCCGGGCAGCCAGCTTCTGGAGGCCCTCCGGCTTGGCGAGGCCGCTGCCGCTGAGACCGCCGACGACCGGGACGAGGATGCGGGAACGCAGGTCGGGGCGCTGGTCGAGCAGGACCGCCACGGCGCGCAGCAGGACGTCCGGGGCCTTCAGGGGCTGGATGCGGCCCGCGAAGAGGGGGATCAGGGCGTCCTGGGGCAGGCCGAGACGGGCGCGGGCCGCCGCCCGGCCGTCCGCCGGGCGGAAGCGGTCGAGGTTCACGCCGGGGTGGACGACGGCGACCTTGGCGGGGTCGGCGGCGTAGTGGTGCACGAGTTCCTCGCGCTCCTCGGCGGTGTTGGCGATGAGGCGGTCGGCGGCGGCGACGATCTGGGTCTCGCCGATGACGCGGGCGGCGGGCTCGGGGGTGTCGCCGTCGGCCAGGTTGGCGTTCTTGACCTTGGCCATGGTGTGCATGGCGTGCACGAGCGGGGTGCCCCAGCGCTGGGCGGCGAGCCAGCCCACGTGGCCGGAGAGCCAGTAGTGCGAGTGGACCAGGTCGTAGTAGCCGGGGCGGTGGCCGGCCCAGGCCTGCATCACGCCGTGCGTGAAGGCGCACAGCTGGGCGGGGAGGTCCTCCTTGTTGAGGCCCTCGTAGGGGCCGGCGTCGACATGGCGGACCAGGACGCCGGGGGCCATCTCGACGGTGGGCGGAAGACCGCCCGTCGTCGCGCGCGTGAAGATCTCGACCTCGATGTTGATCGCGGCGAGGCGCTGGGCGAGCTCGACGATGTAGACGTTCATGCCGCCCGCGTCGCCGGTGCCCGGCTGGTGGAGCGGTGAGGTGTGCACGGAGAGCATGGCGACGCGGCGGGGGCGGCGGTGCAGGCGCAACCGGTGCGGTGCGGCCTGGGAGCGACGCTGGAGCCTGCTGACGTACTGGCTCACGTGGCGTTCCTCCTTGCAGCGGGCATGCCGGACGGAGGGCGTGCGGACCCTCCGAGGGAGGCAACACCGGAAGGGTGCATTCCCATTCCGGCCGGGGTGGTTTTTGCCGAGGTATTACCGGGGGTCGCTCAACCGTTCGATGAGTGGGTGCGTCGGGTGTGCGTCGGGTGCGTCTGCCGTGCCCGGCGGTCCGGGCATGTGGTCCGGTACCACGGGTTCCCGCCACATACCCTCATAGCCATGACGTCCCGTGCCGCCTCCCGCCCTGTGGGCACGGTCACGCGCGGCACGACCAACCCCAACCGGCTGCGCCGCATGGACCGCTGGTTCGCGGCCACGCACGGCGCCGAGCTGCGGCGCGCCGCCGATCCGGTCGCCGTCGACCTCGGCTACGGGGCCGCGCCCTGGACCGCCGTCGAACTGCTGGCCCGGCTCCGCGAGACCGCGCCACGCACGCGCGTGGTCGGCATCGAGATCGAACCGGCGCGGGTGGCCGCGGCGAAGCCGTACGAGCGGGACGGGCTCCTCTTCCGGCACGGCGGCTTCGAGATCCCGCTTCCCCGGCGGCCGCAGCTCATCCGGGCGGCCAATGTGCTGCGCCAGTACGACGAGGCCGAGGTGGCCGCCGTGTGGGAGCGGCTGTGTGCCCGGCTGGCCCCGGCCGACCCCGCACGGGGATCGCGCGGCGGACTGCTCGTCGAGGGGACCTGCGACGAGATCGGGCGCCGGCACGTGTGGGTCGCACTCGGGCCGGAGGGACCGCGGACGGTCACCTTCGCGACCCGGCTGGGTTCCCTTGAACACCCCTCCGACCTCGCCGAACGCCTGCCGAAGGCGCTGATCCACCGCAACGTGCCGGGCGAGCCGGTGCACGCCTTCCTCCGCGACTTCGACCGCGCCTGGGCAGCCGCCGCCCCCTACGCCTCCTACGGCGCCCGCCAGCGCTGGATCCGAACGGTCCGGTCCCTGGCGACCAGTTGGCCGGTGGTGGACGGGCCCGCACGGTGGCGGCAGGGGGAAGTGACGGTGGCTTGGGAGGCGTTGGCCCCGCGAGGGGTGGGGGCGGGGTGAGCCTGGCTCGCGTGGCGCGAAGGGGAGACACATGAACCCCGGTGTCCTGAGGGGCGCGTGAACTGCGGCGCCCCCCGCTCCGGCGTGATTCACCCGCAGCCCCGCCGGGCGTGACCCGCAGGGAACGATCTGTGTGAGTCGTTCGTCACAAAGGCGGGGAGATCGTCTTCGGGGGGCGGGGAGAGGGGGATGCACCGAGGGGCGCCGGGAGGCGAAGGGCTGTACAGCGTGGGCCTGCCTCTGTCGCTTTCGGCCGTGACGTGGCACGATCCCCCGAGCACCGTAAGTTACTGACGGTAAATCAGCTTTGGGGGCATGGGTATGGGGACGGGCAAGCGCGGTCTGATCGCCACGGCCGTGACCGTGATCGGCGCGGTGGCCGTACTGGCGGCGCCCGGCAGCGCCTTCGCCGCACCGAGTCCGACACCCTCCCCCACCGCCTCACCGACGACGGCCGTGACCAACAGGGACATCGAAGCCGTACGCAAACAGCTCGACGCCCTCTACCACGACGCCGCCGTCGCCACCGACGCCTACAACGCCGCCGAGGAGAAGGCCGAGCAGCAGTCGGCGCAGATCGTCGCGCTGGCCCGGAAGATCGTCAAGGGTCAGGAGAAGCTGGCGAGGCTGAAGGCCCGCGCGGGCGCCGCGGCCGCCGCCCAGTACCGCACCAACGGCCTTCCGGACGAGGCCAAGCTGGTGCTGAGCGACGATCCGCAGCAGTTCCTGGACGCCACCGGCCGCGTCCTCCAGGGCCAGCGCGCCACCAAGGCCCTCATCGCGGAACTGACCCGCACCCAGCAGGACTTGAAGCAGTACGCCGACGACGCCTCCGCCCAGTGGACCAAGCTGGAGGCCAACCGCAAGGCGAAGGCGGCCGCCAAGAAGAAGGTCGAGCAGCGGATCGCGGCGGCCGAGAAGCTCGAGTCCCAGTTGGAGGCGAAAGAGAAGGAGCGCCTCGCCGAACTGGAGGAACAGGCCGCCCACAAGGCGCAGACCGCCTGGCTGGACTCGGGCGTCCTCAAGGAGATCAGCGGCGAGACCAGCAAGGCCGGCAGGACCGCGGTCGCCTACGCGACGACCCAGATCGGCAAACCGTACGTATGGGGCGCCGAGGGGCCGGACTCCTACGACTGCTCCGGACTGACCTCACAGGCCTGGGCGAGCGCCGGCAAGCCCATCCCGCGCACCTCGCAGGAGCAGTGGAAGCAGCTCGAGCACGTCGACATCAGGGACATGCGGCCCGGCGACCTGATCATCTACTTCGACGACGCCAGCCATGTGGCGATGTACCTCGGCGACGGCGCGATCGTGCACGCGCCGCGCCCCGGGCGCACGGTGACGATCGCCGGAGCGGGTTCGATGCCGATCCTCGGAGTCGTGCGACCGGACGCGTGAGCGTCTTCGGGTGACCAGCTGACCGAGTGACCAGGTGACCGAGTGACCAGGTGAGACCTGGGTCATGTGATGCGAGGCACCCCTGAAGGCGCCACAAACCTTCCGCCGACGTGACGTTCGTCATCCCCACGACACCCGTCACCTGTCCAACTGCGGTGGATAACGCGGCATATGACAGTGGCCACCGGCCAAGCAGCGTGTCTCACGCCATTCCTTTACCGGCCCGCCACCCGCTATGGTCCCCGTCGGTGGATCGAGGTCCCTCGCTCCACCATGCCCTCGGGGGGAGGGAAGGAATCCAAGACGATGCCCGTACCCATACCGCGGCAGCGAGCGATCCCGGCCGTGGAGAGTGGTCAGGCGCCGGCCGCATCCCAGGAAGACCCCTCCAAGGAAGAAGCCCCGCGCAAGGAAGCCACGGTCGACAACAACGCCGCCACCACCCAACTGAGCCTGCTGGTGATCGAGGACGATCCCGGCGGGTCCACGGTCGTCCCCGAGCTCCTGGACTCGACAGGCAAGCCGATCCGTGTCCGCACCGCCCGCAACCTCACCGAGGCGGAGCGGCTGCTCACCGATGACGTGCACTGCATCCTGCTCGACCTCGCGCTGCCCGCGCCCGGCCGCTCCGCCGACGACGACGAGCTCGCCGTGCTCCGCCATGTCCTGGAGCTCGCGCCCCGGCACGCCGTCCTGGCGCTCACCGCGTCCGGCGACGCCGAGCGCGGCGCCGAGGCGGTGCGGGTGGGCGCCCAGGACTATCTCTTCCGGGACGAACTGGACAGCCGGCTGCTGAGCCGGGCGATCCGGTACGCGGTGGAGAGGAAACGTTCCGACACGGCCGAGCGCAGGCTCGCCGAGGGACGGGTACGGGCGCAGGAGAACCGGCGCCTGGAGCGCGGTCTGCTGCCCACCCCGCTGCTGGAGGGCTCGACGCTGCGGTTCGCCGCGCGGTACCGGCCGGGCCGCTCGCGCGCGCTGCTCGGCGGCGACTTCTACGACGTCGTACGGACCCCCGACGGGACCGTGCACGCCATGATCGGTGACGTCTGCGGGCACGGCCCCGACGAGGCGGCGCTCGGCGTGGAGCTGCGGATCGCCTGGCGTGCGCTGACCCTGGCGGGGCTGTGCGGGGACGAGCTGCTCGGCACGCTGCAGGAGGTGCTGGAGCACGAGCGCTCGGACGACGAGATCTTCGCGACGCTGTGCACGGTGGACATCGCGCCGGACGGGCGGCGGGCGGGACTGTGCCTCGCCGGGCACCCCTCGCCGCTGGTGGCCCGGCCCGGACGGCCCGCACAGCTGCTGCCGTACGACAACAACGGACCCGCGCTGGGCCTGCTGCCCGGGGCCCGCTGGCCTCGGATGCAGGTGGAGCTGGGTGCCCAGTGGAGTCTCATGCTCTACACCGACGGCCTGATCGAGGGGCGCGTCGGAGAGGGCGGGGAGCGGCTGGGCCAGGACGGGATGGTCTCCATGATCCGCCGCCAGCTCTCCGAGGGGCTGCGCGGGGAAGCGCTGCTGCGGGCCGCGGTGAACGAGGTGCGGTCGCTCAACGGCGGCGAGCTGGCGGACGACGTGGCGGTACTGCTGCTCGACCGGGAGACCTGAGGGCCGGGCGTGACGGGTGTCGCTAGCGGCCTCCGTTGTACGGGCCGTAGGGGCCGTCGCTGCTGGAACCCCGGCCCCGGCCGCTGCGGCCGCCGCCCGGAAGGGCGCGGATCGCCGGGCGTACGTCGACCATGTACACGATCGTCGCGATGAGGCCGATGATCGGCAGGAACGACAGGATGTTGAAGATCAGGTTCACCACGAAGGCGAGCCCGAGGATGATCAGCCAGAAGGGCTTGGTCTTCTTGTCGGCCGCGCGGTAGGCGTCCTCACGGCGGATGGCGGCGTCGAACAGCGCGAAACCGCTGAAAACGATCAGGGCCATGCTCAGCAGCCACATGAAGCCTGCGAACCCCTGCATCAGCACAACGTCCACCACCCGACTCGGCTCGTCATAACGCGATTACGCGGTCACCGTACCCGTTCCCGCACGGTCGCTACCCGGAGAACGGGCCGGGCACTCGGTAAGTGCCCGGCCCGGTGTTCTGCCGTGTCCCGCGGTGCGGGGGCCCTGCGGTGCGGGTGCCCTGCGGTTACTTGGCGGGCGGGGTCTTCTTCGCCGTGGTGGTCTTGCGCGGCGTGGTCTTCTTGGCGGTGGTGGCCGTCTTCTTGGCCGGGGCCGGGGCGGCGGCCGTGGCCGGCGTCACCGGCGTGACCGGCTTCGCGGCCGGAGTCGCGGTCTGGTCCTTGACCTCGCCCGGCTCGGCGTTGGGCTCGACGGCGATGGCCAGTTCCTCGATCTCCTCGGCGGCCTCGCCACGCCAGGTCTTGACGGCCTGCTCGCCGTGCTCGGCGACCTTCTCGTAGGCCTCGCGGGCCTTGACGGCGTACTCGGCGGCGACGCCGACACCGCGCAGGGCGAGGTCCTGGGCGGACTCGCCGAGCTTCTTCAGGTCCGCGTCGATCGTGCTGCCGAGCTTCTTCAGGTCGCCGTCGAGGGTGCTGATGAACTCGCCGACCTTGGTCTGCAGGGTCTCCTGCGTCTCCTTGACCTTGGCGCCGGCCTCCTTGGCACGGGCCTGGGCCTTTTCCTGGACCGCCTTCGGGTCGGTGCCGCGCACGGCCTCGATCCGGGCCGGGGCCTCGGCGCGGAGCTGCTCCACCAGGCCGGGCACCTTCTTGGCCTCCTGGAAGGCCAGGTCACCGGCGCCGGCGAGGAAGTAGAGGGGGGTCGGGTCCTTGACGGCCTTGCGGATGTCGTCGGTGATGGCCATGGTGACGGTCCTCCCGGGTCGCTTTCTGATGAGGGTTTTGGGTCCCGCGGCGCCTGTCGGCGCGATCGGGCCGTGTCGAGCCGTACCGGCTCTCAACTGGCCGTCTGCTGCGGGTCGGCGTCGCTGCCGTCGGTCTTGGAGGGCTTGCGGGTGGTGCGGGGCTTGCGGGGCCGACGGGCCTCCCGTACGGCGGTGTCGCCGGCCGGTTCGCCGTCGGCCGGGACGGCTATGTCCCGGAGCTCGTCCTGGGCGTCCGCCGTACCGCCGAGCGGCCCGTCGCTCTGCCCGTCGCCCGGTCTGTCGCCCGGTCTGTCGCCCGGCGAGGGGGCCGCGTCCGACGGGGCGATCTCGAAGCCGTTCTCCTTGCGGAAGGACTCGTAGATCTGGAGCAGCACCTGCTTCTGCCGCTCGTTGAGCGTGGGATCGGCGAGGATGACCGCACGTGTCTCCACGTCGTCCCGGTCGCGCTCGGCGTCGAGGATGCCGGCCCGCACGTACAGCGTCTCGGCGGAGATCCGCAGGGCCTTGGCGACCTGCTGGAGTACCTCCGCGCTCGGCTTGCGCAGCCCGCGCTCGATCTGGCTCAGATACGGATTGGACACCCCGGCGGCATCGGCGAGCTGCCTGAGCGACAGCTGCGCGGTGCGCCGCTGTTCACGCAGATACTCACCGAGATTGCCGACGTTGAGCGATGCCATGCCTCCACTGTGCACCACCCTCGCTAACTATTGCAAGCACCCGCTTGCAAAAGTGCGCCACGCCACGTCGGTGGACTCTGTCAGGGTGTGCGGCGTGGATGAACTGGTGGAGCGTGTCGACGGTCGAGACCGTGTGCTGGGGGTGGTCGGCCGTCGGGAGGCCGTCCGGGAGGGGTGGCTGCACCGGGTCGCCGTGACGGTGTGTCGTGATGAGCGTGGACGCATCCTCGTCCACCGGCGGTCGGAACGGCTGTCGCGCTTCCCCGGACTCTACGAGGTCGAGGTCGGTGGCGCCGTGGGTGTCGGCGAGTCCTATGAACAGGCCGCCGCGCGGGAGCTGGCCGAAGAGCTGGGCATACGTGCGCTGCCGCGCCTGCTGTTCACGTTCCTCAACCGCAGCGGCTTGAGCCCCCACTGGCTCGGCGTGCACGAAGCCGTGGCGCCGGACGCCGTGGTCCCCGATCCCGGTGAGGTCGCCTGGCACGGCTGGCTGACCGAACCGGAGCTCGACTCGGCCCTGCTGGAGTGGAGCTTCACCCCCGACAGCCACGAGGCCTTCGGCCGGTATCTCGCGTTCCGGACGGCACAGTCCTGACCTCACTCGCCTGTGCGGGCCGGGACGCATGCTTGCGGCCGACGCGATGCGTGGGAGCGGCGGGCGCCATGGCCGGACTCGTGAGAGCGGCGGGACGCCACGGTTGCCCAGGTGATCCCCCCAACTACCGGACAGTCGCTGCGAGCTGACCCCGCTGGGCCAGGAGGCGCGCCACGCCCTGAACCGCCGGCCGGGTCCCGCATCCGGACACCGCGGGCGACGGGACGCCGTAGCAGGACACGGGGGTCCCACCTGACGTGCACCGTCGCGAAACGCCGACCCCCGGCGGCTGCATAGGATCGCCGTCATGGCGCTGCGACCCGTGCAGGTGAACATGAAGGCCGTCGACGCGGCGGCGGTCGGCCGGTTCTGGGCGGAGGCGCTCGGGTGGACTGCCTACCGTCCCGGTGTGACCACCTACGTCGGCCCCGCGGGCGGTCTCGTGTGGCCGGACCCGGCCGGTCTCGGTATCGACGTCGTACCCGTCCCGGAACCCAAGTCGGCGACGAAGAACCGGATGCACCTCGATCTCGCCACCACGTCCGCTGCCCATCAGGCGGAGTTGACCGAGCGGCTGAGAGTTCTCGGAGCGACGCCCGTCGACGTGGGCCAGGGCGAGGTGCCGTGGACAGTCCTCGCCGACCCCGAGGGCAACGAGTTCTGCGTGCTGGAGCCCCGGGAGGTCTACCGGGACACCGGGCCGGTCGCCGCCGTGGTCGTGGACTGTACGGATCCGCGGGAGATGGGCCGGTTCTGGGGTGCGGCGATCGACTGGACCCTGCACGAGGTGACCGACGACCATGCGGTGCTGCGGTCCGCCGAGGGCGTCGGCCCGTATCTGGAGTTCCTCCGCACGCCCGATGTGAAGACCGTGCCGGACCGCGTCCATCTGGACCTGCTGCCGTCCCCGGGTGACGACGAGGCCGCGGAAGTCGCCCGGCTGCACGCCCTCGGCGCCACCGACCTCGACCTCGGACAGGGCGACGTCCCGTGGACGTGCCTGTCCGACCCGGAGGGCCACGAGTTCTGCGTTCTCGCCCGTTCCTGAGGCCCGGGGCGTTGTCAGTGCCGTGTGCGACGCTCGGCGCATGGGGTTCTTCGACGATCTGGTGCTGGCGGAGGAACCGGCCGCCGAGCAGGACGTGTTGGTGCAATTACGGCCGCCGGGGGAGGACGAGGGACGGTACGCGCCGCCCGTCGACCGCTGGGCGCCCGCGCTGCTGCCACAGCTCGACGTGGTCGGTGCGGGGGCCGGGACGCGGGTCCTGGTGACGGGGTGGTCCGTGTGGCCCGAGTCGGTCACCCTGCATCTGTCGGTGTTCCGCAAGGTCCGCCGGCAGGGCGGGGACCCGCGGCGGCAGTCCGGGCTGCGGGTGGGGCTGCTGTTCTCCGACGGCCGACGGGTGACCTCGCTGGACGGCACGGTGACGCGGAGGATCCCCTACACCGGGCCACAGGGGGAGGCGCGGGAGGCGGCGACCGAGCAGGCGATCGGGCTGATCCCGTTGGATCCCGGCCTGCACCACTCCCACAGATCCCTGTTCAAGACGGACGTCGACCTGTATCTGCCGGAGCTCCCCCCGCCCGGCCGGGCGCAGTTGGTGGTCGAGTGGCCGGACGAGGGCGTGCCCGAGACCCGGACCCCGGTGGACGCGGACGCGCTCCGCGCCGCGGCGGGGCGCGCGTTCGAGGTCTGGCCGGGACTCGAAGCACCGGATCAGGAGGCGCCGTCGGGTTCGTTCGCGACGCTGGAGGTCAGCGGACCGCCGTCCTTCCTCGCGCCGCCCCTCGACCGACGTCAGCGCGAAGCCCTGCGGCGTGCGGAGGAAGCCCGGCAGCGGTACGTACCGCGGGCCGACTGGCAGCGCATGGGCTACGACGACTGGGGCGACGCCGACCTGATCAGGGCCCGGTTGGCGGCAGGCGCTCCGGCCGACGCGCGCGTCGGCTGGCAGGGCACCACCCCGCTGCACCTCACGGCGGAACGGGGCTCGGCGGAAGCGGTGGCCGCGCTCCTGCCGCACGTCGCGGACGTCGACGTGCGCGACGACGAGGACCACACCCCGCTCTGGCACGCCGTCCACAGCATGGACGAGTCCACGGTACGCGCCCTGATCGACGCGGGGGCGGACGTGTGGACACCGCAGCCCCCCGGACAGCTCTGGTCGCCGGGCCGGCTGCTGCTGACCACCGGTCTCGCCCCGCTCGTCCGACACCTCCCGGGCGCGGTGGAGTTGGGGCCCGACGAGGAGGCCGCCCAGCAGGCGGCCGACGCGCTCATCGCCGCCTTCGGCACGGAGCCGATATGGACCGAGGGGCTCGGCGTCTGCTTCGTACGGGACCTCGGGGAGGACGAGGTGCTACGGCGGCTCGGTACGGATCCCGCGCAGTGCCCGAGGACCGACCCCGACCACGCGCCCTTCGCCCCGGACGACTACGACGAGTCCCTGCGCCACGTGGGCGTCCGGGGCGTGGACGGCACCCCCGGCGGCTGTGTGATCACCCAGGACGGCTACATGCCGAGCGACGACGCCGTGCTGCGCGCGATATCCGCGGGCACCACCGCCTACGGGGTCTACTTCAACCCTAAGGGCGGCACCTTCGGCACCCTGGCCCGCGACGGCGAGGTCGTCGCGTCCGACGAGATCGGCATCGGGCCGCACGACTCGGACCCGGCGGCCTACTGGACCTTCCGTTTCTGGCAGCGCGAGCACGACTTCCCTTACGGTGCCGACGTCCTCGCGTATTGCTGCGCCGCGGCCGGCCTGCGGATCAGCGACGGGCGGGACGCGGTCGACAGGCACGCCCCGCGCCGCTGGGTGCCCCTGCCGACCCGGCTCCAACGCTGACCGGGAGACCTGGCCGCGCCTCGGCCAGGTCGAGGGTCGTGAGTCGTGGGTCGCGGGTCGTGGGTCGCGGGTCGTGGGCCGTGGTTGCACCCACCACAGCCGCCCCGTGCCACGACGCCCATGAGCGCCACGGCCCCCGGCCTAGGCGCGCCGTGCCACGAAGACGAACTCCTTGCCCGGCCGGTCGGGCGCGTCCCGTACGTCCTCCACCACGAACCCCTGGGCACCCAGCTCCGCCTCGACCTCCTCCCGCTCCCGGAAGCGCAGGGTCGAGTCCGAGGTCAGCACCCGCCCCTCCGCTGCGAACACATAGGTCCACCGGAACGACACCAACTGCCCCTCCACCGAGGTGACTTCCACCCAGCTCTCCACCACCCCGGCCCCGGGCACGTCCGTCACGGCGTACGAGGCCTCCCGGTTCCACTCCTCCCAGGCCCGCCGCGCCGGGTCCCGCGTCTCGAACACCAGCCGCCCACCGGGCCGGAGCACCGCGTGCACACAGCGCAGGGTCTCCCGCCAGGCGTCCGCCTCCACGATCTGCTGGGCGACGTTGGCCGTCATGGTCACCAGGTCGACCCGCACGGACGGCAGTCCGGACGCGTCACCGTGAACCCAGCGCACCCGTTCGCTACCCCGCTTCCCCCGGGCCACGTCGAGCGAGGCGAGGGCGGGATCGACCCCGACGACCTCGACACCCCGCCCGGCCAGCAACAGCGCGAACACCCCCGTCCCACAGCCGAGATCCAGCACCTGCCGCGCCCCGAACTCCTCCACCATGCGGACATAGGCGTCCAGGTCACTGCGATCGGGATCGAGGGCGTCATAGATCGCGGCCAGCCGCGGATGAGTGAAGCCTTCGTCAGCCATGCGGGCGACCGTAGGGCATGCCCATGACCCGGTCACGACCGAGCAGATCGGCCAGGGTGGTCGTGGGAATGTCCGCAAACCCGGTGGTCTCGGTCATGCCGCGGGCGTTACCGTGCGTGCATGACTGCCGGGTCGGCCTTGTGCCGTGAACGAGTTGGGTGCCCGGCCTCTGAATGAGGTCGCGGCGGGCCAGGGGCCCGCCTCTTTCTCCGCGCCTTCGCCTCCATGAAGACCAGCGAGAGAAAGAAGAGAGAGTGCCCCACCCCGTCCAGGACTTCAACCAGCGGATCATCGACGAGTTCCGCGCGAACCACGGCCGGGTCGGCGGCCCCTTCGAGGGCGGCCGCCTGATCCTCCTCACGACCACCGGCGCCCGCACCGGCGCCCCGCACACCACCCCCGTCGGCTACCTCCCCGACGGCGGCGACCGCATCCTCGTGATCGCCTCGGCGGGCGGCTCGCCCCGCCACCCCGACTGGTACCGCAATCTCGTCGCCCACCCTCACGTCACGGTCGAGAGCGGGGTGTTCACCTACGAGGCTCGGGCGGTCGTGCTGACCGGAGAAGAACGGGACCGGGCCTTCGCGCGTGCCGTGGAGGCGGACCGCGGCTGGGCCGTCTATCAGGAGAAGACGGACCGCGTCCTCCCCGTCATCGCCCTGCACGAGATCGCCCGCCCGGGCCCACCGAACATCAACGCCTCCTCCCCCGGCGAGGCCATCAGGCTGGTCCACGACGTCTTCCGCCGCGAGCTGTCCCTGATCCGGACGGAGTTGGACTCGGGCGGCACCACCCTCGGCGCCCAACTCCGCGTCAACTGCCTCACCTTCTGCCAGGGACTGCACAACCACCACACCGGGGAGGACAGGGCGATGTTCCCGTTCCTGGCCGACCGCCACCCGCAGTCCCGTCCGGCCCTCGACCGTCTGCGCACCGAGCACGAACACATCGCCGCGCTGGTCGAGGAGCTGCGGGAGGCACTCTCCGGCACGGACCTGCCCTCCGTCCGCACGGAGGTCACCCGCCTGACGACCGAGCTGGAGGCCCACCTCACCTACGAGGAGGAACAGCTGATCCCCCTCCTCGACGGCGGAGCCTGACGCAGACGCACGGGCGGCCGCGGCCTAGAACGGCAACGGCCGCCCGTGCACCACCGCCAGCCGGGACACCGCCCGGGTCAGGACGACATACAGCCGGTGCAACCCCCGCCCCCCTGTCCCCTCCTCCGCGATCGCCGCCGGCTCGACGGCCACGACATGGTCGTACTCAAGTCCCTTGACCACACCGGCCGGTACGACACTGACCCGCGCACCCGGCTCGTCCGGGCCGGCGGCGGCGATCCCGGCCGCGTCGAGGGCCTGCCGTACGCGTGTCACGTCGGCATCGGCCGCGACGACCCCTACCGACCCCTCGTGCGCGAGCGACTCCCGTACGGCCTCCACGACCGCGCCCGGCAAGGCGTCCAGGGAGGTGGGCCAGATGCTCAACTCGCCGTCCCCGCGCAGGGATCGCGCCTCGGGCACGTCCACGTCCAGTTGGCCCAGAAGCCGGTTGGCGAGCTCGACGACGGCCCGCGGCACCCGGAACCCGACGGTCAGCGGTACGACGGCCGCGTCCGGCTTGCCGAGATGCCGCAGGACCGTGTGCCACGAACGGGCCGCCCAGGGCGTGGTCCCCTGCGCCAGGTCCCCGAGCACGGTGACCGACCCGAACCGGGCCCGGCGGGCGATCGCCCGGCACTCCATCGGAGACAGGTCCTGCGCCTCGTCGACGACGAGATGGCCGTACCCCTCAGGATGCTCCACCAGCCCGGCGACCTCGTCGAGCAGCACCAGATCGGCCGCCGACCACCGTGCCGACTTCCACGACCTCGGCGGCTTGGCCCACAGCAGGTCCCTCTGCTCCTCGGCGTCGAGAATGCCGTCCGCGGCGGCAGCCAACTCCACACTGCCGCTGAGCAGTCCGGCCACGACCTCCTCGGGTCGCACCTTGGGCCACACGGCGTCCAGGAACGCCCCCATCACCCGGGACCGCGAGATCCGCTGCACCCAGGCGCCGTTCTGCGGCCCGGCGCGCCGCTCGGCCTGCAACTGCACGCTCCGCACCACCCGCCCCCGCACCCGCTCCCGCCCGACCCCGTACGGCGGTTCCTCCTGCCGTACGTCCGCCACGATCCGCGCGAGTTCACCGGCGCCGACCCGCCAGCTGTAGGAACCGTCCTTGATCTCCAGGGGGTTGACCTCCGCCGTCGACACCCGCGCGTACAGCGCCCGGCGCAGCACCTCCGCCATGCGTGGATCGTGCTTGAGGACGGCGGTGCGAGGGGTGTCGTCGGCCGTGACCGGATGCCGGGCGATCTCGTCCTGGAGCGTGGCCTGCCGCACGCCGCTCTCCCCGAGCGCGGGCAGCACCTGGGAGATGTAGGAGAGGAAGGTCCGGTTGGGCCCGAGGACGAGGAGCCCGCCGCGCCGCATGCGCTGCGGGTGGGTGTAGAGGAGGTAGGCGGCCCGGTGCAGCCCGACGGCGGTCTTGCCGGTGCCGGGAGCGCCCTGGACGCACACGGAGAGCGCGAGGTCACCGCGTACGAGATCGTCCTGCTCCGGCTGGATGGTCGCGGCGATGTCCCGCATGGGCCCGACACGGGGCCGCTCGATCTCGCGGGCGACGATTGCGCTGGGCCCCGACTCCCCCTTGCTCAGGCGCTCGTCCTCCAGCCCGGTGAGGTCGGCGGAGTCCCCCTGGCTGCCCGCCGCCCACCCGAACCGCCGCCGCACGGCGACCCCCTGCGGATCGTGAGCGCTCGCCTGGTAAAAGGCGCGGGAGACGGGCGCACGCCAGTCGACCACGAGAGGCGGGGCGGCGGGGTGCTCGGTGATCCGCACCCGGCCCAGGTGATACGCCTGCCCGGCATGCTCTCCCGCGTCGAACTCCAGCTTCCCGAAGAACAACGGCCCTTCGGGCAGCTCCCGCATCTCCTTGGCCCGACTGCGCAGCCGGTAACCGAGCACTTCGGCATCGGCCCCGGAGGCGGACACGTCCTCGCCGACGACGACCTGCTCCTGCGCCCCGTCGACCATGGCGGCGAGGGCGGCCCGGCAACGGTCGTGATGGGCGCGCTCGAGGTGGAGGGACTCTTTCAGGGCGAGACGGGGAGCGGGATCGGCTGACGTCATGGGGACGAGCGTACGCGAAAAAACGCAACCGAGTTAAATTTATTACCGACTCTCGCTCAGGCGAGCCGTCCCAGTCCGCCGGCCAACAGCCCGAACGCCCGCTCGGCCGCGGCCACGGCATCCCCGCGCACGTCCTCGATCCGCTCCCCCTCGGAGATGCGCCGCCAGTTCTCCATGGCGAGGATCCGCCGCACGGCGATGATCTGCCCCGCCGCCAGCCGTGCGTCGAGGTCACCCCCGAGCACCTCGGCGAGCGCGGTCTCCTGCCGTTCCAGGTGGCCATGGGCCCGTGCGACGAGAGCGGGGGTGCCGTAGAGCAACGCGTGAAAGGCGAGCACATCGGGGTGATCACTGAGCCCAGTGGCCGGGTCGCCCCGCTCCAGCCCTTCCAGGAAATGCCGCCGCAGGGCGACGAGCGGCGCCTCGTCCGACCGGGCCACGACCCGCGCGGCCTCGTCCTCGTGATCGGCGATCCGGTGCAGGACGAGGTCCTCCTTCGCCGGGAAGTATCGGAACAGCGTCGGCTTGGAGATCTCGGCGGCAGCGGCGATCTCGGCCACGGAGACGGCGTCGAAGCCCTTCTCCAGAAAGAGCCGGATGGCGATCTCGGAGACGGTCTCGTACATCTGCCGCTTCTTGCGCTCGCGGAGGCCGGGGGCGGTCATGGGGGTGAGCCTACGCAGTGGCAGGGTCATTTCGTACGCGCCGACGGCCGGTCAGACGTTCGGGGGTGCCCTCAATCCAATTACGGTCAACTATCTGCCACTGGACTTACGTCGCCAGCAGCCGCCACGTCGAGTCGAACCACTTCTGCCAGCTGCTCACGATCAGCGAGGCCTGGGACTCGGGGTCGTCGTCCTTGGCGCAGTGGGTCAGTGTCGAGTCGAGTCCTATGACGTCGACAACGTCCAGACAGGTTCCGTCGTCGAGGGTCAAGGGCCGCTCGGTCGGCACGTACGGGCCTGTCACCACCTCGGCCCCATTGAAGATGTAGAGCTTCGAGTAGGGCACGAGAGGGGCTCTGCGGATCTCCACCGTGGCAGTCAGGCCGTCGATGTCCCGGTCAAGATCCTGCAGGCGACGGACGAGGTTGTCCGTGTGATATCTCCTGATGCCCGTAAGGTGCCTCTGCGGCCTGTCGTCGCCGGGGCCATCCAGGGCACGTGGATAGGGCAGTGGCTCGTCGTCGGACGGCGTCAGCACGCGAATGGTGACCGTCTCCGGCCTGATCTCCCCGGCCCGGATGCGCTCCTCCTGCACCCGCACATGGGTATAGAGCACCTCTGACGTGAGCGTGAACACGTCCAGCGTGACATCGGGCGCAGTAAACGCGGACGCGATCAGGGGCCCGAGGGTCACACGCTTCGCGGCGGTGTTCCCGCGCACCCGCGATCGGACGGTCTGAGTGCGCAGCACAACCGATCCCCTGCCCTGACGCGACTCGATCCAGCCCTCGCGCGCCAGAACGCCGAGCACACGCTGAACAGTGTCACGGGACACCTGATACTTCTCGGCGAGCTTGCGCTGCGACGGCAGGAGTCTCCCCTCGTCGTACTCGCCCTCCGTGATGTCCGCGAGCAGGGCGCTCTTCAGTTCCTGCACCTTTCGCCCACCGTCATCGACCCCACCCCTCATAATCACAGGCCGCCCCCCATCGATACCGGACCAGCTTCCACCCACATTCAGGCAACTGGCAGTGGTCCCCACAAAGTTGTGCGGATCAGTTTCCGGCCGACGCCTTCTCCCGGTGCACATGCGGCAGCGCGAGCGCAAGGTAGGGGTTGGTCGTCGACTTGGAGCTGAGCCCCAGTGTCGCGGTCGCTGCGGTCAGCGTCATGGCGTAGGTGTCCACCGCCCTGCTGACGTTGGGGGCTTCAAGGCTGTCCCGAGTCACCAGCCGGTCCAGATCCACGTAGGCGGAGCGGACGGTTTCAATCCAGCGGTACACGCGCCAGTCCCGACGCCAGCCCATCGTGCAGTCCTCCGGCAACAGGTGCGACCACCGATCGAACAGGCGTGTTCGGATCTCGGGCAGGGTCGGCGTCAGGTGCATATGGCGGACCAGGTCGTACAGAGGGTCACCCACCATCGCCATCTCCCAGTCGATCAGCGTCAGCCCAGTCCCGTCCTCACGGCGGATCATGTTCCAGGGATTGAGATCTCCATGGAGAAGCACGGCACGTCGAGGAGCCACCGTATGCCGACCAAGGATCTGTTCGAGGCGAAAACTGCTCGTCGGAAGCCCTAGCTGCCCCGCCAGTTGCAGGGTCTCCTTCGGTAGTTCGGACACCATCCGGATGAGTTCGTCGCACAGTTGCGCATGGAACCCGGCGGCCAAGGAGTTGACATCTTCTGCCAGCTTTCCGCAGTCGACCTGTGTGAGGGCGTGAAGCTGGTTCACGAGGTCGTCCGCCTCGTGCGGCAGAAGGCCGCCCTCAGGGTGGGCGGGAGCCCGGATCTCTCCCTCCGGTCCTTCGAAGGAGTGGATGGTGAACTGGTCTCCCAGCTCGCTGATACCCAGCGCCAGTACACGGGGCGCGCGCACCGCGACGCCCGAGTCCTCGATCGCCCGCAATACGACGTGTTCGTTCAAGAACCGGCGTTCCCGGGTGTTGCCGGCCGCCACCTTGCGCCGCACCATCACCGGGTACTCCACCCCCTCGACCCGCACCGCCGTACTGAGGTGTGCCGTCCCCTTGAACACTCGTTCGGCTGAGGCCGCTCCCTCCTCGAACAGGGCTTCCTGTACCGCCGTAGCGGGGAACTTGGGATGTTCGGGGACGTTCTTGTCGCGTTCCCACGAGATCGACGACACCGCGCGATCACGGCTGTGGCGCTTGCCGTGGGACACGTTCCAGCGGAAGAGGATGCGTTCGATGGCCTTCTCGTCCGGAACGTTCTTCAGTCTCAGGGGCTCCTCGGCTGCCTGCAGCGCCCAGAACACCGCTTCGGTCGCGGCGTCCAAATCCTTCTGATCGAACGATTCGCCCAGGGATGTAGCGGCACGCATCACATCCGGGTAGACGGACTGGGCGCGCTCGAACGCGACGTAGTGCCGCAGGTCGCGCTCCAGACCGTTGACGGCTTTCGGGCGCCGCACCACCATGGCCGAGCGCCACGCGTCGACCGCCTCGTCCCACTGGTCCCCCGGGTAGCCCATGCGCACCAGATGGGTCGCGAGATCGTGCAGCGGGTCACCGTAGCTCGAGAGTTCCCAGTCCACACAGATCAACGGGGGTCCCGCCTCGTACGACACAATGACGTTGTCGCGATGCAGATCCGTGTGGAGAAGGCTGAACGGGCGGCTGATCATCGCAGGAACCCGCTCGGCGAACCGCACCATGGCGTCCTCGGGGATGCCCAGCATCGCGAACAGACCGCCGAACCTTCGCCAGTTACGCTGCCGGACTTGAGATTCCGTGGCCAGGGCCAGCGTGCGCAGAAAGGCCCTGCTGTCCCGGCTGGACCGGGGCCAGTACTGCGGCAGAGGGGGAAGTTCCTTCCGGCCGACCTGCGTCATGTCCGCCAGCAGTTCGGCCAGGGCCCGAACCAGATGCTGGTCGACCCGTTTGCCGTTGGGGCAGACGCTCGACAGGGGGACGCCGTCCACATAGCTCATGACCGCCGTGTCGCCGTACTTCAACAGGCACTGCGGTACGTGCGGAAGGGCCCCTGAGATCGCCTTGAGGATCTCCGCCTCGTCCTGCCAGGTGCGAATCACGACCGGCAGGGCGGCACGCTGGCGCTCGCGCACCATGACGAACTTGAGATTCGCCAGAGGATCCAGCCAGGGTGGGGGCGGAACGATGTAGTTCAGGTTGTGGTGACCACGGGTGAGTCGCCCAGCCGATTTGGCATGGGAAACCAGCTCACCGAGCGCTTCGCGGGCCGCCCGCCCCGCGAACGCGGTAGCGGGCCCGGATGGAACACCCACGGCGCACTCCTGAGCAACTATGCGGCGCCTCCGATTTTCATGCGCAGCACGAGAGGGACCACACTGTAGTGCTCAAGTGGCCTCGACACGAGAGTTATTCAGAACTGGCTACCCAGTTGAGACGGTCTTCACTCCTTCGCTTCACACAGTTCGAGACGTGTGCACGAACAGGCGCCCCCGTCAGGACAGGTCATAGCGGTGCCAGCAAGAGTCGAACCATTCCTGCCAGCTCTGCATGAACACGGAACCGGTGGCGCCGGGATCGCCCTCGTCATTGGCCAGTCGTATCAAGGTCGACCCCAGTCCCAGGACGTCCCAGGCATCGATCTCGGTGTCGTCGTCCATCAGGATCGTGCGCTCCACGATCTTGTACGGGCCCAACAACCCCTCCACGCCGCGCCGCAAGTACAGCTTGTGGGTCGGCACGAGCGGCACCTCCCGGACCGGCACCTCCACATCAGGCACCAGTCCGTCCGTCTTGAGGTTGCGCAAAGCGTTGCGCAGGGAGGATGTGTGCCGACGAATGATCTCCCTGGTCCGAGCCTGAAGGATCCGGTCCAGTTCTGTCACTTCGCCGGCGGAGAGGCCCTTCGATGCCCTGGCCCGCGGATACGGGAGCTCGACCCTGTCGGACGGCAACAGTATGCGGAGGGCGATGCGCTTCGGGGCAGGGATCTGACTGTTGCGGATCGCCTCGGCCTGCACCCGGATGTGGGTGTCGAGACTTTCCGAGGTGAACGTGAAGACGTCGAGCTCCACGACTGGTTGTGCGAAGGCGCGGGCGATGAAAGGCCCGAGCGCGATACGACCGGGGGACACCTTCGACTGCGACTGCGTGGCCACATGGATGGGAAGCGTCACCCGAACCCTCGAGCCGCTGCCCTGCCGGGATTCGATCCAGCCTTCGGTCTTCAGCTCATCCAGGACGCGCTGAATCGTGTCGCGCGAGACTCCGAACGCGTCGGCGAGCGCACGCTGCGGCGGGAGGCTGGAACCCGGCCGGTACTCGCCGTCGGCGATACGGGACCGCAGCGCCGCCAGGATGGTGGCTCCTTTGCCGCGTTGTTCGCTCACATCGCGACCGTACCTCCCTCACCGGCCATCCAAACAGCTTGCAGTCCAACGCCAGTCAATCCGATGCAGTCAACAGACCAATATTTGTCGGCCGGTTAGTCGATCAAGCACTCGGGGCACAACCAATCTCAAGACAACCAGTCCAATTGGACTGCAAGTTGATCAGCGCCATCAAAGTGGACGGGGGTGGTCGGCGCAGTGGACCGGTTACTTGCAGATCTTGTGACCCACAGCTCAGGGAAGGTCGCCCAAGACCTTCAGCACCCGCTCCATCGAGTCGACGATGACCTCGGCACCCGCCTTCTTCAGCATCCGTTCTTTGTCCTCATTACGCGCGTAGCCCAGGAAGGCGACCCCCGCCTGTCGTGCCGCCTGGAGATCTGTGGGAGCGTCACCGATCATCAAGGTGGCCGAGGGCACGGCTCCCATGGCCTTGATGGCCTGTTCCAGGCAGTACGGGTTCGGCTTCATCAGGTCGAGGTTCGGCGTGCGGCCGTAGACGTGGGGAAAGCAGTCCGCCAGCCGACGGCTCTCGATGTACGCCGTTGCCGCGGCGGCGGCATTGTTCGTGGTGATCGCGAATCTGACGCCGTAGGACGACCACGTCCTGATCAACGGATCCGCGTACGGTGTAGGCATCGCCGTGGCAACGGCCGTCAGTTCCCGCCGAGTCAACCACTCCTCAAGCTCGAGGATCAGGTCACTCCCCCGGCGCCGCTCGTGAACACCACGCAAGGCATCGTGCGGATCATTGCCGGATCGTTCCTGCGTAGTCAGCAGTCCGCCCATGCCCAACCGGTCGATCTTATCGACCAGTTCACCGGCTATCTGGTGTGCCGGATACCCCGCGAACAACCTGCAGATGGGCCCGTCCATGTCCCAGAGCACATACCGAGCGGAGGCGACCAGTGATGCGAGTCGTGCTGTCTCTGCTGTCACCGGTTCAGTGTGCGTCGTCTCAGGAGTCACTAGGAGAGTGTCAGGTCCGTCGTGATGGTTTCCCAGAGGGCGTTGAACCACTTCTGGGATTGCTCCACGAACTGGGTGTCCCGTTCGCTCCCCGAGTTCTTCTCGAACGAGAACAGCAGCGACTCCGTGCCCAGGACGTCGTACATGTCGAGCGTTCCGGTGTCGGTGGCCTCCTCCCTGCGCGCGACCATGTAGTACGCGATCAGCGCCTCCACACCGTTGAGCAGGTACAGCTTCACCGGCGGGGTGAACGGCAGGGCCCGGAATCTGACCTTGACGTCGATTCCGTGGGAGGAGCGCAGGGAGCGGAGGTTGTGGCGCAGGACGTGACCCTGGGCGTTGCGCATCTCCAGCCAGCGCTGGTGGACCGGGTTGTCGTCGTCGGGGGCCTCCACCGGTACCGGGAAGGCCAGGTTGATGTCGCGGGAGGGCAGCAGGATGCGGACGTCGATGGACTCGGGGTGCAGACGGCCCTCGTGGATGAGGCGGACCGGCTCGCTCAGGGCGACCATCAGCGTCTCCGCCGTCAGGCAGGCCGCGTCGATCCGGACGTGAGGACTGGCGAACGCGTCGGCCAGGCGGGGGGCCAGGGCCACCATCGTCGGCTGCGGGCCCTCCTGGGTGACCGGTACCTCCGCGATCCGCGGCGGGCTCCCCTTGCTCACATTGCTGAGCAGTCCGTCCTCCTGCAGTGCGCGCAGCGCCTGGCGGACCGCGCCCCGTTCCACCCCGAACTCCTCCGCGAGTTCGGCCTGGGTGGGGAGCCGGTCGCCGGCCTTGAGCTCGCCCGCGCGGATGCGTTCCCGCAGGGTGTCGGCGATTTCCTGGGGCGAGAGCCTTCTGCTGCCGTTCACTGCCACGTTCTCCTGGGTCACGACCAAACGGTACAACTCCAATCCATCTATGGGGAGTTGTTCCGAAGTTGTTTATCAACTGCCACCAAGTGGGGACAACATAGATGGAGTTGGTTGCCAACTTGGTTGAGTTGGCGGAAGTTTTGCCTCCGCACTGCCCGCGTTGCCCGCCTCGCCCGCCCCGAAGCCTGAAGGGGGAACCACCATGCCGGCCCTCGCCCTCCTCTCCGCCGTCTTCGTCGTCGGCGTCGAGCAGACCCTGCAGTGGAAGTACGGAGCCAGCGGCATCATCGGGATGCTCCTGCTCACCATCGGGATCAAGGCCAAGAACCCCGCGATCAGCTCGACCGGGGCCGTGGTGCTCGCCCTGTTGGTCGCGGGGCCCGCCCTATGACCCGAGCACACCCGGATCCGCCCGCGTGGGAGACCTCAGCTCGTGAGCACCAGCTCCGAACTGATGGTCTCCCACAGCGCGTTGAACCACAGATGGGACTGCTCCACGAACGTCGTGTCCCGCAGCCCCGCGCCCTGTTCGAAGGCGAACAGCATCGACTGGGTGCCCTCGGAGTCGAACAGCTCCAGGTGCTCGTCGTCGATCTCCTCCTCGCGGCGGGACAGCGTGTAGTACGCGAACAGCGCCTCGTTGCCGTTGAGCAGGTACAGCTTCACCGGTGGTGTGAAGGGCAGGGCGCGGAAGGAGACGTGCACGTCTATGCCGTGCGTGGCCCGCAGGGCCAGGAGGTTGTGCTGGAGGACCTGCCCCTGCGCGTTGCGCTGGGCCAGCCAGCGCTCGTGGACCGGGTCGTCTTCGCCGCGGCCCTCGACCGGCACCGGGAAGGCGAGGTCGATGTCCCGGCCGGGCAGCAGGACGCGGACGTCGACCTTGGCCGGATTCAGTCGTCCGGCGTGGATCTGCCGCAGCCCCTCGCCGACGGCGAGGTTGAGGGAGACCGACGTCAGGCACAGGGCGTCTATCTCGACGTGCGGGGCCGCGAAGGCGGCGGCGATACGGGGGCCGAGGGTGACCATCGTGGGCTGCGGCGCGGCCCCCGGGCCTGCGGTCGCCCGGCTGAGCCCCAGGTCGGGCGCGACGGTCGCGGGGCTTCCCTTGGAGACGTTGGTGAGCAGCTGCTCCGTCTGCAACAGGTACAGCGCCTGCCGTACGACTCCCCGCTCGACGCCGAACTCATCGGCCAGCCGCGCCTGGGTGGGCATGCGCTGACCTGCCCGCAGCGCGCCGGACCGGATCCGGGCGCGGAGCTCGTCGGCCACCTCACGATGTGACTTCTGTGGCCGCTGTGACCTCTTCCGTCCATTGACGGAGGCGCGTTTCGGGTCCACGACCAAACACTACAACTTCTCGCCATCTTGCGGCAGTTCATTGGAAGGTGGTTATGAGACGCATCCAAGTGGAGATAAGTACAGTGAAGTTGGTCGCCAACTTGGTCAACCTTGAGGGACATGGTCAAAACTTCACAAGGTTGGCCACTCGGCGATCGACAGGGGCCACCGTCCCGCACAGGGGCCGTCCCGAAGGGGGACCGTCATGCCGCTCATCGCCGTCGCCATCGCCGCCCTCGCCGTCGGCTTCGAAGCGCTCGTCCAGTGGAAGTGGGGCGCGATGGGCATCATCGCGTTCCTCGCCCTGACCATCGGCGTCAAGTCGAAGAACGTCGCGATCGGTGGCATCGGAGCGGTCATCCTCGTGATGCTGCTCGCCCAGTCCGGATGACGCCGTCCAGATGACGCCGTCCGGATGACGCCCGCCCGTCGGGCCCAGGATCCGGCTGATCGGGCTCCCTTCCGGAGGGGAGCCGGGAGCCCGGTCGGTCTGCACAGCCACAACTGAACACCGACAACTGAAGAGCCCCACCGGTACAGCCACAACTGAAGAGCACAGCTACGGATGAACAGTCAGCCGTCGTCGACCGGCAGGAGGCCTCAGAACATGTCCGGGCACCAAGGCCGCCTGGACGTACGCAGCAGGGCGTCGGCCACCCGGCCGGCGCCCGCTCGTTCCTCCCGCACCCGCCCCAGCGCCGCGAGCCGCACCGCCGACTCGTCCCCGAGCCACAGCGTCGCGAGCTCCCGCACGTCCAGGGTCAGATCGGCGCTCGCCGAGGTCGTCGTACAGGACGCCCCGTCCGGCGAGGCCTCCAGCCGGTAGCGGCCGCCGGCCAGGCCGGACCCGTCCACGACCTCCAGCACGAGCGCGCCCTCGCCGTCGTACGTCCGCGCCTCCAGGGCCCGTACGACATCCAGGATCCGCACCCACAGCCAGTCCGCCTGCATGCTGATCCTGGCCGCCGGGGGGTTCGGCAGGAGGTGCGGGAGCAGGTCGTCCGGGGCCCGCCAGCCGCTCTTGACCTGCATGACCCAGTCGATCGAGCACAGGTAGTGCCACAGGGCCCGCTCGGCGGCGGGGCTGGAGGCGATCAGGCTCCGCACGCTCGCCGTGTTCGACGGCTGCATGGTGTCGGCCCACTTGTCGTCGACCTCGTACGCCATCAGCCCCTCGACCGTGCCGTCCGCCGCCCGGTACACCGCGAAGAACGGCTCGGTCCACCCCGGTTCGGTGCGCACGGCCCCCGTGTTCAGCTGCCACCACCAGTCGCTTCGGCTGATCGCCCCGGGCGTGGTCCGGCGCATCCGGTCGTGCAGTTCGGGACCGAGCTTGCGTACCTCGTCGGGGTCCACCAGGTCGATACGGCCGCCGTCCAGATCCGGGCCCCGGGGGTCCAGGCCGGCGCGCGGGACGTCAACCGTCCACTCGGTGCCCGAGGTGGCGGGGCCGAAGCCGTACCGGCCGTAGATCCGGTACTCGGCGGCGATCAGCGTGGCCAGGACGTCTCCGCGCTCCTTCGCGGCGGCGAGGTCCTGGCTCATCATGCGGGTCAGCAGACCACGCCGGCGGTGCGTGGCGGTCACGGTGACGGCGGAGATCGCGTCGGCCGGCACGAGCCCGCCCCCGACCGCGGTGACCTCCTGGGCGAACGACCGGAAGGTCGCCACGCAACGGTCCCCCTCGAAGGCGCCGATGAAGCGACCGGGCTCGAACTGCGCCCTGCGTGCCTCCAGCTCCGCCGTCGGCACGACGGGCTCCCGCAGGAACCCGGCCCGCACGGCACGCAGCCACTCGGGGTACTCGGCCTCGGTGACCGGACGGACGTCGATGTCGGCTGGGGCGCTCATGGGGCCACGGTAGGCGGGCGGGTCGGGAGTGTCGCGCGGTTTTTCCGCACCCCCGGACGGCAGCTCGGTCAGGTCAGCAGGTCCTCCACCTGCGCCTCCCCCTCCCGGTACCGTCGTGCGATCTCCCCGCTGCACTCGTCCGCCGTCCGCTGCAGCCGCTGCCGGCGTCCCGAGACCTGCTGCTCGTACCGCACGAGCCGGCCCATCGCGGTGCTCAGTTCCAGGTCGGTCCGGGCGGACAGGTCGGACAGCTCCACCTCGGCGAGCATCTCCGCGGCCAGCAGGCGGTACTCCTCGCTGTGCGGGGTGCCCAGTCGGACGTGGCGGGCCGAGGAGCGGTGCCGGGCCGGGGCGTCGGTGAGGATCTCCGGGAGCCGCTCGACCACGGAGGCCTCCGGCAGCCGCTCGGGCACCGGACCCGCCGGGGACCGGCGGAGCAGCTCCGCGCGGAGGATGTCGATACGGCCCTGCAACAGCCGCCGTACATAACTGAGGTCGGCCTCGTCCCGCTGGGCGTCCCTGCGCAGGGTGCGCAGTTCGGGCAGGCTCAGCGTGGCGAGATCCTGCTCGGGTGGGCCGGGCGGCAGCAGCGGGCTGTCCGTGCGCTGCGCCGGCGGCCGGAGTGGCTCCGGTTCCGCCCCGTGGGCAACGCGGACGGGCCCGGAATGCTGCCCGGTACTCGGTGTGCTCATGCGCCTCTACCGTCCCCTCGACCGGCGTGTGGAAGCATCGTGCCACCCCAAGTGGGCCCTATGTGACCGAGTGCCCCCGAACGGCCCCGAACAGCCCCAGATGGGGGGTTAAGGATCACGTGCAAACCCGGGCACGGGCGCTTCCCGCGGGACCGGCATGATGGGCGCATGCGTGCAGTGGTACAGCGGGTGGACGGCGCGAGCGTCGTCGTCGACGGGGAGACGGTCGGGGAGATCAGCGGCGAGGGGCTGTGCGTCCTCGTCGGGGTCACCCATGAGGACACCAAGGAGAAGGCGGCCCAACTCGCCCGCAAACTCTGGTCGGTGCGGATGCTGCACGACGAGAAGTCGTGCAGCGACATCGACGCCCCGCTGCTGGTGATCAGCCAGTTCACCCTCTACGGCGACGCCCGCAAGGGCCGCCGCCCCACCTGGAACGCGGCCGCCCCCGGCGACATCGCCGAGCCCCTCGTGGACGAGGTCGTCGCCCAGCTCCGTGCCCTGGGCGCGACGGTGGCCACCGGCCGCTTCGGCGCCCGGATGCGGGTGTCCCTGACCAACGACGGCCCCTTCACGGTCCTGCTGGAGATGTGACCCCTCACGGTCCGGCCGGCGAGGACCAGTTCGCCGGGGTGATCAGGGCGGTACTGGTCCCGGCGAAGGCGGGCGCGGACGTGGTCTGCCGGGTCGGCACCCGGCTGCCACCGGGTACCGACCCGGCCCACCAGGACTCGGTGTGGGTGATGCTGGACGGCGCCGGCGAGAACTGCGCGTGACGCGTCCTGCCGTCCTGTCGTCCTACGGCTCCACGACGACTTCCTGGGCCGCGGCCGTGGTGTCGGCGACGAGCCGCGCGTCCAGGGGGACGTTCCGCTTGACCAGGGCGAGCGCGACCGGGCCGAGCTCGTGGTGCCGTACGGACGTCGTCACGAAACCGATCTTGCGGCCCTCGGCGCCCTCGTCCGCGAGCCGGATGTCGGCGCCGGCGGGCGGCAGATGGACCTCGCTGCCGTCCAGGTGCAGGAAGACCAGGCGCCGCGGCGGCTTGCCCAGGTTCTGGACGCGGGCGACGGTCTCCTGGCCGCGGTAGCAGCCCTTCTGGAGATGGACGGCCGTACCGATCCAGCCCAGCTCGTGCGGGATGGTGCGGTGGTCGGTCTCGAAGCCGAGGCGGGGGCGGTGGTGCTCGACGCGCAGCGCCTCGTAGGCGAGCAGCCCCGCCGCGGGGCCGGACTTCTCCGCGTACGACTCCAGGTCCGCGCGGGGCAGGAACAGATCACGGCCGTACGGCGTCTCGCGTACGACGACCCCCTCCGGCACCTCGGCGATGGAACCGGCGGGGAGGTGGACGATCGCGAACTCGTCCGTGCGGTCGGCGACCTCGACCCGGTAGAAGAACTTCATCGACTCCAGGTAGGCGATCAGCGCGCCCTGGGTGCCGGGTTCGACGTGCGCCCAGACGGTCGTGCCGTCGTCGACGAGGTACAGCGCGTGCTCGATGTGCCCGTGCGCGGAGAGGATCAGCGCCTCGGTGGCCTGGCCCGTGGGCAGGTCGCTGACGTGCTGGGTGAGCAGCAGGTGCAGCCAGCTCAGGCGGTCCTCGCCGGAGACCGACACGACCCCGCGGTGCGAGAGGTCGACGAATCCGGTGCCGTCGGCGAGGGCGCGCTGCTCGCGGAACAGGTCGCCGTAGTGCGCGGCGACGCCTTCGTCCACGCCCTCGGCGGGGACGGCGCCGGGCAGGGACAGCAGAGGGCTCTTCATATGACTAAGCCTACGACTCGGTAGTTGAAGCCTTGAGAGAACAGTCCTTGCAGCGGCCGAAGATCGCGAAGTGCTTCATGTCGGTCTCGAAGCCGAACTCCTGCCGGAGCTTCGCGGTGAAGTCGGCGGCCACCTTGATGTCCGCCTCGATGACGTTCTGGCAGTCGCGGCAGACCAGGTGGATGTGGTGGTGGCGGTCGGCGAGGTGGTAGGTCGGCGCCCCGTGCCCGAGGTGGGCGTGGCTGACCAGACCGAGCTCCTCCAGGAGCTCCAGGGTCCGGTAGACCGTGGAAATGTTGACCCCCGACGCCGTCTTCTTCACTTCCGTGAGGATGTCGTCGGGGGTCGCGTGCTCCAGGGTGTCCACAGCTTCGAGGACAAGCTGGCGCTGCGGCGTCAGCCGGTAGCCGCGCTGCCTGAGGTCGCTCTTCCAGTCGGTGCTCACCACACCCGAAAGTCTAGGACCTCCCGGCGCGGGACCTACTTGAAGAAGGCGATCCCGTCGTCCGGCATATCGTCGGGCAGGGCCTTGGCCCAGCGCTCGACCTCTTCCGGGGTGACGACCTTCTTCAGGTGGGCCGACATGTAGGGGCGCAGCTCGACCTCGGGGGTCTGCTTCTCGCCGACCCACATGAGGTCGCTCTTGACGTAGCCGTACAGGCGCTTGCCGCCGCTGTACGGCCCCGAGGCGGCCGTCCGCGCGACGGCGTCGGTCACCAGGTCGATCTGCGGCTTCTGGTCGGCCATCTCGCCGTACCAGATCTCGACGACACCGTCGTCGCGGACCATCGTCACCTCGACCTTGCGGTCGGAGTCGATGCGCCAGAAGCCGTGCTCGGTCTCCAGCGGACGGACCTTGTTGCCGTCGTTGTCCAGGACCCAGGTGCGGGAGGCGTACTCCAGGAAGTCCCGGCCGTCGTGGCTGAAGGTCACTTCCTGGCCGAAGTTGCACTTCTCCGAGCCCGGGAAGTCGTGCACGCCCGCGCCGGCCCAGTTGCCGAGCAGGAAGGCGAGCGGGACGAGGTCCTTGTGGAGGTCGGACGGGATCTCGATCATGAGTGGCGGTTCCTAGAGGGGGGTCAGCGCTGGCCCTGGTACAGCTTCTTCACGGTCAGGTAGGCGAAGGCGAGAACGCCGACGCAGACCAGGACCAGCAGGGCTTCGAAGAAGATCTCCACGGGGTGCTCCTCGGATGAGCGGAGTGCGGTGCATGTACACGGGCCGGGCCCCAGCTTACGCGGCCGGGGCCCGGGGGACCGTGCGGGCCTCCTCACGCCAGCAGCTGGCTCTGCAGGGTCACCGTCTGCTGGAAGGGGACGGGGTTCGCGGTGCCCTTGCGGTCCTGGATCACCAGGGCGAACACGTCGCCGACGGCCAGGTAGGCGTGCCGGGTCTGCTCGGCGCCGTACGGCTTGGGCTCGGTGTAGACGACGTGCGTGACGTCCTCGATCTGGGCCTTGGGAGGGAAGTGGTCGTCGGAGACCGAGTCGGCCGCGCCGCGCAGCTGGTAGCCGGGGCCGCCGTAAGGGGCGATCTGGCCGGTGAGCTCGTCGACGACGGTCGCGGTGTCGAACTGGAGCAGGTAGATCCGGGTGCGGGTGCCGTCGGCGGTGCTCCAGCCGCGGGCCGTGATGTGGCGCAGCCCGTACTCGGTGAACTTCTGCGCCAGCTCCTCGCGGTCCTCCTTCGCCCCGAACTCCGCGAGGAAGTCCTTCGTCGGGAGCCAGCCGTCGGTTCCGCGCAGCGCCGCGTCCGTCGTCGCCCCCTTCGGCGCGGGCAGCACCAGCGCACGCAGGTCCGCGTAGTGGGTGCCGGTCCTGTTCTCCTCGGCGAGCGGCCCGGGACTGCCCTTGGGCAGCGGCGGCTTCGTGAGCGTGGGATACGCCCACCGCCCGTCGGACACGGTCCCGAGGCCGGGGACATCGGTCCGCTCCATCCCCGCGATCCCGTACGCCGTCCCGGCCCCCACGACCGCGAAGACGACCAGAGCGGCGGTCCAGCGCAGGGTGGCACGCAGCAGACGGCGCGACCTGAGGGGCTGCGGGGCGGTGAGGGGGGCCGGGGGGAGGTCCGGTGCGGCCATGGGGGCGGGCACGGTGACGGCCACGGGGTCGGGCCCGGGGGCGGGACCGGACTCGGGGTCCGGTCTGGGTGCGGGCGCGGGCCCGTCGGCGGAGACGGGCGCCGGAGCGGAGTCAGGTGCCGGCGCCGGCTGGGACGCGGGAGCGGCCCCCTCCGCTGACGTGACGGCCGACTCAGGCGCGGGGCTCCCGGCAGTCACCGTCGGCGCAGGCCCCGCGGTCTCCCCCGGTGCCTCCGCCGGGGTCGCCTTCGTCCCGTGGTCGGTCTCTTCTGCCTGGTGGGTCATACCGCCTCCCCCGGCTCCTCGATGCGGTCGAGCTGTTCGCGCAGGAACATGGCTATGCCTGTCTTCTGGAGGGGCTTCGCGCTGGTCGCGTTGAGGGTGACCAGGACGTTGCCCTGCGCGGCGACGCAATACATGGACTGGAGGCCGTTCTTGCCGTCCTTCTTGTCCGACGGCGGCAGATAGCACGCCGCGTCCTTGTGCCCCTCGATCCTCGGGCCCTCGTCGAAGATCCCGAGGGCGTCGAGGAAGCCCTGCTGGGAGCGGGCGAGGCCGCGGACCGCCGTCGTACTCGCCATCTGGGCCAGCTGGACGGTCACCACGGAGGCCTGGTCCGTGTAGACGGAGGACAGCTCCTCGGTGCTGACGTAACTGCGCATCGCGATCCCCGAGATGCGCTGCTTGTCGATCCGCTTCTCCAGCGCCTTGCGCTGGCTGCGCGGCAACCCGCTGAGCGACTCCTTCGCCAGCGCCGTCGCCCGGGCCCCGCTGAGCTGCGCGTCGGATCCGAACTGCGCCATGTCCGGCCCCCGGCTCCAGCCGTCGGCCCCGTACGGCACGAGCATCGCGCCCAGTCCCTTCCCGGGCGCTGCCTTCGTCTCCCCGGCCTTGCTCCCCTTGGGAAACGTCCAGACAGGCGCGCCCGCGTCGCGGTTCGCGCCGTTCACGGTGACGACCGTGAAGCCCACCCCCGCCACGACGGCCCCGGCCGCCACGACCGACACGGCGATCGCGGCGATACGGCCACCTCGACGCCCGCGACCGGCAGGGACCGGTTCCGGAGCAGCCCCTTCGCTCGCCGCGCCCACGGGGTTCGCGGCACTCTCGGCGTTCTCGGCGTTCTCGCTCACAGCCGCTCCATCTGCCGCTCGGCCAGGTCCATGATTGCCTTCTTGGGGATGGGCTCGGTGTCGTAGATCCAGACCATGACCGCGACGTCGCCCCGCCACGCGTATGCCTCGGCGTAGTACTGCGGCAGGTAGCCGGGCTTGGTCTTCGGCTTGTCGTGGACGTACACCATGCCGTCCTCCGTTCCCGGAAGCGCCCAGCTCCGGGTGGCGGACTCACCGGCCGCCCAGGACTGGTTGCCCGACGTGACCTCGGAGGCCGCGAGGACCTCCTCCTGACGGAACTGGACCAACCGGACCTCGAAGTCCGCCTGACCCTTGGTCCACCCGGTGGACACCGCCCTGCGGAACTCGTCGCTGATGGCGTCGCCGAAGGCCGCGCCCGGCTTGACGTAGGTGTCCGCATACGCGGGCAGGCTCAGCCAACCGTCGACCGAGGACAGCCACACCGCCTTCTTCGTCCCGGCCGGCTTCTTCACCAGCAGCTTCCGCAGATCGCCGTCGGTCGTGACGCGGCGGTCCTGCGCGGCGGACAGCGGCTCGGGGCCGTCGCCCTTCGCCTGGGCGAGGGTCGGCTGGGAGAGCGAGGGCAGCGGGGTGGGGTCGCGGTCGGCCTGGATCAGGTATCCGCCGCAGGTCCCGGCCACGACACCCAGCACGGCCGCGGCGGCGATCAGCAGAGTCGTACGGCCCCGGCGGCGCGGCGGCCGGGCCTCGGCCACCGGTACCGGCGCAACCGGCTCAGCCGTCGCAACCGGCGGCGTGACCGGCGTAGCCGGCTCGGCCGGCACAAACCGCTCAACCGGATCAACCGGCTCGAACCGCTCGTCGGCCCTCTCTTCGGGCACTTCCAATGCGTCCCCCACAAAGCGTGAAGCGCGCATTCCGTATGCGCGCTTCACAGGAGACCTTCGGTCAATCCCCAGAGTTGTACGGAGGGTTGATCACGATCCGGACACATCCGCAACGCGCCCGAACCGAACCGCATCCGCGGCACGCCTCAGGCCAGGAGCTGGCTCTGGAGGGCCAGGGTCTGAAGAAAGGGCACGGTGCCGACGGTCCCCTCGCGGGACTGGAGCACCACGGCCAGTACATCCCCCGCGGACAGATAACCCTGCCGGACATGCTCCCTGCCGTACGGCCGGGTCTCGTCGTACAGGGAACGGCGGATCTCCTCGATACCGGTGGTGCCGAGGAGCTCCTGGTCGGAGACGGACCGTTCGGCGCCGCGCACCCGGTGTCCGGGGGTGTTCAGGCCCGCCATGTGCCGGTGGAACAGGTCGTCCACAACCGCCGCCGTACTGAAGTGGAGCAGGTAGACCCGGGTCCGGGTGCCGTCCTCGGTGGTCCAGCCGCGTGCGGTGACGTGCCGCAGCCCGGTGTCGACGAGCAGCTGCCCGAGGGCCGCGCGGTCCGGTTCGACGTACTCCGCCAGGAAGTCCTCGGTCGCCAGCCATCCGTCCGAGCCGCGCAGCGCCCGGTCCTCCACCGCCCCCTTCGGCGCGGGCAGGACCAGGGCCCGTGGATCCGCGTGGTGGGCGCCGGGCCGGTCCGCGTCGGCGAACGGGGCCGGGCTGTCGGAGGGCAGCGGTGGGCTGCTCAGGCGCGGGAACTCCCACAGGCCGCCCGCCTCCGTCGCCAGCCCGGGCAGGTCCCCTCGGTCCAGGCGGCCGATGCCGTAAGCCGTGGTGGTTCCCGCCACGGCGAAGACCACCGCCGCGGTGACCCAGCGCAGGGCGGACGCGGCGCCGCGCAGGCGGCCGCGCGGGGACGACGGCTCGGACGCGGCCCCGCTCTCCTCGCCCAGGACCGGATCCGCCGCCTCAGCCTCGCCGCTCGTCGCCCCGGCCCCGCCGCTCGTCGTGCCGCTCACAGTCGCTCCATCTGCCGTTCCGCGAGATCCATGATCGCTGGCCAGGGGACCGGGTCGTCGTCGTAGACCCAGATGTGCACGGAGAGGTCTCCGCGGGACGCGTGGGCCTCCGCCCTGTAGTACGGGGCGACGCCGGACTCGTGGAACCGCTTCGGGTGGACGTACGCCTTGCCCTCGCCGGTGCCCGGGATCGGCCGGCTCTCCACGTCCGGGTCGGTCTCCGCCCCGTAGCGGGTGTCCGCGCTGTCGTCCGCGGGTGCCGAGAAGTCCTTCTGCTGCTCGAACTGGGCCAGCCAGATCTGCACCTCCTGACCGCCGTCCTCCCAGCCGGTGACCGCGGCCCGCAGGAACTCCTGCTCCTCGAGGAAGGTGTCAGCGGCCTCGGGGTCCTCCCACGTCCCGGCGTAGTCGTACAGGTCCATCCAGCCCTGCGGCTGCACCCAGTCCGGGGTGATCGCCCCGCTGGGCTTCTCCAGCAGCAGCTCGCGCAGGTCGCCGTCGTTCCTGACCTTGCGGTCCAGGGCCTCGGTGAGCGGCTCCGGCTGCGGCCCGCGGGCTTGCGGGAGCGGTGGCTGGACGAACGTGGGCAGCTTCGGCTCCCGGCCCGCCTGGACCAGGTATCCGGCACCCGCCCCGGTCACGACGCCGAGGGCGGCCGCGAGGGCGATCAGGTGTCTCTTCGGGCTCTTCAACGGCGTCTCCCACGGGGTGCTCGGCACGCGTTCCGCCCACGTGCCGCACAGGAGACCACCGGTCGGGGCCCGGAGTTGCAGCGCCGACGATCACAATCAGGCCACGTCCGACCGCGGCAACAGGCCAAGGTGCGTCACGGCGCCCTGGCCGTCGTACGCACTACCCTTCCCGCATGGCGAAGAAGCTCGTGATCAAGGTGACCGCCGGGGCCGACGCACCCGAGCGCTGTTCGCAGGCGTTCACCGTGGCGGCGGTGGCCGTGGCCAGCGGGGTGGACGTCTCGCTGTGGCTGACCGGGGAGTCGGCGTGGTTCGCGCTGCCGGGGCGGGCCGCGGAGTTCGAGCTGCCGCACGCGGCGCCGCTGCCCGAGCTGATCGAGGCGCTGCTCGCGGGCGGCCGGGTCACCCTGTGCACCCAGTGCGCGGCCCGCCGGGACATCACGGAGAAGGACGTCATCGAGGGCGTACGGATCGCGGGCGCGCAGGTGTTCGTGCAGGAGGCGCTCGCCGACGGGACGCAGGCGCTCGTCTACTGAGCGGGCTGAGCGGGCTGAGTGAGCTGTGTGAGCTGTGTGGACTGTGCGGCCCCGCGGCCTGTCACAACTGGTCGACAATTCAAGGAACGCCTTACCCGGCGCGGTTAGTCTCACGCTCGACGGCCACCCGTCCGTCGTCGACACCACCGCCGCTCTGGGGGATCCAACCGCATGCGCGCCCTGCGAATACTTCTGATCACCGCCGTGATTCTCGGCGGGCTGTTCGTCGCCGCCGACCGTCTGGCGGTCCACTTCGCGGAGGGCGAGGTCGCGGACCGGCTGAAGACGCAGGAGGGGCTGACCACGACGCCGAGCGTGGACATCAAGGGGTTCCCGTTCCTGACCCAGGTGGCCGGCGGTGAGCTCGACGACGTCGAGGTCGGGATGAAGGACTACGCCGCGGACACCGGGACCAGCGGCGGCACGATCCGTATCGACGACCTGAACGCCGCCATGAAGGGCGTCGCGTTCTCCGGCGACTACAGCTCCGCCACCGCCACCACGGCCGCCGGCTCGGCGACCATCGCCTACGACCAGCTGCTGAAGGCGGCCGGGTCGCAGGAGGCCCAGCTCCCGCTGGGCGTCACCGCCAAGGTCGTCGGCCTCTCCGACGGCGGGAACGGCAAGATCAAGGTCGACATCAAGTTCAGCGCCCTGGAGAAGCCCGTCTCCGTGCTCAGCAGCGTCAGCGTCGTCGACGGTGACACCGTGCGGGTGCACGCCGACTCGATCCCGAGCTTCGGCAACATCACCCTCGCCGACTCCGACTTCCGTTCAGTCGCCGACTTCGACCAGAAGATCGAGGGTCTGCCCGGTGGCATCAAGCTCGACAAGGTCGAAGCGGGTGCGAACGGTGTGGAGATCGCGGTGAAGGGTTCGGACGTCAAGCTCGCCGGGTAGGACGAGCCTCGGGCCGGACCCGGCTCGTCCGACAGGCGAGACGCTGACGTCCGTACCGTAGATGTGATGACGGCTACAGCCGCCCGGGAACCGTGCGACCGCGGCCCGGGCGGCTTCCTCGTCCCACATCCCGGACGATCGCATCTCAGCATGCGACACACCGGTGACATGCCGGTATGTCCGTCCCTACGATCGACCACTATGAAGCGACAGGCGGATCTCACGAAGCGGCGGGCAGTAGACCTGTGCCGCGTCGCCGCCATGCTCTGTCGCCCCTTCTGAGCGGACGGCACCGGCCTCCGCATCCCCTTGCCCTGGTGCACCAGGGCATCCGTGCGCCCCGCGCACCCTTCCGCACGCCCCGCCGCAACTGCCCCGGAGGAGAAAGAGCATGAGCCGCAGCGACGTCCTGGTCGACGCCGACTGGGTCGAGGCCAACCTCGACAACCCGAACATCGCGATCGTGGAGGTGGACGAAGACACGTCCGCCTACGAGAAGAACCACATCCGCAACGCGATCCGGATCGACTGGACCAAGGACCTGCAGGACCCGGTCCGCCGCGACTTCGTCGACCAGGAGGGCTTCGAGAAGCTCCTCTCGGCGAAGGGCATCGCCAACGACACCCTGGTGATCCTCTACGGCGGCAACAACAACTGGTTCGCGTCCTACGCCTACTGGTACTTCAAGCTGTACGGCCACGAGAACGTCAAGCTGCTCGACGGCGGCCGCAAGAAGTGGGAGCTGGACGCCCGCGAGCTGGTCGAGGAGGTGCCCGAGCGCCCGACGACCGACTACAAGGCCAAGGCCCAGGACACCTCGATCCGCGCCTTCCGTGACGACGTGGTGGCGGCCATCGGTTCGCAGAACCTGGTCGACGTGCGCTCCCCCGACGAGTTCTCCGGCAAGCTGCTCGCCCCGGCGCACCTGCCGCAGGAGCAGTCGCAGCGTCCGGGCCACGTCCCGTCCGCGCGCAACATCCCGTGGTCCAAGAACGCCAACGACGACGGCACCTTCAAGTCGGACGAGGAGCTCAAGGAGCTCTACGCCGAGGAGCAGGTCGACCTCGCCAAGGACACCATCGCGTACTGCCGCATCGGTGAGCGCTCGGCCCTGACCTGGTTCGTGCTGCACGAGCTGCTCGGTGTCGAGAACGTCAAGAACTACGACGGCTCCTGGACCGAGTACGGCTCCCTGGTCGGCGTTCCGATCGAGCTCGGCGCCAACAAGTAAGAAACCCCGTCCAACCCGACCGGCCTTCCTTCCGGTCAGACCCCTCTTTGGAGAAAGACATGTGTGGAGCGAAGGCCGGCGGCCCGGACGCCTCGACGATCAAGCCCGGTGAGACCACGATCCAGGGCCAGGTGACGCGTGACGGCGAGCCTGTGGTGGGTTACGTCCGCCTCCTGGACTCGACCGGCGAGTTCACGGCGGAGGTCCCGACCTCCGCGACGGGCCAGTTCCGCTTCTACGCGGCCGAGGGCACCTGGACCGTCCGCGCCCTGGTTCCCGGCGGCACCGCCGACCGCACGGTCGTCGCCCAGCAGGGCGGCCTCGCCGAGGTCGCGATCGCCGTCTGAGGCGCTTGAGCAGTGGGAGGGCCGTACCCCTGGGGTACGGCCCTTCGGCCTGTCCGGGCCTACGCTGGAACCATGTTGGCGCGACGACGGCGTGTCTACTTCACCATGATGGGCACGTGCATCGGACTGTTCGTCCTGGCCTGGGGAGTCGTACGGCTCTGGTCGATCCCGGTGGCCGTGGGGATGTGCGTGGTCGCCATGGTGATCCCGCCGCTCGCCGCGATGGTCGCCAACCGGCGCGGCCCCGACGACCGCTGGTGGGACGACCCCTCCGGCGACCCCAAGTCCGACGAGTGGTGGGACGAACTGGACGGGAAGAAGCGCCGGCAGTAGGAAGGCGGGCATGTCGTCTTCCGCGAGGCTGTCCACCGTCGTGCTCGACGCCCACGACGCCCACGAACTGGCCGCCTTCTACCAGCGCCTGCTTGGGTACGTGGTGCGCGCCGAGGAGCCGCACTGGGTGCTCATCGGCCCGCCGCCCGGCACCGCCGGCACGTCCCTCGCCTTCGAGACCGAACCCGAGTACGTCCCGCCGGTCTGGCCCACGCGCGAGCCCGGCGACCAGCAGATGATGCTGCACCTGGACATCGAGGTGGACGACCTGGAGGCCGAGACCCGGCGGGCGGTGGCGGAGGGGGCACGGCCGGCCGAGTACCAGCCGCAGGACGACGTGCGGGTGCTCTACGACCCGTCCGGGCATCCCTTCTGCCTGTGGACCGGGACTCCCCCCGCGGCCTAGCCGATCGCCCGGCCCAGCACGTACACCGCCGGAGCCGCCGCGGCCAGGGGCAGGGCCACTCCTGCCGTGAAGTGCACGAAGCGGGACGGGTAGTCGTAGCTCGCGACCCGGTGGCCGATCAGTGCGCACACCGCGGCGCCCGCGCCGAGCAGGGCACCCTTCGCGCCGAGGCCCGTCATCCCGCCGACGGCGATGCCCGCGCCGGCCGCCGCGAGCAGCGCGACGACCACGGAGGCCGGGGTCGGCAGGGGCAGCGCGCGGGCCAGGACCGCCACGGCCACCGCGGCCGCGCCGACCGTCACCGCGTCCGGGTCCGCCGCGAGGTGCCCGGTCGCGACGATCGCCAGGGCCGCCGAGGCGACGGTCGCCATCAGGCCGTACATCCGCTCGTCGGGGTCGGCGTGCGAGCGGAGCTGCATCACCAGGCTGAGCAGGACCCAGACGCCGAGGGTGCCGAGGATCGCCGCGGGGCCGTTCTCCCGGCCGGCCGTCAGCAGGGCCGCGTCCGCGACCAGCGCACCGAGGAACGCCAGCGCGATGCCCTGCCGGGCGGGCCACATGCCGTTCAGCCGGAACCAGCCGGCCGCGGTGACGGCCTGGAGGACGACGAGGGGCACGAGGAGGGCGTACGAGCCGACGGCCGCGGCGCCGGAGAGCAGCAGGCCGAGCAGCGCGGTGAGCGCGGCGGGCTGCATGCCGGGCTCGATGATCGGGGACCGGCCTTCCAGGCGGGCGCGCTGGGCGTCGGTGACGCGGGCGTTCCCGGCGAGGGTGGCGGGGCCGTAGTCGGCGGAGGCCGCACCCTGGGTGACCGGCGCGGGGCCGTACGGGGCCGGGTCGTAAGGGGCCGCGCTGTGAGGGGCCCCGCTGTGAGGGGCCGAGTTGTAGGGGGCCGGGCCGTGCGGGGCGGCGGGGTGCTGTCCCGGGCCTGCGGGCATCTGCTGCCCCGGGCCGGCGGGCCCCTGCTGTCCGGGGCCGTATCCCTGCGGCTGCGCGTCGTACGCCTGCTGGGGCAGGTACGCCGTGTCCGCGGCCCCCGCGACCGGCGCCTGGACCTGGGTCTCCCAGGTCTGGCCCTGCCACTGCTGGGTGTACTGCTGGGCGGCCTGCGGGTCCTCGTACCCCTGCTGGGCGTGGGCCGGCCAGCCCTGCTGCGGGTACTGGTCGTAGCCCTCGTACGGCTGGTTCGTCATCGTCACCCTCCTGCGAACGGCGGGAGCACCTCGACCGTGCCGCCGTCGGCCAGCCGTACCGTCTCATGTCCGCGGGTGCCCACGGGGTCACCGTCGACGAGGAACGAGCATCGCCGCAGGACCCGCACGAGCTCGCCGGGGTGTCGCGCGCGCGCCGCGTCCAGCGCCTCGGCGAGCGTGGCCGCGTCGAACGGCTCCTCGGCGATCCCGGCCGCGGCCTTCGCGGCGGCCCAGTAGCGCACCGTGACCTTTGGCATCCGCTTCCTCAATCGTTCGGTGGTGTACGGGGCCAGGCTAGCCGCCCGCTGTGACAGCCCAGTCCCCGATCCGGCCGAGGAGCTCGTCGCCGACCGCGTGCTCGGCGTGGCCCATGGGCTCGATCCACAGCTCGGCGTGGTCGCCCGCGGCCTCCGCGAGCATCCGCGGGTGGTCGAGGGGGAAGTAGCCGTCGCGGTCGCCGTGGACGATGAGCAGGGGGGCGGGGGCGATCCTCGGGACCGCCTCGACCGGGGAGAGGGGGACGGGGTCCCAGTCCCGGTGGTGGATGCGGGTGCGGAAGCCGTAGCGGCTCACCAGACGGCCCGCGGGGCGGGTCACCAGCCAGTGGAGCCTGCGCATGGGGGCCGTGCCGCGGTAGTACCAGCGGGCCGGGGCGCTGACCGAGACCACCGCGTCCACTCCGCCGCCGCTCTCGCGCCCGTACAGCGCCGCGTGCCGCAGCACCACCGAACCGCCCATGGAGAAGCCGACGGTCACCACGCGCGCGTGCCCGAGTTCGCGGGCCCACGCCACCGCGGCGGCCAGGTCCAGCACCTCGCGGTCGCCGACGGTCGAGCGGCCGCCGGAGGCTCCGTGGCCGCGGAAGGAGAAAGTGACCACGCCCGCGTACCGCGTCAGCGCCCGCACCACCCGGCGAACATGCGGGCGATCCACATCGCCGGTGAAACCGTGCGCGATCACGAACACCAGGTCGCGCGCGGGTGACCGGGAGGCGTCGTATACGAAGGAGGGCGGATCGTATACGGAATCGATCGTCACACCGTCGTCGGTGTGCAGAAACGTCCGTATAGGTGCAGGTCTGGGTGTCTCAGAGTGCGGACTTCCCGTGGAACGCAGCACACGACCTGCCGGATCAATGCTCATGTGGGCTATTCTCGTCGGAACAGGACTCGGGCAATGCAGCCCCCGGGTCCTTTTGTGCTTTCGGATACCCCTGTATACGAAGGCCATGACCCTCGCGGGACCGAGGAGGAACCAGACGTATGAGTTCTCTGCTGCTCCTGACCAACGCCCTCCAGCCGTCGACGGAGGTGCTTCCGGCCCTCGGCCTGCTCCTGCACAACGTGCGTGTGGCCCCGGCGGAGGGCCCCGCTCTCGTCGACACCCCCGGTGCCGACGTCATCCTGATCGACGGACGCCGTGACCTGCCCCAGGTCCGCAGCCTGTGCCAGCTGCTGCGCTCGACCGGGCCCGGCTGTCCGCTCATCCTCGTCGTCACCGAGGGCGGCCTGGCCGCCGTCACCGCCGACTGGGGCATCGACGACGTGCTCCTCGACACCGCCGGCCCGGCCGAGGTCGAGGCGCGCCTGCGTCTGGCCATGGGCCGGCAGCAGATCGTCAACGACGACTCCCCCATGGAGATCCGCAACGGCGACCTCTCGGTCGACGAGGCGACGTACTCCGCGAAGCTCAAGGGCCGGGTCCTCGACCTCACCTTCAAGGAGTTCGAGCTCCTCAAGTACCTCGCCCAGCACCCGGGCCGCGTCTTCACGCGCGCGCAGCTGCTCCAGGAGGTCTGGGGCTACGACTACTTCGGCGGCACCCGGACGGTCGACGTGCACGTACGACGGCTGCGCGCCAAGCTCGGCCCCGAGCACGAGTCGCTGATCGGGACCGTCCGGAACGTCGGTTATCGATTCGTTACGCCCGAGAAGGGCGAGCGGGTCCCCGACGAGGCGAAGGCCAAGGCGGACCGGGCAAAGACGGAGGATGCGGACGAGAGCGCCGCCCTTGAGGACGTAGAGGCATAACGGGTCCCGCGCATGGGCATGGCTCCGGCACCGACGCACCGCCGCACGCCTCGCGGCGGGTGTACGGGGACCTCCTTCACGCCCTGCCCAGAGCGGGTCCATCCGCGTAGACTCCGCGCGTGGCCAAGGTAACCAGGGATGATGTGGCGAGACTCGCGGGGACGTCCACCGCGGTGGTCAGCTATGTCATCAACAACGGACCCCGGCCGGTTGCCCCGGCCACGCGCGAGCGTGTCCTCGCCGCGATCAAGGAGCTGGGGTACCGGCCCGACCGGGTGGCCCAGGCGATGGCGTCCCGGCGCACCGATCTCATAGGCCTGATCGTGCCGGACGCGCGCCAGCCGTTCTTCGCGGAGATGGCGCACGCGGTGGAACAGGCCGCGTCCGAGCGCGGGAAGATGGTGCTCGTCGGGAACTCCGACTACATCGGCGAGCGCGAGGTCCACTATCTGCGGGCGTTCCTCGGGATGCGCGTCTCCGGCCTGATCCTGGTCTCGCACGCGCTGAACGACAACGCGGCCGCCGAGATCGAGGCGTGGGACGCCCGGGTCGTCCTGCTGCACGAGCGGCCGGAGGCGATCGACGACGTCGCCGTCGTCCTCGACGACCTCACCGGCGCGAAGACCGCCGTCGAGCACCTGCTGGGCCACGGCTACCCCTACGTCGCCTGTATGGGCGGCACGGCCGACACCCCCTCCGTCGGTGACCCGGTCTCCGACCACGTGGAGGGCTGGCGGCAGGCCATGGACGAGGCCGGGCTCCCGACCGAGGGACGGCTGTTCGAGGCGCCGTACAACCGCTACGACGCGTACAAGGTGGCGCTGGAGATCCTCGCCGGGCCGCGGCGCCCGCCGGCCATCTTCTGCTCCACCGACGACCAGGCGATCGGCCTGCTGCGGGCCGCGCGCGAGTTGCGCATCGACGTGCCCGGAGAACTGGCGGTCATCGGGTTCGACGACATCAAGGAAGCCGCGCTCGCGGACCCGCCGATGACGACCATCGCCTCGGACCGGTCGGCGATGGCCCGGGCCGCGGTGGACCTGGTGCTCGACGACGGCCTGCGGGTCGCGGGCTCCCGCCGGGAGCGGCTGAAGGTGTTCCCCTCGAAGCTGGTCGTGCGCCGCTCCTGCGGCTGCGAGTGAGCTTCCTTAGAGCCGTCTGAGAACTCCCGGCCGGAGGCCAGCGGCGGCTTTATATCGGGCATACGAGGTTCTGCCGGGCTTCTCAGCAAGCACTCAGGGAGCTCTCATGGTCGCGGGACAAGCTTTTTGTCATGACCGAGAGCTTCCGCCGCGACGGCGAGTACGAGCAGTACGAGACCCCCTACCAGGGCGCCCAGCAGCAGCACGCTTCGTCGCCCGTGAACCCCGAGTGGCCGCCCCCGCCGGCCCAGCCGCCGACGGCACCCCCGCAGCCCGCCACGCCTTCGCAGCCCGCCGCCTTCGCCGCCGAGGGCGCCGGCTCGTACGGCGGTGACGGCGACGGCGGCGGAACCGCTCTCCTCACCGCGCCCCCCGCCGAGCCCGCGCCCCCCGCCGAGCCCGCGGCGCCCGCTCCGAAGCGGCGCACCCGCGGCCCGCTCGCCCTCCTCGCCGCCGTCGCGATCGTCGCCGCGGCCGTCGGAGGCGGCACCGCCTACGGCATCCAGGAGCTGACCGGCAACGACACGGTCGCCTCCAGCAGCACCAGCACCAACGTGGTGCCGTCCTCCGCCAAGGGCACGGTCGCCGGGGTCGCCAAGGCGGTCAGCCCGAGCATCGTCGAGATCAACGCCACCTCGAACGCCGGGGAGTCCACCGGATCCGGCGTGATCATCACCGGTGACGGCGAGATCATCACCAACAACCACGTCATCTCCGGCGCCTCCACCATCAAGGTGAGCACCAGCGACGGCAAGACCTACACCGCGAAGGTCGTCGGCACCGACAGCAAGAAGGACCTCGCCCTCATCAAGCTGGAGAACGCCTCCGGCCTGACCGCGGCCACCCTCGGCAACTCCGACGGCGTCCAGGTCGGCGACCAGGTCGTGGCGATCGGCTCCCCCGAGGGCCTGACCGGCACCGTGACCAGCGGCATCGTCTCCGCCCTGAACCGGGACGTGACCGTCGCGACCGACGAGGGCCAGAGCCAGAACCAGGGCGGCAACGGACAGTGGCCGTTCGAGTTCGGCGGCCGGCAGTTCAACGGCGACACCGGCTCGTCCACGACGACCTACAAGGCGATCCAGACGGACGCGTCCCTCAACCCCGGCAACTCCGGCGGCGCGCTCATCGACATGAACGGCAACATCATCGGCATCAACTCCGCGATGTACTCCGCCAGTTCGGACTCGTCCACGGCCGGCAGCGCGGGCCTCGGCTTCTCCATCCCGATCAACACCGTCAAGTCCGACCTGGCCACGCTGCGGGCCGGCGGCACCGACAGCTGACCCGACCCCCGCGAGGAGCACGTCATGATCAAGCAGGTTTCGCACACGGTGGCCGGTACCGACCCGGCCGGGTTCGCCCTGGCCCTCGAGGTGGCGTACGCACTGCACGCCCCGGCGCCCCGGGCACCCGAGGTGGCGGCCACGGCGCCGGCCCGCCGCGGGACGACCGCCGCCCGCGGCCGCCGCCGTACCGTACGCGGCTGACCGCCTGCCGGAGCAGGTCCTTCAGCGCCGACGGGGAACCGTGCGAGGCTGAAAGCGTTCACCGACTCAGTCCCGTTCTCCCCACCGCACCCGAGGAATCCCGAGCCATGAGCCCCGCCGAAGGCGACCGTGACCCCCAGCGCATCCTGATCGTCGACGACGAGCCGGCGGTGCGCGAAGCACTCCAGCGCAGCCTCGCCTTCGAGGGCTACGACACCGAGGTCGCCGTGGACGGCGCGGACGCCCTCGACAAGGCGACCGCGTACCGGCCCGACCTGGTCGTCCTCGACATCCAGATGCCCCGCATGGACGGGCTCACGGCCGCCCGGCGCATCCGCGGGGCGGGCGACACGACCCCCATCCTGATGCTGACGGCCCGCGACACGGTCGGCGACCGGGTCACCGGGCTCGACGCGGGCGCCGACGACTACCTGGTCAAGCCGTTCGAACTGGACGAACTGTTCGCCCGGGTCCGGGCGCTGCTGCGGCGGTCCTCCTACGCGGCGGCGGCCGGAGCGGCGGCGGCCGAGGACGACGAGGCGCTCACCTTCGCCGACCTGCGGATGGACCTCGCGACGCGTGAGGTCACCCGGGCGGGCCGGCCGGTGGAGCTGACCCGCACGGAGTTCACCCTGCTGGAGATGTTCATGGCCCACCCGCGCCAGGTCCTCACCCGTGAGCAGATCCTGAAGGCGGTCTGGGGCTTCGACTTCGAGCCCTCCTCCAATTCGCTGGACGTCTACGTCATGTACCTGCGCCGCAAGACGGAGGCGGGCGGCGAGCCGCGGCTCGTGCACACCGTGCGGGGCGTCGGGTACGTGCTGCGGCAGGGTGGCGCGGAGTGAACAGGCTCGTACGCCGGTACCGGTCCCTTCCGATCCGGTCCCGTCTGGCGCTGCTGGTGGCGGCGGCGGTGGCGTTCGCGGTGGCGGCGGTGTCGGTGACGTGCTGGTTCATCGTGCAGGGGAAGCTGTACGACCAGGTCGACGGCGACCTGAAGGAGATGGCCAGCAGGCCCGGCACGGTCCAGTCGCTGCTCCAGAGGTGTACGCAGGCCCCGGCGAAGAACACCCAGGTGTTCCCCGGCCGGAACGACTACGTCCAGGCCATCAAGGCGGAGGGCGACCCCTGTGTCGACCCGAACTCCCCGGGCACGGTCAAGGTGACGGGTGCCGACAAGAGGGTCATCGAGACGGCGAGCGGCAGCACGATCTACTTCCGCAACGGCACCGACGAGGACGGCAACTCCGTACGGGTGCTGACCCGGTACCTGGGCGTCGACACCAGCGATTCCCGGGGTGTCGCCCTGCTTCTCGCGGTCCCCCTCAAGAGCACCCAGTCCACCCTCAACGAACTCGCCCTCATCCTCCTCCTCGTCTCGGGCGTGGGAGTCCTCGGCGCCGGCGCCGCAGGTCTCTTCGTGGCACGGGCCGGCCTCCGCCCCGTCGACAAGCTCACCGAGGCCGTGGAACACGTGGCCCGCACCGAGGACCTCGGCATCCGCATCCCGGTCGAGGAGGACGCCGAGGACGAGGTGGCCCGGCTGTCGCGGTCGTTCAACTCGATGACGAGCTCCCTCGCCAGCTCCCGCGAGCTCCAGCAGCAGCTGATCGCCGACGCGGGGCACGAGCTGCGCACCCCGCTCACCTCCCTGCGCACCAACATCGAGCTCCTCACCCGCAGCGAGGAGACCGGCCGCCCCCTGCCCGAGGGTGACCGCAAGGCACTGCTGGCCTCGGTGAAGGCGCAGATGACCGAACTGGCCGCCCTCATAGGCGATCTTCAGGAACTGTCCCGCTCGGAAGGCCAGCGCGGCGAACGCGTGCAGGTCGTCTCGCTGGAGGACACCGTCGAGGCCGCCCTGCGCCGGGCACGGCTGCGCGGACCGGAACTGACCATCGACGCCTCGCTGGAGCCCTGGTACACCCGTGCGGAACCGGCCGCCCTAGAGCGTGCCGTGGTCAACGTCCTCGACAACGCCGTGAAGTTCAGCCCCGACGGCGGCACGGTCGAGGTGCGGCTCAGCGAGGGGGTGCTGACCGTCCGGGACCACGGCCCCGGCATCCCCGCCGAGGAACTCCCATACGTCTTCGACCGCTTCTGGCGCTCCCCCAGCGCCCGCGCCCTGCCCGGCTCCGGCCTCGGCCTGTCCATCGTGGCCCGCACGGTCCGGCAGTCCGGCGGCGAGGTCACCCTCGGGCCCGCCGAGGGCGGCGGCACCGTCGCGACCGTACGGCTGCCGGGAGCGCCGACTCCACCGCCGGAGACGCCCGCGCGGTAGGCCGGTCCGGGCGGCAACCTTCCGTGCGGGAGCGGCGACTGAACTGCGGTCCATCCCCCGCACGGAACGGAACCGCAGATGAGTGAGACACGCAGCAAGGCCCGCCACCGCAGCAGCAGGACGGCCCTGGCGGTCGGTCTCCCGCTGGCGCTGAGCGCCTCGGGAGTCATGGCCCACGGCATGGTCCCCGGTGTCCAGACCTCCGCGGCCGCCACCACCGCGGCCGCCCCCGCCTGGGCCACCGCCACCGCGGACGGCTTCGCCTCCGTCGACGCGCTCGGCCAGAACGGCACGTACGGCGGCCGGGACGGCCGGATCGTGACCGTGCGGACGCTCGCCGACCTGGAGAAGTACGCGACGGCCGCCGAACCGTACGTCATCGTCGTGGCGGCGACCATCACCATGGACCCGGTCGGCAAGGAGATCAAGGTCCGGTCGGACAAGACCATCGTCGGGTCCGGGACCGCCGGGCAGATCGTCGGCGGCGGGTTCTTCCTGGGGTCCGGCGTGCACAACGTCATCATCCGGAACCTGACCATCCGGGACGCCTACCAGGGTGTCTGGAACGACAAGGACCACGACTTCGACGCCGTCCAGATGGACGGCGCCCACCATGTCTGGATCGACCACAACGACCTCAGGAACATGGCCGACGGGCTCATCGACGTCCGCAAGGACAGCACCTACGTGACGGTCTCCTGGAACAGACTCAGCCAGGACAACAAGGCGTTCGGCATCGGCTGGACGGAGAACGTCGTCACCGACATCACCGTCCACCACAACTGGATCCGCGAGACCGAGCAGCGCAATCCGTCGACGGACAACGCGGCCCACGCGCACCTCTACAACAACTTCCTGGAGGACGTGGCCGGTACCGACGTCACCTCCTCCTACGGCAACTACTCCCGCGGCGCGACCAGGATGGTCCTGGAGAACTCGTACTTCCAGGGCTTCAGGAACCCCGTCATCAAGGACAGCACCGCGAGCATCGTCCAGAAGGGCAACACCTTCGTGGGCACGAGCGGCAGGAACGAGAGCGGCGGCACCGCCTTCGACCCGAGGACGTACTACGCCTACACGCCCGACAGGACCGCCGACGTCCCCGCCCTGCTCAAGTCGGGGACGGGGCCGCGCGGTTCCATCGGTACGACGGCCGCCGTCACCAAGGCCGCGGCTGCCACGACGCTCACCGTCGCCAAGGACGGCAGCGGGCAGTACTCGACGGTGCAGGCCGCGGTGAACGCCGTACCGGCGAACAACGCCTCGCGCGTGGTCGTCCAGGTCAAGCCGGGAACGTACCGCGAGCTGGTGAAGGTGCCGTCCGACAAGCCGCACGTGACCATCCAGGGCACCGGGTCCAGCCGCAGCGACACGGTGATCGTCTACAACAACGCCTCCGGCACGCCCAAGCCCGACGGCTCCGGGACCTACGGCACCGGCGGCAGCGCCACCGTCGCCGTCGAGGCCGACGACTTCCAGGCCCGCAACCTGACGATCTCCAACGACTTCGACGAGGCGGCCCACCAGGACATCGCGAGCCAGGCCGTCGCCCTGCGCACCGCCGCCGACAAGGTGTTCCTCGACGGGGTCATCGTCACCGGCGACCAGGACACGCTGCTGGTGGACACCGCGGCCAAGGACAGGCTCGGCCGTGTCTACATGACGAACTCCTACGTCGTCGGCAACGTCGACTTCATCTTCGGCCGGGCCACCGCCGTCATCGACAAGTCCGTCATCACGCTGAAGAAGCGCTGGAACGGCACCTCGGCCGGTTACGTCACCGCGCCCAGCACCGCCGCGGACCGCAAGGGCATCCTCATCGCCAACTCGACGGTGAACGGGGACGTCTCGTCCGCGAGCTTCTACCTGGGCCGCCCCTGGCACGCCGGCGGCGACGCGAGCCTCGACCCGCAGACGACGGTCCGCAACACCTCGCTGAGCGCGGCGGTCAAGCCCACGCCGTGGACCGACATGAGCGGCTTCTCCTGGAAGGGCGACCGGTTCGCGGAGTACAGGAACACCGGTTCGGGCTCGGGCGCGGCCTCGTCCGACCGGCCGCAGCTCACCGACGCGCAGGCCGCGGACCAGGAGGTCGCCGACTGGCTGGCCGGCTGGACGCCGAGCCCGTCCTGACCTGCTGTTCGTCCGCTTTCCGACCCTGTGTCAGACCCTCGTTCTAGGCTGTTCCGGTAGATCGGGAAGCCGGACGGGGGAGCGGAAGAATGGTGCGTGTCGAACGGCATCGGGTCGGCGAGGCGGCCGTCTCGGCGGTGCGGAAGGACTTCGCGAACAGGATCGGTTCGCAGGTCCACTCCCTGTCCAAGGCCGGCCCGGTGACGGCGTGGGAGTGGTGGCTGATCGCCCAGGAGTTCGTCGAGTACCTCGGCGCCCTCTCGGTGGAGACGCCCGACCTCCACTCCCCCGAGGCGAAGGCGGTCCTGGAGGACGCCGCCGAGGCGGCCGCCGGCGCGGTGGCCTACGCGGCGTACTTCCCGCGCGACCACTTCGAGGTCTTCCTCACCTACCCCAACTGGGGCATGGTCTACGACCGCGAGCCGGGCGGCACCCCGGAGCCGGTCACCGCCGCCAGGTGGCTGGACGCCTTCTGCCTGGCGATCCTCGTGGAGAAGACCCAATGGCACGGCGAGGCCTTCCACTTCGCCCGCGAGGCACCCCAGCAAGGCCGCGCCGGCCACCCCGACACCGAGCTGATCAACGGCTTCATGGCGTACGTCATCGGCGACACCGGTGACGACGACGCCACCTGGCCGCCCTCCCGCGAGCAGAAGCTCGCCGCACTCGACGCGGCGCTCGACCGGGTCCGGGCCCGGGAGACGGAGACCGGCCGTCAGCTCGCCGACCAGCCGTACGGCATCGGGCTGCGGGCGCTGCGCGCGCTGACCGCGGGCGACCGGGAGGGGTTCGACGAGGCGGTGGTGCGACTGCTGCGGCCGCTGACCGGCACCCCCGGACCCGGGGCGCGACCGGGCAGTCTCCTCCCCCTCCTGCCGATCGCGCTCACCGCGCTGGCGTACCGCGACGAGGGCTGGCCTCCGGCCGTCGACAGCGACTACCTGCCGGACGCGCTGGTCACCGGGTTCAAGGCCACACCGCCCCGGGTGGGGCCCTACGGCCGGGACCGCCGCCCGGACGCGGTCGCCGAACTCACCTCGCAAGTGGTGGAGTTCGGGCGGTCCCTGGAGCCGCGCCCGCTGGAGGCGGACAGCGAGGAGCAGTTCGAGCGGTACACGCGGGACGCCGTCACGCCGGTGCCGGGCAAGTCGCTCACCACCTTCGAGCTGGCCTACGCCGTCACCTATCAGGAGCTGCTCTTCCGGACCCGCGCCGCGCACACGTCCGACGCGAGCGACGCCCAGCTGGAGAACCTGCGGCTGGCCGCGGAGCTCGGGGCCGCCCTGTTCCGTACGACGCTGGCGGAGCCGGGCACCGACGTGCCGGTGACGATCGACGGCCGGACCGTGACGTACCCCGCCTGCCGGGACGAGGACGCCGGGCCGGGGGCCTGGCACCGGGCGGTGCACCTCGCGCTGATCACGGGCCGCCGGGAGCATCTGGCGCCGCTGGTCCTGGCGGGCCCGGAGCGTGTCGGTCCGGACCGTTCCGTGGCGGCCCCCTACCGCCGGGCCCTGCACGCCTATCTGCGCGGCGAGGATCCCGTGCCCGCCACGGACGAGGCCCTGCGGGACACCGGCAAGGCCCGTGACCAGGGGTTCCTGCCGCCGCCCGCGGTCCTCTTCTCCCAGCTCGTGGAGGGCGACGAGGAGAGCTTCAACCTGGCCCTCCTGGACGCCCTGACCTCCCACCGCGACCACTACGCCGTCGCCGACCGCCCCTCCGACCCCGACGCCGCCCTCAGCCTCGACATCCTGGCCCTCACCTGCCACGCCCGCCGACGGGGCTGGGAGATCAGAGTCCGGTCACCGTACCTGCCGGCCCGGATCGTGGCAGCGGCGACGCCGTTCTGATTCGCCCGGGCAACCTTCCCCCGAACGAGTGAACCAGGGTCGTCGCCGCTGGTCAGATGCACCCCCCTGCCTACGGTGATCGCGTTGCTTGTGCCCCGCGCACACCCGGCCCACACTTGATGAGGAGGTGCCCCCTTGACCGCTCTCGCGCATGAGAGGCCCAAGCCCATGTCCGAGGCTCAGCCCGAATCCTTGAACGGACCCGACCTGGACGAGGTCCTGTGGCAGGCATGGAAGGCCATGGAACTCCCCGAGGGCTACCGCGCCGAGATCATCGAGGGAGCCATCGAGGTGTCACCGACCGGTCGCTTCACCCACGCCCAGATCGTCAATCGCCTTCGGGACGCCCTTGTGATCTTTCTGAAGGACAGCGAACACGGCGCCTGGAACGACACCAACGTCATCCATTCGCGCAAGGCGTGGATTCCGGACGGGTTCGTGGCTCCTCGCGACGCCGAACTCATCGAGGACGAGGAAGGCCTCGGCATCAAGGCCTCAGCGGTAGCGTTGGTCGTCGAGGTCGTCTCCCCCGGCACACGCAACCAGGACCGCGACCGGGTCAGGAAGCGCCGCGAGTACGCCCGCGTCGGCATCCCCGTGTACGTCCTCATCGACGACTACGACGGCCAGGGTGCCGTCACCCTCTTCACCGGGCCCCGCCCCGACAAGGCGGACTGGGAGGACATTCACCGTGTCCCCTACGGCACCGACGTCACGATCGCCGAAGGCCCCGCCAAGGGTTTCGTGATCGGGGAGGCGATCACTGGGCCCAAGCGGGGCTGACGGGGGCGGAGTTGGTTCATTGCCGCAAGCTGATCGTGTCGTTCGACAGCCTTCGCAGGGGCATGGTGTCCTGCGGGAGGGGGCCGAGGAGGCGGGTGTAGGTGCCCTGGTGGGCGGCCAGTTCGGTGTGGGTGCCGGCCTCCACCAGGCGTCCGTCGTCCACGACCAGGATCCGGTCCGCGTCCGGGGCCAGGCTCAGATCGTGGGTGATCATGATGGTCGTGCGGCCGGACATCAGCCGGCGCAGGGGCTGGACCACCTGACGGGCGGCCACCGAGTCGAGGCCGGCCGTGGGCTCGTCGAGGACGAGGACGGGCGCCGCCCTGAGCATCGCGCGGGCGATGGTGATCCGCTTGAGCTGGCCGCCGGACAGGGCCGCCGTGCCGGGGGCGATACCGGTGTCGTACCCCTCGGGGAGGGCCGTGATGAAGTCGTGGGCCGCGGCCGCGCGGGCCGCCTGTTCGATCTCCTGGTCGCTCGCGCCCGGCCGGCCCGTCGCGATGTTCTCGCGGATCGTGCCGGCCAGGATCAGCGTCTCCTGCGGGAGCAGGGCGATCTGCTCCCGCAGGAACTCCAGGCCCAGGTGCGGGAGCGGGACCCCGTCCAGGGTGATCACACCCGCTGAGGGGTCGTAGAAGCGGGTGAGGAGCTTGGACAGGGTGGACTTGCCGGCGCCGCTCGGGCCCGTGATGATCACCAGCTCGCCGGGGGCGGCCGCGAAGGACACGTCGGTGAGGGAGTCGCGGTGTGCGGTCGGGTAGCGGAAGTGCACACCGTGCAGACCGATCCAGCCGCGGACCGGCCAGGCGGGGACGGGTTCGGCCGGGTCGCCGACCGCCGGTCGCGCGTCCAGGATCTCGTTCAGGCGCTGGGCACCCGCGGTGGCGGCGGTGAGGGTCAGGCCGAGCTGCCCGAGGTTGCGCACCGGCGGGTACAGGTAGCCGATGAAGGCGGCGAAGGCGAGCAGTTGGCCCAGTGTCATCCGGTCGGCCGAGATCTCCCAGACGCCCACACCGATCACGGCGAGCACGCAGAGCGTCTCCACGACCTCGACGAACTGCTCGTACATCTCGCTGAGCCGGGCTCCGCGCACCGAGGCCCGCATCCAGGCGCGGGCCTCGCGGTCGAGGCGCCGCTCCTCGTCGCGGCGGCGGTTGTACGCCTGGGTCAGCACGACGTTGCCGAGGGACTCCGCCACGACGGAGGTGATCGCGCCGTCCGCGACCCGCTCGTCCTGTGCGGCCTCCTTGATCCGGCCGGCGAAGCGGCGGGCGGCGAACAGGAACAGGGGCGCGAGGACGAAGGTGGCGAGCGCCAGGTCCCAGCGCAGGTACAGGGCGGCGGCCGAGTAGAAGAGCGCCGAGAAGACGGCGGCGACCGTGCCGACGACGCCGGACACGACCATCTGCTCGATGGCCTCGACGTCACCGGTGAGGCGTTCGACCAGGTCGCCGTGGCGGTGCTGCTGGAAGAAGTGCGGGGGCAGGTCCTGGATGTGCCGGAAGACCTTCGCACGCAGTCGCAGCACGAATCTCTCCGCGGTCCAGGTCGCGAGCGAGTTCCCCAGGTAGCCGACGAGTGCGCCGAGCGCGGCCACGGCGAGCCAGGCGCCGGCCGGGCCCCAGAAGGCGGCGAGCGAACCGGCCTTCAGGGCGGTGTCGGTGAGTTCCGCGAACAGCAGGATCGCGGCGGTCTCGGCGAGCGCGGACACCACCACGCACACGACGATCGCCGCCAGCCACCTGCGGTCGCCGTGGGTCAGCGGCCAGAAACAGCGGAAGGCCTCGCGGACTTCCCTCATGACGACTCCCTTTCAGGTACGGCGGTCCCGGGCCGCGGGGACGGCCGAGGCGGGGCCCCGGTGCGAGACGTGCTCGCGACCGGTGACCCCGCCTCGCGGCATTCCGAGTCAGCCCTTGTGGGCGACCGGGCGGCGCTTCGGCGCGGCCTTCTTGTGCGCCTTCTTCTTCGGGCCCGGGGCGGGCTTGGCGGCCTTCTTCACGGGGACGATCTTGTGAAAGCTCATATCCGAATCCTTTTCTGTGAACGAGTTTGATTTACGTCAGTAAATTCTGTGTCAACCCTTGCCGATGACCGAACGACACTTCGGCGTGCTCTCCTTTGCGTTTGTGTCGTTCGCTTTCGACATGGAAAACGTTACGGCATTCCCGCAGCCAAAAAAGGCCATTTCGCCTTAGACCTCAATAAGACTGGATGTGCATCGCCTGAGAATCGAAAGGCTGACACAGAATTTACGGACGGACATGAAAAGGCCCCGCCGACGCCACCGCCCGGTGAGGCGGTGGGTGGTCGGCGGGGCCGGGGAGTGCTGCGTGCGGTGCGGTGCGGTCGGTGGTCCTACCGGACGATCGTGATCCGGTTCGCGGCCGGCGGCGCGATCGGGCTGCTCGCCGAGGAGTTGGCCGTCAGGTACGCCACGAGAGCGGCGAGGTCGTCGCCGCCGACGAGGTCGTTGGTGCCCTGGCCCAGGGTGGTGAAGCCGTCGCCGCCGCCCGCGAGGAAGCTGTTGGTGGCGACGCGGTAGGTGGCCGCCGGGTCGACGGCAGCGCCGTTCAGCCTCACGGAGTCGACGACGATCCGGTCCGCGCCGGTCTTCGTCAGGTCCAGCGTGTAGGTGAGGCCGGCCGACGGCAGCAGGATCTTCGGCGAGGCCGCGTTGGTCCCGCTCACCTGCTCCTGGAGCACCTTGATCAGCTGGGCGCCGGTGAAGTCCTGGAGGTTCACGGTGTTGGAGAACGGCTGCACGGTGAAGCCCTCGGCATAGGTCACCACGCCGTCGCCCTCGGTGCCCTTGGCCGCGTAGGTCAGGCCCGCCCGCACCCCGCCGGGGTTCATCAGCGCGAGATCGGTCCCGGGGTCGAGCGACCTGCCGTACGCGAGCTGCGCGTCGGCGATCAGGTCACCCATCGGGGACTCGGTGCCGGTGCTCGGGACGTCGGCGGAGATGTAACCGACCGGGCGGTTGCCGATGGGCGCCGCGAGCGTGTTCCACTTGCCGATCAGCTCGGTCATGTCGGGCGCCTTGGCGACGGTCCGGGTGACCACGTGGTTCGCCGACTTCACGGCCGTACGGGCGATGTCGCCGGTGAAGCGGTCGTACGTCAGCGTCGTGTCCGTGTAGAGCCGGCCGAAGGAGGCCGCCGAGGTGACCATGCGCGGGTTGCCCGCCGGGTCGTCGATCGTGCACACGTAGGCCGCGTGGGTGTGGCCGGTGACCAGCGCGTCCACGGACGGCGAGATGTTCTTGGCGATGTCGACGATCGGTCCGGAGATGCCGTCGCCGGCGCCGGGCGCGTCACAGTCGTAGTTGTAGGAGGCGGAGGCCGGGGCTCCGCCCTCGTGGATGAGGGCCACGATCGACTTCACGCCCTGCTTCTGGAGCACGCGGGCGTACTTGTTGATCGTCTCGACCTCGTCCTTGAACTTCAGGCCCTTGACGCCCTCGGCGGAGACGACACCGGGGGTGTCCTCCAGGGTGACGCCGATGAAGCCGACCTTGACGTCCTTCTTCTTCCACACCCAGTAGGGCTTGAGGATCGGCTTGCCGGTCTTCTCGTCCAGGACGTTCGCGGCGAGATAGGGGAAGTCGGCGCCCTCGAACTCCTCGTCGGTGTAGCAGCCGGCGGTGGGGTGGCAGCCGCCGTTCTGGAGCCGGCCCAGTTCGCGGGCGCCCTCGTCGAACTCGTGGTTGCCGACACTCGTCACGTCGAGGTCGAGCTTGTTCAGCGCCTCGATGGTGGGCTCGTCGTGAAAGAGACCCGAGATGAGCGGGGACGCGCCGACCATGTCACCGCCGGCGGCGGTGACCGAGTAGGCGTTGCCCTTGCGGGCCTCGCGCAGATGGGTGGCGAGGTACTCGACACCGCCCGCGTCGATCGTCTTCGTCGTCCCGTCCGCCTGGAGCTCGGTGACCCGGCCGGAGGAGCCGGACGGCGGCTCCAGGTTGCCGTGCAGGTCGTTGAAGGACAGCAGCTGGACGTCCTGGTAGCGGCTCGGCAACGGCTTGCCGTGGTGGCTGTCGTGCGCGCCCGCGGGCAGCGCTGCGGCGAGGGCCCCGGCGGTGGCGAGCCCGGCGGCCGCGGCCACGAGTCGGTACGTACGTCTGCGGCGCTGTTGCTGCTGGGACTTGGCTGGCATACGCCCCCCTGAATCCGGATGTGAGAGTGGCCCCCGTCCGGCGCAGCCTAGGGTCAACGCGCGTAGCGCGACAGAGGGTTCGTGGTTACATCCTGGTTGCTTCTTTGCCGCCGCTTTGCGTGCACCTCCCCTTACCCTCGTAGCCATGACCAGCGACGACATCGCACGCCCCGGCATCTCCCGCTCCATCGAGACCCTTTCGGCGCTCTCGCCGGAACAGACCGAGGCGGTCCTCGGACTCCTGGCCGAGGCCGCCGAGGCCGACGGCCAACAAGCGGTGTCCGAACAGGGCAGGTTGCAGCTCAGGGGCGGCGTCCGCGAGGGCGTGTCCCATCTGCTGCTGCACGTCGGCGACGAACTGGCCGGATACGCCCAGCTGGAGGACACCGACCCGGTGGAGGCACCGGCGGCGGAACTGGTCGTGCACCCCGCCCACCGCGGCCACGGTCACGGCCGCGCCCTGGGCTCGGCGCTCCTCGCCGCCTCCGGCAAGCGGCTGCGGGTGTGGGCCCACGGCGGCCACAGCGCCGCCCGCCATCTCGCCCAGGTCCTCGGCCTCACCCTCTTCCGTGAGCTACGGCAGATGCGGCGCCCCCTGGCCGGTCTGGAGCTGCCCGACCCGGTGCTCCCGGCGGGCGTGACGGTCCGCGCCTTCGTCCCCGGCGAGGACGACACCGCCTGGCTCGCGGTGAACGCGGCCGCGTTCGCCCACCACCCCGAGCAGGGGTCCCTGACCCAGCGCGACCTCGACGACCGCAAGGCCGAGGCCTGGTTCGACCCCGCGGGCTTCTTCCTCGCCTTCCGGGACGGCGAACTGGTCGGCTTCCACTGGACCAAGGTGCACGCGGCGGAACAGCTCGGCGAGGTCTACGTCCTCGGGGTCCGCCCCGGCACCCAGGGCGGCGGCCTCGGCAAGGCCCTCACCACGATCGGCCTGCGCCACCTCGCCGCCCAGGGCCTGCCGACCGCGATGCTCTACGTCGACGCCGACAACAAGGCGGCGGTCTCGGTGTACGAACGGCTCGGCTTCACGACGTACGAGACGGATCTGATGTACCGCACGGAGACGTGACGGGGCGGACCCGCGGCTGAGCGCACGGGGAGTCAGTCGGCGATGCCCGGGGCCTCACGCCAGGCCGGCAGGAGCTTGTCGAGGAGCGCCTCGGTGCGGGGCGGGAGGCCCCGGGCGCCGCCACTGAGCTCGTGACGGCGGGCGACGAGCGCTGCTGCCGCCGATTCGAGCCTGGCCGTGTCGCCCGTGGCGTGCGTGGCGCGCAGGAGTTCGTTCCACAGTCGCTCGTCTGCCGGTGCGTTCGTCAGTCCCGTGCCGAGGGCGTCGAGCGCCGGTGCCGGGTTGCCGGCCTCCAGGTGGTGGCCGGACAGGTGAAGGAGACGGGTCGTGCGCTGCCGGGCGGCCTGGGCGCGCAGGGCCGTGGTGACCGGCGGGACGGCGGGCGCGGAGCCGGTCGAAGCGGTCACGGGGACGGGCTCCACTCCTTCTCGAAGGCGATCTGCTCGGCGATGGTGGCCAACGTCTCGCGGGGGGCGGGATGGAAGGTCAGGATGCGGTCGGCGTTGGTGAGACGCGTGAACGGGGTGAGGCGGTACACCTGGAAACCGCCCATGCCACGGCACATCCCGGAGGGCCAGGTGTCGCGTCGGGAGCCGTTGACGCCCAGCAGCCATCCCTGGGGTTCGAGCTGCTCGCGGACGCGGACGAGCGCCTCAAAACAGTCACCCGCTCTGCCGGAGACCTGCCCCCAGGGGCCCTCGACGGTCACGGTGTAGTCGTGGTCGCGGTCGTCGCCCTCCCAGCGCAGGACGGCGTCGGCTTGCCGGTCACCGTTGAAGGCGCGGACCTCGAAGCGGTCGGGAACGAGACGACTCATCGGGTCCATCCTTGGGGCAGTTGGCCGGCGGGGTTCGGCGTCCATCCTCCCTTGGTCCCGTCGGGGAGGATCTCCCAGGCTCCCTTGATGGGTTGGCGGTCGATACGCCGGCGAAGGCGACCTCGTCATCGACCTCGGCTGGTCCGGCCCACGAAGGCCGCTGCAGACTGCGCTGGTCGTCCGGGTCGGGTTTCCTGGCCGCCTCGGAGGCGCCGTCGACGTGCTTGACGGCTTCGACGGCGTCCTCGACGAACTCCTGGCCGACGGTCCTGACGGTGTTCTTGGCGACGGTGTACGGATCTGATGTACCGCGCGGAGACGTGAGAGCGAGAGCGCGCGGGATCAGGCGGCAGGCCGCGGTCCGAGGCGTCGTACCGGCTCCGGTGTGCAGGCCGTCCACAGTGCGGCCGCGCTCACCAGGAGCACCGCCCATCGCGTGTGTGCCGCCTGCCAGTTCGGGTCCCCCACCGGGACGAACAGGTCCCAGCGGGTGGGGAGCAGGAGGGGGGCGAGGAGGGCGAGGGTCAGGAAGCCGGCCGCCACCGAGGGTCCGGGTTCGGGTTCGTCGGTGAAGCGCACCGCCACCGCCGCGGCCGCCAGCGCGAGGACGGCCGTGGCCGCCGCTTCCAGGGTGACCGCGCCCACCGGGGGCCGCGCGTCCTTCGGCAGCAGGGCCAGCGCCGCCGCCCACCCCAGCGCGGCGACCGGTGCGGCCAGCGCGACCCGCAGCCCGCTGCGCACCCAACGCCGGGTGGGAACAGGGGAGGTGAGCCGGCGGGCCGGGTCGTCCAGCAGGAAGGCCAGGCCCAGGGCGAAGGCGAGGGCGGCGGCCCGGAGAAGGGTGAGGCCGAGCCACGCGTCGGGGGTCCCGGACAGCAGCCGCGGCAGCGCGACGATCAGCAGGCCGGCGACCGCTCCGGTACCGACCGCCCGCCACGGCATCGCGCGGGCCACGGCAACCACCAGCTCCCACCGGGTGCCTCCGTCACTCCTGCGCACAGTCGTCCGCCCCCTTCGGCACCTCGGTCCCCAGCATCCGGGCGACCTGGGCCGTCGAGACCCCCGGCGCGGTCAGCTCGCTCCAGTGCCGCTGGACGGAAGCCGTCACCTCGGCGCGCGGCCGCCCCAGCAACTCCCGTACGACATCGGTCTGTCCGGCCGTCATGGACAGCCCGCTGGTCGGGGCGAGGACGTACGCCGACCCGGTCACGCTGTCGTCCAGCCGCACGTTGGCGAGGTCGGCCATCGGGTCGGAGTCCCGGCCCAGGGCCAGCCACATCGCGGTGACCACCCGGCCGTCGCACAGTTCACCGCCCTTCGACTCGTCACCGGCGACCAGCACATAGGCGACGGCGACCGCGAACTCGGGGACCCGGTTGCCGCCCCACCGGCTGCCCACGGTCACCTGGTGCGGCGCGGTGAGCGGTTCGATCGCCGCGTCACCGCTCAGTCCGTAACGGGCGTCGATCCGCTGCCGTACGAGAAGGGGCTGCCGGGCGGCCGTACCGCCGGCCAGGGCCTGGACGCGGTCCACGACCCCCGCCCAGTCGCCCGTCCGGCCGGTCCACTCGGGGAAGGCGCAGTACGTCGAGCCGCCGTGCCGTACGCACGACTGGTCCCGCTGCGGGGCGACCGAGGCCTGTTCGCGGGCGGCGGCCAACTCCGGTGACACGCCTCCGGACTGGCCCACCGCGCCGGCCACCGTCAGCGCGAGCGCTCCCGCCGTGCCGGCCTTCAGCAACCGCGTCCGGCCCCCGCTCACCAGGACCGCGACAAGGGCGAGCAGCAGGACCAGCCCCGTCAGGTACAGCGCGTGCCAGGCCGCCGGGCGGCCGACGAGGTCCGCCGGGAGCACCGTGTTGTTGCTGGTCTCGTCCACGATCGGCGACAGCCACCGCGACCACTGCGCGTCGGCGGTGCCCGCGGAGAGGAACACGCTGAGGACGAAGAGCGCGATCACGCCGATCGGTGCCGCGAACGTGGACGGGACCAGCCGGGCCAGCAGCACCCCGAGCACGCCGCACAGCAGCACGTACAGGGGGCCGACGGCCAGTTCGGCGGGTGAGCCGTGGCCCACCGCACCCGGCCTGAGGGCCTGCCGGGTGAACTCGCCGAGCACGACCAGCGCGGTGAGGACGGCGAAGGGCACCACCGACAGCACATGCGCGACCGTCCGCCGCCACGGCTCCATGACCAGTACGTCGAACTGCCGGTCGGTGCCGCGCCTGCGGGAGCGCAGCGTGCACCGGTTGACGCACACGAACAGGGCGATCCCCAGCAGCAGTGGGCCGCTCTGGGTGTCCCGGTCGGCGTCCTGGAGGGCCGGGAAGGCCTCCATGCCGTCCTGCTGGTGGAACAGCGTCCAGGCGGTCCAGCCGACGTACAGCACGAGCGTCGCCAGCACCGGGATGTAGCGCAGCAGGTCGCGTGCCTCGAAGCGGGCGAGCGCGAACACGGCCGCCCTGGCCCGTCGCGGGTCGTCCTCGGGTACGGCGGTGGACTCGGCCACCGTCTCCGTCGCCAGGCTCATGCGGTCGCCACCTCCGCGGCCACGTCGTCCAGGGTGAGCAAGTAGCCGTCCTCCAGGGTGGGTTCGAGGAGATCGGCGCCGGCGGGCGGGTCGCCGACGTTGCGGAAGGACCCGGTGCCGGTGCGCCAGCCCGCCTTGGCGTCCGGGGCGCGTTCCGTGCTGCTCCACACCCGGCCGGCTGCGCGTGCGGTCAGTTCGGCGGGGGTGCCCGCGAAGAGGATGCGGCCGTGGGCCATGACCAGGACACGGTGGCAGAGCATCGCCACGTCCTCGGTCTGGTGGGTGGACAGGAGCACGGTCCGCCCCTCTCCGGCCTGCGCGATCAACTCCCGGAACCGCATGCGCTGTTCGGGGTCGAGGCCGACGGTCGGTTCGTCGAGGACGAGGAAACCGGGGTCGCCGACGAGGGCGGCGGCCAGCGCGACCCGCTGCCGCATCCCGCCGGACAGCTTCTTGATGCGCTTCCCGCGCACGTCCCCGAGGTCGACCTCCTCCAGTACGCGCCGCACCTCGCGGTGGCGTGCGGTGCGGTCGGTGAGCTCCTTGAGGATCGCCACGTAGTCGACGAACTCGAAGGCGCTGAAGTCCGGGTGGAATCCCGGGCTCTGCGGCAGATAGCCGAGCGAGCGCCGGACCTGCTGTCGCCCCCGCGAGCTGCCCGGGTCATGGCCGAGGACGGTGAAGGAGCCCCGGTCGGGGGGCACGGCGGTGGCGAGCACCCTGAGCAGGGTGGTCTTCCCGGCCCCGTTGGGCCCGAGCAGCCCGGTCACCCCCGGGGACAGCCGCAGCCCCACGTCGTCGAGGGCGCGGGTGCCGCCGTAGCGGAGATGGAGCCCGGAGGCGGAGACGGTGTCGGTCATGCGGGGCTCCCGTTGCGGAGTTCGAGACGGTGACGGAGGAGGAGGCGCGGCCCTGTGGCGGTCGTCCGGCGCTCCCGTTGCGGAGTTCGAGACGGTGAAGGAGGAGGCGCGGCTCTGCGGCGGTCATCCGCAGCTCCCGTCGAAGAGGTCGAGACGGTGACGGAGAGGGCACGCGGCTCTGCGGCGGTCATCCGGCGCTCCCGTTGAAGAGGTCGAAGCGGTCGCGGAGGAGGAAGAGCAGGCCGGTGCCGAGCGCGGTCACCGCCCCGGCGACGCCCTGTCCGGCCGCTGTGAAGGGGGCGAGGGCATCGGTCTGCGCCTGCTGTGCGGCCTGCGCGGCCAGCATCACGGCGATCCAGGCGCCGCCGACCAGGGAGGGCGCGAGGACCGGGCCGAGCCTCGGGGTGAGGGCGAGTCCGGTCGCGGTCAGGGCGAGCGCGGGCAGCAGCCAGGCCAGGGCGCGCAGGCCGTAGCCGGGCAGGGCGAGGGTGGCGATCCCGTTGAGGCCGAGGCCCGCGACCAGGACGGCGAGCGTCCGGATCATCAGCAGGCGGAAGCCGTGGGTGGGCGCGACGACCGTCATCTCGTAGGTCGGGTCGAGCGCCGGACCGTAGGACAGCGCGACGCCGACCAGCGGCAGCAGCGGGGCCAGAGCCAGGAACAGGGTCGGCGACTCGGTCGTGTGCACCGCGCCCACCGTCGCCAGCAGCAGGAACACCACGGCCGCCAGCCAGGAGCGCCTGAGCACCGGCGTGGCCGCGAGCAGCCGCGCGGTGTGGTCGGCGATCCCGACCCGGGTCAGCAGCGACTCCAGCCACCCCGGCCGGGGCACGTCCAGCTCGGCGTCCAGCCGCTCCCACCCGGCGTCCAGCGCCACCGGGTCGACCCCGGCGAGCAGCGCCCGGCACTCGGCGCAGGCGGCGAGATGGGTGTCGGCGGACCAGAGCAGGGGGGCGGCCAACTCGCCCCGGGCGTAGGCCCGCAGATCGTCTTCGGCCACATGCCAGGTCATGCCGCCACCTCCTCCACTCGTCGGTACGCCGGTCCCTGCGGCCGGTTCTGATCCGGGCCTCGGGATGAACCCTGCGGTGCGTGCGGCACCGGGCCCCGCAGCCGTCCCGGACCCCGGCCCGCCGGCCGCCCCCAGGCCCTGCCCCGCACCCGCTCCAGAGCCGACCCCCGCGGTAGCCCCTGCGCCGAGCCGGGCGATTGAACCGGAAGCCGGTCCCGCACCGACCCGAGCGACCGAACCAAGAGCCGGCCTTGCGTCAAGCCCCGCCCCCGATCCCCGAGCGACCGAACCGAAAGCCGGACCCGCCCGGTACGCCGGACACCGCGGACCCGGCCCTGTGCCAAGCCCTGCACCCGATCCCGCACCGAACCGAGCGACCGAACCGAAAACCGGTCCCGCGCCGGGCCATGGACCCGATCCCGCACCGACCCGAGCCACCCAACCGAAAGCCGGCCTTGCGCCGAGCCCCGCACCGAGCTGTGCGACCGAACCCGCACCCGTCCCCGCACAGCGCCCCGCAGTCGTTCGTCGGTGTTCACGCGAGTGCCTCCCTCAGCTGTTTGCGGGCCCGCATCGCCCGGGTCTTGACGGTGCCGGGCGGGATGCCCAGCAGGACGGCGGCCTCTCGGGTGGTGAGGCCGTCGATGACCGTGGCCTGGAGCACCGCCCGCAGCTCCGGTGAGAGCCCAACGAGGGCGCCCGCGAGATCCCCGTGCTCCACCCCCGCGAGCACGCGTTCCTCCGCGGACACCTCGTCCCGGTGCCGCAGCCGGGACAGGGCCTGCCGGAGCCGTCCCCGCGCCCCGTCCCCCCGCAGCGCGTCGATCAGCCGCCGCGAGCCGATGCGCCACAGCCACCCCGCCACGTCACCTTCCTCGCGGTAGCGCGCGGTCCCCCGCCACACCGCGAGGAACGTCTCCTGTACGACGTCGTCGACCAGGCCCGCGTCCGCACAGCGCCCCCGCAGCCGGGCGAGCAGCCAGGGCGCGTACCGCCGGTACAGCTCCTCGAAGGCGCGCCGGTCGCCGTCCGCCGCGATGGCCCGCAGCAGATCCCCGTCGCTTCTCGTTTCCCTCACACCCCTCCATCGGACGACCCCCGCCGACCGGTTCACGCGGCGACGAGGAAAGCTCGCTTGACTTTCCCGACCCCCTTCCACCACCCTTTCACTACTCAATTAGTGAAAGGGTGGTTGTCCGCGTGGTCGAGTACCGCATCGACCGGCGCTCCGGCGTCGCCACCTACGTGCAGATCGTCCAGCAGACCAAACAGGCCCTCAGGCTCGGCCTCCTCGAACCGGGGGACCGGCTCCCCACGGCCCGCGAGGTCGTGGAGGCCACCGCCATCAACCCGAACACCGTGCTCAAGGCGTACCGCGAACTGGAACGCGAGGGCCTGGTCGAGGCCCGCCGCGGCCTCGGCACCTTCGTCCGCCGCACCCTCGGCGCCCACACGGCCGACACGCCCCTGCGCGCCGAACTCGACGACTGGGCCAGGCGGGCCCGGGCGGCCGGACTCGGGCGCGAGGACGCCGACGCCTTCTTCACCGCCGTACTCGACGAGCATTTCCCGAAGGGGGACCAGTGAGTTCCAGCACCACCCCGGCCGTCGCCCTTGAGGCGTCCGGCCTGGGCAAGCGGTACGGCAGGCGGCCCGCCGCACTCGACGGCTGCTCCTTCCGGCTGCCCACGGGCCGCATCAGCGCACTGGTCGGCCCCAACGGCGCCGGCAAGTCCACGCTCCTCGCGCTGGCCGCCGGTCTGCTGCGGCCCACCTCCGGCACGCTCACCGTCCTCGGCGGCGCGCCCGGCGAGGCCCGCGACCGGGTCGCCTACCTCGCCCAGAACAAGCCGCTGTACCCGCAGCTGACCATCACCGAGACCCTGCGCATGGGCGCCGAGCTCAACCCGGCCCGCTGGGACGCCGCCCGCGCCGCCCGGGTCGTCGAACAGGGCGGCCTGGACCCGAAGTCCCGCATCCGCGGGCTCTCCGGCGGCCAGCGCACCCGGGTCGCGCTCGCCCTCGCCCTCGGCAAGCGGCCCGACCTGATGCTCCTCGACGAACCGATGGCCGACCTCGACCCGCTCGCCCGGCACGAGCTGATGGGCACCCTGATGGCGGACGCCGCCGAGCACGGCACCACCGTCCTGATGTCCTCGCACATCGTCGCCGAGCTCGCCGACGCCTGCGACCACCTGTTGCTCCTGGGCGGCGGCCGGGTCCGGCTCGGCGGCGGCATCGACGACCTGCTCACCGCGCACACCCTGGTCACCGGTCGCGGCACCCCCGCCGACCTGGCCCCGCACACGGTGATCGAGTCCCGTACCGCCGGCCGCGGCCTGACCGCCCTGATCCGCCGGGACGGCCCGGTCGGCGAGGGCTGGGCGACCGAGGAGCCCTCCCTGGAGGAACTGCTGCTCGCCCATCTCCGCGCCCCCGAGGCCCCCGCACTGCTCACCCCGGGCACCACGGCGACCGCCGAGGCGGTGACCGCATGAGCACCGCGACCCTCGACCAGGCGCCCGCTTCCCCCGCCGTACGACGCGCACCCCGCGGCCTCATCCGCACCGTCCTGCGTCTGCACCGCACCGCCCTGTGGATCTGGCTCGCCTTCGTGGCGTTCACCGCCGGCCTGCTGCTGTGGCTGACCGGCCCCGGCGCCGACGCCACCGCAGGGCAGCTGGAGAGGTACGGCTACGGCGGCCTCCTGGAAGCCGCCTACTCCCCCGACACGCTGCTCTACTTCACCTCGGGCACGTTCAACGACCTCTTCTACGACCCGAACGCCCTGATCACCCTGGCCTCCTTCGCCGTCGCCCTGTTCGCCGGCGGTCCGCTGACCGCCCGTGAACTGGAGAGCGGCACCGCTCAGCTCGCCTGGACCCAGTCGGTCTCCCCGGCCCGCTGGCTCACCGCGAAGCTCGCCGTGCCTGCCGCCTTCGTCGTCCTGGGCACCGGGGTGCTCACCCTGCTGTACTTGCGGCTGTGGTCCGCCCACGGCAACCTCCTGATCGCCGGCATCGGTCCCCGCTCCGTGTACTTCTCCCTCGGACCGGCCACCGTCGCCGCGCCCCTGCTGGGCCTCGCCCTCGGCACCCTCATCGGCCTCGCCGTCCGCCGCACCCTGCCCGCACTCGCCTTCAGCGGGTTCGCGTACTTCCTGGTCTACGCCTTCCGCGGCAACCACTGGCCCTTCCAGGGCCGCTACCAGCAGCCGGAGCTGCACTCCCGCAGCCACGCGATCACCTCCAGCGGCGCCGAGGTCGATGACCCGGGGTGCTACGCGGACAAAGCCTGCCTCGCCCGGCACGACGTCGTCCGCTTCACCCGCGAGTACCTGCCGTCCCCCGACTACTGGCCCCGCCAACTGCTGGAGACCGGCGTCCTGCTCGCCCTCACCGCCGTGGCCGTCGCCCTCGCGTTCGCCCTCCTGCGCCGACGGGGGGCCACCGGATGAGCGGCCCGGCCGCCCTGTCGACGGGGCTCGCCCGGAGCATGCTGCGGCTGCACCGCACGGCGCTGATCGTGTGGGGCGTCTTCGTCCTCGGCTGCGTCGGCTGCCTGGTGTGGCTCACCGAGGTCACCGCGGTCTCCGTGCACGAGACCCTCGACGCGTGCCCCAGGGACGGGAGCATGTGCGGCATCGGGGCCTGGCACGCGTACAGCGAGTCCATGGGCTGGATCAGCACCTTCATGTACTACGGCTTCTGGGTCGTCGCCGCCTGGGCGGGCGGTGCCCTCATCGGCCGTGAGCTGGAGAGCGGCACGGCGCGGCTTGCCTGGTCGCAGGGTGTCTCCCCGGCGCGCTGGCTGGCCGCCAAGCTCGCGCTGCCCGCGCTGGCACTGCTCGTCGGCGGGGCCGCGTTCGTCCCGGTGTACCGCTGGGCCTGGTCGGCGCACCGGGATCTGATGGGCGACGACCTCCACTTCAACGACGTGTTCGCCGACCACGGTCCGCTGGTGGTGGCGTACGCCCTGTGCGCGCTCGCCGTCGGCACGCTCACCGGGCTGCTGCTGGGCCGCCCGCTGCCCGCCCTCGCCGTCTCGGTTGCCGTGATGACGCTCCTCAACCGGGCCCTGGAGCACCGCCGCCCCACCACCGGCTTCTGGCCCGCCCACCTCACCGAGACGGGCCTGCTCCTCACCACCGCCGCTCTCGCCACCCTCACGGCCTTCTGGACCCTGCACCGCCGCACCCCCTGACCTCCCCGCACCCGCCCCGAGCCCAGCCGCCCCGACCGACTCGCCCACCCCGGCCCGCCCGCCGCCCCCACCCATTCCCGACCGAACGACGAACAGGACGGCGGACCGGCAACCCCCATCCAAGGGGCGCCGACCCGCACCCAGCCGCCCCTGCGCCCGACACTCCCGGCGCCCCCACAGGTCACCCCGACCCGACAGACCGGCCGCAGACGGACCACCACACCCGACGACCGAACGACGAGACCCCGACCCACAACCGGCAACACGCGGACCGACGGCCCACAACGGAAAGGCACCCCTCCCCCACCCCCACACCGCCACGCGGCACGCACGCCCAGGGCGGTAGGCCGTGCGATCCGGGCCCGGAGCACCCCTGCCCCACCCCACCTCCGGGCCGCCCCGCCCGCTTCCCGGACCCCGGGAGCCGTCCCGCGATATCCCGCACGCCATGTCGCCGTAACCGTTGGTTCAGACAGGCTTGCGAGGCTCACCGAATGAAGCCCGCCGAGCCAGAGCCTTCGCCGCCGCCCGAGGGGTCCGCGGGGAACGGGGACGCCCCGGTCGCCGCCGTGCTCCCGCTCGCTGCATCCGACGCGCCCGTTTCGCTCCTGGCGCGGAAGAATGGGTCCATGAGCCAGTCGAACGCCCAGGCAGAGGTCCAGCACGTGCAGCCCTCCGTGGGCTCCATAGCCGCGCACCGCCCGCACACCGTGTCGGCCACCGTCTCCGATCTGGAACCCGATCTCGACGCCGATCTCGACGCGTACGAGGAGATCCCGGTCGACGGTGCCGCCCAGCTCCCGCAGGGTCGTTTCCTCGACCGGGAGCGCAGCTGGCTCGCGTTCAACGAGCGGGTCCTGGAACTCGCCGAGGACCCGAACACCCCGCTCCTGGAACGCGCGAACTTCCTCGCCATCTTCGCCAGCAACCTGGACGAGTTCTTCATGGTCCGGGTGGCCGGTCTGAAGCGCCGTATCGCCACCGGCGTCGCCACCCGCTCCGCCTCCGGCCTCCAGCCCCGCGAGGTGCTGGAGATGATCTGGGCCCGCTCCCGCGAGCTGATGGCCCGGCACGCCGCCTGCTACCACGAGGACGTCGCCCCCGCACTCGCGGAGGAGGGCATCCACCTGGTCCGCTGGAACGAACTCCAGGAGAAGGAGCAGGCCCGCCTGTTCACCCTGTTCCGGCACCAGATCTTCCCGGTCCTGACCCCCCTCGCGGTCGACCCGGCCCACCCCTTCCCGTACATCTCCGGCCTCTCCCTGAACCTGGCCGTGATCGTGCGCAACCCGGTCAACGGCAACCGCCACTTCGCCCGGGTCAAGGTCCCGCCGCTGCTGTCCCGCTTCCTGGAGTCCTCCCCCGGCCGCTACGTCCCCATAGAGGACGTCATCGCCGCCCACTTGGAGGAGCTGTTCCCGGGCATGGAGGTGCTGGAGCACCACACCTTCCGGGTCACCCGCAACGAGGACCTGGAGGTCGAGGAGGACGACGCCGAGAACCTCCTCCAGGCCCTGGAGAAGGAGCTCATGCGGCGCCGCTTCGGCCCGCCGGTGCGCCTGGAGGTCGAGGAGTCCATCGACCGCGAGGTGCTCGACCTGCTGGTGCGCGAGCTGAAGATCTCCGAGGCGGAGGTCTACCCGCTGCCCGGCCCCCTCGACCTCACCGGCCTCTTCCGCATCGCGGGCCTGGACCGCCCCGAGCTGAAGTACCGCAAGTTCATCGCGGGCGTCCACCGCGACCTGGCCGAGGTCGAGTCGGCGTCCGCGCCGGACATCTTCGCCGCCCTGCGTACCCGTGACGTGCTGCTGCACCACCCCTACGACAGCTTCTCGACGTCCGTGCAGGCCTTCCTCCAGCAGGCGGCCGACGACCCGGACGTCCTCGCCATCAAGCAGACCCTGTACCGCACCTCGGGCGACTCCCCCATCGTCGACGCCCTCATCGACGCCGCCGAGGCCGGCAAGCAGGTCCTCGTCCTGGTCGAGATCAAGGCCCGCTTCGACGAGCACGCCAACATCAAGTGGGCGCGCAAGCTGGAGGAGGCGGGCTGTCATGTCGTCTACGGCCTGGTCGGCCTGAAGACCCACTGCAAGCTGTCCCTGGTGGTCCGTCAGGAGGGCGACACGCTACGGCGGTACAGCCACGTCGGCACCGGCAACTACCACCCGAAGACGGCACGGCTGTACGAGGACCTCGGCCTGCTCACCGCCGACCCGCAGGTGGGCGCGGACCTCTCCGACCTGTTCAACCGGCTGTCCGGCTACTCCCGCCGCGAGACCTACCGCCGCCTCCTGGTGGCCCCCAAGTCCCTTCGCGACGGCCTGATCTCCCGCGTGAACAAGGAAGTCCAGCACCACCGCGCAGGACGCCCGGCCTTCATCCGCATCAAGGTCAACTCGATGGTGGACGAGGCGCTCATCGACTCGCTCTACCGCGCGTCCCAGGCGGGCGTGCCGGTCGACGTCTGGGTGCGCGGCATCTGCGCGATCCGGCCGGGCGTCGCGGGCATGTCGGAGAACATCCGGGTCCGCTCGATCCTCGGCCGGTTCCTCGAACACTCCCGCGTCTTCGCCTTCGGCAACGGCGGCGAGCCCGAGGTGTGGATCGGCAGCGCCGACATGATGCACCGCAACCTCGACCGCCGGATAGAGGCACTGGTCCGCGTCACCGACCCGGCCCACCGGGCAGCGCTGAACCGGCTGTTGGAGACCGGCATGTCCGACACCACCGCGTCCTGGCACCTCGGCCCGGACGGCGAGTGGACCCGGCACGCCACGGACGCGGACGGCCAACCCCTGCGCAACGTCCAGGAGATGCTCATAGACGCCCGGAGGCGCCGGCGTGGCACAGCAACACCTTGAACCGACGGATCCCCTGTCCGGGCACGTCGGGCCTGCCACCGGGGACGCCCTCGCGGGCTACCTGCGGTCCCAGGCCACGGAGTTCCTCCGCGCCCTGCGCCAGCACCGCGACTCCGGCGGTGCGGCGGCGGGCGCGGAGGAACCGGTCGACGCGGCCCGGGCCCTGCGCCGCTCGGTCCGCCGCATCAGCGCCAGCCTCCACACCTTCCGCCCCGCCCTCGACGCCGACTGGTCGGAGTCGCTCCGCCCCGAACTGGCCTGGCTCTCCGGCACCCTGGGCATGGAGCACGCCTACGAGTCCCGCCTGGAACGGCTGTTGCTGGCGCTGCACAGGCTGTCGGGGGCGGTGTTCCCGGCGCAACCGCGCCCCGTCGGCACCGCCCCGTCCCCCGGCCCGGCGCCCGCCCCGGACCGCGGCAACCTCACCGTGGGCGCGGCGAAGGCGGGCGCGCTCCTGGACCGCCAGCTCACCCTCGCCCGCACCCGGGCCCACTCGACGGCCCTCCAGGCCCTCGGCTCCTCCCGCTTCCACGCGGTCGCCGACAGCATCGCCGTCCTGGCGAGCGAGGTCCCCCTGACGGCGACGGCCGGCGGCACCGACCTGCGCCCCCTGGCCGCAGCGGCCCAGGAGCGCCTGGAGGACGCCGTGGCCGCCCTCCCCCTGGTCGCCGCGGGCCACCCCTACAACGCCGAGGCCCTCGTCCACGGCCTCTCCCCGGACCCCTCCCCGCACCCCCAGGACGCCCCCTGGCACCAGGTCCGCCTGCTGCTGCGCCTGCACCGCTACGCCCGCGAGGTCCTGACCTCCTCGGTGGACGTACGGCTCCTGACGGCGGGCCAGTGCCTGGACCGGCACCGGGACGCCTCGGAGGCCGCGTCCGCCGCCGCCGCGGCGGCCCGCACCCCCCGCATCGCCCCGGCCACCGCCTACGCCCTGGGCGTCCTGCACGCCGACCAGCGACACGAGGTGGAGGCGGCCAGGTTCGCGTTCCAGCAGTGCTGGCAGAAGCAGGCGGTGAGCACATGACCCGTCCCGATGACGACGACTCCGTGGTCCAGGCGGCCGGCTGCGTCCTGTGGCGCCGCTCACCGATCGACGGCGACCTCGAGATCTGCCTGGTGCACCGGCCGAAGTACGACGACTGGTCGCATCCCAAGGGCAAGGTGAAGCGCGAGGAGGACGCCCTCGCCGCCGCGCTGCGCGAGGTCGAGGAGGAGACCGGCTACACCGCCGAGCCCGGAACCGAGCTGGCCACCGTCCGCTACATGGCCAACGGCCGCCCCAAGAGGGTCCGTTACTGGGCGGCCGAGGCAATCCGGGGCCACTTCACCCCGAACGACGAGGTGGACCGCATCCTGTGGCTCTCCCCGGCCGCGGCCCGCAGCCGTCTGACGCAGTACCGCGACCGCACCCTGATCGACGAGCTGCTGCCGCTCTAGGCCCTAGTCCCCGGCCATGTGCCCCGCAGCGTCCGCCCGTGCCTGGCTACGGGCTCTGCGCGCCGGCCCGCGCCAGCCGCAGGTGCACCGGGCCAGACAGAAGCGGCCCTGTTCGACCATCTGCGTGTCATGGTCCGGCCGCTCGGAGGGGGGTGGGGGAATCCTGTCCTGCTGCGCCACTCCGACAACGTTACCCAGCTCGGGTAAAGCCGAAGTATGCGCGTGACGACCCCTCCCACCCGTCGTTAAGCGAACGACACGGCGGGTCCTTGACGGACGTATCGGCTGGGGGTAGGCGGCGATGGCGAAGCGGCAGCAGAAGCGGGCCGGCGGGTCGGTCGCCGCGGCGGTGCTCATGGCCTGCGCCGGCGCCACCGGCTGTTCGGCGAGCGGCGCCACCCTGGACGACGCGCACGGGGCCGATCCGGTCGGAACCCTGCGCCGGGCCGCCGACACCCTGGTGGACGCGGGCAGTTCGAAGGCCCGTACGTCGATGGAGATGGCCACCGGCGGCACCCGGGTCACCATCCGCGGCGAGGGCGTGTACGACTTCCGCGGGCGGCTCGGCCGGCTGAAGGTGATGCTGCCGCAGGACCCGGCCGGCACCAGCGAGCACCGGCCGATCACCGAACTCCTCGCCCCCGGCGCCCTGTTCATGAAGAACCGGGGCGCGGGTGTGCCCGCCGACAAGTGGGTGCGGGTCGACACCGCGACCCTCTCCGACGGCAACCTCGTCACCGGTGGGGCCACCGATCCGCTCGTGGCCGCCGAGGTGCTGCGCGGGACCAGGACGGCGACGTACGTGGGCGCGACCGAACTCGCGGGGACCGAGGTGCGCCACTACCGCGGCACGGCGGACCTCGTCGCCGCGGCCAAGGGCGCGGGCGGAGCCGGCAGGGGTGTGCTGGCCGCGGCGGCGAAAGGGTTCGCCACGGCCGCGGTGCCCTTCGACGTCTACCTCGACGACCAGGGCCGCATCCGCAAGGTCCGGCACCGTTTCAGCTTCGTCAACGGGCAGGAGCAGGGCACCGTCGCGGTCGCCTCGACGACCCTGCTGTACGACTTCGGGGTCGCCACGGACGTACGACTGCCGGCCGCCCGGGACATCTACGCCGGCAAGATCGCCGAGGGGTGAGCGGCCGTGACGGGCGTCAAGGACTAGCCCGTCCGTGCCATGCGCGGTGTGTAGACCGCTCCCTACTCTAGGAAGTCGGTGACGGCAGAGAAGAGGTGATGCGCGTGGCTCCGGTCGGCGGTACGGCGGTTCAGGACCACGTGGCCCTCGCCGAGATCGAGCTGTGCGGAGAGCTGATCATCGCGGCGTCGGCCGCGGACGACCGGCTCAGCCTGGAGAGCATCGACGAGGTGCTGAAAGTGGCCGAGGAACGCGCGGACGCCCCCGGCCGGTGAGCCGGGGGCGCCAGTCGCGAAGAAGGCCGGATCACGTCCGCAGCAGACGGCCGATGGCCTTCGTCGCCTCCTCGACCTTCGCGTCGATCTCCGCGCCGCCCTTGACGGCCGCGTCCGCGACGCAGTGCCGCAGGTGTTCCTCCAGGAGCTGCAGCGCGAAGGACTGCAGGGCCTTGGTGGAGGCGGACACCTGCGTGAGTATGTCGATGCAGTAGACGTCCTCGTCGACCATCCGCTGCAGGCCCCGGATCTGGCCCTCGATCCGGCGCAGGCGCTTGAGGTGCTCGTTCTTCTGTTTGTGGTAGCCGTGCATGGTGGGCCCATGGGACTCGTGGAGGTTGTTTTCCGCCACTGTCTCGGAGGGCGCCGTGGCGCCGGCCTCGGTCGTCGTCATCGCGTCCTCCACATCACGGCCACACCCTGAGGGAATCACATACCCCTCCTGGGTATATCGTACCGAAGTTTCCCGGGTATAGGGCCTGCGGACGGCCCCCGTGCCAACCACTGTGCCCGATGGGCGACACTGGGGGACGGCCCATTAGCCGTGGCCGGATGATGCACTTAGCATCAGCCTGACCGAAACCGATGCACCCCGAGGACCCCTTGTGCGCTTTCGTCTGACCCCCAGGGAGACGAGCTTCTACGACATGTTCGCCGCCTCCGCGGACAACATCGTCACGGGCTCGAAGCTCCTGATGGAACTGCTCGGGGCGGACGCCTCCGCCCGGGCCGAGATCGCAGAGCGTATGCGGGCCGCGGAACACGCCGGTGACGACGCCACGCACGCGATCTTCCACCAGTTGAACTCCTCGTTCATCACGCCGTTCGACCGCGAGGACATCTACAACCTGGCGTCCTCCCTCGACGACATCATGGACTTCATGGAGGAGGCCGTCGACCTGGTCGTCCTCTACAACGTCGAGGAACTCCCCAAGGGCGTCGAGCAGCAGATCGAGGTCCTGGCGCGGGCGGCCGAGCTCACCGCCGAGGCCATGCCGAACCTGCGGACCATGGACAACCTCACCGAGTACTGGATCGAGGTCAACCGGCTGGAGAACCAGGCCGACCAGATCCACCGCAAGCTGCTCGCCATGCTCTTCAACGGCAAGTACGAGGCCATCGAGGTCCTCAAGCTCAAGCAGATCGTGGACGTCCTCGAAGAGGCCGCGGACGCGTTCGAGCACGTGGCGAACACGGTGGAGACCATCGCCGTCAAGGAGTCCTGAACCCTTCCATGGACACCTTCGCTCTGGTCGTGACCATCCTGGTCGCGCTCTTCTTCACGTACACCAACGGCTTCCACGACTCGGCGAACGCGATCGCGACCTCGGTGTCGACGCGGGCCCTGACCCCCCGGGCCGCGCTGGCCATGGCGGCGGTCATGAACCTTGCCGGCGCCTTCCTCGGCTCCGGGGTCGCCAAGACCGTCAGCGAGGGCCTGATCGAGACGCCGGAGGGCTCGAAGGGGATGGGCATCCTCTTCGCGGCACTGGTCGGCGCGATCACCTGGAACCTCATCACCTGGTACTTCGGGCTGCCCTCCTCGTCCTCGCACGCGCTGTTCGGTGGCATGGTGGGAGCGGCGCTCGCCGGCGGCACGGAGGTGCTCTGGAGCGGCGTGCTCGACAAGGTCGTCATCCCGATGTTCGTCTCCCCGGTCGTCGGCCTGGTGGCCGGCTACCTGGTGATGACGGCGATCCTGTGGATCTTCCGGCGCGCCAACCCGCACAAGGCGAAGCGGGGCTTCCGGATCGCGCAGACCGTGTCCGCGGCCGGCATGGCCCTCGGGCACGGCCTTCAGGACGCGCAGAAGACCATGGGTGTCGTGGTGATGGCCCTGGTCATCTCCGGCCACGAGACCTACGGCGACCCGATCCCGGTCTGGGTGAAGATCGTCTGCGCGGTGATGCTGTCGCTGGGCACCTACGCGGGCGGCTGGCGCATCATGCGCACCCTGGGCCGGAAGATCATCGAGCTCGATCCGCCGCAGGGTTTCGCAGCGGAGACGACCGGTGCGGCGATCATGTTCACCACCGCGTACCTGTTCAAGGCGCCGGTGTCGACGACCCACGTCATCACCTCGGCGATCATGGGTGTCGGCGCCACCAAGCGGGTCAACGCGGTCCGCTGGGGCGTCGCCAAGAACATCATCCTCGGCTGGTTCATCACCATGCCGGCCGCGGCGATCGTGGCCGCGTGCGCCTTCGGGATCGTGAACCTGGCGTTCCTGTAGGAGCCGTACACGTGATCGGGCCCGCCCCCGGGAGCCGGGGGCGGGCCCTCTGTGTCCTCGCGGTGGCACCGCCATGCAGCACCGCGAGGGGTTCCGGGTCGGCTCAGCCGAAGCGGCCGGAGATGTAGTCCTCCGTGGCCTGGACCGACGGGTTGGAGAAGATCCGCTCCGTCTCGTCGATCTCGATCAGCTTGCCGGGCTGCCCGACGGCGGCCAGGTTGAAGAACGCCGTGCGGTCGGAGACACGGGCCGCCTGCTGCATGTTGTGCGTCACGATGACGATCGTGAAGCGCTCCTTCAGCTCACCGATCAGGTCCTCGATGGCGAGCGTGGAGATCGGGTCAAGGGCCGAGCAGGGCTCGTCCATGAGCAGGACCTTGGGCTCCACCGCGATCGCTCGGGCGATGCACAGACGCTGCTGCTGACCGCCGGACAGGCCCGAACCGGGCTTGTTGAGACGGTCCTTGACCTCGTTCCAGAGGTTCGCGCCCTTGAGGGACTTCTCGACGACGTCGTTCAGCTCGGACTTCTTGTACGAGCCGTTCAGGCGCAGGCCCGCCGCCACATTGTCGAAGATCGACATCGTGGGGAACGGGTTCGGGCGCTGGAAGACCATGCCCACCTCGCGGCGGACGGACACCGGGTCGATTCCCTGGCCGTACAGGTCCTCGTCGTCGAGGAGCACCTTGCCCTCGACACGGCCACCGGAGGTGACCTCGTGCATCCGGTTGAGCGTGCGCAGGAACGTCGACTTGCCGCAGCCGGAGGGGCCGATGAAGGCCGTCACCGAGCGCGGTTCGACCGTCATCGAGATGTCCTCGATCGCCTTGTGTGAGCCGTAGTAGGCGGTGAGCCCGCTTACGTCGATTCGCTTGGCCATGACTACTTCACTTCCAGTCAGTCGCTGAGGGGGCCGCGTCAGCGACCGGTCTTCGGGGCCTTCCAGCGGGCGATGCCGCGGGCCACCAGGTTCAGGATCATCACGAAGGCGATCAGCGTCAGGGACGCCGCCCACGCTCGGTCGTACGCCGCACCGGCGCCCGCGCTGTTCGCGTACTGCTGGTAGATGTACAGCGGCAGCGACTGCTGCGCCCCCTCGAAGGGGTTGGCGTTGATGAGCGAGTTGCCCCACACCAGGAGCAGCACCGGCGCGGTCTCACCGGCGATACGGGCGATCGCGAGCATGATGCCGGTCGTGATGCCGCCGATGGAGGTCGGCAGGACCACCTTCAGGATCGTGCGCCACTTCGGGACGCCCAGCGCCAGGGACGCCTCGCGCAGCTCGTTCGGGACGAGCTTGAGCATCTCCTCGGTGGAGCGGACGACGACCGGCATCATCAGGATCGCCAGGGCGAGCGAGCCGGCGAACCCGAAGGGCTGCATGTCGAACATCAGCATGATCGAGAGGATGAACAGACCCGCGACGATCGAGGGGATGCCCGTCATGACGTCGACGAAGAACGTGACGGCCTTGGCGAGCTTGCCGCGCCCGTACTCGACCAGGTAGATCGCGGTCAGCACACCGATCGGCGCCGCGATCACGGTGGCCAGGGCGACCTGCTCCAGACTGCCGAGGATGGCGTGGTAGATGCCGCCGCCCGGCTCGGAGTCGGCGATCAGGCCCATCGAGTGGGTCAGGAAGTAGAAGTCGAGGACCTTCAGCCCGCGCGAGACGGTCGACCACACCAGGGAGACCAGCGGGACGACGGCGAGCAGGAAGGCGACCCAGACCAGCGCGGTGGCGACCCGGTCCTTGGCCTGGCGGCGGCCCTCCACCCGGGCGGCGACGACGTAGGTGCCGAGGACGAACAGGACCCCGGCGATCAGCGCCCACTGGATGCTGCTCTCCAGCCCGGCGGCCGCGCTGATGCCGAGCCCGACGGCGACGGAGCCCGCCGCGACGGCGTACGGGGTCCACTTGGGCAGGCTGGCGCCGCGCAGGGTGCTGGGGCGCTTGTCGGCGATGACGGCGTTGCTCATGCGTTGGCCCCCGAGTACTCCTTGCGGCGCGCGATGATCATGCGGGCGGCGCCGTTGACCAGCAGGGTGATGACGAACAGGACGAGGCCGGAGGCGATCAGCGCGTCCCGGCCCAGCTCGCTGGCCTCACCGAACTTGCTGGCGATGTTCTGGGCGAAGGTGCCGCCGCCCGGGTCGAGCAGGCTGGCCTGGATGTCGAAGCTCGGCGAGAGCACGGTCGCCACCGCCATCGTCTCACCGAGGGCGCGGCCGAGACCGAGCATGGACGCGGAGATCACGCCGGAGCGGCCGAAGGGGATCACCGCCATGCGGATCACCTCCCAGCGGGTGGCGCCGAGCGCCAGGGCCGCCTCCTCGTGCATCTGCGGGACCTGGCGGAAGACCTCGCGGCTCACGTTGGTGATGATCGGCAGGATCATGATCGCGAGCAGGATGCCGACGGTGAGCATCGAGCGGGGGGCCCCGCCCTGCCACTGGAAGATGCCGGTCCAGCCGAGGTAGTCATTGAGCCAGCCGTAGAGGCCGTTCATGTGCGGGACCAGGATCAGGGCGCCCCAGAGGCCGTAGACGATGGACGGCACGGCGGCGAGCAGGTCGATCACGTAGGCGATCGGGCCGCTCAGCCGGCGGGGGGCGTAGTGCGTGAGGAACAGCGCGATGGCGACGGCGATCGGGACGGCGATGGCCATCGCGATGATCGAGGAGACGATCGTGCCGAAGACCAGGACCGCGATGCCGAACTTCGGCGGGATGAGCTGGGTGTTCCACTCGAAGGCGGTGAAGAAGTTCGCCTCGTCCTTGCTGATCGCGATGGAGGCGCGGTAGGTGAGGAAGCCGGCGATGGCGGCCATGATCACCAGCAGCAGGATGCCCGACCCGCGGGAGAGCCCGAGGAAGATCCGGTCACCGGGACGGGTGGCGCCGCGGGCCGCGCGCTTCTGCTCGGCCGTGGTCGGCTGGGAGGTGGGCGGAGGTGTGTCTGTTATCTGTGTGGTGTCCATCGGGTTCTCCGGTCTGCTGAGCCGCACGCGGGGTGCGGCTCCTGGCGGCGGTGCACCGGACGGTGCGGTCCGGCCCGGGCCCCTTGCGCAGGGGTCCCGGGCCCGATCGCACACTCAGGTCAGCTCAGGCCCTCGATGGTGGTGCGGACCTTGGCGATGATGTCGTCGGGGATCGGCGCGTAGTCGTTGTCCGCGAGGACCTTCTGGCCGTCCTCGGAGGCGGTGTAGCGCAGGAACGCCTTGGTGGCGGCCAGGGTGTCGGCCTTGTTGCCCTTGTCGCAGACGATCTCGTACGTGACCAGGACCATCGGGTAGGCGCCCTCGGCCTTGGTGCCGTAGTTGAGCTCCAGCGCCAGGTCCGAGCCGGTGCCGACGACCTTGGCGTCGGCGATGGCCTTGGTGGCGTTCTCGACGGTCGGCTCGACCGGGGCGGAGGCGCCGGTGTTGATGCTGACCGGCGTGATGCCGTCCTTGGCGTAGGAGAGCTCGAAGTAGCCGATGGCGCCGTTGGTCTGCTTGACCTGCTGGGCCACGCCGGAGGACTGCGCGGCGGACTGGCCGCCCTTGGCCACCCAGGTCTTGCCGTGCTCGTAGGGCCAGTCGGTCTTGGCGGTGGCGATCAGGTACTTGGTGAAGTTGTCCGTGGTGCCGGAGTCGTCCGAGCGGTGGAACGCCTGGATCTTGAGGTCCGGGAGCTTGACGCCCGGGTTCAGCTTGGCGATCGCCGGGTCGTTCCAGTTGGTGATCTTGGAGTTGAAGATCTTGGCGATGGTGGGCGCGTCCAGCGTGAGCTTGTCGACACCGGAGATGTTGATGCCGAGGGCGATCGGGCCGCCGACCATCGGGAGGTCGATGCCCTGGCCGCCGGAGCAGACCTTCTTGGAGGCCGTGACCTCTTCGGGCTTCAGCGCGGAGTCGGAGCCCGCGAAGGCGACCTGGCCGTTGTTGAACGCGGTGACGCCCGCGCCGGAACCGCCGCCCTTGTAGTTGATCTGCACGCCACAGGCCTGCGTGAACTGCTTGACCCAGGCGTCGATCGCGTTCTTCTGCGCGGAGGAGCCGTCGGCGAGCAGCTGACCCTTGGCGTCGTCGCACTTGATGTTGCCGGCGGCGGCCGTGGAGGACGCGCTGCTGTCGCCACCGCTGCTCGTGTCGTCGGAGCCGCACGCCGTGAGGGCCAGGGCGCCGGAGACGGCGAGAGCACCGAAGGCGAGGGCCCGCCGGTTCTTGCGCTGAAGCTTCACTTGAGTTCCTTCCGGGAGCCGCCGTCCTGAATCCGGCGGCGTGCGCGAAGTCTGGGTGACACGGATGCGCTTTCGGGACGCATCACGCATCGCGTAAGGCCGAAATTAGGCAGATCAGGTGAAGGCGTTCATGGCCGGAAGTGAACGGGGGGTGAACCCCTGCGGAAGGTGCGGTGAGGTCACGGAACGCTTACGTCGAGGGCACAGTGTGATTCCGGAACCCGCCTGGGAACCCCCACACCGACAGTCCCGTCTCGTACCACGGAAGCCTGCGAGGCCGACGAAAGGCACGGACACATGGAACGGCGTACGTTCATCGGGGGCGGCGCGGCCGCGATCGCGGCGGTGGCCACGGCCGCCTGCGACAGCGGCGGCAGCGCCGACGCCGCGCAGAGCACCGTCGGCCAGTCCCTCTCCTCCCGTACGCCCGCCGCGGCCGCCGCGAACTGGTCGGCTCTCGCCCGCGACCTGGACGGCCCCCTGCTGCGCCCCGGCGACGCGAACTGGCCGACCGCCCGGCAGCTCTACAACACCCGCTTCGACTCGCTGAAACCCGCGGCGGTGGCCTACGTCGCGCACCCCGACGACATCCGCACCGCGCTCGCCTACGCCCGCGCCCACGGCGTCCGGGTGGCGATCCGCAACGGCGGCCACTCCTACGCCGGCTGGTCCTCGGGAAACAACCGGCTGATCGTCGATGTCTCGAAGCTGAACCGCGTCCGCGCCTCGGGCGGCACCGCCGTGGTCGGCGCCGGCGCCAAACTGATCGACGTCTACCGGGCCCTGACCGCCAAGGGCGTGACGATCCCGGCGGGCTCCTGCCCGACCGTCGGCGTCTCCGGCCTGGTCCTCGGCGGCGGTCACGGCGTGGCCTCCCGGGCCTACGGCCTCACCTGCGACAGCCTCACCCAGGCCACCCTGATCACCGCCGACGGCAAGCAGCTCACCGCCGACGCGTCCACCCACACGGACCTCTTCTGGGCCCTGCGCGGCGCGGGCAACGGCAACTTCGGCGTGGTGACCGAGCTGCACTTCAGGACCCACCCCGCCCCGCAGGGCGTGACCGCGTACGCGACCTGGCCGTGGTCGAAGGCGGCCGCCGTGGTGCGGGCCTGGCAGGAGTGGGGCCCCAGCCAGCCCGACGAGATCTGGTCCTCCTGCCACCTGGAGAACGCCGGCTCGCCCTCCGTGGCGGTCGCGGCCTTCTCCCTGGGCACCTACGGCGAGCTCCAGAACGCGCTCGACCGCCTGGCCGACAAGGTCGGCTCGCCCGCCCGCAGCGTCACCCTGCGCCGGCACTCCTACGAGAGCGCGATGGAGGCGTACGCGGGCTGCTCGTCCTTCTCCACGGACGCCAAGTGCCACCTGCCCGGCTCCACCCCGAACCGCGACCCGCGCGGCGCCCTCGGCCGGGAGACCTACGCGGCCCACTCCGACTTCTTCGACCGCTCGATCCCGGCGGCCGGCGTCCAGACCCTGCTGAGGCAGATCTCGGCGGTGCGGGGAGGCTCGGGCAGCATCGCCCTGACGGCCCTCGGCGGAGCGGTCAACCGCGTCTCCCCCACGGCCACGGCGTTCGTCCACCGCCGCTCCCGCATGCTGGCCCAGTACATCGGCTCCTGGCGGGCCGGCACGACGGGCACGGCGGCCCGCTCCTGGCTGACGGGGGCCCACGACGCGATGCAGCCGTACGCCTCGGGAGCGGCCTACCAGAACTACACGGACCCGACGCTGAGGGACTGGCGGAAGGCGTATTACGGCGACGCGGCGACAAAGCTCGCCAAGGTGAAGAAGCAGTACGACCCGCAGGGGTTCTTCACGTTTCCCCAGGCGCTGTAGCCGCTTTCCGCCAGGGCCTGTCCCACGGATCACGGCCTGCCCGACGGATCATGGCCTGCCAGGCGGATCAGGCCCTACGCGGCGAGGTCCCTCTCGGAGGCCGCGGCCTCCGACCGGGCGCCGGGAATCACCGAGGCTTCCCGCCCGGCCCCTCGCGCGCGAATCAGCCACGCGCCTTTCGAGGAGCGTTCGACGGCCTTCATCAACGGCGTGAGAAGAGCCATCGCGAGCGGCGACAACAACAGGGCCACCGCCGTACCGAGCGCGAATCCCCCGATGACGTCCGTCGGGTAGTGCACGCCCATGTAGACCCGGCAGAACCCCTCGAGCAGCGCGAGCGCGATCCCGGCGAGCCCGAACTTCCGGTTGGCCACGAACAGTCCGACGGCCATCGCCATGGTGATCGTGGCGTGGTCGCTCACGAAGGAGTAGTCGGTCTTCCCGGACACGAGGACCTCGATGCCCTCGTGGGTCCGGAACGGCCGGGGCCGCTCGACAAACCCCCTTATGGGCACGTTCACCAGTACGGCCAGCGCGGCGGCGAGCGGGGCCCACACCAGCGCGGCCACGGAGGAGGCGGCGTCCTCGCCCCCGCGCCTGCGACCTGCCCACCAGCACCACAGGATGAGCAGCACCATCCCGAGCAGGATGCCGTACTCCCCGACGTACTCCATGATCCGGTCGAACCAGTGCGGGGCGTCCTTGGCCAGGCCGTTGATGTCGTAGAGCAGGTCGACGTCGGGGTTCGACCCGGATTCGGCGAGAACAGCCATGGTGCTGCGGCCCCTTCGTCGTCTTTCCCGGCGTACCCATGTGCGCTCGGCTACGTTCCCAGGAACGCACGGCTTCCGTTAATACGTTCCACACTCCACTGAATGATCACGCAGACGTTATCGAAGAGAGATACATTGCCGCAGCTCAGGGGGTGGGTTTCACGTTCGGTCACACCGTGGTGGGCAATGCTTTCGCGCCATCTTCGGTGACCCGGGTGGCACCGAAGTACTCAGAAGTGTCGATCGGGTCGAACCGGATCACAGCACCTGTTCTCGGTGCGTCGATCATGTATCCGCCGCCCACATAAATCCCCACATGGTGGATGGCGCGCGAGTTGTTGAGGTCCGTGGAGAAGAACACCAGGTCCCCCGGCAGCAGTTCGGTTCTGGCCGGATGCGGGCCCGCGTTGTACTGGTCGTTGGCCACACGCGGCAGCGTGATGCCCACACTCGCGTACGCGGCCTGCGTCAGCCCCGAGCAGTCGAAGCGCCCGCCCTGCTCGGCGGTTCCGGTCCCGCCCCACAGATAGGGCGTCCCGAGCTTCTTCTGCGCGTAATAGATGGCGCCGGCGGCCTGCTTGGAGGGATCGACGCGGGACGTGGGCGCCGCGAAGCTCTCCTCCAGGGTCGTGATGGTCTTCACGTAGTTCTGGGTTTCCTTGTACGGCGGCACGCCCCCGTACTTGATGACCGCGTAGGCGCCCGCGTTGTAGGAGGCGAGCATGTTCTCGGTGAGGTTGCCCGGCACGTCCTTCACATAGGACGCGAGGGAGCAGTCGTAGGAAGCCGCCGAGGGAATCGCGTCGTTGGGGTCCCAGACGTCCTTGTCGCCGTCGCCGTCCCCGTCGACCCCGTGCGTGGCCCAGGTCCCCGGGATGAACTGCGCTATCCCCTGCGCCGCGGCCGCGCTCTGCGCCTTCGGGTTGAACCCGCTCTCCTGGTAGAGCTGGGCGGCGAGCAGGGCCGGGTTGATGGCGGGGCAGAGGTTGCCCCACTTCTGCACGAGGGGCTGGTACGCGGCCGGGACGGCCCCCTTGGCCAGGGCCCTGGTGGCTCCGCCCACGCCGTTGGCGAGGTTGCCGGCGACGACGTAGACCCCCACGACGAGCAGCATCACGAAGCTGAGCCCCGCCCCGAGAACGGCGCCCGCAACCAGCCACGCCTTACGCACCGTCAACCGCCCCTCGCCCACTGGGAGTCCGCCCGCGCCAGTCTAAGAGCTTCCCTGGAGGAAACCGGGGTACTCGGCGGGGTCGGCGCAAAGATCAGCGCACGGCGTCACGGTAGAGCGCGGCGGCCTCCGCCCCGAGCACCACGCTGTACGACACGTCGGCCGTCGCCCCGCCCTGCTCGTGCCCGCCCAGCACCCCCACCACCTGGCCGTCCCCGTTCACCCAGGGACTGCCGCTGGTACCCCCCGTGAAGTCGGGGCACGCTATCCGCTGCTGTGTGCGGCTGTGCCTGGTCGGCTTGTTGGTGCAGCTGATCGGCACGGCACGGGTGGAGGGGTAGCCGGTGACGGTGACGGCGGTGGCCCCGGTGGCGGTGCCGGTCACGAACGGGTTCCCGCCGACGACGCCCTGCACCTCCCCCTCCACCGTGGCGAAGGCGACGTCGCTGTCCTCGTCCTGGCCCTCGGCCCACCCCTGGGGCAGGAACCGCTCCCTCACCTTCCACTTCCCGTACGGCGCCCTGCCGCCCCGGTACCCGGGCACGAACACGAGGCCGTCGTCGCCGTTGTCGAGACAGTGCGCGGCGGTGACGAGGAGGTCCCGGTGCGGGCTGCGGACGACGGAGGCGGTGCAGTGGTGCTGCCCGCCGTCGAAGAGGGCTCCCACGCGGGCGCCGGTCGAGGTCACCGCGGCGACGGTCGTCACCCCGAAGGGCCCCGCCCCGTCGTCGGCGACCGCCTCGGAGGCCGAGGTGACGGTGAGCAGGACGGCAGCGGCGTGGAGAGCGAGACGTGGCGTGCGCTTCACGGAAGGAAGCATTCCGCACGAAGGTGAGAATCACGTCAAGCGCCGTCCCCGAACCCGGTCCCGGGCGGCCCGCCGACGACGGGAGCCGCCCGCGCGTACGCCCAGCGGCGACGCCCCTGCGCCTGCCAGCCCCGACGATCCGCAGCCCGCCCCCGGAGCCGCCCGCCGCAAGCCGCCGAGCCGCAAGAACGACGTCCGTGCGCGCGTAGGCCCAGCCACCGCCCCGCGACGGACGAGCCCCGACCACGGGAGCCGCCCGCCCGTACGACACGACGGCAGCACCCCGGCCGTACCGACCGACGGGCCGAGCCGCAACAAAGACGCCCGTGCGCGCGTACGCCCCAGCCACCGCCCCGCGACTGACGGGCCCGACCGTGTGGATCCCGGTCCCCGGGGCAGCCGAGCCTGGACGACGGGAGCCGCCCACGCGTACGACACCACGGCAGCACCCCGGCCGTACCGACCGACGGGCCGAGCCGCAACAAAGACGCCCGTGCGCGCGTACGCCCCAGCCACCGCCCCGCGACTGACGGACCCGACCGTGTGGATCCCGGTCCCCGGGGCAGCCGAGCCTGGACGACGGGAGCCCGGGAGGCTGGTGTGTTCGACGGTTTCGAACTGACGCGGTGCGAGGGTGACGACGGCGTCCGGCTACGGGTGCGGCACGGCGGCAGCGGCCCCGCGGTGCTGCTCCTGCACGGTCACCCCCGTACGCACGCCACCTGGCACCGCGTCGCCCCGCTGCTGGTGGCGGCGGGCCACACCGTCGTCTGCCCCGATCTGCGCGGGTACGGCCGCTCCGACAAGCCCGCCACCGACCCCGAACACCGTCCGTACTCCAAGCGCGCCATGGCCGGCGACTGCCTCACGGTGATGCGCCGGCTCGGGCACGAACGGTTCGCGGTGGTCGGTCACGACCGGGGCGCGTACGTGGCGACCCGCCTCGCCCTCGACCACCCCGAGGCCGTGTCCGCCGTCAGCGTGCTGGACGCGATCCCCATCGGGGAGGCCCTGCGCCGCTGCGACGCCGGTTTCGCCGCGAACTGGTGGCACTGGTTCTTCCTCGGCCAGACGGCCAAGCCCGCCGAACGCGTCATCAACGCCGACCCGGACGCCTGGTACACGGCCACGGCCGAACAGATGGGCGCCGAGGCCTACGAGGACTGGCGGCACGCCATCCACGACCCGGCCACCGTGCACGCGATGTGCGAGGACTACCGGGCCGGCCTCGGCGTCGACCGCGAGCACGACGACGCCGACCAGCGGGCCGGGCGGCGCATCGACCGCCCGCTCCAGATCCTGTGGGCCACGCGGGACGACATGGCCGACCTCTACGGCGACGTCCTGGCCGTCTGGCGGGACTGGGCAGGCGCCCACCTGGAGGGCGGCCCGCTCGACTCCGGGCATCACATGGCCGAGGAGGCACCGGAGGCACTCGCGGACGCACTGACCGGCTTCTGGAAGAACGCCGGAGCCACAGGGCCGTAAGAACCCACCCGAAGCAGCCCGAGCCCCGCCACGACCACCCTCGCCCGGGCCTCCTTCGCCGTCACCGGCAAGTTCTCCACCGAGACGGCCATGGCCGCCGTGCCGGGACTGGTCCACCACCTGCTCCACGGCCTCAAGCCCCGCTGACCCGCGGCGGGCCCGGCACCCGCGTCACCGTCACGCGCCCGGAGTTGTGTGCGACGCGTGCAGACGGTCAAGCCGTGGCCATCCCCCGCCCATCCGTCGGCCATCGATCAGCAATCCCCCAACGCCCTTCAGTAAGGCGGGAGTCAGGATTCCGCCGCCCGTCTTGTTGTCACGTACTCAACAAGGCGATGGTCGTCGCGGGTCGCCGCCCCCACCGGGAACCTCACCGGTGGTCCCCCACCGCAGGCCTCTGCACCCACTCCCTGGAGGCTTTACGTTGCGTACGTCCATGCCCAACGCCCCCCACGCACCCGGCAGATGGCGCCGATACGGCTCCGTCGTCGCGGCCACCGGCGCACTGCTGCTCGCCGGCCTCGGCACCGCGGCGCACGCCGGCGCGGCCACCGCGACCACCCCCCACAAGGTGAGCAGCAAGGCCATCGCGGCCGCTGTCGCCAAGGCGCACGTGACGTACGAGAGCGCGTGCGGCGCCACTCCGAAGAAGGGCTACGCCGCCTGCAACGCCCTGCGCGTCACCGGCGGCACCACCGCCTTCCAGGAGGAGCAGGCCGCGAGGAAGGGCACCAGCCCCGCGACCGTCTCCCCGAAGGCGTCCGCCGCCACCCCGACCGGCTACGGCCCGAGCGACCTCCGGTCCGCCTACGGCCTGACCTCCGCGGCCGCCTCCAACGGCTCCGGCGAGACCATCGCCATCGTCGACGCCTACGACGACCCCAACGCCGCTGCGGACCTGGCCACCTACCGCAGCTACTACGGCCTGCCGGCCTGCACCACCGCCAACGGCTGCTTCAAGAAGGTCTCCCAGACGGGCTCCACGACCTCCCTGCCCACCGCCAACAGCGGTTGGGCCGGTGAGATCTCCCTCGACCTCGACATGGTCTCCGCCATCGCCCCGAACGCCAAGATCCTGCTGGTCGAGGCGAGTTCGGCGAGCATGACCAACCTGGGCAAGGCGGTGAACGAGGCCGTCGCCCTGGGCGCCAAGTTCGTCTCCAACTCCTACGGCGGCTCCGAGTCCTCCTCGGACACGTCGTACGACTCCTCGTACTTCAACCACCCCGGCGTCGCCATCACCGTCTCGGCCGGCGACTCGGGATACGGCGCCGAGTACCCGGCCGCCTCCAAGTACGTGACGTCGGTCGGCGGCACCGCCCTCTCCCCGTCCTCCACCTCCCGCGGCTGGACCGAGAGCGTCTGGAAGACCAGCTCCACCGAGGGCACCGGCTCCGGCTGCTCCTCCTACGACACCAAGCCGACCTGGCAGACCGACACCGGCTGCACCAAGCGCATGATCGCCGACGTCTCCGCCGTCGCCGACCCCGCCACCGGCGTCTCCGTCTACGACTCCTACGGCTCCGACGGCACGGGCTGGAACACCTACGGCGGCACCAGCGCCTCGGCCCCCATCATCGCCTCCGTGTACGCCCTCGCGGGCACCCCGGGCAGCAGCGACTACCCGGCCGCCTACCCCTACGCACACACCTCCGCCCTCAACGACGTGACCTCGGGCAACAACGGCAGCTGCTCGACCAGCTACTTCTGCACCGCCAGGACCGGCTACGACGGCCCGACCGGCTGGGGCACCCCGGAAGGAGTAACCGCCTTCACCAGCTGACTCTCCGTCAACGAGCGGGCCGCGGACTCCCCTACCGCGGCCCGTTCGTCGTACCGGTGGCCCGCCGGGTTAGCCTTCACCCGCAGAACATCGGTGCCAGAAGCGCCGCAGGTCGTAAGAGGGGTCAACGACGGAACCACACGCCAGGTTCCGCTCAGGCCTCATTGCCCGGGGTGACCTGCCGTGATACACAGAGTGACCAGACAGTCATTCGTACGAAACACGCCAACCAATGACGCCAAGTCGACATACGACGGCAGAATTGTCGGCGACAATGAGGCCTGACCTCTGCGCCCACGCAGGGGAGACGGAACTACCCACCAGGGGCGGTGACTTACATGCTCTTTGCGGCCGACAAGGGAGACATCAACACCATCATCGGCGGGATCGCTCCGGACTGGGGCCCCTTCGGGGCACTGGGGACCGAGGCGAAGACGATGATCCAGGTCGTCATGGCGGTCGCCATCCTGCTCTGCCTCGGCATCGCCATCTGGGGCGCGGCCAAGCAGCGCATCGGCGCCACCGCCCTGCGCGACACCTTCAGCGCGGAACAGGGCAAGGGCCTCATCATCGCGGGCCTGACCGGCGTCTTCATCATCGGATCGCTGGGCACACTCTTCACCATCGTGTACGGCATGGCCGTATAGCCGCCGCGTCCGGTCGACGCACCTCCGGTCCGGCCGGGCGCGCCCCGGTACCCCCTCTACCCCACCTGTCCGCAGTGCCCACCGGCTGAGGTTGCGTTCCCCCGATGTCTCCGATGTCTCCGATCTCCCCGATGACTCCGATGACTCTGATGCCGAGTCACCACACCGCGCCCGCGCGGGAACCAGCACGGCTACCGTCGTACTCCTACGCGTTTGCCCGCACTTTCCCGCACCACGTCGAGGGGGCGTAAGCGGCATGAGTCTCGGAGACGACCAGGAGGGCTCCAACGGTTACGGCGGCACCGGCCAGACCCGCACACACCTGCCGGGCGGCACCACCGACGTGTACGGCGGCGCCCGCCGTTCCGGCCGCTCGTCCTCCCGAAGCCTGGTCACCGTCGTCGGCGTCGTCGTCCTCCTGATCGCCGCGATCGCCTTCGCGAACCGCGGAGGAGACGATTCCGCGTCATCGTCGGCGGAGGGGGCAGGGGGCCGGCCGAACGTCACGGCGACGGACCCCAGCGGCACCAAGCCGGTGCGGTCCACTCCGGGCGTCATCCCGGCGGGGTACGCGCACGACGCGCAGGGAGCACAGAGCGCGGCCGCGAACTACGCCGTGGCCCTGGGCGCGGCCGGCATGTTCGACAAGACCCAGCGCGACGCGACGCTCCAGGCGATCGTCGCCCCCTCGCGCGTGGCCGAGTTCCAGTCGAAACTGGACAAGGCCTACACCCCGGCCCTCAACAAGACCGTCGGCCTGAACGACGACGGCTCCACGCCCGCCGGGTACACGTTCGTCTCCCGTACGAATCCCATCGGCACCAAGGTCACCGAGTCCTCGCAGAACAACGTGACCGTCGAGGTCTGGTGCAGCGGCCTGCTCGGCATGGCGGGCGAGAACTCCACGAACCCCGTCACCAACAGCTGGTTCACCACCACGATGCAGCTCGTGTGGACCAACGGCGACTGGAAGATCGTGACCCAGTCCCAGAAGGACGGCCCCGCGCCCGTCCCCGCCGACGAAAAGGCCTCCAGCGCTGACGAAATGGCAACGGCCGTCCAGGAGTACGGAGGCTTCACTTATGCCCGGTAGCCAGCGCCTCGCAGTCAAGGTCGCCGCCGCGGTCGCCACCGCGCAGACCGCCGCCGTACTGCTCGCCACCCGCGCCGCGGCAGCACCCACGCCCACGCCGACCCCCACCGGGTCCGCCGACAACTGCAGCCTTCTGTCGGGCCAGGCCAAGCAGGTCTGCGAAGGCGACTCCTCGGGTGGCTCCTCCGGAGGATCCCCCTCCCTGGACCCCACCTCCACCCTCGACCCCATGTCCTCCCTCGCCAACAGCTGCGCCAAGGCCGCCGCCTGGACCATCGACAAGCTCAGCGAGGCCGTGAAGGAGACCGCGAACGTCGACTTCACCAACCAGAAGTTCCTCCAGCAGTACGCGGTCGTCTTCGCCGCGTCGACCATCCTCACCCTTCTCCTGTGGCTGCTGGCCGTGGCCAAGCGCGCGGTGCGAGGCGTCCCCCTCACCACCGCCATCAGCGAAGCGATCGGCTTCCTCTGGCTGACCGTCCTCGCGTCCGCCTTCACCCCCCTGATCCTCTACACGGTCGTATCCGCCACGGACGGCGTCTCCGAGGTCCTCGCCAAGGCCACCGGCGACCAGACCGACACGTTCTTCGGCACCTTCTCCGGCGCCCTGGAGAAGGGCAACGACATCGGCGGCGGCCCGATCATGCTGATCGTCGTCTCCCTCGTGAGCATCCTCGCCGCCGGCGTCCTGTGGCTGGAGCTCGTCATCCGCGCCGCCCTGCTCTACGTCGGCGCCCTCCTCGGCACCGTCGTCTACGCCGGCCTCGTCGACAAGAACCTCTGGGGCCACGTCCGCCGCTGGGCCGGCATCATGATCGCCGTCATCCTGGTCAAACCGGTGATCGTCATCGTCCTCGGCCTCGCCGGCGCGCTCTCCTCCGACGACGGCCCCGACGCCTTCTCCGCCGTCGTCTCCGGCCTCGCCATCATCCTGCTCGCCATCTTCGCCAGCGCGATGATCTACCGCTTCGTCCCCGGCTTCGGCGACGAGATCGCCGGCTCCCGCAACAACCGCATCATGCAGAACGCCGAGGGGAAGGCGGCGGCCGTCATCAGCTCGCCCGCGACCCTCGTCGCCCAGGGCATCAAGACCCACAGCTCCCGGGCCGACAACAACGGTCAGGCTTCCGGAGGCTCGGGCGCCCGCCCGAGCAACCCGGCGTCCGGCGGAGTCGCCGCCCACAGCTCGCGCACCCCGAACGGAGGCGGCGGATCTGTCCCCTCCGCCGCTCCCGCTCCCCGCGCGGGCAACTCGGTGAACACCCCGCACGCCGGCAACCGCAACGCAAGCAGCAACAGCACAGGAGGTGACGGGCGTTGACGACCGAGTCCCACGTGTCGCATACGGTCACGCCCCGCCGTACATATCTGATCGGCCGCGCCCGGCCGAACGCGATCGTCGGCCGCAACCGTGAGACCGGCGAGATCGCGCTCATCATCGTGGGCGCGTTCCTCGGCATGATGTGCGGGCTCCTCGTCCCGGTCCTGTCCCTGCGCATCGTCCTGCTCATGGGCTTCCCGCTGCTCGCGCTGGCCGCGGTCTACGTGCCGTACAAGCGCCGCACGTTCTACAAGTGGTTCGAGATCAACCGCAGTTACAAGCGCACCCTGCGCCAGGGCACCACCTACCGCTCCTCGGTGATGGAGGCCGGCACCCACGTCGACGGCCGCGAGGTCGAGGTCGGTCCGCCGCCCGGCATCGGCCGGATCAACTGGCTCGCCGCCCCGTTCGGGCCCGACGAGATCGCCGTACTGCTCCACGCGGACCGCCGTACCGTCACCGCCGCCATCGAGATCGAGGGCCCCGGCGTCGGTCTGCGCGACTCCGAGGACCAGGAAGCCCTCGTCGACCGCTTCGGCACCCTGCTCAAGCACGTGGCCAACGGCGACGGCTTCGTCACCCGCCTCCAGATGCTCGCCCGCACCCTGCCCGCCGACCCCGACGCCCACGCCAAGGACGTCGCGATGCGCGGGGACGACAAGGCGCTGCCCTGGCTCCAGACGTCGTACGACCAACTCCAGTCGATGGTGTCCACCAGCAGCGAGCAGCACCGCGCCTATCTCGTCGCCTGCATGCACTACAACCGTGAACTGGCCGCGGAGGCCCACGCGATGGCGCGGGCCGCCCGCCCGCAGAACGGCCGCAGGCTGGACAAGGACGCGGGCCTCGCGGTCGTCATGGCGCGCGAGCTGACCGACATCTGCTCGCGCCTCCAGGAGGCCGACATCCGGGTGCGCCAGCCCCTCGGCCAGGGCCGGCTGGCCTCGCTGATCCACTCCATGTACGACCCGGACCACCCCATCGACCACATCCAGGCGATGACCAAGCGCAACGCCTGGCCGGCCGAACTCGACGCCATGGAACCGACATTCCTCCAGGCGAAGACCCGGGAGTCCTCCACCCGCGCGCCCTGGTGCCACGCCACGGCCTGGGTGAAGGAGTGGCCGATGACCCCCGTCGGCGTCAACTTCCTGGCGCCGCTGCTCGTCCACACCCCGGACGTCATCCGCACGGTCGCCGTCACGATGGACCTCGAACCCACCGAGATCGCCATCGAGCGCATGCTGACCGAGAAGACCAACGACGAGGCGGAGGCGTCCCGCGCGGCCAAGATGAACCGCACGATCGACCCCCGTGACGTGGCCGCCCACTCCCGCCTCGACCAGCGCGGCGAGGACCTCGCGAGCGGCGCGGCCGGGGTCAACCTGGTCGGCTACATCACCGTCTCCTCCCGGTCCCCCGAGGCGCTGGCCCGCGACAAGCGGACCATCCGGGCCTCGGCCGGAAAGTCGTACCTGAAACTGGAGTGGTGCGACCGCGAGCACCATCGCGCCTTCGTGAACACGCTTCCGTTCGCCACCGGCATTCGAAGGTAGGGGCAAAAGCATGCGGGATCCGCTGTCCGTCCTCTCCGACGCCTTCACGTCCTTCCTCTTCGGAAAGGTCGAGACGACCCGCCTGCCGGTCCGCACCTCCACCGGCCAGGCACAGGCGGTCTACCTCCCGACCGCGGCTCCGGGTCTCGGCGACTCGGGCGTGATCATCGGCCGGGAGGTGTACTCCGGCAAGGGCTACATCTACGACCCCTTCCAGCTCTACGGCCAGCAGCTCCCGGCCCCGCACTGGCTGGTCCTGGGCGAGTCCGGGAACGGCAAGTCGGCGCTGGAGAAGACGTACGTCCTGCGGCAGTTGCGTTTCCGCGACCGCCAAGTGGTCGTCCTCGACGCGCAGGGCGAGGACGGCGTCGGCGAATGGAACCTCATCGCGCAGGAGTTGGGGATAACTCCCATCCGCCTGGACCCCATGGCCGCCCTGGACATGGGGATCCGCCTCAACCCGCTCGACCCGGCGATCACCACGACCGGCCAGCTCGCCCTGCTGCGGACGATCATCGAGGTGGCGATGGGCCACGGCCTCGACGAGCGCTCCGGTTTCGCCCTCAAGGTCGCGCACGCCTACGTCAACGAGACGATCGTCGAACGCCAGCCGATCCTCACGGACATCGTGGAGCAGCTACGGCATCCCGAGCCGGAGTCGGCCGAGGCGATGAACGTCGACACAGAGGACGTCCGCGCGTGGGGCCTCGACGTCGCCCTGGTCCTGGACCGCCTGGTCGACGGTGACCTGCGGGGCATGTTCGACGGCCCGACCACGGTCGGCATCGATCTCGACGCGCCACTGATCGTCTTCGATTTGTCCCACATCGACCGCAACTCCATCGCCATGCCCATCCTCATGGCGATCGTCGGAGTTTGGCTGGAACACACCTGGATCCGCCCCGACCGGAAGAAGCGCATCTTCCTGGTCGAGGAGGCCTGGCACATCATCAACAGCCCCTTCGTGGCCCAGCTCTTCCAGCGCCTGCTGAAGTTCGGCCGACGGCTCGGCCTGTCCTTCGTGGCGGTGGTCCACCACCTGTCCGACGTGGTGGACGGAGCGGCCGCGAAGGAGGCCGCGGCGATCCTGAAGATGGCCTCGACCCGAACGATCTACGCCCAGAAGGCCGACGAGGCACGGGCGACGGGCCGCGTCCTGGGCCTCCCTCGCTGGGCCGTGGAGATCATCCCGTCCCTCACCCCCGGCATCGCCGTCTGGGACGTCAACGGCAATGTCCAGGTGGTCAAACACCTGGTCACCGAGACCGAACGCCCGCTGGTCTTCACCGACCGCGCGATGACCGAGTCCTCCGCCGACCTCACCGACGACGCCCTGCGCGCCGCGGAGCTGGAGGCGGAGGAGCGGGCGGCGGCCTTCGTGGAGCAGCACATGGGCGACTCCGAGTCGACGGTGGCGTAGGAGGTGGGCAGTGGTGAGACCGGACGACCGCCGCCAGGGCGGTCAGGGGGGCCAGGGAGGCGTCCCGGACGGGCTGTTGGTCGGCATACTCGCCTTCCTCCTCGGCATGACCGTGCTGGTCTGGACGTCGACGGGCCTCGCGGGCCTGTTCGCCCACGGCGACTGGCCCCGGGGCGTCACCTTCACCCGCACCCCCCTGGCCATGCGCCACCTGATCGGCCACCCCCAGGACGTCGCCGGCGCCTGGCCCGACACCCCCGCCGGCCTGCTCCCCGGCTACGGCCTGGTCTGGGGCCTGTTCATCGGCCAGCTGATGATCCTGACCGTCCTCACGATCTTCGTGATGGGCACACTGGCCCGCTGGCGAACGGTCCGCGCGAGGACGAGAGCGGAGAATCTGGCGGCCCGGGAACGACAGTCCCACGAGGTGCCGGCCCAGAGACCGGCACCGGAACGGGAGCCTGCTCAAACCGTTCCCACGCCACAGACACTCGCAGCAACGCAGCCACTGCCCCCGCAGCCGCCGACGGCGAGCAGTCCCCACCAGGGCCACCCGCAGGCGACGACGAATGATGCACGGGTGGGCGGTTGGGAAACACAACGCGCCGAAGGCGCGATCCTCTACGCCCCCAGGGAAACCCGCCGCTCCACCGCCACCCAGACCATCAGGGACGCAGAGGGCCCCGCCCTCGTCGTCACCTCGAACCCCACCATCTGGCAGGACACCAAGGACGCCCGGGCCAAACTCGGCCCGGTCCACGTCTACGACCCCATCCACCTCTGCGACACCCCGGCCCGCCTCCACTGGTCCCCCACCACCGGCTGCGAGACCCAGGAGACGGCCAAGGCGAGAGCGCGGGCCCTCCTCGCCCCCGTCCGCCCCACCGCCAAGATCGACCAGGCCGTGGCCGACACGGCCGAAACGCTCCTGCGCAGCTATCTCCACGCGGCCGCCATAGAGGCCCGCACCATCCGCCACGTCCACCGCTGGTGCCAGGGCACACAGGTCCAGGACGCCGTGAAGACCCTCCGCACCCATCCGAAGGCGGCTCCCGGCTCCGCGGGCGAACTCGAAGCGGCCCTCACCGCGCACCCCGAACGACGTGACATCGCACAGGAGTTGACCAGCCGCGCCCTCGCCGCCCTCTTCACGGTCAACATCCGCGAGGCATGCACTCCCAACCGAAATGATGCCCTCGCCTTGGATTCCTTCGTCGACGAAGGGGGCACGCTTTATGTGGTAGGTGAATCCATCGAGGACCCCAGGACCCGTCCCGGCGCGATGCCCCTCCTGACGGCCCTCGCCTCAAGCGTGGTCGAGCGTGGCCGGCGCATGGCCGAACGGTCATCCTCCGGTCGCCTCGACCCACCACTCACGCTCGTCCTGGACGACATCGCAGCCGTGGCTCCCCTTCCCCAGCTCCCGGAGCTGCTGGCCGCCGGAGCGGACACGGGCCTGCCGACCCTGGCCCTGCTCCGGTCCCGCGAACAGGCCCGCACCCGCTGGCCGGACGCGGACCTCCCGGCGTAGAGCTCAGAAGTCGTACGCGATCCAGTCCACGACCGGCACATACCCGAGCCGCCGGTACAGGGCGTTGCTCGTGGGGTTGGCCGCGTCCGTGAACAGCACGACGTGCTCGGCGCCCGCCACCAGCGCGGCCCGGCTCACCTCGGCCGTCACGGCACCCGCGTACCCCTGACCGCGCAGAGGGGTCGGCGTGTAGACGGGGTCCACCTGGACCAGCCCGGCGACCATCGGGTTCGCGCCCGCCATGGAGACGGGCGTGCCGTCCGGGGTCTCCCAGAACGTGTAGTGCTTGTCGGCGAAGCGGGTGCGGGCCCAGCTGTCGGCGTCGATGCCGACGGCTTCCCCCACGTCCGCGGCGAACCCGCGGCACATCGCCATGAGTTGCCCATGGTCCCGCTCCCCCACGGGCCGCCCCCGCCCCGCCGGAAGCGGCTCGGGCGGGGTGAGCGTGCCCAGGCGGTTCAGACGCAGCCGGACCCGGACCGCCGGCTTCGCGCCCGTGTGCCGTCGCCAGGAGTCGGCGAAGGCGGCCGCGGTGCCGTCGTCCGCGCTGAACGACGGAACGGAGTGTCCGAGCGCGAGCAGCCGGGCGGCGAGACCGTCGGCCTGCTCGGGGGTGAGCGGGGTGGAGCTCAGTCCGCGTCCGGGCGAGAGCCGGTAGAAGACGGCGTGCACCTCACCCGCCCGCTCCAGCACACCGAAGACGGCGTGCTCGGCGCCGTACACGGCCGCCCCGCGGGCGCGCAGTCTCGCGGTCCATGTCAGCGGCATGATGTGCGCGACGGGCCGCGAGCGCAGGAACTCCCCGGCCCGGGCGAGAAAGTCGTCGACGTCTTGGGTGAGGTGCCAGTCGTCCGGTCGCATGCCTCATGATCCCCGGCGGCTCAGTCGCGTGCCAGCACGAACTCCAGCTCGGACTCCCCCGGGGCCTGCGGCAGCGGCACCCGCACCCCGCTCGGCTCGAACCCCACCTTGCGGTAGAAGCGTTGCGCCCGCCCGTTGTCCTCGTGCACGATCAGCCGCACCCGCTCGGCCCCGTGCGCCCACGCCCACTCCGTGGCCGCGTCGAAGAGCACGTCGGTGAGGCCGCTCCCGCGCTCCTCGGGCCGTACGAACACCCCGACGAGGTGCCCCTGCTTCCGGTCGACGGGAAAGCCGGCCCAGTCCGTGGTCCCGGGCTCCTCCAGGAGCACCGTCACCGTCCCGACCCAACGCCCGTCCGGCGCCTCCGCGATGATCGTCTGGACCCCGTCCGCCCCCTCGGCACCCTTGGCGGTCCGCTCCTGCCAGAAGGAGTCGGGCCGCACGACGGCCTCCTCGTAGGTCTCCAGGAAGGCGAGGGGCGCGACCGGATCCTGAAGTGCCACAAGCCGCAACTCCTTGACGGCGGGCCACTCGTCGGCGCGGACGGACCGGATCACGTAGCTCATGCGGGCCACAGTAGTACCCGGGTACTACCCGCCTCACCTGGAATACTGCCCGCGGTCCGACGCCCGGGGCCCCCGCCCGCACGAGCATCGAAGCATGATTACGGCACAGGACCTCACCAAACGCTACGGCGACAAGACCGCGGTGGCCGACCTGTCCTTCACCGTCCGCCCGGGCTCCGTCACCGGCTTCCTCGGCCCGAACGGCGCCGGCAAGTCGACCACCATGCGCCTGATCCTCGGCCTGGACGCCCCGACCCACGGCCACGCCACCGTCGGCGGCCACGCCTACGCCGACCACCCCGCACCCCTCACGGAGGTCGGCGCCCTCCTGGAGGCCCGCTCGGTCCACCCCGGCCGCACCGCCCACCACCACCTGCGCAGCCTCGCCCACACCCACGGCATCCCCCGTGCCCGCGTCGACCAGGTCCTGGACCTCACGGGCCTGACCGAGGTCGCACACCGCCGGGTCAAGGGCTTCTCCCTCGGCATGGGCCAACGCCTCGGTCTCGCGGCCGCGTTGCTCGGCGACCCGGCCGTCCTCGTCCTCGACGAACCGGTCAACGGCCTCGACCCCGAGGGCGTGCTGTGGATCCGCACCCTCCTCAAGTCCCTCGCGGCAGAGGGCCGTACGGTCCTCGTCTCCTCCCATCTGATGAGCGAGATGGCCCTCACCGCCGACCACCTCGTCATCATCGGCCGCGGCCGCCTCCTCGCCGACACCACCGTCGACGACTTCGTACGACAGTCCGGCACGGGCACCGTCAAGGTCGTCACCCCGGAGGCCCACACCCTCGTACGCCTGCTCGCCGCACCCGGGGTCGAGGCGGTCCCGACCGCCCCCGAGACCCTGGAGGTCCGCGGCACCGACGCCCGCCACATCGGCCGCACCGCTGCCGCCCACGCCGTCCCCCTCTACGAACTCACCCCCAGCCAGGTCTCCTTGGAGGAGGCGTTCATGGCACTCACCCACGACTCCGTCGAGTTCACGACCCCCGCGGAAGGAGCGACGGCATGACCGCCACCACGCTGCCCCACCGGGTCACCCCGGCCCGAGTCCTGCGCTCGGAATGGCACAAGCTCTGGACCCTGCGCTCCACCTGGATCACCCTCGCCGCCACGAGCGCCCTCACCGTCGCCATGGGCGTGGGCATCAGCGCCGCCTACGACCGGGGCGACGCCGGTCACATGGACACGGTCGTCCTCGTCCTGCTGGGCACCCAGTTCGCCCAGCTCAACCTGGGAGTACTGGGCATCCTCTGCACCGCGGGCGAGTACTCGACCGGGCAGATCCGCGCCACGATGACAGCCGTGCCCACCCGGCTGCCCGTCCTGTGGTCGAAGGCTGCCGTCCTCGCCACGATCGCCTTCGTCCTCAGCCTGTGGACGAACCTCCTCACCTTCCCGCTCGCCCAGTCCTTCCTCGCCGGCACCGAGCACGAGTCCGCCCTCGGCGACCCGGGCGTCCTGCGCGCCCTCACCGGCAACGCGGCCGGCCTCGCCCTGCTCACCGTCCTGGCGCTGGGACTCGGGGCCCTGGCCCGCTCGGTCCCGATCGCGACGGGCGCCTTCATCGGCCTCGTCATGATCCTCCCCGAGGTGCTGGCGATACTGCCGTACGACGTCGTCGACGACGCCGTCGACCACTTCCCGGGCCGCGCCCTGGAGACCCTCACCACCGCGGATTCGAACTCCTCGGGAAGCGCCCTGCTGGCCATGTCCCTGTGGGCGGCGGCCTCCCTGGCGGCGGCCGCGGTGACCCTGAAGCGACGGGACGTCTGACGGATGACGGTGAGAGCCCGCACCATGGACCCCGTGACACACGAGCGGACGCCTGGAGTGACCCACGAACAGGTGACGGAGCCCCTCACCGAGTACGTCCAGCGGATCACCAGGCGGGGGCGAGCCTTCGACCGGCGCCACCCGCTCCTCTGGGACCTGCACCTGACCGGCTTCTGGGTGGCCGCGGCCCTCATCGACTACTTCGGCGACGGCTGGCGCAACGTCGCCCGCGACACCGACCTCCCGGGTGGCCTGGTTCTCGCCCTGACCCTGGGCCTGTCCGTCCCCCTCCTGTGGCGCCGCAGCCACCCCCGCACGGTGCTCCTCGCCCTCCTCCCGTTCACCCTGGTCAACGCCTGGACCGGCGCCGCGCTCCAGGCGGCCATGCTCCAGATGCTGATCGTCTTCCACATCGCCCTGCGCCGCCCCCACCGCTCCCTGTGGTGGGTCCTGGCGGTCGTCCTCGCCCCCGTCACCGTGCTGGCCGTGCGCCACCCCCAAGGCGGCGCGGACCAGGACCTCTTCCCGGCCCTGCTGACCTTCGTCTCGGCGGCCGCCATCGGCATCACGGTCCGCACCCGCCGCAACTACACCGAGGCCCTGGAGGACCGCGCCCGCCGCCTGGAGATCGAACGCGACCAGCAGGCCCGCCTCTCCGCCGCCGCCGAACGCGCCCGCATAGCCCGCGAGATGCACGACATCATCGGCCACAACCTCTCCGTCATCACGGGCCTGGCCGACGGCGGCCGCTACGCCGCCCGCAAGTCCCCCGACCGCGCGGCCGAAGCCCTCACCGCCATCTCCACGACCAGCCGCCAGGCCCTCACCGAACTCCGCCGCCTCCTGGACGTCCTGCGCGAGGAGGACCACCCCGAGGCCGCACTGACCCCCCAGCCCGCCCTCGCCGACCTCGACCAGCTCATAGCGGGCGTACGCAGCGCAGGTCTGCCCGTCCACACCACAGTCCACGGCACCCCGACCCTCCCCCCGGGCCGCCAGCTCACCGTCTACCGAGTCATCCAGGAAGCCCTCACCAACACCCTCAAACACGCGGGCCCCGACGCCACCTCCACCATCGACATCTCCTACGACGAAGGCGGCGCCGTCACCGTCACGGTCACCGACACCGGCCGCGGAGGGAACCTCAACGGCACCGACGGCCGCGGCCTCCCCGGCATGCGCGAACGCACGTCCCTCTACGGCGGCACACTCGAGGCCGGCCCCCGCCCCCATTCCGAACACGGCTGGCGCGTCAGCCTGCACCTCCCGGAGGAAACCCCGCAGTGACCACCGTCCTGATCGCCGACGACCAGCCCCTGCAGCGCTTCGGCTTCCGCATGCTGCTGGAGAGCCAGGACGACCTGACGGTCCTCGGCGAAGCGGCCAACGGCACCGAGGCGGTCCGCATGACCGCCGAGCTGCACCCCGACGTGGTGCTGATGGACGTCCGCATGCCCGGCCTGGACGGCATCGAGGCCACCCGCCGCATCATCGCCACCGGCGACCGCACCCGCGTCCTCATCCTCACGACCTTCGACCTCGACGAGTACGCCCACGCCGGCCTGCGCGCCGGAGCCTCCGGCTTCCTGGTCAAGGACGCCCAGCCGGAGGACCTCCTGTCCGGCATCCGAGCGGTGGCGACCGGTGACGCGGTGGTGGCCCCGAGCCTGACCCGTCGACTCCTGGACGCATACGCCCAACACCTGCCGACGGGCGCGACGGCCACTGCCCCGGGCCCCGACCCTCGCCTGGCTTCCCTCACCGACCGCGAACGCGAGATCCTCACGGTCATCGGCAAGGGCTGGACGAACACGGAGATAGCCACACGCCTGCACCTGGCCGAGTCGACCGTGAAAACACACGTCGGCCGCATCCTCGCGAAAACAGGCTCGCGGGACCGCATTCAGGCGGTGATCCTGGCGTACGACACCAGACTGGTGGAGCCGTCCTGAAATGCGAAAAGGCCCACACCATAAGGTGTGGGCCTTTCCTCAAGAATTGTTCGGCGGTGTCCTACTCTCCCACAGGGTCCCCCCTGCAGTACCATCGGCGCTGTAAGGCTTAGCTTCCGGGTTCGGAATGTAACCGGGCGTTTCCCTCACGCTATGACCACCGAAACACTATGAGATTAGACCGGAAAAGACACGGTCATTGCCTCAGAACTAACACAGTGGACGCGAGCAAATATGGACAAGCCCTCGGCCTATTAGTACCGGTCACCTCCACCCCTTACAGGGCTTCCAGATCCGGCCTATCAACCCAGTCGTCTACTGGGAGCCTTAACCCCTCAAAGGGGGTGGGAATACTCATCTCGAAGCAGGCTTCCCGCTTAGATGCTTTCAGCGGTTATCCCTCCCGAACGTAGCCAACCAGCCATGCCCTTGGCAGAACAACTGGCACACCAGAGGTTCGTCCGTCCCGGTCCTCTCGTACTAGGGACAGCCCTTCTCAATATTCCTACGCGCGCAGCGGATAGGGACCGAACTGTCTCACGACGTTCTAAACCCAGCTCGCGTACCGCTTTAATGGGCGAACAGCCCAACCCTTGGGACCGACTCCAGCCCCAGGATGCGACGAGCCGACATCGAGGTGCCAAACCATCCCGTCGATATGGACTCTTGGGGAAGATCAGCCTGTTATCCCCGGGGTACCTTTTATCCGTTGAGCGACGGCGCTTCCACAAGCCACCGCCGGATCACTAGTCCCGACTTTCGTCCCTGCTCGACCCGTCGGTCTCACAGTCAAGCTCCCTTGTGCACTTACACTCAACACCTGATTACCAACCAGGCTGAGGGAACCTTTGGGCGCCTCCGTTACTCTTTAGGAGGCAACCGCCCCAGTTAAACTACCCATCAGACACTGTCCCTGATCCGGATCACGGACCCAGGTTAGACATCCAGCACGACCAGACTGGTATTTCAACGACGACTCCACAACCACTGGCGTGGCTGCTTCAAAGTCTCCCAGCTATCCTACACAAGCCGAACCGAACACCAATATCAAACTGTAGTAAAGGTCCCGGGGTCTTTCCGTCCTGCTGCGCGAAACGAGCATCTTTACTCGTAGTGCAATTTCACCGGGCCTATGGTTGAGACAGTCGAGAAGTCGTTACGCCATTCGTGCAGGTCGGAACTTACCCGACAAGGAATTTCGCTACCTTAGGATGGTTATAGTTACCACCGCCGTTTACTGGCGCTTAAGTTCTCAGCTTCGCCACACCGAAATGTGACTAACCGGTCCCCTTAACGTTCCAGCACCGGGCAGGCGTCAGTCCGTATACATCGCCTTACGGCTTCGCACGGACCTGTGTTTTTAGTAAACAGTCGCTTCTCGCTGGTCTCTGCGGCCACCCCCAGCTCACCGAGTAAATCGGATCACCAGTGATGGCCCCCCTTCTCCCGAAGTTACGGGGGCATTTTGCCGAGTTCCTTAACCATAGTTCACCCGAACGCCTCGGTATTCTCTACCTGACCACCTGAGTCGGTTTAGGGTACGGGCCGCCATGAAACTCGCTAGAGGCTTTTCTCGACAGCATAGGATCATCCACTTCACCACAATCGGCTCGGCATCAGGTCTCAGCCTCATGTGCGACGGATTTGCCTATCGCACGGCCTACACCCTTACCCCGGGACAACCACCGCCCGGGATGGACTACCTTCCTGCGTCACCCCATCACTCACCTACTGCAAGTCTGGTCCGTCGGCTCCACCACTCCCCTTTGCCCGAAGGCTCCGGGGCGGCTTCACGGACTTAGCATCGCCTGGTTCGATGTTTGACGCTTCACAGCGGGTACCGGAATATCAACCGGTTATCCATCGACTACGCCTGTCGGCCTCGCCTTAGGTCCCGACTTACCCTGGGCAGATCAGCTTGACCCAGGAACCCTTAGTCAATCGGCGCACACGTTTCCCACGTGTGTATCGCTACTCATGCCTGCATTCTCACTCGTGAACCGTCCACCACTGCCTTCCGGCGCAGCTTCACCCGGCACACGACGCTCCCCTACCCATCACAGCCTCCGTTGGGAGTATTGCTGCAATGACACGACTTCGGCGGTACGCTTGAGCCCCGCTACATTGTCGGCGCGGAATCACTAGACCAGTGAGCTATTACGCACTCTTTCAAGGGTGGCTGCTTCTAAGCCAACCTCCTGGTTGTCTCTGCGACTCCACATCCTTTCCCACTTAGCGTACGCTTAGGGGCCTTAGTCGATGCTCTGGGCTGTTTCCCTCTCGACCATGGAGCTTATCCCCCACAGTCTCACTGCCGCGCTCTCACTTACCGGCATTCGGAGTTTGGCTAAGGTCAGTAACCCGGTAGGGCCCATCGCCTATCCAGTGCTCTACCTCCGGCAAGAAACACACGACGCTGCACCTAAATGCATTTCGGGGAGAACCAGCTATCACGGAGTTTGATTGGCCTTTCACCCCTAACCACAGGTCATCCCCCAGGTTTTCAACCCTGGTGGGTTCGGTCCTCCACGAAGTCTTACCTCCGCTTCAACCTGCCCATGGCTAGATCACTCCGCTTCGGGTCTTGAGCGTGCTACTGAATCGCCCTGTTCGGACTCGCTTTCGCTACGGCTACCCCACCCGGGTTAACCTCGCAACACACCGCAAACTCGCAGGCTCATTCTTCAAAAGGCACGCAGTCACGAGGCAAGCACAAGTGCTTGCCCGACGCTCCCACGGCTTGTAGGCACACGGTTTCAGGTACTATTTCACTCCGCTCCCGCGGTACTTTTCACCATTCCCTCACGGTACTATCCGCTATCGGTCACCAGGGAATATTTAGGCTTAGCGGGTGGTCCCGCCAGATTCACACGGGATTTCTCGGGCCCCGTGCTACTTGGGTGTCTCTCAAACGAGCCGCTGACGTTTCGACTACGGGGGTCTTACCCTCTACGCCGGACCTTTCGCATGTCCTTCGCCTACATCAACGGTTTCTGACTCGTCCTGTCGCCGGCAGACGACAGAAGAGAGATCCCACAACCCCGCATGCGCAACCCCTGCCGGGTCTCACACGCATACGGTTTGGCCTCATCCGGTTTCGCTCGCCACTACTCCCGGAATCACGGTTGTTTTCTCTTCCTGCGGGTACTGAGATGTTTCACTTCCCCGCGTTCCCTCCACATACCCTATGTGTTCAGGTATGGGTGACAGCCCATGACGACTGCCGGGTTTCCCCATTCGGAAACCCCCGGATCAAAGCCTGGTTGACGACTCCCCGGGGACTATCGTGGCCTCCCACGTCCTTCATCGGTTCCTGGTGCCAAGGCATCCACCGTGCGCCCTTAAAAACTTGGCCACAGATGCTCGCGTCCACTGTGCAGTTCTCAAACAACGACCAGCCACCCATCACCCCCAACCTGAGCTGGAGTTCACTGGGGCCAGCATCGAAGCACAACCTTGCGGCCGCTACTTCAGACACCCAACAGCGTGCCCGACACCCTCGCCACTCGTGATCAGCGTTCCACGCTCCGAAGAGCAGTACTGGCAGCCCGAGATGACTGAAAGTGCCGAATAATCAACGTTCCACCCATGAGCAACCACCGCAGAACGTTTGCCTGCGTAGTGGCCTCTGACCAACCGGAGTTGGTAAGAAGTGCTCCTTAGAAAGGAGGTGATCCAGCCGCACCTTCCGGTACGGCTACCTTGTTACGACTTCGTCCCAATCGCCAGTCCCACCTTCGACAGCTCCCTCCCACAAGGGGTTGGGCCACCGGCTTCGGGTGTTACCGACTTTCGTGACGTGACGGGCGGTGTGTACAAGGCCCGGGAACGTATTCACCGCAGCAATGCTGATCTGCGATTACTAGCAACTCCGACTTCATGGGGTCGAGTTGCAGACCCCAATCCGAACTGAGACAGGCTTTTTGAGATTCGCTCCACCTCACGGTATCGCAGCTCATTGTACCTGCCATTGTAGCACGTGTGCAGCCCAAGACATAAGGGGCATGATGACTTGACGTCGTCCCCACCTTCCTCCGAGTTGACCCCGGCGGTCTCCTGTGAGTCCCCATCACCCCGAAGGGCATGCTGGCAACACAGGACAAGGGTTGCGCTCGTTGCGGGACTTAACCCAACATCTCACGACACGAGCTGACGACAGCCATGCACCACCTGTACACCGACCACAAGGGGGCGCCCATCTCTGGACGTTTCCGGTGTATGTCAAGCCTTGGTAAGGTTCTTCGCGTTGCGTCGAATTAAGCCACATGCTCCGCTGCTTGTGCGGGCCCCCGTCAATTCCTTTGAGTTTTAGCCTTGCGGCCGTACTCCCCAGGCGGGGAACTTAATGCGTTAGCTGCGGCACCGACGACGTGGAATGTCGCCAACACCTAGTTCCCACCGTTTACGGCGTGGACTACCAGGGTATCTAATCCTGTTCGCTCCCCACGCTTTCGCTCCTCAGCGTCAGTAATGGCCCAGAGATCCGCCTTCGCCACCGGTGTTCCTCCTGATATCTGCGCATTTCACCGCTACACCAGGAATTCCGATCTCCCCTACCACACTCTAGCTAGCCCGTATCGAATGCAGACCCGGGGTTAAGCCCCGGGCTTTCACACCCGACGTGACAAGCCGCCTACGAGCTCTTTACGCCCAATAATTCCGGACAACGCTTGCGCCCTACGTATTACCGCGGCTGCTGGCACGTAGTTAGCCGGCGCTTCTTCTGCAGGTACCGTCACTTTCGCTTCTTCCCTGCTGAAAGAGGTTTACAACCCGAAGGCCGTCATCCCTCACGCGGCGTCGCTGCATCAGGCTTTCGCCCATTGTGCAATATTCCCCACTGCTGCCTCCCGTAGGAGTCTGGGCCGTGTCTCAGTCCCAGTGTGGCCGGTCGCCCTCTCAGGCCGGCTACCCGTCGTCGCCTTGGTGAGCCGTTACCTCACCAACAAGCTGATAGGCCGCGGGCTCATCCTTCACCGCCGGAGCTTTCAACCACCACCCATGCGAGTGGCAGTGCTATCCGGTATTAGACCCCGTTTCCAGGGCTTGTCCCAGAGTGAAGGGCAGATTGCCCACGTGTTACTCACCCGTTCGCCACTAATCCCCACCGAAGTGGTTCATCGTTCGACTTGCATGTGTTAAGCACGCCGCCAGCGTTCGTCCTGAGCCAGGATCAAACTCTCCGTGAATGTTTACCGGATATCCGGTTCGCACATCACGAGAGCGGAACCGCCACCGGAATAAGGCGGCAGTTCTCAGCGTCCTCGCTGTGTTTCCTTCAAAGGAACCTCGCCCCAGCAGATGCTGGAGACGGGGTATCAACATATCTGGCGTTGATTTTTGGCACGCTGTTGAGTTCTCAAGGAACGGACGCTTCCTTTGTACTCACCCTCTCGGGCTTTCCTCCGGGCTTTTCCCTTCGATCTTGCGTTTCCGACTCTATCAGACCGTTTCCGGTTCCGATTTCCTCGGTGCTTTCCAGGTTCCCGCTTCCGCGTTTCCCTTTCCGGCGGCTCCGACTCTATCAGATCCTTTCGGGCCTGATTCCCAGTCAGAGGGGCTTGCCTTCCCGGCTGTTGGGCCGTTCCGACGTCTCAAACCTTAGCGGACTCTCGCTGCGGTCCCAAATCGAGGAGCCGCACCCAAATCGAATTGAATTCGGGCGCGCCGAATTCATCCCGGCTGGGAGATCGTTCTGATGGTTTGAGGGGCCGCTGTCGCGGCGGAGGCGCTCCCGCAGAACCGTTACGGCCCCGCGGCAACCCGAAGAACTCTACGGATCCTGCAGAGGGCTGTCAAGCACCCTCTGTCAAGATCTTTTCAGTCGAGGTCGCTGAGTCGCCCGCCGGCATCCGGCTGTGCGTGCTCCACCCTACGCAGGAGGCGGGTGAGGACGTCCCCGAGGGTGTTGCGCTCCTCCGGGGACAGGTCCTGGAGCAGGTCCTCCTCGAAGACAGTGGCGAGGCGCATCGCCTCCAGCCACTTCTCGCGGCCCTCGGCGGTCAGCTCCACGATCACGCGTACCCGGTTGGACTCGTCCCGCTCCCGGGTCACCAGTCCCTCGGCGAGCATGCGGTCGATCCGGTGGGTCATCGCGGCGGGTGTGAGACCGAGGCGCTTGGCGAGGTCACTGGGACCCATCCGATAGGGGGCGCCGGAGAGGACGAGTGCCTTGAGCACCTCCCACTCGGCGTTGCTGATTCCGAGATCGGCGGTCTGGCGGCCGTAGGCGACGTTCATGCGGCGGTTCAGCCGGGAGAGCGCCGAGACGATCTGCTCGACCTGGGGGTCGAGGTCCTGGAACTCGCGCTGGTAGGCGGCGATCTGCTCTTCGAGCGTCGGCTCGGGGATGCCAGGAGTCTCGGCCATGGGCGCAGTATGGCACGCGTCTCCTTTGCCTTGAAGTCCTTCAGTATGTACTCTTTAGCTTCGAACTTTAGCTTTGAAGTCTTCACTCCTAACTAGTGAGAGAGGTGAACGTGACCAGGGCAAGGGGCGCAGCGATGCGTCGGATCCACGTGGGCAACGCGCTCAGCGCGTTCGGGCTCGGTTTCACCGTCCCGTATCTGTATGTCTACGTGGCGCAGGTGCGGGGCCTCGGGGCCATGACGGCGGGGTTGGTCCTCGCCGTCTTCGCCGTGGCGGCATTGATCGTGCTGCCGTTCGCCGGGCGGGCCATCGTCCGGCGCGGCCCGCTGCCGGTGCTGCTCACCGCTCTGGTCATGGCCGCGTTCGGATCGCTCAGCCTCGGGCTCGCGGGCCACGCAGCCACCGTGCTGCTGTCCGCGGCCGCGCTGGGAGCCGGGCAGGCCGTGATGCAGCCGGCGCTGGCGACGATGATCGTGGACTGCTCCACCTCGGAGACGCGGTCCCGGGCCTTCGCGACGCAGTTCTTCCTGCAGAACCTCGGGCTCGGCGTCGGCGGTCTCATCGGCGGGCATCTCGTGGACACGTCGAGCGCGGCGTCCTTCACCCTGCTGTTCGCGATCGAGGCGGCGATGTTCCTGCTGCTGGTGGTCGTGATGACGACCCTGCGGCTGCCGCACGCCCCGCGCATCGAGGGCGCACCGACCCGGTCCGCCCGGGGCAGCTGGAAGGAGCTGCTCGGCAACCGGGCCATGGTGCAGCTGTGCATCCTGGGCTTCGTGCTGTTCTTCGCCTGCTACGGACAGTTCGAGTCGGGCCTGAGCGCCTACGGCGTGGAGGCCGCCGGCATCTCCACCTCCGCCCTGGGCACGGCTCTGGCCGCCAACACCTCGATGATCGTCGTCGCGCAGTTCGCCGTCCTGCGGTTCGTCGAGCGGCGGAGGCGGTCCCGGGTGATCGCCCTGGTCGGACTCATCTGGGCCGTCGCGTGGCTCACCGCGGGCTACGCGGGTCTCGGCCACGGCAGCCAGGAGATGGCCACGGCCGCCTTCGTGTCGACGTACGCGCTCTTCGGACTGGGTGAGGCGATGCTGTCGCCGACCGTGGCGCCACTGGTGGCCGATCTGGCGCCGGAGGGGATGGCGGGCCAGTACAACTCCGCCTTCGCCCTGGTGAAGCAGCTCGCCCTGGCGGTCGGCCCGGCGGTGGGCGGCCCGCTGGGAGCCTCGCTGCACGCCCCGTACATCGTGACGTTCCTGCTGTTCTCGCTGGGCATCACGTATCTCGCGCTGCGCCTGGGCAGGCAGCTGACGCCGGTGCAGAACCAGCCGTCGCTGCGGAAGAGCCGGGTGGTGGCCCAGGGCGGGGCGCAGTCCGAGTCGATCGCCGCCTGACGGCAGCCCACCGAGGGCCCGGCATCGGCCGGGCCCCCTACGGCGTGGTCCCCTTCGGCAGCACGAACTCGCACCAGACCGCCTTGCCACCCCCGGGCGTCCTCCGGGACCCCCAGTTCGACGCGATGGTCGCCACGATGGCGATGCCGCGACCGGACTCGTCCCCCGGCTCCGCTCTGCGGCGCCGGGGCAGGTGGTCGTCCCCGTCCGTCACCTCGACGATGAGCCGCCGATCGGTACGGCGAAGCCGAAGCCGCATGGGCGGGGTGCCGTGCTGGAGGGAGTTCGCCACGAGTTCGCTCACCGCCAGCACGCCCAGGTCGTGCAGTTCGACCGGGAACCGCCAGCTGGTCAGCACGCCGGAGGCGAACGCACGCGCGCGTGGCGCCGCCTCCACGCCGCCGAGCAGTTCCAGGGCGGCGTTGCGGAAGAGCTCGCTGTCGGGGCCCGTGTGGGCCGGGTGCTGGAGGACCATGACGGCCACGTCGTCGTCGTGCTCGGCGGTGACGCCGGCCGAGCGGACCAGGCGGTCGCAGATCACCTGGGGGGTGCCGGTGGCGCCGGCCAAGGCGCGTTCGAGGGCCGCGATGCCCTCGTCGAGGTCTTCGTTGCGGCGTTCGACCAGGCCGTCGGTGTAGAGGACGGCCGTCGAGCCGGGGCCGAGCGGGATGGAGCCCGAGGCGTGCATCCAGCCGCCGGTGCCGAGCGGCGGGCCGGTGGGTTCGTCGGCGCGCAACACGACGCCGCTCTCGTCGCGGACCAGGATGGGCAGGTGGCCGGCCGAGGCGTAGACCAGCTTGCCCTCGTTGGGGTCGTGGATGGCGTACACGCAGGTGGCGATCTGGTTGGCGTCGATCTCCATGGCGAGGCCGTCCAGGAGCTGGAGGATCTCGTGCGGCGGGAGGTCCAGGCGGGCGTAGGCCCGGACGGCGGTGCGGAGTTGGCCCATGACCGCCGCCGCGCGCACCCCGCGGCCCATGACGTCGCCGATGACCAGGGCGGTGCGGCCGCCGCCGAGGGTGATGACGTCGTACCAGTCGCCGCCGACCGCGGCCTCCGTGCCGCCGGGGTGGTAGGTGGCGGCGATGCGCAGGTCGTCGGGTTCTTCGAGTTCCTGCGGGAGCAGGCTGCGCTGGAGGGTGACGGCGGTCTCGCGCTGGCGGCGCTCGCTGGCTCTGAGGCGCTCGGCGGCCTCGGCGTGGTCGGTGACGTCGGTCGCGAACACCAGGACACCGCTGACGCCGCCGTCGCCCTGCGTCACGGGCGTGCAGGTGAACGTGTAGGAGCGGGCGTCGGGTGCCTTGCGGGACTTGACCGTGCGCGGCTTGCCGCTGCGCAGGACCTGGTCGAGAAGGGGGAGGAGGCCGATCTCGTGGAGTTCGGGGAGGGCTTCGCGGGCCGGTTCGCCGACGGGGCGCAGGCCGAAGGCGACCACATAGGCGTCGTTGACGTAGGCGAGGCGGTGGTCGGAGCCGTGGACGAGGGCGACGAGGGCGGGGACACGGTCGAGGACTTCACGTACGGGGAGTTCGTCGACGGCGGGGACCGGCACGGTCAGTTGCTCGGCGCGGGCCGCGGGGACGGCGCCCTCGCTCAGGCGGTCGTCGGTGACCAGGTCGTCGGTCCGCGCTGCGGCGCGGCGCTGCGTTCCGGGGAGGCGGGCGCTCCAGCGCGTGAAGTTCACGAATCCTTGCCTCGTGTCGTCGTCTGCGGCGTCTTCGGGCCGGTTCCGGGCCCGGCCGGGGGGCTGGGGACGGCAGCCCGGGGGTGCAGCACGGTGGCAAAACCTCTTGGTTCGAGGGGCGGGCGGCTGCCCGTCCGAAGTCGGGCATCAGTCTGGCAGGGGGACCGGCCGGTTCGACATTCGTCAGACGCCGGGGCGGTCCGTGGAGTTCCTCGGTCCGGTCAGGACGACCCCTTCGGGTCGTTCGTCGGGTCGTGAGGATGTTTTCCACCGGCCGCGAGTTCGAACTCCGCTCGGGGGTGTTCGAGTGAACCGAGGGAGACGATCTCCCGTTTGAAGAGCCCCGACAGGGTCCATTCGGCCAGGACACGGGCCTTGCGGTTGAAGGTGGGGACCCTGCTGAGGTGGTAGACGCGGTGCATGAACCAGGCAGGGTAGCCCTTCAGCTTGCGCCCGTAGACGTATGCGACACCTTTGTGGAGGCCCAGGGAGGCCACCGAGCCGACGTACCTGTGGGAGTACGTCTCCAGGGGCTCGCCGCGCAGCGCGTGCGCGATGTTGTCGCCGAGGACCTTCGCCTGGCGCACGGCGTGCTGGGCGTTGGGTGCCGTCTGCCTGCCCGGCTCCTCGGAGGTGACGTCGGGGACGGCGGCCGCGTCTCCGGCCGCCCACGCGTGCGTGGTGCCCTCCACGGTGAGCTGGGGGGTGCATTTCAGCCGCCCGCGCTCCGTGAGCGGGAGGTCGGTGGCGGCGAGGAGCGGGCTGGGTTTCACGCCGGCGGTCCACACGACCGTACGCGTGGGGAAGCGGTTGCCGTCGCTGAGGACGGCGACGCGGTCCGCGCAGGACTCCAGGCGGGTGTTCAGGCGTACGTCGATGTTGCGGCGGCGCAGTTCGCTGACCGTGTACCGGCCCATCTCCTCGCCGACCTCCGGAAGGATGCGGTCGGAGGCCTCGACGAGGATCCACTTCATGTCCTCGGGAAGGACGTTGTGGTAGTAGCGGGCGGTGTAGCGGGCCATGTCCTCCAGCTCGCCGAGCGCCTCCACGCCCGCGTAGCCGCCGCCGACGAAGACGAAGGTGAGGGCCGCGTCGCGGACCGCCGGGTCGCGGGTGGAGGAGGCGATGTCCATCTGCTCGATGACGTGGTTGCGCAGGCCGATGGCCTCCTCGACCGTCTTGAACCCGATGCCGTGGTCGGCGAGTCCGGGGATCGGCAGCGTGCGCGCGATCGAACCGGGGGCGAGGACGAGTTCGTCGTACGGCAGCTTCTCGCCCACCGTGCGCTCCTCCTCGGTGGCGAGGGTGGTGACGAAGGCCGTGCGCTCGGTGTGGTCGATCGCGGTGGCCTCGCCGACCAGGACGCGGCAGCGGTTCAGGACACGGCGCAGTGGTACGACGACGTGGCGGGGGGAGATGGATCCGGCCGCCGCTTCGGGCAGGAACGGCTGATAGGTCATGTACGGGTCGGGCGTGACGATCGTGATCTCGACCTCGTCCCGGTCGAGTTCCCGTTTCAGCTTCCGCTGCAGACGCAGAGCCGTGTACATCCCGACGTAGCCACCGCCGACAACCAGAATGCGCGCACGTTCCTTCACCATCCCATGACGCACCCGCCGCTTGAGTTTGTCCACAGCCTCGACAAATTGTGTGACCGGAAGTCGTCGGCGCGCCGTTTTGGCCGAATCGTCGGAGAGCGCGGAAGGTTCGCAGGTCAACGGGCGTGCGCCGGGCGGGCGGAGGGGGTGCAATCGGGGCGTTTGCCGCCCGTACTCCGATCGGGGGGCGCTCCGTGCGGAACCTGCCCCTTCTGAATTGACCCCCACTCAACTATGTTCGTGTGTCGACGGGGTGTAGGGGGATGCGCTCCGGGTCCGCGACGGGCGGACTCGCGAAACGGGCTTGTTCCGTACGCTCCGGCTTTCGATGGCGGGGAGAGTCTCCGGGGGGAGACGTCATTACCGGGGGAACATTTATGCACATTCAGGACACTCATTGGTCCACCGCGTCAGCCATCGCACCCGGTGGCGGTGCGATGGGCGGCGCGATGGGCTCGGCGATGAGCGCGGCGGGCAACGGACGGGACGGATCGCGTTCGGCCCCCCTGCGCGTGGACGCACAGCGCAACCTGGAACACGTACTGCGCGCGGCGCGCGAGGTCTTCGGCGAGCTGGGCTACGGCGCGCCGATGGAGGACGTGGCGCGGCGCGCCCGGGTCGGTGTCGGCACGGTGTACCGGCGCTTCCCGAGCAAGGACGTCCTGGTCCGGCGGATAGCCGAGGAGGAGACCTCCCGGCTGACCGACCAGGCACGGGCGGCGCTCGGCCAGGAGGACGAGCCGTGGTCGGCGCTGTCGCGCTTCCTGCGCACGTCGGTCGCGTCCGGTGCCGGGCGGCTGCTGCCGCCGCAGGTGCTGCGGGTCGGGGTCGCCGACGAGGTGTCCGACGGCTACGACGGGACGCGGGTGCCGCAGCAGCGGACGACCCCGGGCTCCGGCGAGCTGCGGCTGGTGCCGGAGGAGGCCCCGCCGGTCTCCGCCGACGACGACGCCGGGGCGGCGGCGCTCCTTGAGGTCGTGGGCCAGCTCGTGGACCGCGCCCGGGCGGCCGGTGAGCTGCGGACCGACGTGTCGGTGTCGGACGTCCTGCTGGTGATCGCGACCGCAGCGCCCTCGCTGCCGGACGCGGCGCAGCAGGCGGCGGCCTCGGCGCGGCTGCTGGACATCCTGCTGGAGGGTCTGCGGTCCCGGCCGGTGTGACTCGAAAGGGTGACAGCGGGGTGCGGGCGGGCTGCCGTCCGCGCCCCGGACCCTTCCGGCGATTTCGGGCGCTCGGGCCAACTCCTGCACCGGCCGTGACAGTTGAGTCTTCCCCATTCGGGTGATGTTCAGTACTGCCGTGCGGGAAGTCCCCACGGACGGGTGGATGCCCCGTACGCACGGCACTGAACAAAAGCCAATATGGCACGCTGACCCGGTGTTCGGGACTGGTTGGGCCGGCGGCGGGGGCATTCCGCGATGAGTGTTGACGGGCGGGACGAGCCCCTCGGTGAGGGCGACGGGGAAGCCGGGGGCACGCCACAGGTGCCGGGGCAGGGCGGCCGCGCGGGCATCCCGCAGGGCGGCATCCCGGCCCAGGGCGGCGAACCGGTCGAGGGCAGCGTCCCGGCGCAGCGCGACCGGCGCGAGGACGGCGGTGTCCTGCCGCCGCCGAAGCAGCCGGCGCCGTCCGACGCCGACCTGATCGGGCGGATGCGCTCCGGCGACGACTCGGCCTACGAGGCGCTCTACCGCCGCCACGCGGACGCGGTGCGCCGCTACGCCCGCACCTGCTGCCGCGACGCCCACACCGCGGACGACCTCACCGCCGAGGTCTTCGCCCGCATGCTCCAGGCGGTGCGCGGCGGCCACGGCCCCGAGCACGCCGTACGCGCCTACCTGCTCACCAGCGTCCGCCGCGTCGCCGCCGGCTGGACGAAGTCGGCGAAGCGGGAGCAGCTCGTCGACGACTTCGCGGTGTTCGCCGCCCAGGCCGCGCGCACCCACGAGGTCTCCGACGACGACACCCTCGACCTGGGCGCCGACGTCCGTGCGATGCACGTGGCCGAGCAGTCCCTGGCCATGCAGGCCTTCCGGTCGCTGCCCGAGCGCTGGCAGGCCGTGCTGTGGCACACCGAGGTCGAGGACGAGTCGCCCAGCGAGGTCGCCACGCTCTTCGGGCTCGACGCCAACGGCACCCGCGTGCTGGCCAGCCGTGCCCGCGAGGGCCTCAAGCAGGCCTATCTCCAGGCACACGTCAGCGCGACCCTAGCCACCGACGAGGAGTGCGCCCGGTACGCCGACCGGCTCGGCGCCTACGCCCGGGGCAGTCTGCGCACCCGTGCCGAACGGGGTCTGCGCAAGCACCTGGAGGAGTGCGCCAAGTGCCGGCTGGCCGCGGGCCAGATCAAGGAAGTCGCCGGGGGCATCCCCGCCGTCGTGCCGATCGCGGTCATCGGCTGGTTCGGGGCCGCCGGGTATGCCAAGGCCGCCGGGCTCATCGCGGGCGGCGCCGGGGCGGGAGCGGCCGGTGCCGCGGGCGCGGCCGCAGCGGCGGGCGGAGGTTCCTCGGGCGGCGCCGGCGCGGGCGGGGCGGCGGCCTCGGAGGGGCTCGGCGCCCCGGTGAAGGCCGGTATCGCGGCCGGTGTGGTCGCGGTGGCCGCCGCCGCGGTGGCGCTCGCGCTGATCGGCGACGACAGCCCGGCCAGGAAGCCGGACGCCAAGCCGGCGGCCTCCGCGCCGGTGGTCGAACCGGCCGACCCCTCGCCCACGCCCTCCACGAAGAACCCGGAGCCGCCGCCGGCCCCGGTGGCGGCGGCCGCACCGACGCCGGCACCTACCCGCACGCCCACACCCGCACCGCCCGCGAAGGACGCCCCGACGCGTGCTCCGACCCCCGCCCCGGAGCCGACACCGCCCCCGGCACCGACGACCCCCGCCCCGAAGCCCACCCCGACACCGACGCCCCCGCCCCCGCCGGCCGTCTACCAGTGGAGCGAGCTGGCCTACGACGTCTCCGGCGACGGCAGCGGGCCCGAGATGCGGATCGGCGAGAGCAGCTGGGTGTGGCAGCGCTACGGCGTCTCGGTCGCCGACCGCCGGTACGCCCACGGCGTGACCGTGCACGGCCGCTCCTCCGTCACGATCGACCTCAACCGCGACTGCTCCTCCTACGACGCGATGGTCGGCGTCGACGACATGACGCTGGGCCTCGGCAAGGTCACCTTCTCCGTGTACGCCGACGGGGTCCGGCTGTGGAGGTCCGGGCTGGTGGAGGGCGGCGACCCGGCCGTGCCCGTCCATGTGAGCCTCGCCGGGCACCGGACCGTACGGCTGGTGGTCGAACCGCACAGCCCCTTCGACGACCTGATGCTCGCGGACTGGGCGGAGTCGAAGTTCAGGTGTTCATGAGGCTCCGCACCCGCACCGCCTCGTCGAGCTCGGCGAGGGCCTCGGGCGGGGTGAGGGCCGTGCCCCGGGTGTGTTCCGCGGCGTAGCGCTCGGGGCCCAGGCCGGTGCGGGCCTCGGCCTGGGCGCGCTCCACCGCCACGCACTCGGGGTGGGAACGCGGGTCGCCGCCGCGCCACTGCTCGGCGGCAGCGATCAGCCGGGCCGTGCGCGGGAGGTCGCCGAGGTCGCGAAGCAAGGTCGCCGTGCCGTCCACGAGCGCCGCCACGACGGTGTCGGAACACCGCTTCTCGATCGCCTCGCGGACGGTGTCCACCAGTGGGGGCAGTCCGTGCTCCGGGCCCGACTCGGCGGCCGTCAGCATCGCGGCGATCGAGTGCAGCATCACCGTGAACTGGGGCGGTGGCGGTGACTGGCCGATCTGCTCGCGAACGGCGTCGACCAGTTCGCGCGCGCGGACCAGGTCCTTGTCCTCCAGGGCGATGTGGGCCCGCAGCAGCCGCACGAACGCCCGGGTCTCCGGGACGCCGTACCGGTCGCCCGCGGCGCTCGCCTCGTCCAGGGTGGTCAGCGCGGTGGAACGGTCGCCGGTGCGGTAGGCGACCTCGGCGAGCCGGGCGATGAGGAACGGCGTCTCGGCGTACGCCCCCACCTCGTGGGCGAGGCGCAGTGCCTCCTCGTACTCCTCCCTGGCCTCGGCGGGGCGGCCGCGGGCCATGGCCGCCTCGCCGGCCGCGCTGCTGACCTGGGCGCGGAGCCAGCGGTCGCCCGCGCGGCGGCTGAGGACGCGCAGCTCCTCCAGGTCGTCGTCGACACCGGTCATGCCGCCCGGGGAATCGACCGTCATGTGGGTGCGGAGCATCAGGGAGACGGCCACGGCCCAGTCGTCGCCGTGGGCTCGGCAGTGGGCGACGGCGACGTCCATCAGGGGGCGGATGTCCACCGGGTCCTTCAGCACGGGGCCGATCATGGGCCAGACGATGCCGGGGACGCGGGCCGCGTCGGGCCCGCCCTGCGCGAAGTGGTCCCGGACGATGTCCACATAGCGGCGCAGCCGGGGGTCGAGGTCACCGTCCAGGGGCTCCGTCTCGGCCCTGAGGAAGAGCTGGAGCATGCGGAGGTTCATGCGCCGGCGGTGTGCCGGATGGTGCTTCTCCGTCCCGACGGTGGCGAGGCAGACGTCGATGGGGTCCTCCACCTCGCCGTCGGACGGGGAGTGCGGCCGCCCCGTCACGGCCGCCCTGTCCTGGGCGATCCCGAGGCGCAGGACCCTCTCCACCCAGGTCATGCCCTCCCGGCGGTAGTTGCGCAGCCACCAGAACCAGCCCACGCCGAGGACCAGGGAGCCGGCCTCCGCCTCGTCGCCGGCGAGGAGCGTGCGGTCGAAGGCCGCGCGGATGTTGTCGAGCTCGGTCTCCAGGCGGGAGATCCACGGGAGCTGCGCGGCCGAACGCAGCTGGGGTTCGGCCTCCTGGACGAGCGCGCGCACCCACGCGCGGTGCCGGAGCTCGGCGGCGGCGCGCAGCTCGGGGCACTCCGCGGCGCGCTCTACGGCGTACTCGTGGATCGTCTCCAGCATGCGGTAGCGCATGCCGTCCGGCCCGCCCGGGGTGGCCACGATCAGGGACTTGTCCACGAGCGCGCCCAGGAGCTCGGCGGCCGGGCCGGTGCACACCGCCTCCGCCGCCTCCAGCTGCCAGCCGCCCGCGAACACCGAGACCTCGCGCAACAGGGTCCGCTCCCGGTCGTCGAGCAGCTCCCAGGACCAGTCGACGACGGCCCGCAGGGTCTGCTGCCGGGGCAGGACCGTGCGGCTTCCGGAGGTCAGGAGGCGGAAGCGGTCGTCGAGTCGGTCGGCGATCTGACGAGGGGTGAGCAGGCGCAGACGGGCCGCCGCGAGTTCGATGGCGAGCGGAAGTCCGTCGAGGCGCCGGCAGATCTCGCCGACGGCCTCCTCGTCGGCGAGCACGGCGTCCGCGTCGGGGCGGACGGCGGCGGCGCGCTCGGCGAAGAGGCGGTGGGCCTGGTCGGGGAGGAGGGGTTCGACCGGGCGCACGGACTCGCCCGGCACGCCCAGGGGTTCACGGCTGGTGGCGAGGACGGTGAGCCCCGGGCAACGGGTGAGGAGGGTCTCCGCGAGGCGGGCGGCCGCCTCGATGACATGTTCGCAGTTGTCAAGGATCAGGAGTTGGCTGCGCGGGGCGCAGTACTCGACGAGCAGGGCGATCGGGTCGTCCTGGGTCGCCGTCAGCTCGGTGGTCCTGAGCACGGTCTCGCGCAGACCGAGCGCGCTGACCACCGCGCCGGGCACCGCCTCCGGCCGGTCGAGCGGGGCGAGCTCGACGAGCCACGCCTGCGGGAGCCCGGCGGCGGCTTCCTCGGCGAGACGGGTCTTTCCGGATCCGCCAGGTCCGGTGAGGGTGACGAGGCGGGCCCTGTGCACTTCGGAACGGATGGCGTCGAGTTCGGGTTCCCGGCCCACGAAAGAGGTAAGGCGGGGACGGATGTTGCCGGAGCGTTCGACGCGGGGGCGGCCGGGCGGCGCCGTCAGCAGCTCACGATGCATCTCCCGCAGCTCCGGGCTCGGGTCGGTGCCGAGGCCGTCGGCGAGGGCCCGTCGGGCGGTCTCGTAGGCGGCGAGGGCATCGGCACCCCGGCCGCTGTCGCGCAGGGCGCGGATCAGCAGGACGTGCAGCGGTTCGTCGTACAGATGCGCTCCGGTCAGCTCCTTCAACTCCGGTACGACGTCCTGGGCCCGGCCGAGCCGCAGATCCGCCTCGATGCGGGCCCGGGTCGCCTCCGTGCGCAGGGCCTCGGGGCGGGTCGCGGCGGTGCGGTCGGGCAGGTCGGCGAGGGCGTCACCGCGCCACAGGGCGAGGGCCGCGGTGAGGTCCTGGGCGGCGGTCGAGGCATCGCCGTGGGCCAGGGCCGCCGTTCCTCGCCGTACGAGCCGTTCGAAGACGTACAGGTCCACGTCGTCCTCGGTCGCTGCCAGCCGGTAGCCGCCCGGGCCGGATACGATCGCGTCCTTGCCGACGGTACGACGGAGACGGCCGACGAGGGCCTGGAGTGCGGCCGGGGCGTCCTGCGGCGGGTCCTGCCCCCAGACCTCGCCGATCAACGTCTCCGCGCTCACGGTACGGCCGACACGGAGGGCGAGAGCGGCGAGCAGAGCGCGCAGACGGGGGCCGCCGAGGGGTATACCGACGCCGCCGTCGTCCACTGCCTGAGCAACACCCAGAATCCCGTACCGCACCGGTTCATTGTCCCCGGGTTACGAGAAGGCGGGGCGCCTAAGGGGGTACCGGCTTCGGTGGTTGAGCGGGTGCGGGCCGGTAGGGGCTGATCGCGCAGTTCCCCGCGCCCCTGAGGAGTTGCAGTCACCCGAGCCACGACGTGCCGTTGGCCACCTAACCCGCCGGTTGTGGGGCGGGTGCGGGTCGGTGGGGGCTGGTCGCGCAGTTCCCCGCGCCCCTGGGGAGGTGCAGTCACGCACGCCACTACGGACCCTTCGCCATCTCAACCTCACCGGTTGTGGGGCGGGTGCAGGCCGGTGGGGGCTGGTCGCGCAGTTCCCCGCGCCCCTGGGTAGGCACAGTCACCAGCGCCACGACGGACCGTTCGCCACCTCGCCGCACCGCGACGGGCCGCCTGCCGGACGGCGCGCCACGACGGACCGTTGGCCGCGTACGGCGCGAAGGGGACGGGGTGGGGGGTGTCCGCCCGCAGCGGCCGGCGTCCGGCACAGAGGACAGATCAAGGGACCGAGCCGCCGGACCGAGGACGGATACCCCCCATCCCGGCACCGACCCCACCACCGGACCGCACGCGCTACACGAGCCCCCACCGGGCAGCAACGGGCCGCCGCAGGCACTCAGGGGCGCGGGGAACTGCGCAAAACGCCCGCCCCCACCAAGCCGCACCCGAAGCCGCTCAACCGCCGGAGGCCCCCGCTCCCAACGCCCCCCGCTGCGGCCGAATCCCCGCCGGCACCGCCCGCGCCCGCGCCGGCGTCCCCGTCCAGCACGTCCCCCGCCGCGCCAGCAACCGCCCCAGCCACAGCTCCAGCGAGACCAGATCCGCCAGCCCGTCCAACGGCAGCGGCTCACCCTCCGCCGCCGCGCGGAGCGCCTTGCGCACCACCCGCGCCTCCACCAGCCCCGCCTGCGCCAGCAACGGCGTTCCGAACAGCGACATCAGCGAGTCCGCCGCCACCCGCAGCCCGGTACGGGTCGCCGCGGCGGAGGAGGCGTGCGACGGGGCACCCCAGCCCGGCGGCAGGTCGGAGACGCCCGCGCCCTCCAGCACCGTACGGAGGATCTCCGCGCGGGCCCCCGGCCGGACCCGCAGCGCCTCGGGCAGGGCGCGGCAGGCCCGCACCACCTGGTTGTCCAGGAACGGCGCGTGCAGCCGCTGGGAGCGGATCTCCACGGCCTGCTCCAGGACCCGCAGATCGGACGCGTGCCGCGCGAGCGCCGCACGCGCGCGGAAGTCGCCGGGATGCTGGCCGGGACCGACCCCGGAACGGTGCGTGGCCCCCTGGAGGCGAACCGATACTTCAGCCAGCGCCTCCCCGGTCAGCCAGCGTGCCGCGGGCCCCGGTCTGGCCCAGGTGAGCGCGGCGAGAGACGCCCCCACCGCGCCCCCGGGCTCGTCGAACCGCTGGTGCATGAGCCGGTCGGCCAGCATCTCCAGACCGGCCCGGTACGGCGTGCGCGCCAGCTTCCGCGCGGCGCCGTACACGCGCGCGGGGACGAGCACGGAACCGTCCGCCTTGGTCAGGGCGGCCACGGGCCGGACCAGGTGGCGCCGCTTGCGGTCCATCAGGAGGTCGGCGAGGCGCGCCGGATGCGCGTCGAGGACCTGCCGGGCCCCGTACCCCGTGAAGTGGTCCGCGCTGCCCGCCGCCAGCCGGGCCCGGTGCCGCGCCGCCGTCACGAGGCAGGGCCCGGGTTCGTCGGTCAGGGGCCCGTCGAGTTCGGCGTACGGGAGCGTCTCCTCGCCGCCGGTCACCACCACGTGGTGCAGCCGGGGGTTGGCCGCGAGCGTCCCCGCCCGCTCCAGCTCGGCCTCCCGGCCGCCCACGGCGAGGTCGTTGAAGGTGACCGCGAGCAGCCGCTCACCGGCCCCCGTGCCGTGTCCGAGGACGGTCCCCGGCATCCCCGGCAGCCCGGCGGCCAGCAGCGCGAGCGTCCCCGACGCGGGCCCCCCGGACAGGTCGGCCCCGATCCCCGGCACCGGCATCCCGCGCGCGGCTCGCCGTTCGGCGGGCCCCATGCCGGGCACCGGGCCGGGGTCGATGTCGGGCACGTGCCGGGGCGCGGACAGCCGGGCGCGCACCGCCTCGACGAGCGCGTCCCGCACCCCGTCGACCGCGCTGTCCGGGTCGGCGGCGGGCGCGGCGACCGCGAGGGAGGCGACCGGCTCGTAACCGGCGATCTCACGGGCGCCGTTGCGCAGGATCAGCGCGTGCCCCGGCGGAATGCGCCGTACGCCCTCGTAGGGCGTGGAGTCGTGGAGCGCGCCCGGTACGTCGGGGGCGGCGAGCAGCGCGGCGAGGTGCCCGAAGTCGAGGTTGGCCTCGATGAGGTCGGCCAGGGGCAGGGCCGCGGTCGCGTAGGCCGTGCCGCCGGCCCAGGGGGTGTAGAACACCGGCCGGGCACCCGCGAGATCGCCGCCCACGGTGATCCGGCGACCCACCTGGACGACCGCCGTGTAGGCGCCGGGCCAGGCCGTCAGATGGCGAAGTGCCCCTCCGCGCGCGGCGAGCAGTCCGACCCGCAGCTGTTCGTCGGAGGCCCCGCAGATGCCGAGGACCGCGATTCTGGTCTGCGCGTCGACCGTGACCACGCGCACCTCGTCCGGGCGCCAGTCGCCGACCGCCCACAGCGGATCCGGGTCGCCCCACAGCAGGTGGGAACCCACCGGGTGCACGGTCTCGCCGTCGCTTCCCGTCGCCCCGGCCGTCCCGATCCCGGAGACACCCGCGGCGGTGCTGCTCCATCCCACCAACCACCGCATCGACGCCTCCACAGGCTGTGGACAACCAGTGCACCGTTCGAACCGGTCACCATGCTGCCATGAAGGAAGCGTGCCGGAGGGCCGGTGGAGCCGCTCGGGATGCGGGGAACGCGCCCCTGGGAACACCCGCGTACGCCTGTGAACACCCGCGCGGGGCAAGGAGTGTGCGACGCGAATGCGCCCCCGATACGCTCCCCAAAAACGCCTAACGCGCCCTCAACTGCCATGGTGGGAGGGCTGATGGCCCGCGAAGGCGAGGGTCGGTTTTCGGCCAAATCGGCGTCATGGGGGCAGGCTCGCACACGCTCCGTGCACAGTCCGCGCGCCGCACGACAGGCGCGCAGCCCGGGAGACGCCACTTCGCCCCCCGGGCCGGTCCGCCGCCCGCGGGGATGTAGGCGGCGGTGTCCCCCAGCCCACTGGATCCAGTACAGCGGGCCGACCCACGCACCATCCATGGAAGCGCTCCCCCGGTGGCCGGAGAAGAGCGCACACACGGGCGCACGGCCACACAACAGGAGCACGACGCAACTGCGCGTATCGGACCCGCACTTCAGTACGGACCACAATCCCGCCATCCGGAACAATGCCCCTTAACGCTTGGGATGCGGCGAACTACGCTGGGTTTACGAATGCCGCGTGGTTATGCCAGCGCGGCAGCCGTCTGTGTCGAGGGGTGGCGCATGTCCAGGGAGCAACGCGGGCCGAACGAAAAACTCGGCGCCGTTCTCGCCCTCGCGGGAATCAGCAACGCAGGACTCGCGCGTCGCGTCAACGATCTTGGCGCTCAACGCGGGTTGACACTTCGCTACGACAAGACGTCGGTGGCGCGCTGGGTGTCGAAGGGCATGGTGCCGCAGGGCGCCGCGCCGCACCTCATCGCGGCCGCCATCGGCCAGAAGCTCGGCCGCCCGGTGCCGCTCCACGAGATCGGCCTGGCGGACGCGGATCCCGCGCCGGAGGTGGGCCTCGCCTTCCCCAGGGACGTCGGACAGGCCGTCAGATCGGCCACGGAGCTCTACCGCCTGGACCTCGCCGGCCGCCGTGCCGGCGCGGGCGGCATCTGGCAGTCCCTCGCCGGTTCCTTCGCAGTGAGCGCATACGCAACGCCCGCCTCGCGATGGCTGATAACCCCGGCCGACAGCTCGGTCGCGCGCGAGACCAACCACTCCGAGGGGTCCGGCGCACCGCTCAAAGTCGGCCACAGCGATGTGCAGAAGCTGCGGGAAGCGGCCGACGACGCCAGGCGCTGGGACTCCAAGTACGGAGGCGGCGACTGGCGTTCGTCCATGGTGCCCGAGTGTTTACGGGTGGAGGCGGCGCCGCTGCTGCTCGGCTCGTACTCCGACGAGGTGGGCCGGGCCCTGTTCGGCGCCTCCGCCGAGCTCACCCGGCTGGCGGGCTGGATGGCCTTCGACACGGGACAGCAGGAGGCGGCGCAGCGGTACTACATCCAGGCGCTGCGGCTGGCCCGCGCGGCCGCCGACGTCCCCCTCGGGGGGTATGTGCTCGCGTCGATGTCGTTGCAGGCGACCTACCGGGGCTTCGGCGACGAGGGCGTCGACCTCGCGCAGGCCGCCCTCGAACGCAACCGGGGCCTGGCGACCGCCCGCACCATGAGCTTCTTCCGGCTCGTCGAGGCGCGGGCACACGCGCGTGCCGGTGACGCCGCTGCGGCCGGAGCGGCGCTCAAGGCGGCGGAGGGGTGGCTGGAGCGGTCCCGGGACGGGGACAACGACCCGTCGTGGCTCGGCTTCTACTCCTACGACCGCTTCGCCGCCGACGCGGCCGAGTGCTACCGCGACCTGAAGGCCCCGCGCCAGGTCCGCCGCTTCACGGAGCAGGCGCTGTCGAAGCCGACCGAGGAGTTCGTACGCTCGCACGGGCTGCGGCTCGTGGTCTCCGCCGTCGCGGAGCTCGAGTCGGGCAATCTCGACGCGGCGTGCGAGCAGGGCGTGCGGGCGGTGGAGGTCGCGGGGCGCATCTCCTCGGCCCGCACCACCGAGTACGTGAAGGACCTCCTGCACCGGCTGGAGCCGTACGGCGACGAGCCGCGGGTGGTGGAGCTTCGGGAGCGCGCCCGGCCGCTGCTGATGGCTCCGGCGTGAGACCCGGACGCCGGCACCGCCTCCCGCGTTTGAAGTGACTGTCAGTGGTGCAGTGCACTATCGGGGGTGGGAGGTGGTGCAGGTGCGGTCCGGAATCGCTTACGACGGTGACGTGCTCGTGATCGGTGGCGGCATCGTCGGGTTGTCCACGGCGTATGCGATCACCCGCAGCGCGCCCGGCACCCGGGTCGTGGTGCTGGAGAAGGAGGCGGGGCCCGCCCGGCATCAGACCGGGCGCAACAGCGGGGTGATCCACAGCGGGATCTACTACCGCCCGGGCTCGCTCAAGGCGCGGTACGCCGTGCGCGGGGCCGCCGAGATGGTGAAGTTCTGCGCCGAGTACGGCATCGCCCATGCCGTCACCGGCAAGCTGATCGTCGCGACCGAGCGCGACGAGCTGCCGCGACTGCACGGACTGGTCCAGCGCGGCCGGGAGAACGGCATTCCGGTGCGGGAGCTGGGCGCCGGCCAGATCGCGGAGTACGAACCCGAGGTGGAGGGGCTCGCCGCGATACACGTCGGGACGACCGGGGTGTGCGACTTCGTCGGGGTCGCACGGCAGCTGGCCGAGTCGTCGGGCGCGGAGATCCGGTACGGCGCCGAGGTGCGCCGGATCGACCGGCGCCCTGATCTCGGAGTCGCCGTGCGGACGGGCGCCGGGGACGTCGTACGGGCGCGGGTGCTGGTGAACTGCGCCGGGCTGCACTGCGACGAGGTGGCGCGGCTGACCGGGGACGACCCCGGGATGCGGATCGTGCCGTTCCGGGGCGAGTACTACTCGCTGGCGCGGCCCGAGCTGGTGCGGGGCCTGGTGTATCCGGTGCCGGATCCGGCGTTCCCGTTCCTCGGGGTGCACCTCACGCGCGGGATCGACGGAGGGGTGCACATCGGGCCGAACGCGGTGCCGGCGCTGGCCCGGGAGGGATACGACTGGGGGACCGTACGGCCGCGGGAGCTCGGCGCGACGCTGGCGTGGCCGGGGTCCTGGCAGATAGCCCGGCGCCACTGGCGGTACGGCACGGGTGAGCTGCGGCGCTCGGTGTCCCGCAGGGCGTTCACCACGGCGGTCCGGAGACTGCTGCCGGCCGTCACCCCGGACGACCTGCTTCCCTCGGCCGCCGGGGTCCGGGCCCAGGCGGTGCTGCGGGACGGCACCCTGGTGGACGACTTCCTGATCCGCGAGGGGCCCCGCACGGTCCACGTCCTGAACGCCCCCTCACCCGCGGCCACCGCGTCCCTACCGATCGGCCGAGAGGTGGCCGGCCGAGCCCTGGAAGCACTGCGCTCGGCATAGCGAAGGCCCGGGGGCTGCCGGGGTCGGCTGCGTCTGGGCCGGCCGCCCCGTGGTGGGCTGCGTCGTGGTCGGCCGGGCCGCCGTAAAATCGACCCCACTGTGTCTGATTCCCTCAACGCCCCCGAAGCCCCCCGGTCCCGGTCCCGGTCCACCGAGTCCGGCGAGGCCGCTGCCCATGTGCCCGGTGTGTCTGTTCGGCACACCCGGGCCAAAGGGGAGCCGCGGTTCCCCGACGGGCCCAGCGCCGATCCCGCGGGGTCGCACTTCGAGCGGCGGATCCGGAGTTTCCAGCCGCGGCGGAGCCGGGTGACGGCGGGGCAGGCGGACGCGTTGCAGCGCCTGTGGCCGACGTGGGGGCTCGACATCGACGGACAGCACACGCTCGATCTCGGCGAGCTGTTCGGCAACGACAACCCGGTCGTGCTGGAGATCGGGTTCGGGATGGGCGAGGCCACCGCGCAGATGGCCGCCGCGGACCCCGGCACCAACATCCTCGCCGTCGACGTGCACACCCCTGGTCAGGGCAATCTGCTCAACCTCGCCGAGCAGCAGAAGCTGTCCAACATCCGGGTCGGCAACGGCGACGCCATCATCCTGCTGCGCGAGATGCTCACCCGGGACTCGCTCGACGGGCTCCGCGTCTACTTCCCCGACCCCTGGCCCAAGAAGCGGCACCACAAGCGGCGCCTGATCCAGCCGGAGTTCCTGGACCTGGCCGCGACCCGTCTGCGCCCCGGCGCGCTGGTGCACTGCGCGACCGACTGGGAGCCGTACGCCGAGCAGATGCTCGACGTCCTCACCGCGCACCCCGACTTCGAGAACACACAGGCCGACGGCGGTTTCGCGTCGCGTCCCGACTTCCGTCCGCTGACCCGTTTCGAGGGACAGGGACTGGACAAGGGACATGTCGTGAACGACCTGCTGTTCCGCCGCGTACAGCACGGCGACCGACCCGACCGACCCGACCAGTCCCCCACCGGCGCCTGAACCGGCCGCCTGCCTGCGGGCGGCGCCTCTGTCTCGTTAAGGTCGATGCTGTGGCCACCTGTCCTCCGTATCCGACGTACCCCGGTGACCCCGCCGGCGGCTCCGCGCTGCGGCATGCGCACTGGTGGCAGCGCAAGTGGGTGCGCTACGGCGCGCTGATCACGCTCCTCACCCTGTCCGGGCTCGTCATCCTCGCCCTGGTCCGCCAGCAGACCGGCACCGAGGGATTCCTGGTCGGACTGGGCCTCGCCGTCCTGCCCGTACCCCTGCTCATGGCCGCGTTCCGCTGGCTGGACCGGGTCGAACCGGGGCCCTGGCGCAATCTGCTGTTCGCCTTCGCCTGGGGCGCCTGCGCGGCCGCGCTCATAGCGATCATCGCCAACAGTTTCGCGACGAAGTGGATAGCGACGACGACCGCCGACCCGACCGGCGCGGACACCCTCGGCGCGACCGTGATAGCGCCGGTCGTCGAGGAGTCGGCCAAGGCCGCCGCCGTCCTGCTCGTCTTCCTGTTCCGCAGACGGGACTTCACCGGGATCGTCGACGGCGTGGTGATAGCGGGGGTCACCGCCACCGGCTTCGCCTTCACCGAGAACATCCTCTACCTCGGCACCGCCTTCGGCACCGACCAGCTCACCGGCGACCGGGGCATCGCCTCCGTCACCGCCGCGACCTTCTTCGTGCGCGTGGTGATGTCGCCGTTCGCGCACCCCCTGTTCACCGTCCTCACCGGCATCGGCTTCGGCATCTCCGCGCTGTCGGCGGAACGCCAGCACATCCGACGGGTCCTCGTCCCGCTCTGCGGGCTGCTGCTCGCGATGGGCATGCACGCGATGTGGAACGGCTCGTCGACGTTCGGGGAGTACGGGTTCTTCGCGGTGTACGCGATGTTCATGGTGCCGGCGTTCGCGCTGCTGACCTGGCTGGTCATCTGGACGCGGCAGCGGGAGCTGAGGACCGTGCGCGAGGAGCTGCCCGCGTACGCCGTGGCCGGGTGGCTGACGCCGAGCGAGCCGTACGTGCTGGGCTCGATGCGGGCGCGGCGGGTGGCGCGCGACTACGCGCGGCGGCAGTTCGGCGGGCGGCCCGCGGCACGGGCGGTCTCGCAGTACGAGGCGTACGCGACGTCGCTGGCGTTCCTGCGGCGTCGGGGGCGGCTCGGACGGGCGAACGCCGACTTCGTCGTACGGGAGCGGGAGCTGCTGCACGAGCTGTGGCGGCGGCGGGACGTGGCGCGTCCCGCGCTGGACCACGCGGCCCGGACGACGGCACCGGTGGCCGCGCCGCCCTGGCCGGTGTACGGGGTGCACGGGGTGTACGGACATCCGCCCCAGCCGGACCGTCCCGCCCACCCGTTCCCGACGGTCAGCCCGGTCCATCCGGTCCATCCGGTCCAGGCACAGCCCACGGTGCCGTACCCCGCGTACAACCCCTATCGGACCTAGGGCCCGTCCCCCTTACGCCGACGCCTCCGTCAGGCGCCCCAGCTCCTCCTCCGTCAGGGTCAGCTCCGCCACCCTCAACAGCGCCGGTAGCTGCTCCACCGTGCGGGCGGACGCGATCGGGGCCGCGACCGTCGGCTGGGCGGCGAGCCAGGCGAGGGCGACCGTGGCGACCGGGACGGTGTGGGACTCGGCGATGTCGTCGAGCGCCGCGAGCACCTTGCGACCGCGCTCGGTCTCCAGGTGCTTGCCGGCACCCGCCCGTCGCGCGCTCTCCACCGTCGTACCGGCGCGGTACTTGCCGGTGAGGAACCCGGAGGCGAGGGCGTAGTACGGGACGGCGGCGAGGCCCTGCCGGGAGGCGACGGCCTGGAGCTCACCCTCGTACGTGTCGCGCGAGACCAGGTTGTAGTGGGGCTGGAGGGCGGCATAGCGCGCGAGGCCCTCGCGGTCGGAGAAGTCGAGGGACTCCGCGAGGCGTGCGGCGGAGATGTTGGAGGCGCCGATCGCCCGCACCTTGCCCGCCTTCACCAGCTCGTCCAGCGCGCCGATGATCTCCTCGACGGGGATCTCCGGCTTGTCGAAGTGGGTGTAGTAGAGGTCGATGCGGTCGGTGCCCAGGCGCCGCAGCGAAGCGTCCGCCGCCGCCTTGATGTTCGCGGCGGTCAGGCCCGGGAAGTCGGGGTGCTGGCTGACCTTCGTCGCGATGACGACGTCGTCACGGTTGCCACGGGCCGCCAGCCACTTGCCGATGATCGTCTCGGACTCGCCGCCGGAGTTGCCGTCCACCCAGGCCGAGTACGAGTCAGCGGTGTCGAGGAAGTTGCCGCCGGCCGCGGTGTACGCGTCGAGGACGGCGAACGAGGTGGCCTCGTCGGCGGTCCAGCCGAAGACGTTGCCGCCGAGGGAGAGCGGGAAGACCTCGAGGTCCGAGGAGCCGAGCTTGCGAAGAGAAGTCATGCCGGACGCCGGTCTTCCTGAACGGCCGCAAAGTCCTCGTAAACAAGCGGAAGCAGTCCCTCCGGCGCACCGGCAGCCCTGACGTCGGGGGGACGTCGTCAGGGCTGCCGGAGTTCGCGGGTGACTTCAGGTACGGGCGGGGCCGGGTGATCTCAGGTACGGGCGGGGCCGGGGGCCTCAGGGGTTGAGACCCTTGCCGCGCAGCCACGCCATCGGGTCGATCCCGTCGGCAGAGCCGCCCGGGTGGACCTCCAGGTGCAGGTGCGCGCCGGTCACGTTGCCGGTGGCGCCGACGCGGCCGATGACGTCACCGGTGGCGACCTTCTGGCCGACGCTGACGCTGATCGAGGACTGGTGGCAGAACCACAGCTCGGTGCCGTCGTCGAGGGTGAGGATGGTGCGGTACCCGTAGGAACCGGCCCAGCCGGCCTCCGTGATGGTGCCGCTGTGGACCGCCTTGATGAGCGTGCCCGTGGGGGCGGCGAAGTCGAGGCCGGTGTGGTAGCCGGAGGACCACAGCGAGCCGGCCTGACCGAAGGTCGAGGTGATGGTGTACGACGAGGTCGGCAGCGTGTACTGCTTGGCGAGCTCGGCCAGGCGCTCGGCCTCGGCCTTCTTCGCGGCCTCTTCCTCCGCCGCCTTCTTCGCGGCGGCGGCCTTCTCCTGAGCTTCCTTCTCCGCCTTGGCGGCGGCCGCGTCGGCCTCCTTCTGGGCGGCGTCCGCGACGGCCTGGGCGGCCTTGGTGTCGAGCTGGTCCTGCTGCACTTCGGCCTGGGCCAGGATGCGCGAGCGCAGGGCCTCACCGGCGTCCGAGGTGCCCTCGGCGGTGTCGGCGGTGGTGGCGCCGACGCTGCTGAAGGCGCTCGTGTCGTCCGCGGCGGTGTCGGCGTCGTCCGAGATGAGCGAGCCCACGTTGGGCAGGTCCGGCATGGAGATGGAGACCGGCGGCTTGCCGGTGTTGGCGCTGGCCATCCCGCCCGCGCTGACCGCGGCTATGACGCCTACGCCCAGGACGGTGGAGCTGCGGGCGAATCCCCCGCCGCGCTGCTTGGCGACGCGATGCCGGCCGCGTACGGGAGCGAGGGAGTCCGCGGTCGGGTTCCACTCACCGAGCGGGGCCTCGTCGTCGGCGCGGTAACCGCCGTACACAAGGGTGTCGCTGGGTACGTACGGCGCCTCGGGGGCAGGCGGGTTGGACGCCACGTGGGCGCGCTCCTTTCCTTCCTTCTCGCCTACCGGGTTAGCTGACGGGTTCGGAGCAGGAAGGTCTCCTACGCGCGTATACCCACCGTGCTGCCACGGCGGACTACGAGCGATTCACCCCAAGGTGGTGGTTCCCCGGTTCCCTTGCGGAATTCGGCGCGTGAGCACGGAGCCGTCTCTTGTGACGGCTGGGACGACCGCGCTGCGTTATCGAACGTTAATAGACCCGGGGGCCCGATTCCAAGCTGTTCCGCTTGATCATTAACGAAATCCCGCTGGACTTACGGCCCATGAACGGCTAAAAACGGGCGAGTTGACCTTCTTTCAGTAACCACACAGATGTTGACGGTGTGACAGTCGCAGTGCGGAGGGCGCTCACCCGCTCACCCTTCGTCACAAACACCGCCCTACGGCGAGCAACGCCATGCCGTCAGTAAGGAACCCCCGGAACGCGCCCGCCCCGCGCCAACCGCGGCCACCCGCCGCCCCTGCCGCTGCACGGCGACGGCACGGTGTGCGCGCTGCCCGTCCGCAGTTGCGCCCTGCCGCCTCGGCGCGGGCACCCTCGGCGCCTGGCCCGACCGGGCCGAGGAGCACGTCTTCTTGGCCGGGGCCACGCTGCCGCTGCGTGGCCCCTGCTCGGCGGCCTCCCGGAGTGCCCCGGCCACGAGCAGCAGTGCCGGGAGCATGCGGACGAAGGCGCGCGGGTGCGCGACCGGTCCTCCTGCTCCACGCTTCCAGGTTCGCCCGGCTGCCGTCCGTGGGGCGGACCGGGTGATCCGACCGGGGGAAACACTCAGGGCCGGAGTCCAGTGAACTGGATTCCGGCCCTGAGCCTTGAGTAGCGGGGACAGGATTTGAACCTGCGACCTCTGGGTTATGAGCCCAGCGAGCTACCGAGCTGCTCCACCCCGCGTCGTTGTGTGACCAGCATACGTCATCCGCCGGGTGCTTCGCGCCAGGGTTGTTCCGGGGAGGCCGCCCCGTCCGGCGAGAGCGGTATGCGCAAGCCCGTGCAGCGTGCGGCGGAGGCCACCGTGGCCGCGGCGACGTGTTTCTGCGCGTGCACGCCTGGCCTGTCCGGCGCACGCGCCCCGGTGACGCTCAGCCGACGCCGAGTTCGGTCAACTCGCCCAGCGGCAGCGTGTGCTGGGTCTGGAGGACCTTCGCGCGCAGGTAGCGGACGTTGTGGGCGGTGGTGAACACCCCGGTGGGGACACGGTCGTGGACGCCGATCCCCAGGTCCCTCAACTGGCCCGCCTTGTCGGGGTTGTTGGAGAGCAGGTCGATCTCGCCGATCCCGAGCGCGGTCAGCATCTGCGCGGCCGCGGTGTAGTCCCGGGCGTCCTCGGGCAGGCCCAGCGCGGTGTTGGCGGCATAGGTGTCGAGGCCCTGGTCCTGGAGGGCGTAGGCGTCGAGCTTGTTGTAGAGGCCGATGCCGCGGCCCTCCTGGCGGAGGTAGAGCAGGACGCCGCCGCGCTCGGCGATGCGCTCGACCGCCTCACGGAGCTGGGGTCCGCAGTCGCAGCGGGCGGAGCCGAGGACATCGCCGGTGAGGCACTCGGAGTGCAACCGCACGAGCGGGACGGTGCCGGGGGCGGGGTCGCCGAGGACGACGGCGAGGTGCTCCCGTCCGTCGGTCAGGCCGTGGAAGGTGACGAGCTCGGCGTCTACGCGGTAACCGTCCCCGAAGCGCAGCGGGACGCGGACGCGGGAGCGCTGGGTGGCGGCGGGCAGGTCGGTCATGCGGGTACTCCGGTCCGTAGGCATACCTGCTTCAGATTTGAAGCAGTTCTACTGATCGAGACCCTACCCCATGCTTTAAATTTGAAGCAACGGTTTTATGGCGCTCGTCACGCCCGGCCCTCACCGGAACAGGACGGGGACGACCGCCGCCGCCACGGCACCTCCTCGACGGGCCCGCCCTCCCCCTGGAGGCCCGCGGTGACGCTGGTGAAGATCTCCTCCAACTGCCCCACCTGCTCCGGTGTGAGCCGGTCGAAGAGCGCGGCGCGGACCGTCTCCACATGTCCCGGCGCCGCCCGCTCCAGCACCGCCATGCCCTCGTCCGTCAGGACCGCGATGCTGCCCCGCTTGTCCCACTGGCAGCTCTCCCGCCGCACCAGCCCGTCCTTCTCCAGCCGCGCGACGGCGTACGTCAGCCGGGGCCGGGTGATCTTCAGCCCCTCGGCGAGATCGGTCATCCGCAGCCGGCGCTCCGGGGTCTCGGAGAGATTGGCGAGGATGGAGTAGTACAGGTGGGGCATGCCGGCCTCCTGCTGGAGCTGCCGGTCGATGGTGTCCTCCAGGAGGAGCGAGGCGGCGATGTAGGCACGCCAGGCTCGCTGCTCGTCGGGGCTGAGCCAGCGGGTCGTCATGCTCCCAGTGTAGGTTTGCTTCAAACTTGAACCAAGCCCGCCGTCCCTCGACCCGCCGGGGAGTCCTCCGTGCCCCACCCCTACGTCCTCCTCTCCGCCGCGGTCTCCCTCGACGGCTACCTCGACGACACCGGCCCCGACCGGCTCCTGCTGTCCAGCCCGGCCGACTTCGACCGCGTCGACGAGGTCCGCGCCTCCGTGGACGCGATCCTCGTCGGCGCGGGCACGATCCGCGCCGACAACCCCCGGCTCCTGGTCAACTCCGAGGAGCGCCGGGCGGCCCGGGTCACCGCCGGGAAGCCGCCGTACCCCCTGAAGGTCACGGTCAGCGGCTCGGGCGAGCTGGACCCGGCGGCGAACTTCTGGCACACCGGCGGCGAGAAGGTCGTCTACACGACCGACAAGGGCGCGGAACGGGCCCGCGAGGCGGGCCTGGCCGCCGACGTGGTCCCCCTCGGCCCCTTGCTGGACTGGCGCCGCCTGCTGGAGCACCTGCACGCGGTGTACGGCGTCGAGCGGCTCATGGTCGAGGGCGGCGGCCGCATCCACACCCAGCTGCTCCAAGAGGGCCTGGCCGACGAGGTGCAGCTGGTGCTGGCCCCGCTGTTCGTCGGCGACCCGGGCGCCCCCCGGCTCTTCGGCCCGGGCGGCTACCAGCCCGGCCGGCTGCGCCTGGTGGAGACCCGCCGTATCGAGGACGTGGTCCTGACCCGCTACGAGCCCACCGCCCCCGGCACGGGCCTGGTCCCGGTCGCCGCGGACCACCACTGGCTGGCGCTGGCCTGCGAGTTGGCGGCTCACTGCCCGCCCTCGCGGACGGCGTTCAGCGTGGGCGCGGTCGTGGTGGCCGCCGACGGTACGGAGCTGGCACGCGGCCACTCCCGGGAGGGCGGCGACCCGGTCGTGCACGCCGAGGAGGCGGCGCTGGCGAAGATCGACCCGGCCGACCCGCGCCTCGGCACCGCCACCGTCTACACCAGCCTGGAACCCTGCACCCGCCGCGCCTCCCGCCCGGCCCCCTGCGCCCGGCTGATCCTGGAGGCGGGGGTACACCGGGTGGTGACGGCGTGGCGGGAGCCCGACACGTTCGTCGAGGGGGCCGACGGAACGGGCCTGCTCACGACGGAGGGCGTGGACGTGGTGGTGCTGGAGGAGTACGCGACCCGGGCGAAGGCACCCAACCACCACCTGCTGTGACGCCCGAAGTGCCGGCGTGGGCCGGGAAAACGCAGCGGCGCCCGAACCGGCCGAAGCCGACCCGGGCGCCGCCCGCCACCGGTAGGCCCTGTGGGACTCGAACCCACAACCAATGGATTAAAAGTCCACTGCTCTGCCAATTGAGCTAAGGGCCCAGGCGATGTTGCCTCCCCGAGCATAGCCGGACGTGGCCGTGTCTCCGATCGGGTATCGGGGACACGGCCGCGTCGGGCGGGCGGAACGGGCGGGAAGATCAGGGATCGACCGGTTCGGGCGCGTTCGCGCGGGCCGCCTCGCGGGCCCTGGTGCGCTGGTGCTCGGGGTTCAGGAACCAGTGCCGCGCCGAGACCGTCCACCAGATCCAGGCGAAGCCGAGGACCACCAGCACGGCGACCGGGGCGTAGTTGAAGGTCTCCCAGGTGACCGGGGAGACCTGCGGGAGCATGAAGAGGACCGTGATCACCGCGACCCACGCCACCGAGACCATGCCGATCGCGCGGGACCAGCGGCCCAGGTGCCAGGGCCCCCGGTCGAAGGCGTCGCCCTTGCGCAGCCGCAGCAGGGTCGGGATGACGTAGGCGATGTAGAGGCCGATGACGGCGATGGAGGTCACCGCCGCGTACGCGGTCACGTTGATGAGGTACGGCAGGCCCAGGACGAGCGCTCCGCCCGCGGCCAGCCACACCGCCGCCACCGGGGTCCGGGTGCGCGGGCTGACGGTGTGCCAGACGTGCGAGAACGGCAGGGCGCCGTCGCGCGAGAAGGCGTAGATCATGCGGCTGTTGGCGGTCACCGAGGCCATGCCGCAGAAGAGCTGGGCGCCGATCACGACCAGGAGGAGCAGCTTGCCGGCGGTGGCGCCGAGCGCGTCCAGGAGGATCTGGGCCGGCGGTGCGCCCGTCGGGGAGGCGAGGGCGCCGTCGTAGGACTGGATGGCGAAGGTGAAGCCCAGCAGGAGGACGAAGCCCGCTATCCACGACGTCCAGATCGACTGGACGATGCCCTTGGGACCCGCCGTGGACGCGTCGTGGGTCTCCTCGGTCATGTGGGCGGAGGCGTCGTAGCCGGTGAAGGTGTACTGGGCCATCAACAGGCCGAGCAGGACCACGTAGACACCGCTGCCCCAGCCCGTGTTGTTCACGAACTCGCCGAAGACGAAGGACGCCGACTGGTGCTTGTCGGGGGCGAAGGTCAGGGCGCCGACGATCACCGCCACACCGATCACGTGCCACCACACGCTGACGCTGTTCAGCAGCGCGACGATCCGCACGCCGAAGGTGTTGAGCAGACCGTGCAGGACCAGGATCGCCGCGAACAGCAGCACGGTCCGCCCGGGGGTCACCTCGAAGTCGAACTGCAGGTTCAGATACGCCCCGAGGAAGGAGGCGGCGCCGAAGTCGATGCCCGCCGTCACCGCCACCTGGCCCAGCACGTTGAACCAGCCCGTGAACCACGCCCAGGCGGCCGCGGTCCGGGGCGGTGCCAGCCGGTGGGCCCAGAAGTACAGGCCCGCCGAGGTCGGGTACGCCGAGCAGATCTCGGCCATCGACAGGCCGACGAACAGCGTCATCAGACCCACGGCGACCCAGCCCCAGGTGATCACGGCCGGGCCGCCCGTGTTCATGCCGAAGAGGTAGAGGGTCAGGCATCCCGACAGCACCGAGATGATCGTGAAGGAGACCGCGTAGTTGGAGAACGCCGACATGCGGCGGGCGAGGACCTGCGTGTAGCCGAGCTGGGCAAGCCGTTCTTCGTCGGACAGCCCACTCGCTGTGTCGTCATCTGTCATGCCCCCAGCGATTCCCACACCGGGGGCGTGACACACGTCACAACTTGGCCGAGAAGTGCCCCTCTAGAAAAGGCCCTTGTAGCCCTGCCAGCCGGTGGCGATCCTCGTGCGCGCCCCGAACGACCCCTTGCCGTCACCGTTGTTGCGCCAGACGTTCCCTGCGCTGTCCCGTGACACCAGGTCGGCCTTGCCGTCGCCGGTGATGTCACCGACGCCGACGATCACGTTGTAGGAGCCGCCCCAGTCGGCGAAGACCTTCGTGCGGGCGCCGAACGTGCCGCCTCCGGTGCCGTAGTACCGGTACAGGTTGTTCGCCGTGTCGTGCGCGAGCAGGTCGCCGATGCCGTCGCCGTTGAGGTCCCCGGCGCCCACGATCTTCTTGTACGTCTTCCAGTTGTCGTAGAGCTTCACCCGGGCCGAGAGCTTGCCGGTGCTGGTGCCCTTGTAGAGGTACACCGTCCCGGTCGAGGAGTTCCGCGCGATCAGGTCGGGGCGCCCGTCCCTGGTCACGTCACCGGGCGCGGTCAGCACGTCGTACTGGTTCCAGCCGGAGGTGCCCAGCGAGGTGTACGGCGTCGACGGCTTCAGCGCGGCCCCGCAGCCCGGCTTGTAGGCGCGCAGGGCGCCGCTGCTCAGCCGCACCAGGATGTCGTTGCACCGGTCCCCGCTGAGGTCGCCGAACGGCACCGCCTTGACCGTGGTCGGCCAGCCGCTGCCGCTCACCTTGCCCGAGAACGTGCCCTTGCCGGTGCTCTGCTGGAAGGTCAGCGCCCCGGAGGAGTTGAGGGTGAGCAGCTCGCCGAAGCCGTCGTCGCCCACGTGGTCGCGGCGGACGGCCTGGCCCTTCACCAGCTTGACCGTGCCGGTCACCGTGAGCGGACCGCCTACGCCGTCTGCCGGGGTGACCGTGACGGTCCAGTCGTAGGAGCCGTTCGGCAGGTACGCGTCCCCGGTGCCCTTGGGGTCGAGTCCGCTCCAGCCGACGCTCAGCGCACCCCGCGCGGCCGTGCCGTCCCTGACGTCGCCGTAGACCTTGCCGGTCGCGCGGTTGCGCACGCTGACGTCCCAGTCGAAGGTCGGCTTCGACAGCAGCAGGGTGGTCAGGGTGTCGGGCACCGTGTCGAACGTGCGTGCCGTGACGGACGAGGCCCTGGTGGCCGGGGCGAGCAGCCGCAGGGGCTGCTGCGCCACGCCGGACGGTACGAGGTGCACCCGCTCCTCGCCGTCGACGAAGGCCGCGTTCGCGCCGGACTCGTCGACGGTCCAGCGCACGTCCCGCTGCGAGACACCGGTGTCCGGCAGATCGCCGATGCCACGGCTCTCGGCGGTTCCGCCGGCGACCGTGGTGAGCGTCAGCTTCCCGGCCTGCCTGTCGTGCGTGACGACGAACCCGTCCCCGAGCCTGGCCTCACCCGTCGGCACAGGCACCGACTTCTTCGCCGTACGGTCGTAGACGCCGGCCTTGTCACCGCAGGTCCAGTACAAGTACCGGCCCACCGCCTGGAGTTCGGTCGGAGCGCAGCCGGAGTCCAGGGTCAGCGTCTCGGTGGTCGTCCTCGTGGTCAGGCTGTACGCCGTGACGGTGCCGGGTGTCGGGCCCGCCGTCCACAGCACGTCACCGGAGAGGGCGGCGGCACCCGGGGTGCGGGTCAGCGCCGGTGCCCCGGTGTCGCCGATGCGGAAGACGTACTGCTGGGCGGGGGCCGTGAAGAGCACGTACTGGCCCGAGACATCGGTGACCTGGCCGCCCTGGGGCAGCCCGGTGCGCTCCCAGACACCGTCGTCGCCGGGGCCGTGGACGCTGATCCGGTCGGTGGTCTCGTCGTGCGAGAGCCAGACGATCCGGCCGTCCGCCGTGCCGTGGAGCTGCCCGCAGGCCACGTCCGTGGCGGCGCAGGTCGGTGTGACGACGTCGGTGGTGAACGCACTGCGCTCGCCGAACTGCGGTGTACCGGAGGGCGCCACCGTCCGCAGCCAGTCGGCACGGGTCCAGTCCCGGTAGTAGTCCATGACGACGAGCCGCCCCTGCTCCAGGGACAGGCCCTGGATCGGCAGCGCCGGCTTGGGCAGGGCCTTGACCAGGGTGACGACGGGCGGGCCGCCGTCCGCGCCCGGGGTGATGCGCTGGATGCCCTGCTCGGCGGCGGTGCCGATCTTCACGGCGGTGCCACCGGGGCCGGCCGTGATCCCGTTCTGCGAGGACCGCAGGAGGGTCACCGGCGCGCCGCCCGCGAGGGGTTGTGCGGTCGTCGAGTAGACCCCGTTGACCAGCCAGTCGCCGACGACGGCGAGGTTGTGCGTGGCGTTCGCCCCGTCGCTGACACCCTGGAGCTTGACCTCGACCGGGGCCGTCGACAGGTCGCGCGGCAGCACCAGGACCGTCGCCTTGTCGAGGGCGTGCACGACGACGTGGCCGCCGCCCAGGGCCACCCGGGAGTACGTCACGGGGAGCGGACCGCTCCAGCCCAGCACCCCACCGGTCGCGCGGTCCACGGCGGCGAGTCCCGCCTGCCCGTCCACCGAGGCGCGGAAGTACACCGTCGTGGAGTCCGCTCCGGCGGCCTGCCCGAGGAGGAGGCCGGCCGGTCCGCCCGTGACGGTCAGGTCGGCGGTGCCGCCGTTCGGCCCGGGCGTCAGGAGGTGCATCTCCCGGGTGGTCGTGCCGTTCTCGTCGGTCAGGTTCCGGAAGGCGATCGTGAGGTGGTCGTACGACGTGAGATAGCCGAGCCCGTCCGGGACCCGCAGCCCGCGGCTCGTGCCGTCGGTCGCGTCCCAGAAGTCGACCCGGCCGTCGGCGTACTTGTACGCCAGGACGTCGGTGCCGGTCGTGCCCGCGGCCGTGCCCTCGGGCGTCGCCGGCACGCTCACCGACTCGCCGTCCGCGTACCGGGTCCACAGCAGGCCGGTACGGCCCTCCATGGTGTGGAAGACGCCTTGCGCACCGGCGGCGTCGTGGCCGTTGCCGGTGGACGACGAGCGGAACGAGGCCGACAGTCCGTAGTCCCTCAGCGCGGCCGGCACCACCGTCTCCTGCGCGGTGTCCGCGACGGCGGACGACGGGAGCAGCGGGCTCAGACCCGCCGCCAGTACGGCGGAAGCGGCGACGAGGCGTAGACGTACGGCGGCATGACGAGCCAAGGAAGACCCTCCCCGAGAAAGGAGACGGGCGGCCCACCGGTCTGCGGTGTCCTTGGCCCCCCGGCCATCACGCCCGTCTCATAAGTGCGTTGATCTTACCCGCTCTTGACTCTTCCGGAGAGCGTTTTCTGACTGGGTACACGACAAACGCCGTGGCCCCCCGTCAGGTACGACGGGGGGCCACGGCGTTGGCTACTGGCAGGCGTCAGCTGTTGCGCTTCCAGCGCGGCTTGTCGTCGCGGCGGCCGAAGGAGCCGGTGCCGGTGCCGCGGTGGTCGTCACGACGGCCGTAGGGGCGGTCGTGGCTCGGGCGGTCGTGGCCGCCGGAGCGGAAGCCCGGGCGGTCGCCCTGACGGTCCCGGTTGAACGGGCGGTCGCTGCCGCGGTGGCCGCCCCGCTCGTCACGGCGCTCGAAGGAACGGCCGGCCGGACGGTCGTTGTCACGGCGGAAGCCGCCGCGGTCGTTGTCCCGACGGTCGTTGTCGCGGCGGAAACCACCACGGTCGTTGTCACGACGCTCGAAGGTACGGCCACCGCGGTCGTCACGACGCTCGTCACGGCGGAAGCCACCCCGGTCGTCACGGCGCTCGAAGGTACGGCCACCGCGGTCGTCACGGCGGTCATCGCGGCGGAAGCCGCCGCGGTCGTTGTCCCGACGGTCGTTGTCGCGGCGGAAACCACCACGGTCGTTGTCACGACGCTCGAAGGTACGGCCACCGCGGTCGTCACGACGCTCGTCACGGCGGAAGCCACCACGGTCGTCACGACGCTCGAAGGAACGGGCACCCCGGTCGTCACGGCGCTCGTACGACGGCACGTCCGACTTCTCGACGTCCTGCGCGACCGGCTGCTCGGGCACCGACGCCGCCTCGGCCACCGCGGCCTGCGCCTCGGCGACCGCAGTCTCCGGGTCCTCACCGCGCTCGCGGGCGGCACGGGCGACCAGGCGGTCGGCCTCCTCGCGCAGCTCGGTCGCGCGGCGCTGGGCCCGCTCCAGCTCCTTGGTGAGCTGGGCGACCTCGCGCTCGGCCTGCTGGGCCGCGTTGGCCGCGGACTCCGACTGGACCTCGGTCATCGAGCGGGCGCCGGTGATCTCGGCGACCTCGGGCTCGAAGGCCGTACCGGAGTTGATGATGTGACGACCGGCGTCGACGCCCGCGTCCTCCATCAGCCGGAAGATCTGGCGGCGCTGGTGCGGCAGCGACAGGGACACGACCGTGCCGGTGCGGCCCGCGCGAGCGGTACGGCCGGCGCGGTGCAGGTAGTCCTTGTGGTCGCCGGCCGGGTCCACGTTCAGGACGAGGTCGATGCCGTCGACGTGGATGCCGCGGGCGGCGACGTCGGTGGCGACGAGCGCGTTGACGTAGCCGTCCTTGAAGTCGGCCAGCGTGCGGGTGCGCGCGCCCTGGGTCATGCCGCCGTGCAGCGCGTCGGCCTTCACGCCCGCCTCGCGCAGCTGCTCGGCGATGCGGTCCGCGCCCAGCTGGGTGCGGACGAAGATGATGGTGCGGCCCTTGCGGGAGGCGATGGCCGCGGTGACCGGCGCCTTGTCCTTGGGCTTCACGATCAGGATGTGGTGCGACATGGTCGTGACGTTGCCCTGGGCGCTGTCGACCTCGTGCGTGACCGGGTTGCTCAGGTAGCGCTTGACCAGGGTGGAGATCTCGTTCTCCATCGTGGCCGAGAACAGCATCCGCTGGCCGCCGGCCGGGACCTGGTCGAGGAGCTCGGTGACCTCGGGCAGGAAGCCCAGGTCGGACATCTGGTCGGCCTCGTCGATGACGGCGACCTCGATGTCCTGCAGGGAGCAGGCACCGCGGTTGATGAGGTCGCGCAGCCGGCCCGGGGTGGCGACGAGGACGTCGACGCCGCGCTCCAGGGCGTAGATCTGGTTGCCCATCGACGTACCGCCGCAGACGACCTTCATCTTGAGGCCGAGGACGTCGCCGTAGGGCTGGAGGGCGTCCGCGACCTGCATCGCGAGCTCACGGGTCGGGGTGAGGATGACCGCGCGGGGCTTGTGCTTCTCGGTGCGGCCGCCGGACAGACGGGCCAGGGTCGGCAGACCGAAGGAGAGGGTCTTGCCGGAGCCGGTGCGGCCACGGCCGAGGATGTCCTTGCCGGCCAGGGCGTCCGGGATGGTCGCGGCCTGGATCGGGAAGGGGGTGGTCACGCCGTTCTGGGCGAGCTTGCGCACGACGCCCTCGGGGAGACCGAGGTCCGCGAAGGTGACCTCGACAGTGTCCTCGGTGCCCTCGTTCTCGGGCACGACGACGTGATCAGTACTGGAAATGGACATGCGTAAGCGAAACCTTCCGGAGTCTCGTCGGCACGCGCCCGTCAACTCCGTGATTTCGCAATACGACCGCCTCTATGCGGTCAGCCACGGCAAGGGAGAGAACGCGCCACACGGCGCTCTCTGCAATGGCGCCGGGCAATGGGATCAAACGATCTACCACCATACGCACCCCCCACCCTCCGAGGCAAACCAAGTCCCCCGCATGTATCCGAGGTCACTCCCGGCCTCCACCCGCCCCACCGACACGACCCCCCGCGGACCCCCCGCCCACGGCACCACGACCCGACAACCCGCCCGCCCCCAGACGCCCGACAGCCACCGGCGGGCACCGCGGGCCCGGGCCGCCGGCACTCACCCTGCAGGCGCCGCCGCGCGCCCAGCCACCGTGACGCGAGCCCGGCGGGCGGCACGTCGGCACACGCTCGGCAGCCACCGGAGCGGGCGCGGCGGGCGGCCGCGCGCCGGCACACACCGGGCAGGCTCGCTCCCGGCAAGCCGGATCGGGTTGCCCCCGTCACACCGGTGACCCCGCCGTGGGTGCCGGTTCGCGCTGGCTGAGTTGTGTGCCGGTCTCCGGCAGTGCGGACGAGGACGGCTCGGCGGGCGGCGGCGACGGGGTGGGGGAGGCGGGCGGCTCGCTCGGCGCCGGCGGCTCCGGGTCGGGCGTACGGGTGGGCGCCGGGTCGGTCCTCGTCGCCGTGGGCACCGGCTTCGCCGAATGCCCCGGCTTCACTCCCGCCGAGGCCGACGCGCCGGCTCCCGCCGAGGCGGACGCCGACGGCGAGGCGGACTCCTCCCCGTGCCTGCCCTTGCCGTGCCTGCCGTGTTTGCCGTCCGCACCCGTCCCGCCGAGCCCCACGGAACCTCCCGAGCCCACCGAGCCCCCGTCCGGCGCCTCCCCGCCCCGCTCACCGGCGGAGTGCGACGGCTTCGCGCTGCCGCCACCGTCGTCCCCGCCCACACTCATGCAGCCCGCGGCGGCGGCGACGGCGATGACCGTGGCGGCCAGACGGACGGGTACGTACAAGGGGCGCACGAGCAGCCACCTCCGAGGGCGGTCGTCAAAGAGTCAACCTGCCCAACTCCCGCCGCCCACAAGAGGACACGCGCCCCGTTCGAAACCCACTCACCCGTACCCGAGCGCGTGCAGCCGGGCGTCGTCGATGCCGAAGTGATGGGCGATCTCGTGCACCACCGTCACCTCGGTCTCCGCGACGACGTCCTCGCGGGAATCGCACATCCGCAGCGTCGGCCCCCGGTAGATCGTGATGCGGTCGGGCAGCACCCCGGCGTACCACTCCCCCCGGTCGGTCAGCGGCGTGCCCTCGTACAGCCCGAGCAGCTCGGGATCGTCCGCCGGCGGTTCGTCCTCGACGAACACCGCGACATTGTCCATCAGCCGCGTCAACTCCGGCGGAATCCGGTCCAGCGCCTCGGCGACCAGTTCCTCGAACTCCTCGCGCGTCATCTCCAGCACACGCCCATTCTCCGGTACGACCCCGCCATACGAGAGTCATGAGCACGCCCGCATATCCACGCGCGGACTTGGGCATACGGGATCAATGGCCCGCGTCCCCGCCGCAGTCCTGAACGTCCGGAGCATCCTGAACACCCTACGAAAGCCCCCGCGAGCCCTCGCCCGCCAGTACGGCAGGCGCCGCTCCCACCCGTCCGTCGAGCTCGTCCACCAGCCGCACCCCTGGGCCCGCGCCCTCGGCCTCGTCGCCGTCGTCCTGCTGGGCGCCTGGCTCGGTCTGCTGATCGTGGGAAACGTCCGGGTCCCGGTGGGCCCCATGAACACCACGATGACCCTGCGCCCGTCCCTGACCGGCGGCACGAAGATCAACGTCTCCCCGCTCGGCGCGCTCCAGCTCGACAGCCACCAGGCCCCCGTCCGCCTTGACGTCAACGTCGACCAGCTGGACCCGGAACGCTCCCAGGCCCTGGTCGACCACCCCGAGCGCCTCTCCGGCCTCCAGGAGGAGGTCGCCACGGACGTCGAGCACGGCACCCTCGACCTCGCCCTGCGCTCCTGCGTCGCCGTGGTGTCCGGCGCCACGGCACTGGGCCTCGCGGTCTACCGCCGCCCGCGCAGGGCCCTCGGAGCCGGCGGACTCGCCCTCACCCTCCTGGCGGCCTGCGGCGGCACGGCGTACGCCACCTGGAACCCGGAGTCGGTCCTGGAGCCGAAGTTCTCGGGGCTGCTCTCCTCCGCCCCCTCCCTGGTCGGCAACGCGCGCAGCATCGTCACCGAGTTCGACGTCTACCAGAAGGAGTTGGCCCGCCTGGTGACGAACGTGACCAAGCTCTACGACGTCACGTCCACGCTCCCCGCCTACCAGCCGGACCCCACCACCATCCGGGTCCTGCACGTCTCCGACATCCATCTGAACCCGGCGAGCTGGAAGATCATCGCCTCGCTCGTGGAGCAGTACAAGGTCGATGTGATCGTCGACTCCGGCGACACCATGGACCACGGCACGGCCGCGGAGAACGGCTTCCTGGACTCGATCCCGGACCTCGGGGCGCCGTACGTCTGGGTCCGCGGCAACCACGACTCCCTGACCACCCAGCGTTACATGGAGGGCCTCAAGGGCGTCCACGTCCTCGACAACGGCAAGGCGCAGACCATCGCCGGGCTGCGGTTCGCCGGCTTGGGCGACCCCCAGTTCACCCCGGACCGCTCCACGAACCCGGGGGCGGACGAGTCCCAGGAGGCGGCGGGCGACCGGCTGGCGGCCGCCCTGCGCGCACAGCGGGCCGCGGGCACCCCGGTCGACCTCGCGATCGCCCACGAACCCTCGGCGGCCCGCCGGGTCGACGGCGAGGTCCCGATGATCCTGTCCGGCCACCTCCACCACCAGGAGATGGAGGTCATGGAGAAGGGCACCAGGCTGCGCGTCGAGGGCTCGACGGGCGGCAGCGGACTACGGGCCGTCGAGGGCAAGTACCCCGACCCCATCGAGGCCTCCATCCTCTACATGGACCGCGACACCCGCCGCCTCCAGGCCTGGGACGAGATCAGGCTCGGCGGTCTCGGCCTCACGACGGCGGAGGTGAGCCGCCATCTCCCCGAGGACAACCAGCCGGGGGCGACCCCCTCGCCCACCGGCTCACCCACCGGCTCACGCACCCCCTCGCCCGCGGGCAGCCCGTAAACCGTTTTGGCGATACCTCCCGGCATCCCATATGCTTCTCACGTCCCCGACGCGCTGAGAAGCGCCCAGGCGGGCCGATAGCCCTCATCGTCTAGCGGCCTAGGACGCCGCCCTTTCAAGGCGGTAGCACGGGTTCGAATCCCGTTGGGGGCACGCAACACCGTGTGCGACACTGTTCGTGCACAACGCTTGGTCCTGTGGAGCAGTTTGGAGTGCTCGCCACCCTGTCAAGGTGGAGGCCGCGGGTTCAAATCCCGTCAGGACCGCTGAGGTTTCCCCGGAAGCCTCTCGGCTGGGTAGCTCAGTTGGTACGAGCGACCGCCTGAAAAGCGGTAGGTCGCCGGTTCGACCCCGGCCCCAGCCACAGCACAGACCCCGATCTCCGGATCGGGGTCTTGTTGTATGTGCCGTGGTCGAGGGGATCCCAGCGGACGCCGTGATCCCGGGACCCCGGGCTCCGCCGCCCGGGACAAAACCGTTCGCCACTAATTTCCCCGGGATGAGATCCTGGATCGCGTATGTCTACGCACCCTGCCCCCGCCCCCGGCGCCCCCTCCTTCGGGGAACTCGCCGCCCGCCTGACCGAGCTGTCCCTGCGTGACGCGCACCGGCTCGGGCGCAGGCTCGAAGGCGCGCGCAAGATCCGCAAGCCCGAGGCGCGGGCCGCCGTGCTGGCCGAGATCGAGGCGGAGGTCGGCAAGGGCGAGGAACGCGTGCGGGCCCGCCGGGCCCGCGTGCCCGCCGTCTCCTACCCCGAGCAGCTCCCGGTCAGCCAGAAGAAGGACGACATCGCGGCCGCCATCCGCGATCACCAGGTCGTCATCGTGGCCGGTGAGACCGGTTCCGGCAAGACCACCCAGATCCCGAAGATCTGCCTGGAGCTCGGCCGGGGCGTCACGGGCATGATCGGGCACACCCAGCCCCGCCGGATCGCCGCCCGCACGGTCGCCGAGCGGGTCGCCGAGGAGCTGGACACCCCGCTGGGCGAGGCCGTCGGCTGGAAGGTGCGCTTCACCGACCAGGTGAACCCGGACGCGACCTTCGTGAAGCTGATGACCGACGGCATCCTGCTCGCCGAGATCCAGACCGACCGCGAGCTGCGCGCCTACGAAACGATCATCATCGACGAGGCCCACGAGCGGTCCCTCAACATCGACTTCCTGCTCGGGTACCTGGCCCAGCTGCTGCCGAAGCGCCCCGACCTCAAGGTCGTCATCACCTCGGCGACCATCGACCCCGAGCGCTTCTCCCGGCACTTCGGCGACGCCCCGATCGTCGAGGTCAGCGGTCGTACGTATCCCGTGGAGGTCCGCTACCGGCCGCTGCTGGAGGAGGACTCGGACGACTCCGACCGCGACCAGATCACCGCGATCTGCGACGCGGTCGAGGAGCTCCAGGGCGAGGGCAAGGGCGACATCCTCGTGTTTCTCTCCGGGGAGCGGGAGATCCGTGACACCGCGGACGCGCTGGTGAAGAAGAACTACCGCTTCACCGAGGTGCTCCCCCTCTACGCCCGGCTCTCGCACGCCGAGCAGCACCGCGTGTTCCAGCCGCACACCGGGCGCAGGATCGTTCTGGCGACCAACGTCGCCGAGACCTCCCTCACCGTCCCGGGCATCAAGTACGTCATCGACCCCGGCTTCGCCCGCATCTCCCGCTACAGCCATCGCACCAAGGTCCAGCGGCTGCCCATCGAGCCGGTCTCGCAGGCCAGCGCCAACCAGCGCAAGGGCCGCTGCGGCCGTACCTCCGACGGCATCTGCATCCGCCTGTACAGCGAAGAGGACTTCGACGCCCGCCCGGAGTTCACGGACGCCGAGATCCTGCGGACGAACCTCGCCTCCGTCATCCTGCAGATGACCGCGGCCGGCCTCGGCGACATCGAGAAGTTCCCCTTCATCGACCCGCCGGACCACCGCAACATCCGCGACGGCGTCCAACTCCTCCAGGAACTGGGCGCGCTGGACCCGGCGCAGAAGGACGTACGCAAGCGGCTGACCGACACCGGCCGCAAGCTCGCCCAGCTGCCCGTCGACCCGCGGCTCGCACGCATGGTCCTGGAGGCCGACAAGAACGGCTGTGTCCGCGAGGTGATGGTCATAGCCGCCGCGCTGTCCATCCAGGACCCGCGTGAGCGCCCGGCCGACAAGCAGACCCAGGCCGACCAGCAGCACGCCCGCTTCAAGGACGAGACCAGCGACTTCCTCGCCTATCTGAATCTCTGGCGGTACATCCGCGAGCAGCAGAAGGAGCGCGGCTCGTCGTCCTTCCGCCGGATGTGCAAGCAGGAGTACCTCAACTTCCTGCGCATCCGCGAATGGCAGGACATCTACACGCAGTTGCGGACCGTCGCCAAGCAGATGGGGATCCATCTCAACGAGGACGACGCGCCCGACCAGTCCGTCCACGTCTCCCTCCTCGCCGGCCTCCTCTCCCACATCGGGATGAAGGACGTGAAGGACGGCAACAAGAACGAGTACCTGGGCGCCCGCAACGCCAAGTTCGCGATCTTCCCCGGCTCGGCCCTCTTCAAGAAGCAGCCGCGTTTCGTCATGTCGGCGGAACTGGTGGAGACCTCCCGCCTGTGGGCCCGGGTCAACGCGAAGATCGAGCCCGAGTGGGTCGAGCCCCTCGCGGAACACCTGCTGAAGCGGACGTACTCCGAACCGCACTGGGAGAAGGACCAGGCGGCGGTGATGGCGTACGAGAAGGTCACGCTGTACGGCGTGCCGATCGTCGCCCAGCGGAAGGTGAACTACGGCCGCATCGACCCGGAGTCGAGCCGCGAGCTCTTCATCCGCAACGCCCTGGTCGAGGGCGACTGGCGCACCCACCACAAGTTCTTCGCCGACAACCGCAAGCTGCTGAGCGAGGTCGAGGAACTCGAACACCGGGCCCGGCGACGGGACATCGTCGTCGACGACGACACGCTGTTCGACTTCTACGACCAACGGGTGCCCGAACACGTCGTGTCCGGGGCGCACTTCGACTCGTGGTGGAAGCGGAAGCGGCACGAGGAGCCGGACTTCCTGGACTTCGAGCGGGAGATGCTCATCCGGGAGTCCGCGGAGGCGGTCACGAAGGCCGACTACCCCGACTCCTGGCGGCAGGGGCCCCTGAAGTTCCGGGTGACCTACCAGTTCGAGCCGGGCGCGGACGCGGACGGTGTGACGGTCCACATCCCGCTCCAGGTCCTGAACCAGGTCAAGGACGAGGGCTTCGACTGGCAGATCCCGGGCCTGCGCGAGGAGTTGGTGACGGAGCTGATCCGCTCCCTGCCCAAGCCGATCCGCCGCAACTACGTCCCGGCGCCGAACTTCGCGAAGCGGTTCCTGGACACGGCGGTACCGCTCCAGGAGCCGTTGACGGTGACCATGGCCCGCGAGCTGAAGCGGATGGTCGGCGTGCCCTTCGACGCGGAGGACTTCGACCAGTCCCGGGTCCCCGACCACCTCCGCATCACCTTCCGGATCGTGGACGAGCGGCGGCGCAAGCTGGCGGAGGCCAAGGATCTGGAGGCGCTGCGGCTCCAGCTGAAGCCGAAGGCGCGCCAGGCCCTCTCGCAGGCGGCGGCAGCGACCGCGTCCCGCGAGGGCGGGGAGTCCCTGGAACGCAAGGGCCTGACGGACTGGACGATCGGCACGCTCACCCGCGTCTTCGAGACCCGTCGCGCGGGCCAGCCGGTGAAGGCGTACCCGGCGCTGGTGGACGACGGCGACACCGTCTCCGTCCGCCTCTTCGACACCGAGGCCGAGCAGGCCGAGGCCATGTGGAAGGGCACGCGGCGGCTGATCGTGCGCAACATCCCGGTGAGCCCGGCGAAGTTCGCATCCGAGAAGCTGACCAACCCCCAGAAGCTGGCCCTGTCGGCGAACCCGCACGGCTCGATCCAGGCGTTGTTCGACGACTGCGCGACGGCGGCCGCGGACAAGCTGATCGGCGACTTCGGAGGGCCGGCGTGGGACGAGGAGTCGTACCGGAAGCTGTACGACAAGGTGCGCGCCGAGATCGTCGACACGACGGTCCGTACGGTCGGACAGGTGCAGCAGGTGCTCGCCGCCTGGCAGGCCTGTGAGCGGCGTCTGAAGGCCGTACGGAGCCCGGCGCTGCTGGCGAACCTGGCGGACGTACGGAAGCAGTTGGACGCCCTCGTGAAGCCCGGCTTCGTGACGGAGACGGGTCTGCGCCGCCTTCCGGACCTCATGCGCTACCTGGTCGCGGCGGACCGCCGGCTCCAGCAGATGCCGACGAACGTCCAGCGGGACACGACCCGCATGGAGAAGGTCCACGAGATGCAGGACGAGTACGCCTGGCTCCTGGAACAGCTCCCCAAGGGGCGGCCCGTGCCCCAGCAGGTCCTGGACATCCGCTGGATGATCGAGGAGCTCCGGGTCAGCTATTTCGCCCACGCGCTCGGCACGGCGTACCCCATCTCCGACAAGCGGATCGTGAAGGCGATCGACACCCTGGCTCCGTGACGACACCTGCACACAGGGTGAGTTCGACCAGGACGTCCCTGCTCCTGTACAGTCCTTCTCGCAGCGCAACGCAGCAATAAGCGCCGCGAAACCTGGTCCTGTGGAGCAGTTTGGAGTGCTCGCCACCCTGTCAAGGTGGAGGCCGCGGGTTCAAATCCCGTCAGGACCGCAGTAGAAGGAGGGCCCGCATCCCGGCAACGGGGTGCGGGCCCTCCTTCATGCGCTTACAGGCCCAGCACGTCCGGTGTTTGAGGACGAGGCCCCTTCAGGGCCGAAGCGGGGGGCTGGGGGCGGCAGCCCCAGGGCGGTCACGGCAGCTCCGGGTGAGGCAGGACAGGCCCACGGCGCCCCCGTGGAGCGCCACGCCATCTTGACGGCGCCGTCAGACCCCGGTACCCAGAAACCAGGCCCCCGTTCCCAGCGGAGCCCGGAGGTGGCGCATGGCGGCAACGGTCAGGCACGAGACGCGGGCCCTGCTCCGCGCGCATCTGTCGGCCGCGTCGTCGTATCGGCATCTGACCCGCCACTGCCCGATCTGCCACCGCCTGTTGCGGCTGGCGATGGACTCGGCCCCGGCGGCCGGGCCGCCCCCGGAGAAGTCCGTGGAGGAGTTCGCGGAGGACGAGAGCCCCTCTCCCGCGTGACGCTCTCTAGCGCAGCGGGAGCGACGGCGACAAGGACTCTGGCATGTGACGGGAGTCACCGCATGAGTTTTTGAAACCGTGGAACTTACCGCTCCCCTACAACAGGTCAATTTAATATGTGCAATTGCACCCCTGGTCACACCTCACCCAGGGGCCGCCCCACAGGAGATCCGACACCCCTCCCCAGACTCCGACAAGCCCGCTCACAGGCCCACCGGGCGCCCACGGTCCGCGCACAAAAAAGATCGCGCTGGACTCGGCGGAGTCCAGCGCGATCGACGACGAGCTTGAGAATGGGCCCTGTTGGGGCAGGACCCGCGTCGCTTGGAGCCGGTGTTCGGACGCCGCGGCCAGCTGGGGGGCGGGCCGGTTTGTCCGGTTATTCAGTTGTTCAGGCCTCGCTGCGCTGCTGCGGGATACCCGCGAGCAGAGCGCGGACCTCAGCCTCGCGGTAACGGCGGTGCCCGCCGAGCGTGCGGATCGACGTGAGCTTGCCGGCCTTCGCCCACCGCGTGACCGTCTTCGGGTCCACGCGGAACATCGTGGCGACCTCAGCCGGGGTCAGCAGCGGCTCGGCATCAGGGGTGCGAGCGGTCATGAGCGGCCTCCTCGGGAGAACCGAACCTTCTCGGTTCTTTCCTCTAAATTCTGCACCTTGACCCGCGTTGCCCGAAATGGCGGATGCGGGTCGAGTCGGTTATAGGACGAACGGCTTGTCCTCGGCACTACAACTACACCATCTGTCCAGCCGCGTCGGCCAAACCGATGGAATTGCCCCCCAGGCGTTCATCGGCGACGGAAGCCGATGGACCATGCCATAGCGGACAGTCACGCCTCTGTGACGATCAGTCACAGAGGCGATCAGGAGTCACCAGACCCCCCAAAGCGGAACCTCCCCCGGGCCCCTTGTCCTATTTTGGCATGAGGAGAGGCAAGAGATGCAAGAGCCCGGGTACGTGCGGTCCGTCACGCTTGACACGTCGTGAGGTGTACGCCCGGATCGGGACCTACGTCCCTTGTCGGTGAGACTTCAGGGGAAGTTGAACCCTTGAGCGAGGACGAAACCCCAAAACGGGCGTCAGGTCAAACGCCTGTTCGTGACATGGCGCACATTCAGTTCGCCGAGCGACGATCCCTGACGGACCGCCAGCGCTCCACGAGCCGCCCGTAGGCCTCGCCCGCCGCGGCCCCGTCACCGTGCCGCAGCGCCTCGATGCCCTCGGCCACGTCGGCCGCCGAGTGGTCGTCCTCCAGCTCGCCCGGCGGGAGCACATGCACCAGACCGCCGTAGTCGAGCTCGACCAGCGAACGCGGGTGGAACTCCTCCAGCCAGCGCCCCACATCGATCAGGCCGTCGATGAGCGGCCCCTCGTCGACGGCGTCCTTGAGGGCCCGCAGAGCCCGCGCCACGCGCCGCCTGGCCTGCACCATGGGCGTGCGGTAGCGCAGCATCGGCGGGACCTCGCCGGACCCCTTGTCGAAGCGCCGCTCCTCGTCGGAAACGAGCACGAACCAGTTCAGCGGCACCTGCCAGGTCGCCGTGCGGATCCAGGGCCGGGCGTCCGGGTTGCGGGCGAGCCAGCGCTCGTAGTCCTGGGCGGTCTGGCGGCGTACGACCTCGGGCAGCACCGCGTCCAGGACCGGCCCCGGCAGCTCCTCCCCGAGCTCCTCCAGGGCCAGCCAGCCGCGCAGCCGGGTCCGCCACGGACACACGCACACCACGCCGTCGACCTCGAGCACGAACGCGTCGCTGCTCTCGTGCACCGGCACCGGGACGGGCGGGGTGGGCAGCAGATCGGCCAGGGAGCGGCGCAGCTCGTCCTGGTACGAGGGACGGTCCGGGCGGCGGGCGTAGCGCTCCCAGTGGGTGCGCTCGGGCTCGGGGAAGGCGGCCAGCGGTTCGTACACGCGCAGATAGGTCGCGTACGGGACGATCACCGAGGACACCTTGGGCACGCCTGCTCTCTCCCCCGCCGCCTGCCGGGAAAACCTGCGAAACCCGCACACAAACGCGCGGGAAAACTATGCAAATCGTCGCACGCCGACACCCGCCGAGAAGGTGATCCTGAGCACTGCACGGTCAGGGGCCGCCACAGGCTCTAATCTCGTGCCCACAGGCCCCGCCACCCTTACGGGCGCCTGTGTCCCATCGCCGCATTGGACCCAGGAGTCACCACAGTGACCGACGTAACCGGCGCCGCTGCCGATGTGCTGCACACCCTGTTCCACTCGGACCAGGGCGGTCATGAGCAGGTCGTGCTCTGCCAGGACCGCAAGAGCGGCCTCAAGGCCGTCATCGCCCTCCACTCCACCGCGCTCGGCCCCGCCCTCGGCGGGACGCGCTTCTACCCCTACGCGAGCGAGCAGGAGGCCGTCGCCGACGCGCTGAACCTCGCGCGCGGGATGTCGTACAAGAACGCCATGGCCGGGCTCGACCACGGCGGTGGCAAGGCCGTGATCATCGGCGATCCCGAGCGCGACAAGAGCGAGGAACTGCTCCTCGCGTACGGCCGTTTCGTGGCCTCGCTCGGCGGCCGCTACGTCACCGCGTGCGACGTCGGCACCTATGTCGCCGACATGGACGTCGTCGCCCGGGAGTGCCGCTGGACGACGGGCCGCTCCCCGGAGAACGGCGGCGCCGGCGACTCCTCCGTCCTCACCGCCTTCGGCGTCTACCAGGGCATGCGCGCCAGCGCCGCGCACCTGTGGGGCGACCCCTCGCTCACCGGCCGCAGGGTCGGCATCGCGGGCGTCGGCAAGGTCGGGCACCATCTGGTCGAGCACCTGCGGGCCGAGGGCGCCGAGGTCCTGATCACGGACGTGCGGGAGGAGGCCGTGGGCCGGATCCTCGCGGCGCACCCGACGGGCGTCACGGCCGTCGCCGACACCGCCACCCTCATCCGCGCCGAGGGCTTGGACATCTACGCCCCCTGCGCGCTCGGCGGCGCCCTCAACGACGACACCGTGCCCGCGCTGACCGCGCGGATCGTCTGCGGTGCCGCCAACAACCAGCTCGCCCACCCGGGCGTCGAGAAGGACCTCGCCGACCGCGGGATCCTCTACGCGCCGGACTACGTGGTGAACGCCGGCGGGGTCATCCAGGTCGCCGACGAACTGCACGGGTTCGACTTCGAGCGGTGCAAGGCGAAGGCCGCGAAGATCTACGACACCACGCTCGCCATATTCGCACGTGCGAAGGAAGACGGGATTCCGCCGGCCGCCGCGGCCGACCGGATCGCCGAGCAGCGGATGCACGAGGCGGCCAGGAAACCGGCGCACTGACGTTTGACCGGTACCCGTCGGCGCACACTTAGAGAGAACTCTCACGTTCGTCGGCGGGTCGGCCGCGAAGAAGTGGTTAAAATCGCGGTTGACCAGCGGGGACGGGGCTCCCCGAGGGTCCTGGGGCCGGGCCCGTGGTGCGGGCGACGTACCGTATGGGCGTGGGCTCAGGTACCGTGGAAGCCCTACGGACCGGTCTCTCTGCGGAGAGCCCGTTCCAGATCATGAACGCGTGTCAAGACTCTGGGGCCACCGAGCCCCGTATCCGAGGGGGTCGAGCCATGGGGCGCGGCCGGGCAAAGGCCAAGCAGACGAAGGTCGCCCGCCAGCTGAAGTACAGCAGCGGCGGGACTGATCTGTCGCGTCTGGCCAATGAGCTGGGCGCTTCGACTTCGAGCCAGCCGCCGAATGGCGAGCCGTTCGAGGACGACGACGAGGAAGACGACCCGTACGCCCAGTACGCGGATCTCTATAACGACGACGAGGACGAGGACGACGAGTCCGGTCCTGCGTCTCAACGCCGCGGAGCTTGACGACCTAGCTGTGCGTAACCCGGTCCGGGGTGGTCCACACCACCGGACCGGGTTTTGCGCTGCCTGTCGGTCTCCGGGCGCCGCCGCTCCTAGGCGTAGTCGCCCACGAGCTCGGCGCCCGTGGCGTGCTCGCCGCGGTCCGTGATCTCGCCCGCGACCCAGGCCTCGACCCCGCGGTCGGCCAGGGTGGCCAGGGCGACGTCCGCCGACTCCTGGGGGACGATCGCGATCATGCCGACGCCCATGTTCAGGGTCTTCTCCAGCTCCAGGCGCTCGACCTGCCCCGTCCTGCCGACGAGGTCGAAGATCGGGGCCGGGGTCCAGGTGGTCCGGTCGACGACCGCGTGCAGGCCGTCGGGGATGACCCGGGCCAGGTTGGCCGCCAGACCGCCGCCGGTGACGTGCGAGAAGGCGTGCACCTCGGCCGTGCGGATCAGGGCCAGGCAGTCCAGCGAATAGATCTTGGTGGGCTCCAGGAGCTCCTCGCCGAGGGTGCGGCCCAGCTCGTCGATCCGGGCGTCCAGGGCGAGGCCCGCCTCGTTCAGGAGCACATGCCGCACGAGCGAGTACCCGTTCGAGTGAAGACCCGAGGCCGCCATGGCGATGACCGCGTCACCCTTACGGATGCGATCCGCGCCGAGCAGCCGGTCGGCCTCCACGACGCCCGTACCGGCGCCGGCGACGTCGAAGTCGTCCGGACCCAGCAGGCCGGGGTGCTCGGCCGTCTCACCGCCCACCAGGGCGCAGCCGGCGAGCACACAGCCCTCGGCGATGCCCTTGACGATCGCGGCGACCCGCTCGGGGTGCACCTTGCCGACGCAGATGTAGTCGGTCATGAACAGCGGCTCGGCCCCGCACACCACGATGTCGTCCATGACCATCGCGACCAGGTCGTGGCCGATCGTGTCGTAGACGCCCAGCTGGCGCGCGATGTCGACCTTGGTGCCCACGCCGTCGGTGGCGGAGGCGAGCAGGGGACGCTCGTAGCGCTTGAGGGCGGAGGCGTCGAAGAGTCCGGCGAAACCGCCGAGGCCGCCGAGGACCTCGGGGCGCTGGGTCTTCTTCACCCACTCCTTCATGAGTTCTACGGCGCGGTCGCCCGCCTCGATGTCGACGCCCGCGGCTGCGTAGCTGGCACCAGTTGTCTCAGACATGGCAGTAGAGAACTTTCGTGTCGTACGGCAGGTATGACGGGCTGCCTACGGGCGACGGATCGCGTCGGCCGCGGCCGTGGCGGCGGGCCCTGCGGCCAGCTCGGTCTCCAGGAGCTGCTTGCCGAGCAGCTCGGGGTCCGGGAGATCCATCGGGTACTCGCCGTCGAAGCAGGCGCGGCAGAGGTTCGGCTTGGCGATGGTGGTCGCCTCGATCATGCCGTCGATGGAGATGTACGCCAGGGAGTCGGCGCCCAGTGAGGTGCCGATCTCGTCGATCGTCATGCCGTTGGCGATGAGTTCGGCGCGGGTGGCGAAGTCGATGCCGAAGAAGCAGGGCCACTTGACGGGGGGCGAGGAGATCCGGATGTGGACCTCGGCGGCGCCCGCCTCGCGGAGCATGCGGACCAGGGCGCGCTGGGTGTTGCCGCGCACGATCGAGTCGTCGACGACGACCAGCCGCTTGCCCTTGATGACTTCCTTGAGCGGGTTCAGCTTCAGGCGGATGCCGAGCTGGCGAATGGTCTGCGAGGGCTGGATGAACGTACGGCCGACATAGGCGTTCTTCACCAGGCCCGCGCCGAAGGGGATGCCGGACGCCTCGGCGTAGCCGATGGCCGCCGGGGTGCCGGACTCCGGGGTCGCTATGACCAGGTCGGCCTCGACGGGCGCCTCCTTGGCGAGCTTGCGGCCCATCTCCACGCGGGAGAGGTAGACGTTCCGGCCGGCGATGTCGGTGTCGGGGCGCGCCAGATAGACGTACTCGAAGACACAGCCCTTGGGCTTCGCTTCCGCGAATCGGGAGGTGCGCAGGCCGTTCTCGTCGATGGCGACGAACTCGCCCGGCTCGATCTCGCGGACGTAGGCCGCGCCGCAGATGTCGAGGGCGGCGGACTCGGAGGCGACCACCCAGCCGCGCTCCAGGCGGCCGAGGACCAGCGGGCGGATGCCCTGCGGGTCACGGGCCGCGTAGAGGGTGTGCTCGTCCATGAAGACGAGGGAGAACGCGCCGCGCACCTGCGGGAGGACGGAATGGGCCGCCTCCTCGATGGTCAGGGGCTTGCCGTCCTCGTCGACCTGGGCCGCGAGGAGCGCGGTGAGCAGGTCGGTGTCGTTGGTGGCGGCCACCCGGGGGCTGCGCCCCTCCTGCTTGGGCAGGTCGGCGACCATCTCGGCGAGCTGCGCCGTGTTGACCAGGTTGCCGTTGTGGCCGAGCGCGATGGAACCGTGCCCGGTGGCACGGAAGGTCGGCTGGGCGTTCTCCCACACGGAGGCGCCGGTGGTCGAGTAGCGGGCGTGTCCGACCGCGATGTGACCCTGGAGCGAACCGAGAGAGGTCTCGTCGAAGACCTGGGACACGAGGCCCATGTCCTTGAAGACGAGGATCTGGGAGCCGTTGCTGACCGCGATTCCCGCGGATTCCTGGCCCCGATGCTGGAGGGCGTAGAGCCCGAAGTACGTGAGCTTGGCGACCTCTTCGCCCGGAGCCCAGACACCGAAGACGCCGCAAGCGTCCTGGGGGCCCTTCTCGCCGGGGAGCAGGTCGTGGTTGAGTCGTCCGTCACCACGTGGCACGGCTCCGAGTGTAGGCGAGATCGACCACTGGTCCGAATTCGTGGAGAGTGGGCTTTCTTACTCCGCCCGGGCCGTAACGCTCCTGCCGGGCGCCTTGGTGATCTTCAGGGTTTTGTGTTCCTGCTGGTAGGAGACCTTCCCGGAGAGGATTCCGGCGAGTTCGCGCTCGGTCTTCATCACCGGGCCCGCACACATCATGCGTGTGGTCGCGAGACGCCCGAACTCGATGGTGCCGTCCTTGACGGTGGCCCTGCCGTGGAAGGTGTTGCAGCCGAGGCTGCCGGTGACGGTGTCGTTCTTGGTGAGGGTGAGGTAGGCGTTCTTGCCGAGGGACCAGCGGGTGCCCTTGAGCGGCGGGGCCGTCTTCTCCCGAAAGGTGATGCTGTCGCCGTCGGCGCGGGTCAGGGTGAGGGTCCTGGTGCCGTCGCGTTCGGAGACCCTGGCCTTGTGGGTGCCTTCGAAGACGCTGGTGAACCGGGTCTCGAACTCCCCGAGCGGGTCGGGACAGCCGATCAGCGTCTGGACCAGGTCGGTGATCCGCACGGTGTCGCCGTCGATCTCGGCATCGGCGCCGATGCTGTTGCAGCCGACCGAGCCGCCGGACTCGCCGCCGTCCTCGCGGGAGGCGTCGGCGTCGGGCTTGAAGACGATGCGGGCGTCCTGGACGGTCTCGGCGTCCTTCGGCAGGACGTACTCCTTGCCGTCCACGGTCACCTTCTGCGGCAGCCAGTCGATGCCCGCGATGTCGGCGGCACTCTTGATCGAGTCGATCGAGTCGCTTCCGGCGCCGGATTCCGTGCCGCAGGCGGCCAGCAGCGTGGTGACCACGGCGGCCAGGGTGGCGGCGCATTTCACACGTGTCGTCCGCTTCATGGCACTTGGACGCACGAGGGGCGCGAAGGGTTCAGTTCATCAGGGGAAGCAGAGCGCCCAGGTCCGCCCGCTCCCCGCTCGCGCTGACCTTGGCCCCCTCCAGCGCGTCCTTCCAGGTCAGCCTTCCGGTGGCGAGCCGGATCCAGGTCAGCGGATCGGTCTCGACGACGTTCGGCGGGGTGCCCCGGGTGTGCTTCGGCCCCTCGACGCACTGCACGACGGCGTACGGCGGGATCCGCACCTCGGTGGAACCGCCGGGCGCCTTCAGGGCGAGGGCGTCGGCAAGCAGGCGGGTACAGGCGGCGAGCGCCTGGCGGTCGTGGGGGATGCCGAGGCCGGGGACGGCGGCGTTGAGGTCGTCGGTGTGGACGACGAGCTCGACGGTCCGGGTGACCAGGTAGTCGGCGAGGGGCATCGCACCGGCGTTGGTCTCCAGGAGCCGCGTGCCGGGGTGGGCGTCCAGCAGCTCGGCCAGGGTGCGGTCGGTGTCGCCGAGGTAGGCGTCGAGGTCGGGGTGCCGCTCGGCGAGGCCCCGGGTGAACTCGGCGATGGCCGAGGAACTGGCGGCGGTGGCGAAGGGCCAGTCCAGGACCGTGGCGTCCTGCCGGGCGGGCTCGGGCCGGTCCAGGCTCCGGTGGACGGCCGTGACCGCCATCCCGATGTGCGCGACCAGCTCCCGTACGGTCCACTCCCCCAGCCGCGTGGGGAGCGCCAGTTGCTCGGGGGTCAGGGTGGCTACGGCCTCCCGTACGTTTCCGAACTGGGCCTGCACGGCCTTGCGGATCTTGACGGGGTCGTAGGTGCGGGTGCGCTTCCTGGCCGTGGGCATGGCGATGAGCCTAGTCCGGTGGCACCGTGACGAAAGGCCCCGCCCGTCACGAGGACGGGCGGGGCCTTCGCGGTCGTAAGACTGCCGGCTACTTGAGCAGTGCCGGGATCGTCTCCTCGTGCGCGGTGCGCAGTTCCTCCAGGGACAGGGCGAACTCGCCCTGGAGCTCGACCGAGTCGCCGTCGACGACACCGATGCGGGTGGCGGGCAGGCCGCGCGCGCCGCACATGTCGTTGAAGCGGAGCTCCTCGGAGCGCGGGACCGCCACCACGGCGCGGCCGGCCGACTCCGAGAACAGCAGCGTGAACGCGTCCAGACCGTCCGGGACGATCAGGCGGGCGCCCTTGCCACCGAGCAGGGCCGACTCCACGACCGCCTGGATCAGGCCGCCGTCGGAGAGGTCGTGCGCGGAGTCGATCATGCCGTCGCGGGAGGCCGAGATCAGGATCTCCGCCAGCAGCCGCTCGCGCTCCAGGTCGACCTTGGGCGGCAGGCCGCCGAGGTGGTCGTGGACGACCTGGGACCAGGCCGAGCCGCCGAACTCCTCACGCGTGTCGCCGAGGAGGTACAGCAGCTGGCCCTCCTCCTGGAAGGCGACCGGCGTACGGCGGGCCACGTCGTCGATGACGCCGAGCACGGCCACCACCGGGGTCGGGTGGATGGCCGCCTCGCCCGTCTGGTTGTACAGGGAGACGTTGCCACCGGTGACCGGGGTGCCCAACTGCTGGCACGCGTCGGCCAGTCCGCGGATGGCCTCCGCGAACTGCCACATGACGGCCGGGTCCTCGGGCGAGCCGAAGTTCAGGCAGTCGGAGACGGCGAGCGGCTTGGCACCGGTCGTCGCCACGTTCCGGTAGGCCTCCGACAGCGCCAGCTGGGCGCCCGCGTACGGGTCGAGCTTGGCGTAACGGCCGTTGCCGTCCGTCGCGATGGCGACACCGAGGCCGGTCTCCTCGTCGATGCGGATCATGCCGGAGTCCTCCGGCTGGGCCAGCACCGTGTTGCCCTGCACGAAGTGGTCGTACTGCGAGGTGATCCACTTCTTGGACGCCTGGTTGGGAGAGCTCACCAGCTTCAGTACCTGCTGCTTGAGCTCGTCCGACGTCGTGGGCCGGGGCAGCTTGTTCGCGTCGTCCGCCTGGAGCTCGTCCTGCCAGGAGGGGCGGGCGTAGGGGCGCTCGTAGACCGGGCCGTCGTGCGCGACCGTGCGCGGGTCGACGTCGACGATCTTGCCGCCGTGCCAGTAGATCTCCAGGCGGTCACCGTCGGTGACCTCACCGATGACGGTGGCGATGACGTCCCACTTGTCGCAGATCTCCAGGAACCGGTCGACCTTCTCCGGCTCCACGACCGCGCACATGCGTTCCTGCGACTCGCTCATGAGGATTTCCTCGGGCGAGAGGGTGGAGTCGCGCAGGGGTACGTCGTCCAGCGTGACGCGCATGCCGCCGGAGCCGTTGGAGGCGAGCTCGGAGGTGGCGCAGGACAGGCCGGCCGCGCCGAGGTCCTGGATGCCGACGACCAGCTTCTCCTTGAAGGCCTCCAGGGTGCACTCGATGAGGAGCTTCTCCTGGAAGGGGTCGCCGACCTGCACGGCCGGGCGCTTCGAGGGCTTGGCGTCGTCGAAGGTCTCGGAGGCGAGGATCGAGGCGCCGCCGATGCCGTCGCCGCCGGTGCGGGCGCCGTACAGGATGACCTTGTTGCCCGCGCCGGACGCCTTCGCGAGGTGGATGTCCTCGTGCCGCATCACACCGATGGCACCGGCGTTGACCAGCGGGTTGCCCTGGTAGCAGGCGTCGAAGACGACCTCGCCGCCGATGTTGGGGAGCCCGAGGCAGTTGCCGTAGCCGCCGATGCCGGCGACGACACCCGGCAGCACGCGCTTGGTGTCGGGGTGATCAGCGGCACCGAACCGCAGCGGGTCCACGACCGCCACCGGCCGGGCGCCCATCGCGATGATGTCGCGCACGATGCCGCCGACACCGGTGGCCGCGCCCTGGTAGGGCTCGACGTAGGAGGGGTGGTTGTGCGACTCGACCTTGAAGGTGACCGCGTAACCCTGGCCGACGTCGACCACGCCCGCGTTCTCGCCGATGCCGACGAGGAGGGCGTCCGACTGGGGCGCCTTCTCGCCGAACTGGCGCAGGTGCACCTTCGACGACTTGTACGAGCAGTGCTCGGACCACATGACCGAGTACATGGCGAGTTCGGCACCGGTGGGCCGGCGGCCGAGGATCTCCACGACCCGCTCGTACTCGTCCTTCTTCAGGCCCAGTTCGGCCCAGGGCAGCTCGACGTCGGGGGTCGCGGCCGCGTGTTCGACCGTGTCCAGAGGCGTCCGGCTCATGCGTTGACCAGCTTCTTGAGGATCGAGGTGAAGAACGGAAGGCCGTCGGTGCGGCCCGTGCCGATCAGCGGCTCGGTGGCGTGCTCCGGGTGCGGCATGAGGCCCACGACGTTCCCGGCCTCGTTGGTGATGCCGGCGATGTCCCGGAGGGAGCCGTTGGGGTTGAAGTCCAGGTAGCGGAAGACGACCCGCCCCTCGGCCTCCAGCTTGTCCAGCGTGTACTCGTCGGCGACGTACCGGCCGTCCATGTTCTTCAGCGGAATGTGGATCTCCTGGCCGGACGTGTAGTCGACGGTCCAGGCGGTGTCCGCGTTCTCCACCCGCAGCTTCTGGTCGCGGCAGATGAAGTGGAGGTGGTCGTTGCCGAGCATGCCGCCGGGGAGGAGGTGGGCCTCGGTGAGGATCTGGAAGCCGTTGCAGATACCGAGGACCGGGAGTCCTGCCCTGGCCTGCTCGATGACCGTCTCCATCACGGGCGAGAAGCGGGAGATGGCGCCGGCCCGCAGATAGTCGCCGTAGGAGAAGCCGCCGGGAAGGACGACCGCGTCCACCTGGTGGAGGTCCTTGTCCTTGTGCCACAGCGCGACCGGTTCGGCGCCCGCGAGGCGGATCGCGCGCTGGGTGTCGCGGTCGTCCAGGCTGCCGGGGAAAGTGACGACGCCAATACGAGCGGTCACTTCACGGCCTCCGCGACTTCCTCCACCTTGACGGTGAAGTCCTCGATCACGGTGTTGGCGAGGAAGGATTCCGCAAGATCATGGATGCGGGCGAGCGCGGCCTCGTCGACCGGGCCGTCCACTTCCAGTTCGAATCGCTTTCCCTGACGTACGTCGGAGATGCCTTCGAAACCCAGTCGCGGCAGTGCGCGCTGGACCGCCTGGCCCTGGGGGTCGAGGATCTCCGGCTTGAGCATGACGTCGACTACGACGCGTGCCACTGGCACTCCCGGTGGTGTGGTGCTGAGCAGGTTCCTTCAGACTACCCGCACAAAATTTCTACGCGCGTTGAGTTGTAGGAATCTACGTGACGGCCATCACGACGCAACGCAGACGTGGCCGTACGCGAAAATTTCCGGGAAAGATCTCAGATCGACACCTGATACCTATTGCGCTGGGACACGCCAAAGGATTTAGTCGAGCTTCACAATGCATTGTCGGGCACTGTACAAATGAATTGACACCGTGCCGTACGAAGGGACCGATATTCGTGGCGCAGAAGGTCGTGGTCACTCTCTTTGACGACATCGACGGCTCGGAAGCGGCGGAAACGATCGCCTTCGGACTCGACGGCAAGTCGTACGAGATCGACCTGAATCAAGCCAATGCCGAGAAACTGCGTAAGGCGCTCGAGCCGTACGTGGAGGCCGGCCGCAAGCGGTCCAGGTCGGGCAAGGCGTACAAGCAGACCGAGGTCGCTCCCGACCCGGCCGCGGTCCGGGCCTGGGCCCAGGCCAACAAGATGGACGTCCCCGCCCGCGGACGCATCCCCAAGAAGGTCTACGAGGCGTTCGCCGAGGCCCAGTGAGGGCCTGTCGACGCCGGGTCACCGGCCCCTCGGCACAACCGACTTGCGTTGCACCCCACCTGGTCAGCTAGAGTCTGGAGCACGCCGAGGGGCGAGGCCGAAAAGGCCCAGCTCACGGAGTACACGCGGGTGTAGTTCAGTAGTAGAACGTCCCCCTTCCAGGGGGAAGGCGCAGTGTGCAATTCCTGTCACCCGCTCTGCACCGCCGGTCTTGTTCCCTGGGGGCACTCCCTCTGGGGGAGGATCAGGTAGGCTGGTGCTCGCGCCGATCGGTGAGAGCCGGTCGGATGCAATGCGGACGTAGCTCAGTTGGTAGAGCGCAACCTTGCCAAGGTTGAGGTCGCGAGTTCGAGCCTCGTCGTCCGCTCTCGAGTGAAGACCCCGGTCCCCTGGACCGGGGTTCTTTTCTTGCCCTCCGCCCCGTCTGACATTTGTCATACGGAGTGGTGACAGCGCGCACTGCTGTCGCGTCCGGTCCGCCGGGACGCTGGCTTCATGAACACCGACGAACACGAACACGTGATTGAGGTCACCGGCCTCCGGCGTGTGTACGGGGGCGGGTTCGAGGCCGTGCGCGGAATCAGCTTCTCCGTGGCACGCGGAGAGATCTTCGCCCTGCTCGGCACCAACGGCGCCGGCAAGACGTCCACCGTCGAACTGCTGGAGGGACTCGCCCGGCCGACCGACGGGCGGATCCGCGTCCTCGGGCACGATCCGTACAGCGAGCGCGCCGCCGTGCGCCCGCGGACCGGGGTGATGCTCCAGGAGGGCGGCTTCCCCTCCGAGCTGACCGTCGCGGAGACCGCGCGGATGTGGGCCGGCTGCGTCAGCGGGGCCCGGCCTCCGCTGGAGGTGCTGGAACTCGTCGGGCTCGCCCGGCGGACCGGCGTACGCGTGAAGCAGCTGTCCGGGGGTGAGCGGCGGCGCCTCGACCTGGCGCTCGCGCTGCTCGGTGATCCCGAGGTGCTGTTCCTGGACGAGCCGACGACCGGCCTGGACGCCGAAGGGCGGCGGGACACCTGGGAGTTGGTGCGGGCGCTGCGCGACCGGGGGACGACCGTGCTGCTCACCACGCACTACCTGGAGGAGGCCGAGGATCTCGCCGGGCGGCTGGCGATCCTGCACGAGGGGCGGATCGCGGCCACCGGGACCCCGGCCGAGGTGACCGCCGCCCAGCCGGCCCGGATCTCGTTCGAGCTGCCGCACGGCTACTTCGTGGGGGACCTGCCGCCGCTCGCGCAGCTCGGGGTGTCCGGGCACGAGGTCGACGGGAACATCGTACGGCTGCGGACGCGGGAGTTGCAGCGGGCCGCCACCGGACTGCTGGTGTGGGCCGAGCGGGCCGGGGTCGAACTGCGGCGGCTCGATGTGCGGTCCGCCTCGCTGGAGGAGGCGTTCCTCGGGATCGCGGCGCGCGAGGAGGTAGCGGCATGAGCGGCCTGACCGTGCGAGAAGCTCGCGGCACGAGCAGCCTCACCACTCCCGCCGGACGGCTGGGCGCACTCGCCCGGGCCGAGTTCACACTGCTCGGGCGCAGCAGGGCCACGCTCCTCACGGCCGTACTGATACCGCTCGTGCTGCCGTTCAGCCTGCGGTCCGTCGTGGACGACATGGACGTCGGGGAGGCCGGGCTGAGCGTCGGCCTGGTGCTGCTGCCGGCCGCGATCGGCTTCGCCCTGCTGTTCGGGGTCTACAGCGCCCTCACCGGCATCCTCACCTCACGGCGCGAGGAACTGGTGCTGAAGCGGCTGCGCACCGGGGAGCCGCGGGACGTCGAGATCCTGTGCGGAACCGCGCTGCCGGTCGGCGCGACCGGGATCGTGCAGTCCCTGGTGCTGGTGGCGGGAAGCACGGTCCTGCTCGACCTGCCCGCGCCGCACGCGCCCCATCTCGCCGTCCTGGGGCTGCTGTCGGGGCTGGTGATGTGTGCGGCCCTCGCGGCCGTCACGGCGGCCGTGACCCGGACCGTGGAGAGCGCCCAGGTCACCACACTGCCGTTCGTCCTGGTCTCGATGACGCTCTCGGGCGTCACCGTCCCCCTGGAGATGCTGCCCGACCGGCTCGCGTCGGTGTGCGAGCTGCTGCCGCTGTCCCCCGTGATCACCCTGATCCGCGGCGGCTGGACGGGCACCCTGTCGGTGTACGAGGCACTGGGCACCCTCGCGACCGCGCTGGCCTGGACCGTCCTGGCGGTGTTTGCTGTACGGCGGTGGTTCCGGTGGGAGCCGAGGCGCTGACGTACGGGGAGAGCATGCGCGAGCCGGGGGGCTGGTGGCGGCGGAAGAGCACGCCGGCGAAGGTCGAGACGTACACACGGTGGTCGTTCCACTTCTTCGCGGTGACCGAGGTCGCCGCGGTCGGGCTGCCGCTGTTCGGTGCGATGCCGCGCTGGCTGACCGCCTTGCTGCTGGTGATGGTGGTCGGGCACGCGGGGACCTGTGCCGTGGCCGCGTCCTGGGCGCTGGACTGGACGCGCGGCAGTCGTGAGCAGCCCGTCCACATGCTGTGGACACTCGGCGCGGTCACCGTCGCGGTCGCCGTGACGGCCATCACGATCACGGAACACGGGCCGCGCGGGGAGGACGTCGACACCGCGGCCGGCGGGATCTTCGCGGTCGTGCTGATCTTCGGCGCCGGAGTGATCGCGCTGGGGGTGCGGGAGCGGAAACGGATCTTCGCCCTCGTGGCGGGGTTCGCGGCGGGCGCCGGGGTCATCGCCTATCCGCTGGGGCTGCCCGGTCCGTCGACCCTCGCCACGATGGTGGCCGTCCTGCTCGGTGCCGGGTTCCTCGCCTTCACCTCCGTCTTCTCGGTGTGGCTGCTCACCGCCGTCTACGAGCTCGACGCGGCCCGCGAGACCCGTGCCCGGCTCGCCGTGGCCGAGGAGCGGCTGCGGTTCGGGCGGGACCTGCACGACGTGATGGGGCGCAACCTCGCGGTGATCGCGCTGAAGAGCGAGCTGGCCGTACAGCTGGCGCGTCGCGGGCGGGAGGAGGCCGTGGACCAGATGACCGAGGTGCAGCGGATCGCGCAGGAGACACAGCGTGAGGTGCGGGATGTCGTGCGCGGCTACCGGGAGGCCGACCTGGGGGCCGAACTGGCCGGAGCCCGAGGGGTGTTGACCGCGGCCGGGATCGACTGCGAGGTCACCGGGGAGCCGGGCGGGCTGCCCGCCGAGGTGCAGTCGGCACTGGGCTGGGTGGTGCGGGAGGCCACCACGAACGTCCTGCGGCACGGCGATGCCAAGCGGTGCACGGTGGCCGTACGGACCGAGGAGGAGCGGGTGGTGCTGACCGTGGAGAACGACGGGGTGCTGAGACCGTCGGGCGGTGCCGGCGGGTCCGGGCTCGCCGGACTGCGGGAACGGCTCGCGGCGGTGGCCGGGACGCTGGAGGCGGGACCGGTGCGGGAGAGTGCGTTCCGGCTGGTGGCCCAGGTGCCGCTGGTGGCGGCGGAGGAGATCGCGTGAAGGAGAGCGTGCGCATTCTGCTCGCCGACGACGAACACCTGATCCGGGGCGCGCTCGCCGCGCTGCTCTCCATGGAGGACGACCTGGCGATCGTCGCGGAGGCGGCCACCGGACCCGAGGCGCTCGCGATGGCCCGGGCGCACGGACCCGACGTCGCCGTACTCGATCTCCAGATGCCCGGCGCGGACGGTGTGAAGGTCGCCACATCCCTGCGGACCGAACTGCCCGCCTGCAAGGTGCTGATCGTCACCAGCCACGGACGGCCGGGGCACCTCAAGCGGGCTCTGGAGGCGGGTGTGCGGGGATTCGTACCGAAGACCGTGAGCGCGCAGCGGCTCGCGGAGATCATCCGCACGGTGCACGCGGGAAACCGTTACGTCGACCCCGAGTTGGCCGCCGACGCGATCTCCGCCGGGGACTCCCCGCTGACCGCGCGGGAGGCCGAGGTGCTCGAACTCGCCGCCGACGGGGCACCCGTCGCCGAGATCGCCGAACGGGCCGCGCTGTCGCAGGGGACCGTACGCAACTACCTGTCGTCGGCCGTCTCCAAGCTCGGGGCCGAGAACCGGCACGCGGCCGTGCGGCTCGCACGCGAGCGAGGTTGGGTATAGTGGTTCTCGCGCCACGGCGCATGCGAACGTAGCTCAGTTGGTAGAGCGCAACCTTGCCAAGGTTGAGGTCGCGAGTTCGAACCTCGTCGTTCGCTCTGTTTCGGCAAAGGCCCCCGGTTCTCACCGGGGGCCTTTCGCGTTACGACCAGCTCGTGCCCGTCAGTCGCTCGTACGCCTCGATGTACTTGGCGCGGGTGCGGTGCACGACCTCCTGCGGGAGCGGCGGCGGGGGCTGCTCGCTCTTCCTGTCCCAGCCGGACTCCGCCGAGGTCAGCCAGTCCCGCACGAACTGCTTGTCGTACGACGGCTGCGCGTGCCCCGGCTCCCACTGCTCGGCCGGCCAGAAGCGGGAGGAGTCCGGGGTGAGGACCTCGTCCGCGATGACGAGGGTGTCCCCGTCGAAGCCGAACTCGAACTTGGTGTCCGCGAGGATGATCCCCCGGTCCCGGGCGATGTCCCGGCCCCGCGCGTAGACGGCGAGGGTCGCCTGGCGCAGCCGGGCGGCGGTGTCCGCGCCGACCTGGCGGGCGATCTCCTCGTAGGAGACGTTCTCGTCGTGCTCGCCGACCTCGGCCTTGGTGGCCGGGGTGAAGATCGGGGCGGGCAGCTCGCTGCCGTCGACCAGTCCCTCGGGGAGGGCGAGGCCGCAGACCGTGCGGGAGTCGTTGTACTCCAGCAGTCCCGAGCCGGTCAGATAGCCGCGGGCGACGGCCTCCACCGGGACCATCTGGAGCGACTTGCAGACCAGGGTGCGGCCGGCCCAGTCGGCGGGGGCACCCTCCGGCAGGTCCGTGCTCAGGACGTGGTTCGGCAGCAGGTCGGCGATCTGGTCGAACCACCAGAGCGAGAGCTGGGTGAGGACGCGGCCCTTGTCGGGGATCTCCGTCGGCAGCACCCAGTCGAAGGCGGAGATGCGGTCACTGGCGACCATCACGAGGTCGCCCGCCTCGTTCTGGTACAGCTCGCGCACCTTGCCGGTGTGCAGGTGCACCAGGCCCGGAACCTGGAGCGGCTCGGGCTTTTCTACGAATCCGGACACGGTTCCTCCCCGTGGGTATGTCCAACGGGTCGATTGTCCCGTACAGGCGGCTGACCTTGGACTTGGGGTGTGCTGCAGGTCCTGGGCGGGTGCTCCGCCCGGGCTCAGTCACGCTTGCAGATGCGGTCCAGGAGGTTGGCGGTGGCGCGCTGGACACGGGGGTCGACATGGCCCGGGCGGTCCAGTGCCGGGGACCAGGCGAAGGTGCCCGCGGCGAACACCAGGGCGCCGGAGGGGGCGCGGTACAGGGACGTCTCCTGGTGACGGAGGGCGCCCTCGCTGTCGGTGTAGGGCGAGTGGGCGAGCAGGATGCGGTCGTCGTGCTCGGGGAGCGGGGTGCGCGGGAAGTAACGGTCGGCCTCGCCCGCGACCAGGCCGTCGAGTTCTTCGCCCTCCTGGGCGCCGGTCGCCTCCCACAGCCAGTGCTCGGCGTTGCGGACGATCAGGGGGTGGGGGTCGGGCACCCTGCCCGCGTACTGGATGCCGACCAGCTGCTGTTCGGGGCGGTCGATCTCGCGCCACAGCGCCGGTTTCCCCGGCCCCTTGCGCTTGCGGCAGGTGAGCAGGCGGTCGGGGACGCCGGACGGCGAGGGGGCCAGCTCGACCTGCCAGTACATGGTGTTGGCGGACAGGAAGACCAGGGAGGTGCCGGTGTCCCGGGCGCGCTCGACGGTGCGGCGCATGGCCGCCGACCAGTACTCGTCGTGGCCGGGGAAGACCAGGCCCCGGTAGCGGGTGGGGTCGAGCCGGCCGGCGTGCAGGTCGCGGGCGTCGGCGTAGGCGAGGTCGTAGCCGTAGCGCTCGGCGAAGCGGATGAAGTCGTAGGCGTGGCCGACGTGCAGGGGCAGGCCGGCGCCCGCGTACGGCCGGTCGAAGGAGACCGTGGTCGCGGCGTCGGCCTCGCCGAGGAGCCGGCCCTGTTCGTCCCAGGCGTGGTAGAGGCTGGCGCCGGTCCGCCCGTCCTCCGGGTAGAGGTTGTACGCCTGCCATGTCACGTCGGGCAGCAGGAGCAGTAAGTCCGCGGGGTGGTCGTCGCGGACCGTGAAAGGGATGTGGGAGCGGTAGCCGTCGGCGGTGGTCAGGACGGCGACATACGCCCCGACGCTCCAGTACGACGGGATCTGCAGCCGCCAGGACAGCCACCAGTGGTGGCAGGAGACGGTACGGTCCGCGGTCAGCGGCGGGGGCTGGACGATGCCGGAGAGGCGGGGGCTGGTGGTGATCTTCGCCGCGCCGTCGCCGCCGTAGTGGCCGATGCGGTAGACGTCGACGGCGAACTCCTGCGGCGGGTCGACGGTGATGTGGAAGTCGACGGCCTCACCGGGGGCGACCGCGCCGGTCGAGGTGAAGCCCTTGATCTGGCGGCGGACGTCGTCGGCGGAGCGGGGGCCGCCGCGGGGGGCGGTGCGGGGGGAGGGGATGCGCGGGGTGCCCTCCTTCGGGGTGTGCGCGGGGTCCGTCTCGACGTACCAGGGGACCACCTGACCGGTGTCGTCGAAGTAGGTCTCACTGCCGCGCAGCCAGGGGACGGGGCCCTGGCCGAAGGGGTCCGTCACGGCGTGCGCGAGTGCTCCCGACTCCCAGCGGCGGATGTGCTCCGGTCCTGGGCCTGGCCCTGGTCCCATGGTCGCTCTCCTCCTTGGTGCCCCCGTCGGTGCTCGTGCTGCGGTGCGGTGCTTGGGTTCGGCGGTGCGGTGCGGTGCAGTGCCGTGCGGTGCCGTGCTGGGCTGTGTGGCGCGTGGCTGGGCGTGTCTGGGGGTGTCGTGCGTCTGTCCTATGGCGCTTGCCCTTGCCATGTGCGCGATCGGTCCCAGCACATCACATTCCGCACTTGGACTGTCACTATTCGTTGCGAATTGGCCGAAAGTGGAAGCGGGTATTCCACCTCTGTCAGACGAGGCGGACCGGCTTCTCGGGGCGTATCCCGGACTTGACCAGCCAGGCGCGCAGCGGGGCCGGATCGCCGTCCTCCACGAGGCTGAGGACGCGGGGGGCGAGGTCCGCGGCGCGTTCACCGTTGATGAGCAGGGACGGGCCGTCGAGCCAGTCCAGGCCCGGGGCGGCGCCGGCGGTGTCGATGGCGGCGCAGCAGACCATCGCGGTGACGTGGTCGGTGAGCAGCTCCCGGGCGCTGCGAGGGGGTTGCAGCGGGAAGAGGGGGAGAGCGGTGTCGTCCCAGGGGGTGATGTCGGCGGCGCTACGGGACGGGGGTGCGGCGGCTTCCTCGCGGGCGAGTTCGGCGGTGAGCGCGGCGGCGAGGGTCTCGGCCTCCACGGCCGGGGCCGGTTCATGCCGGGCGGCCGCATGGTCGTGGGTCGAGGGCTCGCTCTTTACGTCCGGGCCGTCGCCCTCGCGGGCGGTGTCATGGTCCGCGTCCAGGGCGGTGCTCGGCGGAGCCGGTACGGAGTCCGCGGGGGCCGCGGCCTGCGAGGGCGGGGCGGGTTCGGCGGGTTCGGTGGTGGTGAGGGTCTGCGGTGAGGGGGGCTCGGCCCCCGGTGAGGTGGGCTCAGCCTCCAGTGAGGTGGGCTCGAACTGTGGCGAGGCGGGCTCGGCGCGCAGTGGGGTGGGTTCGGCGCCCGGTGGGGTGGGCTCGGCGCCAGGTGAGGTGGCCCCCGGTGAGGCGGGCTCGGCCCCCGAGGAGATGGGCTCGGCCCGTGGTGACGTGGGCTCGGGCGGTGCGGCAGCGTGGTCGGGGGCGGGTCCGTCGGTCGCCGTGGGGGCCGTGGGGTGCGCAGCCGGATCGGCAGGCCGGTCGGTGGCCCTGGACTCGGGCATCGAGTCGGCGGTCCCGGTCCGGGGCATCGGGTCGGTGGCCCTGGACCCGGGCGTCGGGTCGGCGTCGGCGGAGCCGTCTGCGGCGGAGGTCGCTGCTGCGGCGTCCGTCGCTCGGGGTGCGGACAGGTGGGCCATGACCCGGGAGAGGGTCGGGGCGTCCGACCCCGGTGCGGTGGGTTCCGCGGGGCGGCGGACTTCCTGGGCGTCGAGGACTCGGTGGAGGCGGGCCGCGTCCAGGCGCCACTTGCGGTCCACGACCTCTTCCGGGTACTCCTGCCAGTCCACCGGCGACCAGTCCGGGCCGGTCTCCGCGGGGCCGCCGTGGAAGAGCCGGGCGGCGAGCAGAGAGGCGGCCTCGTCGATCGCGCCGGGCTCCTCGAGCAGGTCGCAGGCGGGGCGCTCCCCCAGCCGGGAGGCGAAACCCTCGGCCAGGCGGTCGCGGCGGGACAGCTCGGTGAGGGCGGCCACCACTCCCGCGTCGAGCCGGGAGGGCCAGCGGCCCATCCGCCAGGCCGGCAGCGCGACCCGGGTCAGCAGCCGGTCCCAGCCCGCGTACGCCAGGCCCACCTGCTCCTGGGCCACGATCCTGAGGCCGTAGTCCACAGCCTGGGCGCGCTCCGCGGCCGCGGCGGCGACCCCGCGCTCCATCTGCGTCGCGTGCTCCCGGCAGCTGCGCAGGAGGAGACGGGCCACCCAGGCGACGCCCGCGCACATCACGCGGGTGAGGGGGCAGCGGCCGGGGACCGAGCCGACGGCCACCGCCGCGTCCAGACCCCGTACGAAACGCCGGGCTGCCGCTATGTCGGGGTGGGCCGAGGGGCCCGTACCGGCGACGACCGGGGCGAGGACCGCGCGCAGTTCGCCGACGCGCATCCACCACAGGAACGGCGAGCCGATGACCAGCACCGGGGCGGCCGGGGCTCCGCGCTGCGAGCCGCGGACACCGGCGATCTCGTCCTCCCGGCCCTCCTTCGGGGGCGGCCCGTGGGCGGGGTGGGTGCGGTCCTCCAGCCAGCTGTCGCAGTCCGGGGTCAGCGCTATGGCCGAGGGGGCGGGGACGTCGAGACGGTCGGCGAGGTCGCGCACCATGCGGTACAGGTCGGGCGCGGACTCCTCGGCGATCGCGACGGTGGGACTGACGGCGGGCCGGGCGCGGGCCACGACCAGGGCGACGGCCCCGGCGGCGAGCAGCACCACGACCCCGATCACGCTCATGACCAGCCTGGCGGTGTCCCAGAACCCGCCCACGAGATGGTCGGTGGAACCTCCGGCGAGCAGCACCACGGCCACCGCCGCGGGCAGCAGCGCCACGGCCAGCGCACGGCTGCGGATCCGCAGCACGGCGAGGGCCCGGGAGCGCGCGGCCTGCGCGCCCGCCTCCACACCGATACCGGTCATGACCGGACCTCACCCCCTCCCTGCCGTCCTGAACGCCCAGCTGTCCTGGTGTTGCTCACTCCCCCACTGTGGCACCCGCCACTGACATCGCAATGCCGGTGGGCCAAGTGCCGGAACGCTTGCGCGGCACCCTAGTTGGGCCCCGGGTCCCCGTCAGCCGTATGCGGCACCGGTCACTCGATGGAATGGCTTTGGGGAAAGGTGGATGACGTACAGCAAAGATCAGGCCCCGAATCCTTAGACGGATCCGGGGCCTGTCGGGTTGTTCGGGGACGGGGGTTTCGCCCCGGTTCTCGGGGCTTCCCGAGGCCTCTCAGGGCTTCTCGGGGCACTTAGGCTCCGGAGGCCGCCTTCGCCGCGATGTCCGTCCGGTGCTGGGAACCTTCGAGCCGGATGCGGCCCACGGCCCGGTACGCGCGCTCGCGGGCCTCGGTGAGGTCCTTGCCGGACGCTGTGACCGACAGGACGCGGCCGCCGGCGCTCACGACGGCGTCGCCGTCCCGCTTGGTACCCGCGTGCAGGACCCACGCGTGCGGGGCGTCCTGCTCGGCCACCTCGTCGAGCCCGGTGATCGGGTCGCCGGTGCGGGGGGTGGCGGGGTAGTTGTGCGAGGCGATGACCACGGTGACCGCGGCGTCCTCGCTCCAGCGCAGGGGCGGCAGGTCCTCGAGGTTGCCGCTCGCGGCGGCGAGCAGGACACCGGCCAGCGGGGTCTTGAGACGGGCCAGCACGACCTGGGTCTCGGGGTCGCCGAAGCGGGCGTTGAACTCGATGACCCGAACGCCCCGGGAGGTGATCGCGAGACCGGCGTACAGCAGGCCGGAGAAGGGGGTGCCGCGGCGCCGCATCTCGTCGACGGTCGGCTGAAGAACCGTCTGCAGGACCTCGTCCACCAGTTTCGGGTCGGCCCAGGGCAGCGGGGAGTACGCGCCCATGCCGCCGGTGTTGGGGCCCTCGTCGCCGTCGAGGGCGCGCTTGAAGTCCTGGGCGGGCTGGAGCGGCACGACGGTGTCGCCGTCGGTGATGGCGAAGAGGGAGACCTCGGGGCCGTCGAGGAACTCCTCGATGACGACCCGCTCGCAGGCGTTCGCGTGGGCCGTCGCGGCCTCGATGTCGCTGGTCACGACGACGCCCTTGCCCGCGGCCAGACCGTCGTCCTTGACGACGTACGGGGCGCCGAAGGCGTCGAGGGCCTCGGCGACCTCCTCGGGGTTCGTGCAGACGTAGGAGCGGGCGGTGGGTACTCCGGCCGCGGCCATGACGTCCTTGGCGAAGGCCTTGGAGCCCTCGAGCTGCGCGGCCTCCCCGGACGGGCCGAAGACCGGGATGCCCGCCTCCCGCACGGCGTCGGCGACCCCCGCGACCAGCGGGGCCTCCGGGCCTACGACGACCAGGTCGACGCCGAGCCGCTGCGCGAGCGTGGCCACCGCCCCGCCGTCGAGGGCGTCGACCGGGTGCAGCTCGGCGACCTCGGCGATGCCGGCGTTGCCGGGTGCGCAGTGCAGCGCGCTGACGTCGGGGTCGAGGGACAGGGAGCGGCACAGGGCGTGTTCGCGGGCGCCGTTACCGATGACGAGGACCTTCACGGGGTCAGCCTAACGGGGTTTTTGTGGCAGGTTCCCAAGGGACGGAGCGGGAGCAGTCGTAGCTTCCTCCAAGGTGAGGGCGCCCGGCTCGCTCCTCCCGCGGCCTCCCTACTCGTTCGAGATCTCCTCGACCACGGTCGCCCCGAGCTCCCGCACGATCAGTTCGCGGCCCGAGAGGGCCGACTCGTTGAGATCGGGGTCGTCGTCCTCGGGGATGTCGTCCTCGATGGAGACGGGCGGGGGTTCCGGCGCGGACCGCTGCGGAGCGGGGGCCGGTGTGGGGGCGGGCGACGGGGTGGACTGTGCGGCCGGGGCGGGCGACGCCTGGGGGGACGACGGGACCTGGGGCGACGGGGCTCCGTAGCCTCCCGTGGTCCCGGTGCCGTAGCCGCCGGCGCTGCCGCCTCCGGCTCCACCTCCGCCGTAGCCACCGCCTCCGCCGTAGCCACCGCCTCCGTTGAAGCCGCCGGATGCCGGCGGTGCCGCGCCGCCGCCCGAGGGGTCGACGACGGCCTCGATCTTCCACTGGACGCTGAACTGCTCGGAGAGCGCCTGGCGCAGCACCTCCTCGCTGCCGCTGCTCGCGAAGTTGTCGCGGGCGCCGGCGTTGACGAACCCGAGCTGGAGGGTGGTGCCGTCGAAGCCGGCCACATGGGCGTTCTGGCTGAGCAGGATCCAGGTGAAGCGGCGGCGGTTCTTGACCGCTTCCAGGATGTTGGGCCAGAGCTGACGGGGGTCGAGGCCGCCGGACGGCGGGGCGTAGGCGGCCGCCGGACCGGGGGCGGGGGCCGCGGAGGCGGGCTGGACCGGTGCCGGGGCGGCCGGTCGGTGCGCGGGCGCCTGGGGTGACTGGGGCGACTGGGGTGACTGGGGTGACGACTGAGGCGACGAGTGCTGACCGCCGCCCGCCGGGGCCGCGGTGGGCCAGCCACCGGGACGACGGCCGCCGCCGGCGGGGGCGGCGGTGGGCCAGGCGCCGGGGGACGTTGCGGGGGCCGGAGCCGGGGTTGCGGCGGAGGGCTGCTGGTGGGACTGGGGGGCGGGATCAGGGTGGCCGGTGGGGGACGGACCGGTGTGGGGTGGTCCGGCCGGAGCGGGGGGTGCGGAGTCGGCCGTAGCGCCCGGGAATCCGCCCGGACCCGCGGCTCCACCGGGGAGACCCCCGCCGGGGATGCCACCGCCCTGAACGCCGGCGCCCGGGGCGTTGCCGGGACCCGGAGCGCCAGGCGTGCCCGCACCCGAGGCCCGGACCGCAGCCCGGGCCGCGGCCGGACCGCCACCGGGAGGCACCGCGGCCGAGGACGGCATGGCGGACGCCGAGGACGGCATGGCGGGCGCCGAAGGACCCGGGACGGCTCCGACGCCCCCCACGCCCCCGTGCGCCTCCGGCCCCGGGACGTATCCCATCGCGGGGGCGCCGCCGGCGGCCGAGAAGTTCACGCCCCGCTCGATGCGGTCGAGGCGGGCCATGACCGAGCGCTCGTCACCGTAGGCCGCGGGGAGCAGCACGCGCGCGCAGATGAGTTCCAGCTGGAGGCGGGGCGAGTTGGCGCCGCGCATCTCCGTGAGGCCCTGGTTGACCAGGTCGGCGGCGCGGCTGAGCTCGGCGGCCCCGAAGGTGCCGGCCTGGGCCTGCATGCGCTCGATGACATCGGCGGGGGCGTCGATGAGCCCCTTCTCGGCGGCATCGGGGACGGCGGCCAGGATGACCAGGTCCCGCAGCCGCTCCAGCAGGTCGGCGACGAACCGGCGCGGGTCGTTGCCCCCCTCGATGACCCGGTCGACGACCTCGAAGGCGGCCGCGCCGTCACCGGTGGCGAAGGCCTCGACGACGGAGTCGAGGAGGGAGCCGTCGGTGTAGCCGAGGAGGGAGGTGGCCATGGCATACGTCACACCCTCCTCACGCGCGCCGGCGAGGAGCTGGTCCATGACGGACATGGAGTCACGGACGGACCCCTGACCGGCCCGCACGACGAGCGGGAGCACCCCTTCCTCGACGGGGATGTTCTCCTTGCCGCACACCTGGCCGAGGTACTCCCGCAGGGTGCCGGGCGGTACGAGGCGGAAGGGGTAGTGGTGGGTCCGCGACCGGATCGTGCCGATGACCTTCTCGGGCTCGGTGGTGGCGAAGATGAACTTGAGGTGCTCCGGGGGCTCCTCGACGACCTTGAGCAGCGCGTTGAAACCGGCCGACGTGACCATGTGGGCCTCGTCGATGATGTAGATCTTGTACCGGCTGCTCGCGGGGCCGAAGAACGCCTTCTCCCGCAGCTCACGGGCGTCGTCCACGCCACCGTGGGACGCCGCGTCGATCTCGATGACGTCGATCGACCCCGGGCCGTTCCTGGCCAGGTCCCGGCAGGACTGGCACTCCCCGCAGGGGGTGGGGGTGGGCCCCTGCTCGCAGTTCAGGCACCTGGCGAGGATGCGCGCGCTGGTCGTCTTGCCGCATCCGCGCGGACCGCTGAACAGGTACGCGTGATTGACCCGGTTGTTCCGCAGCGCCTGCTGCAGCGGGTCGGTTACATGCTCCTGCCCGATGACCTCGGCGAACGACTCCGGGCGATAGCGGCGGTACAGCGCGAGAGACGACACGCCTACGAGGTTATAGGCGCCCACTGACAACCCGACCCTGCGCGGGCGCTCAGCCCTGGCACTCGGCCCGGCTCTCCGTCCGGCGAGTCCGTCCGGGAACGCGAACGCCCCCCACGCACCCGCCAGAGCCAACCTACCCTTGCTGCCTTCCGGCCCTGGGGGAGTTCAGTCAGATAGCGCCGCGTGAGGGGCTGCCCAAACAGTACCCGATGGCGAGGGGTGGGAACGAGTTCGCGAGCACTCCTCAACGTCTTGTATTGTTTGCGGCGGAGGATTCGCCTAGAGGCCTAGGGCGCACGCTTGGAAAGCGTGTTGGGGGCAACCCCTCACGAGTTCGAATCTCGTATCCTCCGCCAGTGCCTCACCGGGCACGATGTCGAAGGGTCCCGCTGTTCGCAGCGGGGCCCTTCGGCGTTGTGCGTCTGGGTTTCGGGCGTTTCAGCGGCCCGTGCCCGCTCCGGCGTGGAATCTCGTCAAGGCGAAGATGATCAAGAGGTCGAGTGTCATGACGGGGATGGCCCACAGCGGGTAGTACGGGACGAACATGAACTGGGTGATCAGACTGATCCCCGCTGCCGCCGCGCCGGCACCGCGACTCCAGCTCTGGTTGGTCACGACTCCCAGGCCGGCAATGGTGAGGGCCAGTCCGACCACGATGTGGATCCAGCCCCAGGCGGTCAGGTCGAACCGATAGGCGTACTGGGACGCGGCGAACAAGTTGTCGCTCGCGATGCCGGATGCGCCCATGAGAATGCTGAGCGGCCCGCTGAGCATCAGCACGGCACCGGCGAACACGGACGCGCCGCTGAGCCCTTCGCTCTCGCCATGCCTTCCGTACCCTCGCCGTGCCTCGCTCGGCATCGTTGCCATGGCTGCCACCTTCCTGCTTCCTGTACACCGCGATCAGCGCAATCAGTGCGATCAGTGCGATCACCGACGCACAACGCCCCTGGCACTGCGGTCGAGCTCCACTGCCAGGATCACCGCGATCCCCCGGCGCCGCGACTGCAACCGCCGGCGGTTCGGCCGTTCACGCCCCGAGCGCCCTGGCCAGCAGCGTCACGCTCTGGCGAACAGGTGAGCCGTTCCGCCGGGGAGGTCTCCTCCAGGGTGACGGCGATGCTGTGACGGCGATGCTGTGACGGCGGTCCGAGGGCAGCACACCGCCGATGCGGGCGGCGCTCAGGGTGAGCCACAGTCCGTCCGCGCTACAACGCCGTGTGGGCCATGTGCTGCCCGACGGACGGCTCTGCTCCGCCGGGTGGCCGGCGTGCCCGGGACGGCTCTGCTCCGCCGGGTGACCGGCGTGCTCGGGGCGGACTCCGCTCCTCCGGGTGGCCGACGGGCCCGGGGAGGCCCGTTCGGTCAGTGCACCGACAATCCCCCGTCCACGAAGACCGACTGTCCCGTGACATAGGCCGAGGCCCCGCTCGCCAGGAAGACCGCGGCGCCCGCGAAGTCGTCGGGGAGGCCGTTGCGGCCGGTCATCGTGCGGGCGGCCAGGGACGCGACGCGCTCCGGGTCGTCGGCCAGGCGGGCGTTGAGCGGGGTGAGGACGAAGCCGGGGACGAGGGTGTTGGCGGTGACGCCGTACGGGGACCAGGCCTCGGCCTGGGAGCGGGCCAGGGATTCCAGGCCGCCCTTGGAGACGCCGTAGGCGCCGCTCTGGACGAAGGCGCGGTGGGCCTGCTGGGACGTGATGTGGATGATCCGGCCGAAGCCGCGTTCGGCCATGCCGGGTCCGAAGCGCTGGCCCAGCAGGTAGGGGGCCTCCAGGTTGACCGCCATGGTGGTGTCCCACACCTCGTCGGTGAGCTCGGTCATGGGTGGACGCAGGTTGATCCCCGCGGAGTTGACCAGGATGTCCGGCTCACCGAACACGGCGGCGGCCGCCTCCGCCGCCGTACGGACGCCCTGCCGCGTGCTCAAGTCGCCGCGCACCCAGGCCGCCCGGCAGCCGTCCGACGTCAACTCGGCTGCGGCGGAAGCTAGTTCCGTCTCACCGCGGGCCACGATCACCACGCTCGCCCCCGCCCGCGCCAACGCCCCCGCGATCGCCCTGCCGATGCCCGAACTCCCGCCGGTCACCACCGCCACCCGGCCGTCCAGCGAGAAGAGTTGGGAGAGATACGCCTGGGAAGTCATGCCCGCACCCTAAGTCGGTACCCGGGCCCCCATGACCCGCATTCTCGTCGGCACGTGCTCCTGGACCGATCCCGCGCTCGTCCGCAGCGGCTGGTACCCGCCGGGGCGGCGGGACGCCGAAGGGCGGTTGCGGTACTACGCGGAGCGGTTCCCGGTGGTGGAGGTGGACGGCACGTTCTACGCCCTGCCCAGCGAGCGCAACAGCCTTCTGTGGGTGGAGCGCACGCCCGCGTCCTTCGTCCTCGACGTGAAGGCGTACGCGCCGCTCACCGGTCATCCCGCGAAGCAGACCGCGCTCGCCGACGTGCCGTTGGACGAGGTGTGGGAGCGGTTCGCGGCCGGGATCGAGCCGCTGCGCCGGGCCGGCCGGCTCGGCGGGGTGCTGTTCCAGTTCCCGCCGTGGCTGCGGCCGGGGGCGCGGGCGGAGCGGTTCCTGGAGGAGACCGCGCAACGGACCGCCGGCTGGCCCGTCCACGTGGAGTTCCGGCATCCGTCCTGGTGGGAGGAGGGGCAGTACGACCTCACCTGCGCGCTGCTCGGCAAGTACGACTTCGCCGCCGTGGCCGTGGACATGCGCCAGGGGCTGCCCGCCTCGCTGCCGCCGGTCACCCCCGTCACCTCGCCCCGGCTGTCCGTCGTGCGCTTCCACGGGCGCAGCTCCTCCTGGGGCCGCGGCAGCAAGGAGGAGCGTTTCCGGTACGACTACCCGCGCGCCGAACTCGCCGAGTGGGTGCCGAGGTTGCACGCGCTGGCCGAGCGGTCCGAGGAGCTCCACGTCCTGTTCAACAACTGCTGCGGAGCGGCCGCCGTGCACGCCGCCGAGACCATGGCCGAGCTGCTCAGCCCACGATCCTGACCGTCTTGGTGACGCTGGTCTGGTCGATGTCGGAGACCCTGATCGTCGCCTTCATCCGCCAGTCGCCGGCGAGGGGCAGGGTGAGGTCGTCGGTGCCCCAGTAGCCGCCCTTGTTCGTCAGCCGGGCGTCGATCGGGCCGATCCGCTGGGCCGGGAGGGTGAAGGAGAGCCGGAGTTCGGGGACCGTGGCGAGGCCGCCGTCGGCCGAGTAGACGATGGCCTGGACCGAGTTGTCGCCGGTGCGGCCCGGGTCGAGGGTGATCTGCACCTTGCCCGTGGCGCCGCCCACCGCGAAGGGGACGTCGGTCACGGACGCGGCGGGCAGTCCGCCCGTGGCCGGGCCCGCCTCGGCGGCCTCGGCCTGCGCCCGGCCCGGCAGCGTGCCGCTCAGCACCGTGCTCAGCACCAGGACCACGACTCCGACGGCCACTTCGGCGAGGACGGAGCGGCGCAGACCGTACCGGTAGGCCGGCGCGGCCGGCTCCGGGGTGCCGGGCACCGGCGGCGGGGCCGACGACGAACCGGCCGCCTTCTCCCGTACGACCCCCTCCGCCCGCGCCTCATCCCGCGCCTCGACCGAGGCCGAAGCCGAGGCTGAGGCCGACGCCGACGTCGACGCCGGTACGCCCACCCGCTCGGGCACCTTCCCCCGAGTGACCGCCCCCGTCTTCACCTCCGTCTCCGCATTCACATCCGCCACCGCCACCGCCTCCGCCTCCGCCACGGCCGCCACCGTCACCAGCCGTCCCGTCCACCGCCGCGACAGTCTCGCCGCGGTCAGCAGCAGCGTCACCGCGAGCAGTTTGAGGACCAGCAGATGGCCGTACGTCGTGCCGGTGACCGCGCTCCAGGAGCCGAGGCCGCGCCAGGACTGGTAGACGCCGGTGACGACGAGGACGGTCACCGAGGCGAAGGCCAGCCGGGAGAAGCGGGCGACGACGGCGGCCGGGAGCTGCGACGGCGCCCGGTGCAGCGTGCTGAGCAGGGCCGCGAGACCGCCCAGCCAGACCGCCATCGCCAGCACGTGCAGCACCGCGGACGTCATCGCCACCGGCACCTGGATCCCGGCGGACGCGTGCTCGGCGGCGGCCCAGGTCAGCGCGAGACCCACGGCGAGCACGCCGCCCGCCGCCTGCCACGCGCGGGGCAGCCTCGACTCGCCGAGCCGCAGCAGTCGTACGACGAAGAAGTACGCGATCAGCAGCAGCGCCAGGCGCACCAGGAGGGCCTCGCCGGGGCGGGTGCCCAGGGTGCGTTCGAGGGCCTTCAGGGAGAACGCGGCGGACGGGCCCGCGCCGCTCTCGTACGGGGCCCGCAGCACCAGCAGGAACACGGTCGAGCCGAGCAGGGTGCCCCAGCCCGCCCACAGCAGTCGGCGCAGCCGGGCCGGCTCCGGGGGGCGGCAGGCGGCGAGGAAGACGGCGGTGCCGATGAGCAGGGCGGCGCCGAGGTAGGCCAGGTAGCGGCCCATGTTGAAGAGGCTCTCCGTGGCCGGGTCCTCGGTCGGTCCGGTGTCCGCGACCACGATGGCCGGGGAGGGTTTGCCGACGGAGAAGGTGAAGGCGCCGGAGACCGGATGGCTGTCGGCCGAGACCACCCGCCACGCCACCGTGTAGGTGCCCTGGGCGAGCCGGGCGGGCAGGGTGACGCGGGCCGTTTCCGAGCCGCCCGCCCCGTGCCCGGCGTCGCCGACCTTCACGCGCTTGCCGTCGGGGGCGAGCACCCGGAAGGAGTCGTCGAGCAGGCCGACGGACTCGGTGAAGGTCAGGGTGATGTCGCGGGGGGCGGACCTGAGGACGGTTCCGTCCTCGGGGTCGGTGGCCCTGAGGGCCGCGTGGGCGGACGCCGCTCCCGCACCGCCGAAGAGGAGCAGGACCAGCACGGTGCCCAGCAGCACCAGCCCTTGAAACCCTCGCCTTCGCCGGCCTGTGCTGCTGCGCGCACGCTCACACCTCACGTCACTACTCCGTACCTGGGCTCCCGGTCTTCCCGACATGTACGGACGCGAACCCCGCAGCGCTCACCACGTCGGCCGGGCGGACACCCCGCCGTCCACCACCAGATCGTGCCCGGTGACCCAGGACGCGAGCGGGGAGGCGAGGAACACGCACGCGTCGGCCACGTCCTCGGGGCGCCCGAGCCTGCCCAGGGGCGCCTTCCGCAGCCACCGCTCCACTCCCTCGGGCCAGCTGTCCGCCAGCCCCTCCCGGTCGATCAGCTCGGGCGAGACCGTGTTCACTCGGATGCCGCGCGGGCCGTACTCCAGGGCCGCCGACCGCGCGTGCGTCACGATCGCGGCCTTGGAGGCGGCGTAGTGGGCGTGTCCGGGGGCGGGGTGGCCCGCCTCGATGGACGCGACGTGGGTGATGGATCCGCCCGGCCCCATGAGCTCCGCGGCCGCCTGCGTGCAGGCGAAGACGCCGGTCAGGTTGGTGTCCACGACGTCCCGCCACTGCGCGGCCGTCATCCCGGGCAGGGCCTGGACGGGCTGCACACCCGCGTTGTCGACCAGCGCGGTCAGTCCCCCGCCCCAGGCATCGGCCTCCCGGACCAGCCGCCGGCACGCGTCCTCGTCCCGCAGGTCCGCCTCCAGTACGACGGCCCGGGCGCCCGAGTCCTCGATCCGGGACGCCACCTCGCGGGCCGCCGCCACGGCCGTACGGCAGTGCAGGGCGACCGCCGCGCCCTGCTCGGCGAACCGGACGGCGATGCCCCGTCCGATGCCACCGCCCGCACCGGTGACCAGGGCGACCTGACCGTCGAGGAGTCTCATGGACGACACAGTCGCGCGATCCGCGCCGCCTCGGACGGGTAACGCGCCGTCAGCTCGGCCGCGTCACCGTGCTCGTAGCCCTCGTAGGTGAAGCCGGGGGCCATGGTGCAGCCGAAGAAGGTCCAGGCGCCGCGGGTCGTGCCCCCCATCCAGGTGCCCGCGGGCACGGTCAACTGGGGGTGCTGGCCGGCGCGTACGTCCGGGCCGAGGACGGCGGTGCTCGCCGTGCCGTCCGGGGCGAGGAGCAGGAGGTCCAGGGGGTCGCCGAGGTAGTGGTGCCAGATCTCGTCGCTGGGCAGGCGGTGCAGGGCGGAGTAGTCGTCCGAGGTCAACAGGGCCACTATCGCCGTGCCGTGCGGTCGACCGTCGGCGCGCTCGGTTCCGGCCCAGGTCTGCCGGAACATTCCGCCCTCGCGGGGGATCGGTTCCATGCCGTAGTGGGCGACGAGTTCGTCAGGCGTCACCCGGGAAGGCTACCTCCCTTGTCAGGAAAGCCAGTTGGGCACGCTTCTCGGGCAGGTGCACGTCGGGGAGGTCGATCTCCGGCAGGACGACCGCGTCCCCGGCGACGAAACCCTGCTTCAGGAAGCGGGCGATGGCCTTCTCGTTGCGCACGTCGGGGTCGACCACGACCCGCCGCTTGTCCAGGACCAGCAGCACGTACGTGGCCACGGCGGACAGCAGTGCCCCGGACCAGCCGGGCCGGGTGCCGTGCGCTCCGGGGGGCGGGAGCAGGAGGTGGATGCCGATGTCACCGGGTTCGACGGGGTAGCACTCGCCGACCCGGTCGGCCTCCGGGTCGTAGGTCTGCAGGAGCCCGGCGGGTTCGCCGTCCTTCTCCAGCAGATAGGCGTGGTGGGTGTCGAGGGTGTCCAAGTGGGCGTATATCTCGGCCACTTGCTGTTGCGTGAGGCCGTTCATGCCCCAGAACGCGGCGCGTTCCTCACGCACCCAGGCGTGCACGGTCGCGGCGTCGGCGTACGGGTCAAGGCGCAGCACGCGGACGGTGCCGTAGCCGTCCACCGTCTGGGTGTGGACCGCTTCACGGGTGGGGGTGTCGGACATCGGTCTCCTCAGTCTTCCTTCGTCAGGTGCTGCCAGTCGGTGACGACCGGTACGAGATCTCCCCGGAGCCACAGGGGGAGCTGGTCGCGGTGGTGGGGTGAGCCGGGCAGGCCGGAGGCGCCGAGCGGGACCACCCAGAGGCTGTCCTCGCGGCGGGCCAGGTCCCAGACGTACCGGGCGGCCGGGCCGCGCGCGGCGAGGTCGGTGAGTCCGGGCACCGCGGAGGTGCACAGGACGCAGTCGTGGTCGCCGGAGACGGCGGGGGCGTCCCGGTCGTGCTCGGGGAGCGCCTGCCAGGGGGCGAGGCGGTGGGTGTCGCCCCAGGTGCCCCGTGGTGGCCGGGCGGCCACGTCCTCCAGGGCGGCCCGCACGGTCTCGGCCCGGTCGATGCCGTACAACTCCTCGGCGCGCAGCAGGTGTTCGAGCGCGAAGGCGACCCGGGGCACGAGGCCGAGCCAGGGAAGGAGGACGTCGGGATAGGCGGGCGGCTCGGTCAGGGCCGCGAAGGCGGGGTGGGCGGCGAGCCGTCGTACGACCGCGCTGCGCACGGCGGCGTAGAGGGCGGCCTCCGTGCTGCTCGCGGTCATGCGGCGGTCCCAGCGCAGGATCGTCTCCCTGATGGCCTCGGCCCCGGCGCTCAGACCCTCCAGGGCCGCCATGTGATCCAGCAGGGGCTGCGCGGAGGCGAGGTGGGTGTCCATGTGGATCAGGGGCATGTCGGCGGCCGACCACCGCTCCTTCTCCGCCAGCAGGGCGGTGATGCGGTCCGCCCGGTGGGGCGGGGCGAACTCGACACCGAGCGGGGCGGCGGGGCCGCGCTGGTTGGCCATCACGGCGATGCCGTCGGTGAGACCGGCGCGGAGGGTGTCGTGCCAGCCCCGCCAGTCGTGCCCGGGCTCCCACGCGGGCACGGGCCGCAGCCGGTTGGCCTCCGCGCGCACCGGGACCCGCCCCGCGACCCGGTGCAGCAGACCTCCCTCGGTGTCCGCGGCCTGGACGACGTTCACGGGCTCGGCCCACAGGTCGAAGGCACGGTCCACGTCCGCGGTACGGCGGGCGCGCAGGAGCGGGAGCAGGGCGCTGAAGCCGAGGTCCTCGGTGACACGGGGCGGGTAGCGCAGGGACAGGGCGACGGGGGTCGGTGCGGGAGGGGAGCCGGGCCGGGAGGCGTCCGTGGCGGTGGGCTCCTCCAGCACTCCGCCCCCCTCCAGCCCTTCCGGGCCGCCCGCCACCACCGGTCCGCGTTCCGTCTCGATCACCTCGATCTCGACCGGGTCCTCGCCCGCCACCTCGACGGTCTCGGTGTGCCGGGTGGCGCGCTGCCAGGTGCCGTCCGGGCCGAGGGCCTCCACACCGGCGCCCGTGCGGCGCAGCCGTTCGCGGTAGAGGTCCTGGTAGTCGGCCATGGCGTTGGTGATGGACCAGGCGACGGTGCCGGTGTGGCCGAAGTGGGCGATGCCGGGGACACCGGGGACGGCGAGGCCGACGACGTCGAACTCGGGGCAGGCCAGGCGGATCTGCTGGTAGACGCCGGGGTCCTCGATGTAGCGGTGGGGATCGCCCGCGAGCACGGCGTGCCCGGTGACCGTGCGGGCGCCGGCGACCAGCCAGCCGTTGCTGCCGGAGGTGCCCGGGCCGTCGGCGGCGAACAGACCGACCGCGTCCGGGCCCAGGTGCCGCAGCGCCTCGTCCCGCCAGAGCTTGGCCGGGAAGCCGGCGAACAGGATGTGGGTGGCGAGCCAGACGCCGAGCGGTGTCCAGGGCTCCCAGCGGCCGGGGGCGAGACCGACGCGGGCGAACTCGGGGGCCCGGGTGGACGGCAGTTCCTCGTTCACGCCGTCGACGTACGCCCGTACCCAGTCCGCCGTCGGCGGGTCCCGTCTCTCCAGTGCGGCGAAACAGCGTCTCGCGGTGTCGTCCAGGCGGGCCCGTCTCGCGAGGGTGTCCCAGGACAGGGCCCCGGCGCCGAGGAAGGCGGCCGAGGTGCCCTGCGCGCGGTGCCGTTCGACCTCCAGCTGCCAGGCGCGGTCGCGGGCGGTGACCCGGCCCTGGGTGCGGGCGAGTTCACGCGCGCTGCCCGCGCGGAGGTGGGGTATCCCCCAGGCGTCGCGGTGGATCTCGGTACTCACCCTCGCACTCGCTTCCGTTTAAGTTAGGCTTACCTAAGTTCACTGGTGAGGGAATCGTACTTGAAGGGTGAAAGACCATGGGGCAGGGGCACGGCTGGGAGGGGGCGGTCCTCCGACTGCTGCGGGCGAAGGACTTCGTGTTCACCGTGACCGGCGCCGAGGACGTCACCGACGCGTACCGGCGGGTGCACCTCACCGACGGCGGGATGCTGGCGGCCACCGGCGTCCATCCCACGATGTGGGTGCGCCTGTGGTTCTCCGCCGCGGGCAAGCCGCACCAGCGTGCCTACACCCTGGTCGACCCGGACCCCGAGAAGGGCACGTTCACCCTGGAGTTCGCGCTGCACGACGGCGTCGCCAGCGACTGGGCCCGGGGCGCGAAGCCCGGCGACACGGTCGAGGCCACCGTCCACGGCACCGGGTTCGACCGGCCCGACCCCGAGCCCACGCACGTCTTCGCCTTCGGTGACCCGGCCTCCCTGCCCGCCCTCAACTCCCTCCTCGGCGCCCTGGACTCCTCCCCCGCGACCGTCTGGTTCGAGGGCGGCGACGAGGACCTGCCCTTCCGCACCGACCCGTCCCGCCACGAGGTCCGCCGGGTGCTCCGCCTGGACTCCGGGGCCCACCTGGTCGCCCAGGCGAAGGCGGACCTGCCCGGCCTGCTGAGCGGCCACCCGGACGCGTACGTGTGGATCGCCTGCGACACGGCGACGACCCGGGCCCTGTCGTCGTACGTCCGCAAGGAACTGGGGGTGCCGAAGGAGCGGGTCGACGCTCTGGGTTACTGGAGGCCCTGAGAAAGCCGCGCCGGGCGCACAACCCTTCGAGGGGCTGGTGGGTCGTACGGGGACAGCTGTTGTCCTGTACCGAACAGCAACCACCGCCTGTACCGGACGGCGGTTGCCGCTCACCGAGGAGTCCCGTTGCGCAGAGCCGTCATCGCGGCCGCCGTGCTCACCGCGTCCGTCGCCGTCCCGCTCACGCCCGTGACCTCGTCCGCCGCCGCCCCCTACAAAGGGGCCAACACCGCCGCCGTCCAGGACGACTTCAACGGTGACGGCTACCGGGACCTGGCGGTCGGCGCCCCGATGGCTGCCAACGGGAGCGTGGAGGAGGCCGGTGCCGTCGTCGTGCTGTACGGCTCGAAGTCCTCGGTGAGCACCACCCGCCGGACCGTCATCACCCAGGCCACGTCCGGGATTCCGGGCGGCCCGGAGGCCTGGGACAGGTTCGGCACGACCGTGGCCAGTGCCGACCTGGACCGGGACGGATACGCGGACCTGCTGGTCGGCACCCCGGACGAGAACGTGGGCGGCGTCGACCTGCGGGGCACCGTGACCGTCGTGTGGGGCGGGTCCAGCGGGCTGAGGGGCGGCGCGAGCATTGCCCCGCCGGCCGGTTACGGCGAGGGCTGGACGTACTGCCGCTTCGGCCTGTCGCTGGCCACGGGCGACATGAACGGCGACGGCGCCCCCGAACTGGGCGTCGGCTCCGGCTGCGAGGTCTCCTCCTACTCAGGGCCCTTCACCCGCACCGGCAAGGCCGCCTCGCACTACCGTGAGTCGCGGGTGAACGCCCGCGGTGTGGTGATGGGCGATGTGAACGGCGACGGCAGGGCCGAGCGCTTCTACCTCGCCGGCCCCACCGACGGTGACCTCCGCGGACCGGTCGATCTCGACACCGGCGCCCCCGACCCCGAGGACTACTCGGCCAACTGGCCCGCCGATCTGCCCTACGCCGACGGCCACGCCGGACAGATCGGTGACGTCAACGGCGACGGCTACGGCGACCTCGTCACGGCCGTCGCCGACGACGACCACACCATGAACGCGACCGGCGCCGCGCACAAGGGCGGCGAGATCCAGGTCCTCTACGGCAGCGCTCAGGGCATCACCGCCGGCCAGAAGCCCAAGGTCTTCCACCAGGACACCGCGGGCGTGCCGGGCGGCGCGGAGTGGGGCGACCTGTTCGGCCGGTCGCTGAGCGTCGGTGACGTGAACAAGGACGGATACGCCGACGTCCTGATCGGCTCCCCCGACGAGGCCGTGGGCACCCGCAAGAGGGCCGGCACCGCCGTTCTCCTGCGCGGTTCCGCCACCGGCCTGACCACCGCCAAGGCCGCCGGATACACCCAGGACACGGCCGACGTGCCCGGCGCCGTGGAGACGGGTGACGCGTTCGGCGAAGCCGTCCATCTCGCCGACCTCACCGGCGACGGCAGGGCCGAGACGGTCGTGGCCGCGCCCACCGAGAACAACGACGGCTGCCTGTGGATCGCCCGCGGCTCGGCCTCCGGACCGGTCCTCAAGGGCTCGGTGAACCTGTGCGGAAAGAGCGCCGGCATCACCGTCCGGGGCGTCAAGGGCTACTTCGGCGCAGCACTGACCAGCCCTCACGTGGAGCTGTGACCGCGGCGGGGGCATGATCGGAGTCATGGACGTCACCCTGCACCTCGCCCAGGACCCCGAGGCCGACGAGCTCCTCGGCCGCTCCCCGCTCGCCGCGCTGGTGGGGATGCTGCTGGACCAGCAGGTCCCGATGGAGTGGGCGTTCAAGGGCCCCCGCACCATCGCGGACCGCCTCGGCGCGAGCGACCTCGACGCGCACGACATCGCCGCGCAGGACCCGGAGGCGTTCGTCGCGCTGCTCTCCGAGAAGCCGGCCGTGCACCGCTACCCCGGCTCGATGGCCAAGCGCATCCAGCAGCTGTGCCAGTACCTCGTCGAGCACTACGACGGTGAGGCCGAGCTGGTCTGGAAGGGCGTCGAGGAGGGGCGCGAGCTGCTGCGCCGGCTGGAGGAGCTGCCGGGGTTCGGGAAGCAGAAGGCTCAGATCTTCCTGGCACTGCTGGGCAAGCAGCTCGGTGTCCGGCCGAAGGGCTGGCAGGAGGCCGCGGGCGCCTACGGCGAGCCGGACTCCTTCCGGTCCGTCGCCGACATCACGGGCCCCGAGTCGCTGACGAAGGTCCGCGCGCACAAGCAGGAGATGAAGGCGGCGGCGAAGGCGGCGAAGGCGGACGGGAAGTCCTAGTCAGCCAGGTGGCCCGTCCCGGGTGGCCGGGGGGCGCACGGTGGTCCCAGCATGGACCATGACCGAGTTCGACGACCGCTTCGACGACCGCAAGGTCCACGCGGGCCACCCTCCCGGCAGCGCCCCGCACGCGCCCGAACCGCCCTTCGAGGGCCCCCTGCACACCCTCGCCGAGGCCGCCTGGCAGGTCGTCCTGCTCACCGGTGCCGCCTCCCTGGTCCTCGGCGTCCTGGTCCTGGTCTGGCCCGACGCCTCCCTCCTCGCGGTCGGGGTCCTCTTCGGCGTCTACCTCCTCATCAGCGGCATCTTCCAGCTGGTCGCGGCCTTCGGCACGCACCGGACCACCGCGCTGCGCGTCCTGGCCTTCGTCAGCGGCAGCCTGTCGATCCTGCTGGGCCTGTTCTGTCTGCGCGGCCCGATGCGGTCGATCCTGCTGCTCGCCCTGTGGATCGGCATCGGCTGGCTGATCCGCGGCATCACCCAGACCCTGGCCGCCGCGTCCGACCGCTCCATGCCGGCCCGCGGCTGGCAGATCCTCCTCGGCGTGCTCACCTTCGTCGCCGGGATCGTGCTGATCGACTCCCCCTTCGAGTCGATCACCGTCCTCACCCTGGTCGGCGGTATCTGGCTGGTCGTCGTGGGAGCCGTGGAGATCGTCACCGCCCTCACCATCCGCAGCAAGGCCAGACACCTACCGCGCACGGTGTGACCTGGGCGGACACACCGGGAGAGTCACCGTCGTGCCAGGCCGTCGGTCGCGGGGCGAGGGCGCGTGGCCGGCCACAGGCAATGAACTGCGATGCCGCCCCTGTCCGGTCCCGCCGCCCTCGGCCGTCCCCTACCCCTTCCTTCTCCCTGCGCCCGGAGGACGGCCGGGCCGCCGCGGCCCTGGGCCCGGCGGTGAGCGGGGCGACGGCGGCACGGCCTCCGTCGGACTCGGGGGCCTGGACCACCCACCGGCGGGCACCGGCCGCGCCCCCGGCCACCGCCGTCCCCGCCCAAGGCCCACTGGTGTCCTCATGGCCGCCATGAATGGCCCGGCCCCTCCCGCAGGCCGGGCACGGACAGGCATCACCGGCAGAGGCGCCGACGGCAACGGCCGGATCCCGGAGCCGATGACCAGCACCCACCGGACGGCACCCCCCGGACACCCCTCGACACTCCTCACCCCGCCGCACCCTTTCCTCGCCGCGCCACCGGCATCCGAGCCGCCCCCGGCCACCGTCGCGTACGCCACTCCGGGCGGGTGAATTGCGTGGTCGCAGTGATGCAGCGGGCGTGCCGGTGGGGGAGACGACCTGTGTGAGTTCCGTACGACGTGCCCCGGGCAGCCGCGACTGGCTGCGGGCGCTCGTGCTGCTGCTCGCGTTGCTGGTCCCCGGTACGCATCTCCAGGCGCACGCGATGCCGCCCGTCCCGGCCGGGGAGATCGTCGAGTACGACGTTCTCGACACGGCCCTGCGGCCACCGGCCCGCGCCGTCCACCGTGCGGTCGTACCGCTGCGGCCCGTGCCGTGGCCGGAGCCTGCCCCCGGTGTGCCCGCGGACCGCCCGCTCCCCGCGCCCCCGCGGTCGCCGTACGCGCTGCCCGCCCTGCGTTCGGTGGTCCTGCGCTGCTGACAGAGCCCGTTTCTCCCGGCCTGTTCAGCACTCACGCAAGGAACACCGTCATGCCCGTCGATCCGTACGCGGTCCTGCGCGCTTTGCTGCGCGCGGAGGCCGCGCGCAGTGCGCCGAAACCGCAGAGCACGAAGAAGCAGCCGCCGGTGAGAGAGGAGAAGCGGGGCTGATCCGCCGGAGGAGGCCGCGGGGCTACCGCCGCCTCCTCCGCGCCGTACCGAAGAGCGAGCGGGTGATCTCCCGCCCGATCTGCGTGCCCAGCGACCGCGCCAGCGACTTGAACATGCCGCTGCCGACGACCTGTTCGACGACGGAGGGGTCGTCCGCGCGGGCCGGGGTCGGGGCCGGCGGGGCCTTCATCTCGTCCGGGCCCTTGGCGCCGCGGGAGTCGAGCTTCTCGTACGCCGACTCCCTGTCCACAGCCTGTGCGTACCGTCCGTACAGCGCGGAGGCCCTGACCGCCGAGTCCAGCTCACCGGTGTCGACCGGTCCCATCAGGGACTCGGGAGCCCGCAGGCGGGTCGCGGCGACGGGCGTAGGCGCCCCCTTCTCGCTGAGCACCGTCACCACGGCCTCCCCCGTGCCCAGGCCGGTGAGCAGCTCCTCCAGGTCGTACGCGGAATCGGGGAAGGTCCGCACGGTCGCCTTCAACGCCTTCTGGTCGTCCGGCGTGAAGGCCCGCAGCGCGTGCTGGACCCGGTTCCCGAGCTGCGCGAGGACGTCGGCGGGTACGTCCTTCGCGGTCTGCGTGACGAAGAAGACGCCGACTCCTTTCGAGCGAATCAGCCGCACGGTCTGCGTGAGGGAGTCGAGGAACGCCTTGGAGGCCCCCTCGAAGAGCAGATGCGCCTCGTCGAGGAAGAACACGAGCTTCGGCCGGTCGACGTCCCCGACCTCCGGCAGATCGTGGAAGAGATCGGCGAGCAGCCACATCAGGAAGGTCGAGAAGAGCCGCGGCCGGTCCTGCACGGCGGCCAGCTCCAGCACGGACACCAGGCCGCGCCCGTCGTCCGCGGTCCGCAGCAGCTCGGCGGTGTCGAACTCCGGCTCCCCGAAGAAGTCGGCCATGCCCTCCGCCTCGAAGGCGGTCAGGGAGCGCAGGATGACCCCGGCCGTGGCGGTGGACAGGCCCCCGATGTTCTTCAGCTCGCTCTTGCCCTCGTCGGAGGTCAGGAAGGCGACGACGGCCCGCAGGTCCTTGAGGTCGACCAGTTCCAGCCCCTTCTGGTCGGCGTAGTGGAAGATCAGGCCTAGGGACTGCTCCTGGGTCCGGTTGAGCTGGAGCACCTTGGACAGCAGGAGCGGTCCGAAGCTGGTGACCGTGGCCCGGACCGGGATGCCGTGCCCGATGCCGCCGAGGGCGTAGAACTCCGCGGGACAGCCGGCGGGCTCCCACCGCTGGTGCACTTCCGCGGCCCTGGCCTGCACCTTCTCGTTCCGTGCGCCCGGTGCGGAGATCCCCGACCCGTCGCCCTTGATGTCGGCGAGGAAGACGGGGACCCCCTGCGCCGACAACTGCTCGGCGATGAGCTGGAGCGTCTTGGTCTTGCCGGTGCCGGTGGCGCCGGCCACGAGTCCGTGCCGGTTGAGCATCGGCAGGGGGATCCTGACCTGCGCGTCCGGGAGGCAGACGCCGTCCCACAGCAACGCGCCGAGTTCGAGCGTGGGCCCGGTGAAGGCGTAGCCGGAGGCGATCTCCAGGGCCTGCTGGGGCAAGGCGGCGGGGCGGGACTGTGCCTGTGGCATGGACTGGTCGGTGGTTGCCGCGGCGGCCCCCGTCGTGCCCCGCGGCGGGGTCTTTCGCTCGCTCATACCAAACCCCTGCTCCCGGTACGCCCCTTTTCATGGCTTTTTTCCAGCGTCGCACTCGCTCGCCATGGCTGCGCCCGGAAGGTCTTGACCGGTAGGCTTTCCGTGTGATCTTCAAGCGCATCGGAAACGGCCGGCCGTACCCCGACCACGGCCGGGAAAGCACCCGGCAGTGGGCGGACGTCGCACCGCGCCCGGTCCGCCTCGATCAGCTGGTGACGACCAAGGGCCAGCTCGACCTGGAGACCCTGCTCGCCGAGGACTCGACGTTCTACGGCGATCTCTTCGCGCACGTCGTGAAATGGCAGGGCGACCTGTACCTGGAGGACGGCCTCCACCGCGCGGTGCGGGCGGCGCTCCAGCAGCGACAGGTGCTGCACGCGCGTGTGCTCGAGCTGGACTGAGTGACCGCGCTGTAAAGGTTTGGCCCTTTCGGGTTCTCCTGTGCGGTGGTCAATGATCATCTAGTAGGCATCGCCGCCCAAGCGCACTACGCTGCGCCCATGAGCATGCTGACGCCCCCCGGCATGGGCGGTAAGTACCGGATCACGGGCGACAAGTACCCCCGGATGCGCCGGTCCCGGCGGCGCGGCAGGCTCGTGCTGGGCGTGGTGGCCTCCGCCGCGGCCCTGAGCCTGGTCGGCTGGGGCACGCTCCAGCTCATCGACGTGTTCACGGGCGGCGGGGACCAGGCCTCCGCGGCCGGTGCCAAGGCGAACTGCACGAAGAAGTCCGGCGCGTCCCCCGCCGCCTCCGCGGCCCCGCTCCCCAAGCCGGGTCAGATCACCGTCAACGTCCTGAACGCCACGCCCCGCGGCGGGCTCGCGAAGAAGACGGCGGACGAGCTCAAGAAGCGGGGCTTCCGGATCGGCGACGTGGGCAACGCGACGGCGACGTACGACAAGAAGGTCAAGGGCACGGGGATACTGCTCGGGCCGTCGTCCGCCCTCAAGACCTCCCTGCCGGTCCTGGGCACGCAGCTCGCCTCCGCGGAGACCCGCACGGACACCCGCAAGGGCGCCGAGGTCGACCTGATCATCGGCAACGGCTTCAAGAGCCTGAGCAGCAAAGCGGTCGCCGACAAGGCACTGGCCGCGCTGACGGCCCCCGCGCCGGCGGCCACGGGGTCCAAGAAGAGCTGCGGGTAGCTGCGCCGGCTCGGGCGGGGCGCCAGGGGGGTGCCGGGTTCGGTCGTGGGGCGGGTGCGGGTCCGTCGTGGCTGTGGTCGCGCAGTTCCCCGCGCCCCTGAGGAGTTGCAGTCACGCAAGCCACGACGGGCCGTTGGTCAACTCACCCGCCGGTTGTGGGGTGGGTGCGGGCCGGTGGGGGCTGATCGCGCAGTTCCCCGCGCCCCTGGGTGGGTGCAGTCACGCACGCCACGACGGACCGTTGGCCGCGGACGGCGGCAAGGGGACGGGGTGGGGGGTGTCCGCCCGCAGCGGCCGGCGTCCGTTACCGAGGACAGCTGAAGCGACCGAGCCGCCGGACCGAGGACGGACACCCCCCCACCCCGGCACCGACCACCCACCGGACCGCACGCGCTACAGAAGCCCCCAGAGACCGCAACGGGCCGCCGCAGGCATTCAGGGGCGCGGGGAACTGCGCAAAAACGCCCGCCCCCACCGAACCCGCACCCGCTACTCCGCCGCCCCGTACAGACGATCCCCCGCATCGCCCAGCCCCGGCACGATGTAGCCGTGTTCGTTCAGGTGGTCGTCGACCGCCGCCGTCACCACCGTCACCGGCGTCCCCGCCAGCTCGCGCTCCATGATCTCCACGCCCTCCGGGGCGGCCAGCAGGACCACCGCCGTCACATCGTCCGCGCCGCGCCGGATCAGCTCACGGATCGCCGCCACCAGCGTGCCGCCGGTCGCGAGCATCGGGTCGAGGACGTACACCTGCCGCCCGGAGAGATCCTCCGGCATGCGCGCGGCGTACGTGGTGGCCTGGAGCGTCTCCTCGTTGCGGATCATGCCGAGGAACCCCACCTCGGCGGTCGGGAGCAGCCGGACCATGCCGTCGAGCATGCCGAGCCCGGCACGCAGGATCGGGACCACCAGCGGGCGGGGATACGACAGCTTCACACCGGTCGTGGGGGCGACCGGGGTGCGGATGTCGACCGCTTCGGTGCGCACGTCGCGCGTGGCCTCGTAGGCGAGCAGGGTGACCAGCTCGTCGGCGAGGCGGCGGAAGGTCGCGGAGTCGGTGCGCTGGTCGCGCAGCGTGGTGAGTTTGTGGGCGACCAGAGGGTGGTCGACGACGTGGAGACGCATGTCCACAACAGTAACCGGGTCCACCGAACCCCTCGCGCTGGCGTCAAACCGCCCGACCGGGGGAAAGTGGGAGGGACGGACTGGGGTGGTGAACCGATGCCTGACCTGCCTGAGCACGAACCGTCGTCACAGGAGACCGACGCCGAGCGCCGGCGCCGACGCGCGCAGTTCCTGCGCGATCTCGCGGAGGCCCGCGAACTGCGTGACCGGGTGCAGCCGCGCCGGGCGAAGGTGGCCCGGCTGCGGCACGCGATGCGTATGCGGACCTTCCGTTGGTAAGAAAGATCACGTGACCCGGGGCGCCCCGCGGAGCACTCCGGAGACCCTGAACAGGTGGCCGTGCGTGGGCCCTTGGAAAAGCCGCGTACGATCCCGCTCGTGGCGGCGACGAGTGCGCTGGTGAGTCCTTCACCGACGTGCCGACGCGCGTGCGATCAAAACCACCGGACACAGGGTGCCGAAGACGTCCCCTGAACGCCTTGTTTCTGCCACGATTCCGAGTGGGTGGGGCTCGGAGCCGAGCTCTCCCCGCCCAACCTCCGCCGGGGGGACCCCCAACCGGCACGCCTATGACCAGTGGGAGAGTCACGGTGTACTTCGCCGCACTGCTCGCGCGCACCGAAGACGGGTGGGAAGCGAGCGACACAGAACTCCTCGACAATGTGGAGACGCTGTCGGATCTGGCCGACCTCGCCCGGGAAGCCGCGGCCGAGGACGACACGGTGCTCGTACTGATCGAGCAGGAGGACGCCTGGTTCGGCGTCGTCCGCATCGACGGCGAGGAGGACCCTCGTATCTACGTCTCGGACGCCGCCGCCGCTGCCCGCAGCTCGTACGGGGAGATCCTGCTCACCGACGAACTGCTCGGAAGGGAGCCCGGCGACGACGGCCCGGACCTCGACGCCCTCGACCTCGACGGCACCGAGGACGGTGAGGACGAGGACGACGACGATGACGTCACCGCCGAGGCGGGCGGCGCCAAGGAGGCCGTGCCGCACGGCCCGGTCGGCGACTCGCAGGTCCTCGACGACCTGGGCGTCAGCGAGAAGGAACTGAAGGCCCTGTCGGAGGACGCCCTCACCGAGATCGCCGAGTCGTTGGGCGCCTCGGAGGTCCTGGAGACCGTCCGCTGACCGCTGGGACCGAGAAGGAGGGCAGCCCGGACCCGGTACGAGACCGCTGGCGGGCCGCGATGCGGCTCGCCCTGGACGAGGCCGGCCGGGCGGGCCCGGACGTGCCGGTGGGCGCCGTCGTACTGTCCCCGGACGGTACGACCGTGCTCGCGGCCGGCCACAACGAACGCGAGGCGGTCGGCGATCCGACCGCGCACGCGGAGGTCCTCGCGATCAGACGGGCGGCGGCGGAGCTCGGCGAGTGGCGGCTGACCGGCTGCACGCTCGTCGTCACGCTGGAGCCCTGCACGATGTGCGCGGGCGCGATCGTGCAGTCCCGGGTGGACCGGGTCGTCTACGGCGCCCGGGACGAGAAGGCGGGCGCGGCCGGCTCCCTGTGGGACGTCGTCCGCGACCGGCGCCTCAACCACCGCCCCGAGGTGATCGGGGGCGTCCTCGCGGAGGAGTGCGCGGGGCTCCTCACGGAGTTCTTCCGGGACCGCTGAATACGGATTTCAAAGCACGCCCCACCTTGCTGTAAGGTCTCCCTCGGTAGCGTGTCCGAGCGGCCGAAGGAGCTCGCCTCGAAAGCGAGTGTGGCGCAAGTCACCGAGGGTTCAAATCCCTCCGCTACCGCTTGAGAAGGGCCCCGTCGAAGGACGGGGCCCTTCGTGCGTACTGATCACCCCGGTTACACTCGCGCCCCAGAAGCAACAGAGGTACCAAGCGGGGGAGGCCGCGGTGGCGGTGAACGGTAAGAAGCTCGCCGTCTATGTGCTCGTGGTCTTCGTGCTGTACGTGATCATCACGGACCCGTCCAAGGCCGCCGAGTACGTGGAGATAGGGTTCCAGGGCATATCGGACGCCGCCAAGGCCGTGGGCGACTTCTTCACATGGCTGGCCGACGGCGCGCACTAGCTGGGAGCTCAGATGATCCGTCACCTCGTCCTCTTCAAGCTCAACGAGGGTGTCGAGCGCGACGACCCGCGCGTGGTCGAGGGCGTCGAGGCCTTCCGCGCCCTGGACGGCAAGATCCCCGAGATCCGCTTCTGGGAGCTGGGCTGGAACCTCAGCGACCGCCCCATCGCCTACGACTTCGCCATCAACTCCGGGTTCGAGGACGCGGCCGCGCTGCGGACCTACGTCGAGCACCCGGAGCACCAGGCGGGTGTGGCGTTGTGGAAGGAATTCTCCACCTGGGTGATCGCCGACTACGCGTACTGAGCCGGGTGCTCCGAAGCCTCCTGCCGGGAACGGCGGGAGGCTTTTCTGCGTCTTTGAGCCCAAGTTGCCCCTCAACACGGCGTAACCCAACGTTATGCGGTGCTTGCACACAGTGCACATGTCTTGTGATGCTATGACCGCTTTTGACGGATGAGTTGACCAACGAAGAGGTGGCGTTGACCGTGGCGGCCAGTACCGCGCCTCCCCAGGAGGCCCCCCAGGAGGCCGCCCCACGCAGTCGCGGCGCCGACACCCGGGCGCTCACCCAGGTGCTCTTCGGCCAGCTGAAGGAGCTCCAGCCGGGCACTCCGGAGCACAACCGGGTGCGGGCGGCGCTCATCGAGGCCAACCTCCCCCTCGTGCGCTACGCGGCCGCCCGCTTCCGCTCCCGCAACGAGCCGATGGAGGACGTGATCCAGGTCGGCACCATCGGGCTGATCAACGCCATCGACCGCTTCGACCCGGACCGGGGCGTGCAGTTCCCGACCTTCGCGATGCCGACCGTCGTCGGCGAGATCAAGCGGTACTTCCGCGACAACGTCCGCACCGTCCACGTACCGCGCCGGCTGCACGAGCTGTGGGTGCAGGTCAACGGCGCGACGGAGGACCTGACCACCGCCTTCGGGCGCACCCCGACCACCGCCGAGATCGCCGAGCGGCTGCGCATCACCGAGGACGAGGTGCTGTCCTGCATCGAGGCCGGCCGGTCGTACCACGCCACCTCGCTGGAGGCGGCCCAGGAGGGCGACGGACTGCCGGGACTGCTCGACCGGCTGGGCTACGAGGACCCGGCGCTGGACGGCGTGGAACACCGCGACCTGGTCCGCCATCTCCTGGTCCAACTCCCGGAACGCGAACAGCGAATCCTGCTGCTGCGCTACTACAGCAATCTCACCCAGTCGCAAATCAGCGCGGAACTCGGTGTCTCACAGATGCACGTTTCGAGGCTACTGGCGCGTAGCTTCCAGCGGCTGCGGTCCGCCAATCGGATCGACGCATAATCGCGGCGGATAGCGGGTGCATAAGGGGCGCACGGTCGCACGTCCCGTAACGCCGCAGTTCGCAAGCAGGATCGAGGCGTAACCGGCGCGAGCGAATCGCTCACCGGCGCCGTTCCCGACACTTCTGTGCCGAAAAACCGTCAGACCCCCTTTATCCAGGGCGGATTAGAGTCTCACATGTCGACATGTCACTACAGCGTGTTGCCGACATGTGACATTCTGCCGGAAGCGCGTTTGCCGAGGCTTCGGCTCCGGTATTCAGGTGAAGGCTGACGTTCCACCACGGGGCGTTCGCCGCGACCGTCCCGCGACCCAAAGGGGGTGGCATGTCCGCAGATCAGGGCAGCTCGAAGGTGCTCACGCTCACGAAGAGCGCGGCCGAGCCCGTACTCGACGACGTCACGGCCGTCGAGGCCGCGCCGGCCCCGGCCCTCCCGGCCCTTCCGGCCCTCCCGACCGTGTCCGGGGCCATCGACACCCGCACCCTGTCCCGCTCCCTCTTCCTGCGGCTCGCCGCACTCGACGAGAACAGCCCCGAGCGCGCGTACGTCCGGGACACCCTCATCGAACTCAACCTCCCGCTGGTGCGCTACGCGGCGGCCCGTTTCCGCTCGCGCAACGAACCGATGGAGGACATCGTCCAGGTCGGCACCATCGGCCTGATCAAGGCGATCGACCGCTTCGACTGCGAACGCGGCGTGGAGTTCCCGACCTTCGCGATGCCGACCGTCGTGGGCGAGATCAAGCGGTTCTTCCGTGACACCTCGTGGTCGGTGCGCGTCCCGCGCCGGCTCCAGGAGCTGCGGCTGGCCCTCACCAAGGCCAGCGACGAGCTCTCCCAGAAGCTGGACCGCTCCCCGACGGTCGCCGAACTCGCCTCCGTGCTGGGCGTGTCCGAGGAGGACGTCGTCGACGGCCTCGCGGTCGGCAACGCGTACACCGCGTCCTCGCTGGACTCACCGGCCCCCGAGGACGACGGCGGCGAGGGTTCCCTCGCGGACCGCCTCGGCTACGAGGACACGGCTCTGGAGGGCGTCGAGTACCGGGAGTCGCTGAAGCCGCTGCTGGCCAAACTGCCGCCCCGGGAGCGCCAGATCATCATGCTGCGCTTCTTCGCCAACATGACCCAGTCACAGATCGGCGAGGAGGTCGGCATCTCCCAGATGCACGTCTCCCGCCTCCTGACCCGCACCCTGGCCCAGCTGCGCGAGGGCCTCATCTCGGACTGAGGATCCGGGCGCCTAGGGGGGTGCCGACTTGAGTTGTCGGGCGCCTGCGGGTCCGTCGTGGCTGGTCGCGCAGTTCCCCGCGGGGCCGCTGCGCTGGGCTTGGGCGGGCGCCTAGGGGGGTGCCGGCTCGGGTTGTCGGGCGACTGCGGGTCCGTCGTGGCTAGTCGCGCAGTTCCCCGCGGGGCCGCTGCGCTGGGCTTGGGCGGGCGCCTAAGGGGGTGCCGGCTGGGGTTGTCGGGCGACTGCGGGTCCGTCGTGGCTGGTCGCGCAGTTCCCCGCGCCCCTGAGGAGTTGCAGTCACCCAAGCCACGACGGGCCGTTGGCCATCTCACCCGCCGGGTGCGGGTCGGTGGGGGCTGGTCGCGCAGTTCCCCGCGCCCCTGGGTGGGTGCAGTTGCCCGCGCCGCGACGGGCCGTTTGCCGGACGGCGCGCTACGACCGACCGTTGGCCGCGTACGGCGGGCAGGGGACGGGGTGGGGGGTGTCCGCCCGCAGCGGCCGGCGTCCGGCACAGAGGACAGATCAAGGGACCGAGCCGCCGGACCGAGGACGGATACCCCCCACCCCGGCACCGACCCACCCACCGGGCCGTATGCGCTACACGAGCCCCCACCGGGCAGCAACGGGCCGCCGCAGGCACTCAGGGGCGCGGGGAACTGCGCAAAAACGCCCGCCCCCACCGAACCCGCGCCGCCGTCGCTACTTCAGCGCCAGCCAAGCCACCGCCGCAACGATCGCCACCGCGACGACCACACCGACGATGAGCCCGACCCGCGGCCCACCGGACGTCGCGGCCGGCGCGGCCTGCCGACGGCCCTGCGGGCCCTCGTCTACGAACGCGCGGAACATCTGCGTGCTGCCGGCGGGGTCGTGGTTGCCCTGGGGGACCTGGTTCTCAGCCATGCCCAGAGACCCTAGCGAATCCGGGAGTCGGGCCCAAGTGCGGGGCTGACCGGGGTATCAGCGGGCCCCACATGCAGGTTTACGTTCGCAATACTTGCCTTTGCCAAGTTTTGAGGTCGCACTCACCCCGTTTTATTTGCCTGTAGCAACCAAGCACGCCTATGGTTGCCCTAAGCAACGAATACGGGAGGTGTGATGGCCGAGCAGGCGCGATACGAGGAGCTGATCCGCCAGTTCAGCGCCTTCGGAGCCGTGAAGAGGGAGATCGGACGGATGATGCCGTCCGAGTGCCCCTCCGGTTCCGCCGCGGTGCTGACCCTCCTCGGGCGCTACGGGGACATGCGCATGAGCAAGCTCTCCGAGCTGCTCGCCGTGGACATGTCGGTCACCAGCCGCCATGTCGCCCACGTCGCCGAGCGCGGCTGGATCGAGCGCTCCCCCGACCCCGCGGACAAGCGCTCCCGCATCCTGCGCCTGACCCCGGCCGGCCAGTCACTCCTGGACCAGCTCTCCCGGCGGACCTGCCACATGCTCGCCGAGCGGCTGAACGACTGGAGCGACGACGAGGTGGCCCAGCTGACCGCGCTGATGGCCCGGCTGCGGGCGAGCTTCGACGACACCCGCTCGCACGACACCCGCTCGCACGACACCCGGGCCCACGGTCCCGAACCCCGGCCGCCCGCACCCCCCGTACTCGAACAGACCACCCGTACACCCGCGATCACCCAGTAAGAGAAGGAAGCCCATGGCAACGACCACACCATCCGGTGTGCGGGCTCACGCCAAGCACGGGGGAGGCTCCGGCGAGTACGCCCCGATGACGCACCGGCAGATCATGGAGGCCATCTCCGGCCTGCTGCTCGGCATGTTCGTGGCGATCCTGTCGTCCACGATCGTCACCAACGCGCTCCCGCACATCATCAGCGACCTCGGCGGCGGCCAGTCCGCCTACACCTGGGTCGTCACCGCCGCCCTGCTGTCGATGACCGCGGCCACCCCCCTGTGGGGCAAGCTCGCCGACCTGTACAGCAAGAAGGCGCTCGTCCAGATAGCGCTGGTCATCTACGTCCTCGGCTCCGCGGCCGCCGGTCTCTCGCAGAACTCCGGCATGCTGATCGCCTGCCGAGTCGTCCAGGGCATCGGCGTCGGCGGTCTGTCCGCCCTGGCGCAGATCGTCATGGCCGCGATGATCTCCCCGCGCGAGCGCGGCCGTTACTCCGGCTACCTCGGCGCGACCTTCGCCGTGGCCACCGTCGGCGGCCCGCTGCTCGGCGGTGTCATCACCGACACCTCGTGGCTGGGCTGGCGCTGGTGCTTCTACGTCGGTGTCCCCTTCGCCGTCATCGCGCTGATCGTGCTCCAGAAGACCCTGCACCTGCCCGTCGTGAAGCGGGACGTCAAGGTCGACTGGGCCGGCGCGACCTTCATCGCCGCCGCCGTCTCGCTGCTGCTGGTCTGGGTCACCTTCGCCGGTGACAAGTACGACTGGCTGTCGTGGCAGACGTACACGATGGTCGGCGGTTCGATCGTGCTCGGACTGCTGTTCGTGCTGATCGAGGCCAAGGCCACCGAGCCGATCATCCCGCTGCGGCTGTTCCGCAACCGCACCATCACGCTGGCCTCGCTGGCCTCGCTCTTCGTCGGTGTCGCGATGTTCACCGGCACGGTCTTCTTCAGCCAGTACTTCCAGCTGGCCCGCGACAAGTCCCCGACGATGTCCGGCGTCATGACCATCCCGATGATCGGTGGTCTGTTCGTCTCCTCGACCGTCTCCGGGCAGTTCATCACCCGCACCGGGCGCTGGAAGGCATGGCTGGTCAGCGGGGGTGTGCTGGTGACGGCCGGACTGGGCCTGCTGGGCACCATCCGGTACGACACGGCCTACTGGAAGATGTCGATCTTCATGGCGCTGCTGGGTCTCGGCATCGGCATGATGATGCAGAACCTGGTGCTGTGCACGCAGAACCAGGTCGACCCGAGCGACCTCGGCGCCGCCAGCTCGACGGTCACCTTCTTCCGTTCCCTCGGCGGTGCGGTCGGCGTCTCCGCGCTCGGCGCGGTCATGTCCCACCGGATCACGCACTACGTCAAGGACGGTGTCGCCGCCCTCGACCCGCAGTACCGGGCCGCCCTGGCCGGTTCCGGCTCCTCCACCGACAGCATCCCGGACCTGGCCAAGCTCCCGGCCCCGGTGCGCACGCTCATGGAGAGCGCCTACGGCCACGGCATCGCCGACGTGTTCCTGATCGCCGGCGCCCTCGCGGCCGTCGCGCTCCTGATCACCCTGTTCATCAAGGAGGTCCCGCTGAGGACCAGGGGCGCGCTGGCGCAGGCCGCGGCCGAGCAGTCGCCGGCCGAGGCGCCCGCGGCCGAGGCCGAGGCCGAGGCCCCGGCAGCCGGGCACACCCCGAGCTGGGCCGCCACCGCCTCCGACACCGAAGCCACCCCCGCGGGCACGCAGCGGCTGTCCGCCGTGGCCACGCTCGCCCGCCCCGAGGAGTCCCCGGCCGGTTCCGGCGGCATCCCGGTCCGCGGTTTCGTGCGCGGCGCCGAGAGCGCGCCGGTCCCGCAAGCCGCGGTCACGCTGATCTCGCTCTCGGGACAGCAGCTGGGCCGGTCGGTGACACGGGCCGACGGCTCCTACGCGGTCGAGGCGCCGGGCGTCGGGTCGTACGTCCTGATCGCCTCCGCGGACGGCTTCCAGCCGCAGGCGTCCACCGTCCTCGTGAACGGTGAGCCGGTGGCCTACGACGTCCTCCTCAGCGGCACCAGCGGGCTGAACGGGCTCGTGCGGGCCGCGCAGAGCGGGGAGCCGGTCAAGGACGCGATGGTGATCGTCACCGATGTGCGGGGCGATCTGCTGGCCACCGGGACCACCGGTGAGCAGGGCGAGTTCGCCTTCGGGGAGCTGGTGCCGGGTGCGGTGACCGTCGCGGTGAACGCCGCCGGGTTCCGGCCGCGCGCCCTGCCCGTGGAGGTCGGCGGCACCGGCGTCACCCGGATCGAGGTGGACCTCGACGCGGGCGCCCGCCTCCAGGGTGTCGTACGGGCGCCGCACGGTCCGCTGGCCGACGCGCGGGTCACCCTCGTGGACGCGGCCGGCAACGTGGTCGGGACCGCCACCACCGGGACGGACGGGGCGTACGCCTTCACCGACCTGGACGGCGGCGAGTACACGGTCATCGCCACGGGCTACCCGCCGCAGGCGACGGCCCTGACGGTGAACGGGCCCGGCGTAGACGGCCACGACATCGAACTCGCCCACCCCGGCGAGTAGTTCACCCGCTCCGGCCCGTGGCAGGGAGCGCGCGCTCTGAGCGGCGGCGCGCGCCCGCCACGGGCCGGTCTTCATTCGAGGAGTTGTGAGACATGGGACTGACCGCGAGGATCCGCACCCGGGACGGATGGGCCGTGTCGCACGCGGTCGTCACGGTGACCGACATGACCGGCGCCCAGGTACTGCGGGCGGAGGCGGACGCCGAGGGGGCCGTGCGGGACGGGACTCCGCTGGAGCCGGGGCCGTACACCGTCATCGTCACCGCCGTGGGCTACGCGCCCGCCGCCTCCAGCGCGATCGTCACGGCGAGCGGCCGGGCCGAGGTCGGCACGGTCACGCTGGCCCGCATCGGCGGGGCGGAACTCCCGCCGCCCGGGCCCTGGACCGTCGACCCGGCCCACTCCAGCGTGGGCGCGGTCGCCCAGCACCTGGGCATCTCCAGCGTGCACGGCCGCTTCACCGACTTCACCGCGGCGATCGAGGTCGCCCCGGACGACGTGACCAAGTCCCGGGTGGAGGCGGTCATCCGGGCCGCCTCCATCGACACGGGGAACACGATGCGGGACGAGCACCTGCGGTCGGCGGACTTCCTGGACGTCGAGCGGTACCCCGAGATCACCTACCGGTCGACGGGGCTGACGGCGGCCGGCACGGACCGCTGGACGGTCCGCGGGGAACTGGCGATGCGGGGCGTCGTACGGCCGGTGGACCTGGACCTCGCCTACCTGGGCACCGGCGCCGACCCCTGGGGCGGTACCCGCGCGGCCTTCCGGGCGACGGCCCAGCTGCGGCGGGGGGACTTCGCCATGAACTACAACCAGGTCGTGCAGGCCGGGATCGCGGCGATCGGCACGACCCTGAAGGTCGAGCTCGATGTGCAGGCGGTCCAGGGGGAGTCGCTGCCGCAGGCCTGAGGGCGTTGTCAGTGGCGGGACGTACGGTTCGGGGCATGGAGCGGAGCACGGGGGTGCAGGCGTACTACGCAGAGTCGGCGGAGCGGCTCGGGCGGGTCTACGAGAGCGTGTCGTTCGAGGATGTGCACGGGGCGCTGCTGGACCTGCTGCCGCCGGCGCCCGCGCGGGTGCTGGACGTCGGCGCGGGGACCGGCCGTGACGCGGTGCACTGGCACGCCGTGGCGCTCCAACTAGGCTGAATCCATGGCACCGAACATTGCGACCAACACGTCCGTGTCCCTGGAAGAGCTGCTGGACTTCGTGCGCCCCCGGCACCGGGCGATCCTGCTGACGCGGCGGGCGGACGGGTCACCGCAGGCCTCGCCGCTGACCTGCGGGGTGGACGACTCGGGGCGGATCGTCGTGTCGACGTATCCCGAGCGGGCGAAGACGCGGAACGCGAAGCGGGATCCGCGGGTGAGCGTGGTCGTGCTGAGCGACGACTGGAACGGACCGTGGGTGCAGGTCGACGGGACCGCGGAGGTCATCGACTCGCCCGATTCCGTGGAGCCGTTGGTGGAGTACTTCCGGAACATCTCGGGGGAGCATCCCGACTGGGACGAGTACCGGGCGGCGATGGTGAAGCAGGGGAAGTCGATCATCCGGGTCACGCCGGAGCGGTGGGGGCCGGTTGCCACCGGCGGTTTTCCGGCGCGGTTGGCTTCGCCGGACGCGTGAGGGGGCGGGGGGCCCGGTTCGTCGGCGGGTGCGGGTGCGTGGGGGCTGGTCGCGCAGTTCCCCGCGCCCCTAGGTGGGTTCCACCATTGCCTCGATGCCTTTGACCAGTAGGTTCAAAGCGAAGTCGAAGTCCCTGTCCCTCATCTCCTCCACCGTGTCGCCGCCCCTCGCCGTCATGATCTCCTCGTTCTCCTTGAGGATCTCGGCGGCGTCGGGGGACTGGGTCGCCGAGGCCATGGCGTGGCGGAAGTAGGACTCCTGGGTCATGCCGGCGCGGGCCGCCCGGGTGGCGAAGTGGCCCTCGATGGTGCCGAAGCCGTAGACGAACTGGAAGACGGCGGAGATGGCGCCGGTGATGCCGTGGGCGGGCAGGCCGGTCCTGCGGACGACCCGGTGCACGGTCCGGGACAGGGCCAGGGAGTGCGGGCCGATGTTGAGGAAAGTGCCGGCCAGCGGTGAGACCCAGGGATGCCGCACCAGCAGCCGCCGGTACTCCCCGGCCACCGTGCGCAGTTGGTCCCGCCAGTCCTCGTCGGCGTCCGGGTCCGGCAGCTCCAGTTCGCCGAAGGCCGCGTCCAGGGCGAGTTCGAGGAGGTCGTCCTTGGTGTCGACGTACCAGTAGACGGACATCGCGGTCACGTTCAGCTCGGCGGCCAGCCTCCGCATGGAGAACTTGGCCAGTCCCTCGGCGTCCAGGAGCCGTACGGTCACCTCGGTGATCCGGTCCCGGTCGAGGCCGGAAGGCTGGCCGCCCCCACGTCCACCCCGGCGCACCTTGCCTTCCAGCCAGACACTGGTTCGCGCGGCCGCTTCTTGGCCTGCCTTCGCCATGGCGCACCTTCCGAGACGTCGTTCACCTGCCAAGGATGCTAGGCCTGCGCCAACCTGTAAGGGGCGCGGGGAACTGCGCGACCAGCCACAACGCACCCGCACCCGCCCATGGCCGGGGAAGCCCCGCCCCCTGGCGCTCAACCCTGCGGAGCAACCCGCTCGGCCCGCCGCAACAACACCCCCGCCACCACCCCGCCCAGCAGTACGGCCACCGCCCCCACCAACTGGCTGCTCTCCAGGCCGGAGGCGAACGCGTCCGTGATCCGCGTCCTCTCCGCCGCCGACCCCGCCTCCGCCAGCGCCCCCGGCAGCGACACCGCGGCCACCGCGATCCCCGCCGCGAACCGCGCGTTCAGCACCGCGCCCAGGACCGCGACCCCCAGCCCCTGCCCGAACTCCGCCACCGTGCCGTTGATCCCCGCGCCGACCCCGGCCTTCTCCGGCGGGATCGCGCTCATGATCGCGTGTGCCATCGCGGGGCTCGCGACCGCCGCCCCCGCGCCGATCAGCACCAGTCCGAGGAGCGTGCCCGGATAGCCGTGGCCGGTGAGCGTGGCGATGGACAGGAGGCCCGCGGCCATCACCGCCATGCCGAGGCCGATGGAGAGCGGCGTCCCGAGCCTCGTCGACCACTTCGCCGCGACGCCCGTGAAGTTGAGGGTCACGATCATCAGCGCGAGCGGTGCCGTCCGCAGCCCCGCCTCCAGGGGGCCGTAACCGAGGACGAACTGCATGTGCTGGGTGAGCAGGAAGAGCGAGCCGCCCATGCCGAAGGTGATCAGGACCGCTCCCGCCACCGCTCCGGTGAACCGGCGGTCCCGGAAGAAGTGCATGTCGAGCATGGGGTACGGGATGCGGCTCTCCCAGTACGCGAACGCCCCGAGGACCGCCACCGCGACCGCCGCCGGCACCAGCACCCGGCCGGACGTCCAGCCGTGCTCGGGGCCGGAGATGATCGCGAACACCAGGGCGGCCATGCCGATCGTGGAGAGCAGGGCGCCGAGGAGGTCGGGCCGGTCGCCCCGGGGGTTCTTGGACTCGGGGACCAGGATCACGACCGCGACCAGGGCGAGCGCGGCGACCGGCAGGTTGATCAGGAAGATCGCGCCCCACCAGAAGTGGTTCAGCATGAAGCCGCCGAGGAGGGGGCCGGTCGCGAAGCCCAGCGAGTTCACCGCCGCCCAGATGCCGATCGCCCTCGGCTGCTCCCCGGGCGCGAAGATCTGCATGGCCACGGCGAGCGTGGTGGTCATCAGCAGCGCGCCGCCCACACCCATCCCGGCCCGGGCCGCGATCAGTTGGGCGGTGGAGTCGGCGAGACCCGCGACCAGTGATCCGGCGCCGAACAGCACCAGTCCCGCGGCCAGCATCTTCTTGCGGCCGTACCGGTCGGCCGCGCTGCCCGCGGTGAGCAGGAGTCCGGACTGCACCAGCGAGTACGCGTTGATCATCCACTGGATGTCGGAGGTGGCGGCGCCCAGTTCGCTGGTGAGGGAGGGGATCGCCACGTTCAGGATCGTGTTGTCGAGCAGCACGGTGAGCTGCGCGAGACAGATGACGCCGAGTATCAGCCAGCGCTGGGGGTGGCCCTGGGAGACGGCGGCGGGGGCGGGAGCGGTCATGCTGTACACCGTAGAACAGCTCCTATACGGTGTACAACGCGGTTTTCCGCCGTCGCGCTTTCCGGCCGTACGACGAGAAGGGCGGTGACCGAGGCCACCGCCCTTCTTCCTTCGGGAACCGTCAGCCGCTCGCCTTCTGGGTGAGGTCGTAGAAGGTGGCCGAACCGACCGTGACCTTCTTGAAGTTGGCCTCGACCCACGAGGTGATCTGCGAGGACGTACCGCTGCTGCTGCCGCCCATGCCGCCGCCCGAGCCGCCGGAGATGAAGTAGTGGATCTTCCCGTCCGCCACGTACTCCTTGAACTGGGCCAGCGTCGGGGACGGGTCGGTGCCGTTGAAGCCGCCGATCGCCATCACCGGGTCGCCGGTGGAGAGCTGGTAGCTCGCCGCGTTCTGGGCGCCGATGGCCGCCGCGACCCAGGTGTACTTCGACGAGTCGGTCTCCAGCAGCTTCTTGGCCTCGGAGCTGACGCTCGCGCCGTTCAGCAGGCCGCCGACGCCACCGCCGCCCATGCCGCCACCGTCGCCGGTCTGTCCGCCGGGGCCGCCCTGCTGGTTCTGGGTGCCGCCGTTGCCGTTCTGCTGGTTCTGGCCCTGCCCACCGGGCATGCCGCCGCCGGGGAAGCCGCCGGTGCCACCGCCCTGCGTGTTGCCGTTGCCGTTCTGCTGCTGGCCCTGCTGGCCCGGCATGCCGCCGCCGAAGCCGCCGCGGCCACCGCCGCCCGGACCGCCGCCGCCCATCATGGACGCGCCCGCCGGGCCCGCCGTCACGATGGAACCGGTGTGGCCCTCCTGGAGGGTGCTCAGGGTGTACGCCGTCGGGCCGGCCAGGGCCGCCACCAGGCCCAGGGAGGCCGCGGCGAGGGCGAGTCGCCGGCTGAGCCGGCCCGCGAAGATCAGGCCGAGCGCGGCGACCAGGCCGCCGATCAGGACCAGGTACTTCAGCCAGGGCAGGTAGTCGGAGGTGCGGTTGAGGAGGACGTAGCTCCAGGCGGCCGCCGCCACGACCGAGGCCGCGAGGGTGATCGACGCCCACAGTTCGGCGCGCCTCTCCCACAGGAGCCCCGCGCCCATGCCGATCACGGCCGCCAGGTAGGGGGCGAGGGCCACCGTGTAGTACTGGTGGAAGATGCCCGCCATGTAGCTGAAGACGACCGTGGTCATCAGCAGCGAGCCGCCCCAGACCAGGAACGAACCGCGGGTCACCGACGTCCGCTTGAGCCTGCGGGTCGCCACCAGACCGGCGACGAGCAGGATCAGCGCGGCCGGCAGCAGCCAGGAGATCTGACCGCCGATCTCGGAGTTGAACATCCGGTCCCAGCCGGTCTCGCCCCACTGCCCGGTGCCTCCCGCGCCGCCGCCTCCGCCGACGGAGCCGGTCTCGTCGCCGTTGAGGCGGCCGAGGCCGTTGTAGCCGAAGGTCAGTTCCAGGAAGGAGTTGTTCTGGGAGCCGCCGATGTAGGGGCGGGAGGAGGCGGGCCACAGCTCGACGATCGCCACCCACCAGCCGCCGGAGACGACCAACGCCGCGGTGGCTGCCGCCAGTTGACCGAACCGCTTCTTGACGGAGACCGGCGCGCAGACGGCGTAGACGATCGCCAGCGGCGGCAGGATCAGGAAGGCCTGGAGGGTCTTGGCGAGGAACGCGAAGCCGATCGCGGCACCGGCCCACAGCAGCCACTTCGTACGGCCGTCCTCCAGGGCGCGGACCACGAGATAGCAGGCCACCGCCATGAGCAGGGCCAGCATGGCGTCGGGGTTGTTGAACCGGAACATCAGCGCCGCGACGGGGGTGAGCGCGAGCACGGCGCCCGCGATCAGACCGGCCGCGGGGCTGAACCGGCGGCGCACGGAGGCGTGGACGACGGCGACCGTGCCGACGCCCATGAGGACCTCGGGGGCCAGGATCGCCCAGGAGTTCAGGCCGAAGATCCGCACCGACAGCTCCATCGGCCACAGCGAGGCCGGGGGCTTGTCGACGGTGATCGCGTTGCCCGCGTCCAGCGAGCCGAAGAAGAACGCCTTCCAGGACTGCGATCCCGCCTGGACCGCCGCCGAGTAGAAGGAGTTGGCGTAGCCGGAGGAGCTCAGGTTGTACAGGTAGAGCAGGAGGGTCACGGCCAGCAGGCCGAGGAAGGCCGGGCGCGCCCAGCGGGGGTCCTCGGGGCGGCCGCGCCACAGTCTGCGCACGAAGGGCTGCCGGGGTTCACCGGACGAGGGCGCCGGGACGGCGGCCGGCGCCCCGGGGGCCGTCGCCGCCGGACCCCACCCGGAACCCTGCTGGGTCGGACGGTCGGTCTGCGTGGTCATCAGGGCTTCCTCGGGTCGGTGTCGGTCGGGCGCACCGGCTGCAACCGCACGGTGGCGTCCTTCCAGGAGCGCTGCTCCGCGGCTTCACCGGCGCGGAACTCGGTCGTGTCGTACGGGGACGCCGGCGTGTACGGCGTCGGGGCGTACTGCTGTGCCGTGGGGCGCTGGGGCAGCGGCTCGTAAGGCTCCTGCGGGAGCCGCTGGGTGGAGAAGGCAGGCGAGGCCGGGGTGTGGGCGGCGACGACGGTGGACCGGGGCCGGTCGTCGTCGCGGTCGGGGAAGACCCAGGCCCGGAAGAGCAGGAAGCGCAGCACGGTCGCCGCGAGGTTGGCGGCGATCAGCACCGCCAGCTCGGTGGAGTGCGCGGGGTCGCTGCTGGCCGCGTTGAGCGCGGCGAGCGATCCGCTGGTCAGCGCGAGGCCGATGCCGAAGACGACCAGGCCCTGCGCCTGGTGCCGGACGGCACCGCCCCGCCCGCGCACCCCGAAGGTCAGACGCCGGTTGGCGGCGGTGTTGGCGACCGCGGAGACCAGCAGGGCCAGCGTGTTGGCGATCTGGGAGCCGCCGAACTGCCGGAAGGCGCTGTAGAGGACGAGGTAGAAGAGGGTCGACAGACCGCCGACCACGCAGAACCCGACGAGCTGGCGGGCCAGTCCCTTCGGCACGTCCTGGATCTCGCGGTCGCGCGGGTCGTCACCGAAGGGCCGGGTGATCCGGTCCAGCGGCAGCGATCCGCTCGCCAGGGCCTTGCCCACCCGCCACACGCCCTTGAGGTCCTCGGTCGCCGTCTTCACGATGTGGACGGTGGAGTCCGGGTCGTCGACCCAGTCGACGGGCACTTCGTGGATACGCAGCCCCGCGCGCTCGGCGATGACCAGCATCTCGGTGTCGAAGAACCAGCCGGTGTCCTCGACGAGCGGCAGCAGGACCTGCGCCACGTCACGCCGGATGGCCTTGAATCCGCACTGGGCGTCGGAGAAGCGGGCCTGGAGGGAGCCGCGCAGGATGAGGTTGTAGGCGCGGCTGATGAACTCGCGCTTGGGGCCGCGCACCACCCGGGAGCTGCGGGCGAGCCGGGAGCCGATCGCCAGGTCGGAGTGGCCCGAGATCAGCGGGGCCACCAGCGGCAGCAGGGCGTTGAGGTCGGTGGACAGGTCCACGTCCATGTAGGCGAGGACCGGGGCGTCCGAGGCGGACCAGACGGTCCGCAGCGCCCGGCCGCGGCCCTTCTGCTCCAGCCGGAAGGCCCTGACCTCAACGATCTCCGCCTCCAGCCGCCGCGACACCAGGGGAGTGGTGTCCGTCGACGCGTTGTCCGCGATGGTGATGCGGAACGCGTACGGGAAGGTGCGCTTGAGGTGCTCGTGCAGTCTCAGCACACACGGCTGGAGGTCCTTCTCCTCGTTGTAGACGGGGATCACTACGTCCAGGACAGGCGTACCGGCGTCGCCGGCCGGGAGGTGCTCCCGCGCCGGCAGGGTGCCGGGAGAAGAGTCGGTTCGCATGGGAACGACTCTGGTCAAGCCCCCTGTTGCACCCATATGGCGGCGCTGTGCTGTGCCTGTGAGTGCGGTTGCCAGTTGGTTTCGGGCGCCGGGCGGGGGGCCGCGGGCCCGACCGCGGGCAGGTGCACGGTGAACACGGTCCGCCCCGGCACGCTGTCCACGGTCACCGCGCCGCCGTGCGCGGTCGCGACGGCCTGCACGATGGCGAGGCCGAGACCGGTGGACCCGGTGGCGCGGGAGCGCGCGGAGTCACCGCGTGCGAACCGTTCGAAGACGTGCGGGAGCAGGTCGGACGGGATGCCCTGGCCGTTGTCCTCGACGTCCACGCACATCCACGGTCCGCGGCGCTGCACGCGCGCGGTGACCGTCGTACCCGGCGGGGTGTGCTTGCGGGCGTTGCCGAGCAGGTTGATGAGCACCTGCTGGAGCCGGGCCGCGTCACCGGAGACGAGGGCGGGTTCGTCGGGCAGGTCAAGGCGCCAGTTGTGGTCCATGCCGGCCGCGCGGGCGTCGCTGATGGTGTCCACGACGAGCGGGACGAGGTCGGTCTGCTCGAACTGGAGCGGCCGCCCGGCGTCCAGCCGCGCGAGCAGCAGCAGATCCTCCACGAGCAGCGTCATCCGGCCCGCCTCGGACTCGATACGGCCGAGCGCGTGCCGGGTGTCGGGGCCGACCTGTTCCCTGCCGCGCCGGGTGAGCTCGGCGTACCCGCGGATGGAGGCGAGCGGAGTTCTGAGCTCGTGACTGGCGTCGGCCACGAACTGCCGTACCCGCATCTCGCTCTGCTGCCGTGCGTGCAGGGCGCCGTGGACGTGGTCCAGCATCCGGTTCAGCGCGGAGCCGACCTGGCCGACCTCGGTGTGCGGGTCGCACTCCGACTCGGGCACCCGCTCGCTGAGGTTCACCTCGCCGGTGTGGAGGGGCAGTTCGGAGACCCGGGTGGCGGTGTGGGCGACCTTGCGCAGGGGGCGGGTGGCGAGGCCGACGAGGACGTAACCGGCGATGACGGCGGCGCCGAGACCTGCGGCGGTGACGCTGACCTCGACGAGGATCAGGGTGTCGATGGTGGCGTCGATGTCCTGGGTGGGGACGGCCACGTAGTAGGCGGAGGTGTCGTTGGTGGCGTACCGGACGAGGTAGTCGCCGATGCCGGGGAGCTCGACCTTGTGCTCTTTGTTGTCCTTGGGGACCCGCGTCGAGTGCCTTGATCTGGGCGGCCGTGAGGTTCTCGGCGGTCATCTCGAAGTTCTGGTCGGACTTCACGCCGCGCTTGGCGTCGGTGATCGTGCCCTTCTCCACCTTGGCCGCGATGGTGCCGTCCGGCCCCGGGCCGGTGACGAACTTGGCGGGAGTGCTCAGCCGGTTGCCCTGCCCGACGGGCTTGTCCTCGTCGTTGTCGCCGTTGCCGAGCTGCCCGGGCGGGAAGTCGCGGGGCGCCGCCCGCGACGCGGCCTCGTTGAGCTTGCCGCTCAGCTGGTCGTACAGATGCGACCGCAGTGCCAGTGTCGTCACGGTGCCGATCACCGAGCAGACCACGGCGATCAGCACCACCGACGCGACGACGAGCCGCGTCCGCAGCGTGCGCGGCTTGCCTGCTCGCCCTGCCCGCTGCTGCGCCCGCGGCCGTCGTCGCCCGCTCATGAGGCGGCGGGCTTGATCAGGTAACCGGCGCCGCGCCGGGTGTGGATCATCGGCTCACGTCCCGCGTCGATCTTCCGGCGCAGGTAGGAGATGTAGAGCTCGACGACGTTGGCCTGGCCGCCGAAGTCGTACGACCACACCCGGTCGAGGATCTGCGCCTTGCTCAGCACCCGCCGGGGGTTGCGCATCAGGAACCGCAGGAGCTCGAACTCGGTCGCGGTGAGGTGGATGTTCTCCCCGGCCCGCGCGACCTCGTGGCTGTCCTCGTCGAGGGTGAGGTCGCCGACGACCAGCACGGAGTCGGAGCGGCGGTCGGCCGCGCCGGAGCGGCGGATGAGTCCGCGCAGCCGGGCCACGACCTCTTCGAGGCTGAACGGCTTGGTGACGTAGTCGTCGCCACCGGCGGTGAGCCCGGCGATACGGTCCTCCACGGCGTCCTTCGCCGTCAGGAACAGCACGGGCACGTCCGGCAGTTCGCGGCGCAGCCGCCCCAGGACGGTGAGGCCGTCCATGTCCGGGAGCATCATGTCCAGGACCACGGCGTCGGGCCGGAACTCCCGCGCGGTCTGGACGGCGCCCGTGCCGTCACCCGCGCTGCGGATCTGCCAGCCCTCGTAGCGCAGGGCCATGGACAGCAGTTCGGTGATCGACAGCTCGTCGTCCACCACAAGCACGCGGACGGGGCTCCCGTCCGGCCTCAGCAGTTCGGTGCGCCCCTGGGGCGAGGTCGTGGTCATGGTGAACACCATGTCGGGGCCCCCTGAGAGCACCCTTTCGGCAGTCTGTGATTTCCCTGAGAAACGCACAGGCGGCTCTCAGGGAACCCCTGGGAACGTCCTGGTCCGACGGGACGGACGGGGCATCGTCGCCCGGACTCCGCCCACTCTGCCCACTCCGCCCGCTACCGGACCGGCCCCTGCTCGTCCACCTCGACCGTCGGCGCCCCCAGGAACACCTCGGTGCCGACGGGGCCGTAGGCGATGTTGAAGGTGTCCAGCCAGTACGACCAGTCCCGCACCCCGGCGGCGCTGCTGAAGCGGTAGTTGAGCCGCCACCGCACCCACTGGCCGGGCTCGAGCCGCACGCCCGGGCGCCGCCGCGGCCGGGGCGGCACCCCGAACATCGGACGCACCCTGGGCAGGACGCGCAACCGCCGGTCCGCCTCGCGGAGTTGCACGTCGACCCCGCGGAGGCTGTCACCCTGCCGGCCGTGCGGCACGAAGTCGTCCCGCTCGTCCATGCTGACCGCGTGGACGAACGGCTCCCCGGCCCGCCGCACCGCGGAGGGCGGCAGCGCGAAGCCGACCGGGGCCGCGTTCCTCCTGGTGGCGGCCTCGCCGCCCCGGGACCGCTTCGTCCACGACGTGCGTATCCACTGCACGGTGACGTCCATCCCGGCTCCCCCCTCGTCAGAACAACCCGTCCTGTACCCCCGCCGCCTCCTTGAACTCTCTCACCGGCACGCTGATGTCCACCCCGTCGGCCGGAACCAGTTCCCACCCCGTCATCAGCCGGGTGTCCAGTACGACGACCGCACCGCCCTCCGTCTCCAGGTGCAGGTCGGGTCCGGCGGCCGCGCGCAGCCGCCCGCCCACCGACCCGCCCGCGACGAGCTCGCTCACCTCACCCAGGGCGGCGGGCAGTGCGGCGAGGCCGAAGATCTCGACATGGTCGACCGGTCGGTACGGTGCGCGCTCCAGGGAGTCCGGCCAGCCGCCCAGCGCCACCGCCCGCGCGTGCAGTCCGGCGAGCTCGGCCGCCCGCTCGCCGGCCGACCCCGGCAGGGCGGACCGTACGGCCCGCTTGGCGCCGTACGGAATGCGGTCGGGCACCGAGAGCGCCGCCCGCAGCAGTTCCTCGGTGCGCCGCGCGGCCATCAGCGGACCGGTGCCGAGCCAGCTGAAGCAGACGGCCCCCTGCTCCAACAGGCGCGCGGAGCCCCGCTGGTGGGCCGTGATGCCGACCTTGACCATGCCGGGCCCGAACCACGCCAGATACACCCGGTACGGCCGGGGGTCGTCCGTGAGCGTGTCGGCGGCCACGGAGTGCGCCCGGTCAAGGCGCGCACACTCCTCGCACCGCGCCCCCGTGCTGCGCCCCGACACCGCGGCCCGTGCCGGACACACGTGCCCCCGCGCTCCCACACAGGTCCGCACACCCCCCTCCGCGACCCCGAAGGCCACCCGCTTCCCCCGGGTCAGCGCACTGTGCCGGCCACCGTCCCAGCGCAGCACGGGCCCGTCCGCCGACCACGACAACCCCGAGCACTTCCATCCCTGTGCCATCCCTCACGAGAGTAGGGGGCACCACTGACAACGGCCCGCACGAGATCGAGGGTCCCGGTCAGCCCACCGACTCGACGGGCAACGGCTCCGCGGACACCGCCGGTTCCGACGTCGCTCCGACCACCCCGGTCCGCGCGCGGCCCCGTCCGGCCATGCGGCATCCGACGCACCCCGGGTGCCCCTGCCGGGCGCCGGTGTCCCGCACCCGCATCCCCCACTGCTCGCGCGGCCGACGGCCCGGCGGCTTGCCCCAGCCGGACAGATGCAGGGCCCAGGTCACGAGGGCGCTCGCCGCGGTGATCACGAGACCGACGGCGATCAGCGCGCCGGAGACCGTGCACACCCCCACCCCCAGCACGGACGTCCCCACGGTGGCGACGGCAACTCCGCTCCACCCGGCGACCGTGTGCCCCTCGTCATACTGATGTGCACTCACAGATCCTCCTCGACCGCACTTTCTCTCACCTCCTAAGAAATTTAGCTCAGAAACCTCTCACGCACTAAGGGAATAAGGATTCCGATGCCCGCCGAGCCCCGCCCCGCCGCCACTCCGGCCCAGGCACTGGAGGCGATGGACTTCTTCATCGCCACCGCCCACCTCGGCCAGCAGGAGATAGCCCAGCGGCTGGGCCTGAACGTGACCGACCTGCTGAGCTTCGCCTGCGTCCTGAAGGCGGGCGAGAACCTCCTCACCGCGGGCGACCTCGCCGAGCACGCCCACGTCACGACCGGCGCGGTCACGGGCATCCTCAACCGCCTCGAACGCGGCGGCTACGTCACCCGCGTCCCCGACCCCGCCGACCGCCGCCGCGTCCGGGTCGCCGCGCGGCCCGATGCCGTGGCCAAGGTCGTCGCCCTCTACCAGCCGTACTACGACCGTCTCGACGCCGTCTTCGCGGAGTACTCCCCCGACGAGATCGCCGTGCTCCACGACTGGTTCAGCCGCTCGACGAACCTGGCGCTCGCCTATATCGAGGAGCTGCGGGCGAAGGACGCGGGGGGCGAGTAGGGGGCGAGGCGAGTGGCGGTGCGGGGTCGAACGGCGGGGGCACCCCACCCCGGGGGTGCAGCCAGCCCTACCTCCGGTCCGGGAGTGCGCTCCATCGTTTCTTAGGGCCCGCGACGGCATCGTTGATCACGGCTGGTCCACCCGGGATCCAGCGGATCGACCAGCGAACGGCGAGCCGGAGGAAACCCGCATGGAGCCGCAGCCGACAGACCGGCCCCAGCCCCGCTCTCAGTCCCGGTCGCCGTTGCCCTCCCCGCCCGGCCCCGTCGCCTCCTTCGTGCGCTTCGTCGTCTGCGGCGGCGGAATCGGCGTCCTCTCCAGCCTCGCCGTACCGCTGGTCGCGACGACGATGCCGTGGGCCATGGCGAACGCGGTCGTCACCGTGGCCTCCACGCTCCTGTGCACCGAGCTGCACGCCCTGTTCACCTTCGGCACCGGCCGCCGCCCCGGACTGCGCAGGCACCTCCAGTCCTCCGGCTCGGCGGCCGCCGCGTACGTCGTCACCTGTGCCGCGATGTTCCTGCTCCACCTGATCCGGTCGACTCCCGGGATGTTCACGGAACAGGCGGTCTACCTCAGCGCCTCCGCGCTGGCCGGCACCGGCCGCTTCCTGGTCCTGCGCCTGTACGTCTTCGCGGGCACCCGCAAGGCCGGACGCCCGTCCGGCACCGTCGTCCCCCTGCCCCGCCCGTCCCTGCCGCGCACCACGGTGGCCCCGGCCTGCTGAAAGCCCCGCCGGGGTGCAGACCCCGGCCTCATCCGGAAGGAACTCCCATGAACCAGCTCCCGTCCTCCCCGCAGGTCAAGACCTCCCCCGAGAACGACCTGGCCGCGGTCCTCACCGCCTGGGACGAGGCCCACCCGGCCCCCACCGACCCCGACTGGCGCCACCTCCTCGACGAACTGGCCCACCCCCGCACCACCCAGGCCTTCCACAGCCTGGCCACGAGCACCGCATGAGCCCTCGTCACATCCCTCTGTCCCACGACACGACAAAGCCCCCTCCGGGATGATCCCGAGGGGGCTTTGACTGCTGTGCACTCGGCAGGATTCGAACCTGCAACCTTCTGATCCGTAGTCAGATGCTCTATCCGTTAAGCTACGAGTGCTTGTTCTGTTTTTTCGCCGCTCCTTGCCCTTCCGGGCCGCTCGCGGCGACAGGAAGAACATTACATGACTGCCGGTCGCATGTGAAATCCGTTAGCCATACCCCTTGTGACCTGCACAAACGCACATCTGAGCGAGCTGGGAACAACGAAGCCCCGGTCACTGGGACCGGGGCTTCGGTGATCTTGCGCGGAGGCGGAGGGATTTGAACCCTCGATGGGATTTAAGTCCCAAACCGCATTAGCAGTGCGGCGCCATAGACCGGACTAGGCGACGCCTCCAGCACAGCCGCCCGCGCGAGCGCGAGTGGTGCGTGCAGATGATGACACAGCCGGAGGTCGTGCCACCAATCGGCTCCCACGGTACTAGGCGGGCGGGGCGCAGGGCAAAGCGCTTCCGCGCAACGAACGGCGCCGCCCGCCGTTAGTCAGGGCATGTCCTACGTCATCCGGCTCGGCCGGCTCGCACGGCTGGGTCCGCTCCCGCTCTTCCTCGCCGCCCTCGCCCCCACACCCGCGACGGCGTACGCCGAGGCGGGCGACCATCTCACCGTCACCGTCCGGGACGCGGGCGGTGGCGCCGACGGGACCTTCGAGGTCGACTGCCACCCCTCCCGCGGGACCCACCCCGACGCGTCCGGCGCCTGCGCCGCCCTGGAGCGGAACACCCGGTGGGGCAAGGACACCTTCGCCCCCGTCCCCGAGGGCAGCGTCTGCACGATGCTCTACGGCGGCCCCGCCACCGCCCATGTCACCGGGACCTGGGCCGGTCGCCCCGTGGACGCCCGGTTCGACCGGAGCAACGGGTGCGAGACCGCGCGCTGGGAGCGGTTCGTGCCCCTCCTCCCCGGCATGGACACCTAGCCCCCGGGATGCGGTCACACGTTCTGCTTCACTTCGTCGTGCGACCTCCCTCTCATCCGGCACCCCCGCACAACCGCTGCGCTTAGACTCCCTCGCGTGACACGTCGCGGGCCCCTTGGCAAGATGGCCCGAACGGTCGGCAAGGTGCGGTAACAGGGAGGAAGCGTCTCGTGAGCAGCAGGCCATCCCGAGGCGCTGCTCGCCTCGCAGCCATACTCGACGCGCTTCCCGACGCGTTGGTGCTGGTCAACGCCAATGGGACCGTCGTCAACGCCAACACCATCGCCCTGGAGGCCTTCGAGGCGCCCGGGACGGCCCTGGTGGGGCGCGGGCTGCTCGATCTGCTGCCGCAGTTCGACTCGCGGCTCATCCCCGGCTCCATGCGGCGGCCCGACCACATGGACCCGCGCGGGCGGACCAAGCCGACCCGGATGGTGGCGCGCAGGACCGACGGCAGCGAGTTCCCCGTCGAGGTCACCAGCGCCAATCTGGAGAACGGCCAGCAGGCCTACGACGGTTACGGCTACAGCGGCGACGAGCTGCTCATGCTGGTCGTACGGGATCTGACGGGGACCGTCGACACCGAGGCCGAGCTGGCCCGTTCGCAGCGGCAGACCGAGATGATCCTGCGGGCCGCGGCCGAGGGGGTCGTGGGGACCGACACCGACGGGCGGATCGTGCTCGTCAATCCGGCCGCCGCCCAGATACTGGGTTACCGGGCCAGCGACCTCGGCGGCCGCGAACTCCACGACCTCATCCTGCACTCCCGCGCCGACGGCACCCCCTTCCCGTACGAGGAGTCCCCGCTCGCCGACACCCTGCGCTCCGGGCGCAAGCACCGGGTGCGCGGGCAGGTGCTGTGGTCCAAGAAGGGCGACAAGGTCCCCGTCGACCTGACGACGGCGCCCGTGCGCGACGGCGACCAGCTCGTCGGCGCCGTGCTCACCTTCACCGACCGGCGGCCCTACGACGCCCTCGCCGACGAGAAGTCCGCCGCCGAGAAGGCCCACGCGGAGGAGCTGGAGCGGCTCGAGGAGGAGCACGCCTCCGAGCTGACCGCGCTGCGCCAGAAGCACATCACCGAGCTGGAGGAGCTCCAGGAGCGGCACGCCGAGGAGCTCGCCGCCGGCGAGGAGCGGTACGCCGCGCTCGGGGAGCGGGAGAAGGACCGCTACGAGGCCCTCGCCGGCCGGCACGATCAGCTGCTGACGCTGCTCGGACGCTCCCTGCGCGGGCCCCTCGACGAACTGCGCCGCGAACTGTCCGCACTCGCCGCCGACGACGCCCGGGCAGCTGTGGCCCGAGGCCAACCAGGTCCTGCACCACCTCTCGGCCGGCTACTCCCGCATCACCAACCTCATCGACAACGTCCTCGGCTACCAGCGCCTCGACGCGGGCGCCGACGTCGTCCACCGTACGAACGTCATGCTCGACGCGGTCGTCGCCGCCGGTGTGGACGGCGCGGTCGAGCTCATCGGGCCGGGGCGCGTCCAGTTCGCCGTGCACGCGCCGCCCATCGAGGCCGAGGTCGACGCCCAGCGCCTCGCGACCGCGCTCGCCCATCTCATCGCGGACGTGGCCGGGGTCGACGCGACCGGGAACTCCCCCGTGTCCGCGGGCGGTTACATGGACAACACGGTCGTGGTGGCGGCCGCGCTGCGCGGCGAGAGCGTACGCATCGAGGTGCGCGGGCCGTACGCCGGGGGAGACCCGGTGCACGAGCCGATCGTGCGCGGGATCGTGCGCGCCCACGGCGGTGTGCTCCAGACGCACGAGGTGCCGGGCATGAGCGGCAGCGCGTACGTCCTCGAAGTGCCCATCGGTGCCGGGGCAGGGGCCGTCGCGGTTCCCGGTCCGGCCGCGCTGGAGGCCGCCCCCGCGGAGGCTCCCCCCGTGGAGGGCGCCCCGACGGAGACCGCGCCTGCCGAGGGCGGCGGGCGGCGGCGCGCCCGGCGCTCCTCCACCGACTCCTTCCTGGACGCCGACGTCCCGCCCGGGAGCGGGGCCGGTGCCGGGACCGACGAGTCCGTGCCCCCGACCGGGCGGCGCAGGCGGCGTGCGGCGGCCGGGCCGGAGCAGCCCGTGTCCGTACCGGCGCAGGCCTCCGGCGACGACGGGGACGGGTCCGGCGGTACCGGGCGGCGCCGTGGGCGTCCCGCCGAAGGTGCCGAGGCGGCTGAGGCCGGGGTGTCCGAGGGTGCCGTGGTGATGGCCGGCGAGCACGGTGCCGGGTCCGCTGCGGCGGGCACCGGTCTCGGCGGGACCGTACCGCCGCAGGGCGTGCCCGTACCGGCCGGGCGGCGGGCCCGGCCCGAGGGTGGCGAACAGCATGCGCTGCCGGCGGCGTTGCCCGCGGGCGGTTCCGGCGAGCCGGGCCGGCCGCAGGGTGAGCTCCAGGTCGCCGGGCAGGTTCCGCCCGGTGACGGCGCACCGCAGCAGGACGGGCGCCGACGGCGTGCTCTCGCGGCCGCGTCGGAGCGTGCGGCGGCGCAGGAGGCGGCCCCCCGCTCGGTCTTCGCCCTTCCGCCCGCCGACGCGGACCGGCCGGCCGACGCCACGGACGCGGCGGCCCTGGCCCAGGTCCAGCCCCAGGGACAGCCTCAGCCCCAGCCCCAGACGGGGGTGCCCGGTCAGATCCCGGGACAGGTACCCGCCCCCGGCCAACCCCACATGCCTGGCCAGGGACAGGTCCCGGTGCAGCCGCAGGTGCCCGGTCAGATCCAGGCGCCGGCCCAGGCCCAGGTCCCCGGTGCCGTGCAGGTGCCCGGCGGCCCCGTCCAGACCCCCGGCGGTCAGCCCTCCGCCCCCGTTCCCGCCGGTGGCCTCGCGCAGCCCCTCCCCGCCGCGGGTCACGGTGACGACGGCCGGCACGACGCCGTGCCGCACGACCAGGCCCACGACCACACCCCGCCGCAGCCGCACCCCACCACCGCGCCGACGGGCCGCCGCCGACGGGCCGTGGCCCAGCCCGCGGAGGGGGTTCCCGCTCAGGCCGGCCAGGGTGTCCAGGCAGCCGTGCCGGCGGGCGTTCCCGCGGCTCCGGCCCAGCAGGTCCCCGGCATGGTGGCGCCGGACGGATTCCCGGGTGTCCCGGTGCAGAACGCGACCGGTCAGGCCGGCCTGATCGCGCAGACCGCACCCGCCCCGGCCTCGCCCCTCCCGGCCCCCGGCGGCCCCCTCCCCGCCGAGGCACCCCGGCCGGCGGCCCAGACCCCTCCTCCCGCTCCCCAGCCGTGGCCGGGCGGCCAGGACACCCCCGTACCGGCGAACGGCGCCGCCACCGCCGTACCCCCGAACCAGCCCGCTGCCCAGCCCGCTTCCCAGCCCGCGCAGGCTCCGGCGGCCGGTCAGCCCACTCCGCCGCCGGGTACGCCCGTGCCGGCGCAGCCGGTTCCGGCGCAGCCGCTGCCCGCCGAGGCCGCGGCGGCCCCCGCCGCGCCCGTCGACCCGAACTCCACCCAGGGGCGGGCGATCAGCGTGCGGACCCTCGGTCAGGGGGTTCCGTTCACCCGGCAGGCAGCCCAGGTGCAGCAGCCGGGTGCGGCCACGCCTCCCCCGCACCAGCCCGGTGGTTCGGGGCGGCGGCGCAAGCTCGGCACCCGGCCCGACCCCGCCGCCGCGACGACGGCCCCGGAGCAGGGAGCGCGTCCGCACCCGGCGGCCGAACAGTCCGTACCGGCGCAGGCCCCGCAGCCGCAGCCGTCGCTCGCGGGTCAGTCACGGCTGGCGCACGCCACCGAGGCGGCCGGGCGGTCGTACGCCATAGGGGCACCGGACGAGAACGCGGCCGAGGGGCCCGAGCCGCTGGACGGCCCCGGTGGGGCCGTCGAGATCCCGGACACCCCGCGACCGCAGCCGATGGACGACGAGCTGCCCCCGGAGCCGCTGGACAACCCGCGGCGGCTGCTGGTGTGGCCCGCGCCGGACGTGACGACCCAGCAGGCGCTGAGCGACCGCGGGTACCGGCCCGTCATCGTGCAGTCGCGCGAGGAGGTCGACGCGCAGATCGCCGCGTTCCCCGCCGCGCTGTTCGTGGACCCGCTGACCGGGCCGATCACGCGGACGGCGCTCCAGTCGCTGCGGCAGGCGGCGGTGGCGTCCGAGGTGCCGATCATGGTGACCGCCGGCCTCGGGCAGGCCTCGCGGGAGGCGGCGTACGGCGCCGACCCCGCCGTACTGCTGAAGGCGCTGGCGCCCCGGGACAGCGAGCAGCACCCGCCGCGCGTGCTGCTGATCGAGGAGCACGCGGAGATCGCGCTGGCGCTGACGGCGACCTTGGAGCGGCGCGGGATGCAGGTCGCCCGGGCGGCCAGTGACGCGGATGCCGTGACCCTGGCCGGTCAGCTCAGGCCCAACCTTGTCGTGATGGACCTCATGCAGGTGCATCGGCGGCGGACCGGGATCGTGGACTGGCTGCGGGCGAACGGGCAGCTCAACAGGACGCCGTTGGTGGTGTACACGGCGGCCGTGGATCAGGCGGATCTGCCCCGGTTGGCTTCCGGGGAGACGGTGCTGTTCCTGGCCGAGCGGTCCACGAGTGCTGAGGTGCAGGCGCGGATCGTCGATCTGCTGGCCCGGATCGGCACGAACTAGCTCACGGGCCGGTTGTCGTCTGCGGGTCCGTTGTGGTGGTCGCGCCGTTCTCCGCGCCCCTGAAGGCCCAGGCCCTCCACTTCACCTGGCCACCAGCCTGCGCGCCGCCTCCCGTACCGAAGCCCTCAGCCGGTCCCGGTCCCCGGCCTCCCCGCCCACCAGGATCCGCTTCATCTGCGGCACCACCGCCGCCCAGTTCGCCACCGCGATCAACAGGAACAGCAGGTCGCGGGGTGGGATGGCGTCGGTGACGACACCGCGGGCCTGGCCGTCCGCAAGGGTGGCGACCTTCGCGCGGTAGTGCTCCTGACGCTCCGCCTCGTCCGGCAGTTCGCCGGTCGCGCCGTATTCCAGGCCCTCCCAGAAGAGCAGGCGCAGCACCTCGGGGTGGGCCTCGTGGTAGTCCATGAGGCGGTCGATCCAGTTCTCGATGTCGTCCGGGTCGACCGGGACGGCGACCGCGAGATCGAGCATGGACCTGCCCAGGACCTTGGTGAACAGCTCCGCCTTGTTGCCGAAGTAGGCGTAGATGAGCTGCTTGTTGGCCTTGGCCTCGGTCGCGATGCGGTCGATGCGGGCGCCCGCGATGCCGTGGCGGGCGAACTCGGCGACCGCCGCCTCGAAGATCCGGGCCTTCGTGGCCTCGGGGTCCCTTGCTGCTGCCATGGGGCCCAGGGTAGAGGGAGGCGAGGAAGTAACCAACTATTTGGTTGACAGGGAATCGGCGGCACTCGCAGACTGTTGAGCCATTCGTCCAACCAACCAGTTAGTTGTAAGACCGAACTCGAAGGATCCCCCGGTCATGCCGACAGCAACCGTCACCACAGGACGGCCCGCCGAGACCCAGGTCCGGAACGCGGGCTCGCTCCTCCTCGTCCTCATCGCCGTCTGCACCGCCGTCACCGCCGCCAACATCTACCTCGCGGCCCCGCTGCTCCCGCTCATCGCCCGCGACTACGGCTCCACCCCCGCCGCGGTGGCCTGGGTCGCCTCGGTCGCGCAGTTCGGCTACGCCTTCGGGCTGCTCGTCTTCGCCCCGCTCGGCGACAGCGTGAACCGCAGGCGCCTGGTCGCCGCCCTCTCCCTGGTGACCACCGCGGCCCTGACCGCCGCGGCGCTCGCCACCGGCACCACCGCGCTCGCGGCCGCCGTCCTGGTCGCCTCCGCGGCCACCGTCGTGCCCCAGCTGCTGGTCCCGCTGGTCGCCCAGCGCGCCCCCGCCGACCGCCGGGCCCGCCATGTCGCGGCCGTCATCGCGGGCCTGTTCACCGGGATCGTGGCGGCCCGGGTGCTCGGCGGGCTGATCGGACAGGCCTTCGGCTGGCGGGTGGTGTTCGTGGGCGCGGCCGCCCTGACGGCCGTCCTCGGGCTCGCGACGGCGTACGCCCTGCCCGCGGAGCGGGTGCACCGCACCGGCCGGCTCTTCTCGGGCCTCACCGCCCTGCCGTCCGTCGTCCGCCGCTCACCCGACCTGTGGCGCGCGTGCGTGCGGCAGGCGGGGATGTACGGCGCATGGAGCGCGCTGTGGACCTCGCTGGCCCTCCTGCTGACCGGCCCGTCCTACGGCCTGTCGACCGCGACCGCCGGGCTCTTCGGCCTCTTCGGGCTGGCCGCGAGCGTGGTGGCGCCGCTGGCCGGCGGGTTCGTGGACCGTTTCGGCGCCGCGAAGGTCGTGCGGTCGGCGTATCTGCTCGCCGCGGTGTCCGTGCCGCTGTTCTGGCTCGGCGGGCGCGCGCTGTGGGCGCTGTTCGTCGCGGCGATCGCCGTCCACGCGGCCCTGGTCGCCTCCCACGTCGCCAACCAGACCCTCGCCCTGACGACGACCTCGACCCCGGCCACCGCCAACACGGCGTACGTCGTGGCCGGTTTCGCCGGCGGCGCGACCGCGTCCGCCCTGGCCGGCTCGGCCTTCGGCTGGTGGGGCTGGGGCGGCGTGTGCGCCGTCGCGGGCGTGTGGCTGGGGCTGGGGTGGCTGGCCACTTCGGTACGGCGGTGAGGACGCGGTCGGCCTCCGACGAGGCCAGTGCGGTACGGCGGCCGGGGTGCCCGTCGGGCCCCGGCGCACCCCGTGCCGTACAGCGGCCGGAGTGCCCGTCGGACCCCCGCGAACCCCGTGCCCTACGGCAGCCGGGGCGCCCGTCGCACGCGGCGAAACCCCGTGCCGTACGGCGGCCGGAGTGCCCGTCGGACCCCGGCGAAGCTCGTGCCGTACGCCCGTCGGGCTCCCGCAAGGCCCGTGCCGTACAGCGGCCGGAGTGCCCTCGGACCCCGGCGAACCCCGTGCCGTACAGCGGCCGGAGCGCCCCGGTGTTCGTCCGGTGCGCTCCGGTCGTCGTGCCGCTCGTGCGTCTCAGAGCTGGGTGACGTCCAGCTCGCCCTCCGCGTACCGCTTGCGGATCACCTTCTTGTCGAACTTGCCGACGCTCGTCTTCGGGACCGCCTCGATGATCGACCAGCGCTCCGGGAGCTGCCACTTGGCGATCCTGCAGACATCGCTCGCCAGGAACGCGCGCAGGGACTCGAAGTCGGCGGTGGAACCCTCCTTGAGGACGACCGTGGCCAGGGGCCGCTCGCCCCACTTGTCGTCGGGGACGGCGACGACGGCGGCCTCGGTGACGTCCGGGTGGGACATCAGGGCGTTCTCCAGCTCGACCGAGGAGATCCACTCGCCGCCGGACTTGATGACGTCCTTGGCCCGGTCGGTGAGGGTGAGGAAGCCGTCGGCGGAGATCGTGCCGACGTCACCCGTCTTCAGCCAGCCGTCCTCGCTGAACTTGTCGGCGGGGCGCAGCGGTTCGGCGTCCGGGCCGTTGTAGTAGGCGCCGGCGATCCAGGGGCCGCGGACCTCCAGCTCGCCCGCGGACTCGCCGTCCCAGGGGAGGCGCTCGCCGCCGGGGCCGGTGAGGCGGGCCTCGACACCGGCCGGGAAGCGGCCCTGGGTGAGGCGGTACGCGAACTCCTCGGGCGTGCCGGCCACGTGGGCCGGCGGGCGCGCGATGGTGCCGAGCGGGGAGGTCTCCGTCATGCCCCAGGCGTGGCAGACCCGCATGCCCAGCTTGTCGAAGGCCTCCATCAGGGACGGCGGACAGGCCGAGCCGCCGATGGTGACCTGGGTGAGGGAGGAGACGTCCCGCGGCTTGGCGGTGAGCTCGCCGAGCAGTCCCTGCCAGATGGTGGGGACCGCGGCCGCGTGGGTGGGCCGCTCGCGCTCGATCATCTCGGCCAGGGGCGCGGGTTGCAGGAAGCGGTCCGGCATCAGCATGTTGACGCCGGTCATGAAGGTGGCGTGCGGCAGGCCCCAGGCGTTGACGTGGAACTGCGGGACGACCACCAGGGAGGTGTCCTGGTCGGTCAGGCCCATCGACTGGGCCATGTTGACCTGCATGGAGTGCAGATAGATCGAACGGTGGCTGTAGACCACGCCCTTGGGGTCGCCCGTGGTGCCGGAGGTGTAGCACATGGCGGCGGCCTGGCGCTCGTCCAGCTCGGGCCAGTCGTAGCTGGTGGGCTTGCCGGCGATCAGGTCCTCGTACTCGTGCACGCGCGCGTGGGAGCCTTCGAGGGCCGAGCGGTCGCCGGGTCCTGAGACCACCACGTGCTCGACCGTCTTCAGGTGCGGGAGCAGGGGGGCGAGCAGGGGGAGCAGCGAGCCGTTGGCGATGACGACCCGGTCGGCCGCGTGGCCCACGATGAAGGCCAGCTGGTCGGCCGGGAGGCGCAGGTTCAGGGTGTGCAGGACCGCGCCCAGGGAGGGGATCGCGAAGTAGGCCTCGACATGCTCGGCGTTGTTCCACATGAGGGTCGCCACGCGCTCGTCCTCGACGACGCCGAGGTCCTCGCGCAGGGCGTGCGCCAGCTGGGCGGCGCGGGCGCCGACCTCGGCGAACGAGCGGCGGTGCGGCTCCGGCTCGCCGGTCCAGGTGGTCACCTGTGAGGTGCCGTGGATCGACGACCCGTGGGTCAGGATCCTGGAGATCAGCAGCGGTACGTCCTGCATGGTGCTCAGCACGGCGTCCTCCCGGGGCGACATTGCCTACGCGGTAGTAAGGGATGCGCCGATTCTGCGCACATACCAAGCGGTATGTCACTAGAGACGGGCGATCGATCACGTCACGATGCCCTCACAACGGGCGAGGGGGCCGGACGGTTCCCTGGACCGGGAGGCTGTTACCGGTGGCACCGAGGCTGTTACCGGTGGTACCCAGGCCGAGCCCCGGCGGGCAGGCACAACGGCGGAGCAGTGGCCCCTAGCGGGCCAGCACCAGTTCCGGGTCCTCGCGGAGTTTGCCGAGGGCCCGGGACACCGCCGACTTCACGGTGCCGACGGAGACGCCGAGCACCTCGGCCGTCTGCACCTCGCTGAGGTCCTCGTAGTACCTGAGGACGACCATCGCCCGCTGCCGGGCCGGCAGCTTCATGATCGCCCGCCACATCGCGTCGTGCAGCGCCTGCTGCTCCGCGGGGTCGTCCTCGCCGGGCACGGGATCCGGCTCGGGGATCTCGTCGGTCGCGAACTCGTCGACCTTGCGCTTGCGCCACTGCGAGGTACGCGTGTTCAGCAGGGCCCGGCGCACATAGCCGTCGAGGGCCCGGTGGTCCTCGATGCGCTCCCAGGCGACGTAGGTCTTGGTCAGGGCGGTCTGCAGCAGGTCCTCCGCGTCGCTCGGGTTCGCGGTCAGCGACCGGGCGGTACGCAGCAGCACCGGCTGGCGGGCCTTCACGTACGAGGCGAACGACGGGTACGCGAGGGTCTGCGTCGCCGGTACGGCGGCCTTCGAAGCGCTGGTGCAGACGGGTGTGGTCATGACTCCACGCTAGATTCGCGACCGGCCGCGCTCATCGGCCACAGGTCCCGAAGAAAACTCCCCCTCAGGTTGTAGAGGTGGGGCTGACTCCACCTCCTGAAGGTGGACGAGGAGGCGCCGTCTACTGCGGGTTCACCCCTGGGGGGTCATCCGTCCGAGGTGAGCACCAGCCCGGACGTCGGCACCCCCGTCCCGGCCGTCACCAGGACCCGTCCCGCCCCCGCCACCTGGTTCACCGCCGTCCCCCGCAGTTGCCGTACGGCCTCCGCGATGCCGTTCATACCGTGGAGGTAGGCCTCGCCCAGCTGGCCGCCGTGGGTGTTGAGGGGCAGGACGGCCCGGCGCACGAAGTCCGCGGCCTCGCCCCGGCCGCAGAATCCGAACTCCTCCAGCTGCATCAGGACGAACGGGGTGAAGTGGTCGTAGAGGATCGCCACGTCGACGTCCTCGGGGCCGAGGCCCGCGGTGCGCCAGAGCTGGCGGGCCACGACGTTCATCTCCGGGAGCCCGGTGAGGTCGTCGCGGTAGAAGCTGGTCATCTGCTCCTGGGCGCGGCCCGCGCCCTGGGCGGCCGCCGCGACGACGGCGGGCCGGTGGGGGAGGTCACGCGCGCGTGCGAGGGAGGTGACGACGATCGCCTGGCCGCCGTCGGTCTCCTGGCAGCAGTCCAGGAGCCTGAGCGGCTCGACGATCCAACGGGAGGCCGCGTGGTCGGCGAGGGTGATGGGGCGGCCGTGGAACCAGGCCGCCGGATTGGTGGCCGCGTACGCCCGGTCGATCACCGCGACATGGCCGAAGGCCTCCGGGGTGAGGCCGTACGTGTGCAGATAGCGCTGGGCCGCCATCGCCACCCAGGAGGCCGGGGTGAGCAGGCCGAAGGGGAGGGACACAGCCGAGCGCGGCTCCCTCGGCCGAGGGTTCGCGGTGCTGCACGCCGGAGCCGAAGCGACGGCCGGAGCGTTCGTTGAAGGCCCGGTAGCAGACCACGACCTCGGCCACGCCCGCCGCGATCGCGAGCGCCGCCTGCTGGACGGTCGCGCAGGCCGCGCCGCCGCCGTAGTGGACGCGGGAGAAGAAGGACAGTTCGCCGATCCCGCAGGCCTGGGCGACGGTGATCTCCGGGCTGGTGTCCATGGTGAAGGTGACCATGCCGTCCACGTCGGCCGCCGTGAGCCCCGCGTCGTCGAGCGCCGCGCGGACCGCCTCGGCGGCCAGGCGCAGTTCGCTGCGGCCGGAGTCCTTGGAGAACTCGGTGGCCCCGATGCCGGCGATCGCGGCCAGGCCGCCGAGCCGGTCACGCGCGCGTGCGCTCATTCGGCGTCCCGCAGACAGAAGGTGACCGTCCCCGTCACATGGTTGCCGATGCCGTTGGTCCCCACGATCCGGACCGTCGCGGTGGCACCTTCGACGGCCTCGACGGTCCCCTTCAACACCATGGTGTCGCCGGGGTAATTGGGCGCGCCCAGCCTGATGGCCACTTTCCGCAGCACGGTGCGCGGGCCGAAGTGGTCCGTGACGTACCGCCCCACCAGGCCGTTCGTCGTCAGGATGTTCATGAAGATGTCCGGGGAGCCCTTGTCGCGGGCCGACTCCGGGTCGTGGTGCACGTCCTGGTAGTCCCGGGAGGCGATCGCACCCGCGACGATCAGCGTGCGGGTGACCGGGATCTCCAGGGGCGGCAGCTCGTCGCCCGTTCTCATACGACGGCCTCCTCGGCGGCGGCGCGGAAGACGGGAAGGGTGAGATCACCGTCGTAGGACCGGAAGACGAGTCGCACCGGCATCCCGATCCGCACCTTGTCGTACGGCGTCCCGACCACGTTGCTGATCATCCGCACACCCTCGGCGAGTTCGACGAGCACGACGGCGTAGGGAGGGTCGAACGCCGGGAAGGGCGGATGGTGCATGACGACGTACGAGTGGACGGTCCCCTCGCCGCCCGCCTCGACGGTGTCCCAGTCCGGGCCGCCGCAGCGGGCGCAGCCCGGCAGCCACGGGAAGCGGAGGGCCCCGCAGGCGGTGCAGCGCTGGATGAGGAGCCGGTGCTGTTCGACGCCCTCCCAGAAGCCGGCGTTGTCACGGTTGACGACGGGGCGGGGCCGGGGAGGTGTCTTCCGCTCCGCCCTCGCGGGCGCGTACTTGAGGATGCGGAACCGGTGGGTGCCGACGAGGGCCCCGGCCACCCGGACGTCGGTACGGGTCGTGACGAAGTGACCGGTGCCGAGCTTGGTGGTCTTGCGGTCCGAGACCGACTCGATGACCGTGTCGAACGTGATCTCGTCACCGGGACGCAGTGGCCGGAAGTACTCCTGCTCGCAGTCGGTGGCGACGACCGAGGTGCACCCCGCCCCGTCGAGGAGGGCGAGGAGTTCGTCGTACGACGACGATCTGCCCGGGTGGCCGCTCAGTCCCCCCATCGTCCAGGCCTGGAGCATGGTGGGCGGGGCGACGGCGTCGGGGCCGTCGTAGGCCGGATGGGCATCGCCCAGGGCTTCGCACCAGTGGCGGATCATCGGCAGGTTGACGGGGTCCTTGCCGGCGGCGGAGACGGCGGCGGGGTGACCTTCGTAGGACTTCAGGCGGGTCAGCAGGTCGGGGTGCGGGGCGTTCGGGTCGGCGGCCATGACGACAACCTCCTTGTCCGCAAGATTTCCTGACTGTCCGTCAGATCCGTGACGGTGTCAAGGCCGGGTCCGGGAAGGGTCTCAAGGCCGGATCCGTGACGGTCTCAAGGCCAGACCCGGGGCGGTGTCAAGGCCGGCACCGCGCACCCCACACGCCTGCGCGGCGGCGCCGAAGCACCGCCGCGCGGACGTGTCCCACCCCATGGCCTCCCGCCCCCGGTCGAGGGCGTGTCAGCCCCCGCGCCTCACCACCACAGCGGGGTGAAGTTGACGGACGTGTTGTTGTTCCCCTGGTTGACGGCCGTGAACGCGGAGCCGTTGACCTGTGCCGTGTTGCTTTGGTTCGACGCCCCGGAGCCGACGGCGTTCTGCTGTGTCGTGGACGAGTTGCCGTTGTTGTCGTGCCCGACGCCGCTGCCCACGATGCTCGCGACACCCGCGTTCGATCCGTCGTCCGCGAAGCCGCCGTTGTCCGCCGTCGCGACGCCGGTGAAGAGTGCGGCGGCGAGCGGGAGAGCGGAGACGGCGGCGATGACGCGAGCGGTACGGATGCTTGCCATGGTGTTTCCTCCAGAACCCGGCACATGCCGGTAGTGCGTCAAGTGATGCTTCTTGCAGGGCAGTTGGCCGACCGCCCCGGTGCTGTGCACGACGTCGCGAGTCCAGAGTTGCCCACCGAATCCCCGGCGAACCAGAGCGGAAGCGGTTATTCCCCCTGAAGCGTGAGGACAAGTCGATAAACCCCTTTCGCGACTTCAGGCACCAGTACCGGACGATCCGGACTCTTGATCGCCAAGGGGGACAACAGAGGAAGCGTTCCGGCACCTTTTCGGCCAATCCCTCACCGTCGGCGCGCCGCGCTCGCCACCCCTTCCCTTTTTCGAACACGCGTACGAACATGGATCCATGGCCACCACAGACCGGCAGGCCACGACGCTGGCCCTCGCACACGCCCTGTCAGCCGCCGAGCGCGGGCTGGCCGTCATCCCCCTGTCCCGCACCAAGCTCCCGGCCCTGCGCTCCCCCCACCGCGACGACCACCCCCTGACCGGCCCCTGCCACGGTGAGTGCGGCGCGTTCGGACACGGGGTCTACGACGCCTCGACCGACCCCGTCCGCATCCGCGAGCTCTTCGCGGCGGCCCCCTGGGCCACCGGCTACGGCATCGCGTGCGGTCTGCCGCCCCACCATCTGATCGGCGTCGACCTGGACACCAAGTCGGGCACGGACTCCTCGGCGGCCCTGCGCGAACTCGCCCTGCGCCACCTCTTCACGATCCCCGACACGGTCGTCGTCCTCACCCCGAGCGGCGGACGCCACCTCTGGCTGACCGGCCCGCCCGACGCCGCCGTCCCCAACTCGGCAGGCCGCCTCGCCCCCGGCATCGACATCCGCGGCGCCGGCGGCTACCTCGTCGGCCCCGGCTCCCGCACCGACCACGGCACCTACACGACCGCCCCGGGCACCGCCCACCTCGCCCCCGCGGCCTGCCCGCCGGCCCTGCTCCGCCTGCTCCTGCCGCCACCGCGCCCCACCCACCCGGCAACCCATCCCTCGGCCGGCGACCAGGGCCAGGGCCTGGTCCAGTTCGTCCTCGCCGCCCACGAGGGCCAGCGCAACACCCGCCTCTTCTGGGCCGCCTGCCGCGCCTACGAGAACGGCATCGGCCCGGCCCTGGTCGCCCCCCTGGTGGACGCGGCCCTCAACACGGGGCTCACGGAACGCGAGGCACGGGCGACGATCGCGTCGGCGGCACGGATGACGGGCCGCCGCCCCTAGCGGCCCACCGGAACGCACGGCACCACGAGAACCGCCAGAACCACCGGAGCTACGGGACTACCGGAAGTCCGGAAGTACCGGAACCACTGGAACTACCGGAACCACCAGCATCACCGGAACCACCAGCACGGCAGAAACCTTGGAGCGCCACAGAGTGCCGATCATGACCCTGTCCCGGCTCGTCCTGACCTCCGGCCGCAGGGTCGACCTCGGGGAGCTGCGCCTGACATCGACGTACGGCGGGCTGCTGGACGGCTACCCCTGCAGACCGGTCAACGAGCTGCGGATCAAAGGTCTGCTGCGATCGGCCGAACACGACTACCCGACCGCCCCCGTACACCTCGTACCGCCCCCGCACGAGTACCCGGACCACTACCCCGGCGCCTTCGGCCCGGTCGAGATGCTGCCGCCGGTCGCCTGCGTCGGCGTCTTCCGCTCCACGTCCCTGACCCCGACCCGCGATCCCGTCCTCTACGGCAGCCACCTCACGATCATCTGGTTCCAGCCCCACACCCGCATACCGTCGGAATGCGACGCCCAGGCGGGCCTGCGGGAGGTCGCCTGGGAGGAACTGGCCCGGGACTACGAGCTGTAGCCCCGGGCCGAGCCGGAGCCGGGGTGCGACGGCCAGGAACGCAGAAAGGGTGCCCCGTCGAGGGGCACCCTTTCCGACCAGCGCATACGCTGAACTTCCGCGGTGGGTGTGGGATTTGAACCCACGGTGACTCGCGCCACGACGGTTTTCAAGACCTTTCGCCGGTCTGGCAGTCAGCTCGTTTCCCCGCAGGTCAGAGGAGTACAGGAGCTTCGGTCACGCCATCACCGTTCTCCCCGTGCCCCCTACGTGCCCCTCACTCACTGCCGTGCCCTTCCGCAACGTGCCCATACCTGCCCTGGCTCCTTCGAATGGAGTCATCCCACTACCACGGTGGCAACCACGGCGGCGATGGCCGACAGGAGCCCGCCGAGCCCCAAGAAGGCGTTGAACTTCTCCTTGGCCGTTGGGAACACGGCGCGACTGAAGTCACCGGCCTTGCTCCGTGTGACGATCAACGTGATTTTCTGCCACCGATGCTGCCGCCTACTGCACCCCATCAGCACGCCGTAGGCGTTATCGCGGCAGTACGTTTTCTTGTCACGGTTCACCGCGCCACACCAGACCGGCACTTGGAAGCCCGCGTAGGCCGCGACAGCGACCGACAGGGCCGCGATAACCGGCAACGCCCACTGCTGGCTCCATCCGACGATTAGAGCCGCAGTCACCATGTATCCCCAGTACAAACGCACCACTTTGCCCATGGCAACGCACAGTAGCGACCAGGGTCTGAGATCAACAGAAAGTAACAAGTCACTTTCTGTAGCTAGTTTCATGCCTCCACTCGCCTGGATCCGGCGAAGTCTGAATGCGAAAGTCCCCTGACCAACTCGCGATCAGGGGACTTCGTGGCCACACCGGCTCACCCGAGCGGATCACCCCGGTCTCCGCCGGTGAGCCAGCTATCAGACGCTTCAGCGACCTGGTCATCACGACCGGCGACTGGTCGGGCATAGTGCCGGGTCGTGACGCTCGCGTTCGAGTGGCCCAGGCGGTGAGCTGCGGTCATCACGCCGTACCGGTCGGCGACCCATGTGCCGTGCGAAGCTCGCAGATCGTGCGGGGTCACGTCGGTCAGACCAGCCGCGGACACGGCGGGGTCAAAGTAGGCCTTGCGCCACTGGTTGTAGTGCAGAGGCTTGCCCGCCGGGGTGGTGAACAGCAGCGCAGCCCCGTCGTCCGGAAGGCTTTCCAGGTGCTTCCCGAGCCGCTTCGCGAGGGTGGGCGCCACACGGAGTAGCCGCTTCTGGTGAGACTTTGGAGTGTCGAAGACCAGGGCGCCGTTCGCCTCGGCAAGGTTCTCGTCGACGAGCACGGTGCCGCTCGCCACGTCGACGTCATCGCGGCGCAGCGCGAACCCCTCGCCGACTCGCAGGCCAGCAAAGGCCAGCAGGGCGATCAGCAAGTCATGGGGCTTCTCGGCCTTCCGCACGAGTCGTGAGGCTTCGAGCGGAGTCAGGATGTGCGGCTCTGTCTGCGGCATCCGGGGGAGGCGCACACCTCGGCAAGGCGTCTGCGCGATCAGCCCGTTGTCGACCGCCGACTGCATGACCTGGGACAGCACTCGGTACGCCTGCCGGATACGGGACGCGCTGAGCCCGACCGTCCGCATCTGCGCAACCCACTCCGTCACAGTGATCGGTCGCAGGCTCGACAACTCACGATCCCCCAGCGCCGGGTTGATCCGCGAGTTGATCAGAGATCGATACGAGGCCTGTGTCTTGTGCTTGAGCTGCGGCGATACAGCGGCCAGCCAACGAGCCGCCCAGTCCCGTACCGTCGTCTGTCCTTCGGTCGGGTCGATCCAGCGGCCGTCTTCGATCTCGATTCGCTTCTTCGCCAGCCATCGATCAGCGTCGGTAGTCGTGGCGAACGTCCGGTCAGCAGGCCGAAGCACGCCATCAGGCCCCGGATACCGAGCCTGGAACCGCCCTGAGGGCAGCTTCCGAATCCGGCCGAAGTTCCGGCGAGACTTGCGCTTGCCAGCCATCAGGCAGCCCCCCTGAGGCCCGTAGAACGAAGGATGACCGGTTCCACGGTGTTCGCGGCCACGTAGGCCTGTAGGGCCCGCTCGGGGATGCGGACATGCCGACCGACCTTCACGAAGGTGATCCGGCGCTCTTCGATCAGCCGACGCGGGAAGCGCACGGTCGTGCCCAGGAACTCGGCGACCTCGTGCACGTCGAGAAGCCTGTCCATGGTTACCACTCCCCCTCAGCTTCGGAGTTCGCCAAGTCAGCGAGGGCTTCGCGTGCGGTCTCGCGGTTGTGTTGGAGGTCGCGGCGGATGTTGGCGGCGAGCCAGGATTCGCCGGGGGTGTGGCCGTGTCCGGCGTAGGTCCAGTGCGCGAGGGTGAGCGTGGTGGCCTCCGGGTTGTCGTCGGGGTCTGGCAGGCCGAGGGCTTCGCGTTGCTGGGCGGCGCGGTAGTCGGCACGGGTCTGGCGGAGGGCGCCGAGGGTGGTGGAGTAGCGGCGGGACTTGGTGGAGAAGTGGCCGCGGAAGCCGAGCATGTGGGCCCAGTCCCGCAGCTTGCGGTCCGGGTACAGCGCGTGCAGGTCGAGGCATGCCGCAATCAGCCGGGCAGGGTGCTCGGGCACATCGAGCAAGACCAGCGCTTCCTTGTTGCCGATCCGGCGGTCAACCGTGCCGGTCGTCTCAGCGGCTTTGGTGGCGTACTTCGCGACGTAGGCGGCGACCTTCTGTTCAGTGATGTCCTCGCCGTCCCCGAAGGCTTTGATCGGCTGGACGTCGAGCTTGACGCCCCAGCACAGCGTGCGGGCAGGCTGGTCACCGGCCGCGGGTACGTCGACGGCGACGCGCTTGCGGGCGGCGCGGATCGCTCCGGTGAGGAGTTCGAGGGTGGCCCAGGCCGGGGGCGGGGAGTCGGGCCCGTCCGGTCCGTCGAAGCGGATCACGGCATGGAAGTGCACGGCCCCGCGCTTTTGGTACTCAGCGACCTTCCCGAAGGAGACCCGGGACTGTTCCTTGGCATCCTTCTGCGTGAGCCCGGCCCGCTTGGCGATCTCGCGGCGCAGGTAGATCGTGAAGTAGCGCCACAGCTCGGAGGCGTGGTTGTTCCACAGCACCGCGCCCGCGTAGTCGTAGGTGTCGGGGTCAAGCGGAGTGCCCAGCTCGGCAGCGTCCTCGGGGTGGCGTACCCCGCAGCGGCAACGGCCGGTATCGGGCCGGTTGTGGACCCGCCCGAACGACGGTGCGGTGAGGGTGGCGAACACCCGCGGGTGATCCCGGATGGTGTGCGGGGTGCCCTTGGCGGGATCTCCGACGAGTCCGGAGCGGATCAGGTGGTAGGTGTCTCCGGCGTAGGTCCAGGCGCAGGAGGGGCAGCGGGAGGCTCGCCGGTTGCCGCACGCGATCCGGAGTCGCCCACCGGGCTCGGTGTCGGTCGAGTAGGTGTGCAGGACCTGTCCGGAGGCAGCGTCGCGGGTGACGGTGGAGCCTTGCAGGTGGATGGGGTCGGAGCAGCCGCCGGTGCGGCGGATCTGGTCTTGGATGCGGTCGAAGCCGTCAGACCCGGCCAGCCTCAGCACGTCGGCGAGGGTGGCCGGGTCCAGGCCCGCCATGGTGGCGGTGTCGGTCACGTCCAGCACCACCCGTTGTCGCAGCCTTCGTCGTCGGTGTCGAAGAGCGGCAGTTGGTCGCCGCCCTTGAACAGCTCCCGCAGGGGGCGTGCCAGGCGGGTCAGGTAGACCGGCCGTTTGCCCTTGGCTGCCAGGTGGGTGTTGATGGTGTCCTCGATCTGGCAGGCCCGCTCGAAGCGCTGCGGGTCCTGCTCGCGCATGGCCTGCCATTCGGGGATCTTGCGCACGGGGCAGAAGTCGCAGGACGACTTCGGCGGCACCGGCAGACCCGCGGAGCGGATGATGCGCGGGCAGTCTGCCCGGCGGATCTTCAGGTCGAGGAGCGGATAGACGAGCCGCTCATAGGGCATGGCCTTGCCCGCGTTGGCACGGCCGATCTCGTCCAGGCTGATACCCATGGCGACCGTGGCCGGGTTGTCCTCGCTGGCGCCGTGTGCCGTCAGCCAGGCTCCGGTGACCCGGATCTTGAATTCCACGGTGCAAACGCGGGAGCCGGGTTTGCCGTTGGTCAAAAAGACCGGGATGGTCTGGCGGCTGCCGTTGCTGGTCATGATCCGCTGTCGGATCGTCTCGGTGCCGTTCTTGGTCTCGCGGTGCAGCTCGATCAGGTCGAGTCCGTGGGCAGCGGCGTACGGGGCGGCGTGCTGCTCGAAGTAGCGCAGTGTCGCGGGGTTTTCGCTGTCGGGGCCGACGTTGGCGAACAGGAAGGTGCGGAAGTCGAGGCGGCCCTGAGCGGCAAGGACGAGAGCGGCCATGGACTGCCAGCCGCCGCCGAAGCTGAAGGTGCGCAGATCGTTCACTGTCGGCCTCCACGGTGGGCGCGACCATGATTGGCGGTGTAGTCGTCGACCAGAGCCTTGACGTCGGTATCGCCGTTGGCGTGGTCCTCCGCACCGCAGCCGCCGCAGACGTAGTCGCCCTGCGAGCGCGTGTACTTGGTGGCGCCCTTGACGCGCAGGCCGGGACTTTCCTCGGTCGGGGTGAGGTCGGCGGGGAGCTTGCGGAACATGCCCGTCACCTCCCGGCCCGGATGAGGGTGGCGGTGGTGCGGCGACCGGTGCCCTTGCAGGTGGAGCAGGTCACGGTGAGGGTGGCGCGGGTGCCGTCCGGGTTGCGGGTGCCGGTGGTGATGGCGACGACGGGGAAGCCGTCGCAGTCGCGGCAAACGGGCGTGTTCAGGGCATGCTGAGGCATGATGAGACTTCCCTTTCGGGTCCTTTGGATCTGGAAGTGGTCCAGGCGCCCGGGGCGGCGGAAGTTTGGCGACCGAGGCCGCCCCGGGGGCCGTTTAGCGGCGGGAGTAGCCGTGCCCGCGCGGCGGGTAGGCGTCGGTGTCGCCGCAGTCGTCGACGAGGCCCTGAGCGTTCGCGGTGGCCAGCAGCGATCCGGCGACCACGGCCGTGAAGTCGTCGACCGGTCCGGACTTCAGGTCGACCGCGATGTCGGCGAGCATGTGCTGAGTCAGATCGCGGTCAGCCTTCTCGGGGTTGCTGAAGAAGCCCATGTCAGCGGTTCCTTTCGGAGTTGAGGATCGAGCGGATGACGAGCGCGCACACGGCCACCGACATGCCGGTGATGGCGACCGCAAGGAGCATGGAGACGAGGACCGCGCCGACGACGAGGACCACGGCGCCGCCGCCCGCGGCGAGGGCGAGCGCGCTGCCGGGGGTGAGCTGAACGACCGGACGGTTCGACACCGGAGCGACCGGGGCCGGAGCGGCGGGGGCCGCCGGGGCGGGGAGATCGGAGGCCGGAACCGGGATCGTGTTGGCCGGCACGACGGTGTCCTGGGGCGGATATTTCGGGGTGAACACGGGTGATGTCCCTTCGGGCCGGGGCTACTTGACGAGCGAGTCGACGGTGGGGCCGAGGAAGCTTCCGGCGACGAGGTAGCCGCCGAGCAGGAGCAGGACCACCAGCCAGATCGGCGGGCGGGTGAGCTTGATGCCGAGGTAGCCGACGACAATCACGGCGAGCCAGAGCGGAACGTCCATGACGGTGATCTCCCTTTCAGGCCTTGCAGCGGTGGGTCTGGGCAGCGAGTTCGGCGGCGGCGCGGTCGGTGTAGTCGGCGGAGAAGCCGCAGCCCGGCGCGGTGCACGCCGCGGCGTGCTTCTCACGGCCACGGCCGTCGTAGTACGTGCCGACCTGCACGGGGCCGAAGCGGCGCCGGTCACGGAAGCGGCGATAGGCGGTCACGGGCGAACTCCCCTTCAGATCATGTGAGTTTGAGTTGAGCGGCGATAGCACCCGCCATGGGGGCGGGCAGTTGGAGCCGGGCCGACAGAGCGTCAGCGGGCATCGGCGATCCGGTGGAAGCGCGGTGTGCGTCGGCGATCTTCCGCGCGTGATCCAGCAACGCGACCGGAACCGCAGGCACATCGGCCGGGGGCGCCTCGGGTGCGACGGGTGCGGCGGGTGCCAGTTCCGGCACCGGGGCCGGGACGGGTTCGTCGTCGCCCTGCATGTCGACGTCCAGCGCCGCCGGTTCGTCCACAGCCTGTGCGGGAGCTGCCGGTTCAGTCGGCGAGTGCACGAGGAGGGTGCCACCGAGGAAGGCGAGCGCGGGCCAGCCAGCGACGAGGATGCGCAGCCAGGCGGGCACGTTCGCCAGATCCAGGAGCCCGGCAGTAGCGATGTTCGCGCCCAGCGAGGCGAACAGGGCAATCGTGAACCAGGTCCAGGCGGATCGGTCCCGGCGAGCCGAACGCAGCCGACGCCAGGCGGCGACCAGCAGCAGATCAACCGAGATCGGATAGGCCCAGGCCTTCCAGCCGGATTGCCCGGCGGCTTCGGCAAGGTCGTGCAGATGGGCGAAGGACAGCGCACCAGCGATCACAGCCTGGATCAGTACAGCGTCCGGGCGCAGCGCTCGGGACATAGGTCTTCACCTCCTTCCTGGAGAAGTGGGCGGCTAGTCGGTGGCTTCGCCGGAACCCAGGCAGGTCAGGCAGATGCCGGTCTGCTGGCCGACCGGGCGGCGCTTGCGGCCCACATGGACTGTGCGAGAGACCTCTCCGGAGCCCTTGCAGGTCGGGCACTTCGCCGGTTCGGCGGTCACGGTCGCGCGAGTCTTGGACGCGGCCATGACGATCACTTGACCAGCGAGGGAGCGGCGGCGGCCGGGGTGGGAACGTGGGGCCGGAACGGGGCGAGGAACGGCAGGTCGGGCACCAGGTGCTCAAAGTCCCGGCAGGTCGCGGCGACCTTGTCACGGGAGATCTGCGGTGTGCGGATCTTGCACCAGCCGCCCTCCGCATCCGTGGCCACGGCCGTGCCGGGCCGGTTCGCGGGGATCACACAGGCGGTCGGGACCGCGGTCGGGGCAACGTCCTTCAGCCCCATCTCAGCCGTCTCCTTGTCGTTCACGCGGTGCACCACCCGGCCCGTGAGCTGAGCGCGGAGCATGGTGGCGCCCTTGCCCAGGTCGGAGCCGAAGCGCTGCCCGCAGATCTCCAGGTAGATGCCGACCGCGCGAGCCATCTGCGCGAGACGGATCAGCGCCGTGACAATCCGCGTGCGACGGTCCTCGTCCTCCTTGCGGGAGATCAGGAACAGCTCAGCGATCTCGTCGACCAGCACCACGACCGGCGCAGGCCGCACATCCTCCGGCAGCTCCCAGATGTCCGAGGCGCCGTGCAGGTTCAGCAGATCGAAGCGGTCTTCCATCTCCGCCACCAGCACATCGGCCAGCGAGGCGGCATCATCCGGGTTGGTCGCCAGCGCGGACAGGCGGGGCGCGTACGCGGACTGTTCCACCCCGCGCTTGCAGTCCATCCCCACCAGCGCGACCGGCAGTTGAGCGAGCCCGTTGATCAGGTTGCGCTGATACATCGACTTGCCGGAGAAGTTGGCTCCCAGCGTGAGGGCCATCGGGACCTTGCGGTAGTCCCGCTCGAACGCGGTCCCGTCATCGCGCAGCGCCACCGGTACGGCCATGTCGTGAGGCTGGGCCTTGCGTGGCATCCGCACCCGGCGCAGCACGTCATAACCGGTCATCCGCAGTTCGACGACGCCCGGCTTGACGACCACGACGCGCACGGAGTGGACACCCCAGGCGTGCCGAAGACGCTCCGTCGAGGCGATCACGTCGGCAGGTTCCAGACCGGCCGGAAGCCGCAGCGTCACCCGCAGCCCGGTCGAGGTGGGCCGTATCCGGCGGATCTTCGGCGCTACCGGCTGCACCTCACGCCGGGCCACGTTGCGCGCCATGAACGCCCGCAGGCCGGACGGCTGCACCGTCAGACCGCACACGTCCATCGTCGAGCGGTACGAGTAGGAGAACCGGCCCCACGTGGCGGGCAGGCCGACCAGCGACCAGTACGTGCGCGGGGCCCGGTACTTCGCGTAGCCGACACCGCCAGCCGCCGACGCGGCTCCCGTGGCCTCCAGCCACACCGTCCAGTCAGCCATGATCAGGCACCAAGCGGGGTGATCGCGACCGCGCGGAAGGAGATCCCGTGTCGCTTCTGGCCGTTGAACTCGTTCTCCCAGTCACGCGCCTTCAGGCCTGTCACGACCACCGGGGTGCCCGGCGTCAGGCCCTTGGGGTAACCGGTCTCCGGCACGGTCACCTGGTAGAGGTTGCCCTCCCCCTCGTCCGAGACCAGCAGGCCCACCGTCGACAGGTCCGCACCCGTCTCCCGGTCCACGGCCCGCTCACCGGTCTTCTTGTTGACCATCTTCGGCTCCGGCGCGGTCGCAACGAAGACGACAGCGGACGAAGTGTCGATCTTGAAGGACGGCATTGCATCTCCTCTATAAGAGCTGATCTCCTGCACTCATGTACAGGAGTTACGAGTAGAAGAGTGCCTAGCTCATGTACAGGAGTCAAGCGTTCTGCGGCACCAAGCCGCGAAGTGGCTTGAAAGAGACGGGGCTGTCAGTCCCGCGCGGGGAAGCGGTAATCCAAAACGAACTGGTCAGCAGCCATGATGGTGTCGCACACCTCGACTACTCGCCCGTCGTCCGAAAAGGCACTGCGGACCAAGTGGACAACAGGTGCGCCGGGGCTCAGGGCCAGGGCAGTTGCTTCAGCCTTGGTGGCCAGTCGTGCTTTCACGGTCTCGACGAACTCCGCCAGCATGTGGCCATGCTCTTCAAGGCGGGCGTAGATTCCACCGCCGCCGGGGTTCTCGGCGAACATCTCGGGGATGTCCTTCACCACATCCCAGGGCAGGTAGGACGTTGCCTCTTCAGTGGGGATGCCGTCGCGGAAGTACCTGCGCTTGCGAGCAAGGACCTTGGTTCCTGTCGTGACGTTCAGTCGCTCCGCAATCTCGACCGGCGCGTCGACAGGGCCGACGTAGAGCACATTCACGGAGGGGGTGCCGCCAGACTGCTCGGCTTCGGCGAGGTAGGCAGCCTTACCGGCTTTACGGTGTGCCCGACGAAAGCGATCGGATGACTTCCGCTGGACAGGGGGCCGCGAGCGGACGAAGGAACCGCGCCCGTGGTGGGTCTCGATCAACTGCGCGGCCCGCAGCTCGGCCACCGCCTTGCGTACCGTTCCCGAGGCGACGCTGTATCGAGCCATCAGATCGGCCTCGCTGGGTACCGGAGCCCCAGGCTCCAATGCCCCCGACCTGATCTGCGCTGCGAGATCATCCGCGATCTGGAGGTACTTTGCCTTGGCCGAAGATGTCACGTCGTCTGTCGCCATAGTCCTACAGTCTCCCCTATTCTCCTGTACATGAGTAACAGCCACCCGCAGAGCCCGTCAACGCCGCTCCACTCGGTATCGGTGGCGGGAGTCGTTGTGCGTGAGGACGGGCGCGTGTTGGTGATTCGCCGTGCCGACAACGGCACGTGGGAGCCGCCCGGCGGGGTGCTTGAGCGTACGGAAGCCATCGAAGATGGGGTCCGCCGCGAGGTATACGAGGAGACCGGGATCAAGGTGCGCGTCGAGCGCTTGACCGGCGTCTACAAGAACATGACGGTTGGCGTTGTCGCCCTGGTGTTCAGGTGTCAGCCCGAAGGCGGTCACGAACAGCTCTCGGCCGAGTCGACCGCTGTTGCATGGCTCACCCCGGACGAGGCAGTAGCGGCGATGGGCGAGGTCTACGCGGTGCGCATCGCGGACGCTTTGCGCGACGAAGCGCCGCACATCCGGACGCATGACGGCCGCAAGCTGACGCCACCGGTCGGCAACTGATCTTCGCCCGGGAACCCGGACCTGTTACAGATTTCTCTACCTCATCGAGGTCTACGCGGTGCGCATCGCGGACGCTTTGCGCGACGAAGCGCCGCACATCCGGACGCATGACGGCCGCAAGCTGACGCCACCGGTCGGCAACTGATCTTCGCCCGGGAACCCGGACCTGTTACAGATTTCTCTACCTCATCAAGGGCCCGCGCAAAGCGCGGGCTGGCCCCTTGGGCCTGGCCCTCTGCGCCTTCGGCGCCGGGCCTGGCCCCTGGGGCCGCAAGCATGTTACGGCCCGGACGGTAGAACCCTAGACGGGCAGGCCACGGTCAGAACGATGCCTCCGGCGGGGGATCGGCCGGCACCGGGATGGAGGGGGCGCCGCACGCGACTGCGGGTCCGAAGTGGCATGCGCGGGGAGCTCCCATCCCGTCCGCCGTCGACCCAGGCAGAGCCGAGCAGACGCGGCCCATGGCGTCCAGGTCGTTCGTACAGTGGCGCGCTCCACCTGGACGCCATGAACCACGCCCGCTCCACGGTGTGTGGGTCGACGGCGGACGGGATGGGAGCGGGGGTGAGTGGTTGGTTGATGAAAAACCAGGTCTGGGTGGGCTAAGCCCAAGAGAAGGTAGCCCACCCAGAACAAATCAGTGGCGGTGATTCCACCAGTAGAGCCCAAGCACTCCGATGCCGCTCAGACTCGCCTTGATTGAGATCCGGATGAACTCGTCACTGGCAGAGTGCAAGAGACGCCGCACCTGGAGTCGAGCCGGATGTTCCGCAAACCGAGAGCGTACGCGAGCACGCTCCCTAGCTGGGTAGGCGATCTCAGCACGGCGTTTCGCAAGCTGAGAGCGTACGCGAGCACGCTTCCGAGCTGGGTAGGCGATCCCTGAGACAGGGCGATGTCCGAGTCGACGCCTACACTTCCTGGTGCTGGGAATGTCGACCTCCTTTGGTTGGCGTTTCCGACTGAGATGGCGGCCTCCTGCTTGAGACCAGGGGGCCGCCGCCATTTCTGACGGTGGCCCGTGGCCGCGCACGAACAGTCTGACGCACCGCACTGACAGTAGGAGCCTCTCGGGGTTTCAAGCCGCCCAAGAGCGCACAGGCCTGACACACTCCGCCTGCAACAGGCGGTTTGCCGGTCCCTCGCCAGCTGGACGCCCAACCGGGCTCGAACTGCCCCATCAGCTAGACCTCTTCGCAGTCCAGAAGCGCGGGGGCATCTGCTCTTCGACCAGCGACCAATTCGGGAGTTGCTACCTCTTGGCGCTGTCGAACCAGCAGCTCGTTGCAGACGTTTCACGTGAAACGCGGGCACGCCGACCTGCGCGAGCTGCCCACCGACCGGAACTTGCAGTCTGTACGTAGAACTTGGCTTTCCCCGTGTACACCACGACCTTCGGCCATGCCGTGTTCTAGGTGTACGCCTCGATCTCAGAGGACACACCCTCACGCCGCACGTGTAACGCCCTTTGAAGGTGTGGAAGAACTCCTCCTGCGTCGACTCCTTGTGCACGAGGAACTGGATGTCGTCGACGAGCAGGACGTCCATCTCGCGGTAGCGCTTGCGGAAGCTGTCGCCCTTGCCGTCGCGGATGGAGTTGATGACCTCGTTGGTGAACTCCTCCGAGCCCTAGTCGTGCCGCGCCCCGGACGCCCTGACCACACCCGCTCTATCGAGTGGGGGTCGGCGGCAAACGGGATGGAACCTGAGGAGGGGCCGGGGATGACGCGCCGCCGACTTGCAGCGGCCGTTCAGACTCCGCCGACCTTGTCAGTGCCATCCGCTAGAGTTCGAAGTTTGGCTGCCCGTCAACATCGAGCACTAGATGTAGTGGTCGATACTCGCCAGTAGCACAACCTGTGGGGGTCATGCTTGCTGTCGGGGCGTCAGAAGTGCTGTACTTGTCCTGACCGAAAACAAGCAGGCCCCACCCGGGGCTCGACTTGAGGTCGAGTCATCGGCATGGGGCCTTTTGCGTTGGCGCGCCTTGGGACCCTACAACGGCTGACATGGTTGTCCAAGTCTTCGCGGCAGATGATTCGACCTCGGAAACGAGGTATTCATGCCCGCGAGATCTATGCTCATCGGCTACGACCTGAACCGCCCTGGCCAGAACTACGACTCGCTCTTCGAAGCGATCAAGGAACTGGGCACGTGGTGGCACCACCTCGACTCCACCTGGATCGTCAAAACGACGAAGACCACGGTGCAGGTGTGTGACGCCCTGAAGCGCCACATCGACTCCAACGACGAACTCCTCGTCGTCGCGCTGACCGGTGAGGGAGCCTGGATCGGGTTCAACGACCGGGGCAGCAAGTGGCTCAAGGACAACCTCTGACCGTGCCCCTGCCGTGCCCGATCACCCGGGAACCGACGGGGAATCGCGGTGAATAGCGGACAGTCTGCATGAGAACGGCCCCTGACCGATTCACCTGGTCAGGGGCCGTTCACCTGCGGTGGGTGTGGGATTTGAACCCACGGTGACTCGCGCCACGACGGTTTTCAAGACCGTTCCCTTAGGCCGCTCGGGCAACCCACCCCGCGCCCTCGGTGACCGTGGCGCGGGGACCAGAGTAACGGGTCAGGGCGCGGGCGTGGCGGTCAGCTGTCGCCGGTGCGGGAGCCGAGGGTGAGATCGACCGTGCGGGTCTTGCCGTCGCGCTCGTAGGTGATCGTGACCTTGTCGCCGGGCTTGTGGGTCCAGATCTCGCCGATCAGGGTGGGCCCGGAGTCGATGACGTGGTCGTCCAGCTTGGTGATGACGTCGCCGGGCTTGAGGCCGGCCTTGGCGGCGGGGCCGCCCGCCTCGACCGGGTCGGAGCCGCCGGCGCCCTCCGTGGTGATCTTCGCGCCGCCCGTGGAGTCCTCCAGGGAGACGGACGCGCCGATCTTGGCGTAGACCGGCTTGCCGGTCTGGATGAGCTGCTGGGCGACGTACTTGGCCTGGTTGATCGGGATGGCGAAGCCGAGGCCGATCGAGCCGGACTGGCTGGTGCCGCCGAGGCCGCCGCCGCTGGTGGACTGGATCGCGGAGTTGATGCCGATCACATTGCCCTGCGCGTCGAGGAGGGGGCCGCCCGAGTTGCCCGGGTTGATCGACGCGTCCGTCTGCAGCGCGCTCATGTAGGAGGCGTTGCTGCCGCTGCCGTCGCTGGAGGCCACCGGACGGTTCTTCGCGCTGATGATGCCGGTCGTGACGGTGTTCGACAGCCCGAAGGGGGCGCCGATCGCGATCGTGGAGTCGCCGACCGCCACCTGGTCGGAGTTGCCGAGGGTGAGCGGGTTGAGGTCGCTCGGCGCGTTCTTGAGCTTGATGACCGCCACGTCGTAGCCCTGCGCGTGGCCGACCACCTCGGCGTCGTACTTCTTGCCGTTCGGGAAGGTGGCGGTCAGCTTGCCGCCGTCGACCGCGTCGGCGACCACGTGGTTGTTGGTGACGATGTGGCCCTGGGTGTCGAAGACGAACCCGGTGCCGGTGCCGCCCTCGCCGTTGGTGGACTCGGCCTCGATGGTGACCGTGCTGGGCAGGGCCCGCTGCGCCACGCCCGCGACGGTGCCGGCGTCACGCTTGACGCTGCCGCCGCTGTCGGACGCGGAGAGGGTGGTGGAGGAGCCGTTGTCGTTGTTCTTGGCCAGGGTGTAACCGAGACCGCCGCCGAGACCGCCGGCGACGAGCGCGGCCACCAGGACCGCTGCGACGAGACCACCGCGGCCCGTCTTCGGCTTCGGCGCGGGCTGCTGGTACCCCGCGCCCCACACGCCCGTCGGACCGGCGCCACCGGCACCCGCGCCGCCGGCACCCGCGTCACCCGCACCGCCGTCGGCGTACGACGGGGTGCCCGGAGCCTGCGGCGGCGGCCAGGAGCCCTGGGGGCCGCCCGCGCCACCGTGCTGCTGCCCCGGTGCCGAGGCGTACGCCGGAGCCGGTCCCGCGTGCACGAGTTCCGGGCCCTGGGCGCCGCCGGAGGGATGCGGCGGGATCGGCGTGGTGGGGGCGCCCGCGTCGGGGGCCTGGGGCGCCGAAGCCGCGGGAGCGTCCACCGGCACGGGGGGTGCAGACGGGGCCGGGGGTACCTCGGTGCCCTCGTTCTCGGTGCTCACAGCTTCTCTCCTCGGTCCACGGCTGTCGGTTGTCGGTCGCACTCGGTCACGCTCGGCCGTGCCGCTCTCGTGTCCGGCGTGCGTCAGCTGTGCATGTCCTTTTGTATGCCGTCAGCTTTTCCCACGGGCCGTCAGGGCACCATAAGCGGTGCCTGTGGGTCTGCGGCTGCTCTTTATATAGGCCATGCAAGACAAATGAGGCGCAATACTTATGCCTCCGTTCGCACGCGTACCCCCGAGCGGTGGCACCATGACGCGGTGACCCACGCACGGCAGCAGCTGACTCAAGTCGTCGCCCACCGCGGAGCCTCGGAAGACGCTCCCGAGCACACTCTCGCCGCGTACCGCAAAGCGATCGAGGACGGGGCGGACGCCCTCGAATGCGATGTGCGCCTCACGGCCGACGGTCATCTGGTGTGCGTCCACGACCGACGGGTCAACCGTACGTCCAACGGCCGCGGAGCGGTCTCGGCCCTGGAGCTCGCCGACCTCGCCGCCCTGGACTTCGGCTCGCGCAGGACGCGGGAGTTCTGGCGCACCCGCGACGAGGAGCCGGACTGGGTGTTCCGGCCCGAGGACCGGGAGGAAACCTCCGTGCTCACCCTGGAGCGGCTGCTCGAACTCGTCGCCGACGCGGGGCGGCGGGTGGAGATGGCCATCGAGACCAAGCACCCCACGCGCTGGGCGGGCCAGGTCGAGGAGCGGCTGCTGCTGCTCCTGAAGCGGTTCGGTCTGGACAGCCCCGCCTCGCCCGCCGAGTCGCCGATCAGGGTCATGAGCTTCTCGGCCCGGTCGCTGCATCGCGTGCGTGCCGCCTCGCCGACCCTGCCGACGGTCTATCTGCTGCAGTTCGTCTCGCCCCGGCTGCGGGACGGCCGGCTGCCGGCGGGGGTGCACATCGCGGGCCCCTCGATCCGGATCGTGCGCAACCACCCCGGGTACATCGAGCGCCTGAAGCGGGCGGGCCACCAGGTGCACGTGTGGACCGTCAACGAACCCGAGGACGTGGACCTCTGCGTCGAGCTGGGCGTCGACGCCATCATCACCAACCGGCCGCGCGCGGTGCTCGACCGACTGGGCCGCTGACGTCCCCTCCGTCACAGGGTGTGCCCCGGCGCGTTCGGTGCGTGTTCGACCGCGGTGAATGCGTCGGCGGAACGGGATTGGCCGGTTTCCGGTACAGGCCAATGGGGCATCCACACCGTGGCGTGGGGCGAAGGAGGTCTCGGGGGTGGCGTTGGTGGTGGCACAGGAGGTGCCCACGTCGTCGAGCATGGCCGTACCCCATGGCCCTGCGGGCGTGGGGGAAGCGAGACACCGTATGCGCGTGCAGCTGCGCAGGGGTGGCGTGGCGGAATCGGTCATCGACGACGCCGTACTGATTCTTTCCGAACTCTTGAGCAACGCGTGCAAACACGGCCGGCCGCTGGGCGACGCCCTGGCCGGGGACGGTGACGTCCGTGCCGCCTGGCGGGTGGACGCGGGCGGCAGGCTCACGGTCGAGGTGACGGACGGCGGCGGGCCCACCCGCCCGGCTCCGGCCACGCCCTCGGTCACCGCGCACGGCGGCCGCGGGCTCAACATCATCACCGCGCTGGCCGACGACTGGGGTGTCAGGGACGACGCCCGGGGCGAGGTCACGGTCTGGGTGATCGTCCACGCGGACGTTCACGATCCGGACGCAGGCCGCCGCCGCGACGACTTCGCCACGCGGGTGGTCGCCCCGTCGGTCGCGATACCCGACCTGGACTTCTCGGACGCGTTCGACGACCTCGCCTGAGGAGACCCGGACGGGCCGTCCGGGACGGACACCCCGGTGGTTGCCCGAGGGACACCCCGGTGGTTGCCAGAGGGACGCCCCACTGGTTACCCGAAGGACACCCCGGTGGTTGTCCACAGGCTTCCGTCGGTCAAGTCGCAAGCGGCTAGGCTCGCGCCCGTACGAGACGAGCCGTAACCGGGAGACAGCCACGATGGCCAAGAAGCGACCCCAGACGAAGGCCAAGCGCCCGCAGAGCACGGACGGCGCCCGCGCCGTGGGCGCCGATGGTGAGATTCCGGTGGTCGGCGCCCGCGAACCCTGCCCGTGCGGCAGCGGCCGCCGCTACAAGGCCTGCCACGGCCGGGCCGCCGCGCAGGCCGCCACCGAGCTGGTGCACCGCCCGTTCGAGGGCCTGCCGGGCGAGGGCGACTGGGTGGCCCTGCGCGAGCTGGTCCCCGCCGCCACCGTCGAACTGACCCTCAAGAGCGGCCTCCCCGAGGGCGTCCCGTCGGTCACGCTGGCCACGGTCCTGCCGATGGCCTGGCCCGCCCTGCGCCGCGACGACGGCTCGGTCCTGCTCGGACTGCAGAACGACACGGCGTCCGGTGACATCAGCCGCGATCTCGCCGACACCCTCCAGCGCGCGCTCACGGCGGCTCCGGGCACCCCGGTCGAGGGCCGGCGCGCTCCCGCCGACGGTCCGCGACTGCAGGACCTGCTCGACCCCGATGGCGCCTTCGAGCCAGTTGTGCACGAGGGCTTCGAGTTCTGGGTCCCCGACGCGGAGAACGCCACGCCGGAGGTGACCGCCTCCCTGGAGCGGGCCAACGCCGCGGCCATCCCGACCGTCCGGCTGACCGGTGTCGACGCCGCCTACTGGTGCGAGACCCCGGACAAGAACCATCTGCGCTGGGTGATGCCGCACCCCGAGGAGCAACTTCTGGACGCGCTCGCGCGACTGCACGCGGCCGGGAAGTCGAGCCTCGGCGAGGGCACCAGGCTCGTCGGTTCCTTCCGCGCCCACGGCCTCACCGTCCCGGTCTGGGACCTGCCGAGCGGGGTCACCGCGGAGGACGTCGAGAAGCCGGCCGCCGAGTTCGGCGAGCGTCTCGCAGGCGCTCTGGCCACGGACGCACCGCTGACCGCCGACGAGCGCCGCGCCCGTGGCGGCCTCACCAACCGACAGGTCACGCTGAGTTGACACAACCAGTGCGGCTGACCGGCCGGTCAGTCGCACCGTACCTTCACCGGGCGGCCCCGTCCGTCCACAACTCCCCTCCCAAGAAGGCGAATCGGTGTCCGAATAAGCCAGTGAGGGGCGCGGTCGAATTTGCGAACGGCCGATCTCTTGTTACCGTTCCAATAGCCCGGTTGCTGGTGCATCCCCCGTCGCCAGCAACCGGGTCTTTCCGTGTCCGGGCAGCTTTACGGAACGCCGTCGCGCGTCAACTGCCCGTGTTCTCCGCGGAGTTGCTCCCGACCCGCAGCAGCAGTGGTCCACTGCCCCGTCGGGCGAACTCCGTGATCGCCGTGTAGTCGGCCGGTGCCCCCTGCGTGCGCTCCCGGGGCGTCTCACAGCTGTCCGGCTCATCCCCCGCACCGACCGCGCAGTGCAGCCGCACCGTGCGTCCGCCGGGTTCCATGAAGCTGAGCGCGGCGTCCAGCGCCGTGCCGGTCGCGTTGCGGTAGTAGGTCCGCGCCCAGGTCTCCTCGCCCTGCGTGAGCACACAGGTCTGCGCCTCGACGCCGTCGGGGGAGGTCAGTTCCGGACCGCAGCGCGCGGCGGTGGCGAGGCCCACGCCGAGCAGCAGCGGGGAGCGGCGGGGGCCGGCGAGGGGCGCCTTGTGGTCATCGGCGTGGGCGCCGGCGTAGCCGTCGGGGTGGTCACCGGCCGCGGGCGGCGCCGTGGAAGCCCCTGCGGCATCCGGCGCCGCGGGACGCACGAGATCGCGTACGACCGTACGGCCTCCGTCGCCCACCTGTCCCGCGGAGGCCATGGCCAGGGGCAGCGCGACGGCGCACACCACGCCACCGGACAGGGCGAGCAGACGAACCCATCGGGGGCCGGGGGGTCGTCCCCCGGAATGACGCAGCATGAGGCGGACGATAACGACCGGGCGCGGGCACCCGGTTCCGTCCGCGCCCGACACCCTTACAACTCGGGTGCGCTCACACCCGTACGAGTGAGGGCCTCGACCACGGCGTCCACCACGGCCTCGACATCGGGGACCCACGGGGAGGCCGAGCCGGGAAGCGGGGCCCGCTCCCAGGTGATCTCGCCGTGGCCGGTCTCGGACGGGGGCAGGGCGAGGTAGCCGCCCTCGCCGTGGAAGCGGAGGGAGCCGGGGACGTGGTCCTGGGCGTAGAGCAGTTCGCCCAGCTGTTCCATCGAGTACGGCTTGACGAGGATCGCCCAGCGGGTCGGCGAGGCGACCACCGGGCCCAGGCGCATGCCCTGGCGGTCGAGTGCGGCCAGGGCGCGGGCGGCCGGGAGGGCCGGCAGGCTGACCGCGCAGGGCGCACTGCCGCCGGTGGCCAGGATGATCGGTGCGGCCGGTCGGTTGGTCCACCACCAGCGCACCATGCGCTCGTCCGTGGTGGCCGCGAGCAGGCCCGGGTCGAAGGGGTGGGCGCCGGGGACCGTGCACTCCGGGTCGGGGCATCCGCAGCGGGCCCGGCCCTCCGGGTCCGGTGCCACACCGGGGAGTACGGGCCACTGCCATTCCTTCGCGAAGGTCAGGGCCGCGCTGAACAATTCAGGCCTTCCGTCGCTGCGCTGGGACAGGAGCCTGCGTCGCCTTCCGAGGATCTCGCGCATGAGCGCTCGTTCCTTTCCGTTGCACCGCTGGCAACACCGTGGACCACATCACACCATGTGTCGATCACTTCACTGTGCGTACCTGTTGGCGCATCACACCCTTGCCCGAGACAAGGGGAACCCCATACTGCGTCTATCAAAAGCGCGGGCGTGGCGGGGGGTGGCGAAGTCTGGCGTTTTGCCGTCCCGCGTATTTCTCTCCGCCTCCGCCACGGGAGGATGGGGCTCGATCGTCGGTGGCTAAGACGCCCGGGTCGGTCACCAGGTTCCGGGTGACTGTCCACCACCCCTGGTCCTTACCGAGTACGTACCCATCACGACCGTTGTGACGCTCTGTGGAGCAAGGCCAGTCGACCTCAATACACCGTAACCCGAGGCAGTTTTAAGCCAAGTTTGACCATCATCCCACTCTCCACCACCTCCCCACGGACACCAGGAATCCCGGCAGGACAATGCTGGACATCCCCTTACGAGTGCGTGTACATGTGGAGACACTGCTAGCGGCGCAGAATGACATGGGGGTTTGCGATGCTTTTGAGCAATACGCACCGGTCGGAAAGCCGGACGCCATGAACGCCCCTCACCCTTCGAAAGTGGCCGGAATCGATTCAACGGTTCCCGCACCCGCACACACTGTCGCGCCCGCGCCCGCCGCCCCGGGCACCCCCGCGGTCCCCGCGCCCAACGCCCCCGGCGCCCTGCTCCAGGACCGTCTCGCCGGCTGGGTCTCCGACCTGACGACCCTGCACGAACTCACCGAACGCCTGGCCCGCACGGACGCGTTGTCCGAGGCCCTGCAGGAACTCCTGCGTGCCGGTGCCGCCCTCGTGGGAGCCCGGCGCGGACTCGTCGTCCTCGAACCCGACGACGGCCTCGGCCCCGACACCACCATCGGCCTCGGCCTCGCCCGCGCCGACCTCGGGCACATCGAGACCGTGCCGCGCAGCGCGATGTCGTACGGCCGCATTCTCGACGGACTGCCGGGCGGCGACGGCGAGATCGCCGAGCCCGACCTGCTCGCCGAGGACGGTCTCGACCCCCGTCACCGCGAGGTCGCCGCCCGCCTCGGCTACGCGGCCTGCTACGCGCTCCCGCTGGCCACCGACGACGCCGGCCGCCTCGGTGCCGCCGTGTGGCTCTACGACGAGCCCGCCGAACCCTCCGAGCGCCGACGCCACCTCGTCGGCCTGTACGTGCGCTACGCCACCGAGCACCTGGCCCGGCTCGTCGAGGTCGAGCGCACGCGCGCGTGCATGGCGACGATGGCCGAGGAGCTGCTGCCGTCCCGGCTCCCCCGCGTCGCCGGCGTGCGGCTCGCCGTCCGGCACCGCACCGGCCCGCGCGGCGGCGGCGACTGGTACGACGCGCTGCCCCTGCCGGACGCGGCGCTGGGCCTCGCGGTCGGTTCGGTCACCGGCTCCGGCGCGAGCGCGATCGCCGCGATGGGCCGCCTCAGAGCCTCCCTTCGGGCGTACGCCGTGATGGAGGGCGAGGACCCGGTCGCGGTCCTGTCCGACCTGGAACTGCTGCTCCGGCTGACCGAGCCGGCCCGCTCGGCCACCGCCCTGTTCGCCTACTGCGAGCCCGCGCTGCGCAAGATCACGCTGGCCGGGGCCGGTCACTGCCCGCCGCTGCTGATCGGCGAGCGGCGCACCGAGTTCGTGGAGACGTCCGTGTCCGCGCCGCTCGGCATGCTCGCCTGCTGGGAGGCGCCGAGCGTGGAGCTGAGCGCCGAGCCCGGAGAGACGGTTCTGCTGTACACCGACGGGCTGCTGCACCGCACCGGCGACCCCACCGACCGCGCCTTCGCCCGCCTGCACGCGGCCGCGGCCGGGGTGCCGAAGGCGCTGCGCCGCGACCCCGAGGCCGTCGCCGACCACGTGCTGCGCACGGTGCTGCCGGACGGGCTGGACGCGGCGGACTCGGAGGAGGACGTCGTGTTGCTCGCCGCGCACTTCGAGTAGCAGGTGGTAACAGTCACAAGGCCTCTGGGCCCCCTTCCGTACGACCGTACGATGGAGGGGGTCCAGTGCCGTTTCGTAGGAGGATGACCGTGGCCGAAGAGCTCACCCCGGCGACCCCGGAAGATGAGTCCGAAGAGCCGATCAAGAAGCGGAAGAACGGCCTGTACCCGGGCGTCTCCGACGAGCTGGCCGAGAGCATGAAGTCCGGCTGGGCCGACACCGAGCTCCACGACCTGGAGCCGATCGCGCAGGCCGCCGAGACCGCGGCCCGCCGTGCGGCGCTCTCCGCGCGCTTCCCCGGCGAGCGGCTGGTGATCCCCGCGGGCAACCTCAAGACCCGTTCCAACGACACGGAGTACCCCTTCCGGGCGTCCGTGGAGTACGCGTACCTCACCGGCAACCAGACCGAGGACGGCGTGCTCGTCCTGGAGCCCGTCTCCGGCGGTCACACCGCCACGCTGTACCTGCTGCCGCGCTCCGACCGCGAGAACGGCGAGTTCTGGCTCTCCGGGCAGGGCGAGCTGTGGGTCGGGCGGCGCCACTCGCTGACCGAGTCCGAGAAGCTGTACGGCCTCCCCGTCTCCGACGTGCGCGAGCTCGCCGACGCGCTGCGCGAGGCCACCGGCCCGGTGCGGGTCGTGCGCGGCTACGACGCCGGCATCGAGGCCGCGCTGACCGACAAGGTCACCGCCGAGCGGGACGAGGAGCTGCGGGTCTTCCTGTCCGAGGCGCGGCTCGTCAAGGACGAGTTCGAGATCGGGGAGCTCCAGAAGGCCGTCGACTCCACGGTCCGCGGCTTCGAGGACGTGGTGAAGGTCCTCGACAAGGCCGAGGCCACCTCCGAGCGGTACATCGAGGGCACGTTCTTCCTCCGCGCGCGCGTCGAGGGCAACGACGTCGGCTACGGCACGATCGCCGCCGCGGGACCGCACGCCTGCACGCTGCACTGGGTGCGGAACGACGGGGCGGTCCGCTCGGGTGAGCTGCTGCTCCTGGACGCCGGTGTCGAGACGCACACCTACTACACCGCCGACGTGACACGGACGCTGCCGATCAACGGCCGGTTCAGCGAGATCCAGAAGAGGATCTACGACGCCGTCTACGACGCCCAGGAGGCCGGGATCGCGGCCGTGAAGCCGGGCGCCAAGTACCGGGACTTCCATGACGCCGCCCAGCGGGTGCTGGCCGAGCGGATCGTGGAGTGGGGCCTCGTGGAGGGGCCCGTGGAGCGGGTGCTGGAGCTGGGGCTCCAGCGGCGGTGGACGCTGCACGGGACCGGGCACATGCTCGGCATGGACGTGCACGACTGCGCTGCCGCGCGGGTGGAGTCGTACGTCGACGGGGTCCTCGAGGCGGGGATGGTGCTGACCGTCGAGCCCGGGCTGTACTTCCAGGCCGACGACCTGACCGTGCCCGAGGAGTACCGGGGGATCGGGGTGCGGATCGAGGACGACATCCTGGTGACGGCCGAGGGGAACCGGAACCTGTCGTCCGGGCTGCCTCGGCGGTCCGACGAGGTCGAGGCGTGGATGGCCGGCCTCAAGGGTTGAGACACCTGTGCGGGTGCGTGGGGGCTGGTCGCGCAGTTCCCCGCGCCCCTGGGTGGGTGCAGTGGACCTGCATCTAGACATCAGCCCTGGTGACGGGCTTCGTGCCGGGCTTGAGCGGGCCCTTCGTGATGCCGTTCGTGAGGGGCGGCTCGCTCCTGGGGCCCGGTTGCCCGCCACCCGACGGCTCGCTGAGGAACTGGGTGTCTCTCGCGGGACCGTGAAAGCGGCCTACGACCAGTTGATCGCCGAGGGTTTTCTCACCGCCCGGCAGGGGGCCGGCACCGAGGTCGCGTCTCTGCCGCCTCTCGACACCGCACCCGTGACGTCCGCTGCACGCGTGCGGGTGCCCGTGCACGATCTGCGGCCCGGCACGCCTGACGTCGGCGCCTTTCCCGCCGACGCCTGGGTCAAGGCCGTGCGGCGGGCCGTGGCGACCGCGCCGGTCTCCGCGTACGACTACGGCGATCCCCTGGGCCGGATCGAGCTGCGGGCCGCCCTCTCCGAGTATCTCGGACGGGCCCGTGGGGTGGTCGCGCCTCCGGAGCGGATCGTCGTCACCTCCGGGGCCGTGCAGGGGCTCGCGCTGCTCACCCGGGCGCTGGAGGGCGGGACCGTCGCCATGGAGGACCCGGGGCTGCCCTTCCACCGCGAGGTCGTACGGCGGGCCGGCGGACGGGTGGTGCCGGTCCGGGTCGACGGACTGGGGGTCGAGGTCGACGACCTGCGGGATCCCGCGGCCGTCGTCGTCACTCCCGCCCACCAGTACCCGACCGGCGTCACACTGCACCCCTCCCGGCGGCGGGCGCTGGCCGACTGGGCACGCACGCGTGGAGCGCTGATCGTCGAGGACGACTACGACGGCGAGTTCCGGTACGACCGGCAGCCCGTCGGAGCGCTCCAGGGGATGGCGCCCGGGCAGGTCGTCTATCTGGGGACGGCGTCCAAGACGCTCGGACCCGCGCTGCGGCTCGGCTGGATGGTGCTGCCGCCGCAGCTCGTCGCACCCGTCGCCGACGCCAAGCTGCACAGTGACCACAGCACCGAGACCATCGGGCAGTTGGCGCTCGCCGAGCTGATCCGCGGCCACGCCTACGACCGCCACGTGCGCGCGTGCCGGCTCAGGTACCGGCGGCGCCGGGACCGGCTCGTGGAGCGGCTGGGGGCACGTTGGCGGCTCCAGGGCGTCGCGGCCGGGCTGCACGCGCTGGTCGAGGTGGAGGACGAAACGGCGGTGCTGGCCCGGGCCGCGGCCGAGGGGCTCGCGGTGGGGTCGCTGCGGGAGCACTGGCACGCGGCGGGGTCCCGCGAGGGGCTCGTCGTGGGGTACGGGACGCCTCGGGAGGGTGCGTATCCCGGGGCTCTGGAGGCTCTGGTCCGGGTGCTGGAATTGGGCCAGTCCCAGAGCCCTCCATTGGGTCTGCCGAGCGGTCCACCGCGCTCCTAGTGTCGTTCTCATGACGAACTCACTCGTCCCGCCCGCGGGGCCGCAACGCGTTCTGGCGCTCGCCCAGTTGAGCAACAGCGTCGGTGACGGCGCCTATTACGTGACGTCGGCGCTGTACTTCACGCACGTCGTCGGGCTCGACCCCGCGCGCGTGGGTCTCGGCCTGACCGCGGGGTGGGCGGTCGGGTCGGTGGTGGGCGTGCCCCTCGGCCGGCTCGCGGACCGGCGCGGGGCGCGCGGTACGGCGGTGCTGCTGGCGCTGGCGACAGGGCTGGCGGTGGCGTCCTTCCTTGTCGTGCGGGACTTCGTGCCGTTCGTCCTGGCGGCCTGCGCCTACGCCTCCGCGCAGTCGGGGCTCGCGGCGGCCCGGCAGGCGCTGCTCGCGGGGCTGGTGTCCGCCGGGGAGCGGACCGGGCTGCTGGCCCGCCTCCAGGCCACGCTCAACGCCGGGCTGGCCGTCGGGGCGGGGCTCGGCGGGCTGGCGCTGCACGCCGGGACGCGGGCGGCGTACCTCGGGGTGTTCGCGGTGGACGCGGTGAGCTTCCTGGTCTGTGCGGGGCTGCTGCTGCGGCTGCCGTCGGTGCCGCCTCGCGGGCCCGTGTCGAGGCGGCGGGGCTCCGGGGTGCTGCGCGACCGGCCGTACGCCGTGATCACCGTGCTGAACACCGTCCTGCTGCTGCGGATGCCCCTGCTGAGCCTGGGCATCCCGCTGTGGATCGCCGAGCGGACCGCCGCTCCGACCTGGCTGGTCTCCGCGCTGTTCGTGCTCAACACCGGGGCGGTGATGGTGTTCCAGGTGCGGATGGCCCGCGGGGTGACCGGGCTCGCGTCCGCCACCCGCGCGGTGCGGCGCTCGGGGTGGGTCATGCTGGCCGCCTGCGCGGTGTTCGCGCTCTCGGCGGGGGCCTCGCCGTGGGTGGCCGTGGGGGCGCTCGTCGTGGGGGCGGTGTTGCAGGTGGTGGCCGAGATGGGACAGTCCGCCGGGTCCTGGCAGCTCTCCTTCGACCTGGCTCCGGCCGAGCGGGTCGGCGAATACCAGGGCTTCTTCGGGACCGGGGTGACGGTGGCCCGGACACTGGGGCCGCTGGTCCTGACGACGCTGCTGGTGGAGTGGGGTACGCCGGGGTGGCTGCTGCTCGGCGGGGCGACGCTGGCGGCGTCGTACGCGATGGGGCCGGCGACCAGGCGGGCGGCCCGCCGCGGAACCGAGAAGGACGCCTCGGAGGACGGTTCCCCGGAGCGCGGCGCTGCGGTGCCCGTGCTCGTGGACTAGCCGGTGTCAGGCCCCCCTCGGGGCGGCCGTCACCGGAAGGGCGTCCACGAACAGCGCCCCCGCCAGCAGCCCCGCGCTGCCGCGGGGGCTCCACGCGCGCGCGTGGAGGTCGGTGTCGAGGGCGAGCAGGGCCGCGCGGCCCGCTTCCGTCGTCGTACCGCCCAGGTCCAGGACCTCGCGGGCGCCCGCCTGGACGTGGCGGAGGCCCAAGGGGCCCGCCGTGTGGAGGAGTTCGGTGTCCTGGAGGGTGGACATCACGGTGAGCAGGGCGTCCAGGCGGGCCTCGGCCTCGTCGGCGCCCGCCCGGCGGGACCGGGCCAGCGCGTCCCACGCCCGCCGTACGTGCGGGAATCCGGCGCGTGCCTCGCCCCTCGCGCCCGCCGCGCCGTACTTCGCGGACACCGAGGAACCCCGGGAGGGCCGGCGCGGGGCCCGCCTGTCGCTGTGCGCGGCGATCTTCTTGGCGGTGGCGGTCACGTCCTCGCACCGCGCCGCCGGGTCCAGGGCGGCCGCGGCGACGAGCAGGCCGAGGGTCCACAGGGCCCCGCGGTGGCCGCCGCCCGCAAGGCCCACCGAGTGCTCGGTGCACCGGCCGATCGCGCCCAGCTCCGCACGCAGCTGGGGACTGGGCTCGCCGGTGCGACGGGCTGCCGCGGCCATCGCCGCGAGGCCGGGCGCGAGCGCCTTGGCAGCCCAGCGCAGGGAGCAGTGGTCCTTGAGCGTGGCACAGGCCCCGAGGTCGCGCGGGTCGGGCAGGCCCGGCTTGGGAGCCAGGGCCAGCTGACCGGTCAGCGCGTCCACGGCGGCCAGAGCCAGCGCCTCGTCCTCGCGGCTGCTCATGGCCGTACCCTACGAGGACGCGGAGGCCGAGGGACCGGCACTTCCGGACGGAGCGCCGCTCGGGGGCTCACCCGTCGGGGCGCCGCTCGGGGGCGTGCCGCCCCCGCCGCTGCCGGCGCCCGTGTTCTCGGCGTCCGGGTCGACGGCGAGGGTCAGGAAGCCCTTGTAGCCCTTGGACGGGTCGGCCTTGTGCACGGCCTGGAGGGTGAGCAGGCCGCTGGAGGCGCCGCCGCCGTCGTAGACCATGTCGTCGTCGAGGACGGTGTAGCTGCCGGAGTGCCGGGAGTAGGGCTCCAGAGCGAAGATCTGCTCGGCGATCGTGTCGTCGAAGAACAGCTGGCCGGTGTGGTTGACCGTGCCGCCCTCGTAGGTGCCGTCCGCCTTCTCGCCCCCGGTGTGCACCTTCACGTGGATGTGGCAGGTGCGCGGGGTGTACCAGCCCGGGAAGATCGTCTCGAACTTCACGACCCCGTTGGCGTTCGCGATCTGGTAGCCGCGCAGATAGGTGCTGTCGTTCGCGGTCGAGCCGTCCTCGCTCTCCGCGGGAGCGGAGCCGCCGGGGTTCGCGGTGGTGTAGCCGGAGTAGTAGCCCCAGGCGTCGCAGTGCCAGATCTCCACGGCCGCGCCCTTGACCGGGGTGCAGCCGTCGGTGGCGTCCACGACGGTCAGGCGCAGGGTGAGCGGGACGCCGCTCTTGCCCTCGGTGATGTCCTTTCTGACCAGGGCTCCGTCGAGGTAGTACGGGCCTTCCGTCACGCTGGACATGAGCGTCATGCACGCGCCGGTGCCGGCTGCCGAGGCGGAGACCGTCGCCTCGGCAGGGTCGGCGGTGTCGGTGGTCCCGGCGAAGGCCGACTGGTAACCCGCGACCGCGAGGCCGCCCGCCGCGACCGTCCCGCCGGTCACCGCGAGGGCGCGGCGCCGGGTGATGCTGGAGTTCCTGTGGTTTCCCGTCATGGCGAGGAACGTAGGGACCCTGGCCGTCAGGAGCTTGGGGGGACGCTGTGCGCGACCTGAGGATGCCGGTGGAGCTGGCGCCCGCGGTCTTTTGGTTCACACCGCCATCAGCGGTGCGTCCTCCCGCCACTTGAGGATCTTGTCGAAGCTCACCACGGCACCACGGCCCGGTTTGTTGCCGATCTGGACGTGGTCGGCGAGTTCCCGGATGAGACCGAGCCCACGGCCGCTCTCCGCCTCCACGGGGGTGGGGCGGGGCCGTACGGACGTGAAGCCGGGGCCGGAGTCGGTGACTTCGATCCGGCACTTCTCGCCGTCGAGGTAGGCGGTGACCCGGTAGGCCGCCGTGGAGTCCTGCGGCCCGCTCTCCCCGCCGTGCTCCACCGCGTTGGCGCAGGCCTCGCTCAGGGCGAGGGAGAGGTCGTAGGAGACGTCCGGGTCGACACCCGCGGTCTCCATCGTGCCGAGCAGCAGACGCCGGGCGAGCGGCACGCTCGCAGCCTCGCGCCGCAGATGGAGTGACCACCAGATGCTCATGCTGCTGCCTCCTGGCCGCGGCTCGACATACCGTTACGTATTGCCGCGCGTGCCCGTGCGTAAGCGCATCGTTGACGTGATGCCGCCCATATGGGCGATGCGCCGGGCGCAACGACCGGTGTATGTGGGGCAGCACGCACCAGAAGTGACCTTCCGGTCGTACGCCTCGTACGTCATCTTGTGGACCTGCCGTATGGCGCTCGTCAGCCCAGTGCGATGATGAGCCCGCCATGACTGCCCCCCACACGCGTTCCGGAGGGGATCTCCGGGTTCTGCGGGCCGCGGTGTTCGCCGCGGTCTGCGTCGTGCTGGCCGCGGCCGGTCACTCGATCGCCTCCTGCGCCACGGTTCCGCTGTGGACGCTCGGCGCGGGATTCGCCGGGACCGTTCTCGTCGTGGCACCCCTGGCCGGGCGCGCGCGCTCACTGGCGGGCATCGCGACACTGCTCGCCGTCGGACAGACCGTGCTGCACGCGCTGTTCGGGCTCGGACAGCACGGCACGACCACGATGGCGTCGATGCCCTCGGCTCAGCCGGCCTCCGACACCGCGCTGGTCCAGCAGGCCGCGCGGCTGCTGTGCGGGACCACCGCCGCGGCGATCAGCCCGGCACAGGCGCAGAAGATCCTCACCGACGCCCGGATGTACCCGGGCACTCCGGATGCCGCGCACCACGCGACGCAGGCCATGTCCGGGTCCTCCGTGCTGCCGTCCCTGCCGATGGTCCTCGGGCACGTCCTCGCGGCCGTCGCCGCCGGGTGGCTGCTGCGGCGCGGGGACCTGGCGCTGCTGCGGCTCGCCGAACTCTCCACGTCCTCGGCGCATTCGGTCGCCGAGGGGGCGCTCGTACGGTCCCTGCGCGGGGCGCTCGCGCTGGTGCGTGCCCTGTGTGCGGGACTGCCGGGGGCCCCTGAGGCCGGACCGCGCGCCCCGCTGGCGGCGTCACTCGCCCCGCGCCCACCGCGGACGGCGGCACTCCAGCACTCGGTGATCAGGCGCGGGCCGCCGGCCGTGGCCGGACTCGTTCTCGCCGCCTGACACGACGCGACCACCGCTCCACTTCCCGACGGAACCGGAAGGGGGCCGCCGTCGTGCGGCACGCGCGTGTGCTCACGCGCATCCCTCTTCACAGGAATCCCTTTTCGAAGCGGAGTGCTCTTTACATGAAGGCTTCTCGTCTCGCCGTCACCGGCGCAGTCGCCGCCACCGCCGTCGTCGTCCTCTCCTCGCCCGCGTTCGCGCACGTCAGCGTGCAGGCCGAGGGCACCGCCGCCAAGGGCGGCTACGCGGTCGTGGACTTCAAGGTCCCCAACGAGCGCGACAACGCCTCCACCACCAAGCTCGAGGTCAACTTCCCGGCCGACCACCCGCTGGCCTCGGTCATGCCGGAGCCGATGCCGGGCTGGAAGATCGAGGTCACCAAGTCCAAGCTCGCCAAGCCCCTCGAACTGCACGGCGAGCAGATCACCGAGGCCGTCTCCAAGGTCACCTGGACCGCCACCGGCAAGGACGGCGGCATCCAGCCGGGCTACTTCGAGAAGTTCCCGGTCTCCATCGGCGCCCTGCCCGAGGACGCCGACGAACTCGTCTTCAAGGCGATCCAGACGTACTCCAACAAGGAGGTCGTGCGCTGGATCGAGGTCCAGGAGGACGGCGCCGAGGAGCCCGAGACCCCGGCTCCCGTGCTCGCCCTGTCCGCGGCCGCCGAGGACGGACACCACGGTTCGACGTCCGCCGAGGACGCGGACGACAAGACCGAGAACGCCGCCGCGACCACCGAGGCCGCCGACGGCGACAGCAGCGACACCACCGCCCGTGTCCTCGGCGTGGTCGGCATCGTCGTCGGCGCCCTGGGCGTGGCCTACGGCGTCCTCGCCGGCCGCCGGCGCAGCGACGCCTGACCTTTTCGCGGGGTGTGTGCCGGGGTCGTACGGCCCCGGCACCCACCGAAATTCTTACATCTGGGACATTTTGATATGCGCAAGAAGATGTTCGCCGCGGCCGCGCTGGTCGCCGCCGCCACCTTGACCCTCACCGCCTGCGGCAGCGGTGACGACAGCGGCAGTTCGCCCGTCTCCGTGGTCTCGGAGGAGGCCGGCTCGGACAAGGCGGCCACCGTCCTCGACCAGCCGTTCGAGAAGCCTGACCTGGTCCTCAATGACACCAAGGGCGAGAAGTACGACCTCCGCAAGGAGACGAACGGCAGGCCGACGCTGATCTACTTCGGCTACACGCACTGCCCCGACATCTGCCCGCTGACGATGAACAACATCGCCGTCGCGAAGAAGCAGCTCCCCAAGTCCGAGCAGGACAAGCTGACCGTCGTGTTCGTCACCACCGACCCGGCCCGCGACACCGCCGCCGAGCTCGGCAAGTGGCTCAAGGGCATCGACACCGGGTTCGTGGGCCTGACCGGCGACTTCGCCACCATCCAGGCGAGCGCCCGCACCCTGGGCATCTCCATCGAGCCGACCCACAAGGACAAGAAGACCGGCAAGACCGTCTCGGTGCACGGCACCCAGGTCGTCGCCTTCTCCCCGAAGACCGACAAGGGGTACGTCCTCTACGGCGAGGACGCCACCGTCGACGACTACACCAAGGACCTGCCCAAGCTCATCAAGGGGCAGAACCCGTGAAACGGCCGTCCACCGGGCTCGCCCTCCTGACCGGGGCAACCCTGCTGCTGACCGGCTGTTCGGATTCCGGCGGCTCCTCGGGGGATTCCGACGGCTCCTCGGGAGGCCTCACCGTCTCCGGCGCCTACATCCCGCAGCCCGTCTCCGCCGACATGGCCGCCGGGTTCCTGACCATCTCCAACTCCGGCTCGTCGCAGGACGAGCTGACCTCCGTCACCAGCGACGACGGCGAGGTCACGATGCACGAGACCACCGGCGGCGCGATGGAACAGGTCTCCCGCCTGCCCGTCCCGGCCCACGGTCAACTCGTGTTCAAAAGCGGCGCCAACCACCTGATGTTCGACAAGCTGAAGCAGACGCCGAAGCAGGGCCAAACGGTCACCGTCGAACTGCACTTCGCCAAGGCCGACCCCGTCGTCGTGAAGATGCCGGTGAAGTCGGCGACGTACGTCCCGAAGACCGGACACTGAGGGAGGGATCATCTTGACGCAGACCATCGCCCCCCGCGTCCGGACCCTGGTGCTGCTGCTCCTGGCCGCGTGCGGCCTGCTGCTGACCACGGCCGGGCCGGCCTCCGCGCACGCCGCGCTCACCGGCAGCGACCCCCAGCAGGGGGTGGTGGTCGACAAGGCGCCCGACCAGGTCTCGCTGACCTTCTCCGAGAAGGTCGCCCTGTCGAGCGACTCCCTGCGGGTCCTGGACCCCAAGGGCAAGGCGGTCCAGCAGGACAAGCCGTTCGAGGTCAGCGGCACGACGTACGCCGTGAAACTGCACAGCGGACTGCCCGACGGCACCTACACCGTCACCTACCAGGTCGTCTCCGCCGACAGCCATCCCGTCGCCGGTGCCTTCACCTTCTCCATCGGGGCTCCGTCGGCCACCTCCGTCTCCGTCTCCGGGGACACGGCGGGCGGCGGTGTCGTCGGTTGGCTGTACGGCTTCGGCCGCTACATGTCGTACGCCGGTTTCATCGTCCTGGTCGGCGGCGGCGCCTTCGTACTCGGCTGCTGGCAGCGCGGCGCCGGAGTGCGGCCCGTGCAGCGGCTCGTCGTCGGCGGCTGGCTCACCCTCACCTCGGCCACCCTGCTGCTGCTCCTGCTGCGCGGCTCCTACACGGGCTCCGGGAAGGTCGGGGACGTCTTCGACCTGGATCTGCTCGGCAATGTGCTCCAGACCAAGGCGGGCGCGGCGCTCGTCTCCCGGCTGCTGCTGCTCGCGGCGGCGGCCCTGTTCATCTCCGTGCTGTTCGGGGCCTACGACAAGCGTGAGGACGAGGAGAAGCGCGACCTCACCTTCGGGCTCGCGATCGGCGGGACCGTCGTCGCCGCCGGACTCGCGGCGAGCTGGGCGATGGCCGAGCACGCCTCGGTCGGCCTCCAGGCGGGTGTCGCGATGCCCGTCGACGTCGTCCACCTGCTGGCCGTCGCCGCCTGGCTCGGCGGGCTGACCGCGCTGCTCGTCGCGCTGTACCGCTCGGACGCGCCGATCGAGTCGGCCGCCGTACGGCGGTTCTCCCAAGCCGCCTTCGGCAGCGTGATCGCGCTGGTCGCGACCGGCGTCTACCAGTCCTGGCGGCAGCTCGGCTCCTGGTCGGCGTTCACCGAGACCCGGTACGGGCAGCTGCTGCTGGTCAAGATCGGGCTGGTGGCGCTGATGGTCGGCGTCGCGTACCTCTCGCGGGGGTGGACCGCGCGGCTCGCGGACACGGTGGTGCAGCGGGGCGGCAAGCGGGTGCAGCAGAAGGAGCGGGTGGCCGCGAGTGCGGCGGGTGCGGGCACTGGCTCCCGGTCTGACAGCGGCTCCGGCGCGGGCTCCGGCTCCCACTCTGGCACTGGCTCCGGCTCCGGCTCCGGCAAGTCCAAGAAGGCCGGCGCAAAGGAGGGGGGCGACGCAGACGCCGGCCCCAAGGAGACCGGTCCCAAGAACGCCCATGACCCCAAGCGGGCCGCTCAGCTCGCCCGGCAGCAGGCCGCGATGGACACCGCGCGGCAGAAGCGCACCCGGGACGCCGATCCCGACCGGTTCGGGCTGCGCCGCTCGGTGCTGGCCGAGGCCGGGGTCGCCGTCGTCCTGCTGGCGGTCACGACCGTGCTGACGCAGACCGAGCCCGGCCGGACGGAACAGGACGCCAAGGCGGCCGGCGCCGCCTCGTCCTCGGCCTCCTCCGACGCGTCCGGCTCCTCCGGGGCGCTGACCCTGGACATGTCCTTCGACACCGGCGGCACGGACGGCAAGGGCGTCGTGACGGTCGACTTCGACCCCGCGCGCGTGGGCGGCAACGAGATGCACGTCTACGTCCAGCGGACCAACGGCCGGGCCTTCGACATCCCCGAGGTGAAGGTCGCCCTCACCCTGGAGGCCAAGAAGATCGGGCCGCTGGCCGTCACCCCCGACCGCATCGCCACGGGCCACTGGTCGGCGAGCAACGTGCAGATCCCCATGGCGGGCGACTGGAAGGTCGCCGTGACCGTGCGGACCTCCGACATCGACCAGACGACCGTCTCCAAGAACGCGCAGATCGGCTGAACCGCACCATGGCTGAACAGTCCCCTCCCGTCGTCGCCGAAGGCGCCTCCGCCCCTGAGAGTCCCGCTGCGGGGCAGGGCATCTCACGCCGTGCCCTGCTCGGCACCGCAGGTGCCACCGGACTCGTCCTCGGAGCGGCCGGCGGGGCCGTGGGCTACGCCGCCCAACCCGCCGCGGCGACTCCGCTGACCTCGGTCGGCAGCGACGAGGTGATGTTTCACGGGAAACATCAGCCGGGCATCACCGAGGGCCTCCAGGCGCGCGGCCACCTCGTCGCCTTCGACCTGGCGGCGGGCGCCGGCCGCAAGGAGGCCGCCGCGCTGCTGCGCCGGTGGTCGCAGACGGCGAAACGGCTGATGGCGGGTGAGCCCAGCGGGTCCGACGACACGGATGTCGCCCGGGACGCCGGACCCTCCTCGCTGACGCTGACCTTCGGCTTCGGCCACAGCTTCTTCTCCCGCACCGGGCTGGAGAAGCAGCGGCCCGTCGCCCTCGACCCGCTCCCCGACTTCTCCTCCGACCAGCTCGACAAGGCCCGCAGCAACGGCGATCTGTGGGTGCAGATCGGCGCCGACGACGCCCTGGTCGCCTTCCACGCCCTGCGCGCGGTCCAGAAGGACGCGGGCGGGGCGGCGAGGGTGCGCTGGCAGATGAACGGCTTCAACCGCACACCGGGGGCCACGGCCCACCCGATGACGGCCCGCAACCTCATGGGCCAGCTGGACGGCACACGCAATCCGAAGCCCGACGAGTCCGACTTCGACCAGCGCGTCTTCGTCCCGGAGTCCGGCACGCCCGCGTGGATGGCGAACGGCTCCTATGCGGTCGTACGACGGATCCGGATGCTGCTGGACGACTGGGAGAAGCTGTCCCTCGGGACGCAGGAGGCCGTCATCGGGCGCCGCAAGGCGAACGGCGCGGCCCTGTCCGGGGGCACCGAGACGACCGCGATGGACCTGGAGAAGACGGACGCCAAGGGCGAGCTGCTCGTCCCGCTCAACGCGCACGCCCGGATCACCCGGCCCGACCAGAACGGGGGCGCGGCCATCCTGCGCCGCCCGTTCTCGTACCACGACGGCATCGACGCGGACGGGACACCCGACGCGGGGCTGCTGTTCGTCTGCTGGCAGGCGGACCCGTTGCGCGGCTTCGTCCCGTTGCAGCGCAAGCTCGACCGCGGGGACGCGCTCTCGCAGTACATCCGGCACGAGTCGAGCGGGCTGTTCGCGGTACCGGGCGGGGCTGCGGAGGGGGAGTACGTGGGGCAGCGGCTGCTGGAGGGGTGAGGTCACGCCGGTTCACCCGGTCGTGAGACGCGTGGGCCCCGCTCCACAAGGGCCATTAGGGTGAGGTCATGCCAGCGAGCTATGCGTATCTCGGCCCTGAGGGGACCTTCACCGAAGTCGCGCTGCGAACGCTTCCCGAGGCGGCGACCCGCCAACTGATCCCGTACGTGTCGGTGCAGTCGGCACTGGACGCGGTGCGCGCGGGTGAGGCCGAGGCCGCGTTCGTGCCGATCGAGAACTCCGTCGAGGGCGGCATCACCACCACCCTCGACGAGCTGGTCGCGGGCGCCCCGCTGATGATCTACCGCGAGGTGCTGCTGTCGATCACCTTCGCACTGCTGGTCAGGCCGGGCACCCGGCTCACGGACATCAAGACGGTCTCCGCTCACCCGGCCGCCCAGCCGCAGGTGCGCAACTGGCTGAAGAAGCACCTGCCGGACGCCCACTGGGAGTCGGCCGCCTCGAACGCGGACGCGGCCCGGCTGGTCCAGGAGGGCCAGTACGACGCGGCCTTCGCCGGCGAGTTCGCGGCCGCCCGGTACGGCCTGGAGGCGCTGGAGACCGGGATCCACGACGCCGAGAACGCGCAGACGCGGTTCGTGCTGGTCGGCCGCCCCGCCCGGCCCGCCGCACCGACCGGGGCCGACAAGACCTCCGTCGTGCTGTGGCAGCGCGACGACCACCCCGGCGGACTGCGCGACCTGCTCGGCGAGTTCGCCACCCGCGGCATCAACCTGATGCTGCTCCAGTCCCGGCCCACGGGCGCCGGTATCGGCAACTACTGCTTCTGCATCGACGCCGAGGGCCACATCACCGACCGCCGGGTGGCGGAGGCGCTGATGGGGCTGAAGCGGATCTGCCGCGAGGTGCGTTTCCTGGGTTCGTACCCGCGTGCGGACAAGGACCCCGCGGACCTGCGGGCACCGCTGGCCGGCACCTCGGACGAGGAGTTCATGGCGGCCTCGGACTGGGTGGCCCGGTGCCAGGACGGCCGCTTCTAGCAGCGGTCCTACCTGCAGATTTTAGTTATCCACAGGAGTTATCCACAGGTCCGCTTCTCGACCTGGGGACAAGTCGACAACAAAAGGTGACCCTGTCGACAAATCGGCCCTCAGACCCCATCGGCGTCCACACGCACGCAGGTCACCCTTCGTCCACTGTTTTCCTTTAGGCAATCCTTTGGGGTGACCTCTTTCCACTCGAAAGTAGGGGTAAAAGCAGGTTTGCGGCGGGAATCCTCAGAGCGGCCCCCAGGTTTCGGAGTGATCAATTCCGAAATCCACAGATCATCCGCACACCCTGTGGATAACTTCTTGAAGGGTGTGGATTCCTGTGGACAACCGCGCACCAAGTCCCGCCCTCCACAAGGGAGTCGGGTCAACCCGGCTCCTTGCCCCTGCTTCCTCCGGGGACCCGGCCCGCCTTTCATTGACACGCTCCGCAATTCGCCCATAACGGTACGTAAGCCGCAATGCGGTGCGTCGCGGAATAGTGAGTCGTGGGCCGTATCTCCGCACCGGTAGCCTTGGCTGCGTGATTGACCTTCGCCTGCTCCGTGAGGACCCCGACCGAGTGCGCGCGTCCCAGCGCGCCCGTGGAGAGGACGTCGCCCTCGTCGACGCCCTCCTGTCTGCCGACGAGCGGCGCAGGTCGTCCGGCGTCCGCTTCGACGAGCTGCGTTCCGAGCAGAAGGCGCTCGGCAAGCTCATCCCCAAGGCCACTCCGGAGGAGCGTGCCGAGCTGCTCCAGAAGGCGGAGCAGCTCAAGGCCGACGTCAAGGCCGCCGAGGCCGCCCAGAGCGAGGCGGACGACGAGACCAGGCGCCTCACACTCCAGCTCGGCAACCTCGTCCACCCCGACGTCCCCGTCGGCGGCGAGGAGGACTTCGTCGTCCTGGAGACGCACGGCACGATCCGCGACTTCGGCGCCGAGGGCTTCGAGCCCAAGGACCACCTGGAGCTCGGCGAGGCGCTGGGCGCCATCGACGTCGAGCGCGGCGCCAAGGTGTCCGGCTCGCGCTTCTACTACCTCACCGGCGTCGGCGCGCTCCTGGAGCTCGCACTGGTCAACGCGGCGATCGCGCAGGCCACCGAGGCCGGTTTCACGCCGATGCTCACCCCCGCGCTGGTCCGCCCGCGCGCCATGGAGGGCACCGGCTTCCTCGGCCAGGCCGCGGAGAACGTCTACCACCTGGAGAAGGACGACTACTACCTGGTCGGCACCTCCGAGGTCCCGCTCGCCGCGTACCACATGGACGAGATCCTGGACGCCGACCAGCTGCCGCTGCGCTACGCCGGCTTCTCGCCGTGCTTCCGCCGCGAGGCCGGCACCTACGGCAAGGACACCCGGGGCATCTTCCGCGTCCACCAGTTCGACAAGGTGGAGATGTTCTCGTACGTCGCCCCCGAGGACGCGGAGAACGAGCACCACCGGATCCTGGAGTGGGGAGAAGCAGTGGCTGACCGGCCTCGAGCTGCCCTTCCAGGTCATCGACGTGGCCTCGGGCGACCTCGGCGCCTCCGCCTCCCGCAAGTTCGACTGCGAGGCGTGGATCCCGACCCAGGGCAAGTACCGCGAGCTGACCTCGGCCTCCAACTGCGACAGCTTCCAGGCGCGCCGCCTCTCCGTCCGCATGCGCGACGGCAAGAAGGTCCAGCCGCTGGCGACGCTCAACGGCACGCTGTGCGCCGTACCGCGCACCATCGTCGCCATTCTGGAGAACCACCAGCTGCCCGACGGCTCGGTGCGGGTGCCCGAGGTCCTGCGTCCGTATCTGGGCGGCCGGGAGCTGCTGGAGCCGGTCGCCAAGTGAGCCAGGCCTTTCCGTACCGGCTGATCGCGACCGACCTCGACGGCACCCTCCTTCGTTCCGACGAGTCGGTCTCCCCGCGCACCCGTGACGCGCTCGCCGCGGCCACCGCGGCGGGCGCCGCCCACATCGTCGTGACGGGACGCGGGGTGCCCTGGACCCGGCACATCCTCGACGACCTCGGCTACGACGGTCTCGCGGTCTGCGGCCAGGGTGCCCAGGTGTACGACGCCGGGGAGCACCGTCTGCTGACGTCGGTGACGCTGGACCGGCAGCTGGCGGGCGTGGCCCTCGCGAAGATCGAGGCGGAAGTCGGTCCGCTGTACCTGGCCGCGAGCCGTGACGGCCTCGAGGGAGACGTTCTGGTCGGGCCGGGCTACGCGGTGACGGGGAAGCTGCCCTCGATGCCGTTCACGGACGCGTCGGATCTGTGGGCCGCCCCGCTGAACAAGATCTACATACAGCATCCCGAGCTGTCGGACGACGAACTGGCCGAGGCGGCCCAGCGGGCCGCGGGCGGCTTCGTCACGGTCGCGATGGCGGGCGAGGGCATCGTGGAACTCCTCCCGCTGGGCCTGTCCAAGGCCACCGGCCTTTCCCTGGCCGCCCGTCGCCTGGGGCTGAAGGCCGCGGACACGATCGCCTTCGGCGACATGCCCAACGACATCCCGATGTTCGCCTGGGCCTCCTACGGCGTGGCGATGGCGGACGCGCACGAAGAGCTCAAGGCGGTGGCCGACGAGGTGACGTCCTCCCCCGAGGAGGACGGGATCGCGGTGGTGCTGGAGCGGTTGCTGGGCTGACGGTCCCACCTGGTCCCGCAGGGGCGGGATCAAGGGGACCTGGGGACATGGGGACATGGTCCAGGAGCGAGGTCGAGGGCAGGCCGGCGCCCCGGCCCGGTGGCGGCGGCAACACCGAGCGGAACCCCGGCCCTTCGTGACCCACTCCGGCAGAAGCCCGGCTGAGTCCCAGTGACAACGTCTCGCGGAGGATGCACGAATCGAACGTGCGCGGGCTTTTCAGGCCCGACCTTGGCTTAGCAAGCCAGTGCCTTACCACTCGGCCAATCCTCCGGGTGGGCGGCCTCACGCGAGAGCGACATCGCGTGCTCGAAGCGGCCGCCCCGGGCTTCCTGCGGGTGGACTCGACGGTGGCGTAACTACACCGGAGTCCTCCGCGGGCCGCCCTGGCGGGAGCTGGACGGACTGTCGTGCATGGACATCGCCCCGCTCCTCCCCGGATCGCGGCGCCGGACCGTCGTCCGGCGGTGTGGACACCACCACTGTGCCCGTGCGACGAGTTGGGCGCCACTGAATAAATGCGGCCGGGTGTTCGAAATCTACCGGCGCCGCCACCGCCGCCGGCGCTTGCTGAAGAACCACCCGGCAGGTGGCTCGTCCGAGCGCCAGGGCTGCGGTTCGGGCTCCTCCTCGCGCCAGCGCGCGGCCAGCATCCGGGCGCGGGCAGACGGCTCGGTCGTCCCGGCGGACCGTATGAAGTCCTCGTCCAGCACGAGGTCGTCCCAGTCGTCTGCCATGCCCTTCCCCTTCGACTCGCAGCCCGGCATTGCCCTGTGCCCAGTGTGGCCGGACACCGATGAAGTCCCCGTCAGTAAGCGGGAGGTGAGGGGAGGTTCCTACTCCTCGCCCGCCGGCGTCAGCGACCGCAGCTTCTGTCCCGCGTACCAGGTCGCGAGGACGGTCACCACGACCAGCAGCACCGTGGCCGTCGGCAGTCCGACGTCCGAGGTGACCAGGTCCCCGCCCGCGACCTTGTGGGCGACGGCGAGCGACCACTGCTGGACGCTCAGGGTCCTCGCCCCGGAGACCAGGGAGCCGAACAGGGCCTCCCAGACCAGCGCGTAGACGAGCCCGAAGACCACCGCGTGCCGGGACACCGTGCCGAGCAGCAGGAAGAGCGCCGCGTAGGCGATCGAGGAGACCAGTGCGGCCACCGTGTAGGCGACGGCGATCTGCTGGCCGTTGCCGTTGAGGATGAAGCCCGCGATCAGCGTCGGCAGCGCCGAGAACACCATCGTGACGGCGATCGCCACGATCAGCTTGGTGAAGATGATCGTCGGCCGCTTGACGGGCTTGGACAGCAGGTACACCACCGAGCCGTCGTCGATCTCCGGGCCGATCGCGCCCGTTCCGGCGATGACACCGATGATGGGCACCATCGTGGCGAGCGCGAGTCCGCCCAGCAGGTCGGAGGCGGTCTGGTCGTCGGCGCCGACCAGACCGCGCACGATCACGGAGATCAGGATCAGCAGCACCGGCAGGGCGCCCAGGATGAGGGCCCGGCGGCGGCCGAGCAGGGCCCGGTAGGTGAGTCGGGCGACTGTGGGGTCGTACATCTTCGGCCTCCTACGCCGCGACGAGATACGAGAAGACGGACTCGAGCGACTCGTCGGACGGCGAGACCGTGAGCAGCCGGATGCCGTGGTCGCGCGCGACCTTGGGCAGCAACGCGGTGAAGCGGCCGAAGTCGACGGCCTGGATGCGCAACGCGCCCTCCGCCAGGTCGACCTCGATGCCGGACGTCGACGGGTCGGCGATCAGCGCGGCCGCGAGCGCGCGGTCGTCGCTGGAGCGCACCAGATAGCGGTGCGGGCGGTCCGTCATCAGACGGCGGATCCTGCGGAAGTCACCGCTGGCCGCGTGCCGGCCGGCGACGACGACCTCGATGTGCCAGGCGAGCTGCTCGACCTCCTCCAGGATGTGCGAGGAGAACAGCACGGTGCGGCCCTCGTCGCCCATCCGCCGCAGCAGGTCCATGAGCTGCATGCGCTGGCGCGGGTCCATGCCGTTGAACGGCTCGTCGAGCAGGAGCAGCGAGGGGTCGTGGACCAGCGCGGACGCCATCTTCACGCGCTGGCGCATGCCCTTGGAGTACGTGGAGATCTTGCGGTCCTGCGCGTACTCCATCTCGACCGTGGCCAGCGCCTTCTGGGCGGCCTTGGCGCCCAGGCCGTGCAACTCGGCGTTGGCGACGACGAACTCGCGGCCGGTGAGGAAGTCGTACATCGCCTCGCGCTCGGGGACGATGCCGATGTGCCGGTAGATGGCCTCGTTGCGCCACACCTGCTGTCCGTCGAGGGTGACGGTGCCGGTGGAGGGGGCGAGGAAGCCGCCCATCATGTTGATGAGGGTGGACTTCCCGGCGCCGTTGGGGCCGAGGAGGCCGGTGACGCCGGGGCCGATCGTCATGGTGATGTCGTTGACGGCGACCACGTTGCCGAACCAGCGGGAGACGTGGTCGATCTGGAGCGTGGTCACAGTCCCACCTTCTTGTAGCGGCGCATCAGGAGGCCGTAACTGGCGGCGATCAGGCCGAGGGTGAGCAGGACGTACACCACGCCCTGGCCGGTCGAGGGGCCGTGTTCGCCCGGCAGGGCCGCGGTCGCGCCCAGGAAGGCGGACTGCACTCCGTCGATCAGCGTGACCGGCGAGAACAGGCCGATCCACGGAATGGCGGACGTGCTGCCCTGGGCGTCGGCGATGGCCTGGAGGGTGGTGACGGCGCCGTAGGAGATGGTGAAGACGGCGATCACGGCCGCGATGCCGAAGCCGCGGCGCGGGGTCACCGCGGCGATGACCAGGCCGATACCGGCGAAGAGCAGCGAGAGCAGCGCCACGGAGACGAGTCCCTGGCCGAATCCCTTGGTCTGGTCCGTGAAGTCCAGCTTGGCCAGCAGCGCGCCCACGTAGAGCACGATCAGCGGGGCGGCGGTCAGGATGAACATCGCGGTGGCCAGGGCCGCGTACTTGGCGCGCACGTAGTCGGCGGTCTCGATGGGCCGCGAGAAGTACAGCGGCACGGTCTTGAAGCGCAGGTCGCGCGAGACGGACTGGGGCGCCTGCGAGGCGACGTACAGGCAGATCACGGACTGCATGATGATCGCGTAGCGGGTGTAGTCGACCGGCAGGTCGTTCGCCTTGGTGGCGACCGCGACGGCCACCATGATCGCCGCCGGCACGCACATCACCGCGAACAGCAGCATCGGCAGCACCTTGGACTTGACCGAGCGGCCGAGGCCGTAGGCGCCGCGCAGGGACTGCGAGTAGAGCGAGCGGGTGGCGTAGGAACGGCCGAGGCGGGGGCCGTCGTAGGCGCGGTAGCCGATGTTGTGGATGCGGGTCTGGTCACCCGAGGGGGCGGTGACCGGGTGCTCAACTGCCATGGCCGACGGCCTCCTTCCGCTGCTCGTCCTCGTTCGTGAAGACTTCCGAGATGTGGTGCCTGCGCTGCTCCATGCGGACCAGGCCGAGGCCGAGATCGGCGACGACGTCCCGGACGACGTCGTAGGTCTCCTCGCCCTGGGCGGTCAGCAGCAGGATGTGGCCGGCGCCCGGCAGACCGGTCCGGGAGTCGAGGACCTCCACCCCGCGCGCGTGGAGCGCCTCGCGCACCGCGCTGGTGCCGTCCGGGTGGTCGTCGCTGTCGGTGACCTCGACCGCGAGCGTCGTGGTGGTCTGGGTGAAGTCGGTGGTGGAGCTGGAGCGCAGCAGTTTGCCGCCGTCGATGACGACGACGTGGTCGCAGGTGCGCTCCAGCTCGCCCAGCAGGTGGGAGGTGACCAGGACCGAGATGCCGAAGTCGGTCCAGATGCGGCGGATCAGGCCCAGCATGTCGTCGCGGCCGACCGGGTCGAGGCCGTTGGTCGGCTCGTCGAGGAAGACCAGCTGCGGGTCGTGCACCAGCGCCTGGGCGAGTTTCACTCGCTGCTTCATGCCGGTGGAGTAGCCGCCGATGGGGCGGTAGCGCTCCTCGTACAGGCCGACATGGCGCAGGGTGTCCGCGGTGCGCTCGCGCGCGGCGGTGGGCGGCAGTCCGGACATCCGGGCCATGTGCACGACGAACTCGGTGGCCGAGACGTCGGGCGGCAGGCAGTCGTGCTCCGGCATGTATCCGACCCGCTCGCGGATGGCGGCGCCCTTGGTCGCGACGTCGAGCCCGAGCACTTCGGCGCGGCCCTCGGTGGCGGGGGACAGACCCAGCAGGATCTTGATCATGGTGGACTTGCCGGCTCCGTTGGCGCCGACGAGGCCGGTAACACCGGGCCCGACATCCAAGGAGAGCCGGTCAAGCGCGGTCACCCGGGGGAACCGCTTGCTCAGGCTTTCGGTCGCGATCACAGTCACATCTCCGACAGTAGTGACGCGGACCACTCAGGTCGTCACCCCGCAGAGCTGCATCGGCATCAGACTCCAGGCGTACGGGCACCTAGGGGTCACCCTGAGGTCCGACAACCGTGCCCGCCCTTTCCACATCGGCGGGTTTTTCCACAGGCCGACCGGCCCTATTGACGCAGCCTCCGATGACTGTCACATTCGCCAGTGTCACGTTACGGACACGTACCGCGGTCGATGGGGACGAGGCGGCATGACCACAGCGATGCACGGCGAACGCTCCACCGGGTTGCGGGGGTTCCGGAAGGTCCAAAGGCTCGCGTACGAGTGCGCGGAAGCGGTCGCGGCCCGCCTGGAACCCGGTGTGACCGAGCGGCAGGCCGCCCGGATGCAGCGCGAGTGGCTGCGCGCGCGGGGCGTACGGGACTGGTTCCATCTGCCCTTCGCCTGGTTCGGGGACCGCACGGCGTTCACCGGCTTCCGCGTCCCGCTCCAGTTCTTCCCCACCGACCGCCGCCTGGAGCCCGGGATGCCGTTCATCCTGGACATGGCCCCGGTGTACGAGGGCTGCACCGCGGACATCGGCTACTCCGGCTCGCTCGGTGTCAACCCCGTCCAGGACAGACTGATGGCCGACCTGGAAACACACCGCGAGCTGATCCTGCGCGAGGTCCGCGAGCGGCGGTCGCTGCGCGAGATCTACGAGGACGTCGACCGCCTCATGGTCCGCCAGGGCTACGCCAACCGGCACCGCGCCTACCCCTTCGGCGTGATCGCCCACAAGGTCGACCAGGTCAGGCAGCGGCGCTGGACACCCCATGTGTTCGGGTTCGGCGTCCAGTCCCTGAAGGGCCTCGCCACCGACGCGCTGCACGGTCACCGGGAGGGCTGGTCACCGCTGTGGTCGCCGTACCGCTTCTCCGACCACCCGCCGCAGCCGGGGCTGTGGGCGGTCGAACCCCACCTCGGCTTCCGGGGCACCGGCGCCAAGTTCGAGGAGATCCTGGTGGTCACCGACTCCCGGGACCCCGAGGAGAGCGCCTTCTGGCTGGACGACGATCTGCCGCACGTGCGGCGCTGGGCGGAGGAGAAGTGACCTTGCTCGAAGGTGCGCGCGAGCGCCGGGTACGCACCGGCGGCGTCGAACTGTCCGTGGCCGAACTGGGCGACCCGGGCCGGCCGACCGTGATCCTGGTGCACGGCTACCCGGACAGCAAGGAGGTCTGGTCCGAGGTCGCCCCACGCCTCGCCGACCGCTTCCACGTCGTCCTCTACGACGTCCGCGGCCACGGCCGGTCCACGGCACCCCGGCCGCTGCGCGGAGGGTTCACCCTGGAGAAGCTGACGGACGACTTCCTGGCCGTCGCGGACGCCGTCAGCCCGGACCGGCCCGTGCACCTGGTCGGACACGACTGGGGCTCGGTGCAGTCCTGGGAGTTCGTCACCGTGCGGCGCACCGAGGGCCGCATCGCCTCCTTCACCTCGATGTCCGGACCGTCCCTCGACCACTTCGGCCACTGGATCGCGGGCCGCCTGAGCCGCCCCACCCCCCGCCGGATCGGCCAGCTCCTCGGTCAGGGCGCCAGGTCCTGGTACGTGTACGCCCTGCACACCCCCGCCCTGCCCGAACTGGCCTGGCGCGGCCCCCTCGGCAAGGCGTGGCCCCGCATTCTGGAGCGCGCGGAGGGGGTTCCCGCCCACGGCTACCCGACCGCCTCACTGTCCCGCGACGCGGCCCACGGCGCCTGGCTGTACCGGGACAACATCCGGCCCCGGCTGCGCCACCCGCGCGCCGACGCGTACGCACACGCGCCTGTGCAGCTCATCACGCCCCTGGGAGACGCGTTCCTCTCCGAGAAGCTCTACGACGGCCTGGAGCAGTGGGCACCGCAGCTGACCCGGCGCACCCTGCCCGCCAAGCACTGGATCCCCCGCTCCCGGCCCGACCAGCTGTCCGCATGGATCACGCAGTTCGTGACCTCCGTAGAAGGGGGCCGGCCCGCCGTCCGGGCGACCGGCAAGTACGCCGACCGGTTCGGCGGACAGCTCGTCCTCGTCACCGGCGCGGGCAGCGGCATCGGACGGGCCACCGCGTTCGCCTTCGCCGAGGCCGGCGCGCGCGTGGTCGCCGTCGACCGGGACGCCGAGTCCGCCGCCCGCACCGCCGAACTGTCCAGACTGCTCGGCGCCCCCGAGGCCTGGGCGGAGACCGTCGACGTCTCCGACGAACAGGCCATGGAGAAACTCGCCGCCAAGGTCGCCGCCGAGTACGGCGTGGTGGACGTCCTGGTCAACAACGCCGGCATCGGTCTCGGCGGGCCCTTCCTCGACACCACCACCGAGGACTGGAAGAAGGTCCTCGACGTCAATCTGTGGGGCGTCATCCACGGCTGCCGGCTCTTCGGACGGCAGATGGCCGAGCGCGGGCAGGGCGGGCACATCGTCAACACCGCCTCGGCCGCCGCCTACCAGCCCTCCAGGGCGCTGTCCGCCTACGGCGCCTCCAAGGCCGCCGTCCTCATGCTCAGCGAGAGCCTGCGCGCGGAACTGGCCGGCCGGGGGATCGGTGTCTCGGCGATCTGTCCCGGGTTCGTCAACACCGCCATCACCTCCACGGCCCGCTTCGCGGGCGTCGACGCCGACGAGGAGAAACGCCGCCAGAAACGCACGGCCCGCCTCTACAGGCTGCGCAACTACCCGCCCGAGAAGGTCGCCGACGCGATCCTGCGGGCGGTCGTACGCAACCAGGCCGTCGTACCCGTCACCCCCGAGGCCCGCGGCGCGCTCGCCCTGTCCCGGTGGGCGCCGAGGGCACTGCGGGCGATCGCACGGCTGGAGCCGCCGCGGTGAGCCACCGGATCGCCCCGCGCAGGGTGGCCTTCGACTGGTCCCGCACGCCGCTGCACTGGATCCCGGGCGAGCCCACCGCCACCCACGTCATCAACGTCCTGCACCTGCTGCTGCCGGCGGGGGAGCGCTGGTTCGTGAAGGTCTTCAAGGAGGGGCTGCCGCTGGTCACGGACCCCGAACTCCGCGCGGCGGTCAAGGGGTTCATGGGCCAGGAGGCCACCCACAGCGTCCAGCACACGCATGTGCTGGACCACCTGGCGGCACAACGGCTCGACACCGCCGCCTTCACCAAGTACGTCGACTTCCTCTTCGAGCGGCTGCTCGGCGAACGCCCACCGCTCAACGCGCCCGTCCCCGCGCGCGAGTGGCTGCGGTTCCGGCTGTCGGTCGTCGCCGCCGTCGAACAGTTCACGGCGGTGCTCGGCGACTGGGTGCTGGCCGCGGACGCCCTCGACCGGGCCGGCGCCGACGAGGTCATGCTCGACCTGCTGCGCTGGCACGGCGCCGAAGAGGTCGAACACCGCGCGGTCGCCTTCGACATGTACCAGCACTGCGGCGGCACCGGCGCACCCCGCTACGCCCGCCGGATCGCGGGCATGGCGGTGACGGCCCCGGTGATGCTGTACCTGTGGGTATGGGGCACTGCCTACCTCATGCGTCACGATCCACAGCTGGCCGGGCGGCTGCGCTACTCCCTCAAGGAACACGAGAAGGCCGTACGAAAGGGTCTGCTGCCGGCCTGGCGGGAACTGGGCGCGGCCGTACCGCGCTACCTCCGGCGGTCCTACCACCCTTCGCGGGAAGGGTCGTTGAGCCGTGCGGTGGAGTACCTGAAGCGGTCCCCGGCGGCGAAGGCGGCCTCGTGAGCGACACCCCCGCCTACCGGATCGAGGACCTCGCCCACCTCAGCGGGGCCACCGTCCGCACCATCCGCGCCTACCAGGACCGCGGACTGCTCCCCCGCCCCGAGCGCCGCGGCCGCGCCAACATCTACACCGGCACCCACCTCGCCCGGCTGCGGCAGATCTCCGATCTCCTCGACCGCGGTTACGGCCTGGCGTCCATCAAGGAGTTGCTGGAGGCGTACGACTCCGGCCGCGGCCTCGGCGGGATCCTCGGCCTGGTCGCCGAGGTCGACGGTCCGTGGACCGACGAGGAGGCCGGCAGGATCTCCCGCGCCGAACTGGACGCACGCTTCGGCGGCACGCCCGACGAGGCCGCGGTCGCCGAGGCGGTAGAACTCGGTGTGCTGGAGCCGGTGCCCGGCGACGAGGACTCCTTCCTCGTACCGAGTCCCCAAGAGCTCGCCGTGGCCGTCGAGTTGCATGCCTCAGGAGTCCCGCTCTCCGCGATCGCGCGCCACCTGCGGGAGTTGAGAGGACAGGTCGAGCACATCGCCTCCCGTTTCCTGGAGTTCACCACCGAGCACGTCTTCGCCCGCTACCTGCAGGGCCCGCACCAGCCGACCGACGCCGACGCCGCCGAAGCCGCCTCACTCGTACGACGGCTGCGACCGCTCGCGCAGCAGACCGTGGACGCGGAACTGGCGCGTGCGATGCGTCTGTTGGCGGTACGGCACCTGCGACAGCACCTGGGCTCCGGGGAGCAGCCCGAAGGGCGGTCGGAGTCACGGTTCGTGGCGGTGCCCGAGGAGACGATTCGGGCCGTGGAGGAGCTTGTTGGGGAGGAGCGGGTGGCGGATTTCTTTGTGCTGGCGGCCGAACGGGAGGTGCGGGCAAGGAAGTTGGATGCGCTCACGTCAAGTGGACGGCCGCCTGACGATGTTGACGAAGGGGGCTGACATGACGGGTAGTTGTCCACAGAAATGCCAAGTGCCCTGTGGATAACTACAGTTGGTTGTGGACCAAACATGCGGACCAAAATCATTCGCGTGATTCACGTCTCTCCCGGCACCCTGGCGACATGGACGAAAGACGCACCGTGAAGGTGTCGAAGTACCTCTCGAAACACCTGCGCCACCAGCCCGAGCGGATCGGGCTCACTCTCGACGAGGCGGGCTGGGTCGAGATCGACGCCCTGCTCGCCGCGACCGCCGCGCACAACTTCCGCATCAGCCGTGAAGAACTGGACCAGGTCGTCGCCGCGAACGACAAACAACGCTTCGCCGTCGACGGCACCCGCATCCGCGCCAGCCAGGGCCACAGCATCGAGGTCGACCTCGGACTTCCCCCGGCGACCCCGCCGCCGTACCTCTACCACGGCACCGTGGCCCGCGTCCTGGACGCCATCCGCGCCGAGGGACTGCGCCCCATGAACCGGCACGACGTGCACCTGTCCGCCGACCGCGAGACCGCGACCCGGGTCGGCGCCCGCCGCGGACGCCCCGTCGTGCTCTCCGTGGACGCGGCAGCCATGCACCGCGACGGCCATGTCTTCCACGTCAGCGCGAACGGGGTGTGGCTGACCCGGACCGTACCGCCGCGCTATGTGCGGTTTCCCGAGTCGCACTGACCCCCTTCCAGGCATGATCAGTGGTATGGACCACCTCTCCACCACCGAGGCCGCCGTCACCGCGATCCGCCTACTCGCCGCCGAGTACGGGCTCGCCATAGAGGTGACCCACGACATCGGCGCCGACCAGACCTCCCGTCGCAGCGCCGCGGGCGTCGGCGTCATCACCGACCCGGACGGCACCCTGCCCCACGAGGCCTACATCGAACTCGGCGGCCGACCCCAGGTGGACATCCGCCTCTTCCCGGACGACGACGCCCTGATCACCGTCGACGGAGTCGAGTGCCCCGACCTCGCCCGCGACGACGTCCCCGCCTTCCTGCGCGCCCTCTACGAAGGCCACGCCTGGGTCAAGGCGCGCCGCTTCCCGCCCGGCCACTTCCTGATGGTGCCGCTCCCGGGTGACCGCGTGCACAAGGAGTTCATCCCGGTCGGCCTCAGCCCCTGGCTCAGCGGCCGGACGCGGTGACCCTGCGTCACTGTTTCACGTGAAACACGGCCCGGCGCATACGCTCGGACACATGAGTCTGCGTCTGAGCACCGTGATCCTCCCCCACCGCCGCTGGAACGAGGGGGGCCGTGAGACCTGGCAGCGCGCGGAGCAGCTCGGCTTCCACACCGGATACACCTACGACCACCTCTCCTGGCGCACCTTCCGTGACGGGCCCTGGTTCGGTGCCGTGCCCACCCTGACCGCGGCCGCGGGCGTGACCGACCGGCTGCGCCTGGGCACCCTGGTGACCTCGCCGAACTTCCGGCACCCGGTGACCCTCGCCAAGGAACTGATCACCCTCGACGACATCTCCGGTGGCCGCGTCACCCTCGGCATCGGCGCGGGCGGCACCGGTTTCGACGCCACCGCACTCGGCCAGGACCCCTGGAGCCCGCGCGAGCGCGCCGACCGCCTCGCCGAGTTCATCCCGCTGCTCGACCGCCTCCTCACCGAGGACTCCGTGTCCTACGAGGGCGACTTCTACTCGGCGCACGAGGCCCGCAACATCCCCGGCTGCGTCCAGCGGCCCCGGCTGCCCTTCGCCGTGGCCGCCACCGGTCCGCGCGGCCTGAAGCTCGCCGCCCGCCACGGGCAGGCGTGGGTGACCACCGGTGACCCGAAGCTGTACGAGAACGGCACACCCGAGCAGTCCCTCCAGGCCCTCCGCGGCCAGATCGACAAGCTCACCGACAGCTGCGCGGCGATCGGCCGGGACGTGAGCACACTGGACCGGATCCTGCTCACCGGTTTCACCCCGGACCGCGGACGTCCGCTCACCTCCCTCGACGCGTTCGTCGACTTCGCGGGGCGCCACCGGGAACTGGGCTTCACGGAGCTCGTGATCCACTGGCCGATCCCCGACTCGGACTTCGCCGCCGAGCAGAAGGTCTTCGAGCAGATCGCCATGGAGGCCCCGGCACAGCTGGGCTGAGAGGGCGTTCCCGGGGCGGGTGGGGCCCGCCCCGTGTCGTCCGTGTCTCACCCGTGCGGGCACCCGCACGGACGTGCACGCATATGCGGGAGAATGAGCGGGTGACCTCAGCGACTCGACAGCCCGAGACCCCGGCCGCCGGCATACCGCCGCGCCTGATCGCCACCGATCTCGACGGCACTCTGCTGCGCGACGACAAGTCGGTGTCCCCACGCACGGTCGCGGCCCTCGCCGCCGCCGAGGAGGCCGGCATCGAGGTCTTCTTCGTCACCGGTCGCCCGGCCCGCTGGATGGATGTCGTCAGCGACCACGTCCACGGCCACGGCCTCGCCATCTGCGGCAACGGCGCCGCGGTGGTCGACCTGCACGGCGGTCCCGGTGCCCACCGGTTCGTGAAGGTGCGCGAGCTGGCCCGGGAGAACGCGCTGGACGCCGTACGGCTGCTGCGGGAGGCGGCACCCGGCACGGTGTACGCGGTCGAGCAGACGTACGGCTTCTACCAGGAGCCGGACTATCCGAAGCTGCACATGGAGATCCCGGACAACCTCGCGCCCGCCGAGGAACTGCTGGCCGAGGACGGTCCCGGTGCCGCCGAGCCGGTGCTGAAGATCCTCGCCTACCACCCCTCGCTCGACCCGGACGCCTTCCTCACCCTGTCCCGGCTGGCCATCGGCGACCGTGCCAACGTCACCCGGTCCAGCCCCAGCGCCCTGCTGGAGATCAGCGGCCCCGACGTCTCCAAGGCCAGCACGCTCGCCCTGTGCTGCGCCGAGCGCGGCATCTCGCACGAGCAGGTCGTGGCTTTCGGAGACATGCCCAACGACGTCGAGATGCTCACCTGGGCGGGACAGTCGTACGCGATGGGCAACGCCCACCCCGACGTGATCGCGGCGGCCTCAGGGCGGACCGTCGCCAACAACGACGACGGGGTGGCCGTGGTGATCGAGCGGATGCTGGAGCGGCTGTAGCGGGCCGTCGGAGCGGCTGTAGGGGCGTCGCGGGTCCGCGGAGGAACACCCCGCTCGGCTCAGCCGACCGGCACCCCGCGGGCCGACAGCCACGGCACCGGGTCCACGGCCGAGCCGGTCTCGGGTGTGACCCGCACCTCGAAGTGCAGGTGCGGGCCGGTCGAGTTGCCGCTGGTGCCCGACTGGCCGATCCACTGCCCGGACGCGACGCTCGCCCCCTGGTCGACGGTGACGGCGGCGAGGTGGGCGTACTGCGTGAAGTAGCCGTCCGCGTGCTCGATCACGATCTCGATGCCGAAGGCACCGCCGCAGGACACCTTCACCACCCGCCCCGCGCCCACCGCCCGCACCGGCGTCCCGATCGGCACCGCGAAGTCCTGCCCCGTGTGCCGGCTCGCCCACCGCGTCCCACCGCTGCCGAACCCGGCGGACAGCTCGTACCCCACCACCGGAGCGACCCAGGTGCCCTCCGCGGCCCGCTGCGGTTGGTCCAGGGGCACGGCGCCCCGGCACGAACCGGCCGCCACCGAGGCGTCGGCCTGTCCCTGCAACCGCCCTCGCGCCTCCTCCAGTGTCTGCTCGATCTCCCCCTTCAGAGCGGCGAGTTCGGCCCTGCGCCGCTCCAAGCCGCGCCAGACCGCCGCCGCCTTCGCTTCGTCCGCCACCAGCCGCGCCTCGGCCCGTCGGCTCTTCTCGACCGCGTTGTCGACGGCCAGCCTCGTCCGGGAGAACACGTGTTGGCCCCGCATCAGGTCGGCGGGATCGGTGGCGAAGATGATCTGTGCGGTGAGCGGGAGACCGCCGCCGTCGCGGTACTGGGCCCGGGCGATACGGCCGAGTTCCTGGCGCAGCACGGCGATCTCCCGCCGCTCCCTCCCCAGGAGCTCGTCGAACCACTGCGTCCGCGCCCGCTGCGCCTCCGCCTCCTGGCGCCCCGCCTCGTACCGTTGGGTCGCCAGCGCCGCGTCCTGGTACAGCCGCAGCACCTGCGCACCGGCCCCCGGATCACCGTCCGTCCGGGGGCCCCGGCCGTCCGCGGCGTCCGCCGGCCGTGCCGCCAGCATCACGCACGCGCACAGCAGAGCCGGAACGAGCAGCGGATGGCGGCGAGGTGATCGCATGTCAGCGATCCTGTCCCGGGCGTCCGGACGCGGTCCTGTTCAAGTCGTACGGCCGGGGGACCCATTGCTGCGGACGGGTTCAGCACGAGGGGCCTCAACGCGCCGCCACCAGCAGCTCCGACTCCGCCTCCCGCTCGGCCATCCCCCGCAGGGGCCCCTCCACACCCGCCGCCAGCTCCGCATAGGAACCCCGCTGCACGACCCGCCCCTCGTCGAGAACGACCACCTCGTCCACCGACTCGAGCCCGGCCAGCCGGTGCGTGATGAGAAGGGTCGTACGGCCCTCGGTGGCGGCCAGCAGATCGGCCGTGAGCGCGTCGGCGGTCGGCAGGTCGAGATGTTCGGCCGGCTCGTCCAGCAGCAGGACGGGGAAGTCGGCGAGCAGTGCCCGGGCCAGCGCGAGCCGCTGGCGCTGGCCACCGGACAGCCATGCCCCGTGCTCGCCGACCAGGGTGTCCAGCCCGTCGGGCAGGCTCTCGGCCCAGTCGAGCAGCCGGGCCCGCCGCAGTGCGTCCCGCAACTCCTCCTCACTCGCGTCCTTCTTGGCGAGGAGCAGGTTCTCCCGCACCGAGCTGTCGAAGAGGTGGGCGTCCTGGGCGCACAGACCCACCAGCCGCCGTACGTCGTCGCTGTGCAGCCCGTAGGCGTCCACACCCCCCAGGGTGTAGGTGCCGGAGTCCGCGTCCAGGAAGCGCAGCAGTACCTGTGCGAGCGTCGTCTTGCCGGAGCCTGAGGCGCCGACCACGGCGATCCTCCTGCCCTCCGCGAGGGTGAGGTCGAGACCGGCGAGCGCGTCCCGGTCCTGGCCCTCGTGCCTGGCGGTCACTCCCCTGAGGACGACCGGGAACGGCGAGGCGGGCGCCTGCCGAGCGTGCTCCGGCTCCCGTACCGGCTCGGGCGCGTCCAGGACCTCGTGGACGCGCTCCGCGCTCCTGCGCACCCGCTGGCGGTACTGCACGGCGAGCGGCAGTCCGAGGACCGCCTCGAAGGCAGCCAGCGGAGTGAGCACGACGACGGCCATGGCGACCCCGCCGAGCCGCCCGGCCGCGACCGCCTGGGCGCCGACAAGAGCGGTCGCGGTGACGGTCAGGCCGCAGATCAGGGCGGTGAGGCCGTCACCGAGTGCGGTGGCGGTGGCGGCGCGGGAGGCGATCCGGGTGAGGACGCCGTCGGCCCGCCGTGCCTCGGCGGCACGGCCCGGCAGGGCACCTGCGACCGTCAACTCCGCGGTGCCGGTGAGGAGATCGGTCACGCGGGTCGACAGTTCCCCGCGGGCGGGGGCCAGCCTGCGCTCGGCACGGCGGGCCACGGCCCCCGTGATGAGCGGGACACCGGCACCGGCGGCCAGCAGGCCCACGGCCAGCGCCGCACCGGCCTCCGGCAGCAGCCAGGCCGTGAAGCCCACGGAGGCCGCCGACACCACGACGGCGGCACCGGCGGGCAGCAGCCAGCGCAGCCAGTAGTCCTGCAGCGCGTCCACATCGGCGACGAGCCGCGAGAGCAGATCCCCCCGGCGAGCCGTGCGCAGACCGGCGGGCGCCAGCCGCTCCAGACGCCGGTACACGGCGACCCGGGTGTCGGCGAGCATGCGCAGCACCGCGTCGTGCGACACCAGCCGCTCCGCGTACCGGAACACGGCCCGCCCGATCCCGAAGGCCCGGGTCGCCGTCACGGCCACCATCAGATACAGCACGGGCGGCTGCTGCGAGGCCCGCGAGATCAGCCAGCCGGAGGTGGCCATCAGTCCCACGGCACTGCCGAGGGCCAGGCTGCCGAGCAGCAGCGCGAGCGCGAGCCGGCCTCGTCGGGGGCCGGACATGGCACGGACACGGGCGAGAACGCTGCGCGCCCGGACGTTCTGCTCTTCCTTCCCGTGCTCGGCGTTCACGGGTCCGACGGCCTCGATCGTGCGCGCCGGGGCCGTGCCGGTCACGGTGGGCGCGGGGACCGGTGCCGCGGGCTCCGACAGCCGCACGACCCGGTCCGCCACCCCGAGCAGCGCCGGCCGGTGCACCACCAGCAGCACCGTCCTCCCGGCCGCCAGCCGCCGTACCGCCGCCACGACCTCCGCCTCGGTCGCCCCGTCGAGCGCCGCCGTCGGCTCGTCCAGGAGCAGGACCGGACGGTCCGCGAGGAACGCCCGGGCCAGCGCGAGCCGTTGCCGCTGCCCGGCGGAGAGCCCGGCCCCGTCCTCACCGAGCACGGTGTCGGAACCCAGAGGAAGGGCGTCGACGAACTCGAGGGCTCCCGCGTCGGCCAACGCCCGCCGTACCGCGTTCTGGTCGGCGTCGGGTCGTGCCAGCTTGACGTTCTCGGCGATCGTCCCGGCGAACAGCTGCGGCCTCTGCGGCACCCATGCGATGCGTGACCGCCACTGCTCCAGGTCGGCCTCGGTGAGATCGGTTCCCCCGATCCGCACCCGCCCCTCGGTCGGGGACACGAATCCCAGCAGGACGTTCAGCAGCGTCGACTTGCCCGCCCCGCTGGGCCCGACCAGCGCGACCGTCTCACCCGGCGCCACCTCGAAGGACACGTCCGTGACGGCGTCCCCCGAGCGGCCGGGGTACCTGACCGTGACCCCCTCGAAGGCCAGCGCACCGGCGGGTGCGACAGCCGTGCCCGATTCCGGTACCGGCGTCTCCAGCACCGAGAAGATCTCCTCGGCGGCCGCCAGCCCCTCCGCCGCCGCGTGATACTGCGCACCCACCTGCCGCAGCGGCAGATACGCCTCGGGGGCCAGGATGAGGATGACCAGGCCGTCGTACAGGTCCATCTCGCCGTGGACCAGACGCATCCCGATCGTGACGGCGACCAGCGCCACCGAGAGCGTCGACAGCAGCTCCAGGGCGAAGGAGGAGATGAAGGCGATCCGCAGCGTCCGCATGGTCGCCTGCCGGTACTCCCCGGTGATGCGCCGGATCGACTCGGCCTGCGCCTTGGCCCGGCCGAACACCTTCAGCGTCGGCAGCCCCGCGACGACGTCCAGGAAGTGGCCTGACAAGCGCGACAGCAACTGCCACTGACGGTCCATCCGGGACTGCGTGGCCCAGCCGATCAGCACCATGAAGACCGGGATGAGAGGCAGGGTTCCGACGATGATGGCCGCCGAGACCCAGTCCTCGGTCACGATCCGCGCCAGCACCGCCACCGGCACGACCACCGCAAGGCCCAACTGAGGCAGATAGCGCGAGAAGTAGTCGTCGAGGGCGTCGACTCCCCTCGTGGCGAGGGCGACCAGGGAACCCGTCCGCTGCCCGCTCAGCCAGCCGGGCCCGAGCGTGGTCGCCCGTTCCAGCAGTCGCCCCCTCAGCTCCGACTTCACCGCCGCACTCGCCCGGTGTGCGGCGAGCTCGGTGAGCCAGGCGACGAGTCCACGGCCGACGGCGACCGTCGCCAACAGCAGCAGGGGAGTGCGGAGTTCGGCAACCGCCAGGCCGTGCTGGAACGCTCCGACCACGATCTCGGCGATGAGCATCGCCTGCGCGATGACCAGCAGGGCTCCGACGCCTCCCAGGCCCACGACGGCCGCCAGGAACAGGCGGGTGGCCCGGGTGTATCGGAGCAGACGCGGGTCGATCGGTTTCACGTGAAACACACCCTCTTCTCAAAGGGCATGTTTCACGTGAAACATGCCCCATATCGGGCTCAGTGTGCGGCTTCGGCGATGTGCTGCGTACCGATGCGCTTACGGAAGACCCAGTACGTCCAGCCCTGGTAGAGCAGGACGATCGGTGTGGCGATCCCCGCACACCAGGTCATGATCTTCAGGGTGTACGGGCTCGACGAGGCGTTGGTGACCGTCAGGTTCCAGTCCGCGTCGAGGGAGGACGGCATGACGTTCGGGAAGAGCGTCAGGAAGAGCATGGCCACGGCGGCCACGATGGTGACGCCCGACAGCGCGAACGACCAGCCCTCACGACCCGCCTGGTTGGCCACCAGGGCGGCGACCAGCGCGGCCACGGCGACCACCAGCGCGACCAGGCTCTTGGCGTCACCGCTGTCGACCTGCGTCCAGAGCAGGAAGACCAGCGCCAGCACAGCCGTGACAAGACCGATCCGGGTCGCCAGCTTCCGGGCCCGCTCCCTGATCTCCCCGACGGTCTTCAGGGCCGTGAACACCGTTCCGTGGAAGGTGAACAGGGTCAGCGTCACCAGCCCGCCGAGCAGGGCGTACGGATTGAGCAGGTCCCAGAGGGAACCCACGTACTCGAAGTGCTGGTCGATCTTCACCCCGCGCACGATGTTGCCGAAGGCCACGCCCCACAGGAACGCGGGGATCAGGGAGGCCCAGAAGATCGCGTTCTCCCAGTTGCGCTGCCAGTTCTCCTCGGGCCGCTTGGCCCGGTACTCGAAGGCGACACCCCGGACGATCAGGCAGACCAGGATGACCAGCAGCGGCAGGTAGAAGCCGGAGAAGAGGGTCGCGTACCAGTCGGGGAAGGCGGCGAAGGTCGCACCGCCCGCCGTCAGCAGCCAGACCTCGTTGCCGTCCCACACGGGACCGATGGTGTTGATCAGGACGCGCTTCTCGGTCCGGTCGCGGGCGAGCAGCTTGGTGAGGACACCGACTCCGAAGTCGAAGCCCTCCAGGAAGAAGTAGCCGATCCACAGGACGGCGATGAGCACGAACCAGACGTCGTGAAGTTCCATGACTCGATCTCCCTCGGCCTAGTACGAGAAGGCCATCGGCTTGTCGGCGTCACGGGTGTCGCCGCCGATCTTCGTGGGCGGGTTGAGGTCGGCCTCGCTGAGCTCGGGCGGGCCGGCCTTGACGTACTTCACGAGCAGCTTGACCTCGACGACGGCGAGGATGGCGTACAGAGCCGTGAAGACGAGCATCGAGATGAGGACCTCGGCCTGGGAGACGCCGGGGGAGACCGCGTGCCGGGTCTGCAGGACGCCGTAGACGACCCACGGCTGGCGGCCCATCTCGGTGAAGATCCAGCCCCAGGAGTTGGCGATCAGGGGGAAACCCAGGGTCCAGATCGCCACGAGCCAGTAGAGCCTGCCGAGCTTGGGGCTGAGGGCCTTGTTCTTGAACAGGACCAGGTGCGGCACCTCGTCCTCGCCGACCCTCAGGTGCTGCGGGAGCATGAACTTCTTGCGGGTCAGCCAGAGTCCGGCGAGACCGATGGCGAAGGACGCCATGCCGAAGCCGATCATCCAGCGGAAGGCCCAGAAGGTGACGGGGATGTTGGGACGGTAGTCGCCCGGCCCGTACTTCTGCTGCTCGGCCTTGTTGACGTCGTTGATGCCGGGGACGTACGAGGTGAAGTCGTCGTTGGCGAGGAAGGACAGCAGGCCCGGGATCTCGATGGCCACGCTGTTGTGGCCCTTCTCCACGTCGCCGTAGGCGAAGATCGAGAAGGGTGCGGAGTCCTGGCCGTCCCACAGGGCCTCGGCGGCGGCCATCTTCATCGGCTGCTGCTTGAACATGACCTTGCCGAGCGTGTCACCGCTGATCGCGGTGAGCATGCCGGCCACGACCACGGTGACGAGGCCGAGGCGCAGCGAGGTCTTCATCACGGCGATGTGCTTCTTGCGGAACAGATGGAAGGCCGCGATGCCGACCATGAAGGCGCCACCGGTCAGGAAGGCGGCCGACATGGTGTGGAAGACCTGGGTGAGCGCGGTGTTCTGGGTCAGCACCGCCCAGAAGTCCGTGAGTTCGGCGCGGCCCCGCTCCTTGTTGATCCGGTAGCCGACGGGGTGCTGCATCCACGAGTTGGCCGCGAGGATGAAGTACGCCGACAGGATCGTGCCGATCGAGACCATCCATATGCAGGCCAGGTGGACCTTCTTGGGCAGCTTGTCCCAGCCGAAGATCCACAGGCCGATGAAGGTGGACTCGAAGAAGAAGGCGATCAGTGCTTCGAAGGCGAGCGGGGCACCGAAGACGTCACCGACGAACCGCGAGTAGTCGGACCAGTTCATGCCGAACTGGAACTCCTGCACGATGCCGGTGACCACGCCCATCGCGATGTTGATCAGGAAGAGCTTGCCCCAGAACTTGGTGGCCCTGAGGTACTTCTCCTTCTCCGTGCGCACCCATGCGGTCTGGAGGCCCGCCGTGAGGGCGGCCAGGGAGATCGTCAGGGGGACGAACAGGAAGTGGTAGACGGTGGTGATGCCGAACTGCCAGCGCGCCAGGGTCTCCGGCGCCAGAGCCAGGTCCACGTCGCCGCTCCTTACCTCACAGGCTTGTGGAACAAATGCTTGTAAAGCGAGCGCTTGTGAAAGCGTTCACATTCACAAGCAATTATGACGCATGGCAGTTCGACGCGGGATGGGCGGGGGGTCCCTGAGCGGGTCCGATAGGTCACATCTGAAGGGACCGATCGGCCCCTGGCGCACAGAAGGCCGGGGTTTCACGTGAAACCCCGGCCTTCCACAGAGTCACTCGCCGCGCGTCACAGCTGCTTGCGGAAGCCCTCCGCCACCTTCAGGAAGATGTCGTTCGCCTCGGCCTCCCCGACCGTCACCCGCACGCCCTCGCCGGCGAAGGGCCGGACGACCACACCGTGCTGCTCACACGCCGCCGCGAAGTCGGCCGTGCGCTCCCCCAGCCGCAGCCAGACGAAGTTGGCCTGGGTCTCGGGCACCGTCCAGCCCTGGGCTCGCAACCCTTCCACCACACGGTTGCGCTCGCAGACCAGCGAGCCGACCCGGCCCAGGAGCTCGTCCTCGGCCCGCAGCGAGGCGATCGCCGCCTCCTGCGCGATCTGGCTCACCCCGAAGGGCACCGCTGTCTTGCGCAGCGCCGCGGCCACGGGCTCATGGGCGATCGCGAAGCCCACCCGGAGGCCCGCGAGACCGTACGCCTTGGAGAAGGTACGCAGGACGCAGACATTCGGGCGGGTGCGGTACAGCTCCACGCCGTCCGGCACCTCGGGGTCGCGGATGAACTCGCGGTAGGCCTCGTCCAGCACCACCAGCACATCACTCGGCACCCGGTCGAGGAATCGTTCCAGCTCGGCCCGCTTCACGACCGTGCCCGTCGGGTTGTTGGGGTTGCAGACGAAGATCAGCCGAGTCCGGTCGGTGATCGCGTCGGCCATCGCGTCCAGGTCGTGCACATCACCCGGCGTCAGCGGCACCCGCACCGAGGTGGCACCGCTGATCTGCGTGATGATCGGGTACGCCTCGAAGGAGCGCCAGGCGTAGATCACCTCGTCACCCGGTCCCGAGGTCGCCTGGATCAGCTGCTGGGCGACACCGACGGAGCCGGTGCCCGTGGCCAGATGGGAGAGCGGGACACCGAAGCGCTCGGACAGCTCGTTCATCAGGGACGTGCAGGCCATGTCCGGGTAGCGGTTGAAGGAGGAGACCGCGGCCGTCACGGTCTCCAGCACACCGGGCAGCGGTGGATACGGGTTCTCGTTGGAGGACAGCTTGTAGGCCACCGGACCGTCGGCGGCGGGCTTGCCCGGCTTGTACGTGGGAATACCCTCCAGCTCGGCGCGCAGCTTGGGGCTTGTCTCGCTCACCGCAGTCCTCCTCATGACCACCGACTCATGACCACCGACTCATGGCGGCCGACTCCGGCAGCCGGCTTCCAATACTGCTCACCTTATGAGGATTGCGCGCCGCTGCGTACAGGTGAGAACCAACCTCATCCGCCCCACAGGCATCAGGGGCATCACCGTACGAAGACAGACGAATCAAGGGGCGCGGTCACATATATCTATGCGCCGGTGGCTCACGCCGTAGCGCGCATCACCCGTGCAGGTGAGTTGAGACCTCTTCGAAACATCGGGGACTTGGCAGGCCCATGCGCGCCGACAAGTTACGTAGTGCCATTGGATCGTTTAACTGACTCTGTTTCAAAGGCAGTTGACACCAAATGACCTTGCAGAAACGTGCCTGTCAACGCGTGCATATGCGTCCGCCCTACCCCACCGCATGAGCCCTACTATCGGCTCGCCATGACAGCAGCAGGGAAGCACCAGGTGAGCCGCGCGGAAACCTCACGTCGAGGCAGCCGGCCGGGCCGGGCGGGCATCAGAGACGTGGCCGCCGCCGCCGGAGTCTCCATCACGACCGTCTCCGACGCCCTGAACGGCAAGGGCAGGCTCCCGGACGCCACCCGCCGCCATGTCAGGGAGGTCGCCGACCGACTGGGCTACCGGCCCTCGGCCGCGGCCAGAACCCTCCGTACCGGCAAGTCGGGGCTCATCGGCCTGACCGTGACGACATACGGGGATGAACCTTTCACCTTCACCGAGTTCGCGTACTTCGCCGAGATGGCGCGGGCCGCCACCTCGGCCGCGCTGGCCCGCGGTTACGCCCTGGTCATCCTGCCGGCGACCTCGCGCCACGACGTGTGGTCGAACGTCGCCCTGGACGGCACGGTGGTCATCGACCCGTCCGACCAGGACCCGGTCGTCAGCGAACTGGTCCGACAGGGTCTGCCGGTGGTCTCCGACGGGCGCCCGGCCGGCGCCCTCCCGGTCACCGCCTGGGTCGACAACGACCACGAGGCCGCCGTCCTCGGGATCCTCGACCATCTGGCCGACGCCGGCGCCCGCCGCATCGGCCTGCTGACCGGGACGACGACGGACACGTACACCCATCTGTCGACCACCGCGTATCTGCGCTGGTGCGAGCGGGTGGGCCAGGACCCGGTCTACGAGGCCTACCCGGCGCACGATCCGTGTGCGGGCGCCGTCGCCGCCGACCGGCTGCTCGCCCGCCCGGACCGGCCCGACGCGGTCTACGGCCTGTTCGACCCGAACGGCACGGACCTGCTGGCCGCCGCCCGCCGCTACGGACTGCGCGTCCCGGACGACCTGCTCATCGTCTGCTGCAGCGAGTCCACCGTGTACGCCAGCACCGAGCCGCCCGTCACCACGCTCTCCCTCAAGCCCCGACGCATCGGCACGGCCGTGATCCAGCTCCTCATCGACGCCATCGAAGGGGTCGAATCGGACCAGCCGGTCGAGCAGGTGATACCGACCGAGCTGATCGTGCGCACCTCGTCCCAGCGGCGTGCCCCGCGCACGACGGTCAGCCCGCCGCGGTCGCCCGAGGAGGAGTAGGCCGTCGGTCGGCGGATCGGGGCGCGGCGAACCAGCGGCTCCGGTCGACGGGGGCGGGTGCGGTGGTGCCGTGGTGCGGTGGTGCGGTGGTGCGGCCGGGTGTACGGCGGTGCGGTTCCCGGGCGTCCAGGCTCCTGGTCGGTCCCGAGGGTGTCGGGGCCCCCGGTGCCGAGGGTGGCCGGGCCGACGACACCGAGGGTGCCTGGGCCTGCGATGCAGAGGGTGGCCGGGCCCTCGGCCGCCGCACCCGCCGTCAACACCGCGGGGCGATCCGCCGCCTCCCGCGCCGGTGACCCGATCCGCCGTACAGCTGCCGCAGCGGAGCGCCCGGCAGGGGTCGAAGCCCGGCCCAATCGGGGCGAATGCCGCGGTGAACAGGAGTCTTGCTCCGATTCACCACCCCTGGGTCATCACACGGCGCGATCCGCATTCCTATGATGGGCCCACGACACCGCGGGCCGCTGCGACCAGGCAGTCCGAAGCGGTGCAGATGCGGCGCGATGGTGGAGGGGTCTGATGACTCAGGGGGCCGGTCAGGGACCCGAGGTGGAGCGCACGGCAGTGCTGCGCGACTTCCGGGTGCCCGCGTACGTCAACGAGACCGGTCCGTACGGCCACAGCACGCACCCCGGCGACGTCATTCCCGCCCACGAGGAGGCCTACCCGGAGGGGTACACCCCCACCGAGCAGGATCTGCCGGTCATCGACCACGGTGAAGGGTTCCAGCCCGTCGCCGACCCCGCCGAGCAGGCGGTGGACGGTCCCGGTCCGCTGTTCGTCGTCGGCGACGTCCACGGCTACCTCGACGAACTGATGGCCGCCCTCCACGAGAAGGGCCTGGTCGACGCCGCGGGCAACTGGTGCGCGGGCACCGCCCGGCTGTGGTTCCTCGGCGACTTCACCGACCGCGGGCCCGACGGCATCGGCGTCATCGACCTCGTGATGCGGCTCTCCGCGGAGGCCGCCGCGGCGGGCGGCTACTGCAAGGCCCTCATGGGCAACCACGAGCTGCTGCTGATCGGCGCCAAGCGGTTCGGCGACACCCCCGTCAACTCCGGCGCGGGCACCGCCACCTTCCAGGCCGCCTGGCTGCTCAACGGCGGGCAGAAGACCGACATGGACCGCCTCCAGGACCACCACCTGCAGTGGATGGCCCGGCTCGACGCCGTCGAGGAGGTCGACGGCCATCTGCTCGTGCACTCCGACACCACCGCCTATCTCGACTACGGCGACTCGATCGAGGCGGTCAACGACACCGTCCGCGAGACCCTCACGCGCAACGACGCGGACGAAGTGTGGGACCTGTTCCGCAAGTTCACCAAGCGCTTCTCCTTCCGCGACGAAGGCGGCGCCGACCACGTGCGCTCCCTGCTCGACACCTACGGCGGCAGCCGCATCGTGCACGGCCACAGCCCGATCCCCTATCTGCTGGGCGAAGTGGGCTCCGAGGAGGACAAGGAAGAATCCGGTCCGGTGGTCGAGGGACCGCACGTCTACGCCGACGGCCTGGCCATCGCGATGGACGGCGGAGTGACCATGGCCGGAAAACTGCTGGTCCAGCAACTGCCCCTGGATATCTGAGCCTTCACGGGGCAGAGGTTCCCCCAGGACGGGCCGCCCGTCGACCGCGCAGGCCAGAGGCCAATTTCTGGAAACCCCCTGTCACCCTGTGCCGTGACCGCTCTACCATCTGCTTATCCGTAGCAGGCTCCCCTCCGTTTCTGCCCGACGGCTCGTTGTCATGCGAGCCCCAAGCCCTACGGAGCATCGGGGGATGCACATGAACAGCGTTCCGCAGCACCTGCACAGCGAGGACCGCCAGGAGTACGAGCGGATCCTCGATGGGGCGCTGCGCTCCGCACCACACCGTCCCGAACTGGCCGCCGTCGGACAGCGGCTGAATCCCGAACAGCTGCGCACCATGGCGCTCAACGCCACCGCGATCATCACGGCGGCCGCGGCGACCGAGTACCAGCACTACGTGAAGGTCCGCGAGGAACAGCGCCGCCCGGCGACGCCGTCCACCCTGTCGTCCGTGCACGAACCCGGCCCCGCCGAGTCGGGCACGGGTGCGATGGGGCTCGCCACCACCATGGGAGAGGTCGCCGAGACCGCCGGTGCGGGCGCCGTCGCCGTCGCCGCCGTCCTGACGCCCGTCCTCGCCGGAATCGCCGCGGCGATCTTCCTGCTCGTGGGCTACATCCTCCAGATGCTCAGCCCCCCGCCGGCGTTCGCCCACGCGATGATCACTATCGGATGGGTGTTCGGCGCGCTGACCGCGGCCGCCATCCTGGTCGCCGCCGTCGGCCTGCTGATCACCGCGCTGCGCAACCGGCCCTCGCCGGACGCGGGGTACGGCGAGCTCAGCGAGGAGGTGGCACGGGCCAGGGACGACTGGCGCGAGGCGCTGCTGGAACGGGGTCTCCTCCCCTTCCTCAGGGAGGCCCTGGCCGACCCCGGCACCGCCGCACTGCACCACACGGCACCACCCGCACCGACCAGCCGGATGCCCAGCCTCGGCTACGACCGCCCCGGCTTCAGCAGTCCGGACGACGGAGCCTCCGGTGCCCGTCCGAGCTTCACCAGCCCGGACTACACCAGCCCGGACTTCGGGGGGCCGGAGCACCAGCCGGGAGTAGCACCCGGCACAGCCCCTCGGCTTGCGCCCCCACCACGGGGAGCGCAAGCCGAAGACCCGGCCGCGGGCCACTCGCCGACGGTTCACCCGCTGACGGTTCGGCCGTCGACGGTTTGGCCTTCTCAGTCGGTGATCGGCAGATAGACCCGGTTGCCCGCCGCCGCGAACTCCTTCGACTTCTGGGCCATGCCCTCCTCGATCTCCTCCTGACTGTCGCCGTGGCGTCGGCGGATGTCCTGGGAGATCTTCATCGAGCAGAACTTCGGCCCGCACATGGAGCAGAAGTGAGCCGTCTTGGCCGGTTCGGCCGGGAGGGTCTCGTCGTGGAACTCCCGGGCCGTGTCGGGGTCGAGGGCCAGGTTGAACTGGTCCTCCCAACGGAATTCGAACCGAGCGTCGGAGAGGGCGTCGTCCCACTCCTGGGCGCCCGGGTGTCCCTTGGCGAGGTCGGCCGCGTGGGCGGCGATCTTGTAGGTGATGACCCCCGTCTTGACGTCGTCCCGGTTGGGCAGGCCCAAGTGCTCCTTGGGCGTGACGTAGCAGAGCATCGCCGTGCCCCACCATGCGATCATCGCGGCGCCGATGCCGGAGGTGATGTGGTCGTAGGCCGGCGCGACGTCGGTGGTCAGCGGGCCGAGCGTATAGAACGGAGCTTCATCGCAGATCTCCTGCTGAAGGTCGATGTTCTCCTTGATCTTGTGCATCGGGACATGCCCCGGGCCCTCGATCATGGTCTGTACGTTGAAACGCTTCGCGATCCGGTTGAGTTCCCCGAGCGTGCGCAACTCCGCGAACTGCGCCTCGTCGTTGGCGTCCGCGATCGAACCGGGCCGGAGGCCGTCTCCCAGCGAGTACGTGACGTCGTAGGCGGCGAGGATCTCGCACAGTTCCTCGAAGTTCTCGTACAGGAACGACTCCTTGTGGTGCGCCAGGCACCAGGCCGCCATGATCGAGCCACCACGCGAGACGATGCCCGTCTTGCGGTTGGCCGTCAGCGGTACGTACGGCAGGCGCACGCCCGCGTGGACCGTCATGTAGTCCACGCCCTGCTCGGCCTGCTCGATGACCGTGTCCTTGTAGATCTCCCAGGTCAGTTCCTCGGCGCGGCCGTCCACCTTCTCCAGCGCCTGGTAGAGCGGCACCGTGCCGATGGGGACGGGGGAGTTGCGCAGCACCCACTCACGGGTGGTGTGGATGTTGCGGCCGGTCGACAGGTCCATGACCGTGTCGGCGCCCCAGCGGGTCGCCCAGGTCATCTTCTCGACCTCCTCCTCGATGGAGGAGGTCACCGCGGAGTTGCCGATGTTGGCGTTGACCTTCACCAGGAACCGCTTGCCGATGATCATCGGCTCGATCTCCGGGTGGTTCACGTTCGCCGGGAGGACCGCTCGGCCCGCCGCGATCTCCTCCCGAACGACCTCGGGAGAGACGTTCTCCCGGATGGCCACGTACTCCATCTCGGGGGTGATCTCGCCGCGGCGTGCGTAGGCGAGCTGGGTGACCGCCTGGCCGTCACGGCTACGGCGCGGCTGGCGGGACCGCCCCGGGAAGACAGCGTCGAGGTTACGCAGGCCGCCCCGGGGCGAGGTGTGCTTGATCCCGTCGTCCTCGGGGCGCACGGGACGGCCCGCGTACTCCTCGGTGTCCCCACGGGCGATGATCCAGTTCTCCCGCAGTGGCACGAGGCCCCGGCGGACGTCCGTCTCGGTGAGCGGATCGGTGTACGGGCCCGACGTGTCGTACAGCGTGACCGACTGCCCGTTGGTGAGGTGCACCTGGCGGACCGGCACCCGCAGATCGGGGCGTGAGCCCTCGATGTACGCCTTGTGCCAGCCGATGGACTTCCCGGCCTCCGCGTCGAGCTGGTCGGAGGCAGGCGTGCGCGCGTCCTTGTTGGTCATGAGACCTACTCCCTACGCCGGCATTACCCGGTAACAGGTTCGGCGGTCGACGCAGCGGTTTCCGTCTGCCGACATTTCGTGGGGAACGTCACTCGCTGGAGATGACGTTCCACGTGAAACATCGCTGGGACGGAGGTCAGCGCCCTCTCAGCCCGGTGCTCCGAGCTCCCGCGTGTACAAAAGGTGGCTCCACGCTAGCGTCAATTCGGGCGCGGTGAACAGGGGGCCCCTGTCGTTCTTGCGATGATCGGGCGGTGACCACGACGCATCAGCCCCCGTACCCGCCCCCCGAGCCCCCGCGCCGACCGGGCTCCGGAAACGGCCCTGGGCCCGGTACAGGACACGGCCCTGGCAGCGGCTCCCGTGACGGCTTCGGAGACGGCCGGGGCTTCGGAGACGGCCGGGGCTTCGGCGGGAGCGGGACCGATGGAGTCGGCGGAGCCGGTGGAAACGGCGGGGTCGGCGGCTGGCACGAGCATGAGCAGGGGCAGCGGCAGGGGTCCGGTGGCGGACGTGGTGGTGGTCCCGGGTACGGCCAGGGTCACGGCCACGATCAGGGCGCGGGTCGTGCCGGCCAGGGCAGCGTCGGCGGTCCGGGGGGCGGCGGGGGTCACGGTGGTGAGGGGCAGGGCTATGGCCCCGGCGACGGGCGTGGGCACGGCGACGGACATGGGCACGGTCCCGGGGACGGCCACGGGCATGGGAGCGGGCCCGGTTCCGGCGGTGGGCACGGCCACTCGCACGGCCATGGTCACGGGCCGGCGGCTCCCGTCTCCAAACACCTGCGCAAGGTCATCGCAGCCATCCTGATCCCGTTCGGGGCGGCCGTCCTGGTGGGGCTCTTCGTGCTCTGGCCCGGCGGAGCCCCGGCGCACGAGCGCACCGGCGTCGGCTTCGACCGGCAGACCCAGCAGGCCACGGTCAGCAAGGTCGTGAGCGTCAGCTGCAAGTCGGTGAACGCCTCGGGGGAGACCCCGACCGGGGACACCTCCACGGCCGAGGGCTCGTCCGCCCAGCAGCAGGCGAACGGCACCTGCAAGAAGGCGACGATCCGGGTCGACACCGGCCAGGACAAGGGCCGCACCTTCACCGAGATCGTCCAGCCGGACCAGACACGGCAGTTGCACGAGGGCCAGAAGGTCGTGGTCGCCTACGAGCCCTCGGCGCCCAGGGATCTGCAGTACTCGGTCGCCGACGTGAACCGCAGGTTCCCAATGGGTCTGCTCGCCGGCATCTTCGCGCTCGCCGTGGTGGTCGTCGGGCGGCTGCGCGGAGTCATGGCGCTGGTCGCATTGGCCATCAGCTTCATGGTGCTGAACTTCTTCATCCTGCCCGCGATTCTCCAGGGCTCGAACCCGCTGGTCGTGGCGGTGATCGGGTCGAGCGCCATCATGCTGATCGCCCTTTACATGTGTCACGGTCTGTCCGCCCGCACCTCAGTGGCGGTGCTGGGCACGTTGATCTCCCTGTTGCTGATCGGCGTCCTCGGCTCGGCGTTCATCGACTGGGCCGCGCTGACCGGCAACACGGACGACAACACCGGGCTCATCCACGGGCTCTATCCGACGATCGACATGAGCGGTCTGCTGCTCGCCGGCGTCATCATCGGCTCGCTCGGTGTCCTCGACGACGTGACGGTCACGCAGACCTCGGCGGTCTGGGAGCTGCACGAGGCCAACCCGACGATGGGCTGGCGCGGGCTGTACCGCGCGGGTATCCGGATCGGCCGCGACCACATCGCATCCGTCGTCAACACGCTCGTCCTCGCCTACGCCGGTGCCGCGCTGCCGCTGCTGCTGCTCTTCTCCATCGCGCAGTCCAGCGTGGGGACCGTCGCCAACAGCGAGTTGGTCGCGGAGGAGATCGTGCGCACGCTGGTCGGCTCGATCGGCCTTGTCGCCTCGGTGCCGGTCACCACGGCCCTCGCGGCCCTCGTGGTCTCGGCCGACCGACCGGGCGTAGAGACGGCGGGGGCGTCGGTGCCGGCCCCGGCGACCAGCGTGAGCGCGGGCACGGCCGACAGCCGTCCGGCGGCCGGGCGTGGTGGCAAGGGGCGGCGGCGCAGGCGCTGATGTCACGGGGACGCCCAGGGGTTGGGCCGGGGTCGGCGCCACCTCCTGGCTCCCCTGACCGCAGGGGTCCGGTGATCGGTTCTCAGTGCCCAGTCCAGAGTCCTCCTGGGGCACGCCCACCGCAGAACTCCGTCGGAGCGCCCTCGCGAACCCGGCGCAGGCCGGGGCAGAAGCGTTCCTGCACCCTCCCGTCCTATCGATGAAGCGTTCCGCCACCTCGTTGCCGTCAGGGCGTCAAGGGGTCAGCCCGCGCTCTGTTCCTCCGCCAGGATCCGGTCCAGCGCCTCGTCGAGATGGGTGTCGAAATCGGCCAGTGCCGCCTCCTGGCCCAGCGGAACCAGCTTGTCGGTGCGGTCGAGGAACGCGATGATCGGCGCCGTCGACGAGCGGAACAGGGCCTGGTCACCGCCCACCTGAAGCCTGATCAGGACGTCGCCCAGCAGGTCGGAACCGGCGGGCGCGACCCGCACATCGCCCTCCCCGCAGGGCCTGCCCACCCCGTCGATCAGCAGCTCGCGGCCGAAAGCCCAGGTCACCGGGGCATCGCCCGGGAGGTGAAAGGTGAGCCTGACCGCGTAAGGATCGCAGGCCTCATAGCGCAGCTCCACGGGAATGCGGAAGGAGAGCTCCTCGGAGACGAGAAAGCTCATCATGACCTCTGCTTGTACGGTCTCGCGCATCGCCTACCCCGTCATCTGCCTTCATTGGCCGGAATGAACCCTCTGACACTGGTGGCATCTTGCTGAACGTGCACGACAGATCACAAGGAGTGAGTTTTCAGATACTGATAGAGATCGCCAGCGAGCCCATCAAGCGACCGATTTCTTCTTGCAATTGCTGGGTGGCGGCCAACAACCGGCCCGCCTGATGGGCGGGCAGAGAGATGGCCATCGTCGCCGCAGCGTTACCCACGGTGATCGGAATCGCCGCGCACACGGCCCCCAGGGCGTACTCCTGACGCTCGATCACCGGTCCCATCCGTGCCGTCCGTTCGAGACGCCGGAGCAGACTGTGGCCGTCGCGCACGGTGTACGGCGTGAGGGACTGCACGGGATACCGGTCGAGGTGGTCGCGCCGGGCCTCGTCGTCGAGCTGGGACAGCAGACACTGCCCGATGGCGTGTGCGTGCCCGGTCTCGCGGAAGTCGGCCCACTCCTCGACCGCCGGGTTTCCCGGACTCTCGGAGACACAGAGGACCTCGATCTCGCCGTCGCGGTACTGCGCGTAGTACACCGGGACGCCGATCAGGTCGCGCCAGTGCGCCAGCGCCTCGACGACGGTGCTGCGACGTTTCTGCTCGGCTCCGCTGCTGCTCAGCCGCTCAGCCGCCTCCCCGAGGAAGAACAGGCCCTTGTCGCGGTGCAGATAGCCCTCGTGCACGAGGGTGCGCAGCAGGTGGTACGCCGTGGGGAGGGCCAGCCCGGTCTCGCGGGCGAGTTGTTTGGCGGGGGCTCCGTACTCGTGCTGTGCGACGGATTCGAGCAGGCGCATCGCGCGCTGCACAGACCCGATCAGGGTCGCCGAGTGAGACTGATCGGCAGCTTCGCAGGAGGGGGCCGCGTGCCGCTGGACGGGGGCTGACGGTCGTACGGAGGTCGCGGGCTGCACGGGGGCCGAAGCCCCGACCGGCGCCGTCGGCCGGGCGGAAGCGGACGGTTGCTCGGGAGCCGACGCCCCTGCCGGGACCGTGGCCGGGGCCGGCGACTGAGCAGGAGTGGCCCGTCCGGTGGGCTCTGTGGGCCGCGTCGACCCTCCCGGCTGAGCGGGAGCTGCCGGGCTTCCAGGAACCGTCGGCCGTACCGAAGCCGTCGGCTGGGTCGGAGGCGTCGGCCGACTCGGTGGCGTCGTCGAGCGGGCGTCGATCTGTGCGGGTGCGGTGTCAACCGTGGCCAAGGGGCACTCCCGGAGCGCGAGGGGGGCAGCCCGTGCGGGGAACACGGGAGGGGGTGTACTCCGCTCGCGGGGTCGTCCCCGCGTCGAGTTCCGGACTTTAACGGTCCGCCACCGCACGTATACGGCCCGTCCGGGAAACTTCCCTCGCCCGAGGGAACAGGGGATTCCTGTTACCGGTCGCCCCGCCCGCCCCGCACGCTCACCAGTCGCTGCGCGACGAGGAGCTCGACATGAACTTCCGTACGACGTAGACGAGTCCGCCGACCAGGGCCACGAAGACCAGCAGCTTGAAGAGCAGGCCGATGACGAAGCCGACGACCGTGGCTATCAGCCCGCCGAACACGACCAGGGCGATGACCGGCACCGCGATCCACTTCACCCACCACGGCAGCCCCGCGAAGATCTCTCCCATCGCACTTACCTCTCTGCAGTCCGGCACTGTCCGGCCCCTCTGGTACCGGATCCACCAATGTCCTGCAGTCGATGCTAGGGCCGCGAGGTGTCGCCGCGGGGGCTTCGCACCCCTTGTCCTCCCCTGACTGATCCCCTAGGGAACCCCGAGATCCCAGGTCAGCTCTCGGGGGGAGAGAACACCACCATGACCCTGAGGTCCTCGGTGATGTGGTGGAACTTGTGGGCGACACCGGCCGGCACGTACACCACGCTGCCCCGCGCCACCTGGGTGGTCTCCATGCCCACGGTGATCGCCGCGCGCCCGCTGACCACGAAGTAGACCTCGTCCTGACGGTGCGGTTGCTGCGGGTCCTGCGCCCCGGCGTCGAGTGCGTACAGGCCGACCGACATGTTCCGCTCCCGCAGGAACTGGAGGTAGGCGCCGTCGTTGGCGGCCCGCTCCGCCTCCAGTTCATCCAACCGGAATGCCTTCATCGACTAAGTCCGCCCTCGTCAGTGCCCATGACCGATCTCTTCTGCCACGATCAGACACATGAAGAATTTCCTAGTCAAGACGATCGCCAACGCGGGTGCTCTGGCGGTCGCCGTCTGGCTGCTCGACAAGATCACCCTGACCGGTGACAGCACCGGCAAGAAGGTCTGGACGCTGATCCTCGTCGCCCTGGTCTTCGGTCTGGTGAACTGGCTGGTCAAGCCGGTCGTGAAGGTCCTGACCTTCCCTCTGTTCATCCTGACGCTCGGCCTGTTCACGCTGGTCGTCAACGCACTGATGCTGCTGCTGACCTCGTGGCTCTCCGACGTGCTCAACCTGAGCTTCCATGTCGAGGGCTTCTGGACCGCCGTCCTGGGCGGCCTGATCATCTCGATCGTGTCCTGGGCCCTGCACGTCGTCCTGCCCGACGAGGACTGAGGTGGCATGACCTACCGCGTCTGTTTCGTCTGCACGGGCAACATCTGCCGTTCCCCGATCGCCGAGTCGGTCTTCCGCGCGCGCATCGCGGAAGCCGGCCTGAACGGCCTGGTCGAGGTCGACAGTGCCGGTACGGACGGCTGGCACGAGGGCGACGGCGCGGATCCGCGCACGGTGTCCGTCCTCGAGGAGCACGGCTACGACGGCACCCACACGGCCCGGCAGTTCCAGCGCTCCTGGTTCTCCCGCCTCGATCTCGTCGTCGCCCTCGACGCCGGCCATCTGAAGACACTGCGGCGTCTCGCGCCCACCCCGGAGGACGCCGGGAAGGTACGGCTGCTGCGTTCGTACGATCCCGCCGCGGGCGCCGACCTCGACGTCCCGGACCCGTACTACGGGGGCCTCGACGGCTTCGAGGAGTGTCTTGAGATGGTGGAGGCGGCGAGCGAGGGTCTGCTCGCCGCGGTGCGCGAACAGACGGAAGGACGGGTGGCATGAGCGAGAGGGCTGCGGACCAGGGGGAGGGCACGCGCGCGGTGCGGGCCGGACTGCCCGAGGCGGTCAAGAACGAACCGACCCTGCCCGGACCGACCTTCGCCGCCCACTTCCATCTGCCGGGGGAGGTCGACGGCCCGTACACCTACGGCCGCGACACCAACCCGAGCTGGAGCCTGCTGGAGCGGGCCATCGGTGAGCTGGAGGCGCCGGGGCGGGACGGCGTGGAGACCCTGGTCTTCGCCTCGGGCATGGCCGCCATCTCCGCCGTGCTCTTCTCGCAGCTGCGTGCCGGGGACACGGTCGTCCTGCCCAGCGACGGCTACCAGGTGCTGCCGCTGATCCGCGCCCAGCTGGAGGCGTACGGCATCGAGGTGCGCACCGCGCCGACCGGCGGTGACGCCCAGCTCGACGTCCTCGACGGGGCGCGGCTGCTGTGGATCGAGAGCCCGTCCAACCCCGGTCTCGACGTGTGCGACATCCGGCGGCTCGTCGAGGCGGCACACGCGCGCGGTGCGCTCGTCGCCGTCGACAACACGCTCGCCACACCGCTCGGACAGCGCCCGCTGGAGCTCGGCGCGGACTTCTCCGTGGCCAGCGGCACCAAGCAGCTGACGGGGCACGGAGACGTCCTCCTCGGATACGTCACCGGTCGCGAGGGCGAGGCCATGGACGCCGTACGCCGCTGGCGGAAGATCGTCGGGGCGATCGCCGGGCCCATGGAGGCCTGGCTCGCCCATCGCTCGATCGCCACGCTCCAGATGCGGGTCGACCGGCAGAACGCGACCGCTCTCGTGCTCGCCCGGGCCCTGCGGGAGCGGCCCGAGGTGACCGGGCTGCGCTACCCGGGGCTGCCCGAGGACCCCTCGCACAAGATCGCCTCGCAGCAGATGCGCCGCTATGGATGCGTGGTGTCCTTCACGCTGCCCACGCACACGCGTGCCGACCGTTTCCTCGACGCCCTGCGGCTCGTGGACGACGCGACGAGCTTCGGCGGGGTGCGCTCCACGGCCGAGCGGCGTCGGCGCTGGGGCGGGGACGACGTGCCGGAGGGCTTCATCCGTTTCTCCGTCGGCGCCGAGGATCCCGAGGACCTCGTGGCGGATGTACTGCGTGCCCTGGACGAGTCGGCCGGCTGACCGCCCCGGCAGGCATTCTCATGGCGCCGCGCGGCCATGCCGGGCTACGTACGACGGACGGTCCGAGCCTCCCCCCTCGTGGCTCGGACCGCCCCGGTTCCGCGCGCGAAGAACCGCGCGAACAAGGCTAGTTGACTCTGTGTCAGTGTCCAATCACAGTAGCGACAGAGACCTATCGACATATTTATAGTTGGGCCCTTGCCTCGGGGCCGGGAAAGGGGCAGGGAAGGGGACGTCACCATGGATCTGGCCTTGCTGCGCACCTTCGTGACGGTGCACCGGGCCGGTTCCTTCACCCGCGCCGCCGCCCTGCTCGGATTGTCGCAGCCGGCCGTCACCTCGCAGATCCGCACCCTGGAACGGCAGTTGGGCCGCCCCCTGTTCTTACGGCAGGCCCGCGGCGTGACTCCTACGAGCATCGGCGACGAACTCGCCCACAAGGCCGCACCACATCTCGACGCCTTGGTGGAGATCACCGAGACCGGCCTCGACGACGAGTCGTCGCTGCGCACGCTGCATCTCGCGGGGCCTCCCGAGTTCACGGCCGAGCGGGCGCTTCCCGCTCTCACCGAACTGACCGGCGAGGACGGCCAGGGCTTCGCCCTGCGCGTCTCCTTCGGGAACGCCGAGGAGACCCTGGAGGGGCTGGCCGCCGGACATCACGATCTGGCCATCAGCACGGCCCGTCCGCGGGGTGCGCTGCTCACCGCGAGCACGCTCTGCGACGAGGAACACGTCCTGATCGCCGCCCCGGGCTGGGCCGGACGGCTCGGGGCGGGAGACGAGACCAGGACCCTTCCCGCCGTCAAGCGAGCGCCCGTGTTCGAAGACGTCCCCGTGATCGAGGTGCACGAATCGCTGCCCTTCGTCTCCCGCTACTGGGCCTCCGTCTTCGATTCCCGCCCGGCCGCACCGGGCACCGTCGTCGTCCCCGACCTGCGTGCCGTCCTTGCCTGCGCGGTCGCGGGCGCCGGGCTCGCGGTACTGCCGCGCTATCTGTGTGCGGACGCCCTGGGGCGGGGGGACGTCGTCGCGCTGCACGAGCCCGCCGTGCCGCCCCTGCGCACCTACTTCCTGGTGGTGCGCACCGGGACACTGGCCATGCCGCATATCGCGCGGGCGCACGAATGGCTGCTGCGGGCGGCTGCCGACTGGTGCTGAGCAGGGGTTTCATGCATTTCACGCAGGGAGCCCGACCGGTGACACCAAGCGATGTTTCACGTGGAACCATCCGGGCCACATACCCCCCATGACCGTCCGACCCGTGGTCAAGCGCACCGCCCGTGCCGTCCTGCTCGACGGCGATGATCTGATCCTGATCAAGCGCACCAAACCCGGCATGGATCCTTACTGGCTGACTCCCGGCGGTGGAGTCGAGCCGACGGACACGACCGTCGTCGACGCCCTGCACCGCGAGGTGTACGAGGAGCTCGGCGCGAAGATCACCGACGTGGTCCCCTGCTTCGTGGACACTGTCGAGCACATCGGCGACGATGGCGGGGCGACCGGAGTCAAGGTGCAGCACTTCTTCGTCTGCCACCTGGAGTCGATGGACACGTCCTTGCGGCACGGACCCGAAGTGGACGAGCCGGTCGGGGAGTACGAGATCGTCCGGGTGCCGTTCACCCGCGTCGGGATCGCCTCCGTCCACCTGGTTCCGCTGTCCCTGCGCCACTATCTGGACGGCAACATCGAGGGCGTACGGGCCATGCACGCACCGGACCTGGGCTGACTCTCACCGGGTCACCGGGCCAGGACGAGTTCCTCCACGGAGTCGTGACGTATGCGTTCCGAGGGGATCCCGATGGACCTGAGCGTGTCCACACCGCTGCGGATCATGCCCGGCGGGCCCGAGAGGTAGGCCTCGTACTCGTGCCACGGGCCGTACGCGCGAATGGCGTCCGGGAGCTGGAGACGGGCCTGCTGATCGACGATGGCCCGGACCGACAGCCACGGGTGGGACTGCTGGAGCCTGAGCATCGTGTCGATGTCGTACAGGTCGTTGTCGGTGCGGGCTCCGTAGAACACCTCGACCGAGCGCCGTGCGCCGTGTTCGGCCACGTCCTCGACCAGCGCCTTGATCGGAGCTATCCCGGTACCGCCGCCCAGGCAGAGCAGTCCGCTGTCGGTGGTGTGGTCCACGGTCATGGACCCACTGGGCGGACCGAGCCGGATGATGTCCCCCGGGCGGGCCCGGTGCACGAGGGCACCGGAGACCCAACCCGCGGGGACGGCCTTCACGTGGAACGACAGAAGCCCGTCCGAGCGGGGCGCCGAGGCGAACGAATAGTGCCGCCATATGCGCGGCCACCACGGCGTCTCCAGGCTTGCGTACTGGCCGGCGAGGAACGGATAGGGCTGGTCGGGCCGGACCGTGACGACGGCGACGTCCGGGGTTCGCAGGTCGTGCGACACCACCTCCGCGTGCCACCAGGCCGGAGCGCGCAGTTCGTCCGCGGCCGCCGCGTCGATCATCATCTGCGAGATCGTCGTGTACGCCCGGACCCAGGCCGCTTCGGTCTCCGTGTCCCAGCTGCTGGAGGCATACCTGCTCAATGCGCCGATGAGGCACTCCCCGACCGCCGGGTAGTGCTCGGCGCGAGTGCCGTACTTGCGATGGCCGCGCCCGAGGTTCTCCAGGTAGTCCTCCAGTGCCGCGGTGTTGTCGATGAGCTCGGCCGCCGTCAGCAGCGCCCTGAGCAGGCGGTCCCGCTGGGCGTCCATGGCGGCGGGGAACAACGGGCGCAGATAGGGGTGGCGTACGAAGAGCAGCGCGTAGAAATACGACGTGACCTGCTCCGCGACGGGCGCGACCTCGGCCATGGTCCGGCGGATACGGACGGCGTCCGGGGAGGGCGGCTGGTCCGTCGGGGGCAGGCCCGCGAACTCTGCTTTCCCGGCAGGTGCAGCCGCTCCTCGGTCGGCCTCCGACGTCGGCCGGCTGTCGGAAGAGAACCAGCCGGCCCCGCCCCCGGAAGTGCCGTCGTCGGCCGGCGTGCCGGTCGGAGCGTCCATGGTGTGCCTCGCCTCGAACATCTTTCGGTCGGTCTGCGCAATTCCTCGGTCGGAAGTTGCCTGCTTTCCCCCGCAGACGGCTTGCTTTCCCCCTGGGCGTCACGACCCCCACAGCACCCTCACCGCAGCGTCCCACTGCGCACGAATGCGCCGACCGCATACCCACGAATGCAGGTCTTCGATCTCTCCGTCCCGTTAGGCTGCATTGCCCCGCTCGCTGCCGCCCAGGGTTCGCACCCCCGGTGCGGATTACCGTGCGTGGCGCACCAATTCATAGGCTTCCCACAGATCCATGCCCCTGTAGGAGTGGGTCGAGATATCGGACAGGTGCTGGTCCGCATTGACCGCGACCGAGATCGGTACCGCGGCGAACAGGTCCCTGTCGGAAGATGAGTCGCCATAGGCGACGCAATCGGCTCTCGTCACGCCGAACTGCGCGCACAAGCGGTCAGCGATCAACACCTTGGCGGCGGCGCTGAGCACTCCGGCAGGGTCCATGGGCTCAGTGAAGGGGACAGCCGGAAACCGGGACCCGTACGTGGCATGTGCTCCCCAACTGGTGAGCCGTTCCACGAAGAAGGACGGTGAGAGCGATACGACCGCGCAGTAGTCCCCCTGCTCCCTGATTTCCGCCCAGACCTCACGGATGCGGGCCAGCCACGGAGCATCTTGGAAGGCCGCGGCGACGTGTGCCTCCGTCAGGGATGCCCACAACGCGTACACCTGCTGCGCGTATTCGGGCGGCCCTATCAGTCCAGCCCCGATCGCCTGGTCGAGTGCCACCGTCTCGGCCTCGAGTCCGAGCTGTCGGGAAATCTGCACGGGCGCACTGGTCCCGTGCAGCAAAGTGCCGTCCATGTCGAAGAGATGAAGTCGCGGCATGTGCTTGAGGCTAGTGGTCCGGCGAAGGCTCGTGTTCAAGAGACCGGTGAGACATCGTGCACCTTCGGCCGATCGTCGGACGGTCGCCGTTCTCCGATGTTTCACGTGAAACACCCGGCATCTGATCGCGCGGTGCGCGCTTGGCTACGACATGGCCAAAAGCTTCTACACACCCCGGGAAACCGGTGGACGCCGAGGGGCCGTGTCGGACAGCCTGACCTGCGTGCCTACTCCTTCTCTTGCCGCTCTCCCCATCCGTCGTCTGACGCTTCGCGATCTCACCGCCTGCGCGGACTTGTCCGAGGACCGGGGGTGGCCACGCGAGGAGCACAAGTGGGGCCTCCTCCTCACGGCCGGAAAGGGTTACGGCATCGACGACCCCGCCGGAGGGCTCGTCACCGCATGTGTGGTCACGGAGTACGGGCCCTACAGCGAGCCCGATCTGGGAGCGATCGGGATGGTGCTGGTCGCCGAACGGCACGCCCGACAGGGCATCGGCCGCCGGCTCATGCGCCACATTCTCTCCGCGATGGGCACCACCCCACTGACTCTTCACGCGACGCCGTACGGCCGCCCGCTGTACGAGGAACTGGGCTTCAAGGTCACTGGCCGGGCGGAGATGCTCCGCGGCCAGTTCACCCCGGGTAGTCCGGCGCCGACGGTGAGCACGCGTGCGGCAGGTGCCGAGGACCTCTCCGCGATTCTCCGGCTCGACGAGGAGGTGCTCGGCACGGATCGCACGCACCTCATCACCCGGCTGCCCGCCTTCGCCGACCAGTTCCGCGTCGCCGAGGAGAACGGCCGGATCATCGGGTACGCCGCCGCCTGGCCCAACATGGACACCCATGTGGTGGGCCCGCTTGTCGCCCGTGACACCGAGACGGCCCAGGCGCTCCTCACGTCGCTCGCCGCCGGCACCGACCGCCCGCTGCGCACCGACATCGACGTACGTCACGAAGAGCTGCGGGGCTGGGCCAAGGAACGCGGTCTGGCGTCGGTCGCCTTCAACTCGGTCATGACGTACGGGATCCCCGAGCTGCCCGGCGACTGGAGCCGCCGGTTCGCCCCACTGACCGTGGCCGCGCTCTGAGACACAGCTGTACGACGGCGCCGGTGCCCCGAACTGCGGGGCACCGGCGCCGTCGTCACGCGCGGCTGCGGGTCATGCGTCAGTGGTGCACGGCGGACCGCTGGTCAGCGGGTGTCGCTCCTGCGACCACGACGCTCGGAGCGTTGTCACGGCGCTCCAGCGCGGCCGAGAGGAAGGCGAGGAGCAGGGCAGCCGCGGCCAGGGCGGCGCCCACCCAGTTGGGGGCGGTGTAGCCCAAGCCGGCCGAGATGACCAGGCCGCCGAGCCAGGCGGAGAGGGCGTTGCCGAGGTTGAAGGCACCGATGTTGACGGCCGAGGCGAGCGTCGGTGCCTCGTGCGCATGGTCGAGGACCCTCTTCTGGAGCGGCGGTACGGCGGCGAAGCCCAGGGCGCCGATGAGAGCGATCGTGACGCCGGCCAGCAGCTTGTGATGCGCGGTGACCGTGAAAAGCGCGAGCACGACAGCCAGGGCGCCCAGGGAGACGTACAGCATGGGCATCAGGGCGCGGTCGGCGTACTTGCCGCCGATGAGGTTGCCGCCGACCATACCCAGGCCGAAGAGGACCAGCAGCCAGGTCACCGAGCCGTCGGCGAAGCCTGCCACGTGGGTCATCATCGGGGCGATGTAGGTGATGGCCGCGAAGACACCGCCGAAGCCGAGGACGGTCATCGCCATGGCGAGCAGCACCTGGGCGTTCTTGAAGGCGGCCAGTTCGTGACGCAGATGCACGCCCTCCGGCCGGGGAACCTCCGGGACGAGCCTGGCGATGCCGATCAGGCCGACGACACCGAGGCCCGCGACGATCGCGAAGGTGAGACGCCAGCCCGCACTCTGGCCGATCAGTGTGCCCAGCGGGACGCCCACGACGTTGGCGACGGTCAGGCCGGTGAACATCATCGCGATGGCTCCGGCCCTCTTGTGCGGTGCCACCAGGTCCGCGGCGACGACTGAGCCGATCCCGAAGAAGGCTCCGTGGGCGAGGGAGGCGACCACGCGGCCGATGAGCATGACGGTGAAGGCCGGGGCCAGGGCGGAGAGCAGGTTGCCCACGATGAACAGGCCCATCAGCAGCATCAGCATCCGCTTGCGGGAGATCTTGGTGCCGAGGGCGGTCATCAGCGGGGCGCCGAACATGACACCGAGCGCGTAGCCGGTGACCAGGAACCCGGCGGTGGGGATGGAGACCCCGAAGTCGTCCGCGACCTCGGGCAGCAGCCCCATGATCACGAACTCGGTCGTTCCGATTCCGAAGGCCCCGATCGCGAGAGCCAGGAGCGCGAGCGGCATGGGGGGTGACACCTTCCAGACGATTGCATGAGCATGTTGCGCACCCTCACAATAATTGCAGACGCTCTATATTTGCAAGCGACGGCAATTTAGGTTCGCTCCTGCCGCGTACGGCACAGGACGGAGGAGGCACCCCCGAACTCGCCCCACTCGTACGGGTCTGGAATGCCTCCGGGCACCTGCGGCGTGCTCGCACCAGGTCCCCGCATAGGGTGCGGACATGGGAGATCTTGAGATTCGGCACGCTACGGCGGACGACATTCCCGCGATCGTCGGCATGCTCGCCGACGACCCCTTGGGCGCCCAGCGCGAGTCCCCGGACGACCTGGCCCCCTACCTGGCGGCGCTGGAACGCCTCAGCTCCGACCCGAACCAGCATCTGGTCGTCGCCACACGAGAGCACCGGGTGGTCGGCACGCTCCAGCTCACCGTCGTTCCGGGCCTGTCCCGGCGCGGTGCCACCAGATCGATCATCGAGGGGGTGCGCATCCACGCCGACGAGCGTGGCAGTGGCCTCGGGTCGCGACTCATCGAGTGGGCGATCGAGGAATCCCGCCGCCAGAACTGCCGGCTGGTGCAGCTGACGTCGGACAACACCCGCACGGACGCCCACCGCTTCTACGAACGGCTCGGTTTCACAGCCTCACACGTGGGCTTCAAGCTGGCCCTGTGACCGGCTCGTGGACTGTTTCCTCTCTACGCCGGAGGCGTCCGGTTTCACGTGAAACCGGACGCCTCCCGGTCCATCGGTCAGGGCGCCGTCTACCCGATGCCCCGCCATCCCTCCGGATCCACACCCCCAGGCACGGACGACCCCTGGTCGTACGGCTGCCGGGTGAACACGAACGAACCGAGGTCCAGGTGGTCCACGGTTCCGTCAGACCGCCGTACGGCCTTCAGAACCTCCCCGTTGAAGTAACCCTCCAGACCGGTCCAGGTGCCGTCGCCGTTGGCCCGGAATCGCGAGCGCCGGCCTGCGCCCGACAAGGGCTCCAGCGAGACGAGTCCATCCGCCGTCAGCCGTAGGGCGAATCCGTTCGTTCCCCAGTACCACTGACCCGCCAGCTCCAGAGCGGGCGTCTCGGCCTCGCGCATCGGTCGCCACGGCTCGGGGATCCTGGGCTCGGCCTCGGCGACGATCCGTACGAGATCGGATCCCACGACGGACAGCAGCGGACCGGAGGTGCAGTTGGCCAGCACGACCGCGGCGACATCGTCCGCCACGCTGATCGTGAGATTCGCGAGAAAGCCCGGCAGTGACCCGGAATGGCCCACGAGCAGCCGCCCGTCCCGGTGCTGGATCTGCAACCCGAGCCCGTACGTGGCACCGTCGGCGAGCTCCCCCACCCCGGCCGGTGCTGCGGGTGTGCGCATCTCACGCACCGTCTCCGCGCACAGCACCCGGTCGTCACCGTTCGTCAGGAAGACCGCAAAGCGGGCCAAGTCCGCCGCTGTGGACCAGAGTTGGCCGGCCGGAGCCATCCGCCCGAGGTCCTCGGCCGGCTCGGGCAGCATCACATCGGCCCACGGATGCACCGCCCAGCCGCCCGCATGCGGTGCCTGGGGACGGACACTCGTGCGGTCGAGCCCCAGAGGTGCCAGAACTTCCCGCCGCAGCACCTCCTCCCACGGCGCCCCGCGCACCTTCTCGACGAGCGCCCCCAGCAGGGTGTAACCGGGGTTCGAATAGTGGAAGAGACGTCCCACCGGGTGCAGGAAGGGCTGCTCGCCCAGTACATCGGCGAGTTCGGGACGCAGCTCCGCCGAGGAGCGCTCCCACCAGGGCGCCGGGGACTCGGCCGCCAACCCGCCGGTGTGAGCCAGAAGTTCGGCGACGGTGACCTCCCCCGCTCCCGTACCGGGTACGTGCTTCTCCAGCGGGTCACCGAGGTCGATCAGCCCCTCGTCACGCAGTCGCAGGACGAGGACGGCGGTGAAGGTCTTGGTGATCGAGCCGATGCGGTACTGCACGTTCTCGTCAGGTCCGTGCCCGTCCACCGAGGTGCGCGCACCGCCCCACACGGTTCGTCCGTCCCGCACGACCGCCGCGACCAGCGAGGGCGCCCTCCCCTCCGCCTGGGCCACGGCGATACGGTGCAGCAGCGCCCGGCGTGTACCGGGAAGCAGCTCTTCCTGAGATGTCGTCATGCCCCCAGTCCATCCCGTGGGGGACGCGGGCGTCGACTTCTTTAGGCCCGGGGTGCGGAGCTCTTCCGGCAACGAACGCCCCAGAGAGGCACCCGCGTCAGGTCTGGGCCATGTCCACAAAGCGCGAGTAGTGGCCCTGGAAGGCGACGGTGATCGTCGCCGTGGGGCCGTTACGGTGCTTGCCCACGATGATGTCCGCCTCGCCCGCGCGGGGTGACTCCTTCTCGTAGGCGTCCTCACGGTGCAGCAGGATCACCATGTCGGCGTCCTGCTCGATGGAGCCCGACTCACGCAGGTCGGACACCATGGGCTTCTTGTCCGTGCGCTGCTCGGGACCACGGTTGAGCTGCGAGAGCGCGATCACCGGGACCTCCAGCTCCTTGGCCAGGAGCTTGAGGTTACGGGACATGTCCGAGACCTCCTGCTGCCGGCTCTCGGAGCGCTTGGAACCACCGGCCTGCATCAGCTGGAGATAGTCGATGATCACGAGCTTGATGTCGTTGCGCTGTTTCAGCCGCCGGCACTTCGCGCGGATCTCCATCATCGACAGGTTCGGGGAGTCGTCGATGTAGAGCGGGGCGGAGGACACCTCGGGCATCCGGCGCGCCAGGCGGGTCCAGTCCTCGTCCGTCATGGTGCCCGAGCGCATGTGGTGCAGGGCCACCCGCGCCTCGGCCGACAGAAGGCGCATCGCGATCTCGTTGCGCCCCATTTCGAGGGAGAAGATGACGCTGGCCAGGTTGTGCTTGATCGAGGCCGCGCGGGCGAAGTCCAGCGCGAGAGTGGACTTGCCCATGGCGGGGCGGGCCGCGATGACGATCATCTGTCCCGGGTGCAGACCGTTGGTGAGCGAGTCGAGGTCGGTGAAGCCGGTGGGCACACCGGTCATCTCGCCACTGCGTGAGCCGATCGCCTCGATCTCGTCGAGCGCGCCTTCCATGATGTCGCCGAGCGGCAGATAGTCCTCGCTGGTGCGCTGCTCGGTGACCGCGTAGATCTCGGCCTGGGCGCGGTTGACGATCTCGTCGACGTCGTCGTCGGCCGCGTATCCCATCTGGGTGATGCGCGTCCCCGCCTCGACCAGGCGCCGCAGGACGGCTCGCTCGTGGACGATCTCCGCGTAGTACTCGGCGTTCGCCGCCGTCGGCACGGTCTGGACGAGCGTGTGCAGATACGATGCGCCGCCCACCTTGTTGATCTCGCCGCGCTTGGTGAGCTCGGCGGCGATCGTGATGGGGTCGGCCGGCTCACCCTTGGCGTAGACGTCCAGGATCGCCTGGAAGATCGTCTCGTGGGCGGGCTTGTAGAAGTCGTGGCCCTTGAGGACCTCGACGACGTCCGCGATGGCGTCCTTGGACAGGAGCATGCCGCCCAGGACGGACTGCTCGGCGTCCAGGTCCTGGGGTGGGACACGCTCGAAGGCCGTGCCTCCGCCGTCCCATTCACCGGTGTCCCTGCCGCGGTCGTGCTGCTCGTCGCGCCCCCGGCCCCCGTCGCCGCGGCGGCGCGAGGAAGGCAGACGATCACTGGGCCCGCTGTCGGCCCACGGGTCGTCCAAGGGCTCGGAAATACTCACCGAGCCACCTCCTCCCGTCCGCCGAGCGGACCTCGCCGTGCTTCTCAGTTCTACGGCACGACACTGACAAATGAGACGCCCAACTCCGGTTCTGGCGCGTCGGTTTTGTGCTGGTTTCCCAGCCGACGAACGGAGCGGGCGCCGGACCACCGTAGGCCCGCGGGCACCGTCAGCCAATCTGGTTATCCACAGGCCATGTGGACGACCGCCCGGATGCTGTGGAGAACTCCACAAAACCTGTGCACGACCCGGTGGACAGCCCTGTGAACAAGCTCTGCCTCATTCGCCAAGAGGGGCTTTGACCTGCGGCTTCGCCGTCCACCGGCTGTGCAGAAGAAAAACTTTCCCGGTCGGCTCAAGATCAGTTCGAACTGTACACAGCTGTGCACACCCCCCGAACACAAGTAAGGGTCCAATCCAGATTGCATCTCTTACCTGTGGACGATTAGATTGATGCACATGACACAGGCGTCCGCGGCCCCCAAGGCCACCCGGCGACAGCACGACCGCGAGATCGTCGCCCTCGCCGTCCCGGCCTTCGGCGCGCTTGTCGCCGAGCCCCTTTTCGTCATGGTCGACAGCGCGATCGTCGGCCATCTGGGTACTGCGCAACTCGCCGGTCTCGGCATCGCCTCAGCCCTTCTGATGACGGCCGTCAGTGTCTTCGTCTTCCTCGCCTACGCCACTACGGCCGCCGTAGCCCGCCGTGTAGGAGCGGGCGATCTCCAGGCCGCGATCCGTCAGGGCATGGACGGCATCTGGCTGGCACTGCTGCTCGGGGCAGCGGTCATCGCCGTCGTCCTCCCCACCGCCCCGTCGATCGTGGAACTCTTCGGGGCCTCTGACACCGCGGCTCCCTACGCCACGACCTATCTGCGCATCTCTGCCCTGGGCATCCCTGCCATGCTGGTGGTCCTCGCCTCGACCGGGGTACTCCGCGGGCTGCAGGACACCAGGACCCCTCTCTATGTCGCCATCGCCGGCTTCGTGGCCAACGCCGTTCTCAACGCAGGCCTCGTCTACGGCGCCGACCTCGGCATCGCGGGCTCTGCATGGGGCACAGTCATCGCCCAGTGCGGTATGGCGGCCGCCTATCTCGTGGTTGTCGTCCGAGGAGCCCGCAGGCACGGCGCTTCCTTGCGTCCTGACGCCGCAGGGATCAGAGCCTCCGCCCAAGCCGGTGTACCTCTGCTGGTCCGCACGCTTTCCCTGAGGGCGATCCTGATGATCGCGACAGCCGTTGCAGCCCGACTGGGGGACGCCGACATCGCCGCCCACCAGATCATTCTGTCCCTGTGGAGCCTGCTCGCCTTCGCTTTGGACGCCATCGCCATCGCCGGGCAGGCCATCATCGGCCGCTATCTGGGAGCCGGCGACACCGAAGGTGCCCGGCAGGCATGCCGTCGGATGGTCGAGTGGGGCATCGCGGTCGGGGTTGTTCTCGGCGTCCTGGTCGTACTCTCCCGACCGCTGTTCCTGCCCCTGTTCACCAGTGACTCCACGGTCAAGGACACCGCCCTGCCCGCTCTGGTGATCGTGGCGCTCTCCCAGCCGATCTGCGGTGTCGTCTTCGTCCTGGACGGCGTACTGATGGGTGCAGGCGATGGGCCCTACCTCGCCTGGGCCATGGTGATCACCCTGGCCGCCTTCGCCCCGGTAGCACTCCTCGTGCCCGCCCTGGACGGCGGTCTCACGGCCCTGTGGGCGGCGATGACCCTGATGATGCTGATCCGCATGCTGACGCTCTGGCTGCGCACTCGCTCAGGTCGCTGGCTCGTCACCGGGGCGACCCGCTGACCGTTTCACGTGAAACACCGTGAGCCCGTCCCGTTTCACGTGAAACACCGGGACCTTCACGACGGCGCCAGGACAAGCAAGAGGGGCCGTACCCCAACAGGTACGGCCCCTCTCACTACTGCTCAAGCCACGCGCAGCAATCAGGCCGCGACGACCTCGATGTTGACCTTGGCGGCAACCTCGGGGTGCAGACGCACGGACGTCTCGTGAGCGCCCAGCGTCTTGATCGGCGAGCCCAGCTCGATGCGGCGCTTGTCGACCTCGGGGCCACCGGAAGCCTTGATCGCGGACGCGATGTCGGCCGGGGTGACGGAACCGAAGAGACGACCGGCGTCGCCGGAGCGGACGGCCAGGCGGACCTTGACGCCCTCGAGCTGGGCCTTCACCTGGTTGGCCTGCTCGATGGTCTGGATCTCGTGGATCTTGCGAGCACGACGGATCTGCTCGACGTCCTTCTCGCCACCCTTGGTCCAACGGATCGCGAAGTTCCGCGGGATCAGGTAGTTACGAGCGTAACCGTCCTTGACGTCGACGACGTCGCCCGCGGCACCGAGGCCGGAGACCTCGTGGGTGAGGATGATCTTCATTAGTCGGTCACCCTTCCCTTATCGCGCGGTGGACGTGTAGGGCAGCAGCGCCATCTCACGGCTGTTCTTCACGGCCGTGGCGACGTCACGCTGGTGCTGCGTGCAGTTGCCGGTCACGCGGCGGGCACGGATCTTGCCGCGGTCGGAAATGAACTTCCGCAGCATGTTCGTGTCCTTGTAGTCCACGTACTGGACCTTGTCCTTGCAGAAAGCGCAGACCTTCTTCTTAGGCTTGCGCACAGGCGGCTTCGCCATGGTGTTTCTCCTGTGTGATCAAGAAGTGTGGGTACGACCCACCCCTCGGCCCGAGGCCTAGAAGGGGGGCTCGTCCGAGTAGCCGCCGCCACCGCCGCCGCCGGAGTTTCCACCCCAGCCGCCGCCACCGCCGCCCTGGTTGCCACCGGCGGGAGCGCCGGTCGCCCACGGGTCGTCGGCAGGAGCGCCGCCGCCCTGCTGACCGCCGCCGGGGCCGCCGCCCCAGCCGCCGCCACCCTGGCCGCCGGCTCCACCGCCGCCGTAACCGCCCTGGCCACCACGACCGGCACCACCGGCCGTCTTGGTGACCTTGGCCGTGGCACTGCGCAGGCTGGCGCCGACTTCCTCGACGTCCAGCTCGTAGACCGTGCGCTTGACGCCCTCACGGTCCTCGTAGGACCGCTGCTTCAGCCGGCCCTGCACGATGACGCGCATGCCTCGCTGGAGCGACTCGGCGACGTTCTCCGCCGCCTGACGCCAGACCGAGCAGGTCAGGAACAGGCTCTCGCCGTCCTTCCACTCGTTCGTCTGACGGTCGAAGGTGCGGGGGGTGGACGCGACACGGAACTTCGCGACCGCCGCACCGGAAGGGGTGAAGCGCAGCTCGGGGTCGTCGACAAGATTGCCGACGACCGTGATGACGGTCTCGCCTGCCATGGGGAACCTCTCGGCGGGTTTGCTCTGGCTGCTTGGTTGCTGCTGCTACTCGGATCCCGGGATCAACTGAGCGGGAGAGCTCAGTGGGTCTCGGGGCGGAGGACCTTGGTCCGGAGGACCGACTCGTTCAGGTTCAGCTGGCGGTCGAGCTCCTTGACGACCGCAGGCTCGGCCTGCAGGTCGATGACCGAGTAGATGCCCTCGGGCTTCTTCTTGATCTCGTACGAGAGCCGACGACGGCCCCAGGTGTCGACCTTCTCCACCTTGCCGTTGCCCTCACGGACGACGGAGAGGAAGTTCTCGATCAGGGGGGCGACAGCGCGCTCCTCCAGATCGGGGTCGAGGATGACCATCACCTCGTAGTGACGCATGTGGAACCCACCTCCTTTGGACTCAACGGCCACGGTCGTTCCGTGGCAGGAGGGTTGTGATGCGTACGCAACGGTATCGGCCGCCACTGACAATCGGGGCTTCCTCGCGGTAGTCCCGGTCGTGACATGGGCAGACACCGTGCAGACGGTACAGACTACCCGCACACCGGCTTCCGGTTGAAATCCGGCCCCGGGGGCGGTCACTCTGTACACATCGGGTGTGTATGGCGCTACGATGCGCCGCCTTCCGCAGGAGGTGCCCTATGGCACAGGCAATGCGACCCAACACCGCCGGAGGCCTTTTCGCCACGGACGGAAAGCCCCACCCCCTCCAGGACACGCTGCTCGCGGTGACCCTGGTGCTGGGCATCACGGCCTTCGTCACGGCGATGTTCGACAACCTGCACCTGCTCAGCTCCTGGACCGGCCTGGTGGGCATCCTCACCGGCGCGTACGGCCAGTGGATCTCGGAGACCACACGGGAGCGCTTCGGACTGATCCTGGGCCTCGGCGCCGCCGCGGTCGGGTTCTTCCTCGGCATGGCGCACGGCGGCCTCTTCGGCGGGGTCATCAACTGACGCCACGGGCACCGTCCCCCGACACCACCCAAAGCACCACGGAACGCCTCGGCGGCCTCTGAGCCGGGGCGCAGGTTCCGTGCGCCCAGCCGGGGCGCTCCCCAGGCGCAGTAGGCTTCGGCGCGAGAGCCGGAGCCCCTGTACCCATGGGGACACACCAGCCCGAGGAGCGCCCCGAATGAGCCTGACCCTGAGGACGATCAGTCGCGAGCAGCATCTGGCATACATCCAGAGCCTGCCCTCGGCGAGCCACATGCAGGTTCCTGCCTGGGCAGACGTCAAGGCGGAATGGCGCTCCGAGAGCCTCGGCTGGTTCGACGAGAAGACCGGCGAGCTCGTCGGCGCGGGTCTCGTCCTCTACCGCCAGCTGCCCAAGATCAAGCGCTATCTCGCCTATCTGCCCGAGGGCCCGGTCATCAACTGGTTCGCGCCGAATCTGACCGAGTGGCTGGAACCGATGCTCGCGCACCTCAAGCACCAGGGCGCCTTCTCGGTGAAGATGGGCCCGCCGGTGATCATCCGGCGCTGGGAGGCCACCTCCATCAAGGCGGGCATCCAGAACCCGGACGTGAAGCGCCTGCGGGACATCGAGGCCGACTTCATCGAGCCGCGCGCCTTCGAGGTCGCCGACAAGCTGCGCCGCATGGGCTGGCAGCAGGGCGAGGACGGGGGAGCCGGCTTCGGTGACGTCCAGCCCCGCTACGTCTACCAGGTGCCGCTCGCGAACCGCTCCCTGGAAGAGGTCCACAAGAACTTCAACCAGCTGTGGCGCCGCAACATCAAGAAGGCCGAGAAGGCCGGCGTCGAGGTCGTCCAGGGCGGCTACCAGGACCTCGAGGAATGGCAGCGGCTGTACGAGATCACCGCGGTGCGCGACCACTTCCGGCCCCGCCCCCTGTCGTACTTCCAGCGCATGTGGACGGCCCTCAACACCGAGGACCCCAACCGGATGCGGCTGTACTTCGCCCGGCACGAGGGTGTGAACCTGTCGGCGGCGACCATGCTGATCGTCGGCGGCCACGTCTGGTACTCCTACGGCGCCTCCGACAACATCGGCCGCGAGGTCCGGCCCTCGAACGCGATGCAGTGGCGGATGCTGCGCGACGCCTACGCGCTCGGCGCGACCGTCTACGACCTGCGGGGCATCTCCGACTCGCTGGACGAGACCGACCACCTCTTCGGTCTGATCCAGTTCAAGGTGGGCACGGGCGGTCAGGCGGCCGAGTACCTCGGCGAGTGGGACTTCCCGCTCAACAAGCTGCTCCACAAGGCTCTCGACATCTACATGTCGCGCCGCTGACGTCGCGCTGTTCGCTTCAATAGCTCGCATACCTCTGATACACCGCAGCCACTAGAAAGGTTCCGGGTCCGGCCATGGCGCTCACGCTCTACGTCGACACCGCGCGCTGGCGGGCGCACCACAAGCACGTGCAGGAGCAGTTCCCGGGGCTCGTCCCGGTCTGCAAGGGCAACGGCTACGGCTTCGGGCACGAGCGGCTGGCGGAGGAGGCCACCCGGCTGGGCTCGGACGTCCTCGCCGTCGGCACGACCTACGAGGCCGCACGGATCAAGGACTGGTTCGGCGGTGACCTGCTGGTGCTGACGCCGTACCGGCGCGGCGAGGAGCCCGTTCCGCTGCCCGACCGGGTCATCCGGTCGGTGTCGTCCATCGACGGTGTCTACGGCCTCGTGGGCGCCCGCGTGGTCATCGAGGTGATGTCCTCGATGAAGCGGCACGGCATCAGCGAGCAGGACCTGCCGCAGTTGCACGCCGCCATAGAGAACGTCCGCCTGGAGGGCTTCGCGATCCACCTCCCGCTCGACCGCACCGACGGCTCCGACGCCGTCGAGGAGGTCATCGGCTGGATGGACCGGCTGCGCGCGGCCCGGCTGCCGCTGCACACCATGTTCGTGAGCCACCTCAAGGCCGAGGATCTCGCCCGACTGCAGCAGCAGTTCCCGCAGACCCGTTTCCGGGCCCGCATCGGGACCCGGCTGTGGCTCGGGGACCACGACGCCACCGAGTACCGCGGGGCCGTCCTGGACGTCACCCGCGTCTCCAAGGGGGACCGCTTCGGCTACCGGCAGCAGAAGGCGGCCTCCGACGGCTTCCTGGTCGTCGTGGCGGGCGGTACCTCGCACGGTGTGGGCCTGGAGGCCCCGAAGGCCCTGCACGGCGTCATGCCGCGCGCCAAGGGGGTCGCCCGGGCCGGCCTGGCCACGGTCAACCGGAACCTTTCTCCGTTCGTCTGGGGCGGCAAGCAGCGCTGGTTCGCAGAGCCGCCGCACATGCAGGTCTCCATCTTGTTCGTGCCCTCGGACGCCCCCGAGCCGAAGGTCGGCGAGGAACTGGTGGCCCATCTGCGCCACACCACCACGCAGTTCGACCGCATCGTCGACCGCTGACCACCTGAGGCTCCACAGGCGAAAAGGCCGTACACGGGATGTCCGTGTACGGCCTTTGACGCGTGTGCCGCAATCGGCGTACGCCATACGGGGCCTGTTCGCTCACAGCGAACGGTCGGTGGCCTCCCGGTCGTTGCCCCACTCCACCTGCGGCCCCTCGAAGTGGGCCGCGTGCCTTGGCGGGTGGGCGGCGGGACCCAGCACGAAGACGTCTTCGGCTCCGTCGAGCACGCCACCCGAGGGATCGTCGTCGCCGGCCCGGCGTACCACGTCCCGTTCCGGCATGAGGATGTCGCGCACGACCATCACGCACAGGTAGGCGGTGCCCAGGAGGTGCAGGGCGATGGCCCAGTGGTAGCCGTCGGTCGGCAGACCCTTGTGAGCGTTGCCGCTGGTCGTGTAGGCGAGGTACATCCAGATCCCCAGGAAGTACGCCACCTCGCACGCCTGCCAGATGAGGAAGTCGCGCCACTTGGGGCGAGCCAGTACGGCCAGCGGCACCATCCACAGGACGTACTGCGGCGAGTAGACCTTGTTGGTGAGGATGAACGCCGCGACGATCAGGAACGCCAGCTGGGCGAAGCGCGGTCGGCGCGGGGCGGTCAGGGCCAGCGCCGCGATGCCCGCGCAGCACAGCAGCACCAGCAGCGTGGCGAGGGTGTTGACCGTTTCGGTACTCAGCGGGTCGGAGGAGTTCTGGGCCAGGATCAGCCAGAAGGAACCGAAGTCCACACCCCGCTCCTGGCTGAACGTGTAGAACTTCGACCAGCCGTCGAAGGCGAAGAGCATCACCGGCAGGTTCACCACGAGCCAGGAGACGAGCGCGCCGCCCAGGGCCTTGCCGAAGTCCCGCCACTTGCCCGCCCGCCAGCACAGCACGAACAACGGCCCGAGCAGGAAGACCGGGTAGAGCTTGGCGGCTGTGGCGAGCCCCAGGAGGACGCCGAAGGCGAGCGAACGGCCCCGCGCCCACATCAGCATCGCGGAGGCCGTCAGAGCGACCGCCAGCAGGTCCCAGTTGATGGTGGCGGTCAGCGCGAAGGCCGGCGCCAGGGCGACCAGCAGGCCGTCCCACGGGCGGCGGGCGTGGGTACGGCTCACGCAGACGACGATGACGGCCGCACAGGCCATCAGCATCCCGGCATTGACCATCCAGTACCACTGCTCCTGGTCCTGGATGCTGCCGCTCCCCGGTGTGAGCCAGGCGGCAACCTCCATGAACACACCGGTCAGCACCGGGTATTCGAGGTACTGCATGTCACCGGGAAGCTTGTCGAAGTACGGGACGAGCCCGTCGGCGAAGCCGCGCCCCTGATAGAGGTGCGGGATGTCCGAGTAGCACGCGTGGGTGTACTGGGAGCTGGCCCCGAAGAACCAGCCGCCGTTGTAGCAGGGCGCCTTTTGGACCAGGCCGAGCGCGAACATTCCGATGGCCACGAGCGCGATGATCCGGACAGGCGTCCACCAGGAGGTCCCCAGCAGGGCGCGCCGCCCGAGTGGGCCGCCGATGAACTCGCTGCCGTTCCTGGCGACCTCGTCGTCCTTGGTCGGACGCACCGGGTCCGACTCGTGCACGCTCGCTGGCGTCGATTCAGCACTGGGCATGCGGCCCATCCTGCCGTACGAGGCCATGAGTACGCCGAGGGCCGCCGCACCTGGTGGGTGCGACGGCCCATGTTTCACGTGAAACACCCTCGACGGGGCATTTGGCGACTAACCGCCTGAGCCGCCGAAGAGGCCCCCATTGCCATTGCCGTTGGTATTGCCGCCGCTCCCGTCCGTCGAGGTGGCCGTGGGGGACGAGGTCACGCCTCCGTCGGTGCCCCCGTTGTCCGTACCGCCCGCGTCGCTGCACTGCCAGTCGAACCGACAGGTCTCCGTCGCTGTGGGCGTCGGTGACGTGAGCGTCTGGCTGGGCGTCGGAGTCGGAGTCGGCGTCGCCGACTCGGTCTCGCTGGGCGTCGGAGTGGGCGTCGGGCTCGGCTCCTCGTTGACGATCTCACCGATGGGCTCCGGCGTCGGGAAGTCGATCGCCTTCTGGTCCTTCAGAGCCTGTTCCATGTAGTCGTGCCAGATCTCGGACGGGAACGACGCACCGTGGATCTTCTCCTGGCCACCCGTCCCGTACATCTCGAGGAACGTACGGTTCTTCTTGGTCTCGTCGTCGTCCAGCCGGAACATGGTGATCGACGTGGAGAGCTGCGGGGTGTACCCGACGAACCAGGCGGACTTGTTGCCGTCGGTGGTACCGGTCTTGCCCGCCACTTCACGGCCGGTCAGCTGGGCGTTCGTACCCGTACCGTCCTCGACCACGGTCTTGAGGACATCGGTGACGTTGTCGGCGACCTTCTTCTCGAAGGCCTGCTCGGGCTGCGCCTTGTGCGTGAAGACGTCGCCGTCCTTGCTCGTGACCTTCTCGACGGAGTACGGCTCGTTCTGCTTGCCGCTCGCCGCGAAGGTCGCGTACGCGCCCGCCATGCGGATAGCGCTGGGGTCGGAGATACCGATGGAGAAGGACGGGTAGTTGGTGCCGGCCAGGCTGTTCTCCTTGAGGCCGGCGTCCATGGCCGCCTCCTTCACCTTGTCCAGGCCGACGTCCATGCCGAGCTGCACGAAGGCGGAGTTCACCGACTCCCGCATCGCCTCACGAAGATCGATCTGGTACTTGGGCGGAGAGCCGTAGGACTGCTTGCCGTCGTTCTCCTGGAGCCACTCCTTGCCCTCCTCGTTCTTCCAGATCGAACCGTCGTAGTTCTTGATCTTGAGGTCGTTCTTGCCGCTGAACAGGCTCTTCGCGTTGACGACGGTGCGCTCGTCCTGCGCCTGGCTCTCACCGAGGTCCGGATCGCGCACGCCCCACTTCATCGCCGCGGCGAGCACGAACGTCTTGAACGTCGAGCCGACCTGGGCACCGGTGGAGTCGCAGTTGTTGGTGAAGTGGGTGGTCGCGTCCTCACCGCCGTAGCAGGCCCGGATCGCCCCGGTGGCCGGCTCCACCGACGCCCCGCCGAACTGGACGTAGGTGTCCTTGTCCGGGCGCTTCTTGGGGTCGATGTTCTCCTTGCGGACCTTCTTGACCGCTGCCTCGAGCTCACCGACCTTCTTCTTGTCGAAGGTCGTGTAGATCGAGTAGCCGCCCCGCTGGAGCTGGTCGGCGCTGATGATCTTGTTGTTGACCAGATAGGCCTTGGCGAGGTCGACCAGATAGCCGACCTGCCCCTTGAGCTGGGTGTTGGACCGAGGGTTCTGCCACTTGGGCAGCGTGGTGTACTTCGCCCGCTCCGCCGCGCTGAGGTGGCCGTACTCGACCATCTTGCTGAGGGTGTCCTGCATCTGCCGCAGGGCCCGCCGGCTGTTGGCCTCAGGCGAGGCGTTGGTCGGGTCGATCGATTGCGCGCCCGCCGGGTCGTAGTACGTGGCGCCCTTGAGCATGGCGGAGAGGAAGGCGCACTCGCCCGGATTCAGGTCCTTGGCGTCCTTGTTGAAGTACGCGCGCGCGGCCGCCTGGATGCCGTACGCGTTGCGCCCGTAGTACGCCGAGTTCAGGTACCCCGCCATGATCTCGTCCTTGTTGACCGTGGCGCCCACCTTGATGGAGATGAAGATCTCCTTGAACTTGCGCGTGACGGTCTGGGACTGGTCGTCCAGGCGCGCGTTCTTGACGTACTGCTGGGTGATGGTGGAGCCACCCTGCGTGTTGCCGCCCCTCGCCATGTTGAACACGGCGCGGGCGATGCCCTTGGGGTCGATGCCGCTGTCGGTGTAGAAGGTCTTGTTCTCCTGCGAGACGACGGCGTACTGCATCGCCTTGGGGATCTGGGCGAGGTTGACGATCTGGCGGTTGGTCTCACCACCGGTGGAGACCATCTCGGTGTTGTCCGACCAGTAGTAGACGTTGTTCTGCGCCGTCGCGGTCTCGGCGACGTTCGGAACGCTCACGAGCGCGTAACCGACTCCGGCGACCGCGACCAGGCTTCCGATGAAGCCGATGAACAGGCCTGTCACCAGCTTCCAGGACGGCACCCAGCGCGCCACACCGTACTTGCCCGCGCGCGGGTAGTCGATGAGCCGCTTCTTGCCCGGATCGGATGCGCGCCCCCGGCCGGCCGGAGCCCCGCGCCTTGCTCCGCGAGCAGGCTCCGCCCCTCTGCGGCGACCACCGCCACCCGTGCTTCTCTGAGCCGCGCGGCGGGCCTCGGCACGGCCGCCGTACGGACGTTCCTCGCCTCCCGGACCGTAGGACGCCGACTCCTGGGAGCTCGTCCCATAGGAGTCGGAAAGAGACCCGGTGGCGCCTCGCGGAGCCGCGCGGCGGCCGGAGGACGAGCCGGACTGGCCGCGTCGGGCCGCGGCACGTCCGCCTCCCTGCGGCTGCGGCGGTTTGCGACGGTGCTCGCTCATCGAACGACTACTCCTCGGGCAGGCGCACCCTTGCGCGCCTGGAAACGGCGGCTGGTTTCCGGTCCCCCCGAAGTACGGATGTGGTCGGTCGCTCATTCATCCGTACCGCACCGGGACAGCGACGCTCCCCAGGCGTCACTCGGTTCCCGGTGGTGTGCATGCCGCACAGACTACGCACCGTCAAAACCCGCTGAGGCCCGAAGTTCACCCCAAATCCGGCAACTTGGCTCGCATGAAACCTTGATGTGATCCCGGTCACCGGCCCCCCACTTGTCGCTTCCGGAAGGGCGTTCTATCGTCTTGATGTATCGAGTCGATACATCGGTGCGAGACAGTGACGAGGAGGCGACGATGAGCCGGCGTTCCGGGATCCTCGAATTCGCCGTGCTCGGCCTGCTCCGCGAGTCCCCGATGCACGGCTATGAGCTGCGCAAACGTCTCAACACGTCCTTGGGCGTGTTCAGGGCGTTCAGCTACGGCACGCTCTACCCCTGCCTCAAGACGCTGGTCGCCAACGGCTGGTTGATCGAGGAACCGGGGAACACCACCGAGGACGCCCTCGCCGCACCACTCGCAGGGCGTCGCGCCAAGATCGTCTACCGGTTGACGGCGGAAGGTAAGGAGCACTTCGAGGAACTGCTCTCGCAGACGGGTCCCGACGCGTACGAGGACGAGCACTTCGCCGCTCGTTTCGCCTTCTTCGGGCAGACCTCACGCGACGTCCGCATGCGAGTCCTCGAAGGCCGCCGCAGCCGGCTGGAGGAGCGCCTGGAGAAGATGAGTGCCTCGCTGGCACGCACCCGGGAGCGCCTCGACGACTACACACTCGAGCTCCAGCGCCACGGGATGGAGTCCGTGGAGCGCGAAGTGCGCTGGCTGAACGAGCTCATCGAGAGCGAGCGGGCCGGCCGGGACCGGAAGGGCCCCGGCCAAGGAGAAGCCGCTCGCGACACCACAGAGGGAGCGCCGGGCGTCCTGCCCCGGCCCGGGGACACCCCCGGTCCGGATACGCCCGGCGACACCGCCACGTGAGGTCCCTGCCAGGGCCTCACTCGTACACACAGGGAGCAACCGGAATGGGTTCGGTTCGCGTAGCCGTCGTCGGCGTGGGCAACTGCGCCGCGTCGCTGGTTCAGGGAGTCGAGTACTACAAGGACGCCGACCCGGCGTCGAGGGTCCCCGGACTGATGCACGTCCAGTTCGGCGACTACCACGTTCGTGACGTCGAGTTCGTCGCGGCGTTCGACGTCGACGCGAAGAAGGTCGGTCTCGACCTCGCCGACGCCATCGGCGCCTCCGAGAACAACACCATCAAGATCTGCGACGTGCCGAACACCGGCGTGACCGTCCAGCGCGGCCACACCCTCGACGGCCTCGGCAAGTACTACCGCGAGACCATCGAGGAGTCGGCCGAGGCCCCGGTCGACGTCGTCCAGGTCCTCAAGGACAAGCAGGTCGACGTCCTCGTCTGCTACCTGCCCGTCGGATCCGAGGACGCGGCGAAGTTCTACGCCCAGTGCGCGATCGACGCCAAGGTCGCCTTCGTCAACGCCCTCCCGGTCTTCATCGCCGGCACCAAGGAGTGGGCGGACAAGTTCACCGAGGCGGGCGTCCCGATCGTCGGTGACGACATCAAGTCCCAGGTCGGCGCCACCATCACGCACCGCGTCATGGCGAAGCTGTTCGAGGACCGGGGCGTCGTCCTGGACCGCACGATGCAGCTGAACGTCGGCGGCAACATGGACTTCAAGAACATGCTCGAGCGGGACCGCCTCGAGTCCAAGAAGATCTCCAAGACGCAGGCCGTCACCTCCCAGATCCCCGACCGGGACCTCGGCGAGAAGAACGTCCACATCGGCCCGTCGGACTACGTGGCCTGGCTCGACGACCGCAAGTGGGCCTACGTCCGCCTCGAGGGCCGGGCCTTCGGTGACGTCCCGCTGAACCTGGAGTACAAGCTCGAGGTCTGGGACTCCCCGAACTCCGCGGGTGTCATCATCGACGCGCTGCGCGCCGCGAAGATCGCCAAGGACCGCGGTATCGGCGGCCCGATCCTGTCGGCCTCCAGCTACTTCATGAAGTCCCCGCCGGTCCAGTACTTCGACGACGAGGCCCGCGAGAACGTCGAGAAGTTCATCAAGGGTGAAGTCGAGCGCTAAGGCTCACTCAAACGCTCCTGCCAGGGCTGCAGAAGGTCCCCGGGCTGTATCGCCCGGGGACCTTCGCCGTATGTGAGGCTGTGCCCCATGTCCGTCGTCCGCGATCTGCGTGCCCTTCTCCGCTTCCGGGACTTCCGGCGTCTGCTCTCTGTGCGCCTGCTCTCCCAGGGCGCCGACGGCGTCTACCAGATCGCACTCGCCGCCTACGTCGTGTTCTCCCCGGAGAAACAGACCTCCGCCGCGGCGATCGCCTCCGCGATGGCGGTCCTGTTGCTCCCGTACTCCTTGGTGGGACCGTTCGCCGGCGTCCTCCTGGACCGCTGGCGCCGCCGCCAGGTCTTCCTCTACGGCAATCTGGTGCGCGCCCTGCTGGCCTCAGCGACGGCTGTCCTGATGCTCAGCCACGTCCCGGACTGGCTCTTCTACGCCTCAGCCCTGTGCGTCACCGCCGTCAACCGCTTCGTCCTGTCCGGCCTGTCCGCAGCACTGCCCCGTGTCGTGGACGAGCAACGGCTGGTGATCGCCAACTCACTCTCCCCGACAGCCGGAACGCTCGCCGCGACAGCAGGCGGGGGCCTCGCGTTCGTCGTACGACTACTGGTCGCCGATTCGGATGCCGCGGTGGTGCTCCTGGGAGCGGGGCTGTACCTGTGCGGGGCGCTCGCCGCCCTGCGGATGCCCGCGGAACTGCTGGGCCCCGACCGCGAGTTGATCCAGCCCCACCTCGGCGCCGCCCTCACGGGAACAGCCCGTGACCTGGCCGCCGGTGTACGGCATCTCGCCGCACCCGCGCGCCGGTCGGCTGCCCGAGCGCTCACCGCGATGTCGGTCATGCGGTTCTGTTACGGCGCTCTGCTCGTCATGGTGCTGATGCTCTGCCGATACGCCCTGACATCCGATCCCGACGCCGGACTGGCCCTGCTGGGCCTGGCGCTGGGAATCTCCGGCGCTGGGTTCTTCGTCGCCGCGGTCATCACCCCGTGGACCGCGGGGAAACTCGGACCGGAACGATGGATCGCCGTGTGCGCGGCGACCGCCGCGGTACTGGTGCCCGCACTCGGACTGCCCTTCGCCACCGTCCCCATGCTTGTCGCGGCGTTCATTCTGGGTCTGATCACCCAGGGAGCGAAGATCGCGACGGACACCATCGTGCAGTCCTCCGTCGACGACGGGTTCCGGGGCCGGATCTTCTCCGTCTACGACGTCCTGTTCAACATCGCCTTCGTGGGCGCCGCGGCCGTGGCCGCCCTGATTCTGCCGCCGGACGGCCGCTCGGCCCCCCTCGTGGTCACGGTCGCCGTCCTCTATGCAGCGATCGCCGTAGTCATGACGAAAGAACGGCAGATGGCGGCCGAACGATGAAGGGGCGGTGTTTCACGTGAAACACCGCCCCTCGATACGTCTGGCGCCATGTTTCACGTGAAACATGGCGCCGTTCGACGACCTCAGTCCTGCGCGGCCCACCATTCCTTCAGCGCGGCCACCGCTTCATCGTGCTCCATCGGCCCGTTCTCCAGGCGGAGCTCCAGCATGTGCTTGTAAGCGCGGCCCACGGCAGGGCCGGGCCCCACACCGAGGATCTCCATGATCTGGTTGCCGTCGAGGTCGGGCCTGATCGAGTCCAGCTCCTCCTGCTCCTGAAGCTGGGAGATCCGCTCCTCCAGACCGTCGTAGGCACGCGACAGTGCCGCCGCCTTGCGCTTGTTCCTGGTTGTGCAGTCCGAGCGGGTCAGCTTGTGGAGCCGGTCGAGCAGCGGGCCCGCGTCCCGCACATAGCGGCGCACCGCCGAGTCGGTCCACTCCCCGGTGCCGTACCCGTGGAAACGCAGATGGAGTTCGACGAGCCGCGAGACGTCCTTCACGAGCTCATTGGAGTACTTGAGCGCCGTCATCCGCTTCTTGGTCATCTTCGCTCCGACCACTTCGTGGTGGTGGAACGAGACCCGGCCGTCCTTCTCGAAGCGGCGGGTGCGCGGCTTGCCGATGTCGTGGAGCAGCGCGGACAGGCGGAGGGTCAGGTCGGGCCCTTCCTTCTCCAGCGCGATGGCCTGCTCCAGGACGATCAGCGTGTGCTCGTAGACATCCTTGTGCCGGTGGTGCTCATCGCTCTCCAGTCGCAGGGCCGGAAGCTCAGGCAGCACGTGCTCGGCGAGTCCCGTGTCGACCAGCAGGGTCAGTCCCTTGCGCGGGTGGGCGGACAGGATCAGCTTGTTCAGCTCGTCCCTGACCCGCTCCGCGGAGACGATCTCCAGACGCCCGGACATCTCCGTCATCGCGGTGACCACCTCGGGCGCCACCTCGAAGTCGAGCTGCGCCGCGAAGCGCGCTGCCCGCATCATCCGCAGCGGATCGTCCGAGAAGGACGCCTCCGGAGTGCCCGGCGTCCGCAGCACCCGCGCCGCGAGATCGTCGCGGCCGCCGTGCGGGTCGATGAACTTCTTCTCCGGGAGGGCGACGGCCATCGCGTTCACGGTGAAGTCACGCCGGACGAGGTCCTCCTCGATGGAGTCGCCGTACGACACCTCTGGCTTGCGCGAGGTGCGGTCGTACGCCTCGGACCGGTAGGTGGTCACCTCGATCTGGTAACCGTCCTTCTGCGCTCCCACGGTGCCGAAGGCGATCCCGACCTCCCACACGGCGTCCGCCCACGGTCGAACGATCTTCAGAACGTCCTGAGGACGGGCGTCGGTCGTGAAGTCCAGGTCGTTGCCGAGCCGGCCGAGCAGTGCGTCCCTGACCGAACCGCCGACCAGGGCGAGTGAGAACCCGGCCTCCTGGAAGCGGCGGGCGAGTTCGTCGGCGACAGGTGCGACCCGGATCGGTTCGTCCACCACGCGGTCCTGCACCTGACTCGGGGCACTGAGGTTGTCTTCGTTGGCGTTCGGCACAACAGAAGAGGGTACGTGGCCCAAAGGTTCCCGGGCGCCTCCATTAAACGTGCACAGACTCGCCATCCGGACCTGCACAAGGTCTGCTCCGGAGACTCACGGACGTGCTCCCCTTCATACATGCACATTCGGGACAGTGCGACGGCCTCCCCCGATCTTGTGGACCAGTCCGCGGCACTTCCCCTCAGCGCGCATCGTTACCATGCGTGGACGCACATTCCGACGACCACTGACGACGACGAGGGACGGGCGAGCGCGTGGCCGAGGCGGCAGACTTCCAGGGGACGAGTCCCTCACCTGCCCGCCGCTGGCTGCGGCGTACCGGAGCCCTGCTCGCAGGTGCCCCACTGCTGGCCGGCCTGTGCCAGTTCTCCGCCGCGGCGCCCGCCCAGGCCGCCGACGACTCCGGGTCGGTCTCCGTCGCGGTCGACACACTCAGCCCCAGCGCGCCTACGGACGGTGACACCCTCACCGTGTCGGGGACGGTGACCAACCACGGCAAGCAGGCCGTCACGGCCGCCCACGTGGGACTGCAAGTGGGCCCGGAGCTGAACACCCGCTCGTCGATCGACACCGTCACCGACAACAAGAACTCGCTCCAGGGCGCCACGGGGTCCGAGGTCGGCGGCAAGTACGAGACGAAGTTCACGAAGCTGACCCCCGGGGTGTCCGAGCCCTTCTCCATCTCCGTGCCGGTCGACGAGCTGGACCTCGGTGACTCCGGTGTCTACCAGTTCGCCGTCTCCGTGTCGGGCAAGACTGCGGCACAGCCGTGGGACCAGCCACTGGGCGTCCAGCGCACCTTCCTGCCCTGGCAGTCCGACGAAGCGGACCCGAGGACGAAGACGACGTTCCTGTGGCCGCTGATCTCCACCGTGCACATGACGGCGGAGACCGGCTCGAACGCCCAGCAGACGCCGGTCTTCCTCAACGACGACCTCGCCGAGGAGATCTCGGCGGGCGGCCGACTGGACCAGATGCTGTCGCTGGGCGAGAACCTTGACGTCACCTGGGTGATCGACCCGGATCTGCTGGCGTCCGTCGACGCGATGACCCGCAGCTACCGGATCCAGGGCGAGGGCGACACCACCACCGCCGGCACCCACCAGGCACTCGCCAAGCAGTGGCTGGCCAAGCTGCAGAGGGCTGTGGAGGACAAGGAAGTCGTCGCGCTCCCGTTCGCCGACCCCGACCTCGCCTCCCTCGCCCACAACGGCACGAGCGTCACCGGCTCGCTCAGCCATCTCGACGAGGCCACCGACGTCGCGGCGACCACGGTGCGGACCGTGCTCCACGTGACACCGAGCACCGACTTCGCCTGGCCGGTGAACGGCGCGGTGGACCCGTCGATCGTCAAGGTCGCCACCTCCGCCGGCGCCGACAAGGTGATCGCCCGCAGCGACAGCCTCCAGGAGACCGGCGGACTGTCGTACACGCCTTCCGCGGCCCGCCCCATCGGCGGCGGCACCACGGCGGTCGTAGCGGACGCACGGCTGTCCACGGCCTTCCAGGGCGATCTGACCCAGGCTTCCGCCACCACGCTCGCCGTTCAGCGGTTCCTGGCCCAGAGCCTGGCTCTGGGCCTCCAGACGGACAAGCAGCGCAGCATCGTCGTCGCCCCGCAGCGCATGCCCACGGCGAGCCAGGCCGCTGCCATGGCCCAGGCGATCACAGCGCTGCAGGGCGGGAACTGGTCGCAGACCCAGAAGCTCACGGCGGCGGCCGCGGCCAAGCCCGACCCCGGGGCCACCACCAAGGTGCCCTCCGCGTCCGCCTATCCCGCCTCGCTGCGCAAGCAGGAACTGCCGAAGTGGGCCTTCCAGCAGATCGCGAGCACCCAGAACAAGCTCGACAACTTCAAGGTGATCCTCTCCGACCAGTCCCGAGTCGTGACCCCCTTCGGGCGGGCCATGAACCGCGAGATGTCCACGTCGTGGCGGGGCCGCGCCACCGAGGCGAGCAGCTTCCGCAGTGACGTCGAGGCATACCTCGACGAACTGACCTCCCAGGTGAGCCTGATCGACAAGTCGGAGACCAAGCTCTCCGGCCGCAGCGCCACGATCCCCGTGACGGTCCAGAACAACCTGGTGCAGGGAGTGGAGCACCTGAGGCTGCGGCTGACCTCGCTGAGCCCGAACCGGCTCGAGATCGGCGGCTCCTCCTACTACGAGCAGCCCGTGGATGTCTCGGGCGGCCATAGCCAGACGGTGAAGTTCACCACGACGGCCAACGCCAACGGCAAGGCCTCGGTGATCGCCCAGTTGTACACCGAGGACGGACAGCCGTACGGCGAGCCCGTCAGGTTCGACGTGAAGGTCACCGAGTTCACGGCCACGGTCATGCTGGTCATCGGCGGCGGTGTCCTGCTGCTGGTGCTGGCAGGATTCCGGATGTACACCCAGCGCAAGCGCGCGACCGCCCGTGGGGCCGGGCAGCAGGGTCCGGACGACGAGGCGGGCGAAGCCGTGGAGGGCCCGGAGAACCCGGAAGGCTCCGAGGACCGTCTCAAGGAGGAGTCCGGCACCGGACCCCGGGCGGACGACCCGGAGCAGCCGAGTGACCTGACAGCGGACACCGAAGCGGAAAGCGCCGACCCGTCCGGCACGGGTGAGAGAGTGGACCGTTGAGGATGTCGTGGCCGGTGGGCCCGGGACGATGAGGTGGGGTAACCATGAACGCGCCGTACGACGGTGATCGCGGTCAGGGCGCGGACGACTCGGGCCGCCCCGAGGGGCCGCCGCCCGAGCATGGCCAGGTGCCGCCGCAGGCTCCCGCGGACATGTACCTCCAGGACGCCTACGACCAGGACCCCTACCGGGCGCAGGACCTCCATGCCCAGGACCCGGTCGCCGAGGCCCTCTACGACCGGGCGGCGCACCCCCCGCCACCCCCCGGCACCTACCAGCCGCAGCAGCCGCTCTACTCCCAGCCGCCCCAGTCTCCCTACGCTCCGGACCCGCACGTCTGGGCGCAGACACCGGCGCCCGAGCCGGAGGGCCCGACCCAGTACCTGCCGTACGGCGACGACCCGCGCACCACGCAGTTCGTGGGGGTCGACGATCTGGTGAGCCAGGCCGGCGAGGAACGCCACGAGCCGGACGCGTTCGCCCACCTCTTCCGCGACCAGCAGCAGCGGGGCGGCCGCCCGACGGATCCCCCGTCGGTGCCCGCACCAGGTGGACCGTCGGCGCCGCCGCGGTTCCAGGCTCCCGCGGTGCCCTCGGCCGACGAGACCATGAACCTGGGTACGGCGCCGGCCATGGCGGCTTCGGCCGCCCCCGCGGCACCAGCAGCTCCCGCAGCTCCCGCGAAGAAGGGCGGGAAGGCCACGGGCCTGCTCAAGTCGAGCGCCGTGATGGCGGCCGGCACGATGGTCTCGCGCCTTACCGGTTTCATCCGTTCGGCCCTGATCGTGTCGGCGTTGGGTGTCGGTCTGCTCGGTGACACCTTCCAGGTCGCCTACCAGCTGCCGACGATGATCTACATCCTCACTGTCGGCGGTGGCCTCAACTCCGTGTTCGTGCCGCAGCTCGTGCGCGCCATGAAGGAGGACGAGGACGGCGGCGAGGCGTACGCCAACCGACTGCTGACCCTGGTGATGGTGGCACTCGGCGCTCTGACCGCCCTCGCGGTCCTCGGCGCCCCGTTCCTGATCAGGCTGCTGTCCGACTCGGTGGCCGGCGACCCGGCGGCCAACGAGGTCGGTGTCACCTTCGTCCGCTACTTCCTGCCCTCGATCTTCTTCATGGGCATCCACGTGGTGATGGGACAGATCCTCAACGCGCGCGGGAAGTTCGGCGCGATGATGTGGACCCCCGTCCTGAACAACATCGTCATCATCGTGACGCTCGGGATGTTCATCTACGTCTACGGCAGCGCGGCCAACTCGGGCATGAAGGTCACGAACATCCCGCCGGAGGGGCAGCGCCTCCTCGGCATCGGTGTTCTGCTCGGCCTCGTGGTCCAGGCGTTGGCGATGATTCCCTACCTGCGCGAGACCGGGTTCCGGCTTCGGCTGCGCTTCGACTGGAGGGGCCACGGACTCGGCAAGGCCGTGACCCTCGCCAAGTGGACCGTCCTGTTCGTCCTGGCCAACCAGGCCGGCGCGCTCGTGGTCACCCAGCTGTCCACCGCGTCCGGCAAGGCCTCTCCCGTCGACGGCACCGGATTCTCCGCCTACGCCAACGCCCAACTGATCTGGGGCCTGCCGCAGGCCATCATCACCGTCTCTCTGATGGCGGCTCTGCTCCCGCGTCTGGCCCGCTCGGCGGCCGAGGAGGACGGCGGCGCCGTCCGCGACGACATCTCCCAGGGCCTGCGCACCACGGCCGTCGCCATCGTGCCGATCTCCTTCGGGTTCCTCGCCCTCGGCATCCCGATGTGCACGCTGATCTTCGGCTCCTCGGGCACCAGCGAGGCCACCAACATGGGGTACATGCTGATGGCCTTCGGCCTCGGCCTGATCCCCTACTCCGTCCAGTACGTCGTCCTGCGCGCCTTCTACGCCTACGAGGACACCCGGACCCCCTTCTACAACACGGTCATCGTCGCAGCGGTCAACGCGGGAGCGTCGGCGCTGTGTTACGTGGTGCTGCCGCCGCGCTGGGCCGTGGCCGGCATGGCCGCCTCGTACGGTCTCGCCTACGCGATCGGCGTCGGCGTCGCCTGGAACCGGCTGCGCAAGCGCCTCGGCGGCGACCTGGACGGCAACCGCGTCCTGCGGACCTACGCCCGGCTCTGCATCGCATCCGTCCCGGCGGCGCTGCTCAGCGGAGCGGCCTGCTACGGCATCGGGCACTCGCTCGGCCAGGGAGTCATCGGTTCGTTCGCCGCTCTGATCGCGGGCGGGGCGGTTCTGCTCGGGATCTTCTTCGTCGCCGCACGCAGGATGCGGATCGAGGAACTCAACTCACTGGTCGGCATGGTCCGGGGGCGTCTGGGCCGCTGAGGCAGGGGTACGCGCACAACCATCGTCCGCCACCGTGTGTCGTGCATAGCGGCGGACTGTGGGCACAATTGGATTCTGCGTCGCACGGCGCGCAATGAATGGGGAGGCAGGGAACGACGGTGGCGGAACGGAGCACGGCTGCCGTCGACGTGGCAGACACCAGCGGTGACGAACCGCTGACCGCCAAGGCGGAGCAGTCCACGGCCGACGGCGTCGCCAAGAACCGGGAGCGGGACACGGAAGACGTCGAGGCACAGGGGAGTGGCGGGACCGAGAGTCCTGGCAAGGCGTCACCGCCGGAGTTGCACAGCGGCCACAAACTCGCCAGACGCTATCGTCTCGAGGAGTGCGTCACCCGTCTGGACGGGTTCAGCAGTTGGCGTGCCGTCGACGAGAAACTCCGTCGGGCCGTCGGCGTGCACATCCTGCCCGCGGACCATGCCCGGGCGCGTTCCGTCCTGGCCGCGGCCCGTTCCTCCGCGTTGCTGGGCGACCCGCGGTTCGTCCAGGTGCTGGACGCCGTCGAGGAGAACGACCTCGTCTACGTCGTCCACGAATGGCTTCCCGACGCGACCGAGCTGACCACTCTCCTCGCACCGGGCCCGCTGGAGGTGTACGACGCCTACCAGATGGTCACTCAGGTCGCCTCCGCCATGGCCGCGGCCCACCGTGAGGGCCTCGCGCACCTGCGGCTGAACCCGAACGCGGTTCTGCGCACATCGAGCGGCCAGTGGCGCATCCGCGGCCTCGCCGTGAACGCCGCCCTGCGAGGCGTCAGTTCGGAGACTCCGCAGCGCGCGGACACCGAGGCGATCGGGGCGCTCCTGTACGCGGCGCTCACCCAGCGGTGGCCGTACGAGAACGACGCCTACGGTCTGGCCGGTCTGCCCAAGGACGTAGGTCTGATCGCACCGGACCAGGTGCGGGCGGGTGTCCACCGTGGGCTGTCCGAGCTGTCCATGCGGGCGCTCGCCAACGACGGTGCGACCGCCTCGCGGCACGAGTCGGCATGCACGACGCCCGAGGAACTGGTCAAGGCGCTCGGTGAGATGCCCCGCATCCGCCCGCCGGAGCCGGCGTTCACCGCGCCGCCCGAGTACCAGCGCACGACGTACCAGCAGGGCACGTACGGCCGGCCGGCCCCGCACCCCGGTGTCACCCAGCCCGTAGCGCCCCCGCCACCGCCGCTGCAGAGCCGCACGGGCCGGGCCCTGAAGTGGGCGGTCTCCGCTCTCCTCATCGCCGCGCTGGGCCTCGGCAGTTGGCAGCTCGCGGACGCGCTGATGGACCGGGGCGGCAAGTCGGACGAGAACCAGACCCAGACGACCGACGACGGCGACAAGAGCCCGACGAAGAAGGCCAGCGTTCCGATCTCCATCGTCAAGGGGTACGACTTCGACCCGTTCGGCGACGGATCCGAGAAGCCGACCGACATAAAGAAGGCCTACGACAGCGACACCTCGTCGTACTGGCAGACGGATTACTACGCGGGCGCCGACTTCGGGAACCTCAAGCCGGGCCTGGGGATAATCCTCGATCTCGGCAAGGTGCAGGACATCGGCAAGGTCACCGTCACGTTCATGGGCAACACGTCCGTCGAACTGCGGGCCGCCACAAGCGACGCAACTTCCCGCCCGACCACCTTCGACGCCTACACCAAGGTCGCCGAGGGCTCCGGTACGGGTGTCCCGCTCAAGCCGGACAAGGCCGTGAAGTCCCGCTACCTTCTGGTCTGGCTGACCAAGCTGCCTCTGACGGAGGAAGGCACCTACCGCGGCCGGGTGGCGGACATCAAGGTCACCAGCTGAGGCTGAGGAGGGGGTCCGATGGCAGATGACACCGCGTACGGCGACACCAGCGATCAGGACCTCCTGGCCCGTCACGTAGAGGGCGACCCCGATGCCTTCGGTGAGCTCGTGCGACGGCATCGGGACCGGCTCTGGGCCGTGGCCCTCCGCACGCTCGGGGACCGTGAGGAAGCCGCTGACGCGGTGCAGGACGCCCTGGTCTCCGCCTACCGGGCCGCTCACACCTTTCGGGGCCAGTCGGCGGTCACGACCTGGCTGCACCGGATCACGGTGAACGCCTGTCTGGACCGTGCCAGGAAGGCGGCCTCCCGCAAGACCTCTCCCGTGGACGACACCGAGCGCCTGGAGCAGCTCCTGGAGCCGCACGAGTCCGCCTCGGCGCCCGCGGAACGCAACGACCTCCACCGCCAGCTCCTGGAGGCCCTCGGCACGCTCCCGCCCGACCAACGTGCCGCCCTGGTCCTCGTGGACATGCAGGGCTACCCCGTCGCCGAAGCCGCCCGCGTGCTCGACGTGCCCACGGGGACGGTGAAGAGCCGTTGTGCCCGAGGCAGAGCGAGACTGCTCCCGCTCCTCAGCCATCTGCGGCCCGAAAGCGCCGGAGACGGCAGAGAAGCGGGCGCTGGACGGAACCGGACGCAGGGGACATCCGTCCCACCCGCAGCGGGGCCTCCGTCAGGAGGGCCGCCGGATACGGGATCAAGTGATTCAGCCGCAGTGAAGGGCGGAGGTGGGCGAGCGTGACTTCCACGACAGACACAGACGGGCACCCGGACGTCGCGGAGATCTCCGACCTCACCGAAGGCATCCTCCCCACCGCCCGGACAGCGGACGTACGTCGCCATCTGGACGAGTGCGAACTCTGCGCGGACGTACACGCGTCGCTTGAGGAGATCCGCGGCCTGCTCGGCACGCTGCCGGGCCCGCCGCACATGCCGGCAGACGTCGCCGGCAGGATCGACGCCGCCCTCGCCGCCGAAGCTCTGCTACAGGCAACGGCGCCCGAGACCGTGAACGCGCCTGCACCAGTCGAGAGCACGCGTGTTTCACGTGAAACATCGTCCATCGGCGACCGCCCCACGGGGCATGCTCGTACTTCCACGACCGGTCCGGGCAGGAAGGACCGCAAGAGGACTGGACGCCGCAAGGTTGCCATCCTCGGTGCCGTCTTCACTGTCGCCGCCCTCGGGTTCGGCTCCGTCCTGCTGACGTCGTTGGACGACGGCAAGGCGAAGGACACAGCCGGTGGACAGGTGACCAGTTCTGCCGACACCTTCTCCGCGAGCGGGCTCGAGAAGCAGGTCTCGGAGCTTCTCACCGAGAAGAAGGCCGCAGGCGGAGAGTCTCGGGCTCCGCACAGCAACATGGGCGCAGCAACCGTCCCCGGCTCCGAGGACCCCCGCATCCTGGTGACGCCCGAGGTCCCCCTGTGCATCCAGAACGGCATCCACAGCAGTGACGCCCCGCTCGCGACCGAGGACGGCGTCTACAAGGGCACGGACTCGCTGCTCGTCGTCCTGCGTGACCCCTCCGACAGCACCCGGGTCACGGCCTACATCGTGGATGCCTCCTGTGTGAAGAACGCGCCAACCGGCACCGCGAAGGTTCTGCTGAAGCGGTCCTACACACGCTCCTGAGCGTTCACGCTTCGCCTCCGTCCCGCGCGGTAATGCGTACGGTGTGGCCTCTCCGTGTGCCCGGACACACCGGGAATGCGCGCCCCTTAGGATCCGTTGGGTGGGGTGAGAGTTCTGAGAGGCTCCACCGGTCCGACGACGCAGTCCAGAGACGAGGAACCAAGCCGTGAGCGACGTCCGTAACGTGATCATCATCGGCTCCGGGCCCGCCGGCTACACGGCGGCGCTCTACACCGCGCGCGCGTCGCTGAAGCCGCTGGTGTTCGAGGGCGCCGTCACCGCCGGTGGCGCGCTGATGAACACCACCGAGGTGGAGAACTTCCCCGGCTTCCAGGACGGCATCATGGGCCCCGAGCTCATGGACAACATGCGTGCCCAGGCGGAGCGCTTCGGTGCCGAGCTCGTCCCGGACGACATCGTCAGCGTCGACCTGACCGGCGAGATCAAGACCGTCACCGACACCTCGGGCACGGTCCACCGGGCGAAGGCCGTGATCGTCACCACCGGCTCGCAGCACCGCAAGCTCGGCCTGCCGAACGAGGACGCCCTCTCCGGGCGCGGTGTCTCGTGGTGTGCCACCTGTGACGGCTTCTTCTTCAAGGACCAGGACATCGCCGTCATCGGCGGCGGTGACACCGCGATGGAGGAGGCGACCTTCCTCTCCCGCTTCGCGAAGTCGGTGACGATCGTCCACCGCCGTGACACCCTGCGCGCCTCCAAGGCGATGCAGGAGCGCGCCTTCGCCGACCCGAAGATCAAGTTCGTGTGGGACAGCGAAGTGGCCGAGATCCAGGGTGACCCGAAGCTGTCAGGCCTGAAGCTGCGCAACCTCAAGACCGGCGAGCTCTCGGACCTGGCGGTCACCGGCCTGTTCATCGCGATCGGCCACGACCCGCGCACCGAGCTCTTCAAGGGCCAGCTCGAACTCGACGCCGAGGGCTACCTGAAGGTGGAAGCACCCTCGACCCGCACCAACCTGACCGGCGTCTTCGGCGCCGGTGACGTGGTCGACCACACCTACCGCCAGGCGATCACCGCGGCCGGTACCGGCTGTTCGGCCGCTCTCGACGCCGAGCGCTTCCTCGCCGCCCTCGCGGACGCGGAGAACGCCGAGCCCGAGAAGACCGCTGTCTGACCCCCGTTCCGCCCCACCGCACCAACCCAGTTAAGGAGCCCGCCGTGGCCGGCACCCTGAAGAATGTGACCGACGATTCCTTCGAGCAGGACGTCCTGAAGAGCGACAAGCCCGTTCTGGTGGACTTCTGGGCCGCCTGGTGCGGACCGTGCCGTCAGATCGCGCCGTCCCTCGAGGCGATCGCCGCCGAGTACGGCGACAAGATCGAGGTCGTCAAGCTGAACATCGACGAGAACCCGGGTACGGCCGCCAAGTACGGCGTCATGTCCATCCCGACGCTGAACGTGTACCAGGGCGGCGAGGTCGCCAAGACCATCGTCGGTGCCAAGCCGAAGGCCGCGATCGTCCGCGACCTCGAGGACTTCATCGCCGAGTGATGTTTCACGTGAAACACGATGGGGCTGGTCCGTAAGGATCGGCCCCATTCGCTTTACAGGGGACGCAGCGCCGGTTCCTTCTGTACCGCCCCCAGAAGCCGGTCCAGCGCCATCTCCACGTCTTCCTTCCAGGAGAGCGTGGTGCGCAGCTCCAGCCTCAGCCTCGGATACGTGGGATGGGGCCTGACCGTCTTGAAGCCCACGGCGAGGAGATGGTCTGCGGGAAGCAGACAAGCGGGCTCTTTCCAACGAGCATCACCGAAGGCCTCGATGGCCTTGAAGCCCCGTCGCAGCAGGTCCTTGGCGACCGTCTGCACCATCACACGCCCCAGGCCCTGCCCCTGATAGCCCGGCATGATGAACGACGTCATCAGCTGGACGGCGTCGGGGGAGACAGGACTGGTGGGAAACGCCGTCGAGCGAGGGACATACGCGGGAGGGGCGTAGAGCACGAAGCCGACCGGTACGTCGTCGACGTAGACGACCCGGCCGCACGATCCCCAGTCCAGCAGGACGGCGGAGATCCAGGCTTCCTTCTCCAGAGCGGGTGTTCCGGCCTTTACCGCGGCTTCTCCGCTGACGGGGTCCAGCTCCCAGAAGACACACGAGCGGCAGCGCTGGGGTAGGTCCGGAAGGTTGTCCAGCGTGAGCGGTACGAGCCGACGCCCCATGCAGGCTGTTCCTCTCCTTCGCCCGCCGCGTCGCGGGCGGCCGTCAGAGCGCTCCGTTCCCTGAGCAGGCTGCCGACGAATCCGCCGACCGCCCCCAGTCCCAGGCCCGCGCTCACCAGTCCGCTTCTGCTCATCGTTCGCATGGCCCCTGCCTCCCCTCAGAGGTACTGCCGGGTGGATGTGCGCACCCCTTCGCATCGTATCCACACAGCGATTCCATCGATACCGCCTGAAAGCAAAGAGCGGGCCGTGTTCCGGGACACACCGGACACGGCCCGCTCTTCTTGTCCCGCCTGGGCGGCACCCTGGCGAGTCCCAGCTCAGGCTTCCGCTTCTTCGTCCTCGCCGTCCAGCAGGCTCTTCTGCAGAACCGGTCCCTCTCCAGGGGCGAGGGAGCTGAGGATGCGCTCAAGGTCCTCCATCGAGGCGAACTCGACGGTGATCTTGCCCTTCTTCTGCCCCAGGTCGACCTTGACCCGCGTCTCGAAACGGTCCGAAAGACGCGTCGCGAGGTCGGTCAGCGCCGGAGACACCCGGCCGCCGGCCCGCGGCCCCTTGGAACGCTGCGGGGTCTGCGGCCGCGACCCCATGAGGGTCACGATCTCCTCGACCGCACGGACCGAGAGTCCCTCGGCCACGATCCGGTGGGCCAGTCGGTCCTGCTCCTCCGAGTCGTCGACGGAGAGCAGGGCGCGGGCGTGCCCGGCGGAGAGCACTCCGGCGGCCACTCGGCGCTGGACTGCCGGCGAGAGCTTCAGCAGACGCAGGGTGTTGGAGACCTGCGGACGGGACCGGCCGATACGGTCCGCCAGCTGGTCGTGCGTGCAGTTGAAGTCCTTCAGCAACTGGTCGTAGGCGGCTGCCTCTTCCAGCGGGTTCAGCTGAGCACGGTGCAGGTTCTCCAGGAGGGCGTCCAGGAGCAGCTTGTCGTCATCGGTGGCCCGGACAATCGCCGGGATCGCGTCCAGGCCCGCCTCACGACTGGCCCGCCAGCGCCGCTCACCCATGATGAGCTCGTAGCGGGAGGGACCGACCTGCCGTACGACGACCGGCTGGAGGAGGCCGACCTCCTGGATGGAGGTGACCAGCTCCTGGAGTGCGTCCTCGTCGAACACCTCACGCGGCTGGCGCGGGTTCGGCGTGATGGAGTCGAGGGGAAGCTCCGCGAAGTGCGCGCCCATGGGGGGCGCGGGCGTCTCCGCATAGCCGTTGACCGACTGCGCCTCGGTTTCCTGTGCAACAGGCGGCAGGGTGGCCACCTTCGCCGCGGCCACCCCACGGTCGGTCGTCAACACCGGTACGGACGACGGAGACGCGGAACCAGCGCCACCCATCGCCGCCGGGGTCGGCGTCTTCTCCGTCGGGGCAGCGGGGATCAGTGCGCCGAGACCACGACCCAAACCCCTCCGTCGCTCGCTCACTGGATCCCCTCCACCATGCTCGGGTTGCTCTGTGCGCCGATGTGCGCCTGCGTCGGGTCATAGCTGACGCCGACGCCCTTCAGCGCGATCTCTCGCGCCGCCTCAAGGTAGGACAGGGCGCCACTCGATCCTGGATCGTAGGTCAGCACTGTCTGCCCATAACTCGGCGCCTCGGAGATACGGACCGAGCGGGGAATGCTCGTCCGCAGCACCTCGTCGCCGAAGTGGGTGCGCACCTCGTCCGCGACCTGGGACGCGAGACGCGTACGGCCGTCGTACATGGTGAGCAGGATGGTCGATACGTGCAAGGTCGGGTTGAGGTGACCGCGCACCAGATCGACGTTACGCAGCAGCTGTCCCAGACCCTCCAGCGCGTAGTACTCGCACTGGATCGGGATGAGGACCTCCGCGCCCGCCACGAGCGCGTTGACCGTCAGCAGGCCGAGCGAGGGCGGGCAGTCGATGAGGATGTAGTCCAGAGGCTGCTCATACGCTTGGATCGCACGCTGCAGTCGGCTCTCTCGTGCCACCAGAGACACCAGCTCGATCTCCGCACCGGCGAGATCGATGGTGGCGGGGGCACAGAAGAGACCTTCGACATCCGGGACCGGCTGGACGACCTCGGCCAGTGGTCTGCTCTCGACCAGGACGTCGTAGATGGACGGGACTTCGGCGTGGTGGTCGATGCCCAGCGCGGTGGACGCGTTGCCCTGGGGGTCGAGGTCGATCACCAGGACACGGCCGCCGTGCAGAGCCAGCGAGGCAGCAAGGTTGACGGTCGTCGTCGTCTTGCCCACCCCGCCCTTCTGGTTGGCAACGACCATGATCCGGGTCTGCTCGGGCCGTGGCAGGCCCTCGCCGGCGCGGCCAAGAGCCTCTACCGCCAGTTGGGCAGCACGACCGATCGGAGTGTCGTCCATCGGGGGCGGTGTTTCACGTGAAACATCCTCCCCCATCGACTCGGTTCGGGGACCGGGGACCGGATCGGTCATCGGTCCCGCGATGTTGGCGTCGGACCGCAAGGATTCACTCTCCTCGACTTCAGGCTCGCAATGAACAGAGCCTCCCATGTCTTCGGGGTCGTGAACCAGTGAGGCCTGTTGTTCTGTGGAGAAATCCACCTCTGTGGACAACTCCGTTACCTCTCCGAGTGACCCGAGAGGCTTTCGGTCGCGGGGTTCGGCCGCGGCGCGGCCCCGGCTGATGATGCCGTGCAGCAGTGAGCGACGTTTCACGTGAAACACGATGCAGGGCAGCCGTGCCCGTTCTGCCGCGACACTCCGGCATGCATAGGTTTGGCAGCTTGTGTGGAGTACGTCTCGTCGTCAGGACGGATCAGCGACGCCGACGAGTACGGCCGGTGCGGGCCGCCTTGGCGCGCTTGGCAGCGAAGCGCACACCGCCGGGGCTCTCTCCGACCTCGACCCTCACCACGGTGGACAGCGGATCGACCACGCCTTCACCCACATGCAGGATGGAGGTCCCCACCGCACCGAGCTTGCTCAGGGCCGTACCCGCGGCCTTGAGCTCCTCCTCCGCGGTGTCACCCTTGAGTGCCAGCATCTCGCCGTAGGGACGCAGCAGCGGAACGCCCCACGTCGCCAGCCGGTCCAGCGGGGCCACGGCTCGTGCCGTCACCACGTGCACGGGGGTCAGCTTGCCCATGACCTCCTCGGCACGGCCGCGCACGACCGTCACATGGTCCAGGCCCAGCAGTTCCACGACCTCCGTCAGGAACGTCGTACGCCTCAGCAGCGGTTCCAGCAGCGTGATCTTCAGGTCCTCACGGACGAGAGCCAGGGGGATGCCGGGCAGACCGGCACCGGAGCCGACGTCGCACACCGTCACGCCCTCGGGAACGACCTCCGAGAGCACCGCGCAGTTCAGCAGATGCCGCTCCCACAGTCGGGGCACCTCCCGGGGACCGATGAGACCGCGCTGCACACCCGCCTCGGCGAGGAGCTCGGCATAGCGCACCGCGTCCTCGAAGCGATCGCCGAACACCTCACGCGCCTGCTCGGGCGCGGGGGGAAGCTCCGCTGCCTCCGTCACGGGGAACCGTCCTTCCGTACCGCATCGGCGCACCGGGCGCCGACCATCAGAACTATCAGGCTGACAAAGTTCGGCCCCGCCTGCTCTACAGACGGGGCCGGTGGAACGTACGGACCGATCAGGCGGGAAGCACGACGACGAAGCGCTGCGGCTCCTCGCCCTCGGACTCGCTGCGCAGTCCGGCGGCCTTGATCGCGTCGTGCACGACCTTGCGCTCGAACGGCGTCATCGGCTTGAGCTTCACGGACTCGCCGGTGCTCTTCACCTCGGCGGCGGCCTTGGCGCCCAGCTCGGAGAGCTCGGCACGCTTCTTGGCCCGGTACCCCCCGATGTCCAGCATCAGACGGCTGCGGTCCCCGGTCTCCCGGTGCACGGCCAGGCGGGTCAGCTCCTGCAGGGCTTCCAGCACCTCGCCGTCACGACCGACCAGCTTCTGCAGGTCGCGGCTGCCCGAGTCGCTGATGATCGAGACAGCGGCTCGGTCGGCCTCGACGTCCATGTCGATGTCGCCGTCGAGATCGGCGATGTCGAGCAGACCCTCGAGGTAGTCCGCCGCGATCTCACCCTCCTGCTCGAGGCGGGTCAGGGTGTCTGCACCCTCGGCAGCGGCGGAGGTGGTGCCTTCCGTCACGGGATGGACTCCTTCTTACTTCTTGGACGGGGACTTGGGCCGCTGCGGACCCTTGCGCTGTCCGGACTGGGCCTTGCTGCGGGTACCGCCGCCGGACTGCTTCTTGGCCGGAGCGGCGGGCTTGGCGTCCTCGGGCTCGTCGGACTTGGTCAGCGAGGTCGGCTCCGCCTGGCTGTCACCAACCGCCTTCGAGCCGGCCGACGCCGCACCCGACTGCCGCTGGGACTTGCTCTGCCGCTTGGGCTGCTGACGCTTGGGAGCCGCCGCGCTCGCCGTCGAACCGTCCTCGGTCTGGACCGCGGCCTGGGACTCGCTCTGGATGACCGAACCGTCGGCCTGGGCGGCGAGGCCGGCCTTGTTCAGACCGTTGATGAACTTGCGCTCGAACTCGTTGCGGTCGCGGCCCTTGGCGACGATCGCCTTGATGATGGTGCGCTCGCTGCGCCTGCGGGCCTTGCCGTGAGTGGTGACGTGCTTGGTCAGGCGCTCCAGGTAGGCGGCCTGCGCCTTGGAACCCGGGGTCGGGTTGTTGCGGATGACGTACATCTGCTGGCCCATGGTCCACACGTTGGTGGTCAGCCAGTAGACGAGGACACCGACGGGGAAGTTGATGCCGAAGACGGCGAACATGACCGGGAAGACGTACATCAGCATCTTCTGCTGCTGCATGAACGGCGTCTTGACCGTGGTGTCGACGTTCTTCGTCATCAGCTGGCGCTGTGTGTAGAACTGCGACGCCGACATCAGGACGATCATGACCGCGGTGACGACGCGGACGTCGGTCAGCGAGGCTCCGAGCGCCTCGACCTTGCTCGAACCGTCCGTGAACTTCGCGGCAAGGGGCGCGCCGAAGATATGCGCCTTACGGGCGCTGGCCAGCAGCGACTCGTTGATGACACCGATGGTGTCGCCCGTCGCGATGCCGTTGAGCACGTGATACAGGGCGAAGAAGAACGGCGACTGCGCCAGGATGGGAAGGCACGAGGAGAGCGGGTTGGTGCCCGTCTCCTTGTACAGCTTCATCATCTCTTCGGACTGACGCTGCTTGTCGTTCTTGTAGCGCTCCTGGATCTTCTTCATCTCGGGCTGGAGCGTCTGCATGGCCCGCGTCGCCTTGATCTGCTTCACGAAGAGCGGGATCAGGCAGATACGGATCAGGATCACGAGGGACACGATCGACAGGCCCCAGGCCCACCCGGTGTCGGGGCCGAAGATGGCGCCGTACACCTTGTGGAACTGGACGATGACCCAGGAGACGGGTGTCGTGATGAAGCTGAAAAGACTGGCAATCGTGTCCACTAATCATGCTCCTTGGGCATGGGACGGAGTCTCTGCGGCCGGGCTCGAAGGAGTTTGCCCCTCGGTGGCCGAGGCGGCGGAGGGCCCGCCCCTACGTGCACGCCAAGCGTTACGCAGCATTTCGTGCCACCGCGGACGCTTGCGCGGCGGGACATGGTCCACACCGCCCAGCGACCACGGATTGCACCGCAGGATGCGCCAGGCGGTGAGTGCCGTTCCCTTGATCGCACCGTGCCGGTCGATGGCCTGGTAGCCGTAGTGGGAGCACGACGGGTAGTACTTGCACACCGGCCCGAGCAGCGGGCTGATGGTCCACTGGTACAGCTTGATCAGCGCCAGCAGCGGGTACTTCATCGTGCGCCCCCTCCCAGCAGCCGCTGAACGGCGGCATCCAGGTCTCGGGCCAGTTGTTCATGATCGGCGTCACCCGCCTCGGGCAACGCTCGTACGACTACCAGGCTACCGGGGGGAAACAGGGCGACCCTGTCGCGCATCAGATGGCGAAGCCTGCGCTTCACCTTGTTGCGCACCACAGCGCCGCCCACGGCCTTGCTCACGACGAAACCCGCACGCGTCGGGGGAGCGCTCTCCCCAGGCGCGTGCGGGTCCGTGGCACCGCTACGAAAATGGACGACGAGGGACGGGCGTCCGGCCCGGCGCCCTCGTCGTACCGCGGTCGCGAAGTCCTCGCGCCGCCTCAGCCGGTTCTCGGTGGGCAGCACGACGGCATGACCTGACCGGGATCAGGCGGACAGGCTGGCGCGACCCTTGCTGCGGCGGTTCGCCAGAATCGCGCGGCCGGCACGGGTACGCATCCGCAGACGGAAGCCGTGGGTCTTGGCGCGACGACGGTTGTTCGGCTGGAAGGTGCGCTTGCTCACTCGGGGGCTCCAGAAATCAATCGGTGGTGGCGGGTGCCGTCCTGGCTGTCACCGTGCGCCCACGAGTAGCTCGCAGTTACGCCCGTGTGCACCGCTTCCCGATCACCTGACGCGATCTGTGCCCATCGGAGGCAGGCGGCAGCAGCCATCGACAACTCGACCTGGTTACGGTACGCGCGGCTACGCCATCCGGTCAAACCAGTGGTCACCGGGAGACACTATCCACAGGCTGGGGACAACAACTTGAACCGCACCCGTCGCCCTGACTACCGTGGCTGAACTCCGATTCGTTCCCTTGACCCCCTGTGTTTCGGCTCCACCCCATTTGAATCCCGACTCGTCCCACAACCACACGTTCGTGGGACCCGTGAGAGAGCGTGCCCTGTGGCTGACGTACCTGCCGATCTTGCCGCAGTGTGGCCACGCGTACTCGAGCAACTCCTCGGTGAGGGCCGCGTCCAGGGTGTGGAGGCGAAGGACGAGCACTGGATCCGCCGCTGCCAGCCGCTCGCGCTGGTCGCCGACACCGCCCTGCTCGCCGTACCGAACGAATTTGCGAAAGGCGTACTGGAGGGCCGACTGGCCCCGGCCGTCAGTGAGACGCTGAGCCGCGAGTGCGGCCGCCCGATCCGCATCGCGATCACCGTCGACGACTCCGCGGGCGATCCCCCGGCACCGCCCGCGCCTCCGTCCCCCCGGCCCCAGCCGCGCTACGAGGAGCCGGAGCTCCCCTCCGGTCAGTACGACAACCAGTACGAGGGCTACGGCCGCCACCGCGCCGACGACCCCCGCCCGGGCCGCGGCGATCAGCGCCCGGGAGGCCAGGGCGAGCACTCGCCGCGTCCGGACCAGCTCCCGACCGCGCGCCCCGCGTACCCCTCGGAGTACCAGCGCCCCGAACCCGGCGCCTGGCCGCGCCCCGCGCAGGACGAGTACGGCTGGCAGCAGCAGCGGCTCGGCTTCCCCGAACGCGACCCCTACGCGTCGCCGTCCCAGGAGCCGTACCCGCAGGAGTCCTACAACCAGGAGTCCTACAACCAGGAGCCGTATCAGCAGGAGTCGTACCCGAAGGACTCGTACGGCCCCCCGTCGCAGGACTACCGCCCGCAGCCGATGGAGCGCTCGTCCTACGACGGCCCGCGCTCCGACTACGACCAGCGGCCGGACTACGACAAACGGTCCGACTACGACAAGCCGCGGTCCGACTACGACCAGCGCGACGGCCGCCGGGACCTGCCCGACCCCCCGCCCGGCTCCGGGCATGTGCACCGGGGCGGCCCGGTCGGCTCCAACCTGCCCACCACTGGCGCCCCCGGCCCGCTGGCCGCGCAGCCCGCGCCGGCGACCGGACCCGGTGAGCCCACCGCGCGGCTGAACCCGAAGTACCTCTTCGACACGTTCGTCATCGGCGCCTCCAACCGCTTCGCGCACGCGGCCGCGGTGGCGGTCGCCGAGGCTCCGGCCAAGGCCTACAACCCCCTGTTCATCTACGGGGAGTCGGGGCTCGGCAAGACACACCTGCTGCACGCGATCGGGCACTACGCGCGCAGCCTGTACCCCGGCACGCGCGTGCGGTACGTGAGCTCGGAGGAGTTCACCAACGAGTTCATCAACTCCATCCGCGACGGCAAGGGCGACAGCTTCCGCAAGCGCTACCGCGAGATGGACATCCTGCTCGTCGACGACATCCAGTTCCTCGCGGACAAGGAGTCGACGCAGGAGGAGTTCTTCCACACATTCAACACCCTGCACAACGCCAACAAGCAGATCGTGCTCTCCAGCGACCGGCCGCCCAAGCAGCTGGTGACCCTGGAGGACCGGCTGCGGAACCGTTTCGAGTGGGGTCTGATCACCGACGTCCAGCCCCCCGAGCTGGAGACCCGGATCGCGATCCTGCGCAAGAAGGCGGTCCAGGAGCAGCTCAACGCCCCGCCGGAGGTCCTGGAGTTCATCGCCTCCCGCATCTCGCGCAACATCCGCGAGCTGGAGGGCGCGCTGATCCGGGTCACGGCGTTCGCGTCGCTCAACCGGCAGCCGGTGGACCTGGGCCTGACGGAGATCGTGCTGAAGGACCTGATCCCCGGCGGCGAGGACTCGGCGCCCGAGATCACCTCGACGGCCATCATGAGCGCCACCGCCGACTACTTCGGCCTGACCGTCGAGGACCTGTGCGGCACCTCGCGGGGCCGTGCGCTCGTCACGGCCCGCCAGATCGCCATGTACCTGTGCCGCGAGCTCACCGACCTCTCGCTGCCGAAGATCGGCGCGCTGTTCGGCGGCCGCGACCACACGACCGTGATGCACGCGGACCGCAAGATCCGCAATCTGATGGCCGAGCGCCGCTCCATCTACAACCAGGTGACCGAGCTGACGAACCGCATCAAGAACGGCTGAGAGCACCGCAGTCACGGCGTCCAGGGCGCCCTGGGGACGAGGTCCCGGGGCGCCCTTCGTCATTCCCCGGGTCACGACACCGTTGCCCGGTGTTCGATTCTCCGCCGGGTTACGGCCTCCCTCCACAGATCCGGGCACTTTTTCCCGTCCACATCCTGGGGACTGCGAAGTTGTCCAGATCGCGGTCCACAGGGTCCCCGTCGTAAAGCCATCGGGCCAGGTCAGGTGGCTGTGGATTCGTGGACGACCGATCTCCACAGACTGTGGACAGCGAAAAGATCCACAGGCTGTGCACCGAGTTGTCCACCGACTGCCCACAGGCCGGGGCCGGTTGTCCCCAGCGATCAGCGGCTTCTCCACATGCCTGTCCACTGTTCGGCAACGCGACGCGCCTGATCACCGGGGCGAGTGAAAGGCGTCACACGAAGGTGCCGGGTTGGGCTGTGGGAAAGGTGGGTAAAGCTGGGGACGGCGCTGGGGAGAAGTCGCCTCAGGCTGTGCACGGAGTGTGCAGAACTTTCTGTTCTCCACAGATACGCCTGGTTGTCCACCGGTGTCGCCCACAGGGCCCGTGGACAAAATTCCTGCTCTGAGCTGGGAAAACAGGGTTATCCACGGTATCCACAGCCCCTACTACTACTCCCAACTAGAGAGAGCTGGGAATCCGTTTCGAAGGGGGCCCTGTGCACAACTCGCTGTCCGGCGCCCGACTGCCCCTCGTCACGACTTGACCCCGAGAGGCACCTACTGTCAGTGGGGTGCGTCAGACTGTTCCCCGGTGTCCTTCCCGTCACAGGGGCCGATGACGCCGACAAGACGACGAAGCCAGGCAGGCCGAGCAGCGCCGGCAACAGCAGGAGGCGGCAACAGTGAAGATCCGGGTGGAACGCGACGTACTCGCGGAGGCAGTGGCCTGGGCGGCTCGCAGCCTCCCGGCCCGTCCGCCGGCGCCTGTCCTCGCCGGCCTTCTGCTGAAGGCCGAGGAAGGCCAGCTGAGCCTGTCCAGCTTCGACTACGAGGTCTCCGCGCGGGTCTCGGTGGAGGCCGAGGTCGAGGAGGAGGGCACGGTCCTCGTCTCCGGCCGCCTGCTCGCCGACATCTGCCGCGCCCTGCCCAACCGTCCGGTGGAGATTTCCACAGACGGTGTACGGGCGACCGTGGTCTGCGGCTCCTCGCGGTTCACACTCCACACCCTGCCTGTGGAGGAGTACCCGGCGCTGCCGCAGATGCCGAGCGCGACCGGCACCGTCCCCGGTGAGGTCTTCGCCTCCGCCGCCTCCCAGGTGGCCATCGCCGCGGGCCGCGACGACACGCTCCCCGTGCTGACCGGTGTGCGTATCGAGATCGAGGGCGACACCGTCACGCTCGCGTCCACCGACCGCTACCGCTTCGCGGTCCGTGAGTTCCTGTGGAAGCCGGAGAACCCCGAGGCGTCCGCGGTGGCCCTGGTGCCCGCCAAGACGCTCCTGGACACCGCCAAGGCGCTCACGAGCGGCGACAGCGTCATCCTGGCGCTCTCCGGCTCCGGGGCGGGCGAGGGCCTGATCGGTTTCGAGGGCGCGGGCCGCCGTACGACCACGCGACTGCTCGAAGGCGACCTGCCGAAGTACCGCACGCTGTTCCCGACGGAGTTCAACTCCGTCGCCGTGATCGAGACGGCCCCCTTCGTGGAGGCCGTCAAGCGCGTGGCCCTGGTCGCCGAGCGCAACACCCCGGTGCGGCTCAGCTTCGAGCAGGGCGTGCTGATCCTGGAGGCCGGCTCCAGCGACGACGCACAGGCTGTGGAAAGGGTCGACGCCCAGCTGGAGGGCGACGACATCTCGATCGCCTTCAACCCGACCTTCCTGCTGGACGGCCTGAGCGCCATCGACTCCCCGGTGGCGCAGCTCTCCTTCACGACGTCCACCAAGCCGGCGCTGCTGAGCGGCAAGCCGGCCCTGGACGCCGAGGCGGACGAGGCCTACAAGTACCTGATCATGCCGGTGCGGCTCAGCGGCTGAGCGGCCGTCGTCGGAAAGCCCCAGGTGAGGGCATACGTTTGAGCGCGTATGCCCACAGGTGTGCGTGAGCGTCCGGGTTTAGGCTCGTACGTGGGTACGAAGGTGCCCCACACGCCACAGCAACCTAAGGAACAACTGATGGAGCTCGGTCTCGTCGGCCTCGGCAAGATGGGCGGCAACATGCGCGAGCGGATCCGCCGCGCAGGCCACACCGTGATCGGATACGACCGCAACCCGGACCTCGCCGATGTCCACAGCCTCAAGGAGCTTGTGGACGCGTTGCAGGGTCCGCGGGTCGTGTGGGTGATGGTCCCGGCCGGTGCGCCGACCCAGGCGACCATCGACGAGCTGGCCGAGCTCCTGGAGCCCGGTGACGTCGTGGTGGACGGCGGGAACTCCCGTTGGACGGACGACGAGAAGCACGCCGGGGAACTGGCCGCCAAGGGCATCGGCTTCGTCGACTGCGGAGTCTCCGGCGGCGTGTGGGGCCTGGAGAACGGCTACGCGCTGATGTACGGCGGCGACGCGGAGAACGTCGCCAAGGTGCAGCCGGTCTTCGACGCCCTCAAGCCCGAGGGCGACGCCGGATCGGTGCACGCGGGCAAGGTCGGCGCGGGCCACTTCGCGAAGATGGTCCACAACGGCATCGAGTACGCGATGATGCAGGCCTACGCCGAGGGCTGGGAGCTCCTGGAGAAGGTCGACTCGGTGACCGACGTCCGGGAGGTCTTCCGCTCCTGGCAGGAGGGCACCGTGATCCGTTCCTGGCTGCTCGACCTCGCGGTCAACGCCCTCGACGAGGACGAGCACCTCGACAAGCTGCGCGGTTTCGCACAGGACTCCGGCGAGGGCCGGTGGACCGTGGAGGCCGCCATCGACCACGCGGTGCCGCTGCCGGCGATCACCGCGTCCCTGTTCGCGCGGTTCTCGTCCCGTCAGGACGACTCGCCGCAGATGAAGATGATCGCGGCGCTGCGCAACCAGTTCGGCGGCCACGCGGTCGAGACGAAGTAATCCACAGGGCTGTTCACACAGTCCACAACCTGGGGGAGGTCGGCGACCGACCATGCACGTCACGCATCTGTCGCTGGCCGACTTCCGCTCGTACGCCCGGGTCGAAGTTCCGCTCGACCCGGGCGTCACCGCGTTCGTGGGCCCCAATGGGCAGGGCAAGACGAACCTGGTCGAGGCGATCGGCTATCTCGCCACTCTCGGCAGCCACCGGGTCGCCTCCGACGCGCCCCTGGTCCGCATGGGCGCCGACCGCGCGATCGTCCGGGCGCAGGTCAGACAGGGCGAGCGGCAGCAGCTGGTCGAGCTGGAGCTGAACCCCGGCAAGGCGAACCGGGCCCGCATCAACAGGTCCTCGCAGGTCAGGCCCCGTGACGTGCTGGGGATCGTGCGGACCGTGCTGTTCGCGCCGGAGGACCTCGCTCTGGTGAAGGGCGACCCGGGCGAGCGGCGGCGCTTCCTGGACGAGCTGATCACCGCGCGCTCCCCGCGCATGGCCGGCGTCCGCTCCGACTACGAGCGCGTCCTCAAGCAGCGCAACACCCTGCTGAAGTCGGCCGCCCTCGCGAGGCGGCACGGCGGCCGCTCGATGGACCTGTCCACCCTCGACGTGTGGGACCAGCACCTCGCGCGCGTGGGTGCCGAGCTGCTCGCCCAGCGGCTGGACCTGATCGCCGCCCTCCAGCCGCTGGCCGACAAGGCGTACGAGCAGCTGGCCCCCGGCGGCGGCCCGGTCGCGCTGGAGTACAAGCCGTCCGCGCCGGGCGAGGCACACACGCGTGAGGCTCTCCACGAGCAGCTGATGGCGGCGCTCACCGAGGTGCGCAAGCAGGAGATCGAGCGGGGCGTGACCCTCGTGGGGCCGCACCGCGACGACTTGAACCTCAAACTCGGCCAGTTGCCCGCCAAGGGATACGCCTCGCACGGCGAGTCCTGGTCGTACGCGCTGGCGCTGCGCCTCGCCTCGTACGACCTGCTCCGGGCCGAGGGGAACGAACCGGTGCTGATCCTCGACGACGTGTTCGCCGAGCTGGACACCCGCCGCCGTGAGCGGCTGGCCGAGCTGGTCGCGCCCGGGGAGCAGGTCCTGGTGACGGCGGCGGTCGACGACGACGTGCCGCACGTCCTGACGGGGACGCGGTACGCCGTGTCCGAGGGGACGGTGGAGCGCGTATGACCGACGAACAGCCCCCGGCGCCGAAGCCCCAGTCCGCCGAGCCCTCCGGCGTCGACCTCGCGCGCGTGGCGCTCAGGGCCGCCAAGGAACAGGCACGCGCGCGTGGGGACGCGGCGCAGCAGAAGCGACAGGCGCGGCGCGGAGGCGGGCTGCGCTCCGGCGCGCGCGCCGACGGACGTGACCCCATGGCGTTCGGCGCCGCCATCAACCGCCTGATCACCGAGCGCGGCTGGGAGACGCCGGCCGCGGTGGGCGGGGTCATGGGGCGCTGGCCGCAGATCGTGGGCGAGGACGTGGCCAAGCACTGTGTGCCGGAGCGGTACGACGAGGACGAGCGGGTCCTGGTGGTGCGCTGCGACTCGACGGCCTGGGCGACCAACCTGCGGCTGCTCGCCCCGCAGCTGGTGGCCCGTCTCAACGAGGACCTCGGGCACGGCGCGGTGAACCTGATCAAGGTGAACGGCCCTGGCGGACCCGCGCGTCGCTACGGTCCGCTGCGTGCTCCCGGCAGCACGGGACCCGGGGACACCTACGGGTGACAGACATCACATCAGGGGCGTCGGCGGTGCCTTCGGGGCGCCGCCGACGCCTTTGTCGTAGCACTGCACGCGGTTGCGAATTCCGACCTGACTCCCAAGTAGCCAAGGGTTGACAGCTCGAAGCGCTGAGTGCCTCCGTGAGCCTCTTGGAGCCCCGCTCCGTATATGGGGACCCGGAAGACGCCGGTTCAGGGCGGCACATGCGGACTCAGGTACCGGCAAACCCCCATCACTGTCGGCGCTACCGGTAGACTGGAAGCAGATCCCGCCCCGAACGTGGGGACCGCCCGGGAGAAGCTGAGCAACGCTGATCAAGGCTTACCAACGCAACATGCCGCAGCCGCTCCGGCAACCCGCCGACGAGCCCGGCTCGTGCTGTGCCAGAAAGGGCGCTTCGTGGCCGATTCCGGCAACCCCAACGAGAACATTCCGTCCACCGACGCCGAGGCGACCTCGTCGAACGGCGAGGTAACCGCCTCGTACGACGCCAGCGCCATCACCGTCCTCGAGGGTCTGGACGCGGTCCGCAAGCGACCCGGTATGTACATCGGCTCGACCGGTGAGCGCGGTCTGCACCACCTGGTGCAGGAGGTCGTCGACAACTCCGTCGACGAGGCGCTGGCGGGTTATGCGGACACCATCGACGTGACGATCCTGGCCGACGGCGGCGTGCGCGTCGTCGACAACGGCCGTGGCATCCCGGTGGGCATCGTCGCCTCCGAGGGCAAGCCGGCCGTCGAGGTCGTGCTGACCGTGCTGCACGCGGGCGGCAAGTTCGGTGGCGGCGGCTACGCGGTCTCCGGCGGTCTGCACGGCGTGGGCGTCTCCGTCGTGAACGCCCTGTCGACCAAGGTCGCCGTCGAGATCAAGACGGACGGTTACCGCTGGACGCAGGACTACAAGCTGGGTGTGCCGACGGCCCCGCTGGCCCAGCACGAGGCCACGGACGAGCACGGCACCACGGTCACCTTCTGGGCCGACCCCGACATCTTCGAGACCACCGAGTACTCCTTCGAGACGCTTTCGCGGCGCTTCCAGGAGATGGCGTTCCTCAACAAGGGCCTGCGGATCAACCTCACCGACGAGCGCGAGTCGGCGAAGGCCACCGCCGGCGCGGACGAGGCGGGCGAGGACGAGAAGCACGAGGTGAAGACCGTCTCGTACCACTACGAGGGCGGCATCGTCGACTTCGTGAAGTACCTCAACTCCCGCAAGGGAGAGGTCGTCCACCCCACCGTGATCGACCTCGAGGCCGAGGACAAGGACAAGAACCTCTCCCTCGAACTCGCGATGCAGTGGAACGGCGGTTACAGCGAGGGCGTGTACTCCTTCGCCAACATCATCCACACGCACGAGGGCGGCACGCACGAGGAGGGCTTCCGCGCGGCGCTGACCTCGCTGATCAACAAGTACGCGCGCGACAAGAAGCTGCTGCGCGAGAAGGACGACAACCTCACGGGTGACGACATCCGCGAGGGTCTGACCGCGATCATCTCGGTGAAGCTGAGCGAGCCGCAGTTCGAGGGCCAGACCAAGACCAAGCTGGGCAACACCGAGGTGAAGACCTTCGTCCAGAAGGTGGTCTACGAGCACCTGACCGACTGGCTGGACCGCAACCCCGTCGAGGCCGCGGACATCATCCGCAAGTCCATCCAGGCGGCCACCGCGCGCGTGGCGGCCCGCAAGGCCCGCGACCTGACCCGCCGCAAGGGTCTGCTGGAGACGGCGTCCCTCCCGGGCAAGCTCTCCGACTGCCAGTCGAACGACCCCACCAAGTGCGAGATCTTCATCGTCGAGGGTGACTCCGCCGGCGGCTCGGCCAAGTCCGGCCGCAACCCCGAGTACCAGGCGATCCTCCCGATCCGCGGCAAGATCCTGAACGTCGAGAAGGCGCGGATCGACAAGATCCTGCAGAACCAGGAGATCCAGGCGCTGATCTCGGCCTTCGGCACCGGGGTCCACGAGGACTTCGACATCGAGAAGCTGCGCTATCACAAGATCATCCTGATGGCGGACGCCGACGTCGACGGCCAGCACATCTCCACCCTGCTGCTGACCTTCCTGTTCCGCTTCATGCGGCCGCTGGTCGAGGCCGGGCACGTGTATCTCTCCCGTCCCCCGCTGTACAAGATCAAGTGGGGCCGGGACGACGTCGAGTACGCCTACTCGGACCGCGAGCGCGACGCGCTGATCGAAATGGGCCGCCAGCGCGGCAAGCGCGTCCGCGAGGACTCCATCCAGCGCTTCAAGGGTCTCGGCGAGATGAACGCCGAGGAACTGCGCGTGACCACCATGGACCAGGAGCACCGCGTCCTCGGCCAGGTCACCCTCGACGACGCCGCCCAGGCCGACGACCTGTTCTCCGTCCTGATGGGCGAGGACGTCGAGGCCCGCCGCCAGTTCATCCAGCGCAACGCCAAGGACGTCCGCTTCCTCGACATCTGAGTCGGTCTCAGCTGACCGCACCAGGAAGGACCTTCACCAGCAATGACCGACGAGAACACTCCCGTCACCCCTGAAGCGGGCGGCGAGGCCGGACTGCGCGTCGAGCCCGTCGGGCTCGAGACGGAGATGCAGCGCTCGTACCTGGACTACGCGATGTCCGTCATCGTGTCCCGTGCGCTGCCGGACGTCCGGGACGGCCTCAAGCCCGTCCACCGCCGCGTCCTGTACGCGATGTACGACGGCGGCTACCGCCCCGAGCGCGGCTTCTACAAGTGCGCGCGCGTGGTCGGCGACGTCATGGGCAACTACCACCCGCACGGCGACTCCTCGATCTACGACGCCCTGGTGCGCCTCGCCCAGCCGTGGTCGATGCGGATGCCGCTGGTGGACTCCAACGGCAACTTCGGCTCCCCCGGCAACGACCCGGCGGCCGCCATGCGGTACACCGAGTGCAAGATGGCGCCGCTGTCCATGGAGATGGTCCGTGACATCGACGAGGAGACCGTCGACTTCACGGACAACTACGACGGCCGCTCCCAGGAGCCGACCGTCCTGCCGGCCCGCTTCCCGAACCTGCTGATCAACGGCTCGGCCGGTATCGCGGTCGGCATGGCCACCAACATCCCGCCGCACAACCTGCGCGAGGTCGCGGCCGGCGCCCAGTGGTACCTGGAGAACCCGGAAGCCAGTCACGAGGAGCTCCTGGACGCGCTCATGGAGCGCATCAAGGGCCCCGACTTCCCGACCGGCGCGCTCGTCGTGGGCCGCAAGGGCATCGAGGAGGCGTACCGCACCGGGCGCGGCTCGATCACCATGCGCGCGGTCGTCGAGGTCGAGGAGATCCAGAACCGCCAGTGCCTGGTGGTCACGGAACTGCCGTACCAGACCAACCCCGACAACCTCGCGCAGAAGATCGCCGACCTGGTGAAGGACGGCAAGGTCGGCGGCATCGCGGACGTCCGGGACGAGACGTCGTCGCGCACGGGCCAGCGGCTCGTGATCGTCCTCAAGCGCGACGCGGTCGCCAAGGTCGTCCTGAACAACCTCTACAAGCACACGGACCTCCAGTCGAACTTCGGCGCCAACATGCTGGCGCTCGTCGACGGCGTCCCGCGCACGCTGTCCCTGGACGCGTTCATCCGGCACTGGGTGGCGCACCAGATCGAGGTCATCGTCCGGCGTACGAAGTTCCGGCTGCGCAAGGCCGAGGAGCGGGCGCACATCCTGCGCGGCCTGCTGAAGGCCCTGGACGCCATCGACGAGGTCATCGCGCTGATCCGGCGCAGTGACACCGTCGAGATCGCGCGCGGGGGCCTGATGGAGCTCCTGGAGATCGACGAGATCCAGGCCAACGCCATCCTCGAGATGCAGCTGCGCCGACTCGCCGCCCTGGAGCGCCAGAAGATCATCCAGGAGCACGACGAACTCCAGGCGAAGATCACCGAGTACAACGAGATCCTGGCCTCGCCGGTCCGCCAGCGCGGCATCGTGAGCGCCGAACTCGCCGCGATCGTCGAGAAGTACGGTGACGACCGCAAGACCATGCTGGTGCCCTACGACGGTGACATGTCCATCGAGGACCTCATCGCCGAGGAGGACATCGTCGTCACGGTCACGCGCGGCGGTTACGTCAAGCGCACCAAGACCGTCGACTACCGCGCCCAGAAGCGCGGCGGCAAGGGCGTCCGCGGTACGAAGCTCAAGGAAGACGACATCGTCGACCACTTCTTCGTGTCCACCACGCACCACTGGCTGCTGTTCTTCACCAACAAGGGCCGTGTCTACCGGGCCAAGGCCTACGAGCTGCCGGACGCCGGCCGTGACGCGCGCGGTCAGCACGTCGCCAACCTGCTGGCCTTCCAGCCGGACGAGGCGATCGCCGAGATCCTCGCGATCCGCGACTACGACGCCGCGCCCTACCTGGTGCTCGCCACCAAGGGGGGTCTGGTCAAGAAGACATCACTGAAGGATTACGACTCTCCGCGTTCCGGTGGCGTCATCGCCATCAACCTGCGCGAGCGCGAGGACGGTTCGGACGACGAACTGATCGGCGCCGAACTGGTCTCGTCCGACAGTGATCTGCTCCTGATCAGCAAGAAGGCACAGTCGATCAGGTTCACGGCCTCGGACGACACTCTGCGTCCCATGGGCCGTGCCACCTCGGGTGTCAAGGGCATGAGCTTCCGTGAGGGCGACGAGCTGCTCTCGATGAATGTTGTTCGACCCGGTACGTTCGTGTTCACTGCTACGGACGGCGGGTACGCGAAGCGGACCGCCGTCGACGAGTACCGCGTCCAGGGTCGCGGCGGCCTCGGCATCAAGGCCGCCAAGATCGTGGAGGACCGCGGTTCTCTTGTCGGCGCGCTGGTGGTCGAGGAGACCGACGAGATCCTCGCCATCACGCTGTCCGGCGGTGTGATTCGTACGCGAGTCAACGGGGTCAGGGAGACGGGCCGTGACACCATGGGCGTCCAACTGATCAACTTGGGCAAGCGCGATGCCGTGGTCGGCATCGCACGTAACGCCGAGGCGGGGCGTGAAGCGGAGGAGGTCGACGGCGATGTGGCCGACGACGAGACCGTCGAAGGTGCCGCCGAGACCATCGGCACGGACGAGGGTGAGGCACCCTCGGCCGAGTAGCACGAGGAGTGAGTCATCGTGAGCGGAGCCACGGGCGCCGGATCGACCGGAACCTCTAGGGGGTCCTCCCCCGGCACGGAGGCGGACGGCGGCGGCCGTGGCTCTGCCGCGCGTGCGACGGACGCGCGGGCGGCGGAAGCCCACCCGACAGATACGCACACGACTCAACTCAAGGCGATCAAGCCGTCGGCGACCGAGTCGCGCTCGCCCGAGACTCATGCATCCCAGGGGGGACCTGTGACGGACACCCAGCCGCCGGCCCAGCCGACGGCGCCCGCCGCACCGCCGCGGGCGGCGGCCCAGCCGCAGCCCTCGCCCTCTCCGCTGCCGGGGGAACGGCAGCCGCAGCAGCCGGCCGGTCCCTACCACCCGCCGCAGGCCTACCCGACCCAGGCCGCCCCGGCCGGTGCCGTACGCCGACCGCGCACCGGCGCGCGCACGGTGCCCCGGACCCGCAAGGCACGTCTGCGGGTGGCCAAGGCCGACCCGTGGTCGGTCATGAAGGTCAGCTTCCTGCTCTCCATCGCGCTCGGCATCTGCACGATCGTGGCGGCCGCCGTGCTGTGGATGGTCATGGACGCGATGGGCGTCTTCTCGACGGTCGGCGGGACGATCTCCGAGGCGACCGGCTCGAACGAGTCGAACGGCTTCGACCTCCAGGCGTTCCTCTCCCTGCCGAACGTCCTGATGTTCACGACGATCATCGCGGTCATCGACGTCGTCCTCGCGACGGCTCTCGCGACCCTCGGCGCGTTCATCTACAACCTCTCGGCGGGCTTCGTCGGCGGCGTCGAGCTGACGCTGGCCGAGGACGAGTAACGCCCGCTCAAACCCGCGGGGGCGGTCCCGGGAGAACCGATTTTGGGACTGCCCACGTCGTGCGCTAATCTTCAGGAGTCAGCGCGCGGGACACACCCCGCAGAGCGCGGCGGGGCTATAGCTCAGTTGGTTAGAGCGCATCCCTGATAAGGATGAGGCCACAGGTTCAAATCCTGTTAGCCCCACCAGCACGAAGACCCTCAACCGATCACGGTTGGGGGTTTTTGTCGTCCAGGGTCGACATCAGCCGTCGGGTGCCCAGGCTTTCGGCTGGGTGGTGGTCCACTTCTCCGGCGACGAGGGGATCGACGAGATCAAGAAGGCCAGGAGTCGGCTGCATCTCGGCTTCAGGCCCGGGGGCCGGGCCACCGAGGTGGCTCGCCTCGAGGTACATGGTGCCCAGCGCGTCGACATCGGCCAGGGTGACCAGCCGTGGGTGGTCATGGCCGACCCGGAGGGCAACGAGTTCTGTGTCCTGGGCCAACTGCGTCAGTGAGGGATCCTGAGGGGGTGCGAGGGCCGGCGTACACGGATGGCGTGTCCATCGTGTGCGGGGTCCTCCGGAGCACATCCTCTTGGTGTCGGTGGGGACGCGGACCTTCAGCCGGTTGCGGTTGCGGGTCCTGGGCGCTTCTTCGGTGGGGCTCTGCTGCGTCACTGCTGCGTCTTCGTCTTCTGTGCTTCTGCGCTGCGTCTTCGGTACGTCTTCGATACGTCTTCGGTGTTTCTCGGGCGGGGGCGGCGGCGTCAGGCGCAGCCCGCTCCGGCCGGTTCGGCCACGTCCGCCTCCGTGCCCGGGGCCGCGGCCGTGTCCGTGTCCGTGTCGGCGAGGGAGCGGGGGCGGCAGCTGGGAGTCTTGCCGTGGGCCTCCGCCCGGATGCGCTGCTTCATCGTGGGGGGCAGCGACCTGACGTAGGACCAGAGGCCGTGGGACGGCGCCGGGAGTTCCGGGTGGGCCGTGGCGCTGTTGCGGGCCGGCTGGGTCTGCGGTACTGCGGCGGCTGCGGTCGTCGTGATCAGTCCGAGCGCCGTGAACAGCGCGATGAAGGCGGTGATGACGACGGTCCAGAGCTTCATGACCTTGTTCTTGGCCACGGTTCCTCACTTTCGGGTTGGGCGATTTGCGTACTTTCCTCATGATGTGTATGGGCGTCGCGAAATCACGTACCCGAGCCTGTGGCGCGTCGATCTTCAGATGAACACCACACGGATGGGTGCATGAAGGGCGAAGAACTGGAGAATCGGGGCGACAGAGGCTGAAGCGGCCGGCCGTGAGGGCGTGATCACCATGTGATCACCTTCTGATCGGAGGTCGTCGTTCCGCTTCTACTGGGCCGCTCCCGACGGGAGTTGAGGGCCCGGACGCAGGTCACCGATCGGTATCGGTCGGTGTGTATAGTCGGGCGCCAGAGGTCCCCTACGTCAAGGAAAGACGAGGTCGCGCGGTGAAGAAGCTTCTCCTGGTCGCACTGGCCGCCATCGGCGGGCTCCTCGTGTACCGCCAGATCCAGGCGGATCGCGCCGAGCAGGATCTGTGGACGGAGGCGACTGACTCCGTGCCCACGGGTTCGTGAGTACCGAGATCCGATTCTGAACAGACCCCGGCCGTTGTTGCGGTCGGGGTTTTGTGTTGCCCGAGGCGGTTCCGGTCGCCGTGGCCGACCGGTGGTGGCCGGGGTTTCGGACGGTCGTGCGGATTGCGAGGGCGGGCGGCGGCCCGGCGGGGCAGGATGGGCCACGGCCGCCCGGCCGCACGGGCGGTCATGTCGTGTCGACGACGGTCACGGGAGCTCGGGCGCGGGCACGGAGGGGTGGCGCGGGATGGGGCGGCGTACGGCGTGGTGGCGGGTGGCCGTCGTGGGGGGCGTGCTGGGCGCGGTGATCGGTGCGCCGGGAGGGACCGGCTTCGCGGCCTCCCCTTCCCCCTCTCCCTCACTTGCCATTTCTCCTTCCGCCTCTTTTCCTTCCGCCTCGCGTTCCGGCTCCGCTTCCCCCTCGGCCTCCTCTTCTACGACCTCTTCGTACGCCTTCGCCGAAGGCGCCCCGTCGGTCACCGGAGCCACGGGCACCGCGGACGCCGAGCGCCTTGAACCCGGTACCACCTACAGGAGTTCGCTGCCGAGCGACGGGAAGGTCTACTACCGCCTCGTGCTCGACGGCACGTCGACCGTGTACGTCGCCGCGACGGCCGTACCCCCGGCCGACGCGGCGGTCAGCCCGACGGAGGGGGTCAGGGTGTCCTTGCAGGACGCCGACGGCCGCCCCTGCTCCGCTGCCGATACCGCCAGCATCGGAGCCGGCCGCAGTCCGCGTCCCCTCACCGTGTGGGGCGCGCGGCAGCTTCCGTCGGGCCGGTCGCTGTGCCGGAGCGCCGGTACGTACTACGTCGTCGTCGAACGAGTCCTGCGCACCGAGTCCCAACCGGGCGCCTGGGACCTGGAGCTCGCGCCGGTGCTGGAGCCGAGGCTGCGGAAGGCGGGCCCGACCAGTGCGCCCGAGTCCTGGGACTCGGCCACGCCGTCGCCTCCCGCTGGTGAGGCCGTGCGCCTGCGGGGTGGCGGGGGCGGGGGCTTCGACTCGGCGGCCGCGTTGGAGCAGGGCGTCTGGCGCGATGACATACGGCCGGGGCAGACGCTGTTCTATGAGGTGCCGGTCGACTGGGGACAGCAGGTGTACGCTGCGGCCGGCCTGAGCAGTGCGAGCGGTGGCGGGGCGGGTGGGGGATTCGTGCCGGGGGGCGTGAATCTGGCGCTGTACAACCCCGTGCGCGGCCTCGTCGACGACACGAGCATCAGTTACAACGGCAGCCAGAAGTCGGGGGCGCTCGCTGCCTTGCCGCCGGTCGGCTACGACAACCGGTACGCCGTCTCCGACCGGGTGGGCGGGATGCGGTTCGCCGGGTCCTACTACCTCGTCGTGCATCTCGCCGCGCGGGTGGGCGAGGAGTTCGGGGACGGGCCGTTCGGGCTGACGCTGCGTGTGCGGGTGAAGGGGGAGGCGACGGCCGGGCCCGGTTACGCGGGACAGTCCGAGCCGTCGGGGATCTTCCAGGTGGGGCTGCTCGGGCGGGGTTCGGGTGCGGTGGCGGGCACGGGGGCGAACGGCGGCTCCGGGGGCGGGGACGGCGGTGGAGGGGCCGGGATGAAGCTGGTGGCCTTCGGGGGGGTCGGGGTGGGGACCCTGGTTCTGGTGGTTCTCGGGGTGTGGGTGCTGGTGGGGCGGCGGGGGGCTGCGGGGGTGTAGGGGGCGGGGGCTGCGGGACTGCGGGACTGCCGAGGATGCCGGTCCGGCTGGACGACGCTCTGTCCCGGGCGCTCTGTCCGGGCGGGTGGCGGGGGCGGAGCACCGCTTGTTCTCAGATCTGGGTGAACGCCCAGAAACCCACGGCGTAGCAGGCCAGGGCCAGGAGCAGGAGGGGGATCGCCACCTTCGCGGGTGGGCCGCTGCGACGTGATCTCGAAAGTGGTGGCGCGGAAGGTGGAACCCGCGGGCTCTGAGCGGTGTACGAAGCAGTAGAGGCGTCGCCGTGGAGCTGGTTCGGGGCCGGTGCCGGAGTCTGCGCGGGGAAGCGTGGGGCGTGCGGTTGGGGGGAGGGCAGGACGTGCGTGGAGGGTGTGGGGTCGTGGGGGGCCGCGTAGCCGGAATGAGTCGCCGGGGTGGCAGGCGTGGCAGGCCGGGGTGGTTGTGCCGGCTGCTGCGGTGGAGTGGGGGACTGGGAGGGGGAGCCGGTGGGCCGGGGCGGCGGCAGAGGGAAGCTGCCGGTGCCGGGCACCGAGGGCGGGTCGGTGGGAGCGGGCCAGGGGGTTCGGTGGTCCGTGCCGGGGGAGGATGCCTCGGCACCCGGGACAGGGCCGGTCTCGCGGGGCCAGGACGGCGGCAGGGCCTGTTCGAGCCAGGGCGCCTGGTTCGCTTCCTGCGACCAGGGCGCCGAGTTCGCAACACCTCCGCAGCCGGGCTGGGACGGCTCATTGCCCTGGCTCCGCCAGGAGGACTCGTTGCCCTGGGCGGGCCAGGACGACTCGCGGTCCTGGCGGGGCCAGTTGCCGCCGCTTCCTTGGTCGGGCGGAGCCTCCGCCCCGTACGTCTGGCCGGGTCGGTGCACAGGGCTGTTCGGCTCGCCAGGCACGTGAGGGGGTCGGTTGGGCACACCAGGGTGATGAGCGGCCCCGTTCGCCTCGCCGGGCTGGTGTGGGGGCCAGCTCTGCTCACCGTGCCCGTAGGCGGCTCCGTTCGTCCCGCCCACCTCGCTGTGCCAGGAGGGCGCCTCGCCCGGGGCGCCGGGGTGGGAGAAACGGCCCGTTCCGCCACTGGGCCGGCTAGGCGCTCCGCCTGGCTCCTCGGGTGGGTGAGGGGTTCCACCCGCCGGGGCGGCCGGGAAGCTTACGGCACCTGCGTCGCCCCCCTCACCTGGCCGCGATCCGCCTCCAAGGTGTTCGCCGAACCAGGAGGCAGGCCCACCTGCCCCACCTGCCTCATCCGCTTCACCTGGCGGTCGGTAAGCCATGCCGTTGCCCTGTCCAGACCACGGAGGCGCCCCGCCCACCTCACGGGCACCGCCGACCTCACCGGCACCAGACTCACCACCGGCACCGAAGCCGGCAGCGGCGCCGCCCGACCGCGCACCGCCACCGAAGCCGCCAGCAGCGCCACCCGACCCCGCACCGTCACCGAAGGCACCAGCCGCCCCAGCCCCTACACCGGAACCTGTCCCCGCACCGCCGCTGACACCATCCCCCTGGCCACCCCCTCGCCAGAAGGCCCCCCTCCCGTCCTCCCCTGCACCGACGCCAGAACCCCCTCCACCGTCCCCGGCAGGAACCCCGCTCCCTCCGCCGCCCCCAAAAGAGCCCCCGCTTCGGGAACTCGTCCCGAACCCGCCGTTCCCTGTGCGGTTCGGGTCCACGCCCGGGGCCTGCTTCAGGGGGCCTTGGGGGCCGAACCCGGGGGGCAGGGGGCCGAGTTGGTCGAAGATCTCGATGGACTCGTCGTCGGGGCCGGGGTCCGGGAGGAGTTCGCGGGCGGCGGCGAGGGCTTTGCGGGCCCCCGTGGCGGTGCGGAAGCGGGCCTGGGGGTCCGGCTGGAGGAGGGAGGCCACGACCTGCCAGAGCGGTTCGGGGACGCTCTGGGGCGCGCCCGGGGTGCCGTGGGCGGCGAAATACTGGATGAGTGCCTTGGCGTCGGGCTTGGCGCCCTCCAGGAGGTACAGCGCGACCAGGCCGACGGCGAACAGGTCGGCGGGGAAGTCCGGTTCCGCGCCCATCATCTGTTCGGGGGCGAGATAACCGGGTGTGCCCACCACGAGGTTGGTCTCGGTCAGCCGGGGTTCGCCCAGCCGCATGGCGATGCCGAAGTCGGACAGCCGCAGCCGAGGCCGGGCGGTGCCGGTCGCCTCGAGCAGGATGTTGGCGGGCTTGATGTCACGGTGCACCACCCCTTCCGCGTGCACCGCGGCCAGCCCCGCGAGGAGCTGGTCGAGCAGGGTGCAGACGAAAGCGGGGGGCAGCGGGCCGTAGTCCCCGATCAGATGGACCAGCGAGCCGCCGGCGACCAGGTCCATGGTGAACAGGACCTTGTCGTCGTCGGCGGCCCAGCTGGCCGGTGCGAGGACATGGGGGTGGTCGATCCGCAGGGCCTGTTCGCGGACGAAGCGCAGCAGGGAGTGGGCGTCGCTCTGCAACAGGACCTTGGCGGCCACATACCTGCGGCGCCGGTGGTCCCAGGCACGCCAGACGGCGCCGACGCCTCCGCGTCCGATCGGATCGGCCAGTTCGTACCGGCCGGCGAACACCTCACCCATGACTGCGCGTCGCTCCTCCCCCTGCGGCTACCCCCGTTGCTTCCCCCTCGATGAGCGATACGACCCCTCGTGGCCTCCCGGATGAGAGATACGGCCCCCGTGTTCCTCGTCTCCCCGACGGCCGGCACACCCCCGCGTGCCGTCCGCCGGTGAGGAGCGCGACCCCCTCGCGCTCCCCCGTGCCACCGGTACGGCCCCCCGCCCGGTCGCCGAACCCCCTTCGGGCGACCGGACGGCCGGCTCAGTTCTGGTGGGACTGGTAGTGCGTGACCGCGTCGGAGGTGCGGCCGGCACCGTAGACCCGGAGGAACTCTGCCAGTTCCGGGTGGGTCGGGGCGAGGGTGTCGGCCGCGTCGATGATGTCTCCGGCGGCGGCCACCGAGCGCAGCAGCGACTGGATCTCGCGGACGACCCGCTTGACCGTCGGCGCGCCCGAACTGCTGGTCGTGGTCGTGGTGTTGCTGAGCACCGAGCCCCCCTGCGACTTCTTGATCTCGTCCATGCGCTCGGTCGCCTCGGCCGCGCTCACGCTGCCGTCCGCGACCTGCCCCGCCAGGTCCTGCAGCAGCTGCACCCGCTGGACCACGGCGGGATTGCCGATCTTCGCCCGCTGACCGCTCATCAGCTGCGACAGCATCGGAGCGGACAGTCCCAGCACCCCCGCGAGACGGGCCTGGTTGAGGCCCAGGTCGTCTATGAGCTTGCGGAAGAGCGCCCCCAGCGGCTCCCCGTACCAGTTCCGCTGCAGTTCCCGCGCTCTCGCGGTCGCTTCCTGCTGTGCGGCGTCCATGTGCGTCTCCCCATCGCTTCCCCAAAAAACCGTGGTTCGCGACAGCGAACCACGCCGAGCATCTTACGGAGAGTGGTCGTTCGCGGGGACCCCCAATCTTTTTGCGGAATACCGGGGATGACCCGGTACTCTGGTCTGCGGCGCCCACCGGCAAGTGGTTCTTCCGGCGGACGTCCCTCTTCTCGGGGCCTTAGCTCAGTTGGTAGAGCGCTGTCTTTGCATGGCAGATGTCAGGGGTTCGACTCCCCTAGGCTCCACTCCAGGAGACCCCTCCGACCTGCGGATACGCGGGCGGAGGGGTTTTTCGTGGCCGGCCGTGGACGCGACGGCCCGCACGCCGGCCTCCCGCATGAGCGAGCGATACACCGAGGACGCCATCGGATGGGCCCGGCAGCCCCACACGCCGTGCGGGCAGTAGTCGGTGATGGCCTGGTAGAGGGGCCGCTCGCGCGCGAACCAGGTCAGCATGCCGCGCATGTAGGCGGGGTTGTCGCCGTTCTCGTACAGGCCCCATTCCTGGTAGGAGAAGGGTTTGCCGTGGGCGCGGGCGAAGCGGACGTGGGCGCGCAGGCCGTACGGCTCGCTCACCTGGTCGGTGAAGGGCAGGCCGCGCGGGGCGTCGTAGGCGTCCATGCCGATGATGTCGACGACGTCGTCGCCCGGGTAGCAATGTGGCCACGGGATCGCGTCCCGGCCCCGGGTGGGGGTGAACTCGAAGCGGAAGCGTTGGCCGGGCACGGAGCGCATCGCGTGCACGATCCTCGTCCAGTACGCCTTCCACGCGGCCGGGTCCGGGCCGCAGCGGTGGGTGTAGGTGGTGCCGTTCATCTCCCAGCCGAGGACGACGATCGTGTCCGGGACGCCGAGCGCCGTCAGCCGTCGGGCCAGGGCGCGGAAGTGGCCGTCGTGGTCGCCGGCCGCTCCCCGTCGGAGCTGGTCGCGCACCGTGCTGTCGGGGAGGTGGGCCTCCGTGCGCTCCAGCATCGGCACGTTCAGGACGAACATCCGCCGCGGATCGGCCAGCCGCCAGGCCGCCCAGGACTCCAGCCAGCCCGGAACTCCCTCGATGTTGCTCCAGCGGTCGCCCGGCAGATACACGTGCCCGACCCGGGGCGCGCGGCCGCCGAGCCAGGCGCCGAGGGAGCCCAGGCGCTCCACGTCGGCGGGCTCGTAGCCCACGTAGGCGCCGTACGCGGAAGCCGGCACGGGCTCGGGGGCACGGGTGGTGCAGGCCGAAGCGAGCAGCAGCAGTACGGCGGTCAGGGCGAGCGCCCCGCGGCGCGAGGGCTTCATCAGGGCGGCGGTCCGTCCGGTGCGAGGAGGTGTCCCCGCGACTGTGACGCACGGGAGCCATGCGGCACCGGCCCGGCCACACCGTCGGGTGAACACGGCGATGGGGCGGAGAATGTCCGCCCCACCACTGCTACACGCCGGTTCCGGCGTCAGCGCCCTTCGTCGTGCCTCGCGGCGTCTTCCTCGGCCTCCTTCGCCTGGACCTCCGGGTCCAGGACGGACTGCCCGGTGCCGTCCACGGACGTCAGTCGGCCCGTCTCGGGCACCTCGGTCGCGGCGGGCGGCTCGACCAGCCAGTCGGGGTTGGCCTGCTTGTCCCACCACTTCCAGGCGGCGTAGGCACCGCCCGCCACGAGGCCCGCGACCGCCAGCGCCTTGGCGAGCCGTCCTGCGCGAGCCCGCCGCTCGTGCTTGCGGACCAGCTTCTGGACCTCCTTGGGCGAGATCTGACCGCGCAGCGCGGCCAGTGCGGCCACGCTGCGAGCGGTGGCCTCCTCACGGACCGGGCCGGCCGCGGCGACGGCCTGCTCGATCCTCGGGCGGGAGTAGTCGGCGGCCTGCCGAGCTGCCTTGCGCGTGCGTACGGCGGCCTCGTGGGCGGCCTGGTCGACCTTCGGCGGAACATGCGTACGGGCCTGCTCCAGGCGCGGCGCGACATGGGCGCCGTACTGGACACGCGCCTGCTCGGCCGCCTGCGAGACCTTCGGCGCGAGATAGACGCGTGCCTCCGTCGCGTAGTGCGAGGCCTTGTCCTTGGCCGTGTCGGCGTAGGGCGCCACCACTTCCGCGGCGTGCAGCACGCTGTCCTTCGCCGAGCCGGTCGCGGCGCGCACGCTGTCGATGCGGGTCACGGGATCCTCCTCCTCGGTGGCGTACGGTAATTCGACTTTCCACCCTTTTACGGATCATGCCTGCCGGAGTACAGCCCGGCACCTGAGGGCGGGCATCCGGATCAATAACGGATGAATACGTGGCAACAGGAGCTTGTCGACGACAATGCCACGGATCGCTGCTGCGCGCCCCTGCCCGGACCCTCCTCGGCCGGATCCGTGCGAGGATCGGTCGGGCACAGGAAGACAACGGAAGGCAGATCGTGGCCGAGCAGCTTTACGCCACCCTGAAGACCAACCACGGCGACATCGAAGTCCGGCTCCTGCCGAACCACGCCCCGAAGACGGTCAGGAACTTCGTCGAACTCGCCCAGGGCGAGCGCGAGTGGACGCACCCGGGCACCGGTGAGAAGTCCACCAAGAGGCTCTACGACGGCACGATCTTCCACCGCGTCATCAGCGGCTTCATGATCCAGGGCGGCGACCCGCTGGGCACCGGCATCGGCGGCCCGGGCTACGAGTTCGAGGACGAGTTCCACCCGGACCTCGGCTTCAACAAGCCCTACCTGCTCGCCATGGCCAACGCCGGCCCCGGCACCAACGGCTCGCAGTTCTTCATCACCGTCTCCCCGACGGCGTGGCTGAACCGCAAGCACACCATCTTCGGCGAGGTCACCGACCCGGCCAGCCAGAAGGTCGTCGACGCCATCGCCGGCGTCAAGACCACCCGCCCCAACGACCGCCCGGTGAACGACGTCGTCATCGAGCAGGTCGTCGTGGAGACCCGCCAGGGCTGAGCCCGGCGGCCGCCGCGCAGGGAACCAAACGCCCCGCTCAACCGTAAGGATGAGCGGGGCGGTGCACGTGGGCACGACGACCTAGGGCGACTTGGGGGATGGCATGAATCAGGAGGCGGGCAGCGCACCGGAGGCCCAGAACCTTCCTGGCTGCTACCGGCACCCGGACCGTGAGACCGGCATCCGCTGCACCCGTTGCGAGCGCCCGATCTGCCCGGAGTGCATGGTCAGCGCCTCCGTCGGCTTCCAGTGCCCCGAGTGCGTGCGCGACGGGGGCGGCAGCGGACCTGCTCCGGCCGCGGCGCGGCCCCGCACCCTCGCGGGCGGCGCGGTCACATCGGACCCCCGGCTGTTCACGAAGATCCTCATCGGGATCAATGTCGCGGTGTTCATCGCCATCCGGGCCCACGAGTCGCTGGCGACGGACCTGAGCCTCATCGGTGCCTGGCCACCGGCGCCGTTCACGCCCACCGAAGGTGTCGCGGGCGGGCAGTACTACCGCCTGGTGACCTCGCTCTTCGTGCACCAGGAGATCTGGCACATCGGCTTCAACATGCTGAGCCTGTGGTGGCTCGGCGGCCCCCTGGAGGCGGCCCTGGGCCGGGCCCGCTATCTCGCGGTCTACCTCGTCTCCGGCCTCGCGGGCAGCGCGCTGGCCTATCTGCTGGCCGGCCCGGTCACCCAGACGCTCGGCGCCTCCGGTGCCATCTTCGGTCTCTTCGGCGCCACCGCGGTCCTGATGCGACGGCTGAACTACGATCTGCGGCCGATCATCGCGCTCCTGGTGATCAACCTGATCTTCACCTTCGGCTGGAGCAGCATCTCCTGGCAGGCCCACATCGGCGGCCTGGTCGCCGGACTCATCACGGGCTACGGCATGGTCCACGCCCCGCGCGAGCGGCGGGCGCTGGTGCAGTACGGCACCTGTGCGCTGGTTCTGCTGGTCGTCGTGGTCATGATCGTGATCAGGACCGCTCAGCTGACCTGAAAAGGCTCGTGCGACCCCTCTGAGCGGCCGTTGTCCACAGCGAGTGGCCGATCTTGTGCATACAGTGCGGGAACAGCTGTGCCCCCTGTCACTGACCCGTGTTTGCGCAGGTCAGGCAGGGGGCGAACAGGCTTGCGGGGCTTGGTGTGATGGTCGCATCGGCGTCAACACTCGATGAGTTATCCACAGATCGTAGTCTTTTCCCCAGGCCCTGTGGAAATTGCTCCAGGCTGTGGATAACTCAGCGGATAGCCCTGGGGAGAGCTACTTCCACTGAGTGGAGACGGCGAATCCCGCGGCGATGAAACCGAAGCCCACCACGATGTTCCAGTTGTCCAGGGCGTCGATGGGCAGGGAACCGTCGGTCACATAGAAGACGACGATCCATGCGAGCCCGATGAGGAACATGGCCAGCATCACAGGCGCCACCCAGGCGCGGCTGTTCAGCTTGATGGCGGTCGCCTGCTTCGCCGGGGGCGGCGTGTAGTCGGCCTTCTTGCGGATACGTGACTTCGGCACGAGGGTCTCTCCTGTCGATGCGCTGCGTGGCCGCGCAGGTAACTGGTCGGGCTCGGGGCAGCGTACAAGGGGACACTGAGTGCTCCCCCGGGCGTCCGTTAGCGTAGTGCTTCCGCAGCGCCGAAGGAGATAAGGGTACGTTGAGCAATTCTGCCGACTCTCCCCAGTCCGGATCCAGTCCTGTCCGCAGGCGGGGTTTCCGGCCGGTGCGGGTGCTCACGGCGGGCGTCTTCGCTCTCGCGGGCCTCATTTTCTTCACGAGTTTCAACACGGCCAAGGGCACCGACATCCGCACCGACGCCTCCCTGCTGAAGCTCTCGGACCTCATCCAGGAGCGCAGCCACAACAACGGCGAGCTCGACGAGTCGAACGGCTCGCTGCGCCGGGACGTCGAGGCGCTGGCCGAGCGCGACGACGGCAGCACCAAGGCCGAGGACGACAAGCTCGCCGCCCTGGAGGACCGGGCCGGCACCCAGAAGCTCAAGGGCAAGGCGGTCACGGTCACCCTCGACGACGCCCCGCCGAACGCCACCGCCAAGCTGCCCGGCTATCCCGAGCCGCAGCCCGACTACCTGGTCATCCACCAGCAGGACCTGCAGGCCGTGGTCAACGCCCTGTGGAAGGGCGGCGCCCAGGGCATCAAGGTCATGGACCAGCGGCTGATCTCCACCAGTGCCGTGCGCTGCGTCGGCAACACCCTGATCCTCCAGGGCCGCGTCTACTCGCCGCCGTACAAGATCCAGGCGGTCGGTGACCCCGGAAAGCTGAAGCAGGCGCTCGCGGACTCCAAGGCGATCCAGAACTACATGGTCTACGTCAACGTCTACGGACTTGGCTGGAATGTCGCCGACGACGGCACGGTTACGCTGCCCGGTTACTCGGGCACAGTGGATCTGCAGTACGCCGAGCCCGTGGAGTGAGCGCGGGCTGAGTCCCTGGAGCCGCCGGTGCGTGTCGTCGTCAGGATCGTCAGCGAGCTGTTCATCACCGCCGGTGCGCTGATCGTGCTGTTCGTCGTCTATCTGCTGTTCTGGACCGGTGTGCGGGCCGACACCGTCATGGACGACCAGATCGACCAGTTGCAGGACCAGTGGTCGCACGGGAGCGTGCGGCAGCCGAAGGCGACAGCCGACCCGTCCGCCGCTCCCGCGAAGCCGGCGCCGTACCGGAACGGCAAGCCCTTCGCGATCATGTACATCCCCCGGCTCGGTTTCACGTGGAACAAGCCGGTGCTCGAAGGCACCCAGGTCGGCACCCTGAAGAAGGGCCTCGGCCACTACGCGAACACCGCCCAGCTCGGGCAGCAGGGCAACTTCTCGGTCGCGGGGCACCGGCGCACCTACGGCGATCCCTTCAAGGACTTCCCGCGGCTGCGGCGCGGAGACGCGGTCGTCCTGACCGACGGAACGACCTGGTTCACGTATCGGATCGACAAAGGGCCCTACAAAACAGTGCCCACCGACATTGAGGTGATCGATCCTGTGCCACGTAAATCCGGGTACACGCGGCCTGGCCGCTATCTCACGCTGACCACGTGCGATCCGGAGTGGGGACACAGTCACCGGCTGATCGTCTGGGCACACCTGGACTCCACACAGCCTGTGGAGGACGGCAAGCCTGTTGCCCTGCGCCGTTAGTCTGGTGCGGTACGGCGTGTGTGTGGTGCCGTGGTGCGACGGAAGGGACGGCATGTACGGCTGGATCTGGCGGCATCTGCCGGGGAACGCGTGGGTGAAGGCGCTGCTCTCACTCATGCTGGTCGTTGCTGTGGTCTACGTCCTGTTCCAGTACGTGTTCCCGTGGGCCGAACCGCTGCTGCCCTTCAACGATGTGACGGTGGACAACCAGTGAGCGCGCGCATTCTCGTCGTCGACAACTACGACAGCTTCGTCTTCAACCTGGTCCAGTACCTCTATCAGCTGGGCGCTCAGTGCGAGGTGCTGCGCAACGACGAGGTGTCGACGGCGCACGCCCAGGACGGCTTCGACGGCGTCCTGCTGTCGCCGGGGCCCGGCACACCGGAGGAGGCCGGGGTCTGCATCGAGATGGTGCGCCACTGTGCCGCGACCGGGGTGCCCGTCTTCGGTGTCTGCCTCGGGATGCAGTCCATGCAGGTGGCGTACGGCGGTGTCGTGGACCGCGCCCCCGAGCTGCTGCACGGCAAGACCTCCCTCGTGGAGCACGAGGGCAAGGGCGTCTTCGCCGGTCTGCCGACGCCGTTCACGGCGACCCGCTACCACTCGCTGGCCGCCGAACCGGCGACGGTGCCGGCCGAGCTGGAGGTCACCGCGCGGACACACGACGGGATCGTCATGGGGCTGAGGCACCGTGAACTCCCGGTCGAGGGTGTGCAGTTCCACCCCGAGTCGGTGCTGACGGAACACGGTCACCTGATGCTGGCCAACTGGCTCGTGGAGTGCGGGGACCAGGGCGCGGTGGCGAGGTCGGCGGGGCTCGCCCCGGTGGTGGGCAGGGCCACGGCGTGACGGCCCTGCGCCCCGAGCGCGAGGACGTGTACGGCGACGCGTCGTACGGGTCCTACGGCGGCGACCCCTACGGCGGTCAGTCCTTCGGCGGCGCCGCCTACGCCGAGGAGACTCCGGCCCGGGAGCCGTACACCGAGGAGCCGTACGTCCAGAAGCCGTACGCCGAGGAGCCGTACGCCGAGGAGCCGTACACCGAGGAGCCCTACACCGCGGGCCCGCTCGGTGGGGCGTCGGCGCCGTACGTACCGCCGGCCGACGACGAGACGGTGGCACTGCGGATACCCGATCCGCCACCACCCTCCATATCCGCTTCTGCGGCCTCTTCCGTCACATCCGCCACTGGATCCCCACACGGTGGCCGTGCGGCCCGCAGGAAGGCCGCCAAGGGCCGCCACGGGCGTCACGGCGGCGGGGCCGTTCCCGAGGCGCAGCCGGAGCAGGAGTCGGCGGACGGCAGACCGCTCTCCCGCGTCGAGGCCCGCAAGCAGGCGAAGGCTCGCAAACCCGGCGCGGCCGTCGTCGCCAGCCGGGCGATCGGCGAGGTGTTCATCACCACCGGCGTGCTGATGCTGCTGTTCGTCAGCTACCAGCTCTGGTGGACCAACGTCCGGGCCCACGCGCAGGCGGACAAGGAGGCGAGCAGCCTCCAGAACGACTGGGCGAGCGGGAAGGGCGCCCCGGGCACCTTCGAGCCCGGCCAGGGTTTCGCCCTGCTGCACATCCCCAAGCTGGACGTGGTGGTGCCGATAGCCGAGGGCGTCAGCAACAAGAAGGTCCTCGACAAGGGCATGGTCGGGCACTACAGCGAGGGCGCGCTGAAGACGGCGATGCCCGACGCCAAGACCGGCAACTTCGCCCTCGCGGGGCACCGCAACACCCACGGCGAGCCCTTCCGGTACATCAACAAGCTCAGCCCCGGCGACGCGATCGTCGTCGAGACGCAGGACGAGTACTTCGTCTACAAGATGACGTCGACGCTGCCGGTGACGGCACCGAGCAACACGAGCGTGATCGACCCCATCCCCAAGGGATCCGGTTTCACCACGGCCGGCCGCTACATCACCCTCACCACCTGCACGCCGGAGTTCACCAGCAAGTACCGGTTGATCGTCTGGGGCAAGATGGTCGAGGAACGGCCGCGCAGCAAGGGCAAGCCGGATGCGCTCGTCCAGTAAGGGCAGATGACTAGTGGCAGCGACCACCGAGCAAGAGCAGAACACCGGCACCCCCGCGCCGCGCCGACGTGGCACCGGCCGGATCGCCATGGCGGTCAGCGTCTTCGGTGAACTCCTCATCACGGCGGGCCTGGTGCTCGGCCTGTTCGTCGTCTACTCGCTGTGGTGGACGAACGTCGTCGCCGACCGCGCGGCCCACAAGGAAGCCGACAAGGTGCGCGACAGCTGGATGCAGGACCGGGACACCGGCCCCGGCGCGCTGGACACCAGGAACGGCATCGGCTTCCTGCACGTCCCCGCCATGAAGAACGGCGAGGTCCTGGTCGAGAAGGGCACCTCGACGAAGATCCTCAACGACGGGGTCGCCGGCTACTACACCGACCCGGTCAAGGCCACGCTCCCCACCAGCGGCAAGACCGGCAACTTCTCCCTCGCCGCCCACCGCGACGGCCACGGCGCGAAGTTCCACAACATCGACAAGGTCAAGAAGGGCGACCCGATCGTCTTCGAGACCAAGGACGAGTGGTACGTCTACAAGGTCTATGCAGTCCTCCCCGAGACCTCGAAGTACAACGTCAAGGTCCTCGGCCGGATCCCCGAGGAGTCCGGCAAGAAGAAGGCCGGCCACTACATCACGCTGACGACGTGCACGCCGGTGTACACCTCGCGCTACCGCTACGTCGTGTGGGGCGAACTGGTCCGCACGGAGAAGGTGGACAGCGAGCGGACGCTGCCGAAGGAACTGCGCTGACAGCAAGCACCACATGAAAGAGCCCCGGCCCCCTGGAGGGGGCCGGGGCTCTTTCATGCCCGTACGGCTAGCCGGTGCCGCCTCCGAAGAACCCTCCGCCGTTGTTGCCGCCGTTGTTGTTGCCGCCGCCGACGCTCACCGTGGTGAGGTTGATCGGGGTGCTGCCGGGGTCGCCCACCTCGCTGCCGCCCTGGGGATCCTGCTGGGCCACCAGGGCGTTGTCGCTCTGGTCGCTGCCGTTCGCGAACTGGATGTTCGTGAAGCCGGCGTTGTTGAGGATCTGGCGGGCCTGGGCGACCGTGCGGCCCACGACGCTCGGGACCTCGGTCTTGTCGGCCGCCTTGCCGATCTGGATGGTGACCGTCGAGTTCTTGTCGGCCTGGGTGCCGGCCTGCGGCGAGGTCGAGATGACCTTGCCGATCTGGTTGGTGTCCTCGGTCTCCACCTCGGTGCAGTTGCCGACCAGGTTGTTCGCCTGCATCTGCGCCTTGGCCTCGTCACAGGAGCGGCCGACGACGTCCGGGACCGTGGACTTCTCCTCGGCCTTGGCGATGGTGAGGGTGACGGTGGACCCCTTCTCCACCTCCGCGCCGAGTTCCGGGTCCTGCTTCAGCACCGTGCCCACCTCCTCGGTGGACACCTCCTGCTTGGTCTTGACGACGAACTCGTACTTGTCGCCCTGCAGCGTCTCCGTGGCCTTGTCGACGTCCTGGCCGAGAACACTGGGGACGGCCACCTTCGGCGCCCCGGTGGACACCACGATGTTGACGGCGGAGTTCTTGTCGACCTTGGTGTTGGCAGTCGGGTTCTGCTCGCAGATGTTGCCCTTGGCCGTGTTCTCACAGGCCTTCTGGGTGACCTCACCGAGTTTCAGATCGACGTTGGTCAGCTGTTGCTCGGCTGCCGACTGCGACTGGTTGACCAAGTTCGGCACGGCCACCTGGTCGTTGCCCGCGCCGCCGCCGCTGAAGATCCACTTGCCGATCAGGATCGCGCCGACGAGCACCAGGATGCCCGCCACCACCAGCAGGATCGTCGAGGTGTTCGACTTCTTCTGGCGGCGCCGGTCGGGGCGGTCGTCGTAGCCGTATCCGCCGTCGTCCGGGTTCATCGGCGGCAGCATGGTCGTCGCGCCCGCGTCGGAGCGCAGGGCCGTGGTCGGCTGGTCGTCGGGGTAGCCGCCGTAGCCCACCGAGCCCATGGCCGCGGTGGCCGCGACCGGCTGGCCGTCGAGGCAGGCCTCGATGTCGGCGCGCATCTCGTCGGCCGACTGGTAGCGGTAGTTCGGGTCCTTGACCAGGGCCCGCAGGACGATGGCGTCCATCTCGGGCGTGATCTCGGGGTCGAACACCGACGGGGGCTGCGCCTCCTCACGTACGTGCTGGTAGGCGACGGCCACCGGGGAGTCGCCCACGAAGGGCGGCCGGACCGTCAGCAGCTCGTACAGGAGACAGCCGGTGGAGTAGAGGTCCGACCTGGCGTCGACCTGCTCGCCCTTCGCCTGCTCCGGCGAGAGGTACTGGGCCGTGCCGATCACCGCGGACGTCTGGGTCATCGTCATGCCGGAGTCGCCCATGGCGCGGGCGATGCCGAAGTCCATCACCTTGACCTGGCCGTTGCGCGTGAGCATCACGTTGGCCGGCTTGATGTCCCGGTGGACGATCCCGCTGCGGTGGGAGTACTCCAGCGCCTGGAGGATCCCGATGGTCATCTCCAGGGAGCGCTCCGGCAGCAGCTTGCGGCCGGAGTGCAGCAGCTCACGCAGCGTGGAGCCGTCGACGTACTCCATGACGATGTACGGGATCGAGACCCCGTCGATGTAGTCCTCGCCCGTGTCGTAGACCGCCACGATCGCGGGATGGTTGAGCGAGGCGGCCGACTGGGCCTCCCGGCGGAACCGGGCCTGGAAGGACGGATCGCGCGCGAGGTCCGCGCGCAGCGTCTTCACCGCCACCGTGCGGCCGAGGCGCGTGTCCATGGCGAGGTAGACCTCCGCCATGCCACCACGGCCGAGCACCTGGCCCAGCTCGTACCGGCCGCCGAGGCGACGCGGCTCTTCCATAGCTTCCTACCAGCCCTCTCCGTCGGTCCCGACGGGCACGTGTGTGCCGTCGGAGGCTGCACTCCGGGCCTACCGTACCCGGCTAGCTTTGTGTGACCTGGCCAAGTGCGTCACCCGATACAGGACCGGTATCGCAACGTGCACCGATGTGAAGGGGACGTGAGCGGGGTCACTTCTTGGAGTCGATGACCGCCTCCATGACGCTCTTGGCGATGGGCGCCGCGAGACCACTGCCGGAGATGTTCTCGCGGACCGCTTTGTCGTCCTGGACGACCACGGCCACCGCCACCGGCGCGCTGTCGCCGACCTTGGCGTACGAGATGAACCAGGCGTACGGGTTCTTGCTGTTGTTCTCGCCGTGCTGGGCGGTACCGGTCTTGCCGCCCACCGTGACGCCGTCGATCTGGGCCGTGGTGCCGGTGCCCTTCTCGACGACCGTCTCCATCATCGACTGCAGGATCTGGGCGTTCTCCGGGGACAGCGGCTCGCTCAGCTTCTCCGGCTCGGTCTTCTCCAGGGTGTCCACGTTCGGGGCCTGGAGGGAGTCGACCATGTACGGCTTCATCAGGGTGCCGTTGTTGGCGACGGCCGAGGCGACCATGGCCATCTGGAGCGGGGTCGCCGCGGTGTTGAACTGGCCGATCGAGGAGAGCGCGACCTCGGAGGGCGCCATGTCGTCGGAGAAGACGGACGCGCTGGAGCGGACCGGCGTGAACTGCTCCTCGGTGAAGCCGAACTTCTTGGCCTCTTCGAGCATCTTGTCGTTGCCGAGCTGGGAGCCGATCTTGCCGAAGACGGTGTTGCAGGAGTACTGGAGCGCGACCCGCAGGGTGGCGTTCTTGCAGGGGATGTTGCCCTCGTTCTTCAGCTGGGTCGTGGTCCCCGGCATGGTCCACGGCAGCGGCGAGTCGGTCTGCTCGTCGGCCGACTTGTACAGGCCGTTCTCCAGCGCGGCGGCCGCGGTGACGACCTTGAAGGTGGAGCCGGGCGGGTAGACCTCGCGCAGCGCCCGGTTCAGGGAGGGGTCGTCGGGGTTGTTCTTCTTGTCGAGCTTCTTCCACGCCTCGGCGTCGGCGTCGCTGCCGCCGGCGATCGTGGAGGGGTCGTACGACGGGTAGGAGGCCAGCGCCAGGATCTTGCCGGTGGACGGCTCGATGGCGGCGACCGCGCCCTTGCCGCCCTGCTTCTTCAGACCGTCGTAGGCGGCCTTCTGCGCGGCGGCGCTGAGAGTGGTGACGACATTGCCGCCCTCCTTCGGCTTGCCGGTGAGCATGTCGAGGGTGTTGCGGAAGAAGAGCCGGTCGTCGGTGCCGGTAAGGATGCCGTCCTCGATGGACTCCAGCTGGGTGGCGCCGTAGGCCTGCGAGACGAAGCCGGTGACCGGCGCCCACATCGCGCCGTCCTTGTAGGTGCGCTTGTACTTGAAGTCACCCGACGTCGTCTCCGCGTGCCCGGTGATGGCCTTGCCGTCGACGATGATGTCGCCGCGGGGCGTGGCGTAGCGCGCGATGAGCACGCGGCGGTTGTCCGGGTCCTCGCGGAGGCTGTCGGCCTTGACGTACTGGAGCCAGTTGTCGCGGATGAGCAGGGCGAGGACCAGCAGGCCGCAGAAGATCGCGATCCGGCGCAGGGGCTTGTTCATGACGGGCGGACCACCTGGGTCATCTCGGCGTCGGGGCTGGGGGCGGGGGCGGGCGCCGGGCGGCGTGCGGTGTCGCTGATTCTGATCAGGATGCCGATCAGGGCCCAGTTGGCGATGACGGAGGAACCGCCGTACGCCAGGAAGGGCATCGTCATACCGGTCAGCGGGATCAGGCCCATCACACCGCCGGCCACCACGAAGACCTGGAGCGCGAAGGCGCCGGACAGGCCGATGGCGAGCAGCTTGCCGAACGGGTCGCGGGCGGCGAGGGCGGTGCGTACGCCGCGCTCCACGATCAGGCCGTAGATCAGCAGGATCGCCATGAGGCCGGCCAGGCCCAGCTCCTCGCCGAAGGTGGCGAGGATGAAGTCGGAGTTGGCGGCGAACCGGATCAGCTCGGAGTGGCCCTGTCCCCAGCCGGTGCCGAGGGTGCCGCCGGAGCCGAAGGCCCACAGGGCCTGCATGGCCTGCTCGGAGTGGACGATGCCGTCGTTGCTGCCGTTGCGGCTGAGGGTGTACTCGCGCATCGGGTCGAGCCACGCCTGGACACGGGTCTGCACGTGCGGTTCGAAGCTCGCCACGCCGACCGCGCCGGCCGCGGACATCAGCAGACCGAAGACGATCCAGCTGGTCCGCTCGGTGGCGACGTACAGCATGATGATGAACATTCCGAAGAACAGCAGCGAGGTACCGAGGTCGGTCTCGAAGACCAGGATGAGGATCGAGATCATCCAGACGACGATGATCGGGCCGAGGTCGCGGCCGCGCGGCAGGTACAGGCCCATGAAGCGGCGGCTGGCGAGGGCCAGGGCGTCCCGCTTGACCATGAGGTAGCCGGCGAAGAACACCGCGAGCACGATCTTGGCGAACTCACCGGGCTGGATGGTGAAGCTGCCGACCTGGATCCAGATCTTGGCGCCGTAGGTGATGTTGGCGCCCAGGCCCGGGACCAGCGGGAGGAGCAGCAGGACCAGCGCGCCGACCATGGAGATGTAGGTGTAGCGCTGGAGGACCCGGTGGTCCTTGAGGAAGACCAGGACGACGGCGAACAGGGCGATGCCCATCGCCGTGTAGATCAGCTGGTTGGTGGCCTTGCCGCCGGCCTGGCCGATCTGCTGGAGCAGCTTGGACTGGTCGAGCCGCCAGATCGCCACGAGCCCGAGGCCGTTGAGCAGGGTGGCCAGCGGCAGCATCAGCGGGTCCGCGTACGGCGCGAACTTGCGTACGACGAGGTGGGCGACGCCGGCCAGCAGGCCGAGGCCCAGGCCGTAGCTCAGCAGCCCGGACGGGACCTGGTCGTCGATGGCCAGGCCCACGTTGGCGTAGGCGAAGACCGGGATGAGGACGGCGAACACCAGCAGCGCCAGCTCGGTGTTGCGGCGGCTTGGAGCGCCGATCGCGCCGATCGTGGACGTGTGGTGCGTCGACGTGTTCGAAGTACTGCTGCTCATCGTGTGACAGGGCCTCTCACGGCTGGCCTACTGCGTACCGCAGTTCCCGACGACCTGCTTCTCCTCGTCCGAGAGGGTGGGGCCGGGGGTGGGAGTGGGCGCGGTCGGGGATGCGGAAGCGTTCGGGGACGGGGAGGACGTGCTCGTCGGGGTCGGTGTGGCCTTGGACGCGAGGGAGGACTGAGTGGTTCCCGTGGTGCCGCCGGCCTGGCCCTCGCCCGTCTTGGAGTTCTTCTTGCTCTCCGCGGCCTGCGCCTCGGCCTGCTTCTTGCACGCGGAGGCCTGGACGCCCAGTTCGTCGATCTTCTTCTGGGCCGTCTTCAGGTCGCCCTCGGCGATGGTGCCCTCGACCGACTTCTGCTGGTACGGCGGCAGGTACTTGAGTTCGATCTCGGGGTGGTCCTTGGACACCTTCGAGAGCGAGACCCAGGCCAGGTCCTGGCTGATGCCCCGGTACAGCGCCACGTGCTCGCCGTTGGTTCCGACGTAGTACTGGGTCTGGGTCCAGCGGTAACCGCCGTACAGGCCACCGCCGATGACGGCGAGCGCGAGCACCGAGTAGAAGGATCTCTTCAGCCACTTGCGGCTCTTGCGGGGCTTGACGAAGTCGTCGTCGGAGTACCCGTCGAAGCTGCCCGCGGGGATGTAGCCGGTGGTGTCGGAGGAGCCGGGCGGCCCGTACTCGCCGCCTCCGCCCTGCCCGTGACCCTGGCGGCCGAGCCCGGAGGCGCGGCCCGCGGGGGTCTGCATGATGCCGTTGTCGTGCAGCTGGTGCTGGTTCTCGGCGACCGCGCCGACCACGACCGGGGTGTCGGAGAGCTGCCCGGCGAGGGTGTCCCCGGTGTCCAGGTCGAGGACGTCGGCCACGATGACCGTGATGTTGTCGGGGCCGCCGCCGCGCAGCGCGAGCTGGATGAGCTCCTGCACGGTCTCCTGGGGGCCCTGGTAGCTGGCGAGGGTGTCCTCGAGGGTCTGGTGCGAGACGACGCCGGAGAGGCCGTCGGAGCAGATCAGATAGCGGTCGCCGGCGCGGACCTCACGGATGGACAGGTCGGGCTCGACGTGCTCACCGCTGCCCAACGCCCGCATCAGCAGGGAGCGTTGGGGGTGGGTGGTGGCCTCTTCCTCGGTGATGCGGCCCTCGTCGACCAGGCGCTGCACCCAGGTGTGGTCCTGGGTGATCTGCGTGAGGACACCGTCGCGCAGCAGGTACGCGCGCGAGTCGCCGACGTGCACGAGGCCGAGCCGCTGGCCCGTCCACAGCAGGGCGGTCAGGGTGGTCCCCATGCCTTCGAGCTGGGGGTCCTCCTCGACCATGGAGCGCAGCTGGTCGTTGGCGCGCTGGACGGCCACGCCGAGCGAGGTGAGGACGTCGGAGCCGGGGACGTCGTCGTCGAGGGCGACGATGGTGGAGATGGCCTCGGAGGAGGCGACCTCGCCGGCGGCGGCGCCGCCCATGCCGTCGGCGATGGCGAGCAGGCGGGGCCCGGCGTATCCGGAGTCCTCGTTGCCCTCCCGGATCATTCCTTTGTGCGATCCGGCGGCGAAGCGCAGTGACAGACTCATGCGCACCTCGCCCGTCGGCTCCGGGTACATCCGCACGGTGCCCACCCTCCGGTCGGGAGCGCGCCGGGGCCCGGGGTGGGGGCCCACGCCGCGTGCTCGCTCCGCTCGCGCCTATTCATGATGTAGCACTACTTCCGCAGCTCGATGACGGTCTTGCCGATGCGGATCGGCGCGCCCAGCGGAATCGGGGTCGGGGTCGTCAGCCGGCTCCGGTCGAGATACGTGCCGTTGGTGGAGCCCAGGTCCTCGACGATCCACTGGCCGTCGCGGTCCGGGTAGATCCTGGCATGCCGGCTGGAGGCGTAGTCGTCGTCCAGCACGATGGTGCTGTCGTGCGCCCGGCCCAGGGTGATGGTCTGGCCCTGGAGCGCGACGGTGGTGCCGGTGAGGGTGCCCTCGGACACGACGAGCTTGGTGGGGGCGTTACGGCGCTGGCGGCCCCCGGCGGCCGGCTGCTGGCGCTGCTGCGGGGGCGCCTGCCGCTGGGCCTGCTGGGCCCGGCCTGCCTCCCGGCGCGAGCCGCGCTGGGTGACGCGCGTACCGAACAGGTCGCTGCGGATGACCTGCACGGCCACGATCACGAACAGCCACAGTACGGCCAGGAAACCCAGCCGCATGACCGTGAGGGTCAGCTCTGACATTGCCCCCGCTTCACCCTTCGGCTTGCCGGTAAATGATGGTGGTGCTGCCCACGACGATCCGCGAGCCGTCGCGGAGCGTAGCGCGGGTGGTGTGCTGCCCGTCCACCACGATGCCGTTGGTGGACCCGAGATCCTGGATCGTCGAGGGCGTTCCGGTCCGGATCTCACAGTGCCGGCGCGAGACGCCGGGGTCGTCGATCCGCACGTCGGCTTCGGTGCTGCGGCCCAGCACCAGCGTGGCGCGGGAGATCTGATGGCGGGTGCCGTTGATCTCGATCCAGTGGCGGGTACGGGAGCCCGGCGCGGGCGCGCCGACCGGGCCGCCGCCCGGGCGCGGGGCCTGGGCGGGCTGCGGGTAGCCGTAGCCGCCGCGGCCCGGTGGCGGGGCGGCCGGCATGGGCGGGGCGCCCGCCGGAGCGGCGGGCGGGTAGCCGTAGCCGCCGGCTCCCGGTGCGCCGGGCCGGCCGGCCGGGGCCGCGGGCCCGGGGGCCTGCTGGTTGGTGGAGGAGGCGAGCGTACGGCTGCGCACCCGGTACAGACCGGTGTCGAGGTCGTCCGCCTTCTCGAGGTTGACCTTGATGGGGCCCATGAAGGTGTAGCGCTGCTGCTTGGCGTAGTCGCCCACCATGCCGGCGAGCTCGTCGCCGAGCTGGCCCGAGTAGGGGCTGAGCCGCTCGAAGTCCGGCGTGCTCAGCTCCACGATGAAGTCATTGGGTACGACCGTGCGGTCGCGGTTCCAGATGGTCGCGTTGTTGTCGCACTCCCGCTGGAGCGCTCCCGCGATCTCCACGGGCTGCACCTCGGACTTGAACACCTTGGCGAAGGTGCCGTTGACCAGACCTTCGAGACGCTGCTCGAACTTCTTCAGGACTCCCATGAGGCACCTCCTCCGTCCTTGCCGTCCTGGGTACTGCGCCGGCTGCTGCTTACCTGGTACTGCTTACTGATCGTATCCACGCGCCGGTGAATCGGCTGGTTCCCCCTGTCGGCCCGGTCGACGGGTGTCGACGCCTCCGAAGTTCCCTGTGGAGCTCCCCTTCGAACTCCGCTGTCGAACTCCTCTGTCAAGGATCGTAGAGGCGGCCGCAGACCAGTGTCCCGCACCTGACTGTGGACCCCTACCTGTCCTGGGGGAACGGGCGCTACCGGTACGAGGTTGATACGTGAAGCAGCACTGCTTGATACGTGGCCGGCGGCACCCCGGTTCGGCGGCCCGTTCCCGAAGCCGCTGGTGGGCGGCTGCCCCCGGACAAGCGATGTGAACCCACCCCCTCCAGCGTGCTAATGTTCTGCGTGTCGGAAGGCGCCGCACCGCAAGGCGAGGGGCCCGAGGACACACCCAATGCGCGGGTGGCGGAATAGGCAGACGCGCTGGATTCAGGTTCCAGTGCCCGCAAGGGCGTGGGGGTTCAACTCCCCCCTCGCGCACCACTGGAAGCCCCCCAGGTCCTAGACCTGGGGGGCTTCTTGTCGTCCCGGCAGGGGGCCGGGATGGTAACGGGGCTCACGTTGTGAGCTCTCTCTCACTCGTGCCGATCACCGGTGTCGGAGTCCGGGGTCATTCCCGCAGGCCGGCCAGTTCCACCGCCCGGCGGCGCATGGCCAGCGCGGCCGGGGTCACGGAGGACACCACCGCGAGCACGGCACACGCACCCGTGGTCGCCCCGAGCTCCGTCCACGGCATCTCCACCGGGGTCCGCACCGACAGCAGGGCGAGCGCGCTCCACATGCCCGCCAGGTTGAGGACGGCGACCAGGAGTCCGAGCACTGCGCCGACCACGACGACCGTCAGTGCCTCGCCGGCGACCAGCCGCAGGACCTGCCGCCGGGTGGCCCCGGCCAGCCGTAGGACGGCCAGGTCGCGCACCCGGTCGGAGGTGGCCATGACCATGGTGTTGGCCAGGGAGATGCCGGTGTAGAGGAGGGCGATGCCGAGGACCAGCACGAAGCCGTACCGGGTGGTCCGGTCGGTCTCGGGGTAACTGGCCCGCACCCACTGGTCCTTGGTGAGGACCTGCCCGCCCGCCTCGGCGAGCGCGGCGGCCACGGCGGCCCGGTCGGCACCGTCGGCCACGCGCACGTCCACCCGGTCGACGCTCGCGCCGGGGGCGTTGGCGGGGGTGACGTAGGCGCCGTTGTCGCCGGTGCCCGTCGTCATCACCGCGGCGATCCGCAGCGACTTCCGGGTGCCGTCCCCGAGCCACACGTCCACGCGCTGCCCGACGGTGTGCTTCTCCCACTCCTCGTTGACGATGATCGAGTCGTCGTCGAGGTCGCTCGCCTTCCCGGCCGTCAGCGGCAGGTCGACGGTCTCGGCGAGCGGGCCCGCCCGGGCCGCGCGGGCCTCGGACTCGACGAGGGCGACACCCTCCTCCAGGACGTGGACGGCGGTCGACGAGGTGGCCGAGACCACGGCGCCCTCGACCGCCTCGAGCCGGTGCACGGTCGCCGCGTCGAAACCGGTGTCCCCGGCCGGGGTGACGACGAACGAGGCCGCCGTCTGTGCGCGCGTCTCGGTGGCCCTCGCCTCGTTCAGGGTGGCCGTCGCGCCCAGCAGCGAACCCGCGAGGGCGACGGTGACCAGGACCGGCGCCGCGACGGCGGCCGTACGGCGGATGCCCGCGGCCGCGTTCTCCCGCACCAGCATCCCGCCCGCGCCGGGCAGTTGGGCCGGCAGCCAGGCGATCAGCCGGGTGAGCGGGCGTACCAGGACCGGCGCGAGCAGCGCGATCGCGGTGATCAGCAGCATGGGACGGCTGACGTAGGTCTTGCGGTGCAGCAGCTCGCCCGGGTCGGAGACCAGGGCCAGGCCCAGGGTCACCGCCGCGGTCAGCAGCAGGCCTGTGCCGAACAGCAGGCGGCCCCGGGTCATCGCCTTCCCGTCCACGGAGGCCTCGCGCAGCGCCTGCGCGGGGCCGGTGCGGCCGGCCCGCCAGGACGCGGCGATCACCCCGAGCAGCGCGACGAGCAGACCGGTCCAGAAGGCCATGTGGTACGGCCAGGTGAAGTCGCCGATGGTGAACCAGTCGGGCGCGAGACCGCCGTCGACCATCCACGCGGCCAGCTCCGGGGCGCCGTACGCGCCCAGCAGGCAGCCCGCCGCCGACGCCGGCACGCTGACCGCCAGGGCCTCCGCGAACACCATCCGCCGGACCTGGCCGGGCGTGGCCCCCGCGGTGCGCAGCAGTCCCAACTCCCGGCGCCGCTGGGCCACCGCGAAGGAGAACGTGGACGCCACCACGAACACCGACACGAACGCCGTGACTCCGCCCGCGGTGCCGAACAGGGCGTTCATCGCGGTGAGCGCCTCGCTGTCGCGGTCCGGGTCGGCGTCGGCCAGGCGGCGGTCGGTGCCGGTGAGGACCTGGACGTCCTGGCCCGCGACGGCCGCGCGGACGTCCGCCGGGTCCGCCTTCACCACCAGTTGGGTGCTCTTCGGGGACAGTTCGGCGGCCCGGGCGTCGGTGTAGAAGACGGCGTCCTCGAAGCCGCGCGAGGAGACGGTGCCGACGACCGTCACGGTGCCGCGGTCGGTCGTGACGCGCTCACCGGGCCGCGCCCAGCCGCCGGTGACGACGACCTCGCCGGCGGTTCGGGGAGCACGGCCCCCGTTGAGCGCGTAGGGCGCGAAGGCGGCCGTGGACCAGGGGTGCCCGACCAGGTCGCCGGGGCCCTTCGCGGCCCGTACGGCGAACGACCGGTCCGGGACGACCGTGCCGAGCCGCCGGAGCCTTGCCACCGTCGCCTCAGGCACCGCGCGCGGGTGGGCGAGCTTGTGGGTGCGGTCGCCGATCGGGGTCGGCACGGACAGGGTGTCCTGGCCCTGGACGACGACCGGGGCGGCGGCGAACCGTTCCGGCTGCCGCTCGGGCGCGTCCAGCGAGGAGGCGAGGGCCAGGCCCGTCACGGCGAGCAGGGCGACACCGAGCGAGAGCGCGACGAAGCTGCCGACGAAGGTGACCCAGCGGGTGCGCAGGGTGCGCAGGGCGACGCTCAGCACGGCACGGCCTCCAGCCTGGTCATGCGTGCGGCGATGTCGTCCGCGCTCGCGCCGGTCAGCTCGCCGTTGACACGGCCGTCGACCAGGAAGACCACGCGGTCGGCCCAGGAGGCGGCCACCGGGTCGTGAGTGACCATGATCACCGTCTGGCCCTCGCGGTCGACCAGGGAACGCAGCAGGGCCAGCACCTGGTGGCCGGCTCGCGTGTCCAGGGCGCCGGTCGGCTCGTCGCCGAAGAGGACCTCGGGGCGGGTGATCAGCGCGCGGGCCAGCGCGACGCGCTGCTGCTGGCCGCCGGACATCTCGGTCGGCCGGTGCCGGGCGCGGTCGCCGAGACCGACCTGCCGTAGCACCTCACGGACCCGGGCCTTCGCCACCCGCTTGCCGGCCAGGCGCAGCGGCAGGGCGACGTTCTGCTCCGCGGTCAGCGCGGGCAGCAGGTTGAACGCCTGGAAGACGAACCCGATGCGCTCGCGGCGCAGCAGCGTCAGCCTGGTCTCGCTGAGCGTGGTCAGCTCGGTGCCGCCCACCGTGACCGAACCCGAGGTGGGGCGGTCCAGGCCCGCGGCGCACTGGAGCAGGGTCGACTTGCCGGAGCCGGAGGGGCCCATGACGGCGGTGAAGGTGGCGCGCGGGAAGGCGAGGGAGACCTGGTCGAGGGCCGTCACGGCGCTGTCCCCCGACCCGTGGCTCCTGCTGACGGAGCGCAACTGGACGGCGTCGTCGTTCATCTGTCCCCACTCGTTCGGTGTCGGTCCTCCCGCGCGTCCGGGCGGGGCGGAGGGTTCGGGTGTCGGTGAGCCGGGCGCGGTGTCGCGCGTGGCTGGTGGGTGGCGTGGCGGGAGGTCGCCGGCACAGTTGTGCGCCGCCATCTGGTCCTTTGGCCAAGCCGTCATCCGCGTGCCGCCTCTCTCGTCCTCGGGGCGTCTCCACGAAAGCGCGTGGGGGCCCTCGGGCGCAGTGCGGCAGGGGCGAGGCTTGGGGTAGGGCTGGGCATACCTACTGGGCTCGGGCGGGGGCACCGGGGGCTTGCCGCGGGGGAGCGGATCGAGCGGATGAAGCCGCGCAGGGCGCCCCCGCTGTCGTAGGAGCAGCGTTCAAACCGCTGCCGTGGGCGGCCTGTCGGCGGTCCCGTCCGGCGTCTCGGTCAGCGCTCGCCCGGCGTGGGTGGGGGTAAGCGGTACCGCGCCGGTGGCTCCCCGCGCCGACCTGCCCGCCCTCCGGCCGTACGACGGACCCCGGCCCGGGTGGGGGCGGATGGGCCGCGGGGGCGCACGTCCCGCGTCGACCTGCCCGGCTTCCGTCATTCACGTCGTCGGGGGTATGGCCTGCCCTACCCCCGGCCCGCCCCCTGGACCCATGGCCGCCCGTCCGGCCGTCCTTCTACGGTGACTCCCATGCACCCTCGGAATGTGTGGCAGGCCATGTCCCGGCCGGGTTTCCTGCTGTCGGCGTGGCCCTGGCGCTCGGTCGGCTACCTGCTGACCGGCGTGGTCACCGGTGTCCTCGCCCTGGTCGGACTGGTGACGCTCGTGGCCGTCGGCGGGGCGCTGGCCCTGGTCCTCGTGGGGCTGCCGCTGCTGGTCGTGCTCGCCCTCGCCGGGCTGCCGGTGGCCTGGACGGAACGGCACAGGCTCGGCCTGGTCGACCTCGACCCGGCGCCGGGCCCGCACCGGCCACCGCCCGCCGAGGGACTGGTGCCCTGGCTGAGGACCCGGCTCAAGGAGCAGGTCACCTGGCGCGAACTCGCGTACACCGTGCTGCTCGCGGTCCTGCTGTGGCCGTTGGACGCGCTGGTGTTCACGGTCGCGCTGCTCTTCCCCCTCTCCATGGCAGCCACCCCGCTGCTCCTGGCCACTGTCGGCGAGGGACGTGAGACGAAGGTGCTCAAGCAGTGGACGGTCACCACCTGGCCGACGGCCTTCGGAGTCGCCCTGCTCGGACTGCTGCTGCTGGCCCTCGGCGCCTACGTCCTGGGCGTCGCGGCAGGTGCCCGCGCCGAGCTGACCCGGCTGCTGATCGCCGACCGGGACGGCGACCTGGGCGCCCGGGTGGTCGAACTGAGCCGCTCGCGCGTGCGGTTGGTGGACGCCTTCGAGGCGGAGCGCCGGCGCATCGAACGCGATCTGCACGACGGCGCCCAACAGCGCCTGGTCGCCCTGACGATGACCCTGGGCCTGGCCCGCCTGGACGCCCCGCCGGGACCCCTCGCCGACCAGCTCGCCAAGGCCCACGACGAGGCGGGCAAAGCCCTCGCGGAACTGCGGGAACTCATCCGGGGCATCCATCCGAAGGTCCTGGCGGACTACGGCCTCGGGGCCGCGGTGGCCGACGCCGCCGACCGCTCCGTGGTCCCCGTCGACGTGGACCTCCCGTTGCCGGGACGGTTCGGGCAGGCGGTGGAGGCGGCCGCGTACTTCGTGGTCTGCGAGGCCCTCGCCAACATCGCCAAGCACAGCGGGGCGAGCCGCGCGGAGGTCCGCGGCGGGCACACGGGCGGACGGCTGGTCCTCGAGGTCCGCGACGACGGCCGCGGCGGCGCCGACGCCTCCGCGGGCAGCGGACTGACCGGACTCGCGGACCGGGTGTCGGTCCTGGATGGCAGACTCTCCCTGTCCAGCCCACCGGGCGGACCGACCCTGCTGCGTGTGGAGTTCCCTTGCGAGGTGACCGAGTTGCGCGAGCCGGCCGACCGCTTCGCGTAGTCCTGGCCGAGGACAGCGTGCTGCTGCGCGAGGGCCTCATGGGCCTGCTCGGCCGCTGCGGTCACGAGGTCGTCGCCGCCGTCGGGGACGCGCAGGCGCTGATCGCGGCGGTCGAGGAGCACGGCCCGGACATCGTGGTCACCGACGTGCGCATGCCGCCCGGCTTCCAGGACGAGGGCCTGCACGCGGCGGTCCGCCTGCGGGAGAGCCGCCCCGCGCTGCCGGTGCTGGTGCTCAGCCAGTACGTGCAGCGCACGTACGCCGCCGAACTCCTCGACTCCGGCGACGGCACGGGCGTCGGCTATCTGCTCAAGGACCGTGTCGGTCAGGTCGAGGAGTTCGTCGACGCGCTGTCCGCGGTCGCGGACGGCGGCACCGTCGTGGACCCCGAGGTCGTACGGCAGTTGCTGCGCCGGCGCCGTGACCCCCTTGAGCGGCTCACCCCGCGCGAGCGGGAGGTGCTGGCGCTGATGGCGGAGGGCAAGTCCAACGGGGCCATCGCGCGGGCGCTGGTCGTGTCGGAAGCGGCGGTGGGCAAGCACATCGGGGGCATCCTGACGAAGCTGGACCTGCCGCCCGCGGACGAGACGCATCGGCGGGTGCTGGCGGTGCTGGCGTACTTGCGGGCGTGACGTGGCCTGCGTCGCGGGCGTGATGTGGCCCTGCGTCGCGGGCGCGTGGTGACGTCACCTGCGTCTCATGCCTGACGTCGCATGCGTGACGGCGTCTGCGTGACGTGGCCTGCGACGCCGGGGCGGCCCGTGCCGGCAGGTTCCGCAGCCGTTGTGCACAACCGCGGAGTTGTCCACAGGGCCTGACGCGTTTCGGCTGGTGGTTGTACGGTCGGCACGAGTTGATGTTCCTGCGAGTCACGGGGGAGGCGGTCGCGGTGACCGAGGCCGATGCGGAGACGACGGCCGGGGCGCGGGCCGGTGAGCCGGCCGACGCGGCGGCCGGGGCGCGGCGGCCCCGGGTGCGCGGGTTCGCCCAGTGGCCCGTGGAGGGCTCGCCCAAGAAGAAGGGCAAGGCCCTGCGGGAGAGCGTCCCGCGCAGCGCGCACGCGGCGCTCGACCTCGACATCTCCCGCCCCGGCGCGGTCGACGCGGTCGAGGAGTCGAGCCGGGGCCGCCTCCCCGAGCTCACACCGATCCGGGTGGGCCGGATGGCTGCCACGCCGTTCGCCTTCCTGCGCGGCTCGGCGGGGCTCATGGCGTACGACCTGGCCCGCACCCCGATGACCAGGATCCGCGCCCAGATCTGCGGCGACGCGCACGCGGCGAACTTCGGCCTGTACGGCGACGCCCGCGGCGGCCTGGTCATCGACCTGAACGACTTCGACGAGACGGTGTTCGGCCCCTGGGAGTGGGACCTCAAGCGGCTCGCCGCCTCCCTGGTCCTCGCCGGCCGGGAGATCGGCGCCGACGAGGACACCTGCCGCGCGGCGGCGCACGGAGCGGTCGGCGCGTACCGGCGCACCATGCGGCTGCTCGCCAAGCTCCCGGTGCTGGACGCGTGGAACGCGATCGCGGACGAGGAGCTCGTCTCCCACACCGACGCCCACGACCTGGTCGGCACGCTGGAGCGGGTCTCGGAGAAGGCGCGGGCCAACACCAGCGGACGCTTCGCGGCGAGGTCGACGGAGCTCACCGAGGACGGCGGCCGGCGGTTCGTGGACGCCCCGCCGGTGCTGCGCCGGGTGCCCGACGGGGAGGCCGCGGCGGTGGCCGCGTCCCTGGAGCACTACCTGACCACCCTCTCCGAGGACCGTCTGCCGCTGCTGGCCCGCCACGCGGTGCACGACGTGGCGTTCCGCGTCGTCGGCACGGGCAGCGTGGGCACGCGCTCCTACGTCGTCCTGCTGCTGGACCACCGTGGTGAACCGCTGGTCCTCCAGGTCAAGGAGGCGCGGGCCTCGGCCCTCCTGCCGCACCTGGTCACCGCCGGCTTCGAGGCCCCGTCGGTGGACCACGAGGGCCGCCGGGTGGTCCTCGGCCAGAAGCGGATGCAGGTCGTCAGCGACATCCTGCTGGGCTGGACGACCGTGGAGGGCCGCCCCTTCCAGGTCCGCCAGTTCCGCAACCGCAAGGGCAGCGTCGACCCGGCCGCCCTGTCCGCCGACCAGATAGACGACTACGGCCGGATGACCGGCGCCCTCCTGGCCCGCGCCCACTCGCACAGCGCCGACCCCCGCCTCATCGCCGGCTACTGCGGCAAGAACGACGAGCTCGACGAGGCGATCGCCACGTTCGCGGTGACCTACGCGGACCGCACGGAGGCGGACCACACGGAACTGGTGACGGCGATCCGGTCGGGGAGGGTGGCGGCGGAGACGGGGGTGTGAGGAGGCCACGGGTCCCTTGGACGGGCGCTGCTGCACCCACCCCAGGGGCGCGGGGAACCGCGCGACCAGCCCCGACGCCACCCGCACCCGCCCGACCACCTGACCTGGCACCCCGGATGGCGCCGGCCTCGCACCGACACGGTTACGCTGTCCGGATGACGTCCCCGGAGACCGACGGCCCAGCCGCCGCAGGCACCGCGCGGCTGGAGCGTGCCGTGCGGGCCGCCGAGCAGGCGCTCATCGAGTACGAGATCGCGGTGGAGACCTTCCGCATCGAGGTGGAGAACTTCTCCCGCCTGCACCACCAGAAGCTCGGCCCCATGTACACCCGCCTCGACGAGCTGGACGCGCAGATCGCCGAGATCCGGGCCGCCCGCAGCGGCGACCCCGAGGATCTGCGCAAGGCGGAGGAGGCCCGGGCCCGGGTGCTGCCGATGCCCGGCGTCGAGGAGCTGTTCCACGGCTGGATGGACGGGGAGGGCCTGTTCCCGGAAGCGGCCGCGATGCTCACCGAGCAGCCGGTGCGGCCCCCGCAGCGGGTGCGTCCCAGCGACGAGGCCCGCAAGCTCTACCGCGAGCTCGCCCGCAAGGCCCACCCGGACCTCGCCCAGGACGACACCGAGCGGGCGCGTCGCGAGGAGTTCATCACCCGGGTCAACGCGGCCTACTCCCGCGGCGACGAGCCGCTCCTGCGGGAACTGTCCGAGGAGTGGGCCGCCGGCCCCAAGCCGCCGGAGCAGGGGCCCACCCCCAGCGAGGAGCTCTACGCCCGGCTCGAATGGCTCGCCCAGCGCAAGGAACTCCTCTCCGTGGTCGCGCGGGAGCTGGAGGAGAGCGCGATCGGCTCGATGCTCCGGATGGCACCGGACGACCCGGACCGCCTCCTGGAGGAGATCGCCGAGAAGCTCCTGGCCGACGTCTCCACGCGCGAGGCGGAGCTCGGGGAACTGCTCGCGCAGGAGTGACCGGCCGCGTCCCTGGGGGCGTCAGGTAGCGTCGGCCTCATGAATTTCGGTGGTGTGCCCACGGTGCAGGTGACGGACCTCAAGGACGACGACTTCCTGCTGGACGTCCGGGAGGACGACGAGTGGCGGGCGGGGCACGCCGAAGGGGCGCTGCACATCCCCATCAGTGAGTTCGTGGCCCGCTACGGCGAGCTGACCGAGGCCGCCCCGCAGGACGGCCGCGTCCATGTGATCTGCCGGTCCGGCGGCCGCTCCGCCCAGGTCACGATGTACCTGGCCCAGCAGGGCATCGACGCCGTGAACGTCGACGGCGGGATGCAGCTGTGGGCCGAGGTGGGCCGCCCCGTGGTGACGGACGACGGCCGACCGGGGTTCGTGCTCTAGCCGCTGGCAGTTCTGGCGGTCGGTAGTTCTGGCCGTTGGCAGCTGTGGCGGTCGGTAGGTCTGGCGGTCGGTAGGTCTGGCCGACGGCAGCTCCGGCCCTCCGCGGCCCCTGGCGGCCGGCGCTCAGGCGTCCGTGCCGCTCGGGTTTCGGTCGTAACGGTTCGCGCGGCGGGCCAGTCCGCCCACTGCGAGGGTCATGGCCGACGCCGCACGCGTCCAGCGCGCCCGCCGCGGGCCGCCCACCAGACACCCCGCGGTTTCACTCACCCCAGGGGATGTGCCGCCAGCAGGTCACCCAGCGCCTCCTCGTGCGCCGCAGCCGGACCGAGCGACAGCTCCAGGTGCTTGGCCCAGGCGTGGTACCGGTGCAGGGGGTAGTCGACATCGGCGCCGAACCCGCCGTGCAGATGCTGAGCCGTCTGCACCACCCTGCGCACCCCGTCCGACGCCCAGATCTTCGCCACGGCCACGTCCCCCGCGACCGGCAGCGTCCCGCGCGCTCCCGGGGTGAGCCGCCAGGCGGCCTGCCACAGCGTGACCTCCATCGCGCGCAGGTCGATGTAACGGTCGGCGGCCTGCACGGCGACGGCCTGGAAGGTGGCGACCGGGAACCCGAACTGCTCCCGCTTGCTGGTGTATTCACTGCTCATCCGCAGCACCCGCTCCCCCAGCCCGAGAGCCAGCGCACAGGTCCCCGTGGTCAGCAGGTCCCGCAGCCCCTCCCACGCGCCCTCGACGTCGATCACGTCCGGCGCGGCGATCCGCACCGAGTCCAGCCGCAGCTCGCCCAGCCGCTCCCCGCTGGTGGAGAACTGCTCGCCGAGCGCGACCCCGTCATGGGCCCGGGGCACCAGCGCGAGGACGGCCCGGCCCGCGGCCGTGTGCGCCGGTACGACGACGAAGTCCGCGTCGTAGGCCCACGGCACCGCCGTCTGCACCCCGTCCAGGATCCAGTCGCCGTCCTCCCCCTCCTCCCGTCGCGCGGTGACGGCGAGTTCGGCGGGGTCGTGTCCGGTGCGGCCGCTCGCGGCGACGGTCAGGACGACCTCCCCGCGCCCGGCCCGCTCCAGCACCTGCCCCTTCAACTCGGGGCCGCCGTGAGCCTGTACGGCCGCCATGGCCGCGCTGTGCTCCAGCAGGGGTACCCGGGCCAGCACCTTCGCCGACTCGCGCAGCACCAGGCACAGCGCGACGGCGTCCAGGCCGGCCCCGCCGTACTCCTGCGCCGACAGCAGGCTCAGCAGGTCCGCGTCGGCGAGCCTGGCCCACAGGGCGCGGTCGCACGTGTCGGCCACGGCGCCAGTCGTCAGCGCGGGGGACGGCACCGCGTCCGGCGCGACATCGGCGAACACCCCCCGCGCCGCCTCGGCCGCCGCCTGCTGCTCCTCGCTGAAGGTGAAGTCCACGGTCCCTGTCCTTCCGACGGTCGGCAGATCGGGTCAGCTGATCTGACGGTCCGTCAAGATAGAACAGGTTCTAGAAGAAGGGAACGGGCTCCTCCCGCCCGCCTGCGGGTGTCGCCGGAACCCATCTCCGACCGATCGTTCGGTCTGTGCGATTTCAGGGTGTGCCCGGCGCCGTAAGGTGTCAACCGCTGTGGAAAACCCGCGGGGCGGACTGTGGAGAACCGGGGCGGGAGTGAGCACGGCCACGGCCGGACAGGTCGGAAGGGGCTGTGCGGCGCGCTCGGGCCTGAGTACCGTGCCGGTGCGAGCCACCGCGGCGCAGCGAGTCCGGACGCCGGCCGCCGGGCGGGGCCGCCTCCTCCGCGGTCGGCGGCGGTGGACGGACCGGAATCGGGAGCGGGGCGGAATGGACGCGTACGACGGAGGCTCGAACGCCCGGCGACGACCGGGCGTGGCGAGCGGGCCGGGCGCGGCGAGTGGGCCAGGCGGGGCCAGCGGGCCAGGCGGGGCCAGCGGGCCCGGCGGGGCGCCTGAGCCGGGTGCTGTTCCCGAGCCAGGCGATGCGCCCGAGCCGGGCGCTGTCCCCGAACCCGGCGATGCACCCGAGCCCGGTGATGCCCCCGAGCCGGAGCCGTCGGACCAGCCCGAGGAGCCGCAGGGGACGGACGGTCCCGGTGCGGTGCCCGGCCCGGGCGCGGCACCCGGCGTGGCGGGCCTCTCCCTCCGCCATCAGGTCGTCGTCGTCCTGGCGCTCGCCGTCGTGGCCGTCGCCGTCTGCGTGCACATCGGGATGGTGTTTCTGCACGTCGCGCCGTCGAACACGGTGACCAAGCAGCACGGCAGAGCGGTCGACGACTGGGTCTACCCGGAGTTCGAGCAGAACTGGAAGCTCTTCGCGCCGAACCCCCTCCAGCAGAACATCGCGGTGCAGGTCCGGGCCCGGATACGGACCGCCGACGGTGGCAGCCGTACCACCGGCTGGTACGACCTGTCCGCCCAGGACGGCCGGGCCATCGACGGCAACCTGCTCCCGAGCCACACCCAGCAGAACGAAGTGCGCCGTTCCTGGGACCTCTTCGTCGCCACGCACGGCGCCGACAACCGCCCGGTCGGGCTGCGCGGCACCCTGTCCGAGAGCTACCTCCGCCGCATCGTCGTGCTGCGTCTGGAGCGCGTCCACGTGACCACGCGGGACGACGTCCTGGTGAGCGTCCAGGTCCGTTCCCGGACCTCAAGCGTGCCCCCGCCGAAGTGGAGCGAGGAGAAGGTCTCGGTGCAGCCCGTCTACCGTGAACTGCCCTGGTGGCCCGTGGCGGCGGACGACACCGAGGGGAGCGTCCGGTGAACCGGTTCGCCCTCGCGGTGTCCACCGCCATCGCCCGCGTCACCGAGGCCGCGCTCGGCCCCCACCAGACCGCGATGATCCGTATCGGCTTCAGCGCGACCTGGCTGCTGTTCCTGCTGCGCGAGTTCCCGCACCGCCAGGAGCTGTACGGCCCGGACGGCCCGTGGAGCTGGAACCTCGCCGACCAGCTGATCTCGCTCAACGGCGCCTTCACGGCCCTGATGTGGTCGAACGGCCAGTTCTGGTTCGGGACGGTCTACGTGCTCGCCGTCCTGTCGAGCCTCCTTCTGCTGCTCGGCTGGCACACCCGCGCGATGTCCGTGCTCTTCATGGTCGGCGTGCTCTCGCTCCAGAACCGCAGCATCTTCATGGGCGACGGCGGCGACAACGTCCTGCACCTGATGTGCGTCTACCTCGTCTTCACCCGCTGCGGCCAGGTCTGGTCCCTGGACGAGCGACGGGCCCGGCGCACACGGGACGCACGCGCGCGTGGCGAGCACGTCGTGGACCGTGTCGGCCCGGCCCTGTGGACCGTCCTCGGGCTCGTGCTGATGTCGGCGGCCTTCCTGGACAAGCTGAACGGCGACTGGTTCGTGCCGGCACTCCTGTGGGCGGTGTGGCTGGCGCAGGCCCTGTGGTGGGCGGTCGGACGGTTCGCCCGGTCGGGCCAGTCGCGGATCACGCTCGACGTGATCGCCAACATCGTCCACAACGGCGCCCTGCTCGTGATCATGGCCGAGGCCTGTCTCATCTACGCGACGGCCGGCTGGTACAAGATCCAGGGCTCCCGCTGGCAGGACGGCACCGCCGTCTACTACCCCCTCCACCTGGAGTCCTTCTCCCCGTGGCCCGCCCTCGCCGACCTGCTCTCGGCGAACGGCGTCATGGTGATGCTGGTGACGTACGGCACGGTCGCCGTACAGGTCGCCTTCCCGTTCACGCTGTTCAACCGGCGGGTCAAGAACGTCCTGCTGGCCGCGATGATCACCGAGCACGCGGTGATCGCGGTCGTCCTCGGTCTGCCGTTCTTCTCACTGGCGATGATCGCCGCCGACTCGGTCTTCCTGCCGACGTCGTTCCTGCGCCGGCTCGGCGACGGGGCCGCACGTGTGCGTGCACGGCTGCGGGCACGTCCGCCGGGCAGGGGCGGCACGGGGCTGCCCGCTCCCGGCCGGCCGCTCCCGTCGACGGAGCCGGGGGCCGCGCAGACCCCGCCCCCGGCGCGCCGCCCGGGCGACCATCCCGGTGACCCCGAGAACCCCGATCCCCGGCACGTAGGCTTCCCCGCATGACCGGTCCCGATCCCGTGAGCCTGTGGCACCGGCTCGCCGACACCTCCGTGCTGCTCGACGGCTTCCACGCCCTCAAGCACGCCGTGCGCTTCGGGGCCGAGGTCCCGGTGGCGGTCGCCGTCGACCGGGCCGCCACGCTCGCCCTGGCCGAGGAACTGGCCCCGGACGTACGGGACACCCTGGACGCCCTGCTGACGCAGGTCCCTGAGCCGGCATACGCGTCCCTCGTGCCGCGCCCGCATCCCACGGCGGTGGCGGCCCTGGCCGTACGGCCGCCCCGGGCCCACCGTCTGGAGAGGCTGGCCCACACACCGCGCACCGCCCCGGTCGTGGTCCTCGACAATCCACGCAACCTCGGCAACGCCGGGGCCGTGATCCGCCTGGCCGCGGGCTTCGGGGCGACCGGCGTGGTCACCACGGGCACGCTCGACCCCTGGCACCCGACGGTCGTACGCGGCGGGGCGGGACTGCACTTCGCGACCGCGGTGGAGCGCCTGACGGTCGCCGAGCTGCCGCCAGGACCGGTGTTCGCCCTGGACCCCGAGGGCGACGACATCCGGGGCGTGAAGCTCCCGGACGACGCCGTCCTCGCCTTCGGCTCGGAGCGCAGTGGGCTGTCGCCCGAACTACGCGCGCGTGCCGATCATCTGGTGGCCCTTCCGATGCGCCCCCAGGTCTCCAGCTACAACCTGGCGACCAGTGTGGCGATGACCCTCTACCACTGGAGTCTCGGCGCTTCCTAGGCCTCCCGGCGCACCTCGACCACCCGGAACCGGTTGGCGACGAAGGCTCCGTCGCACAGCGCCGAGTTGGCCGCCGGGTTGCCTCCCGAGCCGTGGAAGTCGGAGAACGCGGCCGTCTGGTTGACGTAGACCCCGCCGACCAGGTTCAGCGACAACTGTGCCGCCTCCTCCAGGCAGACCTCCTGGACGGCCTGCTCGACCTCCTCGTCGGTGGTGTACGCGCCGACCGTCATCGCGCCCTTCTCGCGGATCGTGCGCCGCAGCAGCTCCACCGCGTCGGCGGCCGAGTCGACCGCGACGGCGAAGGACACCGGTCCGAAGCACTCGCTCATGCAGGCGGCCTCGTCGTCCGGCTTGGCCCCGTCGAGCTTGACGATCACGGGTGTGCGCACGACCGCGCCCGGGAACTCCGGGTTGCCGACCTCCCGCGAGGCCAGGGCGACTTCGCCCAGGCCCGCCGCGGCCTCCAGGCGCGCCTTCACGTCCGGGTTGACGAGGGCGCCCAGCAGCGCGTTGGCGCGCGCGTCGTCGCCGAGGAGGCCGTCGACCGCGCGGGCGAGGTCCGAGACCACCTCGTCGAAGGTCTTGGGGCCCTCGTCGGTGCGGATGCCGTCCCGGGGGATCAGCAGGTTCTGCGGGGTCGTGCACATCTGGCCGCTGTAGAGGGACAGGGAGAAGGCCAGGTTGGAGAGCATGCCCTGGTAGTCGCCCGCCGACTCCACGAGCACGGTGTTGACGCCGGCCTTCTCCGTGTAGACCTGCGCCTGACGGGCGTTGGCCTCCAGCCAGTCGCCGAACTCCGTCGAGCCGGTGTAGTCGATGATGCGGATCTCGGGGCGCGTGGCCAGGGTCCTGGCGATGCCCTCGCCGGGGCGCTCGGCGGCCAGGGCCACCAGGTTCGGGTCGAAGCCGGCCTCGCCGAGGACGTCCCGCGCCACCTGGACGGTGAGCGCCAGCGGCAGCACCGCGCGCGGGTGCGGCTTCACCAGGACCGCGTTGCCGGTGGCCAGGGAGGCGAACAGGCCCGGATAGCCGTTCCACGTCGGGAAGGTGTTGCAGCCGATGACCAGGCCGATCCCGCGCGGGACCGGCGTGAACTGCTTGGTCAGCGCGAGCGGGTCGCGCTTGCCCTGCGGCTTGGTCCACTCCGCGGTGTCGGGGGTGCGGACCTGCTCCACGTACGCGTAGGCCACCGCCTCCAGGCCGCGGTCCTGGGCGTGCGGGCCGCCCGCCTGGAGCGCCATCATGAACGCCTGGCCGCTGGTGTGCATGACCGCGTGCGCGAACTCGTGGGTGCGGTCGCTGATCCGCTTGAGGATCTCCAGACAGACCACCGCGCGCATCTCTGCGCCCGCGTCCCGCCAGGCCTTCTGGCCCGCCCTCATCGCGGGCAGCAGCACGTCGAGGTCCGCGTGGGGGTACTCGACGCCCAGTTCGATGCCGTACGGCGAGACCTCGCCGCCCACCCAGTCGTCGGTGCCGGGCTGGCCGAGGTCGAGGCGGGTGCCCTGGAGGGCGTCGAAGGCGGCCTTGCCCGCCGCCATGTCCAGGCTGCCGCTCTCCCCGTAGGCCTTGGGGTGCTCGGGGTGCGGGGACCAGTAGGCGCGGGTGCGGATCGCCTCCAGCGCCTGGTCGAGGGTGGGCCGGTGCTTGGCGATCAGCTCGTGGGCGGTCAGTTCGGCGGCCATGCGGGACCAACTCCTCGTCTTTCGAACTCTTCGTCGAGCTCATGACCTGGGCAGAGATATGGGCAGGAACAGCCGGTCAGGGTTAGAGTAACCGAACGATCGGTCGGGACAAGGGGGTCCGCCGCATCTGTGGAAAACCCCGTGCGGGAGGATCGCGCACATGACAGGACTCGACCTCAGCAGCCCCGTGGCCGTCGTCGGCACCGGCACCATGGGCCAGGGCATCGCCCAGGTCGCGCTGGTCGCCGGGCACCCCGTGCGGCTCTACGACGCCGCACCCGGCCGGGCCCGGGAGGCGGCCGACGCGATCGCCGCCCGCCTTGACCGGCTCGTCGAGAAGGACCGGCTCACCGCCGCCGACCGGGACGCGGCGCGCGCCCGTCTCGTGGCCGCCGAACAGCTCACCGACCTCGCGGACTGCACGCTGGTCGTCGAGGCCGTCCTGGAGCGGCTGGACGTCAAGCAGCAGCTGTTCCGGGAGCTGGAGGACGTCGTCGGCGAGGACTGTCTGCTCGCCACCAACACCTCCTCCCTGTCGGTGACGGCCATCGCCGGCGCCCTGCGCCACCCCGGACGCTTCGTGGGCCTGCACTTCTTCAACCCCGCCCCGCTGCTGCCGCTGGTCGAGGTCGTCTCCGGGTTCGCCACCGACGTCTCCTCGGCCACGCGCGCGTACGAGACGGCACGCGCGTGGGGCAAGACGCCGGTCGCCTGCGCCGACACCCCCGGCTTCATCGTCAACCGCATCGCGCGGCCCTTCTACGCCGAGGCGTTCGCGGTCTACGAGGCGCAGGGCGCCGAGCCCGCCACCATCGACGCGGTCCTGCGCGAGTGCGGCGGCTTCAGGATGGGCGCGTTCGAACTGACCGACCTGATCGGACAGGACGTCAACGAGTCCGTGACGCACTCCGTGTGGCGCGCCTTCTTCCAGGACGCGCGCTTCACGCCCTCCCTGGCCCAGCAGCGCCTGGTCGAGTCGGGCCGGCTCGGCCGCAAGAGCGGGCGGGGCTGGTACGACTACACGGACGGCGCCGAGAGGGACGAGCCGCACACCGCGGAGCCGGCCCAGGCGCCCGCGTACGTCGTCGCCGAAGGCGATCTGGGCCCCGCGTCCGAACTGCTCGCGCTGATCCGCGAGGCGGGCATCCAGGTCCGCGAGGACGAGGAGGACCACGGCACCCGGCTGGTCCTGCCGAGCGGCGGACAGCTCGCGCTCGCCGACGGACAGACCTCGGTGGAGTTCCGGGACGTCGTCTACTTCGACCTCGCGCTCGACTACCGCAGGGCCACCCGCATCGCGCTCTCCGCGTCCCAGGACACCTCGCAGCAGACGCTCACCGAGGCCGTCGGGCTCTTCCAGGCACTCGGCAAGGACGTCAGCGTCATCGGGGACGTGCCCGGCATGATCGTCGCCCGTACGGTGGCCCGGATCGTCGACCTGGCGCACGACGCCGTCGCCAAGGGCGTGGCCACCCAGGAGGACATCGACACCGCCATGCGGCTCGGGGTGAACTACCCGCTCGGCCCCTTCGAGTGGAGCCGCAGGCTCGGCCGCAACTGGGCCTACGCCCTCCTCGACGACCTGCACCTGCGCGACCCGTCCGGACGGTACGCGCCCTCGCTCGCGCTGTACCGGCACGCGTACGCCTCCGACAAGCGGGAGGGCAGCACCTCATGACGACCGCCAAGCGGGACACGTACACCCCCGAGACGCTGCTGACCGTCGCCGTCCAGGTCTTCAACGAGCGCGGCTACGACGGCACCTCCATGGAGCACCTCTCCAGGGCGGCGGGCATCTCCAAGTCGTCGATCTACCACCACGTGTCCGGCAAGGAGGAGCTCCTGCGCCGGGCCGTCAGCCGGGCCCTGGACGGCCTCTTCGGCATCCTCGACGAGGAGCACGCGCGCGTGGGCCGTGCCTCCGGCCGCCTGGAGTACGTCGTGCGGCGCATGGTCGAGGTGCTGATCGCCGAACTCCCGTACGTGACCCTGCTGCTGCGGGTGCGCGGCAACACGGACACCGAGCGGTGGGCCCTGGAGCGGCGCCGCGAGTTCGACCACCGGGTCGCCGAACTCCTGAGGGCGGCCGCGGCCGACGGTGACGTACGCGGTGACGTCGAGGTGCGCCTCGCGACCCGCCTGGTCTTCGGGATGATCAACTCCATCGTGGAGTGGTACCGCCCGGACGGCCGGGGCATGAACGAACGCGAGGTCGCCGACGCGGTGGCCCAGTTGATCTTCGGGGGTTTGCGCCGGGCGTCCTGAGCTCAGCCCTGCGGCTCCAGGTCCTCCTCCTCGAAGACCAGCAGGGTGCGCGTGCTGAGGACCTCCGGGATGGCCTGGAGACGGGTGAGGACCAGTTCGCGCAGGGACCTGTTGTCCGGGGTGTGGACGAGCAGCAGCACGTCGAAGTCGCCGCCGACCAGCGCGATGTGCGACGCCCCGGGCAGCTGCCGGAGCTGTTCGCGCACCGTGCGCCAGGAGTTCTGGACGATCTTCAGGGTGATGTACGCCGAAGTCCCCTGCCCGGCCCGCTCGTGGTTGACGCGGGCGCCGAAGCCGCGGATGACACCGTCCTCGACGAGCCGGTTGATCCGCGCGTAGGCGTTGGCCCGGGAGACGTGGACCCGTTCGGCGACCGACCGTATCGACGCGCGGCCGTCAGCCTGGAGCATCTGGAGGATGTCCTGATCGATGGCGTCGAGCGGACGCGGGGGCGGAAGGGGGCTCCCGCTCACTGCGGTTCCGCTCTCCGCAGTCCCGCTCTCCGCAGTCCCGCTCTCCGCGCCTGCGGCCATTTGTTCAGGTGCCATGTCCCCCCGCCTCCCTACCATGGACGTACTGCGTCCATCTCAGGCCGTGGAGAACCGTTTGTCCACAGCCTGAGGGGGCCTGTAGCCAAAATGTGCCGACGACCGAACAATCGGTAGGTGAGGCGCCTCACACCCGTGGTGCGCCACCAGCCGCTCCCACGAGGAGGTGCCGTCATGACGGTCATGGAGCAGCGGGGCGCGTACCGGCCATCACCGCCGCCCGCCTGGCAGCCCCGCACGGACCCCGGGCCCCTGCTGCCGGACGCCGAACCCCATCGCGTCCTCGGCACCGAGGCGGCCGCGCAGGCCGACCCGGCCCTGTTGCGCCGGCTCTACGCCGAGCTGGTGCGGGGCCGCCGCTACAACACCCAGGCCACCGCGCTCACCAAGCAGGGCCGTCTCGCCGTCTACCCCTCCAGCACCGGCCAGGAGGCCTGCGAGGTCGCCGCCGCGCTGGCCCTCGAGGAGCGCGACTGGCTCTTCCCCAGCTACCGCGACACCCTCGCCGCCGTCGCCCGGGGCCTCGACCCCGTGCAGGCGCTGACCCTGCTGCGCGGCGACTGGCACACCGGCTACGACCCGCGCGAGCACCGCGTGGCCCCGCTGTGCACCCCCCTCGCCACTCAGCTCCCGCACGCCGTCGGTCTCGCGCACGCCGCCCGCCTCAAGGGCGACGACGTGGTCGCGCTCGCCATGGTCGGCGACGGCGGCACCAGCGAGGGCGACTTCCACGAGGCGCTGAACTTCGCCGCGGTCTGGCAGGCCCCGGTCGTCTTCCTGGTCCAGAACAACGGCTTCGCGATCTCCGTCCCGCTCGCCAAGCAGACCGCGGCCCCGTCGCTGGCCCACAAGGCCGTCGGCTACGGCATGCCCGGCCGCCTGGTCGACGGCAACGACGCGGCCGCCGTGCACGAGGTCCTCACCGCCGCCGTACGCCACGCGCGCGAGGGCGGCGGACCCACCCTGGTGGAGGCGATCACCTACCGCGTGGACGCCCACACCAACGCCGACGACGCGACCCGCTACCGCGGCGACGCCGAGGTCGAGACCTGGCGCGGACACGACCCGATCGCCCTCCTGGAACACGAACTGACCGAGCGCGGCCTGATCGACGAGGCCGGCATCGAGGCCGTACGCCAGGACGCCGAGGAGTTCGCCGCCGGCCTGCGCGAGCGCATGAACCAGGACCCGGCCCTCGACCCGATGGACCTGTTCGCCCACGTCTACGCCGAGCCCACCCCGCAACTGCGCGAGCAGCAGGCCCAGTTGCGCGCCGAGCTGGAAGCCGAGCACGACTCCCACGGGGGTACGCACCGATGACCACCGTCGCCCTCAAGCCGGCCACCATGGCGCAGGCCCTCACGCGCGCGCTGCGCGACGCGATGGCGGCCGACCCCACCGTGCACGTCATGGGCGAGGACGTCGGCACCCTCGGCGGCGTCTTCCGGGTCACCGACGGACTGGCCAAGGAGTTCGGTGAGGACCGCTGCACGGACACCCCGCTCGCCGAGGCGGGCATCCTCGGCACGGCCGTCGGCATGGCGATGTACGGGCTGCGGCCGGTCGTGGAGATGCAGTTCGACGCCTTCGCGTACCCGGCGTTCGAGCAGCTGATCAGCCATGTGGCGAAGATGCGCAACCGCACCCGCGGGGCGATGCCGCTCCCGATCACCATCCGGGTGCCCTACGGCGGCGGCATCGGCGGGGTCGAGCACCACAGCGATGCCTCCGAGGCCTACTACATGGCGACCCCGGGGCTCCACGTCGTGACGCCCGCGACCGTCGCCGACGCCTACGGGCTGCTGCGCGCCGCCATCGCCTCCGACGACCCGGTCGTCGTCCTGGAGCCCAAGCGGCTGTACTGGTCGAAGGACGCCTGGAACCCGGAGGAGCCGCAGAGCGTTGAGCCGATGGGCCGCGCGGTGGTGCGGCGCCCCGGCCGGAGCGCCACACTCATCACGTACGGGCCGTCCGTACCCGTGTGCCTCGAAGCCGCCGAGGCCGCGCGGGAGGAGGGGTGGGACCTCGAAGTGGTCGACCTGCGCTCCCTGGTGCCGTTCGACGACGACACGGTCGCGGCCTCCGTACGGCGGACCGGGCGAGCGGTCGTCGTGCACGAGTCGGGCGGGTTCGGCGGACCGGGCGGGGAGATCGCGGCCAGGGTCACGGAGCGCTGCTTCCACCATCTGGAGGCGCCGGTGCTGCGCGTGGCCGGTTTCGACATCCCCTACCCGCCGCCGATGCTGGAGCGTCACCACCTGCCCGGCGTGGACCGGATCCTGGACGCCGTGGGGCGTCTGCAGTGGGAGGCGGAGAGCTGATGGCGCAGGTCCTGGAGTTCAGGCTGCCGGATCTCGGCGAAGGCCTGACCGAGGCGGAGATCGTCCGCTGGCTGGTGGAGGTCGGTGACGTCGTCGCGGTCGACCAGCCGGTCGTCGAGGTCGAGACGGCCAAGGCGATGGTCGATGTCCCCTGCCCGTACGCCGGGGTCGTCACGGCCCGCTTCGGCGAGGAGGGCAGCGAACTCCCGGTGGGGTCACCGCTCATCACCGTGGCGGTGGGCGCGCCGGCCGCCGAGTCCGACACCCCCTCCGAGGGCTCGGGGAACGTCCTGGTCGGATACGGCACCTCGGAGGCGCCCGCGCGCAGGCGCAGGGTGCGGCGGGAGCAGCAGGTCCCGGTACCGGTGAACGGCAGGCCGGCAGCACCCCCCGAGGTGGTCGAGGGCCCGGTCCCGGTGATCTCCCCGCTGGTCCGCCGCCTCGCCCGCGAGAACGGCCTCGACCTCAGGCAGCTCACCGGCTCAGGTCCCGACGGACTGATCCTGCGGGCCGACGTCGAGTACGCGCTGAGTGCCGCCGCCTCCCAGGGGCGCCCGGCACCGGCAGTCGCCGCCCCGGCCCCCACCGTCGCCGCACCGGCCCCGGTCGGCACCCCGCAGACCCCGGCAGCGGCCCGAGCGGCGGCCCCCGCCGCGACCCGCATCCCCCTCAAGGGCGTCCGGGGCGCGGTCGCCGACAAGCTGTCCCGCAGCCGCACCGAGATCCCCGACGCCACCTGCTGGGTGGACGCCGACGCGACGGAACTCATGCGCGCGCGTGCGGCGATGAACGCGTCCGGGGGCCCCAAGATCTCCCTGCTCGCGCTGCTGGCCCGGATCTGCACCGCCGCCCTGTCCCGTTTCCCGGAGCTCAACTCGACGGTGGACACGGCGGCCAGGGAGATCGTGCGGCTGGAGGCCGTGCATCTCGGGTTCGCCGCGCAGACCGAGCGGGGACTGGTCGTACCGGTCGTGAAGGACGCCCACGCGCGGGACGCCGAGTCGCTGTCCGCGGAGTTCGCCCGGCTCACCGAGGCGGCCCGCACCGGCAGCCTCACCCCCGCTGAACTCACGGGCGGCACCTTCACGCTGAACAACTACGGCGTGTTCGGTGTCGACGGCTCCACGCCGATCATCAACCACCCCGAGGCGGCCATGCTCGGCGTCGGCCGCATCATTCCCAAGCCGTGGGTGCACGAGGGCGAGCTGGCGGTGCGTCAGGTCGTCCAGCTCTCGCTCACCTTCGACCACCGGGTGTGCGACGGCGGCACCGCGGGCGGCTTCCTGCGGTACGTGGCGGACTGCGTGGAACAGCCGGCGGTGCTGCTGCGCACCCTGTGACCGGGACAGCCGCACACCCGGGATCGCGCGCCGCCGGTGCGGCGGCGCGCGATCCCGGCGCCGCCGCACGTTCCCTGTGATCGCGACGGCACGCATACTCGGGGGGTGACTTCGTACGAGCCCCCGCGCGGCCCAGGCGCCGGTCCCGTGTACGACGTGGTCGTGCTCGCCGGAGGTGCGGCCCGGCGGCTCGGCGGCGCGGACAAACCCGGCGTGCGGGTGGGCGGACGCGCCCTGCTCGACCGCGTCCTCGCGGCCTGCCCCGACGCTTCCACCACCGTCGTCGTCGCCGACCCCCGCCCCACCGCCCGGCCGGTCGTCTGGGCCCGCGAGGACCCGCCCGGCGGCGGCCCGCTGGCCGCCCTCGACGCCGGTCTGCGGCACGCCACCGCGCGGTACGTCGTGGTCCTCTCCGCCGACCTGCCCTTCCTCCAGGAGGCCACCGCACGGCTGCTGCTGACCGTCCTGCGCACGGGCGGCGCCGACGGCGTGCTGCTCACCGACGCCGACGGCCGCGACCAACCGCTCGTGGCCGCGTACCGCATCCCCTCGCTGCGAGGCGAACTCGCCGCACTCACGAAGGAGCACGGCTCTCTCACCGGCCTTCCGCTGCGCCGGCTGACCGCCGCGCTCGACCTCACCCGCGTCCCCGACCCCGTCGCGTCCTTCGACTGCGACACCTGGGACGACATCGCCACCGCCAGGGCACGCATCAGGGAGCATGGGCACGTGTTGGATGAATGGATTTCCGCAGTCAAGGACGAGCTGGGCATCGACCTCGACGTCGACACCGGCGTGCTGCTCGATCTCGCCCGTGACGCCGCGCACGGCGTGGCCAGGCCCGCGGCACCGCTGACCACCTTCCTCGTCGGCTACGCGGCCGCACGGGCGGGCGGCGATCCCGAGGCGGTCGCCGAGGCCTCCCGCAAGGCCGCGGCCCTGGCCGTGCGCTGGGCGGAGGAGGCCGACGGGGACGCCGCCGGGCCCGGCGGGACCCCGGACACCCCGGGCACCCCGGGCACCCCGGACCAGCGTCCGGACGCCGGATGACCGCCCGGTCCGTGCGTGCCGGCGACCACGCCGGCCCGGCCCAGGACGCCGACGATCTCGACGTCGAGGAGGCGCTGGCCCTGGTGAGAGAAGACAACGGCACCGGGCACCCCGGGGGGTACCGCCCTCCCGCGCCCCCGCCGCAGGGCTCAGGGCCGGCAGCCGGGCCGGACGCCCACCACCGCGCGACCCCTTGGCCCGAGGCCCGGTCCGCCGCCGCCCGGTCCGCCCGCGCGGTCACCCGCGGGGCGGGCCGCGCCCCCGTCTCCGTACGGCTCGACGAGGCCCTCGGCCTCACCCTGGCGGCCCCGCTCGACGCCCTCACCGACCTCCCCTCCTTCGACACCTCGGCCATGGACGGCTGGGCGGTCGCGGGGCCCGGCCCCTGGGCCGTACGGGACGAGGGCGTGCTCGCCGGGCACGCCGAGCCCGAGCCCCTCACCGACGGCGAGGCGGCCCGGATCGCCACGGGCGCGCGCGTCCCCCCGGACACCACCGCCGTCCTGCGCAGCGAGCACGGGCAGACCGACGAGAAGGGACGGCTGCACGCCACCCGGGAGGTCGTGCACGGCCAGGACATCCGTCCGCGCGGCCAGGAGTGCCGCAGCGGCGACCAGCTGTTGCCACCGGGCACCCTGGCCACCCCGGCCGTCCTGGGCCTCGCCGCGGCCGCCGGGTACGACACCCTCGCCGTCGTCCCCCGCCCCCGCGTCGAAGTCCTCGTCCTGGGCGACGAGTTGCTCACCGAGGGCACCCCGCGCGACGGCCTGATCCGGGACGCCCTCGGCCCCATGCTGCCGCCCTGGCTGCGCGCGCTCGGCGCGGAGGTCACCGCCGTGCGCCGGCTCGGCGACTCCGCCGAGGCCCTGCACAAGGCGGTCACCACGTCACAGGCGGACGTGATCGTCACCACCGGCGGCACCGCGTCCGGGCCCGTCGACCACGTGCACCCCGTGCTCCGCCGCATCGGCGCCGAACTCCTCGTCGACGGCGTCAAGGTGCGCCCCGGCCACCCCATGCTGCTGGCCCGCACCAAGGAGCACCAGCACCTCGTGGGCCTGCCGGGCAACCCCCTGGCCGCCGTCTCCGGCCTGCTCACGCTCGCCGAACCGCTGCTGCGCACCCTGGCCGCCCGCCCCGCCCCGGAGCCGTACACGCTGCCCCTGAGGGACGAGGCCCACGGACACCCGTACGACACCCGGCTCGTCCCCGTCGTCCTGCGCGGTGACAGCGCGGTTCCCCTGCACTACAACGGTCCGGCCATGCTGCGGGGCATCGCGGCCGCCGACGCCCTCGCCGTCGTCCCGCCCGGGGGTGCCCGGCCGGGGCAGGAGGCCGAACTGCTCGATCTGCCCTGGGCGTCCGCCGGGATCGGGGTGTGTTTCACGTGAAACTTCCGGGCCATGACGCGATCGCCCGCCAGGCGGACGAACATCTCGTGACCCACAAGGTGAAGCTCCCGCGCAAGATCGTGGAGCACCCCTTCCGTCAGGTCGCCAAGCGCGTGCTGATGGCCCTGCTGGTGCTGGCGGCGACCGCGCTGATCGTCTACGCCGACCATGACGGCTACAACGACAACTCCGACCAGTCCGTCGACTTCCTGGACGCCTGGTACTACGCGACCGTCACGCTCTCCACCACCGGGTACGGCGACATCACCCCGGTGAGCGACACGGCCCGGATCACCAACATCCTCGTCATCACGCCCCTGCGTGTGCTGTTCCTGATCATCCTGGTCGGCACCACGCTCGAGGTCCTCACCGAGCGCACCCGCGAGGAGTGGCGACTCAACCGCTGGAGGTCCACCTTGCGCGACCACACCGTCGTCGTCGGCTTCGGAACCAAGGGCCGGTCGGCGATCCAGACCGTGTGCGCCACGGGTCTGAAGAAGGAGCAGGTCGTCGTGGTCGACCCCAGCAGCAAGGTGATCGACGCCGCGACCGCCGAGGGCTACGCGGGCGTCATCGGGGACGCCACCCGCAGCGAGGTGCTGAAGCGGGCCGAGGTGCACAGGGCCCGGAAGATCATCATCGCGACCCAGCGCGACGACACCGCCGTCCTGGTGACGCTGACGGCCCGGCAGCTCAACAAGGCCGCCAAGATCGTGGCCGCGGTGCGCGAGGAGGAGAACGCGCCCCTGCTCAAGCAGTCCGGCGCGGACGCCGTCATCACCAGCGCCAGCGCGGCGGGCCGGCTGCTCGGCCTGTCGGTGCTCAGTCCCGCCGCCGGCATGGTGATGGAGGACCTCATCCAGCAGGGCAGCGGCCTCGACATCGTCGAACGCCCGGTCATAAAGGCCGAGGTGGGCAGGAAGCCGAGGGAGACGGACGACCTGGTGGTGAGCGTCCTGCGCGGGCACCGGGTGCTCGGCTACGACGATCCGGCCGTCGGGACGCTGGAGCTGACGGACCGCCTCATCACGATCGTGCGCGCGACGCCGGGCACCCAGGTGGCACCCGACGCCCGCCCGCTTCCGCAGGACTGAATGCCGCACTGAACGCAGGAGCGAACGCCGGTCAGGTCACTTGCGGTTGTACAGCCGCATGGTGACCGGCCCGAAGACCGCCACGAACAGTCCCGCCCACCCCAGCGACCAGGCGACTTCGTCGGTGGGCCAGTCGCCCGCCATCAGCCCGCGCACGGCCGAGGACAGATGGGTGATGGGGCTGTTGTTGACGAAGGCCTGGAGCCAGCCCGGCATGGTTTTCGGGTCGACGAACACGTTGGACAGGAAGGTCAGCGGGAAGATCACCATCATGCTGACGCCCATCACCGACTTCTCGGTGCGCAACAGCAGCCCGAACATCGTCCAGATCCACGAGAACGCGAACGAGAACACGACCAGCAGCGCGATCCCGGCGACCACACCGCCGACCCCGCCGTCCGGTCGGTAGCCCAGGATCACACCGACGGTGAGCATCACGACGGACGCGATCGTGTAGCGCAGGGCGTCGCCGAGCAGATAGCCGACCATCGTCGACGGACGCCAGATGGGCAGCGAGCGGAAGCGGTCGAAGACACCCTTCTCGATGTCCGTGTTGACCGAGACGCCGGTGTACATCGTGATCATCACGACCGACATGACGAGGATCCCGGGCAGCAGGAACTGGATGTACTCCTTCGGGGACCCGGCCAGGGCGCCCCCGAACAGGTACGTGTACATCAGCACCATCATGATCGGGAACGCGGTGACGTCGAAGAGCTGCTCCGGCACGTGCTTGATCTTGAGGACCGCCCGCCAGCCGAAGGTCAGCGAGGCCGACAACGCGCTCGGACGAGGCGGCCGCTCCCCGGTGACCAGCAGCGCGGCCAGCGACTCGGCGCTGACGGGGGAGAGGTCCTTGGCCTCGCTCTGGGTCACGGTGCTCATGCCGCCATCTCCTCGGCGTCGGTGTTGTCGGTGGTGTGTCCGGTGAGGGCGAGGAACACCTCGTCCAGGCTGGGCTGGCCGAGGGAGAAGTTGTCGACGGTGATCCCGGTGCGGGCCAGTTCGGCGAGGGCGCGGGAGGCCTGTTCGGCGGCCGTGTCGCCGGCCGCCGTGGCGAGCCGGGCCGTCAGGGCCACCGGGTCGGGTTCCAGCTGTACCTGGGCGTCCAGGGCCTGCCGCAGGATCTCCGCCGCCTCGGGCCGCCGCCCACCGTCCCTCAGGCGCAGATGGACGGTCCCGGCGCCGACCGAGGCCTTCAGCTCGCCCTTGGTGCCCTCCGCGATCACCCGGCCGCGGTCGATGACGGCGATCCGGGACGCCAACTGGTCGGCCTCGTCCAGGTACTGCGTGGTCAGCAGCACGGTGGTGCCCTGGGCGACGACCGCGCGCACGATGTCCCAGACCTGGTTGCGGCTGCGCGGGTCGAGACCGGTGGTGGGCTCGTCGAGGAAGAGCAGCTCGGGGGTGTTGAGGATGGACGCGGCGATGTCGATGCGGCGCCGCATGCCGCCGGAGTAGTGCTTGACCTGCTTTCCGGCCGCCTCGGCGAGACCGAAGGCCTCCAGGAGCTGCCCGGCGCGCTCGCGTGCCGCCTTCTTGTGGTGGCCGAGGAGACGGCCCAGCAGGACCAGGTTCTCGGCGCCGGTGAGGTCCTCGTCGACGGAGGCGTACTGGCCGGTGAGGCTGACGCGGCCGCGGACCTCGTCGGCCTCGCGGACGACGTCGTGGCCGAAGACATGGGCCTCGCCGCCGTCCGGCCGCAGAAGGGTGGCGAGCATCTTCACGGTGGTCGTCTTGCCGGCGCCGTTCGGGCCGAGGACGCCGTAGACCGTGCCGGCCGGCACCGCGAGGTCGACTCCGTCGACGGCCCTGGTCTCGCCGAACGTCTTCACGAGGCCCGCGGTCTCGATCGCCAGGGCTGACGTGTGCTGGCTCATGGGCGGGATTCCTTCCGCGTGCTTGGGCTACGCATGGGGAGACCTTTACCGTCGCGCAAACTCATCGGTGGCGCACAGCGAATTTCCGGGGCAGCGGCTCCGGGCGCCCGGCCAGGGCCGGGGAGTAGCGTCGCCCCCATGTATGCGATCACGATTCCCGAACCCGGTGGACCCGAGGCGCTGGTCTGGAGCGAGGTCCCGGATGCCGAGGCCGGTGAGGGCGAGGTGCTGGTCGACGTGGTGGCCGGGGCCGTCAACCGCGCCGACATCCTGCAACGGCAGGGCTTCTACAACCCCCCGCCCGGTGCCTCCCCCTACCCCGGCCTGGAGTGCTCCGGGCGGATCGCCGCGATCGGCCCCGGCGTCTCCGGCTGGGCCGTCGGTGACGAGGTGTGCGCGCTGCTCGCGGGCGGGGGCTACGCCGAGAAGGTCGCCGTGCCGGCCGGGCAGCTGCTGCCCGTGCCCAAGGGCGTCGACGTGCGGCGGGCGGCCGCGCTGCCCGAGGTGGTGTGCACGGTCTGGTCCAACGTCTTCATGGTCGCCCATCTGCGCCCCGGTGAGACCCTGCTGGTGCACGGCGGCTCCAGCGGCATCGGCACGATGGCGATCCAGCTCGCGAAGGCCGTGGGCGCCAAGGTCGCGGTGACCGCGGGCACCGCGCAGAAGCTGGACCGCTGCGCCGAGCTCGGTGCGGACGTGCTGATCAACTACCGGGAGCAGGACTTCGTCGAGGAGATCAGGAAGGCCACGGACGGGGCGGGCGCCGACGTCATCCTCGACAACATGGGCGCCAAGTACCTCGACCGCAACGTCAACGCCCTCGCGATCAACGGACGGCTCGCGATCATCGGCATGCAGGGCGGCGTCAAGGGCGAGCTGAACATCGCCACGCTGCTGAACAAGCGTGCCGCGATCAGCGCGACCTCGCTGCGGGCGCGGCCGCCGGCCGAGAAGACGGCGATCGTGGCGGCCGTACGCGAGCATGTGTGGCCCCTGCTGGACGCCGGGCACATCCGGCCCGTCGTCGACCGCGAGCTGCCGATGAGCGACGCGGCCGCCGCGCACCGGGTCGTCGAGGAGAGCGGACACATCGGCAAGGTCCTGCTGGTCACGTCTTAGGGGTGCGGTACGGGGTCACCCGCGCCGCAGCCGCAGCGCGAACAGGCCGAGCCCGAGGCCCGCGCCGACCAGCACCAGCCCGGTGCCGAGCGGCAGGATGAACACCTTGGGCCCGGCCACCGGGCGCTCCGCGACCGGCGACGGCCGGGCCGCGGCGGTCTGCGCGGGCGGCTCGGACACGGCGGTGAGGTCGCCGTCCCCGGAGTCGGGGCCCGCGGACTGCGTGCCCTCCTCGTCCTGGGTCTCCGGCTCCTGCCGCCGGCCCGGCCGCTCCCGTCCCTCTCCCGCGCGGCTTCCCGCACGGGAGGGAGTGGCGGCCGAGGGGGTGGGCGCGAGGGAGGCCGAGGGCGAGGCCCGCTCCGGCCCGCGGCCGTGCCCGGGACGCGAGGGGGCGGCGGGCGGCGAGGCGGGGTGCCGCGAGGCATGATCCGGCGTCGGGCTCGACCGGGTGCCGGAGGGGGAGGCGGACGGGACCGGAGCGGTGTGCGCGTACGGGCGTACGGCCTTGGGAGGTGTCCTGCGGGCGGCCGGTGCCGGCTCCGGCGACCGTGTGGCGGCGGCGCGCGGTGGTTCGTGCGGGAGTACCGGGTCGGTCGGCTGTCCCTGGGGCGCGCCCGCCACCACGAGCGGTGTCGTCTCGGCGCCGTACGCGGGACCGGCCTGGGGCAGGACCGTCACGCTCGCGCCCACCACGATCGCCAGTACCGTCGCGCGCAGCCAGAAAGTCACGCGACAAGACTGGCATTACACCAGGAGACCGGCATTCCGGGTGACGCCATGGGGGCGAACCGCTCCGGGAACGGTGGATCAGCACACAGTGGGGGCACCCCAGTGATGAGGTGCAGGGGTGCGAGAGAATGGCGGCATGGAGATGCCGAGGAACGAAGGTTCGCCGGAAAGTCCCCAGATCCTGGTCGTGGGCCAGGACGGGATGGCACTGGGCGGCGGGGGTGACGACGACTCCCGCGAGGTCCCGGTCACGGAGATGGTCGAGCAGCCCGCGAAGGTCATGCGGATCGGCAGCATGATCAAGCAGCTGCTCGAAGAGGTGCGCGCGGCTCCTCTCGACGAGGCCAGCCGGGCCCGGCTCAAGGAGATCCACGCCAGCTCGGTGAAGGAACTGGAGGACGGTCTCGCTCCCGAGCTCGTGGAGGAGCTGGAGCGGCTCTCGCTGCCCTTCAACGAGGAGGCGACCCCGAGCGACGCGGAACTGCGCATCGCCCAGGCCCAGTTGGTGGGCTGGCTCGAGGGCCTCTTCCACGGGATCCAGACCACGCTGTTCGCCCAGCAGATGGCCGCGCGGGCCCAGCTGGAGCAGATGCGCCGCGCCCTGCCGCCGGGCGTCGGCGGTCACGAGGACGGCGTCGACCCGCGCGCGGGCGGCCGCTCGGGCGGACCGTACCTGTAAACCACGACCGACAGGGGCCCGGCAGCCGATGCTGCCGGGCCCTTCTCGTCACCTCTGTCATGTCACCGGTGGGAAACGCTCGTTCGGGTTCTTCTTCGTGAGTTTGGCCACGGGGTGAGGCCCGGCCGCCCGTCGGACGCGGTGCCCGTTCCGTGACCGTACGCGAAAGAAAGGTCGTGCGGGCGTTACAGCTGCCCTACCGCCGGTACACAGAATTTGCACGCCGAGACGTAATGCAGGTTTGATGGCCGGTCCGTCTCGGGCCGGTCCCCGGGCTCATCCCGGACCGGCGGCTTGCGTGAAGGCTGTAGCGTGGCCGACGGAGACCGTAACAACACCGCGCGCACCGCGGGCAGAAACGACGGCGAGGACCGATGGCACAGCAGCAGCGCGCTCAGGGCCCGTCCGACCCCGAGGCGACTGGCGGCGGAATGTCAGATGCGCCGGAGCTGTGGGGTAACGGCGGACTGGTGGGGGACGGCCGATATCGGCTGACCCGCAGACTCGGCCGGGGCGGTATGGCCGAGGTGTTCGCGGCCGAGGACGTACGGCTCGGGCGCACCGTGGCGGTCAAACTGCTGCGCGCCGACCTCGCCGAGGACCCCACCTCCAAGGCCCGCTTCACGCGTGAGGCCCAGTCGGTGGCGGGCCTCAACCACCACGCGATCGTCGCCGTGTACGACTCCGGCGAGGACTTCGTCGGCGGCCAGTCGGTGCCGTACATCGTCATGGAGATCGTCGAGGGACGGACGATCCGCGATCTGCTCCTCAACGCCGAGGCACCCGGCCCCGAGCAGGCCCTGATCATCGTCTCCGGGGTCCTGGAGGCACTCGCCTACTCCCACCAGCACGGCATCGTGCACCGCGACATCAAGCCCGCCAACGTGATCATCACGCACAACGGCGCCGTCAAGGTGATGGACTTCGGCATCGCCCGCGCCCTGCACGGCGCCTCCACGACGATGACGCAGACCGGCATGGTCATGGGCACCCCGCAGTACCTCTCCCCGGAGCAGGCCCTCGGCAAGGCCGTCGACCACCGCTCCGACCTGTACGCGACGGGCTGTCTCCTCTACGAACTCCTCGCCCTGCGTCCGCCGTTCACCGGCGAGACCCCGCTGTCCGTGGTCTACCAGCACGTCCAGGACATCCCGACGCCGCCGTCGCAGGTCTCCGACGCCGTCCCGCCGGAGCTGGACGGCCTGGTCATGCGCTCGCTCGCCAAGGAGCCGGACGACCGCTTCCAGACCGCCGAGGAGATGCGCGGGCTCGTCCAGTACGGCCTTCAGATGCTGTACGACCAGGGCGGCCACACCGGCACCTGGAACACCGGCCCGGTGACGGCGCACGACGGCCGCGGCACGCCCGCCGCGGGCTTCGCGAGCACCAGTGTGCTGCCGCACCCCGGCGCCACCTCCGGCACCACCCAGATCCCCCAGCAGATCCTCCCCTCCGGCTACGGAGGCGGGGACGACGGCGGCTTCGAGGGCCACGGCAACCGGGGCAGTGGCCGCGGCAAGCTGTGGATCCTCGCCGTCCTCGCGGTGATCGCCGTCGCGGCGGGTGTCGCGCTCGCGCTGAACGGCGGCGGGGGCGACGGAGGCGGGGGCGGCACCGGCAAGTCCGTGTCGCCGACCACCTCGCAGACCACCGACGACCAGACGGCCAGCGAGACACCGAGCGACGAGGCGACGAGCGAGGAGACCGACACGTCCACGGACGACAACGGCAGCTCGGGCGGCTCCGGTTACACGCCGTCCTGGACGCCGTCGTACACCCCCTCCTACACGCCGTCGCCCTCGGCCACGCAGCCGTCCGAGACGGCCACGCAGCCGTCCGACACGGCCGAGCCGACGGACACGGCGGAGCCCACCGACACCGCGGAGCCGACCGGCGGCCTGGTCGGGGGCGCGGACGGCGGCGGCGAGGGCGGCACCTCCTGACCCGACCGACCGCGACGCTTCACGCGCGCGTGGCCCCGGAAGCGGGCGCCACGCGCGCGTGCCGTTTCCGGCACCCCCAGGTCAGCCGACGAACGCGTCGCACACCGCGTCGTACTCCCGCGTCCACCACACCACCAGCGCCGAGGCCGCCGGGAACTGGGGATCCGCGCGGGTGTCGCCGCGCTCGTAGTGCCAGCGCAGCATCCAGAAGTCGTTGAGACGCTCCCACCACACGCGGTGCACGGCCGCCGCGAGCTCGGAGGGCGTGGCTTTCGCCGTACGCCGGTACGCGCGCGCGTAGGCCCGCACCTTCGGCAGGTCGAGCGTTCCCGCGGGCCGTACGAAGAAGATCGCGGCGGCGCGTACGGCCTCCTCGGCGCGGGGCTTCACACCGAGCCGGTCCCAGTCGACGATCGCGGCGGGGGCGTCGCCCCGGTAGAGCAGGTTGAAGGGGTGGAAGTCGCCGTGCACCCAGCCCACCGGCCCCCCGTGCGGAGGCCGCCGCCCGACGTGCTGTTCGAGCAGGGCACGCCGCTCCAGGAGCCGGTGCCTGGCCAGTTCGTCGAAGGAGTCGGCGGGCCGGTGCCGGCGCACGCGCGCGAGGAGGTCGTCGATGAGGGCGAACGTGGTGGCGGGGTCGGCGCCGGCGTCGACGGGCTCCCCGTCGGCCGTGTGCGGCTCGGGGCCTGGGGCGCTTTCCCCGGTCCGTACGCCCCCGGCTGCCCGCGCACCCCTTTCCGCCCGCTCGCACCCCTGGAGCGGCATCACCCGCTCCAGACTCGCGTGCACCACCCCCAGCAGTGCGCCCAGCCGGCCGCACTGCTCGGCGGTGAGCTGGGCGCCGTGGCGGTGGCGGCCCTCGATCCAGGGGTGCAGGGCGTAGGCGTGGCCGCCGACGACCGCGACCGTGCGGCCGTCGTGGGCGGGGAGGGGCGGGGCGACCGGGACGCCGAGGTCGGCCAGGCGCTGGGTCGCCCGGTGCTGGCGGGCGATGGCCTCGGGGGCGGCCGTCTCGGGATCGAAGTGGTGCTTGAGGAAGTAGCGGCCGCGGGTCGTGCGGAGCCGGTATCCGCGGTTGAGCAGGCCCTGGTCGACGGGATCGCAGGCCAGCACCGCTCCGGCGGCGTACTGGCTGAGGAGGGCGCCCAGCGGGGGCGCGTGTGGCATGAGGGGTGGTACAGGAGAGCGCGGCACGCGCCAGATGCTAGGGCACAGGACAGCGCTGTGAGCTGGGCGTTGTCACAGCCAGTCACAGAGCGCCACAGAGGGTCGCGCTCGGTCTGCTTCGGTCAGGAGGAACGCCCTGATTTCTCCTTCACCGCCCCTCGGCAAGTCGCACCCGGCAAGTCTTCCGGTGGCCTGGGTGGACGGGATAACGTGCCGTTGCTCCGGCCTCCTGCAAGGCTGTGACCAGCACCCCTTCGACCCTTTTCCGATTTACTTGGAAATCCAAGCAAAATCGCAGGTCAAAGGGGGTTTCACAGAAATGTGGAGCACTGGGTAACGTGATTCTTGCAGGGCGCTCGCCGGGGCACCTGTCACGCCTGTTCCGGCCGAGTGGCACCCACCCCGTGCACGGGTGTCGGCAACAGGTGAGCCGCACTGGTACACCCGGCAACCCCGGGGGCCGGACCGACGGAGGAGCACACGTGACCGTGGAGAGCACTGCCGCGCGCAAGCCGCGACGCAGCGCCGGGACGAGGAAGTCCCCGAGCACCAAGCCCGAACTGGTTCAGCTGTTGACGCCCGAGGGCAAGCGCGTCAAGAACGCCGAGTACGACAAGTACGTCGCCGACATCACCCCCGAAGCGCTCCGCGGCCTCTACCGCGACATGGTGCTCACCCGCCGCTTCGACGCCGAGGCCACCTCCCTCCAGCGCCAGGGCGAACTGGGCCTGTGGGCCTCGCTGCTCGGCCAGGAGGCCGCCCAGATCGGCTCGGGCCGGGCGCTGCGCGACGACGACTACGTCTTCCCGACCTACCGCGAGCACGGCGTGGCCTGGTGCCGCGGGGTCGACCCGACCAACCTGCTCGGCATGTTCCGCGGGGTGAACAACGGCGGCTGGGACCCGAACAGCAACAACTTCCACCTCTACACGATCGTCATCGGCTCCCAGACGCTGCACGCCACGGGCTACGCGATGGGCGTCGCCAAGGACGGCGCCGACTCCGCGGTCATCGCCTACTTCGGCGACGGCGCCTCCAGCCAGGGCGACGTGGCCGAATCGTTCACCTTCTCCGCGGTCTACAACGCCCCGGTCGTCTTCTTCTGCCAGAACAACCAGTGGGCCATCTCGGAGCCCACCGAGAGGCAGACCCGCGTCCCGCTCTACCAGCGCGCGCAGGGCTTCGGCTTCCCGGGCGTACGGGTCGACGGCAACGACGTGCTCGCGTCGCTGGCGGTCACCAAGTGGGCGCTGGAGCGGGCCCGCGCGGGTGAGGGCCCGACGCTCGTCGAGGCGTACACCTACCGGATGGGCGCCCACACCACCTCCGACGACCCGAGCAAGTACCGGGCCGACGAGGAGCGCGAGGCGTGGGAGGCGAAGGACCCGATCCTGCGCCTTCGCCGGTACCTGGAGGCCGCAAACCACGCGGACGAGGGATTCTTCGCGGAACTGGAGAGCGAGTCCGAGGCGTTGGGCAGGCGGGTGCGTGAGGCGGTGCGTGCGATGCCGGATCCGGACCGTTTCGCCCTCTTCGAGCACGCGTATGCGGACGGGCATGCGCTGGTCGACGAGGAGCGGGCCGGTTTCGCCGCCTACCAGGCGTCGTTCGCGGATGGGGAAGGGGCCTGATCATGGCAGTGGAAAAGATGGCTCTCGCGAAGGCGATCAACGAATCGCTGCGGCGGGCCCTGGACACCGACCCCAAGGTCCTGGTCATGGGTGAGGACGTCGGCAAGCTCGGCGGGGTGTTCCGGGTGACCGACGGCCTGCAGAAGGACTTCGGCGAGGACCGGGTCATCGACACCCCGCTGGCGGAGTCGGGCATCGTGGGCACCGCGATCGGTCTGGCGCTGCGCGGTTACCGGCCGGTGGTGGAGATCCAGTTCGACGGGTTCGTGTTCCCGGCCTACGACCAGATCGTCACCCAGCTGGCGAAGATGCACGCCCGCTCGCTGGGCAAGGTCAAGATGCCGGTCGTGGTGCGGATCCCCTACGGCGGCGGCATCGGCGCGGTGGAGCACCACTCGGAGTCCCCGGAGGCGTTGTTCGCGCACGTGGCGGGGCTGAAGGTGGTCTCGCCGTCGAACGCGTCGGACGCGTACTGGATGATGCAGCAGGCCATCCAGAGCGACGACCCGGTGATCTTCTTCGAGCCCAAGCGGCGCTACTGGGACAAGGGCGAGGTCAACACCGAGGCGATCCCCGGGCCGCTGCACAAGGCCCGGGTGGTGCGTGAGGGCACCGATCTGACGCTGGCCGCCTACGGGCCGATGGTCAAGCTCTGCAAGGAGGTCGCGGACGCGGCCGCGGAGGAGGGCAGGAACCTGGAGGTGCTGGACCTGCGCTCCATCTCGCCGCTGGACTTCGACGCCGTCCAGGCCTCGGTGGAAAAGACGCGGCGGCTGGTGGTGGTGCACGAGGCGCCGGTGTTCTTCGGCTCCGGTGCGGAGATCGCCGCGCGGATCACCGAGCGGTGCTTCTACCACCTGGAGGCGCCGGTGCTGCGGGTGGGCGGCTACCACGCCCCCTATCCGCCGGCGCGTCTGGAGGAGGAGTACCTGCCCGGCCTGGACCGGGTCCTGGACGCCGTCGACCGCGCTCTGGCGTACTGAGGAGAGGTCCGTGACGACGATGACGGATGCGTCCGTGCGCGAGTTCAAGATGCCCGACGTGGGCGAGGGCCTGACCGAGGCGGAGATCCTCAAGTGGTACGTCCAGGTGGGCGACACGGTCACCGACGGGCAGGTGGTGTGTGAGGTGGAGACGGCCAAGGCGGCCGTCGAACTGCCCATCCCCTACGACGGGGTGGTACGCGACCTGTGCTTCCCCGAGGGCACCACGGTCGACGTGGGCACCGCGATCATCACGATCGACGTGAGCGGCGACACCCCCGCCGACGCGGAGACGCCCGGAGAGTCCATCGAGGCCCCGGCCGCCGAGGCTCCTGCGGCGCCCGAGGCCAAGGCGGCGGGCACGGGCCGTCAGCCGGTCCTGGTCGGCTACGGCGTGGCCGCCTCCTCGACCAAGCGCCGCCCCCGCAAGGGCCCCGAACTGCCGGTCCAGCAGGCCTCGGTGTCGATCCAGACGGAGCTGAACGGCCACAGCCCGGCCCCGGCTGCCCCGGCTCCCCAGGCGCCCGCGCCGGCCGCCGGCGGGCAGTCCCGTCCGCTGGCCAAGCCCCCGGTCCGCAAGCTGGCCAAGGACCTGGGTGTCGACCTCACCACGGTGATCCCCTCCGGCCCGGACGGCATCATCACCCGCGAGGACGTCCACGCGGCGGCCGCCCCCGCCCAGGCCCCCGCACCCCTGACGCAGCCCGAGGCCACCCCGGCCCCGGCACCGGTGCACATCCCGCAGGCCCCCGCCGCCTCCTACGACACGGCCCGCGAGAGCCGTATCCCCGTCAAGGGCGTACGCAAGGCCACCGCGCAGGCCATGGTCGGTTCCGCGTTCACCGCCCCGCACGTCACCGAGTTCGTGACGGTGGACGTCACCCGCACCCTCAAGCTCGTCGAGGAACTCAAACAGGACAAGGACTTCACGGGCCTGCGGGTCAACCCGCTCCTGCTGATCGCCAAGGCCCTCCTGGTGGCCATCAGGCGCAACCCCGACGTCAACGCCTCCTGGGACGAGACGAACCAGGAGATCGTCCTCAAGCACTACGTCAACCTCGGCATCGCCGCGGCCACCCCCCGCGGCCTGATCGTCCCGAACATCAAGGACGCCCACACCAAGACCCTGCCCCAACTCGCCCAGGAACTGGGCGAACTGGTGGCCACCGCCAAGGAGGGCCGCACCAGCCCCACCGCCATGCAGGGCGGCACCGTCACCATCACCAACGTCGGCGTCTTCGGCGTCGACACCGGCACCCCGATCCTGCCGCCCGGCGAGTCCGCCATCCTCGCGGTCGGCGCGATCAAGCCCCAGCCCTGGGTCCACAAGGGCAAGGTCAAGCCCCGCCAGGTCACCACCCTGGCCCTCAGCTTCGACCACCGCCTCATCGACGGGGAACTCGGCTCCAAAGTCCTCGCCGACATCGCGGCGATCCTGGAACAGCCGAAGAAACTCATCACCTGGGCCTGACCCGGCACACCCGAAGGGGCCTGCCGCTCGAACAGCGGCAGGCCCCTTCGCGATGTCCGAGGACGTCAGCTGATCTTGGCGTAGCCGTAGTTGATGAGCTTCTTCACGTCGGTGGTGCGGTTGGCGGCCGACGAGGACGTCATGACGGTGCCGATGACGGACTCGCCGTTCTTCGTGGCGGCGAAGACGAGGCAGTACTTGGAGTCGGTGCCCGAGCCGGTCTTGATGCCGAGCGTGCCGTTCCAGCCGAGCAGGGTGTTGGTGTTCGTCCAGGTACCCATGGTGCGGGTGCTGCCGGTCTTGGTGATCGTCTTGGCCGTGTAGGACTTGGTCTTCACGACGGACTTGAAGGTCGAGTTCTTCATCACGTTGCGGGCGAGCAGCGTGAGGTCCTTCGGCGTCGAGGCGTTCGCACCATTGCTTATGCCGTCGAACGAGTCGAACTTCGTGTTCGTCATGCCGAGGCTTCGGGCCGTCGTGTTCATCTTCGCGATGAACGACTTGGTGCGCGCGGAGACCGTCGAGCCCGTACCGAACTTGTCGGCGAGGGCCATCGCGGCGTCACAGCCGGACGGCAGCATCATCCCGTACAGGAGCTGACGGACGGTCACCTTGTCGCCGACGATCAGGCGCGCGGACGAGGCGCCCTTGGAGACGATGTAGTCGCTGTACGCCTTCTTGATCGTGACCTTGGCGTCCAGGTTGAGGTTCGACTGCGAGAGCACGACCTTCGCGGTCATGATCTTCGTGGTGGAAGCGGTGAGCCGCTTCGTGTTCGGCGCCTTGCTGTAGAGGGTCGTGCCGGTCGCGCTGTTCATCAGGAATCCGCCCTTGGCGGTGATGGTCGGCGTCGTGAGTGCCTGCGCGGGTGCCGCGGTGAGAGCTCCGGTGGCGAGCACTGCGCCGGTCGTGATCGCGACGGCTGCGGCTCTGCGGACGCGGAGGCCCTTGGTGGCGGTAATCAACTGAAATACCCCGAATACGTCGAATGCCCCTGAGTGCGGCCGAGTTGGAAGGGGAAGAAAGTGGGGCCGCACGTGTGTGACACGTAACTAGCACACAAGGTTGTGCTCCGGCCGGGGCGGGTGTGACTTTCGCCGACGGGAGTTCCCCGTGAGGTCCGCATGCTGGACGGGGCTCATCATGCGTACGTGTTGTATCTATGCTGTGGGCATGAGTCTGGCCGTGAAACAGCCACCCGCCGCCGACCGCGTCTACACCCACGTCAAGCAGGGCGTCCTGGACCGCCGTTACGAGGGCGGGACCCTGCTCACCGAGGGCGAGCTCGCCGAGGCCGTCGGGGTCTCCCGCACACCCGTGCGCGAAGCGCTGCTGCGCCTCCAGGTCGAGGGGCTGATCCAGCTCTACCCGAAAAAGGGAGCACTGGTCCTGCCCGTCTCCGCGCAGGAGATCGCCGACGTCGTCGAGACCCGCCAGCTCGTCGAGGAGCACGCCGCACGCAAGGCCGTACCCGCCTCACCGCGGCTCATCGCGCGCCTGGAGGAACTCCTGGCGCGACAGCAGGAGCAGGCGGCCGCGGGCGACCTGGCCGGCGCCGCCGTCACCGACCGCTGCTTCCACGCCGAGATCGTCCGCAGCGGCGGCAACGAGATCCTGAACAAGCTCTACGACCAGCTCCGCGACCGCCAGCTCAGGATGGGCGTCGCCGTCATGCACGCCCACCCGGACCGCATCACCAAGACCCTCGTCGAGCACGAGCAGATCCTCCAGGCCCTGCGCTCCGGTGACGCTGAGGCGGTCGTCGGCCTGATCCACGGGCATGTCGAATGGTTCTCCCACCTCGCCCGGGGCGAGGTCCGATGAGCAAGTCCACTCCTACGGGTGACACTTCCTCAGAAAAGACCCCTCCGGGCGGCCGGCGTGCAATGGCCGTGTGGGGCATCGGCGTCTCGGTCTACTTCGTCGCCGTCATCTTCCGTACGTCCCTCGGGGTCGCCGGCCTCGACGCCGCCGACCGCTTCCATGTGAACGCCTCGGCCCTGTCGACCTTCTCGATCCTCCAGCTCCTCGTCTACGCCGGCATGCAGATACCGGTCGGCCTGCTCGTCGACCGGCTCGGCACCAAGAAGGTGCTGACGCTCGGCGTGGTGCTCTTCACCGCGGGACAGCTCGGCTTCGCGTTCTCACCGTCCTACGGCACCGCCCTCGCCTCCCGCGCCCTGCTCGGCTGCGGCGACGCCATGACCTTCATCAGCGTGCTGCGCCTCGGCACCCGCTGGTTCCCGGCCCGGCGCGGCCCGCTGGTCGCCCAGCTCGCGGGACTCGCCGGCATGGCGGGCAACCTGGTCTCCACGCTGGTCCTGGCCCGGCTGCTGCACGGCATCGGCTGGACGCCCGCGTTCGCGGGCAGCTCGCTCGCGGGTGTCGTCGTCCTGGTCCTGCTGCTGCTCTTCCTCAAGGACCACCCCGAAGGCCACGAGCCGGAGCCCTTCCCGCACCGGGGAGCGGCCTACGTACGACGGCAGATCGCCGCCTCCTGGCGGGAACCCGGCACCCGCCTCGGACTGTGGGTGCACTTCACGACCCAGTTCCCGGCGATGGTGTTCCTGCTGCTGTGGGGCCTGCCGTTCCTCGTCGAGGCACAGGGACTGTCCCGGGCGGCGGCGGGCGAACTGCTCACCCTCGTGGTGCTGTCCAACATGGTCGTCGGTCTCGTCTACGGCCAGGTCGTCGCCCGGCACCACGGGGCGCGGCTGCCGCTGGCCCTCGGGACCGTGGGGGCGACGGCGCTGCTGTGGGCGGCCACGCTGGCCTACCCGGGCGAGCGGGCGCCGATGTGGCTGCTCGTCGTGCTGTGCGTGGTGCTCGGCTCGTGCGGACCGGCGTCGATGCTCGGCTTCGACTTCGCACGGCCCGCGAACCCGCCGGAGCGGCAGGGCACCGCGTCCGGCATCACCAACATGGGCGGGTTCGTCGCGTCGATGACCACCCTGTTCGCCGTCGGTGTGCTCCTGGACGCGACCGACGACAACTACACCGTCGCCTTCTCCTCCGTCTTCGTGCTCCAGGCGCTCGGCATCAGCCAGATCCTCCGGCTGCGCGGCCGGGCGGCCCGCCGGGAGCGGGAGCGGCTGGTGGCGAGCCGCGTGGAGACCGTGCACGTCCCTGCGTAGCCCGCGGGGCCACGCAGGGCTCACACCCGATTCCTACGGTGTCACCGTGAAGTTCCGCAGGATCGCCGACGTCAGTTCCGGGTCGCCCTCCGCCTTCACCCGGTCCGTCACCGACTCCAGGTTCACGCGGCCGCAGGCCAGACGGACGTAGGTCTCCCAGTCGAGGCTGAGGGTGGCCGCCGGGCCGAGGGCGGGGGCGGTCTCCAGGGTGCCGCGGCCCTGGATGTCGACCCGGATCGTGCGCAGGAACTCGATCGGCCCGTGCACGTCGAAGACGATCGCCGAACTGCGGGGCGCGTCCGCCTTGACGGCCACTATGTCGGGGAGTGCCGCGAGCAGGACGTCACGGGCGATGTGCGCGCCGGGGGAGTCGAGGTTCCCGGGCCGGCCGAGAGCCGTGCGCAGGTCCTGCTCGTGCACCCAGACGTCGAAGGCGTGCTGACGCATGGACTCCGCGAGCGTCAGTTCGGTGCCGAGCGGGCCGCGGACTTTCGTGCCGGGGTCACGGGACTCGTTCCGCAGCTGGCGGTTGCGGCGGATGACGACGTACTCCAGCTCGGAGGTCATCTCCGGGGCCGTGTGGTGGCGGCGGACGTCGACCTGCATCTCCATGTACCGCTGGTGGTCGTTGGTGACGTGGAAGAGGTCGCGAGGCAGGGTGTGGATGGGGCGCGGGTCGCCCAGCATCTCGCAGTCCAGGCCGATGACATGGGACACCACGTCCCGCACCGACCAGCCCGGGCAGGGGGTGCGGCGGTTCCACTCCCCTTCCACGAGGGGGTTCACCAGCTCGGATATCGCGTCGATGGAGTGGGTCCAGGCGTCGGCGTAGGGCTGGAGGGTGGGATGCAGACTCACGGAACGGGACCCCTCGGCGGTCGGAGCACGGGCTGGTGATGGCGGCGTTGCCAGTGGAGGCGGTGGCTGTCGGCGGGTGTCTTGGAACGCTAAGTTACGCTGCTGTGAGGCACCCCGGCAGTGCTTTCGTGTGACGATCGTAGGCCCGTAAGGGACGGCTCGAATGCCAGGACGGTGGTAGTGTGCGCGCCTCTTTGATCCAGATCGCCGTGGATGAGGGCGAATCGGTCGAATCGCGTCGGCGTCGCATGGCGTCACTGGTACGGGAACAGGCCGGAGCCGACCTCGTCGTGCTGCCGGAGCTGTGGACCACCGGGGCGTTCGCCTTCGAGGAGTTCGACGGCGCGGCCGAGCCCCTGGACGGGCCCACGCACGAGGTCATGGCGAAGGCCGCGAGCGACGCGGACGTGTGGCTGCACGCGGGCTCGATCCCCGAGCGCACCCCCGACGGCACCCTGTACAACACCTCCCTCCTCTTCTCCCCCTCCGGCGAACTCGCCGCCTCCTACCGCAAGATCCACCGCTTCGGCTTCGACAAGGGCGAGGCCGTCCTGATGGGCCGCGGCGAGGACCTGGTGACGGTCCGTCTGCCCGAGACCACCGTCGGCGTCGCCACCTGTTACGACCTCCGGTTCCCCGAGCTCTTCCGCGGTCTGGTCGACGCGGGCGCCGAGACCCTGGTGATCCCGGCGGGCTGGCCGGAGCGCCGCCGCGACCACTGGACGCTGCTGGCCCGGGCGCGGGCGGTCGAGAACCAGGCGTTCGTGCTCGCCTGTGGAACGGCCGGGACGCACGCGCGAGTTCCGCAGGCCGGTCACTCGATCGTGGTGGATCCATGGGGCCAGGTCCTCGCCGAGGCGGGCGCCGGCGAGGAGGTCCTCACGGTGGAGTTCGACCCCGGGAAGGTGGCCGTGACGCGGGAACAGTTCCCGGCGCTGAAGGACCGGGTGCTCTGATCCGGGCGCCGCGTCAGTCGTCCTCGCGTTCCTTCTCGGCGAGGTGGATCACGCACACCGCCACCGCGATGAGCAGCGCCGGATCCGCGTCGTCGCGGACGATGTCGACGCCGTAGGTCTCGCGCACGTGCAGCCAGCGCCGCGAGACCACCGCGAGCAGCTCACCGTCGTACTCGACGGCGAACTCCCGGTCGAGGATCTTGCCGCTGACGTCGAGTTCGGTGCGGCCGTCGGCCAGGGCCACCCGGTAGTGGTTGCGCAGCAGCGACAGGCGCTTGCGCCTGATCCTCGCCAGCGGCTCGCCGTCCCGCTCGATCACCATCGTGTCGCGCAGGGCGAACATCTTCTGGTGGATGTCGATCAGGACCCGCCCCTGGGTGTCCTTCAGCTCGAAGGTGTCCCGGACCCGCATGGCCTTGCCGTCGACGAGGAAGACCTTGTTGCCCCGGTCGTCCTCGATCCAGTAGTCGTCACCGATGCCGAGCAGCCGGTCGCGCACGAGGAATCTCATGCCGTTACCGCTTCCCCGGCGCCGGTCCCGAAACGCCGCCGATAGGCCGACGGGCTGAGTCCCGTCTCGCGCCGCACGCGCGCGCGGAGGTTCGCGGCGGTGCCCAGACCGCTCCTCGCGGCCACCACGTCCAGCCGCTCCTCGCCGCGCTCGATGAGCCGGCACGCCAGGGCCACCCGTTCCCCCGTCAGCCAGGCGAGCGGAGTCGTACCGAGCTGGGCCTGGAAGCGGCGGTGCAGGGTCGCGGGGGAGACGGCCGCACGGGCCGCCAGGTCGGCGACGGTCAGCGGCTCCCCCAGCCGCTCCTGCGCCCACGCGAGCAGCGGGCCCAGCGACTCGTCCCGTACGTCGGGCACGGGCCGCTCCACGAACTGCCGCTGCCCGCCGTCGCGATGGGCGGCGAAGACCAGCCTGCGGGACACCGCGTTGGCGACCTCGGCACCGTGGTCGCGCCGGACCAGGTACAGCCCGAGATCCAGCGCGGCCGCGCTGCCCGCCGCCGTCAGGACGTCGCCCTCGTCCACGAACAGCACGTCCGGCTCCAGCCGGACCCGGGGATGCAGCTCGCGGAAGGCACCGGCCCACATCCAGTGCGTGGTGGCCCGCCGCCCGTCCAGCAGCCCGGCCTCGGCGAGCGCGAAGCTGCCGGTGCACAGGCTGACCACCCGGGCGCCACGCGCGTGCGTGCGGCGGATCGCCTCGCGTACGGCCGCCCCGCGCGGGACGACGTTGTCGGGGCGCCCCGGCACGACGAGGGTGTCGGCGTCGTCCACGGCGTCCAGCCCCGGCACCCCGGTCAGCGTGAAGAAGCCGTGGTTCATCCGGACCTCGGGAGCCGGCGTGCACAGCGTCACCTCGTACAGCGGTCCCGGCCGCCCCAGTTCGGGCCGCGGCAGCCCGAACAGCTCGGTGGCGACGCCCACTTCGAAGGGGTTGGTGCCCTCGTCGACGATCACCGCGACCCGGTGCGGACGAGAGCTCGGCTGAGAGGATCCTTGCGCCATAAGCGATTCCTAGCACTCGCAGGCCGTCCAGACCACCCCGCACGATGACCCCATGGCAACCGAACCCGTCTCCCTGCCCACCGCCCTGGCCTCCTTCACCGAGCAGTGGAGCCCCCGCATCGTCACCGCCGTCAACGACTACGACGTCCGCGTCACGCACGTCGAGGGCGAGCACCTGTGGCACGTGCACGACGACACCGACGAGTTCTTCCTCGTCCTCGACGGCGAACTGCACATCTCCCTGCGCGGGCCGGCCGGGGAGCGGACGGTCGTGCTGCCGAAGCTGTCCGTCTTCACCGTCCCGCGAGGCGTCGAGCACAAGCCGTACGCCCCCGTCCCGACCGACATCCTCCTCCTCGAACCCACCGGCACCTCCACGGTCGGCGACCGCCACGACGAGATCCCGGCCCATGTGGACGTGACGACGGGACGGGCGCTCGGGTGATTGTCGGTGCCGGGTGGCACCCTTGATCCATGAGCGGTTCCGCACCCCGTCGCGTCCGTGTCCGCGCCCCCGAGCTGATCGGCAAGGGCGGCTGGCTGAACACGGGCGGGAAGCAGTACACCCTCGCCGACCTGCGGGGCCGCATCGTCGTTCTCGACTTCTGGACCTTCTGCTGTGTGAACTGCCTGCATGTCCTCGACGAGCTCAGGGAGCTGGAGGAGAAGCACTCCGACACCGTCGTGGTGGTCGGCGTGCACTCGCCGAAGTTCGTGCACGAGGCCGAGCACACGGCGGTGGCGGACGCGGTCGAGCGGTACGGGGTGGCCCATCCCGTCCTCGACGACCCGGAGCTCGCGACCTGGAAGCAGTACGCGGTCCGTGCCTGGCCGACGCTCGTCGTGATCGACCCCGAGGGGTACGTGGTCGCGCAGCATGCCGGTGAGGGGCATGTGCACGCGATCGACCGGCTGGTGACGGAGCTGGAGGCCGAGCACGCCGCGAAGGGCACCCTGCGGCGCGGCGACGGGCCGTACGTGGCGCCCGAGCCCGAGCCGACCACGCTGCGCTTCCCGGGCAAGGCGCTGCTGCTGCCGTCCGGGCACCTCCTGGTCAGTGACACCACCCGGCACCAGCTCGTGGAGCTCGCCGCGGACGGGGAGAGCGTCGTCCGGCGGATCGGGTCCGGTGTGCGCGGCTTCGCCGACGGGACCGCGCGGACGGCCGCGTTCAGCGAACCGCAGGGGCTCGCACTCCTCGACGACGGCAGCGTGGTCGTCGCCGACACCGTCAACCACGCCCTGCGCCGCCTCGATCCCGGCACCGGGGAGGTCACCACGCCGGCCGGCACCGGACGGCAGTGGTGGCGGGGTTCCCCCACCGCAGGACCCGCGCGCGAGACGGACCTGTCCTCCCCGTGGGACGTGGCGGTGTGGAACGGCCTGGTGTGGATCGCGATGGCGGGCGTCCACCAGCTGTGGACCTACGACCCGGGCGAGGGGACCGTCACGGCCGTGGCCGGCACCACCAACGAGGGCCTGGTCGACGGCCCCGGCGCGGAGGCCTGGTTCGCCCAGCCCTCCGGTCTCGCGGTGTCCCCGGACGGCGAGCGGCTGTGGCTCGCCGACTCCGAGACCTCCGCCCTGCGCTGGGTCGACCTGGACGGGGCCGTGCACACCGCCGTCGGCACCGGCCTCTTCGACTTCGGCCACCGCGACGGCGCCGCCGAACAGGCCCTGCTCCAGCACCCCCTGGGTGTCACCGTGCTGCCCGACGGTTCGGTCGCGGTCAGCGACACCTACAACCACGCCCTGCGCCGCTACGACCCGGCGACCGGCGAGGTCACCACCCTCGCCACGGATCTGCGGGAGCCGAGCGACGCGGTCCTGGTCGGTGCGGAGATCGTGGTCGTCGAGTCGGCCCGGCACCGTCTGACCCGGCTCAGACTGCCCGAGGAGGCCGTACGCGTCGCGGCGAAGGCCCACCGCACCCGGCGCGCGGCCACCGAAGTGGCGCCCGGAAGGCTCCGGTTGGACGTGGTCTTCCAGGCCCCGGCGGGCCAGAAGCCGGACACCCGGTACGGCCCCGCGACCCGCCTCCTGGTCTCCGCCACCCCGCCCGAACTGCTGAAGGACGGCGAGGGTGCGGGAACAGAACTGTCCCGCACCCTCGAACTGAACCCCGCGGTCGAGCAGGGCGTCCTGCACCTCTCGGCCATGGCCGCGTCCTGCGACACGGCGTCCGGCGACGGCTCCGCCGAGTACCCGGCCTGCCATGTGCACCAGCAGGACTGGGGAGTTCCGGTCCGCCTGACCCGGACCGGGACCAGCCGGCTCGCGCTGGTCCTCGCCGGGACGGACGAGAGCGCGTAAGCCTTACCGCCTGCGCGGGACCAGCTTGAACAGGGCGACCCCCGCCGCCACCAGCGTCGTGGCGGTCACCAGCATCGCCATGCTGTTCAGCCACAGCCCGGTCGCGGCCAGCGTGGCGCCTCCGGCCCCGGTCGTGCCGGCACCGATCACTCTTCCGTACATGCGCTTTTCTCCTATGAGGGATGTATCCGAGGGTTACGTCGCCACCCACTTCTCCTCGCTGCGGCGCAACAGGCCCCACAGCGAGGTGAAGTAGACGGCGTGCTGGAAAAGGTCGTAGAGCATCTCGGGCACCATGAGCGCCGCCACCAGCACGGCGCGCGGCCCGGCCCGCCGTACGGAGACCGTCTTCTCGACCACGAAGACCAGCCCGATCGCGGTCCAGAAGGGCGAGAAGCCGGGCCAGCCGTACAGCGTGGTGTAGGTGACCATGTAGGTCAGGTAGACCAGGAAGGACAGCGCGCCGAAGCCCATGAGGAACTGCTGCAGGAAGTAGCGGGCGGTGACACGTGTCCAGCCGTAGTCGCGCAGGTTCTCCAGGGCGCCGCGCTGCCAGCGCAGCCGCTGGTGCCACAGCTTGCCCAGGGTCGGCATGACCTCCGTGGTGACCGCGCAGCCGGCCGGGGACATGGTCCGGTAGCCGAGGGTCTTGACCGCCTTGGTCATCTCGTCGTCCTCGGTGAGCGAGGCGAGGCTGTAGTAGGCCTGGCCGCCGCCGAGCCGTCCGGCGCGGCGGGCGGCGCGCACCTCGCGCAGGACACGGGCGCGGAACATGGTGCCGGTGCCGGTGAGCACCTGGGCCTTGCCGCCGGTGCGCTCCAGTTCCCAGGCGTAGCGGTGGAACTCCATGCGCTGGAGCAGTCCGAGCAGTCCGCCGCCGTTCTCGCCGTAGAAGACCCCGCCGACGGCGCCGACCTTGCGGTTGAAGGTGCCGATCGCCGTCTCGCTGAACCAGGGGTTGAGCACGGTGTCGGCGTCCTGCACCAGCAGCAGGTCGCGATCCTCGAGATGGGGCAGTACCCAGGCGATGGCCTGGTTGAGGGCGCCGGCCTTCTTGTGGGTGTTGCCCTCGGTGGTGAAGACGCGGGCGCCGTGCGCGACGGCGATCTCGGCGGTGGCGTCGGTGCAGTTGTCGGCGACGACGACGATGAGGTCGGGGCGCCGGGTCTGCCGCCACAGGCCCTGGATCGCGTCGGCGATGCGGTCCTGTTCGTTGTGGGCCGGTATCAGCGCCACCAGGCGCGGTGGACCGTCGAGTTCGTCGGGTGCGGCGTGGGCGCGGCGGGCGGCGTGCCGGTGGGGGCGCGGTGATCGCGGACCGTGCGCCGGAGGCGGCGCCGCGGGCGGCGCCGCCTCAAGTGTCGTCGTGGAGTGGAGCAAGGGGGAGCCCCCGGGTGTGCTGGTGGTTCACGCCCGGCACTGCTGACCCCCCGGGCTCTCAAGGATCCCGAGTTTTCACTATTTCCACACAAGCGGACAAGACAACCGTGATTACGGATTGCTCACGGTTGTCTGTGGTGGTCCTGTGCGTCCGCCGTCCCGCTCGATGTCCCTTACACGCCGTATCCGTCGGAGTATCCGTCCCGGCGCCGCTCCTCGACGACCGTCGACGTGGTGGGGGGGACCACCACGCGCCGCCGCCGGGCGATGCTGCTGAACGTCGTCACGCCGATCAGTCCCACGATCATCAGGATCACACCGACCAGGTCGAGGTTGACCCCCTGCATGTGCCAGTCGGTGGCGAACGTGAGGATTGCTCCCACGGCGATGAGAATGATGCACCCGCCGAGGCCCATGAGTGTCGCCTCCCTGTCCGGTCCGGTAGTTCCGGTCCGGAATCCCGGGTACCCCCACTTCTCGCGAACTACGCTTCGAAGAGCGCGAACTACCCTTCGAGGAACGCGATCAGGGCGTTCGCCAGCAGATGCGGGTCGTCCGCGCCGCACAACTCCCGGACGCTGTGCATGGACAGGATCGCCACACCGATGTCGACGGTCTTGATGCCGTGCCGGGCCGCGGTGATCGGGCCGATCGTGGTGCCGCAGGGCATCGAGTTGTTGGAGACGAACGACTGGAAGGGCACCCCGGCCCGCTCGCAGGCGGCGGCCCACACGGCGCGGCCCGAACCGTCCGTGGCGTAGCGGTTGTTGACGTTGACCTTGAGGATCGGTCCGCCGTTGACCCGCGGGTGGTGCGTCGGGTCGTGCCGTTCCGCGTAGTTGGGGTGCACGGCGTGCCCGGTGTCGGAGGACAGGCAGACCGTCCCGGCGAAGGCCCGCGCCCGGTCCTCGTAGGAGCCGCCGCGGGCGAACACCGAGCGCTCCAGGACCCCGCCGAGCAGCGGCCCGTCCGCGCCGGTGTCCGACTGCGAGCCGTTCTCCTCGTGGTCGAAGGCGGCGAGCACCGGGATGTAGGGCGGTTCGCCGGAGGACACCGCGGCCAGTGCGGCCACGCCCGCGTGCACGGACAGCAGGTTGTCCATCCGCGGTCCGGCCACCAGCTCCTTGTCCCGGCCCAGGTAGGCGGGTGCCTCCACCGAGTGCGTCATCAGGTCCCAGCCGGTCACCTCGCCCGCGCCGAGCCCGAGTTCCTCCTCCAGGAAGGCGATAAGGTCGCCGTCGCGCACGTCGTCGCCGAGTCCCCAGATCGGCTGGAGGTGGCGCTGCTTGTCGAGCTTGAGCCCGTCCGAGGAGACCGCGCGGTCGAGGTGGATGGCGAGCTGGGGCACGCGCAGCAGCGGCCGGTCCACGTTCACCAGACGTGTCGAGCCGTCCCGCAGGGTCAGCCGGCCGGCCAGCCCCAGGTCGCGGTCCAGCCAGGAGTTCATCAGCGGACCGCCGTAGATCTCCACGGCGACCTGGCGCCAGCCGTGCGCCCCGCTGTCGGGCAGCGGCTTGACCCGCAGGTTCGGGGAGTCGGTGTGCGCGCCGACGATGCGGTACGGCGTGTGGGGCGCCGCGTTCTCGGGGACGTACCAGGCGATGATCGCGCCGCCGCGCAGCACGTACTTGCCGCCGCTCGTCCCGTCCCAGGCGTCCGTCTCCGCGACCTGGCGGAAGCCTGCCTTCTCCAGCCGCTGGGCGGCGTTCGCCACCGCGTGGTACGGCGTGGGACTTGCCGCCAGGAACGTCATGAGGTCGTCGGTGTGGCCGCGGTCGAGGCGGTGGGGTGCGCTCATGGGGTTCACCTTAACGACGTACGAGAGCCCGCTCCCGGCGGCGGGAGCGGGCCCTCGTGAGGACTGCGTGCTGCTGTACGGGTGTGTCCTAGAACGCGGCCCCGCGGGGGACGGGCCCAGGCTCCCGCCGTGACGGGACCGACCTCCCGCCGTGACGGGACCGACCTCCCGCCGTGACGGGAACGCGGCTCCGTCGGGGCGGGGGCGGGGTCTCTGTCGGGACGGGCGGGGAGTCTCGCCCGGGTGGGGCCTGGGCCTCCGCTCGGATGGATGGGGCCGGGCGTCCGTCGGGACGGGAACGGGGTTCCGTCAGGACGGCACCGGGGCCTCCGCCGAAACGGGACGGAGTCTCGCCCGGGTGGGGCTTGGGCCTCGCCGGGACGGGAACGCGGCTCCGTCGGGGTGGGTCGGGGCCTCCGTCGGGATGGGCCGGGAGTCTCGCTCGGATGGGGCTTGGGCCTCGCCGGGACGGGCACGTGGCTCCGCCGGGATGGGACCCGGCCTCCGTCGGGACGGCACCGGGGCCTCCCTCTGACGGGAGCGGGCCTCCGCCCGGATGGGAACGGGCCTCCGCCGAAACGGGACGGGAGTCTCGCTCGGATGGGGCTTGGGCCTCGCCGGGACGGGCACGTGGCTCCGCCGGGATGGGACCCGGCCTCCGTCGGGACGGCACCGGGGCCTCCCTCTGACGGGAGCGGGCCTCCGCCCGGACGGGAGCGGGCCTCCGCCCGGACGGGAGCGGGACTCCGCCCGGACGGGAGCGGGACTCCGCCCGGATGGGAACGGGACTCCGCCGAAACGGGACGGGAGTCGCACTGGGTGGGGCCGGGGCCTCGCCGGGACTGGCACGAGGCCCCGTGCAGGGACCGCGACCCGGCGGGGCCGGGTCGCGGTCCCGCTGGACTAGAACGCGGCCTCGTCCAGCTCCATCAGGTCCAGCTCGACGCCCTCGGCGACCTTGCGGGCCAGGGTCACGCCGGGCAGGACGTTGGCCGCGAAGAACTTCGCCGCCGCGATCTTGCCGGTGTAGAACGCCTTGTCCTTCGCGGAGGCGGTCTCCAGCTTCTCGGCGGCGATCGCGGCGCCCTTGAGGAGCAGGTAGCCGACGACCACGTCACCGGAGGCCATCAGCAGGCGGGTGGTGTTGAGGCCCACCTTGTAGATGTTCTTGACGTCCTGCTCGGTGGCCGCGAGGTCGGTCAGCATCAGACCGACGATCGCCTCCAGCTCCACGGCCGCCTTGGCCAGGTGCTCACGGGCGCCCGCGAGCTCCTCGCCGCCGGTGCCCAGCGCCAGGAACTTCTTGATGTCCTCGGCGAGGGAGTTGAGGGCGGCGCCCTGGTTGCGGACGATCTTCCGGAAGAAGAAGTCCTGGCCCTGGATCGCGGTGGTGCCCTCGTACAGGGTGTCGATCTTGGCGTCGCGGATGTACTGCTCGATCGGGTACTCCTGCAGGAAGCCGGAGCCGCCGAAGGTCTGCAGCGACTGGGCGAGCTGCTCGTAGCCCTTCTCCGAGCCGTAGCCCTTGACGATCGGCAGGAGCAGGTCGTTCAGCCCCTCCAGCGCCTTGACGTCCTCGCCCGCCGCCTCCTTGACCTGGATCTCGTCCTGGATCGAGGCCGTGTACAGCACCAGGGCGCGCATGCCCTCCGCGTACGCCTTCTGTGTCATCAGCGAGCGGCGCACGTCGGGGTGGTGGGTGATGGTGACCTTGGGCGCGGTCTTGTCCATGAAGTTCGCGAGGTCGGGGCCCTGCACGCGCTCCTTGGCGTACTCCAGCGCGTTCAGGTAGCCCGTCGACAGCGTGGAGATCGCCTTCGTGCCGACCATCATCCGCGCGAACTCGATGATGCGGAACATCTGGCGGATGCCGTCGTGCTTGTCGCCGATCAGCCAGCCCTTGGCGGGGTGGCGGTCGCCGAAGGTCATCTCGCAGGTGTTGGAGGCCTTGAGGCCCATCTTGTGCTCGACGTTCGTCGCGTACACGCCGTTGCGCTCGCCCAGCTCGCCGGTCTCGAAGTCGAACAGGTACTTCGGGACGAGGAAGAGGGAGAGGCCCTTGGTGCCGGGGCCTGCACCCTCGGGGCGGGCGAGGACGTAGTGGAGGATGTTCTCCTCCATGTCGTGCTCACCCGAGGTGATGAAGCGCTTGACACCCTCGATGTGCCAGGAGCCGTCCTCCTGCTGGACCGCCTTGGTGCGGCCGGCGCCGACGTCGGAGCCCGCGTCGGGCTCGGTGAGGACCATCGTGGATCCCCACTGCTTCTCCACGGCGACCTTGGCGATGTGCTTCTGGACCTCGTTGCCCTCCTCGAAGAGGATGCCGGCGAACGCGGGGCCCGAGGAGTACATCCACACGGCTGGGTTGGCGCCCAGGATCAGCTCGGCGAAGGCCCAGATCAGGGAGCGGGGCGAGGTGGTGCCGCCGATCTCCTCGGGCAGGCCGAGCCGCCAGTACTCGGAGTCCATGAAGGCCTTGTAGCTCTTCTTGAAGGACGCCGGGACCGGCGCGGTGTTCGTCTCGGGGTCGAAGACCGGAGGGTTGCGGTCGGCGTCCGCGAAGGACTCCGCCAGCTCGTTCTCCGAGAGGCGGGTCAGCTCCTCCAGGATGCTCTTCGCGGTCTCGACGTCCATCTCCGCGAAGGGCCCGGTGCCGTACAGCTTGTCGCGCCCGAGTACTTCGAAGAGGTTGAACTCGATGTCGCGCAGATTCGACTTGTAGTGCCCCATGGCGACGGCTCCGTAAAGAGTTCGGCGAGGCACCTGGTTCCTCGCGCTAGTTCACATACCAACAAGTAGCTACGATGATGCTACCCGTCGGTAATAAGCCGCAACCCCGATCCGGCCATCTGTGACGGTTCACACCGCGACGGTCAGCGTGGCGGTGTACCCCGCCCCGACGCTCCCCTCGACCGCCGCGAGCTGCCGGTCGTGACCGTCCCCGAAGACGCTGTCCGACTCCAGGGAGAGCCGGCCGAGGTTGTCCACGCTGCGCTCGTAACCCTCGGTCGCGTACACCGTCTCGCAGACGTCCTTCGGCAGCGCGAGCTGCGAGGTGCTCGTGATCGCGGTGGCCCGGATCGCGTCCCGGAGGCTGCCGTAGACCTCGAAGTGGACGTGCGGCCAGCGGCCGGGGTAGCAGCCGGGGAAGACGCTGATGAAGGTGGCCCGGCCCCGGTCGTCGGTCTCCTGGACACCCCGCAGGTAGTTCTCCTCGGTGACGCCCTGCGTGTAAAGGGAGTAGCCGCCCTCGCGGTCGCAGTGCCAGACGTAGACGGCGGCGCCCCTGCGCGGGGTCCCGCAACCGGAACCGGCGTCCACCACCGTGAGCGTGAGGGTCAGCGGGACCCCCTCGGCGGTCCCGCCCGCGGAGTCACCGAAGCTGCGTGTGATGTCGGCGCGGACGACCCCGCTCTCCTTCAGTACGTTCACGCCGTTCGAGCCGTCGCCGGGGTAGGGGCCCGCGGTCTCCTCCGGAACGGCGGCGCAGTCCGCGGCGGAGGAGGCGCCGTCCTCGGCGGTGCAGCCCGCCAGGGGCACCAGAAGGGACCCCGCCCCCGCTCCCGCCAGCAGCCGGATCATCCGTCGGCGGGCGAGCACCGGAAGGTCGTGGGAGAGCCCTCGGTCGTGCTCGTGGACCTCGTCGTCACCATGTCTGCGCATGCACCGACGCTACGAGCGCGGACCGCCCGGAACCCAGGTCCTGCCGCTGTCGGGTCGCTGTCGGTTTCCCGGGTGCCGGTAGCCGCCCGCCGACCCCACCCCCCTCGGTACGCTTACGCCCATGTACGGCTACGACCAGAGCGCTGGTGCCCAGCAGCAGTACGGCGTCCCGCCGCAGCAGCCCATGGCCGGCGGAGTGGGCGGGTACGGCCAGCAGCCGCCGCTCTACCCCGAGCCGTCCCCGCCCTCGCTCGCGGACGCGGTGCGTGCCTTCACCACCGGGCAGCTGGCGGCCGAGGACTTCCAGCAGGTCTTCGCCACGTCCAAGGTCTACTGCCCGCGCGGTGACAATCCCGGCTTCCTCGCCCTGCACAACACCCAGCAGCCGGTGATCCCCATGTTCACCACGCTCAAGGAGCTGCGGCGGTATGCGGGCAAGGAGTCCAAGTACTTCGTCATCACCGGCGCGGAGGTCCTCGACCTGCTGCCCACGGGCTACGGCTTCGTCCTCGACATGGAGGGCGAGCACCGCATCGTCTTCGACGCGAAGGCCGTGGAGCAGATGGTCGAGTTCGCGATGCGGCGGATGTACGGATAGCCGTCGGCCGGTACCGATAGCCGTCGGCCGGTACGGACAGCCGTCGGCCGGTGGTCGAAAACCCTCGCCCGGTTGTCACAGCCATGCCATAGAGTTCCCTCCGGCAGCCGCGCCCCGGCACGCCACCGCCTCACCGCGGTCCGCGTCCGGGTGCCGCGCGGCGCTCTCATCTCCCGGCGACCCCGGGATCTTCTGTGGGGGTTCATCACTGTGCGCATGCGCAGCACCTCGGCCGCGACGGCGTTCGCGGTCCTCTTCTCCTCGGTGGCGCTGAGCGTCGCCGCGGCCGGTTCCGCCTCGGCCGCGTCGGCCGTGCTCACCCAGCCCGTCGGACTGGTCGCGGACGGCGCGCTCCAGCGCGTCTTCGTCGCGGACCAGGACAACGGACGCATCCTGGCCACCGACTACAGCGGCACTCTGGTCGACGTGAACGTCGGCTTCGGCCGCCCCAGCGACCTCGCGCTCTCGGACGACGGCCACACCCTTTACGCGGTCCTGCCGACCACCCACGAGATCGTGGCCCTCGACGCGGCGACCCTGGAGGTCCGGACCCGCTACGACCTCGGCGCCGGCATCGACCCGCGCGAGGCCGCCGTCGCCGGCGGGCGGGTGTGGTTCACGTACCGCACGAGCGACGAGAGCGGCTTCCACGGGAACCTGGGCGTCATCGACCCCACCGCCGCCGACGCCACCACCGCGGTGACCCTCGGACAGCTCCCGGAGGGTGTCGCCCCGTACTACAACGCGGGCGTCCTGGACGCGGACCCGTCCTCGCCCGGTCTGCTCGCCTTCCACGACAGCGGTGACCGCTCGGGCGCGATCAACCTCCTCGACGTCTCCGGCGCCACCCCGCAGGTGATCGCCAAGACGGACACCGACCACTGGACCAACGACCTCGACCTGGTCCCCGGCACCTCTCAGCTGCTGTGGAACGGCTATCGCAAGCTGACCTACGCCGACGGCGCCTTCACCGAGGGCGCGGGCCTCACCGAGACCGGCTGGTCCGGCGACGTCTCGCCCGGCGGTCTGATCGCCCAGGCCTACGACCGCCACGTCAACGTCTACAAGGCGGGCTCCGCCACTCCGGTGCGGCGCTTCGACGCCGGGACGGCCGGCATGGGCGAGGTGGTCTGGGCCCCCGACTCCTCCCGGGTCTTCGCCCTGGCCGGCAACGCGGACAACACCTACACCCTGAGGGCCTTCACCGGCCCGGCGCTCAGCGTGCCCACCCTCACGGTCAACGCGCCCGCGACCGCGCCCCGCGCCAAGCAGCTCACCGTCACCGGCAAGCTCACGGCCAACGTGCCGTTCGCCGCCGGCACCAAGCTCGCCGTCACCCGCACCGACCTGGAGAGCCCGAACGGCAAGGCCCTGGCGTCCGTCACGGTGAAGGCCGACGGCTCGTACTCCTTCACCGACACCCCGCCGGCCGGCGGCAAGGTCAAGTACACGGTGAAGTACGCGGGCGACGCCGAGCACACGGCCGTCAGCGCCTCCGACACGGTCGACGTCTCCCTCGCGTCCACGTCCCTGAGCCTGAACAACAACGGCAAGCTGTACAACTACGGCACCGACGTCAAGTTCACCGCGCACCTCGGCACGACGTACAAGAACCGCTCGGTCTCGATCTACGCCGACCCCTTCGGTAGCGACAGGGGCAAGAAGCTGATCAAGACCGGCACGGTGAACGCCGACGGCAACATCAGTGCCTGGGTGGACATGACCCGGGACACGGCCGTCACCGCGGTCTTCTCGGGCGACGCCCGCTACAAGCCGAAGACGGTCAAGTCCACGGCCTACGCCCGGGTCAAGGTCTCCACCGCCGTCTCCAAGCACTACAAGACGGCGAAGATCGGGTCGACGTCGTACTACTGGTTCCACAAGAACACCGATCCGCTGCTCACCACGACGATGACCTACTACCCGGGCCGTCAGCAGCGCTTCGACCTCCAGGTCTACTACCAGGGCACCTGGTACTCGGCGGACTCGCAGTACTTCCCGCTCGGCACGAGCGGCAAGTCGGCCGTCACGCTCGAGGCACCGGGTGAGTCCGGCATCCGGGCGCGGATGCGGTCGGTGTACGTCAACGGCTCGTCCGGCGACAGCGTGAACTCGACGACGTACGGGGCATGGAAGTACCTGTACTTCAGCAACTGACGCGGTACGCCCCGTACGGAGAGAGCCCGGAGGGAATGCCCTCCGGGCTCTTTCCGTTAGAGGTGGCAGAAAGTTCAATGCTCAACTAAACTCGCACCACGAGGAGGTACCGACATGCCTGCAGTGACTGTCGACAACCCGCTGACCCTGCCGCGCGTGGCCGCGACGGCGGACGCGGTGGCCCGTCCCGTCCTCGGCGTGACGACCGCGCCGAGTGGCTTCGAGGGCGAGGGATTCCCGGTGCGCCGGGCGTTCGCCGGGATCCATTACCGCCACCTTGATCCGTTCATCATGATGGACCAGATGGGCGAGGTGGAGTACGCGCCGGGCGAGCCGAAGGGCACGCCGTGGCACCCGCACCGCGGCTTCGAGACCGTCACGTACATCATCGACGGGATCTTCGACCACCAGGACTCGCAGGGCGGTGGCGGCACCATCACCAACGGCGACACCCAGTGGATGACGGCCGGCTCCGGTCTCCTGCACATCGAGGCCCCGCCGGAGGCGCTCGTCATGTCCGGCGGTCTCTTCCACGGCCTGCAGCTGTGGGTGAACCTGCCGGCCAAGGACAAGATGATGGCGCCGCGCTACCAGGACATCCGGGGCGGCAACGTGCAGCTGCTGTCGACGCCGGACGGAGGCGCGCTGCTCCGCGTCATCGCCGGTGAGCTGGACGGCCACCAGGGCCCCGGCATCACCCACACCCCGATCACGATGATCCACGCGACGGTGGCGCCGGGCGCGGAGCTCACCCTGCCGTGGCGTGAGGACTTCAACGGTCTGGCGTACGTGCTCGCCGGTCGCGGTTCGGTGGGCGCGGAGCGCCGTCCGATCCACCTGGGCCAGACGGCGGTGTTCGGTGCCGGCTCGTCCCTGACGGTGCGCGCGGACGAGAAGCAGGACTCCCACACCCCGGACATGGAGGTCGTCCTGCTGGGCGGCCGTCCGATCCGCGAACCCATGGCCCACTACGGCCCGTTCGTCATGAACACCCGCGAGGAACTCCAGCAGGCGTTCGAGGACTTCCAGAAGGGGCGGCTCGGGACGATCCCGGCGGTCCACGGAATGACCGAGGGCGGGCCGTAGGCCGCCCGCCCGGGCGTCAGGCCGCGCCTTCGGGCTTCTCCCAGGTGGTGACGTCCATGGTGACGGAGGACAGGCCGCCGGCGTAGTTCACGTCGTCGGCCTGCCAGCCGAGGACGGTGAGGGCGGCGACCCGGTTCTCGTCGGTGAGCACGCACGCCGTGAGTCCCCGGCGGATGTTCTTCTGGTCGATGACGAATCCGAACTCGGTGGCCGCGGCGCAACTCTCCGCGTTCGCCGGGCCGTTGACGGTGGCCAGGTCGCCGTTCTCGCCGGCGAGGGCATAACCGTCGGCGGTGTTCGCGGGCAGGGAGAAGATGATGTCGGAGGAGCCGTTGACGAAGTCCAGGTCCACGTTGGACCCGGAGCGCAGGACGATCTTGCGGTGCTCCCGTACCTGAGCCGGACCCGCGTCGACCGCCTGTGTGACGCCCGGCGTCGGGGACTGCGGTGATCCGGACCTACGTCGGCGCCGCCGCGGCCCCGGCTCCACCCGCTGTCACGCTCGTGCCCGGTGTCACGCTCGTACCGCTCGGGCTGCCCTGGCCCTGACCGGCCAGCGACACGTAGGCCGCCGCGCCGGCCGCGGTGAGTACGGCGAGCGCTATGAGGGCCTTCGTCGATCCCTTGAACGAGAATCCGCCCTTTCCCACCGTGATGTGGTTGGCGGGGTCGCGTTGGACGCCTTCGTACGACAGCGAGAACGAGGACCCCTTGCGGTCCTTCGGGGATGCGGGCTTGCCCATGCGACTTCCTTGCGTGCGGTCGGATCGCGGCCAGGGCACACATCGTGCAGGGGGTGCGGGAGCCGTCGCCGCCAGTCGCTCGGTGGTCACTTGAACGGGTGATGGCGAGGACGCATGTTGACGCCTGCCGTGCGTCCCGTCCTAAGCGGAGATCTCACCGGAGATCTCACCGGAGATCTCGCCCGAGATCTCGCCGGGGGACTCGTAGAGCTCGAACCAGATGCTCTTGCCCTGGCCCTGGGGGTCCACCCCCCACAGGTCCGCGAGCAGTTCGATCAGCATGAGGCCGCGGCCCGAGGAGGCCAGTTCGCCGGGGCGGCGCTTGTGGGGGAGGTCGTCGCTGGTGTCGGTGACCTCGATCCGCATCCGGCGCCCGCCCGCCTCCCCGCGGACCTCCGCCAGCAGCAGTGCGTCGGCGTCGGTGTGGACGAGGACGTTGGTCAGCATCTCGGACACCAGCAGGACGGCGGAGTCGACCTGGTCGGCGGAGGGCCAGTCGTGCAGCAGTTCGCGCAGCTGCTGGCGGGCCACCGCGACCCGTTCCGGCTCCGCCTGGGCCACCGAGAGCATCGTGCGGCGGACCGCGGGCCGTGCGGCGGCCGGGTCGCCGCCCTCCTGGTGCCGGTGCAGCAGCAGGACCGCTATGTCGTCCTCCCGCCGGTCGGCGAAGGGACCGGTGGTGTGGTGGGAGGAAGGGCCGTGGACGGCCTGGATCAGGGCGTCGGCGAGTGCCTCCAGATCGCCGTCGTGGGTCTCCAGGATGGTGCGGACGCGCTTCCAGCCGGTCTCGAAGTCGTGGCCGCCGGTCTCGATCAGCCCGTCGGTGCACAGCATCAGCGTCTCGCCGGGCTCCAGGGTGATCCGGGTCGTCGGGTAGTCGGCGTCGGGGTCGATGCCCAGGGGGAGGCCGCCCTCGGTGCGGCGGGCCAGGACCGTGCCGTCGGTCATGCGGATCGCCGGGTCGGGATGGCCGGCCCGCGCGATCTCCAGGACACCGGTCGCCGGATCGGCCTCGACGTACAGGCAGGTCGCGAAGCGCATGTCGGAGGGGTCGTCGACCCCGTAGGTCATGCCGTTGAGGAAGCGTGAGGCGCGGGAGAGGACCGCGTCGGGACGGTGGCCCTCGGCCGCGTAGGCGCGCAGGGCGATGCGGAGCTGGCCCATCAGGCCCGCCGCCCGTACGTCGTGGCCCTGGACGTCCCCGATGACCAGGGCGAACCGTCCCGCTGCGGACGTCGCCCGCGAGGTGCCCCCGGGCAGCGGGATCATGTCGTACCAGTCGCCGCCGACCTGGAGGCCGCCGCCGGTGGGGACGTACCGCGCGGCCACGGTCATGCCCGGTATCTCCGGTCCCAGGGTGGGCAGCATCGAGCGCTGGAGGCCGTCGGTCAGCTCGCGCTCCGACTCCGCCAGGCCCGCGCGGGACAGCGCCTGGGCCAGCATGCGTGCCACCGTCGTGAGGACCGAGCGCTCGTCCGGGGTGAAGGCGACCGGGTAGGCGAAGCCCGCCATCCACGCGCCCATCGTGCGGCCGGCCACCGTCAGCGGCAGGAACGCCCAGGACTGGCGGTCGAAGCGCTGGGCGAGCGGCCAGGTGACCGGGTAGCGGGAGCGGTACGCCTCGGGGCTGGAGAGATAGACGGCCCGGCCGGTGCGCACGACCTCGGCGGCGGGGTAGTCCGTCTCCAGGGACATGTGGGAGAAGGGGCTCTCGTCACCGGGCTGCTGACCGTGGTGGCCGATGATCGTCAGGCGGTCGCCCTCGACGCCGAAGACGGCCAGGCCGTCGGGGCTGAAGCCCGGCATGGACAGGCCCGCGGCCACCCGCAGCACCTCGGCGGTGGAGCGGGCCTCGGCCAGGGCTCGGCCGGCGTCCAGCAGGAAGGCCTCGCGGGAGCGCCGCCAGTCACCGGTGACCGCGGTGCGTCCGGCGGGGGTGCCGGGGGTCGGCTCGGTGACCTCCTGGAGGGTGCCGATGAGCTGGAACGACTTCTTGTCCGCGTCGTACGACGGCTTGGAGCGGCTGCGCACGGTACGGATCACCCGGCCCCGCTCGTCCATGATCCTGATCCGGACCTCGGCGAGCGTGTCCTCGGCGACCGCCAGTCCGACGACGCTGATGATCTCGTTCCAGTCGACCGGGTGCAGCCGGGCCCGGGCCTGGGCCTCGGTCAGCGTGGTCCCCTCGGCGCGCAGCCCGAGCAGCCGGGCGGCCTCCGCGTCGACCGTGACCAGTTCGGTGGCGGTGTCCCAGTGCCACAGGCCGGTCGCGAGGGCGGTGAGGACTTCCCCCACGGCGGGCAGGGGCTCACCAGTGCGCATTGCCCCACTTTAAGAACACAGGCTCCGGGAGTGCCACTGTTGGCCGAGTCGTAATGGTGGGGAGGCGATCTCGGCGTCCCCGGTAGGCTGGGAGCTGTTTCACGTGAAACACGCCCCTCGATCCGCGAAGACTGGATGAACGACGATGCATCGGTACAGGTCCCACACCTGCGGCGAGCTCCGCTCCTCTGACGTCGGCACCGACGTCCGGCTGAGTGGCTGGCTGCACAATCGGCGCGACCTGGGCGGCATCCTCTTCATCGATCTGCGCGACCACTACGGCATCACGCAGCTGGTCGCCCGTCCGGGCACGCCCGCGTACGAGGCCCTCGACAAGCTGACCAAGGAGTCCACGGTCCGCGTCGACGGCAAGGTCGTCTCCCGTGGCACCGAGAACGTCAACCCGGACCTGCCCACCGGTGAGGTCGAGGTCGAGGTCGGCGAGGTCGAGCTGCTCGGCGCGGCCGCCCCGCTGCCCTTCACGATCAACACCGAGGACGGGGTCAACGAGGAGCGGCGTCTGGAGTACCGCTTCCTCGACCTGCGCCGCGAGCGCATGCACAAGAACATCATGCTGCGGTCGTCGGTGATCGCCTCGATCCGCTCGAAGATGGTCGCCCTCGGCTTCAACGAGATGGCGACCCCGATCCTGTCGGCGACCTCCCCCGAGGGCGCCCGCGACTTCGTGGTCCCCTCCCGTCTGAACCCGGGCAAGTTCTACGCCCTGCCGCAGGCGCCGCAGCAGTTCAAGCAGCTGCTGATGATCTCCGGCTTCGACCGCTACTTCCAGATCGCGCCCTGCTTCCGTGACGAGGACGCGCGCGCGGACCGTTCGCCGGGCGAGTTCTACCAGCTCGACGTCGAGATGAGCTTCGTCGAGCAGGAGGACGTCTTCCAGCCGATCGAGCAGCTCATGACCGAGCTGTTCGAGGAGTTCGGCAACGGCCGTCACGTCACCTCGCCGTTCCCGCGGATCCCGTTCCGCGAGGCGATGCTGAAGTACGGCTCCGACAAGCCGGACCTGCGCGCCCAGCTGGAGCTCGTCGACATCACCGATGTCTTCGAGGGCTCGGAGTTCAAGGCGTTCGCCGGCAAGCACGTGCGGGCGCTGGCGGTGCCGGACGTCTCCGCGCAGCCGCGGAAGTTCTTCGACCAGCTCGGTGACTACGCGGTCTCGCAGGGCGCCAAGGGCCTGGCCTGGGTGCGGGTGGCCGAGGACGGTTCGCTCTCCGGCCCGATCGCGAAGTTCCTCACCGAGGAGAACGTCGCCGAGCTGACCAAGCGGCTGTCGCTGGCCGCCGGGCACGCGGTGTTCTTCGGCGCGGGCGAGTTCGACGAGGTCTCGAAGATCATGGGCGCGGTCCGCGTCGAGGCCGCCAAGCGTGCCGGGCACTTCGAGGAGGGCGTCTTCCGGTTCTGCTGGATCGTCGACTTCCCGATGTACGAGAAGGACGAGGAGACCGGCGCGATCGACTTCTCGCACAACCCGTTCTCCATGCCGCAGGGCGGTCTGGAGGCCCTGGAGACCCAGGACCCGCTGGACATCCTGGGCTGGCAGTACGACATCGTCTGCAACGGTGTCGAGCTGTCCTCCGGCGCGATCCGGAACCACGAGCCGGAGATCATGCTCAAGGCCTTCGAGATCGCGGGCTACGACCGGGAGACCGTCGAGGAGAAGTTCGCGGGCATGCTGCGCGCCTTCCGCTTCGGCGCCCCGCCGCACGGCGGCATCGCCCCCGGCGTCGACCGCATCGTGATGCTCCTCGCGGACGAGCCCAACATCCGCGAGACCATCGCCTTCCCGCTCAACGGCAACGCCCAGGACCTGATGATGGGCGCGCCGACGGAGCTGGAGGAGGCCCGGCTGAGGGAGCTGCACCTGTCGGTGCGCAAGCCGCAGCCGAAGTAGGCGCTGATCCGAAGTGGCCCGGAACCGACGTCGGTTCCGGGCCACTTCGGCGTTGTACGGAAACCACAGTCCGCTCCCACGTGGATGACAGCCTCCTTACCTAACTTGCCTGTCCATGACGGGAAACCAGCAGCCGGACCACCGGCAGTCGGCCCATGAGCCGAAACACAAGAAGGACCTCACGCGGCGCAAGGTCGTCGTGGCCGGAGCGGGCGCGGCCGTGGCGGTGGGTGCGGCCGGCACCCTCGCCGCGTCGGGTGCCTTCGCGGGCGAGGCGAGCACGACGGCCTCCGCGAGCAGCAGTTCCTCCGCTGCCGAGGCCTGCTACAAGCTCACCTCGGAGACCACCGAGGGGCCGTACTACATCGACGCGGACAAGATCCGCCAGGACATCACCGAGGACAAGGAGGGCATCCCGCTCACCCTCAACCTCAAAGTGATCGACTCCGAGACCTGCAAGCCGATCGCCGGCGCCGCCGTCGACATCTGGCACTGCGACGCGCTCGGCATCTACTCGGGCTACGAGGCCTCGTCGGCCGGCGGTGGCGGCACCGCCCCGACCGACGCGCCCTCGGACATGCCGAGCGGTACCCCGACGGGTGAACCCCCGTCGGGCGCGCCGACCGGTGGCACCGGTGGCGGAGTACACCAGGACCCCACCGACGACGAGCGCTATCTGCGCGGCACCTGGAGGACCGACCGGCACGGCCAGGTCACCTTCCGGACGATCTTCCCGGGCTGGTACCGGGGCCGCTGCGTGCACATCCACACCAAGGTGCACGTCAACGGCGAGTGGACGGACGCCGGTTACGAGGGCGGCAACACCTGCCACACCGGCCAGTTCTTCTTCGACGAGGAGTCCGTGCTGGCCTCCGCCGAGGTCGAGCCGTACTCCACGAGCACCACCGAGCGCACCACGCTCACCGAGGACACGATCTACGACCAGAGCGGCACCACCGGCGGCCTGCTCAAGCTGAAGTACAACAAGAAGAACATCGCCAAGGGCGTCATCGGCTCGATCACGATGGGCGTCGACCCGGACGCGACGAACGACAACACGTCGATCTGATCCCCACACGAAGAGGCGCCCGGGACCGTGCGGTCCCGGGCGCCTCCCTGTGCGTCACGATCCCTCGGATCCTAGGAAAGGAACTTGTAGCCGCTGAAGCCGGTGGCGATCTTCACCCTTGCTCCGAACGAGCCCCTGCCGTCGCCGCTGTTGCGCCACAGGGTGCCGCCGGTGTCGCGGGAGACGAGGTCGGCCTTGCCGTCGTCGGTGATGTCTCCGACGCCGACGATCGCGTTGTAGGAGCCGCCCCAGTTGGTGAAGAGCTTCACGCGGGCCTTGAAGGTGCCGGTGCCGGTGCCGTCGTAGCGGTAGAGGGTGTTGGAGGTGTCCTGGGCGAGCAGGTCGCCGCGGCCGTCGCCGTTGAGGTCGCCGGCGCCGATGATCTTCTTGTAGCCCTTCCAGTTGTCGTAGAGCTTCACGCGCCCGGAGAGCTTGCCGGTGCTGGTGCCCTTGTAGAGGTAGACCGTGCCGGTGGACGCCCCCCGTGCGATCAGGTCCGGGCGGCCGTCACCGCTGACGTCACCGGGCGAGGTCAGGATGTCGTACTGGTTCCAGCCGCTGGTGCTCAGCGTGGTGTACGACGTCGACGGCTTGACCGCGGAGCCGCAGCCGGGCTTGTACAGGCGCAGGGCGCCGCTGCTGAGGCGGACCAGGACGTCGTTGCAGCGGTCGCCGCTGAGGTCGCCGAACGGGATCGCCCTGATCGTGGTGGGCCAGCCGCCGGCGCTGACCTTCTCGCCGAACCTGCCCGTGCCGGTGCCGCCGTGGAAGGTCAGGCCGCCGGAGGTGTTGAGGGTGAGCAGGTCACCGCGGCCGTCCGGGCCGTCGGGGCTGACGAAGTCGTGGCGGACCGCCGAGCCGTGCAACAGGTAGCCCTCGCCGCTCGTCACCGTGACCGGGGCGGCTGTGCCCAGGCCGGTGGCCTTGAGCGTCCAGGTGAACTCGCCGTGGGGGAACGGGATCCCGCTCGACGTCTTGCCGTTCCAGTTCGCCGTCACTTCCGCCGAGGCCGCGCCGCCGGTGAGGGTGCGGGTCGCCCTGCCGGTCGCACCGCTCTGCACCGAGGTGAAGGTCAGGGACCAGGAGGTGACCGGACGGGACAGCACCCACCGGCCGCTCCAGGCCGACGCGGAGCCGGGCTCCACATAGCCCTCGGCCTCCGCGCGGAACGCCGTCACCGCGGACGGCGTGACACCGGTGGTGGCCACGTGCGTCTGCTCGAAGGTGTCGAACCAGGCGACCAGACCGGTGTACTCGTCGACCGTCCACCGGAAGCGGCGGTCCACGGCGAGACCCGAGTCGGGCAGCCCGGAGGCGACCACGCGGGTGGCGCCGGTCGTCGTGTCGGTGAGGACCAGCTGGTCGGCCCCGTGGTCGTGGCGGATCGTGAAGCCGTCGCCGAGCAGGACGTCACCAGGCGTCACCGCGACCGACCTGGCGGCCTTGGTGTCGTAGACGCCCGCCGAGGCGCCGGCGCAGGACCAGTACACCCAACGGCCCGCCGCCTGGAGCTCGCTCGGCACACAGCCGAGGTCCGGGACGTCGACCGTGGAGAGGGTCTTCCTCGTGGTCAGGCTGTACGAGGTGAGCCGGCCCGGGGTGGTGGTCGCGCTCCAGAGGGTGGAGCCGTTCAGGGCGGCGGCACGGACCGAGCGCTTGATCGGATCGCCGTAGCCGAACTCGCCGATGTACTGCGTCGGGGTGGTACCGCCCGAGTTGTAGACGGCGTAGTCGTCGGAGACGTCGACGATCTCGCCGTCCTGGGTGCCGTACGTCAGCGTGTAGTTGGACCAGCCGTCGTGGATGGAGACCAGCTGGTCGGCGTTCTCCAGACCGCTGCCGCCCTCGTTGACGTCGGCGAAGGTGTTGAGGAAGACGTCGTCGGGGCCCGAGACGCTGTTGCCCCACAGGGCGGAGCAGGTGGTGCCCGGGTAGGGGCACTTGGCGGCCACCGAGTCGCCTTCCGTGGCCGCGGAGGCGGTCAGCGCGGCGGCGCCGTCGGTGGTGAGGGTGCGGACCGAGGTGGTGTCCATGGAGCTCGTGGAGCTCTTCTCCGCCACCCGCAGGCTGCCCCGGCTCAGGGCGACGCCCGTCTTGGCGTTCTCCAGCGGCGGCACCTTGGCGATCTTCTTCAGCTGCGGGGTGCCGTCCGCGCCGGTGACGACCCGCTGCACCCACCAGTCGGCCGCGCCGGAGCCGCCGGTGACCAGCGCGGTCCCGTCGGGGGCGGCCAGGGGGGTGCCGTACGACCACGTCAGCAGCGTCTTCGTGGTGCCGTCGGCCAGGGAGACGGCCCGGACGGAACCGCCGTTGGTGGCGAGGACCAGCCAGCCGTCGGTCAGCACGGGCACCGGGGTGCCGGCCAGGTCCTCGCCGGCCACCGGGACGGTCTCGGCGGCGGTGAGGTCGGCGCGCGGCTTGAGGTGCAGGCCGGAGGCCTCGGTGTACCAGCCGACGCGGTCCTGCGTCAGCACGACCTCCGGCACCGTCTCCCGGGACAGGCCGGTGAAGGCCGGGGTCAGCTCGGCGCTGGCGAAGTCGAGGTAGGCGACGGTGTACGACGTGAAGTCGCCGTTCTCGTCGCGGTCCGGGTAGGTCAGCAGGGCGCCCTGCGCGTCGCCGGTGCGCCCGGTGTTGATCTCCCAGGTGCCGTCGGCGGGCAGCCCGGAGACCACGCGGTCGCGCTGCTTGCCGTCGACCAGGTCGACGAGGTGCAGCACATAGCCGTCGAGTTCCTGGCCGTCGACGACGCCGTTCCACTCGACGGTGACCGTCGTCTCGCCGTACGTGCCGACGCGGGTTGCCGACTGGCTGAGGTCCAGGGTGCTGAGGGCGCCGCCGCCCGGGCTCCACAGCGACACCGGGTCGCCGTAGGTGCGGTGGGGCAGGGCCACGGTGTCGGCGGCCTGCCCGAACACGCCCGAGGCACAGCGCGCGGAGATGTCGTAGCAGCTGGTGGTGGTCGGCTGGTAGACGCCGGTCGGGCCCTCGACGGGCACGGTGGCGCCGTCCGCGTAGCCGGTCCACAGGAGGCCCGCGACTCCGGACTGCCGGTGCAGGTAGCCGGTCGCGCCCGCGGCGAGCAGGCGTTCGGTGCGGGGGGTGGTGCTGCGGGGATCGTCCAGGACGATCTCGGTGGTGCCGGCGGACGCGGTCGTGGCCGCCTGCGCGCCGGTGTCCTCGGTGCTGGAGAACAGGGTGATCGAGCCGGCCGCCACCGCTACGGCCAGGGCGGAGACGAGCGTGGCACGGCCCGCTCGTCTCGGGGCGTGTCTGCCCAACTGGGGGTCCTTCCCTATGAGTCAGCAAACCTTATCCACAGGTAAGAGGGGAGTGAAGGGCGGGTAAGGGGATGCGGGAGAGGCGGAAGAGGCGAGCAGGGAAGAAAACCGTGCGGCACGGCAACCCCGTTGATCCCGGCGGCCACTTGAGGGCGGAAGCGCTTCACCGGTGCTTCATGAAACGCACATGTCCTACCACCGCTCGTAAGGAAAACCCGTGGCCTCTGCCTCTCACCGCCGGCAAGCGCCGCACCCTGGTCGTCTCCGCCGCCGTGGTGGCCGCGGGCGTCGGCGCCGGTGCCGTCGTGATGAACGCCAACGCGGGGACGGTGGACCTGTACCACCAGACGCTCGCCGCGAAGGACGGCTGGGCGTCCTCCGGCACGGGCACGACCGGGGGCTCGAAGGCCGACTCCGCGCACACCTTCACCGTCTCCACGCGGGCGCAGCTCGTGAAGGCGCTGGGCTCGGCGTCCGACAGCACCCCGCGGATCATCAAGGTCAAGGGCACCATCGACGCCAACACCGACGACGCCGGCAAGAAGCTGACGTGCGCGAACTACGCGGCCGGGACGGGCTACTCGCTCTCCGCCTACCTGAAGGCGTACAACCCGGCCACCTACGGCCGCTCGAAGCTGCCGTCGGGCACGCAGGAGACCGCGCGGGCCGCCGCGCAGAAGAAGCAGGCCGCGAACATCGTCTTCAAGGTGCCCGCGAACACCACGATCGTGGGGGAGCCGGGCACCAAGGCCGGCATCTCCGGCGGCATGCTCCAGATCCAGAACGTGGACAACGTCATCGTCCGCAACCTCACCTTCGCCGCCACCGAGGACTGCTTCCCGCAGTGGGACCCGACCGACGGCGACGACGGCAACTGGAACGCGAACTACGACGCGGTGACCCTGCGCGGCGCCACCCACGTGTGGGCGGACCACAACACGTTCACGGACGCGCCGCACCTGGACTCCGCCAACCCGCAGTACTTCGGCCGCGAGTACCAGATCCACGACGGGGCCCTGGACATCACCAAGAGCTCGGACCTGGTGACCGTCTCCCGCAACCAGTTCACCAACCACGACAAGACGATGCTGATCGGCAGCAGCGACAGCGAGCCGAGCGGCAGGCTGCGCGTCTCGATCCACCACAACGTGTGGAAGGGCATCGTCCAGCGCGCCCCGCTCGCCCGGGTCGGCCAGGTCCACATCTACAACAACCTCTACGACGTCACGACCCTGAACGGCTACGCGGTGCAGTACAGCATCAACTCCCGCGCCAAGGCCCAGGTCGTCGCCGCGGACAACCACTGGACGGTCCCGTCGGGCGTGAAGGTCACCAAGCTGCTGTCCGGCGACGGCACGGGCGCGATCGCGGGCTCCGGCAACCTCGTCAACGGCACGGCGACCGACCTGGTCGCCGCCTACAACGCCGCGTCCTCGAAGGACCTGAAGACGACGGTGAACTGGACGCCGACCCTGACGGCGGGCCTGGAGACCTCGGCCTCGTCGGTGAAGAACCTGCCGGCGTCGCTGGCGACGACCACGGGCGCGGGAGTGCTCTCCTAGCCGACGCCTCTCAGGTGTCGTAGGTCCCGTCCCAGGGTTCCGCGAAGGCGAGGCGGTCCGGGTAGAGCTCCGCCCACTGTTCCCCCTCGTCCTCGCGGATCACCAGGCCGAAGCGGACGCCCTCGTGGATGACGCTGAAGGGACGGATCGCGATGTCCGTGTACGAGCGGCGCGGGAGGCTGCGGAGCAGGGTCGCCCGGTGCACCTGGGCGCGGGTGAGGGGCGAGGCGTCGCCGCCCGGGTCGCGCTGCTGCTCCGCCCAGGTGCCGGCGCACCAGATGTCCGAGTCGCGGTAATTGCCCTCGGTGTCGAAGGTGTGCAGGACCGCATACAGGCGTTTCTGATCTTCCCAGCCTTCCTCGAGGCGGAATCCCTCGGGAAAGGCATACGTGATCGACGCCAGGAACTGACCCTCCGCATACCGCCCGATCGTCTCGGTGCGGTGCTTCGGCTCGTACGCGACAGGAATGACCCCGGGCACTGCCATGGCGCAAACCATACGGCTTGGCGCGGACACGGCGATGCCCGGGTCGGTGTCCGGACGGTCCGGCGACGGCTTCCGGACTACTCCGGGGAGCCGCCGAAGCGCTCCTTGTACGTCTCCAGGTCCTCGTCCGTCAGCTTGGCGAACAGGACCGGGGGGACCGTGAAGGGGACGCCGGGGGTGAGGGCGGTGAGGGCGCGGGCCTCGTCGGCGGTGACCCAGGTGGCGGTGTCGTCGGGCAGGGCGAAGGCCTGGCGCATGGCGGCCGAGGTCGCCGGGATGAAGGGTTCCGAGACCACCGCGTACAGGTGGATCAGGTTCATCGCCGTGCGCAGTGTCAGCGCCGCGCCGTCCTTGTCCGTCTTGATCTCCAGCCAGGGGGCCTTCTCCTCCAGGTAGGAGTTGCCCGCCGACCACAGGGCGCGCAGGGCGGCAGCCGCCTTGCGGAACTGGAGCGCCTCCATCTGCTGCTCGTACTCGGCGAGCAGACGGGCGATCTCCTCGCCCAGCTTCGCCTCCGCCTCGCCGGGCTCGCCGCCCGCCGGGACCTCCTCGCCGAAGCGCTTCTTCGAGAAGGACAGGACGCGGTTGACGAAGTTGCCGAGGGTGTCGGCGAGGTCCTTGTTCACCGTGGCCGTGAAGTGCTCCCAGGTGAAGGACGAGTCGTCCGACTCGGGGGCGTTGGCGATCAGGAAGTAGCGCCAGTAGTCGGCCGGGAGGATGTCGAGGGCCTGGTCCGTGAACACGCCCCGCTTCTGGGACGTGGAGAACTTGCCGCCGTAGTACGTCAGCCAGTTGAACGCCTTGACGTAGTCGACCTTCTTCCACGGCTCGCGCACACCCAGCTCGGTCGCCGGGAACATCACCGTGTGGAAGGGGACGTTGTCCTTCGCCATGAACTCGGTGTAGCGGACCTCGGTGTCGACGTCGTACCACCACGACTTCCAGTCGCGGTTCTCCGGGTCTGTGTCTCGCGCGGCGTCCGCCCACTCCTTCGTCGCGCCGATGTACTCGATCGGGGCGTCGAACCACACGTAGAAGACCTTGCCCTCGGCCGCCAGCTCCGGCCAGGTGTCGGCCGGGACCGGCACGCCCCAGTCCAGGTCACGGGTGATCGCGCGGTCGTGCAGGCCCTCGGTCAGCCACTTGCGGGCGATGGAGGAGGCCAGCTGCGGCCAGTCGGCCTCGTGCCGGGAGACCCACTCCTCGACCTCGTGCTGGAGCTTGGACTGCAGGAGGAAGAGGTGCTTGGTCTCGCGGACCTCCAGGTCGGTGGAGCCGGAGATCGCCGAGCGCGGGTTGATGAGGTCCGTCGGGTCCAGGACCCGGGTGCAGTTCTCGCACTGGTCGCCGCGGGCCTTGTCGTAGCCGCAGTGGGGGCAGGTGCCCTCGACGTAGCGGTCCGGCAGGAAGCGGCCGTCGGTGGGCGAGTAGACCTGCCGGATCGCCCGCTCCTCGATGAAGCCGTTCTCGTTGAGGCGGCGGGCGAAGTGCTGGGTGATCTCGACGTTCTGCGCGCTGGAGCTGCGGCCGAAGTAGTCGAACGCGAGCGCGAAGCCGTCGTAGACCGCCTTCTGCGCGTCGTGCGCCTGCGCGCAGAACTCGTCGACGGGCAGCCCCTGCTCCTTGGCGGCCAGCTCGGCCGGGGTGCCGTGCTCGTCCGTCGCGCAGATGTAGAGGACGTCGTGGCCGCGCTGGCGCAGGTAACGGGAGTAGACGTCCGCCGGGAGCATGGACCCCACCATGTTGCCCAGGTGCTTGATCCCGTTGATGTACGGAAGGGCGCTGGTGATGAGGTGTCGAGCCATCGGGGGCTGCTCCCAGGTCGGGTCGTTTCAAACGTGTGCTTGCGAACCTTGAAATCGTAGCCGACATGGGTGGGCCGCCCGCTTCCCGTTTTACGGGGTGGGAAGGGGCGGCCGATCGTCTGCGACGGTGGTGCGGTGCTACGGCGTCAGGGGCGCCAGTTCGCCAGGATGCCCTCGTAGACCTCGGCGTCCGTGAGCTCCTTCGGGGTCTCGCCCGCGAGGAAGTGGGACGTGTTGGGGAGCTTGAGCTTGCGCAGGTAGTCGAAGGCCTTGTTCTCCGGGTCACCGAAGGCGACGAAGGAGAAGAAGACCGTGGGGTGGGACTTCGCCGCCTCCGTCAGGGCCTGGGTGGCGGGGGTCTTCGCGTCCGGGGCGCCGTCGGTCTGGAAGACGACCAGGGCGGGGGTGCCGGGGTTCTCCTTGGTGTGGTGCGCGAGGACTTCCGCCACGGCCGCGTGGTAGCTGGTACGGCCCATGCGGCCGAGGCCGGCGTGGAGCTCGTCGATCTTGTTCTCGTGGTCGGTGAGGGTGAGCTCGCCGGTGCCGTCGAGTTCGGTGGAGAAGAAGACGACGTGCACCGTGGACTCGGGGTCCAGGTGGGCGGCGAGGGCGAGGGTCTGCTCGCCGAGTGCCTGCGCGGAGCCGTCCTTGTAGTACGGGCGCATGCTCGCGGAGCGGTCCAGGACGAGGTACGTCTTCGCGGTGGTGCCGGTGAGGCCGTGGGCGGCGAGGGTGGTGGCGGCGGCGTCGTGGGCGGTGCGGAGGGTGGGGGGTACCGTCACCGACCGGCCTTCGGCCGGGTCGTCGTCGTTCCCACCCGCAGCACCCGTACCACTTTCGTCGTCGGCCGCGGGTGGCCCCTGTGGGGCGTCCTCACCGTCGGCGGCGGGCGCGGGCGCGTGCTCCGCTGCGACGGGGGCGGCAACCTCGGCGACCGGCTCGGGCTCGGGCTCCAGCTCGGGTACGACCGGCTCCGGCTCCGGCTCTACGACCGTCTCGGGCTCCGGGGCGGGGACGACCTCGGCGACCGGCTCGGGCTCGGGCTCGGGGGCGGGTTCCGCCTCCGCGGCCTGCGGCTCGGGGGCGGGTTCCGCCTCCGCGGCCTGCGGCTCGGCCTCGTCCACCGAAGCGGGCGCCGGCTCTTCAGCCACCGGCTCCTCTACGGCGGGCTCAGCCGCCTCAGTCGTCTCGGCCGCCTCAGTCGTCTCGGCTACGACCTCCTCAGCGCCCTGCTTCTCGTCCGCAGCCTCGGTCACCGCGGGGGCCTCCTCCGCGGCCGGTGCCTCCTTGGCGGGCTCCTCCGCGACAGGCGCCGACGTCGGCTGCTCCGGCTCGGTGACCGGTGCCTCGGCCGGCACCGCCTCGGGCGACACCGGCGTCTCCTCCGCCGCCGCCCCCGCCGGAGGCGCCTGCTTCGGGACCGTCACGTTGTTGAACGCGGCCGAGACCAGTTCGTGCTCGGAATCGGAATCGGTGTCCGGTGCCTCGGCGCGGGGTTCGGGAACCGTGGCCGTCGCCGTCGCCGGAGGCGCCTGGGTCGGTGCCGTCGCCTCCTGCGAAGGAACCGCACCCTCTGCCTCGGTGGCAGCGCCCTTGCGTGATCGGCCGCCGAACGCGTTCCGCAGGAGAGTGAGAATGCCCATGTGCGCAACCCTTCGCATGAGTTGTAGCCCGTCAATCCCTGGCCAGGACGGACACGTAAGGTTAGCGGCCCCGGATTGCGATCTTGGGCAGGGGCGCCCACCCGGGGCCCGGGGAGTCAAGACCTGCTTCCGGCCGTCACTCGCGCGGGACGTCAACTCCGCTACGTCCACCCCGGGTTCATCCACCGTTCACCGCCCCGCCCCGCTCTCGCACATACGCGCGCCTAGCGTCCGTCAAGCGAGCTTCAAGGGGAAGCAAGGGGAGAGCAAAAGTGCGCGTACAGCTGCCGTTGATCAACACCGCCCATGGGCGATCCGCCCTGACCTGCCGTTTCCGGTGCGGTGACGCCTGTTTCCACCCGGCGCCCAACACCTCCGCCAACCCGTACGTCGGCGACGTCATCGCCTCCGCGCTCAGCCGCCGCTCGATGATGCGCGCCGCCGCCGTCGTGACCGTCGCCGCCGCGGCCGGCACCGCGGGCACCGTCGTCGCGGCCCCCTCGGTCGAAGCCGCCCCCCAGGCCCCGACCGGGTGGAAGCCGAAGGGCAGGGCCGCCCGCGGTCTCCGCTTCACCCCGGTCGCGCCCAACACCGAGGACACCGTGACCGTCCCGGCCGGTTACTCCCAGAACGTCGTCGTCCGCTGGGGCGAGCCCATCCTGCGCGGCGCCCCCGCCTTCGACCCGGAGAAGCAGACCGCCGCCGCCCAGGCCGGCCAGTTCGGGTACAACAACGACTTCCTCGCGCTGCTGCCCGTGCCGGGCGAGCGCGGCCGGCAGGTGCTCGTCGCCAACCACGAGTACACCGATGAGGTCCTGATGTTCCGCGGCTACGACGCCGCCGCCCCCACCCGTGAGCAGGTCGAGATCGCCTGGGCCGCGCACGGGCTGTCCGCCGTGGTCGTGGAGGAGAACAAGAAGAACGGCGCGCTCACCGTCGTACCCCGCCACCATCTGAACCGGCGCGTCACCGCCACCACCGAGTTCCGGCTGACCGGCCCCGCCGCCGGCTCCGACCTGCTGAAGACCTCCGCCGACCCGACCGGCCGCAAGGTGCTGGGCACGCTCAACAACTGCTCCGGCGGCACCACCCCCTGGGGCACCACCCTGCACGGCGAGGAGAACTTCAACCAGTACTTCGCGGGCGCGACCCGGGCGACGGACAAGCGGTACGGGATCGGCACGGGCGCCAGCGAGCGCAAGTGGGAGCGGTTCGACAAGCGGTTCGACGTCGCCCAGGAGCCCAACGAGGTGCACCGGTTCGGGTACGTCGTCGAGCTCGACCCCTACGACCCCTCCTCCGCGCCCCGCAAGCACACCGCGCTCGGCCGGTTCAAGCACGAGGGCGCGACCGTACGGCTCACGGACGACGGGCGGCCGGTCGTGTACTCCGGCGACGACGAGCGCTTCGACTACTTCTACAAGTTCGTCGGCAGCAAGCGGATGAAGCACGGAACCTCCCGGGCCGTGCGGGAGCACAACCTCTCGCTGCTCGACGAGGGGACGCTGTACGTCGCCCGGCTCACCGGGGACTCCCCCGCGATCGAGGTCGACGGGACCGGGAAGCTGCCCGCCGACGGTGAGTTCGACGGCAGCGGCGAGTGGATCCCGCTGGCGACCGCCACGGCGAAGGGGGCCGTGTCGCACGTCGAGGGCATGAGCGCCGACGAGGTGTTCGTCTTCACGCGGCTCGCCGGGGACAAGGTCGGGGCGACCAGGATGGACCGGCCCGAGGACATCGAGCCCAACCCGCGCACCGGCAAGGTGTACGTGGCCCTGACGAACAACACCAACCGGGGCGTGGGCGCGAATGCCCCGGCCGACGAGGCCAACCCCCGCAACGCCAACAAGCACGGCCACATCCTGGAGCTCACCGAGCGCTGGAACCGGGCCGACAGCACGCGGTTCGCCTGGACGCTGTTCCTCGTCGCGGGCGACCCCGAGGACCCGGCAACCTACTTCGCCGGGTTCCCGAAGGACGACGTCAGTCCCATCTCCTGCCCGGACAACGTGGCCTTCGACCCGCACGGCAACCTGTGGATCTCCACGGACGGCAACCAGCTCGGTTCCCACGACGGTCTGTTCGGCGTGGCCACCCGTGGCGAGCGGCGCGGTGAGCTCAAGCAGTTCCTGACCGTGCCGACCGGCGCGGAGACCTGCGGCCCGCTGGTGCAGGACCGGCGCGTCCTGGTCGCCGTGCAGCACCCGGGGGAGATCAACGGGGCGACGGTGGAGAACCCGGCGAGCACCTGGCCCGACGGACCGGGCAGGATCGTGCGCCCGGCCGTCGTGGCGGTGTGGCGCAAGGACGGCGACGACATCGGCGTCTGAGCCCCGCGGCTCCTTCAGGGAATGGCCGGAACCGTCGGTCGCGCCTCCCGGCGCCCGGCACCGTCGCGTTCCAGCCATTCCCGGTAGGCCGGCGCCTGCCGCGCGCTCTCCCAGTACGCCTCCTCCAGCGCGGGACGGACCCCGTCCAGGTCCGTCTCGGTGCGGGCCGCGAGGAGGAGCCGTACGCCGAGCGGGTCGCCCTGGAGCCGCCGTACCGCCATGTCGGGGCGGGGCACCCGGGTCGGCTGGCAGACGGTGACGACCTCGCCGGTGGCGACCAGGGCGTCGGCGGTGTGGTAATCGCCGTGCAGCACGACGGGGTTGACGCCGGCCGCGCGGAACATGCGGTGCACGGCGTCCCATTCACCGTCGACGGTGGGGTCGATCATCCAGCGGTCCCGGGCCAGGTCGGCCAGGGTGACCGTGGGTTTCGCGGCCGCAGGGTGGTCGGCGGGCAGCGACACGAACTGCGGCTCGCGTTCCACCAGGACCCGCAGGCACAGCTCGCGCGGGATGCGCAGCGGGCAGCCCTCCACCTCGTGCACGAACGCCACGTCGAGCTGTCCTTCGGCGACCATGTGCAGCAGGGCGTTGGGGGAGACGTTCATGTGCAGGGTGGGGTCCTGGCCGCGGGCACGCAGCCGGCGCAGCCAGCCGGACAGGGCCCGGGACGCGGTGGAGCCGACACGCAGCTGAGGTCCGCCCGTGGCGGCCGCGCGGGCATCGGCTACCAGGGAGCGCATCTCGGCCACCAGCGGGCGGGCGCGGCTGAGGACCAGCCGGCCCAGCGGGGTGGGGCGGCAGCCGGATCTCGCGCGCACGAACAGGGCGCCGCCCAGAGACTGTTCGATCCGGCGCAGCTGGGTGCTCAGCGACGGCTGGGACACGCCCAGCTGACGGGCGGCCCGGTGCAGGCTGCCGGTGTCGGCTATGGCCACCAGCGCGCGGAGGTGTCGCACCTCAAGGTCCATGCGATCGGAGCGTAAGGCGGGGGAAGGGCTTTCACCAGAGGCGCCGAACTCCCGTGATAGGGCCGCGCTATCACCTGTTGGCATCATCACAGCCGTCGCACAGCCACCGACACTCACATCGACGACTCACCCCCCCACCAAGGAGTCCTCGATGCGCAAGTACACCCATGCCCTGACCGCCGGCGCGATGGCCCTCGGACTGGCAACGGCCGGTCTGGTCACGGCGGTTCCCGCGACCGCGGCACCGGCTCCCGCACCGCGGGCCGGATACACCGCCGCCACGACGACGGACACCAGTGAGGCCTTCTTCCAGGCCGTCCTCGCGTCCGTGGCCGAGAAGCGGGCCGCGCACCCCGACAGCACGGCGGCCGTCACCGTCGTCTACGACGCCTCCCGGGCGCCCTCGTTCAGCGCGCAGATAAGCCGCAGCGCCCAGATATGGAACAGCTCGGTCTCCAACGTCAGACTCCAGTCGGGGTCGGCGTCGAGCGCCGACTTCTCCTACCGCGAGGGCAACGACTCGCGCGGTTCGTACGCCTCGACCGACGGTCACGGCAGCGGGTATGTCTTCCTGGACTACCGCCAGAACCAGCAGTACGACTCGACCCGTGTCACCGCCCACGAGACCGGACACGTGCTCGGTCTGCCGGACCACTACTCCGGTCCGTGCAGTGAGCTGATGTCGGGCGGCGGCCCCGGCCCGTCCTGCACCAACGCCGTCCCGAACGCCGCCGAGCGCAGCCGGGTCAACCAGCTCTGGGCGAACGGCCTGGCCGCGGCCATGGACAAGGCCCTGCACAAGTCCGACCGCTAGCCGCCACCCCCCACCCCGGTGCGGGCCGCCCACCACGAGAGGGCGGCCCGCACCGGCATGCCGCCGGTCAGCGCGGTGAGGTGATCGCCCGGGCCGCCGCCACCTCCTGGCGGACCGGCTCCAGCACACTGCCCGCGGGCCCGGTGAGGTCGGTGCGGACCTCGTAGAGGGTCTCCGCCTCGCGCAGCCCCTCCGCCAACTCGCGCAGCTGAAGGGCGACCTGGCCGACCTCGGCCGGGGACGGGGGCTGTGCTCCGTGCCGTACACGGACGCGTGCCGCGGTCGTCGCGTCCACGATGCGTTCGACCGCGACGACCAGCGGCCACCAGGCGGCGGCCCGGCGTCCGGTGGGCGGCGGTTCGGTCAGCGCGCGCTGGAACTCCGTACGGATGACCGAGAGGTCGCGGTAGAGGCGGCGGCGCATCCGGGCGCGGGCCGAGGGTTCCGTGCTCGGCAGGAAGGCCGACTCCACATAGGTCGCCGTGTCCGCCACCGCGTCCGCCAGCCGGTCGCCGACCCGGGTGTGCCAGCTCTCCGGCCACAGCAGATAGCCCGCGACCAGGGCGATCGCGCAGCCCATCAGGGAGTCCAGCAGACGGGGCATCAGCAGGGCGGTGCCCTGGTGGTTGAGGACGTCCGACAGCAGGAGGATCACCGGGGTGATCGCGGCCGTCTGGTAGCCGTACCCGCGCGGGGTCAGGGCGGGGATCAGCGGGGCCAGCACCAGCATCACCGCCACGTCCCACCATCCGCGCGGCACCTGGGAGAGCACCGCCGCCGCGACCACGAGCCCGGCCACCGTGCCCAGCGCCCGCAGCAGGGCCCGCGAGAACACCGAACCGAAGTCCGGCTTCAGCACGAAGGTGATCGTCAGGGCCACCCAGTAGGAGCGGGGCACGGGGACGATCGACACCAGTGCCTGGGCCAGCCCGATGCACAGGGCGAGCCGCAGGCCGTACCGCCAGGACGCCGCCGACAGGGCCACGTTCCGAGCCGCCCGGGCGGCGCGCACGCCGAGCGCGGCCGGGCGGCCCAGCCGGTCGTCGATGCCGCTCGGATCCACGTCCGGCGCGGCGACGACCTCGGCCGCGTGGCGCAGGGCGTGGTCGACGGCGCGGGCGGTCTCCGACACCGGAACCGGCAGACGCAGTCCGGTCGGTCCCGTGTACCCCGTCTCCACCGCCTGGGCGAGATGGCGGACCGCCTCCGGGATCTCCGGTGCCAGCGGCCGGCCGGACAGGTGGGCCGCGGGGGCCGCCTCCACCACCGGTGTGATCGCGTTCAACTGCGCCAGCAGCCGGGTGAGTTCGGGGCTGCGGCCGTGATGGCGGGCGCGCCGGGCGAGGACGAGGTCGTACGACTGGTTCAGGGACTGGGTGACGGCGTGCCGTGCCTCGTCGTACTCCGCGCGGCCGCAGGCGGCCATCAGGCCGGCCACCGCCCGGTAGCTGCCCGCGACCGCCGCCCGCTCCGGCACCCCGGACCTGAGCGGCCAGGCGAGCAGGGCCAGCAGCAGGACGAGCAGTCCGCCGCCGGTCATCAGCAGCGGGGCCGTCCACCACTCGCCCGGCATCGGAAGGCCCGCGCCCACCACGGAGTTCAGCAGCAGGAGCAGTCCCGAGACCGAGGCGACCGCGCCGATCGTCGAGATCATCCCGGAGACGAGGGCGACCCCGGTGACCGCCCAGACGGCGAGCCATCCCTGGCCGTAGACCAGCGAGCCGAGCGTGACGCCGACCGCGCCGAACAGCTGGGGGATCGCGATGTTGAGGATGCGCATGCGGTACGCGTCCGCGGTGTCGCCGATGACCCCGGACAGGGCGCCCATGGAGGCGAGGGCGCCGTACAGGGGCCGGTCCACCGCGAGGCCGACCGCCAGGGGGAGGGTCATCGCGATCGCCGCGCGGGCCACGGCGGGCCAATTGATTGGTGCCTGCTGCGGTTGGAGGTTCCGGACCAGCCAGTCGGGCGGGGTGAGGCCGATGCGGGACATGGGGTCATTATGAACACCCAGGTCAACCGGGTCCGTGCAGCGCGATGTCGACCAGCAGGGCACGGTGGTCGGTGTCCGCGAGGTCCAGGAACCTCGCGGACCTCGCCGAGAACCGCGCCGACACCAGCACGTGGTCGATCTGCGCGCCGATCGCCGGGGCGGTGCGGGCCGGCCAGGTCGGTGTGCGGCCGGACCCGGCGAGGCGGGCCGCGTCGCGCAGTCCGGTGTCGAGGATCGCGCGGAAGGCCGCGTGGTCCTGGGAGGCGTTGAAGTCGCCGGCCAGGACGGTGGGGGAACCGGTGGCGGCGGCGAAGTCCCGCAGCTCCCCCAGCTCCCGCCGCCACACGTCCAGTTGGCCCGGCAGCGGCGGCATCGGATGCGCGAGCTGGAGCCGTACGGCATGACCGCGTACGTCGGCCATGGCCCCCGGCATGCCCATGGTGCTGCCCCGGATCCCGGCGGCGGGCTCCAGGGGGAAGCGGCTGAGCACGACGGACCCCCTCGAGCCGGCGCCCTCCACGGACCGCCGGTACGGATAGTCCTCGGACAGGGCCCGCCGCAGGGCCGCCGAGCAGCCGTACTCGCACTCCTGCACGAACACGACGTCAGGTCGGTGCTCGCGGACGGCGGTGACGAGAGCACCGGTGGCCCGGCCGAACTCGACGTTCGAGGTCAGGACGCGGAAGGAGGCGAGCACCCGCCCGTCCGGTTCGCCGCCCTGCCCGTAGGGGGCGAGGAACCACGCCAGCAGTCCCATCACGACGACCGCCCAGAGGGTCCCCGGCCACCAGCGGGCCAGCAGGGCGAGGGCCAGGCCCGCTGCGGCCGGCGCGAGCAGCCACGGGAGGAAGGCGAGCAGCTGGGGGACGGGGGTGATCCCGTCCGTGTCGGCGAGCCGGCACCCCAGGACGACGCTCACGGCGGCGAGGAGCAGGGCGGCGGTCCAGGTACCGAGTCCTCGGCGGGTCACCGTCCCGAGCCTACGAGCGGGCGTCGACCTTCGCCAGGAACTCCCCGAGCACCGCGTTGAACTCCCCCGCCCGCTCCAGGTTCGGCAGGTGCGCCGCGCCCTCGAAGACGTGCAGCCGCGACTCGGGGAGCGCCGCGTGCATGGCCTCGGCGTCGGAGACCGGCGTCCAGGTGTCGTCGGCGCCCACCAGCACCAGCGCCGGGACCGTGACCCGGGTCAGCAGCTCGCGGTAGTCGGGACGGGCGGCGCGGGCGCGCAGGGCCGCCGCCGCGGAGGCGGGGCGGGTGGCCGCCATCATGCCGTGGACGTGCGCCTTGACCTCGGGAGCGGCGTACGGCGCGACCATCTTCTCCAGCACCTCGTCGGCGTACCCGCGCATGCCCTCGCGCTCCAGCCGCTCCGCCATGGCGTGCCGGACCCGCACGCCCTCGGGGGTCTCCGCCGCCGGGGAGGTGTCGGCGAGGACCAGGCCCCGGATCCGCCCGGGGAAGCGCCGGTAGCAGTCCATGGCGATCTGGCCGCCCATGGACAGGCCCGCCAGCACACAGGCCCGCACGTCGAGTTCGTCCAGCAGCGTCTCGATGTCCTGCGCGAAGCGCTCGAAGCGGTCGACCTCCGCGGGCGGTTCCGCGCCGCCGTAGCCGCGCAGGTCGGGCGCGACCACGCGGCGGGAGGCGGAGAACGCCTCGATCTGGGGGCGCCACATCGTGTGGTCGAAGGGGTGGCCGTGCACCAGGACCAGGGGGATCGCCGTCATGACGCCGACCCTAGGTCGGCCCGACTTCTCGGTGCAATAAAATCTTTGCCCTCGGTGCAATCATGGGCAGGGCGGCAAGAGGGGGTCCCCGTGCACGACTACCGGCGCATCGCCGACCGCATCGCGGCCGACATCACCACCGGACGGCTCCGGCCGGGCGAACGTCTGCCCCCGCAGCGGCAGTTCGCGCGCCGGCACGGCATCGCCGCCTCGACGGCCGAGCGGGCGTACGGCGAACTCGTCCGGCGGGGACTGGTCGTCGGCGAGGTCGGACGCGGCACCTTCGTGAAGGCCACCGTCCCCGGGCGGCCCGCCAGGGGACTCGTCGAGGACGCCGGGACCCCCGTCAACCTGGAGCTCAACTACCCCTCCGCCGAAGGCCAGTCCGAGCTCCTCGCCGGCACCCTCGCGCCCCTGCTGCGCCCCGACGTCCTCACCGAGGCGCTCCGCCCCGCCGCCGCCACCGGCACCCCGGCCGCCCGCGAGGCCGTCGCCGCCCTCCTCACCACCCCCGGCTGGCGCCCCGGCCCCTCCCGGATCCTCTTCACCGGCAACGCCCGCCAGTCCGTCGCCGCCGCCCTCGCCTCCCTGGTGCGGCCGGGCGGCCGGGTCGGCGTGGAGGAGCTGACGTATCCCGTGGTCAAGGACATCGCGGCCCGGCTCGGCATCACCCTGGTGCCGCTGGCCACGGACGAGGACGGCCCGCGCCCGGAGTCGGTCGCCGCGGCCCACCGCACCGCTCCCCTGTCGGCCCTCTACGTGCAGCCGACCCTGCACAACCCGACGTCGCTCACCATGAGCCCGGGACGCAGGCGCCGGCTCGCCGACGTCGTGCTCGACCTGGGCATCCCCGTCGTGGAGGACCGCATCTGGTCGTTCCTGGCGGAGGCCGACGACCCCTTCGCCGCGCACGCCCCCACCCTCACCCACGTCGTCGACGGCCTGTCCAAGCGGGTCGCGCCCGGGCTGACCGTCGGCTTCCTCGTCGTACCGGAGGAGCGGGTGGACGCGGTGGCGGACGCCGTCCGTTCCGGGGGGTGGAGCGCGGGGCGGTTCGCCCTGGAGGCGGGGACGCGGTGGACGGCGGACGGGACCGTGGCGCGGCTGGTCGAGGCCAAGCGGGCGGACGCGGCACGCAGGCAGCGGGTGCTGGCCGAGTGCCTGGACGGGTTCGCCGTGCGGTCCGATCCGCGCGCCTACTACGCCTGGTGGCAGCTCCCGGCCCCCTGGCGGGCGGACACCTTCACGGCCGCCGCCGCCGCGCTCGGCATCGCCCTGACGCCCGGGCCCTCCTTCGCCGTCGACCCGAACCGCACCCCGGACGCGGTCAGGCTCGGGCTCGCGTCGGCTGCTGTGCCGGATCTGCAACGGGCGCTGCGGACCCTCGCGGGGCTCGCGGCGAGCCGTACCGGCCGGTGAGCCAGCAGCTCAGGGCCACCGTCAGACCGACGGCCACCAGCAGCCAGGAGACCGTGCGCAAGGTGCCGGTCAGGGCGTCGTAGACGGCGCCCGCGGCCGGGCGGCGCACCGGGTCGGCCAGGTCGGTCAGGGTGAGGCGGCGGCCGACGGCGACGGCGAGGCCGAGCAGCGCGCCGCCCAGTGCCGTGCCGAGGGCGGTCGCGGTGAGGGCGCGGCGGCGGCAGGCGGCGACCGCGATACCGGCGACGGCCAGCGTGGCGGCCGTGACGGGCAGCCAGAAACCGGCGACTTCGAGCACGTCGTAGCCCTTCCGGAGACGGTCGAGCGCGGGCGCCGGGAGCACGGCGACCTCGGTGCGGGGCAGGGCGGCCCGGTGCTCCACCCGGGCGGCGATCGGGGCGATGTCGACGGTCACCTCGTGGTGGCCGCCCTCCCGCACCGCTCGCAGCACGGCCCGGTGGACCGCCCTGTTGCCCGCGTCCCAGGCGGTGCCGAAGGCGTGGGTGCGGGTGAGGGTGCGCACGAAGGGCCGGGCCGGCTCGCCGACCTCGCCCGCCACCGCGTCCGCCACGCTGTCCTGCACGGCGGGGTCGGCGGCCAGCGGCGCCAGCGCGGTGACGTACCGGTCCGTGTCGGCGAGGCCGTACGCCACCCAGGCCGCCGGCGCGCCGAACGGCACCAGGAGACAGGCCAGGGCGATCAGGGCGGCCGACAGGGCGGCCTGGACACGGGAGGTCACCTCTCCAGGCAAGACGGTCGCGGGCGGACGCGCGAGCCGTGGCGGCCGAACGGGTGTTCCGCGCCGGCCGGGGCCCCGCGCGCCCGCTACCGGATCCGGTTCCCCTCAGCGTCCTCGTGCGTGTAGTAGCGGTAGAAGAACACCAGGAAGATCCCCACCGCGACCGCCAGCCCCAGGGCCGTCGAGCGCAGCACGCTCTCGCCCGTCTGGCTGTAGAGGAAGCCGACGGCCGCACCGGCGAAGCCGGACTTCACGGCCGAGTGCAGTTCCCGCTTCAGCAGCGGGGCGAATGTCGCCACGGCGATGCACAGCACGATGAAGGCGATCGCCGTGGCAAAGCCGAACAGCACGTTCCAGCCGGTGATCGGCCCGCCGTGACGGCGGTTCGCGGCCGCCCAGTAGCCGTAGACCAGTCCGAGCACGACCGGGACGCCGTACCGGGCGGCCGTGTGCACCTTGGCGCTGAAGACATCGGGTGTCCGGGCGAACCCGCCCGCGGGTGCCGCATGAGCCATGGGAGCACTCCTCTCTGTCCACCCCGCTCCGCCCCCGACTACCAGAGCACACCTGCGAGGGGGCGCTGGCAAGTCGGATGGCGGCGGGGGACACCCCGTGTTTCGCTGGCCCCATGAGCGGTGTCGGCCGGGGACAGGTGCTCCGCGTCCGCGGCCGCAGTGTCGCCTGGGTGCCGCCCCTCCTGCTGCTGGCCGCGATCACCGCGATCGACTACAACACGGCCGCCCAGTTCCGGATGATCTCCTGGGTCGTGCTGGTGCCCGGCATCGCGGCCGCGATCTGCGGTGTCCCGGCCACCGCCGCCTTCGCCGCCCTCGCCCTCGTCACCTACGTGGTCGCCGACGGCTCCTGGCCGCACCAGTACCGGTCCGGCCTGCCCGACTTCATCCTGGTCGCCGTCGGAGGCATCCTCGCCGTCCTGGCCTGCGCGGTGCGCCTGCGCGGCGAGCGCAGCATGCTGCACATGCGGGACGTCGCCGACACCACCCGCCGTACCGTGCTGCGCCCGCTGCCGCCCGTGTGGGGCTGCCTGGAGCACGCGGAGGTGTATCTCGCGGCCGACAGCGAGGCCCGCGTGGGCGGCGACTTCTACGACATCCAGCCCGGTCCGCACGGCACCCGCGTGCTCGTCGGTGACGTCCAGGGCAAGGGGCTCGGCGCGGTCGAGGCGGCGGCCGCGCTGCTCGGCACCTTCCGTGAGGCGGCGTACCACGAGCCGGAGCTCGCGACGGTCGCCGAGCGGCTGGAGATCCGGGTGCGCCGGCACGGCGGGCATGTCACGGCGCTCGGCCGCGACGACGGCGACCGCTTCGCCACCGCCGTCCTGCTCGGCTTCCCCGAGGCCGGCACCGGCGTGGTGGAGGCCATGGTCTTCGGTCACGAACCGCCACTGGTGGTCGGCCCCTCGGGGGTACGGCCGCTGCTCGCCGCCGGCGGACTCCCGCTGGGCCTCACCGATCTGTCCGCCGACGGCCCGCCGCCCGTCCACCGCGTCCCCCTCGGTCCCGGCGAGACCGTCCTGCTGACCAGCGACGGCGTCACCGAGGCCCGTGACGGCAGCGGGGAGTTCTACGCCCTCGCCGACGAGGTGACCCGCGCCCTCGCCGCCGACCCGCGCGCCGCCGAACCCCGCCGCCTGGTGGCCCTCGTCCGCGACGGCACCCTCGGGCACTGCGGCGGACGGCTGCTCGACGACACCACGGTCTTCGCGGTGCGCAGGGCCGACGAGGGGGCAGGAAAGGGACGTTTGCCGTCCTGAGAACTCCCCTTCGCAGCCGCACCGGTTACCGTGCTGCCGTACGTGATCGACGGGGGATGGGGAGGGACCGATGCCCGGAACCGTGCTGCTGCTCGCCGCCTCACCGGTGGGCAAGAGCCGTCTGGTGGACGCGGCGTCCGTGCTTCCCGTCCTCGCGGCCGTGCCGCCCGCCGTGCTCTCCGGCACCGAGACGGCCAACGTCGTCGAGCTCGCCGACCCCCTGGAACCGCAGGCCGTCCTGACCCGCCTGCGCGCCGTCGCGGCCACGCCGGGCCCGCTCACCGTCTTCGTCACCGGCCAGCTCGCCCTGGACCGCCGCCAGCACCTGCCGCACCTCGCGCTGGCCCGCACCACCCCGGCCACCGTGCGCTACACCGCGCTGCCCTGGCAGTGGATCCGCGAGGAGTTCCGGCTGCGTTCCCCGGGGTCGACGACGCTCGTCCTCGACCTGCACGCCGACGCCGACAGCTGGGGATGGCTGCGGACGCACGCGCTCGACTGCGGCCGCAACAACGCGGTGTTCGGGCGGATCGCGCCGCCGCCCTCCCGTCGTACGGTGGCGGCGCCGGCGTACATGAAGACGATCGCGACGATTCTGCGCAGCGGGTGGCGTCCGCCGGTCGAGCAGCTCCATCAGCAGGCGTTCACCAGGCTAGGGCCCGACGCGTACGGGGACGTGGTGCTGACCGTACCGCCGCTGCCCACCCCCGCCGGCCCTGCCCCCGGCTACCAGACCCCGCACCCGGCGGCCACGGCTCCTGCCCAGCCGGTGACGGCACCGGCGGGCGTCGCCCCCGAACCCTCGTCCTGGCCCGAGCAGCCGGGCTCCCAGGCCCCGCACCCGGCGGCCACGACTCCTGCCCAGCCGGTGACGGCACCGGCGGGCGTCGTCCCGGGTCCGCCCTCCCGGCCCGAGCAGCCGGGCTCCCAGGCTCCGGCGGTCGCGGCTCCTGCCCAGCCGGTGGCCGCTCCCGGCCTGCCGCCTCGGCCCGAACAGCTGCGCCCGCAGGCACCGGACCGGGCTCCGCAGCCTGCGGGTGCCGTTCCTTCTTCGTCCGGGGACCTTCAGCGCTCCGGGGTGTACGGGGCCGTGCCGCCGATGCCGGTGGCGCCACCGGTGGGCGTCGTCCCCGGACCGCCGCGCCCCCAGGCGGAGGTCGCCGCTGCCTCCCCCGCGCAGGACCCCCACGTGCAGGTGACCGTCGCCGTGCAGGCCGGGCGCCATCAGGAGGCCGACACGCTTGCCGCGGCGCACGAGCAGACCGCCGCCCGGGCCCACGGTCCCGCCTCCGAGCAGGCCCTGCACTGGTCCGAGGTCCGGGCGGACCTCGCGATGTTCGCCAGGGACTCGGCACGCAGCTGCCGGATCTGGCTGACGGTGGCCGAGACCCGGCTGGCCGCCGGGCAGGCCCCGGACTCGCCGGGCGTGGAGAAGGCCGTCGACCGGGCCCACCACCAGTGGGGCCAGGTGCGCGACAAGTCCCGGGCCCAGGAACTCGGCGCGCTGCTCGCCCAGTTGCGCGCCCGTGTCCCGGGCCGCCGCCCCGGTGCCCTGGAGAACGTGCGGAAGCAGCTGCGGGAGCTTCAGGCCACGCCGTTCTAGCCGAGCATCGCGAGCGCCCCCGACACCAGGGTCCGCACACCCGGCGCCACCGTCGACAGGTCCGGGGCGAAGTGCGGGCTGTGGTTGCTGGGGACGGCGTCGAACTTCTCCGTCAGGTCCGCGCCCGGCGCCGCGTCCCAGGTGGCGGCCGGGGTGCAGGTCACGAACCAGTAGGAGTAAGGGAGTTCGCCGAGCGCGAGCTTCGAGAAGTCCTCGCTGCCCATCGCCGGGCCGGAGTCGAAGACGGTGTCGGTGCCGAAGACCTCGCGGTGCACGGCGGCGATCCGGTGGTCGGTCTCCGGGTCGTTGACCGTGACCGGGAACGAGCCGCCGAGGGTGACCTCGGGCTCGCGCGGACAGCCGGCCGCACGGCACTCGCCCTCGGCGATCCGGCGGATCGCGGCGAGCATCCGCTCCCGCACCGCATCGGACTGGGTGCGCAGGTTCAGGGAGATGCGGGCGACGGAGGGGATGATGTTCGGGGCCGTGCCCGCCTCGATCCGGCCGACGGTCAGCACCGCCGACTCGCGCGGTCTGATCTCCCGGCTGACGACCGTCTGGAGCCGCGTGACGATGTAGGCGGCCGTGACGACCGGGTCCACCGTCGTCTCGGGGCGCGAGCCGTGTCCGCCCCGGCCGTGCACCACGATCTCCACGTCCGTCGTCGCCGACATGATCAGGCCCGGCACGTGCGCGTACAGACCCGCCGGACCCGGCACCGCGTGCTGGCCGAGGAGCACGTCGGGGCGCGGGACCCGGTCGTAGAGGCCGTCGGCGACCATCGCGGCCGCTCCCCCGCCGGCCTCCTCGGCGGGCTGACCCACCAGGACCAGCGTCCCGGACCAGGCGTCCCGGCCGTCCGCGAGCGCCTTCGCCGCCCCCGCGAGCCACGTCACATGCAGGTCGTGCCCGCAGGCGTGCATCACCCCGGGCGTCTCGGAGGCGTACGGCAGCCCGGTGCGCTCCTCGACCGGCAGCGCGTCCATGTCGGCGCGCAGCAGGACGGTGGGGCCGTCGCCGTTGCGCAGGACGCCCGCGACGCCGGTGCCGCCGATGCCCTCCGCGGTCTCGAAACCGGCCGCCGTCAGCCGCTCGGCGAGCCGGGCCGCCGTGCGGTGCTCCTCGCCCGACAGCTCGGGGTGGCGGTGCAGGTCCCGGTAGAAGTCCTCCAGGTCGGGGACCGGGAGACCGGCGGTGAGGTCGAGCGCGGTACGGGCTGCGACAGAGGTCATGCGGGCAGCGTAGGGGGCGGGGGCGCCGACCGCAGGGGTGCCGTGGGCCGCGGTGCCTCGGTCGCCGGTGTCACTTGGTGGAACCTTTACCCGGGCGGATCCGTTGACCGGATGAGATCACTCAGACGAGTACCGAGGTGACGTCAATGGCACTGTTCGACCGGCTCAAGGACCAGGCCAGGAACCTGCAGCAGCAGGCGCAGGGCGGGCGCGGCACGACGACCGGCGGGCACGGACAGGGCGCCTCGCGCGGCGGCGGTTCGCGCGCCCAGCTCGTCGGCGTCCTGAAGACCCAGCTCGGCTCCCTGAAGGCCGAGCTGAAGAGCGGCGCGTACCGGGACGCCAGCATGGCGATGTGCGCCCTGGTCGCGGCCGCGGACGGCCAGGTGGACGCGGCCGAGATGCAGCAGATGGAGTCCCTGATCCTGGGCAACGACGTGTTGCAGAACTTCCCGCCGGAGCAGCTGCGCCAGCGCTTCCACAAGCATGTCGACCAGCTGACCCGCAACTTCCCGCAGGGCAAGGCCGAGGCGCTCCAGGAGATCGCCAAGGCCGCCAAGAAGCCCACCGAGGCGCGTGCGGTGATCCAGACCGGCATCGTCATCGCCGGCGCCGACGGCCACTTCTCGCAGGCGGAGCAGGCCGTCCTGCGGGAGGCGTGCGCGGCCCTCGGCGTCCCGCCGGGGGAGTTCCAGCTCTGAGGAGCCGTTCGGGAGAAGGGCTCAGTCCGAGGGGCGTTCGGGCGCGTGCCGGGGCACGGCGGCCCGCTCCTCGGCCGGATGGTGCGGTCCCGACGCCTTCGCGGGGCCCGCGTTGGCCGCCAGGACCAGTGTGGCCACGGCCACGACGGCGGCGGCGAAACCCCTCGTGTAGCGCGCGGTGGTGCTGGTGCGTCCGAGCACGGCGACCTCGCAGCGGTGACGGTGAGTACCCAGGGCGGTGACGGTGTATTAAGCAGGGTTAATACGCCGTTTAACCTAGGGGCTTCGGTTGCCGAACGGCAAGAGGGGCTTGGGGAGTTGGCCATGTCGGAGCGGGACGACCCGGGCGTCATCGGGCGACGGGTACAACAGCTGCGGGTCGAACGCGGGCTGACACAGAAACAGCTGGCCGAACCGGCCTACACACCGGCCTACATCTCCACCCTGGAGTCCGGGCGGGTGCGGCCCTCCGACGACGCGCTCCGGCATCTCGCCGACCGCCTCGGTGTCGGCTTCGAGGAACTGGCCACCGGCCGTCCGGCCCGTCTCGTCACCGACCTGCGGCTGCGCCTCACCGAGGCCCAGCGCACCCTCGCCACCGGGGAGGCCGAGCAGTCCGCCGGCCAGTACGCCGCCCTGCTCGCCGAGGCCGACACACTCGACCTCGCCGAGGTGCGGGCCGCCGCCCTGCTCGGGCTCGGGGAGTGCGCCGTGGAGACCGGCGAACTCGGCGCCGCACGGCAGTACTTCGAGCGGGCCGAGCAGGCCCTCGGCGACGACGTCCCGCTGCCCGCCCGGGTCCCCGCCCTGCGCGGACGTGCCCTCGCCCACTACCTCACCGGTGAACTCCGCTACTCCGTGTACCTGCTGGAGTCCACCATCGACGAACTCAACCGCGGTGGCCTGCACGACCCGGACGCCCTGCTCCTCCTCTACGCGAGCGTCATCGGCCCCTACATGGACATGGGCGCCCACGCGCGCGCCGCCCAGGCCGCCGAACTCGCCCTCGCCCTCGCCCCGCGCTCCGGCGACCCCGCCCTCGTCGCCCGTATGCACCGCTCCGTCGCCCGCACCCTGCTCGCCGAGGGCCGCCTGGCCGAGGCCGACGCCTCCCTCGCCAAGGCCGCCGAACTGTACCGGCAGCTCCAGCTGCGCACCGAGCTCGCCAACTGCCACTGGATGCGCGGCTACGTCTACGCCCAGAACGGCGAACTGGAGCGCGCCGAAGCCGAGTTGCGGCAGGCCCTCGCCATGCTCTCCGCCAAGCGGGCCGCCCTCTACTCCAGCCAGGCCGCCGTCGAACTCGCCGACGTGCTGCACCGGCGCGGCAAGTCCGACGAGGCCGCCGCCCTGCTCCACGACGTGCTCAGCGACCTCAGCTCCGAGCGCGGCGCCCTGCACTCCGCCGCCGCCCACCGCCTCCTCGGCATCATCGCCGAGGACGCCCGGGACACCGAGGCCGCCGAGGAGCACTACGTCCGCGCCCTGAGCCTCCTGGAGCGGGCCGGCGCCGCCGGTGACCTGGCCGACCTGTGCCGGCTGCTGGGCGATCTGCTCCGCCGTACCGGCAGGGTGGAGGCGGCGCTGGACGCGTACCGGACGGGCCTCGGACACCGTACGGCCCCCGGCACCACCACCCTCGGACCCGCACCCGCACAGCCGCCTCTGTGACGATTCCGGGCCTGCGCACAGGGGGGTCCGGTTAGCCTGCGCGGGTACGGAGAAGCGGGCGGGACAGGGCACGTGGCGAATCAGAGGACGATGGCCGGACGAACCGTGGCCGACGGGCTGCGGCTGTTCGCGCTCGGGCTGCGCGTACTGGTCCACGTCGCCCTCGGCGGCGCCGCGCTGCTCGCGATCGCCACCGTCGCCTCGGTCCTCGGACCCACCCTCGCCCTCGACCTCTACACGCCTCCCGTCGCCGCCTGGTGGACCGTGTTCACGGCCGTGGTGGTCCAGGGCGTGCCCTTCCTCCTGCTCGGCACGGTCGTCTCCGCGGCGATCGGCGCCTTCGTGCCGGAGCGGGTCTTCACCCGTCTCCTGCCGCGCAACCAGGCCCTCGCGGTGCCGGTGGCGGGCGCGGCCGGGGTCGTGCTGCCGGGGTGCGAGTGCGCGTCCGTGCCGGTGGCCGGGAGCCTGATGCGGCGCGGGGTGGCCCCGGCGGCGGCACTCGCCTTCCTCCTGTCCGCGCCCGCGATCAACCCGGTGGTGCTCGTGGCGACCTCCATCGCCTTTCCCGGGCAGCCGGGGATGGTGCTCGGCCGGCTGCTCGCCTCGCTCGCCACGGCCGTGGTGATGGGGTGGCTGTGGGCGCGGTTCGGGCGCGAGGAGTGGCTGCGGCCGCCGAAACGATCAACCGGGACCGCGGCCCGTGGACTGCGGGCCTTCGGCACGGGGCTCCAGCACGACTTCCTGCACGCGGGCGGCTTCCTGGTGCTCGGCGCGGCGGCCGCGGCGACCTTCAACATCGTGGTTCCGCGCTCGGTGCTCGGCCTGTTCACCGGCTCGGCCTGGCTGTCGGTGCTGCTGCTGGCCGTCCTCGCGGTCGTGCTGTGCGTGTGCAGCGAGGCGGACGCGTTCGTGGCCGCGTCGCTGAGCGGTTTCTCGCCTACCGCACGGCTGGCGTTCATGGTCGTGGGACCGATGGTCGACCTCAAACTGATCGCCCTCCAGGCGGGCACCTTCGGGCGGGCCTTCGCCGTCCGCTTCTCCGCCGTCACCTGGGCGGTGGCCGTACTGAGCAGCGTGCTCGTCGGGTGGTGGCTGCTGTGAGGCGCTACGGTCCCTGTCTGCTCCTCGTCCTGGTCGGCGCGGCGGTCCTGCGGATCTCGCTCCTCAGCGAGCTGTATCTGCGGTACGTGCAGGCGGCGCTGCGGCCGTACCTGGTGGTGTCCGGCGTGGTGCTGGTGCTGCTGGGGGCGGGGACGGCGGCCGTACGGCGAAGTGCCCGGGACGTGGACGAGGCGAACGACGAGGACGTGCACGGACACGGGGAGGGGCACGGCCACGGGCACGGGCACGGTGCCGCCGGGCCCAGGGTCGCCTGGCTGCTCACCCTGCCCGCACTCGCCCTGCTCCTCTTCCCGCCGCCCGCGCTCGGCTCCTACAGCGCCGAGCGCGAGACGGCACAGCGGGCGGCTCAGGGCGTGGGGACCTTTCCGGCGCTGCCCGCCGGGGACCCGGTCGGGCTGACCCTCGGCCAGTTCAGCTCCCGGGCGATCTACGACAGCGGGCGTTCCCTGAAGGGCCGTACGGTCCGGATGACCGGCTTCGTGACCCACGGCGACGACGGGACCTGGTACCTCACCCGGCTCTCCGTCACCTGCTGCGCGGCCGACGCCACCACCAGCAAGGTCGAGGTGCGCGGTGCCGCGGACGGGGCGCCGCCGGTCGACACCTGGGTCACCGTCACGGGCACCTGGCATCCGGAGGGCGAGCTCGGCACCGACGGCGCCTGGCCGCCGGTCGTGGACGCGAGCGAGGTACGGCGGGTACGGGAGCCGGCGGACCCGTACGAGAAGCGCTGAACGGGGAGCCCCGGTCAGCGTACTGATTGCGGGCGTTTCGCCCAGGGGGCCAGGGGTAGCCGGGCGGTGCCCTCCCCGCTCCTGGCGAGCCTGCTCGGGGGCGATGACGCCAGCCCCGCGTCGACCCGAAGGAGGCGGTGACCGTGCGGCCCAGGGACGCCGACGGCGAGGAGCCCGGTCCGTTCCCCGGGGCACCGTCCGGCCGACCGGAGGACGGCACCGACTCCTTCGCGCAACCGGCAGACGAACGCCGTGGCGAGGAAGGTCGCGACCACGACGCCGATCGGGACCGTGACCGTGAGCGTGAGCGGGCACTGGGCCAGGGCGGTCACCAGAGCGAGACCAGACAGGACCGCCGACCCACGCGACAACGTGCCCGGGACAGCGGCCGCGCCCCCAACCCACTCACCGCCGCCCCCAACCCCCCGCGACCCCCCGATCACCCCCGCGTCTCCGACGTGATCGCGGCCGGGGTCCGGGGTGCTGCGCCCGTACAGGTTCCGGGGAAGCTGTGCGTGGCCGCTGTCGAGTTGTTGCCGGTGGTCGGGGCGAGTGTGTCGCTGCGCAGCGACGGCATGCCCGTGCAGCTCAGTGCCAGCAGTGACCGGGCCGCTCAACTCTCCGACATCCAGGCCACGTTGGGGGACGGACCGTGCACGGCAGCCGCGGCGTCCGGTGCCGCCGTGTTCGCCACCGACCTGACCTCGGGCGGGGACGCGGGTCGCTGGCCGGTCTTCGCCGAGGAGGCCACCGCCGCCGGGATACGGGCGGTGTACTCGATGCCGCTCGGCAACGACACCGTCTGCGTGGGCACCCTCGACCTCTATCGTGACGTCCCCGGCGAACTCACCCGGCGTGAGCGGCGTGTCGCCGAACTCGTGGCGAACGTCATGACGGTGGCCCTGATGGCCCTGCCCCGGGACGAGGAGTACGGCCCCGAGGGCGACGCCCCTTGGCTCAGCGGTCTGGCCACCGCCCACGACGAGGTGTACCAGGCCGTCGGCATGGTCATGGTGCAGCTCGGCGCCGACGCGGACGAGGCGCTGGCCCGCCTGCGCGCCCACGCCTTCGCACACGGCCGTAGCGTGCTGGAGGTGGCGCACGAGGTGGTCCGGCACCGCAGACGCCTCGCCCCCGACTGACCCCTCACACCTGCACCCGCCCCTGCCTGCGCACCTCCGCCAGCCGTTCGGCGCCCAGCTGTACGGCCGCCTGCGTGGCCTCCGTCTGCACGTCGCCGAAGCCGCCGTTCGTCACGCTGATCGCGTCCTCACCGACGCGGAGCGCGGCGACGTCCAGGGTGAGCGTGGTCGGCTCGCCGTCCGGCGACTGCCCCGTCAGCAGCACCCGCAGCCCCTGCCGGGCGTCCCCCGCCTCCGGCAGCGGCAACTCCCCGACCTGCACCCCGAGGACGGCCCCCGTGGTCGTGGTGGCCGCGAACTGCGCACACTTCCTCGGCAGGCTCCCGAGCCAGGCCAGGGTCCTGTCGATCTCCGCCGGCGGACGGGCGAGCACCTGATAGCGCATCTGGGCCTGGTTCCACTCGTCGTCCATCCCGACGACCGCGCGGGGCCGGGCGTCGGCCCCGAACAACTCGTCCGCGTACAGCGCGTCCAGCAGCCGCTGACACCCGCGCCGGTCGGCCTTCGCCTTCAGCACCCCGTCGTGCCAGGTGGCCACCCCCTGGGCCGGCGTCCAGGGTTCGCCGAGGTCCGCGTCGGTGACGAGCGCGGCCTGCGCCATCGCCTCGGTGAGGGCCGAGGAAGGGCCGGTGGACGCCTTGGCGGACGCCTTCGCGGACGGCGGCGGCGCACTGTTCGGCAGGGTGATCGTCGGCTTGGGCGCGGTGGGAGGCGTGGAGAGCGCGGAACAGGCGGTGGCGGAGAGGAGCCCGGAGAGAGCGAGGGCGGAGGCGGCGGCGCGGGCGGCGCGGGGCGGGGTCATGCTTCAAGTGATCACCGGGCGCTCGGAGGTCACCAGTGGTCCGGGCCGTACGGGTTACGCACCACGCGGCCGACGGTCCGCTCCGGCACACCCGCGGAGCCCGGCCGCGGTCAGGACACCCGCTGCAACAACCTCCGCCCGGCCGCGGTCAGGACACCTGCTGCAACAACCCCCGCACCGCCTCGTCCACCACCCGGTACCGCACCACCCGTCCCGCCTTCTCGCCCGCCACCACGCCGGCCGCCCGCAGCAGCCGCAGGGCCTGGGAGACGGCGGGGTCGTTCATGCCGGTCGCGATCGCGAGGTCGGAGACGGCCAGGGGGCCGGTGCGGTGCAGGGCGAGCAGCAGGGACAGCCGGTTGGGGTCGGCGAGGAGGGCGAAGCGGTCGGACCAGGTGCGGACGTGTCCCGGGTCGCCGATCGCGGCGATGGCGTCGCACACCCGGTGCCCGTCGATGGTGCGGCGGTCGGCTCGGTCGGCCGGGACGAGGTGCATGGGGCACATCCTCGCAGGCGGCCGTATGTGATCTGCCGTATGTGATCTTCCATACCTGCGCAGGTGTGCAGCTATGCAGGAACCCCCGGCCCCGCCTACGGTGGGCGGGCCGTGGTGCTCGGGAAACCGGTGACGACCCCTCAGGGGTCCATGCCGGTGCGGCCCTCGCCACTGTGATCGGGGAGTTCCCCTCCCACGTCCCTCGCGGGACAGCCACTGGCCGTCACCACCAGGCCGGGAAGGCGGGCAGGGAAACGTACGACCCGTAAGCCAGGAGACCGGCCACGGCAGCTCACGCGTTCATCCACGAGGTGCTGGAGTGACCACCGTATGACCGACCCTGCCCTGCCCGGGACCGCCGCCGCCTCCTTCCGCTGGCGGCGCGAGGACACCGTCAGGACGGCCGGCCTGATGGCCGCGATAGCCGCGCTGCACGTCCTCGCCTTCGGCATCCTGTTCCTGCTCGTCGTCCCGGGGCACTACGAGGTCGGCGACAGGGCCTTCGGCATCGGCCTCGGCATCACCGCCTACACCCTCGGCATGCGGCACGCCTTCGACGCGGACCACATCGCCGCGATCGACAACACCACCCGCAAGCTGATGGCCGACGGCAAGCGGCCGGTGTCGGTGGGGTTCTGGTTCGCGCTCGGGCACTCCAGTGTCGTCGTCGTGCTCGCGGCGCTCATCGCGGGCGGCACCCAGCTCGCCGGCAAGGTCATGAACGAGGGGTCCGGCACCCACCAGGTCCTGGGTTTTCTCGGTACGACGATCTCCGGGACGTTCCTCTACCTCATCGCCGCCCTCAACCTGGTCGCCCTGGTGGGCATCCTGAAGGTGTTCCGGGCGATGCGGGCGGGGTCGTACGACGAGCAGGAGCTGGAGCAGCATCTGGACTCCCGGGGCTTCATGAACCGGATCCTCGGCCGGCTCACCAGGTCCATCACCCGGCCGGGGCAGATGTTTCCGCTGGGCTTTCTCTTCGGGCTCGGCTTCGACACGGCCACCGAGGTCACGCTGATGGTGATGGCGGGGTCGGGTGCGGCGGCCGGACTGCCCTGGTACGCGATCCTGTGCCTCCCCCTGCTCTTCGCCGCCGGCATGAGCCTGTTCGACACCCTCGACGGCACGTTCATGAACTTCGCGTACCAGTGGGCCTTCTCCAACCCGGTGCGCAAGGTGTTCTACAACCTCGCCATCACCGGCCTGTCCATCGCGGTCGCCTTCTTCATCGGCACGATCGAGCTCGTCGGCGTCCTGCACGACAAGCTCGCCCTCACCGACGCCCTCACCACCTGGATCGCCGACATCGACCTCGACAACGTCGGGTACGTCATCGTCGGCCTGTTCGTGGTGGTGTGGGCGGCGGCGATCGCCTACTGGCGGCTGGCGAAGGTGGAGCAGCGGTGGGGCGTCAGCGGTTCCTGAGGGCCCGGACCGGCCGCTAGGCCCCCTCCACCGCCGTCAGCCACAGCTTCACGTACCGTTCCACGTCCACGTCCAACCCCACGTCCACGAGGGTCACTTCGCGTCCGCCCTCGTGGATCTCGGACTCGCCGGGACGGCGGCGGCGGTCGACGACGGTCTGGCCGCGGGTCGGGCCGGGGGTCAACGAGACCTCCACCGGCAGGAGTTCGGTGGTCAGGCCGCCCGGGTCGACGACCGCGCACACCGCGCCCGCGTCGCCGAGGCCGCCGCTGGGGGTGGGGTCGCCGGAGGTGGCCGGGTCGCGGTGGGCGAGGAGCTCCCCGGCCATGCGCAGGGCCGGTTCCGCACTCGCGCGCAGCCGCTGGACGTCCGCCGCCGGGACGACGACCCGCTCGAAGACGTCCAGCCCGTACATGGTGATCGGCACCCCCGCGGTGAGCAGGACCGCGGCCGCCTCGGGGTCGTGCCAGACGTTGAACTCCGCGACCGGGGTGGCGTTCCCGGTCGCCACCGCGCCGCCCATGAACACGATCCGCTCGATGTTGCGCACCACGTCGGGGTGCGTACGAAGGAGCAGCGCGATGTTGGTGAGCGGGGCGGTCGGGACGAGCGTCACGGGGGTGGGCGAGGCGAGGATCTCCCGCCGGAGCAGCGTCACCGCGTCCACGTCCACCGCCACCCGGGTCGGGGCGGGCAGCCCCAGGTCGCCCATCCCGTCGAGCCCGTGCACGTGCTGCGCGGTGCGCACGGGCTCGATCAGCGGCCGCTCGGCACCCCGGGCCACCGGGACGTCCCCGGCCCCGGCCTGCTCCAGGACGGTCAGCGTGTTGCGGACCACGCCGTCGACGTCGGTGTTCCCGGCGACACAGGTGACCGCGCGCAGGTCGATGCCGGGGTGCCGTACGGCGAACAGCAGGGCCAGGGCGTCGTCGACACCGGTGTCGCAGTCGATGATCACCGGGATGGGCTGACCGGTCACGGCGGGGATCCTTTCGTCACTGGCGTACGGGACCGACCTTACGCAGCCGCCCAGAGTCCGGGCCCGCGATCACCGGCCCGGACGCCGATCCGTTCCAGCAGCTCGTCGACCGGTACCGCTCCCGGCCGGCGTCCGTCCCGCAGTCGCACGGCCGCACGGCCGGCGCCGGCCTCCCGCTCGCCGATCACCGCCTGGTACGGCACGAGGCGCGCGGCGCGGACGCGGGCGGCGAGGGTGCCGTGGCCGGGGCCGGAGAGTTCGGCCCGGATGCCGCGCGCTGCGGCCAGCCGTACGACCTCGTGGGCCCGCTCCTCCTGGGCGTCGCCCACGGGCAGGACCACGAGTTGCACGGGCGCGAGCCACACCGGGAACGCGCCGCCGTGGGTCTCGACGAGATGGGCGACCGCCCGCTCCACGCTCCCGATGACGCTGCGGTGGACCATGACCGGACGGTGCCTGTCGCCATCGGGTCCGATGTAGTGGAGGTCGAAGCGCTCGGGCTGGTGGAAGTCGATCTGGACGGTGGAGAGGGTGGACTCGCGGCCGGCGGGGTCGGTGATCTGCACGTCGATCTTGGGGCCGTAGAAGGCGGCCTCGCCCTCGACGGAGTCGTGGTCGACGCCGTCCAGGACCTCTTCGAGGAGGGCGGTGGCGCGGCGCCAGAGCGCGGGGTCCGCGACGTACTTGCCGGAGCCGCCCGGCAGGGACAGGCGGTACCTGGCCGCCCGGATGCCGAGGTCGTCGTAGGCGCGCCGGATGAGGTCCAGGGCGGCGCGGGCCTCCGCCACGACCTGCTCGGGGGTGCAGAAGACGTGGGCGTCGTTGAGCTGGATGGCGCGGACGCGGGTGAGGCCGCCGAGGACGCCCGAGAGCTCGGAGCGGTACATGCCGCCCAACTCGGCCATCCGCAACGGCAGTTCCCGGTAACTGTGGGACCGGGAACGGTAGATGAGGGCGTGGTGCGGGCACAGGCTCGGCCGCAGGACGACCTCCTCGCCGCCGAGCCGCATCGGCGGGAACATGTCGTCGCCGTAGTGCGACCAGTGCCCGGAGATCTCGTACAGCTCCCGCTTGCCGAGCACGGGCGAGTACACGTGCCGGTACCCGGCGGCCCGCTCGACCTCCCGGACGTACTCCTCCAGCACATGCCGTACGACGGCCCCGTCGGGCAGCCAGTACGGCAGGCCCGCGCCCATCAGCGGATCGGTGTCGAACAGACCGAGCTCACGGCCGAGCCGACGGTGGTCGTACAGGTGGTCGTCCATGGGGATCTCCCTCGCGGTGGGGGGGCGAGGAACCGAAGGGAACGACAGAACCCCGGGGCACTCGCCCCGGGGCTTCGGACTGCGACAGCGGTCAGCGCGCCGGGACCTGCTCCGGCGTCGTCGTGATCGACACGACGGCAATGACGTGGGCACGCTGCATGCGGTGAGGGTAGGGGGACGGGCGGGGGCGGCGCGAGGGCTTTTCGACCGGGGGGCGCCGACGGGCCGTGCGTGTCATGCGCAGGAAGCGGCTCGCCGAGTGTGCCGCCGGGAGCACCACGGCAACCCGATCCCGGGTCTGGCGGAGCACCCCGGCTGTTGTCCGCTCTACGGCAGGCCGGGGTGCGGCCCGGCGCGGTCGTGAGCGTGACGTCTTCGCCCGGCGGCCGGAGTTCCGGCGTCGGCCGCGGTGTGCGCCCTCGGGGCCAGGCCCTGAGCGCCGCCAGCGGGAACCGGCGGGCTCCGCCTCCTCTCGGCGGGGGCCCGTCCCGCGCACCACCGTCACTGCCGTCAGGGCCACCGCCAGGCCCAGCGCGGTCTGTGGCGTGAAGGGCTCGTCGAACATCAGCGCGCCCCAGACGGCCGTGACGGGTGCCATGAGGAACATGAGGGTGTTGACCTCGGTGACTCCGGAGCGCTGGAGGACGAGCCAGTACAGGCCGTAGCCGCCGAAGGTGGACAGGGTCACGAGCCAGACCGTCGCGAGCCAGAAGGATCCCGTGGCGGGCGGGGTCGCGGTGCCGGTCGCGAGGGCGGCGGCCGTGAAGACGACGGCGCTGGTGGCGCAGTGGACGGTCATCGCGTCGGCCGGGGTCACCGGGGTGCGGGAGCGCCGGTCGAGGAAGGTGGCCGCGACCAGCGAGAGCATCCCGGCGAACGGGACGAGGTAGGTCCACCACGCCACCCCCGTCGTCGAGGCCGCGTCGGCCGTGGTGACCAGGGCGACTCCGCACAGGCCCAGGCACAGACCGAGCCACTGCCGGGCCGACACGTACTGGCGCAGCAGCGGACCGGCGAGCGCGCCCGCGACCAGCGGCTGGGTGCCGTCGATCAGGGCCGTCGTACCGCTGGAGACGCCGAGCTGGATCGCGTAGTAGACGGTGAGCAGGTAACCGCTCTGGGAGAGCAGTCCGATCAGGGCCTGCCGGGCGAGGTCGCGGGGTGCGAGCGCGCGCCAGGGGGCGCGGCCCCGGTGGAGCGCGTACGCGAGCAGGACGGCCGCGAGCGGCAGGAACCGCCACATCAGGAGCGTCGTCGCGCCGGCGTCCTCGGTGCCCAGCCTCGCGCCGACGAACCCCGAGCTCCAGCAGACGACGAAGGCGGCGGAGAGCAGGACGTTCATGCAGGTCACCACCCGTGACTAGACAGATCGGTCTACCTCCTTGCCGTCACCACTATACAGATCGGTATAGTCGGTGGGGTGGGAGACAGTGGACAGGCACCCCAGGTGCGGCGGATCGGCATGACCCCGGGCGCCCGGCGCGCCCTCGCGGCGGCGTCCCGGCTGTTCTACGAGCGCGGCATCCACGCGGTCGGCGTGGACCTCATCGCCGCCGAGGCCGGGGTGACGAAGAAGACGCTCTACGACCGGTTCGGCTCCAAGGAGCAGATCGTCGTGGAGTACCTCGCCGACCGGGACGAGCGCTGGCGGGCGTACCTCACGGAGCGGCTCGCGGCGGCGGGACCGGACACCGTCGAGCGGGTCCGCGCGGTCTTCGAGGCCTCTCGGGAGTGGATGGACGACAACAGCCCCAAGGGCTGCGGGATGGTCAACGCCCACGCCGAGATCAGCGACCCCGCCCACCCGGCGTACGCCGTCATCGCCGGCCAGAAGCAGTGGATGCTCCGGCTCTTCACCGACCTGGCCCCCGGGCAGGCCGGCACCCTCGTGCTCCTGCACGAGGGCGCCATGGTCGCCCACGGGCTGCGCGTCTTCCCCGACCCCATCGGGTACGCCCGCGACCGGGCGGTGGAACTCCTCGGCGCAGGAGCTTCGTGACCGCGGCCCCCGGCACCCTCCGCTGCGCATCCAATCCGCGGCCCGCGCAGAAACGGATTACACCCGGACATGTCCCGACCGCGGAGGCCCTCGGTGAAAGAAGCAGTGCATATCGGAAGAAATCCGGCGGTGGAGCCGGATCTTCAGGAGCTGGTGGGCCAGGTGGCGCTGGGTGACGAGGAGGCGTTCGCCCGGGTCTACGACACCGTGGTGGGGTCGGTGTTCGGAGTGGTGCGTGCCGTACTGCGCGACCGGGCGCAGTCGGAGGAAGTCGTGCAGGAAGTGCTCGTGGAGGTGTGGCGGACCGCTCCCCGCTACCGCGCCGACCGCGGGACGGCCATCAACTGGATCCTCACCCTGGCGCACCGCCGCGCGGTGGACCGGATCCGCTCGGCGGACGCCGCCGCGGCCCGCGACCACAAGGCGGCGCTGCTGGACCGGCTGCCCGAGTACGACGAGGTGGCCGAGCACGTCGAGGCCCGCCTGGAGCGGGAGCAGGTACGGCGCTGTCTGCGCACCCTGACCGAGATCCAGCGCCAGGCCGTGACCCTCGCCTACTACCGGGGACTGACCTACCGCCAGGTGGCGGAGGCACTGTCGCTCCCCCTCGGCACCGTGAAGACCCGACTGCGCGACGGACTCATCCGGCTGCGCGACTGCCTGGGGGTGACCGCGTGACCACCGTCGACCTGCACCGGATGACAGGTGCCTACGCCCTGCACGCGCTGTCCGACGAGGAGAACACGGCGTTCGAGCGTCACCTCCCGGACTGCGAGCCGTGCGCCCAGGAGGCCGCCGAACTGCGCGCCACCGCGGCCCGGCTGGGCCTCGCCGCCACCACGGCACCGCCGGCCGCCCTGCGCGCACAGGTGCTGCGCCGGATCACCACCGTCCGGCAGGTGCCGCCCGGACCGCCGGCCCAGGCGCCCACCGTCCGGGCCCGGCTGCGCACCCGGGCCCTGTCCCGGTGGGCACTGGCGGCCTGCCTCGCGACGGCCGCGGCGCTGGGCGGCACGACCGTGTGGCAGTACCAGCGGGCCGAGGACGCCCGGGGCCGGGCGGGGCAGGCGGTGCGCACGACGGACGAGATCGCCGCCGTGCTGTCCGCGCCGGACGCCCGGACACGGGCCGCGGAACTGGCGGACGGCGCCACCGGCACCGTCGTCGTCTCCCGCGGTCTCGACCGGGCCGTCTTCGCCGTGTCCGGGATGGCCCGGCCCCCGGGCGGCAAGGTGTACCAGCTCTGGTTCGACGACGAGGGCACCATGCGGTCGGCCGGTCTGATGGACCCCGGCCGCAGCGACCAGGCGGTGCTGATGCGGGGCGCGGTCGACGGGGCGTCGGGCATGGGCGTCACCGTCGAACCCGCGGGCGGCTCGAAGCACCCCAGCTCCGCGCCGGTCGCCCTGATGAGTTTCCCGGGCTGAGGCTCCTCAGACGAGGCCCGTGACCGTCACGGTGATCCGCGGCCCGGGCTGCGGGGCCGAAAGGGCCCCCAGCCTGTGGGCGACGGTGGCCCGCACGGCCCGGGCCACGTCCACGGCCCTGGCCTCCCGGAGCGCGACGACGTGGATCTCCACGTACCAGGGGCCGTCGGCGTCCGGCCGGGTCATCCGCACTCCGGCAGGCGTGCCGCCGGTGCTGCCGTCGCCGTGGGCGGGCCGGTGCCGGACGGAGCGCAACCGGTCGGCCAGGCCCGGCCGGAGGAACGCCACGCCCCGCACGCCCGCCGCGGCCGCGGCGGCCTGCTCGACGAGTGCCGCGTGCGCGGGGCCCGCGGTGTCCTCTGTGCCCGCAGTGTCGAAGGTCATCGCGTACGGCCCTCCTGACCGTGCTCGGTCCCCGCCGGGACCAGGTCGGTGACACGGATGTCCACAGCCGCCACGACCAGCCCCAGCTCACGGTCGGCGGCCTCCCGGACCCGTTCGCGCACCCGCGCGGCGAGCTCGGGCAGCGGGGCGCCGGCCGGGGCGTGGATGTCGAGCCGGACCCCGACTCCCGCGACGGCGCCGTCCGCGACCGCGCTGTCCGGGCCGGTCTCCAGGAGGCGGCAGGATCCGGCCCGGACACCGCTGACCGTCTCGGCCGCCGCGCGCAGCGAGCGTGCAGCGACCGCTTCCATGATCCAAAGGTCCTCGGCAGGCTCACCGAGGGGCAGGGGGCGGCCGGGACGCAGTTCCATGCGGACCACGTCCATGATCCGCCGGGTCAGCGGCTCGGCGTCGTACGCCGGGCCGTCCGTCGTCTGCGTGCGCAGGCCGCTCACGGCCGACTCCAGCCGGTCGAGTTCGCGCACCGCCTCCCGGCAGTGCGGGCAGGACCGCAGGTGCGCGTCGTCGGGCCGCAGCTCCCAGTCCTCCCAGGTCCGCGACAACAGCCGCCCGCAGGCCAGGATCTCGTCGTCGTCGCCGGGGTCGGACGCCCGGTTCGGCGGTTCGGTGTGGGCGGTCATCGCCAGGCCCCCAGTGCTTGTGTCAGACAACGGCGTGCGCGGAAGACGCGGGCGCGGACCGCCTCCTGGCTGATGCCGACCGCCTCCGCCACGAACTCGTAGGACCGGCCGTCCAGTTCCCGCAGCACCCAGCAGGCGCGCTGTTCGGCCGACAGCAGGTCTAGCGCCTCCCGCAGTTCGCGCACCGCGTCGCGGCCCTCGGTGATCCGGGCGGGCGAGACGGTGTGCTCGGCCGCGGGGACCTCGTCCGCCGCCTCCAGCGGGGCCACGGGCCGGCGCGCCCGCAGGACGTTCAGGCAGCGGTTGGTGACGATCCGGTACATCCAGGTGCCGAACGCGGCGCGTCCCTGGAACTCGGGAAGCCTGCGCCAGGCGCTGAGGAAGGCGTCCTGTACGGCGTCCTCCGCCTCGGCCGCGGCCCCGAGCAGACTCGTGGCGAGCCGGATCAGCGCCGGGGCGTGCCGTTGCACGAGCACGGCGAAGGCGTCCTCGTCCCCCTCCGCGGCCCGGATCGCCAGGAGGGCGTCGTCGGTGTCGGCCCGGGTGTCCGGTGGTGCGCTCTGTGTGCGGGCCCCCGCCACTGGGCGGCTCCTCTCGTCCGGTCTTCCGAGGGTTGGACACGGCTGCGCCCCGCCCGTTACGCAAGGGCTTCGGGGCACGGCCGCCCCCCGGAGGCGGGGACGCCCGGGAAAAGCGGTGAGGCGCGGGAAATCGGTACGCGAGAGAAGAACCGAATACCCGTGTATCCGTAGCCGAAGCGGCCGCGGATGGGTCGGAAAAGGAATTTCATCCGATCGTGGGGACGACCAATCCGCCCGGCTTCCGGAGCCGGATTCCCCACGTGACCGAGAACGAGAAGGAACCGAGGAGCCGGAGCGGCCCGGTGCGGCTGCCGCTGGGCGCGCTCAGCGGTGTGCTGGCCGGCTGCGCCGCGCTCGCGGTCGCCGAGGCGGTGGCGGGGGGCGTACGCCCCCAGGCCGGTCCCGTGGTCGCGGTGGGCGGTGCGGCCGTCGACCGTACGCCCGCCGCGGTGAAGGACTGGGCGATCCGGCAATTCGGCACCGACGACAAACTGGTTCTCGAATGCGGAATTCTCGCGGTGCTCGCGCTTTTCGCCCTGGCCCTGGGAATTGCCGCCCTGCGGTTCCGGCGCACCGGCGCCGCGGGCGTCCTGTTGTTCGGTGCCGTCGGCGCGGTCGCGGCGACCGGCCGTCCCGACTCGACCGGGGCCACGGACGCCCTTCCCTCGCTCGTCGGCGCCGTGGCCGGGGCGGCGGTGCTCTACGTCCTCGCGGGCCGCCTCGTCCTCCGGGACCGCGGCACGGCCACCGCGGGCGCCTCGGCCGACGACGTCACCGTGGCGGACGCGGGCCCCTCGCGGATCCAGGCGGCCGACGGCCGTCCCGCGCAGGCGCCGGGCACGGGTTCACCGGGCCCGGCGGCATCCGGCCCGACTGTGCCGCTGCGGCAGGCCGGCCCCGACCCGGCCCCTGCGCCCGCAGGAGCGCGGGACTGGGACCGCCGCGGATTCGTGCTCGCGGCGGGCGCCACCGCAGCCGCCTCGGCCGGGGCCGCCCTGCTCGGCCGGTCCCTGAGCGGTGCCGAAGGCCGGGACGCGGTCGCCTCCCGCCAGGCGGCGGTGCTTCCCCGGCCCGCATCCCCGGCCCCCGCCGTCCCCAGGGGCGCCGGGCTGCGGATCGACGGGATCAGCCCGTTCGTCACCCCCAACGGCTCCTTCTACCGCGTCGACACCGCCCTCGTCGTGCCGAAGGTGGACGCGACCTCCTGGCGGCTGCGCCTGCACGGCAAGGGCGTCACCAGGCCGCGCACCCTCTCCTACGACGACCTGCTGCGCCGCGAGCTGGTCGAGCGCGACATCACCCTGACCTGTGTCTCCAACGAGGTCGGCGGCCCCTACGTGGGCAACGCCCGCTGGATCGGCGTACGCCTGGCCGATCTGCTGGCCGAGTGCGGGGTGCGGCCGCCGTCCCAGGGCGGCCCGGCCGACCAGCTGGTCGCCCGCTCGGTCGACGGCATGACGATCGGCACCCCGGTCGAGGACGTCATGGACGGCCGCGACGCGCTCCTCGCGCTCGGCATGAACGGCGAACCGCTGCCCTTCGCCCACGGCTTCCCGGTCCGCATGGTGGTGCCCGGCCTCTACGGCTTCGTCTCCGCCTGCAAGTGGATCAAGGACATCGAGCTCACCACCTTCGACTCCTACGACCCCTACTGGGTCGAGCGCGGCTGGGCCCGCAAGGCGCCGGTCAAGACGCAGTCGCGGATCGACACCCCCAAGCCGTTCGCCCGGCCGAGGACCGGCACCGTCATGGTCGCCGGGGTCGCCTGGGCGCAGCACCGCGGCATCGACAAGGTCGAGATCCGCGTCGACGACGGCCCCTGGCAGCCGGCCCGGCTGGCGGCCGAGGACTCGCGCGACACCTGGCGCCAGTGGTCCTTCCCGTGGCGGGCGACCAAGGGCGGCCACACCCTCACCGTGCGCGCCACCGACCGCACCGGCGCGGTGCAGACCGGCGAACGCGCCCGCACGATCCCCGACGGGGCCAGTGGACGGCACTCCGTCGTGGTCACCGTCGAGTGACCCCCCGAACCACCTTCCGCAAGCCATCACCACGCAGGTCGACCCCTTCAACAGGAGATTCACCATGAACACCCGTATCCGCCGTACCGCCGTCACCCTCGCCGCCGCGGCTGTCCTGCCGCTGGCCCTGAGCGCCTGCTCCGACAGCGGCGACGACTCGGCCAAGCCGGACTCCTCCTCGAAGGCCGCGGCGTCGGCGTCCCCGTCGGACGAGAGCATGGCCGGCTCCGGCAGCACCGCCGCCACGGACCAGCCGTTCGGCTCCGCCTGTTCCGCGGTGCCCACGAGCGGTGCCGGTTCCTTCGACGGCATGGCGCAGGACCCGGTCGCCACGGCCGCGTCCAACAACCCCGCCCTGTCCACGCTGGTGGCGGCGGTGAAGAAGGCCGGACTGGTCGACACCCTCAACAACGCCCAGAACATCACCGTGTTCGCGCCGACCAACGACGCCTTCGCGAAGATCCCGAAGGCCACCCTGGACAAGGTGCTCAACGACAAGGCCCAGCTCACGAAGATCCTGACCTACCACGTCGTCGGCCAGAAGCTCACGCCGAAGGACCTGGAGAACGGCTCCTTCGACACCCTGGAGAAGTCGAAGCTCACCACCTCCGGCTCGGGCGAGTCCTACACCGTCAACGACTCCGCCAAGGTCGTCTGCGGCAACGTGAAGACCGCCAACGCCACCGTGTACATCATCGACAGCGTGCTGATGCCGACCGGCTGACGACACGTCAGTCCCGCGCGACCCGAGGGCGCCACTCCGGTGGCGCCCTCGGGCCGTTCCCGGACCACCGCGTCACAGACGCGGCCGCAGCGGGTCCAAGGCAGTGAGAGCAACCGACAACAGCACGGCGGAAGGGAAGCACGACATGACCACACACACCGCACCCGTCGCCAAGGACGTGTCCACCCCTCGCACCGGCGAGGCGGCCCGGGCCACCACGTCCGTCTCCGACGGCAGGACCGGTGCCGACCAGCCGGCCGCGAACCGCGGCCGCACCTCCATCGCCGACATCGTCGTCGTGAAGGTGGCCGGCATCGCCGCCCGGGAGATCCCGGGTGTGTACGACATGGGCGGTGGCCTGTCCCGCACCATCGGCGCCGTGCGCGACCGGGTGCCCGGCGGCCGGCCCAACGTGGGACGGGGAGTGAAGGTCGAGGTCGGCGAACGCCAGACGGCCATCGATCTCGACCTCGTCGTCGAGTACGGGGCACCCGTCATGGACGTGGCGCAGGACGTCCGGGAGAACGTCATCTCCGCGGTGGAGCGCATCACCGGCCTGGAGGTCGTCGAGGTGAACGTCACGGTCAACGACGTCCGGCTGCCGGAGGACGAGGAGGACACCTCGCAGCAGACCGGGACCCGGGTGGAGTGATCCCGGCCCCGCGCGGAAGCAGACAGGAGTGGATCAGGGTGAGAGGCGGAGGGGAATGAGCACACCGGTCACGGGGATGATCGCGGGCATGGCCCTGGCGTTCGCCGGGTTCTTCGGCGGCTTCGGCGCCTTCCTGCTGGTGGCCGCGCTCGGCGGCCTGGGCTGGGCACTGGGGCGGTGGGTCGAGCGCGGCGGCGGCGTCCAGGACGTACGGGACGCCTTCGAGCGGAGCCGCCGATGACGGCCGCCGCCCAGCGGGGCACCACCACCGTCTCGGAACGGGCGGTGCGCAGGATCGCCGAACGGGCGGCCACCGAGGCCCTTCCCGGTCAGCAGGGCGCCCGTACGGCGAAGGCCGCGGTGTCCGTCCACGGCCGCAGGGCGCGGGTGTCGCTCGGGGTGTCCCTGCCCTACCCCGCTCCGCTCGCCGACACGGTGCGCGGACTCCAGCGGCACGTGGTGGCCCGCACCCGGTACCTGACCGGCCTGGACGTACCGGTCGCGCCGGTCCGCGTCACCTCGCTCGCCGTCCCGGCATCCGCGCACCCGCCGGTGTCCGGCCCCCCGGACGAGCACCCGGGCCGCACGCCCCGGCGCTGGTGGTCCCGGCGCCGGGTCCCGGTCGCGCTGCTGACCCTGGTCGCGGCCGTGGCCTGCGGCGCACTCGCCGTCGATCTGGTCCTCGTGCACGCCGCCCACCGGGAGGCCGGCACCTGGCGTACCTCCGCCGTGCACTGGCTGTCCGGGCACGGCCCCGGCGACCCCGCCGTGGTACTCGCCGGCGCTCTGACCGCTCTGCTCGGCCTCTGGACGGTGGTGCTCGCCCTCACCCCGGGCCACCGCGGTCTGTCCACCGTGCACACCGGATCGCCCCTGCTCACCTCGGCCGTGGACCGCTCGGCGGTGACGGCCCTGGTGCGCGACGCCGTGGGTGACGTCGAGGGAGTCACCGCGGTGCGCGTGCGGACCGGGCGCCGCCGGGTCACCGTGCGGGCCGGCCTCGCCTTCGGCGACCGGTCCGCCGCCCACGCCGCCGTGGCCGCCGCCGCCCGCGGCGCCCTGGACTCCTGCGGGCTGCGCCGCCCCGCCCGTCTGCGGGTCGCCCTCGTGCCCGAGCCGGTCTGGCGGCCACCCGCCGCAGGAACGGTCCCGCCCGACGGTCCGGAGCGGGCAGCCGTACTCGGACACCGTCGTACCGCAGGAGGTGACGTGTGATGTCCCGCCCCCGTGGCGCCGCCGACCGGGCCGCCCTCGGCGTCGCCGGGCTCGTGCTCCTCCTCGCCGGCGGTTGGCTCGCGGCCTCGGCACCCGTCGTCACCGGCCGGCTGCCGTCCTGGTGGCCCGGACCCCGCGAGGGCGGTGTGCTGCTGGACCCGGAACGGCTGACGAGCTGGCGCGCCGAGGGCTGGTGGACGCCCGCGGTCATGGCCGTGGCGATCGGCCTGACCGTCCTGTTCGCGTACGGGACCCTCACCAGGCTGCGCCCCGGCCGTACCCGGCGGCTCGACCTGCCCTCGCCCGGCGGCACGATCCGTCCGCAGGCACTGGCCGAGGCACTGACGGTCCGCGTGTCCGCCCTTCCCGGTGTCGCCCGCAGCCGGGCCCGGGTACTGACCCGGCCGGGTCGGCGGCTGGAGGTGGGCCTGCATGTCTGGCTGGATCCGGACACGCCACCGGACGAGGTCGTTCCCGGCCTTCGCGCGGTGACCGCCGAGGCCCAAGAGTCGGCGGCGCCCTACGAGTTGCGCGCCCGGGTCCGCCTGAGCGCCGTGTCGCACCGCATGCCCCATGTCCGCTGAACCGTGTCCCGGCGGCGCCCGCCGGCCCCGTCCGCCCGCCACCTGGTGGCCGGCGCTGCGCCGCACCCCGGTGTCGCTGTGGAACGACGACCTCTCGGACGACGCGGCGGCGCTGACGTACTACGCGATCCTCGCCGTGCTCCCCGCGATGCTGGCCACCGTCCTGGCGTTCGGCATGATCAGCCCGGCCACCGCGGAGGAGTTACGGCACGTCACCGCGTACGCGCCCGCCCAGTCCGGCACGGACCTGCACGCCGTCCTGACCCGCGCGCTGGGCAACGGCCGCGCCTGGCCCCTGTTGGCGGCCGGTGCGGCCAGCGCCCTGTGGTCGGCGTCCAGTTATCTCGCCGTCTTCCGCCGCTCCCTGCACCGCATGCACCACGTCGAGGACCGGCGCTCGCCCTGGCGCACGGCACCCCGTATCGCCCTCACCGCGCTCGTGCTGCTCGGGCTGCTCCTGGTCGGCTCGCTCACCCTGCTGCTGACCGGCCCGCTCGCCCAGGCCGCGGGCCGTACGGTGGGCGTGGACGGCACCGCCGCCTGGGCGTGGAGCCTGCTGCGCTGGCCCGTGCTGCTGTGCCTGGTGGCGCTCCTGGTCGTGGTCGTCTTCCGGACCGGCCCGGCACCGGCGCGCCGGCGCGGACACAGCCTGCCCGGCGGGGCGCTCGCCGCGGGGCTGTGGCTGACGGTCTCCGCGGGCTTCTCGGTCTACGCCTCGACGCTCGGCGCCTACAGCCGGCTCTACGGTTCCCTCGCCGGCGTCGTGGTCTTCCTGGTCTGGCTGTGGCTGTCGAACCTGGCTCTGCTCGCGGGAGCGCAGTTCGCGGCGGAGCTCGCGGGCAGCCGCGGTCAGAGCACGGGCACGTCCCCGGCGCGGTAGCAGCCCGCGGGCAGCGGGTCGGGGGTGCCCTCCGGGTCGAGCAGGTGGGCGACGGCCCCCGCGGCCGTGCGGTGCCACAGGCGGTGCCGGCGCAGCATCGCGTGGTCGCCCGCGCCGACCACCGCCAGGCCCGCGCGGGTCGCCGTCCGCCGCGCCCGGCGTACGCAGTCGGCGGTGTCGGCGAGGGAGGTGACCCGGTCCTGGTCGCCGTGCAGGGCGACGACGTGCCGGCCCGCCAGATGGTCCACGGGCTCGCCGGGCGGCCACCACGGGGCCAGCGCGACCACCCCGCGCACCTGCGGATGACCCGCGGCGTGCAGGGCGGCCCGGCCGCCCATCGAGTGGCCGAGGAGCACCGTCGGGACCGGCCCGGTCAGTTCGGCGAGTTCGTCCAGTGCCTGCCGGGTGTCGCGCACGGGATCGGCCCGGCTGCCGTTCCAGCCGCGCAGGCGGTAGCGGACCTGGGCGACCAGGATGTCCTGGCGGGGCAGCAGGGCCGTCACCGAGCGTACGAACGGATCCATCCGCAGAGCGGCGAGCTGCCAGGACCGGGTCCGCCGCTCGCTCGTCGCCCGCCCGCCGTGCAGCACCACGACGGCGGCCCGCGGGTCGGGCGGGCTCAGGCGGGGCAGCAACGCGCGCGCGGCCGGTACGGGGAGAGCGTTCGCGTCCTGCCGCATGCCGTCGCGCCCCCTGCCCCGGTACCCGTGTCCGCCGGACCGGTCCGTCATGACGGGCCCACCCTCTTCTTCCTCGGCGGCCGGGGGAGGAAACCGCTCGTGCGTGCCTGGTCCTCGCGGGTCACCGTCCTGGGAAGCTGTCGTGCCCACCACGAGCGACCGCACCGCGGCCATGGCCCGCACGCCGCCGTACGGCGGGCCGCACACCGGACGGCGGCCGTCGGTACGAACGGGCCCTGTGCCCACGGCCGCAGGCCCTGGCCCTGGCGCCGGTCGGGCGAGCGGCACGACCGCCCTGCCTGTGCGCCGCATTCGGCCGGAGCGGCGCCCGGCACGGGATCTTCTCAGCCTTCTCTGAGCGCTCAGCCGCTCGTTTCCGGGCCCCACTGCTCGGGCCCGCCTCCCCGCCAGTCGATCCAGGCCGACTGCGCCACCTCCGCCGGATCGATCTCCAGCCCCGCCCGGCGGAGGAACTCGGCGACGTCGGCCAGGTTGTGGGCCAGGCCGAGGATCTCGCCGTCGACGCGTACGCGGCGGCCGCCGGTGGGGGACGGGGGGTGCACGATCACGCGGATCGGTCCGGACATGTCTTCAGGATCGTCCGCGGCGTACGGTCCCGCATGTCGGTCCGTCATCGGTCGAGCCGTTCGGCGACGGCCGCGAGGTCACGCAGGTCCCGCCACTCCGCGGCGGGCGGGCGCCGGTCCTGCCAGTGGGGGTGGAAGAACACCTCGGCCGACAGCCGGTACAGGCGTCGGCGCAGCTCCGTGCGGCCGGGGCGCTCGGCGAGCTGCCGGTAGGCGGCACTCCACTCGCGTTGGGCCCGGGCGAGGTCGTCGGGGAACGGTCGCATGCCCGGATTCAATCATGTGTTCGATTTTCTGTGCCATGGCGAGGCCGAGCGACGCGTCCGAGTTCCTCGGAGAGACCGGAGACCCAGTAGACGAACCGGGCACTGACGGCAGGCACCCGCGCACGCGAAGGGCCGCCCGCACCCCGCAGGGTGGGACGGCCCGTCGTCGGAAGGGATCAGGCGCGCGAGGCCTTGCGGCGACGCGTGGCGAGCACGATGCCCGCGCCACCCGCGAGCAGCACGGCGGCGCCGCCCGCGATCAGCGGGGTGTTGCTGCTGGCGCCGGTCTCGGCGAGGTTGTCACCGCCGCCGCCGTTCGGGGTGGGGGCGCCCGGAGTCGTGGTGGACTCCGAGGCGGACGGGGTCGGGGTGTCCGTGCCCGGGGTCTCGGAGGCCGGGGGCGTGCTCTCGGACGCCGGCGGGGTGGACTCGGAGGCCGGCGGGGTCGACTCCGAGGCCGGCGGAGTGCTCTCCGAGGCCGGCGGGGTCGCCGGGGGCGTGGTCTGCGTGGTCGTGCAGTCCTTCGTGCCGCCGTTCCAGGCCGCGATCAGCTTGTCCTTGATGACCGGGTGGTCCGGGCCCTTGGGGAGATCGCCGTGCGGGAGGCCGTCGTTGGCGTCGAGCTTGCCGTCGAACTTCGTGTTGCCCCGGTAGAGGTCGATCTGCGCGTAGCAGCCGAGGTCCGGGATCGAGATGTCGAGGGAGTCGACGGAGCCGGCCTTGACGGTCACGGTGTCGAAGTCGTGGAAGACCTGCTCGCCGGAGGTGGCGAACGTCGGGCCGTGCGCGAGGTAGGACGCGAGAGAGGCGGTGCAGGTGGCCGCGTCGCCCGCCGCGCGGACCTTGACGTGGACCTTGCCGTCGTCGGTCGGCTTCAGGTTCTGGTCGTCGACCTTGACCGAGGCGAAGAAGTTCTTGCCGTCGAGGGAGAACTCGCAGCGGTCGGTCTCGGTCTTGGAGCCGGCGCCCGTACCCGGCTTGTAGCTTCCGCCGTCCTGCCAGCCCTTGCCGCCGGGGCAGTCGGAGGCGGAGGCGACGGAGGCGAGGGCGGCGGAGAAGGCGAGCGTCGCGGCGCCCGTCCCCAACAGGCGCCGCATGGTGACACGTCTCGCTATGGACATACGTATCCCGTCAGGATGAGGTGAGTGGTTACAGCAAGCATTCAGAGACACTGGGCCCATTGGTCACATGAGCCACGGTGTTCGCACATCGTGGATCTCCTTGCGGAATGCTGTCAACCGGCGGCGATACGGGGGCGGTTCGACGCCCATCACAATTTCGACACACCGGGAAGGATTCACTCCGCACAACCCAGGTTCACTTTTCCGGTGACGTGGACAGATATCCCCTTTGTCGCCTTCACGGAAGTGCATCGCACCCGCCCCTGCAGAGGAGCCCGCGTGACCGCCCGCACCACCACGCCCGACGCCTCGCCCACCCGCTCGCCCGACCTCTCCAGCAACGACCCGAACTGGTGGCGGCAGGCCGTCGTCTACCAGGTGTATCCCCGCAGCTTCGCGGACGCCGACGATGACGGGCTCGGGGACCTGCGGGGCGTCACCCAGCGCCTCACACACCTGGCCGCTCTCGGCGCCGACGCCCTGTGGCTGAGCCCCTTCTACCCCTCCGAACTCGCCGACGGCGGCTACGACGTCGCCGACCACCGGGACGTCGACCCGCGTCTGGGCACCCTCGACGACTTCGACGCGATGGTCGCCGAGGCCCACCGGCTCGGCCTGAAGGTGATCGTCGACCTCGTCCCCAACCACACCTCCCACCGGCACGCGTGGTTCCAGGAGGCCCTCGCCGCGGGGCCCGGGTCCCCCGCCCGCGAGCGGTACGTCTTCCGGGACGGCCGGGGTGCGCAGGGCGAACTGCCGCCCACCGACTGGCAGTCCGTCTTCGGCGGCAGCGCCTGGCAGCGGGTCGCCGACGGACAGTGGTACCTGCATCTCTTCGCCCCCGAGCAGCCCGACCTCAACTGGTCCCACGACGAGGTTCGCGAGGACTTCCGCACCACCCTGCGCTTCTGGTCCGACCGCGGGGTCGACGGCTTCCGCGTGGACGTGGCGCACGCCCTGGCCAAGGACCTCACCGAGCCGTTGCGCGACCTCGGCGACCTGCCCGGCGTCGCGGAGGAGGCCCTGCACCTTCTGCCGCCCGGCGGCCACCCCTACTGGGACCGCGACGAGGTCCACGAGATCTACCGCGACTGGCGCACCGTCCTCGACTCCTACTCCCCGCCCCGCACGGCCGTCGCCGAGGCCTGGGTCCCGGCCGCCCGCCGCGCCCTGTACGCCCGCGCGGACGAACTCGGCCAGGCCTTCAACTTCGAGTATCTCCAGACGGGTTGGGACGCCGGCGAGCTGCGCCAGGTCATCGCCGACTCCCTCGCCACCGCCCGCGCGGCCCACGCCTCGGCCACCTGGGTGCTCTCCAACCACGACGTCGTACGGCACGCCTCCCGGCTCGTGCTCCCGCCGGGCACCGACGAGAACGCCTGGCTGCTGTCCGGCGGCCACGCGCCCGGCATCGACCTGGCCCACGGCCTGCGACGCGCCCGCGCGGCCACCCTGCTCATGCTGGCGCTGCCGGGATCGTCGTACGTCTACCAGGGCGAGGAACTCGGGCTGCCCGAGGTCGCCGACCTGCCCTTCGAGGTGCTCCAGGACCCGATCTGGGAGCAGACGGGCCGGGTCCGCAAGGGGCGCGACGGGTGCCGGGTGCCGCTGCCGTGGACGAGGGGCGGTCCGTCGTACGGCTTCGGCGCGGGCGGTGCCTGGCTGCCGCAGCCGCCGTGGTTCGCCGAGTACGCCGTCGAGGCCCAGGACGGTGTCGAGGGCTCCACGCTGGAGCTGTACCGCACCGCGCTGCGCCTGCGCCGCAAGCTCCTCGAGGGCGAGGAGCTCACCTGGACGGACGCCGGCCCGGCCGGCGTGCTGGACTTCGAGCGCCACGAGGGCTGGCGCTGTGTCACCAACCTGTCGGCCGGCGCCGTCCCGCTTCCGGTCGGCGAGGTGCTGCTGACCAGCAGCCCCCTGGAGGACGGGCTGCTGGGACCGGACACGACGGTCTGGCTCGGATAGGGCCGGGGTCAGCCGACGGTCGGTGCCGGGGTCGCGCCCGTGGCCGGGGTGGCCCCCGGGGCCGGGGTGGCGCCGTTCGCGTTCTCGCCGGGGACCGCGAGCGGCGTCGACGTCGGGTTCGGCGGCGGGGTGAGCACGACCATCGGGGCGCCGGGCTGCGGGGCCGGCGGAGTCAGGTCCGTGTCCGGCAGCTTCGGCGGAGTGGTCTGCATGAAGAGGGCCTGGTCGAAGTTGACGAAGCCGGTCTTCTCCATGACCGTCATGTGGTCGAGCACCGTGTCGTTGGCCATGTCGGCCAGCGACCGCACCAGCGAGTTCTTGGTGGTGGAGCGCACCTTCGAGATCGTGTTGAAGATCGAACCGTGCGTCACCCGGAGGATGTTGGCGAAGTTCGTGTCGAACTGCTGGCCGCTGCTCGACTCGATGGTGTTCACGAAGCCGACCTGCTGCGGGCTCGCCACGTTCGGGATGGTGATGTTGAGCATCGGCGCGATCTTGCGGCACGCGGCGTCCAGGGCCGCGTGCCCGTCGATGAGGTGCCGTCCGGCCTCCTTCACCTCCGGGGTCGTCCCCTTCTGCAGGGCGACCTCCCCCAGCGGGTACTCCCACAGGCCCGCCGCCCGCACCTTGACGACGAAGTCCCGGTCCAGCTCGGTCAGCGGGCCCCACTGTGTCTGGGCGATCACTCTGTCCTGTGCGCTGGCTACGGTGCTCACTCCGAGCATCGACGGATAGGCGAGTGCGCCCAGGGTCAATGTGAGGGCTCCGCCGACGAACAGCGTTCCCATCGCGTTGCGCGAGAGTGGCACCGTGCCTCCTGCCCGGTAGGTTGCCCCGCCACGAGGCGGGTCGGACGCACAGGAGTACGGACGCGGGGGCGTGAGTGTTCATCAGGTCCGCCGGGCGTGGCCGGAGTCACGGACCGGCGGCGCGTTGACCGTTCGTTGACCGGTTCGCGGGGAACTCCGGAGGAAATCGCGGGAGAGACCTGGTGTGCCCCGGACCTAGATTCGCTGCATGTCCATGCCACAGCGGTCGCAGCGGTCCCTCCCCGTCCTTCCCTACCGCAAGCCCACCAAGGGCCGCGACTACTGGGTGCTCGACGACGTGCTCCCCGACGCCGACGCCGTACGGGAACGCTGTCTCGCGAAGGACGACTGGGTGCGGGGACACCCGTACACCTCCGAGACCTGGCCGGGGCTGCGGGCCATGCCCGGGCTCGAACCCGCCGAACTCGCCGTGGTGGAGCGGCTGGTGCGGAAGGCGACGGGGGCCGGGAAGCTGTGGGTGCAGCGGACGCCCGGCGGCGGCACCCTCAACCACAACTGCGTCCAGGTGGTCGGGGCGGGCGAGAGCGAACCCCGGCCGCACACCGACTCCCGGGCGCTGTGCCGGTACGCCGCCGTGCTGTACCTCAACCCCGGCGTCCCCAAGGACTGCGGCACCAGTTTCTACCGGCAGGCCCTGCCCGGCGGGCGGCTCGGCGGCAATGTCGTGCAGGCCCCGCACAACAACCTCGTCGAGGCCCTCGGCACCCGGTTCGTCGCACCCGACGCCTTCGAGGAGGACGTAAGGGTGCCGCACAAGTACAACCGGCTGCTCCTCTACAACGCCACCCTCGTGCACAGTGCGACCGGTTACTGCGGCGGCACGCTGGAGGAGAAGCGCATGACGGCCGTCTTCTTCTGGATGGCGTGACGGCCGCCGCGGGTCGGGGGCGCGTCAGTAGCGCACCGCCCGCGACACCTTCGCCCGCACGTCCCCAGGCAGGTCGTGCGTACTGCGGGCGGTGCCCTTCCCGGAGCCGCCCGCCGGGACGTCCGGCACCGTCAGCACCACCACGTCCACCAGCTTGCCCGCCCTGTCGGTGAAGTCGACCTGGACGGCGAAGGACTTCGCCGAGCCCGCGCTGTTCGCGGCGGTGACGGCGACCGTCGTACGGCCGTCGGAGGCGGTCGCGGGACTGCCGAGCCGTACGTCGTCCTTGGCGTCGACCCCGTTCTTGATCCCGTCGAGCCTCCGGCCCGCCTCCGCCGTAGCCGACGCCACGGCGTCCCCGGCACGGGAGGCGGCCGACGCGACCTTGCTCGCCACCGACGAGGGGCTGTCGTCGTCGGAGCAGGCGGTCAGGCCGGTCAGGGCCAGGGCCGCCACGAGCGCGGCCGTCGTCCAGCGGGTCATCTCGCCTCCCGGGTGCAGGTGTCTCCAGTGAAGGTCCCGCGCGCCGCCGCCGCACGCCCCGTGTCACCCGTACGGCCCACTCCCGTGGTGGCCGGACCCGCCGCACCTGATGGTCGAAGCACATCGACCACGAGAGGTGGGACACGGCCATGACGCAGCAACCGCACACCACACAGTCGTCCGCCGGCGCGACCGCGACCCCGGCTCCGGGCCCCGGGCCCACGCCCACCGAGGCCGCGTGGGCCGCGGGCGGAGTCGTCTTCGCCGGTGTGCTGATGCTGATGAACGGCATCCTGGCGATCCTCCAGGGCATCTCCCTGCTCGCGGACGACGACGTCTGGGCCCGCGTGGGCGACTACGTCTACAAGATCAACCACACCGGCTGGGGTGTGATCCTGCTCTGCCTGGGCGCCCTCGCCGCCGTCACGGGCGCGTTCATCCTCCGGGGCGCGGGCTGGGCCCGGATGACCGGCATCTTCCTCGCCTCGCTGAGCATGCTCGCCCAGTTCCTCTTCCTGCCCTACGCCCCGGTGTGGTCGGTCATCATGATCGGCATCGACTTCTTCGTCATCTGGGCGCTCGCGGTCTACCGGCCGGATATGCGGGCCTGACCCGCCGGGGTGGCCTGCCGGGCCCCCGGGGGCCCGGCCGGGTCACACGTGTCCGAGGCCGCCGCTGCCGAAGCCGCCGCTGGAGCCCGGCAGCCAGCGTTTGCGGTGCTGGTCCTTTCCTCGTCTGCTTCCCGAGTGATGGAGCTGGTACGGCATCAGCCGTTCCTGCCCCTCGACGGGGGCCGGCAGCTCGTCCGGCTCCCGCATCTCCCGGATCTCACGGATCGGTCCGGTCTCCGGGAGATGCGGCTGCTCGTCACTGAGCGGCCGTGGAAGCTCCCGTTCCTGGACCCGCATGCCGAACTGCACGGCCCACACCAACGCGCCGGCGATGAACAGCCCACCGGCAAAGGCGGCGATCACGTTGAGTACTTCGCTCGACGAGGCCGCCAGGACAAACGTCGCCGTACTCATGGTCCGATTATCGCCGATTGGCACCGGATCGGCGCGTATGAGACCTCCCGGGGGACGACCGTGACCCGGTGGAAGTTGCACGCGGCCGGGCCGGCGGGCCGGGGAGCCGCCTGGTGGGCCTTGAGCGCCATGCTGACCAGGCTCATCAGCAGGTCGACGTCGGTCTCGCAGTCGAGGTGCACGGTGACCCAGCGGGAACCCGGCAGCAGCCGGACCGCCGTCGACTCCAGGAGGTCGTCGTGGAACCGGCGGATGGCCGGTTCGGTGAGGTGCAGGTCCACGTCCCGCCCCGGGTGGAAGTGCACGATCTCGCTGTGTGCGGAACGCAGCGCCAGGCCCGCTCCGCAGCTGGGCAGGCCCGTGCTGAGGTCGGACCACGTCTCCAGGCGCTCCAGGGCACGCTCGGCCAGAGTCATGCGCCCATCGTCGCCCGCTCACCGCTCCGCAACCAGAGGTTGAGCGAAACGTAACCGGGGCGTGAGGTGCTGTGCGGCCGCCCCGGATCACGCACGCGGTCAGGAGAACAGCAGGCGCCAGGTCAGCGGCCCGGGGTAGCCGTCGGCGTCCCCGCGCAGTTCCGGGCGGGACTTCTGGAAGTCCCGGACGTTCAGCCGGTCCGCCTCGCCCCACTCGCGGCTCGGCCCGACCTTGTAGTGGTCCCCGAAACCGCGCTTGACGAGCTGCTTCCCCAGCCGCAGGACATGGTCGTTGGTGGCGCCCGCGCGGAAGTACTTGCGGCCCGGGTAGGCCGGGACACTCGGCTTGGTGGGCGTCTCGGGGGTGTTGCCGTCGTCGACGTCGAGGTCGGCCTTGGCGTACTTGAGGAGCCGGGGGAAGTCGATCGCGCCCGGGTCGCCGTGGTTGTTCTCGGGCACGTGCATGTGTCCGCACACGCCCTTGAACGCTTCCCACTTCCTCCCCGACATGCGCTGGCCGTGCTTGCTGCCGTACGACGAGGGGTACGCGGGCCACGCGCCGGGCCCGGCAAGGGGTACGCCGTGCTCCTCGTGCATCCAGGCGAGGAACCGGGCGACTCCCCGCAGGGCCCAGTCGGGGGCGTCCGGCCAGTAGATGTGGGCCTTGCCCGCGGTCTTCCACTTCCCGTGGATCGCGGGGTCGCAGGTGCCGACCAGTTCGACCTGGCAGACGTTGAGGGTGTTGGTCTCGACGCCGCCGCGCAGGTTGGCCAGGGCACGGGACGAGGTCTCGATGTCGAAGTGCTGGTACCAGTGCAGCCTCTTCGCCGCGAGGTCCGGCACCGCGGTGAGGTTGGGTGCCAGGGCACCGCCGGAGTACGTGGGCAGGGTGCGCCCCTCGGTGGTGTGCAGGACGACGACGTTGACCTCCATCGCGTCCCCGCCGAAGTCGTCCTGGTACCAGTTCGCCCGGCTCGCGCCGGGATAGCGCTGAGGCCCGCTCTTCGTGCTCATACAGTCCCCCTGAGAGTGCGGCCGAACTCCTCGGCCTTTCGAACTCCTTCAGACGCGGGGGGAGTTGGGGCGGTTCCCGATGCGGCGCGGGTGTCATTCGGTGCGGCCGCGGACGGCCCAGGCTCGGGCCGAGAGGGGGATCGTGCCGTCGGGGGCGGTGGGGGCCGCCGTGCGCAGGGCCTCTCTCAGTTCGTCGCGGGCGGCCGGGGGGAGGGCGGTGACGTAGCCCGGGGCGGGGCCCTGGCCGGCGAGGAAGGGGCCCCACAGGTCGGCGAAGTCGGCGAGCACGACGGGGACTTCGATCGCGCGCACGACCACGTCGGCGAGTCCGGCGGCCGTCCACAGGTCGTGCAGCGGCTGGGGACGGCAGCCGGGGAACCGGATCCCCTCGTCCAACTCGGCTGCGGCCGGGTCGAGTTCGGCGGCGGTGTCCCAGAACAGCCGCAGCAGGCCCATCCCCTCCGCGTAGTCCCACACGTACGCGGCCACCTGAGCGCCGCCCGGCCGGACCGCGCGGGCCATCCCGGCGACGGCCGCCGCGGGGTCGGGCAGGAAGTTCAGGGTCAGACCGCTGACCGCCACGTCGAAGGCGCCGTCCCGGACGGGCAGTGCCATCGCGTCCGCGACGACCGAGGTCCGGGCCGCCGCCCGGACGAATCCCTCGGAGCGGTCGCAGCCCACGACCAGACGGGGCCGGCACCGCTCCCGCACCACCGCCGACAGCACCCCGGTCCCGCATCCCACGTCCAGCCAGCGCAGCCCGTCCGGCCGCCCGAGCCACGCCGTGAACGCGCGCGCGACCGCCCGGCTCCAGCGGCCCATGTAACGGTCGTAGGCGGCACCGGACGCCCACACGTCGTATCGCTGTTCGTCCATGGCTCCCACGATCCTCGCCCCGCGGGCCTTCTTCACGGCAAAGCGGCCTCACGGCAGCAGGGCTTCGAGACCTCGACGCCTCCGGCGTGAACCGATCACCGGGTCCGCGACGATGACCGGGTGACGTGATGCTTCCGAAGGGGGACCCCGTGAGTGAGAACACCGTCCGGCCCGCTCTGTGCAGTGTGGGCGGCTCCGCCCGGCTCGCCGTCGCCGGACTCGGGCTCGCCGGCGCGGCCTGGGCGGTGCGGGCCGTGTGGCACGTCCGGCTCGCCGTGGCCGGGGAGCCCGCCTCGGGGCCGCCGGACCAGGGCGAGGGCCGGCACCGGCCGCCGACCTCCCTGGAGGACTCGTACCACCTGGTCAGCACGGCCGGAAGCGTCCTCACCCTGCTGTGCGCGGCTCTGTTCATCGGCTGGCTGGGACGGATGCGGGACAACGCGCGCGCCCTGTCCGGCGAGCCCCCGCGCTACGCCGGCGTCTGGGTGTACGTCTCCTGGATCGTGCCCCTCGCCAACCTGTGGATCCCGCGCGGCATCGTCGCCGACATCCACCACAAGAGCGCCCCGGGCCGCAGACTGCCCGTCGTGGTGAACGTGTGGTGGGCGCTGTGGCTGGTCGGCATGGTCACCGGGGTGGGGCTGATGTACGACGGAGACACGGACGACGTCGTCGCCCGCGCCTACCACGACGTCGGCACACTGCTGGTCGCCGACCTCGCCGTGGTCGGCGCGGCCGTGGCCGGGATCCTCATGGTCCGCGCCCTGACCGACGTACAACTTGTGCACATCGGAGCCCAGTTGAGGACGCCGGGTGGTGATCCCTTGAAGGAAACCGTCAGGGCGTTTGATCGGGATTGAGGGCACCTACTGTTGCGCCTACGTGACAGCCCCCCACCCCCACAGGATCGCCATGCGTACCGTCCCCGCCGTCATGGCCGTCTGCGTGTCGGCCCTCGTGCTCACCTCCTGCGGAGTGGGCGACAGCAACACCGCGGTGAGCCCCGAGAAGGGCGACGACATCACCCTGGGCCTGCTGCTGCCCGACCGGGACACCAGCCGCTTCGACCGGTTCGACTACCCCCTCATCAAGAAGGAAGTGGCGACCCTCACCCACGGCAAGGGCAAGGTCAGTTACGCCAACGCCGGGGCGAGCGCGAAGCGGCAGAGCCGGCAGTTCGAGCAGATGGTCGCCGACAAGGTGGACGTGATCCTGGTGGACGCGGTCGACGCCGAAGCGATCGGTCCTGACGTACAGAAGGCGAAGGACGCGGGCATCCCCGTCATCGCCTACGACCGCCTCGCCCAGGGCCCGATCGACGCCTACGTCTCGCACGACAACGAACTCGTCGGCGAGGTGCAGGGCCGGGCCATCACCGAGGCGCTCGGCGACAAGGCCGAGACCAGCAAGGTCGTGATGATGAACGGCTCGCCCGCCGACCCCAACACCGCCCTGTTCAAGAAGGGCGCGCTGGACGAGCTCAACGGCAAGGTCGTCATAGCCAAGCAGTACGACACCCGGGAGTGGCTGCCGTCGGTCGCCAAGGCCAACATGAAGGCGGCGATCGCCTCCGTCGGGCTCAACGACATCGCCGCCGTGTACTCCGCCAACGACGACATGGCGGGCGCGGTCATCGCGGAGCTCAAGGAGGCGGGGGCCACCAGGATCCCGCCGGTGACCGGGCAGGACGCGACCCTCGCCGCCGTGCAGCGGGTCGTCTCGGGCGAGCAGTACATGACCGTGTACAAGTCGTTCCTGCTGGAGGCGACGAACGCGGCGCAGATCGCGGTGTACAAGGTCCAGGGCCGCGGCCTGCAGTTCGACGCGCTGATCCGCGACAAGGTGGACAGCCCCACCCAGCAGGACATCCCCTCGCTGCTGGTGCCGGTGGTCGCCCTGACCAAGGACAACATCAAGCAGACGGTGATCAAGGACGACGTCTACACCGTCCAGCAGATCTGCACCGCCCCGTACGCGGCGGACTGTGCGGCGATCGGCCTCGAGTAGGCGCCCCGCCTGCCGTCCGGCGTGTGATCAGGAATCGGTGCGCAGACGCCGTACGACGAGAGCGGTGGCCGTCAGCGCGGTGACCGTGCCGAAGGCCAGGTGGACGGCGGTGTCGGCCGGGGTGAAGGACGCCACTGCGTTGCCGAGCACGCTGAGGACGAGCAGGGGCCAGAGAAGAAGCTTCACGGTGCGCTCCAGGTGGACGGGTCGGTCTCGGTGGTACCGACGCTACGAGCCGGCACCCGGTCCGCACGATCCAGCGTTCCGCCCGGTCAGGGGTACAGCAGGCTGTACTTTCCGCCTCCCGGCCTGTCCGCGCACCCGCCGTCCGCCTAGGGTCGTTGTTCTCCGGCCCGAGGAGGGTTCGCATGACCACCGCCGACCTCAGGGGCCTTGTCGTGGGCACCGTGACCACCGCGGCCGCCGCGCTCGGCCAGCTGGTCTCCGGACTGGGTACGGCGGTCCTCGCACCGTTCGTGCTGCTGTGGCTGCTGCTGGCGCCCGGCGGGGTGCGCGTGCTGCACGCCCTGGCCGGCATGGAGCGCGTACGCCTCGCCCGCTGGGGCCCCGAGGTCATCGCCCCCGCGCCACCACCGGCGCGGCTGCGGGCCGCCCTCCGCGACCCCACGACCCGGCGCGAACTGCTGTGGCTGGTCCGGCACCTGGCCGTGGGCCTGCCGCTGGGCCTGCTCGGGTTCATCCTGCCGGTGCTCGCCCTGCGGGACACCATGTTCCCGCTGTACTGGCGCCTCGCCCCCAAGGACGCCACCGCCACCTCCATCGGGATCGGCGTCGCCCACTCCTGGCCGGACGCCCTCGCGGTGTGCCTGCTCGGCGTGGGCTGGATCGCCATCCTGCTGGGGCTCACCCCCGGCATGGCACGGCTCCAGGCGGACCCGGGACGCCGGCTCCTGTCGGCCGGTCCCGACGCCGACCTCTCCTTGCGGGTCGCCGACGCTGACCGCGACCCGGGCCGCCGCGCTGGACGCCCACGCCACCGAACTGCGGCGCATCGAGCGGTCGCTGCACGACGGCACCCAGAACCGGATCGTCACGGTGACCGTGCTGCTCGGTGCCGCCCGCCGGATGGTCGCCCGCGACCCGGCCGGCGCCGACGAACTCCTGGAGCGGGCCCAGTCCGCGGCCGAACAGGCGCTGGCCGAACTGCGGACCGTCTCCCGCAGCATCCTCCCGCCGGTGCTCGCCGACCGGGGGCTCGCGGGCGCGCTGACCGGGCTCGCGGCCCAGAGCGCGGTGCCCTGCACGGTCGACGTGGAGGTGCCGCGCCGGTGTGCCGCGTCCGTCGAGGCGACCGCGTACTTCGTCGTCGCCGAGGCGCTCACCAACATCGCCAAGCACAGCGGCGCGTCCGGGGCCACGGTCACCGTCCGCGCCCCCGGTGCCCGGCTGCTGCTGCGGGTCACGGACGACGGCCGGGGCGGCGCCGACGAGCACGCCGGCTCCGGGCTCAGCGGCATCCGCCGCCGTGTCGCCGCCCACGACGGCACCCTCCGCCTGACGAGCCCGCCGGGCGGCCCCACCATCCTGGAAGCGGAGTTGCCATGCGGATCGTGATCGCCGAGGACGATCCCCTGCTGCGCGAGGGGCTCGCGCTGCTGCTGCGGGCCGAGGGCCTGGACGTGGTGGGCACAGCCGACACCGCCGAAGGGGCGCTCGACGCCATCGACGCCCACAAGCCCGACGTGGCCATCCTCGACGTCCGGATGCCGCCCACGCACACCGACGAAGGGGTCCGCGCGGCCGTCGAGGCCCGGCGGCGCAGGCCCGGCCTGGCCGTCCTCGTGCTGTCCGCCTACGTCGAGCAGAGCTTCGCGACCGAGCTGCTGACCGGCGGGGTCGGCGGGCTGGGCTATCTGCTCAAGGAACGGGTCGGCCGGGTCGAGGAGTTCCTCGACGCGCTGCGCCGGGTGGCCTCCGGAGGCACCGCCATCGACCCCGAGGTCGTCGCCCAGCTGTTCACCCGCTCCCGTGCGGACGTGCGGCTGGAGCGGCTGAGCCCGCGCGAGAAGGACGTGCTCGCCCTGATGGCCGAGGGGCTCGGCAACAGCGCCATCGCGGAGCGGCTGTTCGTGACCGACGGGGCCGTGCACAAGCACATCCGGAGCATCTTCGCGAAGCTCGATCTCTCGCCCACGGACCAGGTCGACCGGCGCGTGGCGGCCGTCCTGCACTATCTGGAGGACGCGCGGCGACGGTCGTAGTACAGCCTGCTGCACAGCGATCGGGCCCTGTGCGGCAATGATTCGCGGGCCCGGCGACGGTGTGCTGGACACATCACATCAGCCCCCTCGGAAGGGACCCCGCGGTGAGTGTCCAAGCGTCCGTCGGCATCGAGACCCGACCGGCTCCGCAGGAGACCGTCGGCCTGCGCGGCAGTATCCGTCGCAACCCCCTGACCTGGTTCTTCACTCTGGCCTTCGCACTGAGCTGGGCGGCCTGGACGCCGTACGTCCTGTCCGGGAACGGCCTCGGCGTCTGGCACTTCGTCTTCCCCGGCGGCCGCGCGGGAGGCCAGCTCACCGGCGTCCTGCCGGGCGCCTATCTCGGCCCGATCGCCTCCGCCCTGCTGGTCACCGGGATCACGGAGGGACGCGCGGGCCTGCGGACCTGGCGGGCCAGGATGACCAGGTTCAGGGTGGGCCTGCGCTGGTACCTGGTCGTCCTGCTCGCGGTGCCGGCCGCGCTGACCCTCGCCTCCGTCGCCCTGGCCGGCCGCGGACCCGCGCTGCCGTCCCTGACGGTCCTGGCCGCCTACCTGCCCGGACTGCTCGTCCAGATGATCACCACCGGTCTCGCCGAGGAGCCCGGCTGGCGGGAGTTCGCGATGCCGCGGATGCAGCGCCGGTACGGTCCCCTGACCGCGACCCTCGTCGTCGGCGCGCTGTGGGGCTCCTGGCACCTGCCGCTGTTCCTGACGGAGTGGGGCGGCGGGCCGCAGGTGTCCTGGACGGTGCCCGTGCAGTTCATGGCGATGACGGTCGCGTTCAGCTGCGTGATGACCTGGGTGTTCAACCGGTCCGGCGAGAGCATGCCGCTGGTCATGCTGCTGCACACCGGCGTCAACAACTACCTCTCGATCGCCTGGTCCGGCATGTTCCCCTCGCTGAAGGAGAGCGACGCGGCCCGGTCGGTGCTGCTCGCGGCGACGGCGGCCGCGCTGGTCCTGCTGGTCGCGACCCGGGGGCGGCTGGGCCTGCCCAGGCGGTGATCACGCCCCGCACTCCGTCACGGGCTCCCGGTGCCTCCCTCGTCGCCCCGGGAGCCCGTCGGTGCATCCCCGGGGACTGTTCGTCGCTCGCGGCGGATCGGATGTCGTCGGGGCACGGGAATTTTCAGCCGGACTCGCCGGCCTCCTTTCCGGACCCGTTCGCGAACTGGAGCGAGATGCGGCGCAGGACGTCCGCGGCGGAGGTGTCGGTACGGCCCTCGTCGTGGACCTCGGCCAGCTGCACGAAGGCGAAGGCGAAGCAGTGGGCGATGCTCGCGATGGCGGGGCCCAGCTCCTCGACCACGGCGTCCGCGGCGGCGTGCCCGCTCGCGTCGGCGGGGAGGTGGATCCGCGGGAGGGTCTCCACGAGGAGAGCGGAGACGGCCCCGGTCAACGAGGCCTGCCGGCCCGGGTGTTCCCGCACCTGGCGACGCATCTCCAGGGCCTCGGTGAGGATGCCGACGACGTTCTGCATGACCTCGCGTTGTTCCATGACACCGCAGCGTAGGTGCTCCACGGAAGGCGTCATGTGATCCAGTGCACAGGAACTCGGTGCCGGGGAGCGGAGCGTTACGGGTGTGAGGGAATCAGAGGTGGCGGAACCGGAGCGGGCGCGGATACGGGCCGGCGACCGGGCGGCGTTCGGCGAACTGTACGACCGGTATGCGCGAGCGGTCTACAACCACGCCCTGCGGCTGACCGGGAACTGGGCGGAGGCCGAGGAGGCGATGTCCGAGACCTTCCTCGCCGCCTGGCGGACGAGACGGACCGTGGAGCCGGAGGGCGGCTCGCTGAAACCGTGGCTGCTCGGCATCGCCACGCACAAGGCGTACAACGCCAACCGGGGCGTGCGGCGCAGGCTCGCCTTCCTGGCGCGCAGTCCGGAGCCGCGCCCGGTCGAGGACTTCGCCGAGGAGACCGCGGGCCGGATCGACGACGCCCGGCGGCTCGCGGTGGTGCACCAGGCCCTGGGGCGGCTCCGGAGGCAGGACCGCGAGGTGTTCGCGCTGTGCGTGTCGGCCGGTCTGGACTACCGGCAGGCCGCCGAGGCCCTCGGTGTCCCCGTCGGCACCGTGCGGTCCCGGCTGTCGAGGGCCCGCGCCCGGCTGGCCCGGCTGAGCGCGCAGGCGGAACCGCCCACGGGCCACGGAGAGATGGAGAGTGAGGCCGCGCTCGCGGCCCTGTTCCTGCGGGAGGAGACCCGATGAGCGAGGCCGAGGAACTGCTGTCGACCCCGGCGGAATGGGACCTCCCGCCGGAGCGTCACCATCACTTCAAGGACGTACTGATGCAGCGCATCGACGACGACAACCGAGCCGGGAAGCCTTCCGTACGGCGTCGGCTCATCCGGCCGGCCGTGCTGGTCCCCCTGGTCTCGGCGGCCCTGGCGGGAGCCCTGCTCGCCACGCTGACCACGGACGGGCAGCCGCCTCGGGCCCGTGCCTCCAGCGCCTCCGGCACCCTCGGCCGGATCGCGACGGCCGCGATGGCGAGCGACGCGATCCCCGTGCGCGACGACCAGTTCGTGTACGTGCGGACCCTGGACCGCTCGAACACGGGCACCTTCACCGGGCCGGTCGAGCTCGGCGCACTGCACACCGAGGAGCACTGGACCGCCCAGGAGCCGGGCCCGCTGCGGACCACCGGATGGCTCAGGGCCAGCGGCAAGGACGCGGTCATGCCCGGACAGCTCATCCCGGTCGAGGCCGGCGAGCCCGTCCCGGAGGGTGTCGACCATCCCACCTACCGGTGGCTCGCGTCCCTGCCCACCGACCCCGACGCCCTGCTCGCCCGGCTGCGGAAGGAGGCCAGGCCGGTCGACGGCGAGACGACGGACCAGGCGGTCTTCTCCCTGATCGGCAGCCTGATCAGCGGCACGATCATGCCGCCCGCCAACGCCGCCGCGTTCTACCGGGCGGCCGCGAAGCTGCCCGGCGTGCGCGAGATCCCCGACGCCGTCGACGCGGCCGGCCGGCACGGTATCGCCATCACCCTCGACGACACGGGTTTCGCGACCCGTGACGAGTGGATCTTCGACAGGCGGACCCTGGCGCTGCTCGGTTCCCGCTTCTACCTCACCGACCCGGAGCGGGGCATCACCACCGAGACGCTGGCCGGCACCAGTGCCGTGATGCGGACCGCGGTGGTCGACGGGAAGGGCGAGGTGCCCGCGCGGAACGCCGCCCGCTGATGTCCCGCTGATGCCCCTTGGCGCACAATTGCGGCATGAGCATCGTCAAGATCAACGTACTCACGGTCCCCGAGGAGCAGCGCGAGACGCTGGAGAAGCGGTTCGCCTCCCGGGCGGGGACCGTGGAGAACTCGGACGGGTTCGAGTGGTTCGAGCTGCTGCGGCCCGTCGAGGGCACCGACACCTACCTGGTGTACACCCGCTGGCGGGACGAGGAGTCGTTCCAGAAGTGGATGTCCGGGATGGCGCAGGCCGCGCACGGGGGAGGCGGCGAGGGGGAGCGCGGGGAGCGCCCCCGGCCCGCCGCCTCCGGGGCGACGCTGTGGAGCTTCGAGGTCGTGCAGCAGGCCGCGCCCCGGCAGTGACCTGAGCGGACCCCGGGCATGCGGCCCGGGGTCCCGTGTCCCTACAGCGTGACCTGCCGGCCGCCGAAGGTGACCACCAGGCTGCCGTTCGAGGCGAAGGACCAGCCCAGCGCGCCGGAGTACGAGGAGCAGCGCGACCCGTTGGTGCCGGACCAGAACTGGTTCGAGCTGTCGGCGTCGCCGATGACCCGGTCGTTCGTCCCGCTGCTGAAGCGGCAGGAGGTGTTGGAGCGGAACACCGAGGTCCCGCCGTCGAAGTTGAAGTTGCGCTCGGTGTTGTCGACGGACACGTTGTTCGACACCGCCATGGTGCCCGGGTTGCTGTTCCACGTGAAACCGTGCTTGCCGTTGGCGTGGGCGATGCTGTGGCGCACCACGTGGTCGACCGCGATGTCGTCGCCGCCGAGCTTGTAGCCGTTGCGGTCGCCGTTGCCGGCCTGGGAGCCGTCGCTGAGGGTGCCGTTGTCGTACGACAGCGAGTACTCGACGGTCACCGGGCCGATGGCACCGGTGTCGGTCTTGGTGTAGAGGTCCCAGCCGTCGTCGATGTTGTTGTGCGAGACGGCGTACCGGAACACGTTCCCCGTGCCGGTGGTGAGCTTCGCGGCGAAGCCGTCGGCGTCCTCACCGTCGGAGTCGGCGTTGTCATGGGACTCGGCGCTCAGGATCAGGTTGTTGGCCGGCCACTGGCTCGCCGGGGTGGAGGAGGTCATCCGGCCCAGCTGGAGGCCGGTGTCCCGGTTGAAGCGGGTCACCGTGCGCTCGACGACGTTGTTGCTGCCGCCGATGTAGATGCCGTTGTCCCCGGCCCGCTCGACGACCAGGCCGTAGATCTTCCAGTAGTCGGCGTTGAGCTGGATGCCCCGGTTGGCGGAACTCTCGCTCTGCGCGGCGAAGTTGAGCACCGGGGTCTCGCCGGGGTAGGCGGAGATCGTGGTGCGGGCGGCGGAGGTGCCGTTGTTGCCGGCCGGGATGGTCACCGTCGAGGAGTAGGCGTACGTCCCTCCGCGCAGGTAGATCGTGCCGCCGGCGGAGATGCGGCTGATCGCCGAGGCGAGCGTGGTGGGCGCGGTGACCGTGCCGGCCGCGCTGTCGGTGCCGCTCGGTGACACGTACAGGGCGCTGCTCGACGGCGGGGTCGTGGTGCCGGACGTCTCGGCGTCCAGGTAGTCGACGTTGGGCAGCCCGTTGCCGCCGGTGGGGTTCAGCCGGATCGTGTTGCTGCCCGCGGTCAGCGGGACGGTGAGCGTCTTGGTGGTCCAGCCGGTCCAGGTTCCGGTGGACTCGAAGGAGGCCGACGAGACCGTCGAGCCGTTCACGATGATGTCCGCGGGGCGGGCGGTGGTGGTGCCGTTGGCGAACCGGACGCTCAGGGTCGCCGACTGCGCCGCGGAGGCGGACACGGTGAACTGGGCGTAGGCGCCGGTGGCGTTGGTGCCGTTGCAGAAGCCGCTGCCGGAGTAGCCGGCGTACTCGGTCTCGACGGCTCCGGTGCAGATGGCGGGGCTGGTCTCCGCTTCGTAGCGGGTGGTGGCGGCCTGGGCGGTGGTGCCGGACAGTGCGACGAGCGTGCCGGCGATGAGGCCGACGGATGCGATGACTGGTCTCAGGTGCATCGTTCGTCTCCATGGTGTGCGGCGACGGGGGCACGTATCGTTCGGAAGGTAAGCGCTTGCCATGGTCGCGTCAACGGTTACGTATGTGATCGTTGTTCATGGATGCGAATTGGATACGGTGGGCGGCATGACGCTCTTCGTGAAGATCTGCGGCCTGAGGACCGAGCAGGACGTCGAGACGGCCGTCGAGGCCGGTGCCGATGCCATCGGGTTCGTCTTCTCCGACAGCCCGCGCCGCATCGAGCCCGCCCTGGCCGCACGGCTGGCCGCGAGGGTCCCCGAGAGCGTCCTGACGGTGGGGGTGTTCCGCCGCGAGCCCCTGGAGTACGTACGCGCCGTGGCCGCCGAGTCCGGCATCGGGGCCGTCCAGCTGCACGGCCCCGACGACCGTGACTACTACGCCTCCCTCGCGACGGGCGACTGGACCCTGATCCGCGCCGCCGCCTTCGGTGACTCGGTGCCGCGCTGCGGGGAGTTCGGCGAGGACCTGCTCCTCCTGGACGCCCCGGTGCCGGGCTCCGGCATCGCCTGGGACTGGTCGAGGAAGCAGGTCGCGGGCGCGGGCGAGAAGTGGCTGCTCGCCGGGGGTCTGACGCCGGAGAACGTACGGGAGGCCGTGACCGTCACCCGCCCCTGGGGCGTGGACGTCTCCAGCGGCGTGGAGTCGAGCCGGGGCGTCAAGGACCCGGCCCTGATCACGGCCTTCGTGGCGGCGGCGCGGGCGGGGACCGCTCTGGGGTGAGTCCCCCGGCGGTACCGCCGGTGTGGGGCCGGGGCAGCGCCACGTCGGCTTCTGCACGTCCAGGAGTGCATGCACGGGAACGCCCGCCGTCAGTCCGGGGACTGACGACGGGCGGCTCAGGAACTCTTCCGGTTCGGCAACGCCCTGAAGGGGCGCGGGGCACTGCGCGACCAGCCACGACGGCGCGTCAGCCGGGAGACGACCGTCGTGGCGCTCGCTTACCCCTTCACGGGAACGAAAGCCAACGCATCCCAAGCAATCGACGCATCCCCCGTCCCGTCAGCCGTGGCCGAGCTCAGCGACACACTCGGCGTGCCCTTGAACGCGTACGAGCCCAGCGACACCCAGGCGTTCCTGCCCCCGGTGTCCTGGGAGATCGTCTTCTCCACGACCGTGCCGTCACCGAGGTCGATGCGGTACGTGGCCGACGGGGTGTTGGCCTCGTGGTCGGGCAGGTGCACCATCACCTCCGCCGACCCGATCACCTCGCGGTCCGGCGTCCACGTGCCCGTGACCACCGAGTCGGTGTAGCTCGGCACGCGGGTGTGGGTCAGCCAGAAGTGCCCGCCGAAGCCGGCGCCGAGCTGGTGGAAGTCGATCTTCGAGGGGTAGACGGTCGCGCCGTTCTGCTGTGCCGACCCGAAGGTGAACGTCAGTGTGCCCCGGCTGGTCCAGTTCCGCTTGCCCGCACAGGGGTTGGCGGACCCCACCCGGAACTTCACCGTGTTCGGCACGTCGTCCACGATCAGGGCGTTCGCCGGGAGGGCGGATGAACAGGCGGCCGGGTGCGGGGCCGCGACCTTCGGCTCGGGGTCACCGGCCTGGTACCTCAGCACCTCCGTGCCGCAGGTCGCCGCGCAGTCGGTCCAGTTCACCGGCTGGTGCCACCAGCACTTGAAGTCGTCCCGCTGGCACGGCCCTTCGGGCTGGCTGGAGCCGGCGACCTTGCGGGGCTTGGTGATGTCGCAGTCGTTGACCGCGGGCTTGCAGAACGTGTCGTGCGCGGGCTCCGCGGCCGGCGCGCCCGCGGGCCAGTCGCCGACGGTGAACGCCCGGACGGTCGCCCCGGTCGCCGGGTCGGTCTTCTGCTGGGAGTAGGCCGCCCAGCCCAGCACCCGCTCCGGGTACGTCCACAGATTGGGGTTGCGGGCGTCGTCGTAGCCGGAGGACAGGAACATCCTGCGGTCGGCCGGGTAGAGGCCGTTGGCCGGGTTGTTGAACCAGCCCAGACCCCAGGGGGCGGTGGCGTCGGTCGAACTGGGCAGGTTGAAGCCGCTGTTGTAGGCCCACAGCGCGAGCCACCAGTTCTCCAGGTACTTCGGGTCACCGCCGTTGACGAGCAGACCCTTGTCGTGGAGCTGGTTCCACTTGTCCTGGAGGATCTGGAGCCCCGCGGCGATGTTGGCGGCGTAGTCCACGGTGAGCGCCTGCTGCTGCTCGGCGGTGTAGGCGGTGTCGGCCTTCGCCATGCCGCTGGTCACCTGAGCGATGCCGTAACCGCAGTCGGCGGCGGCCCAGTTGACGGTGTGCACGCTGCCGGCGTTGCCGTAGTAGCCGCCCTGGATGAAGTTGCCGCTCTCGCCCGCTGCCGCGCGGGAGCTCGCCTGGAGCAGGTTGGACTCCTGGGAGAGCACCCCGAGCATGATCTGCGCGGGCACCCGGCCGCCGCCCTTGAGCGGGGTGGACGGGAACAGGCCCTGCGGGGTGTATGACGGGAGTTCGCTGCCGTTCCAGCCGCTGCGCCGGCGCACGTCGAGCTTGCCCTGCACGGCGAGGTCCGTCGCCCACTCGGCCTGCGCGGTCGAGGGCTGGAGCGACTGGAGGGTCGGGTCGTTGCGGGTGACGGCGCAGGCGCGGTCGGGGTCGGTGGTGGAGGTCGACGGGTCGTCGTCGCCCGGGGTGACGCTGTCGGTGTGAACGCCGTCGGACAGCGCCGGGGACTGTTCGGCTCCCTGCGACCTCGCGGAGATCCTCGGCTGCACCGTGAACTCGACGCTGCTGTCGCTGCCGGGCAGCACCGCGCCGATCCCGACGGACGGGACGATGTCCGCGGCCGCCTTGCGACCGCCCGCGGCCTCGGTGCCGTTGCCGACGGAGGTCAGCGCGAGCACACCGGTGGTGGAGACCTCGGCGGAGGCCGGCACGTCGAGAGACCGCCAGCTCTTCGGCAGGGTCCGTACGGTGTCCTCGGCGTCCGTGCCGGTCACGAAGACCCGGCCGCCGTTGCCGTGCACGGCGAGGGCGCCGAGCGCGCCGGAGCCGAGGAACTGGTCGGAGCCCGTCGAGGTGACCCGGCGGACCTGCACCTTCTTCCCCGCGGGAACCTGGTAGGCGAGCCCGTTGTGCGCGTCCGGCACCAGCCGGAACGGCGTGCCGCCGGTCCTGGCCAGGGTGCTGGTCGTGCCCTTGGCGTCCACCGCGACCACGGAGTCGCCCAGGGCGGCCGCGATCTCGTTCCCGAAGGGCACGGCGGAGGTGAGCTGTCCGGCGACCGTCTGCTGCCGGACCAGCTCTGCCTTGCGGGCGTCGACGGTGAGCAGTTGGGTGCCGTCGCCCTGCGGACGGGTCAGCACGGCCTGTTCGCCGGCGCCGCAGCCCGGGTTGAAGTAAGCGAGGGAGACCAGCTCCGGCAGCTTGGTCACCCGGCCGTCCGCCAGGTCGACCACGGCCGCGAACGCGCCCTGCTGGAAGCCCTGTTGGTCGTTGACGGCCTGCCGGGGCGCGTAGACCACGACGGCGCGGTCGCCGGACCCGGTCACACAGGTCTGGCCGATCCACTGGTCGGTGTCGATGCCGGGCTCGGACAGGGTCGCCGCGGTGTGCCACTTGTAGGCGTCGGCCGCGTCGGCGACCAGGACGTGCAGTCCGGTGCCGTCGCCGTCGTAGGTGACGATCCGGTCGCCGGACTTCTGCCAGCCGGAGGGGAGTCGGGAGGTGTCGGTGACGTGGTCCGCCGTCGGGGCGGGCGTGGGGTCGGCGGGGTCGGTCAGGGCCGCCGAGGCCAGCGGGGCGATGAGGGCCAGCGCGAGCACGGACATCGCGCCGGCCGCCGCTATCCGGCCGCGCCGGCTTCTCGGGACGCGCCAGCGGTGTCTTCCGCCGGCGCTTTCACGGAAAGTACGCAACGAATCCGTCCGGTCGTTCAAGGAGAAGGGTGGGGGTACCGGCCGTGCCGCTCCCCCGGGCCGGTGCCGCGGAAGCTATCAGTCCGCTATGGCCGCAATGAGTGCACCGGGTGATCTACCGGGGGGTATCCACGAAACTTCCACGAGAATCGACCGACGGTTTTCGCACCGGGGCATGGGGCCCAGGCCTCCCCGAGACCTGGGCCCGCACCCTGTTACCGCAGCGAGCCGATGTGGTCGACGCGCTCGCTCACGCCGTTGCGCAGTTCCGTGAGCGTGGTGCCGGGCGGCGCCACCGTGGGCTCGGATGTGGGCGGTTGGGTCTCGTCCGCGCAGGTCGTGCCGCGGGCCGGGACCTTCAGGTCCACCAGGTAGTCCGTGATCGCGTCCGTCGCGCACGCACTGCGGTTGAAGGCGGTGTGCCCCTCCGCCCTGAAGGTGAGCAGACGGCCGTTGTCGAGCTGACGGGACAGGGCCACCGCGTCCTGGTACGGGGTGTCCGGGTCACCGGTGTTGCCGATGACGAGGATCGGCGCGGAGCCCTTGGCGTGGAAGCTGCCGCCGTAGCGGCTGGTGTGCTCGCCCTTCCACTGCACGCACGCCGTGGCGTGCTGGTGGTCGTAGGTGGGCGGGCCGTACGCCATGGCCGGGCCCAGCAGCGGGGCGAGCCGGGCGTTGGTGGTGACCTGGCGCTTCAGCAGGGCCGGGTCGGACGGGTACTTCTTGTCGACGCACTCGACCACGACGTTCGGGTTGAGGAAGTCGAAGCTGGCCGGGGACGGCGGCCGCAGCAGGAACGAGGTGTTGTCGCGCAGCTGCGCCTTGCGCAGTGCCTCCCCGAACGAGGGCCATATGACCTTGCCCTCGTTGATGTTGAACATCAGCCGGTAGACGAGGGTGTAACCGTTCGCCCGGCCGCCGTTCGCCGTCGGTACCGGGTTGGCGTCCAGGTCGGCCTTCAGCTTCTCGAACGCGCCCCGCGGGTCGCCGTCGCCGAAGCCGCAGGTCGACTGGTTCGCCTGGCACCAGTCCAGGAAGCGGCCCATCGCCCCGTCCAGGGCGAGGTACTGCGGCCGGTCGTAGGAGTAGGGCCGGTTCGTGTACTTCTCCGGGTCGTACGCCCCGTCGAGCGCGAGGGCGCGGACCCGCTGCGGGAACATCGCGGCGTAGACCGTACCGATGTAGGAGCCGAACGAGCGCCCGTAGTAGGTCAGTTGCTGCTCGCCGAGCGCCTGGCGCAGCAGGTCGATGTCCCGGGCCACGTACTGGGTGCCGACGTACGGCAGCAGGTCGCCCGCGTTGTCCTGGCAGGCCTGGTCGAAGTCGGCGGCCTGCCGGACGGCCGGTTCGTAGGCGTCCGGGCCGGGCACGCCCTTGGCGGCGGTGACGGCCCCGCTGTAGGTGGGGTCGTCCCAGCACACGACCTGGGAGCTGCGGCCGACGCCCCGCACGTCGTAGCCGAACACGTCGAAGTCGTCGCGGAGTTCGGCCGGCAGGTCCGCGTGGTTGTTGCGGACGAAGTCCACGCCGGAGTTGCCGGGGCCGCCGGGCTGCAGGAACAGCGTGCCCTTGCGGTGGGAGGGGTCGGCCGCCGGTTTGCGTATGACGGCCAGGGTGATGGTCCTGCCCTGCGGATCCCGGTAGTCCAGGGGCACCTGGGCGTTCGCGCACTCGAAGCCGCCCTGGCAGTCCGACCAGGTCAGGGTCGGCACGGTCGGGGTCGGCACGGTCGTGTCCTGCGCGGCCGCCGGGACCGGGGACGCGGTCCAGGCCACGGCGAGCGCGCCGACCGCGGCTCCGGTGAGTCTGAGTCGTCTGAACTTCACTGCTCTTGTTCCCCCTTGGGCTGGTCAAGCCTCAAAGAACTGGTTGTCTCACAGAGAGAACACAGCAAAACCCGCGCGCCGGTTCCCGCCCCCTCGCCGTCGTCCCGGCGGCCTACCCGGGCAGGGCCGCGTACTGCGTTCCGAGTACGGGGGATTGTCGGCAGGCGCACGACGACATCGCCGCCCTCGTCCCGACAGCCTGGGACGGACCGTTCGGCACCAGATGTGGAGATCCCCCGCCGTGGCTACTTTCCTTTACCGCGTGGGCCGCCTGGCCTTCCGGCGACGCTGGTACGTCGCCCTGGTCTGGGCGGCCGTCCTGGCCGCCGTCGGACTGGGCGCCCTGAAGGCGCCCGGCGCGGCCGACGAGGGGTTCTCGATGCCGGGCATCGAGTCCCAGAAGGCGTTCGACCTCATGGAGGAGCGCTTCCCCGGCGCCACGGCCGACGGCGCCACCGCGCGGGTCGTGTTCGTCGCGCCGAAGGGCGAGAAGGTCACCGCGGCCGGCAACAGGAAGGCCGTCGAGGACACCGTCGCCGACCTGGCCGACGGCTCACAGGTGGCGTCCGCCGTGAACCCGTTCCAGGCGAAGGCGGTGAGCGCGGACGGCACCACGGCGTACGCCACCGTCACCTACGACGTCGCCTCCAACGACCTGACCGACGCGAGCAGACACCACCTGGAGCAGGCCCTCGACCGGGCCCGGGACAGCGGACTGACCGTCGACGCCGGCGGCACCGCCATGGACGACGGCGGTGGCGCGGGCGGCGCGGCCGAGATCATCGGTGTCGCCATCGCCGCGGTCGTCCTGCTCGTCACCTTCGGCTCCCTGGCCGCCGCCGGACTCCCGCTGCTGACCGCGATCATCGGAGTCGGCGTCAGCATGGCCACGATCCTCGCCCTGTCCGACGCGCTCGGACTGTCCACCACGACCGGCACCCTGGCGATGATGCTGGGCCTCGCCGTCGGCATCGACTACGCCCTGTTCGTCGTCTCCCGCTACCGAGAGGAACGCGCCAACGGCCGGACGCCCCAGGAGGCGACGTCCCTCGCCGTCGGCACGGCAGGCTCCGCGGTCGTCTTCGCCGGTCTGACCGTCGTCATCGCCCTCGCCGGGCTCTCGGTGGTCGGCATCCCGATGCTCACCAAGATGGGCCTGGCCGCGGCCGGGGCGGTCGTCGTGGCCGTGTTCGTCGCGCTGACCCTGGTCCCCGCTTTCCTCGGGTTCTGGCCCAACGCGGTCCTCAGGCGCAAGGCCCGCAGGAGCGGCCGCGTCGAGGAGGAGACCAAGGACAACGGCGGCACCCGCTGGGCCCGGTTCGTCCTGCGCCGCCCGCTGCCCGTGCTGATCCTCGGCGTGGTCGGCCTCGGCGCGCTCGCGCTGCCGATGACCTCCCTCCAGCTGGGCATGCCCGGCGACGAGGCCAAGCCGACCTCCACCACCGAACGCCGGGCCTACGACGCGCTCGCCGAGGGCTTCGGGCCGGGCTTCAACGGCCCGCTGACCGTCGTCGTGGACGCGAAGGGCGACGACGACGCCAAGGGTGCGGCCTCGACGATAGCCCGCGAGATTGGCGCGACCGAGGGGGTCGTGTCCGTCTCCCCGGCCCGCTTCAACGCGAGCGGGGACACCGCCGTCTTCTCGGTCGTGCCGTCCACCGCGCCGACCGACGAGAGGACCAAGGACCTGGTCACCACGATCCGCGGCGAGCGCCCCGGCGTCGAGTCCGCGACCGGCGCCACCTTCGAGGTCACCGGCACCACCGCGCTGAACATCGACATCTCCGAGAAGGTGCAGTCCGCGCTGGTGCCGTACCTGGTCGTCGTGGTGGGCCTCGCGGTCGTGCTGCTGCTGGTGGTCTTCCGGTCCCTGCTCGTCCCGCTGAAGGCGGCCCTCGGCTTCCTGCTCTCCGTCCTGGCCTCCCTCGGCGCGGTCGTCGTGGTCTTCCAGCAGGGGCACGGCGCCTCGCTGCTGGGCGTGGAGACCACCGGCCCGATCATGAGCCTGATGCCGATCTTCCTGGTCGGCATCGTCTTCGGCCTCGCCATGGACTACGAGGTCTTCCTGGTCTCCCGGATGCGCGAGTCCTACGTCCACGGGGAGACGCCCGCCCAGGCGGTGACCTCCGGCTTCCGGCACAGCGCCCGGGTGGTCGTGGCCGCCGCGCTGATCATGATCGCGGTGTTCGCCGGGTTCATCGGCGAGAGCGACTCCATGATCAAGATGATCGGGTTCGGCCTGGCCACGGCCGTCCTGCTCGACGCGTTCGTGGTCCGCATGGCCCTCGTACCGGCCGTGCTGGCCCTGCTCGGCGACAGGGCCTGGTGGCTGCCGAAGTGGCTGGACCGGACCCTGCCCCACGTGGACGTCGAGGGCGAGGCCCTCACGAGGCCCCCCACCACCCCCGAGCCCACACCCACCACCCAGGAAACGGCTCACGTCTGACCCGGCCCGTGGCTGTCGCCCGGCTGGCGGCTCGCGGTGGACGGGGTGGGGCCTGTCGGCCAGGTGTCGGCACAGGTCTGATGCGGGCTGTAACCGTCGCCTGGGTGGCGACCCGCGATTGCTCGCGCCGCGGCCGTCGGCCAGTAGTGGGCAGGCGGTTGGTCGGGCCGCGCTCGCCGGCCAGGAGTCAGCGGGCTGTTGGTCGAGGCGCCCCCGCCAGCCAGAGATGGCGCGGGTCTGGTCCGTGCCGTGTCCATCGGTCGGCCGGCGGCACGCGGCCGATCCGGCTGCCCCCTCGACCGGGCGACGGCACCCGATTGATGGGGCGGCGCCCGCCGGTCGGGTGGGGCAGGGGGCTGGTCTGGTCCCTGTTCGTCGGTCGGCTGGCGGCACCGGCTGGTCGGGGCGAGCCCCCCGACCAGGCGGCGGCCCGCGTCTGATCCGCCACGCGCCCCCGAGCAGGAGCGGCACGCGGCCGCCTCCCGCCCGCCGAGCAGGGCCGCACGCGGCCGCCTCCCGCCCGCCGCCCAGGAGCCGCATGCGGGCCGACTCGCGTCCGCCGATCAGAAGCCTCACGCGGCCGGTGTGAGGCCGCCGATCGAAGCCTCACGCGCCCGGTGTGAGGCCGCCGAGCAGGAGCCGCACGCACCCGGTGTGAGGCCGCCGAGCAGGAGCCGCACGTAGTCGTCCGGGTTCGCCGAGTAGGAGCCGCACGTACCGTCCGAGTCCGCCGAGCGGAGCCGCACGTGGCCGGTTCGGGTTCGCCGAGCAGGAGGTCGTAGCCGTGGCACTCCCATCCCCCACCACGACACGGGCGGCCCCCTTCGATCACCATGGGGCCCAGGCCCACCCACCGGAGAGCACGATGACCAGCAGCCCGGAGCGGCGCTACACGCACCGCCTGGAGGAGTTCTCGGCGCGCCATCCCTTCCTCGTCGACCTCTCACTGGTCCTCGCGTTGATGGGGTCCGCGTCCCTCGGCGCCTCGCTCACCCTCCCCGGGGCCGCGCCGCCGGACGACGACAGGCTGGCCGTGGTCCTCATGGGCGTGTCCTGCCTCGCCCTGCTCCTGCACCGCACCCACCCCCGCCTGACCGTCGTCGTCAACGCCCTCTGCGCCACGATCGTGATCGCCCAGGGGTACCTCCTCACCCCCCTGCTGCTGGGCCCCGTCATGGCCTCGCTGTACTGGCTGGCCACCCTCACCGACCGGACCACCCTCCGCACCTACGGCCTGCCGACCATGCTGGTGCTGACCCTCGCGGCGGCCTTCTCCGACTCCATGGACCACGTGTCGCTGCTCCTGAGGACCATCGGCCCGGTCTTCTGGCTGCTGTTCCCGCTCGCCGCCGGCACCATGACCCGGCTGCGGCGGGCCTACCTCCAGGCCACCCAGGCCCGCGCCGACCACGCCGAGCGCACCCGGGAGGAGGAGGCGCGCCTCAGGGTCACCGAGGAACGCATGCGGATCGCGCGGGAGCTGCACGACGTCGTCGCCCACCACCTGGCCCTCGCCAACGCCCAGGCCGGCACCGCCGAACACCTCGCGCTCGCCAACCCCCGGCAGACCCAGCAGATCCTGCACGACCTCACCGGCACCACGTCCTCCGCACTGCGCGAACTGAAGGCCACCCTGGGCCTGCTGCGGCAGACCGACGACGAGGGCGCCCCGCTGGAACCGGCCCCGGGCCTGGCCCGGCTGCCCGAACTGGTCTCCTCGTGCGCCTCCGCCGGGATCACCGTCACCGTCACCACGGAGGGCGAGCCGCAGCCCCTGTCCCCGGGCGTGGACCTGACCGCGTTCCGGATCGTGCAGGAGGCGCTCACCAACGTCACCAAGCACGCGGCCACCCAGACCGCGCACGTCCGCTTCGTCTACGACGGCTCCCGTCTCCTCATCACCGTCACCGACGAGGGCCCGCCCACCGCGGCCCCCGGACCGGTCGTGCCCCCGAAGGGCTTCGGCGTCATGGGCATGCGCGAACGCGCCCACTCCATCGGGGGTGAACTGCGGGCGGGACCGCGCCCGGAGGGCGGCTTCGAGGTGCGCACGGCCCTGCCGCTGCAACCGTCGGTGAGCAGCGGGGAGGAGACGGCCTGAGGGGCGGGACCTCCCCGTAGGACTGGGTCCGTCCGGGGTTCACCGGGAGGTCGCCGGCCGCCGGGTCCCGGGCCCGTAGGGTGGCCGGCATGGCTGACGTGGATCTCGACCGGGCACTGGAGGTCGCGACGCACCTCGCGGCCTGGGCGGCGGAGACGATCCGGCGCCCCCGCGACCCGGGTGCCGAGGTGCGGGAGAAGGACGGGCCCGCGGACATCGTGACCGCCACGGACGAGGCGGTGGAGACCCGCACCCGCGAGGTGCTCCGGCGGACCTTCCCCGACCACGGGATCGTCGGTGAGGAGTACGGCACCACGGAGGGCACCCCAGGCGCCCCGCACTGGGTGGTCGACCCGGTCGACGGCACCACCAACTACGCCCACTCGCTGGGCTGGTGCTCCTTCTCGCTGGGTCTGGCCGCCGCCGACGGCACCCCGCTGCTCGGCGTGGTGGCGGACCCGTGGCGGGGCGAGACGTTCACCGCCGTCCGGGGCCGCGGGGCGTATCTGAACGGCACCCGGGTGCACGCGGCCGCCCACACCACCCTCACCGGCCATGTCTTCCTCACCGAGTGGGCCGCGCACGCCCATTGGCCCGGCATGGACGCCCTCCTCGCCGAACTCGCCGACCGGCACTGCACGGTGCGCGTGATGGGGTCGACGGCGCTCTCCCTCGCGCAGGTCGCGGCGGGCCGGGCCACCGCGGCGGCCATCGGCGGCTTCCACGCGGTCGACGGGCTCCCGGCACTGCTGATCGCGCGTGAGGCAGGAGCGGTGGCCCTGCCCGAACTGCCCTCCCACAACCAGCCGTTGCTGCTCGTGGCGCCCGGCGCCGCCGAGGAGACGGCGGACATCTGGCGCAGGTCGGGAGCGGCGGCCGGCTGACGGCTTCCTGGGCGAGACGTGACCAGGAGACAACCGTCAGGAAGGCATCAAGGAGCCGGCCGGAGCACATACTTCAGCAAGTGGGCTCAGCAAGGGCTCGGCGAGCGGGCTCGGCAGACGGGGCCCGGGGAACTCCGACGGGGAGCGGTTCGATGCATGCCGGTGGTGCGGGACTCGGCAAGGTCCAGGTACGGCTCAAGTGGGATCCGAGCCCCTACGGCGAACCGGCCCGGCACCTCGACATCGTCGCCGCGACCTACGCGACCGATGACCCGTACGGGCGGCCCGCGTACGTCGTGCACACCGAGAGCCGTTCACCGGACGGCACCATCAACATGACCCGGCACAGCGAGACCGGCCTCGGCCTCGGCTACGTCGAGGTGATGGAGCTGGAGTTCGAGCGCCTGTCGTCCGCCTACGGCCGGGTGGTGGTCGGTGTCGCCATCCACCAGACCGGCGGCCCCCGCACCTTCGCCGACCTCTCCCACGCGGGGGTGCTCGTCGTCGAGGGCTACCGGCATCTGCTGGAAGACGACTTCGCGGGCGTCGCGGACGCCACGGCAGCCACGATCGCCGAGTTCACCAGGGACGCCTCCGGGGCCTGGCACTTCGCGCCGCTGATCCGGGGTTTCGAGAGCAACCCCGCGGGGTTCATGGCGGAGATGGGCAGCGTACGGGGATGAGGGGGCCGGCTCCAGCCCGCCCCCTCACCGGGGCCGCCGTCGTCAGGCGGACGGGTTGACGACGACCTCGGCCGTGTTGTTCCGGGTGTCGGGGTCGAAGGCGAAGGCGGCGCTGCCGTCGTAGGGACGGACCACGACCCGGCCCTCGGCGTCCGGGATCACCTGGTCGACGCGCAGCCGGAACGGGAAGGCGACCTTGAGGTCGGGACGGGTCCAGGTCGGCAGGGTGCAGACGTAGTGCGGGACCGCCGGGTCGCCGGCGGAGGACGAGACGGTGCGGCAGGTGTCGGGCACGGAGGTGGCGGTGGTGCCCGGCGGGAGGTAGTAGTCGATCGCGGGGACCGGGTCCCCCGAGGCGACGTCGGCGACCCAGGCCGGCCCGCGGTTGACGAAGCGGAACCCGGCCGCCACGGTCTCGCCCTGCGCGCCGCTCGGGTCGGTGCCGTGCACGGCGAAGTCGGCGGTGTTGACGGCGTCGATGTGCCAGGAGCGGCCGTTGTCCGAGCTGTCCAGGTCGGTGGCCGCGCCGCCGGGCGCCACGTCGTAGTCGAACCGCTCGTGCAGCGCGTGGCCGGTGACCGCGAGCCGCAGCGGTTCGGGCAGCTCCACGCTGGCGCCGGGTGCCACGTCGGTGCCGAAGGAGCAGGTCACGTACGTCATCGACGGGTACGGGGCGTCGGCGTCGTCCGGGCCGGTGTAGGTGCACTGCGGGTAGCGGGTGGTGACGTCGAGGCCGTACGTCGCCCACATCTGCACGGTGAAGCCGTGCGCGGTCTCGTTGCCGGTGTTGGTGACGGAGAACGGCACGGTGAGGTCGGTGCCGGGGGTGACCTGGGAGACGTCCTGCGGGGCGCTGACGCCGAGGTCGGGGCCGGAGCCGACGGTCACGAAGGTCTCCGCGGAGTACTTCTCGGCGGTGAGCGTGCCGGCGGGGCCGCCGGTGGCCGTGGCGGAGTACTCGATCGCGCCCTGCGCGCCCACGGCGGCTCCGGCCGCGGCCCGCAGCCTCAGCTGCACCTGCGGGCTGTAGCGGACCGGCACGTCACCGGTGTCGCAGACGGCGACGGTGCCGGCCGCGTCGGGCGCGCAGTTGTCGGGCCAGGCGATCTCGGCGACCCCGGCGAGCCCGGAGGCGTCGACGGTCAGCCGCCCGTCGGTCACGGTGTAGTCGCTGTTGTAGTGCTGGAGCCCGAGCGCCATCGACCGGTACTGCGCCGCGCCGCCGTCGCCGGGAGCGAGAACGACCGCCTGCTCGTACGGCGCCTGGATCTCCAGCCCGTCACCGGGCGCGTCGTCGGCCACCGCGACCCCGCTCCCCAGCCCGGCGAGAACCAACGCGCCCGCGACCACGCGCCCGACGGACACAGAACTCATGACATCCCCCACATGGGACAGAAGGACCCCGGCCCCTGATCGGGACCGGCCGCGAGTTGGACCGCGCCCCCGCTCCGAAAGTTGCCCCTGGCCAGCGGGTTCTTACCTGCCTCTTGATCAGCGGGCTCCCTGGGGGACGCCGGCGGTGCCCCTTGCCGGACCCGCTACGGCGATCTTCGCGACGCGTCCCGCGGCCTCCGGCCCCGTTGCGTGTTCGTATCGGTCCTGGACAGACGGCGCGGGCCGGGCGGCCGTAGGCGCATACTGAGGAGGATGACAAAGCCTGCTGCACCGAAGCGTCACTTGCCCACCAGCCCCTTCAAGGCACCGGTCGCACCCGCTCCCAAGCACTTCGCCGTGGGCGACCAGGTCACACACGACATGTACGGACTCGGCCGGGTGATCGGCGTCGAGGACGGAATCGCGGTGCTCGTCGATTTCGGCTCGTCGCAGATGCGGATCCTGAGCCCGTACTCGAAGATGACCAAGCTGTAGGAGAAAGGACCCTCCCATCGATCTGACCTCGCTGTTCTCCGCCCCCGAGGGGCAGCCCCAGCACACCCCCGCGGCCCTGCCGCCCCCCACCACGAACCCCTTCAAGGCCCCGGACTTCGGGGACGACGAGGACGAGACCTTCCCGCGGCCGGAAGCGGCCTAGCTCCTCCACCCGCCCGGGGCCGGTGCCCCTGTTCTCCTGTGTTCCCGCTGTGCTCCAGCGGTGATTCGGCACAGCCGACGCCCAGCGACGCATGCGAGCGTGATTTCCGGTTAGGCGCACCGGGATCACTCGATTCAGCGGGCAGGTGAGCAGAGATCTCTTTCACGGCGAAGGCACCGGACTCGACGGCCGCGGCGGAAACGGAGCAGGAAGGACAGGGAGGAGCGGACCCGGAGGCAGGCGCCCGCAGACCACCCGCCCCGGTCGCACCCCGTGCGAGCCGGGGCTTTCCGTCCGCGGTGTCCCGCACCGGACGGGTGAGCGGCCTGGACGGACTGCGCACCCTCGCGGTCGCGCTGGTCGTCGTCCACCACGTGGAGCCCGACCTGCTGCCCGGCGGCGCGGTCGCCGTGGACGTCTTCTTCACCATCAGCGGCTTCGTCATCACCCGGCTGCTGATCGCCGAGTACGTGCGCCGCGGCGGTATCTCCCTCACCTCCTTCTACCGCCGCCGATGGCTGCGACTGGTCCCCGCGATGCTGGCCGTGTGCGCGTTCTGCGTGCTGATCGCGTCGACGACCACCCTGTGGGGTTTCCGGGGTTCCCTCCAGGCCGCCGGCCTCACGGCCGCCTTCCTCACCAACGTCGTACGGGCCATGGAACCCGGCCCCTACTCCGAGCTCACCGCTCCGCTCGCGCACACCTGGTCACTGGGCGTGGAGGAGCAGTTCTACCTGCTGTGGCCGCTGGTCCTGCTGCTGCTCCTGCGACGCCTGAAGGCCCGTACGGTCCTGCTGTGCACGGCGGCCCTGTGCGTGCTTCCGCTGCTCTGGCGCTGCGTGCTGTGGAACCCGGACGCGGCCCACCGCATCTACAACGGCACCGACACCCGCGCCGACCAGCTCCTGGCGGGCGCCCTGGTGGCCGTGGCCCTGGCCCGCCTGCGTGCCGACGACCCCCGTCTGGCCCTCCTGCGCACCTGGTCAGCCCGTCTCGCCTGGCCTGCCCTCGCCCTGCTGGGCCTGGTGGCCTGGCAGGTACCGGTCACCGAGGACCTCGGCGCCTGGACGACCGCGTGGTACACGATCGGCTTCCTCGCCGTGGCCGTCCTCTCCGCCGGCCTGGTCACAGCCCTCGAACTGCGCCCCGAGGACCGCCTGTCCCGCCTGCTGGCCCTCACCCCCCTGTCCTGGGTGGGCCGCAACCTCAGCTACGGCATCTATCTCTGGCACTACCCGGTCGTACGCCTCCTCGCCTCCCTCGGCGTCAACGAGGGCCGACTGGCGGCGACGGCTGTACTGACCCTGCTGATGGCCCTTCTGTCGCACTACGCCATCGAAAAGCCGTTCCTCAAAAGGGCCCACCCGACAAGGCCCCTGAGCCCGGCACTGGCGACGGCGACATAAGCCCGGCCCGCACTGACCGCCCGTACGGCCTGTACGGGCCGGCCGTCGTCCCGGCCGCAATCCGACTCGACTCCGGGCCGCCTGGAGACTACGGGAAGGCGTCCGCGCCGAACCGCCGGGGACGGGCCTGCGGGACGCTGCCGCGCGGTGCCGGTGACGGACGGCGTGTCGGCGCATGCCGTCATGCGCGGCACCCCGTGCCCAAAGCCGTGCCGCCCCTCAGACGGTCACCGTCGGCTGCGCCCCCGCCGCAGCCCCCCGTCCTTCCCGCCACCAGGACGCCCCCCAGGCCAGCACGGCGCCCCCGACCGCGTACGCGCCCAGCACCCAAAGGGCCGAAGCCGTCGCGTGGCCCGAGAAGTACACCGTGTTGCGGACCAGGGTGGTGCCGGCGCCCGGCGGCAGGGCCTGGCCGATCGCGCTCCAGAAGGCGGGGAGGAGGGGGGCCGGGTAGACGCCGCCCGAGCTCGGGTTGCCGAGGACCACGAAGAGGAGGACGACCAGACCCGTGCCGAGCAGGCCCAACAGGGTCTGCAGGGCCAGTGCCGTGGTCGCCGAGGCCAGGACGGTCAGGGTTCCGATGGCGCTCAGCGCCCAGAAGTGGCCGCCCAGGGCGTCGAACACCGGCCCCACGATCACCGCCCCGGCCAGGCCCGACACCACCGCGTACGGGATCAGGACCGCCAGCCGGATCAGGGTGCGGGGACGGTTCGCCGGGCGGGAGCCGGACGCCATGCCCATGATGGTCGCGGTGAGGTAGCCGCCGATCACCCAGCCGAGGACCAGGTAGAAGGACGTCATGCCGCGGCCGTCGCCGGAGTTGGGGGCGCGCAGGTCCGTCACCGTGATCCGGCGCTTCTCCGAGGCCTCGATCTTCTGGGCGATCTGAGTGGCCGTCTGGGAGACCGACGGGCCGCCCGCCGAGGCGACGAGCAGGGTGTCCTCGGTGCCCTTCGGGTTGAACACGAAGGCCGCGTCCGTGCGCCGCGTCATGACCCACTCGCGCGCAACGGCCTCACTGGCCGCCGCCGTTGCCGTCACCGGGTCGCCGTCCAGCGCGTTGAGCTGCGCGACGATCTTCGCGGACGCCTGCTGGGGGGCCACGACGGCCACGGGGATGCGGTGGGGGACGGGGGAGTGGAAGGCGCCGACGTACGAGAGGATGAAGGCCAGTTGGACCAGCAGGCCGCCGAGGACCAGGCCGAAGGCCCGGAACGTCACGGCGTCCTTGAACTCCGCCGTGAGTCCGGGGGACTTGGGGGCCGGCTCCGTGGGGGTCGCGCCGGCGGAAGGGCTGGAGGGTGCGTTCACGGGCGCATCGTCGCACAGGCGGGTGAATGCACCGTTCCGTTTTGCCGGCCCCGGGGAACCGGGCAACCCGCACGAGCTAATCGTCCGCGAGCCCCAGCTCCGCCCAGATCGTCTTGCCGCCGGCCGTCTGCCGGCTCCCCCACCGCTCCGCCATCTGCGCGACCAGCAGCAGTCCCCGTCCGCCCTCGTCGAACGCCCGCGCCCGTCGCAGGTGCGGAGCGGTACTGCTGCCGTCGGAGACCTCGCAGATCAGCGCCGAGTCACGGATCAGCCGGAGGACCACCGGGTCCTCGCCGTAGCGGACGGCGTTCGTGACGAGTTCGCTGACGATCAGCTCCGTCGCGAAGGACGCCTCCCCGAGGCCCCACGCCGTAACCTGCTCGCTCGCCGCCTTCCGGGCCCGTGCCACCGCCGCCGGATCGCGCCGGAGGTCCCAGGTGCGGACCTGGGAGGCGTCCAGGGCGGAGGTGCGGGCCAGCATCAGGACGATGTCGTCGGCGGGGCGGGCCGGGAGGACCGCCCGCAGGACCTCGTCGCAGGTCTCCTCCAGCGGACCCGCCCTGTCGGCCAGCGCCCCGCGCAGCAGGTTCAGCCCGACCTCGATGTCGCGGTCGGCCGTCTCGACCAGGCCGTCGGTGTAGAGGGCGAGCAGGCTGCCCTCCGCCAGCTCCACCTCGACGGACTCGAACGGCAGGCCGCCGAGGCCGAGGGGCGGGCCGGTCGGCAGGTGCAGGAAACGGACCTCGCCGTCCGGGGTGACCACGGCCGGCGGCGGATGGCCGGCGCGGGCCATCGTGCACCGGCGGGAGACCGGGTCGTAGACCGCGTAGAGGCAGGTGGCCCCCACCTCACCGGGTGCCGGGGCCTCCCCCGCCCGGTCGCGGGTGTCCGGCCCCTCCTCCCGGTCGAGCCGGACGACCAGGTCGTCGAGCTGGGTGAGGAGTTCGTCGGGGGCGAGGTCCACGTCCGCGAGGGTCCGTACGGCCGTGCGCAGGCGGCCCATCGTCGCCGAGGCGTGGATGCCGTGGCCCACCACGTCCCCCACGACCAGGGCGACCCGGGCGCCGGACAGCGGGATGACGTCGAACCAGTCCCCGCCCACGTCCGCCCCGGAGCCCGCCGGGAGATAGCGGTACGCCACGTCCATGGCCGCGAGGTCCGGCGGCCGCTCGGGCAGCAGGCTGCGCTGGAGGGTGAGGGCGGTACGGCGTTCGTGGGTGTAGCGGCGGGCGTTGTCCACGCTGACGGCGGCCCGCGCGACGATCTCCTCCGCGAGCAGCAGGTCGTCCTCGCTGAACGGCTCCGCCGTGCGGTGCCGCAGGAAGTGCACCAGGCCCAGGGTGACCCCTCGGGCCCGCAGCGGCACCATCATCACCGAGTGGATCATGTACTTGGCGACGGTCTCGGCACGGGCCGGGGAGGACTCCACCCACTCCCGCATCCCGGGGTCCCCGGCCGCCGGACGGGTGCCGCGACCCCCGATGAGGGCCCGCATCGGGGGCGTGTCCACCGGGTAGAACGTCTGCTCACCGGTGGGGACCACCGACTCCGGGCAGCCGTCGAGGACCGACCGCTGTGCCGTACGGCGTACCGTGACCGCCCGGTCCGGCGGCACCGGCTCCGGTTCCTCGCCGAGCGCCACCGACTCCAGCAGGTCCACGGTGACGAAGTCCGCGAAGCCCGTCACGGCCACCTCGGCCAGTTCCTCGGCGGTCCGGGTCACGTCCAGGGTGCTGCCGATGCGCAGGCTCGCGTCGTTGAGGACGGCGAGTCGGCGGCGGGCCCAGTACTGCTCGGTGGTGTCGAAGACGGCCGCGGACAAGCCCCGCACCGCCCCGCTCGCGTCCTTCAGCGGGGACAGGAACATCGACCAGGCGTGGCCCCGCACCTCGCCGGGGGCCTGTCCGTAGTTCTCGTGGAAGATCGGCTCGCCGGTGCGCAGCACCTCCCGCTGGAGACGGTCGTACTCGTCGAAGGGCGGCTTCGGCTCCATCTCCCACAAGGTCAGTCCGCGCATCTCGGCCACGCTGCGGCCCATCACCAGGGTCATGGCCTCGTTGGCCGACACCAGCCGGGCCTCGGTGTCGTAGACCGCCACCGGCACGGGCAGCTGCGCGAGCGTGAGGTCCCACAGGGCCTCCGCGTCCGGTTCGACGGGCCCGGCCATGTGCTCGGGGGCGGGGGCGGTCACCAGCCACGGCCGCCTGCCCTCGCCGTCCGCGAGCGGTGTCCCCTTCAGCCGTACGACGACCCGGCCGCCGTCCCGGTGCCGCAGCGCGACCTCGGTGGCCCAGCGCCGGCCCTCGGCGACATGGCGGCGCGCGGACAGGGGCAGCTCGGCGGCGAGCAGTCCGGCGGCCCGGCGTCCCACGACGTCCTCGGCCTCGTACCCGAGCAGCTGATGCGCCCCCGCGCTCCACACCGCGATGGTCCCGTCGGCGTCGACGACGACCGCGAGGTCCTCGGGTACGCGTCCCTTCACGGTGCCTCCGGGTGTGCCGCCCCTGATGTGCATGTTCCCAGCGTCGCGCCGCGCGGCTCCCCGCTCAAGCGATGACGAGCGACGGCGGTCGCCGGCGCGCGATGAGGGGAGGAACACGGCGGCGCTGCCGTGAGGAGCCGCAGTCTTGCACGAGGCGGCGGGCGCGGGCAGCGGAACGGGATGATCCCGGGCACCGCACGGCGGCGGGCGGGAGCGGTGGCCGCGACCGCCGCCGTGCGCCCGGTGACGTCAGCCCAGCGGGGTGTCGGCCCAGGGGAGGGAGGCCGCCGGGTCGTTGAAGGCTTCCTGGCGGGGCGGCTGGACCTCGTGGCAGGTGAAGCCGAGCCGGGTCAGGGCCCGGCCGACCTCGCTGGCCGTGAAGTCGCGGCGGTCCTGCCGGGTGATGACCTGGCCGACCTGCTTGACCGGGTAGACGTGGGGGCCGACGGTCACGCACAGGCCGGTGGCGGGTTCGGGCTGGACGCCGTCCATCGACCTCTCGACCTCGCTCATGGTCAGGTCGAAGGGAAAACGTGCGATGACGATGCGCATGGTGCCTCCACGGGGAGCGGTCGGGACGTGACGGTGAGAACGGCCAGGGTGCGGCCCTGCTCGTCTCCTTCTCGACGGGACGCCGGCGGCCGGGCCACCGGCCCCGTCAGTCGGTCGTACGGCTATCGGCTGGTGGGGGTGGAGCGGCGGCGGCCCCGCGCGGAGCGGCTGCTGCGGTTGCGTCCCGCGGACCCGGAGCGCTTCGGGGCCTCGGCGGGCGCGGGCGCGGGCAGGGTGACGGGCACACCGGAGGGGGTGCGGGCGCCGGTGATGCGGTTCAGCTCGGCCTCGCCCGGACGGACCCGGGTGATCCGCGCCGTGACGCCCGCGTCGGACATCAGACGGTCCACCGCGCGCCGCTGGTGCGGCAGGACCAGGGTGACGACCGTGCCGGACTCGCCGGCACGTGCGGTCCGGCCGCCGCGGTGCAGGTAGTCCTTGTGATCGGCGGGCGGGTCGAAGTTGACGACGAGGTCGACGTCGTCGACGTGGATGCCGCGGGCCGCCACGTTGGTGGCCACCAGGACGGTCACCTGGCCGTCCTTGAACTGGCCGAGGGTGCGGGTGCGCTGCGGCTGCGACTTGCCGCCGTGCAGCGCCGAGGCCCGTACACCCACCGACAGCAGGTGCTTGGCGAGGCGCTCCGCCGCGTGCTTGGTGTCCAGGAACATGATCACGCGGCCGTCGCGGGCGGCGATCTCGGTGGCGGTGGCGTGCTTGTCGTCGTCCCGGACGTGCAGGAGGTGGTGGTCCATCGTGGTGACGGTGCCCGCGGACGGGTCGACCGAGTGCACCACCGGGTCGTGCAGGTAGGTGCGCACCAGCCGGTCGATGTTGCGGTCGAGGGTGGCCGAGAAGAGCATCCGCTGGCCGTCGGGGCGCACCTGGTCGAGCAGGGCGGTGACCTGGGGCATGAAGCCCATGTCGGTCATCTGGTCCGCCTCGTCGAGCACGGTCATGGTGACCTGGCTCAGGCTGCAGTCGCCGCGCTCGATGAGGTCCTTGAGCCGGCCGGGAGTGGCCACGAGGACCTCGGCGCCGGCCCGCAGTGCGGATGCCTGCCGGCCGATCGACATGCCGCCGACGACGGTGGCCGCGCGCAGGCGCAGCGCCCGCGCGTAGGGGGTGAGCGCGTCGGTGACCTGCTGGGCGAGCTCGCGGGTGGGGACGAGGACCAGGGCGAGCGGGTGCCGGGGCTCGGCGCGCTGTCCGTCCAGGCGGGCCAGCAGCGGCAGACCGAAGGCGAGCGTCTTGCCCGAGCCGGTGCGGCCGCGGCCGAGGACGTCACGGCCGGCCAGGGAGTTCGGCAGGGTCGCCGCCTGGATGGGGAAGGGAGTGGTCACTCCCTCGGCGACCAGCGCGGCCTGCATGCGCGCGGGCAGGTCGAGGTCGGTGAACGCCTCCACCGCGGGCAGGGCCTCGGTGAGGGTGGTGGGGAGGGTGAACTCGCCGCGGGGCGCGGCGGCCGGGCGGGAGCGCTGGTGGCTCACGGCGCGGGAGCGCGGGCGGCCGGTGGTGGTGCCGTTGTTCCCGGTACGGCGGGTGCGATTCATGGGAGGGGAACCCTTCCTCGATGCGTGCGGCACGTGTCGAGGAATTCCTCCGGGGCGCGGCGAAACCGCACGAGAATTCGCAAGAAAGAGCCGGGGAGAAACGAAGACAATCAGATTGTTCGAGTCAATCGGATGCTTCCGAGCAATGGACAGGGCCCGCACCCCAAGAGTGCGGGCCCCAGCCGTGAAGATACGCGTCAGCGTCAGGCGGGAACGATGTTCTCGGCCTGCGGGCCCTTCTGGCCCTGCGTGACGTCGAAGGTAACCTTCTGGCCTTCCTGAAGCTCGCGGAAGCCGGAGGTGGCGATGTTCGAGTAGTGCGCGAACACGTCAGCGCCGCCGCCGTCCTGCTCGATGAAGCCGAAGCCCTTTTCCGCGTTGAACCACTTCACGGTGCCAGATGCCATATTGAATCTCCCTAGGGGGCAGTGCCGGGACCCGCACTGTACGGACCCCGAGTCGCCGCGATGGACTCCCCTCCGGAAGACCCGGAAAGACGCCGAGGAACTTCAGAGAAATTCTCCGGAAACCAAAACTGCAACTTTTATCACGGTAACACACGGTAGGTGGGCGGATCTACGCTGTCCGGAATCCTGGCGGCGACCGGCCCGAAAACTTCGCCGCGCCCTGCCCGCGATTCTGTCGCGGCCGTGACAGTTATTCGTCCGGCGCGCGGCGCGTCTCCTCGTCCGAACGGGTCCGGGCGGAGGGCCCCGACAGGCCTGGCCTCCGGGACGACGATACGGCAGGGGTGCAGTTCTGGCGTCGAGAAGTGAGAAAATATATCGCCACGACATCAGGTTTCTGAATCCGCCCGAAGCTCCCGAGGATCACCCCCGCCGTGCATCGTGATCCGCCACACGCGCACCCAACCCACCACCGCAGCGCGGTGTTCGATTACCGCCGCCATGTCATACCCTGCATCTTCGGTGAGCCGGGTCTCAGGGGGGACACAGGAACCCGGACCGCGATCCTTCCCTCTTCCCCAGTCGGGCGGGCGGTTCTCTGACGGGCATCTAGTGAAACTGGCTGAAATTGATGGAAATGCCACCGCGGGTTCGATCGCGGGCGAGACTCTGGGCCGTGGCGGCCGTCGTGGCCCTCGGGTTCTTCGTCGCGATGGAGTGCGTCGCGCGCGGCTACGGTCTGCCCGGGCCGCTCACCGTCCAGGCGCGGGAGTTCGTGTGCCCGCCCAAGTCGGGCCCCCTGCTGTACGCCGGCCTGGCGCTGATGATGGTGGTGCTGACCTGGCGACAGCGGTTCGTCGCGATCGGCACCGCGATCGGCATCGACCTGGCCTTCGCCCTGTTCCGGTGGCTGTTCGACATCGAGGTCGCCCACGGCCACCCCTTCGGGAACGGCGCGCTGTGGGTGATCGTGGGCTGCGCGGTCGTCGCCCTCACCCGCCGCACCGGCCCGGAACGCGTCCTGCTGCTGAAGGGCGTCGGCCTGGGCCTGCTGCTGGTGGCCGGCCGCAAGACCGGTGACACCTGGCTCCTCATCACCGCGAAGAGCCGCCACCTGGTCCTCGACCCCTATCTGGCCAACGCCGACCACGCCCTGGGCAACCCCTCGTGGATCATGGGCCGGATCGTCACGGCCACCGGAGCGATCGGCTTCAACTTCCTCGACACCATCTACGGCCAGCTGGCGGTGGCCGCGGTGGTCGTCGCGCTGTACCAACTGCGCGACGTGGCGGCGGAGCGCCGCTTCCCGCGTCACCACCTCGTGCGCACGTTCCTGCTGATCGGCCTCCTCGGACCGGCCATCTACATGATCTTCCCGGTGGTCGGGCCGGTCTTCGCCTACGGCACCGGGACCGACCACTGGGCGCCGATCGCCCTGTGGTCGCCGCAGATACCCAGCGACGGGCACTGGGCGGTGGCGAACCTGTGGCCGCAGACCCCGCCGCCGATATCCGCCCCGCACTCCATACCCTTCGACGGGATCACCCCCCGCAACTGCATGCCCAGCCTGCACACCGCGTGGGCCGTCGCGATCTTCATCCACTCCCGCACGGGCCCCCGTGCCCTGCGCTACGCGGGCACCTTCTGGCTGATCGCCACCCTGACCGCCACGCTGGGCTTCGGCTACCACTACGGCGTGGACCTCGTCGCCGGTGTGGTCTTCACCCTCACCATCGAGGCGGGCGTGCGCTCCTTCGACCGCGGCTGGGACCGGTCCGGGCTCCAACTGACCGCCTACGGCACGGCGGTCTTCGCCGCGCTCCTGGTGTCGTACCGCTTCCTGCCGGTGCGGATGGCCGAGTACCCCTGGCTGGCCGGGCCGCTGCTCCTGCTGGCGATGGGCTCGGTGATCTACGGCTATCTGCGGACCGTCGCCCGGTGGGAGCCGGCGACCGTGCCGACGCGGTCCCCGCAGCCGCAGCCCGAACTGCTGTGAACCGCGGCGGAGGTCCGGATCAGCCGCCCACCCGCTCGATCCACTCGCTGCCGCCCAGCGGATAGTCGTAGCCCGGGCGGCCCACGTCGGCGCTGGTGCGGAACGGCCGGCCCGCGTCGTCGATGTGGACGGTGCCGCTGCGGCCGCCGCTGGACCAGTCGAGGCTGAGGTCCCAGCGGACGTCGTGCGCCGCGCTGTGGGCGGTGATGTAGAAGACCTCCGGGTCGGACTCGCTGACCTTGTACGGGAAGTCGCGCTGGCCGTTCTTCACGGTGACCGTGGGGCTGCCGTTGTCCAGGTCGATGTCGAACGACTTGGTGCCGACCCCGCCCCCGCAGCCGACGCCCATCGAGTAGTCGTTCCAGGCGAGCGGCGCGCCCTTGGTGAGGAAGCGGACGTGCAGGGCGTTCAGGACGACGGTCCCGTCACCCGTGCCCTGGACGGTGAGCGCGATCCGCTGCTCGCCCGAGGAGACCGCCCCGTACGCACCGGCCCAGCGCCGTGCGTCCTGCTCGGTCGCCGGCGGGCCGACCTGCTCGGGTTCGCTGTCGACGAGGAAGTGCTGGCTGCACGGATTCTCGTAGACGTAGGGGCGGACACCGACGGTGAGCGGGACGGCGTCGGCGGGCCGGTCCGCGTCCTGCCTGCCGCCCCCGTTCGCGGTGCCGGTGCCCCCGGGACGGGCGGTCGCGGGCCGGGAGCCGGTGGCCGACGCGGACGGTCCGTGTGTGCTCCCGTCGGCGGACGGGGTGGCGGAGGACCGACCGGCGACACCGGTGTCCGGGGTCGGGCTGTCCAGGGTGCCGGTGGCGGCCGGCACGGTGGTGTCCCCGGCCAGGAAGACCATCGGACGCAGGACGTACACGGCGGATCCCAGTGCGGCGACCACAGCGACGGAGGCGATCAGCGCGGTGCGGCGACGACGGAGCCAGGCGGCGGAAGCACGAGGCGCTTCGGCCTCCGGCTCGCCGGTGCCGGTGACGGCCTCGGTGTCGCCCCCACCCTCACCCTCGGTCCCGCCCTTGTCCGTACCGGCCCCGAGCGCCGGGTCCTCGGCCGCGCTCCGGTCCGGTCGGCGCCCCCGTTCCGCGTCCGCCAGGATCCAGTGCCGGTGCAGCTCCACCAGCTCCTGCGGTGTGGCCCGGCAGACCCGCGCGAGTCGCTCCACCGGGGCGTACTCGACCGGCACGGCGGTGCCGTTGCAGTAGCGGTGCAGCGTCGACGTGCTCATGTGCAGCCGCTTGGCGAGCGTTCCGTAGCTCAGCCCCGACCGGTCCTTGAGCTCCCGCAGCAGCCGTGCGAACGCCTCGGTCCGTTCGGTCCCCGTTGCCCCTGACACCCGTTCCCCTCACCCCGCGCATCCCGGTCACGCATTCCAGGGTCGGCACGTTCCCCCTGTTCAGAGCCCGTTTCGGCGTTCCAGCGTCCCCAACTGCCCGCTGGGCGTGGCGGTCGGGACGGATCACCTCACAAGCTTCGGTCATCCAATCACCACCGCCACCCGAACTCCGAAGGGGTACAGCAGCATGTCCAAGACCTCCCGCGTCCGTCTCGTCGCCGCCGCCGCGACCACCGTTCTCGCCGCGCTCTCGCTGACCGCGTGCAACGACGGCACAGGCACCCAGGACGAGGGGCGCGCGGCCTCCTCTCCGGCCACGGACGCCCACTCCCCGGCCCCCTCGGCCGGTACGGACCGGCCGGCCTCGACGGGTGCCACGGGTCCGGCGGGCTCCACGGGCTCCTCCGGAACCGGCTCCGTGGGCGGGGCCACGCCGTCCGCCCCGCCCAGCCCGGTCTCGAAGACCCCGGGCGCCGCCGCCAGGCCGGTCACCTGCGAGGGCTCCACCACGAGGACGGTCGCGGCCCCGCTGACCCGCCCGGTGAACCACATGCTGCTCACGGTGACCAACACCGGCAGCACGAGCTGCTACCTGTACGGCTACCCGGCCGTCCGCTTCGGCGAGGCCCAGGCGGTGCCCCCGGTCATCGAAGCCTCGCAGCCGCAGGCGGTGGTCACCCTCGCGCCGGGCGAGTCCGGATACGCCTCGGTCAACCTGTCCGCCACCGACGGCAGCGCCGGGAACGGCCGCACCGCCAAGTCCCTGACCGTGTACTTCCAGGGCCGCTCCGGCAACGGGAGCACCGGCACGGGCGCCCACCCGGCGCTGCCCGCGAAGGGCGTCTACGTCGACGACTCGCTCAAGGTCACGTACTGGCAGCAGTCGATGGACGACGCCATCAGCTGGTGACACCCCGCCGGGCCGTCGACGGGGTCAGCCGGCGCGGGAGCCGGTGTTGTCGGCCGCGGCGTTCGCGGCGCGGCGGTACTCGGCGTTGATGCGCTGTGCTTCCTCGAGCTGGTCCTCGAGGATGACGATGCGGCAGGCAGCCTCGATCGGGGTGCCCCGGTCGACGAGTTCGCGGGCACGGGCGGCGATCCGCAACTGATAACGGGAGTACCGGCGGTGTCCGCCCTCCGAGCGCAGGGGAGTGATCAGCCGGGCCTCGCCGATGGCTCGGAGGAAGCCCGGGGTCGTACCGAGCATCTCCGCGGCCCGGCCCATCGTGTACGCGGGGTAGTCGTCGTCGTCCAGGCGATCGCCGAGTGGATTATCTGCTGCCATGTCACCTCGTTGTGCAACGCGTCGAGGGGCCCCGATGCCGTGCGGCACCAGGGCCCCGAAGGGAATTCAACACCATCTGTCGGCCCTCATGCTGTGCCGACCTTCTGTGTCCGCTACCCGGCCCGGTGACGGGAGGGGTGCGGGGATCGCGGCTGCGTGACCGGGGACCACCATCCAATCCGGGGTCTTGCGGTACCCGGGCCGATTGCCTCGGCCGGGCGATCCTGATGGCGTCTGCTCCTCCGTCCTTGCTCCGAACCGATTACCTGTGAACGGGTACTGCGGTACTGCCACCCGCCAGTTCATGTCTGCCGGGTCTCGCTTGACCTTCTCTACGAGAAAAACAGTAACCCTGTCAGAGGCCAATGTCTACTCTGACAAGAGGAGATTTTGGTGTTCGGAAAACGCAAACTCAAACGACGACGGGGCCCTGCCGACGAGTGTCGGCAGGGCCCCGTGGGCCTGGTGGAGGATCCGCAGCCAGAGGGCTCAGCCGGCGAGGCCGACGACGTCCCGCAGCGTGAGCCGGTCCGTGTAGGCGGCGCTGTCCCGCCAGACGGCGAGCCCGGCCAGGGTGACCAGGCCCGTGTGCTGCTCGTCCCCGTCACACAGGACGAGATGGTCGACACGGGCACCGGCCATCAGGGACAGGGCCACCTCGACCGTCATGTCGTCACTGACCCGGGGTCCGGGCCCCTGCCTGTCGAGGACCGCGTGCTGCGTCCGGGTCGGCGTCATGGGTGCCTCCTGCTGGAAGGGGGGTGTGGTGCATGGCCGGGGGGGGCGCAGCGTCAGGCGGCGGAGCCGAAGCCGGTCCGCCTCGGTGCGCCGCGGCGAGCCGCTTCGCCCACGGGGCGGCCCTGACTTGCCTGGCCTCGGCGCCCACGACGGCCCCGGGACGGGGACGAGGAGGCCGAGCGGCGGGGGCGTTCCGGCTGCGGGGCGGTGATGACGACCGGGACACCGGACGGGGCCTGGGCCCCGGTGATACGGCTCAGCTCCTCCTCGCCCGAACGCACCTGGGCGATCCGGGGGCTGATGCCCGCCGCGGCCATCAGCCGGCTCATCCCGCGCCGCTGGCCGGGGGTCACCAGGGTGACGACGCTGCCGGACTCGCCGGCGCGTGCGGTGCGGCCGCCGCGGTGCAGGTAGTCCTTGTGGTCGGTGGGCGGATCGACGTTGACGACCAGGTCGAGGTTGTCGACGTGGATCCCGCGCGCCGCCACGTTGGTCGCCACCAGCACGCTCACATGCCCGGTCTTGAACTGGGCGAGGGTGCGGGTGCGCTGCGGCTGGGACTTGCCGCCGTGCAGGGCCGCGGCGCGGACGCCGCTGCTCAGCAGGTGCTTGGTCAGCCGGTCCACCGCGTGCTTGGTGTCCAGGAACATGATCACCCGGCCGTCCCGGGCCGCGATCTCGGTGGTCGTCCGGTGCTTGTCCGCGTCGTGCACATGGAGGACGTGGTGTTCCATCGTGGTGACCGCGCCGGCGGAGGGGTCGACCGAGTGGACGACGGGGTCGTGCAGGTAGGTGCGCACCAGGCGGTCGACGTTGCGGTCCAGGGTCGCCGAGAACAGCATCCGCTGCCCGCCGGGCCGTACCTGGTCGAGCAGGGCGGTGACCTGGGGCATGAAGCCCATGTCGGCCATCTGGTCGGCCTCGTCGAGGACCGTGACGGCCACGTCGTCCAGGCGGCAGTCGCCGCGGTCGATGAGGTCCTTGAGCCGCCCGGGCGTCGCGACGACCACCTCGCACCCGGCGCGCAGCGCACCGGCCTGCCGGCCGATGGACATGCCGCCGACGACGGTGGCCAGGCGCAGGTTCACGGAGCGGGCGTAGGGGGTGAGCGCGTCGGTGACCTGCTGGGCGAGCTCGCGGGTCGGGACCAGGACCAGCGCGAGCGGCTGCCGCGGCTCGGCACGGCGTCCCGCCGTACGGGCCAGGGTGGCGAGGCCGAAGGCCAGGGTCTTGCCCGAGCCGGTGCGGCCGCGGCCGAGGACGTCACGGCCGGCCAGGGAGTTCGGCAGGGTCGCCGCCTGGATCGGGAACGGCACGGTCACGCCCTCGTGGCCCAGCGTGGCCAGCAGCTGTCCGGGCATGGCGAGGTCGGCGAACGTCTCGACCGCGGGCAGCGCGGGCGTGGTCGTCCTGGGCGGTGCGAACTCGCCCGACACGGTCTGCCGATTCCCGTAGGTCCTCGGACCACGGTGCGAACCGCCGGAGCGGCCTCGGGTGGGATTTGAGCGTGTGCGATTCATTGCGGAGCCTTCCTTGATGCGGCACGTATCAAGGAATTCCCGCAGCCGATGAGCGGCGCTGAGAATCGCGAGAACGAGCCGGAGGTGATGTGTGATGCGCCCGAAAATGCGCGAGCTGGGGCCCGCACCCCTAGGTGCGGGCCCCAGCTGCGAAATTATGCGCGGCGGTGCCGGTGTCAGGCGGGAACGATGTTCTCGGCCGTCGGGCCCTTCTGGCCCTGCGCGATCTCGAACGACACCTTCTGACCTTCCAGCAGCTCACGGAAGCCCTGGGCGGCGATGTTGGAGTAGTGGGCGAAGACGTCGGCGCCGCCGCCGTCCTGCTCGATGAAGCCGAAGCCCTTTTCCGCGTTGAACCACTTCACGGTGCCAGTAGCCATGTCATATCTCCTTCGGAGGCGGTTTCGGAAATCACCCTGCGTGAATTCCGTGTCGCCGTGCTGATTAGCCCGTCGGAAATGAACCTTTTGGCAACCACACCTGCAACTGAGATCGACAGTAGCACGCTGCGATCGGCCGTGCGCGGGTGATGATTTGGCGTGGGTCGGCGTTTCCAGGAATACTCGCCGGACCCCTGCCCTATATCTCATTCGGTGGGCACAGATATTGCGATGCCCGGGGTGCGGCCTACCTCCCGCGCCGGCCGCCCGCACCCCTGTGACCTCCGGTGACGGCGGATCCGCGGTCGTCGCCGGCGTGGCGGACGGCGCCGCCCCGCACGCGCCGGAAGTGCGCCGACACGACGAATGTCACATCCCCTCGTGGCCCGCCCCGCCGGTCAGCTCCTCCAGTTCGGCGGCGTAGAAGAGCGCGGGGTCGAACCCCATCCCGGTGAAGTGGCCGGCGAGCTCCAGGGACAGGGTGCCGTGCAGCCGGGTCCAGAAGGTCAGGGCCCGGTGGAGGGTCGCGGCGGGGGCGGGGTGGTCGCCCGCCCAGTCCCGGTGTTCTTCGAGGTGGGCGGCGAACGGCGTCACCGGCCCGCCCGACGGCTGCCCGGCGATGGCGTCCAGGATGGCCGCCATGACCTCGGACGCGATCGCGGTGATGTCGTCCGGCGCGTGATAGCCGGGGACCGGTGTGCCGAAGAGGAGGAAGTAGCGCTGGGGGTCCTCCAGGGCCCAGGTCCGCAGGGCGCCCGCCAGTGCGCTGACGTCGGCGCCGGGCCGGGCGGCGGTGGCGCGGAAGGTGTCGGCGAGGCTGCGGTACGCGTCCCTGATGAGTTCGGTGATCAGCTCGTCGCGCCCCGCGTAGTACCGGTACAGGGCGGGTCCGCTCATGCCGAGCCGCTTGGCGATCGCGTTGAGGGAGAGCGCCGACGCGCCGGCCGTGGCGATCTGCTCCCACGCGTGCGCCTTGATCTCCGTGCGCACCTGGGCGCGGTAGCGCTCGCGCGGGGTCTTCGCTTCCGGATTCACCATGGTTAGAGGGTATCACTGAAGTTATTGACACTTCCGTACTCTGTAGTTATAACTTCTAACGAAAGCGAAGGCGCATAACAACGCCGGCAGTCAATCGTCTGTGTGGAGGTCGTCATGAACACCGAAGGACTCGTCGAGGTCGTCCTGCCGGGGAAGGTCGAGCCCGAGGGGCTGCAGATCCGGCACGGAGCGGTGCCCGCCGCGGGCCCCGGCCAGGTCGTGATCCGGATGGAGGCGACCGGCGTCTCCTTCGCCGAGCAGCAGATGCGCCGCGGCCGCTACTACGACCAGCCGCCGTTCCCCTTCGTCCCCGGCTACGACCTCGTCGGCACGGTGCTCGCGACGGGTGAGGGCGTCGACCCGCACCTGGCCGGCACCCGCGTCGCCGCCCTGGTCAAGGTCGGCGGCTGGGCCAGCCACGTCCTCGTCGACGCGGCGGACGTGGTGCCGGTGCCCGACGGCATCGGCGCCGCGGAGGCCGAGACCCTCGTCGTCAACGGCATCACCGCCTGGCAGATGCTGCACCGCAAGGCCCGCGTCCGCGCCGGGCAGACGGTCGTCGTGCACGGCGCCAACGGCGGCGTCGGCTCGGTCCTGGTCCAGCTCGCCCGGGCCGCGGGCGCCCACGTGATCGGTACGGCCTCCCCCCGCCACCACGACGCCCTGCGGGAGAAGGGCGTCGTGCCCGTCGACTACCGCGCCGACGACCTCGCCGCCCGGATCCGCGCACTCGCCCCGCGCGAGGGCGTCCATGCCGTCTTCGACCACGTCGGCGGCCGCGGCATCGTCGACTCCTGGCGCCTGATCGCCCCCGGCGGCACGCTCGTCTCGTACGGCAGCGCCGCCACCCGTGACGCCGAGGGCTCCCGGCAGTGGCCCGTGCTGAAGCTCCTGGGCCGGGTGTGGCTGTGGAACGCGCTGCCCAACCGCCGCCGCGCCTTCTTCTACAACGTGTGGGCCGGGCGCGCCCTGGCCAAGAACCGCTTCCGGGCCCGCCTGCGCGCCGACCTCACCGAGGTCTTCGCCGCCCTCCAGCGCGGCGAGGTCACCGCCCAGATCGCCGCCCGGCTGCCGCTCGCCCGCGCCGCCGAGGCCCTGCGGCTGGCCGAGTCCGGGACCGTCGCCGGAAAGGTCGTCCTCAACCCGTAGCGAGCGGACAGCCGTCGACGCGGACGCTCGCCACCCCGACGACCCCCGCCACCACCCTCGGCATCACCTCCACGGACCGGGAACCGAGGGCCCGTGACACGCCCCCGGACGGCCCATACCGCTCATGTGCGACCTCTCGGGTCATACCGTACCGAATATGATGAGATTTCATATCTCCCACCTGGCATGCCTCGCGGCGATCATCGGGGCGGTGTTCGGGGCCGCCCCGCCCGTCGCCGCCCACCAGATGACCCACGTGGTCTTTCCCGGACAGTCGATCCAGCGGGCGGTGGACGCCGCCGAACCCGGTGACACCGTCCTGGTGACCCCCGGCACCTATCGCGAGAGCGTCAAGGTGAGCACGCCCGGGATCACCCTGAGCGGCACGGGCCGCGAGACCGTCATCGAGCCGGCCACGACGAAGGCCGGCAGCCCCTGCGCCGAGGCCGGCAACGGCATCTGTGTGATCGGGACGAAGGACCACGACGTCGAGGGCGTCACCGTCGCCTCCCTCACCGTCACCGGGTTCACCGGCAGCGGCGTGTTCGCCATGGCCACCGACGGGCTCACCGTGCGGAACGTGACCGCGGTGCGCAACGGGGTGTGGGGCATCGCCCAGGAGCGTTCGGTGCGCGGGGTGTTCCGGAAGAACACCGCCCGGGACAACGGCGACGCCGGCCTGTTCCTCGCCAACACCGTCAAGGAGGAGGCGGGCGCCGCGGACACCCGGGGGACGGTGGTCGAGCACAACCGCCTGGAGGGCAACCGGATCGGCATCACCGTCCGGCGCCTGCGGAACCTCACCGTCGCGGGCAACCACCTCACCGGCAACTGCGCGGGCGTCTTCGTCGTGGGCGACGAGAACAAGCCGCGGGCCGGCGCGCTGACCGTGCGGGACAACACCGTCGTGAAGAACAACAAGTCCTGCCCCAAGACCGCGCGGCTCGACGCGCTCCAGGGTTCCGGCATCGTGCTGACCGGCGCCGAGGACACCCTGGTGACGCAGAACCGCGTCATCGGCAACACCGGCAACTCGCCGCTGTCGGGCGGCATCGTCCTGTTCAAGAGCTTCGTGGGCACCACCAGCGAGCGGAACCGGATCACCGACAACACGCTGGAGGGCAACGCCCCCGCCGACATCGTCAACACGGACGCCGGCAAGGACAACACCTTCGAACACAACGTCTGCCGGGCCTCCAAGCCCGCGGGGATGTGCTGACCGGCCATGGTCACCCAGGAACTCGACGAAGAAAGGCGGCCCATGACGACCGCTCAGACCGCTCCGCCGCCGTCCATGCGGCTCCGGGAGCTGGTGTTCGGCGCGGCCTGCGCGGCCGCCCTGCGCGCGGCCGCCCGGCTGGGCGTCGCCGACGCCCTCGAGGACGGCCCGACGGCCGTGGAGGACCTCGCGGCCGCGGTGAAGACCGAGCCCGGGACCCTGCGACGGCTCCTGCGCGCCCTGTCCTGCCACGGCATCTTCACCGAGCAGCCGGACGGGAGGTTCGCGCACACCGACATGTCCCGGCTGCTGCGCGAGGACGACCCGAACAGCCTGCGCGCCATCGCGCTGTGGTGCACCGAGCCGTGGACCTGGGCCGCGTGGCCGATGCTGGACGAGGCGGTGCGCTCCGGCCGCAACGTCGTGGAGGACCTCTACGGCAAGGAGTTCTTCCAGTACCTCAACGAGGACGCCCCGGAGTCGGCGGACGTCTTCAACCGCGCCATGACGACCTCCAGCGTGCAGTCCGCACGGGACGTCGCGCAGTTCCTGGACCTGTCGGGATGCGGGTCGGTCGCCGACATCGGCGGTGGCCAGGGGCATGTGGTGGCGAGCCTGCTGGAGAAGTACCCGGCGCTCCACGGCACCCTGCTCGACCTGCCGCGCGTCGTGGAGAACGCCGACCCCCGGCTGCGTCCGGGAGGCGCGCTCGCGGACCGGATGCGCCTGGTGCCCGGCGACTGCCGCGTCGCCGTCCCGGTCAAGGCCGACGTGTACGTCATCAAGAACATCCTGGAGTGGGACGACGACAGCACGTCCCGCACCCTGCGCAACGTCATCGAGGCGGGCGGCCCCGGAGCGCGGGTCGTGGTCATCGAGAACCTCGTCGACGACTCGCCCTCGATGCGGTTCAGCACCGCCATGGACCTGCTGCTGCTCCTCAACGTCGGAGGGGCCAAGCACACCACCGAGAGCCTGACCGGCAGGCTGACGGAGGCGGGCCTGGTCATCGAGGACGTCCGCCCGGTCAACCCCTATCTGCACGCGTTCGACTGCACCGTCCCCGCCTGACCGGGGCGCGGTCGCGCGGACAGCCGCGCGCCGGGCACGTGGTCCACGTGCCCGGCGAGCAGCGGTCGTACGGCGGGCGTACGGCGGTTCAGGAGGCGGTGTCGCGTTCCCAGCGGTAGAAGCACCGCGCCATCGCGTCCTTCGGCGACCGCCAGGTCGCCGGGTCGTACGCGCTGACGTACGCCGCGAGGCGCTCGCTGACGTCCCGGAACTCGGGGTGTCCGGCCGCCTTCGCGATGGCGGGGCCGGGGTCCTGCTCCGACTCGATGAGGTGCAGGTACACGTCGTCGAACTGGAAGAGGCTGCGCCGGGCGACCCCCACGAGGTGCGGAAGTTCGCCGCGGTCCGACTCCTCGAACACCTTGGCGATGTCCAGGGCCGACTCCGGGGCCATGCGGGCGACGATCAGGGTCTGGTGCATCGTCATGTCCTCCGTCCCGCTCAGTCGGACATCATCTGCACGGGCCGGCGCTCTTCGGCGGCCTGCTCGATGCGGTCCCGGATCAGTGCCATCTGGACCTTGGAGTTCCGGTTGATGTTGTCCGTCATCCAGGCGTCGTCGACCGGGGCGTCCGGGCGCATCGCGAAGTCCTGCGTCCACACCATCCGGGTGCCCTCGGGGACCTTCTCGTACTGCCACACGATGTTCATGTAGGCGAAGGGCCCGGTCTCGACCCGGCGGGCCCGCACGGTGAGCGTGTCGGGGTCCGGCTCCCGCTCCGAGACCCAGCTCCACACCTTGCCGTCCTGGTCGGGGTGCATGGTGAGCCGGAACGTGGTCCTGTTGCCCTCCCGGGACAGGATCTCGGCGGAGGCGTACTCGCTGAACAGCCGCGGCCAGCTCTCGACGTCGTTGGTCATCTCCCAGACCAGGTCCAGCGGCGCCGCGATGGTGACCTCGTTCTGCGTGTGTCCGCTCATGTCAGGCTCCTGCCAGCAGCGCGCTGTTGACGAGTTCGAGGAACTGCCGGGGGCTCTTGGACTTCTCCGCGTCGGGAGGCATCGGGGTGCCGTACCGGTTCTCCAGCTCGCCCACGATGCCGAGCAGACCGAGCGAGTCGAGGCCGAAGGTGTCGAAGCCGGAGTCGTCGCGCTGCCGCAGCTCGTCGGGGGCGACGGTGACTCCGGCGGCCTTCTTCATGAGCTCGGCCAGCTCTTCCACGGTGATGCGGTCACTCATGGGGTTCCTCTCCTTGGGTCGTGATGTGCGGTGGTGATGGGTGGTCACGAGGCCTCGCTAGGAGGCGCCGGCGGCACCGCGCCGTAGCACCAGCGCCGCGTTCGACCCCATGAGTCCCCGGCTGAGGACCAGCGCCGTGCGCACCTCGGCGGCTCGCGCGCGCACCGTGACGAGGTCGAGGTCGTGGCAGATGTCGAAGACGTTGGGGGTGGGCGGGATCAGCCCGTGCTCCATCGCGAGCACCGCGGCGGCCACGTCCAGGACGGGAGCCGCGCCGTAGGCCCGGCCGACGGCGGTCTTCGGCGCCGTGACGGGCACCCGGGCGGCGTGCGCACCGAGGGCGTCCGCGATCGCCAGCGCCTCGGCACGGTCGGCCTCCGGGACCCCGAGGGCGTCGGCGAAGACCACGTCGATCTCCTCCGGCGCGCACCCCGCCTCGTCCAGGGCGCCCCGGATCGCCTGGGCCAGCCCCTGGCGGGACTCCTGCCAGCGGGAGGCGCCGGTGAAGGTCGCCGCGTGTCCGGCCAGGGTGGCCCGTACCGGCACGCCCCGATCCCGGGCCGCGCCCTCGGCCTCCACGACGAGCATGGCCCCGCCCTCGGCCGGCACGAACCCGCAGGCCGCGGAGGTGAACGGGCGGTAGGCACGGTCCGGTTCGGCGACCGTGCTCAGCTCCTCGTAACCGAGCTGGCAGACCATCGAGTAGGGGGCCAGCGGGGCCTCGGTCGCGCCCGCCACCATCACGTCGGTGCCGCGCCGCACCGCCCGCGCCGCGTGCGCCAGGGCGTCCAGACCGCCGGCCTCGTCGGAGGCGACCACCCCGCAGGGGCCCTTGAGGCCGCGCCGGATGGAGATCTGGCCGGTGCTGGCGGCGTAGAACCAGGCGATGGACTGGTACGGCCCGACGAACCGGCTGCCCTTGCCCCACAGTTGCTGGAGCTCGCGCTGGCCGAACTCGCCGCCGCCGGAACCGGCCGCGGTGACCACGCCCACCGAGAACGGCGCGGCGTCGGTGTCGGACCGGCCGAGCCCGGCGTCGTCAAGGGCCAGGTCGGCCGCGGCCATCGCGAAGTGCGTGAAGCGGTCGGTCTGGACGAGGTAGCGCTCCTCGATCGCGGACGGCGGATCGAAGTCCCGGATCTGCCCGGCGACCCGCAGCGGCAGGTGCTCGCACCCGTCACGGGTGATCCGGTCCAGGACCGCGACGCCCTCCATGGTGGCCTTCCAGAAGGCCTCGGTGTTGGTTCCGTTGGGCGCGACCACGCCGATTCCGGTGACGGCCGCGCGTCGGGGCTGCGGTGCGCTCATTCGGTTCTCTCCCTCGGCAGGGTCATGATCACCGCGGACTGGAAGCCGCCGAACCCGCTGCCCACCGAGAGCACGCTGCGCAGCCTGCGCTCACGGGCGACCCGCGGCACGTAGTCCAGGTCGCACTCGGGGTCGGGTGTCTCGTAGTTGGCGGTGGGCGGGACCACCTGGTGGGCCAGGGCCAGCGTGCAGGCGACGACCTCGATCGCCCCGATCGCGCCGAGGGAGTGGCCCACCATGGACTTGATGGAACTCATGGGCGTGTCGTAGGCGTGTGCGCCCAGCGCCCGCTTGACCGCGGCCGTCTCGTGCCGGTCGTTCTGGACGGTGCCCGAGCCGTGCGCGTTGACGTAGTCGATCGCCGTGGCGTCGAGCCGGGCCTGGCCGAGGGCGTCCTCGATGGCGCGGGCCATCTCCAGGCCCTCACCGGTCAGACCGGTCATGTGGTAGGCGTTGCCGAAGGTGGCGTAGCCGCCTATCTCGCAGTACACGTGCGCGCCGCGGGCCCGGGCGTGTTCCAGTTCCTCCAGGACGAGCACCGCGCCGCCCTCGCCCATGACGAACCCGTTGCGCCGGGCGTCGAAGGGACGGGAGGCGTGGGCGGGGTCGTCGTTGTTCGGGGAGGTGGCCTTGATGGCGTCGAAGCAGGCCATGGTGATCGGGGAGATCGGGGAGTCCGAGGCGCCCGCGATGCACACGTCGGCCCGGCCCTCCTCGATCGTGTGGAAGGCGTACCCGACCGCGTCCAGTCCCGAGGTGCAGCCCGTGGAGACGGTCTGCACCGGCCCGCGGGCCTCGAACCGCTCCGCGACCGCCGAGGCGAGGGTGCTGGGCGCGAACGCCCGGTGCAGATGCGCGCCGGCCTGCGCGGGGTCCACGTCCCAGCGCTGCCCGCCATGGCTGACCAGGACGTAGTCGTGCTCCAGCCGGGTGGTTCCGCCGACCGCGGTGCCCAGCGAGACCCCGACCCGCCACGGGTTCTCCGCGGCGAGGTCGAGACCGGAGTCCCGTATCGCCTCCTCGCCGGCGACCAGGGCGAACTGGAGGTACCGGTCGCTCCGGGCGATCTGCTCCGCGTCCAGTCCGTGCGCCGCCGGGTCGAAGTCGCACTCGGCGGCGATCTGCGAACGCAGCCCGGACGGGTCGAAGAACGTGATGCCGCGGGTCGCCGTACGACCGCTGGTCAGCAGATCCCAGAACGCCGGGACACCGATGCCGCCCGGGGCGACGATTCCTATGCCGGTGACCGCCACGCGCCTCCTCATGAGCGCAACCCGGATCGTTCGGCCGCCCCGCCGGCGTGGACCGCCTCCGGGATCGGCATGCCGTCGGCGGTCTCGGTGTCGACGTGCCCGAGCGGCGGGCTCGGGGCCAGCGGGCCGAGGTGGAAGACCATGCGGGCCTCCACGTTGCCGACGTTGCGGAAGCGGTGCCGCATGTGGGACGGGATCAGGAGCCCCTGCTCGGGCCGCAGTTCATGGGGCTCGCCGTCCAGGTCCACCTCGAGCTGCCCGCACACCACGTAGATGAACTCCTCGGAGTACGGGTGGTAGTGCTCGGCGATGCGGTCGCCGGGCTGCACGATGGCCACGCCCATGAAACCGCTGGTGGAGCCGACCGTGGCGGGGGTGAGCATGGCGCGCAGATCGCCCCCGCGCCGGGTGTTGGGCTCGACCTCGCTGAGATCCACTACTCCGGGATGACGTTTGATCACGACGTTCCTCCGAACATGTGCTGCATCGACATGAGGGCGTGGCCGGTCACGGCCCGAGCCGGTGGTTCAGGCGCCGGGTGCGCGGCGGTCGGTGACGAGGTCCATGCGGGAGACCGCGAGGAGGTCGGCGGGGGAGCTGTCCCGCAGCGCCGGACCGTCCGTCCCGAGGGCCGCGGCGTCGAGCAGGGCCGTCAGTTCGGCGGCCCGGCCGTGGTCCGTGAGACCGAGCACGGGACCGGGGTCGCTGTCGAGCGGGCCACGCACGTCGACCAGCCGCATCACGACGTCGTCGCGCTGGAAGATCGTGCTGCGCAGCACCGGTCCGCGCGGATCGTCCGCCGCCGCCTCGTCCTGGCGGGCGAGCAGCTCGGCCAGCTGCAGGCCGCATCCCTCGCGGGCCGGGTAGTACAGCGCGTGCCGTTCGGCCTGCGGGCTTTCCTGACCGGCCGTCACATGGTGAACGGCGGGCAGAGCCGCGCGGGTGAAGAACATGCGGGCCGACTCGGGGTCGTTCAGGTCCCGGTCCTGCTCCAGATAGGGGTTGATGGCCTCCTCGACGGCCCGCACCTCGGGCTGCCGGGCGACGTGGCGCAGGGCGGCGAGCAGGTCGCCGCGCACCTCGATGGCCCGGACCACCCGGTTGCCGTGCATGAACAGCGAGGTGCGGCACAGCCGGGTGGTGTCGTCGACCCGCGGTTCCGGCGAGGTGTAGCCGGCGAGGATCTCGGCGACGGTGGCCTCGCTGCCCGGCTTGACCGTGAAGGTGAGCGCGTGGCGGATCAGTCCGTCACCGATCCTGGGCGCCGCCTGGAGCCGGCGCTCCTCGGGTCCGCTCTGCACCGCCGGTCCGCCGGTCTCGCGGACGATGTGGAAGCGCAGCGAGCGGGTGTCCCGGACGCAGCTGTGCAGCGGCTCCACCATCCGTACGTGTTCCTCGCTGTTGACCCAGGTCAGGAACGGCGGGGCGCTCTCCCACTCACTGGTGATGAGCCACTGGGAGGGGTTCTCGATGGACTGGCAGAGCTGGTCGCTGACATGTCCGGGCACCGAGGCGACCTGGCTGCACAGACTTTCGTACGCCTCCAGGAACTGCTGCTGGGCCCCGTCGTAGACGTCCACCAGCAGGACGACACGGAGCCTGGAGCCGTCGAACACGGACTGGGAGACCCGCTGCGACGCCTGTTGCGTAGGCGCTTTCGAAACACGTTCGGACGTGGTGGTCATCCTGCGCACATCTCCTTCGGGGACTAAGGCGGGCGAACGTCGGCCACGGGGCGTGACGTCGGCGTTCCTCGATCGTCAGCCCGCCCCGGGAAGCGCGCGACTCGTATGCACCGTGGGGGTGACCGGCGGGACTCACAGGAGGTGGGCGAAGACCACGAGGTTGTCCGTGTAGTCCTTGGCCGAACGGTCGTAGTCGCCCGCACATGTGATGAGCCGGACCTCGGGCCGGGCCGTGTCGTCGTACACCCGCCGGCTGGGGAAGTCGTCCTTCTCGAACGTCTCCACGCTGTCGACCACGAAGGACGCCCTGCGTCCGTCGGCCCGGTCGACGTGGAAGACGTCGCCCTTCTCGAGCTCACCGAGGCGCACGAACACGGCCGCCGACGTGGCCGTGTCGACGTGCCCGGCGATGATCGCGGTGCCCGGCTCGCCGGGGGAGACGCCCTTGGCGTGCCAGCCGACGAGGTTGACGTCGTCGGCGGGAGGCGGTTCGAGACGGCCCGTGGGACCGATGGCCAGGTCCGTGAAGGGGGCGTCGACCGAGATCTTCGGCACGAGCAGCCGGACGGGTCGGGAACGCGGGAGCTGTCTGCCCGCCGGCTGTCCGGCCGCCTGTCCGGGCGGGGGAGCCGACGCGGCCGGCACCGAGGCGGGTGCGGCCAGGGGCGGCCGGGAGATCTCCGACGCCCCGTCGTTCCCGCCGAACAGGCTGACGGCGAGCACCAGGATCGCCGCGGCGCCCAGCATCAGCTTGGTGTGGGACCCCTCCCCGGACGGGGCGGGTTCGTCGGGGCCGGGACTGTCTGGGGGAGGAGAAGGACTGACTGCCATCGGACACCACCTCTCCAGGACATGGCAGCGATCGGGGCGGACGGGGCACGGGGAGGGACGGCCGGGCCGCCACGCGCCACGCGCGTGGCGGCCGCGGCTATCGCGCCCGGCATGGTCAGGCCATGCTTCCGACGGTCCTCTTCCGGCGTGCCGCGTACAGTCCGGCTGCGGCGACGCCCAGCATCGCGAGGCCGCCCGTGGTCACCGCCGGGGAGGCCAGCCCGCCGCCGCCGGTGTGCATCCCGCCGCTGGGCTTCTCGTGGCTGCCGCTCCAGCCGCCACCCTCGTGCTTGCCGCCGCCGGACTCCCGGCCCTCACTGTCCTTGTCCTTGTAGGTCTCCGGGTCGTACTTGGGGTTGTTGTGCTCCTTGCTCCAGGAGGAGCCCGACGAGTCCCAGTCGTCCCCGGCCGCGTGGGCGCCGGGAGCGCCGAGAACGAGGACGGCCGAGGCCGCCGCCGTGGTCAGGAGGATGCGAGCAGAACGCATGTGATGTTCCTTCCGTCGACGGCCGGGCAGCTGGTGCTTCGTCAGCTGGGATGGCCCGCCCCCGACGTGATCCACCGTCAGTCAGGCGGGCGTTCACCACCACTCAAGGCGTTCACCCGGGTGAAACCCACCCGGATCGAGCGCGCGTCAGAGGGACTTCAGCACGGCCTTCAGGACCTGACGCAGCGCCGACCGCGCGTCCGGGACCGGTCCCGGCGAACGCCAGGCCACGAACCCGTCGGGCCGCACGAGCACGGCGCCCTCGGGCGTCGTTCCGTGCGCGGCCGACCAGTCGGTGCCGTCCTCGGGCGTCAGCTCGGCGTGCGGTCCCGCGCCCAGCCGGTACGAGACCAGCGGGACGGACGTCTCCTCGGCGAGGCGGACGGCGGCCTCGTGCCAGCCACTGGCCGATCCGGCTCCGCTGAGCAGGACGAGCGAGCGTTCGTAGAGGTCCAGGGTGGAGATCCGCTCACCCTGCTGACGTACCGCCATGTGGGGTGCCCTGCTGCCGGGTTCACCGGACAGGTCCAGGCGGTCCGGGACGACCGGGCCGGCGGGGTCGGCGCCCACGACGGCGCCCTGCGGATAGCGGTAGCCGAGGGCCACGTTGAGGATGCCGCGCTGCGGGCCGCCGCCGGTGCCGGGGGCCGGGGCGTAACCGGGGTGGCTGTGCTCGGCCGAACGGGCGGCGGCGCGGGCGCTGGTCGCCTCCGCCACCGGGCGCCGCTCCGCGTCGTAGGAGTCGAGGAGCCCTTCCCCGGCCCACCCCCCGAGGACCGCCGCGAGCTTCCAGGCGAGGTTGTGCGCGTCCTGGATACCGGTGTTGGAGCCGAACGCCCCGGTGGGGGACATCTCGTGGGCCGAGTCGCCGGCCAGGAAGACGCGCCCCGACCGGTAGCTGCGCGCGACGCGCTGGGCGGCGTGCCAGGGGGCCCGGCCGGTGATCTCCACGTCCAGATCGGCGACACCGATCGCGCGGCGGATGTGGGCGACGCACCGCTCGTCGGTGAACTCCTCCAGCGTTTCGCCGCGTTCGGGGTGCCAGGGCGCGTGGAAGACCCAGTTCTCACGGTTGTCCACGGGCAGCAGGGCGCCGTCGGCCGCCGGGTCGGTCAGATAGCAGACGATGAAACGGCGCTCGCCCACGACGTCGGCCAGGCGGCGGGAGCGGAAGGTGATGCTGACGTTGCTGAACAGCTCACCGGGACCGCTCTGGCCGATGCCGAGCTGCTCGCGGACGGGGCTGCGGGGGCCGTCGGCGGCGACCAGGTAGTCCGCGAGGACGGTGGTGTGCTCGCCGGTCTCCCGGCTCTTGAGGACCGCGGTGACGCCCGAGCTGTCACTCTCGAACGACAGCAGTTCGGTGGCGTACCGCAGATCGCCGCCGAGCCGGCCGGCGTGGTCGAGCAGCACCGGCTCCAGGTCGTTCTGGCTGCACAGACACCATGAGCTGGGGCTGAAGCGGGCCAGTCCGCCGCCCGCGTCGATCTCCTTGAACAGCCACTCGCCCGCGTCGCCGACGAGGGTGGGGGTCTGCAGGATGCCGTGGTTGTCGGCCAGCGTGGCGGCCGCCTGACGGATCATCGGTTCGAGGCCGGCCGTGCGGAACAGTTCCATCGTGCGCACGTTGTTGCCGCGGCCTCGGGGGTGGATGGAGGTGCCCGCGTGGCGCTCCACCAGGGTGTGCGGTACGCCCAGCCGGCCCAGGAACACCGAGGTGGACAGGCCGACGAGGGAACCGCCGACGATGAGGACCGGGACCCGGTGCGTCGCGGGGCCGGCCTGGGCAGCTCTCTGGTTCATCACTCGCCTCCAGCGCGTCGTGTCCGCCGACTCGTCCGGATACGGCGGGGAGCTTCATGCATGCCCCGGGACACGGACACGGGCACAGGCTTCACCCGCTCAACACGCCTGGTTCCCCGAGTCGGCGGGCAGCCCGCGCCGCCGAACCCATGTCGGGGTCTGCCCGGCGGAGGCAGATTTCGCTCCCCTGGCGGAGGAGGAACCGGGAGTGAATAAGATCTGCTCTCATGTCGAACCCTGACGAGCTGCTCGTCGCCCTCTCCGCCGCGGTGGAGTCCGAGCGAAGCAATCAGATGTCGCTGACCGTGGTCGTCGGCGGGGCCGTCATCACCGGCCGGCTGGCTCCCGAGGCCGTGTGGAGGGAGCGCGTGGCGGAGGTCCTGAAGGACTCCGACCGCCTCGGCCCGTTCTCCGACGTGTTCGCCGGCACCCCCCGGGGGGAGCGCCCCGCGCGGGAGGAGGCGCCCACCCATCTGCACTTCCACCTTGCCCGCATCCTGCAGGGCAGCCTCGGCATCCCGGAGACGGGGGGCATGTACCGGGTCGCGATCAAGGACGTCAGCGCCTGGACCGTGGGCGATCTCAGCTACATCGATCAGTAGGCCCGCACCGCCTTTCGCGGTAAGGAATGCCCCCTTTTGCGGTAATTGGGGAACGCGGAGGATTCCAGGGCCCTCCTCCTGTGCGAAGGAAGACGCACAGGCAGGGGAAGTCGGGGATCAACCGGTATGGGTCTGACCAGCGAGACGACCGTGTACGTGATGGCGGCACTCGCCGCCGTGTGTGTGGCCCTGCTGGTCTGGCGGTGGCCGCGGTTCGCCCGGCAGGGCCTGCCGCAGGTGCTCGGACGCCTGGCGGCGCTCGGGGCCACCCAGGTGGTGATCCTCGCCGCGTTCGCCTGCTGGCTGAACTCCTCGTACCAGTTCTTCGGCTCGTGGAGCGAACTCCTCGGCCGCGTGGAGACGGCCCCCGTCGGGGTGACACCGGCGGGGAACCACGGCGGCGCCGGCTCGGTCGACGGCGTCGCCGCGCAGGGGGCGCTGGTGCAGCCCGCCTCCGACGAGCAGCTCGGCCGGGTCAGCGGACTGCCCACCGGCCCCGCGGCGGTGACCGGCCGGGTCGAGTCCGTGAAGGTCGTCGGCCGCCGCACGGGTGTGGTCGACCCGGCGTTCGTCTATCTGCCGCCGCAGTACTTCCAGAAGGCGTACCGGCGCCAGCGCTTCCCCGTGATCGTCGCGCTCAGCGGCTACCCGGGCAGCATCTTCAACCTCGCGCAGCATCTGCGGGTGCCGCAGACGGCCGGGGCGCTGCAGAAGAGCGGCCGGATGCAGCCGACCGTCATGGTGATGATCCGGCCGACGATCGCCCCGCCGCGCGACACCGAGTGCGTCGACGTACCGGGCGGCCCGCAGACCGAGACCTTCCTGGCCAAGGACCTTCCCGACGCCCTGAAGTCCGCCTACCGGGTCGGCCATGACGCCAGTGCCTGGGGGGTCATGGGCTACTCCTCCGGCGGCAGCTGCGCCCTTCAGCTGGCGATGCGCGACCCGCACGTCTACCCGACGGCCGCGGCCCTGTCGCCCGACTACAAGGTCAAGGACGACCCGACGACCGGCAACCTCTTCGGCAGCGGGCCCGGCCGCACCGAGCGGATCAACGGCCACGACCTGATGTGGCGGCTGGCGCACCTGCCCGCCCCCGAGGTCTCCGTCCTGGTGGCCGAGAGCAGGCACGGCGAGCGTGGCTATCCCCGCACGCAGGCCTTCATCCGGGCCGTCAAGGCACCCATGCGGGTCGTGTCGATCCTGCCGGAGCACGGCAGCCACAACTTCCCCACCTGGGTGCAGGAGATGCCCCCCGCCCTGCGGTGGATGAGCGGGCAGCTGACGTTCCCGCAGGACGTCGTGCCCCGTCACCACAGGAAGGGGCCGACGGCCGCGGACCAGCCGAGGCCCGGATGGCGCGGGCCTTGACCCGTCCCATGTCGTGATCCGGTGGCGGTGTTGGGGAGTTGCTGGTTCGCAGGGGGAACGGTGGCGTTACGTCTTTTCCCATCCTTTAGTCTGTTGGCGCGCCGACGGCATGGCGGGAACATCTGTTCTGTTCCGCAATCGACGAAGGGGGACGCCTCATGGCGGATGAATTCAAGGTGGACCTGAGCCAATTGAACTCTTTTGGCCGGGTGTTGAAGCAGTCGGTCACCGACCTTGAGGAGGCGCGCAAAGCGCTCTCCGCCGTGAGCGCCGACCAGATCGGAACCCCGAGGCTGGACGAGGCGTGCGAGACCTTCCAGAACAGATGGAAGTACGGGACCGGCCGGCTGAAGGACATGATCGAAGCGGTTGACGAAGGCGTGGAAAAGACCGCGCTGAGCTACAAGCAGTTCGAGGACAACCTCGCGCAGGCCCTCAAGAAGATGGAAGAGACCAACGCCGCGAACACCGGGGGGAAGTGACCGGTGGCCGACAACCCGTACCCGAGCCTCGGCTGGAACCCGGTACCCGGGGTACCCGAGCAGGTCACCTCCCTCTACGGCAAGGTGAAGGCCGCGGCCGACACGCTCAACAACTGCCACCGTCAGATCGAGTACCTGCTCGGGGCGAGCTCCAGCTGGCAGGGCGACGCGGCGAGCGCCTTCCGGGACACCCTGGACGGCGACCTCAAGACCGCCATGATGAACGCCGGGAATTCGCTCGACAAAGCCGCCGCGGCGCTCGGCAAATGGCAGGGCGAACTGACCTCGCACCGCGACCTGGCCAAGAAGTACGACGATGCCGCGCGCGAGAACAAGGCCGACGCCGACAAGGCCCGTACCCGATACGACCAGGCCAAGGAGAACCCGGACCTCAAACTCGCCGGCAAGGAATATCCCAGCCAGGCCGAGGCGGATGCCGCCACGGAGCGTCTCCGTGCGGCCGAACGCGAACTGAACGAGGCCACCACTCACCTCAACAACGCCAACGCCGCCTACAACGACGTCATCGCGAAGGCGAAGGAGTTGGAGGGCACCCACACCGACGCGGCCGAGACCGTCGCACGCAGCCTCGACGAGGCCGACGACAAGCTCGCCCCCAAGGAGCCGGGGTGGTTCGACAAGGCCCTCAGCGCCATCGGCGAGGGCCTCAAGGCGGTCGGCGAGTTCCTCGTGGAGCACGCCGGAACCATCGGCGCGATCGCGGGCCTGCTGGCCCTGCTCCCGACGCCGCTGGCGCCGGTCTTCGCGGGGATCGCGGTCGTGGCGAGCGGGGTGTCGATGGCGAAGAACCTCGCGAGCGAGGACTTCAGGGATGCGCTGACGGGCAAGTACGGTTTCAAGGAAGGCGCGTTCGCCATGGCCTCGCTGGTCGGTGACGGCCTTGGCATGGTCCCCGGCGTCGGCGCCCTCGCCAAGGCAGGCAGCGAGGCTGCTCTCGCGGCGGCGGTCGCCCGGGAGGGGGGCGAGGCCCTGTCGCTGGGCTCGAAGCTGGGCACGTTCGGCAAGGAGATCGTGCCCGCCTTCAGCTACAAGGCTCTCGATGTGGCGACCTCCCCTGCCACCGGAGCGCTCCAGTACGGCATCAATGGCGTCAACGTGGCGGCGAACATGGCGTCGTCCTTGGAAAGCCTGGATGTGTTTCCGAAGAACGGTCCCGGACACGACGCGTCCGAGGTCACCAAGGGTCTGGCTGCCTCCACCGGTCTGAAGGGCGGAGCGAGTGACCTGCTCCTCGGCTTCAGCGAATTGATGAGCGGAGTCCGCCTGTGAAGGAGTTCCTTGACACGGTGGCGGCCGAGCCGAAGCCGGACTTCTGGTACGGGCTGCCCCATGGATACCTCCAGCTGGACCTCCAGCCGTCACCCGAGGGAATTCAGGAGGTGGCCCGGCAGATCAGGACCCTTCCCGACGACGTTCGGGACCGCGCCGACCAGGTGTTCCGGCTGTACGCCTTCGTCCTGACGATGCTGCGGAGCCAGGACGTCATGGGGTGTGCGCTCGGCATGCACCCGGACGAGCACGGCGGAGCGACGCTGTCCGTCCTGACGGTCTCCACCGTCCCCACCTCGGGAGCCAACCCCGATGCGGTGCTCCTCCAGATGATGGGCACCGGCGCGGACAACGGCATTGTGCCCGTGGAGTTGCCCGTGGGCACCGGATACCTGCTGGAGACGGAGCGGACCACGGTCGCGCCCACCGCTCCCCCCGAGGGACAGGAGGGACCCGGGCAGGGGACCGTCTGGCAGGGCACCGTGGCGATTCCGGTGCCTCGCACCTCGTCGATCATCACCGTGCAGTTGGTCACCGCGTCGGTGGAGCTCGCTGACGACTACCGCGGGGTGCTGCTCGGCATCGCGCGCACGGTGACGTTCGACGACCCGGCGGCCCCGGAACCCGACCCGGTGGGCGACGTGCCCGGCCCGTACGGAAGGAGCCCGTTCGGATGACAGTGCCAGAGCGATGGAAAGACGGTCTGGAGTCGAACACTCCGCCCGCGCCGTACCCGACCGACGGATCGGACTACCGCGGTGCGGTGCGATACCACTACCGCGTGGCACTGAAGAAGTTCCTCAAGTTCTTCCCGGTGTTCGTTGTGCTGTGGGTCCAGCTGTACGTATTCCAGCTCGACTATCTGCTGCCGCTGGGCATCGTCGGCATGCTCGGCGCCGTATGGACACTGATCCTCCTCGGCGGTCGCGTGATCGACGTGTCGAAGTGCCGACGGGTGTTGCGGACCTATCCGCTCGAATTCCGCACCCCTGTCGAGAAGATCGGCATGGAGTCGACCCACACGCTCTACCTGCGCCTCGGAGATCAGAAGGGAACCCCCTTCACCCTCCGGGCGAAGGACGCGGCGTGGCGTGGCCGCTGGCCTGTCGGCATCACCGACGGCGTCTGGTTCGCCGGCGACGAACCCTTCGGCGGCGCGATGATCGTGCCGGGCGGCGGTGAACTCCTCTTCCTCCAGCCCCGGGACTGGAGGGCCCAGGAGGAGGACCGGACCAACGCCGGACCGGAGCGCAGGGAGAAGGCGAAGCGGGCGGGCATCCACCGCCCGCGCAGGTAGTCCACAGGCCCCTGACGGTTCGTTGAAGCGATCGTCTGGCACCGCATGGCACCGGTTGGCGCCGCATGGCACCCGATGGTGCCGCGCGGTGCCAATTTCGTTTCCGCAGGTGAGAGGGTGTCTGTGTCCCCTCCGTCTTGTCTGGCACTCCTATGGCTTGCGGTTGGTGCCAAAGTGGTGCCATGATGGCGACATGGACCTCACCCCGTATGTCGACAACCTCCGCCGCGAACTAGCGGTGGCTGCCGAAGCCGGAGGCGACGAAGCCCGTGAGCTGGCCGAGCGGCTGACCGCTCCCCTGGAGTCGGCGACCCGGCTGGTCATGCTCAACGTGCTCTCCGCCGCGATGGACGAGATCACCCGTGAACTCGCCCCCGGCTCGGTCGACGTGCGGCTGCGCGGACTCGACCCCGACTTCGTGGTGACGCTGCCCCCCGTCGAGGGCGGCGCCCCCGCGGCACCGACCGCACCCCTCGAACCGCCCAGGGCCCCGGCCGACGGCGACGAGGGCGGCACCGCGCGCATCAACCTGCGGCTGCCGGCCCACCTCAAGACGCGCGCCGAGGAGGCGGCGGCCCGCGACGGGCTGTCGGTCAACGCGTGGCTGGTGCGCGCGGTGTCCGCCGCGGTCGACGGCGGACCCCGGCCGCGTCCGCAGGGCAGGGCCCAGAACGTCGGACAGAGCTTCACGGGCTGGGTGCGCTAGCCGCGCCCGCCGCCCGCATCCCGGAGAAATCCAGCGCACACCACGTCCCACCAGCGGGGACGCCCCAAGGACTCAAGAGGACGGGACAGCCATGCCTTCTTTCGACACCCCCGAACCGATCGCGGTCAACGCCCATGTGGCCGCAGGTTCCCTCCGGCTCGCCGCCGGGGACCGCCTCGACACCGTCGTCGAGGTACGGCCGCGCGACCCGGAGCGGGACAAGGACGTACGGGCCGCCGAGCAGACCGAGGTCACCTACGCGAGCGGCGTCCTGACCGTGAGGACGAAGGAGCGGCGCATGCTCGGGCCCTCCGGCGTCGCCGACGTGACCGTCGAACTGCCCGCGGGGTCGCGGGTCGAGGTGACCGGCGCCTGGGCGCAGGTGCTCGCCGAGGGCAGGCTCGGCGCGGTCCGGGTGAAGACCTCGGTGGGTGACGTCCGCCTAGACACCACCGGGCCGGTCGAGCTCACCGCCTCCCACGGCTCGATCGTCGTCGACCGGATCGAGGGCAGGGCCGAGATCACCACCAGCTCCGGCAATCTGCGCGTGGGCACCGTCGAGGGCCCCGCCGTCCTGAAGAACTCGAACGGCAACACGCACGTCGGTGCCGTCTCCGGCGAGCTGCGCGTGAGCGGCGCCAACGGTGCCATCGACATCGCGTGTGCCGAGGCGTCGGTCACCGGAACCTCCACCAACGGCGTCCTCCGGGTGGCCGAAGTCGTCCGCGGGGACGTCCAGTTGGAGACCTCGAACGGCTCCATCGAGATCGGCGTCCGCGAGGGCACCGCCGCCTGGCTCGACGTCAGCTCCCACCGCGGCCTGGTCCGCAACACGCTCACCGCGTCCGAGGCCCCGGAGGAGTCCGAGGACGCGGTCAAGGTCCGCGCCCGCACCAACTGGGGCAACATCGACGTCTTCCGTGCCAGGGCCTGAGCAGCGCGCTCTCCCTCAGTCCGGTTCCCACCCACTTCACCCGCGAACGGGATTGCTCATGCCTTCTTCTGTCATGTCCACGTCTACACAGCACGTGAGCGGTTCCCCGGTGGCCGTCTCCACCGACGGCCTGCGCAAGTCGTACGGCGACAAGGTCGTCCTCGACGGCATCGACCTGCGCATCCCCACCGGCTCGGTCTTCGCGCTGCTCGGGCCGAACGGGGCCGGCAAGACCACCGCCGTGAAGATCCTCTCCACGCTCGTGTCCGCAGACGGCGGGCAGGCCCAGGTGGGCGGGCACGACCTGGCCGCCGATCCGCAGGGTGTGCGTGCCTCGATCGGTGTCACCGGGCAGTTCTCGGCGGTGGACGGGCTGATCACCGGGGAGGAGAACATGCTGCTCATGGCGGACCTGCACCACCTCTCCAAGGCGGAGGGCCGCAGGGTCACCGCGGAGCTGCTGGAGCGCTTCGACCTGACCGGGGCGGCGAAGAAGCCCGCCTCCACCTACTCCGGCGGCATGAAGCGCCGCCTCGACATCGCCATGACGCTGGTCGGCGACCCGCGGATCATCTTCCTCGACGAGCCCACCACCGGCCTCGACCCCCGCTCCCGGCACACCATGTGGCAGATCATCAGGGAGCTGGTCGCCGACGGTGTCACGGTCTTCCTCACCACCCAGTACCTGGAGGAGGCCGACCAGCTCGCGGATCGCATCGCCGTCCTGCACGACGGACGGATCGCCGCCGAGGGCAGCGCCGAGGAGCTCAAGCGGCTCGTCCCCGGCGGACACGTCCGGCTGCGCTTCACCGACCCGGCCGCCTACCGCGGTGCCGCCTCCGCCCTGCGTGAGGCCGCACGGGACGACGAGACGTTCACCCTCCAGATCCCCAGCGACGGCAGCCAGCGCGAGCTGCGCTCGATCCTCGACTGGCTGGACGCCGCCGGCGTCGAGGCCGACGAGCTGACCGTGCACACACCCGACCTCGACGACGTGTTCTTCGCCCTGACCGGCGGCACCGACCAGACCAAGGAGACCGTCCGATGAGCACCCTCTCCCTCGCCGTGCGCGACTCGTCCACGATGCTGCGCCGCAACCTCCTGCACGCCCGGCGCTATCCCTCGCTCACCCTGAACCTGCTGCTCACGCCGGTCATGCTGTTGCTGCTCTTCGTCTACATCTTCGGCGACACCATGAGCGCGGGTCTCGGGGACGGCGGTGGCGGCCGCTCCGAGTACCTCGCCTACCTCGTCCCGGGCATCCTGATGCTGACCATCGGCGGCACCACGATCGGCACGGCGGTGTCCGTCTCCATGGACATGACTGAGGGCATCATCGCCCGCTTCCGGACGATGGCGATCCACCGCGGTTCGGTGCTCGTCGGGCACGTCGTCGGCAGCGTGCTCCAGTGCGTGGCGAGCGTGGTCCTCGTCGGGGCCGTCGCCGTGGCGATCGGGTTCCGCTCCACCGGCGCCGGCGCTCTGGAATGGGTCCTGGCGCTCGGGCTGCTGTCCCTCGTCGCGCTGGCCCTCACCTGGATCGCGGTCGGCATGGGCCTGTCCAGCCCGAACCCGGAGGCGGCCAGCAACAACGCCATGCCGCTGATGATCCTGCCCCTGCTCTCCAGCGCCTTCGTGCCGGTGGACGCCATGCCGGGCTGGTTCCAGCCGGTCGCCGAGTACCAGCCCTTCACCCCGGCCATCGAGACCCTGCGCGGACTGCTCCTCGGCACCGAGATCGGCAACAACGGCTGGATCGCCGTCGCCTGGTGCCTCGGGCTCGCGGTGCTCGGTTACCTCTGGTCCAGGTCGCTGTTCGACCGCGAGCCGAAGTAGCGGCCGGCTCACGCCGCCAGGAGCCTGCGCTTCTGCTCCTCGAACTCGGCCTCGGTGAGCACCCCCTGGGCCTTCAGCTCGCCGAGCTGCTTGAGCTGCTCGATCTTGCTGGTCATGTCGGGTGCGGGCGGAGCCGTGGGCGGTTCGGCGTAGGAGGCCGACGGGGGCGGGGGCGCCTGGTATTCCTGCTGGGCCGCCCACCGCCCCTGCTGCCTGCGGGTCACACGGTTCGATACGGCGGTCGCCGTTCCGGCTACGACTGCGGTGCGCGCGACCCCGCGGAGGAGACCTGGCATGACTGTTCCCTCTCTGCGTTCAGTGAGCGGCCTCGGCCGCGTCGAGGGCGGCGACGACCGCGGGCACCGGGATCCGCCCGGAGGCGACCATCCGGGCCCCGCCCCGGCGCAGGGCGGCGGCGAAGGGCGCGGCCCACCGGTTCTCGTAGAGCAGGATGCCGGCCGAGCAGCCGGGCTCCAGCGCCTTGGCGGCCTCATCGATGTCGTCCTGGCCGAGGAGCCCCGACGAGGCTCCCTCGAAGACGGCGAGGTCGAGTTCGCCGTCACCGGTGAAGTCGGCGATCTCCATGCCGGTCACCGAACCGTCCTCGTCCTTCCTGACGAACATCAGGTCCAGGATCCGGATGAGTCCGCGGTCCACGAGATCGACGAGGATGGGGAAGCCCTCGCCCGTCATCCGGTTGCCGGGGAACTCGACGACCAGGTAGTCGATCGGACCCACGTCTTCGAATTCGTCGCTCACGGCGTCACCTCTGGGTGCTCGTGGCTGTCGTCCCCCTGGTGGCTGTACGCCCCGCGGCTCCCCTGACGACTCGCCCCCCGGAGCTCCCGAACCCATTGCATCACCGGAGTGAGGCCCTCGCACCTCGGTGCGCCGTTCACCCGCCCGGTTCTCCCGGGTCGCGCGCTCCGCGACGGGCAACTGTGCTGGTCACCATGAGCTCTGGCGGTGACGAACAGCTCTCGGTCGACGAGCGCGGTGAACTGGCCGAACTGCGGCAGCGGGTCCACGCCCTGGAGAGCGCGGGGCCGCCCCGCGCCGCGCGGCACCACCCATTGCGCTCGCTCGGCTCGGTCCTGCTGATCCTCCTCGCCGCACTGCTGGCGATGCTGTCGGTCGTCGCGGTGTGGGCGAACAGCATCGTGCAGGACACGGACCGCTACGTCGACACCGTCGGCCCGCTGGCGAGCGACCCGGATGTGCAGAAGGCGGCCACCAACCGGATCACCGCCGCCGTACTGGCCCAGGTCGACGTGGACGCGCTGGTCCAGCAGCTCACGGACGCGGCCTCGGCGAAGGGCGTGCCACCCCAGGCGGCCAAGCTGATCGGCAACCTGGACGGCCCCATCGAGAGCGGACTGAAGCAGCTGGTCAGCGGCACGGTGGAGAGGGTCGTCACCAGCAGCGCCTTCGAGAAGGTCTGGGTGAACGGCAACCGCAGGGCGCACTCGGCGCTGGACAAGGCCCTGACCGGCCAGGCCGACGGCACGGTCAAGGTGGAGAACAACCAGGTCGTCGTGGACCTCGGCCCGATTGTCGCCCAGGTCAAGGACCAGCTCGTCGCCGCGGGCTTCGCGCCGGCCGCGAAGATCCCGGACGTCCACACGAACTTCGTGGTGTTCGCGTCGGAGGACGTCGGCAAGATCAGATCGTATGTGCGGGTGCTGGAGATCCTCGGCGGCTGGCTGCCCCTCATCGCGCTGCTGGTCGCGGCCGCGGGTGTCTACGTGGCCTTCAACCGCCGGCACGCGCTGATCGGGGCCGCCCTGGCGGTGTTCGCCGCGATGCTGGTCCTGGGCATCGGTCTCACCGTATTCCGCGACGTCTACCTCAACCATCTGCCGTCCGGCGTCTCCGAGGCCGCCGCCGGATCCGTGTACGACGCCCTGGTCAGGTTCCTGCGGGCCGGGATCCGTGCCCTCGCCGCGGTCGCCCTGTTCACCGCCGCCGGAGCCTTCCTCGCCGGCCCGTCCCGGATCGCCGTCGTGACGCGCACGGGCTGTCGCAGGAGCATCGGCGCGCTGCGCGACGTGACGACCTCGGCGGGCCTTCGGCTCGGGCCGGTCGGGCGGTTCGTCCACCGCTTCAAGCGCTGGATCGGGGTGCTCATCCTGGTGGTCGCGGCGATCGTCCTGTTCACCTGGACCTACCCCACCACCGCGGTCGTGGTGTGGACGGCCGTGATCACCCTGGTGGCCTTCGCGATCCGCGAGTTCCTCGACCACGACGCGCCCGCCCCGTCCTCCGGCGCGGACGCCGGGGCCGCAGCCGCGCACTGACTCGGCTCGCCGGGTGTCTCCCGCGGGGCTACGTTGAATGCGGAAGCCCGTGAGCCGGCCGTCCCGCAGGCGCAGAACCGCGGCCACGGCGAGGACGGAGCGCGCTCCGAGATCACCGTCCGCCCGCACGGGCCGCGGCACCGGCCGCGACCCGCAGGCAACTCGGAGCGGGCATTCCCCGGCTGACGGCCCGTCTCCCCGTGTGCGCGGAGGCGGCCACCCCCCGGGAGTCGCTGCCATGACCGAGAACCATCTGGACGGCCGCGAGCTGCGGCACCGCACCCCGCGGGAGCGGGCCGCGCTGGGCAAGGCCGCGCGGGCCGCCGTCCCGCGCTCCAGCCACGCCGAGTTCACGCCCGGACCGAAACGGCCGGACCCCCTGGAGATCATCGAGAAGCAGTCGGCGGCACGGCTGCCCGAGCTCGTACCGGTCCGCTACGGGAGGATGTCCGAGTCCCCCTTCCGCTTCTACCGGGGAGCGGCCGCCATCATGGCGTCGGATCTCGCGGAGACGCCGAGGACGGGATTCAGGACCCAGCTGTGCGGCGACGCCCACATGTTGAACTTCCGGCTGCTGGCCTCACCCGAGCGCCGCCTCATGTTCGACATCAACGACTTCGACGAGACGCTCCCCGGCCCCTGGGAGTGGGACGTCAAACGCCTGGCCGCCAGCCTCGTCATCGCCGGCCGCGCGAACGGCTTCAGCACCAAGGAGCGGGCCGCGATCGTACGGGCCACCGTGCGCTCCTACCGGGAGAACATGCGCGCCTTCGCCGGATTCGGCAACCTGGCCGTCTGGTACGCCCAGTTCGACGAGAAGTGGGTCGAGGAGCGGTTCGGTGCGGACCTCTCCGCGCGTGGCCGCGACCGCTGGACACGGGCCCTGGCCAAGGCGCGCTCCCACGACACCCTCCAGGTCTTCGGCAAACTCACCGTCGTCATCGACGGCAAGCGCCGCATCGCGCCCGACCCGCCTCTCGTCACCCGCCTCGAGGAACTGCTCCCGGACGACCGGCGCGGCCAGATCGAGCAGCAGATCAGCCGGCTGATCGAGCGCTACGGCAAGACCCTGCAGTCGGACCGGCGGTTCCTGCTGGAGCAGTACCGGGTGGCCGACATGGCGCGCAAGGTCGTCGGGGTCGGCAGCGTCGGCACCCGCTGCTGGATCGTGCTCCTGCTCGGGCGGGACGACGAGGACCCCCTGTTCCTCCAGGCCAAGGAGGCCGACGAGTCGGTGCTGGCGCCGCACGTCGGGGCCACCGCGTACCCGACCCAGGGCGAGCGGGTCGTGTCCGGGCAGCGGCTGATGCAGGCCACCAGCGACATCTTCCTGGGCTGGGAGCGGGTCGAGGGGCTCGACGGCCGGCGCCGGGACTTCTACGTACGGCAGTTGCGGGACTGGAAGTGGGTCGCCGTGGCCGAGGACATGGTGCCCCGGGGCATGCGCACCTTCGGCGCCCTGTGCGGGGTGACGCTGGCCCGCGCCCACGCGAGGTCGGGCGACCGCATCGCCATCGCCGCGTACCTGGGCGGCGGCGACTCCTTCGACCGGGCGCTGGTGACGTTCGCGGAGCGCTACGCCGACCAGAACGAACGCGACCACCAGGCACTGGTCGACGCCGTCGCCGCCGGACGGCTGCGGGCGCAGGCCGGGTGAGAGAGCACCTCCGGGTTCAGCGAACTCCTTCCTCGTCGCCCCCGCCGGGCAGCAGCGACACCCCGAGGACCTCGCCGATACCCCGGGCGGCGGTCACCACGCGGGCGCTGCCGACCACGGGGGCGATGGCCACGAGCGTGCCCTGGATCTTCTCCAGCGGTACGCCGATCTCGTCCGCGGCGCCGAGGTTGAGCAGGTAGGAGGCCGGGGAGGCCCCCGTGGCCACCAGCGCCGCGATCCGGGTCAGCAGGTACGTCTCGGGGTCCAGCCGGGATCGTTCGAACGCGTTGAGCGTCATCTCGACCAGTGCGTCGAACACGGGGCTGTCCGTCGCGCCGGGGGCCCCGGCGCCGTCTGTCCTGATCGTCTTCTCACCCATGACGAGTCCTCTCTCCAGATCCTGACCGGCCGCCCTTCCCCAGGGTTTCCGTGCCGGGGCGGGCGCCTACCGTCCTCTACGGGTATTTTCGTCCCGATATGGGACAGCTGGCCGTGCGAACCCGGGAGGACTCATCACCGGAACGACGTCGGAGAGCGAGCCGGAGGCCGCGGCGCGGAGGCAGCCTCCGGAAGCCGACCTGCTGCGCACCATGCTGGGCCGGCCGGAGTACCGCAGGGCCCTGGTCTTCTGCGGCCTGATCGGTGTTCCGGTGGCGCTGATCGCCTTCTGGTTCCTGGTGGCGGTCCACCAGCTGGAGCAGCTGATCTGGACGGACTGGCCGAGGGACCTCGGCTGGAAACAGGCTCCCTGGTGGTGGGCGCTGCCCCTGCTCGCGCCGGCCGGTCTCGTGGTCGGCGTGGTGGCCGCGCGCTTCCCGGGCCGGGGCGGACACGTGCCCGCGGGCGGCCTGCACTCGGGCGGCATCACGAGAAAGGCCCTGCCGGGCGTGGTGATCGCCGCCCTGGTCGGTCTGCCGCTCGGCGCCGTGCTGGGGCCCGAGGCACCGCTCATCGCGATGGGCGGCGGACTGGCTCTGCTCTTCGCGAGCCTGGCCCGGGCTCCGCAGACCGAGGCGAGCACGGCACTGCTCGGTGCGGCAGGGGCGGCGGCCGCCGTCTCCGCGCTCTTCGGGAATCCCATCGTGGGCGCGGTGCTGCTGATCGAGGTGGCCGGGGTGGGCGGCCCGCAGCTGTTCGCGGTGATGCTGCCGGCTCTGCTGGCCAGCGGGGTGGGGGACCTGATCTTCACCGGTTTCGTCCGCTGGACCGGCTTCGAGACGGGGAGCCTGGACATCGGCCTGCCCGCACCGCCACCGCTCGGCTGGGCGGACGTGCTGTGGGCGCCGGTGCTGGCGCCCGCCCTCGCGTTCTTCGTCCACTGGGCCTTCGTGGGCGGACGCTTCGCGGCGCGCTTCGTGGCCACCCGGACGGTACGCAACACCACCCTCTGCGCCCTGGCCGCGGCGGTCTGCATCACCCTCTACGCCGTCGCCACGGGCCGCTCGCCCGCCGAGGCGGCCCTGTCGGGCGAGTCCGCCCTCTCCGAGCTGGCGCGAAACCCGCACGCCTGGCCGGTGGGCGCCCTGATCGCGGTGCTGGCGTTCAAGGGCCTGGCGTACGCGCTGTGCCTGGGCAGTCTGCGCGGTGGCCCCGTCTTCCCCGCCCTGTTCCTCGGCGGTGCGGCGGGAGCGCTGCTGGCGCCGCTGCCCGGCCTGGGGCTGGTCCCGGCGATGGCGGTCGGGATGGCGGCCTCGGTGACCGCGGCCCTGAGGCTGCCGGTGAGCAGCGTCGTCCTGGTCGTGCTCCTGCTGGGCAACGTGGACACCGTCGCGCTGGTGGTGCTGGCGGCGGTGGTGTCCTTCGTGCTCGTCCAGTGGCTGCCGCAGGGCCCGAACGTCCCGGCGTTCGGCGAGGGACCGGCCGAGCGGACACCCGGTCGGGCGACCCACTGAGCCGACCCCGTCCCCTCCCCACCTCCCGTGCTCCCGTACTCGCGTAAGGGCGGGGTCATCCCGGTGGCGGTGCCTGGGGCGGGTCCGGCGGCACGGGGGCGCCCAGAGCCCGGGCGACCGCGGGTTCACGGGCGATGACCGCGCCGGCGGTGATGCAGAGGGTCGCGACCACACAGAGCGTGATGAGCCAGGACAGCACGGTGAAGACGGCGCCCAGTGAACCGTACTTCGCCAGGCTGTGGTTGAGGGCCCTGGGGACGTACAGCGACGCGGTGGACGTGAGGACGGCCAGGGCCGTTCCGGTCAGCAGGGCTCCCGGCAGCAGGGGCCGCCAGGGCACGCGGGCGACCAGCAGCAGATGCTGCGTCCACCACCAGATGCCGACCTCCGCGATCAGCAGCAGCGGTACGCCGAGCCACAGGCCGAGGCCGAAGCCGTTGCGCAGGGTCCCCTGCACGGCGAACATGGCCAGCCAGGTCGCGAGCCAGGCCACCCAGCGCCAGGCGGCCACCCGCGCGCTCGCCTTGGGCAGGCTCCATGCCCGCTGGCACAGCCGCTGCATGGCGCGGCTGCACGCGGTGGCCGAGACGAGCACCATCAGCCCGCCGACGACGCCCGTGGTCTGCCGCAGCTCGTCGGACGGATCATCGGTGCCCTGGAGGACCTTGTTCAGTTCGGCGTCCGCGCTTCCGGTCAGTCCGAACGCGTCGTGCAGGGACGCGACGAACTGGTCGCGCAGCCACTGCGGGGCGACGGAGGCCACCACGAACAGCAGCGGCACCGCCGTGAGGAAGGTCTGGGCGGCGAGCCGGGTCGCCGAGTCGAACACGTTCACCGTGATCAGATGCGACAGCAGATGGGTGATCACCGGAAACCGGTCCTCGGCCCGGGCCCGCAGCCCCATCAGCCGGGACCGTGTCGAGGCGACCCGCCCCCGCAGCGCTGCCCGGCGTGACGGACGGCCCGGGTGCTGGTCTCCGGTCCCTGTCCCTGACTGCATGCTGCCAGGGTGCCGCCACCGCGACCGCGTGGCCCTGGCAGGCGGGTGCCGCAGAGCCGGATGGGTCAACAAACCGGCACGAAAAGGTGCGGAGGGGACGGTGGCGGGATGGGGTCGCGCGGCCTCCGGTGCGGGCGGGCCCCGTCGCCGTCCGTTTGTGAGGTGCGGATCCGGCGCTGAGACTGGGGCCATGAGCGAGAGTCGCCACACGGCCGGCGGCACGGCGTCGCGCGGGGGCCGCGATGGTGCTTGACCTGGTGCTCATCGGCCTCGCGATCGCCGTGTTCCCCCTGTCGGTGACGGCGTTCGTCCTGGTGCTGTCGACGCGTGGCGGAGTCTGGAAGGGCCTGGTCTTCATCCTCGCCTGGCTCGCCTGCTTCGTGGCCGTCCTGGCCGTCGTCCTGCTCACCACCGGAGGCGAACCGCCGGCTCCCCGCTCCCCGCCCTCCACCGCCGCGTCCGCCGCCAAGCTCGCCATCGGCGTGGGGCTCCTCGGATACGGCTGGCACCGGCACCGGTCCGGGCCCGGGGGTCGCGAGCGGACCGGCTCCCCGGCCGGCCGCCGGCCCAAGTCCCCCGGCGGACTGATGGGGCGACTCGACCGTATCTCCCTGTGGACCGCGGCGGGGCTGGCCCCGCTGCTCCAGCCGTGGGGGCTGGTGGCGGCCGGCGCGGCGACGGTGGTCGACGCCGACCTGTCCCACACGTCCTCCTACCTGGCCCTGTTCGCCTACTGTCTCCTCGCCACGAGCAGTCTGCTGACGATGGAGGTCTACACGACGTTCGCCCCCGACTCGGCCAGAGTGCGTCTGGGCAGGCTGCGCACCTGGATCGAGACCCACCAGGAGCAGGCACTGGTGACCGTGGCCCTGGTGGCGGGCCTGTTCCTCGTGAGCAGAAGCATCGCCCAGCTGACGTCCTGAGCCGTGCGGTCGGGAGCGGTGTCCTTCCGGTGAGCGGCCGCGCGGATACGACGGAGGCGCCGCCGGGGTGTGGTGAGCGGGTTTCCGGCCGGGCCGGCGACAGGTCAGCGCACGCCCGAGGCGTCGAGCAGGGTGCTCACCGTGGGGGTGACGAGCCCCGCGGCTGTGTCGGCCCTGATGCCCGCGCGGGCGCTGATCCCGTCGAAGACCAGGCTGAGCTGACGGGCCAGCAGGTCGGGGTCGCTCGCGCCGCCCTGCTCGGCCTCGGCGCGGAAGAAGGCGGTCAGGCTCGCCTTGACCTGATGGGCGACTCGGCTCGCGGGGTGGTCCGGGTCCTTGAGCTCGATCTGCACGGCGAGATAGCGGCAGCCCTGGAAGTCGGGCGCGTCCGCCTGCGCCTCCACCTGCTGGAAGACGTGCAGGATCCGCTCGCGGGGGGAGCGGTCGTCCGCCGCGGGCAGGAGTGTCGCCGCGTAGGACGCGGCCTGCTCCTCCAGGCTCGCGGCCAGCAGTTCGTCCTTGCTCTCGAACAACTGGTACATCGAGCGCTTCGACACCCCCGCCGCCTTGCACAGCGCGTCGACGCCGATGTTGACGCCGTCCCGGTACGTGAGCGTGGCCACGGCCTCCAGCAGCCGCTCTCGGGAGTTGGACTTCGCCTCGGTGGTCATACGAGGAGGTTAACTCGATTCCACCCCGTTGAAAACTGATCGGTTTTCGCGTGGGCCGTCGCTACGCGCCGGGCACCTCAACAGCCCCGCCCGCGAGCTCGTCCTCCACCACGCGCGCGTCCGGGCGCAGGGCGGTGAGACGGGGGCGCAGGACGCCGAGGGCCGCGTCGTCGTTGGCGGCGAGCGCGCGCATCAGCTCTTCGCGGGTCCGGTGGCGGACCACGTCGCCGAACCGCTCCCGCAGCACCGACCCTCACTTTTCCTCTTAGCCAGCCGACCGGCCTTGCGTACGGAAACCGATCGGTTTACCGTGGTGGAAACCGATCGGTTTTCAATCCCTGTGGAGAGAGTCATGACTGCTTTGAAGGGCGCACACGTCTTCGTCACCGGAGGCAGCCGGGGCATCGGCAAGGCGCTGGTGGAGGAGCTGTACGCACGCGGCGCCGGCAAGGTCTACGCCACCGCCCGTGACCCGCGCACCGTGACACACCCCGACGCGGTCCCGGTCGCGCTGGAGGTCACCGACCCCGCCTCCGTGGCGGCGGCCGCCGCACAGGCACCCGATGTGACCGTGCTGATCAACAACGCCGGTGCCTCGGTCGGCGCGTCCTTCCTCGACTCACCCGTCGACGACGTCCGCCGCGAGTTCGAGACCAACTTCTACGGTCCGCTCCTGGTCACCCGCGCCTTCGCGCCCCTCATCGAGGCCAACGGCGGCGGTCACCTCCTCAACGTGCACTCCGTGCTCTCCTGGATCGCCCTCGCCGGCTCCTACAGCGCCTCCAAGGCCGCCCTGTGGTCACAGACCAACTCCCTGCGCCTGGAACTCCAGCCGCGCGGCATCACCGTGACCGGACTGCACGTCGGTTACGTCGACACCGACCTGACCACAGGCGTCGACGCACCCAAGTCCGACCCCCGCCACGTGGCCGCCCTCGCCCTCGACGGCATCGAGACCGGCGCCCACGAAGTACTCGCCGACGACATCTCCCGCCAGGTCAAGGCAGGCCTCGCCGGCGACCTGGCCGGGCTGTACCCCCAGCTGACGAACTGATCCCCACCCAGGAGTCCGGCGAGATGCCCAGCGACGAACCACGTCCCACGATCCACATCCCGGCAACCACCAGCCACACCATCGCCCCGCGCACGAGAGCCGACGCCCGCGAGGGGACCCTGCGCTACCTCAAGGCGGGCACCGGCGCCCCCTTGGTCCTGCTGCACACCGTGCGCACCCAGGCCGAGCACTTCCACCGGCTCGTCCCGCTGATCGCGGACCACTACACCGTCCACGCCCTGGACCTGCCGGGCATGGGCCACTCCGAGATCGTGCCCGGTGCCTCGTACGACGAACAGGCCCTGCGCGCGGGTGTCGAACGGCTCCTGACCGAACTCGACCTCCACGACGTCACCCTGGTCGGGGAGTCCATGGGCGCGGTACTCGCCCTGACCACCGCCGCCGACCTCCCGGAACGCGTCCGGCGCGTGGTGGCGGTCAACACCTACGACTTCCGCGGCGGAATCGCCCGCTCCAGCCTCCTCGCCCGCCTCGTGGTCGGCGGAGTCCTCCTGCCCGGAGTGGGCCCGGCGATCGCCCGGGTGGAGCCCAGGTCCGCCCTCCGCACGATCCTGCAAGGCGGACTCGGCGACAAGAGCGCGCTGCGCGAGGACTACGTCGACGAACTCCTCCGGGTGGGCGCACGCCCCGGCTACCCCACCGTCGCCCGCGCCGTCTACCAGGCCCTGCCCAGCCTCATCGCGGCCCGCTCCCGCTACCCCGAGGTCAAGGCCCCCGTCCACCTCGTCTACGGCGAGAAGGACTGGTCCCGCCCCTCCGACCGGGAAGCCAACAGGAAACTGCTCCCGGCCGCCGACTTCACCCAGGTCCCCGAGGCCGGCCACTTCATCGCCCTGGAACGCCCGGACGTCCTGGCCGACCTGCTGCACAGGGCGGCATGACGGTCAGGCAGCACCGGACTCGTACGGTCCGCACGAAAGGGGGTCGATCAGTCGGGGCCGCTCCAGTCGAAGGAGAAGTGCTTGCTCGACTTGCCGGAGCGGTCCCAGGTGAAGCCGAACGCGTCCGCGCGGTCGACGGTGGCCCGGCCCCACGTGGCGACCTGGCCCGGCCCGACCTCGGCACCCGGGGCGTTGTGCACCTGCACCCGCCCGCCGTCGGGAGTCGTGGGTCCGGTGAGCGCCTCGGCGACCGCGGTGACCCGGCCGGGGACCTCGGCCCGCCAGCCGCCGAGGTCCTCGTCGATCTCCACATGGATCGGCACGACGTCCATCCCGCGCATCTCGGGGTGGAACATCGCCCCGAACTGCGCCGGCCAGCCGCCCGCCTCACCGCCGAAAATGGCACCGAGCGCACCCCGCTGCTGTTCGTCGGCGCGTTCGTCGAGGAAGACGGCGGCGTACGGGTCGCTGTGCTCGCCGGCCCAGACGTTGCCGGTGAAGGAGGCGACCATCAGGACGTTGAGGCCGTCGAGGCGGACGTCGCCGTAGCTGCCCTCCCGGATGTGCCAGGCCAGGACGCCCTCGCAGTCGCCGTAGGTCGGGGGCTGGGCGAACGTGCACGGGCAGGGGATGGCGCACTTGCACACATCGAACCAGTCGCCGGTCAGATGCCAGCGCGTCGCAGTGGTCGTCTGTTCCGTCATCTCGCTTCCCTCCTGCCGAGCCCCCAGGGGCCCACTCGGAGTGGCGAGACCGCACGTGCCGAGCCCGGTCCCGGGATCGGGGACGGTCTCCCTTCCAGCTTGCACCTCCCGTCCCCGGGGGAGAACCCGGTCACGGGCAAAGGATCAGCACCTGGCCGTGCGCCGGGGTCACATGTCGTCCATCGACGGCAGGGAGTCCCGCAGCCCGGGCAGCAGCCAGTCCTGGAAGGGCGCGAGCACGGCCAGGACGAGGAACGCGACGCCCACGGCACGCGCGAGCACCGGGCCCCGGGACCACAGCTTCTCCACGAAGATCACCACGGCCAGCCCGGCCATCGCCGCCACGTTCATCACGCCCAGGGGGACGAGGACGACCATCAGTCCGGCGCAGCAGCCGACGCAGTACGCGCCGTGGTGGAGGCCCACCCGCAGGTCGCGGGCCGGCCCCCGGAAGCCGGAGTAGTGCACCAGGTGGCCCAGGGGATCCCGGCAGTGCCGTAGGCAGACCGTCTTCAGCGGGCCCAGCTGGTAGAGGCCGGCGAGCAGGAAGGCGACCGAGCCGATCCAGCGCCCGGCCGTCGGGCGGTCGTCCACGAGACCGCCTGTGAAGGCCAGCGCCGCGTAGGCGAGCAGCCCGAACGCCGTCCACACCAGCAGGTATCCGGCGACGAACTCGGCGGTGCGGGCGGTCCGGGCCCAGCCGGACGACTGCCGGCCGATACCCCGGACCCAGGTGATCGCCACCGGTGCCATGGACGGCAGCATCATGGCCGCCATCATCGTCACCCAGAGCAGCAGGAACAGCGGCAGCGCCATCCCCATCGTGCCGGGTTCGACCCCCATGTCCCGGGCCTGGCCGATCGTCAGCACCCAGGCGGGGACGGCGATCACGACCACGAGGAACCAGGCGGCCGCGAGATCCCTCGTGGACAGCAAGGTCCCACCCGTCCCGGTCGGGGCGACCGACCGGCCGAGTGCGGAAACGGAACTCCGGCTGTGACGCATCGGCGTGTTCTCCTGCGGCCCCTTCCAGAAGAGCACCTCCGCGCCCCGCCCGCGACCGGACCCGGGCAGCGCAGGCGCCGGCCCGGCGACCGAGTCCAGGACGACGGTCACTGAGCCGCTCCAGGACGACGGTCACTGAGCCGCTCCAGGACGACGCGTACCTCCGCATCACGAGGCCGAGGTCCTCCGCCACGGCATCCACCTCACGGCCAGGGCGCACGTAAGCACCGTGGCCTGCAGTCGGCTCGATGACGTCGGCCCAGACCGGATCGCCCACGGGTTTCCCTCTACGCCAAGGTGTTCCGCAACGACATCATCGAGGAGACGGGGACCCGTCGAGGGAGAGGGGCTTCCAGGTCCTGCCGGAATCGGTGGACCGGATCAGTCCGCGGTTGCCGTGGCCGCCGCTGCCCTCGGCCGGGTGGCCGCTGCCGAGGAAGGTCTTCGGGCGGATGACGGTGAAGCCCATGTAGTCGGCTCTGTCACCCACCCTTCGTGCGGTGCCGTCGTCGGCCACGGCGATGACGCCTTCGTGAGTGGCGACGTACAGGCGTCCGTCGGCCGGGTCGGCACCCAGGCCGTGGACGTGGCTGACGGCTCGGCCGCCGGAGCTGTCCGCCGAGCCCGTGCCGGACTGCGAGTCGGCTGCGGAGGAGCATGCGGCCAGTACGGCGGCGAGAAGGGCCACCGGTGCGACGGTGGCCGCGCGGGAACGGATCTTCATACCGAGGTCTTTCGGAGGGCGCGAGGAGGACGGGAGGAGAACGGGCGAGCGGGCGAGCGGGCGACGGGATGTGAGGACACACCCCGTCGCCGGTGGAACCGGACGGGTCAGCTCTTGCCGAGGAGCTTGTTCATCTCCGCGATCTCGGCGGTCTGCGCGGTGATGATGTCGCCGGCCAGCTCCTTGGCCGGACCGTACTGACCGTTGTCCTTCTCCGTGGTCGCCATCTTCACGGCGCCCTCGTGGTGCTCGACCATCATGGTCAGGAACATGGTGTCGAAGTCCTTGCCGGACGCGTCCATGAGCTTGTCCATGTCCTCGGTGCCCATCATTCCGGGCATGTCGGAGGAGCTGTCGTCGCCGTGGTCCATGCCGGGCATCGCGGAGGGCACGTCCTCGCCCCACGCCTCCAGCCACCCGGACATCGTCTCGATCTCCGGGTCCTGGGCCTTCTCGATTCGGGCGGCGAGGTCCTTGACCTCGGCGGAGGACGCCTGGCTCTTGGCCATCTTCGCCATCTGCAGGGCCTGCTGGTGATGCGGGATCATGCCCTGGGCGAAGTCGACGTCCTGGTCGTTGTGGGCGCCGGCGGTGTCCTCGGCGCTCGCCGAGGCCGACGTCTGCGTACCGGAGCCGGTGCCGGAGGAGCCGTCGTCGCTGCCGCACGCGGCGAGAACGAGGGCGGCGGCCACGGCCGTGGTGCCCAGCGCGACACGGCGGATGAGGGAACGGGTGCTGTTCATGGGTCTTCTCCTGCGATGTGCGGGGGGAGGGGGCGCCGATCGGCGCGGGACATGACTGAGTGCCGTATCCGCCCTCGACGACGGGGGCAGGCACGGCTCGGTCTTGTCCTAGATCCGCAGGAGTTGCAGTTCGGCCAGGGTGGGCGGGGCGCGGCCGCCTTCGGACGCGGCGGTGAAGGCGCCGTTCGGACGATCGGCGGGAGAGGCCGGGCCGACCGGATCGGGCAGCGGCGCGTGCAGAACCGGCCCCGTGCCGAGAGCGGCGGAGGCACACACCGAATCGGCGTGCTGCGTGTGCCCACCGGTACCGCTGTCGTCGCCGTGACAGAGGAACTCGATGTCCCGCCCCATGCTCGCGCCTGCCGAGGCGGCGGAGGAGTGAGAGGAGTGAGGGGAAGCATGGCCGCCTGCCGCGACCGCTCCGGCAGGAGCGAGGGCGTGCATGGCGAGCAACCCGGCCAGCAGCCCGAGCAGCAGCAAAACGCGCCGCCCCTTGACGGGCGGTCGCGCTCGACGCGGCTGTGTACGGGCTGTCACGTTCCTCATGCTACGGAATCGCATCTGCCGCGGTGAGGTGCCCCGGCGTCGACTGTCGTGGCGCCGGTCCCGTCCATGCCGAGTCACGGACACGACCACTGCCTCGACGACTCCCTCGACCACGCCGTCGACCGCGTGCGGGTGACCGTCGCTACCCGGCTCACGCTCCTCAGTCCGCCGAGCCGCTCACCGGACTCCCCGTCACGGTCTCGTGGCCGCTGCTCCACGCCGAACCCGCCAACGGCATCACCGACTCGCAGCATCACGTCTTCCGCGCCGGCGACGCGACGTACGCCGGGTCGACGGTGCAGCGGGCGATGACGGCAGGGCGACACCAAGTCCCAGGCAGGCACCCGGACTGTGATCCTTCCCGCCTTCCTCCGGGCACACGCTCTCGACTCGGTCCGGCACCACTTTGAAGGACACGATGGTCCGCGCCGGACAGCTGTCCGAGAAGGCCGCGCTGATCGGACAGCAAAACGGCCCAGGTCTCTGACCTGGGCCTGCTACATGGAGCGGGTGACGAGAATCGAACTCGCGCTCTCAGCTTGGGAAGCTGATGTTCTACCATTAAACTACACCCGCGTGAGACGCCGGACGGAACCGGTGTCGAACGCAACGTTACCTTACCTCATGCCAGGCCCCCGGCGCTGAAGCCGTGGGGCCTGAGTGCGTCTGGGGGGTGGGACGGGGCTGCGGGGCGCGGGAGTTGGGGCGTACGGTGGAGGGGTGGGAGAGGGTCCGGGCGGGACCGGAGTGCCGCCTGGAGGGCCGTCCTGTCCATCCCGTAATGTGGCTTTTGTCGTCAGGCAAGTAGCAGCCGGACGCGGCTCTTGGGGAAGGGACTCTAGGACTTGATGGAGCGCACCGTCGTCCGTTGTGCCGATGGGCACGTGTTCAGCACCGCTTCGTTCCCGATGCAGCAGGCCGAGCGCCTCGGCCCCGGACGGCTTGTCCGCTGTCCTCGCTGTGCCCGGCTTCGCAGCGTCGTCCAGGTGGCCTTGGAGAAGCACTAGCGGAGTAGGGGAGTAAGCGGCAGCAGAGCGGTACCAGGCGCGCGGGTCCGTCCGATGGTGGTCGGCCCGCGCGTCTTGCGTATCCTCGGGGCGTGCTTCTCTCAGACAAGGACATCCGGGCCGAGATCGACGCCGGGCGGGTACGCATCGATCCCTACGACGCATCCATGGTGCAGCCGTCCAGCATCGACGTACGACTCGACCGGTTCTTCCGGGTGTTCGAGAACCACCGGTACCCCCACATCGACCCCTCCATCGAGCAGAGCGACCTCACGCGGCTGGTGGAGCCGGAGGGCGACGAGCCGTTCATCCTGCACCCCGGGGAGTTCGTGCTCGCCTCCACCTACGAGGTCATCACGCTGCCGGACGATCTCGCCTCGCGCCTGGAGGGCAAGAGCTCGCTGGGGCGGCTCGGGCTCGTCACCCACTCCACCGCCGGGTTCATCGACCCGGGCTTCTCCGGGCACGTGACCCTCGAGCTGTCCAACCTCGCCACGCTCCCCATCAAGCTGTGGCCCGGTATGAAGATCGGCCAGCTGTGCATGTTCCGGCTCTCCTCGCCGGCCGAGTTCCCCTACGGCAGCGAGCGCTACGGCTCCCGCTACCAGGGCCAGCGCGGGCCCACCGCCTCCCGGTCCTTCCTCAACTTCCACCGGACCCGGGTATGAGCGGCGCGGAGGGGCGGGAGAACCTCACCTACGAGGCGTTCGGCACCGCCGTGCGCGAACTCGCGCAGACCATCGCCGACGACGGCTACGAGCCCGACATCGTGCTCTCGATCGCCCGCGGCGGGGTCTTCGTCGCCGGCGGCCTCGCCTACGCCCTCGACTGCAAGAACATCCACCTGGTGAACGTGGAGTTCTACACCGGTGTCGGGACCACCCTGGAGATGCCGGTCATGCTGGCCCCGGTGCCCAACGCCATCGACTTCTCCGACAAGAAGGTCCTCATCACCGACGACGTCGCCGACACCGGCAAGACGCTCAAACTGGTGCGGGACTTCTGCCTCGACGCCGTCGCCGAGGTCCGCTCCGCGGTCATCTACGAGAAGTCGCAGTCCCTGGTGAAGTGCGAGTACGTGTGGAAGCGCACGGACCGGTGGATCAACTTTCCGTGGAGTGTCCTGCCGGTGGTGCGCAAGGCGGGGGAGCCGATCACCCCGTCCAGGGAAGCGCTCTGAACCGCTGATCGCGGTGCCGCGGTGCCGCGGTCCTGCCGTCAGGTGAGCCACCCGGCCTCGTGCAGCGCGTCGAAGGCCAGTCCGTCGACGGCCGAGACGCGGGCCCGGTCGGCGTGGCGGAACCACGCCTTCTCGGCGATCTCGCGCGAGGGGGTCAGCTCGCCGTGGTGGTCGGCGGTGTAGCAGATCATCCGGAAGGGGCCGTGCTCCGGATGGCCCTCGCCGATCTCGAACGTGCCGAAGTGCGCCATGGAAGCGGGGCGGATCGCCGCCCGCAGTTCCTCGTCGATCTCCCGCACCAGGGTCTCGCTGTCGGACTCGCCCGGCTCGCGGTGACCGCCCGGCAGGTAGAAGCGGTCCCTGCCGTGACTGCGCGTCACCAGCACCCGGCCGTCCCGGACCAGGATCCACGCCACCTTCTCCGGCACACCGCTGCCACTCGTCATGGGCCGGACCGTACCGGAGGAGCTGAGGGGGCGCGGGACGGAGAAAAGGGCTCCCGGCGCGCGCCGGGAGCCCTTCGTCGTCGTAGCGCCGCGAGGGCTAGAACGTGCCCAGCTTCACGATCGACAGCAGCGCGATCAGCTGGATCGCCGACGCGCCGAGCGCCTTCGGCCAGGGGAGGTCGTGCGACCTGGACACCATGAGGGTGAGCAGGGCGCCGGCCGCCACCCAGGTCGCCCAGCCCAGGAGCTGGACGAAGGAGGCGTCGCCGCCGAAGAACATGGCCACGATCAGACGCGGGGCGTCGGTCAGGGACATGATCAGCATGGAGAGGCCGACCGTGGGCTGCCAGGCGCCGTCGCCGCCGAGCTGGCGGGCCAGGGCGTGGGTGACGACGCCGAGGACGAAGGCCGACAGGACCATGGCGACGGCGGTGATCAGGACGATCGGGATCGCGTTCGACAGGGTGGCGTTGATCGCGTCCTCGCGGGCGCCCTCGAAGCCGAACACCGCGAGCAGGCCGTAGAGGAACGTCACGACGAGGGCCGGGCCCCACATCGTGTAGTCCCGCATCTGGAGGAAGGTCTGCTTGGGGGAGAGCAGGATGCCCTTCAGGAGTTCCTTCCAGTGCAGACGGGGGCCCACGGGTCCGGCCGGGGCCGAGCCCGCGCGATAGGTGCCGCCCGGGTTGTAGGGGTCCTCACCGACCGAGAACGCCTGGGTGTGGCCCGGGTTGTTCGCCGCGTACGGGTCGTGGCCGCCCTGCGGGTGCGGGGCGCCGCCGTCGCCGAAGTACTCCGGCTCGTCGTAGGCCCCGCCACCGCCCTGGGTCCACTGGCCCGGGTGGGGCTGCGGCGCGGGGGGATAGCCGTACGGCTGTCCCTGGGGCGCCTGCTGCCCGTACGGAGGTTGTTGCGGTCGCGCGTGAGGAGCGCCGTTGTCCCGGCCGCGTCCGATCCTGAATCCAGCCACGTCTTCGAACGTACCTGGTCCTGGAGAGTGACGGGCGCGGCCGGGCGTTCCGGGGACGGCTTTGCTGCCGAGCTGTGACATCCCCTAAGGGGCGGTCGGAGCAGAGCCGGGGGGCCGCTCGGGGTAGTGCCGTACGGGACGTGCAGGGGTGTGCGGAGGCGTACGGCTCCCCCCGGTCACGTCACCTCAACCGATGAGCCCCGTGCCGAAGCCGCCGTACACCCGCGGTCGGCCCACGCTTCCCGGCCCGAAGGTCCGTGCTCCCTTCGTGGTCAGCCCCGTCAGGGCGGTCACCGCGCCGATGCCCTCGTCCTCGAACGCGGCCGCGGCCGCGAGGTCGGCGTGGCCGTCGCCGGTGACGTCCGACAGGAGCACGTCCGAGCCGAAGTAGTCCGTCGCCTCCGCGGCGCCGGGTATGCCGGACGTGTTCTGGGTGAACGTGCGGGCACCCTCGCGGGAGACGCCGGACGCCGCGCCGTTCATGACGATCGTCGCGCCGGCGTCCTCGGTCGTGCCGAGGTCCTCGAGGGGGACACCGATCGCCAGCTCGCTGTGTCCGTCGCCGTCGACGTCGGCGATGGACACCGCGCCCCCGAAGCCGTCGCCGGCTTCGTCGGCGCCCGGAACTCCCGTGGAGGACTGGGTGAGTTCGGCCATGGGGGCGTCGCCGTTGACCGGGCCGCCCTCCGAGCCGCGGATGACGACGACCCGGCCGCCCAGGCTGCCGCTGTGGTCGTCCTCCTCGCTGAAGACGTTGCCGAGGGCGATCTCGTCGTAGCCGTCGCCGTCGATGTCGCCCAGGGCGATGGAGGTGCCGCCGTTCAGCGGGCGCGGCAGCGACGTGTCCAGGCCGGAGGACGAGCCCAGGTACGCGAGCCCCTTCGACCAGCTGCCCGACGGGTCCGTCGTCCGGTCCGTGCGATAGGTGAGGACCAGGTCGGCCTTGCCGTCACCGTTCGTGTCGCCCGCGTCCATCGCGTCGAGCGCGAAGGCCTGCTCGGGCACGTCGATCCGCTGAGCGGGACCGGAGTCGCCGCCGCTGATGACGTACGCGTGGGGGGAGTCGCTGCCGACGGCGAGGTCGGCGTGGCCGTCGCCGTCGAAGTCCCCGGCGGTCAGTGTCCTGCCCCATGCGCCGTGTGCGGTGGGCGCCGGATCCGCGACCGTGGTGCCGTTCGCGAGGCCGCCCGCCGAGCCCCACAGGACCGTCACCGAGCCCTTGCCGCCGTCCTCTCCGGATGCTCCCACCGCGAGGTCGGTGTAACCGTCGTCGTTGAAGTCGGCCACGGCGAGGGCGGAACCGAAGGTGTCGTCGGTCTCCACCGTGTCGGGCACGCCCGCGCTGTCCTGGCTGACCGTGGTGTGGTGGGCGGGGTCGAGGCCGGTGGGGCCGCCGTACACCACGGCCACGTAACCGGCGAATCCCTTGTCGCCGAGTTTCGCGTACGGGGCTGCTAACGCGGCGTCGCCGTAGCCGTCGCCGTTGAAGTCCGCCTGGTGGCGGGGGGTTTCCGCGGCCGTCGCCGGTGCGGCGGCGAAGGTGAGCAGACCGCCGGTCAGTGCGGCGGCGGTGGCCGTGGCGAGAGTGAGTCGCATCCGTCTGGGGTGGGGCTGGAGCATGCGGGTCCTCCTGCTCGGGTGCCGATCGTTCGGTGACCCGGAAGACCCTCGCCGGTGCGTCAGGGTTGTACGGATGTCATGAATCGGTCAGGAAAGTCGAGGTGGAGAAGGTGACGGACGGCTCGGCGGCGACCAGCCCCTTCTTCGTGCCGGAGAAGACCGCGACGGTGTCCTTCGTCTCGCTCCGGTACGTCCGTACCGCCAGGTCCGCCCGGCCGTCGTCGTCGAAGTCGCCGATCGCGACGACCCGGGTGGTGCCGGTCGCGGGGGGTTCGACGGTGACCGTCGCCTCGGTGGACGGGCCTGTCGTACGGCCCTGGAGGACGCGCAGGCGTGAGCCGCTGGAGACCAGTTCGCTCAGGCCGTCGCCGTCGAAGTCGGCGGCGTCCAGGACCGATCCGGGGGAGGCCAGGGCGCCCTTCCCTGCGGTCGGGAGGTCGTAGCGCAGAGACGTTCCGCCCATGGCGCCGACCGCCGCGTCCAGGGCCTTTCCGCGGCCGAAGGAGCCGAGGGCCACATCGATGCCGGACGGCAGGACGGCTCCGGTGCGGGTCGGGCCCGACGGACCGCCGAGGACCACGGCGGAGGGGCCGGCGCCCGGTGCCGTACGGACGACGAGGTCGTCGTAGCCGTCGCGGTCGACGTCGGTGGTCGGGCCCGTGGGGACCTCGCCGGGCGCCGCGATCGGGGCGCCGGCCTCCCGCGGGGCGCCCTTGCGGGTGAACGGGCCGCGCAGATAGGTGAGATGACCGCCGGTGGCGTGCAGGACGAGGTCCTTCGCGCCGTCGCCGTCGAAGTCGCCGCAGACCGGCTGGTCGGGCCAGTCGTTGCCGACGCGCGCGGCGGGCGGGACGGTGAGGTGAACGGCCCTGCCGGTCAGGCCGTCCGGGGAGCCGAAGAGGATCTGGAGCGGGACCGGGGGCCTGCCCTGGCCGTCGTAGGGCGGGTCGGTGGAGACGACGAGGTCCGTGAAGCCGTCCTTGTCCAGGTCGCAGGTGGCCTCCGCGTCGAACAGGGCGGGAAGTTGGCCGTCGGTGGCCGCGCCCTGCCGGCCCGGGGCGATCAACTGCCGGGTGCCCGGGACGAGTCCGCGCGCGCTGCCGTAGACGATGCCGATGCCGGGGTCGTCGGCGTGCGCCTGCTCCTTGACCAGCTCGCCCAGGACCAGGTCGCGGTGGCCGTCGCCGTTGAAGTCGTCCGGGGTGCCGCTGCCGTCGCCCTGGGGGACGGGCAACCGGGCCGGGGCGTCGGCGATCCGGTCCGGGCTGCGGTCCGCGGAGCCGGTGTGCTGGGCGGGGCCGCAGGCGGCGAGGAGGAGGGCTGCGGCGAGGGCGGTGAGCAGCGGGCCGAACTCCCGTACGGCACCCCCGGTCGGCCCCGTCACGTCTCTTCGCGCGATCCGCACACGCACCGCTCACCTCGTCAGCATCATCGACAACGACCCGGTAATGATGCACGTGTTCGACAGGCGGCGACAGCCCCGTACAGCTCTGGAGTCGAGTGGTGGACGCGGACGAGGTGGTGCGGATCCTGGACCTGCTGCGGCGGGCCGGGACGGAGGTCTGGGTCGGGGGCGGGTGGGGGATCGACGCCCTCGTCGGCGAGCAGAGCCGGGTCCATCGCGACCTGGATCTGATGCACCGGCAGGAGCAGGAGCCCGCCGTGCTGGCGGCCCTGGCGGGTGCCGGTTTCGTGGAGAGCCTCGATCTGCGGCCGGTGCGGTTCGTGGTCACCGCTCCCGGCGGCCGGGAGGTCGATCTGCACCCGCTGGTCTTCGCCGGGGACGGTTCCGCCGTTCAGGCGTCCGGGGTGCCGGAGCGGCCCTTCGTGTACCCGGCCTCCGCCTTCGTGACCGGGACCGTCGGCGGGAGGACCGTCCCGTGTCTCTCGGCCGAGCAGCAGGTCTTCTTCCACCAGGGGTACGAGCCGGCGGAGCGCGACCGGCACGACATGGCCCTGCTGCGGCGCGTCTTCGGGATCGCCACCCACTTCTGAGCGCCGACGCGCCGGAGCCCCCAGGCCCGGCAGGACCTGGGGGCTCCGAACGGCACAGCCGAGTGCTACTTCACCGGCTCCGGCTCCGGCTCGCTCTCCGCCGCTTCCTCGCCGGCCGGGTCGACCGGCGTCTTCACGGACTGCAGCAGCAGCTGGGCGACGTCGACGACCTGGATCGACTCCTTCGCCTTGCCGTCGTTCTTCTTGCCGTTGACCGAGTCGGTCAGCATGACCAGGCAGAACGGGCAGGCGGTGGAGACGATGTCCGGGTTGAGGGAGAGAGCCTCGTCCACGCGCTCGTTGTTGATGCGCTTGCCGATCCGCTCCTCCATCCACATCCGCGCGCCACCGGCACCGCAGCAGAAGCCGCGCTCCTTGTGGCGGTGCATCTCCTCGTTGCGCAGGCCCGGGACGCCCGCGATGATCTCGCGCGGCGGCGTGTAGATCTTGTTGTGGCGGCCCAGGTAGCACGGGTCGTGGTAGGTGATGATGCCCTCGACCGGCGTGACCGGGATCAGCTTGCCCTCGTCGACGAGGTGCTGGAGCAGCTGGGTGTGGTGGATGACCTCGTAGTCGCCGCCGAGCTGCGGGTACTCGTTGCCGATCGTGTTGAGGCAGTGCGGGCAGGTCGCGACGATCTTCTTCGCGGACTTCGGCTTGGCGGACTCCGGGACCACCTTGCCGTCGTCGTCCAGCTCCTCGCCGAACGCCATGTTCAGCGCCATGACGTTCTCCATGCCGAGCTCCTGGAACAGGGGCTCGTTGCCGAGGCGCCGGGCGGAGTCACCGGTGCACTTCTCGTCGCCGCCCATGATCGCGAACTTGACGCCCGCGATGTGCAGCAGCTCGGCGAAGGCCTTGGTGGTCTTCTTGGCCCGGTCCTCCAGGGCGCCCGCGCAGCCGACCCAGTACAGGTACTCGACCTCGGTGAGGTCCTCGATGTCCTGGCCGACGACCGGGACCTCGAACTCGACCTCCTTGAGCCACTCCAGGCGCTGCTTCTTCGCCAGGCCCCAGGGGTTGCCCTTCTTCTCCAGGTTCTTGAGCATCGTGCCCGCCTCGGACGGGAACGCGCTCTCGATCATCACCTGGTAGCGGCGCATGTCGACGATGTGGTCGACGTGCTCGATGTCCACCGGGCACTGCTCGACACAAGCGCCGCAGGTGGTGCAGGACCACAGGACGTCCGGGTCGATGACGCCGTTCTCCTCCAGCGTGCCGATCAGCGGGCGCTCGGCCTCGGCGAGAGCCGCGGCCGGGACGTCCTTCAGCTGCTCCTCCGACGCCTTCTCCTCGCCCTCCATGCTCTTGCCGCCGCCCGCGAGCAGGTAGGGCGCCTTGGCGTGCGCGTGGTCGCGCAGCGACATGATCAGGAGCTTGGGGGACAGCGGCTTGCCGGTGTTCCAGGCGGGGCACTGCGACTGGCAGCGGCCGCACTCGGTGCAGGTGGAGAAGTCGAGCAGGCCCTTCCAGGAGAACTGCTCGACCTGGGAGACACCGAAGACGTCGTCGTCACCTGGGTCGGTGAAGTCGATCGGCTTGCCGCCGGAGGTCATCGGGAGCAGGGCACCGAGCGAGGTCTCGCCGCCCGCGTTCCGCTTGAACCAGATGTTCGGGAACGCGAGGAAGCGGTGCCAGGCCACACCCATGTCGGTCTTCAGGGCGACCACGATCATCCAGATGAACGAGGTGGCGATCTTCAGGCCGGCGAAGAAGTACGTGAGGTTCTGGAGCGTCGAGACGTCCATGCCCTCCAGCCAGTGGACCACCGGGTACGAGATGAAGAACGAGGCCTCGTAGCCGTCCACGTGGTGCTGGGCGCCCTCCAGCGCGTGCAGCATGAAGATGCAGACGCCCACGACGAGGATGACGGTCTCGACGAAGTACGCCTGGCCGAAGTTGGAGCCGGCGAAGCGGGACTTGCGGCCCGGGTTGCGCGGGTGGCTCAGCTGACGGATGACGATCAGGGCCAGGATGCCGAGGACGGTCATCGTGCCGATGAACTCGACGAAGACGTTGTACGGCGCCCAGTCGCCGATGACCGGCAGGATCCAGTCGGCCTGGAACAGCTGGCCGATGGCGTTGACGATCGTCAGCAGCAGGGTGAAGAAGCCCACCGCCACGAACCAGTGCGCGACACCGACGACGCCCCAGCGGTTCATCCGGGTGTGGCCGAGGAACTCCTTGGCCACGGTGACGGTGCGCCGGCCGGGTTCGTCGGTTCGGGTGCCCGCGGGCACGTCCTGACCGAGCCGCATGAAGGTGTAGATCTGGAGGAGGGCGCGGGCGAACAGGGCCACGCCGACCACGATCAGTACCAGCGACACGATGATCGCGGCGAGTTGCATTTCGGGGCTCCTCGGGCCTGCGAGGGGTCTACGCGAGATCCGTGAGAAGGGATCTCGTCATTACTAAGCGGTAACTTATGCAGTCCGTCTGAGACTACCCCCATCCTCCGCCGCACTGTAGCCGGGCACGGGGTGATCTGAATCGCTGAGGGTTACCTTAAAACCCGATCGTGTTATTCGTGATGAATTGGTACATACGGCGCTAATTTAGGCTTGTGCTCTACGGGATCCTCGCCGCCACCTCCGCCCTGCTCCTCGCCGCCGTGCTCAGTGCCGTGCTGCGAGTGGCCGCCCTGCGCCTCGGCATCGTCGACCGGCGATGGCGACGGCCGGTGCCGCTGTCCGGCGGGGTGGCGGTGGTGGTGGCCACCTGTGGTGTCGCCTTCGTCGGGGACTGGCGGGGCGTCACCCCGCTCGGCCCCGACGTCGGACGCCTGCTGGTCGCGGGCGCCTGTGTGGCCCTGCTCGGGCTCGTCGCCGACGTACGGCGGGTCAAGGCGCGGTTCCTGGTGGGCGGTACGGCCGTGGCGGCGGCGTGCGTCGTGCCGTACGAGGAGACGGGCGTGCCCGCCGGGCTCCTCGCGGTCGGCTGGATCGTCTTCGTCGCCCTCGGGTTCAAGGCGCTGGACCACACCGACGGGCTCGCCGGGACCGTCGGGGTCGTCACCGCTTTCGGGGCCGGGGCCTGTGCGGCGGCCGAGGTGATGGACGGGCTCGCCGTCCTGCTGAGTGTGCTGGCGGCCGCGCTGACCGGGTTCCTGATGCACAACTGGCATCCCGCGCGCGCGGGACTCGGCGCGTGCGGGGCGCTGTTCACCGGGTTCGTGCTGGCGGCCGCGGCCGTGACGACCCGCGCGGGACAGGAACTCGGCTCCGGCGCGGGGGTGTTGTTCGCGCTGACCGCGGTGGTGAGCGCCGACGTCGTGCTCGTCGTCCTGGCCCGGGGGCTGTCCGGGCGGCCGTTGCTGCGCGCCGCCCCCGACCATCTCGCCCACCGGCTGCGGCGGCTCGGGCTCACTCCGCAGGGGGCGTGTGTCGTCCTCGGTGTCGCGGCCTTCGGCGGGGTACTCGTCGGGGTCCTGGTGCACCTCGGGTGGATCGCCCCGACCGGTGCTCTCTGGGTCGCCGGGGGTGCCTTGCTGGTCGTCCTGGCACTCCTTCGTGTCAGGCTCAGCAGCTCCCCGCGTCCGGTGTCGACGCAGGTCAGAGGGCAGTTGCGTGTAAGGAACGGATAAGAGTTGAGTCCGTACGACTCAGGTCTGTTGACCGAGCCGGAGCTGTCGTGCACACTTGAGCCTGTTCCACTCAAGTCAGCTGGAGGAATCAACCATGGCACGTGCGGTCGGCATCGACCTGGGCACGACTAACTCCGTCGTCAGCGTTCTCGAAGGCGGCGAGCCCACCGTCATCACCAACGCCGAGGGTGCCAGGACCACGCCGTCCGTCGTCGCCTTCGCGAAGAACGGCGAAGTGCTGGTCGGCGAGGTGGCCAAGCGCCAGGCGGTCACCAACGTGGACCGGACCATCCGTTCGGTGAAGCGGCACATGGGCACCGACTGGAAGATGGAGCTGGACGGGAAGCCCTTCAACCCGCAGCAGATCTCCGCCTTCATCCTTCAGAAGCTGAAGCGGGACGCCGAGTCCTACCTGGGCGAGAAGGTGACCGACGCGGTCATCACCGTCCCGGCGTACTTCAACGACTCCGAGCGTCAGGCGACCAAGGAGGCCGGCGAGATCGCGGGCCTGAACGTCCTGCGCATCGTCAACGAGCCCACCGCGGCCGCGCTCGCGTACGGCCTCGACAAGGACGACCAGACGATCCTCGTCTTCGACCTCGGTGGCGGCACCTTCGACGTGTCCCTCCTGGAGATCGGCGACGGCGTCGTCGAGGTGAAGGCCACCAACGGTGACAACCACCTCGGTGGTGACGACTGGGACCAGCGTGTCGTCGACTACCTGGTGCAGCAGTTCAAGTCCGGTCACGGCGTGGACCTCGCCAAGGACAAGATGGCCCTCCAGCGCCTCCGCGAGGCCGCCGAGAAGGCCAAGATCGAGCTGTCCAGCTCCACCGAGACCTCGATCAACCTGCCCTACATCACGGCCTCCGCCGAGGGTCCGCTGCACCTGGACGAGAAGCTCACCCGGGCCCAGTTCCAGCAGCTGACCGCGGACCTCCTGGAGCGCTGCAAGACCCCGTTCTTCAACGTCATGAAGGACGCCGGCGTCTCCATCAACGAGATCGACCACGTCGTCCTCGTCGGTGGCTCCACCCGTATGCCCGCCGTGGCCGAGCTCGTCAAGGAGCTCACCGGCGGCAAGGACGCCAACAAGGGCGTCAACCCGGACGAGGTCGTCGCCATCGGCGCCGCCCTCCAGGCCGGTGTCCTCAAGGGTGAGGTCAAGGACGTCCTGCTCCTCGACGTGACCCCGCTGTCCCTCGGCATCGAGACCAAGGGCGGCATCATGACCAAGCTCATCGAGCGGAACACGACGATCCCGACCAAGCGGTCCGAGATCTTCACCACCGCCGAGGACAACCAGCCCTCCGTGCAGATCCAGGTCTACCAGGGCGAGCGCGAGATCGCGGCGTACAACAAGAAGCTCGGGATGTTCGAGCTGACCGGTCTGCCGCCGGCCCCGCGCGGTGTCCCGCAGATCGAGGTCGCCTTCGACATCGACGCCAACGGCATCATGCACGTGACCGCGAAGGACCTCGGCACGGGCAAGGAGCAGAAGATGACCGTCACCGGCGGCTCCTCGCTGCCGAAGGACGAGGTCGACCGGATGCGCCAGGAGGCCGAGCAGTACGCGGAGGAGGACCACCGCCGCCGCGAGGCCGCCGAGACCCGCAACCAGGGCGAGCAGCTCGTCTACCAGACGGAGAAGTTCCTCAAGGACAACGAGGACAAGGTCCCCGGTGAGGTCAAGACCGAGGTCGAGTCCGCCGTCGAGGAGCTGAAGGCCGCGCTCAAGGGCGAGGACACCGCGGAGATCCGCACCGCGACCGAGAAGGTCGCCGCGGTCTCCCAGAAGGTCGGCCAGGCCATGTACGCCGACGCCCAGGCCGCGCAGGCCGCGGGCGGCGAGGCCGGCGCCGAGGCCCCCAAGGCCGACGACGACGTCGTGGACGCCGAGATCGTGGACGACGAGCGCAAGGACGGTGCCGCGTGACGGAGGAGACCCCGGGCTTCGACGAGAAGCCCGACGTCCCCTCCGGCGCCACCCCCGACGACGCCGAGCCGAAGGCCGCCGCTCCCTCTTCGGAGGCGGGGGCGGCCCCGGCCGGGGACGCTACAGCGCAGATCGCCGGTCTGACGGCGCAGCTGGACCAGTCGCGCAAGGCGCTCGACGAGCGCACCGCGGACCTCCAGCGGCTCCAGGCCGAGTTCCAGAACTACCGCCGCCGGGTGGAGCGGGACCGGATCACGGTCAAGGAGATCGCCGTCGCGAACCTCCTGACCGAGCTCCTGCCCGTGCTCGACGACATCGGCCGCGCGCGGGAACACGGGGAGCTCCTCGGCGGGTTCAAGTCCGTCGCGGAGTCCCTGGAGACCGTCGCGGCCAAGATGGGCCTGCAGCAGTTCGGCAAGGAGGGCGAGCCCTTCGACCCGACGATCCACGAGGCCCTGATGCACAGTTACGCGCCGGACGTCACCGAGACGACCTGCGTGGCGATTCTGCAGCCCGGGTATCGCATCGGCGAGCGCACCATCCGCCCCGCGCGGGTGGCCGTGGCCGAGCCGCAGCCGGGTGCGCAGACGGTCAAGGACGAGTCCGAGGCCGGCGAGGAGAAGGACAACAGCTCTGAAGAGGGCTGAAGTGGTCGGTGACCGGAAGGAGGGGCGTCGGGGATGAGCACCAAGGACTTCATCGAGAAGGACTACTACAAGGTCCTCGGTGTCCCCAAGGACGCCACCGAGGCCGAGATCAAGAAGGCGTACCGGAAGCTCGCCCGCGAGTTCCACCCGGACGCCAACAAGGGCAACACCAAGGCCGAGGAGCGCTTCAAGGAGATCTCCGAGGCGAACGACGTCCTCGGTGACCCCAAGAAGCGCAAGGAGTACGACGAGGCCCGCGCCCTGTTCGGCAACGGCGGCTTCCGCCCGGGGCCGGGCGGCGCGGGCGGCTCCTTCAACTTCGACCTGGGCGACCTCTTCGGAGGCGCCCAGGGCGGGGGCCAGGCCGGCGGCTTCGGCGGCGGACTCGGAGACGTCTTCGGCGGCCTGTTCAACCGGGGCAGCTCCGGGAGCACACGTGTCCAGCCGCGGCGCGGCCAGGACATCGACACCGAGGTCAGCCTCAGCTTCACCGAGGCCATCGAAGGCGCGACGGTCCCGCTCAGGATGTCCTCGCAGGCCCCCTGCAAGGCCTGTTCGGGCACCGGCGACGCCAACGGCAACCCGCGCGTGTGCCCGACCTGCGTGGGCACCGGACAGGTGGCCCGGGGCTCCGGGGGAGGCTTCTCCCTCACGGACCCGTGCCCGGACTGCAAGGGCCGCGGCCTGATCGCGGAGAACCCCTGCGAGATCTGCAAGGGCTCCGGGCGGGCCAAGTCCTCCCGCACCATGCAGGTCCGCATCCCGGCGGGCGTCTCCGACGGGCAGCGGATCCGGCTGCGCGGGAAGGGGGCGCCCGGTGAACGCGGCGGCCCTGCGGGCGACCTGTACGTCACCGTGCACGTCGCCCCGCACCCCGTCTTCGGCCGCAAGGGCGACAACCTCACGGTGACGGTCCCGGTGACCTTCACCGAGGCGGCGCTCGGCGGCGAGGTCAGGGTCCCCACCCTGGGCGGACCCGTCGTGACGCTGAAACTGCCCCCGGGCACACCCAACGGCCGCACCATGCGGGCGCGGGGCAAGGGCGCGGTCCGCAAGGACGGCACCCGGGGCGATCTGCTGGTCACCGTCGAGGTGAGTGTCCCGACCGAGCTGTCGGGGAAGGCTCGTGACGCACTCGAGGCGTATCGCGAGGCGACCGTGGGTGAGGATCCACGGGCGGAGCTGTTCCAGGCCGCGAAGGGAGCTTGATCGAGATGGACGGCCGTCGACGCAACCCGTATGAACTGACCGAGGAGACCCCGGTCTACGTCATCTCGGTGGCGGCCCAGCTGTCCGGCCTGCACCCGCAGACGCTGCGCCAGTACGACCGCCTGGGCCTGGTGTCCCCGGACCGCACCGCGGGCCGGGGCCGGCGCTACTCGGCCCGGGACATCGAACTGCTGCGCACCGTCCAGCAGTTGTCGCAGGACGAGGGCATCAACCTCGCGGGCATCAAGCGCATCATCGAGCTGGAGAACCAGGTCGCGGCGCTGCAGTCCCGGGTGGCCGAGCTCCAGGCGGCCGTCGAGGGCGCCGCGGCGGCCATGCAGCAGCGCGAGGCAGCGGTGCACGCGTCGTACCGCCGCGACCTGGTCCCGTACCAGGAGGTCCAGCAGACCAGCGCGCTGGTGGTGTGGCGACCGAAGAAGGCCAAGGACTAGGCGGCGCGCGAGCAGTGCACGAGTAGGGGCCCGGAGATCTCTCCGGGCCCCTGCTCACATGCCGTCAGCGTCCGCTGAAGAACTCCACGGAGGCGCCCTGCGTGCCCTGGCGGCCGTAGGCGTCCACGGCGTACGCCGTGGCGACGCAGGGGCCGTTCCAGGGGGCCGTCCAGGAGAGAGTGCCGGTGGTGGAGAACTGCGTGCCGCTGTCGCCGCAGGCGCCCGTGATCTCCCACGCGTAGCCCTTCAGGACGCGTGCCTCGTCACCCGCGCCGGGCGCGGCTGTCACCTCGATCGGGGAGCGTCCGGGCACCCCGTTGGTGACCAGGGTCAGCTTCGGCGCGGCCGGGCCGGTCGCGGTGGCCGGGGTGAGCCGGTCGACGGTCACCTGCGAGGAGGGCACCGAGTCGGCGCCACTCGCGTCGACGGCGGCCACGTAGTAGGAGGCCGCGCCCTTCGGCGCCGAGGTGTCCTCGTACGACGTGCCGGACGCGGTGCCGAGCAGGATCCAGGCGCCGTTGACGCGGGTACGCCGGTAGACGTGGTATCCGCTGGCGTCGGGGGCCGCGGTCCACGCGAGGGCGGTGGCCGCGTCGGCGGGGGTGCCGGTGACCCCGGTCGGGGCAGGCACCGCCGAGGGGACCGGGCGGGTGACCGTGGCCGGGTCTGATACCGGCGCGAAGTTCCCGGCCGTGTCGACGGCCTGCACCTTGTACGCGTACGCCGTTCCCTCGTCTGCGGTCACGTCCGTCCAGGAGGTGCCCCAGACCGGGTGCGGCCCGTCGGGGTCGGACTGTCCCACCGGGGCGCCCCAGACCTCGTAGTGGTCGACGTCCTTGGACGGGGACGCCTGCCAGGTCATGGAGTTGCCCATCGTGGTGCCCACCGCCGTCAGCCCTGTGGCCGCGGCCGGCGCGGTCCGGTCGACGGTGACCACGGCCTGGTCGGCGGTGCCGCCCGACTCGTTGCCCGCCTTGTCGCGGGCGCGGACCTCGTAGTAGTACGTGTCGCCGGTCACCGGCAGGGTGCTGTCGGTGTACGAGGTCGAGGTGGTCGTCGTGAGCGAGGCGGTCGGGAAGGAGGTGCCCTTGAGCCGTCGGTAGACCCGGTATCCCGCGAGGTCCATCTCCTTGTTCCTCGCCCAGCTGACCTTGGCGTTGCCGGTGGTCTTGTCGTAGGTCACCGAAGTGCCCGTCGGCGTGAGCGGCTTGACCTTGTCGATGTCGGGCGAGGTGCGGGGTGTGTAGGTGACCTTGACCTTGGCGGTGCCGGTCCAGTGGGCGTAGTCGATGCGCAGGGTGTGTCTGCCGGAGGGGATGGTGACGTTGGCGGTCTTGGTGACCGTCGTGGAGACGTTCTTCCAGAGGTCGATCTTGCGGACGCCGTCGAGGTGGACCCGCATGCCGTCGAGGCCGGTGGCGTTGAGGGCGAAGGGGCCGCCGGAGCCGAAGTCGCGGGTCACGGTCCAGCGGACGCCGAAGTTGTCCTTGGGGAGGCCGGAGACGGGGGCGCCGGTCCAGGTCTGGTCGATCGCGGTGTCGCAGTCCGTCTTCTTCGGGGTGCCGGACAGGCTCGTGTTCGCGTAGAACTGGCGCTTGAACATGGGGGAGGCGCAGGTGACGGCGGCCGAGGCGGGGGCCGCCGTCACCGTGAACAGGGTGCCGGCGATGGTGAGGACGACGGCGGTGGCGGTCGTCCGTCTGGCTGACTTCATTCGATCCTCTGGTCGGACACGGAACAGCAGTTGTGGGGCTGCTGTGATCACGACTCATGAGGTGTGAAGTTGGTTGTACTAGTGTTCGCGCCAAGTCTTCACACCATCGGCGGAGAGTGGCGTTGCGCACTCGTTAAGTGATTCCGCTTGACGCCGGTGGGCGGCGCCGCGTTGGCTTTTCAGTCACATGGGCCGCAATGCCGCGCCCGCGTCCGGAAAGCATCAGAAGTGAGCAGCCCCATGCGTCGTATCGCCATAGCCGTGGCCGCGTCCACGATGACCCTCTCGCTGGCCGCCTGCGGCGCGCTCGGCGCCGCGAGCGGGAGCGAGGCGAGCCCGACCAAGGGCAACGACATCACCGTGGGTGTGCTGATGCCGGAGAAGACGAACACCCGCTACGAGGAGTTCGACTACCCGATCATCCAGAAGAAGGTCGCCGAGCTCACGAACAAGCAGGGCAAGACCGTCTACGCCAACGGCGAGGCCAACGCCACCAAGCAGGCCGGGCAGATGCAGCAGATGATCGACCAGAAGGTCGACGTCATCCTGCTGGACGCCGTGGACTCGCACGCCATCGCGGGCATGGTGGAGAAGGCCAAGGAGGCGGGCATCCCGGTCATCGCCTACGACCGGCTCGCCGAGGGCCCGATCGACGGGTACGTCTCCTTCGACAACGAACTCGTCGGCGAGGTGCAGGGCCGCTCCCTCCTGGAGGCGCTCGGCTCGGACATCGACACCTCCGACAAGATCGTGATGATCAACGGCTCGCCGTCCGACCCGAACGCCGGCCAGTTCAAGGCGGGCGCGATGTCGGAGCTCAACGGCAAGGTGACGATCGCCAAGACCTACGACGTCGACGGCTGGAAGCCGGAGACCGCGCAGAAGAACATGGCCGAGGCGGTCAGCGCGATCGGCAAGGGCAACATCAAGGCCGTGTACTCCGCCAACGACGCCATGGCCGGCGCCGCCATCCAGGCGATGGAGGACGCGGGCATGACCAAGCTGCCGCCCATCACGGGCCAGGACGCCGAGCTGGCCGCGGTGCAGCGGATCGTCGCGGGCGAGCAGTACATGAGCGTCTACAAGCCGTACCCGGACGAGGCCGAGGCCGCCGCCGAGATGGCCGTGACGAAGATCCAGGGCAAGGGAATCCAGTTCGACGCCCTCGCCAAGGACAGCGTGGACAGCCCCACGAACAAGAACATCCCGGCCCAGCTCGTCCAGGTCGTCGCCCTGACGCGGGACAACATCAAGAGCACCGTCGTCAAGGACGGCATCTACTCCGTCAAGGACATCTGCACCTCGGCGTACGCGAGCGACTGCCAGGCCGCGGGCCTGAAGTAGCCGCGCGGCCCCTCCCGCCGCTCACGCCACCCGCGTGAAGTCCACCGTCACCTCCGGCGGCCCTCCCGGGACACCCCGGTAGATCCCCTTGTGCGGGGTCACGTCGTCGTAGTCCCGGCCCCGGCCGACCACCACGTGGGACTCGTCGGCCCGGACCCGGTTGGTGGGGTCGTAGCCGCACCACTCGCCCGCCCAGTACTCGACCCAGGCGTGGCTCTGCCCCGCGACCGGCCGGTGCAGCTCCGCCTCCCGCTCGGGGTGCAGATAGCCGGAGACGTACCGGGTCGGCAGGCCGAGGCCCCGCAGCAGCGCGAGGGTGACGTGGGCGATGTCCTGGCAGACACCGGCGCCCTGCTGCCAGGCCTCGGCGGCGGAGGTGTTCACGCCCGTGGTGCCGGGCAGGTAGGAGACCCGGTCGGCGACGAGGGCGGACACGGCGACCGCGGTCGCGTGGACGTCGAGGCCGGCCGCGGCCTCCCGCGCCCGCTCGACCAGTTCGGCGGGGACGGTCGTACGGACCGTGGGGTCGAGGAACTCCAGCAGGCGTGAGTTCGCGCTCCGTTCGGCGAGCTCGGCCCAGCCGGGCGGTTCGGGGAGCGGCCCTGCCGGGTGGGTCTCGACCAGGCTGGAGGCCGTGATGGTGAGATGGCCGTGCGGGTCCATCAGGTCGAAGCCGGTGACCTGGGTGCCCCAGTAGTCCCAGTACGACCAGGTGGGCGTCGCCGGGTTGACGGTGACCCGGGCGTCCAGGGTGGTCTGGCCGGGCAGGGTCAGCGGGGTCATGCGGACCTCGTTGTGGGACGAGGCCGCGGGCTGGGCGTACGCCACGTGTGTGACGTGCTCGATGCGGAGCCGGCGAGTCACCTCACGCTCCTTCCTGGGCCCACTCGACGGGCCCCTGGTACGGGAAGAACCGCTCCGCCACCGCCTCCGCCGAGGCCATGCAGGCGGTCTGCAAGTCCCTCAGCAGCAGCGGGAGTTGTTCCTCCAGGGCGTGCAGGTCGAGGTATTCGAGGCGGGTGCGCATCCGGCCGATCGGGCGGCGCGCGGGGTCCTGGCGGGGGCGGCCGAGCGCGGTCAGGCACTCCTCGGCCGTCGTCAGGGCGTGCAGGGCCGAACGCGGGAAGTCCCGGTCCAGGAGCAGGAACTCGGCCACCCGCGGGGTGTCGCCGAAGCCGCCGTACAGGCGCGCGTACGCCTCGTCGGCGCCCGAGGCGCTCAGCAGGGTCGGCCAGTCGGGCGCGTGGGCCGCGTCCAGGACCCGCACCGACAGCAGCCGCACGGTCATGTCCACCCGCTCCAGACTCCGGCCCAGCACGACGAAACGCCAGCTGTCGTCCCGGCTCATGGTGGAGTCGGCGAGCCCGAAGAAGAGGGCCGCGCGCCGCCGTACGAGCTCCAGATACGCGTAGGGGCCGGTGCGGCGGGCCGCGAGGCGCTGGTCGGCCAGGGCGTGCCAGGTGGAGTTCAGGCACTCCCACATCTCCGAGGAGACGACCTCACGGGCGCTGCGGGCGTTCAGCCGGGCCGCGCCGAGCGCGCCCTCGATGGAGCAGGTCGAGCGGGCGTCGAAGGCGAGCTGGTCGAGGACCTGCTGCATGTCGACCCGGGTGCCGCCCGCGTCGACGCCGAGGATCGCGTAGAGCGACCGGCAGGCCACGTCCTCGTCGCGCCACGGGTCCTCCAGCATCCGGTGGAGGTAGGCGTCGAGGATCCGTCCGGTGGTGTCCGCCCGCTCGACGTAACGGCCGGTCCAGGTCAGTGCCTCGGCTATCCGGGAGAGGATCACGTCGTTCACTGCTGCTGCGCCCCTTCCTGTACGACGGCGGGGGTGCCGTCGGGACCGAGCTGTCGTGGGGCGATGTCCAGGTGGGCACCGTGGTCCGCGGGTCTGGGCGGCTCCGCGGGGCCCTCGGCGAGCACCCAGGTGTCCTTGGAGCCGCCGCCCTGGCTGGAGTTGACGATCAGGTTGCCCTCCTGGAGGGCGACCCGGGTCAGGCCGCCGGGCAGGACCCAGATGTCGCTGCCGTCGTTGACGGCGAAGGGGCGCAGGTCTATGTGGCGGGGCGCCATGCGTTCGCCCGCGAGGGTGGGAGAGGTGGACAGGGCGACGGGGCGCTGGGCGATGAAGCCCCGAGGGTCCCGGCGGACGGCCTCGCGGGTTCTCTCCAGGGTCTTGCGGTCGGCCTTGGGACCGATGACGATGCCCTGGCCGCCGGCCCCGTCGACCGGCTTCACGACGAGCCGGTCGATCTGGTCGAGGACGGCCTCCAGCTGCCCGGGCTCGTCCGGGCGGTACGACTCCACGTTGGGCAGAATCGGTTCCTCGCAGAGGTAGTAGCGGATCAGGTCCGGCACGTAGGTGTAGAGCAGCTTGTCGTCGGCGATGCCGTTGCCGACCGCGTTGGCCAGGGTGACGTGACCCGCCATGGCCGCGCCGAGGATGCCCGGACAGCCGATCACCGAGTCGGGGCGGAAGTGCAGCGGGTCGAGGAAGTCGTCGTCCAGGCGCCGGTATACGACATGGACGGGCACCTCCCCGCGGGTCGTGCGCATCCACACCCGGTTGCCCCGGCACACCAGGTCGTGCCCCTCGACCAGCTGCACGCCCATCAGCCGGGCGAGCAGGGCGTGTTCGAAGTAGGCCGCGTTGCTGGGCCCGGGGGTGAGGACCACGACCCGGGGGTCCTGGACGCCGTCGGGCGCGGCGGCGCGCAGGGCGGCGAGCAGCTTCTGCGCGTACCCGTCGACGGGGAGCACGTGCTGCTCGGCGAAGAGGGAGGGGAAGACGCGGGTCATGGCGCGCCGGTTCTCGATGACGTACGACACGCCGCTGGGAACCCGCACGTTGTCCTCGAGGACCCGGAAGTCGCCCTGTTCGTCCCGGACCAGGTCGATGCCGGCGACATGGATGCGCACGCCGCCCACGGGTTCGAGACCGTGCGCGGCCCGGTGGAAGTGCGGGGAGTTCAGCAGCAGCCGCCAGGGCACCACGCCGTCCTCGAAGGCGCGGGCGGGTCCGTAGGCGTCGGCGAGGTACGCCTCCAGGGCCCTGACCCGCTGGCTGACCCCGCGTTGTACGAGATCCCATGCGGGGGCGTCGAGGATCCTGGGCACGAGGTCCAGCGGCCAGGGCCGCTCCTCGCCCGCGAAGGCGTAGGTCACGCCCCGGTCGGTGAACGCGCGGGCCATCTGGTCGGCCCGGAAACCGAGTTCGCCCGGTTCGATCGCCTGAAGCGCCGCCAGCACCGGCTCATAGGCGGTCCTGACCTCGCCCGGCCGCTCGAACATCTCGTCCCACGCGTCGGCCAGCGCGTACGCGTCAAATATGTCCGCCATGACCTGACGTTAAGTGCGGTACGTAACAGGGTGATCACTGCCGGGTTTCCGGAAGTCGACACGCGGAGCCGGGAGTTCCGCCGCTGGGCGATGCACCCGTGAGGGTGGCCGTACCGCCATCAGCTTGTTGCAGACCGGCGGGCGGAGGCCCGTAGGTAACGGGGCATACCGGCTGTTTTCTCCGCCCCCGGCGCGAAGAGCCGTGTTGCGGAGCCGGTCCGGGCCGCGCATAGTTGCGGAGCCGAGGGGGCTTCGACGCCCCGGTGGGGAACAGGACAAGAGGGCGGTAGACGCTGGAACCGGGGGTGGGATGGGCAATGGCCGGGCTCGGGACGGACGACCATCCACACGGTGCTGACCGGCTGTGCGAGGCCGGGGACCGGGTGTACTCCCGGGCCGTACGACGCGGCCGCGTGCCGCGCGCCGACGCCGGACCGGTGCCCTGTCTGCTGGAACTGGCCCTGCTGCACCCGGATCCCGACGACATGGACTGGCTGGTGCCGACGGCACCCCAGGAGGTCATGACCCGGCTGCTGCGCGGGGTCCACGACGAGGTCAGCGCGAGCCAGCGGCGGGTCGGTGAGGCGGTCGCCGCGGTGGAGCGGTACGCGGGCCTCGGGCCCAGTGTCGTGCCGGGCGCCGGCGAGGGGACCGCGATCCGGGTCCTCGACGGTCTCTCCCGGATCCAGGCCGCGATGGACGAGGCCACCGAGGCGTGCACGACGGAGGTCCTCACGGTCCAGCCCGGCGGTATCCGCCCCGAGCACGAGCTGACGGAGGGTCTGCACCGGGCGCTGGCGCTGCGCGGCCGGGGCGTGCGGATGCGGGACCTGTACACCCATGTGGCCCGGCACGGCCAAGGGCTGCTGAACTACCTGGAGTTGATGGGCGGCACCGTCCAGGCGCGGACCCTGGACGAGGTGATCGACCGGCTGATCCTCTTCGACCGCACGGTGGCCTTCATCCCCGCCAACGCCGATCGCACCCTCGCCCTGGAGCTGCGGCACCCGGCGCTGGTGGAGTACCTGGTGACGGTCTTCGAGCGGCTGTGGCGCCTGGCCATCCCCCTCACCGCCCCCCTGCCCGACACCGGCATCGAGGGCATCTCCCACCGCGAGCAGTCCATCGCCGCGCTGCTGGCCGAGGGCCACCAGGACGCGGTGATCGCGGAACGGCTGGGGATCAGCGTGCGCACCTGCCGGGCCCACATCGCGCGGCTGTCGGAGACGCTCGGGGCGGCCAGCCGTACGCAACTGGGCGTCCGGATAGCGCAGGTGGGCCTGGACGGCCCGGCGGCCGTACCCCCGGTCACGCTCCCCGGTCAAGAATCCCGGACCGTCCGATGAGGTAGCCCAGCTGGGCGCGGCTCTCGCTGCCGAGGGTGGCGGCGAGTTTGGCGATGTGGACGCGGGCGGTGCGGATGTTCATGCCGAGCCGGTCCGCGATGACGGCGTCGGTGTGGCCTTCCACCAGCAGCCCGGCGATGGCCCGTTGGCGCGGGGTGACGCCGTTCAGGCTCGGCCGGTGGACGGTCTGCGGGTACATGGGCGTGGCCTGCCACCACAGGCGGTAGAAGGTGGCGGCGAAGAACTCGACCAGGGCCGGGTGCCGGATCTCCAGCGCGACCGTGCCGTCCCTGCCGGCGGGGGGATGAACGCCACGTCCCGGTCGGCGACGATGAGCCGGTCGGTGACCTCGTCCAGGGAGCGTGCCTCGGCGTCGCCGCGCAGTTGCTCGTAACGGGCGAGGACCAGCGGCATGTGGCGCTGGGTGTGCTGGTACAGGGTGCGGATACGGGCGCCGCGGTCGAGCAGGGCCTGGTCCCGGTCCATCGCCACGACCTGGGCGGCGGCGCCCCTGCTGTCGTTGTAGTGGACGTTGGGCTGCACGCACAGGAGTTCGTCCACGACCCCCGTCATGGCCTTGCTGATGGCCTCGTTGATGGGACCGGTACCGCTGACGACTCGGATCGCCGGGTTCTCCGCGGCCTCCGTGCCGCGTACGTCCGTCCGCAGGAGCGGCGCGAACGCCTCCGCGAGCCGCTGTTCCCGCCGCCGTTCGTGCGCCACCCGGTCGGTGGTGGTGCGCAGCATGCGGTGCAGGACGAGGGCGGGGGGCACGGGTTCCAGCCGGGCGGCGTCCCGGGCGTCGGGCCGCAGCAGACCGCTGTCGAGGAGGCAGGGCAGCGGCGAGGCGTCCCGGCTGTCGATCCCGCCCTCGCGCAGGGCGCGTGCGTAGAGCTCGATGCCTTCGGGGCACGGGTCTTCCGGGCCGTGTTCCGGATGGGCTGCCGCCGTGCTCACGCGTCCGTGTCCTCCTGCCCGAGAATGCCCGACTGCCCGATGAGATAGCCGAGTTGGGCGCGGCTCTCGCTGCCGAGGGTGGCGGCGAGCTTGGCGATGTGGACGCGGGCGGTGCGGATGTTCATGCCGAGCCGGTCGGCGATGACGGCGTCGGTGTGCCCCTCGACGAGCAGGGCGGCGATGGCCCGCTGCCGGGGGGTGATGCCGTTGACGGTCGGTTGCTGGACGGCTCGGGGGTGCATCGGGGTGGCCAGGCGCCACAGGCGGTCGAAGGCGGTGGCGAGGAACTCGACGATGGCGGGGTGGCGGATCTCCAGGGCGAGCGTGCGGTCCTTGTTGGCGGGGATGAACGCGACCTCGCGCTCGACGACGATCAGGCGCTGGGTGACCTCGTCCAGGGTGCGGGCCTCGACGTCGCCGCTCAGGCGCTCGTAGCGGGCCAGGATGCTGGGGGCGTGGCGGAGCGTGTGCTGGTAGAGGACGCGGATGCGGCCGCCCCGGTCGAGCAGGGCCTGGTCGCGGACCAGCGCCTCGGCATGGATCTCGGCGGGGGAGTGGGTGTGACTGGTGTGCGGCTGGATGGTGAGGACCTCGCCCGAGGCGTTCGCCAGCGTCCGGTCGATGGCCTGCCCGATGCGGTCGAGACCGCTGAGGACGCTGATCGCCGGAGCCCCCGCGGCCGCCGCGTGCGGTCCCTCGATCTCCACCAGCGATGCGAACACCGCCGTCAGCCGCTCCTCACGGCGCCGCTCGTCGGCGATGCGGTCCTCGGCGGCGCGCAGCAGGCGGTGCAGGGCGAAGGCCGGGGTGACGGGGCGCAGCCACCGCAGGTCCCCGAGGTCCGGCTGCAACAGCCCGAGGTCGATCAGACAGGGCGCCCGGTCCGCTTCCGCGGCCCGTATCCGTCCCTCCCGCAGCGCACGGGTGTACAGGTCGAGGCCCGCCTCGCACAGCTCCTCCGTTCCGTGCGTGTGCGACCCGGTCACGGGTGGCCGTCTCCCCCGGTTATCGGCTGGTCGGGCTTGAGGATGCCCGACTGCGCGATGAGGAAGCCGAGCTGGGCGCGGCTGCCGCTGCCGAGGGCGGTCGCCAGCTTGGCGATGTGGGCCCGGCAGGTGCGCACGTTCATGCCCAGGCGGCGGGCTATCGCCTCGTCGACGTGGCCCTCGACCAGGAGCTTGGCGATGGAGTGCTGGATTTCGGTGATGCCGTCGGGGGCCGTCTCGTACGGGGCGCCGGCGCTCAGCGGCACGGCGCGGTTCCACATGAACTCGAACACCTTGATCAGATAGCCGACGAGGCCCGGGTGCCGCAGTTCCAGGGCGACCTGCCGGTCGTCGCGGACGGGCAGGAAGGCCACGGACTCGTCGCAGATGATGAGCCGCTCCACCAGCTCGTCGATGGTCCGGTACTCCACCTTGCCGTCGGCGAAGCGCTCCATGTAGGCGATCCGGGCGGGGCTGTACCGGGCGGTGTGCTGGTACAGGGTGCGGATGCGAACCCCTCGCTCGGTGAGGGTCCGGTCGCGTTCCAGTCCCTCGATGACCCGCTGCTCGGGGTGGTTGGCGCTGGGCTGGATCGTGAGCATCTCGTTGCGGCACTGGTCGGTGGCCAGGTCGAGAGCCGCGTTTATCCGGTCCAGGCCCTCCAGCACCGTGATCGCGTGCGTCGGTGCCGTGTCCTGGGCGCTGAGGGCCATGAACGGTTCGAAGACCTCGGCCAGTTCGATCGAGGTCCGCCGGCGCTCGGAGATCTCGCGTTCGATGGGGTTCAGGCGCTGGGCCAGTGCGACGGAGGGCGGAACCGGACGCAGCCAGTTCGCGTCGTCGGGATCGGGGTGCAGGAGGGCGTATTCCATGAGGCAGGGCGCGGGTTCCACGTCCGCACGGGTGATGCGTCCGGTGCGCAGTGCGTTGGCGTAGAGGCGCTCCCCCTCTGCACACAGTTCAGTGATCGCATGGGGATGTGTCGCGTTGGTCCGATTTGTTGTCAAATCTCCACCCCCCAGGGTCCTGAACATGCAGGAACATGATGCACTGATTGTGTGGCCATGAAGTGCCTGAATGAGCCATCGTCTTATCCGACGGGGGAAGAGGGGACCTTCAAGTGAGGACGAAGCCGACTATGAGGAAGAGAATGCTTCGCTCGGTGCTTGTCGCCGCCTTCTCCGCCGTTATGGCCTTCGGAACACTGAGTGGCCTGTCAGCTGCGAAGGGTGATGCGCAAGCCGGCGACGCCGACTCGGTGGTGGTGACGTCGACCGCGCCTGCCGACGAGAGTGCTCAGCTCTTCCCCGCCGACAGCATCTGGTCTTGACATGACTACTCCACCCGACGACCGCTCCTTCCGCAGGGAAATGGCCACCGCCTACCGCTCCGGATGGCACTTCATCGATCTCGTCACCGCGATCCCCCACCCCGGTGACTCGTTGATGGTGACCGTCTTCGGCGAACCGGTGGTCGTCACGCGGGACGAGGACGAGGACGTACGGGCGTACCGGTGTCTGCGGCGGCCTCGGGGGGCGCCGCAGCCGGTTCGGTGTGCCATCCGGTACGGAATGATCTTTGTGAACCTGGACCAACGAGACCATCGGCTGGTGGAAGCGGAAACCCCCACCCCGCGGACCATCACAGCCACCCCCCGCAGTGCCTGACGCGATTCCCCCGTCGTAACAGATCGCGCAGGTGCTTCCCCCCGCAGCGGCGTCACCGTGACCTGAACACGGTGACGCCGCTGCAGTTTTGGGCGACATTTCGGGGTATGGGCCGATCGGACTCTGGCTCAGAAATGCCCCATCGCTCGCGTGAGCGAGATCTCGATGACCACCCGCAGCGGGTTCGGCGCCGGGGTGCGCTCGTAGCGCTCGGCGTAGCGCCGCACCGCCTCCGCCACCCGGTCCGGCTCGGTGCGCACGTGCGCCCGCCCTTCCAGCGTCGCCCAGTGCCGCCCCGCCACCTGGCACACCGCCACCGCCGCCCCGTCCTCGCCGGCCGCCAGGACGTTCCGCGCCTTCGTGCTGGTCCGGCTCGTGATCACCCGGGCGAGCCCGGCCTCGGGGTCGTAGGTCACGCCGACGGGCACCACGTGCGGGGTCCCGTCCGGGCGCGGGGTCGTCAGTGTGCACAGATGCCGTTCGCGCCAGAAGCTGAGGAACGACGGGTCCGGGGCACCCGGATCCTGGGCGTAGGAGGTCATGCCGGGAAAGCTAGTCCCCTCATCCCTCCCGTGCACCGCCTTGAGTGGAATAGACTCAACTTTATGTACGCTGACTGAGTCAGTGCAGGAGTCGGTACCGGAGCGACACCAGGAGGAGTGCGGACACGTGGATGCCGAGCTGACCAACCGGAGCCGGGACGCGATCAACGCGGCCAGCAACCGGGCCGTGACCGAGGGACACCCGGACCTCACCCCAGCCCACCTGCTCCTCGCTCTGCTCCAGGGGCAGGACAACGAGAACATCGTCGATCTGCTCGCGGCCGTCGACGCCGACCAGGCCGCCGTGCGGGCAGGCGCCGAGAAGGTGCTCGGCTCGCTGCCCAGCGTGGCCGGGTCCACCGTCGCGCCCCCGCAGCCCAACCGCGACCTGCTCACCGTGATCGCCGACGCGCAGGCCCGCGCCAAGGACCTCGGTGACGAGTACCTCTCCACCGAGCACCTGCTCATCGGCATCGCCGCCAAGGGCGGGCCGGCCGCCGAGGTGCTGACCCGCCAGGGCGCAACCCCCAACAAGCTTGTCGACGCCTTCCAGAAGGCCAGAGGAGGGCGCAGGGTGACCACCGCCGACCCCGAGGGGCAGTACAAGGCCCTGGAGAAGTTCGGAACCGACTTCACCGCCGCCGCACGGGACGGCAAGCTCGACCCCGTCATCGGCCGCGACCAGGAGATCCGCCGGGTCGTCCAGGTGCTGTCGCGTCGTACCAAGAACAACCCCGTCCTCATCGGCGAGCCCGGCGTCGGCAAGACCGCAGTCGTCGAAGGGCTCGCCCAGCGGATCGTCAAGGGGGACGTGCCCGAGTCGCTCAAGGACAAGCGGCTCGTCGCGCTCGACCTCGGGGCCATGGTCGCCGGGGCCAAGTACCGCGGTGAGTTCGAGGAGCGGCTCAAGACCGTCCTCGCGGAGATCAAGGACTCCGACGGGCAGATCATCACCTTCATCGACGAGCTGCACACCGTCGTGGGCGCGGGCGCCGGCGGTGACTCCTCCATGGACGCCGGCAACATGCTGAAGCCGATGCTGGCCCGCGGCGAGCTGCGGATGGTGGGTGCCACCACCCTCGACGAGTACCGGGAGCGGATCGAGAAGGACCCCGCCCTGGAGCGCCGCTTCCAGCAGGTGCTGGTCGCCGAGCCGACCGTCGAGGACACCATCGCCATCCTGCGCGGCCTCAAGGGGCGCTACGAGGCCCACCACAAGGTCCAGATCGCCGACAGCGCGCTGGTCGCGGCGGCCACCCTGTCCGACCGGTACATCACCTCCCGCTTCCTGCCCGACAAGGCCATCGACCTCGTCGACGAGGCGGCCTCACGGCTGCGCATGGAGATCGACTCCTCGCCCGTCGAGATCGACGAACTCCAGCGCGGGGTCGACCGGTTGAAGATGGAGGAGCTCGCGCTGGTCAAGGAGACCGACCCGGCCTCCCGCGAGCGCCTGGAGCGGCTGCGCCGCGACCTCGCCGACAAGGAGGAGGAGCTGCGGGGCCTGACCGCCCGCTGGGAGAAGGAGAAGCAGTCCCTCAACCGGGTGGGTGAACTCAAGGAGAAGCTGGACGACTTGCGCGGCCAGGCCGAACGCGCCCAGCGCGACGGCGACTTCGACACCGCAAGCAAGCTGCTCTACGGCGAGATCCCCACTCTGGAGCGTGACCTGGAGGCCGCCTCCGAGGCCGAGGAGGAGGCCGCCAAGGACACCATGGTCAAGGAGGAGGTCGGCGCCGACGACATCGCCGACACCGTCGCCGCCTGGACCGGCATCCCGGCGGGCCGCCTCATGGAGGGCGAGACCCAGAAACTCCTGCGCATGGAGGAGGAGTTGGGGCGCCGCCTCATCGGGCAGACGGAGGCCGTGCAGGCCGTGTCCGACGCCGTACGGCGCACCCGCGCCGGGATCGCCGACCCGGACCGGCCCACCGGCTCCTTCCTCTTCCTCGGCCCCACCGGCGTCGGCAAGACCGAACTCGCCAAGGCCCTCGCCGACTTCCTCTTCGACGACGAGCGGGCGATGGTCCGCATCGACATGAGCGAGTACGGCGAGAAGCACACCGTCGCCCGGCTGGTCGGCGCGCCTCCCGGCTACGTCGGCTACGAGGAGGGTGGCCAGCTGACCGAGGCGGTGCGCAGGCGGCCGTACAGCGTGGTGCTCCTCGACGAGGTGGAGAAGGCTCACCCGGAGGTCTTCGACATCCTGCTCCAGGTGCTCGACGACGGCCGCCTGACGGACGGTCAGGGCCGCACGGTCGACTTCCGCAACACGATCCTGGTGCTGACGTCCAACCTGGGCAGCCAGTTCCTGGTCGACCCGATCACCAGCGAGACCGAGAAGAAGGAACAGGTCCTGGAGGTGGTGCGGGCCTCCTTCAAGCCGGAGTTCCTCAACCGGCTCGACGACCTGGTCGTCTTCTCCGCCCTCACCAAGGACGAGCTCGGCCGGATCGCGCGGCTCCAGATCGACCGGCTCGCGCAGCGCCTCGCCGAGCGCCGGCTCACCCTGGAGGTCACCGACGCGGCCCTGGACTGGCTCGCCGTCGAGGGCATGGACCCGGCCTACGGCGCCCGCCCGCTGCGCCGCCTCGTCCAGACCGCCATCGGCGACCGGCTCGCCAAGGAGATCCTGTCCGGCGAGGTCAAGGACGGCGACACGGTCCGGGTGGACGCCTTCGGCGAGGGCCTGATCGTGGGACCGGCGACCGGCAAGACGCTCTGAGGGGCGTGGTGACGAGGGGGCGCCGCCCCCTCGTCACAGCGTGAACGCCACGAACCGCACCTCGGACCAGTTGCGGCTGTCGTGGGTGATGTCGATCTGCACGGATGCCCGCTCGTTCGCGACCGGGCCCGCGTTCAGGCAGACGTCGACCTGGGCGGTACCGCACTGCGTGGTCCGCAGTTCCGGCCCCTCCGGGAAGCTGGCCGCCACCCAGGCGTCGATCTCGGCGCGCGGCATCCGGAAGCGGGCCTCGTAGCGGGGTTCGGACCCGGCCTGGAGCCCGCACCAGCTGTCGCGCATGCCCTCCGGCACCTTCGCCCCGCCGAAGGCGAACGCTTCGGCGCACGAGGTCTTCTTCACCTCCGGGGCGACCGAGTCGTCCGTGAACAGCCAGGCGACCAGCAGCGCGATCAGGCCCGCCACCACCAGCGTCGGCACGGCCAGGATCGCCAGGAAGATCCCCCATCTGGTCCTGCCCGGCCCGTCCTGTTCCGTCACCGTCTCGGTGTCCGTCTGTGTCATGTGTTCCCCCAATGGTCGACCCCCGTTCTATCGGGCTGACCGGATCATGTCAGCCCTGGGAGGACAGGGCCCGTCCGGGCTTGCCACCCCCCTCCCCGCATGGGGGAGGATGGCAGGATCCGTACGAAGGGAAATTCACGGTGACCATCGACCCGTCCTCGATTCCGAACTTCGGGGGCCAGCCCGAGCCGCAGCCGCAAGGACCGGCGGGCCCCGTAGTCCCGGATCAGGATCTCGTGAAGCAGCTCCTCGACCAGATGGAGCTGAAGTATGTCGTCGACGACGAGGGTGACCTCGCGGCGCCGTGGGAGCAGTTCCGTACGTATTTCATGTTCCGCGGCGAGGGCGACCAGCAGGTCTTCTCGGTGCGGACGTTCTACGACCGGCCCCACCAGATCGACGAGAAGCCCACGCTGCTGGAGTCCATCGACGACTGGAACCGGCGCACCCTGTGGCCCAAGGTCTACAGCCACACCCATGACGACGGCACCGTCCGTCTGATCGGCGAGGCGCAGATGCTCATCGGCACCGGCGTCAGCCTGGAGCACTTCGTCTCCTCGACCGTCAGCTGGGTGCGTGCCGCCATCGAGTTCGACAAGTGGCTCGTCGAGCAGCTCGGCCTCGAGCAGGAGGTCAACGACGCGGAGAAGCCCGAGGACGACGAGTAGGCGTCCTCGCGCCACCGAGAGCCCGGCCAGGGCACCGGCCACCACGGCCGCGTGCCGGGGCCGGGCTCTGTCCGTTGTGCCCGGGCGAGGCCGAGCCCCGGGGGCGCCGAGTCCGTCCACAGCCTGTGGGTAACTTCTCCGGCTCGACGGCTCGACGGCTCGACGGCTCGACGGCGCGGGGGCGTGGGGGCGCGGGGACACCCCGGAGCCCCGGCGCCTGGTCCTTGCGCCCCGGGGTCTCCGCACCCCAGGTCAGCCCGCGAGCGCCTTCAGCCGCTGGACGGCCTCCTCCAGCACCGCCGTCCGCTTGCAGAACGCGAACCGCACGAAGGGGGCGCCCGCCTCGCGGTGGTCGTAGAACACGGCGTTCGGGATGGCGACCACGCCCGCGCGCTCCGGCAGGGCGCGGCAGAACGCGAAGCCGTCGCCCTCCTTGGACAACGCAGCGCCGAGGGGGCGGATGTCGGTGGTGACGAAGTACGTGCCGGCGGGCCGGAACACCTTGAAGCCCGCCTCCGTGAGGCCCGCCGACAGCAGGTCCCGCTTGGCCAGCATGTCCTCGCGGAAGGCGGCGAAGTAGCTGTCGGGGAGGGCCAGCGCCTCGGCGACCGCGTACTGGAAGGGGCCGGAGGACACGTACGTGAGGTACTGCTTGGCCGAGCGGACCGCCGAGACCAGGGCGGGTGTCGCCGTGATCCAGCCGACCTTCCATCCGGTGAAGGAGAAGGTCTTGCCGGCGGAACCGATCGTGACCGTGCGTTCCCGCATCCCCGGGAAGGTCGCGAGGGGGATGTGCTCGGCCGCGTCGAAGACCAGGTGCTCGTAGACCTCGTCCGTGACCACCAGCAGGTCCCGCTCCACCGCCAGCTCGGCGATCGCCGTCAGCTCCTCGCGGGTGAGGACGGTGCCGGTGGGGTTGTGCGGGGTGTTGATCAGCAGGAGGCGGGTCCGGTCGGTGACCGCGGCCCGCAGCTCGTCCAGGTCCAGGCGGAAGCTGCCCTCGTGCGGCCGCAGGGTGACCGGGACCCGGGTGCCGCCCGCCATCGCGATACAGGCCGCGTAGGAGTCGTAGTACGGCTCGAACGCGACGACCTCGTCCCCCGGCTCGACCAGCGCGAGCAGGGCGGCGGCGATGGCCTCCGTGGCGCCGGCGGTGACCAGGACCTCGGTGTCGGGGTCGTGGACCAGGCCGTAGCGGCGCTCCTGGTGCGCGGCGATCGCGGTGCGCAGCTCCGGCACGCCCGGGCCCGGCGGGTACTGGTTGCCGCGCCCCTCGCGCAGCGCCCGCACCGCGGCCTCCCTGACCTCCTCGGGGCCGTCCGTGTCGGGGAAGCCCTGCCCCAGGTTGATCGAGCCGGTGCTCAGGGCCAGGGCGGACATCTCGGCGAAGATCGTCGTCCCGAACTCGGCGAGACGGCGGTTGAGCAGGGGGCGCGCGCTGGAGGTCATGCCGGTCATCCTGCGCCCAAGCTCTGGAGTTCCTCAACTCTGCTTTGGCCCGTGACGCCGAAGGGCATCTCCAGCTCACGCAGCGAGCGAGGCGCCCACGGGGGGTCGTTTTCGGGGCGCTGCGGAGAAAGGTCGGTGACGCCATGGGTGTGGCTCTCGGCATCATCCTGCTGGTTCTCTTCCCGGTCGTGCTGCTGCTGGCGATCGGGCGCGCCGGACGCCGGCGGCACGGTCGGCGCAACCGGCGGCTGTACAGCGGTTCCGCCTCAGGTTCGAGCAGCAGCTGGTGGGCCGGTGACAGCGGTTCCGACTCCGGCGGCGGACATCACGGAGGGCACGGCGGGCACTCCTGCGGCGGCAACTCCGGTGGGCACTCCTGCGGTGGTGGGTCGTCCTGTGGTGGCGGGTCGTCCTGCGGCGGCGGGGGCGGATGCGGGGGAGGCAGCTGACACGGGGCAGCTGACTCCGCCAGGGGGAACCGCATCCGGAAACGGGGGAGCGGGGGAAGGCGGGGGCGTGGGGTCCGGACCTGGGGTCGGGCCGCACGCCCTCGCTTGTCGCTTTTTCACTCCGGTGCTCCGGCGCACGCGCCGTCCGCCGTGGCGTGCGCCGTGGTTGAACAGATGAGCTGGGGAGCCCACGCAGGGATGGAAACCCCACGAAGTTGGGTAAAAACGCTGTGACGGCATCACCGTTCATGATTCCCTCTAACTCACCAACGCAGCCCCTCGGACGTCCTACGGACACGTCCTGACCTCCCGACTGGGCTGACCGGGCCGATCCCCCCACAGTCGCCCGGATGCGCCGGTACCCCACACCACCCTTTCTTTGCGTGCTAGCGGAGCCGATCCATGCTCACGACCCTGAACACCTCGTACACCGACACGCGCGCGGCCGACCTAGCCTGGGCCCTGGGGCGTGAGCCGCTGCCCGCCCTCGCCGCGCTCGACCTCGAAATCGGCGGGGCGAAGCTTCAGTTGAGACTCCTCGGCGCATCGCACCAAGTGCTCCTGGAGGAGGACCGCGGCACCTGTTCGGAGACGGTGGCGTGCATCGCCGGCAGCAGCACACCGCTGCCGCTGGGCGTGGCCAAGCGGGTGGGGGACTGGGAGTACGAGTTCGCCGCGCGCGTGGAGGCGCTGTCACCCGGTCAGTTCGCCGGACGCGCACAGGAGTTGCTCGCCCTGGTGTCCGACCATCCGCACGGCCTCGCCGGGGTCTTCCCCGGCAGCCCGCACGCCTTCACGGCCCTGCTGGCCCAGCTCCACGAGGGTCAGGTGCACTGGCGGACCTGGCACGCGTACCCGCAGGACGGGCAGTTGGTGGCCACGCGGACCCGCGTCGGCGTCCGGGTCCCGGTGGGGACGGCGGGTTGAGCTCCGCAAACCCGTGTCTCCCGGTTCGCTTCCGGTTCCACACGTGTGGGTGACGAAGCGTGCCGTAGCCGTGACGTAACGTCGCACCGTGATCGAGCCGCACGCCCCCGCCCCGCCCGGCGCTTTGCCGCCCTGGGCCGGGCCCGCGCGGCTCCCGGTCCGCCCCGGCATCGGCCGGTTCCTCGTCCTGGCCTGCGTCTTCGTCTGCGCGGCCTGCGGACTGGTGTACGAGCTCGAACTGGTCGCCCTCGCCTCGTACTTGACCGGCGACTCGGTCACCCAGGCCTCCGTCGTGCTGTCCGTCATGGTCTTCGCGATGGGCATCGGCTCACTGGCCGCCAAGCGGCTGCGCCGACTCGCGGCCGCGGCCTTCGGCGCCCTGGAGGCGCTGCTCGCACTGGTCGGCGGGTGCAGCGCGATGACGCTGTACGCCGTCTTCGCGTGGACCGGTGACTGGGGCGGACCGTGGGCGAGCGGCCCGCGCTGGCTCCTGGTCGCCTTCTCCCTCGCCATCGGTCTGCTCATCGGCGCCGAGGTCCCCCTGCTGATGGAGCTGATCCAGCGCATCCGCCGCCAGGACGCGGGCGGCGCGGTGGCCGACCTGTTCGCGGCGGACTACGTCGGCGCCCTGGTCGGCGGCCTGGCCTTCCCCTTCCTCCTGCTGCCCCTGCTGGGCCAGTTGACCGGCGCGATGCTCACCGGCGCGGTCAACGCGGTCGCAGGCGGAGCCCTGGTCCTCGGCCTGTTCCGACGCGATCTGACCCGCCGGGCCCGCTGGCTGCTGCTGGTCGCCAACCTCGCGGTGCTCGGCGTCCTCGCCACCGCCACCGCCCTCGCCGACGACTTCGAGCGGGCCGCGCGGGAGGCCGTCTACGGCAAGGACGTGCGGGTGGCCCTGCAGACCGGCGTCCGGGAGATCGCCCTCACCGGCGGCACCGACGGCCGCCCCCTCGACCTCTACGTCGACGGCCGCCTCAGGGTCAGCGGCCGTGACGAGGACCGCTACCACGAGGCCCTCGTGCACCCCGCGATGAACGGCCCCCACGCGCGCGTGCTCGTCCTCGGCGGCGGAGACGGCCTCGCCGCCCGCGAGGTGCTCAGGTTCCCCGGGGTGCGGCGGGTCGACCTCGTGGCGCTCGACCCCGCGGTGGTCGACCTGGCCCGCCACGACCCGGCGCTCTCCCGGCTCAACGGCCACGTCTACGGCGACGCGCGCGTCCACGTCAGCACGGCGGACGCCTTCCGCGGGCTGCGGACGTCTGCGCCCGGGCCGTCGTACGACGTGGTGATCGCCGACCTGCCCGACCCCGGCGTCACCGCGAGCACCAAGCTGTACTCGCAGGAGTTCTACGGCCTCGTCCGCCGCGTCCTCGCCCCCGGCGGCCGGTTCGTCGTGCACACGGGGCCGGTCTCCTCCCGCCGCCGGGTCTTCTGGACGGTGGAGGCGACCCTGCGCGCGGCGGGCCTGCGCACCACGCCGTACCGCGTCGGCTGCCCCGGCTTCGGCGCCGACTCCGGCCGCACCACGGCCGGCGTGTCCCGCGCTCCCCGCGACTGGGGCTTCGTGCTGGCGTCGCGGGGACGGCGGCCGGCCCTGGCCCTGGACCCCCTCGGGCCCCGGCCGGCGACTCTGACGGCGGAGTCCCTGCGAGCGGCGCGGAAGGCGGCGCGGGCGACTCGGGTCGAGGGCCTCGCCGCGTCCACGTTGGTGCATCCGCGCTACTGATCCCCATCCCTGGGCGGAAGAGCGCTGTCACTTTCCCCCAACCGGGGTGCATGACCGTCACCCCTGGGTAGGCTCGGCAGACATGGAGCATGAGGTGTTCGTTCCGGTTCCGGTCGAGCGGCTGCGGGAGACCCTGGGCGATCCCGTCAGGGTGGCCCGGGCGGTTCCCGGGCTCCAGCAGGACGCCGGTGCGGACCCCGTCGCCGGGCGCCTGAAGGTGCGGGTCGGCAGTCACTCCATCACCTACCGGGGCGCGGTAGGCGTATCCGCCCGGGACGACGGTTCCTACGCCGTCGAGGGCGAGGGCGCCGAGACCCGGGGGACCGGTTCGGTCAAGCTCGCCCTCACCGTCCGCCTGCGCGGCACGGACGGCGGCACGACCCTGGTCTTCGAGGGCACGGCCACGGCGGACGGGCGGGTCACGGAACTCCCCCAGGACGCGGTGGGCGCCGCGGTCGTACGTCTGCTGAACCGTTTCGCGGAGTCCCTGGGCGAGACGAAGGAGGAGCCGGAGACGACGGAGCCCTCCGGGACGCCGAAAGCCACGGAGCCCTCCGGGACGCCGGAAGCCGCGGAGCCCTCCGGGGCGCCGGAAGCCGCGGAGCCCTCCGGGGCGCCGGGAGTTGCCGAGGCCTCCGAGATCGCCGAGGAGAGTCGGGAGGCCCCCGGGACGCCGGAAGCCGCGGAGACCCCCGAGCCCGCCGAGCCCCCCGACGAGACTCGGGAGGCCCCCGGGGAGGCCGAGGCGTTCCCGGACGAGGCCCCCGCCCCCCTCGTCGAGGACCTCACCGAACCCACCGGCCCCCCGGCCGAGGCGGCGCACGCCCGCCGCACGATGATCGGCCGCAGCGCGGAAGAGGTCGACCACGCGCCCCCGAGGGGCCGCTACGCCCCCGTCCCCGCTCCCCAGACGGCGACCTCGGGCGTGCCCCTGCGCTGGGCGGCCCCGGCCGCGGCGGTGGCCCTGGCATCGGCGATCGTGGTCGGAAGGGCACTGAGGAAACGCCGTTGACCGGCCGCCCAGTAGTGTCGTCCCGTGAGCCATGAAGACATCACACTGACCGCGGGCGACGCGGAAGTGACCTTGCAGCCGGGAAACGGCGGACGGGTCGGGGGACTTCGGGTCGGCGGCGTCCAACTGCTGCGCCAGGGCGACCGCTTCGGCTGCTTCCCGATGGTCCCCTGGTGCGGCCGCATCCGGGACGGGCGCTTCCGTGACGGGGCCGAAGTCCACCAGATGCCGCTCAACGCCCCGCCGCACGCCATCCACGGCACCGCCCGCGACGGCGCCTGGAGCGTCGCCCGCACGGCCGCCGACGAGGCGGTCCTCACGTACGACCTCGTCGAGCCCTGGCCCTGGCCGGGCCGCATCACCCAGATCGCGGCGCTCACCCCGGACGCCCTGACGCTCACGATGTCCGTGGAGACGTACGACTCCTCCTTCCCGGCCCAGATCGGCTGGCACCCCTGGTTCAACCGCACCCTCGACGGCGGCGAGCCCGTCCGGCTCGACTTCGCCGCCGCCTGGCAGGAGGAGCGCGGCGACGACCACCTGCCCACCGGCCACCGCGTCGACCCGAAGCCCGGCCCCTGGGACGACTGCTTCGGCATACCCGGCGGCGTCGACGTCACGCTCACCTGGCCCGGACAGCTGGAGCTGAAGGTCGCCAGCCGCGAGGAATGGGTCGTGGTCTACGACGAGCAGGAGGCCGCCGTCTGCGTGGAGCCGCAGACCGGCCCGCCCAACGGCCTCAACACGCTGCCGCGCCTGGTCACGCCCCTGGAGCCGCTGGAGGCCTCCACGACCTGGAGCTGGCGGCGCCTCTAAGCTGACAGGCATGACTGACGCACGCGCCGCCCTCAAGCAGCAGATTCTCGACAAGGCCGTGGTGCACGGCAAGGTGACCCTGTCCTCGGGCCTGGAGGCCGACTACTACGTCGACCTGCGCCGCGTCACCCTGGACGGCGAGGCGGCCCCGCTGGTCGGCCAGGTGCTCCTGGACCTGACCGCGGACCTGGAGTTCGACGCGGTCGGCGGCCTGACCATGGGCGCCGACCCGGTCGCCGGCGCCATGCTGCACGCGGCCGCCGCACGCGGGCAGCGCCTGGACGCCTTCGTGGTCCGCAAGGCGGCCAAGGCGCACGGCATGCAGCGCCGGGTCGAGGGCCCCGACATCGCCGGGCGCCGGGTGCTGGTCGTCGAGGACACCTCCACCACCGGCGGCTCCCCGCTGACCGCGGTCGAGGCGGTGCGCGAGGCGGGCGCGGAGGTCGTCGCGGTCGCCACGATCGTGGACCGCGCGACGGGCGCCGCGGAGAAGATCGAGCAGGGCGCGGGCGTGCCGTACCTCTTCGCGTACTCGAAGGACGAGCTCGGACTGGCCTGACCACGGGATGGACCATCCGGCCGAGTCTGGAAAGATGGGGCCGACGATGACGTCGAACCCCCACACAAGGTCTAGGTCAGGGCCGTAAGCACGTAGCACGCCAACCCGCAGACACAAGGAGCGGACAGATGCCCATCGCAACCCCCGAGGTCTACAACGAGATGCTCGACCGGGCGAAGGCAGGCAAGTTCGCCTACCCGGCCATCAACGTGACTTCGACCCAGACCCTGCACGCTGCGCTGCGCGGCTTCGCGGAGGCCGAGAGCGACGGCATCATCCAGATCTCGACCGGTGGTGCCGAGTTCCTGGGCGGTCAGTACAGCAAGGAGATGGTCACGGGTGCCGTGGCCCTCGCCGAGTTCGCGCACATCGTCGCCGAGAAGTACCCGGTCACCGTCGCCCTGCACACCGACCACTGCCCCAAGGACAAGCTCGACGGGTACGTACGCCCGCTGCTCGCCGTGTCCGAGGAGCGCGTGAAGGCCGGCGGCAACCCGCTGTTCCAGTCCCACATGTGGGACGGCTCGGCGGAGACCCTCGCCGACAACCTCTCCATCGCCCAGGAGCTCCTGGAGCGCGCCCGCGCCGCCAAGATCATCCTCGAGGTAGAGATCACCCCGACCGGCGGCGAGGAGGACGGCGTCTCGCACGAGATCAACGACTCGCTGTACACGACCGTCGACGACGCCATCCGTACGGCGGAGGCCCTCGGCCTCGGCGAGAAGGGGCGCTACCTGCTGGCCGCCTCCTTCGGCAACGTCCACGGCGTGTACAAGCCGGGCAACGTCGTGCTCCGCCCCGACCTGCTGAAGGAGCTGAACGACGGCGTCGCCGCCAAGTACGGCAAGCCGGCCGGGTCCCAGCCCTTCGACTTCGTCTTCCACGGCGGCTCCGGCTCCACGGAGGAGGAGATCCGCACCGCGCTGGAGAACGGCGTCGTCAAGATGAACATCGACACCGACACGCAGTACGCCTTCACGCGTCCGGTCGCCGACCACATGTTCCGCAACTACGACGGCGTCCTGAAGGTCGACGGCGAGGTCGGCTCCAAGAAGACCTACGACCCGCGCACCTGGGGCAAGCTGGCCGAGGCGTCGATGGCCGCCCGGGTCGTCGAAGCCACGCAGAACCTGCGCTCGGCGGGCACCCGGATCAAGTAACTCCCGCGTTTCCCGTGAGCCCGGTGCCATCGCGCCGGGCTCACGGTATATCTGGGCCCATGCCCGACGTCAGGCTGTCCTCCCCGCAGGGCAAGTGGATCCTGCTCACCACCGTCCTCGGCTCCAGCATGGCGATGCTGGACTCGACCGTCGTCAACGTCGCCCTGCCGCGCATCGGCCGCGACCTGGACGCCGACCTCGCCGCCCTGCAGTGGACGGTCAACGCCTACATGCTGACGCTGGCCGGGCTGATCCTGCTCGGCGGCTCCCTCGGGGACCGGTACGGCCGCCGCAGGGTCTTCGTGGTCGGGGTGGTGTGGTTCGCGGCCGCCTCCCTGCTGTGCGGCCTGGCCCCCAACGCCGGCGTCCTCGTCGCGGCCCGGGCCCTCCAGGGGGTGGGCGGCGCCCTGCTCACCCCCGGCTCCCTGGCCCTGATCCAGGCCAGCTTCCATCCCGACGACCGGGGCCGGGCCGTCGGCCTGTGGTCCGGGTTCGGCGGCATCGGGGCGGCCGTCGGCCCCTTCGTGGGCGGCTGGCTGGTGGACGGGCCGGGCTGGCGGTGGGTGTTCCTGCTCAACGTCCCGCTCGCGCTGCTGTGCGCGCCGATCGCGGTACGGCATGTGCCGGAGTCGGCTGGGGGTACCTCCCGCTCGAGCGGAGCCGAGAGTGGGGGAGGCAGGGCCGACCACGGTCGGTTCGACGTGCTCGGCGCGGTCCTCGGCGCGCTGGCGCTCGCGCTGGTGACGTACGCGCTGATCGAGGCCCGCTCGGGTTCTGCCCTGGTCGCCGTCACGGCGGTCGCGGGTGTGGCCGCCGGGGTGGCCTTCGTGCTCGTGGAGAAACGCCGTCCCGACCCGATGATGCCGCTCTCGATCTTCGCGTCCCGGCAGTTCACGGCCGTCAATCTGGTGACCCTGTGCGTCTACGCGGCCTTCGGCGGGTTCTTCTTCCTGGCCGCGCTCCAGCTCCAGGTGGTGGTCGGCTGGTCGGCCCTCCAGGCGGGTACGGCCCTGCTGCCGACGACCGCCCTCATGCTGCTGTTCTCGGCCCGCTCGGGCGCTCTGGCCGACCGCATCGGCCCGCGCGTCCCGCTCACCGCGGGCCCGCTGCTGTGCGCGGCGGGAATGCTGCTGATGCTGCGGGTGGGGCCGGGGGCGTCGTACCCGGCGGACGTCCTGCCCGCGCTGCTGGTCCTCGGCACCGGCATGGTCACCCTGGTCGCACCGCTGACGGCGACCGTGCTGGGGTCGGTGGACGCCTCCCGGGCGGGGCTGGCGAGCGGGATCAACAACGCGGCGGCCAGGGCGGCGGGCCTGATCGCGGTGGCCGCGCTGCCGCTGGTCGCGGGGATGGGGGAGGAGGCGTATCGCTCGCCGGGCGCCTTCGACGACGCCTTCGGGCGGGCGATGGTGGTGTGTGCGGGGGTGCTCGTGGTGGGGTCGGCGGTGGCTTTCGCGACGGTGCGGTCGCTGCCGGCGGGGTGCCGTCGGCCGGAGTGCCGCACGCACGGGGCGGTTCTCGCGCCGCCGCTGGAGGGGGAGCGGGCTCGGGGGCGGCTGTCGTAGTGCGTCCAGGCCGGTGGGGGCTGGTCGCGCAGTTCCCCGCGCCCCTGGGCGGGTGCGGTGCAGGCTGGTCGAGCTGTACCCACCTGTCTGGGGGGCGCGGGGGACCGCGCGACCAGCCACAGCGCACCCGCAGACGAAACACGGCCTTCCGCGAGGGAGACTGGACCCATGTCCATTCACGAGAACCTTCTCGGGGGCCCGCCCCCGACCCACCTCCCCGATGACCCCGAGCCCCGTGAACTGCTCGCTCAGGGGACCGCCCCCGCGGACGTCGCCGCGAAGTACCCGACCTCCTCGCTGGCCTGGGCCCAGCTGGCCGACGAGGCCTTCGAGCGGGGCAGCGTCGTGGAGTCGTACGCCTATGCCCGTACGGGCTACCACCGCGGCCTGGACTCGCTGCGCCGCAACGGCTGGAAGGGCCACGGCCCGGTCCCGTGGGAGCACGAGCCGAACCGCGGCTTCCTGCGCGCCCTGCACGCCCTCGCCCGTGCCGCCGGCGCCATCGGCGAGCAGGAGGAGTACGAGCGCTGCTCGCAGTTCCTGAAGGACTCCTCGCTCACGGCGGCCGAGACGCTGGGCTGAGCGGCACCGTTTTGTCCGGCCCGCCTGTGTGACCAGGCGGGCCTTGCCATTTCCCGGGACCATGGAAGAGGATGCCCGGCGGGGACCGGGGCCCCGTGTCGGTAACGGCAGGGCGGACCGCTACCCGGAGTAATAACAGGAGACAGCGATGTCGTCCCATGAGGCTCAGGAAGCGCAGGAGCCCGAGACCCCGCATCTCGACTTCCAAGGCACGACGCCGTACGAGGACTACGTCAAGGCGGACGTGCTCACCCACCTCCAGCACACCCTCTCCGACGATCCCGGAGAGATGGTCTTCCTGGTCACGACCCAGGTCATGGAGCTGTGGTTCACCGTCATCGTGCACGAGTGGGAGACCGCGGCCGCCGCGCTGCGCTCCGACGACGTGCCCACGGCCGTCGCCGCGCTGAAGCGGTCCGTCCGTGAGCTGGAGGCGCTGAACGCCTCCTGGAAGCCGCTCGGCCAGCTCACGCCCGCGCAGTTCAACTCCTACCGCTCGGCCCTCGGCGAGGGCTCCGGGTTCCAGTCGGCGATGTACCGCCGCATGGAGTTCCTGCTCGGCGACAAGTCCGCGTCCATGCTCGTCCCGCACCGGGGCGCGCCCCGCGTCCACGCCGAGCTGGAGAAGGCCCTGCACGAGCCGAGCCTGTACGACGAGGTGCTGCGCCTGCTCGCGCGGCGCGGGCACGCGATCCCGGCCTCCGTCCTGGAGCGGGACGTCTCGCGCCGCTACGAGCCCTCGGAGGAGGTGGAGGCCGCCTGGACCGCCCTCTACTCCGGCCCCGAGGACGCCGAACTCGCCCGTCTCGGCGAGGCGTTGACCGATGTCGCCGAACTGGTGTGGCGCTGGCGCAACGACCATCTCGTCGCCACCCGCCGCGCGATGGGCGCCAAGGCCGGCACGGGCGGCTCCGCAGGAGTGGCCTGGCTGGAGAAGCGCGCCCGCAAGAACGTCTTCCCCGAGCTGTGGACGGCGCGGTCCCATGTCTGAACTTGCCCTGCGAGCAGAGAAGCTGGACGGCGCCGACGAACTGGCGGGTGTGCGTTCGCAGTTCGTCCTCGACGACGTGGTGTACCTGGACGGCAACTCGCTGGGCGCCCTCCCGGCCGCCGTCCCGGGGCGCGTCGAGGACGTCGTACGCCGTCAGTGGGGGTCCCTGCGGATCCGGTCCTGGGACGAGAGCGGCTGGTGGACCGCGCCCGAGCGGATCGGCGACCGGATCGCCCCGCTGGTCGGGGCGGCGGCCGGACAGATCGTGGTCGGCGACTCGACCAGCGTCAATGTCTTCAAGGCCCTGGTGGGGGCGGTACGGCTCGCGGGCGGCCCCAAGTCCGGTCGGGACGAGGTGGTCGTGGACGCGACCACCTTCCCCACCGACGGCTACATCGCCGAGTCCGCGGCCCGGATGACCGGCTGCACCCTGCGGGCGGTGACCCCGGCGCAGGTGCCGGACGTGCTGAGCGGCCGTACGGCGGCCGTCCTGCTCAACCACGTCGACTACCGCACCGGCCGCCTGCACGACCTGCCCGGGCTCACGGCCACCGTGCACGCGGCGGGCGCCGTCGCGGTGTGGGACCTGTGCCACAGCGCGGGCGCCCTGCCGGTCGGTCTCGACGCGCACGGCGTGGACCTCGCGGTCGGCTGCACCTACAAGTACCTGAACGGCGGACCCGGTGCGCCTGCGTACCTGTACGTCCGCCGCGAGCACCAGGACCGTTTCGACTCCCCCCTGCCGGGCTGGACCTCGCACGCCGATCCCTTCGGCATGAGCCCGTCCTACGCCCCCGCCGAGGGCGCGCTGCGGGGCCGGGTCGGCACGCCCGACATCCTCTCCATGCTCGCCCTGGAGGCGGCGCTGGAGGTCTGGGACGGGGTGTCGGTCGAGGCGGTGCGCGCCAAGTCCCTCGCCCTGACGGACTTCTTCCTGGAGTGCGTCTCGTCCTACGTGGACGAGGGCCGCGTCGAGTGCGTGACCCCCGTGGCCCATGCCGAACGCGGCAGCCAGGTCGCGTTGCGCTGCGACGACGCCGGTGAGGTGATGAAACGGCTCATCGAGCGGGGGGTGGTGGGCGACTTCCGGCACCCGGACGTGCTGCGGTTCGGCTTCACGCCGTTGTACGTCGGGTTCGCGGACGTGGAGCGGGCGGCGCGGGTGCTCGGGGAGACGCTCGCCTGACGGGGGGGCCCGGTTCCTCCGGTTCAGCCCTCACCGAGCGTGACATCCCCGTGTCCGTGCACGTCACCAGCCTGATACCGTCCCGGCCAACGGCCGAGCTCCCTCCAGGATGCCTCCACGGTCCGTCAGATCCGTTTCACAGGTGAGAGGTTGGAGCATGCCGGACGACGCCCCAGAAGCCCGTGCCGCGGCCGAGGAGGCGTCGGCCTTCTCGCACCCGGCGGTCGATCCCGACGCCACCGCGGCGTACGGCGACGACCCCGACCAGGTGATCGACTTCTACGCCCCGCGCGTGACGGTGTCCCCCGGGGGCGGTCTCGCGCCGCTGGTCGTCGTCCTGCACGGCGGGGCGTGGCGGGCCCGGTACGACCGGCGGCATGCGACGCCGTTCGCGGACTTCCTGGCTCGGCGGGGGTTCGCGGTGGCCAACGTCGAGTACCGGCGGGGCGGGGTCTCCCTTCCGGCGCAGAGTGCCGGGTCCGGGGGCGGTGCGGGGGGCGCCGGGCCGGTGGCCGCCGGGCCGGTGGCCGGGCGCTGGCCGGACACCTTCGACGACGTGGCCGCCGCGATGGACGCGCTGCCCGGGCTCGTGCGGGAGTTCCTCCCGCAGGCCGACCCGCGCCGCATGGTGGTCACCGGTCACTCCGCGGGCGGCCATCTCGCACTGTGGGCGGCGGCCCGGCATCTCCTGCCGTCCGACGCCGCGTGGCGCATCGACCGGCCGGCGCCGCTGCGCGGGGTCGTCGCCCTCGCCCCGATCGCCGACTTCACGGTCGCCGACAAGTTGGACGTGTGCGGTGGGGCGGTGCGTCAACTCCTGGGCGGCGAGGAGGGGTTCACCACGCGGGTGGCGTACGCCGACCCCGCCCTGCTGCTGCCCACCGGCATCGCGACCACCCTCGTCCAGGGCCGCACGGACACGGTCGTCCCGCAGGCGGTCGCCGAGGCGTACGCGGACGCGGCGGCGAAGGCGGGCGAGGTGGTGGGCCTGACCCTGCTGGAGGACGTCGGCCACTTCCCCCTGATCGACCCGGCGGCGGACGCGTGCGCGGTGGTGGCGGAGGAGATCGCGCAGTTGGCGTGGTGACACCGGCCTCGGCCGGAGCAGTGCCGCGGCGGTCCGATCCGCCCCCGGTGATACCCGTAATACCTGAGAGCTACGACGCCAGAGAGCTCCCTGGCGTGACGCGGACGACGGACTCGGCTCCGTAACTTCCCTTCCAGACAAGCCCGATGGCCGGGCGAACGGGGAGGGACGGGGACTGTGGGGAGCGGCGGGAGCGGCGGGAGCGGGGGGAGCGGGGGGAGCGGGAGGGGTTGGCGCGAGGGCCGCAGGGTTGCACGGCCGTACGGGGTGGGTGGCCTCGGCGGCCGGGGTGACCGGGATGCCCGGGGCGCCCTGGGTGATCTCGGCGGCCGGAGCGACCTGGGTGGCGTCGGCGGCCGGAGCGACCTGGGTGACCAGGACGGCCTGGATGCCCACGGCGGCTCGGGCGACCGTGGGGAGCTCGCGCACCGGCGCGTTCATCGGTGGCGCCGGGCGCTCCTCGCCGCCCTCATCACCGCGGCGGTGGTGGTCCCGCTCTCCGCGGCCGCCCGCCCCACGATCCCGTCCCCGCCCCCGGCCGTGCTCCCGGAGCCCAGCGCCGCCACCCTCGACCGGATCTACGCCGCCAACCGCGCCAACGCCGCCGAGGCCGCCCGCGCGGCCGCTGCCCACGGCGACGAACACCGCGCCGCCGCGGACCGGGAGCTGGCCGCCCCCGCCCGCCGACTGCTCCGCTTCGACGGCCGCGGCCCCGGAGAGGTGACAGAGGTCTTCGGCGATCTCGCCCGCGCCGACCACGTGGCCGTCCTGGTCCCCGGTTCCGACACCTCCCTGGACACCTACGACCGCTTCCGGGCGACAGCGGCAGCCCTGCACGGGCAGCTCACCGCCACCGCCCCGCACGGCACCCGGACCGCGGTGATCGCCTGGCTCGGCTACCGCACCCCGGACACCGTCAGCACCACGGTCCTGACCACGGACCGGGCCGAGGAAGCGGCCCCCCGACTGCGCGCGTTCACAGGCGAACTGCGGGGCGTCGTCGGCAGCGCCACCACCGTCTCCCTCGTCTGCCATTCCTACGGCACGGTCGTCTGTGCCAGGGCCGCAGCCCACCTGGACGTCGACGACCTGGCCCTCCTCGGCAGCCCCGGCACCGGCAGCGACACCGCCGCAGCCCTGCACACCCCGGCCCGGGTCTGGGCGGCCAGGGGCCGGGACGACTGGGTGGCCGAGGTCCCCCACGTCCGGACCGATCTCTTCGGCGTCACCGTCGGATTCGGCACCGACCCGATCTCCCCGGCCTTCGGCGCGCACGTCTTCGCCGCCGGGAGGGGCGGCCACAGCGACTACTTCAGACCGGGCTCGGTCTCCCTGGCCAACCTCGCCCGGATCGTCCTCGGAGACACCGCGGAGGTGACCCGTGCCTGAGACCCACCCCATCCGGGGCGGCGTGCGCGCCGCGATGAGCCGTCGCACGGTCGGCATACGCCGGGCCGCCGAGCGGATCGACGCGGCGACACCTGCCCAGCGGGACCGTGCCGTCGACGCCCTGCGTGCCCTCGCGATCCTCGGCGTCGTCCTCGGCCACTGGCTGGTGACCGCCCTGGTCGCCGACGGAGGCACCCTGCACACCGCGAGCCCGCTCCAGCACCTGCCCTGGCTCGCCCCGATCTCCTGGGCGTTCCAGACCCTTGCCGTGTTCTTCCTGGTCGGCGGCCATGTGGCGACCCGCGGCTACACCTCGGCCCGGGCGCGCGGGACGACGTACCGCCGGTGGCTGGCAGCCCGTCTGTCGCGGCTGTTCAAGCCGGTGGCCGCCGTCCTCGCCCTGTGGACGGTCACGGCGACGGCCCTGCTGCTGACGGGCGCCCCGTACGGGACGGTCCGCACCCTGGTCAGGCTGGCCCTGTCCCCGATGTGGTTCCTGCTGGTCTTCGGCGCCCTGACGGCGGCGACTCCGCTGCTGCTGCGGCTGCACCCGCTGTGGCCGCTGGCCGTCGTCCTGCACGTGGACCTCGTGCGCTTCGGCCTGGGCGGGCCCGACTGGCTCGGCTGGGTGAACCTGGCGGCCGGCTGGCTCGTCCCCTACACCCTGGGCGCGGCCTGGACCCGGGGCGAGCCGGCGGGGCGGCGCGGGGGGTGGCTCCTGCTCGGGGGCGGGGCGGCGGCGACCGCGGTACTCGTCGCGTGGGCCGGGTATCCGGCGTCGATGGTGGGGGTGCCGGGCGCCCCCGTCTCCAACCTGAACCCGCCGACGCTGGCCGCGGTCACCTTCGGCCTGGCCCAGTGCGGACTGGCGCTGCTGCTGCGCGACCGACTGCGCGGGGGCATGCGGCACCCCCTGGCCTGGGCGGCGGTGGCCCTCGTCAACCTCTCCGCCATGACGATCTTCCTGTGGCACCAGACGGCGCTGATGGCCACCACGGCCTCCGGACTCGCCCTCGGTACGCTCCCCGGGCTGCACACCGTGCCCGACGGACTGGACTGGGTGGCCGCCCGGCTGGCCTGGCTGCCGGTGTTCGTCCTCGTCCTGGCGGTGTGCCGGTCGGCCTTCCGCGCGTTCGAGCAGGGTCCGCGCCGGGTCGGGGGCCGTCCCTCGCGGGTGGTCCGGGTCCACCGCAGCACCGGTCCGGCGGCGACGAGGCAGGCACATCGTGCCTAGGGTGGTCGGCGTGACGGAGACGGGGGGCCGGCAGCTGGTGACCGGCCGCATACGGCGCTGGCTGCACGTGCTGCGCGAGGACCTGTGCACGCTGCGGGTCGATCCACTGCCCCCGTCCGTGTGGCTGCGCTGGCTGCCGCACGGCGTGCTGTGCCTGGTCGCCCTCGGAGTCTCGATCGGCGCCGTGGCGCAGCTCGGGGACAACGGCGGGGTGGGGTCCTCCCTCGCCTTCGCGATCGGTCTCGCAGAGGGCGCCGCCGTGGTGCTCGCGATGTGGCGGCCGGTGCCGGCGTGGTGGCTCTCGACCGCGGCCATGCTGGTCGGCGCCCTGGAGATCCGCCGACATCTGCTGGCCGGTGGCGCGCACGGCTTCACCTGGCCCTGGAACGCGGCCGGACTCATCGGGCACCTGGCCGTGCTGCTGCTCCTCGCCCTGCGGGTGCCCGCCCGTGTCGCCGTCGAGGCGCTGGCGGTCACCCTGCTTCTCACCTACCTCGTCGAGGGTGTGCTGGGCGCGGCCGACTTCCAGCCCACCGGAGTGCTCGCGGCGATCCTGTTCACCGTCGCCGTGGTGCTCGGCGCGGCCCTGCGCGGCCGCCGCGAGGCCCGCAGGGCGCTCGTCGAGCAGACCACGCTCACCGCCGAGGAACGCGCCCGCCGCACCCTCCTGGAGGAGCGCAGCCGGATCGCCCGCGAACTGCACGACGTGGTCGCGCACCACATGTCCGTCATCTCGATCCAGGCGCAGGTCGCCCCGCACCTCGTGGAGAACCCCTCCGCCGAACTGCGGGAGAACCTGGACGGCATCCGGGAGAACGCCCTGGAGGCCCTGACCGAGCTGCGCCGGGTCCTCGGCGTACTGCGCGCGGAGCACCCCGGCACCTCGGAGGAGCCCGCCGACCCCGCCACCGGCACCGCCCCGCACGCCCCGCAGCCCACCCTCGACCGGCTCGACGCGCTGGTGGAGAACACCCGGGCGGCCGGACTGACCGTCGAGGTCGACGTGCGAGGCGCCCGGCGGCCGCTGCCGCCGGGCGTGGACCTCTCGGCGTACCGGATCGTGCAGGAGGCCCTGAGCAACGTCCTGCGTCACGCGCCCGGCGCGACCGCCTCGGTGTCGCTCGTCCACTACGTGCACGGCGTGGACGTGCGGGTCGTCAACTCACGGCCCACCCGCAGCGTGCCGTCCTCCCCGGGCGCCGGGCACGGCCTGCTCGGCATGCGGGAGCGGGCCGCGATGCTCGGCGGCACCCTGCGCGCCGGCCCCCGGCCCGACGGCGGCTACGAGGTCGCCGCGTATCTTCCGACGGCACCCCCGGCCGTGCCCGAACAGCTCACCGACTCCAAGGACGGCACCGCATGACGAGCGGCACGAGCGGAGACATCCGCGTACTCATCGCCGACGACCAGCAGATGGTCCGCCAGGGCTTCAGCGTGCTGCTGGCCGCCCAGCCCGGCATCGAGGTGATCGGGCAGGCGGTCGACGGCCTGGACGCCGTCGCCAAGGTCGCCGAACTCGTCCCGGACGTCGTCCTCATGGACATCCGCATGCCCGAGCTGGGCGGCATCGAGGCCACCCGCCGCATCACCGGCGAACGCCCGGAGATCAGGGTCCTGGTGCTGACGACCTTCGACCTCGACGAGTACGTCTACGAGGCGCTGCGGGCCGGCGCCTCCGGGTTCCTGCTCAAGGACGCCTCCGCGGAGCAGCTCGCCGAGGCCGTGCGCGTGGTGGCGGCCGGGGACGCGCTGCTCGCGCCCGGCATCACCCGGCGCCTGATCGCCGAGTTCTCCCGTCTCGACAAGCGGCCGCGCAGCCCGCTCAAGAGCCGGGTCGGCGAGCTGACCGAGCGCGAGACGGAGGTCCTGGCGCTGATCGCACAGGGGCTGTCGAACGCCGAGATCGCGGAGCGGCTCGTCGTGGCCGAGCAGACGGTGAAGACGCATGTGGGCCGCATCCTGGTGAAGCTGGGCCTCAGGGACCGCACGCAGGCGGCGGTGTTCGCGTACGAGTCGGGGCTGGTGCGACCTGCGGGCTACTGACCGGCCGCCCTCCGGTACCCGTAGTACCTGAGAGGGACGCCGAAGGACCCGTCTCGCTGGTGACGACGGGGACCCCGGCCCCCGCCTACCGTTCTGAACGTGACCGATACGACCGAGACGCACATGACACCGCCGCGCGGCGGCAGCGGCGGGAACGACGCGTACAAGTTCCGCAGCCCGGAGTTCAGAGCCGCCATGGAGGCCCTGCGCGGCCTGCGGCACGACCTGATCAGTGACGCCCTCGCCTACCGTCCCCTGCCTCCGACCCCCGTCGGCAGGGGCCTTCCCCGGCTGCTGCACGGCCGCCTGCGGGAGTACGCGGTCTGGACGCCGCACGCGCTGATCACCGCGGCAGGTCTGCTCGCGATGCTCATCGGGGCGGAGAACAGCGGCCGCGGTGCGACCGCCAACCTCTTCGTCGGCCTGTGCGCCCTGGCCCCGGTCCTGCTGACCATGGTGCGGCCGGTCATGGCCTTCTGGCTGTCGCTGGCCGCGACCGCGGTCACCTATCCGGTGGCCTTCGTCAACTCCTGGCAGCAGGACTGGCCGTGGCTGCCGGGCGGCTTCGCCTGCCACCTCGTGGTGCTCACCGTGGTGGCGATACGCACCAGGCCGCGTACGGCGGCCTGGATGTGGCTGCTGACCGGGGCCTACGGGGTGCTGTGGCAGGGTGCCCTCGGCGCCGGTCACTACTACCGCTCCAACACCGTGGAGATGCTCTTCGTCTCCGCGCTGTCCCTGCTCGCCGTGACCGTCTGGCACATACGCCGGGACGCCCAGCAGACGGTGACCGCCCAGCAGACGGTGACCGCCCACGAGCGCTCCCGCCGCACCCTCCTGGAGGAGCGCACCACCATCGCCCGCGAGCTGCACGACGTGGTCGCCCACCACATGTCGGTCGTCGCCATCCAGGCGGAGGCGGCCCCCTACCGGGTGGAGAACCCGCCCCCCGAGCTGGAGAAGGCGTTCGCCACCATCCGGGAGAACGCGGTGGCGGCCCTGACCGAGCTGCGCCGGGTCCTGGGCGTGGTCCGTGCCGAGGACTACGAGGCGCCGGACGCCCCGCAGCCCACCCTCGCCGACCTCGACGCCCTCCTCGACAATGTGCGCGGAGCCGGTCTGAGCGTCGACAAGGCGGTCACCGGGGCGGTCCGCGAACTCCCGCAGGGCGTCGAGCTGTCGGCGTACCGGATCGTCCAGGAGGCCCTGAGCAACACCCTGCGCCACGCCCCGGGGGCGAGCGCGCGGGTGGAGATCGGATACGTCCTGGGTGGCCTGGGCCTGCGCGTGGTCAACGGCCCGCGGCCCGAGCTGTCGCTGCTGAAGCCCTCGCCCGGAGCGGGCCACGGCATCACCGGCATGCGGGAGCGGGTCTCCATGCTGGACGGCGAGATGACGGCGGGCGCCACCGACGAGGGCGGGTACGAGGTGGCGGTGTTCCTGCCGGTGCCGCTCAGGGACGAGGCCGGGGCATGACGATCCGGGTCCTGGTCGCGGACGACCAGATGATGGTCCGTGAGGGTTTCTCGGTACTGCTGAACGCGATGCCGGACATCGAGGTGGTCGGCGAGGCCGTCAACGGCCGCGAGGCGGTGGACCGGGTGCGGGAACTCGCCCCCGACGTGGTCCTGATGGACATCCGGATGCCGGAGCTGAACGGCATCGAGGCGACCAGGGAGATCGTCGCGGCCGACGGCACCGCGAAGGTCCTGGTGCTGACGACCTTCGATCTCGACGAGTACGTGTACCAGGCCCTGCGCGCGGGAGCCTCGGGCTTCCTCCTCAAGGACGCCTCGGCCCGCCAACTGGCCGAGGGGGTAAGGGTGGTGGCCTCCGGCGAGGCACTCCTGGCGCCGTCGGTCACCCGACGCCTGATCACGGAGTTCTCCCGGCTCTCCGAGTCCCCGAGGCTGATGGCCTCCGCCCACACGGCCTACGGCGACCTCACCGACCGCGAGACGGAAGTACTGGTCCTCATCGCCCAGGGCCTGTCGAACTCGGAGATGGCCGAGCGCCTGATGGTGGCCGAGTCGACGATCAAGACCCACGTCAGCCGCATCCTGGTGAAGCTGGGCCTCAGGGACCGCACCCAGGCGGCGGTGTTCGCCTACGAGGCGCGGCTGGTGACGCCGGGGTAGGGGTGGCGTACCCGGTTGCGGAAGAACACCCCTGGTCAGAAGGGCGCTTCCGGGCTAGCGTCCCCGCATGGCAGCCTTCGATCCCTGGGACCCGGCGTTCCTCGCCGACCCCTACCCCGCCTACGCCGAGCTCCGCGCCAAGGGCCGTGTGCAGTACTTCGAGCCCACGAACCAGTGGCTCGTCCCGCACCACGCGGACGTGTCCGCGCTGCTGAGGGACCGCAGGCTCGGGCGGACCTACCAGCACCGGTTCACGCACGAGGACTTCGGGCGCACGGCTCCGCCGGCGGAGCACGAGCCGTTCCACACCCTCAACGACCACGGGATGCTCGACCTGGAGCCGCCGGACCACACCCGGATCCGGCGCCTGGTGTCGAAGGCGTTCACACCGCGCACGGTAGAGCAGCTCAGGCCGTATGTGACCGAGCTGGCCGGTGAGCTGGTGGACCGGCTGGTCACGGCGGGCGGCGGCGATCTGCTGACCGATGTCGCCGAACCGCTCCCGGTCGCCGTGATCGCCGAGATGCTCGGCATCCCGGAGGCGGACCGGGCCCCGCTGCGGCCCTGGTCGGCGGACATCTGCGGGATGTACGAGCTCAACCCGTCGCAGGACGTGGCGGACCGGGCGGTGCGGGCCTCCGTGGAGTTCTCGGAGTATCTGCGGCAGCTGATCGCCGAGCGCCGCAAGGAGCCCGGGGACGACCTGATCTCGGGCCTCATCGCGGCGCACGACGAGGGTGACCGGCTCACCGAGCAGGAGATGATCTCCACCTGCGTCCTGCTGCTCAACGCGGGCCACGAGGCCACCGTCAACGCCACGGTCAACGGCTGGTGGGCGCTGTTCCGCAACCCCGGCGAGCTGCGCGCACTCCGCGCCGACCACTCCCTCGTCCCGCGGGCCGTCGAGGAGCTCATGCGCTACGACACCCCGCTCCAGCTCTTCGAACGCTGGGTGCTGGACGACATCGAGATCGACGGGACGACCGTCCCGAGGGGCGCCGAGATCGCCCTGCTCTTCGGCTCCGCCAACCACGACCCCGAGGTCTTCCGGGACCCCGAGCGCCTCGACCTCACCCGCGCCGACAACCCGCACATCTCCTTCAGCGCCGGCATCCACTACTGCATCGGCGCACCCCTGGCCCGCATCGAACTGGCCGCGTCCATGACGGCCCTGCTGGAGCGCGCCCCGACGCTGACCCTGGCGGCGGAGCCGCAGAGAAAACCGAACTTCGTGATCCGGGGGTTGGAGCGGCTCGCCGTCGAGGTGGGGTGATCACCCGTTCGGCTGACCACAGGGCGAACAGGCGCGCGGTTTGCCCGGGGATCGCCACAGTGGCCACAGCCTGAGAGGGGGTGCACCATGACCGTTATGGCAGAGCGTGCAGTGCAGTCGTCCCAGATGTCGGTGGAGGAGTTCGAGAGGATCGCCGCCTTCGCGGCCAAGGAAACCGACGACGCCGTCAGGTTCGAGTTCATCAACGGACGGATCGGGGTCAAGAAGGTGGCCGACGGGGACCACAACAATTCCGACACCGACCAGCGAGATCGTCAGGAGAAGCCCGTTGCCTATGGGGCGGCGGGCATTCCCCTCTACATGCTGATCGACCGTGACGCCTGCACGGTCACGCTGTACGGAGATCCCGACGCCGGTGTCGGGTACCGCAGCAGCCGCAAGGAGCCGTTCGGGGCCGGAGTTCTGCTCCCCGAGCCCCTCGGTATCGAACTCGACACCGAGAAGCTCAAGCAGTACGTCGACTGACAGCCGGTCGCTCAGCGCGCATTCCGGCACCGTCCTCGCAGCCTGGCCGACACTGTCAGGACGAGCAAAGGGAGGAAGGCTCCCCCGAGGACCACGAGCGGCAGTTCCGTGAGCAGGACCGTGAGGTCCATGCCCTCGTTCTCGAAGCCGCCGCCCAGGTGGCGCCGGGTGCGGGGCATGGACAGCCACAGCAGGGGGGCCGCCGTCGCGCCCAGGGCCGACAGCGCGCAGCCGCCGCAGGTCATCGTGTCCGTGCCGGATCTTCCCATGCCCCGAGGGACGCGTTACGCCCCTCGGCGGTTCACGTCGTCAGGTCGCGCCGCCGAAGGCCCGCCAGCCCCGCGGTGACGAGGGCCGCCGCCAGGGCGGTCAGGACCAGCACCGGCGCCCACTCCATCGGGGCACCCGGCAGCTTCGGCAGGTGGCCGAAGGGGGAGAGGTCCAGCACCGTCCGCGGCACGTCCAGCGCCGGACCGACCCAGCCGATCAGCAGCACCGTCCCGGCGACCCCCCAGGCCAGCGGGGCCAGGCGCGGGGTGAGCCCGTACAGCAGGACCGTGAGCCCCCCGACCACCCACACCGCCGGGACCTGGACCAGGCACGCGCCCAGGACGGGCCCGACCTGCTTGCCGTAGCCGACGGCGAAGCCGAGTCCGGCGAGCAGCATGACGAGTGCCGAGCCGCCGAAGGCGACGACCAGGTGACCGGAGGCCCACCGCAGTCGGCCCACCGCGTTCGCCAGCAGCGGTTCCGCCCGCATCGAGGTCTCCTCGCCGTGCAGCCGCAGCACCGAGGCGACGACGAACAGCGTGGCCACCAGGCCGAGCATGCCGGTCATGGAGGCGAGGAACGCGTCCGTGAGCCCGGACTGTCCGCCCATCCGCTCGAAGATCTCACGGGCCTTGGCGTTGTCGCCCACCAGGTCGGCGACACCGTCGGTCAGACCGCCGTAGATCACCCCGGCGAGGAAGAAACCGATCGACCAGCCGAGCACCCCGCCCCGCTGGAGCCGCCAGGCCAGCGCGCCCGCCGTGCCCAGGCGGCCGGACGCGGGTCCGGGGCGCGTCGGCACGAAGCTCATGCCCACGTCCCTGCGGCCCGCGAGGACGTAGGCCAGCGCGCCCTGGGCCGCCACCGCCGCCGCGAACAGCAGCAGCACCCACCAGCGTTCGCCGGCGAAGGGACGCAGCTGCGACAGCCAGCCGAGCGGGGACAGCCAGGTCAGGACGGACGACCCGTCGGTGGACGCCGAGTCCCCGGCCGCCCTCAGCACGAAGGCGGCGCCCAGCACTCCCGCCGTCAGGCCCCGCGTCAGCCGCGCGCTCTCCGTCAGCTGTGCGACGATCGCGGCCGTCGTGGCGAAGAGCATGCCCACGGCGCCGAGCCCCAGGCCGAACGCGAGCGCGCCCTCGGCTCCCTGACCCGCCAGTCCCGCCGTCACCAGCAGGGCCAGTACCCCGCTCGCCACGGCCGCCGCCAGCAGCGCCGCCGTCAGTGAAGCCCGCCTGCCCACCACACCGGAGGAGATCAGTTCCTGCCGGCCGCTCTCCTCCTCGTCACGGGTGTGCCGTACGACGACCAGGAGGGCGGTGACCGCTGCGAGCGCCCCCGCGAAGACGCCGACGCGCCACGCGGTGAGGGCGCCCAGGGAGTCGTCGAAGACCGGGCCGATCAACGCGCGGAAGGAGGAGTTGGTGGCGACCTGGCGCAGCAGGTCGGCACGCTCGGCCGCGGTGCCGTACAGGCCCTTCAGGGTGTTCGGCATGGAGAGCACCATGAGGGTGTTCACCGCCACCCACACGGGGATCATCACCCGGTCGCGGCGCAGGTTGAAGCGCAGCAGTACGCCGGTGCCGACGAGGGAGGTCATCGTGCCGCCTCCTCGTCCGCCGCGGCCGTCTCCGCCTGGTAGTGGCGCAGGAACAGTTCCTCCAGCGTCGGCGGTGTCGACGTCAGCGAGCGCACGCCCGAGTCGGTCAACGACCGCAGGACGGCGTCGAGTTTGTCGGTGTCGACCTGGAGCCGGACCCGGCGGCCCTGCACGTCCAGGTCGTGCACCCCGGGAAGGTGCGCCAACCCGTTGGGGGCGCCCGCGAGTTCGGCCGTGACGCTGGTGCGGGTCAGGTGGCGCAGGTCGGCGAGCGAGCCGGTCTCGACCGTGCGGCCCCTGCGGATGATGCTCACCCGGTCGCACAGCTCCTCGACCTCGCTGAGGATGTGGGAGGACAGCAGGACCGTACGGCCGCGCTCGCGCTCCTCCTCCACACAGCGCTGGAAGACCTCCTCCATCAGCGGGTCCAGGCCCGAGGTCGGTTCGTCCAGGATCAGCAGGTCCACGTCCGAGGCGAAGGCGGCGACCAGGGCGACCTTCTGGCGGTTGCCCTTCGAGTAGGTGCGGCCCTTCTTGGTGGGGTCCAGCTCGAAGCGCTCGATCAGTTCGGCACGCCTGGCGGGATCGAGTCCGCCGCGCAGCCGGCCGTAGAGGTCGATGACCTCGCCGCCGGAGAGGTTGCGCCACAGGGTGACGTCACCCGGGACGTAGGCGATCCGGCGGTGCACCTCGACCGCGTCCGCCCACGGGTCGCGGCCCAGGATCTGCGCGGCGCCGGAGTCGGCGCGCAGCAGGCCGAGCAGGACGCGGATGGCGGTGGACTTGCCGGCGCCGTTGGGGCCGAGGAAGCCGTGCACCTCACCGGCCTCGACGTCCAGGTCGAGTCCGTCGAGCGCGTGGGTCCGTCCGAACGACTTGTGCAGTCCGGAGACGGTGATGGCCTTCGTCATGCTTCAGAACGTACGCTTCCTTCAGAAATTTGTGAAGTTAAGGAAGTGTATGAAGCCCGGTTAGGCTGGTGCCATGACGGAGTCGAAGGCGGTGGAGCGGGACCCGGAAGCGGTCTCACGGTTCGTGGAGCGGTTCGCGGCGCAGCTCGTGGAGGCCGGGCTGCAGCGGATGCCGGCCCGGGTCTTCTCGGCCCTGCTCGCGTCCGACAGCGGTGCCCTGACCTCCGCCGAACTGAGCGAGCAGCTCCAGATCAGTCCGGCGGCCGTCTCCGGGGCCGTGCGCTATCTGGCGCAGGTGCACATGCTGTCGCGCGAGCGGGAGCCCGGCTCGCGGCGGGAGCGCTACCGGGTCCACTCCGACCAGTGGTACCACGCGCTCACCAACCGCGAGGCGATCATCAAGCGGTGGGAGGACGCCCTGCGCGAGGGGGTGGCCAGCCTCGGCGCCGGGACACCGGCGGGACACCGGCTGGCCGAGACCCTCGCGTTCTTCGAGTTCATCGAGAAGGACGTGGCGCAGATGATGGAGCGCTGGAAGGCCCACCGCGCCAAGCTGTTCGGCCCCTGAGGTCTGTCCGACCGGGCCCTAGCGTTCCTTCGTCTCCTCCAGCACGGTCCGCCCCAGCAGCAGATACCGCTCCGGGGAGCGCCGCTTCAGGTACTGCGCGTACCCGATGCCCAGCCCCGCGACCGCCGCCACCAGCCACGGCGTGGCCTTCAGCACCAGCGAACCGGACTCCGGGCCGGCCGCCGCGCCCATGTTGGACACCAGCAGGCCGACCACCGCCAGCATCGCCACACCGCCGACGAGCGGGGCCACCAGGGTGCGGAACCAGTGGCGGCTCTCGGGGTGGTGCGTGCGGAAGTACACCAGCACCGCGAAGGAGCACACCGCCTGCACGACCAGGATCGCCATGGTGCCGAGGATCGCGAGCAGCACGTAGGTGCCGGTGTACGGGTCCTTGCCGGCCGCCCAGAACGCCAGCAGGAGCACGGCGGTCACGAGCGTCTGGACCAGGCCCGCGATGTGCGGTGAGCCGTGCCGGGTGTGGGTGCGGCCGACGGTGTTCTTCAGCGCGGGCAGGACGCCCTCGCGGCCCAGCGCGTACAGGTAGCGGGCGGCGCAGTTGTGGAAGGCCATGCCGCAGGCCAGCGAGCCGGTGATCATCAGCCACTGCATGACGTCGACCGCCCAGTGGCCGACGTACCGCTCGGTGGGGCCGAAGAAGAGTGCGAGGGGGTTGTCGGTGGCGACCTTGACGGCGTTCGCCTCCCCGGTGCCCGAGACGGCCATCCAGGAGACGAGGACGTAGAAGACGCCGACACCGAGGACGGAGATCATGGTCGCCTTGGGGATGATCTTCTTCGGGTTGCGGGACTCCTCGCCGTACATCGCCGTGGACTCGAAGCCGACCCAGGACCAGAAGGCGAAGAAGAGGCCGAGACCGGCGGACGTGCCCTGGAAGGCGTTGACCGGGTTCACCGGGTCGAGGCTGAAGCCGTCCGGTCCGCCGCCGTGCAGGGCGACGGAGACGGCCATCGCGGCGAGCACCGTCACCTCGGTGGCCAGCAGCACGACCAGCAGCTTCTCGGCGACCGAGACGCCGAACCAGGTGCCCGTGGCGTTGACCGCGAGCATCAGGGCCGCGAACGCCCACCAGGGGACGTGCGTCCCGGTCTGGTCCTCGAGCGTCTGGGTCGCGAACGTCGAGAAGATGCCGATGAGCGCCGGCTCGAAGACGACGTACGCGAAGGTGGCGAGCAGCCCCGAGGCGAGTCCCGCGGTGCGGCCGAGGCCGTAGGAGATGAAGCCGTAGAAGGCTCCCGTCGAGGTGATGTGCTTCGCCATCGAGGTGAAACCGACGGAAAAGATTGCCAGGACGACCATTGCGACGAGATAGCTCGCGGGGGCCCCGATGCCGTTGCCCGCGGAGACCATGAAGGGCACGTTGCCCGTCATCGCGGTGATCGGCGCGGCGGTCGCCACGGCCATGAAGACCACGCCCAGCAGGCCGACGGCGTTGGGCTTCAGCCGGTGGACCGTGCCGTCACCGTCCGTTTTCGCCGCCGGGGCGACTCCCTCGTCCACTGCCATCGGCCGGCCCCTCTCCCTTGCCCGTGCACGGTGTGCCGGACCGGAACTCTCCAGCCCGAATGAGTCGAGCAAGGGTCTCGGGGCGTTAAATGTTTGTCAACCATACCTTTAGAAGCGGGACGGCAGGACGAGGCCCACGGCGCCCTCCCGCACCGTCCACGTCCGCCTGCGCACCGGCCCGGCCACCCCCGCGTCCGCCCGGTAGCGGAAGTCGGCCCCGGTGACGGTCACCGTCCTGCCGCTGGCCAGCAGGGGAGAGGCCTCCGCCCCCACCGACAGCGGGCGCACCTCCACCGAGGCCAGGCCGCCGCCGAGGCCCGGGGTCACCGTGACCGCCTCCAGGGGCTGGTCCAGGTCCACCAGGGTCTCCCCGTCCACCTCCACCCGCAGCCGCGAGGGCCCGGGCAGGGCGGGCGCGGTCTCCCGGGCGGGACGGGCCGGCACCAGGGTCCGCACCAGGGACTGGCAGGTCCGCAGCCAGGGCCGCGCGGCGTCCAGCGGCTCCTCCCGCGCGGCCGGCGCGGGGATCCGCAGGGCTCCGAGGACCACCCCGTCGCTGTCGTCCACCAGCATGTCGAGACGCCGCTCGGCGCCCTCCAGGACCGCCCGCGCGGCCGCCACCGCCCCCGAGGGCACCCCCAGCGCGTGGGCGATGCCCAGGGCAGGGCCCACCGGCACCACCGACAGCACACATCCGGCCAGCTCCCGCTGCCGGTGCAGCAGCACCACCGTCCGCATCAGCGCACGGTCGTCCCCGACCACCACCGGGCGCCGCGAGCCGCGCCGGGCCAGTGCCCGGGCGAACTCCTCGGGCCCGTCCGGCAGACACACCTTCGTCGCCGCACCCGCGCTGAGCACGTCTTTCACGATCCGTACGGACTCGCCGTCCGTCTGCCGGGCGACCGGGTCGATGACCACCAACAGCTGATCGGACGTCGCGGAAGTCGCCACCTCGGCCATGCCTCGCTTCCTCGGGTAGCATCTTTGTGCAAGAGCCCCTTGCGCTATTGCGCCAGGGGCTTCGTCTATTCCGGGGCATCCGGGTCCGACGGGCAGCGGCCGACGACGGCCGTGGTGCACGCGACGGAGGAACCGTACGCGTACGCCCCCGACCTTGGACATGCCCCGCCCGGAAGGGGTGTACGCGCGTGCCCGCACTTGTGCTGCTCGGTGCTCAGTGGGGTGACGAAGGCAAGGGAAAGGCGACCGACCTGCTCGGTGGCTCGGTGGACTATGTGGTGCGCTACCAGGGCGGCAACAACGCCGGCCACACGGTAGTCGTGGGCGATCAGAAGTACGCCCTCCACCTCCTCCCTTCCGGAATCCTGTCTCCGGGGTGCACCCCGGTCATCGGCAACGGTGTCGTCGTCGATCCGTCGGTCCTGTTCTCCGAGCTGAACGGACTGAACGACCGCGGCGTCGACACCTCCAAGCTCCTGATCAGCGGCAACGCCCACATCATCACGCCGTACAACGTCACCGTGGACAAGGTGACGGAACGCTTCCTCGGAAAGCGCAAGATCGGCACCACGGGCCGCGGCATCGGACCGACCTACGCGGACAAGATCAACCGCGTGGGCATCCGGATCCAGGACCTGTACGACGAGTCGATCCTGACCCAGAAGGTCGAGGCGGCCCTCGACGGCAAGAACCAGCTCCTGACCAAGGTCTTCAACCGCCGGGCCATCGAGGTCGGCCAGGTCGTCGAGGAGCTGCTGGGCTACGCCGACAAGCTCAAGCCCTACGTCGCCGACACGGTCCTGGTCCTCAACCAGGCCCTGGAGCAGGACAAGGTCGTCCTGTTCGAGGGCGGCCAGGGCACGCTCCTGGACATCGACCACGGCACGTATCCCTTCGTCACCTCCTCGAACCCGACCGCGGGCGGCGCCTGCACCGGCGCCGGCGTGGGCCCGACGAAGATCAGCCGGGTCATCGGCATCCTCAAGGCGTACACGACCCGGGTGGGGTCCGGCCCGTTCCCGACCGAGCTGTTCGACGAGGACGGCGAGGCGCTGCGCCGCATCGGCGGTGAGCGTGGTGTCACCACCGGCCGTGACCGTCGCTGCGGCTGGTTCGACGCGGTGATCGCCCGGTACGCGACCCGTGTCAACGGCCTCACCGACTTCTTCCTCACCAAGCTCGACGTGCTCACCGGCTGGGAGCAGATCCCGGTCTGTGTCGCGTACGAGATCGACGGCGAGCGGGTCGAGGAACTCCCCTACTCCCAGACGGACTTCCACCACGCGAAGCCGGTCTACGAGTACCTGCCGGGCTGGAGCGAGGACATCACGAAGGCCAAGACCTTCGCGGACCTGCCGAAGAACGCCCAGGACTACGTGAAGGCGCTGGAGGAGATGTCCGGCGCCCCGATCTCCGCGATCGGCGTGGGTCCGGGCCGGGACGAGACGATCGAGATCAACTCGTTCCTGTAAATCCCTCTCGCTCGACGGTCATCGGGCCGGCCAAGGACTTCCTTGACCGGCCCATGGCCTTTTCCTGGTTCCCGGGCGCACGGGTGTGAGACCAGCATCTACGCGTGTAGTGGCCTCTCTCCCGTCCCTTGCCCCATGAGCCCCGCCATGCCCGTTCCTCCCCTCGACCGCCGGGAGTTCGTGAAGAAGACGGCCGTCACTGGGGCGGCCGTCGCCGCCGCGGGGCCGTAGCGCCGAACTCCGCCGAGGCCGCCGGACGCAGGCCCCCGAAGGCCCCGAAGACGCGGACACGGTGAAGGCGGGGCTCTCCACCGCCGACGCCGCCCTCCCGCTCGTCTCGGTAGCCGCGCCCTTCTCCCACACCGCCGACATCCCCGCCGGCAGCGTCACCATCAAGGACATCGCCGGGCTCTACATCTACGACAACGCCCCTCTTCCCGGGCCGGGAAGCGCTCGTGGCCGGGGTCTTCGGGCTCGGCCACGGCATGGCGTTCTCCTTCGTCCTGGCGGAGATGCACCTGTCGACGGGCCAGTTGGTGACCAGCCTGCTCGGCTTCAACCTGGGCATCGAACTGGTTCAGCTCCTGCTGGTGTGCCTCGCCCTGCCCTCGCTGCTGGTGCTGGCCCGCCTCAGGGTCCAGCCCGCGCTGCGGCTGGCCGGGGCGGCGCTCACCGGCATGGCGGCCCTCGGCTGGCTGGCCGACCGCCTCGGACTGGCCAACCCGGTCGCCCGGGCCGCCGACAGCGCCGGCTCCCACACCACGCTGCTGCTGGCCGTCCTCGCGGTGACTGCGGTGGCTTCTGCGGCCCGGGCCATGCTCATCCGCCGCCGTCCTCCGGCCGACCCGCTGCCGGCACTCTGAGAACGGGCGGGGACTCCGGCCGGTGGGCCGGAGTCCCCTGTCCCGCCGCCGGTTCAGCAGCCGGTGGCCCAGATGTGGGAGTCGCCGCGGTCGTTGGCCACGCCGTTGTAGCCGGCCTCCTGGCCGGGGGCGAGACAGATGGTCATCGGGCCGGACTGGTGGGCGGAGGCGTAGACCTTGACGTAGTCCTTGATGCCGGGGCCCGAGATGCCGTGGTTGGCCCAGGAGGAGTCCTGGTCGGCGATGTTGCCCTCCCACCAGCCGTCGTCGCCGGTCCACTCGATCTTCTGGCCCTGGTAGTTCGCGTCCGTCCACGCGCAGAAGTTCCCGCTGCCGCAGGCCGCCGCCTGGGCCGAGGCCGAGGTGGCGAGGACGGCTCCGGTGGCGAGCAGTCCGGCGGACAGGACGGCGATGAAGCGCTTCACTGGTTTCCCTTCGGGTGGGTGGTGCCGCCCTCCAGCAGGGCGGTCGCCTGGGCGAGGGCACGGGCGCGCAGCCGCCGCCACTCCGCGATCTCCGCGCGGTGCGCCGCACGGACCTCGGAGAGCGGACGGCCGGTCCCGGCGGCCTCGGGCTCGAGGTTGTTCACGACGACCGACGTACGGAACCAGCGGTCCTGGTTGCCGTAGAGCCGCCGTTGCGCGGCCGCGAGGCAGCCGTCGGTGTGGGCGCGCACGACATAGCCGGTGGGCAGCCGGAGCGAGAGCTCCGCCCTGCCGGTGCCGAACAGCGCCTCGGACACGCGCCGTTGGCTCGAGGTCGGGGCCAGGCCCCGCCGGGTCAGGCAGTCGTCGGTGAGGGTGCGGGTGGCGGCCTTGATGACGTCGTCGGGCGGGGGTGCCGGGCGGTCCGTGCAGGCGGAGCCGGCGAGGAGGATGAGGACGGTCAGGGCCGTCGCCGTACGGGCACGCATGGCCGGTCAGCCGGCCGCGCAGCCCATGGTGGTGTCGCTGACCCCGTCGAACCTGGTGGCCCAGCCCCAGTTGTCGGAGTAGTCGTCCGGCCGGATCGCCCGGTACACACAGGCACCGCCGCCCTGGAAGCTGATCGCGTACACGGTCACCGGCGCGTGCGAGTCGAAGGAGTAGGCGTGCCGCTTCACCCGGGGCGCCGCCTCTTTGTACCCCGGCGGCGCGTAGTCCCAGGCACCGCCCGGCCCCGTCTGCCCCGGCTCGGCCCAGAAGTAGACATGCCCCGGCGGTACGGCAGCGGCGGCGTGCGCGGGCGGGGCGGCGAGGGGAACGAGGGCGGCGAGCAGCACGGACGTGATCAAGGCAGGGCGCATGCGCGCTGCATGCCCAGCCCTTTGTGGGCGTATGCGGGCATTCACCCGTTCAGTGGATCTTCGTCGGTGGGTGCTTCTGGGGGCGTCGCGGGTGTTCATGGGGGGGCGGGGAGGGGTGGGCGCCGTGTCCGAACAGGACTGGACAGCCGCGCAGTTCGAGGAGCACCGGCCGCGGCCGAGGGCCGTCGCCCACCGCATGCCGGGCTCGGTCCCGAGGCGGACGACGCGCTCCAGGGAGAAATGCCGCATCCAGGCATATTCTGGAATCGTGCATCTGCGTGTCGATCCGGAGAAGGTGAGTGCGATGCGCGTACTGCTCAAGGTGTCCATGGACACAGAGAAGGCGAACGAGGCCATCAGCCACGGCACCCTGCCGAAGCTGATCGAGCAGTCGATGGAGCAGATCAAGCCCGAAGCGGCCTACTTCACCTCCGAGAACGGTCAGCGCACCGCCTACATGGTCTTCGACATGCAGGACAGCTCACTGATGCCGGTGATCAGTGAGCCGTTCTTCATGCACCTGGGCGCCAAGATCACGTACACCCCGGTGATGAACTACGACGACGTGCAGAAGGGGCTGTCCCAGCTGGGCCGTTGAGTTCCCGCCCGCCCGCCCGCCCGCCCGCCCGCCCCGCTCCGTCTCAGCTGAAGATGATCATCGAGCCCTGGGCGAGGCTCCGGGTCGCCGCCGCGTGCAGCCCCAGCCAGACATGGCGTTCGCGGGCGAAGGGACTGGGGTCGTACGGCGCGGGGACGGCCGGCTCCTCCAGCTCCGTGGGAGCACGCGGCGGCTCGGGGGGCGCCGGCGGGTTGGCCGGATCGATGCCGATCACCGGTGCCACGAACTCCAGTTCCCGCAGCAGGGCCTGCGCGGAACCCAACGGCCCGCCGCCCGCGAGGAGTTCGTCGTCGGCGAGCGGGTGCGGGAAGTCGACGGGGACGTACGCGCCCGCGTGGTCGTAGTGCCAGACCAGATGCGACTGCTGGGCCGTCGCCTCGAACATCTCCAGCAACTGCTCGTAGTCACCGCCCAGTTCGTCGACGGGGGTGACCGGGAGTCCGCAGACCTGCAGCAGATAGGCGCGGCGCAGGAAGTGCAGGGCGTCGTAGTCGAAACCGGCCACCGGGGCGACCTCGCCGGACAGTCCCGGCATGTACTGGTACACCGGCACCGGCGGCAGCCCCGCCTCGGCGAGCACCTTGTTGTATTGCGCGAGTTCCTCGGCGAACGGGTTGTCCGGGGTGTGGCACAACACGTCGACGAGCGGGACCAGCCACAGGTCACAGGCCAAAAGACAACTCCTCGGATACTCGCGGTGCGCGGATGTCTTCGTACGGTGGTCAAGGCAGGGTAGTCGGTGGGGCGCCCCGACGGCTCCCGGTAGTGCACGTTGTACCCGTGACCCGCGCGCTCAGTCGGCGGTGAGGCCCTCGATGAGGGTCAGATAGTGGCCGTTGTAGGCGGTGAGGAGCTCGCGGGCGGTCCTGGTGTCCCGCGCGTACAGGGCGTCGGCGACCGACGGGTGTCCGGACCACAGCCTGCCGCGCAGATCGGTGATCCGGCGCAGGTACTGGACCGTGCACACCCAGGTCTGCACGCGCAGCCGGTGCAGGAAGTCGGCGAGGTAGGGGTTGCCGAACAGCGCGCTGAGCTCGCGCCAGAAGCGCAGGTCGTAGCCGATCAGTACGGTCAGGTCGCCCGCGGTGGCGGCCCGCTGGGCCTCCTCGCCGCGCCGCCGTACGCCCGCCACGGCCGCGGCGGTACGGGGCTCCTCCAGCTGCTGGAGGACGGGGTGGCCGGCGTCCAGCGCCTGGAACATGCCGTCCGTGACCAGGCTGCGGGCCTCGGTCATGCTCCGCAGGTCGTCGAGGGAGTACTCGTGGACATGGAAGCCGCGGTGCTGGTCGGCCTCCAGGAGGCCCTGCGCGGACAGGTCCACGAGCGCCTCGCGGACCGGGGTCGCGGAGACGCCGTACTGCTCGGCGATCTCCTTCACCGTGAACTCCTGCCCCGGCTGGAGCCGCCCGGCCAGTACCTCGTCGCGCAGCGCGTCCGCGATCTGCTGCCGCAGCGTACTGCGGGTGACGGCGCCGTTGCCGCTGCTGCCGGGCATCGTCGGGGCGCCTCCCTCGCGCAGGTGCAGATGGCGTGCTCGTACATATGTCTACGAGCACGCCACCTTACGCGTTCGATGCCCCCGGAGGTTTACTCCGTGTACTCGTCCGCCACGCAGAGCGCGGTGTCCAGCGCCGCGAGGCCCTCCTTGAGCTCGGCCTCGCTGACGTTGCACGGCGGCACCACATGCGTCCGGTTCATGTTGACGAACGGCCAGATGCCCTGCTTCTTCGCGGCGGCGGCGAACGCGGCCATGGGGGCGTTCGCCTCACCCGCCGCGTTGTAGGGCACGAGCGGCTCGCGGGTCTCCCTGTTCTTCACCAGCTCCAGGGCCCAGAACATGCCCACGCCCCGCACCTCGCCGACGCTCGGGTGCCGCTCGGCGAGCTCCCGCAGGGCCGGCTCCAGGACGGCCGCACCGAGGTGCCTGGCGTTGTCGACGACCCCCTCCTCCGCCATCACGTTGATGGTCGCGACGGCGGCCGCGCAGGCGAGGGGGTGCCCCGAGTAGGTGAGCCCACCGGGGTAGGGCCGCTTGCCGAAGGTCTCGGCGACGGCCCCGGAGACGGCGACACCGCCGAGCGGCACGTATCCGCTGTTGACGCCCTTGGCGAAGGTCATCAGGTCGGGCGTGACGCCGAACAGGTCGGCGGCGAACCACTCGCCGGTCCGCCCGAACCCGGCCATGACCTCGTCCAGGACGAAGACGATCCCGTACTTGTCGCAGAGCTCGCGGACCCCGGCCAGGTAGCCGGGCGGCGGGACCATGATCCCGGCGGTGCCGGGGATGGTCTCCAGGACGATCGCGGCGACGGTGGCCGGCCCCTCGAAGACGATGGTCGTCTCCAGGTGCTCCAGCGCCCGCGCGGTCTCCTGCTCCTCGGTCTCGGCGTAGAAGCGGGACCGGTACAGGAAGGGCGCCCAGAAGTGCACGACCCCGGCCGAGGCGCTGTCGGAGGCCCAGCGCCGCGGGTCGCCGGTGAGGTTGACGGCCTGCTGCGTACCCCCGTGGTACGACCGGTACGCAGACAGCACCTTGGGCCGCCCGGTGTGCAGCCGGGCCATCCGTACGGCGTGCTCCACGGCGTCGGCACCGCCGTTGGTGAAGAAGATCTTGTCCAGGTCCCCGGGCGTCCGCTCGGCGATCAGCCGGGCCGCCTCCGACCGGGCCTCGACGGCGAAGGCGGGCGCGAAGGTCGTCATCGTCGCCGCCTGCTCCTGTATCGCGGCGACGACCTTCGGGTGCTGGTACCCGATGTTGGTGTAGACGAGCCCGCTGGTGAAGTCGAGGTAGCGGTTCCCGTCGTAGTCCCAGAAGTACGAGCCCTCCGCACCGGCGACGGCGAGCGGGTCGATGAGCTCCTGCGCGGACCAGGAGTGGAACACATGAGCACGGTCCGCGGCCTTCACGGCGACGCCGACCTCGGGGTGTGGCTGAGGGGTCATGCGAGCGAGCGTAAATGTCCGCGATACGGAAGCGGTATCGGCGTCCTGTCTGCCGGACGGGGCGTGACGCGACACTCTGTCGACATCGTCCGGGTTCGGCGCTTGTCGGGGCGGTCTTTCTGCTCGATGCTGAACTCCAGGTGGCCGTTGTGCACCCGGCCTGTCGCCGCATCGCTGGTTGCGAATTGGCAGGGCCGTACCTTGACGCAGCTCTGGGCACGCATGGACACGACAGGGGGTGGCAGTTGCCGCTCACAGACCCTGCTCTGCAGCGTCGCAAGCTCCGCGACCGGCTGCGACGATTACGGGAGTCCGCCGGCTTCACTCAGCGGCAGGTGGCGGACGAGATGGAGTGGTCCCTGTCCAAGATCATTCGCATCGAGACAGGCACGGTCGGTATCTCGATCACCGACCTGAGGGCGCTGATCAGCTACTACGGCGTCGGCGACACGGCTGAGTCGGACACCTTGATCGGCATGGCGCGGGCAGCCAAGGAACGGCCCTGGTGGGATCGGTACCGGGGCAAGGCGGATCCGGCGTTTCTGCTGTCCTTGGGATACGAGGGCGCGGCCTCGATCATTCGAAGCTTCGAACCTATGCTTGTCCCCGGGCTGCTGCAGACCGAAGAGTACGCCCTTGAAGTATTAAGGGTGATGGATGCCGCAGAAGTAGAGGCGCTCGTGGAGTTACGCCTTGAGCGGCAGGAGCGCCTGCTACGGCCGGACGGCCCGGAGATGCACTTCATCATCGATGAAAGTGTGATCACCCGGTCGGTTGCGGGGGCTTCCGTGATGCGCCGGCAGATCAGACGGTTGAAAACGCTCGCCGACCACCCCCAGATAACCCTCAGGATCCTGCCGTTCGAAGGCGGTCTGCACAAGCGCTACAAGACGGCGTACGTGCTCTACGAGTTCGAGGATCCTGAGGAAGACTTCGTTCTCTACCTGGAGCAGGACACCCAGTCGGTTATACGCGAGGGGCAGGGCTGGGCTGACTCCGATGCTCCTGCACGCTATCTGGAGTCATTCTTCGGTATAGAGCAGCTGGCCAGGCGGGATGCTGCCGATCAACTGCTTGATGCCGCCCTGGCGCGGCACTCCGTTTCGCCGGTCGAGATGCCTGACCCGGCGCAGGCCCCCTGGGGGGACTCGGGTGTCCTCGCTTCCTCTGGGGTCGCGCCTCCTGATCAGACCGAGGAGAATCACTCGCCGGACACGCTCGACACTCCCTGAAGCGAAGTCGAGTCGATCGTGCTCACAAAGTCCGTCCAACTTCCCCGGGAAAAGCTCAACCGGAATGCATTACGGTTCTTGGAATCGCGTACCAGAATATCTTCCCCTAGGAAGACCTCGACACAATTCCCCGTCTCGCTGGCACTGCTTTTGCGCCACAATGCTGGCGGGGCGACAGGTTCGTTCATCGAGCATCTCCGGGACTTTGATCTGGGCATGGTAAAAGGCTCCTGGGCCCCGACAGCCGAGAGAGCGGGCACCATGGGTACCACAGTCGGCTTGTCAATGTCATCTGGCGTGGCCAGAGGGCTAAGTCGGGATAGCTCCACTGCTTCCCTTGGAGTGGCATCCGGCTCAATGGCCATGCGCCAGCTGGCCACCTGCATATGCTCGCCTGCTCAGGTAGCTGTGCGCCATCGCATCCCCGCACGATGAACCCCGTAGCCTGGCGTAGCGCGTGGCAGCCGTTGGAAAATGGGCGATCTGACACTTGGCAGATCGCTTCTAAGCTCGGATACTGGAGACATGAGGTATCCGTTGTCCCGTGTTGACGGACAGCGTGAGGGTCGCAGCGGCTACTGTGACCCGCGAGTGAATCGTCCCGATAACCTCCGATTTGTCGGAGGGGCGGGGCGATTCACTCCTCTTTATTTCACGGAATGCGCCCCCTGTCGCCCTGGTGAAAAATAAGACCCCTATGTGAAAATTTGATTGACAGGGCGTTTCGCTCCACTCGTCGATGGGCGTCTCCCCTTGTCTCTCGCGGAATCCATTCACGAGGAAGGGGGTGAAGCAATGTATCGAGTAGTGGGCAAGGTCGTCACCGAAGCCATGCAGAGTTGGTCCAAGACGGCACGCCTGTGCCTTCTGGTAGCCGTGGTAGCCGCTGCGGCGACAGTGGCTTTCCGGCTTCCGGTGTGAACCTCTGCCCGTTTTCATGAGCCGGCGGATACCTCATCTACCTGAGCTCACTTCATTGGCGGTATGCCGCTTCGCGGCGGCATGCCGCTGTCTGCTGACACATCTCGACGGACAGCCGACCGGCGTAGACACTGGTCTTCAGTCGCGTGGACGGCGGCGCGCGGTCTCGGGGGAGGGTCTGCGATGGAGGAGCACGGCTCCGCCGGTCCGGCGGAGGGGGAGGGGAGGGGCCACGCCAGGGAGCGTCCCGTACTCGGCACCTACATCACGCCGTACCCGTCGGCGGGTCCGCGGGCCGGGGACCGCAGCCGTGCCGTCACGCTGGCGCTCCTCGCCGTCGCGCTCGTGGTGGCCCTGGGCGCCGGCGGTTCCGTCTACGCCGTCCTGGACGACAAGGGCCCCGGCACGGCACCGACAGCCCCCGTGGCCTCACCCTGAAACCCCGAACCCCCTTCCCGCGTACGCCGGTTGAACGCCCGGCGAACTTCGCCCCGTCGGCCCGCCGGGCCCGCTCGCACAGTCGTACGGTGGCCGGACAAGTGAACTGCGGGAGTGGCGGGGGCACCCACAGTGGAGTGGCTGAGCGCGGAGAACTTCGTGGCGGTGGGGACCGCAGTCCTCGGCATCGTCGCGTCCGGGGTCATGGTCTGGTTCGAGCGCCGGGTGCCTCGAAGGAAGCGCATCGGGTACCGCGTGCAGATGGACAACCCGATCGGCGACGACGTCCGAAGAGGCCGGGCCAACGTCAGACTCGGGCTGTTCGACGAGGCCCCGGACATGTCGGACGCCACCCTCGTCCTCCTCCGCATCGAGAACGACGGCTCGCAGGGCATCGACCGGGACGACTACACGGGCCCCGAACGGCACGGCCTGACCGCGGTGTTCAGCGACCGGACCGTCCGCGGGGTCTCGGTCACCCAGCCGATCGACACCGACCACCTGATGGACCACTTCACCCCGGAACGCGGCTTCGGCTACGAGGACAACCGGCTGCGCATCCCGCGCGTGCCCCTCAACCGCGGCGAGCACTACAAGCTCCTCGTGCTGCTGTCCGGCGGTGACGTGGGCCGTCCGATCCGCATGATCGGCGGCATTCGGGACGGCGAGGTGCACCCCAACCGCAGCGCCACCCCGGACGAGATCCCGCCCGTCCTCAGCCCGGCGGCACGGATCTTTACCGGGCTGCTCACCCTCTCGGTCCTGGTCCTCGCCACGATCGTGGTCGCCCGCGACGACACCCCGCCGCCCCTCGGCTGCGAGACGGGAAGCCTCACGGTGACCGGCTCCACGGCCTTCGCCCCGGTGATCGAGACGCTCGCGAAGGAGTACGAGAAGGACTGCGAGGGCGCCGAGATCACCGTCGAGGCCCGCGGCAGCGAGGCCGGGGTGGCCGGGCTCGCCGCCACCGGTGCCCGCTCGGCGAAGGAGGCGCGGTCGGTGATCGCCTTCTCGGACGGCCCCATGGGCGACCGGCTGGGCCTGCACGGCGAGCGGATCGCCCTGTCGGTCTTCACCCTCGTCGTCAACGACGGCATCGATCTCGGCGCGCGCGGACTGACCCGGGCCGAGGTGGAGCGCCTGTACCGGGGCGAGGTCGGACGCTGGAGCGATCTGAACGCCTCGCGCCCCGCCGGACTCCCGCGGCTGCCCGGCCTGCCGGTCGTGCTGGTCAGCCGGGACGCCTACTCGGGGACCCGGCAGATCTTCCAGGAACGAGTGCTGGCGGGCGCCTGGGAGATGACCCCCACGACGTCCCTGGACTGCGACCCGCTCAGGGACAAGGCGGTGGCTGCGGCCGCCCGGCCTGCCGTCACCCGCTGCGAACTCGCCTCCACCCACGACGTGCTGGACAAGGTGGCCGCCCAGCCGGGTGCGCTCGGCTATAGCGAACTCACCCTGGCCACCGGCCACGAGGGCGTGCGCCGGGTGCCTCTGGACGGTGAGGCGGCCTCCGTCGACCACCTGGACTCATATCCCTATCGGGGGGTCGAGTACGCCTACACCTATCGCCCCCCGGCCCCCGGGTCCCTCGCCGCGGGCTTCCTCGCCTGTCTCGACGAAGGCACGAGCCAGGACGTGATCCGGCGGCAGGGGCACCTGCCGTGCGGCCGGGCGGCGGGGCTGTGCGGCTGACGGTCCGAGCCGGGAGCGGGCCCGGACCGGCTCACCGAGGCTCCGGCGGGCGTTGGCGGGGCATGTTCGGGCGGGCCGGTGGCCCCGGGGGGAGCGGGAAGCGGCCCTGTGCGCCTCCGGGGTCCTGGCGGCCCCCGGAGGTCACCGCGCCCTGGATGCCCATCGGCGCGGACCCGTTGCGGAACTCCACGATCCAGTCGGCGGTCTCCACCCGGATCAGCTCCGTCACGTCCTCGGAGAAGCGGCGCAGCACGCCCAGACAGCGCTCGGTGGCCTCGGCGGCCGTGCCCTCCGTGGGGCCGAGCACCTCGCGCACGCTCTCCGAGGCCCAGTCGAACTGGAGGGCCTGGAGGCGGCGCTGCACGGCCTGTGCGGTGGCCACGTCCCTTATCCAGCCGGAGGTCACCCCGAAGAAGCGGTCCACGGCCACACAGGCCACCGCGAGGAGCAGGGCGAGGTAGCCCCAGGGCGCGGCCCCGGCGCCCACCACCCCCGTCAGCCCCAGCAACGGCAGCACGGCCCCGGTCACCGCCCCCACCGCGGCCCCGGCCCGCAGGGCCCGCGCGCAGCGTCGTTTCCCCACCCGGTCCGCGAGATACCAGGACGCCGTCTGCAGCGCCCCGTGCTCCACCCACCGGTACAGCTCGTCCAGCCGTACGGCGGGCTCGCCCCAGTCGCCGAGCGGAAACGTCCGTCCGGCCAGATCGGCCCGTCCGTCCTGAGGCGGGCCCTCGGGCTGCATCTCCGGCTGACCCACCCGGCGCTCCCTACTGATCGGTCACCCTGCGTGACGCCTGATGCTGATGTGCGGGGATCCTTCCTACCGCCCAATGGGTGGCGAAGGGGGTGCTTTGGTCGCTTTTCCGCTCGGAAGAGGGCCTTGATCAGGTATAGGACTCCACGTCGACTCACTCGAAAGAGTGCTGGGGCGACGCCCGTCCCGACCACGTAGGCTCGTGCCAGGGAGGAAAAACCTCGCCCGCACAGCCGTACCGACACAGGAGCTGATCGTGATCCCCGGTGGTGGCCAGCCCAACATGCAGCAGCTGCTCCAGCAGGCCCAGAAGATGCAGCAGGACCTGGCGAACGCGCAGGAGGAGCTCGCCAGGACCGAGGTCGACGGCCAGGCGGGCGGGGGTCTGGTGAAGGCCACCGTCACCGGCGCCGGAGAGCTGCGCGCGCTGAAGATCGACCCCAAGGCGGTGGACCCGGAGGACACCGAGACCCTCGCCGACCTGATCGTGGCGGCCGTACAGGCGGCCAACGAGAACGCCCAGACGCTCCAGCAGCAGAAGCTCGGCCCGCTCGCGCAGGGCCTCGGCGGCGGCAGCGGGATCCCCGGGCTGCCCTTCTAGGAGGGGCCCGTCTTCCGGAGTCGGGTGTCGGCCAACTAGCGTACGTATCGCAAGGAACCCAGGAAGGACGGCAGTCCGTTGTACGAAGGCGTGGTCCAGGACCTCATCGACGAACTGGGGCGGCTGCCCGGCGTCGGTCCCAAGAGCGCGCAGCGGATCGCCTTCCACATCCTCCAGGCGGAGCCGACGGACGTCCGTCGGCTCGCGCAGTGCCTGATGGAGGTCAAGGCGAAGGTCCGCTTCTGTGCGACCTGCGGCAATGTCGCCCAGGAAGAGCTGTGCAACATCTGCCGCGACGCCCGCCGCGACCCCTCCGTCATCTGTGTGGTGGAGGAGCCGAAGGACGTGGTCGCGATCGAGCGCACCCGGGAGTTCCGTGGCAAGTACCACGTCCTCGGCGGCGCGATCAGCCCCATCGAGGGTGTAGGACCCGATGATCTGCGCATAAGGGAACTGTTGGCCCGCCTGGCCGACGGTACGGTCACCGAGCTGATCCTGGCCACGGACCCGAACCTGGAGGGGGAGGCCACGGCCACCTACCTCGCCCGCATGATCAAGCCCATGGGCCTCAAGGTCACCCGCCTGGCCAGCGGCCTCCCGGTGGGTGGCGACCTGGAATACGCGGACGAGGTGACCCTCGGCCGCGCCTTCGAGGGGAGACGACTCCTAGATGTCTGACGCCACACTGCACGCGACTGCCCAGGACCCGGACGACTTCGCGGTCCAGATCGCCGACCAGGTCGAGAGCTTCCTGGTGGCCGTCATGGAGGTGGCGAAGGGCGACGAACCCGACTCGGCCGTCCCCTTCCTGCTCCTGGAAGTCTCCCAGCTCCTGCTGGCCGGCGGCCGCCTCGGCGCCCATGAGGACATCGTTCCCGACGAGCGCTACGAGCCCGACACGGGCCCGGACGCCGACGTGGACGAACTCCGCGAGAACCTGGCCCGGCTGCTGGACCCGATCGACGTCTACTCCGAGGTCTTCGACCCCTACGAGCCCCGCAAGGCCCCGGTCCCGGCCCGTATCTCCGACGACCTGACGGACGTCATCACCGACCTGCGCCACGGCATGGCCCACTACCGGGCGGGCCGCACCACGGAGGCGCTGTGGTGGTGGCAGTTCTCCTACTTCTCCAACTGGGGCTCCACGGCGTCCGCGACCCTGCGCGCCCTGCAGTCGGTGGTGGCGCACGTGCGCCTGAACCAGCCGCTGGAGGAACTGGACGGTCTCGACACCGACCAGGCGATCGGCGACGAGACGCTGGAGTTCGAGGCGGGCAAGGTGATGGTGGAGGAGATCGCGGGGCCGCTGGGACTGCGGTCCCCGCAGTAGCGCCTGTGTGACGCGGGTCATACGGGAAGACTTCCGGAACGGCGTAATGCGCGGGCATCCGGGGTGGTCTGACTGCACGACGGCCACACCCGGCCGCCCGTGTCCCTCGCCCACCGGGAGCCCCGCATGCACGTCACCCTCCAGCAGCCGACAGGCGCCCGCCTGATCACAGCCGCGGACCAGGAGATCGCCGTCCCCGTGACCCTGCGCTACACCTCCGCCGACCCGCTGGCCGTGGACCTCGACTTCCCGCCCCATGTCACGGTCGACGGCGAGGTCACGACGTGGACGTTCGCCCGCGTCCTGCTGGGCGAGGGGCTGCGGGCGCCGGCCGGCATCGGCAACGTCCGTGTCCGTCCGGGCGGTTCGGCCCACACGTACGTGGAGTTCCACGCCGCGCAGGGCGCCGCCGTCCTCAGCTTCACCACCGCGGACCTCACCCGCTTCCTGGCCCGCACCTACACGGTCGTAGCCCCCGACGAGGAGATCGTGGGTGCGGAACTGGACCAGGGACTGGTGACGCTGTTCGGGGGCCGGGTGTGAGCCGTGCGGCGGCGGGGCCGTCACGGTGCCGGGGCCGTCAGGTGTCCGGGCCGTCACGGTGCCGGGGGCGAGGGCTCACAGTTCCCACAGCCCCTTGCCCACGGCCGTGATCCCGCCCGTCAGGGCCAGGAGCAGGACGAGCAGGCGGGCTCGGTTCTCCGGGATGCGGGGGGTGAGCCATCTGCCGGTCAGGCCGCCCGTGGTCATCGCCGCGCACACCAGGAGCCACTGGGTCCGGCCCAGCCCGGGCAGCCCGTTCGACGCCACCGAGAAGGCGTTCACGATGACGCCGTAGAACATCGCGTTGGGGACGAACTCCCGTACCGTCCAGCCCGCGTTGACGGCGTAGAGGGAGAAGGGCGGGCCGCCCACCCCCGCCGCGGAGTTCATGAAACCGCCCGCCGCGCCCGCGAGGACGGCACCCCGGGTGCCGCCCAGGGCCGCCGCCCGTGCGCCGCGCATGACGAGCAGCACCGCCACCGTCACCAGGGCGCCCATCACCAACAGGAGCCAGGGCCGCGGGAGTCGGTGGGTGACCCAGGTGCCCGCCGGGACCGTGCAGGCCGCCGCCAGGCAGAACGGGAGCATCGCCCGGGGGCGCACCAGGCGCAGGCCGCCCGCAAGTCCGACCAGACAGATCACCCCGGCCGCGCAGTTGGCGAGGATCACCCCCTGCTCCGGGCCGAGAAGGAGCACCAGCGCGGGCACCGAGACCAGGGCGAAGCCCATTCCGGTGAGCCACTGCACGCAGGAGCCGAGCAGCACGATCACGGCCAGCAGTACCTCGGCCGTCGCGGTCATGCACACCTCACCGTTACAAGAGGTACGGAACGTCACTTGTATGAGTCCTGTCCCTACCCGGCCCGAACCAGTGCGCGTCCCGGACCGCCTCCATGATCTGCTCGCGCAGCGCATGGCACACGTCCAGGCCGTCGGTGTCGGGTGGCCCGAGAGCGAGGAGGACGACGTCGTAGGGGCCCTGGTGGCCGAGCAGGGCCGTGTGACGCGGTGCACTTTTCCCGAGGTGCGCTCTTGGGCATGCGCTGACCTGGGCGTGCGAATCTCACGATGCGATACCGCGGAGGTGGAATTCGGGCGCTCGGTAAACTGAGCCGACACACACGGACTGAGCGAGGAGCGCACGTGGGCCTTGTCGTGCAGAAGTACGGAGGCTCCTCCGTAGCCGATGCCGAAGGCATCAAGCGCGTCGCCAAGCGAATCGTCGAAGCGAAGAAGAACGGCCACCAGGTGGTCGTCGTCGTTTCCGCGATGGGCGACACGACGGACGAGCTGATCGATCTCGCCGAGCAGGTATCTCCCATGCCTGCCGGGCGTGAGTTCGACATGCTGCTGACCGCCGGAGAGCGGATCTCCATGGCGCTGCTGGCCATGGCGATCAAAAACCTGGGCCACGAGGCCCAGTCCTTCACCGGCAGCCAGGCCGGCGTCATCACCGACTCGGTCCACAACAAAGCCCGGATCATCGACGTCACGCCGGGCCGCATCCGGGAGTCCCTGGACAAGGGCAACATCGCCATCGTCGCCGGCTTCCAGGGCGTCAGCCAGGACAAGAAGGACATCACCACGCTCGGGCGCGGTGGCTCCGACACCACCGCCGTGGCGCTCGCGGCCGCCCTCGACGCCGAGGTCTGCGAGATCTACACCGATGTCGACGGTGTGTTCACCGCCGACCCGCGGGTGGTCAAGAAGGCGAAGAAGATCGACTGGATCTCCTTCGAGGACATGCTGGAGCTCGCCGCCTCCGGTTCGAAGGTGCTGCTCCACCGCTGTGTGGAGTACGCCCGCCGCTACAACATCCCGATCCACGTCCGGTCGTCCTTCAGCGGACTCCAGGGCACATGGGTCAGCAGTGAGCCGATCGAGCAAGGGGACAAGAAGGTGGAGCAGGCCATCATCTCCGGTGTCGCGCACGACACCTCCGAGGCCAAGATCACGGTCGTCGGCGTGCCGGACAAGCCGGGTGAGGCCGCGGTGATCTTCCGTACGATCGCGGACGCCGAGATCAACATCGACATGATCGTGCAGAACGTCTCCGCCGCCTCCACCGGGCTGACCGACATCTCCTTCACGCTCCCCAAGGCCGAGGGCCGCAAGGCCATCGACGCCCTGGAGAAGAACAAGTCCGGCATCGGCTTCGACTCGCTGCGCTACGACGACCAGATCGGCAAGATCTCCCTGGTCGGCGCGGGCATGAAGACCAACCCGGGCGTCACGGCCGACTTCTTCACCGCCCTGTCCGACGCGGGCGTGAACATCGAGCTGATCTCGACCTCCGAGATCCGCATCTCGGTCGTCACCCGCGCCGACGACGTGGCCGAGGCCGTGCGCGCCGTGCACAGCGCCTTCGGACTCGACTCCGACAGCGATGAGGCGGTCGTCTACGGCGGCACCGGCCGATGACTGCCAGGCCGACGCTCGCGGTCGTAGGCGCGACCGGAGCCGTCGGCACGGTCATGCTCCAGATCCTGTCCCAGCACGCGGACATCTGGGGCGAGATCCGACTGATCGCCTCCCCCCGCTCGGCCGGCCGCAAGCTGGCCGTGCGCGGGGAGCAGGTCGAGGTCGTGGCCCTGTCGGAGGAGGCCTTCGACGGGGTCGACGTCGCCATGTTCGACGTACCGGACGAGGTGGCCGCGCAGTGGGCGCCGGTCGCCGCCGCGCGCGGTGCCGTCGTCGTGGACAACTCGGGCGCCTTCCGGATGGACCCCGACGTGCCCCTCGTCGTCCCCGAGGTCAACCCGCACGCGGTGCGGATGCGGCCGCGCGGGATCATCGCCAACCCCAACTGCACGACCCTGTCCATGATCGTGGCCCTGGGCGCGCTGCACGCCGAGTTCGGGCTGCGGGAGCTGGTGGTGTCCAGCTACCAGGCGGTGAGCGGGGCCGGACGGGCCGGCGTGGAGACCCTGCGCCGGCAGCTCTCCCTGGTCGCCGGCACCGAGCTCGGCACCCACCCCGGTGACGTGCGGCGGGCCGTCGGCGACCACACCGGACCGTTCCCGGAGCCGGTCGCGCTGAACGTCGTGCCATGGGCCGGTTCGCTGCGCGAGGACGGCTGGTCCTCGGAGGAGATGAAGGTGCGGGACGAGTCCCGCAAGATCCTCGGCCTGCCCGCGCTGCCGGTCGCCGTGACCTGTGTGCGGGTCCCGGTCGTCACCGTGCACTCCCTCACCGTCCACGCCCGTTTCGAGGGCGAGGTGACCGTCCGCAAGGCGCGCGAGATCCTCGCGACCGCCCCCGGGGTCGTCCTCTTCGACGATCCGGCGGCCGGCGAGTTCCCCACACCGGCCGACGTCGTCGGCACCGATCCCACCTGGGTCGGGCGGGTCCGACGGGCCCTGGACGACCCCACCGCGCTCGAACTCTTCGTCTGCGGGGACAACCTGCGCAAGGGCGCCGCCCTCAACACCGCGCAGATCGCGGAGCTGGTGGCGGCCGAGTTCCGCTGACACCCCCGCCGTGGCGGATCTGTCGTACGCAGTTGTGCCTACGGGAAAAGTCCTGGCCATGGCCGGAACCCTTTGTAGGATCTGTGGGCGACATGTGGCGCGACTAATGGTCCGTACCACTTGATCCCGGCGCCTGGGCGTCCGAAGATTTTCCTCCCCGCTCTCCGCAACCGCGCGAAGGGCGGGGAGCGTCTTTGCGAACGCCCTTTCAGGGGTGCGGGGGCGCATGCGGGGCGTGGGGACGCCCCGGCCATTGAGGACACAGGGGAAGAGCGGGTAGGCATGAGCGCGTTTGACGCACGGTCAGTTGTGCTGCCTGAGAGAAGAGGGACGGCCGCGTACAACCCTCACCGGGGCGAGCGTGTCCAACTGTCGTGGCTCAGGTACTCGACTTCCCTGCCGCGCCGAGCGGCGCGGCTGTCCTCCGGCCCCGCAGGCCCGGGGCGCCCGGTGGCATGCCGGTGATCGCGCCCATGCCCGCAGCGCGGCGCGCCCGCATACCCGGTCAGCGTGACGGAGCCGAGCACGCCGAGGACACGACGGCAGCCGGTACCACCGTCGACCACCTCACCGAGACCTACCGGGCGCACTACCGCTCCCTGCTGGGTCTCGCCGCCCTCCTGCTCGACGACACCGCCTCCTGCGAGGACGTCGTCCAGGAGGCCTTCATCCGCGTCCACTCGGCACGCAAACGCGTCCGGGACCCGGAGAAGACCCTCGCGTACCTGCGCCAGACGGTCGTCAACCTCTCCCGCTCGGCCCTGCGCCGGCGCATCCTCGGACTCAAGCTGCTGTCCAAGCCGATGCCCGACATGGCGAGCGCCGAGGAGGGGGCCTACGACCAGCTGGAGCGCGACTCGCTCATCAAGGCCATGAAGGGCCTCCAGCGCCGCCAGCGCGAGGTCCTGGTCCTGCGCTACTTCGCGGACATGACCGAGGCCCAGGTCGCCGACACCCTCGGCATCTCGCTGGGCTCCGTGAAGGCGTACGGCTCGCGGGGGATCGCCGCTCTGCGGGTCGCGATGGAGGAGCCGGTGTGAGCGGCGAGGGTGATTCCGAGGGACGGCGCCACGAGCCTTACGCGTGGCATGAGCCGACCGGGGAAGGCGAGCACGAGCCGACCCGGGCGGCGCGGCAAGAGCACAAGCAATCGCACGCTGGGAACGGAACTGTGAATCAGGGCCCCGAAGATCTGAGCTCCACGGGGGAGTTCGACTCGGACGAGCTGGCACTGCGACGGATGCTGCACCAGGCGGTCCAGGAGATGGAGCCGCGTGACGGCACCCTGGACCACCTGCGCAAGGCGGTCCCCGCACGACGGGCGCGCAAGCGCCAGGCCGTCGTCGGCATGGCGGCCGCCGCCCTCTTCTTCGGCACCGCGATCCCCGCCGTCGTGCACGTCTCCTCCACCGGCACCGATGCCAACACCTCCAACGCCGGGCACACCTCGCAGATGCAGGGCGGCGCGGGCGAGGGCAAGCACGAGGACGGTGGCGAGTCCACCTCCGGCGGCTCCTCGGGCAGGACCGAGGACACGGACAAGGGCACGGCGAAGGGCGAGGACAAGGGCAAGTCGGCGGGCGCGAGCACCGGCGCGACCAGCGGCACCGACCCGTCCGCCACGAGCTCCACGAGCGCCCCGGTCTGCACGGCGGCCCAGCTCGGCACCCCCACGGCGAGCACCGCGGTGCCCGACGCCTCCGGGACGGTCTACGGCACCTTCCACGTCACCAACGGCTCCACCGCCGCCTGCACGGTCACCGGCCCCGGCACCGTGACGCCGACCGCGCAGGGCGCGGCCGACCCCGGCAAGATCAGCGCGGTCCGGCACGTGTCCGGCGACGCGGCCTCCGCCGGGCTGCCCGACCCGTCCCAGGAGGTCTCCCAGCTGCTGCTCCAGCCGGGTTCCTCCTACGACGTGAAGTTCGCCTGGGTGCCGTCCGAGACCTGCCCCACCTCGCAGCCCTCGACCGACCCCAGCCCCGACCCCACGGCCTCCCCGGACACCTCCGCGGGCGAGGGTTCCTCCACCGGCGGCGACACCGGCACCTCCACCCAGCTCGTCACGGAGGACGGCACGGCCGACGGCAGCGTCCTGGTGACGAACACGGCGGAGGGCGGCGGACCGTCGGTGTCCACCGCCGTGTCCAACGCGTGCGCGGGGGTCGTGTACTGGACGGGCGTGCTCACCTCGTCGTGACCGTGGGGCGTCAGGCGGTCGCCCGCGCCGTCAGGCGGTCGCCTTCTCCTGCGGCTGGCCCTGGGACGGCTGGTCGTCGTCCGGGAGGATCCCCAGCTCGGCGTCCCGGACGAACTCCACCTCGCGGCGCACCAGCCGGAACCACATGAAGACCACGAAGCCCGCGAAGACGAACCACTCACCGGTGTAACCGAGGTTCTGGAAGGCCTTGAGGTCCAGCCCGCTGCCGGAGGGCGCGCTCGCCGGCACGGCCCTCATCCCGGAGTCACCGGTGTTGAGCGTGACCCACGCGTCGTAGACCTCGTAGGGCACGATGTTGATCAGCGAGGCCGCGCTGATCGCCGCGGTCTGCCCGGCCGGAAGCCCGCCCCGCGCGCTGACGCCGTTGTCCCCGGGGGTCTCCGACGCCTGGAGCGCCCCGGTGACGGTGACCTCGCCCTTCGGCGGGGCCGGTGCCTTGGCCGGGTCGGGGGTGCCCGGCAGCCAGCCCCGGACCACGGGCAGGGCCTTGCCGCCGTCGGTGCGCAGCAGCGTCAGGACGTAGTAGCCCTCGCGGTCGTCCAGTTGCCGGTCGGGAACGAGCAGCTGCTTGTCGTACCGGCCGGTCACGGTGGCCTGCTTGCCGGAGGTCGCCTTGTCCACCGGCAGCAGCTCGGCCAGCGGCCGCGCGGCCTCCCGCCCGTCGGTGACGACGGACTGCTTCGCGTCCCGGCTCTCCGTCATCCGGTCCTCGAACCGGCTCAGCTGCCAGGACCCCATGTACAGGCAGAACGGGATGGCGAGCAGCACGAAGACATTGATGCCGAACCAGCGGGGCGTCAGCAGAAACCGGTACACACCCCCACGGTACGGGGCCGCCCGGGGGCGGCGGGGCGCGGGGTCAGTACCGCTCGGTGAGGTGGTCGCGGCCCGCCGGGGGTTCGTACGGCTCCGGCCAGAAGTCGGTGACGGTGGTGATGCGGCCGCTGTCGTCCCCGGTGAAGAACGAGATGCCGTACATCTCCTCCAGGCCCACCGTGAAGTGCGTCCAGGTGACGACCTGGCCGGGCTCGGCGACGATCCGCTCGATCCGCAGGTGCCAGTCGCCCGGGTACTCGCGGTTGAACTCGACGTACCGCTCCCGCCCGCTGACGCGCTCGCGGGTCTGCGGCAGGGTGTAGACGACGTCCTCGGCGAGGGTGTCCGCGAACGCGGTCCAGTCGCGGGCCTCGGCCGAGGCCCAGAAGCTCTCCACGGTCTTGCGCAGATCGGTCATGGGGACGAGTGTGCACCCCGCCACTGACAACGGCCCGGGACGGCATTCCGGGCCTGGTCGCGGGGGTCCGGGCGCGCGGTCGGCGGAAGTTGTCCACAGGCTGGGGACCTCGTCTGCGGATTGTCTGTGGGGGCAGGCAGTATGGGGTCATGACTGAGAGCAACGGGTCCGCCGCGGCCGAGCGGAACAACGAGATGCCGGACTGGGAGAAGCGCTTCAGGGCGCCCCGGGTGTCACTGCCCGACTGGGCGCAGGACGCCCCCGACCGCTCCCTGTTCGTGTCCAACGCCACGGGGACGTACGAGCTGTACGCCTGGGACCGGGCCACCGGCGTCCAGCGTCAGGTCACGGACCGGCCCAACGGCACCACGGACGGCGTGCTCTCCCCGGACGGCGCCTGGATCTGGTGGTTCGACGACAAGGACGGCGACGAGTTCGGCGTCTGGCGCCGCCAGCCCTTCGAGGGCGGCCCGGACGAGCTCGCCGCGCCGGGCCTGGAACCGTCCTACCCGGCGGGCCTGGCCCTGGGCCGGGACGGCCGTACTGCGGTCGTGGGCCGCTCGACCGACGACGAGGGCACCTCCGTCCACCTCGTGCGCACCGGCGAGGACCCGGTGGAGCTCTACCGCCACCGTGAGTCGGCGGGCGTCGGCGACCTCTCCCACGACGGCTCGCTGATCGCGGTCGAGCACACCGAGCACGGCGACGCCATGCACTCGGCGCTGCGCGTGGTGCGCCCGGACGGCAGGGCGGTCGCCGAGCTCGACGACACCGAGGGCGGCACCCGGGAGCTGGGCCTGGAGGTCCTCGGCTTCGCCCCGGTCGACGGCGACACCCGGCTGCTCGTCGGCCATCAGCGGCGGGGCCGTTGGGAGCCGCTGGTGTGGGACGTGGCCACGGGCGAGGAGACCGACCTCGCCCTGGACCTGCCCGGTGACGTGAGTGCCGAGTGGTACCCGGACGGCACGGGTCTGCTCATCGCGCACAGCTTCGAGGCCCGCAGCGAGCTGTTCCGGTACGACCTGGAGAGCGGCAAGCTGGAGAAGGTCCCCACCCCGCCCGGCTCGGTCTCGGGGGCGACGGCCCGCCCCGACGGCAGCGTGGAGTACCTGTGGTCCTCGGCCGCCGAGCCCTCGGCGGTGCGCTCGACGACCGGCGAGGTGGTCCTGGACCCGCCGGGTCTGAAGTCCCCCGGTTCGGTGCCGGTGGAGGACGTGTGGGTGCAGGGTCCGGGCGGCCGGATCCACGCCCTGGTGCAGAAGCCGGCGGGGGCGACGGGACCGCTGCCGACGGTCTTCGACATCCACGGCGGCCCGACCTGGCACGACAGCGACGCGTTCGCGGCGGGCCCGGCGGCCTGGGTGGACCACGGGTACGCGGTCGTCCGGGTCAACTACCGCGGTTCCACGGGCTACGGGCGCGAGTGGACCGACGCGCTCAAGCACCGGGTCGGTCTGATCGAGCTGGAGGACATCGCGGCGGTCAGGGAGTGGGCGGTCGGCTCCGGCCTCGCCGACCCCGCCCGTCTGATCCTCACGGGCGGCTCCTGGGGCGGCTATCTCACCCTGCTGGGCCTGGGCACCCAGCCGGACGCCTGGGCTCTCGGTATCGCGGCGGTACCGGTCGCCGACTACGTCACCGCCTACCACGACGAGATGGAGGCGCTGAAGGCGATGGACCGGACCCTGCTGGGCGGTACGCCGGAGGAGGTGCCGGAGCGCTTCGAGGCGTCGTCGCCCCTGACGTACGTGGACCAGGTCAAGGCGCCGGTGTACATCTCGGCGGGGGTCAACGACCCCCGGTGCCCGATCCGCCAGATCGACAACTACGTGAAGCGGCTGGAGTCGAGGGGCGCGGTGCACGAGGTGTACCGCTACGACGCCGGTCACGGTTCGCTGGTGGTGGACGAGCGGATCAAGCAGGTCAGGCTGGAGCTGGACTTCGCGGAGCGGCATCTGGGGTAGCGGGCGCGGACTTCCGGCTGTGGGTGCGTGGGGACTGCGCGCCGGCCTCCACGCACCCGCAGCCCGCGACGAACGGCTATGCCCCCGCCCGGTCCCGTCCCCTGCGCCCCAGCAGTTCGGCGAGCCCCCGCCGGGTGGCCGCCAGCACCACCCGGTCCGAGCTCTGCAGCACATAGGTGTCCGGCAGGTCCCAGACCAGTCCCGGTGCGTCCGTGGACTCCTCACGTGCCAGCACCCGCCAGGAACCCGCCCGAAAGGCCTGGCCCACCGTCCTGCCCTCCAGTTGCGGATGCCCGCCGACGTCCACCGCCGCGAACAGCAGCACCCGCCGCTCCACCGGGAAGGCCCCCAGGATCTGGCGTCCCATCATCGCCCCGGCGAAGGCGGGAGCCGCCAGGTGGGAGACGCTCCGGCTGCGCGTGGACGCACCCGGATGGGCCGCCCTGAGGGTGCGGTACACCGCGGTCGCGAAGTCGTCGTCGTACAGCCGCAGCACCACCCGCAGGTCCGGCCGCACGGCCCGGGCGTACAGCACCGCCTCCAGGTTCGTCGTGTCGACGCTGGTCACCGCGAGCAGTGCGTGCGCGCGGTGGATCTTGGCGGCCTCCAGGACCCCTTCCTGGGTCACGTCCCCGAGCACCACCGGCACCCGCAGGCGCCGCGCGGTGGCCAGTCCGCGGGCCTCGGGATCGGACTCGACGCACACCACGGGGATGTTCAGCTCCCGCAGCCGGGTCAGCACCCGGGTGCCGATCTTGCCGAGGCCGAGGAGCACCACGTGTCCGCCGAGGCCCCGGGGCGGTTTGCGCAGGGAGGACGTGGTGCGGAAGGTGCCGAGGGCCTCAAGGACCGCGGCGAGCAGCACCGGAAGGAGCAGCAGTCCGGCGAACCCGGACAGGAGTTGGAGGATCTGGCGTCCGACGGACTCGCCGATCGCGGGGTCGTCGATCGCGAACAGGTCGAGCAGTGTGAGGTAGAAGGCGCGCAGCGGATGGATCCCGGTCACCAGCCACAGGGCGACGGCGAGTGCGACCACGCACGCCACCATGCCGGCCAGCGACCACCGCAGCCGCCGGGAGAACAGCGAGGCGAACCAGGGCATCACACCCCGGCCGTCGGGCAGCGCGGGCCCGGCGTACGACACCTGCTCCAGCACGACGGTCGCGCGCCCGGCGCCCTCGCGTACCGCCGCCGCGTCCGGCAGCAGCGTCGGGCCCTGGTCGCCGCCGGGCCCGGAGGTGTCGGTCGGCGAGAGCAGGGCGAGCGTGGCGAGACCCGGATCGGCGCTCGCCCCGGGTCCGGCCGGCGGCCGTTCGACCGCCCGCAGCAGCAGTCCGCCGGTCTGCAGGACCTTGCTGGTGCCGGTGAGGGCGGTGGCGGCCAGGGCGGGCGCGGCGGTGTCGGCGTCGGAGAGCACGGTCGTGGAGGCGTCGAAGCCGGTCCCGTCGGCCGGGCCGCCGGTCGCCAACGCGGCGGCCTGGTCGAGGAGTTCCTCGATGTGCTGGCCCAGGCGCCGGTTGTAGAGCCGCAGCACGAGCCGCAGCCGGGGGTTGAGGCGGCGGGCGGTGAGGGCGGCGCGGATGTTGGTCTCGTCGTCGTCGTACACGAGCGCGAGCGCGTCCGCGCGTTCCACGCCCGCCTCGGCGAGCGCGCTCTCGCCGGGCTCGGCGGCCTCCATCAGCCGTATGCCGCCCGGAGGTTCGCCGGAGGCGGTGACAGGCGCGGTGGCGGTGGCGCCACCGTTGCCGGTCAGTCCGGCCGCCGCGGTGACCACCCGGTCCAGCAGCGCGGACGCGGACCGGGCCCGCACCACCACCGGTGGCCGCACGGACCGTTCGGAGGCCGGTACGACGAGCGTGACCCGCTCGCCGTAGACCCCGGTCAGTTCGGCCGCCAGCCGGTGCGCGAGCCCGTCGTCCCCGCACACCACCATGTGCGCGGCCGTGTCGCCCGGCAGTCCGGGACCCTGGTTCGGAACGCTCCCCACGAGGGAGAAGACTGCCTCACCGGGACGGATGGTGCCACGCACGACAGGTGAGGAATCCTGCACGGCCCCTTCGAGCAGCCCTTGCCCCAAGAAATCCCCAAACCGCCGCGCACACTGAGCAATCGGACCTTCTCCGCCGTACGCACGGGGAGGGAAACCAGCACCCGACCTCCGGAGGGACCCCGGCCGTGGCCGTGACCAAAGCACCCCCGCCCACGCGGGACACCGGCGAGGACGTGCGCCCGGCACCGCCGGGCGCGGCCGAGCGGCGCCTGAACTCTCCTCTCGTGCTGACCTTGCTGATGCTGGGGGTGGTGCTGCTCCAGGGGCCGATCCGGGGCGCGCTGGGCGCTCCGGTGATGCAGAGCTGGATGACGGTGTTCGTCGCCGTGCTCGTCCAGGCGCTGCCCTTCCTCGTGCTCGGGGTGCTGCTGTCGGCGGCGATCGCGGTGTTCGTGCCGCCGTCGTTCTTCGCCCGCGCCCTGCCGAAGAACCCCGCCCTCGCGGTGCCCGTGGCCGGGGCCGCGGGCGCGGTGCTGCCGGGCTGCGAGTGCGCGTCCGTGCCGGTGGCGGGGGCGCTGGTGCGGCGCGGTGTCACCCCGGCGGCGGCCCTCGCCTTCCTGCTCTCCGCCCCGGCGATCAACCCGATCGTGCTGACGGCGACCGCGGTGGCCTTCCCGCGCGATCCCGGGATGGTCGTGGCGCGGCTCGTCGCGAGCCTGCTGGTGGCGTGCGCGATGGGCTGGCTGTGGCTGCGCCTCGGCCGCACCGACCTGCTGAAACCGCCGGCCCGGCACGCCCACGAGGGGCAGGGCAGGGGCGCCGCCTTCTGGGGCTCGGTCCGGCACGACGTGACGCACGCGGGCGGCTTCCTGGTCGTGGGCGCCATGGCGGCGGCGACCCTGAAGGCCGTCGTCCCGCAGACGTGGCTGCGTACGGCGGCGGAGAACCCGGTGATCGCCGTGCTGGCGCTCGCCGCGCTCGCCGTGGTGCTGTCGATCTGCTCGGAGGCGGACGCGTTCGTGGCCGCCTCGCTCACCCAGTTCTCGCTGACGGCGCGGCTGACCTTCCTGGTCGTCGGCCCGATGATCGACCTCAAGCTGTTCGCGATGCAGACCGGCACCTTCGGCCGGGCCTTCGCCCTGCGCTTCGCCCCCGCCACCCTCGCCCTGGCGATCGTGGTCTCGGTGCTGACCGGGTGGGTGATGCTGTGAACCGGCAGGCACAGTCGGCGGTCCTGTTCGTCCTCGGCGCGGCCCTCCTGCACGCGGGCCTGACCGACCTCTACCTCCGTTACGTCAAGGCGGGCCTGCGTCCGCTGGTCCTGACGGCCGGTGTCGTCCTCATCGCGACGGCGCTGGCGACGGCCTGGTACGAGTGGCGGGCCGGACCCGGGGAGCAGGGGCACGCCCACCGTGAACCCCGGGTCTCCTGGCTCCTCGTCCTGCCCCTGTTCGCCCTGATCCTCGTCGCCCCGCCCGCCCTCGGCTCCTACAGCGCGATGCGCACGGGCACGGCCCTGCAGCAGTCGTACGGCTATGCGCGGCTCCCGCAGAGCGGGCCGCTGCGGCTCGGTCTCGCCGACTACGCGGGCCGCGCGGTCTACGAGCACGGCGAGGGCCTGGCCGGGCGGCGCATCACCATCACCGGGTTCGTCGCCCTGGACCGCTCCGGCGCGCCCTACCTGGTCCGCATGGCCCTCAACTGCTGCGCGGCGGACGCCCAGCCGGTCAAGGTCGGCCTCACCGGGCAGATCCCGCCGGTCCTCAAACCCGACGGCTGGCTCCAGGTCACCGGCACGTACACGGCGAAGCGGACCAAGGACCCGGTGAACGGCGGCCCGATCCCGTACCTGGTGGTCACGGAGGCAGAGCCGGTCCCGACGCCGCACGATCCGTACGACGAGACCTGGAACAACTGAGGTCCGGGCGCGCGGCCGCCGCACGCCCCCCGTCCGGCCCTTGCCGATGCCGGTGCCTCCCCCTAGCCTTCGATCTGACGACCCATCAGATACCGGCTAGGGGGCAGGCAATGGCCGTCACCACCGAGAGCGGAACCGGAACGGGACCGGGCATCAGGGAGATCCCCAAAGTCATCAGCGTGGACGATCACGTGATCGAGCCCGCACACCTCTTCGAGACCTGGCTCCCGGCGAAGTACCGCGACCGGGGGCCGAAGCCGCTCACCGCAGGCATCGGGGACCTCGCGTACGTCGGCGGGAAGTACCGGTTCACCACTGATCCTGAGGGCCAGCTCACCGACTGGTGGGAGTACGAGGGCGAGCTCTTCCCGTACAAGCGGATCATCGCGGCCGTCGGCTTCTCGCGCGACGAGATGACCCTCGACGGGATCACCCGCGAGCAGATGCGGCGGGGCTGCTGGGATCCCAAGGCCCGCGTGGCGGACATGGAGATGAACCATGTCGAGGCCTCCCTGTGCTTCCCCACCTTCCCGCGCTTCTGCGGGCAGACCTTCGCCGAGGCCAAGGACAAGGAGGTCGGGCTCGCCTGTGTGCGCGCCTACAACGACTGGATGGTCGAGGAGTGGTGCGGGGACAGCGGGGGCCGGCTGATCCCGCTGTGCCTGATCCCGCTGTGGGACGTCGAGCTCGCGGTCGCGGAGATCCGCCGCAACGCCGAACGGGGCGTCCGGGCCGTCACCTTCAGCGAGATCCCGACCTATCTGGGGCTGCCGTCGATCCACTCCGGCTACTGGGACCCGTTCTTCGCGGTCTGCGAGGAGACCGGAACGGTGGTCAACATGCACATCGGCAGCAGCTCGCAGATGCCGGCCGCCTCGCCCGACGCCCCGCCCGCGGTCCAGGCGTCCCTGTCCTTCAACAACGCCATGGCCTCGATGATGGACTTCCTGTTCAGCGGGGTGCTGGTGAAGTTCCCGCGGCTCAAACTGGCGTACAGCGAGGGCCAGATGGGCTGGATCCCGTACGCGCTGGAACGTGCCGACGACGTGTGGGAGGAGCACCGGGCCTGGGGCGGGGTCAAGGACCTGATCCCGGAGCCGCCGTCGACGTACTACTACCGGCAGATCTTCTGCTGCTTCTTCCGCGACCGGCACGGCATCGAGGCCATCGAGACCGTCGGCGTGGACAACGCGACCTTCGAGACCGACTACCCGCACGTGGACTCGACCTGGCCGCACACCAAGAAGGTGGCGTGGGAGCACGTGGCCGGGCTGTCCGAGGACGTGACCTACAAGCTGCTGCGGGGGAACGCGATCCGGATGCTGCAACTCGACCTCGACCTCGACCGGTAGAGCGGCGTCCGGGGTAATTCCTGTTCGCACACGCAGGCCTGGCCGGTCGTGGACGAAAAGACCCGACCGCTGGCGACGGGGGATGCACCAGCGGTCGGGCTGTGGCCAACAGTAACAAGGCCGCAGGAACTGCGGGAGCGGACTGCTCGGGTGCGGGGAGAAGTTGTGATCGGGATCACGTAATGCGCTTCAGTCGCACGGAGGATCGTACGAGAGCCGCGGCAGGTACTCCTCCCAGGTCTCGCGGGTCAGAACGTTCGCAGTAGTGGCGCAGACGCGGTCGATGGCGTTGTCGACGTCCAGGTCCCACAGCCGGATGGTGTCCGCCCCGCTGGAGACGCCGAGCATCCGCCGGCCGGGGCTGAAGGAGAGGAAGCTGCCGGTCCTGGCGCTGGGACTCATCGACTGTCCGATGGGGCCGGCCGCGGACGGGTCGGCCACGTCCCAGAGCCGGACCGTGTTGTCGTGGCCGCCGCTGGCCAGCGTGGCGCCGTCGCGGCTGTAGGTCAGCGACACGACCGCCTCGCTGTGCCCGGTGAGCGCCGCTCCCGTCCGCTCGGCGTGCCGGGGGTCGCTCACGTCCCACAGCCGGACCGTGTCGTCGTCGCCGCCGCTGGCCAGGGTGTGCCCGTCCGGACTGAAGACGAGCACGTTGACGGGTCCGGTGTGCCCGGTGAGCGGCTTGCGGAGCAGGGCCGGACGGGCCGGGTCCGTCACCCTCCACAGCCGGATCGTGCCGTCCGCGCTGCCGCTGGCCAGGGTCCGGCCGTCCGGGCTGAAGACGAGGCTGTCGATGTACCCCCGGTGGCCGGCGATCGGGCCGTGCGAGACCGGGTGGGCCGGGTCGGTGACGTCCCACAGCTGGAGGCTGCGGCTGTCGTAGGCGGTGGCCAGGGTGCGTCCGTCCGGGCTGAACGCCAGGGCGTCGGGGCCCATGAACCGGGAGTGCAGGACGAGCGCCGGACCGTGCGGGACGGGGTGGGCGAGGTCGGTGACGTTCCACAGCTGGACCCGGCCGGTGGTGAGCACCGCGAGCGTGCGGCCGTCGGGGGAGAACAGCACCTGGGAGAACGGGTCGCGCACCACAGGGGTGAACGGCCTGCCCAAGGCCACGGGCCGGTCCGGGTCCGTCACGTTCCACAGCCGGATCCGCCCGTCCCGCCCGGCCGTGGCGAGCACGTCGCCGTCCCGCCGGAACGCCCCGCTGCTGCCCACCAGGTCCCCCGCCGGGATCGACCACAGACGCACCTTGCTGTCGCCGCTGCCGGTCGCGAGCGTACGGCCGTCGGGGCTGAAGCCCAGCGCGTACATCTCCCCGCTGCTCCCGGCGAGGGGCTCGCCGACCTGTGAGGGGTACGCCGGGTCGCTCACGTTCCACAGGCTCGCCGTGCTGTCCGCGCTGGCGGCGGCGAGCTTGCTCCCGTCGGGGCTGAAGGCCACGGACCAGACGGGACCGGTGTGCCCGGTGAGCGGCGAGCCGATCGGCCCCGGGTCGGCGGGGTCGCGCACGTCCCACAGCCGGACGGTGTCGTCCGCGCTGCCGCTGGCCAGCTCGGTCCCGTCCGGGCTGAAGGCGACCGAGTGCACCAGACCGGTGTGTCCCTTGAGCACCCTGTCGTACGTCCGGGGGTGCCGGGGATCGCCGGTGTTCCACAGCCTCACCGTGTTGTCGTCACCGCCGGCGGCGAGCGTGTGCCCGTCGGGGCTCCACGCCACGGACCGCTCGGCGGCCCCGGCCCCGGTCAGCACGACCGGCGGCTCCTGCGTGCCGCTCGTGTTCCACAGCCGTACGGTGCGGTCCTCGCCGGCGGAGGCCAGGGTGCGTCCGTCCGGGCTGAACGCGATCAGGTAGATGGTGCCGTCGTGGCCGGTCAGGGGAGGGCCCAGCGGTTTCGGGTGACGTGGGTCGGCGAGGTCCCAGCGCCGGATCGTCCCGTCGTCGCCGGCACTGGCCAGGGTCTGGCCGTCCGGGCTGAAGACCGCGCTGCTCACCCAGCTCGTGCCGCCCACGAGGGGTTCGCCCAGGGCCTTGGGCCGGCGGCGGTCGCTGACGTCCCACAGCCGGACGGTCCGGTCGTAGCCGGCGGTGGCGAGGAGCTTTCCGTCCGGGCTGAACGAGGTCAGGTACACGGCACCGGTGTGACCGGTGAGCGGGGTGGCCAGCGGGGCGTTGACGATGGAGATCAGGCGGGTGTTGGTGCCCTCGTCGTCGGGCCGCAGACGGTGTGCGACCAGGTCGATGCGGGCGGACAGCGACGGGTCCGTGGACTGGACGCGGTCCGCCTCCGCGACGACCTGCTCGAACACGGCGTCGTTGCGCTGCTGCCAGGCGACCACCGCCGAACCGACGGCCACCAGCGCGAGGACGACCAGCGCCGCCACCGCGCCCCGGGCGATCAGGACCGAGCGCCGCCGCAGCCGGACCGAGGCGGCGAGGAACTCCACCGCGCTGCGCGTCAGATAGGTGTCCCCGGCCGACTTGGCCCAGGCGCGGGCCTGTTCGAGGCGCGATCCCCGGTACAGCAGCGAGGAGTCGCGGTTGGAGCCCTCCCAGAAGCGGCCGTCCTCCTCGATGCGCTGGCGCAGCAGATGGTCGCTGCGGTCCTCGTCGATCCACTCGCGCAGGCGCGGCCACGCCGTCAGCAGGGCCTCGTGGGTGATCTCCACGCTCTCCGCGTCCAGCGTCACCAGACGGGCCCGCACCAGCGCCTCGAGGGACTCCTCCGTCTTGTCCGGGTCCGTCGACTCGGCGGCGAGCTGGCGCCGGGTGCCGCGCCGGCGGGTGGCCTGGGTGTCCTCGCCGAGCCGCACCAGGCGCAGCAGGAGCAGCCGGGCCGCCGTGCGGGCCGCCGGGTCCAGAGCGGACCAGGCCCGCTCGGCGGTCGCCGCGACCGCACCCTGGATACCGCCGGCCGCGCGGTAGCCGGCCAGGGTCAGCCGGCCCGCCTTGCGGCGCTGCCAGGTCGCGAGCAGGGCGTGCGAGAGCAACGGCAGCACGCCCGCGTCGTGCGCCCCGCGCGGACCGTCGGCGCTCACCTCGCGCACGATCAGTTCCGCGAGCCCCGGCTCCAGCTCGAGGCCTACGGCCCTTGCCGGGCCCGCCACGGCCTCGCGCAGTTCCGTGTCGGTGAGCGGCCCGAGCACCATGTGCCGGTGCTGGAGCGCGTCGGCGAGCTCGGGGTGGTCCAGGCAGCGCTCGTAGAAGTCGGCGCGGATGCCCAGCAGGACGAGGGCGGGTGCGGGGGTGTCCGGGCCGGCGGGGGTGCACATGGCGTGCAGCGCCTGGACGAACGTGCGTCTGTCCGAGTCGTCCGCGCAGAGGGTGAACGCCTCCTCGAACTGGTCGACGATCACAACGGGCCGGGCGGTGGCGGCCTCGTGCTGAGCCCACGAGGCGACCGCTTCCCGGACGGCGTGCGCGAATTCGGGGGGACGGTCGATGTCCGGTCCGTCGGCCCTCGCGGCGGACAGGACAGTTTTCAGCTCGGGTATGCGGCCGGTCAGCTCCGTGAGCGGATCGGCGCCCGGCACGAACTGGACGACCCTGGGGTCCGCGCCGCCGAGCGCGCCCTCCTCCAGGGCGGTCACCAGGCCCGCGTTGAGCAGCGAGGACTTGCCCGCGCCCGAGGCGCCCACGAGCATCACCAGACCGCCGGTGCCGGTCCCGGCCGCCGAGCGGAGCAGCCTGACGAGGGCCTCCGTGCTGCGTTCCCGGCCGAAGAACCAGCGGGCGTCCTCCTGCCGGTAGGAGGCGAGGCCGCGGTACGGGCAGACCCCGGCGGGCGGCTCGGGCTGGGGACCTTCGTCCTCGTCCGGCGCCAGCGCGCGCTCCCACAGCCGCTGCCACTGGCCGAGGTCGTACAGACCGGCCGAGACGGGGGTGGGACTGATCCGCCGGGCTTCGGGAATGAGGATGTGCAGTACGGCCGCGAGGGCGGTGAACTGAGCGGGCACGTTCCGGGCCCGGCGCCAGTCGCTGATGCGCTGAGCGGAGACCCGGACGGGGCGTCCGCGCTCGTCCACACGCTGGAGCCGGCCGACGCCCTCGGACACGCGCTTGAGGGGCGGATTACCTGCCTCTCTGTACAACAGGGCGAGACGCTCCGCGAAGGCCGTGCGTGCTCCTGAGTCGGAGCTCAAGGTCTTCCACCCCTTACTTCCCTCGCGGTTGAATCCGGACCGGAAAACTCACTTTATATGCCTGACCTGCGGTAACGCACTGCTTCCGACACCGGAACCTCCTCTGTCGGCCGCCTGGCTGGCAGGATCATGCCCCTGCGGCGCAGCACCGGACGACGCCATGACAGGCCACCACTTCAGCGCTCCGCGTTCCAACCAGCGCGCCGTACGTTCTCGGCCACATTCCGCCCACGGTCACCCGCTTCCTCCGGTACCGGTCCCCACGAGGGGAGGGACCGGTACCGGACGAAGCGGGACGATCACCGGGCCGCCCCTACACTTGGTCCGGCGGTTGATCCGAGAGGACGGAGAGGGCTGTGGCGAAGGTCGTCGGCGGTTTCCAGGACCCGTCGGCGGAGGTGCTCGCCGAGGCGGCCGCCGTGTTCGGACTCCTCGCCTCCTCCGCCCGGCTGCACATCATGTGGGCGCTGTCCCAGGGCGAGAGCGACGTCACCCACCTCGCGGACCGGGTCGGCGGTGCGCTGCCCGCGGTCAGCCAGCACCTCGCGAAGCTGAAGCTCGCCGGGCTCGTGCGCTCCCGCCGCGAGGGCCGCCGGCAGGTCTACTACGTCGACGACCCCGACATCGTGACCGTGGTCCGCGTCATGGTCGGCCAGCTGACGGCCCGCGAGACCCCCTCCGGGACCCCGCCCCGACTGCGCGAGGCCGGTGTCTGAGCGGTCGGGGGCGCGGGGGGAGAACGGCGGCGCCCCCACTGCCGGTCCCGCCGCGTCGGGCGCGTCGGGGGGGCCGTCGTCCGGTGTAGGCGGGGTGATGCCCGTACCGGGACCGGGGGACGGGCCGGGGCCCGCGCCCGCTGGTCACCGAGCCCCCGCAGTACCCGACGAGGCAGCAGTGAGGACCCCGGTCCCCGGCGACTCACTCGAACCGCTCGTCACCCGCCCCGGCGGGGGTGGTGGGGCAGGGGCGGGTGAGCGGGCCGTGGGGGCGGACGCCGGGCTTTTCGAGGTCTTGCGGGGGGTCGGGGCCGGGCCGCGGGGGTTGACCGAGGGGCAGGCCGAGGCGCGGCTGGCGCGGGTCGGCGCAAACGCGGTTCCGGATGCCCTGGACCCCTCCTGGCCCCGCCTGTTCGTACGGAGTCTGCGTGACCCCTTCACCGCGGTGCTGCTCTGCCTGGGACTGGTGTCGGCCGCCGTCCTCGCCTGGGGCACCGCCTCCGTGATCCTTCTGCTGGTCGTCGTGAGCTGTGTCCTGCGGGCCTCCGGCGAACACCGGGCCGACCGCTCCACGGCGGAACTGCGCCGCCTGGTGGCGACCACCGTCACGGTCCAGCGCCGGGCCGACGAGGACGCGGCCCCCGTCACCCGTGAGATCCCGGTCGAAGAACTCGTCCCCGGCGATGTCGTACGGCTGGGTCCGGGCGACCTGGTCCCCGCGGACGTACGACTGCTGCGGTCGGCCGGGCTCGCCGTCCACCAGGCCGCCCTCACCGGAGAGTCCGCGCCGGTGGAGAAGGCGGCGGGGGCGGACCCGGGGGACCGGGGTGTCCTCCAGGACCCCCGGCACTGCTTCCAGGGCAGCAGCGTCGCCTCCGGCAGCGCCACCGCCGTGGTCACCGCGACCGGCGGCGGCACCCGGTTCGCCGCGGCGCACCGCCGGACCGGAAAACCCCCGGCGACCGCCTTCGAACGTTCCGTCCAGGGCGTCTCCTGGATCCTGATCCGGTTCGCGCTGCTGACCCCGCCCCTGGTGCTCATGGCCAACGCCGCCCTGCGCGGCCGCGGCCTGGAGACCCTCCCCTTCGCCGTCGCCGTGGCCGTCGGGCTGACCCCGGAGATGCTGCCCGTTCTCGTCACGACCTGCCTCGCCCGCGGCGCCGGACTCCTGGCCCGCACCCACGGCGTCATCGTGCGACGGCTGCCCGCCCTGCACGACATCGGCGCCATGGACGTCCTGTGCGTGGACAAGACCGGCACCCTCACGCAGGACCGCCCGGTGGTCCACCGCGCCCTGGACGCGGCCGGCCACGACGACCCCGAGGTACTGCGCTGGGCGGCGGCCGCCGCCTGGTGGTCGCTCCAGCTCGCCGACCTCCCGGCACCCGACGCCCTGGACGAGGCCCTGCTCGCCGGGGCCGACGAGGACACCCTCACGGCGTACGACGGCGTCACGGCCCTCCCCTTCGACCCGGCCCGCCGTCTGGCCACCGTGGTCGTCCGCACCCCCGGCCGCCTCGGCACCCAGACCCTGATCACCAAGGGGGCCGTGGAGGCCGTACTGCGACGCTGCGCGCTGTCCGAGGAGGAGCGTGCCCGGCTGCGCGAGCTGGCCGACGCGCAGGCCGCGGACGGGCTGCGCGTCCTCGCCGTCGCCGCCACCGAACGCCCCTCCGGCGACCGCCCCCGCGAACACGGCCTCACCTTCCGCGGCCTGGTCACCCTGCGGGACGACCTCGCCCCCACCGCCGCCGAGGCGCTCGCCCGACTCGCCGCACGGGGCGTCACCGTCAAGGTCCTCACCGGCGACCACCCGGGCACCGCGGTCCGCGCCTGCCGCGACCTCGGGGTGCCGGTGGCCGGAGTCCTCACCGCCGACCGCCTCGACACCCTCACCGACGCCGAGCTCACCGAACTCGCCGCCCGTACGACCGTCTTCGCCCGCTGCGCCCCCGACGACAAGACCCGCATCACCCGGGCGCTCCAGGCCGGCGGCCACACGGTGGGCTTCCTCGGCGACGGCGTCAACGACCTGCCCGCCCTGCGCACCGCCGACGTGGGCATCGCCCCGCGCGAGGCGGCCGGGGTGACCAGGGAGAACGCGGACCTCGTCCTCGCCGGGAAGGACCTCACCGCGATCGACCACGCGGTCGCCGCCGGTCGTCACGCGGGCGGCAACATCGCCACGTATCTGCGCATCACGCTCTCCTCCAACCTCGGCAACGTGATCGCGATGCTCTCCGCGGGCCTGCTCCTGCCCTTCCTGCCGATGCTCCCGGCCCAGGTCCTCGTCCAGAACCTGTGCTTCGACGCGGCCCAGCTGGCCTTCGCCCACGACCGTCCCGCCCCGTCCGCCCTGCGCCGGCCGAGCGTCCTCGACCCCCGCGAGCTGCTCCGGTTCATCGTCGGGTTCGGCGCCCTGAACGCCGTGGCCGACCTGGCGACCTTCGGTGTCCTGGCCTTCGCCCTGCGGGGCCCCGGCGACGACCGGGCGCTGTTCCACTCGGGCTGGTTCACGGAGAACCTGCTGACCCAGGCCGTGGTGATGGTGCTGCTGTCCGTGGGCGCGACGGGCCGGGCCCGCCGCCGGCCGGGCCCGGTGACCTGGTCCGCCGCCGCGCTGGCCGCGACCGGACTGCTGCTGCCGGTGTCCCCGCCGGGAGCGGCCCTCGGCCTGAGCGCGCTGCCCGGCGTGTACTACGGACTGCTCGCGGCCGTCCTCGCCCTGTACGCCGTGGGCCTGCTGGCGGCGAGGACGCGGGGGAGCGGCTCTCAGGGGCAGGCGATGTCGAAGCCGTACCGCAGGGGTTCGTCCGTCACCCCGTGATCGAGCCGGTAGACGTAGACACCGTCCACCCGCACCCCGGAGGGTGCGCCCTCCGCCCGGCAGGGGTACGACACCTGCACGACCCGGGGCCGGTCGGCGACCTTGACCCGCATCCCGTGGGCCGGTCCGCCGTCGAGGACGGCGACTTCCCATCCGGTCACATCGGCCGTCTCCACTGTCTCCGCTGCGTCCACGCCGACAGTTTAGAGGTTGCGCAATCGTCCTGGGGGGCCGATGCCGATCAGAACCGGGGGTCTTCGGAGGTCATCCGGCCGTCTTCAGCGCCGGACGCCGGGGGGTCGAAGGGTCCGCCGAACGATCCACTGAAGGATCCGCCGAACGATCCCCCGCCTCCGTCTCGCCGGTCGGGGCCGGAGCCGTGGCCGCCGCGTCCTTGCGCCGGGTCATTCCGACACCCGCCAGGACCACGGCCATGCCCAGCACGACCCGGAGGCTCAGTCCCTCTCCCAGCACCACGGCACCGAGCAGCACGGAGACGACGGGCAGCAGGTAGCCGACCACGGCGGCGTTGGTGGCGCCCTCGTCGTTGATGATCCGGTAGGTGAGGTGGAAGGTGATCGCGGTGCAGAAGACGCTGAGGACCAGGGCCGCCGCCACGACCGCCGGGCCGGGGTCGATCGACTCCAGGCCGCCCACCGGCAGCGCCACGGCGGTCAGGCCGCTCGCGGCGACGAGCTGGGCGGCGGAGAGCGAGATGGTGGGGGTGCCCCTGCGCACCAGGGTGCGGCCCATGTAGGTGAAGGCGACGGCGTAGCTGGCGGCCGCGCCCAGGATGGCGAGGGCTCCCCAGCCGGTGGCCCCCGCCGACTGCCAGGGGGCGAGGATCAGGATCGTGCCGGCGAAGCCGAGGAGGAGGCCCGCCAGGCGGACCGGGCGCAGTCCGCGTTCGGAGCCCAGGGCCAGGCCGAGGGCGATCGACCACAGCGGGGTCGTGGCGTTCAGGACTCCCGCGAGGCCGGAGTCGACGGTCTGCTGGCCGAGGCTGAACAGGGCGAAGGGCAGCGCGTTGCAGAAGAAGGCCGCGACGACGATGTGCCGCCAGACGGTACGGCCGCGGGGCAGGCGCCGGCCCGAGGCGTAACAGGCGGCGGTGAGGACGAGCGCGCCGAGAAGACAGCGGACGAACGTGACCTGGAGCGGGGAGAGGCCGCGCAGCGCCAGTTCGATCCAGAGGAAGGTCGAGCCCCACAGCAGGGCGAGCACGGCCACCCGTACTCCGCCCCGCAGACTCCGTGTCCCGTTGCTCACGATGCTTCCCTCCGTCTTCCTGGATCTCCGGCTTCCTGGATCTCCGTCTTCTTCGATCCGCTCTTCGACCATGCCCCAGTCGAACTGTGAGGACAAGCAAATGGTTCTACCTACTCTGTTAAGCTGTGCTACATGCTTGATGTGAGGCGCCTCCAGGTCCTGCGGGCGGTGGTCACCAGTGGGACGGTCACCGCGGCCGCGGCCCACCTCGGGTACACGCCGTCCGCCGTCAGCCAGCAGGTCGCGGCCCTGGAGAAGCAGGCGGGGACCGCTCTGCTCGAACGGGTCGGGCGGGGGGTGCGGCCCACCCCGGCCGGTCTGCTGCTCACCGAGCACGCGGCGCTGATCAGCTCGGCGGTGGCCCAGGCGGAGACCGCCCTCGCCGATCTGCGGGCCGGGCGCATCGGCACCCTGTCGGTCCGCTACTTCGCCACGGCGGGCTCCACGCTGGTGGCCCCGGCCCTGGCCCGGCTCCGCGCGGAACACCCCGGTGTCCGGGTCGACCTCGAACTCGCCGACCCGGAGGACCCGTTCCAGGAAGTGGCCCGTGGCCGGGCCGACCTGGCGGTGGTCGTGCAGGCGCGGGGACGGGTGGGGGAGGGCTTCCGGCTGGTCCACCTGCTCGACGACCCCTACGCCGCCGTCCTGCCGCTGGGGCACCCGCTCGCGGACCGGGAGGTCGTCGACCTGCACGAGCTGTCCGGGGAGCAGTGGGTCGGCAGCGAGCCGCCCGGCCCCTGCCTGGAACCGGTGATCGACTCCTGCGCGGCGGCCGGGTTCAGCCCCGACTTCGTCATCCGCAGCGAGGACTACGCCACCGCGCAGGGCTTCGTCGCGGCCGGTCTCGGCGTCGGGCTGATGCCGAGGCTGGGGCTGCGCGGCCGCCACCCCGGCGTCGTCGTCCGCCCGGTCCGCAACCCCGAACCGGTCCGCGTGATCTCGGCGGTCGCCCGCGAGACCGCCCTCGACCAGCCGGCCCTCCGCGGTCTCCTGACAGCCCTCCGAGAAGCAGCGGCCACCGACGAGCCAGCGGCGGACTGACCCCGGCCGGCCCGGACGCCGTGGTGCGGGTCAGGCGGGCGGGGTGCGGGGCTCGGGCGAATCTCCCGGACGTACTGCTGCTGCGCGGGTGCGGTGGCTCGGTCTCGGTGCCGGCCGGCAGTCGGGCAGCGGCAGCCCCCGCCGACTGGCTTGCGGATCCGCCCGGGCGGCCCGGCACCTGGCCCGGACGCCGTGGTGCGGGTCAGGCTCGGGCGGATCTTCCGGACGTACGACGGGGTGGCTGATCCGGGCCGGGCCGGGGTCCGTCGACCGGGTGCTGCACGGGTGCGGTGGCTCGGTCTCGGTGCCGGCCGGCAGTCGGGCAGCACCCGCCGGCTGGGGTGCGGATCCGCCCGGGCGGCCACGGCGCTCGGCCTGGAGACTTTCCTTGTCCTGGTCCGGCGGTCAGCAGGCCGGGGCTCAACAAGATCCCCGGCCTGCTGCCGAGGCCGATCTGCTGAGGCGCCGGTCCCGGCAGGGCGGCCGGGGCGGCAGTACGGGCGGCTTGCGCCCCCGCCCCGGTCCGTTGACCCGTGGCTCGGGCCCTGGGGATCCGGTCGCCGTGCGACCCGGGCCGCGGTACGGGTTCCCCGCGCCCCGGTCAGGCCGCGTGAGCCGGCCCGGAGCTCGCGGGTGTCCGTGGAGCGGGCCCCTCAGGCCGCCAGGGCTCGGGGGGTGGTCGGTGCCGGGGTCAGGGTGACGTGGCTGGAGAAGATCTCGCGGTCGTGCTGGTGGGCGCTGACCCGGACCTGGGAGGGGTCCGCGAGGCGCTCGGTGTGCAGCAGGCAGGGGGCGTCCATCTCGGCGTATCTGACGAAGTCCGAGTCCATGCCCGTGACGGCCATCGGCCGGGGGTGTGCGGCGGCCAGCGCCGCCTGGCGGGCGGCCTCCAGGAGGAGCATGCCCGGAGCGTGGTCCACGACGTGGTCGAAGAGCACGGGGTGCGTGGTGTCGACACGGAGCTGCCAGCGGTCGGCCCGGTCGGTCGCGCGGCGAGCACGACGTCCTCGAAGCGGTCCCGCCCGAAGGGCGACAGACCGGCCGGCGGCGGCAGCGGTACGGCGCGCGCGGTGGCAGCGGCCGCGTCGGCGTACGCTCCGCGCAACCGGTTGTAGACCGTGCGGTCCTGGATGGTGAAGCGCGTGCGGGCGGTGGCCAGCGTCTGCCCGCCTCGTTCGACCTCGACCGTCAGGGATATCGCGGAGGCGCGGTCGCGCCGGTACGTCACCTCGTGGCAGCTGATGTGCAGCTCCAGCTCGGCCGGCCCGCCGTCGGCCCGCGAGGCCGCCGGGTCGAGCGTCCAGCTGAAGTCCTTCCACAGCAGCTGATGCCCGAACGGCACCTGGTAGGCGCCGTGGGAGAGCAGCGGCAGCGTCTGGCGCACCGTCTCGCTCAGCAGCAGCGGGTCGTACAGGCCCAGGCGGCTGACGTAGAACCGGTGCTCGGCGGGCCAGGCGGCGGTCACCGTGAAGGTGTCGGGGCCGGTCCGCCGCCAGCTGCGCAGGAGCATCTCGTCCTGGTTCGTCTTGTGCGTGTGATCGGCCGAAACCATCTCAAAACGACTCGTGAGGCTGTGCTGGGCAAGGTCGATGCTCATGGTGTTCCCCCAGGTGCGGTGACGTCCGAATTGGGCACGCGCAAGTGAATCGACGCCGCCGGCGGTGACAAGGCGGCCTCGACGTGAATAAAATAGAGGTCGTTCTTTTTGTTTGTCTACAGGTACGAGGAGTCTGCCGATGGCACGACAACGGCAGGAGCGCGCGGAGCGGACGCGGGCCGCGCTCATCCGCGCGGCCGCGGAGATGTTCGACCAGGTCGGCTACCACGGAGCGGGTCTCAACGCGATCCTGCGCAGAGCCGAGACCACAACCGGAGCCATGTACTTCCACTTCAAGTCGAAGGAGGAACTGGCCCGGGCGGTCATCGTCGAACAGGCCGCCGAGCTGAAGTGGCCCACCGGGAAGCAGGGCCTGCAGCAGCTCATCGACGTGTGCCAGTACCTGGCCGTGGAGATGCGCTCCAACGTCCTGTTCCGCGCCGGCGTCCGGCTCGCCGTCGAGCAGAGCGAGGTGAACCTGCTCAACTACTCGATCTACGACTGGTGGGCCGAGCAGTTCCGCACCCACCTCGCCGAGGCCCGTGACCTGGGCCAGCTGCGCCCGGAGGTCGACGAGGCCGCGTTCGCCCAGGTGATCGTCGCCGCGTACACCGGTACGCAGATCATGTCGCGGCTCTCCAGCGCCCGCGGCGACCTGCCCGAACGCATAGAGAGCATGCTGCGCTGCCTGCTGCCGGCCCTCGCGCCCCCGGAGGTCGTCGCCACGCTGGAGTTCCCGGAGAACAGCGGTGCCCCCGAGGTGCCGCAGGACGCGGACGAGGCGGAGGAGACCGTTTCATGAGACCGCTGCGGGTGCTGCTGACCGGTGCCACGGGCTTCGTCGGCGGGGCGGTGCTGAACCGGCTGCTGCGCGAACGGGCGGACGGCCGGAACCTGGAGGTGCGGGCCCTCGTCCGCACCCCGCCGGCCGAGCAGCAGGCGGGCGTGGAGTGGCGGCCCGCGGACCTCTCGGATCCCGCGTCGCTCGACGGGGCGGCGGACGGGGTGGACGTCCTCGTCCACCTCGCCGCCCGCGTCGACGGCACGCAGCACGAGTGCGAGCGGACCAACATCGGCGGCACCCGGGCCGTCGTCGGGGAGGCCCGGCGGGCCGGGGTGCGGCGCATCGTGCACCTGTCCACGGCGGCGGTCTACGGGCCCGGCCCGCACCGCGGCATCCCCGTCGACGGTGTCACCCCCGCCCCCGTGTCCGCGGCCAGCCGGACCCGGCTGGCCGCGGAGCGGATCGCGCTCGACGCGGGCGCCGTCGTCCTCCGCCCCGGTCTCGTCCTCGGCGCCGGGGACCGCTGGGTGGTGCCCGGACTGCGCGAACTGCTGCGGCGGGTCCCCGCCCGCTGGGACGGCGGGCGCGGACAGCTCTCCCTCGTCGCCGTCGAGGACCTGGCGCGGCTGATCACGGCCCTGGCCACGGCACCGGACGCCGTGCCGTCCGGGATCTTCCACGCCGGGCACCCGGTGCCGGTGCGCGGCGGCGACCTCCTGGCGAGGCTCGCCGAACTGGACGTACTGCCGTCGGTCACCGACGACTTGACCTGGGAGCAGTGCCTGCGACGGCTGAGGGAGGTGCCCGGCCGGATCAGCGAGCGCCAGTTCGCCCTGCTGGCGCTCGACCACTGGTACGAGAGCGAGGAGGTCTGGCGGCTCGCGGGATGCGCCGCGGGCCCCGGTCCGCTGGAGCGGCTGGCCGGTGCGGCGCCCTGGTACCGGGCCCACCTCGCGGTCGGCTGACCGGACCGCCGCACCGGCCTCGTACCACCGGCGAAGTCCCGGGCGGACCGGCGCAGTTGTGGGGAAGCCGGGTGGAAACCGGGGAAGTCGCGTCCAACTTGGCCAAGTCGTCGCGGAGCCGGGCACGGAAGGTGTCCGCGCAGTGAACCGGCGGTACGTTCGCAGGACCGGGGCCGGCGGCCTCCCGTCATCCACAGCGGCGCGAGCGGACGGGAGGCCCACGACGGGCCCCCTCCTCCGGCACCTGGCGCGCAGCACCGCTGTCCGGGCGGCCCGTGGAGTCAGTTCCCGTGATGAATACCGAGGTCAGGCCCATGGTCAAGCAGGTGAGAGCGGAGCGCACCCGCCAGGCGCTGATCGCGGCGGCGGCCATCGAGTTCGACCGGCACGGATACGCCGGCACCTCGCTGTCCGCCGTGCACCGGGCCTGCGGGATGACGATGGGCGCGCTCACCTTCCACTTCCGCGCCAAGGCGGACCTGGCGAGCGCGGTCTGCCAGGAGGCGGAGACCATCACCCGGGGGGCACTGACCCGGCTCACCCCGATGGGCGCCCTCCTGCCGGTCGTGGAGTTCACCCTCGTCGTGGCCCGGCTGCTGGACGAGGAGGTCACCGTCCGCGCGGCGGCCCGGCTGACCCAGGAGCGGGCCGTGCCCTCCCGCTGGCACACCGTCTGGCGGGCCGTCCTGCGCGACCTGGTGGCCCTCGCCCCCGAACCGCCGGGCCCCGGCTGCGGGCCCCGGCCGGAAGAACTGGAGCTGCTGGCCGTCTACCTGACGGCCGGTGCCGAGGCGGCGCTGCGGGAGGGCCGCACCGGCAAGGAGGTGCTCGCCCAACTGGAGTGCCTGTGGGCCCTGGTGCTCGTCACCGGCTCACCGCTCGCCACCGGCTCACCGCTCGCCACCGGCTCACCGCTCGCCACCGGCTCGCCCCCGCCGGCCGCCGACGAGTGTCCGGCGGCCGCCTCGCGCTCGCCCCTGCGCGACCCGGCCTGACCCCGCGCCCCATGATCCCCTGTCCCTCCACGAAAAGGCTCGATCCATGACTCGACGCTGTGCGCTCGTCACCGGTGGCTCCCGGGGCATCGGGGCCGCCGTCGCGACCGAACTCGCCGCCGCCGGGCACCGCGTGGCCGTGCACTGCCGCGCCGACTCCGCGGCCGCGCAGGACGTGCTCGACACCCTGCCCGGCACCGGCCACGTCCTGGTCACCGGCGATCTCGGCGCCCCCGGCGCGGCCCGGGAGATCGTCGACGCCGCGGTCGCCGGGCTCGGCACGGTCGACGTGCTCGTCAACAACGCGGGTGTGTACGCCGAACAGCCCGTCGCCACCACCTCCTACGAGGACTGGCAGGCCGACTGGCGGCGCCTGGTCGACGTCAACCTGCTGGGCCCGGCCGATCTGATCTGGTGCCTGGTCGACCATCTGCGGCACCGCCTCCAGGGACCGCAGGGCGCCTGCATCGTCAACGTCGGCTCGCGCGGCGCCTACCGGGGCGAACCCGACGCCCCCGCCTACGGAGCGACCAAGGCCGCCCTGCACGCGCTGACCCAGTCGCTCGCCCAGTCGCTGGGACCGCTCGGCATCGCGGTGACCGCCGTGGCGCCCGGGTTCGTGCGCACCGACCTCACCGAACCTGTGCTCGTCGGAGCCGTCGAGGAGGAGGTGCGCAGCCAGAGTCCGCTCGGCAGGATCGCCGTGCCCTCGGACGTCGCGGCCGCGGTGGCCTGGCTCAGCAGCGCCCGCGCCGAGTGGTGCAGCGGTGCCGTGCTCGACGTCAACGGCGCTTCCCACCTGCGCTGACCCACGCACCGTGCCCGACAGCCACCGACCACGAAACGGAGACCCCGTGCGCGCCTCAGTCCTCCAGATCGCCGTACGACCCGACGAACCGGCCGACGAGCGGCGGGCCCGCGTGTCCGAACTCGTCCGCCGGCAGCACACCAGCGACCTGGTGGTGCTGCCGGAACTGTGGACGGTCGGGGCGTTCGCCTTCGACGCGTTCGCCGAGCACGCCGAGCCGCTGGACGGCCCCACCGCCCGGGAGATGGGCGCGGCCGCGGCGGCGGCACAGGTGTGGCTGCACGCCGGGTCGATCATCGAACGCGGTCCGGCCGGCGAGTTGTACAACACCTCCCTGCTGTTCGGACCCGACGGCGGGCTGTCCCGCACGTACCGCAAGATCCACCGCTTCGGCTTCGACGGCGGCGAGGCCGCGCTGCTGGCCCGGGGCGAGGAGACCGTCACGGCCGTGCTGGACGGGGACGCCACCGCAGGGCTGACGGCGGGCCTCGCCACCTGCTACGACCTGCGTTTCCCCGAGCAGTTCCGGCTGCTGGTGGACGCCGGCGCCGAACTGCTCCTCGTCCCGGCCGGCTGGCCCGCCGCACGCCGTGCCCACTGGTCGCTGCTGGCCCGCGCCCGTGCCGTGGAGTCCCAGGCGTACGTCCTCGCCTGCGGTACGGCCGGCACGCACGCCGGCGTCGAACAGGCCGGCCACAGCGTGGTCGTCGACCCGTGGGGCGAGACGGTGGCCGAGGCGGGTCCGGGCGAGGAGACGCTCGTCGTGGACCTCGATCCGGCGCTCGTCGCGAAGACGCGGGCCGAGTTCCCCGTCCTGCGCGACCGGGTGCTCGGTGTGCCGGTGCCCCGCTGACGTGTGCCCCGCGACGGCAGGTGCCGTCCGCCCCGCGGCTGCCGGGCGGACGGCACCTGCCGTCCTCGTTCTCCCGCTCCACATCTCTTCCGGCAGCCCCTTGCGCCCGTCGCAGCAGCCGTGTAACACTCTTTCGCGAGGCAGTCTGTCCTCTTCCAGGAACACTCGCACTGCCGTAGCGCCGCCATCGAGCGGCGCTTTTTTGTTGCCCGGGTTCTCCCGTTCCTCCCGTTCCTTCTGTTTTTGCCGAGCTCCCCGAAGGTGAGGCGACCATGGCCGATCCGACTTCCCGACCCTCCCTCCCGGCGCAGTGCGCGTCGAACCGCTGTCGCCGCGCGGCCCGCTCCGGTGCCCTGCGGCGCAGGCCCGCCGAACCGGATGCCCGGCTGTGCGGACCGTGCGGGCGCGCCCTGGCCGCCGATCTGGCCGCCCTGCCCGCGCTGCACCGCGAGAGCGAGCAGCACCTGGTGCTCCCCGCCCGGCAGGGCGGCCTGGCCCGCGTCACCGGTCACCGCCCCGACCCCCCGCCCGTGAGCGACACGGCGCTGGAGGCCCGGCACGACGCCGTCGTACGCCTGGCCTCCTGGGCGCGGCTGGTGCTGGACGAGACGGGGACCGGCCGGCCGCCGGAGCGGACCGTGCCCGCGCTGGCCGCCTTCCTCGGCCGGCATGTGGGCCTGCTGGCCGCGCACCCCGCCGCGGGAGAGGCGGCCGACGAGATCGCCCGGGTGGCCACCGCCCTGCGGCTCGTGGTCGCACCTCCCAGGCCCGACCTCGTCCCGCTCGGCCGCTGCGTCGAACCGGGCTGCGAGGCCGAGGTGACGCTGCCCGAGCGGGGCGGCGAGAACCTGGTGCTGCGCGGACCGATGTGCGGCGCCGGGCACGTCCTGACGCCACGCCAGTGGCTCCTGCTGAACCGACGTCAGTCGATGTCCGAGACCGAGGAGACGGCATGAACAGCGCGCACCCCGGCCGCGGCACCCGCGTCCCCACCTCGCTGGCGGCGCTCGCCCTGGACGTCCGCGAGGGCACGATCCGCCAGTGGGCCCGCCGCGGCAAGCTCACCCGTTACGGGACGCGGCGCCAGGCCCTGTACGACCTGAACGAACTGGCCGCGCTCGTGGCCGGCGAGACCGCACCGGCGCACGACGCCTGACCGGCGGTCCTCCCGCACCAGCACCTCACCTGATCCATCCACCACCCCACCGTCCGGCCACCGCCGCGCGGTGCCGACCCATGCCCGAAAACGGGCCGTCGGCACGGTTCATCGAGGAGAGACAGCAGTGGACACAGCGCAGATCACCCAGCTCCCGCAGACGTCCCCGTGGCAGCAGCACTGGCAGACACGGCGTGACCCCTTCGTCGACGAGTGCCTGCGGGCCCGGCAGAACCTGCTCGCCGACCTGAAGGACCCGGCCGGCGCCCAGGCCCGCGTCCTCGACGACCTCATCGACATCGGCGCCGCCTCACTGCACTGGAAGGAGAAGGGGTACGACGTGATCGCCGCCGACCCGGCCCGCTTCCGGTCGGTCCTGCCGGTCATGCGCTACAACGACTTCGTCGAGGAGATCGACCGCGAGACCCGCACCAAGGGCGGCATCCTGTCGTGCAGCCCGGTGCTGCGCTGGCTGAAGACCAGCGGCACGACCGGCACCCCCAAGCGGGTCCCGTACACGCTGCACTGGCTGCTGACGTACCGGATCCCCGCCATGAAGGCCATGTGGGGCACCTGCCTGGAGCTCCACCCCGAGATCCTCGCGCACCCCTGGGCCACCCTGGACACCCAGACGGTCCGCGAGGACGTCTACGACTTCGTGCACGGGGTCGAGCACCAGGCCATCAGCAACCGGCACCCGCAGCTCAACAGCCGGGACTGGAACCCGCCGTGGTACGAGTCCCCGTGGTTCGGCCCCGACACGCCCACCAGCCACGCCGGGCGGATGTACCACCGGGTGCGCAACCTCGTCGGCAAGGACCTGCACTACATCTCGGCCATCAACCCCAGCACCCTGGTCTCCTTGCGCGACCTGATCGCGGAGCACGGCGCCGAGCTGGTGCGCGACCTGCGCGAGGGAACTCTGCACGGCAGGCCCTGGACCGATCCCGACGAGCGGGCCGCCGCACACCTCGACGTCGTGCTGGCGAAGGACGACTTCAGCCTGGTCGACGTCTGGCCGTCCCTGACCCTGTACAGCTGCTGGCTGTCGGCCTCCGCCGAGCTGTACCGGCCGCGCCTGGACGCCGTCCTGCCCGGCGTCGCCAAGCTCCCGTTCATGAGCTGCGGCACCGAGGGCGTCACCACCATCCCCGTGGACGACACGCTGGAGAGCCAGCCGCTCGCGGTCAGCCAGGCCTACTTCGAGTTCGTCCCCGCCGACGTACCGCTGGGCGCGCTCCTGGACGCCGGCGAGAAGGTCGAGACGCTGCTGTACGACGAGGTGGAGGCGGGCCGCGACTACCACCTGATCATGTCCCAGGGGAACGGCCTGTACCGGCTGTGGACCGGGGACATCTACCGCGTCGACCGGATCGTGGACGGCACGCCCTGGATCCACTTCACCCACCGCGACGGCGTCTTCCACTCCTTCACCGGCGAGAAGATCACCGAGGGCCAGGTCACCCAGGCCATCCGCCAGGGCCTCGCGGCCGGCGGCCTGGAGACCGGGCTGTACATGTGCGGACCGCGCTGGGACGAGCTGCCCTCCTACACGGTCGTCGTCGAAGTGCCGGAGCCCGCGGCGGAGTTGGACCGGGAACTGTCCGGCGCGATCGACCGCGAGCTGTCCGTCATCAACATCGAGTACGCCTCGAAACGCGACAGCGGCCGCCTCGCCGGACTGCGGGTGCGCACCGTGGCGCAGGGCGCGATCGCCGCGTACGTCGAGTCCCGGCGGCAGCGGGGCAACGCCACCCAGTACAAGTACAAGCCCTTCCAGCAGGACGTCGACTTCGTCGACGCCATCGTCGGCTGAGCAGTCAACCACCCTTCGAGCAACAGGAGTTCGACCGTGATCGAGACCATCAGGCCCCCGCAGAACATCCGCCGCGAGATCATCGACGTACCGTGCGGAGACACCCGGCTCGCCCTGCACGTCTGGCGGCCCGAGCGGATCAAGGGAGCCGTCTTCTACTTCCACGGACTCCAGAGCCACGCCGGGTGGCTGTGGGAAGTGGGCCCGCGCTTCGCCGACAACGACATCGCGTTCTTCGTCCTCGACCGGCGCGGCAGCGGGATCAGCCCCGGCGCACGCGGCGAGATACCGGACGCCGGCACCGTCCTCGACGACTACGCGCAGGCCGCCGCGCTCGTCCGGGAGATGATCGGCGACACCGTGCCCCTGTCCCTGTTCGGACACTGCCTCGGCGGCTCCTTCATGGCGGCCCTGATGTGCCACGAGGGGTTCACCACCTCGTACGACGCCGCCGTGTTCTGCTCCTCCTGGCTCGGCCGGATGCACGCCACCCTCGACGCGGAGACCCGGCAGGCGATCGCGGCGAACCGCGACGAGCAGCTGTGGGACGCGGGCCTGCGGGCCGGCGACTTCACCGACGAGGCCAAGTACCAGCACTTCATCGACCACGACGACCTGGCCGTACGGCAGTTGACGCGCCGCTCGCGGGCCGTGCTGCTCGACCTGGAGCAGCGCTATCTGACCGGCGGGCCCACCACCGCGCCGGTGCCCGCGGCCACCTTCGTCTCCGGGATCACCGACCCGATCGTGGACCTCGACGCCGCCCAGTCCGTCTTCCAGGACCTGGTGGCCGGGCGGGGCGCACTCATGCGGTTCCCCACCGACCGGCACTACCTCTTCTACACCGACGTCAGCGACGACCTGGTCGACTGGACGTCGACGTACACCCTGCTCCAGGGCGTGAACCGTGGCGTCTGAGGCCGGGCGGGCCCGGCTGTACCACGTCGAACTGCCGATGCGGACGCCCTTCGACCATCCGGCCGCCCGCCGCCGCACCTCCGACAGCCTGGTCCTGAGCCTGACGGCCGGGGGAGTGACGGGCCTCGGTGAGTGCGCGCCGCGCTCGTACGTCACCGGCGAGACCACCGCGAGCGTGCGCGGCGCGCTGGAACAGCTGGACCTCGGCGCCCTGTTCGCCCGGCTCACCGGACACCCGCCCGAGCAGACGCTGGAGTCGCTGCACCGGGACGGCTTCGCCCGTGTCTTCGGTGTCGACGGGGGCAACAACCTGCTCTGTCTGCTGGAGACCGCGGTCCTGGACTGGCTGGGCCGCAGCCTCGGGGCGGGCGCGCAGGACCTGCTGCCGCCCGGTCCGGCCGCCGGAACCGGGACACCTGCCACCCTTCCCGTCTCCCAGGTGCTCGATCTCAGCCTGGACACCGAGGAGTTCCTCGCCACCCGCGGCCCCTTCCACTTCGTGAAGATCAAGGCCTCGGACGACGTCGAGCACGACGCCAGGACCGTACGCACCCTCCGCGACAAGCTCGGCGACGACGTCCCGGTGATGGTCGACGCCAACATGAGCTGGACGCCGGCGAACGCGGTCGGGCACGCGCACCGGCTGCGCGAGGCGGGCGCCGACTACGTGGAGGAGCCCCTGCCCAAGGGCTCCTGGGAAGCGCTGCGCGCGCTGCGCCGGGACGGCGGGCTGCGCGTGATGCTGGACGAGTCGGTGTGCACGGCCCGGGACGCCCGCAGGGCGGTCGAGTCCGGGTCCTGCGACGCCTTCAACATCCGCGTCTCCAAGAACGGGGGACCGCTGCCGGCTGCCGCGCTCGTCGCGTACGCCCGGGAGAACGGGATCCGCTTCCAGTTCGGGGTCCAGGTCGCCGAGGTGGGCCCCCTCATCAACGCGGGCCGCGCCCTGGCCTTCGCCCGTCCGGACGCGCTCACCGTCGAGGCCGGGCAGTCCGACCGCTTCTTCCCGCAGATGATCGTCGCCCCGCCCCCGGCCGTCGACCGGGACACCAACACCCTTCGCCCCGCGGGCGGCACCGGCTGGGGCATGGTCCTCGCCGGGCACGCCGAGCGCTGGGCGGTACGGGACCTGTGACCGCTTCCCCTCATGCCCGAAAGGCAAGGACTCCCATGACCGTACTGTTCGAATGCGATCACCAGGGCCGCCGTCACATCGGCTTCGGTCTGCCCGTCGAGGGCGAGCCGCTGCGCCTCGTGCCGCTCGGCGACCGGAACCTCGCCGACCTGCTGCTCGCCGGCGACGACCCCGCCGACGCCGAGGCGGTGACCGTCCCCGCCGGGGAGGTGACCCTGCGGCCGCCGCTGCTGCCCGACCACCCCGGAGGCGCGATGGTCGGCGGCTTCATGCAGACCCACAACGTCAAGGTGGACGCGGACACCCCGGCGCAGCCGAACTGGTTCCTCAAGGGCCTCGGTGACGTGCTGAAACTGCCCGGCCAGGACCTGCGCGCACCCGTCGGGTCCGTCGCACTGACCGAGGAGGCGGAGGTCGTCCTCGTCTACGTCACCGACGCGGCGGGCCGGCCCCGGTACACCGGGTACACCTTCGGCAACGACCTCACCGACATCGGCCGCTTCCGGCGCCACCGCGGCCACCTGTCCTACGCCAAGCTCTGCGACGCGGCCGTGGCGCCCTGGCTGTTCCGCGACGAGCCGCCGCGGCACGTCACCGGGCAGGTGACGATCGAGCGGGACGGCGAGCCGTGCTGGCGGGGCGAGTTCACCACCGGCACCAAGGCCCTGCACTACGGCCTCGACGACATCATGTCCGAGCTGTTCTCGTACGACGCCCTGAGCGTCCCCGGCCGGGTGCACTACGTCTACCTCGGCGCCGACCGCAGCAGCTTCCACGCCGGCTTCCGCCTGGCCGACCGCGACCGCGTCACCCTGGACTTCGCGAGCCACGGGGTGACCCTGTCCAACACCGTGCGCTGTGAGGGCCCGTGAGCGGGGGCGAGGGGGAGCGCGGACTCAGCGGCACGGAGGCCACGTTCGCCTACACCCACGCCCTCACGGGCGGGAGCGGGCGGCTCACCACCTCGTTCACCGTGCGGGGCACGTTCTCACCGGAGCGGGTGGAGCGGGCGGTGCGCGGCTGGCTCGCCCGGCTGCCGCTGCTGTCGCTGCGGATCACCGGCGCGGACGGCGGGCTGTGCTTCCGGCAGGGGGTGCCGACCGGCGCGCACTCCCTGCTGACGGCACCGGCCGGGGCGGACGACGAGGTGGCGGGGGAGCGGCTGTGGCGGCTGCGGGCCGGTCCCGGCCCGGCGGGGACGACACGCTTCCGCCTCACCCTGCACCCCGCGATCTGCGACGGCTACTCCGTCGGCCGGCTCGTACGGCCGCTGCTGGACGCCCTGTTCGACACCCCGGGCCCGGCCACCGCCGACCGCGCGGCGCAGGCGCTGCCGCCCGACACCGACGACCTCACCTACGAGGGCGGCGGCGGGTGTGTGTGCGGGGCGTGCGGGCCCGGGGCGGCGCGAGCGGGCCGGACCGAGGCACCGCACCGGGACGGGAGCCGGCCCGGTGACGACCGTACGCCCGGTGTCCTGGCGCCCGGAGTCGTGGCTCTCACGCTGACGCCGTACGAGAGCCGACGGCTGCGCGAGTGGTGCCGGGCCGGGCGGGTGACGGTGAGCGGGTTCCTCACGACCGTCCTGGCGGACGCGCTCGCCCGCGAGACCGGCCGGCCCGAGGTCACCGTGGCCACGGCGATGTCCCTGCGCCGGCGGTACGCCGAGCGGACGTTGATCGCCGAACCGGGATGTGTGCTGGGGCTGGTGAGGGCCCGGCTGAACGCCGGGGCGGCCGGGGACACGCTGGGCCGGGCGCGGGCGAACGCGGCGGTGCTGTGCTCGGCCGGACGGGCCTGGCGGCCGGAGCGGCGACCGCACACCGGGATCCGCCACGCGGTCGAACGGGAGACTAGGGCCCGCGAACCGGAGGTGCGCGTGGTCGACGCCGGCTCGGTGGACACCGCGCTCGGACCGCATGCCGCGCGGGTCACGGGGCTGTGCACCGTCGCGGCCCGCGGGGCCGGCGGCGGGCCCGGGGGCTCGCTGTACCTGTCCACCTTCAAGGGCGCGCTGACCGTCGCCCTCTCCTCGCGGGAGCTCGGTGAGCGCGGGACGGCGAGGGCGGAGCGGGAGCTGAGCGAAGCGGCGCTGCTGCGGCCGGCCTTCGCACCTTTGTGAAAACAGCAGGTCACGGCGGTGCACAGGTGCGGACTCGGCAAAGTCGCACTCGGTGGGGGACCTCCGTCTTGAAAACAAAGAGTTCGTTCTCTATTTTTTTGGTGGGCGCTCCGAACCGGCGGAGACCGTCCACTCCAGAGAAAGGGGAACGCGACATGGTGAGGGCGTTTTCCACGGTGGCTCCCGGGCCTGCCGCACCGCGGGTCCGGGCCGGCTCCCCGGACCACCCCGCCTTCGACGCCCTCGACGCCTTCGTCGCGGAGATCTTCGAGCGGCTGCCTCGCGCCGACCAGCGCAGATGGGCCCGCGTCTACACCCGGGGCCTGCTGACGACACCGGGCCGCAAGACGGTACGGCGGCTCGCGGCCTCCGTGTCGGACTCGGCCACGGCGGCCCAGGCCCTGCACCAGTTCGTCAACGCCAGCCCGTGGGACTGGGAGCCGGTCCGTGCCCGGCTGGCCGACTGGGTGGTCCGCAGGTCCGGTCCCCGCGCCCTGCTCCTCGGCACGGCGGTGCTGCCCAAGCGCGGTGACAGCTCCTGCGGAGTGCACCGGCGCTTCGTCCCGCAGGAGGGCCGTACCGTCAACTGCCAGGTGGGCATCGGCGCGTTCCTCGCCACGGACCGGGCGGCCGTTCCCGTCGACTGGCGGCTGCTGCTGCCCGGAGCGTGGTCCGCGGACCCGCGGCTGCGCGACCGGGCCCGCGTCCCCGAGGACACCGCCGGCACCCAGGACTCGGCCGCCGCCCAGGCGCTGGACCTGGTCGACGGGGTCGGCCCGTCCCGCTCCGGTGGCGCGGCGGGCACCGGCCCGGACGGCCTGCCGGTCGTCGCCGACCTGGTCGGGTTCGCGGACACGGCGGCGCTGACGGCCGGGCTCGCGGCCCGGGGGCGCCGCTTCGTCGTGGCCGTACCCGGTGACCTGGTGGTCCTGCCGGAACGGGCCATGTCCGCGGTGTCCGCGGTGGCCGGCGTACCGGGCGGGTCCGGCGGGTGGGCCGGTGCGTCCGGTGCCGAGGCCGTGCGGGGCGGCGGAACCGGGCCTGCGCGGGCCGGTGAGGGCGTGTCCCCCGTGACCCCCGTTCCCCAGGTTCCCCCCGTTCCCTTCGTGCCCTCCGCTTCTCCCCTTCGGGCCGTCGCCGGCGCTCTGCCCGGGCAGGCCGACCGTGGCGGAGTGCGGGTGCGGGATCTCCTCGCCGCCCAGGACGCCCGGCTCCCGGACAGGTTCCCGGGGGTGCCCGTCGTGGCGGTCCGGGTGCCCGGCGTTCCCCTTGCCCTGCGGCTGACCGTGGAGCGCCGGCCCGACGAGTCCGGCGGTGACCGGTTCTGGCTCACCGACCTCGTGGACCGGCCGGCCCGCGAGACACCGGCCCTGGCCCGGCTGTACAGCGGCGCGGCCGACACCATGCGGCGGCTGGCCGACGACTTCGGGCTGCGCGCCTTCGAGGGGCGCTCCTACCCCGGCTGGCACCACCACATGACGCTGGTCTCCGCCGCCTACGCCTACGGCACCCTCGGCCGCACCGGCCCGCCCCCCGCCCACCCGGCCCGCGCCTCGCGCGGACCCCAGCCCGGCCGGCCGCCGCGCCGGGCGCGGACCCTGACGACACCGACACGAACGGGATGCTCCTGATGGCCCTCCCCAAGGCGTTCTGGCTGCTGTGGTGCGGCCAGACCGTCAGCCGGCTCGGCACGCTCGCCCCCGCCTTCCTCGTCCTCTACCTGGAGCAGAACGGTCTCGTCGCACCCGGCACGACCCCGCTCGTCGTCGGCCTCTTCGGAGCCGGAGTGGTGCTGTCCGGGCTGGTGGGAGGAGCGGTCGCCGATCTGATCGGACCCCGCCGCACCATCGTCGCGGCCCAGCCGTTCACCGCCGCGATGGCGCTGCTGTTCGCCGTCGCCGACAACGTGGCCGCGCTGTGCGCGCTGTCGTTGGTCACCGGTTTCCTGTCGGCCGTCGACCGCCCAGCCGGGGCCGGGCTGATCTCCGCGATCGTGCCCCAGGAGCAGTTCTCGAAGGCGTACAGCCTCTTCCTGGTGGGCTTCAACATCGGCATGTCGCTCAGCCCCGTGCTCTCCGGGTTCCTGCTCGAAGTGAGCCCCGGCGCCCTCTTCGTCGTCTGGGCGGTCTCCAGCCTCCTGTACGCGGCCCTGGTGTTCGCGGTGCCCGTCGACCCCCGGCCGGCCCGGACCGACGACCGGCCCGGTGGCGTCGCGGCCGCCCTCGGATCGGCCGCGCGCGGAATCGCCGAGCCCTTCCGCACCCCGGTCCTGGTCGCCTTCCTGCTGCTGACCTTCCTGCTTGCCTGCATCTACCTCCAGGTCAACTCCGCGCTCCCGCTGGACATGCGGGACAGCGGGCTGACCGCCGGCGGCATCGGATTCGTCCTCGCCGTCAACGCCGTGCTGTCCGTCCTGCTGCTGCCGCTCGTGCCCCGGCTCGTCGGCGGGCTGCGACCGCACGTCCCGCTGATCCTGGCCGCCGCCTTCATGGCCGTCGGATTCGGCGCCAACGTCCTGGCCGACGGCATGGTCTCCTTCACGCTCGCCACCGTCGTGTGGACGCTCGGCGAGGTGCTGTGGGCCCCCATGTCCGCGACCTTCATCGCCGACCGGGCGCCCGCCGGCCGCAGCGGCACCTATCAGGGCTCCTACTTCTTCGCCTGGAACGCCGCGTTCGTCGTCGGCAGCCCCGCCGGTCTCGCCCTCGCCCACGCCCACGGCTACGGGGCCCTGTGGCTGTCCGTCCTCGGGCTCGGGTGCGCGGTGACGTTCGGCTTCGCGCTGCTGCCGCGTCTCACGGGCTTCGCCAAGGAGCCGGCTCCCCCGACCGACGACCTCGACACCGCAGAACAAGTGACGACCTCGACACCGCAGAACAGCTGACCCGAGAGACAAGGTGACCCGGCATGTCCGCACCCACCCCCCGCACCGCCCTGCTGATCGGCGCCGCCGGAGGCATCCTCAAGGAGGCCTCGCGCCGGCTGGCCGAAGAGGGCCACACCCTCGTCCTGTTCGACCGCGACGCGGCGGCCGTGCACCGGCTCGCCGAGGAACTGGGCCGGATCACCAAGGTCGAGGCCGTCGTCGGCGACATCACCGACATCCCGGCCGCGGAACGCCAGTTGACCGACATCGTCGACCGGTTCGCCCCTTCGGTCCTGGTCAACGGCGTCGGCGGCGACACCCGCGTCATCGGCTACGCCGACCTGACCAGGGACCACTTCGACCAGACGTACCTGGAGAACGTGGTCAGCAGCTGGATCGCGGTCAAGGTGTGCGCCCCGCGCATGGCCGCCGACGGCTACGGCCGGATCGTCAACTTCGCCTCGGCGGGCGGCCGCACCTACAGCCACTTCAACAACGCCGCGTACGTCGGCGCCAAGGCCGCCGTGATCGGCATGACCAAGCAGATGGCCTATGAGCTGGCCGGCACCGGAGTGGTGGCCAACGTCGTCGCACACGGCCCGATCGCGACCGACCGGGTGGCGGGCGCCTTCGAGCGCCGTACCGAGGAGTCCAAGAAGGACGTCATGTCCCGGCTGCCCATGGGGCGTTACGGCACGGTCGCCGAGGCCGTCGGCAGCGTGCTCCACCTCTGCTCCGAGAGCGCCGGCTACTCCACCGGTTCCGTCATCGACATCAACGGCGGCCTCTACATGTGAGCTCGCCACATGTGATCCCGGCTCCGTCCCCCACCCCGCCCCAGGAGGCCCCCATGGCGACGTTCGTCGTCGAATTCGAGTACAACGTCGACCGCGCGGGCCGGGAGCCCCTGCACCGCGCCCACACCGACTACCTGCGCACCCTCACCGACAACGGCGTACTCCTGCTCGCCGGCCCGCTCCAGGACACCAACGGCGGCCTGCTGGTCTACGAGGCCGAGGACCGCGAGCGCCTCCAGGAGATCCTCGCCGCGGAGCCCTACGTCCAGGGCGGCATCGTCTGCCACGTCCGCGTCCGCCAGTGGGCCCCCGGCAAGGGCACCTGGCTCACCGCGCCCGCGCCGTCGGCGGCCTGACCCCCGCATCCGCGCCCCTCCTCCCCGCCTGTGAACCCGGAAGGATCCAACTGACGTGTCCACTACGCCAGTCCGGCAAGCCCCCGCCCTGCGCCGCGAAGAACTGCACGCCGGCATCGTCGATCCGGACATGGACTCCATGCGCCTGCTCAGCGAGACGGCGATGAGGTTCCCCGAGGCCCTGTCGTTCTCCTCGGGTGCACCGCACGACGGCACCCACGACCTCGCCAAGCTCTCCTACTACGTCGACCGGTACATCAGGCACCTGCGCATGCGGGGCGTGCCCGAACAGCGCATCACCCGGCTGCACTTCCAGTACGGACCCGTCAACGGGTTCATCCAGGAAGAGGTCGCCCGCATGCTCGCGCGGGACGAGGACATCGATGTCGCGCCCGAGGCGATCATGATCACGCACGGCTTCCAGGAGGCCGCGCTCGTCGCGCTGCGCGGGCTGTTCCGCTCGCCCGACGACGTGCTGCTGTCCGTGTCCCCGGCGTACGTCGGCATCCGGGGCGCCGCCCGCATGCTCGACATCCCGGTCAAGGGCATCACCGAGGGCCCCGACGGCCTGGAGCCCGAGGCCGTGGCCGCCGCCGTACGGGCCGTACGGGCCGAGGGCAAGCGCCCCGCCGCGCTCTACCTGGTCCCCGACTTCTCCAACCCCTCGGGCACGGTCGTTCCGCTGGAGGCGCGCAGGCGACTGCTCGCGCTGGCCGCCGAGGAGGGCTTCACCATCCTGGAGGACAACCCGTACGGGTTGTTCGCGAGCGACGAGGAGCGGCTGCCGACCCTGAAGTCGCTGGACACCCGCGGTGACGTCGTCTACCTGGGCTCCTTCGCCAAGTCCGCGTTCCCCGGCGCCCGCCTCGGCTATCTGGTCGGCGACCGCGAGGTGGTCGGTGAGGACGGCGTGCGCCGCACCCTCGCCCAGGAACTCTCCAAGGCCAAGGCGATGTTCACGGTCGGCTCGTCCTCGCTGTCCCAGGCGGCGATCGGCGGCATCCTCGTCGACGCCGACCACGACCTGCGCTCCGCCACCCGCGATCTCGCCGCCGTCTACCAGGAACGGCTCACCGCCACCCTCGACGCCCTCGCCGAGCACTTCCCGCCCGAGCGGTACGCCGAGCACCAGGTGCGCTGGAACCGCCCGCGCGGGGGCTTCTTCCTGGTCGTCGAGGTGCCCTTCGAGGCCGACCTGGCCGCCATGGAACGCTCGGCGCGCGACCACGCGGTCAGCTGGGCGCCGATGAGCATGTTCCACCTGGAGGGCGGCGGCGAACGCGCCCTGCGCCTCGGCTTCAGCAACCTCACCCCGGCCGCGATCCGCGAGGGCATCGCCCGCCTGGCGGGGTTCATCGGGGCGGAGTCGGCGGCCGGGCCGGTGCCGGCGGCGGAGCCCGCGTCCCTGTCCGAGTTCGTGTCCGCATCGGAGGTCCACGTATGAGCACCGCGTCCCCCACGGGCGGCCCGCGCCGCGTCGCCGTCGTCGTCGACGGCTACTCCGCCGGCAACTTCTACCCGGCCGCCTTCGCCGCGTACGACACGGCCGTCGTCCACGTCCAGAGCACCCCGGAGCTGATCCCGGCGATGGCCCCGCCGGACCTCACCGCGTACGACGACACCCTCGTCGCCACCGACGAGGCCGCACTCGTCGACGTCCTGCGCGCTCTCGACCCGGTGTGCGTGATCGCCGGCCAGGAGTCGTCCGTGCCGCTCGCCGACCGGCTGAGCGAGGCCGTCGGCGTCCCGTCCAACGGCTCGGCGCTGTCCCCGGCCCGCCGGGACAAGTACGAGATGACCGAGACCCTGCGGCGGGCCGGGGTGCGCTGCGCACGGCAGTTCAAGACCGACGACCCGCAGGCCGCCGTCGACTGGGCCCAGCAGCACGGCAGTTACCCGGTGGTCGTCAAGCCGCTCAGCTCGGCCGCCTCCGACGGCGTCGTCGTCTGCGCCGGCCCCGACGAGGTCCGCGCCGCCGCCCGCAACGTCCTCGACGCCCCCAACATGTTCGGCGTCGCCAACACCGAGATCCTCGTGCAGTCCTACCTCAAGGGCACCGAGTACATCGTCGACACCGTCAGCAGCGGCGGCGAGCGCTATGTGTGCGGGGTCTGGGAGTACGAGAAGACGCTGCTGCCGTCCGGCAAGAACATCTACAACCGCGACCTGCTCGCCGACCCGGACGGCAACCCGGTCGTCGCCGCGCTCACCGCCTACGTCGACGAGGTCCTCGCCGCGCTCAACGTCGCCTGGGGACCGGCCCACGCCGAGGTCATCGTCACCGACGAGGGCCCCGTCCTGGTCGAGATCGGCACCCGCCTCAACGGCAACATCAGCGCCCCCTTCCACGACGTGTGCCTGGGCCACAACCAGGCGGCGCTCACCGCACAGGCGTACACCCGCCCCGAAGAGTTCCGCGCCCGCTACGGCGGCCGGACGTACACCAGGCTTCAGCCGGCCGTCGTCTACAACACCCCGACCGAGCTCGACGGGATCGTGGAGTCCGTCGACGAGACGGCGGTGGCGGAGATCCGCGCCCTGGAGAGCGTCTTCTCCGCGACGGTCAAACTCGCGCCCGGCTCCCGGATCAGCCCCACCGTCGACCTGCTGACCACTCCGCTGCGGGTCTACCTCACGGCACCGGACGAGACGACCCTCACGGCCGGCTACGAGAAGGTCCGCGCCCTGAAGGACGCGGTGTACCGCGTCGCGTGACGCCCCGCCCCTGCTTCCCCCTCTCCCTCTCTCTTTTCTTTCCTCGCTCTCAGGAGGCTCATCGTGCACAGCCGTATCGGTCTGTTCCTGTCCCCCGTCCACGAGACCGGTCAGGACCCGAACCTGGCGATACGCCGGAACCTGGACCTCGTCGAGTACGTCGACGACCTCAACTTCGACGAGGCGTGGTTCGGTGAGCACCACACGCTGGGCTGGGGCCTGGTCGGGGCGCCCGAGACCCTGATCGCCGCCGCCTCGCAGCGCACCCGCCAGATCAAGCTGGCCCACGGCGTCGTACCCCTGTCAGGGCACCACCCCTTCCACGTCGCCAGCCGGGCCGTGCACCTGGACCACCTGACCCGCGGCCGGTACATCCTGGGCGTCGGCCCCGGCGTGCCCTTCGACGCGAAGATGTTCGGCCTGGAGCAGCCGGTGCAGCGCCGCCGTCTGGAGGAGGCGCTGCCGACGGTCCTGGAACTCGTCAACGGCGACGAGCGGATCACCCAGCAGACCGACTGGTTCGACCTGCGCGAGGCCAAGCTCCAGCTCCCGCGGTTCTCCCCGCAGGGCATCGAGGTGGCCGTGGCGACCTCCGGCACCTCGCAGTCGAGCCCGCGCCTGATCGGCCAGTACGGGCTGAGCATGACGTCCTTCGCCCTGCCGTTCGCCCTGCTGACCCCGGGCGCGCCGGCGCACATCAACCTCGCGCACCAGTGGAAGTACGCGGAGGAGGCCGCCGCCGAGCACGGGCAGACCCTGGACCGCGACAAGTGGCGCATCGCGCTGCCGGTGCATGTGGCCGAGACCCGCGAGGAGGCCTACGCGGACGTCCGCGAGGGCTACGACCGCTGGCTGTTCGAGTACTTCGGCAAGGCGGCGGGACGCGAGGTGCTCAGCCCGGACGTGCCGCGGGAGCGGGCGCTGGAGGCCCGGGTCGAGGCCGGGGGAGCGCTCGTCGGCTCCGTGGACGACGTGGTCGCCGGCATCGAGCGGCTGCACGAGATCACCGGCGGCTTCGGCACGCTGCTCGTCTACGTCGCCGACTGGACCTCGTGGGAGAAGACCAACCGCAGCATGGAACTGCTGGCCCGCTACGTCGCCCCGCGCCTCACCGGCTCCGCCGCCCGGCCCCAGGAGGCGGTCGACTTCGCGATCGCCAGCCGCAAGGGGTAGGTGCGATTGGGGGGTTGAGGGGGCGGACGGGGGCGTCGGGGGCCGGGGGATGCGGGACGTGGGTCGGCGGGCCTCGTGGACCTCGTGGGCCTTGTGGACCTCGCGGGCCGGTGCCCTGGGGCCCGGTGGCCCGGGGTTCCGGGGGAGTCCGGGCCCGGGCCCGGAGCGGGGCCGTGCGGGTCGCTGGACGCGGTGGACGCGGTGGACCTTGCGATCGTCGACCGCCCACGGATGGGCTCCCCGCCGGGCCCGGAGCCCCTGGCCGGAAGCAGGCCGAGGGGGCCGTGGACCTGGCGATCCGCCGCCCACGGCAGGCCTCGGCTGCGGACAGAAGCCCGCCGGTCACCGCCGCCACCCGACCGTCCACGGTGAGGTTCCTCGGAGCTCGGAGCTCGGAGCCCTGGCCGGAGGGGGCCGTGGACCTGGCGATCCCGTCGCCCACGTCTTGGCCCCGCCTGCCCGTCCGCACACGCGACGCGCCGGGAGCCTCGACGCACCCACCCCGCCCGGAACCCACCCCCCGACACCCCGCGAGTCATCCCACCCGCCCCACCTCGCCCCGCCCCCCATGCCAGGCCACGCCACGCCACGCCCGGTCGGTCCGCCGGCCCGGTCGGGCGTCCAGTCCGAACGGAAAGAACTCATGCTGGAGCAACGCTCGTTCCGCGACATACTCGGCCGGTTCACCACGGGAGTGGTGTTGGTGACCGCCGACACCGCCGACGGCCCCAAGGGCATGGCGGTCAACTCCTTCACCTCCGTCTCCCTGACCCCGCCGCTGGTCGCCCTGTGCGCCGCGGACACCTCCTCCACCTGGCCGGCCATCCGCGAGGCCGGACACTTCGCCGTGACGATCCTCGGCGACGGGCACGCGGAGCTGTGCAAGCTGTTCAGCACCAAGGGCGCCGACCGGTTCGCCGGAGACGGTTGGTCGACGACCCGGGCCGGGCACCCCATCCCCGCCGACGGACTGGGCTGGCTGGACTGCCGTATCAGCACGCTCCACAGGGCGGGCGACCACGAACTGGTCATCGCCGAGGCCCTGGAGGGCGCCCTGACGGACCAGGCGGGACCGCTGGTCTTCCACGCGGGCCGCTTCACGGCGCTGGCGGCGGCCTGAGGAGTGCTCACCGGGGGCGGGGCGGGTCGGGCCGCACGACCGGCCCGTATCCCACGAGGCCCTGTGTCCCACCGGGCCCTGCATCCCCCCACTTCGGCCCACCCGACCCACCCCGCCCCGGTCAGGCCGGGCCAGGCCCGCCACCCGGCCCGCCGCATCCGGCCGGCCCGCCGCACCTCACACCGCCCGTCGCTGCTCGTAGCCGCCCGGCGCCACCGGACCGTGGTCACCGCCGCCCACGGTCCGGCAGGACCCGCCCGGTCTCGTCCGGCCCGGTCCCGGCCCCCGCACCGGTACGCCGTGCCCTCGCGTCGACGCCCATGAGAAAGGCAACCCGCGTGTCGCCCACCGACCCCACACCCACCCTTCCCCTGCCACCGGACCCCGGCACAACGGCCGACCTCGACCTGGACCTGGACTTCGTCCGGACCGCACCGCGCCACCTCGTGGCCCGCAGCGCGGTGGCCGAGGTGCTGATCACGGACTGGCGGCGACTGGGCCCCGACACGTTCCGGCTGGGCGCGCAGTGGCCACGCGCCCACCACTTCTACGCACCCGTGGCCGGCACCTGGTACGACCCCCTGCTCGCCGCGGAGTCGCTGCGCCAGGCGTCCGTCCTGGTCGGACAGACGTACTACGGGGTTCCGGCCGATCACCACTTCACCATCGCCGAACTGGAGTTCGAGGTGGTGCCCGGCGCCCTGCTCCTCGGCGCCCGCCCCGCCGAGATGCGCCTGGAGTTCACGGCCACGGACGTACGGCGCAGCGGCGGCACCCTGACCGCACTCACCCTCCAGGCCGACCTGCTGCGCGGAACGGACTTCGCCGGTGCCGGGCGCCTGACCCTGCGGATCTCGGACCGTCGCGACCCCGCCGCAGGGGAGGGAGGCGGGTACCCGCCCCTGCCGGACCCCGTCCCGCCCGCCGTCGTCGGCCGCCTGGACGCACACGACGTGGTCCTCGGCGTCCCCGGCCCGGCGGCCGGCCGCCGCGGCCTGACCTGGGACCTGCGGATCGACCCCGGCCACCCGGTGCTCTTCGACCACCCGGCCGGCGACGTCCCCGGCATGGTCCTCCTGGAGGCCGCCCGCCAGGCGGTCCAGGCGGCCTGCGCCCCTTACCGCGTCCTCCCCGTCGAACTGCGCAGCGCCTTCCACCACCCGGTGGCCCTGGCCACCCCCTGCCACATCTCCGCGACCCGCCTGCCCACCCAGGACGCCACCGAGGACGCCGCCCTGCGGGTCACGGCCTGGCAGTCGAACCGTCTCACCTTCGACAGCCTCGTGGTGGCGAGCATCTGCGACTGAGCCCCGCTGCGGCCCTTCCCGGACCAGCACGACCACCGGGGCCGGTTGCCCTTGTAAAGAACGCACATTCGGTCAATTCCCGCTACGAACCGAGAATTCAGGCCGTATGCCGCCCCGCTCCTGCGCAGGCGCACGCCTCGACGGCAGCATGGTCGGGCATTCGAGCGGCGCGGTGCGTCGCGGAGTGAAACGTCGGGGGTGCTGGTGAATCACGCGTGGCCGCCGTCCACCTTTCTCGGCCGGTTGCGGAACGCGACGCGCGAAGAACTCCTGGAACAGGGCACTCCGATCACCTACCCGGCTCATCGCGCCCTGCTCCAGCAGGGCGACGAGAGCCGGCACATCCTGTTGATCACCAAGGGTGTGGTGAAGGTCGTCGCCAGCGCCGAGAGCGGCTACGACATGCTGCTCGCCGTCCGCATAGCGGGTGACCTGGTGGGTGAGATGGCGGCCTTCGAGGAACGCCCCAGATCCGGCACGGTGGTCGCGTGCAGTGACGTGACCGCCCGGATCATCCAGATGCGGACGCTGGAGACCTTCCTCACCCGGCACCCGGACGCCATGCGGGCCATCCTCCACATGCTGTGCGCCCGGCTGCGCTGGGCCAACCGGCGCCGGATCGACTTCCAGGCCTACGACTCGCTGACCCGACTGGCCCGGGTCCTGGCCGAGTTGAGCCAGGCCTACGCCCAGCCCGTGCCGGACGGCGACGGAAAGCGCTGCGCCCTGGGCGTGACACTCACCCAGAAGGAACTCGCGTCTCTGGCCGGCCTGGCTCTCAACACGGCCGAAAAGAGCCTGGCCGCGCTGACGGCCAAGGGGCTGGTGGAGCGCAGTTACCGCAACATAACCATCTGTGACGTTCCGAAACTCCTTGAATTCGCCAAAGTCGTGGCCGACAACCCGTATTGATACGGGATCACTTCCCGCGCCCTCTCCTAGCCTCTCGGGCATGCGCTTCTTGGGCACTGTCTGCCCATCGCCTGCCCAGAGAGGAATGATCGGGTGGTTGAGTGGTCCGGGTTCCATCCCTGCATATGCATAGCCGTGGACGCCGAGGCCTACGGCGGCAGGAACGACCGTGGGCAGTCCGAGGTCCAGCACGACCTGCCCCGGCTCCTCGACCGGGCCGCCAGGGGCACCGGCCTGGACCGCGCACAGTGGCAGATCCAGCGCAAGGGCGACGAGCAGCTCGCGGTGCGTCCCCTGGACGGGACCGAGCCGCGCCTGGTCGACGACTACGTCCGCCATCTCGTCGCCGAGCTGCGCGCTCACAACGCCCAGCGGGTCCCCGAGGCCCGGATGCGGCTGCGGGTTGTCATCCACCAGGGCCTGGTGGAGCTGGCGGACAACGGCTTCGCGGGGACGGCCGTGGTGGCCACGGCACGTCTGCTCAACGCACGGGCGCTCTACGACGCCCTGGCCGCACACCCGGACGCCGGCCTCGCGCTGCTGCTGTCCGACGACGTGTTCCGGTCCGCGGTGGCGGGCGGTCACACCACCCTGACCGCCGCGGACTTCACCCGCGTCGCCGTCCAGGTGAAGGAGTACGAGGCCACGGCCTGGTTGCGGGTGCCCGAGCGGGGCGCACCGGCCACCGCCTCGCACGAGCCCGGGGCCGCGGAGACGGGGAAGCCCGCGGCCCCGGCGTCGGGGGAGCCCGCGGCGGACCGGAGCGAACCGGCCGCCGCGGGCGGGGCCGACAGCGCGGCGGCGATCAGCAACACGTACCGCGGCGACCGCATCAACGTCACCAACGTCGCCGGTGCCGTGGATGCCCGGGGCGCCGTGTTCGGCTTCGGGAGCGTCGGTGGCTGACACCGCGGATCCGGCCGACCGCCCGGCCGTACCACCCGTCCCCGCCCCGGACGAGGAGGTCGCACCGCCCGCGCCGGACGACAGCGAGGCCGCCGGCCCACCGGATGCCGAGCAGGACGCCCCCGCTCCGGACCTCGGAACCGACCCGGCTTCCGAACGCCGCAAGGAGCAGGAGGAACGGGCGGAGGACGACCGGGGCTACGACGACCTGCGCCGCGTCCACCAGCTCGTCAACAACAACTTCTACGGAGTCGTCGACGCCTCCGGAGCTGCGTTCGGCTTCGGCACCCTGTCGTCCCCCGGCCTCGCGCCCGGCACCATCGAGCCCGAGGAGAGGGACCGCGCCCTGCGGTTCTACGTCCCCCCGCGCCCCTGCTTCGACGAGGCCCTCGGCCACCTGAACGAGGCCGCCCTCGTGGTGCTGACCGGCCCGGACAACTGCGGCCGGGGCGCCGGCTCCCTCGCGCTGCTCAGGCAGGTCCTGGGGCGAAGCCGCCAAGCCGCGCAGCCTGTCACCGGCCAACGCCCTGGCCGAGCTGGCCGCTTCACAGGACCTCAAGCCGGGACAGGGCTACGTCATCCTCGACTACGTCGGCGAGCTGCACCCCGAGTCCGTGCAGGCGTACGAGATCGGGCGGCTGAGCGAGGAACTGCGCCGCAAGGGGTCGTACCTGGTGATCACGGCGGGCGACACGGCCCGCCGCCGGCTGGCCCTGCGGGACCACTGCGTGGCGTGGCAGGCCCCGGACCCCGTCGAGCTGTTCGACCACTGCCGGGGGAAGCTCCCCGACGTCCGCCTCGATCCCGACACCGAGAGGGAACTGCTGGAGCGGGTCGGCGAACAGCGGCGGCCCGCGGACGTCGTCGCCGCGGCCCTCGCCCTGTCCGAGGAGGGTCCGACGACGGCACTGGACACCCTGCGGGACCGGCACCGCGAGCTGGTCCGGCAGTGGTTCGCCGAGCGGCCGCCCGCGGACGACCTGCTCGCCCTCGCGGCCCTGGCCTTCCTGGAGGGCATCCCCGAGCGGACGTTCGAGAAGGAGTGCGCCGCTCTCGTCGCCCACGTGCGCGACTGGGAGCGCAGCGGCGAGACCCCGGTCGCGGAACCCGACGGCTCGGCCGGGGCGCCGCTCACCGCGGCGGTGGCGGGCCAGTCCCGAGCCCGGTGGAGGGCCCGGGCGGTGGGGCTCGTGACCACCGAGCACCGGCCCGCGCCGAGCCGGGACGCCGGCCGCAGCGAGCGGCGCCTGGTCTTCACCTCGCCCCGCGTCCGCGAACTCGTCATCGCGGAGCTGCACGACCTGTACGGCTACGAACTCTGGTATCCGCTGCGCCGGTGGCTGGGCGAACTGGCCCTGCTGGGCGACCTGGAGACCCGCACCGAGGTGGCCCGGGGTGTCGCGCTCCTGGCCCGGTACGCGCTGGTCGAGGTCGACGAGAACCTGCTGAAGGTCTGGTCCGAGGGCATCACCAGTCAGCGGGTGACCGCCGCCCTGACCCTCGGGTTCATGTGCGACGTCGAGCACCTCGCCCCGCAGGCCCTGAACATCGTCCAGAGCTGGCTGGACAACAGCGGCCCCGGGCGGGCCGTGACGGCGGCCATGGCGCTGACCGGCCGCCTGGGCTCGCTCTACCGCCTCCAGACACTCAACTGGCTGTGGTTCCTCACCCACCGCGGTGAGCGCGTCGCGTTCTCGGCGCGGCGCTCCCTGGTCCTGCTGCTCCAGACCGCCGAACACGACCCCGAACGCGTCCTGTTCACCCTCCGGTTCGTACGGACCGTGATCGCCGGGACGGCACCGGGCACCCGGGAGCGGTCGATCGCGCTGCGGACCGCCGTCCAACTGCTGGAAGCCGCCCGGCTCGAAGCCTGCGAACCCGTCACCGCGGCCCTGCTGCGCACCGTCCCGCACAGCGCCCGTCATCTCGGCGCCCTGTGGGCCGACGTCCTGCACAGCAGCAATCGGAGCCGGGCGGTCGGCGCGCTGTGCCGGACGCTGGTGCAGCTGCGGGACGACCCGTCCGTGACCGGCGCCGTACGCGAACTCGGCGAAGCCATGCGCGACGCCATGACCGCGCAGCAGTGGGCGGCGTTGTGCCGCCACCTGTCCATCGCCCTGAACCACCCCGACTACGCGGTCCCCGGCACCCACCAGCTGGCGCAGGTGCTCGTCGGATCACTGCGCGGCCGGGTGCCGGCAGCGTCCCGGCGCTCCCTGGCGTCCTTCATCTCCACCCCGCCCTTCCCTTCCGCCCGAGGAGGCCGAAGCAAGTGAACTACCCGGTCATAGCCGAGCACATCCTGGCCACGGTCCAGGGCACCTGGTGGGCTCGGCGCCGCCGCCGCGAGGACGTGCCGCCGCTGCCCCCGGGCGCGGTCCACGTCTTCCGGGTCGGCGGGAACTACCGCACGTTCCCCGAGGGCATGGTCTTCGACCCGGCCCACCCCGACGTGCTCGACGCCTCGTCGGTCAGCCTGGTGGACACCCGGGCGCGCCTGGTCGACGTGGACCGTCCGCTGCCCTCGCTGAGCGAGGCGGACAACTTCACGCTGCGGGCGTCCTTCACCTGCCAGGTGACCGACCCGGTCGTCGTCGCACGGCAGGGCGTCATCGACGTCACCGTCCCCCTGCGCGCCTACCTGATGGGCGACAGCGACCTGCCGAGGGTGAGCGCCGGGCACCGCGTGGAGGAGATCAACGCGGTGCGCACCGAGGTCGGCCACCGGATGACCGCCTACAGCGCGATCGTGCCGCCGCGCGTCGCGGGCATGACCGTCGAGTTCGTCAGCGCCGAGGTGCACGCCTCGGACGATCTGCGCAACTGGGAGCAGAAACTGCGGGACGAGCGGCGCGCCTGGGAACTCCAGCGCGGGCAGCAGGACTTCGAGACCCAGGACGCGCTGCGGATCGCGGAACTGCTCTCCCAGGGATCCGACCACGTGGACGCCTTCGGCATCGCCCGCAAGGAGATCGACCTCACCGAGGCGGCGGCCCGCATCCACCGGATCACCGCCGAGGAAACGGCCCACCGCCGCACGGCCGAGACCGCGGAGCGGGCGCACGCGCAGACACGGGAGACGGCTGAGGCGCAGATCCGCCGCGACATGCTGCTGACGCTGCTGCGGCAGATGAGCGGCAGCGAGTACGTCGACTACCACCAGGTCCTGGAACAGGTCCTGCGGGAGACGGGCGGGCAGGCCGCGCCCGGCGTGGGCCCCGCCGCCGAGACGCCCCGCATGGTCGAGTCGGGACAGGACCGCCCGGGCCGCACGATGGCGGGCCGGGACGGATCCGGCGACCCGCAGGGCGGTTACGTCAAGGACGAGGACGATCTCGTTGACTGACTCCCCGACGAACCGGACGCCGGCAACGGACCCGGCGAACGGCCCGCGCGGACGCGATGAGGCCCCCGCCCGACTCCCCGGCCTGCCCTTCGACCTCGACGCCGGGCGCCGGCTGCGCACCCTGACCGGAGTCGACGAGGAGCTCCTGGCCAGGGTCCGGTACGAGCGGAGCAAGTACACGGCGCTCGGCGGCGTGGTGCTCGGCACGTCCGTGATCGCGGCGTTCTCCATGTGGAACTTCGCGACCGAGGCACTCGGCAGGGTGTCGCTCGTGGCGCTGCTCCCGACGGTCATCTGGATGCTGTTCGTGCTCAACCTGGACCGCTGGCTGGTCACTCCGCAGCCGAACGCCCGGCGCCGGGTCGGGCCCCTCCTCACCCGTCTGGTGATCGCCCTGATGCTCGGCGCGGTGATCGCCGAGCCGCTGGTGCTGCGCATCTTCCAGACGGCCATCGAGGAACATGTCGCGGACGAACGCACGGATGCCGTCGACCGGCTGCGGACGAATCTGGTCCGCTGCAACCCCGTACCTTCCACGACGCGGACGGCCTCCCCGCAGGGCTGCGACAGGACGTACGTCCTCTCCTTCGGCGCGACCCCCGGCGAACGGGCCGAGGAACTGGCCGCCCTGCGCTCGGACGCCACCACCCTGCAGAAGCGGGTGGACCAGGACACCGCCAGGCTGGAGGGCATCGACTCCGAAGTACGGGACGAGTGCCGCCGGCTGGTCCGCATGGCCGCCACCGGCCTGTACCAGCGGACGTCCGAATGCCTGCGCCTGCGCGAGAAGGCGCACGACTACCGCACCACGCACCGCACCAGTGAGAACGAGAAGCGACTCGCCGGCATGAACAGCCGCATCTCGGCGATCGAGGCCGCCCTGACCTCGTCACGCGGTGCCTTCCTGCGGACCCGGGCCGAGGGCATAGAGCGGCGGCTGGAGGAGGAACGCGCCAAGCAGAAGGAGATCGGTGTCCTGGAACGGATCCGGGCGCTTGACGAACTCGCCGGCGGGAACCCGGTGTTGTTCGTGGGCATCTGGCTGGTCCGCATGCTGTTCGTCTTCCTCGACGTGCTTCCCGTCCTGGTGAAGTACCTGAGCGGCGAGACCGCGTACGACCGGATGCTCACCGGCGAGAGCAACAGCGCGGTCAAGCTCCACAGCGAGGAGATCCGGCTCTCCGAGCGCCGGGCCGCGGCCAACCTGGAGATCGCCCAGGACGCCATCGAACAGGAGGTCCGCCGCCACCGTGCCGAGTCGGAGGCGGCGTTCCGGGAGCACACGGCGGCGATGAACATCCGGGTGCGGCAGGCGGTGAACGCCCTGGAGGACGAGATCCGCCGCTCGTCGAACGTCTGACGCAGACAGCCGGACGGCCGCCCCGCACACCGGGGTGGCCGTCCACCCCGGACGGAAAGGCGGAGGGAGCCATGACCACACCCGGAGGCGACACGAACCCGACCCCGACCTCAACCCCGACCCGTGGCGCACAACTGGCCAGGGTCCTGCTCCTGGAGGCCCGCGAGGAACTGGTGAGGGCCGACAACAAGGCCGGCCTCCTGCTGGCGTCCCTGGGCGCGACCCTGACCGCCCTCCTCGGCGCGATCGGCAGCGGCGTGATCGCCCCGCGGCAGTACCCGATCGTCCCCCAGCTCCTGCTCTGGGCGGGCTGCGCCGCCTGTGCCCCGGCGCTGGTCCTGCTGGGCCTGGCGGTGACCCCACGACTCGGCCACCCCCGACGGTCCCGCACCCACTACTTCGGCGACGCGAGACTGACCACGTCCCCGGCCCAACTGGAACGCACGCTCACCCGCACCGACCCCATGTCCCGCGACCTGAACCAACTGGCGTTCCTCTCCCGGATCGCCTGGACCAAATACCGCTGCATCCGCCATGCCCTGACCTGGGCCACGGCGTTCTACACCCTGACCCTGCTGGGCATAGTGACGGCAGCGTCGACTTGACCCGCCGCGCGGGTACCTGTCCGCCGTTGTTCGTCGGCGTTGTCACGCAGTTACCGGCCTGCAAAGCGGAGGCAACTGTGGCGTAGCGCCTGGTCCCAGGGCGGGCCGAGAGCTCTGGCTTCACGTGGAAGGGGGCAGGGCGCGAAGCGCACGTCCTACGTCCTTGCCGTAGACGCGCTGTACGTCCATGCCGGGAAGGCTCGGCATTTCGGCCCAGTGCGTGACCATTTCCTCGCAGGTCGGCCCACCGATGGGGAAGCGGACCACGCCGTCGGAGTCGTAAAAGCAGTTCTCGATGATCTCTCCGGTTTCCTCCACCGGATGGATGCGACGGAAGTACATCGGGAGTACCAGCCAGAACTCCTGCCCGGAGAGCGACTCGGGGCCATCCTCCTGCTCGCCCGGATAGCGACCGGTCACGGCTGCGAGGATGCCGGCACCGTCGTAGGGGAGTCGCTCGTCGGCTCGGATCCATTCAACTGTCGTATTCATGCTTTGCTTTCTGGTCGAGAGGCGCAGGCGAGTGCCAGTCCACCGGATGTCGTGGCCCGCCGCATCGGGGATGTCCCCCAGCACACCCCTGAGATCACTCCACCCCTGCTTCACCGACGACCTGGACGATGATCACGTTCTCGTCCCCGCTTTGGAACCACTCGGCCTCCTCCAACCGCCGGCCTGAGCTTGGACGGCTGACCGAATCCGGCAAGCGGTCCCACAATCACTCGTCGTGCACGAGAGCGGTCTCGTCCGTGCTGGAGACGAGATCGCGCAGCTCCGGCGGTCACCGATGAGGTCTACCGGAAGCAGATCCGGCCCTTGATCCAGACCGGCGCCGTGGTCATGGACGGCATCCTCAAGCGCGACCCGAGCCCTTATCCACTCAGTTAGACCCGCAACGCAGATCAGGGCCAGGTACTCGCTTGAGTACCTGGCCCTGATCTGGTGTTTCGGCTGTCGGGGTGGCGGGATTTGAACCCACGACCTCTTCGTCCCGAACGAAGCGCGCTGCCAAGCTGCGCTACACCCCGATCGTCGCTGCTCGTCGCGGCGACGTCGTTTACTTTAGCCCACCGGTGGCTGGAGACGAAATCCGGTTTTGGCGCGGTGGCGGATGGGGTTCGGGCGGACGTGGTCGAGGGCGACCAGGAGGATCGCGAGAGCGTAGAAGGAGAGGCCGAGGAGGAGGGCGTTGCCGAGGACGTTCTTGTAGCCGTGGAGGTCGACGTCCAGGAAGGGATAGAGGTAGCGGCCCGGTGTGCCCGGGGGGATCAGTTCGCCTCGGAGGAAGGAGAACAGCAGGTACGCCAGGGGGTACAGCAGCCAGGTCGCCGCCTGGCGCAGGTGCAGGCGGCCGGGGGGCGTCAGCAGGAGCCAGTCCGCCAGTGCCGCCGCGGGGATCGCCGTGTGCATGAGGTGGGCGGTCACCGCGTGCCAGCCGGTCGGGTGCGCCGCCTCTCCGGTCAGGAGGAAGGGGCTCGACGCGTTCGCCAGCAGTACGTGGTGCACCAGGGCCGTGATCACGACGTAGAGCAGGGCCGCACCCGTCCATGCGGACGACACGGGGCGGCGGGCTGTCCACGCTCTGCGGGCCGACGGCAGGAGCACCAGCGCCAGCAGGATCATGCTCTGGACCGAGAAATAGCTCAGGGTGCGCACCGCGCTGCTCAGGAGCAGTTCGACGGTCACGGCCCCCGCGGCCGTCAGAGCCACCAGCACGCGGAAGGCGGCGGCCACGGGGTGGCGTACGGGAGCCACCACCGCCGTGGCGGGGACGGGCGAGGGCAGGAAGGTGGGCATTCCCGGGAGGGCGGGGAGGTCCGGGAGGTCCTTCGGTATCGGCGCGGTCATGCCTTCACGTTAGGCAAAACCGGCAAAAGGGGCGATGTGGGCGAGCTGGTCGGGTGACGAGCTGGGCGGGTGAACGCCCTCTACTCCCGGCCCACCAGCGTCAACAGCGTCACCTCGGGCGGGCACGCGAAACGAACCGGCGTGTAGCGGCTCGTGCCGCAGCCCGCCGACACGTGCAGATACGACGTCCTGCCCTCCGCCGTGTGCCGGGACAGGCCCTTCACGCGGTCGGTGTCGAGATCGCAGTTGGTGACGAAGGCGCCGTAGAAGGGAAGGCAGATCTGGCCGCCGTGGGTGTGACCGGCCAGGATCAGCGGGTAGCCGTCGGCGGCGAACGCGTCCAGGGCGCGCAGGTACGGCGCGTGCACCAGGCCCATCGAGAAGTCGGCCGCGCCGGACGGGCCGCCGGCCACCTCGGCGTAGCGGTCCCGCTTGATGTGCGGGTCGTCCAGGCCGGTCAGCTCCACCGACACGCCCTCGATCTTCAGCGTGCCCCGTGTGTTCGTGAGGTTCTGCCAGCCCGCCGCGTCGAAACCGTCCCGCAGGTTCTCCCACGGGTTGTGGACGACCCCTACCGCCGGGGCGTTGCCGTTCAGGCCGTGGCGGCCCTGGGCCTTCTCGAACAGGTAGCGGGCGGGGTTGCGGAACTTGGGGCCGTAGTAGTCGTTGGAGCCGAAGACGTACGCGCCCGGGAACTCCATCAGCGGGCCCAGCGCGTCCAGGACCTCGGGCACGCCGTCCGGGTCCGACAGGTTGTCGCCCGTGTTGATCACGAAGTCCGGGCGCAGGCCCGCCAGTGAGCGCAGCCAGCGCTGCTTCTTGCGCTGGCCGCCGACCATGTGGATGTCGGAGACCTGGAGCACCCGCAGGGGGCGCATGCCGGGCGGCAGGACGGGGACCGTCACTCGTCGCAGCCGGAAGGAACGGGCTTCGAAACCAGCCGAGTAGACGAGACCGGCGGCGCCAACCGCCGCGATTCCCAGGGGAACTCCGTATCGCGCGCGCATGCCTCCATCGTGTCAGATCACGAAGACCTCCCCGACCGGGCGCCCACCGCCCGGTAAATGCGCGGGCGCCCCTCACCCCGCACCTGCGACAATCAATCCCATGACCACGCTCAAGTCGAAGCTGCAGGAAGACCTCAACGCCGCGATCAAGGGGCGCGACGAGCTGCGCTCCTCGACGCTCCGCATGACGCTCGCCGCGATCACCAACGAGGAGGTCGCGGGCAAGGAGAAGCGTGAGCTCTCCGACGCCGAGGTGCTCAAGGTGATCGCCAAGGAGGCGAAGAAGCGCCGTGAGGCCGCGGACGCCTTCGCGCAGGGTGGTCGCGCCGAGTCCGCCGAGCGGGAGAAGGCCGAGGGCGAGGTGCTCGCCGAGTACCTGCCGAAGCAGCTCAGCGACGAGGAGCTGAACGACGTCGTCGCCCAGGCCGTCGCGGAGGCGAAGGCCGCCGGGGCCGAGGGGCCGCGGGCCATGGGCGCCGTCATGAAGATCGTGAACCCGAAGGTCGCGGGCCTCGCCGAGGGCGGCCGCGTCGCCGCCGCGGTCAAGAAGCACCTGGCCGGCTGAGTACGGCATCCCACAGGCGTACGAGAGCCCGGCCCCGCTGAATGCGCGGGGCCGGGCTCTCATTCGTGCAGGGCGGTGCGGACGTCAGCCGCGCCCACCCCCGTTGCCGTTCCCGTTGTTCGTGCCCTGGATGAAGCCCTCCGGGATGGAGAAGCTCGGCGTCGGGAAGGTGGTGTTGCCACCGTCGTTCCCGCCGTTGTCGTTGCCGCCGTTGTCGTTCCCGCGGTTGTCGCCGTTGTCGCCGTCGTCGTCGCCCTTGCCGGGGTCCTCCTTCTTCGGCATGTCCGGGATGTAGACGGTGTTGAACTGCGGGGCTTCCTTGCCCTCCAGGGCGCCGCTCATCATGTCGCGCCAGATCGGGCCGGGGACCTCGCCACCGAAGACCTTGCCGTAGCCGACGCCGCCGATGGTGATGTTCTTCATCTGGCGCTTGTGGGCGGGGTCGCCGACCCAGACCGCGCCGGCCATGTTCGGCGTGTAGCCCACGAACCAGGCCGCGTAGCGCTCGTCGGTCGTACCCGTCTTGCCCGCGCTGTCACGGCTGGGGCCGAGGCCCGCCTGGGAACCCGTGCCGTCCTCGACCACGCCCTTCAGGAGCGTGTTGATGGTGTCCGCGGTGTTCTCCGACATCGCCCGCGAGCAGGTCGACTTCGGGACCTGGAGGGACTTCGACTTCTCGCCGGCCCGCTGGGTGATCGACTCGATGGCGACCGGGGTGCAGTACATCCCGCGCGAGGCGAAGGTCGCGTACGCGTTCGCCATGGTCAGCGGGGACATCTCCTGGGTGCCCAGGGCGATCGACGGGGCCTGCTGGATCTTGCGGCCGTCGGCGCGCTGGACGCCCATCTTCGCGGCCATCTCCGTCACCGGGCAGATGCCGATGTCGCTGATCAACGACACGTAGTAGGTGTTGACCGACTTCGCCGTCGCGGTCTTCATGTCGTACGGGCCGGTCTCGGAGGAGTTCTCGTTCTCGACCGGGACGCCCTTCTCGTTCCAGACCTTGCCGTTGCAGGCCTGGACCGGGGCCGGGTAGTCCATCTTGTACGGCGAGGGGTAGATCTGCGTCGCCGGAGTACCGCCCTCTATGGCGGCCGCGGCCACGATCGGCTTGAACGTCGAACCGGGCTGGTAGCCCGCGCCGCCGCCCATGGAGCCGTTGACCGAGAGATTGATCGTCGTCTCGTTCTTCTTGACGTTGATGCCGTACGGCCGCGACTGGCCCATCGCCAGGATCTTGCCGGTGCCGGGCTGGACGATGGTGGCCGCGGTGGCCACGTCGTCGTCCTGGTAGACGTGCTCCTTGATGGAGTTCTGCACCGACTTCTGGGCCTGCGGGTCCATGGTGGTCCGGATCGTCAGGCCTCCCTGGTTCCAGACCTTGGCCCGCGCCTCCTTGGTCTTGCCGAAGACCGGGTCGGTCAGGAAGACCTCGCGGACGTAGTCGCAGAAGAAGCCGGCGCCCTTGACCGCGGTGATGCAGCCGTTCTTCGGCTTGCTGACCTTGAGGCCCAGCGGCTGCTCCTTGGCCTTGTCGGCCTCCGCCTGCGAGACGTCACCGACCTCGGCCATGCGCTGGAGCACGGTGTTGCGCCGCTTGGTCGCCTCGGCCTCGTCGTTGACGGGGTCGTAGCGGCTGGGGGACTGGACGATGCCCGCGAGCAGCGCCGACTGCTCCAGGTTGAGGTCCTTGGCGTGCCGGGAGAAGTAACGCTGGGAGGCGGCCTCGACGCCGTAGGCCTGCTGGCCGAAGAACGTGATGTTCAGGTAGTTCTCGAGGATCTTCTTCTTGCCGAGTTCCTCTTCGAGCTGGATCGCGTACTTCAGCTCGCGGATCTTGCGGCCGATGGTCTGCTGGGTGGCCTCGGCGACCTTCGTCGGGTCGTCACCGGCCTCCTCCACCGCGACGTTCTTCACGAGCTGCTGGGTGAGCGTGGAGGCGCCCTGGGCGACGCCGCCGCTCTGGGCGTTCTTGTTGAGCGCGCGCAGGACGCCCTTCAGGTCGACCGCGCCGTGCTGGTAGAAGCGCGAGTCCTCGATCGCGACGATCGCCTTCTGCATGTACGGCGAGATGTCCTTGAGGTCGACCACCGTGCGGTCGCGCGAGTACACCGTGGCGATGGTGCCGCCCTCGCTGTCGAGGATGGTGGTGCGCTGGCTCAGCGGCGGGGTCTTCAGGTTGGTCGGGAGCTCGTCGAAACTCTCCACCGACCCCTTGGCCGCGAGCCCCAGTGCGCCGGCCGCGGGCAGCGCGATGCCGGCCATCACCGCTCCCGCGAGGACACTGACACCGAGGAACTTGGCGGCCTGCTGCGTGGGCGACAGACCGCCGCCCGAGCGCTTCTTCGACATAGGGGCAGCCTAATCCGTACTCATGAGCGTTCAGGGGGAGCCCATGTCACGGCATGGCGACGGAAGCGGGCTCGACCGCGTCGGAGCGGGCATGACGACAGAAGCGCCCTACCTTCTCATTCGCCGGACACGCGCACAGGCGTTGGCCTAAGCTGCTCTCAACTGTCACAGCAGTAGGGCCACGTATCAATACGTCCGGCGACCCCGAATCGTTCCGGAAGTTCCCCGACTTTTTTGGTGGGGGCGTGTCCGAATCCGCCTCGTGTGTCATCAGGTGCCCGTTGTGACGCAAGACAAGCGTCCTGGTATGCCGGGATAGTCACGTATGTCGCGGGCTCACTCCCCCGGGTGATCTGCCGCTTACGCATAGTCCGTTCGGGCCATTCAAGATTGGGCCCGAAGGGGGTGTTGCGCTGTGCCTGCCTTCCGTAACGTCCTCAACTGGCGGCGGTGAATATGCCGCTGCCGCCGTGGGGGAGCCTCGATTCGGGAGAGGACGGCGCCGGTATGGGCTGGGTAGTCGACTGGAGTGCGCAGGCGGCCTGCCGCACTACCGATCCGGATGAACTGTTCGTTCAAGGAGCAGCGCAGAACCGGGCGAAGGCGGTGTGCACCGGATGTCCGGTGCGCACGGAGTGCCTCGCCGACGCGCTGGACAACCGCGTCGAGTTCGGCGTGTGGGGAGGCATGACAGAGCGCGAGCGCCGCGCCCTGCTGCGCCGGCGGCCGACGGTCACGTCGTGGCGCAGGCTGCTGGAGACGGCGCGCGTCGAGTACGAGCGAGGGGTCGGGATCCTGCCCCTCGAGGACGACGAGATCTACGAGAACTACGCGGCGGTGAGCTGAGCGGGACGGGGACACCCCTCGACGACGAGGGACACCCCTCGACGGCGGATCAGAGGTGGGTCACCTCCGAGGTGGATCACCTCCGGCGTGGGCCATTCTGCGGACCTTCGGGGGACGCCCTGCGGACCTCGGACCTCGGTGGTACCCCTCGGGCCGCCGAGCTCGGAGCCCGGTCAGTCCGTCGCGGTCCCGGGCAGCTCCGGCCGCCCGGCCGCGAGCCGGTTTCCGATGTCCCGCAGCCCCGCGAGGTCATGCACATCCCCGGGCAGCGCGGCCACTTCGGCCACCGCCACCTCGGGGTGGAGCGCGGTGAAGCGGTCACGCGTGCGCTGTTCACGGGAGAGCAGCTGCATACGATCCGCATGCAGCCTCAGCAGGCCCGCGGTGAGCTGGTCGACGGACCGGTCAGCCCCTGGGGCCGGCCGCTCCTTCTCCGTGTGCTTCGAGCTCGGGTTCTGCGGGTCGGCGGGGGAGCCTTCGTCAGGAGCCGGGGCCTCGGAAGCGGGAGATTCTGAACTGCCGTACGTGTCGGGAGAGTTACGAAGTCCAGCTTTCCCGCCCTCCTGATCGACAATGCGAGGCTCTTCAAGATTTTCCGCGGCCTCCAGGTTCTCCGCGGCGGCGAGCGCCCGCTCGGCCGAGAGCCGGTCGGCGCCGCTGCCGTGGACGCGGTTGAGCACCAGACCGGCGAGCGGCATGCGCTCCGCGGCCAGCCGCTCCACGAAGTACGCGGCCTCGCGCAGCGCGTCCCGCTCCGGGGCCGCGACCACCAGGAACGCCGTCCCGGGTGCCTGAAGCAGCTTGTACGTCGCGTCCGCGCGCGTGCGGAACCCGCCGAACGTCGTGTCCATCGCGGCCACGAACGTCTGGACGTCCTTGAGGAGTTGACCGCCCAGCAGCTTGCCGAGGGTGCCGGTCATCATCGACATCCCGACGTTCAGGAACTTCATCCCCGCCCGTCCGCCCAGCTTGGCCGGGGCGGTGAGCAGCCGGATGAGCCTGCCGTCGAGGAAGGAGCCGAGCCGCTTCGGCGCGTCTAGGAAGTCGAGGGCGGAACGCGAGGGAGGCGTGTCGACGACGATCAGGTCCCACTCGTCCCGGGCCCGCAACTGCCCGAGCTTCTCCATCGCCATGTACTCCTGCGTGCCCGCGAAGCCCGCCGAGAGCGACTGGTAGAACGGGTTGTTCAGGATCGCGGCCGCCCGCTCGGCGTCCGCGTGCGCCTCGACGATCTCGTCGAAGGTGCGCTTCATGTCGAGCATCATCGCGTGCAGCTCACCGCTCGCGGAGTCGTCGAGACCCTTGACCCGGCGCGGGACGTTGTCCAGCGAGTCGATGCCCATCGACTGGGCGAGCCGGCGGGCCGGGTCGATGGTGAGGACGACGACCTTGCGGCCCCGCTCGGCCGCGCGCAGGCCGAGGGCCGCCGCGGTCGTGGTCTTGCCGACACCGCCGGAGCCGCAGCACACCACGATGCGGGTGCCCGGATCGTCGATCAGGGGATCGAGATCGAGCACGGGGGCGGGAGAAAGACGGTGGTGCCGGTCGTGCGCGTCGGCGTCCGGGCTCATGACATCCCCTGCTTCCGCAGCTCGGTGGCCAGTTCGTACAGACCCGCCAGGTCCATGCCCTCGGTCAGCAAGGGCAGTTCGTGCAGCGGCAGCCCCAGCTCGCCGAGCACGGAGCGCTGTTCGTGCTCCAGGTCGTACCGCTCGGCGTACTCCTCGGCCTGCTGGATCAGCGGATCGACCAGCTTCTCGGCGTTGCCCCCGCGGCGGGCGCCGCCGAGTCCGGCCGAGGACAGCGCCTTCGCCACCGCTGAACGCTGTGTGGTCCGTACGAGTTCCAGGTCGGTGCCGTCCAACACCTCCGGGCGCACCATGTTCACGACGATCCGGCCCACGGGCAGGTGGGCGGCCCGCAGTTCGGCGATGCCGTCCGCGGTCTCCTGGACGGGCATCTCCTCCAGGAGGGTCACCAGGTGGACGGCCGTCTCCTTGGACTTCAGCACCCGCATCACGGCCTGCGCCTGATTGTGTATCGGGCCGATCTTGGCGAGTCCGGCGACCTCGTCGTTGACGTTCAGGAAGCGGGTGATGCGGCCGGTGGGGGGCGCGTCCATCACGACGTAGTCGTAGACGAAGCGGCCGGACTTGTCCTTGCGGCGGACCGCCTCGCACGCCTTGCCGGTCAGGAGGACGTCCCTGAGGCCGGGCGCGATGGTGGTCGCGAAGTCGATCGCGCCGAGCTTCTTCAGGGCGCGTCCCGCTCCGCCGAGTTTGTAGAACATCTGGAGGTAGTCCAGAAGGGCCAGTTCGGGGTCTATGGCCAGTGCGTACACCTCCCCGCCCCCCGGAGCGACGGCGATCTTCCGCTCCTCGTAGGGCAGCGCCTCCGTTTCGAAGAGCTGCGCGATTCCCTGGCGACCCTCCACCTCGACGAGAAGCGTCCGCTTCCCCTCGGTGGCGAGGGCCAGCGCGAGGGCTGCGGCGACCGTCGTCTTTCCGGTCCCGCCCTTGCCGCTGACGACCTGGAGCCTGCTCACGTATTCGAGCGTAACCAGTCGAGGGCGAACCTAAGCAGGAGGCTGTGGATAACGCGGGCGCGGGCTGTGGGTGAGCAGCGGCTAAAGTCGGCCGCATGACCAAGAAGTGGGAATACGCGACCGTGCCGCTGCTCGTCCACGCCACGAAGCAGATCCTGGACACCTGGGGCGAGGACGGGTGGGAGCTCGTGCAGGTCGTGCCCGGGCCGAACAACCCCGAGCAGCTGGTGGCGTACCTGAAGCGGGAGAAGGCGGCGTGAGCGGGGCGGTCGAGGCGCGGCTCGCGGAGCTGGGGCTGACGCTGCCGGACGTCGTGCCGCCGCTGGCCGCATACCAGCCGGCCGTGCAGTCGGGGGTGTACGTGTACACCTCCGGTCAGCTGCCCATGGTCGACGGCAAGCTTCCGGTCACCGGGAAGGTGGGCGCGGAGGTCACGGCCGAGGAGGCGAAGGCGCTGGCCCGCACGTGCGCGCTGAACGCGCTGGCCGCGGTGAAGTCCGTGGCCGGTGATCTGGACCGGATCGCGCGCGTGGTGAAGGTCGTGGGGTTCGTGGCGTCGGCCTCGGACTTCACGGGCCAGCCGGGTGTGATCAACGGGGCGAGCGAGTTGCTGGGCGAGGTGCTTGGCGAGGCGGGCGTGCACGCGCGCAGTGCGGTGGGGGTGGCTGTGCTGCCGCTGGACGCGCCGGTCGAGGTCGAGGTTCAGGTGGAACTGGCCTCGTCGTGACACCGCCGGCCCGGTGGGGGCGGGCGTTTTGCGCAGTTCCCCGCGCCCCTGAGTGCCTGCGGCGGCCCGTTGCGGTCTCTGGGGGCTTCTGTAGCGCGTGCGGTCCGGTGGTGGGGTCGGTGCCGGGGTGGGGGGTATCCGTCCTCGGTCCGGCGGCTCGGCCCCTTTTACTGTCCCCTGTGCCGGACGCCGGCCGCTGCGGGCGGACACCCCCCACCCCGTCCCCTTGCCGCCGTCCGCGTCTGCACGAGCGTCCACATGTCCCACCCAGGGGCGCGGGGAACTGCGCGACCAGCCACGACGGACCCGCGGTCGCCCGGCAACCGGACGCAACCTGGTCTCGAACATCCGCGCGCCAGGAGTTAGCCTCCGGCCATGGCAAACGGGCAGTGGTACCCAGCGGAATGGCCGGACCGTATCCGCGCGCTCGCGGACGGCACGCTGGTACCGGCGGTGCCCAGACGCGCCGCCACCGTGATGCTGCTGAAGGACGGCCCGGCCGGGACCGTCGTGCACATGCTGCGCAGGCGGGCCTCGATGGCCTTCGCCGGCGGTGCCTACGCCTACCCCGGCGGCGGCGTCGACCCCCGTGACGACGAGCACCAGATCCACTGGGCGGGCCCCACGCGCGCGTGGTGGGCGGCTCGGTTCGGGGTGGACGAGACGACGGCGCAGGCGATCGTCTGCGCGGCCGTGCGGGAGACGTACGAGGAGGCCGGCGTCCTGCTCGCCGGTGCGACGCCCGAGACGGTGGTCGGTGACACCACGGGTGCTGAGTGGGAGGCGGACCGGGCCGCCCTGGTGGCCCGGGAGCTGTCCTTCGCGGAGTTCCTGGAGCGCCGGGGGCTCGTGCTCAGGTCGGACCTCCTCGGGGCCTGGACGCGCTGGATCACACCCGAGTTCGAACCCCGCCGCTACGACACCTGGTTCTTCGTCGCCGCCCTTCCCGAGGGGCAGCGCACCCGCAACGCCTCCACCGAGGCCGACCGCACGGTGTGGATCCGGCCCCAGGACGCGGCGGACGGCTACGACAAGGGCGAGCTGCTGATGATGCCGCCCACCATCGCCACCCTTCGGCAGCTCATCCCCTACGGCACCGCCGCCGACGCGCTCGCCGCCGCGCCCGACCGTGACCTGACCCCTGTGCTCGCGCAGGCCCGGCTGGTGGACGGCGAGATCGTGCTGTCCTGGCCGGGGCACGACGAGTTCACCAAACACATCCCGACCGGTGGAGCCTCCGCATGACCGACGCCGCAGCCCTCCCCGGCCAGCCGCGGGGCGGGGTCCTCTCGGGCCCCGCCACCGCGCGAGCCGTCAACGTCCTCGCGCCCAACGCCTCCGCGATGACCCTGGACGGCACCAACACCTGGATCCTGTCGGAGCCGGACTCCGAACTGGCGGTCGTGGTCGATCCCGGTCCGCTCGACGAGGGACATCTGCGGGCCGTCGTCGACACCGCCACGACCGCAGGCAAGCGGATCGCGCTCACCCTGCTCACCCACGGCCACCCCGACCACGCCGAAGGCGCCGCCCGTTTCGCCGCCCTGACCGGTACCAGGGTGCGGGCCCTTGACCCCGGGCTGCGTCTGGGGGACGAAGGGCTCGGCGCGGGTGACGTGGTGCGGGTCGGCGGGCTGGAGCTGAGGGTGGTCCCGACGCCCGGGCACACCGCCGACTCGCTGTGCTTCCATCTCCCGGCCGATCAGGCCGTCGTGACCGGTGACACCATCCTCGGGCGCGGCACGACCGTCGTGGCCCATCCCGACGGCCGCCTGGGCGACTATCTGGACTCCCTGAGGCGGCTGAGGTCCCTGACGGTCGACGACGGCGTCCACACCGTCCTGCCGGGCCACGGGCCCGTCCTGGAGGACGCCCAGGGCGCCGTGGAGTTCTATCTCGCCCACCGGGCCCATCGGCTCGCCCAGGTCGAGACGGCCGTGGAGGACGGACACCGGACACCCGCTGCCGTGGTCGAACACGTGTACGCGGATGTGGACCGGTCGCTCTGGCCCGCCGCCGAGCTCTCGGTGCGGGCCCAGCTCGAGTACCTGGAGGAGCACGGGCTCATCTAGGGGTCTTCGTGCCGTGCACGCGCGTGTACTCGTCCGCCAGCCAGGGGCCCAGATCGTCGACGTACGCGCGCAGCACGTCCGGGTCGGCGGTCGGGGCGTGGCCGAGGGCGGCCGCCGCCCTCAGCTGCTCGGCGCGCTCGGGGTAGTACGCGGCGAAGACCTCCGCCATCTCGCCCAGGTCGCTCGTCCAGCCGTTCCAGCGGGGCATGACCAGGGTGAACGCGGTGCGGACCAGGTGGCGGGACAGGAAACGCACCAGGCGGGTCCGGGCCCCGTCCGAGTCCGCCGTCCCGATCCGTTCCCGCCAGCGGGGGAGCAGGAGGTCGAGGTCGCCGTTGGTCTCGCGGGCCAGGAGGGAGTCGGGGCGGTAGCGGGGGAGGTACTCCGCCAGGTCGTCGCCGAGCAGCGGGGTGCACAGACAGGCCACGAACCAGCCCAGGTCGTGGCGCTCCAGGTCGCTCAGCAGGAGATCGCGGCTGTACAGCAGCGTTCCGACCCCGTCGATCTGCGGGAACTCCTTGTCGAGCGCCTCCCCGAGTTCCCGTACGCCCTCCCGGTCCGCGTCGGTCGGCTCGTCCCGCAACGCCAGCAGGAGGTCGAGGTCGCTGTGGCCCACGCGCGCGGTGCCGCGCGGGACCGAGCCGTAGAGGTAGGCGCTGTGCAGCCGCGGCCCGAACAGGTCGAGCACCCGGTCGCGGGCGGCGGCGACGACCGGGCGGAAGGGCTGCGGGATCCGTCCGAGGGAGCCCTCGCGCTCGATGAAGCCCTGGGCGTCGAGTCCCTTGGGGGCGGGGGGAGGAACTGTTTCGGCGGCCATGGGATCACTCTGCCCGGCGGCCGACCCGGGGACGGCTCATTTACGGCCCTGGGCGGCCCGTGTGGGGCCGAACGTGGTCACCGCCGGGTAGGGAAAGGGTGGGCGGCGCGAAGTGCCGCGGGAGCGGGGAGCTGTGGCGATCATCCGTCGCCGGTACCGGTCAGGTCGGTCAGTGCGGCGATCCGGCGATCCGGCGACACGAGAAGGGCCCCGCCGTACGGCAGGGCCCTTCGACGTCGTACGACGACCGGTGCTCAGCGCGAGCGCTTGGCGAGCCTCTCGACGTCCAGGAGGATCACCGCACGGGCCTCCAGGCGCAGCCAGCCGCGCTGGGCGAAGTCCGCGAGGGCCTTGTTGACCGTCTCGCGGGAGGCGCCGACCAGCTGGGCCAGCTCCTCCTGCGTGAGGTCGTGGACGACGTGGATGCCCTCCTCGGACTGCACGCCGAAGCGGCGGGAGAGGTCGAGCAGCGCGCGGGCCACACGGCCCGGCACGTCCGAGAAGACCAGGTCGGACATCTGGTCGTTGGTCCTGCGCAGACGCCGCGCGATGGCGCGCAGGAGCGCCGAGGCCACCTCGGGGCGGGCGCTCAGCCAGGGCTGGAGGTCACCGTGGCCGAGGCCGAGCAGCTTGACCTCGGTCAGTGCGGTGGCGGTCGCGGTGCGCGGGCCCGGGTCGAAGAGCGACAGCTCGCCGATGAGCTCGCCGGGGCCGAGCACGGCCAGCATGTTCTCGCGACCGTCGGGGGAGGTGCGGTGGAGCTTCACCTTGCCCTCGGTGACCGCGTAGAGCCGGTCGCCCGGGTCGCCTTCGTGGAACAGGGAGTCCCCACGTGCGAGCGTCACCTCACTCATGGAGGCGCGCAGTTCCGCGGACTGCTCGTCGTCGAGTGCCGCGAAGAGCGGGTTGCGCCGCAGAACGTCGTCCACGAGTTCTCTCCTTGTCGACCTGCTCATGGGATCTTGTTCCCCTTTGGTACCAGGGGAACCCGGTGCCCATTTTGCCGGACGGTCCAAACAGTGTGATCTGTCACAAGGATGCCGCACACATGTCCCGGGGTAAGCGGCAGGGGTCCAATTGGGGGCCGGTCATCGGGGTCCGGGGCGGATGTCAGTGCCGGGCCCTAGGCTGGCCGGGTGTCCAAAACGCCGGTGAGAGCACAGGCCGAGGGGGCTGGGCGGGTGGTTGCGCGTCGGGATTCCGCTGTGGGCGAACAGGACGCCGGGGGCGGAAAGAAAACGGCAAAAGCGGCAGGGAAGGCTCCGGTGGAGAAGAGGGCTTCGGCGAAGAAGGCGGCCGAGAAGGCCGCTCCCGTGCGAAAGGCGGCGGCTCCCGCACGGAAGGCGGCCGTGAAGGAGGCGACGGTCGCCCCGAAGAAGGCGACGGCCCCGGTCAAGAAGGCTTCGGCCACGAGGACGGTCGCCGCGAAGCCGCCGAGGAACGAGTCGCGGACCGCCCTGGTCCGCCGCGCCCGGCGCATCAACCGCGAGCTCGCGGAGGTGTTCCCGTACGCCCACCCCGAGTTGGACTTCGAGAACCCCTTCCAGCTGATCGTGGCGACGGTCCTGTCCGCGCAGACCACCGACCTGAGGGTCAATCAGACGACCCCGGCGCTGTTCGCCAAGTACCCGACCCCCGAGGACCTGGCCGCGGCCAACCCCGAGGAGGTCGAGGAGATCCTCCGGCCTACCGGGTTCTTCCGGGCCAAGACCAAGTCGGTGATAGGGCTCTCCAAGGCCCTCGTGGAGAACTTCGGCGGCGAGGTCCCGGGGCGGCTCGAGGACCTCGTGACGCTGCCCGGTGTGGGCCGCAAGACCGCCTTCGTCGTCCTCGGCAACGCCTTCGGGCGGCCCGGCATCACCGTCGACACGCACTTCATGCGGCTGGTCAGGCGCTGGCAGTGGACCGAGGAGACCGACCCCGACAAGATCGAGGCCGCCGTCTCCGCGCTCTTCCCGAAGAGCGACTGGACGGACCTGTCGCACCACGTCATCTGGCACGGCCGCCGCATCTGCCACGCCCGCAAGCCCGCCTGCGGCGCCTGCCCCATCGCCCCGCTCTGCCCGGCCTACGGCGAGGGCGAGACGGACCCGGAGAAGGCGCGAAAGCTCCTGAAGTACGAGAAGGGCGGCTTCCCGGGCCAGCGCCTCAACCCCCCGCAGGCCTACCTGGACGCGGGCGGCAAGCCCGCGCCTCCGCTGGGGGCCACCGGGTGAGGGCAGGAACGGCGGCACCAGTTGCCCGGGCCGGCCTGGGCTGCCGCTGGGCCCGAGAGCCGGACTCGGCCGGGGCACCGCGGCGCCGGCCAAGCCGACCGGGCCACGGCGAGAAGCTCCGCCCGATTGACGCGCTGAGCCGACCGGGAGAACTCTGCCGGGCCAGAGAGCTGGTCCGGACCGGTGTGCCGTGCCTGAGCGTGGCGCCGGGCCGACCGGGAGAGCTGGGCCGAGCCGGAGAGCCGTGCCCGAGCGTGGCGCCGGGCCGGGTCGGAGAGCCGGGGCCTGCCGTGGCGCCGGGCCGACCGGGAGAGCTGGGCCGAGCCGGAGAGCCGTGCCCGAGCGTGGCGCCGGGCCGGTCCGGAGAGCCGTGCCCGAGCGTGGCGCCGGGCCGGTCCGGAGAGCCGTGCCTGAGCGTGGCGCCGAGCCGACCGAGAGAGCTCGGCCGGGCTGGAGACGCGTGCCCGAGCGTGGCGCCGGGCCGGTCCGGAGAGCCGGGTCTTGGCGTGGTGCCGGGCCGTCCGGGAGAGATCGGCCGAGCCGGAGACCCGGGCCCGGCCATGGCGTCGGGCCGGACCGGTGTGCCGGGCCTGAGCGTGGCCTCGGGCCGGACCGGAGAGCCGGGGCCGGCCGTGGCGCCGGGCCGTCCGGGAGAGATCGGCCGAGCCGGAGACCCGGGCCTGGGCGTGGCGCCGGGCCGGTCCGGAGACTCGTGCCCGAGCGTGGCGCCGAGCCGGACCGGTGTGCCGAGCACGCTCGGTGTGTCGAGCACCCCCGGTGTGCCGAGCACCTCAGGTCTGTCGAGTACCCCCGGTGTGCATGAGGGACGGGTGGAACGATCTAGGGATCGTCAGGCGTTGGGGTGTGCAGGACGACGGGGGTGGCGATGACACGGGCGAGCCGTACGAAGGGCGTGGCGCTCAGCAAGGACGGGCTGCCGAGCTGGCTGGACCCGGTGGTGCACGCCGTGGAGACGATCGAGCCGCTCCAGCTCAGCCGCTTCCTGCCGCCGGCGGACGGCGCCGGGCGCCAGTCGGCCGTGTTGGTCCTGTTCGGCGAGGGTGAGCGCGGCCCCGAGCTGCTCCTCATGGAGCGGGCGAGTTCACTGAGGTCGCACGCCGGGCAGCCGTCGTTCCCCGGGGGCGCGCTGGACCCGGAGGACGGTGATCCGAAGGGCGACGGGCCGCTCAGGGCCGCCCTGCGCGAGGCCGAGGAGGAGACCGGCCTCGACCCGTCCGGCGTCCAGCTCTTCGGCGTGCTGCCCAAGCTGTACATCCCGGTCAGCGGCTTCGTGGTGACCCCGGTGCTGGGCTGGTGGCGCGAGCCCACCCCGGTCGGGGTCGTCGATCCCAACGAGACCGCCCGCGTCTTCACGGTCCCCGTGGCGGATCTCACGGACCCCGACAACCGTGCGACGACCGTCCACCCCAGCGGACACCGAGGCCCGGCATTCCTGGTCGAATCGGCCCTGGTCTGGGGCTTCACCGCCGGAATCATCGACCGGATCCTGCACTACGCGGGCTGGGAGCGCCCCTGGGACCGCGAGAAGCAGGTCCCGCTCGACTGGCGCGCATGACAGGGTGGCGTCCGTGCTGTGTCTTGCCGGGGACAGCCCCGGCCGGCCGACGGACCTGTGGTGAACGCGAAGTGATGAGGCGAGGCTCGAACCGGTGAACGTGCTGGACATCCTGTTGCTGGTCGCCGCCGTGTGGTTCGCGATCGTCGGCTACCGCCAGGGCTTCGTCGTGGGCATCCTGTCGGTGATCGGTTTCCTGGGCGGCGGTCTCGTCGCCGTCTACACCCTCCCCGTCATCTGGGACGCGGTGACCGACCACGCGGAGGTCGGCACGGTCGCCGCCGTCGTGGCCGTGGTCGTCGTCATCGTCTGCGCCTCCATCGGCCAGGCCCTGACCACCCACCTCGGCAACAAACTCCGCCGGTACATCACATGGTCCCCGGCCCGCGCCCTGGACGCGACCGGCGGCGCCCTCGTCAACGTCCTCGCGATGCTCCTGGTCGCCTGGCTGATCGGCGCCATGCTTGCGCAGACCACGATGCCCACGGTCGGCAAGGAGGTCCGCGGTTCCAAGGTGCTCCTCGGCATGCAGGAGGTGCTGCCCGCCGACGCCGACACCTGGTTCAAGGACTTCACCTCGGTCCTCGCGGACAACGGCTTCCCGCAGGTCTTCAGCCCGTTCTCCGACGAACCGATCAAGGAGGTCCAGCCGCCCGACCCGAAGCTCGCGAACAGCGCGGTCGCCCTCCGCGCCCAGCGCTCCATCGTCAAGGTCATGGGCACCGCGCCGAGCTGCGGCAAGGTCCTGGAGGGCACCGGCTTCGTCTTCGGCGACCGCCGTGTCATGACCAACGCGCACGTCGTCGGCGGCGTCGACGAGCCCACGGTCCAGATAGGCGGCGAGGGCAGGAAGTACGACGCCACGGTCGTCCTCTACGACTGGGAGCGCGACATCGCCGTCCTGGACGTGCCCGATCTGGACGCGCCAGCGCTGCAGTTCACGTCCGAGGACGCCGCCAGCGGGGACAGCGCGATCGTCGCGGGGTTCCCGGAGAACGGCTCGTACGACGTCCGCTCCGCGCGGGTGCGCGGGCGCATCGACGCCCACGGACCGGACATCTACCACCGCGGCACCGTCAACCGCGACGTCTACTCCCTCTACGCGACCGTCCGCCAGGGCAACTCCGGCGGCCCGCTGCTCACCCCGCAGGGCAAGGTGTACGGCGTGGTGTTCGCGAAGTCGCTCGACGACGCCGACACCGGGTACGCGCTCACCGCGGACGAGATCCAGGAGGACATCGCCAAGGGGCGCACCGCGAACCAGCAGGTGGACAGCGACAGCTGCGCGCTGTGAGGGGTGTCGGAGGAGCGGCGCGTCAGCCGCGGGGGTGACGCAGGCGTACCGAGACCCAGCGGGCCCGGCGGCGCAGGATGCGCGGAATGCCCACCCTCAGGTCCGTGCCGCCCGGCAGTTGCGGGGCACCGCCCTGATGGTGGGGGCTCAGGGCAGCCCCCGAGCGTCGATTGCGTGCTGCGTCACTGTAGTCGTGCGTCCAGCCCATACCCGGACGTCTGCCCCCGCCCCAAGGTCGATAACCACCCCCACGCCCCCCAATTGGCCTATGCGCCGGGCAAGTGGCCGTTCGAAGTACAGGTGTTCAGGTCCGGATACCGGGCGCGAACTTTCGGTCACCGATCGGGTTCGGGGTCCTTCAGCCAATTGATCAGTTCGGTGGAGAAGGCGACCGGATCCTCCTCGTGCGGGAAGTGTCCGAGGCCGTCGAACAGCCGCCAGCGGTAGGGCGCTTCGACGTACTCCCCGGAGCCCGCCGCGCTCCTGGTCCGCATCACCGGGTCGAGCGAACCGTGCAGATGCAGGGTCGGCACGCGGACGGGCCGCTTCATGCGCCGGTTGAACTGGATCCCGTCGGGCCGGGCCAGGGAGCGCACCATCCAGCGGTACGGCTCGATCGAGCAGTGCGCCGTCGAGGGGATGCACATCGCCGCGCGGTACGTCTCCACCGCCTCGTCGTCCGGCAGCCGCGGGCCGGACCAGTCCCGGATCAGCTCGGCGACCAGCGCGCCGTCGTCCGCGGTGAGCTGCCGCTCCGGCACCCAGGGCCGCTGGAACCCCCAGATGTAGGAGCCGGCGCGCGTCTGCTTGAGGTCCGAGAGCATCGCCGAGCGCCAGCGCCGGGGGTGCGGCATCGAGGCGACCGCGAGCCGGCGCACCAGCTTGGGACGCATCGCGGCCGCCGTCCACGCCAGGTAGCCGCCCAGGTCGTGGCCGACGAGCGCGGCGTCCGGCTCGCCGAGCGAACGGATCACGCCGGTGACGTCCAGGGCGAGGTTGGCGGGGTCGTAGCCGCGCGGGGTGCGGTCGCTGCCGCCGACGCCGCGCAGGTCCATGGCCACGGCCCGGAAGCCGGCCTCGGCGAGCGCCTCCAGCTGGTGGCGCCAGGTCCACCAGAACTGGGGGAAGCCGTGCAGGAACATCACGAGCGGTCCGTCGCCCATCTCGGCGATGTGGAAGCGCGCGCCGTTGGCCGCCACGTCCCGGTGCGTCCAGGGACCGTCGGGCCGTACGAGAGAGGCGGGCTGCTGCGCCGAAGGGGTGGCGGGGTCGGTCATGACGACGAGCGTGCCACAGCCTCGATGGCCTTGGTCTCCCGGACCCGCTCCTCCAGGACCTTGTTGTCGTTGCCGGGACGCGGGTGCGGCTTGGCGTTCTGCAGCACCCCGGCCGTCTCCTTCATCGAGGCGGCGACCTTCTGCGGGCCCTTGCTCTTCTGCGCCTTCTTCGCGAAGACGACGCCGATCAGCGCGAGGACCAGCGCGACCAGGACGTTGGCGGCGAAGGACAGCAGGAAGCAGACCGCGAGGTTCCAGTCGCTCCAGGTCCGGATGCCGTACGCCAGCGCGAAGTTGAGCATCGGCAGGGAGAACAGCAGGACCCCGCCGGCCACGCTGAACGCGCCGCCGCTCACCGCGCCCCGCTTGACGTCCTGCTTGAGCTGCGCCTTCGCCAGCGCGATCTCGTCGTGCACCAGGGCCGACATCTCGGTCGTCGCCGAGGCGAACAGCTGGCCGATGCTGCGTTCGGCGCCGACCGGGCTGCCGTCGGGTGCGCTCATCGCGGTCTCCCTCTTCGCTGACTCTGTATGGGCCGTGACACTTCATGGGCCGTGTCTTTTGTACCGTCCCGTCAGATCATGCCCGACGGTGGTCCTCCTCGCCTGCCCCGCCCGCCACTTCGGCAAGCCGCTCGGCGGTCTTGCGCTCGGCGATCCGGCGGTGCTCGGCGGCCTTGCCCTCGTAGATCGCCGCCATCCGCAGGTGGTACGCCGGGTCGTCCTCCTCGTAGATGTCCGGAATGCCGTCGAGGTCCTCGTCGCGCTCCTCGGCCTCGTACAGCCTGCGGTACTTGGCGTTGCGCAGCTTCAGCAGCACGGTCGCGAGGGTCGCCGCGGTGAGCGAGCCGAGGAGTACGGCCGCCTTGACCTCGTCGGTCAGCGCCGCGTCGCCGTCGAAGGCGAGCTCCCCGATGAGCAGCGACACGGTGAAGCCGATCCCGGCGAGGGTGGCCACCGCGAAGACGTCGGCCCACTCGAGGTCGTCGCTGAGCGAGGCCCGGGTGAAGCGGGCCGTGAGCCAGGTCCCGCCGAAGATGCCGAGCGTCTTGCCGAGGACGAGCCCGAGGACCACGCCGAGCGTCTCCGGCGTGGTGAAGACGTCACGCAGTGCGCCGCCGGAGATGGAGACACCCGCGCTGAACAGGGCGAACAGCGGGACGGCCAGGCCGGCCGAGAGCGGTCGTACGAGATGTTCGATGTGCTCGCCGGGGGAGTGCTCCTCGTCATCGCGCCGGGTGCAGCGCAGCATCAGCCCCATCGCGACGCCCGCGATCGTGGCGTGGATGCCGCTGTTGTACATCAGCGCCCAGATCACCAGCGCGAGCGGGACATAGACGTACCACCCGCGCACGCCCTTGCGCAGCAGCACCCAGAAGACCGCGAGGCCGGCGACCGCGCCGCCGAGCGCGGCGAAGTCGATGTCGGCGGTGAAGAAGACCGCGATGATCAGGATCGCGAAGAGGTCGTCGACGACGGCCAGGGTGAGCAGGAAGGCCCGCAGTGCGCTCGGCAGCCAGGTGCCGATGACGGCGAGGACGGCGAGCGCGAAGGCGATGTCGGTGGCGGTGGGCACGGCCCAGCCGGACAGGGAGCCGTCGCCGGTGATGTTGGTGAGCGTGTAGACGAGCGCGGGTACGACCATGCCGCACAGGGCCGCGGCCACGGGCAGCGCGGCCGCCTTCGGGTCCTTCAGGTCACCGGCGACCAGCTCGCGCTTGAGCTCGATGCCGGCCACGAAGAAGAAGACCGCGAGGAGCCCGTCGGCGGCCCAGTGTGCGACGGACAGGTCGAGGCCGAGGGCCGCGGGGCCCAGGTGGTAGTGGCTGACACTCTCGTAACTGCCGTGCAGCGCGGGGACGTTCGCCCAGACCAGCGCGGCGACGGCGGCGACGAGCAGCAGCACACCGCCGACCGTCTCGGTGCGCAGCGCGTCCGCGACATAGGTGCGCTCGGGGAGGGAGAGGCGTCCGAGGACCTTACGAGTGGGCGCGGGCATCGGGGACCTCCGGTCGGTGGACAGGGCAGTGCTGCTCGCCGACCAGACTTCCCGGCACACCTTGAGGGTCACGCTCTTTTGTTTAGTTTACCTAAAAGGGGTGCCGGGCGCGCGCTCGCGCCCGACACCCCCGTGGTCAGGAACCCGCTCAGTCCTCGCTGGGCGAGGCCGGCAGCTTGGCCTGGATGAGGTCCATGACCGTGGAGTCCGTCAGCGTGGTGACGTCACCGAGCTGGCGGTTCTCGGCGACGTCCCGCAGCAGCCGGCGCATGATCTTGCCGGAGCGGGTCTTGGGCAGTTCGGCCACCGGCAGGATCCGCTTGGGCTTGGCGATCGGGCCGAGGGTGGCGCCGACGTGGTTGCGCAGGTCGTTGACGAGGCCCTCGTCCTCGGCGTTCGCCGTGCCGCGCAGGATCACGAAGGCCACGATGGCCTGCCCGGTCGTCTCGTCGGCGGCCCCGACGACGGCCGCCTCCGCGACCGAGGGGTGGGAGACCAGGGCGGACTCCACCTCGGTGGTCGAGATGTTGTGCCCGGAGACGAGCATGACGTCGTCGACGCGGCCCAGCAGCCAGATGTCGCCGTCGTCGTCCTTCTTCGCGCCGTCACCGGCGAAGTACCTGCCCTCGAAGCGCGACCAGTACGTGTCGAGGAAGCGCTGGTCGTCGCCCCAGATGGTGCGCAGCATCGAGGGCCACGGCTCGGTGAGGACCAGGTAGCCGCCTCCGCCGTTCGGGACCTCGTTGGCTTCGTCGTCGACGACGGTCGCGGAGATGCCGGGCAGCGGGGTCTGCGCGGAACCGGGCTTGGTCGCGGTGACACCGGGCAGCGGGGAGATCATCATCGCGCCGGTCTCGGTCTGCCACCAGGTGTCCACGATCGGCGTGCGGTCGGCGCCGATGTGCTTGCGGTACCAGATCCACGCCTCGGGGTTGATCGGCTCACCCACCGAGCCCAGCACCCGCAGGCTGCTGAGATCGAACTTCGCGGGGATCTCGTCGCCCCACTTCATGAACGTACGGATCGCGGTCGGCGCCGTGTACAGGATGGTCACCCCGTACTTCTGGATGATCTCCCAGAAGCGGCCCTGGTGCGGGGTGTCCGGGGTGCCCTCGTACATGACCTGGGTGGCGCCGTTGGCGAGCGGGCCGTAGACGATGTACGAGTGCCCGGTCACCCAGCCGACGTCGGCCGTGCACCAGTAGACGTCGGTCTCCGGCTTGAGGTCGAAGACGGCGTGGTGGGTGTACGCGGTCTGGGTGAGGTAGCCGCCGGAGGTGTGCAGGATGCCCTTGGGCTTACCCGTCGTCCCGGACGTGTAGAGGATGAACAGCGGCTGCTCGGCGTGGAACGCCTCCGGGGTGTGCTCGGCCGACTGCCGCTCGACGATCTCGTGCCACCACACGTCCCGGCTGTCGTCCCAGGCGACCTCCTGGCCGGTCCGGCGCACGACCAGCACGTGCTCGACGTTGCCGGCCTTGCCGACCGCCTCGTCGACGGCCGGCTTGAGCGCGGACGGCTTGCCGCGCCGGTAGCCGCCGTCGGAGGTGATGACGACCTTGGCGTCGGCGTCCTGGATGCGGGTGGCGAGGGCGTCCGCCGAGAAGCCGCCGAAGACCACGGAGTGCGCGGCGCCGATCCGCGCGCACGCGAGCATCGCGACCGCCGTCTCGGGGATCATCGGCATGTAGACGGCGACCCGGTCGCCCTTCTGGACGCCCAGTTCCAGCAGGGCGTTCGCGGCCCTGGAGACCTCGTCCTTGAGCTCGGCGTAGGTGATCGCGCGGCTGTCGCCCGGCTCGCCCTCGAAGTGGATCGCGACCCGGTCGCCGTGGCCCGCCTCGACATGCCGGTCGACGCAGTTGTACGCCACGTTGAGCTCGCCGTCCTGGAACCACTTGGCGAACGGCGGGTTCGACCAGTCCAGTGTCTCGGTCGGCTCCTTGGCCCAGCTCAGCCGGCGGGCCTGCGCGGCCCAGAAACCCAGCCGGTCAGCCTTGGCCTGCTCATACGCCTCCGCCGTGACGTTGGCGTTGGCGGCCAGGTCGGCGGGGGGTGCGAACCTGCGCTCTTCCTTGAGCAGGTTGGCCAGGCTTTCGTTGCTCACGGCATCTGCCTTTCCCAGGGTGTCCGTTGTGTCCCAGGCCACAGCTCATCAGACCGGGGGTGTGATGACAAGGGTCGACCGGAAATTGGTTTAGACCTGTGGACTCGTCGAGTCCGGCGGACCGGGTCATCCGTACCCACGGACGCCGACCGGGTGGAGTTCAGCACGTATGACGCCTTTCACACTCCTGCCCGAGTACGCGGGGAGCGCCGCAGGAGTCCGGCGGCGCTTCGAGGTGTTCCGGCGGCGTCGTCCGGACGCGGTGACGTCTTTCGTGACCTGGCGTGTCGGGGCCCGGACGCGGTGACACATTGCATGCCCCGGCATGTCGAGGACCCGCCGGGCCGTGTCCTTGGCATGTGGTCGCCGACCGCCCCGCACCCGGCCGACGTGCTCAGGGGTGCGGCCCCTCCTGGAGAGGCCGCACCCCGCGAGGACTCACGCCGACAGGTCCGCGGCCTCCACGTGCTCGAACAGCCCGCCCCCGCCCCCGCCGGTGAGCAGATACGCCTGGGCCTCGCCGACGTGGAAGTACATGCCGTGCAGCTCCAGCGCCCCCTCCCGCAGGGCGCGGGCGACCGAGCCATGGGCGCTCAGGTGCTCCAACTGCTGCACCACGTTGGTCAGACAGAGCTGCTCGACCGCGTCGGCGGCCGCCCGTCCGGCCAGCCCGGCGGGGGGCCGGTCCGCGTCGGCCATCCGCTCCAGGCTGGGCAGGCCGTGCCGCAGCCAGCGCTTGAGGGGGGTTTGGGCGCCGCCGGGCTCGGAGTTGAGCAGCGCCTGCATGGCCCCGCAGCCGGAGTGCCCGCACACCGTGATGGAGCGCACCTTCAGCACCTCCACCGCGTACTCGATCGCGGCCGCCACCGAGTCGTCTCCGCTCTCCTCGCCGGGCAGGGGCACGAGGTTGCCCACATTGCGCACCACGAACAGGTCGCCCGGGCCGCTGGAGGTGATCATCGAGGTGACCAGGCGTGAGTCGGCGCAGGTGAGGAAGAGCTGGTCGGGCTGCTGGCCCTCGCGCGCCAGCCGGGCCAGCTCACCCCGCACGATCGGCGCGGTGTTGCGCTGGAACGCGCTGATGCCACGCGCCAGGTCACGCCCGCTCGATTCCCGGGACGCATCCGGAGCCTGCGCGGTGCCGGGCTCGCCCGACGCACCGGCGTTTGCGGCGGCCTGCGTGGTGTACGGGCGCTCGCACTGGTGGTTGCGCCAGGCCGTCCAGGGTCGGCAGCGGCAGTGGCCCGCATCGGAGGGCTCGGCGATGCGCGTCCCCGGTCTGCGCCCGGTCAGCTCGACCGAACCGCCCTGCGCGGTGTGCGTCTTCTGCCAGTCCTGCAGCGCTTCGTACGCCGCGTGGTCCATGAACGACCCGTCCAGCTCCACGACCGCGCTCGCCCCCTGTGGGACGAGATGCAGGGCCCGGCTGAGCCGGGGCACGGCGAGGAAGGTCAACTGCCCGCGCACGTGTACGTGATGGACTCCCTCTCTCTCGCAGTGCGTGATCCGGGTGCGGGTGAGGCGGTGCAGCGCGACGGCGACGGCGACGGCGACGCCCAGCGTCACGCCCTCCAGGACGCCGAACACGACGACGCCGAGGGTGGTGACGGCGTAGACCAGGACCTCTCGGTGGCGGGTCACCGTGCGGATGTGGTGCAGGGACACCATCTGGATGCCGACGGACATCACCAGGGCGGCGAGCGAGGCGAGCGGGATGAACTCGAGGACCGGGACCATCAGCAGCGCGGCGATCACTACGAGAACGCCGTGCAGCATGGTGGAGTTCCGGCTGACGGCGCCCGCCTGGACATTCGCGGAACTGCGCACCGCCACACCGGCGACGGGCAGTCCGCCGAGGGAGCCCGAGACGATGTTGGCGGCGCCCTGTCCGAGCAGTTCGCGGTCCAGGTCGCAGCGGCCGACGCGGGCGCCGCGACCCTGGCCGGTGCTCGCTGCGATCAGGTCGGGGCGTCCTGCCGCCAGCTTGTCCACGGCCACCGCGCCCAGCAGCGACTGCACGCTGCACACCAGCGTGGTGGTCAGCACGGCGGCGACGAGCCCCAGCACGGGACCCTCGGGCAGCCCGGCCAGCGCATGGCTGCTCCAGGAGGGCAGATCGACCTTCGGTACGGCCAGCCCGGCGAGGGAGGCGGCGGTGGTCGCGCCGGCCACGGCCACGAGCGCGGCCGGGACCCTTCGCAGGAGCCGGCCCGCCCGGCCCGGGATGCGTGGCCAGAGGAAGAGCAGCGCCAGGGTCAGCGCGCTCACCGACACCGAGGCGGGCTGGAGCCGCGCCAACTGGGCGGGCAGGGCACGCAGGTTGTCGAGGACGGCACTCTGCGGGGTGCCGCCGAGGACGATGTGCAACTGGGCGACGGCGATGGTGACGCCGATACCGGCGAGCATGCCGTGCACGATCGCGGGGCTGACGGCGAGCGCGGTGCGGGCCACCCGGAGGCAGCCCAGGCCGAGTTGGACCACTCCGGCGAGGACGGTGATGGCGCAGGTCGTCCGCCAGCCGTAGCGGTGGATCAGGTCGGCGGTGACCACGGTGAGTCCGGCCGCCGGACCGCTGACCTGGAGCGGGCAGCCGCCGAGCCGGCCGGCGACGATCCCTCCGACGGCGGCGGCCACGAGACCGGCCTGGAGCGGCGCTCCGGTGGCGAGGGCGATGCCCAGGGACAGGGGCAGGGCGATCAGGAAGACCGCGATGGAGGCCGACACGTCGGCGCCCGCGATCCGGAAGCGGCGGGGTGGGGTCGGCGGGGGGCTGTGGGCGGGGTGGATGCGCCTCGCGTGGTGCGAGTCGCTCGGGTCGGTGGCTCGGGTGGGAACACAGGCTGACATTTTTCCCGTCTCCTCCGGGGCAGCGCGGTCGCGGAACAGGTGGTCCCCCGTCGACGACGGGGGTCGGGTCGCGGCCGTGGGTCACGGCGTGCAGCGGCGGGATGAATCAACGCTCGGTAAATGGATCGTAATGCAGAGTAAAGGACAGGCATAGACTTTCCGGGCAAATGGGGTAAAGACTCACCTGAATGGGTGAAGTGGCAATTTCATCGGCTTGTCGTACTAATTCCTTCTCGGGCCCCGTGCGAACTTGGCGGCGCTGTCGTTGCCCCGAGAGAAGGAAGAAGGTGGGCGGAACATGGCCGCCACCCACAGGATTGCCGCGGGAGCCGTGGTCGCCGCGGTCTGCGCCGCCTCGCTCGCCGGTTGCGCGACCGGTACCGAAGACGCCGAGGGGGGAGCCGCGGGCCCGCTGAAGGCCAAGCCCTTCCAGGCACCCCCCAAGCGGGTGTTCCGCCTGATCGGCGACGGCTCCACCGCCTACACCGGAGCCCAGCCGCACCTGCCGAGAGCCCAGCGCCTCAAGCCCGGCGAGAAGCCCCCGCAGTTCGTGGTGTTCTCCTGGGACGGCGCCGGTGAGGACAGCCAGAAGCTGTTCTCCCACTTCCGCGAGGTCGCCAAGGCGAACCACGCGACGATGACGTACTTCCTGAGCGGCGTGTACATGCTGCCGGAGGACAAGCGCGCCGAGTACCGGCCGCCGCAGCACTCCCCGGGCCGCTCCGACATCGGCTTCAACGACGAGCAGGGCATCGCCGACACCGTCAAGCAGCTGCGCCTCGCGTGGCTGGAGGGCAACGAGATCGGCACCCACTTCAACGGCCACTTCTGCGGCAGCGGCGGCGGGGTCGGCCAGTGGTCGGTCGAGGAGTGGAAGGACGAGATCGCCCAGGCGAAGAAGTTCGTGAAGTCCTGGAAGACCAACACCGGGATGACGAAGGCCTCCCCGCTGCCCTTCGACTACGACAAGGAGCTCATCGGCGCCCGCACCCCGTGCCTGGAGGGCCGGAAGAACTTCATGACGGCCGCCCGCGAGCTGGGCTTCCGCTACGACACCAGCGGGGTCAACGAGCAGCTGTGGCCGAAGAAGAAGCAGGGCCTGTGGGATCTGTCCATGCAGCTCGTGCCCTTCCCCGGACACTCCTACGAGCAGCTCACCATGGACTACAACTTCATGGTCAACCAGTCCGGCACCAGGACCCAGGGCGACCCCGCCAAGCACGAGTTCTGGGGCGACCAGATGCGCGACGGCCTCCTCAAGGGCTTCCACCGGGCCTACGACGGCAACCGCGCGCCGCTGATCATCGGCAACCACTTCGAGTCCTGGAACGGCGGCACCTACATGCGTGCCGTGGAGGAGACCGTCGAGCAGGTGTGCAACAAGCCTGACGTGCGCTGTGTCTCCTTCCGGCAGCTCGCCGACTGGCTGGACGCGCAGGACCCGCAGACGCTGGAGAAGCTGCGTGCCCTCGGCGTCGGTGAGGCGCCCAAGCAGGGCTGGCCGGCCTTCCTGTCGGGCCGACCGGCTCCGGCCCCGAAGGGCGTGCCCGGAGCACCGGCGGCCAAGCGGCAGTAACGGTCCGGGCGGTCCGAGAGGCGGTGGCGGTCCGTCATACGCCCGCGGCCGTCACCGCGCTCTCGCCGAGGACGAACGAGGGGTCGATCTGCGCCGCCAGGTCGGCCCCCGTGCGCTCGTTGCCCCAGGACTGGGCGTTCTTCAGGTGGAAGTGCACCATCTGCCGGGTGTAGCGCTCCGCGTCGCGCAGCTCGTACGTCGCGTCGACGGCGGTCCGCATCCGGTGCAGGGCGCGCCGGTTGACGTCCTCCAGGAGCGCGAACCGCGGCGGCCGGCCCTTCTCCAGGGCGCGCACCCAGTCGGAGTGCCCGACTGTCACCAGCAGGTCGTCCCCGACCTCGGAGCGGAGGAAGTCGAGATCGTCCTGGCCCTGCACCTTGTTGCCGACGACCTTCAGGACGACGCCGAAGTCGCGGGCGTACTCCTTGTACTGGCGATAGACAGAGACCCCCTTCCGGGTCGGCTCGGCGACGAGGAACGTGATGTCGAAGCGGGTGAACATGCCGGAGGCGAAGGAGTCCGAGCCCGCCGTCATGTCCACCACGACGTACTCGCCCCGCCCGTCCACCAGGTGGTTCAGGCAGAGCTCCACCGTGCCCGTCTTGGAGTGGTAGCAGGCGACCCCCAGGTCGGCGTCCGTGAAGGGGCCGGTGACCATCAGACGGACGATGTCGCCGTCGAGCTCCACCGGCCGGGCGCAGGCGTCGTAGACCGGGTTGTCCTCGCGCACCCGCAGCAGCCGGGAGCCCTCGCCGGGCGGGGTGGTCTTGATCATTTCCGTGGCGGAGGTGATCCGCGGGTTGGTGCCGCGCAGGTACTCCTTGATCAGCGGCAGTCGCTCGCCCAGGGCGGGCAGCGCGGCGGCCTCCGCCTCGTCCAGGCCCAGCGCCGGCCCCAGATGCTGGTTGATGTCGGCGTCGACGGCGATCACCGGCGCTCCGGTGGCCGCGAGATGGCGGATGAACAGGGAGGACAGCGTGGTCTTGCCGCTGCCGCCCTTCCCGACGAAAGCAATTTTCATGTTCACCAAGGGTAGTCGGGTGATAGCTGTATGTGTCGGGGGTGCGTGAAGAAGACCACTCCATCGAGGGGTGCCCGGCTGGGTTGCGTAGTGTCGTACTCATGAGTACGACAGGCGCGAACGCCGATCCGCTCGCGGCCCTGGGCTCGCTGCCCGGTGTGGCCGACTCCGTGGAGTCCGTGCGCAAGTCCGTGGACCGGGTCTACGGGCACCGTGTCATGCGGCGCCGCAGCAACGAGATCACGTCCGAGGCCGCCCTGCGCGGCGCCCGCGGCTCCGCCGCGCTGTCCGGCGCGGACTGGGCCCTCGAAGAGGTGCGCCGGCGCTCCGACTTCGGCGTCGACGACGAGGCGCGGGTCATGGGCGCGGCGCTGCGGCTGACCGCCGAGGCCGGCCAGTTGCTGTCCATCTGGCGGCAGTCGCCCCTCAGGGTGCTGGCCCGGCTGCATCTGGTCGCCGCGGCGACCGACGAGGACGAGATCGGGCGTCCGCGTCAGGCCGGTGAGAGGGTCGACGAGCCGCTTATCGAGCTGCCGCTGCCGGACGCTGCCGAGGTCTCCGGCCGGCTGGAGGGCCTGTCCGAGCTGATCATCGCGGGCAGCTCCGCGCCCGCCCTGGTCACGGCCGCCGTGGTGCAGGGGGAACTCCTCGCCCTCAGGCCCTTCGTCTCCCACAACGGCCTGGTCGCGCGCGCGGCCGCGCGGATCGTCCTGGTCGGCAGCGGCCTCGACCCGAAGTCGGTGTGCCCGGCGGAGGTCGGTCACGCCGAACTGGGCCGCGCGGCCTATCTGGCGGCGCTCGACGGATACGTCTCCGGCACCCCCGAGGGCATGGCCGCCTGGATCGCCCACTGCGGCAGCGCGATCGAACTGGGTGCGCGCGAGTCGACGGCGGTGTGCGAGGCACTCCAGCGCGGGGCGGCGTAGAACTGCCCGGAACAGGGTTGCGGCGGTACGAGGACTCGTACCGCCGCTGGCATGTCCACCGAGTTACCAAGCGTCCTCGATATGTTGCCCATCAGGTCGGGAACTTTGCCCGTCACCTGGTGCGGCTGGCCCGTAATCGACGGGTCGACGTCGCGTGGGTGCCCGGTGTTCATGCTCGGTCCGTGGGGCCAAATGCGTTTATAAGGTGATCCTCTCGGATGTCCTTGGTCTCGCGGGCCGTTAACCCCTTTGTACTCCTGGACCGCAGCGAGCGAAAGCCCTGGCCGCCGTTCTTTACTTTTATCCTCAAATGGGCGTCAAGTGGCCGGAATCGCCTCAGGCGACCGTCGACCGCCGCCGGTTCGCGTACCAGACGAGGCCCGCCGTCGCTGCCGCCGCTCCTATCGCGGCGACCGCGACGAGCGCCGGGCGGGGCGGTACGGCGAAACCGGGCAGCCGCTGCTTGAGCCGGACCGGCCGGTGGAAATCGAGAATCGGCCACCCGCGCGCGAGGGCCTCGCGACGCAGCGACCGGTCCGGGTTGACCGCGTGTGGATGGCCCACGGCCTGGAGCATCGGCAGGTCGGTCGCCGAGTCGCTGTAGGCGTAGCAGCGCTCCAGGTCGTATCCCTCGGACTCCGCCAGCTCCTTGACGGCCTCGGCCTTCGTCGGGCCGTACGCGTAGTACTCCACCTCGCCGGTGAAGCAGCCGTCCTCGCCGACGACCATGCGGGTCGCCACCACCCGGTCGGCGCCCAGGAGTTCGCCGATCGGCTCCACCACCTCGGCACCGGACGTGGAGACGATGACGACGTCCCGGCCGGCGGTGTGGTGCTCCTCGATGAGGGAGGCGGCCTCGTCGTAGATGATCGGGTCGATCAGGTCGTGGAGGGTCTCGGCCACGATCTCCTTGACCTGCTGGACGTTCCAGCCGCGCACGAGCGCGGAGAGGTACTCGCGGGTGCGCTCCATCTGGTCGTGGTCCATACCGCCGACGAGGAAGACGAACTGGGCATATGCGGTCCGCAAGGCGGCCCTGCGGTTGATCAGGCCGCCTTGGTAGAACGACTTGCTGAACGTGAGCGTGCTCGACTTCGCAATGACCGTCTTGTCCAGGTCAAAGAAGGCCGCTGTGCGGGGCAAGGAGTGGTTTTCCACACCCCGAGCATAGGCGCAGCCCATTCGGCGTAAGGTGAGGCGCGTGGGTTTGCCTGAGAGGGCTCTCGGGTACACCATGGAAGTCACGGATCGTTCGCGACCGTGCTAACCCGGTCCGGCTCCTCCCCCCCCGAGTCGGCCGTGGAGACGACCCCCACTCTCCCCCCCGGTGGGGGTCGTCGCATGTCCGGGTGGGTTTTCCTTTTGCGTACGCGGCTCTGCGGCCGCTCCCTGGGCGGCTCCGGCCGTCTCAATCGCCTGCCCATGATCCGTCACTGTGCGTGGCCGGAGCGCTGCTCTGCGGAAGTCGTGCGCGGGCGGTGGACGCTCACCGGTATGGGTGAGGCCGATATTCACAGGCGCCCGGTTGTCCACAGTTTTCCACCAAGATCCACACGATTTCCGGGATCGCTGCACCGTGATTCCCACACGCCCCGTTCCGGCCGACTTCATGGCCGGTTCCGGTTTGCCGGGTGTGTTTGGCCGGTTCGTATCGGCCGTTCATATGGAGGCCGGTTGCCGGTTCTTCACATGTTTGGGAATCGCGGGGCCGAAGGGGCCGCGCGGGAGTGGCGCCGGGCGGGTCCTTGAGGGAGCCCCGTGCGGCGCGGCGAAGGGGGATGGAAACCGTGACCGCAGCCGTCACACACGAGGGACAGCCCACCGCCGGAGGGCGGCCGGGCCGGCCGTTGATCGTCACGGAGGACGAGGACCTGCTCGACGACCTGCTGCGGCTCTGCGCGGCGGCCGGGGCGACGGCCGAGGTCCACCACGGGGTGCCTCAGCCCAGAGGCAGCTGGGAGGCCGCCCCGCTCGTCCTGGTCGGCGACGACGCCGCACGGCGGGTGCGCGGCGCCGCCCGCAGGCGCGGAGTGGTGCTCGTGGGCCGGGACCAGGACGACTCAGGGGTGTGGAAGCGGGCCGTCGAGATCGGCGCCGACCACGTCCTGATGCTGCCCGACGGCGAGCAGTGGCTGGTCGACCGGATCGCCGACGTCAGTGAGGGCGTCGGCCGGCCCGCCCTCACCGTCGGCGTCATCGGCGGCCGCGGCGGGGCCGGAGCCTCCACGCTCGCGTGCGCCCTTGCCGTCACCTCCGCGCGTGAGGGCCTGCGCACCCTTCTGGTGGACGCCGATCCGCTGGGCGGCGGACTCGACGTACTCCTCGGCGGCGAGAGCACCGAGGGGCTGCGCTGGCCCGCGTTCGCCGGCTCGCGCGGGCGGGTCGGCGGCGGCGCCCTGGAGGAGTCGCTGCCGCGGCTGCACTCGCTGCGGGTCCTCAGCTGGGACCGCGGCGACCGCATCGCCGTCCCGGCCCAGGCGGTACGGGCGGTGCTCGCCGCGGCCCGGCGCCGGGGCGGCACCGTCGTCGTCGACCTGCCCCGCCGCCTCGACGACGGCGTCGCCGAAGCGCTCGCCCAGCTCGACCTCGGGATCCTCGTGGTCCCCGCCGAGCTGCGCGCCGTCGCCGCGGCCGGTCGGGTGGCCTCGGCGGTCGGCATGGTCCTGCGCGACCTGCGGGTGGCGGTACGCGGCCCGTACGCCCCCGGCCTCGACGACCGCGAGGTGGCCCGCCTGCTGGGCCTCCCCTTGGTGGGCGAGGTCCCGGTCGAGTCGGCCCTCCAGCGGCCACAGGGGAGCGGATCACCGCCGGGGGCGGCCGTCCGGGGGCCGCTGGCGCGGTTCTGCAAGGAGTTCTGGGAGCGGGCGCTGGCGGAGACGGGGACGGGGACGGGGACGGCATGAGTGGGTTCTCAGGATTCGCACCGGCCGAGGGCGCGGGGGCCGGTCCCGCGGCGGCGTGGCGGACGGGGCAGCCGATGGCGGGTCACGTCGAGCGACGGCGGTCCGGTGAGGTGCCGGTCGGCACCGCAGGACGAGCGCGGACCGCCCCGTCGGCGGTTGCCACGGCGCCCTCGGCGGCCGGCGCGGACATGGCTCCCGGGCTGCTGGACGGCGTACGGCAGTGGCTGGCCGAGAGCGGGGCCGAACCCACGCCCGCGCGGGTGGCACAGGCGCTGCGGGAGCAGGGACGGGTCCTCGGGGACGCCGAAGTGCTGGGCGCGGCCGAGCGGTTGCGGTCCGAACTGGTCGGCAGTGGCCCGCTGGAGCCGTTGCTCGCCGACCCGTCGGTGACGGACGTCCTCGTGTCGGCGCCGGACCGGGTCTGGGTGGACCGGGGCGGCGGACTCGAACTGACCGGCGTCTCCTTCCCCGACGCGGCCGCAGTACGACGGCTCGCGCAGCGGCTCGCCGCGGTGGCGGGGCGGCGCCTCGACGACGCCCGGCCCTGGGTCGACGCCCGGCTGCCGGACGGCACCCGCCTGCACGCGGTACTGCCTCCGGTCGCCGTCGGCTGTGCCTGTCTGTCCCTGCGGGTCGTACGGCCGCGCGCGTTCACGCTGGACGAACTGGTCGCGGCCGGCACGGTTCCGCCGGGCGGGGACCGGGTGCTGCGGGCGCTGCTGGCCGCACGTCTGTCGTTCCTCATCAGCGGCGGGACGGGCACCGGCAAGACGACGCTGCTGAGTGCCCTCCTTGGGCTGGTCGGGCCGGGTGAGCGGATCGTGCTCGCGGAGGACTCGGCGGAGCTCAGGCCGGACCATCCGCACGTCGTCCGGCTGGAGACGAGACCCGCCAACCAGGAGGGCGCCGGGCTGGTCACGCTGGAGGACCTGGTCCGCCAGGCACTGCGGATGCGGCCGGACCGGCTCGTCGTGGGCGAGGTGCGCGGGCCCGAGGTGGTGCATCTGCTGGCCGCGTTGAACACGGGCCATGAGGGCGGCTGCGGGACCGTCCACGCCAACGCGGCGGCCGACGTACCGGCCCGTCTGGAGGCGCTGGGTACGGCCGCCGGGCTCGACCGGGCCGCGCTGCACAGCCAGTTGGCGGCCGCGCTGTCGGTCGTCCTGCATCTCGTGCGCGACTGGGCTGGGCGGCGGCGGATCGCCGAGGTGCGGGTGCTGGAGCGGGACTCCTCCGGGCTGGTGCGGACGGTGCCGGCGCTGCGGTGGACAGCGGAGGCGTTCGCGTACGAGCGCGGGTGGGAGCGGCTGCGGGAACTGCTCGGGGACGCGATGCCGGGACTGGGGCGGTGACGTCGGCGGACGACCCGGGTGAGGAGGACTCCTCGGGACGGTGACGAAAGGGCTTGGACGGTGAGGTGGATGACGTCGGCGGACGGCCCGGGCCGGTGGGACGCCTCAGGGCGGCGACGAGAGGGCTTGGACGGTGAGAGGACGTGGTGATCGGGATGAGGGAGATGCCGGTGGGGTCGACGGGAGTGGCCGTGGCGTGCCTCGGGATGGCTGTGTGGCTGTGGGGCGGACGGCGTGCCGGGATGCGGCGGGCGAGGGTTCTGCTGGCCGGCGGTGGGGTCGTGGGAGTGGGGCCTCCGCAGTGGCGACGGCTGGTGGCGGAGCTGCGGCGGGTTCGTGGGCGGCTGGGGTTCGAGTGGTGGGCGGCGGTCGCCGGGCTGGTGCTCGCCGTGCTGGGGGCCTCGGTGCTGCCGGTCCTCGCGGGGGCGGCCGGGGTGCCGTTGCTGCGGCGGATGCGGCTGATCCGGGAGGAACGCCGGGTGCGTGAGCGGCGGGCAGCCGCGGTGATCGCACTGTGTGCGCTGGTCGCCGGGGAGGTGCGTGCGGGACGGCAGCCGGGGGAGGCGCTGGCGGGGGCCGTGCGGGATGTCGAGGGGCCGGCGGACGGCCGGGGCGGCCTCGATGGGGCCCGTCACGAATCACCGGAGTGCGGCGGGCTCGGGGAGACGCAGGCCGCTGTGCTGGCGGCGGCCCGCTTCGGCGGGGACGTTCCGGGGGCGCTCGCGGCGGCGGCGCGGCGGCCCGGTGCCGAGGGGCTGTCAGGACTCGCCGCGTGCTGGCGGGTGGCCGTGGACCAGGGCGCGGGGCTCGCGGCAGGGCTCGATCGGCTCGAAGCGGCGTTGCGGGCCGAGCGTGACCAACGGGCCGATCTGCGAGCCCAGTTGGCAGGGGCGCGGTCCACGGCCTGGATGCTCGCCGCGTTGCCGGTGCTGGGCCTGGGCCTCGGTGCGGCCCTCGGCGCCGATCCCCTGCACGTCCTGCTGCACACCGGGACCGGGCTGGGCTGTCTGCTGGCCGGCGGCCTCCTGGAGGGCGTCGGAATGTGGTGGGCGGCGCGGATCGTGCGGGGAGCCGAGGCGGCATGAGCGAGGAAGTTGTCCACAGGCTGGGGGCGGTTCTGGGGGCCGTCCTGGTGGTCGCCTGGCTCGCCCGGTGGGCCGCGGCGGTGCGGTGTGAGCGCGGGCTGCGGCGTCGGCTCGGAGAGCTGCTGGCCACTGCGGAGGTCGCCCCCGAGCATCCTCGGTCCGAGGCGCGGGAGTTCGCGCGGCGGTGGCTGCCCCTGCTCGGCGTCGGGTGTGCCGGGTGGGTGCTGGTCGGCGGAGTCGCCGGTGTCGCGGTCGGACTGGTCGTCGCGGCGGGGCTGTGGCGGTGGCGGCTACGGCAGGCGGCCGGCGTGAGTGCCCAAGAGGCCGACGCGCGCGAGGCGGCCCGGCAACTGCCGCTCGCCGCCGACCTCCTGGCCGCCTGTATCGCGGCCGGCGCCGGTCCCGTGATCGCGGCGCAGGCCGTGGGCGAGGCGCTGGGCGGCCCCGTGGGCGAGGGACTCGCGCGTGGAGCGGCGGAGGTGCGCCTCGGCGGCGAACCGGGCGAGGCCTGGCGAAGGCTGGCCGCGACACCGGGTGCCGGGGCGCTGGCCCGGCTGCTGGAACGCGCCGATGTGACCGGACTGCCCGCGGCCGGGCCGGTCGCCGGGCTCGCCGCGGACGCCCGCGCCGACTGGGGGCGCGCCGCGACGGCACGGGCACGGAAGGCCGCCGTGCTGGTCACGGCGCCGGTGGGGCTGTGTTTCCTGCCCGCGTTCATCGCCGTCGGCGTGCTGCCGATCGTGATCGGGCTCGCGGGAGGGGTGCTGGGAGGGGGTGGGCGATGACCGGCGGCCGTCGGTGAGAGGGAGGGCGGGCAGGTGGCTGGGCAGTTCGGTGAACAGCCGGACAAGGAACAGCAGAAGCATTCAAGCAGCGATCAACAAGACCTATTCCTACGGGGGTTGAGATGTATAAGGCGGTTCGGGCGCGGATGCGTGCCCTGGTGTGCAGGACGGTGTGCCGGGTGCGGACGATGCGCGGGGACGAGGGAATGGTCACCTCCGAGTACGCGATGGGGATCGTCGCGGCGGTGGCGTTCGCGGTGGTCCTCTACAAGGTGGTCACGAGTGGCGCCGTCAGCGCGGAACTCCAGGCCATCGTGAAACGGGCGCTCGATGCGAAGGCGTGAACGGGCCTCGGACCAGGGGTTCGTGACGGCGGAGTCGGCCATGGTGCTGCCCGTGCTGGTGATGTTCGCGATGGCACTGGTGTGGGGGCTGCTCGTGGTGGCCGCGCAGATCCAGTGCGTGGACGCGGCCAGGACGGGCGCCCGCGCGGCGGCCCGCGAGGACCCCGCCGAGGCGGTCGTCCGGGTGGCTCGGGACACGGCACCGCGCGACGCGGAGGTCACGGTCGCCCGGGAGGGCGACCGGGTCCGTGTCGTGGTCGTGGCGAAGCCACCCGCGCTGCACGGCCTGCCCTTCGAGGTACGGGAGGAGGCCGTGGCGCTGGTGGAGGCGACGGTGGGGGTAGGGGGACGACGGTGAGCGGGGGAGCCGGTGAGCATGGGGGCGCCGGAAGGCGATTCGTGGTCGGACGGTTCTCGCGGAGTGGTGGTGGGCGGTTCGCCACCGCTCGGGTGACTCGGCTGTGGTTCGCCGCCGTGCGCGTCGCCGGCGGCCGGTTCGCCGGTGCTCATGGTGGTACCGGGCGTTCGGACCGGGGTTCCGCGACGATCTGGAGTGTCGGTGCCATCGCCGTGCTGTGCGTGGTGTTCGGGGCCGTACTGGCCCTCGGGCAGGCCGTCGTCGTACGGCATCGGGCGGCCGGTGGTGCGGATCTCGCTGCGCTCGCGGCGGCGGACCACTGGGCCGACGGTCCCCAAGTGGCCTGCGCCAGGGCCGGGGACGTCGCCCTGGCGCAGGGTGTGCGGCTCGTGCGGTGCGCGCTGGTCGGCGAGATCTCCGATGTGACAGCGGCCTCGGGACGGGGGCCGTTCACGGCGGAGGTCAGGGCGCGGGCGGGGCCTGCGGGGCCGGTTCCGTCGCAGGCCCCGCTTCCGCCGGCCCTCGACGGGGCTGCGCCGAAGCTGTCCGGGGGCCGGTGGCCGGTGCCTCCTGGGGATCCGGCTGCTCCTGGAGCCCGGGCCCCGGATCTGCCGGGAGCCCCTCCTCCGGCGCCTCCCGCAACAGCTCCGTGAGGAGCCGTACCGCCCCCCTCTTGTGCAAGGGGTCGTTGCCGTTGCCGCACTTGGGGGACTGGATGCAGGACGGGCAGCCGGCGTCGCACTCGCAGGAGGCGATGGCCTCGCGGGTGGCGGTGAGCCAGGCGCGGGCGGTGTGGAAGGCGCGCTCCGCGAAGCCCGCGCCGCCCGGGTGGCCGTCGTAGACGAAGACCGTGGGGAGCAGTGTGTCGGGGTGGAGGGGGATGGAGACCCCGCCGATGTCCCAGCGGTCGCAGGTCGCGAAGAGGGGGAGGAGGCCGATCGAGGCGTGTTCGGCGGCGTGCAGGGCGCCCCCGAGGATCTCCGGGTTGATCCGGGCCTCGTCGAGCTGGTCCTCGGTGACCGTCCACCACACCGCGCGTGTGCGGAGCGTACGGGGAGGGAGGTCGAGTTTCGTCTCGCCCAGTACCTCACCGGTGATGAGGCGTCTGCGGAGGAAGGAGACGACCTGGTTGGTGACCTCTACGGAGCCGTAGCACAACCTGCCCTGGCCCCAGGGGACTTCGACGTCCGTCTCCAGGACGGAGATCGCCGTGGTGTCGCGGGCGACCGTGGAGTAGGACGGGTTCGCCTCCTCGACCAGGGCGACGGAGTCCTCCAGGTCCAGGGAGCGGACGAGATAGGTGCGGCCCTGGTGGAGGTGGACCGCGCCCTCGTGGACGGCGGTGTGGGCGGAGCCCGCGTCGACCGTGCCGAGGAGTCGGCCCGTGCCCGACTCGACGATCTGGACGGGCCGGCCGCCCTCCCCGCGGATGTCGGCCAGGTCGGCGGCCGACTCGCGGCGGGTCCAGTGCCAGGCCTTGGTGCGGCGGCGCAGGAGCCTCGCCGACTCCAGCTGCGGCAGCAGGTCCGTGGACGAGGGCCCGAACAGCTCCAGGTCCTCGTCGACCAGGGGCAGTTCCGCCGCCGCCGCGCACAGGTGCGGGGCGAGGACGTACGGGTTGTCGGGATCGAGGACCGTGGACTCCACCGGCTGGTCGAAGAGGGCCTCGGGATGGTGGACGAGGAAGGTGTCCAGGGGGTCGTCGCGGGCCACCAGGACCGCCAGGGCGCCCTGACCCGCCCGTCCGGCCCGGCCGGCCTGCTGCCACAGGGACGCGCGCGTACCGGGATAGCCGGAGATCAGGACGGCGTCCAGCCCCGAGACGTCGATGCCGAGTTCGAGGGCGGTGGTGGCGGCAAGGCCCAGCAGCTCTCCCGAGTGCAGGGCCTGTTCCAGGGCGCGGCGCTCCTCCGGGAGGTAGCCGCCGCGGTACGCCGCCACACGGCGGGCCAGGGAGCGGTCGACCTCGGTGAGGCGCTCCTGGGCGATCACCGAGATCAGCTCGGCGCCGCGCCGGGAGCGCACGAAGGCGACCGAGCGCACGCCCTGCACGGCGAGGTCGGTGAGGAGGTCGGCCGTCTCCGCCGTGGCGGTGCGGCGGACCGGGGCGCCCTTCTCGCCCTGCATCTCGGTGAGCGGGGGCTCCCAGAGGGCAAACACCAGTTCGCCGCGCGGGGAGGCGTCGTCGGCCACCTCGACCACCGGCAGGCCGGTGAGGCGGCGGGCGGCGACCGACGGCTCGGCGGCGGTCGCCGAGGCCAGCAGGAACACGGGGGAGGCGCCGTAGCGGGCACAGAGGCGGCGCAGGCGGCGCATCACCTGGGCGACATGGGAGCCGAACACGCCGCGGTAGGTGTGGCACTCGTCGATGACGACGTACTTGAGCGCCTTCAGGAAGGAGGACCAGCGGGAGTGGGAGGGGAGTATCCCGCGGTGCAGCATGTCCGGGTTGGTCAGCACGTAGTTGGCGTACTGGCGGATCCACTCGCGTTCCTCGAACGGCGTGTCGCCGTCGTAGACCGCGGGGCGCACCGAATGGCCCAGCGGTTGTGAAAGTTCCTTCACCGAGCGGCACTGGTCCGCTGCCAGGGCCTTAGTGGGTGCCAGGTAGAGCGTGGTGGCGCCGCGGCCGTTCGGGGCCTCGGAGCCCTCCAGGAGCGTGGACAGGACCGGCACGAGGTACGCCAGGGACTTGCCGGAGGCGGTGCCGGTGGCGACGACGACGGACTCGCCGTCCAGGGCGTGCTCGGCCGCGCGTGCCTGGTGGGCCCAGGGGTGCTCGATGCCGCAGGCCTGGACGGCCGCGATGACCTCCGAACGGATCCGGTCGGGCCAGACGGCATGGCGACCCGCACGTGGGGGCAAGTGCTCCGTATGAGTGATGCGCGCAGCCCGGCTCGGCCCGGCGGCGAGCCGGTCCAGGACCGTGCTCGGCGAGGGGCGGAGACCGGCGTCCGTCGAGGGTCGATCGGATCGGAGATTCTTGGCCATCGGCACCGAGTGTGTCACTGGCGTGACGGACAATGGGACCAAGGCGTCGTGCACGCCTGCCGGTAAGTGATTGAATGCCATCGCGGCTGGCGAACCGTCCCGGGGGCTCTGCCGAGGTGTCCCGAGGGGCGACCGCTCGATAGCAAGGTGCTGGAGGATCCGTGGACCTGTCCCTGTCGACCGAGACCGTCGGCGATCGCACGATCGTCAGGGTCGGTGGCGAAATCGACGTATATACCGCGCCCAAGCTGCGCGAGCAGCTGGTCGAGCTGGTGAACGACGGCAGTTTCCACCTTGTCGTCGACATGGAGGGCGTGGACTTCCTCGACTCCACCGGGCTCGGCGTACTGGTCGGCGGACTCAAGCGGGTGCGTGCCCATGAGGGCTCGCTGCGCCTGGTCTGCAACCAGGAGCGCATTCTCAAGATCTTCCGTATCACCGGCCTCACCAAGGTGTTCCCGATCCACACCTCGGTCGAGGAAGCGGTGGCGGCGACCGACTGACCCGTTCCCGGGCCCGTGCCCGGGGCGGCAGAAGGACGTCGACAGAAGCAAAGGAGGAGGGCCGGGCTTTCGGCAGCCCGGCCCCCCGACAGCACGCCCGTAGTTCCGAGGGGGACGCATGGCCACCGTTGAACTCCGTTTCAGCGCGCTGCCCGAGCACGTCAGGACCGCCCGACTGGTGGCGGCAGCGGTGGCGCGCAGGGCCGGAGTGGACGAGGCCGTCCTCGACGAGGTCAGGCTCGCCGTCGGCGAGGCCTGCACCCGCGCCGTCGGACTGCACCAGAGCGGCGGCATCAGCGCGCCGGTCAAGGTGCTGCTGATCGAGGAGGAGAAGCAGTTCTCCATCGAGGTCGGCGACGAGGCACCGCGTTCGGCCCCGGGTGACCGGGCGCCGGGCGCTTCGGGCGAGGAGCCCGACGTGGAGGCCGAGGATGACGAGATGGGCCTCGCGGTCATCAGCGGCCTCGTCGACGACGTCGAGGTCACCGCAGGGGAGCATGGCGGACAGATCCGTATGACCTGGCCGACCACGCCGCCGGCCGCGACGCTTCCCTGACCGGTACCTCGTTTTCTGCACCGAAGGGCCCTACCCGTTAGGGCCCTTCGGCATGTCAGGGGGCCATTTCTGTGCCTACAGTGGTCTGTGCATCGGATTTCGTGAAGCAATTCACGATCAAGGAAATGGATCACAATGCCTTCGGGGCATTACTGCTTTCAGGTTCCGTAAAGGCTAATTCCGTTTACCGCGCCCTGTTTTGATCAGGGTGTGGTACCTACAATCCGTCCACATCTTGAGCTCAGCCCAAGCGTCAAGGAGGACGAATGGCGGGGCTTTCTACCCCTGATCAGTTGGACCAGCCCACAACAACCCTCGCGGCCGCGGTGCTCACCGACGACAACCGGGTGCTGATCGCGGTCATCGCGGTCGTCGCCCTCGCGGCGCTCGTGGTGGCGGGTGTCCTGGTGCGCCAGGTGCTCGCGGCCGGTGAGGGAACCGACAGCATGAAAAAGATCGCGGCAGCGGTCCAGGAAGGCGCGAACGCCTATCTGGCCCGCCAGCTGCGCACGCTCGGCGTATTCGCCGTCGTCGTGTTCTTCCTGCTCATGCTGCTGCCCGCGGACGACTGGAATCAGCGCGCAGGCCGATCCGTGTTCTTCCTGATCGGCGCCGCGTTCTCGGCTGCCACCGGCTATATCGGCATGTGGCTCGCCGTGCGCAGCAATGTGCGTGTGGCCGCGGCGGCGCGAGAAGCCACTCCGGCGGAAGGCGAGCCGGAAAAGGATCTCACCGCCGTCTCGCACAAGGCCATGAAGATCGCTTTCCGAACGGGCGGCGTGGTCGGCATGTTCACGGTGGGGCTCGGTCTGCTGGGCGCCTCCTGTGTGGTGCTGGTGTACGCGGCCGACGCGCCGAAGGTTCTGGAGGGCTTCGGTCTCGGCGCGGCGCTCATCGCGATGTTCATGAGGGTCGGCGGCGGCATCTTCACCAAGGCCGCCGACGTCGGCGCCGACCTGGTCGGCAAGGTCGAGCAGGGCATCCCGGAGGACGACCCGCGCAACGCCGCCACCATCGCCGACAACGTGGGCGACAACGTCGGCGACTGCGCGGGCATGGCGGCCGACCTTTTCGAGTCGTACGCCGTGACCCTGGTCGCCGCGCTGATCCTCGGCAAGGCGGCCTTCGGCGACTCCGGGCTCGCCTTCCCGCTGCTCGTCCCGGCGATCGGCGTGATCACTGCGATGATCGGTATCTTCGCGGTCGCCCCGCGCCGCTCCGACCGCAGCGGCATGTCCGCGATCAACCGCGGGTTCTTCATCTCCGCGGTGATCTCGCTCGTGCTGGTGGCGGTGGCCGTCTTCGTCTACCTGCCGGGGAAGTACGCCGACCTCGACGGCATCACCGACACGGCGATCAGCGGCAAGGACGGCGACCCGCGGATCCTCGCCCTCGTCGCCGTGGCGATCGGGATCCTGCTCGCCGCTGTCATCCAGCAGCTGACCGGCTACTTCACCGAGACCAACCGCCGCCCGGTCAGGGACATCGGCAAGACCTCGCTCACGGGCCCCGCCACCGTCGTCCTCGCCGGTATCTCGGTCGGCCTGGAATCGGCCGTCTACACCGCCCTGCTGATCGGCCTCGGCGTCTACGGGGCCTTCCTGCTCGGCGGCACGTCGATCATGCTGGCGCTGTTCGCGGTGGCGCTGGCCGGCACCGGCCTGCTCACCACGGTCGGGGTGATCGTCGCCATGGACACCTTCGGGCCGGTCTCCGACAACGCCCAGGGCATCGCCGAGATGTCCGGCGACGTCGAGGGCGCGGGCGCGCAGGTGCTCACCAACCTGGACGCCGTCGGCAACACCACCAAGGCCATCACCAAGGGCATCGCCATCGCCACGGCGGTCCTCGCGGCGTCGGCGCTCTTCGGGTCGTACCGTGACGCGATCACGACCGGCGCGCAGGACGTCGGAGAGAAGCTCAGCGGGGCCGGTGCGCCGATGAGCCTGATGATGGACATCTCGCAGCCCAACAACCTGGTCGGCCTCATCGCCGGCGCGGCGGTGGTCTTCCTCTTCTCGGGGCTGGCGATCAACGCGGTGTCGCGGTCGGCGGGCTCCGTGGTCTACGAGGTGCGGCGGCAGTTCCGCGAGCACCCCGGGATCATGGACTACACCGAGGAGCCGGAGTACGGCAAGGTCGTCGACATCTGCACCAGGGACGCCCTGCGCGAGCTCGCCACGCCCGGACTGCTCGCCGTGACGGCGCCCATCTTCATCGGGTTCACCCTCGGTGTCGGCGCCCTCGGCGCGTTCCTCGCGGGCGCGATCGGGGCGGGCACCCTCATGGCGGTCTTCCTGGCGAACTCGGGCGGTGCCTGGGACAACGCCAAGAAGCTCGTCGAGGACGGCCATCACGGCGGCAAGGGCAGCGAGGCCCATGCCGCGACCGTGATCGGCGACACCGTCGGCGACCCCTTCAAGGACACCGCGGGCCCCGCGATCAACCCGCTGCTGAAGGTGATGAACCTGGTGGCGCTGCTGATCGCACCGGCGGTGATCAAGTTCAGCTACGGCGACGACAAGAGCGTCGGTGTGCGGATCTTCATCGCCGTGCTCGCGTTCCTCGTGATCGCCGGCGCGGTCTACGTCTCCAAGCGGCGCGGCATCGCCGTGGGTGACGAAGACAACGAGAAGAAGGTGGCCAAGTCGGCGGACCCCGCGGTGGTTTCGTAGGTCCCGGCACGAGGCCCAGCTCAAGGGGCGGGCGGGAGGCGCGCGTTGGTGCGCCGCCCGCCCGCCTTCCGTGTGCGCGCTGCTCGGCCGTGAGCCTTCTCTCGCAGGGAGCAAAAGCTTACAAATGGTCCTTTTCAGGGCATCCGGCGTGTGGACGTGGTGCCGGTGCCGTGTAACGTCCGGTGGCCGAGAGGCCATGGAAGGGACCAATCCGGTGAACAAGAAGCTCGCGGCCGCACTGTCCGGCGGTGCGGTACTGGTACTGGCGCTGTCGGGATGCGGTGGCAGCGAGGACAACAAGGAACTCGACGCCTGGGCCAAGAAGGTCTGCGACCTGGTGCCGGCCCAGAACAAGAAGATCACGGCGGCCTACGACGCGATCACCAAGGCGGCCGAGGACACCGAGAGCACCCCGGCGGAGCTCCAGAAGGCCGACTCCCAGGCCTTCCAGGACCTGTCCGACGGCTACAAGGCGCGCGCCACGGTCATCAAGAACGCCGGGGCGCCTCCCGGTGCCGAGGACGGAGCGAAGAAGCTCCAGGAGGCCGTCAGGCAGCTCACGGCCCTCTCGGCGTCGTACGCCGACATGAAGACACAGGTGGACAAGCTCGACACCAAGGACCAGGCGAAGTTCGCGACCGGTCTCAAGGACGTCTCCGCCGAGATGAAGCAGGTGGAGACGCAGCGTCAGACCGCGCTCACGGCCCTGAAGGACCTGGAGTCGGGCGACACCAAGAAGGCGCTGTCCGAGCAGTCGGGCTGCAAGGCGGCGTCCACGTCGCCGGCCGCGTCCGCCTCGGCGACGGACAGCTGAGCCCCGCGGGTCCCGCACGAGTGGGCTCGATGAGGCGTGTCGCGCGGCGGGCGCGGGCCACAATGGGGGCGTGAGTACCTCCAGTCTGCCCACGCTGCCCGCCGCCCCCGCTCCCGGCCGTCCCGATGTCACCGCGCGGCTGCGGGACGCCCTGCTCGGGGCCTCCTTCACCGCCGACGGACTGCTGGAACTGCTCGGCGCCCCCGCCTACGCGGCCCTCGCGCGCAGCGAGACCGTGCCCGCGCTCCGGGCGACCCGCGGGGACACCCCGCTGGAGGTGCTCGTACGCCTGTTCCTCCTCCAGCAGCCGGTGCCCCACGCGCGCGTGGCGGACGTGCTGCCCGTCGAGGAGTGCGTGGCCGGCGGCTGGCTGGTGCGCACCGGTACGGACGAGCTGGCCGCGACGGTGGACGTCCGGCCGTACGGCGGCCCCGGGGGCGAGGACTGGTTCATCGTGTCGGACCTGGGCTGTGCCGTCGGCGGTGCGGGTGGCATCGGCAGCTGTGACGAGGGGGTCGTGCTCGGGGTCGGCGGCGCCTCCACGACCCTCGCCGGCATCACCGTGCGCACGCCCGTCGGCTCCGCCCTCGACCTCGGCACCGGCTCCGGGATCCAGGCCCTGCACGCCGCACAGCACGCCACGCGCGTGACGGCGACCGACCTCAACCCGCGCGCGCTGCACATCACCGCGCTCACGCTGGCCCTGTCCGGCGTCCCGGCGGCCGATCTGCGGGAGGGCTCGCTGTTCGAGCCCGTCAAGCAGGGTGAGACGTACGACCTCATCGTGTCGAACCCGCCCTTCGTGATCTCGCCCGGTGCGCGGCTGACGTACCGCGACGGCGGGATGGGCGGGGACGATCTGTGCCGCTCGGTCGTTCAGGGGGCGGGGGATGTTGCTGAACGAGGGCGGGTTCGCGCAGTTCCTCGCCAACTGGCAGCACGTCGCGGGGGAGGAGTGGCAGGACAGGCTCAGGTCGTGGGTGCCGCGCGGGTGCGACGCGTGGATCGTGCAGCGCGAGGTCCAGGACGTCACGCAGTACGCCGAGCTGTGGCTCAGGGACGCCGGTGACCACCGCGGCGACCCGGCCGAGTACCAGGCGCGCTACGACGCCTGGCTGGACGAGTTCGAGGCGCGCAAGGTGAGGGCCGTGGGCTTCGGCTGGATCACCCTGCGCAGGACGGGTTCCGCCGAGCCCTCGATCACCGTGGAGGAGTGGCCGCACCCGGTCGAGCAGCCGCTCGGGGACACCGTCCGGGCGCACTTCGAGCGCCTCGACTACCTGCGCGCGCACGACGACGCGGCCCTGCTGGAGGCCCACTTCAGGCTCGTGCCCGAGATCGTCCAGGAACAGGTCGGGCTGCCCGGCGCGGAGGACCCCGAGCACGTGGTGCTTGCGCCAGCACCGCGGGATGCGCCGGGCCACGAAGGTGGACACCGTCGGCGCGGGCTTCGCCGGCGTGTGCGACGGCTCGCTGAGCGCGGGCCGCATCCTCGACGCGATCGCCCAGCTCATGGGTGAGGACCCGGTCCTGCTGCGCGACCGTACGCCCGCGCAGATCCGGATGCTGGTGGAGCAGGGGTTCCTGGAACCGGCGTGAATCCGGCGGGGCGTGCCCTCTGAGGCGACTCCTCACCCCTGTGACTCCTGTGCCCGATCTGGCGGGATTGGCCCCGAAAAGGCCTCCTGTCAGTGGGGCGTGCGAAGCTACCTTCTAGGGACGAACCGTGCGTGTTCTCGGGGGAGGCGCGCTGTCTCGGGTCTCGGGGGGAGGCGTGATGGCGGGGGATACGCCGGATCAGGGTGAAGGCAGGACGATCAACGGCCGGTACCGGCTGCTGCGCTCGCTCGGCGCGGGCGGCATGGGCCGCGTGTGGCTGGCGTACGACGAGGAGCTGGCCTGCGAGGTCGCGCTGAAGGAGATCGCCCTCCCGGACGCGCCCCTCGCCGCGGGCGGGACGGTCGCGGGGAGCATCGCCCGGGCCCGCAGCGAGGCCCGGCACGCGGCCCGGCTGCGCGGCCATCCGCATGTGGCGACGGTGCACGACGTGGTGGTCCATGAGGGCCTGCCGTGGATCGTCATGGAGTACGTGCCCGACGCGGTCGACCTCCAGGCCCTCGTACGACGCTCCGGCCCGCTGTCGCCCGGGCAGGCGGCCCGCGTCGGCCTCGCCGTCCTCGACGCCCTCACCGCCGGGCATCGCGTCGGCATCCTCCACAGGGATGTGAAACCGGCCAACATCCTTCTGGCGTCGGACGCCTCGGGCGACCCCTGCGCGCGCGTCCTGCTCAGCGACTACGGCATCGCGCTGAGGCCGGAGTCCGGCGAGCCCAGGCTCACCGCGACGGACGGCATCCTCGGCACCCCGGGCTATCTCGCCCCGGAGCGCGCCCGGGGCGAACCGCCGACCCCGGCCGCCGACCTGTTCTCCCTGGGCGCCACGCTGTACGCCGCCGTCGAGGGCCGCGGCCCCTTCGACCGCCACGGCGAGTACGCCACGCTGACCGCCCTGCTGAGCGAGGACCCCACCCCGCCCGTGCGGGCCGGCGAACTGACGCCGGTGCTGCTGGGGCTGCTGGTCAAGGACCCCGTGCGCAGGTTGTCCCCGGAGGCGGTGAAGCGGGAGCTGGAGCGGGTCGTGCAGGGGGCGGCGGGCGCGGGCGCGGCGGGGCCGGAGCACGGGGCCGTCGGGGGAGGGTTCGGGCCGTCGGCCGGGAGCTGGGGCCCGGCGGCCGGTACGCCGGGTCCTCCCTGGACACCGACTCGGCGTACTCCGGTGGACGCCGGGTCGACGCCCGGATCGGCACCGCCGTACAGCGCGTGGTCGCCGGCCGCCGGACAGGGTCCGGAACCGGGCAACCCGTATGCCCAGGAGACGAGTTCACCGCATGCGAGCGGGTCGCCCTACAGGGGCGGGGCTCCGGCGTACCCGTACGCGCAGTCGTACGGCAGCGGAGCGGCCGGTGGACACGGCGGCCCGGGCCGGCCCCGGAGACGCCTCGCGCTCGTCGCCCTCGTGGTCGGCGTGCTCCTCGCCGTCGGGGGCGGAGTGTGGGGAGTCGTGTCGCTCACCGGGGACGACGGCAGGAAGGACACCGCGACCAAGGCGTCACCGGGCACGAGTGCGGGTGCGAGTGCGTCACAAAAGTCGTCGCCGACCGGGCCCGTGCCGCCGTACGGCGAGGTGGTCGGGCTCGACGCGCCCCTGGAGACCGGGGACTGCGTGCAGGCGGTGTGGTCGGGGACGCCGTTCAGGTCGGCGCCGAACCTCGGGGTCGTGGACTGCGCGGACGACTGGCCGGACGGCCAGGTCGTGGCGGTCGACAAGGCCACCGACTTCGCCGACGCCAGGGCCCGCGGGGCGAAGCGCTGCGCGAGCCTGAGCCGGACCGTCGTGGCGGCGCTGCCGGACGCGGCCGGATACGCCGTCGTGCCCACCGAGCAGGGCTTCCGCGCGGCCGGCGGCGGTACGGCCTGTCTCGTGCTCGGCCGCCACGCCGCGATAGGCGGTGAGGTGGGCCGCTTCCGGGACCTGGGCACGGACCTGTGGGTCGGTCAGATGAGCGTCGGCGACTGCTGGGTCTACCAGCAGCTCGACGACGGCTACAAGGCTCCGCTCACGGACTGTTCGAAACCGCACACCGACCAGGTGATCGGCACCGTCGCGGCCCCGGCCGGAATGAGCCACAAGAAGGGCACCGACAACGCGACCAAGTTGTGCGGCAACGAATTCGAGTCGGCCTGGGCGCCCGACCGGGAGCGTCTTGTGTACGGCTGGGTGGCGGACGAGGACGACTGGAAGAAGGGATTCACCAAGATCGTGTGCACGGTCAGTCTGACCGACAACAAGAAGTCGAGCGGGAAGATACCCCCGCCCGGAGCGGTCTGAATCCGGTCGGTTTCCGCGCCGAATCCGCTGTGGCCCCGGTCGCAGTCATACGGGATCCCGGTGGGAAGCGGGCGAGAACCGGACGCGATCCGGACGGCATCCGGGGGGCGTCCGGGCCGGGCGGGGCGACGACCCGTACTCGCGCAGGGCCGGGCGGGGTCGTGTCGGCGCGGCGTTCACCCGGGGTTCGTCTGTCCGCCGCCCGCGCGTGCCAGTCTCCATCGCAAGCGCACGCGCGGCCGGGAGAAAAGGGGCACGGGAGACCATGGAGAGCGGACCGGCGATCTTCGCGGGAATGGTGTTCGCCCTGTTCGGCGGGGGGCTGCTGATGTGGACCGCGGCCCGGGTCCGGCATCGCGAGCCCGTCGCCCATGGTGTGAGTCCCGTCGCATCCGCGACCCTCGCGACGCTCGCCGGGCTCATTGCACTGGCCCTCGGCGCATGGTGCTTCACCGGCCTCTAGGACGGCACATGAGAGGTCGTCGCGAGCGGGACGACCAGTAAATAGGAGATCGCCCTCCGGATGAGCCCGAAAAGGCCGGTGGGTACTCCGGGCGGCAGGAATGGCGGTAGTCGGGTTACCGTTCGAGTGGCCGTTGCGGGCTTTTCCCGTTTGACACGGGGGCGGGATGTACCGTCACACTCCGCAAGCGTCCGTATGACCCGACCCCGGGAACCAAGGCCTGGGGATACCCCAGCGTCGACCGGAGAGAAGAGCGAAGTTGTCCCCGACCAGCGAGACCGCACAGGGCGGCCGCCGACTCGTCATCGTCGAGTCGCCTGCCAAGGCGAAGACGATCAAGGGCTATCTCGGCCCCGGATACGTCGTCGAGGCGAGCGTCGGGCACATCCGCGACCTCCCCAACGGCGCCGCGGAGGTGCCCGAGAAGTACACCGGCGAGGTGCGCCGCCTCGGCGTGGACGTCGAGCACGACTTCGAGCCGATCTATGTCGTCAACGCCGACAAGCGGGCCCAGGTCAAGAAGCTCAAGGACCTGCTGAAGGACTCCGACGAGCTCTTCCTCGCCACCGATGAGGACCGCGAGGGCGAGGCCATCGCCTGGCACCTCCAGGAGGTCCTCAAGCCCAAGGTCCCGGTCAAGCGGATGGTCTTCCACGAGATCACCAAGGCCGCGATCCAGGCCGCCGTCGCCAACCCGCGCGAGCTGAACCAGAAGCTGGTCGACGCCCAGGAGACCCGCCGCATCCTCGACCGCCTCTACGGCTACGAGGTCTCGCCGGTCCTGTGGAAGAAGGTCATGCCGCGCCTGTCGGCCGGCCGTGTCCAGTCGGTCGCCACCCGGCTCGTCGTCGAGCGGGAGCGCGAGCGCATCGCGTTCCGTTCCGCCGAGTACTGGGACCTGACGGGCACCTTCTCGACCGGCCGCGCGGGAGATCCCTCGGACCCGTCGTCGCTGGTCGCCCGACTTCAGACCGTCGACGGCAGGCGGGTCGCGCAGGGCCGCGACTTCGACTCCCTGGGGCAGCTCAAGAGCGCGAACACCCTGCACCTGGACGAGGCCAACGCCCGTGCGCTGGCCGCGGCCCTGGAGCAGACGCGGTTCGCGGTCCGCTCGGTCGAGTCCAAGCCGTACCGCCGCTCGCCGTACGCCCCGTTCCGTACGACGACCCTCCAGCAGGAGGCCTCGCGCAAGCTCGGCTTCGGCGCGAAGGCGACCATGCAGGTGGCCCAGAAGCTGTACGAGAACGGCTTCATCACCTACATGCGTACGGACTCCACGACCCTCAGCGACACCGCCGTCGCCGCGGCCCGCGCCCAGGTCACCCAGCTCTACGGCGCCGACTACCTGCCGTCGAGCCCGCGGACGTACGCCGGGAAGGTCAAGAACGCCCAGGAGGCGCACGAGGCGATCCGTCCCTCGGGTGATCGTTTCCGCACGCCCGCCGAGACCGGCCTGACCGGTGACCAGTTCAAGCTCTACGAGCTGATCTGGAAGCGCACCGTCGCCTCGCAGATGAAGGACGCGACCGGCAACAGCGTCACCGTGAAGATCGGCGGCACCGCCGCCGACGGCCGGGACGTCGAGTTCAGCGCCTCCGGCAAGACGATCACCTTCCACGGCTTCCTCAAGGCCTACGTCGAGGGCGCCGACGACCCGAACGCCGAGCTGGACGACCGCGAGCGCCGGCTGCCCCAGGTCAGTGAGGGCGCCCCGCTGTCCGCCGAGGAGATCACGGTCGACGGGCACGCCACCAAGCCCCCGGCCCGCTACACCGAGGCCAGCCTGGTCAAGGAGCTCGAGGAGCGCGAGATCGGCCGCCCGTCGACGTACGCGTCGATCATCGGCACGATCCTCGACCGCGGCTACGTCTTCAAGAAGGGCACGGCACTCGTGCCGTCCTTCCTGTCCTTCGCCGTGGTCAACCTCCTGGAGAAGCACTTCGGGCGGCTCGTCGACTACGACTTCACCGCCAGGATGGAGGACGACCTCGACCGCATCGCCCGTGGCGAGGCCCAGTCCGTGCCGTGGCTGAAGCGGTTCTACTTCGGCGAGGGCACCGGCATCGGTGGCGCGGCCGAGGCCGGCAACGGCGACGGGGACCACCTCGGCGGCCTCAAGGAGCTGGTGACCGACCTGGGCGCGATCGACGCGCGCGAGGTGTCGTCGTTCCCGGTGGGCAACGGCATCGTGCTGCGGGTCGGCCGCTACGGCCCGTACATCGAGCGCGGCGAGAAGGACTCCGAGGGCCACCAGCGGGCGGACGTGCCCGAGGACCTCGCCCCGGACGAGCTGTCCGTCGAACTCGCGGAGGAGCTGCTGGCCAAGCCCAGCGGCGACTTCGAGCTCGGCGCCGACCCCGCGACGGGCCACCAGATCATCGCCCGCGACGGCCGCTACGGCCCCTACGTCACCGAGGTGCTCCCCGAGGGCACCCCGAAGACCGGCAAGAACGCCGTGAAGCCGCGTACGGCCTCGCTGTTCAAGTCGATGTCCCTGGACACCGTGACGCTGGCGGACGCCCTCAAGCTGATGTCGCTGCCGCGGGTCGTCGGCGTCGACGCCGAGGGCCAGGAGATCACCGCGCAGAACGGCCGCTACGGCCCGTACCTGAAGAAGGGCACGGACTCGCGCTCGCTCCAGACGGAGGAGCAGCTCTTCACGATCACCCTCGAAGAGGCGCTGCAGATCTACTCCCAGCCCAAGCAGCGCGGGCGCGCGGCCGCCAAGCCGCCGCTGAAGGAGCTCGGCACCGACCCGGTCAGCGAGAAGCCGGTCGTGGTCAAGGACGGCCGCTTCGGCCCGTATGTGACCGACGGGGAGACCAACGCGACCCTGCGCTCCGGCGACAGCGTCGAGGAGATCACCCCCGAGCGCGGCTTCGAGCTGCTCGCCGAGAAGCGGGCCAAGGGGCCCGCCAAGAAGACGGCGAAGAAGGCGCCCGCCAAGAAGGCCCCGGCCAAGAAGGCGACGGCCGCCAAGAAGACCGCGGCGAAGAAGACCACGACGGCCGCGAAGAAGACCACGGCGAAGAAGACGACCGCCACCGCGAAGAAGGCGGCGGCTTCGAAGGCGGCGTCGGAGGACTAGGTCCGGCGCTGTTCCTCCACCAAGGCTTCGCAATGCGAACGTCCCGGCATCACTTTGGTGTCGGGACGTGCGCACGTCAGGACGGGCCCTCCGGGCTGTCGGTGGCTCCCGATAGGCTGAACGCATGACCCGTGCGGAGCAGCCAACGGCCCCTGAACCGGCCCCCGACGACGCCCTGGTCGCGGACTCCCGCGAGCGCGCCGTCCGCGCCCTGCTGCGCAGGCCCCAGCTCAAACGCCTGTGGAGCGCCCAGCTCGTCGGCGGGATCGGCGACACCCTCGCACTCCTGGTGCTGGTGCTGCTGGCCCTTCAGGCGGCGATCGCCGGGGGCTCGTTCAGCGGCGGCTACCGGGGCGCGGCGTTCGCAGTGGCGACCGTCTTCGGTACGCGCATCCTGGCGACGCTGCTCTTCGGCGCCGTCCTGCTCGGCCCGCTGACCTCGCTCACCTCGCACGAGGGGCCGCTCGACCGCCGCTGGACCATGGTCGGCGCGGACGGGGTCAGGCTTGCCCTGCTCATCGTCGCGCCGCTGTGGATCGACTGGATGCCGGACGACGCCCTGGCGATGCTCCTGGTGACCGTCTTCGTGACCGGCGTCGCCGAGCGCTTCTGGACCGTGTGCCGTGAGAGCGCGGCACCCGCCCTGCTGCCGGCCCCGCCGCCGGAGGGGGCCACGGTACGACCGCTGCCGGACCACCTGGACGCGCTGCGCCGCCTGTCGCTGCGGACGACCTTCGTGGCGATCCCGCTCGCCGGTGCCGCGCTCGTCGTCGCGGGCCTGCTCAACAACCTGCTGGGCTCCGGCATCGCCTGGTTCGGCCAGCACCAGGCGGCCCTCGCGTCGTACGTCGCGGCCGGACTGTTCGCCGCGTCCCTGTCCCTGCTGACCTTCCTGGAACTGCCCGACACCCGCACCCCGCGCGCGCGTTCGCCGCTGGAGGGGCTGCGCCGGCCCAAGACGGGCACCGGCGTCGACAAGGGCCGTACCGGCGCGATCCCGCTGCTGGTGCCGGCCTGCGCCGCGATCGCAGGGGCGATCGCGGCCGCCGTGGCCGTCGCTGTGCTGCACGCCAAGGACCTGGGCGGCGGCCCGGTGCTGTACGGGCTGATGGTGCTCGCGCTGACCGGCGGTGTCGTCATCGGCATCCGTACGGCCCCCAGGGTGCTCGTCTCGCTCTCGCGGCGCCGGCTGCTCGCGCTGGCGATCGCCTTCACCGGTGTCGCCCTGCTGGCCGCCGGGCTCGTCCCGGACGTCACCACCGTGCTGCTGATCGAGGCGCTGGCCGGTGTCGGTGCGGGCGTGGCCGCCAACACCGGGCACACCCTGCTGGACCAGGAGACCGAGGAGTACCGGCGGGCCCGGACCACCGAGCATCTGCACGCGGTCGTGCGGGTCGCTGTGGCGTTCGGCGCGCTGGTCGCACCCCTGGTGGCCGCGGCGATCGGCCCGCACCGGCTGGAGAACGGCAAGTTCGTGTTCGCGCACGGCGGCGCCGCGTTCACCCTGATGCTGGTCGGCGCGCTGCTGCTGCCGGTGGCCGCGCTGGTGCTCGCCAAGGTCGACGACCGGTCCGGCGTACCGCTCAGGCACGACCTGCGGGACGCGCTGCTCGGCGGCGACGACCCGGTGACCGTGCCCGCCGGCACCGGATTCTTCATCGCGCTGGAAGGCGGTGACGGCGCCGGGAAGTCCACCCAGGCCGAGGCGCTCGCCGAGTGGATCAGGGCCAAGGGACACGAGGTCGTGGTGACGCGCGAGCCGGGGGCGACCCCGGTGGGCAAGCGGCTGCGGTCGATCCTGCTGGACGTGTCGAGCGCCGGGCTCTCGCACCGCGCGGAGGCGCTGCTGTACGCGGCGGACCGCGCGGAGCACGTGGACACCGTCGTCCGTCCCGCGCTGGAGCGCGGCGCTGTCGTGATCTCCGACCGGTACATCGACTCCTCGGTGGCCTACCAGGGCGCCGGGCGCGACCTGTCCCCGACGGAGATCGCCCGCATCAACCGCTGGGCGACGAACGGACTGGTACCGCATCTGACGGTCCTGCTGGACGTGTCCCCGGAGATCGCCCGCGAGCGGTTCACCGAGGCGCCGGACCGGCTGGAGTCGGAGCCCGCGGAGTTCCACGCGCGCGTGCGGTCCGGATTCCTCACGCTGGCCGCCGCCGACCCCGGCCGCTACCTGGTCGTGGACGCGGGACAGGAGCCCGAGGCCGTCTCGACCGTCGTACGCCACCGCCTGGACCAGATGCTGCCGCTGTCCGAGCAGGAGATCCGGGAGCAGGAGGAGGCCCGCCGCAAGGCCGAGGAGGAGGCGCGGCGCAGGACCGAGGAGGAGGCCGCGCGCAAGGCCGAGGAGGAGCGCCTGGAGCGGGAGCGCCAGGAGCAGCTCGCCCGGTTGAAGGCCGAGGAGGAGGAGCGCAAGCGGCGCGAGCTGGAGGAGGCCCAGCGCCGCGAGGCCGAACGCCAGGCGGAGGAGGCCCGGCTGCGGGCCGAGGAAGCGCGCAGGCGTGCCGAGGAGGAGCGGGCGCGGCTCCTGGCCGAGGAGAAGGCCCGCGCCGAGGAGGAGGCGCGGCGCAAGGCCCAGGAGGAGGCCGCCCGCAAGCGGGCCGAGGAGGAGGCGCGCCTGCGTGCCGAGGCCGAGGAGCGGCGGCTGGAGAAGCAGCGCAAGGCCGAGGAGGCGTTGCTGCGGGCGGAGGAGGCCCGGCGGCTCGCCGAGGCCGCGGCCGCGGCGGCGGAGGAGGGGCCCAGGCAGGCCGCCACTCCCGCGCCGGGGATGGACGCGGCGACCGTGCCCACGCCCGTGGTGACGCCGACGAACGCGTCGGGCGGTCCGGTGGACGAGACGGCGGTGCTGCCCCGCGTGTCCATGGTGAAGGACGACGAGGAGTCCTCCGGGGCGTCCGGCGAGGCGGACTCCGAGGTGACGGCCGAGCTTCCGCAGCCGCCGGTTCCTCCGGGTGCGGCGGACGAGACGGCGGTGCTGCCGCCCGTCCCGCCGGGTGCCGCCGATGAGACTGCGGTGCTGCCGCCCGTCGCGCCTCCGGGCTCGGCCGAGGAGACGGCCGTACTGCCCCCCGTGCCTCCGGCGCCGGGGGAGGGGCCCTCGGACCGGGTGCCGCGGGGGTACTTCCGGGACGAGGAGCGCACGCGGGAGCTGCCGCAGGTCGACGAGCAGGGGACGCCTCGGCGCAGGGGCCGGTCGGACTGGGCCGAGGAGACTCCGCTGGACGATCTGCCGACGTTGGCGGACGAGTTGCTCGGGCCGCATGACGACGAGTACGGGGACGATCGGGGACGGCGGGGCCGGGGGCGGTAGCGGTCGTTGTGCGGGCGCGGGTGCGTTGTGGCTGGTCGCGCAGTTCCCCGCGCCCCTGAGTGGGTGCGGCGAGGGCACGTCGAGCTGCAGCCACCTGCCCACCGGCCCGCGGCCGACGGCCGTCCGTCGACCCGTTGTCAGTGCCCACCCGCACAATGGACCCGGAGCACTGAGCACAACGAAAGGGCGGCGTGACCCATGACCGTATGGGACGACCTGGTCGGCCAGGAGAGGGTGAGCGAGCAGCTCGCGGCCGCCGCTCGGGACGCCGACGCCCTGGTCACCGCCGTCGCCACCCAGGCCCCGCCGCCCGAGGCGTCGAAGATGACGCACGCCTGGCTGTTCACCGGCCCCCCGGGGGCGGGCCGGAACCAGGCGGCGCGGGCCTTCGCCGCCGCGCTTCAGTGCGTCAGTCCGGACCGGGCCCTGGGGGGAGCGCCCGGCTGCGGGTTCTGCGACGGGTGTCATACGGCGCTCATCGGCACCCACGCCGACGTCAGTTCCGTGGCCGCCGTCGGCACCCAGATCCTCGCCGACGACATGCGGGACACCGTCCGCAAGTCCTTCACCTCGCCGGCCAACGGCCGCTGGCAGATCATCCTCGTCGAGGACGCCGAGCGGCTGAACGAGAAATCGGCCAACGCGGTCCTCAAGGCCGTGGAGGAGCCCGCCCCCCGCACGGTCTGGCTGCTGTGCGCGCCGTCCATCGAGGACGTCCTGCCGACGATCCGCTCCCGCTGCCGCCACCTGAACCTGAGCACTCCCTCCGTGGAGGCCGTCGCCGACATGCTCGTGCGCCGGGAGGGCGTCGAGCCGGCCGCCGCGCTGGCCGCCGCCCGTGCCACCCAGGGCCATGTCGACCGGGCCCGCCGCCTCGCCACCGACCCGGCCGCCCGTGAGCGCCGTGCCGCCGTGCTGAAACTGCCCCTGCGGATCGACGACATCGGCGGCTGTCTCAAGGCGGCGCAGGAGCTCGTCGACGCCGCGGCCGACGACGCCAAGCAGCTCGCCGAGGAGATGGACGGCAAGGAGACCGAGGAGCTGAAGGCGGCGATGGGCGCCTCCCAGGGCGGCCGCATGCCCCGCGGCACGGCGGGCGTGATGAAGGACCTGGAGGACCGGCAGAAGCGCCGCCGCACCCGAACCCAGCGCGACAGCCTCGACCTGGCCCTGACCGACCTCACCGCGTTCTACCGGGACGTCCTCGCCCTCCAGCTCGGCTCCCGGGTCGCGATCGCCAACGCGGACGCCGAGGACGCCCTGGAGCGGCTCGCCCGCGGCAGCTCCCCGGAGACCACGCTCCGCCGAATCGAGGCGATCGGTGCCTGCCGCGACGCCCTCGACCGCAATGTGGCCCCGCTGCTCGCGGTGGAGGCCATGACGATGGCGCTCCGAGCGGGCTGAGGACCGGGAGCGACGGGTGATCATGCGTTTGACCGGGTCACTCGTACGGGCCGCATTGCGCACGCAGAGCATGCGCGTCAGTGCGGAGAGTTACGCTCGCCCGATGCACATCAGGCGTAATCCCCGCCGCACCGGCCGCAGGCTTCCCCTTCGCCGGGCACAGGCGTCGGCACCGGCACGCACGGCCCGTGCCGGTGGCATCCTCCTCGGTGTCGCCGCGCTGCTCGTCTCCGCCTGCTCCGCGGGCGCCTCGACGACCTCGGCCACCTCGGCCGCCGACGTGGCCCTCGGCGCCCTGCCGCGGTCGACACCGGCCGCCCTCGCGCCGTACTACGCGCAGAAGGCGCGCTGGCGCGAGTGCGGGGTGCCGGGTTTCCAGTGCGCCACCCTGCGTGCGCCGCTCGACTACGACCAGCCGGCCGGCGGGGACGTCCGGCTCGCCGTCACCCGCAAGAAGGCCACCGGGCCGGGTGAGCGCCTCGGGTCGCTGTTCGTGAACCCGGGCGGACCGGGCGGTTCGGCGGTCGGGTACGCCCAGGCGTACGCCGGGATCGGCTACCCGGCCGAGGTGCGGGCCCGTTACGACGTGGTCGCGGTGGACCCGCGCGGAGTCGCCCGCAGCGAGCCCGTCGCATGCCTCGACGGGCGGGACATGGACACGTACACGGGGACGGACAGCACCCCCGACGACGCGCGCGAGGTCACGGAACTCGTCGACGCCTACAAGAAGTTCGCGGAGGAGTGCGGCGCGCACTCGGCGAGGCTGCTGCGGCATGTGTCGACCGTCGAGGCGGCCCGGGACATGGACATCGTGCGGGCGGCGCTGGGCGACCGGAAGCTGAACTACGTGGGGGCGTCGTACGGGACGTTCCTCGGGGCGACGTACGCGGGACTCTTCCCCGGCCGCTCGGGGCGGCTGGTGCTGGACGGCGCGATGGACCCCTCGCTGCCCGCGCGCCGGGTGAACCTCGACCAGACGGCGGGCTTCGAGACGGCGTTCCGGTCGTTCGCGAAGGACTGTGTGCAGCAACCGGACTGCCCGCTCGGCGCGAAGGGCACCCCGGTCGCGGAGGTCGGCCGGAACCTCAAGGCGTTCTTCCGGAAGCTCGACGCGCACCCGGTCCCCACCGGAGACGCGGACGGCCGCACCCTCGGCGAGGCCCTCGCCACGACCGGTGTGATCGCGGCGATGTACGACGAGAGCTCCTGGGCGCAGCTGCGGGAGGCGCTGACCTCGGCGATGAGGGAGAGGGACGGCGCCGGTCTCCTGGTCCTCGCCGACAGCTACTACGAGCGGGACGGCGACGGCCGCTACAGCAACCTGATGGCCGCCAACACGGCGGTGAACTGCCTCGACCTCCCGCCCGCGTACGACCGCCCGGAGCAGGTCGAGAAGGCCGTCCCGGCGTTCGAAAAGGCGTCCCCGGTCTTCGGTGAAGGCCTGGCCTGGGCTTCCCTCAGCTGCGCGTACTGGCCGGTCGGGCCCACGGGTGAGCCGCACCGCATCGAGGCGCGGGGCGCCGGGCCGATCGTCGTGGTCGGCACCACCCGCGACCCGGCCACCCCCTACCGCTGGGCCCGTGCCCTGGCCGCCCAGCTCACCTCGGCCCGCCTGCTCACCTACGAGGGCGACGGCCACACCGCCTACGGCCGCGGCAGCGCCTGCATCGACTCCGCGATCAACGCGTACCTGCTCCGCGGCACCCCTCCGGCGGCCCGAAAGCGCTGCTCATAGCCTGGTCTGCGGAGCGTCCGGGGGTGCCCCGAGGGCTGGTGCGGAGCACCCCCGGAAACTGTGTAGACTTACCGACGTTGCTGATCGCACCATGGTGCGGACAGCGCGCCGCCTTAGCTCAGATGGCCAGAGCAACGCACTCGTAATGCGTAGGTCTCGGGTTCGAATCCCGAAGGCGGCTCTGTGGAAGCCTCAGGACTCACTCGCCGTGACCTGGGGCTTTTGCTTTTGCTGGATGCGGCGACGGCGCTGTGTGCTGGCCGCGCGACTGTCCATGGTCTCAGTCTTGGTCTCAGTTCGGTGTTCCTGGCTGGGCATGAAGGCTTCCCCCGTGTAGCACCGGTGGCGCGTGGTCACTCCTGCCAGGCGCAGGAACTGGAGAGGGTGCCGACGCCTTCAGCTTGAGTCGCTGTGGTGACGTCGAGGGAAGGCGTCTCCGGCCGGCCAGTCTTTGGGCAGACCGAGTGCGGTGTGGATGGGGTGAGCAGCCGGTTGGTGCACGACGTGCAACTCGCCCAGTTGTGCCGTTGCCCAGGTGGGGAGGACGGGGGCCGGAAGCGACTTGGAGTCGGGGCTTTGCCACAAGACGGGGGCGTTCTTTGTCCAAGTCCAGGGCGCCGGGTTGTCCACGAGGAGCACGCCGCTGACCCGACTGTGGTCATGATCGTACGTGGCAGTCCAATAGCCGTTGAGCTTTCTGCCGAAGGTTGATGTGCCAGCACGGACGTACTCGACTGAGGTTCCGTAAAGCGCGTTCTCGGTGTCCTCATCTTCAGGGAACAAGGCTGCATGCCCAACAGCCACAATGAACGGCAGTTCCAGGTCCCCGTACTTCCCGCCCTTCCTCTTGACTGCGTCGAGCACGAGATTCGATTCGTCAACCCAGGTGGCGGCGTGGACGCCAATTGTCCTACTCGTCGGATCGCCTCGCCTGCCGGGACTGCGAGGGATCGCCTCGAACGTGATGCTCCAGCCCGCCTCCCGCCAGGTGCGCCTAGGCAGCGGCATCTTGCGTTCGTACCCGGCAATGACTTGGTCAGGGTCCAAACTCGCCAACCATCGTGTCAGCTCAGTCTTCAAACGCCTCTGCGAGGGAGTTGAGGGACCGACGCTGTTGAGCGTGTAGGACAGGAAGAAGTTTGGACTAGGCACACGATCGATGGCATCACTCAGCTGAGGTGGGAGCGACGTACCCGAGGTGTCACTCAGCCGCTGGGCCGTCCAGATTGCCTCAACGACAAATTGATCTCCGCCGCGGGTGACCAGGAAGTCGGGGTTCTTGCCATTCGTGCCTACTTGGTGCTCAACCTGCACGGTGCATCCAGAACCGAGCAGCATCTCGTGCAGGTACAACTCCCACAGCGCTGAGAAAACGTTCGCATCGGAGTTCCGGTCCAGCAGTCGACTGCGCAAGCCGGACTGAGCCTGGGCCGGGAAGTGTGACACCCAATCGTTGATCACGCCCCGAACCTGATCCCAGAATGGGCCAGCGATTCTGTCGAGAAACTCGGCATCCGGCTCCGATGCCCGTTTCGGCGAGGAATCCGTCCGGTTCCAGTCCCTGTATACGACCATGACCAACGATCTTAGAGCGCATCACCGACTATCCCGAGACAATTTCCGCTGGACCGCAGTGGTCGCGGGGCCTAACTGCAGACCCTGCCGCGGTGCGTGCACGGCAGGGCGTGCTGAAGTTGGGACAGGCCCTCTTGTTCAGCGGATGCGGCGACGACGGCGAGCGCGCGCCGCGCGGGTGTCCGCATTCTCGGCTGGGGGTTTCTTGCCGGGCATGAAGGCGTCTCCCATGCGGCGCATGGCGTCCTTGGAGAGGTGGGATCTGCCTTTCACGTACCGGCGGGTCTGGCTGATCTGGGTGTGCCGGAGGATCTCCATGATCGTGGGCATGTCCACCCCGAGTTCGTTCAGGATGGTGCCGGCGGTGTGGCGGCTGCCGTCGTAGAGGCGGCGGTCATCGATCCCAGCCTCTTTCAGCAGTTCCTTGAATTCCTCCCAGTCCTGGCGGGGGTCGAGGGGCCGGCCGTCCGGGCGGGTGAAGACCAGCTTGTGTTCCTGCCACTCGTCTCCGGCCGCGATGCGCATTGCCTCCTGCTGCGCCTTGTGCTCGCGCAGGTAGGAAATGAACGGCGGCGGGATGGGCACGGCGTTCCTGCTCTTCTTGGTCTTGGGGCGGGTGAAGACCAGGCCCCCGCCTTTGCGTTCCGGGCAGACGCTCGCGTGCCTTGTGCAGCCCTTGGGGCACGGCTTGGGGCACCCGCGCTTGTAGTTCTTGTGCGTCGTGCAGTCAGTCGGGCACGAATCGAAGCGGTGGAGGCGCCCGCCGCAGGCGTGGGGGTCCTGGCAGCCGTGGCGCCACGTGAGCCGCTGAAGCTGCCACTGGGGGTGGAACAGCTCGTTGTCGAGGTCGACGTACGGCCACCGCAGGCCCAGCGTCTCGCCCTGTCGGAAGCCCATGCCGACGCCGACGCACCACCGCATGAAGGTGGGTCGCTTGGCGGCGGCCTCCAGAAATGCCTGTGCCTCGTCCGTCGTGAACGGGTTCGCCTCGGTCTCATCCACTGTGGGCGGGTCCACGAGAGTGGCCACGTTCTCGACGATGAGCCGACGACGGTGAGCGATTTTCAGGGCGCGGGAGAGGATGCGGTGCACCTTGAGGACGTGCGAGGGGGCGTGACCTTCATCGAGCATCGCGCGGTACATCCGCTCAAGGTGTTCCGGCTGAAGCTTGTCGATTCGGTGCTTGCCGATGCCGGGGATGATGTCGTTCTTGGTTTTGGACCAGTAGTCGTCCAGGGAGCGCGGCTTGAGCTTCAGGGATGCGATGTCGGTCAGGTAGGTGGTCATCCACCCCTCCACGGTCGGCTTGCGGCCGGCCTTGGGTGCGCGTCCCTTGTCGCGCAGGGCCTCCAACTCGCGGACCTTGCGCTTCACTTCGGATTCCGTGCGGGCGCGGCGGTGGCGGCGGTCGGGGCTGCCGTCGTCCTTGACGCCCATGGTCACGCGGCCGTGCCACCAGCCGTCGTTGCCCTCGTAGATGGACGACTCCATGTTCGCGTTGCGGGGGCTCATGTGCTCCTCCATGCGAGAGGCGGCCTCGAACCTGTGGTCCGAGGCCGCCTCAAGGTGCGTGTGGGTCAGTTGGGCATCGGTTCGAGGCTGTTCACGAATGCCTCAAGGTCGCTCCGGCGGATTCGGCGGGAGCGGCCTCGCTTGACGTATTTCAGGGCGCCTTCGGCCATGAGCTCGTAGACGGTGGAGCGGCCGAAGCGAAGGACCGTGGCGGCCTCCTCGGGGGTGTAAAGCAACTGATCGGCGGGGGCGAGGGCGGTACTCATCGGGGCGTATCTCCTCGGGGTCGCTCGGGGGTGCTCCGTGACGATTGGTGCTGGTGCCGTGGGGGGAAAGGCAGGCGGGAGCCTGCACCTGTCCGAGGTTCGGATTTCTGCGTCACCGCGTCACCTGCGTCATTCAGGTCGCTGACCTGCGGTTATCGGTGACGGAGCGCGGTGGGGCTGCGTCACCGCCGCGTCACCTGCGTCACCGGGGGGTGACGCAGGTGACGCACGATGACGCAGCCGGTTGGGCTCTGCGTCACCGCCTTCTGTGCTGGTCAGGGGCCGTTTTCCGGCGTGGGTGACGCAGGTGACGCAGCGTTCCCCTACTTAGGAAAAGAGAGGTGGTGGTGTCTGTTGTTGTGCGCGGCTCAGGACGCGAAGAAGGAGCCGCTACGCGGCACGTCCTTGGGGCGGTGCTGCGCCCCGAACAGCAAGAGGAGCACCCATCGCCGCGTCGCCGCGGGTGCTCTTCTTGCCGTTGCGGGGTGACCTGCATGTTCAGAACGCGGCTTCCTGCTGCGGCCCGGGTGCCGGCGCCGGTGCGGGTTCGGCAAGCTCGATGTAGCGGGCCGTTTTGGTGCGTCCCCAGTCCACGACCAGGCCGCGGGCGGCGAGGGTGGGCTGAAGGCGCTTGAGGCGGTCGGAGAGCACCTTGCCAGTGGTCGGCCATCCCTTGGGCACGGGGCGGCAGTCCTCGCCGCTGTAGAGCTGGGTGAGCAGGTGCAGCCACTCCGCGGACGTCATCCGCTCCTGCGCCCCGGGCTGCATGCCGGCCGCGTACTGGAGCACGGTCTGTGCGAGCAGGTCGCCCTCGATGACGTCGTCGTTGAGGTCGTCCAGCCCGGCCCGGTAGGCGGGCAGAGCTCCGAGGCCCATGGCCTCGTCGAGCTGTGCGCACAGGTGGGCGAAGTCGGCCATGCGCAGGTCGGTTGGCGTCTCGGCGGTGGCGGCGCGGACTTTGACGGTCAGGTCCAGTAGGGAGCCGAGCATGACGGGCAGGGCTTCGGCGTACTCGGTCCACAGCTCCGCTTCGGTGCGCCGCACCTTCGGGCGTTCGAGGCGGAGCGGGAGGAGGCGTTCGGCGAGGTCGGGGCGGATGACGCCGACGTCGATGCCGGTCAGGAGTAGGGGGCGGCGGTAGCGGGCGCGGAAGACGTCTCCGTCGGTGAACAGGGCGCGCTTGACGGACTCGGCTCCGGTGACGATGCAGCACATGGCATCCGACAGGTCCGGGGTCATGTGGGAGAGGTTGTCCAGCGCGGTGACCCATCCCGCGGCCACGGCCGCGATCAGGTTGTCCTCGTCCTTCGGGGCCCGGCGCAGGTCTCCGGTCATGCCCTCGATGAGCCGGATCAGCATCCTTCCGCCGGTGGATTTGCCCGCGCCCTGGGGGCCGGTGAGGAAGGGGGCGGGGACGGGCACGGAGGGTTCCAGGCAGCCGATCAGCCAGGCCATGGCCAGGCACTCCGTCTCCGCGTTGGCGAAGTTGCACAGCCGAAACAGCAGGTCGATGCCCTTGCCGTTGGTGTCCTTGACGGGCAAAGGGAGTTCGCCGGTCAGTTGGGTGCGCCGCCAGCACACCTCTGCCGGGTTGGGGGTGCGGATGTCCCAGCCGGTGGGGTGGATGCGCACGGACTGGCCGTCGGTGCGACCCAGGTCCAGCCAGGTGGCCCCGTCCAGGCCGGGGGCGACGCGGATGTGGACGGGCTGGACCTGCTCGGTGAGGGCGAGTGCTTCGATCAAGTCGAGTGCCTCCTTCATCGCGGTGCCGTTGAACGTGCCTAGTCCGTCTTTGAACAGTCCGACCATGAGTTCTTGGCGGTGGCTTCCGGTGGTGCCTTGGGAGCGGATGGGGCGGGCGACGGGGTGGCCGTTGCGCTGTGCGTAGACCGTGCCGTCCGCGGTGCGGAAGTAGCGAAAGCGCTCTTGGGCGTAGTCCGCGATGACCTTCCGTGCTGGGTTCTTGTCGTCGTCGTCCATGCTCAAAGCCCCAACCGGGTGCGGGCGTTGGTCCACGCGTCCGTGCAGTGTCGGGGTGTTTCGCCCTTGGTCTGAGCGGCGGTGAACAGGCGGGCGATGTGGTCCTCGGTGAGGCAACCGCACCGGCCGTGCGTTGAGAGCACGGCCAGGAAGGTGCGGTAGACGGTGGTGTGGATCGTGCTGCGGGCGTCGGTGATGCGCTGTTCCGCCATGGCGATGCCGCGTTCGAGGTAGGCGGGGGTGCGGTGGCGGCATTCCCCGCCCCCGGTCGGCGCGGGAACCCTGACGGGTACGGGGGTCGGGGGCTTGGCTGCGGTGAGTGCGCGCACGATGTCGGGCAGCGCGGCCAGGGTGCCGGTGCCGGGCCCGAGCCAGCGGGCGTAGGACATGGTGGACTTGATGTCCACGCCGGGCCGCACGCCGTTGGCCGACGGCATCGTCCCGCGGTAGAGCCAGTGCTCGCCGCGGGTCGTGGGCACGGTCCGCGTCTTGGGCAGGGTCTCGCGGGCCCACGCCATGGCGTCGGCGTTGTCGCAGTCCACGACCGTCAGGCCGGCGCCGCCGGGGTGGTAGGCCACGGCCGCGGCGCATTGCCATGCGCTCGCCCATGCCGGCGAGATGATGACGCTGGTGTCGGTTGTAGCGGCGGCCCAGCCGTGGCAGGGGGCGGGGCAAGTGCAGGGGCCGGGGTTCTTCATGTTCGGCCGGCCACCGCACGAGGTGTACAGGCACGCGGGGCAGTTGGCGAAGGGCACCTTGCCCTTGCGCAGCGGCAGCACGGGCAGCCCCTCGACCGCGAGCTGGAGGGCCGTGTGCAGGTGGTTGCTCACGCTGCGACCTCCAGCGTCCGGGAGGCGAGGAAGGCGAGGGCTCGCCGGATGCGAGTGGGTTGGGTCATGCTGGAGACCTCCAACAGGTCTGTCGAGGACTGGTTGGTCAGGGCGGCCCCGCGACTTTGGCGAGACGAGGGGGCCGCCCTGCTTGCCGGCGGGTACCGGCAAGGGCTTGTGTCAGTGGGGCTGGATAGGTTGCGTCTCATGGCGACTGACGACCTTGTTCCAGGCACGATCGCGACGCGCGCTGAGGTGAAGGCGATCTACGGCGGAGCGATCCAGGGGGGTATCCAGACCCCGGCGAATGGCGAAACGGTGCTGATCTACTCCGACCCGGCGGCGGGGGCGAAGCACGGCTACACCTTCGACGGGCAGGTCGAGGACGACGAACACGGCCCGCTGTTCCTCTACACCGGTGAAGGGATGTCGGGGGATCAGCAGATGACGTCTGGGAACAAAGCCCTGCTGGACAGCGTGACCGATGGCCGCAGGGTCCTGCTTTTCGTCGCGGCCAGCAAGAAAGGCGCTGCCAAGGGGGGTGTGCGGCACCGGTTCGTGGGGCCGGCCCTGGTGGACCCGGTGCTTCCCTACGTGGAACGCCATGCGCCGGGCGGAGACAAGGTGATGCGGAGGGTGTTCGTCTTCCGCTTGCGTCCCGTGCCGGGGGTGGAGTGGTCGCTGACGGATGCAGACATGGCGATGCCTGCCAGCGTGAGCAGTGTGGTCGAGTTGCCGGCAAGTCCGAAGGCGCCTGCTCCGCCCGCGAAGCAGAAGGCGAAGCAGACCGGGGTCAAGGACAAGAAGACGGAGAAGCACTCCACGGAGAGCACCACCGCCACCATCCGGGTTGGTGAGCGGCAGGTCGTCCGCCGTGAGGGCCAGTTGGTCACCGCGTTCGAGGAGCACCTGACGGCGGTAGGCCACGTCTTCAAGAGCTTCCAGATCACAGTCAAGGGCGAAGTGGGCGCCCTGGTGCCGGACTTGTACGACAGCACCGACAACGTGCTGTACGAAGCCAAGGGGCAGGCGAGTCGCAACGCCGTGCGCTTCGCGATCGGCCAGCTCTTGGACTACCGCCGGCACTTGGACGTGCCGGCCGGTTTGCGGCTCGCGGTGCTGCTGCCGGAAGCGCCCAGCGAGGACGTGCAGGAGCTGTTGAAGGCGGAGAACATCGCTCTGGTGACGAGGACGCCTGAGGGATTCGAAGGCTTTCCCCTCACCGCCTGAGCCTCTACCCGTGGAAGTGGCTGCGCTTGATCACGGCTTTGCGGATGTTGACCGTGGTCCCGCCGCTGTGCCGGCTGGTCGTGCCGAAGATCTGTACGGCGATCCAGCCGCCGAAGATGACCGCGGCGAGGGTGATGAGCTGGGTGATGAACGCGGTCAGTGCGGCGATGAACGAGGTGAGCAGGACCAGTCCCCCGCACACCGCGCCGAACCCGATGCCCCCGAGGGCGATGTTCACCGCGGTGCGGGAGATGGCCGGCCGCGCGTCGAGGGGTTCCGGGGCGGGCGCGGGGGCTAAGGGGTAGCCGGTGACCACCTGGCCGTTGGGCAGCACGATCGACTGCACCGCGGATGCCGGGCCCGGCTGTACGGGCACGAGGGGTGCGGCGGGCGCGTGCATGGTGATCGGGATGGGGTGGTGGACTTCGACGGCCGCGGGCCGTTCGGAGTGGGCCACGGTGATCCTTCCGGGTAGCCCGCGGGCCCGCGCCAGGGAGTGTGACGCGGGTGCGCGGGAGGGGTGTCAGGCGGGTGTGCGGGGGTGTGACGGGCCGCTGTTCCGGCGCGTCACACCCGCGCCTGCCTAGGGGTTTGGGTGTGACGGGCCCGTCACATGTGACGGGGGTCAGGCGGCCGTGAGGACGGGGACGATGCGCCACCGACCGGTGGTGTTCGTCTGCTCCAAGCGGCCCTCGATGGCCGCTTCCTTCAGCCGTTTGGACACCCAGGAGCGGGAGAGGTGGTGGCGGTCGCACCAGTCCAGGAAGTCCTTCGGGCCCACGATCATCTGTCCGGCTTCCTCGAACTCCTCCAGGGCTTGGGCGAACAGCTCCCGGGCCTCCTCCGGGGAGGGCTTGCGGCCGGCTTCCTGTCCGAAGATCGGGGCGTCATCGCCCTCCTCCAGCTCGGGCAGGTCAACCTCGGGGTCGATGTGCTGGTCTTCCGGGTCCACGAGCAGGCCACCGTGGTCCATGTCGTCCTCCTCCGTGACGGCCCGCAGCGCCGTTGCCTGCTGGTCGGTGCCGGCGTCCGTGCGGCCGGTGTACGCGTTGCCGGCAACGGCGGTGGCGGCGCCGGCGGTGATGGGGTCGGCGGTGGCGCCGTTGCGCTGTGCCCAGGTGGCCAGCAGCTCCATGACGGGCACGGCCCGCTTGGTGAAGCGGCGGGTGCGGCCTGGGGAGGCGTAGCGGTCCTCGGGGATGCCGGGGGAGACGACGTAGCAGTATCCGGGCCGCCGGTTGCCCCACGCCCCCGGGTGCGCGCCCTGTGCCAGTACCTCATCCGGCAGCGCGAATCCCTCATCACGCGCGTCGCAGCCCAGCGCGATCACGGACGGCAGGGAGGCGCGGGTGGAGGTGGACATCTGGTCGTAGGAGGGACGCTGAAGCGACACGATCAGCGAGACGCCGGCGGAGCGGGCCTCCTGCGCGATGCCGGTGAACGCGTCGTCCCCGAGGTTGCGCAGGGTGTTGGCGGCCTCCTCGAACCAGGCCACCAGGAACGGCATCCCCGCGCACCCGCACGCTGTGCCATCGGTGCGGCAGGAGTGCTCCGGGTCGTTTTGCTGCTCGGCAGCCTTGGGCACCCACTGGCGGTAGCCGTGGGCACCCAACCAGCGGGTACGGGCCGGGATGACCGCCTCAACGGCCGCCACCATGACTTCCGTCTGGCTGCCGCCTTCGGCGTCCCAGTCCAGACCCGCCCGCAGCGGGGCGAAGTCCTGAAACGCCTTGGGGTCGGAGAACCACACGATGACGTCCCTGCGGGAGAGGATCTCCGTGAGCAGATTCAGCGCGGCATCGCCCTTTCCGGAGCCGGACTGGCCGGCGATCAGGCCGTGCGTGGAGTTGCGGCCCGCGTCCGGGTCACCGGGCAGCCACATCACCAGCAGGGAGCCGTCGTCGTACCGTCCGATGACCAGCGGCTCAGCGATTGAACCCCCGAGATTGGAGGGCCCCTGCCACTCGACGACCTCGGACAGCATGTCCTCGGGCACGATGACCAGCTCGCCGCGGCGGTTGGAGTCGGGGTTGGGGGTGTAGCGGACCGCGGAGGTCGGCAGGTCCAGGGCGGAGGCGAGGTTGCCCAGCGCTTTGGCCATGTCGTCGTTGGTCTGCGATCCGGCATCCAGCGCGACGGGGGCGGTGACCCGGTTGGGTTCCACCTTCGCTGCCCCGATCTGCGCCCGCGCGAGTCCGATCTTCTCCAGCAGGCCCTTGTCGCCCCCGGGGCCGGTGGCGTCGGGGGTGTGGCGCAGGGCCATGCGGATGTTCCAGGACAGCGCCAGGACCGGGCCGCCCATCAGGAACAGGTCGTCGATCGGGCCGGCGGTCGGTCCGGACAGGCAGGCGGCGGTCACCCAGGCGGAACCGGCGGCCACGGTGATGGCGGAGTGCAGGCGCCGCTGTTCGCTGGTGCTCTTGCCCATCCACCAGGTTCCGCCGGTCAGCGCGACCGAGGCGAGGGTGAGGCCGACGCCGGCCCACGGGCTGTCGCCCCACTGCCAGTTGCCCACCGCGCCGACCAGCCCGGTCCCGGTCCAGCCGAGCCACGGCGGCAGATGCGGCTTAGCCCGATTCATCAGGTACGCCCGTACCGTGCCGCCCGAACCCTCGTTCATGCCGGTGACGGCGAGCGGGTAGCTGCGTCCGTCCTGATCAGTCCACTGTCGAGCCATGGCCCAACCCTCCTTACTGCTGAGCCCAGTTCATGACCGGCTGTTGCGGCTTGCGGGCGCGGTGACGCACCCGGTTGATCTCTTCCTCGAACTCCTGCTGAAAGGTCGCGTAGCAGGCCGCGGCGTTCTTCGCGGCATCCCGCAGGGCATCCGCGGAGCGCTGCATCTTGCGGGAGACCTTCCGAGCCCGCACCCGGGAGCCGAACGTCCGCCCCTCCGGGTCCGGGACCGCGGTCAGCACGCCCTTGAGGATTTCGGCACCCATGGCGACCTCAATCGAGAGCGTCACGGCCGCGGCCCGCAGGGTGTTGCAGTAGTTCCGCACCTGCGCCGGGGAACCGAATTCCGGGGCAGGCAGGAGGGATTCGGCGTGAGAGCGGCGACCCCCGGCGCGGCCCGCGGTCTTGTTGTTGTTGACGGTGACGTTGATCGGGGGGACGAAGGAGCCGCCCATCGCGCCGATGAATCCGCCGGCGGCGGCGCCCGCGTTGGCGAACTTGGCGCCCTTGTTCTGCGGGTTCGCACCGCGCCGGGCGTTGGTGAAGGGCTGGCTCGCCTGTCGCCGGGCGAAGTCATCGACCTGGCGGGCGGAGGCGTTGCGATTAGCTGCCATCGGGCAGTCTCCTCAGCTAGTGGGTGCGGCGGACGATGAGCCAGGCGGACTGCGCCACGATCAGGGCGATCAGCCAGATCAGCCCGAGCGGGCCGGCCCACGGGCCGAAGGCTGCGGCCAGCGCCGCCCACGCCCCGATCAGGGTGGCGAGCGCGCTCAGGGCGATGCGCCACGCGAGCGTGGAACCGTAGCCGGGGCGCCGGCGCTGCAAGACGGCGAACCACACCGCCGGCGCGACGGCGAGCGGGGCGAGCACCAGAGCCGACCACCAGCCCAGCACGTGCAGGAGCGCGGTCACGACCAGCGCGAGCAGCGCGAGGGCGGTGGGGGCGAGCGCGGCGCGGAAGGTCCACAGCAGCCGCCCGAGGAACCCGAACGCCTCGCGGGTCAGCGAGGGCCGGTCGGGGACGACGATCAGGAACGGTTGCGAGCGGCGCCCACGCTGGTGCGGGATACGGACGGTGTGGACACCCGCGGCGCGGGTGCGGGTACGGCTGGACACAGCGAAACTCCCAGGTTGGAGGGGTGGTCGAAGGTGCTGTGCGATGCGCGAAGCGCCGGCTCACAGAAGCGCGGAGGGTGCGCCGCTGTTCAGGGCGAGCAGGTCGTAGGGGAAGGGCTCGCGTTCCATCCGGACGCCGGATGCCTTGATCCAGTACCAGTGGAACGGGAACCAGGCCACGTGCAGCTCGAGTAGGGCCACGGCCCGGTGGTGCCCGTCGCACACGTACACGTCCGGGTACCGGTCACTGACCCCCAAGATGATCGGCGTCAGCAGGCCGTGCTCGGGGATGGACGCCTTGAGCTCTTCCACCTTGGCCCGGTCCTTGCCGGGCCGGGCGAACTGCCGGCGCGCATGGCTCCATCGGTGGAAGTCGGTGGGGCGTATCTGCCGGTCGTTGAGGAATGCGGTCCTCATCCGCCCGCGGTACTTCCCGCCGGCCCGACTCACAGCGAGGCTGGACACAGCGAAACTCCCAGGTTAGACGGGGTGTTCAGGCGGCGCGCTGTTCGTCGGTGCGGGTGAAGGTGTCGAACTGGCTGGGGGTGATCAGGCCGGACTCGCGCCATTCGGCGAGCAGATCGGCTTGCCCCTCGATGACCTCGCACTTGCCGCACAACCGCCCGGCCGGGCGACGGGTGCGCTTGCCGGGCGGTCGCTGGCCCCACTTGCACGCGGTCAGGCCCGCGGCTTCGGCCTCGCGCTGCAACTCCCGCAGGGGCTTGGTGGCGTGGGGGTAGAAGAACTCGATCTCTTCGAGCTCATTGGGCTTGGCGAACGCGCCGCATAGGCACTCCCCGGACATGTGCAGGTGCACGGTGACCTCGTTGAGCGGAAGGGCGTTCGGGGTGCACAGCATGTGGTCGGTGTGCTGGTGGGGGAGGGTGCAGCGGTGGCGATCGCGGTATTCGCGCATGTGGGCGTTGGTCCAGTGCACGATCGGGGAGACCCAGAGCAGGGCGCCCTCGCGGTCGACCTCTTCTGCGTTGCGAAAGCGCCGGTCGGTCTCGGCCCAGCGCATGCCACCGAGGTAGACGACGTTGCGGGTACGCCCGTGGCGGCCGATGATCTGCCCCCGCAGGCGCTGTAACGGCTCGTCTTTGAGCCTGCGGTACATCACTGAGTGTCCAGCCGGGCCGGGGAAGCCCTTCCACACCTGGCGGCCGATGTTCTTACCGCGAGTGGACAGGACCTTGCCAAGCACGAGATCCCGGTAGGAGTTCCTCGGGTGCAGTTCGTGCAGGGGCAGACCCCAGGCGGCAACCACGTCACGCACGTGCTGGGTGGTCTCGGGGATACCGGTCCCGGTGTTGACGTGCGCGATCGCATCCACACGATGCCGGAAGAGGTGATTGACCACCACGGAGTCGTTGCCGCCGGAGAACAGCCCGATCGTGGTCACGACCGGGAAGGCGGCCAGGACGCGATCGAGGATGCCGAAGGAGCGGGCGATCGCCTCATCCAAGGTCAAAGCCTCCAGCTCAGCCTCCGCCTTCGGTGGCCGGCCGGTGATGCGGTCGGCCATGCCGGGGAACATGTCCCCCACCGGCTGTCGCCGCTTATTGCGGGAGGTCATGCCGCCACCTCAACCGGCTCGTGGTCCCGGGCGGGGTGGCCGGCGTCGCGGAACTCCTGGTAGCGGGTGGACACCCATCCCACGGACCAGCCGCACAGCTCGGCAGCGGACCGCACCGAAAGCTCAGCTTCGAACGCGGCCTGCACCATCGCCCGCGCCTGCTCCTCGGGGAGCTTCTCCACAGCGGGCCCGGCGGCCAGCAGGGCGGCGCGTTCACGCTCGGCACGGGCCTGACGATCCGCCCGTTCACGGCGTTCACGCTCCGTCCGCGCGGCCCGCTCCCGCTCGGCACGCTCAGCGGCCTCCCGTTCACGGCGTTCACGATCCCGGGCCTGCTGTTCACGCTCGCGCTCAGCGCGTTCACGAGCCTCCCGCTCAGCCTGCTCGCGGGCCGCGGCCTGCGCGCGTTCCTCGCGGCGGGCCCGTTCCTCGCGCTCAGCTTGCTCGCGGATCAGGCGGGCTTCGTGTTCACGCTGTTCACGCGCCAACATGGCCGCGTGCTCGCGCTCCTCACGGGCCAACCGCGCGGCCGTCTCCCGCCGCTCAGCAATCGCCCGCTCGCGGGCCTCACGCTGCGCCTGCTGCCGCGCCTCAAGGTCGGTCATGGCGGCGGCGATCGCGCGCCGGTAGGCGAGCCCTGTCTCCGCTGTGACGATGAGCAGGAGCGGGGCGACCGCGTGCACGGCCACGCCGACCAGGTCGTTGTGCAGCGCGGAGTCGGCGACGTTGAGGGCGAGGGTCATGCAGCCGGTCATCCAGCGCAGCACGATCGGCCACTTACCGCCGTGTCCTCCGAGCCGGGCCAGCACCGCATCAAGGCGGACCACGATGACCACCGCGGCATCCACCACCAGCGGCAGGATCGGCGCGGTCCACTTCCACTTGTCGGGGGTGTGGGCGGCGGCGAGGGGGGTGACGGTGAGGATCGAATACAGCATCGCGCCCGCCACGATCAGCCACGTGCCGATGGACAGGGCCCGTTCGGCTGAACGGATCTGAACAGCGTTCACGCCCCGACCCCCGAGGCGGTGACCGTGTGGTTGATCAGCTCCACTCGCGCGGCCAGCGCCCGCCGGCGGGCCCGGCGGATACGCCGCTCGTCCAGATCGGTCGGCGTGCGGTCGAGCGTGGCGATGTGCGCGTCGAGCAGGTCGATGTCCGCGAGGATGACGGGCATCTCGCGGTCGATCGCGTCCAGCTCCGCATCCGTCGGCTCCATGAAGTCGGCGAACGCGGTAACAGCTCCCTGAACAGTGACGATGTGGTCCATTGGGTCGTGGTCCTCCCAGAAGGTGAACGGCCCGAACAGCGGCCCCGGTGTTCCAGCACCGGGGCCGCGCGCCGTTGGAGTCGGTAGATCCGGCTCCCCTCAGCGCCGCTCGTACGAGACGAGCGGCGGAGGCAACCGGCCGCAGCCGAGCTGCGGAAAGGTCGGATTGCGCTCTACCGCGCACAGGACAGAACCCATGCGCGCCCGCCCTCTTGCTTCGGAGGTGGGGCGGGCTTCCCTCAGCACTCTGTTGAGTTTTCAACCAACGTGCGCTCACTTCGTACTCACTCCTTGCAGAGCTTTCCTCCGGCCGCTGTCATGCAGTACCTGTTTTACAGGTACTGCATGGGGTTCCGTCAAGGGTGCTGACCGAACGTCATGTGTTTCGCTAGTACTTCTTGGCGCACAATCAGATTCGCCCCAGGTCAGGGGAGTTGGTCACCCCGCCCGTGGACAGCGCTGAATCATCTAGCTACCGTCAAGAAGTCCCTAGAAGTCCGTGCGGGAGTGACGATGTCCAACGAACGGTTAAGGTCTGCTCTGTTGGCACGCGGCATGACGATCCAGGATCTTGCGGAGCAGATCGGCGTGATCCCTAAGACCGTCGAGCGCTGGGTCACCCAGGGGAAGGTGCCGTACCGGCGCCACCAGTACGCAACAGCAGCAGCACTCGGTGTTGACGTGACGATGCTGTGGGACGACCCCCGGACGCAGGAGTCCGCCGCCGACCTGAGCAAAGCGGAGATCGTGACGGTCTACCCGCATCGCCACGTTGTACCGACGGACTTGTGGCGGGAGATGTGCGAGCGTGCCAAGGAGTGCATCGACATCCTGGTCTACGCAGGCATCGGCCTTGCAGAAGACCCACGCTTCCTCTCGGTCCTCGAAGCGAAATCGAAGAGCGTCGCGATTCGCGTCCTGATGGGCGACCCCGCGTGTGAGGCCGTCATCCAGCGCGGCATTGACGAAGGCCACCGCATCATGGACGGCAAGATCCGCAACGCCCTGGTCAACTACAGCCCTCTGTTCATCAGCCACCCCGATATCGCGTTCCGCCTGCACGACACCGTGCTCTACAACTCGATCTACCGTGTGGATGACGAGATGCTCGTCAACACGCATGTGTACGGCATCGGTGCCTACATGGCGCCGGTCCTACACCTACGGCGGCTCCCCGGTGCCGGGCTCTTCGACACCTTCGCCAATAGCGTGCAGCAGACCTGGGAAGGCGCAAGGCCAGTGACCGAACACGACATCACGGGAGCATGAGTCATGGGACGCATCGACTACCTTCACGACCCCGACGCCCCGCCGGCCAACTCGGTGGTGCCCTCCGTCGTGGCGTTCGTGCAGAACGATGCGGGACAGGTGCTGATGATCCAGAGGTCGGACAATGGCCGTTGGGCTCTGCCCGGCGGCGGGCACGACGTCGGTGAGTCCATCAGTGACACCGTGGTCCGCGAGGTCTGGGAAGAGACGGGCGTCAAGGCCGAAGTCGTAGACATGTCCGGCATCTACACTGACCCGGGTCACGTGATGCAGTACGACGATGGCGAGGTACGCCAGCAGTTCAGCATTTGCTTCCGCGCGCGGCCGGTCGGCGGTGAACTCCGTACGAGTAATGAGACGACTCAGGTCCGCTGGGTCGACCCGGCGGACCTGAAGGCGTTGGACGTGCACCCCACGATGCGGCTCCGGATCGAGCACGCGATGGACCAGGTGCGGACGGCGCCCTACATCGGCTGACGCTTTGCGGCGGCGACTCGTTCAAGGACGCGGCATGTGCAGTCAAGGATCGCCGGTTCGGCCCGGCGGATGAACTTGCCGATCAGGCTGTCCGGCCCGTAGCGCCCGGCGATCTCGTTGATCCGATCGATGGGGTTCGTCGGAGTGCCGTCCGGAGTGGTGCTCATGTCGCAGTAGCAGAGCGCATCGTTCAGGTGCTCGCTCTCGCGGGGGAACTCGCCGACCAGTTCCGCATGCAGCCCGCGCGCCTCTGCCTCAAGCCACGAGCAGGAATGGTGAGCCACCAGATTCGTCACCCGTTCGTCGGCGCTGGCGATGTCCCGCAGGTAGCGCGCGCCGTCCAGTGGGTGAAAGCCCGTCTTGGCTAGGTCCGGTGCGTAGCCGATGTCGTGCAGAACGGCAGCGGCCTCCAAGAGGTCCGCGTCTTGGTCGAGAACGAGCGCGATCGTACGTGCTCTCTGGGCGACCCCCAAGCAGTGCTGCCAGCGTCGTGGCAACGGCTCGGCGAGCAGGGACTCAGCCAGGGGATAGGCCCACTCCATCAACGTCGGCAAGTTAGGAACGCTCCTCTCGCGCCGGCACGGCGCGGATCGTCCGCACCTTGCCCTGTCCGCCCCCCGCCAGCACGCCAGCGGCTTCCAGTTTCTCCAGCGCCTTGGTCACTGTGGGCCGTGAGACACCGAACCGTTCGGCCAGCGCGCCGGCGCTGGGAAACGCTTCCCCTTCTCGCAATCCGTCAGTGGTGATGATGCTTGCGATCCGCTGGTGAAGCGGACGTTGGTCGACCCGCACACCTGATCGCACGATCCGCCATCGCTCACCTGGGACGGGCTCGGCCAAGCCCTCCTGTCGCAGCACGGCGTACGCCCGGATGGCGACGCCGCGCGAGACGCCGTGTTCGGTCATGACGTCAGCTAGGGAGGGCAGTTCTGTCATCTCTGGGTGCGACTCGATCAGGTCTTTCATCGAGTCGGCAACCTTCAGGAAGGTGCCCCGAGGGCTGGCCGCCTGCGACACTCGCACTCCCTCTCCGATCGCCGTCGTCAACCTTAAGACTGCCACGACTGGCAACAGCGAAGGGAGGACCTAGGGCGCAGCGGTCGGCCGCGCTCGTGACCAACCACTAACGCCTTGAATAGTCAGCGCGAGTGTCTAGGCCCATGTGGAACGTGGGGTGGATGGTGACGTCTGTGATGGACTCCAGATTTCGCACTCTCTCGGCAAAATCAGGATCCTCCTGGACGAATCGGAATTCAGATCGACTGCCAGTCTTGCAGCCGATGAAGCCGATGTTGTACAGCAGAGAGACTAGAGGTCCGTACCAGTCTGACCAGCTCCCTTCGGCATGTGTCCACATTTTCGCCGTGAGTGCGTAGACCCAGTCAGTTCCGCCGAAGGCCGGATCCCCAGCAGTTTGTGTGATCGCATCGTCTAGTCTCCGAGTGAATTCGTCTGCCGACATTGGCAGAGTGACACCCTCGAACACCTCGAAGATTCGATCAATCCCTGGGTATGAAGTCTTCCATTCGTCGCGTAGGGCTAGCAGACGCTTACGTGAATAGGGCTCCTCGGCTCCCCTGATCTCATCCCAAGTCAGAGGTTCGGCCCGCCCGGATCGCGCTAATGCTTCATTGAAGAAGGCGATGATGTCTCGCGGCCGCATCAGGGTGCGTTGCAGCATGTATTCGAGCGCGTCGCCGCGAGTGGTGTTTGTCCGAGGTAGGATGTCATAAGCAGAGCGCAATTTCACGTCGAAGTCGGAGGTGGCAACCCGGATTCTTTCGGAAACCAACTCTTCGAGCTCTGTTGCGGTCCAGCGCATCCGAAGTGCGAGCGCACGAAACTTCTCCTCTTGCCCGCCCGAACGATGCCCAAAGTCCAGATGCTCAAAGATGTTGGTGCGGAGCGCTACGATGACTTTGAGGTTGTTGACGCGCTGCAAATCCAACACTGCCCGGAAAAGGCACCGGATCAAGGCGTTTGCCAGCTTATCGTCAACCCAGTCCCTGTCCAGGTCATCGATTACCACATAGGTGAAGTTCTGACGGCTATCCAAGATGTCCTCATCGAGAACATTGATCATCTTGTTCAGTCTGGCCATCTGAGTTTCGTTGACGATACGCTGAAATCGATCGGCCAGCTCTGTGCGCACTTCTGAGGAAAAGGTGTCTCCTGATGTGGCTCCGAGGGTCGCGTCCGCCGATCCTGGCAGAGTAACCCTCCCCTTGGCCTCCTTATTGATGCGCTCTTCGAACTTTTCTGTAACCTCCCGGACTCTCTGATCGGCTTCAACCCAAAAGCGGTCCTGGAACTCCTCCAAGTATTCTAGAGCGGCCCTCTTGCCGGGATCTCTGCGGATCTTGTCTCGCAATGTCACCAGGAAGTTCGCCTTTGCCGCAGGGGTGTTCACCTTATAGCGATGGCGGATGAGTTCTACGAGTAGAACGTGTTTCCATAGTGCGATAAAGAGCGGGTCGAGGCTGACTTCGAGTCCGTCCAGGAAACGCATGATGCCGAGATTGGTGATGTACTGAAGGGAAAGGTCTTCAGGAATCACCCTTACAACATGACCCGGAGATTCCTCTTCTAATTGTTGAAGTGCAGCCGACTTTCCGCTACCGGTCCTTGCGATGATGAAGCAGCGGCGATCGTCCTTATCGGAGATCGTCAAGTAGTCGTCTGATTCGTAGAAGGCGGAATGCAGTAAGCGCTTGTCTGCTTTCTGCCTGTTCGGCGCCCAAATTGAAATTGGCCCCACGCCGACGCGACCTGTTTTGAGTCATGTGGCCCCCTCAACTTCGCAGAAGTCCCCGGTACTCTGCGTGATGATTCACGTACGGTAGCGCACCCGCGGCGACTTGAGTAGGACTTCGGTAGTTGCCAAAGGCCCCTGCCGAAGGGTGCCAACGGGCACTCGTAGTGGTGTGGCGACGCCTAGCAGGGGCGGCATAGAAGCGCAAGGCTGCACTCCGCCGGAGACAGTGCGCTCGTATCTGGGTCTCAGTTGCGGTCTCAGCAGAACCCGTTTCCACGGTTGTTCGCAGGCGTCCCCGAGCGTCCAGCAAGCCCTGTGAGCAGGGGATTAGCCAGCTTCGCCTACAACTACGGACGCCCCCGGACCAAGATCGGACAACTCGTAATGCGTAGGTCTCGGGTTCGAATCCCGAAGGCGGCTCCATCGAAACCCCAGGTCGGGAATGCGACCTGGGGTTTGTCGTTGTGCTCGATCCTGGGATGCGCGCGCGACGGCATCACCGCCGAACTCCCACTCCTCGTGCGGTACCGGAACACCACGAACCACAATTCGGTCCGCAGATGCCGCGCTCCCGTCGGAGCAGTGACCCGGGACCCGCATCGACAGCCGCAGCCGGTCGTCGACGCGGGTCCAGGACACCGCCGCGGGGCCGCGCACCGTACGGATCGAGGTGCGGGCCCAGTTCATGCCCGTGCGGGCGTCGGGGCGGACCGTGAAGGTGCGGTAGCCGGCGTCTCCGGGGCGCAGTCCGGCCACGTTCTCGTAGAGCCAGATTCAGTCCGCTCTCTCGGGCGCGATCCCACGGAGCGGTGAGAACGCCCTACGAGGGATGTGACGCAAACTCAGGGATGACGTTCGTCCGGACTTCCGCCGGGCGCCGGGCCGGGATCGTCCCCCAGCTCCTCCTCGATCCGCCGGATGAGCGGGTGGTCCTGAGGGTGCACCCGCAGATAGATCTCCCGGGCCGTGACCAGGTCCTCGCGCCAGCGCGGCGGCCGGCCTCCGCTCGCGCTCCCCTTGCGGATCAGGGCCCGGCGGTAGCGGGCCTCGGCCACGTAGGGGTGCTGGGAGCCGTACTTCTCGGTGTAGATCCGGATGGCGTTCTTGACCTCCGTCAACGCCGCCTCGGTGTTGCCCTGGTCGTGCAGGAGGTGGGAGTAGCGGACCAGGGCGCAGGCCCGGTCCGGGTGGTCCCGGTCACCGTCCATGTGAGGGGCGGACAGCACCTGGTCGAAGATCCGTTTCGCCTCGGCGAGCAGACGCTCGGCCTCCCGCTCCCCCGGCGAGGAGCGCTCGCGCGCGGGGGAGCGCCGGTCGTCCCGGCCCCGGTAGCGCGCCGCCCGCTGCCTGAGCGTCTCGCCCAGATGCACGGACGAGGAGAGCACGATCGGATGGCTCACCGCGTACCCGGCGCACTCCAGGACCTCCAGCGCGCTCCTGAGGTGGTGCTCGGCTCCCTCCAGGTCCTCGGAGTCCAACAGGGCCAGCCCGAGCGCCTGGTGGACGAACGCCGTACGGTTGCGCCGCGCGGGCTCGCCGTCCCCCGGGGCGCGCTCCAGCAGTTGGAGTGCCTCCCGGTGCAGCTTCAGCGCCTCGCCGAGCCGCCCCTGCCGCCAGCGGACGAGGCCCAGGTCGCACAGGCCGTCGGCGATCTTCACCGGGTCGGTCTCGGACAGCCGCCGCAGGCGCAGCAGCGTCTGGTCCGCGGCCTCGGACGCCCCGTCGAAGTCGCCGAGCTCACGCAGGACACGCCCGAGCTGCATACGGCTCTCCAGCGTGCGGGGGTCGCGGTCGCCGTCGAGGCGCAGCCGTATCTTGAGGGCGTCCTCGGCGAAGCTGCGCGCCTCGGGCAGCTCGGCGCTCAGCACCTTGAGCCGGCTGAGGGAGACCAGGGTGTTGGCGACGAGCGAGTTCTGGCGGCCCCAGAGGTTCTCCCGCTGGCGCAGGGCGTCCATCAGGAGCCGCTCCGCCTCGGTGCGGTCGCCCTGCACACGGAAGTACTCGCCCATGCTCTGCAACAGCGTCGAGGTGTTCTCGTCGACGACTCCGAGCCGTCCGCAGTGGTCGAGCACCACCCGGGCGTGCGGGAGCAGTTCGACGCACTGGGGCCAGGTGCTCTCCCGCTCCGGGTCCTCCGGGAACCAGCCGTTGACCAGGCACACCGCCGCGGCCGCGTGGAAGGTCTGTTCCTCCTGGGGCATCTCCTCGCGGATCACGGCCTGCACCTGGGTGTGCATCACCAGCTTCGCCTCGCCGGTGAGCAGCGAGGAGTTCCTGGCCGTGTCCTTGATACGGCGGTCGCGCGGCGGCTGTGCCAGTCCCTCGGCGAGGGGCCTCGGCAGCAGGTCGGTGCGCTGTCCGTCGGCCTCGAAGAAGTAGCTGGGTATGCCCTGCGGCGCGAGGAAGGCGCACAGCCGCAGCAGCAGTCCCGCGAGCGCGTCCCTCGTCTCGGCCTGGTGGAAGGAGTGGATCCAGGCAGGGGCCCCGCTGGGACTGGTCTCCGGCCGGGCGGACGGGGCGTCCTGCGAGGGGAGGTCCAGGGCCTGGAGGTAGGCGTCTATGTCGGGCTCGTCGCGCAGGGAGGCAGCCGCGGGTTCCAGGGCGAGCGGCAGCCGGCCCAGCCGGTCGACGATCTTCGCGAGTCCGGCCTCGTCGTCGATGCCGCTCTCGTTGCGGAGGAAGGACACGGCCTCCTGGGCGGTGAACGCCTCCAGGGCGATGCGGTGGTGGGGGGCGCTGCGCTGCCAGACGGGGTTGACGGAGGTGATCAGGACCTGGCCGCCGTGCCCGGTGTCCGGCAGCAGCTGCCGGATGGTCGCGTCGTCCTCCGCCCCGTCGTAGATCAACAGTGCTCTGATCCTGGGTAACTCGTTGGAGAGCAGGTGCTGGAGGGTCTGCTCGGGATCGCGGTCCTCGTGCGGGGCCCGGGGCCCGGTCTGCTGGTCGCGCAGGTCCTGGAGCCGGTGCGCCAGGGCGAGCAGACTCGCGCGGGCGGTGGGGGCGTGGGCGGCCTCCACCCGCCAGATCACGTCGAAGAGATCCTCGTAGCGTCGGGCGTACTCCAGTGCCAGCCGCGTCTTGCCGATGCCGCTGAGGCCGTGGATGGCGCAGGTGCGGCCGCCGCCCGAGGCGTTCACCGTGCCGAGGACCGCGCGCAGCAGGGCCAGTTCCTCGCGCCGTGCGGCGAAGTGCGACACCGCCCGTCGGTCGAAGTTGGTGACGAGGGGGCCGAGGGCGGGGTAACGCGGTTCGACCTCGCCGACGACGTGGGAGGCCGTGTACTCCGGCAGGGGGACCGCGCCGGCCTGGTGCAGGCGCGCGTCGATGGTGGCCGCCGCGTCGTCGGCCGTACGGCCGGCCAGCGTCAACACCTCGCAGCCGGCCCACCGGGTGAGCGGTGGGTCGTGGTGCGCGGTCACCAGGGCGAGGACGGATCTGCCGCGAGCGCGGGCCACGCGGGTGTGCTCGGCCGAGTGGTCCACGTCGTCCAACGCCCGTGACACGATGACCAGTTCGTGGTCAGGAGCGACCTCCGGCGGGGGCGGGAACAGGTGCTCCGCCGGTGCCCACGGCCGCGTGGAGGTGAGATACCCGATGCGCCTGAGGCGCCAGGCCAGCCAGTGCGCCCAGGGCTCGTCGCCGTGCGGATGGCTGATCAGCACCTGCGGCGGAGTGCCCGCGGCCCGGGCCCGCAGGGAGTTCCCCGAGTAGGCGCCGAGACCGGTGCCCGCGGCCAGCAGGCAGATCACCAGGAACTGCGCCCATCCGCCCACGAACTTGACGCCGGCGAGGGCGCCCGCGGCCACGGCCGCGCCCGCGACGGCCAGCACCTGGTCCAGACGTCGCCTGCCCCGACTGTTACGGCGCATGGGATCCCCCCGCCCGACACCGTTCCCCCATGTGAGGCAACAAGTATGGGGCGGGAAACGGCTTTTGGCGCCCCCGTTGCACAACTCGGTCGCCGGTGGTCCGTCACTCGGCTGGAGGTGGCCCCCTACTCGGGCGGCGGCGACCCGCTACTCGGACGCCGGTGACCCGTCCCTCGGATGCCGCGTGCCCACCACTTGCAGCCGGTGGCCGGCCGCTCGCCCGCCGGCCTCTCGCCGCTCACGCCGGTGGCTTGCTGCTCAGCCGCGCTGGCCTGCTGGTGGCTTGCTGCTCGGCCAGCGGTGGCCGGCCGGTTGCTCGCTGCTCACGCGCCCGGCGGTCGGCCTCTCGCCCGCCGCTCACGCGCCCGGCGGTCGGCCTCTCGCCCGCCGCTCACGCGCCGATGGCTGCCCGCTTGCCCGCCGGTCGCTTGCCACTGAGCCGCCGCTGGCTCGCCGGTCACGCGCCGCTGACCCGCCGCTCACGCGCAGGTCGCTCCGCCGCTCGCACGCCGGTGGCTACCCATTTGCCTGCCTGCCGGTCGCTCGCCACTCGGCCGCCCACTTGCCCGCCGACCGCTCGCCGCTCACGCGCCAGTGGCTTGCTGCTCGGCCAGCGGTGGCCGGCCGATTGCTCGCTGCTCACGCGCCCGGCGGTCGGCCTCTCGCCCGCCGCCCACGCGCCAGGAGGCGCCCCCTTGGCCGCAGGTTGCTCGACGCTCATGTGCCAGGGGTCGCCCCCTTGCCCCCGGTCGCTCCGCCCCTCGCGCGCCATTGGCTCGCCCGACCTCGCATGATGGCTGCGGCGGCACCCAGCCGTTAAGGTGACTCCCCATCAAGCGGCTGCCTCTCGGGTGATTTGTCCGGAGCGCCCTCGCTGCTTGCGGGGCTGCGACGACCGCCCGCAGCCTGGGCCGGCACGGTCGCGGTGGGCCTCGCGGCGCTTCGGAAAGGTACTTCAGTGAACGACTCCGCCTCCCCTCAGACGGGCCGTCAGCCGTTTCTGGACGACACGGTGATCTGCCTGGCCGCGCCGTCGTTCGCGATGTCCTCGGAGGACGGGCAGCTGCGGGGAACCGGGGTCGACGGCTTCTACGACCAGGACCGCAGGCTGCTGCACACGCTCAGGCTGCTCGTCGACGGCCAGGAACCGGAGCATGTCGCCCACCGCCCGGAGGGCTCCCGGGAGGCGCTGTTCAGGGCGGTGTGCCGGTCCTCCGAGGACCCGACGTCCGCCCCCTGGCTGCTGGTCGCGCGCGAGCGGACCGTACGGCGGCCGGACCGGGGGGAGTCGGGTGACGCCGTGCTGGTGCAGAACGTCAGCGGCCGTACGGCCCGGTTCACGCTCTCGGTGGTGGCCGGCACCGATCTCGCCGACGTGGCCACGATCAAGGCCGGCCTGCCCGTCGACGACGTCCCCTGCGAGCAGGTGGAGGGTGTCGTGCCCGCGGTGCGGTGGCACAGCCCGCACGACAACAGCGAGGTCGTGCTGCGGACCGAGCCCGTGGCGGCGGCAGGGGGAGGGGGCCGGCCGGTGCACACGCCGGCCGGGGGCGGGACCCCGCCGGTGATCACGCCGGTCGCGGACCGCCCCGGTCAGGTGGAGTTCCGTTGGGAGCTGCTGCTGGCGCCGGACGAGGAGTGGTCCGTACACCTGCTCGTGCACGGCAAGACCACGACCGTGGCGGGTTATCCGGTGCCGCCGCGACAGGACGCCCCCTGGCAGCGTGCAGAGGTGGTCGGGCACGAGCGCATGGCCGCGCTGCTGGCGCGGGCCCTGGCCGACCTGGAGGCGCTGCGGCTCGCCGAGCGGAACAGTTCCGCCGAGGAGCGCGAGGACCAGTTCCTGGCCGCCGGATGCCCCTGGTTCCTGGGCCTGTTCGGCCGCGACAGCATCTGGGCGGCCCGCATGATGCTTCCGTTCGGTACCGGGCTGGCCCGCGGCACGCTCTGGGCCCTCGCCAGGCGCCAGGGCACCCGCCACGACACATTCACGGACGAGGCACCGGGCAGGATCCTGCACGAGCTGCGCCCCGCGGAAACCCGGCACGGCGACGGCATGGTGCTGCCCGCCCGTTACTACGCCTCGGTGGACGCGACCCCCTTGTTCGTCGTGCTCCTGCACGAGGCGTGGAAATGGGGCCTCGCCGGGGAGGACGTCGCCGCGCTGCTGCCCCACGCGAGGGCCGCCATGGGCTGGGTCGAGCAGGCGATGGACGCCAATGACCTGATCAGCTACGGCAAGGGTCGCGCGGACGGGCTGCTCCACCAGGGGTGGAAGGACTCGCCCGACGCGATCCGGGACGCCGAGGGGCGGCGGGTCGACCCGCCCATCGCCCTGTGCGAGGTCCAGGGATACGCGTATCAGGCCGCCGCGGGGTACGCCGAACTCCTCACCGCGCTCGGGGGAGATCAGGGGGAGGCCGCGCGCTGGCGGGAGCGGGCCGAGCGACTGCGTGCCGCCTTCCACCAGTTCTTCTGGGTCGAGAGGCGGGACTGCCGACGCTATCCGGCCATCGCCGTCGACGGCGGCGGCCATCCGGTGACCGGCCCGGCCTCCAACATGGGGCACCTGCTGAACTCCGGCATCCTCCAGGACGACAAGGAACACCGGTGGGTCGCCGAGACACTCATGTCCGACGAACTGCGCACCCCCTGGGGGATCCGCACCCGCTCCGCGCACCTGGCCGGATTCAACCCGTTCAGCTATCACGGTGGTTCGGTCTGGGCCCATGACTCCGCCATTGCCGTGCACGGGCTCGCCGTCACCGGTTTCGTCGAGGAGGCCGCGACACTGCTGGGCGGCATGCTCGACGCGGCCGCCCACTTCGACTACCGGCTCCCCGAGCTGTACGCGGCCTACCCGTCGTCCCGGTTCGGGCGGCCGGCGCCGTATCCGCCCTCCTGCAGGCCGCAGGCCTGGGCGGCCGCGTCGGCGGCGCTGCTCTGCTCCGCGATGCTTCGACCGGATGTCGATGTTCCGGGCCGCCGACTGGCGCTACGGCCGATCGCGCCCTCACTCATGGGACTGAATTCCCCCTACGCTGTTCGGGGATTGAGGCTCGGTGAACGCTCGGTCGACGTGCGCGTCGACATCGACGGCGGCGCGGAGGTACTCGGCGTCGACGGCACGGAGTGGCGCATCGAGGCATCCCGGTCCCGCACGACCTGACGCACAGCGGTCCCCGACGAGAGGGAGATACGTGGTAGGCGGTGGGCCAACAGAAACGCGGTGCTCCATAGCTCTCGTGCACTGGGCCTTTCCGCCTACGGTCGGAGGCGTCGAGTCACATCTGGCCGACTACGCCGCCCTGTTGGCGCGCCGCGGGTACCGGGTGACCCTGCTCACCGGTGAGACGCGGCCCCAGGCGGTCGACCAGGTCGACATCCTCACCCACCCCCTGCTGCGGCTTGCCGAGTACCACCGCACCGCCCTCGGCGGGGCGAGGAGACGGCTCACGCCCCTCGAACAGCGGCAGGCCGCCGAGCTGTTGGAGTGGCTCACCCGGACCGTGGACAGCCGGGGGATACAGCTCGTGCACGGACACAACCTGCACCACTTCTCGCCGGTACCGGCGCTGGCGCTGAGCCGGCTGCGGGAGCGCACCGGCACGCCGTTGCTGCACACCTACCACAGCATCTGGCCCGAGGACCCGTGGACGGCTCAGTTCTGCCGGTCGTGGGACGGCCACTACGTGGTGTCGGACTACCTCGCGTTCGCCTGCCGCACCCATCTGGGCATCCGTGCCCGGCGCACCTATCTGGGGATCGCGACCAGCCGGTTCCGTGATCTGCCGCCGCCGCGCCACAACGGCTCCAGCACCGTGCTGCTGCCCGCCCGTCTCATCCCGGACAAGGGCGCGGAGCTGGCCGTCCGCATGCTCGGCAGGCTCCGCCGGACGGGGCTGCCCGTCCGCCTCGTGCTGACGAGCCCGCACGAGGTCGTCGACTGGCACGAGGAACAGCAGGGCTTCCTCCTGCGGCTCAACCGGCTCATAGACGACCTGCGCCTGCGCCCCCACGTGGACCTGGTCCCCACCCCCAAGGAGCTCATGCCGCGGCTGTACGCACAGTCCCACGTGGTCGTGTACCCCTCGGACTACCCTGAGCCGCTCGGCCTCGCGCCGCTGGAGGCCATGTCCGCCGGACGGCCCGTGGTGGTCACCGCGACCGGCGGTCTGCCGGAGGCCGTCATCCACGGCAGGACGGGATACGTCGTGACGCCGGGGGACCTCGATCAGCTCGGGGAGCGGGTGCGCGGCCTCATCCTCGACCCGGAGCTCTCCGGCAGGCTGGGGCAGCAGGGGCGCAGACACGTGGAGCGGCAGTTCAACCTCCACACCTACGTCGACAAGATGTCCACGCAGTACGCGGCGTTCGTGGAGGACCGCGTCGAGGGGCTGCCCCGGAGCGGCTAGGTGCGCGTCCCGCGGGTGTGAGTGGGCCGTCTCAACGGCTGCTGGTTGCTCGCGACGCAGCCTCGTGAGTCGTCCCAGGGGCCGCGGTTGCCGCGACGCAGCGCCCGCGCGCACCAGCCGACGAACACCGCGTCGCCCGGTGCACCGAAGGCCGGCGGGCGACGCCCGCTGCGTGGGCGTGGAGGTGATGGCGGGTCCATCAGCTCAACCCGGCCCAAGGGGCCGACGGAGCCGCCCTCGCCGAGGTCACCCGCTGATCCGAGAACGCGGCGCCCTAAGATCAACTTCGACCAACGCAAGCCCAATATGGGGGAAACCACTCATGACCAAGCGCATTTCCGCCCTGGCCGTCTCCGCGGCGATCGTCGGAGGCCTCTTCCTCACGTCGGTGCCCGCTCAGGCCGCCCCGTCGGCCGGCGAGGTGTCGATCAAGGCGTCCGCCACCTGCAACAAGTCCCAGATGCGCCAGCAGATCGCGAGCCTCAAGACCAAGGCCGCGAAGCTGAAGCAGCTGGGGGAGAACGCGGCGGCCAGGAAGGCGCTCAGCGACGCGACCGCCCTGCAGAGGAAGCTCGACGCGTGCATCAAGGCCGAGGAGGACACCAGCAAGCCGTTCCCCGGCTAGATTTCCGGTTCCGTGCTGTGGCGCTGTCCGAGGGGGGCGAACCCCAAGGGCCGCGCCACGGGCGCCTGTTTACCGGTTACCGCCAATAATCGCCCGCCCGCTTTGGCGGCCCGCCGCCCTGCGGCACCCCTCACGACGCGGCTAACGTCCCGGCATGAGGCGACGCAAGCGCATCGGAACGAGCCGCACCAGGTCCTTACGACGCATGCGGGACAGGACGATCCAGCGCCGGGCCGACGTCCGGGCCGGCGGCTGGCGCAGACGGTTCGGGCGCCGGGCCGAGCAGGCGAGGCCCTGGCTCCAGTTCCTCGCCGACCTCGCCACGCTGCTCGCGCGGGTGGTGCGGTAGCCGGTCCGGGCGCCCGCCCCGTGACGCCGTGTCCGCGCGGACATCCTCCGCCGGGCCCATCACGATGGGGTGGACGGGGCTGGACCAGCGCGGAGGGTGCCGTATGTCAGGAACCGGACCGGCGGGCGGCTACTCCGCCACGCCGCTCGCCAGGAAGCTCGGCATCAAGGCGGGCCACCGGGTACGGCTCGACGGCGCGCCCGACGCGTGGGACATCCCCGGTCTGCCCGACGACTGCGAGGTCACCGCCGGCGGCACGCGCGGCGCGGATGTCGCCCTGACCTTCCACCGCGAGTACGCGCGACTCGCCGCCGAGGCGGACGACCTCGTCGCCGGCCTCGCGGACGACGCCGCCCTGTGGATCGCCTGGCCCCGCAGGGCCGCCGGACACGTCAGCGACATCACGGAGAACGCCCTGCGGGAGGTCTTCCTGCCGCTCGGTGTCGTCGACGTGAAGGTCGCGGCGCTCGGGGAGGACTGGTCGGGCCTGAAGTTCGTGCGGCGGAAGGAGAACCGGCGGGGATGACACGGGGAGGTGTCCACGCCCGCGCGCCGACCTGCCCACCACCACCTGCCCCCTGCTCGCCACCACACCGCCCCTGCTCGTCACCACACCGCTCCGGCTCGCCATCACCCGCCCCTGCTCACCACCGCGCGCTCCGGCGCGCACCCGCCCCTGTCCGCCACCACCCGCCCCCACCCCGCGGGGCCCGCTCACGCCGGACGGACGACGACCGACTCCTCCGGGTGAACTGCCCCCCTGCCCCGCCCCCACCCTCTCCCATACCGGAGAAGTCCTTACCGTGAACGGCTAGCATCGCGCCGGTCGACGCCCGTCGTAACGCCGCCCGGAACCGTCGGGACGCGAGGACGCGAGGACGCGAGGGCGCCAGGACGCGAGGGCGCCAGGACGCGAGGGCGCCAGGACGCAGGGGACGAGGTGAGGGCACATGGACGCGCCGAGGATCGCCGTGGCCGTCGTGACGATGGGGAACCGGCCCGACGAGGTCGACGCCCTGTTGCGCTCCGTGGCGAAGCAGGACATCGCCCCGGCCCGGATCGTGATCGTGGGCAACGGCTGCCGGCTGCCCGAGTTCGCCGAGCGGCTCTCCCTGCCCGGCGAGGTCACCACCCTCGCCGTCGAGGAGAACCTCGGCTGCCCCGGCGGACGGAACGTGGCGCTCGCCCGGCTGCGGGACTTCGGGGACGTGGACGTCGTGGTCGAACTGGACGACGACGGCCTGCTCGTGGACGCCGATGTGCTGCGCCGGGTACGGGAGTTGTTCGCGGCCGATGAGCGGCTCGGCATCGTCGGCTTCCGTATCGCCGACGAGAGCGGCGAGACCCAGCAGCGGCACGTGCCCCGCGTCGGCGCCTCCGACCCGATGCGCGGCGGCTATGTCACCGGGTTCCTGGGCGGCGGGCACGCCTTCCGTACGGCCATGCTCGCCGAGACCGGGGACTGGCCCGCCGAGTTCTTCTTCGCCCACGAGGAGATCGACCTGGCTTGGCGGGCCGCGGACCGCGGCTGGCGCATCCTGTACGCGCCCGAACTGCTCCTCCAGCACCCGCGCACCTCACCGGCCCGGCACGCCGTCTACTACCGGGTCAACGCCCGCAACCGCGTCTGGCTGGTCCGCCGCCGGCTGCCCCTGCCGCTCATCCCCGTCCACCTCGGCGTGTGGACGGCACTCACCCTGCTGCGGATCCGCTCGTCGAGCGGGCTGCGCGCCTGGTTCGGAGGGTTCGTCGAGGGCCTGCGGGAACCGGCCGGCGAACGGCGGCCGATGCGCTGGCGAACGGTGTGGCACCTCACCCGGCTGGGACGCCCGCCCGTGATCTGAGGGCCCGGGGTCACGACTCCGGGTGGACAGGACGAGGGTCCCGGTCGTTCACCTCCACCGACCGGGACCCTCTCGCGTCCCACGGATCCGGCCACGACGGCGACACTCCCCCGAGTTGCGCGTCGTACGCGCGCGCCCTCGGGCCAGATCCGATGTTGTGATCACATCAGGTTGCGCCAACAAATCGCTAACATGTGGCCAACGCATCTACGTTTTGTTGTCCGCCGCTTGGCGCGAAGTCGACGGCGGCGATGGGGGACCGACGGTGTGCAACCGCGGAGCGACAGTGGATTCCGGCAGCCGCCGGCGTCGGACGGCTGGCGGGAAACCGCTGTGAAGAGGGCGGGTTTCCGCCAGAAGTGGGCGGCGTGATGGGGCGCGGATCGCAGTCGGGGCTGCGGTTCGGACTGCTCGGGCCGCCGGTTCTGTACGACGGCCGGGGCGGCGCCGGTGTGCGGGTGGTCGGCAGCCGCAAGCAGCGGATCCTGCTGGCCGCCCTGCTCCTGGAAGCGGGCCGGGTCGTCTCCACCAAGTCCCTCAAGGAGGCGCTGTGGGGGAGCACCCCGCCCGCCTCCGCGAAGGCCTCGCTCCACAACCACGTCTCCAGGTTGCGCCGGCTGCTCGACGATCCCGAACGGCTGCAGGCGGTCGCCCCCGGCTACCTGCTGCGCGTCGCGCCGGGCGAGCTCGACGTGCAGGTCTTCGAGAGCCACGCCACCCGGGCGCGCAGGGCGCACGCCGAGGGGGACTGGCCCGAGACCGTCCGGGCCTGCGCGGCGGCGCTCGCGCTGTGGCGGGGCGCACCGCTGAGCGGGGTCCCCTCCGAACTCGCCGGATACGCCCTGGTCCAGCGCCTGGAGGAGGCCCGCCTGCTCCTCCTGGAGTGGCACTACGACGCCGAGCTCGCCCTCGCCGCCACCCGCCCGGACGCCCTCGTCCCCGAACTCTCCGCGCTGGCCGCCGAACACCCGCTCCGCGAGTCGTACCACCGCCAGCTGATGCTCGCCCTCCACCGCACCGGCCGCCAGGCAGAGGCCCTCGCCGTCCACCGCGATCTGCGCACCCGCCTGATCGAGGAACTCGGCGTGGAACCGGGACCGGCGGTCCGCGAGGCACATGTGGAGGTGCTGCGCGGGGGAGACGGGGGCGGCCACGCCGACACCGCGACGGACCCGACGTCCCCGGCCGGACGTTCAAGGGCGGACACAACTGGCGTGACAGGGACGGCTGTTGCAGGTTCGCTCCCCGCAAGTGCTACGCGCGGAGATGGCCCGCCCGCAGTCCCTCCGTCATCCCCTGCCCTCCCCGCCCCGTCCCCTGCCGCCGATCAGCCGCCCCCCGCCCCCGAGAACCCCCTCCCTCTGCCCCGTCCCGCCCAACTCCCTCCACCACCGCGCCACTTCACCGGCCGTGTTGTCACCCGGGAGGGTCTCCGCCGTGCCCTCACCCCCGACGGCGGTCCGGCCGTCGGGGTCGTCAGCGGCATGGCCGGCGTCGGCAAGAGCGCGCTCGCCCTGCATGTCGCCCATGAGCTGCGGGAACGTTTCCCCGACGGCCAGCTCTACGTCAACCTCCAGGGCGCCACCCCGGGCATGACCCCCCTCACCCCGGCCCAGGCCCTCACCGCCCTGCTCCGCGACCTCGGCGCCGACCCGCGCAGCATCCCCGAACACCCGGACGCGGCAGCCGCGTTGCTGCGCTCGCTGCTCGCCCCCACCCGCACGCTGATGGTCCTGGACGACGCCGCGAGCGCCGCTCAGGTGCGCCCGCTGCTGCCGGCCGGCGGCGGCTGCGCGGTGATCGTCACCAGCCGCTCCCCCCTGACCGCCCTCGACGACGCCCACCGCTTCCCGCTCTCCCCGCTCTCGGCCGAGGAGAGCGCGCAGTTGCTGCGCGCTGTGTCGGGCCGCGACGCCCGCGAGGCCCCCGGCGCCACGGGCGACGCTCCCGATGTCGGCAGTACCCCTGCCGGCACCGGCGCACCCACGGTCGGCACCCCCGATGAGGCCGCCCGCATCGACGCCACGCACCCCCTCATCGAACTCACCGGCCGCCTCCCGCTGGCCCTGCGCGTCGTGGCCGCCCGCCTGGCCGCCCGGCACGCCCTCACCCCCGACGTCCTCGCCGACCAACTGGCCGCCACCGAGGACCGGTTGCGGCACCTGGAGTACGACGACCTCTCCGTCCGCCGCTCCCTGGCCGTCGCCCACGACGCCCTGGCCGCCTCCGGCCGCCGCTCCGACCGCGACGCCGCGCTCACCCTGTGCCGTATCGGCGCCCTCGACCTGCCCACCTACGGCGTCCCCCTCGTGGCCCGCCTCCTCGGCACCGACGGCACCGACGAGAGCCGCGCCGAGGACGCCCTGGACCGTCTCGTCGACGTGGCCCTCCTGGAGGAGAAGGCGTACGGCCGCTACGCCCCGCACGGTCTGGTCCGCGACTTCGCGCGGGAACTCGCGTGCGCCGGGCACGCCCCCGACATCGCCCGCACCGCCCTGCGCTGGTACGCGGCCGTCGCCGAACGCGCCCTCACCGCGATCGTCGAACCCGGCCTCGACCTGGAGGACCGCCGCCGCCCGACCGCCGCGCAGCCGCCGGAGCACGCGGCGCACGTACTGGCCATCCCGCCGTTCCCCTCCTCCGAGAAGGCCTTCGCCTGGGGCGAGTCGGAACTGGAGAACATCGTCGCCCTGGCCGAACAGCACACGGACACCCCCGACGAACGCACCGCCGCCCATGTCTCCACCCTGCTGCGCCTGCTCTCGCCCTTCCTCCAGCGCAGCGGCCGGGTCGCCGAGACGGAGGTCCTCGGCCGGGCCGCGCTCACGGTGGCGCGGCGGCTCGGTGACGAGGAGGCCGAGGCGTGCGCCCTGGGCGACCTGGCCGGCCTGCACTTCCTGACCGGCCGGCACAGCCGGGCCCTCGCCCTCAACGACCGGGCTCTCGCGATCTGGCGGCGCCTGGGCAGGGACTCCTGGACCCGCCGCTGCCTCAACAACCGGGGCCTGCTGCTCGAAGGCCTGGGCCGGTACGCCGAGTCGGGACAGGCGCTGCGCCAGAGCCTCGCCTACGCGCGGCAGTTGAACGACCCGTTCGGCGAGGCCGTCACCCACAGCAACCTGGGCAACCTGTACGAACACACCGACCCGCGCGCCGCCATCGAACAGCACCGCCGTTCGCTAGCCATCGGCGAGGAGACCGGCAGCGTCGTCGTCCGGCACTCGGCGCACTGCAACATCGGCTACGCCCATCTCACCCTCGGCGAACCGGCCGCGGCGACGGCGCACTTCGAGGAGAGCCTGCGCATCCTCGGCAGCCCCGGCGACTGGCACGGCGAGTCGCAGAGCCGCCTCGGCCTGGTCCGCGCCCTGCGCCTGATCGGTCACGCCGAACGCGCCGCCGCCGAGTGCGCGGAGCTGCTGCGCCGCGCGGACGCCCGCGCCGACCGCTACACCGGCGCCCTCGCCCGCCACCAGCACGGACTCCTGCTGCGCGAGCGGGGCAGGACCGAGGAGGCGTACGAGCAGTGGCGGGCCGCTCTCGACGCGCTGGACGGCACGGACGAGAAGGCGGTGCTCCAGGAGCTCATCGCCCTGCTCGACGACTCCGGTCTACGGTGATCACTTCGCGTCCGCGTAGCATCGCACGACCGCCGTCGTGAACGGGAACCGCACCGGAGTCTCACCGAACGTCAGCCGCCCGGCCAGGTCCGACGCCTCCCTGATCGCCGCGACGACCGCGTCTGCCTCCTCCTCGGGACAGTGCACGATCACCTCGTCGTGCTGGAAGAAGACCAGTTCGGCCGCCATCCCCGCGCAGGCCTGCCGCAGCGCGGCGAGCAGCAGCAGGGCCCAGTCGGCGGCGCTGCCCTGCACCACGAAGTTCCGGGCGAAGCGGCCGCGGGCGCGGGAGTCGGTGGAGGCGTACCCCGGCACCCAGGCGTCCTCGCCGGAAGCGGGCGGCCCGGCCGGGTCGTCCTGGGGGATGCCCGCCTCCTCCGCGTCACCTGCCCCGGCCGCGGGCGGGCACGTCCGCCCCAGCCAGGTCCGCACCAGCCGGCCCTCCTCGCCCGCGCGGGCCGCCTCGTCGACGTAGGCCACCGCCTTCGGGAAGCGGCGTCTGAGCGCGGCGAGGTTCTTCAGGCCGTCGCCGGAGGTCTGGCCGTAGACCGCGCCGAGCACGGCGAGCTTGGCCTGGGCGCGGTCCCCCGAGAAGGCCCGGTCGGAGACGGACTGGTAGAGGTCGCTCTCCCGTCCGGCGACCTCCATGAGCCCCGGGTCGCGGGAGATGGCCGCAAGGACGCGCGGTTCCATCTGGTCGGCGTCCGCCACGACGAGCCGCCAGCCGGGGTCGGCGACCACGGCACGCCGGATCACCTTGGGGATCTGCAGGGCACCCCCACCGTTGGTGACCCATCTGCCCGTGACGGTCCCGCCCGCGAGGAACTCGGGCCGGAACCGCCCGTCCCGCACCCAGTCCTGGAGCCAGGTCCAGCCGTGGGCGACCCAGATGCGGTACAGCTTCTTGTACTCGACCAGCGGCTTCACGGCCGGATGGTCGAGGGACTCGATCTCCCAGCGCCTGGTCGACCGCACCTTGATGCCGGCCTGCGCGAAGGCCTTGACGACATCGGCGGGCAGGTCGGGCCGCACCCGGCGCCCGAAGGCCGCGGACACCTCGTCGGCCAGCTCGGCGAGGCGCCGGGGCTCACCGCCGCCCGCGTACCGCTCGCCGAGCAGTTCGTGCAGCACCTGGCGGTGGGTCTCGGCGCTCCACGGCAGCCCGGCGCGGTTCATCTCGGCGGCCACCAGCATTCCCGCCGACTCGGCGGCGGTCAGCAGCCGCATCCGGTCGGGGTGCGCTGTGGCGTCGTGCCGCCGCTGCTGGTCGGCGTAGACCTCGACGAGGTCGGTCAGCGGCACGTGGACGCCCTGCGGCTCGAACAGCGGGGACTGCGCGCCCGGTTCGGCGGCGCGCTGGGGCGGGTCGGGGGGCACGGGGCCGCCGCGCAGACGGGCCAGGGCGGCGACGGCCGAACGCGGCTCCCCGTGCCGGCCCTCGTGACCGAGCAGCAGGGTCTCGGCGTCCTCGATGTCGTAGCACCGCTCCACCCGCACCCCCGCCGCGAGCAGGCGCGGATAGACCTCGGCGGTGGACCGCCACACCCACCGGGCCACCTCCGGCCGCCGCCGCACGGCCTGCGCCGGATCCCGCTCCCGGAGCACCGGTCCCACGGGCAGCCCGTCGCCCCCGAGGGGGGCCACCTCCACGCCACCGTCCTCGGTTGGTGCGAGAGCCCACCGATCGTTCACATCTGCGAGTGTGCCAGCCGCCTCTGACAACGGACCTTCCGGGCGAAAGGGTGCCACGCCCCCGGTGGCCGCCTCAGCCCTGGGCGCCTTCTCCGGTCTGCTCCCCCTGCGCCTGCACGTACCCCTCCAGCTCCTTGGTGATGACCCCCTCCACCGGGTCCTTCGCGATGCCGAGGCCCGACAGCACGCCTGTGCCGTGTTCGAACTCCAGGAGGGCCAGCAGGATGTGTTCGGTGCCGATGTAGTTGTGGCCGAGCCTGAGGGCCTCGCGGAAGGTGAGCTCCAGGACCTTCTTCGCGTCGGAGCCGTAGGGCACGAGCTCGGGGGCGTCCTCGGCGGCCGGCGGGAGGGCGTCCGTCGCGGCCCGGCGGACGGCGTCGAGGCTGACCCCCTGGGCGACGAGCGCCTTCGCGGCGATGGCCTCCGGCTCGGCCAGCAGACCGAGGACCAGGTGCTCGGGACGGCCCTCGGCACTGCGGGCGGTGACGGCCGCGTTGTGGGCCGCCATCACCACGTTGCGGGCCCGTGTGGTGTACCGGCTGAAGCCCTGGTCGGCCGCCAGGTCCGCCGACTCCTTCGGCACGAACCGCTTCTGTGCCGCCTGCCGGGTGACGCCCATGCTCTTGCCGATGTCCGTCCAGGAGGCGCCCGAACGCCGGGCCTGGTCCACGAAGTGGCCGATCAGATGGTCCGCCACCTCCCCGAGGTGATCAGCGGCGATCACCGCGTCCTGGAGCTGGTCGAGTGGCTCGGCGTGGACCTTCTTGATGGCCGTGATGAGGTCGTCGAGCCGTACGGATGACGTGATGTCGGGGTTCGTCATGCTGTCAACCCTAGGTTGACAGTGGGGAGGTGTCAACCGAAGGTTGCCTCTACTTCGGCGAGGCCGCCAGCCGCACCGCGAGCCCCGTGAACACCGTCCCCGAGACGATGTTCATCCACCGGTTGACCCGCGCACTGCGCCGGATCACGTCCCCGAGCCGCCCGGAGAGCAGCCCCACACCGCCGTCCCACACGAACCCCATGACCACCAGCGTGGTCCCGAGCAGCAGCAACTGCCCCGGCACATGACCGAGCGACGGGTTCACGAACTGCGGCAGGAACGCCACATTGAAGAGGATCACCTTGGGATTGAGCAGATTGGTCACGGCGCCTTGCCAGAAGGCCCGCCGCATCCCCGCCCCACCGCCGGCGGTGTCCCCGCCCTGTCCCGGAACCGACCGGTCCCGGAACGCCTTGACCGCGAGCCAGAGCAGATAGGCCGCTCCCACCCAGCGCAGCACGTGGTACAGCGTCGGCAGGGTGTTGAACAGCGCCGACAGCCCGAGCGCCGCCGCGACCGTGTGCACGAGCATGGCGCAGGCCACGCCGAACGCGGCCATCACCCCGGCGGCGGGCCCGCCCCGGCCGCCCATCGCCACGATGAACATCATGTCGGGTCCGGGGGTGACACAGAGCGCGAAGGCGGCGACGAGGAAGGCCGCGTAGAGAGACATGTCCACCATGCCGCCATGCTCGAAGCGGCACGCGCGCGTGGGCGACCGGTTTTCGGAGAGTGAGACGATCGCCCCGTGAGCAGGAGCAAGGGCAACGGCAGCGGCAAGGGCAGCGGCAGCGGCAAGGGCAGCGGTAGCGGCAGGAGCAAGGGCGCGAGTGGCGGCGAGGGCGGCGACCCGCCCGGCACCGTCGACCGCGCCTTCCGGGCCGCCCTCTACGCCGACGACGACACCGCCCTGGACACCGGTGCCTCCCTCCTCGCCGCCGACCCCGCCACGGACGCCGAACTGGTCCGGCGCGGCGCCGAGTTCGTCGCACAGGCCTGGCGGCGCGGCTGGCAGCCCGCCGACGTCGTACGGATCGTGCGACGCGAGCTGGACGACACCCACGTGCGACTCGCCTCGGCCCTGATCCGCGCCCAGGCCCCCGACGACCGCCCGCGCGGTCCTCGCTGGGCCGCCCAGCTGGCCCAGCTGGAGGAGCCCGACGAGAACGCGCCCCGCCCCGACCGCTTCACGCACGCCGTCGCCGTACTGGAGCTGTACCGCCTGCTGCTGCGGCTGCCCGGGCTGGAGCCGCTGGAGGAGCCCCGGCGGGAGCACCGCGGCGGCGACGCCCGCGTGCTCGGCCGGATCCGCGCCCTGCTCGCCAAGGCGGAGGCGACCGGCTACCCCGAGGAGGCGGAGGCGCTCACCGCCAAGGCACAGGAGCTGATGGCCCGGCACAGTGTCGACGAGGCGCTGCTGGACGCCCGGGCGCCCGCGAAGGACACCCCCGGTGCCTGCCGGATCGGGGTCGAGCCGCCGTACGAGCAGGCGAAGGCGGTGCTCCTCGACGCGGTCGCCACGGCCAACCACTGCCGGGCGGTGTGGAACGAACCGTTCGCCTTCTCCACCGTCGTCGGCTTCGAGGGCGACCTGGCGGCCGTCGAGCTCCTGTACACCTCACTGCTCGTGCAGGCGCAGTCCGCGATGGCGAAGGCGGAGGCGGCCCAGCGGGCGGGTGGCCGCAAGCGCACCAAGACCTTCCGGCAGTCCTTCCTCGCCGCCTACGCCCACCGCGTCGGCGACCGTCTGCGCACGGCCGCCGAGACCCCGGTGACCGCCGACCTGCTCCCGGTCCTCGCCTCCCGCGAGGTCGCCGTCACCGACCGCATGGAGCGGATGTTCCCGCGGACCACCACGACCCGGCTGCGCGGGGTCAGCGACGAGGCGGGCTGGACCGAGGGTGCCCGGGCGGCCGACCGGGCGCAGGTCGGCAACCGGCCCCGGCTCAGTCGCCGGCCTGAGTGAAGGCGGTGAAGGAGGCGGTCGGGTCACCGGCGTTGCCGCCCTGGCCCTGGACCGGCCCGTACGACCACTTGAAGCTCTTCCGGGTGTCCGCGCCCGGCAGGCCGATCTCCAGCGTCTTCACGTCGAGGCTCGCCTCGGCACCGGCCTCGCCGCGCGTGTAGGTGAGGGTGATGGTGGCGGCCGTGCCCTTGGCCAGGGTCAGCTTCGTGGGCGTGGAGCCCTCCGTGGGCGAGAGGCTCGCCGACGAGTCCGCGGCGTTCAGGTCGATGCCGGGGAAGCCGTCCAGCGTGCACTCGGCGCTCTGGTTGGTGAACGTGACGGGGATGTTGCCGGTGTCCCCGGTGGCCGGGGCCACGCTGGCGGGTCCGACCTCGACGTCCATGGCACCGATCCGACAGGTGGTGCCGTTGCTCGGGCTCGCGGTGCTCTTGTCACCGCCGGAACTGTCGCTGTCGCCGGAGCAGCCGGTCAGGAGCAGGGCCGCGGCGAAGGCGGTGACGGCGAGGGGGGCGGCGCGCATGTGAAGTCCTCTGATGTGAGCGATCCGGTGCATGGATCATCACGCATGCCGCGGGCCCCCGGTTGCCCACCCCCACGGACGCCCTCGGCTACGGCCGCCCCGACGGACACCCTCGCCCCCGCCCCGCCGTCGCCCTCGGCTGCGGCCGACACCCACCGTGTGCCCGGCTGCGGCCTGATGTCCGCCGTAGTCGTCGGCTGCGGCCGGTGCCCACCGATCATCCAGGCTGAGGCCGATGCCTGCCGAGTGCTCGGCCACGGCTCGACGCCCACCGATGCCACGACTCTGCCCCGACTGCACCCGCCGACGCCCCCAACGGCCCGACGCCCGCCGCAGAGTCCCCGAGCCCCCCGCTACGACCCCAACTCCGCCGTCGGCAGCCCGCTGGGCAGCCGGCCGCCCTCGGCCCGGGTGTACGTCTCGGTGCCGACGCTGCCGGACCACTTCACCTTGAGCGTGGTCCTGCCCACCGCCTCCACCGTCCCCTCGCCCCGGTCGGTGTTGCCGTCCGCGCACTTGAGGCGGATGGCCGTGGCGCTCGCGCTGCCGCTGCACACCGTGCCGCCGGTGGCGAAGAGCCCGGCCTGGTCGCCGTTGACCAGGAGCGCCACCGCCTTGCCGCCGGTGGTGGCCAGCCAGCTGCCCGCGACCTCGCCGGACGCCGAGGACGACGTACCGCCCGAAGCCGCGGAGGAGGGGGAGGCGGAGGCCGACGGCGGCACGGACGCACTGGCGCTGGGCGACGCGTCGTCGTCCGAGCCCCCGCCGCTGCACGCGGTCAGGACGAGCGCGCCCACCAGCCCCGCGGCCGCGAGCCCGGCCCGCCGAACCGGCACAGTGCGCGAGAAGATCGCCGAAGTCACTGGAAGCTCCCAAGCTGTAGCGGTCGGCCGGATGACCGCAGCAAGCTACCAGCACCGCCCGCGCGGGCTACCAGGACGATTTGCGGACACCCGGCAGATGTCCCGCGTGCGCCTGCTCGCGCAGGCCGACCCGGGACAGACCGAAGGCCCGGAAGTAGCCGCGCGGCCGCCCGTCCACCTGGTCGCGGTTGCGCACGCGCGTGGCGCTCGCGTCCCGCGGCTGTCGTCGCAACTCCTCCTGCGCCGCGAGCCGTTCGGCGTCCGTGGACGACGGCCTGCGGATGATCTCCTTCAGTTCGGCCCGCCGCGCCGCGTACCGCGCGACGATCTCCTGGCGCTTCTCGTTCTTCGCGATCTTGCTCTTCTTCGCCATCAGACCTTCACTCCCCGGGCCCGGATGCGTGCGACGGCCGCCTCGACGCCGATCGTGTCGACGGTCCTGATCCCCTTCGCGCTCAGCCGCAGCCGTACGTGACGGCCCTCGCTCGGCAGCCAGTAGCGCTTGGACTGGATGTTGGGGTCGAAGCGGCGCGAGGTGCGCCGGTGGGAGTGGGAGATGCGGTTGCCGAAGCCGGGCCGGGCGCCGGTCAGCATGCAGTGGGCGGACACGGGTGATGCACCTCTCTCGGAGCAGTTGTGTAAATGGAATTCATTTTCAGTAAGATAGCAGCATGGCACGCAACGAACTCCGCCCGGTCATCAAGCTGCGGTCCACCGCCGGGACCGGCTTCACCTATGTGACCCGCAAGAACCGCCGCAACGACCCGGACCGTATGACCCTGCGGAAGTACGACCCGGTCGCCGGCCGCCACGTCGACTTCCGAGAGGAGCGCTGACCATGCGCGACGGAATCCACCCGTCCTACGGCCCCGTCGTCTTCCGGGACCGCGCCGCGAACCACGCCTTCCTCACCCGCTCGACGATGACGAGCGAGAAGACGATCGAGTGGGAGGACGGCCACACCTACCCCGTCGTGGACGTCGAGATCTCGAACGTCAGCCACCCCTTCTACACCGGCACCGCACGGGTCCTGGACACCGCGGGCCGGGTGGAGCGCTTCGAGCGCCGGTACGGAAAGAAGGGCTGATGCTCTCCGTCGTGATCGTCGGCGGGCTGCACGCCGACGCCCGCAAGGCGGCCGTGGCGGAGCTCCTCGCCGAGGTGCCGGGCAGTGTCGTCCTCCACCACGACCTGGCGACAGCCGCGGCCGGCACCGTCGTACGGACGATCCGTGACACCACCGGCGTCCTGTCCGCCGGTGAGGCGCCGCTGGTCAACGACTGCGCCTGCTGCGCGCTCCGGGAGGACCTGGTCCCGGAGCTGCGCCGCCTGGACGCGGCCGGGACCCTCCGCCTCGCGGTGGTCGAACTGTGGGACTCCGTCGAGCCCAAGGCGATGGCCGAGGTGGTCGCGGCCGCCGGTCTCACCGTCACCGGGGTGATCACAGCGGTGGACCCGGCACTCGTGCTTCCCTGCCTCGGCAACGGCGACGACCTCGCCGAGCGCGGCCTCGCCGCAGCGGCCACCGACCAGCGCACCGTCGCCGACACCTTCGCCCGCCAACTGGAGTACGCCCCCGTCCTGGCCGTCCTCGACTCCCCGGAGTCCGACGAGGAGGACCACGAACTGCTCACCCAGCTCCACCCGACGGCCCACCGGGTCCCGATCCGGGGCGGCGAACGGGCCGACGGGGCGGGCACCCGCCATCCGGCACGGCACTTTGCGCACTCACCCCTCGCCCGCGCCGCCCTCGCCGGATTCGACGTGGAGTCCGCAGCGGCCGCCCAGCATCCCGCCTGTGCCCTGCTGCCCGCCGAGGCCGACGCGCACGGTGTCGCCACGCTCGTCTGGCACCGCCGCCGGCCCTTCCATCCGGAGCGGCTGTACGAGGCGCTGGAGGACATCACCTGCGCCGCCGCCCGCAGCCGCGGCCGGTTCTGGCTCGCCGACAAGCCGGACGTGCTGCTGCACTGGGACGCGGCCGGCGGCGCCCTGTGCGTGGAGAGCGCGGGTCCGTGGCTCGCGTCGCTCCCCGACGCCGCCTGGGACATGGTCCCGCCGGTACGCCGGGCGGCCGCCGCGACGGACTGGCACCCCGAGCACGGCGACTGCTGCCAGCACCTCGTCTTCACCTCGCCCGGCCTCGACCGCGACGGACTCGAACGGCTGCTGGAGTCCTGCCTGCTGACCGACGCCGAGTACGCCGCCGGGCGCGACGCCTGGAAGCGCCTCCCGCCCGCCTTCGACACCCTCCTGGAGGTCTGATGCCTCGCAACTCCGACCGCAAGCACGACCGCAAGCCCGCCAAGAACCGCCCCAACCCGCTGGACGCCGCCGGGATCACCTACATCGACTACAAGGACACCGACCTGCTGCGGAAGTTCATCTCCGACCGCGGCAAGATCCGCAGCCGCCGCGTCACCCGCGTCTCCGCCCAGCAGCAGCGCCAGCTCGCCCGCGCCGTCAAGAACGCCCGAGAGATGGCACTGCTGCCCTACTCCAGCAGGTGAGGACGTATAGGTAGGAGATTCCCTACGCTTGACGCGTAGGGAATCTCCTACCTATTCTCGGTGCATGCCGATCACACACGCCTCGTTCGTCACCCTCCCCGTCTCCGACCAGGACCGCGCCCTGCGCTTCTACACCGAGGTCCTCGGTCTGACCGTCACCGCGGACCGGGACCTGCCCCAGGGCCGCTGGCTCCAGGTGGCCCCCGAGGGCGCGCAGACCGTCTTCACGCTCTCCGGCCCGGGCATGGGCGGCTTCGAGCCCGGCTCGGCCCGGGGGATCATGTTGGTCACGACCGACGTCGACGCGGACTGTGCGCGGCTCACGGAGGCCGGGCTTCCCGTACAGGGACCCGACGAGCTCCCGTGGGGCCGCATGGCCTCCTTCACGGACCCCGACGGCAACGGTCTGATGCTGCTGACGGAGGCACACCAGTAGGAAGGCCGGCATGACCGCACCGGGGCCCGTCGGGGCCGGGACCACCGAGGCCGACGCCGACCGCGTCTTCACCGCCCTCGCGAGCGCCGTGCGCCGCGAGGTGCTGCGGCTGCTGCGCGACGGCGGCCCCCAGCCCGTCCAGGCCCTGGCCGACCACTTCGACATGCGGCGCCCGAGCCTGTCCGAGCATCTGCGGGTGCTGCGCGAGGCCGGCCTCGTCTCCGAGCAGCGCTCCGGCCGGCAGCGCATCTACCGGCTGGAGGCCGCCCCGCTCGCCGAGGTGCAGGACTGGCTCCACCCGTACGAGCGGTACTGGCGCGGCCGGCTCAAGGACCTGGGCGCGCTCCTGGACCGCATGCCCGATGATGACGTGACATGAGCAGCGCACCGGACGACGATCCGACGGTCATCCGCGTCGACCAGTTCTTCCCGCACCCGCCCGCCAAGGTCTGGCGTGCCCTCACCGAGCCCGAGCTGCTCGTGCAGTGGCAGATGCAGGGGTCGGAGGCGTTCCGGCTCGAGGTCGGTCACCGGTACACCCTGACCTCCGTCCCGCGGCCCAACGCGAACTTCTCGGGCACCGTCGAGGTGGAGGTTCTCGCGTTCGAGCCGCAGCGGATGCTCAGGCTCCGGTGGACCGACGCCGATCCGGCCAACTCCGCGGACTGGACCCTCACATGGAAGGTGGAACAGGAAGGGCGCGGATCGCGTCTCTTCCTAGAGCACGAGGGATTTGATCCCGACGACCCCGCTCAGCTGATGGCCCGGACGATCATGGACGGGGGCTGGCGGACGCATGTGATGCGGGCACTGGGGCACACGCTGGAACGTATGTAGTGCCTCACACGTCACATCTGTAACCGCGGGAACACCCCTCGTGCACGTGCATCTGCTCATGCATCTGCACGTGAACAGAGCTATGATCCGGACCAGTTGATTACTGCATCACTGGCCACAAGGCCACCGCACCACCGGGGAGCGACCTGTGGACCTCGACGTGTACAACGGCATGACGGCCACGGATCTGCGCGGGGTGGCCTGGCAGAAGAGCAGACACAGCAACTCGCAGGGTTCCTGCGTGGAGTTCGCGCGCCTGCCGGACGGGGGAGTTGCGGTTCGCAACTCCCGTTTCCCGGACGGCCCCGCGCTCGTCTACACGCGCGCGGAGATCGAGGCGATGCTCCTCGGCATCAAGGACGGCGAGTTCGACCATCTGATCGCCGGTTGATCCCCGTCGCCCCGGGTCACCCGGGGCGACGGGGATCGCGCGGGGAGTAACGCGCGTAGAACCGCGGCGTCGAAAAACGCCGCGGTGTCTCACTCGGCGGAAGCGGCCGGGCCCGCGTGCGGCTGCAGCCGGAACAGCGCCCAGACCACCTTGCCGCCCAGCGTCCCCGCCATCGGATGCCAGCCCCAGCTGTCGCTGAAGGAGTCGACGAGGAACAGTCCGCGCCCCGACTCCGCCGAGAAGTCCTCGGAGTCGCGCGCGACCGGACTGTCCTGACTGGGATCGCGCACCGCGCACACCAGCCGCCCGGTCCACCGCATCAGGTGCAGCCGCACCGGCGGATCCTGCTCCCCGGTGAGCACGCCGGGTGCCGGCATCGCGTGCCGCAGCGCGTTGGTGACCAGCTCGGAGACGACGAGGCAGACGTCGTCGAAGTGGTCGCCCAGTTCCCACTGGTCGAGCGTTCTGCGGGTGAACCTCCGTGCGTCGCCCACCGCCTCGTAGCGGGCGGGCAGGGAACAGGAGGCGGCGTCGGACACGGCCGCGGGATCCAGCGGCGGAAGGCCCTGCCGTAACGGCTCGAGCATGGTCGATCCATTCATCCCCATGCGAGGCACTCCCGGGAACTCGCGGTCGTTGCGATGCAGCGGTTGCGCGGGACCATGGTTTCGGATGAGCGATGCAGATGCAAGGTGCAGATGCACGTGCACGTGACCGAATTGGCCCTACCCGTACCGCTTGTTGGCCATTTTTTCCGCCATCTTCTCCACTGTTTCTTGCCTCTTCCTCCCCATAGCCCGTCTCGGCCCTGTGCAGAAACTTCAGCTTCTTTCCATATCTGTAATCGGACGAGTACTGCTCGAAGTGTTTTAGTGGCAGACTTCGGCCCCTGAAGACGTTGGGGAGGCTGGCGAACGTGAGCGCGGGAGAGCCCGGATCGGTGGTGCGGCGGATGCTGCTCGGCTCGCAACTCAGGCGACTGCGTGAGGCACGGGGCATCACGCGCGAGGCGGCGGGCTACTCGATCCGCGCGTCCGAGTCGAAGATCAGCCGGATGGAGTTGGGCCGGGTGAGCTTCAAGACGCGTGATGTGGAAGACCTGTTGACGCTGTACGGCATCACGGACGAGCAGGAGCGGGCCTCGCTCCTCTCCCTCGCCCGCGAGGCCAACGTCGCGGGGTGGTGGCACAGTTACTCCGACGTCCTGCCGAGCTGGTTCCCCACCTATGTGGGCCTGGAGGGCGCGGCCTCCCTCATCCGCGTCTACGAGGTCCAGTTCATCCACGGCCTGTTGCAGACCGAGGCGTATGCACGTGCAGTGGTGCGGCGCGGCATGAAGGGCGCGAGCGAGGCGGACGTCGAGAAGCGGGTGGCGCTGCGTCTGGAGCGGCAGAAGTACCTGGCCGACGACAACGGGCCCGAGTTCCACGTGGTGCTCGACGAGGCGTCCCTGCGCCGCCCGTACGGCGACCGCCAGGTGATGCGCGGACAGCTCCAGCACCTGATCGACGTCTCCGAACGCCCCAACGTACGGCTCCAGGTCATGCCGTTCGGCTTCGGCGGCCACTCCGGGGAGAGCGGCGCCTTCACGATCCTCAGCTTCACCGAGTCCGACCTCACCGACGTCGTCTACCTGGAGCAGCTCACCAGCGCGCTCTACCTGGACAAGCGCGAGGACGTGACGCAGTACGAGAAGGCGATGAAGGAGCTCCAGCAGGACAGCCCGGGCCCGGACGAGAGCCGGGATCTGCTGCGAGGTCTCCTCCAACTCTCCTAGGGTTCTCCCCATAAGATTGCTCAGCGTGCCCAACTGGCGTGCCGCGCAAGTACGATGACGTGTGATCAGACCGTGACGTTGATCGTGTGTCTGCTAGTGATTTGGGGATCACATGTCGTCGTACTTCACCGACCTGGCCCAGCAGTACATCGACGGTGAGTGGCGCCCGGGTACCGGTTCCTGGGACATCATCGACTTCAACCCGTACGACAACGAGAAGTTGGCGTCGATCACCATAGCCACGGTCGAAGAGGTCGACGACGCCTACCGGGCCGCCGCCCGTGCGCAGAAGAAGTGGGCCGGGACCAACCCCTACGCCCGTCGCTCGGTGTTCGAGAAGGCGCTCAGGCTGATCGAGGAGCGTGAGGGGGAGATCGCCGAGGCGATCATCGCGGAGCTCGGCGGCACCCGCCTCAAGGCCGCCTTCGAGCTGCACCTCGCCAAGGAGTTCCTGCGCGAGGCGGTCAACCTGGCGCTGCGCCCCGAGGGCAGGATCATCCCCTCTCCGGTGGACGGCAAGGAGAACCGCGTCTATCGCGTGCCGGTCGGTGTCGTGGGCGTGATCAGCCCCTTCAACTTCCCCTTCCTGCTGTCCATCAAGTCGGTCGCCCCCGCGCTCGCCCTCGGCAACGCCGTGGTCCTCAAGCCGCACCAGAACACGCCGATCGTCGGCGGCTCCCTGGTCGCGAAGATCTTCGAGGACGCGGGGCTGCCGGCCGGTCTGCTCAACGTCGTCATCACCGACATCGCCGAGATCGGCGACGCCTTCCTGGAGCACCCGGTCCCGAAGGTCATCTCCTTCACCGGCTCCGACAAGGTCGGCCGCCACGTGGCCACCGTCTGCGCCGCCCACTTCAAGCGCTCGGTCCTCGAACTGGGCGGCAACAGCGCCCTGGTGGTCCTGGACGACGCCGACATCGACTACGCGGTCGACGCGGCCGTCTTCAGCCGGTACGTCCACCAGGGCCAGGTCTGCATGGCGGCCAACCGCGTCCTGGTCGACCGTACGGTCGCCGAGGAGTTCACCGAGAAGTTCGTCGCCAAGGTGAAGAGCCTGCGGACCGGCGACCCGCGCGACCCCGACACCGTCATCGGCCCGGTCATCAACTCCTCGCAGGCGGAGGCCGTTTCGAGCGCCGTCGAGCAGGCGATCGCCGACGGTGCGACCGCGCTGGTCCATGGCTCCGTGACGGACAACCTGGTCGAGCCCTCCGTCCTCACGGACCTCCCCGCGCGCTCGCCCCTCCTCAAGCAGGAGCTCTTCGGCCCGGTCGCCCTTCTCGTCACCTTCGACGGCGAGGAGGAGGCCGTCCGCCTGGTCAACGACACGCCCTACGGCCTCAGCGGCGCCGTCCACACCGCGGACATCGAGCGCGGTGTCGCCTTCGCCAAGCAGATCGACACCGGCATGTTGCACGTCAACGACGGCACCGTCCACGACGAGCCGATCGTCCCCTTCGGCGGCGAGAAGCACTCCGGCATCGGCCGCCTGAACGGCGACACCATGCTGGACTCCTTCACCACCACCAAGTGGATCTCGGTCCAGCACGGCCGGAGCCGCTTCCCGTTCTGATCCCGCACACGACGGCCACCACGGGCCCTTCAGGACCGAACCTGTCCTGAAGGGCCCGTAGTTTCGTCGGTGCCGGGGGGAAGGCCCCCGAGCCCGACGAAAGGCTGCTGTCATGGTCACTCACGTTCCCGCCGAGGAGCACGGCGACGAGCGCGGAGCGCTTCTGTCCTTCCTGGAGGAGCAGCGCGGCGGGATCCGCCGGGCAGTGCTCGGGCTGACCGACGAGCAGGCCTGCGCGAAGCCGAGCGCGAGCGAGCTGTCCCTGGCCGGCCTGGTCAAGCACGTGGCCGAGACCGAGCAGGGCTGGATCGCGCGGGCCAGGGGTGCGGAACCGACCGTGCGGCGGGACGAGTCGAACTGGCACGAGTGCTTCGCCCTGGTCGGCGCCGAGACCGTGGCGTCGCAGCTGGCGTACTGGGAGGAGGTGGCCGCCGGGACGGAGGCGTTCGCCCGCTCCGTGCCGAGCCTCGACGACACCTTCCCGCTCCCGGACCAGCCCTGGTTCCCGCCCGGTGGCCGCGTCTCCGTGCGCTGGGTGCTGCTGCACCTGATCCGCGAGACGGCCCGGCACGCCGGCCACGCCGACATCATCCGCGAGTCCCTGGACGGGAAGACCGCGTTCGAGCTGGTGGCACTCGCCGCGCGGTGAGGAAGCCATAACCTGGACCGCATGTCAACGATCCGTCTCCTCGTGCTCGGCGCGGTGCGCCAGCACGGGCGGGCCCACGGCTACCAGGTGCGGAGCGACCTGGAGTACTGGGGCGCGCACGAGTGGTCCAACGCCAAGCCCGGCTCGATCTACCACGCCCTGAAGCAGATGGCGAAGCAGGGGCTGCTGCACGCGCACGAGATCGCGCCCTCCACGGTCGGCGGCCCGCCGCGCACCGAGTACGAGATCACCGACAAGGGCACCGAGGAGTTCCTGCGGCTGGTGCGGGAGGCGCTGACCTCCTACGACCAGAAGACGGACATCAAGTCCGCGGCCATCGGGTTCATGGTCGACCTGCCGCGGGCGGAGGCGGTGGCGCTGCTCAAGGAGCGCGTCCGGCGCATCGAGGAGTGGCGCTCGGCCGTCACCGAGCACTACGTGCCCGAGGACGGTCCGCAGCAGCTCGGGCACATCGGCGAGATCATGAACCTCTGGATCCACACGGCCGACGCGGAGGCGGAGTGGACCCTCGGGCTCATCGCCCGTATCGAGGACGGGGCGTACACCTTCGCGGGGGAGGGCGACCCGTTCGTCGGCGTCCTCGCCGAGGGCCAGGAGAACCCGTACGCGACCGGGGAGCCGCATCCCGGGGACGCTGATTAATCAAGTTTGACGAGTGCGATCGGTGGCATTACTTTGGAGGTGTAGTCAAGTTTGACTACACCTTGATCCCTGGGGAGGGTGCCCGATGACCGACGTGATCGTCGCGGAAGGCCTGCGGAAGCGGTACGGCGACAAGGCCGCCCTGGACGGGCTCGACCTGAGGGTCGCGCGCGGCAGCGTCCACGGCGTCCTCGGCCCCAACGGCGCGGGCAAGACCACCCTGGTCCGTGTCCTGTCCACCCTGCTGCGCCCGGACGAGGGCCGCGCCGAGGTGGCGGGCCACGACGTGGAGCGAGCCGCCTATGACGTACGGCTGCGCATCGGCCTGCTCGGCCAGCACGCGGCGCTCGACGAGGAGCTCGGCGGCCGCCAGAACCTGGAGATGTTCGCCCGCCTGTACCACCTGGGCGCCCGCCACGCGCGCGTGCGTGCGGACGAGCTCCTGGAGCGCTTCGGCCTCGCCGACACCGGACGCAAGCCGGTCCGCGCCTACAGCGGCGGCATGCGGCGCCGCCTGGACCTCGCCGCCTCCCTGGTCCGCGACCCGGAGGTGCTGTTCCTGGACGAACCCACGACCGGCCTCGACCCGCGCGGCCGCGCCGAGGTCTGGGCCGCGGTCCGCTCCCTGGTCGGCGGCGGTACGACGGTCCTGCTGACCACGCAGTACCTGGAGGAGGCCGACCAGCTCGCCGACCGGATCTCCCTGGTCGACCGGGGCCGGGTCGTCGCCGACGGCACGCCGGACGAGCTGAAGGCACGCACCGGGGGCGACCGCATCGACGTGGTCCTGCGGGACGCGGGCCAACTGGGCGCGGCGCTCGCCCTGTTGCCGGTGCCCGCCGAGGGCGTCCGGGTGGACGCCGACCGCCGGCTGCTCAGCGCTCCGGTCACCGACCGGATGGCGGCGCTCGCCGAGGTCGTACGGGCCCTGGGGGCGGCCGGGATCGAGGCGGAGGACGTGGCCCTGCGCCGGCCCACGCTGGACGAGGTGTTCCTGCACCTCACCGGTGACGAGAACCGAGTGAAGGAGACCGTGTGAGCACGTACGCGCTGACCGATTCCTGGACCATGACCCGGCGCGAACTCGCCCACTGGGCACGGCAGCCGGTGCGGGTCCTGGTCGGGCTCGTCTTCCCCGTGATGCTGCTGCTGATGTTCGGCTACCTCGTCGGCGGCGGCCGCGGTGTCGACGGGGACTACGTCGACTACCTGGTTCCGGGGATGCTCGCGCTGACCATGGCGTTCGGGCTGGAGTCGACCATGATTGCCGTCACGCAGGATCTCAACAAGGGGGTGATCGACCGCTTCCGGTCCATGCCGATGGCCAACGGGGCCGTCCTGGTGGGACGTTCGGCCGCCGACATGCTCCAGTCCGTGCTGAGCCTGGCGGCGATGACCGGTGTCGGGTACGCGATCGGCTGGCGGGCCCAGGGGGGTCCCACCGGACTCCTGGCCGCGGTGGGCCTGCTGCTCCTGTTCCGCTTCGCCATGCTCTGGATCGGCATCCATCTGGCGATGATCGCGGGGAAGCCGGAGATGGTGCAGGCCGTGCAGATCCTGGTCTGGCCGGTCGGCTTCCTGTCCAACGCGTTCGCGACCCCCGACTCCATGCCCGGCTGGCTGGGCACGGTCGTCGACTGGAACCCCATGTCCCAGACGGCGACGGCGGTCCGCGACCAACTGGGCGGCCCCGGCGGCGAACCGGGCCACGTCTGGGCGGCGGTGGCATGGCCGCTGGCCCTGCTGGCGGTCTTCTTCCCCCTGGCGGTTCGAAGGTTCACCCGCCTGAGCCGCTAGAACGGCTGCCTTTCGCAGAGGCGAGAGGCGCCCCTCCCACCCCGCCTGGACGGCAGGGGCCTCGTGGCTCGGCGGGCGTCGGAGGGGGAGGTGGACCGGCCCGCCCGTCGTCCGACCCGCGGGTGGGGATGCGGTGACCGGTCGGGTGTGCACGGCCGGACGGCGCCCGGAGCATCCCCGGCGAGGTGGACATGCGTGCCGCCACACGGTCGGCAGGGGCATGTGGCTCGGCGGGCGTCGGCGGCACCCGGGTCGGCCCGTCCGTCGTCCACCCCGACTGCTGCCGGTCCGCCCGATCGGGTGCGGGTGCCAGGGCCGGGCGGTGATGGGGGGCACACGGCGCCCGGAGCATCCCCGGCGCGCGGCCGACCCGCGTGACGCCACACGGTCGGCCGGGCCGCGGCCACGTGGGCCGGCGCCTTCCTCCGGCCCGTGCCCCCCATCCCGTCCTAGTGGTGGAAGCCGGTCGCCGCCCCCCTGTCGCGGGTGAACGGGTGCGGCTGGCGGCGCAGTTCGGGCAGCAGGCGTTCCAGGTCCTCCACGAAGAGGTCGGCCAGGTCGGTCGAGAAGCCGTTGCGGCAGACCACCCTCAGGACCGAGAGGTCCTCGCGGTTCGGCGGGAAGGTGTACGCCGGCACCAGCCAGCCCCGCTCCCGCAGCCGTCGGGACACGTCGAAGACGTCGTACGCCGTGACGTCCGGGGCCGTCGTGAACGCGAACACCGGGAGTTCGTCGCCGCGGGTCAGCAGCCGGAAGTCGCCGAGCGCCTCCACGCGGTCCGCGACGAGCCGGGCCACGTCCCGCGTGGACTGCTGCACGGCCCGGTAACCCTCGCGGCCCAGCCGCAGGAAGGTGTAGTACTGCGCGACGACCTGCGCCCCGGGGCGGGAGAAGTTCAGCGCGAAGGTCGGCATGTCGCCGCCCAGGTAGTTCACACGGAACACCAGCTCCTCGGGCAGCGACTCCTTGTCCCGCCACAGCGCCCAGCCGACACCGGGGTACACGAGCCCGTACTTGTGCCCTGAGGTGTTGATCGAGGCCACCCTCGGCAGCCGGAAGTCCCACACCAGGTCCTCGTCGAGGAAGGGCGCCACCATGGCCCCCGACGCCCCGTCGACGTGCACCGGGATGTCCAGGCCGCTGCGCTCCTGGAGGGCGTCCAGGGCCGAGCAGAGGTCCGCGATCGGCTCGTAGGAGCCGTCGAAGGTGGAGCCGAGGATGCCCACCACCCCGATGGTGTTCTCGTCGCACAGCTCGGCCGCGGCCTGCGGGTCGAGGTGGTAGCGGTCGCCCTCCATGGGCACCAGGCGGGCCTCCACCTCCCAGAAGTTGCAGAACTTCTCCCAGCACACCTGGACGTTGACCCCCATGACCAGGTTGGGCCGCGCACCCGGGTACCGGTCGGCGTTCCGCTGCGCCCAGCGCCGCTTCAGCGCCATGCCCGCGAGCATGCACGCCTCGCTGGACCCCGTCGTCGAACAGCCCACCGCCGCCGAGGGGTCCGGCGCGTTCCACAGGTCGGCGAGCATCGCCACACAGCGCCGCTCCAGCTCGGCGGTGCGCGGGTACTCGTCCTTGTCGATCATGTTCTTGTCCCGGCACTCACTCATCAGGACCCCGGCCTGCGGTTCCATCCAGGTCGTGACGAAGGTGGCGAGGTTCAGCCGGGAGTTGCCGTCGAGCATCAGCTCGTCGTGCACCACCTGGTAGGCGGTCGACGGCGGCAGGGGAGCGGTGGGCAGCCGGTGCCTGGGCGGGGCCTCGGTCATCCCGCCGACCGGATCGGCCTCGCCGTAGAAGGGGTTGACGGACATCGGGCGCTCGTCGGGCTTCTCGGGCCCTTGGTGCAGTGGCATGGGCGTGCCTCCTGAAGGGATCAACGTCGGTCAGCGGACGGGGGTTCCGTCCGCACGCAACTGCATCTGCGGCCGCCCCGTCACCGCCCCGGCACGAGCCCGCCGACCGGCAGCGCCACCACGGGGTGCCGCAGCCGCGCGAACGCGCCATGGACGTACGGGTAGGCCAGCACGGCCGCCATGCCGGGCGGCGCGGCGGCCGAAGCGATCACCAGTACCGCCGGCAGATCGCCCCAGCCGGGCTGACCGAACGCGGGCAGACGCAGGCCGAAGCCGGGACGGGCCGGCAGCGGGGTCGTCGGCGCGCCGGCCGCGGCCGCCGGCAGCGGCCCGAAGACGCTGTGCCACAGCGCGCCCCAGCAGCAGGCTCGCGCCGACCCCGACGACGACGGCGGGGAGGATCAACGGCAGCAGGGCGCGCACCGGAGTCGCCGGGGCGGCGGATGCCTGCTGCGCGGTGTCCTGGGCCACGGGCTCACGATAGGCGGACATAACGGACGGGACATCCGGAGGTGTCCGTGCCTGGCTTGCACCTCACGCGACGTGAGGAGCCACCGTGGAGCGCGTACCGAGAAGGGAGCGGACGAAGTGAGCTACTCCGTGGGACAGGTCGCGGGCTTCGCCGGTGTGACGGTGCGCACACTGCACCACTACGACGACATCGGCCTGCTCGTGCCCGGCGAGCGCAGCCACGCGGGTCACCGGCGCTACGGCGACGAGGACCTCGACCGGCTGCAGCAGATCCTGTTCTACCGCGAGCTCGGCTTCCCGCTCGAGGAGGTCGCCGCGCTGCTGGACGACCCGGACGCGGACCCGCGCGCGCACCTGCGCCGCCAGCACGAGCTGCTGACCGCACGGATCGAGAAGCTCCAGAAGATGGCGGCGGCCGTGGAGCACGCCATGGAGGCACGCACGATGGGCATCGATCTGACACCGGAGGAACGCTTCGAGGTCTTCGGCGACAAGGACCCGGAGCAGTACGCCGAGGAGGTGGAACAGCGCTGGGGCGGCACCGAGGCGTACGCCGAGTCGCAGCGCCGGACCGCGCGCTACACCAAGGACGACTGGAAGCGCATGCAGGCCGAGGCGGCCGACTGGGGCGAGCGCTACGGCGCCCTGATGGCCGCCGGTGACACGCCGGACTCCGCGGCGGCCATGGACATGGCGGAGGAGCACCGGCAGCACATCTGCGGCTGGTTCTACGACTGCCCGTACGAGATGCACCAGTGCCTGGGCGAGATGTACGTGTCGGACGAGCGCTTCAAGGCGTTCTACGACTCCATGCGCCCCGGTCTCGCCGAGCACCTCAGGGACGCCATCAAGGCGAACGCGGCCCGGCACACCGCCCAGGGCTCCTGACCCGGGGCTACTCCCGGGTCAGGACCACCGCCGTGCCGTAGGCGCACACCTCCGTGCCGACGTCCGCCGCCTCGGTCACGTCGAAGCGGAACATCAGCACGGCGTTCGCCCCACGCGCGCGTGCCTGCTCGACGAGGCGTTCCATGGCCTGGTTGCGGGTCTGCACCAGCGTCTTGGTGAGCCCCTTGAGCTCGCCGCCGACCATGGACTTCAGCCCCGCTCCGATCTGGCTGCCGAGGTGCCGGGAGCGCACGGTCAACCCGAAGACCTCACCCAGCACCTCCTGCACCCGGTGGCCGGGTACGTCGTTGGTGGTCACCACGAGCACGTCCGGCCGGGGCCCCTGGCCGCCGCCGTATTCGTCAATACCCATGGCTCACAGCTTTGTCCCGGACGGCGCACAGTGCATCCTGGGGACCCCCATGGAACCTGGGCCACCGCGGCTGCGTTGATACTTGAGGGCAGCCAGTCCCAGCCCGATCCCCACACGCAGGAGCCACAATCCCGTGACCACGCTCGCGCTCGGCCCCGAGTGGCTCAGCCCCGACTACCTGATCGAGACCTTCAGCCTCCCCGGAATCCTGCTGATCGTCTTCGCCGAGTCGGGTCTCTTCGCGTTCCTGCCGGGTGACTCCCTGCTGTTCACGGCGGGTCTCTTCGTGGCCGAGGGGAACTTCATCAGCCAGCCCCTGTGGCTGGTGTGCGCCCTCATCGTGGCGGCCGCCGTCCTCGGCGACCAGGTCGGCTACATGATCGGCAAGTTCTTCGGGCCACGGCTGTTCAGCCGCCCCAACTCCAGGCTCTTCAAGCAGGAGAACCTGGACAAGGCCCACGAGTTCATGGAGAAGTTCGGCCCCAAGGCCATCGTCCTGGCCCGCTTCGTGCCGATCGTGCGGACCTTCGCCCCCATCGTGGCGGGCGCCGGCCGGATGAAGTACCGCACCTTCCTGACGTACAACGTCATCGGCGGCGTGGCCTGGGGCACCGGCGTCACCCTCGCCGGCTACTGGCTCGGCCAGATCGACGTCATCAAGAAGAACGTCGAAGCGATTCTGGTCCTGATCGTCCTGGTCTCGGTGGTCCCGATCATCGTCGAGTACCTGCGCGAGCGCTCCAAGAAGAAGAAGGCCGCGGCGCAGACCCCGCCCCAGCAGCCGTACCAGCCCATGGACGACGCGACGACCCAGCTCCGCCGCATCCCGTCCGACGACGCCCAGCAGCCCCCCCAGCAGCAGCACAACGGCTACGACCAGTACTACGGCCGGCAGCCGCAGCCGCAGCAACAGCAGCCCTACGCCCAGCAGTACCCGCAGGGCTACGGCAACCAGCAGTACGGCCGGCCGGACCAGCAGTACGGGCAGCAGAACCAGCAGAACCCGTACAACAACCAGGGATACTGAGCGCCCCTCGGACGCGGGTCAGAACCCCCGCGTCCTCTTGGCGGCCCGCCGCTTCCCGGCCGAGCCGACCCTCAGGAACAGCCGGGAGATCTCGGACCCCAGGTTCACCCCGATGGCGATGGCCATGGCCAGGGCCGCCGCCTTCGACAGGGACACGAGCCCCTCGTCGACCTGGTTGCCGGCGATCGCCAACAGCCCGAAGTACGTGGCGGAACCCGGCAGCAGGGGCCCGATGGCCGCGGTCGTGTACGGCAGCGCGGAGGCGAACCGGTACCGGGACAGCAACTGCCCGAACAGGCCCACCAGGCCCGCCGCCACGGCCGTGGAGGCGACCGGGGAGAACTCGCCGGTGTAGTGCATCGCCCCGTACACGCACCACGCGACGCCGCCGTTCAGGGTGACGGCCAGCACGGTGGATCGTTCCTGCTGGAGCAGCACCGCGAAGGTCAGCGACAGCAGCATCGAGGCCCCGATCTGCCACAGCGGCCGCGACTGCGTCGACAGCGCCTCGTCGGGATTGAGGTGCGCCCCCAGCTGCACCCCGACGTAGAGCATCACCAGCACGCCCACGACGATGCCCACGAAGAAGTACATGACCTCCAGGAGCCGGGCCGACGCGGTGATGTAGAAGCCGGTCAGGCCGTCCTGGACGCCCGCCACCAGCGCCCGCCCGGGCAGCAGCGCGAACAGCCCACCGGTGATGACCGCGGACGCCTTCACGTCCACATGGGCCAGCGACAGCGCGATCCCTATGGCGGCGGGCGGCATCGCGGCGACAGTGAACTGGTAGAACTCCGGCAGTCCGCGCCCCGCGCACAGCCACGCCAGCCGGTCACCCAGCATCGCGCCCAGCATGGCCGCCACGAACACCAGCAGGTCACCGCCGACCAGCACGGAGGCCGCGCCCGCCAGCAGCCCGCTCGCCGAGGTGAGCACCCAGGTCGGATACGGGTGCCGGTTGCGGCGGATCTCCGCGAGCCGCCGGTAGGCCTCCTCCAGGGAGATGGCCGTCTCGGGGTCGCTGAGGTCGTCCACGAGCTGGAAAACGGCCGCGAGGCGCGTGTAGTCGGTCCCGCGCCGCCGCACCGTCCTGGAGGCCGTCACGGGGTCCTCGACGAGCGAGGGCTGGTACGAGATCGACAGCAGCGTGAAGGTGACGTTCGGCTCGCAGCGGTCCAGGCCGTAGGACCGGCACACGGCGAACATCGCCGCCTCCACGTCCTCGGCCCCCTCCCCGCCCGCCAGCAGCAGCTCGCCGATGCGCAGGGTCAGGTCGAGCACGCGCGGGACGGCCGGACCTGCATCGTCCTCGGACTTCTGCACCGGCTCCGGGGCGGGCCGCTCGGCCACCGGCATCCGCAGCATCGTGCGCATCCGGTCCTGCCAGGGCAGGTCCTTGGTGAGACTGACCACCGGGATGCCGGTCGCCGGCGTGAACGCGGGCGGCGCGTCCTTCGCGCTGTAGGTGCGCGGTGTGCTGAACGCCGACCCCTCCGGCTCCGCCGCCGACGACTGCGGAACCTCCAGTCCCTTCGGCACCGCGAACTCGGACGTGGTCTCCGGCTCACCGCCGACGGTTCTCGGCACGGCGAGCCCGTCGGGAACGGCGAACTCGGACGTGATCTCGGAGTCGTAGCAACTCCTGGCCTCGTCCGACTGCGGCTTGCGGTGCTCCGCCTCCGTCACTCCGTAACGCTCCCTGAACGACACATTCCGTAAGCCTCAGTATGCGCGGGCATGCGAACGGGCCGCACGCGTGCGCGTACGGCCCGTCCGTGACCCGGGGCTCAGTGGCCGCCCTGGTCCTTGAAGCGCTTGTAGGACCGCTCGATCTCGGCCTCGGCGTCCACACGGCCGACCCAGTCGGCGCCCTCGACGGACTTGCCGGGCTCCAGGTCCTTGTAGACCTCGAAGAAGTGCTGGATCTCCAGACGGTCGAACTCGGAGACGTGGTGGATGTCACGCAGGTGCTCCACCCGCGGGTCCGTCGCCGGGACGCACAGCAGCTTGTCGTCGCCGCCGGCCTCGTCCGTCATGCGGAACATGCCGATCGCACGGCACTTGATGAGGCAGCCCGGGAACGTCGGCTCGTCAAGAATGACCAGCGCGTCCAGCGGGTCGCCGTCCTCGCCGAGGGTGTTCTCGACGAAGCCGTAGTCGGTCGGGTAGGCGGTCGAGGTGAAGAGTCGACGGTCCAGGCGGATCCGACCGGTCTCGTGGTCCACCTCGTACTTGTTCCGCGAACCCTTCGGGATCTCGATCGTGACGTCGAACTCCACCGGTGGCTCCTCCATGATCAACACATAGTTCTGGTGGTTAAGTGTCCCTCACGCAGGTGTGTGATCGCGAAAGGGGCTGTTGGTCGTGCCTGAACTGAGGCCTTGGCGGGCCGCGAGACCGCATGCGGTGCGGGTCGCGAACGCCGTACGACCGCGTCTGGCACGCGCCGCGGACGCCGTACGTCCAGGACTGACCCGGGCCACAAGCGCCGTACGGCCGTATCTCGCACGGACCGCCGACGCCGTGAAACCGCAGGTCACACGGCTTGCCGGCGTGAGCAGGCCGAAGACCGTCAAGACCTGGCAGTACACCGCCGGTGCCGCCGGCGCCGGTCTGGCACTGGCCGCCACCGTGGTGACCGCCGCCGGTCCGTGGGACTCCTCGGGTCAGCGTACGGCCGAGCGGGACCGGGCGGTCGCACTGGAGCGACCGGGTGGCACAGATCACGAAGGCGACTCGGGTACGACGGCTGACACGCCGCGCCCCGCCCCGAGCGCCGCGTCCGTGCTCACCGGACTGGGCGCCGGCGCCAACACGGTGAAGTCCGCCCCCACCGGGAAAGCCCTGGCCGCCGTCCTCGGCCCGCTCCTCGGCGACACCGCCCTCGGCGCCCGCCACACGGCGGCCGTCGTGGACGTCGCCAGCGGCAAGCGGCTCTACGGCGCGGGCGCCGCCACCGCGCTGACCCCCGCCTCCACCACGAAGATCGCCACCGCCGTCGCCGCCCTGTCCGCCCTCGGCGCCGACCACCGCCTCACCACGCGCACGGCCCTGGAACCCGACACCAGGGAACTCGTCCTCGTCGGCGGCGGCGACCCCACGCTCACCGCCCGCAAGGACGCCGACAACTGGGCGAGCCTGCGCGAGCTGGCGGCGAAGACCGCCGCGGCCCTCAAGAAGCGCGACCTCACCACCGTCACGCTCTCCTACGACAAGACCCTCTACGCGGGCCCCGAGATCCACCCGATCGGGGTCAACGACAACCTCGCCCCCGTCAGCGCCCTCATGGCGGACGAGGGCCGCACCGACGACTCCGCGAGCGGCCCCGCCGCCCGCGTGAGCGACCCTGCCGCCGACGCGACCCGCACCTTCGCGCGGTTCCTCGCGTCCCACGGCATCAAGACCACCGCCCCCGGCCCCTCCAAGGCCACCGGCCGCGCCGAGGACCTCGCCGAGGTCTCCTCACCGCCCCTGTCCGTCCTGGTCGAACGCATGCTGACCAACAGCGACAACGACATCGCCGAGGCCCTCGCCCGCCGGACCGCGGTGGCGGACAAGAAGCGCGCCGACTTCGAGGGCGGCGGCGACGCCATCCGCGACCAGCTGGACGAACTCGGACTCCCGCTCGCCGGCGCCGACTTCCACGACGGCAGCGGACTCGACCGCGCCGACCGGCTCACCGCGAACCTGCTGACCTCCCTGCTGGTGAAGGCCGGCGACCCGGACCACCCCGACCTGCGCCCCGTCCTCACCGGCCTCCCGGTGGCCGGCTTCACCGGCACCCTGACCAGCCGGTACACCGACGGCGCGGCAGGCGTCGTCCGGGCCAAGACAGGCACCCTGACCGGGGTCAACACCCTGGCCGGGACGGTCGTCGACCAGGACGGCCGACTGCTGGCCTTCGCGTTCCTGACCGCGGACACCACCGACCCGCAGGCCGCCCAGAGCGCGCTGGACCGCACCGCCTCCGCGCTGGCCGCCTGCGGCTGCGGCTGACCCGCCCTCCGCGTTGCCCTCCCGCGCGGCCTGCCCCAAGCGGGAGGGCTCACGTACGGTTGACGCATGACGAGCATCGGTGGTGCTGCTTCTTCTCAGATGGTCGACTGGAACCTCGCGGTGGCGACCGCGACCCGGCTCGTACGGCCGGGCCCGGAGGTGAGCCGCGACGAGGCCCGGGCCGTCGTCGCGGAACTGCGCCGGCACGCCAAGGCCTCCGAGGAACACGTCCGGGGCTTCACCCGCCTGGGCACGGAGGGCGTCCACGACACTCCCGTACTCGTCGTCGACCGCCCCGGCTGGGTCCGGGCCAACGTCGCCGGGTTCCGGGAGCTGCTCAAACCCCTCCTGGAGAAGATGCAGGAGCGGCGCGGCAACACCCCCGGCGGCGCGGTCCTCGGAGCCGTCGGCGGCAAGGTCACCGGCGTCGAACTGGGCATGCTCCTGTCGTTCCTGTCCTCCCGCGTCCTCGGCCAGTACGAGACCTTCGCCCCGGCCACCCGCGAACTCCCGGCCGGCGAGAACGGCGGCGGACGGCTCCTCCTCGTCGCCCCCAACATCGTCCACGTGGAACGCGAACTCGACGTCCAGCCCCACGACTTCCGCCTGTGGGTCTGCCTGCACGAGGAGACGCACCGCACCCAGTTCACGGCCGTGCCCTGGCTGCGCGACCACCTGGAGGGCGAAATCCAGTCGTTCCTGGGGGAGACCGAAGTCGACCCCATGACCGTCCTGGAGCGCATCCGGGAGGCCGCCCAGTCGCTGGCCGGCGGCCGGCCCGAGGGCGAGGAGGACGACAACGGCGGGCGCTCGCTCGTGGAGATCGTGCAGACGCCGGCCCAGCGGGAGATCCTCGGCCGCCTCACCGCCGTGATGTCCCTCCTGGAGGGCCATGCCGACTTCGTCATGGACGGAGTGGGCCCGGCCGTCGTGCCGAGCGTCGCCGAGATCCGCGAGAAGTTCCAGCAGCGGCGGGCCAAGGGCGCCTCCCGCCTGGACATGGCCCTGCGCAAGCTCCTCGGCCTCGACGCCAAACTCCGCCAGTACCGTGACGGCGAGCGCTTCGTACGGGCCGTCGTCGACCAGGTCGGCATGGACGGCTTCAACCGCGTGTGGACCTCCCCCAACACCCTCCCGACCAAGACGGAGATCGCCAAACCGGCGGACTGGGTCGCGCGGGTGCACCGCAAGGCCGAGTCGTGAACCGCGTACGGACGTCGTGAGAGGAATCCGGCCGACGGCAGGCGAACGCCCCTTCAATCACCCGTCCGAGGGACCGTGAGCCATGGGTAGGCGTGCAATGCTCGGGGAACGCCCCGGTTCTGTCACCATCTACACACTCTGAGTGACCGAACCTCGGGGCTCACCCCCCGAAAACTTCATGAAGGGAACCGGACATGGGTCCCCATCCTGCGGTCGCGGCGATACGCCTGGCGGTCCGCCGCGTCCTCCACGACCTCCTCACCGACCACCACACCTCCACCGAGCAGCATCCGCACGAGCGCCCGCCCGCGCCGCTCGTCCTCGTGGCCTGCTCCGGCGGCGCCGACTCCATGGCCCTCGCCTCCGCCCTCGCCTTCGAGGCCCCCAAACTCGGCCTGCGCGCCGGCGGCATCACCGTCGACCACGGCCTCCAGCCCGGCTCCGACCTGCGCGCCGAGGAAGTCGTCCTCAGGCTGCGCGAACTCGGCCTGGACCCCGTCGAGTCCACCGCGGTGACCGTCGGCCGCGAAGGCGGACCCGAGGCCGCCGCGCGCGACGCCCGCTACGCCGCCCTCGACGCCGCGGCCGAACGCCACGGCGCGATCGCCGTCCTGCTCGGCCACACCCGCGACGACCAGGCCGAAACCGTCCTGCTCGGCCTCGCCCGCGGCTCCGGCATCCGCTCCCTGTCCGGCATGGCCGCGGTCTCGGGGGCCGACGGCCGTTACCGGCGCCCCTTCCTGGCACTCGACCGGCAGACCGCCCGCAAGGCCTGCATGGTCCAGTCCCTGCCCGTGTGGGACGACCCGCACAACACCGACCCCGCCTACACGCGCTCCCGGCTGCGCCACGAAGGCCTGCCCGCCCTGGAGAAGGCCCTCGGCAAAGGAGTCGTCGAGGCCCTCGCCCGCACCGCCCAGCTCTCCCGCGACGACGCCGACGCCCTCGACGCCTGGGCCCGCCAGGCCGAGGCCTCCGTACGCGACGCCGCGGGCCTCCTGGAGTGCGCCAAGCTCTACGCGCTGCCGCCCGCCGTACGCCGCCGCATCCTGCGCCAGGCGGCCATCGAGGCCGGTGCCCCGGCCGGCTCGCTGTTCGCCCGGCACATCGAGGAAGTCGACCGGCTGATCACCGGCTGGCGCGGTCAGGGAGCCATCAACCTCCCCGGCAAAGTCGTCGCCCAGCGGCAGGGTGGCAGACTGGTGATTCGGCAAGGCTGAACCCCCGCCCCCTCCGGAGGGCGACGGGTGGCTGGTGGGACGACCGAAAGTGATGCGGGTGGACGCGAAAGACATGGGTGCCGACCTCAAAGAGGTACTCATCACCAAGGAAGAGATCGACGCGAAGCTCGTGGAGCTCGCCGCGAAGATCGACGCGGAGTACGCGGGCAAGGACCTGCTGATCGTCGGCGTCCTCAAGGGCGCGGTGATGGTCATGGCCGACCTCGCCCGGGCGCTGTCCACCCCCGTCACCATGGACTGGATGGCCGTGTCGTCCTACGGCGCGGGCACCCAGTCCTCCGGCGTGGTGCGGATCCTCAAGGACCTCGACACCGACATCAAGGGCCGGCACGTCCTGATCGTCGAGGACATCATCGACTCCGGCCTGACCCTGTCCTGGCTGCTGTCCAACCTCGGCTCGCGCGAGCCGGAGTCGCTCAAGGTGTGCACCCTGCTGCGCAAGCCGGACGCCGCCAAGGTCGCCATCGACGTCGAGTGGGTCGGCTTCGACATCCCCAACGAGTTCGTCGTCGGTTACGGTCTCGACTACGCCGAGAAGTACCGCAACCTCCCGTTCGTCGGTACGCTCGCGCCCCACGTCTACGGCGGCTGAGCCAGATGGCCCCAGCTCCGTAAGACGATCGGGAACCCCAGCCGGTTTCGCGCCGTTGGAGCATGCAGACGGTTCGTGAAGCCCTCCTGTGCGGCTTCGGCCCACAATGCTGGGGTACCGTCAGAAGAACTGTCTTATCAAACTCACTATGGCAGGAGGGACGGGGCGGCACCGCTCCGTATGGATGGACGTGAAGCGATACTTCCGTGGGCCGGTCATGTGGATCGTGCTGGCCGTCCTTGCCGTGGTCGTGTTGATGCAGGTCGTCGGCTCGTCCGGCGGCTACAAGACGGTGGACACCGGCCAGGTCGTCCAGGCGATCAATGACAACAAGGTCGAACAAGCCAAGCTGACCACCGGCGACGAGAACACCATCAAGGTGCAGCTCAAGGACGGCGAAAAGGTCGAGGGCAGCTCGAAGATCCAGGCGAGCTACATCGGCGACCAGGGCGTGACCATCGCCAACACGCTGCAGACCAAATTCCAGGACAAGCAGATCCCCGACGGGTACACCGTCTCGCCGACGAAGCAGAACGCCTTCGTCGGGATCCTGCTCTCCCTGCTCCCCTTCGTCCTCATCGTGGTCGTCTTCCTGTTCCTGATGAATCAGATGCAGGGCGGCGGCTCCCGGGTCATGAACTTCGGGAAGTCCAAGGCGAAGCTCATCACCAAGGACACCCCGAAGACGACGTTCTCGGACGTCGCCGGCTCGGACGAGGCCGTCGAGGAGCTCCAGGAGATCAAGGAGTTCCTCCAGGAACCGGCGAAGTTCCAGGCGGTCGGGGCCAAGATCCCCAAGGGCGTACTGCTGTACGGCCCCCCCGGCACCGGCAAGACCCTGCTCGCGCGCGCCGTCGCGGGCGAGGCCGGCGTGCCGTTCTACTCGATCTCCGGCTCCGACTTCGTCGAGATGTTCGTCGGTGTCGGTGCCTCCCGAGTCCGTGACCTCTTCGAACAGGCCAAGGCGAACGCCCCGGCGATCGTCTTCGTCGACGAGATCGACGCGGTCGGCCGCCACCGCGGCGCCGGCCTCGGCGGCGGTCACGACGAGCGCGAGCAGACGCTGAACCAGCTGCTCGTCGAGATGGACGGCTTCGACGTCAAGGGCGGCGTGATCCTCATCGCCGCGACGAACCGGCCCGACATCCTCGACCCGGCCCTCCTGCGCCCCGGCCGCTTCGACCGCCAGATCGCGGTCGACCGCCCGGACATGCAGGGCCGTCTGGAGATCCTCAAGGTCCACCAGAAGGGCAAGCCGGTCGCTCCCGACGTCGACCTGTCGGCCGTCGCGCGTCGCACGCCGGGCTTCACCGGCGCGGACCTGAGCAACGTCCTCAACGAGGCCGCCCTGCTCACCGCCCGCAGCGACAAGAAGCTGATCGACAACTCCATGCTGGACGAGGCGATCGACCGTGTGGTGGCGGGCCCGCAGAAGCGGACCCGGATCATGTCGGACAAGGAGAAGAAGATCACCGCGTACCACGAGGGCGGACACGCCCTGGTCGCGGCGGCCTCCCCGAACTCCGACCCGGTCCACAAGATCACGATCCTCTCGAGAGGCCGTGCTCTGGGCTACACCATGGTCCTGCCGGACGAGGACAAGTACTCGACCACCCGCAACGAGATGCTCGACCAGCTCGCCTACATGCTGGGCGGTCGCGCCGCCGAGGAACTGGTCTTCCACGACCCGACCACCGGCGCCGCGAACGACATCGAGAAGGCCACGGCGACGGCCCGCGCGATGGTCACCCAGTACGGCATGACCGAGCGCCTCGGCGCCATCAAGTTCGGCGGCGACAACACCGAGCCGTTCCTCGGACGTGAGATGGCTCACCAGCGCGACTACTCGGAAGAGGTCGCCGCGCTGGTCGACGAAGAGGTCAAGAAGCTCATCGAGAACGCGCACAACGAGGCCTGGGAGATCCTGGTCGAGAACCGCGACGTCCTCGACAACCTGGTGCTCCAGCTGCTGGAGAAGGAGACGCTGGGCAAGGAGCAGATCGCCGAGATCTTCGCCCCCATCGTCAAGCGTCCGCCGCGGCCGGCCTGGACCGGTTCCTCCCGGCGTACGCCCTCCACCCGTCCGCCGGTGCTCTCCCCCAAGGAGCTCGCACTGACGAACGGCGCCAACGGCGCGACCCCGGCGATCACCACCGCCAAGGCCACCGCGTCGGAGCAGGCCACGGAGGCCGTGCCCGAGGAGCGCCCCGAGAGCTGACGCTCACCCGTCCCGCCCCGGTGAGCTCACCGGGCCCGGAATGGATGCCGCGCCCCCCAGGTTTTAGCCTGGGGGGCGCGGCGGTTTTCGGCCGTGATGGACTTCCAGGAAGAGGCAGCAGATGACCGACCCCGTGACGCTGGACGGCGAGGGCCCCATCGGCGAGTTCGACGAGAAGCGAGCCGAGAACGCCGTCCGCGAACTGCTGATCGCGGTCGGCGAGGACCCGGACCGCGAGGGACTCAGGGAGACACCGGGGCGGGTGGCGCGGGCGTACAAGGAGATATTCGCGGGGCTGTGGCAGAAGCCCGAGGATGTGCTGACCACGACGTTCGACCTGGGGCACGACGAGATGGTGCTCGTGAAGGACATCGAGGTGTACTCGACCTGTGAGCACCATCTCGTGCCGTTCCGGGGCGTCGCCCACGTCGGATACATTCCGGCCACCAGCGGCAAGATCACGGGACTGTCGAAGCTCGCCCGGCTGGTGGACGTCTACGCCCGTCGCCCGCAGGTGCAGGAACGACTCACCACGCAGATCGCGGACTCCCTGATGGAGATCCTGGAGCCGCGCGGTGTGATCGTCGTCGTGGAGTGCGAGCACATGTGCATGTCGATGCGGGGGATCCGCAAGCCCGGCGCCAAGACGCTCACCTCGGCCGTACGCGGCCAGCTGCGGGACGCGGCGACGCGGAACGAGGCGATGAGCCTCATCATGGCCCGCTGACGCGCGCCTGTCCGGCGAGGAGGCGTCACGCCGTCGACGCGGCCCCCGTGTTCGGGTCGTCGTCCTCCGGGAGTTTGCAGACTCGCTCCAGGAAGATCGCCGCCGCTATCACCGCGATGCCCGCGAGGACCGAGAAGCCGGCGTAGATGGCCTGGTCGCGGCGGGCGGGGATGTCGAGGTACTCCAGGAGGAAGACGCCGGTGCCGCCGTACATGCCGGAGACGAGGGCGGCGACCAGGGCGCTGGCCTGGCCGAAGACGACCGCGCGGGCCGCCATCAGGGGGTCGACGCCCTTCGCCTCGGGGACGCGCTCGCGCTGGGCCTTGAGGCGGGCCCGGATGGAGAGCGCCGTGGCCATGAGGACCACGGCGATCAGGGCGAGGACGATGGGGGCGGCCAGCGGGACGCTGGGCAGGGTCCCGATCGAGTTCCACAGGCGGGCGCCCGCCCAGGACAGGATCCCGGCCACGACGAAGACGCCGGCCAGCAGCCTGATGCGCAGCTCTCTCACGGTGCCCCTTCAGCTCCCCCGAGGTCCTTGGGCGGTCCCACGGACTGTGGTCGTCTTGACCTTAACGGCTATTCGGGCAGCCGGAGTTCCAGGTCCCTGCGGGGTTCCACGCCGTTTCGCGTGACCGTGTCGAGGAGCGCGGCGACCGGGCCGCGTCCGGGCAGCTGGGCCTCGGGCTCCACGTCGTGCCAGGGGACGAGCACGAAGGCCCGCTCGTGGGCGCGGGGGTGGGGCAGGGTGAGGGCCGGATCGTCGGAGACCACTTCGGCGTACGTGACGATGTCGACGTCGAGGGTGCGCGGGCCCCAGCGCTCGTCCCGCACCCGGTTGAAGGCCTCCTCGACCGCGTGCGCCCGCTCCAGCAGGGAGGACGGGGGGAGCGTGGTCTTCAGTACGACGACCGCGTTGAAGTACGACGGCTGGCTGTCGGCGTCCACGCCCCACGGCTCCGTCTCGTAGACCGGGGAGACGGCCTTGACGCGGACGCCGGGGGTGTCCTCCAGGGCGTCGACGGCGCCCTGGAGGGTCTCCAGGCGGTTGCCGAGGTTGGAGCCGAGGGAGAGCACGGCGCGCTTGGGGTTGTGGAGGGTGGTGTCGGCGGCGTCCACCTGCTGCACGACGGAGGCGGGCACCGGCTGTACGGTCGGGTCGCTGTGACCCGCGGCGAAGGAGGCGGTCATACTCGGCTCCGGGTGATGGTGACGGTCACGTCGTCGAAGGGCACGGTGATCGGTGCTTCGGGTTTGTGGACCCTGACCTCGACCTCCTCTACCCGTTCGTGCTTCAGACAGGCCTGGGCGATGCGCTCGGCGAGTGTCTCGATGAGGTCGACGGGTTCGCCCTCGACGACGGCCACGACCTCCTCCGCCACGATGCCGTAGTGCACGGTCTTCGTCAGGTCGTCGTCGGCGGCGGCCGGCCGGGTGTCCAGACCGAGGACGAGGTCCACGACGAAGGTCTGGCCCTCCCGCCGTTCCTCGGGGAACACACCGTGGTGCCCGCGGGCCTTCAGGCCGCGCAGCGCGACACGATCCACGCGAATCACTCCTGCAATCGTCGGTGACGGCCGGTCCGTACCGTGTGCGGGCGGTACCCCGGCCTCGAACGAATCTACCTGCGAGCACTGACAGGACCGGGCCACGGGGGCGCGGCCGGTGCCGGGTCCAGGAGGTTTCACCGTGTGTTTCCCCTGGGGAACCCGGTGGCTCACGGCTTGGTAGCCGCCCATACCCGGGGGCTCGTGATTCCAACCACTTCTTGGTCCGGCCGGGTTCACGGCCGGGTTCAGGAGGTGGCTTCCCCGTCCTCGTCCTCGCCGTTCTCGGCCAGGACCGGGGAGGCGTGGTGGGACCACAGCTTCCAGCCCTCGGGGGTGCGGCGGAACACGTTCGTGGCGACCACGAGCTGGCCGACGAGCGGGCCGAGCTCCTCGTCGCCCTCGGGTGCCGGGCCGCCGCTGAGGATGTTCTCCGTGCAGGTCACCAGGGCGGTGTCGCCGGTGACGGAGACGTGCACGTCGGTAAGGAAGAACTGGATGTAGTCCGTGTTCGCCATGATCAGCGCGTACGACCTCAGGACCTCGCCGCGTCCGGTCAGCACGGGCCAGCCGGGGTGCACGCAGGAGACCACGCCGACGTCGGCCGGGTCGTGGTAGGTCTCGTCGACGCCGAGGTCGGCGGGGGTGAGCCAGAGCGAGGACAGTTCCTCGAAGTCGCCGCGCTCCAGTGCCTCGTAGAAGGCGGTGTTGGCGGCCTCCACCTGCTCCACGTCGGTGTGGGGGGCGCTCACCGGGCTCCTTCCGCGCCGCTGTCCGCGGTGTGCGCGCCGTCGGTGCGCGCTCCTTCCACGGCGCGGGCGACCCGTACCGCGTCGGCTGTGGCGCGCACCTCGTGCACGCGCACGGCCCATGCGCCGGCGTGCGCGGCGAGGGCGGAGACGGCGGCCGTGGCGGCGTCGCGCTCGCGCGCGGGCGGCGGTGCGCCCTCGGGGCCGGCGAGGACGCGGCCGAGGAAGCGTTTGCGGGAGGCGGCGACGAGGAGGGGGTGGCCGAGGCCGAGGAGGCGGTCGAGGTGGGCGAGGAGGACCAGGTCGTGCTCGGCGTCCTTGGAGAAACCGAGGCCCGGGTCGACGACCACGCGGTCGGGGGAGATGCCGCCCGCGAGGACGGCGTCCACGCGCGCGTGGAGTTCGTCGACGACCTCGGCGACGACGTCGGCGTAGACGCCCCTGACGTTGCCGCCCTCCAGGAAGCCGCGCCAGTGCATGACGACGAAGGGGGCGCCCGCGTCGGCCACGACCGGGATCATCGCGGGGTCGGCGAGGCCGCCGCTGACGTCGTTGACGAGACGGGCGCCGGCGGCGAGGGCCTGTTCGGCGACACAGGCGCGCATGGTGTCGACGGATACCGTGACGCCCTCGGAGGCGAGACCGCGGACGACGGGGACGACGCGCCGCAGTTCCTCGGCCTCGTCGACGCGGGTGGCGCCGGGGCGGGTGGACTCGCCGCCGACGTCGACGAGGTCGGCGCCTTCCTCGACGAGGGCCAGGCCGTGCTTGACGGCGGTCGTCGTGTCGAACCAGCGGCCCCCGTCGGAGAAGGAGTCGGGGGTGACGTTCACGACTCCCATGACCGCGCAGCGGTCCCATTCCGGAAGACCGGCGACGCGCCCGCGTCCGCTGTGCTTGCTCATGCGTTCAGCCTAGGCCCCGTCCGCAGTGGCGGGAGCGTGTGGCCCGGACGGAGGCCCCGGGGCTGGAGGAGGGGCGGGGCTTCCGTCCGGGCCGGTCCCGGAGCGAGCGGTCAGGCCGCTCTGACGTCGCGCTCCGCGACCGCGTGGGCACACGCGCGTGGGGTGTGCGAGCGGCGGCGCAGGAAGCGTGGCAGCGGGAGGGCGAGGTTGACGAAGCCCTCGGCCTGCATGGCGGCGAAGCCGATGCGCGGGAGGTCGCCGGAGGCCCGGTAGACGACGAAGCGGGGCTCCCAGCGGGGCTGGAACTTCGCGTTGAACTTGTACAGGGACTCGATCTGGAACCAGCGGGACAGGAAGACCAGCAGGCCCCGCCAGGCGCGCAGGACCGGCCCTGCGCCGATCTTCTCGCCGCGTGCGAGGGCGGAGCGGAACATGGCGAAGTTGAGCGACACGCGCGTGATGCCGAACCTGGGGGCCGCCTGGAGGGCGGCGACGATCAGCAGTTCGTTCATGCCGGGGTCGGCCGAGCGGTCGCGGCGCATGAGGTCGAGGGAAGCGCCGTCGGTGCCCCACGGCACGAAGTGCAGGATCGCCTTGAGGTCTCCGTACGGGCCGGGCTGGTCGTCGGCCTTGTGGGCGGTGGCGATGAGGCAGTCGCCGTCGGCGAGGTCGCCGATGCGGCCCAGGGCCATCGAGAAGCCGCGTTCGGTGTCGGTGCCGCGCCAGTCGTCGGCGGCCTGCCGGATGCGCTCCAGCTCGGTCGCCCCGAGGTCACGGACGCGCCGTACCCGGGTCTCGTAACCGGCCCGCTCGATGCGCTTGACCATCTGGCGGACGTTGCGCATCGCGCGGCCGGCGAGCGAGAAATCCGCGACGTCCACCACCGCCTCGTCGCCCAGTTCGAGGGCGTCCAGGCCGGTCTCGCGGGTCCACACCTCGCCGCCGGTCTCCGAGCAGCCCATGACGGCGGGCGTCCAGGAATGGGCCTTGGCCTCGTCCATGAAGCGTTCGATGGCGCCCGGCCAGGCCTCGACGTCGCCGATGGGGTCGCCGCTGGCGAGCATCACGCCGGAGACGACGCGGTAGGTCACGGCGGCCTTGCCGCTGGGGGAGAAGACGACGGCCTTGTCGCGGCGCAGCGCGAAGTGGCCGAGGGAGTCGCGGCCGCCGTGCTTGGCCAGCAGCGCCCTGAGGCGGGACTCGTCCTCCTCGGTGAGGTGGGCGGCGGGGTGCTCGGGGCGGAAGGCGAGGTAGATCGTGGTGATCGCGGTGAGCAGGCCCAGGGCGCCCAGGGAGACGCCGACGGTCCACGAGGTGTCGCCCTGGTAGTCGACGGGGCCCTCGAAGCCGAAGAGGCCGTACAGGACGTGGGTGATGCGGTCGGCGAGGCTCGGGTCGCCCACCAGGCGGTTCGGGTGGACGCTGACGATGATCAGCCCGAGGACGAGGGAACCGGCGCCCATGAGGACGAAGTTGGCGAGCGCGCGCCAGCGGCTGCGTGGGTCGGGCAGCGCCCTGAACTGGTCGCGGTGGCGCAGCAGCGGTGCGAGCAGGGCGAGCGAGATGGCCGCCCCCACGAGTGAGTGGCGGTAGGTGAACTGCGCCAGCGCGCCCGCCGGCAGCAGTGCCACGGCCGCCCGCCAGGCGCGGCGCTTGTGGCGCCTGAGGCCGTGGGCGAGCAGCAGCAACAGCACTCCGGTGCTGAGCGAGAGCGCGGCCGCGAACGGGCCGAGCGCGCCGGGCAGCACCTCGGCCATGGTGTGCATACGGCTGTGCCGGAAGCGTGGGAAGACGCCGGCGGCGATGTCCAGAAGGCCTACGAGCGTGCAGGCTCTGGAGACGAGGACGGGGACGGCCTCGGGGCGCGGCCCGTGCAGTGCACGCCGCAGCCGTGTTGATCGGATCGGAACCCCGCCCGACATTTCCTCATCTGTCCTGACAGACATCGCATCCCGTGGTTCTGCGAGTGACTTTGGATCCGGAGCCCCGATTCGGGCATCCGGCGACATTGCGCCCTCTAGGACGGTGTCTCGTGAGGAGAGGTTCACTCACCTCCTCAAAGCCGTTTCAAAGGCCGAGGAAAGCGAAAGCAAGCAATGGGTCTCACGAGCAACAACACGCTGGTGCCGGCGGTCCTGGCCGCCGTGGCGCTCTTCGCCGGCACGGTGTGGCTGTGGCCACGTCTGGCGCGCCGTGGCTGGCGGCCCGTCAGCGGCCGTATCGGGCTGCTGCTCGCGACGCAGCTCTCCCTCTTCGTGACGGTGGGACTCGCCGCCAACCAGGCCTTCGGGTTCTACGCCTCCTGGGCCGACCTGTTCGGGCAGGAGACCGACCAGGGCGTGGTGGTCGACCACAACCTGGGCCGGCGGTCGAGCGGGCCCCTGACGGTGACGGAGATCGGGGACGTGCCCGGCAGGGGCGGCTCCCGGCCGTCGTCGGCCGGGCAGGTCCAGACGGTCGACATCGTCGGCCCGAAGTCTCACATCGCCAGCCCCGCGTACGTCTATCTTCCGCCGGAGTATTTCCAGGAGCGCTATCGGACGCGTACCTTCCCCGCCGCCGTCGTACTCACGGGTTATCCGGGCACCGCGCGGGCGCTGGTGGACAAACTCCACTATCCGCGCACGGCTCTGGAACTCACCAAGAGCGGCCGTATGCAGCCGATGATCCTCGTGATGATGCGGCCGACGGTTGCTCCGCCGCGGGACACCGAGTGCGCGGACGTTCCGGGCGGTCCGCAGACCGAGACGTTCTTCGCGAAGGACCTTCCGAAAGCGATCAACCAGCACTACAGGGTGGGCAAGGAGCTGGGGAACTGGGGAATCATCGGGGACTCCACGGGCGGCTACTGCGCGCTGAAGCTCGCCATGCACCACCCCAAGGTGTACGTCGCCGGGGCGGGCCTGTCCCCGTACTACAACGCACCCGTCGACCCCACCACGGGCGACCTCTTCCAGGGCGACAAGGCGCTGCGCAACCGCGCGAACCTGTGGTGGTGCCTCAAGCACCTGAGCCCGCCGGACACCTCACTGCTCGTCACCAGCAGCAAGGTGGGCGAGAAGAACTACAAGGACACCCTGAAGTTCATAGAGCGGGTGAAGGCGACGGAAACGACGCGGATCTCGTCGATCATCCTCGAAAGCGGCGGGCACAACTTCACCACCTGGCGGCGGGAGATCCCGGCGACCTTGGAGTGGATGAGCGGGCTGCTCACCGGTGATCAGCGATCGACGGGTGACCGGTGAGTGAGCGATGAGTGATCAATACGCCGAATTCGGCGCCGACTCCGATTCCTGATGTCGTGTGAGGGTCGCGGGATGGCTGTGTTTTTACGGGGCGGGGCACCATGGTTCGCCTACGCGCGGTAAGTTTCTGGCCATGCCACGTGGACGTCACCGCCATTCCCCGCCTTTGCACAGGCTGCTGCCTCCGTCGGCGATCGCAGGCGTCTCCCTCGTCTGTGCCTTCGGTCCCTGGGTGTTCTCGCAACAGGCCGTGCTGCGCGTGATAGCCGCGTTCGCCGCGGCGGTCGCGGTCGTCGGTGCGGCCGTCATGCGCCGCTGGGACGCGCAGGCGGGCAAGCAGGTCGCCGACCTCACGCGCGCGCGTGCGAGCGACGAGTGGCGGCACGAGGAGCGGGTCGCCGAACTCGAGACCGACCTCGAGGAGTCGCGGGAGCTCCGGGGCAAGCTGGAGCAGCGGCTGCGGGCCAAGCGTGCGGAGCTGGCGGGTCTGCGCAACGAACACGCGGCCCTGCTGCGGCGGTACGCCACGGCGGAGACCGAGCGGGCGAGCGCCCTGGAGGGCCGCCGGCTGCTGGAGATAGAAGCCACCCCGGCGCGTGCGCTGCCTCCCGCGGAGCAGACCGACGCGGAGGGCGTGGCGGCGACCGCCGGGGCGGAGGAGGAGACCGAGGCCAAGGACCTTGCGGGCTCGCGGACTTCGGAGCAGCCGCCGGAGCGGCCCGCGATCTTCTCCCCGGAGGGCTCCCGGCTGTTCCTGCGGGCGAACGCGGCGCTGAAGCGGCTCGACGACGACGGTGAAACGACCCCGCGCTCGGACTCCGGCGAGGAGTCCGGGACGGCAGCCGAAGCGGACACGGACACGGACGCCGAGACGGCCGCGGAGGCCGAGGTCGGTTCCGGCTCCGAGGCGAACTCGGCGGGTGGCCCGCAGGGCCCGGGCGGCGCGCAGCGCGGACCCCAGCCCGGTGCCAGGGGCCCGAAGACGGCCCGCGAGGGCTCCCCGGCCGAACCGGGGGCGCAGCCGGTGAACGCCGGTCCCGCCGCGGCCGGCGCCGGTGCCGAGGCGGAGGCCGCGCAGGAGGACGAGGCGCGGGGGAAGCCCGAGGCGGTCGACGGGCATGAGCACGCGGCCGCCACCACCACGGCGAGAGCCGCCCAACCGCAGCAGCAGCCCGCCGGGCACTTCATCGCGCCGACCGCGGTGGCGGTCGTGCCGACGGCTCCGGTACGACGCCCGCGGGTCGAGGGCGGGTTCGACTTCTTCGGCACGAAGGCGGGTGCCTCCCGGGACGCCCTGGAGGCCGTGCAGAACGAGGACCTCGCCGATGTCGTCGGCCAGGAGGCACTCGCCCTGCACAAGGCCGAGGCGGAGGCGGAGTTCAAGCCGGCCGACGAGGAGTCGCGGGGCGTCGGCCAGGTCATCGACCTGACGGCCCACGACGAGACGGAACAGATCAACCTGGAAGGCCTGCGCAGCGCGGTCTCCTGACGGACGCACGGCTGCTCGCGAGGGGCACGGTCAGACCATCCAGCGGTCGGGCCGTGCCCCTTTCCGTCCCGTCCGCGATCTCTCCGCCTGTGCCCCGAGCAGCTCCGCGGCCTCCTGGGCGTCCCTCAGACGGGCCGTGACGGTCTTGTTCGCTCCCGTGTCCACGTGTACGTCGGCGAGCCGCCACAGCCGCTCCCAGGGCCCTTGGGTGAGCCGTACGCTCTGGACCTTCGCATGCGGGACGAGCGCCAGGCTCCGGCGCAGCAGCCCCTGCCGTGAGGCGAACACCGCGTCGGTGACGGCGAGTCCGTGGCCGCGCCACCACAGGGGCACGCACCGCCCGGCCCGCCGCGGGGGCCGTGACAGGGCCGACAGCGGCGGGACGACCACGCCGGGCAGCACGCGCGCGACGACCGCCTCGGCGGCCGCGCGCGGAGCGACCGGCACCAGCACGGAGTTGGACGACCCGGCCACGTCCAGCTCGACCCGCACCCAGCCGCGCCGCCGCCACAGCAGCGGCTCCACGATCCGCACGGTCTGCACCCGCCCCGGCGGGACCGTCTCATGGGTGCGGTCCAGGAGACCGTGGTCGATGCGCAGCCCGTCCGGGGACTCGCCCACCGTCCAGTCGTACTCGGTGACGAACCGGCCCACGCTGCTCGCCCCCGCCGCGCCGAGCAGCGGTACGGCGGTCGCGAGGACCGTCCACAGGCTGTGGGTGGCCCACCACAGCAGCGGCGGCACGACGAGGGCGGCCACGAGAGCGCCCCAGGTGGCGCCCGTCAGCACGAGGGAGAGCGCGAGGTCACGCGGAGGCGTGCGCAGCAGCTCGCGCGCGGGGGCCTCGCCGACCTTGTGCGCGGTCTCGGGGGCGAACCCGGCGGCGCGCGCGAGGAGTTCCGCGCGCAACGCCCGCGCCTCGCGCTCCCCGAGGAAGGCCAGCTCGTCCTTCTTGTCGGCGCCGACGACGTCCAGCCGGAGTTTGGCGACACCCGCCACGCGCGCGAGGAGCGGCTGGGTGACGTCGACGGCCTGGATCCGCTCCAGCCGGATGTGCGCGGTGCGCCGGAACACCAGGCCGGTGCGGATGCGCAGTTCGGTGTCGGTCACCGCGAAGTGGGTGAACCACCAGGTGAGAAAGCCGTACAGGGCGGCGGCCGGGACGACGACGGCGAGCGCGATCAGCAGGGTGGTGGTCGTCAGCCGGGTCAGCTGGCGCTGCGCCTGGTCGGGGTCGTGCACGGCCCACCCGATGACGACGGCGACCGGCGCCCACGCCCGCCTGAGCGGCGTTATGGGATGCAGCCGCCGCTCGGTGACGGCCTCCTTCTCCGGCTTCTCGTGTACGGCGTCGTCGACGCCCGGCGCGGTCACAGGCCCGCCGATCGGGCCTCGCCGAGTTCGGTGAGCCGGTCGCGCAGCCGCTCCGCCTCGGCCGGGTCGAGGCCCGGGATGGTGGCGTCGGTCGCCGCGGCGGCGGTGTGCAGCTGGACGCTGGCCAGCCCGAAGTGCCGCTCCACGGGCCCGGAGGTGACCTCCACGAGCTGCATGCGGCCGTACGGCACGACGGTCTCCTCGCGCCACAGCACGCCCCGGCTGATCAGCAGGTCGTCGGCGCGCTCGGCGTAGCGCCAGGAGCGCCAGTTGCGGCCGAGCAGCACCCAGCCCCAGCCGGCCAGGGCGAGCGGCAGCAGCGCGAACGTCGCCCAGAGGGGCCCGCACAGCAGCCCGAGCAACAGCCCCAGGGCCACCGCGAGCAGCCCCAGCCACACCACCAGCAACAGCCGTCGCATCCGCAGCAGCCCCGGCGGCAGCCCGGTCCACACCGGCTCGGCCCCCGCGACCTCCGTGTCCTGCCCGCTCCCCGTCTCCATGAGGCCAGCGTACGTAGGAGAGACTGTGTCCATGACTCCTACGACGGAGACCACGGTCGGCATCGGCGGCGCCGCGGAGAGCACCGACATGGTGCTCAACATCGGCCCGCAGCACCCGTCCACCCATGGCGTGCTGCGCCTGCGGCTGGTCCTGGACGGCGAGCGCATCATGAGCGCGGAGCCGGTGATCGGTTACATGCACCGGGGCGCGGAGAAGCTCTTCGAGGCGCGCGACTACCGCCAGATCATCATGCTCGCCAACCGTCACGACTGGCTGTCGGCCTTCTCCAACGAGCTGGGCGTGGTCCTCGGCGTGGAGCGGATGCTCGGCATGGAGGTCCCGGAGCGAGCGGTGTGGACACGCACGCTGCTCGCCGAGCTCAACCGGGTGCTGAACCACCTGATGTTCCTCGGCTCGTACCCGCTGGAGCTCGGCGGCATCACTCCGGTCTTCTACGCGTTCCGCGAGCGGGAGGTCCTCCAGAACGTCATGGAGGAGGTCTCCGGCGGCCGGATGCACTACATGTTCAACCGCGTCGGCGGCCTCAAGGAGGACCTGCCGGCCGGCTGGGCCACGCGTGCGCGTGCCGCCGTCTCCGCCGTGCGCTCGCGCATGGACCGCTTCGACGACCTGGTCCTCGGCAACGAGATCTTCCGGGGGCGCACCCGGGACGTCGGCGTCCTCGCGCCGGAGACCGTGCACGCCTACGGCGTCAGCGGGCCCGTCGCGCGCGCCTCGGGCGTGGACTTCGACCTGCGCCGCGACGAGCCCTACCTCGCCTACGGGCAGCTCCAGGACACCCTGAAGGTGGTCACCCGGCAGGAGGGCGACTGCCTGGCCCGCTTCGAGGTCCTCCTGGAGCAGACCCACAACGCCCTCGACCTCGCCGACGCCTGCCTGGACCGGCTCGCCGAGCTCCCGCCCGGGCCGATCAACCAGCGGCTGCCCAAGGTCCTCAAGGCTCCCGAGGGGCACACGTACGCGTGGACCGAGAACCCGCTCGGCATCAACGGCTACTACCTCGTCAGCAAGGGCGAGAAGACCCCGTACCGGCTGAAGCTGCGCTCGGCCTCGTACAACAACATCCAGGCGCTGGTGGAGCTGCTGCCGGGCACGCTGGTCGCGGACATGGTGGCGATCCTGGGGTCACTGTTCTTCGTCGTCGGGGACATCGACAAGTAGGCCGTCTGGGCCGTCTGGGCCGTCGACAAGCAGGCCGCCGACGCCGACGGGCTGGAGGAGCCAGCCGAAGTCGCCGAGTCCGCCCGCCGCGGTGAGCTCGGCGGCCTCTCCGGCGCGCGCGAGGGCGCGTACGTACTCCGCGGGGTGTGTGGACGCCAGCGAGAGCGGGGGGCGTGCGCCCGCGATGCCCAGGGCGCGCAGGGCGTCGCGCTGGGTCAGCAGACGCCCTCCGGGCAGTGCGCACGCGTCCAGCGCCACATGGGTCGTGAGGTCGCAGGAGCCGTCCGGCACGGGTGTGCTCTCGCGCCCCTCGCGGAAGCCGGTGAGCGTTCCGAAGGGGGGACGTGCGGCTGCGGTGTGCGCGTAGTCGACGGCGACCGCCATTCCCCGCCCGACCGTGGCGACCGCCGCCGCCCAGGCCTCGTCGCGGGGGAGTCCGATCTCGGCCCGCAGTCCTTCCTCGGCCGGCAGCGGCCACCACCGCCGCAGCCAGTCGGCCTCCGCACCGGCGACCGGCTCCCCGAGACGCTCGCGACCGTCGGGTCGTACGAGAACGCGTCGCGGCAGGCCCGAGGCGTCCGTCTCGGCGATCTCCACCGGTACGTTGTCCAGCCACTCGTTGGCGAACAGCAGCCCGGTGATGTTCTCGGGCGGTGCGGACAGCCACTCGATCCGGTGATCGAGGCCGGCGGGGCGGCCGGCGATCTCCACGGCGTGCACGCGCGTGCGGGCGCCCACCTCCGCGGGCAGTGCGGCGAGGACGCCCGTGGCCAACTCGCCCCGCCCCGCGGCCATGTCGACGAAGTCGAGCCGCGCGGGCCGGCCCAGCTCCTCGTCGAGGCGGCACAGCAGCCGGGCCACGGCCGCGGCGAACAACGGGGAGGCGTGCACGGAGGTACGGAAGTGTCCGGCCGGCCCCTCCGGCCTGCGGTAGAAGCCGTCCGGGCCGTAGAGCGCGGCCTCGGTGGCGGCCCGCCAGCCGGACCAGCCGCCGGTCGTGTCATTGGTCACGCCGTCAGGCTAGGCGCACCGGACAACGGGGCCTCCACCTTGGGGAGTACGCGCGGGCGGTACGGATCGGTCCTCCGGTTGACCCCTGCACACATCACGCTTCCCTACGCTGGGTTACGTGCAGCGCCTCTATGACTTCCTCCGCAGGCACCCGACAGGGGTCGACGTCTTCTGGGCCGTCATCCTGCTCGGGATCTCGCTCGCGAGCGAAACCGCCCGTGGGGAGTCCCAGGGGACCCGGTCCCCGATGGCGATCGCCCCGATCGTCCTGCTGCTGTGCCTGGTCATCGCGCTGCGCAGACTCATGCCGGAGCGGATGCTGCTGCTCGCCATCGGGCTCGGCGCGGCGCAGGTCGTGCTGGACGTGGAGACCACGTCCGCGGACTTCGCCTTCCTGGTGATCGTGTACACCGTGGCCGCCACGGGCACCCGCTGGGCGTCCCGGCTGGCGCTGACGATCGGCCTGTGCGCCGCCCCCGTCGCGCAGCTGCGCTGGCCGAACGAGAACTCCGGCGCGCTCGGCAACGTCGCGATCATGATCTTCCAGACGGTGCCGTTCGCCCTGGCCTGGGTGCTCGGCGACTCGATCCGCACCCGCCGCGCCTACTTCGCCCAGCTGGAGGAGCGCAACGCCCGCCTGGAGAAGGAGCGCGAGGCCCAGGCGAAGGTCGCCGTCGCCGCCGAGCGCGCCCGGATCGCCCGCGAACTGCACGACGTCGTCGCGCACAACGTGTCCGTCATGGTCGTCCAGGCCGACGGCGCCGCCTACGTCCTCGACGCCGCGCCCGACCAGGCCAAGAAGGCCCTGGAGACCATCTCCTCCACCGGCCGGCAGGCGCTCGCCGAGATGCGCCGCCTGCTGGGCGTGCTGCGCACCGGCGAGCACCAGGAGGGCGGCGAGTACGTTCCGCAGCCCGACGTCGAGCAGATCGAGGACCTCGTCGAGCAGTGCCGCGGCTCCGGGCTCCCCGTCGACTTCAAGATCGAGGGCACTCCGCGCCCGCTGCCCAGCGGTGTCGAGCTCACCGCGTACCGCATCGTGCAGGAGGCGCTCACCAACACCCGCAAGCACGGCGGCCCGAACGCGGGTGCGAGCGTGCGCCTGGTCTACTTCGACGACGGCCTCGGTCTGCTCGTCGAGGACGACGGCAAGGGCGCCCCGCACGAGCTGTACGAGGAGGGCGGCGCCGACGGAGCCGGCCACGGCCTGATCGGCATGCGGGAGCGGGTCGGCATGGTCGGCGGCACCCTGGACGCGGGCCCCCGCCCCGGCGGAGGATTCCGCATCAGTGCGCTGCTGCCGCTCAAACCAGCGCATTGACACCGACGCACGCCCCCTGTTGACACCTGTCACGCCCCCCTGGCGACCTGCTGTACGACCCCGAGGAAACGGAAGAGGCCCGATGACGATCCGCGTGATGCTCGTCGACGACCAGGTGCTGCTGCGCACCGGGTTCCGGATGGTGCTGGCGGCCCAGCCGGACATGGAGGTCGTCGCGGAGGCGGGGGACGGGGTGGAGGCCCTCCAGGTGCTGCGCTCGACCGCCGTGGACGTGGTCCTCATGGACGTCCGCATGCCGAAGCTCGACGGGGTGGAGACCACCCGCCGCATCTGCTCGGAGCCCGACCCGCCGAAGGTGCTGATCCTGACCACCTTCGACCTGGACGAGTACGCCTTCTCCGGGCTGAAGGCGGGCGCGTCCGGCTTCATGCTCAAGGACGTGCCGCCCGGCGAGCTGCTCACCGCGATCCGCTCGGTGCACAGCGGCGACGCCGTGGTCGCCCCCTCGACGACCCGGCGCCTGCTCGACCGTTTCGCGCCCATGCTGCCCACCACCGGCAAGGAGCCCCAGCACGCGGAGCTGGAGCGGCTCACCGGCCGTGAGCGCGAGGTCATGGTGCTGGTCGCGCAGGGACTGTCCAACGGCGAGATCGCGGCCCGGCTGGTGCTGTCCGAGGCGACGGTGAAGACCCATGTGGGCCGCATCCTGACCAAGCTGGGCCTCAGGGACCGGGTGCAGGTGGTGGTCCTCGCCTACGAGACGGGGCTGGTGCGCGCGGGCGGGCACGGCTGAGACACGGCCCGGCCCCGGCCCGCAACGCCCCGGGCCGTGCCGGGCGCTACCGCAATATCCCTTCCAGGAAGTCGCTGCCCAGCCGCGCCACCACGGTGACGTCCAGCTGGTGCAGGACGTACCGGCCGCGGCGGCGGGTGGTGATCAGGCCCGCCTTCTTGAGGACGCCCAGGTGCCGGGATATCTCCGGCGCGGTCATGCCGTGCACCTGGGCGAGCTCGCTGGTGGTGTAGGCGCTGCGGGCCAGGTGCCGGCACAGGCGCATCCGGACCGGATGGGAGAGCGCGGTCAGCCGCAGGGCCAGCTGCTCGACCGAGGGCGGGGCGGTGAGCTCGGGGGAGCCGACCGGATAGTGCAGGGCGGGCTGCCAGCCGTACCGGTGCAGGACGCTCAGGTGCGGCCAGCCCAGGCTGGTCGGGATCAGCAGCAGACCGCCCTCCGCCGTGGCGCTGTGCCCGGTGCCCAGCTTGTCGACCGTGATGCGGCCCGCCGCCTCGTCGAGCGTGACCGCGGGCGACACCGCGGTGAGCGCCTCCGCGAGACCCTTGCGGCGCAGCAGGTCCGTCTTGTGGCGGGCGTCCGCCGCGAGCTGGTGGCGCAGCCGCGACCAGGTGTCCGCGAAGAACGCCTCGTCGCAGTCCTCCACGAACTGCCGGAACCAGGCCCGGATCCGCGGCGGGTCGGCCAGCAACCGCTCGGCGAACCGCACCTGCCGGGGCCCGCGCGACGCGGCCAGCTCCAGGGCCCGTCGGTGCAGCGCGCTGTCGGAGAGCACACTCGGTCCGTGCGAGCAGTACGGCAGCGCGCAGGTGAACTCCAGTGCCGCGTCCACGAACTGCTCGTCCGTCAGCTTGTCGAGCAGGTCGAGGTCCTCGGCGATGCAGGACCCGGGGAGCGTGGTGCGGCCCGCGACGCCGGCGAACGGCATGAACAGGTCCGAGAACGTCGTCCGCCACAGGAAGTCCGCCTCGCACATCCGGTCGGCCAGGTGCGGGTCGAGCCGCGCGGTCACGCCCGTCACCCAGGCCTGGAGCCCCGGATGGTGCCCCGGCTCGGCCAGCGCGTGCAGCGCCATGCCGAGCTCGGCCAGGGGCGAGGGCACGACGGCGACCCTCTCCGGCCGCAGCCCCGCGATGTCGATGTGCACGCTCATGACCTCATGGTGCACCCCGCCACTGACAACGCCGTCCTCGATTGACGGGGGCCGTCAATCGACGCGACGCGGCCGCTGAGACGGCGCAAACCTGGGGGCATGAGCAGCACCCAGGAGCACCTCCTCGACACCTACCGCGCCCGGCACCTCGGCACCCCCGTCCCGCCCGCGCCCGGCACCCACGACGTACGGACCGTGCGCGACCTGCGCGCCTACCGGCGGTTCCGGGCGGTCCTGGCGGGACGGCCCGCCCCGGAGCGGCTACGGCACGTGCTGAGCCGGTGGCTGCGCCGGCAGGCCCGCCCCGGCTGCTGACCCCGGGCCCTGTCGTCCCTGCCCGCCTGCCGCACGACGTCCGGCACGCGGCCTAGCCGGCCACCTCCCGCAGCCGGGTGACGAAGTCGGCCGCCGCCGCCCGCACGTCCGCCGCCGTCCACTCCAGGGCGGCGGCACGGACGTACACCTCGGTCAGGGACAGGCCCGGGCCCTTCGCGTCCCAGGGGTTGATGAACAGGGCCGTCCCCGTCTCCTCCGACTGCCGGATCGCCGCCTCGGACAGCTCGTCGACGCCGTAGGGCAGCCAGACCTGGAAGTCGAAGGTGTGCGGCACCTCGGGGTGGACCCGCGCCCACGGCAGCCCGGCCAGGGCGAACCCCTCGCGCAGCGCGGCGGCCGCCACGCGCGCGTGGTGGACGTACTCGGGCAGCCTCGGCAGTTCGTGCTCCAGTCCGGCGAGGGCCGACAGAACGGTCGGGAACTGCTGGAAGACCGCGCCCCCGTAGCGGTGCCGCCAGGTCCTCGCCTCCTCGATCAGGCTCGTCGGGCCCGCCAGCGCGGCCCCGCCGAAGCCCTGGAGCGACTTGTAGAACGACACGTAGACGCTGTCCGCGAGGTCCGCGATCTCGGCCAGGGGGCGGCCGAAGTGGACGGTCGTCTCCCACAGGCGGGCCCCGTCGAAGTGCACCACCGCGTCCCGCTCGCGCGCGGCCGCCACGACCTCGGTGAGCTCCTCCCAGGTGGGCAGCACGAAACCGGCGTCCCTGAGCGGCAGTTCCAGCATCAGCGCCCCGAAGGGCTCCTCGAAGCCGCGTATCTCCTCGGCCGTGGGCTGTCGCGGTTCGCCCGTCACATGGACCGGGCGCAGTCCGGAGACCTCCCTGAAGGCGTCGCGTTCGTGCACCTCGGGGTGGGCCAGGGGATGCAGGGCGACGGTGGGGTTGCCGGTGCGGCCCGCCCAGCAGCGCAACGCCACCTGCTGGGCCATCGTGCCGGTCGGGAAGAAGGCGGCGGCCTCCTTGCCGAGGAGACCCGCCACCTTCTCCTCCAGGGCCGCGACGACGCCGTTGCCGTAGAGGTCGCCCGGCTCGTCCAGGTCGTAGAGCGTGTCCGCCCCGTCGAGCAGCGCCAGGCGCTCACGCAGGGGTGCGAGCAGTCCCAGGCGGGCCAGAGTGCGCTCCGCGTTCCGGTAGGCGCTCACGCGCCGTGCGCGGCGGCGCAGGAGCCGTTCCTCCTCCGTGAGTTGTTCCGCCCGCTCCCCGTCCGTGGCCTGCTCGGGGCGTCCCTCGTCCGTCGTCCGCCCGGTCCCTCGCGCCTCTTCGTCACTCATGCGCGGATCATCTCGTGCGCCCCGGGGCCGGGCATGCCCATTTCCGCACGCACGGTCGACGGAAACCCACAGCCTGTGGACAACCGGACGCCCCTGGAACCGATCGCGTTAACATGACGAGAAATCGTCCGGTACCCAGATGCGGACTGGAACGGGAAGGCCGCCGACGCGTGAGTACAGCCCAACAGCCAGACAGCAAGGACCGCCCCGCGCGGCTCACCGTCGGCGTCGTCGGCGCCGGCCGGGTGGGACCGGCGCTCGCTGCGTCCCTCCAACTCGCCGGGCACCGCCCGGTGGCCGTCTCCGGAGTCTCCGACGCCTCCCGGCGGCGGGCGGCGCTGCTCCTCCCGGACGTCCCGCTCGTCACCCCCGCGGACGTCCTCCAGCGCGCCGACCTGGTGCTGCTGACCGTCCCCGACGACACCCTGCCCGGTCTCGTCGAGGGCCTCGCCGAGACCGGCGCGGTCCGCCCGGGGCAGCTGCTCGTGCACACCTCCGGGCGCTACGGCGCGAAGGTCCTGGACCCCGCCCTGCGCGCGGGCGCGCTGCCGCTGGCCCTGCACCCGGCGATGACCTTCACGGGCACCCCCGTGGACGTCCAGCGCCTCGCGGGCTGCTCCTTCGGCGTCACCGCGCCCGGGGAACTGCGGCTGGCCGCCGAGGCCCTCGTCATCGAGATGGGCGGCGAGCCCGAGTGGATCGAGGAGGAGAAGCGCCCGCTGTACCACGCGGCCCTCGCCCTCGGCGCCAACCACCTGGTCACGCTGGTCGCCCAGGCCATGGAGCTGCTGCGCGCGGCCGGCGTCGAGGCCCCCGACCGGATGCTCGGCCCGCTGCTCGGCGCCGCCCTGGACAACGCCCTGCGCTCCGGCGACGCGGCCCTCACCGGACCCGTCGCGCGCGGTGACGCCGGCACCGTCGCCGCCCACGTCACGGAACTGCGCAAGCACGCCCCGCAGACCGTGGCGGGCTACCTCGCGATGGCCCGCGCCACCGCCGACCGTGCGCTCGCCCACGGCCTGCTCAAGCCCGAGCTCGCCGAGGACCTCCTCGGGGTACTCGCCACCGGGACCAACGGCGCCGAGGGAGATGCCCGATGACCACGACCCTGCTGCGCACCGCCGACGAACTGCACGCACGCACGCGCATGGGCCGCCGGGCCGTCGTGATGACCATGGGCGCCCTGCACGAGGGCCACGCCACCCTGATCCGCACCGCGCGCGAGATCGCCCGAGCGGACGGCGAGGTGGTCGTCACCGTCTTCGTGAACCCCCTCCAGTTCGGCGCGGGCGAGGACCTCGACCGCTACCCGCGCACCCTGGACGCCGACCTCAAGATCGCCGAGGACGCCGGCGCGGACGCCGTCTTCGCGCCCTCCGTCGACGAGGTCTACCCCGGCGGCGAGCCCCAGGTGCGCATCAGCGCGGGCCCGATGGGGGAGCGTCTGGAGGGCGCCTCGCGCCCGGGCCACTTCGACGGCATGCTCACCGTCGTCGCCAAGCTGCTCCACCTCACCCGCCCCGACCTCGCCCTCTACGGTCAGAAGGACGCCCAGCAGCTCGCCCTGATCCGCCGGATGGTGCGCGACCTGAACTTCGGCGTCGAGATCGTCGGCGTGCCCACCGTCCGCGAGGACGACGGCCTGGCCCTCTCCAGCCGCAACCGCTACCTCGACCCGAAGGAGCGGCGCACCGCGCTCGCGCTGTCCCGCGCGCTGTTCGCCGGCCGCGACCGGCACGCGGCCCAGGAGGCGCTGCGCGCGCGGGCCCGCGAAGTACCCGCCACGCACGCGCGTGCCGAGGCCCTGAGCGCCCTCGGCGAGTCCCGCGCGGCCGCCGACGCGCACGCGGTCGCCAAGGCCCTGCCGGGAGCCCCGTCGGCGGTCCGCGCGGCCGCCCGGCTGGTCCTGGACGAGGCCGGGCGCCTCGACCCGCCGCTCGCCCTGGACTACCTCGCACTCGTCGACCCGTCCGACTTCACCGAGATCGAGGACGACTTCACCGGCGAGGCCGTCCTCGCCGTCGCCGCCCGGGTCGGGACGACCCGGCTGATCGACAACATCCCGCTGACCTTCGGAGCCGCCTCGTGACCAGCACAGGCATACGTCTGCACGCACCCGCGCCCGGGTGGTCCATCGACGCGGACGTCGTGGTCGTCGGCTCCGGGGTGGCCGGTCTCACCGCGGCCCTGCGCTGCGAGGCCGAGGGCCTCAGGACCGTCGTCGTCACCAAGGCCCGCCTCGACGACGGATCCACCCGCTGGGCGCAGGGCGGCATCGCCGCGGCCCTCGGCGAGGGCGACACCCCCGAACAGCACCTGGACGACACGCTGGTCGCGGGCGTGGGCCTGTGCGACGAGGAGGCCGTGCGGATCCTGGTCACCGAGGGGCCCGACGCCGTGCGCCGGCTGATCGCGACCGGCGCGCACTTCGACGAGTCCGAGGCGGGCGACCTGGAGCTCACCCGCGAGGGTGGCCACCACCGGCGCCGGATCGCCCACGCGGGCGGTGACGCGACCGGCGCGGAGATCTCCCGGGCGCTCGTCGAGGCCGTCCGCGCGCGGGGACTGCGCACCATCGAGAACGCGCTCGTGCTCGACCTGCTCACCGACGCCGACGGCCGGACGGCCGGCGTCACCCTGCACGTCATGGGCGAGGGCCAGCACGACGGCGTGGGCGCCGTGCACGCGCCCGCGGTCGTCCTCGCCACCGGCGGCATGGGCCAGGTGTTCTCCGCGACCACCAACCCGCCCGTGTCGACGGGCGACGGCGTGGCGCTCGCCCTGCGCGCGGGCGCCGAGGTCAGCGACCTGGAGTTCGTGCAGTTCCACCCCACCGTGCTGTTCCTCGGCCCGGACGCCGAGGGACAGCAGCCGCTCGTCTCCGAGGCCGTGCGCGGCGAGGGGGCCCACCTGGTCGACGCCGACGGCATGCGCTTCATGGTCGGCCAGCACGAACTGGCCGAGCTGGCGCCCCGGGACATCGTCGCCAAGGGCATCACGCGCCGCATGCAGGAGCAGGACGCCGAGCACATGTTCCTCGACGCCCGGCACTTCGGCGCCGAGATGTGGGAGCACCGCTTCCCGACCATCCTGGCCGCCTGCCGCGCCCACGGCATCGACCCGGTCACCGAGCCCATCCCGATCGCACCGGCCGCCCACTACGCCTCCGGCGGCGTGCGCACCGACCCCCGGGGCCGTACGACCGTCCCGGGCCTGTACGCGTGCGGCGAGGTCGCCTGCACCGGTGTGCACGGCGCGAACCGGCTCGCCTCCAACTCGCTCCTCGAGGGCCTGGTCTACGCCGAGCGCATCGTGGCCGACATCGTGGCGGTCCAGAAGGCGAACGGCCTCCACGCGCGTGTGCCGGTGCCCGTCGAGCACCCCGAGACGCCCGCCCACCCGCTGCTCGCCCCCGAGGCCCGGTTCGCGATCCAGCGCACCATGACGCGCGGCGCGGGCGTGCTCCGCTCGGCCGCGTCCCTGGCCGCCGCGGCGGACGCCCTGCACCGGCTGCACGCCGACGCCCGCGACGCCCTCGACGAGAACGGCAAGACGGCCGAGCCCGGCGTCGACACCTGGGAGGCCACCAACCTGCTGTGCGTGGCCCGTGTTCTGGTCGCCGCGGCCCTGCAGCGCGAGGAGACGCGCGGCTGCCACTGGCGCGAGGACCGGCCCGAGCGGGACGACACGGCATGGCGCCGCCACATCGTCGTACGGCTGAATCCGGACCGGACCCTCGCCGTACACACCACCGATACCGCAGACTTCCCCCCGACCCGGCAGCACCCTCAGGAGCAGTGACACCAGTGAGCACCGACGACCTTCCCCTCGTCCCGTCCGGCGGCTGCGGCGACGGCTGCGCCTGTGGCGCCGCCTCCGACGGCCCCGACGAGGCGTACCTGGAGTGCGGGCTCGACCCCGCGCTCGCGCAGCTCCTGGCCGACGCCGGACTCGACCCCGTGGAGGTCGAGGACATCGCCAACGTCGCCATCCAGGAGGACCTCGACCACGGAGTGGACGTGACGACCGTCGCGACCATCCCCGAGGACGCCGTCGCCACCGCCGACTTCGTCGCGCGCGAGGCGGGCGTCGTGGCCGGCCTCAGGGTCGCCGAGGCGGTCGTCTCGGTGGTCTGCGAGGACGAGTTCGAGGTCGAGCGGCACGTCGAGGACGGCGACCGGGTCGAGGCGGGACAGAAGCTCCTGTCGGTCACCACGCGCACGCGTGACCTGCTCACCGCCGAGCGCAGCGCGCTCAACCTGCTGTGCCGGCTCTCCGGCATCGCGACCGCCACGCGCGCGTGGACGGACGCGCTGGAGGGCACCAAGGCGCGCGTACGGGACACCCGCAAGACCACTCCGGGGCTCAGGTCGCTGGAGAAGTTCGCGGTGCGCTGCGGGGGCGGGGTCAACCACCGGATGTCGCTGTCCGACGCGGCACTGGTCAAGGACAACCACGTGGTCGCCGCCGGTGGCGTCGCGCAGGCCTTCAAGGCCGTCCGTGAGGCCTTCCCGGACGTGCCGATCGAGGTCGAGGTCGACACCCTGCACCAGCTGCGGGAGGTCGTGGACGCGGGCGCCGACCTGATCCTGCTGGACAACTTCACGCCCGGCGAGTGCGAGGAGGCGGTCGCGCTGGTGCACGGGCGGGCCGCGCTGGAGGCCTCCGGCCGGCTGACGCTGGCCAACGCGCGCGCGTACGCCGACACCGGCGTCGACTACCTCGCGGTGGGGGCGCTCACCCACTCCTCGCCGATCCTCGACATCGGCCTCGACCTGCGCGAGGCGGAGTAGTCGCGATGCTCCTCACGATCGACGTAGGCAACACGCACACCGTCCTCGGGCTGTTCGACGGCGAGGACATCGTCGAGCACTGGCGGATCTCCACGGACGCGCGCCGGACCGCCGACGAGCTGGCGGTGCTGCTCCAGGGCCTGATGGGCATGCATCCGCTCCTCGGCGACGAACTGGGCGACGGCATCGACGGGATCGCGATCTGCGCCACCGTGCCGTCCGTGCTGCACGAGCTGCGCGAGGTGACGCGGCGCTACTACGGCGACGTGCCGGCCGTGCTGGTCGAGCCCGGGGTGAAGACGGGGGTGCCGATCCTCACCGACAACCCCAAGGAGGTCGGCGCGGACCGGATCATCAACGCGGTGGCGGCCGTCGAGCTGTTCGGCGGTCCCGCGATCGTCGTGGACTTCGGCACGGCGACGACGTTCGACGCGGTGTCCGCGCGGGGGGAGTACGTCGGCGGGGTCATCGCGCCCGGCATCGAGATCTCCGTGGAGGCGCTCGGGGTCAAGGGGGCGCAGCTGCGGAAGATCGAGGTGGCCCGGCCGCGGAGCGTGATCGGGAAGAACACGGTCGAGGCGATGCAGTCCGGGATCGTGTACGGCTTCGCCGGACAGGTCGACGGCGTGGTGAGCCGGATGGCCCGGGAGCTCGCGCAGGACCCGGACGACGTGACGGTGATCGCCACGGGCGGGCTCGCGCCGATGGTGCTCGGGGAGTCGTCGGTGATCGACGAGCACGAGCCCTGGCTGACGCTGGTGGGGCTGAGGCTGGTGTACGAGCGGAACGTGTCGCGGATGTGATCCGCCGGGCAGGCGCACCTGGCGGGCATTGGGGTGGCCCGGCCGCGCCACACCCGTCTGCTGTGCCTGATTTGTCTGATTAGCGCGTACTGTCGCCGCATGCCCACGCCATACGGATCCCGCGGCGGCATGGCGTTCGGCGTGGAGGAGCTGCGTGTGCTCCGCCGCGCTCTCGCCCTCGCCCTTCACCCCGCCCCTGCCTCGGCCGAGGACATCAAGGACTGCCACCGTCTCGCCGAGTCCCTCGACGAGGCGGTGCGTGAGGGTGCCCGGCTGCGCGCCTTCCTGGTGGCCGACCTCGCCCGGTACCGCGCCGCACTGCCCGGCACCGCCGCCGGTTACCTCACGCTCCTGGAGGAGGCGCTGGGTGCGGGGTACCGGCCCGAGCCCGACGATCTCGCCGCGCTCCGGGCCCTGTGCGGCAACCCCGCCGCAGCGGCGCTGCTGATCCGCTGCCAGATGCTGGCCGAACGGGACGTGAGGGCCCGTCTGGCGGCCGCCACGGGCGCCCGGCGCACTCCCGCGTCCCCCGTGGTCCCGCCCTCCCGTACGCGCCTCCTGGCGCTGCCGGGGGGCCGTTCCGGAGGGCTGCACGAGGGGCCTTCCGGCGCCGGGCGGGGCGGTCCGGCGCAACTGGACGCCAAGGAGCCGGCGAAGCGTCCGGCCAAGCCCCCGGTCAAGCCCGCGGAGAAACCCGCCCCCGCCGCCCCGAAGCCCGCCCGGCCCATCCCCACCCCCGGCGAGGTCTTCCCCCGCCGCAAGCCCGCCGAGCCCCCGGCGAACCCACCGCAGCGCCTGGCCGCGGGCTGAGGGCGAAACGGCCGCACCCCGACCGGGTCGTCCCGGTGCCGCTGGCTACTCTGGACGCATGGACTACGTCTCCGCGCTCGTGCCCCCGGTCGTCATGGCCGTGTTCTTCATCGGTGTGATCCGGGTCATCGTGAAGACCCAGGGCGGGGCCAACAAGGCCAAGGAGGACGCGGCCGTCGACGCGGCGCTCGCGCGCGCGGAGGCGACCAAGCAGGCCGACTGACCGGCCGCGCCCTCGTCGGCGTACGACTCTCCGAGCCACCGTGCTTTCGGAGTCGTACGCCCTTTTTGTTGCTGTTTGGCGTCGAAAGAGCACGTCCGTCACGCCGATAGCCGGATCTCCCACTATTGTGCTGAGCTGTGCCTCGCCCATTGGGAGAACTCGAAGACGCGGTCATGACGCGGGTGTGGAAGTGGAACCGCCCGGTCACCGTTCGAGAAGTCCTGGAAGACCTTCAGCAGGAACGGTCCATCGCCTACACCACGGTGATGACCGTTTTGGACAATCTCCATCAGAAGGGCTGGGTGCGCCGTGAGGCGGAAGGCCGGGCCTATCGATATGAGGCGGTCTCCACCCGGGCCGCCTACGCCGCCGCACTGATGAACGACGCCTGGTCCCAGAGCGACAACCCCGCCGCCGCTCTCGTCGCCTTCTTCGGCATGATGAGCGAGGAACAGCGACTGGCACTCCAGGACGCCGTACGCATCGCCCAGGGGCCGTCCGCGGAGAACCCCGACTCCACAACGCGGGACGGCGGGCGATAGCGTCCGCTCATGTCCGCGAAGAGCCCCTCCGCAGAGAACCCCGAAGTCACCGCAAAAGCCATCACCGTCCGGCGGGCCCGTACCAGCGATGTCGCCGGCATCCGTCGGCTCCTTGACTCCTACGTCCGCGACCGCATCCTGCTCGACAAAGCGACCGTGACGCTTTACGAGGACATCCAGGAGTTCTGGGTCGCCGAGCGCGACGACAACGCCGAGCTGGTCGGCTTCGGTGCCCTGCATGTCATGTGGGAAGACCTCGCGGAAGTGCGCACTCTCGCCGTGAAGCCCGGGCTGAAGGGTGCCGGGGTCGGGCATCAGTTGCTGGAGAAGTTGTTGCAGACGGCCCGCTGGCTCGGTGTTCGCCGCGTTTTCTGTCTCACCTTCGAAGTGGACTTCTTCGGCAAGCACGGCTTCGTCGAGATCGGCGAGACGCCCGTTGACACCGATGTCTACGCAGAGCTGCTGCGTTCCTATGACGAAGGCGTCGCGGAGTTCCTCGGTCTCGAACGAGTGAAACCGAACACCTTGGGCAACAGCCGGATGCTTCTGCATCTGTGATCGCCAAGGATTCCGGCGCTCGACCCTGCCCAGGTTCCCTATGTCCGAAACGCGCATGTTTCCGGACGGGGAGCCCCTGTCGGTCTCTCCCGGGGGTTTGTGTTTTTCCAGCAAAAGCGGTTTGCTTTCCGACGTACTGCAGTACTGCATATAACAGGGGACGGCGAAACGGCGGACGCCGCAGGCCCCCGGCCCTCAAGTATTGGATGAAAGGAAATCCGGTGGCACAGAAGGTTCAGGTCCTTCTTGTCGACGACATCGACGGCGGCGAGGCGGACGAGACCGTCACGTTCGCGTTGGACGGCAAGACGTACGAGATCGATCTCACGACCGCCAATGCGGACAAGCTTCGTGGCCTTCTCGAGCCCTACGTGAAGGGCGGTCGCCGCACCGGAGGCCGTGCTTCGGGCGGACGCGGAAAGCCGCGGGCCGCTTCCGGTGGCAGCCAGGACACCGCTCAGATCCGTGCCTGGGCGAAGGAGAACGGTTACGAGGTCAATGACCGCGGCCGTGTTCCGGCGAGCATTCGCGAGGCTTACGAGAAGGCCAACGCCTGATCGCGGGGTGCACGAAGGCGGGGCCCGCGAAGGCTTACGCCCGAGCGCGCCGCAGCCGCAGCCGGTGGCACTGCGTGGCCACCGTGTTCACGACGCGTACGAGATCGGGGGCGCCCCCACCGCCCCCCAGTGCCGACACCGTCGGCAGCGAGGCCTCGACCTCGCACCCAGGCTCGGGGGGCCGCAGCCATACGGCGGCCCCCTGCAGGGCGCCCGGAACCGCACGGCCCCCGCCGGGGAGGGACGCCCCGACGGGCCCGCCCGTCCCCGACGCCGGTGACCGCCCCGCGGATCCGGCCGGCGCCAGCACCCGCCCCTGTGCCGCTCCGATGACCCCGGCCGCGCCCGGCACCGGCCAATGCGGCCCGCTCCTGCCCGGCCCGGCGAGGCCGGCCGCCTGCGACACCTGTCCCCACGCCGTTTCGGCAGGCCGACCCGCACTCTGAGCCTCTCGGGCGCGACCGCCCGCACCCGGCACCCCTAGGCCGTCCGTCTCCGGCACCCGGCCCCACGCGGTTCTCATGTGCCCGTCCGGTCCCTGCGCCACCCCGGAGAGACCGTCCGTCCCCGGCCCCGGGCCCCACGCCGTTCGCCCAGGCCCGCTCCGCCCATGTGTGTCTCCGGCCGGCCCGCCCGCGCCCGGCACCTGTCCCCACGGCACTCCCGTGCGCTCGCCCGGCGCCTGTGCCTCCCCGGAGAGGGCGCCTGCGCCCGGCGTGGGTACCCACGGCGACACCATGCGCTCGTCCGGTCCCTGCGCCACCCCGGCCGGGCCGCCGCCCGTGTCCGGCGCCCGGCCCCACGCCGCTCCCGCGGGTCCGCCCGGACCACGGGCCTCCCGGGCGTGCCCGTCCGGCGTCGGCCCCGGGGGCGGTGGCGCCGGCATGGAGTCGGCCGTGCCGAGGGCTCGTAGGTCCAGGGGGAGCGGGCCCCACTCCAGCCACTCCAGGATTCCCGGCAGCTCCTCCGCGCTGCCTGCCGCGACCAGAAGCAACAGCCGGTCGCCCCACAGGGCCACCGGGGAGCCCTCGGCGAGGTGGCGCAGGGCCGCGCGACCCGCCTCGGCCGGGACGTCCAGCACGTCGAAGCGCACCCCCAGCCGCAGCCGTACGGGAGATTCAAGGGTGCTCGCGGGCACCGTGGGCCAGCCCAGTTCGTTCTCGTACCAGCGGCGGACCGGATCGTCGCCGGACACCGCCCGGTCGGGCGCCCGGCGGGGGAGTGGGAGCGCCGTGAGATCCGTGGCGAGAGGGAGGTGGGCGGCAACCATGCCGAGTGCAACCGCCGGAAGGGCGCGAGAGTTACGCTGGGTGTGTCGACGTGTGCGAAGCGTGTCCGTGAAGGGGGCGCGCGGGGGTGCGGGGTGGCACAAGGTTGTTCGCCCGTAGCGGAGGGACGGGGGGCGTACGGCATGGAGTGTCGGTCCGAGCGGGTAAGACATCCCTAGTGGGAGGGGGCGACACGCAGGAAAGGCCGTCTCACGTTCGCCATCGGCGTACTGGCGACTGGGGTAACTGCCTGGCCTGCGGGAACATCGTCTCGCACCATCGGGTTGGACAGGATGTCGGCGTTCGGGGTCAGGAGGCCATCGACGGTGTCGGCAGTTGGAATGAGCGGTCCCCGCTTGCGGGACTAAGCTGCGGAAGGACAGGGAGGGGAAGTTCCCCCCACTGCCTGACCGCTCTGAGGAGCGATTAACGATGTTCGAGAGGTTCACCGACCGCGCGCGGCGGGTTGTCGTCCTGGCTCAGGAAGAAGCCCGGATGCTCAACCACAACTACATCGGCACCGAGCACATCCTCCTGGGCCTGATCCACGAGGGTGAGGGTGTCGCCGCCAAGGCCCTTGAGAGCCTCGGGATTTCGCTCGAGGCGGTCCGCCAGCAGGTGGAGGAGATCATCGGGCAGGGGCAGCAGGCCCCGTCCGGGCACATCCCCTTCACCCCCCGTGCCAAGAAGGTCCTGGAGCTGTCGCTCCGCGAGGCCCTTCAGCTGGGCCACAACTACATCGGCACGGAGCACATCCTGCTCGGCCTGATCCGTGAGGGCGAGGGCGTCGCCGCCCAGGTCCTGGTCAAGCTGGGCGCAGATCTCAACCGGGTGCGGCAGCAGGTCATCCAGCTGCTCTCCGGTTACCAGGGCAAGGAGACCGCCACCGCCGGCGGGCCTGCCGAGGGCACCCCCTCGACGTCCCTGGTCCTCGACCAGTTCGGCCGGAACCTCACCCAGGCCGCTCGTGAGTCCAAGCTCGACCCGGTCATCGGGCGCGAGAAGGAGATCGAGCGGGTCATGCAGGTGCTGTCCCGCCGTACCAAGAACAACCCGGTGCTGATCGGTGAGCCCGGCGTCGGCAAGACCGCCGTCGTCGAGGGCCTCGCCCAGGCCATCGTCAAGGGCGAGGTGCCCGAGACCCTCAAGGACAAGCACCTCTACACCCTGGACCTCGGCGCGCTGGTCGCCGGCTCCCGCTACCGCGGTGACTTCGAGGAGCGCCTGAAGAAGGTCCTCAAGGAGATCCGCACCCGCGGCGACATCATCCTGTTCATCGACGAGCTGCACACGCTGGTCGGTGCGGGTGCCGCCGAGGGCGCCATCGACGCGGCTTCGATCCTGAAGCCGATGCTGGCCCGCGGTGAGCTCCAGACCATCGGTGCCACCACGCTGGACGAGTACCGCAAGCACCTGGAGAAGGACGCGGCCCTCGAGCGCCGCTTCCAGCCCATCCAGGTCGCCGAGCCCTCGCTCCCGCACACCATCGAGATCCTCAAGGGTCTGCGCGACCGCTACGAGGCCCACCACCGTGTGTCCATCACGGACGAGGCCCTCGTGCAGGCCGCGACCCTGGCCGACCGGTACATCTCGGACCGCTTCCTGCCGGACAAGGCGATCGACCTGATCGACGAGGCCGGTTCCCGGATGCGCATCCGCCGGATGACCGCGCCGCCGGACCTGCGCGAGTTCGACGAGAAGATCGCCGGCGTCCGCCGCGACAAGGAGTCCGCGATCGACTCGCAGGACTTCGAGAAGGCCGCCTCCCTGCGCGACAAGGAGAAGCAGCTCCTGGCCGCCAAGGCCAAGCGGGAGAAGGAGTGGAAGGCCGGCGACATGGACGTCGTCGCCGAGGTCGACGGCGAGCTGATCGCCGAGGTCCTCGCGACCGCCACCGGCATCCCGGTCTTCAAGCTGACCGAGGAGGAGTCCTCGCGTCTGCTGCGCATGGAGGACGAGCTCCACAAGCGGGTCATCGGCCAGGTCGACGCCGTCAAGGCGCTGTCGAAGGCGATCCGTCGTACGCGTGCGGGCCTCAAGGACCCGAAGCGTCCCGGTGGTTCGTTCATCTTCGCCGGCCCGTCCGGTGTCGGTAAGACCGAACTGTCCAAGGCGCTCGCCGAGTTCCTCTTCGGTGACGAGGACGCGCTGATCTCCCTCGACATGTCGGAGTTCAGCGAGAAGCACACGGTCTCGCGTCTCTTCGGTTCGCCCCCCGGCTACGTGGGCTACGAAGAGGGCGGCCAGCTGACCGAGAAGGTCCGCCGCAAGCCGTTCTCCGTCGTCCTGTTCGACGAGGTGGAGAAGGCCCACCCGGACATCTTCAACTCGCTGCTGCAGATCCTGGAGGACGGTCGTCTGACCGACTCCCAGGGCCGGGTCGTGGACTTCAAGAACACGGTCATCATCATGACGACCAACCTCGGCACCCGGGACATCTCCAAGGGCTTCAACCTGGGCTTCGCGGCCTCGGGTGACAAGAAGACCAACTACGAGCGCATGAAGAACAAGGTCTCGGACGAGCTCAAGCAGCACTTCCGGCCCGAGTTCCTCAACCGCGTCGACGACGTGGTCGTCTTCCCGCAGCTGACCCAGGACGACATCCTCAAGATCGTCGACCTGATGGTGGGCAAGGTGGACGAGCGCCTCAAGGACCGGGACATGGGCATCGAGCTCTCCCAGTCCGCCAAGGAGCTGCTGTCCAGGAAGGGTTACGACCCGGTGCTGGGTGCGCGTCCGCTGCGTCGCACCATCCAGCGCGAGGTCGAGGACACGCTGTCGGAGAAGATCCTCTTCGGCGAGCTGCGTCCCGGCCACATCGTGGTCGTCGACACCGAGGGCGAGGGCGAGGCCCAGACCTTCACCTTCCGCGGCGAGGAGAAGTCGGCGCTGCCGGACGTCCCGCCGATCGAGCAGGCGGCCGGCGGTGCCGGGCCGAACCTGAGCAAGGAGGCGTAAGCCTCACGGCCGCAGGGCCGACAAGAGGGGCCGGTGCCTTCGGGCACCGGCCCCTCTCGCATGTGCGGATACGGCCCACTGCGTGTGCGTCAGGACAACTGACCGTCGTAGTCCGGGAGTTTGAAGGTCTTCTCGGCGTGGCCGCCTGACAGGTCGGTGGCGCTGTTGCCGATGTTCGCGATGATCGTGTAGCCCTTGTTCTCGATGTCGACGCGCTGGGCGGTCTTGTAGACGGCGACGTCCTTGAACAGGTCGATGAAGCCGCGGACGTAGAGGCCGTTCACCTGGTAGCCGACGTGCTTGAGGTTGTAGTCGGTCACCGAGGCGATGATGCCGGGGCGGGCGGTCACGAAGAACAGGGATACGCCGTGCTGCTGGGCGTACTTCGCGACCTCCAGGACGGGCTTGTTGGCCGGGGAGGGGTAGCTGAAGCCGAAGTCCGTCTCCAGCGTGGTGTTGTCGATGTCGAGGACGATCGCCTGCTTCTCGCCGGGCCCCGGGGCGGCGATACGCGCCTTCAGGTAGGGCAGGGCCTGGTTCATCACGGCCTGGCAGTCGGCCTGCCAGGTGGCGTAGTCGACGGCTGCGGCGGCGGCCGTGGCGGTGGTCGTGGAGGTGCCTGCGGTGGTCGTCGCGGCCTCCGCGGGCAGCGCCAGGGCCACGAGTGCGGCTGCGGAGACGGTGGTCACGGCGGTGCGGCGCGCCCAGGGGCGTCTGCTTCTCATGATTCGTGGGGGTCCTCTCACGTCCGTATGCCGTTGTCTGGTGCATGTTCGGGGGCGAGGGTGGCGCGAGGGGAACCGTAGGGTTACTGGACGGTAAGTCGCCAGAGACGTGCGTCACATGACGGAGCTTTTCCTTGAGGGCCGCCGGTGACTTGCCGCACAGGTGATTTGTCCATTACTAGGCGGAATAGTGGGGGCATTCAGGGATAATTTCGGGAGGGAAATGGACTTCTCGGGCGTCCGTTCTTACCTCGTTACTACATTCCGTCGTAGATGAGCCGTTTGGGCGTTTTCAGCCCTCCGGGTTACCAAGGGATGCGCCAACCGGCCGCCGTCATGCGCCGGGTGGTTCTCCTGTCCCCGGCTTCATGAGGTTCCGAATGTTCCAGCGCGTCTCCCACCGCTCTTCCCGTACGTCCCTGCTGCGCACCCGTGTGGCCGTCGTGGCCGCGTCCGTCGGTGCGACGGCCGTACTGGGGGCCGGAGTCGCCTCCGCCGCGTCCTCCTCGGCCACCTGGGTCGACCCGGTGAAGAAGTACACGCTCAGCGCCAGCTACGCGCAGGCCGGCGGCATGTGGCAGTCCACCCACAGCGGGCAGGACTTCGCGGTGCCGAGCGGTACGAAGGTCGTCGCCGCGCACGGCGGGACCGTCGTCAAGGCCGGTCCGGGCGGTGCCGGTGACGGTGCCGCCTACGGCAACGCCATCGTGATCAAGCACGGCAACAAGACGTACTCGCAGTACGCCCACCTCTCCCGGATCAATGTCAAGGTCGGCCAGGTCGTCAAGACCGGTCAGCGCATAGCCCTGTCCGGCAACACCGGCAACTCCAGTGGCCCGCACCTGCACTTCGAGATCCGCACGACCGCGAACTACGGCTCGGCCGTCGACCCGGTCGCCTTCCTGCGCGCCAAGGGCGTCAAGGTCTGACCGGCGTCAGGCGTCCGCGCCGCCCCGGTGCGCCCGGGTGACCAGCTCCGTCGCGACCTCCAGGACCGCCTTGCGCTTGGACTCCGGGTCCCCGGCGATGTCCTGGAGGAAGAACATCCCGGCGTGCAGGGTGAAGATCGCGCTGACGCAGCGGACCTGGTCGGTCAGGTCCGCCTCGGGGTCGACGATGATCTCGCGCAGCCCCTGCATGCGCTCCTTGAAGGTCTCGCCGACGCGCAGTTCACGGACCGCCGCCTGGTTCTCCTGCATGAAGCGGAACAGGGGCGTCGCACCGGCCAGCGTCTCGCTGTAGCGCCGTACGATCTCCTGCTTCGTCTCCAGGGTGTGGGGCTGCTTCCGGCCCCACTCGATCAGGTCCAGGATCGGCTGCGTCAGATCGTCGAAGATGCTGACGAGGATCTCTTCCTTGGTCTTGAAGTGGTAGTACAGGGCCGCCTTGGTGACATCCAGGTGCTCGGCGATCTCCCGCAAAGAGGTCTTCTCGTACCCCTGCTCCGCGAAGAGTTCGAGGGCCACGTCCTGGATGCGCTGGCGCGTGTTGCCGCGGCGCTGCTGCTTGGTGACGTCCATGGTGCCGCCCATCCTCGTGCTCCTCGGCTTTCCACAAAACTTACTTGACGCCCGGCTAGTGACGCGTCTACCTTCCCCAGTGTAGACAACTAGCCGGGCGGCAAGTAAGTACCCGGCGGAGGCAGTACCGCAGGACCTCAGGGGAGTGGGAACGATGGCGGACACACAGACGGTCGAGAGGGCGCCGGACAAGAAACAGCGCAGCGTGCGGGTCGTCCTGCTCGCGCTGATGATCACCATGATGCTCGCGATGCTCGACAACATGATCGTGGGCACCGCGATGCCGACGATCGTCGGCGAGCTCGGCGGACTCGAGCACCTGTCATGGGTCGTGACGGCCTACACACTGGCCACCGCGGCCGCCACCCCCCTGTGGGGCAAGCTCGGCGACATGTACGGCCGCAAGGGCGTCTTCATGAGCTCGATCGTGCTCTTCCTGGTCGGCTCCGCGCTCAGCGGCATGGCCCAGGACATGGGGCAGCTCATCGGCTTCCGGGCCGTGCAGGGCCTCGGCGCCGGCGGTCTGATGGTCGGCGTCATGGCGATCATCGGCGACCTGATCCCGCCGCGTGAGCGCGGCAAGTACCAGGGCATGATGGCCGGCGTCATGGCGCTCGCGATGATCGGCGGCCCGCTGGTCGGCGGCACCATCACCGACAACTGGGGCTGGCGCTGGTCCTTCTACATCAACCTGCCGCTCGGTGTCGTGTCCCTCGGCCTGATCAGCGCGGTGCTGCACCTGCCGAAGAAGCGCGCGCAGGCCCGGATCGACTACCTGGGCGCCGCGCTGCTGACCGTCGGCATCACCTCCATCGTGCTGGTGACCACCTGGGGCGGCACGGAGTACGCCTGGACCTCCGCGCGGATCATGGAGCTGATCGGCATCGGTGTCGCCGCGCTGGTCGGGTTCGTGTTCTGGCAGACCAAGGCGGCCGAACCGGTCGTACCGCTGCACATCTTCCGCAGCCGCAACTTCACGCTGATGTCGATCATCGGTTTCATCACCGGCTTCGTGATGTTCGGCGCCACCCTGTTCCTGCCGCTGTACCAGCAGTCCGTGCAGGGCGCCTCCGCCACCAACTCCGGGCTGCTGCTCCTGCCGATGCTCGGCGCGATGCTGGTGACCTCGATGGTCGCGGGCCGGATCACCACCAACAGCGGCCGGTACTACGTCTTCCCGGTGCTCGGCAGCGTCCTGATGGTGATCGGGCTGTACCTGCTGTCGACGATGGACACGGAGACCTCGCGGTTCACCTCCGGTGTCTTCATGGCCGTGGTCGGTCTCGGCATGGGCTGCCTGATGCAGATCACCATGCTGGTCGCCCAGAACAGCGTGGAGATGAAGGACATGGGCGTCGCCTCGTCCTCCACGACCCTCTTCCGTACGCTCGGGTCCTCCTTCGGCGTGGCCATCATGGGCGCCCTGTTCAACCACCGGGTCCAGGACACCATGGCCGAGCGCGGCGGGGAGCTGGGCTCCAAGGTGACCGAGCAGTCCGCGCAGCTCGACGCGAAGAGCCTGGAGAAGCTGCCGGAGGCGGTGCGCGAGGCGTACCAGTACGCGGTCTCCGCGGGCACGCACTCGGCGTTCCTGCTCGGCGCGATCGTCGCCGTGCTCTCGCTGGCGGCGGCGGTGTTCGTCAAGGAGGTGCCGCTGAAGGGAGCCGGACCCCAGAAGGCGGCGGACGACGCGGCTCCGGCCCCGCTGGTCGAGGTCTGACCCGACTCTCCACGGAAAGAGCCGAAGGCCCCCCGGACGGTGTCCGCCCCGGGGGGCCTTCTTCGTGCGCGCGAGGGTGATGTCAGTGCCGCGTGCCACCATCGGCGCATGGACAAAGTGCGGCAGATCAGGCTCGCCAAGGACGCCATGGACCGGGACTGGGCCGATCCGGGGCTCGACCTGTACGCCGTCGCCGCGCACGCCGGGTACTCCCGGTATCACTTCCTGCGCGCCTTCAAGCAGGCGTACGGCGAGACGCCCGGGCAGTACCTCACGCACCGGCGCATCGAGCGGGCCGAGGAGATGCTGCGCGGGGCCGACCTGAGCGTGACCGAGATCTGCCACCTGGTCGGCTTCAGCAGCCTCGGCACCTTCTCCGCCCGCTTCAAGACACGGACCGGGCTCACCCCGAGCGAGTACCGCGCCCGGCACGTGGGCCGCGGCGCCGCCCTGATCCCCGGTTGCTACGCCATGCTGTGGGCCGGCGGCTTCCCCACCGAGCGAAGCACCGGAAGGACCGCAACTTCGAAGAAGCGCCCCGGCCCCGGCGCTGCCTACGGTGACGGGGAGGAACCCCCGGACGACAGGAGAGCGGAGCCATGATCCAGGGCCTGGGCATCACCACCGTGTGGACCTTCGACCAGCAGCGCACCAAGGCCTTCTTCACCGAGAAGCTGGACTTCGAGGTGCGCAGCGAGGTCGCGATGGGCGAGATGACATGGGTCACCGTCGGCGCCAAGGAGCAGGAGGGCGTCGAGCTGGCCCTGATGAGCCTGGACGGCCCGGGGCTCGACCCCGAGTCCGCCGAGGCGCTGAAGAAGCTCGTCGCCAAGGGCGTGATGGGAGCGGGAGCCTTCCGCACCGACGACTGCCGCGGGGACTACGAGACGTTCCGGGCACGCGGGGTCGAGTTCATCCAGGAGCCCCAGGAGCGGCCCTACGGCATCGAAGCGATCTTCCGCGACGACAACGGCAACTGGTACTCGCTGACCCAGCGCAGTGCGGAGCTGGACTTCTCGAAGGACTTCGGCTGACGCGGGACGTGGCCGCGGCCGACCACACGGTCCGGACCGCGCTGTGGCGGCCCCCGCACGTCCACGCCGATCCGCCGCCGCATGTGCTGGACGACGAGGTCGGGCGGCGGCTCGCGGACCGGGAGAGGCGCCGCCGACTGCGGACTGCGGACTGCGGGGTTTCGGGGTCGACGGGTGGGGGCGGCTCGCCGAGGCGGGGTTCGACCGCGTGCGCCCCGTGGTCGTGGCGTCGACGGGCGTCACCCCGTACCCCGGCACGTCATCCCGTACCCCGGCAGGGGAGCGAACCACCGCTCCTGAGTTTCTTCCGGACCGCCGGCATCCTGACCCCGGCCCGCGCGCCCGGCTTCCGCGGGCAGCCGAGGTCACGGCAGCAGGGGGTAGCTCCCGGTCGCCGTCGGCGCGTGCTCCGGCAGCCACAGCACGGCCACCGCGCCCTCCGCGGGGACCCCCGCCGGTGCCCCGGCCGGACGGATGTTGCGGAAGGTCAGCCGTGCCCCCAGCACCCGCGCCTGACCGGCCGCGATCGTCAGCCCCAGGCCGTGCCCGTGCCCCGCGCGGTCCGCGCTGCCCGTGCGGAAGCGGCTCGGGCCGTCGGCGAGGAGGTCCTCGGGGAAGCCGGGGCCGTGGTCGCGGACGCGGATGACGCGGCCCTCGACGGTGACCTGGATGGGCGGCTTGCCGTGCCGGGCGGCGTTGGCGAGGAGGTTGAACAGCACCCGCTCCAGGCGGCGCGGATCGGTCGTGACCTCCGACTCGTGCACCACGCGGACCTCGATCCCCGGACCCTTGGCCGCCACTCGCCGGGCGACGAACTCACCGAGCAGGATGTCCTGGAGCTCGGCCCGCTCGGAGGCGCCGTCGAGCCGGGCCACCTCCAGGACGTCCTCGACGAGGGTGCGCATGGCCTTCGCCCGGTCCAGGACCAGTTCCGTGGGCCGCCCCGGAGGCAGCAGTTCCGCCGCCGTCAGCAGACCCGTCACCGGGGTCCGCAGCTCGTGCGCGATGTCCGCCGTGACCCGGCGCTCGGCCTCCAGCCGCTGCTGGAGCGCGTCCGCCATGGCGTCCACGGCGCTCGCGAGATCGTCGGTCTCGTCCCGTACGACCCCGCCGATCGCGTCCCGCACCCGGACATCCGTTTCGCCCTTGGCCATCTGGTTCGCGGCGGTCGCCGCCTTCCGCAGCCGCCGGGACAACTGCCCGCCGATGAGCACACCGAGCGCGCTGCCGCCGAGGACCACCGCGATGGAGCCGATCACCAGGGCCTGGTCGAGGTCGTTGAGGATGTCGGTGCTGCGGTCGGTGAACCCGGTGTGCAGCGACAGCACATGCCCGCCCTTGACCGGGACCGCGGCCCAGATGTCCGGCCCCCCGTCGGGCCGGTCGGAGACGTAGGTCGCCCGGCGGCCCTCCTCGACCTTCTCGCGCAGCGCGGGGGGCAGACGGCGGTCGTCGACGGCGATGCTGGGGAAGTTCGGCTTGCCCGTCAGCTCGTAGCTGCGCTGGGCGATCTGGATCCGCTCGTCCGCGAGGTCACGCGCGTTGTCCAGCATCGAGACGCGGGCCGCGTTGTGCACGACCAGGCTCAGCGCGACCGCCACGAGCGCGCCGACCAGCGCGATGGCCGCGCTGAGCTTCCATCTCAGGCCGGTGCGCACCACCACGCGCTCCGACACCGGGCCCCGAAGGATCCCCCGCATGTCCAGGCCCCCCTGCTCAGGCCTTCAACTTGTAGCCGAAGCCGCGGACCGTCTCGATCCGGTCCTGGCCGATCTTCGTCCGCAGCCGCTGCACATGGACGTCGACGACCCGCGTGTCACCGCCCCAGCCGTAGTCCCACACCCGCTCCAGGAGCTTGTCCCGGGACAGGACCGTGCCCGGCGCGGAGGAGAACTCGAGCAGCAGCCGCATCTCGGTCGGGGTGAGCGCCACCGGCTGTCCGCCCTTGCGCACCTCCATGCCCTCGGTGTCGACCTCCAACTCCCCGAAGGTCAGCACACCCCCGGTGTCCGCGTCCGCGTCCCCCTCGCCCCGGTCGGCCCCGCCCGCGTGCCCGAAGCGGCGCAGCACCGCCCGGATCCGGGCGACCAGCACCGCCCCGTCGAACGGCTTGGTCACGTAGTCGTCGGCGCCGGCCTCCAGACCGAGCACCACGTCGATGGAGTCGGCGCGCGCCGACAGCATGATCACCGGCACGGTGGACTCGTCGCGGATACGACGGCACAGACTGACCCCGTCGAGGCCCGGGACCATGACGTCCAGGAGGGCGATGTCGGGGCGGTCCGCCCGGAACGCCTCCAGGCCCGACAGGCCGTCGGGCATGGCGGTGACCGCGAAGCCGTCCCGCTCCAGGGCGAGTTGGGTGGCCTCGCGGATGACGTCGTCGTCCTCGACGAACAGCACATGGGTCTGGTCTGCCATCCGGGTGCTCTCACTCTTCGGGGTCGTGGCGGTCACTGGGACATCGTTCCGGGCGGCCCGATCGGTTCAGCTGTCGGGTGCCGGCGACGGTTCCGTGCCGACGCTGCCGTAGTCGCTGTGCGTCCGGTACACCGCGGCGAACCTCCCCGAGACCCAGCGGTACGTGATCACGTTCTCGCCGGACGGGTCCGACACCGGGTCGCCCTTCTCGTACACCTGCTTGGTCACCACCAGGTCGCCGCGGTCGATCTCGGCGTAGACGGGAGGTTCCTCGGTCTGGAAGACATTCTGGTACGAACCGTCTTCCTCGCGGTACACGTACGAGCCGACGCCCACCAGATCGGCGCAGGTCACGACGTTGACGACGACGTCGTCGGCCGCGCCGCCGGTCAGGTCGCCGTAGAACAGGTCGACCGGGTACTGGTCGGTGCCGCAGGGCTCCAGGTCGCGCTTGACCGCCTCGGAGACCTTGGGGTCGGACTTGAGGAGGGCGACCGCGCGCTCGCGGTCCAGGCGCGGGGAGGCGAGGGCGGAGGGCAGGACCGAGGGCGAGGCGCCGGTCCCCGCGACCGCGTGCGCCGGCCCCTCGTCACGGGTGCCGGTGCCGCCGGTGGCGCAGGCGGAGACGAAAAGGGCGAGGGCGGCGAGCACGGCCACCGCCGTGCTCGCCGCCTGGAAGATCCCCCGGGCCGGAGCGAGGTCCGGCCGGGTGGGCCCGGGTTCGGTCAGGCCGCCGCGCAACGCTCCCGCTCCTCACGCTCCAGCGCGCGTGCGTCCAGGTCGCGGGCCTCCAGCTCCTCGCGGAGCCGGGCGAGCGCCCGGTGCAGCGTGCTCTTGACCGTACCGGCCGACATGCCGAGGGCGGCGGCCGTCTCCTCCGTGGACATCTGCTCCCAGTGTCGCAGCACGACGACGCTGCGCTGCTTGGGGGCCAGCACCTTCATGACGTCCATCAGCAGGGCGCGGTCCGCGTGCTGCTCGGTGGAGTCGTCGACCGAGGCGTCCGGGAGCTGCTCGGTCGGCACTTCCTCCAGCTTGCGGGCCCGCCACCACTCCGTGCGGGTGTTGATCATCACCCGGCGCAGATAGGCGTCCGCGAGCCGCTTGTCCTCGATGGTCTCCCAGCGGCCGTACGTCCGTACGAGCGCCGTCTGGAGCAGGTCCTGCGCGTCGACCGGGTCCGGGACCAGACGGCGTGCGCTGCGCAGCAGCGCGTCCTGCCGGGTGCGGACGTACTCCTCGAACTCGAGCACCTCGCCCTGCGCCATGTCGACCGCCTCCTGATCCCCGTTCCGGCAGTCCCTGCCGGTTCTCATCACGTGTGCTGCCGCCTGGTGTGCGGCATGGCAATGAAGCTACGGAGCGGTTGTCACGGGGCTGTGCGGAGCAGCGCGCGGCTGGCACTCGGCTGTCCGTCGGTTGTGTAACGGAAGTCGAAAAGGGGTAAACCGGCGCGGGATTTCGCGCCGGTTCGGGGCGATTTGCCGGTTTGCTGGTGACGGGCTATGTCAACGGCAGCCGATACAAACCACCCGGCAGGGGTTCGACGAGCCCGTCCGCGACCAGACCGTCCAACGCCCGCGCCCGCTGCACCGGTTCGTGCCACACCCCGTCGAGCACGGCCTGCGGGACGGGCGTGTGGGCCTCCCGCAGCACGGCGAGCAGCTTGCCGCGGACCTGGCGGTCGGTACCGGCGTACGTCTGTCCGCGCCGCGCCGGCCCGTCGTGCTCGGGCTTGCCCGCGAGCCGCCAGGCGCACTGGGCGGCGATGGGGCAGCGCGGGCACGCCTCGTTCTTGGCGGTGCAGACGAGCGCGCCGAGCTCCATGGAGGCGGCGGCCCAGCGCGCGGCGGTCCTCTCGTCCTCGGGCAGCAGCGCGCGGGCGAGCCTGCGCTCGGCGGCGGTGGTGGCGTTCGGCGGGTACTGCACACCGGTGACGGCGCGGGCGAACACCCGCCGCACATTGGTGTCCAGCACCGCGTGCCGCTGCCCGTACGCGAAGGAGGCGACGGCGGCCGCCGTGTACTCGCCGATCCCGGGCAGGGCGAGCAGTTGGGCGTGGTCCGTGGGTACGTCGCCGCCGTGCCGTTCCGTTATGGCGACGGCGGCGCCGTGCAGCCGCAGGGCCCGGCGCGGATACCCGAGCCGCCCCCAGGCGCGCACGGCCTCACCGGGCGCCTCCGCGGCCAGATCGGCGGGGCGCGGCCACCGGGCGAGCCACTGCTCGTAGACCGGCAGGACCCGGCTCACGGGCGTCTGCTGAAGCATGAACTCACTGACCATCACCCCCCACGGGCCGGCCTCGGGCCGCCGCCACGGCAGATCCCGGGCGTGCTCGTCGAACCAGTCGATGACAGGGGAGTGCAGGCCCGCTCCGCGGGGAGCGTCGGTGGTGCCGTCGGCGGGGCTGCTGTGCGGGGTCTTCGTGGGCGCAGTCATGGCCTTCCGATCCTGCCACGACCGGGGGGCCGCGCGGGCGGACCGCCACCCCCGGGGAACACCGGACCCGGCGATCCCGCCCGCAACACGAGCTGCTCGCAGCGGAGTCGGTCGGCGGCCATGGCCAGAGGTGCAAGGGACGCGATCGTGAACGCTCGGTCGATGTCGGCGAACAACGGGCCGAGGAGCCGGAGTCAGGCCTCCGTCCACCTCCCGCCCCGGTGCCGTACCCACGTGGGGGTGCCATCCGCGCGGCCGGTGCCGTCCCGGTGGATCCCGGCGCACTCGAAGTCCGTGGTCACGGACCGTAGGCGGTGGGCCGATACGGTCACACGCCGCGATCGGCACGTGTCAGTTCCCGGAATGATGATCCTGAAAAGTTGTGGCGCCCGGCGGCGGGTGAGGGCGGTGAACTCGCCGATCTCTCGTACAGTTTGCGCCGTGGGATCTCTGCGCAATCCGGTCGGGCCGCTTCCCTCCTCCATCTACTGGCGACGGAGGGCCGTCATGCTGTCCGTCCTAGCCGTGCTGGCGCTGCTGATCGCGTGGATCGTCAGCTCCGGCGGCGGGGGCGGCAAGAACGGCGCGGACGGGCCCAACGACAAGAATCCCTCCCCCTCGACGATCACCCCCGGGCCCTCCGGCTCCGGGCCCGCGATCAGCCAAGCCCCGGGCGGCCGCGACGAGTCGACGACCGGCGGGGACACCGGCGGGGGTTCGGGATCGGGTTCGGGATCGGGCTCCGGTTCCGCGGCCGGCGCGGGCGCGGCCGCGGGGGGCGGCTCGGGTGCCGGCGGTGCGGGCGGCACGGGCGGCTCCGCCGGGGCGGGCGGTTCCGCGGGCGGCGCCGGGAGCGGCGGTACGGGCATCGGGGTCGGACAGAGCGACACCCTTCCGGCCGGCTCCTCGCTGCCCAACTGCACTGCGGGAGCGGTGAAGTTGAGCGTACGGAGCCTGAAGAACGCCTACGACCCCGACCAGACGCCCACGCTGCTGCTCACCGCGACGAACTCCTCCGGCAGCGACTGCAAGGTCGATCTCGGGCCCAAGAACGCGGTGTTGACGATCACGCAGGCCGGCGAGGACGACGCGTACTGGTCGTCCGCCGACTGCCCCAGGACCGCGGGTCACCTGGTCTACCGGGCTCCGGCCGGAAGCAGCATCACGTACACCGTCAAGTGGGACCGCAAGCCGAGCGCTCCGCAGTGCGCGACGCCTCCGGCGGGATCGGCTGGTGCCGGGACCTACCTGGTGGAGGTCAAGGCGCCCGGGTACTCCACGGTGCAGGCTTCGTTCGTGCTGGAGAACGACTGAGACGACCCAGGGGGTGCCGCGTCCGGCTGTTTGTCGGCCGCGGGGGCGTGGGGGCTGGTCGCGCCGTCCCCGCGCCCCTGAAGAACCAAAAGCCCCTACACGTACCGTTCCAGGATCGAGCTCTCCGCCAGCCTCGACAGGCCCTCGCGGACGCTGCGTGCCCTTGCCTCGCCGACTCCGTCCACCGTCTGGAGGTCGTCGACGCTGGCCGCCAGGAGCTTCTGGAGGCCGCCGAAGTGCTCCACCAGGCGGTCGATGATCGCGCCCGGCAGGCGGGGGACCTTGGCCAGGAGGCGGAAACCGCGGGGGGAGACGCCCGAGTCGATCGCCTCGGGGGAGCCGGTGTAGCCCAGGGCACGGGCCACGGTGGGGAGTTCGAGGAGCTCGGCGTGGGTCAGGGCGTCCAGTTCGTACAGCGCCTCGTCGACCGTGCGGGAGCGCTTGGCGGTGGGCTCGGGGACGTAGTCCCGGACCACCAGTTCGCGTTCCGGCTCCACGCCCGCGATCAACTCGTCGAGCTGGAGGGCGAGCAGGCGTCCGTCCGTGCCGAGCTCGACCACGTACTCGGCGATCTCGGTCGCGATGCGGCGGACCATCTCCAGGCGCTGGGCCACGGCTGAGACGTCCCGGACCGTCACGAGGTCCTCGATCTCCAGCGCGGAGAGGGTCCCGGCGACCTCGTCGAGGCGGAGCTTGTAGCGCTCCAGGGTCGCCAGGGCCTGGTTCGCGCGGGACAGGATCGCCGCCGAGTCCTCCAGGACCCGGCGCTGGCCGTCGACGTACAGGGCGATGAGACGCATCGACTGGGAGACCGAGACCACCGGGAAGCCGACCTGCTTGCTCACCCGGTCCGCGGTGCGGTGCCGGGTGCCCGTCTCCTCCGTCGGGATCGTCGCGTCGGGCACGAACTGCACGCCCGCCCGCAGGATCTTCGACAGGTCGGACGAGAGCACGATGCCGCCGTCCAGCTTGCACAGCTCACGCAGACGCGTGGCCGCGAACTCGACGTCCAGGACGAAACCGCCCGTGCACATCGTCTCCACCGTCTTGTCGAAGCCGAGCACGATGAGTCCGCCGGTGTTGCCGCGCAGCACCCGCTCGAGGCCGTCGCGCAAGGCGGTGCCGGGGGCCACGGCGCTCAGGGAGGCGCGCATCAGGCCATCGGAACCGGCACTCCCACCGGACTTTCCGGGAGCTGCTGCCCGGTCGTTGGCTGCCACTGCTCTCCTCCGGTCGCGGGGTCTTGGGCGCTCCCGTGTCGCACATGCGGTTCGTACGGACGGGCGAGACCAGGGCAAAGTCTACCGGCGGTCCTCCGCGTCCCGCGGGGCCTCTCGCCGACGCGAGCGCGGAAGGACCCTCAGGGCGTCCCCTATGTCCGCCACTTCCAGCACCTTCATGCCGGCCGGGATCTTGCCGGGATCGCCCGGGACGAGCGCGTGCGTGAAGCCCAGACGGTGGGCCTCGGAGAGCCTGCGCTGGACGCCCGTGACCCGTCTGACCTCGCCCGCGAGGCCCACTTCGCCGATCGCAACGAGGTTCTTGGGCAGCGGGGTGTCACTCGCCGCCGACGCCAGGGCGAGGGCGACCGCCAGGTCCGCGGCAGGTTCCGAAAGCTTTACCCCGCCGACCGTCGCGGAGTAGATGTCGCGCTTGCCGAGCGCGCTGATCCGGCCGCGCTGCTCCAGGACGGCGAGCATCATCGAGACGCGGGAGGTCTCCAGGCCCGAGGTGGTGCGGCGGGGCGAGGGGATCTGCGAGTCGACGGTGAGCGCCTGGACCTCGGCCACCAGGGGGCGGCGGCCCTCCAGGGTGACGGTGAGACAGGTGCCGGGGACCGGTTCGTCACGACGTGTCAGGAAAAGTCCGCTCGGGTCGGCGAGGCCCGTGATGCCCTCGTCGTGCAGTTCGAAGCAGCCGACCTCGTCGGTGGCGCCGTAGCGGTTCTTGACGCCCCGTACGAGCCTGAGGCGCGCGTGGCGGTCGCCCTCGAAGCTCAGGACCACGTCCACGAGGTGCTCCAGCAGACGCGGCCCTGCGATCGCGCCGTCCTTGGTGACATGGCCCACCAGGAGGGTGGACATCCCGCGCTCCTTGGAGGCCCGGATCAGTGCCCCGGCCACCTCGCGCACCTGGGCCATGCCGCCGGGGGCGCCGTCGATCTCCGGGGAGGCCACCGTCTGCACGGAGTCGAGGATCAGCAGCGACGGCTTCACCGCGTCCAGATGTCCGAGCACCGCGGACAGGTCGGTCTCGGCGGCGAGATACAGGTGGTCGTCGATCGCGCCGATGCGGTCGGCACGCAGCCGGACCTGGCTCGCGGACTCCTCGCCGGTCACATAGAGCGTGCGGTGCTCGTCGCTCGCCGACTTGGCCGCCACGTCCAGCAGCAGGGTGGACTTGCCGACGCCGGGCTCGCCCGCCAGGAGCACCACCGCGCCGGGCACCAGTCCGCCGCCGAGCACCCGGTCCAGCTCGGGCACACCGGTGGAGCGGGCGGCGGCCTGGCGGCCGTCGACCTGGCCGATGGGCACGGCGGAGGTGGTGACGCGGCCGGGTGTGGTCGTACGCACCGCGGGCGCGCCGTACTCCTCGATCGTCCCCCAGGCCTGGCACTCGGGGCAGCGACCGAGCCACTTGGCCGTCTGCCAGCCGCACTCGGTGCAGCGGTAGGACGGGCGCTCCTTGGCGGACTTCGTACGGGTGGCCATGCACGAACCGTAACCGCCGGCACTGACAACGCGGCCGCCGCCCACCGGACGGCTCGCGCCCCGGCAGCCGGCGCCGCCCCTGTCCCCGGCACATGAATCGGCCACGTCACGACGGGAACGAGCCATGGAATCGAGGGTTCCTGTCCCCTATTGAGGGATCGTTTCACCCGTACGGAGTAAAAGTGCTCAAGGCGCAGGAAGGGGCCATCTTCCGCCCCCTACGGTCCACGGATGATGAGCAGCAGTCCGCAGACCTCGACCCGCACCACCGGCGCGCACCGGGCGCAACGGCAGGAGCGCGACCGCGGTGCGGCGCGCACGCCGGCACAGCGGCCGCCCGCGCGCTACGAGCCGTACCTGGACGGCCTGTTCACCTACTGCATGTCGGTGCTGTGCGACCACGACGCGGCGACCGCCGCCCTCGGTGACGTCGTCGTGCTCGCCGACAAGCGCGGCGGTCCTGACGCGGCCGGCGACCGCAGGGCGTGGCTGTACGCGCTGGCCCGCTGGGCCTGTCTGCGCAAGCTGGCCGAGGCCAAGCAGAAACGTCAGGCCACGCACGCGGCGGGCCGTCACGGAGCCGCCCGGCAGCCCGCCGAACCCCCGGTCGCCGAGGACGTCCTGGAGGCCCGGCGCCGCGAACTCGCGCTGCTGGCCTGGCCGGAGGCGGCCGGAACGACCCCCGAGCAGCGCGAGGCGCTCGAACTCGCCGTGCGCCACCACCTCGCCGCCCACGAGGTCGCCGCCGTCCTCGGCATGGACCTCGCCGGCGCCCGCGAACTGCTCGCCTCCGCCGCCTGCGAGGTCGAGCGCACGCGCGCGGCCCTCGCCGTCGTCGAGACCGGTGACTGTCCGGGCGTGGCGCGGCTCACCGGCGACAGCCAGTTCGTGCTCAGCTCCGCCCTGCGCCGCGAACTCGTGCGCCACGTCGACGACTGCCCGCGCTGCCGCCGCAGTGCCGAGCGCGCGATCCCCGGCCGCTGGCCCGGGGCCATGACCACGCCCGCCGAGCTGCCCGTCCTGGAGGCGCCCCGTGCGGCCCTGCCCACGGCGTCGGCGCACCCCCCACGCGCGCGTGGCGCCGCCGTGCCCCGCTTCGACCGGCGCGGCTTCCCCATGGACCCCAAGGACCGGGCCGCCCGCCGCGACCGCCTGCGCGCGCGTGCCGTCACCACGACCGTCGTCGCCACGGTCGTCGCCGCCCCCGTGCTCGCCCTGTGGGCCGCCTACCGGGGCGGCCCCGGCGAAGGGGCCGACGGCCACTCCACCAGTGCCAGCGAGGCGCACGGCCCCGACAGCCTGGACGGCGTGGCGGCCAGCGGCGGCTACCAGAACGCGGGCAACGCGAGCGCCAAGCCCGGCAACCGCTTCGCCAAGGACGGCCGGCCCGACGTCTCGGTGGAGGTCGTGAGCGTCGCCGGCGCCGGCCGGAAGGGCGCCGGGCACCTGGAGGTCCGCGCCGCCAACGACGGCGACACCACGCTGATCACCCTCACCGCCACCGGCGACACCCCGGTCCGCTGGTCGGCCACCACGGGTGCCTCCTGGCTCTACCTCAGCCAGTCCTCGGGAACCCTGAAACCCGGCGAGTCGTTGACGATCAAGGTGTACGTCGACCATCTGCGCGAGCCGTCCGGCCACTGGAGCGCGCGCGTGGCGATCGCGCCGGCCGGCGCCGTCGTCACCATCGAGGGCTACGGCACGGCACCCGCGCCGTCCGGCCCCGGCGACGACCCGACGACACCCCCGCCCAGTCCCACCCCCACGGCCCCCTCGGATCCCCCTCCGAGCGACCCGCCCACCTCGTCACCCTCCCCGACCCCGCCGGACCCCTCCCCGTCCGACCCGGCGAGCCCCACGCCGTCGCCGACGGGCAGCGACGGTCCGAGCCCGTCCGCGTCGTAGCGGATGCGGAGGTGAGGCGGTGGACCCCCGGGGGTGGGCGCGCTCGGCGCCGTCCGGTCCCCGGCGCTCAGCCGGCCGGGTCCGCCGGATGCGGTGCCAGCAGGGGCAGTCGGGAGGCCAGACGTTGCTCGCACAGCTCGACGAGGCGGTCGTAGCCCGCCTTGCCCATCAGCTCGATGAGCTCGGGGCGGTAGGAGACGTAGACCGGGTCGCCGGCGCCGTGTGCCGAGGTCGCCGACGTGCACCACCAGTGCAGGTCGTGGCCGCCCGAACCCCAGCCGCGCCGGTCGTACTCGCCGATCGACACCTGGAGCACGCGGGTGTCGTCGGGCCGGTCGATCCACTCGTACGTCCGCCGTACCGGAAGCTGCCAGCAGACGTCCGGCTTGGTCTCCAGCGGCTCGCGGCCCTCCCGCAGCGCCAGGATGTGCAGCGAGCAGCCCTGGCCGCCCGGGAAGCCGGGCCGGTTCTGGAAGATGCAGGAGCCCTGGAAGGGCCGGGTCTGCCGGTCGCCGTCCTCGTCCTCCGAGACCCAGCCGCCCCGGGTGCCCTCGGCGTGGTGCTGCCAGATGTCCGGAGTGAGTCGCGCCACGTGCTCGGCGACCCGCTGCTCGTCCTCCTCGTCGGAGAAGTGGGCACCCAGCGTGCAGCACCCGTCGTCCGCCCGGCCCGCCTGGATGCCCTGGCAGCCGCTGCCGAAGATGCAGTTCCACCGAGAGGTCAGCCACGTCAGATCGCAGCGGAAGACCTGCTCGTCGTCCGCCGGATCCGGGAACTCCACCCACGCGCGCGCGAAGTCGAGCCCCTTCTCGTCGTCCTTCAGAGCCTTCATGGCCTTCCGCGACTGCTTCGGCGGCTTCACCCGCGAAGGACCGTCGGCAGATACGGCCGTTTTGTCGTCCTTCACCTTTTTCGTCTTTGGCACGCGTCCAGGGTAAGTCGCCCGAGGCCCCTCCGGAGACAGCCGAACGCCCAGCTGGCAGTAGCGTTCCCTCCATGAGACTCGGTGTCCTCGACGTGGGATCGAACACGGTGCACCTGCTGGTGGTGGACGCGCACCCCGGCGCGCGCCCCCTGCCCGCGCACTCGCACAAGGCGGAACTGCGCCTTGCGCAACTCCTCGACCAGGCCGGGGCGATCGGTCCCAAGGGCGTCGAGAAGCTGGTCGCCGTCGTCAAGGACGCGCTCCAGGCCGCCGAGGACAAGGGCGTCGAGGACCTGCTCCCGTTCGCCACCTCCGCCGTCCGCGAGGCCAGCAACGCCGACGACGTCCTCGCGCGCGTGAAGGCCGAGACCGGAGTCGAGCTCCAGGTCCTCACCGGCGCCGACGAGGCCCGTCTCACCTTCCTCGCGGCCCGCCGCTGGTTCGGCTGGTCGGCCGGCAAGCTCCTGGTCCTCGACATCGGCGGCGGCTCCCTGGAGATCGCCTACGGCATCGACGAGGAGCCGGACGCGGCGGTGTCCCTGCCGCTCGGCGCGGGCCGCCTCACCGCGGGCTGGCTCCCCGGGGACCCCCCGAGCGCGGACGCCATCAGGGCCCTGCGCCGCCACGTCCGTGCCCAGATCGCCCGTACCGTCGGCGAGTTCGCCCGGTTCGGCGCCCCGGACCACGTGGTCGCCACCTCCAAGACGTTCAAGCAGCTGGCCCGGCTGGCCGGCGCGGCCCGCTCCGCCGAGGGTCTCTACGTACAGCGCGAACTCAAGCGCGAGTCCCTGGAGGCCTGGGTCCCGAGGCTGGCCGGCATGACGACGGACCAGCGGGCGGAACTCCCGGGCGTCTCGGAGGGCAGGGCGAACCAGCTCCTGGCGGGCGCCTTGGTGGCCGAGGGCGCGATGGACCTGTTCGGCGTCGAGACGGTCGACATCTGCCCCTGGGCGCTGAGGGAGGGCGTGATCCTGCGCCGGCTCGACCACATGGGTTCGGGGGAGGGCTTCTAGGGGCGCGGGGGGCTGCGCGAGCGACCGCGGCGGAGTCGCACACGCCCCGTGGCAAACACCACAACGGCGAATAGGCGCCCCACACCCACCCCCGCGAACCCCTTAGGCTGACCGACGTGGCAGAACCAGTCGTACGGATCCCGGATGCGAAGGTCGCCCTCTCGACGGCCTCCGTCTACCCGGAGTCGACGGCGACGGCCTTCGAGATCGCCGCACGTCTCGGATACGACGGCGTCGAGGTCATGGTGTGGACCGACCCGGTCAGCCAGGACATCGAAGCCCTGCGCCGCCTCTCCGACTACCACGGGATCCCCATACTCGCCGTGCACGCGCCCTGTCTGCTCATCACACAGCGGGTGTGGTCCACGGACCCGTGGGTCAAGCTCCAGCGCGCCCGGGCGGCCGCCGAGAAGCTGGGCGCCAGCACGGTCGTCGTCCACCCGCCGTTCCGCTGGCAGCGCCAGTACGCCCGTGACTTCGTCAGCGGGATCTGGCGCATGGCGAACGAGACGGACGTACGGTTCGCCGTCGAGAACATGTACCCCTGGCGCTACCGCGACCGCGAGATGCTCGCGTACGCCCCGGACTGGGACGTCACCAAGGACGACTACCGGCACTTCACGATCGACCTCAGCCACGCGGCGACCTCCCGGACCGACGCGATGCAGATGGTCGACCGGATGGGAGACCGTCTCGGCCACGTCCACCTCGCCGACGGCAAGGGTTCCGCCAAGGACGAGCACCTCGTGCCGGGCCGCGGCGGCCAGCCCTGCGCCGAGCTCCTCGAACGCCTCGCGCTGACCGGCTTCGACGGCCATGTCGTCATCGAGGTAAACACCCGCCGCGCGATGTCCGGCGCCGAACGTGAGGCCGACCTCGCCGAGGCCCTCGCCTTCACCCGCCTCCACCTGGCCTCCTCGGTGAAGGTGCCGCGACGATGAACGGCCACGCGGAGGTGCGGGTGCCCCGGCCGACGGGGAGCCGAGCGGCTGTTCAGGCGCCCGGGGTGTCGGCAGTCCAGGCAGCGGTGCGGGTGCCTGCGGCGCCGGGGATCCGGACAGCCGTGCGAGGAGCGACAACGCCGGGGACCTCGGTGCCGGGGATCCGAGCCGACGTGCGGGTGCCTCGGCCGGCTGGGAGCCGAGCGGCTGTGCAGGTGCCCCGACCGCACGGGATCGGGGCGGCCCGGCGGATGCCGACGGTGCCGGGGACCCCGGTACCGCGTACCCGGGCGACCTTCCAGATGTATCCGGCGCCGTGCACCCGGGCGACCTTCGAGCTGCCTCCGGCGCCACGCACCCGGGCATCCTCCCAGCTGCCTCCGGCGCCGCGCACCCGGGCGCGGGCAACCTCCCAGCCGCTCCCCGCCCCGCGCACCCGGCCGGCCCCCCAGCTCCCCCCGCCGCCAAGAACCTCCGCAGCCCAGAAGGCCCCCCGCCCGTGAGTGACGTCACCGCGCGGAAGCGTGGCCGGCCGCGGCGTACGGAATCGGACGCGGCCGGTACCCGGGACCGGATCCTCGTCGCGGCCCGGGAGGAGTTCTCCGAGCGGGGCTACGAGAAGACGTCCGTGCGCGGGATCGCCAAGGCCGCCGGGGTCGACCCGGCTCTGGTCCACCACTACTTCGGCACCAAGGAGCAGGTCTTCGAGGCGGCCGTGGAGGTCGCCGCCGCCCCCGCCCTGAGCGCCCCCGACGCACTCGCGGAGGGCCCCCTGGAGGACGTAGGGGAGCGCCTGACCCGCTTCATCTTCGGCGTCTGGGAGAACCCGGCGACCCGCCTGCCGATCCTCGCGGTCGTCCGCTCCGCCGTGAACAACGAGACCGCCGCCACCGTTTTCCGCAGGCTCGTCGCCTCCCAGCTGCTGCGCCGCATCGCCGACCAGCTCGACCTGCCGGACGCGGAACTGCGGGCCGAACTCGCGGCGGCCCAGCTCGTGGGAACGGCCATGCTGCGGTACGTGATCAAGGTGGAGCCGCTGGCGTCGACGGACATCGAGCAGATCATCGCGCGGGTGGCCCCGGTCGTGCAGAACCATCTGACGGGGCCCTGACTCCGAGACGGGCGTCCCGCATTCCGGACACCCTGTCCCGACCCCTGGATGACCGGCGTACGCTCGTTAGCAGTCAGAAGTCTCATACGACCGTCTCTGAAGTCTCTGACGACCGTCTCTGAAGGAGCGAGCGACGATGCCCGAGCTGAGGTCCCGCACAGTCACCCACGGCCGCAACATGGCGGGCGCCCGCGCCCTTATGCGCGCCTCCGGTGTACCCGGTGCGGACATCGGCCGCAAGCCGATCATCGCGGTCGCCAACTCCTTCACGGAGTTCGTGCCGGGCCACACCCACCTCCAGCCGGTCGGCCGGATCGTCTCCGAGGCGATCGTCGCGGCCGGCGGCATCCCGCGCGAGTTCAACACCATCGCCGTCGACGACGGCATCGCGATGGGCCACGGGGGCATGCTCTACAGCCTCCCCTCCCGCGACCTGATCGCCGACTCCGTCGAGTACATGGTCGAGGCCCACTGCGCCGACGCCCTGATCTGCATCTCCAACTGCGACAAGATCACCCCGGGCATGCTGAACGCCGCGCTGCGGCTCAACATCCCCACGGTCTTCGTCTCCGGCGGCCCGATGGAGTCCGGCCGCGCGACCCTCGTCGACGGCACGGTCCGCACCCTCGACCTGGTCGACGCGATGTCCGACGCGGTGAACGAGAAGATCTCCGACGAGGACATGCTCCGCATCGAGGAGAACGCCTGCCCGACCTGCGGCAGCTGTTCCGGCATGTTCACGGCCAACTCGATGAACTGCCTGACGGAGGCCATCGGCCTCTCGCTCCCCGGCAACGGCTCGACCCTCGCCACCCACACGGCCCGCAAACAGCTCTACGTCGACGCGGCCGACACGGTCATGGACATCACCCGCCGCTACTACGAGCAGGACGACGAGACGGTCCTGCCGCGCAACGTCGCCACCTTCGCGGCCTTCGAGAACGCCATGGCGCTCGACATCGCCATGGGCGGCTCGACCAACACGATCCTGCACCTGCTGGCCGCCGCCCAGGAGGCGGGCGTCCCCTTCGGCCTGGCCGAGATCGACGCGGTCTCCCGCCGTGTCCCCTGCCTCGCGAAGGTCGCCCCCAACGTGGCGAAGAACCGCACGTACTACATGGAGGACGTGCACCGCGCCGGCGGCATCCCCGCCCTCCTCGGCGAACTGCACCGCGCCGGCCTGCTCAACGAGGACGTGCACTCGGTTCACAGCCCCTCCCTCGCGGACTGGCTCAAGACCTGGGACGTGCGCGGCGGCTCACCGTCCCCGAAGGCCCTGGAACTGTGGCACGCGGCCCCCGGCTGCGTCCGCTCCGCCGAGGCCTTCTCCCAGTCCGAGCGCTGGGCGTCCCTGGACGAGGACGCGGCCGAGGGCTGCATCCGCAGCGTCGAGCACGCCTACTCCAAGGACGGCGGCCTGGCGGTCCTCAAGGGCAACCTCGCGGTCGACGGCTGTGTCGTGAAGACGGCCGGCGTCGACGAGTCGATCTGGACGTTCGAGGGTCCCGCGGTCGTCTGCGAGTCCCAGGAGGAGGCCGTCCAGAAGATCCTCACCCAGCAGGTCAAGGAGGGCGACGTCGTCGTCATCCGCTACGAGGGCCCCAAGGGCGGCCCCGGCATGCAGGAGATGCTCTACCCGACCTCGTACCTGAAGGGCCGTGGCCTCGGCAAGGCCTGCGCCCTGGTCACCGACGGCCGTTTCTCCGGTGGCACCTCGGGCCTGTCCATCGGCCACGCCTCCCCGGAGGCGGCAGCGGGCGGCACCATCGCCCTCGTCGAGGACGGTGACCGCATCCGCATCGACATCCCGGGCCGCACCATCGAGCTCCTGGTCGACGACGCCGAGCTCGCCCGCCGCGAGGCGGCTCTGGGTGGCGTGTACGCCCCGAAGAACCGCGAGCGCAAGGTCTCGGCCGCGCTGCGGGCCTACGCGGCGATGGCCACCAGCGCCGACAAGGGCGCGGTGCGGGACGTGTCGAAGCTGGGCTGAGGCCCAGGGCAGACCTGGGGCCGCCCCTGCTGGGCGGCCCTTCTGCTTTGTGCCCTACCAGTCGGACGGCGTACGGGCGGCCACGGCGAAGACGGTGCCGTCGGGGGCGGTGGCGTAGACGTGCCGGCCGGCGAGGATGGGACGGGGCAGCGTGGCGACCACGTCGCCCGCGTCGGGTCCGAGCCGTGCCGGGGTCTGCCCTGCGAGCGTCCCCTTGCGCGCGTCCACCGCGAGCAGTCGCCCGTCCGAAGCCGCGACGAAGACGTGACGGCCGTCCGGGACCGGGACGGACCCTCGGCTCACGGACGTCTCCAGGTGCCACAGCCGCCGACCCGTGTCGACGTCGACGGCCTCCATGGCCCCGCCGGCGGCCAGCACATAGACGACACCGTCGTGCACGGCGGCTTCGGCGCCCTGCCGGGGCACGGGCAAGCTCACCTTCCGGGTCGCTCCGGACGCGGGGGTGAAGCGGACGACGGCGCGGGCGTAGTCGAAGACCTGGTCGACGGAGAGGAAGAAGAGGGATCCGCTCTCGGAGCCGACCGGAGTCAGTGCGCCGTCGAGGCGCTCGTCCCACCGCACATCACCCGTGGCCGCGTCCACGGCGGTGACCCGGGTCGTCGACTCGTCGACGGAGGTGCTCGTCACGTACAGCAGCGGGTCCCCGGCGAACGTGGAGAACGCCGGCGTGGCGTGGCCGGGTACCTTCCTGCTCCACTTGGTGTCGCCGGACGCGCTGTCCACGCCGGTCACCGTCCCGTCCGCGCGGGTGACCAGCAGCATGCCGCCTGCCGACCACGTGCCGTCGTACGTCGGCACGTTCCGCTGCCAGCGCGTTCGGCCCGTGTCGGGATCGAGCGCCTCCAGACGGTTGCCGAAATCGGGCAACGGCAGCACCACGCCGCCGGACAGTGCGGGCGGAACGCTCCAGCGGGTCGTGCCGGCCTTATGCCGCCACAGCAGGCTGCCGTCGGCCGGGTCGACCGCGTAGACCAGTCCCGCCCGGACGCAGAGGAGTTTTCCCGACCCGTACGAGCACTGGGGTGTGCCCGTGCCCTCGGCCACCGGCTTCGCCTCCCACGCGCGGGACGCGGACGCCCCCGCCCGCGGCGTCGTGTCCTTCGGTGCGGGCTGTCCGTCGCCGAGCAGCTGGATCGAGGCGAGCACCCCGCCCGCGACGAGGACAAGCGCACCGGCGGCGAGCAGCACGCCCCTGCGCAGGACCCGCTCGTGCCGCCGTACCGGACCCTCGGCCTTCCGCTCGGGCACCGGGACGTCGACCGTGCGCTGCGCCGGTATGAACGCCTGGGTGTCGTACGAGGCCGCGACCGACCGCAGCTCCCGCATCAACTCGTCCGGCGTGGGCCTGTCCTCGGGCTCCTTGGCGAGACACCGCGTGATCAGCGGTGCGAGATTCGCGGGGACGCCGGTCAGATCCGGCTCGTCGTGCACCACCTGGTAGGCGACGACATAGGGACTGTCGGAGTCGAACGGCCCGCGCCCGGTGGCCGCGTGAACCATCACGGAACCCAGGGCGAAGATGTCGGCCGCGGGCCCGACCTCCCTCGGCCGCCGGAACTGCTCCGGCGCCATGAACGGCGGCGTCCCGATCAACTTCCCCGTCTCGGTGCGAAGTTCACTGTCCTTTGGCCGAGAAATGCCGAAGTCGATGACCTTGGGGCCGTCGTCCGCGAGCAGCACGTTGCTCGGCTTGAGGTCCCGGTGGACCACCCCGACGCGATGGATGTCGCGCAGTGCCTCGGCGAGCCCGGCCATGAGCCTGCGCAACTCCGCGGGCGGCATGGGCCCGTTCCGCTTCACATGGTCGGAGAGTGTCGGGCCGGGGATGAACAGGGTGGCCATCCAGGGCCGCTCGGCATCGGGATCGGCGTCGACGACGGAGGCGGTGAACGCCCCGCTCACCTTCCGCGCCGCGGCCACCTCCTGCCGGAAACGCCCCCTGAACTCGGGATCCTTGGCGAACTCGGTGTGTACGACCTTCACCGCGAGCTTCATCCCCGAGGTGCTGCGCGCGACGTGCACGACACCCATCCCACCGGACCCGAGACATGAGTCCAGGCGGTAGTGACCGGCGTACTCGGGAAGTTCCGCTTCCGCGCCCGTTCCGGTGTTGCCCTGTGGCGCCATGGAACCACCCCCGTGCTGATCGTCGGCGCGCGCGACACACGGAGCCTATGCGATGACTCGTACGGGACAGAGGCGGCTTGCTAGTGTCCGCGTGCGAGTTGCGTACATATGTTTCATGGCGTGATTCAGGGGAATCAACGGGTCCCCATGGCAGTCATGGGGACCGAACGGGGGGAAATCCGATGTCTGTTGACCGCGTCGAAGAAGTCGAGGGCGGCAAGAGCGAGGCCGTCGCCACGACAGCCGCCACAGGCGTGCACTACTACTCGGTTGCACCGGGCTACCGCCTCAACGTCCGCCGCGGCCCAGGCACCCAGTACGGCATCGTCCGCGTCCTGCCCGAGGGGGCGCGGGTCGCCATCTACTGCCAGACGCCTGGGACCTCGGTGGTCGGGCCGTACGGCACCTCGAACATCTGGGACAACATCGCCAACGGCGAGTTCGTCTCGGACGCCTATGTGCTCACCGGCAGCGACGGCTACGTCGCCTCGCGCTGCGGCTGACGCCGGCACCCGAAGGGAGCCCGCGCCCGTCCCGGAGCCATAATCGTCCCGTGAGCGACGAATCCGGCACCCAGGACATCCCCGCGGGCTCCCCGGGCGGCGGACCCCGCCCCGAGCCGATCCGTTTCTTCGGCACCACCTGGGTGGACCACCGTGACGGCTACGCCCTCCGCCGCGTCGGCGTCGCCGTGGGCTCCCTCGCAGCCGCCGTCGCCTCCTGCCTGATCCTCCGCTTCGCCTACGAGGGCATCCGGATCGCCGACTCCGGCAGCTTCGTGACCGTCCTCGTCGTGGCGATGTTCGCGATCTGCAGCGCGCTGGCCTTCCGCACCACCTGGGGCGGCTTCGGCGTCCGCCCCGACCCGGCCCGCCAGGCCTCCCTCCGCGGCCTGCTGACCATCGGGTTCGTCGGGTCCCTCCTGGCGTACTTCTTCCGGTCCCTCACGGAGGCCCCGGGCGAGAAACTGCACCGGCAGGAGTACGAGGCCGCACGCAGGGAGCACGAGAAGCGCGGCGCCCGCCGCACGGGCAACCCCTCGAAGAAGAAGCGCCGCCGCTGACAACTCCCGGGCCCCGGCCCTGCAGCGCGCCGCGTCTCTCACCGAGAACTCACCGCCCCCTGCCCCCGATCCGGCCACCATGGCCTCATGACCGCCTCCTTCCACACCGCCCGCGCCCACTCCTTCAACGCCGCCGCCGCCCAGTACGCCGCCAACCGCCCCTCCTACCCTCCCGCCCTCCTCGACGCGATCGAGGAACTCGCCGGGCGCACCCTCACCGGCGCCCGGGTCGCCGACATCGGGGCCGGTACCGGCATAGCGACCGCCCTGCTGCACGCCCGGGGCGCCGAGGTCGTCGCGGTCGAACCCGGCGACGGCATGGCCGAGCAGTTCCGCCGTACTCACCCCGGCATCCCGATCATCAGGGGCGACGGCAACGACCTCCCCCTCCTCACCGACTCGGCCGACCTCCTCACCTACGCCCAGTCCTGGCACTGGACCGATCCCGCCCGCGCGGTCCCGGAAGCCTGCCGCGTCCTGCGACCGGGCGGTGCGCTGGCCCTGTGGTGGAACACCTACGCCCTCGACGTCGACTGGATCGCCGGCCAGGTCGACCGGGTCGCCGAGCACTTCAAGGACTACGGCGCCCATCCGGCCGTCGAGGTGAACGGCAACGGAGCCCGGTCCGCCCTCGCCGACCCCACGGGCCGCCTCGACTTCACCCACCGAGTGGTCCGCTGGAGCCGCCAGGTGCCCGTCGACACCCACCTCGCCAACATCGGCAGCCACTCCCTGTTCCTCGTCGCGGGCGAGGAGCACGCGGGCACCTTCCTGACCGAGGAGCGCCGGATCCTGCTGGAGCTGTTCCCCGACGGGACCGTCGAGGAGACGTACGACGTCGAGCTGCTGGTCGCCCGCAACGCCTGACCCCGCGCGGCGGCCCACCCTCCGGGCCGCCGCGCCCGCACGCTTGACTGCTCCGGCGCCCCGGAGGATTATTCATCGCATGATGAATAAAGAGTCCGGGCCACCCGCCGACAGCACGGACCAAGGACCTGCCACCCCCGCCGTCCACGCCGACGGCCTCACCGTCGTCCGAGGCCCCCGCACCGTCCTGCGCGGCCTCGCCTTCGACGTCCCACGCGGCCAGATCACCGGCCTCCTCGGCCCCTCCGGCTGTGGCAAGTCCACCCTGATGCGCTCCATCGTCGGCACCCAGGCCAAGGTCACCGGCACCCTCGACGTCCTCGGCCACCCCGCCGGCCACCCCACCCTGCGCACCCGCATCGGCTACGTCACCCAAGCCCCCTCCGTCTACGACGACCTGACCGTCCGCCAGAACCTCGACTACTTCGCGGCGATCCTCGCCCCCGGCCGCGCCGCAGCCGACCGCCGCCACTCCGACGTCAGCCGAGCCATCGACGACGTGGACCTCGCCTCCCACGCCGACTCCCTCGCGGGCAACCTCTCCGGCGGCCAGCGCAGCCGCGTCTCCCTCGCCGTCGCCCTCCTCGGCGCCCCCGAACTCCTCGTCCTCGACGAACCCACCGTCGGTCTCGACCCCGTCCTGCGCCGCGACCTCTGGAACCTCTTCCACGACATCGCCGCCCGCCGCGGCGCCACCCTCCTCATCTCCTCCCACGTCATGGACGAGGCCGAGCGCTGCCACCGCCTCCTCCTCATGCGCGAAGGCGAGATCCTCGCCGACGACACCCCCGAGGCCCTCCGCACCCGCACCCACTCCGACACGGTCGAGGAGGCCTTCCTCCACCTCGTCGACCAGGCCGTCGAGGCAAGCCGCACCAAGGAGCACACGCGATGACCACGACCACCACGCCCGCGCCGGACCTCGCGCCCGCCCCCACCAGCGCCCTCAACCTCTCCCGCACCACCGCCACCGCGGCCCGGGTCCTGCGCCAGCTCCGTCACGACCCGCGCACCATCGCGATGATGATCCTCATCCCGTGTCTGATGCTGTTCCTGCTGCGCTACGTCTTCGACGGCAGCGCGCGCACGTTCGACAGCATCGGCGCCTCCCTCCTCGGGATCTTCCCGCTGATCACGATGTTCCTCGTCACCTCCATCGCCACCCTGCGCGAACGCACCTCCGGCACCCTCGAACGCCTCCTCGCGATGCCCCTCGGCAAGGGCGACCTCATCGCCGGCTACGCCCTCGCCTTCGGCACCCTCGCGATCATCCAGTCCGCCCTCGCCACCGGTCTCGCCGTCTGGTTCCTCGGCCTCGACGTCGTCGGCAGCCCCTGGCTCCTGCTGCTCGTCGCCCTGCTCGACGCGCTGCTCGGCACCGCTCTCGGCCTGTTCGTCTCCGCCTTCGCGGCCTCCGAGTTCCAGGCCGTCCAGTTCATGCCGGCCGTGATCTTCCCCCAGCTCCTCCTCTGCGGCCTCTTCACCCCGCGCGACAACATGCACCCGGTCCTGGAGACCATCTCCGACGTCCTGCCCATGTCCTACGCCGTCGACGGCATGAACGAGGTCCTCAGGCACACCGACATGACAGCGACCTTCGTCCGTGACGTGCTGATCGTGGCGGGCTGCGCACTGCTGGTCCTCGGACTGGGGGCGGCGACACTGAGGCGCAGGACCGCCTAGGCCGGCCCGGCACAGCCACCGCACCCATGTCCCGCCCACCGGACATCCGCCCTGCACTCCCCGGCCCGGTGCCAGACTGAACGGCATGAGCCAGAAAGTCGCAGTCCTCGGCACCGGCAAGATCGGCGAAGCCCTGCTCAGCGGAATGATCCGCGCCGGCTGGGCCCCGGCCGACCTCCTGGTCACCGCCCGCCGCCCCGAGCGAGCCGAGGAACTCCGCAGCCGCTACGGAGTCACCCCGGTCACCAACCCGGAAGCCGCCAAGACCGCCGACACCCTGATCCTCACGGTCAAACCGCAGGACATGGGCGCCCTCCTCGACGAGCTCGCCCCGCACGTCCCGGCCGACCGCCTGGTCATCAGCGGCGCAGCCGGCATCCCCACCTCCTTCTTCGAGGAGCGCCTCGCCACGGGCACCCCGGTCGTCCGCGTCATGACCAACACCCCGGCCCTGGTCGACGAGGCCATGTCCGTCATCTCCGCCGGCTCCCACGCCACCGCCGACCACCTCGCCCACACCGAGGAGATCTTCGGCGCCGTCGGCAAGACGCTCCGCGTCCCCGAGTCCCAGCAGGACGCCTGCACCGCCCTGTCCGGCTCCGGACCGGCCTACTTCTTCTACCTGGTCGAAGCCATGACTGACGCCGGAATCCTGCTCGGCCTGCCCCGCGACAAGGCCCACGACCTGATCGTCCAGTCCGCGATCGGCGCCGCCACCATGCTCCGCGACAGCGGCGAACACCCGGTGAAGCTCCGCGAGAACGTCACGTCCCCCGCGGGCACCACCATCAACGCCATCCGCGAACTCGAGAACCACGGAGTACGCGCCGCCCTCATCGCCGCCCTCGAAGCCGCCCGCGACCGCAGCCGCGCACTGGCCTCGGGCAAGAAGGACTGACGCCCACCGGGAGCGGTCGCCGCCACGGCCACCGCTCCCACGGCATCGTCGGCGAGCCCCCGTGCCTACCGGGCAGCTTTCAGCACGCCACTGCTGTCGAGCGTCGCTCCGCTGTCCACAGCAGCCGTATCCGGAGCAGCCGTATCAGGAGCGGCGGTATCCGAAGCAGCCGTATCCGATGGGGCGGGAAGCAGCCCGATCGCGCGATAAGCGGCATCGACGGTCGGCCGGGCCATCGCCCGCGCCCTCTCCGCGCCATCCCGCAACACCCCCTCCACATAGCCAGGATCCGCGCACAACTCCTTGTGTTTCTCCTGCACGGGCCTCAAGACCTCGACCACGGCCTCGGCGGTGTCCTTCTTCAAGGCGCCGTACGACTCATATACACCGCTCAGCTCCGATGGGTTCCCACCCGTGCAGGACGCGAGGATCTCCAGCAGATTCGCCAGGCCCGGCCGGGCCTCCCGGTCGTACACGACGTCCCGCCCGCTGTCGGTCACGGCGCGCATGACCTTCTTCCGTACGACATCGGGCTCGTCGAGCAGATAGACGATGCCCGGCCCGGAGTCGTCGGACTTGCCCATCTTCGACGAGGGCTCCTGAAGGTTCATGACCCGCGCACCCACACTGGGCACCGTGGCCCGGGGCACCACGAACGTGTAGCCGTACCGCTGGTTGAAGCGCACCGCCAGATCCCGCGTCAGCTCCACATGCTGAGCCTGATCGTCCCCGACGGGCACCTCGTCCGCCCCGTACGCCAAGATGTCCGCCGCCATCAGCACGGGATACGTCAGCAGCGACAGCCGCACACTCCCGCCCCGAGTCCGCTCCCGAGCGGCCTTCTCCTTGTACTGGATCATCCGCCGCATCTCGCCGTCCGTGGCCACGCACTCCAGCACGTACGACAGCCGCGCGTGCTCGTCCACATGACTCTGGACGAACACCGTGCACAGCTCCGGATCCAGCCCCGACGCGAGCAGCAGCGTCGCCGCCTGCCGACTCAGCCGACGCACCCGCGCCGGATCATGGTCGACGGTCAGGGCGTGCAGGTCGACGATGCAGAACAGCGACTCCGCCCGGTGCTGGTCGACCGCGGCCCACTGCCGCATGGCTCCCAGGTAGTTCCCCAGCGTCAGATGCCCCGTCGGCTTGACCCCGCTGAAGACCCGCGTCATCTCTCCACCTCCTGGTCGAGACCGCCGTCCCCGGCCGGCCGACCCTCAGGAGTCCTGGAGGGAGATACGCGAACGGCCGCCGGGACGGCGGCCGTTGAGTGCATACGTGCTGACGGCCGCCTTCAGGCGGCCCACCACTGCTGGGTGCACGTACGCGTTGTCATGCCTGCCAGCCTACGCCGTCAGGGGCCCGTCCGGACCTGGGTTGACACTCCCCAGCCCGGTACGTAGTGTTCTCCGAGTTGTCCGACGTGAGCGCCGACTCCGGTCGGTCCCCGGACAGCCATTCCGCAGGTACCAGCCAACAAACGACGACAGTCGCTCTGTCTGCCGTCGCTGCATTGGCGTGCGTATTCGCGAAATGAGGAATCCACGTTCGAAAGGACGGTGGCCCCCGATTAGCTCGGGAGCCGGGAATCCGCTAAAGTCTGACTCGTCGGAACGGCCCAACAGCCGGGAAGGCAAGCCCCTCTGACTGGGAATCAGGCCCGAAAGGATCTGATAGAGTCGGAGCCGCCGGAAAGGGAAACGCGGAAGCGGGAACCTGGAAAGCACCGAGGAAATCGGAACCGGAAACGGTCTGATAGAGTCGGAAACGCAAGACCGAAGGGAAAAGCCCGGAGGAAAGCCCGAGAGGGTGAGTACAAAGGAAGCGTCCGTTCCTTGAGAACTCAACAGCGTGCCAAAAATCAACGCCAGATATGTTGATACCCCGTCTCCAGCATCTGCTGGGGCGAGGTTCCTTTGAAGAAAACACAGCGAGGACGCTGAGAACTGCCGCCCTATTCCGGTGGCGGTTCCGCTCTCGTGATGTGCAAACCCGATTACGGGTAAACATTCACGGAGAGTTTGATCCTGGCTCAGGACGAACGCTGGCGGCGTGCTTAACACATGCAAGTCGAACGATGAACCACTTCGGTGGGGATTAGTGGCGAACGGGTGAGTAACACGTGGGCAATCTGCCCTTCACTCTGGGACAAGCCCTGGAAACGGGGTCTAATACCGGATACCACTGCCACGGGCATCCGTGGTGGTTGAAAGCTCCGGCGGTGAAGGATGAGCCCGCGGCCTATCAGCTTGTTGGTGAGGTAACGGCTCACCAAGGCGACGACGGGTAGCCGGCCTGAGAGGGCGACCGGCCACACTGGGACTGAGACACGGCCCAGACTCCTACGGGAGGCAGCAGTGGGGAATATTGCACAATGGGCGAAAGCCTGATGCAGCGACGCCGCGTGAGGGATGACGGCCTTCGGGTTGTAAACCTCTTTCAGCAGGGAAGAAGCGAAAGTGACGGTACCTGCAGAAGAAGCGCCGGCTAACTACGTGCCAGCAGCCGCGGTAATACGTAGGGCGCAAGCGTTGTCCGGAATTATTGGGCGTAAAGAGCTCGTAGGCGGCTTGTCACGTCGGGTGTGAAAGCCCGGGGCTTAACCCCGGGTCTGCATTCGATACGGGCTAGCTAGAGTGTGGTAGGGGAGATCGGAATTCCTGGTGTAGCGGTGAAATGCGCAGATATCAGGAGGAACACCGGTGGCGAAGGCGGATCTCTGGGCCATTACTGACGCTGAGGAGCGAAAGCGTGGGGAGCGAACAGGATTAGATACCCTGGTAGTCCACGCCGTAAACGGTGGGAACTAGGTGTTGGCGACATTCCACGTCGTCGGTGCCGCAGCTAACGCATTAAGTTCCCCGCCTGGGGAGTACGGCCGCAAGGCTAAAACTCAAAGGAATTGACGGGGGCCCGCACAAGCAGCGGAGCATGTGGCTTAATTCGACGCAACGCGAAGAACCTTACCAAGGCTTGACATACACCGGAAAGCATTAGAGATAGTGCCCCCCTTGTGGTCGGTGTACAGGTGGTGCATGGCTGTCGTCAGCTCGTGTCGTGAGATGTTGGGTTAAGTCCCGCAACGAGCGCAACCCTTGTCCTGTGTTGCCAGCATGCCCTTCGGGGTGATGGGGACTCACAGGAGACCGCCGGGGTCAACTCGGAGGAAGGTGGGGACGACGTCAAGTCATCATGCCCCTTATGTCTTGGGCTGCACACGTGCTACAATGGCAGGTACAATGAGCTGCGATACCGTGAGGTGGAGCGAATCTCAAAAAGCCTGTCTCAGTTCGGATTGGGGTCTGCAACTCGACCCCATGAAGTCGGAGTTGCTAGTAATCGCAGATCAGCATTGCTGCGGTGAATACGTTCCCGGGCCTTGTACACACCGCCCGTCACGTCACGAAAGTCGGTAACACCCGAAGCCGGTGGCCCAACCCCTTGTGGGAGGGAGCTGTCGAAGGTGGGACTGGCGATTGGGACGAAGTCGTAACAAGGTAGCCGTACCGGAAGGTGCGGCTGGATCACCTCCTTTCTAAGGAGCACAGTACTGATTGCAGGCAAATGTTCTGCACGGTCAGCTCATGGGTGGAACGTTGATTATTCGGCACACTTGATCGTCTTCATCTTCCTAGTACTGCTTCGGCGTGGAACGGATGAGTGGAGAGGCGAGTGGGCCGGGCACGCTGTTGGGTGTCTGAAGTAGCGGCCGCAAGGTTGTGCTTCGATGCCGGCCCCAGTGAACTCCAGCTCAGGTTGGGGGTGATGGGTGGCTGGTCGTTGTTTGAGAACTGCACAGTGGACGCGAGCATCTGTGGCCAAGTTTTTAAGGGCGCACGGTGGATGCCTTGGCACCAGGAACCGATGAAGGACGTGGGAGGCCACGATAGTCCCCGGGGAGTCGTCAACCAGGCTTTGATCCGGGGGTTTCCGAATGGGGAAACCCGGCAGTCGTCATGGGCTGTCACCCATACCTGAACACATAGGGTATGTGGAGGGAACGCGGGGAAGTGAAACATCTCAGTACCCGCAGGAAGAGAAAACAACCGTGATTCCGGGAGTAGTGGCGAGCGAAACCGGATGAGGCCAAACCGTATGCGTGTGAGACCCGGCAGGGGTTGCGCATGCGGGGTTGTGGGATCTCTCTTCTGTCGTCTGCCGGCGACAGGACGAGTCAGAAACCGTTGATGTAGGCGAAGGACATGCGAAAGGTCCGGCGTAGAGGGTAAGACCCCCGTAGTCGAAACGTCAGCGGCTCGTTTGAGAGACACCCAAGTAGCACGGGGCCCGAGAAATCCCGTGTGAATCTGGCGGGACCACCCGCTAAGCCTAAATATTCCCTGGTGACCGATAGCGGATAGTACCGTGAGGGAATGGTGAAAAGTACCGCGGGAGCGGAGTGAAATAGTACCTGAAACCGTGTGCCTACAAGCCGTGGGAGCGTCGGGCAAGCACTTGTGCTTGCCTCGTGACTGCGTGCCTTTTGAAGAATGAGCCTGCGAGTTTGCGGTGTGTTGCGAGGTTAACCCGGGTGGGGTAGCCGTAGCGAAAGCGAGTCCGAACAGGGCGATTCAGTAGCACGCTCAAGACCCGAAGCGGAGTGATCTAGCCATGGGCAGGTTGAAGCGGAGGTAAGACTTCGTGGAGGACCGAACCCACCAGGGTTGAAAACCTGGGGGATGACCTGTGGTTAGGGGTGAAAGGCCAATCAAACTCCGTGATAGCTGGTTCTCCCCGAAATGCATTTAGGTGCAGCGTCGTGTGTTTCTTGCCGGAGGTAGAGCACTGGATAGGCGATGGGCCCTACCGGGTTACTGACCTTAGCCAAACTCCGAATGCCGGTAAGTGAGAGCGCGGCAGTGAGACTGTGGGGGATAAGCTCCATGGTCGAGAGGGAAACAGCCCAGAGCATCGACTAAGGCCCCTAAGCGTACGCTAAGTGGGAAAGGATGTGGAGTCGCAGAGACAACCAGGAGGTTGGCTTAGAAGCAGCCACCCTTGAAAGAGTGCGTAATAGCTCACTGGTCTAGTGATTCCGCGCCGACAATGTAGCGGGGCTCAAGCGTACCGCCGAAGTCGTGTCATTGCAGCAATACTCCCAACGGAGGCTGTGATGGGTAGGGGAGCGTCGTGTGCCGGGTGAAGCTGCGCCGGAAGGCAGTGGTGGACGGTTCACGAGTGAGAATGCAGGCATGAGTAGCGATACACACGTGGGAAACGTGTGCGCCGATTGACTAAGGGTTCCTGGGTCAAGCTGATCTGCCCAGGGTAAGTCGGGACCTAAGGCGAGGCCGACAGGCGTAGTCGATGGATAACCGGTTGATATTCCGGTACCCGCTGTGAAGCGTCAAACATCGAACCAGGCGATGCTAAGTCCGTGAAGCCGCCCCGGAGCCTTCGGGCAAAGGGGAGTGGTGGAGCCGACGGACCAGACTTGCAGTAGGTGAGTGATGGGGTGACGCAGGAAGGTAGTCCATCCCGGGCGGTGGTTGTCCCGGGGTAAGGGTGTAGGCCGTGCGATAGGCAAATCCGTCGCACATGAGGCTGAGACCTGATGCCGAGCCGATTGTGGTGAAGTGGATGATCCTATGCTGTCGAGAAAAGCCTCTAGCGAGTTTCATGGCGGCCCGTACCCTAAACCGACTCAGGTGGTCAGGTAGAGAATACCGAGGCGTTCGGGTGAACTATGGTTAAGGAACTCGGCAAAATGCCCCCGTAACTTCGGGAGAAGGGGGGCCATCACTGGTGATCCGATTTACTCGGTGAGCTGGGGGTGGCCGCAGAGACCAGCGAGAAGCGACTGTTTACTAAAAACACAGGTCCGTGCGAAGCCGTAAGGCGATGTATACGGACTGACGCCTGCCCGGTGCTGGAACGTTAAGGGGACCGGTTAGTCACATTTCGGTGTGGCGAAGCTGAGAACTTAAGCGCCAGTAAACGGCGGTGGTAACTATAACCATCCTAAGGTAGCGAAATTCCTTGTCGGGTAAGTTCCGACCTGCACGAATGGCGTAACGACTTCTCGACTGTCTCAACCATAGGCCCGGTGAAATTGCACTACGAGTAAAGATGCTCGTTTCGCGCAGCAGGACGGAAAGACCCCGGGACCTTTACTACAGTTTGATATTGGTGTTCGGTTCGGCTTGTGTAGGATAGCTGGGAGACTTTGAAGCAGCCACGCCAGTGGTTGTGGAGTCGTCGTTGAAATACCAGTCTGGTCGTGCTGGATGTCTAACCTGGGTCCGTGATCCGGATCAGGGACAGTGTCTGATGGGTAGTTTAACTGGGGCGGTTGCCTCCTAAAGAGTAACGGAGGCGCCCAAAGGTTCCCTCAGCCTGGTTGGTAATCAGGTGTTGAGTGTAAGTGCACAAGGGAGCTTGACTGTGAGACCGACGGGTCGAGCAGGGACGAAAGTCGGGACTAGTGATCCGGCGGTGGCTTGTGGAAGCGCCGTCGCTCAACGGATAAAAGGTACCCCGGGGATAACAGGCTGATCTTCCCCAAGAGTCCATATCGACGGGATGGTTTGGCACCTCGATGTCGGCTCGTCGCATCCTGGGGCTGGAGTCGGTCCCAAGGGTTGGGCTGTTCGCCCATTAAAGCGGTACGCGAGCTGGGTTTAGAACGTCGTGAGACAGTTCGGTCCCTATCCGCTGCGCGCGTAGGAATATTGAGAAGGGCTGTCCCTAGTACGAGAGGACCGGGACGGACGAACCTCTGGTGTGCCAGTTGTTCTGCCAAGGGCATGGCTGGTTGGCTACGTTCGGGAGGGATAACCGCTGAAAGCATCTAAGCGGGAAGCCTGCTTCGAGATGAGTATTCCCACCCCCTTTGAGGGGTTAAGGCTCCCAGTAGACGACTGGGTTGATAGGCCGGATCTGGAAGCCCTGTAAGGGGTGGAGGTGACCGGTACTAATAGGCCGAGGGCTTGTCCATATTTGCTCGCGTCCACTGTGTTAGTTCTGAGGCAATGACCGTGTCTTTTCCGGTCTAATCTCATAGTGTTTCGGTGGTCATAGCGTGAGGGAAACGCCCGGTTACATTCCGAACCCGGAAGCTAAGCCTTACAGCGCCGATGGTACTGCAGGGGGGACCCTGTGGGAGAGTAGGACACCGCCGAACAAATTTTGAGAAAACCCCCGTGCCGTTGGCACGGGGGTTTTCTGCGTTTAGGGTCGATGGCATGCGCTATGACCTTGTCATCTTCGACAATGATGGTGTTCTCGTCGACAGTGAGCCGATTTCCAATCGGCACCTCGCCGCTTATCTGACGGAGCTCGGGCATCCGACCTCCTACGAGGACTCCATTCGGGACTACATGGGTTCCGCCATGCACCGGATCCATGAGCTCGTCCTGGAGCGGACCGGGCAGCGGTTGCCGGCGGACTTCGACGACGTCTTCCACGCGAGGGTGTTCGCCGCGTTCGAGCGGGAGTTGCAGGCCGTGGCCGGCGTCACCGGCGTACTGGAGAAGCTGACGGCGGACGGGGTGCCGTACTGTGTCGCGTCCTCCGGGAGTCATGCGCGGATCCGGGTGGGGCATCGGGCGGCCGGGCTTGACCGGTGGTTCGAGGACGCGCGGATCTTCAGCTCGGAGGATGTGGGGCGGGGGAAGCCCGCGCCGGACCTGTTTCTGCATGCCGCCGCGCGGATGGGGGTCGAGCCGGCGCGGTGTGTGGTGGTCGAGGACAGTCCGCTCGGGGTGCAGGCCGCCAACGCGGCGGGGATGGACGTGTACGGGTTCACCGCGATGACGCCCGCCGCGAAGCTGGCCGGGGCCACCCAGCTGTTCTCCGACATGGGTGAGTTGGTGGACCTGCTGGTCTGACATTTGTCATGCCGAGGTCCGGACGATCGTTTCTACTGGCCGCCCCTCGCCGGACGAGAAGCTGAGGGCATGACGACGAAGACGAACTCGAAGCGCGCGAACCTGGCTCCTCTGATCGTGGACGTGGCTGTGCCGATCGGGGCGTACTACCTGTTCAAGGACGGGCTCGGGACGAGCACGTTGACGGCGTTGGGCCTCGGCAGTGTCGTCCCTGCCGTGCGGACCGGCTGGAGTGTGGTGAGGGAGCGGACGGTCAACGGGCTGGCCGCCCTCATCCTGGTGGTCAACGTCGTCGGGCTGCTGCTCAGCTTCGTCGCCGGTGATCCGCGGCTGATGCTCGCCAAGGACAGCGGGGTCAGCAGTGTGGTCGGCATCGGCATCCTCGTGTCCGTCGCCCTCGGGAAGCCGATGATGACCGCCGGCATGAAGCCCTGGCTGGTGAAGGGGATCGCCGAGCGGGAGGACGCCTGGGCGCGGCTCCAGGGCGGGTCGGCGGACTTCCGGCGGGCCGAGCGGCGGTTCTCCGTGGTGTGGGGCGTCGTCCTGCTGACGGAGTGCGTGCTGCGGGTCGTGGGGGCGTACACGCTGCCGGTGGACACGATGGTGTGGCTCGGGTCCGTGGTCATGGTCGTGTCGATGGCGGTGGCCTTCCTGGTCAGCGGGGCGATCGGGGCCGGCCCGATGGCCCGGATGCTGATCGCCGAGACGAGGACCTGTGTCCCCGCGCGGCCCGAGGTCGCCCTCGCCCGCTAAAGCTGAGGGAAATTCATCTTTGGCTGGATCTACCCACGAGTACGCCGGGGCCCTACGCTCGCCGCCATGACAGATGTGCTGCGGCGCGGTAGGGCCTCGCTGGCGTTCAGCTTCTTCGCGCAAGGTGCCGCCTTCGCTCTGCTGGTGACGCGGATCCCCGCCATCCAGGACCGGTACGGCGTCTCCGACGCGCTGCTGCCGGCCTTCCTGGCCGCTGTGCCGATCCTCGCCGGGGTCGGAAGCGTCTCCACCGAGCACCTGGTGAAGCGAATACGGCCCAGCCGGCTGCTGCGGTTCGCCCAACCCGTGGTGCTCCTGGCGCTCCTCGGCGTGGGTGCCGGGGACTCGACCCTCGAACTGGGCGTCTCGCTCGCCGCCTTCGGGCTCGCCGTCGGCATGCTCGACGCGTCCATGAACATGCTCGGGGTGAGTCTGCAGCGGTCGTACGGGCGCAGCATCATGCTGAGCTTCCACGCGGTGTTCAGTCTCGGCGGGATCGTGGGGGCCTCGCTCGCCTGGGTCGGGGCGCACTGGCACCTGGCGCTGTTCGTGTCCTATCTGCCGGTCGTGGCGGTGCTGGTGCCGCTGTGTCTGGTGGGCAGCCGGTGGTACGTCGACGGGGATGTCCCCGTCGTGGCGGAGGTGACGGAGAAGGGGCCGGGCGGGGACGGGGTCGTCTTCAAACTGCTGCTGCCGCTGTGTCTGGTGATGACCTTCGCCTACATCGGGGACTCCACCGTCTCCAACTGGAGTGCGAAGTACCTTCAGGACGTGCTCGGCAGCAGTGAGCAGCTGGCGACCGTGCCGTACAACGTCTACATGGTGACGACCCTGCTGGGGCGGGCCGTCGGGGACTTCGGGGTGCGGCGGTTCGGGGCGGTGGCGGTCGTACGGGCCGGGGCGCTGGTGGCGGCCGGGGGGTTCGCGGTGGTGGCCGTGGCGCCCGGGCCGTGGGTGGGGATGCTCGGGTTCACGCTGCTGGGGATGGGGCTGTGTGTGCTGGTGCCGCAGACCTTCGCGGCGGCCGGGCGGTTGTTCCCGGGGGCGTCGGACGCGGCGGTCGCCCGGCTGAATGTCTTCAACTACGTGGGGTTTCTGGTCGGTTCGCCGTTGGTGGGGGCCCTGGGGGACGCGTGGAGCTATCGCGGGGCCATGCTCGTGCCGATGGTGTTGGTGCTGGTGACGCTGGTGTACGCCAAGTCGTTCGCGGCTCAACCGGACCGATACGGTGGCGGGCATGAGCGGCCGCGCACAGCTGATGTGGGACGAGGCAGTAACGGGCTATGACTTCGGCCCGGACCATCCGATGGATCCGGTCCGGCTCGATCTGACCCGGCGACTGGTGGACGCCTTCGGGCTGGACCGGGACGTGGAGGTCGTGGCCGCGAAGGCGGCGGGCGAGTCGACCTTGCGGCTCGTGCACCGGGAGGACTACGTCGAGGCCGTGAAGGCGGCCTCCGTGGACCCGGATGCGGCCGACCAGTCGTACGGGCTGGGGACGATGGACGATCCGGCCTTCGAGCGGATGCACGAGGTGTCCGCGCTGATCGCCGGGCAGTCGGTGGGGGCGGCGGAGGCCGTGTGGCGCGGCGAGGCGCTGCACGCGGTGAACTTCGCGGGCGGGCTGCACCACGCGATGCCGGGCGGCGCGTCGGGGTTCTGCATCTACAACGACGCGTCGCTGGCGATCGCGCGGCTGCTGGAGCTGGGGGCCGAGCGGGTCGCCTACGTGGATGTGGACGTGCATCACGGGGACGGGGTCCAGGCGGCCTTCTGGGAGGATCCCCGGGTGCTGACGATCTCCCTGCACGAGCATCCCCGGACGCTGTTCCCGCAGACCGGCTGGCCGGAGGAGACGGGGGCGGACTCGGCCGAGGGCAGCGCGGTGAACGTGGCGCTGCCGGCGGGGACCGGGGACGCGGGGTGGTTGCGGGCGTTTCATGCCGTGGTGCCGGAGCTGATCGCCGACTTCCGGCCGGATGTGCTGGTGACGCAGCACGGGGCCGACACGCATTTCGAGGATCCGCTCGCTCATCTCGCGGTGTCGTTGGACGCGCAGCGGGCGGTGCAGGTCGCCTGCCATGAGCTGGCGCACGAGTACGCCGGGGGGCGGTGGATCGCGCTCGGGGGCGGGGGATATGCCGTGGTGGATGTCGTGCCCCGGTCCTGGACGCATCTGGTGGCGATCGCGGCCGGGCGGGAGATCGAGCCCGAGGCGGTGATTCCCGAGGGATGGCGGCAGGAGGTCTTCGCCCGGACCCGGCAGTTGGCGCCCGCGCGGATGACGGACGGGCGGTGGCCGGTGTCCTACGCGGAGTGGGATGCGGGGTACGACCCCGCGGATCGGCTGGATCAGGCGGTGCTGGCCACTCGGCGGGCGGTGTTTCCGCTGCGGGGGTTGCTGGCGTAACGCGTCGCGGAGCGCCGGGTGCGGGTGCGTCGTGGCTGGTCGCGCAGTTCCCCGCGCCCCTGGGTTACTCCGACTGTGCGGTGTTTCTCTGTTCCCCTCTCCTCCTCACCCCTTCATCCGCCACCATCACTCCCGTGTTGAGCACCGGTGCCCTGCGCGCCCATCTGCTGGCCGCCCGTCTGGCCGGGGCCGTGGCCACCTCGCGGGAGGAGAGTCTGCGGAGTTATCGGTTGTTCGCGGCTCGGGACCCCAGAGTGCTGATCGGGATTGATCCTGAAGGGTCATGGAATGAGCGTGATCTGCTCGGTCTCATGGCCGACAGGTGTGGGGTTTCGGGCGATCCGCGGTGTACAACTGGCCAGGATGTGATCGACCCTGACCGGACGCTCGTGGCGCTCGACGCCTTCGCGGAGCGGCTCGCGGCAGTTGCCCAGCGCAGCGGGCCCGTGCTTCTCGGCACCGGCCATCCGCACCGACTGCTCGGGTTCTACGTCGCCCTCGCGGACGCCCTCTCGGCGGCGGGATGTACCGTCCTCACCCCTGCGCATGGTCGCTGTGTCGACATAACGACCCGGTTCGGTCTACGTACGTACAACCTTGAGTACGTACGGGGAGTCGCGCTCGTGCGGGCACCGGACGCCGAGAGCTCCGGTGGTGAGCCGGGCGCACACACGCATTCACCGCTCCCGGTTCGCACCGCTCTGGCGGCCGGGGCCGAGAGCGGAGGGCCGCTTCCCGAGCTCGTGATCGGGGATCACGGATGGGTCTGCGGAGCAGGTCAGCTGGGGTTTGAGGCCATTGGGCCGGCGGATACGGATGACCCCGCGCTCTTTGTGGGCGAGGCCGAGGGGGTCGTGTCGGTCGTCGTTCCACTTGATGACGCTGTGCGGTCTGATTACTACCGGCCGCTGACCCGCTACGTACTCAATCGAGCGTGTCTGTCACAGTAGGCCGCCGATGGGTGCACCTCTTCCCCACTTGCATCACCCGCCCCTACATTGGGGAGTGAGCACGCAGCGACGAAGAGTCACCGGAAGGGGAAGCCGGTGGCCGTCGAGTGCGGAAGGTTCAGGTGTGTCATGGCTGCTGAACAGAGGCCTCTGAGTGAGGTTCAGTTCCTTACCGTGGCGGAGGTCGCCTCGGTGATGCGAGTGTCGAAGATGACCGTGTACCGGCTGGTGCACAGCGGTCATCTGCCCGCGATCAGGGTGGGACGGTCCTTCCGTGTCCCCGAGAACGCGGTTCACGAGTACCTCCGCGAGAGCTATGTGGGGGTGGAGACGGCCTGACGACGACCGGACTCGGGGAGGTTCCAAGGGGCCTCAGGGCACTCGTGGACCCCTGCCGGATCTCCCCGGTTCACCTCGATTACGACCTCAGCGCTCGGACGGGTAGGCTAGCCCCTCGTAGGTCGTATGGGCCCATGGCGCCCAGCACCGAGTGATGAGAAGTGAGCGAGGGTAGTCGTGGGCTCTGTTATCAAGAAGCGGCGCAAGCGGATGGCCAAGAAGAAGCACCGCAAGCTGCTCAAGCGCACGCGCGTCCAGCGTCGCAACAAGAAGTAAGCGACGCCGCGTAAGCGTGTTTGTGGCCCCCCACCTGATATCGGTGGGGGGCCACACGCGTGTCGGGACACGCCCATGGGCTGGATGTCGTCACCTCGCGCAGCGGGCGGTCATCACAGCGCAACATCGAACCGCTAAGTTGGCCGAACACGGGGAACGCGGCACAGGACTGGGGCTGTACAAGGGCCGTACCAGGCTGGACTACGGCTGGAAGGAAGGCGCTGATCTTGGGAAAGGTCGTGCTCGTCACCGGAGTGGCCCGACAGCTCGGGGGCCGGTTCGTACGGCGCATACAGCGTGACCCGCAGGTGGACCGGGTGATCGCCGTGGACGCGGTGTCACCCGAGCACCATCTGGGCGGTGCCGACTTCATCCAGGCGGACATCAGGCAGCCCGGCATCGCCCGGGTACTGGCCGAGACGGCCGCCGACACGGTCGTACACCTGGATGTGACGGCGATGGCGCTCGGCAGCGGGAGCCGGACCACGGTCAAGGAGACCAACGTCATCGGCACCATGCAGCTGCTCGGGGCGTGTCAGAAGTCGCCGAACGTGCAGCGGCTCGTGGTGAAGTCCAGTACGAACGTGTACGGGTCCGCGCCCCGCGATCCGGCCGTGTTCACGGAGACCACCCCGCCCAAGTCCCTGCCCTCCGGCGGCTTCGCCAAGGACACGGTCGAGGTCGAGGGATATGTGCGGGGCTTCGCGCGGCGGCGGCCCGACGTGGCCGTGTGCGTGCTCAGGTTCGCCAACATCCTGGGGCCGACGGCCGACACCCCGCTCGCCTCGTACTTCGCGCTGCCGGTGCTGCCGACGGTGTTCGGGTACGACCCGCGGCTGCAGTTCGTGCACGAGGACGACGTGATCGAGGTGCTCAGGATCGCCTCGCACGAACCGGAGCGGGGCACGCTCAACAGCGGCACCTTCAACATCGCGGGCGACGGGGTCCTGCTGCTGTCGCAGTGTTCCCGGCGGCTCGGCCGACCCACCGTGCCCCTGCTGCTGCCGGCCGTCACCTGGGCGGGGTCGCTGGTGCGTACGCTGGGAATGACGGACTTCTCGCCCGAGCAGATCCGGTTGCTCACCCACGGCCGGGTCGTGTCGACGGTCCAGATGCGCGAGACGCTCGGATTCCGGCCGAAGTACACGACGGCGGAGACCTTCGCGGACTTCGCGCGCAGCAAGGGCCCCGGGCTGCTGCCGCCGGAGGCCCTCGCGGGGGCCGTCGACCGGATCGCCGCGCTGCCCCTCGCGGGTGGCGGCAACCCCCCGACGCAGAGCGCCAACTGAGGAGCGCATCAACGATGGCGGACGCCAAGGTCATTCCGTTCGACGACGACCGGTCCCGCGCAGGCGCCGTACAGCGGCCGGCGCGGCGCCGGAGCGCGGGGAGCCGGCGCAAGGGCACCGAGCCCGCGCTGGTCCGTGAGGTCCAGCCCCTGCCCAGCGGGGCTTCCGCGCAGGATGATGTTCCTGTGACCCCTGAGGAAGAGTCGCCGCAGCAGGCGCACGACGAGGGCGGCCTGGAGCGCCGCATCGCCGGCGGCCTCAGCTTCCTGCGCCGCCGGCTCACCGGGGACTACGAGGTCGACGACTTCGGCTACGACGAGGAACTCACCGACCAGGTCCTCATGTCCCTGCTGCGGCCGGTGTACGAGAAGTACTTCCGGGTCGAGGTGAAGGGCGTCGAGAACATCCCGGCGGAGGGCGGTGCGCTGATCGTCGCCAACCACTCCGGGACGCTGCCGCTGGACGGTCTGATGATGCAGGTCGCCGTCCACGACCACCATCCCGCCAACCGGCATCTGCGGCTGCTGGCGGCGGACCTGGTGTTCATGCTGCCGGTGGTCAACGAACTCGCCCGCAAGCTCGGGCACACCCTGGCGTGCGCGGAGGACGCCGAACGGCTGCTCGGGCAGGGCGAGCTGGTCGGTGTGATGCCGGAGGGCTTCAAGGGCATCGGCAAGCCCTTCAGCGAGCGGTACAAGCTCCAGCGCTTCGGCCGGGGAGGGTTCGTCTCCACGGCCCTGCGGCAGCGCACCCCGATCATTCCGTGCTCGATCGTGGGCGCGGAGGAGATCTACCCGATGATCGGCAACGCGAAGACCCTCGCGCGTCTGCTGGGCTTCCCGTACTTCCCGCTGACGCCGACGTTCCCCTGGCTGGGCCCGCTGGGCGCCGTCCCCCTCCCCACCAAGTGGACGATCCAGTTCGGCGAGCCGATCCCCACGGACGGCTACCCGCCGGAGGCCGCCGAGGACCCGATGCTGATGTTCAACCTGACGGACCAGGTGAGGGAACAGATCCAGCACACGCTCTACAAGTTGTTGGTGCAGCGGAGGTCGGTGTTCTTCTGAGGTTGTCTGTTGTACGACGGTGGGGGCGCCCTTCCTGCGAAGGGCGCCCCCACCGTCGTACCGGAAGAGCTAGTTGGCGTCCTCGCCCTGGATGCCCAGGCCCGGGAGGAGGCCCGGGAGGAGGGGTGGGAGGGTGACGTCGGGGTCGGCCGAGGGGGACGGGGACGTCGGGGTGGTGGTGCCGGTGTCCTTCGGCGGGTCGAGGAGGCCGCCGGTGTCGCCGCCGAGCAGGCCGTCGTCCGTGCTGCCGGAGGAGGCGGACTTGCTGGGGTTGCCGCCGCCGTTGTCCTCGGTGGAGCCGCCGGTGCCGGGGGCCGTCGAGCGGCCGGAACCGGTCGAGGAGTCCGAGGACGCCGAACCGGAGCCGCCCTGCCGCTGACCTCCGGTGCCGCCGCCCTGGGCCGGGGGCTCGGGGAGCAGGGACTGGAGCGGGGCGACCTCTTCGTCTATGGCGTCGAAGACCTCGGACACCTGCTCGCTGACGTCGCCGAGCTGGACGGGCAGCCGGTCGCGGAGCGCGCCCCACGCCTCGCGGTGCGAGCGCGAGAAGCCGGCGAGGGCCTGGATGGGGCCCAGGGAGTTCGGGTCGCGCTGGTACGCCTCGTGCAGCAGGCGGTGCCCCTCGGAGGCGTCGTGCTGCATGCCGGACAGGGCGCGGCGGATCTCGCCCACGGACTCGTGGTCGAGGTGGCCGCCCCGGCCGCGCTCCATCAGCCGACGGGCCTCGTTCAGCCGGGTGGAGGCCTGGTCGAGGTAGGCGACACCGCGCTCGTCGTCCCCGTCGGACAGATAGGTGAGCTTGAAGTCCTCGATGCCGCGCTTGAGGCCGTACAGCGAGTCGCCGGGCAGCGCGTCCGAGCTGGCCGCGGCCACTCCGCCGAAGGCTCCGGCGGCGACTCCGACGCTCAGGCCGCCCGCGGCCAGGCCCTTGGTGAGCCGGGAACGCGGTCGGAGTTTCCCGAGCGGACTCGCCCGGTGGGTGCCCTTGGCCCGATGGGAGCGCTGCTCGGGGACCGCGGGTTCCGCCCCGTCGCCCTCCAGCAGCATGGCCTCCATCGCGGCCACCAGCTGGGCTCGCTGGACGACCTTGACCTCGGGGTCCAGCTCAGGTCTGGGCAGCTCGCCGAGACACTCCGCGAGGGCCAGGAGACGGCCCGGGTCAGGGTGTTCCGCGGCGGCCGACGCCTGTCCTTCGGACTGCTCGGCCGCCGGTTCCCGGTCGGACAGCTCCTCCAGGGCCTGGGCGAAGGCGTTCGCCCGCCGGTGCGCCGATACGTTCGCGATCACTGGCGGCACCTCCTCTCGTCATGACGGTCGACTCCCCAGGGGGTCCTGAGGGTTGCACGCCCAGAGCACAAGCACACGATCGGGTGATCGGAGTCGGCCAGGGGGTGACCACAGGGAGCCTGCATCCCGCACAACGAGTGGCGCGGCACTTGGGTTACGGACTGCGGATGATCGGATCGGGGAGTCAACGGACTTTCACCGAGAGCGAGTTGGCGGTCACCCGGAGTGTGCGGTCAGCGGGCGTCGTCCGGGAGGAGCCGGGCCAGGGTGCGCACGGCCCGGTACTGGAGGGTCTTGATGGCGCCCTCGTTCTTGCCCATGACCCGGGCGGTCTCGGCGACCGAGAGGCCCTGGAGGAAACGGAGGGTCACGCACTCCTGCTGCTGCGGGTTGAGCCGGCGGACGGCGTCCAGCAGCGCGGCGTTGGAGAGGGACTCCAGGACGGAGTCCTCGGGCGAGCGCTCGACCTCGTTGGCGTCGAGCATCTCGCCGGTGGTGACCTCGAGCCGGAACCGGCTCGACTTGAAGTGGTCGGCGACGAGGTTGCGCGCGATGGTGACCAGCCAGGCGCCGAAGTCGCGGCCCTGCCAGGTGAACGTGCCGATCCTTCTGAGCGCGCGCAGGAACGTCTCGCTCGTCAGGTCCTCGGCGGTGGCCTTACCTCCTACCCGGTAGTAGATGTACCGGTACACCGTGTCGCTGTACTGGTCGTACAGGCGGCCGAAAGCGTCGGCCTCGCCGGCCTGGGCGCGTTCGACCAGGTCCATCATGCGGGCGCTGTCGCTGTCCGCGGCGGGACGGCGGGCCGGTGCGGCACCGGTCGAACGCCCTCGTCTGCCGACGGCCGCGGAGCCGTCGGCCAGTGCGTAGCACGGGCCGATCGGTGCCGCGGCTACGGCGAGGGCGGGGACGGCGTACGCGGTGGGGACGAAGCCGCGCAACAGGTCCAGGACCGTTGCGCGCAGCGTAGCCAGGCCCGAGGCGTCAACCCCGACGTGTGGGTACACGGGACTCCCAGAGGCAGAGCTTCCATCACGTGCAGTGCGGGACCGTTCACCCGTCGTAGCGACGGAGGGGTACCCGAATGCGTCTGAGGAGAATAACGCTTAGTGCAGGCACTGCTACACCCAGTTGCTCTATTCATCGATTACGTCGCTTCTGTAACCGATTGGGAGCCGTTCAAGTGCCACAGAGTGACCGTTTGTTGATCGAAAACGGTCGCGATCTGTCAGGGAACGGGGCGTGTTGTGGCCGTGTGCAGCCAATGTGCCTGCACACGGAGTTACGCGTATAAAACCCGTGGATTGGTGCGTTCGCCCGGTTACCGACGGCGTTTGTGCAGGGCGATCGCCGCCGCCGTGCCGCCCGCCACCGCACCCACGCCGGCCGCCGCCGGGATGCCGACCTTCGCCGCCTTGCGGCCCGTGCGGTAGTCGCGCAGCCGCCAGTCCAGCCGTCGGGCGTGCTTGCGGAGCTTGGTGTCCGGGTTGATCGCGTAGGGGTGGCCCACCAGCGAGAGCATCGGGATGTCGTTGTGGCTGTCGCTGTACGCCGCGCAGCGCGACAGGTCGAGACCCTCGGCCGCCGCCAGGGCCCGGACCGCCTCCGCCTTCGCGGGGCCGTGCAGGGGCTCACCGACCAGCTTGCCCGTGTAGACGCCGTCCACCGACTCCGCGACCGTGCCCAGGGCACCGGTGAGGCCGAGGCGGCGGGCGATCACCTGGGCGATCTCCACCGGGGCCGCTGTGACCAGCCACACCTTCTGGCCCGCGTCCAGGTGGGCCTGCGCCAGCGCGCGGGTGCCCGGCCAGATGCGCTCGGCCATGTACTCGTCGTAGATCTCCTCGCCGATCGACTGGAGCTCGGCGACGCGGTGGCCCTTGACGATGGAGAGCGCCGAGTCGCGGGCCTCCTGCATGTGTTCGGGGTCCTCGACGCCGGCCAGGCGGAACCAGGCCTGCTGCCAGGCGAACCTGGCGAGGTCACGCGTCTCGAAGAACTTCCGCTTGTACAGGCCGCGGCCGAAGTGGAAGAGGGCGGCGCCCTGCATCACCGTGTTGTCCAGGTCGAAGAACGCGGCGGCCTTGTCGTCGCCCAGGACCGGGAACTGTGACTCCGGTTGCGAACCAGGGGTCTCCTCGACCTCCTGGGAGGACTTGCGCGCAGCCTCAGCCGAGGCCTCGCCTGCCAACACGCTTCGCGCCGTGGCGGAGCGCCTACGGGGAGTGAGCCATCCGAGAGCGGCCATGGCGTGAGCATAGCCAGTTTGTTCGGTGGTTCCGGAGTCGAGAGGTTTGGAGGGTGTGAACACTCCAAGACTGTGCCGTTAAAGAGGCGTCCGCGGCCGGCGCCGACGCGCGGGAGAATGGCCTGTATGAGTCCCATCTTCCGCCGAAAGCAGGCCAAGGCCCCCGAGGACCGGCTCGTCACCCTGATCCGCAAGCCCGGTTGCCATCTGTGCGATGACGCACAGTCGGTGATCGAGAAGGTGTGTGGAGATCTGGGGGTTCCCTGGGAGCACAAGGACATCGACCAGGATCCTCAACTCCACGATCAGTACTGGGAACAGATCCCGGTCGTGCTCGTCGACGGGGAGCAGCACACCTTCTGGCGGGTGGACGAGGAACGCCTCCGCAAGGCCCTGACGGACTAGTCCGCCCGGTCCGCCCGGTCGCTTAGGATCGATGGCGAAGTGGTCTTGGGGGCGGGATTGATGAGGGAAGTGTGCGGTTTTGCCTCCGAGAGAGACGCGCGTGACCCCGGTCACGTTGGCCGGGCAAATCGGACACCATCTTTGTGCACGCGTTCACAAAGACATAGCCTGCTTTCGACGGGGCGGTCCGGGGACGTGTGACCGCCCACAGCCCCGCTCTACCCGCAGGAGCACCGTGGCAACTGGCCGAACTCACCGACCGGCGACCCGTAGCCGAGGGATTCCCGAGGCCACCGTCGCCCGCCTTCCGCTGTACCTCCGCGCCCTGACCGCACTGTCGGAGCGCTCGGTACCCACGGTCTCCTCCGAGGAACTGGCCGCGGCCGCGGGGGTCAACTCCGCGAAGCTGCGCAAGGACTTCTCCTACCTGGGTTCCTACGGAACGCGCGGTGTCGGCTACGACGTCGAGTATCTCGTCTACCAGATCTCCCGTGAACTCGGCCTGACCCAGGACTGGCCGGTTGTGATCGTCGGTATCGGTAACCTCGGCGCCGCTCTCGCCAACTACGGCGGGTTCGCGTCCCGCGGCTTCCGGGTCGCCGCGCTGATCGACGCCGATCCGGCGATGGCCGGAAAGCCCGTCGCGGGCATTCCCGTGCAGCACTCGGACGACCTGGAAAAGATCGTCGAGGACAACGGCGTGTCCATCGGTGTCATCGCCACCCCCGCCGGTGCCGCCCAGCCGGTCTGCGACCGTCTCGTGGCCGCCGGCGTCACCTCCATCCTGAACTTCGCGCCGACCGTGCTGTCCGTGCCGGACGGCGTCGACGTGCGCAAGGTCGACCTCTCCATCGAGCTGCAGATCCTCGCCTTCCACGAGCAGCGCAAGGCCGGCGAGGAGGCCGCCGCCTCCGACGGCGCCGGTCCGGTCGTCGCCGGCCGCGACGGCTCCGCCTCCGCCGACCAAGGGCCCGACGGGGACGTACCCGCCGTGATGCCGGCATGAGTCTTCTCGTCGTCGGGCTGAGCCACCGCAGCGCTCCGGTCAGTGTGCTGGAGCGGGCGGCGCTGCATGCCGATGCGCAGGTGAAGTTGCTCCAGGACACCGTCGCGGCGGAGCCGGCCACGGAGGCCGCGGTGCTCGCGACCTGCAACCGGATCGAGCTGTACGCCGACGTGGACAAGTTCCACGCGGGTGTCGCCGAGCTGTCGACGCTGCTCGCCCGGCACAGCGGGGTGGGGCTCGACGAGCTCACTCCCTACCTCTATGTGCACTACGAGGACCGGGCCGTCCACCACCTGTTCTCCGTGGCCTGCGGGCTCGACTCCATGGTCGTCGGGGAGGGGCAGATCCTCGGGCAGATCAAGGACTCCCTCGCCCGGGCGCAGGAGCTGCACACCGCGGGGCGGTTGCTGAACGACCTGTTCCAGCAGGCGCTGCGGGTCGGGAAGCGGGCCCACTCCGAGACCGGGATCGACCGGGCCGGGCAGTCGCTGGTGACCTTCGGGCTGGAGCAGCTCGCCCTGGGCGCGGAGGTGTCCGACTGGGCGCGCGGGAAGAAGGCGCTGGTCATCGGGGCCGGGTCGATGTCCTCGCTGGCGGCGGCGACGCTTGCGCGGGTCGGGGTGGCGGAGATCGTGGTCGCCAACCGGACCGCGGAGCGGGCCGAGCGGCTTGCGGAGATCCTCAACGAGAGTGGGGACGTGGTTGCTCGTGCGGTACCGATGGGTTCGGTGTCGGACGAGCTGACACGTGCCGATGTCGTGGTGTCCTGTACGGGGGCCACGGGGCTGGTTCTGACCGCTGAGGCTGTTGCTGCCGGGCGGGGGTTGGACACGCAGCCCGGCGTCGGCGGGGGGCTGTCCCGCTTTGGGTCGGGAGCCGCCCAAGCGGCACGACTGCCCGCGGAACACGGAACCGAAGAGAACTGTCCCCTGGACCTGGCCCCCCTTCAGGCCACTCCTGGGTTCTCCGTGCTCGGGGAAGCCGCCGTCGCCGGGATGGCCGCTTCCGAGCTGGAGCAGCATGCCGCCTGGGTGGACAACGCGCCCCGGCCGCAGGGGGCCGTCGCCCCGGTCGATCCCGTCGGGGAGGCCGACGTCATCGCCGCGCTCGCCGCCACCGCCGCCGCGCTCGGCCGGGTGCCCGAGCGGCGCAGGCCCGAGCCCGTCGCCGAGATCCCGCGGCCGACCCCCTCCCTGTTCCTGCTCGACCTCGCCATGCCCCGGGACATCGACGCCGCCGTCCACCGGCTGGGCGGGGTGCGGCTCGTCGACATCGAGTCCCTCGCGGAGGCCTCGGCCGACGCCCCCATGGCGGCCGACGTCGACCAGGTCCGCCGTATCGTCGCGGACGAGGTGGCCGCCTTCGGGGCGGCGCTGAGGGCCGCGCACATCACGCCCACCGTCGTCGCGCTGCGGACCATGGCCGCCGATGTCGTCGCGAACGAGATCGCGCGGCTCGACGGGCGGCTGCCCGGCCTGGACGACAAGCAGCGCGGGGAGATCACGCAGACCGTGCGGCGCGTGGTCGACAAGCTGCTGCACGCGCCGACCGTACGGGTCAAGCAGCTCGCGGCCGAGCCCGGCGGTGCCGGGTACGCGGACGCGCTGCGGACCCTGTTCGACCTCGACCCCGAGACGGTGGCCGCCGTCTCCCGCGCCGAGGACAGCACCACCGATGAGAAAGACCGAGGCTCGTCATGAGGACGAAGGCGCTACGGCTCGGGACCAGGCGGAGCAAACTCGCCATGGCCCAGTCCGGGCGGGTGGCGGACGCCGTGAGCCAGGTGACCGGGCGGCCCGTCGAGCTCGTCGAGATCACCACGTACGGCGATGTGTCCAGGGAGGCACTGGCGCAGATCGGCGGCACGGGTGTGTTCGTGACCGCGCTGCGCGAGGCGCTGCTCAAGGGCGAGGTCGACTTCGCGGTGCACTCGCTGAAGGACCTGCCGACCGGGCAGCCGGACGAGCTGGCGCTGGCCGCGCTCCCCGAGCGCGAGGACCCTCGGGACGTCATCGTCGCCCGGGACGCCCTGAAGCTCACCGACCTGCCCCGGGGTGCCCGCATCGGTACCGGTTCGCCCCGGCGCACCGCGCAGCTGAACGCGTACGCCCGCGCGCACGGACTTGATATCGAGACGGTTGCGATCCGGGGGAACATCGACACCCGGGTGCGGTTCGTGCGCGAAGGTGAGCTGGATGCGGTGGTGCTGGCAGCCGCTGGGCTGCAGCGCATCGGCCGTATCGACGAAGTGACCGATTTCCTCTCGGTCGACACGGTTTTGCCCGCTCCCGGCCAGGGAGCACTAGCGATCGAGTGCACCGCGGACAACGCGGACCTGATCGCGGCGCTCGGCGAGCTCGACGACCCGTTCACGCGGGTCGCCGTGACCGCCGAGCGGTCACTGCTCGCCGCCCTGGAGGCCGGCTGCTCCGCCCCTGTGGGCGCGCTGGCCGACCTGCTGGCCGACGGGCAGATTGTCAAGGAAATGCGCCTGCGGGGCGTCGTCGGCACCACCGACGGCTCGCGCATGGTGCAGTTGTCCACCACCGGTCCCGTGCCCGAGTCGCACGACCAGGCAACGGCGCTCGGTCGCGAACTCGCGGCCGACATGCTCGCCCAGGGCGCGGCCGGTCTGATGGGGGAGCGAGCACAGTGAGCCCCACCACCCTTCCCGTCGGTCCCGAACACGGGCACGTCACCTTCCTCGGTGCCGGACCCGGAGATCCGGGACTGCTGACTCTGCGCGCCGTCGAGGCGCTCACGAACGCGGACGTTCTCGTCGCCGGGCACGAGGTGCTCGACGTCGTGCGCGTCCACGCTCGGTCGGGCGTCGCCGTCGTGGACACGGACACGGAGTCGCCTTCGGCTCCGGTTCCGGGCACGGGCGCGCCCCAACTCACAGTCGTTGACGGCACGTCAACAACCGCTCCTGCCCCCGCTGTACGGGATGCGGCACATCTTGTCATGGAGGCCGCGCGGGGCGGCAGGCGGGTCGTGCGTGCGGTATCCGGGGACCCCGGGCTCGACGCGTACGCCGCCGAGGAGATGCTGGCCTGCGCCCGCGCGGGCGTGCCGTTCGAGGTCGTGCCCGGTGTGGCCGCGGCCGTCGGCGTGCCCGCGTACGCCGGTGTCCCGCTGCGGGACGCACAGGGCGCGGACGTGCGGTTCGTGGACGCGCGCACGGCCTCCGACCGGTGCTGGACGGAGGTGGGGGTGTCGGACGGGACCGTGGTCGTGTCGACGACCCTGGACTCCGTGGGCGCCGCCGCCGGTGAGCTGGTCGCGGCCGGGCGCAAGCCCGACACCCCGATGACCGTCACCGTCGCCGGTACGACCACGCGCCAGCGGACCTGGACGGCGACCCTGGGCACCATCGCCCAGACGCTCAAGCAGGCCAAGGTGCTGCCCTCGCCCGAGGGCGGCCGGCCGGTGATAGCCGTGGTCGGTGAGCGCTCCGCCGCAGCCCAGCGCGACCAGCTGTCGTGGTTCGAGAACAAGCCGCTGTTCGGCTGGAAGGTTCTCGTGCCGCGCACGAAGGAGCAGGCGGCCTCGCTCTCCGACCAGCTCAGGTCCTACGGGGCCGTGCCGCACGAGGTGCCGACGATCGCGGTCGAGCCGCCGCGCACGCCCCAGCAGATGGAGCGTGCGGTCAAGGGGCTCGTGACCGGGCGCTACGAGTGGATCGCGTTCACCTCGGTCAACGCCGTCAAGGCCGTACGGGAGAAGTTCGAGGAGTACGGGCTCGACGCGCGTGCCTTCGCCGGGATCAAGGTCGCGGCGGTGGGTGAGCAGACCGCCAAGGCGCTGATCGCCTTCGGTGTGAAGCCCGACCTGGTGCCGAGCGGTGAGCAGTCGGCCGCCGGGCTCCTTGAGGACTGGCCGCCGTACGACCCCGTCTTCGACCCGATCGACCGGGTGTTCCTGCCGCGCGCCGACATCGCCACCGAGACGCTGGTCGCGGGGCTCATCGAGCTCGGGTGGGAGGTCGACGACGTCACCGCCTACCGGACCGTGCGCGCCTCGCCGCCGCCCGCGGAGACCCGGGAGGCGATCAAGGGGGGCGGGTTCGACGCCGTGCTCTTCACGTCGTCGTCCACCGTCCGCAACCTGGTCGGTATCGCCGGGAAGCCGCACAACGTGACCGTGATCGCCTGCATCGGTCCCGCCACGGCCAAGACCGCCGAGGAGCACGGGCTCCGGGTCGACGTCATGGCTCCCGAGCCGTCGGTGCACAAGCTGGCCGAGGCCCTCGCCGACTTCGGGCTGAAGCGGCGGGCGGCGGCGGTCGAGGCCGGGGATCCGGTGACACGGCCGAGCGAGCGGCGGCCGGGGGCGAGGCGGCGGCGGTCGACGACCTGATCCCGTTCCGCACGGTGCCTCAGGCGGCCGGGGTCACGGTGTGGCCGTAGCGCAGGAGGTTCTCCGGGTCGTACGTCGACTTCGTGCGGCGCAGCCGGTCGTAGACCTCGGGGGTCCAGGCCCGGGCGCGGTCCGTCTCGTCGCCCGGGGTGCCGTGCAGGTTGACCATGGTGCGGCCGGTGCCGTACGCGGACATCGCGGTGTGGAGGGCGGTCGTGGCGCGTTCGACCGCCTCGGCCATGGGCGGTGCGGCCAGCACGCCCACCGCCTCCAGGAGGTACTCGGCGTCCCGGGCGCAGACCGCGTCCGCGACGGTGGCGGGGCGGGAGAGCGCCGCGCCCATGTGGCGGATCTCCACCATCAGGAGCGGGAAGTCGCCGGCGCCCGCCGCCGGGCCCACCTGGTCCAGGAACGCGTCGACCGCCTGCGGTGTCAGTTCGCGCAGCAGGGTGCAGGACTCGCGGGCCGGCAGCGGGTCCTGGGGATCCAGGTAGATGCGGTCCACCGCCGCGTAGTCCATCTCCTCCACCGTGTCGATCACGACCGGCGCGGCCTCGCGGAGCGGGGCGAGGAGGTCCTGGCCCGCTGACGGGTCGCCGGTCCAGGCGAGGCAGACCCTTGCCCAGAAGCCGCCCCGGAAGGGTTCGGGGATCTCCGGGAAGGGCGGCAGGCGCAGGATGCTGAAGGTGCTGTTCATCTCCGGCGGGACGTCGTGGGTCCAGGCCGCCCAGGTGGTCAGCAGGGCCTCGGCGTCCTCGCCCGCGCAGTAGACGCCGCCGCCGAGGACGCGGGGCAGCGGGAGGAGTTCGGTGACCAGGGAGGTCACCACTCCCACGTTGCCCTTGCCGCCGCGCAGCGCCCAGAAGAGGTCGGGTTCCGTGTCGGGGTCGGTGTGGTGGAGGGTGCCGTCGGGGGTGGCCACCTCGAAGGAGCGGACCTTGTCGGCGGCGTAGCCGTAGGTCCGGCCGAGGACCGGCAGTCCGCCGCCGAGGACGTAGCCGACGACGCCCGCGTCGGTGGAGGAGCCGTTGAGGGTGGCCAGGCCGTGCGGGGTGGCTGCGGCCAGGACGTCCCGCCACTTCGCGCCCGCGTCGATTCTCGCGGTGCGGGTTTCCTCGTCCACGCGTACGCCGGTCATGCGGGCGGTGTTGATCAGCAGACCGTTCTCTATCGGGAAGTTGGCGCCGTGGCCGGTGGCCTGGACGGTGACGGGGGTGTGGGTGGCCGAGGCCCAGCGCAGGGCGGCGACGATGTCCTCGGCGCGGGTGGCTCCTACGACGACGTCGGGGGTGTGCAGGGCGGCCAGGTTGAAGCCGGTGACCTCGTCTGCGTAGTGGGGTTCGCCGGGGCGTATGACGGGGCCGTGGATCTCGTTCAGGGTGGGGTGGGTGGTAGCCATGGGGTCCTCCTGCCGTGCCCTTTCAGCTTGGACCCGGGGGGTGGGGGGCGCATGTGGGGTGGGTGGCTGCGGGTCGGTGGGGGCTGGGCGCGCAGTTCCCCGCGCCCCTGGGAGGTGTGGTGACCGGTGCCGGGAAGGGCTGTTTGTGGTGCGGGTGGGGTGGTGGCTGCGGGTTTGTGGGGGCTGGGCGCGCAGTTCCCCGCGCCCCTGGGGGGTTGTGGTGGTCGGTGCTGTGAGGGGCTGTTTGTGGGGGCTGGGTGCGCAGTTCCCCGCGCCCCTGAGGGGCGCGTCACGACCGATCCAGTGCCACCGCATCCACCACGACGGACCCGCACAGGCCGCCGCAGGCGTCAGGGGCGCGGGGAACTGCGCGACCGGCCACCGCGTGCCCGCGGCCGCCAGGCGACTTTGCGAGGCACTCTCGTGGGCGCCCCGTGAAGCACTCCCGTGGGCGGTCCGTCCGACGTCGCGTCGGCAAAGGGGCGTGCGGGGCGGGCGTAGCGTAGGGATATGACGATGTACGGATCCTTTCCCGGCACGCGGCCCCGGCGGCTGCGGACCAACCCCGTCATGCGCCGCATGGTGGCCGAGACGCGGCTGCACCCCGCTGACTTCATCCTTCCGGCGTTCGTGCTGGAGGGGGCGAGTGAGCCCGTGCCGATCTCGGCGATGCCCGGGGTCGTGCAGCACACGCGGGACAGCTTGAAGAAGGCGGCCGCGGAGGCCGTGGCGGCCGGGGTTTCCGGGATCATGCTCTTCGGGGTGCCGGAGGAGTCGAAGAAGGACGCCGTCGGGACGCCGGGGACCGACCCCGACGGAATCCTCCAGGTGGCCATCCGGGACGTGCGGGCCGAGGTCGGCGACGAGCTGCTCGTGATGTCCGACCTGTGCCTCGACGAGACGACGGACCACGGACACTGCGGGGTGCTGGACGCCGAGGGGCGGGTCGACAACGACGCCACCCTCGAGCGGTACGCCGAGATGGCCCAGGTGCAGGCCGACGCGGGCGCCCATGTCGTGGGGCCCAGCGGGATGATGGACGGTCAGATCGGGGTCGTACGGGATGCCCTCGACCAGATCGGGCGGGAGGACGTCGCCATCCTCGCGTACACGGCCAAGTACGCGTCCGCGTTCTACGGGCCGTTCCGCGAGGCCGTCGCCTCCTCGTTGCAGGGGGACCGCAAGACCTATCAGCAGGATCCCGCGAACGCGCGCGAGTCGCTGCGGGAGCTGGCCCTCGACCTGGAGGAGGGCGCCGACATGGTGATGGTCAAGCCGGCCGGGCCCTACCTCGACGTCCTCGCGCGGGTCGCCGACGCCGTGGACGTGCCGGTGGCCGCCTATCAGATCTCCGGTGAGTACTCGATGATCGAGGCCGCCGCCGAGAAGGGCTGGATCGACCGGGACCGCGCGATCCTGGAGACACTGACCGGAATCAAGCGGGCCGGGGCGCAGAACATCCTCACCTACTGGGCCACCGAGGTGGCGCAGAAGCTCGGCTGACGAAGCGGCCTGGCGGCGTGTCACGGCAACGGTTCGAGCTCGGTCCGGATACGGGCGGAGCTCGTTCCGGCCAACGTCCGGACAACGGCCCCCGCTTGGCGCGGTGATCTTCTGGCGGTCTGTCCGGAATCCGCCCTCGGGGGTGGTGGATTTGTCGGAGTCTGACAGGTCCGCGACTTGATGAACCGCTTACATCCGTCGAATTGACGAGTTCTCGACATCCTCCATATCTTCTGCGCCTGGCCTGATCCATTCGGAATGGTCCGAACGTCGATCCCTGGGGGACACCACCATGAACTACTTCCTCGATGTGCTGAAGAAGTACGCCGTGTTCAGCGGCCGCGCGCGCCGCAAGGAATACTGGATGTACACCCTCTTCGTCACGATCATCTACATCGTGCTGGCCGTCATCGGCGTCGTGGCCAAGCAGGCCTGGATCCCGATCGTCTTCTACGTCGCCATCCTGCTCCCCAGCCTCGCCGTCCTCGTGCGCCGCCTGCACGACACCGGCCGCAGCGGCTGGTGGGTCCTGTTCGGTCTGGTTCCGCTCGTCGGCGGCATCACCCTCCTCGTCTTCACCTGCCTCGACGGTGAGCCCGGCGAGAACAAGTTCGGCCCGAACCCGAAGGGCTTCGCTCCCGCGCACGTGTGATGACGCAGCTCTGCTGAGAGGCCGCCCGGTCAGCTCCGGGCGGCCTTCTGGTTTTCCACGGGGCGCACCGCCGCCTTGTCCGCGGCCGGGCCCTCGTCGCGTACGCCCTGGCCGTCCTTGCAGCCCGTGAGGGTGAGGAGTGCGAGGAGGGCCAGCAGGGCGAGGAGGGTGGGGGTGTGGGGTCGGGTGGGCATGGGATCAGGCTGCGGGGATGCCGGGGCGTTCGCCAGCCCCGGCCGGGAATTCGGGACGGCCTCGTACCGGAAGCCTCGTTGACCTGCACTGATGAGGCTTCCCAAGTCCCCCGGGCGGGACGCGGGACGGGGTCTCCCGCGCATCGGGCACCATCAAGTCGCCCCGGGAGTTAGGTTCTTGACCATCGCGGTGGTGGTCCGTGAGGGACCGACACATTCCCAGGGGAGACACCCATGTCCGGTGACGCGCTGAGCCAGGACCCGGCCGAACTGGCCAAGAGGATCGACACCACCAGGGCACACCCGGCCCGCGTCTACGACGTCTTCCTCGGCGGCAAGGACAACTACCCCGCCGACCGCGAGGCGGCCGCCGCCGCGCTCGCCGCCAACCCCCGCGGCTACCTCGACGTACGGCACAACCGCGACTTCATGCGCCGGGCCGTCGAGCGGCTGACCGAGCGGGACGGGATCCGGCAGTACCTCGACATCGGCACCGGGCTGCCCACCGCGGACAACGTCCATCAGATCGCCCAGCGGATCCGGCCCGACGCGCGCGTCGTCTACGTCGACAACGACCCGGTGGTGCTGGCGCATGCCCGCGCGCTGCTCACCAGCGGGCCCGAGGGGCGCACGGACTACATCGACGCCGACTTCAAGAGCCCCGCGCAGATCCTCGAACAGGCCGCCAGGACCCTGGACTTCGACCAGCCGATCGCGCTGTGCCTGGTCGCGATCCTGCACTTCGTCGAGGACGACGAGGCCTATCCGATCGTCCGCGAGCTCGTGGCGGCGTTGCCCGCGGGAAGCCGGATCGTGCTCAGTCACCTGACCGACGAGATGCACCCGGAGCCCGCCCGTGCGGTCCAGCGGACCTACACCGAGCGCGGGTTCACCTTCGTGTTCCGGTCCAGGGCCCAGGTCGAGCGGTTCTTCACCGAGGTGCCGGGGCTGTCGCTGGACGAGCCCGGGGTGGTGCCCGCGCATCTGTGGCACCCCGGGCCCGCGCCCGCGCCGCCCGCCATCGACGGGGAGGACTTCGAGTCCCTCGACGACATCGAGAAGATCCGCTACCGCGACATCAACGACGTCACGGACGACGACATCAACGTCTACGGGGCCACCGGCACCAAGGCGTGAGCGAGCGCGCGGCGTCCGTATCGCGGAAAGGTACATGTAGACGGCACTCGGTTCCCTAGGCTGCGGACCAGTCGTCGCAGTCAGCAGTCGAAGGAGCCGTGCCATGACGGTGCCCACGTTCGCTTCCGTGCCGCCGCTCGCCGCCCGGGCCCGGTCGGTCGGCGGGTCGCCGGTGCGGGACATCCTCGCCGTCACCGCCCGCCCCGAGGTCATCAACTTCGCGGGCGGACTGCCGGCGCCCGAACTCTTCGACGCCGAGGGGATCGCGGAGGCGTACCGGGCGGTGCTCGACGAGGTGCCCCAGCGGGCGCTCCAGTACTCCACCACCGAGGGCGAACCCGTGCTGCGGGCGGCCCTCGCGGAGCGCATGTCGGTGCGCGGGCTCGCCACCGACGCCGACGACGTCCTCGTCACCACCGGGTCCCAGCAGGCGCTGTCACTGCTCGCCACCGCCCTCGTCGAGCCCGGCGACACGGTCCTCGTCGAGAGCCCCTGCTACCTGGCAGCTCTCCAGGCCTTCGGGTTCGCGGGCGCCCGGGTGGTGGCCGTGCCGGGGGACGACGAGGGGCCCGACCCCGTGGCACTGGAGGAACTCGTCGCGCGGGAGCGGCCCAAGCTGCTCTACACCGTGCCCACCTTCCAGAACCCGACCGGCCGGACCATGTCCGCGGAACGCCGGGAGGCCGTCGCGTCCGTGGCCGCGCGGCGCGGGCTGTGGATCGTCGAGGACGACCCGTACGGCGAACTCCGCTTCGAGGGCGAGCGGGTGCCGTGGATCGCTGCCCACGAGGAGGCCCGCGACCGGACCGTGCTGCTCGGGTCATTCTCCAAGGTCATGGCCCCGGGCCTGCGGCTGGGCTGGCTGCGGGCGCCCGGCGAACTGCGCCGGGCCTGCGCGGTCGCCAAGCAGGCCGCCGACCTGCACACCCCGACCGTCAACCAGCTCGCCGCGGCGCGCTACCTCGCCGGCCGGGACCTCGACACGCATGTGCGGCGCGTCGCGGGCGTCTACGGGGAGCGGCGGGACGCCATGCTCGCGGGGCTGGCCGACGCCCTGCCCGAGGGCTCCACCTGGACGCGTCCCGAGGGCGGCATGTTCCTGTGGGCACGACTCCCGTCGTCGTACGACACCACCGCGCTGCTGCCGCAGGTCGTGAGGCGGGACGTGGCCTACGTCCCGGGGGCGCCCTTCTACGCCGGTGAGCCCGACCGCTCGACCCTGCGGCTCTGCTTCGTGACGCAGACGCCCCAGGAGATCGGGGAGGGGCTGCGCAGGCTCGGGGAGGGACTGTCGGGCTAGCCGAAGGGCGAGGCGGACGGGGAGGTCCAGAAGGTCACCGTCGGACCGTAGGAGCCGTCCTCCTCGTCGCTCACCTCGACGGTGATCTCCAGGTCCGGGTACCGGGCGGACAGGACGCCCTGCCAGCATTCCCCCACCGCCAGCGCGAGTTGGGGCAGTTCCTCGCCGAGCTGGTCGTCGTCCGTCAGGGGCGTGTTGACGAACGTGTCCCACAACTTGACCTGGTTGGTGACCGCTTCGACACGTTCCCTGCCATCGCCCAACTTCGTGAACCAGTCGTCGACGTTCCCCTGATTGAACCGCTGCTTGAGGAACACACCGTCGCGGTACTCGACCGTCTCGGGACAGAACAGCCAGGCCGCGGCCAGCACGAACCTGAGGCCGCCCTCGAAGTCGAGGTAGTTCGCCGGGGTGAGTCCCTCGTCCTTCCAGTCCGTACGCCACCGGGTGAGGAACGCCGGCAGCCTCCGGTCGGACCACGACGGCTTGCTGCTGGTCACGGGATCTCCCAAGGGTTGCCCTAGTCCCACCAGAAGGACCACACGCGTCGGCCCAGCACCGCGTGTTCGGCGTACGCGCGCAGGGTCTCGTGATCGCCCTGGGTGATGTTGTCCGGGCAGAACGCGAAGTGCTCGGCGGCGACGGCCTCCGCCTCGTCCTGCGTCGTGGGCGGGGCGGCGACGGACAGGACCAGCTGGTCGAAGGTGAGCGCGATGACGCGTATGCCGAAGCGGTCCTCCCAGTCGCGGAGGATCGCACAGACACGGGCCGTGTCGTTCTCGTAGTTCATCGGACCCGTCCAGCCGATCGCCGCCGGGATGTCCGCGCTGCGGCGGGCCGGGACCAGGGCGAGGCGGGGCTCCTTGAACCACGATCCCTCGTCGAGGAGCGCGTCGGCGGTCTCGGCGGCACGGGTGTCGGGGTCGGCGGGGAAGGACTCTGGGCCCGGGGCCGCGCTGGGCCACGTCTCGTCGTACGGTGCGATCGTCCCGGCGAGGTCGTCGGGCTCCTCGATCGCGTACGCCCAGTACTCCGCGAGCAGTTCCTCGGGGTCGTGGTCCCCGGGGTACGACATCTCCCCGGGCATCAACTCCCACTCGTCCGGCCCGCCTTGCGCACCGCCGACCTCTATCAGCACCGGCAGCAGACCGGTTCGCGCCGCCGGGACGCCCAGCGCGGCCCAGGCGCCGGACGACGCCGCGTACTCGGCATGCCACAGCAACGGCTCGTGCCAGGGCCCCTCGTCGGTCGCGTCGATCAGTCTCCCGAGCGGGAGTCCGAGCCCGAGGGAACGACCGCTCGGGTCTGCCGCCAGGGTGGGCAGCGGGTTGGGAAGAGTCGCCATGCCAGTGACTGTAGGGGGCGCCACTGACAATGGCGGTCAGTGTTGGAGAGCGGTGGTGAAGGCGGTCCAGGTGGCGGGGGTTACCTGGAGGGTGGGCTCGGGGTTCTTGGAGTCGCGGATGTGGATGGCTTCGGGGCAGAAGGCCACTTCGAGACACTGGCCGCCTTCACTGCCGCTGTACGTCGACTTGAACCAGTGAAGTGCTTCGGCGCTCATTGCTCTCCTAGCAGGCGGTCGAGCAGATCCCTGGAGTCCTGTGTGGTCAGGGCCTGTGTCCGCAGCATCGCATATTTGCGCGCCAGCCTGGATACCTCATCCGCGTCGGAAACCCACTGGCTGCCGCGCTGCGACTCGGTGTACGCGAGGTGCTGGTGGTCCGGTGTTTCGAGGAGCGTGAAGGGCCCGTCCAGCCCTGCGTGAAAGGGGCTGTCCAGCGGCAAGAACTGAAGGGAAACACAGGGCAGTTCAGCGATCGTCCGAAGATGGTGCAGCTGTTCCTGCCCGCTGATCCTCATGTGCAGCACCGGCTCCCACACGATGAAGCTCAGCGTGGGCGGGTTCCTGCGGTGCAGGATCTCCTGACGTTCCAGACGGGCCGCCGTACGCGTCTCGATCTCGCTCTCGTCATACGCGGGAACGCGGTTGCGGAGTACGGCTCGGACGTACGAGTCGGTCTGGAGCAGGCCGGGCAGGACCGCGTTGTCGTACCAGGAGAGGGCGATGGCCTCCCGCTCATGCTCCATGTACAGCTCGGCCCACATCGGGAACTGGTCGATGTCCGGCAGGTTGGCCACCCCCGCCGCCAACATCCCCTTCGTCTCCAGGACTTCGTCCAGCACCGCGGCCAGGTCCGGTTTCAGCGTCCGTCTGCCCTGCTCGATCGACGCGATGGTCTCCTCGTCGACGCGGACGAGGTCGGCGAGGGCGGTCTGGGTGTGGCCCGCGGCGCGGCGCGCGGTGCCGAGTTGTTTGCCCAGCATCTTCATGGACGTGAGGTTCTTCGGCCGCGGCGGTTTCCTGGCGCTCATGACGGTCTCCATCCCCCTCGGAACGCGTACGTCACCGGGTACGAGGCCGTACAAAAAATCTGTACGGGTTCACCGAGTGATCAACGGTAGTCACTCTCCGCAACTCTCGTCCCGTGAACGAGACGATCCGACTACCGCTCCTGCGTGAGCGCTTCTTCCGCCGGGAACGCCGATCCGCGCAGGCCGCGAGGCGCTTCACGGCCGAGACCCTGACCGGCTGGGGCCTCGCCGAGACCTCGCGGGCGGACGACGTACTGCTCTGCGTGAGCGAACTGGTGACGAACGCGCTGCTGCACGGGGTGCCGCCAGGACGCCAGTTGAGGCTTTTCCTGCGCCACGAGGTGCACGCGTTGGTCGTCGAGGTGCACGACAGCGGACCCGGGGTGCCGCATGTGGTGTACGACGGCGACGAGGGCGGCCGGGGGCTGTTGCTGGTCTCCGCACTGAGCGACAAGTGGGGAGTCCGGGAACGGGAGTTGGGCAAGGCGGTGTGGTGCGAGTTCGCGTTGCAGTAGAACTCGCGGCCACACCGCCTGTGGGACGGTCAGAGACGCTCCGGCGTCCTGATGCCCAGCAGGGCCATGCCCTGGTGGAGGGTGCGGGCCGTCAGGTCGCAGAGGAACAGGCGGTTCTCGACCTGGGCCGGGGTGTCGGCCTTGAGGACCGGGCACTTGTCGTAGAACGACGTGTACAGGGACGCCAGCTGGTAGAGGTACGCGGCGAGCTTGTGCGGGGCGTACTCCGCGGCCGCCTCGAAGACCGTGCTGCCGAACGTGTCCAGGTGCAGGCCCAACGCCCGCTCGGCGTCGGCCAGTTCGAGCTCCGGGTGGGCGGCCGGCCGTACCTCTCCCGCCTTGCGGAGGATCGACTGGATACGGGCGTACGCGTACTGGAGGTACACGGACGTGTCGCCGTTCAGCGAGACCATCTGGTCCAGGTCGAACTTGTAGTCCCGGTTGGGGGACGTGGACAGGTCGGCGTACTTCACCGCGCCGATGCCCACCTGTGCCGCCCGCTCCTGGATCTCGTCCTCGGTGAGGTCCTGGGCCTTCTCGCGTACGACCTCCGCCGCCCGCTCGACCGCCTCGTCCAGCAGGTCCTCCAGCTTGACGGTCTCGCCCTCACGCGTCTTGAACGGCTTGCCGTCCGCGCCGAGGACCGTGCCGTAGCCCATGTTGTGCGCGGTGACGTCGTCGGTCAGCCAGCCCGCGCGGCGGGCCGCCTCGAAGACCATCTTGAAGTGGAGGGACTGGCGGACGTCCACGACGTAGAGGAGCGAGGTCGCGTGCAGGTCGGTGACCCGGTTCCTGATCGCCGTCAGGTCGCTCGCCGCGTAGCCGAAGCCGCCGTCCGCCTTCTGCACGATCAGCGGCACCGGCTGGTCGTCCTTGCCGCGGATCTCGTCGAAGAAGACGACCAGCGCGCCCTCGGAACGGACCGCCACCCCCTTCTCCTCCAGGAGGCGGGCGGTCTCGGGCATGCCCTCGTTGTACGCCGACTCGCCGACGATCTCCTCGTCGCGGATCTCCATGTCCAGCTTCTCGAAGACCGAGTAGAAGTAGACCTTCGACTCGTCCACGAACTGCTGCCAGAGGTCGAGCGTCTCCTTGTCGCCGGACTGGAGGGCCACGACCCGCTTGCGCGCCCGCTCCTTGAACTCCTCGTCGGAGTCGAAGACCACCCGGGAGGCCTTGTACACCCGGTTCAGGTTCGACATGGCCTGCTCGCCGTCGACCTCCGAGGCAGGGGCCAGCTCGCCGGGGTGCTCCATCAGGTACTGGATGAGCATGCCGAACTGCGTGCCCCAGTCGCCGATGTGGTGCCGGCCGATCGTCTTCTCGCCCGTGAAGTCGAGCATCGCCCGCAGCGCGTCACCGATCACCGCGGAACGCAGGTGGCCGACGTGCATCTCCTTCGCCACGTTCGGCTGGGCGTAGTCGACGACCGTGATGCCGGGCTCGTCCTTGAGGGGCACGCCGAGACGGTCGCCGTCCTCGTACCGGGCGGCGAGGTTCTCTGTGATCGCCCGGTCGGTGATCGTGATGTTCAGGAAGCCGGGGCCGGAGACCTCGACGTCCTTGATCACGTCACCCGTCACGAGCCGGGAGACGACCTGCGTCGCCAGGTCCCGCGGGTTCGCCTTGGCCTTCTTGGCGAGCGCCAGGATGCCGTTCGCCTGGAAGTCGGCCCGGTCGCTGCGTCGCAGCAGGGGCTCCGCGTCGGCCTCCGGCAGGGTGGCGGAGAGCGCGGAGGTGAGCTGCTGGTTGACGGCGTCGCTGAGGGACGTGACCGGGGCCATGGGAAAGGGTGCCGTTCTCCTCGGGGGATCAGATAGACACGGTCAGTATCCCATGGGGTGGGAAGCGGTTTTTTTGGTGCGGGCCGGTGGGGGCTTGTCGCGCAGTTCCCCGCGCCCCTGGAAAGAGGCGGCTTCGCCGCCATCACTCCGGGGGTGGGAGAATGTGGAGGTCCATCAACGCCATCAGTAAAAGAGGACGTGCCGATCGTGGGTCAGAGCGCTGAGACCACCGACTGGGTCTCCCGTTTCGCGGATGAGGTCATCGAGGAGTCGGAGCGTCGGGCCCCGGGCAAACCGGTCGTCGTCGCCTCCGGACTGTCCCCCTCGGGACCGATCCACCTCGGGAACCTGCGCGAGGTCATGACCCCGCACCTCGTCGCCGACGAGATCAGGCGCCGGGGCCACCAGGTGCGGCACCTGATCTCCTGGGACGACTACGACCGGTACCGCAAGGTGCCGGCCGGGGTCCCCGGGGTCGACGAGTCGTGGGCCGAGCACATCGGCAAGCCGCTGACCTCCGTGCCCGCACCGCACGGCTCCGCCCACCCGAACTGGGCCGAGCACTTCAAGGCCGCCATGATCGAGGCGCTCGCCGAGCTCGGCGTCGAGTTCGACGGGATCAGCCAGACCGCGCAGTACACCTCGGGCGTCTACCGCGAGCAGATCCTGCACGCGATGGCGCACCGCGGGGACATCGACGCGATCCTCGACCAGTACCGGACCAAGAAGGCCCCGGCCGCCGCGAAGAAGCAGCAGAAGCCTCTCGACGAGGCCGAGGTCGAGGCCGCCGAGGGCTCCGGCGCGGCCGCCGAGGACGACGGGTCCTCCGGGTCCGCCGGGTACTTCCCGTACAAGCCCTACTGCGGCAACTGCGAGAAGGACCTCACCACCGTCACCTCCTACGACGACGCCACGACCGAGCTGTCGTACACCTGCAACGCCTGCGGGTTCTCCGAGACCGTCCGGCTCAACGAGTTCAACCGCGGCAAGCTGGTCTGGAAGGTCGACTGGCCGATGCGGTGGGCGTACGAGGGTGTCGTCTTCGAACCCAGCGGCGTCGACCACTCGTCCCCCGGCTCCTCCTTCCAGGTCGGCGGGCAGATCGTCGGGATCTTCGGCGGGAAGCAGCCCATCGGCCCGATGTACGCCTTCGTCGGCATCTCCGGGATGGCGAAGATGTCGTCGTCTCGGGGCGGGGTGCCCACGCCGGGCGACGCGCTGAAGATCATGGAGCCGCAGCTCCTGCGCTGGCTCTACGCCCGCCGCAGGCCCAACCAGTCCTTCAAGATCGCCTTCGACCAGGAGATCCAGCGGCTCTACGACGAGTGGGACAAGCTGGACGCCAAGGTCGCCGACGGGTCCGCCCTGCCGGCCGATGTCGCCGCCCACTCCCGTGCCGTGCGCACGGCCGCCGGGGAGCTGCCCAGGACCGCGCGCGTGCTGCCCTACCGGACGCTCGCCTCCGTCGCCGACATCACCGCCGGGCACGAGGACCAGGCGCTGCGGATCCTCAGCGAACTGGACCCCGACAACCCGCTGTCGACGCTGGACGAGGCCCGGCCCCGGTACGACAGGGCCGAAGCCTGGATCAACACCCAGGTACCCGCCGACCAGCGGACCATCGTGCGCGACGAGCCCGACGCCGAACTGCTCAAGTCCCTCGACGAGGCCTCCCAGCAGTCGCTGCGGCTCCTCCTCGACGGGCTCGCCTCGCACTGGTCGCTCGACGGGCTCACCCACCTCGTGTACGGCGTGCCCAAGGTGCAGGCCGGGTTCTCCGCGGACGCCACGCCCAAGGAGCTGCCGCCCGAGATCAAGACCGCCCAGCGGACGTTCTTCGCCCTGCTGTACCGGCTCCTGGTCTCCCGCGACACCGGGCCCCGGCTGCCCACGCTGCTGCTGGCCGTCGGACAGGAGCGGGTCCGGGCGCTGCTCGGGGAGTAGACGGTCCGAAAGACCAAGAAGAGGGGCCCTCCGGTGCGGAGGGCCCCTTCCTCATGCGATGTGGTCTTCCTGGAGTTCCGCGGTGTGGCGGTTGGTGAACCGCTTGACCATCCGCTCGGCCTCCCGCTGCGGGAGCGTGACGCCGTACGTCGCCTCCACGTCCCCCCTGAGCTGACCCGGGGAGGGATAGCTGCCGTCTATCGACTTCTTGAAGACCTGGTAGAAGTCGTCCTCCGTCGGCTCCGGCGAACCGCCGCCCTCACCGAGCTCCCGGGTACGGCCGTTGGTCACCGGGATCGGAAAGCTGCCCGTCTCCTCCATCGAGGGCTCCCTGGGCGGCTCCTCGTACTGGATCTGCTGCAACTCGTACTGCTCGGCCTCGAGTTGCTCCTCGTACCAGCGCTCGTACTGCTCGGCGGGGTCGTAGTTGGGGTTGTAGCCGCCCTGGTACTCGATCTGCTGAGGGGCCTCGAACCAGGGGCTCAGATCGGGCTCGGGTTCCGGCGCCGCCTGCTGCGGCTGGGGGGTGCCGTCCAGTTGCAGGCGCTGCTCACCGGGAGGTGCCGTTCGCTGGGCCACGGGGGCCACGGGGGCCACGGGGGCCGCGTCGACCGGGGGCGCCGGCGGGAGCAGGACCGGCTCGATGCCGGCCGCCGCCAGACCCGCCGGGGCCGTCTCCGCCAGCGGAACCCCGTACCTCGCCAGCCGCAGCGGCATCAGGGACTCCACCGGTGCCTTGCGGCGCCAGGCCCGGCCGAAGCGGGAGTGCAGACGGGCACGGTAGACGAGACGTTCCTGCTCCAGCTTGATGACCTGCTCGTAGGAGCGCAGCTCCCACAGCTTCATCCGGCGCCACAGCAGGAACGTCGGGATCGGGGAGAGCAGCCAGCGGGTGAGGCGGACCCCCTCCATGTGCTTGTCCGCCGTGATGTCCGCGATACGGCCGATCGCGTGCCGGGCGGCCTCCACCGCCACCACGAACAGCACCGGGATCACGGCGTGCATCCCGACACCCAGCGGGTCCGGCCAGGCCGCCGCGCCGTTGAAGGCGATCGTGGCGGCCGTCAGCAGCCACGCCGTCTGCCGCAGCAGCGGGAACGGGATGCGGATCCACGTCAGGAGCAGGTCGAGGGCCAGCAGGACACAGATACCCGCGTCGATGCCGATCGGGAAGACATAGCTGAAGTTCCCGAAGCCCTTCTGGATGGCGAGTTCGCGGACGGCCGCGTACGACCCCGCGAAGCCGATGCCGGCGATGATCACGGCGCCGAACACGACCACGCCGATGAGCACGCGGTGCATTCGAGTCAGCTGCATGGGCGCGGCCACCCGTACTCCCCTCCCTGTGCGTGTTGTTGCGCGCAACAGAGTGGCACATGTGTGCTGCGCACGGGTGGCCGGTACGGCCCGTCAGTTCTGCTTCAGCCCGACTTCGCGGCCGACTTGGACGGAGATGCCGACTTCGAGGCCGACTTCGACGCGGACGGGGACGGGGACGGGGACGCCGACTTCGACGGGGCCTTCGAACCCGACGCGGACTGCGAGGGGGCCGGGCTCGCCGCGCCCTCGCCGTTCGCCGCCGACACCGCGGCCACCGCCTCCTTGGCCGCCCGCTCCGCGAGCTTCGCCAGGGAGTCCGAGCTCGGCGCCTTGTCACCGGCCAGACCCGCGCCGTTGTAGTCGACGGTGACCACGACGTTCTCCACGCGCGTGACGACCGTCTGCTGCTTGAAGGCGCCTTCCTTCTTCTTCAGGTCGTAGCGCACCAGCGTCGCCGCGTCACCCGTCCCGGACACCGCCTGCGACTTGGCGTTCTTCGCACCGGCCACCGACTGGGCGTCCTGGATCTGCTGCGTGTAGTACTTCTGCGCCTGCGCCTCGCCCGTACCGCGCGAGGTGTCCGACTCGAAGCGCAGCAGCGAGACGTTCAGCCAGCGGAACTGGGAACCCTTCACACCGTTGTTGTCGAGGCTGCTCCAGGAGCAGCTGCCGCGCGTGCCCGCCTCCGAGGTGCCCTTCTTGCCGGCCTTCGAGGCCTCCGGGACAAGCGACTTCAACGTCTTCGAGGACAGCACCCCGCACGACTCGGGAAGCGACTTGTACGCCGCCGCCTGCACCGTGGGCGCCGCGCTCGCGGAGGCGGACGCACCGCTGTCCGCGCCCTTGCCGCTGTCCGAGCCGTTGCTCGCGCTGTCGCCACCGGAGCCGGAGTCGGAGGAGCAGCCGGCGGCGATCAGCATCACCGGGACTGCGGCCGCGCAGACAAGGACGCGGTGAAGACGCTTCGCTTTCCCCCACTGCCCGAAAGGCGTGGGAGGGGCCCCCAGAACACCCTGGTCACGCTCTGCTCGTCGCTGCATGGTTCCTTCACTCATGACGCTTGTGGTTCCTGCCGTCGGATCGGGTCCGAGGGGCCACGGTACGCGGTGAGCGGAGAGTGCGGGCCGGCATCGAAGGCTTTGTGCGCACGGGTGAGAGGTGTGTGGAGAGCGCTCAGCCGGACAGTGAACCGGCCAGCTGCGAGGCCAGTTTCCGGGCGTTGTCCTGCATTTCCTTGCTGTCCGGGGTGACGCCGATCGTCGTCGGCTGCTCCTCGTACTCGATGGTCACGATCACGTTGGACGTGCGGAACGCCACAGTCACCTTGCGCTGCTGGGCCGTCGAACCCGAGCCGCCCAACGCGTCGTCCAGGAACGCTTCGTCGCCCAGATCGTCCAGGACGCGGGGCTGGAGATCGGACGGCGTGGCCGAGGCCGAACCGCTCGGACTCGCGGAACCGCTGGGGGTGGCCGTCGGGGAGGCGGTGGGGCTCGCGGTGCCGCTCCCCTCCACGTCCGAGGTCGCCGACGTCGCCGCCACCGGCAGATCCGCCTTTTCCTGCGCCTGCGCGAACAGCTGCTGCGCCTGGCTGTCGTCGCTGACCGCGTTGTCGTACGACACCACACGCTCGAAGTCGACCGACAGGTACTCGGTGGCGTCCGTGGCCTCCACCTTCCAACGGCAGCCGACCTTGCGGTCCGTGTCGTAGGTGAGCGTGGCGTCGCCCTCGTAGGCCTTCGTGCGCTGGTTCTCGTCGGTGATCTGCTGGATGCCGGGCAGCAGCGCGTCCAGGGTGCTCTGGCCGACCACACCGCACGGTTCGGGGAGCGTGCGGTACTTGCCGGGCTGGGCGACGGCGGAGGCGGTGCCGGCGTCGCCGGGGTTGGCGTCGTCCGTCGTGCCGTCGCCGCCGGAGCTGCCGGTGCAGCCGGCCAGCAGCGCCGCGAGGAGGGCGGCGACGCCCGGAACGTAGGCCTTCCGCTGCACGGTGGGGCTCCTCTCGGAAAGTCTGCGACTCGTGGGGATCACAGTGTCCCCGCAGGTTATTCGCTTGCCGCACGGGGGCGTCCCCTGCAGACAATGTGTATCGCACGCCGAGCCGTGAACGCCGGTCCGTCATCCCATACGTCGACCTTGGCGCCGGTTTTGCGTTGTGAGACTTCTGTTGTGTTTCCGGGGGAATGAGGACGATATGTCGTACGTGGAGATGCCGGGCGCGAAGGTCCCGATCCGGATGTGGACGGACCCGGCGACCGTCGAGGACGTGGCCCTGCAGCAGCTGCGCAACGTCGCGACCCTGCCGTGGATCAAGGGCCTGGCCGTCATGCCGGACGTCCACTACGGCAAGGGGGCGACGGTCGGGTCGGTCATCGCGATGCAGGGTGCGGTGTGCCCTGCGGCGGTCGGTGTGGACATCGGCTGCGGCATGTCGGCGGTGAGGACGTCCCTGACGGCGAACGACCTGCCGGGTGACCTGTCCCGGCTGCGGTCGAAGATCGAGCAGGCGATTCCGGTGGGGCGGGGGGTGCATGACAGTCCCGTAGAGCCGGGGCGGTTCCATGGTCTGGCGACTGCGGGGTGGGACGAGTTCTGGGGGCGGTTCGACGGGGTTGCGGAAGCGGTCAAGTTCCGGGGAGAGCGGGCGGCCAGGCAGATGGGGACGCTTGGCGGGGGGAATCATCACCTGGAGCTGTCGCTTGATTCGGAGGGTTCGGTATGGCTCACCCTGCACTCCGGTTCCCGGAACATCGGTAAGGAGCTTGCCGAGCATCACATCGGCGTGGCTCAGAAGCTCCCGCACAACCAGGGCCTGGTCGATCGTGATCTCGCAGTCTTCGTCTCGGATACTCCGCAGATGGCGGCGTACCGAAATGATCTGTACTGGGCTCAGGAGTACGCGAAGCACAACCGCTCGATCATGATGGCGCTCCTGAAGGACGTGGTCCGCAAGGAGTTCAAGAAGGCGAAGCCGACCTTCGAGACGGAGATCTCCTGCCACCACAACTATGTGGCAGAGGAGCGCTATGAGGGCATGGACCTGCTGGTCACTCGGAAGGGAGCGATCCGCGCAGGCTCCGGCGAGTACGGGATCATCCCCGGGTCGATGGGCACCAGCTCGTACATCGTCAAGGGTCTCGGAAACGAGAAGGCCTTCAACTCGGCCTCTCACGGGGCGGGTCGGCGTATGAGCCGGAACGCTGCCAAGAGGCGCTTCTCGGTGCGGGATCTGGAGGAGCAGACCCGGGGCGTGGAGTGCCGCAAGGACTCCGGCGTCGTGGACGAGATCCCGGGTGCCTACAAGAACATCGACCAGGTGATGGAGCAGCAGCGCGATCTTGTCCAGGTCGTGGCCAAGCTGAAGCAGTTCATCTGTGTCAAGGGCTGACGTGCGAGGCCCACGACAAGTGGACGTGGGCCTCGCACGTTCAGCTATCGGTCGGCCGGCAGCGGAATCTGGCCGGTCCGTAGTCGCCAGAGGCGGATGTAACAGCTCTTCTCAGTGCGGCCGAGTTCTCTGGCCGCGGCAGCGTCGTTGTTCAGCCGGAGCAGCACACGGTCTTCCGAAGCGGTCCACCGGCGGCGTGCGGGAGCAACCCTCATGCCGCAGGGTCGGATCCAGGCGGCCAGGGAGTCGGCCGCGGCTTGCTTGCGCGGCAGGGACAGGCATCCCTCGTAATAGAGGTGAGCTGCGAAGCGCTGAGCCTTCTCGTTTGTGTACAGGATGTTATAGATGCCGTCTCGTGCGTTGCGTTTGAGCGAGCGCTCTGATCCGGTGAATTTCCCTGCGTAGAAGCACAGGTAGGCGGCAACAGCCGTGCTGGCCGTGGTGAGGGATACAAAGGGGAAACCCTTGCCCGTGTAACCCACGGAGCCGTCGGCGTCGACGATCCCGCGAAGGTAGTCACGCGCACGGAACTCGAAGCCGGGTGGAGTGATCGTCCGTGACTTGCGTCCATAGGGCAGGCCGAGCTGATTGAGCTTGGTTCTGGCTTCGAGGGAGCACAGGGTCCAGGTGGCCGAGGTGTGGACCTCGGCGAAGTTCGTGGACCGGGTGCGCTCGGTGATGCTGCTGTAGTACGGCGTCAGTTCCTGGAACTTGCGCAGGAGATCGACGTCTCGGGCACTGAGCTCGACGGTCAACTTGCCTTTCTGACCGGCTCCTTGCTGTAGGTGTCCGTCCGCCTGCAAGAAGCCGAACATGTACGCGTACTCGGGGACCGTCAGGTCCATGAACTGGGGAGCGTTAGGCTCGCATTCAGCCACAGGGAAGCCTCTACTTCCTTGTCGGTCAGGCCCTCGGCAGGGATGCCCGTCCCTGCCGAGGGCCGTCTTGTTGGTGTTGTGGCGTGAGCCTAGATCGCCAGTTCAGGGGGCGTTCGGATGATCGAAGAGGTTCATCCCTGTGGGTGATCTGCCGCGCTCACTTGGGAGCGTGGGTCACCGCGTAGATCATGACGAACGCCACGATGTGGATGCCGAAGAGGAAGTAGGCGAGCCACCACCACATGTGGCGTTCGTCGTGGGGGTCTTTCCGGTCGGGGGTCACAGCTCGCGGTGGACCTTCGTGTTGGAGGCCTGGGCGCGGGGGCGCAGGACCAGGAGGTCGACGTTGACGTGGCTGGGGCGGGTGACGGCCCAGGTGATGGTCTCGGCGACGTCGTCGGCGGTGAGGGGTTCCGCCACGCCCTCGTAGACCTTGGACGCCTTCGACTCGTCGCCGCCGAAGCGGGTCAGGGCGAACTCGTCCGTCTTGACCATGCCGGGCGCGATCTCGATCACGCGGACCGGGCGGCCGACGATCTCCAGGCGCAGGGTCTCGGCGAGGACGTGGGCGCCGTGCTTGGCGGCGACATAGCCGCCGCCGCCCTCGTAGGTGCCGTGTCCGGCGGTCGAGGAGACGACGACGATCGTGCCGTCGCCGCTCGCGTCGAGCTTGGGCAGCAGGGCCTGGGTGAGGTTCAGGGTGCCGATGACGTTGGTCTCGTACATCGTGCGCCAGTCGGCGGGGTCGCCGGTGGCGACGGGGTCGGCGCCGAGGGCTCCGCCGGCGTTGTTGACGAGGACACCGATCGTCTTGAAGGCCGTCGCGAACTCGTCGACGGCCGCACGGTCGGTCACGTCCAACTGGTAGGCCGTCGCCTGGTGGCCGGCCGCGTTGATCTCCTCCGCGAGCGCCTCGATGCGGTCCTTGCGGCGGGCGGTGAGGACGACGCGGTAGCCGGCCGCGGCGAGCTGCCGTGCGGTCGCCGCGCCGATTCCGCTGCTGGCCCCGGTGACGACGGCGATCCGGGACGCGGGGGACGGGGCGGCGGATGCCATGGGCTGCTCCTCGGGCGGCGCGGGTACGGGCTCCCGCCAGAATAGGGCGGCCGTGGTCCGAGGCTCCGGGCGGTCCGGATCGCGGGCCGGTACGAGGGTGGTCCCGCTGTCCTGGGCCCACGGCTCGCCGGCGCGCTCACCGCGGACGGCCGGTCAGTCGCGCGGGGCGTACATGATCACCGCCATGCCCGTGAGGCAGATCAGTGCGCCCGTGATGTCCCAGCGGTCGGGGCGGTAGCCGTCGGCCGCCATGCCCCACAGGATCGAGCCGGCCACGAAGATGCCGCCGTACGCGGCGAGGATGCGGCCGAAGTGGGCGTCGGGCTGGAAGGTGGCGACGAAGCCGTAGGCGCCGAGGGCGAGGACGCCGCCCGCGGTCCACATCCAGCCGCGGTGTTCGCGTACGCCCTGCCAGACCAGCCAGGCGCCGCCGATCTCGAAGAGGGCGGCCACGGCGAACAGGGCGGCGGAGCGGGCTACGAGCATGGGGCCAGCCTGGCATGCCGGGCCTGTGTCACCTGATGGAGGGCGCCTGCCGTTCGCCGTACGTGGGATACATCCCTGCGACCGCGGCGGGTTCGGGCGGCTGGAGCGAGGAGTGGGTGGCATGCGGGTGCTTGCGGTGTGGGGTGCGGTGGTGGTGGCCCTGGTGGCCGGGGGTACGGCGGTCGCCGTCGGCGGGCCCGAGGCGGATCTGGCGTATCACGGGGCCGCGTCCCTGTCCGGCGGGCGGGTGGACCTGCGGTTCACGCCCCGCAACCACGGGCCGGCCGCCGTGCCGGACGCGACCGTACGGCTGCGGTGGTCCGAGCCGCTCGTGAACGAGCAGACCCTGCCGGCGGGGTGTGCGCGGTCGGAGGAGCGGGTGGTGCTGTGCCGGGTGGGGGCGCTGGCGGCGGACGGGCTGGGGGAGCGGGTCGAGCTGCGGGCGCGGTTGCGGGGGGCGCCGTCGGAGGTGCTGCTGGAGATCGACACGGTGTGGAACGGGGGGACGGTGGACCGGAACCGGGAGAACGACCGGCAGCGGGTGCTGGTGCTGGACAGCGGGGACGAGTACTACTTCTGATCCGGCGGGGGCGTTCCGGTGCGTTTCAAACGGCGGCCGCCTGTGCGTACGCCGTCGGCGGGGTCCCGACCGTGGCCGTGAAGTCCCGGACCAGGTGGGCCTGGTCGGCGTAGCCGAGGTCGGCGGCGAGGGCGGCCCAGTCGGCCTCGCCGCGGGTGCCGGCCAGTTCCAGGGCCTCGTGGATGCGGTAGCGGAGGATGACCCACTTCGGACTGACACCGACGTACGCCGAGAAGAGCCGTTGCAGTGCGCGTACCGAGAGGCCCGCCGCGTGGGCGAAGTCGTCGACGCGGCGCACGGTGCGGTCGTCGTGGACGCGGTCGACGAGGGCGGTGGCGAGGTCGGCCTGCGGGTCGGGGCCGGCCGGGGCGAGGGGGAGGAGGAAGGCGTCGAGTGCGGCGACGCGGGCCTCGTCGTCGGCGGGGGTCACGACGGAGCGGGCGGCGGCGGGGGTGGCCCGCGGGAACACGTCCCGGGCCGGCAGCACCCGGCCCGTCCAGTGGGACACCGGGTGCCCGGGGGCGTACGGCCGGAAGCCGCCGGGGCGGAACTTCACCCCGCAGACCCGGCCCCGGCCGCTGAGCCTCCTGGTGTAGAGGCCGCCGGGGATTCCGGTCAGCTCCGCGTAGGGGGACCCCTCGTCCTGCTGGAAGGTGAGGTGGACGGACGGGTGCGGGACGACGTGGGAGACGTAGGGCTCGGGCAGGTCCCAGTCGATGAACCAGTACTGCTCGACGTACCGGCGCAGCGGCTCGGCGGGCTCGTGGCGGCGGAACCTCACCCGGGTCAGCAGCCCGGCCGGGTCCACGATCCCGCGGGTGTCGCGGCGGGGGGCGGCCATGAGGGGATCGTACGTCCGGGGCGGGGCGTCGCGTTTCTTCAAGAAGGGCGGGCGGGGGTCTTCGTACGGTCGGGGCATGGACACGAACGCGGCGAAGAAGACGTACGGCATCGGTGAGCTGCTGGGGAGGGCTCGGGAGCGGGCCGTCCCGGTGGTTGGGGGGATTCCGGACGCGGCGCTCGGGGCTGCCACGCCCTGTGCGCAGTACGACGTGAAGGAGCTGGTCAATCATCTGTTCCAGGTGATCGTGCAGTTCCAGCGGCTGGCGGCGAAGGAGCCGTCGGACTTCGGCGAGGTCGCTGCCGACCGGGTGGCCGAGGGGCCGGACTGGCGGGAGCGGTTCGCGGCGGAGGCGGACCGGCTGGTGGCGGCCTGGTCCGCGCCCGGTGCGGAGGAGGGGACGACCGGGGCGATGGAGATGCCGGCGCGGCTGGTCGGCGCGATGGCGCTGCTCGACCTGACCGTGCATGCGTGGGATCTGGCGCGGGCGACGGGTCAGGAGTACGGGGTGCCCGATGATGCGGTCACGGAGGAGCTGACGGGTGCGGTGGCCCGACTTGCTCCTACGGCCAGGGAGATGGGGGTGTTCGGGGAGCCGGTGGCGGTGGCGGAGGGGGCGTCGGACTTCGAGCGGCTGCTGGCGGGGACGGGGAGGGAGCCTCGCTGACCCCGGGCGGGGGTCGGGTTTCGGTCGGGTTTCGGCTGCGGGCCGGTGGGGGCCGGTCGCGCAGTTCCCCGCGCCCCTGGGGGGGTGGGGGTCGTGTTCTGGCTGCGGGGTGGTGGGGGCTTGTCGCGCAGTTCCCCGCGCCCCTGGGGTGGTGGGGGTTGTGTTCTGGGTGCGGGGCGGTGGGGGCTTGTCGCGCAGTTCCCCGCGCCCCTGGGGGGGTGGGGGCGGGGGTGCGTTTTTGGGGTGCGGGGTGGTGGGGGCTGGTCGCGCGGTTCCTCGCGGCCCTGGGGGCGGGAATAGGTGGGGGTGGGGGGTCGTTGGGCCAGGTACGCGGTTATAGTTGAACCGTCAACAACCTGGAGGGTGAGCGACCATGCAGTTCGGGATCTTCAGCGTCGGCGATGTCACGCCGGACCCGACGACCGGCCGTACGCCGACGGAGCGTGAGCGGATCAAGGCCATGGTCGCGATCGCACTGAAGGCCGAGGAGGTCGGGCTCGACGTCTTCGCGACCGGTGAGCACCACAACCCGCCGTTCGTGCCGTCGTCGCCGACCACCATGCTCGGGTACATCGCGGCGCAGACCGAGAAGCTCATCCTCTCGACCTCGACCACGCTGATCACCACGAACGACCCGGTGAAGATCGCCGAGGACTTCGCGATGCTCCAGCACCTGGCCGACGGCCGGGTGGACCTGATGATGGGCCGCGGCAACACCGGGCCGGTCTACCCCTGGTTCGGCAAGGACATCCGCGAGGGCATCAACCTCGCCATCGAGAACTACGCCCTGCTGCGCCGGCTGTGGCGCGAGGACGTCGTGAACTGGGAGGGGAAGTTCCGGACGCCGCTCCAGGGCTTCACCTCCACGCCCCGGCCGCTGGACGGGGTCGCGCCGTTCGTGTGGCACGGGTCCATCCGGTCTCCCGAGATCGCCGAGCAGGCCGCCTACTACGGCGACGGGTTCTTCCACAACAACATCTTCTGGCCGGCCGACCACACCAAGCGGATGGTCGAGCTGTACCGGAGCCGGTACGCCCACTACGGGCACGGCACGCCCGAGCAGGCGATCGTGGGGCTGGGTGGACAGGTGTTCATGCGGAAGAACTCCCAGGACGCGGTCCGTGAGTTCCGGCCGTACTTCGACGTGGCGCCGGTGTACGGGCACGGGCCCTCCCTGGAGGACTTCACCGACCAGACCCCGCTGACCGTCGGCTCCCCGGAGCAGGTCATCGAGAAGACCCTGAAGTTCCGCGAGTACGCCGGGGACTACCAGCGCCAGCTCTTCCTGGTGGACCACGCAGGGCTGCCCCTGAAGACCGTCCTGGAGCAGATCGACCTGCTGGGCGAGGAGGTCGTGCCGGTGCTGCGCAAGGAGTTCGCGGCGGGCCGCCCGGCGGACGTCCCGGAGGCTCCCACCCACGCGTCCCTGCTGGCCGCCGCACAGAACAAGGAGGTCGTCGCATGAAGCTCGTCGTCGTGTCCGCGGGGCTGAGCGTCCCCTCGTCCACCCGTCTGCTCGGCGACCGGCTGGCCGCGGCCGTCGGACGCACGGCCGAGGTGGAGACGCAGGTCGTGGAGTTGCGGGAACTCGCCGTGGAGATCGCGCAGAACTTCACCAACGGCTTCCCGGGACGGGCCCTGGCCGCCGCGCAGGACGCGGTGGCGGGGGCCGACGGACTGATCGTCGTCACGCCCGTCTTCTCCGCCTCGTACAGCGGACTGTTCAAGTCGTTCTTCGACGTCCTCGACCCGGAGGCCCTGGCCGGCAAGCCGGTGCTGATCGCGGCGACCGGCGGCTCGGCTCGCCACTCGCTGGTCCTCGAGCACGCCCTGCGGCCGCTCTTCGCGTACCTGAAGGCCGTCGTCGTGCCCACCGGCGTGTACGCCGCCTCGGAGGACTGGGGGGCCGAGGGACTGGACGGGCGGATCGAGCGGGCGGCCGGGGAACTGGCCGCGCTGATGACGGGACTGTCCGTCGCACGCGCGCCGCGCGGCACCGCGGCCGACGCGTTCTCTGCGGTGGTGCCCTTCGAGGAGCAGCTCGCCGCGTTGCGTCCCACGGGGTGAGAGGGCAGTAAGAAGGGCCCGCGGTGAGCAGCTCATCACGTCGTACGACTCGGCGGGCACGGCACACTGAGGGTGTGCCCCAAAATGTGCTGCTCGCCGAAGACGACCGTGCCATCCGCCACGCCCTGGAGCGCGCCCTGATCCTGGAGGGCTACCAGGTCACCGCGGTCGCCGACGGGGTCGAGGCGCTGGCACAGGCCCACAGGACGCCGCCGGACGTGCTCGTCCTCGACGTGATGATGCCCGGGATCGACGGACTCCAGGTCTGCCGGGTGCTGCGCGCCGAGGGCGACCGCACACCGATCCTCATGCTGACGGCGCTCGTGGAGACCCAGGACCGGATCGCCGGCCTGGACGCGGGCGCCGACGACTACGTGGTCAAGCCGTTCGACGTCGAGGAGGTCTTCGCCCGGCTGCGGGCCCTGCTGCGGCGGACCAGCCCCGACGGGATGGCCCCGGCGTCCGGCGCGGTGACGAAGGCTCCGGCGCCCGAGCTGCCCCAGGGGCGGATCGAGGCGGCCGGGCTGCGCATGGACATCCAGGCGCGGCGGGCCTGGCGGGGGACGCGCGAGCTGGAGCTGACCCGCACCGAGTTCGAGCTGCTGGAGCTGCTCGTGCGCAACGCGGGCATCGTGCTGGACCACTCGACCATCTACGACCGCATCTGGGGCTACGACTTCGGGCCCGGCTCCAAGAACCTCGCCGTCTACGTCGGCTACCTGCGCCGCAAGCTCGACGAGCCCGGCGCGCCGCAGCTGATCCACACGGTGCGTGGCGTGGGTTACGTGCTCCGGGAGGACTGAGTGGGGCGGCTGGCTCGGCTGCTGGCCCGGCCGCGGCCCCGGCTGCTGTCCCTGCGGACCACGTTCGCGGTGTCCTTCGCCGCGGTGACGGCCGCGGTGACCGTGCTCGTCGGCGTGCTGTCCTACAGCGCCGCCGCGCGTCTGGTGCGGGTGGACCAGGAGTCCGTGTTCGACCAGGTGGTGCGGGACCTGCGGGACGAGGTGAGCCATCAGCGGATGGAGCCGGAGGACTTCTCGTCCTCGGCGCCGGGGCACGACCTGGTGCGGCCCGCCCGTACGGACGTGCAGGTGCTGGGGCCCACCGGGGCGGTCGCCGATCCCGGGCGGCCCGGGCTGCCGGTGATCTCCGGGGACCGGCGGATCGCGGCCGCGGGGACGGCCGGGCGGATGGTCCTGCACAAGGAGGTCTCGGTCGGCAGTGACGTGTACCGGATCGCCACCGTCTCGCTGGGCGGCGGGCGGGGTGCCGTGCAGGTCGCCCAGGAGTTCAGTGACACCGAGGACCTGCTGCGGGCGCTTCAGCAGCGGACGTTCCTGCTCATGGCGGCGGTCGTGGTGGGCGCCGGTCTCTTCGGGTGGTGGCTGGCCCGGCGGATCACCCGGCGGCTGGTGATCCTCACGTCCGCCGCGGAGGACGTGGCGCGGACCCGGCGGCTCGGGATCGAGGTGCCGGTCACCGGGCACGACGAGGTGGGGCGGCTGGGGCGGGCCTTCGACCGGATGCTGGGGCGGCTCGCGCAGTCGGAGGAGGACCAGCGGCGGCTGGTGCAGGACGCGGGGCACGAGCTGCGGACGCCGCTCACGTCGTTGCGCACGAACATCTCGCTGCTGCGGCGGATCGACGAGCTGCCGCCCGCCACGCGCGACGAGCTGGTCGCCGATCTGACGCAGGAGGCACGGGAGTTGACCGACCTGGTCAACGAGCTGGTCGACCTCGCGGCGGGCCAGGCGGACAACGAGCCGCCGCAGCGGGTGGATCTCGCCGATGTCGCCGAGGAGGTGGCGGGGCTGGCCCGGCGGCGGACCGGGCGGGAGATCGTGGTGCGCGCGAGCGGGGCGACGGTGACGGACGGGCGGCCGGGGATGTTGCAGCGGGCCGTGTCGAACCTGGTCGAGAACGCGGCGAAGTTCGACCGGGACGGCGGCGGCCCGATCGAGATCTCGGTGTCGGGGTTCACGGTGGCCGGGCCGGTGCGGGTGGAGGTGCTGGACCGGGGCCCCGGGATCGCGGACGCCGACCTCGTGCGGGTGTTCGACCGGTTCTACCGGGCGGCGGACGCGCGCTCGCTGCCGGGGTCGGGGCTGGGCCTGTCGATCGTGCGGGAGGTGGCCCTGTCGCACGGGGGGGCGCCGTTCGCGTACTCCCGCGAGGGGGGCGGCACGGTGATCGGCTTCACGGTGGGGGGCGGGGGGTAGGGGGCGACGTCTGCGGGTGCGGGCGGGGGGGGCGGGCGCTTCGCGCAGTTCCCCGCGCCCCTGAATACCTGCGGCGGCCGGCACGGGCTGGTGCGGGTGCGTGGGGGCGGGCGTTTTGCGCAGTTCCCCGCGCCCCTGGATGCCTGCGGCGGCCCGTGCGGGATCGGTGGGGGCTGGTGTGGGCGGTTCTCGTGGTACCGGGCAGGGCAACTCCCCAGGGGCGCGGGGAACTGCGCGACCGGCCACGACGCGTCCGCACTCGCCGGATCACCTACAGCGCACCCCCGTAGGCGCCCGGTTGCAGCCCAGCGCAGCTGGCCGTGGGGAACTGCGCGATCAGCCACGACGCACCCGCAGTCGCTAGATCACCTGTTCCGGCAACCCTCGCAGAGGGGTCGTCTCCAGTGCTGTGCGGGCTGCCGCCAGGGCCGGGTGGGTCTGTTGTGCGACACGGTGGAAGGTTTCCTGGGCGGTGCGGGCCGGCCAGCCCGGGGGCAGGTGGCGGGCCGGGAGTCTCGGGTCGGTGCGGATGGTGCGGAGCCAGTCGCTGACCAGGCGCAGGCGGGTGCCGATCGGGTCGTCGTCGGCGCCGCTGCCCAGGTGGGCGCTCCAGCGCTTGTCGAAGGTGACGTAGCGGGCGGCGATGGACTCCAGGTCCCAGGTGTCGCGGATCATCTGCTCGATGTCGGTGACCTCGGCGGCCTGCGCGTAGAAGATCTTGACGTGGGCGGTGAGGCCGAGGTCGGTGACCACCGCGGAGACGTCCACGTGGCCCGGCGCGATCCACAGGCCGCTGTACAGGGCGCCGAATCCGGACCAGGTCAGCCGTGAGCGCAGGTCGTGCCGCTGGCGTTTCCAGGAGTCGGGCAGGGAGAAGCCGAGCAGGGTCCAGGAGCCGTCCCAGTCGTCGTTGACGGCACCCTGGTCCCAGATGCGGGTGCGGCCGTCGATCAGGACGCGGGTGGCCTGCGGGGTCAGGCCGAAGAACATCTTGCGGCCCTCGCGCTGCCGCTGGAGCAGGCCCCGGTTGACCATGCGCGTGAGGGTGGAGCGCACGGCCTGTTCGCCCACTCCCACGCGGCCCAGGACGTCGATGATGCTGCCCGAGTAGACGCCCAGGTCTCCCTCCTCAAGGACGTGGTTGCCGAAGAAGGTGAGCATGAGCGACTGCGGGCGCGGCTGCGGCCCCTCCGCGGGGTCCAGGATGTCGTCGTCCTCCACGGGGGCAAGGGTACGGCCGCCCGCCGACCGCGCGGCAGGCGGTCGTACGAGGTCACCGGCGGTCGGCGGGGTGGGCAAGGTCGTAGGGGCGCAGGTAGGGGGTGGGGTGGTACCGGACGTAACGGCTGGGGGTGGTGGGGTCGGCCGCGGTGGCACGGGAGTTGAGGGACGCCGGGTCGGTGCCCTGCCACCTGCCGGTGGTCAGGCGGTCCTCCAGGGCGTGGAGGGCGGCGAGTTGTTCGGCGGGGCTGAAGGTGCAGTGGCCGGCGTTGTCGACGTAGGCCTGGCGCAGCAGGGGGCCGGAACCGGCCGCGGTGACCGCGCGGCGCAGGGCGCTCTCCGTCTGGACGGGGACCAGGGGGTCGCCGATGGTGTGCACGGAGAGCTGCGGCTTGTTCAGTTCGCCGGTGAAGCTGCTGGTGGCGCTCATCCAGGCGACGGCGGCCGGGTCCGCGGAGACACGCGGGGCCCGGTCGAGGGCGGCGAGGTCGGCGGTCAGGGACAGGCCCGCCTTCTGGTACAGCTCGGTGACCTCCTTGCGGACGGAGGATCGGCCGAGCAGCCGGGCGTAGTCGACGCCGGTGTTCCAGGACATGTTGCCGCCGGCGCGCGTCTCGGCCTCCTGGCGCCGGTTGAAGGCGGCGATCTTCAGCAAACCCTTGACGGCTTCGTACTGGTTGGCCTGCTGGGCGTCCCAGTCGGTGGCGGCGGGGCGGGTCTGGGTGGGCGCGTTCCAGACCGGGATGTTGTGCAGGGCGGCGGCCAGGGCGATACGGGCCCGGCCCGCGGCCGTCGACTGGGCGGAGTCGACCGTGGCGGTGAGGGTGTTCGCCGCGTCGGTGGCGGCCTCGGGGCCGGCGAGGTTCACCAGCGGGACGTCGGAGCCCAGCAGCGTCCTGAGGGCGAACGCCGGGTCGAGGGTGTTGTTCCAGTTGGCGACGCCGCCCTGGACCAGGCCGCACAGGGAGAGCGAGCCGTCGATCTGCTCCGGGTGGCGCTCGGCGATGGCGGTGGTGACCAGTCCGCCGTACGACCGTCCCCAGGCGAGGGTGCGGGAGGCCCGGCCGAAGCGGGTGGTGAAGGCCTTCAGGGTGGCCAGCTGGTCGGGGACCGCGTCGGTGACCGCCCAGCCGGTGGTGGCGTAGGAGGAGCCGATGAGGGCGTAACCGCCTTGGAGGAGCAGGGACTTGGTGGCCTCGTCCGGGGCGTCCTGGGCCGGGTTGGCGGGGCCGGAGGTGTAGCCGTGGCTGAAGAGGAGGACGGTGCCGTTCCAGGCGGTGGGGACGTCCATCAGGTACGTGGCGCCGGAGGGGAGCCGGCCGTCCACGTGGGTGGGGCCCGCGTCGGTGGCGCCGGCCGCGGGCGCGCTGGTGAGGGTGAGCAGGAGGGCCGCCGTGGCGGCGATGGAGGTGCCGTGCCTCATGCGGTGATCTCCTCGGTGCGCGGGGTGCCGGGGAGTTCGGAGGCGGGGGCGTCGCCGAGGGACGTACGGCTGGTCTCGCGGACGAACCACACCGTCAGCGCGGTGATCAGGGAGCCGCCGCACAGCAGGAGGGCGACGGGGGTGCCGTTGCCGCTGCTCGCGACCAGGCTGCCGGCGATCATCGGGGAGAAGCCGGCGCCCACCAGGGTCGCGCCCTGGTAGCCGAGGGAGGCGCCGGTGTAGCGGACCCGGGTGCCGAACATCTCGCTGAACAGGGCGCCCAGCGGGCCGTACATCAGCGACTGGGAGATGCCGTGGCCGATCACGACGGCCAGGATCAGCGCCCCCGACGACCTGGAGTCGACCAGCGCCAGGACGGGGAAGGCGGTGGCGGCGGACAGGATCGCGCCGGTGAGGACGACCGGGCGGCGGCCGATCCGGTCGGAGAGGGCGGACGCGCAGGGCAGGACCACCAGGGCGACCGCGGCGGAGACGGTGAGCGCGGTGAGCACCTGCGGGCGGGGGTAGCCGATGCCGGTGGCGTACGCGATGAGGTAACTGGTCAGCAGGGACTGGGCGGTGAAGGCGCCGATGCCCACGCAGCAGGCCAGGAGGACGGGGCGGGGGCGCTTGAGCACGTCGAGGATCGGCAGCCGGGACTGCGCACGGTCCTTCCTCACCTCGGCGAACAGGGGGCTCTCGACCACCTTGAGGCGGACGAACAGGCCGACGCCGAGCAGCAGGACGCTCAGCAGGAACGGCACCCGCCAGCCCCACGCGGCGAACTGGTCCTTGGGGAGGGTGGAGACCATCGCGACGACGGCGGCCGAGATCAGGGAGCCGAGCGGGGCTCCCATCTGGGTGAAGCTGGACCACAGCCCGCGGCGCTTCTCGCCGGCGTGCTCGACGACCATCAGGGTCGCGCCGCCCCACTCGCCGCCGATGGCGATGCCCTGGAGCACCCGCAGGGTGATCAGCAGGACCGGCGCCCAGACGCCGATGGTGTCGTAGGTGGGCAGCAGGCCGATGAGGAAGCTGGCGCCGCCCATCAGGCCCATGGTGAGCAGCAGCATGTTCTTGCGGCCGAGGCGGTCGCCGAAGTGCCCGAAGACGATGCCGCCGATCGGGCGGGCCACGTATCCGGCGGCGAAGGTGCCGAACGCGGCGATCGTGCCGACGGCGGGGTCTGCCCCGGGGAAGAACAGTTCGCCGAAGACGAGCGCGGCGACGGTGCCGTAGACGAGGAAGTCGTAGAACTCCACGGCGGTGCCGAGCAGGCCGGACAGAGCGACCCGGCGGAGTTGGCGGGTGCGGTCGGATGCGGTGGGGGACGGGGACATCGCGGTCTCCCTTGAGCGGAGGAAGGACACCGCGAAATTAGGCTGTCTGGTGACTGGCGTCAATAAAGTGCACAACATTGGTTCGGGGCGGCTGACTTCCGGGCGCGGGCCCGGGGTGATGGCTGCTGCCGCGTCAGGTCGGCTCAGGGGTGGGCTGCGTCGACCGCTGCGGGTCCGGGCCTGGGCGACGTTCGTCCCCCCGGCCTCGGCCGGCTTCCGGCTTACCCCGTGCCCGGTCGGCCGTCAGGTCGGAACCGGCCGGGGTGACTGCTGCTTCCCGGCGCGGGCCAGGTGGTGGTCGCGGCCGTGTCCGTCGGCCGTCAGGTCAGGCCCGCTGCAGTGCCGGGGCCGGCCGCTCGCCCGAGCCGCGGACGATCAGGCGGGTCGGCACGGTGATGGTCCGGGCCCGGGTGCGGTCGCCGTCGAGGCGGGACAGGGCCGTGGTCGCCGCTGTCCTGCCGATCTCCTCGGGGTCCTGGGCGACGACGGTCAGGGCCGGTTCGAGCGCCTCGGCGAGCGGGACGTCGTCGAAGGAGACGACGGCGACGTCCTTGCGCCTGCTGCGGGCGAGTTCGGCGACTATGCCCAGGGCGACGATGTTGTTGCCCGCGAACAGTGCGGTGGGGGGATCGGTCAGGGCGAGGAGTCGGGCGGTCGCGGCCGAAGCCCCTTGCTGGTCATGGGCGTTGGTGACCAGGGAACGGTCGTGGGGCAGGCCGGCCCGGTCGAGGGCCTCGCGGTACCCGGCCAGTCGCTCACGCCGGGTGTAGAGCTTGACCGGCAGGTCGCCGATGAAGCCGATGCGCCGGTGGCCGTGGGCGATCAGGTGGGCGACGCCGTCGTGGGCGCCGGTGCGGTTGGAGCTGACCACGCTGTCGGCGGCCAGGCCCACTCCGGGGCGGTCGAGGAAGACGACGGGCAGCCCCGTGGCACGGTGGGTCTTGAGGTGGGAGTGGTCGGCGCCGACGGACGGCACGACCAGCAGGATGCTGACGCGGCGCGCCAGGAACTTGTCCGTCAGGGCCCGTTCACGGTCCGGTTCGTCCGCCGACGAGCCCATGAGCAGGGTCAGCCCGCGGTCGCGGACCGTGTCCTCGATGCTGCGGGCCACCGCTCCGAAGAACGGGTTGCCCAGGTCGGGGATGACCAGACCGACGGTGGTGTCGGGGCCGCCGACGCGGATGTTGCGCGCCATGAGGTTCGGCTGGAAGCCCAGCTTGGCCACGGCGGCGAGCACCTGTTCCCTGGTCTCGGCCGACGCGGGTCCGTCCTCGTTGAGTACGCGGGAGACCGTCTTGGCGCTGACGCCCACTTCGCGGGCGACGTCGGCCAGGGTCGGGCGGCGGTTCGCTGCCATGGAGGAAACCGTCTCCTGTGCTCGTCGGTTCCGGCCGCGGCCTCGGCCGGACGCCGTCGAGTGTCGAGTGCTGTGGTCAGGTGGCCTGGACGCCCGCGGCCTTCGCGGCCTCGGAATCCGCTACGACAGTACCTCCGGCCTCGTCCACGGTGAGGGCGCCCGTCATGATGGCGACGACCTCCGCCATGGAGTAGTCGGAGGGCTTGATGAGGGCGGCTCGCCGGCCCAGCCGGTGGACGTGGATCCGGTCGGCGATCTCGAAGACGTGCGGCATGTTGTGGCTGATCAGGACGACCGGCATGCCCTTGTCCCGGACCCGTCGGATGAGGTCGAGGACCTGTCCTGACTCCTTGACACCCAGCGCGGCGGTGGGTTCGTCCATGACGACGACACTGCGGGCCCAGGCGACGGAACGGGCGACCGCCACGGCCTGCCGCTGTCCGCCGGACAGGGTCTCGACCGCCTGGGTCAGCGACCGCAGGCCGATCTTCAGGTCGGCCATGTGCTCGGCGGCCTCCTGCCGCATCCGCTTCTTGTCGAGCATCCGGAACACGCTCCCGAGGACACCGGGGCGCCGCAGTTCCCGTCCGAGGAACACGTTCGAGGCGATGTCCATCGAGGCGGCCACGGCGAGGTCCTGATAGACCGTCTCGATGCCGTGGGCGCGGGCACTTTGCGGGCCGGAGAAGGTGATGGGCTCGCCGTTGAGGCGGATCTCGCCCGCGTCGGGCGTCACCGCGCCGGTGAGGGCCTTGATGAGGCTGGTCTTGCCGGCGCCGTTGTCGCCGATGACGGCGAGCACTTCGCCGGGCAGCAGGTCGAAGTCGGCGCCGTCGATGGCGGTGACCTGGCCGTAGCGCTTGACGAGACCGCGGGCCTGGAGGACGGGGGTGGGGGAGGCGAGGGCGCTCATCGGGCCTTCTTCCGGGAGATCTGGTCGACGGTCACCGCGAGGATCACCAGCACACCGGTGATCAGGGTCTGGTAGATGGAGGCGACGCCCATCAGCTGGAGCCCGTTGCGGAAGACGCCGACGATGAGGACGCCGATGAAGGTGCCGAGCACCGAGCCGCGGCCGCCGAAGAGGCTGGTCCCGCCGAGGACCACGGCGGTGATGCTGTCGAGGTTGTCGGTCTGGCCCGCCTGCGGGTCGCCGACTCCGGTGCGGGAGATGAGCAGCAGGGCGGCGACGCCGTAGAGGAGACCGGCGACGGTGTACACGCCGATGGTCAGCCGGGAGGTGCGGATGCCGTTGAGCCGCGCGGCCTCCTGGCTGTTGCCCAGGGCGTAGACGTGCCGGCCCCAGCCGGTGCTGCTCAGCGCGTAGGCGAGCAGCAGGAACAGGCCGATGGTGACGAGGGAGCCGTAGGTGATGTCGGTGTGGCCCATCGGGAAGGTCTGCCCGAGCGCTGTGAGCGGGCCGGGCAGGTTGGTGACCGTCTGCTCCTCGGAGTAGATGTGGGTCAGCGCGAACGCCACGTTGAGTATGCCGAGCGTGACGATGAACGGCGGCAGCGGGATCTTCTGCACCAACAGCCCGTTCAGCAGGCCGAATCCGCCGCAGACGGCCAGTCCCAGCGCGATGGCGAGGAGCGGCGGCAGCGAGCCCTCGGCGGCCATCTTGGCGATGACGATGCTGCCGAACGCCATCACCGCTCCGCACGACAGGTCGATGCCCGCGGTGAGGATGATCAGCGTCTGGCCGATGGCGAGGGTGCCGACGACCATGACCTGCTGCACGATCAGCGAGAAGTTCCCGCCGGTGAGGAACTGGTCGGTCGAGACGGCGAAGAAGACACAGGCGAGCAGAAGGGCGACCAGCGGGCCCGTGGTCGGTGCCGTGAGCAGCCTGCGGGCCGTGGTCGGCGCTTTGAGTTCGGCGTACGGCGAGGAGGTGCTCGGAGGCGTGGACGTGGCGGTCATGCGAAGTCCTTGTCGGAAGACAGAAGTCCTGGTGGGAGGACAAGGGGGCGGCCGTCCCCGGGTCGGGGAGGAGTGGGGCCGGCCGCCCCGCTCAAGGGCGGGGCGAGGTCGTACGGAGCCCGGGGCGGGGCTCAGCCCCAGCAGTTCTCCAGGCCGAACGCGGTGTCCTTGGAGGCGACGCCCGTCTGTGCCTTGTCGGTGATCAGGGTGACGCCGGTGTCGGTGTAACCGGACGCCTTCTTGCCGCCCTTCGCGTACGTCACGACGGCGTTGACCCCCTCGGCGGCCATCTTCAGCGGGTACTGCTGCGAAGTGGCCGCGATCTTGCCGTCCTTGACGGCCTGGGTGCCGGTGCAGCCGCCGTCCACGGAGACGATCAGGACGTCCTTCTCACGGCCCTTGGCCTTCAGCGCGGTGTACGCGCCGAGCGCGGCCGGCTCGTTGATCGTGTAGACGAGGTTGATGCCGGGTTCCTTCTGGAGGCAGTTCTCCATGGCGGTCTGGCCCTTGGCCTGGTCGCCGCCGGTGTCCTGGGCGCACGCCACGTCCTTCTCGGCGGCACCGAAGCCCTTGAGGAACCCGTTGTGCCGCTGGACGCCGACGGAGACGCCGGGCGCGAGGTCGAGGGCGGCGATCTTGGCTGTCTTGCCCTTCATGGCGGCCTTGGCGTACTCGCCGATCAGCTCGCCGGCCTTGAGGTTGTCGGTGGCGAACAGGGCGTCGACCGCGCTCTCCGGCTCGGTCGGCGTGTCCAGGGCGATGACCAGCACGCCCTTGGCCTTGGCCTTGGCTATCGCGGGCACGATCGCCTTGGAGTCGCTCGGGGTGATCAGGATGCCCTTCACCCCGGCGGCCACCATGTTCTCGATGGCGGTGACCTGACCGGCGTTGTCCCCGTCGAACTTGCCCGCCGCGGTCATGAGCTGGACGCCCTCCTTCTTGGCGGCCTTCTCCGCGCCCTCCTTCATCTTCACGAAGAACGGGTTGGTGTCGGTCTTGGTGATCAGTCCGACCTTGACGCCGCCCGAACCGGCGCCGACGGAGTCCGATCCGGAGCCGGAACCGCAGGCCGTCAGGGCGAGGGCCCCGACCGAGGCGCAGGCGGCCACTCTGAGCAGGGAGGAAGGCAGTCGAGGGGTGCGAGACATGAACGACTCCAGCGGGATTGCGGGCGTGCGGCGGCATCGGAGCATGCCGTCCCTGGATGTCATCGTTGACTTATGTCATCGTTGACACTGCCGAGGATGATGACCCCGTCTCCTCGCAACGTCAATGCCCCACGCGCGTCACAAGTCCGCAACGGTGGCGGGGGCCGCCCGTTTCCCGCCCGCCCGTTGACGGGGCCTACGGACGGCGGCCATCATCGGGGCCGGTCCGATGTCAGCGATGACACAAGTCAACGATGACATCGGCTTACGGCGTCGTGCCCCAGCTCAGTCGTGCCCCCGCGCTCCCGTGCCCCGCACGGACGTGCCCCAGCACAGGAGACCCCATGAGAACTGGCCGTGTGTCCTGGCATGCCCGCACCCGGATGATCGCTGCTGCGGCGACCGTCTGCGCCCTGTCCGCGACCCCGCTCGCCCCGCGGGCCGTCGCCGCCGACACCCCGTCGTACACCGAGGCCTACCGCCCCCGGTTCCACTACACCCCGCAGCAGAACTGGATGAACGACCCCAACGGGCTCGTGTACCACAAGGGCGAGTACCACCTCTTCTACCAGTACAACCCGAACGGCAACTCCTGGGGGGACATGTCCTGGGGGCACGCGGTCAGCAAGGACCTCGTGCACTGGAAGGAGCTGCCGCTCGCCCTGTCGCACGACGACAGGGAGATGGTGTTCTCCGGCAGCGCGGTCGTCGACAAGGACAACACCACCGGGTTCGGCACGAAGAAGGACCCGGCGATGGTGGCGGTCTACACCAGCCTCGACAAGAGCACGGGCACCCAGGCCCAGGCGCTCGCCTACAGCACCGACCGCGGCCGTACCTGGACCAAGTACCAGGGCAATCCGGTCCTCGACATCGGCTCCAAGGACTTCCGCGACCCGAAGGTGCAGTGGTACGCGCCCACCAGGAGCTGGCTGATGACGGTGTCGCTGTCCGCCGAGCACAAGGTGCGGTTCTACTCGTCCAGGAACCTCAAGGACTGGGACCTGCTCAGCGAGTTCGGCCCGGCGGGCGCGACCGGCGGGGTGTGGGAGTGCCCCGACCTGTTCCCGCTGGCGGTCGACGGGGATCCTAAGAAGATCAAGTGGGTCCTGGTCGTGAACATCAACCCCGGTGGGATCACCGGTGGTTCGGGCGCCCAGTACTTCGTGGGCGACTTCGACGGCCAGAAGTTCACCGCCGACGACAAGGACTCCTACACCCCGCCCGCCGGCACGGTGGTCCAGGACTTCGAGGGCACCGGCCTCGACCCGTGGACGACCACCGGGACGGCCCTCGGCCAGGCCCCGGCGGCCGGCGCGCTGGAGGGACAGTCGGCTGTCACCGGATACGACGGCAAGGGCCTCGCCAACAGCTTCCACGGCGGGGACTCCGCCACCGGCACCCTCACCTCCGAGCCCTTCACGGTGGCGACCCCCTACCTGAACTTCAAGGTCGGCGGCGGCAACCATCCGCACCAGGACGGGACCGTGCTGCAACGCGGGGCCCCGCCCGAGGGGACGGCCCTCGCCGACTTCGAGGGCGGCACCTACGGCGGCTGGACGGCGACCGGCGACGCCTTCGGCACGGCACCGGCCACCGGCACCCTGCCCGGCCAGCAGGAGGTCACCGGCCAGCTGGGCGGCGGCCTGGTCAACACCTTCCTGAACGGCGACGCCACCACCGGCACCCTCACCTCGCCCGAGTTCACCCTCGACCGGGACTACGTCGACTTCCTCATCGGCGGCGGCCACCACCCGGCCGGCTCGGACCACCCGACCGCGATGGAGCTCCTCGTCGACGGCCAGGTCGTGCGCAGCGCCACCGGAAGCGACGCCGAGGCGCTGAACTGGGCCTTGTGGGACGTGCGCGACCTCGCCGGGAAGAAGGCGCGGATCCGGATCGTCGACGACAACACCGGCGGCTGGGGCCACCTGAACGTCGACCACGTCGTGCTGTCCGACACCCGGGCCGAGCCCGTCTCCCGGGAGACCTCCGTCAACCTGCTCGTGGACGGTGAGGTCGTGCGCAGCGCCACCGGTTCCGACAGCGAGACCCTGGACTGGGCCTCCTTCGACCTGCGCCCCTACGCGGGCCGACAGGCGCGGATCCAGATCGTCGACAACAACACCGGCGGCTGGGGCCACATCCTGGCCGACCGGTTCACCACCGCGGCCGCTCCCGCCAGGTCGGTCGTGCAGCGTGCCGACTGGGCCGACTACGGCAAGGACTACTACGCGGCCGTGTCCTGGGAGAACGTGCCGGGCGACGAGCGGTACATGATCGGCTGGATGAGCGACTGGGAGTACGGCGGCTCCGTCCCGACCTCTCCCTGGCGCGGCGCGCAGAGCGTTCCGCGCCGAATGGCGCTGCGTACCGTGGACGGCCGGGTCCGGCTGACCAGCGAACCGGTGGCCGGCCTGGCGTCCCTGCGCGTCGGGGACGCGGCGACGGCGTCCGGCGTCACCGTCACCAGCACCTCGCAGCCGCTGATCGGCCCGCAGGCGCAGGGTACGGAGCTCGACATCGAGGCCGCCTTCTCCCTCCGGGACGCCGACCGCTTCGGCCTCCGGGTGCGCACCGGCGCCGGGGGAGAGGAGACGGTCATCGGCTACGACACCACGACCCAGGAGCTGTACGTCGACCGGACCCGCTCCGGCGCCACGGACTTCAGCAGCGCCTTCCCCGGTGTCCAGCGGGCTCCGCTCAAGGCCGTCGACGGCAGGGTCAGGCTGCGGATCCTGGTCGACCGGTCCTCCGTCGAGGTCTTCGGCGGCAACGGTGAAGCCGTGATCACCGACCAGATCTTCCCCCACCCCGACAGCCAGGGAGTGCGGGTCTTCGCCGAGAACGGCTCGGTGAAACTGGACCGGGCCCGGGTCTGGCACCTCGGCTCCTACCGCGACTGACAAGGACACGAACCGTGAAGAAGACCCTGCTCGCCGAGTTCACCGCCCGTGAGGGAGCGCAGGACGAGGTCGCGCGCATGATCGTGGAGTACGCCGGCAAGGTGCGCGCGGAGGAGGGCAACCTCGTCTTCGACGTCTACACCAAGGCGTCCCACCCGCGTGCCTTCTGGATCTTCGAGGTCTACCGGGACGAGGACGCCTTCCAGGCCCACCTGAAGGCCCCGTACGGCGGCCCGTTCAACGCCGCGCTCACTCCGCTGATCGAGGAGGACGCCTCCGTGCTGACGTTCCTCGACCCGGTGGTCTGACGGGGGCCTGCCCGCTCAGCCGTTCGCGCGTTCGTGGGCGCGGCCGGGGGTGGGCCTGCGGCCGCCCTGGGCGAAGAAGTCGGTGAGGGGGAGGCTGGCCGCGCCGACCGTGACCGCGTCGGGGCCGAGTCTGCCGAGGCCGACGGAGACGTGCCCGGCGGGGTGGCGCAGGGCGTACGCGTCGGCGTGGCGACGGAGGGCAGGCAGCAGGCGGGGGCCGAGCTGGAGGCCCGCCCAGCCGCCGATGAGGATGCGTTCGGGCTGGAAGAGGTTGACCAGGTCGGACAGGCCGGCGCCGACGTACTCGGCCGTCTCCTCCAGGACGGCGACGGCCGTGGGGTCGGCATCGGCGTCCCCCTCGGGGTGGGCGGCGGCCAGCAGTGCGGCCAGCGCGGTCTCCTCGTCGGCGCCCTTTGGCGGGTGCCCGCCCGCCTCACGCCAGCGGTCGACGAGCGCCCCCGCGCCCGCGTACGCCTCCAGGCAGCCCAGGGCGCCGCAGCGGCAGCGGCGTCCCCGGACCCGCACGGTCATGTGGCCCCACTCCAGGGCGCGCCCGTACTCCACCCCCTCGGTGACGAGACAGGCGCCGATGCCCGAGCCGAACAGGACGACGACCGCGTTGCGGGAGCCCCGGCCGGCCCCGAACCACAGCTCGGCCTGACCGAGGGTGCGGGCCCCGTTGTCGATGAAGTACGGGACGGAGTCGGGCAGTTCACAGGTCGAACGCAGCAGGGACTCCAGCGGGACGGCGTCCCAGCCGATCGTCTGGCCGTGCACCACCGCGCCCTGCCCCGGCGTGCGGGCCACGATGCCGGGGACGCCGATGCCCACGCCCAGCAGCTGTCCGGGGGCGATGCCGGCGTCGGCGAGCACCTCGGCGATGCCGTCGCGGATGTGGCCGACGACGGCCTCGACGTCGTAGCCGTGATGCTCCAGCGGCCGTTCGGTGCGGGCGAGTTCGGTGAGGGCGAGGTCGAAGAGCTCGACGCGGACGCGGGTCTCGCCGACGTCGACGCCGATCATGTGGCCGCCGGCGGGGGCGACGCGCAGCAGGGTGCGGGGGCGGCCGCCGTCCGACTCGACGGTGCCGGCCTCCTCGACCAGACCGTCCGCGACGAGTTCGGCGACCACGTTGCTGATCGAGCCGCCGCTCAGGCCGGTGGCGGGGGCCAGCGCGTAGCGGCTCATGGGGCCGTCGAAATACAACCGTTGCAGTACGGCGGTCCGGTTGCCGCGTCGCAGGTCACGCACCGTCCGCCCGTTCCGGCCCGCCATGTGGTTCCCTTCCGACGCCGCCTCGACCTGCAAGATACCCCTGCGCCGACTCTTGACGCGACTTTCCTTCGCGTCTTAAATCACGCCATAAATTAACTCCGGGGTGGTGTTCGAGAAGCGAACGCACCGGGGTTTCCCTGGAAGGGACGCCAGAGCCATGCGCAGAACCCGAGCCGCGGCCGCCGGTGCGGTCACCGTTTCCCTCATGACTCTCGTGACCGCCTGTGGCGGCGGCTCGTCGACGGGCGGCGGGTCCAACGACTCGCCGAAGACCCTGACCTACTGGGCCTCCAACCAGGGCGCCAGCATCGAGGTCGACAAGAAGGTCCTCCAGCCCGAGCTCGACAAGTTCGAGAAGCAGACCGGCATCAAGGTCAAGGTCGAGGTCGTCCCCTGGTCCGACCTGCTCAACCGGATCCTCACCGCGACCACCTCCGGGCAGGGCCCCGACGTCCTCAACATCGGCAACACCTGGAGCGCCTCCCTCCAGGCCACCGGCGCGCTGCTGCCCTGGGACGCGAAGAACTTCGCCGCGATCGGCGGCAAGGACCGCTTCGTCGACTCCGCGCTCGGCTCCACCGGCGCCGAGGGCAAGGACCCGGCCGCGGTCCCGCTGTACTCGATGGCCTACGCCCTCTACTACAACAAGCAGATCTTCGCCGACGCCGGCATCACCAAGCCCCCGGCCACCTGGGCCGAACTGGTCGCCGACGGCAAGAAGATCCAGGCCAAGGGCAAGTCCGCGCTCGGCGCCGAGGGCGCGAACCTCTCGGAGAACATCCACCACGTCTTCGTCTTCGCCAAGCAGCACGGCGGCGACTTCTTCACCGCCGACGGCAAGCCCGACTTCACCAACGACAACGTGGTGGCCGCGGTCAAGCAGTACGTCGACCTCATGGCCAAGGACAAGGTCATCCCGACCGGCGACGCCGAGTACGCCCAGAACCAGTCGGTCAGCGACTTCGCCAAGGGCAACCAGGCCATGCTGCTGTGGCAGTCCGCCTCCTCCAACCTCAAGTCCCAGGGCATGAGCGAGGACAAGTACGGCATCGCGCCCGTGCCCGTGCAGTCCGGCACCCCGGGCGCCGGCACCCAGGTCAACTCGGCCGTCATGGGCATCAACCTCGCCGTCTTCAAGAACACCGACAACATCGACGGCGCCAAGAAGTTCGTGAAGTTCATGACCAGCGACGCCGAGCAGAAGATCCTCAACACCGCCTACAGCTCCATCCCGCCGGTGAAGACCGTGCAGGAGGACTCCGCCTTCAGCTCGGGCCCCAACGAGGTCCTCAAGAACACCCTCGCCACCAGCGCCGCCGCGCTGCCGCAGGTCGCCGACGAGTCGCAGTTCGAGACGGCCGTGGGAACCGCCGTCAAGGACCTGTTCGCCGACGCGGCCGCCGGACGCGCGGTCACCACCGAGTCGGTGAAGGCGGCACTGGAGAAGGCCCAGCAGCAGATGCCGACGAAGTGAGCACGATGACCACCACCGCGCCCGCAGAGGCCGCCGTGGGCGAGACCCCTTCCGGGGCGGCGCATCCGCATCCCCGCCGCCGCCCCGGAAGGATCCGCCGCATCGGGCTGCCGTACCTGCTCCTGCTGCCGGCCCTGCTCCTCGAACTCCTGGTCCACCTGGTGCCGATGGTGATCGGCATCGTGATGAGCTTCAAGGAGCTCACCCAGTTCTACATCCGCGACTGGGGCTCCGCGCCCTGGTCCGGCCTCGACAACTACAAGGTGTCGGTGGACTTCGACGCCCCGGTCGGCGAGGCGCTGCTGCACTCGTTCCTCGTCACCGTGGCGTTCACGCTGCTGTCGGTCGGCCTGTGCTGGCTGATCGGCACGGCGGCGGCCGTCTACCTCCAGGACACCTTCCGCGGCCGGGGCCTGCTGCGGGCGCTGTTCCTCATCCCGTACGCCCTGCCGGTCTACGCGGCCGTCATCACCTGGGTGTTCATGTTCCAGCACGACAACGGCCTGGTGAACCACGTCCTGCACGACCAGCTCCACCTCACCGACAAGCCGTCCTTCTGGCTCATCGGCGACAACAGCTTCTGGGCCCTGCTGACCGTCTCGGTGTGGAAGGGCTGGCCGTTCGCCTTCCTCATCGTGATGGCCGGACTCCAGAACATCCCCGGCGAGCTGTACGAGGCGGCCGCCCTGGACGGCGCCGGGATGTGGCAGCAGATCCGCCGGATCACGCTGCCGTCCCTGCGGCCCGTCAACCAGGTACTGCTGCTGGTGCTGTTCCTGTGGACGTTCAACGACTTCAACACGCCGTTCGTTCTGTTCGGCAAGTCGGCCCCGGAGGCCGCGGACCTCATCTCGGTCCACATCTACCAGGCGTCCTTCGTCACCTGGAACTTCGGCACCGGCTCCGCCATGTCCGTGCTCCTGCTGCTGTTCCTGCTCGTGGTGACGGGCGTGTACCTCCTGCTGACCTCCCGGGGAAGGAAGCCGGCCCATGGCTAGCACCAACTCGCCGATGGCACCGCCGCGTTCGTTCTTCTGGTCCCGGCGGATCTTCCTCACCCTGCTCACCGGCTTCGTCCTGCTGCCGGTGTACGTCATGGTCTCCAGTTCGCTGAAGCCGCTCGCCGACGTCACGGGCCAGTTCCACTGGCTGCCGAGCGAGGTGACCGTCCGGCCGTACGTCGACATCTGGTCCACGATCCCGCTCGCGCGCTACTTCGTGAACTCGCTGGTGGTGGCGGGCGCGGCGACCGTCTGCTCGGTGGTGATCGCGGTGTTCGCCGCGTACGCCGTCAGCCGCTACGAGTTCCGCGGCAAGCGCGTCTTCACGGTCACCGTGCTGTCCACGCAGATGTTCCCGGGCATCCTCTTCCTGCTGCCCCTCTTCCTGATCTACGTCAACATCGGCAACGCCACCGGCATCGCCCTGTTCGGCTCGCGCGGCGGGCTGATCCTGACGTACCTGACCTTCTCCCTCCCGTTCTCCATCTGGATGCTGATCGGGTACTTCGACTCGGTGCCGCGCGATCTGGACGAGGCCGCGCTGGTGGACGGCTGCGGGCCGTTCGGCGCGCTCTTCCGGGTCGTGGTGCCGGCCGCGATCCCCGGGATCGTCGCGGTCGCCGTCTACGCCTTCATGACGGCGTGGGGCGAGGTGCTCTTCGCCTCCGTCATGACCAACGACACCACCCGCACCCTCGCCGTCGGACTCCAGGGCTACTCCACGCTCAACAACGTGTACTGGAACCAGATCATGGCCGCCTCGCTGGTCGTCAGCGTCCCCGTGGTCGCCGGGTTCCTGCTGCTCCAGCGCTATCTCGTCGCCGGGCTGACGGCGGGCGCCGTCAAGTGACCGATCGTGAAAGGACTTTCGTGAGCATCGACCTCGCCGCACTCCCGCACGACTTCCTGTGGGGCACGGCCACGGCGGCCTACCAGATCGAGGGAGCCGTGTCGGAGGACGGCCGCTCGCCGTCGATCTGGGACACCTTCTCGCACACCCCCGGCAAGGTCGCCGGCGGCGACACCGGTGACGTCGCCTGCGACCACTACCACCGCTGGCGCGAGGACATCGGCCTCATGCGCCGGCTCGGCACCAACGCCTACCGGCTGTCCGTCGCCTGGCCGCGCGTGCTGCCCGGCGGCGACGGCCCGGTCAACCCCAAGGGCCTCGCCTTCTACGACCAGTTGATCGACGCCCTGCTGGCCGCCGGCATCACCCCGTCCGTCACCCTCTACCACTGGGACCTGCCCCAGGTCCTCCAGGACCGCGGCGGCTGGCCCGCACGCGAGACCGCCGAGCACTTCGCCGCGTACGCCTCGGTCGTGGCCGAGCGGCTCGGGGACCGGGTCCACCACTGGACCACCCTCAACGAACCCCTGTGCTCGGCCTGGATCGGCCACCTGGAGGGGAAGATGGCCCCGGGTCTGACCGACCTCACGGCCGCCGTCCGCGCCTCCTACCACCTGCTCCTCGGCCACGGCCTGGCCGCGCAGGCGATCCGCGCCGCCTCCCCCTCCGCCCAGGTCGGCCTCGTCACCAACCTCTCCACCGTGCACGCGGCCACCGACAGCCCCGAGGACCTCGCCGCCGCCCGCCGCATGGACGGCCACACCAACCGCTGGTGGCTCGACCCGGTCCACGGCCGCGGCTTCCCGGCGGACATGCGCGAGGTCTACGGCGTCGACCTCCCGGAGCGGGACGGCGACCTCTCGGTGATCGCCACCCCCCTGGACTGGATCGGCCTCAACTACTACATGCCGGTCACCGTGGCCGACGACCCCACCGGACCGGCACCCCGGGCCCGTCAGGTCGCCCGCCCCGGCGTCCCGCGCACCGGGATGGACTGGGAGATCGACGCGTCCGGCATCGAGACCCTCCTGCTCCGCCTCACGCACGAGTACGGCGCCCGCAAGATCTACGTCACCGAGAACGGCTCCGCCTACCCCGACGTCGTACGCCCCGACGGGACGGTCGACGACCCCGAACGCCAGCAGTACCTGGTCGACCACCTGGCCGCCTGCGCGTCCGCCGCCCGCAAGGGCGCCCCCCTGGCCGGCTACTTCGCCTGGTCCCTGCTGGACAACTTCGAGTGGGCCTACGGCTACGACAAGCGCTTCGGCCTGGTCCACGTCGACTACGAGACGCAGCGACGCACGATCAAGGGCACCGGACACCGGTACGCGGACATCATCCGGGCCCACGCGGAGAGGGGGCGCAGGGCGGCCTGAGCACGCCTGTACGGAGAAGAAGGGCGGGGTCCCGGGACCCCGCCCTTTCGCCATGGCTCGGCCGACCGGTCTGAGCACCGCATTAACAGTCGCCTCAGGTTCGCTCGTTAGGAAGTCGGCATCCAGACAAGCGATGTGAACCGTATGCAGGAGGCTAGTGATGGCAGTCGACGCAGCGCCGCCCGGGGAAGTGCCGGCCGGCCGGTTGGCGGGCCGGTGGGTGCCGTGGTTGGTGATCGGCCTGTGGCTGGTGCTGGCGGTGGGCATGGTCCCGCTGAGCGGAAAGCTGAGCTCGGTCACCACCGACAGCGCCGTGGACACCCTGCCGGCCGGTGCCGAGTCCACCAAGGCGGCGGTGCTGGACGACCGTCTCCCCGGCGGTGACGACAACACGTTCGTCTTCGTGTACCACCGCGCCGGAGGCTTGACCGACGCCGACCGAGCGACGGTCGAGCGCCACTACGACACCCTGGTCAAGCGGTACCCGCCGAAGGCGACGGCGGCGGCCGGCGAGGACGGCGAGGACGACGAGGGCTCACCGTTGAGCCCCTCCAGCGACCGCAAGGCGATGATGTTCACCCTCGACGTGAGCACGGCCTACGGCGCACCGGAGGAAATCGTCGGCCCGTTGCGTGACGCCGCGAAGGACCGTCCCTCCGGTCTGGAACTCGACGTGACCGGCCCGGGCGCGATCGACGGCGACATGGACGCCGTCTTCGACGGCATCGACGTGCAGGTCCTCCTCACCACCATCGTCGTCGTCACGCTCCTGCTCATCCTCACCTACCGCAGCCCGGTGCTGTGGATCATCCCGCTGCTGGCCGTGGGCGCGGCCGCACTGACCGCGATGGGCACCGTCTACCTGCTCGTCAAGGGCTTCGGCATCGTGGTCAACGACCAGAACTCGGCGCTGCTGACGATCCTGGTGTTCGGCGTCGGCACGGACTACGCGCTGCTGCTCATCGCCCGGTACCGGGAGGCACTGCACCACCACGAGAACGTCCGGGTCGCGATGGTCCACGCGCTGCGCGGCGCGGCGCCGGCCGTCGTCGCGTCCGCGGCCACCGTGGTCGCCGGCCTGCTCTGCCTGCTCGTCGCGGACCTGAACAGCACCAGCGGGCTGGGTCCGATCGGTGCGGCCGGCATCCTGTGCGCGCTGGTGGCCATGCTGACGCTGTTCCCGGCGGTGCTCGTGGTGCTCGGCAGGCGGATCTTCTGGCCGGCCGTCCCCCGGTTCAGCACCGCCGTGGAGGAGAAGCCGGGGCTGTGGGGACGGCTCGGCGCCGCCATCAGCCGCCGCCGGTGGGTGGCGACGCTCGGCTCGCTCGGCGTCCTCGGGGTGTTCGCCCTCGGGCTGGCGGGCAACACCGGCGCCCTGCGGGAGCAGGACCAGTTCCTGTCCGCGCCGGAGTCGGTCACCGGGTTCGCCGTTCTCCGCCAGCACTTCCCGGAACTCGGCGGCCAGCCGATGACGGTCTTCACGCGGCCGGCGCAGCAGGAGCGGGTGCTCGACGTCGTCAAGGACACGCGCGGGGTGGCCCTGGCCGTCCCGGAGCAGACCAGCGGGGGCTGGGCCAACATCTCGGTGTTCCCGAAGGACGCGCCGGACACCGCCGCGGAGTACGACACGATCAAGCGGGTGCGCACCGCCGTGCACGCGGTGCGCGGGGCGGAGGCGATCGTCGGCGGGCCGAGCGCGGAGAACATGGACACCGAGGTGACCACCGAGCGGGACGAGAAGCTGGTGATCCCGCTGGTGCTCGTCGTCGTCCTGATCGTCCTCGGGCTGCTGCTGCGCGCGATCGTGGCCCCGCTGGTCCTGATGGCCACGGTGATCGTCTCCTTCGCCGCGGCCTTCGGCGGCAGCGTCTTCGTCTTCGACACGATCCTCGGGTTCAAGGGGATCGACTACTCGGTGCCGCTGCTGGCGTTCCTGTTCCTGGTGGCGCTCGGTGTCGACTACAACATCTTCCTGGCCAGCCGGGCCCGGGAGGAGACCGTACGTCTCGGCACCACAGAGGGCATGCTCAAAGCCCTCTCCGCCACCGGCGGCGTCATCACCTCGGCCGGCCTGGTCCTGGCGGCGACGTTCGCGGTCCTCGCCACACTTCCGCTGGTGATGCTGATCGAGGTCGGTTTCCTGGTGGCCTTCGGCGTGCTGCTCGACGCCCTGCTGGTGCGGTCGGTCCTGGTGCCCGCCCTCACCTTGCTGATCGGCCGCCGGATGTGGTGGCCGAGCCGGCTGTCCCGTCCGGCGGCGGAGCTGCCGGGCGGTCGACAGCCGCTCGTCGCCGACGAGGAGGCCGCGCTGCAACGCTGAGCGCGGCGGCACGGACGAGATCCGGGACGGGGCCCCAGCCCCGTCCCGGATCTTTTCCCGGGCCCGACGGACACCGCGCCACCCGCCGGGGCCGAGGTCAGCGCACCGCACCGGGGTGTCCTGCCCGGCGGTGAGCCGCGTGGGGCCGTGCCCAAGGGCCGCCGCCGTCCCTTGTTCTGCGCCGCGCCGCCGGGACGGGTCAGCATGCCGGGGTGTCCTGCCAGGCGGGGCCGTGCCCGAGGCCGCCGTCCCCTTTTCTGTGCCGCGCCGCCGGGACGGGTCAGCGTGCGGGAGTGTCCTCCCCGGCGGTGAGCCGGGCGGGGCCGTGCCCGAGGCCGCCGTCCCTTGTTCTGCGCCGCGCCGCCCGGGACGGGTCAGCACCCCAGGGTGTCCTCCCCGGCGGTGAGCCCGGCGATCGGGGTGGGCGGAGGCGCGGCCGGGAGATCGATCCGGAGCAGCGCGCCACCGCGTGCGGAGCGGGCGACGCCGGCCCGGCCGCCGTGGGCGTCGACGACCCGCTGCACGATCGACAGCCCCAGACCGGATCCCGGCAACGCCCGGGCGCTGTCGGCGCGGTAGAACCGGTCGAACACCCGCGGTACGTCGGCGGCGTCGATGCCCGGCCCGGCGTCGTCGACCTCGAGCACCGCCGACGTGCCCTCGGCCCGGAGCCGGACCTGGACCGGCTGGTCCCCGGGGGACCACTTGCCCGCGTTGTCGATGAGGTTGAGCACCGCCCGCTCGAGCGCGGCGGGACGCCCGCTCACCCACACGGAGGTCACGTCGAGCGCGATCTCGATGTCGGGCACGCGGGAACGCGCCCGGGCCGCGGCGGCCACCACCACGTCGGCGAGGTCGAGCACCTCGGTGCTCTCGTCGCTGACGTCACCGCGCGCCAGGTCGGTCAGCTCGGCGACGAGGGTGCTCAACTCGGCCACCTGGGCGCCGAGATCGTTGAGCAGCCGGGTCCGGCTCTCCGCCGGCAGTGCGCTGTCCAGGGTGCCGCGCCGATCGAGCCGGATCAGCAGCTCGGCGTTGAGGCGCAGGCTGGTGAGCGGGGTCTTGAGCTCGTGGGCGGCGTCCTCGGCGAGTAGCCGCTGGGCCCGCCGGGAGTCGCGGAGCGCGGCGAGCATGTCGTTGATCGACCGGATCAGCCGCCGGATCTCCCCACCGCCCTCGTCCGGAATGTCGGCGTCGAGGTCCCGGGTGTCCGCGACACGTACCGCGGCGGCGGTCAGCCGGTCGATCGGGGCCAGCCCGGTCCGCGCCACGGTCCGCCCGACAAGGGCGCCGCCGACCACGCAGAGCAGCCCGATCAGGAGCATGCCGAACCCGAACTGGTTGATCGGGCTGTCGTCGGCGACCTGGGCCACCTGGACCGCGCCGTCGCCCGCCCGCAGCGTGTAGACGAGGTAGCCGTCCTCGTCGCTGTCGTTCGACTCCATCAGGTCGGCCGACGCGCCCTGCGCCACGCGCTCGGCCTGCTCGCTGACCGGGGGGAGCGAGGGTTGGCCGGCGGGCGTCCGGACCGAGCCGTCGGGCAGGATGACCCGCACCAGCCGACCGGATCCGGGATACGGCGGAAGCCGGACCTGAGCCGGACCTGCGCGCTGCGCGTCCGTCGCCAGGACGCGGGAATCGGCGCGCAGCTGATCCTTGGCGCTGTCCTGCAGCTCCCGGCCCAGTAGTTCGCTGGCCACCTGGAAGGCCACGAACACGCTGACCGCGATGGCCGTCGCCGCGATCACCGTCAGCCTGGTCCGCAGGGACCGCCGGCGCCACCATCGGGTCAGCCGGCGCGGTTCCCGGCCGGCGCGGCTGCTCACGGGGGAGTCTCCCGCAGCGTGTAACCCAGGCCGCGCAGCGTGTAGATCAACCGCGGCTCGCCCTCGGCCTCCATCTTGCGGCGCAGGTAACTCACGTACACCTGGAGGTTGTTGGCGGTGGAGCTCATGCCCCAGCCCCAGATCGCCTCGAACAGCGCGTCGCGGGTCACGACCCGGGTCGCGTTGCGCACGAGGACCTCCAGGAGGGAGAACTCGGTCCGGGTCAGGTGCAGCGACCGCCCGCCCCGCCACGCCTCGAACCTGTCGGGATCGAGCCGGACGTCGGCGAACGACAGGATCTGCGACTCCTCGTCGGCCGGCGCGCGCCGGCGCAGCAGGGCCCGCACCCGGGCCAGCAACTCCTCGGTGGCGAACGGCTTGGGCAGGTAGTCGTCGGCGCCCGCGTCCAGCCCCGCGACCCGGTCGGAGACCTGGTCGCGGGCGGTCAGCATCAGCACCGGCAGATCCCGGCCCGCGGCCCGCAACCGCCGGCACGTCTCCAGCCCGCCGAGGCGGGGCATCATCACGTCGAGGATCAGCAGATCCAGCGTGTCACCGCCGGCCCCACCGACCCCGTCGAGCACGGCGAGACCGTTGGCGACGGTGCTGGTGTCGTACCCCTCGACCTGGAGCACCCGCTCCAGCGAATCCCGGATGGCCGCTTCATCATCCGCGATCATGATCCGCACGCCGGCCCGCCCCCTCCCCGTCGATGTTTTTGCGGCTCATTGTCCCCGGCCGACCTGAGACCAGTGTTAGAGCGCCGCTGGGGACCGCGCAGGTGCCGACGTCCGGGCTGCTGCCGACGCCGAAAGGGCGAGGCCCGAAGACCTCGCCCAACTCGCGGAAAGTCTCACCTCACGGCCACACCAGGCAGTACGGCTGATGCCCCGCCTCGTGCAACCGGTGGCTGAAGTCCTGCCACTCGTGCAGCAGCTGGTAGACGTTGAACGCGTCCCGGGGGCCGCCCCGGTCCGGGACCGTCGACCAGATGAACGCCGCCGCGCCGACCGCTTCCTCGCCTATGCCGCGCAGCGGGTCCACGACCGTCATGGGGAGCTTGACCACCGCGTAGTCGGGGTGCAGGACGACCAGTTCGAGCGGGGGGACCTTGTGCAGCGGGACGCCCTCGATGCCGGTGAGGACCATGGCCGCCATGGTCTCCGGCTTGATCTTGGTGAACATGCCGTTCATGCCGAGCTCGTCGCCGCCGAGTTCCTCGGGGCGCATCGAGATCGGCACCCGGGCCGCGGTCGCGCCGTCGGGCGCGCCGAAGTACTTGTACGTCACCCCCACCCGACCACCATTCCTGCTTCCCGCCCTCAACGGATCGATCCGACGTTCGATACGTCGTTCGTCGCGTTCCGACTCATCCGGGGTGCCAGGAGCACCGCGTCCCTGACGTGTCTCGGTCGCTTCCTCCGCCTCGCGCCGGTGCCTTCCCCGCCGGGCACGTCGAGGACCCAGGTCGTCAGTCCCCTCGCCCAGTCCGCCACCGCGATGCATATCTCCACCCGACTGCTTTTCTAGGACGCGTGGCCCCCGCCGCGCAACCCGATCATCGTGTCAGTGACCTCCCCCACGGCCGCTCGCCGAAACGTGCGTTGAAACACCTGTCCGCAGGATCTTCGCAGCCCCTGAACAGACGGCTCCGTGCCATCGTCTCCGTGAGCTGTGTGTATCTGCATCCAGTTTCGCAGATCGTGGAGCGCCGGGGGGTTTCGAGGGCTGGCCTACCCTGAGGTAGTCACCGGCAACGGAGTCCGAGAAAGCCGAACAAACCGGAGAAGGTCGGAGTAGTCGCAGGATATGAGTGAATTGCCCTATTCATACGAGGCGCCTGTCTCGCAGGCCCTGTTCGACCGCGCGTCCGCCGTCACGCCCGGCGGCGTGAACTCCCCGGTCCGTGCCTTCCGTGCCGTGGGCGGCACCCCCCGCTTCATGGTGTCCGGCACCGGGCCCTACCTGACCGACGCCGACGGGCGGGAGTACGTCGACCTCGTCTGCTCCTGGGGCCCCATGATCCTCGGGCACGCGCATCCCGAGGTCATCGCCGCGGTCCAGGAGGCGGTGGCGAAGGGCACCTCCTTCGGCACCCCCGGCGAGGGAGAGGTCGCGCTCGCCGAGGAGATCGTCGCCCGGATCGAGCCGGTCGACCAGGTGCGGCTCGTCTCCAGCGGGACCGAGGCCACCATGTCCGCGATCCGGCTGGCCCGCGGCTTCACCCGGCGCACCAAGGTCATCAAGTTCGCCGGCTGCTACCACGGCCATGTCGACTCGCTGCTCGCCTCCGCCGGTTCGGGCGTCGCCACCTTCGCGCTGCCCGACACCCCCGGCGTCACCGGTGCCCAGGCGGGCGACACGATCGTGCTGCCGTACAACGACCTCGAAGCCGTCCACGAGGCGTTCCACCGCCACCCCGGCGAGATCGCCTGTGTGATCACCGAGGCCTCGCCCGGCAACATGGGGGTCGTGCCGCCGCTGCCCGGTTTCAACCAGGGACTCAAGGACGCCTGCGCGCAGAACGGCGCCCTGTACATCTCCGACGAGGTCATGACCGGGTTCCGTACCAGCCGCGCCGGCTGGTACGGCATCGACGGGGTCCGCCCCGACCTCATGACCTTCGGGAAGGTCATGGGCGGCGGGTTCCCGGCCGCCGCCTTCGGTGGCCGTGCCGACGTCATGGCCCACCTCGCCCCCGCCGGGCCCGTCTACCAGGCCGGCACCCTCTCCGGTAACCCCGTCGCCACCGCCGCCGGCCTCGCCCAGCTGCGGCTGCTCGACGACGCCGCCTACACCAAGGTCGACGCCGTCTCCGCGCAGATCCAGTCGCTGGTGACCGAGGCGCTCGGCAAGGAGGGCGTCGCGCACACCGTGCAGAACGCCTCCAACATGTTCTCGGTGTTCTTCACCGACCGCCCGGTGCGCGACTACGAGGACGCCAAGGCGCAGGAGTCCTTCCGGTTCACCGCGTTCTTCCACTCCCTCCTGGAGAACGGCATCTACCTGCCGCCGTCCTCCTTCGAGTCGTGGTTCGTCTCCACGGCCCACGACGAGCAGGCGGTTCAGCGCATCGCCGACGCCCTTCCGGCGGCGGCCCGAGCGGCGGCGGAGGCCACGGCAGCATGAGCACCCCCAGCAACAGCGACATCACCGTCGTCCACCTCATGCGGCACGGTGAGGTCGCCAACCCCGACGGCGTCCTCTACGGCCGTCTCGCGGGCTACCACCTCTCCGAGCTCGGCCGGCAGATGGCCGACCGGGTCGCCGAGCACCTCGCCGCCCGGGACGTCACCTACGTCTGCGCCTCCCCGCTGGAGCGGGCGCAGGAGACCGCCACGCCGATCGCCAAGGCGCACGGCCTCGACCTCGCGACCGACGAGCGGCTCATCGAGGCGGAGAACGTCTTTCAGGGCAAGACCTTCGGCGTCGGTGACGGCGCGCTGAAGAACCCGGAGAACTGGAAGCACCTCGTCAACCCCTTCAAGCCGTCCTGGGGCGAGCCGTACATCGACCAGGTCGTCCGGATGAAGGGCGCGCTGGACGCGGCGCGGGACCGGGCGCGGGGGCACGAGGCCGTGCTGGTGAGCCATCAGCTGCCGATCTGGATCGTGCGGTCCTACGTCGAGAAGCGGCGGCTGTGGCACGACCCGCGCAAGCGGCAGTGCACGCTGGCCTCTCTCACGTCCTTCACGTACCAGGGGGACCGGATCGTGTCCGTGGGGTACAGCGAGCCCGCGATCGATCTCGTGCCGGTGCATCTCCGTGCCGGGGCCAAGCCGGTCAAGGGCAAGAGCAAAGCGTTCGGGGCGTAGCGCTCCGCGGGAGACCGAGCAAGAAGGCCGTGGGGAGCTGCGGGTCCGTTGTGGCTGGTCGCGCAGTTCCCCGCGCCCCTTGAGGGGCGCGTTCCTGTTACCGAATCCGCAAATATCGCCGGAACCTTCCCCCTCCTCACGTCCTCTGACTGGGTGACCACCAGAGAACGTGACGAATCGGGGATACATGCGCACTGTCAGCCGAAGGGGAGCACTCGGGCTCGGCGCGGGCGCCGCGGCCGCCGTCGGACTCTCGGGGTGCGGCACCCTCACCGGATCGGACGGGTCGGACGGGGTGACCCACGGGGCCGGCTCCACGCCCGGCAAGAAGCCGACCCCCACCGCCCGCCCCATCGGTGACGGCTCCACCTCCTTCACCGGCAAGCAGCCCCACCAGCCCGGCAAGCCGGTGCCGCTGGAGCCCGGTCAGACCCCGCCGCAGTTCGTCGTCTTCTCCTGGGACGGCGCCGGCGAGGTCGGCAACGGCCTCTTCCCCCGCTTCCTCGACCTCGCCAGGAAGCACGACGCGCACATGACCTTCTTCCTCTCCGGGCTGTATCTGCTGCCCGAGTCGAAGAAGCGGCTCTACGACCCCCCGAACAACCCCCGCGGCGCCTCCGACATCGGTTACCTCACCGACGAGCACGTCAAGGCGACCCTGACGAACATCCGTCGGGCCTGGCTGGAGGGGCACGAGATCGGCACCCACTTCAACGGTCACTTCTGCTCCGGCTACGGCACCGTCGGCAACTGGACGCCCCAGCAGTGGAAGAGCGAGATCGAGCAGGCGAAAGCTTTCGTCAAGGAGTGGCGCACCAACACCGGCTGGACCGACCTGCCCGCGCTGCCCTTCGACTACGACAGGGAACTCGTCGGCGGCCGCACCCCCTGCCTCCTCGGCCAGGACAACCTGCTGCCGACCGCCCGTGAGCTCGGCTGGCGCTACGACGCCTCCTCGCCCGGCGGCCGCCAGGTCTGGCCCGAAAAGAAGAACGGCATATGGGACCTGCCGCTTCAGCAGATACCCTTCCCCGGCCACGGCTTCGAGGTCCTGTCCATGGACTACAACATGCTCGCCAACCAGTCGATCAACTCGACCAACGCGCCCGCCCACAACTACCCGGCCTGGCGTGAGCAGTCCGCCGGGGCCTACATCGCCGGCTTCCAGCGGGCCTACGAGACCAACCGAGCCCCCTTCTTCGTGGGCAACCACTTCGAGCACTGGAACGGCGGCATCTACATGGACGCCGTCGAGCAGGCCTTCAAGCACATCGCGCGGGAGAAGGAGAAGGGCGCCGACGTGCGCATGGTCTCCTTCCGGCAGTTCGTCGACTGGATGGACGTGCAGAAGCCGGAGGTGCTCGCCAAGCTGCGCACGCTCGACGTCGGCCAGGAGCCCGCGGGTGGCTGGAACACGTTCCTCAAGGCGCCCTCGACACCCTCCTCGAACGCTGCCTGAAATGCGGGTTTCCGCCCGCAAGGGGGGTGCTCAAGATCCCCGGAACGGGCATGCGAAACTTTTCACATGAGTGCCGCCAGCCGTAGCCGCTCCCGAGTCCGCACCGCCCTGCTCACCGCGGGTGCCGCAGTCGCGGCGCTGACCCTGTCCGCGTGCAGTTCGGGCGGCACCTCGGGCGGAGGCGGCGACACCAACTTCGTCATGGGCGCGGACGGCATCTCGACGGCCGAGCAGGGAGACCGGGGCGCCGTCCCCGACCTGTCCGGCAAGACCGTCGACGGCGGACAGCTCGACGTCGCCGACTACAAGGGCAAGGTCGTCGTCCTGAACATGTGGGGCTCCTGGTGCGCCCCGTGCCGGGCCGAGGCACCCAACCTGGAAGCGGTCTACCAGCAGCTCAAGGGCAAGGGCGTGCAGTTCGTCGGCGTCAACACCCGCGACACCAGCGTCCAGAACGCCCGCGCCTTCGAGAAGGACATGGGCATCACCTTCCCCAGCCTGTACGACCCGACGGGCAAGCTGATGCTGCGCTTCTCCAAGGGCACCCTCAACCCGCAGGCCGTGCCCTCCACGCTCGTCATAGACCGGGACGGGAAGATCGCCGCCCGCTCCCTGGCCGCGCTCAGCGAGGGCAAGCTCCGCAAGATGATCGACCCGGTCCTCGCGGAGAAGTGACGTGAGCGCAGTCGCCACGCTCGCCGCCGAGACGGGCTACAACGGCACCGTCCTGAACGGCGCCCTGCTCCTCGCCCTGCCCATCGCGGTCCTCGGCGGCCTCGTCTCCTTCTTCTCCCCGTGCGTCCTGCCGCTGGTCCCCGGCTATCTGTCGTACGTGACCGGCGTCACCGGCACCGATCTGGCCGAGGCCCGGCGCGGCCGGATGGTCGCGGGCGCCTCGCTGTTCGTGCTCGGCTTCACCGCGGTGTTCGTCTCCAGCGGGGCGCTGTTCGGCTACTTCGGCCAGACGCTCCAGGAGAACCAGGGCGTGCTGTCCAAGGTGCTGGGCGTGCTCATGATCCTCATGGGCGTCTTCTTCATGGGCCTGATGCCCTGGATGACCCAGCGGGAGTTCCGCTTCCACAACAAGCCCACCATGGGCCTGCTCGGCGCCCCGCTGCTCGGCGCGCTGTTCGGCATCGGCTGGACCCCCTGCATCGGCCCGACCCTCGCCTCGGTGATCGCCCTGTCCTCCCAGCAGGGCAGCGCGGGCCGCGGTGCCATACTGACCGTCGCCTACTGCCTCGGCCTCGGGGTGCCCTTCGTGCTCGCCGCGGTCGCCTTCCGCAAGGCGCTCGGCGCCTTCGGCTGGGTCAAGCGCCACTACGTCTGGGTCATGCGCATCGGCGGCACCATGATGATCGTGACCGGGCTGCTGCTGCTGACCGGCGCGTGGGACCGCCTCGTGCAGGACGTCCAGTCCTGGTCCGCCGGCTTCACTGTGGGGATCTGATCCATGAGCAAGACCGCACCCGACACCCCCGACGCCTCCGTCGGCGACCAGGACCTCGGCGCCGCCGGCTCCCAGCTGTCCACCGCGCCCGCCGAGTCCACGCCGAACCTGCCGTCGCTGGGGGTGATCGGCTGGGCCCGCTGGTTCTGGCGCCAGCTGACCTCCATGCGGGTCGCGCTGCTGCTGCTCCTGCTGGTGGCGCTCGGTGCGATCCCCGGCTCGCTCATCCCGCAGACCGGGACCGACGCCACCAAGGTCGCCGACTTCGTCAAGAAGAACCCCACCCTCGGGGACGTCTACGACAAGCTCGGCCTCTTCCACGTCTACAGCTCGGTGTGGTTCTCGGCGATCTACATCCTGCTGTTCGTCTCCCTCATCGGCTGCATCGTGCCCCGCACCTGGCAGTTCGTCGGGCAGCTGCGCAGCCGCCCGCCGGGCGCCCCCAAGCGGCTGACCCGGCTGCCCGCCTACACCACCTGGCGCACCGAGGCCGAGCCCGAGCAGGTCCGCGAGGCCGCGCTCACCCTGCTGAAGAAGCGGCGCTTCCGCGCCCACCTCGCCGGGGACAACGTCGCCGCTGAGAAGGGCTACCTCCGCGAGGTGGGCAACCTCGCCTTCCACATCGCGCTGATCGTGATGCTGACCGCCTTCGCCTGGGGCCAGCTCTTCAAGTCCGAGGGCAACAAGCTGGTCGTCGAGGGCGACGGTTTCTCCAACACCCTCACCCAGTACGACGACTTCAAGTCCGGGAACCTCTTCGACACCGGCGACCTGGTGCCGCTCAGCTTCACCCTGGACAAGTTCACCGGCACCTACGAGACCTCCGGCCCCAACAAGGGCACCCCGCGCCTCTACCAGGCGGCCATCACCTACAGCGAGGGCGCCTACGGCAAGGACCACAAGACCCTCGTCAAGGTCAACGAGCCGCTGGAGATCGGCGACGCCAAGGTCTATCTCACCGCCCACGGCTACGCCCCCCTCATCACCGTGCGGGACGGCAAGGGCAACGTCGTCTTCCACGACGCGGTCGCCCTGCTGCCGCTGGACTCCAACGTCACCTCCACCGGTGTGATCAAGGTCCTCGACGGCTACCGCAACGCCAAGGGTGTCAGCGAGCAGCTGGGCATCTCGGCCTTCTTCCTGCCGACCTACACCCAGGGCAGCGAGACGGCCTCGACCTTCCCCGCGCTGCTCAACCCGGTGCTCAACCTCACGCCGTACCACGGTGACCTCGGGGTCGACTCGGGCATCCCGCAGAGCGTGTACCAGCTCGACAAGTCCCATGTGAAGGACTTCAAGGACGCCAAGGGCCAGGAGCTCAGGAAGAACCTGAGGCCCGGCCAGACCATGCAGCTCCCGAACGGCGCCGGCTCGGTCACCTACGAGGGCACCAAGCAGTGGGCGAACTTCCAGGTCGTCCAGCAGCCCGCCAGTGGCTGGGCCCTCGGCGGCGCCCTCACCGCGATCTTCGGCCTGGCCGCGTCCCTGTTCCTCCAGCGCCGCCGGGTCTGGGTGCGGGCGGTGCGCGGCGACGACGGCATGACGGTCGTGGAGATGGCCGGCCTCGGCCGCAGCGAGTCGGCGAAGCTCCCGGAGGAACTGGGCGAGCTGGCAGGAGTCCTGTACGACCGAACGCCGACCACCGAGCAATCCACCCCCGAACCCCAAGAAGCACCCTCCGAAGGGGCTGAGAAGTGACTCTCGCCGCCGCAACCGAGTTGGCCACCGCCACCAACGAGCACCTCGCCAACATCAGCAACACGCTGATCTACTCCTCGATGGCCGTCTACACGCTGGCCTTCTTCGCGTACATCGCGGAGTGGCTCTTCGGCAGCCGCAGCAAGGTCGGCCGCACCGCCGCCGCGCTCACCGCCGACACGAAGGGCAAGGCCAAGGCGCCCGCCGTCACCGTGAACCAGGGCGGCAGCACCGCCGTACTGGAGCGGCCGCAGGTCGTGGTGCGCTCGGCGGCGGGGGCGCGTGACGTGCCCGACGGGCCCGGGGCGCACGGCGGGGACGAGCAGGGCGACCTCTACGGGCGTATCGCCATCTCCCTGACGGTGCTCGCCTTCCTCGTCGAGCTCTGCGGGGTGATCGCCCGCGCGGCCTCGGTGGAGCGGGCGCCCTGGGGCAACATGTACGAGTTCAACATCACCTTCTCCACGGTGGCCGTCGCCGTGTACCTGGGGCTGCTGGCCCTGAAGAAGAACGTGCGCTGGCTCGGGCTGTTCCTGGTCACCACGGTCCTCCTCGATCTCGGTCTCGCCGTCACCGTCTTGTACACCGCCAGCGACCAGTTGGTTCCCGCCCTTCACTCGTACTGGCTGTACATCCACGTCTCCACCGCGATCTTCTGCGGCGCGGTGTTCTACGTCGGCGCGGTCGCCACGATCCTGTACCTCTTCAAGGACAGCTACGAGAACAAGATCGCGACCGGCGGCACCCCCGGCCGGTTCGCGAACTCCGTCCTCGACCGGCTGCCGGCCTCCGCGAGCCTCGACAAGTTCGCCTACCGCGTCAACGCGGCCGTCTTCCCGCTGTGGACGTTCACGATCATCGCGGGCGCGATCTGGGCGGGCGACGCGTGGGGCCGCTACTGGGGCTGGGACCCCAAGGAGACCTGGTCGTTCATCACCTGGGTCGCCTACGCCGGCTACCTGCACGCCCGCGCCACGGCCGGCTGGAAGGGCCGCAAGGCCGCCTACCTGGCGATGCTCGCCTTCGGCTGCTGGCTGTTCAACTACTACGGCGTCAACATCTTCGTCTCCGGAAAGCACTCGTACGCCGGCGTCTGACCACGTGCGGAACGCCGGGCTCCGCGCGACCCTGGTGTCATGACCGGTTCCGTCGAACACGGCAGCAGCCAGACCCACGGCAGCACCCGCATCCTGCACTTCCTGGTGCGGCTGCCGGCCTCCATGGAGAGGGTCTGGCCGGCGGTGGCCACCGCGGAGGGGCTCGCCGCCTGGTGGACCGGGGTGGAGGTGCTCGAACCCCGGCTCGGGGGCGCGGTCGCGCTGCCGGGCCTCGGGGCGGGGCAGGTCACCGCGTGGGACGTGGACCGGGTCGCCGAGTACACCCTGGAGCGGGGCGGCCGGGTCCGGTTCCATCTGGAGCGGGACGGGGACGACGGGGCCGTCCTGCGCTTCACCCACGAGTACGAGGGCCCCGGCGAGACCGAGCCCGCGTGGCGCGCCCGGTTCGAGCACCTGCTGGAAACCCTGGGCCCCGCCCTGTGACCCCCGCCCTGTGACCCCCGCCCTATGAGGGCGGCAGGCACTCCTTCGCGGGCGGCTTCCCCTCCGGCCAGGCGATCCGCACGAAGCGGGCCGTGCCCTGCGGGGTCAGTTCCACGATCGGTACGGCCTTGTCGTACGGGTTGCCGTGGTTGTCGAGGCAGATCCAGCCGCTCGCGCCGTTGACGCGCTGCTGGGTGCCCTTGACGAGCCGCCACTCGTTGCGGACCTCTTCGAGGGTGGGGAGGTCCTTGGAGCCCTTGGCGAAGCGGATGCCCTGGTACGTCAGCCGCATCGCGTCGTAGGCGATGATCAGCTGGCCGTCCTCCAGGTCGACGTCGCCGATGGGGCCGACCTTGTCGCCCCGGCCCTCGCGCACCAGCTCCTGGAGGACCTGTGCGTCGGCGGCCGAACCCCCGGTCGCGGGCGGCGACTGGATCCAGGCGTCCGGGTGGGCGAGGGCGGTGTAGCGGACGGTGAGGTTGCGGTTCAGGGCGTCGCGGTCCAGGTCCTTGTCGCCGGTGAGGTAGGACGCCTCGTCACCGGTGAGCAGGGTGAACTTCCGTTTCTGGCAGCCGCGTTCGCCGAGCGCGTTGATGAACTGGCGCAGCTGGGTGTGGCGTCCGGCGAACAGGATGGTGTCGGTGCCGGCGTCCGTGTCGCAGACCAGGTGGGTGATCTGCTCGAAGTCGTTGGCGGTGGAGCCCTCCTGGCTGCGGTCGTCGGGCGGGTTGAACGACCAGGGCGCGTACGGCGATCCCTTGAGCAGCTTCTCGAAGGAGCGCTGGAGGGTCAGCGAGTAGGGGTCGCCGTTCTGCGGGTCGTCCGCCTTCTGGTCGTGGACCAGGACCGCCTTGTCGGCCGCGACCTTGGCGAAGGAGGTGAGCGCACGGGCCTCGTCGGTGTTGGTTGGGGCGACCCGGGCGAGCCCGGGGAAGGGGTCCTTGCCGTTCTGGCCGTTGGCGAGGTTGTCGGCGGTGATGGAGGTGCCGATCACGGCGATGCCGCGGGCGGTGAGCGCGGCGACGGCCCGCTTGTTCTCGGCGGTGCTCAGCCCGACCCCGGCGACCGCCCGCAGCCTGTCCTTCCCCTCGGTCATGCCCTCCAGCTGGTCGACGGTGTGCTCCCAGTGGGCGCCGGTGGCCCCCGGGGTTGGCGAGCACCAGCCGGATCGCGGGGACGGTCCCGTTGGACAGGTGGTTGGCCTGGTACTGCGCGAGGTACGCGCCCTGGAGCTCGTGCAGCACGTCCCCGAGGTTGTCGGCGTCGGTCGCGGTGAAGGGTTCGAGGAGCGCCACCGTGACGTACGGACCCTTGACGGACCGGTTCTCGCGGTCGATCGCCCGTACGACCGGCCGCAGCGGGGCCCGGCCCCAGTCGTAGCCGGTCGCCGAGACGCCCACGCACTCGTCGCTGCCCTCCGGTCTGACCACCCCGGCCGCGCAGGAGCGGTCGTCGTGGGCGAGGGAGCGGATCACGAAGCCCAGGGCGCCCAGCACCACGAGGGTGAGCAGCAGGGCGACGTACCGGCGCAGGGGGATCTCCCAGACGCCCTCCCGCAGCCGTGTTCCGATGCCTCGGCCGGCCATCACGCCTCCCCCTCGCCGTCGTCGCTCTCGTCCGTGCCGTCGGGGACCCGCAGCGGGCGCCCCGCGAGCGCGTCCTCGGGCCAGTCCCGGGAGGCCCGCCACAGCAGCGCGTTGCCCGCGGGGCGCAGGTTGGACAGCTGCTCCAGCTCGAAGCGCAACCGGTCGCAGACCTTCGGGTCGGGCAGCGCGAGCGGGTCGGTGAGCTGCCACACGGCGTGCAGCAGCCGTCGTGTCCGCAGGTGCAGCCCGGGGTCCACGTCGTCCGGCACTCGCTCGGCGGCGTCGGTGTGGCCGAGGGCGATCGCCGCACGCCGGTCGTCGCGGGCGGCGAAGTCATGGCCCTCGGCGTCGTGTGCGTGGAAGTAGGGCGCCGAGGCGACGAAGCGCAGGGTGCGCAGCCAGGTGCGGGTGTCCAGGACGGTGAAGGTGTCGCGCAGGTGGGCGACGGCCGACTCCGTGCTGCCGAGGGCGAGTTCGTGGTGCAGGCGGTAGCGGGCGTGGTGCTCGTCGGGGTCGGTGGGCGCGTAGTGCGCGATCAGCGTCTCGTGGGCCGCGCGCCAGCGCCCGTGGTCGGCGGAGCGGTGGTGCAGCCGGAGCAGCAGCAGCGTCCGCACGAAGGGGTCGCCGACGAACCGGCCCGGCACCTCGGGCAGCCCCTCCTCGACGAGCCGGGTCTGGAGGGCCCGTACGTCGGCGGGGCCGAAGTCGTCGGGCAGCAGGGCCTCGGCCAGCGCGGTGGCGGAGTCGTGGTCGTGGGCGGCGGCCAGCACCGTCAGTTCCTCCAGCCGGTCGGTGGGCACGAGCCGGTCCAGGAGCTCCACGTAGGTCGGCCTGCCGTCGCGCTCCTCGTGCAGCTGTACGTCCGCGGTGAGCAGTTCGCCGAGGGAAGCGGTGCCGTTCTGCGCGGCGGACTCGGTCAGCAGGGTGATGCCCAGCGGGTTGCCCCCGGTCAACCGGTGCACCGCGTGCGGGAGTCGGGGCGGCACCTGGTGCTCGTCGACGATGTGCAGGGTGTCGTCGGCGGTCAGCGGCGGCAGGGAGACCAGCAGCGCCCGCGAGGAGGGCGAGGCGGGGTCGGGCCTCCAGTCGGTGCGCCGGGCGACCTCGGGGAGGGTGTGCCGTACGGCGTTGCGCAGGGCGGGGCGTCCGGTGCCGCGCAGCGCGGTGATGAAGACGACCTGGTCCGCGAGGCCCTCGGAGCGGTCGCGCAGGACGGGGTCGGTGAGGCCGGGTCCGGGCGCGCACTGCGCGTTGTCGACGAGGACGAGGGGGCGGCCCAGGCGCTGCATCCGGGGCAGTACGCCGGTGTAGGCGTCGGTGAGGTCGGCGAGCAGGGCGCGGACGAGATGGCGTTCGGCGTGTTCGCGGGAGGTGCCGCCGGCCCTGAAGTGACCGGACAGCAGCATGAGTCCGCGCCGGGCGTTGCGGCTCGCGTTGGGGTAGTCCCGCCACCAGGTGGCGGCGCGTTGCTGCCGGCGGTGCACGAAGCTGTCGGAGATGGACTCCAGGGTCGCCTCGATGGCGGAGGACAGCAGGGGCCCGGTGCCGGTCGCGGCGGCGGCGACGTTGGCGGCGACCCGCCCGGCCCAGCGCCCGGCGAACCCGGTGATCCACGACCCGCTCTCGTTGAGCAGCAGGATCCGCTCGACCTCGCGCCGGATGCGCTCGGAATCGGCGTCCCGCCACCCGGCCGCGGCGACCGCGACCAGGCCCGACATCAGCCGGGGGAAGGCGATCCGCCCGGCGCCGGTCACCGGCTGCGCGAGCTGCTCGGCGATCACCAGCAGCGCCTGTGACACGGGCGACCAGGCCTCGGCGTCCCGGCCCGCGGGAGGCGCCGCGAACTCGGCCGCCTCGCAGTCGACCAGGGCGACCGGGGTGTGCCCCTGGTACGCCTCCCGCAGCTCGGCGAGCAGGGCGCTCTTGCCCGTTCCGCGGGCGCCGGTGAGCACGACGAAGGGGAGCTCCTGCGGATGCTCCACCGGGGTGGTCCGGTGCTGGTGCGGCCGCAGTCCCACGAGCCGTGGTGCGAGCCCTGCCGGATCCGTGTCGAACAGCGCCCCGCGCCCGTGCAGCCGTCTGTGCACCCGCATTCCCCCCATGCGCGCTGTGTATCAATCCCAGGGTAAGGAGGGGGAGTTGGTTCGGACTAGATCGCGTGATGTCCGTTGGGTTACGAAAATCTCGGCACGGGAGCGGTCAGGAGCGACCTGCGCGCGCCGGCCGCCTTCTGGACATTTCGGGGGGAATTTTGACACGGTGGGGTGCACCGACCCGTGATCGAACGCGCGGTCGATGACGTCCCTCGGGAGGCCCCTCGTGCCCCGGTCCTTCTACGCCGAGCAGAGCACGTTCTCCGATCCGGGCGAACTCGGCGCACTCTTCGCCGGGTTGCCGGCCGATCCGGCGCAACTGGCCCGCGTGGCACGGAATGTGATGATCCACCGCCTGGAAGGGGACCTCTTCGGACACACCCATCCGACCGACCGGCTCCACAACGACGCCGAGTCCCGCTACCTCGACGACATCCTGCGCATCGTCGTGGACCGGAACGACGCCCCGCTGACCGTGCGGCGCCAGCCCGGCGACCGGTTCGTCGGGGTCTGCCGCGACTTCACGCTGCTGCACGTCTCGCTCCTGCGCCATGCCGGCATCCCGGCCCGGCTGAGGTCCGGGTTCGCCGACTATTTCGGGCCGACCGGCTTCCACGGCGACCACGTGGTCACCGAGTACTGGGACGAGGATCGGGGCTGGCTGCTGGCGGACGCGCAGCTGGCGGACCCGGAGATCACCGCGCACTGGCCCGTGGACTTCGACCCCATGGACGTCCCCCGGTCCCGGTTCCTCGTCGCCGGCGAGGCCTGGCGGGCCATCCGGGAGGAGGGGGCGGACCAGGAGACCTTCGGGCTGCACCCGCCGACGGAGGGGCCGTTGTTCGGCGAGCGCTTCGTGGCCGGGAACATCCGGCTCGACCTCGCCGCGCTCAACAAGGTGGAGACGCTGCTGTGGGATGTGTGGGGCGAGGACGAGGGGGAGCCGGGGACACCGTTGCCGCCGCGCGCCCGGGAGTTGTACGACCGGGTGGCGCCCGTGGTGAGCGGGGAGGTGTCGGTCGAGGCCGTGCGGAAGGTGTTCGCGGAGGAGGACGGGCTGCGGACGCCCGCGACGGTGACGTGTCACGCGCCCTTCAACGGCCCGAGCCGGGTCACCCTCCGCTAGGCCACCGTCCGCAGCCCGCCGCGCGCGACCGTGTGCGTCCTGCGCACCACCCGGTACGCGCAGGTCGCCGTCAGCAGCTCGCCCAGCAGGTCCGGGTCGTCCACCTCCAGGCCCAGCAACGACTCGATGCGCTCGAGGCGTTGGTACAGCGACTGGCGGCCTATGTGGAGCAGCGCGGCCGTGCGGGTCGGGGAGCAGCCGTTGCGCAGATGGACCTCCAGGGTGCGCACCAGGTCGCTCGGGTGGGCCGCGTCCCAGGTCAGGAGAGGGCCCAGGGTGTGCTGGACCAGGGCCGCCAGACGGTCCCGGTTGGCGTCCAGCCCGCCCCGGGTCAGCTCGCGCTCCAGCGCCAGAGCCCGGGAGGAGGTCACCAACGGGCCGTCGGGGGCGGCCGGTTCGGCCGAGGGGACGGTCAGTGCCAGTTCCCGTGTCGTACGGGCCGCCCGCAGCGTGTCGCTCCAGCGCAGCCAGCCGTCGCCCTCGGCCACGGCGTGCCCCACGGCGACCGTGAGTCCGGGGGCCGCCGTCGCGCGGAAGGCCTCCTGGACCGCCTTCACGGGGTCACCGGCGCGTGCCGCGGGGAGGGACAGCAGGGCCAGGACGTCCCCCGGGAACCCCGCCCGCAGCACCCCCGCCCCGCCCAGCGGCCGTACCGCGCGGTCGACCGTGCTCACGTCCCGCGTGCCGTGCAGGGACACCCCGATCAGACGGGCGCCGGGGCCGGGGTGGAAACCCGCGAGCGCCGCCCGCGCCTCCACCTCCGGCTGGTTCAGCGCCGCCCGGTCGGCGAGGTCGGCGAGCAGGGCCGCCGTATGGTCCTCGCCCCACGGCCGTACCACCGCACGGCCCGACAGCCCGCGGGCCACGATCGCCCGGTTGGCGGCCTCCGTGATCCGCACGAAGGGCACGACCCGGTGCATCGCCAGCAGCGGCAGCCCACGGCGGCGGGCCTCGTCGACCACCTCGGCGGGCATGACCGGCAGGGAGCGTCCCACCTCCACGGCGAGCCCGGCGACGCCCCGGGCGGCCAGCTCACGGACGTAACGGCGGCGGGTCTCCTCGTCGGGGTCGGTCAGCCCGAATCCGTTGGTGAGCAGCAGCTCACCGCCGTCCAGGAAGTTCGCCCCCTCGTAGACCTCGCTGGAATGCACCCAGCGGACCGGGCGGTCCAGGGCGGTGTGCCCGGCCAGCAGTTCGGGCTCGGCGGCGCGCACGGGATCGAGGGCGAGGATCTCGCGAAGGGTGAGTGCGGGCATGCGCGCCTCCCGACAGTTCGTCCGGCTGTGGGCTGCCGGGAGAGTACTTTCCGCACGTTGCCCTCGTGTTTCGGCCACAGGAGAGTGAGAGACATGGATCAGGCACAGGCACACCGGTGGCTCGCCACCGCCGTCGAGGAGGCCCGCGCCGGGCTCGCCGAGGGCGGCATCCCCATCGGGGCCGCGCTCTACGGCGCCGACGGCACCCTCCTCGGACGTGGCCACAACCGGCGCGTCCAGGACGACGACCCCTCCATGCACGCGGAGACGGCCGCCTTCCGGGCGGCGGGACGGCAGCGCTCGTACCGTGGCACGACCATGGTGACCACGCTCTCGCCGTGCTGGTACTGCTCGGGCCTGGTCCGCCAGTTCGGCATCTCACGTGTGGTGGTCGGCGAGGCCGCCACCTTCCACGGCGGCCACGACTGGCTGGCCGGGCACGGCGTGGAGATCGTGCTGCTCGACGATCCCGAGTGCGTCCGGATGATGACCGACTTCATCGAGAAGAACCCGGCACTGTGGAACGAGGACATCGGTGACTGACACCCCGCAGCCCCGCATTCCGACCATCGACCTGCGCCCCTGGCTCTCCGGGGACCCCGAGTCCCGCGCCGCCGTCGCCCGCACCCTCGACGAGGCCCTCCAGACCGCCGGGTTCTTCCTGGTCACCGGACACGGTGTCGACCCGGCCCTGCGCACGGGCATCCGGGAGGCGGCGCGGACCTTCTTCCGGCTGCCCGCGCCGACGAAGCAGGCGTACGAGGCGAAGGTCGGCGGCCGCGGCTGGCTCGGCCCCGGCGCCGAGGCCAACGGCTACGCGGAGGGCACCGAGACCCCGCCCGACCTGAAGGAGTCGCTGACCTTCGCCACCCACGAACCCTTCGCGGACCCGGTCGTCAACGCTCAGTGGTACGCGCCGAACGTCTGGCCCGCCGAGGTGCCCGAGCTGCGGGAGCTGTGCGAGGAGTACCTGGCGCGCATGGCCGAGCTGGAGAAGCGGCTGCTGACCCTCCTCGGCGAGGCGCTCGGCCTCGAACCCGACTTCTTCTCCCGGCACATGGACCACCCGACGTACGGCTTCAACATCAACTGGTACCCGGGCACCGAGGTCGTCGGGGAACCGCAGCCGGGTCAGTTCCGCATCGGCCCGCACACCGACTTCGGCACCGTGACCATCCTCGACCGGCAGGCAGGCAAGGGCGGGCTCCAGGTGTTCACGGACGCGGGCGGCTGGGAGGACGCCCCCTTCGACCCGGACGCCTTCACCATCAACATCGGTGATCTGATGGCCCGTTGGACCGGCGACCGCTGGCGCTCCGGACGCCACCGGGTGCTGCCGCCGCCGGCCGACGCGCCCGCCGAGGAGCTGATGTCCCTCGTCTACTTCGGCGAGTGCACCCCCGGCACGACCGTCGAGTCCGTCCCGGCGCCGGTCGGGCGAGTGGCGTACGAACCGGTCGACTCCCATGTGTACCTGAGGGCCAAGCTGGACTCGATCACGGTCGGCTGAGAGCCGTCACCGCGCCGGGAACCGCCTCCGCAGTGCCGCGTACAGCAGCGCGCTCACCGTGAAGCCGACCACGGGGGTGATGTCCCCGAACGACGGCCAGTGCTCGGGCACGTAGCCGACGTAGTCCTCCTGGTTGGAGAAGAGGGGGACGGACACGGCCACGCCCACCAGCAGGGCCGCGAGGCCGGGCCGGTTGGTGAAGGAGCGGTCGGTCAGGCGGGCCGCCGACTGCTCCTGGGGCACCCGCGCCCGCAACCACCGCTCCACCAGGACCACGCCCAGCCACGGCGCCACCCAGTACGCGATCACCAGCAGGAACGCCTCGTAGGCCGCCCCCGCGTCGGAGAGCGAGGCCCAGGCCGCCGCCGTGCCCGCCACCCCGGACACCACGACCAGCACGCTCCGGCTCAGCCAGGCGGGCAGGTTCAGGCCGAAGGAGGCGATCGAGATCGCGCCGGAGTACACGTTCAGGGCGTTGGCCGAGACCGCGCCCAGGATGATCGCGAGCAGGACCAGGTCACCCAGCCAGCCGGGGAGATGACCGGTGAAGGCGGCCGTCGGGGTGGCGTCCTCCGGGGCCGCGATGGTCGCCGAGGCCGCGCCGATCACCGCCACCACGGTGACCGACAGGAACAGGCCGAGCGCCGGGTGGAGGACCGTCCTGAACCGGTTCGCGGTACGGGGGAGATAGCGCGAGTAGTCCGAGGCGTACGGGTTCCAGCCCGCCGCGTATCCCCAGGCCGCGCTGAACGCGAGCAGGAAACCGCCGATGCCGCCGCCCGTGCCGCCCCCGCCGAGGTCGGCGTCCTTGAAGGTCCACACCCCGGCCAGCAGGAAGATCACCGCGAGGGCGGGGAAGGCGTACTTCTCGAAGACGTGGACGAAGTTGTGGCCGATGAAGCCGATCAGGATCTCGGCGGCCACCACCAGGAGGAGGGACGGCAGCGGCCGCAGGCCGGTGAGGGTGTTGAGCGCGAAGGCCGCGCTGACGCTGTTCACCGCGAACCAGCCGACGCCCGCCACCAGGCCGTTGGCCGCGGCGGGCAGGATGTTGCCGCGGTACCCGAAGGAGAGGCGGCCGATCACCATCTGCGGCACCCCGAACCGGGGCCCGTCCAGGGACAGCACACCCTGGGTGAGCGCGCCGAGCGCGGTGCCGAGCACGATGGCGGCCGTGGCCTGCCAGAAGCTCAGGCCGAAGAAGAGGACCGCGATCACCCCGATGAAGACCGTGGCGAACTCGATGTTGGGAGAGGCCCAGGTCCACAGCAACTGGAGCGGGCCGCCGTGCCGTTCGGACTCGGGGATGGGTTCCGAGCCCGCCGCCTCGACGGCGATGACCTTGTCACCGTATGCGGGAGCGAGGGTGCCGGTGGAGTCGGCGGGAGCTGTCGTCATGCGAGGTAAGTGTCCGGGCCCCGTCCGCCTCCGCCCAGGGGCGCGATGTCCGCTCCGGGGCCCCCGCCGGCGTACAGCTTGTCAGTCGCCCTTCGGCTCCTCGCCGGCCTCCCGGCGCTTCAGCTCCTCCTCGCGGCGGCGCAGGTCCGCCTCCCAGTCCTTCAGCAGGGCCTCGTCCTTCTTGTTCTCGGCCTTGAGGGAGTTCAGGAACTCGGGGTTGTCGTCCGGGGCGACGTACTCCATGCGGTGGTTGCGGTGCCACTCGGAGGGGGTGCGGCCGTTCGCCGGCGGGGTGCGCAGCTTGCCCGCGGCGAGCCAGGCGATCGGGCCGACGATCCAGAACAGCAGGATGATGAAGACCCAGGCGATCTTGGGAAGGTGCTTCGCCTCGTCCTCGGGAGTGTTGAGGCAGTCGATGAACGCGTAGATCGTCAGCGCCAGCGGGATCAGGTACATCAGCAGCCGGAACATGTGCTTGGGCCCCCCAGGGAACGTTGTGTGGAGCCTGTGACGGGCCCCTGACGGGGTCAGGGTAGCGGCTCGGGGATACTGGACCCCATGGCTTACGACGATCTTCGCTCCCTGCTCAGGGCACTGGAACGCGAGGGAGACCTCAAGCGGATCAAGGCCGAGGTCGACCCGTATCTGGAGGTCGGGGAGATCGTCGACCGCGTGCAGAAGGCGGGCGGCCCCGCACTGCTCTTCGAGAACGTCCGCGGGTCGGCCATGCCGCTCGCCATGAACGTCTTCGGGACCGACCGCCGGCTCCTCAAGGCCCTCGGCCTGAAGTCGTACGGCGACATCTCCGACAAGATCGGCGGGCTGCTGCGCCCCGAGCTCCCGCAGGGCTTCGTCGGGGTGCGCGAGGCCTTCGGGAAGCTCGGCGCGATGACCCACGTGCCGCCGAAGAAGGTGAAGGCCGCAGACGCCCCGGTCCAGGAGGTCGTCCTCACCGGCGACGACGTGGACCTCGACCGGCTGCCCGCGCTCTTCACCTGGCCCAAGGACGGCGGGTCCTTCTTCAACCTGGGACTGACCCACACCAAGGACCCGGAGACCGGGATCCGCAACCTCGGTCTGTACCGCCTCCAGCGCCACGACAAGCGCACGATCGGCATGCACTGGCAGATCCACAAGGACAGCCGCAACCACTACCAGGTCGCCGCCCGGCGCGGTGAGCGCCTCCCGGTCGCGATCGCCTTCGGCTGCCCGCCCGCCGTCACCTACGCCTCCACGGCCCCGCTCCCCGGGGACATCGACGAGTACCTCTTCGCCGGGTTCATCGCGGGCAAGCGGATCGAGATGGTGGACTGCAAGACGGTCCCGCTCCAGGTCCCGGCGCAGGCCGAGGTGGTCATCGAGGGCTGGCTGGAGCCCGGCGAGATGCTGCCGGAGGGTCCGTTCGGCGACCACACCGGCTTCTACACCCCGCAGGAGCCGTTCCCGGCGCTGACGATCGACTGCGTGACGATGCGGAAGCGGCCGCTGCTCCAGTCGATCGTCGTGGGCCGCCCCCCGACCGAGGACGGTCCGCTGGGCCGTGCGACGGAACGCTTCTTCCTCCCGCTGCTGAAGATCATCGTCCCGGACATCGTGGACTACCACCTGCCCGAGGCGGGCGGCTTCCACAACTGCGCGATCGTCTCGATCGACAAGAAGTACCCGAAGCACGCGCAGAAGGTGATGCACGCGGTCTGGGGGGCACACATGATGTCGCTGACCAAGCTGATCGTGGTCGTCGACGCCGACTGCGACGTGCACGATCTGCACGAGGTCGCCTGGCGGGCGCTGGGCAACACGGACTACTCCCGTGACCTCTCGGTCGTCGAGGGGCCGGTCGATCACCTCGACCACGCCTCCTACCAGCAGTTCTGGGGCGGCAAGGCGGGCATCGACGCGACGAAGAAGTGGCCCGAGGAGGGCTACACCCGGGACGGCGGCTGGCCCGACATGGTGCTGTCCGACCCCGAGACGGCGGCGAAGGTCGACCGCCGGTGGAAGGAGTACGGCCTGTGAGCCCCATCGCGGCGGGCGGCCCTGCCCTGTTCATCGGCACCGACACCGACTACGTGGCGCTCGTGCGGCCCGAACTGGACCCGGCCGACCCGGGCGTCCGGCAGGCCGCCGAACAGGCGGGCGTCACGCCCGAGGAGCTCGCCGGCCCCGGTGACACCTGGGCGGTCCTCTTCGAGCACGGCGGCGAGGGCGACGGCTTCGAGCTGCCCGGCGTGCGCGACGCGGAACCCGCCGACTTCGCGGAGCGGCTGCGCGCGGAACTCACCGCGGCGTCCGGTCCGTTCACGGTCGACGGCGGAGCGGCCCTGCGGCTGGACGCCAGCCCGTCCGGCCCGGACGCCTACGCCTTCACCGCGCACGTCACCCCGCCCGACGACACCGGGACACCTCAGACCGTGGAGACGGGCCCGCTGTCCGCCGCCGCACTCCTCACCGACCTCGACGCCTTCCTCGGGAGCCTCGCATGATGACCACCGCCGACGGGGTCGTGGGCCCGGGCCCGGCGCCGCAGCCGACCGGGAAGGTGAAGGGCTTCCTGCGGCTGGTCATGATCGAGCACTCGGTCTTCGCGCTGCCCTTCGCCTACATCGCCGCGCTCACCGCGATGTTCGAGTGGGACAGGAACATCCACTGGGGGCGGCTGCTCCTGGTGACGATCTGCATGGTCGGCCTGCGCACCTTCGCGATGGCGGTCAACCGGATCATCGACCGCGAGATCGACGCGCGGAACCCCCGGACCGCCCAGCGCGAGTTGGTCACCGGGGCGATGTCGGTGAAGCACGCCTGGACCGGGGCGCTGGTCGCGGTCGTGGTCTTCCTCGGCTCGGCGGCGCTGCTGAACCCGCTGTGCCTGGCCCTGGCGCCCGTCGCGGTGATCCCGATGGTGGTCTACCCGTACGGCAAGCGGTTCACGAACTTCCCCCAGGCCATCCTCGGTCTCGCCCAGGCGATGGGTCCGATCGGCGGCTGGCTCGCGATCACCGGTTCCTGGTCCTGGGACGCGGTGATCCTCGGCCTCGCGGTCGGCATCTGGATCGGAGGGTTCGACCTCATCTACGCCTGCCAGGACGTGGAGACGGACCGGGAGATCGGTGTCATGTCCGTACCGGCGCGGTTCGGCATCCCGGCGGCGATCTGGGGCGCCCGGGTCTGTCACGCCCTGACCATGGGGCTGCTGGTCTGGTACGCCGTCGCGACGGAGGCGGGCGGCTTCTTCTGGGTCGGCCTGATGATCGTCGCCGGGGCGTTCGTGTACGAGCACTCGATCGTGCGGCCGCACGACCTGTCACGCCTGAACCGGGCGTTCTTCAGCGTCAACGGCTTCATCGGGATCGCCCTGTTCGTGTGTGCGCTGCTGGATCTCCTGGTGCGGGGCTTGACGGTCTGAACCCGGGTCCGCGGGTTCGTCGCGGACTGCGGGACGGTGGGGGCTTGTCGCGCAGTTCCCCGCGCCCCTGGGCGGGTGCAGGTCCTCGGCGTCCGATCGACGACGCCAACGAAATCGCCTGGACATGGTTGGCGATACCTCAGACCTGAACCCCTCCGCCCCCGGTCCGGCGCTTGAACAGGAACGCCGTCGCCACTCCCGCCACCAGGCCCAGCAGATGCCCCTGCCAGCTGACCCCCGACTGGGTCGGTGCCAGGCCCACCAGGATCGACGTGCCCCAGACCGCCGCGACGAGGAGGCCCACCAGGACGCCCAGCGGCCTGCGCTCCACGAAGCCGCTCACCACCAGGTAGCCGAACAGGCCGAAGATCAGGCCCGACGCCCCCGCCGTGTTGGTGTGGGCCGGTGCTATGAGCCAGACGCCCAGGCCGTCGGCCACGATGATCAGGGCGCAGACGGCGGCGAAGCGGCGCAGTCCGCCGAGGGCCGCGAGGAATCCCATGACCAGCAGCGGGACGCTGTTCGCGGCCACGTGGGCGAAGCCGAAGTGGAGGAAGGCGGCCGGGACGACGTCGATCAGCTCGGACGGGGTGCGAGGCGTGATGCCGAGGCCGTCCAGGGCGTGGCCGCTCGCCACGTCCACCACTTCGAGCAGCCACAGCAGCGCGACCCAGCCGACCATCAGCTTGGCCGCGGCCCTCGCACGGTCACCGCGCGACCACTCCAGTTCCCTGCCCGTCATGGCAACCCCCTCCCCTGAGAGGAACGCCCCGACCCCCTTGGCCGGTTCCCACCCTGTGGCGCCGGATAGGCTCGGGGGTGTGAACCCAGTCAAGCCAGGAGAGACACGGCGTACGCCTTGGATCGTAGGGGTGTCCGGCGCCTCCGGCACCCCGTATGCCGCGTCCGTGCTGCGTGCGCTGCTCGCCGCCGGTGAGAGCGTCGACCTGGTGGTCTCCCGTGCCTCGCGGCTCACCCTCCTCGACGAGACGGGGATCTCGTTCCGGGACGCGCACTGGCGCGAGGACCTGCGGGAATGGCTGGCCCGGGGAGCCGACGGCAAGCCGGCCGCCTTCGACGTCGACACCGACGCCGTGCGGTACTGGCACCCCGGGGACCTGGCCGCGGGGCCGTCCTCGGGGTCGTACCCGAGCAAGGGGATGCTGATCGTCCCCGCCTCCACCGCCTGTGTCGCCGGAGTCGCCCTCGGTCTCTCCAAGGACCTGCTCCAGCGGGCCGCGAGCGTCACGCTGAAGGAGCGGCGGCCGCTGGTCGTGGCGGTGCGGGAGACCCCCCTGAACGGCCAGACCCTGCGGCACCTCGTCGCGCTCGACGACGCCGGCGCGAGCGTGGTCCCGGCCTCGCCGGGCTTCTACGCGGGCGCCACCCACATCCAGGACCTGGTGGACTTCGTCGCCGGGCGGGTGCTGGACGCGGCGGGCGTCGGACACGACCTGTACCGGCGCTGGCGGGGCGAACTGGGCGGCGGCACACCGGGTCAGTAGGGCAAGTGGCAGTACGGGCAGTACCTCTCATCACTTCAGGCACTTTTCAGCGGAAGGCTTCGATCCCATGGACGCGGTGGACAGGCAGCTCATCCAGGCCCTGAGGGAGAACGGCCGGGCCTCCTACGCGGAGCTGGGGCGCCTCGTCGGTCTGTCGGGACCCAGCGTCACCGACCGCATCAACCGGCTGGAGGCGGCCGGTGTCATCACCGGTTACCGGGCCACCGTCGACGCCGCCTCGCTCGGCCTCGGCGTCACCGCGCTGATCGGCATCTCGCTGTCCGACGCGGTGGACCACGAGGACGTGGCACGCCGGCTCAGGGACCTCACCGAGATCGAGGACTGCTGGTTCATCGCGGGCGACGACTCGTACATGCTGAAGGTGCGGGCACCCGACGTCGACGGCCTGGAGAAGATCATCCGGCGGCTGTCCGGGACCGAGGGGGTCTCCCGGACCCGTACCACGATCGTGCTCTCCACGAAGTGGGAGAACCGGGTCGGGGAACTGCCCGAAGAGGCGTAGAGGCATGGACGTACGGTTGTCGCAGTCGTCGGAGAAAGGTGTGACCCCCATGGACGTCGGGCTCAAGCGCGAGCTGGAGGAGAAGGTCAGGGCCGGTGAGCGGCTGACCCGTGAGGACGGCATCGCGTTGTACGAGTCGGACGACCTGGCCTGGCTCGGCGGTCTCGCGCACGAGGTGCGGACGCGGAAGAACGGCGACGTGGTCCACTTCAACGTGAACCGCCACCTCAACATGACCAACGTGTGCACGGCGTCCTGCGCCTACTGCTCCTTCCAGCGCAAGCCGGGGGAGAAGGACGCGTACACGATGCGCATCGAGGAGGCGGTCAAGCTCGCCAAGGCGATGGAGGGCGAGAACCTCACCGAGCTCCACATCGTCAACGGCCTGCACCCGAACCTGCCCTGGCGCTACTACCCGCGGTCGCTGCGCGAGCTGAAGGCGGCGCTGCCCGGCGTCTCGCTGAAGGCCTTCACCGCCACGGAGATCCACCACTTCGAGACGATCTCGGGTCTGTCGGCCTCCGAGATCCTCGACGAGCTGATCGACGCCGGTCTGGAGTCCCTCACCGGCGGTGGCGCGGAGATCTTCGACTGGGAGGTCCGCCAGCACATCGTGGACCACCGCACCCACTGGGAGGACTGGTCCCGGATCCACCGCCTGGCCCACGAGAAGGGTCTGAAGACCCCGAGCACCATGCTGTACGGCCACATCGAGGAGCCCCGCCACCGCGTCGACCACGTGCTGCGCCTGCGTGAGCTCCAGGACGAGACCGGCGGCTTCCAGGTCTTCATCCCGCTGCGCTACCAGCACGACTTCGTGGACGTGAAGGACGGCAAGGTCAGGAACCGCCTCCAGGCGCGGACGCAGATGGCGACGGGCGCGGAGGCCCTGAAGACCTTCGCGGTCTCCCGCCTGCTGTTCGACAACGTCCCGCACGTCAAGGTCTTCTGGGTCATGCACGGCGTCCAGACCGCCCAGCTCGCCCTCCAGCACGGCGCGGACGACATGGACGGCTCGGTGGTCGAGTACAAGATCACCCACGACGCCGACAACTACGGCACGCCGAACAAGCTGACCCGCGAGGACCTGCTGGACCTGATCCGGGACGCGGGCTTCCGGCCGGTGGAGCGGAACACGCGGTACGAGATCATCCGGGAGTACGACGGTCCGGACGCGGGGCGCCGGGAGTCTCCTCAGCCGATGCGGGTGTGAGGTCGCCGGTCGGCCGCGGGTGCGTGGGGGCTGGTCGCGCAGTTCCCCGCGCCCCTCAGGTGGGTACCCGGGGCGCATGACTTCGAAGGCGCCCGAGGACGCGTATACCGCTGAACCGTTTCTCCCGGAGCGCGGTGGCCTTCCCGCTCTGCGGCGGGCCGCCGGTGCATGTCGTGGGTGCCCGCTTCATCGCGATGCCACTCAGGTCGTCTTCGGGGTCGGCGACCCCCACGCGCGCGTGATGCTCGTGGGGGAGCAGCCCGGGGATCAGGAGGACCGGCAGGGGAAGCCGTTCGTGGGGCCCGCAGGGAAGCTGCTGGACCGGGCGCTCACGGAGGCCGGGATCGATCCCGCGCACGCCTATGTCACCAATGCCGTGAAGCACTTCAAGTTCACGCAGGCCGAGCCACGCAAGCGGCGGATCCACAAGGCGCCCACGCTGAGGGAGATGACGGCCTGCGGGCCCTGGCTCGCCAAGGAGCTGGCACTCGTCGAACCGGAGCTGATCGTCGTCCTCGGGGCCACCGCGGGCAAGGCCCTCCTCGGCTCCTCCTTCCGTGTCACGCAGGTGCGCGGGTCCGTGCTGGAGGAGGAGATCCACGGCAGGCGGGAGCGGCTGGTGCCGACGGTGCACCCCTCGGCCGTGCTGCGCGCCGACGACAGGGAGGCCGCGTACCGGGGACTGGTGGCGGACCTGGAGGTCGCGGCACGCGTGTTGGCGTAAGGCTTACGATGCTGCGGTGTCCCTTACGTTTACTCTCGACCCGGCCGTCACTCCCGCCCTCCGGGACGGCATCCTCGACCTGTGGACGGACGTCAGCAACGCCGGCGGTGCCGTCGGTTTCGTCCCGCCCGTGGAGCGGGAGACCGTACGCCCCGAGCTGGTGAAGCACTTCGCGGCGATGGCGGACGGCCGCAGCCGGCTGCTCGTGGGACACGACGAGGACGGCAAGGTCGCCGCCACCGGCTTCCTCACCTTCAACACGCACCGCCTCATGACCCACTGGGTGTGGCTGTACACGGTCATGGTCCACCCCCGCCACCAGGGCAGGGGCTACGGCCGCGACCTCCTGGCGGCGGCGGCCGACGCGGCCCGCACCTTCGAGAACGTCGAGGCGATACGGCTCACCTGCCGCGGCGGCCTCGGTCTGGAGCGTTTCTACGGCTCCTGCGGCTACAAGGAGGTCGGCCGGATCCCCGGAGCGATACGGGTCGCCCCCGGTGACGACCGCGACGACGTGATCATGCTGCTGCCCCTCACCTGACCCCCGTCGAAGATCGGGCGCCCGGCGTGCTTCACTGGACGGTGCCCCGTTTTTGAACCGGAAGAGTGGATTGACATGCTCCGCTACACGCTGATGCGCCTCGGGATCTTCGTGGGCTGCCTCGTGGTCGTCTGGGGCCTCGTCTACTCCGGCCTCGCCCCGCGCGGCCTCGGCGACTCCAACGGCATGTGGATCGTCCTGCTCTCCCTGCTGCTGTCGGCCCCCATCAGCTTCGTGGTGCTGCGCAAGGAGCGCGACCGCGCCTCCATCCAGGTCGTCCAGCGGGTCGACCGGATGAAGGCCAACCTGGAGGCGAACCGCAGCCAGGAGGACGAGGCCGCCGACGAGACCGCCCCCTCCAAGGGCCAGGCCCCGCAGACCTCCTGAGCCCAACGCCCCCGCCGCCGTGCCCGGGTGACCGTAGGCTTTGCGCATGGGTGTCGTGAAGAGCAAGCGCATGCCGCGTGCCGTGCGGGAGCAGCAGATGCTGGACGCCGCCGTGGAGATCTTCGGGCAGCGCGGGTACATGGCCGCCTCGATGGACGAGATCGCCGAACTCGCCGGTGTCTCCAAGCCCTTGGTCTACCTGTACCTGAACTCCAAGGAAGACCTGTTCACCGCGTGCATCCGCCGGGAGGCCGCCGCGCTCACCGAGGCCGTGCGGACCGGGGTGCGGACCGATCTGCCCGCCGACCGCCAGCTGTGGGACGGGCTGCTGGCGTTCTTCACGCACACCTCCCAGCACCCGCACGGCTGGTCCGTGCTGCATCTCCAGGCCCGGATCCACGGTGAGGCGTTCGCCGCCGAGGTCACCGCGATGCGCGAGGAGATCGTCGCGTTCGTGACGCATCTGATCGTGGTCGCGGCCCGCGAGGCGCACCGCGACCCCGACCTGCCCGAGCGCGAGGTCGCCGGCCTCGCCGAGGCCCTCGTCGGCGCCGCCGAGTCCCTCGCCGCCTGGGCCAACGCGACCGCGGGCGTGACGGCGAGGCAGTCCGCGGCGACCCTGATGAACTTCGCGTGGGCCGGGCTCGGCAACCTCATGGAGGGCCGGCCGTGGACCCTCAGGGACACGCCGTCCGGGAGCGTCCCGGTCCAGGTCAGCTGAGGGCGCCCGGCGCTCCGGGCCCGGTCAGCGGGTACACCCCGCCGGTCACGTGCACGCGCTCGCCGTCGCACAGCTCGAACCGCTCGCCGTCCGCCGCGTACGTCACCGTCCCCGGCAGCAGCACCGGCGCCCTGAACTCGGCCCGCACCAGCACCGCCTGGGGGGTGCCGTGCGCCGCGAGACAGCGGGCCGCCGTCCACATGCCGTGCGCGATGGCCCGCTCGAAGCCGAAGAGGCGGGCCGTGAGCGGGTACAGGTGGATCGGGTTGCGGTCGCCGGACGCGGCGGCGTAACGCCGCCCGACGTCCCCGGCCAGCCGCCACTCGGCGACCCCGGGCAGCGGCCCGTGCTCCTCCTGATCCCAGCCCCGGCCCCGGCCCTGCGCCGGGTCCTGATCCCGGCCCTGGCCTCGGCCGTCCCGGTCCTGGTCCCGGCCCTGCGCCGGGTCTCGATCCCGGCCCTGGTCCCGGCTCTGCGCCGGGTCCTGGTCCCGGCCCTGGCCATGGCCGTCCCGGCCCTGGTCCCGGCCCTGCGCCGGGTCCTGATCCCCGTCCTGGCCCCGGCCGTCCCGGTCCTGGTCCCGGCCCCGCACCCGGTCCTGATCCCGGCCCCGCGCCCGCTCCCCGCCGGCTTTCGTCGTGCGGTGTCGTGCCAGATAGGTGCTCACCGACTCCCACACGACGTCCTCGCCCACCCGCAGCTCGGTGACGACCGAGGCCTCCGTGCCGCGTCGGTGCGGCGCCAGGCCGTCCACGTGCACGGTGAGTTCGTACTCGCCCGACGCGGTCAGCTCCCGGTAGCGGGTGATCTCGATCGACGTGTGCACCAGCCCGAGCAGCGGCAGCGGGAAGTCCCGCCCGCTCATCAGGCTCATGGCCAGCGGGAAGCCCAGCACATGCGGATACGTCACCGGCAGCGCGTCCTCCCCGGTCGGGAAGCCGCACACCCGCTCGTAGGCGGCCAGTCGCGCGAGGTCCACCCGCAGCCGGGGCAGCACGAGACGGGTCCGGGGGAAGTCCGCGGTGGCGGAGGGCCGCTTGAAGGGGGAGCGCAGGGCGCCCGCGGCCAGGAGGGGGAGGAGGGAGGGGACCCGGGTGAGGACGGTCCGCGGGCCGCCGTGGGACCGCTCGGCCCGTGTGTTGTTGGAGTGCATCTCCGTCAGGCTCCCAACAGGCTCTGGCCGCACACCCGTACGACCTGGCCGTTCACCGCACCGGAGGCGGGGTGAGCCAGCCAGGCCGTCGTCTCGGCCACGTCGACGGGCAGGCCGCCCTGTCCGAGGGAGTTCATCCGCCGCCCCGCCTCCCGGATGAACAGCGGGATCGCCGCCGTCATCTTCGTCTCGATGAATCCCGGGGCGACGGCGTTCACCGTGACCCCGTGCTCGGCCAGCGCCCGGGGCGCCAGGGAGCGCACCAGCCCGACGACACCGGCTTTGCTCGCGCCGTAGTTGGTCTGCCCGGCGTTGCCCGCGAGCCCCGCGATGGACGCGGTGGCGACGATCCGCCCGCCCCGTCGCAGCGTGCCCGTTTCCAGCAGCGCGTCCGTCGTGCGCAGCACACTCGCCAGGTTCACGTCGAGCACCGAACTCCAGCGCTCCGCGGGCATGTTGACCAGCCGCCGGTCCCGGGTGATGCCCGCGTTGTGGACGAGCACGTCCAGTCCGTCCGGCAGCGCCTCGGCGATCCGCGCGCCCGCGTCCGGAGCCGTGATGTCCAGTGCGAGGGCACTGCCCCCGAGCCGCCCGGCCAGTTGCTCGGCGTCCGCCGACGCCCCCGGCACATCGAGTACGACCACCCGCGCCCCGTCCCTGGCCAGCGTCTCGGCGACCGCCGCGCCGATGCCCCGCGCCCCGCCCGTCACCAGGGCCGTCCGCCCGGCGAGCGGCAGGTCCCGGTCGAAGTCGGCCTCCTGCGGCTGCCCGACCTCGATCACCTGGCCGCTGACGTACGCGGACTTGGGGGAGAGCAGGAAGCGCAGGGTCGACTCGGCGGCGGACGCGTCGGTCAGCCGTACGAGGTTGACCGTCCTGCCCCGCCCGATCTCCTTGCCGAGGGAGCGCGTGAATCCCTCCAACGCCTGCTGGGCGGCGGCCTGGTGGTGGTCGGCGGGATCGAGCGGTGCGCCCAGGACGACGATCCGTCCGCTCGCGGCGACCGAGCGCACGACCGGGTGCAGGGCCGCGTGGACCTCCGCGAGCCCCTCGACGTCCCGGACCCCGGTGGCGTCGAGGAGGACCGCGGCGGGGGTGTCCGACGCGGCCGGGAACTTCGGCCCGGACAGCTCCGACTTGCCCGCCGTGAGCTGGAGCACCCCGCCCTCGAACCCCGGGGTCTGCGGTGACCAGCGGTGCAGCGCCGCCGGCTGCGGCAGCCCGAGGCGGCGGGTGAGGAACCGACCCGGCGCGGTACCGGTGAAGCTCAGATAGCGGTCGGCCATGTCCATCTCCCGGGTCGGTCGCAGATTCCTTACTCTGGAGTAAGGTTACCGTAGGTAAGTCGATGTACGAGGTGAGGAGCTGGTGGAGATGAGCCCCCTGGAGCCGCCGGTGGCCCGGCGCGTGGCGATCGTCGCGGGCAGTCGCGTCCCCTTCGCCCGCTCGGACGGCCCGTACGCCACCGCCTCGAACCAGGAGATGCTCACCGCCGCCCTCGACGCCCTGGTGGAGCGCCACGGGCTCCAGGAGCCGGGTGCCGTGGGGGAGTTCGTCGCCGGAGCCGTCCTCAAGCACGCCCGGGACTTCAACCTCGCCCGCGAGACGGTCCTCGGCTCGAAGCTGGACCCGCGCACCCCGGCGTACGACATCCAGCAGGCGTGCGGCACCGGGCTCCAGGCCGTCGTCGCCGCAGCCAACAAGATCACCCTCGGCCAGACGGACTCCGCGATCGCGGGCGGCGCGGACACCGCGAGCGACGCACCCCTCGGCGTCAACGACGACCTGCGCCGCATCCTGCTGGAGGCGCGGCGCGCGAGGTCGGCCGGCGCCCGCCTCAAGGCGCTCGCCCGTATCCGCCCCGCCCACCTCGTGCCCGACATCCCGCGCAACGCCGAGCCCCGCACCGGTCTGTCGATGGGGGAGCACGCCGCCGTCACCGCCCGCGCGTGGGGCGTGAGCCGCGAGGCCCAGGACGAACTGGCGGCGACGAGCCACCAGCGGCTCGCGGCGGCCTACGAGCGCGGCTTCTTCGACGACCTGGTGGTCCCCTTCCGGGGTCTGGCCCGCGACCAGAACCTCCGTCCCGACTCGACGGCCGCGAAACTCGCCGCGCTCAAGCCGGTGTTCGGCCTCAAGGGCCCCGAACCCACCATGACGGCCGGGAACTCCACCCCGCTGACGGACGGCGCCGCGGTCGTGCTGCTGGCGTCGGAGGAGTGGGCCGAGGCGCGCGGCCTTCCGGTCCTGGCGTACCTCACGGCCTACGGGACGGCGGCCGTGGACTTCGTGCGGGGGGATGTGACGCAGGGGGAGGACGGGCTGCTCATGGCCCCCGCCCACGCCGTGCCCCGGATGCTGGAGCGGGCCGGGCTCGGCATCGAGGACTTCGACCTGATCGAGATCCACGAGGCCTTCGCCTCCCAGGTCCTCGCGACCCTCGCGGCCTGGGAGAAGCGGGGTCTGGCCCCGGTGGACCGGGCCCGGCTCAACGTCACCGGCTCCTCCCTGGCCACGGGGCACCCCTTCGCGGCGACCGGTGCGCGGATCGTGGCCACCCTCGCGAAGCTGCTGGCCGAGCGGGAGGGCCCGGGCCGCGGGCTGATCTCGGTGTGCGCGGCGGGCGGCCAGGGCGTCACGGCGATTCTCGAGCGGCCGTAGAGGTCGACAGCTGACAAAGCCTCATCTTGCGGTCGAGATTGCACAGTCCTGGCTCCGGACCATCAACGAACCCGCACAGACCCATCACTTGAGCCACTTAGGATCACCGTCCTAACCCCTGGTAACCCTTCCCGGCGCACTCGCGGGTGAACGCCCCGGTACGTCCCCTGCGTACCTCATGCAGCGGAGCGGTACCGAGCTGCACGTCCCAGGAGCTGACCATGTCCCTCTCGTACGTGTCCGGCCACGACTACGACGGCGCGCCCGTGCTCGTGGAACCAGAGATCGTGCGGCTGGACGGTGAGGTCCGCGAGGTGTCCGTGCCGCCGCTGGTCCCGCCGGTGACCCATGGCTCGCTCGCCGACCTGCCGTTCGACAACGCGGAGGCGGCGCCGCAGCAGCGGGTGATGAGCCGCCGCACCGAGGACGGCCGCTGGGTCGACCTCACGGCGGCCGAGTTCGCCCAGCAGGTGCTGGCGGTGGCCAAGGGGCTGATCTCCGAGGGCCTGATGCCGGGCGACCGGGTCGCGATCATGGCGCGTACGACGTACGAGTGGACGCTCCTGGACTTCGCCGCCTGGGCCGCGGGCCTGGTGACGGTCCCCATCTACCCCACGTCCTCCGTCTTCCAGACCCGGTTCATCCTCCAGGACTCCGGCGCGGTCGCCCTGGTCACGGAGACGGCCGCCCAGGCCGCCGCCCTCGGCCCCGAGCTCAGCCGCCTCCCGGACCTGCGCCACATGTGGGTCATGGAGAAGGGCCATGTGGACCGTCTGGCCGAGCTCGGCCAGGCCGTCCCCGAGCAGGAGATCGGCGTACGGCGGGGCATGCTGGGCCCGGGCACGGTCGCCACCGTCGTCTACACCTCCGGCACCACCGGCCGCCCCAAGGGCTGTGTGCTCAGCCACGGCAACTTCCTCGCCGAGATCGACAACGCGGTCGAACTCCTCTACCCCGTCTTCAAGTCGAAGTCGCAGGAGGCGGACCTCGCGACCCTCCTCTTCCTGCCCATCTCGCACGTCTTCGGCCGCATGGTCGCCATCGCCTGCGTCCGCGCCCGGGTCCGCCTCGGGCACGCGCCGAGCCTCCAGGCCGAGGACCTGCTGGCCGACCTCGCCAGCTTCAAGCCGACCTTCCTCCTCGTGATCCCGTACATGCTGGAGAAGGTCTTCAACAACGCGCGCGCCAAGGCGGAGAGCGGCGGCCGGGTCACCGTCTTCGACCGCGCGACCAATGTCGCCGTGCGCTACGGCGAGGCGGTGGAGGCCCGTAACGCGGGCACCGGCTCCGGTCCGGGCGCGGCCCTGAGGGCGGCCCGCACCTTCTACGACCCGCTGGTGTACCGCCGTATCCGCAACGCCATGGGCGGCAGGATCCGGCACATCATCTCCGGCGGCTCCCCGCTCGGCCGCCGTCTCGCGGCCTTCTACGCGGGCGCGGGCATGGAGATCTACGAGGGCTACGGACTGACCGAGTCGACGGGCGCGGCCACGGTGACGCCCCCGCTCAAGTCCCGTCTGGGCACGGTGGGCTGGCCCCTGCCCGGCACCAGGATCCGCATCGCGGCGGACGGCGAGATCCTGCTGAGCGGCGGCCAGGTGTTCCGCGGCTACTGGGACCCCTACGGCGAGGGCGTGGCCCCCGCCTCCGCCGACGGCTGGTTCCCGACCGGTGACATCGGACAGCTGGACGACGAGGGCTATCTGACCATCACCGGCCGCAAGAAGGAGATCCTGATCACGGCCGGCGGCAAGAACGTCGCCCCGGCCCCGCTGGAGAACTGGCTCCGCTCCCACCCCCTGATCTCGCAGTGCATGGTCCTCGGTGACCGCCGCCCCTACATCTCGGCGCTGATCAGCCTCGACATGGACGGCGTCAACCACTGGCGCCAGATGAACGGCAAGCACCCCGTGCCCGCGGAACTCCTCGTGAACGACGACGAGTTGCGGCAGGTCCTGCAACGCGCGGTGGACGAGGCGAACAAGATGGTCTCCCGCCCCGAGTCCATCCGCCGTTTCACCGTCCTGCCGACCGACCTCACCGAGGCGGCCGGCCATCTGACCCCGTCGATGAAGCTGCGCCGGGAGGCGGTCATGCGGGACTTCGCGGGGGAGATCGAGGGGCTCTACGAGCGCTGAGCCGCCTGGGCGACGAAGGCCGACCAGGCCGTGGGGGAGAGGGTGAGGTGAGGGGCGGTGGGGTCCGTGCGCTTGGAGTCGCGGAGGTGGATGGTGTCCGGGGTGACGGCGACTTCCAGGCACTGGCCGCCCTCGCCGTCGCTGTAGCTCGACTTGAACCAGGTCAACTTCTCTATGGTCATCGCTCTTCCAGCATCTTCTCGATCAAGTCCAGGGACTCGTGCGGGTTGAGGGCCTGAGCTCGGATGATCCCATAGCGAGCGGCAAGGACGCGCACCTCTTCTCGGCCGGTGATGAGGCGTGGGTATCCCTGGATCTCCATGTACGCCACCTGCTCCTTTCCCTTGGGGATGAGCAGCGTGAACGAGCCGCCAAGGCTGGGGTGTTCGGCCCGAGCGGTTGGCATCACCTGAAGCTGGACGTTCCGCATACGCCCTAGGTCCAACAGCCGTCGCAGCTGGCCCGCGTGCACCGACGGGCCGCCGATCGGCCGTTCCAGTACCGCCTGTTCAAGGACGAAGCTGCATTCCGGCGGTGGCCATTTCTCGAAGAGCTGCTGGCGGGAGAGCCGGTCGGCGACACGCTTCTCGATGGTCTCCTCGTCGAGCGGTGGGTGCCGTTGCGTGAACACGGCCCGCGCGTAGTCCTCCGTCTGGAGCAGGCCCAGCACGCCCATGACGCTGTAGTCGTAGAGCGACACGGCCTCCGCCTCCAGCCCCGCGTAACTGCGGTACCACTCCGGATGCCGGGTCCGGGACTTGGTCATCGCCTCCTCGACCTCCGGGACGACCTCCTTCAACAGGCCCCCCGCGTCGAGCAGTTCGTCCGCCTTCAGCAAGACCTCCGGCCGGAGTGTCCGTACGCCCCGCTCCATCGCCGAGACCGCGTCGGGGCCGTACCCCACCAGTTCCCCGAACTCCTTCTGCGTCAGCCCCTTCCGCTCCCGCAGCAGCCGCACCATCTTGCCCAGTGCGACGAACAAGCCCACCGTCCCGTCCGCCTCCGCAGGCGTCTCCGGCCTCCGCTCACCCACGCGTCGCACTCCTCTCAGCCGACAGCACGTACACCACACGCTGCGCATCCGTACAGTTACCCGGCGTCGCCGAGTCGCCCCTGGTCAGCGTAGAGACAACCGAGCACGCTCAGTCACGTGAACACCGAAATCTCCACCCCCCTCGACGAACTGACCCAGCGTCTGAGTGCCACCCCGCGAGGCGCCCGCCTGGCCCGCAGGCTCACCGCCGCGCAGTTGGAGACGTGGGGACATCCCCACGGCACCGAGGTGAACGACACCGCGCAACACCTCGTCGCGGAGCTCGCCGCCAACGCGGTGACCCACGGGCGGGTACCGGGACGGGACTTCGAGCTGCGCCTCCTGCTCCTTCCGGAGAACACGCTCCGTGTCGAGGTGAGCGATCCGAGGGGCGACCGGCGGCTCCGCTTCGCCCACCGCGAGGACGACGAACGCGGCCGGGGACTGATCCTCGTCACCCTCCTCGCCGACACCTGGGGCGTCATGGAGCGGGACGTCGGCAAGACGGTGTGGGCCGAGATCGGGCTGGGGTGAGCGCGGGCGCGTGTCCGGGATCAGCTCCGGCAGGTGTCCGCCACCGTGTCCGCGAACGCCCGCGCCGACGGCGACAGCGCGTCCCAGCGGCGGACCGCCCAGCCGACGGAGAGCGGGCGCAGCGCGGGCAGGGGCACCAGGCGCAGGTCGCCCCGGTCGCCGGGCACGGGCAGGCCCGGCAGCGCGGGCACCACCGCCCGTCCCAGCCCCAGTTCGGCCAGCAGCAGGGCCGTGTCCCAGTCGGCAACGCTCGTGTCGAAGCTGAACCGGACACCCGACTCCGCGCAGGCCGCGTCCAGATGGGCGGCGGAGGTGGAGTTCGGCGGGAGCCGGATCAGCCGCAGCCCGGACAGGTCGGCCGCCTCCACGTGCGTGCGCTCGGCGAGGGGGTCGTCGGCCCGTACCGCCAGCACCCACGGCAGCTCCATCACGGGCCGCTGCTCGATGCCCCGCACCGGTGCGCCGAGCGTGATCCACGCCAGGTCGAGACTGCTGTCGGCCAGCGCGTCGAAGCAGGCCCGGCTGGAGCTCTCGGTCCTGAACTCCAGGCTGACGCGCGGGTGTTGCCGTCGGAAGGCGACGACCGCGTCCGCCATGAAGTGCCGTACGGTCGTCGCGCCGGTGGCCACCCGTACCGAGCCGCTCTCCCCGTCGACCAGCTCCCGCAGCCGCCGCAGGGCGAGGTCCAGCCCGGCGATGCCCTCCGCCGCGGCGGCCTCCAGCACCCGCCCCGCCTGTGTGGGCACGACCCCCCGGGGCTGCCGCTCCAGCAGACCGACCCCCGTCTCCCGCTCCAGCCTCTTCACGTGCTGGCTCACCGCGGACTGGGTGCAGTCCAGCTCACGGGCCACCGCACTGAGGCTCCCGGCGCGGCACACGGCCACGAAGACACGCAGGTCGTCGAGGGTCATGGCCCCCAAGCTAGCACTTGGATCCAGTGACAAATTCTTAGGATTGACTGGGGGCGCGGCCCGTACGACGATCTCCTCAGGGCCCGGGCGGCAACCCGCTCCCACACCCGGGACGGAGCGGGTGCCGACCCAACCCACCTCTTTCGCCGAGGAGTTCGATGCCCATGCAGGCGAGCACCACGGAACACGCCAGAGCCCTGTTGCGGCGGCTCGGTGCCGACCGCACTCCCCACCCCGGCGGCACCCTCCTCGCCCACCTCGAACGCGTCCGCATCCAACTCGCCCTCTGGGAAGCCCGCCCCGACCTCCAGATCGCCGGCCTCTGCCACGCCTTCTACGGCACCGACGGATTCCCCACCGGCCTGCTCCCGCTCGGCCGGCGCACCGAACTCGCCTCCGTGATCGGCCCGGACGCCGAGGCGATCGTGCACTTCTACGCGAGCTGCGACCGCGCGGCGACCTACCCCCACCTCCTGGAACCCCGCTTCCGGGACCGGTTCACCGGACGGACGTACGCCCCTGGGCCCCTCCTGTGCCGGGACTTCGCCGAGCTCACCGCCGCCAACGAACTCGACCTCGCCCGCCGGGACCCGGCCTTCCGGGAACGCTGGGGCCCCGAACTCCTCGCCCTGCTCACCCGCTTACGGCCGCTCCTGAGCCGGCCCGCTTGGCGGGACACCCTTTCCGTCCTGCACACCCCTTGACTTCTCAAGAGCCCCGCGCGACGTTCCGGACCCTTCGTCCATACCGACCGCAGGGGGGACCCGACCATGAGCGTGACCCGAAGACACCTGCTGGCCGCCGGGGCCGGGGCGGCCGTCGCCGCCGGGGTGCAGCAGGGCGCGAGCGCCGCCGACCTGCCACCGCTCGGGACGTACGACGTCGTCGTCATCGGTTCCGGCGCCGCCGGCATGACCGCCGCGCTCACCGCCGTGAAGCAGGGCCTCACCGCCGTGGTCCTGGAGAAGGCGCCCACCTTCGGCGGGTCCGCCGCCCGTTCGGGGGCCGGGATCTGGATTCCCAACAACCCCGTCATCCTGGCGGCCGGTGTCCCGGACACCCCGGCCAAGGCGGCCGCCTACCTCGCCGCCGTCGTGGGGCCCGACGTCCCCGCGGCCCGGCAGCGGGCCTTCCTCGCGCACGGCCCGGCGATGATCTCCTTCGTCATGGCCAACAGCCCGCTGCGGTTCCGCTGGATGGAGGGGTACAGCGACTACTACCCCGAACTACCGGGCGGCCTGCCGGGCGGCCGTTCCATCGAGCCCGACCAGCTCGACGGCAAACTCCTCGGCGCCGAGCTCGCCCACCTGAACCCGCCCTACCTCGACGTCCCCGCCGGGCTGGTCGTGTTCAGCGCCGACTACAAGTGGCTCGCCCTGTCCGCGGTGAGCGTCAAGGGGGCCGCCGTCGCCGCCGAGTGCCTGGCGCGCGGCACGAAGGCGGCGCTGCTCGGGCAGACCCCGCTCACCATGGGACAGTCGCTGGCCGCCGGGCTGAGGAAGGGGCTCCTGGACGCAGGCGTGCCCGTCCGCCTGGGCACCCCCCTCACCGAGCTCTACGTCGAGAACGGCACCGTCGCCGGGGCGGTGACCCCGGGCGGCCTCTTCCGGGCCCGCCGGGGCGTGATCGTCGGCTCCGGCGGCTTCGAGCACAACGCGGCGATGCGGGCCCAGTACCAGCGGCAGCCCATCGGCACGGAGTGGACCGTCGGCGCCAAGGAGAACACGGGGGACGGCATCCGGGCGGGGCAGCGGCTCGGTGCCGCTGTCGCGCTGATGGACGACGCGTGGTGGGGGCCCGCCATCCCGCTCCCGGACGACCCGTACTTCTGCCTCGCCGAACGCACCCTGCCCGGCGGGCTCATCGTCAACGCGGCCGGACGGCGGTTCGTCAACGAGGCGGCCCCCTACAGCGACGTCGTCCACACCATGTACGACCGGAACCCGACCGACCCGGACATCCCGTCCTGGCTGATCGTGGACCAGAACTACCGCAACCGGTACCTCTTCCGGGACCTCGCGCCGACCTTCGTCCTGCCCGCCGACTGGTACAGCTCGGGCGCCGCCCACAAGGCCTGGACGGTCGACGCCCTGGCCGCGTCCATCGGCGTGCCGGCCGGCGCTCTCCGCTCCACCGTAGACCGCTTCAACTCCCTCGCCTTGAAGGGGGACGACACGGACTTCGGCCGCGGTGACAGCGCCTACGACCACTACTACACGGACCCGTCCGTCCTCCCGAACTCCTGCCTGGCCCCGCTCTGGCTGCCCCCGTACTACGCCTTCCGGCTCGTCCCGGGAGACCTGGGGACCAAGGGTGGTTTGGTGACCGACGCCCGCGCCCGCGTCCTGCGGCCCGACGGCTCGGTCGTCCCCGGCCTGTACGCCGCCGGGAACGCCAGCGCGGCCGTCATGGGCCACAGCTACGCGGGCGCGGGCTCGACCATCGGCCCCGCGATGACCTTCGGCTACATCGCGGCCCGGGATCTCGCCGGGGTGCTCTAGGGGCGGCGGGCGATCAGGAACGCCTGCTGGGACACCTCCTCGGGGCCGGGCTCGCGCACCGTCTGCGAGACGAGCGAGAACCCGGCCGCGCGGAGCAACCCGACGATCTGCTCCGGCCGCCGCCGCAGGAAGGTCAGCGCGACCGGCCGCCCCCACGGTCGGTCGTGATGCCGGTCCTTGTCGCCGGCCTGGAAGGCGACGAGGAGGTGCCCGCCCGGCGCCAGGACGCGGTGGAACTCGGCGAACAGACGCGGGAGTTCGTCCACAGGGGTGTGGATGGAGGAGTACCAGGACACGGCACCGGCGAGCGCCCCGTCGGGAAGATCCAGCTCCAGCATCGAGCCCTGCTCGAACCGCAGCCCCGGGTTCTCCCGGCGGGCGATGGCCAGCATCGACTCCGAGAGGTCCAGCCCGAAGACGGACAGCCCGAGGGAGGCGAGGTGAGCGGTGATCCGTCCGGGCCCGCAGCCCAGATCGGCGACTCGTCCGTCCCCCACCAGCTCGGCGAACCCGGACAGCAGGACCCGGTCCAGCGGACTGACGGTGAGCACGTCCCGGAACTGCTCGGCGTAGTCCTCGGCGACGGTGTCGTAGAAGGTGCGGGTGGCGGTCACGAAGTCGGTGTCGGTCATGGCCGGGGACCCTAGCGGCCCCCACTGACACTCACGCGACACCGACCGCCCGCAGTACGGCAGTTGTGGCCGCCGCGCCCAGGACCACCACCACGAACGGCGCCCTGCGCCACGCCAGCGCGGCCCCCGCCAGGACTCCGGCCGGGCGGGCCCAGCCCGCGAAGCCGCCGGACTCCGTCAGGGCTCCCGTCGCCAGCAGGGCCGTCAGGAGGACCACGGCACCCGCGGTCAGCAGTTCTTGGACCCGGGGTGGCAGTTCCACCCGGCCGTGCAGCGCCGGTCCGACCAGCCGGAAGGCGTACGTGCCGGCCGCCAGCGCCAGGATCATGGCGACCGTCGCGTTCACGCGGGCCTCCCTCGGCCGTGCAGGACCAGTCCCGCCAGTGCCACCAGCACCGGCACCCCCGCCGGGACGGCCGGGGTGACCGCCAGGGCCAGCCCGGCACCGAGCAGCGCGGAACGCCGTACGGCCGGATCCGCACGCAGGACGGGCAGCACCAGGGCCACGAGGACGGCCGGGAAGGCGGCGTCCAGCCCGTAGGTGCCGGTGTCGCCCAGTGCGCCCCCGGCAAGGGCCCCGGCCAGGACGCCGAGGTTCCACACGGCGAACAGGCCGACCCCGGAGACCCAGAACGCAGCCCGGCGCCGCGCCGGATCCGGCTGGGCCAGCGCGAAGGCCACGGTCTCGTCGGTGACCAGGTGCGCGCCGAGGAGACGGGCGAGCCGGCCCCGGCCGAGGATGTCCGCCACCGCCAGGCCGTAGGCGACCGTACGGGCGTTCAGGAACAGTCCCGTGGCCGCCGCGGCGATCGGGCCGCCGCCGGCCAGCAGGACACCCACCGCGCTGAACTGCGCGGAGCCCGCGTAGACGAGCAGGGACATCACCACCGGCACCCACACCGGCAGGCCGCCGGTCACGGCGATCGCGCCGAAGGAGACGCCGACGACCCCGCTCGCGAGCCAGACGAGCGCGCTGTCACGGACCAGGGCCGTTCGCTCTGTCGTACGCATGTTCACTACAGTGGACGGTAGGAGCCGTGTTCGTCAAGGCGAACGATCGTACCGATGGAGCGAACAGCATGCCCGAACGCCCCCTGGACTGGATCGCCGCCGCGCTCCGCCGTGAACGCACGCGCGCCGGCCTCTCGCTCTCCGAGCTGGCCAAGCGCGCCGGAATCGCCAAGTCCACGCTGTCCCAGCTGGAGGCGGCGAGCGGCAACCCGAGCGTGGAGACGCTGTGGGCGCTCGGGGTGGCGCTCGGCGTGCCGTTCAGCACGCTGGTGGAGCCGCCGGTGTCGTCGGTGCGGGTGGTCAGGGCGGGGCAGGGTCCGACCGTCGCCTCGGAGCGGGCCGACTTCGCGGCCACCCTGCTCGCCGCCAGCCCGCCCGGCGCGCGCCGGGACATCTACCACCTGCGGGCCGAACCGGGCGCCGTACGGGAATCGGAACCGCACATCCCGGGGACCGTGGAGCACCTGATCGTGAGCACGGGGAGGGTGAAGGCCGGCCCGGCGGGGGAGGAGGCCGAACTGAGCTCCGGCGACTACATGACGTACCGCGGAGACGTGGCCCATTCGTACGAGGCGCTCGACCCCGGCACGACGTTCGTACTCGTCATGCAGCACGTGTGAGAGCGCGGGCGGACAAGGCAGGAGCCCCGCTGCCGTGCGGCGCGGGGCTCCTTGGGTACTGCATTCAGGTCCGGATCAGAGGCTGGAGCGCCTGTGAGACGGGATCGCTCAGACGGGGGTGACGTTCTCCGCCTGCGGGCCCTTCGGGCCCTGGGTCACGTCGAAGGAGACCTGCTGGTTCTCCTCCAGCGAACGGAAGCCGCTCGCGTTGATCGCGGAGTAGTGGACGAAGACGTCGGGGCCGCCGCCCTCCTGGGCGATGAAGCCAAAGCCCTTTTCGGCGTTGAACCACTTCACGGTTCCGGTAGCCATAAGCCCTCCTTGGGCCCAAAAGGGTTGCCCTGCTCCAGAACCTGCAAGTGTGAAAACAGTGCCGCACAACTGCATTCTTCTGAAAACGACTAGAGCCCGCGGTTACATGCTCCGCAGGCTCTGTACTGCAAGGGAAACCAAACTGCAACTTGCGGCGAGCCTAGCACGCGGGCAGCCGAAAGCAATAGAGGCCAAGATCACGTCACCCGGATGTTTGAAGATCGCAAAGGGGTTGACCCAGGGGCCGGAGTCCGAAGCGTACCCCAAGGGGTCTAGTGTCGCGATGTGGACAATTCTCGCACCCGGCCGCGCGTCGGCCACATCCAGTTCCTGAACTGCCTGCCCCTGTACTGGGGGCTCGCGAGGACGGGCACGCTCCTCGACTTCGAGCTCACGAAGGACACCCCGGAGAAGCTCAGCGAGAAGCTGGTGCAGGGAGATCTCGACATCGGGCCCATCACCCTGGTCGAGTTCCTCAAGAACGCGGACGACCTGGTCGCCTTCCCCGACATCGCCGTCGGCTGCGACGGCCCGGTCATGTCCTGCGTCATCGTCTCGCAGGTCCCGCTGGACGAACTCGACGGAGCGAGGGTGGCCCTCGGGTCGACCTCGCGCACCTCCGTACGCCTCGCCCAGCTCCTCCTCGCCGAGCGCTACGGCGTCCGGCCCGACTACTACACCTGCCCGCCCGACCTGAGCCTGATGATGCAGGAGGCGGAGGCGGCCGTACTCATCGGGGACGCGGCGCTGCGGGCGAACCTCCTGGACGGGCCGAAGTACGGCCTCCAGGTGCACGACCTCGGCTCGCTCTGGAAGGAGTGGACCGGGCTGCCGTTCGTCTTCGCCGTCTGGGCCGCCCGCCGGGACTACCTGGAGCGCGAGCCGGTCATCACCCGCAAGGTCCACGAGGCGTTCCTCGCCTCCCGCAACCTCTCCCTGGAGGAGGTCGGCAAGGTCGCGGAGCAGGCGGCCCGCTGGGAGGACTTCGACGAGGAGGTCCTGGAGAAGTACTTCACCACCCTGGACTTCCGCTTCGGCGGCCCGCAGCTCGCGGCGGTCACGGAGTTCGCCCGCCGCGTGGGACCCACGACGGGTTTCCCCGGGGACGTGAAGGTGGAACTGCTTCAGCCGTAACCTGCATCCAGACCTTACGGGGGACTTACGGGGGAGGCAGGATGCAGCCGCTCGGCGTCGACGAGCCCACCGCCGTGGGCCCCTACCGGCTGCTCGGCCGGCTGGGCTCCGGCGGCATGGGCCGGGTCTACCTCGGCCGCAGCGCCGGCGGGCGCACGGTCGCGGTCAAGATCGTGCACCCGCACTTCGCGCTCGACGAGGAGTTCCGCGCCAGATTCCGGCGCGAGGTGGACGCGGCGCGCAGAGTGGGCGGGGCCTGGACCGCGCCGGTCCTCGACGCCGACCCGGAGGCGCCCGTGCCCTGGGTCGCCACCGGGTACGCGGCGGGCCCTTCCCTGGCCTCGGCGGTCACGGACGGCGGACCGCTGCCCGAGCACTCCGTACGGGTCCTGGGCGCGGGACTGGCCGAGGCGCTCGCCGCCGTGCACGAACTCGGGCTCGTCCACCGGGACGTGAAGCCCTCCAACGTCCTGCTCACCGTCGACGGCCCCCTCCTCATCGACTTCGGCATCGCCCGCGCCACCGACGGCACCGCGTCCCTGACGTCGACGGGGGTCTCGATCGGCTCGCCCGGTTACATGGCGCCCGAGCAGATCCTCAGCAAGGGGGTGTCGGCCGCGGCGGACGTCTTCTCCCTGGGCGCGGTCCTGGCCTACGCGGCCACGGGGACACCGCCCTTCCCCGGGGACTCCTCGGCCTCGCTCCTCTACAAGGTCGTCCACGAGGAGCCCGAACTCGGCTCACTGAGCGGTGAGTTGCGGGAGGTCGTGGAGGCCTGCCTGGTCAAGTCGGCGCAGGAGCGGCCGGCTCCGGGCGAGGTGGCCCGGCGGCTGGCCCCGCAGGGCGCGGCCCGGCTGGTGGCGGCGGGGTGGCTGCCGGGGGCCCTGGTCGAGCAGGTGGGGCGCAGCGCCGTGGAGCTGCTGAACCTGGAGGCGGTGGCGGAGCGGCCGTCCGGGCCGGTGGGGTTCAGCAGCCCTTCCGTGGGCGGGGGGCCGGCTGATCCGGTGGGTGCGTTCGGGCCGCCGCCAGTGATGCCGTCGGTGTCGCCGGGGGCACCTCCGGCCCCCGCGACCGGGCCCGCCGCATATCCGGTCACGCCACCGGCTCCCACGGGCACTCCCTCCGGACCCGCTGTGTTGCCGGAGCCCCGGGACGCGGTGCCGCACGAGACGGTGGTGCCCTCGGACAGCCGCTCCGGTCCCGGAAAGCTCTCCGTCTCCGTGGCGGCCACGTCCACGTCCGGCGACAACGGCCGCGGGCGTCGGCTGAGTTGCACCGTGGCGCTCGCCGTCGCGGGCGCGCTGGCGGCCGTGACCGTGGGGTCGGTGTTCGTGTTCGACCTGCTGCCGGGGCGAGGCGGCGACGACGACTCGGCGGGTTCCCCTCCCGGCAGCGACGCGTACTCCTCGGCGCCGACCTCCGTGCCGTCGGCGTCCTCCTCCGTCTCCCCGTCCCTCTCCTCCTCTGTCTCCCCGTCGTCGTCGAGCGAGCCGACTGGCGGACCGGCCGCGGTCCCCGCCCGCTTTCTCGGCACCTGGGAGGGCCAGGGCACGGGGCTCGGCGGAAGCCTGCCGATGGGGACCTTCCGGATCACCGTCAAGAAGGTGGGCGTGGGCGAGGAGTTGGGCCGCCTCCAGCAGACCGACGCGATCGGCGCGGTCTGCACCGACGTCCTCACCCTGAAGAAGGTCACCGACACCGAGCTCGTCACCACGGCCGTCGGCGCCAAGGACAACCACCCCGGCTGCAACCCGGCCGCGCACACGGTCCGCCTCACCACCGTGGGCGAGGACCTGAAGTACACCTCGGAGAGCGAGGCCGAGGGATACCCCGAGGCGCGGATGTCGAAGGTCGGGCGGTGACGGGGCTGCTCGTCGTCGTGGCCGCGCTGTGGGGAGCGGCGACGGGCGCACTGCTGCCCCGCGCGGCCTACCGCTTCTCCGTCCCGCCCGGGGAAGCGTGGCGCTCGACCTGCCCCGAGGGGCACCCGATGGCCGGCTGGCTCGGACGGGCGAGGTGCCGGAACTGCGGCACCCGGCAGTCGTACGGCCGCGGCGCCCTGCTCCTTGCCACCCTCACCGCCCTCCTCTGCGCCTGTCTCGCCGCCGCCACCGGCACCCGCCCGGAGATCGCCGTCTGGCTGCTGCTCACCCCGGTGGGCGTCCTGCTCGCCGTGGTCGATCTGCGCGTACGACGGCTGCCCGACCCGCTCACCCTGCCCCTCGCGGCGGCCGCGCTCGCGCTGCTCGGGCTGGTCTCCTTCCTGCCGGAGCACACCGGCACCTGGTCCCACGCCCTGTCCGGCGCCCTCGCCCTCGGCGTCGGCTACTGGGTGCTGTGGCGGATCAACCCCGGCGGCATGGGGTTCGGCGACGTGAAGCTGGCGCTCGGGGCGGGAGCGGTCCTGGGCTGGTACGGCTGGGACACCGTGCTCCTTGGCACCTTCGCCGGGTTCCTGCTCGGCGCGCTGTACGGCGGTGTCCTGGTCCTGGCGGGCCGGGCGGGGCGCAAGACGGCGATCCCGTTCGGACCGTTCCTGATCACGGGGGCGTACGCGGGGCTGCTGATCGGTGCGTACACGGCCTGACATCCGGCTTGTCACAGGGCTGGCGTAGGCTGGCCCGGACCGCCCGAATCCTTGACGAAAGGCACGCCCCGGTGACCGAGAAGGCCGACCTTCAGTCCGTCCTCGACCGTGCCGCCGAGGGCGGGCGCATCACTCCCGAGGAGGCGCTCGACCTCTACCGCGACGCCCCGCTGCACGCGCTGGGCTCGGCCGCGGACGCCGTGCGCCGCCGCCGGTACGCGGGCACGGAGCACATCGCGACGTACATCATCGAGCGGAACATCAACTACACCAACGTCTGCGTCACGGCGTGCAAGTTCTGCGCGTTCTACGCCCCGCCCACCGCCAAGGACAAGGGCTGGACCCGCGACCTGGACGACATCCTGCGCCGGTGCGCGGAGACCGTCGAGCTCGGCGGCACGCAGATCATGTTCCAGGGCGGCCACCACCCGGACTACGGCGTGGAGTACTACGAGAAGCACTTCGCCGCCATCAAGAAGGAGTTCCCCCAGCTGGTCATCCACTCGCTGGGTGCCTCCGAGGTCGAGCACATGGCGAGGATCTCGAAGGTCTCGGTCGAGGAGGCGATCCAGCGCATCCACGCGGCCGGTCTCGACTCCTTCGCCGGCGCCGGCGCGGAGCTGCTCCCCGAGCGCCCCCGCAAGGCCATCGCCCCGCTCAAGGAGTCCGGCGAGCGCTGGCTGGAGATCATGGAGACCGCGCACCGGCTGGGCGTGGAGTCCACCTCCACCATGCTCATGGGCACCGGCGAGACCAACGCCGAGCGCATCGAGCACCTGCGCATGATCCGTGACGTCCAGGACCGCACGGGCGGCTTCCGGGCCTTCATCCCGTACCTCTACCAGCCGATGAACAACCACCTGAAGGGCCGTACCCAGGCCACGATCTTCGAGTACCTGCGGATGATCGCGATCTCCCGGCTCTTCATGGACAACATCGCCCACATCCAGGGCTCCTGGCTGACCACCGGCCAGGACGCGGGCCAGCTCACGCTGCACTACGGCGCGGACGACCTCGGCTCGGTCATGCTGGAGGAGAACGTCGTCTCGGCGGCGGGTGCCAGGCACCGCTCCAACCTCCAGGAAATGATCGACATGATCCGCACGGCGGGCCGGGTCCCGGCCCAGCGCTCCACGACGTACGAACACCTCGTCGTCCACGACGACCCGGCGAACGACCCGGTCGACGCGCGCGTGATGTCCCACATCTCCTCCACGGCGATCGAGGGCGGCACGGCCCACCCCGAGCTGAAGATCCTCGCCTCCAACTAGGCCCGCGGTGCTGACGATCCACACGGCCGACCTGGTGGTCCCGGGCGACGGAAGAGCGCCGTTGCCCGGCGGGGCGGTACTGGTCGAGGGCCGCCGGATCGCCGCCGTGGAGCCCTACGAGGACCTGGTGGCCGCCCACTCCACGGCCCGGGTGCGCCGCTGGCCGGGACGCATCACCCCCGGCCTGCTGCACCCGCACGGCCCGGAGCTCCTGGAGCGGTCCTACCACCCGGACCCACGCGAGGAGCTGGGCGCCGAGCCCCTCACGGGCGAGGCGCTGTCGGCCCTGGCCATGACGGACGCACGGTGGGGCGCGAGCGCGAGGCGGGGCGTACAGCGGTTGTTGGCGCAGGGCACGGTGGCGGTCATCGGCCCCTTGCAGCGCCCCACGGTGATCGACGCCGTGCACAGGTCGGGCCTGACGATCCAGGACGGGTCCACGGAGGCGGCCCCACCCCCGTTGCTCCCCGACGCGGACGCGACGTTCGCGATCTTCTCCGGAACGGAATGCGTGGCCACGGTGATCAGGGGCCGCTTGCTGCACAGGCGCAGGTAGGGATTTTTAGGGGCGCGGGGCTGTATCGATGTGCGGCTCCGCCGCGCGGGCGCGACCAGCCCCCACCGGCCCCGCACTCAAAACTCAACCCCCCAGCGCCTCCCCAAACGCCCCCGAACTCTGAGAAACCCCACTGCAATTGGTCAACGGATCATCCTCACCGGACTCCCCCGACGCACACTGCTGATCCCGGAACGTCGACCACATCGACACCCACCCCACCCCCTCCGACTCCGCGAACTCCCGCACCTGCGCCGCGTCGGACAACGTGAACGTCTCCCCGTCCACATCATTCGTCCCGATCATCGAGGTGAGCGCGAGAGCCCGCCACGCGGTGGAGTCCGACGTACCGAAGACCGACTTCAACTGCGCCTGCGCCGCCTTCGCGGAGGTGATCGCGTAATCCCCCATGTCCCCGTCGTACGACTCCCCGTAGTTCATCGTCATGATGTTGACCGTCGACACCTGGACCGCGTTGTTGTTCGCGGACTCCAGCAGAGCCACGCTGTCGTCGTCGAGCCCGGACGGCATCACGGGAAGCGTGAACGAGACGGCGAGATCGGTCCGTTCCTCCTGGAGCAACGCGATCGCCTCGGACCGCAGATCCACCGAGTCCGAGTCCGTCAGCGCGTCCCCCTCGACGTCGAAGTCGGCGAGCGAGGAACCGGCCGCGTCCAGCGCCGAGCCGTACGCCGCCGCGAGCTTCGCCGCACTGGAACAGGTCTCGGCCAGCTCCTTCCCGGACGCCCCGCCGAAGGAGACCCGCACCTCGGCGCCGTCCTCCTTGAGCGCGCTGATCCGGGACGCGACGGACGCGTCCCCGATGGCCGACGTGCCGTTCCAGGACGGCGTGCAGTCGCTGCCGTCGGCGATGACGAACGCCAGGTTGTAGACCGAGGGCGAACCCGCGGAGTCGTTGTCGGAGGCCCCGGTGGCACTGACGTACGGGGCGTACCCGGTGACCGCCGACGGTGACGCGCTGCTCCGGTCCGGCGGCTTCGCGTCCGAGGTGCTGCCCGATCCGGAGGAACACCCTGCCGTGGCCAGGGCGATCAGACAACTGAGCCCGGCCATCGGCTTCAGGAAACTCCGCATTGCGCATGCACCCGCTCTCGTGAGGTCGCTTTCTGAGGAGCGAATGTCTCACACGGGCCTGAGCGTCATGACGAATTCACAGGCTTTCGTGGAATCTCTCAGGAAACGGAAAGCGTCAGACCTTTCTCATATGCGCCTCACAAGAACGCCAAATGTGGACACATAAAGACTCCCTAACGTCTGGGGAATGCATTCCGAGCCTGCCACCGAAAACCGTGCCGACGCGCGCGGTCGCCGCCGCAAACGCGGCAGTAACGGGTCCGCCGAGGGGCCCGTGTTCGTTGACAACTCCGGACGCCGCTCCAAGCTGCTGCGCCGGATCGGCCTTCTCCTCGGCGCCCTGTCCCTCGGCTACGCCGTCGTGCTGGGCCTGGCCTTCATGGGCATCGGCGTCTCCAGCGCGACGCTGCTGCCCTTCGCGGGCGGCGGCCCTGGCGGTGCCTCGAACTCCGGCCCCGGCGGCCTCCAGCCGCAGGGCGGTATCGGCACCCCGCCGGCGCTGCCCACCGGCAACGCCACGGGTGCTCCGCCGAGCGCCGCCCCGACCGCGACCGCCTCCGTCGCCTCCAACTGACCGGAACGGCCACACCACATGACCACGACGACGCCCTCCCGCGGCCGCCGGCGTGCCCCCTCCCGCATCGAGCGGGCGGCGGGCAAGGCCGCGGCGCTGCAGAAACCGCGGGTCATCCTCGCCCTGCTGCTCCTGCTCGGCCTGACCAGTGTCATGCTGCTCGACGGCTATCTGCGCGCCGAGGTCGGCGGCGACCAGCGGGTGCGCGACGGCGCCAGCTCCAGCAAGGTCCCCGAGAAGATCCTCGACGGCGGGCCGATCATCAGCTTCCGGGGCGGGCAGGCGACGACGACCTCCGTCCCGTCCAAGACGATCGCGCTCACCTTCGACGACGGCCCGAACCCGACGTACACGCCCCAGGTCCTGGAGATCCTGGAGAAGTACGACGTCCCGGCGACCTTCTTCGTGGTCGGCTCGATGGTCTCGCGCTACCCGGGGATCGTGCAGGACATGGTCGACCAGGGCAACGAGGTGGGCATCCACACCTTCACCCACGTCGACCTCTCCTACCAGAGCGACGCCCGCATCCGGCGCGAGATGACCCAGACGCAGCTCGCGCTCGCGGGCGCGGCCGGCATCACGACCACGCTGTTCCGGGCGCCGTACTCCTCGGAGACGGACGCGATCGACAACTACAGCTGGCCCGTCTACAAGAAGCTCGGCGAGGAGGGCTACACCAGCGTCTTCGTCGACACCGACAGCGACGACTGGAAGAAGCCGGGCGTCTCGAAGATCGTCAAGTGGGCCACGCCGTCCGGTACCTCGGGCGCCTCCGTGCTGATGCACGACGCCGGTGGCGACCGCGAGCAGACGATCGAGGCGCTGCCGAAGTACATCGAGAAGATGCGGGCGAAGGGCTACACCTTCACCACCGTCAGCGGGGTCATCGAGGCCCAGAACACGGGCGCCGCGGGCGGACAGCTCCCGGGCGGGGCGCTGAACGGCGCCGACCGCCTCCAGGCCGCGCACCGCGAGGCCACCGGGGCGACCCTCTACGAGGGCAAGGCGCTCGTCGTGGCCGTCGCCGTGGCCGAGTACACCGTGCCCACGCTGTCGGCCGGACTGGTGGTCGTCGGCGTGGCCGTCATGGGCCGGTTCGGAATGATGCTGGTCCTCGCCCGCCGCCACTACAGACAGCGCAACAAACGCCGCTTCAGCTGGGGGCCCACGGTCACCCGCCCGGTGACCGTGATCGTCCCGGCGTACAACGAGAAGGAGTGCATCGCCAACACCCTGGAGTCGCTGGCGAAGAGCACCCATCCGATCGAGGTGATCGTCGTCGACGACGGCTCCTCCGACGGGACCTCGGAGATCGCCCGGGCCGCGGCCGACAAGCTCGGCATGACCAACGTCCGCGTCATCCGCCAGGAGAACGCGGGCAAGCCGGCCGCCCTCAACAACGGCGTCCGCAGCGCCAGTCACGACATCGTCGTGATGATGGACGGCGACACCGTCTTCGAACCGGACACCGTACGGCAGCTGGTGCAGCCCTTCGCGGACCCGGAGGTCGGCGCGGTCGCCGGCAACGCCAAGGTCGGCAACCGCAACACGGTCATCGGGGCCTGGCAGCACATCGAGTACGTGATGGGCTTCAACCTCGACCGCCGGATGTACGACCTGCTGCGCTGCATGCCCACCATCCCGGGCGCGATCGGCGCCTTCCGCCGCGAGGCGGTCCTCCAGGTCGGCGGCATGAGCGAGGACACCCTCGCCGAGGACACCGACATCACCATCGCGATGCACCGCGCGGGCTGGCGGGTCGTCTACCAGGAGCACGCCCGCGCCTGGACCGAGGCGCCCGGCTCCCTCAAGCAGCTCTGGTCGCAGCGCTACCGGTGGTCGTACGGCACCATGCAGGCGCTGTGGAAGCACCGCAGGTCCCTCACCGACAAGGGGCCCTCGGGCCGCTTCGGCCGGGTCGGGATGCCGCTGGTGGTGATCTTCCAGATCCTCACGCCGGTCTTCGCCCCGCTGATCGACGTGTTCACCGCCTACTCGATGATCTTCGTCGACTTCCAGGCGGCGCTGTACGCGTGGCTCGCGGTCCTCGGCGTCCAGCTCGTGTGTGCCGCGTACGCCTTCAAGCTGGACAAGGAGCAGTACCGGTATCTGCTGATGATGCCGCTCCAGCAACTCGCCTACCGGCAGATGATGTACCTCGTCCTCATCCACTCCTGCATCACCGCGCTCACCGGCGGCCGCCTGCGCTGGCAGAAACTGAAGCGGACCGGCGAGGTCGGCACCCCGGCGGGGGTGAGCTAGATGAGCTGGGAGCACCAGGGACACCCCCAGCAGGGATTCCCCCACCAGGGATACCCCCAGCAGGGATACCCCCAGCAGGGATACGGGCAGGAGTACGGGTACTCGGGGTATGCGCAACAGCCGTACGTCCAGGACTACGTCGGCCACGAGGTTCTCGAAGCCCCCGCTGACGCCGAGGCGGAGGAGGAGAAGCCTCCGTCTCGGCCCTCCGGCCGTGACCGCTACTTCGACACGCTCCGGGCCCTCGCTCTGATCCGGGTCGTCGCCTATCACACGTTCGGGTGGGCCTGGGCCGGCATGGTCTTCCCCTCCATGGGCATCATGTTCGGCCTGGCCGGGACGCTGATGGCGAAGTCCCTGGAGCGCCCGGCGGCCCAGGTGATCAGGAGCCGGCTGCGCCGCCTGCTGCCGCCGTTCTGGTTCTGGGGCGTCTTCGTGGTCCTCGCGATGCTGGTCCACGACTGGATGCCGGGCTGGCAGATCGTCTACTGGGTCGTGCCGCTCGGCGACCCGCCGGGCAACGCCTGGGGTGAGCAGGCCTGGGAAATCCTCTGGTACCTGCGCACGTACCTCTGGTTCGTCCTGCTGTCCCCGGTGCTGCTGAAGGTGTTCCGGGCGGCCCCGGTACCGGTCCTGCTGGCCTCCCTGGCCCCGATCGTGGTCTTCCAGTTCCTGTGGGAGCCCCCGGACGACCGCCTCGGCAGCGCGCTGACCGACCTCGCGACCTTCCTGTTCTGCTGGATCCTCGGCTTCGCCCACCGGGACCGGGTCCTGGACCGGCTCAAGCCCCCGGCCGTGGTCGTGCTCTCGCTCGCCGCGATCGGGTTCGGCGGCTGGTACGCCTTCACCCACCAGGCCGGGACGGGGTCGTACGACCTCGACGACATCCCCCTCGCGCAGGCCTTCTGGTCCGCCGGGTACGTGACGCTGCTGATGTGGGCCAAGTCGTACTTCCGGATCGACTTCGCGTGGCTGACCCGCTTCCGGCGCACGGACCGGGTCGTCACCGTCTTCAACTCCCGCGCGGTGACGATCTACCTGTGGCACGAGATCGCGCTGATCCTCGCCGTGCCGCTGATCGACCAGTTCTGGAACGTGCCCGCCTTCGAGAAGTGGCTGCCCCTGGAGAGCCAGTGGTTCATGTTCGGCATCGGCTGGCTCCTCGTGGCGGTGTTCGTGCTGCTGTGCGGATGGGTGGAGGACGTGGCCGGGAAGAAGAAGCCGCAGCTTCTCCCGGGCGGACCGCCTGCAAGAATGGGGACGTGACCCGCGCTTCCCTGAACAAGCAGCCGCACGAAGTCGCCTCGATGTTCGACGACGTGGCGGAACGGTACGACCTGACCAACGACGTGCTGTCGCTGGGCCAGGACCGGGTGTGGCGCAAGGAGGTCGCCAGGGCCGTCGACGCCCGCCCCGCCCAGAAGATCCTGGACCTGGCGGCGGGCACCGCCACCTCGTCGCTGCCCTTCGCCCGCACCGGCGCCTACGTCGTGCCCTGCGACTTCTCGATCGGCATGCTGCGGGTCGGCAAGCGGAACCACTCCTGGCTGCCGTTCACCGCGGGCGACGCGACCCGGCTGCCCTTCCGGGACGACAGCTTCGACGCCGTCACCATCTCCTTCGGGCTGCGCAACGTCCAGGACACCGACGCCGCCCTGCGCGAGATGTACCGGGTGACCCGGCCCGGCGGCCGGGTCGTGATCTGCGAGTTCTCCCACCCGACCTGGGCGCCCTTCCGCACGGTCTACACCGAGTACCTGATGCGCGCCCTGCCGCCGGTCGCCCGCGCGGTCTCCTCCAACCCCGACGCGTACGTCTACCTCGCCGAGTCCATCCGCGCCTGGCCCGACCAGCCGGCCCTGGCCGAGCGCCTGCAGAAGGCGGGCTGGTCGAACGTGGCCTGGCGGAACCTGACCGGCGGGATCGTGGCCCTGCACCGGGGCGTCAAGGAGAGCTGAGCGGCTCGGCGCGCCGGCTCAGAGTCCCGTCACGCACCGGACCACGTACGGATCGCCAGGCTCGTCCAGTTCGCGTTGGAGGCCTCCGCTCGGGGGTCTGGGGATGCGGGGCTCGCGGATGCCCCCGCCGCCCTCACCCGGGCCGAGGTCGAACCACACGTACACCACGGAGTCCCGCGGCACCTCGGCGCCGGGCTGCGGGTACTGGCGTACGACATAGTCGACGACGGCCTGGTGGAAGTCCTTGCGGTCCGGCGCGTTGACGAACAGGCCCTGCGCCTGGGCCGTCTCGCGCGCGTCGACGGCCATGAGTCCGACCAGACGCGGTACGCGCACTTCGGGCGTCTTGGGTGGTATGTGCACAGATGTCACCCCCAGCGGTACTGGAAGGGTAACTCCGGCCCGGTCGCCGCCGGAAGGGCCGGGTGGCTTTCCGTAGCAGACCGCTACTCTGCGTAACTCTCCTCCAGGGCAAGGCGGAAGCACAGCACCTCTTCCTGGAGGAGGGGGTGCGGGTAGGTCTCCGCGAGTTCCATTCCGAGGCGCTTGGCGACCGCGATCGACCGTTCGTTGCCGGGTCTGACCAGCGCCACCACGTCCCTGACGCCCGCCGCCCTGAGCCGCTCCAGCGTCATCCGCGCGGCCACCGTGGCGTACCCGCGGCCCCAGTGGGCCCGTCCGAGCCGCCACCCGATCTCGATCTCGCCCGTCGGCCCCCAGTCCCGCGGCCACGGCTGGGCTCCGGTGAAACCGATGACCTGCCCGTCCTCGGCGACCATGGTCCACAGACAGAAACCCCGCTCGGCGTCGTGCCGGCGCTGCCGCGCGGTGAGCTCCTCGTAGACGGACAGTTCCGCGGACCTGCCGCCGTGGAACTCCATGACGTCCGGGTCGTCGAAGACCCGGTGCCAGGCGACGGCGTCCTCGTCGGTGGGGACACGCAGCCGTACTACGGGCAGAGCTCGGTCCATGGGGCAGCCCTTCAGCCGGGTGATCAATTCTGCTGAATAGACTGCCCATGTCCAGTGCCGGTCGGCACGCGGATTCAGAAGTTGATTCCGAACTTGATTCCGAGCCTGGGGAGATCCCGCCGTGACCGAGCCCCTGTCCGAGAACACCGCCGATGTCATCGTCGTCGGCGCGGGGCCGGCCGGCTCCACGACCGCCTACCACCTCGCCAAGTCCGGACTCGACGTGCTCCTCCTGGAGAAGACCGAGTTCCCGCGCGAGAAGGTCTGCGGCGACGGCCTCACCCCGCGCGCCACCAAGCAGCTCGTGGCCATGGGCATCGACATCTCCGAAGAGGCCGGCTGGCTGCGCAACAAGGGCCTCAGGATCATCGGCGGCGGCGTGCGCCTCCAGCTCGACTGGCCGGAACTGGCCTCCTTCCCCGACTACGGCCTCGTCCGCAAGCGCGACGACTTCGACGAGCAGCTCGCCCGCCAGGCCCAGAAGGCCGGGGCGCGGCTCTACGAGCGCTGCAACGTCGGCGCCCCGATCGTCGACGACCGCACCGGCCGCATCACGGGCGTCCACGCGAAACTCGGCGAGGACAAACGCGAGGTCACCTTCCACGCGCCCCTCGTGGTCGCCGCCGACGGCAACTCCACCCGGCTCTCCCTCGCGATGGGCCTGCACCGCCGCGAGGACCGCCCGATGGGCGTCGCCGTACGGACGTACTTCGAGAGCCCCCGCCACGACGACGACTACCTGGAGTCCTGGCTGGAGCTGTGGGACCGCCGCGGCCCCGGCGAGGACCGGCTGCTGCCCGGCTACGGCTGGATCTTCGGCATGGGCGACGGCACCTCCAACGTCGGCCTCGGCGTGCTGAACACCTCCGACTCCTTCAAGGAGCTCGACTGGCGCGAGGTGCTGAAGGCCTGGTGCGCCTCCATGCCGGAGGACTGGGGCTACACGCCGGAGAACATGACCGGCCCGATCCGCGGCGCCGCCCTGCCGATGGCCTTCAACCGCCAGCCGCACTACACCAAGGGGCTGCTCCTGGTCGGCGACGCCGGCGGCATGGTGAACCCCTTCAACGGCGAGGGCATCGCCTACGCCATGGAGTCCGGCCAGATCGCCGCCGACGTCATCGTCCAGGCCCACGCCCGCGCGACGCCCGCCCAGCGGGAGATCGCCCTCCAGCGCTACCCGCGGGTCCTCAAGGACACCTACGGCGGCTACTACACGCTCGGCCGCGCCTTCGTGAAGCTCATCGGCAACCCGAAGGTCATGAAGATCGCGGCCCAGCGCGGACTGACCCACCCGCTGCTCATGAAGTTCACCCTCAAGATGCTCGCCAACCTCACCGACCCCACGGGCGGCGACGCGATGGACCGGATCATCAACGGGCTGAGCAAGGTGGCGCCGAAGGCGTGACGGGAGCCCCCGCACCGGAGCACCGTGGAGGGATGGACGCAGCGGTCGCGTTACCCGTGTTCGTCATCCTCGTCGCGGTGTCGGTGTGGGCGCTGGTCCACTCCCTCAGGCGCTGAACGTGCCCCGAGGGTCGTGCAGCGCCTCGATGTTGGCCGTCCGGCGGGCGAACACCTCCTCCCGCCGGTCCGTCATCTGCCCGAGCGCCCGCCTGCGGTCCCGCTTCGACAGCCGGTCCAGATACACGTGCCCGTTCACATGGTCGGTCTCGTGCGCCAGGCACCGCGCGAAGTAGCCGGTCCCCTCGATCACGAGCGGCTCCCCGTCCCGGTCGAACCCGCGCACCACGGCCCGGTCCGGACGCGGTACGTCCATGACGGCGCCCGGCACCGACAGGCACCCCTCGCCGTCGTCGAGCAGCCTGCGCCCGGCCGGATCGAGCGGGTCCAGCACCGGGTTGACGACGTGTCCGACATGCCGGACTCCGTCGTCGTCGGGGCAGTCGTACACGAAGAGGCGCAGGGCGACGCCGACCTGGTTCGCCGCGAGGCCGGCCCCCTCCGCGATGTACATGGTCAGGAACATGTCGTCGATCAGCGCGGCGAGGTCGGGCCCGAACTCGGTCACGTCCCGGCACGGCTTGTGCAGCACTTCCTCGCCGACCTCGGTGATCCGCCGCACCCGCCCGCGCCGGGCCTCGGGGGCGAGCGGCGGGTAGGTGTCGGTGGGCCTGCCCTGGACGAACACACTGGGCATGGTGATGTCTCCTGTTCCGTGGCGGTGGGTGCGATCGCGGATGCGGATCGCTGAACCCATCCAACCCCGGCCAGGGCACCGAGAGGGCCGCAACCCCCGAGCGGTTGCGGCCCTGTCGAGCTGTTGCGGTGTCCGTCAGAGCACCCGCACCGCTCCGGTCGGCGGGTCGTAGGACAGGGGCTTCTCGGCGACGCCCGTCGAGGGGTTCTGCGCGCCGACGAACATGCCGTCGCCGACGTACACGGCGACGTGGTACGCGCTGCCCGCGCCGCCCCAGTACAGGATGTCGCCCGGCTGAAGGTTGCTCAGCGAGACCTGGGTGCCCGCGGTCGACTGGTCCTGCGAGACGCGCGGCAGGTCGACGCCGATCTGGCTGAACGCGGCCTGCACGAGGCCCGAGCAGTCCCACGAGTTGGGGCCGGTGCCGCCGGAGACGTAGGCGTCACCGACCTGGGCCTTCACGAAGGCGATGACAGCCGCGGCCGAACCGGTGGCCGTGGACGAGCTCGTGGAGACGCCGGCGCTCGCCGAGGCGGACAGCGTGGCCCGCTCGGAGCTGCGGGAGGCGGCCTCCTCCGCGGCGGCCCTGCGGGCCTCCTCGGCCTTCTTCTTGGCCTCCGCCTTCTTCTTGGCCTCCGCGAGGTCCGCCTTGGCCTGCTTCGCGGCCTTTGCGGCGGCCGCGTCACGCTCGGCCTGGAGCTGGTAGTTGGCGGCCGCCTGCTGCATCGCGTCGGCGGACTCGGCGACCTGGCTGCCCAGGTCGGCCGAGAGGGTGGGCAGTTCGAGGGTCTGCGTCGTCGACTCGGCGGCGAACGCCGAAGCCGACGCGCCCGCCGCTGCCATGCTGAGCACGCCACCGGCGACTCCGGCACGCACGGCGATCGAAGTCGTCGCGCTGCGGCGGGGTTTCCGGTGGCTGCGTATGTGAGCGGTGTGGGACATGAGACCAACTGGTATCAGGGGCTCCTCCATACCTTCAAGAAACGTGGGCTGCGCCACAGTTGTTCAATCGGCGGCCCGAATCCCCGGCATGCCGCCCTTTATTGACGCCGTAACGGACATTGCGGACTCTCGTGATCATGGCCGTGATCATGGACTTTCGCTGTTACGCCCGAATTGCCCCGCAGCTACCATCGGTTGGCCCGGATGGCCAAGCCCCGTTCTTATTGATCTCTCATGTGTGTGGCGGAGGTCACGCAACGGTTACGGCGGCGGCTGCGTCCGGAGGCGTTCGGCGCTCGTGAATGTGTGCACGCGTCCACACCCGTCCTCGCACCTCCCCCTGATGTGTGAACGCGGCCCCCTACCAAGCAGTCGCGTCCAGCACCAATTTGCATGCAGGAGAAGTCTCTTGATATGGAGACGCCTCTTCCGACCTGCGCCGACTAGCGGAAATGTCACCTCTGGTGATCACTCGGACGCTTCTCGTGTGAAGATCACTGCTGATCCGACTTCATGATCCTTCGTCTGGTGGTGGAGATCACAAAGCTTGTGCAATACCCCGTGTCGCAGATCACAGACCGGCGGGCATAAGATGCGGGTCAGTTGGGCTTGTGACCTGCTTCACATGTTCGCGATCTTCGTCGGGCCGGACGGAGGTCGGAGGGACGTATGAGTCGGGTGTGAAGTCCGATGCCATCGCCAGCAGTCAGTGCCGACTGAGAGGAGCGAGGAGCGGTGAACGCCTATGCGCCCATCCTCGTACTGGGAGCCCTCGGGGCAGGCTTTGCGATCTTCTCCGTGGTCATGGCCACGCTGATCGGTCCGAAGCGGTACAACCGGGCCAAGCTCGAGGCCTACGAATGCGGGATCGAGCCGACCCCCACGCCGGCCGGCGGCGGGCGCTTCCCCATCAAGTACTACCTGACGGCGATGCTCTTCATCGTCTTCGACATCGAGATCGTCTTCCTCTACCCCTGGGCCGTCACCTTCGACGCCCTGGGTGTTTTCGGGCTCGTGGAGATGCTGCTCTTCGTGCTCACCGTCTTCGTCGCGTACGCGTACGTATGGCGGCGCGGCGGCCTGGAATGGGACTGAGGGGCCTTTAACTCATGGGACTCGAAGAAAAGCTGCCGAGCGGTTTCCTGCTGACCACCGTCGAGCAGGCCGCGGGCTGGGTGCGCAAGGCGTCCGTCTTCCCGGCCACCTTCGGCCTGGCCTGCTGTGCCATCGAGATGATGACCACGGGCGCCGGACGCTACGACCTGGCCCGCTTCGGCATGGAGGTCTTCCGCGGCTCACCCCGCCAGGCGGACCTCATGATCGTCGCCGGCCGGGTCAGCCAGAAGATGGCGCCGGTGCTCCGGCAGGTCTACGACCAGATGCCGAACCCCAAGTGGGTCATCTCCATGGGGGTCTGCGCCTCCTCGGGCGGCATGTTCAACAACTACGCGATCGTGCAGGGCGTCGACCACATCGTCCCGGTCGACATCTATCTGCCCGGCTGCCCGCCACGGCCGGAGATGCTGATGGACGCGATTCTCAAGCTCCATCAGAAGATCCAGTCCTCCAAGCTCGGCGTGAACGCCGAGGAGGCGGCCCGCGAGGCGGAGGAGGCGGCGCTCAAGGCCCTGCCCACGATCGAGATGAAGGGGCTGCTGCGATGAGCGACGCGAACGGTGCCCATGGCGCGTCGAACGGGGTGAACCCCGAGAAGGATCTCGGCGCCTCCAACCTCCCCGGCCAGCGCGGCGAGGGCGGTGAGGAGATCCGCGTCCAGCGCGGCATGTTCGGCGCCAACAACGGCGGCGACACCTCAGGTTACGGCGGCCTGGTCCGCTCGGTCCGCCTCCCGGGACCGGCGGCCCGCCCCTACGGCGGCTGGTTCGACGAGGTCGCCGACGAGCTGGAGGGCGCGCTGGAGGAGCAGGGACTGCTCCCCGACAACGCGATCGAGAAGACGGTCGTCGACCGCGGCGAGCTCACCTTCCACGTCGAGCGCGAGCACCTGCTGCGGGTCGCGCGGACCCTGCGCGACGACCCGGCCCTGCGCTTCGAGCTCTGCACCGGCGTCAGCGGGGTCCACTACCCCCACGACAAGGGCCGCGAGCTGCACGCCGTCTACCACCTGCGCTCGATCACCCACAACCGGCTGATCCGCCTGGAGGTCAGCGCCCCGGACGCCGACCCGCACGTGCCGTCCCTGGTGTCGGTGTACCCGACCAACGACTGGCACGAGCGCGAGACCTACGACTTCTTCGGGATCGTCTTCGACGGCCACCCGGCCCTGACGCGGATCATGATGCCGGACGACTGGCAGGGCCATCCGCAGCGCAAGGACTACCCCCTCGGCGGCATCCCCGTCGAGTACAAGGGCGCCCAGATCCCGGCTCCGGACCAGCGGAGGTCGTACTCATGAGCACGCAGCACGCAACTCCGCGCGAGACCACCGAGGGCACCGTCTACACGGTCACCGGTGGCGACTGGGACGAGGTCGTCCAGAGCGCGGCCAAGGCCGACGACGAGCGCATCGTCGTCAACATGGGGCCCCAGCACCCCTCCACCCACGGGGTGCTCCGCCTGATCCTGGAGATCGACGGCGAGACGGTCACCGAGGCCCGCTGCGGCATCGGCTACCTGCACACCGGCATCGAGAAGAACCTCGAGTTCCGCACGTGGACGCAGGGCACCACGTTCGTGACGCGCATGGACTACCTGACGTCCTTCTTCAACGAGACCGCCTACTGCCTCGCCGTCGAGAAGCTCCTCGGCATCGAGGACCAGATCCCCGACCGGGCCACCCTGATCCGGGTGCTCCTGATGGAGCTGAACCGGCTCTCCTCGCACCTGGTGTGCATCGCCACCGGCGGCATGGAACTCGGCGCCACCACGATCATGATCTACGGATTCCGTGATCGTGAAATGATTCTCGACATCTACGAGCTCATCACGGGCCTGCGGATGAACCACGCGTACATCCGCCCCGGCGGACTCGCCCAGGACCTGCCGCCCGGCGCGGTGGACCACATCCGCGAGTTCGTGAAGAAGATGAAGAAGAACCTCCCGGAGTACGACAAGCTCGCCACCGGGAACCCCATCTTCAAGGCCCGTATGCAGGACGTCGGCTACCTGGACCTGGCGGGCTGCATGGCCCTCGGCGCCACCGGCCCCATCCTGCGCTCCACCGGCCTGCCGCACGACCTGCGCAAGGCCCAGCCCTACTGCGGCTACGACACCTTCGAGTTCGACGTGCCGACCGCCGACACCTGCGACTCCTACGGGCGCTTCCTGATCCGCCTGGAGGAGATGCGCCAGTCGCTCAGGATCGTCGAGCAGTGCCTGGACCGGCTCCAGCCGGGACCGGTCATGGTCGCCGACAAGAAGATCGCCTGGCCCGCCCAGCTCGCCCTGGGACCCGACGGGCTCGGCAACTCCCTCGACCACATCAAGAAGATCATGGGCACCTCCATGGAGGCCCTGATCCACCACTTCAAGCTGGTCACCGAGGGCTTCCGCGTCCCGCCGGGACAGGCGTACGCGGCCGTCGAGTCGCCCAAGGGCGAACTCGGGGTGCACGCCGTGTCCGACGGCGGCACCCGCCCCTTCCGGGTCCACTTCCGCGACCCGTCCTTCACCAACCTTCAGGCCATGGCGGCGATGTGCGAGGGCGGCCAGGTCGCCGACGTCATCGTCGCTGTCGCGTCCATCGACCCCGTGATGGGAGGCGTCGACCGGTGACCACCAGTTCTTCCGAGCGGGGCGTCAGCCTGGGCATGCCCGAACTGCCCGCACCCGCTTACCCGGACGACGTCCGAGCCCGGCTGGAGGCGGACGCGCGCGAGATCATCGCCCGCTACCCGGACTCCCGTTCGGCGCTCCTGCCGCTGCTGCACCTCGTGCAGTCGGAGGAGGGGCACGTCACGCGCACCGGGATGCAGTTCTGCGCGGACGTGCTGGGGCTGACCACGGCCGAGGTCACCGCGGTGGCCACCTTCTACACCATGTACCGGCGCAAGCCCTCCGGTGACTACCAGGTCGGGGTCTGCACCAACACGCTGTGCGCGGTCATGGGCGGCGACGCGATCTTCTCCGAGCTCCAGGAGCACCTGGGCGTCGGCAACGGCGAGACCACCGACGACGGCAAGGTCACCCTGGAGCACATCGAGTGCAACGCGGCCTGCGACTTCGCGCCGGTCGTGATGGTCAACTGGGAGTTCTTCGACAACCAGACCCCGGACACCGCCAAGCGCCTCGTCGACGACCTGCGCGCGGGGCGTCCGGTCGAGCCCACGCGCGGGGCGCCGATGTGCACCTTCAAGGAGACCGCGCGGATCCTCGCCGGCTTCCCCGACGAGCGGCCCGGTGCCGTCGAGGCGAGCGGCGCGGCCGGACCCGCGTCGCTGGTGGGTCTCCGCCTGGCCAAGGGAGAGACCGGACCGGCTCGCGTGGTCCATCCACGCGAGGGCGCCCCTGAGGACAGGGATGTCCATGAGCCGTCCCCGACAGAGCACCTGAGCTCACACGACGCGCCACAGGACACGTCGGCCTCCGACCCGGCCCATCCGGCCGGGCCCGCCGCCGAGGAGGGGGAGTGATGACCTTGGCACCCGAACTGAAAGACACCAGCCCCGAGAAGCTGCTCGCACCCGTGCTGTCGGCCTTCTGGGACGAGGACAAGTCCTGGACGCTGGACGTCTACAAGAGGCACGAGGGGTACGAGGGACTCCGCAAGGCGCTCGCGATGTCACCGGACGACCTGATCGCGTACGTCAAGGACTCCGGTCTGCGCGGCCGCGGCGGCGCCGGATTCCCCACCGGGATGAAGTGGCAGTTCATTCCGCAGGGAGACGGAAAGCCGCACTATCTGGTGGTCAACGCCGACGAGTCGGAGCCGGGCACCTGCAAGGACATCCCGCTCCTCTTCGCGAACCCGCACAGCCTCATCGAGGGCATGATCATCGCGTGTTACGCCATCAGGTCCTCGCACGCCTTCATCTATCTCCGCGGTGAAGTCGTCCCCGTGCTGCGGCGGTTGCACTCGGCCGTGAGCGAGGCCTACGCGGCCGGCTACCTCGGACAGAACATCCTGGGCAGCGGCCTCGATCTCGACATCACCGTGCACGCCGGGGCCGGGGCGTACATCTGCGGTGAGGAGACCGCACTGCTCGACTCGCTCGAAGGCCGCCGTGGCCAACCGCGGCTCCGTCCCCCCTTCCCCGCGGTCGCGGGCCTCTACGCCTGCCCCACTGTGGTGAACAACGTGGAGTCGATCGCGTCGGTTCCCGCGATCCTCCAGAAGGGCAAGGACTGGTTCAGGTCGATGGGCAGCGAGAAGTCCCCCGGCTTCACGCTCTACTCGCTCAGCGGCCATGTCGCCAACCCCGGCCAGTTCGAGGCCCCGCTCGGCATCACGCTGCGCCAGCTCCTGGAGATGAGCGGCGGCATGCGGCCCGGGCACCGGCTGAAGTTCTGGACGCCGGGCGGCTCCTCCACGCCGATGTTCACCGACGAGCACCTCGACGTCCCCCTCGACTACGAGGGCGTCGGCGCCGCCGGATCCATGCTCGGCACCAAGGCGCTCCAGTGCTTCGACGAGACGACCTGCGTGGTCCGTGCCGTCACCCGCTGGACCGAGTTCTACGCCCACGAGTCCTGCGGCAAGTGCACCCCGTGCCGCGAGGGCACGTACTGGCTCGTGCAGTTGCTGCGCGACATCGAGGCGGGCAAGGGCGTCATGTCCGACCTCGACAAGCTGAACGACATCGCCGACAACATCAACGGCAAGTCCTTCTGCGCCCTCGGTGACGGCGCCGCCTCGCCGATCTTCTCCTCGCTGAAGTACTTCCGCGAGGAGTACGAGCAGCACATCACGGGCCGCGGCTGCCCCTTCGACCCGGCCAGGTCGACGGCCTGGGCCGACCGCACGGAGGTGAACGCATGACTGTGACCACCAACGCTCCCTCAGGCGGGGGAGAGGCGGCGGTCCCGCCGGAGGATCTCGTCTCGCTGACGATCGACGGCGCCGAGATCAGCGTGCCCAAGGGCACCCTGGTCATCCGGGCCGCCGAGCAGCTCGGCATCGAGATCCCCCGGTTCTGCGACCACCCCCTCCTGGACCCGGCCGGCGCCTGCCGCCAGTGCATCGTCGAGGTCGAGGGCCAGCGCAAGCCGATGGCCTCCTGCACCATCACCTGCACCGACGGGATGGTGGTGAAGACCCACCTCACCTCGCCGGTCGCCGAGAAGGCCCAGCACGGTGTGATGGAGCTCCTCCTCATCAACCACCCGCTGGACTGCCCGGTCTGCGACAAGGGCGGCGAGTGCCCGCTGCAGAACCAGGCGATGTCCCACGGGCAGGCCGAGTCCCGCTTCGAGGGCAAGAAGCGGACCTACGAGAAGCCCGTCCCGATCTCCACCCAGGTGCTGCTCGACCGTGAGCGGTGCGTGCTGTGCGCCCGCTGCACCCGCTTCTCCAACCAGGTCGCGGGCGACCCCATGATCGAGCTGATCGAGCGGGGCGCGCTCCAGCAGGTCGGCACTGGCGAGGGCGACCCCTTCGAGTCGTACTTCTCCGGCAACACCATCCAGATCTGCCCGGTCGGCGCGCTCACCTCGGCGGCGTACCGATTCCGCTCCCGCCCCTTCGACCTGGTGTCCTCCCCGAGCGTGTGCGAGCACTGCTCGGGCGGCTGCGCCACCCGCACCGACCACCGGCGCGGCAAGGTCATGCGCAAGCTCGCGGCCAACGACCCCGAGGTCAACGAGGAGTGGATCTGCGACAAGGGGCGCTTCGCCTTCCGCTACGCACAGCAGCGGGACCGGCTGGAGCACCCGCTGGTCCGCAACCCCGAGGGCGAGCTGGTTCCGGCGTCCTGGCCGGAGGCGCTCCAGATCGCCGCCCAGGGGCTGCTCGCCTCGCGCGGCCGGACCGGAGTCCTCACCGGCGGCCGCCTCACCGTCGAGGACGCCTACGCGTACAGCAAGTTCGCGCGCGTGGCGCTCGACACCAACGACATCGACTTCCGCGCGCGCGTGCACAGCAGTGAGGAGGCCGACTTCCTGGCCGCGCGGGTCGCGGGCCGCGGCCGTGACCTCGACGGTACGGGCGTCACGTACTCCGCCCTGGAGAAGGCACCGGCGGTCCTGCTGGTCGGGTTCGAGGCCGAGGAGGAGGCGCCCGGCGTCTTCCTGAGGCTGCGCAAGGCCTGGCGCAAGCACGGCCAGAAGGTCTTCTCCCTCGCCACCCACGCCACCCGCGGACTGGAGAAGGCGGGCGGCACCCTGCTGCCCGCCGCCCCCGGCACCGAGACCGAGTGGCTGGACGCACTCGCCGGCGGGGTCGGCCTGGAGGACGACGGCAGCAGGGCCGCCGAGGCCCTGCGCACCGAGGGCGCGGTGATCGTCGTGGGCGAGCGGCTGGCCGCCGTGGCCGGGGGCCTCACCGCCGCCGTACGGGCCGCCTCCGCGACCGGGGCGCAGCTCGTGTGGATCCCGCGGCGGGCCGGGGAGCGCGGTGCCGTCGAGGCGGGCGCGCTGCCGTCGCTGCTGCCGGGCGGGCGCCCGGCCACCGACCCGCGCGCGCGTGAGGAGGTCGCCTCCGTCTGGGGTGTGGCCGAACTCCCGCACCGCTACGGCCGCGACACCGGTCAGATCGTCGAGGCCGCGGTCTCCGGCGAACTCCAGGCCCTGGTGGTCGCGGGCGTCGAGATCGCCGACCTGCCCGACCCGGCACGCGCGCGTGAGGCGCTCCAGGAGGTCGGGTTCGTGGTGTCGCTGGAACTGCGTCCCGGCGAGGTCACCGAGCACGCGGACGTCGTCCTGCCGGTGGCCGCGGTCGCCGAGAAGGCCGGCACCTTCCTCAACTGGGAGGGCAGGGTGCGCTTCTTCGAGGCGGCTCTCAAGCCCGACCAGATGACCCGCCGCCTCGCGCCCACCGACGCACGGGTGCTCCAGATGCTCGCCGACGCCATGGACGTGCACCTGGGCCTGCCGGACCTGCGCACGGTCCGCGCGGAGATCGACCGGCTCGGCCCCTGGGACGGAGCGCGCGGCACCGAACCCTTCGAGACCGGGGCCCAGCTGCCGCGGCCCGCCGCCGGTGAGGCCGTGCTGGCTGGACACCGGCTGCTCCTCGACCAGGGCCTGCTCCAGCAGGGGGACGAGGCGCTCGCCGGGACCCGGCACGCGGCACGCGCGCGTGTGTCGGCCGCGACGGCCGCCGAGGTGGGCGTCAAGGAAGGCGACCTCCTCGCCGTGACCGGCAAGACCGGAGTCGTCGAACTGCCGCTGCAGATCACCGAGATGCCCGACCGCGTGGTCTGGCTCCCGCTGAACTCCACCGGCGGGGGCGTCGCCTCCGACGCCGGGGTGCTGCCCGGCTCCCTCGTCCACATCGGCCCGGCGACGCTCGCAGCCGAAGCTCCCCAGGAGGTGGAGGCATGAGCCCGTACCTCGCCGCGGAAGACCTCTCGGTGTTCGGCACCGACCCCTGGTGGCTCGTCGTCGTCAAGGCCGTCTTCTGCTTCGCGTTCCTGATGGTGACCGTGCTGTTCTCCATCGTGTGGGAGCGCAAGGTCGTCGCCTGGATGCAGCTGCGCATCGGCCCCAACCGGCACGGCCCCTGGGGCATGCTCCAGTCGCTCGCCGACGGCGTGAAGCTGATGCTGAAGGAAGACGTCATCGTCAAGCGCGCGGACAAGGTCGTCTACGTCCTCGCGCCGATCGTCGCGGCCATCCCGGCCTTCATGGCGATCGCGGTGATCCCCTTCGGCCCGTCCGGCAACGAGGTCTCGATCTTCGGCCACCGCACCGCGATGCAGCTCACCGACCTGCCGATCGCGATGCTCTACATCCTCGCGGTCGCCTCGGTCGGCATCTACGGCATCGTCCTCGCGGGCTGGAGCTCCGGGTCGACGTACCCGCTCCTCGGCGGTCTGCGCTCCTGCGCGCAGATGATCTCGTACGAGATCGCCATGGGCGCCGCCTTCGCCTCGGTGTTCCTCTACTCCGGGTCGATGTCGACCTCGGCGATCGTCGAGGCCCAGCAGGACCGCTGGTACATCGCCCTGCTGCCGGTCTCCTTCATCATCTACGTCATCACGATGGTCGGTGAGACCAACCGCGCCCCCTTCGACATGCCGGAGTCCGAGGGCGACCTGGTCGGCGGCTTCAACACCGAGTACTCGTCGATCAAGTTCGCGCTGTTCATGCTCGCGGAGTACGTGAACATGGTGACGGTCTCGGCCGTGACGACCACGCTCTTCCTCGGCGGCTGGCGGGCCCCCTGGCCCGTCAGCACCTTCTGGGAGGGCGCCAACCACGGCTGGTGGCCGCTGCTCTGGTTCGTGATCAAGGTGCAGCTGCTGCTGTTTTTCTTCATCTGGCTGCGCGGCACGCTCCCGCGCGTCCGCTACGACCAGCTGATGAAGCTCGGCTGGAAGGTCCTCATCCCGGTCTCCGTGGTGTGGCTGATGCTCGTCGCGACCGTGCGGACCCTGCGCAACGAGAACTACGACTTCGCCGACATCGCCCTCTACGTCGGCGGCGCGGTCCTGGTCCTGCTGCTGCTCTCCTTCGTCGCCGACATGTTCCGCGAGAAGTCGAAGGCGGCCGCGCAGCCCGCCGAACAGCCGGCCGGGTTCGACCCGATGGCGGGCGGGTTCCCCGTTCCGCCGCTGCCGGGACAGGAGTTGCCGCCGGTGCCCAGGCGCCGCTCGCGCCAGGAGCGGGAGCTGATTGTCAGTGGCGGGCCCGATACTCACAGTGACGGACCGCTGAGTGGTTCTACGGATGGAAAGGAGGCGTCCGATGGCTGAGGAGCCCAAGGAGACCGAGCAGTTGAAGCCCGGCTTCATGAACCCCGTCGCCGGCTTCGGCGTGACCTTCAAGGCCATGTTCAAGAAGCGGCTGACCGAGCAGTACCCGGAGCAGCAGAAGACCACCGCTCCGCGGTTCCACGGACGGCACCAGCTCAACCGCCATCCGGACGGCCTGGAGAAGTGCGTCGGCTGCGAGCTGTGCGCCTGGGCCTGCCCCGCCGACGCCATCTACGTGGAGGGCGCCGACAACACCGACGAGGAGCGCTACTCGCCGGGCGAGCGGTACGGCCGCGTCTACCAGATCAACTACGCCCGCTGCATCCTGTGCGGGCTGTGCATCGAGGCGTGCCCCACGCGCGCGCTGACGATGACCAACGAGTTCGAGCTGGCCGACTCCAGCCGCGCCAACCTCATCTACACCAAGGAGCAGCTGCTCGCCGGCCTCGAAGAGGGCATGGTCGACTCGCCCCACGCCATCTACCCCGGCACCGACGAGCAGGACTACTACCGGGGCCTGGTCACCGAGGCGGCGCCCGGCACCGTGCCCCAGGTCGCGGTATCCAAGGGCGAGGTGGTCCAGGAGGCCGACTCCACCTTCGGTGAGGACGAACCGGCATCGGAGAAGGTGATCGGCCGATGACCGCGCCCCTTCAGCTCGCCGCCTCCGCCACCTCCACCGGCGAGGCCTTCCAGTTCTGGGTCCTCGGCACCGTCGCCGTGATCGGCGCCCTGTGCACCGTCTTCATGAGGAAGGCCGTGCACAGCGCGCTCTGTCTCGCCGGCACCATGATCATCCTGGCGGTGTTCTACCTCGCCAACGGCGCCTACTTCCTCGGCGTCGTCCAGATCGTCGTCTACACCGGCGCGATCATGATGCTGTTCCTGTTCGTGGTGATGCTCGTCGGCGTGACCGCGGCGGACTCCCTGAAGGAGACCATCAAGGGGCAGCGCTGGCTGGCCCTGCTGTGCGGGCTCGGCTTCGGCATCCTGCTGTTCGCGGGCATCGGCAACGCCTCCCTCAACCAGTTCAACGGCCTCGGTCAGGCCAACTCCGGGGGCAATGTCGAAGGGCTCGCCACGCTCATCTTCACCAAGTACGTCTTCGCCTTCGAGATCACCGGCGCCCTGCTGATCACGGCAGCCGTCGGCGCCATGGTGCTCACCCACCGCGAGCGCACCGAGCGCGCCCTGACCCAGCGCGAGCTGGCCGAGAAGCGCGTCCGCGAGGGCAAGCACGTCCCGCCGCTGCCCGCCCCCGGCGTCTACGCCCGGCACAACGCGGTGGACATCGCGGGCCTGCTGCCCGACGGCACCCCCTCCGAGCTCACGGTCAGCAAGACCCTGCGCGACCGCGGCCAGATCAGGGACGTCTCGACAGAGGCTCTGAACGACCTGAAGGCCCTGGAGCAGCGCGCCGAGGAACGCCTGGAGCGGACCGGGATCGAACCGGCCGGCTTCAAGAAGGAGGCGTCGAAGTGAACCCGGTCAACTACCTCTACCTCGCCGCCCTGTTGTTCACGATCGGCGCCACCGGCGTGCTGATCCGGCGCAACGCCATCGTCGTGTTCATGTGCATCGAGCTCATGCTCAACGCCTGCAACCTCGCGTTCGTCGCCTTCTCCCGGATGCACGGCAACCTCGACGGCCAGATCATCGCCTTCTTCACGATGGTCGTCGCCGCCGCGGAGGTCGTGGTCGGGCTCGCGATCATCGTGTCGCTGTTCCGTTCCCGCCACTCGGCCTCGGTCGACGACGCCAGCCTGATGAAGCTGTAAGGGGTCGCTGAATCGTGGAGAACCTGATCGCGCTGCTGATCGCGGCGCCCCTGCTCGGAGCGGCGGTCCTGCTCACCGGCGGCCGGCGGCTGGACGCCGTCGGTCACTGGATCGGCACCATCCTCGCCGGCGCTTCCTTCGTGTTCGGCGCCGTCCTCTTCGCCGACCTGCTCGGCAAGGACGCCGAGCACCGCACGCTCACCCAGCACCTGTTCAGCTGGATCCCGGTCGAGGGCTTCCAGGCGGACGTCGCCTTCCGCCTCGACCAGCTGTCGATGACGTTCGTGCTCCTGATCACCGGCGTCGGCTCGCTCATCCACCTGTACTCCATCGGCTACATGGAGCACGACGAGCGCCGCCGCCGCTTCTTCGGCTATCTGAACCTGTTCCTCGCGGCGATGCTGCTGCTCGTCCTCGCCGACAACTACCTGCTGCTCTACGTCGGCTGGGAGGGCGTCGGCCTCGCCTCCTACCTGCTGATCGGCTTCTGGCAGCACAAGCCCAGCGCGGCCACCGCGGCCAAGAAGGCATTCCTGGTCAACCGCGTCGGCGACATGGGCCTGTCGATCGCGATCATGCTGATGTTCACGACGTTCGGCACCTTCGCCTTCGGCCCGGTCCTCGGCAGCCACGAGGAGCCCGGACTCGTCACCGGCGCCTCCGAGGCCACGCTCACCGGCATCGCCCTGATGCTGCTGCTCGCCGCCTGCGGCAAGTCCGCCCAGGTGCCGCTCCAGTCCTGGCTCGGGGACGCGATGGAGGGCCCGACCCCCGTCTCGGCCCTCATCCACGCGGCGACCATGGTGACCGCGGGCGTCTACCTGATCGTCCGCTCCGCCAACATCTTCAACCTCGCGCCCGACGCCCAGCTCGTCGTCACCGTCGTCGGCGCGGTCACGCTCCTGTTCGGTGCGATCGTCGGTTGCGCGAAGGACGACATCAAGAAGGCCCTCGCCGGCTCGACGATGTCGCAGATCGGCTACATGGTCCTCGCCGCGGGCCTCGGCCCCATCGGCTACGTCTTCGCGATCATGCACCTGGTGACCCACGGCTTCTTCAAGGCCGGGCTCTTCCTCGGCGCCGGATCGGTCATGCACGGCATGAACGACGAGGTCGACATGCGGAAGTACGGCGGCCTCCGGAAGTACATGCCGATCACCTTCGTGACGTTCGGCCTCGGCTACCTGGCCATCATCGGCTTCCCGGGCCTGTCGGGCTTCTTCTCCAAGGACAAGATCATCGAGGCGGCCTTCGCCAAGGGCGGCACCGAGGGCTGGATCCTCGGCGCCTGCGCCCTGCTGGGTGCGGCCATCACCGCCTTCTACATGACGCGCGTGATGCTGATGACGTTCTTCGGAGAGGAGCGCTGGAAGAACCAGCCCACCCGCTCCCCGGAGGCCCCGAGCGCCGAGCCCGCCGCCGAGCACCACGGCGAGCACGCGGAGCCGCACCCGCACGAGTCCCCCAGGTCCATGACGATCCCGATGATCGTGCTGGCCTTCGGATCGGTCTTCGCGGGCGGCTTCTTCAGCATCGGCGACCGGTTCCTGCACTGGCTGGAGCCCGTCACCGGGCACAGCCACGGGGACGCGCCGATCAGCGCGGCCACGGTCACGGCGGCCACGGTCACCGTGATGGTCATCGGCGTCGCGATCGCCTGGCTCCAGTACGGCAGGCGCCCGGTCCCGGTCGTCGCCCCGCGCGGGTCGCTGCTCACCCGGGCCGCCCGGCGCGACCTGCTCCAGGACGACTTCAACCACGTCGTCCTGGTCCGCGGCGGAGAGCACCTCACGCGGTCCCTGGTGTACGTCGACCACACCCTGGTCGACGGAGTGGTCAACGGCACGGCGGCCTCGGTCGGCGGCCTCTCCGGCCGGATGCGCAAGCTGCAGAACGGCTTCGCGCGGTCGTACGCGGTCTCGATGTTCGGCGGTGCGGCGATCCTCGTCGCCGCGACCCTGCTGATGAGGGCGGTCTGATACCGATGTCCTTTCCTCTGCTGACAGCGACGGCGGTGCTCCCGGCACTCGGGGCCATCGCCACGGCCGCCGTGCCGGCCGCGCGGCGCACCGCCGCCAAATGGCTGGCGCTGCTCGTCTCGCTCGCCACCCTCGCCCTCGCGATCACCGTCCTGGTCCGCTTCGACCCGGACGGCGCCCGCTACCAGCTCACCGAATCGCACGCCTGGATCGCGGAGTTCGGGGTCCGCTACGAACTGGGCGTGGACGGCATCGCGGTCGCGCTCATCGCACTGACCGCCCTGCTGATCCCGTTCATCGTCCTGGCGGGCTGGCACGACGCCGACCCGCTGGAGACCGGAAGCAGGCGGTGGCGGCCGACGCAGGGCTTCTTCGCCCTGATCCTGGCCGTCGAGGCGATGGTGATCATCTCCTTCGAGGCCACCGACGTCTTCCTGTTCTACATCTTCTTCGAAGCCATGCTGATCCCGATGTACTTCCTCATCGGCGGCTTCGGGGACCGGGCCCACGCCGGCTCGGACGAGAACGCGGCGGCCCAACGCTCGTACGCCGCGGTGAAGTTCCTGCTCTACAACCTGGTCGGCGGCCTGATCATGCTGGCCGCGGTCATCGGCCTGTACGTCGTCGCCGGGAACTTCAGCCTCCAGGAGATCGCCGAGGCGCGCGCCAACGGCACGCTCGACATGGCGACCAACACCGAACGCTGGCTGTTCCTCGGGTTCTTCTTCGCCTTCGCGGTGAAGGCGCCCCTGTGGCCGCTGCACACCTGGCTGCCCAACGCGATGGGGGAGGCCACCGCCCCGGTCGCCGTCCTCATCACCGCGGTCGTCGACAAGGTGGGCACCTTCGCGATGCTCCGCTTCTGCCTCCAGCTCTTCCCGGAGGCCAGCAAGTGGGCCACACCCGCGATCCTCGTCCTCGCGGTGATCAGCATCATCTACGGGGCGCTGCTCGCGGTCGGCCAGCGCGACATCAAGCGCCTTGTGGCGTACGCGTCGATCTCCCACTTCGGCTTCATCATCATGGGCATCTTCGCGATGACCAGCCAGGGCCAGTCCGGCGCGACCCTCTACATGGTCAACCACGGGATCTCGACGGCCGCGCTGATGCTGGTGGCCGGCTTCCTGATCTCGCGGCGCGGCTCGCGGCTCATCGCCGACTACGGCGGTGTCCAGAAGGTCGCCCCGGTGCTCGCCGGCACCTTCCTGATCGGCGGTCTGGCGACTCTCTCGCTGCCCGGGCTCGCGCCCTTCGTCAGTGAGTTCCTGGTCCTGGTCGGCACCTTCGCGCGCTACCCGGTGATCGGCATCATCGCCACCTTCGGCATCGTGCTCGCCGCGCTCTACACCCTCGTCCTCTACCAGCGGACGATGACGGGCCCGGTGAAGCCGGAGGTCTCCGCGATGCCCGACCTGCGACTGCGTGAGCTGGTGGTCGTCGCCCCGCTGGTCGTCCTGCTGATCTTCCTGGGCGTCTACCCGAAGCCCGTCACGGACATCGTGAACCCGGCGGTGAAGTCGACCATGTCCGACGTACACAAGAAGGACCCCAAGCCCGAGGTGGAGGCGGCCAAGTGAGCGCAACAGCCGTCCACAGCCTGTGGACAACCGCGGCCGACCCGATCTCGAAGATCGACGCGCCGAAGATCGAATACGGGCAGTTGTCGCCCACCCTGATCATCGTGGGCGCGGCGATCATCGGAGTCCTCGTCGAGGCCTTCGTCCCGCGCAAGTCCCGTTACTACGCCCAGCTGTTCGTCTCCGTCGTGGCCCTGTGCGCCGCCTTCGCGGCGGTCGTCGCCCTGGCCGCCGACGGATACGCCACCACCAAGGCGGGCATCGCGGCCATGGGCGCGATCGCCGTCGACGGACCTGCCCTGTTCCTCCAGGGCACGATCCTGCTGGCGGCCCTGGTCGGCCTGTTCACCTTCGCCGAGCGCAGGCTGGACCCCGAGACCCACGGCAACCGCGTCGACTCGTTCGCCGCGCAGGCCGCCTCGGTTCCGGGCAGCGACAGTGAGAAGGCGGCCGTCAAGGCCGGGTTCACCACCACCGAGGTGTTCCCGCTGCTGCTCTTCGCCGTCGCCGGCATGCTGATCTTCCCGGCCGCCAACGACCTGCTGACACTGTTCGTGGCCCTGGAGGTCTTCTCGCTCCCGCTGTACCTGCTGTGCGCGCTGGCCCGCCGCAAGCGGCTCATGTCGCAGGAGGCCGCGGTCAAGTACTTCCTGCTCGGTGCGTTCGCCTCCGCCTTCACCCTGTTCGGCATCGCGCTGCTCTACGGCTACGCGGGCTCGGTGTCGTACGGCACCGTCGCGCAGGTCGTCGACGGCACCATCGGCACGGTGGACCCGGCACTCGCCGACACCATGGGCAACGACGCGCTGCTGCTGATCGGCGCCGCGATGATCGTCATGGGTCTGCTGTTCAAGGTGGGCGCGGTGCCGTTCCACATGTGGACTCCGGACGTCTACCAGGGCGCCCCGACCCCGGTCACCGGCTTCATGGCGGCGGCGACCAAGGTGGCCGCCTTCGGCGCGCTGCTGAGGATCCTCTACGTCGTCCTGCCCGGGCCTGCGCTGGGACTGGCGGCCGGTCATGTGGGCCGTCGCGATCGTCACCATGCTGGGCGGCGCCATCGTCGCGATCACCCAGACCGACATCAAGCGGCTCCTCGCGTACTCGTCGATCGCGCACGCCGGGTTCATCCTCGCCGGTGTCATCGCCACCACGCCGGACGGAGTGTCGTCGGTCCTCTTCTACCTGGCCGCGTACTCGTTCGTGACGATCGGCGCGTTCGCGGTGGTCACCCTGGTCCGCGACGCCGGTGGTGAGGCGACGCACCTGTCCAAGTGGGCCGGTCTCGGCCGCCGTTCGCCGCTGGTGGCGGCCGTGTTCGCGGTGTTCCTGCTGGCCTTCGCCGGTATCCCGCTGACCTCCGGCTTCGCGGGGAAGTTCGCCGTGTTCAAGGCGGCGGCGGAGGGCGGCGCGGCCCCGCTCGTCGTGGTCGGTGTCATCTCGTCGGCGATCGCCGCGTTCTTCTACATCCGGGTGATCGTGCTGATGTTCTTCAGCGAGCCGCGCCCGGAGGGACCGACGGTCGCCGTGCCGTCGCCGCTGACGATGACGGCGATCGCGGTCGGCGTCGCGGTCACGCTGGTCCTCGGTGTCGCGCCGCAGTACTTCCTGGACCTGGCGAACCAGGCCGGAGTCTTCGTGCGCTGACCGGAGTTGGCCGGACCCGGTTCATACGGCGGGCCCCGGTTCCCTTCGAGGGAGCCGGGGCCCGCCGTATGCGGTCACACATCCAGGTTCAGATCCGGGATCAGGTCGTCCAGGTCCGGGATCAGGCCGTCGAGGTCCAGATCCAGGTCCAGGTCCGGGATCGAGTCAGCGTCCGCGTCCGCATCCGCGCCCGAGTCCGCCGAGCACGTCACATCGGGGTGCGTGGCGCTGAAGAGACCGCTGGGGTTCGTCTTGTAGATCCAGGCCCGCAGCGTGTAGCTCGATCCCACCTCCGGCAGATCGACCGGCTGCTGGAACGTCTGACCGAACATCGCCGGCGCGGCGGCACCCGACTCCGCCTTCACGACCCACTCCACCCCGATGAGCCTGCGCCCGTACGGGCCGTCCTCGTAGAGGAGGGCCGCGGGCTTCGCCGCGTCGGTCTGCCCGACGTTCGCCTGGTTGACGTAGCGGTAGCCCGTGCCGGGCGTGCAGGGCGTCGGGGCGAAACCGTCGGCGACGGCGTACGGCTCGTAGGCGTACGCGCCGGTGGCCCCGTACGTATGGGACAGCTCCGTCCAGACGGACGGGTCCGGGTCGGCTGCCTGCGCGGGCACGGCGGTCAGTGAGAAGGCCGCTGCCGCCGCGACGGTGAGCACTGCCTTCAGGGGCCGAGAGGCCATGGTCGTTCTCCTTGAGGCGCTTGAGGCGGGAGGGGCGCGCGGGTGAGGCGCCGTCCGTCGGAGGAGCGGGCCTCCCCAGCCCGCCCCAGCAGCATGTCCCCGCATCGAACGAGTGCGCCATGTGACATCCGCCGTTCGAATGACGACGGAACGTCACCGAGCCGTCCTCACCGGCCTGTGGATAACTCCGACGCTGTCGGTCCCGGCCCCTATCGTGGAGGCAGTGGTCGAGGGACGACGTACGGGGGACGGGACTATGGGCGGGATGGGCGGTATCAGCGAGATGCCAGGGATCACCGGGACACCGGACGCGAGCGACAGCGAGGCACTGGCCACGCTGCACCGGGTCTTCGGATACGACGCCTTCCGCGGCGAGCAGGAAGAGATCATCGAGCATGTGGTGGCCGGCGGGGACGCCGTCGTCCTCATGCCCACCGGCGGCGGCAAGTCGCTGTGCTACCAGATTCCGTCCCTCGTCAGACCCGGCACGGGCATCGTCGTCTCACCGCTCATCGCGCTCATGCAGGACCAGGTGGACGCGCTCAGGGCGCTCGGCGTGCGCGCCGGGTTCATGAACTCCACGCAGGACTTCGACGAGCGCCGCGTGGTCGAGGCCGAGTTCCTCGCCGGAGAGCTGGACCTGCTCTACCTCGCGCCGGAGCGGCTGCGCCTCGACGCCACGCAGGACCTCCTCTCCCGGGGCAAGATCGCCGTCTTCGCCATCGACGAGGCGCACTGCGTCTCCCAGTGGGGCCACGACTTCCGCCCCGACTACCTGACGCTGTCGGTGCTCGGCCGGCGCTGGCCCGACGTCCCGCGGATCGCGCTCACCGCGACGGCCACCCGTGCCACCCACGAGGAGATCACCCAGCGGCTGGACATGCCGGCGGCCCGGCACTTCGTGGCGAGCTTCGACCGGCCCAACATCCAGTACCGGATCGTCCCCAAGGCCGACCCCAAGAAGCAGCTCCTCGCCTTCCTGCGCGAGGAGCACCCGGGCGACGCGGGCATCGTGTACTGCCTCTCCCGCAAGTCCGTCGAGGCCACCGCCGAGTTCCTCTCCCGCAACGGCATCGAGGCGGTCCCGTACCACGCCGGCCTGGACGCGGGCACCCGCGCCGCCCACCAGTCCCGCTTCCTTCGCGAGGACGGCCTGGTCGTGGTGGCGACCATCGCCTTCGGCATGGGCATCGACAAGCCGGACGTCCGCTTCGTGGCCCACCTCGACCTGCCCAAGTCGGTCGAGGGCTACTACCAGGAGACGGGCCGCGCCGGGCGCGACGGACTGGCGTCCACCGCGTGGATGGCCTACGGCCTCAACGACGTCATCCAGCAGCGCAAGATGATCCAGTCCAGCGAGGGCGACGAGGCCTTCCGGCGCCGGGCGGCCGCCCACCTGGACTCCATGCTCGCGCTGTGCGAGACCGCGCAGTGCCGGCGCGCGCAGCTCCTGAACTACTTCGGCCAGGACCCGGAGCCCACCGGCTGCGGCAACTGCGACACCTGCCTCACCCCGCCCGAGACCTGGGACGGCACGGTCGCCGCGCAGAAGGTCCTGTCGACGATCGTGCGGCTCCAGCGGGAGCGCGGGCAGAAGTTCGGGGCCGTGCAGATCGTCGACATCCTGCTCGGCAAGCGCACCGGCAAGGTCATCCAGTTCGACCACGACCAGCTGTCCGTGTTCGGCATCGGGGAGGAGCTCTCCGAGGGCGAATGGCGAGGAGTCGTACGGCAGTTGCTGGCCCAGGGACTGCTCGCGGTCGAGGGGGACTACGGCACGCTGGTGCTGACCGAGGCGAGCGGGGCGGTGCTGCGCAGGGAGCGGGAGGTGCCGCTGCGCAAGGAACCGAAGAAACCGGCGACCGCCAGGTCGACGGGCTCCTCGTCCGGGCGCGGCAAGGCCAAGGCCGCGGTGGCCGAGCTGCCCGAGGCGCTGGTGCCGGCGTTCGAGGCACTGCGGGCCTGGCGCGCCGAACAGGCCCGTGAACAGGGCGTCCCGGCGTACGTCATCTTCCACGACGCCACGCTCAGGGAGATCGTGACGGCCTGGCCGACCTCGGTGCAGCAGCTCGGCGGGGTCAGCGGAGTCGGCGAGAAGAAGCTGGTGACCTACGGCGAGGGCGTGATCGGAGTGCTGGCCGGTCTCGCGGACGGCGGGCCGGCCACGCGGACACCCGACCGCACCGATGACGCGGACCCCGGGGCCGACCACTGGCCGGAGATGGACGCGGACCCGGAGCCCGAGGACGACTGGACATAGCGACCGCCGGGCGTCCGGAGGCACGGACGTCGTCCGGGCAGGACAGCGGTGGCCGGCTCGGCCTGGAGCCGCCGCTACGCCAGAGCCGACAACCCCGGCCCGAACACGATCAGCAGCGGCAGCAACGGCACCAGCGCAGCCGTCGCGGACGTCAGCGCCCGCTGCCTGCGCAGCAACCGCGGCGGCGGCTCCAGCAACCGGTCCACCCGCTCACCGAGCAGCCGGTGACTGGACGCGCAGGAGAGCACGCCCCGGTGCTGGTTCAGTTCGATGAGGGCCAGCGCCGTCGTCAGGTGGCCGCACCGCCGTGACGCCGTGTCGTCCGCCGCCAGCTCCACCAACCGGTGTGTCTGGTCGCAGAAGTGGGCGAACAGCGGCACCCGCGGGAACCCCGTGGCCAGCGCGGTCGAGAGGTGGAGCAGCCAGTCGTGGCGGGCCCGGGCGTGACCGCGCTCGTGCGTGAGGACGGCGTCCAGCTGGTGGTCGGTCAGCCGGTGCAGCGCGCCCGTCGTCACGATGAGCTGCGGCGGATTCCCGGGCATCCACCACGCGTCCGGGTACTCGTCCTCCAGCACCAGCAGCGGACCGCGCGTCGCCGTCCCGAGGCCGGCCGGCAGATCCGGCGCGCGCTCCCGCAGATGCTCACGGGCCAGGCCCCGGCGCCGGCGGGCCTCGACCAGCTCACGGGCCAGCATCGCCGTGGTCCACGCGGCCCCGGCGGCCAGCAGCAGGGTCGAGGCGACCGCCCAGACCGGGGCGGCCGACAGGTCGTAGGCCGCGGTCACGGCCGGCGGCGCCGGGGCGAACACATGGTCGCGGACCGTGTGGAAGACCGCCGCCGCGCCCAGCACCAGCGCGGTCAGACAGCACAGCAGCACCGTGGCGACCAGGCACTGCCACACCCACAGCCCGACCACCGGTTCCCGTTCGGGCCACGCGGCCCGGGTGAGCGCGCGCGGCACCGGCACGGCGGCCGCCACGGCGACGGTGCTCAGCAGGAGCAGGCAGAGTGTCATGCCACGGGCTCCGGATCCTGATCGGAGACAGGGGAGGTGGGGCTGTGCGGTGAGCGCTGCGGGGCGGTCGACACGTCGTCCCACGCGTACCGCCCGCCGCCAGTATGCCGTGACCGGAGCCCCCGTGGCAGGACTCGAACGGCTCCGGATGCCTCACACCTCCCCGGGCACCACCCGTCCCACCACTTCGCCCAGCCCCACCCGGACCCCGTCCGGACCAGGAGCCCACGCCGACAGCGTCACCACGTCCCCGTCCTCCAGGAACGTCCGCTTCCCGTCGGGGAGTTCCAGCGCGTCCCGGCCGTTCCAGGTCAGCTCCAGCAGCGACCCGCGCTCGCCGGCGGAGGGTCCGCTCACCGTGCCCGAGCCGTACAGGTCGCCCGTCCTGAGCGAGGCCCCGTTGACCGTCATGTGCGCCAGCTGCTGGGCCGCCGTCCAGTACATGGTGGAGAAGGGCGGCTCCGAGACCACATGGCCGTTGATCGCGACGGAGATCCGCAGGTCGTAGCCGCCCGGTTCGACGTCGGAGGCGGTGTCGTCCAGGTACGGCAGCAGTTCGTGTGTCCGCGAGGGCGGCGCCACCCGCGCCTCCTCCAGCGCGTCCAGCGGGGTGATCCACGCCGACACCGAGGTGGCGAACGACTTGCCGAGGAAGGGGCCCAGGGGGACGTACTCCCAGGCCTGGATGTCCCGTGCCGACCAGTCGTTGAGCAGGCACAGCCCGAAGACGTGCTCGCGGAAGTCGCCGAGCGGCACCGGCCGGCCGAGCGCGGACGGCGTCCCGACCACGAAGCCGACCTCCGCCTCGATGTCGAGTCGCACGGACGGCCCGAACACGGGAGCCGCGTCGGCGGGGGCCTTGCGCTGCCCCGACGGCCGTACGACGTCCGTGCCCGAGACCACCACCGTGCCCGCGCGGCCGTGGTAGCCGATCGGCAGGTGCTTCCAGTTGGGGGTGAGGGAGTCGGCGGCGTCCGGGCGGAAGATCTGGCCGACGTTGCGCGCGTGGTTCTCCGAGGCGTAGAAGTCGACGTAGTCCGCGACCTCGAAGGGGAGGTGCAGGTCGACCGAGGACAGCGGGTGGAAGAAGCCCGCGATCGCCTCCTGGTGGGCCGGCACCGTCACCCACGCGGTCAGCGCGCGCCGCACGTCCGACCAGGCCGTGCGGCCGGCGGCGAGGAGCGCGTCCAGGGAGGGCCGGGCGAGCAGGGAGACGTAGGGGGAGCCGAGGGCGGCGGCGGCCGCGCCCGCGTCGAGGACGTGGTCGCCGAGCCGGACGCCGACGGTCCGGTCGGACGAGCCCGACGGCGAGAAGACACCGTACGGAAGGTTGTGCGGGCCGAAGGGGTCGCCCTCGGGCACGTCGTAGGGGACATCGAAGGGGGGCATGGGGTGCTGCCTCACTCTCGCGCGTGCCGGGCGGACCTGGCGGTCGCGGCACACGTGGCGGTCCGGGTGGTCGCGCCACACGTGGCGGTCCGGGTGGTCGCGCCACACGTTACGTCCGGGACGCCGGTCACGGGAGTGTCTGAAGAGCTGCCAATGTGGCTAAAGAGTTAGCAATGTCCCCTTAAGGGACGGTCGGAGGCTTCCATTCCGGCTTAGCGTCCTTTGCGAGCACGGACGGGCACGGACGGGCACGGGCGGGCACGGACGGGACGGGTGGGATCGCGTCCTCGGGCTCGCGACCGTGGGCTCGCGTCCGTGGGCTCGCGTCCGTGGGGGGACGCGTGGGGGGACCGTGGCCAGAAGCGCGAGCAGGGTGCCGTTCGAGGCCGACCGCGAGGTACCGGCGCTGATCGTCAAGTTCGGCGACTACCCGCTGCACCACGGCGGGGTCGGCGCGATCCGCAGTCTGGGCCGCCTCGGCGTGCCCATGTACGCCATCACGGAGGACCGTTGCACGCCCGCGGCCGTCTCCCGCTACCTCACCCGCGCGTTCGTCTGGCCGACGACCGGCACCGAGGACCCGGGCCGGCTGGTCGAGGGACTGGTCCGGATCGGGCGCCGCATCGGCCGCCCCGCCGTCCTCGTGCCGACCGACGAGGAGGCGGCGGTCCTGATCGCCGAGCACCAGAACGACCTCTTCGGCCGGTTCCTCTTCCCGCGTGTGGAGCCCGGCCTCACCCGCCGGCTGGCCAGCAAACAGGGACTGCACGAACTGTGCGCGGAACACGGGATCGCCAGCCCGCACGCCGCCTTCCCGCGGTCGTACGACGACATCGTGGCCTTCGCCGAGAAGGCCCGCTTCCCGGTGGTGGCCAAGAACCGCGAGGCGTTCGTACGGCGCCGGCGGCCCGCGGTGGGCGGCACCACCCGCATCGCCACCCGTGAAGGGCTGCTCGCCCTCGCCCGTGACTGGGGCGAGCGGCCCGGGGTGATCCTTCAGGAGTACCTGCCGCGGGAGTGCGCCGAGGACTGGATCGTGCACGCCTACTTCGACGGCAACTCCGCGCCGCTGGCCCTGTTCACCGGGGTCAAGGTGCGCTCCTGGCCGCCGCACGCGGGCATGACGGCCCACGCGTACGTCGTCGACAACCCGGAACTCGCGGACCTCGCCGCACGATTCGTCAAACAGATCGGCTACACCGGCATCATCGACCTCGACCTGCGCTTCGACCGGCGCGACGGCCAGTACAAGCTGCTCGACTTCAACCCCCGCATGGGCGCCCAGTTCCGGCTCTTCGAGAGCAAGGCGGGGGTGGACGTCGTCCGCGCCATGCACCTGGACCTGACCGGCCGGGCCGTCCCGGAAGGGGAGCAGCGGGCCGGTCACCGCTATGTCGTGGAGAACATCGATCTGCCCGCGCTGCTCGCCTACCGCCGCAGCGGCTATACGACCCCGCACGCGCCGGCGCGGCCCAGCGGGACCGAGCTGGCCTGGTTCGCGGGGGACGACCCGCTGCCGTTCCTCACCATGCTCGGCAGGTTCGTGCGGCCCGGTGCCAAGCACCTCTACCGGCTCTGGCGGACCAACCGGCGCGGCAGCACGACCAGGTGAACATCGGCACCAGCACGAAGTGACGAAGTGACGTCCTGGGGAGGGACTTCGTGATCCAACCGGTAGCAGTCATCGGCGCCGGGCCCTACGGCCTGTCGACCGCGGCCCATCTGCGGGCGCGCGGCATCCCCGTGCGCGTCTTCGGCGAGCCCATGGTCAGCTGGCGCGAGCACATGCCCGCGGGCATGCTCCTCAAGTCCACCCCGGCCGCCTCCGACCTCGACGCGCCCCAGCGCGGGCACACCCTCGTCGACTACTGCGACGCGGCGGGCGTCCGTCGGCTGGTGACGGACGAGGACATCGTCCCCGTCGAGACGTTCATCGCCTACGGCCGGTGGTTCCAGCAGAAGCTGGTGCCCGGGCTGGAGCAGGTGCGGGTCGTGTCCGTGGACCGCAGCGAGCGGGGCGGCTTCCAGCTCAAGCTCGACTCGGGGGAGTCGTTCACCGCGCGGGCGGTCGTCGTCGCCACCGGTCTGTCGGGACTCTCCCATCTGCCCCGGGAACTGGCGGCCGCCGTGCCCGACGGGCCCGCGCCGACCGGCCCCGTCTCCCACAGCTCCCAGCACCACGACCTCGGCCGCTACTCCGGCAAGGAGCTGATCGTCGTCGGGGCGGGGCAGTCCGCGCTGGAGACGGCCGCGCTCGCGGCGGAGGCGGGCGCCCAGGTCAGGGTGGTCGCCCGCGGACGCGGCAGCGTGGACTTCGGCGCGCCGCCGTGGAAACAGCCGAGGCTGCGGCCCGAGTCGCCGTTCGGGCGCGCCTGGTCGCTGTGGGCCCTGACCTACTGCCCGCACCCCTACCGGCGGCTCCCGGCCGCAGCCCGCCACTACCTGGTGCGACGGGTCCTCGGCCCGCTCGGCGCGTGGTGGCTGCGCGACCGCTTCGAGGACAAGGTCCAGGTCACCGAGGTGGACCGGATCCTCAACGCGGACACGGTCGACGGCCGTCCGACGCTGGAGGTCCTCTCCCACACCAAGGCGCTGGACCGCCTATCCGCCGACCACGTCATCGCGGCCACCGGCTACCGCGTCGACCTCGCCGCGATGGACTTCCTCGGCCACGGACTGCGCACCGCGCTGGCGGTCAGCCGCGGCACGCCGAGGCTCGGCGCGGGATATGTCTCCTCGGTACCGGGCCTGTACTTCACCGGCCTGCCGGCGGCGGCGTCCTACGGCCCGGTGATGCGCTTCGTGTGCGGCACGGAGTTCGCCTCCCCGAGGCTCGTCCGACACCTGGCGGCGGCTCACGGCTGAGACCGACGGGGAGCGGAGGTTCCGCGACGGGTTGCCGGTCCGCCTGACACGGCGCGCCCGCCGGGGCCCTTGCGTGCGGGGGTGCCACGGGCTGTCGTGAAGCGGCTGCGGCCGGTGGGGGCTGGTCGCGCAGTTCCCCGCGCCCCTGAGGAGTCCAGTCAGCCGCGTACGGCGGTGAGGGGAGACGCACCCCGCCTCCCCGGCGACCCCTCACCTACGAAACGACAGGCCCCGGCGCCCCGTGAGACGCACCCCGCCCACGGCGATCCTCAGCCACGAGGCCACCGGCCCCGGCACTCCCGACGCACACCCCGGCCCCCCGCCCCCTCTCACCCCCGATACCGCCCCAACACCCCCAACCCCGGCAGCGCCCGGTCCTCGAAGTCGAACAGGGCCAGGTTCTCCCACGCGTTGCCCGAGGTCGGGGCCGTCGGGTCCCAGCCGCTGCCCGGGCGGTAGGTCCACAGGCCCTCCCAGTAGCAGTAGCCGAGGCCCCTCCCGTCCGGGACGCCCGCGGCGAGGTCGGCCACCTGGCGCAGCCACGCGGCCTGGCCCGAAGGCGTGGCGGGGAAACCGTCGGTGAGCTGCGAGGGGCTGTTCATGATGTCGTTGACGTCGTCCTCGCTCTCCAGCGTGAACGGGTACGCCGTCTCGGCGATCACGCACGGCTTGCCGTAACGCGCGGTGACATCGGCCATGTTGGCGGCCGCGTCCGCGAGCGGGCCGTGCCAGAAGGGGTAGTACGAGAGCCCGATGATGTCGAAGTCGACGCCGTACGACAGCACGTTGTCGAACCACCAGCGGTACAGCCCGTTGTCGCCGCCGTTGGCCAGGTGCAGGATCGTGCGCACGCGCGGGGTGGTGTCGCGGGCCGCGCTCAGACCGGCCTTGAGGAAGGCGGTCATGTTGTCGAAGTGCTCCCAGTTGCCCTCGGGCCAGATCAGGCCGCCGTTCAACTCGTTCCCGATCTGGACCAGTTGGGCCGGAGTGCCCTGCCGTTGCAGCGCGCCGAGGACGTCGGCCGTGTGGTCGTACACCGCCCTCGCAAGCCCCGCCACGTCCAGGCCCGCCCAGGCGGCCGGCTTGGTCTGGTGCGCGGGGTCGGCCCAGCTGTCGGAGTAGTGGAAGTCGATCCAGATGCCGACCCCGGCCCGCTTGAGGCGGCGGGCGAGCGGCAGGATGCGCGCCTTGGTGTTGTAGCCGTCGGCCGGGTTCACCCACACCTTCAGGCGGGCGTGGGTGACACCGGCCCGCGCGATCAGGTGGATCGGGTCCGCGCGGTGGCCGTCGGCGGTGCGGTACACCGCGCCGTGGTCCTCGTTCTTCGGCAGCGAGGAGATGTCCACGCCCCTGATGTCCAGACAGCCCCGCCGGGCGGCGGAAGGTGCGGCGACCGCGGGCGCCGCCCCCAGCACGGGAACGGCCAACGCGGCGGCTCCGGCGGCGGTGAGAACACTGCGTCTGCGCATGTCAGGGGGTCCTTTCGCGGACGGTCACGGGGGCGCCGGTGCGGCGCCGGTCCGGTCGGCCGGGGCAGGGCCGAAGCAGGGCCGGGGCAGCGCCGAGGAGCGGGGTGAGGGGAGCCGGCGAAAACGCCAGACGATCGAGAAAACCCTCATTTTCTGTGATCGTGCACAGCTTCCCTCACCCCTGTCATTGGGGAGCAACAAGTAGGTAACCCCACGCACTCGCCATTGACAAGGGGCGGAAACAATTCTCTACTGTGCACGATCACAGAGCCGCGCGGCCCTCGCGCACAGCCTCTCGGTCACGTCCGCAGAACCTCCCCCCACGGCGGTTGCCGCGAACGCGGGACGTCTCGAGACCGGCTGGTTCCAAGTCAGGGGAGATGAAGATGTCGACCAACCGCCGCCAGATCAGCAGGCGCAGCATCCTTGCCGGGGCCGCAGCCCTCGGCCTCACCAGCACCCTCGCCGCCTGCGGCGGTTCCGACGACAAGGACTCCGGCGAGAGCAGCGGGCCCGTCAAGCTGACCTACTGGTCGTGGGCGCCGAACATGGAGAAGGTCGCCGCGATCTGGAACAAGAAGAACCCGGACATCACGGTCACCGTCTCCAAGCAGGCCAGCGGCCAGGAGATCCTCTCCAAGCTGATCACCGCGAAGAAGGCGGGCAACGCCCCCGACCTCATCCAGGTCGAGTACCAGTCGCTGCCCACCCTGGTCTCCAACGACGTCCTGGCCGACATCTCCAAGTACGCCGGTGACACCAAGTCCGACTTCGCCGAGGGCCTGTGGGGCATGGTCACCCTCGGCACGGACGCCCTCTACGCGATCCCGCAGGACTCCGGGCCGCTGATGTTCTACTACCGCGAGGACCTCTTCAAGAAGCACGGCCTGACCGTCCCGAAGACGTGGACGGAGTTCGCCGAGACCGCCCGCGCGGCCAAGAAGGCTGTGCCGGAGGCCTACTTGACCACCTTCTCCGCCAACGACCCCGGTCTGTTCGCGGGCCTCTCCCAGCAGGCCGGCGGCAAGTGGTGGACCGTCGACTCCGGCGGCAAGTGGACCGTCGGCATCGACGACGCGGCCACCCGGCAGGTCGCCGAGTTCTGGGGCGGTCTGGTGCAGGAGGGCGTCATCGACAACCAGCCGATGTACACCCCGGCCTGGAACAACGCCCTCAACAAGGGCACCCACCTGGCCTGGGTCTCCGCCGTGTGGGCGCCCGGTGTGCTGGTCTCCTCCGCGCCCGACACCAAGGGCAAGTGGCGCATGGCCCCGCTGCCGCAGTGGAAGTCCGGCGAGAACGTCACCGGCAGCTGGGGCGGTTCCTCCACCGGTGTCTCCACCGACTCCCAGCACGCCGAGGCCGCCGCCAAGTTCGCCACCTGGCTGAACACCGACCCGGAGGCGCTGGCCGCCCTGGTCAAGGAGGTCGCGATCTACCCGGCGGCCACGAAGGGCCAGTCCGGCGACGTCCTGACCACGCCGGAGTTCTTCTCGAACCAGGCGGACTTCTACACCACCGCCGGTGAGGTCGCCGCGACCACCGCCGCCGCGGCCTGGGGACCGAACGTCAACACGGCCTACACCACCTTCCAGGACGCCTTCGGCAAGGCCGCCAAGGCGAAGAAGGAGACCCAGTTCGACTCCGCGCTCGCCACCGTGCAGTCGAAGACCTTCGCCGACATGAAGAAGCAGGGCTTCGAGGTGACCGAGGCATGACCAGCGCTCCGCTCAAGGGCGCCGACCTCACCGAGGCCGGCCCCTTGGCGGACGGCACCGGCACCGCCGCCCAGTCCGTCCGCCCCAGCCGCCCCCGCCGCCGTGGCCGCAGCGCACCGTACTGGTTCCTGGTGCCCACCCTGACCCTCTTCGCCGCCTTCACCGTCGTGCCCATCGGGTACGCGATCTGGCTGAGCCTGCACAAGGTGCAGGTCAAGGGCATCGGCCTCGGCAAGGGAGCCCGGCAGCAGGTCTGGAACGGCCTCGGCAACTACACCGACGTCCTCGGGGACTCAGAGTTCGGCCACAGCGTCCTGCGCGCCTTCGGGTACGGCCTGATCGTCATCCCGACCATGCTGGGCCTCGCGCTGCTCTTCGCGCTGATGCTGGACACCCCGAAGGCCCGCAGCGCGCCCTTCGCCCGGCTGATGATCTTCCTGCCGTACGCGGTGCCGGGCATCATCGCCGCCCTGATGTGGGGCTTCCTCTACCTGCCGGACGTCAGCCCCTTCTACTACCTGCTCGACAAGTTCGGCCTCCCGCAGCCCGACCTGTTCGACGGCGGCAACCTCTACCTCTCCTTCGCGAACATCGCGGTCTGGGGCGGCACCGGCTTCAACATGATCGTCATCTACACCGCGCTCAGGGCCATCCCGCCGGACATCTACGAGGCGGCCCGGCTCGACGGCGCGACCGACCTGGGCATCGCCCTGAAGATCAAGATCCCGATCGTGATGCCCTCGCTGGTGCTCACCTTCTTCTTCTCGGTGATCGCCACCCTCCAGGTCTTCACCGAGCCGATGGCCCTCAAGCCCCTCACCAACGGCCTGCCGAGCTCGTGGAGCCCGCTGATGGCCATCTACGACAAGGCCTTCCTCCAGTCCGACATCTACGGCGCCTCCGCCACCGCGGTCGTCCTGGCCCTGGCCACGTTCGTCCTCTCCTTCACCCTGCTGCGCATCTCCGACCGCTACACCCGGGAGGACCGGGCATGACCCCCCTCACCCTCACCGCCGGCCCCAAGAGCGGCCGCCGCACCGCGTGGGTGCCCACGATCGTGCTGCTCCTCGGCGCGCTGTACTGCCTGATCCCCATCGCCTGGGTGGTCGTCGCGGCGACCAAGGACCGGTCGGAGCTCTTCTCCACCTTCACCTTCGCCCCCGGCACCGGCTTCTTCCAGAACCTGAGCGACCTGACCGCCTACCGGGACGGCATCTTCTGGCGGTGGATGGCCAACTCGGCCTTCTACGCCGGTCTCGGCGCCCTGCTCTCCGCCGCGGTCTCCGCCGCCGGCGGCTACGCCCTCGGCCGCTACAGCTTCCGCGGCCGCGAGGCCGTCTTCAAGATGATCCTGGCCGGCGTCCTGGTGCCGTCCATCGTGCTGGCCGTACCGCAGTACCTGCTGCTGTCCAAGCTCGGCATGGCCGACTCCTACTGGTCGATGCTGCTGCCGTCGATCCTGTCGCCGTACGGCGTCTACCTGGTCCGCATCTACGCGGCCGCGTCCGTGCCCGCCGAACTCATGGAGGCGGCCCGCATGGACGGCGCGAGCGAGTGGCGGATCTTCTCGCGGATCGCCGTACCGATGATGATGCCGGGCCTGATCACGGTGTTCCTCTTCCAGTTCGTCGGCATCTGGAACAACTTCCTGCTGCCCTTCGTCATGCTCGCCGACGACGAGAAGTTCCCGATCACCCTCGGCCTGTACACCCTGCTCGCCCAGGGCGCCTCGCAGCCCGCGCTCTACACCCTGGTCATCACCGGGTGCCTGCTCGCGATCCTTCCGCTGATCGGTCTCTTCCTGGTGATCCAGCGGTTCTGGTCGCTGGACCTGATGAGCGGCTCGGTCAAGGCCTGAGGCCCCGGGCTCCCCCGCACGAACGTCTCCGAACGAGGAACATGACCACCAGCGCGAACGGACGCCGCAAGCCACCGACCATCCACGACGTGGCCCGGGAGGCGGGCGTCTCGCGGGGCACCGTCTCCCGCTTCCTGAACGGCGGCCACTACGTCTCGCCCGCCGCCCGGCGGTCGGTCGAGGCCGCCATCAGGAAGACTGGTTACGTGGTCAACCGGCACGCCCGCAGCCTCAGTACGGGCCGCTCGGACTCGGTGGCGTTCCTGCTGACCGAGCCGCAGGAGAAGTTCTTCGAGGACCCCAACTTCAACGTCCTGCTGCGCGGTTGCACCGAGCGGCTCGCCCAGCACGACATCCCGCTGCTGCTGATGCTCGCCGAGAGCGACGACGACCGGCGCCGGCTGACCCGGTACATCACCTCGGGTCACGTCGACGGCGTGCTGCTGCTGTCCAACCACAGCGGCGACCCGGTCGCGGCCGAACTCCACGACGCCGGGATCCCGTTGGTGGTCTGCGGCAAGCCGATCGGGCGGGGCACCAAGGTGAGTTACGTGGCCGCCGCCGACCGGGAGGGCGCGCAGGACATGGTCCGCCACCTCCTCGCGGGCGGCCGGCGCCGTGTCGGCATGGTCACCGGGCCGCTGGACATGCCGGGCGGCCCCGACCGGCTGGCCGGCTACCGGGACGTGCTCGCTGAGGCGGGCCTGCCGTACGACCCGGCGCTCGTCGTCGAGGGCGACTTCCGGCGCAGCGGCGGCGAACGGGCCGCCCGCCGCCTGCTCGCCCAGGCCCCGGACATGGACGCGGTGTTCGTCGCCTCCGACCTCATGGCCCTGGGCGTCGTGGGCGTCCTCCAGCAGGCCGGGCGTTCGGTCCCGGACGACATCGCTGTCGGCGGCTTCGACGACTCACCGGCGGCCACCGCCGTCGCCCCCGCCCTCACCACCATGCGCCAGCCCTTCGACCGCATCAGCGCCGAGATGGTCCGCATGCTCCTCGCCCAGATCGCCGGCGAGGACACGGCCGGAGTGATCCTCCCGACCGAACTGGTGGTGCGCGACTCGGCGTAGCGCTCCGCGAGGAGCGCGCAGACGGGGCCCGGGACGCGCCGGCACGAGCTACCGCCGCGTCACCGTCGCGCCCCGGAAGCGGAACACCGGTCAACGGATGTGAAAGCAGCGGCCGTCCGGTTCGCGTCGAGTCGAAGGGGCCAACCATCCGTATTCTCTGATCATGGCCGCCTCCACCGCATATTCACTCATCGCCACCGACCTGGACGGTTCGCTGCTCCGGGCCGACGACACCCTCTCCGACCGGTCGTTGGCCGCGCTCGCCCGGGTGGCCGCGGGTGGGGCCCGGCATCTGGTCGTGACGGGACGCCCGGCGCCCAGAGTGCGGCCCCTGCTCGACGACCTCGGCAGCACGGGGCTCGCGGTGTGCGGACAGGGCGCGCAGGTGTACGACGCCGGCGCGGACCGTCTGCTCTGGTCGGTGACGCTGGAGCGGGAGCTGGCCGAGACCGCGCTCGGCAAGATCGAGGCCGAGGTCGGGCAGGTGTACGCGGCCGTGGACCAGGACGGTGTCGACGGGCTCACGCTCATCGAACCGGGCTATCTGATGCCCCACCCGACGCTGCCCGCGGTGCGGGTGGCCCGGCGCGACGACCTGTGGTGCGAGCCGATCAGCAAGGTGCTGCTGCGCCACCCCTACCTGTCCGACGACGAGTTGGCGGTCACGGCGCGTTCGGTGGTGGGCTCGCTGGCGACGGTCACCATGTCGGGGCCCGGGACCGTCGAACTCCAGCCATGCGGCATCACCAAGGCCACCGGCCTCGCGCTGGCCGCCGAACACCTGGGTCTGGGCCCGGAGGTGACGATCGCCTTCGGGGACATGCCCAACGACATCCCGATGTTCGACTGGGCGGCCCGCGGTGTGGCGATGGCGAACGCCCACCCCGAACTCAAGGCCGTGGCCGACGAGGTGACCCTGTCCAACGAGGACGACGGCATCGCCGTCGTCCTCGAAGGGCTCTTCCCGCGGGCGTAGTTCCTAGTACGCGCCGTACACGTTGTCGATGGACCCGTACCGCTGGGCCGCGTAGTTGCAGGCCGCGGTGATGTTCGCCACCGGGTCGTACGGGTCCCACGAGGTGTTGGCCACGTGGTACGCGTTGAAGGTCGGGTCGATCACCTGGAGCAGGCCCTTGGAGGGCGTCCCGGCGGCCGCGTTGGAGTCCCAGAGATTGATGGCGTAGGGGTTGCCGGAGGACTCGCGGATGACGTTGCGGTAGATGCCGTCGTAGGAGCCGGGAATGCCGTGCTCCGCCATGACGGCGAGGGAGGCCCGGATCCAGCCGTCGAGGGTGTTGGAGTAGCCGAGCGTGGTCGCGGTCTGCACGGCCGGGGTGGCCGCGGACGCGCTGGTGGCGCCGATGAGCGGGAGCGCGAGGACGGCGACACCGGTACCGGCGACGGCGAGCTTGCGGGCGAGACGGCTGGTACGGGTACGGCGGTGCTGAGCGGCAGCGGGCATGGCGAAGTTCCTCTCCGTCGCCTGCGAGGTGAGCTGTCGGGTTCGGGCGGGAGCTGCCCGGCCACGCCCACGAAAGGCATGACTTCACCCCAAGCCGTACCGGTATGTCCGAAGACGACCGTTACGGCGACCTACCTGGTTCCCCCGCTCCTGCCGTGGTTCTCGGTGGGTGTACGGGCGGTGGCAGGATTCGGCGTCCGCCCGACAGGCCGGGAACGTATGCGAGAGCACATGTCCGGAACAAGTGGCGAGTTCACATGGCGTGCCTATTGACCTTGGTAAGGGGTATTTGAGGCGCTTGATCCTTTGCGTTCGCCAAGTCTCAACTCACGCGTGGGAAAAGGCGGATCGGTAGATTCCGGAAAGCCGTCGCTCCGGCCGCGCGAGTGGGTCAAGTCACAGCTGAGCGCAAGAGGTGTAAAACGGTCAAGAAGGCTCAACTCATGTTCAACCGACCGGCCGTGGGATCCGCTTCACCCACGTCGGGTGGAAGTCGGTGCCGTCACGGGCCATCTCCGAGCGGGCCTGCGAGCGACATCTCCCGCCGGGCGTCGCCGACATGGAGCGGGTCCGGCGGGCGGCAGACGCGGGCGAGCATCCTCGCCGCCCGCCCGTGCAGGTCCGCGGCCGGGACGGAACCTCCCCTGCGGTGCCCGTCGTCGTCATGACGGCCGTCGGTGGCGCGGACGGTGACGACCGCCCCAGGAGATGCGGAACATGCCGGCCCGGCCGTCGCACCAGGGCTGCGCCGCCGGCCACTCGACCCCCTCGGCCCCGTCGGCGAGTCCGGTCGCCGAGCACGCGTCGCCGGGCACGCCCCCGCTGTTGCCGTGCCCGCGCACGTCCACGCGGACGGACTCGTAGCCGTGGCCTGCGTACCAGGGGGCGCTGCCGGTCGCGGGGCGCGGGCCGGTCGGTGAGGCGATGCGGCAGGTATTCGAGGATCGCGGGTACCGGTTCTTCGGAGAGGGGTCGCCACACGCGTGCGTACAGGAGCGTCCCGTCCGCCGGCGGGACACGGACGCCGGCGTGGGTGGTCTCGCAGGGGAAGGGCGTACGGATGCGCATCGGTGGGGTCCCGTCGGCCTCAGTGCGCCGGGCGTGTGGTGCGGCGCGGCCGGGGCGCGGTGGCCTCGGTCCCGGCTTCGGTTCGGGACACGGACGGCTACTTCCGTACAAGTGGATAGATATCCATCCTTTTCAGGTGATCAAAAACATACCGGCCGTGATCCGATACCGCCTGGCATGGACGGGGCGGGCGCTATCGGTGATCCAAAGGTGACCGGATACGCTGACTTGAGTGATGGCAGCGACCTATCGACATTCCTCGTAACCGCCAGAAGACACCAGCAGACAGGAGACCCCTCGTGACCGTCGTCGGGCCGTTCGGGCTGAGCGTGCGGGACCAGGCTCTGGAAGCCGATGTCCAGGCCGGATTGGCGGCTGTCGAGGAGGGACTGCTCGAGGCCACCAAGAGCGAGGTTCCCTTCATCACGGAGGCCGCCCAGCATCTGGTGAGGGCGGGCGGAAAGCGGTTTCGGCCGCTGCTCGTGATGCTCGCCGCGCAGTTCGGCGACCCCTATGCGCCCGGCGTGGTGCCGTCGGCCGTGGTGGTGGAGCTGACCCACCTCGCCACGCTGTACCACGACGACGTCATGGACGAGGCCGAGGTCAGGCGGGGCGTGGACAGCGCCAACACCCGCTGGGGCAACTCGGTGGCCGTCCTGACGGGCGACTTCCTGTTCGCCCGCGCCTCGCACATCCTGGCCGACCTCGGGCCCGAGGCGGTCCGGGTCCAGTCGGAGGCGTTCGAGCGCCTGGTCACCGGCCAGATCCTGGAGACGGCCGGACCGCAGGACGGCCGGGACCCGGTCGAGCACTACCTGGACGTGCTCGGCGGCAAGACGGGCTCGCTGGTCGCGGTCTCGTGCCGCTTCGGGGCGATGATGTCCGGTGCCGACGAGACGGTCGTGGACGTCCTGACCCAGTACGGCGAGCGCCTCGGCGTCGCCTTCCAGCTGGCCGACGACGTCCTGGACATCGCCTCCGACTCCCACGAGTCCGGCAAGACGCCGGGCACGGACCTGCGCGAGGGCATCCCGACCATGCCGGTCCTGCGGCTGCGGGAGCGCGCCGCCCGGCTGGGCCTGGCCGAGGACATCGCCCTGTGCGAGCTGCTCGACTCCGACCTCACGGACGACGCGCGGCACGCCCGGGCCCTGGCGGCCCTGCGCACCCACCCGGCGCTGGAGCAGGCCCGCCGGGACACCGTGCGCTACGCCGAGGACGCACGCGCGGCACTGGCTCCGCTGCGGGAGTGCGACGCGAAGGCGGCACTGATGGAACTGTGCGACGCGGTGGTCCACCGCGCCGGGTAGTGATGTACGTCACCGCCCCGCAGGCAGCTGCGCCGGGCTGGAAGCGGGCGCCTGTGGGGGTGCCGCGTAGGTGGTCTGGCGGGTGCGGGTGCGTTGTGGCTGGTCGCGCAGTTCCCCGCGGGCAGCTGCGCCGGGCTGGAAGCGGGTGCCTGTGGGGGTGCCGCGTAGGTGGTCTGGCGGGTGCGGGTGCGTTGTGGCTGGTCGCGCAGTTCCCCGCGGGCAGCTGCGCCGGGCTGGAAGCGGGTGCCTGTGGGGGTGCCGCGTAGGTGGTCTGGCGGGTGCGGGTGCGTTGTGGCTGGTCGCGCAGTTCCCCGCGCCCCTGGGGGGTTGCAGTCGCCTGCGTCTCGAGGACCGTCCGTGGGGAGTGCCCTGCCCGGTGCCGCGAGGACCGTCCGCACCAGCCCCCACCGAGCCCGCGTCGGCTGCCGCAGGCATTCAGGGGCGCGGGGAACTGCGCAAAACGCCCGCCCCCACCCGCCCGCGCAGGTATTCAGGGGCGCGGGGAACTGCGCAAAGCGCCCGCCTCCACGCACCCGGGCCAGCCCGCGCGGGGCGGCGCAGGTATTCAGGGGCGCGGGGAACTGCGCGAGACGCCCGCCCCCACCCAGCCGCACCGCTCCCACGACCGAACCCGGGGAGGGGCGCCCCCTACGGGTCGTAGGGGGCGCCGGACTGTTGTGTCATCCCGCAGGTGTACACGGAGTTGGCCCCGAGGGCTGACGCATGCTCATGGCCGATTTGGTCAGATGGACACCACGGAAAACACCACTCCTCACCGATTCGGGTGAGAATGGCGGCTAAGGGTGGACGCACGGGAGTTGAAGCCGCCGCCGACGACGGAGGTAAGGCACACATGGCACCGTACGAATCCGACGACAGCGCGACCGCCGCGGACGCCGAAGAGCTGCGTTCCGCGCGCCGGCGCAAGGCCGCGCGGTACGTCGTGCCGGCCACGGTGGTGGGAGTCGCGGCGGCGACCATCGGGCTCGTCCCGGCGCTCGCCGACTCCGGTGACCCCGACCTGCCGAAGATCAGCGCACAGGAACTCATCGAGAAGATCGCCGCGTCGGACGTACAGCAGCTGTCCGGCACCGTGAAGATCACCACCGATCTCGGCCTGCCGGACCTCGGCGGCCTGGAGAGCTCGCTCGGCTCCGCCGCCGGGCCCTCCGGATCGGGCGGCGGCTCGTCCGCCGACCCGTCCACCAAGCTCACCGAACTGGCCTCCGGCACCCACACACTGCGCGTCGCGGCCGACGGAGAGGACAGGCAGAAGATCTCGCTGCTGGAGAACGCGGCCGAGTACAGCCTCATCCACAACGGCAAGGACGTCTGGGGCTACGACAGCAAGTCAAACTCCGTCTTCCACACCACGGCCTCCGAGAGCGACGGCAAGCAGCGCGAGGAGCTCCCGGCCACGCCCAAGGACCTGGCCGAACAAGCCCTCGAGGCCGCCGACGAGACCACCTCGGTGACCGTCGAGGGCACCGCGCAGGTCGCGGGCCGGGACGCCTACCGCCTGGTCGTCAAGCCCAAGGACGAGGGCTCGACGGTCGGCCAGATCACCGTGGCCGTGGACGCGAAGACCGGTCTGCCGCTGAAGTTCACGCTGACCCCGGCGAGCGGCGGCGCGGCCGTCGTGGACGCCGGCTTCACCCAGGTCAGCTTCGCCAGGCCGGCCGCCTCCACCTTCGACTTCACCCCGCCGAAGGGCGCGAAGGTCGAGGAGGGGGACGTATCGAAGGCACCCGGGCACGGCGAGGAGCCCGGGGACCTCGCCAAGGACTTCGGCAAGGGCTCGGCCGAGGACCTCGGCAAGGGCGCCCCCGACGGCATGAACGTCATCGGGGACGGCTGGGACTCCATCGCCACCTTCGACACCGGCGGCCAGGGCGTCCCGTCCGGCTCCGAGGTCGGCGGTGACGTCGGCGGCTTCCTCGACTCGCTCGGCGACAAGGTCTCCGGCAAGTTCGGCGAGGGCACCGTCTTCAAGACCCGCCTGATCAACGCCCTGATCACCGAGGACGGCAAGGTCTACGTCGGCGCGGTCACCAAGGACGCGCTGGTGAAGGCGGCCGACGCGGCGAAGTAGTCCCGAGCGGGCACGACGAATCGAGGGAGCCGATGGACCAGCCGTCAGCCGCGGAACCGGACCCGGAGGGGTCGGGTGACGGCGCGGGCGGTGACGCGGGCGGGGACGGAGCCGTCATCCGCACCCGCGCCCTCACCAAGCGCTACCGCGGCGGCCAGCTCGCCGTGGACGGTCTCGACCTGACCGTCCCGGCGGGCAGCGTCTTCGGCTTCCTCGGCCCGAACGGCTCGGGCAAGACCACCACCATCCGCATGCTGATGGGCCTCATCGAACCGACCTCCGGCTCGGCGCACGTCCTGGGCCGCCCCATGCCCCGCGCCGGCCGGGCCGTCCTCCCGCACGTCGGCGCGCTCATCGAGGGCCCGGCCCTGTACGGCTTCCTCTCCGGCCGCGACAACCTCGTCCGCTACGACGCCGCCGACCCGACCGCCGATCCGCGCACCCGGCGCACCCGCGTGGGAGCGGCCCTGGACCGGGTGGGCCTCACGGCCGCCGCCGGCAAGAAGGCGAAGGCGTACTCCCTGGGCATGAAGCAGCGCCTCGGCCTGGCCGCGGCCCTCCTTCAGCCCCGCAGCCTCCTGGTCCTGGACGAACCGACCAACGGCCTCGACCCCCAGGGCATGCGGGAGATCCGCTCCCTGGTGCGGGAGCTGGCCTCCGACGGCACCACGGTCTTCCTCTCCTCCCACCTCCTCGACGAGATCGAACAGGTCTGCACCCACGCGGCGGTGATGACCCAGGGCCGGCTGATCACCCAGGGCCGGGTGGCGGACCTGGCGGCGGGGGCGAGGGGGCGGCTGGTGGTGACGACACCGGATCCGGCGGACGCGGCGAGGATCCTGAAGGAACAGGGTGTCGGTGATGTGGTCATCGCCGAGGACCGGGTCACCGCCGACCCTCCGGAGGGCGAACTGGCCGAGGTCAACGCGGCGTTGGTGGCGGCGGGGGTCAGGGTGCGGGGTTTCGGCGTCGAACGGCCCTCCCTGGAGGACGCTTTCGTCGCGCTGACCGGGGAGGGCTTCGATGTCGCAGGCTGAGTTGAGCGCCTCTCAGGGGCGTGGAGAACCGCGCGACCAGCCCCCACGCACCGCAAGCCGCCGTACGACCTTCTACGGCACCCTCTTCCGCAACGAACTGCACACCACCTTCCGCCGCTGGCGCACCCTCGCCCTCCTCGCCGTACTCGCGGCCGTCCCGGTCCTGGTGGGCATCGCGGTGAAGATCGAGACCGGCGACGGCGGCTCGGCGGGCGGCGGTGGCGGAGAAGGCCCCGCGTTCATCTCGCAGATCACCAACAACGGCCTCTTCCTGGTCTTCACCGCCCTGGCCGCCACCCTCCCCTTCTTCCTCCCGATGGCCATCGGCGTCATCGCGGGCGACGCGATCGCCGGGGAGGCCAACGCCGGGACCCTGCGCTATCTGCTGGTCGCCCCGGCGGGCCGCACCCGGCTGCTCCTGACCAAGTACGCGACGGTGATGACGTTCTGCCTGGTCGCCACCCTGGTGGTCGCGCTCTCGGCGCTGACCGTGGGGGCCCTGCTCTTCCCGCTCGGCGACCTGACGACGATCTCCGGGACCCGGATCACCTTCGCGGAAGGCCTCGGAAGGGCCCTGCTGATCGCCCTGGTGGTGGCCGCGTCACTGATCGGCGTGGCGGCCCTCGGCCTGTTCGTCTCCACGCTCACGAACAGCGGCATCGCGGCGATGGCCACGACGGTGGGCCTGCTGATCACGGTCCAGATCCTCGACCAGATACCCCAACTGCACGCTCTCCAGCCGTACTTCTTCTCCCACTACTGGCTGTCCTTCGCCGACCTCATGCGGGAGCCGGTCTACTGGGACGACCTGGTGAAGAACCTCGGCCTCCAGGGCTTGTACGCGGCGGTGTTCGGCTCGGCGGCGTGGGCGAGGTTCACGGCGAAGGACGTCACGGCGTGACCTGCTCGTAAGGGAACTTCGCGAGCGGCGGCTCCTGGTCGAAGAAGGTCTTGGCCCGGGCGAGGGCGTCGGTGTCCCGCAGGACGTCACCGGGCTTGCTGCCGTTGCCGAGGAGCACCCCGCCGAAGCGCATCCCCATGTACGCGGCCGAGTTGTTGAGGGTGCCGATCAGCGGCTCGGCGACCTCGAACTCCTCGTGCGCCAGCGCGGTGACACCCCACAGCGTGCGCCCCGCCATGGTCGCCTTGAACTCGACGCCCGGCGTGCGCAGCCACCCCGACCAGTAGTCCAGGTAGCGCTTGACGTGCGCGGAGACCGAGTACCAGTACAGCGGGGAGGCGATCACGATGTCCGTCGCCGCGAGCGTCGCGTCGAAGAGCAGTGCCGTGTGGCCGATCGTCGGACGCACGTGGTCCGTGTCGTGCCGGAGGTCCTCGAAGTCGGGCAGCGGATGCTCCGCGAGGTCGATCCACTGCTGCTCGACGTCCGGGGGCAGCTGCTCGGCGGCCCGGCGGGCCAGCAGTTCGGTGTTGCCGTCGCTGCGGCTGCTGCCGAGCACGAACAGGAAACGGCGCGTCATGGAGATCTCCCGGCTGGTGGGCGTACGGTAAATACTCGCACGTGCATTATATGCGTACGCAATTACCTGTCCAGGGGGCCCCTCAGGTCTGTGCCCGCGCCGCCTCGGCGCCCCTCCGCGCCACCTCCAGCAGCAGCGCCTCGCCGCCGTGCCGGGCCACCAGCTGGAGTCCGACCGGGCAGCCGTCGGGGCCGAGACCGGCCGGGAGGCTCAGCGCCGGGTGCCCGGAGAGGTTGAACGCCCAGGTGAGAGCGGTGGAGTAGCGGTCGCCCGGGCCCTCGTGACCGTGCGGCGGGCAGGGGGTCGTGGGCGTGATCAGCAGATCGGTGCCGGCGAAGGCCTCCTCCAGGAGACGGTCGTTGGCCGCCCGGACCCGGTAGGAGTCCCGCAGATCGGAGCCCGGGGTGCGCAGGGCGAGCCAGGCGGCGGCGGGGTCGTGCAGGCGGAGCGGAGTGCCGGGCCGGACCGCCCGCACGACACCGGCGTCGGCCAGCCGCCCCGCCGCCGCGCTGGCGATCCGGACGATGCCGGGGTCGGGATCGGCGAAGCCGAGATCGGGGGACCAGAGGGCGGTGGCGGGCAGACGGGTGCTCCCGCCGCTCCCGGTTGCGATCCCCGTCCCGCTCCCGGTTGCGGTCCCCCTCGCGCTCCCGGTCCCGCCGCCGGACACCGCGCGCCAGTAGGCGACCGCGTCACCGGCATGGCGGACCAGGATGCCGGGAGCGGTGAGGCCGGGGTTGCTCGGAGCGGCGTCGGCGCTCGTACCGCCGGTGCCGGTGCCGGTGCCGGTGCCGGGCCCAGCGCCGGTGTCGACGTCGTCGGCGCCGCGGCCCCCGCGCCCGGCGTTGGTGGTCTTGAGCCCGATCACCCCGCACCAGGCCGCCGGGATCCGTACCGACCCCGCCCCGTCGCTCCCCGTCGCCATCGGGACGAGTCCCGCGGCCACGGCGGCCGCGGAGCCCGCCGAGGAACCGCCCGGGGTGCGGTCGGCGCGCCAGGGGTTGACGGTACGGCCGTGGGCGCCGAGTCCCCACGTCTGCCAGGGAGTTCCGGGGCCCGGCACGGAGGTCGCGCCGACGGGCACGCACCCGGCCGCGAGGAGCGCTGCCGCACCCCGCAGCCCGTGCCGCCCCTTCACGCCGATCGGCACCCCGGCCAGCGGCGGCCGCTCACCCGCGTCGACGCGAAGGTCGATCTCGCGGGCCCGCCGCAGCGCCTCCTCCTCCCACACCTCGGCGAACGCGCACAGCTCCGGATCCACCCGCCGGATCCGCTCCAGGGCGCTCGCGACGACGTCGACGGCCCGCAGCGAGCGCGCACGCACCGCCGCGGCCAGGTCGCGGGCGGACGGTGAGGCGGCTGCCGTCACGAGGCGGCGGCGCGGGTGAGCCGGACCAGGGGTTCGGTGGCGCGCGGCGGCTTTCCGTCCAGGTCGCCGAGGCGCCACGCGGGGACCCAGGGCACGCGGTACACGTCGACCGTGGACTCGATCTCCCTGACCTGCTGGGCGAGCGGACGCGGGAGCCGGCCCGGAGCGTCCGCGACGAGGACCACGGCGTCGAGGTCGAGGCCCGGCGGGTGCTCCCCGCGCCGGAAGAGCTCCAGGGTGCGGCGGGCGGCGAGCAGGCCCGCGGCGTGCGTACGGGCGACGAGCAGGACGGAGGAGGGGGCGCCGGGGCCCGGCCAGTCGCGTCCGCTGTCGTGACCGCCGTAGACGGCGGCCAGGGTGGAGACGCCGGCGCCGCCGTGGGTGCCCACCCACGCGAACCGCCTCCCGGTCGGGGCCACCGGCCCGCGGATCCAGATCTCCGGCCCCTGCTGCACGCTCTCCGCCTTTCGCCGCACGTCAGTTCGCCTGCCCGTCCCCGGACGCTGCCATCCCACCCGCCTCCCTTTTCCTGGAACAGCCCTGTGACATCACGGTGACGTGAGAACCGGGGGCGAGCGGAGAGACTCGACAGTACGTGCACGACCGTGAGGGATGAGATGTCTCGACTCAGCCGCGACAAGAAGCGGGACCACCAGCGGGGGGCCGCCCCGATCGACGTCCGCGTCCCCCTGACGGGTGAGTCCGCGACGGTGGCCGGAACGCCGGTCACCGCGCCGCCCGGCGAGGAACTCCACCAGACCGTCCTGACCCACCTCCACCACCTCGCCCTGAGCAGCGGCCACGCCGTTCACGCCACGATCCACGACGCCCGCATCGGTTACGTGGTCCCCCTGGAGGTCGCGACGGACGGCGCCAGCCGCTTCACCGCGGAGCCGGTACGGATGGCTTCGCCGGAGCCCGCCGAGCAGGGGGCCGGCCCGGTGCCGTCCGCCGCGGGCGGGGAGCCGGCGGTGCAGCCCTGGCCGCCCGCGGCCCCCGCCGCCCCGGATGAAAGGCCCACGCGTCTCCTGCGGCAACTCGACGACTCCGGCACCGAACCGCAGCCGACGGACGCCGAACCGGCACCGACCCGGCTCCTGCGGCAGCTGCCGGATCCGGGGGCCACCGGCCCGGCTCCGGCCCGGGCCCCCGGGACGGCCGTACCCCCGACGGGCGCGTTCGGTCCGCCGCCCGTCATGGACTCGATCCCGTCCTCCGCCCCGGCCCCGCAGCCGGCGACCGACCCCGCCTACACGTCCAGCCCCCTGCCGCCGACCGACCCCGTCTACACGTCCAGCCCCCTGCCGCCGGCACCGGCCGCACCGCGGTCCGGTTTCGCCGGGGTCGCACCCCAGCCGCTTCCGCCCGCCACGCCCGCCCCCCGGCCCCCCGCCCCCCTCGTCGAGCCGGTGCCCCTCCTGGAGGACCCCGGTCCCACGGTGACTCCTGTGCGGGGGTTCGACGCCGTGGCCGAGGCCGTGCTGGGGGAGGGGCTGGTGGTCGACGAGATCGAGGTGCTCGCGGAGCCGGTCGGCCGGATCAGCGAGGCCGTGCGGGAAGGGCGGACGGACCTGGCCGCCGAGTTGGCGGAGCGGGTGGTCGGCGAGGCGTCCGAGACTCTGGGCGCCGAACATCCCGATGTGCTGCGGGTGCGTGAACTCGCCGCTTACATCGCCTACTTGGGCGGTGAGCCGGTCCAGGCCGCGGAGATCTCGCTCGATCTGGCCGACATCCACCACCGCGCCGGGGACGCCGAGGCGGCCTACGGCAATGTGCAGAGCGCGGCCACCGCGTGGAAGGCCGTGCGGGATCCGCTGCGCGGCCTGGACATCGGGCGCGAGCTGCTCACCCTGTGGACGGACCTGGCCGCCGGGGAGGGCCCGGCGGCCGAGGACCCCGACAAGCTGGAGTCGGCCCGCGCCAGGATGCTCCGCCTCGCGGAACGCGCCCGGAACGCCGACGGTTAGCAGGTGGGGAGGGGTGGGGGCCGTTACTGCGACAGCTCCCACACCGCGTACGCCACCGCGTCACTGTTGCGGTCCAGGGCCGTGTCGTTGATGTTGGCCGTGGTGTCGCACGACGAGTGGTAGCAGCGGTCGAAGGCCAGCCCCGAGGTGCCGCCCCACTTGGCCGCCTGGGCCGCCGTCTTGACGTAGTCGGCCCCGCTGAACAGCCCGCCCACCGGCACGCCCGCGTTCTTGAACGGCGCGTGGTCGGAACGGCCGTCGCCCTCGGTCTCGATCTCGGTCGGGACGCCGAGGCCGGCGTAGTACGTCTTGAAGGTCTTCTCGATGGCCGGGTCGTCGTCGTAGACGAAGTAGCCGGGGTTCGGCGAGCCGATCATGTCGAAGTTCAGGTAGCCGCTGATCCGCGAACGGTCCGTGGTGGACAGGCGGTTGACGTAGTAGCGGGAGCCCACCAGGCCCAGCTCCTCCGCGCCCCACCAGGCGAATCTCAGGTGCTTGGCGGGGTGGTGGCCGGCCCTGGACACCGCGAGCGCGGTCTCCAGGACGGCCGCAGAACCGGAGCCGTTGTCGTTGATGCCCGCGCCGGCCGTGACGCTGTCGAGGTGCGAGCCGGACATGATCACCTGGTTGGTGTCGCCGCCCGGCCAGTCGGCGATCAGGTTGTAGCCGGTGCGGCCGGAGGACGTGAACTGCTGGATCGTCGTGGTGAATCCGGCGGCGTCCAGCTTGGCCTTCACATAGTCGAGCGAGGCCTTGTAACCGGCGCGGCCGTGGGCCCGGTTGCCGCCGTTGGCGGTGGCGATGGACTGGAGCTGGGTCAGATGCGCCTTCACGTTGGCCACCGGGATGTCGGGGGCCGCGGCCACCGCGGGCTGTCCCGCGGGGGCCGCGCCGGCTATGGATCCGCCGGCCAGGAGGGAGACGGTGGCGACGACGGCGGTGGCCGTGACGCGTCCGGGAACCGAGAGCTTCATGTGGGGGGCTCCGAATTCCGTGGGAACCCCTGGACTCACAGGGGTTCCACAGTGATTGGGTGCCTGGATGGTGAAGCTGAGGTTGACTTACCGTCAAGGGCGGAATCCGGTCAGCGGAGTTCGTATACCGGACCGGACCGATACGGACGCGGTCAGTGGACGCAGAACTCGTTCCCTTCCGGATCCGCCATGACCACCCACGCCCCCGACGGTTCACTGACCTCACGCAGCACCCTCGCCCCGAGTCCCGTCAGCCGCTCCACCTCGGCCGTCCGGGCACCCTGGCCGGGGTGCAGGTCGAGATGGAGCCGGTTCTTGACCGTCTTCGGCTCCGGTACGCGCTGGAAGAGCAGGCGCCGCCCCAGACCGGTGCCGCTGTCCTTGTCGTACGGATCGTCCGGATGCCGTACGGCGACCAGGTCCCGGAACGCCAGCCTGGCATGCCACTCGACGGCCGCCTCACGCGGCAGCGCGCCGAGTTCCAGCAGCCGCTGGATCAGGGCGTCGTTGTCCTCGGTCTCGTAGTGCAGGGCGGCGGCCCAGAAGTCGGCCTGGGCATGCGGGTCGGCGGCGTCGACGACCAGCTTCCAGTGCACCGGTGCGGGGGTTGTCTGCGTCATGGACCCACTTATAGCGGCGAATTAGGCCGAGCCCTGTCCTCAGCCGATTCCGCCTCGCCGTAACCGGGCTACGGCCGCGTGGCGGGCGAGTCCAGCGGCTCCGGGCCCGAGGCCAGGCTCTCCGCCGTCCGGACGGTGCCGGCCGCGCCCGGGGTCACGGTGGTGCGGGGCCTCGTCAGCTCTCTCCTGAGCGTCCGCGCGGTGCGCAGGGCGTCCCAGGTGAGCAGTGTCAACGCCAGCCAGACCAGCGCGAACCCGGCCCAGCGCTCGGGCGGCATGGCCTCGTGGAAGTAGAGGACGCCGAGCAGGAACTGGAAGACCGGGGCCAGGTACTGCAGCAGTCCCAGTGTGGACAACGGCACCCGGATCGCCGCGGCGCCGAAGCAGACCAGGGGGAGGGCGGTGACGATGCCCGTGGAGGCGAGCAGCGCGGCGTGCCCCGGTCCCTCGGAGGCGAAGCTGAGGTCACCGCGGCCGCTCAGCCACAGCAGATAGCCGAGTGCGGGCAGGAACTGGATCGCGGTCTCGGCGGCCAGCGACTCCACGCCCCCGAGGTTCACCTTCTTCTTGACCAGGCCGTACGTGGCGAAGGAGAAGGCGAGCGTGAGGGAGATCCACGGCGGCCGCCCGTACCCGACGGTGAGGACGACCACTGCGGCGGCGCCGATCCCGACAGCCAGCCACTGCACCCGCCGCAGCCGCTCCTTGAGCAGCAGCACGCCCATCGCGATGGTGACGAGGGGATTGATGAAGTACCCGAGCGAGGCCTCCACCACATGGCCGCTGTTGACGGCCCAGATGTAGACGCCCCAGTTCACGGTGATGACGGCGGCGGCCACGGTGACCAGCGCCAGTCTGCGCGGCTGCCGCAGCAGCTCACCGGCCCAGGCCCAGCGCCGTACGACGACGAGTGCGACGGCCACGAAGGCGAGCGACCACACCATCCGGTGGGCGAGGATCTCGGCGGCTCCGGCGGGCTTGAGCAGCGGCCAGAACAGGGGCACGAGCCCCCACATCCCGTACGCGGCGAAGCCGTTCAGCAGACCTATGTGCTGCTCGCCCCTCGACTTCACGGACTCTCCTCCTCGCGCTGGTCCCGCCCGCACGAAGGTAACGCCGAGCACCCCCGCCTGTCATGCCCGTATCGCCATACGGTCATGACAGGCGGGGGTGGGACTTGCCCGGCGGGCCGGAGAGGGGTCAGCCCTTGAGCGCGACCGCGATGGACTCGGCGATCGGGGTGGCGGGGCGGCCGGTCAGCCGGGCCAGGTCACCGGTGGTGACGACCAGCTCGCCCTTCTCGATGGAGGCGTCGACACCGGCAAGGATCTGGGCGAAGGGGGCGGGCAGCCCGGCACCGGTCAGGATCTCGACGTAGGCGTCCACGGGGACGGCGTTGTAGGCGATCTCCTTGCCGGTCTGCCGGCTCAGCTCGGCCGCGTACTCGGCGAAGCTCCAGGGCTCGTCGCCGCCGAGCTCGTAGGTGGAGTTCTCGTGGCCCTCGCCGGTCAGTACGGCCACGGCGGCGGCCGCGTAGTCGGCGCGCGAGGCGGTGGAGATCCGGCCGTCGCCCGCCGCCTGCACGACGGCGCCGTGCTCCAGGGCGGGGGCGAGGTTCTCGGTGTAGTTCTCGTTGTACCAGCTGTTGCGCAGCAGCGACCAGGGCAGACCGGAGGCCAGCAGCGCCTCTTCGGTGGCCCGGTGGTCGTCGGCGAGTGCGGCGGTCAGGGTGCCGGGGGCGCTGGTGTACGCGAGCAGCGCCACGCCCGCGGCCTTGGCGGCGTCGATGACGACCTGGTGCTGGGCGGGGCGGCCCTTGTCGAACTCGTTGCCGGAGATCAGCAGCACCTTGTCGCCGGCCGCGAAGACGTTGTCGAAGGTCTCGGGGGAGTTGTAGTCGGCGACGGCTATCTTCACGCCCTTCGCCGCGAAGTCGGCGGCCTTCTCCGGGGTACGGACGACGGCGGTGACCTGCTCGGCGGGGACCTTCTCGAGCAGCTGCTCGACGACGTGACGGCCGAGGTGTCCGGTGGCTCCGGTGACGACGATGCTCATGATGTGGGATCTCCTTGTGGGGTGCGTTGGCACTAACCCTAGAGGAGGCGCTAACTCTGCGAAAGTACCCACTTTGAAGTAAGGTACTGGCATGACGGTAAGTGCAGAGCGCGGTCTTCTGGAGGCGGCGGCATCGGGCGAGCAGATGTGCCCCCACCGCCTGGTCCTGGAACACGTGACGAGCCGCTGGGGCGTCCTGGTCCTGCTCCACCTCCTGGACCGCCCCCACCGCTTCAGCGAACTCCGCCGCGCGATCGGCCGGGTGAGCGAGAAGATGCTGACCCAGACACTCCAGACCCTGGAACGCGACGGCCTGGTCCACCGAGACGCCAAGCCGGTGATCCCACCCCGAGTCGACTACTCCCTCACCGACCTGGGCCACGAGGCAGCGGAACAGGTACGGGGACTGGCGGAGTGGACGGCACGGCGCATGGGAGCGGTCGAGGAGGCGCGCGAGGCGTACGACGCGAAGAGAATTCGCGCCTGAGCGCTCCCTTTTCACCATCGGTTCGAGCTTGCACGCTGGAGTTCGACCGATGGGGGGACGTCGTGACCGTGCCGAATGAGGAGGAGCTGGCGCCGAAGCTGCTTCAGCAGGTCGCCGACCAGCTCGGTCGTATGGCGGACGGATACGACAGGATCGCCACAGAGCTGCACCGGGCGAACTTGATCCGGCTGCGGGGCTTCTTCCTCGAGCGCCTGGACCGGGCGATCGACGACCCCGGCCTCGCGGACTCGCTGAGCACGGGCGAGTACGCCAACCTGTCTGATGAGAAACGTCGCCAGATGCTCAACGCGAACGCGCAGTACGGACTGATTCTGCTGGCTCACCAGATCGGATCCATCGACCGGAGCGCGCTCCTCGGGGACCTGAAGATTCTTCGCCGGAGTCCGAACTTCGCGGAGTACTGGGAACGCACGGCCGGTGCGCGCAGTTGCCTGGCCCCGGAGTCCTTCGAGGCCCGGGTCGGCAGAGCTGTCGACGCCATCATGGACGAACGTCCTGAGGACCTCGAAGAATGGTGGGTCGTGGCCCCGGACGACTGAGCGGGCCCTGGAGAGGGAGGCGCAGTTGGCCGATGAGTTCTCGTCACCTCGGATCACCAGGAGGCTCGGAGACCCGCCGGGTGTCAGGGGCAGCGCCACTGGCCAGACCTGCCCCGACCTCTTCGAGCTGAGCGACGGAAGCTTCGCGGTCATCGGCACCGACCGCACCGAAGAGCTGGACTCCCTGCTCCCGGCGGACGCCGCCCGTGCCGACTACGAGCGCATCGTCGTGATCACCCGCGACACCCTCCTCCGCGCCAAGCGGGACATCCCCGACGCATAACGGGAAGGGCCCGGAAGCCGAGTCGCCTCCGGGCCCTTCACGTGCCGTGTGCCGGTCAGCCGACCACCGTCCAGGTGTCGCCCCCGGCCAGCAGCGCCCCCAGATCCCCCTTGCCGTTCTGTTCGATCGCCGCGTCCAGCTGGTCCGACATCTGGGTGTCGTACACCGGGCGGTCCACCGAGCGGAAGACACCGATCGGGGTGTGGTGGAGCGTGTCCGGGTCGGCCAGGCGGGACAGGGCGAAGGCGGTCGTCGGGGACGGCGAGTGCGCGTCGTGGACCAGGATCTGCGACTCGTTCGACGGCGTCACCGGCACCACCTTCAGGTCACCCGTGGCCGGATCCCGGACCACGCCCTTCGACAGGTCCGCGCCGAAGCGGATCGGCTGCCCGTGCTCAAGGCGGATCACCGCCTCCTCCGCCTGCTGCTTGTCCTTGAGGGCCTCGAAGGCGCCGTCGTTGAAGATGTTGCAGTTCTGGTAGATCTCGATCAGCGCCGTACCGGGGTGGGCGGCGGCCTCCCGCAGCACCGACGTCAGGTGTTTGCGGTCCGAGTCGACCGTGCGCGCCACGAAGGACGCCTCCGCGCCGATCGCCAGGGACACCGGGTTGAAGGGCGCGTCCAGCGACCCCATCGGCGTCGACTTGGTGATCTTGCCGACCTCGGAGGTGGGGGAGTACTGCCCCTTCGTCAGCCCGTAGATCCGGTTGTTGAACAGCAGGATCTTGAGGTTCACGTTCCGGCGCAGGGCGTGGATCAGGTGGTTCCCGCCGATCGACAGCGCGTCACCGTCACCCGTCACCACCCACACCGACAGGTCCCGGCGCGAGGCGGCGAGGCCCGTCGCGATCGCCGGCGCCCGGCCGTGGATGGAGTGCATGCCGTAGGTGTTCATGTAGTACGGGAAGCGGGACGAGCAGCCGATGCCCGAGACGAAGACGATGTTCTCCTTGGCCAGCCCCAGCTCCGGCATGAAGCCCTGGACCGCCGCCAGGATCGCGTAGTCACCGCAGCCGGGGCACCAGCGGACCTCCTGGTCGCTCTTGAAGTCCTTCATGCTCTGGCGGCCCTCGGCCTTGGGGACCAGCGAGAGTGCCTCGATCGTGCCCGTGCCTTCCGTGGACGTCTCAGCCATCGATGGCCTCCTTCAGAGCCGTGGCGAGCTGCTCCGCCTTGAACGGCATGCCGTTGACCTGGTTGTAGCTGTGCGCGTCGACCAGGTACTTCGCCCGCACCAGCGTGGCGAGCTGCCCGAGGTTCATCTCGGGGATCACGACCTTGTCGTACGCCTTCAGCACCGCGCCCAGGTTGCGCGGGAAGGGGTTGAGGTGGCGCAGATGCGCCTGCGCGATCGACTCACCGGCCGTCCGCAGCCGCCGTACCGCCGCCGTGATGGGCCCGTACGTCGATCCCCAGCCCAGCACCAGCGTGCGCGCCTCGTGCGGATCGTCCACTTCCAGATCCGGTACGTCGATCCCGTCGATCTTGGCCTGGCGGGTACGGACCATGAAGTCGTGGTTGGCCGGGGCGTAGGAGATGTTCCCGGTCCCGTCCTCCTTCTCGATGCCGCCGATGCGGTGTTCGAGTCCGGGCGTGCCGGGCACCGCCCAGGGTCGGGCGAGGGTCTGCGGGTCGCGCTTGTAGGGCCAGAAGACCTCGGTGCCGTCATCCAGGGTGTGGTTGGGGCCCTGCGCGAACTGCACGGTGAGGTCCGGGAGTTCGTCCAGCTCCGGGATCCGCCACGGCTCGGAGCCGTTGGCCAGGTAGCCGTCCGAGAGCAGCATCACCGGGGTGCGGTAGGTCAGCGCGATCCGGGCCGCCTCCAGCGCCGCGTCGAAGCAGTCGGCCGGGGTGCAGGGGGCCACGATCGGCACCGGCGCCTCGCCGTTGCGCCCGAACATCGCCTGGAGGAGATCCGCCTGCTCGGTCTTGGTCGGCAGACCGGTGGACGGGCCGCCTCTCTGGATGTCGATCACCAGGAGCGGCAGCTCCAGGGAGACCGCGAGCCCGATGGTCTCCGACTTCAGCGCCACACCGGGGCCACTCGTGGTGGTGACGGCAAGGGACCCGCCGAAGGCCGCGCCCAGCGCCGCGCCGATGCCCGCGATCTCGTCCTCGGCCTGGAAGGTCCGTACGCCGAAGTTCTTGTGCTTGCTCAGCTCGTGCAGGATGTCCGAGGCCGGGGTGATGGGGTACGAGCCCAGGAACAACGGCAGGTCCGCCTGGCGGGACGCGGCGACCAGTCCGTAGGACAGCGCGAGGTTCCCGGAGATGTTGCGGTAGGTGCCGACCGGGAAGGCCTTGGTGGCCGGCGCGATCTCGTAGGAGACCGCGAAGTCCTCGGTGGTCTCGCCGAAGTTCCAGCCCGCCCGGTAGGCCGCCAGGTTCGCCTCGGCGATCTCCGGCTTCTTCGCGAACTTCGTCCGCAGGAACTTCTCCGTGCCCTCGGTGGGCCGGTGGTACATCCACGACAAGAGGCCGAGCGCGAACATGTTCTTGCTGCGCTCGGCCTCTTTGCGACTGAGGTCGAATTCCTTGAGGGCCTCGACGGTCAGCGTGGTCAGGGGGACCGGATGAAGGCTGTACCCGTCGAGCGATCCATCCTCCAGCGGCGAGGCCGCGTACCCCACTTTCTGCATCGCCCGTTTGGTGAACTCGTCCGTGTTGACGATGATCTCCGCACCGCGCGGCAGGTCGGCGATGTTGGCCTTGAGGGCGGCCGGGTTCATGGCCACGAGCACGTTCGGCGCGTCACCCGGGGTGAGGATGTCGTGGTCGGCGAAGTGGAGCTGGAAGGAGGAGACACCCGGCAGGGTTCCGGCAGGGGCCCGGATCTCGGCGGGGAAGTTGGGAAGGGTGGACAGGTCGTTGCCGAAGGACGCCGTCTCCGAGGTGAAACGGTCCCCGGTGAGCTGCATCCCGTCACCGGAGTCGCCCGCGAAACGAATGATCACCCGGTCGAGGCGGCGGACGTCCTTCACGCCTGCCTCTTTGCGCTGCTCTCCCACGACGGCTTCGTCGGCCTGCTCCGCTGGGCTGCTGACCTGACTGGTCACTGAACTGGACCTCCCTCGAGGCGGGGTTTCGGGAGCGGCCTTCCCGCAGACCTTCCCAGGATCAACCCTACGACCGCAGGGGTCGCCTTCCCTCGGCCATTCGCATGATGGACGCGGTTCTGAGACGGTTCGGCTCCCTGACTTGTCACCATGTGCACGCCCCCCGGCGCTTTCCTTGAAGACGCTCCCTGTGTTCCGGCGGTTCTCCCTTTTCCTGACACGGTGTCAGAAGCTCAAGAGTTCAGATAGGTGAGCACCGCCAGCACCCTGCGGTGGTCCCCGTCGCTCGGCGACAGCCCGAGCTTCAGGAAGATGTTGCTGACGTGCTTCTCCACGGCCCCGTCGCTCACGACGAGCTGCCGCGCGATCGCCGAGTTGGTGCGCCCCTCGGCCATCAGTCCCAGGACCTCGCGCTCCCGGGGCGTGAGATGGGCGAGCACGTCCTGCTTGCGGCTGCGTCCCAGCAGCTGAGCGACCACCTCCGGGTCGAGAGCGGTACCGCCCTCGGCCACCCGTACCACCGCGTCCACGAACTCACGCACCTCCGCGACCCGGTCCTTGAGCAGGTACCCCACCCCGCGGCTGGACCCGGCCAGCAGCTCGGTGGCGTACCGCTCCTCGACGTACTGCGACAGTACGAGTACCCCGAGACCGGGATGTTCCTTGCGCAGTTGTACGGCGGCTCGCACGCCCTCGTCCGTGTGGGTCGGGGGCATCCGCACATCGGCGACCACGACGTCGGGCAGCTCGCCCTGGGCGTCCAGCTCACCGATGGTCTTGATCAGTGCCTCCCCGTCGCCCACACCGGCCACGACGTCGTGCCCGCGGTCGGTCAGCAACCGGGTCAGGCCCTCCCTCAGCAGCACTGAATCCTCGGCGATGACCACCCGCACCCTGTCCTCCACGACTCTCGGCCCCCCAGCCCACTGCCAGCCCATCCGCTGGACATGTCCAGCATTCCAGCATTCGCATGCGCAGGGGTGCGGGCAACGGGATTAAGGGCCCCGGATACGAACAAAGGCCCGAGAGGACCGAGAGGACCGAGAGCACGGGACGACGCCGGTCCGGGCACTCCAGCCCGTCCGGCGTTTGAGGACGAGGCCCCTTCAGGGCCGATGGGGGTCTGGGGGCGCAGCCTCCAGGAGCAGGGCTGAAGGGGCGGGGTCGAAGGGACGGCAGCCCCTGGGGACGGGACGGGACGGGTAGGGGCGGCGGGGGCGAAAACCCCCACCGCCACCTCCCTCGGCGCCCGTCACACCCGCTCCCCCCGCCAGGGCAACTCCGCCGTCACCCGGGTCGGCCCCCCGACCGGCGAGTCCACCACCAGGATCCCGTCCACCGCGTCGAGTCGTTCCGCCAGCCCCGCGAGCGCGGACCCGGCGGACACGTCGGCACCGCCCACCCCGTTGTCCACGACCTGGAGCATGAGCCGGTTCTCCACCCGCCACACGTCGACCGCCGCGTACGTCGCCCGGGAGTGCTTGCTGATGTTCTGCAACAGCTCCGACACCGTGAAGTACGCGATCCCCTCGATCGCCGGCGCCGGCCGGGCCGGCAGATCCACCTCCACCTGCACCGGCACCGTGCACCGGGACGCCACCGCGGACAGCGCCGCGTCCAGCCCCCGGTCGGTCAGCACCGCCGGATGGATGCCCCGCGCCAGATCCCGCAGCTCCTGGAGCGCCGTCTTCACCTCGCCGTGCGCCTCGTCCACCATCCGCGCCGCCGCGGCCGGATCCTCCGTGAGCTTCTCCTTCGCCAGCCCCAGATCCATGGCCAGAGCCACCAGCCGGGCCTGGGCCCCGTCATGCAGATCCCGCTCGATCCGACGCAGGTCGGCGGCGGCCGTGTCGACCACGATCCCCCGGTCCGACTCCAGCTCCACCACCCGCGCCGACAGCCGGGTCGGCCCCAGCAGCCCGTGCACCATCACCCGGTCCACCGTCGTCAGCGCCCGCACGATCCACGGCGTGGCCAGCGTGAACAACAGCCCCACCAGCGCGGTCACGCCGATCTCGAAGGGGTTGTCCAGGTAGATGTGGTGGGTCTGGTCGCCGTAGAGCTGGAGCCCGTCCTGACCGACGTACGCCGGGAAGACCCAGAACCACAGCGGATACGTCAGCAGCGCCCAGCCGTACACCCAGAAGTTCACCGCGACGACGAAGGAGAACAGCGCCCACGGCAGGTGCACCACGGAGTACAGCAGCGTCCGCCACGACGTCCCGCTCTTGAGGACCGCCCCGATCCACGCCATGAACCCGGACTTCCGCATCCTGAGCGGTTCCGGATCGCCGACCTCCAGACCCAGCAGCCCCCGGGCCCGCGCCCGCTCCAGCGCCCCGAGCCCACGGCACCCGGCGAGACCGGCCGCGAAGACCGGGATGCCGAGGAAGGTCACGAGGAGGCCCGCGCCGAGCGAGATCATCGTGATGGCGTAGGTGAACATCAGGATGCTGATCGGCAGGCTCAGCAGCACATAGCCGAACTCCCGCCAGGTCCGTCCCTCGAACGGCGCCCGCAGCCCGGCCGGCACCCGGTGCCGCCGTACCGTCTCGGGGAACCCGAGCCCACTGTCGTACCCGTAGTCCGTGGCCATCGCCGTCGTCCTTCTTCTCTCGTCCCGCGCCTGTGGTGTCGTACCTCCACCCTGCTGGGCCGCAGCTCAACGGACCATGGAGGCCGTCGGCGTCTTGGAAGGGGGGTTTTCCCCACCCCCTTCCTCTACGGCCGCTCCGGGACCCGGTCCCGCCAGGGCAGCTCCGCCGTGACGACCGTCGGGCCGCCCGGCGGCGAGTCGATGACGAACAGCCCGTCGACCGCGTCGAGCCGCTCCGCGAGTCCGCGCATACCGGTGCCGCCGTCCAGCCGGGCGCCGCCGCGGCCGTCGTCCCACACCTGGATGAGCAGCCGGTCCTCCGCCCGCCACACGTCGACCGAGGCCGACCTGGCCCCGCTGTGCTTGCTGATGTTCTGGAGCAGCTCGGAGACGGTGAAGTAGGCGATCCCCTCGATCGCCTGCACCGGCCGCGCGTCCAGGTCGGCGGTCACCTTCACCGGGACCGTGCAGCGCGAGGCGACCGACGAGAGGGCGGCATCGAGCCCGCGGTCGGTCAGGACGGCCGGATGGATGCCCCGCGCCAGATCCCGCAGCTCCTGGAGCGCCAGCTTCACCTCGCCGTGCGCCTCCGCGACCATCGCCTGCGCGTACTCCGGGTCCTCCAGGAGCTTCTCCTTCGCCAGGCCGAGCCCCATGGCCAGGTTGACCAGCCGGGCCTGCGCCCCGTCGTGCAGATCGCGCTCGATACGCCGTAGATCGGCGGCGGCCGTGTCCACCACGACCCCCCGGTCCGACTCCAGTTCGGCGATACGGCGTTCCAGCTCGTCGGAGGGCGACAGCAGACCGCGCACCATCGCCCGGTCGACGTTGGCGAGGCCCCGCGCGATGAACGGCAGCACCGGCCACAGCACGAACAGCGACGTCAACGTGATCGTGAAGGTGAGCACGCCCCACGGCAGCCGGATGAAGTCGTACAGCACCGTCCGCCAGCCCACCGGGTCCTTCACCCCCAGCCACAGCTGGGCGAAGAAGCCGTTGCCGCCGTTCTTGGCGCGCCACGGCAGGGGGCTCGGCTCGTCCACCCGCACCCCGAGCAGCGCCCGGGCCCGCGCCCGCTCCAGCTTGCCCAGCTGCCGCGCGCCCAGCAGACCCGCCGCGAGCAGCGGAAGCCCGATCACCGTGACGGTCAGCCAGAAGCCGGTGAAGAGCACGGTCACGACGTAGGTGAAGCCGAGGATCGACACCGGGAGGTTCGCCAGGAGATGCGCGATCTCCTTCCAGGTGTGTGCGTCGAAGGCGAAACGGGCCGGCGGCGGCCGGCCGTCGTCGGATCCGCCGTCTCTGCCGGTGGTCACGGCACGGCTCAGGGACGAGTGGCGTTCGGTCATATGGGCTAGCGTGCCGCGCGAGACCGCCGCGCGCCATGAGGCGGACCGCCGCGGCGTGCTGGGGAAAACCCCACCTCGGACTTCCGGTCGGCTTTCGATGGGTGACGGGCTGCTTACCGTCCCTTTATCAGGGCCTAGACTCCCGTGCGTACAGATCGTCGAACAGTGTCGTCAGTTGTTCAGCCTGTTCAGCGTGGCTCAGCGTGTTCACAAGGGAGCGAGGGGCGGACGTGCCGGAACCGACCGTCGTCGATGCAGTCGATGCAACCGTCGTCGATCCGACCGTCGTCGCGGCGGACTACTTCCAGTCGTACTCGGTCGTCGGACTGCTCGCCGTCGTCGGTGTGCTGTTCGTCGCGGTCGCCTTCGGCGCCGGACGGCTGCTGCGACCCGTGGTCCCCACCCCCGAGAAACTGCTGACGTACGAGTGCGGAGTCGACCCCGTCGGCGAGGGCTGGGCCCACACCCAGGTCCGCTACTACGTCTACGCCTTCCTCTACGTCATCTTCGCCGTCGACTCGATCTTCCTGTTCCCGTGGGCCACGGTCTTCGCCGCCCCCGGCTACGGCGCGACGACCCTCGTCGAGATGTTCATCTTCCTCGGCTTCCTCGCCGTGGGGTTGCTGTACGCGTACAAGAAGGGTGTCCTGGCATGGACGTGAACCCTGCGACTGAGCCCGCTGTGCCCGCTGAGGCCGCTGAGGCCGTGCTGCTCCCGGAGCCGAAACGGCTGGGCGCCCTCGCCCGTCTCGCCCCCGAGCCGATGAAGGTGATCCTCAACTGGGGCCGCCGGTACTCCCTCTGGGTCTTCAACTTCGGCCTCGCCTGCTGCGCCATCGAGTTCATCGCCGCGTCCATGGCCCGTCACGACTTCATCCGCCTCGGCGTCATCCCCTTCGCCCCGGGCCCGCGCCAGGCCGACCTGATGGTCGTCTCCGGCACGGTCACCGACAAGATGGCACCGGCGGTGAAGCGCCTGTACGAACAGATGCCGGAGCCGAAGTACGTCATCTCCTTCGGCGCGTGCAGCAACTGCGGAGGCCCGTACTGGGACTCCTACTCCGTCACCAAGGGCGTCGACCAGATCATCCCCGTCGACGTCTACGTCCCCGGCTGCCCGCCCCGCCCCGAAGCCCTGCTCCAGGGCATCCTGAAGCTCCAGGAGAAGATCGCGCGCGAGTCGCTGGGGGAGCGGTACGGGACACCCGCCGCCCGCCCGTCGGCGGCAGCGCTGCAGAGCGGCCTGGTCAGGCCGCCGGCGCCCGCTCCGAGCGAGGGGGGCGCACAGTGACCGCCGTCGGCTGGCTGCCCGCCCCCGCCGAGGAACTCTTCGGCCCCGAGGCCACCGCCGAGGAGTCCTACGAGGTCCTGACGGTCGACGTCCCGCCCACGAGCTGGCTCACCGCCCTGCGTGTCGCCCGCGACGAACTGGGCTGCACCTACTTCGACTGGCTCAGCGCCGTCGACGAACCCGGCACCGGCTTCCGCGTGGCGGCTCACGTGGCGGCCCTCTCCCCGGTACGACGCCTGCTCCTGCGCACGACGGTCCCCCACGAGACCCCGGCCCTGCCCACCGCCGTCGACCTCTACGCGGGCGCCGCCTGGCACGAGCGCGAGACCCACGAAATGTTCGGGGTCACCTTCGAGGGTCACCCCTCCCTCGCCCACCTCCTCCTCCCGGAGACCTTCGAGGGCCACCCCCTCCGCAAGGACTTCGTCCTGGCCGCTCGCGTCGCCAAGGCCTGGCCCGGCGCCAAGGAACCGGGCGAGTCCGAACACGGTGGCCCCAAACGCCGCCAGATGCTCCCTCCAGGAGTCCCCGACCCGAACGAATGGGGCCCCCTCAAGGGCCAACTCCCCCCGGCCCCCACCCGCGGCCAGGCCCGCACCCCCTCAGAACGCCCGCCCCGATCCGCCGCCGACCGCCCGATTCGCCGATCCCGCTCAGCAGCAGAGGGCTCGACGAGCCAGGCGGCGGGGACGGGTGCGGCGGCGGGCACGGGTGCGGCGCCGGTGACGGGTGCGTCCGGGGTTGCTGGTCCTGGTCCTGGCCCGGGTCCGCGTCGGGCGCGTTCGGCTGCGGAGGGGTCGGTGAGTCAGGCGGAGGGGTCCGGGGGGTCCGGGAGTTCGGGCGCTGCGGGGGCGGGTCCGCGTCGGGCGCGTTCGGCTGCGGACGGGTCGGTGAGTCAGGCGGAGGTCTCCGGGGCATCCGGGAGTTCGGGCGCCACCGGGACCGGTCCACGTCGGCTGGGTGCGGGAGACGCGGGCTCGGCGAGCCGCACCGCGTCCGGGGCGACGGAGGATGCCGCCGCCACCCCGCAGAGCGATGTGCCCCGGCGTGCACCCTCCGCCGCTCAGGGTCCGGCCGGCCAGACCGCACCGAGGGCCGAGGGCACTGACGCCGGTGTCGGCGCGGACCCTGGTTCGGCGACCCCGGCGAGCGGCATGCCCGATCCGGAGACTCCGGCAACCGGCTCTTCCACGTCCCCGTCCTCACCCACATCCTCGTCGGCCGCTTCGGCGAAGGGATCACCGGCATCCGCCTCGGAGGCCCCGGCGCCGGACGCGCCAGCGCCCGCGTCGCAGACCCCGGCGTCGGACACGCCCGAACCCGCCTCGCAGACCCCGGCGTCGGACGCGCCCGCGGCTCAGCCCCCGGGAACGGCAGCGGGCCGTGCCCCGGCCGGCCCCCGTCGTGCACGGACCGCGTCGGGCGGTTCGGCGAGCCAGAGGGCCACCCCACCCGGCTCCGAGCCGTCGACCGACGACACGGAAACGAGCTCCGCACCGCGGAAGCCCCCCGCGGCTCCTCGCAGCCCGGACGCACCGTGGCACCACGCCCGCCCGGCCTTCGACGACCCGGAACCGAAGCGGACGCCCACCACCGAGGACACCGGAGTCTCCGAGCGCCCTTCCCCACCCGAGGACAGTGCGGCTGCCGAGCGCCCTGAAACCCCCGGCGGGCGCGGACCCTCCAAGGAGCCGACCACTCCGGAACCCTCAGCCCCGGAAGACACCGCGACCGGCGACGAACCCGCTGCCGGCCGAGGCCCCGAGCGCCGGGAGGAACCGACGGTCTCCGAGAAGCCCACGACCTCCGGCGAGGACGGGGCTCCTGAGGACTCCCAGACCTCCGCCCACCCCGAAGACCCCGACCCCGACACCGACACCGGCACCAACCCCGGTCCCGACAAGCCCGCAGGAGGCCCGCAGTGAACGACGCTCTCGACGTCGCCCTGCGACTCCTGATCGTCTTCGTCGTCTTCCTCACCTTCCCCCTGATCATCGGTCAGACCGAGCACAAGGTGATGGCCCACATGCAGGGCCGCCTGGGGCCCATGTACGCCGGCGGCTTCCACGGCTGGGCCCAACTCGTCGCGGACGGCGTGAAGTTCGCCCAGAAGGAAGACGTCGTACCCGCGGGCGCGGACCGCCGTGTCTTCCAACTCGCCCCCGCCGTCGCCCTCCTGCCCTATCTCCTCGTCCTCCTCGCCATCCCGATCGGCCCCGGCGAGGGCGCCGTCGGCGAGGTCGTCGACGCCGGCGTGTTCTTCGTGCTCGCCGTGATGGGCGTGGGTGTCCTCGGCTCCCTCATGGCCGGCTGGGCCTCCGCCAACAAGTTCTCCCTCCTCGGCGGACTGCGCACCGCCGCCCAGCTGCTCGCGTACGAACTCCCGATGCTCCTCACCGCCGCCTCGGTGGCGATGGCGGCCGGAACCGTCTCCCTCCCCGGCATCGTCGACGCCTTCCACTGGTGGTGGCTGCCCTGGCAGATCGTCGGCGCGATCGTCTTCTTCGTGGCCGGCCTCGCTGAACTCCAGCGACCCCCCTTCGACATGCCGGTCGCCGACTCGGAGATCATCTTCGGCGCCTACACCGAGTACACCGGCCTCCGCTTCGCCCTGTTCCTCCTCGCCGAGTACGCCGGAATCGTCGTCCTGTGCGGCCTGACCACCGTCCTTTTCCTGGGCGGCTGGCACGGTCCCTGGGGCGCCGACGGTCTCGGCTGGGTCTGGACCCTCCTCAAGACGGCCGTGCTCGCCTTCGTCGTCATCTGGCTCCGCGTGACCTACCCCCGTCTGCGTGAGGACCAGCTCCAGAAACTCTCCTGGACCCTCCTCGTCCCCCTCTCCCTCGCCCAGATCGCCCTCACCGGCATCGTCAAGGTGGTGATCCAGTAACCATGGCCCCCATTCCTGGCTCCGGTCTGGCCAAGGGCCTGGCCGTCACCCTGCGCACGATGACGAAGAAGACCGTCACCGAGCAGTACCCCGACGCCCAGCCCGACCTCCCGCCCCGCACCCGCGGCGTGATCGGCCTGTTCGAGGAGAACTGCACGGTCTGCATGCTCTGCGCCCGTGAGTGCCCCGACTGGTGCATCTACATCGACTCGCACAAGGAGACGGTCCCTGCGGCGACCCCCGGTGGCCGCGAACGCAGCCGTAACGTCCTCGACCGCTTCGCCATCGACTTCTCCCTCTGCATGTACTGCGGTATCTGCATCGAGGTGTGTCCTTTCGACGCCCTGTTCTGGTCCCCGGAGTTCGAGTACGCCGAGACCGACATCCGCGAGCTCACCCACGAGCGGGACAAGCTCCGGGAGTGGATGTGGACTGTCCCGGCCCCGCCGGCCCTCGACCCCGGTGCCGAGGAGCCGAAGGAGATCGCCACCGCCCGCAAGACCGCCGAGAAGCTGGCGGCGGCCCAGGCGGCGGAGCCGACCGCGCCCGCCGATCCCCAGGGGGACGAGTCGTGACCCTCGCTCAGGAGGCGCACGGCTTCCTCTCCCCGACCGGCGTCGAGATCGCCTTTCTCCTCGTCGGCCTGGTCACCTTCGGCGCCGCGATCGTCACCGTCACCACCAGGCAACTGGTGCACGCCGCCCTGTGGCTGGTGGTGGCCCTCGGTGGCCTCGCCGTCGAGTACCTCCTGCTCACCGCCGAGTTCATCGCCTGGGTGCAGGTCCTGATCTATGTGGGTTCCGTCGTCGTCCTCCTTCTCTTCGGTCTGATGCTCACCAAGGCCCCCATCGGCCGCTCCCCGGACGCGGACTCCGGCAACCGGTGGGCCGCCCTCGGCGTGGCCGTCGCCGCGGCGGCCGCTCTGGTCTGGGTGGTCGTCGATGCCTTCCGTGCCACCTGGATCGACCTGGACGGTGCCGCTGCCGGCTCCACCGAGGTCACCGGCGCGAGCCTCTTCCAGAACTGGGTCCTCCCCTTCGAGGCCCTCTCCGTCCTGCTCCTCGCGGCACTGGTCGGCGCGATCGTCCTGTCCCGCAAGGCGAAGGCGGAGTCGAGCTCTCCCCCTGTGAACTCCCGAGCTGCGACCGGTGGTTCCCCATCCGCCCCGGATTTCCGTAATCACCGGATCGGGCGAAATGAGTCGGTATCGGGAACCAACTCGGCCAAGGGCAGCACGTCGGCCGAGACAACCGCGGCAGCCGAGACATCCGCGGCAGCCGAGGAACCCGCGTCGGCCAAGGCACCCGAGTCCCCCGAGCAGGAAGGCGCCCGCTGATGCATCTCGCCTATCCCGCCGTACTCTCCGCCCTCCTCTTCTGCACCGGTCTCTACGGTGTCCTCGCCCGCCGCAACGCGATCCTCGTCCTGATGTCGGTCGAGCTGCTGCTCAACGCCGTCAACCTCAACCTGGTCGCCTTCGACGTGTGGCTCAGCAAGACCGCCGAGGAGACACTGCACTCCGGCCAGGCCCTCACCCTGTTCACCATCGCCATCGCCGCCGCCGAGATCGGCATCGGCCTCGCGATCGTCCTCGCCGTCCACCGCAACCGCGGCACCGCCGACATCGACAGACTCCGCGACACGGCCGAGGGCCACGACCCCGACCACCGCGACGACTCCGACAGCGACGCCCGCCCGGCCGAGCAGGCCGCACGATCCGGGCGGGCCGGGAAGGCTGAGGCCACCGCGTGACCACGACCACCCTCGCCGTCCTCGTCCCCCTCCTGCCCTTCCTGGGAGCCGCGGCCGGACTGCTCCTGGGCCGCACGGCCCCCGGCTTCGTGCGCCCGCTCGCCGTCCTGCCTCCCCTGGCCGCCCTCGCGCTGGCCGCGGTGGTCGCTGTACGCCAGGGCGGCGACCAGGCGGTGGACGCCGCCACCGAGCTCACCCCGACCGGCTCGGTCCCGATCGAACTCGCCCTGCACATCGACGGCTTCGCCGCGCTCGTCGCCGTCCTGGTCGGTCTAGTCGCCACCTGTGTGCAGATCTACTCGACGGGCTATCTGCGCGACGACCCGCGCTACCCCTCGTACGCCGCTCTGGTCTCCCTCTTCACCTCCGCGATGCTGCTCGTCGTCTACTCCGGCGACCTGATCGTGCTGCTTGTGGGCTGGGAGATCATGGGCATCTGCTCGTACTTCCTGGTCGGCCACTACTGGGAGACCCCGGAGGCCCGCGCCGCCTCCCTCAAGGCCTTCCTGGTGACCAAGCTCGGTGACGTCCCCTTCCTGATCGGCCTGTTCGCGCTCGCCACCGACGCCGGGTCCTTCCGGATCACGAAGGTCCTCGACGCCGTCGTGCACGGCGGACTCGACCATCCGACCCTGATCGCCCTGCTCCTCCTCGCGGGCGTGGCGGGCAAGTCGGCGCAGTTCCCGCTGCACACCTGGCTCCCCGACGCCATGGCCGGCCCCACCCCCGTCTCCGCGCTGATCCACGCCGCGACGATGGTCGCCGCTGGCGTCTACTTCATCGCCCGCCTCCTCCCGGTCTTCGAGTCGTCCCGGGCCGCGATGGTCGTCCTCGCCGTCATGGCCGCCGTCACGATGGTCGGCTCCGGTCTCGCCGCGCTCGCCCAGGACGACATCAAGCGCGTCCTCGCCTACTCGACGATCGGCCAGCTCGGCTACATGACCGGCGCCCTCGCCGTCGGCGACCGCGGTGCCGCCGTCTTCCACCTCCTGTCCCACGGCGCCTTCAAGGCGCTGCTGTTCCTCGCGGCGGGCGTGATCATCCACGCCGCCGGCACCAACTCACTGGCCGCCATGTCCCGCATGAAGGACCTGCGCGCCCGCGTCCCGGACGCCTTCTGGACGATGACCGTGGCGCTCCTCGCGCTCGCCGCGATCCCGCCCTTCAGCGGCTTCTTCTCCAAGGAGTCCGTCCTGGGCGCCGCCGAGCACGTCGCCACCGGCCACACCCAGCACGCGCCCGGTGTCGCGGGCTGGATCACCCTGGTCGCCGGCCTCCTCACGGCCCTGCTCACCGCCGCGTACGCGACCCGCCTGTGGCTGCTGGCCTTCGACGGACGCGGCGCCGAGGCCCCTGACCACGGCCGTCAGCCACTGACGATGAACGTGGTCCTGTGGGTCCTCGCGGCCCCTTCCCTGGCCCTGGGCGCGTTCGCCTACCGCGTGCTGCCCGACTGGTTCGACGGCCGTGACCTCACCCCGACGCTCACCACGTCCGTCGTCGGCACGGGCGTGGCCCTGATCGGCGGCATCGTCACCTACGCGGCGTGGCGGCACACCAACGCGGTCGCGGCCCGCGTGCCGCTCGGTGCGGTCGCCGCCCACCCCGAGGGCGACGCCGGACGGGTCGAGGCCGAGGCCATCGCCACCCACGAGCCCGCCTACGGAGACGTGGCACACGCGCCCGACCCCGCGGACCCCGGGCGGCTGCTGCTCGGGCCCCTGCACCGCCACGCGGCCGTCGGCTTCCACCTGGACGCCCTGTACACGGCCGTCTTCGTCCGCCCGGTCCGGGCCGGAGCCGACCTCGTCCGGTTCCTGGACCGTGAGGTCGTCGAGACCTATGTGCGCGGTGCGGGAGCCCTGCCCCGCTGGCTCGGCGTCGCCGTACGGCGTGCCCAGACCGGCAATCTCCAGACCTATGTGAGCGCGCTGCTCGCCGGCACCGTCGTCCTCGCGGTCGCCGTCGTCCTCGTCGCCACGGGAGCGTGAGCAGGCGTGATCGATATCAACGAGTCCGTGATGCAGTTCCTTCTGGCGTTCGTCGTGGTCGGCCCGCTCCTCGGCGCCGTCACGGCTCTGCTGCCCGCCCCGCCCGGGCTGAAGGGGAAGTCGCCCGACCAGGCCGTACTGCGGCACGGCGTGACCGTGACCGGCGTGATCCTCATCGCCGCGATCGTCCTCGCGCTCGGCTTCGACCACGACCATCCGTCGAGGATGCAGGCCACGACCGACATCAGCTGGATCCCCGCACTCGACGTGCGCATCCACCTCGGCATCGACGGCATCTCCCTCCCCCTTCTGGTCCTGACCGCGCTGCTGACCTTCCTCTGCGCGCTCTACTCCTACTTCAAGATGCCGTCGGGTCCCACCCCGAAGGCCTTCGTCGCCCTGCTGCTCGTCCTGGAGTCCGGCACCCTCGCGACCTTCGCCGTCCTCGATCTGCTGCTGTTCTTCCTCGCGTTCGAGACGGTGCTCATCCCGATGTACTTCCTCATCGCCCGCTGGGGCGGCGCGGACCGCCAGGCCGCCGCCTGGCGCTTCATCCTCTACACACTGCTCGGCTCGGTCGTCATGCTGCTCGGCCTGCTCCTGATCGGGATCAAGGCGGGCACATTCGACATGGTGGCACTCGCCACTGACAACGGCCGGTCGCTGACCACATCCGTGCAGGTCATCGCCGTTCTGGCGATCGGTGTGGGGCTCGCGGTCAAGACCCCGATGTGGCCCCTGCACAGCTGGCTGCCCGACGCCCACACCGCCGCCCCGACCGTCGGCTCGGTACTGCTGGCCGGCGTGCTGCTGAAGATGGGTACGTACGGGTTCGTCCGCATCCTGCTGCCGATCGCCCCCGACGGCTTCCGGGACTTCGCGCCCTACCTCGCCGCCTTCGCGGTGGTCGGGATCATCTACGGATCCCTGGCCTGCCTCGCCCTCGCCAAGCAGGGCGCGAAGGGCGACCTCAAGCGGCTCATCGCGTACTCCTCCGTCGGCCACATGGGCTTCGTCCTCCTCGGCATCGCCACCATGACCCCGACCGGCGTGAACGGCGCCCTGTTCGCCAACATCGCCCACGGCCTCATCACCGGCCTGCTGTTCTTCCTGGTCGGCGCCCTGAAGGACCGCACCGGCACCACGGACCTCGACACCCTGGCCGAGGAGACCGGCGCCGCCCTGTACGGCAAGGCCCCCCGTCTCGGCGGCCTGCTCGCCTTCGGAGCGGTCGCCTCGCTCGGCCTGCCCGGCCTGGCCGGGTTCTGGGGCGAGATGCTGGCCCTCTTCGGGGCCTTCGAGCCCGCTGAGGGCCTCAGCCGTCCCGCCTTCCTCACCTTCATGGCGATCGGCGCGTTCGGCACCCTCCTGACGGCCGCGTACATGCTCGTCGTGGTCCGCCGCGTCTGCATGGGCGCCCCGCCCCAGGACGCCCCCCGGCTCGCCGACGTCCACACGTACGAGTTCGCGGCCTGGACACCGCTCGTCGTCCTCACCGTCGTCGCGGGCCTGTGGCCGAAGGCCCTGCTCGGGCTCACCGACCCGGCCGTCCAGCAGCTCCTCGCAGGAGGCAACCGATGAGCACCCTCGCCGCCACGGCCCAGCCACTGGCCACGTCGGCGCAGCCGCTGACCGCGACGGCCGCGAACCTCGTCCAGTCCGTCGACTGGCTCGCGATCGCCCCGCCGACCCTCGCGGCGGTCGTCGGACTCGTCGTCCTCGTCGCCGACCTGTTCGTCGGTGAGCAGAAGAAGGCCCTGCTCGGGTGGTTCTCGGTCGCGGGCCTGGCCGCCTCCGTGCTCCTGCTGCTGCCCCTCCTCGACGGCGACCGCAGCACGTTCTGCCTGACCGGGGACGGCGGCGTCTGCAGCTACACGGCCGACCGCTTCACCCTCGTCATCCAGTTCCTGGTCCTCGGCGGCGCCCTGGTGGCCGCCCTCCTGTCGGTCACCACCCTCAAGGACGCCGACAGGAGACTCCCCGAAGGGGAGTACTGGTTCCTGCTGCTCTCCTCGGCCGCCGGCGCCGCCCTCCTGCCGGCCTCCCGCGACCTGGCGACCCTGATCGTCGCCCTGGAAGTCGCCTCCCTGCCCGCCTTCGCCCTCGTCGGCATCAGGCACGGCGACAGGAAGTCCTCCGAGGCGGCCCTGAAGTTCTTCCTGTCCTCGGTCACCGCGACCGCGGTGAGCCTCATGGGCATCAGCTTCGTGTACGCCTCCACCGGCACCCTCTACCTCACCCAGGTCGCCGAACGCATCCAGCACGTCGACGGACAGCTCCACACCCTCGCCCAGACCGGCGTCGTCCTCACCCTGGTCGGCTTCGCCTTCAAGACGGCCGCCGTCCCCTTCCACTTCTGGGTGCCCGACACCTACGCGGGCGCGCCTCTCCCGATCGCCGCCTACTTGTCGGTCGTCGGCAAGGCGGTCGGCTTCTCCGGTCTGATCCTCGTCACCGTCGTCGCGCTGCCCTCCTACGCCGACGTCTGGGGCCCGGCGCTCGTCGCGCTGGCCGCCCTCACCATGACCGTCGGCAATGTCGGCGCCCTCCGCCAGCAGGCCACGCGCGCGTACAGCGCGGTACGGCTGCTCGCCTGGTCCTCCGTGGGCCAGGCCGGCTACCTCCTCGTGCCGATCGCCGCCGCCGCGTACTCCGACGACGCGGAGCGGTCCGTCGGCTCCACCGTCGCCTACGCCCTCATGTACGCCGCCGTGAACCTCGGCGCCTTCGCGGTGGCCGCGCTGGTGGGCCGTACGAAGGCCGCCAACCGCATCTCCGACTACCGCGGCCTCTACGCGAGCAACCCGATCGCCGCGCTCCTCCTGGCCTTCTTCCTGCTCTGCCTCGCAGGGCTGCCGCCGGGCATCATCGGCCTGTTCGCCAAGGTCACCGTCTTCTCGGCAGCCGTGGACGCGGGCCTGGGCTGGCTCGCCGTGGTCATGGCCGTCAACGTCGTGATCGCGCTGTTCTACTACCTCCAGTGGACGACGCTGCTGTTCCGGGCTCCCGAGGGCGAACCCGCCGCGCACCGCGTGCCCGCCCCTGTCACCGTTGCGCTCGCCCTGACCGGTGTCCTCGGCCTCGCCCTCTCGGGGGCACCCCAACTGGTGCTGCGCTTCACCGACACCGGACTCTTCTGACCCGGCCCTTCCCGCACCCGAGCCGCCCCTTTCGGGCCGTCACCCGGACGGCCCACCTGGGCATCCGTGCGCACAAGGGAACTAGTGGCCCTCGCCTGGCGTTGAGCAAGACGGGAAGGTCCACTGGACGTACATCACGGACCGGTGGCATCGGAAGACATCGGAGACCAGCAAGCAAAGGGTTCCCCTGCTGCACCACTTGGAGGGCGTACCGTGCACCGCCGGCACAACGGGCTCAGGACCGCAGTCCTCCTCGGGGGACTGTCCGCACTCATCATCGTCATCGGCAGCTTCTTCGGCCGCATGGGGCTGGTCGTGGCCGTCCTGATCGCGCTGGGCACCAACGCGTACGCGTACTGGAACAGCGACAAGCTGGCTCTACGCGCGATGCGTGCCCGCCCGGTGAGCGAGTTCGAGGCACCGGCGCTGTACCGCATGGTCCGCGAACTCTCCACTCAGGCCCGTCAGCCCATGCCGCGCCTGTACATCTCGCCGACCGAGGCACCCAACGCGTTCGCCACCGGCCGCAACCCGCGCAATGCCGCCGTGTGCTGCACCGACGGCATCCTGCGCATGCTGGACGAGCGCGAACTGCGCGGCGTCATCGGCCACGAGCTGAGCCACGTCTACAACCGCGACATCCTGATCTCGTCGGTCGCCGGCGCCCTCGCCTCCGTGATCATGTTCCTGGTCAACTTCGCCTGGCTGATCCCGATCGGCCGCTCCGACGACGATGACGGCCCCGGCCTCCTCGGCATGCTGATGATCATGATCCTCGGGCCGCTGGCGGCCAGCCTCATCCAGCTGGCCATCAGCCGCTCCAGGGAGTACGAGGCGGACGCGTCCGGCGCCCAGCTCACCGGCGACCCCCTCGCGCTCGCCGGCGCGCTGCGCAAGCTCGAAATGGGCACCAAGCAACTGCCGTTGCCGCCCGAGCCGCGCATCGAGACCGCGAGCCACATGATGATCGCCAACCCGTTCCGCCCTGGCCAGGGACTGTCCAAGATGTTCTCGACGCACCCGCCGATGGCGGAGCGCATCGCCCGTCTCGAGAAGATGGCAGGTCGCCCCCAGTGAAAACGATCCTGAACGTCATTTGGCTCGTCCTGAGCGGGTTCTGGCTGTTCCTCGCCTACCTGGCCGCGGGCGTGCTGCTCTGCATCACGATCATCGGCATCCCGTTCGGCATAGCGGCCTTCCGCATCGGCGTCTACGCCCTGTGGCCCTTCGGGTACACCACGGTCGAGCGCCGCGACGCGGGCGCCCCCTCCTGCCTCGGCAACGTCCTGTGGCTGGTCCTAGCCGGCTGGTGGCTGGCCCTGGGCCACATCGCCACGGGCCTCGTCCTGTGCATCACGATCATCGGCATCCCGTTCGGCATCGCCAACTTCAAGCTGATCCCCGTGTCCCTGTTCCCCCTGGGCCGCGAGATCGTCCCCACGGACGAGCCGTTCGCGACCCGCTGACCGACGGTCCGGGGGGCGCTCGACGACCGCTCCGGGCCGGGGTTTTCCACAACTCGAAGGTTGTCCACAGGTCTGCCCCGCTGTCAGTGCCGCCCTGCATCATGAATGCATGACCGAGAGCGAGCAGTTGCTGGCACGGGTGGCGGACAAGGCCCGCACCACCCGTCCGTGGGGCTGGACCTCCCTCCCCGAGCCGGTGGACCCGGCCACCCTGGCCCGCGCCGAGGCCGCGCTGGGCTTCCGCCTGTCCCCGCTGCTCGCCGAGCTCTACCTGCGGATAGGCGACGGCGGATTCGGCCCGGAGTACGGCCTGTTGCCCCTGCTCGACAGCGCCCCGGCCGGCGAGCCCGCAGCCGTCGTGCAGTACCTGGCCAACCGCAGGAGCGCCCGCAAGGACCCCGACTGGCCCTGGCCGGAAGGCGTCCTGCCGATATCCCACTGGGGCTGCGCGATGTACGCGTGCGTGGACTGCCACAGCCCGGAAGCCACCGTCCTCCTCTTCGAGCCGAACGCCGGTGACCGCGACCACTCCTGGTTCGTGGACGCCCCCGCCCTCACGGACTGGCTGCAGGCCTGGGTCGACGGCACGGGCTGGTACGAGGAGATGAACGAGGAGCTGGAGATGGCCCCTTGGGCGGAGTTCCCGATACGCACGGCACCGCCGGCCCACGCGACCTGACGACCCTACGGGCGCCGGCCCGCCGACCTACCGGCCCGCCCACCGCTTCCGTACGCCGTACGCCACCACCCCGACCGCCAGCACCCCCGCGCCCACGACCACCGACACCCCGGGCAGCGCGAACGCCAGCACCACGCACCCGAGCAGTCCCACCACCGGCACCACACGGCTCGCCGGAGCCGAACCGAGCGTCCAGGCCGACGCGTTGGCCACCGCGTAGTACGCGAGCACACCGAAGGAGGAGAAACCGATCGCGCCCCGTACGTCCACCGTGGCGGCGAGGACCGCGACCACCGCACCCACGGCCAGCTCGGCCCGGTGCGGCACCTGGAAACGGGGATGCACGGCGGAGAGCGCGTACGGCAGATGCCGGTCCCGGGCCATCGCCAGCGTCGTGCGGGAGACGCCCAGAATCAGGGCGAGCAGCGAGCCGAGCGCGGCCACGGCGGCACCCACCCGCACCACCGGCACGAGTCCGGGCACCCCGGCCGCCCGCACCGCCTCGGTCAGCGGCGCGTCCGCACGGCCCAGGGCGTCGGCGCCCAGCACGGAAAGGACGGCCACCGCCACACCCGCGTACACCACCAGCGTGATGCCCAGGGCCAGGGGGATCGCGCGGGGGATGGTGCGCGCGGGATCCCGTACCTCCTCACCGAGGGTCGCGATACGGGCGTACCCCGCGAACGCGAAGAACAGCAGGCCGGCCGCCTGCAGCACCCCGCCCACACCGCCGGACACGCCGGAATCCAGCCGCCCGGCCTGCGAGGCCCCGGACCCCAGACACACGACCACCACGGAAGCGAGGACCGCGAGGACCACCGCCACGATCGCCCGGGTCAGCCAGGCGGACTTCTGAATCCCGCCGTAGTTCACCGCGGTCAGCGCCACCACGGCCGCGACCGCCACGGCATGGGCCTGCCCCGGCCAGACGTACGCACCCACCGTCAGCGCCATCGCCGCACAGGAGGCCGTCTTCCCGACCACGAACGACCAGCCCGCGAGATAACCCCAGAACGGCCCGAGCCGCTCCCGGCCGTACACATAGGTGCCGCCGGAGGCCGGGTAGAGGGCGGCCAGGCGCGCCGAGGACGTGGCGTTGCAGTAGGCGACCACGGCGGCGACCGCGAGTCCGAGCAGCAGTCCGGACCCGGCCGCGCGCGCTGCCGGCCCGAGAGCGGCGAAGATGCCCGCGCCGATCATGGAGCCGAGCCCGATGACGACGGCGTCCCCTACTCCCAGCGTGCGCCGCAGTTCGGCACCGGAATGCGTCATGCGCCGAACTCTACGTATCCCGCGCAACCACGGAACGGGGCCCCGACGTCCTCTTCATCAACGCGAGACGAACACCCGATCGACGAACACCGCACAGGTACGACGCACGACCCGGAGTGCGAGCGTGCGCCCGGTCCGCGGGACGAAGATCACAGTTCCCGGACAGTGCGGGCACAGCGTGGAAGGGCAGGTTCAGGGCATGAGCATCATCGGCTGGATCATCCTGGGACTGCTGGCGGGAGCCATCGCCAAGCTCCTGCTGCCGGGCCGCGACCCGGGCGGCCTGATCGGGACCACCCTGATCGGCGTCGCGGGCGCGTTCATCGGCGGCTGGATATCCGCCCGTTGGCTGGACCACCCGGTCTCCAAGAGCTTCTACGACGGACCGACCTGGGCCGCGGCGATCGGTGGCTCCCTCGTGCTCCTGATCGCCTACCGACTCCTCTTCGGCAACTCGCGCGACTGACCTTCGGACCGCAGCCGGCAGGCGAGAAGGGTGGACACCGGCCAGGTGCCCACCCTTCCTCGCGGATCGATGCCGACCGGCGCGATCAGCGGCTCACCGGTAGTTCACGAACTGGATCGCGAAGTCGAAGTCCTTGCCCTTCAGCAGGGCGATGACGGACTGCAGGTCGTCACGGCTCTTCGAGCTGACCCGCAGCTCGTCGCCCTGGACCTGGGCCTTCACGCCCTTCGGGCCCTCGTCGCGGATGATCTTCGCGACCTTCTTGGCGTTGTCCTGGGAGATGCCCTCCTCGATCGACGCGAAGATCTTGTACTCCTTGCCGGAGAGCTGCGGCTCGCCCGCGTCGAGCGCCTTCAGCGAGATCCCGCGCTTGATCAGCTTGGACTGGAAGACGTCGAGGACGGCGTTGACCCGGTCCTCGGAGTTCGCCTCCATCAGGATCTTGTCACCGGACCACGAGATCGAGGCACCCACGCCCTTGAAGTCGTAGCGCTGGGAGATCTCCTTGGCGGCCTGGTTGAGGGCGTTGTCGACCTCCTGCCGCTCGACCTTCGAGACGATGTCGAAACTGGAGTCGGCCATGTCCTGTGGCTCCTTGTATCGGGGTGCGTATCGGCCTGCGTACGGATGCGTATCGGCGGGTGTGGGGGCGGTCGCCGAGCCCGGCGTGAACCCGGGCCGCATCCGCCCAAGCCTAGTCACCCCATGCCCTCCGGGCGCAGATCAATCGGGTGGCGAAGCACCCCTCCGCATCGGGTATTGTTTACGTCGTTGCCACGGAGCACCGCCGAAAGACGGTTCGAAGGGCAGCAACCCCGGCGGTGTGCCCGAGCGGCCAAAGGGAGCAGACTGTAAATCTGCCGGCTCAGCCTTCCCAGGTTCGAATCCTGGCGCCGCCACGCTGAGAAAGAGACCCCCTCCGAACTGCGGAAACGCGGAACGGAGGGGGTCTCTTCGTGCTCGGGCGCTCCGGTACCGGGCCGCGCGGTCGGCGCAGGGTGATGTGTCTCACCGGTGGTGCGGGGGACGCCGTCACCGCTCTGAGGGGACGCGCATCCCCGGCCCAGGTCCCCGCAGCGGTCCCGCTCCGCCCCGTCGGCCCAACCGCTCACTCCGGACGCACAAACCCCGACCGTGCGGGGCACACTGACTGCATGTCCAGTCGTCGCAGGCTCTGCCCCGAGTGCCGTCGCGAGATCGCCGTCGTCGCCGGCCGCTTCGCCCGGCACGACCCGCCGGGCGCGCGCGAGAGAGGCGGGCTCGTCTCGTGTTCGGGGTCCCGCAGACAGGCGGAACTCGGGGCGGCGCAGGCGTCGTTGGACGGGTACGCGGTCCCCGTCGTACCGGGCCAGTTGCCCTTGTTCTAACGCCCTGGCTGGTTCCGGCCGTGCGAGGGGACACCCCGCCGTGAACTGCCGTGCCCAGTACGTCCGTATCGCCTTACGTCCGTACCGCCTCACCTCCGTGCAGCCGCCAGCCGCCAGCCGCCAGCCGTCCGGCGCAGCGGAGCCTTCCGCGCGGTCGGCGCGCCCTCGGGCGGCACCCCCGGCGGGCATCCTCAGTTGCCCGCCACCGACTTCACCGCCACCGACACCGGCGTGGAACCGCTCACCAGCTCCAGCGTCAGCCCGGCCGTCGCGGGTGTGTCCAGCAGTTCCGCCAGGACGGCCGCCACGTCGTCGCGCGGGATCGGGCCGCGGCCGGTGTGCGCCTCCAGGCGGACGAGGCCCTTGCCCGCGTCGTCCGTGAGCGCGCCGGGGCGCAGGATCGTCCAGTCCAGGGTGTCCAGGCCACGCACATGCGCGTCGGCCTCGCCCTTGGCACGCAGGTACACGTCGAAGATCTCGTCACCCTCGTGCCGCGGGTCCGCGCCCATCGAGGACACGATCAGGAAGCGCCGTACGCCCGCCCGGACCGCCGCGTCCGCGAACAGCACCGCGGCGGCCTTGTCCACCGTGTCCTTGCGGGACGCGCCGCTGCCGGGGCCCGCGCCCGCCGCGAAGACCGCCGCGTCCGCGCCCCGCAGTGCCTCCGCCACATCCTCGACCGAGGCCGACTCCAGGTCCAGCACGACCGGTTCGGCACCGGCGTCCCGCAGGTCGTCGCCCTGTTCCGGGCGGCGGATGATCCCCGCGACCTCGTCCCCGCGCGCGGCGAGCAGCCGCTCCAGCCGCAACGCGATCTGACCATGACCACCAGCGATGACAATGCGCATGCCTTCGACCGTACGCCGGAACGCCCGCGAACGCCGTGTCGGAAGAGGACCATGAGGCACGGTGACCCACCCCGGACGCCTCCCCTACGACACCCCGCCCCGTCCCTGCCGGGGCAGCCCCGACTCCGCGGCCGCCGCCGAGTTGCAGTACTCGCGCACCGCGCTCGTCCGTGCCACCACGCGCCCCCGGTGCACCACGATCCGGCTGTACGCCAGGGAGAGCGCCCCGTCCAGGCGGTCGCCGCGCACGGCGAGCAACTCGGCGGGGAAACCCGCCTCCACGCGGACCTCGGGCAGGCCGAGCACGGCGCGCGCCGACGTGCTCACCGCGTCGTAGGCGTCCTCCGGCCGCAGCCCGTACCGGGAGGCGAGCAGGTAGGCGGCCTCCAACGGGTCCCCGCGGCCCACGGGGTTGCAGGCGTCCCGCAGCGCGCCGCTGCCGGCGGCCAGCCGGACTCCGGCCGCCCGCAGCAGCCGTACCGGAGCCGTGCCCCGCCCGTCCACGCCCGCGCAGCCGCCCTGGGGCAGGCACACCACGGCGACTCCGGCCGCCGCGAGTTGGTCGGCCGTACGGGAGACCGCCTCCGCGGGGAGCCGGCCGAGGCCCGCGCAGGGGCCGAGGGTCACGCCGGGCCGCAGTCCTCCGGCCATGGCGGCGAGGCGGGCGAGCCGGGCCGGGTCGGTGGCGTCGGTGTGCAGGTCGACGGGGCAGCCGTGCTCGGAAGCGACCTCCAGGACCGCCTCCGCGTAGCCGGTCGGATCGGGGTCGAGATCCGGACAGCCGCCCACCACCGACGCGCCCATCTTGAGCGCGTCCCGCAGCATGGCGAGCCCCTCCGTCCCGGCCACCCCGGTCAGCACCCGGGGCATCGCCACGGCCGTCAGTTCGGTGAGCCCGCGCAGCGACCGCCGCGCCTGGAGTACGGCGGCCAGCGCGCCCAGCCCCTGCACGTCGCCCACGCGCACGTGGGCCCGCAGCGCGGTCGCCCCGTGCCCGAGCTGGAGGAGAGCGGCCTCCGTGGCCCGGCGCTGGACGTCCTGGGGATCGGGGGAGACCGGCCCCTCGGCGTCGGCGGACAGCGCGGTGTCGCTGTGGGCGTGCGGCTCGGCCGGGGCCGGCAGGAGCAGGTAGCCGCTGAGGTCCACGCGCGCACCGCACGCGCGCGTGCCGCCCCCGGCCGGACTCCCGGCCAGGCTCCCGGCGGTGCCGACCGCCTCGATGCGCCCGCCGCCCAGCCGTACGTCCACGGTCCTGCCGTCGGTGAGGCGCGCCCCGCACAACAGGAGGCCGGCATCCGGGGACCGGCCCGACGACGCGGCACCCGACGAGGACGAGGAGTGGGGCGGCTGCGGCTGGCTGTCGGGCATCGCGCTCCAGAGGCTCGGGCTGCGGGGCCCGGAGCCGCCGGAACCGCGCAACGGGACGCAAGATCACGCAGAGTGAGTCGAGCCTAGGGTGGCGGCGCGCCCGCGACGGGGAGGAGCGCAATAGTCGTACCGGTGTGGTCCGCCGTACGGGAGGGGCTGCCGAGGCCTTGGGGAACCGTGCCGATCAAGGCACCCGGGGCGCCGCGAAACGGATTTGGGCGAACGGCGGCGGAGCGTGTAATGTCTTCATCGCTCGCCCCAATAGCTCAGTCGGCAGAGCGTCTCCATGGTAAGGAGAAGGTCTACGGTTCGATTCCGTATTGGGGCTCTGGTGTGTGAGGTTCCCGTCGTGAGGCGGGAACGGATCGCATCACAGCGGTGTAGCTCAGTCGGTAGAGCAAGCGGCTCATAATCGCTGTGTCACCGGTTCAAGTCCGGTCACCGCTACAGACAGTAGCCGATTGTGGGGTCGGTCCTTCGATCGGCTACTCTTCTATGCGTTAATCGTCCCATCCGTTCGTCAAGGAGCACTCCTGTGGCTGCCACCGACGTCCGCCCGAAGATCACGCTGGCCTGCGTGGAGTGCAAGGAGCGGAACTACATCACCAAGAAGAACCGGCGTAACAACCCGGACCGTCTTGAGATGAAGAAGCACTGCCCGCGTTGCAACGCGCACACCGCGCACCGCGAAACGCGATAAATCAGGCTCGTACACGAGGCCGTCCCCGAGAGATCGGGGGCGGCCTCGCGTCGTTGAGAGCCCCGATACCGGTCAGTAAGACAGTGCAGATCAACCAGGAGGTGCCGAGGCCCATGGCGCTCGACCAGTCCTTCGTGGGGCGGACCTACCCGCCCACCGAGCCCTATGAGGTGGGCCGGGAGAAGATCCGCGAGTTCGCCGAGGCGGTGGGGGACACCAACCCCGCGTACACCGACCCGGAGGCCGCCAAGGCGCTCGGTCACCCCGACGTGGTCGCCCCGCCGACCTTCGTGTTCTCGATCACCTTCAAGGCCGCGGGACAGGTCGTGCAGGACCCGCAGCTCGGCCTGGACTACAGCCGCGTGGTGCACGGCGACCAGAAGTTCTCCTACGTCCGCCCCGTGCGCGCCGGTGACCGTCTGACCGTCACCTCCACCATCGAGGCGATCAAGTCCATGGCGGGCAACGACATCCTGGACATCCGCGGCGAGGTCCACGACGAGGCCGGCGAGCACGTCGTGACCGCCTGGACCAAGCTCGTCGCGCGCGCGGCCGAGGGGGCGTGAGGAAGAAGATGACGGCGAAGATCGCATACGGCGACGTCGAGGTCGGCACCGAGCTGCCGGCCGGGACCTTTCCCGTGACCCGCGCCACCCTCGTCCAGTACGCGGGCGCCTCCGGGGACTTCAACCCCATCCACTGGAACGAGAAGTTCGCCAAGGAGGTGGGCCTCCCGGACGTGATCGCGCACGGCATGTTCACCATGGCCGAGGCGATCCGCGTGGTCACCGACTGGGTCGGCGACCCGGGCGCGGTCGTGGAGTACGGCGTCCGCTTCACCAAGCCCGTCGTGGTTCCGAACGACGACCAGGGTGCCGTGATCGAGGTCAGCGCCAAGGTCGCGGCCAAGCTCGACGACAACACGGTCCGGGTCGACCTCACGGCGACCAGCGCCGGGCAGAAGGTGCTCGGGATGTCGCGGGCGGTCGTACGGCTGGCCTGAGGGCCGGCTCCGGCTGTCGAGGTAAGGGGCGCCCTCCATTGCGGGCGCCCCTTACCTCATCTCCGTGACAGCCCTTCTTGCCAAGTTAGTGATTGAGTACTAACTTACATTCCATGTCCAGGATGAGTGCAGAGGAGAGGCGCGAGAGCGTCATCCGCGCAGCGACGATCGAGTTCGCCCGCGGCGGCTACCACGGCACCTCGACCGAGGCGATCGCCAAGCGGGTCGGGGTCTCGCAGCCGTATCTCTTCCGGCTCTTCCCGGGGAAGAAGGCGATCTTCCTGGCGGTGGCACAGCGCTGCGTGGAGGACACCATCCGCACGTTCCAGGAGGCCTCGGAGGGGCTGCGGGGCGAAGAGGCCGAGCACGCCATGGCGGAGGCGTACAAGCGGGTCATCGCGGAGCGGCCCGAGTGGCTGCTGATGCAGATGCAGATGTACGTCGCGGTGGGGGCCGCCGAGCAGGAGGGCGACCACGAGTTCGGCGAGGCGGTGCGGGCCGGCTGGATGCGGCTGTGGGACACCGTCCACCTGCCGCTCGGCGCCGACCCCGGCGAGACGACGACCTTCCTCGCGTACGGGATGCTCATCAACTGCCTGGTGGCGATGGGCTTCCCGCCCGAACACCGGGTCTGGGAGGGCATGTACCCGTCGGCGCAGCTCAAGGGTCGACCGGAGCACTGAGGACGCGCGCAACGAGGCGTCGTCGGCGCCTCTTCATGCCCGAAGAACTTAGTAATCAATAACTAATCAACGGTCGCAACCACTGGGGGAGCGATGTCACAGCAAACAGCTCAGGCCACACCGACCGCACGGCGCGGGGGAGCCGTCTGGGCCCTCGTCATCACCAGCGTCGCCGGGTTCATGGCGGCCCTGGACAACCTCGTCGTCACCACCGCCCTGCCCTCCATCCGCGAGGACCTCGGCGGAGCGCTGCACGACCTCGAATGGACGGTCAGCGCCTACACGCTCACCTTCGCCGTCCTGCTGATGACCGGCGCGGCACTCGGCGACCGCTTCGGCCGTCGCCGTCTCTTCCTGGCCGGCCTCACGGTCTTCACCGGCGCGTCGGCGGCCGCGGCCCTGGCCCCCGGCATCGACTCCCTCATCGCCGCCCGCGCGGTCCAGGGCGTGGGCGCGGCGATCATGATGCCCCTGACGCTCACCCTCCTCACGGCGGCCGTGCCCGCCGCCAAGCGCGGGATGGCGTACGGCATCTGGGGCGCCGTCAACGGACTCGCGGTCGCCTCCGGGCCGCTGATCGGCGGCAGCCTCACCGAACACATCTCCTGGCAGTGGATCTTCTGGCTGAACGTCCCGCTCGGCCTCGCCCTCCTCCCTCTCGCCCGCCTGCGCCTCGCCGAGTCCCACGGCACCGGAGCGCCCCTCGACATCCCCGGCACCCTGCTGGCCAGCGGCGGTCTCTTCGGCATCGTCTACGGCCTGGTCCGCGGCCCGTCCGACGGCTGGACCGACTCCGTCGTGCTGCTCGCCCTGTTCACGGGGAGCGCGCTGCTCGCCGCGTTCGTCCTCTACAGCACGCGGGCCAAGAACCCCATGCTCCCGATGCGGCTGTTCCGCTCCCGTGCTTTCTCCGGCATCAACGCGGCGAGCCTCCTCATGTTCCTCGGCATGTTCGGCTCGATCTTCCTGCTCAGCCAGTACATGCAGGGCGTCCTCGGCTACTCGCCCACCGAGGCGGGCCTGCGGATGCTGCCCTGGACCGGCATGCCGATGCTCGTCGCGCCGATCGCGGGGATCCTCTCCGACCGCATCGGGGGCCGCCCGGTCGTCGCCACGGGGCTCTTCCTCCAGGCGGCGGGTCTCGCGTACATGGCGTCCGTGGTCACGGTCGACGCGTCCTACTCCGCGCAGCTGCCCGGTCTCGTCCTCAGCGGCATCGGCATGGCGCTGTTCTTCGCCCCCGCGTCCAACCTCGTGATGTCGAGCGTGCTGCCCAGGGAACAGGGCATCGCGTCCGGGGCGAACAACGCGCTGCGTGAGGTGGGCGGGGCGCTGGGCATCGCCGTCATGGCGTCCATCTTCTCCTCGCAGGGCGGGTACGAGAGCGGGCAGTCCTTCGTGGACGGGCTGCGGCCGGCGCTGGTCACCGGGGCGGCGGTGGTGGCGCTCGCGGGGGTTGCGACCCTGGCGATTCCCTCACGGAAGCGGGGGGTGTCGGGGGAGCCGTCCTCCGAAGAGGGGCTGGTGCTGGAGACTTTGGCCGGCTGAGGGTGGCCTGCGGGGGTGCCGGGTTCGGTTGTGGGGCGAGTGCGGGTCGGTGGGGGCTGGTCGCGCAGTTCCCCGCGCCCCTGGGTGGGTGCAGTCGCCCGCGTGACGTCGGATCGTTGGCCACCGCACCCGCCGGTTGTGGGGCGGGTGCGGGTCCGTCGTGGCTGGTCGCGCAGTTCCCCGCGCCCCTGAGGAGTTGCAGTCACCGGCGCCACGACGGACCGTTCGCCACCTCGCCGCGCCGCGCCGCGACGGGCCGTTGGCCGGACGGCGCGCCACGATGGGCCGTCAGTCGCGTACGGCGCGAAGGGGACGGGGTGGGGGGTGTCCGCCCGCAGCGGCCGGCGTCCGTTACCGAGGACAGATCAAGGGGGCGAGCCGCCGGACCGAGGACGGATACCCCCCACCCCGGCACCGACCCACCCACCGGGCCGTATGCGCTACGCACGCCCCCACCGAAGCCGTCACGGGCCGCCGCAGGCATTCAGGGGCGCGGGGAACTGCGCGAAAACGCCCGCCCCCACCGGACCCGTACCCTGTACCGCGTGCAGGAACGACACGACGCCCCCCTCGCCCCCCTGACCACCTTCCGTCTCGGCGGCCCCGCCACCCGCCTCGTCACCGCGACGACCGACGCCGAGGTGATCGAGGTCGTCCGCGAGGCCGACGCGACCGGCACCCCGCTCCTCCTCATCGGCGGCGGCTCCAACCTCGTCATCGGCGACAAGGGCTTCGACGGCACCGCACTCGTCATCGCCACCAAGGGCTACGAACTCACCGGCACCCACCTCGCACTCGCCGCCGGCGAAGTCTGGACCGACGCCGTCGCACGCACCGTGGACGCCGGTCTCGCCGGGATCGAGTGCCTCGCCGGCATCCCCGGATCCGCGGGCGCGACCCCCATCCAGAACGTCGGCGCCTACGGCCAGGAGGTGTCCTCCACCATCACCGAGGTCATCGCCTACGACCGCCGCACCGGCGAGACCGTCACCCTCACCAACGACGACTGCGCCTTCTCCTACCGCCACAGCCGCTTCAAGGAGGACCCCGCCCGCTACGTCGTGCTGCGCGTCCACTTCGAGCTGGAGGACGCCGACGGCCTCTCCGCGCCGATCAAGTACGCCGAGACCGCCCGCACTCTCGGCGTGGAGACCGGCGACCGCGTCCCCCTCGCCGACGCCCGCGCGACCGTCCTGAGGCTGCGCGCCGGCAAGGGCATGGTCCTGGACCCCGCCGACCACGACACCTGGTCGGCGGGCTCCTTCTTCACCAACCCGATCCTCACGGCCGCCCAGTTCGCCGAGTTCCACGCGCGCGTGAAGCAGCACCTCGGCGAGGACGCCGAACCCCCCGCGTACCCCGCGGGCGACGGCCGCACCAAGACCTCCGCGGCCTGGCTCATCGACAAGGCCGGGTTCACCAAGGGCTACGGCACCGGCCGCGCCCGCATCTCCACCAAGCACACCCTCGCCCTCACCAACCGGGGCGACGCCACCACCGAGGACCTCCTCGCCCTGGCCCGGGAGGTCGTGGCGGGCGTACGCGACACTTTCGGCATCACGCTGGTCAACGAGCCGGTGACGGTGGGCGTCAGCCTGTAGCCGCCCAGGCCCGCTCCCCGTCCACGCTCCAGGCCCGCTTCAGTCGACCGGGTGGTTCAGCCAGTCGTCCACCCCCGACAACAGCTTCGCCTTCACGTCCTCCGGCGCCGCCGAGGCCCGTACCGACTGCCGGGCCAGCTCCGCCAGTTCCGCGTCCGAGAAGCCGTGATACCGCCGCGCGATCTCGTACTGCGCTGCCAGCCGGGACCCGAACAGCAGCGGGTCGTCGGCGCCCAGCGCCATCGGCACACCGGCCTCGAAGAGCCGCCGCAGCGGCACGTCCTCGTGCTTCTCGTAGACCCCGAGGGCCACGTTCGAGGCCGGGCACACCTCACACGTCACTTGCCGGTCCGCCAGCCGCTTCAGCAGCCGGGGGTCGTCGGCCGCGCGCACCCCGTGACCGATGCGGTGCGCGTCCAGGTCGTCGAGGCAGTCCCGTACCGACGACGGACCGGCCAGCTCGCCGCCGTGCGGCGCCGACAGCAGTCCGCCCTCGCGCGCGATGTGGAAGGCCCGGTCGAAGTCCCGTGCCATGCCCCGGCGTTCGTCGTTGGAGAGCCCGAAGCCGACCACACCCCGGTCCGCGTACCGCACCGCCAGCCGGGCCAGGGTGCGGGCGTCCAGGGGGTGCTTCATCCGGTTCGCGGCGACCAGCACCCGCATGCCGAGCCCGGTCTCCCGAGAGGTCGTCTCCACCGCGTCCAGGATGATCTCCAGCGCCGGGATCAGCCCGCCCAGCCGGGGCGCGTACGACGTCGGGTCGACCTGGATCTCCAGCCACCCCGACCCGTCGCGGACGTCCTCCTCCGCGGCCTCCCGCACCAGCCGCCGGATGTCCTCGGGCTCCCTGAGGCACGAGCGCGCCGCGTCGTACAGCCGCTGGAACCGGAACCAGCCCCGTTCGTCCGTGGCCCGCAGCCTCGGCGGTTCTCCGCTGGTCAGTGCGTCGACCAGCGCCTCGGGCAGTCGTACGCCGTACTTGTCGGCCAGTTCCAGAACCGTCCCCGGCCGCATCGATCCGGTGAAGTGCAGATGCAGATGGGCTTTCGGCAGCTCAGAGACATCACGTACACGCTCCATCCCAGGATCCTGCCGCACGCCACAGCCGTCCCGGTACCACTTTCCCCTTTAGTGGTCTTGCTCGCACAAAAAAGCACCCCCTCACAGGAGGGGGTGCTTCCGGTACGGCGACCTCAGTCGCGCGCCTCCGCGAGCAGCTTCTGGATCCGGCTGACGCCCTCGACGAGGTCCTCGTCACCCAGGGCGTACGACAGCCGCAGATAGCCCGGCGTGCCGAAGGCCTCGCCCGGGACCACCGCGACCTCGGCCTCCTCCAGGATCAGCGCGGCCAGCTCGACGGTGTCCTGCGGGCGCTTGCCGCGGATCTCCTTGCCGAGCAGGTCCTTGACCGACGGGTAGGCGTAGAACGCGCCCTCGGGCTCGGGGCAGAGCACGCCGTCGATCTCGTTCAGCATCCGGACGATCGTCTTGCGCCGGCGGTCGAAGGCCGTGCGCATCTCCGCCACCGCGTCGAGGTTGCCGGAGACCGCGGCGAGGGCGGCGACCTGCGCGACGTTCGACACGTTGGAGGTGGCGTGCGACTGGAGGTTGGTCGCGGCCTTGACGACGTCCTTCGGGCCGATGATCCAGCCCACCCGCCAGCCGGTCATGGCGTACGTCTTCGCGACACCGTTGACCACGACGCACTTGTCGCGCAGCTCGGGCAGGAGCGCGGGCAGCGAGGTGAACTTCGCGTCGCCGTAGACGAGGTGCTCGTAGATCTCGTCGGTCAGCACCCACAGGCCGTGCTCGACGGCCCAGCGGCCGATCGCCTCGGCGTCGGCCTGGCTGTAGACGGCGCCGGTGGGGTTGGAGGGGGAGACGAAGAGGACGACCTTCGTCTTCTCGGTGCGGGCCGCCTCCAGCTGCTCGACGGAGACCCGGTAGCCGGTCGTCTCGTCGGCGACGACCTCCACCGGGACACCGCCGGCCAGCCGGATCGACTCCGGGTAGGTGGTCCAGTACGGCGCCGGGACGATGACCTCGTCGCCCGGGTCGAGGATGGCGGCGAAGGCCTCGTAGATCGCCTGCTTGCCGCCGTTGGTCACCAGGATCTGGGACGGGTCGACCTCGTAGCCGGAGTCGCGCAGCGTCTTCGCGGCGATCGCGGCCTTCAGCTCGGGCAGGCCGCCGGCCGGCGTGTAGCGGTGGTACTTCGGGTTCGAGCAGGCCTCGATCGCGGCCTGGACGATGTAGTCCGGGGTCGGGAAGTCCGGCTCACCGGCGCCGAAGCCGATCACCGGCCGCCCCGCGGCCTTGAGGGCCTTGGCCTTGGCGTCCACGGCGAGGGTGGCGGACTCGGAGATCGCGCCGACTCGGGCGGAGACCCGGCGCTCGGTGGGAGGGGTTGCAGCGCTCATGGGGCCCATCGTTCCAGACCGGAAACTTCCCCGGCACACTGGTTTCACAGACTGAACAACAGCTGAACAACCGTCCGGATCCGCCCCGCACGCTGGGCGATCTTCCGTCCCCAAAGCCCCTACGGGGGCTTTCTGTTCGACGAGGGGCCGCGGACCACGTACACTCTCACCTCGTTGGCCTTCAGCAGCCGCCCCGCCAGGTGCACACCGAGCACCCGGTCGGATGCGGTACGTTGGGGGACACACAAAGGGTCGTAGCTCAATTGGTAGAGCACCGGTCTCCAAAACCGGCGGTTGGGGGTTCAAGTCCCTCCGGCCCTGCTACACACACCTTCGCCAGGATGTGTGCGCATGTACGTACAGCAATGCACCGCCGTGCGGCTCCAACCGGGCGCGGCACGGCCACGACCCGGGAACAGGTGAGGACGAATGGCGGATGCCGTGGGCTCCATCGACACGCCTGGCGCCCAGGACGAAGTGCCGGAGTCCAAGAAGAAGGCCCGTAAGGGCGGCAAGCGTGCCAAGAAGGGCCCGCTGAAGCGTCTTGCGACCTTCTACCGGCAGATCGTCGCAGAACTCCGCAAGGTCGTCTGGCCGTCGCGGAACCAGCTGACGACGTACACGACCGTGGTGATCGTCTTCGTACTCGTCATGATCGGCCTGGTGACCGTGATTGACTATGGACTCAACCACGCCACCAAGTACGTATTCGGCTGAGCACAGAGCGAAGGGCGCCGAGGTTACCGGCGCCCCTTTTCGCGTGTTCCACCCCATGTATCCAGGAAGAAGCAGCCACCGTGTCTGACCAGAACCTGAACGACGCCATCGAGCCCGACGAGTCTGTCGACGACGAGCTCGACATCGTCGAGGGCGCGGACGAGGACCCGGACGAGGTCGAGGCTGCCGACGCCGAGGCCGGCGAGCCCGCCGAGGAATCCGCCCTCCATGTCGAGGACGAGTCCGGCGGCGACGTCGAGGCCGTCGAGGACGAGGAAGAGGCGGACGCCGAGGAGGAGCCGGCCGAGCCGGTCGACCCCGTCGCCGCCCTGCGCGAGGAACTGCGGACCCTGCCCGGCGAGTGGTACGTCATCCACACCTACGCCGGTTACGAGAACCGCGTGAAGACCAACCTCGAGCAGCGTGCCGTCTCGCTGAACGTCGAGGACTACATCTTCCAGGCCGAGGTGCCGCAGGAAGAGGTCGTCCAGATCAAGAACGGCGACCGCAAGACGATCCGCCAGAACAAGCTCCCCGGCTACGTTCTCGTCCGCATGGACCTGACGAACGAGTCCTGGGGCGTCGTCCGCAACACCCCGGGCGTCACCGGCTTCGTGGGCAACGCCTACGACCCGTACCCGCTGACCCTGGACGAGATCGTCAAGATGCTCGCCCCGGAGGCCGAGGAGAAGGCCGCCCGCGAGGCCGCCGAGGCCGAGGGCAAGCCGGCTCCGGCCCGCAAGGTCGAGGTCCAGGTCCTGGACTTCGAGGTCGGCGACTCGGTCACCGTCACCGACGGCCCGTTCGCCACCCTCCAGGCGACCATCAACGAGATCAACGCCGACTCCAAGAAGGTCAAGGGTCTGGTGGAGATCTTCGGTCGCGAGACCCCGGTCGAGCTGAGCTTCGACCAGATCCAGAAGAACTGACGTCTTCCGGACAGAGCTTCCGACCAGGTCAGGCGGGCTGTCACAGCTCGTCTGACCTGCTCGGTTTTTGGCCGCGCATCTATACCCGTTATCGTTGTGCGGTATGCCTGCGTTCGGGTGGTCCCCGCGCGCAGGCAGGACCCGAATCGAAAGGACCCGGAGAGCTATGCCTCCCAAGAAGAAGAAGGTCACGGGGCTCATCAAGCTCCAGATCCAGGCCGGTGCCGCCAACCCGGCTCCGCCGGTCGGCCCCGCGCTGGGTCAGCACGGCGTGAACATCATGGAGTTCTGCAAGGCCTACAACGCCGCGACCGAGTCGCAGCGTGGCTGGGTGATCCCGGTGGAGATCACGGTCTACGAGGACCGCTCCTTCACCTTCATCACCAAGACGCCGCCGGCCGCGAAGATGATCCTCAAGGCCGCGGGCATCGAGAAGGGCTCCGGCGAGCCGCACAAGACCAAGGTCGCCAAGATCACCGAGGCGCAGGTCCGCGAGATCGCCACCACCAAGCTCCCCGACCTCAACGCCAACGACCTGGACGCCGCCGCGAAGATCATCGCCGGTACCGCGCGTTCCATGGGCGTCACGGTCGAGGGCTGAGCCCCACCCCCCTCGTACACCCCAAGCAGAAGTGGCAGGGCCTGCTCGGCCCGTACCACGACTCCTTTCAGAACACACAGGAGCAGTTGTGAGCAAGCGCAGCAAGGCCCTTCGCGCTGCGGACGAGAAGATCGACCGGGAGAAGCTGTACGCCCCGCTCGAGGCCGTCCGTCTCGCCAAGGAGACCTCCACGACCAAGTTCGACGGCACCGTCGAGGTCGCCTTCCGTCTGGGTGTCGACCCGCGCAAGGCCGACCAGATGGTCCGTGGCACCGTGAACCTCCCGCACGGCACCGGTAAGACCGCCCGGGTCCTGGTCTTCGCGACCGGTGACCGTGCCGAGGCCGCTCGTGCCGCGGGCGCCGACATCGTCGGCGCCGACGAGCTCATCGACGAGGTGTCGAAGGGCCGTCTGGACTTCGACGCCGTCGTCGCCACCCCGGACCTCATGGGCAAGGTCGGCCGCCTCGGCCGCGTGCTCGGTCCCCGTGGCCTCATGCCGAACCCCAAGACCGGCACCGTCACCCCCGATGTCACCAAGGCTGTCACCGACATCAAGGGCGGCAAGATCGAGTTCCGCGTCGACAAGCACTCGAACCTGCACTTCATCATCGGCAAGACGTCGTTCGACGACACCAAGCTGGTGGAGAACTACGGCGCGGCCCTGGAGGAGATCCTCCGTCTGAAGCCGTCCGCCGCCAAGGGCCGCTACATCAAGAAGGCCGCCATCAGCACCACGATGGGCCCCGGCATCCCGGTCGACTCCAACCGCACCCGCAACCTCCTCGTCGAGGAGGACCCGGCCGCGGTCTGAGACACCGGCAGGTTCACGGGCCCCGCACCTTTCGAGGTGCGGGGCCCGTTCCCATGTGCGGGGACTGTGCTCTGGGTTAGCGTGCGAGCAGGGCACTTGCACCAGGGGGACGCATGAAGAGGACGACGGCCTGGCTCACGACGGCCGCCGCACTGGCGGGACTCGCCGCCTGTACGTCCTCCGGCTCCGCCGACCGGCCGGCGCAGGAGGCGCCCGCGACCCCGGCGCCCGCCGCCCTCCCGGCCCTGCGCACCGCTGAGCGCGCCACCGAGCGGGCCCGCAGCGCCCGGGTGAGCTCCACCACCGTGATGGGCACCCAGCTGTCCCTCACCGCGGACGGTGTCCTCGGCTGGCGGGACGGCCTCTGCGGTTCCCTCGTCATCGACTACACCGGCGGCACCGCGGCCGAGACCATGCGCGGCCTCGGCGTCACCTCCATGGAGGCCCGCTACCTCTCCGACGCCTACTACGCGCGCATGGGGGAGACCTTCGCCGCCAAGACGGGCGGCAAGCACTGGCTCAGGTACGCCTACGACGACCTGAAGGCCCTCGGCGGCGGCGCCGAGCTCGCCGACCAGATGCGCTCCACCACCCCCGACCAGTCGGTGCGGCTGCTGCTGGACTCCGACGACGTGCGCGCGCTCGGCCGGGAGACCGTGCACGGCCGGCGCACCACGCACTACTCCGGCACCGTGGCCGTCGGGCAGGTCACCGACACCGAGCTCCGGCAGCGCCTCCAGGACGCCGACGTCACCGCCGAGACCGTCGACATCTGGATCAACGACAAGGACCTGCTGGTCAAGAAGGTCGAGAGGACCAGCACGGCGAACGGCACGGTGACCCAGACCGCCCACTACAGCGACTACGGCGTCAAGGTCGCCGTGCGCAGGCCGCCGGCCGCCGACACCGAGGACTTCAAGAACCTCCTGTCACAGTCGAGCACCAACCCCACCTGAGCCACAGGGAATTCGCGGACCACTCACGTCCCGCTCGGATAAGCTCGCGGTCTTGCTGTGAATCGACCATGTGTTCCTTGGGGGGAATCAATGGCTACTTCTGTACGACGTTCCGCTGTACGCCGCCGGACCATCGGCGCCGGCCTCGCCGCCGTGGCCCTCGCCGCGGGTGCGGTGAGCTGTTCCAAGGGAGGCGACGAGTCGCCCGAGATGACGCCCGCGGCGGCTGTCGCCAAGGCGGCGAAGAACACGGAGGAGATCACCTCCTTCCACTACCGCATGAAGGGCGAGATGCCCGGCCAGGGGCAGGTCAACGCCGAGGCCGCCATGCGGACCAAGCCCGACATCGCGATGAGCATGAAGATGACCGCGGCCGGCCAGGGCTCCGCGGAGATCCGCCTCGTCGACAAGGCCATGTACATCGGCGGCAACGCCGACATGGCCAAGGAGATGGACGGCAAGAAGTGGATGAAGTTCGACCTGTCCTCGCTCGGCAAGGACGGTGACCTCGGCGCGGCCGCGTCCGGCGCCGGCCAGGCCGACCAGAACCCGGCCTCCATGTCCTCCTTCCTCAACGGCGCCAAGGACGTGAAGAAGGTCGGCACCGAGACCGTCGACGGGGTCGAGACCACCCACTACTCGGGCGACGTCACGCTGGCCGAGCTCAAGGCCTCCTTCAAGGACGCCGACAAGACGGTCCGTGAGCAGCGCGAGAAGAGCATGGAACAGATCGAGAAGCTCGGTCTGGACAAGTTCACGATGGACATGTGGGTCGACGACGAGGACCACGCCAAGCAGTTCCGCATGCAGGGCGACGCCGACAAGGGCAAGTTCGACATGACCTTCACCTTCCTCGACTACAACAAGCCGGTGACCGTCACGGCGCCGCCCGCGGGCGAGACCGCCGACCTGGCCGAGATGATGAAGGAACTCCAGAACAGCTGAGCGCCACAGGACCGGATTTGCTTGACAGGGATCCGGTCACGTACGCTCCTACAGAAGCCAAAGACCGCTGGTCGTTGCCGTGTCCTCGTAAGAGGGAGCGGTGGCCGAAGGATCCGCTGAAGACTGCGGACGACCCGCGCAGGTGACTGTGGATGTGCTCCCGGAGACACGTGCCTTGTGCAGGTGATTGCGGTCGAGCTACGCCCCGTGCGCCTGCGCCGGGGCGTTTCGTTTTGTGCAGCCCCTTCTGAGCGGTCCTCATCACCCGGAAGGAGGCCGACGCTCTATGGCAAGGCCCGACAAGGCTGCCGCGGTAGCCGAGCTGACGGAGCAGTTCCGCAGCTCGAACGCCGCCGTGCTGACCGAGTACCGGGGTCTCACCGTGGCGCAGCTCAAGACGCTGCGTCGTTCGCTCGGTGAAGACGCCCAGTACGCCGTGGTGAAGAACACGCTGACCAAGATCGCGGCCAACGAGGCCGGGATCTCGACGCTCGACGACCTGTTCAACGGTCCGACGGCGGTTGCCTTCATCACCGGTGACCCGGTGACGTCGGCGAAGGGTCTTCGTGACTTCGCCAAGGACAACCCGAACCTCGTCATCAAGGGCGGTGTCCTTGACGGCAAGGCGCTGTCCGCCGATGAGATCAAGAAGCTCGCGGACCTCGAGTCCCGCGAGGTTCTGCTCGCCAAGCTGGCGGGCGCCTTCAAGGGCAAGCAGACTCAGGCTGCTCAGGTCTTCCAGGCGCTCCCGTCGAAGCTCGTCCGCACCGTGGACGCGCTTCGCGCCAAGCAGGACGAGCAGGGCGGTGCCGAGTAACTCGGCTCGCGCATTGATCCGTGCCGCCTGAGGCGCGGGTCGTAGCGGGCCGTAAGTACGCCCGCCGTTTCGATACATCCGGCACCTGCCGAAATTAGTGGAAGGATCGCCCATCATGGCGAAGCTCAGCCAGGAAGACCTGCTCGCGCAGTTCGAGGAGATGACCCTCATCGAGCTCTCCGAGTTCGTGAAGGCCTTCGAGGAGAAGTTCGACGTCACCGCCGCCGCGGCCGTCGCCGTCGCGGGCCCGGCCGGTCCGGCCGCCGCCGCCCCGGCCGAGGAGGAGAAGGACGAGTTCGACGTCATCCTCACCGGTGCCGGCGACAAGAAGATCCAGGTCATCAAGGTCGTGCGTGAGCTGACCTCCCTGGGTCTGAAGGAGGCCAAGGACCTCGTGGACGGCGCCCCGAAGCCCGTCCTCGAGAAGGTCGCCAAGGACGCCGCCGAGAAGGCCGCCGAGTCCCTCAAGGGCGCCGGCGCCTCCGTCGAGGTCAAGTAACACCGCACAGGTCCCGCTGGGCCTGTAACGCGCAAGCACCGAAGAGCGATCATCCATCCGGGTGGTCGCTCTTCGGCGTTCCTGGAGGCGCGGTCACGGTTGCCTTGCCACCTCGTGGGCGAGGGGTATGGTGATCTTCGTCGTGTCTCCCGGAACCCCAGGTTCGGGAAGGGGGGCCTTGACGAACCGCACGCAGCGCGCAATTCTCAGGACGCGTCGTCAGAACGGTCCGAATCCGAGGCATGGATCGGCGACGAAGAGGGCAGTATCAACGTGCGTTGAGGGCACCATGCCGAGGACGTTGAGGGCAGCGAGAGTTTTTGAAGACCGGGCAGAAAAGCGGGACTGGACATCAGTGCGCCAAGTGGCTACACTGACCCTTTGCGCTGCCTGTTAGCTGTCCCCTGCCCGTCACCAGGGGTCTGCCCTCGCCTCAGCATCGATGACCGGACCATCTCTGACCTGGCCCTTTGGCCAAATCGGAGAGACCTGTCCTCTGTGCCGCGGAGGAGGGCCCGGGGAGCGCGTAGTGAGTCCGAGCCCTCGGAAGGACCCCCTCTTGGCCGCCTCGCGCACTGCCTCGACCGCGAATACGAACAACGGCGCCAGCACCGCCCCGCTGCGCATCTCCTTTGCAAAGATCAAGGAGCCTCTCGAGGTTCCCAACCTGCTCGCGCTGCAGACCGAGAGCTTTGACTGGCTGCTCGGGAACACCGCCTGGCAGAGTCGGGTCGAGGAGGCTCTGGAGTCCGGTCAGGACGTCCCCACCAAGTCCGGTCTGGAGGAGATCTTCGAGGAGATCTCCCCGATCGAGGACTTCTCCGGGTCGATGTCGCTGACGTTCCGCGACCACCGCTTCGAACCGCCGAAGAACAGCATCGACGAGTGCAAGGAGCGCGACTTCACGTACGCCGCCCCGCTCTTCGTGACGGCGGAGTTCACCAACAACGAGACCGGCGAGATCAAGTCCCAGACGGTCTTCATGGGCGACTTCCCGCTCATGACCAACAAGGGCACCTTCGTCATCAACGGCACCGAGCGTGTCGTGGTGTCGCAGCTGGTCCGCTCGCCGGGTGTCTACTTCGACTCCTCCATCGACAAGACGTCCGACAAGGACATCTTCTCGGCCAAGATCATCCCGTCCCGGGGTGCCTGGCTGGAGATGGAGATCGACAAGCGCGACATGGTCGGTGTCCGCATCGACCGCAAGCGCAAGCAGTCCGTCACCGTCCTCCTGAAGGCTCTCGGCTGGACCACCGAGCAGATCCTCGAGGAGTTCGGCGAGTACGAGTCGATGCGCGCCACCCTGGAGAAGGACCACACCCAGGGCCAGGACGACGCGCTGCTCGACATCTACCGCAAGCTGCGTCCGGGCGAGCCGCCCACGCGTGAGGCCGCCCAGACCCTTCTGGAGAACCTCTACTTCAACCCCAAGCGCTACGACCTCGCCAAGGTCGGCCGCTACAAGGTCAACAAGAAGCTGGGTGCGGACGCTCCGCTGGACGCGGGCATCCTGACCGTCGAGGACATCATCTCGACGATCAAGTACCTGGTGAAGCTGCACGCGGGCGAGACCGAGACCACGGGTGACAGCGGCACCACGATCGTCGTCGAGACCGACGACATCGACCACTTCGGCAACCGTCGTCTGCGCAGCGTCGGCGAGCTCATCCAGAACCAGGTCCGCACGGGTCTGGCTCGTATGGAGCGCGTCGTCCGCGAGCGCATGACGACCCAGGACGTCGAGGCGATCACGCCGCAGACCCTGATCAACATCCGGCCGGTCGTCGCCTCCATCAAGGAGTTCTTCGGCACCAGCCAGCTGTCGCAGTTCATGGACCAGAACAACCCGCTGTCGGGTCTCACCCACAAGCGCCGTCTGTCGGCTCTTGGCCCGGGTGGTCTCTCCCGTGAGCGGGCCGGCTTCGAGGTCCGTGACGTGCACCCGTCCCACTACGGCCGCATGTGCCCGATCGAGACGCCCGAAGGCCCGAACATCGGTCTGATCGGTTCGCTCGCCTCCTACGGCCGCGTCAACGCGTTCGGTTTCGTGGAGACGCCGTACCGCAAGGTCGTCGACGGTCAGGTCACCGACGAGGTGGACTACCTGACGGCCGACGAGGAGGACCGCTTCGTCATCGCGCAGGCCAACGCCACGCTCAACGACGACATGCGGTTCGAGGAGGCCCGGGTCCTGGTCCGCCGTCGTGGCGGCGAGGTCGACTACGTCCCCGGGGACGACGTCGACTACATGGACGTCTCGCCGCGCCAGATGGTGTCGGTCGCGACCGCCATGATCCCGTTCCTCGAGCACGACGACGCCAACCGTGCCCTCATGGGCGCGAACATGATGCGTCAGGCCGTGCCGCTCATCAAGAGCGAGTCCCCGCTCGTCGGCACCGGCATGGAGTACCGCTCCGCCGTCGACGCCGGCGACGTGGTCAAGGCCGAGAAGGCGGGTGTGGTCCAGGAGGTCTCCGCGGACTACATCACCACCGCCAACGACGACGGCACGTACATCACGTACCGCCTGGCCAAGTTCGCCCGCTCCAACCAGGGCACCTCGGTCAACCAGAAGGTCATCGTCAACGAGGGCGACCGGATCATCGAGGGCCAGGTCCTGGCCGACGGTCCGGCCACCCAGAACGGCGAGATGGCGCTGGGCAAGAACCTGCTCGTGGCGTTCATGCCGTGGGAGGGTCACAACTACGAGGACGCGATCATCCTGTCGCAGCGCCTCGTGCAGGACGACGTCCTCTCCTCGATCCACATCGAGGAGCACGAGGTCGACGCCCGTGACACCAAGCTCGGCCCCGAGGAGATCACCCGGGACATCCCGAACGTCTCCGAGGAGGTCCTCGCCGACCTCGACGAGCGCGGCATCATCCGCATCGGTGCCGAGGTCATCGCCGGTGACATCCTCGTCGGCAAGGTCACGCCCAAGGGCGAGACCGAGCTGACGCCCGAGGAGCGCCTGCTGCGCGCGATCTTCGGTGAGAAGGCCCGTGAGGTCCGTGACACCTCGCTGAAGGTGCCGCACGGCGAGACCGGCAAGGTCATCGGCGTCCGCGTCTTCGACCGCGAGGAGGGCGACGAGCTTCCCCCCGGTGTGAACCAGCTGGTGCGCGTGTACGTGGCGCAGAAGCGCAAGATCACCGACGGTGACAAGCTCGCCGGCCGGCACGGCAACAAGGGTGTCATCTCCAAGATCCTGCCCATCGAGGACATGCCGTTCCTCGAGGACGGGACCCCGGTCGACATCATCCTCAACCCGCTGGGTGTGCCGTCCCGAATGAACCCGGGACAGGTCCTGGAGATCCACCTCGGCTGGCTCGCCAGCCGCGGCTGGGACGTCTCCGGCCTCGCCGAGGACTGGGCGCAGCGCCTCCAGGCGATCGGCGCCGACTCCGTCGCCCCCGGCACCAACGTCGCGACCCCGGTCTTCGACGGTGCCCGCGAGGACGAGCTGGCCGGTCTGCTCCAGCACACCATCCCGAACCGGGACGGCGAGCGCATGGTGCAGCCGACCGGCAAGGCGAGGCTGTTCGACGGCCGCTCCGGTGAGCCGTTCCCGGACCCGATCTCGATCGGGTACATGTACATCCTCAAGCTGCACCACCTGGTCGACGACAAGCTGCACGCCCGCTCGACCGGTCCGTACTCGATGATCACCCAGCAGCCGCTGGGTGGTAAGGCCCAGTTCGGTGGCCAGCGCTTCGGTGAGATGGAGGTGTGGGCGCTGGAGGCATACGGCGCCGCCTACGCCCTCCAGGAGCTGCTGACCATCAAGTCCGACGACGTCACCGGCCGCGTGAAGGTCTACGAGGCCATCGTCAAGGGCGAGAACATCCCCGAGCCCGGCATCCCCGAGTCCTTCAAGGTGCTCATCAAGGAGATGCAGTCTCTCTGCCTGAACGTGGAGGTGCTGTCCAGCGACGGTATGTCCATCGAAATGCGTGACACCGACGAGGACGTCTTCCGCGCGGCGGAGGAGCTCGGCATCGACCTGTCCCGGCGCGAGCCGAGCAGCGTCGAAGAGGTCTGACGGGAGTCCGGCCGGAGGACCTGGTGAGGAACCTCCGGCCGGCCCCAGGACCCCCGTATCAGACCCCAAGACTTACAACCCTGAGAGGGATTGACGCATAGTGCTCGACGTCAACTTCTTCGATGAGCTCCGGATCGGTCTGGCCACCGCTGACGACATCCGTCAGTGGAGCCACGGCGAGGTCAAGAAGCCCGAGACCATCAACTACCGCACCCTCAAGCCCGAGAAGGACGGACTCTTCTGCGAGAAGATCTTCGGTCCGACCCGGGACTGGGAGTGCTACTGCGGCAAGTACAAGCGTGTCCGGTTCAAGGGCATCATCTGCGAGCGCTGCGGCGTCGAGGTCACTCGCGCCAAGGTGCGTCGTGAGCGGATGGGCCACATCGAACTGGCCGCCCCCGTCACGCACATCTGGTACTTCAAGGGCGTCCCGTCGCGTCTGGGCTACCTGCTCGACCTGGCTCCCAAGGACCTCGAGAAGGTCATCTACTTCGCGGCGTACATGATCACGTACGTCGACGAGGAGCGCCGCACGCGTGACCTGCCCTCCCTGGAGGCGCACGTCTCCGTGGAGCGCCAGCAGGTCGAGAACCGCCGGGACGCCGACCTCGAGGCCCGCGCCAAGAAGCTGGAGAGCGACCTGGCCGAGCTGGAGGCCGAGGGCGCCAAGGCCGACGTGCGCCGCAAGGTGCGCGAGGGTGCCGAGCGCGAGATGAAGCAGCTGCGCGACCGCGCCCAGCGCGAGATCGACCGTCTCGACGAGGTGTGGACCCGCTTCAAGAACCTCAAGGTCCAGGACCTCGAAGGTGACGAGCTGCTCTACCGCGAGCTGCGGGACCGCTTCGGCACGTACTTCGACGGTTCGATGGGTGCCGCGGCGCTGCAGAAGCGCCTGGAGTCCTTCGACCTGGACGAGGAGGCCGAGCGCCTCCGCGAGATCATCCGTACCGGCAAGGGCCAGAAGAAGACCCGTGCGCTGAAGCGGCTGAAGGTCGTGTCTGCCTTCCTGCAGACCTCCAACAGCCCCAAGGGCATGGTCCTCGACTGCGTCCCGGTCATCCCGCCGGACCTTCGCCCGATGGTGCAGCTGGACGGTGGCCGCTTCGCGACCTCCGACCTCAACGACCTGTACCGCCGTGTGATCAACCGCAACAACCGTCTGAAGAGGCTCCTCGACCTCGGCGCGCCCGAGATCATCGTCAACAACGAGAAGCGCATGCTTCAGGAGGCTGTTGACGCCCTCTTCGACAACGGTCGTCGCGGCCGTCCGGTCACCGGTCCCGGTAACCGCCCGCTGAAGTCCCTCAGCGACATGCTGAAGGGCAAGCAGGGTCGTTTCCGTCAGAACCTGCTCGGCAAGCGTGTGGACTACTCCGCGCGTTCCGTGATCGTCGTCGGTCCGCAGCTGAAGCTGCACCAGTGCGGTCTGCCGAAGGCGATGGCGCTGGAGCTGTTCAAGCCGTTCGTGATGAAGCGCCTGGTCGACCTGAACCACGCGCAGAACATCAAGAGCGCCAAGCGCATGGTGGAGCGCGGCCGCACGGTCGTGTACGACGTCCTCGAAGAGGTCATCGCCGAGCACCCGGTTCTGCTGAACCGTGCTCCCACCCTGCACCGCCTCGGCATCCAGGCCTTCGAGCCGCAGCTGGTCGAGGGCAAGGCCATCCAGATCCACCCGCTCGTCTGCACCGCGTTCAACGCGGACTTCGACGGTGACCAGATGGCCGTGCACCTGCCGCTGTCCGCGGAGGCGCAGGCCGAGGCCCGCATCCTGATGCTGTCCTCGAACAACATCCTCAAGCCCGCCGACGGCCGTCCGGTGACGATGCCGACCCAGGACATGGTCCTCGGTCTGTTCTTCCTCACCACCGACGGCGAACTGCGTGACACCAAGGGCGAGGGCCGTGCGTTCGGCTCCACGGCCGAGGCGATCATGGCGTTCGACGCCGGCGAGCTGGCGCTCCAGTCGCCGATCGACATCCGCTTCCCGGTGGGCACCATCCCGCCGCGGGGCTGGACGCCGCCGGCGCAGGAGGAGGGCGAGCCGGAGTGGCAGCAGGGGGACTCGTTCCGCCTGCGCACCACGCTGGGCCGCGCGCTCTTCAACGAGCTGCTGCCCGAGGACTACCCCTTCGTCGACTACTCGGTGGGCAAGAAGCAGCTCTCCGAGATCGTCAACGACCTGGCCGAGCGCTACCCCAAGGTCATCGTGGCGGCGACGCTCGACAACCTGAAGGCGGCCGGCTTCTACTGGGCGACCCGTTCCGGTGTCACCGTGGCCATCTCCGACGTCGTCGTTCCCGAGGCGAAGAAGGAGATCGTCAAGGGCTACGAGGCGCAGGACGAGAAGGTCCAGAAGCAGTACGAGCGCGGTCTGATCACCAAGGAAGAGCGCACTCAGGAGCTCATCGCGATCTGGACCAAGGCGACCAACGAGGTCGCCGAGGCGATGAACGAGAACTTCCCCAAGACGAACCCCATCTTCATGATGGTTGACTCGGGTGCCCGAGGAAACATGATGCAGATGCGGCAGATCGCCGGTATGCGTGGTCTGGTGTCGAACGCCAAGAACGAGACGATCCCGCGTCCGATCAAGGCGTCCTTCCGTGAGGGCCTGTCCGTGCTGGAGTACTTCATCTCCACGCACGGTGCCCGTAAGGGTCTCGCGGACACCGCCCTGCGTACCGCCGACTCGGGTTACCTGACCCGTCGTCTGGTGGACGTCTCGCAGGACGTCATCATCCGCGAGGAGGACTGCGGCACCGACCGTGGCCTCAAGCTCGCGATCGCCGAGCGCGGCGCCGACGGCGTCCTGCGCAAGGCGGACGACGTCGAGACCTCCGTGTACGCGCGCTGCCTCGCCGAGGACATCGTCGTCGACGGCAAGGTGCTGGCCCCGGCCGGTACCGACCTCGGTGACGTGCTCATCGACGAGCTGGTCAAGCACGGTGTCGAGACGGTCAAGACCCGCTCGGTCCTGACCTGCGAGTCCGCCGTCGGCACCTGCGCCATGTGCTACGGCCGCTCGCTGGCCACCGGCAAGCTGGTCGACATCGGTGAGGCGGTCGGCATCATCGCCGCCCAGTCCATCGGTGAGCCCGGTACCCAGCTGACGATGCGTACCTTCCACACCGGTGGTGTGGCCGGTGACGACATCACCCAGGGTCTGCCGCGTGTCGTCGAGCTCTTCGAGGCCCGTACCCCGAAGGGTGTCGCCCCGATCTCCGAGGCCCAGGGCCGCGTGCGGATCGAGGAGACCGAGAAGACCAAGAAGATCGTCATCACGCCGGACGACGGCAGCGACGAGACGGCGTTCCCGATCTCGAAGCGCGCCCGACTCCTGGTCAGCGAGGGCGAGCACGTCGAGGTGGGCCAGAAGCTCACCGTGGGTGCCACCAACCCGCACGACGTGCTGCGCATCCTGGGCCAGCGTGCCGTCCAGGTCCACCTGGTCGGCGAGGTCCAGAAGGTCTACAACTCGCAGGGTGTGTCGATCCACGACAAGCACATCGAGATCATCATCCGGCAGATGCTGCGCCGCGTGACGATCATCGAGTCCGGTGACGCCGAGCTGCTGCCCGGCGAGCTGGTCGAGCGCTCGAAGTTCGAGACCGAGAACCGTCGTGTGGTCCAGGAGGGCGGTCACCCGGCCTCCGGTCGTCCGCAGCTGATGGGTATCACCAAGGCCTCGCTGGCGACGGAATCCTGGCTGTCGGCCGCCTCCTTCCAGGAGACGACCCGAGTCCTGACGGACGCGGCGATCAACGCCAAGTCCGACAGCCTCATCGGCCTCAAGGAGAACGTCATCATCGGTAAGCTCATCCCGGCCGGTACGGGTCTGTCCCGCTACCGCAACATCCGGGTCGAGCCGACCGAGGAGGCCAAGGCCGCGATGTACTCGGCCGTCGGCTACGACGACATCGACTACTCGCCGTTCGGCACGGGCTCCGGCCAGGCTGTTCCGCTGGAGGACTACGACTACGGGCCGTACAACCAGTAAGCGGGTCGCTTGTTGAAGGGCGGTCACCCTTTGGGGTGGCCGCCCTTCGGCGTGGACGGGGGTGGTCTGGGCGGAACCTGTCCCGATATCGGAGCGTTGGAGCATCATGGAGGCATTCGACCTCTCAGGGGGTGCTCCGTGTCGCAACCGTCGTGGCAATCGTGGCAGGGCAGGGACGAGTGGCCGTCAGAGCCGGGCAGGGACGCTCCGTCGGACGTTCCGGCCGCCAGGCCCTGGACCGGCGCGGGCGCCCCTGTCGCGCGCCCCTGGCCCGGATACGGGACTCCGCAGCCCGGCGCCTCCCACCCTGCCTCCCACCCCGGTAGCGCCGCCATGCTCGCCTCCCACGCCGACCGGGAGCGGGCCGTCGACGTGTTGCGGGCCGGGTACGGGGAGGGGCGGCTGGAGAAGGGTGAGTTCGACAAGCGGGTGGAGCGGGCGTACCGGGCCCGGACCGTCGGGGAGCTGGCGCTGCTCGTGTCCGACCTGCCGCTGGGCCCCGTGCCGCAGCCGGCGCCCGTCACGGCCGTACCGCGGACCTTTCTGCCCGCCCCGCGGCCGCGGGCCAACGGGAAGGCGGTCGGAGCGGCGGTGTGCGGGCTGCTGTGCGTGCCGACCTTCGGGTTCACCGGGATCCCGGCGGTGATCCTCGGACACACGGCGCGGGCCGAGATCGAGCGGACGGGGGAGAGCGGTGACGGGCTGGCGCTGACCGGGCTTGTGTTCGGCTGGCTGTCGATCGCGGCCTGGTCCATCATGATGACGCTGCTGGTCGCGGTGGGTCTCGCCTCGGGGTGAGCGGCTTCCCGCACGTGTGCGCCGTGTGAAATCGAAGATCGTCCACGGCGTAGGGGCTTGACATCGCGCGCTCCGCGAGGGTGCCGTCGCCCTTCTGTTTTGACCGCAGCGAATGAGCTGGGTACGCTCAGACCTTGTGCCTGGGGTGTGCCCTGGCTCCCGTGCGTGCCTTGAACCGCACTAGGGGGGCCTTGAGCGGCCACCGTAATCTGCGCCCTTTTCGCCTTGCGGCGGGAGTCCGCCGGATTCGACACACCCGACCGCGTGGGTCGGCGACGTTCCAGGTTAGCTTCACCATTCGGCACACAGAAACCGGAGAAGTAGTGCCTACGATCCAGCAGCTGGTCCGCAAGGGCCGGCAGGACAAGGTCGAGAAGAACAAGACGCCCGCACTCGAGGGTTCCCCTCAGCGTCGCGGCGTCTGCACGCGTGTGTTCACGACCACCCCGAAGAAGCCGAACTCGGCCCTGCGTAAGGTCGCGCGTGTGCGTCTGACCAGCGGGATCGAGGTCACTGCTTACATTCCGGGTGAGGGACACAACCTGCAGGAGCACTCCATCGTGCTCGTGCGCGGCGGCCGTGTGAAGGACCTGCCCGGTGTTCGTTACAAGATCATCCGCGGTTCGCTCGACACCCAGGGTGTCAAGAACCGCAAGCAGGCCCGCAGCCGCTACGGCGCCAAGAAGGAGAAGTAAGAATGCCTCGTAAGGGCCCCGCCCCGAAGCGCCCGGTCATCATCGACCCGGTCTACGGTTCTCCTCTTGTCACCTCCCTGATCAACAAGGTGCTGCTGAACGGCAAGCGCTCCACCGCCGAGCGCATCGTGTACGGCGCCATGGAGGGCCTGCGCGAGAAGACCAGCAACGACCCGGTCATCACCCTCAAGCGCGCGCTCGAGAACATCAAGCCGACCCTTGAGGTCAAGTCCCGCCGTGTCGGTGGCGCCACCTACCAGGTGCCGGTCGAGGTCAAGCCCGGCCGCGCCAACACGCTGGCGCTGCGCTGGCTGGTCGGTTACTCCCGCGCCCGTCGCGAGAAGACCATGACCGAGCGTCTGCTCAACGAGCTTCTCGACGCCTCGAACGGCCTCGGTGCGGCCGTCAAGAAGCGCGAGGACACGCACAAGATGGCCGAGTCCAACAAGGCCTTCGCGCACTACCGCTGGTAGTCGCAGACCCCATCGAGACCGAGAGAAGACTGAAGCCTTATGGCTACCACTTCGCTTGACCTGGCCAGGGTCCGCAACATTGGGATCATGGCCCACATCGACGCGGGCAAGACGACCACCACCGAGCGGATCCTGTTCTACACCGGCGTTTCGTACAAGATCGGTGAGGTCCACGACGGCGCCGCCACCATGGACTGGATGGAGCAGGAGCAGGAGCGTGGCATCACGATCACCTCTGCTGCCACCACCTGTCACTGGCCGCTCGAGGGCGTCGACCACACCATCAACATCATCGACACCCCGGGTCACGTCGACTTCACCGTCGAGGTGGAGCGTTCGCTCCGCGTTCTCGACGGTGCCGTGACGGTGTTCGACGGCGTTGCCGGCGTGGAGCCGCAGTCCGAGACGGTGTGGCGTCAGGCCGACCGTTACGGCGTGCCCCGCATCTGCTTCGTCAACAAGCTGGACCGTACCGGCGCCGAGTTCCACCGCTGCGTGGACATGATCTCGGACCGCCTGGGCGCCCAGCCGCTCGTCATGCAGCTGCCGATCGGCGCCGAGGCCGACTTCAAGGGTGTCGTCGACCTCGTCACCATGAAGGCGCTCGTGTGGTCCGCCGAGGCGGCCAAGGGTGAGATGTACGACACCGTCGACATCCCGGCCACGCACACCGAGGCTGCCGAGGAGTACCGCGGCAAGCTCATCGAGGCCGTCGCGGAGAACGACGAAGAGATCATGGAGCTGTACCTGGAGGGCGAGGAGCCCACCGTGGAGCAGCTGTACGCCGCGATCCGTCGTATCACCATCGCGTCCGGCAAGTCGAAGGACACCACGGTCACCCCGGTGTTCTGTGGCACCGCGTTCAAGAACAAGGGCGTCCAGCCCCTGCTCGACGCGGTCGTGCGCTACCTGCCGACCCCGCTCGACGTCGAGGCCATCGAGGGCCACGACGTCAAGGACCCCGAGGTCGTCGTCAAGCGCAAGCCGTCCGACGAGGAGCCGCTGTCCGCGCTGGCGTTCAAGATCATGAGCGACCCGCACCTCGGCAAGCTCACCTTCGTCCGGATCTACTCCGGTCGCCTGGAGTCCGGCACCGCGGTGCTGAACTCCGTCAAGGGCAAGAAGGAGCGCATCGGCAAGATCTACCGCATGCACGCGAACAAGCGTGAGGAGATCGAGTCGGTGGGCGCCGGCGACATCGTCGCCGTCATGGGCCTGAAGCAGACCACCACCGGTGAGACGCTGTCCGACGACAAGCAGCCGGTGATCCTGGAGTCCATGGACTTCCCGGCGCCGGTCATCCAGGTCGCCATCGAGCCCAAGTCCAAGGGTGACCAGGAGAAGCTGGGTGTCGCCATCCAGCGTCTCGCGGAGGAGGACCCCTCCTTCCAGGTCCACTCGGACGAGGAGACCGGCCAGACCATCATCGGTGGTATGGGCGAGCTGCACCTCGAGGTGCTGGTCGACCGTATGCGCCGTGAGTTCAAGGTCGAGGCCAACGTCGGCAAGCCGCAGGTCGCGTACCGCGAGACGATCCGCAAGGCCGTCGAGCGCGTCGACTACACGCACAAGAAGCAGACTGGTGGTACCGGCCAGTTCGCCAAGGTGCAGATCGCGATCGAGCCGATCGAGAGCGGCGACGCCTCGTACGAGTTCGTGAACAAGGTGACCGGTGGCCGTATCCCGAAGGAGTACATCCCTTCGGTGGACGCCGGTGCGCAGGAGGCCATGCAGTTCGGCATCCTCGCCGGGTACGAGATGACGGGCGTTCGCGTCACGCTTCTCGACGGCGCCTACCACGAGGTCGACTCCTCCGAGCTCGCGTTCAAGATCGCCGGCTCGCAGGCCTTCAAGGAGGCCGCGCGCAAGGCGTCCCCCGTGCTGCTCGAGCCGATGATGGCCGTCGAGGTCACCACGCCCGAGGACTACATGGGTGAGGTCATCGGCGACATCAACTCCCGCCGTGGTCAGATCCAGGCCATGGAGGAGCGGGCCGGTGCCCGCGTCGTGAAGGGCCTCGTGCCCCTCTCGGAGATGTTCGGCTACGTCGGAGACCTCCGCAGCAAGACGTCGGGTCGCGCAAGCTACTCGATGCAGTTCGACTCCTACGCCGAGGTTCCGCGGAACGTCGCCGAGGAGATCATCGCGAAGGCCAAGGGCGAGTAACGCACCGCGTTCGCACGCTTTAGGCTTGACTCCGGAGCCCGGAGGGGCATTCACCCGCAATTGTGGGGGAGTGCCCCCGGGCCGAGGCTTTCCAGCAAAGATCACCTGGCGCCGATGAAGCAAGGCGTTCAGAACCACTCCACAGGAGGACCCCGTGGCGAAGGCGAAGTTCGAGCGGACTAAGCCCCACGTCAACATCGGCACCATCGGTCACATCGACCACGGTAAGACGACCCTTACGGCCGCCATTACCAAGGTGCTGCACGACGCGTACCCGGACCTGAACGAGGCCTCGGCCTTCGACCAGATCGACAAGGCTCCCGAGGAGCGCCAGCGCGGTATCACCATCTCCATCGCGCACGTCGAGTACCAGACCGAGACGCGTCACTACGCCCACGTCGACTGCCCCGGTCACGCGGACTACATCAAGAACATGATCACGGGTGCGGCGCAGATGGACGGCGCCATCCTCGTGGTCGCCGCCACCGACGGCCCGATGCCGCAGACCAAGGAGCACGTGCTCCTGGCCCGCCAGGTCGGCGTTCCCTACATCGTCGTCGCCCTGAACAAGGCCGACATGGTGGACGACGAGGAGATCCTGGAGCTCGTCGAGCTCGAGGTGCGTGAGCTCCTCTCCGAGTACGAGTTCCCGGGCGACGACGTTCCCGTCGTCAAGGTCTCGGCGCTCAAGGCTCTCGAGGGCGACAAGGAGTGGGGCCAGTCGGTCCTGGACCTGATGGCCGCCGTCGACGAGGCGATCCCGCAGCCCGAGCGTGACGTCGACAAGCCGTTCCTGATGCCGATCGAGGACGTCTTCACGATCACCGGTCGTGGCACCGTCGTCACCGGTCGTATCGAGCGTGGTGTCCTCAAGGTCAACGAGACCGTCGACATCATCGGCATCAAGACCGAGAAGACCACCACCACGGTCACCGGCATCGAGATGTTCCGCAAGCTGCTCGACGAGGGCCAGGCCGGTGAGAACGTCGGTCTGCTCCTCCGTGGCATCAAGCGCGAGGACGTCGAGCGCGGCCAGGTCATCATCAAGCCGGGTTCGGTCACGCCGCACACCCAGTTCGAGGCCCAGGCCTACATCCTCTCCAAGGACGAGGGTGGCCGCCACACGCCGTTCTTCAACAACTACCGTCCGCAGTTCTACTTCCGTACGACGGACGTGACCGGCGTCGTGACCCTCCCCGAGGGCACCGAGATGGTCATGCCGGGTGACAACACCGAGATGAAGGTGGAGCTCATCCAGCCCGTCGCCATGGAAGAGGGCCTGAAGTTCGCCATCCGTGAGGGTGGCCGGACGGTCGGCGCCGGCCAGGTCACCAAGATCACCGCCTGATCTTGACCTGACAGGTCTCCGAGACCCGTAGGTCTCTGAAGGGGCCCGTACGACTTCGGTCGTACGGGCCCTTTCGCCTGCCCGGTGTCAGAGGTGGGCTTCGCCTGTCCGGCCTCGGATGCGGGCTTCGCCTGTCGGCCTCAGATGCGGGCGCGGATCTGCCGGACGGGGTGCCCGAGAACCTCCCCGATCGCGCTCAGCTCCCGTTCGTCGAACGGCCCCCGGTCCGCGTTCCACACGGCGATCTCGAACCGGGCGAACCCGCAGGGCCAGTCGTAGTCCAGGGCGTCCAGCGAGGTTCCCGCCCCGCAGCAGGGGACCATGACGGCGAGGGTGGCGAACCCGTCGTCGGCGTGGGCCTCGATCAGATCGCGGTACCACTCGGGGTCGATGGCCGCCCCGCAGGCCGGGCAGCCGATCTTCATCAGGTTCTCGCCGCAGTCGACGGCGGTGACCGTGTCGTACCAGTCGGCGTCGATCTCGGTGTCGAACCCGCTGTCGGCCTCGGGGGCGAGGCGGGTCACGAGCGCTGTGGCGCGGTCGCCGGCATCGCGGTCGGGCTGCCAGTGGGGGTCGGTCGGGATGACCGAGTAGACGGTGTCACTCATGCCCGGGATCATCCGGGCGCACGTGGCGTGGCGGCAAGGCGTCAAGTGAAGCCTCGGGGAACTTTGCGGAGCGGTGCGGCGAGCGTTGTGGCAACTCCCCGGCAGTGGTGGGGGAAATGCTCCTGTCTGGACCCTGTGGGGTGGTTGTGAGGGTCGTAGCCTGAGGCGTCCGGTGGCCGCTCCCGGCCCGGATTCCCTCACGAGGACGGACGGACACGCAGGTGTCGATGCAGGACGCGGAGAGCAGAGGGTCGATACCGCGACGGGTCGTCGGCGGCCTGCAACAGCCGCTTCCGCCCCTCGCCGCGCCCAGCGCGCAGGTACGGCCCGCCCGGTCCGCCGCCGTACGAGACCGTGCCGGCCGCCGTCTCTACGCCATCGACGGCATCCGGCTCCTCGCCGCCCTGATGGTCGCCGTGCACCACTACGCCGGCACCAACCGCGTCGACCAGCCCGGCAACCGCATCTGGGACCGCCCGGTCTCCGACATCATGCCGACGGTCTTCCGGTTCGCCTCCTACGGCTGGATCGGCGTCGAGATCTTCTTCGTGATCAGCGGTTTCGTGATCTGCATGTCCTGCTGGGGCCGCAGCCCCCGGCAGTTCTTCACGTCCCGGGTGATCCGGCTGTACCCGGCGTACTGGTTCGCCATCGTCTTCACCACGGCCGTCCTGGTGGCCCTGCCGGGCGTGTGGGACCGCCTGCGCACCCGTGACGTCCTCCTCAACTTCACGATGCTTCAGTCGGGTTCGGGCGTCATGAACGTCGACGGCGTCTACTGGACCCTCTGGTCGGAGCTGCGCTTCTACCTCCTCTTCCTGGTCGTCGTGTGGAGCGGCCTGACCTACCGCAAGGTCGTCGTCTTCTGCTGCGTGTGGGGCGCCGCGGCCATGCTGGCCCCGATCTCCAAACTCCCGCTCCTCGAACTGGTCGCCAATCTGGAGGGCGCCTGGTACTTCATCGCGGGCCTGTCCCTCTACCTGATGCACCGCTTCGGCCAGGATCTGCTGCTGTGGGGCATCCTGGCGATGGCCTGGCTGATGGGCCAGCGCGAACTCGGCATCCGGATCGACGAGGTCGAGCATGTATCGGGGTGGCGGGGGAGTGTTCTGATCTTCACGGTCTTCCTGCTGGCCATGGTCGCCATCGCCCTCGGCGCCACGGACCGGGTCCGCTGGAAGTGGCTGGTGACGGCGGGCGCGCTCACGTATCCGCTGTACCTGATGCACTACGCGGCCGGTACGACGCTGATCAACCGGCTCCGCGACACGATGGACGCCCGTCTCCTGGTCGTCTCCGTCATCGCCGGCTTCATGGTGCTGAGCTGGCTGGTGCACCGGTTCGTGGAGCGGCCGACGGCACGGCTGCTGAAGCGGGGACTGGACACGTCGTTCGCGCGGCTGCGGAACGCGAGCGGCTGACGCCGTGACTCCGCACGGCGACCGTGTGTTCTGAGTACGAACGCTCATGCGGACGGGCGCGGCGGGCGCTGGGATGGTGCCATGCCGGACAACTCACTGGACGACCGTGCACAGGGGGCCTGGGCGGCCCCGCTGATCTCGACCCTGCTCACGCTCCCCGCGTGCCTGGTGGCCTACGCCCGGGCCGACCGCTTCGACGCGAGCTACGGTGTGGCCTTCCCGATGCTCCTGGCGGGCCTGGGCGTGGCCCTGTTCCTGGTGGCGGCGAGCTGGGCGACGCCCTGGGAGCGCCACGACTCCGCCCGCCGCCTGGGCCTCGCGGCAGCGGCACCCTTCACGGTCCCGCTCGCCTACGCCGTCTTCGTTGCCCTGGTCGGCCGGCCGTAGGCCGAGGGAAAGTCATGATCAGGTCATGGGATAGTCTGCCGCTCCTTTCCCGCGCCACGAAAGAGGTGGTAATGACCACTGGCAGACGTACGGCCACCGGGGCCGCGCTTGTGGGGGCACTGGCCCTCACCCTCCTGAACGCCCCGGCGGCCCAGGCCCAGGACACCGGGATCACCGTGTCCGACATCGTGATCAACAAGGGCAAGCCGATCGTCGTCGGCACCTCGAAGGTGGTGGAGCCGCCCCTCACCTTCAAGATCGCCCTGCCGCCCGGGTACAGCACGAGCGACCCGTCCCGGTACGACGCGTTCCCCTTCATCTACCGGGGAGGTCTGGAGCACGCGGCCGACACCGGTGACAACTACATCGGACCGGGCAGCTACACCTGCTACGAGCTGAGCGCCCGGAAGGCCGAGTGCGAGGGGTCCCTCTACATCGACCCCCACCCCTCTCAGGAGCACGTCGACTCCAACGGCGACGCCACCACCTGGAAGACGGCTGTGGCCCTGCGCCTCTTCCGGGCCAGCGGGAGCCTCGTGGCCGAGGAGCACGAGACCCGGTCCCTGACCGTCCGGCTCAAGCGGGCGGCGAAGGTCACCGTGAACGCCTCGCCGGAGCCGGTGGTCAAGGGCAAGAAGATCACCGTCACCGGCAGGCTCACCCGGGCGGACTGGGCGACGAAGAAGTACCGCGGCTATGGCGGCCGTTCGGTCAGCCTCCAGTTCCGCGAGACGGGCACCAGCTCCTTCGTCACGGTCAAGAAGGTCACGACGAGCAGCACCGGCGCCCTGAAGACCACGGTCACCGCGTCGAAGGACGGGACCTGGCGCTGGTCGTACGGCGGCAACGACACGACGGGTGCCACGACGAGCGGCGGGGACCACGTGGACGTGCGCTGACGCGCCCGGTTCGACTGCGTGGCCGGCGCTTGACCGCGCCGGCTACGCGGGCGGTGCCGTGTCGCCGACGAGTCGCAGTGTGGGAGGCGTTGGGGCGAACTCGCCGATTTCGAGTGCCGCCTCGCGCCAGTGCGCGATGAGTTCGAGGATCCCCTCGCTGTCCTGGCGGTAGCCGGGTGGCGGCATGTGAGGCGCGGTCGGCCACATGATGGTGGCGGCGAATCGGACCGCGTGCATGGCGGCAGTCACGTGTGGGTCGACAGACCGGTCCTCCAGGCGCCGCAGGGTGTCGAGCCGGGCGGCGGTGTCGAGGAGCTCGGCGTACATCAGCGCGCGCTCCCGCGTGTGCGCGATCGTGGGCTCGCTCACGGGGGTGTGCCTCCGGGCTTCGGGTAGGGGTGATGTCCTTCGTGGCCCGCCTCACGACAGTCGCGGCAGCGGGCGTTCTTCTCCCAGGTTCGAAGGCCCCGGTCGCAGCCGTCGCAGTTGCCCATCGGGGGCACAGGGGCGGGCTTGCCGTCGGGTGACGCGTCGGGCGGGGCCGGAGCCGGGAGGAACTCGGTGAGCCGGTGGGCGAGCAGAGCCGCGGGGTGGCGTACGGGGTCGCGCGGGAGATTCGAGGTCAGTGAGTGGCGTACGGCTTCGGGGCGAGCGCCGCGTTCCAGCCAGGCGGCGACGGCGGGGGCGAGCCGCCGGACATCGCGCTCGGCGAGGAGCAGGCGGCGGTCGTCGTGGTGGAGCGTGGCGAGGAGGTCGGTCGCGGCACGCTGGAGCTCCGGGGTGGGGGTCTGGGGTTGAGGGAGCGGTGGTTTAGAGGCGGGGGAGGGAGACGGCGGGGCAGGTGTCGTGGGCTCGGGCGCAGCTGCGGTGGGCGGTGACGGCGGCGGTACGGCACCGGAGGCCGGGCGGGGTGGAACCTTGGCCGCGGGGGGAGGGGGGCCGTTCTCCACGTACGGGGCCTGGGGTTGGTTGTACGAGACCGTGTGCGTGACGACCCGGCCGTTGGGGAGCCGTTTGCGCACCTGGGCCAGATAGCCGTGGGCCTTCAGCTCACGCAGGGCGGCGGCGATACGGGTCTCGCCCTCGGTGAAGCGGTCGGCGAGGGTCTTGATGTCGATGCGGGCCTGGTCCGGCAGCGACTGGATGTGCAGGGCGAGTCCGATCGCGGTGAGCGAGAGCTGGCGGTGCTGGGCGAGGTGGTTGCCGACGACCGTGAACCTGGCCGTGTGCGGGACCTTGATGTGGGTGACGCCGCGCGGATTCAGCGGCTGGGAGCACGGGAGCGCGCTAAGGTTCTGGGTGTCCATCGGGAAGCCCTAACTTCCTTGGTGGTCAGGCCCTCGCACTGGGATTGCCGTCCCGGCGGGGGCCGTCGCATGTCTGCGGTGAGGTGATCGCGGCGAGCATATGCCAGCGAACCGCCAGCAAATCCAGCTGAGTTGAGGAACGCCACTCGTACGGGTGACCAGGGGTTCTGTGGAGGCTCGGTCGGGTGGGGTGGGGTTGGTTCTCTTCCCGGTTTTCGCCTGAGGGCTTTGATCACGCGTGGCGCCGGGCGGTGGAGTACCGGCACGTGGCGGGGCGCGTTCCGGTGGGGGCGAGGACGGTTTGGCGTCATCGCCCCCACTTTGAGGTCTGTCGCCACGGCTCAGCCGAACGCCAGCTTCCCCGTCCAGTTGCCGATCACCGTCGTATAGCCACCGACCACCGACTTGCCGCCCGAGTACAGCCGCACGCTGCCGTCGCTCATGTGGGCCCAGACGTCGGGGACGCCGTCAGCCGTGACGTCGGGGATGCCGAGGAGGCGGGGCATGTCGGTCGGGGCCCAGCCGCTCGCGGCGTACTCGCTGTCGGTGCCGGTCGAGGAGGCGGCGGCCGTGGCGAGGGAGAGGACGTCCAGGCCGTTGCCCGTCGAATCGGCCTTGCCCTGGCGCAGCAGGGCGCGACCGCTGGTGGACCGGTAGAGCAGGTCCGCGATGCCGTCGCCGGTGATGTCGGAGACGTTGACCAGATCACGGCCCGGCCAGGCGGTGCCGTCGTTGAGCAGCCGGGCCCCGGAGAAGGACGCACCGGTGTAGCCCGTGAAGGCCCAGAACTGGGTGCCTGCGGTGACGAACAGGTCCGGGCGGTCGTCGCCGGTGACGTCACCGGCGGAGAGGATCTGGTCGAAGGCGGACGGCGCGGGGACGTCGACACTCGCGCCGCCGGCGTCGGTGCCCTTGGTGGGCAACAGGATCGGCAGGCGGGCGCAGGTGTTGAAGCCGCCGTAGCCGTCACCGGGGTAGACGTACAGGGTGCCGTCGCCCATGCGGGCGACCAGGTCCTGGAGTCCGTCGCCCGGGTAGTAGTCGCCGAGGTGGGTGATCAGGGCGCCCTTCCAGCTGACCGTCTGGGTGCAGCCGTCGGCGTAGGCGGTGTTCTTGGTGGTCTTGCCGTAGGAGGGATCCATGCCGATGAACAGGTCGCCCTTGGTGCCGGACGGGTAGGCGCGCAGGTCGTCGTGGACGACGCCGTCGTCGTCCGTGCTCTCGGTGATGGTCAGGAGGTCCGGCTTGTCGTCACCGGTGATGTCGCCGCCGGTCTCGTCGCGGTCCTTCGGGCTTACGAAGATCTTGTACGAGTTGGGGGTCACCGACTCGTTGCCGGCCGCGTCGACGGCCTTGACGTAGAGGATGGCGGGGCCGGCCAGCGGTGGGGTGACGGAGACGACCGATGTGATGGCGTTGCCGGTGATCACGTCGCCCGACTTGGTGGTGCAGCTGTTGTTGTCACTGATCTTGGTGGTCTTGTCGTACGTCGTGCTGTTCCAGCTGTAGGCGTACTGAGTGACCCTGTCCGTCACCCAGTTGGAGAACTGCATGCAGCCGGACTGTCCGAACGTGGCCTTGGACCACTGGTCCTCGCCGCTGTCGTTGTCGACGTCCGCCTCGTCGAAGTCCGCGGAACTCACCTTCGGTGTCTTCGGGGCCACGGTGTCGAGCTTGAAGTAGCAGGTGTAGCTGGTGGACGAGGTGCTGCCCATGTCGTCCTTGACGTACACGTTCCAGGAGTAGGTGCCGTCCTTGAGCACACTGGAACCGCTGGAGTTGGTGTTGTCGAACACCACGCTGGTCGTGCTCTTGCCCGAGGCGCTCGCTTCCCGGTTGTACACCGTGCCCGTGCCCGTGTTCTTCAGGGTGAGGTGCATGATGTTCAGATCGTCCTTGCCGTCCGGGTCCGAGGTGGCCGCGGAGAAGGTGATCTGGTCGTTGTCGCCGATGGTGACGTAGGGCGTGCTGGTTGTGCACTTGCCCGGACTCATCTTGAGCTTGCTCGGCTTGTTCGGCCTGGTGTTGAACGTGACGTCGATGCTCGGGCCCGCGTTGTCGTTCGTGGCCTGGAACTTCTTCCACGCGTACTGGTCGTCCTCGTCGCCCGCCTGCAGACCCAGCGTCCAGTGGCTCAAGCTGTGGTCGGCCGCGTACTGGGCGGCGTCCTTGACGTCGAAGACGGTGTTCCCTGCCGCGCAGCTCTTCTTGTAACCCTTGGCATACGACCTGGTGTCCAGATGGTCGCTCCAGCCGGGCTGATTGGACCAACTGGTCTTCTTGTCGATGTCGCCGGTCCGCCACACCTCGACGTCCCGCTTGGAGCAGGACCAGGCGTACGTCTCCTTCATGTTGAGCGTGGCCTCCTTGATGGAGGTCGTGCGCACTTTCTCCGGCCACTCCATCGTGAAGAAGGAACGGCTGCTGCCGAAGGTGTCGGACTCGTAGCCGACGCGCGCCTCATTGGTGCCCTTGTTGAATCCGCGGCCGTTGAAGAAGGTGGCGGTGGCCCAGGAACCCCGCTTGTAGGCGGTCGTCCAGTTGCCCGCGTCGGTGTTGGTGCTGGGGTCGATGAAGACGGGGTACGTCGTGGTCGCGCCGGTCAGCAGGTCCTGGTCCGGTGTGAGGGTGATGGTGCCGTCGGAGGCGAGCGAGGGGTCGATACGGGAGGTGTGGGTGCCGGGCTGGGGGCCGGTCAGACCCGGGATCTCGCGGTCGATGGCGGTTGTTTCGGGGACCACGACGGCCTCCTCGTCACCTGCGGGCTGGGTGACCGCCGGGTCGGGCTCGGAAGCGGGCGGGGAGGCGGGCGCGGACGCCGCGGTGTCCCCGTCGGTCTCCGTGGTGGCTGTGGGCTCGGGGGTGGTGTCGTCGAAGTCGGTGTCGGCGTGCTCGTCCTCGCTCGCCCTGCGCCGGGCGGCGTCGGAGTCGTCCTCGGCCTCCGATGTCGGGCCGGCCGATTCGCCCTCGTCTGCCGTCGGCGTCGGGTCGGGGTCATCCGGGCCACCATCACCATGGGTCAGGTTGTCGGTCGTGGCGTCCTTGCCCGCCGAGTCCCACATCAGCATGGTCGGGGTGGCCGCGACGTCGTTGCCCTCGGCGTCGTAGGCGTGGACGGATCCGCTGCGGGAGTCGAGCTTCATCGTCAGGTCCGGCGAGGTCAGGCCGTAGGAGATGGTCTTGAGCGCGGGATTGGCCGCGGCCTCGGCGGACTTGACGACGAGCACCTCGGAGAAGCCGCCGTCGGTCGCGGCCAGCACCAGGTCCACGCCCGGCAGCACCTCGCGGTAGAGCGCCTCGTTGCTCTCTACCTCAGGTGCGGGGAGTGGACCCGGCCAGGTGAGGTTGATCGTGTGGCCTGCCGTGGTGAGGGTGGCGAGAGTGCTCGCGGTGTCGTCGGTGTCCGCTGCCGGGTGGAGGTAGGCGGCCTGGCTGACACCAGAGGACGCGGCCTTCTTCTTGCTCCCGCCAGAGAGGACCACCGGCGTCGTCGTGGCCGTCGTCGCCCAGTTCCCGTCGGATCTGCGGCGCAGCGTCGGATCGATGGCCCGCCACTGGCCGTCGACCTTGGTGCGCACCGGCATGACATGGATCCGGGTGGTCAGGGTGCGGTCCGGGTTGGCCCAGGTGGTGGTCTTCGCGGTGCGGGCGGTGACCACCTCGACAGGGTGGCCGGTGCGCTTGGCCGTGGCACGGGCCTCGGGCTCCGTGCGGGGGTGAAGCTGGGTCGGGTCTTTCGCCGCTGCCCCGTCGGCCGTGTCGTGGTCCGGAAGCAACACCCAGGCGGTGGCCGAGGCCAGCAGCAGGGCCAACAGGGCGGCGAACAGGCGCAGATGACGTTGACTCAGCCTGCCCGGCCAAGAAGCGGAGGACACCGGACCGTTTCCCCTCTGACGGTGGCGACATGCGAACGGCCCTCCCGCTCGGGTGATCCGGTGGTCTGTGCCGGGGCACACGGAGGACGTGTGGAGATCATGGAGGGATGAAGGGGACTGAACAAGGGCCATGAGGCTGGCTGTTGCCGTACAAGAGGGCTGGAGTGCCTTATTCCAGCTTTAATTCCCTTCAATCTGACCGGAGTTGGACCTTCTTGTCATGTTTCCTTCAGTGATCAATCGCACACAAGGTCGAACACTCTGGCGCGGAAGCGCACAGGTACTCAATAATCCCGGCTGATCATCTTCTTGATTTCCTCACACTTTTCTTACGGCTTCGTCCGCACCGCCGACCGGGGTGACTGCCCGGCCGCGCCCACCGGGGGGTTCCTTTCGTGTTCGGTCGATCACGTCCGCGTTGGCACCGGGGAATCCGCCGCGTCATGGCGCCCGGCGGTGTCCTGTTGCTGTCGCTCGCCCTGTCCATCGGCGTACTGGACGGCCGGGCGGTCGCCGAACCTCCCCCGACCGATGACGTCGCCGCCATGGTGGACGTACCGGCGATCGACCCGGTGGACGGCGCCGACCAGTCCCCGGACGGCTACGCCCGGCAGTACGCCATCGACCAGGCCCAGGACGACACCGACCCGCCGGACGGCAGCACCGCCATCCCGGCCGCCGGTCCCGACGGCACCGCCGACATCACGCCGGAGAAGCTGGCCGCCGCCCCCGACGGGCTCGTCCAGGTCGACGGCGGGGTCCCGGTCAAGATCGGCGCGGCCTCCGACGACACGGCTCAGCAGCCCACGGGCACCTGGTCGGTGAACGTCCTCAGCCAGGCCGACACCACCGCGGCCGGCGTGAACGGCCTGCTGATGCAGATCACCACCAGCGAGACCACCCCGGCGCCCGCCAAGGTCCAGATCGACGCCACCGACTTCAAGAACTACTTCGGCGCTCAGTGGTCCGACCGTCTCCAACTGGTCCGCTATCCCGAGTGCTTCCTCACCCAGCCCGACAACGAGGTCTGCGCCACTCCCGAGCCCCTCGACGACTCGGCCGACCAACTGCCTGACGCCACCACCACGGACGCGGACGGCAACGAGACCACCGACCTGGGTGCCAGCAAGGTTGAGGCAACCCTCGACCTCTCCACACCGATGGCCGCAGACACCGCGACCGGCACCACCACGGCCGATGCGGCGGCGGCCCTCTCCCAGGGCAGCGTCCAGTCGGCCGTCTGGCACGGCACCTCCGCGAAGGCGGTCAGCGCTGCCGCCTCCGCCGGGTCCGGCGGGGTCCTGGGTGTGGGCGACTCCGGCAACGGAGGGGGCGGTTCCTTCCGGGCCACCCCGCTGTCCTCGGCGGGCACGTGGGCGGCCGGCTCGTCGTCCGGTGGCTTCTCCTACACGTACGCGATCGACGCCCCGCCGGTCTCCGCGGGCCCGACGCCGACTGTCGCCTTCTCGTACAACTCCCAGGCTGTGGACGGCAAGACGGCCTCCGCCAATCCGCAGACCTCCTGGATCGGCGAAGGCTGGTCGTACGAGACTGGGCACATCGAGCGGTCGTACCGCGGCTGTGGCCAGGACCAGGACGGTGACAGCGCCAACAACAAAGGCAAGGCGAAGAAGACCGGCGACCTTTGCTGGGCATCCTGGAATGCGGTGATGACCCTCGGCGGCACCACCGTCGAACTGGTCCGCGACGACACCACCGGAGAGTGGCACCCGCGCTCCGACGACGGCACCAAGGTGGAGCGGAAGACCGGCGCCGACAACGGCGACGGCGGCGGTATTGACGACAAGGGCGAGTACTGGATCGCCACCACCCGCGACGGCACCAAGTACTACTTCGGCCTCGACAAGGTCGGCGGCGGACACGCGGACACCGACTCGGTCTCGACCGTCCCCGTCTTCGGCAACGACCCGAAGGAACCCTGCCACGCGGACGCCTTCAAGGACTCCTTCTGCGACCAGGCCTGGGCCTGGCAGCTCGACAAGGTCGTCGACCTGCACGGCAACGCGATGGTCGTCAACTACCGGCAGGAGTACAACTACTACGCCAAGAACAAGGCGAACAAGACGGCGGTCCGGTACGCCCGCGCCTCCTACCCGCTCAGCATCGAGTACGGCCTGAACAAGGACCACCTCGACGCGGTCCCGGCCGCCAAGGTCGAGTTCCGGACCGAAGAGCGCTGCCTCAACGCGAACAGCGGCAGGTGCGACGCGGACGACTTCGCCTCCGACGACCCGGCGAAGTACCGCGTCTGGTACGACACCCCGCGCACCCTGCTCTGCAAGACGGCCACCTCCAAGCAGTGCCCGACCTTCCCGTCCTTCTGGACCCGCAAGCGACTGGAGAAGGTCGTCACCTGGGCCCACCGGGACGGCACCAGCGCCCTCAGCCCGATCGACGAGTGGACGCTCAACCAGGCATTCAACGGCGGGTGGTACCAGACCTCGCCGGGTCTGTGGCTGTCCGGCATCCAGCACGGCGCCTACGACACCGACACCACCGACCCGGACGACGCGCCCGGCCAGACCCTGCCGGCCGTTCTCTTCGACGGCACCGCACTGCCCAACCGGGTGCGCGACAACAGCGATGACATCGAGCTGACCTACATCCATCCGCGCATCACCGGGATCACGGACGAGAACGGCAAGAAGACGGTCGTCGCGTACAACAAGGGCTGCACCTACGCCCCCGCCAAGACCGACATCGCCGACAACACCGCCGCCTGCTACCCGGTGCACTGGTCACCCGACGAGAGCGTCGAGAACCCGCCGCTGTCCTGGTTCAACAAGTTCACCGTCGCCCGCGTCACCGAGCAGGACACGGTCGTCACCCAGACCGCGCTCGCCTCACCCGACCTGGTCACCAGCTACTCGTACGGGGGCGGCGGCTACTGGGCCAAGAGCGACGCCGAGTTCACCAAGCCCTCGCAGCGCACCCACAGCGACTGGCGCGGCTACGCCTCCGTCACGACCGAGGTCGGCGATCCCGACGGAGCCGCCGCTACCCGCTCCCGATCGACGACGTACTACCTGCGCGGCTCCGGGAAGACCCTCAAGGACGACACCGGCACCACACTCAGCTCCGACGACGCCTCCGAATACGCCGGCCAGGCCGCCGAAGCCGTCACCTACCTCTCCGCGGAGAGCGCGGCCGCCGCGCACAGCCGCGTGATCACCCTGCCGGGCGCGAGCACCGAGACGGCCCGGCGGGCCCGCACCGGCGACAGCGACCTGGTCGCCCGCCGCAGCTTCATGAAGCGCGTGGACGACCTCACCGCCTACAACGGCAAGTGGCGCGGTACCCGCACCACCACCGCCGTAGACGGTGACGCTCTCCCCAAGCTCAGCGAGGTCTCGACGGTCACCCTGACCTCCCCCGGGGACACCACCCCGGTCGTCGGCGACACCACCTGCACCCTCACGACGTATGACAACAAGGAGTCGCTGAACCTCTACGGTCTGCCGCAGCGGGTCCTGACCACAGCCACCGACTGCGACGACGTCCCGTCCGCGGCCACGGCCCAGGTCGTCTCCGACACCACCACCGGCTACAACGCGCTCGGCGACGCCACCAGCCAGAAGGCCCTGAACGGCGACGGCACCGCGAGCGTCACCAGTTCCACCACCGCGTACGACGACTACGGCCGCGCCACCAAGGTCACCTTGGGCACCCAGGTGACCGGGACCACTTTCACCCCGGGCAGCAGCGACTACGTCGTCACCGGCACCAGCATCACCAACAACAAGCAGCAGACGACGATCACCACGGTCGACCCGGCCCGCGGTCTGTCCCTGACCACCAAGGACCCCAACGGCAGCGTCACGCGCTACGCCTACGACCTGCTCGGCCGCCTCACCACCGGTTGGCTCCCCGGCGACGACGACTCCCTGCCGACCACGAAGATCACGTACGGGCTCGGCTCCAGGACCCCGACCAGGGTCATCACCAGCAGCCTGCGCGACAACGGCACGTACAGCGACTCGGTCACCTTCTACGACGGCATGATGCGCACCGTCCAGACCCAGTCACCGGACGCCACCGGCCTTGGCCGCATCGTCACCTCGGTCCGCTACGACGATCACGGCAGCTCCGCCCGCACCGACAACGGGTACTACACGACGGGCCTGCCGGCGAAGACCTGGCACCTGCCGACCAGCCAGCAGCCGATCCCGAACTCGACGAAGACGACGTACGACGGCCTGGGCCGTCCGCTGAAGTCCGTCACCCTGCACCACAACGCGGAGTTCGCGACCACGACTGCCACCTACAGCGACAGCGACGCATCGGTCCTGGTCGTCCCACCGGCCGGCGGGACCGCCACCAAGACCATCGGTGACGCCATCGGCCGCGCGGTCAAGCAGATCACGTACACCAACGCCGCCCGCACCGCGAGCACGTACACCGAGACCACGTACGACGCCCTGGGCAACCGCACCCAGGTCAAGGACGCGTCCGGTCACCTCTGGTCCTGGACCTACGACTCCCGCCACCGTGTCCTGACCAGCACCGACCCCGATTCCGGCACTAGCCGGACCTGGTACGACGACCAGGACCGCGTCACCCAGACCAAGGACGCCACCGGCAAGATCCTGCGCTACGGCTACGACCCCCTGGGCCGCCAGTCCTCCCTCACGGTGGGCTCGGCGACCCTGCCGACGGCGGAGTGGACGTACGACACGGCGACCAACGGTATCGGCCGACCGGCGACCTCGGTCCGCCACACCACCCCCGGCTCCGCCGCCGGAGACATCGTCACCGAGGCGACCGGCTACACCCCGAAGGGCCAGCTGACCGGCAAGACGGTCACCATCCCGACGATCACCGGCACCACGAACAACCTCTCCGGCTCCTACCACTGGTCGTACACCTACACCCGCACCGGCAAGCAGCAGTCGGCCACCCTCCCCGCCACCCCCGGCGGCATGGCCACCGCCGAGAAGATCATCACCCGTTACAACGCCCAGGACCTGCCGGTCTCCACCTCCGGCTGGGACTGGTACACCACGGGCGCGATCTACAACCCGTACGGCCAGATCACCCGCACGACCACCGGCCAGAACCCCTACCGGGTGTGGACCAGCGCCCTCTACGACGAGCCCACCGGCCTGCTCGTCCACTCCTACGCCGCCACCCAGACGGCCAACGGCCTGGTGTCCCAGACCGCCTACGCCTACGACCAGGCGGGTAACACCAGCCTGGTGGCAACGGGGTCGACCTCCGGGGCGACCACCACCTGGGACAACCAGTGCTTCACCTACGACGCCCGCGGCCAGCTCGTCGAAGCCTGGACCGGCGCCACGGCGAAGAGCTGCACGGACTCGGCGGGCACCACCTGGAAGGCGACCGACGGGTCGGCGATCGCATCGGGCGGAGTGGGCACCGCTCCGTCCCCTTCGACCATCGCGACGGGCACGGCGACCTACGGATCCCTCCCGTACTGGCAGTCGTACCGCTACGACGACCTCGGCAACCGCACCACCGTCACCGACCACAGCACCCAGCGCACCTCGACCGGAGCCCTCAACGCGGCGCTGGACGGCGGCACTTCGTACGCCTACGGCGACACGGGCCAGCCCAACACGCTGACCGACTGGACCAAGAAGACGGTCACCCCGGCCGACTCCGGCACCAAGACGGTGACGGAGACGAACTCCGCCACCTTCGACGACGCCGGCCGCACCGCCACCCGCACGATCAACGGTGACTCCCAGTCCTTTGTGTACGACGGCGAAGGCCTGCTGACCTCGGTGTCCGGCTTCGGCGCGGGCAAGGGAGCCGTCACCGGACCGGGCGGCCTGTGCCTGGACGACGCCGGCGCCGGAACGGCCGACGGCACGGTCATCCAGATCTACACCTGCAACGGCAGTCCCGCGCAGAGGTTCAGTGCGAACGGCGGCAAGCTGACCGTGCTGGGTAAGTGCGTGACGGCGGCGGGCACCGCCTCCGGCTCGGCGATCACGCTCAAGACCTGCGTGCCGGACGCTTCCGCTCAGTCCTTCGTCCTCCGCTCGGACGGCACGTTCTACAACGCGGCCTCGAAGCTTTGCATCAACGCCCCCGCAACCACGGCAGGTACGGACCTGACCCTGGCCACGTGCACGGCAAGCGCGTCGACGCAGAAGTTCGCCCTCTCCGCGAGCACGTCGTACCTGTACGACGCGGACGGCAACCGGATCGCGAAGACGACCGGCGGCTGGACCACGCTGTATCTGGGGGAGACCGAGGTCTGGGGCTCCCAGACGAACACCTCCACCAGGGCTGTGCGCACCTACGCGCAGGCGGGCGCCCCCGCAGTGGTCCGCTACACCTCCAGCGCCACCTCGTCCCAGACCCTGGCCGCACAGATCACCAACACCCAGGGCACCGGCACGCTCCAGATCAAGCTGGCGTCCGGGATGGCGGTCGTGTCCCGTTCGTACGACGCGTGGGGCAACCTGCGCGGTGACCAGGCCGGTCCGGCCGCCTGGGCGGGTTCGCGGACGTACATCGGCGGCGCGGACGAGTCCAGTACGGGCCTGATCCACCTGGGCGCGCGGGACTACGACCCGGTGACGGGGCGCTTCACGACCATCGACCCGGTGATGGACCTCTCCGATCTCCTGCAGCTGGGCGGCTACGCGTACGCGGACAACAGTCCAGTGACAAAGGAGGACCCGAACGGCCAGTTCTGGAGCTGGTCGCAGATCAGGCACAAGGCCTGGCAAGGGACGAAGGCCATCGCGCACGCGACCTACGAGTACTCGGGCGCTGCGGACTTCGTGAACTGCTACACCAACCCCACCCTCAGGGCCTGCCTAATGGCCTCGGCCACGGTCGGCATCCTCGTCGTCACCCGGGGCACGGGAGAGGTACCCCTGATGACGGTCAGGGTCGAGATGGGCCTGAGCAGCAGTCTGCTGATCCGGGGCACGGAGCAGGCGGCCGTGAAAACCGCGGCCAAGGAGTCGGCCGCCCCCGCGGTGAAGGCCGTGGAGAAGAAGGTCGTCAAGACCGCCGAGGAGAAGGCGGCCAAGGCGGTTGAGAAGAAGACGGCCGCCAAGGCGACTGAGCGGTCGGCGGCGAAGACGGCGGAGAAGGACGCGGGCAGGGCTTCCGACGCGGGGGAGGACGCCGTCGAGGCGGGCGGCAAGTGCAACAGCTTCACGCCGAACACCCGGGTACTGCTGGCGAACGGCAAGTCCAAGGCCATCAAGGACCTCCGCCCCGGCGACAAGGTGAAATCCACGGATCCGGTGCTGGGCGCTCTGACCACCCAGACGATCACGGCCACCATCAAGGGCCACGGCACCAAGCACCTGGTCCGCCTGACCCTGTCCAACGGCAAGTCCATCACCGCCACCGCCGGCCACCCGATCTGGCTCCCGAAGGAACACCGCTGGGCAAAGGCGAGCGAACTGCGGTCTGGGGACTGGCTGCAGACGTCGGCGGGGACGTATGTCCAGGTCACGGCGATCAAGGCGTGGACCCAAACGGCAACCGTCAACAACCTGACCGTGTCCAGCACACATACGTACTTTGTGCTGGCGGGAGCCATTCCGGTACTTGTCCACAATTGCACCAGCGGCGAGAACGGCGGCAGGTATGGTGATTTGCAGCCTGCCGGGGCGGGGAATGAGATCAATCACGTTCCCGCCAACTCCACTAGCCCTCTCAGCAAGTACAGCGGTCCTTCGATCCGGATGGAATACGATGACCATCGTGCGGTCTATAGCACTGGCTCGTACCTCGAGTCGCAGGCTTGGCGTATGAGGCAGAAGGAGTTGATAGACGCCGGTGATTTCCGTGGTGCAATTCAGATGGACGTGGACGACATCCGTGCCCGCTTCGGCAGTAAGTATGATGAGGCGATCGTGGAGATGTGGATGAGTCTGAGCTCGAATAAGGCCCTGCGGAAGTGGGCGGCGGGACGGAGCTAGTAGTTCCGTATGGAAACGGAGTAGGGGTCGGATGTCGTCGGATTGGAAAACTGAGATCGTCGAGTGCGGTGACCTTGTGCAAGACGATGATGAGTTCACGCCTCCAGAGGAGGCAGCGCGACGCTGGAATCGGTACGTTCAGTTGGCCGATTCTGTGACCGGAAAAGAAGGAGCAGAAGGCGTCGCCGCGATCGTCTCCTCGCTGAGGGCGGAAGAGGATTATGGGGCATACCAGGCGGCGCACGCAGCCTTGTCGCGCTTCCCTCCTGTGGACCTCGGGAAGGGCGTGGCGTTGGCGGCGAGTGAGCTTGTCTCGATTCCGAAGGACGGCAGCGGTAACGTTCTCTTGATTCTGGCGCGTTCGGGTTCCGTTGCCGTAAATAGCTTCAACGAGACCATCCGGGCATCTCATTCGAGTATTCAAGGCGACATGCGCGCACTCGTGGAGTTCCATGAGGAGGAGGAATGGCTTTCTGATGAGGCCGTTCGGAATGTTCTCCTGACGCCGCGCGGATAGCTGCATGGCGGGACTGCCTTGGCGTCCACGCCGACGGCAACGTCAGCGGCGCTGACGTCCTGAACAGCGCGAACAACCCCGCCCTGGGCGTCTGCCTGAGCGCGGGGCTCGTCTTCGCGCCGAAGGGGGACGTGGACAAGGCGCGAGCGTGGGGGAGTTGGAGGCGAACGCGGTCGAACTTCAGCTCTACGACCCTCTGGCCCGCAGGGCGGACTTCGAGCGGGGCCCGGCGCCCGAGCTCGGCTTCGTGCCGGAGGAACGGCCGGTTCGGCGTCCGCTCGGTTGGCGGGCGGCGCCGTGGGGGGCGGCTCGAACACTTGCTGGAGGTGGCGCGGGTGCGGAACGTGGAGCTTCACGTGATGTCGATGGACCGAGAGAGACGCGCGGGGCCGGCGGGTGGCATTAAGGTGCTGACGTTCGCGGACGTTTCGGCTGAGGGTGCTCGCCGGTGGTGGCCATGGCCGCCCGGTCCGAGAGCTCAAGCGCCTCCGCATCCTTGAGCTGCGGTACGGAATCATCCGTACCGCAGGCGCTCACTCTCTGTGAGTCACAGGTCTTCGTCCAACATCAGCTGGCGGACACGTGATCCAGGGCACCGACTCCCAGTTGCAGTGGATCAAGAGCGGGGGTCGCGGTAACGCCCAGCGCGGAGCGACCTGGAGTGCTGACCGTCACGCCTGGACGTTCGAGCCGTGTTTGACCTGCGTCACTCTCGGGGTATTGTCTCCCGCTCGATTGGCCAGGCCCGTGCCCCGTATGGCAGACTAGCGGGGTTGCTCGGTCGAGTGTTGATGCTGCGCGCCTCCCGCCGGGAGGACCGGAAGCGAGTCCCACAGTACTCGTCGTTCCAACTGCCGTAAGGCAGCGCTGGGGCGGACGTACGGGAATCTTTCGGGAAGTGTCAGTGCGGCACCGGCCAGGCACCCGGTGAACCTCTTTCTCAGGCAAAAGATGTTCGGACAAGGGACATCTGTGTCAGCGAGAGTGCGACACGCCCGACCGCGTGGGTCGGAGGAAGTCAAGGGAACGCCGGGTTCCAGAGCTGTAGAGAGACAGGACTAACGAGTAGCCATGGCGGGACAGAAGATCCGCATCCGGCTCAAGGCCTACGACCACGAGGTCATCGACTCCTCGGCGAAGAAGATCGTCGAGACGGTGACGCGCACTGGTGCGTCGGTCGCGGGCCCGGTGCCGCTGCCCACTGAGAAGAACGTGTACTGCGTCATCAAGTCGCCGCACAAGTACAAGGACTCGCGCGAGCACTTCGAGATGCGCACGCACAAGCGCCTGATCGACATCCTCGACCCGACCCCCAAGACCGTTGACTCTCTGATGCGACTCGACCTCCCGGCCGGTGTCGACATCGAGATCAAGCTCTGAGGCCGGTGATCTGAACGATGGCTAAGCAGATCAAGGGCATCCTGGGCGAGAAGCTCGGCATGACGCAGGTGTGGGACGAGAACAACCGTGTTGTTCCGGTCACCGTCGTCAAGGCCGGCCCCAACGTCGTGACCCAGGTCCGTACGAACGACGTCGACGGCTACGAGTCCGTCCAGATCGCGTTCGGCGAGATCGACCCGCGCAAGGTGAACAAGCCCCTCAAGGGCCACTTCGCCAAGGCCGATGTCACCCCGCGTCGCCACCTCGTCGAGATCCGCACCGCGGACGCCTCCGAGTACACCCTCGGCCAGGAGATCACCGCTGAGGTGTTCGAGGCCGGGATCAAGGTCGACGTGACCGGCAAGAGCAAGGGCAAGGGCTTCGCCGGTGTCATGAAGCGTCACAACTTCAAGGGCCTCGGCGCCGGTCACGGCACCCAGCGCAAGCACCGCTCTCCCGGTTCCATCGGTGGCTGCGCCACCCCGGGCCGCGTGTTCAAGGGCCTCCGCATGGCGGGTCGTATGGGCAACGAGCGGGTCACCACCCAGAACCTGACCGTTCACGCCGTTGACGCGGAGAAGGGCCTGCTCCTCATCAAGGGTGCGGTTCCTGGTCCGAACGGCGGCCTCGTCCTGGTCCGCACCGCGGCCAAGGGGGCCTGAGGATATGAGCACCATTGACATTCTGTCGCCCTCCGGCGACACCGCCGGGACCGTCGAGCTCCCGGCCGAGATCTTCGACGTCGAGAAGGTCAGCATCCCGCTGATCCACCAGGTCGTCGTCGCGCAGCTGGCCGCTGCCCGCCAGGGCACGCACAAGACCAAGACGCGTGGCGAGGTCCGTGGTGGCGGCAAGAAGCCGTACCGCCAGAAGGGCACCGGCCGCGCCCGTCAGGGTTCGACCCGTGCGCCGCAGTTCGCCGGCGGTGGCGTCGTCCACGGCCCCGTGCCGCGTGACTACTCGCAGCGGACCCCGAAGAAGATGAAGGCCGCGGCCCTGCGCCACGCCCTCACCGACCGGGCCCGCCACAACCGCATCCACGTCGTCTCCGGCGTGGTCGAGGGCGCGACCCCCTCCACGAAGGCCGCCAAGTCGCTGTTCGGCAAGATCTCGGAGCGCAAGAACCTGCTCCTGGTCGTCGACCGTGCCGACGAGGCCGCGTGGCTGTCCGCCCGCAACCTGCCCCAGGTCCACATCCTGGAGCCGGGCCAGCTGAACACGTACGACGTTCTCGTCTCGGACGACGTGGTCTTCACCCAGGCCGCCTTCGAGTCCTTCGTGTCCGGCCCGAAGGCCAACGACACCGAAGGGAGCGAGGCCTGATGGCTACGCGTCACCCGAGCATCGCCTCCAAGGCTGCGAAGGCCGCCAAGGCCGCGCGCGTCGCCAAGGCGCGCCGCCACGCCGCCGAGGGCAAGAACACCGTCGTCACGCCGGCGAGCAAGGCCTTCACGGACCCCCGTGACGTCCTGCTGAAGCCGGTCGTGTCCGAGAAGAGCTACGCGCTTCTCGACGAGGGCAAGTACACGTTCATCGTGGCCCCCGGCGCCAACAAGACCCAGATCAAGCAGGCCGTCCAGGCGGTCTTCTCGGTCAAGGTCACCGGGGTCAACACGATCAACCGCCAGGGCAAGCGCAAGCGGACCCGCACCGGCTTCGGCAAGCGTGCCGACAGCAAGCGCGCGATCGTGACCCTTGCCGAGGGCGACCGTATCGACATCTTCGGCGGTCCGACCGCGTAAGCGGGTCGGATCGTCCGATATCGGACGAGGACTGAGAAATGGGAATCCGCAAGTACAAGCCGACTACGCCGGGCCGTCGTGGCTCCAGCGTCGCCGACTTCGTCGAGGTCACGCGGTCCACGCCGGAGAAGTCGCTGGTCCGCCCGCTGCACAGCAAGGGCGGCCGTAACAACGCCGGTCGTGTGACCGTTCGCCACCAGGGTGGCGGACACAAGCGCGCCTACCGTGTCATCGACTTCCGTCGCCATGACAAGGACGGCGTGCCGGCGAAGGTCGCGCACATCGAGTACGACCCCAACCGCACCGCGCGCATCGCGCTGCTGCACTACGCCGACGGCGAGAAGCGCTACATCCTCGCCCCGCGCAACCTGCAGCAGGGTGACCGCGTCGAGAACGGTCCCGGGGCCGACATCAAGCCGGGCAACAACCTGGCGCTCCGCAACATCCCGGTCGGTACCACGATCCACGCGATCGAGCTCCGTCCCGGTGGCGGCGCCAAGTTCGCCCGCTCCGCCGGTGCCTCCGTGCAGCTGCTCGCGAAGGAGGGCACGATGGCCCACCTCCGCATGCCCTCCGGTGAGATCCGCCTGGTCGACCAGCGCTGCCGCGCCACGGTCGGCGAGGTCGGCAACGCCGAGCAGAGCAACATCAACTGGGGTAAGGCCGGCCGCAAGCGCTGGCTGGGCGTCCGCCCGACCGTTCGCGGTGTGGCGATGAACCCGGTTGACCACCCCCACGGTGGTGGTGAGGGCAAGACCTCCGGTGGTCGCCACCCGGTCAGCCCCTGGGGTCAGAAGGAGGGTCGTACTCGTTCGCCGAAGAAGGCTTCGAACAAGTACATCGTCCGCCGCCGCAAGACGAACAAGAAGCGCTAGGAGCGGGTTTAGATGCCGCGCAGTCTCAAGAAGGGGCCCTTCGTCGACGACCACCTGATCAAGAAGGTGGACGCCCAGAACGAAGCCGGTTCCAAGAACGTCATCAAGACCTGGTCCCGTCGCTCGATGATCGTCCCGGCCATGCTCGGCCACACGATCGCGGTGCACAACGGCAAGACCCACATCCCGGTGTTCGTCACCGAGTCGATGGTCGGCCACAAGCTCGGCGAGTTCTCGCCGACGCGCACCTTCCGGGGTCACGTCAAGGACGACCGGAAGTCGAAGCGCCGCTAAACGCGGATCGCATTCAGACACGTAAGTAACTGAGAGGGACAACCATGGAAGCCAGGGCCCAGGCGCGGTACATCCGCGTTACGCCCATGAAGGCCCGCCGCGTGGTGGACCTTATCCGTGGCATGGACGCCACGGAGGCTCAGGCGGTCCTGCGATTCGCTCCGCAGGCCGCCTCAGTGCCCGTCGGCAAGGTGCTCGACAGCGCCATCGCCAACGCCGCGCACAACTACGACCACACCGACGCCGACAGCCTCTTCATCTCCGAGGCGTACGTCGACGAGGGCCCGACCCTGAAGCGGTTCCGTCCGCGCGCCCAGGGCCGTGCCTACCGGATCCGCAAGCGGACCAGCCACATCACCGTGGTCGTCAGCAGCAAGGAAGGAACCCGGTAATGGGCCAGAAGGTTAACCCGCATGGGTTCCGGCTCGGTGTCACCACGGACTTCAAGTCCCGGTGGTACGCCGACAAGCTGTACAAGGACTACGTCAAGGAAGACGTCGCCATCCGTCGGATGATGACGTCCGGCATGGAGCGCGCCGGCATCTCGAAGGTGGAGATCGAGCGCACCCGTGACCGCGTCCGCGTGGACATCCACACCGCGCGTCCGGGCATCGTCATCGGCCGCCGTGGCGCCGAGGCCGACCGCATCCGCGGTGACCTCGAGAAGCTCACGGGCAAGCAGGTCCAGCTGAACATCCTCGAGGTCAAGAACCCCGAGACCGACGCTCAGCTGGTTGCCCAGGCCGTCGCCGAGCAGCTCTCCTCCCGCGTCTCCTTCCGTCGGGCCATGCGTAAGAGCATGCAGTCGGCGATGAAGGCCGGCGCCAAGGGCATCAAGATCCAGTGCGGTGGCCGCCTCGGTGGCGCCGAGATGTCCCGCTCGGAGTTCTACCGCGAGGGCCGCGTGCCCCTGCACACGCTCCGCGCGAACGTGGACTACGGCTTCTTCGAGGCCAAGACGACCTTCGGCCGCATCGGTGTGAAGGTCTGGATCTACAAGGGCGACGTCAAGAACATCGCCGAGGTCCGCGCCGAGAACGCCGCTGCCCGTGCGGGTAACCGCCCGGCCCGCGGTGGTGCCGACCGCCCGGCCCGTGGTGGCCGCGGTGGCGAGCGGCGCGGTCGCAAGCCGCAGCAGGCTGCCGGCGCCGAGGCCCCCAAGGCCGAGGCTCCCGCCGCCGCTCCGGCTGAGAGCACCGGAACGGAGGGCTGACCGACATGCTGATCCCCCGTAGGGTCAAGCACCGCAAGCAGCACCACCCGAAGCGCCGTGGTCAGGCCAAGGGCGGTACGACGGTCGCGTTCGGCGAGTACGGCATTCAGGCCCTCACGCCGGCGTACGTGACCAACCGCCAGATCGAGGCGGCCCGTATCGCGATGACCCGCCACATCAAGCGTGGCGGCAAGGTCTGGATCAACATCTATCCGGACCGTCCCCTCACCAAGAAGCCTGCCGAGACCCGCATGGGTTCCGGTAAGGGTTCTCCGGAGTGGTGGATCGCGAACGTGCACCCGGGCCGGGTCATGTTCGAGCTGTCGTACCCCAACGAGAAGATCGCCCGTGAGGCGCTGACTCGCGCAGCCCACAAGCTGCCGATGAAGTGCCGGATCGTCAAGCGCGAGGCAGGTGAAGCGTGATGTCGGCCGGTACCAAGGCGTCCGAGCTGCGCGAACTGGGCAACGAGGAGCTGCTGAACAAGCTCCGCGAGGCCAAGGAAGAGCTGTTCAACCTCCGCTTCCAGGCGGCGACCGGTCAGCTCGAGAACCACGGTCGGCTCAAGGCCGTCCGTAAGGACATCGCGCGGATCTACACCCTGATGCGTGAGCGCGAGCTGGGCATCGAGACGGTGGAGAGCGCCTGATGAGTGAGAGCAACGTGACTGAGCAGACTGCAGAGGCCCGCGGCTTCCGCAAGACCCGTGAGGGTCTCGTCGTCAGCGACAAGATGGACAAGACCGTCGTCGTCGCCGTCGAGGACCGCGTCAAGCACGCGCTGTACGGCAAGGTCATCCGCCGTACCAACAAGCTCAAGGCGCACGACGAGCAGAACGCTGCCGGCGTCGGCGACCGGGTCCTCCTCGCGGAGACCCGCCCGCTGTCGGCGACCAAGCGCTGGCGCGTCGTCGAGATCCTCGAGAAGGCCAAGTAATTCCTGCGGGGATCATCCCGCAGGACAGTTCCGCCAGGCTCCGGGGGCCGTTCCTGAACGGCCCCCGGGGAACCGGCAGACAAACAGGAGATAGACGTGATCCAGCAGGAGTCGCGACTGCGTGTCGCCGACAACACTGGTGCGAAGGAGATCCTTTGCATCCGTGTGCTCGGTGGCTCCGGTCGCCGCTACGCGGGCATCGGTGACGTCATCGTCGCCACCGTCAAGGACGCGATCCCCGGTGGCAACGTGAAGAAGGGTGACGTCGTCAAGGCGGTCATCGTTCGCACCGTCAAGGAGCGCCGCCGTCCGGACGGCTCGTACATCCGCTTCGACGAGAACGCCGCCGTCATTCTGAAGAACGACGGCGACCCTCGCGGCACCCGTATCTTCGGCCCCGTCGGCCGTGAGCTGCGCGAGAAGAAGTTCATGAAGATCATCTCGCTCGCGCCGGAGGTGCTGTAAGCATGAAGATCAAGAAGGGCGACCTGGTCCAGGTCATCACCGGTAAGGACAAGGGCAAGCAGGGCAAGGTCATCGCGGCCTTCCCCCGCGAGGACCGCGTCCTGGTCGAGGGTGTCAACCGGGTCAAGAAGCACACCAAGGCCGGCCCGACCGCTCGCGGTTCGCAGGCCGGTGGCATCGTCACGACCGAGGCGCCGATCCACGTCTCCAACGTCCAGCTGGTCGTTGAGAAGGACGGCAACAAGGTCGTCACGCGTGTCGGTTACCGCTTCGACGACGAGGGCAACAAGATCCGCGTTGCCAAGCGGACGGGTGAGGACATCTGATGGCTACCACCACCACTCCGCGTCTCAAGACGAAGTACCGCGAGGAGATCGCGGGCAAGCTGCGTGACGAGTTCAAGTACGAGAACGTCATGCAGATCCCCGGCCTCGTCAAGATCGTGGTCAACATGGGTGTGGGCGACGCCGCCCGCGACTCCAAGCTGATCGAGGGCGCCATCCGCGACCTCACCACGATCACCGGTCAGAAGCCGGCCGTCACCAAGGCCCGCAAGTCCATCGCGCAGTTCAAGCTGCGTGAGGGCCAGCCGATCGGTGCCCACGTCACGCTCCGTGGCGACCGCATGTGGGAGTTCCTGGACCGCACCCTGTCGCTCGCGCTGCCGCGCATCCGCGACTTCCGCGGCCTGTCCCCCAAGCAGTTCGACGGCCGTGGCAACTACACCTTCGGTCTCACGGAGCAGGTCATGTTCCACGAGATCGACCAGGACAAGATCGACCGTACCCGGGGCATGGACATCACCGTGGTGACCACGGCGACCAACGACGCTGAGGGCCGCGCGCTCCTTCGTCACCTCGGCTTCCCGTTCAAGGAGGCGTGAGCGAGATGGCGAAGAAGGCTCTGATTGCCAAGGCTGCTCGCAAGCCCAAGTTCGGTGTGCGTGGCTACACCCGCTGCCAGCGCTGCGGCCGTCCGCACTCCGTGTACCGCAAGTTCGGCCTGTGCCGCGTCTGCCTTCGTGAGATGGCTCACCGTGGCGAGCTGCCGGGCGTGACCAAGAGCTCCTGGTAATCCCCTAGTTGGGGTTACCTGAAGCTCTCGGTAAGCAAAGGGTTTGGTCAGGGGCCCACTCCTCCATGGCTTAGGCTGGGAGGGTTGGGCGCCCTGACGCCCGTACGACTTACTACGCCGTAGGTCCACCGCACCGCACCCGCCTCGTCTCGGATCGAGGAGAGGGATGGGCACCTGGAAACCCCGGCGAGAGAGGCCGAAGGCCAATTCATGACCATGACTGATCCGATCGCAGACATGCTTACGCGTCTGCGGAACGCGAACTCGGCGTACCACGACTCCGTGACGATGCCGGCGTCCAAGATCAAGTCTCACATCGCGGAGATCCTCCAGCAGGAGGGCTTCATCACGGGCTGGAAGGTCGAGGACGCCGAGGTCGGCAAGAACCTCGTCCTCGAGCTGAAGTTCGGCCCGAACCGTGAGCGCTCCATCGCGGGCATCAAGCGGATCTCCAAGCCCGGTCTCCGGGTGTACGCGAAGTCCACCAACCTGCCCAAGGTCCTCGGTGGCCTCGGCGTGGCGATCATCTCCACGTCGCACGGTCTCCTGACCGACAAGCAGGCCGGCAAGAAGGGCGTGGGTGGGGAAGTCCTCGCCTACGTCTGGTAGCGGAAGGGAACGGAGGAAACAGCTATGTCGCGTATTGGCAAGCTCCCCATCACGGTTCCCGCCGGCGTGGACGTCACCATCGACGGCCGTACGGTCTCGGTCAAGGGCCCCAAGGGCGAACTGACCCACACCGTCGCTGCGCCGATCGACATCGCCAAGGGTGAGGACGGCGTTCTCAACGTCACCCGCCCCAACGACGAGCGTCAGAACAAGGCCCTGCACGGCCTGTCCCGCACGCTGGTGGCGAACATGATCACCGGCGTGACCCAGGGTTACGTGAAGAAGCTCGAGATCAGCGGTGTCGGTTACCGCGTGACGGCCAAGGGTTCGAACCTCGAGTTCGCTCTCGGCTACAGCCACCCGATCACCGTCGAGGCCCCCGAGGGCATCACCTTCAAGGTGGAGGCCCCCACCCGGTTCTCGGTCGAGGGCATCGACAAGCAGAAGGTCGGCGAGGTTGCGGCCAACATCCGCAAGCTGCGCAAGCCCGACCCGTACAAGGCCAAGGGCGTCAAGTACGAGGGCGAAGTCATCCGCCGCAAGGTCGGAAAGGCGGGTAAGTAAGCCATGGCATACGGACAGAAGATCCTCAAGGGCGACGCCTACAAGCGCGCCGCGATCAAGCGCCGTCACATCCGGATCCGCAAGCGGATCTCCGGTACGGCGGAGCGTCCCCGTCTGGTCGTTACCCGCTCGAACCGCCACATCGTGGCCCAGGTGATCGACGACATCAAGGGTCACACCCTGGCGTCGGCGTCCACCCTGGACACCACGGTCCGCGGTGGCGAGGGCGACAAGTCCGCGCAGGCCAAGCAGGTCGGTGCCCTGGTCGCCGAGCGCGCCAAGGCCGCCGGTGTCGAGGCCGTCGTATTCGACCGTGGTGGCAACCAGTACGCCGGGCGCATCGCCGCCCTGGCGGACGCCGCCCGCGAAGCCGGGCTCAAGTTCTGAGCCGCTCGTAGCTAGCGGAAAGAGAGAGGTAATCCAATGGCTGGACCCCAGCGCCGCGGTGGCGGTGCCGGTGGCGGCGAGCGGCGGGACCGTAAGGGTCGTGACGGTGGCGCAGCCGCCGCCGAGAAGACTGCTTACGTTGAGCGTGTCGTCGCGATCAACCGTGTCGCCAAGGTTGTGAAGGGTGGTCGTCGCTTCAGCTTCACCGCGCTGGTCGTGGTGGGCGACGGTGACGGCACCGTGGGTGTCGGTTACGGCAAGGCCAAGGAGGTGCCGGCCGCCATCGCCAAGGGTGTTGAGGAGGCCAAGAAGCACTTCTTCAAGGTCCCCCGTATCCAGGGCACCATCCCGCACCCGATCACGGGTGAGAAGGCTGCCGGCGTCGTTCTCCTCAAGCCGGCTTCGCCGGGTACCGGTGTTATCGCCGGTGGTCCCGTGCGTGCCGTCCTGGAGTGCGCCGGTATCCACGACGTGCTGTCGAAGTCGCTCGGCTCGTCGAACGCGATCAACATCGTGCACGCGACCGTGGAGGCCCTGAAGGGCCTGCAGCGTCCCGAGGAGATCGCGGCCCGCCGCGGTCTGCCCCTCGAGGACGTCGCTCCCGCGGCTCTGCTCCGTGCGCGTGCCGGGGCTGGTGCTGCGTAATGGCTCAGCTCAAGATCACGCAGACGAAGTCGTACATCGGCAGCAAGCAGAACCACCGTGACACCCTGCGCTCCCTTGGTCTCAAGGGCATCAACACGCAGGTCGTCAAGGAGGACCGCCCCGAGTTCCGCGGAATGGTGCACACCGTCCGCCACCTCGTGACGGTCGAGGAGGTCGACTGATCATGGCGGAGAACAACCCGCTCAAGATCCACAACCTCCGTCCCGCCCCGGGCGCCAAGACCGCCAAGACCCGTGTGGGTCGTGGTGAGGCGTCGAAGGGTAAGACGGCTGGTCGTGGTACCAAGGGTACGAAGGCCCGTTACCAGGTTCCGGAGCGCTTCGAGGGTGGCCAGATGCCCCTCCACATGCGTCTTCCGAAGCTGAAGGGCTTCAAGAACCCGTTCAAGACCGAGTTCCAGGTCGTGAACCTCGACAAGCTGGCCGCGCTCTACCCCGAGGGTGGCGAGGTCACCGTCGAGGGTCTGGTGGCCAAGGGTGCCGTTCGCAAGAACAGCCTCGTCAAGGTCCTCGGCCAGGGCGAGATCTCCGTGGCGCTGCAGGTGACGGTCGACGCCGTCTCCGGCTCCGCCAAGGAGAAGATCACCGCCGCCGGCGGCACGGTCACCGAGCTCGTCTGAGCGCGATGACCTGAAGCAGTACCCACCGGGGATACCTCACAACGAGGTATCCCCGGTTGGTCGTTCCACGGCAGGCGGCGCCCCGGGTAAGGTGGCCTGCACTGCTTTCCCACATATTCGTCGAACCTCAAGACCGTCACCCTTGACGCAGTAGCGCGGGGGTCGCAGGAGGCACCGTGCTCACCGCGTTCGCGCCCGGGCGTTCAAGACGCCCGACCTGCGCAAGAAGCTGCTCTTCACGCTCGGCATCATCGTGGTGTACCGCGTGGGTACCCACATCCCGATCCCCGGCGTCGACTACAAGTCGGTCCAGGAGTGCGTGGACCAGGCGTCCGGCAACCAGGGACTCTTCGGTCTGGTCAACATGTTCAGCGGCGGCGCGCTGCTGCAGATCACGGTCTTCGCGCTCGGCATCATGCCGTACATCACGGCGAGCATCATTCTGCAGCTGCTCACCGTGGTCATCCCGCGCCTGGAAGCCCTCAAGAAGGAGGGCCAGGCCGGTACGGCGAAGATCACGCAGTACACCCGTTACCTCACGGTGGCGCTCGCCATCCTCCAGGGCACCGGCCTCGTCGCCACCGCCCGCAGCGGCGCCCTCTTCTCCGGCTGCACGGTCGCGTCGAGCATCGTGCCGGACCGCGCGATCTTCACCACGATCGTCATGGTCGTCACGATGACCGCCGGTACGGCCGTCGTCATGTGGCTCGGTGAGCTCATCACCGACCGCGGCATCGGCAACGGCATGTCGATCCTGATGTTCATCTCGATCGCCGCCACCTTCCCCTCCGCGCTGTGGGCCATCAAGAAGCAGGGCACCCTGGCCGACGGCTGGATCGAGTTCGGCACCGTCATCGCGGTCGGCCTCGTCATGGTCGGTCTGGTGGTCTTCGTGGAGCAGGCCCAGCGCCGCATCCCCGTGCAGTACGCGAAGCGCATGATCGGCCGCCGTTCCTACGGCGGTACGTCGACGTACATCCCGCTGAAGGTCAACCAGGCCGGTGTGATCCCGGTCATCTTCGCGTCGTCGCTGCTCTACATCCCGGCTCTGATCGCGCAGTTCTCGAGCGGCAACTCCGGCTGGAAGACCTGGATCGAGGCCAACCTCGTCAAGGGCGACCACCCGATCTACATCACGCTGTACTTCTTGCTCATCGTGTTCTTCGCGTTCTTCTACGTGGCGATCTCCTTCAACCCCGAGGAAGTCGCCGACAACATGAAGAAGTATGGTGGCTTCATCCCGGGCATCCGGGCTGGCCGACCGACCGCTGAGTACCTCTCCTACGTGCTCAACCGGATCACCTGGCCGGGTTCGCTGTACTTGGGTCTGATCGCTCTTGTGCCAACGATGGCGTTGGTCGGCTTCGGGGCAAGCCAGAACTTCCCGTTCGGCGGGACCAGCATCCTGATCATCGTGGGTGTCGGTCTCGAGACGGTGAAGCAGATCGAGAGCCAGCTCCAGCAGCGCAATTACGAAGGGTTCCTCCGCTGATGCGTATCGTCCTCGTCGGGCCGCCGGGCGCCGGTAAGGGAACGCAGGCCGCGTTCCTGGCCAAGAACCTGTCGATTCCGCACATCTCCACGGGCGACCTGTTCCGCGCCAACATCAGCCAGCAGACGGACCTCGGCAAGCTCGCGAAGTCCTACATGGACGCGGGCAACCTGGTTCCGGACGAGGTCACCATCGGGATGGCCAAGGACCGCATGGAGCAGCCGGACGCCGTGAACGGCTTCCTGCTCGACGGCTTCCCGCGCAACGTCTCGCAGGCCGAGGCGCTCGACGAGATGCTCCAGACCGAGGGCATGAAGCTCGACGCGGTGCTGGACCTCGAAGTACCCGAGGAGGAGGTCGTCAAGCGCATCGCCGGCCGCCGCATCTGCCGCAACGACTCGGCGCACGTCTTCCACGTCTCGTACAAGGCGCCGAAGCAGGACGGCGTCTGTGACGTCTGCGGCGGCGAGCTGTACCAGCGCGACGACGACTCCGAGGAGACGGTCCGCAAGCGCCTGGAGGTCTACCACACCCAGACCGAGCCGATCATCGACTACTACAAGGCCCAGGGCCTGGTGGTCACGATCTCGGCGCTCGGCAAGGTGGAGGACGTCACCGGCCGTGCCATGGAGGCGCTCCAGCACGAGGACGACGCCGCCTAGCGGTTCCTCCGCGTACGTCAGCCGCGGTTCCCTTCCGAGGGGGCCGCGGCTGCTGTGTGGGTGCACGTATCGTTGAAGGCGCCCGTCCCTCTTCCCTCGAAAGGCTTCCGCCGCATGGTGCAGATCAAGACCCCCGAGCAGATCGCCAAGATGCGCGAGGCGGGGCTGGTCGTCGCCGCCATCCACGCGGCGACCCGAGAGGCCGCGGTGCCCGGGGCCACGACCAGGGATCTCGACCAGGTCGCGCGCAAGGTGCTCGCGGAGCACGACGCGAAGCCGAACTTCCTGGGCTACGGCGGCTTTCCGGCGACGATCTGCACCTCGGTGAACGAGGTCGTCGTCCACGGCATCCCGTCCGACGAGGTCGTCCTCAAGGACGGCGACATCATCTCCATCGACTGCGGCGCGATCATCGACGGCTGGCACGGGGACGCGGCCTACACCGCGTTCGTGGGCTCGGGCCACGCTCCGGAGCTGATCGAGCTCTCGCGGGTGACCGAGGAGTCCATGTGGGCCGGCATCGCGGCGATGAAGCAGGGCAACCGGCTCGTCGACGTCTCCCGGGCCATCGAGACGTACATCCGCCGCCAGCCGAAGCCGGGCGGCGGCCGCTACGGGATCATCGAGGACTACGGCGGCCACGGCATCGGCACCGAGATGCACATGGACCCGCACCTGCTGAACTACGTCGACCGGCGCCGGGGGAAGGGGCCGAAGCTGGTCACCGGGTTCTGCCTGGCGATCGAGCCGATGGTGTCCCTGGGCACGCCCAGGACGGAGGTCCTGTCGGACGACTGGACGGTCATCACGACGGACGGCACGTGGTCGTCCCACTGGGAGCACTCGGTCGCCCTGACGGAGGAAGGTCCGCTGGTGCTCACGGCTCCCGACGGGGGCAAGGCGAAGCTCGCGGAGCACGGGATCGTCGCGGCTCCGGATCCGTTGGGCTAGCTCGATCGCCCGTCCGCGGGCCGTACGTGGCGGTCGCGCAGTTCCCCGCGCCCCCGTGGGGGCGCTTAAGGATCTCCGGGCTGGGGCATCCTTTCTCGATTCGTCTTTCTGGGTGCGCTGACGTAGACTGACTCGTCGGCTCTCGTGCACCCGCATGTCTTCATGCGCTGGCGGGAGTCGATCAAGGTAGTCGATTCGAAGGGCGAAGCGTGGCCAAGAAGCAAGGTGCCATCGAGATCGAGGGCACTGTCGTCGAGTCTCTTCCGAACGCCATGTTCAAGGTCGAGCTCCAGAACGGCCACCAGGTCCTGGCTCACATCAGCGGCAAGATGCGTATGCACTACATCCGTATCCTCCCTGACGACCGGGTCGTGGTGGAGCTGTCTCCGTACGACCTCACGCGTGGCCGGATCGTCTACCGGTACAAGTAGATCCCTCTGACTCGGAGAACCTCGATCCCATGAAGGTCAAGCCGAGCGTCAAGAAGATCTGCGACAAGTGCAGGGTGATCCGCCGTCACGGTCGGGTCATGGTCATTTGCGAGAACCCGCGCCACAAGCAGCGCCAGGGCTGACGCACGACCGAACCCTCTGCTCTCGCAGGGATTCGCGCGACGCAAGCTGAATATGTTCATACGCAGGACCCAGGCGTACTCCGCCTGACACCCCCGGTTCGGAGGCCGGGGACCCAGTTCGTACCTGGTACGGCGGCTGGGAGCCGGTTCTGCGGAAGACCTCCGAAGATCACCAGGAGCCATTGAAGTGGCACGCGTTTCCGGTGTTGACATCCCGCGCGAAAAGCGCGTGGAGGTCGCCCTGACCTACGTGTTCGGCATCGGCCGGACCCTTTCGCAGAAGACGCTGGCCGAGACCGGCGTCAACCCGAACACCCGCGTTCGCGACCTCTCCGAGGAGGAGCTCGTCGCGATTCGTGAGTACGTCGACAACAACCTCAAGACCGAGGGTGACCTCCGTCGCGAGATCCAGGCCGACATCCGCCGCAAGGTCGAGATCGGCTGCTACCAGGGTCTGCGCCACCGCCGTGGACTGCCCGTCCGTGGTCAGCGCACCAGCACGAACGCTCGTACCCGCAAGGGCCCGCGTCGCGCCATCGCCGGCAAGAAGAAGCCGGGCAAGAAGTAGTCCTCAGCGGACCACGCTTCATCAGCGGTCTTCGCTGTAGGACCGACCACCTCCCCGTAGGAGTTTGTAGATGCCCCCCAAGGGTCGTCAGGGCGCTGCCAAGAAGGTGCGCCGCAAGGAAAAGAAGAACGTCGCTCACGGGCACGCCCACATCAAGAGCACGTTCAACAACACGATCGTCTCGATCACGGACCCCTCGGGCAACGTGATCTCCTGGGCCTCCGCCGGCCACGTCGGCTTCAAGGGCTCGCGCAAGTCCACCCCCTTCGCCGCGCAGATGGCCGCCGAGTCGGCCGCCCGTCGCGCGCAGGAGCACGGCATGCGCAAGGTGGACGTGTTCGTCAAGGGTCCCGGCTCCGGCCGTGAGACCGCGATCCGCTCCCTCCAGGCCACCGGCCTCGAGGTCGGTTCGATCCAGGACGTCACGCCCACGCCGCACAACGGCTGCCGTCCGCCCAAGCGCCGCCGCGTCTGAGGCTCGGTTGTCTTGAGGTTGCGGGCGGTACGGCTCTTCGGGGCCGTGCCGCCCGTACCCTTGCAGTACCCGTCCCTTTTGCCGGGGGCGGTTCCGTCGGGCGTCAAATAGCGGGCGTCCACGAAAGAAGGATCTGATCCACACATGCTGATCGCTCAGCGTCCCTCGTTGACCGAAGAGGTCGTCGACGAATTCCGCTCCCGGTTCGTGATCGAGCCGCTGGAGCCGGGCTTCGGCTACACCCTCGGCAACTCCCTGCGTCGTACGCTCCTCTCCTCGATCCCGGGTGCGGCGGTCACGTCCATCCGCATCGACGGCGTCCTGCACGAGTTCACCACCGTGCCGGGTGTCAAGGAGGACGTCACCGACCTGATCCTCAACATCAAGCAGCTGGTCGTCTCCTCGGAGCACGACGAGCCGGTCGTGATGTACCTGCGCAAGCAGGGCCCGGGTCTGGTCACCGCCGCCGACATCGCGCCCCCGGCCGGTGTCGAGGTGCACAACCCCGACCTCGTCCTCGCCACGCTCAACGGCAAGGGCAAGCTGGAGATGGAGCTCACGGTCGAGCGTGGCCGCGGTTACGTCTCCGCCGTGCAGAACAAGCAGGTGGGCCAGGAGATCGGCCGTATCCCGGTCGACTCCATCTACAGCCCGGTGCTCAAGGTCACGTACAAGGTCGAGGCGACCCGTGTCGAGCAGCGCACCGACTTCGACAAGCTGATCGTCGACGTCGAGACCAAGCAGGCGATGCGTCCCCGTGACGCCATGGCCTCCGCCGGCAAGACCCTGGTCGAGCTGTTCGGTCTCGCCCGCGAGCTGAACATCGACGCCGAGGGCATCGACATGGGCCCGTCCCCCACGGACGCCGCCCTGGCCGCCGACCTGGCGCTGCCGATCGAGGAGCTGGAGCTCACGGTCCGCTCCTACAACTGCCTCAAGCGTGAGGGCATCCACTCCGTGGGTGAGCTCGTGGCGCGCTCCGAGGCCGACCTGCTGGACATCCGCAACTTCGGTGCGAAGTCCATCGACGAGGTCAAGGCGAAGCTGGCCGGCATGGGCCTGGCCCTCAAGGACAGCCCGCCCGGATTCGACCCGACCGCCGCCGCGGACGCCTTCGGCGCGGACGACGACGCGGACGCCGGGTTCGTCGAGACCGAGCAGTACTGAGCTCGGGACCGACTGCCGGACCTTGGCTGCGGGGCCGTTGTGGCTGGTCGCGCAGTTCCCCGCGCCCCCTTGGGGCGCGGGTCTCCGACGAGCAAACCCGCTCGCTCGGATACTGACCTCGGTACCTGATACGGCCGGGGCAGACATCTAGGAGATACACCATGCCGAAGCCCACCAAGGGTGCCCGTCTGGGCGGCAGTGCCGCGCACGAGAAGCTGCTGCTCGCGAACCTCGCGAAGAGCCTCTTCGAGCACGGCCGCATCACCACCACCGAGGCGAAGGCGCGCAAGCTGCGTCCGTACGCCGAGCGTCTGGTCACCAAGGCCAAGAAGGGCGACCTTCACAACCGCCGTCAGGTGCTCCAGGTGATCACGGACAAGAGCGTCGTCCACACGCTCTTCACCGAGATCGGCCCGCGCTACGAGAACCGTCCCGGTGGCTACACCCGCATCACCAAGATCGGTAACCGCCGTGGCGACAACGCGCCCATGGCTGTCATCGAGCTGGTCGAGGCGCTGACGGTCGCGCAGCAGGCGACGGGTGAGGCCGAGGCCGCCACCAAGCGTGCCGCCAAGGACGCCGAGGCCGCTCCGGCTGCCGAGGAGACCAAGGTCGACACGACCAAGGCCGCCGAGACCGAGGACGCCGCCGAGGAGTCCAAGGACGCCTGACGCTTCCGCGTACGTGACGGGCTCGCCCCCTGGGGGGCGGGCCCGTTTCGCGTTGTCACGGGGAAACCACAGGGCAACCTCACAGCGGGCTCATGGGTCATCCATACGGCGTCACCGCTCCGGTGCGCCCGATATCCGACTTACGGGGGTCCCATGACGTCTCTCGCCGCAGTGCGGCGCACCCTCTCCGCGTTCGCACTGGCCGCCCTGGCCGGTACGGCACTCGCCGTTCCCGCCAGTGCCGAGGAGGAGCCGCTGGCGGTGTCCGTCACCGGCCCCGACAGCGTGAACCTCTCGCTGCAGCCGGAGCCCGGTGAGCCGGGCGAGCCGGGTGAGCCGCAGATCGAGCTCGGACTGCGGGCGCCCGGCGAGCCGGTGCCGGACGAGAACGGAGTCATCTATCCGATCCATCAGGGCGACTACACGGTCACGGTGGACGCGAGCTCCCTGGCCGGTGTCGCCGCCGTCGACTTCTCCCGCCTCGGCGGGTGGCGGGGCTGCACCGTCGACGGACTGGTCGCGACCTGCAGTGACTACGAAATCTACGCCGGCGAGGACTACAACGAACTGGGCGGCATCCGACTCGACGTGACCGACGAGAGTGCCGCCGGCGACTTCGGCACCATCGAGGTCACGGCCGCGGGAGAGGGCCTGGCCTTCACCGGGCACACGGTGGACGTCCTGGTCGGCGGCCCCGAGCTGCAGATGAAACAACTGGCCGAGCCCGAGGGCTTCAAGGCCGGCGACACCTTCCAGGCGCCGCTGAGCTTCCGCAACGTCGGCGGGCTGGGCGGCAAGGGTGTGGTGCTGCGGATGTACGGCAGCCGGGGCCTTTCCTTCCCCAGCACCTACGGGAACTGCTGGTACGACCCGCGCGACCCCGACGAACTGTTCGGGAGCTCCAAGGCCCTGTGCGTCTTCGACGAGGAGTTCGCGGCCCAGGCGGCCTACGGACTCAGCGCTCCCTTCCCGGTCGAGACGGCCGGTTTCGCCCTCTACGACGTGATGTCCTACTCCTTCAGCGCGGTGCCCGCCGACCAGGTGGCGGACCTGCTGGCCGAAGGCGACTACCGGGCCGGGACCGGGCCGGAGCTGGGACTGGTGCGGCTGCCCGACGCCGACCCGGCGGGCTACAGCCGATTCGCGGAGATGGACTTCCCGACGAAGAACACCTTCGACCTCGACCTGACCGGTGAGCGGCTGCGGGCCCGCAAGGGCGAGACGGTGTCGGTGGACGTCGGCTTCGCCAACCACGGCCCCGCGTGGCTGGCCCTGCTGCGCTCCGGCGGCGAGCCGATCTCCTTCTGGGTCGACCTTCCCCCGGGCACCACGGTCACCACGGCTCCGGAGAGCTGCCGGGCCGCCGGCTGGGAGGGTGCCGAGGGCGACTACCTCTGCTCCATCAACACGCCGATCCTGGAGGACGCGTCCCGGACCTACACCTTCGGCCTCCGCGTCGACGAGGTGATCCGGAACGCCACGGGCCGGGCGTTCTTCACGTACACCATGCCGAACGAGGGCAACCCGGCGAACGACTCCGGCGACATCGTGCTGAACCCGCGAGGTCGGCTCTGATCGACGGCAGTGCGGGCCCGCCCCTCGGGGCGGGCCCGTTTCGCGTTCCTGAGAGGATCGGGGAGTGAGCGACGAAGTACAGCCCGGTTACGTCCGTGTCCGCCTCGACCTCTCCTACGACGGGACCGACTTCTCCGGGTGGGCCAAGCAGGCCGGGGGACGGCGGACCGTGCAGGGCGAGATCGAGGACGCGCTGCGGACGGTGACGCGGTCGGGCGATGTGACGTACGAACTGACGGTGGCCGGACGCACCGATGCCGGGGTGCACGCCCGGGGCCAGGTGGCGCATGTGGACCTGCCCCAGGCGCTGTGGGAGGAGCACCGGGAGAAGCTGCTGAAGCGGCTGGCGGGCCGGCTGTCCAAGGATGTGCGGGTGTGGTCGCTGCGGGAGGCACCGGCCGGGTTCAACGCGCGCTTCTCCGCGATCTGGCGGCGGTACGCCTATCGCGTCACCGACAACCCCGGGGGCGTCGACCCGCTCCTGCGCGGGCACGTCCTGTGGCACGACTGGCCGCTGGACGTCGACGCCATGAACGAGGCGGCGGCACGGCTGCTGGGGGAGCACGACTTCGCCGCGTACTGCAAGCGGCGTGAGGGCGCGACGACCATCCGCACGCTCCAGGAGCTGAGCCTGGTGCGGGACGAGGACGGGATCATCACCGCCACGGTGCGGGCCGACGCCTTCTGCCACAACATGGTGCGCTCGCTGATCGGGGCGCTCTTGTTCGTGGGGGACGGGCACCGGGGGCCGGACTGGCCGGGCAAGGTGCTGGCCGCCGGCGTACGGGACTCGGCCGTGCATGTCGTACGGCCGCACGGGCTGACGCTGGAGGAGGTCGGGTACCCGGCCGACGCGTTGCTGGCGGCCCGGAACAAGGAGGCACGGAACCGGCGGTCCTTGCCCGTGGTCGACTGCTGACGCGACTGTGAAATGTCTCTGGTACCCCTGTGACCCGTGATGAAACCCTCACTTAACAAGAAAGTTGAGACGTAAAGCGAGAAGACGGTTATGCTTTCGCGGTCCGGCCGGAAGTTCGATTTATGGGGATGGCCGAACATTCGGGTGGGGTAGTCAGGGCCGGGCGGCCCTGGGGGGTTTGATGACTGCTGTGGTTGGCGCTTCCGCGCCCTCTCGTCGGCGCAGGCGGCCCGTGGAGAACCACGGGCTCTTGCCGCAGCCGCCGGACGACGTCGAGAAGTACTCCTACACACGCCGCCACCTGTGGGTTCTGACGGCGGGCTCACTGATCAGCTTCGCCTGCCTCGCGGTGAGCCAGCTCCTGTTCACGGCGTCGAGTCCGTGGTTCTGGCTGACCCTGCCGCTGCTGGCGTTCGTCATCGCGGACTACCTGATCTCGCTGTACCTCGACGGACTCAGCAAGGACTTCGACGTCAAGAAGCACAAGCGCCTGGTCCGCACCTGGCAGCCCGCCAGGTACCCGAGCGTGGACATCTTCCTGCCGGTGTGCGGTGAGCCCCTGGAAGTGCTCCACAACACCTGGGTCCATGTGAACCGGCTGGCCGCCAGCTATCAGGGCGTCGTGAAGACGTACGTCCTCGACGACGCCGCCGAGGACGAGGTCGGGGCCATGGCCGCCGACTTCGGCTTCCACTACGTGGTGCGGCCCAACCGCGGCTGGTTCAAGAAGGCCGGCAACCTCAACCACGCCTTCGAGAAGACCGACGGCGACCACATCCTCATCCTGGACGCCGACTTCGCACCGCGCGCCGACCTGCTCGACGAGCTGCTGCCGCACATGGACGACGACGAGAAGGTCGCCATCGTGCAGTCGCCGCAGTTCTTCCGCATCGTCGACGCGCAGAACTGGATCGAGCGAGGCGCGGGCGCCGTGCAGGAGCAGTTCTACCGCTCCGTCCAGACCTCCCGTGAGGACCACGACGGGTCCATCTGCGTCGGCTCGTGCGCCATCTACCGGCGCGCGGCCCTGGAGCAGACCGGCGGCATCACGCTGATCGAGCACTCCGAGGACATGTACACCGGCTTCGATCTGCGGGCGCTGGGCTGGAAGCTGCGCTACGTGCCCGTCGCGCTGTCCGCCGGCGTGTGCCCGGACACGGCCGGTGCGTTCCACAACCAGCAGTACCGCTGGTGCATGGGCTCGCTGGAGCTGCTCACCAGCAAGCGGTTCTGGGAGATGGACCTCAAGTTCAAGACGCGGCTCTGCTACGTCTCGGGCTTCCTCTACTACCTCCAGACCGCGCTCGCGACGTTCATCGCGCCGATCATCCCGCTCGGCCTGATGATCCTCCGCCCGGACCTGATGCGGGCCGAGGCCACCCTCTGGGTGCTGCCGAGCGTCGCGTACGTCACGCTGGTGCTGCCGCTCTGGCACCGGGCGCCGTACCGGCTGGAGGCCTGGGCCGTCCGTGTCATGTACGGGTGGTCGCACGTCTTCGCCGTCTGGGACGTGATGCGGGGCCGCCCGATGGGCTGGAAGCCCACCGGTTCGGCGGGCGCCAAGAAGAACGGCATGCGCCGCTACTGGAACTGCATGATCTTCTGGACCGGCGGCACCGCCGTGGCCTGGATCCTCGTCGCGGCCTGGCGCATGCTCACCCTCTATCCGCCGGACTTCGCGCTGATGCTGTCCGCCGGCCTCTTCTACGCCATGGTCGTCGGCCGTGTCCTCGTCCAGCCGCATGCCCAGGAAGTGCAGGAAGCGACCGCATGAGTCTCTCCGAACGCCACGTACGAGCCCTGCGCCCCGTACGGGCGCTGGCCGCCGTCCTGCTGGCCGGTGCGCTGCTGGCCGGATGCAGCACGTTCTCCGACGAGGGCCGCGCCCAGTACGAGCGCGGCCAGGGCGAGGAACCGGGCGCCACCGGCACGGCCGCGGCCACCGAGTCGGCGAAGCCCGAGCCGCCGTACGACGTGCGGCCGCTGCTGGAGCCCCGGAAGAAGTACCTGGGTCTGGCCGCAGACGGCGCCCCCGCCAAGATGACCTCCGTCGAGGACTTCGCTCGGCGGGCCGGCAAGAAGCCCAACCTGATCGAGTTCTACTCCGCCTGGGGCGACCAGTACGAGCAGCGGCTCGTGCAGAACTCCTGGGACTACGGTGCGGTGGCGTTCATCGCCTGGGAGCCGTTCGAGACGAGCCTGAAGGACATCGCCTCGGGCAAGGAGGACGCGTACATCCGCGAGTACGCGCAGTCCGTCACGGAACTGAACCTGCCCGTGGCGATCAGCTTCGCGCACGAGATGAACGGCTTCTGGTACCCGTGGGGGACCAAGAAGGCCACCGCCGCCCAGTTCACCGCCGCCTACAAGCACATCCACGACATCTTCGACGACGAGGGCGCCACCCAGGTCATCTGGGTGTGGAGCCCGAACGTCACCCACCCGATGCCGAACGTGAAGCTCAAGCCGTACTGGCCGGGCGACGACTACGTCGACTGGGTCGGTGTCATCGGCTACTACGGGGCCACCGGGCCGAACACGTACCGGACGCTGTACGGGCCGACGATGACCGCTGTCCGTACCTTCACGAAGAAACCATTCATCATCGCGGAGACCGCCGCACAGGCCGGTGAGCGCAAGCCCGCCGACATCGAGTCCCTCTTCCAGGGCACCGCCGAGCGCGACGACGTCATCGGGTTCGTCTGGTTCAACTTCGACAAGGAGACGGACTGGCGCATCAACAGCGGTCCGTTGTCCGAGAAGACCTTCAAGGAGCAGGCCGCGAGCCCGGACTTCGGATTCGATGTGACGAAGCCATGAGCGATCGAACCACGCCCACCTGGGCGGGCGACTCCGAGCTGCACGACGAATACGCGTACGGGCAGCAGTACGGGCACATCGACGACGACGGGCGGCGGTACGCGCAGCGGGAGAGCCTCAGGCAGTACGCGCAGCAGGCCCCCTCGCCGGACCAGGAACAGGCCGGCGACTACCAGCCCGGCTACTTCACCGAGACCGGCAGCTGGCGCTTCGACGTCCGCGGCCGGACGTCCGAGTACACCGACCAGCAGGCGTACGACACCTTCGCGCCCTTCGACCCGTACGCCTCCTACACCGCCGTCGAGCCCGAACCGGTGGCCCCCGCGGCCGCGGAGCCCGAGCCGAGGAAGCCCGGTTACACGCTGCCGCCCGTGCCGGAGTCGTCGTGGGCGGTGGACACGCGGCGCAGCAAACTGCTCGGGCGCGGGGTGCTGCTGTGCATCCTGCTCGTGCAGGCGGGGCTCTCCCTGCGGCTGCGCGGGACGGCCTTCCAGGACGAGGCGCTCTACATCGCCTCGGGCCACTACGAGCTGGCCAACCTGCTGCACGGCACCAAACTGCCGGTGGACTTCGCGGCCTACTTCTCCGGGCACCCCAAGCTGTATCCGGTGCTCGCCGGCGCCGTGGACAGCCAGTTCGGCCTCGCCGGTGTGCGCGTGGTCAGCCTGCTGTTCATGCTGGGTGCCACCACGCTGCTGTATGCGCTGACCCGGCGGCTGTTCAATCTGCGTGCCGCCCTCGGCGCGGCCGCGCTCTTCTCGGTGCTCCAGTCGACGATGGTGCTCGGCAACTTCGCCACCTACGACGCCGCCGCCGTCTTCCTGCTCGGGCTGTCCGCCTGGGCGGTGGTGCGCACCGACCGGATGAACGCGATGGCCGTGCTGCTCGCGGCACCGCCGGCCGCACTGGCCTTCGGGGTGAAGTACGCCTCCGGTCTGTACCTCCCGACCCTGGTGGTCCTCGCGGTGATCACCGCCCACCGGCACCGCGGCATCCGCGCCCTGGGCCGCGGCGTGGTGCTGGGGACGGGCATCGTGGTCCTGCTCGGGATCGGCTACTGGTTCTCCGGACCGCTGGGCGGCATCAGCTCCACCACCACCAACCGTGCCAAGGGCACGGACACGGCGGCGACGATGCTCCAGCACAGCGCGGAGTGGGGCGGGCTGGTCTTCCTGGCCGCGCTCGGCGGCACGATCGCCTATGCGCTGCGCGCGCGGATGGGCGAGATGCCGTGGATCGGCGGCGAGACCTCGGGACGCTGGCGGCGCGCCGCGCTCGGCCTGCTGCTGACGGGCACGGCGCTGCTCGCTCCCGCCTACCAGATCCACCTCCACACCGAGATCTCGCTCTACAAGCACGTCGGCTTCGGACTGTTCTTCGCCGCGCCGCTGGCCGGCCTCGGCATGGCCCGCCTGGTCGGCCCGCACTTCCGCCATCCACAGCTCGGGATCCTGCTGTACGTCGTCACCCTCGTGTTCGGCATGGTGCAGGCGCAGCGGGCGTACAGCTTCCCGGACTCCACGCAGATGACCGCGTACCTGCGCACGGTGGTCGACAAGAAGGGCACCTACCTCGCCGAGGAGCAGGAGGTCCCCGCCTACTACCTGCGGGACAGGACCAACTGGACGCAGTGGCAGAACTCCTACTTCATGGACTACCAGGGCAAGGACGGCAAGCAGTACACCGGCCCCGACGCGTTCCGGCAGGCCGTCCGTGACGGGAAGTTCGACGCGATCGTGATGCACGGCAATGTCAGCCCGGTGACGTACGAAGCGGTGAAGGAGGGGTTGAAGAACAACTCCCACTACCGGCTGGCGGCCGTGTTCCCGTACACCACGAGCAGCGGAGAGCACGCCTACCGGATTTGGGTGAAGCGATGAGTTCCCACGCCCCCGCTCCCTACGGTGGCGGATACCCCGACACCCCGGGCGGTCACGATCCGTACGCGGGCCAGGGGGCCTACTCCGGGCAGGGCACGTACGCCGACCCGGCGCAGGGCACCTACGCCGGCCCGGGCGGGTACGGCGCTCCGGGGCAGTACGCCGCCCCGGGCAGGTATCCGGGCGGGCAGGACGCGTTCGCTCCGGAGCCCGCCGCTGCGCAGCCGGCCGACCCGCAGCCCGCCACGGACGGGACGGCCGACCCGGCGACCGAGGGCCCGAAGGGCGGGCGGCTCGCCGGCGCGGCGGTCTTCCTGGTGCCCACGGCGCTCGCCTTCGCGCTGATCCTGCGCGGGATCGGTGACCGCCAGCTGTGGCGCGACGAGCACGCCACCTGGTGGGCGGCCACGCTGTCCTTCCACGACCTGAGCCTGCTGATCCGCTCCATCGACGTCGTGTTCACGCCGTACTACGTGCTCATGCACCTGTGGATCGCCGTCGCCGGGGACTCCCCGACCGCGCTGCGCATCCCCGGAGCGGTGGCCATGGCGGCCTCCGCGGGCCTGCTCGCCCTGCTCGGGCGGCGGCTGTTCACCACCCAGGTGGGACTGCTCGCGGGGCTCGCCTTCGCCGTCGTGCCGGTCACCACGCGCTACGGGCAGGAGATCCGCCCGTACGCCTTCGCGGTGGCCGCGGTGCTGCTGTCGACACTGCTGCTCGCCAGGGCGCTGGACAAGCCGTCGTTCAAGGTGTGGGTGGCCTACACGCTGTCGGTGCCGCTGATCGGCTGGAGCCACCTGGCCTCGATGGCGGTCCTCGGCGCACATCTGGTGATGATCCTCATCGCCCGGCGGGCCGGCGACAAGATCGTGGGCTGGGCCTATGCCGCGGCCTGCACGCTGGGCCTGTGCTTCGTCATTCCGATGGCCGTCTCCGGCTCGGGGCAGAGCGGACAGATCGCCTGGAACAACCCGGTGCTGAAGGACCTGCTCGAGTTCCCCAAGAACCTCTTCGGGTCCTGGGCGGTGGCCGTGCCGGTCATGGCGCTCGGCGCGCTCGGGCTGTTCTTCGCGGGACGGCGTGCCCTTCCGCTGGCCGTCTGGATCGTGCTGCCGCCCGTGGCGACCTACGCCACCGCCGACCAGCTGCACCTCTTCCTGCCGCGCTACCTGCTCTACACCGCGCCCGCCTGGGTCCTGCTCGCGGCCGTCGCCGTGGTGCGGATCGCCGGGCCGGTGGCCGGGGCGAAGGCCGGCACGGGAGCGGCGGCCCGGCGGGGCCTCGGCTGGGTGCTCGTGGCGGCGGCGGTGGCCGGGATCGCCTTCCAGTCGCTGCCCGGCATCCGTGAGACCCGGCAGAACGCCCTGGGCGAACCCGATTTCCGCGGCGCCGCCCGGCTCATCGAGGCCGGGCAGAAGAAGGGCGACGGCATCGTCTTCAGCGGGGTGATGTCCGAGCGCCGGGCCATGGACTACGAACTGCGTGACGACGCCGGCCGTCCGAGCGACTCGCTGATGTACCGCACTCCGCAGGAACTGGGTTCGTTCGGCGCGCTCGAATGCCCGGACGCCACGCGGTGCCTGGAGGAGGCCGACCGACTGTGGCTCGTGTCGACGACGCTCGACGGACAGCCGTTCAGCGGCATGCCGAAGACGACGGCGACCGCGATCCAGAAGAGCTTCAAGGCCGTGAGGACCACGAAGCTCGAATACCTCCAGCTCGTGCTCCTCGAAAGGACACGCGCGGCTACGGACGACCCGTCCGGGGACAAGGACGACGCCGCCAAGCGCAAGGTGCACACCTGAGTTGGGTTCCGGACGCGGGACGACCCGCGTCCGGTGGGGGGCAGATCAATTGGGGAGGGGAAAGAGATGACGTACGACCTGGGGGCGGACGTGGCTGTCACCGTGGTGATGCCCACGTACAACGAAGCCGCCAACTTGCCCAGAATGGCCGAGGCGGTGCTGCAACTGCCGCTCGACGGGCTGCACTTGAAGATAGTGGACGACTCCAGTCCGGATGGTACCGGACGGATCGCCGAGGAGCTCGCCGAGAAGTACAACTGGGACGGGCGGCGCCGGATGAGCGTGCTGCACCGGACCGAGAAGGACGGGCTCGGGCGGGCCTACGTCGCCGGCATGAGCGCCGCGCTGGACGAGGGCGCCGCCTACGTCGTCCAGATGGACGCCGATGGCAGCCACCCCGTGGAAGCGGTCCCACGCATGCTCGGCACGGCCCTGGCCTCCGGCGTCGGCCTGGTCGTGGGCAGCCGGTACGTGGAGGGCGGCTCGCTGGACGAGGAGTGGGGCAAGCACCGCGTGCTGCTGTCCCGCTTCGCCAACCGTTACGCCCGGACCGTGCTCGGCACCAAGATCCGGGACATCACCGCGGGCTTCAACCTGTGGTCGGCGGCCACCCTGCGGGACATCGACCTGGCGACCCTGGACAGCGCCGGCTACAGCTTCCAGGTCGAGCTGAAGTTCAAGGCCGTCCGGGCCGGACACAGCGCCGTCGAGATCCCGATCCGCTTCGAGGAGCGCACCGAGGGAGTCTCCAAGATGAACCTCTCGACGCAGATCGAGTCGGCCGTGATGCCGGTACGGCTGCGGCTGCGCAACCGACGGGGCTGAGCGGGACGGTGAGCAGCGGACGTCACGCGCTTCCCTCCAGGTTCGGGAAGCTGTACCGCGAGATCGCGAAGTTCGGCATGGTCGGCGCGTCCGGCTTCGTGGTCAACCTCGTGGTCTTCAACCTCGTCAGGACCGTCACCGAGTGGCAGACCGTCCGGGCGAGCGTCCTGGCCACGGTCGTCGCGATCCTCAGCAACTATCTCGGCCTGCGCTACTTCGCGTACCGCAACCGGGACCAGGAGGACCGCAACAGCCGCAGGAAGGAGCTGACCCTCTTCCTGCTCTTCAGCGCGATCGGCCTGGTCATCGAGAACTCCGTCCTCTACGCCACGACCTACGGGCTCGGCTACGACGGCACGCTCGCCACCAACGTCAGCAAGTTCCTCGGCATCGGTGTGGCGACCCTGTTCCGCTTCTGGTCCTACCGCACCTGGGTCTTCAGGACGGCCGGGAGCCGGCGGGCGGCCGGCAACGTGCCGGATGCCGTCGTGCCGTATCCCGAGCCCGCCCTGAGCGGCTCCTGGGAGCGGTCCTGAACCGCGAGGGGCGCTGAACGAACCGGACCCGGCGCGCCTCGGCGCGCCGGGTCACTCGCTCGCGGCCGCCGACGCCTGGGCCTCGCCGCGGCGGTGGATCTGGCGGAAGGTGAACTCGGCCAGGTTGTCGCCGATGCTGAAGACCGCGGTGTCCTTCTCCGTGACGTTCTTGCCGCTGGCGAAGCCGGAGATGGTGAAGTACGCGTAGCGGCCGTAGGAGTTCGAGGTCGTGCGGCAGATCGCGGAGTTGCAGAAGGGCTTGACCGCACCGCCGGACAGCGACTTGACGATGTCCTTCTTGGTGTTGACCTGCCCCTTCGCCTTCGCCGCCTGGGCCTCCGTGTCGAAGACGGCCACACCGACGGTCACCGACACGCCGTCCTTGGTGTAGCTGACGCGCATGAACTGGGTGCAGCCGTCGGCGGCGAGGATCTTGCCGAGGCTGGCCTGGACGCCGTCGGTGGCGGCGCAGTTCTTCGTGTCGGAGGTCGTGCCCTTCTTGTACACGGTCGACCCCATGGTCAGCTGGGTGCCCGGGAAGAGGATCCGGGCGCTGAGCGGGGCCGTGTCCTTGGCCTTGCTGGCGATGAAGTCCTTCGGGTCCAGCGGCGGCGGGGCACTGGTCGGCGCGAACGACGGAGCGGTCCCGCTCGCGCTCGGGATCTCCGCGGCCGGCACCGAGGACGTCGGCTTGTTCGCCTCGTCGTCGCTGCCGTTCGCCGACACGACGGCCATCGCCACGGCGGTGCCTATCCCGACCGTGGCCAGCGCGCCGCCGACGATGAAGAACAGCCGGCGCCGCTTGTTGCGGATCTCGGAGGCCTCGGCGAGCGCCGCCCAGTCCGGAGTCTGCTCGCCCCCGCCGCTGCTCCACGGCTGCTGTGACTGCGGTTTCCAGGGATCCCACTGAGACGGGGGTCCCCCCTGCTGCCCAAAGCTCATGGGGCGCATCTTAGACGGGGTGCGGGAGGTGCCGTCGGGCCTGTGGACACTGGGCTCGGGACCTTTCCGGCACCGGTGCACATCTCGGCCGCGGGGGTGTGGTGCGGGGACTCGTTTTGACCCGTCCGTGGGACCCCGGGTATCCTGCTTCTTCGTTGTGTATAGGCCTGCTCATATTCACGCGAGTGGCCTTTACCTAGGTTCCCTGGAGCAGTTACCAGTGGGCGGCATACGGGGCTGACCCGGCCATTGTCGTCCCCAGCTGCACGATCGCTTCAGTGATGCCATGTGTCAGCACCCATCCACTGAAGAAGAAGGCTGCGAAGTGCGTACGTACAGCCCCAAGCCCGGCGATGTGACTCGCCAGTGGCACGTCATTGACGCTCAGGACGTCGTCCTGGGCCGTCTCGCCACCACTGCCGCCTCCCTGCTGCGCGGCAAGCACAAGCCGATCTACGCCCCTCACGTCGACACCGGTGACTTCGTCGTCATCATCAACGCCGACAAGGTGCACCTGTCCGGCAACAAGCGGACCCAGAAGATGGCGTACCGCCACTCCGGCTACCCGGGTGGTCTGCGCTCCGTCCGTTACGACGAGCTCCTCGACAAGAACCCCGAGAAGGCCATCGAGAAGGCCGTCAAGGGCATGCTCCCCAAGAACACCCTGGGCCGTCAGATGCTCTCGAAGCTGAAGGTCTACTCGGGCGACCAGCACCCGCACGCTGCCCAGCAGCCGGTGCCGTTCGAGATCACCCAGGTCGCGCAGTAAGTCCGGCCACCCCCTAAGACTGAACAGAATCTGAGGAGAATCGTGGCCGAGACCACCGTCGAGACGCCCGTCGAGGGCGAAGAGATCGTCGACATCGACAGCTACACCACCGAGTCCGAGGTCCCCGTCGAGGGCGAGTACACCTCGGAGTCGCTCGCGTCCCGCTTCGGCGACCCGCAGCCGGCCGCCGGCCTGGGCCGTCGCAAGAACGCCATCGCCCGCGTCCGGATCGTCCCGGGCACCGGCAAGTGGAAGATCAACGGTCGCACCCTCGAGGACTACTTCCCGAACAAGGTGCACCAGCAGGAAGTCAACGAGCCCTTCAAGGTGCTCGAGCTCGAGGGCCGCTACGACGTCATCGCCCGCATCGCGGGTGGCGGTGTCTCCGGTCAGGCCGGTGCGCTCCGTCTCGGTGTCGCCCGCGCGCTGAACGAGGCCGACGTGGACAACAACCGCGGCGCCCTCAAGAAGGCCGGATTCCTCCGTCGCGACGACCGTGCGGTCGAGCGCAAGAAGGCCGGTCTCAAGAAGGCCCGCAAGGCTCCGCAGTACAGCAAGCGTTAATCGCAGCTGCCTGTACGTCCGAACGCCCCGGCGGCACGCCACAGTGCCGCCGGGGCGTTCGTTTATCACAGCCTTAGGCGTATAACGGCACAAGGCGCTCAAAGGCTCATGTGATCGGATGATCTCCGTTACTGATGCTTTCTCAGGAGGACAAGTGGGACGACTCTTCGGCACGGACGGCGTGCGCGGTGTCGCCAACGCGGATCTGACGGCCGAGATGGCGCTCGGTCTGTCGGTCGCGGCGGCGCACGTGCTGGCCGAGGCGGGTACGTTCCAGGGCCACCGGCCGACGGCGGTGGTCGGACGTGATCCGCGCGCGTCCGGGGAGTTCCTGGAGGCCGCCGTGGTCGCCGGCCTCGCGAGCGCCGGGGTGGACGTCCTGCGCGTCGGAGTGCTGCCCACGCCCGCGGTGGCGTACCTGACCGGCGTGCTCGGCGCCGACCTCGGCGTCATGCTCTCCGCGAGCCACAACGCCATGCCGGACAACGGCGTCAAGTTCCTCGCCCGCGGCGGGCACAAGCTCGACGACGAGCTGGAGGACCGGATCGAGGCGATCTACGACGCGCACCGGCACGGTGAGCCCTGGGAGCGGCCGACCGGCGGCGGTGTCGGCCGGGTCCGTGACTACACCGAGGGCTTCGACAAGTACGTGGCGCACCTGATCGCCGTACTGCCGAACCGGCTCGACGGGCTGAGGATCGTCCTCGACGAGGCGCACGGCGCCGCTGCCCGGGTGTCGCCGGAGGCGTTCTCGCGGGCCGGCGCCGAGGTGATCACCATCGGTGCCCAGCCGGACGGGCTGAACATCAACGACGGCTGCGGCTCCACCCACCTCGACCTGCTGAAGGCCGCCGTCGTCGAGCACGGCGCGGACTTCGGCATCGCGCACGACGGCGACGCGGACCGGTGCCTGGCCGTCGACCACACCGGCGAGGAGGTGGACGGCGACCAGATCATGGCCGTTCTCGCGCTGGCGATGAAGGAGCGGGGCGCGCTGCGGTCCGACACCGTGGTGGCCACCGTCATGTCCAACCTCGGGTTCAAGCTGGCGCTGGAGCGGGAGGGGCTGCGGCTCGTCCAGACCGCGGTCGGCGACCGGTACGTGCTCGAGGAGATGAAGGAGCACGGGTTCGCCCTCGGCGGTGAGCAGTCCGGGCACGTCATCATCCTGGATCACGCCACCACCGGGGACGGGACGCTGACCGGGCTGATGCTGGCGGCTCGGGTCGCGCAGAGCGGGCGGTCGCTGAAGGAGCTGGCCGCGGTGATGGAGCGGTTGCCACAGGTTCTGATCAACGTGCCTGATGTGGACAGGGCGCGGGTGTCGACGTCCGCGGAACTGGCTTCCGCCGTCGCCGAGGCGGAGCGGGAACTCGGTGAGACGGGACGGGTGTTGTTGCGGCCGTCGGGTACGGAGCCGTTGGTGCGGGTGATGGTCGAGGCCGCGGACATCGATCAGGCCCGGTCGGTGGCGGGGCGGCTGGCCGATGCGGTGAAGTCGGCGCTCGGCTGAGTTGCCGGACAGGGGCAGGGGATCGGTGGGCGTCGCGGGCTGCGGGCCCGTTGTGGCTGGTCGCGCTCACGCGGCGGAGCCGCAGATCGACGCAGCCCCGCGCCCCTAACGGCGTTTCCGCCAGGCCCACTTCTGGAGCAGCAGGGTCACCGTGCCCGCCAGGACGATGCCCATGAGGTTCAGGAGGAGCTGTTCCGTCGAGCCCCAGGTCTGTCGGGTGTCGCCGTAGCTGAGCGCCACCGCCGCGTTGGCGGCCGCCGGAACCGTGGTGACCGAGATGGCCACGCCCACCAGGGCACCTGACTTGGCCGAGGTCAGGGAGAGGGTGCCGGCGGCGCCCGCGAGGACGGCGACGATGAAGGAGAAGGCGTCCGGGGCGTAGACGAAGCCGGTCTGCGGACGGTCGCCCTCCAGTTTGGCCTCGCTGAACAGGTTCAGCGCGTCCATGAAGAGACTGAACCCCACCGTCACGGCCATCGCCACGGCGAAGCCGACGAGCAGGGCGATCAGGGAGCGCAGCGCCAGGCGGGGGGCGCGCTGCACTATCGAGGTGGAGATCCCGGCGAGTGGGCCGAACTCCGGGCCCACCGCCATCGCGCCCACGATCAGCACCGCGTTGTCCAGCACCACACCGCAGGCCGCGATCATCGTGGCCAGGGTGATGAAGGCCAGGTAGGTGGCGGAGAGCGTCGACTCCTCGTGGGTGGCGTCGGTCATGTGCTCCCACAGGACCGCGTCCGCGCCCTCGCCGGGAGCCTCCGCCTCGGCCTTGTCGGCGCGTTTCGACAGGGACAGGTCGATGTTCTCGACCGCGATGGAGCCGTTGACGTCGAGGCCCAACCCCTGGAGGTCGCTGAGGAGTTCGTCGCCGGCCTCACGGGCGACGTCGCACAGGACGACGTCCCCCTGCGGGTTGCGGGCCGCGCCCGACAGCACGACGAGATGGGTGGTGCCGACCGTCCCCTCGATCAGACGCACCACGTCGGCGGTCTGGTCGGACGGCGAGATCAGGCGCAGATGCAGCATGACGCCTTTCTAACAGGCGCCGCCGACTACAGCTTGCGCAGGCTGAGCTTGCGCACCTTGTGGTCCTGGCCCTTGCGGATGACGAGGGTGGCGCGGCCGCGGGTGGGGGCGATGTTCTCCACCAGGTTGGGCTTGTTGATGGTCCGCCACAGGGTGCGGGCGTAGTCGAGGGCCTCCTCCTCCGAGACCTGGGTGTACTTCCTGAAGTACGAGTCGGGGTTCTGGAAGGCGGTCTGCCGGAGCTTCTTGAACCGGCTGAGGTACCAGCGCTCGATGTCCTCGGCGCTCGCGTCGACGTACACGCTGAAGTCGAAGTAGTCGGCGAGACCGACGCGGGTGCGGCCGTCGGTGCCGGGGAGGGCGGGTTGCAGGACGTTCAAGCCCTCGACGATCAGGATGTCCGGGCGGCGGACCGTGAGCCGCTGGTCCGGGACGATGTCGTAGATCAGGTGGGAGTAGACGGGGGCGGTGACCTCGTCCTTGCCCGCCTTGATGTCGGCGACGAAACGGGTCAGCGCGCGGCGGTCGTACGACTCCGGGAAGCCCTTGCGCGACATGAGCCCGCGGGCCTCCAGTTCCCGGGTGGGCAGCAGGAAGCCGTCGGTGGTGACCAGCTCCACGCGGGGGTGCTCGGGCCAGCGGGACAGCAGGGCCTGGAGGAGACGGGCGACGGTCGACTTGCCCACGGCGACCGATCCAGCGACCCCTATGACGAACGGGGTGCCGGACTGGGAGCCCTGCTCGCCGAGGAAGGTGTTCAGGGCGCCTCGGAGGCCGTCCGTGGCGCCGACGTAGAGATTCAGCAGCCGGGACAGCGGGAGGTAGATGTCCCGCACCTCGTCGAGGTCGATGACGTCACCGAGACCGCGCAGCTTCTCGACCTCGTCGGCGGTGAGGGGGAGCGGCGTCTTGTCGCGCAGCGCACTCCACTCCGCTCGGGTGAGGTCGACGTAGGGAGTCGCCTCCGGCTTGTGCCGGTGGGCGCTCCGGGGCATCGGGGAGACCGGAGAGATCACAGTCCATTGTTAACGGAGTTTGAACGGGGTGGGGGGTGGGGTGCGTCACGCGGGGCCCGTCACGTGGGGTCCGCGTAGGCGAGGTGGGTCGCGCAGACCCGGCAGCGGAAGAGGTACGCGGTGGGCTGGTCGTCCTTGTCGAGGGAGCCGAGGTAGTCGTCGAAGCCGTCGTGGGGCCACTGCCGGCGGAGGTGGTCGACGGCGTCCGGGTACTCGTCGAGCTCCTTCGCCCCGGCGCGACCGAGGAACTCGGCGCCGTCGCCGCAGTGCGTGAGCCAGGTCGGCGACTGCCGGGCGACGAACCCCGGTGTGCGCCTGAGGATCTTCGTCACGACGTCTTCGGGTACGTCCCCCTCGATGCCGTCGGCGAAGGTCGCGTCGTAGCGCTGGGCGGCCTTGCCGAAGGCGATGCAGTACGGGCAGATGCCGCCGTCCGGAGCGTCCGCGGCGTGGACGGGCCCGGTGTAGACCCAGCCGTTCTCCTGTCCGCAGCACACGCAGGGCTCGTCGGAGGCGGTGACGGAACCGGTGGCGACGGGGCTGGGGTGGTAGGGGAACGGGGGGAGGGCGGGGCGCCGGCGGGGTTCCGGCTGCGGGGAGATCACGAGCTGGATCGTCCGGCCGGTCAGGGCCCCGGGGGCCACGACGAGCGCTTCCGCGCGCAGGCTCTCCGGGAGGTGTCCGCGGTCGGCCTCGCTCGTGATGATCATCGGGCAGTCGAGCGGCATGACGCCCGCGCCGGTTCTTCGCACGAGCGCGGCCACGTGATCGAGGATCCGGCCGGGGGAGAAGCGGTGGAAGGTGAGCCCGAGGGCGTCGCCGTAGACCTCCGACCCACCGCCGTCCTCGGCTTCGAGGTCCCAGGACTCCGGCAGACCGGTGGGGGGCATGCCGCCCACCGTGACGGGGCCGAGGGTGTCGCGTATCGCGGATTCGTCCATGGGGGCGGGTTCCTCGTCCACGAAACGCCAGACGTACATGCTGTAGCTCACGTGGCTCCTACGACCAGTGGGGATCAGGGCCGGACGCCCATGATCGCAGTGTGCTCCGGCGCGGCGATATCCGAATCCGGGCACGAAGTGCCGTGATCCGGCGCCGCTCGCGCCCTAGGCTGCCGCGCATGTGCGGAATCGTGGGATACGTGGGGTCGCAGTCGGCGCTCGATGTCGTGATGGCCGGGCTGAAGCGGCTGGAGTACCGGGGGTACGACTCGGCAGGCGTCGCCGTGCTCGCGGACGGCGGGCTGGCGGCGGCGAAGAAGGCCGGGAAGCTGGTCAATCTGGAGAAGGAGCTGGTGGACCGGCCGTTGCCGACCGGGGTCACCGGTATCGGACACACGCGGTGGGCCACCCACGGCGGTCCGACGGACGCCAACGCGCATCCGCACCTGGACAACGCCGGGCGGGTCGCCGTCGTCCACAACGGGATCATCGAGAACTTCGCCGCGCTGCGGGCCGAGCTGGAGGAGCGCGGGCACGCGCTCGCCTCCGAGACCGACACCGAGGTCGTCGCGCACCTGCTCACCGAGGAGTTCTCGGCGACGGCCGACCTCGCGGAGGCCATGCGGCTGGTGTGCCGGCGGCTGGAGGGGGCGTTCACGCTGGTCGCGGTGCACGCCGACGAGCCGGATGTCGTGGTCGGCGCCCGGCGGAACTCGCCGCTCGTGGTGGGCGTGGGGGAGGGAGAAGCCTTTCTGGCGTCGGACGTGGCGGCCTTCATCGCCCACACCCGTTCCGCGATCGAACTCGGTCAGGACCAGGTCGTGGAGGTGCGGCGCGACGGCGTGACCGTCACCGGGTTCGACGGCCGGCCCGCCGACGTCCGCTCCTTCCGCATCGACTGGGACGCCTCCGCCGCCGAGAAGGGCGGCTACGACTACTTCATGCTCAAGGAGATCGCCGAGCAGCCGAAGGCGGTCGCCGACACCCTGCTCGGCCGTATCGACGCGGCCGGCTCCCTGACGCTGGACGAGGTACGCATCTCCGACGCCGAACTGCGGGAGGTGGACAAGGTCGTCATCGTGGCGTGCGGTACGGCCTTCCACGCGGGGATGATCGCCAAGTACGCCATCGAGCACTGGACCCGGATCCCCTGCGAGGTGGAGCTGGCGAGCGAGTTCCGCTACCGGGACCCGATCCTGGGACCGCGGTCGCTGGTGATCGCGATCTCCCAGTCCGGGGAGACCATGGACACCCTCATGGCGCTGCGGCACGCCCGCGAGCAGGGTTCCAAGGTGCTGGCGATCTGCAACACCAACGGTTCGACGATCCCCCGGGAGTCGGACGCGGTGCTGTACACGCACGCAGGACCCGAGGTCGCCGTCGCGTCGACGAAGGCGTTCCTCACGCAGCTCGTGGCGTGTTACCTCGTGGCGCTGTACCTGGGGCAGGTGCGCGGGACCAAGTGGGGCGACGAGATCTCCGCCGTGATCCGGGACCTGTCGCACATCTCCGGCGAGGTCGAGCGGGTGCTGGAGACGATGGAACCCGTGCGGGCTCTGGCCCGGTCGCTGGCCGGCAAGGACACCGTGCTGTTCCTCGGCCGTCATGTCGGCTACCCGGTCGCGCTGGAGGGTGCGCTGAAGCTCAAGGAACTCGCCTACATGCATGCCGAGGGCTTCGCGGCAGGCGAGTTGAAGCACGGGCCGATCGCGCTGATCGAGGAGGACCTGCCCGTGGTCGTGGTCGTACCGTCACCCCGGGGGCGGTCGGTGATCCACGACAAGATCGTGTCCAACATCCAGGAGATCCGGGCCCGGGGCGCGCGCACGATCGTCATCGCGGAGGAGGGGGACGACACGGTGGTGCCGTACGCCGACCATCTGATCTGGATCCCGGCCACCCCGACGCTGCTCCAGCCGCTGGTGGCGACGGTGCCGTTGCAGGTGTTCGCGTGCGAGCTGGCGACCGCCCGGGGCAACGAGGTGGATCAGCCGAGGAATTTGGCGAAGTCGGTCACGGTGGAGTGAGGCGCCTTCAGTTCGTTGAGGAAGGTGACGAAGGCTTCGGTCGGGAGGGTGAGGGTGGCGCCGGCCGGGGCCTTGGAGTCGCGGATGGATATGTGGGTGGGGTGGGTGGCGATCTCGACGCAGTTGTTGCCGTCGCCGCCGCCGGAGTAGGACGACTTCCGCCAGTTCTCGGTCACGGGGTGCCTCACAGTTCCTTGGCCAGCCGCTGGTGGCGACGGTGCCGTTGCAGGTGTTCGCGTGCGAGCTGGCGACCGCCCGGGGCAACGAGGTGGATCAGCCGAGGAACCTGGCGAAGTCGGTCACGGTGGAGTGAGGCTCCTTCAGTTCGTTGAGGAAGGTGACGAAGGCTTCGGTCGGGAGGGTGAGGGTGGCGCCGGCCGGGGCCTTGGAGTCGCGGATGGATATGTGGGTGGGGTGGGTGGCGATCTCGACGCAGTTGTTGCCGTCGTCCGGTCCCGAGTAGGTCGACTTCCGCCAGTTCTCCATGGGCCTCACAGCTCTTTCGCCAGCCGCTTGATGAAGTCGCGCGACCGTCCGGGGTCGAGTGATACGGCTTCCACTTTACGGAAGCGCGTTCGAAAGGCGGCGAGTTGAGCCTCGGAGTCGATGAAGGCGGGGCCATGGGGCACGTCACGCACCACCGTGTCCAGTTTGGGGAGGGGGCCGCCGGCGTACGACATGGTGCTCGCGGCTGAGGCGAAGTCGTCCAGGTCGAAGGGGATGACGCGAACGGTGATGTCGTCCGCCTCGGAGAGTTCGAGGAGCCGGAGGAGCTGGGCCCTGGAGGCGGCACGGTCACTGACCCTGATCCGCAGGGCCGACTCGTGGATCACCGAGGTGTACGCGAGGGTGATCTGCTGGCGCCTCATGCGGTGCTGGACACGCAACGCGAGCTCGTCCTGGGTGAGTTCGGGAACCCTGGCGGAGAAGACGGCACGGGCGTAATCCTCCGTCTGAAGCAGTCCCGGTACGTACAGGATCGCCACCTCGTGCAGGAAGGCGGCGTGGTGCTCCAGCTCGGCGAGGTCCAGGAACGAGGTGGGCAGCCGGCCCCGGTACTCCTCCCACCAGCCGCGTGTCCGGTCGGTGGCCATCGCCACCAAGGCGTCGATGAACTCCTGGTCCGTGCAGTCGTAGTGCGATGCGAGGCGACGCAGACGCTCGTCGCTCACCCCTGCGAGTCCGGATTCGATCTGGGTGATCTGGACGCGATTCGCCCCGAGCAGCGCCGCGGCCTCGATGGTGGTGAGCCCGGCACCCTCGCGGAGCCTTCGCAGCTCCACTCCCAGGCGCATTTGACGCGCAGTCGGTTCGCGCCTCAGGACCATCGATTGCTCCTCGGTTCAACATGCCCGCAGACGTGGCTCGTTCGAGGGCAGATTACGCGATCCGCTTGCTATGTATTACATGAAAGCCCTACCTTCTGTGACGTAGCGAACACGTTGCGGAAGCGCACCGCCCCGTCCTGTGGGACGGCCTCGGCGGCACTGCCACCGCAACAAACCCCCGCCCGACGAAACGGAGTTGCCGCATGCCCGAAAACGATCCCTGGGAGTACACCCTGTACATCCCGAACGACCTCCGAGCCGTCACCGTCGCCCGCCGCACCCTGCGCCTGATCCTCACCCTGCACGGTCTGATCCGTCTGACGGACACCGCGGAGCTCCTCGCCGCGGAGTTGGTCTCGAACGCCGTACGGCATACGAAGGGGCCGGCCGCGCTGCGGGTGCGCTGGTCGGCCGGGGTGCTGCGGATCGGCGCGTGGGACGCGGACCCCGAACCGCCCGAGCCGCCGGGTGATGTGGACCTGTTGCGAGAGGCGGAGGAGGGGAGGGGGCTGGCGTTGGTGAAGGCGTGTGCCGACCTGTGGGGGTGGCAGCCGTTGGCCAGACAAGGCAACCGGGGGAAGTACGTGTGGTGCGAGCTGGCGGCGGGCTGACCGGTCGGTGGGCGGAACGGGTCTCCACCTTCCCCTCGGGAACCACGGGAGATCGTAAAGTGCCCGGATGAGCATCATCGGGGTCGGTATCGACGTCGCCGAGATCGAGCGGTTCGCGGCGTCGCTGGAGCGTACGCCGGGGATGGCCCGGCGGCTGTTCCTGGACAGTGAGCTGATGCTGCCGAGCGGGGAGCGGCGCGGAGTCGCCTCGCTGGCCGCCCGGTTCGCCGCGAAGGAGGCCCTGGCCAAGGCGCTCGGGGCGCCGGCCGGGCTGCACTGGACCGATGCCGAGGTGTACGTGGAGGACAGCGGGCAGCCCCGGCTGCGGGTGACCGGGACCGTCGCCGCACGGGCGGCCGCGCTCGGGGTGCGGTCGTGGCACGTGTCGCTCAGTCATGACGCCGGGGTCGCCTCGGCCGTGGTGATCGCGGAGGGGTGACCTCCGGCAACCTCCGGAACCTCCGGCACCGCCGTCCCGACTCTCAGGCTGCCTGGTCCCAATCCGCGCGGACGTCCATCTCGGTCTGCGGGTCGTGGCCGCCGCCTCTCGCCTTCTCGCGAGCGCGCAGTGCGGCCCAGGCGACGGCACACGCGCAGGTGAGGAACCAGGGCAGTGGCCAGAGGGTGTCCCACCAACCCGCCTGCGGCGACACGGTGAGGTCGACCGAGGCCGCGCTCCAGGCGGCGGCAAGACTCCAGCACAGCAGGCGTCCGGCCCAGCGGACGGCCAGGGCGAAGTGTCCGGCGGGTCTGTCCGGATCGGTCATCGCGGAATGTTCCTCCACGGAATGGGCGACCGCCGCGGATGCGGCTGAGCTCGCCGAAACGCCCTCAGTGTGCGGTTTGGGGGGCGTTCCGCACAGGGGTGGGCCGGGGCGGGCGTGACGTCTGAGACGGCCCCAGGTCCGGGCATATGCCCACAAGTACGTGATGGTGCCTGGTGAGCGCTTACGTGTCGAGTGAGGAACAGGAGTGAATCTGGCCGGAAGTGATCGCATCGGACTGTGTTATTCCGCCTGATCCCGTAGAGAACGCGCTTTCAGGTGTCCGTCACGTCATCGTTGTCGTCCGGAACTGATCGTTCCTGAGCCCTCGGCGCGCAGGGCCTGTCTTGTTCATCTCCGCTCGCGACGGGGGAGACTCGATCCCATGCGTACTGCGTACAACGTGGAGACGGTCAGGGCCGCCGAGCGGGAGTTGATGGCACGGCTTCCGGACGGCGCGCTGATGCAGCGGGCGGCGGCCGGGCTGGCCGCGGCCTGTGCCGACCTGCTGGGGCGGGTGTACGGCCGCAGGGTCGTGCTGCTCGTCGGAAGCGGCGACAACGGCGGGGACGCCCTGTACGCGGGCGCGCGCCTGGCGCGGCGGGGCGCCGGAGTGGCCGCCGTACTGCTCGCGCCCGGACGCGCCCACTCCGCGGGGCTGGCCGCGCTGCGGCGGGCCGGGGGGCGGGCCGTGGGAGTCGAGGGTGCCGAGCGGCTGATCGAGGGGGCCGATCTGCTGCTCGACGGGATCGTGGGGATCGGCGGCAAGGGCGGCCTGCGGCCCGACGCCGCCCGGCTGGCCGAGGTGGCCGACAGGTCCCGGGCCGCCGTCGTCGCCGTCGACCTGCCGAGCGGCGTCGACGCCGACACGGGGGAGGTGCGGGGAGCGGCCGTACGGGCCGACCTGACCGTCACGTTCGGGACGCACAAGCCGGGGCTGCTGATCGATCCCGCGCGGGAGTACGCCGGGTCGGTGCGGCTCGTCGACATCGGGCTGGGGGCCGTCCTGCCCGACGCGGCCGAACTGGAGGCGCTGCAACACGCAGACGTACGGCGGCTGTTGCCCGTGCCGACCGGGGAGAGCGACAAGTACCGGCGAGGAGTCGTCGGGATCGCCGCCGGCTCCGCGCGGTACCCGGGCGCCGCCGTGCTCGCCGTGTACGGGGCGCTGCGGGGCGGCGCCGGGGCCGTACGGTACGTCGGGCCCGCCGCGGACGCCGTGATCGCCCGCTTCCCCGAGACGCTCGTCTCCGACCGGGGGCCGAAGAAGGCCGGACGGGTGCAGGCGTGGGTCGCCGGACCGGGAGCCGGGGACGACGCCTCGGCCGTGGGCGAGGTGCTGGCCTCGGACGTGCCGGTGCTCATCGACGCGGACGGGCTGCGGCTCGCCGACCGGGACGCCGTACGCGCGCGTACCGCGCCGACCCTCATGACCCCGCACGCCGGGGAGGCCGCCGCGCTCCTCGGGGTGCCGCGCGAGGAGGTCGAGGGAGCCCGGCTGGCCTCGGCGCGGGAACTCGCCGGGCGCTACGGCGCGACCGTGCTGCTCAAGGGCTCGACCACGCTGGTCGCCGACGCGGGCGGCGGGGCCGTACGCGTGAACCCGACCGGCACGGCATGGCTGGCCACCGCGGGCAGCGGGGACGTCCTGTCCGGCCTCGCGGGGTCCCTCCTCGCGTCCGGGCTCAGCGCCCTGGACGCCGGCAGCGCGGCCGCGTACCTGCACGGCCTCGCCGGCCGGTTCGCGGCGGACGGGGCGCCGGTGGGAGCCCACGACGTGGCCGAGGCGGTCCCGGCGGCCTGGCGGGACGTCACGGATGCCTGACCGCACCGGCAGACGGGTGCACGGGCGCGAACTAGTACCTGATGGGACCAATACCCGTCGGTCGAATATGCGGAGCCGAAAGAGCGATGTTTCGCTGGCCGCATGGATGAGCCAAATATACGCGGCACCACCCGGCGTGAACTGCTGGGAGGAGCGGCAGTCGTTCTGGGGAGTCCCGTTCTCGGTTTCCGCGGGGACAACCCGGAACCATTAGAGGAAGAGCCCGGCGGCAACTGCGGCAGCGACTACGACGAGGAGTTCGAGGAGCTGCTGGCGGCCGTCGAGGACGTCGAGGTCAGCGACCGTTCCCTCGCACCGGCCAAGTGGACTCGCCCCATCCGGAAACGGGCCAGGGTGACCATGCGCTACGGAGTGCGGGGAAACTGGCTGGCCGGTTACCACACCGGAGTGGATCTCGCGGTGCCGAAGGGAACCCCGGTGTACGCGGTGGGCAGCGGCGTCGTCGTCCTGGCCAGCTGGTCGGGGTCGTACGGAAAGGCCGTGACCATCAAGCTGAGCGATTCCCGCTACGTCGTCTACGCCCACCTGTCGCGCATCTCGGTCGCGCGCGGCGCCAAGGTCAAGGCCGGCACCCGGATCGGGAGCAGCGGCGCCACCGGCCGCGCCACCGGCCCGCACCTGCACTTCGAGGTGCGTGCCCGGCGCCCGTACGGCTCCGACATCGACCCGGTGAAGTACCTGGCCCGGCACGGTCTGATCCTGTGACACCCGCCTCGCGGCACGCGCGTGCGGGTGCGTCCAGGGACGCGCTCATCGGCGGTGTCGGTCGCCTCTGAGACACTGGGGGCGCCATGAACGAGACAGCAACTGCCCCGACCGCACCGCTGCGCGCCCGCGCCGAGATCGACCTGGCCGCGCTGCGTGCCAACGTGCGGACCCTGCGCGCCCGCGCGTCGGGAGCCGCCGTCATGGCCGTGGTCAAGTCCGACGCGTACGGCCACGGCGCGGTGCCCTGTGCCCGCGCCGCGGTCGAGGCGGGCGCGCGCTGGCTCGGCACCGCCACGCCGGAGGAGGCTCTGGCGCTGCGCAAGGCCGGGCTGCCGGGGCGGATCATGTGCTGGCTGTGGACGCCCGGCGGCCCCTGGCGGGAGGCCATCGAGGCCGACCTCGACGTGTCCGTCAGCGGGATGTGGGCGCTGCGCGAGCTCGTCGCGGCCGCCCGCGAGGCCGGCGTCCCCGCGCGCGTGCAGCTCAAGGCCGACACCGGACTCGGACGGGGCGGCTGCCAGCCGGGCGGGGACTGGGCAGAGCTGGTCGCCGAGGCCCTGCGCGCCCAGTCCGAAGGACTCCTGACGGTCACCGGCCTCTGGTCGCACTTCGCCTGCGCCGACGAGCCGGGGCACCCCTCCATCGCCGCCCAGCTCGCCCTCTTCCGGGAGATGCTGGCGTACGCCGAGGGTCAGGGCGTGCGCCCCGAGGTGCGGCACATCGCCAACTCGCCCGCCACGCTCACTCTCCCGGAGAGCCACTTCGACCTCGTCCGGACCGGCATCGCGGTGTACGGCATCTCGCCCAGCCCCGAGCTGGGCGTCCCCGCCGACTTCGGCCTGCGCCCGGTGATGACGCTGTCGGCGTCGCTCGCGCTCGTCAAGCGCGTGCCCGGCGGCCACGGCGTCAGCTACGGCCACCACTACGTCACCCCCGGCGAGACGACCCTCGGCCTGGTGCCCGTCGGCTACGCGGACGGCGTCCCGCGGCACGCCTCCGGCGCCGGACCGGTGCTGGTCGACGGCAAGTGGCGCACGGTCGCCGGGCGGGTCGCCATGGACCAGTTCGTGGTGGACCTCGGCGGCGACGAGCCCCCCGTCGGCACCCGGGTCGTGCTCTTCGGCCCCGGTGACGGGGGCGAGCCCACCGCGGAGGACTGGGCGCAGGCCGCGGGCACGATCGCTTACGAAATCGTGACCCGCATCGGAACGCGCGTTCCCCGCGTCCATGTGAATGAGGAACAAGCGGGGTAACCGCACATTGCGCGTCGGAACAGCGCGTCGCGCGACACCGGTTTCACCCGACCCAGCGAACAGGAGCGGTACGTGAGCGAGAGCAGTGCGGAGGCCGTCGTCGACGCCGCCGCCTCGGTGGCCCTCGCCTCCGCGGCGGGGGCGGGCGCCGGCTGGCGCCGGGCGACCGGCCTCGCGGGGGCCGCGATAGGCGTGGTCGCCGCTGGGGCCGCGGCGGGCGTGGCCATCGAGCGGCTCACCGTCGGGCGCGGCATGCGGCAGAAGGCGCGGCTCGCCCTCGACGCGGCCGGCCCGTACGGCGCACTGCGCGGCACCCCCGGCAAGGCGTACGCCGACGACGGCACCGAGCTGTACTACGAGGTCGACGACGTCGACCCGGAGGCGGGTCCCGCGCTGTCCCCGCGGCGCCGCAGGCTGTTCGGGCGCAAGGCCCCCGCGCCGGTCACCGTCGTCTTCAGCCACGGCTACTGCCTCAGCCAGGACTCCTGGCACTTCCAGCGCGCGGCGCTCAGGGGCGTCGTACGGACCGTGCACTGGGACCAGCGCAGCCACGGCCGGTCCGGGCGGGGGGTGCGGCAGGTGCAGGACGGGGTGCCGGTCGACATCGACCAGCTCGGCCAGGACCTGAAGGCCGTCATCGACGCGGCCGTCCCGCAGGGGCCGATCGTGCTCGTCGGGCACTCCATGGGCGGGATGACCGTCATGGCACTGGCCGACCAGTACCCCGAGCTGATCCGCGACCGGGTGGTCGCGGTGGCCCTGGTCGGCACGTCGTCCGGGCGGCTCGGCGAGGTCAACTTCGGGTTGCCCGTCGCCGGCGTCAACGCCGTGCGGCGGGTGCTGCCGGGCGTCCTCAAGGCGCTGGGGCAGCGGGCCGACCTGGTGGAGAAGGGGCGCCGGGCCACCGCCGACCTGTTCGCCGGGATCATCAAGCGCTACTCCTTCGCCTCCCGGGACGTCGACCCGGCCATCGTCCGGTTCGCCGAACGGATGATCGAGGGCACCCCCATCGACGTGGTCGCCGAGTACTACCCGGCGTTCGACAACCACGACAAGACCGCCGCCCTCGCCCACTTCGCGGACAAGCCGGTGCTCGTCCTCGCCGGGGTCGGCGACATGGTCACGCCCAGCGAGCACAGCGAGGCCATCGCCTCCCTGCTGCCGGAGGCGGAACTGGTGCTCGTCCCCGACGCCGGGCACCTGGTCATGCTGGAACACCCGGAAGTGGTCACCGACCGCCTCGCCGACCTCCTCACCCGCGCGGGTGCGGTGCCCGCAGGGGCTACCGTTGGCGGTTATGGAAGCAGTACCGCGCAACCCGGTTGAGACCGAGCTGACCGTCACCTCCCCCGAGCAGATGCGCGAGCTGGGCCTGAAGCTCGCCAAGCTGCTGCGCGCCGGGGACCTCGTGATGCTCAGCGGCGAGCTCGGCGCGGGCAAGACGACGCTGACCCGCGGACTCGGTGAGGGGCTCGGGGTGCGGGGGGCCGTCACCTCGCCGACCTTCGTGATCGCCCGGGTGCACCCGTCCCTGGGGGACGGACCGCCGCTGGTCCACGTGGACGCGTACCGCCTGGGCGGCGGGCTCGACGAGATGGAGGACCTCGACCTCGACGTCTCGCTGCCGGAGTCGGTGATCGTCGTGGAGTGGGGCGAGGGCAAGGTCGAGGAGCTGACCGACGACCGGCTCCAGGTGCGGATCCACCGCGCGGTCGGGGACACGGCCGACGAGGTGCGGCACGTGACGTTCACCCCGGTCGGTGAGCGGTGGGCGTCGGCCGACCTGGGTGTGCTCACGGCCTGACCACCGCGCGTTCCGGTGCACGTTCCGACAATCCGTCGACAAGATGTCGGCAAGATATTGCATCGGATGTCCGGTGCGTGGTCACATGGTACCCAGCTCGTAGTTAGGTGTACCTAACTACGCCGCCCCCGAACTCCAGGAGGCGTCCATGTCGGCCACCGAGAACCGGCCCCAGCCGCAGCCGTACGCGCTCGCCGGCGGTGTGTCCATGCGCGATCTGCTCGCGTCCTGCGCGGCGGCGGAGGCCGTCTCCACACCACCGCGGGTGCCCGATCCGGGCACGGCGCGGACGGCCGGCGCCGACCGCCCCCAGGCCGCCTGAGCGAGGTCAGTGGATCACCGCGACCCTCGCGCCGATCGTCGCGAAGGCCCACATCGCCTCGCCGTCCTCGCGTGACTCCCGGATGCCGCCCGTCGGCACGGCGGTCGCGGAGGCGGCTGCGGCCTCCCGTACGGCCGCGCTGAAGCCGATCGCCACACCGTCGACGCTGGTGAAACGGACCACGTGCTCGATGGGGATGCCGTCGGTACCGGTCACGGAGTTGGAGCGGGAGGTGACCGCGTAGACGCCGGGGGCGGGGTCGATGGTGCCGGGGGCCACCTCGAAGGTACGGGCGACCCTCTCGTCGGCGCCGACCAGCCAGACGCGGTTGTCGTCCAGGGAGTACACGACACGCCGGCCGGCGCCCGAGCCCGGCGGCAGTGCGGCGGGGTTCCGCTGATCGCGGGGGACCTTCGAGGCGACGGCCGCCGGGGTGCTGCCGGTGTGGGCCCTGCCGGGGACCGTCGCGGCGGCCTGGTAGGCGAGGAAGCCGACCGTCGCGAGGGCCGCCGTGGTGAGGGCGGTCACGAACGCCGCGTTGCTGGTTGCCACCGGTCACCTCTGGAGTGCTTGGTCCTGATTTGTGGCGACCGTAGCAGCTCGCCGAGCACGTTCCGCGCCGTCGCGCCCGGCCGCGCCCGAACCGCGGAAACCCGGGTGCCGCAGATACACCCCCGGGTGCCTCTGGCGGCCTGCGGCCACCCAGGTGCTCCCGGAGCCGTAGGCTGTTTGCGTGCTCTTGCTCGCTCTGGATACCGCCACCCCCGCCGTGACCGTCGCCCTGCACGACGGACGGGACGTCGTCGCCTCGTTCCGTCAGGTGGACGCGCGCCGGCACGGGGAGCTGTTGCTGCCGGCCGTCGACCGGGTCCTCGCCGACGCGGGGGTGAAGCTGGACGCGGTCACCGGGATCGTCGTGGGAATCGGACCCGGGCCCTACACCGGGCTGCGCGTCGGGCTCATGACCGCCGACACCTTCGGGCTCGCGCTCGGCATCCCCGTGCACGGCCTGTGCACCCTGGACGGACTCGCCTACGCGTCCGGCATCGAGGGCCCCTTCGTCGTGGCGACCGACGCCCGGCGCAAGGAGGTCTACTGGGCCACCTACTCCGCCCCCCGCACCCGTGTGAGCGACCCCGCGGTCGACCGGCCCGCCGACATCGCCGAGCGGGTCCAGGGACTGCCCGCGGTCGGCGCCGGGGCGCTGCTCTACCCGGACACCTTCCCCGACGCCCGCGAGCCCGAGCACGTGTCGGCCGCCGCGCTCGCCGCCCTCGCCGCCGAGCGGATCGCGGCCGGGGAGGAACTGCCCGCTCCGCGCCCGCTGTATCTGCGGCGGCCCGACGCCCAGGTCCCCAAGAACTACAAGGTGGTCACCCCCAAGTGACCGCACCCGAGACTCCTGTGCTGCGCGAGATGCGGTGGTGGGACATCGACCCCGTCCTGGAGCTGGAGAAGGACCTCTTCCCGGAGGACGCCTGGTCCCGGGGCATGTTCTGGTCCGAGCTCGCGCACTCCCGGGGGCCCGACGCCACCCGGCGGTACGTGGTGGCCGAGGAGGGCCGGCGGATCGTGGGGTACGCCGGGCTCGCCTCAGCCGGTACCGCATCCGACAGCGACTCCGCCGCGGGGGCCGACGTCCAGACGATCGCCGTCGCCCGCGACCACTGGGGCACCGGACTCGGGGCGACGCTGCTGACCGAGCTGCTGCGGGCCGCGACCGCCTTCGAGTGCGCCGAAGTGATGCTGGAGTGCCGGATCGACAACATCCGCGCCCAGAAGCTCTACGAGCGCTTCGGCTTCGAGGCCATCGGCTTCCGGCGCGGCTACTACCAGCCGGGCAATGTGGACGCCCTGGTCATGCGACTGACCGACCCTTCAACATCCGTACGAGGAACCGAGATCAATGGCTGACGAACCGCTTGTCCTGGGCATCGAGACCTCCTGTGACGAGACCGGCGTCGGCATCGTCCGGGGCACCACCCTGCTGGCCGACGCGATCGCCTCCAGCGTCGACGAGCACGCCCGGTTCGGCGGTGTGGTGCCGGAGGTCGCGAGCCGGGCGCACCTGGAGGCCATGGTCCCCACCATCGACCGTGCGCTGAAGGAGGCGGGGGTGAGCGCCCGCGACCTCGACGGCATCGCCGTCACCGCCGGTCCCGGACTCGCCGGTGCCCTCCTCGTCGGGGTCTCCGCGGCGAAGGCGTACGCCTACGCCCTCGGCAAGCCCCTCTACGGCGTCAACCACCTCGCCTCCCACATCTGCGTCGACCAGCTGGAGCACGGGGCGCTGCCCGAGCCGACGATGGCGCTGCTGGTGTCCGGCGGGCACTCGTCCCTGCTCCTGTCGTCCGACATCACCTCCGACGTCCGGCCGATGGGCGCGACCATCGACGACGCGGCCGGTGAGGCCTTCGACAAGATCGCCCGCGTGCTGAACCTCGGCTTCCCGGGCGGTCCGGTCATCGACCGCTACGCGCGCGAGGGCGACCCGTCGGCGATCGCGTTCCCGCGCGGACTGACCGGGCCGCGCGACCCGGCGTACGACTTCTCCTTCTCCGGCCTGAAGACGGCCGTCGCCCGCTGGATCGAGGCCAAGCGGGCCGCGGGCGAGGAGGTGCCGGTGCGTGATGTGGCGGCCTCCTTCCAGGAGGCGGTGGTGGACGTGCTGACCCGCAAGGCCGTGCGGGCCTGCAAGGACGAGGGCGTCGACCACCTGATGATCGGGGGCGGCGTGGCCGCCAACTCCCGGCTGCGGGCCCTGGCCCAGGAGCGCTGCGAGGCCGCCGGGATCCGCCTGCGGGTCCCGCGCCCCAAGCTGTGCACCGACAACGGCGCGATGGTCGCCGCCCTCGGCGCCGAGATGGTGGCCCGCAACCGCCCGGCCTCCAGCTGGGACCTCTCCGCCGACTCCTCCCTGCCGGTGACCGACCCGCACGTGCCGGGCCACGACCACGTGCACGAGGTCAGCAAGGAGAACCTCTACTCGTGACGGTCGCGCTGATGTGGGAGGCCCGGGCGGTCGCGGGCCGCGGCGAGGCGCTGCTCGCCTGGGCCCGCCGACAGGAGCTTCCCGTACGGCCGTTGCGCCGGGAGACCCTCCGCGCGCCGCAGGACCGCGTCCTCGTCATCACCTGGTGGGACGCGGCCTACGACGCCGACCTGCCCGAACTCCCGGAACCGGCCGGCGACTTGGTCGCCCGCGCGGTGCACCGGTGGCGCTTCGAGTCGGTGGCGGCGGACTGAGCCGGGGGGCCGGCTCGGTGCGGTGTGCGGGTGGGCGCGGTGATTCTCCCGGCTTTCGAGGAGTCGGTGCGGTGGGCTGAGCCGAAACGGTCCGGTGTTCGGGTGGGCACGGTGATTCTCCCGGCCTTCGGGCGTTGCGTGCCGGACTCCCCGATGCCGGGGCGGTGTTCGCCGAGGGCTTCGGGGAGTCGGTGGGGTGGGCTGAGCCGGGAGGGGCCGGGCTCGGTCCGGTGTCCGGACGGGCGCGGCGATTCTCCCGGCCTTCGGGCGCTGCGCGCCGGACTCCCCGATGCCGGGGCGGTGTTCACCAAGGGCTTCGAGGAGTCGGTGCGGTGGGCTGATCCAGGAGTGCGCCGGGCTCAGTCCGGTGTCCGGACGGGCCCCGCGACTCTCCCGGCCCGCTCCCGGCTCAGGGCGACACCTCCGTCTCGCAGCGCAGGCGGCGGTCCGGGCCCAACTGCCGTACCGGGCCCGTCAGACGCAGTCGCGCGGTGTGCCGGACCTCCGCGCTCGACGCCGACAGCCGCAGCTCCAGATCGCCCGGTTCGACGACCCGGCGGCCCTCGCGGTCGGTGAAGGCCGACAGGTCGGCGTGGAAGCGGAACGTCACCCGGCGGGACGCGCCCGGCTCCAGCTCCAGCCGCTGGTAGCCGATCAGTCGGACGTCCGGGCGGGTCACCGAGGCCACCGGGTCGTGCAGATACAGCTGGACGACCTCGGCGCCCGCCCGGCCCCCCGCGTTGCGCACGGTCAGCGACACGTCGTACGTGCCGTCCGTGCCGATCTCCGCCGGCGCCCCGTCCGTGAAGTCCTCCCACACGAACTCCGTGTAGGAGCGCCCGTGCCCGAAGGCGTACAGCGGCGTCGGGTCCAGGTTGCTGACCTCGCCCGCGAGGCCGAGCGGCGGCTGGAGGTAGGTCCAGGGCTGGCCGCCGGGCACCCGCGGCACGCTCACCGGGAGGCGGCCCGAGGGGTCGACCCGGCCCGACAGCACTCCCGCCACCGCCGGACCGCCCTCCTCCCCGGGGAAGAAGGCCTGGACGACCGCCCCGAGCCGGCCGTCCCAGCGGCCCAGCGCGTAGGGGCGGCCGGTGAGGAGGACCAGGACGACCGGGACGCCGGTCGCCACCAGCGAGTCCAGCAACTCGGCCTGGACTCCCGGCAGCCGAAGGTCCGTCACATCGCAGCCCTCGCCCGAGGTGCCCCGCCCGAACAGGCCCGCCCGGTCACCGAGCACCGCCACGCAGACGTCCGCCTCGGCCGTACGGGCCACCGCCTCCTCGAAGCCGGCCGTGTCCGGGTCGTCGACCCCGCAGCCCTCGGTGAACGTCACCTTGGCGTCGGGGAGTTCGGTGCGCAGCGCCTGAAGGACCGTGGGGATCTCGATGCCCATCGGGATGTCGGGGTGGTGGGTGAGGACGTGGGAGGGGAAGGAGTAGCAGCCCAGCATGGCGAGGGCGTCGGCGGCACGCGGGCCGACGACCGCGATCCGGGTGTCCGGGGCCAGCGGCAGCAGGCCGTCCGGGTTGTCGAGGAGGACCACGGACTCCTCGGCGAGGCGCCGGGCCAGGGCGCGGTTCGCCGTCGAGTCGAGGTCGATCCGCCCGGTGGGCTCCGGGTCCCAGTCCTCGTCCAGGAGGCCCAGCTCGCACTTCTGGAGCAGGACCCGGCGGGCCGCCCGGTCGATCAGCGACTCGGGGACCTCGCCCGCGCGCACGGCCTCGATCAGGGGGGTGCCGTAGCACTTGAGGGTGGGCAGTTCGACGTCGAGGCCCGCCGCGAGGGCCGCGTGCGCCGCGCCCGCCTCGGTGCCGGCGATCCGGTGCTGGGTCTGGAGGAACCCGACGCCGAAGTAGTCGGCGACCACCGTGCCGGTGAACCCCCACTGCTCGCGCAGCAGTTCGGTCAGCAGGCCGGGGTCGGCGGAGGCCGGGACGCCGTCGGTGTCGGTGTAGGCGGCCATCACCGAGCGGGCCCCGCCCTCGCGCAGGGCGAACTCGAAGGGCGGCAGGGTGATGTCGGCGAACTCGCGCACGCCGGCCCGCACGGGCGCGAGGTTGCGGGCGCCGGCCGAGGAGGCGTACCCGGCGAAGTGCTTGAGCGTGGCGACGATCCCGGCCGACTCCAGACCGCGGACGTAGGCGGCACCGATCGTGCCCACCAGGTACGGGTCCTCGCCGATCGTCTCCTCGACCCGTCCCCAGCGCGGGTCGCGGACGACGTCCAGGACGGGGGCCAGACCCTGGTGGACGCCGACCGCGCGCAGGTCGCGGCCGATGGCGCCGGCCATCTCCTCGACCAGCTCGGCGTCCCAGCTCGCGCCCCAGGCGAGCGGGACGGGGTAGGCGGTGGCCCGCCAGGTGGTGAACCCGGCCAGGCACTCCTCGTGCGCCAGCGCCGGGATGCCGAACCGGCCGGCCTCGGCGATACGGCGCTGGGCGCGGGCCAGTGCCTGCGCGCCCAGCGCCGGGTCCACGGGGGCGGTGCCGAACGGGCGGGTGAGCTGGCCCAGGCCCCGGGTGATCAGCTCGTCCCAGTCGTAGTCGGCGGTCATCTCGCGCTGGAGGGGGGCGACTCCGCCCCCGTCGGTGCTGGCGCCCACCCACACGCCGTAGAGCTGGGCGGTCTTCTCCTCCAGGGTCATCCGGGAGAGGAGGTCGTCGACGCGGTCGGAGGCGGTCAGGGCGGGGTCACGCCAGGGCGCGGTGGTCATGTAACTCCTGTCGGGCTCGACTGTCGGTCGACGAACCTCGCGAATGTTTCGATATCCAATCCGAATGTTTTGGGAACCTAGGGCCGTCAGGAGGGTTCGTCAAGAGGTCGCGCAGGGATACGATCGCCGCCATGACACCCCCGGAGCCCGCTGAAACCCGGACGACTTCCCCGACGGCAGGACGGTCGCCGCAGACGGCCACCCTGGCCGAGATCGCCCGTGAGGCCGGCGTGTCGGCGCCGACAGTTTCGAAGGTCCTCAACGGCAGGGCCGATGTCGCGCCCGCGACCCGCGCCCGCGTCGAGGATCTGCTGCGCGCGCACGGCTACCGGCGCCGGCGTGCCGAGGCGAGCCGTTCGCCCCTGATCGACCTGGTCTTCCACGAGCTGGAGAGCGCGTGGGCGATGGAGGTCATCCGGGGCGTGGAGAACGTGGCCCGCGACGCCGGGCTCAGCGTGGTGCTGAGCGAGAGCGCGGGACGGCTCACGCCCGGCCGCACCTGGGCCGACCAGGTCGCCGCCCGCCGCCCCCACGGGGTGGTGCTGGTGCTGTCCGGGCTCGACGACTCCCAGCGCGCGCTGCTGGCCAGCAGATCGATCCCGTTCGTCGTGATGGACCCCGCCGGTGATCCGGGCGCCGACGTGCCCTCCATCGGCGCCACCAACTGGCAGGGCGGGCTCGCCGCGACCCGGCACCTGGTCGAGCTGGGCCACCGCAGGATCGGCGCGATCAGCGGACCCTCCCGCATGATGTGCAGCCGTGCCCGGGTCGACGGCTACCGGGCCGCCCTGGAGACCGCGGGGCTGCCCGTCGACCCCGAGCTGATCGTGGCCGGCGACTTCCACCACGAGACCGGCTACCGCCAGGGACTGGAGCTGCTGCGCCGCCCGGACCGGCCCACGGCCGTCTTCGCGGGCAACGACCTCCAGGCGCTCGGCGTCTACGAGGCCGCCCGCGAGCTGGGGCTGCGCATCCCGGAGGACCTCAGCGTGGTCGGCTTCGACGACCTTCCGGTGGCGCCCTGGGTGGGGCCGCCGCTGACGACCGTACGACAGCCCCTGACGGAGATGGCCGAGGCCGCCGCCAAGCTGGTGCTCGACCTGGGCCGGGAGGGCGGGAGCCCGGCGGCGACCCGGGTGGAGCTGGCGACGAGCCTGGTGGTGCGCAGCAGCACGGCGCGCTGCGCTGAGCTGGAACGGGGCGCCTGAGGGTGGGTGGGTGACCATGACCGGCTGGGTAGGTGCACCCGCACCCCTCCGAAGTTAATCGGTTGCCCGGTCGAAACTTTCGGAGGTCCTCGCGCGGTCGTGACCTCAGCATGAGAAGTCTGAGATTTTCCGAAGAAAGCCGTCCGGGAGGCGTTCCTCGTAATAATTCGGACTTACGTTCCTGCCTGTGAGCGGAGACGACGAGGGCAGACGAACGGGCCGGCGGCGCAGCGTGCTCAGGGCCGTCGGCCTCACTCTCGCGGGGGCGCTGGTCGCGGGATGCGCGGCGGCGGGCTGGGCGTACTGGCACCTCAACAGCAACATCAAGAGCGTCGACATCAACAGCGCGCTCGGTGACGACCGCCCCGCCAGGGCGACTCCCTCCCCGTCGGCCTCCGCGGCGGCACCGCTGCCCACCGAGGCCGTCAACATCCTGGTCCTGGGCTCCGACTCGCGCAGCGGCGAGGAGAACCAGGCACTCGGGGGCGGCAGCAGCACCGGGGCCCGGTCCGACACCGCGATGGTGGTGCACATCGACGCCGGCCGCACCGCGGCCACCGTCGTCAGCATCCCGCGCGACACCCTCGTCACCCGCCCGTCCTGCCCGCTGGAGAGCGGAGGCTCCACGGCGGTCTCGTACGGGGCGATGTTCAACAGCGCCTACGCGGTGGGGCGGTCCGGTGTGCGCGGTCAAGACCGTCGAGTCGATCACGGACGTCCGCATGGACCACTACGTCGAGATCGACTTCTCGGGCTTCGCCAAGCTGGTGGACGCCCTCGGCGGGGTCACGGTGACCACGGACGAGGACATCGACGACGACGACAGCCACCTGCACCTGAAGGCGGGCACCCACCACCTGGACGGCAAGCGGGCTCTCGCCCTCGCCCGCACCCGGCACGGCATAGGCGACGGCAGCGACCTGGGCCGCATCGGCCTTCAGCAGCAGCTGGTGAAGGCCCTGCTGGAGCGGATCTCCTCGGCCGGTCTCCTGACCGACCCGGCCAAGCTGTACTCCGTCGCCGACGCCCTCACCGGCAGCCTCACCACCGACACCGGCCTCGACTCCCTGACCGAGCTGATGAGCCTCGGCGAGAGCCTGAAGGGCCTGTCGAGCGACGCGGTGAGGACGGTGACCATGCCGGTCGTGACCGCGCCCTCGGACCCCAACCGGGTGGTGGCGAAGGAGCCCGCGGCGAGCGAGCTGTGGGAGTCGCTCCGCTGAGCTCTCGCCGGGGTGTTCACCGAAAGACCGGACGACTGCTGCAACCAGCGAGTGTCCAGGGGTGTCTGTTGCGGTGACCACACCGCAGTAACCAGGGGGAACACCGATGTCCAACTCGCGTACGCACAAAGCCTGGTCCGTACCGCTGATCGCCGGAGTGCTCGCGCTCGGCGGGATCCCCGCCCTCGCGGGCAGCGCAGGGGCCGCACCGGAGTCCGTGCACAGCGTCCAGGACGACTTCAACGGCGACGGCTACAAGGACCTCGCCGTCGGCGCCCCGACCGCCACGGTCGGCGGCAAGCAGGGGGCGGGCTACGTCACCGTCATGTACGGCGGCCCGCAGGGCCTGACCAAGGACCACCGCACCACCATCAGCCGCTCCACCAGCGGTGTCCCGGGCGATCCCGCCGCGGGCGAGAACTTCGGCTTCCAGCTGTCCACGGGAGACCTGGACGGCGACGGGCGCACCGACCTGATCATCGGGCAGGCATCCCCGACCCGGGACGCGGTCGTCGTCTGGGGCGGCCAGAACGGTCTGTCCGGCGGCGTGCCCGTGCCGGCCGCGACCACCCGGGCCGGCGACTTCGACGGCGACGGCAAGCAGGACCTGGTGCTGTTCCGCGGCGGCCGCGCCGTGGGCGACGACCCGCTCGGCACCCGGGCCACCGTGTGGCGGGGCCCGATCTCCCGGGCCGGGAAGCCGGCCGCCACCCAGGACTTCGGCTCGACCGCAGTGAAGCCCTACGACGTGCTGTACGCGGCCGCCGGGGACGTCAACGGCGACGGCCGCGACGACCTGGCGCTGACCGTCTACCTCGGCGACGGCGGCATCGGCTCCCAGCTGTACCTGGCCCGTGCCTCCGGAGGCGCCTTCACCTTCGCCGCCTCCCCCGAGGGCAGCGGCCAGGTGGCCCTCGGCGATGTCGACGGTGACGGCTTCGACGACGTCGTCCGGGGCGTGCCGAACGACTCCACGGTCACCGTGGCCCTCGGCTCGGCCTCCGGTCTGAAGCCGGAGTCGACCTGGAAGTCGTACAGCCAGGACACCGCGGGAGTCCCCGGCGGCAAGGAGGAGGAGGACGCCTTCGGCCACGCGGTGTCCGCCGGTGACGTCAACGGCGACGGCTACGCCGACGTGGCCGTGGGCGCGCCCGGCGAGAGGCTCGGCGACAAGGACGGGGCGGGCATGGTCAACGTCCTCTACGGCGGCCCCGCCGGTCTGACCGGCACGGGCGCCCAGGGCTTCTCCCAGGACACCGAAGGCGTCCCCGGTGCCGTGGAGGCCAGCGACAACTTCGGTGACGCGGTCAGCGTCCTCGACATCGACGGCAACGGCTGGGCGGACCTCGCGGCGGCGGCGTCCCGCGAGAACATGGTCGAAGGCGGGAACAGCGGTGAAGGCGCGGTCTGGTCGCTGCGGGCGCGTGCGACGGGCATCGTGACGGACGCGGCCTTCACCTTCGGACCCCGCGCGGTCGGGGCGCCCATCGAGCGGGCGTCGTTCGGCGGATCGCTGTCGTAGCAGGTCAGGCCCATGATGGAGGGCCCGGGAAAAATTCTCCGAAGAAATCCGCGGAGTCTGTCGATCCCGGGCCCTTCCGATCGACGCACTGGTGAGAGGCCGGGAAGGACCGGCCCCGCAGCGACCGAGGAGTCACCATGCCGCGCTACCTGTCGATGGTCCAGATCGACGAGAAGACCGCCCCCGCCGAGGGCCCCAGCGACGCCCTGATGCAGCGCATGGGTGAGCTGATCGAGGAGATGACGAAGGCCGGGGTGCTGCTGGACACCGCAGGGCTCACGCCGACCGCGCAGGGCGCCCGGGTGCGCTGGGAGAAGGGCGAACTGTCGGTGACCGACGGGCCCTTCACCGAGGCCAAGGAGGTCGTCGGCGGGTACGCGATCGTCCAGGCCAAGGACATGGCCGAGGCGATCGAGTGGACCAAGCGCTTCCTGAAGGTGCACGAGGAGCACTGGACGGTCACCTGCGAGGTGCGGGAGATCGTGGAGGGCTGAGCCGGGGGCCGGACCGTCTTCCTTGGCTGTTCGGCCGCACAGGTGTCGAATGGGGGGCTGTGACCACCTCACAGCCCTCCCGCACCGACGCCCGATCCTCCGTCGAGACCGTCTTCCGCATGGAGTCGCCGCGCATCATCGCCGGCGTCACCCGGGTCGTGCGGGACGTCGGCATCGCCGAGGAGCTCGCCCAGGACGCCCTCGTCGCCGCGCTGGAGCAGTGGCCGCGCGACGGCGTGCCCGACAATCCCGGCGCCTGGCTCATGGCCATCGCGCGGCGCAAGGCCGTGGACCTGGTCCGCCGCCGGGAGAACTACGCCCGCAAGCTGGCCGAGATCGGCCGGGACCTGTCGGAGACCGCCCCGCCGGAGGAGCCGTCCGACCCCGAGGACATCGACGACGACCTGCTCCGGCTGGTCTTCACCACCTGCCATCCGGTGCTGTCCGCCCAGGCCCGCACCGCGCTCACCCTGCGTCTGCTCGGCGGTCTGAGCACGCCCGAGATCGCCCGCGCGTTCCTCGTCCCGGAGGCGACGGTCGCCCAGCGCATCGTCCGTGCCAAGAGGACCCTCGCCACCAGGAACATCGCCTTCGAGGTGCCCTACGGCCCCGACCGCGAGGCCCGTCTCGGCTCGGTCCTCGACGTCATCTACCTGATCTTCAACGAGGGCTACGCGGCCACCGCGGGCGACGACTGGCTGCGCCCGTCCCTGTGCGAGGACGCCCTGCGGCTGGCCCGCGTGCTGTCCGCGCTGATGCCCAAGGAACCCGAAGTGCACGGCCTCACCTCCCTGTTGGAGTTCCAGGCCTCCCGCACGGCCGCCCGCACCGGCCCGCGCGGCGAACCGGTCCTCCTGAAGGACCAGAACCGCAGCCGCTGGAACCGCATGCTCATCGCCCGCGGCATCAAGGCCCTGGCCCGCGCCGAGACCACCGCGCGGTCGGCGCCCCCGGCCCCTACGTCCTCCAGGCCGGCATCGCCGCCTGTCACGCGCACGCGTACTCCTACGAGGAGACCGACTGGCAGGCCATCGCCACCCTGTACGCCCTGCTCGCAGCCCGTACCCCCTCCCCGGTGGTCGAACTCAACCGCGCGGTCGCGGTCTCGATGGCCGAGGGCCCCGGCCCGGCCCTGGAGATCGTCGACGCGCTCACCGGCGAACCCGCCCTGCTCGACTACCACTTGCTGCCGAGCGTGCGCGGCGATCTGCTGGCCCGCCTCGGACGTACGGCCGAGGCGCGGACCGAGTTCGAGCGGGCGGCCGCGCTGACCCGCAACGAACGGGAGCGGGAGCTGCTCCTCGACCGGGCGCGGGAGTGCGGTCAGTAATTCATCGTCGAACGGTTGTCCGTCAGTAAATTCGTTCCCCTCGTGTCCCACGAGCGTCCTACAGTGACTCAGCCTCTGTGGAGAGGCCGTGAAAGATTTGTGGGGGACGACAACTTGAGACTGTTCACGCGCCGCCGTGCCGCGGCGCTCGCGACCGCGGCGGCGCTCGCCGCGGTGGGCACCCTGTCCGCAGCGCCCGGCGCCGCCGCCGACGACGCGGGGCCCTGGCCGGGCACCGAGGGCCGGATCCTCACCGACGGCCCGGTACTCGTCGACCCGGTCACCGGGACGAAGAGCCAGGTCCCGAACACCGGCTCGGGCTCCGACGGCGCCTGGGCCCCCGACGGCAGCCGGTTCGTCACCGCCTACGGCCAGGACATCACCAGCATCCGCCCCAGCGGGGCCGCGAAGCTCACCCTGCCCACGGCGCAGGGCGTGCGCTCCAGCGCCGTCTACGAGGACCTGACCTTCTGGTGGGGCGGCCAGTACGTGGTCTTCTCCACCGGCGGCCAGCTCGTCTACGGCCCCTCCGACGGCTCCTACGCGCCCCGCCCGCTGCTGACGTCGGCCCAGGAACCCGCGAACGTCTGCGACACCGACCCGACGGCGAGCCCGTCCGGCAAGCTCGCCTTCGAACGCCGGACCAACGTCGGCTGCTACGACAACGCAGGCGTCTACGTCTACGACCCGGCGACGAAGACGGTCAAGCGGGTCCTGACCGACGCCGAGCAGCCCGCCTTCTCGCCCGACGGCACCAAGCTGGCCTTCGTCCGCAAGGACGCCGACGGCAAGCTCCAGATCTTCACGGCGAAGGCCGACGGCACCGGCGTCCAGCAGGTCACCACCGGCCCGGGCTACGCGCTCAACCCGTCCTGGTCACCGACCGGCAAGCGCATCCTCTTCGACGCGCACACCACCGGTGACAGCGCCGACGTGCAGAGCACCGAGTACGTCGACCTGGCCACCGGCACGCGCACGGCGGTCCCGGGCACCCCGCAGGGCAGCAACCCGAGCTGGCAGCCGCTGCGCAAGAACAACACCGGCCGGGTCTGGGGCTCCGACAGCTACACCACCACGGTCGCCGGCTCCCGCTGGACCTGGAACAAGGTCGGTCAGCACCTGCCGGGCCTGATGGACGCCAAGGCCGCGGTGCTCACCAACCGGGACAGCGCCTCGTACGCGCTCACCGCGCCCGCCCTGGCCGGCAAGAAGCAGGGGCCGGTCCTGCCGACCCCGAAGACCGGCCTCTCCTCGGCGGTGAAGGCCGAGCTGAAGCGGGTGCTCAAGCCCGGCGCGAACGTGTACCTCCTCGGGGGCACGTCCGTCCTGGGCGGCAGCGTCACCTCCCAGGTCAAGGCCCTCGGCTTCACGCCCAAGCGGCTGAGCGGAGCGGACCGCTTCGCGACCTCGGTCGCCGTCGCCAAGACGATCACGACCGCCCCGAAGTACGTCTTCCTGGCCTCCGGCACCGACGCCTACGCGTCCCTCCCGGCGGCCGCCGCGGCCGGCGCCGACGGCACCAGCAGCGCGGGCGGCCTGGTCCTGACCAACGGCAAGAAGCTGACCTCGTCGGTGAAGTCGTACCTCAACGGCCTCAACCCGAACAAGACCATGGTCATCACGGTGGGCGCGGACGCCAAGTACGCCCTGACCCACACGTCGTTCTCCAGGTGGCCCTCCTCGTCCTCGTACTACCCGATCACGGGTAGCACGAAGGAGTCCCTCGCGGTGAACCTCGCCAGGTTCTGGTGGAGCGCGCCGGCCAACGTCGCCCTCGCCTACTCCGGCTCCTGGCGCGACGGTCTCTCCGCGGCCGCGGCGATGAACGTCTTCGGCCCCGTGCTGTGGACCTCGCGCCCCGCCCTGTCGAAGGAGGTCTCGAGCTATCTGCTGCGCGAGTCGGCGAGCACCAACACCGCGATCGCCTTCGGCGGCACGGGCTCGGTCACGGCCGGCGCGCTCGGCACCGCGGGCGCCGCGATGGCGGCGAACAGCGGCCAGGTCGCCTACACGCCGTACTACAACGGCAACGAGCCCGCGAGCACCCGGATGAGCAGCCAGCCCCTGCGCGCCGGCGACGGCGGGACCGCCACCGCGGCCCGGCCCGGTCCGGTCGGCGCCGACCCGCACCTGGAGGCGCTCAGGACGGTCCTGCACCGGTGACGGCCCTCGCGGGGGCGCCGATCAGCATGGTCGGCGCCCCCGCGACCCGGGTCAGGAACACGGTCGCCGAGTGCGGCCCATGCTGCTTGGGAAGCGCCTTGCGCCGCAGCTCCTCCGGCTCGACGGCCGACCCGCGCTTCTTCACGGTCAGGATCCCGACCTCCCGCTCGCGCAGCAGCGCCTTCAGCTTCTTCACGTTGAAGGGGAGTTGATCGGTGATCTCGTAGGCGGTGGCGTACCCGGTCGCGTGCAGGGCGTCCGAGGTCACGTAGGCGATGGTGGGGTCGACGAGTCCGCCCTCGACCTCCTGCGCGACCTCGGCGACCAGGTGGGCCCGGATGACAGCACCGTCGGGCTCGTACAGGTACCGCCCCACGGACCGGACCTCGGGATCGGGCAGCTCCCGGCCGAGCAGTGTCCGCGGTCCCGGCAGCAGTGTCGCCCGGACCGCCCCCGGCGCGGTGCCGAACCACAGCACCGCCTCCTTCACGTCCCCGCCGTCGGAGATCCACTCCGCCTCGGCCTCGGCCGGAACCGCCTCGTGCGGGATGCCCGGCGCGACCTTCAGCGCCGCGTGCGGGGCCTTGAGGGCGGCCTGGACCGCCCATGACAGGGGCGGCGAGCAGGCCTCCGGGTCGAAGATGCGGCCCCGCCCGCCCCGTCGCGCCGGATCCACGAACACGGCGTCGTACGGAGCCGTGTCGACCTCCGTGACGTCCGCCTCCCGTACGTCGATCAGGCCGGCGAGTCCCAGCGCGTCCGCGTTCGCCCGGGCGGTCGCCGCCGTCAGCGGGTCCCGGTCCACCGCGAGGACCCGGATCCCGGCCCGGGCCAGCGCGATCGCGTCACCGCCGATCCCGCAGCACAGGTCCGCGACGGAGGTGACGCCCAGCGCCTTCAGCCTGCGGGCCCGGTACGTCGCCACGCTCGCCCGCGTCGACTGCTCGACCCCGTTCGGCGTGAAGAACATCCGCCCCGCGTCCTCGGCCCCGAACTTCGCCTCCGCCCGCTGCCGCAGCCGCGCCTGGCCGAGCGCCGCCGAGACCAGTTCGGCCGGGTGCTCGCGGCGCAGCCGGGTGGCGACGGCGAGTTCGTCGGCGGGGGCGGTGCCGCGCACGTCGTCGAGGAGGGCACGGCCCTCGGGGGTCAGGAGGGGGGCGAGGTCGTTCACCGGGTCATTGTGGGCCAGTCGGTGGACGGTCCGCTGCCGGGCGGCGGTGTCGGCCCGGGCGCTCCGCCGTGACCTGCGAGGATCCGACGCCATGGGAACAGTAGGACAAACCTATAAAAATGGTGCGTTGAGGGTGTCGATCCGCGGCGGACTCGTCCTCCTGGCCACGGCCGCCCTGGCCTCCGGCTGCGCCCGCCCGGCCGCGACCGACGTACCGCGGCAGCGCCCCCTCCAGGCACCCCCGGCCCCCGCCGCCGAGCTCCAGGCCGACAAGACCCTCATCCGGGCCGCCCGCCTCCGCGCCGAGCAGACCCGCGGTGCCCTCGCCAGGCGGTGGGGGCTGAAGAGGGTCCCGCTGACGGCCCCGCCGGCACCCGTGACCAAGCCCCGCATCACCACCCGCGACGGCTTCGAGGTCGACGGCCACGAGGAGAAGGGGCTGCCACCGGTCTTCACCACGATCCCCACCGACCAGAAGATCGTCTTCCTCACCGTCGACGACGGCGCCGAGAAGGACCCCGCGTTCCTGCGGATGACGAGCGAGCTGCGGATCCCGTACACCGCCTTCCTCAGCGACTACCTCATCAAGGACGACTACGGCTACTTCCGGAAGATGCGGGACAGGGGGGTCGCCCTCGACAACCACACCCTCCACCACCCCTACCTGCCCGGGCTGTCCTACGCCCGCCAGAAGCGCGAGATCTGCGGGATGCAGGACGTCATCGAGAAGCAGTACGGCAAGCGGCCGGCGCTCTTCCGTCCGCCCTACGGCAACTACAACGAGGACACCCTGCGCGCGGCCCGCTCCTGCGGCATCAGGTACGCGCCGATCTGGAACGAGGAGGTCTTCGCCGACCACTGGGAGTACCGCGAGTGGGACCGCAGGATCCGCCCCGGCGACATCGTGCTCAGCCACTTCCGGGGCCGCGCGGACGGGAAGGGCACGATGACCGACATGGTCCGCCGCTTCCTGGACAAGGTCACGGCCGAGGGCTACGCCGTCGCACGCCTCGAGGACTACCTGTGAGACCGCGGATCCTGGTCGCCGCGGGGCTGGCGGCCGTACTCCTCGCGGGCTGCGCCCAGTCCGTCGACCCCATCGAACGGCTGGGGAAGAAGGCCGCCCAGCGGGTGGGGTCGTACGGCCCGGCAAGGGCGGACGGACGACCGTACCGCCACTGGGGTCTGACGGCCCCGCTGCCGGCGCCCCCGCGGGTGCCGGCACGCAGGGCGGCGGGCCAGAACGGCCGGCCGCCGGTGGTGCGGCGCGTCGAGACCTCCGACAAGGTCGTCTTCCTCACCTACGACGACGGCGCCGAGAAGGACCCGCGGTTCGTCGACCTGGTCCGTGAACTGCGGCTGCCCGTCAGCATGTTCCTCACGGACAGCGTGGTCGGCCCCGGCTACGGCCACTTCGCGCGCCTCCAGTCGGTCGGCGCGAGCATCCAGAACCACACCCTCGACCACCCCGCCCTGCGCGGCCTGCCGTACGCCGGGCAGCGCGCCGAGATCTGCGGCCAGCAGGAGAAGGTGCGGTCCCGCTTCGGGATCCGGCCGCGGCTGTTCCGGCCGCCCTACGGGACGTACGACCGCACGACCCTGCGCGCCGCGGCCGACTGCGGGCTCTCGGCGGTGGTGCTGTGGAGCGTGGCGGCGCAGGGGCAGACGCGGGGCCTGAGGGCGGGGGACATCGTCTCGGTGACCTCGGCGGAGACGACGGGCCCGACCCTGACGGAACGTACGACGAGACTGCTGCGGGAGATCGAGCGGCGGGGACTGACGGTGGGGCGGCTGGAGGACTACCTGTAGGGGTGCTCCGGAGGCCCCGCCGGAGACGCGGCCGGAGGTCCCGCCGGAGACGCGATTGGCACTCCGCTTGACCGAGTGCTAATCGCGGTCATAGTCTCGGGTCTGGCACTCCCCCCTGGAGAGTGCCAACACAGCGACGGGCAGGTCCGGCACCCGCGACGACGGATCCACCTGGTCGCCACCTCAGACAGTTAACCCCGTGAGATCTCCGAAGGGGGAGGTCGGATCGTGACGACCACCAGCTCCAAGGTTGCCATCAAGCCGCTCGAGGACCGCATCGTGGTCCAGCCGCTCGACGCCGAGCAGACCACCGCCTCTGGCCTGGTCATCCCGGACACCGCCAAGGAGAAGCCCCAGGAGGGCGTCGTCCTGGCCGTGGGCCCGGGCCGCTTCGAGAACGGCGAGCGACTGCCGCTCGACGTCCAGACCGGCGACATCGTGCTGTACAGCAAGTACGGCGGCACCGAGGTGAAGTACAACGGCGAGGAGTACCTCGTCCTCTCGGCCCGCGACGTGCTCGCGATCATCGAGAAGTAATTCACCCCAGCATTTCTTCGAGCTGCGCCCCTGGCCCCCGCGACCACTAACAAGCCGGGCGCCCGGGGCGCAGTCTCTTTTCACCTAGATTTCCGAGAGGGCTCACGCTCCCATGGCGAAGATCCTGAAGTTCGACGAGGACGCCCGTCGCGCCCTCGAGCGCGGCGTCAACAAGCTTGCCGACACGGTCAAGGTGACGATCGGCCCCAAGGGCCGCAACGTCGTCATCGACAAGAAGTTCGGCGCTCCCACCATCACCAACGACGGCGTCACCATCGCCCGCGAGGTCGAGGTCGAGGACCCGTACGAGAACCTCGGCGCCCAGCTGGTGAAGGAGGTGGCGACCAAGACCAACGACATCGCGGGTGACGGCACCACCACCGCCACCGTGCTCGCCCAGGCGCTGGTGCGCGAGGGCCTGAAGAACGTCGCCGCGGGTGCCTCCCCGGCCGCCCTGAAGAAGGGCATCGACGCCGCCGTCGCGGCCGTGTCCGAGGACCTCCTCGCGACCGCCCGCCCGATCGACGAGAAGTCCGACATCGCCGCCGTCGCCGCGCTGTCCGCCCAGGACCAGCAGGTCGGCGAGCTCATCGCCGAGGCGATGGACAAGGTCGGCAAGGACGGTGTCATCACCGTCGAGGAGTCCAACACCTTCGGCCTGGAGCTGGACTTCACCGAGGGCATGGCCTTCGACAAGGGCTACCTGTCGCCGTACATGGTCTCCGACCAGGAGCGTATGGAGGCCGTCCTCGACGACCCGTACATCCTGATCAACCAGGGCAAGATCTCCTCGATCCAGGACCTGCTGCCGCTGCTCGAGAAGGTCATCCAGGCGGGTGCCTCCAAGCCGCTGCTGATCATCGCCGAGGACGTCGAGGGCGAGGCCCTGTCGACCCTGGTCGTCAACAAGATCCGCGGCACCTTCAACGCGGTCGCCGTCAAGGCCCCCGGCTTCGGCGACCGTCGCAAGGCGATGCTCCAGGACATGGCGACCCTGACCGGCGCCGAGGTCATCTCCGAGGAGGTCGGCCTCAAGCTCGACCAGGTCGGCCTGGACGTGCTGGGCTCCGCCCGCCGTGTCACGGTCACCAAGGACGACACCACGATCGTCGACGGCGCCGGTGACTCCGCCGCCGTCCAGGGCCGGGTCGCCCAGATCAAGGCCGAGATCGAGAACACCGACTCCGACTGGGACCGCGAGAAGCTCCAGGAGCGCCTCGCGAAGCTGGCCGGCGGCGTGTGCGTGATCAAGGTCGGCGCCGCCACCGAGGTGGAGCTGAAGGAGAAGAAGCACCGTCTGGAGGACGCCATCTCCGCGACCCGCGCCGCGGTCGAGGAGGGCATCGTCTCCGGTGGTGGCTCCGCTCTGGTCCACGCCGCCAAGGTGCTCGAGGGCGGCCTCGGCAAGACCGGCGACGAGGCCACCGGTGTGGCCGTCGTCCGCAAGGCCGTCGTCGAGCCGCTGCGCTGGATCGCCGAGAACGCCGGCCTGGAGGGCTACGTCATCACCTCCAAGGTCGCCGAGCTCGACAAGGGCCAGGGCTTCAACGCCGCGACCGGCGAGTACGGCGACCTGGTCAAGGCCGGCGTCATCGACCCGGTCAAGGTCACCCGCTCCGCCCTGGAGAACGCCGCCTCCATCGCCTCCCTCCTCCTGACGACCGAGACCCTGGTCGTCGAGAAGAAGGAAGAGGAGGAGCCGGCCGCCGGTGGTCACAGCCACGGCCACGCCCACTGAGCCCACAGCTCATGAAGGAGCCCCCGCTCCCTCTCCCCACGGAGAGAGGGCGGGGGCTTTCCCCTTCGCGGGCCTCGCGGGGCCACACCGGTCACTGACCCAGCACCCCCAGCTGTTCCATCAGCCCCGCCCGGTCGTACTGCCACCACCCCTCGCAGATCCGCCCGTCCCGGAACCGGTGCCAGGTGGTCCCGGTCATGGTGACGTTCTGCTCGGTCGCCGGGATGCCCAGGAACTCGCCGGTGTGCTTGCCGGCCCAGGTCCAGCGGGTGCACACCCGGTCGTCCTGGGCAATCTGGTCGTCCACCCGGAAGGTGAAGGTGAAGGCCTTCCGCCACCCCTCGTACTCCTCGCGCGCAGCGGCCAGCCGCAGGTCCCCGGGATTGGCGGGATCGTGGTCGACGTAGTCGTCGGTGAACCGCTCGAACAGCTCCGCCGTGCCGTCCCGTCCGGCCCGCTCGAAGAACTCCCGCGCGACCCCCGGGTTCAGCTGCTCGTCCCGCACCACGTCCAGGTCCGTGAAGGTCGGCATCTCGTCACACAGCGCCACCATCCCCTGGAAGATCCGCTCGGTCTCCGGCAGCCCCGAGTTCCGCATCGCCTCCTCGTACGACGGGAACTCCACGATCTCGACGAAGTGCGACGCGTCGGACCGGTCCTTGCCGACGACCGCGTGCGTCGCGGTCCGCTTCCCCTTGGTCTGCTCGACCCATGTGTCCATCAGCCGGTCCATCTCGTCGAAACGGCTGGTCCTGCAGTCGATGAGCTGTACGAAGGTCATCTCGACATCGCCTCCGGCCCCCCTGGGTCCGGTTCGAACAGCACCATTGTCCGCCTTTTCGGGCCCTACTGCGGCCCGTACTTCCGCCCCGTCCTCGACGTGATCCCGCCCAGCAGCCCCCGCGGCGCCACCTTCACGAGCCCCATGAGCACCTTGTACCGCGGGTCCGGGATCGACAGGGTCTTGCCGTGGGACAGGTCGGTGAGGGCCGCGGCGACCAGTTTGTCCGCGTCGAGCCACATCCAGCCGGGGATGTTGTCCGTGCCCATCCCGGCCCGCTGGTGGAACTCGGTCCGCACGAACCCCGGGCACAGGGCCATCAGCCGGACCCCGCTGCCCGCCAGATCCCGCGCCGCGCCCTGCGTGAACTGCACGACCCACGCCTTCGAGGCGCCGTACGTACCGCGTGGCACGAACGCGGCCACCGACGCGACGTTCACGACACCGCCGCGCCCGCGCTCCCGCATCGCCTCCGTCGCCGCCGACGTCAGCCGCAGCACGGCCTCGCAGTGCACCTTGAGCATCTTGAGCTCGTCGGCCATGGAGACGTCGAGGTAGCGGCCCTTGTTGCCGAAGCCGGCGTTGTTGACGAGGAGGTCGACAGGAGACCTGCGGTCGGCGAGCCGGGCGGCGACCGCCTCGATGCCGGGGTCCGTGGCGAGGTCGGCGGTGAGGACCTCGGCCTCGATGCCGTGCCGGTCGTGGAGCTCGGTCGCCTGGTCCTGGAGCCGCTTGGTGTCGCGGGCCACCAGCACCAGGTTGTGCCCGTCAGCCGCCAGCCGTCGTGCGAACGCGGCACCGATGCCCGCGGTCGATCCCGTAATCAATGCCGTTGTCATGGCGCAAGGTTAATGACCAGGACCGACAGCGTCCGCCGGCCGGGACCCCGTCAGGCGCCGTGCTTGTCCACATACTCCAGCGCCCACTTCCGCAGCTCCGGATGGAGCGCCTCACCGGCCGCCAACAGCCTTGGCTGGAGCGGCCGTTCGGTGGTCATCGCCCGGAACGCCAGGGCCACCGTCACGTCGTGGTCGGGCCGGTGCACGATCTCGACCGGGTCCCCGGTACGGATCTCACCGGGCTGTATCACCCGCAGATACGCCCCCGGCGCGCCCTTCTGCGTGAACCGCTTCACCCAGCGCCGCTCACCCATGTGGCCCTGGAAGGTGCCGCACGGGATCCGCGCGCAGGTGACCTCGAGGACCACCTCGGGCCCGATCCGCCAGCGTTCGCCGATCAGCGCGCCGGAGACGTCGATGCCCTGGGTGGTGAGGTTCTCGCCGAACGCGCCGTTGGCCAGCGTGCGGCCCAGCTCGGCCTCCCACTCGTCCAGGTCCTCGCGCGCCATGGCGTACACGGCCTGGTCGTCGCCGCCGTGGTGCTCCCTCTTGCACACCGCGTCCCCGGCGAGCGCGCTGCCGCCGATGCCCTTGGGGCCGGGCGCGGCCACCCTCACCGGTCCCTCGACCGGCCGCTTGTCGATACCGGTGACGCCCTCCGGGTTGTCCGTGTACGTGACGGCCTTCGCGCGGCCCAGATTCACCGACAGAAGCTTCATGGCGGCACGGTAGGGGAGGGCCGCCCAAAGGTGCCACGCATTATTCGGGGCCGCATCAAAGCGCGGCTTATCCTTGCGAGGTGATCGAAGCCCGACATCTCCGAGTCCTGCGTGCCGTCGCCACCACCGGCTCCTTCTCCGCCGCGGGGCGCGAACTGGGCTGCACCCAGCCCGCCGTCAGCCAGCAGATGAAGGCTCTGGAGGCGTCCGTGGGCACGCCGCTGCTCGTCCGCACCGGACGCGAGATGCGGCTGACCCAGGCGGGCCAGGCCCTGGTGCGGCACGCCTCCGGCATCCTGGCGGGCCTCACGGCCGCCGAGGAGGAGGTCGCCGCCATCGCCGGGCTGCGGGCCGGGCGGGTCCGGCTCGTCTCCTTCCCCAGCGGCAGCTCCACCCTCGTCCCCACCGCCCTCGCCGCCCTGCGCGCCGCCCACCCCGGCACCCGGGTCTTCCTGGAGGAGGCCGAGCCCCCGCAGTCCGTCACCCTGCTGAGGGAGGGCGACTGCGACATCGCGCTCGCCTTCCGGTACGAGGGGGCCGCGGGCGGCGACGAGTGGGACGACCTCGTCGTGCGCCCCCTGCTGACCGACCGGCTCGTCGCCCTCGTACCGGAGCGGCACCGGCTCGCGCGCGCGGGGTCCGTGGCCATCGGGGAGCTCGCCGAGGAGTCGTGGATCGCCGGATGCCCGCGCTGCCGCGGCCAGTTGGTCGAGGTGTGCGAGAGCGCCGGCTTCACGCCCCGCATCGACTTCGCGACCGACGACTACCCGGCGGTGGTCGGCCTGGTGGGCGCCGGCCTCGGCGTCGCCGTCCTGCCCCAGCTCGCCGTCGAGTCCGTACGGCCCCGGGGCGCGCGCACGGTGACGCTGGAGCCGGCGGTCCGCCGGGAGATCGTCGCGCTCACCCTCCCCGACCTGGCACAGGTGCCCGCGGTGGCGGCGACCCTGGAGCAACTGGCGCGCGCGGCCGAGCGCTAGGCCACGCCGGACACGGGGAAGGGCACGCGCGCGCGTGCCCTTCCAGGAGAAACGTTCCTTCAATTGTTCGATGCGCCGCTCCCGACGGATGACGCCGACACCAGCCGGTGTCGCGCCCGCCCCATGAGCTCCTCGCGCTCGTCCTCGGTCAGCCCGCCCCACACGCCGTACGGCTCTCTCACCGCGAGCGCGTGCGCCGCACACTGTGCGCGCACCGGGCATCTCATGCAGACCTCCTTGGCCGAGTTCTCGCGAGCACTCCGGGCCGCACCGCGCTCGCCCTCCGGATGGAAGAAGAGCGAGCTGTCCACTCCGCGACAGGCGGCCAGAAGCTGCCAGTCCCACAGGTCCGCGTTCGGTCCGGGAAGGCGGGAGAAATCTGCCATTACGTGACCCCTTGTAGCGGTTCCGGGCGGATACGGTGTCCACGACCGTACATCTACGATCTAAGGAGATGAAAATATGACTCATTGCGAATCTAGCCTCAGACACCAGGAAATGGGAAGAAAAGGGTCTGAATGGGGCATGGGTTGTGATGAAACGTTGTGGGTCCGCCGTGCATGTCTGCACCGTGTCCGCGCCCTCACGTAGAGTGCCGAAGACAGTGTGCAGCCCCGTAACTCTTTCGGGTGACCGTCGTTGAGAGTGCGGAGGCGGTTGAAACAACAAGTGCTCGGGCAGGCGTCCGAGACGGTCGACCGCACAGGTGACGATTTCGTACCAGCCTGGAGGCTCAAGGTGACGTGCATCAGCTGCGGAGGGCGGCCATGACATCCGTCCTCGTCTGCGACGACTCCCCGCTTGCCCGAGAGGCGCTCCGCCGCGCGGTCGCGACCGTGCCCGGTGTCGAGCGCGTGACGACCGCGGCCAACGGCGAGGAAGTCCTCCGCCGCTGGGGCGCGGACCGTTCGGACCTGATTCTGATGGACGTACGCATGCCCGGTCTGGGCGGCGTCGAGACCGTGCGGCGGCTGCTGTCCGCGGACCCCGGGGCCCGGATCATCATGCTCACGGTCGCCGAGGACCTCGACGGGGTCGCCCTCGCGGTCGCCGCCGGTGCGCGCGGCTACCTCCACAAGGACGCCTCACGCGCGGAGTTGCGGGCCACGGTGACCCAGGCGCTCGCCGACCCGACCTGGCGGCTCGCCCCGCGCCGGCTGCGGTCCGCGGAGATGGGCGCGGCGCCCACGCTCACCGCGCGTGAGATCCAGGTGCTCGAAGGCATGAGCCACGGCCGGTCCAACGCCGAGATCGGGCGCGAGCTCTTCCTGTCCGAGGACACCGTCAAGACGCACGCGCGCCGGCTGTTCAAGAAGCTGGGTGCCTCGGACCGCGCGCACGCGGTCGCGCTCGGCTTCCGCTGGGGCCTGGTGCGCTGAGCATTCCCTCGCGTGAGGTCGTGGCAAGGCTGCGGTCGGTCGTGGCTGGTCGCGCGGGTCTCCGCGCCCCTGACGGGGCGCGGCCGGGCGGCCCCTTCGACGCCCCGCTGCTTGTTTCGCGGCGGATGCCGCATCCTTGAGTTGTGGAGTCTCTCGGGGACGAGTCGGTCGAGCGGAAGGGGAGGGCGCAGGGTATGGGTTCCGGCGCACCTGCTCATAACGCTTCGGTGCACAACAACCAGCGCGATGCCACGGATCCAACGACGCCAGGGCACCATGGACCGATGCGTGACGACGAGGCGGCTCATCCCCATGGGGCGATCGGTGCGCTCGTCCACAGTGCCGTGGAAGGGGACGAGCAGGCCACGCACGACCTGCTCGCCCATGTCCACCCACTGGCCCTGCGCTACTGCCGCACCCGGCTGTCCCGTCTTCCGGGTGACGCCCGGCACTTCGTTGAGGACCTCGCGCAGGAGGTCTGCGTAGCCGTCCTCCTCGCCCTGCCGCGCTACCGGGACACCGGCCGCCCCTTCGAGGCGTTCGTCTTCGCCATCGCCGCCCACAAGGTCGCCGACCTGCAGCGCGCGGCCATGCGGCACCCCGGTTCGACGGCGGTCCCCTCCGACGAGATGCCCGAGCGGCCCGACGACTCGCTCGGCCCCGAGGAGCGGGCGCTGCTCAGCAGTGATGCCGAGTGGGCCAAGAAACTGCTGGCCAACCTCCCCGAGAACCAGCGCGAGCTGCTGCTGCTGCGGATCGCCGTGGGGTTGACGGCGGAGGAGACGGGTCAGATGTTGGGAATGTCACCCGGCGCGGTCCGTGTGGCGCAGCACCGGGCGCTGAGCAGACTGCGGGCGCTGGCCGAGCAGTAGGGCGCGCAGGCGGGGCCCACTGGACAGGGCGCGCTCCTGAACGGGCGGCGCGCCGCTTCCGTACGAACATACGAAGCCCGGAGCGGGTCCGGACCGTGGAATCGGTGGAATTTGCCACCCTTGCTTCCCGTTAGCATGGACATCCGCACCGATCAAGGCCATTGGGGAAGGTGTCATGACTGCAAACGTCGACGGAGTGCCTGACAAATTCGCGACGCTCGGGCTGACCTACGACGACGTGCTGCTGCTGCCGGGAGCGTCCGAGGTGCTCCCCAACGCGGTCGACACCTCGTCCCGCATCTCCCGCAATGTCCGGGTCAACATCCCGCTGCTCTCGGCCGCCATGGACAAGGTGACCGAGTCCCGCATGGCCATCGCGATGGCCCGCCTCGGCGGCGTCGGCGTGCTGCACCGCAACCTCTCCGTCGAGGACCAGGTCAACCAGGTCGACCTGGTGAAGCGGTCCGAGTCCGGCATGGTCACCGACCCCATCACCGTGCACCCCGAGGCGACCCTCGCCGAGGCCGACGCGCTGTGCGCCAAGTTCCGCATCAGCGGCGTTCCGGTCACCGACCCGGCCGGCAAGCTCCTCGGCATCGTCACCAACCGTGACATGGCCTTCGAGTCGGACCGCAGCCGCCAGGTGCGCGAGGTCATGACGCCGATGCCGCTGGTCACCGGCCAGGTCGGCATCTCCGGCACCGACGCCATGGAGCTGCTGCGCCGCCACAAGATCGAGAAGCTCCCCCTGGTCGACGAGGCGGGTGTCCTCAAGGGCCTCATCACCGTCAAGGACTTCGTCAAGGCGGAGAAGTACCCCAACGCCGCCAAGGACGCCGAGGGCCGCCTCCTCGTCGGTGCCGCCGTCGGCGCCAGCCCCGAGGCCCTGGAGCGGGCCCAGGCGCTCGCCGAGGCCGGGGTGGACTTCCTCGTCGTCGACACCTCGCACGGCCACAACAGCAACGCGCTGAGCTGGATGTCGAAGATCAAGTCGAGCGTCGGCGTCGACGTGATCGGCGGCAACGTCGCCACGCGTGACGGCGCCCAGGCCCTCATCGACGCCGGTGTCGACGGCATCAAGGTCGGCGTCGGACCGGGCTCCATCTGTACGACCCGTGTCGTCGCCGGCATCGGCGTCCCGCAGGTCACCGCGATCTACGAGGCCTCCCTCGCCGCCCGCCCGGCCGGCATCCCGCTGATCGGCGACGGCGGCCTGCAGTACTCCGGCGACATCGGCAAGGCGCTCGCCGCCGGCGCCGACACCGTGATGCTGGGCTCGCTCCTGGCGGGTTGCGAGGAGTCGCCCGGCGAGCTCCAGTTCATCAACGGCAAGCAGTTCAAGTCGTACCGCGGCATGGGCTCGCTCGGTGCCATGCAGTCGCGCGGCCAGGCGAAGTCGTACTCGAAGGACCGCTACTTCCAGGCCGAGGTCGGCTCCGACGACAAGCTCGTGCCCGAGGGCATCGAGGGCCAGGTGCCCTACCGCGGCCCGCTCTCCAGCGTCCTGCACCAGCTCGTCGGCGGCCTGCGCCAGACCATGGGCTACGTGGGCGCGGCCACCATCGACGAGATGGAGTCCAAGGGCCGTTTCGTGCGGATCACCTCGGCGGGTCTGAAGGAGTCGCACCCGCACGACATCCAGATGACGGTCGAGGCGCCGAACTACAGCCGTAAGTGAGCCTTTGCTGAAAGCCACGCGCGCGTGAGGGCGGCTCCGGGAGCATCCGGGGCCGCCCTTGTCGTACCCGTCGGGGATACTGGAAGGCGCTGCAACGCATCAGGGAAAGGCCACACACGTGACTGAGATCGAGATCGGGCGCGGCAAGCGCGGCCGCCGGGCGTACGCCTTCGACGACATCGCCGTCGTCCCCAGCCGTCGTACGCGCGACCCGAAGGAGGTCTCGATCGCCTGGCAGATCGACGCCTACCGCTTCGAGCTGCCGTTCCTGGCCGCCCCCATGGACTCGGTCGTCTCCCCGGCCACCGCGATCCGCATCGGCGAGCTCGGCGGCCTCGGCGTGCTGAACCTCGAAGGCCTGTGGACGCGGCACGAGGACCCGCAGCCGCTGCTCGACGAGATCGTCGGCCTGGACTCCGAGACGGCGACCCGGCGGCTCCAGGAGATCTACTCCGCCCCCATCAAGGAGGAGCTGATCGGCGCGCGCATCAAGGAGGTGCGCGACTCCGGTGTGATCACGGCCGCCGCGCTCTCCCCGCAGCGCACGGCGCAGTTCTCCAAGGCCGTCGTGGACGCGGGTGTGGACATCTTCGTCATCCGCGGGACCACGGTCTCGGCGGAGCACGTCTCGGGTTCGCACGAGCCGCTGAACCTGAAGCAGTTCATCTACGAGCTCGACGTCCCGGTGATCGTCGGCGGCTGCGCCACCTACACGGCCGCCCTGCACCTCATGCGCACCGGCGCGGCCGGCGTCCTGGTCGGCTTCGGCGGCGGCGCGGCGCACACGACCAGGAACGTGCTCGGCATCCAGGTGCCCATGGCGACCGCCGTGGCCGATGTCGCCGCGGCCCGCCGTGACTACATGGACGAGTCCGGCGGCCGGTACGTGCACGTGATCGCCGACGGCGGTGTCGGCTGGTCCGGCGACCTCCCCAAGGCGATCGCCTGCGGCGCGGACGCCGTGATGATGGGCTCCCCGCTGGCCCGCGCCACCGACGGGCCCGGTCGCGGTCACCACTGGGGCATGGAGGCCGTCAACGAGGAGCTGCCGCGCGGCAAGAAGGTCGACCTCGGCACCGTCGGCACCATCGAGGAGATCCTCACCGGCCCGTCGCACATCCCGGACGGCTCGATGAACTTCTTCGGTGCGCTGAGGCGGGCGATGGCCACGACCGGCTACAGCGAGCTCAAGGAGTTCCAGCGCGTCGAGGTCACGGTGGCGGACTCGCAGCACAAGCGGTAGCGGCCGGGCTCACGGCGGCTTGAGGGCCGGTCATCCCGGGTGGGGTGGCCGGCCTGTTGTGTGCCCTGGGCTGGCGAGCGGTCGCCCCCACGAAGCCCAGGGGCCGTGGAGGGGACTGCGGCAGGCTCGTGGACGGATCACGGAGTGACCGGCCCGACCTCTCTCTGTGAGGTACCCGCGTCGCGCCCCGCGTGCCATCAGCCCGGAGCCCGCCGCACCCGCGCCTCCCTTCACAGCCGATGCGCCGCCCCCGTGGGCGTGGCCCCGCGCGTGTCCAGCAGCAGCTGGGCCTTCACCGACAGGCCCTGGAGGTCGTACGTGCGGTGCTGCTGGAGCAGGATCGTCAGGTCCGCGTCGGCCGCCGCCTCGTAGAGGGAGTCCGCGCGCGGGACCGGGCGGTCCAGGACGCTCCAGGACGGGACGTGGGGGTCGTGGTAGCTGACGCAGGCGCCGAGTTCCATCAGGCGTACGGCGACCTCCTGGGCCGGGGTGGCCTGCTGGTCGGCGAGGTCGGGCTTGTAGGTGACGCCGAGCAGCAGGACGCGGGCGGCGCGGGCCGACTTGCCGTGCTCGTTGAGGAGGGCCGCGGCGCGCTGGACGACGTAGCGCGGCATCTGGTCGTTGACCTGCCGGGCGAGTTCGACCATGCGCAGGGAGCGGCCGGCCCCGCTGAGGTCGCGGGGGATCGCGTGGCCGCCGACGCCGGGGCCGGGGCGGAACGCCTGGAAGCCGAACGGCTTGGTCTCCGCGCAGCGGATGACGTCCCAGAGGTCGACGCCGAGGTCGTGGCAGACGACGGCCATCTCGTTGACGAGGGCGATGTTGACGTGCCGGAAGTTGGTCTCCAGGAGCTGGACCGTCTCCGCCTCGCGCGGGCCACGCGCGCGTACCACCTTGTCGGTGAGACGCGAGTAGAAGGCGGCCGCCGACTCCGTGCACGCGGGCGTGAGGCCACCGATCACCTTGGGGGTGTTGGCGGGCGTGAAGTCGCGGTTGCCGGGGTCCACGCGGGTGGGCGAGTACGCGAGGTGGAAGTCGCGGCCCGCGCGCAGGCCCGAGCCCTCCTCGAGCAGCGGGCGCAGGAATTCCTCGGTGGTGCCCGGCGGGACGGGGGACTCCAGGATGACGGTGGTGTGCGGGCGCAGGTGTGTGCTCAACGTGCGGGCCGCCGCCTCCACCTGGCTCAGGTCCAGGCCGCCGTCCGGGCCCGCCGGAGTCGGCGCACAGATGACCGCCGTGCGGACGCGGCCGAGTTCGGCCGGTCCCGCTGCCGTCCGGAAGCCCCCCGAGAGCATCCGGCGCAGTTCGGCGGGGCTGAGGGAGCCGGCCTCGGGGCCGGTGCGGTAGCCGAGGGTGGAGATGCCGGCGGCGACAGCGGCCTGGGCCAGGGGCAGTCCGTAGGGACCGAGTCCGATCACGGCGAGATCTGCGGGCATGGCGTGGGCCGTCCTTCCCAGTAACCGAAGCGGGACAGGTGCGCAAGCCCTGTGGACTGGACGAGCGAGCGCAATGTCAGACTAGGAGTAAATATGACCGAAATACGGGATTGATTCCGTGTGTCTTCCTGTGGGGTTGTGAGCTTTGGCCTACGCGGCGGTGAAAGTTATCCACAGGCTGAGGGCGACTGGTGGCTGAAGTCGGGCAAGCCGGTCAGAATTTGGGCATGGGGGATACGGACCGGGCCACTCCTCAAGGAAGATCCGGCCCTGGACGGTGACCGGTGCGATCTACAGCTGGAGGCAGCAGTGGTGAGGACAGCGACACTGGGGCCGGCGCAGCGCGCCGAGTCACTCGCAGCAATGGCCGAGCGCGAACTGGACATCCTGGTGGTGGGAGCCGGCGTGGTCGGTGCCGGCACCGCCCTCGACGCGGTGACCCGGGGCCTGTCCGTGGGGCTGGTCGAGGCGCGTGACTGGGCGTCGGGCACCTCGAGCCGCTCCAGCAAGCTGATCCACGGCGGCCTGCGCTATCTGGAGATGCTCGACTTCGCGCTCGTGCGCGAGGCGTTGAAGGAGCGCGGACTGCTCCTCGAGCGGCTCGCCCCCCATCTCGTGAAACCCGTGCCCTTCCTGTACCCCTTGCAGCACAAGGGCTGGGAGCGCTGGTACGCCGGCTCGGGCGTCGCGCTCTACGACGCCATGTCGATGGCCCGCGGGCACGGCAGGGGACTGCCCGGGCACCGGCACCTGAGCCAGCGTCACGCCCTGCGTGTCGCACCTGCCTTGAAGAAGGACGCGCTGGTCGGGGCGCTTCAGTACTACGACGCCCAGATGGACGACGCCCGCTTCGTGGCCACGCTCGTACGCACGGCGACCGCCTACGGCGCCAGGACCGCCAACCGCGCCCGGGTGACCGGGTTCCTGCGGGAGGGCGAGCGGGTGGTCGGCGCCCGGGTGCAGGACGTGGAGGCGGGCGGGGAGTACGAGATCCGCGCCAAGCAGGTGGTCAACGCGACCGGGGTGTGGACCGACGACACCCAGGCGATGGTCGGCGAGCGGGGGCAGTTCCACGTCCGCGCCTCCAAGGGCATCCACCTCGTCGTGCCCAAGGACCGCATCCACTCCTCGACCGGGCTGATCCTGCGCACCGAGAAGTCCGTGCTGTTCGTCATCCCCTGGGGCCGGCACTGGATCATCGGCACCACCGACACCGACTGGGACCTCGACAAGGCCCACCCGGCCGCCTCCAGCGCGGACATCGACTACCTGCTGGAGCACGTGAACTCGGTGCTCGCGGTGCCGCTGACCCGGGACGACGTGCAGGGGGTGTACGCGGGCCTCAGGCCCCTGCTCGCCGGTGAGTCGGACGCCACCAGCAAGCTCTCCCGCGAGCACACCGTCGCACACCCGGTGCCGGGGCTCGTCGTCGTGGCGGGCGGCAAGTACACGACCTACCGGGTGATGGCCAAGGACGCCGTGGACGAGGCGGTGCACGGGCTGGACACCCGGGTCGCCGCATGCGTCACGGAGGACGTACCGCTGCTGGGCGCCGAGGGCTACCGGGCGCTGTGGAACGCGCGGGCGCGCATCGCCGCGCGCACCGGGCTTCATGTCGCCCGGGTCGAGCACCTGCTGAATCGGTACGGCAGCCTTGCGGAGGAGGTCCTCGAGCTCATCGCCGCGGACGCCACGCTGGGCGAGCCGATGCAGGCGGCCGACGACTATCTGCGCGCCGAGATCGTCTACGCCGCCTCGCACGAGGGCGCGCGGCACCTGGACGACGTCCTGACCCGGCGCACCCGGATCTCCATCGAGACCTTCGACCGGGGCGTGCGCTCCGCCCGCGAGGCCGCCGAGCTGATGGCGCCGGTGCTGGGCTGGGACAAGGACCACATCGAGCGCGAGGTCGAGCACTACGAGAAGCGGGTGGAGGCGGAGCGGGAGTCGCAGCGGCAGCCGGACGACCTGACCGCCGACGCGGCGCGGTTGGGGGCGCCGGACATCGTGCCGCTGTAGTCCGGCAGGACCGGGTTCGGCGGTCGCCCCACATCACTCGAACGAGTGTCGTGGGACGGGATCTCCGTTCGGAACCCGGTCGTTCTACGTGGTGCGGGGGCAGAACTCGGCGGCGAGCAGGGCCGTTTCGAGGTCGGGGTCTGCGACCGACGTCGTGTTCACGCGGAAGGTGAGGACGCGACGGCCGCCGACCGTGGCTGCGGTGCGCACGTAGCTGCCGGTGATGCGGCCGTTGTGCCCCCACACCGTCGTGCCGCACGGCAGCTTCACCGGGAACAGCCCCATGCCGTACAGGCCGTGTGCGGTGCGGGTGTCCGTCATCTCGTGCAGCCAGTACGGGGACAGCAGCCGGCCGCCGAGCAGTGCCGCGTAGAAGCGGTCCAGGTCGGCGAGGGTGCTCACCAGCTCACCCGCGGCTCCGGCCACCCGCGGGTCGAGCGCGGTGATGTCGGACCCGTCGGTGGTGTAGGCGCGGCCGTGCGGGGAGGGGAGGGACGTGCGCGAACCGGGAAAGGAGGTGGCCGTCAGGCGCAGCGGGGCGATGATCCGCCGCTCGGCCTCGGTGGCGTAGGAGTCGCCGGTGACCTGCCGGATCACCATGCCGAGCAGGACGTAGTTGGTGTTGGAGTAGGAGTAGCGGCCGCGGTCGGCCGGGGGGTGGGTGAGAGCGATACGGACGGCCTGGACCGGAGTGAGGGGCACCAGGCCCCGGGTGTCCGTGGTGAAGTCGTGCAGGCCGCTGGTGTGGGTGAGCAGGGCGCGCAGGGTCAGCGCGCGGCCGTCGTTGCCCGCTCCGTGCACCAGGCCGGGCAGGTGCTGCTCCACCGTGTCGGACAGCTCCAGCCGGTGTTCCGCGGCCAGTTGGAGGACGACCGTCGCGATGAAGGTCTTGGTGATGCTGCCGGCGCGGAAGTGGTCGACGCGGGCGATTCCCGGGCCCGCCTCGGCGTAACGGGTCCCGCTCCGCTCCCGGGCCAGGAGCGCCGCGGCGGGGGCACCGCCCTGCGTGACCAGCCGCGGGAGCAGCGCGTTCGAGGGCGGGAGCGCGAGGACGGCGGGGGCCGGGGAGGCTGCCGGGGCCAGGGCGATCAGGAGCAGGGAGACCGGGACGGCCAGTAGTGCCCGAAGTGGCGGCATCGCGGATCCTCCCTTGTCGGGGGCCATCATGCACGGTCGGGCAGCGGAATCGTCAGGCGGTCCGGGGGTGGTCGGTGGGGCCGGGTCGTGAGGGCAGTTCATGTGCTCGGGCTGTGGGATCGCGGGTCGGCCGGGGGGAGGGGGAGGGGGGGAGGGGGGAGGGGGGCGGCCCGGTGAGAGGTCTTCGTGCTCGACGGCGTTGGTCTGCGCGGTCGGCCTGGCCTGCATGGCCGGTGCGGTCCGCATAGCCGGCGTGGGCCGATGTGGTCGGTCTCTGCGTGCTGCCCGTGTGGTCGGGCCGTTCGGTCCGTTCGGTCCGTTCGGGCCGTTCACGGGGTCGGTCCGTGCGGGGTGTGTGCCGTGGCGCGCAGGTCGGGCTGCGGTGGGTGTGAGGGCGGCGCGGGGGCTGGGTGCGGAAGGGGGGTGAGAGAGGCCGGTGTCCTCGGGGGTGAGGGAACTGTAAGCGGGTGGGAACTGTGTGTTGAGGGTGGCCGTGGGCCGACGGGACCTGTGCGCCGACCTCGCCGGGCCGTGGCGCGGGCGAGGCGGAGTCAGGGGCACCCTGGGCGTCGGGCACTTGTCGGGTGAGGGACAATGGAGGCTCTGTCAGGGCGGGTTCATGAGGGGACGCATGTCGGACGCGGAGCGGGCGGGAGCATCCCGGCAGGACGAGAGCGAGCGTCTCCTCGCCGGGCGGTACCGGCTGGGAGGAGTGCTCGGCCGCGGAGGCATGGGCACGGTGTGGCGCGCCGAGGACGAGACCCTGGGCAGGACGGTGGCCGTCAAGGAACTCCGGTTCCCGTCCAGCATCGACGAGGACGAGAAGCGCCGGCTGATCACGCGCACGCTGCGGGAGGCCAAGGCGATCGCGCGGATCCGCAACACCAGCGCGGTGACCGTGTACGACGTGGTCGACGAGGACGACCGGCCGTGGATCGTGATGGAGCTCGTCGAGGGCAAGTCGCTCGCCGAGGTCATCCGGGAGGACGGGCTGCTGGAGCCCAAGCGTGCGGCAGAGGTCGGTCTCGCGATCCTCGACGTGCTCAGGTCCGCGCACCGCGAGGGCATCCTGCACCGGGACGTGAAACCCTCCAACGTGCTGATCTCCGAGGACGGCCGGGTCGTGCTCACCGACTTCGGCATCGCCCAGGTCGAGGGCGACCCGTCCATCACCTCCACCGGCATGCTCGTCGGGGCCCCTTCCTACATCTCCCCGGAGCGGGCCCGTGGGCACAAGCCGGGCCCCGCTGCCGACCTGTGGTCGCTCGGCGGGCTGCTGTACGCGGCGGTGGAGGGCGCTCCGCCGTACGACAAGGGGTCCGCGATCGCGACCCTCACGGCGGTGATGACCGAGCCGTTGGAGGAGCCGAAGAACGCGGGTCCGCTCAAGGACGTCATCTACGGCCTGCTCGCCAAGGATCCCGCCCAGCGCCTCGACGACAGCCGCGCGCGGGCCATGCTCACCGCGGTACTCCACGCGCCCGAGCCGAAGGCGGCCGAGCCGGAGCCGGCGGCTGACGCGACCCGGGTGGTGCCGTTGCCGGCGCAGCCGCCGGAGCGGGCAGGCGGGGAGCGGCTGCGCGGGGCGCTGCGTTCCGTGCGCAAGGCCGCGGGAGCGGCGGCGACGTCCGCGGCCGCGGCCCGCGCCAAGTCGGGGAACGGCAAGTCCGGGAGCGGCAAGGCCGGTTCGGGTGCTGCGGGTGCGGGCGTGTCTGGTGCGGGTGCGGGTGCCGGTTCGGGTGCGGGTGGCGGGAAGGTGCCTGCCCAGGGTGCCGACGCTGCTTCGGCCTCCCCGGCTGCTGCGGCCGCTGTGAACTCTCCGGATTCCTCGGCGTCCTCCGCGTCCTCGGCGTCCTCCGCGTCCACCCCGTCTCGGGAGAAGGGTGCGGCCGACGCGGCGGCTTCGACGTCGGCCACGACATCGGCCATGAAAGGGGCGGCCGGGGTCCGGGACGGGAAGACGCGGCAGACCGACGCCGCCTCGGGCGGGCGGAGTTCGGGATGGCCCGTGATGACGCCGCCGCCGGACCTGGCGCCGAGGCCGGTGCCGCGGGCGCCGCTGACCGACGTGGTGCCGCGGCGGACGCTGGTGATCATCGCGGTGGTCGTGGCGCTGGCGGCCATCGGTACCGTGCTGGCGCTGACCCTCGGCGGGGACGACGGCAGCGACGGGGCCAAGGGCGGCGGCACCGGGGTGACGGCGAGCGCGAGCTCCAGTGCCGACACCAAGGAGGACAAGAGCGGGGGCACCCGCACCGACGGATCCACCGGCGGCTCCTCCTCCTCCTCGGAACCGGGCGCGGGGTCCGCGAACACGCCGAGTACCGAGGAGAGCGGCCGGAGTTCGGCAGGATCCTCCGGTGGCGGGGGCTCCGCAGACGACGGTTCGGTGGCCTCGACGCACCAGGGGAGTCAGGGCTACTCGATCGGGCTGCCCAAGGGGTGGAAGTTCCAGACCAGCAGTTCCGCGGGCGACCGGTTCACCGGGCCCGACGGGCAGAAGCTGCTCGTCGCCTGGACCAGCACTCCCAAGGGCGACCCGGTGGCGGACTGGGAGAACCAGGAACAGGGCATGCGCCGCTCGCAGTACACCAGGATCCGAATAGAGAAGGTGGACTACCGGGGCTGGAACGCGGCGGACTGGGAGTTCACCTATGTGGACGGTGGGACGAAGTACCGGACGATCGACCGTGGATTCGTCGTCAACGACCATCTCGGATATGCCTTGATGTACACCGCGAAAGCCGCGAACTGGGGCACTGAGCTGCGCAAGGACACATGGCAGACGCTTGCTCGCACCTTCGAACCGAAGTCGTGAAGCGCTGTGCGGTAAACGGTCATGTGTTTGGGCCCTGAGATCTGGAATCCCCTCTTTGCGGGTTGCCTCCGGCACGTATCGTGAGTGTTCGTGGACCGTCCGCATCCAGGTTCGGACAGGGAACGGGCCACGAGGCGAACGGAATTGACCAACCGGACGGCCGGGGGAGGCAACGTGGACGACTATGCGGGTCGGGTGCTCGCCGACCGCTACCGCCTGCCGCTGCCTCCGTCCGACGAGTACGAACTCACCGAGACCCGCGCCTTCGACACCTACAGCGGGCAGGAAGTCCTGGTCAGGCAGGTCCCGTTGCCCGAGGTCGTCGAGGCGGAGGTGCTCGACGCGGAGGGACTGCCCGACGGGTTCACCGCCCGGGACCCCGAGGGTGCGCGGCGCACCCCGGGGCGGCGGGGCGCGCGCCGGCCCACCGAACCCGCCGTGCGACGGGCCGTGGAGGCCGCGCAGGCCGCCGCCCGGATCCCCGACCATCCGCGCCTCGACCAGGTCTTCGACGTGTTCGCCGAGGGCGGTTCGCTGTGGGTGGTCAGCGAGTTGGTGGCCGCGCGGCCGCTGGCGGCCCTGCTCGCCGAGAAGCCGCTGACGCCGTACCGGGCTGCCGAGGTCGCCTCCGACGTGCTCATGGCGCTGCGGGTGCTGCACGCCCACGGCTGGGTGCACCGCAACATCACCGCCCGCACGGTCCTCGTCTGCGACGACGGCCGGGTCATGCTGACCGGCCTCGCGGTCGGCGCGGCCGAGGAGGCACTGTGCGGCTATGACCCGGTGCCGGCCGAGGCGGGGGAATGGGGCTCCGGCAGCGGGGAGTTCGCGGCCGGGGCGGAGGACGACCCGGGCCGTGGGGCCGGCGGAGGCGCAGTTCCCGGTGGGCACCTGGTGCCCGGGCAGTCCGCGGGTCCGGTCGGCGCTGGGGGCGGGAGGACCGGTGGTGCCGAGGCAACCGGCGCAGCGGGCGGTGCTCGTACGGGTCTCGGGAACGGCGGTACCGGTGCGGCCTTCGGGCTGGGCGCCCGGAGCACCGGGCCGGGCCCGGGCGGTGCCGTCACCTTCGGCGGCGGGGATCCCGAGGCCGCCCGGCGGGCCGCGATCGAGGCGCGGGAGTCCCGTGGGCTGCCCAGCGCCGGTGTGGAGGCGGCGAACGGCACCGGCACGTCGGCCGAGCTCGTCCGCCAGGAGCCCGACGGCGGTACGGACATCCGGGCGGCGCGGGCCGGGGCGATCGCCGCGTACCGCGCGGGCGCACGGGCCGCGGCCCGCGTCCAGGAGGCGCAGAACGGCAGGGCCGCCCTGCCCGGAGCCCGCCCGGCACCGGATGCCGACCCCGCCGCGCGAACGCGGGGCGCCGACCCCGCCGTACAGACCAACGGCAGGCCGCAGTCGCCGTACCCGGCGCCGGACGGGGTGGAGCTGTCGCCGTATCCGTCGGGGAGCGGTGTGCCGCAGTCGCCGTACCCGGCGGCCGACGGCCTTGCGCAGTCGCCGTATCCGGCGCTGGGCGGTGTCGAGCAGGGGCCCGGGGCCGGGGCCCCTGGGCGGGTGGTGGACCCCTACGGAGTGCGGCCCACCCCCTGGCACGGTGCCGTGCCGCGCGGCGGGGGTGCGGGGACCGTGGGCGAGGGGCCCGTCGCCGACGCCGTGCCCGCCGTGGACCGGGTGCCCGCGCCCAGCCGCTGGGAGGACCTGCCGCCGAGCGACGCCCCCGCCCGCCGCGGCCCCACCACCGCGCTCGCCGCCGAGCGGGCGCGGCAGGCCCGGATGGCCGTGGTCGGGCCCGTCACCGAGCGATGGGCGCCGGAGCAGGCCGGACCGGTGCACGAGAACTGGCAGCTTGCCGCGCCCATCGGGCCCGCGACCGATCTGTGGGCGCTGGGCGCGCTGTTGTTCCGGGCCGTCCAGGGGCACGCGCCCTACCCCGAGGAGTCGACGGCCGAGCTGGTGCAGCTGGTGTGCGCCGAGCCGCCCGCCTTCGCGGAGGAGTGCGGACCGCTCAGGCCGGTCGTGGAGTCGCTGTTGCGGCAGGACCCGACCGAGCGGCTGGACTTCGAGGAACTGCGCGGCTGGCTGCGCTCCTTGGTGCGGTCCGCGCCCGAGCCGGAGGCCGGCGTCCATGTCGTCGCCGCCCCGCCCGTGGACGCGAGCCGGCTGCCGATCGTGCGGCGCCGGGGTGAGTTGGTGCGCAGGCGGCGCGCCGGGCTGCCCGCGACGCACGGACGGCACAAGCGGGCCCGCGAGGAGGCCGCTCCCTCGCCGCGCCGCCTGGGCCGCAATCTGCTGCTGCTCATCCTGCTGGTGATGGCCGCGGCGATCGCGTACGCCATGTACTTCATGCCGAAGGCGGGCTCCGACGCCAAGGGCACCGCGCAGGAGACCGGTTCCACCAGTCAGGCGGGTCCGGACCGGTCCCCGGGGGCCGGCAGCGGGCCCGGACCCGAGTCGGCCGGCCCGAGTCCGACCACTCCCGGGCCGTCGCAGTCCAGCGGTGCCGCCGAGACCCAGACCGCCGGGCCCGAGGTCGCCGACGGCTTCACCCTGCGCACCGACGCCGAGGGCTTCAAGGTCGCCGTGGCGGCCGGCTGGGACCGCACGCCGAGGAACGGCCGCGGCCAGGTGGTCTATTCGCACGGCGGCTTCGAGCTGATCGTCGTCCCCGGGCGGGACACCTCCGCCGCGAACGGCGGCGATCCGATGGTGTACCAGCGCGAGAAGGAGCCCGAGCTCCAGCCGTACCGCGACTCCAGCTGGGCCACCGCCACCGGGCTGAAGTCCATCCAGGTGGGCACCAGGAGCATGGCCGAGGGGCAGTTCACCTGGACCGCCGACGACGGACGCGAGCTGTACGTGCGCAATCTCGCGATCCTGATGGGCGGGAAGTACCACGTCGTGCAGGTGCGCGGACCCGAGGCGGAGCGCGACGAGGTGACCCGGCTGTACGAGCAGGCGTCGGCCACCTACCAGGTGACCGGCTGACGGACGCCGTGGCGGCGGCGCGGGTTCACCCGTACTTCGCGGAAGCGACAACCGTCACAGTGAGGTCTCCTTGACGCCCCCCTGGTTCCCCTCGGCGCGGGCCGGTCCTTAGTCTGACTGCGTCAAGAGCATTGCGGGGAAACGTGAATCAGATGCAGGGCCTGCTCCTCGCGGGGCGCTACCGGCTCGCCGACCCGATAGGCAAGGGCGGCATGGGCCGGGTCTGGCGTGCCCACGACGAGGTGCTGCACCGGGCCGTGGCGATCAAGGAGCTGACCGCGGCGCTCTACGTTTCCGAGAGCGACCAGGCCGTCCTGCTCGCCCGTACCCGTGCCGAGGCGCGCGCGGCCGCCCGGATCAACCACTCGGCCGTCGTCACCGTGCACGACGTGCTCGACCACGACGGCCGGCCCTGGATCGTGATGGAGCTGGTCGAGGGCCGCTCGCTGGCGGACGCCGTCAAGGAGGACGGCCGGATCGAGGCGCGTGAGGCGGCCCGGATCGGGATGTGGGTGCTGCGCGCCCTGCGGGCCGCGCACTCCGCCGGGGTCCTGCACAGGGATGTGAAACCCGGCAACGTCCTTCTCGCGCGGGACGGCCGTGTCCTGCTCACCGACTTCGGGATCGCCCAGATCGAGGGCGACACCACCATCACCCGCACCGGAGAGGTCGTCGGCTCGGTCGACTACCTCGCCCCCGAGCGCGTCCGCGGCGCCGATCCCGGCCCGTCCGCGGACCTGTGGGCGCTCGGGGCCACGCTGTACACGGCGGTCGAGGGGCGGTCGCCGTTCCGCCGCACGACCCCGCTGACCACCATGCAGGCCGTCGTGGACGAGGAACCCGCCGAGCCGCGCAACGCCGGTCCGCTCGGGCCGGTCATCGCCGCCCTGCTGCACAAGGACCCCGCCGTGCGGCCCGAGGCGGCCGAGGCCGAGCAGATGCTCGCCGAGGCGGCGGAGGGACGGCGGCCGAGCGCGGCCCAGGCGTATGTGCCCACGCAGTACGGGGGTTCCCACCACGAGCCGGGGGCGCACAGTGGTTCCCCCGGCGGGCCCCACAGCGGTTTCCGCAGCGAGACCCACCGCGGGCTCGGCGCCCCGACCACGGGCACCCCGGTCGGCGGTACGTCGTATCCCTCGGCCACGGGGCCGTCGTACTCCGCGGGTTCGGGTCCGACGTACCACCCGGGTGGCCCGTACGCCCAGGCCCCCGCCCCCACCGTCATCGGGCCCCCGCACCACACCGGCACGGCCCCGGCGGCTCCGCCCAGGCGCCGCCGGCTGCGTTCCGTCGCGCTCGTGGTCGCGCTCGCCGCGGTCGTCAGCGCCGGGACCGCGGTCGCGTTGCAGAAGTGGGACGAGGGGCGGCAGACGGGCGGCACCTCGGCCTCGTCGAGCCCTTCGCCCAGCCCGTCGCCGAGCACGAGCACCAGCACGGGCACGGACGGGGTTCCGGCCGGCTGGGAGCGCTACGAGGACCCCGTGGGCTTCAGCGTCAACCTGCCCAAAGGCTGGGAGCGCTCGGTGTTCGGCACCCCCGCCGACGGGCTGACCCAGATCGACTACTCGCCGGACGAGGGCAAGCACTTCGTCCGGATCGCCGTCGACACCTCGCCGGACTTCATCGACCCCTACGAGCACCAGCGCGACCTGGAACGGCAGATCCAGGACCTCAAGGACTACCACCGCGTCGGCATGGCCAGGAACACCTACCGGGACCGGCCGGGCTCCCGCTGGGAGTACACCTGGACCGCGCTGGCCAAGGACATCGCCTTCCCCGGACCGCGCCGGGCCGTGGAGGAGACGTACATGTCCCGGGACGGCGTCGAGTACGTGATCTACATGTCGGCGCCCGAGGAGAGCTGGCCGACCACCAGCAAGCAGTTCACGGCGGTGCTCCAGGGCTGGAGCGAGCCGAACAGCTGACGGAGTTGGCCGGTCACCGCCCCGGAGGGCATCCGTCCGCTGCGGCATGATGGGGCGCATGGGGACCGAGGGGGACACTTTCCGTGTGATCGCGGGCCGCTACCGCCTGGAGGCGAGGATCGGGCGCGGCGGCATGGGCGTGGTGTGGCGGGCGACCGACCAGCTGCTCGGCCGGCAGGTCGCCGTCAAGGAGATCCCCCTCGACGAGACGCTCTCCGCCGAGGACGCCCGGCTCCAGCGTGACCGCACCCTGCGGGAGGCCGGAGCGGTCGCGCGGCTGAGCCACCCGCACATCATGGTGGTCCACGACGTCGTCGAGCAGGACGAACGGCCTTACATCGTCATGGAGTTGATCGACGGCGGCTCCCTCGCCGACCGGATCTCCGCGCACGGCCCGGTCGACGCCGCCGAGGCCGCCAGGATCGGCGCCGACCTGCTGAGCGCCCTGCGCGCGGCCCACGCGGCCGGGGTACTGCACCGGGACATCAAGCCCGCCAACGTCCTCGTGGAGTCCGGCACCGGGCGGGTCGTCCTCACCGACTTCGGCATCGCCCAGGTCGCGGGCGCCACCACCCTCACCGAGACCGGCTCCTTCGTCGGCTCACCCGAGTACACCGCGCCCGAGCGCATGTCGGGTGTCAGGACCGGCCCGGAGGCCGACCTGTGGTCGCTGGGCGCGCTGCTGTGCACGGCCCTGAGCGGCGAATCGCCGTTCCGGCGCGACTCGTTGGGCGGCATCCTGCACGCCGTCGTCATCGACGAGATCCGGCCGCCCGCGCAGGCCGCGCCCCTCCTTCCGGTCGTACGGGGCCTGCTGGAGCGGGATCCCGAACGGCGGCTGGACGCGGTGGAGGCCGAGCGGATGCTGCGGGCCTTCCTGGACACGGGCCGCACGCCCGAGCGGGCGTACCCGCCGACCCGGCGGGACCTCGAGCCACGACGGTCCCCGGCGCCGCAGGGGGCGAGGAGCCGTGGGCTGACGGCGGCCTTGGGATCGAGGCGGAGCGTGCTCACGGCGGCGCTGCTGGCCGCGGTCCTGGTGGGGGCCGGGGCGTCGGCGGCGGTGCTGTGGACGGACCGGGGCGGGCAGGACGGCGGCACGGCGGAGAGCGGTGCGGCGACGGGAGGTTCGGCGACGGGAGGTTCAGCGCCCGGAACGCCGGCGAGCGGATCCGGCGCGACGACGGGGCCCGCCCCCACCGAGACCCTCCCCTCCGCGAGCCTGCCCTCCGCCCCCTCCGGGTACCACGCCGTCCGGGACCCCGCCGGGTTCGCGCTAGCCGTGCCCGAGGGGTTCACCCGTGAGCCGCAGGGGGAGCGGGTCTTCTACCTGTCGGCCGGGGAGACCTTCCGCCTCGGAATCAAGGTCACCGACCCCCAACCCGGCGGCCCGCTGGGCGTGATGCGGCGCGCGGCCGCCAAGGGCCCGGAGGCCAACCCCGGTTACCGCGACGGCCGGGTCACCTCGCTCACGCACCGCGGACACCCCGCCGCGCTCTGGGAGTTCACCTGGGACGGCTTCAGCGCCGCGGAGGGCGCCCGGCACACCTATGACATGTGCTGGGAGGAGAACGGACGGCTGTACGACGTGTGGGTGTCGGCGCCGGTGGGGAAGGCACGGGAGGCCAGGGAGCACTTCGACGTGGCCGTCGACACGTTCACGGTGCCGTAGAGGTACGTCACGGGTGTGTGACCGGAATGCGTCACCTCTGGATGCCCGCGGGTCTGGCGCGATATGGATGAACCCATGAGCAGCAGCGGGGGAGTCGGCCATGAGTCCGACGAGACGACGAGTTATGTTCTGCAACCTCCCAGGCCCCCTCAGCCGGAGTCGGGAGTGGGCCGGCTCATCGCGGGCCGTTACCGGCTGCTCGCCAAGCTCGGGCACGGCGGCATGGGCACGGTGTGGCGTGCCAAGGACGAGACCGTGGACCGCGAGGTGGCCGTCAAGGAGCCCAGAGTCCCTGACCATCTTCCTGAACGCGAACGCGGCAACGCCTTCGAGCGCATGCGGCGGGAGGCGCGCGCCGCGGCCCGGCTCGACCACCCCGGGGTCGTGAACGTGCACGACGTGGCGGTCGTGGACGGCCGGCCGTGGATCGTGATGGAGCTGGTGCGGGGCCGTTCGCTGGGCGACGTGTTGCGGGAGGGCACGCTCGGGGCGCGGGAAGCGGCGAGAATCGGCCTTGCGGTGCTGGGCGCGCTGGAGGCCGCGCACGCGGCGGGCATCCTGCACAGGGATGTGAAACCGGACAACGTCCTGCTCGGCCGCCACGACCGGGTCGTCCTCACCGACTTCGGCATCGCGCAGATCGAGGGCGAGACCAGTCTGACCGACACCGGCGGCTTCGTCGGCTCGCCCGAGTTCATCGCCCCCGAGCGGGTCCTGGGCCAGCGTCCCGGTCCCGCCTCCGACCTCTGGTCCCTCGGTGTCGTCCTGTACGCGGCGACCGAGGGCGTCTCGCCGTTCCGCCGCAGCAACACTCCCGCGACTCTTCAGTCCGTCCTCAACGCCACGCCCGCCCCGCCGGCCCCGGCGCTGGGCCCCCTGGCCGACGCCATCAACGGCCTCCTCCAGAAGGACCCCGCGCTGCGGCCGAACGCGGCGCAGGTCAGGGCGCTCCTGGAGGCCACCGCCAACCCGCCCGCCCCGGAGCCGACCCAGATCGTGCGGACCGTCGAGGTGCCGGTGGGCGGCGGTCTCCGGCTGGGCCGCAAGGCGTGGCTCGGGCTCGGCGCGGCGGTCGTCGCGGCCGCGCTGGCGGCCTACCTGGTGGTCGCGGACCCCTTCGCCGGGCCGCTGCCGGACGGCTGGACGAAGAAGCACACCAAGGACGTGGCCGCGACCCTCGCGGTGCCGGAGGACTACCAGCCCACCACGCCCGACCGGAAGACGGACAAGGCCCACTGGATCACGTACTCCGACTACAGCGGCAGCATCTGGATCGGACTGCGCCTGGACCGGAGGGCCGAGGACTCCGCACACAACATCGCGGGCTCCGCGGCGGCCGAGATGTACGACGACGACAGCAGGTTCAAGGAGAGCGGCGACTACGACCTCGGCATGCCCGAGGCGCCGAGGACCCGGCCCGAGGACAGGACGTACCAGGGCAGGAAGGCCGCCGGGAACACGGTCACGTACACCACCACGGACAGCCAGAACCCCCGGCCGCGCGAAGTCCAGATCCTCTACTACCGCACCTCCACCGGCGACATGTACAAGCTCACGGTCAGTTATCCGGGCAAGGGGGACTTCACGGAGCGGGGGCGGGAGGTGGCCCGGGCGGCCATGGCGAATCTGGGCGTGGACCGGCTCTGAGGGCGGGGCGGCCGCGTGCCGATTGCGTTGTCAGCGGCCACAGTTAAGGTCATTCTCCTTGGGGCCGACGGGGTCCGGTCCGGGGAGGGATCGTGCGACAGTACGTGTGGAAGCGTGCGGCGACGGTGGGAACCGCCGCGTTGCCCGTCGTCGGCGGCACAGGGGGTGTGGCCGAGGCCGAGGACGTCGAGGCGCCCGAGGCTCCCGTCGTCACCTCGACGGAGTACCCGGACGACGGCAACTGGCATGACTGCGTGGGCAGTTACCGCACGTTCGTGCTCGACTCCGCGTCCGAGGACGTGGTGGAGTACCGGTACGCGTGGCTCGGCAACGGCGACCTGCTCCTCGACGGCGACGGCGACGGTGACCACGCCACCACGGCCACCGCGCTCACCCCGACCGACGCGGGCTTCTCGGCGGCCGTGCATGTCCGTCTCCCCGAGAATCCCCCGGGCGGCGACAACTTCCTCGCGGTGGTTCACGACGAGGCGGCCGACCAGCTGCGGCTGTACGTGGGTGACGAATACCCCGCCGACACCGCGAGTGTGGCGGGCGTCGACAGCTGGGCGCCGACGGGCGACCTCCAGATCGGCCGCACGCGCACCGGGGACGGGGGCACGGACCATCTGGCGGGCGAGATCGACGAGATCCACACGTGCGCCGGAGTGGTCAGCCGTACCCAACTGGTGTCCCTGGCAGCGGGGGGCACCGATGCCTGACGCCGACCGACCTCTGGGTGAGGCGAGCAGCGCGGCACGGGCCGTGGTCGCGCAGTTCCGGCGCGACGGGTTCGTCGCGACGGAGAGCGCGGAGCGTGCGGAGTTCGACGTCTGGGACCGGATGACCGCGGGGCGCGTGCTGCTGGTCGCCCTTCAGATGCTCCTTAAACTGCGTGAGGAGGACGGCCGGAACGACCTCGGTCGTCCGGTGCGCGGACTGGACGAGGAGGAAGCGCGGCTGATGGTCAGGACCCTGCTGGGGGACGCGGCCGCGGCCCCGGAGACCTCCCGCCGGGACCTGATCACCCTCGACCGGCTGCTGGAGCTGCTGGCCTCCGTGATCGCCGAGGAGCCGCTGTCCGACGAAGCGGTGGACGCCCTGCTGGAGGCAGCGGAGGAGAGCTGTCTTGCCGTCGGACCGTGGGACGAGAGCGACGACCGTCGGCCCCGCGATGTCGAACTGATCGATCTGGGCGGCCTGTTGGTGCCGACGGAGCCCGGTCTGAAGATCGAGCTGAATCCGTCGCGCAAGGACGGCGCCCCCGTCGGTGTCACCCTCATCCGCGGCCGGGCCACCGCGATTCAGCTCCAGGCGTTCCGTGCGCTCGGGGACACCTCATGGGCGACCGTCCGTGAGGACCTGGCCCGTACGATCCGCAGCTGGGGCGGCTCCGCGGAGGAACGCGTCGGCCCCGCGGGGCCCGAACTCCAGGCCGTCGTACGGGTCCAGGGACCTCCCGGCAAGGACCGTCAGACCACGCGGGTGCTGGGCCACGACGGCCCGGGGTGGATCCTGCGCGGCTTCGTGACAGGCTTCGGCGCGGAGCCCGACAGCACCGAGGAGTGGCCCTACAGCACCTTTCAGGGGACCGTCGTCCGTATGTCGGCGGAGCCCCGGGGCGACGACCCCGTCATCCGGCTGCGCCTGCCGGAGTCCGGCGCCTGAGCCCGCCGCTTAGACAAGGGCATGACGCGCACGGTACTCATGTGCCATGAGTGAAGACGGCGAACACTCGGCCGACGGACGTCTGCTCGACGGGCGTTACCGGCTTGTCGGGCGTATCGGGTCCGGACCCCACGGCACCGTGTGGCGGGCCCTCGACGAGCGGGAGGGGCGGCAGGTCGCCGTCAAGGAACTCCGGCCGGGCGAGGAGGCCGAGGAGGAGGAACGGCGGCGGGCGGTGCAGCGGCTCGCGCACGAGGCCCGGGCCGCCGCGCGGGTCGACGATCCGGCCGCCGTCGCCATCCATGACGTCCTCGTCGACGACGAACTGCCCTGGGTCGTCATGGAGTTGGTGGAGGGGGAGTCGTTGGGCTCGGTGCTCGCCTCGCGGGGGCCGCTGCCCGGCGGCGAGGCCGCCGGGATCGGGCTCGCCGTCCTCGGCGCCCTGCACGCCGCCCACGGGGCAGGCATCGTGCACCGCGACCTCAAGCCGGCCAACGTGCTCCTGGAAGCGGGGACCGGACGGGTCGTCGTGACCGACCTCGGGATCGGGGGCGGCGGCCGGGAGACCTCCGCCGGGTTCCTCGCACCGGAGTGCGCGTCGGGGCCCGGTGCCGGGCCCGCCTCCGATCTGTGGTCGTTGGGCGCGGTGCTCCGGGCCGCGGTGGGGGAGGCGCCGGACGCTGCCATGGAGGAGCTGCTGGACGGGCTCCTCGCCCACGAGCCCGCAGCGCGCCCGGTGGCCGGGGAAGTGGCCGCGGTCCTCGCCGGGATCGCCGGTGCGGGTGTGCCGGAGTGGGCACGGCCGACGCGTGAGTCCCACCCTCCGCTGGAGGCCGCTGCCGGCGCCGGCACGGTCACCCCACCGCACCTCGCCGCACCCGCCTCCCCCGCGCCGGACCCGCCCGAACCCCGTCGCCTCACCGCCCTGACCGCCCTCGGACTCCTGCTCCAGAAAAAACCCGAGCGCGGCTGATCGTCTCGCGTCCAACCCGCTGATCAGCACATTCCTCGCCAGTCATCACTGGCAAGATGTGTGTATGCCGTGAGCTCCGTTACCGACGGGTACCCAAAGCCCCCGCTGCGGAATACCCTGCGGCTCATGACGGACGCGCAGGCCCCGGCCCAGACCGGCACGAACCCCCTCGCCCCCGCCCCGGAGGGCGCCCGTACCGCGGCCGACGTGGTCACCCCGGAGCTGGTCGCCCAGCTCACCAAGGGGGTGACCGGGTCCGGACGTACCGCCAACCACACGCCGTTCACCGGCGAGAAGCTGGCCGACCTGCCCGAGTCCACCCCCGAGGACGTGGAGAAGGCCTTCGCGGCGGCCCGCCGTGCGCAGGCGGTGTGGGAGCAGACCCCCGTACGGCAGCGCGCGGCCGTCCTGCTCCGCTTCCACGACCTGATCCTGGAGCGCCAGGCCGAAGTCCTCGACCTCATCCAGCTGGAGACCGGCAAGGCCCGGCTGCACGCACACGAGGAAGTGCAGGCAGTCGCGGTCGCGGCCCGCCACTACGGCCGCAAGGCGCCCGCCTATCTGAGGCCGAAGCGGCACACCGGGGCCGTGCCCACCCTCACCAAGGTCACCGAACTGCGCCACGCGCGCGGCGTCGTCGGCCAGATCGCCCCCTGGAACTACCCGCTCGAACTGTCCGTCGGCGACGCGCTCCCCGCCTTCGCCGCGGGCAACGCCGTCGTCATGAAGCCGGACACCGAGACCTGCCTGACCGCCCTGTGGGCGCGGGACCTGCTGGTCGAGGCCGGCCTGCCCGCCGAGGTCTTCCAGATCGTCCTCGGTGACGGTCCCGTCGTCGGCCCCGAGGTCGTCCGGCACGCCGACTACGTCTCCTTCACGGGCTCCACCCGCACCGGGCGCGAGGTCGCCCAGGGCGCCGCGGCCCGGCTGGTCGGCGTGTCCCTCGAACTCGGCGGCAAGAACGCCATGCTGGTCCTGGAGGACGCCGACATCGAGAAGGCCGCCGCCGGTGCCGTGCGCGCCTGCTTCTCCTCCGCCGGCCAACTCTGCATCTCCATCGAGCGGTTGTACGTCCACGAGTCCATAGCGGACGCCTTCCTGGAGCGCTTCGCCGCCCGCACCCGGGCCATGCGCCTCGGCACGTCCCTCGCCTACGGCGCCGACATGGGCTCGCTGGTGGGGGAGCGGCAGCTGGAGACGGTCACCCGGCACGTCGAGGAGGCCGTCGAGAAGGGCGCCAAGGTCGTCGCCGGCGGTGTCGCCCGCCCGGACATCGGCCCGTACTTCTTCGAGCCGACCATCCTCGACGGCGTCACCGAGCCGATGGCGGTCTGCGCCGAGGAGACCTTCGGCCCGGTCGTCTCGGTCTACCGCTTCAAGACCGAGGACGAGGCCGTCGAGCTCGCCAACTCCACGCCGTACGGCCTGAACTCCTCGGTGTGGACGAAGGACGGCAAGCGGGGCCGCGAGATCGCCTCCCGGGTGCGCGCCGGCACCGTCAACGTCAACGAGGGATACGCCTCCGCCTACGGCAGCGTCCAGTCCCCGATGGGCGGCATGAAGGACTCCGGCCTCGGCCGCCGGCACGGCTCCGAGGGCATCCTCAAGTACACCGAGGCCCAGACGATCGCCCAGCAGCGACTGCTCCCGATGGCACCGTCGATGGGGATGGACGACGAGAAGTACGCCCAGTTCATGAGCAGGAGCCTGCGGCTCATGAAGGCCCTGCGTTTCAAGTAGGAACACTCCGGTTCTCGACGAGGAGAGCACGTGCCACAGGACACCTACGACTACGACGTCATCGTCGTCGGATCAGGCTTCGGCGGTTCCGTCACCGCCCTTCGCCTCACCGAGAAGGGCTACCGCGTAGGTGTCCTGGAAGCCGGACGCCGCTTCACCCGTGAGACGCTCCCGAAGAACTCCTGGGACCTGAAGAACTACCTCTGGGCGCCGAAGCTCGGCATGTACGGCATCCAGCGCATCCACCTCCTGGGCAACGTCATGGTCCTCGCGGGAGCGGGCGTCGGCGGCGGCTCCCTCAACTACGCCAACACCCTCTACGTCCCCCCGAAGCCCTTCTTCGAGGACCCGCAGTGGCGTGACATCACGGACTGGCAGGAGGAGCTGGAGCCGTACTACGACCAGGCCCGCCGCATGCTCGGTGTCCGCCTCAACCCGACGATGACCCCCTCCGACGTCCACCTGAAGGCGGCCGCGGAGCGGATGGGCGTCGGCGACACCTTCCACATGGCCCCGGTCGGCGTCTTCTTCGGCGACGGCGAGGACGCGGAGGGCAAGGGGAAAGCCGCCCCCGGCGAGCAGGTCGACGACCCCTACTTCGGCGGGGCGGGCCCTTCCCGCAAAGCCTGCATCGAGTGCGGCGAGTGCATGACCGGCTGCCGGCACGGCGCCAAGAACACCCTGAACGAGAACTACCTCTACCTCGCCGAGAAGGCGGGTGCTGTCGTCCACCCCCTCACCACCGTCGTGTCGGTCACCGACGACTCGCAGGGCGGCTACGCGATCGCGACCCTCCCCACCGACGACCGCCGCAAGGCGAAGGGCCGCACCTTCAAGGCCCGCAGGGTCGTCATCGCCGCCGGCACCTACGGCACCCAGACCCTGCTGCACCGCATGAAGGCGGGCGGCCAACTGCCGTACATCTCGGACCGGTTGGGTGAACTCACCCGCACCAACTCCGAGGCCCTGGTGGGCGCCCAGACCGACAACCGCCGCTACCGCAGGGCGACCGGTGCGCCGAAGGTGGACTTCACCCAGGGGGTCGCCATCACCTCGTCCATCCACCCGGACGAGAACACCCACATCGAGCCGGTCCGCTACGGCAAGGGCTCCAACTCGATGGGCAGCCTGTCCATCCTCCAGGTGCCGTACGCCGAGGGCTCGTCCAGGGCCATGGCCTGGCTGGCGAACGCCGCGAAGCACCCGCTCCTCGTCCTGCGTTCGCTCTCCAACCGACGCTGGTCGGAGCGGACCATCATCGGGCTGGTCATGCAGTCGCTGGACAACTCCCTGACGACGTATCTGAAACCGGACGGCGTCGGCAAGGGCCTGCTCACCGCACGGCAGGGGCACGGGGCTCCCAACCCCAAGCAGATCAAGGCCGCTTCGCAGGGCGCCTCCGCGATCGCCGCCGACATCAACGGCTTCGCCGGCTCGAACGTCGGTGAGCTCATGGGCACCCCGCTCACCGCGCACTTCCTCGGCGGCTGCCCCATCGGATCCTCCCGCGACACCGGCGTCATCGACCCGTACCACCGGCTCTACGGCCACCCCGGGATCTCGGTCGTCGACGGGGCGGCGGTCTCCGCCAACCTCGGCGTGAACCCGTCGCTGACGATCACCGCGCAGGCCGAGCGGGCGATGTCGTACTGGCCCAACAAGGGCGAGGAGGACCCGCGTCCGGCACAGGGCGAGGCGTACGTCCGGCTCGCCGCCGTCGAGCCCAAGTCACCGGCCGTTCCGGCGGAGGCCTTCGGCGCGCTGAAGCTGCCGTTCCTGGGGATGCCGGCGGTGCCGAAGAAGTCGTAGGACCCCCGGCAACACGAAAGAGAAGGACCCGCACCCCCCTCCGAGTGCGGGTCCTTCTCCTGTCCTGCGTCAAGCCGTGCTCAGCGCGCTACGGCTCAGGCGTGGGCGCCGGCCGCGCCCTTGCGCCGCTTCACCGCGAAGACCACACCGGTGCCGGCGACGACGGCGAAGCCGCCGACGAGGCCGAGGACCGGCAGGGCCGAGCTCGAACCGGTCTCGGCGAGCTGGCCGTCCACGTCGACGCCGTTGACGTCGGAGATGGGGCTCTTGCCGCCGGTCTGCGGCTTGGCGTCACCCGGCTTGCCGGCGTCGGAGCCGGCCGGCAGGACCTCGAAGTAGTAGATGCCCATGTTCTCGTCGGCCGAGACCCAGCAGCCCTTGTCGTCCGAGTACTCGGCGAGACCGATGGCGATGCCGATCGCGCTCGGGACCTCACGGTCGACCTTCACGCGGAGCTGGTAGCTGAGGGAGTCGCCGGCCTTGAGGTCGAAGGCGTTGAACGAGCCGCCCTCACCGAACTGCGTGGCCACGTCGACCCACGAGCCGCCCTGCTTCACCTGCACGGTGACCAGGTCGGTGTAGTCCTTCTCGAAGTCCCAGTCGACCGCCCCGACACCGACGATGGGCTGGATGTCCTTGATCGTCTCGTCGCCGGAGTTGCTGACGTTGAACTTGAAGTTCGTCCAGCCGCTGCCCGCCACGATGCTCTCGGGCAGACCGGTCAGCGAGCTGTGCAGCACGTCGCTGTCGTTGAAGACCGGGTCGTCGTCCTCGTCGATCTCGCACTGGTCGACGGGCTCGTCGCTCGTGCTCGGGGAGGGGCTGGCGCTGGTGGAGCCGGACGGGCTCGTGGAGGGGCTGCCGGAGGGGGTCGAGCTGGTCTCGCCGGCGGCGGGGGAGCTCTCGCCCGTGGCGGGCGTGGTCTCCGGGGCGGCCGGGGTGGTCTCCGGGGCCGCCGTGGTGCTCTCGGGGGCCGTCGGGGTGTTCTCGCCGGCGGGCGTGCTCTCGGCCGCGGTCGGCGTGGGGGACTCCTCCGCGAAGGCGCTGGGCGCGGCGAACAGAGCCAGCGGCGCTATCGCGGCGGTCGCGGCCGCGGCGGCCAGTGCACGACGAAGCTTCATGAAGACCTCGGAAGTCAGGTGTGCCGCACTCGCGCGGCACACGTCTAGGAGAGGCCTCCGCGTGTGGGGCGCGGGTGGGGCCCGTGATTCGTGAGGTTTGATCCACGACACCGGGGAAAGGTTGTGCGGGCATTCACAGAAAACTTATGTGGGCTGAGTCACACGTCAGTTCAGCTTGTGAACGGGCTTTCCCAGGCCCTAGAACTGACCCACGTGTCTGAAGACCCCAAGATCCCGGACGACGTCTGGGAACGGTTCGCCCGTGACACCGAACGGGACATCCGGGGCTCCGCCCCCAAGGAGCCCTCCGCGCGGGCCCGTGAGGTGACGGAGCGGCTGCGGCGACAGGAAGCGCGCGGCGAACTGCCGGAGGGCTGGCGCACCGGGCCGGCCTGGCAGCAGAAGAGGAGCCGGCGGGGCCTGTGGGGCGTCCTCGGCGTCGCCGTCGCGGTGGTGGTGGCCGTCGTGGCGGTGAAGCCCTCGCTGGTGCCGGGCGACCCCTTCGGCGGGGAGAGCTCCGCGGCGGCCGAGCCCGCCCCGCTGCCGCAGGAGACGCAGGCACCGACCGCCGCACCCTCCGCCGAGGCCTCCGCGATCCCGACCCTGGACGACCCGTTCGCCGGCTCGCCCGCCAAGCGCTGGGCCGACGGCGCCGCCGGGATCGCCGTACCGGAGGCGAAGGCCGTCGGCGGCCGGTCCGCGGCGAAGGTCGAGCAGGTGCTGGAGCTGACCAGGAAGCTCCTCGTCGAGTCCAACCTCGACCCGGCGACGCTGCGCGGCGAACGGCCGAAGGCGGCGCTCGACGTGCTGGACCCGTTGCAGAAGGACGTCCGGGGGCTCCTGGAGACCGGCCTGCGCGAGCCGGACGACACCCACGACCCGCTGTGGATGTTCAGCCGCTTCGACCCCGAGGAGGTCCGGCTGGTCGGCGACGTCGTGAAGACCCGCGGCCGTATGACCTTCAAGGCCGGCGACCACGCCTCCGTGGCCGTGCACGCCGACTACACCTTCGTCTACCCGGTCGTGCAGACCAACGGCTCCACCGAGGTCACCCGCACCATCGTCCGCCGGATCCTCGACGTGGAGATCTCCGACCCGGCCAGGTACCAGGTCACCCCGGGCAAGCTCACCGTCGTGAACTGGGACCAGGACATCAACAACTCGGCCTGCGATGTCCACGACGGCTACCTGCACCCGTCGTTCAGCTCCTCCGAACCCACGGGAGCGGCCCCCACCGGACCGACCACCGACCCGTACGACCGCAGCAAGCCCCTCGACCCCGACCGTGCCGAGGGCTGCGGAACCGTCTCCCGCGTCTGAGCGAGGAAACCGGCGCACCGGCATGCGAAGGGCCCCGCGGGACGGAGCCGCGGGGCCCTTCTTTCGTCAGCACCGACGTCAGGGCAGCGCCGGTGCCTGGGAGCGGCGCCGGGGGGTTGCGCCGCTTGCTCTCCGTGTCCGTGCCACCTGGACGCCCGCCTGGTCCGGACCTTTGGCAGTACGGTGACGCACAACGAATGTGGTTGTCTGCGGAGGGACTTGGGGGCTTTCTAGGCATCGTGCTGGATGGACGCGGCCTCCGCAACCGTTTGACCCAGCCTTGTGCCGGTACTTGTCCCCGCCGGCCGGCCCCGGGCGTCCCCGGAGCCGGCCGTTCTCTTGGGTGACCGGGCTGCTGTCCCCTGCCGTCCGGTCACTTCCTGGAGCGAGGTCCCACGGCGCACGGCGTGATCCGTGCGCCTCATCGCTCCAGCGAGCCACGCGTGGTTCTGTCGGGCCCGCCCCTGGCTGGCACGGACACCACCACCAACGACGCGGGCGGCCCGGCGGTCACGCGCCGTACGGGTGAGGCGGGCCCCGAACTCAGATACGACCCCGGCACAGTTCGAGGAGCGTCATGGCGAGCGAGGTGCCCGGCTTGCCGAGCGCCTCGCGGTAGCGGCCGAGGATCTCCATCTCGCGCGCGAGATGGACCCGTCGGCCGCCGGAGGCGATCCGGGTCTGCTGGACGACGGACGAGACGGCCACCCGTTCCTGGATCAGGCCGATGATCCGGTCGTCGAGAGCGTCGATGCGCTCCCGGGCGTCCGCGATGACGGCTTCCGGCGCGGGGGTCTGCGCAGCGGTGGCTTCCGGTGTGGTGGTCATGTGGGGCTCCTGGGTGGGGTGGCGGCCCCAGGGCGGCAAGGTCCGGAAAACACCAGGCGCCCCGGACCTTGTCGGCCCGGGGCGCCTGGGAAGTCGCTTGTCAGTTGCTCAAGCAGCACGACCATGGCAGCCGGCGGGCCGGGTGCCATAGGTAAACAGGTAGGTCGTCTGCGGGAGCATGGGAGCAGTATGCAGGGCCCCGCGGGAGTGTCCAAGCCCGTTCGCATCCTGAGACCGGGCTCACCCCCGAGCCGGCCCCGCCGGTCCCGGTAGACTCGGTACCACACACACCTCGCTCACCGCCGGAAGGCAACCCGTGTCATCAGCGAACCCCGCCGCCGCCCCCGACACCGTCCTGGTCGTCGACTTCGGTGCGCAGTACGCCCAGCTCATCGCCCGTCGTGTCCGCGAGGCCCGGGTCTACAGCGAGATCGTGCCGAGCACCATGCCGGTCGCGGAGATGCTCGCCAAGAACCCGGCGGCGATCATCCTCTCCGGCGGCCCCTCGTCGGTGTACGCGGAGGGCGCCCCGCGCCTGGACCGCGAGCTGTTCGAGTCCGGCGTCCCGGTCTTCGGCATGTGCTACGGCTTCCAGCTGATGGCGACCACCCTCGGCGGCACCGTCGACAACACCGGCGCCCGCGAGTACGGCCGTACGCCGCTGCACGTGTCGAAGTCCGGCTCCACCCTCTTCGAGGGCACCCCGGACGAGCAGTCGGTGTGGATGTCCCACGGCGACGCCTGCTCCGCCGCCCCCGAGGGCTTCACCGTGACCGCGTCCACGGACGTCGTCCCGGTCGCCGCCTTCGAGAACGACGAGAAGAAGCTCTACGGCGTCCAGTACCACCCCGAGGTCATGCACTCCACGCACGGCCAGCAGGTCCTGGAGCACTTCCTGTACCGGGGCGCCGGTCTCAAGCCGGACTGGACCACCGGCAACGTGATCGAGGAGCAGGTCGCCGAGATCCGCTCGCGCGTGGGTGACAAGCGCGCGATCTGCGGTCTGTCCGGCGGTGTGGACTCCGCGGTCGCCGCCGCCCTGGTCGCGCGCGCCATCGGCGACCAGCTCACCTGCGTGTACGTCGACCACGGTCTGATGCGCAAGGGCGAGACCGAGCAGGTCGAGAAGGACTTCGTGGCCGCGACCGGCGTCAAGCTGGTCGTCGTCGACGCGGAGGAGCGCTTCCTGACCGCGCTCAAGGGGGTCTCCGACCCCGAGGAGAAGAGGAAGATCATCGGCCGTGAGTTCATCCGGGTCTTCGAGCAGGCCCAGGCCGAGATCATCGCGGACGAGGGCCCGGCGGTGGAGTTCCTCGTCCAGGGCACCCTCTACCCGGACGTGGTCGAGTCCGGTGGCGGCACCGGCACCGCCAACATCAAGTCCCACCACAACGTGGGCGGCCTCCCCGAGGACCTCGAGTTCCAGCTGATCGAGCCGCTGCGCAAGCTGTTCAAGGACGAGGTGCGGATGGTCGGCCAGGAGCTCGGGCTCCCGGACGAGATCGTCCAGCGCCAGCCCTTCCCCGGCCCCGGCCTCGGCATCCGCATCGTCGGCGAGGTCACCAAGGAGCGCCTGGACCTGCTGCGCGACGCCGACGCCATCGCCCGCGAGGAGCTGACCGCGGCCGGCCTCGACCGGGACATCTGGCAGTGCCCGGTGGTCCTGCTCGCGGACGTCCGCTCGGTCGGTGTCCAGGGCGACGGCCGGACCTACGGCCACCCGATCGTGCTGCGCCCGGTCTCCTCCGAGGACGCCATGACCGCCGACTGGTCGCGGCTGCCGTACGACGTCCTCGCGAAGATCTCGACGCGGATCACCAACGAGGTGGCCGACGTCAACCGCGTGGTGCTCGACGTCACGTCGAAGCCGCCGGGCACGATCGAGTGGGAGTAGGGCTCCCTTGTTTGAAGGTCAGGTCCGCTTGAGAGTGCGCACCGGCTCTCCGGGCTTCCAGACCTGGACGACCAGGTACGTGTCGTCCTCGACGTAGGTCCGCACGACCTCCGTCAGCTCGGTGCGGAAGAGGTGGAACGGCTCCGGCGGTTCCACCTCTTCGCTGTACGCGGCCTTTTCGCGGGCGTCGGTGACCTCTGTGGCGAGACCGCTGATCCGGACGTCCCCGCCCCCCAGGGTCTGGCCCTCGCCGGGGTTGGCCTGGAGCGCGAAACGGGAGTCCCGTAGCAGGTCGAGGGCCTTGAGCGAGTCCGGCATCATGCCGAGCCAGAGCTCGCCGTGCAGGAAGCGGACCTCCAGGCCGCTGGTGCGCGGGGAGCCGTCCTTGCGGAGCGTGGCGAGGACGTGGTGGGTGAAGGCGCCGAAGCGCTGCTCGACGGTCCTGGCGAGCTCGGGTTCGGCGGCGGAGAAGTCAGCCCAGTTCATGGCCGTCAGTCTTGCGTCGATATCCGACATCTTCTGTCAGGTATCTGTCGTGTGCGCATCTTTACAAACCACCCCTGTTCTCTTGCGTCCACCGCAGGTAACTTCCGCCCCGTACAGCAACCCAGTGCTGGAGGACCACATGCACGGGACACCCCTCGGTCCCACTCCGCCGATGCCGGTGCCCACCGACAAGCTCCAGTTCGCGATGCCGCCGATGCACGACTCCGTCGAGGAGGAACGCCGGCACCGCAAGGAGCGGCTCGTGGGCGCGCTGCGGATCTTCGGCCGGCTCGGCTTCGAGGACGGGGTGTCCGGACACATCACCGCACGCGACCCGGAGTTCACCGACTGCTTCTGGGTGAACCCCTTCGGCATGCCGTTCAAGCACGTCACCGTGAGCGACCTCGTCCTCGCCAACTCCGACGGGCAGGTGCTCGACGGCCGCTACCACGTCAACCAGGCGGCCTTCACCGTGCACTCCCAGGTGCACGCCGCCCGTCCCGACGTCGTCGCCGTCGCCCACTGCCACTCCGTGCACGGACGGGCGCTGTCCGCCCTCGGCGAGCTCCTCGACCCCCTCACCCAGGAGAGCTGCGCCTTCTACGAGGACCACGCGCTGTACGAGGCCTACACCGGGGTCGCCGTCGACGCCGACGAGGGCCGCCGGATCGCCGCCGCGCTCGGGTCCCGCAAGGCGCTGGTGCTGCGCAACCACGGGCTGCTGACCGTCGGGGACTCGGTGGACGCGGCGGCCTGGTGGTTCCTGTCCATGGAACGCTCCAGCCAGGTGCAGCTGCTGGCCAAGGCGGCGGGCCGCCCGGTGCTCATCGACCACCGGGCGGCGGTGGCGACCCGGGAGCAGCTGGGCGGGGACCTGGTGGCGTGGATCAACTACCAGCCGATGTGGCAGGACATCAGCCGCAGCGAGCCCGACCTGCTGTCGTGAGGCGGCGCTCCCAAGACGTCAGAATCCCCGGAGCACGGCCGCCTTCGTCATCGCGAACTCCTCGTCCGTGAGCACCCCGGCGCGATGCAGCTCGCCCAACTCCCGCAGTCTGCGCAGGAGCGCGTCGTGATGGTCGGCGGGCGGGGGCACGGCGGCCGCGGTGAGGCCGGGGCGGCGGGCGCCGTCCCCGCCGTACGCGAGGTCCCCGCGGGTGGACGGGTGCGGCAGCCGGGCCGTGACCGCCGTCGCCACGAGGGCCGTCAGCAGATCACGGCGGGTGCTGCCCCACAGGTCGAGGGCGTAGGGGTCCTTCTCCGGCGGCAGCTTCGAGAAGGACGTCTCACGGGTCACGAACCGCATGAAACCGTCCTCGTAACCGGAGTTGGGCAGCCACTCGACCTGGACGAGGTCGCCCACGTCGATGATCCGCGGTCCGGTCGCCCGCTTCACGCGGTCGGAGGTGTCGGCCCAGTCGATGCGGACCTGGGTGCCGTCGAAGGAGACCGTGCCGTCGGAGGAGCGCACCGAGACCGGGACCGGCGGGCCCGGCAGCAGATACGTCTTCGTCGGCTCCTTCGGGACCTGGTCCAGGAGGAGGGCGTGCCGGATCTCCTCGGCCACGTACTCGGCGACGCCGGCGCGGTCGACGTCCACGGTCAGGCGGTACGGATCCGCCGGGTCCGGCAGGCGTCCGCCGGTCGCGTGCAGCAGGGGGTCCGCGCCCTCGCGCAGCCGCATCCGCAGCCGCCCGCGCTTGCGTTCCGGCTCGAACGCCACGCCCGCGATGGCCTCCAGGGGCACGGCGACCTCGCCGTACGTCTGCCGGAACAGCGGCACGGAGCGGTGCAGTCCCGGCGTGATCCTGACCGTCGTGCCGTCGAAGGCCCAGGTCCCGTCACGCTGGATGATCTCGGCCATACGGAAATTCTCGCAGCCGGGTCAACACGGCGGGCCCCGCTTCACCCGCGCTGACCAGACCTGCCGGACGGGGGAGGTGTGCTGTAGGGCACAATTCGCTGTCATCACGGGGGAGTTGTTCGGGGTTCTTCAGAGGGTCGGGCGGCCGGTCGGCCGTGAGGTCACGTGGGGCCGAAGGGCCGGGAGTCATGGGAAGGCGGGCGTCGGGCGTGGCGGTGCAGGAAGCGAGACAGAGCGCGGCCGGGGGCGTGCCCGGAGGTGCGCACGAGGGTGGCTGCACCTGCGGGGACTGTCCGCACGGGGCGCGGGCCGGGCATCGGCGGGCGGTGGCCGAGTTCCTCCTGAAACGGGACGAGTTCGCCGCCGGACAGGGCCTGCCCGCGGCCGTGGCGCACTCCGCGTCGGCCTCCCGGCAGTGGGTCTCCGAGGAACTGACCCAGTCGGCGGAGGCCGTGGCCGAGCGAGGACGGGCCGAGGGCGCCGCCTGGCTCGCCCGGCTGTGGCGCCGTACCGCGTACACGGTGTGGGCCGCTGTCGTGGTGCTGCTCCTCGTCCAGGCGCTGACGGCCATCGGCGCGGGCTGGACCGCGGCGCGTACGGCGGGGCTGGTCGCGGCGCTCGTGGTCGCGGGGTCGCTGACCGCGGCCTCCTGGTTCCACCGGGCCCGGGGCGGGGTGCTCGCGCCGGTCATCGGCGAGGACAACCGGCTGTCCACCTCGCGAGCCGTCGCGGTGGCATGGGTGCTGTTCGTCGCCTACGCGGTGCTGGTACTGGCGGGCCGGCTGGCCGCGGCCTCCGACAGCCGTGAGCGGGACGCGCTGATCTCCGGACTCGAACTGGCCCGGGGCGCCGGGGTCGTGACCGTCCTGGCCGTGGTCTGCGCCATCGCCGTGCTGGTGCGGCGGGTGGTCGGGCTGCGGGTGCTCGGGCAGCGGCTGCAGAAGGTGCGGGCGGACCGGCCCCGCGCCTCCGACCTGCTGACCGACGACTCCGGGCGGGGCGCCTTCGCCGACATCCAGTACGTCGTGATCGGCGCGGTCGCCCTGCTGTTCGCGGCGGTACGGCTGGCCCGGCGGCCGGATCAGCTGCCGGATCTGCCGTGGGGACTGGCGGTGGTGGTGCTGGTGTCGGCGGCCACCTACGTCGCGGGCAAGTACGCGGAGGGCGGCCGGCCGGTGATCCTCTCCGTGGTGCGGTCGCGCGAGGCGGGTGACCTGGACGGGCCCGTGCGCACCGGGGACGACATCGAGATCCGCGGCGCCGGCTTCGTGCCGCCGGGGGCGCAGCGGGCGGACCGGCTGTCCCGGATGGTCGTGCGGATCGGTCCGGTGAACGTGCACGTGCCGTTGGTGCCGGTGGCCGGGGGGTTCAGCAACCCCACGGACGAGGTGCTGACCGTGCCGGTGCCGGCGGACGTGGAGCCGGGACGGGTGGAGGTGCAGGTGGTGACGGCCGCCGGGGTGGAGACCAACCGGTACGCGATCGATGTGACGGACTGAGGGACGGCGGCCCGCGTCCTTGCGCGCTCGGAAACCCGGCATCGCATTGAGCACCGCCACCCCTTCCTGCGTATCGTCTGGTAGGGGCTCGGCACGCTGGTGAGAGGCGGCTCGAAGCGATGACTCACGGTTTTCGGACGGACACGCACACCCCCTATGACGACGACGAACGCTCCTGGCGGGACAGCATCGGCCAGTACGCCCTGCTGCCCCTGCGGATCTTCCTCGGTGTCACCTTCGTCTACGCCGGCTTGGACAAGCTGACGGACAGCGCCTTCATGAAAAGCTCCGGTTCCGGCTCCATCGGCGACATGATGCGCAGCGTCCGTGACTCCTCGGCCATCCCCGCACTGGTCGACCTGTCCCTGAAGAACCCCGTCGGCTTCGGCTACGCCATCGCCTTCGGTGAACTCGCCGTCGGCATCGGCACCCTGCTGGGCATCCTGGCCCGCCTGGCCGCGCTCGGCGGTGCGCTGATCTCGCTCAGCCTGTGGCTGACCGTGAGCTGGGCCTCGGACCCGTACTACTACGGCAACGACCTCGCCTACCTGATGGCCTGGCTGCCCCTCGTCCTCGCGGGTGCCTCGGTGTTCTCCGTGGACGCGGCCCTGCGCGCCCGACGAAGGCAACGGGCGGGAGGCTACCGGTAGCTCCGCCGACCGGGTGCCGTCGGGCGGGGGGAGCGGCCGCGCTGCCGCGGTCCGGTGCCGGGCTGCTCCCCCCGGCCGGTGATCACTGGGGCACGGGCGGCTGGGGCGGCTAAGGCGTCCTGTGCGTCGCCTGCGTCTGCGCAGTGTCGGGCTGGTCGGCCTCCGGTGGTGTACTCGTGCGGCGGGTGTCGCGGTGTCTGCGTACGGCCCGGGCCAGCAAGCCCACGACGCCCGCGAGGCAGAGGCCGCCGACGACCATGGGGATCACCGCGAACCACGGCGTCTCCCAGGCGCCGCCCGCGTCACCGGCGTAGGTGATGCCCGCGGCGGTCAGGAAGAGGCCGGCGACCAGTTGTCCCGGCCGGAACTCATGACGCAGCACGGCTCACCTCCGCCTGGCCGATGCCCACCCGCAGATCAAGGTCGAGGGTGGCGGTCTTCTCCGCGCCCGGAACCGGTTTCAGGGTGACCTCCTTGCGCTTGCCCGGTGCCACGTCCACGTCCTGCGGGTCGTCGCCCGGCAACTGGATGTCGCCCACTCCCACGTCGACGACCGCGTTCACCGTCACGTCCGGCGGCACGATCACCAGCAGCCGGCCCACCCCGACCTCGACGTGGGTGCTCACCGTCCCGCCCTTGCCGAAGTCGACCCGGGACAGGTCCAAGGTGCCCACCCCGGTGCCCAGTTCGTACTGGGGCCGGATGTTCTGGGTCGCGGCCGGCGCCCACTTCGTGCGGACCCACTCGGTGGTGATGTCCCTCGGGAGGGCGGCCGACGCGGCGAGCAGGCCCGCGGTGATGATCGCCAGGAAGACCGAGCCCGCTCCGGTGCGGCCCAGGAACGAGCTGACTGCTATGCCCAGGCCCAGGACGATCAGCGCGCAGGACAGACCGGTCTGCAGGCTGGTGCCCAGGGCGTGGTCCTCCCAGGTCGCTCCGGTGCCGAGGCCGCCCGCCAGCAGGGCGAGCAGGAAGACCCAGCCGCCGATCCAGCGCGGGCCGCGGGGTTTGGGCGGGCGGGACCGGGCCGCGGCGAACTCCTCGCGCCGGTTCCAGGAGGTGCCCCGGCCGATGTTGACGGCCGCGGCGATGTCACGGTCGCGGGAGTCGCTCGGACCCCACAGATAGCCGGTGCCGCCGACGTGGGTGCCGTCCTTGACTATGGGGTCGCGCCACCAGGACGGGTAGGAGGCCGGCACCGGCGGGGCCTGGGCCTCCGGCGGCGCGTCGGCGACGGCCTGGGCGGCGAGCGGGTCGGGGTCGGGGGTGCCGCGGTTGCGCGACCAGTACCCCGCGCCCGCCAGGAGCAGCGAGAGCACCACGGCGAAGGTCAGCACGCTGGTGTTGCCCAGCATGGTGAGGAACACCCCGCAGCCGACCAGGGCGAAGAGCACGCCGGTCAGGGCCTGGCCGTCCACCCGGCCGGTGAGCAGCTTGCGCACCTCGTTCTCCTCCTCGTCCTCGTACGGGACGAAGAGCCAGGCGAAGCCGTAGAAGAGGAGACCGATGCCGCCGGTCGCCGAGAGCACGGTGAGCGTGATCCGGAAGATCACCGGGTCCATGTCGCACTGCCGCCCCAGCCCGGCGCACACCCCGGCGAGCAGCTTGTGCCGCCGGTCCCGCCGGAAGCGCAGGGGGGCGGGGGGCGCGTCGTGGCCGGGGGCGGTGTCCGCGGGGGTGCCGAGGGGAGGGGCGGAGGGAGGGAGAGGGGTGTCGGTCGTCGTGCGGTGCCCGGGGGGCTCGGTCGTCGTCCGGTGCCCGGTGGGCTCGGTGTGCGGGTCCGCCGCTGTGCCTCCTTCTTTCCGCGTGCCCGCGCCCGCGCCGGGGCCGGTGCCCGGGGCCGGGCCTCCGCCGGATCCGGCGCCCGCGGCGTGCTGGTGATCTGTCATGTGTCCATGGTGACGGGCGGGAGGGCGCGACGGGAGTCGTCACGACCCTGGCCGGACCCTGATATCGGCCCTGAGAGCGGGGAGGGAAGCGTTCGGAAGGCGCGCCGACCGAAGATCAGGGGAGTCTCGGGGGCCAACCCTGATGCCCCCGTACTCCGGCCGTGTGACCATCGATGGCATGCCGGAAGCCGCAGCAGCGCCCCTCGTCGAACCGCGGCCGCCGCGCAAGCTCTACCGCAGCAGCGACGGACGCTGGCTGGGTGGTGTGGCGCGGGGGCTCGCCGGGCATCTCGGGCTGCCCGTGATCTGGGTGCGGCTCGTCTTCGTCGGGCTGTTCATGGCGGACGGGCTCGGCGCGTTGCTGTATGCCGCGTTCTGGTTCTTCGTGCCGCTCGGCGTCGGCGGGGTCGGCGGACAGAAACCCCCCGCCCTGGTCACCACCGAGACCTCACCGGACGGCCGCCGCAGACTGGTCGCCCGCCGCCCGGACAAGGGCCAGATCGTGGCCCTGCTCCTCATGGTCGTCGTGGCGATGGTCTTCGTCGGCAACGTCAACGTCGGCAACGGCGCCAAGGCCTACCTGTGGCCCGCCGTCCTGGTCGGCGCGGGTGTCGCCCTGGTCTGGCGCCAGGCGGACAACGCCCGCAGGGCCCGCTGGATGGAGGTCGGCCGCCGCCGGCGCACCCTGACACTGCTGCGTGCCGCGGGCGGTGTCCTCCTCGTCACCGCCGGCGTCTCCGGGGTCTTCGTCCTCCAGGGCTCCGCCGCCCACCTCGGTTCCGTCCTCCAGGCGGCCCTCGCGGTCCTCGTCGGGATAACGCTCCTCGCGGGTCCGTATCTCGTCCGCATGACCCAGGACCTCTCCGAGGAGCGCCTGATGCGCATCCGCGCCCAGGAGCGCGCGGAGGTCGCGGCCCACGTCCACGACTCGGTGCTGCACACCCTGACCCTGATCCAGCGCAACGCGGAGAACCCGAACGAGGTCCGCCGTCTCGCCCGCGCCCAGGAGCGCGACCTGCGCACCTGGCTGTACAAACCGGAGGGCACCGGCAAGGACGAGGCCGACGAACCCACCGACCTCGCCGACGCCGTGCGGCGCAACGCGGCCGAGGTCGAGGACAAGCACGGCGTCCCCATCGAGGTGGTGGTCGTCGGCGACTGCCCGCTCGACGAGAGAACCAGTGCGCAGATGCAGGCCGCGCGTGAGGCGATGGTCAACGCCGCCAAGTACGGTGGCGAGGGCGGCGCCGTACAGGTCTACGCCGAAGTCGAGGGCAGGACGGTCTTCGTGTCCGTCCGGGACCGCGGCCCCGGCTTCGACCTCGACTCGATACCCGCCGACCGGATGGGTGTCAGAGAATCGATCATCGGCCGCATGGAGCGCCATGGCGGCACGGCCCGGCTGCGCGCGGTGCCGGACGGCGGCACGGAGGTCGAGCTGGAGATGGAGAGGGCGGAGAAGACGTCATGAGTGACCCCACCGAGGCGAACACGGCGAACACGGACCCCGTGGAGCCGACGCCGGCCGGCGTCGCGGGCGAGCGGCACGTGCGCGTGGTCCTCGTCGACGACCACCGCATGTTCCGTACGGGCGTCCAGGCCGAGATCGGCCGGACCGAGGAGACCGGTGTCGAGGTCGTCGGGGAGGCCGCGGACGTCGAGCAGGCCGTCACCGTCATCACCGCGACCCGCCCCGAGGTGGTCCTCCTCGACGTCCATCTTCCGGGTGGTGGCGGGGTCGAAGTCCTGCGCCGGTGCGCCCCGTTGATGGCCGACTCCGAGCAGCCCGTCCGCTTCCTCGCGCTGTCCGTCTCGGACGCGGCCGAGGACGTGATCGGAGTGATCCGGGGCGGTGCGCGCGGCTATGTGACCAAGACGATCACCGGCACGGACCTCGTCAACTCCGTCTTCCGCGTCCAGGAGGGCGACGCCGTCTTCTCGCCGCGGCTGGCCGGCTTCGTCCTGGACGCCTTCGCCTCCACCGACGCCCCGCCGGTCGACGAGGACCTCGACCGCCTCACCCAGCGCGAGCGCGAGGTGCTCAGGCTCATCGCCCGCGGTTACGCCTACAAGGAGATCGCCAAACAGCTGTTCATCTCGGTGAAGACGGTCGAGTCCCATGTCTCGGCGGTGCTCCGGAAGTTGCAGCTGTCCAACCGTCATGAGCTGACCCGGTGGGCGACGGCACGCCGGCTGGTCTGAGGGCGGTCTGCTCACGCTCACACCACGCGCGTCGCGCCCGCGAACGGCATCTCGTCGATGGGTGCCACCCGCACCGGCGCCGACGGGTTCGGGGCGTGGATCATCTGCCCGTTGCCGATGTAGAGGCCGACGTGGCTGATGCCCGAGTAGAAGAAGACCAGGTCGCCGGGGAGGAGTTCGGAGCGGGAGACGCGCCGGCCGGCGTCGATCTGGGCGTAGGTCGTGCGGGGCAGGGAGATGCCCGCGGAGCGGTAGGCGGCCTGGACGAGGCCCGAGCAGTCGAAGGCGTCCGGGCCGGTGGCGCCCCAGACATAGGGGCTGCCGAGCTTGCTGTACGCGTAGGAGATGGCGGCCGCGGCGCGGGAGTTGGGGGCGTCCGTGGTGGCGGCGCCCGGAGCCGTCAGTGCCTCGCGGGCGCCCGGCGTGGCCCGTGAGGCGCGTTCGCCGTCGCCCCCGGGCACCGCTCGTTCCTCGGCCGGCAGCTGGGACATCAGCCGGCGGGCCGCGCCCAGTTTGCCGGTGATCGTCTTCTTGTGGCGCTTCAGTTCCGCCTGGCGCGACTTCAGTGCGGCCAGCTCGACGTGCGCGGCCCCGCGCAGCTGCTCGATCTCCCGCAACTGGCGGCGTACGGTCGCCACGGAGGTGGCCTGGCGGGTGCCGGCGCGTTCGACGAACTCGGCGCTGTCCAGGTACCGGTCGGGGTCGTCGGTCAGCGCGAGCTGCATCGCCGGGTCGAGTCCGCCGCCACGGTACTGCGCCGCGGCGATCGAACCCAGCGCGTCCCGTGCCTCGTTGAGCTGCTCCGTCCTGCGGGCCGCCTCGTCCCGCAGGACGTCCAGCCGGGTCTCGGCCGCGTCCGCCCTCTCCTTCGCGCCGTTGTACTTCTCGGTGGCCTCCTCGGCCTCCTGGTACAGCCGGTCCACCTTCGCCTTGACCTGTTCCGGTGTGAGCTGCGGCTCGGCGTGTCCGATCCCGTCGAAGCCCGTCGCGGTCGCGGCCCCCGCGAGGGCGATCGTCGCTGCCGTACGGACCGTATGGCCGCCGGCCGAGCGCCTGCGGGGCTTGCGGTGCGCTGCCACGTGGACTGCACGTCCTTTCGTACGATCGCCCGCCCCGGGGCTCAGGGACGTACGAACGCCAGGGGGGAGCGGCCGTACGACCGCCCGGGGCGGTGTGCGCGTCCGGCGACGGCCTGCACAGGGGGAGCGGGCCGCCGCCGGACCTTCTCGGCGGTGGTGGCCGACTGCCGCCCCTGGCCCGGGCGGCGGTGGGGAGCCGGTCACCTGGTGGAGGACGCTAAACCTGACCGTGTCCGGGAGGTAACGCGTTGTGCGGAAGTGCCGCCAGGGGACCGGTGGGTGACCGAAGGTGACCGCGCTGCCGGGGTGACGCCGTCGACTTCGCGCGGTGCGCTGACCGAAGTCGGGATTCCGGGACGCGCGGCGGGTGCGGAGTGCTATGGGCCGCATATATGCAAGATCTACTCCCGGGGCCGGTGCGGACCTCCCCGCGGCCGCTGCATAAGCTCCGGCCTCATGGACGTACTCATCCATCTCTTCGTCGGCCTGCACATCATCGGCATCGCCTCGCTGCTCGGCGGCTTCCTCACCCAGATGAAGGCGATGGGCCGGGGCACCGCCCGGTTCGTGCCCGCGATGCTGCACGGCGCCGCGACGATGCTGGTCACCGGAATGATCCTGGTCGGCCTCAACCAGGCCGACGACCAGCACGTCAACAACATCAAGATCGGCGTCAAGCTGGCGCTGCTGATCGTGATCCTCGCACTCGTCTACGTGAAGCGGGACGACGAGAAGGTGGACAAGAGCCTGTTCGGCCTGGTCGGCGCGCTGACCACGGCCAACGTCTTCATCGCGGTGCTGTGGACCTGAGGGCGGCACGGGCGGAGTCGACCGCGCCCGCCGCGACGGCCAGCCAGGCCGCCACGGAGATCCACAGCAGTACCTCGCCGGGTGTCCTCAGCCACGGGATGTCCACGGCGGCGGCGACGGACAGGGTCGCGGCCGCCGTCATCCCCATGGGGAACACGGTGGCCCAGCGGCGCACGTCGTAGCGAAGGCGGGGCCGTACGCACTCGGCCGCCAGCAGGACGGCGTACCAGGCCAGGTCGAGCACCAGCAGGGCGACGGTCACCGCGCGCAGGACGCCGAGGTCGTCGTCGTTCCACAGGTACAGGCGTGCGCTGTCGGCGGCGATGAGCTTCGAGCCGGCCAGCGCGGAGATGGCGAGCGCGCCGCCCGCGATCCACTGGTCGCCCGGCCCCCGGAGCACCTGGCGCAGGTCGAAGTGGAACAGCGCGACGCCGTACAGGACCAGGCCGAGCCAGAACAGCACGAGGGCCGTGTGCGCGAGCCAGGCCGCCGACTCCGCCGCGGCGAGCGTGGCGCCGAGGACCGCGAGGCCCTGGGTGGCCACGCAGCAGAGGAACACCCCGCCGGGCATCCGCCGCTTCCAGTGCCCCACGACGAGCACGATCAGCGGCGGCCACAGCAGCGCGGACAGCGCCAGCAGGGCCTCGGCGAGGGTCTGCCGGCCCAGCACGGACAGACCGGTACCGAGGACGGTGGTCGCGGCCACGGCCGTCAGGGCGCCCGGTGTCCCGGCGTCGGCGACCCATCGCGCGCGCTCCCGCAGCAGTCGTGAGACGAACTCGGCGGCCAGCCCGAGCCAGGCCGCGCAAGCGAGCACCAGGGTGACCCGGGACAGCGTCTCGTGACCGCTGAGATGGAGCCCGACCGAGATGATGCCGGTCGCCATGACGGCGGCCCCGGCCGCGGGCGGGCGCTGCGTCCACCAGAGGCGCAGGGGGGAGTGCGGGGAGGTACCGGACATGTGCCGATGCTAGGAACCTCTCCGCGCGGGGCGAGCTGGGCGCGCACGCGCGCGTGGCGAAATGCACGCGAGTGCGGGCTCCGGAGAACGGCCCCCGGCGCCCGAAGGGCCGGGGGCGGGGACTCAGGCGGGGCGCACCACGCTGTGGATCGCCGACTCGCCGTCGTAGTAGATCGACTCCTCGCGGACGTACGCGCCCGGCTTGGGGGCGTGGATCATCATGCCGTTGCCGATGTAGAGGCCGACATGGCTGATGTCGTCGTAGAAGAAGACCAGGTCACCGGGCTGGGCGTCGGACAGGGAGACCGTGGTGCCGGCGTTGACCTGGTCGTAGGTGACGCGCGGGAGGTCGACGCCGGCGGCCTTCCAGGCGGCCTGGGTGAGCCCTGAGCAGTCGTAGGAGTCGGGGCCGGTGGCGCCCCAGACGTACGGCTTGCCGATCTGCGCGCGGGCGAAGGCGAGGGCCTTGGCGGCCTTGGTGGCGTACGAGGAGTCGGTCGCCGTCGGCGTGCTCTCCTGCGGGGCGGCGGTCTCCTGCGCGGCCTGCTGTGCGGCCTTCTCCGCCGCCGCCTGCTGCTGCGCCAGCTCCGCCGCCCTGCGGGCCGCCTCCTCCTGCTTCTGCTTCTCGATCGCCGCCAGACGCGCCTTCTCCTGGGCGGTCAGCTCCGACAGCAGTGCGCGCGCGTCGGCGAGCTTCTTCTGGACGGTCGCCTTGGCCGTCTTCAGGTCGCTCTGCGTCTCGGTGAGCGTCTGAAGGCTCTGGGAGGCCTCCTGGCGCTTCTTCATCGTCGCGGACTGCTCGGAGACGTAGTCGTCGACCGCGCCCTTCTGACGGTTCGTCAAGCGGCCCATCAGCTGCGTCTGGTCGAAGTAGTCCTGCGGGGTGTCGGCGAGCAGGAAGGTCGCCGTGTCGGGTGCGGCGGCGCCGGTGCGGTACTGGGCCGCGGCGAAGGAACCGAGTTCCTCCCGGGCCTCGTTGAGCTTCTGGGTGCGCTGGGCGACGTCCTCGAGGAGCGTGTCGACCTGCTTGCGCTGCTTTGCCGTCTTCTCCTTGGCCGCGTTGTAGTTGTCGGTCGCGGACTCGGCCTGGCGGTAGAGGGCGTCGACCTTCTTCTCGACCTCTTCGAGACTCGGCCGGTCGTCGGCCGGTGCGGCGTTCGCCGACTGGGAGAGCAGGGCCACGGAGGTGAGGGCGGCCGTCGCGAGGGCCGGGGTCCGTATGCCTGCGACGCGCGTACCGACGGGACGCGACTTGCGGTGCGACGCCAAGGGAGGCGACTCCTTCCCGTGCTCCGCCTACCGGGTTAGCTGTCGGGTTCGGGCGCGGTGCTTCGGAAGGTTTGCCCTACGGCTCTCCCCTGCGCGGGAGGCGGCCGATTCACCCCAGGTTCGGTGGGTCCCCGGCTCCGGGCGCGCGGCGGCGCTGCGGACTCGGCGGAGGCCGTGCGGCCCGGCGAGGTTCGCCGGAGGGGGTCGTACGGCCTGCCCGGAACGGTAGCCAACCGGTGTGGCCCCTGTGAAGGTTGATGTTCGATATGCCCGATACATTTTCGTGACCTTCGTCCCGGCCGGGGCTCGGCGTGGGGTGATCCGAAAGGATCTGCCGTGGCTTGGACGGATTCGGCCCTCTCCGGGCCGGGGAGAGGCGGACGCGGCTGTGTCCGTCACCGGATCCTCACCCGCTGCGGAAGATCATCGGCTGCCGATACGGGCGGATGTTCCCGGGGCGGCGCGGTCTGTCAGTGGGGCACCCTAGACTCGGAGAGCGATGAGCAGCCTCTTTGACGACAGCTTCCTGGCGGACCTCCAGCCCCCTCGCGGGCACGGGGAGGAGCCCCCGCCGCCGCCCGAGGACGAGCACGGACCGGAGCAGGTTCCGGACGACCTGTTCGGTGGGAAGTTCGACGTGCCCCCGGACCGTGACGCCTACTACCGCGACGGCGCCCCGCGCCCCGTGGTGGACCCGGCCGCGCTCCTGGAGGGGCTGAACGAGAACCAGCGCGCGGCCGTCGTGCACTCCGGCACCCCGCTGCTCATCGTGGCCGGCGCCGGCTCCGGCAAGACCCGGGTGCTCACCCACCGCATCGCCCACCTGCTCGGCGAGCGCCAGGTCCACCCCGGCCAGATCCTCGCGATCACCTTCACCAACAAGGCCGCGGGCGAGATGAAGGAGCGCGTCGAGCAGCTCGTGGGCCCGCGCGCGAACGCGATGTGGGTCATGACCTTCCACAGCGCCTGCGTGCGGATCCTGCGCCGGGAGTCGAAGAAGCTCGGGTTCACCTCGTCCTTCTCGATCTACGACGCCGCCGACTCCAAGCGGCTCATGGCCCTGGTCTGCCGCGACCTGGACCTCGACCCCAAGCGGTACCCGCCGAAGTCCTTCAGCGCCAAGATCAGCAACCTGAAGAACGAGCTGATCGACGAGGAGGACTTCGCCGCCCAGGCCGGCGACGGCTTCGAGAAGACCCTCGCCCAGGCGTACGCCATGTACCAGTCACGCCTCCGCGAGGCGAACGCCCTCGACTTCGACGACCTGATCATGACGACGGTCAATCTGCTCCGGGCGTTCCCCGATGTCTCCGAGCACTACCGCCGCCGCTTCCGGCATGTCCTCGTCGACGAGTACCAGGACACCAACCACGCGCAGTACGCGCTGGTCAGGGAGCTGGTCGGCACCTCGGAGCACCCGGTCGACGTACCGCCGAGCGAGCACGACCTGCCGCCCGCCGAGCTCTGTGTCGTCGGTGACGCCGACCAGTCGATCTACGCCTTCCGCGGCGCGACCATCCGCAACATCCTCCAGTTCGAGGAGGACTACCCCGACGCGACGACGATCCTCCTGGAACAGAACTACCGCTCCACCCAGACGATCCTCACCGCCGCCAACGCCGTCATCGAGCGCAACGAGTCCCGCCGCCCCAAGAACCTGTGGACCAACGCGGGCGCGGGCGCGCGCATCACCGGCTACGTCGCCGACACCGAGCACGACGAGGCGCAGTTCGTCGCCGACGAGATAGACCGCCTCACGGACGCGGGGGAGGCGAAGGCCGGAGACGTCGCCGTCTTCTACCGCACCAACGCGCAGTCCCGTGTCTTCGAAGAGGTCTTCATCCGCGTCGGCCTGCCCTACAAGGTCGTCGGCGGCGTCCGCTTCTACGAGCGCAAGGAGGTCCGGGACGTCCTGGCCTACCTGCGCGTCCTCGCCAACCCCGAGGACTCCGTGCCGCTGCGCCGGATCCTCAACGTCCCCAAGCGGGGCATCGGCGACCGTGCCGAGGCGATGATCGACGCCCTGTCCCAGCGCGAGAAGATCAGCTTCCCGCAGGCGCTCAAGCGCGTCGACGAGGCGTACGGCATGGCCGCGCGCTCCACCAACGCCGTGAAGCGGTTCAACGTCCTGATGGAGGAGCTCCGTACGATCGTCGAGTCCGGCGCGGGCCCCGCGACCGTGCTGGAGGCGGTCCTCGAACGGACCGGCTACCTCGCCGAGTTGCAGGCATCCACCGACCCCCAGGACGAGACCCGCATCGAGAACCTCCAGGAACTCGCCGCCGTGGCCCTGGAGTTCGAGCAGGAGTCCGGCGAGGGCGAGGAGCCGGGTTCGCTCTCCGACTTCCTGGAGCGGGTCGCGCTCGTCGCCGACTCCGACCAGATCCCCGACGAGGACGAGGACGGCTCCGGCGTCATCACCCTGATGACCCTGCACACCGCCAAGGGCCTGGAGTTCCCGGTCGTCTTCCTCACCGGCATGGAGGACGGCGTCTTCCCGCACATGCGCGCCCTCGGCCAGACCAAGGAGCTGGAGGAGGAGCGGCGGCTGGCCTACGTCGGCATCACGCGCGCGCGTGAGCGGCTGTATCTGACCCGGTCCTCGCTGCGCAGCGCGTGGGGGCAGCCGTCGTACAACCCGCCCTCCCGCTTCCTGGAGGAGATCCCGGCGCAGCACGTCGACTGGAAGCGCACGGGCGCGTCCGCCGCTCCCGCGGGACCGGTCTCGGCGGTCGCCGCCTCGCTGTCGTCGTCCCGTTCGCGTTCCTCGGCGTCGGGCGCGTCCGGCTTCGCGACGCGCAGGACCTCCGAGAAGCCGGTGGTGTCCCTGGCCGTCGGCGACCGGGTCACCCACGACCAGTTCGGTCTCGGCACGGTGGTCGGGGTGAAGGGCACGGGCGCGAACGCCGAGGCGACGATCGACTTCGGGGAGGCGAAGCCGAAGCGGCTGCTGCTGCGGTACGCGCCGGTGGAGAAGCTGTAGCTCCGGGCGGAGGCTGGGCCCGGGAGGGTTACGTCGGGTCCAGCCGGTGGCTGTGCAGCGGCGGTTACGTCGGGTCCAGCCCGTGGCTGCGCAGCCACGGCAGCGGGTCTATCGCCGAACCGCCCGCCGGGTGCACCTCGAAGTGCAGGTGGGGTCCGGTCGAGTTCCCGGAGTTGCCCGAGTAGGCGATGGGGTCGCCGGCCTTGACCGTCGTACCGGAGGCGACGCGGTAGCTGGAGAGGTGGCAGTACCACGTCTCCGTGCCGTCCTTCGCCGTCACGACCATCATGTTGCCGTACGCGCTGTTCCACTGCGTCCGCACGGTGCCGTCGGTCGCGGCCATCACCGTCGTGCCGTACGACACCGGGAAGTCGATGCCGGTGTGGACGGACATCCAGTTGACGCCGGACTGGCCGTAGTAGGCGCTGAGCCCGCGCTGCGCGACCGGAAGCGCGAACTTCGGGCGCAGCCGCTCCTTGCGGGCCGCCTCCTCCGCCGCCTTCTTCTTCTCGGCCACCTGCTGGGCCTTGAGGTCGATGCGTTCCTGCGTACGGCTGGCCCGGTCGGCGAAGTCGTCGGCACCGGCCGAGAGGCTCTCGAGCTGGGTGTCCAGCTTGTTGTTCGCGACGGACGGCTTGACGGCGCTGGTGTCCGCGAGGGTCGTCGAGGTGTCCTTGTCGTCGCCGGTCAACGTGCCGACCGAGGCGGCGGCGATCCCGGCGACCCCCATGACGCACGCCGAGGGCACGGCGATCGTCAGCAGCGCGGAGCGCTTGGCGGGCATACGGCGGCGGGAGCGGTTGGCGTTGCGCGCGGCGACGCGGGAGCCGGGGGCGGGCGCCGGCGCCTGAGGCGGCTCCTCCTGGTCGTCCAGGAGCGGGGCTTCGGCGTCGTGGACGGCGGGCATCTCGCCGGTGGCCGTGGTGGCGGAGGTGTCCGGGTCGGCGTGCAACTCGCCGTCGTGCGAGGTGTGCTCCGCGTAGGCGTCGCCGTAAGGATTCGCCTCGCCGTACGCGTGGCTCTCGTCGTAGGCGTGGGTTTCGTCGTACGCCTGGCTCTCGTCGTACCTGGCCTGCTCGAAGGTGGCCGTCTGCTGCTGGTCGGCCGCCGTGCCGTCGGAGTTCCACTGCGTGGCGTCGTACGCCCCGGTGTCGAAGCTCTGGGTGCCCCATTCCCACTGCTGGGTCTGGTCGGCCGGGACCGCGGACACGTCCGGCTGGTGCCAGGAGCTCGCGTCCCACTGCCCGGAGTGGTCGACGCTGCCGCCCTGCGGCGGGATCGCGGCGAGCTGCTGGTGGTCGGCGCCCCACTGCGCGGTGTCGTACGCGCCGGTGTCGTAGGCGGCGTGGTGCTGCGCCGCGTACATGTCGTAGTTCAGGGTCTGGTGACCGCCGGTGGTCCACGTCGAGGCGTCGTACGAACCGGTCGCGTCGCCCGGCATGTTGCCGAAGAGCGGGTCGGTCTCGAAGGTGCCGGTGGTGTGCGCACCGCCGTCCGGGGTACCCGCGGTGCTGAAACCGGTGGCGTCGTAGCCGCCGTACGTGGTGAAGTCGCCGTACTGGGCTTCCTGGGTGCCGTACGACGCGTAGTGCGACGAGTCGGCGTCGGAAGCCGGAGCCGGGGTGGTCATTGTCCCCGACGGGTGACGGTCGTTCACCAACTTCTCTTTCGCCTCGACAACAGGGGCTGCCAGAGCAGTGCGGCGACTGTACCCGGCGGTACGCGGGCGCGACAATCTTCAACTGGTTTCGGGCGCGCAGGAAACGGGCATTCGGCCGTGTTTCGGAGGACTGCGGGCGCGACCTTGGCTCTGTGTTCGAAGTCTGTTCGATGCCGGAACGCGGTTCCCGGGCTCTCCGCGCGTTGTCGGCGGCCTGTGGGGCGAGCTCCCGGCCGCCTGCGTCCGGGCGGTGCCGGGGGTCCGATACGACCGTTACGCCACGGTCAGTCCGCCCGCGCGGCCGGCCGTCTCCTCCCCGGGCCGTGCGGTGTCGAGCACCTGGCGTATGCCGGTCGCCACGGCGGGATGCACCGGCAGGGCGAGATGTCCGATCCCGCTCACCCGGACGTTCTCCGCCAGCAGGTCCTCGTGGTCGATGCAGGCGGTCTCCAGGGGGTCCATCAGGTGGTCGAGGTCGCTCCAGAAGCTGACGAAGTGCGTACGGCAGCCCGGGGCCGGCCGAGTGAGCTCCTCGAGCAACTCCGAGCCGGGGCGCATCTGGCGCACGATCGGGTGTGCGTTGGCCAGCGGCACCACCCGGGTGCCGGAGTGCGGGGTGCCGAGCGTCACCAGCGTGCGGACCCGGGCGTCGCCGCCGAGGCGCTGCACGTAGTACCGCGCGATCAGGCCGCCGAGGCTGTGCCCGACGACATCGACCCGCTCGCTGCCCGTGCGCTCGCAGATTCCCTCTATGTGGCGGCCCAGCAGCTCCGCCGCGGCCCGGATGTCACAGGTCAGCGGGGAGTAGTTGAGCGACTCGATCTGCTGCCTGCCGTGCTGGGCGAGACTGCGGCGCAGGAGGACGAAGACCGAGCGGTTGTCGATGAAGCCGTGCAGGAGAACCACCGGCGGCTTGGCCTCGGTCGGCAGCTGCGAGGCGCCGTCCTCTGCCGCGGGGAGCGGGGACACGGGGAAGCGGCGCTCCTGGGTGATGCCGGACGGGTACAGGAGGAGATGTCCCGCGAGGATCGCGATCTCGAGCGCGGTCGCCTTCAGGAGAGCCAGGGAGAGTCCCGCCAGCCTGCCGGGAAGCAGACGCTGGCAGAGCGGGAGAAGGGGCAGCGCCGCCTTGGTGACCTTCATGGCCGACCTCCTGTCGGCACACGGGAGGACGGCTCCGTCCCCCGTGTGCGCTCATGGGGAGTCGCGGCGAAGGTCGTCGACGCCGGCGTGGCGCGAGTGGGGCGCGGGGGATGGGTACGGCGGTCGGCGCTGGGTTCCGGGGTCGCCGGACGGGCCGGCGGAACTGACGGAACCGGTGGTGCGGGCGACGCCGACGATGCCGGTGCTTGATCCGGTCGTATCGGTGGTGCCGATGGTGCTCGTGGTGCTGGTGGTGCGCCGGTGACGTGACGAGCCGCCCTGTCGGCGTGGCGACGAGGCTCCCCGCTGTCGTGCCTTACCTGTCCTACGTGCCCTTCGTGCCGTCGCCGGCGCGCCGCGCCACCGGTGCGCGCGGTCTGCGGCGCGGCGGTGCGGCGACCTCGTTGCGGCTCCCGAACGGGTCCCATCATGTGATTTCCCCCTCGGTGCCTGATGCGAAACTGCATGGGTGCGAGATGGCGGCGATAACGTTCGTTCACATTCCCGGTCTGTGCGGTACTAGTCGGTAGGAATGCACGCAGTCGGTTCATGGAGGCAGTGATGGGTGTGACAGCCGGTCCGATCCGCGTGGTGGTGGCCAAGCCGGGGCTCGACGGTCATGACCGTGGCGCCAAGGTGATCGCGAGGGCGCTGCGTGACGCGGGCATGGAGGTCATCTACACCGGCCTCCACCAGACTCCCGAGCAGATCGTCGACACGGCGATCCAGGAGGACGCCGACGCGATCGGGCTCTCCATCCTCTCCGGCGCCCACAACACGTTGTTCGCCGCGGTGATCGACCTGCTCAGGGAGCGGGAGGCCGAGGACATCCTGGTGTTCGGCGGCGGGATCATCCCCGAGGCGGACATTCCCCCGCTGAAGGAGAAGGGGGTCGCGGAGATCTTCACGCCGGGGGCGACGACCCAGTCGATCGTGGACTGGGTCCGGGAGAACGTACGGCAGCCTGCGGGGGCGTAGGGGCGGGGTGCCTCTGTCTGGTGCCTGGAGGGTCGAGGTCAGTGCGGGGTGCGGGCTGGGCGGGGGCCGGTGACGCGGTTCCTGCGCCCGGGCGCGGGCCCCGCCCGGTCGGCGGGCGGCGGGCACGGCGGGTGCGGCGGGCACGGTGAGTGTGGCGGGCGGGCACCGACCGCCTGCGCGCCGAACGTTCAGGCACCGACTGCTCACGCACCGACTGCTCACGCACCGACCGCTCGTGCACGGCACCCGACTACGCGCCCCGCAACTCCTCCGCCATCGCCGCCCGCAACCGCAGGGTCGTCACCAAGCGCTGGAACGCCTCCGCCCAGTAACCGCCCGCCCCCGGACTGGCGTCCTCCCCCTCGTCGGGCACCGCCATCAGCCCCTCCAGGCGCCCGGCTTCGGCCGGATCGAGACACCGCTCCGCCAGCCCCATCACCCCGCTGAAACTCCACGGATAGCTCCCCGCGTCCCGGGCGATGTTGAGCGCGTCGACCACCGCCCGCCCGAGCGGCGCGGACCACGGCACTCTGCACACCCCCAGCAGCTGAAACGCCTCCGACAACCCGTGCGTCGCGATGAACCCGGCGACCCATTCGGCCCGCTCGGCGGAGTCGAGCGTGTCCAGCAGCTTGGCCCGCTCCGCCAGCGACACCGCCCCAGGCCCCCCGGCCTCCGGCGCCGCGGGCGTCCCGAGCAGCGCCCGGGCCCATCCGGCGTCCCGCTGCCGTACGGCCGGCCCGGCACCAGGCCGCGTGCAGGTCGTTCCGCCAGTCGTCCGCCACCGGCAGCGCCACGATCTCCGCCGGCGTGCGCCCGCCGAGCCGCCCCGGCCACCCGCCCAACGGCGCGGCCTCCACCAACTGCCCGAACCACCACGACCGTTGCCCCCGCCCCGACGGAGCCTTCGCCACGACGCCGTCGCGCTCCATGCCCGAGTCGCACTCGTGCGGCGCCTCGACGACGATCGTCGGCGTGTCCCGGGTGTGGTCGAGGGCCACGCACGCCCCGGCCCTGACCGCCATCCGCGCGGCCAGCGCCGACCCCGGCAGCGCGGACAGCAACTCCGCCGCCGTGGCCCGCACATTGCGGCTCCGGTCGGCCAGCGCCTGCTCCAGGAACGGCTCGTCGTCCGGGCCCAGCCCGGTCCGCAGCGAGTCGAGGAACATCAGCCGGTCCTCGGCCCGCTCGGTCGCCCACGTCCTCGCGAGCAGTTCCCGCGCGGCGGCGGGCTCCCGGGCACGTATCGCCGCCAGGAGTGCCACCCGCTCGGCGAACAGTCCCTCCTCCCAGAGGAGGTGGATGCCCGCGGTGTCCTGCGGCGACGGCAGCGCCGCTCCGCCGCCGGGGGTCGCCCGCAGGGCGAACCGCCAGTCGGGGTTCAGCCGGGCGAGCCAGGTGGCACGCGAGCCCGCGAACGCCAGCGCCGCAGGTCGCAGATCCGTCCGCCCCCGGGCCGCGTCCAGCAGTGCGGGCAGCAGCTGCGGGGGCGCCGCATAACCGCGGTCGTTCGCCGCCGCGAGCCACTGCGGGAGCAGCTCCATCAGATCCGGTGCCGTCCCCCTGCGGCCGGCGCCACCCGCGCCCGGCCGGTCGGCGAGCAGCATCGCGAGCCGGCGGGCCGCCGCCGCGGGCAGTGGCGGGCGCGGGTCCTCCGGCGCCGGCTGCGGCCGCTGTGCCGCGCGCGTGGGCCTGAGCCCGGCCCGCCGCCGTACGGTCTCCACGGCCGCCGCGTCCAGCAACGCCACTGGCGCCTCGGGCCCGGGCTCTACCCCGGGCGGCGTACGGCGCGCGGTGCCGAGCAGGGCCGAGGTGACGAGCTCCTCCCAGGCGTCCGGTGCGGAGGTCCTGTCCATGCGGTTCCTTTCCGTCCGGTCGATTACTGGGCCGGTTCCGTTCAGCACAGTTGCACCGCCTCGCCCGGGCCCTCGGGCCATGCGGTCAGCGGGGTGAAGCCGCGGTGACCGCACTCGCCGAAGACCTTCACCGGAGCCCCGCCCGAGAGCGCGACCAGGCGCCACAGACCCGGGCGTGAGCGGGCGGAGGCGGTGAGCGGCAGGGCCGAGTCGCCCTCGGCGTCGGCCAGCTGCCAGGAGTCCCCGTCCGGGGCCGGTATCACCCGGTCCAGGGTCACCGGCACGGAGTCGAGCCACGGGTCGTCCCGCAGTGCCTCGCCGTAGCGGGCGGCCGCCTGGTCGGTCGTCACTCCCGGCGGGCGCGTCACCGAGGGCGCGGGCGGCGCGAACCGCTCGCCGAGTGCCGCCCGCACCTGACCGGTACCGGGATAGGCGGACACCTCCGCCTCCAGCTCCAGCCCCACCGGCAGGGCCAGTTCGGGGGCGCGTCCGGCGGCGCCGTAGGAAAGGAGCAGGGCGGTGCGGCCCGAGTCCGTGCCGTGCAGCCAGATCCGGCGGGTCGTCAGACGGGCGTCCGCCGTGTCGTACTGGGCCAGGACCAGCCAGCGGTCCCGTATCGCAGGGCCGTCCGCCGATGCCGGCAGGCCGATCCGGGAACGGACCGTCGACGCGAGGCCGTCCGGCAGCCGCTCACGGCGCAGCCAGCCCCGGTCGAGGAGATGGACGAGAGCGCACTCCTCCAGCAGCCGCACCGGCCAGCCCGGACCGGACGACGGGATGGACCCCAACTCCCGCACCCGGCCGGCGAGTCCCGGAGCCTGGGCGTCGACCATGCGGGCGGCCGTCTCCTCCCACATGCCGTAGCCCGCCTGCTCCGCCCCCGCCAGACCGCCGCGCAGCAGATCCGCCAGCCGCTGCTCCAGCTCCGTGGCCCCCGCGGTGATCCGCACGGCTCGGCGCTCCGCCCTGCGCCGCGCCGCCTCCGGATCACCGGACCCGGCGGAGGAACCGCCCGCGTCCGCCGCCCGCCTCTCCTGCGCCCGCTGCCTTCTCCCCTCCATCCACTGCTCCGCCCAGTCCGGCGCCGGGCCCGGCGGCACCGCACCCTCCCCGCCCGCCCAGAGCAGCAGCAGTCCGAGCGCGTGCTTGCACGGGAACTTGCGGCTCGGGCAACTGCACTTGTACGCCGGGCCCGCGGCGTCCGCGATGTCGATGACCGTCTGATACGGCTTGCTGCCGCTGCCCTTGCACAGCCCCCACACCGTCCCCTCGTCGGAACTCCCCGCCTCGGTCCACGGCCCGGCCGCGCCGAGTTTGCTTCCGGCTTTGCGTGAGGCGGCGTCAGGAGCCAGTGCCAGCACCTGATCCGCCGTCCAGCGCACCCCCTGCTGAGTCATGCCATCGAAGGTAGATCCCCCCACTGACAATCGGCCTCGGGCCGACCGCTGCTCGGGCCCTCGCGAGCACGTTTCCGCAGGTCGGATCGCATTGTCAGTGGCGTGGTGCACGGTTGGTGACAGATCCGAACCGGCGGAGCTGGAGGGGGCCTCAGCCATGTCTGTGTCCGTTGAACCGACGACCGTGGGACCGAAGCAGGGGGAGCAGGGGGAGGCGTTGCGGCCGCATGCCGAGGACGCCTTCGCCGGTGAACTCGCCGCGCTGGCCGCGCAGGACGACCGCCCGCGCCCGGCCCGCTGGAAGCTGTCACCGTGGGCGGTGGCCACCTACCTCCTCGGCGGCACCCTGCCGGACGGCACGGTGATCACTCCGAAGTATGTGGGCCCGCGGCGCCTCGTCGAGGTCGCCGTCACCACGCTCGCCACCGACCGCGCCCTCCTGCTGCTGGGCGTGCCCGGCACCGCCAAGACCTGGGTCTCCGAGCACCTCGCCGCGGCGGTCAGCGGTGACTCGACGCTGCTCGTGCAGGGCACGGCGGGCACGCCCGAGGAGGCGATCCGGTACGGCTGGAACTACGCACAGCTCCTCGCCAACGGTCCGAGCCGTGACGCCCTCGTGCCGAGTCCGGTGATGCGGGCCATGGCGGAGGGGATGACGGCGCGGGTGGAGGAGCTGACCCGGATCCCGGCCGACGTGCAGGACACGCTCATCACGATCCTGTCCGAGAAGACGCTGCCGATACCGGAGCTGGGCTCGGAGGTGCAGGCAGTCCGCGGCTTCAACCTCATCGCCACGGCCAACGACCGCGACCGCGGGGTCAACGACCTTTCCAGCGCCCTGCGCCGCCGCTTCAACACGGTCGTGCTGCCGCTGCCGGAGAGCGTGGAGGCCGAGGTCGACATCGTCTCGCGCCGCGTCGACCAGATCGGCCGCTCGCTGGACCTGCCGGAAGCACCCGACGGCATCGCCGAGATCCGCCGTGTCGTGACCGTCTTCCGCGAGCTGCGCGACGGGGTGACGTCCGACGGCCGCACCAAGCTCAAGTCACCCAGCGGCACGCTGTCGACGGCCGAGGCGATCTCCGTCGTCACCAACGGGCTCGCCCTGGCAGCCCACTTCGGTGACGGCGTCCTGCGCGCCGGGGACGTGGCCGCGGGCATCCTCGGCGCGGTCGTCCGCGATCCGGCCGCCGACCGGGTCATCTGGCAGGAGTACCTGGAGGCGGTCGTCCGCGAGCGGGACGGCTGGAAGGACTTCTACCGGGCGTGCCGGGAGGTGAGCGCGTGAGCGATGGCTAGGGGGGCGGGCGTGCGTGAGTGACGGCCTGCGGTTCGCGCGGATGGGCGGGGGCGAGGTGGCGGCCGGTTCGGGCGGGCTGACAGGGGTGAGATGGCGGTCGGGTTCGGGCGGGCTGCCGGGGGCCGGGGGCGGGGCCCGGGGGAGGCCGGTAGGGGCGCGAGGTCGGTCGGGCCCGGGGTGGAGACCGGGCGGGCCGACGGGTGCGGGCGGTGGGCCGGGGGAGCACGGGGCGCCGGACCGGACCGGGGCGCCCGTGGGCTGGGCGAGGGCGGTCGAAGCGTGCGGCGACGGCGGAGACGAGGAGGACGGTCGTGACTGGTGTCGAGTGGAGCGGCGGCAACGGGACCGGACGGGGCGGCGAGGACGACTCCAAGTGGCCCCGGAGGGGAAGCGGACGGCGTGACGAGCGTGGATGAGGTGGAGGGCGGAGTGGCCGGCGCCTCCGGGGAGGCCGGGGGCGAGGGGGCGGCTGGAGTGAGGGGGCCCGAAGGCGGGGGCGAGGGGGCGGCTGAAGTGAAGGGGCCCGAGGGCGGGGACGGGGATGTGGTCGGCGTGGGTGTTCATGACGGTGAGGGTGTGGCCCGCGGCGGTGTCCGAGCGGGAGTGAGGGACGCCGGGTCCGGGCCGCTGCTGCTCGGGGTGCGGCATCACGGACCCGGATCGGCGCGGGCCGTGCGGGCCGCGTTGGAGGCGGCCCGGCCCCGGGTCGTGCTGATCGAGGGGCCGCCCGAGGCCGACGTGTTGATCCCGCTGGCCGCGGAGGAGGACATGCGACCGCCGGTGGCGCTGCTCGCCCATGCCGTGGACGAGCCCGGACGTTCGGCGTTCTGGCCGCTCGCCGAGTTCTCCCCGGAGTGGGTGGCGATCCGCTGGGCGCTGGAGCACGAGGTCCCGGCCCGTTTCATCGACCTGCCGACCACGCACACGTTGGCTTGGGGGAGAGACGAGGGGCGCGACGGGCCGACGGAGCAGGGGGACGAGTCCGCCGCCCAGCTACCGGGGCCGCCGGAGCCCAGCGGGTCCGGTGCACCGGCCACGCAGGACACCCGGCCGTCGGGTGTGAGCGACGGCGGGACTCCGGACACACGTGGCACCGGCCAGTCCGGCGAACGCTCCGCTCAGGGGGAAGCGGACGCAGTGCCCGCAGGCGGGGACACCGCTCCGGGCGGGGAGCCCGCCGTTCACGAGGCCGTCCGGGTGGATCCGCTCGGGGTGCTTGCCGAGGCTGCCGGGTACGACGATCCCGAGCGGTGGTGGGAGGACGTCGTCGAGCACCGGGGTGCCGGGCAGGGGGACGTGTTCGAGCCGTTCACCGTGCTGGAAGAGGCGATGGGGGTCCTGCGGGAGACGTACGGCACCGGTGGACACGACCGGGACCTGGTGCGGGAGGCGTACATGCGGCTCCAGGTGCGGGCGGCACAGCGGGAGTTCGGGGACGATGTGGCCGTGGTGTGCGGCGCCTGGCACGTGCCCGCGCTGCGGCGCAAGAGCACGGTCGCCGCCGACAAGGCCCTGTTGAAGGGGCTGCCCAAGGTCAAGGCGGACATGACGTGGGTGCCGTGGACGCATCGCCGGCTGTCGCGGCACAGCGGTTACGGCGCGGGAATCGACTCGCCCGGCTGGTACGGGCACCTGTTCGGCGCACCGGACCGGCCTGTCGAGCGGTGGCTCACCAAGGTGGCGGGGCTGTTGCGCGAGGAGGACCGGATCGTGTCCTCGGCGCACGTCATCGAGGCCGTACGACTGGCCGAGACACTCGCGGCCATGCGCGGCCGCCCCCTGCCCGGCCTGAGCGAGACGACCGACGCGGTGCGGGCGGTGATGTGCGAGGGCTCGGACGTGCCCTTGGCGCTGGTGCACGACCGGCTGGTGGTCGGGGACGTCCTGGGCGAGGTGCCGCAGACGGCGCCCGCGGTGCCGTTGCAGCGGGACCTCGACCGGATCCAGCGGCGGCTTCGGCTCAAACCGGAGGCGCTGGAGCGGGAGTTGGAGCTGGACCTGCGCAAGGAGAACGACGCCGCGCGCAGCAGGCTGCTGCACCGGCTGCGGCTCCTGGGCGTGGCGTGGGGCGAGCCGGCGCTCTCACGGGGGAGCACGGGCACGTTCCGGGAGACGTGGCGGCTGCGGTGGGAGCCGGAGTTGTCGGTGCGGGTCGCCGAGGCGGGGGTGTGGGGGACGACGGTGCTCGCCGCGGCGACGGCCAGGGCGGAGGCGGACGCCGTCTCCGCGGCCGGGCTCTCCGAGGTCACCGCCCTCGCCGAGCGCTGTCTGCTGGCCGAACTCCCCGACGCCCTGCCGACGGTGATGCAGATCCTCGCCGACCGCGCCGCGCTGGACGCGGACGTCGGCCATCTCGCCCAGGCACTGCCGGCCCTGGTCCGTTCCCTGCGCTACGGCGATGTGCGCGGCACCGACACCGGCGCCCTGACGGAGGTCGCCGCCGGCCTCGCCGAACGGGTCTTCGTCGGCCTGCCCCCGGCCTGTGTCGCGCTGGACGCGGAGGCGGCGGAGGAGATGCGGCGCCATGTGGACGCGGTCCACGGGGCGGTGGGGCTGCTGGGCGAGGCAGCGGCACCGGGGGACACGGTGGCGACTGCGGAGCAGGGCGGCGGCGACCCGAGTGCCGTTACGCCGACTGCACCGAGGCCGGCCGGCACGGAGGAGGCGCCGGCACCGGCGCCTCGGGGACTTCGTGGCCGCTGGCAGGCCGTGCTCAAGGTGTTGTCCCTGCGGGACACCGTGCCCGGGGTGATCAGGGGACGGGCTGTGCGACTGCTGCTGGACGACGGGGAGTTGGCGCAGGACGAGGCGGCGCGGCTCATGGGGCTCGTCCTGTCGCCGGGGACGGAGCCGGCGGATGCGGCCGCGTGGATCGAGGGGTTCGTCGGGGGCGGGGCCGGCGGCGGGATGCTGCTCGTGCACGACGAGCGGCTGCTCGGACTCGTCGACGCCTGGCTGACCGGGGTGTCGGCGGAGGCGTTCACCGATGTGCTGCCGTTGCTGCGGCGCACGTTCTCGGCGTACGAGCCGGGAGTGCGCCGGACCCTGGGCGAACTGGTCCGGCGGGGTCCGGGACAGCGGGGGAGCGCGGCGGGGGCCGGTTCCGGGATACCGGGTTTCGGGGACGGCCTCGACAGCGACCGGGCCGACGCCGTGCTGCCGGTGGTGCGGCTGCTGCTCGGCCTGGACGACGACCACGACGACGACTTGGCGGAAGCCGACGACAACGACCTTGCGGGGGTGGCGGGATGACGGCCGAGGTAGCTCGGACACCGGGGAGCGGGGCCGGCAGGACAGTGGCCCCTGCCGGGGACGGGCGTGGGGTCGCACCCGGGAACGGGACCGGGTCGCGGGTGACGCACGGCCCGGTGACGAGCATGACCGTGGTTCCGCTCTGGGACCGGTTCAGGACGGGGGGACGGGCATGACGACCGAGCCGAAGGAGCCGAAGGAGCCGAAGGTGCCGAACGAGCCGACGGAACCGGTTGCCTCACCCACACCCCCTGCGCCCACACCCCCTTCACCCACACCCCCTTCACCCACCCTCCCTTCCCCCACCCTCCCTTCCCCCGACGACGAGCGCCTGCGGCGTTGGCGGCTTGTGCTGGGTGGGGAGGCGGCTGACGGGACCGGGTGCACGCTCAGTGCGCAGGATGCCGCGATGGACGGGGCGTTGAGCGCGCTCTACGGCAGGGGGGACGGGAAGGGTCAGGCGGGGAAGGAGCGTTCGGCGGGGCTCGGGGCCTCGGCACCGTCCGTGGCGCGGTGGCTGGGGGACATCCGGACGTACTTCCCGTCCTCCGTCGTGCAGGTCATGCAGAGGGACGCCATCGACCGGCTCGGGCTGTCCACCCTGCTGCTCGAACCGGAGATGCTGGAGGCGGTCGAGGCCGACGTGCACCTGGTCGGCACGCTGCTCTCGCTCAACAAGGCGATGCCGGAGACGACGAAGGAGACGGCCAGGGCGGTCGTGCGCAAGGTCGTCGAGGATCTGGAGAAGCGGCTCGCCACCCGCACCCGCGCCACGCTCACCGGCGCCCTCGACCGCAGCGCCCGGATCAACAGGCCGCGCCACCACGACATCGACTGGAACCGCACGATCTCGGCCAACCTCAAGCACTACCTGCCCGAGTACCGCACGATCGTGCCCGAGCGGCTCGTCGGCTACGGCCGGGCCTCCCGCTCGGTGAAGAAGGAGGTCGTCCTCTGCATCGACCAGTCGGGGTCGATGGCGGCGTCCGTCGTCTACGCGTCCGTGTTCGGTGCGGTGCTGGCGTCCATGCGGTCGATCGACACACGGCTCGTCGTCTTCGACACGGCGGTCGTCGACCTCACCGACCAGCTCGACGACCCCGTGGACGTGCTCTTCGGGACGCAGCTCGGCGGCGGCACGGACATCAACCGGGCGCTGGCGTACTGCCAGTCGCAGATCACCCGGCCCGCGGAGACGGTGATGGTGCTGATCAGCGACCTCTACGAGGGAGGCATACGCAACGAGATGCTCAAGCGGGTCGCGGCGATGAAGGCGTCCGGGGTGCAGTTCGTGACCCTGCTCGCCCTGTCGGACGAGGGGGCGCCCGCCTACGACCGGGAGCACGCGGCCGCGCTCGCCGCCCTGGGGGCACCGGCGTTCGCCTGTACTCCCGATCTGTTCCCGGAGGTGATGGCGGCGGCGATCGAGAAGCGTCCGCTCCCGATACCGGATCCGGTGTGAACGACGTCCGCATGTTGGAGATTTGTCGACCCTGTTACCTGCGGTTCGCCCAGCAAATCGGACATGACTACGCATCGGTAACAGGGGACTTGCGCGACCTCGGGCACCCCGTGCAAGGATCGGGTTCTCCACAGTCTTCACCCTTCCCCTCCGTTTCCCTTTCGCCTTCGTTCCGTTTTCCTCCGTTCCCTTTCGCTTCGTTCTGTCGCACGGAAGGACCAGCCCTCTCTTGACCTGGTCAGCAGCCTTTCCCGGTGTCGCTGTGCGCGTGCTGCGCGCGGCGGTCGGGCGGCGCGCGCTGCAGGTGGGGCTGCTGGTCGGCGGGTTGTTCGTGCTCGGCTTCCTCTGCGGGGAGCAGGCACAGGCGGCGGACGGCACGGGGGAGTTGCCGGGTACGACGGTGGGGCAGTCGGTGAACCTCCCGTCCGCGCCGACGGCCACAGGGACCGACGCGGACAGGAACCCGGACCCGGACCCGGCAAAGCACGGCACCCCCGATCCCGTCGCCCCCGAAGCCGGCAACGTCGACACCGTCACCCACCCGTCCGACGACACCGTCCTCCGCCCGGTGACCGAGGACGTCATCGGCGCCGTGACCGACGGTGTCGTGCGGCCGGTGGGTGATCTGGTCGCACCGGTCGGGAACCTGGTCGAGACCGTGACCACGGGGTTGACCGAGACGGTCGGGATACCGGCGCAGCCCACGCTCCCGGAGTGGCCGTCGTTCCCCGAGTCCCCGTCGTGGCCGACCCTGCCGACGGTGCCGGGTGCCCCCACGGTGCCGGGCCTGCCCGGGACTCCGGTCCAGACCCTGCCCGTGCCCGCACCGGCCACCTCGGCGCCGCAGCAGCCCCAGTCGGGCGAGCAGACGGTGGAAAGCCCGGCCGGGGACAAGGGCTCGGCGCACGGCGGTGCCGTGTACGGGCCGCGGTTCGCCGGTCACGCCACCGTGGCCGGCGGTGCCGTCCGAGGCCCCGCCCACCGCACGAATTCCACGTCCACCGCCCACGCGCCCGCGCAGCAGGCGCCCTCGGACAACCCGGGCGGAGTCCTGGGCGGCAAGTCGGCCGTGGACAACGGCTCGTCGCGGCACGGCGACGCGCACGCCATCACCCCCGGCCACCGGGCGCCGCTGCGGCTCGTGCCCGGTGCCGCCGCGAGCGTCGAAGGGGCCGGGACCCGGGACAGGCACCGGGACATCCCCGTCTTCCCCGGCTAGGGCAGACCTTCCCCCGCCGACCTGCCGCGCGGGGGCGGAACAGGTCTGCCCCAGCCGTTCGGACACCCCCCAGATCTCCCGTAGATCTCCGGACGGATCCCCCCTGGAGCCCTGTGGCTCCGGATGTCCCCCTGCCTCTCCAGGCACCCAAGATCCAGGGATCTGACGCACTCATGAACAAGAACATCCGCCGTTCCATCGTCATAGCCGCCGGCGTCACCGGTGCGTGGGCACTCGGCTCCGCCGTCGCCAGCGCGGACGAACTCCCGGCCACCTCCCTCTCCATGACGGACCCGACGACCGACACCCTCGGCACGGTCACCGGCACCCTCGACGGTGCGGTCTCCGACGTCACCGCCGCCGACGCCCCCGTCGAGGCCCGTACCGCGGACTCGCGCGTGACCACCTCACAGGTCACCGCCGCACCCACGTCCCAGGCCGCTCGCGCAAAGGCCGCCAAGGTGAAGGGCGCCGCGGCCATCCAGGGTGCGAAGGCGGCCCGCGCCGCACAGGCCGAGGCGAAGGCCAACGCCGCCCAGGCAGCCGCCGCCAAGGCCTCCGAGATCGCGGCAACCACCACACCCAGCACACTCACCGCACCGACCGCACCCACCATCCCCACCACCCCCACCATCCCCACCACCCCCGAGCAAGGCGTCGACTACCTCTTCGGCCCCCTCTCCGTCTTCGCCCCCGAGGTGGAGCGCGCCCTGGCCGGCGCCCAGACGAAGCTCCAGGGGATCTCGGGGGTCTCCTCCGTCCCCCGCCCCGTCACGCCCGTCGCCGACCAGACGGTGGCCGCGGTCGTGCCGCCCGTCGTGACCGCCGCCGTGGACGGTGTGGTGCCGGTCGCCGGGCACGCGGTGGACGGTGTCGTGCCGGTCGCCGAGGGAGTCGTGCCCACCGTCGGGCGGACCGTGGGCCAGGTGACCCCGACCGCCGGAGGAGCCGTGGACGGCGTCGCGCGGACCGCGGGGCACGCGGTGGGCGCGGCGACCGGACTCGCGTACGGCGTCGTCGGGGACGTGTCCCCGGTCGTCGGCGGCGCAGTCGCCGGAGTCGGGGAGATCCAGGACGGTGTGGCCGGGTACACCACCGGCACGGTCGCCGGCGTGCTCCCGGTCGCCGACGGGGTTGCCGCCGACGTGCCGCCGTACGCCACCGGTCTGGTCGGGCAGGTCGCCCACGACACCACCGACGCCGTGCTGCCGCCGGTGGTGAACACCGCCGTGCACGGTGTGGTGCCGGTCGCCGGGCAGGCCGTCACGGACGCGACCGGCCTGGCGAACGGCGTCACGCGGGACGTCACGCCCTTCGCCGCCGGAGTCGTCGGGGACGTGGCGCCGCTCGCGTACGGAGTGGCGGGCCACGCCACCGGCCTGGCCCACGGCGTGACGGGCGAGGTCCCGCCCTTCGCGCACGGTGTCGCCGGGGCCGTACAGCCCGTCGTCGACACCGTCACCCGTACGGCCGAGCCGGTCGTCGACAGTGCCACGACGCTCGCGTACGGCGTGACGGGTGACGTCGCACCCTTCGCCACCGGCGTCGTCGGCGAGGTCGCCCCCGTCGCCGCGCAGGTCGGTCCTTTCGCCGGTGATCTGACCGGGACCCTCCAGGACGGCACGGGACCGCTCGCCGGGCACGCCGTCACCGGCGTCCAGGGTGTGGCCGTGTCCCTCACCCCGGGTTACGCGCAGGACCACCGCGTCTGACCGTCCCCCACCGACGACTCCGTGAGGCGACGGGTCCCGGACGGCCGAAAGCCGTCGGTTCGTTCTGCCGGAACCTCGCGGACAGGGCGCAGGGATCCCCATTGGGGTGGGGATCCACCGCCCGGGCCCCTCGAAGAACGTGCACAAGGGGTCGTACCAGGGGCCTCACCGGGACAACCCCATCCCGGTGAGGCCCTACCCATGTGAATCATGGAGGTCATGGAGGTCATGGAGGTCACGTAGATCACGTGGATCATGGGGATCATGCGGCTCACGGGGTCGTGAAAGTCGCCCCACGACCTCACACGCGGCACGCCGTGCCAGTGAGGGCGGCATCATGTGACAGGTATCACCGCTCAGGTGTGACCCTCGATTTAGGGGCCCCCGGCAAGCAGCGATAACCTGCGAGACGGACATGCCGCGCGCTCGGACACCGTGTGCGCCTCCCTTGTGACAGACACCGGTCGGACGTCACGTTGCCCTCGCGGCACGCCCACGCAGACAACGAACCGCGAGATCACTGATAGGGACGGAAGCGCGTGGACCTGTTCGAGTACCAGGCGAGGGACCTCTTCGCCAAGCACGATGTACCGGTGCTGGCCGGTGAAGTCATCGACACGCCTGAGGCGGCCCGCGCAGCCACCGAGCGCCTCGGTGGCAAGTCTGTCGTCAAGGCTCAGGTGAAGGTCGGCGGCCGTGGCAAGGCGGGTGGCGTCAAGCTCGCCGCCTCCGCCGACGAGGCCGTGGAGCACGCCACCAACATCCTCGGCATGGACATCAAGGGCCACACGGTCCACAAGGTGATGATCGCCGAGACGGCCCCGGAGATCGTGGAGGAGTACTACGTCTCCTTCCTCCTGGACCGTGCCAACCGCACCTTCCTCTCCATCGCGTCCGTCGAGGGCGGCATGGAGATCGAGGAGGTGGCGGAGACCCGCCCCGAGGCCGTCGCCAAGACACCGATCGACGCCAACGAGGGCGTGACCCCCGAGGTCGCGCGCCGGATCGTCGAGGCCGCGAAGTTCCCGGCCGAGGTCGCCGACAAGGTCGCGAACGTCCTGGTGACGCTGTGGAAGACCTTCGTCGAGGAGGACGCCCTCCTGGTCGAGGTCAACCCGCTGGCCAAGGTCGCCTCCGGCGAGGTCATCGCCCTCGACGGCAAGGTCTCCCTCGACGAGAACGCCGAGTTCCGTCAGCCGGAGCACGAGGCCCTCCAGGACAAGGACTCCGCGAACCCGCTGGAGGCCGCGGCCAAGGCCAAGAACCTCAACTACGTCAAGCTCGACGGCGAGGTCGGCATCATCGGCAACGGCGCGGGTCTCGTCATGAGCACCCTGGACGTCGTCGCGTACGCCGGTGAGGCGCACGGTGGCGTCAAGCCCGCCAACTTCCTCGACATCGGCGGTGGCGCCTCCGCCGCCGTCATGGCGAACGGCCTGGAGATCATCCTCGGCGACCCGGACGTCAAGTCCGTCTTCGTCAACGTCTTCGGCGGCATCACCGCGTGCGACGAGGTCGCCAACGGCATCGTGCAGGCGCTCCAGCTGCTCGCGGACCGCGGTGAGGAAGTCACCAAGCCGCTGGTCGTCCGTCTGGACGGCAACAACGCCGAGCTGGGTCGCAAGATCCTCTCCGACGCCAACCACCCGCTGGTCCAGCGCGTGGACACCATGGACGGCGCGGCCGACAAGGCCGCCGAGCTCGCGGCTGCGAAGTAAGGGAAGAGGGACAGACAAGCCATGGCTATCTTCCTCGACAAGGACTCCAAGGTCATCGTCCAGGGCATGACCGGTGCCACGGGCATGAAGCACACCAAGCTCATGCTGGCCGACGGCACGAACATCGTCGGTGGCGTGAACCCCCGCAAGGCGGGCACCTCCGTCGACATCGACGGCAACGAGATCCCGGTCTTCGGCACGGTCGCCGAGGCGATGGAGAAGACGGGCGCGAACGTGTCCGTCCTCTTCGTACCGCCGGCCTTCTCCAAGGCCGCCGTCGTCGAGGCCATCGACGCCGAGATCCCGCTCGCGGTCGTCATCACCGAGGGCATCGCGGTGCACGACACGGCCGCGTTCTACGCCTACGCCGTGGAGAAGGGCAACAAGACCCGGATCATCGGCCCGAACTGCCCCGGTCTCATCACCCCGGGCCAGTCCAACGCCGGCATCATCCCGGGCGACATCACCAAGCCGGGCCGTATCGGCCTGGTCTCGAAGTCCGGCACGCTGACGTACCAGATGATGTACGAGCTGCGTGACATCGGCTTCTCGTCCGCCGTCGGCATCGGTGGCGACCCGATCATCGGTACGACGCACATCGACGCGCTCGCCGCGTTCGAGGCCGACCCCGACACCGACCTCATCGTCATGATCGGTGAGATCGGCGGCGACGCCGAGGAGCGGGCCGCGGCCTTCATCAAGGAGAACGTGACCAAGCCGGTCGTCGGCTACGTCGCGGGCTTCACCGCGCCCGAGGGCAAGACCATGGGCCACGCCGGCGCCATCGTCTCCGGCTCCTCCGGCACGGCCGCCGCGAAGAAGGAGGCCCTCGAGGCCGCCGGCGTCAAGGTCGGCAAGACGCCGACCGAGACGGCGAAGCTGGCGCGGGAGATCCTCGCCGGCTGAGCGGTACCTGGCTGAACGTCGATGGGCTCGCTCCGTGGGTTGGGGCGGGCCCATCGACGCGTCAGGAGGTGCCGGGTCCGGTTGTCGGGCGGCTGCGGGTATGTCGTGGCTGGTCGCGCAGTTCCCCGCGCCCCTAGAAGACTTCAAGTGAACCCACTCTTTTCAGGGGCGCGGGGAACTGCGCGACCAGCCCCCACCGGCCCGCAGCCGACCCCTAACGAGCAAGTGGCACCACCTTCTCCGGACCGTTCCCCATCGACGAGCGCAGCTTCTTGCGCAGCGACACCTCCGCCTGCGACAGCGGCCCCTGCCCCACCCGCGCCGGCACCCCCTGGATCTCCGCCCCCGGCGCCACCGGTGGCACGTAGTGCGTCGGAGCCGTCCGCAGGGTGAGTGCCGTCGTGCCGATCAGGGCCACCGTGAACGCGATCGCCGCCCGGGTCCAAAAGCGTGCCCGGCGCTCACTCGCGGTCCGTACCGTGGGCGGCTGCGCGGCCCGCAGACGTTCCCTGGAGGCCAGCGAGACCATGCGCTCGTGCAGGTCGGACGGGTCGGCCAGGTCGGGCAGCCGGTCCGCGACCGCCGACCGCGCGTTCATCAGCCGGCAGGCCGTCGCCGGTGTGCTCGCCTCCGTCTCCGCCGCCGTCTCCGGAAGGTCGAGCCCCACGCCGTCGTAGAGCAGGAGCGTGCGCCGCTGCGACGGCGGGAGGGTCAGGAGTACGTCCATCAGCGCGCGGTCGGCCGGGTCGGCGACGGGCGCCTCGGGGCTGCGGTAACGGGGCCGGAAACGGTGCCAGGGGGAGAGGGCGTACTCGTACGCCATGATCCGTACCCGGCCCGCCGGATCCCGGTCCACCGCCACCTCGGGCCAGCGCTGCCAGGCGAGTTGGAAGGCCCGTTCGACCGACTCGCGGGCGAGTTCGCGGCGGCCGGTGAGCAGATAGGTCTGCCGGACCAGGGCGGGCGCGCAGAAGGCGTACAGCGCGTCGAAGGCCTGAGCGGGTGTCAGGGGGGTGGCCGGGAGCTCCTCGTGCTCCTGCTGAGGAGCTGTCAGCTCGCCGGTGGCGCCGGCCCCTTTCGCGACCTGATCCTGCGTCACAGGGCGCCCCTTCGTGCGGAAAAGTACATAGTCGTATATTGAGCGACACATCGGAGCTTCGCCTGTTACGACGAGAAAGCGCGTGTCGTTGGGAGCATGGCGGTCGTGATTCAGCTGACCGCTCGCCGCACGTCGTTGTCGCCCCTGCTCACCCGGTTGCGCGACCGGACGCCCGGCCTGGCCGCCGCCCTGCTGGGCGGTGCGGTGGCCGCCGGACTGGGGCTCGGTTCGTTCGCCGTGCTCGTGACCGTGCTGTGGATCAGCTCGCCCTACCCCGACAGCGGTCCGGGAGGCGCGCTGCACGTGGCCGCCGCCCTGTGGCTGCTCGCCCACGGGGCCGAGCTGATCCGGACGGACACGCTCTCCGGAGTCCCGGCGCCCGTCGGCGTCACCCCGCTGCTGCTGCTCGCGCTGCCGTTGTGGCTGGTGCACCGGGCGGCGCGGGACCTGGCCGCCGGGGAGGAGGAGCCGCCGCAGGCGTCCGGGCGGACGGCGTGGACGGGGCTCGTGCTCGGATACCTCGCCGTCGGCGCCGCCGTCGCGCTGTACGCGTCCGGCGGGGCGCTGCGGCCCTCGTGGACCTGGACCTGCGTGTGCCTGCCGGCCGTCGTCATGGGCGCGGCGGCTGCCGGCGTGTGGACGGCGTACGGCCGCCCCGCCGAGGCCCTGGACGGGGCGCTGGTGCTGCTGCCCGCGGGGGTACGGCGGCTCGTCCTCGGGGTGGAGGCGCGGGCACGGCTGGCCGCGTCGGCACGAGCCGCGGGGGCCGGGGTGTGCGTGCTGGTCGGGGGCGGGGCGGTGGTGCTCGCGGTGTCGCTGGTGGCGCACGGCGGCGCGACGCGGGAGGCGTTCTTCCAGCTGACGGAGGGGTGGTCGGGACGGTTCGCCGTCCTGCTGCTGTGTCTGGCCCTGCTGCCGAACGCGGCCGTGTGGGCGGCCGGGTACGCCTCAGGACCCGGCTTCGTCCTCGGCGCGGGGCATGTCGTGGCCCCGCTGTCGTCGGACCCGGCCTCGCTGCTGCCGCCGTTTCCGCTGCTGGCGGCGGTACCGGACGCGGGGGCCGGAGGACCTGCGCACTGGGCGGCCGGAGTGGTGCCGTTGGTGGCCGGGGTGCTGGTGGGCTGGTGCGCGGGGAGAGCCGCGGACGCCGGATGGTCACGCAGGCGGACGGCGGGTGCGCTGCTGTGGGCGGCGGTGCTGTGCGCGGCGGCGGTCGCCGTGCTGACCGCGCTGGCCGGCGGACCGCTCGGGGTGGGGGTGCTGGCCCGGTTCGGGCCGGTGTGGTGGCAGGTCGGACCCGCGGTGCTGGGGTGGATCACGGCGGCGGGGCTGCCCGTGGCGCTGGCGGTACGGGCCTGGCGGGGACGGACGAGGGGCGGCCTGTGGACGCGGCTTTCGTCGGCGGGGTCCTGGTTCCACCGGCGCAAGAAGGCGCAGGAGCCGGCGGCCGGAACGACAGCCGGGGCGGCGACAGGGCCGACAGCCGGGTCGGTGACCGGACCGACGGCAGTGCCGGCGACCGGGCCCGTGGAGGTCCCCGCCCCGCAGGAGGCCTCCCCCTACGACGAGGCCTCCGCCTACGACGAGGACGACGCTTTCGAGCCGTACGACTACCTGCCGCCCCCCGCGCCCGCGGCGCAGCCGGAGCCCTCTGCGACGCCCTGGTACGACGACGCGCTCCTGGAGATGCGCTGGGCGGCGCTGAAGGAGGCGTCCAGGTCACTGGAGGAGCCCGCCGAGAAGCCTCCGGCCACCGACTGACACCGGGAGCCGCCCGGGGCCCGGCGTCAGCCGTTCGTGCTGAGCACGCCCCGGAGTTCCTTCGGGAGCAGGTCCGCGCAGGCCTGCTGGGCCTGGTTGGTGAGGGCGTCGTTCGTGCAGGTGTAGTAGTCGTCGTAGACGAGCCGCGCGGTGAAGTTCGCCGCCACGAAGACGATGGCCAGCGAGGCCGTGACCAGGCCGCTGATCGCTGCGGTGGTCTGCGGGCGGGCGGACTGGGGCGGAGCCGGGGTGTCGGGGTCGGGGGTGCGGGGCTTGGCGCGCAGGGCGCTGATGCCCCAGTACATGGCCAGCGCGCCCAGCATCAAACTCACGTACGGCCAGCCGAAGAGGACGAAGAAGAAGGCCCACATGCCGCAGAGCAGGGCGTAGCGGGCGCGACGCTGGGAGGGGTCCGTCGGGTCCCAGCGCAGATTGGGCCCCGCGCTGCCCGGCCCGTCCGGGCCGCCGCCGGGAGCCGCGCCCGGGCGCTGGCCGAAGCCGCCGTCGGAGCGGCCCGGCTGGCGGTCGCTCCACTGACCGCCCCACGGGGTGCGGCCACCGCCCTCACCCCGGCCGTCGCCCTCGCCCGAGCCGTCGTCCGAGCCCTCGGGCCGGCGCGGCTGCCACGGGCGGTCGGGGGTGCCCTCCGGCGGCGGGGCGAAGGGGTTGTCCTCCCCGGCCGCACCGCCCTGGCCGTCCTTCTTGTCCGAGGACGGCGCGTCCGGCGGCGAGGCGGGCTGCTCCCGCAGCAGCACGCCGCTGCGCTCCCCTCCCTGCACCGACTGCTGGGGGAGCGTGAGGAGTCGCAGGCTGCGGTCCGGCATCAAGTGAGCGTCTTCCCCTAGGAGTACGAGTCGTCTGGCGAGGGCCGTCATTTCCTGAACGCACCGCACACCGCCCGCGTTCCCGGAGAGGCCCCTGGCAGACGCTACCTTCCGGCCACGCCCCCGTCCCGCGGGGGCCTTCGGATGTGCCGGTATCGTTGCTGACGTTCGGCCGCTTCGTAGACTTCCCCGTATCCCGGGGCTCGAAGCATTCGTACGACCGTACAAACGCTCCCCCGAGAAAGGGCCCCGCCGTGGCCGCCAAGCCCGTGGCCGAGCAGGCCAGGCCGGTTAAGCGCCTGGTCGTGCTGGTCTCCGGATCCGGTACGAACCTCCAAGCGCTGCTGGACGCCATCGCGGCGACCGGCACCGAGGAGTACGGCGCCGAGATCGTGGCCGTCGGGGCCGACCGCGAGAACATCGAGGGGCTCGCGCGGGCCGAGCGGGCCGGAATCCCCACCTTCGTCCGCAAGGTCAAGGACTTCGGGACCCGCGAGGAGTGGGACGCCGCCCTCGCCGAGGCCGTCTCCGCCCACGAACCCGACCTCGTGGTGTCCGCCGGCTTCATGAAGATCGTGGGCAAGGAGTTCCTCGCGCGCTTCGGCGGGCGGTTCGTGAACACCCACCCCGCGCTGCTGCCCAGTTTTCCGGGGGCCCACGGAGTGCGCGACGCACTCGCGTACGGAGCCAGGGTCACCGGCTGCACCGTCCACTTCGTCGACGACGGCGTCGACACCGGACCGATCATCGCCCAGGGCGTGGTGGAGATCCGGGACGAGGACGACGAGAGCGCTCTGCACGAGCGCATCAAGGAAGTCGAGCGAAGGCTGCTCGTCGAGGTCGTGGGGCGCCTCGCCCGCAACGGCTATCGCATTGAGGGACGAAAGGTAGTTATCCAGTGACCGCCGAGAGCAACAAGCGGCCCCTTCGCAGGGCGCTCATCAGCGTCTACGACAAGACCGGCCTCGAAGACCTCGCGCGCGGCCTGCACGAGGCGGGCGTGGAGCTCGTCTCGACCGGGTCGACCGCCGGCCGGATCTCCGCCACCGGCGTCCCCGTCACCAAGGTCGAGGAGCTCACCGGCTTCCCCGAGTGCCTGGACGGCCGCGTCAAGACCCTGCACCCGCGCGTGCACGCCGGCATCCTCGCCGACCTGCGCCTCGACAGCCACCGCGAGCAGCTCGCGGAGCTCGGTGTGGAGCCCTTCGACCTCGTCGTCGTGAACCTCTACCCGTTCCGCGAGACCGTCGCCTCCGGCGCGAGCCCCGACGAGTGCGTCGAGCAGATCGACATCGGCGGACCCTCCATGGTGCGCGCCGCCGCCAAGAACCACCCCTCGGTCGCCGTCGTCACCAGCCCCGAGCGGTACGCCGACGTCCTGGCCGCGGTCAAGGACGGCGGTTTCGACCTCACCACCCGCAAGCGGCTCGCCGCCGAGGCCTTCCGGCACACCGCCGAGTACGACATCGCGGTCTCCAGCTGGTTCGCCAGCGCCTACGCCCCCGCGGACGACTCCCCGTTCCCCGAGTTCATCGCCGCCGCCCTGGAGCGCAAGAGCACCCTGCGCTACGGCGAGAACCCGCACCAGCCCGCCGCGCTCTACGTGGACGGCACGGGCGTCGGTCTCGCCGAGGCCGAGCAGCTGCACGGCAAGGAGATGTCGTACAACAACTACACGGACACGGACGCCGCCCGCCGTGCCGCGTACGACCACGCCGAGCCGGCCGTCGCGATCATCAAGCACGCCAACCCCTGCGGTATCGCGGTCGGTTCGGATGTCGCCGAGGCGCACCGCAAGGCCCACGCGTGCGACCCGCTGTCGGCGTTCGGCGGCGTGATCGCGGTGAACCGTCCGGTCTCCAAGGAGATGGCCGAGCAGGTCGCCGAGATCTTCACCGAGGTCATCGTCGCGCCCGACTACGAGGACGGCGCCCTCGAGGCGCTCGCCAAGAAGAAGAACATCCGCGTCCTGAAGGCCCCGGCCGCGCCCGCGCACCCCGCCGAGGTCAAGCCCATCGACGGCGGGGCGCTCCTCCAGGTCACCGACCGCCTCCAGGCCGAGGGCGACGACCCGGCGAACTGGACCCTGGCGACCGGCGAGGCGCTGAGCGCCGACGAGCTGGCCGAGCTGGCGTTCGCCTGGCGGGCCTGCCGGGCCGTCAAGTCCAACGCGATCCTCCTCGCCAAGGACGGCGCCTCGGTCGGCGTCGGCATGGGACAGGTCAACCGGGTCGACTCCGCGAAGCTCGCCGTCGAGCGGGCCGGTGCCGAGCGCGCGCAGGGCTCGTACGCCGCCTCGGACGCCTTCTTCCCCTTCCCGGACGGCCTGGAGGTCCTCCTGGAGGCCGGTGTGAAGGCGGTCGTCCAGCCGGGCGGCTCGGTCCGTGACGAACTCGTCGTCGAGGCCGCCAAGAAGGCCGGCGTCACGATGTACTTCACGGGGACGCGGCACTTCTTCCACTGACCCGACCCCGACCTGGGCGGCGCTACGACGAACTGCGCAGCGCCGCCCACGTGTTGGGCCCCACCTGGCCGTCCACCTCCAGCCCCTTGGCGCCCTGGAACTGCTTGACCGCCGCCTGGGTGTCCCTGCCGAACTCGCCGTCCACGCCCGAACCGCCCACGCTGTAGCCGCGCTTGGTGAGCATGCACTGCACCTGCACGACCCGCTGGCCCGTGTCGCCGTAGTCGGTGAGTTCGGTGCCCGAGTAGTACGTGCAGCCGGAGATCCAGGCAGGGGTGGCCGGGGGCGCGGCCGTCTTCGTCACGGTGGCGGTCGGGGCGGGCGCCTCGCTGCTGCCGCCCCCGTCCCCGCCCGCGCTGCCGCCGGGGGTGGCCGTCGCGGACGGCGTGCTCTCCGGCCCGCGGCTGCTCTGCCCGGCGGCGGCCTGCTGCTCCTTGCCCCTGTCCTTGTTCCTGTCCTTCTTCTCGCCCTTGTCCGTGACGGACGGCGAGACGGAAGTGCCAGGCCCTGAGGAGGCAGGTGCGGCGGAGGCGGTGACGCTGCCGGAGCCCTTCGGGGCGGCGGCGGCCGGGGTGTCGCCGGGGCGGGTGAGGAGGAACGCGCCGACGGCCACGGCCCCGACGGCGAGGCCCGCGACGGCGGCCAGCAGGGACCTGTGCCGCCTGCCCCTCCCGGCGGCCGGCACGGCAACCGGCGCGAGCACCGGTTCCAGGGGGGTGCGGAAGTGGGGGGACTGCCGGACGGGCGCGTTCTCCAGCACCGCGCACCCCTGCTGCCGCTCGCGGAGCCGGACGGCCAGCGGTGCGTGCCAGTCGGAGGCGCGGCCGTGCCCGGCGGCCGTGGCCGCGTCGATCAGCTGCCGCGGGGCGGGGCGCCCGGCGGGGTCCTTGGCCAGGCAGGCGGCCAGCAGGGCGGCCAACGCCGTGTCCGCCCGGGCGAGTTCGGCCATCACCTCGGTGTCGGGTGCCTCGAAGGCGACCCGGTGCATGACGTCCACACCGGTCCCGTCACCGAAGGGGGCGTGCCCCGTCGCGGCGTAGACGATGGTGCAGCCGAGGGAGAAGACGTCGGAGGCGGCGTCGCAGCGGCCCTCGCGCAGATACTCGGGCGCCATGTAGGCGGCCGTGCCGACCCGGTTGCCGGTCGAGGTGATCGCGCTGCTGTCGGCCGCGCGGGAGATGCCGAAGTCGATGACGTGCGCGCCCCGGGGGGACAGGATCACGTTGGAGGGCTTGAGGTCGCGGTGCACGACCCCGGCGGCGGCCAGCGCCGACAGGGCCTCCCCGAGCTCCGCCACCAGCCGCCACACCCCGGCCGGGCCCGGCAGCCCGCACTCGCGGACGGCCTCGGCGAGGCTGAGGCCGGGCAGGTACTCGGTGGCCATCCACAGCAGCGCGTCGTCGAACCCGGTGCCCAGCAGGTGCGGAGCGCGCGGGGTGCGCACCCGCCCGTGCACGGCGGCCTCCCGCTCGAAGCGCCGCCGGAAGTCGGGGCCCTCGGCGTACTCGGGCCGGATCACCTTCACGGCGGCGAGGCCGGGGGCGTCGTCGGCGCGCCGGGCCAGATAGACCCGGCCCATGCCACCGCTGCCCAGCAGCCCGAGCGGGACGTAGGGTCCGATGCGCCTGGGATCGGCGAGCAGCAGCGGGACCGCGCCCGCCTGCCGCAGCGCGGTCCCCTCGGCCGCCGATATGTCTGTCACGGTCCCCCCGACCTGCCTCTTCTTCGCTCAACGTGCTCTGGCGTCACACCAGTTGACTCAGGAGAGGCTAGCGCCCCGTCGGCGGGCAGTGCCGGGATACGGGGCGAACGCGCCAGGGCGGACGCACCGGGGCCGTGTCACGGTGTGACACGGCCCCGGGGAAGACGTGGTGGGAGGGCGACGTGCAGACGCGCCCTCGTTCGCGGTGCGGCGGTGCTCAGTGCGTCCGGATCACGATGGACGAGCAGACCTTGTCGGCGAAGGTCTGGCGCTTGGCGTCCCAGGCCGGCCACAGCCAGCCGAGGTAGCACGCGAGGCTGTCCAGGAAGTGCGCGAGACGGCGCACGAAGGCCATGCCGACACCGAGGGGCTGACCGTCGCTCTCCCGGACCAGGCGGATGCCGAGGGCCTTCTTGCCGAGCGTCTGGCCGTTCTTGCCCTCGATGATCAGCTGGTAGATCGCGAGACCGAGCAGCGCGAGGCCGCCGATCAGCGACAGAGCCGCGGTCTTGGCGTTGGCACCGACGATGACCAGGATGTACGGGACCGCGAAGACCAGCATGTCCACCAGGGTGCCGAGGAAGCGCTGGCCCCAGTTGGCGTAGGGCGGCTGGGCGCCGTAGCCCGGCTGCTGCGGGTAGCCGTAGGCGGAGGCCGGGACCTGCGGCGCCTGCGGGTAGCCGTAACCGGGCTGCTGCGGGTAACCCTGCTGCTGCGGGTAGCCCTGCTGCGGCGGCACGCCCTGGGGGGCCTGCTGCGGGTAGCCGTAGCCCGGCTGCTGGGGCGGCTGCTGCTGCGGGTAGCCGTAGCCGGGCTGCTGCGGCGGCTGCTGGGGGTTCTGCGGCTTTTCGTAAGGGTTGTTGGGCGAGCCGAAACTCATGGTGATCCTCCGTTGGCCGTGCTGGGGACAATGCGGACTGCGCGGAGGAACGTCATGGTTGAGCGGTCTGCCCCCCGAACACCAACCGCGATACTGCGCCAGACATCGTTCTAGGCAGGTGTGTTGTTGTCCAGCCTCATTCGGTATGTGTTGTGCAAGTGCAACCTCGCCGATCTTGGCAGGGGCCCTGGTGGAACCCGGATTGGAACCGGGGCCGGGTCATCCGGGAGGATGGGGTCATGACCGCCCAGATTCTCGATGGCAAGGCCACCGCAGCCGCGATCAAGTCCGATCTGACCGCCCGCGTGGCGGCGCTGAAGGAGAAGGGCGTCACGCCCGGCCTCGGCACGATCCTCGTCGGGAGCGACCCCGGCAGCCAGAAGTACGTCGCCGGCAAGCACCGCGACTGCGCGGAGGTCGGCATCGCCTCCATCCAGCGCGAACTGCCCGAGACGGCCACCCAGGAGGAGATCGAGGCCGTCGTCCGCGAACTGAACGACGACCCGGCGTGCACCGGTTACATCGTCCAGCTGCCGCTCCCCAAGGGCATCGACGAGAACCGCATCCTGGAGCTCATGGACCCGGACAAGGACGCGGACGGGCTGCACCCGATGAACCTCGGCCGCCTCGTCCTCAACGAGCCGGCGCCGCTGCCCTGCACCCCCAACGGCGTCCTCACCCTGCTGCGCCGCTACGGCGTCGAGACCAAGGGCGCGGAGGTGGTGGTCGTCGGCCGTGGCGTGACGATCGGCCGCCCGATGCCGCTGCTGCTGACCCGGCGCAGCGAGAACGCGACGGTGACCCAGTGCCACACCGGCACCCGTGACCTGTCCTCGCACCTCAGGCGCGCGGACATCATCGTCGCCGCCGCGGGTTCCGCCCACCTGATCCGCCCCGAGGACGTGAAGCCGGGCGCCGCGGTGCTCGACGTCGGTGTCTCGCGCAACGCCGAGGGGAAGATCGTCGGCGACGTCCACCCCGGTGTCGCCGAGGTCGCCGGCTTCATCTCCCCGAACCCCGGCGGCGTCGGCCCGATGACCCGCGCCCAGCTGCTCGTCAACGTGGTCGAGGCGGCGGAGCGCAGTGTCGGCTGAGGCACGGGACCCCCGACAGCGGGGAGCGACGACCGCGGCGGAGACCTCCCGGTCCGGCGAGGACGGCGCCGGGGCTCGCGAGTCGGCCGGGGGCGCGGAGCGCGCGTCCGGTGAGCGGGGTGGTCCGTCGTCCGGTGAGCGGGGCCGGGAGGAGGCAGGCGTGGTGTCCGGCGGGACGCGCGGACGCGACGGTGCCGGGGCTGAGGCGGCCGGTGCGTCGGCGGGGTCGGTGCGGAAGTCCGCGCCGGGCGCGGGCCGGGAGGCCGGGACGGGAGAAGCAGGCGTGGTCCGGGACACCGACGGTGTTTCGGAGGAGGCGGCGGAGCCCGGCGCGGAGGCCGAGATGGTCGTACGGGACGCGATCAGCGCTCCCGACGTCGACGGGCGGCCGCGGCGGGCGACACGGCGGTTTCCGCTGTTCACCAGGGACACCGCGCGGCCCGAGGGCGGCGGCCGCGCCGCACCGCGGGACGCCCCGGCGCCCGCCCGGCAGTGGCCGGTGCTCTCCGTGCTGGCGGTGGTGGGGCTCGGGCTGCTGCTGACGGCCCTCGACCAGTTCCGCTGGGGCACCCTGTTCATCGGTCACGCCCTGCTCGCCGGTGCCGTGCTGCGCTGGCTGCTGCCGGACGTCGGCATGCTCGCCGTGCGCTCCCGCTTCACCGACATCGCCACCTACGGCGTGCTCGGCACCGCGATCGTCCTGCTGGCGATGATGGTGCAGCCGAACCCCTGGCTGGAGATCCCCTTCCTCAAGGACACCCTGCACTTCACGGTCAGCAACAGCTGACCCCGTGCGGGCCGGCGGTCCGCCCCCACCCCCGACGAGGGACGGACCGCCGTCACCACCCAGCCTCCCGTGCCGCGAACACCCTGTTCAACGGCTGTCAGTCCGCTGTGGCACAGCGGTGACCGTTCCGGCACGGTGTGCGCGACCTGCCACAGCCGGCCCCCGGCCAGGAACCGATCAGGCCCCTGACGTCGTCACTTGCCTGGAAGCAGGTGAGGACGCCACGGAGGTGCGCGATGAGTGGCTGGCAGGCGCTGCCCGACGATCTGCCACCGGAGGTGCGGCACTTCGTGGAGCAGCTCAGGCGGCTCAAGGACCGCACGGGGCTCAGCCTCGTCGCGCTCGGCGCCCGCACTGCGTACAGCAAGTCCTCCTGGCACCGCTATCTCAACGCCGGCCAGCCCCCGCCCCGCCAGGCCGTCGCCGCCCTGTGCCGGATCGCGGGCCTCGACACCACCGACGCCGAACGCCTCGGGGTGCGCTGGGAACTGGCGGTCCAGGCCTGGCCCCGCCCGGCGGCGGCCCCCGCGCGGACCGCCGAGGAGGAGAGCGCGAGCGGGGAACGGTACGAGGACGACCCCACGCTGCCGTGGTGGGACGAGCCCCCCGCCGAGCGCACGAGCGGCATGAACCGCCTGCTGCTGTCCGCCGCGCTGCTGCTCGTCCTCCTCCTGCTGCTCGGGGTGGCCGGTGCCGTTGCGTCCGGGTGATCCGGGACCTCCGTGGCGGCCGTTATCTCCGGTGTGTTCCGCCTGTGACGATGTATCGACAAGTTTGCGTCTTTGATATGGAGATGTTCGACGACACGACTAACGTGTCGAACTTGCGGATGCTCCCGTGCGCCCCCACCCGGGGAGCTGAGATCCTTGTGGCACGGGGAAGAGCGGGGAACAGCCAGCACCGACCGGGGGGAAAGAGGGGGAGCAATGCCTCGTTGGAGGGCCTTGCCGGATGAACTGGATCCGCAGGTCAGGGAGTTCGCGAGCCAGCTGCGGCGGCTCGTGGACCGCAGCGGCCTGAGCATCGCGGCCGTCGCCGACCGCACGGGTTACAGCAAGACGTCCTGGGACCGGTATCTCAACGGTCGGCTGCTCGCGCCGAAGGGCGCGATCGTCGCCCTGGCCGAGGTCACCGGCACCAATCCCATTCACCTGACCACGATGTGGGAGCTCGCCGAACGCGCCTGGAGCCGTTCGGAGATGCGCCACGACATGACCATGGAGGCCATCCGGATCTCCCAGGCGCGCGCCGCGCTCGGCGAGTTCGGGGCCCCGCCCGCGAACGCCAAGGGCAGCAAGACGGCCCGCAAGAGCGGCAGCGCGACGGCGACGCCGGGGATCGCGGGACCGGCGGGGGTCGCCCCCACGGTGCCGCCCCAGCCGGTGGCGTCGGAGAACGACAGCGCCGAGGCGCGGCGCGGGGCCTCCTCGGGGGGCAACTCCTGGGGCATGGCCGGGTACCAGGGGCCGTCCCAGGCGCCGGGGCGCCCGGCACCGGCCGCACCGGCCGCACCGGTCTCGCCGGACGGTGCGGGACGTACCCCGGGGGCGCCGGGGCCGTACGGCCCGCCGCAGGACGCACGTCCGGGTGAGGGGGTGTCCGGTGGCTCCGGCGTTCCCGGTGGTCCCGGTGGTTCCGGCGGTTCCGGCGGGGGCAAGCGGCGGCTGACGATGTTCCTCGCGGGGGTCGTCGGGGTGCTCGTCGTGGTCGCCGCCGTGTTCTACCTGACCGACCCGGGCGGGGACGAGAAGAACCAGACCGGGAAGTCGCCGTCGCCGTCCGCCAGCGCGAGCGTCTCGCTGCCCGCCGGAGTGAAGTGCAGTGGCCAGGGTTGCACCGGGAAGGACGCCGAGGCCATGGGGTGCAGCGGCAATCTGGTGACGACCGCCAAGACCGCGACCGTGGGGGCGACCGTCCTCGAGGTGCGCTACAGCAAGACGTGCGGGGCGGCCTGGGGGCGGGTCACCCAGGCCGGGCAGGGCGACAAGGTCGAGGTGAGCGCGGGCAAGGCGGCCGAGCAGAGCGGCAGCATCACCGAGGCCGGGGACACGATCGCCTACACGCCGATGGTCGCCGTGAAGGACGCGGGCGAGGCGAAGGCGTGTGTGACCCTGGCTTCCGGACAGCAGGGGTGCACCGACTGACGGGTGGACGGGTGCACGGGTGCACGGGTGAATCTTCGAGGAGTGTGCATGGGCCGCTGAATCCTGGGCACGCGAAACCTACCCCCACGGGAGTCCGGACACCGGTACCCCCATACGGCGGCCGCTTCCGTCCCCCCTCTCCCGGACGGGCGGCCGCCTCTTCTGTCGGGGCGGCCGTTTGTGGGGTGGGCCACACGGACCCGGACGTTCGGGTCCCCGGATGCGCGATAGCCTGACCGCTGGAGATCTCTTGACGCCGAGAGATCGATCAAACGTCCGGGGCAGGGACGCCCCACCGCCAGCTGTCATACGGAGAACGCCATGACCCGCACTCCCGTGAACGTCACCGTCACCGGCGCGGCCGGCCAGATCGGTTACGCCCTGCTCTTCCGCATCGCCTCCGGCCAGCTGCTCGGCGCGGACGTGCCGGTCAAGCTCCGCCTCCTGGAGATCACCCCCGCGCTCAAGGCCGCCGAGGGCACCGCCATGGAGCTCGACGACTGCGCCTTCCCGCTGCTCGCGGGCATCGACATCACGGACGACCCGAACGTCGCCTTCGACGGCACCAACGTCGGTCTGCTCGTCGGCGCTCGCCCCCGCACCAAGGGCATGGAGCGCGGCGACCTCCTGGAGGCCAACGGCGGCATCTTCAAGCCGCAGGGCAAGGCCATCAACGACCACGCCGCGGACGACGTGAAGATCCTGGTGGTCGGTAACCCGGCCAACACCAACGCGCTGATCGCCCAGGCCGCCGCCCCGGACGTACCGGCCGAGCGCTTCACCGCGATGACCCGCCTGGACCACAACCGCGCGCTGACCCAGCTCGCGAAGAAGACGGGTTCGACGGTCGCCGACATCAAGCGGCTGACCATCTGGGGCAACCACTCCGCCACCCAGTACCCGGACATCTTCCACGCCACCATCGCCGGCAAGAACGCCGCCGAGACCGTCAACGACGAGAAGTGGCTGGCCGAGGACTTCATCCCGACCGTCGCCAAGCGCGGTGCCGCGATCATCGAGGCCCGTGGCGCGTCCTCCGCCGCCTCGGCCGCCAACGCCGCCATCGACCACGTCCACACCTGGGTCAACGGCACCGCGGACGGCGACTGGACCTCCATGGGCATCCCGTCGGACGGTTCCTACGGCGTCCCGCAGGGCCTCATCTCCTCCTTCCCGGTCACCACGAAGGACGGCTCCCACGAGATCGTCCAGGGCCTGGACATCAACGAGTTCTCCCGCGCCCGTATCGACGCCTCCGTCAAGGAGCTGGAGGAGGAGCGCGAGGCGGTCCGCGCCCTCGGCCTCATCTGAGGTTTCTCCACAGCTCTGTCACGAGCCTGCACGGGCCCTGTTCCGGTTCCCCCCGGAACAGGGCCCGTGGCCGTTTTCCGCCCTACGGTCGAAGTCTTACCCGGTGGGGTGATACGGGGGGTTCGCCATGAACGGCTGGAACGGCTACAGCTCGGGTTCCGGAGCGGGACACGGGCCGAGCGAGGAGAGGGGCCGGTCGGCCTGGAGCTCGGGGGAGGCGGGGACCGCTCCGCCGTGGGCCTCCGCGGAGACGCAGACCTCCTTCGCGCCGCCCTGGGCGACGGCCGGCACCCAGGCCTCGCCCGTCCCGCTCTGGACACCGGCCGCTCCGGGTCCCGCGCACGCGCCCCATCGGGTCCGCCGGGTGTTCGTCGCCCTCGCGGTGGCCGTCCTGGTCGGGGTCTCGGTGGGGGCCGGTGTCTGGTGGTTCCTGCGGGACACCTCCCTCGGCTCCGGCACCCCCGCGGACGCCGGACCGGCGCCGAGCGTCACGGCCCCGTCGTCCTCCTCGTCCCCGTCGCCCTCCGCGTCCACGGCCGCGGGATACCGCCGGGTGTACGACCCCGTCGGCTACTCCGTCGACGTCCCCCGGGGCTGGACCCGCAGCGAGAAGCAGGGCCGGTCCGCCCCGGTCGTCGTCTACGACGCCCCCGACGACGGCCGCCGGCTCCAGGTCTTCCGGATCGCCGAGGACACCCCGGCCCAGTCCCTCGAACTGGCCGAGAACGACCCCGGCTACGGCTTCGCGCGCCGGCCCGGCTACCGGGTCCTCGACCGCGCCACGGGCACCACCTGGGCCGAGCTCGTCTACCGCTACGACGACGCGGACCTCGGTGCCCGCCGGGTCGTCGACCACCGCTTCCAGGCCGCCGACGGGACGCTGTACGCGATCCGCTCGGCCGGCCCCGCCTCGCTCACGCCCGCCCTGGTGCGCGAGCCGCTCACCAGGGCGCTGGCCTCCTTCTGCCCGGCGGACACGGAGTGCCGCTGAGCGCCCTGACGCCCGCCGATCCGCATCGGCCGGCCCGCCGCGGCCCGGCGTGCCGCCGCCGCTGCGGTGTCGCCCGGGACGTACAACCCGACCGCGCCGGACGGCTCGTGGCCGCGCGACGCGCACACGTGCGCGGGGCGGGGCCGGGCCGGACTTCGGAGTCGGCGAGCGGGTCGCCCCCGGTCCCCTGGCGGAGCATCAGCAGGCCGAAGACCGGGTTCAGCAGGGAGGGCACGGCGGCTCCTCGGTTCAACTGGGGCGCGGGCTGGGGTGGTTGGCCCGTCACCGTGGTGACAAGCCGAACGCGATAGTACTCGTTCCCGACCGGACGCGATAGTGCGCGATTCTCCGGATCCCGCAGGCCGGGTGGTCAGTTCGCCGGGCCGGACAGCCGCTTCTCGAACCAGTGGTCGCCGTAGGCGTGCTCGCTGTACGGCGGGATCTCCGTGTAGCCGCACGCCCGGTACATCGTCTGCGCCTCGGTGAGGGACGCGTGCGTGTCGAGCCGCAGCACGGTCAGGCCGCGGGCGGCTGCCTCCGTCTCCAGGGCGGAGAGGATCCGGCGGGCCAGGCCCAGGCGGCGGGCGTCCGGGTGCACCCACACATGGCGGAGCTCGCCGACGCCCGGTTCCAGCCGCCGCAGCGCACCGCAGCCCACCGGGCGCCCCTCCTCGTACGCCACGAAGAACGCGCCCGCGGCCCCGGAGACCTCCTCGGGGCGCACCAGGTCGGACGGGTCGAAGCCCTCGGGGAAGCGGGCGTCGATGTCGGCGGCGTAGGCGTCGAGGCAGGCGCGGGCGTCGGGGGCGGCGCCGTCCACCGGCGCCACGGTGATGCCGGCCAGGCGCAGCAGGCGCTGGGCGGTGCTCATCGCCTCGGTGAGCCGGTCGCGCTGGGCCGGGCTGAGTCCGTCGAGCAGGCCGGCGGCGAGGGCGTCGGCCCGGCGGTTCTGCTCCTTGAGCTCGGTCCGTCCGGCGCGGGTCAGCTCGACCCTGCGCAGCCGGCTGTCGTCCGGGTGGACGCTGATCCGGACCAGGCCCTGCGCCTGGAGGGTCTTCGCCATCCGGCTCAGGTATCCGGCGTCCAGCCCGAGCCGGGTCCTGAGCTCGCGCAGCGAGACCCCGTCGCCGATCTCGAACAGCAGCCGCGCCTCGCCGAGCGGGCGGTCCTGGCCGAGGTAGTGGTCGTCCAGGGCGCCGATGCGGCGGGTGAAGTAGCGGTTGAACCGGCGGAACTCCGCCACGTGCTGTGTCGACACCGGATCCATAATCTTTGACTGTAGTCAAAGGAATGCGGTGGCGTCCAGGAATACGGTGGCGTCCGCGGGTACCGGATTCCGGTTTCCCGGACCCACCGGCACCTCTATGCTGATGGTTTGTCAACAGGTGACATGCGCAAGGACTTTGCACGCATCGGGGGAGTCGCGTGACCACTACATCTGTGCCTCGGCAACCGCAGTCGGCACCGCCGGGCCCGGTCACGCCGCCGCACGCGAGCGAGGCGACCCGGCTGCTGTGCGCGGGCACCTACCTGGATTCCGGTTACCGGGACCGGGTCATCGAGCAGCTCCACCTGAACGAACAGCGGATCGTGGCGCCCTCGCTCGGCCTCGACGCGGCCCGGGTGCTCGCGCACGCGCTGCGCGCCCGGCGCCAGGAGCTGCTGTGGGCCGGCCTGATCCTGGGCCTGTGGGTGATCGGGCTGCCGCTGACCGGCGGACTGCTGTTCGTGTTCCTCGGCCCCAGCCTGCTGCTCGCGGCCGCCTCCTGGGTCCGGGGCAAGGGCGCGAACCCGCCGCTGTACCGGCGCCTGCCCGCCTTCGTCATGCGCTGGTGGGGGCGTCTGGTCTTCGCGATGTTCCTCGTCCTGGCCCTCGTGGTCGCGTTCGGCGGCGGCGAGGACGACTCGTCGTACGGCGGCTCGGGCTCCTTCGGCGACTCCTACGGCTACGGCGATTCCTACGGCTCCTACGGCGACTCGTCCGACCTGTCCGATCTGCTCTTCCCCGACTTCGACGGGGTCGGTGATCTGGTCGGGCCGCTGCAGGCCTGGCTGGTGATCGTCGTGTTCGCGCTGATCGCGGTGTGCGTGGCCGCCCAGCGCGGCCAGTTCGCCAGGGCGGTCGGCGCCGAACTCTCCCCGCAGCGCTTCCCGGACGCGGCCGGCGACCCGGCCGAGCGCGCCGAGGGGCAGCGGTTCCAGCGGCTCAAGGACCGCATCCGGACCGAGCAGCACGCGCCGCTGGTCATGTACCACGAGAAGCGGCCCTTCTGCGGTGCCGGGTACGCCTACGAGACCTGGGTGCTCGCCGTCGAGCTGCGGCCCGACGAGAGCAGGAAGGAGCAGCTCCCGCTGAACAACCGGGCGGTCCTGGAGAAGATCCGCCCGCTGCTCGAACAGCTGAGGCTGCCCTCGGAGTTCGCCGGGCACACGGTCCGCGACCGGCTGCGCTGGCTGGAGATCGACGAGTGCGTGTTCCTGCCCGCTGAGGGGCTGCGCCGCCGCGAGGAGGCGCCGTACCACCCGCAGGCCTTCGAGGACCACCGGGCCCGCGCGGTCGAGGAGGGTGCCGAGAAGCGGCGGCACTTCCTGCGCATCCGGGTCGGCGGCTGGGAGGAGGAGCTGGTCGTCACGGTCTTCGTGCGCGTCCACACCCAGGGCCGGATGCTCATGCTGGAGATCGCCCCGCACGTCCTGCTGCCGGTGCGCGAGGACTTCAAGGACGCCGACCGCGCGGCGCACACCTACCGGCACAACAACGTGCTCGGCAAGGCGGCCTGGGCGGTGGCCCGGGTGCCGGGCTCCGCGGCCCGCTCCCTCGCCACCCTCGGCAGGGGCGTGGCCTACGCGTGGAAGCTGATGACCGGCGGCTACGCGGGCGCGCTGCCCGACGGCCCGGCGCTGTCGGTGCGCGAGCTCGGTTCGGCGGACGAGGGGTCCCTCTTCCAGGACATGGACGCCTACCGCTACCTCAGGAGCGTCCAGGACCGGGTCGCGCACGGCGTGCTCACGGCGCTGGCCGAATCCGGTTACGAGACCGGCGAGTTCGTCCAGAAGATCGTGAACATCAACAACGGCGTGCATGTCGAGGGCGGTGTCCACGGCAGCACGTTCGCGGCGGGCCCGCACGCGTCCGCGTTCTCCACCACCGGCGGCGCGGGGACCGCCTCACAGAAGGGAACCAGCGGCAATGGCAACGGATGAACCAGGCGTCAGCATCAGCGGTGGTGTCCACGGCAGCACCTTCGCGATCGGCAGCCACGCGCACGCCGAGAGCCACCACGGCACGGCGCCCCAGCGGGACGAAACGGCCGAGGCGCTCCTGACCGCCGTACGGGAACTGCGCGCGGACCTCACGCGGCTGCGGGCCACCGACGAGACGGCCGCGCTGGACAGCGCGCTGGCCGAGACGGAGGAGGAGATCGTCACGACGGGGCAGGCGGGGCCGACCCGCCGGGAGCGCCTGCGGGCGCTGCTGGACGACTCGCAGGCGCTGGTCGGCCTGGTCGCGTCGGCGGGAGCGGTGGCCGGGCTGCTCGGGTTGTGAGCGCGGGGGTACGGTGCCGGTCTGTGCGGGCGCGGTGAGCCGGCCCGCACGGCACGGGTGCGAACGGGGGGACGCGGTGAGTGGGAAGGGGACGCCATGAGCGGGGGAGTGCGGTACTGGAACGAGGAGACCCAGCGGTGGGAGGACGGGGACGGGAGCGGGTCCGCGACCGGTCCGGTCACTCCGCCGCCCCCGCCCCGGCCGGACGCGATGCCGTCGGCGGGCGGGACCGCCACGCCCTCCGCGGAGCCCACCGTGCCCGTCTGGCCGCCGGCGGCCGGGGCGGAGCCGGACGCACGGACGGCCGCGGGGTCCGGCTCCGCGGAACCGCCGGCGCCCTCCGTCCCGCCTCCGCCGGCCCCTCCCGCCGGCTGGCCCGGTGCCGGTGACGGCAGTACCTGGCACGGGCCCGGCACCCCGGGCGGCGGCTGGTCCTCGGCCGAGCGGATCGGTGGCGGATCCGTCACGTCGGCCGAGCAGATCGGTAACGGATCCGTGCCGTCGGCCGAGCAGATCGGTGGCGTCCCGTCGGCCGAGTGGTCGGGGGCGGCCTGGTCGACCGCCGGCACGGCCGTCGCCGAGCCCTCCGCCCGGAAGGACCGCCGCGTCCTGTGGTCCGCGCTCGCAGGGGTCGCCGCCGTCGGTGTCACCGTGGCCCTGGTGCTGACGTTCGTCGTCGGCGGCGGGGACGAGGACGACAAGGCCGTCGACGCGAGCCCCACGCCCACGGGAGCCGTCTCGCAGCAGAGCGGCCCCGACGACTCACCGACCCCCTCGCCGACCGGGGACACGCCCTCCCCGCTCGCCTCGACGCCCGAACTCCCGCCCGGATACGAGCTGTTCGAGGACGCCGAGGGCTTCCGCATCGCACGGCCGCTGGGCTGGTCGCGCACCACCAAGGCGTCCCAGTACGGCATCGACGTGGTCAACTACCGCAGCGCGGACGGCGAACGAAGGCTCCAGGTGTACCAGGTCGCGGAGGAGTCCCCGGAGGCGTCCTTCGAGCTGTACCTCTCCTCCGACACCCCCAAGCCGGACGGCTTCGAGCAGCTCGGCCTCCAGCCCGTGGCGGAGGCCGGGTTCACCGGCGAACGCCTGGAGTACCGGGCCGACTCCCTCAGCGGTGAACCGGACGTCGGCCCCTGGCACGTCTACGACGAGCGGTTCGTCGCCCAGGACGGCCTGATCTACGCGGTCGCCGCGTACGGCCTGGAGGAGGACGGCGGCCAGGACGAACTGGAACTGCTGACCACCGCTCTCTCCGGCTTCTGCGCCTCCTACGCCTGCGACCCGGCGTCGATCGACTGAACCGGCGCCCGGCACACACCCGACGTGGTGCTTTTCATCCTGTTTGTCCGCAATTTCAGTGAGCCAGCGCACTTTCAGCCATCGATTGCGCATGCAATCGAGGCGCTGGGGCATGCGACGACGGTCCCCGTGAGTGACACCCGTGTGACACAGGGGAACCGAACAGGAACGGAAGGCAACACCGATCATGGCCGGACAGCACGCGCGGCGGGAGCCGCACACCATCCACGCGGGCGGCGAATGGCGCGCAGCCGTCTCCGGAGCCACCCGCGAGATCCTCGACCCCGCCGACGCGCGGCCGTTCGCCGTGGTCGCCGAGGGTGACGAGAAGGACACCGACCTGGCGGTCGACGCCGCCCGCCGGGCCTTCGACTCAGGACAGGGCCCCTGGCCGCTCACCCCCGTCGCCGAACGCGCCGCACTGCTGCGCCGCGTCGCCGATCTTCTCGTACGCGACCGCGAAGAACTCGGCCTGCTGGAGAGCCGGGACGCGGGCAAGACCGTCGAGGAGGGCCGGGTCGACATCGACTGTGTCGCCGACGCCTTCCGCTACTTCGCCGACCTGGTCGCCGGCGAGTCGCCCGGCCGGGTCGTCGACGCCGGCTCGACCGACGTCCACAGTGTCGTCGTCCACGAACCCGTCGGCGTGTGCGCGCTGATCACCCCCTGGAACTACCCGCTCCTCCAGGCCAGTTGGAAGATCGCCCCGGCGCTCGCGGCCGGCAACACCTTCGTGGTCAAGCCGAGCGAGATCACCCCGATGACGACCATCGCGCTCATCGAGCTGCTGGTCGAGGCCGGGCTGCCGCAAGGGGTCGCCAACATCGTGACCGGCCCCGGCCACACCGTCGGCGCCCGGCTCGCCGAGCACCCCGACGTGGACCTGGTCTCCTTCACCGGCGGCCTGGTCAGCGGCACCAAGGTCGCGCAGGCGGCCGCCGTCTCGGTCAAGAAGGTCGCCCTCGAACTCGGCGGCAAGAACCCCAACGTGGTCTTCGCCGACGCCTGCGCCACCCCTGAGGGCTTCGACACCGCCGTCGACCAGGCCCTCAACGCCGCCTTCATCCACAGCGGCCAGGTGTGCTCCGCGGGCGGCCGCCTCATCGTCGAGGAGTCGGTCCGCGACCGCTTCGTCGCCGAACTCGCCCGCCGTGCCTCGAAGATCCGCCTCGGCCGCGGCACCGAGGACGGTGTCGAGTGCGGCCCGCTGGTCTCCGAGCAGCAGCGCGCCAAGGTCGAGTCCTACGTCGCCTCCGCGCTGGAGGAGGGTGCGGTGCTGCGCTCCGGCGGCCAGCGCCCCAAGCCCGCCCCGGAGCGCCCGGAGAGCGGCTACTTCTACGAGCCGACCGTCCTTGACCGCTGCCACCGCGAGATGCGGGTCGTGCGGGAGGAGGTCTTCGGCCCGGTCCTCACCGTCGAGACCTTCCGCACCGAGGCCGAGGCGATCGCCCTCGCCAACGACACCGAGTACGGCCTCGCGGGGGCCGTCTGGACCGCCGACGCCGGACGCGCCCGCCGGGTCGCCGGCCGGCTGCGCCACGGCACCGTCTGGATCAACGACTTCCACCCCTACCTCCCGCAGGCGGAGTGGGGCGGTTTCGGCAAGAGCGGGGTGGGCCGCGAGCTCGGCCCCGCCGGCCTCGCCGAGTACCGCGAGAGCAAGCACGTCTACCAGAACCTCGCGCCGAAGCCGGTCCGCTGGTTCGCGGGCTGAACCCACTCGCTCCCTCCCCTCTCTCTCAAGACTTCCCTGGAGTACCCCCATGTCCGAGTCCAAACAGGAGTACGACTACGTCGTCATAGGCGGCGGAACAGCAGGTTCCGTCATAGCCTCCCGCCTCACCGAGAACCCCGACGTCACCGTCGCCGTCATCGAGGGCGGCCCCAGTGACGTCGGCAGGGACGACGTCCTCACCCTGCGCCGCTGGATGGGCCTGCTCGGCGGCGAACTCGACTACGACTACCCCACCACCGAACAGCCGCGCGGCAACTCCCACATCCGGCACAGCCGCGCCCGCGTCCTCGGCGGCTGCTCCTCGCACAACACCCTGATCGCCTTCAAGCCGCTGCCGTCCGACTGGGACGAGTGGGAGGAGGCCGGCGCCAAGGGCTGGGGCGCGGTCCCCATGGAGGCGTACTACGCCCGGCTGAAGAACAACATCGTCCCGGTCGACGAGAAGGACCGGAACGCCATCGCCCGCGACTTCGTCGACTCGGCGCAGAAGGCGCTCGACGTCCCGCGCGTCGAGGGCTTCAACAAGAAGCCCTTCGACGACGGCGTCGGGTTCTTCGACCTGGCCTACCACCCCGAGAACAACAAGCGCTCCTCGGCGTCGGTGGCGTATCTGCACCCGGTGATGGACGAGCGGCCCAACCTCACCATCCTGCTGGAGACCTGGGCGTACAAGCTGGAGCTGGACGGCACGCGGGCACAGGGCGTGCACGTGCGCTCCAAGGACGGCCGGGAGACCCTGATCAGGGCCCGCCGCGAGGTCGTCCTGTGCGCGGGCGCCGTCGACTCGCCCCGTCTGCTGCTGCACTCCGGCATAGGCCCGCGCAAGGACCTCGAAGCCCTCGGCATCCCGGTCGTCCTCGACCTGCCGGGCGTCGGCGAGAACCTCCTCGACCACCCCGAGTCGGTCATCGTCTGGGAGACGAACGGACCGATCCCCGAGAACTCCGCGATGGACTCCGACGCGGGCCTGTTTGTGCGCCGCGACCCCGAACACCCGGGCCCTGACCTGATGTTCCACTTCTACCAGGTCCCCTTCACCGACAACCCGGAGCGCCTCGGCTACGAACGCCCGGCGTACGGCGTCTCGATGACCCCGAACATCCCCAAGCCGAAGAGCCGCGGCCGCCTGTACCTGACCAGCGCGGACCCGGAGGTCAAGCCGGCCCTCGACTTCCGCTACTTCACCGACGAGGACGACTACGACGGCCGCACCCTCGTCGACGGGATCAGGATCGCCCGCGAGATCGCGGCGACCGAACCGCTCGCCGGCTGGCTCAAGCGCGAGGTGTGCCCCGGCCCGGACATCACCGGTGACGAGGAGCTCAGCGAGTACGCGCGCAAGGTCGCGCACACCGTCTACCACCCGGCGGGCACCTGCCGCATGGGCGCCGCCGACGACGAACTGGCCGTGGTGGATCCCGAGTTGAGGATCCGCGGTCTGGACGGCATCCGCATCGCGGACGCGTCCGTGTTCCCGACCATGACCGCCGTGAACCCGATGATCGGGGTGCTCATGGTCGGTGAGAAAGCCGTGGACCTGCTGGGAGGTGGTGCGTGATGAGTACGACCGCGACCATGGAGAAGCCGCCGACGACGGACAACGCAGTGTTCTCCGTCGACGGGCTGTGGAAGGTCTTCGGCCCCAAGGCGGAGCGCGTCCCCGAGGACGCCGAGCTGTCCGCCCTGGCCCCCGCCGACCTGCGCGCGCAGACCGGCTGCACGGCCGCCGTCCGTGACGTGAGCTTCGACGTCCGCAAGGGCGAGGTCTTCGTCGTCATGGGCCTGTCCGGCTCCGGCAAGTCCACGCTGGTGCGCTGTCTGACCCGGCTCATCGAGCCGACGGCCGGCACCATCTGCATCGACGGCGAGGACGTCCGCGCGATGGACAAGTCCCGGCTGCGCGAACTGCGCCGGCACCGCGCCGCGATGGTCTTCCAGCACTTCGGCCTGCTCCCGCACCGCACGGTCCTCGACAACGTGGCCTACGGCCTGGAGGTCCAGGGCGTCGGCAAGGCCGAGCGCCGGGCACGGGCCGCCGAGGTCGTCGCCAAGGTGGGCCTGGAGGGCATGGAGCAGCGCAAGCCCTCCCAGCTCTCCGGCGGCCAGCAGCAGCGCGTCGGTCTCGCGCGGGCCCTCGCGGTGGACCCGCAGGTCCTCCTCTTCGACGAGCCGTTCAGCGCCCTCGACCCGCTGATCCGGCGGGACATGCAGGAGGAGGTCGTGCGCCTGCACCGCGAGGAGGGCCGCACGATGGTCTTCATCACCCACGACCTGAACGAGGCGCTGAAGCTCGGCGACCGGATCGCCCTGATGCGCGACGGCAAGGTCGTCCAGCTCGGCACCCCGGAGGAGATCGTCGGCTCCCCGGCCGACGGCTACGTCCGCGAGTTCGTCCGGGACGTGCCGCGCGAGCAGGTCATGACGGTCCGCCGGGCCATGAAGCCGGGCGACTGCGCGGGCCCGGCCCACCCCGGCGCCCTCGCCCCCGACGCCGTCGTCGCCGACGCCATCAAGGTCGTCGCCGGCAGCGGCCGGCCGGCGTGCGTCGTGGAGAACGGACGCTGCCTCGGCGTCGTCGACCACGAGCGCCTGCTCGGTGTGGTCGCCGGAACGGAGCTCCCCGGGGGAGCCTCCGGAACGGAGCTCCGCAAGGAGGCGGTCTGATGGCCACCGTCACCGCGTCCACGCCCCGCGCCCTGCCCACCGGTCTGCTCAAGCACCGCGCGGTCCACAAGCTCCTGCTCATCGCCCTCGCCGCCGCGATCCTGGTCCCCCTGGCCAACGCCCGCTGGGCCAGCGGCAGTTGGCCCGCCGCCCTCACCGTCGACCTCACCAAGCCGCTCGGCAGCGCGAGCGACTGGATCATCGACAACCGCGACAGCCACCCGCTGTTCCTCTACGGCTTCGGTTACGTCAGCAACGCGGTCGTGATCTCCGTACGCGCCGTCTACCTCGTCCTGCTCGGCGCCGGCTGGGCCGGTGTCACCGCGCTCGGCGCCCTCGTGGCCTGGCGCGTCGCCGGCGTCCGGCTGGCCCTGGGCACCACCGCGGCCTTCCTGGCCTGCGGTCTGCTCGGCATGTGGGTCCCCACCATGCAGACCCTCGCCCTGATGGTCGTCGCCGTGCTCGCCTCGGTCGTCGTCGGCGTCCTGCTGGGGCTCGCCGCCGGACTGTCCCGCCGCATGGACAAGGTCCTGCGCCCGGTCCTGGACACCATGCAGGTCATGCCCGCCTACGCCTACCTCCTCCCGGTCGTCCTGGTCTTCGGCATGGGCGTACCCGCCGCCGTCCTCGCCACCGTCGTCTACGCCGCACCGCCCATGGCCCGCCTCACCGCGCTCGGCCTCCAGGGCGCCGACAAGGAGGTGCTGGAGGCGGTCGAGTCGCTCGGCACCACCGCCCGCCAGCGGCTGCTGACCGCGCGCATCCCGCTGGCCCGCAAGGAACTCATGCTCGGACTCAACCAGACGATCATGATGGCCCTGTCGATGGCCGTCATCGCCTCCGTGATCGGCGCCGCCGGTCTCGGTGACCGCGTCTACCAGGCGCTGGCCTCCGTCGACGTGGGCGCCGCCCTCGCGGCCGGCATCCCCATCGTGCTGCTGGCCGTCGTCCTCGACCGGGTCACCGGCGCGGCGGGCGACGGCACGGAGGGACAGGGGCGCGCAGGCTGGGCGTACGCCCTCGCCGGGACCGTCGTCGTGGCGGTCGCGGGACGGCTGCTGGGCCGCCTCGACTGGCCCGACGCCTGGACCCTGAACATCGCCGAACCCGTCAACCGGGCCGTCGACTGGATGACGGCCCACCTGTACTCCGGCGTCCCCGTCGTCGGCGGCACCGCCGACTGGGCGGGCCACTTCACCACCTGGGTCCTCGACCCGGTCCGTAACGGCCTCCAGGGCCTGCCCTGGTGGTCCGTGCTGCTCGTCGTCGCCACCCTGGCCTGGCTGATCGGCACCTGGCGCACCGCGCTCACCGCGGTCCTCGCCATGGCCGCGATCGGCGTCCTCGGCGTGTGGACGCCCGCGCTGGACACCCTGTCGCAGGTCCTCGCGGCCGTCGCCGTCACCCTGGTCCTGGGCTTCGCGACCGCCGTCGCGGCGGCCCGCAGCGACCGCGTCGAACGCCTGCTGCGACCCGTCCTGGACGTCTTCCAGACCATGCCGCAGTTCGTGTACCTGATCCCGGTCGTCGCCCTGTTCGGCGTGGGCCGCGCGCCCGCCGCCGCGGCGGCCGTCGTCTACGCGCTGCCCGCCGTCGTCCGCATCACCACGCAGGGCCTGCGCCAGGTCGACCTGGCCGCGATGGAGTCCTCGCGCTCGCTCGGCGCGACCAGCTGGCAGCAGTTGCGGCAGGTCCAACTGCCGCTCGCCCGGCCCGCACTGCTGCTCGCCGTCAACCAGGGCGTGGTCCTCGTCCTCGCCGTCGTCGTCATCGGCGGTCTGGTCGGCGGAGGCGCGCTCGGCTACGACACCGTGTTCGGCCTGGCCCAGGGCGACCTGGCGACCGGCCTGGTCGCGGGCGCCGCCATCGTCTGCCTCGGCCTGATGCTCGACCGGGTCACCCAGCCGACGGAACGCCGGCCGGGGAAGGGAGCCTGACATGCGCGTACGTACGATCGCCGCGGGTGGCGCGCTGCTGCTGCTGCTCACCGGCTGCGGTGCCGCCGACATGACCAAGCAGGCCTCGCCCTTCGCCAACGCCCAGGGCGCCAAGTCGGTGACCCTGTCCGTCCAGTCCTGGGTCGGCGCACAGGCCAACGTGGCCGTCGCCCAGTACCTCCTGGAGCACAAGCTCGGCTACCGCGTCGACACCGTCCAGGTCGACGAGGTCCCCGCGTGGGACGCGCTCAGCCAGGGCCGGGTCGACGCCATCCTGGAGGACTGGGGCCACCCCGAGCAGGAGCAGCGGTACGTCAAGGACAAGAAGACGATCACCGCGGGCGGCGGACTCGGCGTCACCGGGCACATCGGCTGGTACGTCCCGACGTACTTCGCCAAGCAGCACCCGGACGTCACCGACTGGAAGAACCTCAACAAGTACGCCTCGCAGCTGCGGACGGCAGAGAGCGGCGGCAAGGGCCAGCTGATGGACGGCTCCCCGTCCTACGTCACCAACGACAAGGCGCTGGTGAAGAACCTGGACCTGGACTACCAGGTGGTGTTCGCCGGTTCGGAGGCCGCGCAGATCACCCAGATCCGGCAGTTCGCCAAGGAGAAGAAGCCCTTCCTGACCTACTGGTACGCCCCCCAGTGGCTGTTCGAGAAGGTCCCGATGACCGAGGTGAAGCTGCCCGCCTACAAGGAGGGCTGCGACGCGGACCCGGCGAAGGTCGCCTGCGCCTATCCGCACACCCCGCTCCAGAAGTACCTGAACACGGACTTCGCGAAGTCCGGCGGCAAGGCGGCGGCGTTCCTGAAGAAGTTCAAGTGGACGACCGAGGACCAGAACCAGGTCTCCCTGATGATCGCCGACCAGAAGCTGACACCGGAGGAGGCGGCGAAGAAGTGGGTGGACAGCCACGAGTCCACATGGCAGGCGTGGCTGTCCTGATCACTGCTTCCGCAGTTCTGCGGCCGTCCCCCGCAGCGCCAGGGCGGCCCGGCGCTGGAGGCCGGGACCGAACGTGACACGAGTGGCCCCGAGTTCACCGAGTTCGGTGGGCGAGGGGCCCTCGCCGTCCAGCCGCCCGAACACGTTCAGCGGGCCCTGGATCCCGGACCGCAGCAGCGGAAGCACCTTCACGGGGGCGCCGATCGGATAGACGCAGTCGGCACCCGCGGCGACGTACAGGGCGGCCCGCTCGATGGCCCGCTCGGGATCGCCGTCACCACAGGAGAAGGTGTCCACGCGGGCGTTGACGAACAACTGGTCCCCGGCCGCGTACCGCACCTCGGCGAGCCGGTCGGCGTGCTCGCGCGGATCCCTGAGGACCCCGTGCTCGGAGTCCTCCAGATTGCAGCCGACGGCCCCCGCCTCCAGCAGCCGCTCCACCAGCTCCTTCGGCGCCAGCCCGTACCCGCTCTCCACGTCCGCCGACACGGGGATGTCCACCGCCTTCGCGATGCGCGCCACCGCGGCGAACATCTCGTCGGCGGGTGTGGACCCGTCCTCGTGGCCGAGGGAAGCGGCGATCGCGGCACTCGGAGTGGCCAGTGCCGGGAACCCGGCCTCCTCGCACACCCGGGCGCTGACCGCGTCCCACGGGCCCGGCAGGACGAGGGGATCGCCCGGGAGGCGGCCCCGGTGCAGGGCGCGGAAGACGTCCACCTTGCTCACGGCCGGTACCCCCCGGGCGGGATGCGGCGGGCGACCATCACCCGGTTCCAGTTGTTGATGGCGACGACCAGCCCGATGAGATGGGCGAGCCGGACCTCGTCGAAGTGCCGCGCGGCGGTGTCGTACACGTCGTCCGGCACGAAACCGTCGGTGAGGACGGTCACCGCCTCCGTCAGCGCGAGCGCGGCCCGCTCCCGCTCGTCGAAGACGCCCTCCGCCTCCTCCCAGGCGGCGAGCAGGTCCAGCTGCTTCTCGCTCACCCCCTGCTCGCGGGCGATGGCCAGATGCATGTCCAGGCAGAAGGCGCAGTGGTTGAGCTGCGAGGCCCGGATGACGACCAGTTCGGCGAGGGCCGGGTCGCCGAGCCCCTGTTTCGCGGTGGCGCTGAGCGCGGACAGGGCCCGGCCGACCTGAGGGTCGAGAACGTCCGTACGGCTCACTGGTGCCGGCCCGCCTCGTAGTGCCCCGGCACCATGCGGCAGGTCACCCCGAACCGGTTCCAGGCGTTGATCACCGTGATCGCGGCGATCAGCTGGGCCAGCTCGGCCTCCTCGAAGTGCTTGGCCGCGTGCTCGTACACCTCGTCCGGCACAAAACCGTCGGTGAGGACGGTGACCGCGTCGGTCAGTGCGAGGGCCGCGACCTCCTTCTCCGTGTAGAAGTGCTTCGACTCCTCCCACGCGCCCAGCTGGATGATCCGCTCGACGCTCTCACCGGCCGCGAGGGCGTCCTTGGAGTGCATGTCGAGGCAGAACGCGCAGTGGTTGAGCTGCGAGGCGCGGATCTTCACCAGGTCCAGCAGCCGGGGGTCCAGGCCCCGCCGGGCGGCCGTGTCGAGGCGGAGCATCGCCTTGTAGACCTCGGGGGCGTGCTGGGCCCAGGCGAGTCGTGGGGTGTGTTCGGGAGCGTGGGTTTCCGCTGTGGTCATGCCTCGACCCTAGGAGCCAGGCAGCCCAGGAGTATGGTCCACTTCCATGGCGAAATCCTGGGCCCCTTTCGGCGTGGACCTGCATCTGGACCCCACCGGCCCCGGCGTCCGGCGCGGCCTCACCGACGCCCTGCGCGAGGCCGTCCGCACCGGCCGCCTCGCCCCCGGCACCCGGCTGCCCTCCTCCCGCGCGCTCGCCGCCGACCTGGGCATCGCCCGCAACACCGTCGCCGACGCCTACGCCGACCTGGTCGCCGAGGGCTGGCTCACCGCCCGCCAGGGCTCGGCGACGCGGGTCTCGGACCGCACGGTCGTCCCGCCCGCCGGAGCCGCACCCCGGCCCCGCGAACCCGGGCGCCCCACCCACAACCTCGTCCCCGGCACCCCCGACCTCGCCTCCTTCCCGCGCGCCGAGTGGCTCAAGGCGGCCCGCCGCGCCCTCGCCACCGCCCCCTACCAGGCCCTCGACTACGGCGACCCCCGCGGCCGCGTCGAACTGCGCACCGCCCTCGCCGAGTACCTCTCGCGCGCCCGCGGGGTGCGCGCAGACCCCGACCGCATCCTGGTCTGCGCCGGGTTCTCGCACGGCCTGCGCCTGCTCGGCGCGGTGCTGCGGGCCCGGGGCGCCCGCACGGTCGCCGTGGAGTCGTACGGCCTCGACGTGCACTGGAACCTGCTCGCGGCCGCCGGCCTGCGGACCGTGCCGCTGCCCTTCGACGAACGCGGCACGGACCCGGGGGAGTTGACCGACCAGGACGCGGTGCTGCTCACCCCCGCCCACCAGTTCCCGATGGGCGGCACCCTGCACCGCGACCGCCGTGCGGCCGTCGTCGAGTGGGCCCGCCGCACCGGCGGACTGGTCGTCGAGGACGACTACGACGGCGAGTTCCGCTACGACCGCCAGCCCGTCGGCGCCCTCCAGGGCCTGGACCCCGACCACGTCGTCCACGCGGGCACGGCCAGCAAGTCCCTGGCCCCCGGCCTGCGACTGGGCTGGCTGGTGCTGCCGCCCGGCCTCATGGAGGAGGTCCTGGCGGTCAAGGGCGGCATCGACACCTGCGGGTCCCTCGACCAGCTGACCCTCGCCGAGTTCCTGACCTCCGGGGCCTACGACCGCCATGTGCGCGCCGCCCGGCTGCGCTACCGGCGCCGCCGCGACGCCCTCGTCGCCGAACTCGCGCGGCGGGCCCCGCGGGTGCACGCCACCGGGATCGCGGCCGGGCTGCACGTGGTGCTGGGGCTCCCGCCGGGCACCGAGCAGCCGGCGCTGCGGGCGGCGGCCTGGCAGGGCCTCGCGGTCCACGGGCTGCACCGCTACCAGCACCCCGAGGCCGTCGTCGAGCGGCACGACGCGCTCGTCGTGGGCTACGGCACACCGCCCGACCACGCCTGGTCGGGAGCGCTGGAGGCACTGTGCGCGGTGCTGCCCGAATAACGCCGGGCGATGCCGCTGTTCGCCTTACGGTCGGTATGGCTCACTCTGCCCACCTGTATCGGCAGCAACTGACCGACTCTCACTGAGTTCGTGCGGGGGATCGCGGAACGGAATGTGCCGGGGCCTCCCCGAACCTGGCCAGCGCCAACGCCCCCGCGACGGCCACCGCGAAACCCAGCACCGCCACCCACGCCAGCCCCTCCCGGGTGCGGTCCCCGAGCCACACCACCCCCACCAGCGCGGGCCCGATCGTCTCCCCGATCACCATCCCGGCGGTCGCCGTGGTCACCGACCCCCGCTGCAGCGCCGAGGTCAGCGACACGAACGCCGCTCCACCACCGACGAGGAGCGCATACGTCGCCGGATTGGCCACCAGCGCCGACGGGGCGAGCGAGTCGATCAGCCGCACCGCCACCTCGACCACCCCGAACCCGAACCCTGCCCCCAGCCCGAGCGCCAACGCCCGCCCCCGGTCCGGCAGCCGTCCGCCCAGCAGCGCGAGTGCGAGCACCGCGAGAGCCGTCCCGAGCATCGCGTACTTCAGGGCCGCCGAACCGCCGCGGTCGCCCTCGGTCCCGGACGCGATCCCCAGCAGTGCCATCCCGGCGCACACCACCCCGACCGCCGCCCACTCGCCCCCGCGCAGCCGAACCCGCAGCAGCCGCGCCGACACCACCGCGGTCACCGCCAGACTCGACGCGAGCGCCGCGCCGACCGCGTAGATCGGGATCGACCGCAACGCGGCGATCTGCAACAGGAACCCCACCCCGTCCAGAGCGAGCCCCGCCAGATACCGCCACTGCCGCACCGCCCTCAGGAACAGCGTCACCGCGAACGCCGAGCCCTCGCCACCGCCCGCGTCCGCCGCCCGTGCCGCCATCGCCTGCAGCACGGTGGCCGTGCCGAAGCAGACCGAGGCACCGAGAGCACACACCATTCCAAAGAGCACAAAGTGACCTTAGGGGAGGGGAGGGGAGGCGGGCCGCCTTCGGACAAGCTCTTACTGATCTCTAAGCTGTCCGCCGGACACACGACACAGCAGGCCCACGGCCTGACCAAGGGGGAGACACGAACATGGCGGACGCACGCCGGCAACTTCGCTCGGGCACGGTCGCACTCGGCGGCGTGGGACTGCTCGCCATGGCCCTGACCGCCTGCTCCTCCGACCCCGACAAGCGGTGTGTCGACCGCGACAGCTACACCCTCGGCAAGGGCTACCGGGTCGTCGCCGACAAGAACTGCAAGTCCAGCACCTCGGTCAACGGCTCCTACTACTACGGCGGCAAGAAGAAGGGCTCCTGGGTCTCGGACGGCTCCTTCACCAAGTCCGGCAAGGGCTCCGGCAGTTCGTCGAGCAGCACGGGCGGCAGCGGCAGCGGGGGCAGCGGTGTCGACCGCGGTGGCTTCGGGAGCGGAGGCAGCGGCGACGGCGGCGGCGTCGGCAAGGGAAGCTCCGGCGGCTGACGGCGGAGCCGAGCATCATGCGCCGACACACCCTCACCCCCCGGCCCGGCTGGCAGCAGACCGTCGAGGCCCAGGGCCTCGTCTACCCGCTCACCCGCCACCCCGACGACTCCCTGCGCCCCTACTGGGACGAGAGCGCCTACTACTCCTTCACGCTCCCCGAGGTGGAGGCACTGGAGGAGACCGTCGAGAACCTCCACCGTATGTGCCTGGCGGCCGCCGACCACATCGTCACCGCGCACCGCTTCGCCGACCTCGGCATCACCGACCCGCGGGTGGCCGAGGCGGTCGCCGAGTCCTGGCACCGGCGCGCCGAACTCCCCTCCGTCTACGGCCGCTTCGACCTCCGCCACGACGGCGACGGCCCGGCCAAACTGCTGGAGTACAACGCCGACACCCCCACCTCCCTCGTGGAGGCCGCCTCGCCCCAGTGGTTCTGGATGGAGGAGCGCTTCCCCGGCGCCGACCAGTGGAACTCCCTCCACGAACGCCTCGTCGCCGCCTGGAAGAAACAGGCCGCCCTCCTGCCGCCCGGCAGCCCGCTCTACTTCGCGCACTCCAGTGCCGACGAACTCGGCGAGGACCTCATGACGGTCGCCTACCTCAAGGAGACCGCAGAGCAGGCCGGCCTGGACACCGACTGGATCTCGATGGAGGAGATCGGCTGGGACCCCCTCTCCGGCCGCTTCGTCGACAACCAACTCCGCTTCATCCGCAGCTGCTTCAAGCTCTACCCCTGGGAGTGGCTCACCACGGACCGCTTCGCCACCCACGTCCTCGACACCCTCGACAACGGCGGCGGCACTGGCAGCACCCTGTGGATCGAACCCGCCTGGAAGATGCTGCTCAGCAACAAGGCCCTCCTCGCGATCCTCTGGGAGCTGTACCCGGACCACCCGAACCTCCTGCCCGCCTACCTCGACGGCCCCCGGCACCTGGCCGCCACGACCGGCTACGTCGCCAAGCCGCTGCTCGGCCGCGAGGGCGCCGGAGTGACGGTGCACGAGCCCGGCACCGATGCACCGGTCCGTGAGGAGCCCTGCTGCTACCAGGAACTGGCCCCCCTCCCCGACTTCGACGGCAACCACGTGGTCCTCGGCGCCTGGGTCGTGGAGAACGAGCCGGCGGGCCTGGGCATCCGGGAGTCGTCCGGCTTGATCACCGACGAGTACGCACGCTTTTTGCCTCACGTGATCCTCTGAGCGGGGCGGGCGGGGCGAGGCGAAGCAGGCGAGGCTAGGCGGGGTTCGGGCCTGTGGTGTGTGGGCGGGGGCCTGACCTCGGGGCGTGGGGGGCCTGGCCCCGGGTGCGTGGGCGGCGGGGCCTGGCCCCGGGTGCGTGGGCGGGGGCGTGGCCCCGGGTGCGTCGGTGGTGTGGGAAGACCGCGGCCCCGGACCGCCTCTCCGGCGGCCGCCGACTGAAGCAGGCAGGACGATCGGGCCCCGTGACTTCCTATGAGCGCCCGACGGAAAAAGCGTTGCCGCCCTCCACCCGCCCGCGTTACCGTCACCGCACTCTGACGCACACGCTCTCTTGAACCATCGCCGCAGAACGGGAGCAGGCCCGCGCACAGCGCGCGGTGCCACGGAGGGGCGGCACCGGATCCGGCCGACCGGCGGATCCCGTACGCCCTCCGGAGGACCCTCCATGAACATCGGCCTCGGCCTTCCCATCGACGACCCCGCCCAGCTGCTGACCTGGGCCCGGCGCGCCGACGCGAGCCCCTTCCGCACCCTCGGCCTGCTCGACCGCCTCGTCTACGACAACCCCGAGCCCCTCGTCACGCTGGCCACCCTCGCCGGTGCCACCTCCCGCATCCGCGTCCAGACCGAGGTGCTGCTCGCACCCCTCCACAACACCGCCCTGCTCGCCAAGCAGACCGCGACCCTGGACCGCCTCTCCGGCGGCCGCTTCACGCTCGGCATCGGTGTCGGAGGCCGCGAGGACGACTGCCTGGCCGCCGGCATCGACCTCCACCGCCGTGGCCGCCGCCTCGACGAACAGCTGACCCTGCTGCGCCGCGCCTGGTCCGGCGAACCCTACGCAGAGGGTGTCGGCCCCATCGGCCCCGCTCCCAGCACCCCCGATGGCCCCGAGGTCCTGTTCGGCGGCTTCGCCCCCGCCGCCCTCGAACGCGTCGGCCGCTTCGGCGACGGCTTCCTCGGCGCCGCCCTGCCGCCCTCCTTCATGTCCAACCTGTTCCGCGACGCCGAAACGGCCTGGCAGAAGCACGACCGCCCCGGCCACCCCCGCCTGGTCGCCCAGGCCAACGTCGCTCTCGGCCCGGACGACACCGTGGACCGGGCCCGCCGCACGCTCCGCGACTACTACGCCTTCAGCGGCCACGTCGCGTACATGGAGGCCGGCCTGCTCACCACACCGCGGCAGATCCGTGAGACGGCCGACGCCTACTTCGGCATCGGCGCCGACGAGGTGATGCTCTACTGCTGGGCCTCGGACCCGGACCAGGTCGACCGCCTCGCCGACGCGCTGTTCTGACGTCCAGCGCACGCCACGGCTTCGAGGCCAGGAGCCCCCCGCCCGGCCTCGAAGCCGTCGCTCGCATGGTGGACGCCGCACAGGTGCCTCCCGACGTGGCCGGTAGGCTGGCCAGCAGGCCGTGACTGGCGCGCTGGGATGGGACGGACCATCGGGGAGCGGCCTGTGAGTGACCAAGTGCCGTGCGCCTGGGCCGAACCGTGATCCGTGACCGCTTCAAGCCACGCAGCCCGGAGGCCGCCATGTCAGAGCAGCAGCCCCTGTCCACCGAGTCCACGGCCTTCCGCGCCGCCCTCGACGTGATCCGCGCCGTAGAGCCGCGCGTCGCCGACGCCATCGGCCAGGAGGTCCACGACCAGCGCGAGATGCTCAAGCTGATCGCCTCCGAGAACTACGCCTCCCCGGCCACTCTCCTCGCGATGGGCAACTGGTTCAGCGACAAGTACGCCGAGGGCACCGTCGGCCGCCGCTTCTACGCCGGCTGCCGCAACGTCGACACCGTCGAGTCCCTGGCCGCCGAGCACGCCAAGGAACTCTTCGGCGCCCGCCACGCCTACGTCCAGCCCCACTCCGGCATCGACGCCAACCTCGTCGCCTTCTGGTCCGTCCTCGCCCAGCGCGTCGAGGTCCCCGCGCTCCAGAAGGCCGGCGTCCGTCAGGTCAACGACCTCTCCGACGCCGACTGGGCCGAGCTCCGCCAGGCCTTCGGCAACCAGCGCATGCTCGGCATGTCCCTGGACGCCGGCGGCCACCTCACCCACGGCTTCCGCCCGAACATCTCCGGCAAGATGTTCGACCAGCGCTCCTACGGCACCGACCCCGCCACCGGCCTCGTCGACTACGAGGCTCTGCGCGCCTCGGCCCGTGAGTTCAAGCCGATGATCATCGTCGCCGGCTACTCGGCCTACCCGCGCCTGGTGAACTTCCGGATCATGCGCGAGATCGCCGACGAGGTCGGCGCCACGCTCATGGTCGACATGGCCCACTTCGCCGGTCTCGTCGCCGGCAAGGTCCTCACCGGCGACTTCGACCCGGTCCCGCACGCCCAGATCGTCACCACCACCACCCACAAGTCCCTGCGCGGCCCGCGCGGCGGCATGGTGCTGTGCGACGACTCCCTCAAGGACCAGGTCGACCGCGGCTGCCCGATGGTCCTCGGCGGCCCGCTCCCGCACGTCATGGCCGCGAAGGCCGTCGCCCTCGCCGAGGCCCGGCAGCCCTCCTTCCAGGACTACGCCCAGCGGATCGTCGACAACTCCCGCGCCCTGGCCGAGGGCCTGATGCGCCGCGGCGCCACCCTGGTCACCGGCGGCACCGACAACCACCTCAACCTGATCGACGTGGCCTCCTCCTACGGCCTCACCGGCCGCCAGGCCGAGGCGGCCCTGCTCGAGTCGGGCATCGTCACCAACCGCAACGCCATCCCGGCCGACCCCAACGGCGCCTGGTACACCTCCGGCATCCGCATCGGCACCCCCGCCCTGACCACCCGTGGTCTCGGCACCGCCGAGATGGACGAGGTCGCCGGTCTCATCGACCGTGTCCTCACCACCACGGAGCCCGGCACCACCAGCAAGGGCGCCCCCTCCAAGGCCCAGCACATCCTGGACCCGAAGGTCGCCGACGAGATCTCCCACCGGGCCACCGACCTCGTCGCCGGCTTCCCGCTGTACCCCGAGGTCGACCTCGGCTGACCGGCGTCCCCTCTTGAGTTGTCAAAGAACAGTGACTCCTAGAGATCGATGAGTTCCTGTCGTGGCTCCTCCCGCGGCGGTCCGGCTCCCGGCCGGGCCGCCGCGCGGCGTATCAGCCGCGTGCCGCCCATCCCGGCCGCGAACCCCACGGCGACCCCCGGCACCGCCCACCAGGCTCCGTCCGCGTCGCCCTCCTCACCGCCGCCTCCGTCCTGGAGTCCGCCCTCCCCGGCGCCGCCCAACAGTCCCGCCCGGTCCAGCTGATCGAAGGCGGCCCGTGACGCCCGGTGCCGGCGGATGTCGTCGTCCTGCCGCTCCGGCACCGGATCCGTACGCACCCACGGAGTGCCGTCCCCGGTCAGGAAGAGCTGGTCCTGTCGCTCCACGGCAACCTCGCTCCCGGGTGCCGAGTTCGTCTGCGGCCGGCCGCCGACACCCGTCAGCCCCCGCGTCACGGTCATCCGCACCGGTGGACAGCGGCCCTCCTGCCAGGTGTCCGACACCCGCTCCGTGCCCGCGTACATCGGTCGGAGCAGCCGCCACAGGCGGGTGAAGTACGGCTCGTCGGACCGCACGGCCTCCGTCCGGCCTGCGCCCCCGGTGACGACCATCGCCAGGTCGGGGTCGTCGAATCCCGTCTCCCACGCCGCAGGTGCCCCCGCGTCCGCCGCCCGGGCCGTCGGCGCCCCGAGCGCCATCACCGCCACGGCCACGGGTACGAGTGCCGATAACGCCCTGCGCCCTCCGAGCCACGGTGCTGTGCGTGTGTTCCGCACGGTCATCTCCCCCTCGATCAACAAAGCCTCACTGTCTCAAGCTCGCGAAGACCTCCCTTCGTCACACATCACGCAGCTCCTGCCGCGGCCCCGGCTCCCGGCGCGGGCGCTCCCACCGCCTCCGCAGTGCCAAGGGCCGCAAGGTCAGGGCCAGTACGGCACCTGCCGCCAGACCGGGAAGCGACCACCACCACCCGGTGCCGTCGTACCCCGTCGCGCGGGGAGCAGCGGACGCCGAGGTCTTTGCCGTCCCCGTGGGCGCTGCCTCCGCCGAACCGTCCGCCGCCTGTTCCGGTGCCGGGAAGATGGCATGCCCCTCGCCTGAGATCGCGCCCATCACGCCCAAGTCATCAAGCAGCGAACGTAGTTGGTGCGACTCGTTGGCGCGGTGCCAGTGCCCGTTCACCGACTCCGGGACGTGCTCCGCCGTGTGTATCCACACCTCGTCCGTGTCGGCCAGAGGGAAGACCTGGTCGATGCGCCACGGTGAGACGTCGTGCGCCATCCAGGTGACGTTGATCTGACGGGCGGCGAGGAGGTTCGCCTCGGGCGGCTTGGTGCGGGTGCCCGTGCCTGGAGAGCCGAGCAACCGCTGCAACTCTCCGTACTCCTCGTCGGAGTGGTACAGCGATGCCGTCTCCCCGCTCTCGGGCGAGACCACCAGCACACTCGTCGGCCCACCCGCCGACGCGGCGGACGCCGCCCACACCGTCAGAGTCAGCGCCGCCGCCAACGCCCCCAGACCCGAGGCCAGTTCCCGACCTCGACCCCTCCAGCCAATCCGGCCACTCTCACGCCTCTTCATGCCGACCCCCAGCTGACGATCCCCGTGCGCCTCGTCCCCGAGCCGCGTGTCACTTCTGGTACACCGCCCGGCCCGCCGGGGTTCCCACCCCGGGCGCACTATTTCGGGGAACTCCCGGCACCACCGTTCATGGGCCCGCCCAGGGACTCAGCGATCTTCAGCGCCCGCTCCTTCGACGCCACGCCCTCCAGCCGCAGCGTCACGCTCGCCCCGCCGTCGCGCCGGATCCACAGCAGGGTCGGCCCGGCGGTCCGCTCCGTGCGGGTGAAGCGGTCACCGTCGTCGTCCACCAGCCACAGACCGAGCACATGCGGACGCGGGAACCACAGGGCGTGGTCCTGCACCCCGTCGGCCACGGGCCCGCCCAGCGCGATCCACTCCGGCGGTTCGCGCAAGGTCTTGGTGAATGCGGGGTCGAGCCGCCCCAGGAACTCGTCCAGCCGGACCGTGTGCCCGCCCTCGCGCCAGCACAGGCTCACCACGAACCGCCCCCGCGGCTCGGCCGACACCGTCACCGTGCCCACAGGGCCGAGCGCCTCCGGCACCAGCGGTTCGAATCCCGCCCGCCGCTCGGCCTGCGCGAGCGACACCGAGCGCCCGCATCCGGGCACCTCGGCCCCCGGCGAGGGCACCGCCGACGGGTCGTACCGCACCTCGACCCCGCCGAAGTCGATCCAGTCCAGGACGGCCGCCCGCACCGGAGGCGTGAGCGCGAGGACCGCCAGCAGCCCGCACAGGGTCGCGGTCAGCGAACGCCACCGTGCCCGCGTCCACCGCCGCACCGCCCGCAACCGCTCACCGGGACCCGGCCCCTGGGCCACCGGAACCGGCAGCCGCTCGGCGAGTATCTGCTCCAGCACCCGCTCGACCATCGACTCGGACCCGGCCGAGCCCGGCGCGTCCAGCGAACGCCCGAGTGCCCGCAGCTCCTCGGGCAACCGGGAGCCACGCTCCCGCGGACCCTCGCCGGTGCCCTCATCGCCGTAGGGCTCACTCACGCTCATCACCCCCTTCCCGGGGCTCGAAGTCGGGCAGCAGCTTGCCGAGTTTGCGCAGCGCGCGGTTCAGCCGGGACTTCACCGTCCCCCGGGGCCAGCCCAGGGCCTGGGCCGTCTCGGACTCGTCCATCTCCAGCAGATAGCGGTAGGTGACGACCAGGCGGTGCTCCTCGCTCAGCCTTCCCAGCGCGGCCTCCAGCGCGGCACGGCGCTCTATCTCCACGGCCGCCGTCGCGGGGTCCGCCGATTCCGGTATCAGCGGCTCGGCCTCCACGAAAGCCGCCTCCCGGCCGGCGAGCGTGCGCTGGCGCGCCGCCGTCCGCACTGTGTTCCTCGTCTCATTGGCCACGATCGACATGAACCACGGCTTGAACGCCGAGCCCTCCTTGAAGCGGCCCAGCGAGCAGTACGCCTTGACGAAGGCCTGCTGCACCACGTCCTCCGCGTCCGCACCCGCCCCTAGCGCCGTGGCCGCTCGCAGCGCCAGGCCCGTATGGGCCCGCACCAGCTCCGCGTACGCCTCCGGGTCTCCGGCGCGTACGCGTGCGATCACCTCGGCCTCATCGACGATGCGGCCCCCCTCCCGCGTCCTCACACGATGGGTACACCGCCCGGACCGAATCGGTTCCCACCCGTGGCACATCTGTTTCCGACTGGTTCCGGATCGGTCCCCGGCACCTGAGAGAATGGTGGGCATGGCCTCTGATCGACCCCGCGTGCTCTCCGGAATCCAGCCCACCGCAGGCTCGTTCCACCTCGGCAACTACCTCGGCGCCGTCCGCCAGTGGGTGGCCCTGCAGGAGTCGCACGACGCGTTCTACATGGTCGTCGACCTGCACGCGATCACGGTTCCGCAGGACCCGAAGGAGCTCACGGCCAACACCCGTCTGGCCGCCGCCCAGCTCCTCGCCGCGGGACTCGACCCGGAGCGCTGCACCCTCTTCGTCCAGAGCCACGTCCCCGAGCACGCCCAGCTCGCCTGGGTCATGAACTGCCTCACCGGCTTCGGCGAGGCGTCCCGCATGACCCAGTTCAAGGACAAGTCCGCCCGCCAGGGCGCCGACAGCGCGAGCGTCGGCCTGTTCACGTACCCGATCCTCCAGGTCGCGGACATCCTGCTCTACCAGGCCAACGAGGTCCCGGTGGGCGAGGACCAGCGCCAGCACGTCGAGCTGACCCGCGACCTCGCCTCGCGCTTCAACGGCCGCTTCGGCGAGACCTTCACGATCCCGAAGCCGTACATCCTCAAGGAGACGGCGAAGATCTACGACCTCCAGGACCCGTCGATCAAGATGAGCAAGTCGGCGTCCACGCCGAAGGGCCTCATCAACCTCCTCGACGAGCCGAAGGCCACCGCCAAGAAGGTCAAGAGCGCCGTCACCGACACGGACACCGTCATCCGCTACGACGCCGAGAACAAGCCGGGCGTCAGCAACCTGCTCACCATCTACTCGACCCTGACCGGCACGAGCGTGCCGGAGCTGGAGCAGCAGTACGAGGGCAAGCTCTACGGCGCGCTCAAGACGGACCTCGCCGAGGTCGTCGTCGAGTTCGTCACACCGTTCCGGGAGCGGACCCAGCAGTACCTGGACGACCCGGAGACGCTGGACTCGATCCTGGCCAAGGGTGCGGAGAAGGCCCGCGCGGTCGCCGCGGAGACCCTCTCCCAGACGTACGAGAAGGTCGGCTTCCTGCCCGCCAAACACTGATCGCCGCCCCGGCCCGCCCGCCTCGGCGGCGGGCACCGGGCGTACCACCGCACACCAGCACCACCGGGCAGAGCGCTGCACATCACTATGCCTGCGCCTGCCCACAGCACAGCCGTGGCCGTACAGTCGATAGCCGGACGGCTGGGAACGAATCCGGCAGGACGACAGGGACGAACAGGAGACGACGTGGGGACCGTAACGATCGGTGTGTCGATCGCGGTCCCGGAGCCTCACGGCAGCCTGCTCCAGGAGCGGCGTGCGGGCTTCGGCGACGCCGCGGCTCACGGCATCCCCACCCATGTCACCCTGCTGCCGCCCACAGAGGTCGCGGACACCGCGCTGCCCGCCATCGAGGCGCACCTCACCGAGGTCGCCGCGGCGGGCCGGCCGTTCCCGATGAAGCTGGCCGGCACCGGCACCTTCCGGCCGCTGTCACCCGTCGTGTTCGTCCAGGTCGCCCAGGGCGCCGAGGCCTGCACCTGGCTCCAGAAGCAGGTCCGTGACGCCTCCGGGCCGGTCGCACGGGAACTCCAGTTCCCCTACCACCCGCACGTCACGGTGGCCCACGGCATCGAGGAGGCGGCCATGGACCGCGCCTTCGAGCAGCTCGCCGACTTCGAGGCCGAGTGGCCGTGCACCGGCTTCGCGCTCTACGAACAGGGTGCCGACGGGGTGTGGCGCAAGCTGCGCGAGTTCACCTTCGGAGGCTCGATCGTGCCGCCTCAGGCGGGTCATGTGGAGCGCGGCTCCCTGCCCACGAGCCAGCTGTAACTCCTGGTACAGCCGCCGTACCTCCCGTCACAACAGCCATACCTACCGCCCCAACGGCCATACCTGTCACCCACAACGGCCATACCTAAGGTGACAACAGCCACACCCGGAGTCACAGCGGCAGCCGACGGAACACCGCCCGCGGCACATGCCGAAGCGCCGACATCACCACCCGCAGTGCTCCCGGCACCCACACCGTCTCGGAGCGGCGCCGCAGGCCCAGCTCGATCGCCGTCGCGACGGCCTCCGGAGTGGTCGCGAGGGGCGCCTCCTCCAGGCCGGCCGTCATCCTCGACCGCACGAACCCCGGCCGGACGACCATCACGTGCACGCCCGTCCCGTGCAGGGCGTCGCCCAGCCCTTGAGTGAAGACGTCGAGCCCGGCCTTGCTGGAGCCGTAGATGAAGTCGGCGCGGCGGGCGCGCTCGCCGGCGACGGAGGAGAGCACGACGAGCGAGCCGTGCCCCTGGGCCTGCAACGCGCGCGCGGACACCAGGCCGGCCGAGACGGCGCCCGTGTAGTTGGTCTGTGCCACCCGCACCGCGGCCACCGGCTCGCGCTCGTCGTGGGCCTGATCGCCGAGGATCCCGAAGGCGAGCAGCACCATGTCGACGTCGCCCTCGGCGAAGACCTTGCCCAGCACCGCCTCGTGCGACTCGGGCTCCAGCGCGTCGAAGGCGACGGTGTGAACCTCGGCCCCCAGGGTGCGCAGTTCCGCTGCGGCCGCCTCCAGGCCGGGGGAGGGGCGCCCCGCCAGCCACACCGTGCGGGTGCGCCGGACGACGAGGCGGCGGACGGTGGCCAGTGCGATCTCGGACGTACCGCCGAGGACGAGCAGGGACTGGGGAATGCCGAAGGCGTCCTTCACGAGCAGCTCCTTGGGAGGGCGGAGGGCCGGGGTGGGGCAGGGGGCTCAAAGTCCTCAGAGGGCTCAGGGGGCTCAAAGTCCTCAGAGGGCTCAGGGGGCTCAGAGGGTGAGGCGGCGGGACAGGTCGGAGGTGAACACCCCGCGCGGATCCAGCTCCGCACGCAGCGCACGGAAGGCATCGAGGCGCGGGTACATCGCGGCGAGCAGCTCCGGCCGCAGCCGGGAGTCCTCGGCGAGGCAGACCCGCCCGCCGGCCGCGGCCACCTCCTCGTCCAGCGCGTCGAGGAGGGCGCCCAGGCCCGGCAGGGCGGCCGGGACATCCAGGGCCAGGGTCCAGCCGGGGGCCGGGAAGGAGAGCCAGCCGGGGTCGGCGTCGCCGAACCGCTGGAGGACGGCGAGAGCGGACGGGCAGCGCTGTCCGGAGAGCCGCCGCACGATCCGGCGCAGGGTCTCCTCCTGGCCGAGTCCGACGACGAACTGGTAGCGCACCAGGCCGCCGCGGCCGTAGATCCGGTTCCAGTGGGGCACGCCGTCCAGGGGATGGAAGAAGGCGTTGATCCTCTGCAGCCGGCCGGTACGCGCGCGTGACGCCCTCCGGTACCGGAGCTCGTTGAACAGCCCCACGGTCGTGCGGTTGACGAGCCCCTCGGGCAGCAAGGCGGGAAGGAAGGCAGGCAGCAAGGCGAGCGGTGCCGGGAGGCGCGGGGGCCGAAAGGCGAGCGGGTCCCTGCGCGCGCGTGGGCCGCCGGAGAGCAGCCCCGGCGCCTCCAGGGCCTCCAGCGGCGCGTGGTCGCCCCGGGTCAGCACCGCCCGTCCGGTGGCGGCCCCGCGGGCCAGCAGGTCGATCCAGGCGACCGAGTAGCGGTGACCGCGGTCCCCGGTCGTCAGACGGGCCATCAGGTCGTCCAGGTCCCGCGTGCGTTCTGTGGCGACCGACATCAGCGAGGTCTCGACCGGCTGGAGCTGGACCGTCGCGGTGAGGATCATCCCGGTCAGGCCCATGCCTCCGGTGGTCGCGTCGAACAGGGGCGTGCCCCGGCGCACGGTGCGGATCCCGCCGTCGGCGGTGAGGAGTTCGAAGGACAGCACATGGCGGGAGAAGGAGCCGGACACGGGGTGGTTCCTGCCGTGGACGTCCGCGCCGATCGCGCCGCCGACCGTGACGTAGCGGGTGCCGGGCGCCACCGGCACGAACCAGCCGAGCGGCAGCAGCACCTCCATGATCCGGTGCAGGGAGACGCCGGCGTCGCACAGCACGGTGCCGCCCTCGGCGTCGATCGCGTGCACACGGTTCAGCGCGGTCACGTCGAAGACCGCGCCGCCGGCGTTCTGCGCCGCGTCCCCACAGGCCCGCCCAAGGCCTCTCGGGATGCCGCCGCGGGCCCCGCTGCCCCGGACGGCGGCCACGGCCTCCTCGTAGCTCCGCAGGCGGATCGGACGGGCCGCGGTGGGAGCGGTGCGGCCCCATCCCGTGACGGGAACGGTGTCGGCAGACATGCCGGTGACCGTATCGCCGCTATTGCGGTAATTCGTTCGTAAACCTCGACGACTCCGCGAGACGGGTGATTAGTGGGATGTCACTCCATATGGCCGGTACTCGGTCCACGGCAGCTCGCCCACCGTCATCGCCCTGGCCCGACACATGCCGCCGTCAGGCGTTTTCGGGGGTACTCACACATCGGTCTTCCGCGCGGAGGGCAAGATCCGATCATGGACTGGCTGAAGAGACTCCCCGTCGTCGGGCCGCTCTGGGTGCGCCTGACGGCCACGCACGCGTGGCGGTCGTACGAACGGCTGGACCGGGTGAAGTGGACCCGGCTGGCCGCCGCGATGACGTTCACCAGCTTCGTCGCGCTGTTCCCGCTGCTCACGGTGGCCGCCGCCATCGCCGCCGTCACGCTCAGCACCCAGCAGCAGAACGACCTGCAGGACAAGATCGCCGACCAGGTGCCCGGCATCTCCGACCAGCTGAACATCGACGACCTGGTGCAGAACGCCGGCACCGTCGGCCTCATCGCCGCGGCCGCCCTGCTCTTCACGGGCATCGGCTGGGCCGGCTCGACGCGCGAGTGTCTGCGCGCGGTGTGGGAGCTGCCCGACGAGGACGAGAACGTGATCCTGCGCAAGGGCAAGGACCTGGGCATCCTGGTCGGGCTCGGCGGCGCCGTCCTGGTCACGCTCGCCATCTCCACCGTCGCCTCCGCGCTGGTCGACTGGATCGGCGGGCAGCTCGGCCTCCAGGAGGGCGGCGCGGGCCGGGCCCTGCTGCAGGCCGCCGCGTTCGTCATCGCCGTACTCGCCGACTTCCTGCTCCTGCTGTACGTCCTGACCCTGCTGCCCGGGGTCGAGCCGGGACGCCGCCGCCTGTTCGTCGCCGCGCTGACCGGCGCGGTCGGCTTCGAGCTGCTGAAGCTGCTGCTGAGCGGCTACATGCAGGGCGTGGCGACGAAGAGCATGTACGGCGCGTTCGGCGTCCCCGTCGCCCTGCTGCTGTGGATCAACTTCACGGCGAAACTGGTGCTGTTCTGCGCCGCGTGGACGGCGACGGGGAGCAAGGAGCGGGAGCTCACGGACGGGGCGAGCGACGACGTACCAGATCCGGCAGCGGCCACCGGCGGTTGACGAGGTACGCGGCGCCCGCGAGAAGCACGAGCAGGCCGCCGGCGATCGCGAAGGCGGTCTCCATGCCGCGGGAGCCGCCGTCGGCCGTGGCGGACGCCACGGGCTGGTCCGAGGCCCCGGGGCCCCCGGACTGGCCGGAGCCGCCGGAGCCGCCCCCCGCCTGTCCGGAGGTCCCCGGCTGCGCCGCGCCCTTCGGCGGCACCAGCTCGCCCACCGGCTCGACCTTGCCGGCCGCCTTGAAGCCCCAGTCGAAGAGCTTCGCGGTCTCCTTGTAGACCTCGTTGTGCCCTTCCTTGGACGGGTTCATGACGGTGACGAGCAGCACCCTGCCATTGCGCTCGGCGACCCCGGTGAAGGTGGCGCCCGCGTTGGTGGTGTTGCCGTTCTTCACACCTGCGATGCCCTGGTACTGCGAGATGTCGTAGTCGCCGCTCAGCAGCCGGTTGGTGTTCTGGATCTCGAAGGGCTTGCGGACGGTCTTGCCCTTCTTGTTCTTCTTCGTCTCGCCCGGGAACTTCGCGGTGACCGTCGAGCAGTACTCGCGGAAGTCCTTCTTCTGCAGCCCTGAGCGGGCGAACAGGGTCAGGTCGTAGGCGGAGGAGACCTGACCGGGAGCGTCGTAGCCGTCGGGGCTGACCACGTGCGTGTCGAGGGCCTGGAGCTCCTCGGCGTGCTCGTTCATCTCCGCGACGGTCTTGGCGACGCCCTTGTTCATCGCCGACAGGACGTGCACCGCGTCGTTGCCGGAGCGAAGGAAGACGCCGAGCCACAGATCGTGCACCGTGTACGTCTCGCCCTCCTTTATCCCGACCAGGCTGGAGCCGGCGCCCATGCCCGCGAGGTCGGTGGGGACGACCTTGTGCTTCTCGGTCTTGGCGAACTTCGGCAGCAGGGTGTCCGCGAAGAGCATCTTCATGGTGCTCGCCGGGGGCAGCCGCCAGTGCGCGTTGTGCGAGGCGAGCACATCACCGGACTCGGCGTCGGTGACGATCCAGGACCGCGCGGTGATGTCCTTGGGCAGCACCGGCACCCCGCTCGCGAGATTGACCTGGGTGCCCGCCTGGCCGAGCCGTGTGCCGCCCACGGTCGACATGCGCGCCGGGGGAGTGGCGCTCGGGGACGCGCTGGGCGTGGGACCGGGGGCCGCCAGGGCGACCGGCGCGGTCAGCGCGAGGGAGGACAGGGCGGCGGAGGTGACCAGCAGGGATCGCCCGGCGGTCTTCTTCAGGGGTGCGGACACGCTCAGGAACGTACATGCCGCGGACGGCGAACTCCCAGCGCCCTGCCCACCCCGGCCGCCGGACCGGACGGTGGCCCGCGATACTGGACCCATGAAGCTCAGCCGCCCCGTCTCCTGGTTCCTGCTCGCCTTCGGGGTGTGGAGCTGGATCATCTGGATCACTTTCGTCAAGAACCTCGTCAAGGACGCCAGCGGGCTCGCGTTCGACGACGCGGGCGACCCGACGGGGTACTTCTGGGTGCACCTGCTGCTGGCCGTCGTCTCCTTCGTATTGGGGACGGTCGTCGGGCTCATCGGGTTGCGTGGGGTGCGCGCACTGCGCCGGAACTCACAGCCGACCCCGGAGAGTTAGCAGACCGTGGTCATCCTCTTCGCACTGCTCGCCCTGACCGTCCTGGTGACGGCCAACTGGTACCTGTGGCGTCGCCTGTTCCGGGACACCACCGGCGGCCCCGGCCGGACCCGCCGCGTGGGCGCGGTGCTCATCGGGGGTGGCTGGATCCTGGCGATCGCCGCCCTGGTCGCCGAGCGCACCGGCGCCCCCTTCTGGCTCCAGCGCGTGCTCGCGTGGCCCGGCTTCCTGTGGCTGGCGCTGTCGATGTACCTGCTGCTGGCGGTCGTGGCGGGAGAGCTCGTACGACCCGTGCTGCGACGTCTCCTCGAACGCCGGGACCGGGGCGCCGAACCGGCTGTGACCGCCGTGGCGCATCCGGAGCGGGTGCCGGCGGGAGTGCCGGCCGAGAAGCCGGTAGGCGGCGGATCGGGGCCCGGGGAGCCGCGGAAGCCGCAGCAGGGCGCAACGGCGTCCGAGGAGCCGCGACAGGGCGGATGGGCGTCCGAGGAGCCGCGCGAGGGCGGATCGGCGTCCGAGCGGTGTCGGGAGCCGCAGCGGGGCAAGACGGCGTCCGGGGAGCCGCGGGAATCCGGCGTCTCCGCCCTCGTCGCCGCGCCCTCCCGCCGTCTCTTCGTCTCCCGGGTCGTCGCCGGAGCCGCCGCCGCGGCCGCCGTGGGAACCGTCGGATACGGCACCTACGGCGTCCTGCGCGGGCCCCGGGTCAAGCGGGTCACCGTGCCGCTGGCGAAGCTCCCGCGCGCGGCGCACGGCTACCGGATCGCGGTGGTCAGCGACATCCACCTGAGCCCGGTGCTGGGCCGTGGTTTCGCCCAGAAGGTCGTCGACACCATCAATTCCACCCGGCCCGACCTGATCGCGGTCGTCGGCGACCTGGTCGACGGCAGCGTGCAGAACCTCGGTCCGGCGGCCGCGCCCCTGGCCGGGCTGGAGGCACGGCACGGCTCGTTCTTCGTCACCGGCAACCACGAGTACTTCTCCGGTGCCGAGCAGTGGGTCGAGGAGGTACGGCGGCTCGGTCTGCGCCCGCTGGAGAACGACCGCACGGAACTGGCCTGGTTCGACCTCGCCGGCGTCAACGACATCGCCGGCGAGAGCGAGGGCCAGGGCCCCGACTTCGCCAAGGCCCTCGGCGACCGGGACCCGGCACGCGCGTGCGTGCTCCTCGCCCACCAGCCGGTCCAGATCCACGACGCGGTCGACCACGGCGTCGACCTCCAGCTCTCCGGCCACACCCACGGCGGGCAGCTCTGGCCGGGCAACCTCCTCGCCGAGGCGGCGAACCCGACGGTCGCCGGCCTGGAGCGCTACGGCGACACACAGCTGTACGTCAGCCGCGGCGCCGGCGCCTGGGGCCCGCCCACGCGCGTGGGAGCCCCGTCGGACATCACGGTGATCGAACTGGCGTCGAAGCGGGCCTGACCGCCCGACGCTCTCGCAAGCTGTGAGAGCGCTGTGAAACATGGCCGAAACTGCTCGCGGTAACGTCTTCCCCAACTCGACAAATCCCTCTTCCCCGAGGTGAAACACCTGTGATTAGGTGATCCGCGCCACTAGGGGGTGGCACGTGCATGGGGACCCCAAGGGGTCAGGGGAGGGCAAACCGATGCGTTCGGTTCGCATGCGGATTCTCGCGACGCTGCTCGTTCTGGGGGTCGTGGGAGTGGGCGGCTGGCAGTTGCTTCCGTCCGACGGGGGGTCGGGCAGGGCGATCAGGGTGGGGACGACCGACGAGGTCACCGCACTCGATCCGGCCGGTGCCTACGACGCCGGTTCGTGGGCGCTGTTCAACAATGTTTTCCAGTCACTGCTGGCCTTCGAGCCGGGCAGTGTCACACCCGTCCCGGACGCGGCCGAGAGCTGCGGCTTCGTGGGCAGTGATCTGCGCACGTACCGCTGTGTGCTGCGCGAGGGGCTGAAGTTCCCGAGCGGCCGCGAGATGACCGCCAAGGACGTCAAGTACTCCTTCGACCGGGTCAAGAAGATCAACTCCGATGTCGGGCCGGCCACGCTGCTGGACACCCTGGCGTCGGTCGGCGCCAGTGGCCGCACGGTCACCTTCCGGCTCTCCTCGCCCGACGCGACCTTCCCGTTCAAGGTGGCCACGGGCGCCGGCGCCATCGTCGACAGCACCAAGTACCCCGCCGCCGCCCTGCGCACCGACAACGGCGTCGACGGCACCGGCCCGTACGAGCTGACGTCGTACACCAAGGGGAAGAAGGCGGTCCTCGCGCCCAACGGCGACTACAAGGGCGAGATCAAGAGCACCGGCCGCCCGGTCGAACTCGACTACTACGGCGACTCGAACAAGCTGGCCGACGCCTGGAAGGCCAAGCAGCTCGACGTCGCCTACCGCCAGCTGCCGCCGGACGTCCTCGCCGGGCTCAACCCGAGCGACCCCGGCCAGCGGGTCTCGGAGGCCGACAGCTCCGAGGTCCGCAACCTCTACCTCAACACCCGCGCGGGCAAGCCGCTGCACGAGGTCAAGGTGCGTCAGGCCATGGCCTGGCTGATCAACCGCGAGCAGCTGGCGGCCTCGGTGTACGAGGGGACCGTCGACCCGCTCTACTCGCTGATCCCGGCCGGCATCACCGGCCACACCACGTCGTTCTTCGACGAGTACTCGGAGCCGAACGTCAAGAAGGCCCGCGCCCTGCTCGCGGAGGCCGGTGTGAGCACGCCGGTCAGCTTCACCTACGGCTACGGCCTGACCAGCGGTTCCGCCGCCGCGGAGGCCAAGGAGATCAAGAAGCAGCTGGAGGCGAGCGGCCTGTTCAAGGTGACGCTCAAGGGCTACGAGTGGACCGACTTCCAAAAGCGCTGGGCCACCGGGAAGCTGGACGCCTACGCGGTCGGCTGGGTGGCCGACTACCCCGACCCGGACACCTACGGCTCCCCACTGGTCGGCACCGACGGCACCATGAACACCGGCTACAGCAGCCACGAGGTCGACCGTCTGATTCAGGACAGCCAGCGCTTCGCCGACCGCGGCGAGGCCGAGCGGGACTTCCGCGACGTCCAGGCGTCGGTCGCCCGCGATGTCCCGGTCATCCCCCTGTGGCAGGCCAAGGAGTACGTCGTGACCAGCGAGGACGTCGGCGGCGGCCAATACCTCTCGGACGGCACCGGGGTCTTCAGGCTCTGGCGCCTCAACTGGCTCTGACCCGAAGCCATCACGCCGTGTCCCACGCGTTTTCGTGGAACGGACATTCGCCCGCGTGACGCGGGGCAGCCACTCGACACAGCACCATGTGACGGAGGTGTGCGCGGGGTGAGGAGCAATCGTGCTGAGACGCAACTCCTTCCGGTTGCCCCGGCATCCGGCTTCCGTCGGCCTCGCCCGGCGCCGGGTCCGGGACCATCTGGCCGACTGGGGGCACGGTCCGGATGATCCGGCGCTGGCCGACGCCGTCCTGCTGGTGTCGGAGCTGGCCACCAACGTCGTGCGCCACGGGCCGCTCCTGGAGCGGGAGTTCGAGGTCGCGGTGACAGCCCTCGCGGACGGCTCCTGTCTCATAGAGGTCTCCGACGAGGGCCGGCTTGAGCCCCGGCTGCGGGTGGTGGGCCAGTCCGACGAGACCGGCCGCGGGCTGCACCTGGTGGAGAACGTCGCCGCCGCGTGGGGCGTGTGGAGCCGCGGCCCGCACGGCAAGACCGTATGGGCCCTGGTGCCGGCCGGGTGAGCGGTCGCGGGCGTGGCGTCACTGCTTCGCGCACGCCCGTACCGGCAGGGTGACCGTCACCGCCAGCCCCTCGCCCGGCGCCGTGCGCACCGCCACCTCGCCACCGTGGGCGCGGACCACCCCCTGCACGATCGCCAGGCCGAGGCCGCTGCCGGCGCCGCCGCCGACCCGGAAGAACCGGTCGAAGACACGCGCCGCGTCCTCCTCACCGAGCCCCGGCCCCTTGTCCGCGACACACAGCCGTACGACCCCGTCCTCGCGCTCCAGCCCGAGCCGCACCGGCACCTCGGCGGGCGTGTGCGTACGCACGTTGCCCACCAGGTTGCCCAGGACCTGTCTGAGCCCCGACTCGTCGGCCCGCACCAGCAGGGCGCCCTCGGCGGCGACCTCGACGGGCCGCTCGGGCTGCTGCACGCGCAGGTCCTCGGCCGCGTCCCGCACCAGCCGGCTCAGGTCGACGTTCCTGAAGCGCAGTTCGGGCTGCTGGTCCAGGCGGGCGAGGGTGAGCAGCTCGTCGACGAGCCGTCCCATCCGGTCGGTCTCCGCCAGGACCCGGGTCCAGGCCCGCTTCCGCTCGTCCGGGTCCGAGAGCATGCCCTTGTCGTACAGCTGGAGGTAGCCGCGTATCGCGGACAGCGGGGTGCGCAGCTCGTGCGAGGCGTCGGCGACGAAGCTGCGCAGCTGGGCCGCGCTGCGCTCGCGCGTACGGTACGCCGACTCGACCTGGTGGAGCATGGAGTTCAGGGCGACCCGCAGCTGCTCGACCTCCAGGGTGGCCTCGCAGCTGGAGGGGATGCGGCGGGTCAGATCGCCCTCGGCGATGGCCGACGAGGTCTCCACCATGTCCTCCAGCGGCCGCATCCGGCGCCGGACGCTGAACATCGTCAGACAGGCCAGCAGGGCGAGCAGCAGGCTGCCGATCGCGAGGTCGAGCTTGACGGCCTTGGCGACGCCCTGGTGCAGGACGTCGGTGGGGGCGGCGAGCAGCGCGTACGAGCCGTCGCCGAGCCGGGCGGCGGTGGCGCGGTAGGCGGAGCCGTCCATGGTGACGTCGTGCGGCTCGGAGTCGGCGGCGAGCGCGCGCGGGTCGCCCGCGGCCTCGGCCAGGTCCCGCTGGGACTCGCTCGGTTCGAAGCCGAGGATCCCGATCGGTTCGCCCCGGGCGTCGACGGCCGTGAAGACGGTCTCCGCCGAGCGCTCCTCGTCCTGGTGCGCGGGCATGAGCCGGTCACGGACGAAGCTCAGCATGCTCAGCGAGTCGATCTCGCGCAGGGTGAGCTGCGAACCGCCCAGGGAGTCGCGGGTCTTGATGAGCTCGCTGTCGATCTGGTCGAGCAGGTAGTACCGCATGCCCATCACACTCACGGCGGTCGCCGCGACGATGCCGATCGCGAGCAGCGCCACATTGGCCAGGGTCAGCTTGCCGCGCAGCGAGCGGATGCCCGGTCGGCGACGCGGCGGGCGCAGCCTCATGCGAGCCCGTATCCGACGCCCCGCCTGGTGGTGATCACCGGCGGTCCCAGGGCGTCCAGCTTGCGCCGCAGATAGCTGATGTAGGTCTCGACGACGGTCGACTCGGGCGGGGTGTGCTCGTACTGCCAGACGTGGCGCAGGAGTTGTTCCTTGGGGACGATCCGGCCGCCGTTGCGCACCAGGAAGCGCAGCAGCGCGTACTCGGTGGGGGTGAGCTGGACCGTGCGGCCGTCGCGGTGCACCGAGTACGTCGTCTCGTCCAGCTCCAGGTCGCCGTAGCGCAGGGGCGGGCGCTGCGGCAGGACGTCGGCGGGGCGGGTGCGGCGCAGGACGGCGGTGATCCTGGCGACGACCTCGTCGATGTTGAACGGCTTGGTGATGTAGTCGTCGCCGAAGCCGAGGGCGCCGACGATCTCGGCGGGGGAGTCCCGCGCGGTGAGGAAGACCAGGGCCAGGTCGGGCCGCCGCTCGCGCAGCTCACGGCCGAGGGCGCGGCCGTCGCCGTCGGGCAGCATGACGTCGAGCAGGGCCGCGTCCGGGCGGGTGCGGTCGGTGAGCGCGAGCGCCTCGCGGACGGAGCCCGCGACCATCACCTCGAACCGGTGGTAGCGCAGGGCGATGGCGAGGACGTCGGCGATGCTCTCCTCGTCCTCCACCACCAGCACGGTCCCCGGACTTCTCGTCTCTCCCCCAGCCATGCCCCCAGTATCGGCCTGGCCACTGACAGTCGGGCCGGTTCGCCCTTTGGAGTTCCTTGAGAGTCATGGGGTTCGCGTGTCCACGCGCGCGTGCCGCCGCCAATCCTGTTGCGAGGACCTGGGGGACCGACCGAAGACCGATTGGGGAGTGTGGAGCGTGGCGGTATTGGCACGCTGGTGCTATCGGCACCGGCTGGTGGTCCTGTTGCTGTGGGTGGGGGCGTTGTTCGGGCTGGGCTTCTCGGCCTCGACGGCGGGCACGAACTACGCGAACGTGTTCTCCCTCCCCGACACGGACTCCAAGAGCGCGTACGACCTGATGGAGAAGGCCTTCCCGAACACCTCCGGGGACACCGACACGGTGGTCTGGAAGGTCGACGAGGGCTCGGTGCGGGACCAGGCGGTGCAGGACCGGATCCGGCCCGCGCTGGACGACATGGCGAAGATGCCGGGCGTCGGGGCGGTGACCAGTCCCTACGACGCCCGGGGAGCCGCGCAGATCAGCCGGGACGGCACGATCGCGTACGCCCAGGTGACCTTCGTCAAGCGGGCGAACGAGGTGCCCAAGGAACTCGTCCAGGACGTCGTCGACACCGCGCAGAAGGCCGAGCGGACCGGCCTCCAGGTGGACCTGGGCGGTCAGGCGATCCAGCGTGTGCAGGAGCCGCCGCAGGGCCTGTCGGAGGCGGTCGGCATCATCGCGGCGGCGGTCGTGCTGTTCCTGGCGTTCGGCTCGTTCTTCGCCATGACGCTGCCGATCGCGATCGCCGTCTTCGGCGTGGGCACGGGCCTGTTCGCCACCCAACTGCTCAGCCACACCACCGACGTCCCCGACATCGCCCCGCTGCTGGCCTCCCTGATCGGCCTCGGCGTCGGCATCGACTACGCGCTGTTCATCGTCACCCGGCACCGCAAGGGCATCCAGCGGGGCCTGGACCCCGAGGAGGCGGCGGTCACCGCCCTCAACACCTCGGGCCGGGCGGTACTGTTCGCGGGCGGTACGGTCTGCATCGCGCTCGCCGGCATGCTGGTGACGCGACTGCGCTTCCTGGACGGCGTCGTGATCGGCACCTCGCTGACTGTGGTGCTGAGCGTCCTGGCCGCAACAACCCTTCTGCCGGCCCTCCTGGGCCTCCTCGGCCCGCGGGTGCTCAGCCGCCGCCAGCGGCGCAGGCTGGCCGCTGAGGGACCCGAGCCCGAGGGCGCCTCGGGTCTCGCCGCCCGCTGGTCGACGGTCGTCGAGAAGCGCCCGCGCAGGACCGCCGCGCTCGCCCTGGTCTTCATGGCCGTGCTGGCCGTTCCGGTGCTGTCGCTGCGCCTCGGCGCCACCGACCAGGGCAACGACGACGCCTCGACGACCACCAGGCAGGCGTACGACCTGCTCGCCGAGGGCTTCGGACCGGGCTTCAACGGACCGCTCCAGGTGGTCACCGAGGGCGGTGAGACGAGTGCCCTGGTCAAGGGGCTCGAGGACACGCCCGGCGTCGCGCGGGTCGCCGCGCTGCCGCCCGCCCGGGGGGTCACCGTCATCCAGGTCGTGCCGACGACCTCACCGCAGTCCGTGGAGACGGACCGGCTCATCGACCGGCTGCGGGACGACGTAATCCCCTCGGCCGGGGTGAAGGCGCACGTCGGAGGGGTGACGGCCGTTTCGAAGGACTTCTCGGCCGTCACCGGCGACCGTCTGCCGCTGTTCATCGCGACGATCATCGGACTCGGCTTCCTGCTCCTGCTGGTCGCCTTCCGGTCGCTGGTGGTGCCGCTGACGGCCGCCCTGATGAACCTGATCGCCGCCGCGGCGTCCTTCGGCGTCCTGGTCGCGATCTTCCAGTGGGGCTGGGGACTGGAGCTGCTGGGTCTCGGCAAGGAGGGCCCGATCAACGCCTTCCTGCCGGTCATCATGCTGTCCCTGCTGTTCGGGCTCTCGATGGACTACCAGGTCTTCCTGGTGAGCCGCATGCACGAGGAGTGGGTGCACACACGCGACAACGCGCGCGCGGTGCGCGTCGGCCTCGCCGAGACCAGCCGGGTCATCAACTCCGCCGCCCTGATCATGGTCTGCGTGTTCATGGCGTTCGTCCTCAGCGGCGACTCGGGCGCCGCCATGGCGGGCGTCGGACTCGCCGCGGCGGTCGCCCTGGACGCGTTCATCCTGCGCACCGCCCTGGTGCCGGCCGCGATGCATCTGCTCGGCGACTCCAACTGGTGGCTGCCCAAGGGGCTGGAGAAGCGGCTGCCGCACCTGGCGGTGGAGCCGAAGGAGGAGGCAGTGGCAGCGGCACCTGCGGCCGAGACCCGCACGGACGGTGGCCCGGCGTCGGCCGTCCACGGCTTCGTCCGTACGCCGGAGGGGGAGCCCGTGGCGGGCGCCGCCGTCACGCTGCTGACGGGCGGGGGGCGTCAGCTGGACCGGGTGGAGTCACTGGCCGACGGCTCGTACATCGTCTCGGTCCCGGAGCCGGGGACGTACCTGCTGGCGGCCACGGCCCCCACGCACGGCTCGCGCGCGCGGCACGTCGTCGTGGGGGAGGGACCGCTGGTGTACGACGTCGAACTGGCCGAGGGCGAGGTCGACGCCGTCAACTGAGGTGACTAGGGCTTCCTGCCGGGGTCCGGGATCACCTTGGTCATTCCCGGCAGGAAGTCCGTGAACAGCTCGTGCACCTCCCGCACGAGCGGCCTGAGCACCCGGAAGCGGGCCAGCGACACGCCCCTCGCGGTGAGCCGGGCACCGCGCTCCGCGAGCCGGTAACTGCGCTCACGGCCCTCCGTGCGGTCGAAGATCCAGTACAGGACGAGTCCCATCTGGGACAGCCACATCAACTCGGGCAGGATGTCCCGCAGTTCCTCGGGCACCTTCGTCTTCGTCGCCCCCCGCAGCACCTCCCGGTGGACGGCGATCGCCTCCACGCGCGCGTGCTCCGACTCGGGCGAGAAGGGACTGAGCGGGCTGTCGGGGTCGGCGGCGTTCTTGAAGAACTGCACCGCGAACTCGTGGTAGGGCTGCGCGATGTCCAGCCAGACCTTCAGCACGCCCGCGAGCCGTGCCTCCAGGTCGCTCTCGCGGGCCAGCACCTCCCGGACCGCCACCTGGTGCTCGGCGGCGATCCGGTCGTAGAAGCCCTGGATCAGGTGTTCCTTGCCGGCGAAGTAGTAGTACGCGTTGCCCACGGAGACGCCGGCCTCCTGGGCGATGGCCCGCATGGTGGTCTTGTCGTACCCCCGCTCCTGGAACAGCCGCATGGCCGTCTCCAGGATCAGCGCGCGAGTCTGTTCGGACTTGGTGGACGGCGCGGAGCCCTCTTCGGGGCCTTCGTTCTTGGCGGGCACAACAAGAGAGCCTAGCCAGTGGCGCAGGTGCCGTCGTCGCACCCCGGTGGAGTGCGGGTCCAGCCCAGATGAGGGTCGTACGACCACCCGTCCGTCCGCCGGTACACCTGCCCGCCCCACCCCGCGCCCCCGGGACGCGTCCCGCCGCCCCACTGCGCCCCGCGCCACTTCGCCGCGGCGAGCACGGCCCCCCTGGCGAACCGCGCGCCCGACGGTGTGCTGAGACGATGCGCGAGTCCCCTGTGCTCGCGCAGCGCCCACAGCGTGACGATCCAGGCGGCCGCGGAGCGGTAGACCTGTCCGGAGTCGCCGACCACGGTGATCTCGTCGAGAGTGGCCCGGTGGTCCAGCCCGGGGAACCGCCGCCGGGCCTCCTCCGAGGCCGCAGGCACCAGTTCCAGCGGCACCAGCTGCGGCTGCCGTACGAGCCAGTCGCGCAGGAAGGTGCAGAGCGAGCACTCGGCGTCGTAGAGGACGGTGAGCCGGCGGACCGGGGTCCGGTCCGCCCGGTCCGCCCGGTCCGCCGCGGTGGCGTTCGCCGTCATGCCCGGACCCAGTCCTGCGGTGCGACCGGCGGCACCTGTTCCCGCTCCATGGCCCCCCGCCTGCGGATCCGGTTGAGGACGTACACGTTGGCCAGGTGCATCACGCCGAGCACCAGCAGCACCACGCCCAGCTTGGTGGACAGGGCCTCGAAGATGCCGCGGGTGTCCTCGATCGTGCCGTCGCCGCTGAGGTACAGCGCGACGAACCCGAGGTTCACGAGGTAGAAGCCGACCACCAGGAGGTGGTTGACGGCCTCGGCGAGCTTCTCGTTGCCGCGCAGCACGTCGGCGAGGAAGATCCGTCCGTTCCTGCTGAGCGTGCGGGCGACCCAGACGGTCAGGGCGATGCTGACGACCAGGTAGATGACGTAGGCGACGACCGTGCGGTCCATGCGCCTCCCCCTTCTTGAACGCGTTCAAAACGCTGACGGGAGAGACTCTAGCCCTACTTTTGAACGTGTTCAACTGGGGGGTGGGGAGGTCTGCGTCACGCGCGTGCGTGCCGGCCTCAGGCGCGCCGGGCCAGCTCCGGACGCTTGGTGTAGTCCGTGAACCCGAGGACGTTCCCCCAGGGGTCGGCGACCTCCGCGGTCCAGCCGGTGGCCACGGAGAAGGGCTCGTCGAGCAGTTCGACGCCGGCCGCGCGCAGCCTTCGGGCAGCGGTCCTGGCGTCCGGCACCTCCAGCCACACGCGCGTGGCCGGCCACGGGGGCGGCCGGTGCCCCAGCCCCTCCTCCTGCCGGAGCAGGATCCCGGGCGTCTCGCCGCCGACCTTCAGCAGGGCGATGCCGGCCTCGTCGAGCCGGAAGCCGACCGTGAAGCCCGCGCGCTCGTAGAAGGAGACGGCCTCGGCGAGGTTCCCCACGGGCAGCAGCACGTTGTCGAAACCGAGCAGTTCGTACGACTCGTCATCTGACATGTCGTCAGATTAAGCCGGGGGTGCCGGAACGGGCTTCTGCGACGCGGTGTCCGTCGGGCATGATGACCGGGCTCATTGTCGTCTTTTCACGCGGGTCCCCCCGCTTCGGTCCCCAGGAGCAGTCCCCCTTGAGCGAACAGCAGGGTCACGAACAGCAGGACCCCGAGCAGGGCCCGCCGCCTGGACATCAGCAGCCGGGGCCTCAGCCGGGTTACCCGCCGCCGGGCTACCCGCCCCCCGGCCACCAGCAGCAGGGCTATCAGCAGCAGGGCTACCCGCCTCCCGGGTTCCCGCCGCCGGGCTACTACCCGCCCCCCGGGACGTACACCGGCGACCCCAACGCCCCCTACGGCTACGACCCGTACGGACGGCCTTACTCCGACAAGTCGAAGATCATCGCGGGCATCCTCCAGCTCACCCTCGGCGGCTTCGGCGTCGGACGCTTCTACCTGGGCAACGTGGGGATGGGGCTCGCCCAGCTCTTCACCTGCGGCGGCCTCGGCGTCTGGTCGCTGATCGACGGGATCCTCCTGCTCACCGGGAACGACCACACCGATGAACACGGCCGGATCCTCCGCAGCTAGGGCGCGGGGGGCTGGACCCCGGCCCGGAAGGCCGGAGCCGGAGCTGCCGCCCGGGACGCCGGGGGCCGAGCCCCCACCGCCCCCGCGGCGCTTCCCTCTCCGCCGATCCCTTCTGCGCCGACCCCTTCCGCGCCGATTGCCGCTCCGCCACCCCGCGACGGCTCCCGCGGCGGTCCTCGCCGCGGGAGCCGCCGGTGCCGCCTACCTCTACCGCACCGACCCGCACGAGCCGGGACACCTCCTGCCGCAGTGCCCGTTCCGCATGCTCACCGGCCTGCTCTGCCCGGCCTGCGGCGGCACCCGCATGGTGTACGACCTGATGCACGGCCACCTCACCGAGGCCTGGCTGGACAACCGGGTCCTGTTGCTCGCCTTGCCGTACGCCCTCGTCCTGCTGGGCCGCTGGGCGTGGGCGGGTCTGCGCGGCCGGCGCCGGCGCCCCACGCTGAGCCCCCGGGCGCAGGTGGCCGTCCTCGCGCTCGCCGTGGCCTGGACCGTGGCCCGCAACATCGCCTAGCCCCGTCGGTCCGGGACCCGTTGTCAGTGCCGGCTCGTACTGTCTTGGGCATGGGAATCGTGATGTTCGTCGACGAGACGACAAGCGGGAGCCGCAGCGACGGCTGGGGTCTGGAGATCGCCGAGGAGCGGCTCGCCGTGCGCGAGTTGATCCGCCGCCGGGTCTTCCAGGAGGTCGCCGAGTACAACGCGCGCACTCCCGCCGTCTTCCAGGGCCTGGTCCAGCCCGAGGACGCCGAACGCGTGGTGAACGGCTACGCGTTGCGCACGCCCCGCCGTATGGATCCCGAGACCCAGACCGAGCTGGCGCTCCGCGCCTTCACGGGCAACGGCTTCCTGGTGCTGGTCGGCGACCGCCAGGTCACCGAGCTCGACGAGGAGATCGACCTCGTTCTCGGCACCGAGGTGACGTTCCTGAAGCTCGTCCCGCTGGTGGGTGGCTGACCATGGGCCAGATCCAGAAGTACAAGGACCTGATCGGCCGCCGCGTCGCCGACGACGAGCTGGAGGAGCTCGCCGCCGACCTGCTCAAGGCCGCGTCCGTCAACAACGGCAACTGGACCGGTCTGTGGGAGGGCGTCCTGGCCCGGCTGCACGAACTGCCGCCCGAGGCACGGTCGAGGATCGCCGACGGGCTCGTGGCGCAGTACCACTCGCAGCAGGCGGGCCCGACCGCCCGGCAGAACGCGCTGGTCCTGCTGGGCATCGTCTCCCGCGACCTGCCGCCCCACGACCGTCTGACGGCGGAGCGCCTGGCCCTGCTCGACACGATCTCCCGGCAGCACTCCTTCTGGTACGGCGCCCGCTACGAGAACCTCATCGAGGCCGAGCTGGCCGCGGGCCGCCCGGTCGCGCCCGCCGTCGTCGCCACCGTCCGCCGGGCCGTCCTGCACGCCTACCACAACGAGGACCTGCCGAGGACGGCCAAGAAGCTGACCGAGCCGCCCCTCAACGTCGGCGAGGAGTGGGCCGAGGAAGCCCTGCGCGAGACCGACGCCGACTGGCGGCGGCTCCTGGCCCACATGACGACCGCCACCGCGGCCAAGCCCTCGGCCAAGTGGGACAAGCAGGCCCTGGAGCTGGCCGGCGCCCTCGGCCCCGACCGGGTCCGCGAGGCGGTGATCCGCTGGCTCGCCCTCGTCGGCCGCCCCCGCACCTTCGAGCTGGAACGCGGCCGCTACGAACCGGACGTCAACAGCGCCTACGACCCCTACAACGCGAACGCCCTGCGCGGCCTCGCCTGGCTGCTCTCCCTCCTCCCGCCGCACCCCGACACCGCCCGCGCCCTCGGCGCCCTGGTCGAGACATCCCTCAAGAAGGTCGCAGGACTCGGCCCCCGCAACCCGAAGGTCGCCAACGCCGGGGTCAACGCCCTCGCCCGCATCGACAGCGAGGCGGCCCTCGCCGAACTGGCCCGGCTGGCCACCAGAGTGACGTACAAGAACACCGCCAAACTGCTCGACGCGGCCCTGGAGGCCCGTGCCGTCGCCCTCGGCCTCAGCCGCGAGGAGATCGAGGAGCTGGCCGTACCGGCGTACGGTCTGACCGAGGTCGGCCGCGCGGAGCACCGGCTCGGGGAGGCCACCGCCGTCCTCGCGATCCTCGGCACCAAAGCCGTGCTGACCTGGCACAACGCGAGCGGCAGGCCGGTGAGGACCGTGCCCGCGGCCGTACGACGGGACCACGCGGAGGAGTTGAAGGAGCTCAAGGCGGCCGCCAAGGACATCGACAAGATGCTCTCGGCCCAGAGCGAGCGCCTGGACCGCCAGTTCCTCGCCGACCGCACCTGGTCCTACGCCACCTGGCGCGAGCGCTACCTGGACCACCCGCTGGTCGGCACCCTGGCCCGCCGCCTCCTGTGGACGGTGGACGGCACCACGGCCTGCTACGCCGACGGCGCCCTGCGCACGCTCACGGACACCCCGGTCAGCGGGGGCACGGAGGTCCGCCTCTGGCACCCGGTGGACCACGACCCCGCCGAGATCGTCGCCTGGCGCGACTGGCTGGAGCGCCACGGAGTCACCCAGCCGTTCAAGCAGGCCCACCGCGAGGTCTACCTGCTCACCGACGCCGAGCGCGCCACCGGCACCTACTCCAACCGCTTCGCGGCGCACATCCTGCGCCAGCACCAGTTCCACTCCCTGGCCGCGGCGCGGGGCTGGACCAACAGACTGCGGCTGGCCGTGGACGACGAGCTTCCCCCGCCCACCCGCGACCTTCCGCGCTGGGGCCTGCGTGCCGAGTTCTGGATCGAGGGCGAGGGCGGCGAGGACTTCTCGGACATCACCGACTCCGGCACCTTCCTGCGCCTGCGCACCGACCAGGTCCGCTTCTACCCGATCGACGCCCCGGAGAACTCGGCCCACTGCGCGGGCGGCGCGTACCACATGTGGCTGCGCGACGGAGCGGACCCGGTGGACCCCCTGCCGCTGTCCGACATCCCGCCCCTGGTCCTCTCCGAAGTCCTGCGCGACGTGGACCTGTTCGTCGGCGTGGCCAGCATCGGCAACGACCCCACCTGGCAGGACGGCGGCCCCGGCGGCCGTTTCCAGGAGTACTGGACGTCGTACGGCTTCGGAGAGCTCAACCAGAGCGCCGAGACCCGCCGACTCCTCCTGGACCGCCTGATCCCGAGGCTCGCGATAGCCGACCGGTGCACCCTGGAGGGCCGCTTCCTCCACGTCAAGGGCGACCGCCACACGTACAAGATCCACCTCGGCTCGGGCAACATCCTGCGCACCCCGAACGACCAGTACCTCTGCATCGTCCCGAAGTCCAACCCGTCCACCCCGCAGACCGGTTACCTCCCCTACGAGGGCGACCGCATGCTCGCGGTCGTCCTCAGCAAGGCGATGATGCTGGCCGACGACACCAAGATCACGGACCCGACGATCCTGAGCCAGCTGTGACCGGCCGGGCCCGGGGAACCGTCAGAGGCCGCCGTATCCGTCCCTGACGACCTCCGGGGCCAGCGTCCCGCGCGCGTCCGCCAGCTCACCGGTGACCGGCTCGGAGGGACCGGCGTCCGCCGTCACCGAGGCGGGCGCCGGCGGCCCTTCCAGCAGGAGCCGACGCCGTAGCCCGAAATGGGTCACACTCGCGTTCCCGTCGGTCAGCGCGTACCGGCCCCCGGGCGGCCGTACCAACGTGGGCGCGTCGGCTCCCGGCGCCTCGGCGATGGCCCAGTGCGCCCAGTCCGGCGCGCCGGGGCCCTCCGACCTGAGTGTCCTGATCAGGGGATCCACGGTGGCCGGATCTCCGCCTTCGATCACTCGTTGCGGTGAGGCGGCCGTCGTTTCCGCTGGATACGCTGAAGCGACTCGCGAGACTCCGTCGTATGGGAGCAGTGATGAGCGCCGCATCCGGCAACGGCATGGACGACGAGACGCCGTACCACTGGCCGATCCCCCCTGCCGAAGGTTGGACCGCGGACGACCTCGACCGGATTCCGGGCCTGCCCCCGCACACGGAGTTGCTCGACGGGAGTCTCGTCTTCATGAGTCCGCAGACCCGATTCCACACCCGGACGATGCGTCTGCTGGACAACGCTCTGCTCCGGCAAGCGCCCGATCACCTGGACGTGGACCGTGAGATGACGGTCAGACTGGATGCGAAGAACCGTCCTGAGCCGGACCTCGTCGTCTTCCCGGTGGACGCGGTGACCGGGCCGAACCAGACCTGGTACGAGCCCGACGACCTCGTCCTCGCCGTGGAGGTGGTCTCTCCGGATTCCCGCGAGCGGGACCGCGAGGTCAAACCTCGTAAGTACGCGGCAGCCGGCGTACCGCACTTCTGGCGAGTGGAACAGGACGAGAACAAGGGCCTCCCCGTCGTCTACGTCTACGAACTCGACCCGGCCACGCAGTCCTACGGCCTCACCGGCATCTTCCACGAGCGGCTCAAGGTCTCCGTCCCCTTCGACATCGACATCGATCTGACGGCGGTCGACAAGCGTCCTGGACGTGTGGCGGGAGAACCACACGAGCGCTGAGCCGAAGGACCGTGCAGAGTGCCCCTCCCGCTGCTCCGCCCGACCCTGCGCCCCATACTGAACAGCGCTCAAGGGGCGTATGGGGAGGGCGAGCTACGTGCGACGGGTGCTGTCGGTGCACTTTGCGCCGTGCGCGCTGTTCGTCGCGGGGGTGCTCGCGCTGGTGCGGGCGGGAAGCTTCTCGGGTCGCAGCGACTGGCGTGCCGTGCCGCCGGCGGGACCGGTCGCCGCGCTCGGACTGGCGGCGACGGTCACCGTCTGCGCCGCACTGCTCGGTCTGCTGCTCCAGCCGTTCCAGGTCCGCGCCGTGCGTGTCCTGGAAGGCTACTGGGACCGCTGGACGGCCACAGCGGGCCTCGCCGAGATTCTCGTCCAGGTGCAGCGCAGGCGCTGGGAGGCGTTGAGACGACGGGCGGACAGGACTGCGGAGAAGGACGCTGAGTTCCGGATGCGAGCCGACGCACGTCGTCGGCTCGCCGCTCAGCCGCCCGCTGATGTCCTCCTGCCCACAGCGCTGGGCAATGCCCTCCGGCGGGGCGAGCTGAGTGCGGGGGAGCGCTACGGTCTGGCGACGCTGGCCTCATGGCCCCGGATCTATTTCCAGGTCTCGGACCGCATGGCCGACGTCCTGCGCTCGACCCGGGATTCGCTCGACCGGTCGGTGAATCTGTGCTGGTCGTTCCTGGCCCTCACTGCTACGGGCGCCGTGGCTCTGTACGACGAGTCCGCCGACTGGTGGTGGTGTGCGGCAGGTCTGACGCTCGCCTTCGTCGCCTACAAGGGAGCGGTGACGGCGGCCCAGGCGTACTCGGGCCTGATGCACGTCGTGTACGACCTGCATCGGTTCGATCTGTTGGAGGCGCTGCACTATCCATTGCCGACACGAGAGGGCGAGGAGGACGCGTTCGGCGACGTCTCCGATCTCCTCATTCACGGAGAGCGCTCCGACCTGCCGTATGCCCACCCCGACAACGGGCCGGAATCCCGGCGCGGTGCCGGTGAGGCACCGTGAGGATCACACAAGGCCGAGAATGCGCATCAATTCCTCCGCCCTGGCCCTGGCATCGACTCCCGCGATCCGTATGAGGGCCGGGCCGGGCAGGATCCGGACCGGGCAGGGACCGTCGTTGTAGTCGCCGTGCTGGAAGCGGGACCGGTCCTGGACGAGGTAGGCGTTGATGGTCTCCGGGTTCCGTTCGTCCAGCGTCTTCTGCCAGTGGCGGGGCTCGTTGGTGCCGTAGCGCGCCCGCTGCAGAGGACGCTTCCGGCACAGCGGGCACTGGATCAGCTCGGTGGGAACACCGGGAAGGACGACGTCATACATCCTGACTCTCCAATTCCGCGTGGGACCGGTCGGGGTCGATCTCCCTGCGCCTGAACAGGCGCGGTATCTCTCTGGGCCGCAACAGCCGGGAGAACCAGTTGCGATGGTCATGGACCGTCCAGACCGCCTCGCCGACGGCTGCTGCGCTGACGAGACAGACGGCGAGCCAACGCCACACGGAGAGCACTCCCGTGCCGGTGGGGACGAGCACGGCGGCGACACCGCAGGCAAGGAGCAAAGTGCCAGTGTTGTAAGCGATTCCGGCGCGCGCCAGCTTCTCCTCGCCCTTCCGGCAGTCCTGCCTCTGGAGCTCCAGATCGGCCGGATGGGGTTCATGTCGTCCCGTCCAGTTCTGGATCTCCTCGTAGGAGTAGATCCACTGTCGGGCGTGATAGCCGAGTTGGATGCTCAGCATGAGCGCGATCACCGCTGCCACGAGCAACAGAAGCGTGGGTCCCGCCAGCCTGATCCTCTCGGCGTCGGCGCAGACCACACCGATGAGGGAAAGCGCGCCGGCGGACAGCAGAGGCGCCGCGATGAACAGGGCTGTCTCGGTTGCCCGTATGAGCCCCAGCGGCTTGGGCCACAACACGTGTTCGTCGCGCTCGTCGCTTTTCGCCACTTGAGTGCTCACTCGCCCCCCAGGGAACAACCATGACAGATCGGTCGAATCGCCGAATTCGCAGTGTGGCAGATACCTGTCAGGTCGGAAACAGGGCGTACGTGAACCAGAGGCCCCGTTCCTCCACCTGGTGCGGTGGGGGAACGGGGCCTCTGGACCAGTCGTGGTGTGAGGGTCAGAACCGCCGAGTGATCAGCGCCCTCTTCACTTCCTGGATCGCCTTCGTGACCTCGATGCCGCGCGGGCAGGCGTCCGTGCAGTTGAAGGTCGTGCGGCAGCGCCACACGCCGTCGCGGTCGTTGAGGATCTCCAGGCGCTGCTCGCCCGCCTCGTCACGCGAGTCGAAGATGAAGCGGTGGGCGTTGACGATGGCCGCCGGACCGAAGTACTGGCCGTCGTTCCAGAAGACCGGGCAGGAGGACGTGCAGGCCGCGCACAGGATGCACTTCGTGGTGTCGTCGAAGCGCTCGCGGTCCTCGGCCGACTGGAGGCGTTCCCGGGTCGGCTCGTTCGTGTCCTTCGTGATCAGGAAGGGCATCACGTCGCGGTACGCCTGGAAGAACGGCTCCATGTCGACCACGAGGTCCTTGAGGACCGTCAGGCCCTTGATGGGCTCGACCGTGATCGGCTTCGACGGGTTGATGTCCTTGATCAGCGTCTTGCAGGCCAGACGGTTCTTGCCGTTGATCCGCATCGCGTCCGAGCCGCAGATGCCGTGGGCGCAGGAGCGGCGGAAGGTCAGCGTGCCGTCCAGGTCCCACTTGATCTTGTGCAGCGCGTCGAGGACACGTTCCTTCGGGTCGATCTCCAGCTGGAAGTCTTCCCAGGTCGCCTCCGCCGAGACCTCCGAGTTGAAGCGGCGGATGCGGAAGGTGACCGTGATGTACGGGGAGTCGGCGAAGCCGGGCTCGGGCTGGCCGGCCGCGTCCGCCTTGTCCAGAACGGGGGTTGCCATCAGTACTTACGCTCCATCGGCTGGTAGCGGGTCTGGACGACCGGCTTGTAGTCCAGGCGGACGGTCTCGGTGCCGTCGTCGCCCACCTCGCGGTACGCCATGGTGTGGCGCATGAAGTTGACGTCGTCGCGGTTCGGGTAGTCCTCGCGGTAGTGACCGCCGCGGGACTCCTTGCGGGCCAGCGCCGACACCGCCATGACCTCGGCGAGGTCGAGGAGGTTGCCGAGCTCGATGGCCTCCAGGAGGTCGGTGTTGAACCGCTTGCCCTTGTCCTGGATCGAGACGTTCAGGTAGCGCTCGCGCAGTTCCGCGATCTTCTCGACCGCCGTCTTGATGGTCTGCTCGGTGCGGAACACCATGACGTTCGCGTCCATGGTCTCCTGCAGCTCGCGCCGCAGCACCGACACGCGCTCGGTGCCGGTCGCGTTCCGCAGGCGCTCGACCTGCGCGACGACGAGCTCCGCCGGGTTCTCCGGCAGCTCGACGAAGTCGGCCTTCTGGGAGTACTCGGCGGCGGCGATGCCCGCCCGCTTGCCGAACACGTTGATGTCCAGCAGCGAGTTCGTGCCCAGACGGTTCGCTCCGTGCACCGAGACGCAGGCGACCTCGCCGGCCGCGTACAGGCCCGGGACGACCGTCGTGTTGTCCGCCAGGACCTCACCCTCGACGTTGGTCGGGATGCCGCCCATCGCGTAGTGCGCGGTGGGCTGGATCGGGATCGGGTCCGTGTACGGCTCGATGCCCAGGTAGGTGCGCGCGAACTCGGTGATGTCCGGCAGCTTGGCGTCCAGCTGCTCCGGCGGCAGGTGCGTGAGGTCGAGGTAGACGTGGTCGCCCTCGGGACCGCAGCCGCGGCCCTCACGGATCTCCGTGTAGATGGAGCGGGACACCACGTCTCGCGAGGCGAGGTCCTTCATGACCGGCGCGTACTTCTCCATGAAGCGCTCGCCGTCCTTGTTGCGGAGGATGCCGCCCTCACCGCGGGCGCCCTCCGTCAGCAGGATGCCCATGCGCCAGATGCCGGTCGGGTGGAACTGGAAGAACTCCATGTCCTCCAGCGGCAGCCCGCGACGGTACACGGCCGCCTGGCCGTCACCGGTCAGGGTGTGCGCGTTCGACGTCACCTTGAAGAACTTGCCGCAGCCGCCGGACGCGTAGATCACGGCCTTCGCCTGGAAGACGTGGATCTCGCCGGTCGCCAGCTCGTACGCCACGACACCGGCCGACTTCTTGACGCCGTCGACCTCGGTGATCAGCTGGTCCAGGACGTAGAACTCGTTGAAGAACTCCACGCCCTCCTTGACGCAGTTCTGGTACAGCGTCTGGAGGATCATGTGGCCGGTGCGGTCGGCCGCGTAGCAGGACCGGCGGACCGGGGCCTCGCCGTGGTTGCGGGAGTGCCCGCCGAACCGGCGCTGGTCGATCGTGCCGTTGGGCGTGCGGTTGAACGGCAGGCCCATCTTCTCCAGGTCGAGGACCGAGTCGATGGCCTCCTTCGCCAGGATCTCGGCGGCGTCCTGGTCGACCAGGTAGTCACCGCCCTTGACCGTGTCGAAGGTGTGCCACTCCCAGTTGTCCTCCTCCACGTTGGCCAGCGCCGCGGCCATGCCGCCCTGCGCGGCACCCGTGTGGGAGCGGGTGGGGTAGAGCTTGGTCAGCACGGCGGTACGGCTGCGCTTCGTCGACTCGATCGCGGCGCGCATGCCGGCGCCGCCCGCGCCGACGATGACGGTGTCGTACTTGTGGATCTTCATCAGGAATTCCTCAGCCCCGTGCCTAGCGGATGTTCGGGTCGAAGGTGAAGATCACCAGCGTGCCCAGCAGGATGGTGAACACCGTGGCGGTGTAGAGCAGGCCCTTGAGCCACAGCCGGGTGTTCGGGCGCTCCGCGTAGTCGTTGATGATCGTGCGCAGGCCGTTGGCGCCGTGCAGCATCGCCAGCCACAGCATCATCAGGTCCCAGACCTGCCAGAACGGGGACGCCCAGCGGCCGGCCACGAAGGCGAAGCCGATCTTCGAGACGCCGCCGTCCAGCACCAGCTGGATCAGCAGGTGGCCGATGACCAGGACGACCAGCACGACACCCGACAGGCGCATGAAGAGCCACGCGGCCATCTCGAAGTTGCCGCGGGTCGAGCGGGGGGTCTTCTTGGTGCGCTTGCGCGGGGCCTCGATCAGGGGCGCCGGGTTGTCGACGCCGTAGCCGGAGTCGCCCTCGACGGGGCCGATTCCGGAAGCGGTGGTTTCAGTGGTCGCCATCGGTATCAGCTCCCGAACAGTTCACGAGCGGCGTGGCCGAGGACGGGGTAGATCGCCCCGATCATGAGCACGACCCACAGGCCCACGACGGACCAGAGCATCTGCTTCTGGTAGCGCGGGCCCTTCGACCAGAAGTCGACGGCGATGACGCGCAGGCCGTTGAGCGCGTGGAAGAGGATGGCGGCCACCAGGCCGTACTCCAGGCACGCGACGAGCGGGGTCTTGTACGTGGCTACGACCTTGTCGTAGTCCTCGGGTGAGACACGGACGAGAGCGGTGTCCAGCACGTGAACGAACAGGAAGAAGAAGATGAGGACGCCGGTGACTCGATGAGCCACCCAGGACCACATTCCTTCCCGGCCGCGGTACAGCGTTCCAGCCGGCACGGAAGTCCCTCCGGGAGCGGGGTATCGGGGCCTGCCGGCTTGTGCTGTCGGTCGGGCCCGGCCGGGTACGGTCCACCGGCCCCCAGCATCGTAGCGACGTGTTGTCGGAACGCTTACGCCGGGCCTATCTGTGTGATCAAAGTGGCACGCAGATGGGGGAACCGGGCGGCTAATGCGGTGGGGTGTCCGTTATGCGCCGGGTGCGGGCTCGTGATGGCCGGTGGCGCCCCTGAGGGAGGACACCAGGCGCCCCCTCGCCATGCGGCGGAGTTCCTCTGCCGCCACCACCCGCTCTTCCTCCGGATCGTTTGTCAATCGTGACCGGATGCCCGCCAGCACATGGTCCAGGACCTCGTCGGCGGGCAGGCCGTCCAGGCAGATGACGAAGGCGTGCCCGAAGCGGGACTCGTAGGCCGCGTGGGCCGCGTTCAGGGCCATCTGCGCCGCCGAGTAGGCCCCGTCCGGCAGGACCGGCAGGGTCTCGGCCGCGAGGGCCTCGGAGAGATCCGACACGGTCAGGTCGTACGCCGCCTCGTCCGAGGCCGCGAGGAGCGCCTCCACGGTCGGGTAGGGGCGGTGCGCCGCGATGCGCTCGGCCCAGCGGAGGCTGCGCAGGCAGTCCAGGAGGAGGCCCCGGGCCTCGGCGGCGGGGGCGATGTTGAAGGCGTCCAGGACCGTGGGCAGGGACGGTATGGCCACTCGGCCGGGAGTATGTGTGGGCGTCACGTGTGTTTCGACAGGGGAAGCTGTGAGCGGTGTGACTCAACGTTATCGAGAGTGGACATGACCTGTCCGACGGATGCCCGAATTTCACCCGCACGGGAGAGTTTCGGAACGTGTGGTGGACACGGCCCCCGCTCTTGAGGCCCTAGGTTGACGATGTGAGCCAGCACAGGAAACGACCGGAGAAGCAGGCACGGGGGCTGATCGCGGGGGCGGTCGCCGTCACCGTGGCGGCCGGAGTGGGTCTCGGGCTGTGGGCGGGCGGCGACGGCGACCCGGCGGGATCGGCCAGTTCCGAGTCCCGGGCCCAGTCACCCGCGGGCGGCCGGGCGGAGGGCTCCCCAGGGCCCTCGAAGGCCCCGAGTCCGGCCCCCAGCCCCACCCGGTCCTACCCTCTGTCCACCACTCCCCGCACCATCCCCGCCGTGCGCGCCCACACCCCGGCGCGCGGCCCCGGCTGGCGTCCCGCCTCCGGCCTGCGCGTGGTCGTGAACGACGCCGACCTGGCCGACGAGGGGCGCCTGCTCGCCGGTGAGCTGGGGCTGAGGTACGCCGGGCAGAAGGACGACGTACGCGCCGGGGACGTACGGCTCACGCTCAACGACGACGAGGGCGCGGACCCGGAGTCGTACCGCATGACCGTGCGCGGCGGGCGGGTCGCCATCAGCGCGCCGGACGACGCGGGCGTGTTCTACGGGACCCGCACGCTCAAGCAGGAGGTGCACGGCGGCGGTACGGCACCGGAGGGCGTCGTGCGCGACGAGCCCGCCAAGCCGGTGCGCGGGCTGATGCTGGACATCGCGCGCAAGCCGTTCACGGCCGGGTGGATCGAGGACCGGGTGCGCGAGCTCGGTGATCTGAAGTACAACGAGCTCGGGCTCCACTTCTCCGACGACCAGGGCTTCCGGATCCAGTCCGACACGCACCCCGAGATCGTGTCCCGCACGTATCTGACGAAGGCGCAGGTCAGGAAGATCATCGCGCTCGCGGCGCAGCGGCACATCACCGTCGTGCCGGAGATCGACTCGCCCGGTCACCTGGGCGCGGTCATCGCCGCGCACCCCGAGCTCCAGTTGCGCAGTGCGGCGGGCAACGCGCCGCAGGGAGCCGTGGACATCTCCAAGCCCGCGGCCGCCGAAATCGTGGACGACCTGCTGAACGAGTACGCCGAGCTGTTCCCCGGTGCCGACTGGCATCTCGGTGGCGACGAGTACCGCGCGCTGATGGTGTCCAGTCCGGCGACGACCTACCCCCAGCTCGCCGCCGCCGCCCGGAAGGCCTACGGCTCCGGCGGCACCGTCGCCGACCTGACCACGGGCTGGCTCAACGACCGCGCCCGCACCGTCCGCGCCCACGGCAAGACCCCGCGCGCGTGGAACGACGGCTTCTTCCGGGGCACGTCCGTCCAGCCGGGCAAGGACATCCAGGCCGGGTACTGGACCGGCAAGGAGATCGGCGCCCGGCAGCCCGTGGAGTACCTGAGCACGGGCCGCAAGGTCATCAACTACAACGACAAGCTGCTCTACTACGTCCTCGGGCAGCCCAACCAGTTCTACTACCCGACGGGGCAGCGGATCTACGAGGAGTGGACCCCCCGGGTCCTGCGCGGCACCACGGCCGTCCCCTCGAAGTACGACGACCAGATCCTCGGCGGGTCGTTCGCGGTGTGGGGCGACTTCCCGAACGCGCAGACGCAGGCCCAGGTCGCCGCGGGCATCCGGATGCCGCTGCGGGCGACCGCGCAGAAGCTGTGGGACCCGCGACAGCCCGCCCTGACCTGGACGCGCTTCAAGGAGCTGGCGGACCGGCTGAGCTGAGGAACAGGGGATTCCCTGTGGACGTACGGGGCCGCCGAACCGTATGTTCCGCATGCTGCGCGTGAGGCTTCGGGGAGAACTCCGCGCGGTCTGCTGATCATCCACCGGAGTTCTCCCCGTCATCGGGGGGACCTCACCATGCTCTGCACGCGCTGCCACCACTTCGAAGCGGCACCGGACGGCGTCCTGTGCAGTCAGTGCGCCGCGGCGCCCGCGTTCCAGGCCCCGCCGGCCGGTGCCCCGAAAGCCTGGCTGCGCTCGCCGGTCGGGCTCGGACGCGCCACCGCGGTGCTGCTCGCGGTGACCGCGGCCGTCGACGCGTTCGCCGTCGGGGCGGACTTCCTGGAGTACGACGTCACGGGCGACCTCGCCGGGGGCGCGTTCGGGGACGCCGTCCTGGACCGGGCCGACCTGGCGGACACGCTCACCGCCGTGGCCGCCTCCGCGCAGGCCGCCGTGCTGCTGGCCTGCGCCGTCGTCTTCGTGATCTGGCTCTGGCGGGTACGGGTCAACGCCGAGGTGTTCGCCCCGGACGGGCACCGCAAGGCGCGCGGCTGGGTCATCGCGGGCTGGGTCGTGCCGTTCGTGAGTGTCTGGTACCCGCGCCGGGTCGTGCTGGACGTCTGGGACGCGAGCAGCCCGGAGGGCCAGCGCGAGGGGCACGCGCTGGTCAACGTCTGGTGGACGCTGTGGCTCCTGACGAACGTGGTCGGGCGGTTCCTGGCCGGCATGGCCGGGGAGGCCGACTCCCCGCAGGAGATCCACGACGCGATGGCGCAGATGATGTTCGCCGACGGCGTCGACCTGGTCGCCGCGCTGGTCGCCGCCGCGCTCGTGCTGCGACTGACCCGGATGCAGGACGAGAAGGCCCGCCGGGGACCGGCGGTACCCGCCGCCGTGTGACGGATTTGGTCCGTCCTGCTGCGAACTGCCGTACGAATGTGGTGTATTCGGGCCCGAACCGTACCGAGCAGCCGGGGGGACCGGGATGGGCTACTGGGGTTACTTCGTCGTCGGCCGCGCGGAGCGGCCGCTCGCCGGGCTGGACGCGCTGGCCGGCGCCGAGGGCATGGTCCTGCGCGAGTCGGCGCCCGGCGGATGGCAGGTCTGGGAGTACGCGAGCAGCGAGGGCGACGTCGGGAACATGAACGCCCTCGCCCTGGAGACCGGTTCGCCCGCGCTCTTCGGATACGTCATGGACAGCGCGTCGGTGGCGGTGGAGGCGGCGGGACCGGAGAGCGGGGCCTGGACGACCTGTCTGGCCCGCGCCGCCATGGCCACGTACATCGGGGGCGGCGAGGAAGGGCTGACCGTGGACGACTACTTCCTCGAACCCCGGGACGCGGCCGCGCGGGCCGTCGCCTGGGCCGGGGAGGCCGGGCACGAGGTGGCCGAGGAGCCGCTGCTCGACGTACTGAACTCCGAACCCGACCCATTGGCCGAAAACCTCTTCTTCCGTATGCTCGACCGGCTCGGTGTGGTGCCCCTGTGACACTCCCGGGCCGTCGCGCGCAGTAAGGGGAAGTGCGGGTTCCGTTAGGGAACACCGCTCGGCGAGGGAGGCGTGGATGAGTCTGGTGGAGCTGATCGGCCAGGCCGACGAACGCGGACTGGCCGCCAGCGGGTTGGCTTGTTTGGATCGGTGCGTACCGCTGCTCGGTGGCGACGACGAGGTTCTCCGGCCCCTGTGGGCCGGCCTCGCGGACGACGCCGGGGCCGAGGAGTGGGGCGAACGGCTGGAGCAGGTGCGGGGGAAGCTGGGCGGGGACGGGGAGTTCGGGGGAGCTGGTTCCGGTTCGGACTCGGACTCGGGTTCGGGTTCGGGTGAGGACGAGGCCGTGCTGCTGGCCCGCCGCATGCTCGCCGCCGCGCCGACGGAGCGGTCCGCCGCCGGAGTGCGGGTGTGGGCCGACGCCTGTTCGGTCGCCGCGCTCCAGATCCACCGGCTGCTCGACCCCCTGAAGGACACCGGCGACTCGGTCGACGCCCGCCGCGAGGGCCGTACGGAGGGCATGTCCCCCCTCGTCGCCGCCGAACTGCGCCGCCAGATCACCGTCCTGGAGCTTGTCGCCGGCCACGGGACGGCGGGTCTGCGCCCGGCCCTGGAGGTCTCGACGGAGGGCCGCCGGGTGCTGCGCGCGGTGGTGTCCCGCAGGAGCCGCCGGCAGGGGTGAGGAGCGGCGGTTCAGTGCCGTAGCGGCTCAGTGGTGCGGTGGGCCCAGTGATGCAGTGGCGTAGCGGCTCACTGGATGAGCCACTTGACCACCGCGTCCCCGTACTGCGCCGTCTGCCCGTAGAACGCCGTCAGGTCCCGGTGCGCCGCCGCGAACACCCCCCGCGCCTCCTGTTCCGCGGCCGCCCCGCCGTGTCTCGGCAGCAGTTCCTCGCGGGCGACCCGCCACAGGGACTCGAAGTCCGCCGAGCCCAGGTACGACGAGACGCGGTTCGCCCGGGCCGCGGTCAGGACCAGGAACGGGGGCTTGTCGTGGTCGCCCGGGTAGACCGGGAGGCCCCCGAGAACCACCTCGGCGCCCTCGTAGAGGAGTTCGTGGTCCAGGTAGGACTTGTCCAGCACCTCCTCCCGGTGTCGTCCGATGCGTTCGCGTACGGCGTCCCAGTCGTCCTCGAACAGCCGTTGCATCCAGTTGGCGCTGTTGCGCAGGGCCGAGGGCGGCACCGCGCGGAGGTGGAAGTAGTCGCTCATCGAAGACAGGAGCGCACCGGAGGAGGGAATCGTCACTCCGGCGTCAACCGCGCTGCCGAGAGGGTCCTGTGACCGTCCGGGGAGGGTTGCGGCGAAGGTGCGTCGGTCCTGCACCGGTCCCGCCGAGGTGCCCCGAGGCGGGTGACGAAACGCCCCGCCCGAACGCTCTCTCCCTTGTGACCACTGATGTGACGGCTCATGCAACTGCCCCTGCGACGGCCGGGGCGACCACCCGCCGGACCAGCCGCCCCGCCGCCGCGGCCAAACCCGTGCGGTGGGCCGCCGACGCCGTGTCGGCCCTGCGCGAGGGCGCCCGCGTCCGGCTCGACTACTCGGCGCAGAGCCTGTGGCGCGTCGACCGCCTGATCGAGGAGATCCGGCGGGAGGGAGCGCCGTACGCCGCCGTGGAGACCGTGCTGCGCGGGCTCGGCGCCTACGCCGGTGAGGTCGTCGTCCGCCAGGCCGGTGCCGAGTGGTGGACGAGCGGCGGCGAGCACTGGGTCCGTACGCCCGACGGACGGCTGTGGGACCCGGTGGACGAGGCCCGCCGCTGCTTCGCCGGTGACGGCTCGCTGCGGCTGCTGTGCCGCGACGCGACGGGTGCCGGGCGGCGCTGAACGCACAACGGGCGCCCGCCCTCCCCGCGATGCGGGGGGAGCGGACGCCCGTGCCGGTGGACGCGGCGCTGCGGAGGGCTACTTGATGTAGACCAGGCCGTCCGTCGTGATCGTCGGGCGGCCGCTGGTGCCGACCACCACGATCTTGACGGTGTGCTTGGCGCTGCCGGACCAGGACTTGGTCCAGATCGCGTCGCGGTACTTCGTGGTCGAGGACTTCAGGTCCACGGTCGCGACCTTGGTGCCGTCCACGTACACGTACGCCTGCCCGGAGGTGGACGCCCGCGAGACCACCCAGGCGGCGGACCGGCCGGTGAACGTCCAGGTCAGGCTCGCGCCCTTGGAACCGCTGGAGTACGACTTGCCGCCGAGGTAGCTGGTCGACGAACGGGAGGTCCAGCTGCCGGACTTCGTCGCCGAGGTCTCCTGAAGGATCATCGGCGTGTAGGAGGGCGACGAGGTGCGGGTGTTGCCCGCGACGTCGTACGCCTTCATCGACCAGGTGCTCGCGGTACCGGACTTGGCGGTGCGGCTGGAGCTGGTGGTGGTCGGGCCGAAGGTGGCCGTCGTCGGGGAGAGCAGGCTCACCTGCTTCAGGGCCGCGTTGTCGGCGGCCTTCCAGCCGAGGGTGACCGGGACGGCGGTGGTGTTGACCGTGCCGGTGCGCAGGGTGATCTTCGGGGTGGTGGAGAAGGTCGGCGCGGTGGTGTCGGCGACGACGGTCAGCGCGGTCGTCGCGGGAGCGGTCTTGCCGGACTGGTGCACCGCCCGCACGGCGACCTTGTGGGTGCCCGCGGCCAGGGTCGTGCTCGCCGAGGTGGCCGTGCCCGCGGCGGTCGTGACGACCGTGCCGTCGACCAGCACCTCGAACTTCGAGATCAGCGAGCCCGGCGTGGTCGTCGACCACTTCACGGTGATCGCGCCCTTGGTGTAGTACGTCGAGCCGGACAGGGTCGCGCCGGTCAGCGAGGTGACCTTCAGGCCCTGCACCGGGCCGGCCGCCCAGGCGCGGATGGTCGGCAGCTGGCCGTAGAGGGAAGTGCCGGGGCACTCGGTGGCGTAGCCGTCACGGTGGCCGGAGATCCGGTTGAAGGTGTAGAGGCTGCCCGCGGTGAAGCTCGTACCGGCGAGGTTCTTCTGGGTGGCACCGGCCTTCAGCTGGACCGTCGTGCCGGGGTCGGCGCCGTACTGGCCGAGCTTCCAGGCCGCGATGCGGGCGACCGAGGCGAGGGCGGCGTTCGAGGCGCCCGCCGAGGTGTACTCGCCGATGACGGCGATGCCGGTGGACTCACGGTTCCACCCGTAGGTGTGGGCGCCCAGGACCGGCTGGTCGACGCCGCCCTTGCGGCCCTCGAAGATCGTGCCGCACTTGTCGACCAGGAAGTTGTAGCCGAGGTCGTTCCAGCCGTTGCCGCTGGGGGCCGGGGCGGTGTGGTACGCGTAGATGGCCCGCACGACCGACGCCGATTCGGCGCAGGTGTAGTCGTTCGACCCGGTCGTGTGATGGACGAAGACGGCCTTCACATCCGCGTTGTACTCCGACGGGTCGGGGCTCAGCGACTCGTCGGCGCCCCAGTCGGCGCGCGAGACGATCGGCGGCTCGGGAACCGTGGACGCCGGGGCGGTGGGCGTGGTGGTGGGCGAGGGGCTCGGGGTCACGTCCTCCGTGTAGGCCGCCGGCTCGGTCGTGGCGCCGGCCGCCTCGGCGGCGGTCACGCCCGGGTCGACCAGGTTGACCTTGAGACCCGAGGGCAGTCCGGCGCTGGTGGTGCCGTCCTCGTGGACGACCTGGACCTCGACACCGTCCGAGGGGCCCACCCACAGCGGTTCGGACGCGCCGCGTGCCCCGGCCCGCTCGTCGGCGTCCTCCACCGGGTCCGCGTCCGTCTCCAGGTCCTGCCAGGACGTCCACGCGCCGGTGTCGACGCTGCGGGTGCGCACCTGCGCCTTGCCGTCGAGCCGCTTGGTCGCCCCCGTCCAGGAGATGCCGAGCAGCGAGAACTGCTTGGTCTCGGTGCGCGGCAGCTCGCGCTCGCCGGTCTCGGGAGCCTTCAGCGCGAGGTTGTAGACCTTCACCGGCCGCTCGGACTGCGGATCCCCCGCGGTGTCGGCCGACGGACTGGCGACGGCGTAGGTCGCGATGCCGCCGCCTCCCAGAACCACCGCACCGAGCGTCAGCCACGCCCGCCGCTTCATGCTCAGCGGTCTGTACGCACGGCTATTACGACGACTCACTACCCCACCCCTGAAATCGGTCACAGACCTTGAATTCGGTCACAGAAACACCACCTGTCTCACAGGTGGCACTCGTACAGCGTACGAACACTGCCAGGCGTCACAGGAGTTCGAGGCGGGGTGCCCTGAATGTCCGACCTGCTGTGACACTTCTGTGAGGTCCGGCGCTGTTGACCGTGGGGGACATGGGCAAGGGCGACCGTGCCGGACGGTGCGGAATCGCCACGAACCGGTACGGACGGGAAAGTTCTTGGGCCAGGGAGGGGAACCCCGCCGCGTGCAGGCGTACGACGGGGAACTGGGCGCGGCCGTGGCACGGGCCCAGGAAGGCGACGAGGCCGCCTTCGCGGTCGCCTACCGGCTGGTGCAGCCCGGACTGCTCGGGTATCTGCGCGGGCTGGTCGGGGAGGACGCGGAGGACGTGGCGTCGGACGCGTGGCTGGAGATCGCCCGGGACCTGGGCCGGTTCAGGGGGGACGGGCCGGGCTTCCGGGGCTGGACCGCGACCATCGCCCGGCACCGGGCCCTGGACCATCTGCGCCGGCAGAAGGTGCGGCCCCGGTCGGCGGCGCTGGAGCAGGACATGCTGGACCTGCCCGGCCCGTACAGCACACACGACCAGGCGCTGGAGTCCCTCTCCACCGAGTACGCCCTTGACCTGGTCCGGGGGCTGCCGCGGGACCAGGCCGAGGCGGTGCTGCTGCGGGTGGTGGTCGGACTGGACGGCCCCGCCGCCGCCCGGGTCCTCGGCAAGCGGCCCGGCGCGGTGCGCACCGCGGCGTACCGGGGGCTGAAGCGGCTGGCGCGCCAACTGGGCGTCGAGAGTGTGACGGATGACAGCCCCCGGACGCTGGGGGAGTCGACATGACAGGTGAGCACCACCTCGGACAGGGACGGACACGGCATGGGTGACGAGCGGAACGGCGAGGCCCCCGGCCGCCGGCGTGCGCGCCCGGAGGAGACCGTGCGCGGCCGGGAGCAGTCGTACGGCCCTGAGTCCCGGTACGACGACAGCCCCCTGGAGGCGCTGCTCGCCGCGGCCCTGCGCGGGGGGAAGGCCGAGGACGAGGCGGAGCGGCGCGCCGTGGCCGCGTTCCGGGCGGCGCGCGACGCGGGGACGCACCGGGCGCGGACGCGGCGGCGGGACGACTGGCGCCCCCGCGAGCGGCGCCGGGCGCGCTCACTGAAGGCGACGCTCTGTGTCCTGCTCGGCAGCCTGACCCTCGGCGGGGTCGCCTACGCGGCCATCGGCTCGGTGGGCGGCGGTCCTGACCAGGGCGCGGTGGGCGGCAGGGACGTGCGCCCGAGCGTCTCGGCGGGCACGTCGGCCGGGTCGCCCGGGGGCGCGCGGCCGTCCGCGTCCGTCCCCGCCGAGCGCCCGTCCACCGCGAAGGACACGCTCGCGCACTGCCGTGCGTACGAGAAGCTCCGGGGCCGCGGCGAAGCGCTGGACGCCACGGCGTTCCAGCGGCTGGTGACGGCGGCCGGCGGCGAGGGCGCCGTGAGCGCCTACTGCACCGCGTTGACGGACGCGGCCGACGCGAAGGGTGCTGCGGGCGAGAACGGCGCGGGCAACGCGAACGGCGGAGGGAACGCGAACAGCGGGGGCAACGCCGGGGACGCGGGCGGCGCGCAGTCCGGGAGCCGGCAGGGCACGAGCGGCCAGTCGAACGCGGGCGGGAACAAGTCCGGGAAACAGTGACCCGGGGCGGCCGAGGCAACGGCCGGGGCCGCCACCCCCCACAGGAGAGGCCCCGGCCGTCGCGCGGCACGGGCCGCGCGGCGGCCCGTACTTCCTTCAGCGTCATGAGTGCGGTTTCTGTCACACCCCGCAGGACCGCCTCCGGATCACGAGCTCGTTGCATTTTGTACGGACATGGACGAGCAGCGGTTTCAGGTCGTAACGTGCCTTTCGCGCCGGGCGCGGAAGTTGAATGATCAACGCGACTCTCGAACGATCACCACAACCCCTCGACGGCTCGAAGCGGCGACCATCGATCGCGACCACGTATTGAGGATTCACGGGTGCTGGGGGACGACGCGGAGTTGACTGCCGCGGTGCTTGCGGCACAGGACGGGGACGAGACCGCGTTCCGGACTGTGTACCGCGCGGTGCACCCGCGGCTGCTCGGATACGTCCGGACGCTGGTCGGTGATCCGGACGCCGAGGACGTGGCCTCCGAGGCCTGGCTCCAGATAGCCCGTGACCTGGACCGTTTCGAGGGGGACGCGGACCGGTTCCGCGGCTGGGCGGCGCGGATAGCCCGCAACCGCGCCCTCGACCACATCCGGATGCGCGGCCGCCGCCCCGCCATCGGCGGTGACGAGACCGAGCTGACCGGGAAGCCCGCCGAGTCGGACACCGCGGGCGAGGCCATCGAGGCGCTGGCCACCGACACCACGCTCTCGCTCATCGCCCGGCTGCCCCAGGACCAGGCCGAGGCCGTGGTGCTGCGGGTGGTGGTCGGCCTTGACGCCAAGACCGCCGCCCAGACCCTCGGCAAGCGGCCCGGCGCGGTACGGACGGCCGCGCACCGGGGTCTGAAACGGCTCGCCGAGCTCCTCGGCGAGGATCCGGAATCGGCCGGTGTGCTCGACGCCCTGCCGCCGCAGCGAGAACCGCAGAACCGTGCGGTGACGTCCGCGAGTGTGACGCATACGCGTCCGCGGACGCAGAAGGACATGTGATGGCCGACGAGAGCTACAGGTGGCTGGACCTCGAGACCGCGGAGCGGCTGCTGCGCGGCGAGTCACTGGAAGCTGTCGACGAGGCCGCCCGTGACCAGGCCGAGCGGCTGGCGAAAACGCTGGACGCGCTGACCGTCGAACCCGCTCCGACCAGCGGCGGACTGCCCGGTGAGGAGGCCGCGCTGGCCGCGTTCCGCAAGGTGCGCGCGGAGCGTGCGGACGACTGGGTGAGCCCGCCCGTGCGGGGCCGGCACCGGGGCGCGGCCGGTTCCGCCGACGCCGGTCTGGTGCGCATCGGCGCCCCGGAGGCGGGGGCCGGGCGTCCCCGTCGGCGGCGTCCCGCGCACCTCGCGCTGGCCGCCGTGCTGACCGTCGGGATGGTGGGCGGGGTGGCCGCCGCGGCCGGAATCGGAGTCCTGCCGCACTTCGGGAACGGCGAACCGGAACCCGCGGCGTCGGTGTCGGCCGCCACCACCCCGGACCACCCGCTCGTCTCGCCGTCGACCCCGGCCCCGCAGGCCGTGCCCTCGCCCGGGGGCTCCCCGTCCAGTGGGAGCGGCTCCCGGGACACGGCACGCGGCGGCACCGGCGCGACGCCCGGCAAGGGCTCCGAAGGGCCGGGCGTACGGCCTCGCGGCGACTGGAACGGAGCCGCCTCGGCCTGCCGGGACGTGCGCGCGGGCAAGAAGCTCGACCCGGTCCGCAAGCGCGCCCTGGAGGGTGCGGCGGGCGGTTCCTCGCAGGTGTGGAAGTACTGCAAGGGAGTGCTGGCCGGCGCCGACCCCCAGAGCGGTGACGTCAGGTCCGCCCCCGACGACCACAAGGGCGACGGCAAGGGCGACGACAGCGGCGACCACGAGGACAGCGACAAGAGCGGCGGCGGGCACGGCCGGGGCGGGAACGGCGGCCACGGCGGGAATGGCGGCCACGGCGGGAAGGGCAGCCACGGCGGGAAGGGCGGGAACGGCAACCAGTTCACGTCCCCCCGCAAGAACCACCACGCCCCCGACGGCGGCACCACCTCCGCCGCCCCGCTCGCCACACCCCGGGCAACGATGTCACCCGACCCCCGCCCGAGCCCGTCGTACAGCGCGCTTTGACCGCTGCGGCACCTCGCCGACCTGCGCTTTTCCCGCCCACCGTGATGTCTGTCGCGGTGGGTGTGACGTTTTCGGGGTCTGCGGCGCAGTACTGAGTGAGCCGACTGGTCATCGGCCGTCGCACAGAGCCGGGGTTCCCCCCGTACCTACGGCTCGTGCACCTGGCGCGGGCGGGACACGTTCCCCCGGTCCCGTCCGCGCCCCTCACTCCTCGCGGAAGTCGCGGAACCCACGGAACCCGCGGAACCCGCGGAACTCACCAGTGCACGACGACCTTGTCGCCGTTCCGCACCTGGGCGAACAGGTCCGCGATCGCCGCCTCGTCGCGGACGTTGACGCAGCCGTGGGAGCCGCCCGCGTATCCGCGGGCGGCGAAGTCGGCCGAGTAGTGCACCGCCTGGCCGCCGCTGAAGAACATGGCGTACGGCATCGGGGAGTCGTAGAGCGTCGACACATGGTGGCGTGACTTCCAGTAGACGCTGAACACGCCCTCACGGGTGGGGGTGCCCACCGAGCCGAAGCGGACCGGCACGGTCGTGAGCGTCCGTCCGTCGATCATCCAGCGCAGCGTGCGGCTGGTCTTGCTGATGCACAGCACCCGTCCGGTCAGACAGCGCGCGTCGGGCGCGTCGGCCGGCTGGCCGCCCATCAGATACAGCTCCCACTTGCCCGGCTCATGGGTCATGGCCTTCAGCCGCTTCCAGGTGACCGTGTCGGTCTTCCCCGTCCTGGGCAGCCCGCGCTTTCCCTGGAACCCCTTCACCGCCCGCTCGGTGAGATCGTCGTACGAGCCCGTGGGGCCGTCGTAGAGCCAGGCCACCTGACGCAGCCGGGCCTGCACCTCCCGTACGTCCCGGCCGGTGTCGCCCCGCGACCACAGGACGGTGGGCGCAGCGGCCGGGGCCGACGGGGTCGTCGCAGAGGGCTTCGGGTCGTCGTCCGCCGGCGGCGTGCTGTGGTCCGGGACCTCGATCCGCACCGGCAGACGCCGCTTGCCGTCCCCGTCCCCGTCGGCGGTCTGCACCGTGCAGCCGCAGGCCGTCACCAGGACCAGCAGCGCGGCGAACGATCTCCCCATGCCCGTACTACGCATCCGGACCCCCTGTCGTCTCACCGGCATCCCTGAGATGTCTCCCCCCGGACGGCCGGTTGCGAACGACCCGGCGGCGCTTCGCCCGGGACCGCAATACGGTGGTGGGCATGACGCGTGAGTCGGAGTCCGGACTGCCCATCGAACCCGTCTACGGCCCCGGCGCCCTCCGGGGCTGGGACCCCGAGGAGAAGCTCGGCGAGCCGGGCGGGTACCCCTTCACGCGGGGCGTGTACCCGTCGATGTACACCGGCCGCCCCTGGACCATGCGCCAGTACGCCGGTTTCGGCACGGCGACCGAGTCCAACGCCCGCTACCGGCAGCTGATCGCCCACGGCACGACGGGCCTGTCGGTCGCCTTCGACCTGCCCACCCAGATGGGCCACGACTCCGACGCCCCGATCGCCCACGGCGAGGTCGGCAAGGTCGGTGTGGCGATCGACTCGGTCGACGACATGCGCGTGCTGTTCGACGGGATCCCGCTGGACCAGGTGTCCACGTCGATGACGATCAACGCACCGGCCGCACTGCTGCTCCTGCTGTACCAACTGGTCGCCGAGGAGCAGGGGGTGAGCGCCGACCGGCTGACCGGCACCATCCAGAACGACGTGCTGAAGGAGTACATCGCGCGCGGGACGTACATCTTCCCGCCCAAGCCCTCGCTGCGGCTGACCGCGGACATCTTCAGGTACTGCAGGACCGAGATCCCCCGGTGGAACACGATCTCGATCTCCGGCTACCACATGGCGGAGGCGGGTGCCTCGCCCGCACAGGAGATCGCCTTCACGCTCGCCGACGGCATCGAGTACGTGCGCGCGGCGGTCGCGGCCGGCATGGACGTCGACGACTTCGCCCCCCGCCTGTCGTTCTTCTTCGTCGCGCGGACGACGATCCTGGAGGAGGTCGCCAAGTTCCGCGCGGCCCGGCGGATCTGGGCCCGGGTGATGCGGGAGGAGTTCGGCGCGCGCAACCCGAAGTCGCTGATGCTCCGCTTCCACACGCAGACGGCCGGCGTGCAGCTGACGGCCCAGCAGCCGGAGGTCAACCTGGTCCGGGTCGCCGTCCAGGGCCTGGCCGCGGTCCTCGGCGGCACCCAGTCGCTGCACACCAACTCCTTCGACGAGGCCATCGCGCTGCCCACCGACAAGTCGGCACGGCTCGCCCTGCGCACCCAGCAGGTGCTGGCGTACGAGACCGACGTGACCGCGACGGTCGACCCGTTCGCCGGCTCGTACGTCGTCGAGTCGATGACCGACGACGTCGAGGCGGCCGCGCTGGAGCTGATGCGGAAGGTCGAGGATCTCGGCGGCGCGGTCGCCGCCATCGAGCACGGCTTCCAGAAGAACGAGATCGAGCGCAACGCCTACCGCATCGCCCAGGAGACGGACTCCGGCCAGCGGGTGGTCGTGGGCGTCAACCGCTTCCGGCTCGACGAGGAGGAGCCGTACGAACCCCTCCGCGTCGACCCGGCCATCGAGGCCCGGCAGGCGGAGCGGCTGGCCCGGCTGCGCGCCGAACGCGAGCGGTCCGCCGTCGACTCGGCCCTCGCCGCCCTGAAGAAGGCGGCGGAGGGCGAGGACAACGTCCTCCACCCGATGAAGGACGCGCTGAGGGCCCGGGCGACGGTGGGCGAGGTGTGCAACGCGCTGCGCGAGGTGTGGGGGACCTACGTCCCGTCGGACGCGTTCTGAATGCGACACTCGTCAGCATGTTCGGTGTCATCGACCTCCCCACCTATCTGGCAGGCCTCGTCCTGATCGTCCTGCTGCCCGGCCCCAACTCGCTCTACGTCGTCTCCGTCGCCGCGCGGCGGGGTGTGCGGGCCGGGTACACCGCCGCGGCCGGGGTGTGGTGCGGGGACGCCGTGCTGATGACCCTGTCCGCCGCCGGGGTCGCCTCACTGCTCCAGGCCAACGCCGTGCTGTTCGGGATCGTGAAGTACGCGGGGGCCGGGTACCTGACCTGGCTCGCGGTGGGGATGCTGCGGGCCGCGTGGGACACCTGGCGGTCGCGGCGGTCGCCCGTGGCCGAGGCGGAGGCGGCCGCCGACACCGGCCCGGGTGAGCGGGCCGTACCGCAGGGCCCTCGTGATCAGCCTGTTCAACCCCAAGGCGATCCTGTTCTTCGTCGCCTTCTTCGTGCAGTTCGTGGATCCCGGGTACGCGTACCCCGCGCTGTCCTTCGTCGTCCTCGGGGCGTTCGCGCAGGCGGCCAGCTTCCTGTACCTGACCGCGCTGATCTTCGGCGGGACCAGGCTGGCGGCCGCGTTCCGGCGGCGGCGACGGCTCGCCGCCGGGGCGACGTCGGCGGCGGGGGCGCTGTTCCTCGGGTTCGCCGTGAAGCTGACGCTCGCTAGCGCGTGAACCCCCGGCCGGCGTAGGCCACCAGCTTCGAGGCGTCCTCACCCGCCCAGCCCACATAGCCGTCCGGACGCACCAGGAACAGTCCCTTGCCGTACGAGGGCTGCTCGTCACCGGTGACCACCCGCACCGCCTCCGGCAGCTCCGGTGCCTCGACACCGATCGCCAGCAGTGTCCAGTGCGGGCCACGGAAGGCGTCGAAGAGCCGTACGCCCGCCAGCTTCCCGTCGGGGGCGCGGTCGCCCGCCCGCAGTCCGTCGGGTGCCGTGCGCGTCTCCTGCGTGAGGGAGGAGTCCCGGTAGCCCAGGCCGAGTTGGCGGGTGGCCTCGCCCCGGCGGACCTCTCCCCGGTGCACGCCCGTCGAGAGGCCGAGCATCTGCGCGGCGATGGGGCGGCGCTCCTCCTCGTAGGTGTCCAGGAGGCCGGCCGGGGCACCGCCGCGCAGGACCGCTCCGAGCTTCCAGCCCAGGTTGTAGGCGTCCTGGACGCTCGTGTTCAGGCCCTGTCCGCCCGCGGGGGAGTGGATGTGGGCCGCGTCACCGGCGAGGAAGACCCGGCCGGAGCGGAAGCGGTCCGCGAGGGCCGCGCGGGGCCGGAAGTCGGAGGCCCAGCGGACCTCGGTCACCGACTCGGGGGCGAGGTGGGAGCGGGCCGCGACGACCTCGCGGACGGCGTCGGGGGACAGGTCCACCCGGGTGCCCTCCGGGAACTGGGCCACGATCTGGAAGTCCTCCGTGCCGGCGAGCGGGCAGATCGAGAGGTAGCCGGCCTCGCCGCGCGGCGGGAAGATGTGCCAGTTGTCGCGGTCGAGGCCGGTGATGCGGGCGTCCGCGACGAGCAGCGGGTTGGGGTCGACCGTCTCGCCCGTCATGCCGATGCCGAGGGTCCGGCGCACCACCGAGCGGCCGCCGTCGGCGGCGACGACGTACCGGGCGTGGACGTCCGCGTCCGCCGCGAAGCGCACGGTCACCCCGTCGGCGTCCTGCTCGAACCCCACGGCCTCCCGGCCGAAGGCCACCTGCCCGCCGAGCTCTCGCAGCCGTGCGAACAGCACCTCCTGGGTGCGCCACTGCGGCACCATCCAGGGGGCGTTGTAGGGCGAGTCCTCCGTGGGTTCGGCCGGCTCGAACATGTGGTGCTCACCGACCCGCTCGCCGTCCTGCCAGACCATGCCGACCGGGTAGGTCCCGCCGACCGCGAGGATCGCGTCGAGCACGCCGAGGTCGTCGAAGACCTCCATGGTGCGCGGCTGGAGGCCCTTGCCGCGCGAGCCGGGGAACAGCCGGTCCGCCTTCTCCACGACCAGTGCGTCCACCCCCCGCCGGGCGAGGTCGACACCGAGGGCGAGTCCGGTGGGGCCGGCGCCGACGATCAGTACGTCCGTGTTCATGGCATCTCCTTAACGCCGTTAAGTGCCGTCGGTCGCAAGCGTGCCCTTAACGCTGTTAAGCTGTCAAGCGTGAGTACCGAGAAACGTCCGCCCCTGGACCGCGCGCGGGTCGCCGACACCGCCCTGAAGCTCCTGAACGAGGTGGGCCTCGACGGCCTCACCCTGCGGGCCATCGCCAAGGAACTCGACGTCAAGGCCCCGGCCCTGTACTGGCACTTCAAGGACAAGCAGGCGCTGCTCGACGAGATGGCGACGCAGATGTTCCGGCGGATGCTCGCCGGTACCGCGCTCGACCCGTCCGACACCTGGCGCGAGCGGCTCCTCAAGTCCAACCGCGGCCTGCGCGCCGCCCTGCTCGGCTACCGCGACGGCGCCAAGGTCTACAGCGGCTCACGCTTCACGGGCCTGGTCCACGTCGAGCAGATGGAGGACACCCTCACCCTCTTCACGGCCGCCGGCTTCACCCTCGCCCAGGCGGTCCGGACCACGTCGACGTCGTACCACTACACCCTCGGCTTCGTCACCGAGGAACAGGGCGTGGAGCCGCTGCCCGGCGAACGCCGGGAAGGCTTCGACGTGACGGAACGCGCCCGCCTGATGGCCGACTTCCCGCTGTCGGCGGCGGCGGGCGCGGAGATGTTCCAGGACTTCGACCGGCACTACGAGGAGGGCCTGGCGTTGCTCATAGCGGGGATCGAGGCGCGCTACGGGGTGTGACCGCGGCCGGGGTCAGCGCTGGAGCGCCGCGCGCAGTCGTGGGGTCAGCGGCTTCTCGACGAGCCGGTTCAGGAGCCAGGCCAGCGCCAGCATCGAGGCGATCGTCAGCGCGAAGGTCACCGACGCCGGAAGGCCCAGATGGCGGTGCAGGGCGCGGACGACCACCCAGCCCAGGTGCTCGTGCACCAGGTAGAAGGGGTACGTCAGCGCCCCGGCCACCGTCAGCCAGCGCCAGTCGGCCCACCGCAGCCAGCCCAGCGCGATCGCCGCGACCGCGACGAACCCGAAGGCGACGACCAGCACGATGCCCAGCGAGGTGCGGTGGGCGAAGGCGTTCGGATCGGACACGTTCCACAGGGACTTGACCGCGTAGTGCTGCCCGATCAGGAAGCTGACCGCCACGATGCCCCAGGCGTACACGTCCCGCCGGTCGAGGTGGACCAGGTAGAGGCCGACACCGCCGATGAAGAAGGAGGCGTACTCGGGCATGAACACCACGTCGAGCAGCGGCTGGTGCGCGGCCTGGGTGAGGACCGCCGCCAGCGTCCAGCCGGCGCAGAACATGATCACCCGGCGCCGGGAGGCCCCGGGCAGGACCACGCACAGCGCGAACAGCGCGTAGAAGCGGACCTCCGCCCACAGCGTCCAGCAGACGCCGAGCACGCGGTCGACGCCCAGCGGCATCTGAAGCATCGTCATGTTCACCAGGACGTCGCTGGGCGAGAGCGCCTTGTAGGCGACCGCCGGCAACGCGAACACCGCCGTGACCAGCAGCACGGCCACCCAATAGGCGGGCAGCAGCCGGGACGCCCGGGAGGCGAAGAACGATTTCAGGGGCCGGCCCCAGCCGCTCATGCAGATCACGAATCCGCTGATCACGAAAAAGACCTGGACGCCGAGGCAGCCGTAGGAGAAATAGGTGTGCAGCGTCGGGAACTGGCGCTGGGCCGAGCTTCCCCAGGACTGGGTGATTTCGCCGCCGCGGCCGCCGTAGTGGTACGCGGCCACCATCAGCGCGGCCACCAGCCGCAGTCCGTCCAGGGCCCGCAGCCGGGTCTCGCGCGGGCGCGGTGGGGGCAGTTGCCCTTCCGGCCGCCGGGGCAGGTCGGGTGCCGGCCGGACGGTCATGCTGGTCACGGAAATCCCCTTCGCAAGCTCTGAAGAGCCTAAGTCACTCCTGTGGATGCGCCCCAGCACGTTAGTCCGAATCACGGCGATGTCTTACGCACCGGACCAACGATTGGCCTTCTGGTCCCGGTGAGTTCACCTGAATGTCGTTTTGGCTTTCTAAGTTCGCCCAGAATCCCCCCACCTCGCAGTAAACCCATGAACTTGCCTTTGCTTCGGCAAGAAAACAACAGGAGTGCCATGACGACGGTCCAGAAGAGGCGTGCACGCGCGCGTGGAGGGGAGCTGGACGACTGCCTGCGCGCCTGCGCGGCGCACAGCGGCAAGGTGGTCGGCAGCATCGACCGCCGCCGTGTCGAGCTCGGCGAACAGCTGCGCAAGCTGCTCGTCGTCTGGGGCACCACCGCCACGGCCACCCCGGCGACCCCCGCTCCCTCCGGTGCCACCGCCCTGCTGAAGCGGGCCGTCAAGGGCGCCGCGACCCCCTCGTCGAACATCCCGGCCGAACTCCTCGACGCCCTGCTGGCCGTCGGCAACAAGGCCCTGGAGTGCGGCTACGACGACGAGCTGAACCTCGCCCTCGTCATCAGCGACACCGTCCTCGCCCAGCGCAGGAACTCCCGCGCCGGCTGGCGGCTGCGCGCCCGGCTCCTGGAGGCCCTGGGCGAGGAGGCCGAGGCACTGGAGGCGTACGAGAAGTACCTGAGCCTCACCGACGACGACGGTTTCGGCGTCCGCGCCCGGATCGCCGGCCTGCGCATCGCGGGCGAGAAGGAGCGCGAACTCCTGGAACTCCTCAAGCACCAGGTACCCGGCGCCCGCGCCTTCGCCGGCCGCCCCGCCACCGACGTGTGGGCCGAGGGGCTGGCCGCGCACGCCGTCGGCGACTGGACCGAGGCCGAGCCGAGGCTGGTGGGAGCGCTCCTCGCGCTGTACGACGAGAACGCCCCGGTGCAGGAGCGGCAGGAACTGCTCAGCCAGTACCTCGACCTGCGCTCCACCGAGGACACCGACGGCCCGGCGTTCACCCGGGCCGTCGAGCTCTACGCCGAACAGCGCCGCAACCGCATGCGCGGCCCCGTCGCCGACCCCACCGTCGGCGGCGTGCAGTGGATCACCCTCGGCGAGTTCCGCAACCAGATCGCTGGCAAGTCGATCTGCCTGATCGCCAACTCCGGTCGGGTGGGCGCGAGTTCCATGGGCGCCGAGATCGACGCGTACGACCTCGTCGTCCGCTTCAACTCGTACCGGATCGACCCGAGGCACACCGGCGCCAGGACCGACATCCACGTCACGATCCACAAGCACGGCTTCAACTGGGACCAGCAGGTCACCACCCGCCTGGTCTTCGGCGGCGTCTCCGGCGACTGGAAGTACTCGCTGCGCAACCGCCTGGTGCCCGGCGCCCAGACCTACCTCGGCGACGAGTCGCTGCGCTGGCCCCTGCGCAACATCGGCAAGGTCGGCACCGACGTCTGGTCCGGCATCCCGACCTCGGGCTTCAACATGCTGTGGCTGCTGGACTTCCTCGACGTGAGCCCGAAGCTCGACCTGATCGGCTTCGACTTCTACGAGAGCGGCGCCTACCGGGTCCAGGAAGCGATGAAGCTCGCCATCACCTCCGTGCACGAATACACCAGCGAGAAGGCATGGGTCATGGAGCGGGCCCAGAGCGTGACCGACATGAGGATATCCCTGCGATGACCACGAACACCCTTACCGGGACCGCCGCCCCCCTGGCCCCGGTGACCGACGCGCACGCGCTCACCGGCAAGCGGAAGATCGCCTTCGCCAGTTTCGTCGACGAGAACTACCTGCCCGGATTCCTCACCCTGCTGCGCAGTCTCGCGCTGTCCAACCCGGGCGTGTGCGAGGACTTCGTCGTCCTCTACGACGACCTGAAGCCCGGCTCGATCGCCCGGATCCGCGCGCTGCACCCGAGGATCGTCCTCAAGCGGGTCGACGCCGACCACTACGACTCGTACAAGAAGGGCGACCAGGACAACTACCTGGTCCGCAAGGCGTACTTCATCCTGGACGTCTTCAGGATCCGCGAGTACGACACCATCATCACCCTCGACACCGACATGGTGGTGCTCGGCGACCTCGGTGAACTCCTGCGGCTGCGCGAGGGACTCGCGGCCGTCCCGCAGTTCTTCTACGGGCAGCACAAGCTCAACTCCGGTCTGCTGGTCATCCAGCGCGAGTACCTGAGCGACGCCTTCTGCGCGAAGCTCGACCAGTGCGGCCGCTCCGGCGACTACGAGCTCGACAAGCACGACCAGGGCATCCTCAACGCCGTCCTGGACGGCGACTTCGTGCGCCTCGACGCCCGCTACAACTTCGTCAAGCGGCGGCTCTCGGGCGACCTGCCGGTCCCCGACGACACCGCGATCCTGCACTTCACCGGCCGCCACAAGCCCTGGCAGGGCGGCGAGGCGGGGTACAGCCGGGCCGAGGAGCGCTGGCGCGAGTTCGAGCTGTCCGACGCCGAGTTCCAGGCCGCCTACATGGAGCAGCAGGGCGGGCTGCACCACGACCTGATCGTGCACTACGGCACCCCGCACGTGGCGCGCACCGGGGACGTCGAGACCGCCCGCAAGGTGGCCGCCGCCCACATCTCCACCGGCGACTACCAGGACGCCGTCGACATCCTCGGCAGCGTCCGCATCCCGCTCGACGAGGCCTGGCCGCACGAGGTCCTCGGCCACGCCCTGATGAGCGTCTCCCGCTACGACGAGGCAAGGACCCAGCTCCTGCTGGCCTCGGCCGCCCCCAACCGGGCCGCCACCGCCTACGCCCGCCTCGCCCAGATCGCCTGGGTGCACGGCGACAACGCCGAGGCCCTGCGGTACGCCACGGCCGGCATGTCCGTCGACCCCACCCACCGCTCCAGCCGGCTGTGGGCGCAGCGCGCGGCCGCCGTGCCGCCCCAGGAACTGGGCGCCCCCGAGGACCAGTTGGCGCATGTCGCCTTCTACATGGACCGGCAGGGCAACGCGGGCGACAAGCTCCTGCCCGAGAGCGTCCGCTCCGCCTTCGGCCCCGACACCACCTCCCGCCGCTGGCACTCGGTGCACGCCCACCGCCTCTTCGACGAGGGCGCCCTCCAGCGCGTCAACCGCCGCCGCGGCCTGGTCATCGGCGGCGGCGGCCTGTTCATCCCGGACACCATGCCCAACGGCAACAGCGCCTGGCAGTGGAACGTCCCGGACGAGCTCCTGAAGCGCATCGACGTGCCCATCGCGGTCTTCGCGGTCGGCTTCAACGCCTTCGACGGCCAGTCCTACCGGGCGAACCGCTTCCGCGACTCGCTCCGGCTGCTCGTCGAGCGGTCCGCGTTCTTCGGGCTGCGCAACCACGGCTCCATCGAGAAGGTGCGGGCCATGGTCCCGGCCCACCTGCACGACAAGATCCGCTTCCAGCCCTGCCCGACCACGGTCACCCGCCAGTTGGTCCCCGGCTGGCAGGACCCCGGCAAGCGCGACGACACGATCCTGATCAACGCCGCCTACGACCGTGCCGGCCTGCGCTTCGGCCACGACTACGGCTACTTCCTGGCCCAGATGGCGAAGGCGGTCCGGGAACTGGGCGAGCTGGCCGAGGTGCAGTGCGTGGCGCACTCCCTGGACGACGAGAAGATCGTCTTCGACCTGCGGCGCGAGCACGGCATCTCGATGCCCGTCATCCCGATGTACGACTTCGAGAACAAGGAGATCCTCGACCTCTACGCCCGCACCAAGCTGGTCATCGGCATGCGCGGCCACGCGGGCATGATCCCCTTCGGCTGCGGCACCCCGATCATCAGCCTCATCTCGCACCCGAAGATGGCGTACTTCCTGCGGGACATCGAGCGGCCCGAGTGGGGCGTCTCGGTCCACGACCGGCACCTCGCCGACCGCCTGGTGGAGCGGTCGAGGGAACTCCTCGCCGACCACGACCGGACGGTCGCCGACGTCCACGGCCGCCAGCAGGAGCTGTGGAAGGTCACCGAGGCCAACGCGGCCGACCTGCGGGTCCTCCTGGGCGGCTGAGCACACCATGACGACGACCCTGGCCGGCGACACCTCCGTACGGCCCACCGCGCCCGGCGACCGCCGCTCACCCCTGAGGTGGGCGGCGGTCGCCGTGCCGTCCGCGGCCGCCGTGGTGTACACCGTGCTCACCCGCGGTCTCACCGGCGACCTCCACTACGTCCTGGCCGCCCTGCGCACCGGCCGGGCCGCCGGCTATTCCCCCTCGGAGGTCTTCACCCACCGCCCGTTCTTCTACCGGTGGTTCGTCGCCCTCCTCGACCGCCTCGCCTTCTTCGGAGGCACGGCGGTACGCGAGACGGTGATGAACACGGCGGGCGTCCTGCTCGCCGCCGCCGCGGCCTACGCCCTGTACGCGGCCCTGCTGCGCCGGACCACGCCCCGCGAGGCCGCGCTGACGGCCGGCGCCACCGGGCTCGCCCTGGCCCTCGCCCCCCGCAACGACTTCCTCCAGCCGGAGTGGACGGCCGTCGTCCTCACGGTGTTCGCCGTCGCCGCCGCCCTCGGCCCGCGGCGGCCCTGGCCCGCGGCCCTGCTCGCCGCGCTCCCCCTCGGCCTCGCGGTGATGATGAAGTACTCCACCGCCGCGACCGCCGCGATCGGCGTGCTCCTCGTCTACGCGGTAGACCGGGGCCGGGCGGTACGCATCGCCGCGGTCGGCGTCCCGGCCGCACTGGCGCTGTTCGGTCTGAGCGTCCTCGCGGGCACCCGCGAGTGGCAGTGGACCGAGGACATGCCGCAGATCAACCAGTCGGCGCTCAGCCGGACCGGCATCCGCCCGCACTTCATCCTCGAACGCACGGTGGACTTCCTGGCCGACCGCGCGGTCACCAGCCCGGTGCTGCTGCTCGCGCCGGGTGCCCTGCTGCTCGTCCTGATGCGGGTCCGGGGCAGGCTGCGCCGCACCGAACTCCTCGTGATCGCCGCGCTCATAGGTCTCGCCGCGCAGGCGGTCGTGGTCGTGCAGGGCAACTGGTTCCTGTACCACGGCGCACAGATGCCGGTGGTGGCGGCGGTCGTGTGGGGTGTCGCGGTGGGCGGGGCGCGCAGGTCCCCGCCGTGGTGCTTCGGGGCCGTGTCCCTGCTGTACGGCGTCCTGCCCGTGGTGTACGCCCAGCTGCCCGGCAGGTTCCAGCGGCCCTGGGAGGTCTGGGCGGCCGGGCTGGTCGCCCTGCTCGCCGCCGCGGTGGACGTCCTGCTGGAGAAGCGGCTGCGGAACCGGTCGGCCGTCCTGGTCGCCCTGTCCGGCCTCGTCCTGCTGGCCGCGAGCATCTGGCCCGGCTCCCCGCACCTGGTGCTGCGCGGCAAGGTCACCGTCACCGGCTCCGGGTACCTGGAGCAGCAGCGGCGCACGGCCGAGGAGGTCGACCGGATCGCCGCCGAACTGCCCCCCGGCGCCCCGGTGCTGTACCTGGCCTTCGGCGAGACGGCGTACGACCTCGACCACCCGGCGCAGTGCCGGTACCCGATCGCCACGTTCCTCCAGCGCACCCGCTATCTGCCGGACGTGGCCGAGCTGAAGTCGTTCCGGGAGAACGCCGACTGCGTCGACCACGACCCGGCCCCGTACGCGGTGCTGGAGCGGCCCTGGTTCCAGCCGGGCCACGTCGACCCGGAACTGTGGCACCGGGTCACCGCCGTGTACGACTGCCCGCCCGGGAATCCGGGCGAGCGGCTGGTGCTGTGCGTCAGGCGTTGAGCCCGAGCGCGGCGGTGACCTCGCGGGCCATCGCCACCGAGTAGCTCTGCCCCCGGTCCTGCGGGTAGATCTGCGCCATCGTGGCCAGCGTGACCCGGCTCATGGGCGTCTCATGGGCCGGGATCAGCGCACGGTACTCCGGCGTCACCACCGGCTGGGCGAACCCGGCCTTCGAGAAGTGCCAGGTCTGGATCCAGGACCTGTCGAAGGCCGGGTTGATCCGCTTCAGATACGGCACGAACTCGTCGAGCAGCTGACCCGGGTCCGTGGTGAACCGCCGGTCCTCGCGCTCCACGTAGTTGCCGACGTAGAGGATGTGCCGGCCGCCGTAGACGGACGGGTCGATCATCCTGGTGTGCTCGACCACCGCGAGGAACGGGAAGTCCGGCTCGTTGATGTTGAGCCAGTAGTACGGGATCACACTGCGGTCCAGCTCCAGGACGAAGCAGGTGGCGCCCAGGTACTGGTTCTTCCACACCGCACTGTCGTCGGGCAGCCCGGCCGCCTTCGCGAAGGCCGGCTGCGGGGTGGTGACGATCAGCCGGTCGAACGCGTACGACGACCCGTCCGCGCAGGTCACGACGGCCTCGTCGGCCCCGTCCTGCCGGATCGACTCGACCGCCTTGCCGAACTCCACCTTCCCGCCGCGCTCCTCGATCCCGTCCCTGAGAGCCGCGTACACCCGCTCGAACCCGCCGTCCACATAGCCGAGTTCGAACGTCCGGCAGTGGATCCGCGCCCACAGCCACGCCATCGACACCTGTTCGGCACGGTCACCGAACTTGCCGCGCAGCAGCGGCTCCCAGATCGCGGCGGTGGCCTTCTTCCCGGCCCACTTGCGCAGCCAGGCCAGCGCGGTGAGGTCGTTGTAGCGGTCGCCGCCGTTGCGGACCGCCTTCAGCACCGCCGAGGACCCGGCGAAGCGCACGGCGTCGAGCGGGCCGAACTCCGGGAAACGCAGCATGTCGAGGGGCGTGGTGAAGTCGATGAGCTTGCCGCCGCGGTAGATGCCCGTGGTCGGCCGGTGGAAGCGCAGGGCGTCACCCAGCCCCAGCTCCTCGATGAGCGCGATCATCGCCTTGTCGCTGCGGAAGATGTGGTGGTAGTAGCGCTCCAGCGGAACCCCGCCGACCTCCAACGACGCGGCCAGGCCGCCGAGTTCACGGGCCGCCTCCAGCAGGGTGACCTGGTGCCCGGCGCGTACGGCGTCCCAGGCGGCGGTGAGGCCGGTGGCGCCCGCGCCGATGATGCCGAGGTTCATGCGAAGCTCCACTTTCTGTTGAGCACGAACTGGAGCGCCAGGACCAGGGGCAGCGAGGCCGCCTTGATCAGGTTGGCGTCGATCCCCAGGCCGTCGGTGAAGGCGAGGAAGAGCAGGTTCGTCAGGACGATGCCGGTCAGGCCGACGGCGTAGAACCGCAGGAAGCGCACGACCAGGCGGTCGCGGCGCTCGAAGGTGAACCGTGCGTTCAGCACGAAGTTGTTGGCGATGCCGAGGGTGGTGCTGATCGCGTTGGCGAACTGCTCGTCCATCCCGGCCGCGTTGTGCAGCAGCAGGAAGGCGACGAGGTCGAGGGCGACCCCGCTGCCGCCGATCAGGGTGTAGCTGAGCAGCTGCCGGGTCAGCCGCCGGGCCGGAGCGGCCGTGGTCCCGGGCGCCGTGGTGTCAGCGCTCACCGTCGCCGCCGATGACCTCGCGCACCAGATACAGCGGCCGGCCCTGCGCCTCGCTGTAGATGCGCCCCACGTACGCGCCGATGACGCCCAGCGACAGCATCTGCGTGCCGCCCAGGAACAGCACGACGCACATCATCATCGTCCAGCCGGAGACGGTGATGTCGGGGCGGAAGAACTTCATCGCGAGCGCGTAGACGATGCCGAGCAGCGACAGCGCGAGCACCACGAAGCCGAGCCGGGTGATCATCTTCAGCGGGGCGGTGGAGAAGCTGGTCATGCCGTCGACCGCGAGACGGGCCATCTTGCGCAGCGGGTACTTCGTCTCGCCCGCGAAGCGTTCGTCGCGGTCGAAGGCCACCTCGGTCTGCCGGTAGCCCATCGAGGCGACGATCCCGCGGACGAACCGGCTGCGCTCGCGGTACTTGCGCAGCTCGTCCGCCACCCGCCGGTCAAGGAGGCGGAAGTCCCCGGTGTCCAGCGGGATGTCCACGTCGGTGGAGGACCGCAGGACCCGGTAGTAGAGGTGGGCGGTGGCCCGCTTGAACGCGGTGTCCTGCCGGGAGCGCCGACGGGCGTGCACGATCTCGGCGCCCTCCCGCCAGGCGTCCACCAGCTCCAGGCTGACCCGCGGCGGGTCCTGCAGATCGGTGTCCATCACGATCACCGCGTCGCCCCGGGCCACGTCGAGACCGGCGGTGATGGCGATCTGGTGCCCGAAGTTGCGGGCGAAGTCGACGACCCGGACCCGCTCGTCGTTCTTGGCGAGGTCCTTCAGGATCGCCAGCGAGCCGTCGCCGGAGCCGTCGTTGACGTACACCAACTCGTAGTCGAACTCCGGGCGTTCACCGAGTGCCGTGGTCAGCTCGGTGTGGAACGCCGTGATGCCGTCTTCCTCGTTGTAGACCGGGAGGACGTACGAGACGAGGGAGCGGCGAACGGGCTCCGGTCCCGGCTGCGTCAGCTCTGCCGGGACGACGTCGGGTATTCGCGGTCGAATGTCCTGCTGGGGCATTCGGAGAAGCTATGGAAGGTCTGTGAACGTCCGTCGAACTGGCTGTGGCCGGAAGCCGTCCGCCCCCTTTCGCTTCCCCTTCGCCCCCGGCCGGCCGAAGTGTCAGTCGTGCGGCGTGAACAGGAGGTTCCGCGTCCTGTGCGGCCGGGGCGCGTACCACGGGACGAGCGTGCCGTCGTGCTCGGTGACCCAGTGGCAGTCGTAGCCGAGCGGATCGAACTCGGCGAGGAGATCCTGCATGTCCGCGTCCCGTAGCGCTTCGAGCAGCACCGTCGGCCGGTCGCGCTTGAGGACCTGGCGGGCGCCCCGCAGGACCGACAGCTCATGGCCCTCGACGTCGATCTTCATCAGGTCCAGCCTGGTCTCGGCGAACACCTCGTCGAGGCGGACCAGCCGGATCCGCTTCTGCTCGGCGTCGGCTGCACCGCCCTCCAGGGTCGAGCCCGTGGACAGGAGGTTGCCCGCGAAGCGGACGCTGATCTCGGCCCAGCCCGCCTCGCCGGACACGCCCGCCTGGTACAGCCTCACGTTCTGGGCGGAGTTGGACCGCACGTTCACCGAGAGCCGGGCGTGGATCTGGTCCACCGGCTCGAAGGAGTGCACCTTCGCCTTCGGGTTGGCGAGGGCGGCGATCATCGAGAAGTAGCCGACGTGCGCCCCGACATCGGCGATCGTCGTGCTCCTCGCGGCGAGCCGGGACCAGGTGGCGAGGCTGCCGGGCTCGTAGCCGAACCGGCCGTTCCACAGCGTGTCCAGGCCGACCGCGTCGTCATTCACGCAGAACATCACGAAAGGCGGGCAATAAGGGGAGTCGATCTCCACATAGCCGCGATAGGGGAATTTCTTCCGGTGGGTGCGGATGATGTCACTGGTGGCGACGGGCCGGACAGATGGTGCGTGCGCCAGCATGCGGGCGTTGGCTTCTTCGAGCTGGGGGATACGCATCCCGCGATCGTAGGGGCGCACCACGGCCTTGTCACAGGTCCCACAAAGCGCGAAAGGCCAGGTCACAAGCGTATGACCTGGCCTTTCCCGAAGGGTCGCGCACGGGCTTCCCGTGGTTCACCCAGTGTTCCGCCTAGCGTTTCACAGCCTTCTTCAGCGCCCGCGCCCGCCGCACCACGCGGCGCGCGGTGGAACTGCGCGGCAGGAAGGTCAGGCGCTCCGGGATCCCGCCCGGCAGTCCCAGCGCCGTCAGGCGCTTCTTGCGGAAATAGCGGCGGGTGCGCGGGCCGAAGTGCTGGGAGAGATAGCGTTCCGCGGCCGGACGCAGCGACGGATGGATCTGCGGTTGCAGCGTGAAGCCGAGCGCCGTGATCAGGGCGTTGAGCATGTCGGCGGGGACGGCCTCCTGCCCTGCCCGGCCCTCCAGGTCCGGCAGCACCGCGTCGGCCAGCACCACCGGCACCCGGTTGCTGTTCTGGTACGGCGTCAGCCGATCGAGGAGCAGCTCGGTGCCGATGCGGGCGGCGGGCAGGTCGTAGAGGCCGGATGCCGTGAACAGGGCGGTGGAGAAGCAGCCGACGACCAGTGCGGGCCGGGCCTTCTCGAACAGCACCTCGGCGAGCACCGGGGTGTCCAGGACGGTCAGGTCCACCCCGAGCCGCTCCGCCTCGGCCTCCAGGACGCGGCTGAAGCGGGCCGGCGCGCTGGGGTGCGGCTTGAAGACGACCGAGCGGTGCCCCTGGGCGACCGCGCCCTTCAGCATCCGTACGTGCAGGTCCTCCTCCTCCGCGGGGGTCAGGATGTCCAGTGCGGAGAGGTACTGGCCGAGCAGCAGCGCCGCGTTGTCCGGCAGCGGCGGCAACTCCTCGACGGCGGCGGTCAGTTCACCCATCGCCTTCAGGAAGGCGGACGTCGGCACCACCACCGGCGGCACGTCGAACTCGGTCAGCAGCAGCGGGGTGAGCCCCGCGACCAGGTCCAGGTGGAGCAGGCGGCGCACCCGGGTGCCGACCAGCGGGTCGAGCTTGTTGCGGGTGGGGCCGTAGCTCATCAGTCCGTCGGCGTAGACGTCGACGGGGGCGCCGGTGAAGATCTGGGCGACGGTGAGGGCGGGGGCGACCTGGATGGACTCCAGGACCAGTTCGACCCGGTCCTCGCCGAGGCCCCACAGCAGCCGCAGATAGCGCTCGAACAGGGGGATGTCGTCGGGGCGGGGCGTCCAGGAGCCGGGGTGGAAGGGGCGGATCGCCTCGTTCCAGGAGAGCACCTCGTCGAAGTGGTCGCGCAGCGGCGCGAAGCCCGGCATCTCGTCCAGCGGCACCGAGGTCTCCGGGGTCGCCGTGTTGTTGAACACCAGCAGCACCCGGCGCTCGGGCTCCTCGAAGAGGTCGGAGTCGATCGCGGCGGCCAGCGTGACCGCGCCGTACAGCGTCGAGGCGCAGAAGATCTGGGTCGTACCCGGGCTTGTGCGGGAACTGGTCGTGGACATCACGCGGCCGCCTTCGCAGTGGTGGCCCGTCGCCGCAGCCGCCGCAGTTTGGCGGAGCGACGCAGGTCCATGGTGTCGAGCACGTCACCGAGCATGTCCTGCGGCATCCGCCTTATGGCCGCCGCGCTCATGGCCCGCAGCTGCTTGGCCACGGCCGGCTCCCACTTGGACTCGTCGGAGAGATGGTGGGCGATGATCGCACAGTAGGTGCGCACCGCCTTCGGCAGCAGCCGGTCGGCGTCCCGGTCCGCCGCCGTCTCCTCGACGACCTGGTCGAAGGCGCGGATGAAGTCGAGCTGGCGGGCGTCGCCGATCTGGGTGAGGGAGGAGGCCACCCCGCGCCGGTAGAACACGCCCAGCAGGCTCACCACGGCGAACGACCCGGCCTCGCGGTGCAGCTTCCAGATCCACGGCCGGTCCTCGGCCGTGCGCAGCCCGTCGGTGAAGTGCAGCAGACCCCGGTCGAGCAGTCGGCGGTGGTAGGCACCGGCCCACGCGTACGCGTAGTCCACGGAGGTCGAGCGGTCGGCGGGCAGGATCGCCTCCCGCGGGTTCATCACCTCGCCCCGCCGCCCGATCGGGACCCGGTGCACGGTCCGGGCGCGGGCGACGGTCTGCACATGGTCGGTGCGGACGAAGTCGCAGCCCAACTCCTCGATGGCGGCGAGCAGTTCCGGGAGGTAGCCCGGCGCGAGCCAGTCGTCGCCGTCCAGGAAGGTCAGATACTCGCCGCGCGCCGCGTCCAGGCCGGTGTTGCGCGCGGTGGCGAGCCCTCCGTTCGTCTCGTGGTGGAGGACCTGCACCTGGGCGACGTCCGAGAGCTGCTCGGCCGCGCGGTCGAGAATCGCTGGAGTTTCGTCCTTGGATTTGTCGTTCACCAGCACGAACTCGAAATCTCTCCGCGCATTCATGCGAAGACTTCGGAGGGTGTCCGGCGCGTATTGCTGCACGTTGTAGAACGGCACGATGACGGAGAGCTTTGGCACCCGCGAAACGTTAGGTCCCGGTCCGGCAGCGGAACTTTCCGGCAAGGGGACTGCGGGTGAACTCGATGTGTCGGAACGGTGCATCCCGTGTACTTCCCGGTCCTCGGCGGGCCAGTTCGGCTCTCGGTGGGCTGTTGTTAACTTTTCGTTGATTCGCGGTTGGGCGGGACCTAGGAATTGCTTCCTAGCGTCGTCGTCGTGCCGCCAAGTACAACGAAGTCCCTTCGAATCGCCGTCCTCGCGGACTCCGACACCCGCTGGAAATGGGGTGCGCTGACCGCCGACCGCATCGCCCCGGGCCCGTCCATGGAAGCCGGACCCCGCGACGGGGCGCAAGTCGGCCTCGCGCTGGACGGATACCTGCTGCGCGGCCGGGCCACGCCCACCGCACGTCAGCTCGAAGAGGTCGGCGTGCGCGCGGACTCCCTGCGGGAGGTCACCGCCGTCGAGTTCCTGCACGCCATGGACGGGACGTCGTACGACATCGTCGTGCTGGCCCTGGTCGGCGGCGGTGTCCAGGCCATGCTGCACGGCCTGGCACGGGTCTGGGAGGGCCTGGAGAAGCGGCCCGTCGTCGTCACCGGTTATGTCGGGGTCGTCTACGAGAAGCTCGCCGACGGCCTGCTCCTGCGGCACGGAGCCGATCTGGTCCTCGCCAACTCCCGCCAGGACGCCGAGCGTTTCCGCGCGGTGTACGAGGGTGTGGGCGCGGACGCCTCGTCGGTCACGGAGGTGGCGCTGCCGTTCCTCGGCGGTGCGGCCTACGAAGGGGAACACGACCCGTACACCGTGGTGTTCGCGGTCCAGCCCTCGGTGCCGGACAACCGCCGGGACCGGGTGTACCTGCTGGACCGCCTCATCCGGCACGCCCGGCTGCACCCCGAGCGCGAGGTGCTGCTCAAGCTGCGCTCCAGGCCGGGTGAACACACCACGCACATCGAGGAGCTGCCGTACCAGAAGCTGATCCAGCGGCTCGATCCGCCGGCCAACTTCCGCCTGGTGTACGGCAACATGGGCGAGGTCCTGGACCGGACCGACCTGCTGGTCACCATCAGCTCCACCGCGGCCCTGGAGTCGCTGCACCGGCGCATCCCCACGGCCGTCCTGACCGACCTGGGCATCCGCGAGGTCCTCGGCAACCACCACTTCGTGGGCTCCGGCTGCCTCGCCTCCTGGGACCAACTGGACGCCGGACAACGGCCGTTGCCCGACGAGGAGTGGGTCGCCCGGCAGGGGGTGGTCGCCGACGGCTCGTACGCGCACGCCTTCGACGCGGCCCGCGAGCGCATCGCCAAGCTGCTGGCCGCTCCCGAACGGCCCCCGCTGACCCCGTACTACACACCCGTCACCGCCCCCGGCTACCTCCCCGGCATCCTCGCCCGCCACCACCTCGGCCCCGACGGCACACCGCTGCCCGGCGCCCCCGCCCACGACAGGGAGCCGGGCCCGGTCCGGCAGATCGTGCGCCGCGCGGCCCGGGGCGCCTACCGGCACGGCGTGCAGCGCGTGGCGCCCGTGATCCGGCGGATGGGGGAGCTGTGACCCCGTATCAAGGAGAAGACCCCATGTCCCACCCGCACACCGTGCGCCGGGTGCTCGCGGTGATCCCCGCGCGCGGCGGCTCCAAGGGCGTGCCCGCGAAGAACCTCGCCCCCGTCGGAGGCGTGCCGCTGGTGGCCCGTGCCGTGCGCGAGTGCCGTGCCGCCCGGCTGGTGACGGACGTCGTGGTCTCCACCGACGACCAGGCCATCGCCGCCGCCGCGCGTGCGGCGGGCGCCGAGGTCGTGCTGCGGCCCGCCGCCATCGCCGGCGACACCGCCACCTCGGAATCCGCCGTCCTGCACGCCGTGGACGCCCACGAGGCCCTGCACGGCGCCGCTGTCGACGTCGTCGTCTTCGTGCAGTGCACCAGCCCGTTCCTGGTCCGCGAGGACATCGACGGGGTCGCCGCCGCGATCGTCGAGAACGACGCCGACACCGCCGTGACCGTGGCCCCCTTCCACGGATTCATCTGGCGCGACGCCGACGACGAGACGGCCGCCGGTACCGTCACGGAGGCCGCCGCGGCCACCGGCGGCGGCTACGGCGTCAACCACGACAAGTCCTACCGCCCCCGCCGCCAGGACCGCCCCCAGGACCTCCTGGAGACCGGCGCCGCCTACGCGATGGACGCGGCCGGCTTCCGCAAGCACCAGCACCGCTTCTTCGGCCGCACCGAACTGGTCCGCACCGACCCGGCGCGCGTGCTGGAGATCGACGACCACCACGAACTGGCCCGCGCCCGCGCGCTGGCCCCCCTCTTCGACGCGGACCGCCCCGGTTCGCTGCCCTCCTTCGAGGACGTGGACGCGGTCGTCCTGGACTTCGACGGCACCCAGACCGACGACCGGGTGCTGATCGACGCCGATGGAAAGGAGTTCGTCTCCGTGCACCGCGGCGACGGACTCGGCATCGCCGCCCTGCGCAAGTCGGGCCTGAAGATGCTGATCCTCTCCACGGAGCAGAACCCGGTCGTCGCCGCCCGCGCACGGAAGCTGAAGATCCCCGTGCTGCACGGCATCGACCGGAAGGACCTCGCGCTGAAGCAGTGGTGCGAGGAGCAGGGCATCGCGCCCGAGCGCGTGCTCTACGTCGGCAACGACGTCAACGACCTCCCGTGCTTCGCCCTCGTGGGCTGGCCCGTGGCGGTCGCGAGCGCCCACGACGTGGTACGCGGCGCCGCCCGTGCGGTCACCACCGTCCCCGGTGGCGACGGCGCGATCCGAGAGATCGCCAGCTGGATCCTCGGCCCCTCTCTCGACTCCCTCGACAAGTAAGGACACCTCCCCGCCATGAGCAACTCCCGTCTGCGCACCTTCGGCACCGAGCGCGTCGCAGGACCCGGCCAGCCCGTCTACATCTGCGGCGAGATCGGCATCAACCACAACGGCGAGCTGGAGAACGCCTTCAAGCTCATCGACGTGGCCGCCGAGGCCGGCTGCGACGCCGTGAAGTTCCAAAAGCGCACCCCCGAGATCTGCACCCCGCGCGACCAGTGGGACATCGAGCGCGACACCCCCTGGGGCCGGATGACCTACATCGACTACCGCCACCGCGTGGAGTTCGGCGAGGACGAGTACCGCCAGATCGACGAGTACTGCAAGGAGAAGGGGATCGCCTGGTTCGCCTCCCCGTGGGACACCGAGGCCGTCGCCTTCCTGGAGAAGTTCGACGTCCCCGCCCACAAGGTGGCCTCCGCCTCCCTCACCGACGACGAGCTCCTGCGCGCCCTGCGCGCCACGGGCCGTACGGTCATCCTCTCCTCCGGCATGTCGACGCCGAAGCAGATCCGCCACGCGGTCGAGGTCCTCGGCTCGGACAACATCCTTCTCTGCCACGCCACTTCGACGTACCCCGCGAAGGCCGAGGAGCTCAACCTGCGCGTGATCAACACGCTCCAGGAGGAGTACCCGAACGTCCCGATCGGCTACTCCGGCCACGAGACGGGCCTGCAGACCACGCTGGCCGCCGTGGCGCTGGGCGCGGTGTTCGTCGAGCGCCACATCACCCTGGACCGCGCCATGTGGGGCTCCGACCAGGCCGCGTCGGTGGAGCCGCAGGGCCTTCAGCGCCTGGTCCGCGACATCCGCACCATCGAGGCCTCCCTCGGCGACGGCGTCAAGAAGGTCTACGACTCCGAGCTCGGCCCCATGAAGAAGCTGCGCCGCGTCACGGGCGTCGTCGCCGAGGCGGAGATCGCCGCGGCCGCGGGCGAGCCGGTCTCGGTCTGAGTCACCAGGTACCGGGTCCTCGGACGTCGTCCGTCCGAGGACCCGGCGCGTCTTCCGCTTACGCGCCCCTCAGGAGCGCCCTACGACGGGACGGTCGTACGTCGATGAGCCCCCGCGCCGGGAACACCGGCCCCCACACTCTCGCGTTCGTCGAGAGCCCGGTCCAGCTCCTGAACGTGCTGGAGTGGGCGCACGCGCACGCACCCGGCGCGGAACTCACCCTCGTCGTGCTGTCCCCGACCGACCCCATGACCCGCGGCCAACTGCGCCGGATGGCGGAACTCGCCCGCGAGGAGGGCCACGAGGTCCGCTGGGAGGAGGCGAGGGGCGGCGCCGCGGCCCCCTTCCAGACCATCGGCGGCCTGGCGGGCATGCTCCGCAGAGCGGACCGGATCGTCCTGGGCGACCCGTTCTCCCGGTACGTACAGCTGCTGCTGACCATCACCAAAGCCCCCGACCTGGTCGTCGTCGACGACGGCACGGCGACGATGGAGTTCGTGTCCCAACTGGCCCGCGGCGAACGCCTGGTGCGCTGGCACCGCAAGGGCGGCCGCCCCAGCCCCCGCGACCTCGCCTTCGCCCCGGTCTCGGCGGCGGCCCGCAAACGCCTGACGCCGGGGGAGGGCCGCGGCGTCGAGATCTTCTCGTCGATGCCGATGGAGGAGACACCGGCGGGAGTGACGGTCTCGGTGAACTCCTTCGCCTGGACCCGGGCCCGCTTCGGCCCGCCGCGCATCACGAAGGGCGCCGACATGGTCGGCACGTCCCTCGTCGAGACGGGCGTGGTGGACGCCGACCGCTACCTGGAGGCCGTGACCCGCCTGGCCAAGTCCCATGGCGCCACGCGCTACTTCGCCCACCGCCGCGAGTCGACGGAGAAGCTCCACCGGCTGGCCGTGGAGACGGGACTGGAGATCGTCCGCCCCGACCTCCCGCTGGAACTCATCGCCCGCCGCGGCCCGATCGGCCGTACGATCCTCAGCTTCCCCTCGACGGTCGTCCACACCCTGCCCCTGGCCCTGGCCGGCACGGAGGTCCGCGTGGCCGTGTGCGACATCGACCCGGACTGGCTCACGGAGACCGCGTCCCCCCGGGCCCAGGGCTTCCTGTCGGGGGTCACGGGGACGGCACGGGACGTGCATCGGCTGTCCGCGGTGTCGGCGATACCGGCTGTCTGAAACTCCGAGGGCGGCTCCCAGCTCAATCGTCTAGCATCAACGTTCACTTGTGCGACGTTCGATGAGGTCTACGACGGGGGGCGGCCGGCGTGCGTGCCGAGGCGTTGCGGCAACGACGGGCGGAGATCGGCGAGTTCCGGCGCAGGGAGGTCCTGGTGCCGGTGGTCGACGGCTCGCTGCTGTCGGCGGAGGCGGGCGGTATTCGCTGGCTGTTTGCGTTCACGGAACGCGCGGCACTGGAACGATTCGCCGAGTCGCGCGGTGAGGCCGTGCCCGACTGGGTGCCGGTGTACGGGGCGCGGCTGCTGGACCGGGTGGTGCCGTCCGTGGACGGCCCGGCGGGGATCGCGGTGGACGCGGGCAGCCCGACGGGCTTCGTGCTCCCGCCGGTGACGGGGATCGTGCCGGACGCCGTGGCCGTGGACGCGGGGGAGCCGGTGACGTGAGCGACGGCTACCAGGTCGATCCGGCGGCGATGGAACGGATCACTCGCGGTATCGACCAGGCGATGGCGGAGCTGAAGGAGTTCGGCTTCGACATCGAGGCGAACCTGGGCCGCGGCTTCGACGACCTGTCCATGACCGGCCTGGAAGCGGGCGACGACGGCCTCCAGCAGGTGTTCGCCGACTTCTGCGACCGCTGGGGCTGGGGAGTCCGCTCCCTGATGCAGGACGCGAACGAGTTCGCGGGCCGCCTGGGACTGTCGGCGGGTCTCTACCACGAGCAGGAACAGTACGTGTCGGACACCTTGAAGTCGGTGTGGACGGCTGGCACGGGCAATCCGTATCTGACTCCCGACGAGGTGAAGGAACGTTCCTGGTCGGAGACGCTGAAGGACAACCCGGTCGCACAGGTGGCGCACGCGGACTACAGCGCGGAGTCCTTCACGTCCGGTCAGGACGAGGTGGAGGCGGCCTGGTCGCAGGCGGCGGAGGACGTCTCCACCTCGACGGTGACCCCGGACGCGTTCCTCGATCCGCGCACGGACTGGCAGTGGAGCGGGCCTCCTTCCGCGGACTCCTCGGAGAGTGAGGGCTGATGGGCTTCGGGGATCTGGTCGACGACTTCGGCGACGGGCTGGAGAGCGCGGCGGACGGCCTGAACAAGGGAGTCGGCGAGGCGGTCGACTGGGGCACCGGCAAGGCGGCCGGCCTGCTGTCGGACGTGGGCGCGGACGGGGCGGCCGAGAAGGTCCGCGACTTCGGCGAGGGCGTCAACAACCGCCTCGGCGGCACGGTGGCGGAACGCGCGCTGGGCGAGACCGAGGACCCGAAGGAACTGATCCACGGCAGCTCGGGAGCACTCCGCGAACGGGCGGGCCACCTGCGGAAGTTCGCGTCGGCCTTCGAGAACGTCGGCCAGGGCATGCGCTCACTGGACCCGGGCGAGTGGCGGGGCAGGGCCGCGGACGAGTTCCGCGCGAAGTTCGACGTCCAGCCCAAGCAGTGGCTGACGGCGGCGGACGCGTGCAGGGCGGCGGCGGGGGCGCTGGAGGCGTACGCGGACACGGTGGCCTGGGCGCAGGGGCGGGCGCGGGCGGCGATCGAGGCGTACCGGGCGGCGCAGGAGCGCAGCGACCGGGCGCGAGAGGCGTACGACGCCGAGGCGAAGGCCTACACGCAGGCGGCGGAGCAGTACAACGCGAAGGCACTGGCGGGCCAGGACCCGGGGGTGAAGCCGACCGACCCGGGAGAGTACGTCGATCCGGGCACGGCGGGACGGGAGGAGGCGTACGACATCCTGGCCGAGGCCCGCCGCCAGCGCGGGGACGCCGCCGACGAGGCTCGCCGCAGGGTGGCCGCAGCACTGGAGTCGGCGCCGCCGAAACCGGAGTTCACCGACCGCCTGGGCGCCGGCGCGGCCGACCTGTTCGTCGGCACCCAGCTCAACTCAGTCCACGTGCTGGGCGGCCTCCTGCGCGGCGGCACGGACGTCCTGAAACTGGCCCGCACGGTCAACCCCCTGGACCCGTACAACCTCACCCACCCCGGCGAGTGGTCGAAGAACTCCCAGCTGCTGCTGGCGGGCCTGGTGGGCACGGTGGCCCACCCCGAACGGCTGCCGATGTCGCTGCTGGGAACGGGGTGGTCGAGCGACCCCGGGGACGCGATGGGGTATCTGGCGTCGAACCTGATCGGCGGGAAGGGCGCGGGGGGCGCGGGCCGGGCCGCGCTGAAGGACGCGCTGCGGGGGGCGGCCAAGGACGCGGCGACGGGAGCAGCACGCGGCGCCACCCGGCGGGGCCTCATGGACGTCGCCAGGGAACTGAAGTGCAAGCTCTTCGGCGGCGACCCGATCGACATGGCCACCGGCCGCATGTCCCTCCCCCAGACGGACGTGACACTCCCCGCGCGGCTGCCCCTGGTCTTCACCCGCCAGTTCGAGTCCTCGTACCGGGCGGGCCGCTGGTTCGGCCCGTGCTGGACGTCGACGGCCGACCAGCGCCTGGAGATCGACGCCGAGGGGGTCGTCCTCGTCCGCGAGGACGGTTCGTTGCTGGCGTATCCGCACCCGGCTCCCGGTGTGCCGGTCCTGCCGCTGGCGGGCGAGAACCATCCGCTGACGGTCGACGAGTACGGCGACTACACGGTCACCGACCCCGTCACAGGCCGCGTCTGGGACTTCGCGGGCCCGGGCGGCGACGGCGACGGCATCGCCCTGCTCTCCCAGGTCATCGACCGCTCGGGCAGCCAGTGGCTGACCTTCGAGTACGACGACGAGGGCGCCCCGACGCGGATCGTCCACTCGGCCGGCTACGACCTGCGGATCGAGCGGTCGGGGAACCGCATCACGGCCCTGCGCCTGGCCTCCGGCGAGGACGTCGAACTGGTCCGCTTCGGCTACGACGCCGAGGGCCACCTGTCGACGGTGACGAAGTCCTCCGGCCTGCCGACCCGCTTCACCAACGACACCCTCGGCCGCGTCACCGCCTGGACGGACACCAACAACTCCTCGTACCACTACGCCTACGACGCCGAGGACCGCTGCGTCTCCCAGGGCGGCGAGGAAGGCCACCTCGCCTGCACCTACACCTACGGCACCCCGGACCCGACGACCGGCGGGCGGACCGTCACAGCCGTCGACTCCCTGGGCCACAGCACGCTGTACGAGATCAACGGCGACCTACAGGTGACGGCGGTGACCACCCCCGACGGCGCCACGACCCGCACCACCCACGACCGGGCCCACCGCCCCCTCACGGTCACCGACCCCGTGGGCCGCACGGTGAGCTACGCCTACGACGCGGCGGGCCGCACGGTCCTCGCGGTCCGCCCGGACGGCCGCTACACGAGCATCGCGTACAACGCGCAGGGCCTGCCGGTCACGGTCACCGGACCTGGTGGCAGGGGTGTGGTGCAGCAGTTCGACGAGTACGGCAACCGCACGGCGGTGACCGACGCGTCGGGGGCGACGACCCGCTTCACGTACGACGACCGGGGCCACCTGGAGTCCGTCACCGACGCCCTCGGGAACGTGACGCGGGTGCGCTGCGATGCGGCGGGCCTCCCCCTGGAGATCACCGACCCGCTGGGCGCGGTCACCCGCTGCTCACGTGACGCCTTCGGCCGCCCGGTGCGGATCACCGACCCCACGGGCGCGGTGACGGCCCTGGAATGGACGGTGGAGGGCCGCCTGTCCCGCCGTACGGCCGCGGACGGCACGACGGAGTCCTGGACGTACGACGGAGAGGGCAACTGCGTAGCCCACACGGACGCGTCGGGCGCGGTGTCCCGCTACGAGTACACCCACTTCGACCTGCTGGCGGCCCGCACGGGCCCGGACGGAGTGCGCTACGAGTTCGAGCACGACACGGAGCTGCGCCTGACGAGGGTGGTGAACCCACGGGGCCTGACGTGGAGTTACGAGTACGACCCGGCAGGCCGCCTGGTCGCGGAGACGGACTTCGACGACCGAACGCTGACGTACGAGCACGACCCGACCGGCCAACTGGTCGCCAGCGTGTCGGCATCCGGCGACCGGATCACCTTCTCCCGTGACCTGCTGGGCCAGGTGATCCGCAAGGAGGCGGCCGGGGCGGTCACGACGTACGCCTACGACCCGTCGGGCGCCCTCACGGAGGCGACGGGCCCGGACGCGACGGTGGCGTGGGAACGGGACGCAGTCGGCCGCGTGCTGTCGGAGACGGTGAACGGCCGCACACTCGCCTTCACCTACGACGTGCTGGGCCGCCGCACCAGCCGCACCACGCCCACCGCCGCGACGACGACGTGGTCGTACGACGCGTCGGGCAACCGCACCGGCATGGTGGCATCGGGCCGCACCCTCACCTTCACGCACGACGAGGCGGGCCGTGAACTGGCGCGCCGCATAGCCGATTCGGTGACTCTGACCCAGTCCTTCGACCTCGTGGGCCGCCTGACCGAACAGGACGTGACCGGCCCGACCGGCAACCGCCTCCAGCACCGCGCGTACACGTACCGCCCCGACGGCAACCTGACATCCATCGACGACGACCTGAACGGCACACGCGAGTTCTCCCTGGACGCGGCGGGCCGAGTGACGGCGGTCCACGCGGCGAACTGGACGGAGACGTACGCGTACGACGAGGCGGGCAACCAGACTTCGGCCTCCTGGCCGACGGAGCACCCAGGCAGCGAATCGATCGGGCTGCGGGAGTACGTGGGCACCCGCATCACCCGAGCCGGCTCCGTCCGCTACGAACACGACGAAGCGGGCCGCATCACCCTCCGCCGGAAAACCCGCCTGTCCCGCAAGCCGGACACGTGGCGCTACGAGTGGGACGCGGAGGACCGCCTGACGTCGGTGACCACGCCGGACGGCACCCGCTGGCGCTACCGCTACGACCCGCTGGGCCGCCGCATCGCGAAGCAACGCCTGTCCCCGGACGGCGAATCGGTCCAGGAACAGGTGGACTTCACCTGGGACGGCACAACGCTCTGCGAACAGACGACGAGGTCTGCGTCCGCCCCCAACCCGGTAACCCTGACCTGGGACCACCAGGGCCTGCACCCGCTCACTCAGACGGAACGCATCACCGCAGCCGACGCCCCACAACACGAGATCGACTCCCGCTTCTTCGCCACCGTCACGGACCTGGTCGGCACCCCCACAGAACTCATCGACGAGGCCGGAGACATAGCGTGGCGCACGCGCAGCACGTTGTGGGGCACGACAGCCTGGGCTTCGGACAGCACCGCGTACACCCCACTCCGCTTTCCGGGGCAGTATTTCGACCCGGAAACGGGCCTGCATTACAACTTCTTCCGCCACTACGATCCTGAAAGTGGCCGCTACACCGCCTCGGACCCGCTCGGACTCATCCCGTCCCCGAATCCTGCCGCCTACGTCACCAACCCGTATACGCGATCGGATTCACTGGGGCTTGCCCCGGATTGCGGTCGCAGCGAAGGCCGAGGGATCTTCGACTTCAGAGAGCCAAATCCGAACTTCCCTCCCGACGCCACGGCTGTCGACGCCATGCGGTCGGCGCCGACCGGTGGAAACATCGACTGTTCGGAAATTGCTGAGCGCATCCTTCGGGAGACCGGAGGGCAGGGTAAGATAATCAACTTCACAATAAAGAACGATCCGGTAATCAAGATCCCCGAGAGTTCGGGGAACTTGGTGACGGAGTATCGATATCATGACGTCTACACGGATGGTCGATATGTGTATGACCCGGCCATGAGTTCAAACCCAATTCCGTACGGGGACTATGAGCGGGCGATCCGACTGTTGAACCCAGGGAAGAAGCTTTTTGTCCAAAACGGTGGATACTCCGGCCCTCTCTGGTGACCCATGAAAGGCTGTCCTCATGTCGGCTCGAAGCGTAGGGGCGATGCAGGCGCTCGGTAGATTCGGAGACCTTGCATGGTTTTCCTTGCCTGCGGAGATTCACCCCGTGTACGGATACCCCCAGGTCCCGTACATGGGATGGCGATACAAGTCGCCCCGTGACAAGGTCGCGGAGTTTCTCGACGGCGTGATGCACGAGGTGCACACCCGGGTCGAGTGGACGCTGGACACATCCAGAAGGAACTGGGTCCTCCTGCCGTCTCGCATCCTGATTGAAGCTCGAGGGCTCGAAAATCCTGCGTTTGAGAACGTCGTTCACTCGATCAACGTTCAGGATCGAGAGTTCTGTCTGGAATCGCAGTCGGACTTGGAGCTGATCGTCCAGCGTTTTCGAGAGGTCTCAGTCCCGGAGGGTCTGACCTAATTCAGCTTCGGAGCGTGTCGACGCATCCCACGATACAAAGGTGCGTTTACCCCTTTAGCCGGAAACTCATCGGCCCGGCTACCGGGGTTGCCAGGCCCGTACGAGATCTTCCGGTCCCCAATGCGCGGTCAGAGGCAGACCGTCGATCACTCCGCAGCGTGAGACCACGACGCGCGGGGTGTCGGGATCGGTGCCGGGGACGGCGAGCATGTCCCGGACGAGGGCGTCGTAATCGTGGTGGCCAAAAGGCTGGTTCTCGAGCCACTTGATCGATCCGACGAAGTGCACCTGTCGGGCCACCGGTTCGCGGTCCGCCCCGATGAGGTCGATCTCGGGGTTGTTCTGTCGGTTCCACCAGCCGCCGACGGCCTCGGTCTCGGGCCATTCGTCGTCGGGAAGCAGGCGAAGCAACGACTCGCGGATCAGTGGCTCGACCGCCCGGCCACGCCAGGTGGACCAGGACCGTTCGATGCGTTCCAGCGCCACATCGCCACGTCCGCGCTCGATCAGCGGGATCGCGCGCTGCAGGAACGCCAGCCAGAAGCGCAGGTACGGGTCAGCGATCCGATAGCGCTTGTTCTTGCTGTCCGCTTTGACGGACAGTGGAAGGTCGGCCGTCAGAACCCGCTTGTCCTGCAGGGTGGTCAGCAGCGGGGAAAGCGTCCCGGACGGCAGCGCCCCGCCACCACCGGCCTGGGCGGCGATCGCGCCGAAGGTCCGCTCACCACTGCCTACCGCTTCCAGTACGGCCCGCGAGTGCGAGGCCTCGGGGAACTCGCCCAAGAGGGACAGCTCACCGGCCACCAGCAGAGGTGAGAGCGGGTTGGTGACGGCGGCCCGGAGGAATTCGGTACGGCTCATGCCCGGACGCCACGACTGCACGATCTCCGGGAATCCCCCCGTGATCAGTTGTGCATCCACGGCGTCTGCCGCGTTCAGCTCTGTCATGGCCTGTACGTCGGCCAGGTTCAGTGGCTGGACGGTCATCTTCGTCGCCCGGCCGAAGAAGGGGCGTCCGTAAGACTGCAACGACTCCATCACCGACACGTCGCTGCCGACGAGCAGGAGCAGCACCGGCTTGGACGACAGATGACGGTCCCAGACGGTCTGGAGAGCGCCCTCGAATTCCTGATCCTGCTCGACCAGCCAGGGCACCTCGTCGATGACGGCGATGCTGGGTGAGTCATCGGCGACCGCCAGCGCGAGGGAGCGTAGTGCCTGGTTCCAGTCCTGAGCCTGGAGACCGGCTACCAGCTCCGCCCCCGGCAGTGGGGACTGCGCCAGGGCAGCGGCAAAATCGGCACGCTCCGTCATCGGGTTACGACCGCGGGTGGCTTGGAAGACCACGTACGGCAGGCCCGAGCGGTCGCAGAACTCCTGAACCAGCCGAGACTTTCCCACCCGGCGCCGACCCGTCATGATCACGGCCCGGCCCCTGGTGGCCCCACTGCCTTCCACCATCGACGTGAGCTGCTCGTTCAGGTGTGCGAGGTCTGTGGCACGACCGCGGAACTTCACGAAGCGACCTCCGCGTCAAGGTAGATCCGTTCTTACGTAGATTGAATCTTACTTTACCTTGAGCGACCTTTCCGTTGCACTCGGTGGCGTCCTACGCAGGCTTCCTGGCCAGCAGATAGGCCCGGGACAGCTTCTCCTCGCCGAGCGGCTCCCTGAGGACTCGGAGGATCACCTGGAGTCCCGCCTTGGTCAGGGGCTCGGTCACCGTCTCCGGGGTGCGGAGGTAGTAGTCCAGGGAGATCTTGTGGCCGAAGCGTTCGTCGAGGTGCATGTGGGTGCCGCCGGGCTCGTACTGGAAACCGATCAGGGCGTGGGCGCCGGGGGCGAGGACGCGGTGGAACTCGGCGAATGCCTGCGGGAGGTGGTCGTCCGGGACGTGGATGATCGAGTAGAGGGCCGTGATGCCGCCCAGGGTTTCCGACGGCAGGTCCAGCGACGTCATCGAGCCCACGTGGAAGCGGAGGCCCGGGTGGGCCTTGCGGGCCAGTTCGGCCATCCTGGGGGAGACGTCAACGCCGAAGACCCGGATGCCGAGGGCGTGGAGCGCTGCGGTCACGTGGCCCGGGCCGCTGCCGATGTCCGCCACCGGGCCGGCGTTCTGCTCCTTCACCAACTCCGCGAAGCCGGTGATCTGGGCTCTGTCCAGCGTCGGGATGCCGGCCCAGTCGGAGAACTGCTCGGTGTAGGGCTCGGCGATCGTGTCGTACGCGGTGCGGGTGGCCCGTATGAAGTCGGGGGTCTCGGCGTTCACGGGCTGCACCCTAGTGGGGCGTCACGGGGCGGCGGGTGGAGTTTCCCTGACGGTCATCGAGGGGTGAGGGGCGGTGACTTCAGCGCTGCGAGGAACGGTGCGAAAGCTTCGGTGGGGAAGGTGAGGGTGGCGCCGTCCAGGGTCTTTGAGTCGCGTATGGCTATGCGGGTGGGGGAGTTCGCGATCTCGACGCAGGAGTCACCGTCGCCAGGGCCCGAGTAGGACGACTTCCGCCAGTTGCCGGGGGTGTCCATGGTTCCTCACAGCTCTTTCGCCAGCCGGTGGATGAAGTCACGGGACCGCTCGGGGTCCAGTGACACGGCCTCCACTTTACGGAAGAGCGTTCGAAACGATCCGAGTTGGGCTTCGGCGTCGATGAAGGACGCGCCGTGAGGTCCGTCCCGTACGACGGTGTCCAGCCTGGGTGTGGGTCCTTCCGCGTACGTCATGGCACTCGCGGCACCGGCGAAGTGCTCCAGGGTGAAGGGGATGACCCGCACGGTGATGTGGGGCGCTTCGGAGAACTGAAGGACGGAGACGAGTTGGGCCCGTGAGGCAGAACGGTCGCTGACCATGATGCGCAGCGCCGCCTCGTGGATGACGGCTTCGTACGGCTTGGAGGCGGGGCCTTCGAGGGTCACTTTTCGCCGCATCCGGTGCTGGACTCGCAACTCCAGCTCCTCGGGCGGGAGTGCGGGAACCCGGTAGGCGTACACGGCACGGGCGTACTCCTCCGTCTGGAGGGGACCGGGGACGTACAGGAACTGGGCCTCCCGCAGGGAGATGGCGTGATGCTCCAGCTCGGCCAGATCAAGGAACGGCGTGGGCAGTTGTCCCCGGTACTCCTCCCACCAGCCGCGGGTCCGGTCGGTCGCCATGACCACCAAGGCGTCGATCAACTCGCTGTCCGAACAGGAATAGTGGGCGGCCAGGCGACGCAGGCGCTTCTCGCTGACTCCTGAGACGCCCGACTCGATCTGGCTGATCTGGACGGAGTTCACCCCGAGCAGCGCCGCCGCCTCGCGGGCGCTGAGACCTGCTCCCTCCCGGAGCCTGCGCAACTCGATCGCCAGGCGCATCTGACGCGCTGTGGGTTCGCGCTTGGTCCCCATCGACCGCCCTTCAGTTCAACCCGCCTGCGCGCAGGACTCGTTCGGGGTCAGATTACGCGACCAGCTTGCCGTTTCTTAAATCTAATGTCTACCGTCGGTGACGCGACGCACACTCTGCGGCACGCCGGGATACCGGAAGCGCACCGCTCCGTTCTGCTGCGACGGCTGCGGCACTGCCACCGCCCGACTCCTCCTACGCAACTGGAGCTGACGCATGCCTGAAAACGAACCCTGGGAGTACACCCTCTACATCCCCAACGACCCCCGAGCCGTCACCGTCGCCCGCCGCACCCTCCGGCTCATCCTGACCATGCACGGCCTGATCCGCCTCGTCGACACCGCGGAGCTCCTCGCGGCGGAGTTGGTCTCCAATGCCGTACGGCATACCGAGGGGCCAGCCGCGCTGCGGGTGCGGTGGGTGGCGGGGGTGTTGCGGATCGGGGCGTGGGATGCCGACCCCGGGCCCCCGGAGCCGCCCGGTGAGGTGGGGCTGATGGAGGAAGAGGGGAGGGGGATGACCCTGGTCGCGGCCTGTGCTGATCTGTGGGGGTGGCAGCCGTTGGCCAGGCACGGCAACCGGGGGAAGCTCGTGTGGTGCGAGCTGGGCGCTGCCTAGGCCTGGCCGTGGGGGGGGGGGGGGGGGGGGGGGGGGGGGGGCGGTCGCTTCTCGCGTGCACGGCGGGTGGGATGACCTCGATCGGCCCCGTGCCACGCGCTGCGTCACGCCCGCGTCACGCCCGGCCGAGTCGATCTCTCCCGTGGCCCCCGTGGCCGACATCACGAATCCGCCGCTTCAGCAGCGGCACAGCCCCGTCCGGCCCCGCTCCCGCCCCCGTCCCCCGCCGTTTCGACAGATGAACAGAACCGCCGGGTGCAAGCCCGGCGTGGTATGTGTGGGAAAGGGGGTTCTTACCCACCTCACATCACATCCATGCGTCGAGCGGCCAAATTTTCTTCCCGCGGCGGGTTGAAGTTTTGTTGATCGCGGGTCGGTTGGTCGCCCCGGCGTCCTACCCTTTAGAGGGTGAAGCAACTGATGTCACTGGAGTCCGAGGTCGAACTGCCCGGGGAAGCCGTGCTTCCCGGCGTGCTGAGCGACGCGCTGCACGCCGAGCTCGTCCACTTCCGGCGCGACCTGCACATGCACCCGGAGCTCGGCAACCAGGAGTTCCGGACCACCGCGGCGATCAAGGAGCGGCTGGAGCGGGCTGGGCTGAAGCCCCGGGTGCTCGCCGTCGGGACCGGGCTCGTGTGTGACATCGGGGAGTGGGACGGCGAGCGGCCCATGCTCGCCCTGCGCGCCGACATCGACGGCCTGCCCATCCCGGACACGAAGACCGAGTGCTCGTACCGCTCGACCGTGCCGGACCGGGCGCACGCCTGCGGGCACGACGTGCACACCGCCGTGGTGCTGGGAGCCGGGCTCGTCCTCGCCGACCTCCACCAGCGCGGGCTGCTGCCGCGGCCCGTGCGGCTGGTGTTCCAGCCCGCGGAGGAGGTGCTGCCCGGCGGCGCCGCCGACGCCATCGACTGCGGGGTGCTGGAGGGGGTCGGCAAGATGCTCGCCGTGCACTGCGACCCGCGGGTCGACGCCGGGAGGATCGGGTTGCGGACCGGCCCCATCACCTCCGCCTGCGACCGGCTGGAGATCGCGCTCGACGGGCCCGGCGGACACACCGCCCGGCCGCACCTCACCACCGACCTTGTCACCGCCGCCGCCCGCGTGGTCACCGACGTGCCCGCGATCGTCGGCCGGCGCGTCGACACCCGTGCCGGGCTCGCCGTGACGTGGGGACGGATCGAGTCCGGTCACGCCCCGAATGTCATCCCGCAGCACGCCGAGCTCTCCGGGACCGTGCGCTGCCTGGACCTGGACACCTGGCGGCAGGCTCCGGACGTGGTCGTGGCCGCGATCGACGAGGTCGCCAATCTGCACGGGGCCAAGTCCGAGATCAACTACGTGCGGGGCGTCCCGCCGGTCGTCAACGACGCCGACGTCACCGAGCTGCTCCGCCAGGCGATGACCGCCCGGCGCGGCGCCGACTCCGTCGAGGACACCGAGCAGAGTCTCGGCGGCGAGGACTTCTCCTGGTACCTCCAGCAGGTGCCCGGTGCCATGGCCCGCCTCGGGGTGCGCACGCCGGGGGAGCGGACCGTGCGCGACCTCCACCAGGGCGACTTCGACGCCGACGAGTCCGCCATCACCGTAGGTGTGGAGATGTTCACGGCGGCGGCCCTGCTCGACGCCGCGCAGTGATCCGAGCGTGACGGAACGGCCCCGTGAGGGCCGTTCCGCCGACCGGCGCAACATGGTCGTAAGCCAATCGTGCGCTCTTCGCAATCCTGGTGTGCCAGGCCCGCAGACCCTCAGTTCAGACGCTGTTTGCCTCGAATCGATAACGGCTTCGGAAGAGGTCTGTTTCCGACATCTACGCGCGTTACGATGCCGCGAAGCCAACGCCGCAGGGGCGTACAGGCCCGAGCACTGGCAAGGTGCTCACATGAAGCGCCGACGAGGCGCTCAGGTCAGGTGAAGGAGCCTCCCGTGCGCCGGGTAGCCAAGCTTTCCGCTGCGTGTATCGCGACCGCAGCACTCGCACTGACTGCCACCGCGTGTGGCAGCACCTCCTCCGAGAGCGACAGCTCGTCCTCCTCGTCCGCGGACGGCGGCAAGGGCATCAAGATCGGTCTCGCCTACGACGTCGGCGGCCGTGGTGACCGCTCCTTCAACGACTCCGCCGCGCGCGGTGCCGACAAGGCCAAGAACGAGTTCGGCGGCTCCCTCAAGGAGCTGACCGCCAAGAGCTCCGACACCGAGGCCGACCGTGAGCAGCGCCTGACCGACCTGGCGGACGCCGGCTACAACCCGATCGTGGCCGTCGGCTTCTCCTACGCCACCTCGGTCGACAAGGTCGCCGCCAAGTACCCGAAGGTCAGCTTCGGTCTCATCGACGCGGTCGCGAAGGCCAAGAACGTCGACAGCATCACGTTCACCGAGGAGCAGGGTTCCTACCTGGCCGGTGTCGCCGCGGCGCTGAAGACCAAGAAGGACCACGTCGGCTTCATCGGCGGCGTGGACACCCCGCTGATCAAGAAGTTCGAGGCGGGCTACGCCCAGGGCGTCAAGGACACCAACCCCAAGGTCAAGGTCGACGTCCAGTACCTGACCCACGGCTCGGACTTCTCCGGTTTCGCCGACCCCGCCAAGGGCAAGGAAGCCGCGTCCGGCATGCTCGACAACGGCGCCGACGTGATCTACGCCGCGGCCGGCTCCTCCGGCAACGGCTCGATCGAGGCCATCTCCGGCGTCAAGGGCGCCTGGGCCATCGGCGTGGACTCGGACCAGTACAACATCCCGGGTCTGTCCAAGTTCAAGAACTCGATCCTGACCTCGATGGTCAAGAACGTCGACGTCGGCGTCTACGACTTCATCAAGTCCGTCCACGAGGGCAAGCCGCTGACCGGCAACCAGCTCTACTCGCTCGCCAAGGGCGGTGTCGCCCTGTCCACCAGCGGTGGCTTCATCGACGACATCCAGCCCAAGCTGGACGAGGCGAAGAAGAAGATCGTCGACGGCACCATCACGGTCAAGACCAGCTGACCTGACGGTTCCCGCCGGGACCCGGGCTCGACGAGGGGGCCTCGACAGACCCCCTCGTCGAGCCATAACAATGTGTCAACTCTACGCGTGTAGCATGGAGTTGCCGCGCTAGCGTCGCCGACGCCTGCCCTCCCCTACGCAGCCCCTTTTCCCCGAGGAGAGTGCGCCATCAACGCGTCCAGCCCTCCCGCTGCCGTCGAACTGCGCGGCATCACCAAGCGATTCCCCGGCGTCGTCGCCAACAAGGACATCGACATCACCGTCCGCACGGGCACCGTGCACGCCCTGTGCGGTGAGAACGGTGCCGGCAAGTCCACCCTGATGAAGATCCTCTACGGCATGCAGCAGCCGGACGAGGGCACCATCACGGTGAACGGCGAGACGGTCACCTTCCACACCCCCGCCGACGCCATCGCCCGCGGCATCGGCATGGTCCACCAGCACTTCATGCTCGCCGACAACCTCACCGTCCTGGAGAACGTCGTCCTGGGCGCGGAGAAGCTGTACGGCATCGGCGGCAAGGCCCGCGCGAAGATCCGGGAGATCTCCGACGCGTACAGCCTGAACATCCGCCCCGACGTCCTCCTCGAGGAGCTCGGCGTCGCCGACCGCCAGCGCGTGGAGATCCTCAAGGTCCTCTACCGCGGCGCCAAGACCCTGATCCTCGACGAGCCCACCGCCGTCCTCGTGCCGCAGGAGGTCGACGCCCTCTTCGCCAACCTGCGCGAGCTCAAGGCCGAGGGCCTCACCGTCATCTTCATCTCCCACAAGCTCGGCGAAGTCCTGTCGGTGGCCGACGAGATCACCGTCATCCGCCGCGGCACCACCGTCGGCACCGTGAAGCCGGCCGGCACCACGACCAAGCAGCTCGCCGAGCTGATGGTCGGCAGTGAACTGCCCACCCCGGAGACCGAGGAGTCCACGGTCACGGACGTCCCGCTGCTGAAGCTGGACGGCCTGCGCCTGGCCCAGACCGACCTCGACGGCGTCGAGCGGATCATCCTCGACGACATCTCCTTCACCATCCACAAGGGCGAGGTCCTCGGCATCGCCGGCGTGGAGGGCAACGGCCAGTCCGAGCTGGTCGAGGCCATCATGGGCATCCGAGCCCTGAACACCGGCACGATCGCCCTCGACGGCACCGACATCTCCCACGTCCCCACCCGCCAGCGCCGCGAGGCCGGCGTCGGCTACATCCCCGAGGACCGCCACCGCCACGGCCTGCTCCTCGAAGCGCCGCTGTGGGAGAACCGCATCCTCGGCCATGTCACCGAGAAGCCCAACTCCCGCGGCCAGCTCCTCGACATCAAGGCGGCCCGCAGCGATACCGACCGCATCATCCAGGCGTACGACGTCCGCACCCCCGGTATCGACGTCACCGCCGCCTCGCTGTCCGGCGGCAACCAGCAGAAGCTGATCGTCGGCCGCGAGATGAGCCACGCGCCCAAGCTGCTCATCGCCGCCCACCCCACCCGCGGTGTGGACGTCGGCGCGCAGGCCGCGATCTGGGACCACATCCGCGAGGCCCGCCGCGAGGGCCTGGCCGTGCTGCTGATCTCCGCCGACCTGGACGAGCTCATCGGCCTGTCCGACACCCTGCGGGTGATGTACCGCGGCCGACTGGTCGCCGACGCCGACCCCGCCACCATCACCCCCGAGGAGCTGGGCTCCGCCATGACCGGTGCGGCCACCGGCCACCTGGAGCACGCAGAGGGCTCCACAGACGGCTCTACAGACGGCTCCACAGAGGACTCCGCAGAGGACACCGCAGCGGTCTCCGCCGAGGACGACGAGGACGACGCCCGATGAACAAGCTGACCCAACGCATCGACAAGGAGCGGCTGCTCCTCGGCATCGCGGCCCCGCTGCTCGCGGTCGTCGCCGCGCTCGTCGTCACCACCCTGGTGATCCTCGCCACCGGCAAGAACCCGGGCGCCGCCTTCAGCGACATGCTGACCTACGGCTCCGCCAGCGACAGCCAGGTCTACATCCTCAACAAGGCGACGACGTACTACCTGGCGGGCGTCTCGGTGGCCATCGGCTTCCGGATGAACCTGTTCAACATCGGCGTCGACGGCCAGTACCGCATCGCCGCGTTCTTCGCGGCCGTCCTCGGTGGCGCGCTGACCACGCCGGGCTGGATCTCCATCCCGCTGATCATCCTGTGCGCCATGGGCACGGGTGCCGTGTGGGCGGGCATCGCGGGCGTCCTCAAGGTGACCCGCGGGGTCAGCGAGGTCATCTCCACGATCATGCTGAACTCGATCGCCACCGCGATCATCGCCTACCTGCTCCAGCCCGGGAAGCTCGCCGAGCTCCAGGCCGGCGGCACGGTCGTCTCCACCAAGCCGCTGCCGGAGTCGTCGTACTTCTTCCAGATCGACACCGGCGCCGCGGGCGAGCTGTGGGGCTTCATCGTCATCGCCGTGATCGTCGGCATCGCGTACTGGTTCGTGCTCGGCCGCACCCGGTTCGGCTTCGACCTGCGCACCGTCGGCCAGTCCGAGTCCGCCGCCTCCGCGAGCGGTGTCTCGGTGAAGAAGATGGTCGCCACCAGCATGCTCATCTCCGGCGCCATCGCCGGCCTGATCGGCATGCCGACCCTGCTCAACGACAGCCACCAGTTCAGCAACGACTTCCCCGTCGGCATCGGCTTCACCGGTATCGCCATCGCCCTGCTCGGCCGCAACAACCCGGTCGGCATCGCGCTCGGCGCCCTGCTGTGGGGCTTCCTGGAGCGCACCACCAACCACCTGGAGTTCGAGGGCTACGACAAGGAGATCCTCGGCGTGATCCAGGGCGTCATCGTCCTGTGCGTCGTCATCGCCTACGAGGTCGTACGCCGTTACGGACTCAAGCGCCAGCAGCAGCGGGTCGGCGCCGAGCTCGCCGCCCAGGCCGCAGCCCCGACCCAGAAGCAGGAGGTGGCGTGATGACTGCCACGATGACCGACACGCCGCCCCCCGCGGCGCCCAAGGCGGACACCGCCACCCGGTCGGGCCGCTCGCTCGGCCAGATCCTCATGATCGTCGCCGGCGCGCTGCTGCTCGTCGCCGCGGTCCGCGTCATCTCCGGCTCCAACCAGCTCACCTCCGAAGGCCAGGTCTCCGCGGCCCTCAGCCTCGCCGTGCCGATCGGCCTCGCCGGTCTCGCCGGTCTGTGGTCCGAGCGCTCCGGCGTGGTCAACATCGGCCTCGAGGGCATGATGATCCTCGGCACCTTCGGCGCCGGCTGGATCGGCTGGCAGTCCAGCCCCTGGCTCGGCCTGCTGTGCGGTGTCGGCTTCGGCGTCGTCGGCGGTCTGCTGCACGCGGTCGCGACCGTCACCTTCGGCGTCGACCACATCGTCTCCGGTGTCGCGATCAACCTCCTCGCGCTGGGCACCACCCAGTACCTCGCCAAGCTGTTCTTCGTCGACGGCAAGGCGGCCGACGAGGGCGGCAACCCCAAGCAGTCCCCGCCGGTGGACTCGCTGCCCAACTTCGACGTCCCGGGCCTTTCCAGCGGGCTGCACTCCATCGAGAACCACCACTGGTTCCTGATCTCCGACATCGCCGGCATCCTCGGCGGCCTGGTCACCGACCTGTCCGTGGTGACGGTCCTCGCGATCGCGCTGTTCGTCGGCAGCTGGTGGCTGCTGTGGCGCACCCCGTTCGGTCTGCGGCTGCGCTCCTGCGGTGAGAACCCGATCGCCGCCGAGTCCCTCGGCGTCAACGTCTACAAGTACAAGTACATGGCCGTGGCCGTCTCCGGCGGTCTCGCCGGTCTCGGCGGCGCCTTCCTGGCGCTGGTCACCTCGCACAGCTACCTCGAAGGCCAGACCGGCGGCCGCGGTTACATCGGTCTCGCCGCGATGATCTTCGGCAACTGGCGTCCCGGCGGCCTCGCCATGGGCGCGGGCCTGTTCGGATACTCCGACGCGCTCCAGCTGCGCAACGGCGGCGAGACCGTCCACGCGCTGCTGCTCCTGCTGTTCGTGCTGCTGCTGGCGATGGCCGGCTGGAAGCTGTACAAGAAGGCGCACTGGCAGGGCGGCATCAGCCTCCTGGTGGCCGCGGGCGTGCTGGTCTGGTACCTGGTCACCGACGAGGTCCCGAGCGACTTCGTGGGCGCCACCCCGTACGTCGTCACCCTGCTGGTGCTGTCGCTGTCCGCGCAGCGGCTGCGGATGCCCAAGGCGGACGGCATGCGCTACCGGAAGGGCCAGGGCAAGTGACGGGCGTCGACTGGGGCGCGCTCAGGGAAGCGGCCCGGGACGCCATGTCCCGGGCGTACGCCCCGTACTCCGGCTACCCGGTCGGCGTCGCCGCCCTGGTCGACGACGGCCGCACGATCACCGGCTGCAACGTCGAGAACGCCTCCTACGGCCTCGGCCTGTGCGCCGAGTGCGGTCTGGTCTCGGAGCTGCAGAACACCGGGGGCGGCCGCCTCACGCACTTCACCTGCGTGGACGGCGAGGGCGAGATCCTCGTCCCCTGCGGCCGCTGCCGCCAGCTGCTCTACGAGTTCGGCGGCGCCGATCTCCTCCTGGAGACCCCGGCGGGGATCCTGCCGCTGTCCGAGATGCTCCCGCAGGCCTTCGGCCCTGAGCACCTCACCAAGTAATTCCCGGAAGGAAAGCCTGCATGGCCATGGACGTCATCTCCGTCATCCGCACCAAGCGGGACCGCGGCGAACTCAGCGACGAGCAGATCGACTGGGTCATCGACGCGTACACCCGCGGGGAGGTCGCCGACGAGCAGATGTCCGCGCTCGCGATGGCCATCCTGCTCAACGGCATGAACCGGCGCGAGATCGCCCGCTGGACGGCGGCGATGATCGCGTCGGGCGAGCGCATGGACTTCGCGTCCCTGTCCCGCCCGACGGCCGACAAGCACTCCACCGGCGGTGTCGGCGACAAGATCACGCTGCCGCTGGCGCCCCTGGTGGCGGCCTGCGGCGCGGCCGTGCCCCAGCTCTCGGGCCGCGGCCTCGGCCACACCGGCGGCACGCTCGACAAGCTGGAGTCGATCCCGGGCTGGCGCGCGCTGCTGTCGAACGAGGAGATGCTGCACGTCCTCGACACCACCGGCGCGGTGATCTGTGCGGCGGGCGACGGCCTGGCCCCGGCCGACAAGAAGCTCTACGCCCTGCGTGACGTCACCGGCACGGTCGAGGCGATCCCGCTGATCGCCTCCTCGATCATGTCGAAGAAGATCGCGGAGGGCACGGGGTCGCTCGTGCTCGACGTCAAGGTCGGCACCGGTGCCTTCATGAAGACCATCGAGGACGCGCGCGAGCTGGCGTCCACCATGGTGGGCCTGGGCACGGACCACGGAGTGAAGACGGTCGCGCTCCTGACGGACATGTCGACCCCGCTGGGCCTCACGGCGGGCAACGCCCTCGAAGTCCGCGAGTCGGTGGAGGTCCTGGCGGGCGGCGGCCCCGCGGACGTCGTGGAGCTCACCGTCGCGCTGGCCCACGAGATGCTGGCGGCGGCGGGCATCCGCGACGCCGACCCGGCGAAGGCGCTGGCCGACGGCTCCGCGATGGACGTGTGGCGGCGGATGATCGCGGCCCAGGGCGGCGACCCGGACGCGGAACTGCCGGTGGCGCGCGAGCAGCACGTCGTCAAGGCGCCGTCCTCGGGCGTCCTGACCCGCCTCGACGCCTACGGCATCGGCGTCGCCGCCTGGCGCCTCGGCGCGGGCCGGGCCCGCAAGGAGGACCCGGTGCAGGCGGGCGCGGGCGTGGAGATGCACGCCAAGCCCGGCGACACGGTCACCGAGGGCCAGCCCCTCCTGACCCTCCACACGGACACCCCGGACCGCTTCGAGTACGCGTTGCAGTCGGTCGAGGGTTCCTACGACATCGGGGCCCCGGGCACGGACTTCACGGCGTCGCCGGTGGTGCTGGAGCGCATCGCCTGAGCGGGAGTTCTTTCGAGTGAACGGGATCGGTGCGGCAGCGCGCCGGTCCCGTTCTGCATGTTGGCTGACTCCATGGACGTGCTCGACGGCGACTACATCATGACCGACAGCGAGTGGGACGAACTGGTGTGGGTCTGGGGCCAGTCGGACGTTCCCCGAGGCTGCCGCGTGGAGATCATCGACGGGCTGATCGCCGTGACGCCTTACTCCGCCCAGGCGCATCACGGCACGGTCGAACCCCTGCACCGGCGCCTCTGCGAGGTGATCCCGGAGGACTGGGGCGTCTACCAGCGCTTGGCCCTCGCGGTGCCGCCCCGCCTCGGTCTCTACGTCCCCGATGTCGCCGTGGTGCCCCGGGGCCGGTTGCCCGGGACCGACCAGGGCTTCGTCGACGCCGGTCGGGCCGAGCTCGTCGTGGAGGTCGCCTCCCGGGCCACCGCCCGCCACGACCGTGTGAGCAAGCCGGCCGCGTACGCCTCCGCCGGCATCCCCCTCTACCTCCTCGTCGACCGCTGGGCCCCAGAAGGTCCCACTGCGACCCTCTACGGAGAGCCCCAGGGAGACGTCTACCGACCGCTGGCCGTCGCCAAGTTCGGTGAACTCCTCACCATCCCCGCGCCCTTCGAACTCGTCATCGACACCGGTGAGTTTCCCGAGACGTAAGTCACCCCAACAGCGTCGCCACGACGACCAGCACCGGCACCGACACCACCGTCGACACCAGGATCGAGTCGCGGGCCAGGCGCTCGCCCACGCCGTAGGTGGAGGCGTAGGTGTACAGGTTCTGCGCGGCCGGGAGGGACGAGGTGACCACCACGTCGAGGAGTTGGGCGCCGTGAAGGCCGAAGACGCCGGCCGCCAGTGCCCAGGCCGCCGCGGGCTGCCCCACCGACTTGAGTACGACCGAGAGCAGGACGAGCTGCCGGTCCGGGCCCCGCCCCGGCAACGTACTGCCGCACAGGGAGATACCGAAGGCGAGCAGGACCGCGGGGACCGACATGCCGCCGATCAGGGTCAGGGGGTCCATGACGGGGGCGGGGACCTTCAGGCCGGACGCCGAGACCGCGACCCCGGCCAGTGAACCGACCGCGATCGGGTTGCGCAGGGGCGTGAGCAGCCGTAGCCACAGCGGGCTCTTCCCGCCCGCACCCGACGCCAGGTCCAGCACCGTCAGCGCGACCGGGGTCACCCCGACCAGCTGGAACAGCAGCACCGGCGCCACCAGCGAGGCATCGCCCAGGACGTACACCGCGATCGGGATGCCGAGGTTGCCGGAATTGACGTACGACGAGCACAGCGCGCCGATCGTCGTACGGCCCAGCCCCCAGCCCCGTACGACGCCCGCCGCCACGAAGACGCCCGCCGCCGCGGCCGTGCTGAGCGCGGTCACCAGCAGGCGGCTGGAGAAGACCACCGACAGGTCGGCGCGCGCCAGCGTGGTGAACAGCAGGGCGGGCGAGGCGACATGGAAGGCGAGCTTCGTCAGGACCTCCCGGCCCTGGGCGCCCAAATATCCGCGCAGACCGATGAGATAGCCGACGCCGATGACCACCGCGATCACCGCGAAGCCGGTCAGCACTCCCTGCACGGGCGCTCCTCAAGGGCGAGGAGGGCGTGGCGTATCCAGGGAGGTGCTGATGGGTGGCGCATACAGGTAACCCTCGGGGGGAGGAGGCACCCGGGTCAACGTGATCCTTCCCGCGCCGAGGCAGCCGTCCTCACGCCGAGGCCGATGAGTTGTGCCCGCCCGCCGGGTCTACCGATCGTGGACGCCATGACACCCGCTGTACTCGTGCTGGCCGGCCCCCTCACCCGGGACGAGGTGGCGGGGCTGAGCGACGAGGTCCGGGCCCTGTTGCGGACGACCCGCGCCGGGGTCGTGGTGTGCGATGTCGCCGGGCTCGGGCCGCCGGGGCTCGGCACCGTCGACCTGCTCGCCCGGCTCCAGCTCGCGGCCCGGCGCGCCGGGGGCCGGATCAGGCTGCGCGACCCCGACCCCGGGCTACACGCCCTCCTTGACCTCGTCGGCCTCCGCTTCGAGGTGGAGGGGCAGGCCGAACAGGGGGAACCAGCGCTGGGTGTCGAGGAAGAAGTGGAACCCGGTGAGCCGGCCGTCTGAGATCTCCAGCACCTGGACCGCCCACGGGGTGTAGCCGCCCTTGTCCGGGTCCGGCTTGTACTGGGCGAAGCCCGGCAGGCCGTTGACCTGGACCGGCATCAGGCGGGAGCCCTCGCAGGCCGAGCCCAGGGTCGTCATGAAGCCCGTGATGTCGTCGTGGCCGGTCAGCCACAGGTCGAACGGCGGCATCGTCATGATGGCGTCCTCGTGGAGGAGGGCCGTCAGGGCCGTCATGTCGTACCCCTCGAACGCCTTCACATAGCGGTCCAGGAGCTTCTGCTGCTCCTCGTCGAGCGGGTCGGACACGGCCGCGTCGGCGCCGTGCTCCTCCCGCTCGGCGAGCGTGGCGCGGGCCCGCTGGAGGGCGCTGTTGACCGAGGCGACCGAGGTGTCGAGCAGTTCGGCGACCTCGCTCGCCTTCCAGGCCAGCACCTCGCGCAGGATCAGCACCGCGCGCTGCTTGGGGGGCAGTTGCTGGAGGGCGGCCATGAAGGCGAGCCGCACGGTCTCCTTGGCGACCGCCGCCTCGGCCGGGTCCTCGACGGTCGGCAGGATGCGGTTGTCCGGCATCGGCTCCAGCCAGGTGTGGTCGGGGCGGGGGGAGAGGGCGGCCTGGGCGAGGGGCGTCGACTCGGTGAGGTCCATGGGGCGGGCGCGCTTGTTGCCCGCCGTCAGCATGTCCAGACAGACGTTGGTCGCGATGCGGTACAGCCAGGAGCGGAGGCTGGAGCGGCCCTCGAACTTGTCGTAGCTGCGCCAGGCGCGCACCATCGTGTCCTGCACCGCGTCCTCGGCCTCGAAGGAGGAACCGAGCATGCGGTAGCAGTATCCCGTCAGCTCCGTGCGGTGCTTCTCGAGCCTGATGTCGAGGTCTGTCGTCGCCGTACTGTCCGTCATCGTCCACCCACCCCTGTGGCCGTGCTGTGTCGCGCCTTTGCGCCCAGTACTCGGAAACTACCGCAGGGGTCTGACAATGGCGTCCCGAGTGCATGAACGTGCAGGTCAGGCGTCTTTCGCCCCCGCCGCCCCTACCCGTCCCTCCCTGGAGGCCGCGCCCCCAGACCCCCCATCGGCCCAAGGGCCTCGTCCTCAAACGCCGGACGGGCTGAAATCAGTCCCTCCGGCCTTTGAGGAACGGGTCGAAGGGGCGAAGCAATCCCCCTGACCGGCCGACCCCGGTCAGGGGGAAGCTGAACGTGCGGCTCAGGCCGTCGCGAGCCGCTGCTGGGCCCGGGCCGCACGCGTTCCGAGGACGGTGAGGGTGACCACGCCGAGCACCGCCAGCAGTCCGACCCCGACCGTTCCGGCCCAGCCGCCCGCGTGGAAGGCGAGGGCGCCTACCGTGCTGCCCGCGCTGGAGCCGATGTAGTAGGCGGACTGGTACAGGGCCGACGCCTGGGCGCGGCCGTGGGTGGCCGTCTTGCTGACCGCCGAGGACGCCACCGCGTGGCCCGCGAAGAAGCCGCCGGTGATCAGGACCAGGCCCAGGAGGACCAGCCCCAGGGAGCCGGAGAGGGAGAGCAGCAGGCCGGTCGCCGTCGTACCGCCCGCCGCGTACAGCGCGCCCCGGCGGCCCAGGCGGCCGACCAGCCGGCCCGCCGTCGACGCGGACACCGTGCCCACCAGGTAGACCAGGAAGATCGAGCCGACGATGCCCTGGGGGAGCGAGAAGGGCGCCTCGGTCAGCCGGTAGCCGATCACCGTGTACACGCCGCCGAAGACCGTCATGAACAGCGCGCCGATGGCGTACAGGCGGCGCAGGAGGGGGTCGGAGAGGTGCGCGCGGACCGTGCCCAGCAGGACGGCCGGCTTCAGCGAGCCCGCCTTGAAGTGCCGCGGCGCCGGGAGCAGCAGCCGGAACGCCACCGCGCAGGCCACCGCGATCGCGCCGATCACCCCGACGGCCACCCGCCAGCCCCACTCCTGGGCCACCCAGCCCGTGATGACCCGGCCGCTCATCCCGCCGACGCTGTTGCCCGCGACGAACAGGCCGATCGCCGTGACCAGCGCCTTGGGACGGACCTCCTCGGCGAGATACGCCGTGGCGGAGGCCGGCAGTCCCGCCAGGGCCGCACCCTGCACCGCCCGCAGTGCGACCAGCGCGGTCAGCGAGGGCGCGAAGGGGACCAGCAGACCGACCGTCACCGCGACCGCCAGCGAGCCCGTCATGACCGTACGGCGGCCGAAGCGCTCGGAGAGGGCGCTCATCGGCAGCACGAACAGCGCCAGACCGCCGGTCGCCGCCGCCACCGTCCAGCTCGCCTCGCTCGCCGCGACCCCGAACTCGCCCGAGATCAGCGGGAGCAGGGCCTGGGTGGAGTACAGCAGCGCGAAGGTCGCGACACCGGCGAGGAAGAGGGCGAAGCTCATCCGGCGGTAGCCGGGGCCGCCCGGGGTCAGACGGGAGTCGACGGCGGCTGGGGCGGGGGAGACGGCGCCCACACGGGTGGACGCCCCGGTACTGGCAGGCATGCCTCGAAGCTACGTACGCCCGCGCTCATCCGTCCAATGCATGGATTCGCCATAATCGTTCCCATGGAGCATCAGCAGAGGTCACAGCCGCGCCTGTCACCGTCCAGTGACACAGAAGACATGGTGATGGTGCTGGCCCCGCGGCTGGCGTACTTCGCCGGCGTGGCCCGCACCGAGCACGTCACCCGCGCCGCCCAGGAGATGGACGTACCCCAGTCGACGCTCTCCCGGGCCATGGTCCGCCTCGAACAGGACCTCGGCGTCGACCTGTTCGCCCGCATCGGCCGCACGGTCTCCCTCACCCCCGCGGGCCGCACCTTCCTCGGCTCCGTCGAACGTGCCCTCGCCGAGATCCGGCGGGCCGCCGACGAGGTCCGTGCCGACGCCGACCCGGCCACCGGCAAGGTCGCGTTCGGCTTCCTGCACACCATGGGCTCCGAGACGGTCCCCGGACTCATCCGGGCCTTTCGCGCCGACCACCCCCGCGTCCGGTTCAGCCTGGTCCAGAACTACGGCGAGGCGATGATCGAGCGGCTGCGCGCGGGCGAGCTGGACCTGTGCCTGACCTCCCCGGTCCCGGACGCCCCCGACCTCGTCGCCCGCCGCCTGGACGAACAGAAGCTGCGGCTCGTGGTCCCCGCCGACCACCCCCTCGCGGCCCGCAGGCGGGTGCGCCTCGCGGAGGCCGCCGAGGAGTCCTTCGTCACCCTGGAACCCGGCTACGGCCTGCGCCGCATCACCGACGACCTGTGCCAGGAGGCCGGATTCAAGCCGAGGATCGCCTTCGAGGGGGAGGAGGCCGAGACGCTGCGCGGCCTGGTGGCGGCGGGCCTGGGCGTGGCGCTGCTGCCTCCGCCCGCCTTCCCCCGCCCGGGAGTGGCGGAACTGACGGTCACCGCACCACGGGCGGCCCGCGAGATCGGTGTCGCCTGGCTCGACGGCCACCCGGACACCCCGCCGGTGGCCGCCTTCAAGAAGTTCCTGCTGTCGAGGAGGGGGAACCTGCTGCCGTGACCTAACGCCGGCGCCCGAACCCCGAGGCGAGCGGCATCCGCAGTCCCAGCGGCGGAGGTGCGGCCAGCGCGTCCTGGACCGGCCGGGACAGCACCCGCCCGAACAGCGCCCCCAGGACGAAGTCCTCGGCCAGGGCCTGTACTTCGGCCCGGTACTGGTGCAGTCCGTGACCGTCGGAGTGCACCTCGAACCGGCACACCTCCCGGTTCGCCTTCTTCGCCCGGGACGCGAGACGGAACGACAACTCGGGGTCGACCCGCTGGTCGTTGGTCCCGTGCACGATCAGCACCCGCCGCCCCACGAGCTGCTTGACCGGTTCGGAGGCGGCCGCCACATCCTCCTCCGGCAGCCAGGGGGCAACCGCGACCACGGAGTTGACGGCCTCGTGCCCGCCCGCGCGCAGTGCGGCCCGCCCGCCCATGCCGACGCCGACCAGGGACACGGGGACGTCGCCGTAGCGCCGTACGACCTCGTCGGCGGCCCAGGTCGCGTCGTGCGCGGGATGCGCCTCGCTGCCGTTCCAGCCGCGGTAGCGGTAGTGCACCAGATGGGCCGCGAGCCCCTCGGCGTGCCCGGCGCGGGCGAGTCGTCGTCCCAACGCCCTTACGGCGGAGGGGAGTCGCATCGAGGCGGGTCTGCGCAGAGAGGTCTCGTCGCCGCCCGGGAGGAGCAGCACCACCCCGCTCACCGCCGCCGGCTCCGGGCCGAGGGTCCTGCCCAGTCGGGCGCTGCGCACCGGCGTCGCTTGCTGTGCCATGACAGAACAGTGTCAGAAGCCCGGGTGTACGACACGGGGCGGGGCGGTCACCGTTACGTATCGGCGGATTCGTACAGCGGGCTCTCTACGCGCGTAGGAGTTACAGTGCGAAGATGACGAGCCAGATTGACCGGATGGGGAAGTCCCCGAGCCCGGACCAGATCCGCCGGGCACCCAAGGTTCTGCTGCACGACCACCTCGACGGCGGGCTGCGCCCCGGTACGGTCGTCGACCTCGCCCGGGAGAGCGGGTACTCCGCACTCCCCGAGCATGACGCGGACCGGCTGGGCCACTGGTTCCGCGAGGCCGCCGACTCCGGTTCGCTGGAGCGGTACTTGGAGACCTTCTCTCATACCGTGGGCGTGATGCAGACCCGTGAGGCGCTGGTGCGGGTGGCCGCCGAGTGCGCCGAGGACCTCGCCGCGGACGGTGTCGTCTACGCCGAGGTGCGCTACGCCCCCGAGCAGCACCTGGAGAAGGGGCTGACCCTCGAAGAGGTCGTCGAGGCCGTCAACGAGGGCTTCCGGGAGGGCGAGCGCAGGGCCAGGGCCGACGGCCGCCGCATCCGCGTCGGCGCCCTGCTCACCGCCATGCGGCACGCGGCCCGTGCCCTGGAGATCGCCGAACTCGCCAACCGCTACCGCGACCTGGGTGTCGTCGGGTTCGACATCGCGGGCGCGGAGGCCGGCTACCCGCCCACCCGGCACCTCGACGCCTTCGAGTACCTCAAGCGCGAGAACAACCACTTCACCATCCATGCCGGCGAGGCCTTCGGGCTGCCGTCCATCTGGCAGGCCCTCCAGTGGTGCGGCGCCGACCGGCTCGGGCACGGTGTGCGCATCATCGACGACATCCAGGTCCACGAGGACGGCACCGTCAAGCTCGGACGGCTCGCCTCCTACGTCCGGGACAAGCGGATCCCGCTGGAGCTGTGCCCCAGTTCCAACCTCCAGACCGGGGCCGCGTCCTCGTACGCCGAGCACCCGATCGGGCTGCTGCGGCGCCTGCACTTCCGGGCCACCGTGAACACCGACAACCGGCTGATGTCCGGCACCAGCATGAGCCGGGAATTCGAGCACCTTGTCGAGGCGTTCGGTTATTCGCTCGACGACATGCAGTGGTTCTCCGTCAATGCGATGAAATCAGCGTTCATTCCTTTCGATGAACGACTCGCGATGATCAATGACGTCATCAAGCCCGGATATTCCGAGCTGAAGTCCGAATGGCTGTTCCAGCAGACCGCCTCCACCAGCGGTTCTGTGGACGAAGAGGGCTGACCGGGGAAAACCTCGGGTGCGGAATGCGGGCGGGTGTTCACAATCCGTCCGCATTTCGATGTTTGCAGCGGGTGGGCTCCCGTGTTTACGGTCATGGACCGCTGACATCCCGCAACCCCATTTCGAGGACGCATTTCATGAAGCAGTCTGCTGCCAAGACCCTCGGTGTCGCCGCCCTCGGTGCCGCCTTCGCCGCCGCCGGCGCGGGTGCCGCGAACGCCGCTCCGGCGGTCCCGGACGCCACTCAGGCGCTCGGCTCCGTCTCCCAGGGGCTCCCCACCGAGAACGTCACCAAGGCGCTGCCCGGCGCCGGTGAGGCGCTGGCGCAGGCCCAGCCGGCCGTGGGCACCGGCCTGTCGGCCGCGCAGCCCGCCGTCGAGAAGGTCCTCGCGGACGGCCCGACCGGCCCCGTCGCCGGTCTCCTCGGCGGCCTGCCGATCGGCAAGGTCATCCCGGGCAGCGGCACCGGCCTCAACGGCCTGCCGCTCGGCTGAGACCCGCCGCTCCCCGCACGCGCCGGTGGGGCGCACCCCGGGATCACGGGGTGCGCCCCACCGGCGTACGTGCGGAGGTCACCAGGCGGTCTGCGTCTTCTCCTCCGAGGGGAGCAGGATCCACAGCGCGATGTAGAGCAGGAACTGCGGGCCCGGCAGCAGACAGGACACCAGGAAGATCACGCGCATCGTGGTCGCGGAGGTGCCGAAGCGCCGTGCCAGCGCGGCACACACTCCGCCGATCATGCGGCCGTTGGTGGGGCGGGCGAGGCGGGACATTGCGGCTCCTTCGTGAGCGTCGACGGTCCGGGTCCGAGTGACCCTTTCCAGCTGTCTTCAACGCTACGGAGACGAACAGCACAAAGCGTCGCTCTACGGTGCGATCCCGACCCTGGGAATCGTCGGGGTCCGACCCTGAGCCGGCTCCTCCTGGCGGACGGCGGCGGGCCGGCCGCGCTTGTTCCTGCGGCGCAGCGAGTGGCGCACCGCCGGCACGATCGCGAGGTGGACGAGCGCGACGCCCGCGGTGTTCAGGAACAGCGAGTCGATGTCGACGACCTGGCCGGGCACGCCGGTCTGGAGCAGCTCTATGCCCAGGGAGATCAGCGCGCCCGCGGCACAGGTGCGGATCAGGGAGCCGAGCGGGGAGGCCCACAGGCGGCCGTGCACCATCGGGAGCAGTAAGCCGAGCGGGGCCAGGAGCGCGAGGCCCTCACCGATCCGGCGCGCCGCCTCCTGCCCGCCGAGGGCGAGGTCGGCGCGGATGCCGGCGAACGGGTGCAGGTTGGCGGGGACGACCCAGGGCACGTCCAGCGGGCGCAGCGTGAACCAGGCGACGAACGCGAGGTGTGCGACGAGGAGGGCACCTCCTGCCACACGGACGCGAAGGGCGGCATTGCCGCCGTCGAAGCCTTGACGCTGCACGATCCCCTAGACGCCCCGCTCGGCACGATCGGTTCCGGAACCCCCCGAGGTACCTGGGTGAGGCCTGCGCCACACGTGCCGGCCGCCCCCGCGTCAGCCGCCCGTCACCTCGGTCGACGGCGGCTGGTGGCTGCCCGGCTGGGAACGGACCTCGTCCGTGCAGTCGTAGCGGCGCGGCGGTGCGGCCGTGGGGCCGCCGAGGATCACGGAACCGTCGCCCTCGGCCGCGGCCGAGTCGGACAGGGTGCACACCGCCTGGGCGAGGGCGTAGGCGGACAGCTCGGTGGGCGCGGTGCTCAGCCGGAGCGTGTCCTCGGGGTCCCTGGGCCGCGGCCCCCCGACCGTCATGCCGCCGCGCACGTACGTCTGGTACCCGGCCTCCCGCTCGGCCGCCGACGGTGTCTCGGCGAGCTGGTCGAGAAGCCCCTGCGCGACCAGCACCCGCCGCTCGGAGTCGGCGGTCCCGCCCGGGACCCTGAGGCTCCGGTCGACGGCCACCAGCGAGGCCCCGCACAACAGGAACACCTGCACGGCCAGCCCGTGCGAAGCCTGCTCCGAGGCGTCCGGCTCGGACAGCGAACACCGCACCCGTGAGGGCGCGGGGCCGAAGTCGGTGGGCACCTCGGTGGGCCGGATCCCGCAGCCGGCGACCAGCAGACCCAGCAGGGGCAGCGCCAGCAGGCGCGGCATCCTCCGCCCGGAACGCGGCGCCCCCGCCCCGTCCGTACGTCGTCGCGGGTGCCTCACGCCTCCCCCTTCTTCGCCCCGTCGTCGTCCTTCGTGGCCTCCGTGAGCTGCTCCGCGAGCGCCGAGGCGTCCCGGGGCAGCCGCAGGGTGAAGACGGCACCGCCGTCGGGGGAGTTCGCCGCGGTGATCCCGCCGCCGTGGATGTGGGCGTTCTCCAGGGCGATCGACAGGCCGAGGCCGCTGCCCTCGGAGCGGGGGCGGGAGGCGCTGGCCTTGTAGAAGCGGTCGAAGACATGGGGCAGGACGTCCTCGGGGATGCCGGGGCCGTGGTCGCGGACCCCGATGACCACCTCGTCGTCCGCCGCGCGCACGGCCACCCGCACCGGGGAGCCGCCGTGCTTGAGGGCGTTGCCGATCAGGTTGGCCAGGATCACGTCCAGGCGCCGCGGGTCGAGGCGGGCGTGGATGCCGCGCTCGGCGTCCAGCTCCACCGCGTCCAGCCACGCCCGCGCGTCGATGCACGCGGTGATCTGGTCGGCCACGTCGACGTCGTCGAGGACCAGCCGGGCGGTGCCCGCGTCGAAGCGGGTGACCTCCATCAGGTTCTCGACCAGGTCGTTGAGCCGGCGGGTCTCGCTGACCACCAGCCGCACGGCCGGCTCGATCATCGGGTCCATCGAGCCGGACTCGGCCTCCAGCTCCTCCTCCAGGATCTCCGTCACCGCGGTGATCGCGGTGAGCGGAGTGCGCAGTTCATGGCTCATGTCCGCCACGAACCGCCGGGAGGCGTCGTCACGTGCGGCCATGTCCTCGACCCGCTTCTCCAGTGCCTCGGCCGCGTAGTTGAACGTCCGTGACAGATCCGCGAGTTCGTCGGTGCCCGACACCCTGAGCCGGGTGTCAAGACGTCCCTCGCCGAGCCGCCGGGCGGCGACCCCCAGCCGGTGCACCGGCTTCAGTACGGTCGTCGCGGCGGCCTGCGCGAGCAGCGCGGAGCCGATCAGGGCGAGCCCGGTGGCGATCCCCAGCGACCAGGCCAGGGAGTTGAGGTCCTTGGCCTCGGGCTCCAGGGACTTGAGCATGTACCCGGTCGGGCCGCCGCCGATCACGCGCGTGCCGGCGACCAGATACGGGGTGTCGTGGTCGACGGTCCGCTGCCAGTACAGGTGGTAGGCGTACTCGTTGGCGGAGTCGACCTCCTGCTTCTCGTTCACCGCCTCGCGCAGCGACACGGGCACGTCCTGGAGCGTGAAGCCGTCCAGGGCGCCCGAGTTGCCGTACACCGTCCTGCCGTCGGCGTCGGAGGCCACCAGCAGCACGCTGAAGCGCTGGCTGCTGCCCGCCATCTGCCCCGCGGCCTGCTGGAGTTCGTCCTGCGTGGGGTCCTCGGGCAGGGCGCCCGCGCGGTTCTGCATCTCCTGCTGGAAGTCCCGCAGCACCGCGTCCTGGGCGCGGGTGAGCACCGCCTCGCGATTGAGCCAGTAGGCGATCCCGGACGCCGAGACGGCGGCGGTCAGCGCCACCAGGCCGAAGACGACGACGAGACGCAGCCGCAGACTGGTGAAGCGCAGCCGTGACCACACACCCTTGCGCGCCGCGAACCAGCCGCGGAGCCCCCCTTGCGCTTCGGTCACTGAGGCGTGTCCAGCCGGTAGCCCACACCCCGCACGGTACGGATGAGCGTCGGGGACGAGGGCACGTCCTCGACCTTGGCGCGCAGCCGCTGCACACAGGCGTCGACCAGGCGCGAGTCACCGAGGTAGTCGTGCTCCCACACCAGCCGCAGCAACTGCTGGCGGGACAGCGCCTGGCCCGGCCGCCGGCTCAGCTCCAGGAGCAGCCTGAGCTCGGTCGGGGTGAGCTGGAGGTCCTCGCCGTTCTTCGTCACGGTCATGGCCGCGCGGTCGATGACGAGCGAGCCGAAGGACGCCGAGTCGTTCGACTCCCGCTCCCCGCGCCGCAGCACGGCCCGGATCCGGGCGTCCAGGACGCGGCCCTGCACCGGCTTGACGACGTAGTCGTCGGCACCGGACTCCAGGCCGACCACCACGTCGATGTCGTCGTTGCGCGCGGTCAGCAGGATGATCGGCAGCTGGTCGGTGCGCCGGATGCGCCGGCACACCTCGAACCCGTCGATGCCGGGCAGCATCACGTCCAGCACGATCAGGTCCGGCCGCTGCTCACGCAGCAGTTTGAGGCCGTCCTCACCGGTGGCAGCGGTGGCGACCCGGTGGCCCTGGCGCGTGAGGCTCAGCTCCAGGGCCGTACGGATGGCGTCGTCGTCCTCGATCAGCAACAGGGAAGGCACGGGCTCATTCTGGCCCATGGAGGGGGTGCGGTACGACCTGTGGGACCCGGCAGTCCGTACGGCACTCGTCCGTGGGTCCGCTGTGCAATTCCTGGGAGGGGCCCCTGTGACAGGTCTGTGACAGTCGGCGGACACGGCCATGAAGGTGACAGGGCAATCTTTTCGGCACGGGCAAGGCAGCACCGCCCGAGAGACCGAACACCGGAAGTCCACGACGGGGGGCGCGAGATGAACACGCTGCACGGCATCAGCACCAGCGCAGTGGTCACGCGGCTGCACGACGTGACCCGGGGTTCCGACAAGTCCGGTGCCGTGAGCGGGCGGGGGTGCGCTCGCGGCACCGGGCGTCAGCACACCGGGTACATGTCGGTGGTTGACACCATCACGGGGGAATCGCACGGGGGATCGTCGTACAGGGAGGGCTCGGGGGAGCGTCGTTCGCTGTCGGAGGCGGAGTTCACCGCCTACGTCCAGGAGCGCCGCGCCTCCCTGTACGCCACCGCCTACCACCTGACCGGGGACCGCTTCGAGGCCGAGGACCTGCTGCAGAGCGCGCTGTTCTCGACGTACAAGGCGTGGGACCGGATCAGTGACAAGGCCGCGGTCGGGGGCTACCTCCGCCGCACCATGACGAACCTGCACATCAGCGCGTGGCGCCGCCGCAAGCTGAACGAATACCCGACCGAGGAACTGCCGGAGACGCCCGGCGACACGGACGCGATGCGCGGCACCGAACTGCGCGCGGTCCTGTGGCAGGCGCTCGCCCGGCTCCCCGAACTCCAGCGCACGATGCTGGTCCTGCGTTACTACGAGGGCCGCACCGACCCGGAGATCGCGGAGATCCTCGACATCAGTGTCGGCACGGTGAAGTCCAGCATCTGGCGGTCCCTGCGCCGCCTGCGCGAGGACGAGGTCCTCAGCTTCGGCCGTGACGAGGAGAACGCCTTCGGGGAGCTCGTCGCCTGAGGGTGGGGGGAAAGCAAGGGAACGGGGGACCAGGGGTACCGGCTGGGGGGCCGGTACCCGTGGGGGGGGACCGACGGGGATCACGGGGGAGCACCGAGAAGCGGGACTGGAGGGCCGGGGGGTCCGTCCAGTCCCGCTTTCGTGTGTGCTCAGCGGATCTCCATCAGCCTCGCCCCGGAGGGCGTGTCACCGACGGCGATGGCCTCGGCGGGATCCCTGCCCTCGACGAGGTACGCGCCGGTCGTGCCCTCGGCGACGGCGACCTCGTCGTCGCCCGGGGTGGGCAGATAGTCGCGGTCCTCGTACGTCACCACCCCCGCGCAGGAGCCCGCGGCCTCGCCGCCCGACGAGCAGCCGAGAACCACCATCAGCGTCGCCACCGTCATGACCAGCCGTGCCGTCGGCATCGTTTCCCTTCCCGCAGTGACCGTTTTCCGGTCCTACGACGGAGAAGGAGCCGTTCGCGTTCAGGCCGCCGGTGTCGCCGCCGGTCTGCGGCCCGCCGCCGCGGCGGCGAGGCGGCCGAGCGCCTCGTCCTTGTCGCACGGGTGGGCGCCCAGCGCGGTCTGGCGGGCGACGATCGAGCGTTCCCGGCGCATCAGCCGCCAGCCGCGCCGCAGCAGGAACGGCACGGACTTGCGGCCCTCGCGCAGATCCCGCAGGAACCGGCGCCGGAACGTGCGCACCGGCCCCCGGCTCAGACACAGCGCGTCCGCCAGCACACCGAGTTCCCGGCAGCGGGTGACGATCTCGGCGGCGAAGATGCCCTCCGCGATGAACAGCGGGGTCCGGCCCATCTCGACGGCCTCCTCGCCGGTGCGGGCGCTCAGCGAGAGGTCGTAGACCGGGATCTTCGTGCGCCCGGTGCGGCACAGATCGACGATCGCGGCCACCGCGGTGTCCGCGTCCCACGAGTCGGGGTGGTCCCAGTCGATGTCGGAGCTCCCCGCCACCAGCGGCAGCGTCGGGTCGTCGCCCTCCTTGTAGAAGTCGTCGAGCCTGAGGACCGGAAGACCGGAACGGGCCGAGAGAAGGGACTTGCCGGAGCCGGAGGGGCCGCAGAGCAGCACGACTCGCGTCGGTATGGGCGGTTGGGAACTCACGGGACACCAGTGTGGGGCATTCACCTGCTGTTCATCGACCCCGCGGGTTGGCTTTGAAGCGCGCGTCACACGTCAACTACCCTTCGTGTCGACACGCTTACCCAGTGCACGGAAAAGGTGGCAGAAACGATGGCCCGACACGCGAACCCGACCGCCCAGCGCACGCTCACCGCTCTCGCCGCCGCGGGTGTCGCTCTCGGCGCAGGCGCCGGGGCGGCCGCCGCGGACTCCGAGCCGCTCGTCGACGTGCTGCACACCCGGCCCACCTCGCTCGGCAACATCGACCCCCAGGCCGGCCTGCGCTCCCTCACCGGCACGGTCGGCTACGTCACCGGCCCGGTCGCCGGCCTCAAGCCGAACCCGCTGGCGGGCACGGGCGTGGACCCGCTGGACAACGGGCTGGGGACCCAACTGGCGGATTTCCAGCCGCTGACCTCCCAGGCGGTGACCGGGCCGGTCGCGCAGGCCCAGTCGATCGGGAGCATGCCGGTGGTGGGTCTGGTCACGGGCCTGACCGGCAACTGAGCCGGACCCGCGGCCCCTTCGGCACGGAGCCGCGCCTTCCCCGGACGGAGGGAAGGCGCGGCTCCGTGGTGTCGCGGCCCGGTGTCAGTACGCCGAGCCGGACGCGCCGAGCGACCCCGTCGGGTGCCACACGGTCTTCGTCTCCAGGAACGCCGTCAACCGGTCGATGCCCGGCGTCGCCGTCCAGTCGTCCACAGGCTGTGGACGCAGGACCCGCTTCAGGTTGTCCGCCGCCGCGATCTCCAGCTCCTTCGCGAGGACCTCGTCCGCGCCCGCCAGATCGATCGCGTTGACGTCCTGGTGGGAGGCGAGCGGGGTCGCGATCTCCGCCGTACGGCCCGAGAGGACGTTGACCACGCCGCCCGGGACGTCCGAGGTGGCCAGGACCTCGCCCAGGGACAGCGCCGGGAGCGGGGACCTCTCGCTCGCCACCACGACCGCGGTGTTGCCCGTGGCGATCACCGGGGCGACGACGCTCACCAGGCCCAGGAACGACGACTCCTGGGGGGCCAGCACGGCCACCACGCCCGTCGGCTCGGGGGACGACAGGTTGAAGTACGGGCCCGCGACCGGGTTGCCGCCGCCGACCACCTGGGCGATCTTGTCGGTCCAGCCCGCGTACCAGACCCAGCGGTCGATCGTGGCCTCGACCTGCTCGGCCGCCTTCGACTTCGACAGGCCCTCGGCGTCGGCCACCTCGTGGACGAACTGCGCCCTGCGGCCCTCCAGCATCTCCGCCACGCGGTAGAGGACCTGGCCGCGGTTGTACGCCGTCGCGCCGGCCCAGCCGCCGAACGCCTTGCGCGCGGCCACGACCGCGTCACGGGCGTCCTTGCGGCTCGACTGCGGTGCGTTCGCCAGCCACTTGCCCTTGGAGTCCGTCACCTCGTACACCCGGCCGCTCTCGGAACGCGGGAACTTCCCGCCGACGTACAGCTTGTAGGTCTTGAGCACGGAAAGTCGGTCAGACATCGAGGTACGCCTCCAGGCCGTGGCGGCCGCCCTCGCGGCCGAAGCCCGACTCCTTGTACCCGCCGAACGGCGAGGTCGGGTCGAACTTGTTGAACGTGTTGGACCAGACGACCCCGGCCCGGAGCTTGTTGGCCACGGCCAGGATCCGCGAGCCCTTCTCCGTCCAGATGCCCGCCGACAGGCCGTACTGCGTGTTGTTCGCCTTGGCGACCGCCTCGTCCGGGGTGCGGAAGGTGAGGACCGACAGCACCGGGCCGAAGATCTCGTCGCGGGCGATGGTGTGCGCCTGGGTGACGTTCGTGAAGAGCGTCGGGGCGAACCAGTAGCCGGAGGAGGGCAGTTCGCACTCCGGGGACCAGGGCTCGGCACCCTCGGCGGTGCCCTTGTCGACGAGCGAGGTGATCCGCGCGAGCTGTTCGGCGGAGTTGATCGCGCCGATGTCGGTGTTCTTGTCGAGCGGGTCACCGAGGCGCAGGGTGGACAGCCGGCGCTTGAGCGAGTCCAGCAGCTCGTCCTGGATCGACTCCTGGACCAGCAGCCGGGAGCCCGCGCAGCAGACCTGGCCCTGGTTGAAGAAGATGCCGTTGACGATCCCCTCGACGGCCTGGTCGATCGGGGCGTCGTCGAAGACGATGTTGGCGCCCTTGCCGCCCAGTTCGAGGGTGAGCTTCTTGCGGGTGCCGGCGACCGTGCGCGCGATCTCCTTGCCGACGGCGGTGGAGCCGGTGAAGGCCACCTTGTTCACGTCCGGGTGCGCGACGAGCGCGGCGCCCGTGTCGCCGTAGCCCGGAAGGATGTTGACGACACCCCTGGGCAGGCCGGCCTGGCGGCAGACGTCCGCGAAGAAGAGCGCGGACAGGGGGGTCGTCTCGGCGGGCTTGAGCACGACCGTGTTGCCGGTGGCGAGCGCGGGCGCGATCTTCCACGCCAGCATCAGCAGCGGGAAGTTCCACGGGATGACCTGGCCGGCCACGCCGAGGGGCCGGGGAGCGCTGCCGAAGCCCGCGTGCTCCAGCTTGTCCGCCCAGCCCGCGTAGTAGAAGAAGTGCGCGGCGACCAGCGGGAGGTCGGCGTCGCGGGTCTCCTTGATCGGCTTGCCGTTGTCCAGGGTCTCCAGGACGGCGAGCTCGCGGCTGCGCTCCTGGATGATCCGGGCGATCCGGAACAGGTACTTGGCGCGCTCGGAGCCGGGCAGCGCCGACCACTTCTCGAAGGCCCTGCGGGCGGCCGCGACCGCGCGGTCCACGTCCGCCCCGCCCGCCTGGGCGACCTCGGACAGGACCTCCTCGGTGGACGGGGAGACGGTCTTGAAGACCTTGCCGTCCGCCGCCTCCACGAACTCGCCGTCGATGAACAGGCCGTAGGAGGGGGCGATGTCGACGACCGAACGGGATTCCGGCGCCGGTGCGTACTCGAATGCGGATGCAGATGCCATGGTGATCAGTCCACCGTCACGTAGTCGGGGCCGGAGTAGCGGCCGGTGGCCAGCTTCTGACGCTGCATCAGCAGGTCGTTCAGGAGCGAGGAGGCGCCGAAGCGGAACCAGTGGTTGTCCAGCCAGTCCTCGCCGACGGTCTCGTTGACCAGGACGAGAAACTTGATCGCGTCCTTGGTCGTACGGATGCCGCCGGCCGGCTTCACACCCACCTGGACGCCGGTCTGCGCACGGAAGTCGCGCACCGCCTCCAGCATCAGCAGGGTGTTCGCCGGGGTGGCGTTGACCGCGACCTTGCCGGTGGACGTCTTGATGAAGTCCGCCCCGGCCAGCATGCCGAGCCAGCTCGCCCGGCGGATGTTGTCGTACGTCGACAGCTCGCCGGTCTCGAAGATGACCTTGAGCCGGGCGGCCGTGCCGCAGACCTCGCGCACGGCCACGATCTCGTCGTACACCTTCAGGTACTTGCCCGCGAGGAACGCGCCGCGGTCGATGACCATGTCGACCTCGTCGGCACCGGCGGCCACGGCGTCGCGCACGTCGGCCAGCTTCACGTCCAGGGCGGCGCGGCCGGCCGGGAACGCGGTGGCGACCGAGGCGACCTTCACGCCGGAACCGGCGACGGCCTCCTTGGCGACGGCCACCATGTCGGGATAGACGCAGACCGCCGCCGTGGCGGGGGTCGTCCGGTCGGTCGGGTCGGGGCGGACCGCCTTGGCGCCGAGCGCCCGGACCTTGCCCGGGGTGTCCGCGCCTTCCAGCGTCGTCAGGTCGACCATCGAGATGGCGAGGTCGATGGCGTACGCCTTCGCGGTGGTCTTGATGGAACGCGTACCGAGGGAGGCGGCACGCGCCTCCAGGCCGACCGCGTCCACGCCGGGCAGCCCGTGAAGGAACCGGCGCAGCGTGCTGTCGGACGCGGTCACGTCCGTGAGCGGGTGTGCGGCTGATGCAGTGGTGGGCATGGTCACCAGACGAGCATATCTACGCGCGTAGCGGCTGTACACCCCGGAGACCGGGTTCTGAGGGCACCCGCACACGGGCAGGGAGCCGGACGGCGCTTAGGATCGGCCTCATGACGACCGCACCCCCCGAGTCCAGGGACCGCATCTACCGCTCACCCATGGCGCTGATCGGCGGGTTCCTGCTCCTCGTCATCATCGGCTGGCTCGGCATCGACGCCGTCTTCTCCGGATCCGGCGACACGCCCTGGCTGGCCCTCGCCGTTCTGATCCTCCTCGTGCCGCTGGTGATCGCCTTCACCCTGCGGCCCGCCGTCTTCGCGAACGACGACCGGCTGCGCATCCGCAACCCCTTCCGCGTGATCGTCGTGCCGTGGGGCCAGGTCGAGATGTTCCGCTCCGGCTACTCCAACGAGGTGTTCGTCAAGTCCGGCACCAAGTACCAGCTGTGGTCGATCCCGGTCTCCCTGCGCGGCCGCAAGAAGGCGGCGCGCCAGACGGCCCGGCAGGCGGCCCGGCCCTCCGACGCCCGCGGCTCCACCAGGGGCCTCGGCCTGTTCGGCGGCGGGATGCAGGCGGACGGCCTCGGCGGTCGTACGCCCGTCCCGGAGGGGCCGACCCGGGCCGAGACCGACAAGATCATGGACGAACTGCGCGAGCTGCTGGAGGCCCGGGGGAAGGCGAAGGGCTCCCAGGGCGAGGTCTCGGTGCGGTGGGCCTACGAGATCGTGGGGCCGGCGGTGGCCGGGGCGGTGCTGCTGGCGATCCTCGCGGCTGTGGGGTGACGGCTTCCGGGGTGCCGTGCGGAGCCGTGGGATGAGCCGGGCGGGCGGCGGCCGCCGCTGACTGCTCAGCGACGGCCGTTCCGGGCGGGCTCAGCGGCGGACCGGCCCCGGGATCAGATGCCCGCCGCCGCCGACAGGTCGCGCTTGATCGCGGTCAGCAGTTCGGTCGCCTTGGTGCGGGCCGCCGGGAGGCCGGCGTGGGTGGCCACCGGGACGACCACCTCCAGGTAGCACTTCAGCTTGGGCTCGGTGCCGCTCGGGCGGACGACGACCCGGGCGCCGTCCAGCGTGTAGCGAAGGCCGTCGGTGGGCGGGAGCCTGTCCGTGCCCTGCGTGAGGTCCTCGGCCCTGGTGATCGCGAGGCCCGCGAGCTCGGTCGGCGGGTGTTCGCGGAGCTGCTTCATCGCCCGGGCGATGACCGACAGGTCCTCCACGCGGACGGAGAGCTGGTCCGTGGCGTGCAGGCCGTGCGTCACGGCGAGGTCGTCGAGGAGGTCGGGCAGCGTGCGGTTCTGCTCCTTCAGCTCGGAGGCGAGCTCCGTGATGAGGAGGGCCGCGGTGATGCCGTCCTTGTCCCGTACGCCCTCGGGGTCCACGCAGTAGCCGAGGGCCTCCTCGTAGCCGTAGCGCAGCCCCTCCACGCGGGCGATCCACTTGAAGCCGGTGAGGGTCTCCTCGTAGGGCAGGCCCGCCTTCTCGGCGATCCGGCCGAGGAGGGAGGAGGAGACGATCGACTCGGCGAAGGTGCCGCGCGCTCCGCGGGCCACCAGGTGGGCGGCGAGCAGCGAACCGACCTCGTCGCCCCTGAGCATGCGCCAGGAGCCGTCGTCCTTCACGGCCACCGCGCAGCGGTCCGCGTCCGGGTCGTTCGCGATGATCAGGTCCGGGTCCGTCTCCCTCGCCTTCGCGAAGGCGAGGTCCATGGCGCCGGGCTCCTCCGGGTTGGGGAAGGCGACGGTGGGGAACTCCGGGTCGGGCTCGGCCTGCTCGGCGACGAGCTCCGGGGCGGGGAAGCCGGCCCGTGCGAACGCGGCGAGGAGGGTGTCCTTGCCGACTCCGTGCATCGCCGTGTAGACGGTGCGGGCGGTGCGGGCGGAGTTCTCGGCGAGTACGGCGTCCGTGCGGGCGAGGTAGGCGTCCAGGACGCTGTCGTCGAGGGTCTGCCAGCCGGCGTCGGGGCGCGGCACGTCGTGCAGGGAGGCGATCGCGGCGATCTCCGCGGCGATCTCCGCGTCGGCGGGCGGGACGATCTGGGAGCCGTCGCCGAGGTAGACCTTGTAGCCGTTGTCGCGGGGCGGGTTGTGGCTGGCGGTGACCTCCACCCCGGCCACGGCGCCGAGGTGCCTTATGGCGTACGCGAGGACCGGGGTGGGCAGGGGGCGGGGAAGGACGGCCGCCTTCAGGCCGGCGCCGGTCATCACGGCCGCGGTGTCCTTCGCGAAGTCCTCGGACTTGTGGCGGGCGTCGTAGCCGATGACCACGAGACCGTCGGTGCTGCCGTGCTTCTTGAGGTACGCGGCGAGGCCGGCGGCGGCCCGGATGACGACCGCGCGGTTCATGCGCATGGGGCCCGCGCCGAGTTCGCCGCGGAGACCTGCGGTGCCGAACTGGAGCGTGCCGCTGAAGCGGGCGGTGAGTTCGGTGACGTCTCCGGCCTCGATGAGCCGCGCGAGCTCGTCGCGGGTGTCCGGGTCGGGGTCCTCGGCGAGCCAGGTCGTGGCCCGGGCGGTGAGGTCGTCTCGCACGGTTCGGTCAGCCTCTCGTTGTCGGTCGGTCTGCGGGTTCGGTGGGGGCGGGCGTTCTGCGCAGTTCCCCGCGCCCCTGCATGCCTGCGGCGGCCCGTCGCGGTCCGGTGGGGCCGAGCGTCCACATGTCCCACCCAGGGGCGCGGGGAACGGCGCGACCAGCCCCCGCCGGCCTGCACCCGCCTCCCCACCGGCGGGTGAGCTGGCCGACGGTCCCTCGTGGCTCGGGTGACTGCACCTCCCCAGGGGCGCGGGGAACTGCGCGACCGGCCACGACGCACCTGTACCCGCCCGACGACCCGACCCGGCACATCCCTGGGCGGTCTTTCAGATGCGGCCGAGCACCTGCGCCAGCAGTGCGCCCATCCGCGTCGCCGAGTCACGGCCCGCCTGGAGAACCTCCTCGTGGTTCAGGGGCTCGCCCGTCATCCCCGCGGCGAGGTTCGTCACCAGGGAGATGCCCAGGACCTCCGCACCCGCCTCGCGCGCGGCGATCGCCTCGAGGACCGTCGACATGCCCACCAGGTCCGCGCCGATGACACGGGCCATGCGGATCTCGGCCGGGGTCTCGTAGTGCGGGCCGGGGAACTGGGCGTAGACGCCCTCCTCCAGCGTGGGGTCGATCTCCTTGCACAGGGCGCGCAGGCGGGGGGAGTACAGGTCGGTCAGGTCGACGAAGTTCGCGCCGATGATCGGGGAGGTCGCCGTGAGGTTGATGTGGTCGCTGATCAGGACCGGCTGGCCGGGGCGCATGCCCTCGCGCAGGCCGCCGCAGCCGTTGGTGAGGACGATCGTCTTGCAGCCGGCCGCGACCGCGGTGCGCACGCCGTGGGCCACGGCGGCCACGCCCCGGCCCTCGTAGTAGTGGGTGCGGCCGAGGAAGACCAGGGCCCGCTTGGCACCGATCCGGTACGAGCGGATCTTGCCGCCGTGTCCCTCCACCGCCGGCGGCGGGAAACCGGGCAGCTCGGTGACGGCGAACTCGGCGTCGGGGGCGCCGAGGGCGTCCACGGCCGGTGCCCAGCCGGAGCCCATCACGAGGGCGACGTCGTGGGTCTCGGCGCCGGTCAGTTCGCGCAGGCGCGCGGCGGCGGCGTCGGCGGCGGCGTGCGGGTCGCCCTGGATGTCGTCCGGAAGAAGAGATGCGTTCACGCGGACGAGGGTAGCCGGTTCGTGCCTACGCGCGTAGATGACAGAGCTGACGGGATGGCGATCGTTGTCTTGTCGTTTCCAACCAATCGCGGTCCGGCCTCGCTCAGCAGGGGCGCTTGCGGAGCTCCATGACGTAGTCGTGGGGCGCGCCCGCCGATTCCGCCGCGTCCGCGATCTCGCCCAGGTAGCGGGCGGAGGGCAGACCGCCCTCGTAGCCGTTCAGGACGTACGTCCAGGCCTGTTCCTCACCCTCCAGGGTGTGGACCCGCATGCGTGTGCGGCGGTAGATGTCCAGGCCCACGCCCTCCCAGCGGTCCATCGACTCGTCGTCGGCGGGGGCGATCTCGTAGAGCGCCACGAACACCTGGGACAGGGGGTCCTCGACGATCGTCGCGAGGGCGCCCTCCCAGCCCATGTGCTCGCCCCCGAAGGTCAGCCGCCACCCGTTGAGCCACCCCGTGGCGCGCATCGGCGAGTGCGGGGCACGGCGGGTCATCAGCCGCGCGTCGAGGTTGCCGGCGTAGGCGGCGTAGAGCGACATGGGTCGAGGGTACGGCAGCCTTCCCCGGTGTCTCTCCCGTAACAGTGGCGTCTCGGGGCGCCCCCCAGGCCGTGGCACCCCGGCTCGTGCGGGACAATGGAGTACGTGACTCGGATCGTGATCATCGGTGGCGGACCCGGCGGATACGAGGCGGCCCTGGTGGCCGCCCAGCTCGGCGCGGAGGTGACCGTCGTCGACTGCGACGGTCTGGGCGGGGCGTCGGTGCTGACCGACTGCGTGCCGTCGAAGACCCTTATCGCTACGGCAGAGGTCATGACGACCTTCGATTCGTCGTACGAAGAGCTCGGCATCATCGTCGCCGACGACACCCCGCCGCTGGAGCAGGCCGCGCGAGTGGTCGGCGTCGACCTGGGCAAGGTCAACCGCCGTGTGAAGCGGCTCGCCCTCGCCCAGTCGCACGACATCACCGCGTCGGTGACGCGGGCCGGCGCCCGGGTGCTGCGCGGGCGCGGCCGTCTGGAGGGCATGCAGGCCCTCGACGGATCGAGGAAGGTCGTCGTACGGGCCGCCGACGGGAGCGAGGAGACGCTCGTCGCGGACGCCGTGCTGATCGCCACCGGCGGTCATCCCCGTGAGCTTCCCGACGCCCAGCCCGACGGCGAGCGCATCCTCAACTGGACCCAGGTCTACGACCTCACCGAGCTGCCGGAAGAGCTCATCGTGGTCGGGTCCGGTGTCACCGGTGCCGAGTTCGCCGGTGCCTACCAGGCGCTCGGCTCCAAGGTGACGCTCGTGTCGTCCCGGGACCGGGTGCTGCCCGGGGAGGACCCGGACGCGGCCGCCGTACTGGAGGACGTCTTCCGCCGGCGCGGCATGAACGTCATGGCGCGTTCCCGGGCCCAGTCCGCCAAGCGGGTCGGGGACCGGGTCGAGGTCACGCTCGCGGACGGGCGGGTCATCACCGGGTCGCACTGCCTGATGGCCGTCGGCGCCATTCCGAACAGCGCCGGGATGGGGCTGGAGGAAGCGGGCGTCAAACTGCGCGAGTCCGGGCACATCTGGACCGACAAGGTGTCCCGCACGACGGCTCCCGGCGTGTACGCCGCCGGTGACGTGACCGGGGTCTTCGCGCTGGCCTCCGTGGCCGCCATGCAGGGGCGCATCGCGATGTACCACTTCCTCGGCGACGCGGTGGCCCCGCTGAACCTCAAGACGGTCTCGTCCAACGTCTTCACCGACCCCGAGATCGCCACCGTCGGCTATTCGCAGTCGGACGTGGACGGCGGCAAGATCGACGCCCGGGTGGTGAAGCTCCCGCTGCTGCGCAACCCGCGCGCCAAGATGCAGGGCATCCGCGACGGCTTCGTCAAGATCTTCTGTCGGCCGGGCACCGGGATCGTCGTCGGCGGTGTCGTCGTGGCGCCGCGCGCCTCGGAACTGATCCACCCCATCTCGATCGCGGTCGACAACAATCTGACGGTCGAACAGATCGCGAACGCCTTCACCGTTTACCCCTCTCTTTCGGGGTCGATCGCCGAGGTGGCACGCCAGTTGCACACGCGCAAGGAGACCGGCGGGGCCTGACGGCCGAAAGCGATTCCTGCCTGGGCACAGGGAGTTGTCGACCATTCGTGCGGCATAGGCGGGGGGATTAGGCCCTATACCACTTCCCGTCCTACTGTGCGAACAACTTCTGCAATTCGGCGCAAACTGCTGAAACCAGACGGTCGTTGGGGTTACTGTCAGTTTCGTGTTCGCTGCAGAACGTCGCCAATTGATCCTCGAAATGGTGCGAGCCAATGGAGCCGTGTCGCTCCGTGAGCTCGCCCGCGTCGTCCAGACCTCCGAAGTGACCGTACGGCGGGACGTGCGCGCGCTGGAGGCAGAAGGACTCCTCGACCGCCGGCATGGCGGTGCGGTATTGCCGGGCGGGTTCACGCGGGAGTCCGGCTTTCCGCAGAAATCGCATCTCGCGACCGCCGAGAAGACGGCCATCGCCGATCTCGCCGCTGGTCTCGTCGAAGAGGGCGAGGCCATTGTGGTGGGGGCGGGCACCACCACACAGGAGCTGGCACGCCGGCTCGCCCGGGTTCCCGGGCTGACCGTCGTGACCAATTCCCTCCTGGTGGCCCAGGCGCTCGCCCATGCCAACCGGGTGGAGGTCGTGATGACCGGCGGCACCCTGCGCGGTTCCAACTACGCCCTGGTGGGCTCGGGGGCGGAGCAGTCGCTCCAGGGACTCCGGGTCTCGCGGGCCTTCCTCTCCGGGAGCGGGCTCACCGCGGAGCGCGGGCTCTCCACGTCCAACATGCTGTCCGCGTCCGTGGACCGTGCGCTGGTGCAGGCCGCCGCGGAGGTCGTGGTCCTCGCCGACCACACCAAGCTCGGCACCGACACCATGTTCCAGACCGTGCCGACGGACCTCATCACCCGCCTGGTCACCGACGAGCCCCCGGCCCACGACGACCGGGCCGGCACGGAACTCCAGGCGCTCGCCGACCAGGGGGTGCAGATCGCCGTGGCCGGCGCGTCGGGAGCGCCGGGGGGTGATCAGGTCCCGGCGCGACAGCAACAGCGCCGGGACGTGCCCGTGCCGGGCCCCCGCCGCAGCCAGCTCCCCTCGACGGGCCCTTCCCTCCGCACGGCCACAGCCCTGGGCGATCCGACCCCGACCCCGGGCACGGACCGAGCCCGAGTGGCCGACCTGCGCCGACGCTGAGGCTTTCGACGGGGTGATGTCTTCGGGGGCTGGGGGCTGAGGGGGCTCGGACGCCTCGGGGGCTACCGGGGGCTCCGGGGAGTGGAGCGGGGGAGGCCGGGCTGCGGGTGGCTCCTGTGCGAGGTGCGGGCGTGCATGGGCCGGGGCCGGGCCGGCCGGTACGTGAGGGCGGAACTGCTGTGCCATTCCCAGGCGTGGGTTCGGCCGAAGGTGCGGGGCTTGTGCGGGCGCGGGGCTGTTCCGGCGGGGCCGTGGTGAACGGCCCGCTTCTCTGCTTCGTCGCCGCCCACGTCGTCGGCGCGATCCTGCTCGGCGTCGCCCTGCCGCGCGGCCGCGTGGTCCCCGCCCGGGCCGCCTGGCTGCTGATCCTGTCCATTCCGCTCGACGTCGCCGGATAGGTGATCGGCATTCGCGCCTCTGACCGCGCTGTCGTCCGTCCTGGTGGCCGTCGGCTTCGCCATGGCCGGTCTCGCCCTCGTCCGCCGAGGCACCGGCTGGGCGCGGACCCCGTAGGACCACCGTCTCGGGGGACGGGGAGAACGAGGCGCCCCGCGGACCGACTGCTCCGGTCCGCGGGGCGCTTCGGGATGCCGTGGCGGCACAGGGCGTACGAGGTGCGCTCAGTCCTTGATCTCGCAGATCGCCGCGCCCGAGGTGATCGACGCGCCGACCTCCGCCGTCAGGCCCTTGATGGTGCCGGACCGGTGCGCGTTGAGCGGCTGCTCCATCTTCATCGCCTCGAGTACGACGACGAGGTCGCCCTCCTTGACCTCCTGGCCCTCCTCGACGGCGATCTTGACGATCGTGCCCTGCATCGGGGAGGCGAGGGTGTCACCGGAGGCGACGGGGCCGGACTTCTTGGCCGCACGGCGCTTGGGCTTGGCGCCCGCGGCGAGGCCGGTGCGGGCCAGCGACATGCCCAGCGAGGAGGGCAGGGAGACCTCCAGGCGCTTGCCACCCACCTCGACGACGATCGTCTCGCGGTCCGCGTCGTCCTCGGCCTCGGTGTCGGCCGGGGCCGCGAAGGGCTTGATGTCGTTGACGAACTCGGTCTCGATCCAGCGGGTGTGGACCGTGAACGGGTCGCTGGAGCCGGTCAGCTCAGGGGCGAACGCCGGGTCCTTGACCACCACGCGGTGGAAGGGGATGGCGGTGGCCATGCCCTCGACCTGGAACTCCTCCAGGGCGCGGGCCGCGCGCTGGAGGGCCTGCTCACGGGTGGCGCCGGTGACGATCAGCTTCGCGAGGAGGGAGTCCCAGGCGGGGCCGATGACGCTGCCGGCCTCGACGCCGGCGTCCAGGCGCACACCCGGACCGGAGGGGGCCTCGAACTTGGTGACCGTGCCGGGGGCCGGGAGGAAGTTACGGCCCGGGTCCTCGCCGTTGATGCGGAACTCGAAGGAGTGGCCGCGCAGTTCGGGGTCGCCGTAGCCCAGTTCCTCGCCGTCGGCGATGCGGAACATCTCGCGCACCAGGTCGATGCCGGCGACCTCCTCGGTGACCGGGTGCTCGACCTGGAGGCGGGTGTTGACCTCCAGGAAGGAGATCGTGCCGTCCTGGCCGACCAGGAACTCGCAGGTGCCGGCACCCTCGTAGTGGGCCTCCTTCAGGATGGCCTTGGAGGCGCGGTACAGCTCGGCGACCTGCTCGTCGGACAGGAACGGCGCGGGCGCCTCCTCGACCAGCTTCTGGTGGCGGCGCTGGAGGGAGCAGTCACGGGTGGAGACGACGACCACGTTGCCGTGCTTGTCGGCCAGGCACTGGGTCTCCACGTGCCGGGGGCGGTCCAGGTAGCGCTCGACGAAGCACTCGCCGCGCCCGAACGCGGCCACGGCCTCGCGGACCGCGGAGTCGTAGAGCTCCGGGACCTCTTCGAGGGTGCGGGCGACCTTCAGACCGCGGCCGCCACCGCCGAAGGCGGCCTTGATGGCGATGGGCAGGCCGTGCTCCTCGGCGAAGGCCACGACCTCGTCGGCGCCGGAGACCGGGTCGGCGGTGCCGGCGACCAGCGGGGCGCCGGCGCGCTGGGCGATGTGCCGCGCGGCGACCTTGTCGCCCAGGTCGCGGATGGCCTGCGGGGGCGGGCCGATCCAGATGAGGCCCGCGTCCAGGACCGCCTGCGCGAACTCGGCGTTCTCGGACAGGAAGCCGTAGCCGGGGTGGATGGCGTCCGCGCCCGACTCGCGCGCGGCGCCCAGGACCTTCTCGATGTCCAGATAGCTGGTGGCCGGGGTGTCACCGCCCAGGGCGAACGCCTCATCCGCGGCGCGGACATGCAGAGCGTCCCGGTCCGGGTCGGCGTACACGGCCACGCTCGCGATACCGGCATCCCGGCAGGCCCGGGCAACGCGGACAGCGATTTCGCCACGGTTGGCGATGAGCACCTTGCGCACGATTGAGGCTCCCTCCTTGAAACAAGCCGAGTTTAGGGACTGCCGACACGGCTCTTCGACCCGTCCCCTGTGGTGAGCTTCCCCACACGGAGCGTGATGCGAGCTTCCACGACCCGCGAAATCCCTTGTCGCACCGCGGTACGCAGGACTCCTCCCGGAAACCCTAGCCGTCCTCTGTGGTCAAGGTCTCTGTGAGAGCGTGCTGCGGACCACTCCGATTCTTTGTCGAGTCCCTACGAATGGCCCAATGATTCTTTGCCCGCGGCCGGACCCTTGTCCCGCGGTTTACCCGTTAGTAGCGTTCGCGCTGTATTGAACGTACGTCGGGTGACAACAGCATGGCTCGAAAGTGGGTGGGGCCCGGTGATACGCAGGCCGGTGGCGTGGGTCGTTGCGGTCGTCCTCTTCGTCGAGGCTCTCGGCGTGGCGATGCTCAACTGGATCATGGGCAATCTCGTCGACGCGCAGAACATGTCACTGGCGGGTCTGGACCCGGACGCGATGTCGATGTCCTCGAAGATCGGCGGGATCGTCTTCGGTCTCTACTTCGCGCTGTGCGCGCTGGTCGCCCTGCTGGTGGCGGTGCGCGACCGGCAGCCCGCCGGGCTCGGGCGTGTCCTGCTGATCAGCGCCGCCGTGGTGCACGGCCTGCTGGGCGCGGTCGCCTGGGCGCTGATCGGCCGGCCCCAGTTCCTCTTCATGATCGTGATGCTCGGGCTGATCGTGCTGCTGCTGGTCACCTACGACCGACGGCCCGGGCCGGTCGCGGCGGAACCGCACGACAGGGAGGGACCGGGCGGCTCCGAGAGCGCCGAGCACCCGGAGGCCCCCCAGGATTCCGACAGCACCCCCCTCACCCCTCCACCGGCCCCCACAACTCCGTGACACCGGAGCCTGTTCGGGTCGACAGCTGAGGTCGATCGCCTGTGTGTCGTGCTCACGGTGGCCGGGGGCGGTCGCCTCTGTGCTGTGAGCGTGAGCGTGGGCGAGGGGGGCCTGGGGCGGTTACGCCTTCGTCGGGGTCCAGAGCTCTGTGATGCCTACGCCCAGGTCGGCCAGCAGGCGGCGCAGCAGGGGCAGGCTGAGGCCGATCACGTTGCCGTGGTCGCCGTCGATGCCCTCGATGAACGGGGCCGAGCGGCCGTCCAGGGTGAACGCCCCGGCGACGTAGAGGGGTTCGCCGGAGGCGACGTACGCGGCGATCTCCTCGTCGGTCGGCTCGCCGAAGCGGACGACGGTGGAGGCGACCGCCGAGACGTACCGGCCGCTCGTCGTGTCGTAGACGCAGTGGCCGGTCTGCAGGGTGCCCGCGCGGCCGCGCATGGACTTCCAGCGGGCCGTCGCCTCCTCGGCGTCGGCCGGCTTGCCGAGGGCCTCGCCGTCCAGGTCGAGCACCGAGTCGCAGCCGATCACCAGCGCACCCTTGACCTCGGGCTTCGCGGCCACCACGGAGGCCTTGGCCTCGGCGAGGGCGAGGGCCAGTTCGGCGGGGGTGGGGGCGGTGACGGCGTCCTCGTCGACCCCGCTCACGAGCACCTCGGGAGTGAGGCCGGCCTGTCGCAGCAGGCCCAGCCGGGCGGGGGACTGGGAGGCGAGCACGAGTCGGCGGCGCGGCTGATCGGTCATGCGGTCAGCGTAGTCCGATCAGCGCAGCCCGATCACGATCATCGCGAGCACCATGGCCAGGGCCAGGAAGATGCTGAGTCGCCGAAGCATGTCCTGCATGTCGCGCAGTTCCTTCGGCGGTTCGTTCTCGGGGTCGGACCACAGCATGCCACCAGCGTGGGGCTTGACGGAGGCGGGCGCCTGAGTACGGGTACTCAAGTCGGCGCCCTTCTCTGTCCCTCTGTGCGCGGTTCCCCGCGCTCCCGGGAAGCCTCACCCAGGCCAGTAGGAACGGGCCCAGGACGTCGGACCCGGCTGGGGCAGGCGGTGGGTCGCGATTCTCGACGGGTCGGACCACGCGGCCTTGCGCTCCTCCGCGCCGGACGGCGTGTCCGTCGCCGCCGCGGCGCGGGCCCGGACCACCGCCAGGGCGGCGGCGAGCTCCTCCGGGGTCGGGTTTCCCCGTACGACCTTGATGTTCATGACGGCTCCCGGCAGGGCTAGAGGGGGATGTTGCCGTGCTTCTTCGGAGGCAGGGACTCGCGCTTGGTGCGCAGCTGGCGCAGACCCCTGACCACATGGCGGCGGGTGTCCGAGGGCATGATCACGGAGTCGATGTAACCGCGCTCGGCCGCGATGTAGGGGTTGAGGAGGGCGTCCTCGTACTCCTGGATCAGCCGGGCGCGCACCGCGTCCAGGTCCTCCCCGTTCGCCTCGGCCTCCGCGATCGTGCGGCGGTGCAGGATGTTGACCGCGCCCTGGGCGCCCATGACGGCGATCTGGGCGGTCGGCCAGGCGAGGTTGATGTCCGCGCCGAGGTGCTTGGAGCCCATGACGTCGTAGGCGCCGCCGAAGGCCTTGCGGGTGATGACGGTGATGAGCGGGACCGTGGCCTCGGCGTAGGCGTAGATGAGCTTGGCGCCGCGGCGGATGATGCCGTCGTGCTCCTGGTCGACGCCCGGCAGGAAGCCCGGCACGTCCACGAAGGTGATCACCGGGATGTTGAAGGCGTCGCAGGTGCGGACGAAGCGGGCCGCCTTCTCGCTCGCCGTGATGTCGAGGCACCCCGCGAACTGCATCGGCTGGTTGGCGACGATGCCGACCGGGTGGCCCTCCACGCGGCCGTAGCCGGTGAGGATGTTCGGCGCGAACAGCGGCTGCGTCTCGAAGAACTCGGCGTCGTCCAAGATGTGTTCGATCACCGTGTGCATGTCGTACGGCTGGTTCGCGCTGTCCGGGACGAGGGTGTCCAGCTCGCGGTCCTCGTCGGTGACCGTGAGGTCCGCCTCCTCCGGGTAGACCGGCGGCTCGGACAGGTTGTTGGACGGCAGGTACGACAGCAGCTGCTTGACGTACTCGACGGCGTCCTTCTCGTCCCCGGCCATGTGGTGGGCCACGCCGGACACCGAGTTGTGGGTGCGGGCGCCGCCCAGCTCCTCGAAGCCGACGTCCTCGCCGGTGACCGTTTTGATGACGTCGGGCCCGGTGATGAACATGTGCGAGGTCTGGTCGACCATGACCGTGAAGTCGGTGATCGCCGGGGAGTACACCGCGCCGCCCGCACAGGGGCCGACGACCAGGCTGATCTGCGGGATGACACCGCTCGCGTGGGTGTTGCGGCGGAAGATCTCGCCGTACGCGCCCAGCGAGGCCACGCCCTCCTGGATGCGGGCGCCGCCGGAGTCGTTGATGCCGATGACCGGGCAGCCGGTCTTCAGCGCGAAGTCCATCACCTTGACGATCTTCTGCCCGTAGACCTCGCCCAGGGCGCCGCCGAACACGGTGAAGTCCTGGGAGAACACGGCGACGGGGCGGCCGTCGACGGTGCCGTACCCGGTGACGACGCCGTCGCCGTACGGGCGGTTCTTCTCGAGCCCGAAGTTGGTGGAGCGGTGACGGGCGAACTCGTCCAACTCCACGAATGAGCCTTCGTCGAGGAGCAGGTCGATGCGCTCACGGGCCGTCAACTTGCCCTTGGCGTGCTGCTTCTCGACGGCACGTTCGGAGCCGGCGTGCGTCGCCTCCTGGATGCGGCGCTGCAGATCCGCGAGCTTGCCCGCGGTGGTGTGGATGTCGATCTCTTCCGGCTCGGACATCGGGATCTGGCTCCCTGCCTGCTCAAAAGGGGGGACGGTTACTCATCCGTAGAGTAGTGGCGCCCCTACGAATCAGCAGTGCGGCGTTTCACACACCTAGGGTGGCTTGCATGACGCCGCGAGATGTTTCAGGAGACGACAGCCGTTGGTCGGACCTCGACCGGCCGCCCCTCAACGCCGCCGCGCTGCGCCGCGGGCTGGTGCGGGAGGGCGGGCTGTGGTCCGGGATCGAGGTGGTGGCCGGCACCGGCTCCACCAACTCCGACCTGGTCGCCCGCACCGTCGCGGGCAAGGCGGCCGAGGGCGCGGTCCTCGTCGCCGAGGAACAGACGGCGGGCCGGGGCCGGCTGGACCGCCAGTGGTCCGCGCCGCCCCGCTCGGGACTCTTCTTCTCCGTCCTGCTGACCCCGGCCGACGTGCCGGTGGCGCGCTGGGGCTGGCTCCCGCTGCTCACCGGGGTCGCGGTGGCGACCGGCCTGTCGCGCTCCGCGGGTGTGGACACGGCCCTCAAGTGGCCCAACGACCTCCTGGTGACCGTGGGCGGCGAGGAACGCAAGGCCGGCGGGATCCTCGCCGAACGGGCGGGCGAGGACGGCGTCGTCATGGGCGTCGGCATCAACGTCACCCTCAGGGAGGACGAGCTGCCCGTCCCCACCGCGGGTTCCCTGGCGCTGGCCGGAGCGGTGAGCACGGACCGGGACCCCCTGCTGCGGGCCGTCCTGCGCTCCCTCGAGGAGTGGTACGAGCGGTGGCGGGCGGCGGCGGGGGACCCGACGGTGAGCGGTTTGCAGGAGACGTATGCGGCGGGGTGCGCGACGCTGGGGAGACGGGTACGGGCCGAGCTGCCCGGGGACCGCTCCCTGGTCGGTGAGGCGGTGGCGGTGGACGGCGACGGCCGCCTGGTGATCGCGACGGAGGAAGGGGTACAGGAGCCGGTGGGCGCCGGAGACATCGTGCATCTGCGACCGGCGTGAGGGGATCTGCCGTCCGGGGCGCGGGGCCGTGACAACAGCGACTCCGTCGCGGGGCGCGACCGGTCGCGTACCGCCCGCACGCGACCGGCATGCATCAGTCACCCCTCCTCGGGAGTGAGCTACCGCACACCTGCCGTACAGTTGAGGCCGGTCGATACCTGACCGTGACAGATCGGAAGGGCAGCAGGCGTGACCGCAGACGACACGGGCTCCGGCGCGGACGCGATCCCGCACCCGCTCGCCGTGCGTCTCGAACAGCTCATCCTCGGCGCCGAGCGGCGCTACACCCCCTTTCAGGCGGCCCGCACCGCCGGCGTCTCCATGGAGCTGGCCACCCGCTTCTGGCGGGCGATGGGCTTCGCCGACGTCGGCCAGGCCAAGGCGTTCACCGAGGCGGACGTCCTCGCGCTGCGCCGGCTCGCCGGTCTCGTCGAGGCGGGGCTGCTGAGCGAGGCCATGGCCGTACAGGTGGCGCGGTCCACCGGGCAGACCACCGCCCGGCTCGCCGAGTGGCAGATCGACTCCTTCCTGGAGGGCCTGACCGAGCCCCCGGAGCCGGGCATGACCCGCACCGAGGTGACGTACCCGATCATCGAACTGCTCCTGCCCGAGCTGGAGGAGTTCCTCGTCTACGTCTGGCGCCGCCAGCTCGCCGCCTCGGCGGGCCGGGTCGTGCAGGCCGCCGACGACGAGGAGATGGTCGACCGGCGGCTGTGCGTGGGCTTCGCCGACCTCGTCGGGTTCACGCGGCTGACCCGCCGGATGGAGGAGGAGGAGCTCGGCGAACTCGTCGAGGCCTTCGAGACCACAGCCGCGGACCTGGTGGCCGCGCGGGGCGGTCGGCTCATCAAGACCCTCGGCGACGAGGTGCTGTACGCGGCCGACGACGCCGCCGTGGCCGCCGAGATCGCGCTGCGGCTCATCGAGACCATGGCCAACGACGAGACCATGCCCGAGCTGCGCGTCGGCATCGCCTTCGGCACGGTGACCACCCGTATGGGCGATGTCTTCGGCACGACGGTGAACCTCGCCTCCCGGCTGACCTCGATAGCTCCCCGCGACGCCGTCCTCGTCGACAGCGCGTTCGCCGAGGAGCTGATCCGCCACGGCGAGGCGCCCGCCTCGGAGGCCGAGGCGGCCGAGGCCGCGGCCACCGCCGAGAAGGAGGGCGAGGAGCCGCCGACGTACCGCTTCGCGCTCCAGCCGATGTGGCAGCGGCCGGTCCGCGGACTCGGCGTCGTCGAGCCCTGGCTGCTGACCCGCAGGGACATGCCCCCCGCCTAGCCGCCCTGCTGCACGCACAGCCCGATGACCGGCACGCACAGGCCCGGCGCGGGCCGGGTCGAGTGGCTGGGCCGGGGGGTGGGGGCGGTCGCCGGCGGGGGCGTGGTCCGGGCCGGTTGCGGGGCGGCGGTCGTCGCCGGTGAGTGGGGTGCCCGGGACTGCCGGGGCGCGGTGCTCGCCGTGGGGGCCGGTGCCGGTGCGTGGGTGTTCAGCGCCTCCGGGATCGTGGTGGGAGCCGCCGCCAGGGGCAGGGGTACGGCGGTCGCGGACCCTGCCGGGGCCGGCGAGGTGCCTGGAGTGGGGGTCGTGGAGATCCCGCCCATCGCCGTGGTCGACGTGGGGCTCGCCTGCGGGACGGAGCCCACGGTCGCCGCCGCGTTCGTCGCCCGGTCCGTTGTGGAGCCGCTGTCGATGTCCGCGTCCGTGTCCGTGCCCGGGGCGGCCTGGGGGTCCGCCTCGGTCGCGCCGAAGCCGCCCACCCCCGCGTCGGGGGTCAGCCGGACGAGACTCAGGGCGCCGGCGGCCAGGGCGAGGCCGCCCGCCGCGAGCAGGACCTTGCGGGGGCGGGGCTTGCGGTGGCGGCCGCGCGGTCCGAACAGGCGGGTGCCGTTGTCCTCCGCGATGCCTGTCGTCGTCATCGTCGCCGTCATGCTTCCTCCCCTGGGTGCCCGCGCCCCCTGTGCGCCGTGGCCGGGCGCACGTTATGCGCTGTCGTGGGCGGTCGGAGGGGAGTTGGGCGGGATGTCACTCGAACGGGGTGTCGGGTGGGTCGGCGGGAACCTTTCGCGGTGGGGGCGGGGCTGCGATGATCGGAGCGGTCTTGTTAACCCACGTTAACCGGGAGGGTGTCATGGGTGAGGAGCGGTTCGGGGAGTTCGTGCTGGTGAGGCGGCATGAGGAGGGGGTTGCCGAGTTGGTTCTGGACCGGCCCAAGGCGATGAACGCGGTCTCCTCGGAGATGGCCCGGTCGATCGCCGCCGCCTGTTCCGCACTGGGGGGTGACCAGGCGGTGCGGGTTGTCGTGGTGACCTCCACGCATGAGCGGGCCTTCTGCGTGGGGGCCGACCTGAAGGAGCGGAACTCCCTCAGCGACGCCGATCTGCTGCGGCAGCGGCCGGTGAGCCGGGGGGCGTACACGGGGGTGCTGGAGCTGCCCGTGCCGGCGATCGCCGCGGTGCACGGGTTCGCGCTGGGCGGGGGCTTCGAGCTGGCCCTGTCGTGCGACCTGATCGTGGCCGACCGTACGGCGGTGGTGGGGTTGCCGGAGGTGTCGGTGGGAGTGATCCCCGGGGGCGGCGGGACGCAGCTGCTGCCGCGGCGGGTGGGTGCGGCCCGGGCCGCCGAGCTGATCTTCACGGCGCGGCGGGTCGAGGCGGAGGAGGCGCATCGGCTGGGGCTCGTGGACCAGCTGGTGGAGCCCGGGGAGGACCGGGCGGAGGCGCTGGCCCTGGCCGGGCGGGTGGCCGGGAACTCGCCCGTGGGGCTGCGGGCGGCCAAGCGTGCGCTGCGGCTCGGGCAGGGGCTGGACCTGCGGTCCGGGCTGGAGGTGGAGGACGCGGCGTGGCGGACGGTGGCGTTCTCCGGGGACCGCGCGGAGGGCGTGGCGGCCTTCAACGAACACCGAGCGCCTCGGTGGCCTGGCCTGTAGCCGCCATTGTTCTTCGGGTGCGGGTGCGGGTGCGGGTGCGGGTGCGGGTGCGGTCGTCGGGCGGGTGCGGGTGAGTGGGGGCGGGCGTTTTGCGCAGTTCCCCGCGCCCCTGAATGCCTGCGGCGGCCTCTTGCGGCCCGGTGGTGGCCTGCACGTCTGCACGAGCGTCCACCCGTCCACCCCAGGGGCGCGGGGAACTGCGCGATCAGCCCGCACGCACTGTCAGCCGCCCGGCGGCCGTTCCCGGCACTCTGGTAGGCGCCCGGCCCAAGCCCAGCGCAGCGGGGGCGCGGGGAACTGCGCGACCAGCCCGCACGCACTGTCAGCCGCCCGGCGGCCGTTCCCGGCACTCTGGTGGGCGCCCGGCCCAAGCCCAGCGCAGCGGGGGCGCGGGGAACTGCGCGATCAGCCCGCACGCACCGTCAGCCGCCCGGCAACCGAACCCGCCCCGGTGTCTGTTTCTCGAACGGACCAACCACATCGCCGCATACCCCCCAATCCTCCCTAACCTGGACTGATGGGTGAGGACATCCGGCTGGCCGCGGTCGTCGCGTTGGCTCAGGGCATGGCGGCGGCCCACGGCTCGCGGGAGGCGTGGCGGGCCGCCGCCGCCGGGGCCTGCCGCGCCCTCGGCGGGAGCTTCGCCGCGTTGTCCGTGTGGGAGCGGGAGCTGGGACGGCTCAGGGTGCTGGTGAACGTGGGGGACCGGGCCGCGGGCGAGGAGGAGTTCCCCGAGAACGAGGCCTACCCCGTGCACCAGTTCCCGGAGATCACCGAGTTCCTGCACGAGCGGTGGGCCGGGGGCGGTGAGCCCAACGCGTGGGTGGAGACGGCGGAGGGCCCGGCGGCCGGGGGACGGCCCGGCTATGTGCACCAGCGAGTCGCCGCGCTCCGCAGGAGGGGCCGGGGCAGCTGCGTGGTCGCCCCGATCGTGCTGAACGGGCGGGCCTGGGGCGAGCTGTATGTCGCCCGGCCCACCGGTGCCCCCGTCTTCGGACGGGAGGACGCCGACTTCGCCACCGTACTGGCCGCCGTCGTCGCCGCCGGAATCGCCCAGGCGGAACGGCTGGAGGAGGCGAGACGGCTGGCGTTCACGGACGCGCTGACCGGGCTCGCCAACCGCCGTGCCGTGGACGCGCGGCTCGACGAGGCCGTCGACCGGCACAAGCGGGACGGGGTCGTCGTCAGCCTCGTGGTGTGCGATCTCAACGGGCTGAAGCGGGTCAACGACACCCGTGGGCACGCCGTGGGCGACCGGCTGCTGGAACGTTTCGGGTCGGTGCTGTCGCTGTGCGGGGCCATGCTGCCGGGGGCCCTGGCCGCGCGGCTCGGAGGGGACGAGTTCTGTCTGCTGGCCGTCGGTCCCCCCGCCGACGACGTGGTCAGGGCCGCCGGTGAACTGTGCAGGAGGGCCGCGGAGTTGGAGCTGGGGGAAGGGGTGGCCTGCGGGGTCGCCTCCACCGCGGACCCCATCGGGCCCGTCCGCTCGGCCCGGCGGCTCTTCCGGCTGGCCGACGCCGCGCAGTACCGGGCCAAGGCCGAGCGTGCCGAACGGCCCGTCGTCGCGGGGCGCGGCGGCCCCGACGACCCCGTCGTACGGCTGGCCGACGCGGCGCCCTCCGGGCAGACCCCCGAGCGGCGGACCTTCCGGGGGCGCAGGCCCTGAGGGGTCAGGCGCCGTCGGCCCTTGTAAGGGGCGTAACCCCTGCCCACTAGTGACATCCTGGAATTCAGTGCGTACGCTCCTGAATATGGATATGCACACTGTGGTGGTGGGGACGTCCGGGGTCACCGCGTCCGACGTCCTCGCCGTGGCGCGGGACGGTGCCCGTGTCGAGCTCTCCGAGGAGGCGGTCGCCGCCCTCGCCGCGGCCCGCGCGATCGTGGACGCCCTCGCGGCCAAGCCCGAACCCGTCTACGGCGTCAGCACCGGCTTCGGCGCCCTCGCGACCCGGCACATCAGCCAGGAGCTCCGGGCCCAGTTGCAGCGCAACATCGTCCGCTCGCACGCCGCCGGAATGGGACCGCGCGTCGAACGGGAGGTCGTACGGGCTCTGATGTTCCTGAGGCTCAAGACCGTCTGCTCGGGACACACCGGAGTGCGGCCGGAGGTCGCGCAGACCATGGCCGACGTGCTCAACGCCGGGATCACCCCGGTCGTCCACGAGTACGGTTCGCTCGGCTGCTCCGGAGACCTCGCGCCGCTGTCCCACTGCGCCCTCACGCTCATGGGGGAGGGGGACGCCGAGGGCCCGGACGGGGTCGTGCGGCCCGCCGGGGAGCTGCTCGCCGAGCACGGGATCGCGCCCGTCGCACTGCGCGAGAAGGAGGGCCTCGCCCTTCTCAACGGCACCGATGGCATGCTCGGGATGCTGGTCATGGCACTCGCCGACCTGGACATGCTCTACAAGTCCGCCGACATCACCGCCGCGTTGAGCCTGGAGGCGCTGCTCGGCACCGACAAGGTGCTCGCTCCCGAGCTGCACGCCATCCGGCCGCATCCGGGGCAGGGGGACTCCGCCGCCAACATGCTGGCCGTGCTGGAGGGTTCGGAGCTCACGGGGCATCATCAGGACGACGCGCCCCGGGTCCAGGACGCCTACTCCGTGCGCTGCGCGCCGCAGGTCGCCGGGGCCGGGCGGGACACGCTGGCCCACGCCCGGCTGGTGGCGGAGCGGGAGTTGGCCTCCGCGGTCGACAACCCCGTGGTGCTTCCGGACGGGCGCGTCGAGTCCAACGGCAACTTCCACGGCGCGCCGGTCGCTTACGTCCTCGACTTCCTCGCCATCGCCGTCGCCGACCTCGCGTCGATCGCCGAGCGGCGCACGGACCGGCTGCTCGACAAGAACCGGTCCCACGGGCTGCCGCCGTTCCTCGCCGACGACGCCGGCGTCGACTCCGGGCTGATGATCGCCCAGTACACCCAGGCAGCACTGGTCAGCGAGTTGAAGCGGCTGGCCGTCCCCGCCTCCGCGGACTCGATCCCCTCGTCCGCGATGCAGGAGGACCACGTCTCGATGGGGTGGTCGGCCGCGCGCAAGCTGCGCACCGCCGTCGGCAACCTCGCCCGCGTGCTCGCCGTCGAGCTCTACGCCGCCTCACGCGCCGTCGAACTGCGCGAGGGCCTGAACCCGGCGCCGGCGACGCAGGCCGCCATCACCGCCGTACGCAAGGCGGGTGTCGAGGGGCCCGGGCCCGACCGGTTCCTGGCGCCGGACCTCGCCGCGGCCGAGGCGTTCGTGCGCGAGGGGCGTCTGGTGTCGGCGGTGGAGGCCGTCACCGGCCCCCTGCGGTAGACAGCGCGAAGGGCCGCCGCCGTACGACCGCGGCGGGGGCCCTCGGCGTCACGTGAGCTTGGCCACCTGGGCGTCGAGCACGGCGGCCGGTACGGTGGCCGCCTTGCCGCTGCCCAGCGAGGCGAAGTCGACCGTGTAGTACGTGGAGACGGTGCTGCCGACGCGGACCACGTCGACGGTGAAGCCGGCCGTGCCCTCGCCGTCCATGTCGGAGCTCACGGCGAAGGCCACCGACTGGTCGCCCTTGCCGGAGGCCTTGCCCGCGGCGACCTTGGTGATCTTGAGGTTCTCGCCCTCGGCCGCGATGCCGAACCCGCCGGAGCAGGCGGCTATCCCGTCGGAGACCGCCTCGACCGCCTTCTCCGCGCCGTCGCCCTCGTAGGAGGACAGGCCCACGATGGTCATGTCGATGTCGAAGGCGCCCTCGACAGAGGCCTCGTCGAGGGCCCCGGGGGACGGCGTGGACGTCTGCGAGGTGACGGTGTTGTTCGCGCTCGCCTCGGTGTCGGCCGGCGGAAGGCCGGATATCGCGTAGGCGAGCGGCGCGCACGCGGACCTGTCGGCCTTCACGGCGCTCTTGCCCTTCGGCAGGGTGTCGTCGCCCGGGTCGACGTCGTACCCGGCGACATCTCCCTTGGCGAGGAGCAGCTTCTCCAGTTCGGCCGCGCTGCGGGCCTTCGCGGCCGGGGCCGTGGCGGCGCTCGTGCCCGTGCCCGTGCTCGGCGAGGCGGCAGCCTTCCCGGAGTCGGCCCCCGAACCCCCGCCGCACCCGGTGACGAGGGCGAGCGACAGCACGCTCACGGTCGCCGCGGCGCCTGTGCGCGCCCTCGATGATCTCTTCATGGGCGGACTATGAAGGTCTCGCCAAGAAATCGTCAAGCCCGTTTAAAAGCCCAGTCGTTCCCGGCGTACCGAATAGACGACGAAGCCCGCACCCAGCGTGAGGAAGAGGGTGCCGCCGACGACGTACGGCGTGGTGTCGAAGCTGCCGGTGTCGGCGAGCCGGGCGCCGTCCGTGGACGTCCCGGCACTCGCGGTCGTGACCCGCGCCTGCGTCGTGACCTGCGCGGACGGCGCTGTTCTCGCCGGGGTGTCCTGGGTCGCGTTGGCGGACGGGACGAACCACAGGGCACCCAGCAGGGTCCCCGCGGCGGTGGCGGTCAGCAACGGACGACGAACGGATGACACGGAATATCGATCCCCTTGTGGTGCTGGCGAATTGGCCGTGTGGGGCGATGTTAGTGAAAGGCGCGGGTCACGGGAAAGTCACGGGAGGCACGGGCTTTACGCTCCGGGCATGAGCACTGAAGAGACATCACGTTTTGTACGGCTTCGGGTGGAACTCGTCGTCGAGGTCGACGACCAGGACGCCGTGACCCGGGCCGCGCTGGCGCGGATCGCGGAGGATCCGGACATGCCGGGCGAGGAGCGGGCGCACGCCGAGAGCGCTGTGACGGAAGACACTGCGGAGGCCCTCGCGTATCTCGTGGACCCGTTCGACCTGGTGGGGGAGGTGGCGGGGGTCGAACTGGCCCAGGCCTCCTGGAGCAGCGAGCGCATCGACTACGACCCTGATTCGCCGGACTGGGACCTCGACGAGGATGATGTGGAGGAGGACGACGAAGAAGAGGTCGTCGGCTGAGCACGCTCGGGAAAATCGTGACCTCGGGCGGCAACCGCCGTCCGGGGTTTCGTCGTCTCAGGGGTCGCACGGACCGACAGACACACCTGCCGCCACAGCGGACGTGGTGTGCCCCACACCTCCTCGCAAGGTGGAACGGGACGAACCGGTCGTAGCGTTTAGGTTTTGACGGGGACTCTCGGGGTTTCTGGGATTCGGCAACGATGGAGAAGCGTGTGATGACGGTCAGTAAGCGGCGCAGGGGCCTGACGGTCGCGTCCGCTCTGCTCGGCGGGGTGCTGGTGCTCTCGGCCTGTTCCGGTGGCGACGACTCGTCCTCGAAGAGCGGCGGTGGCGACACCTCACAGGCCAAGGCCGACGAGGCGGCGGCCAAGAAGAGCTCCCAGGCCGAGATCAAGATCACGCCCAAGGACGGCACGGACAACGCCTCCATCAACAACTCCGCCGCCGTCACCGTGAGCAAGGGCACGCTCACCGACGTGACGATGACGACCACCGACGGCACGAAGGTGGCCGGCGAACTGTCCGCGGACAAGACCAGCTGGAAGCCGGACGGCCAGCTGGAGCGCTCCACGACCTACAAGGTCGCCGCGGAGGCCAAGGACGCCGACGGGCTCGTCGCCCACGAGAACGCCTCGTTCACGACGGTCTCCCCGGCCAACAGCTTCATAGGCAACTTCACGCCGGAGGACGGCTCGACCGTCGGCGTGGGCATGCCCGTGTCGATCAACTTCGACAAGGCGATCACCAACAAGGCGGCCGTCCAGAAGGGCATCACCGTCTCCTCCAGCAGCGGTCAGGAGGTCGTCGGTCACTGGTTCAACGCCAACCGCATCGACTTCCGCCCCGAGGACTACTGGAAGGAGAACTCCACCGTCACGCTGAAGCTCGCGCTCGACGGTGTCGAGGGCGCCTCCGGTGTCTACGGCGTTCAGCAGAAGACGGTCACCTTCAAGATCGGCCGCAACCAGGTCTCGTACGTCGACGCCAAGACCAAGCAGATGAAGGTCACGCACAACGGCGCGACGATCAAGACCATCCCGATCTCGGCCGGTTCGCCGGAGAACAAGACGTACGAAGGCATCATGGTGATGTCCGAGAAGTTCAAGGAGACGCGCATGAACGGCGCGACCGTGGGCTTCACCGACGACGACGGCAAGGGCGAGTACGACATCAAGGACGTGCCGCACGCCATCCGGCTCACCAACTCCGGCACCTTCCTGCACGGCAACTACTGGGGCGCGAAGTCCATCTTCGGCTCCGTGAACACCAGCCACGGCTGCGTGGGCCTGTCCGACACCAAGGGCGCCAACGACACCGGCACCGCGGGTTACTGGATGTACACCAACTCGATCGTCGGTGACGTGGTGGTCGTGCAGAACACCGGCGACAAGACGGTGGCCCCGGACAACGGCCTCAACGGCTGGAACCTGAGCTGGGCGGACTGGAAGGCGGGCTCGGCGGTCTGATCCCCGGCCCCAGGGCCCGTTCACAGCTTTCCGATGCCGCCCTCAGGGGCGGCATCGGTGTTTCCGGGGCTGATCACAGCCTTCTCATGCAGCTCTTATATGCGCCTTATGGAGTCATCACGCGCCGTACCTAGCTTGCGGCCATGTTCTTCACCTACCTGAGGCGCGAACTGCGCCGCCGCAGAAAGGCGGCCCTCGTCGTCGCCTCCGGGCTCGCGCTCGGGATCGCGCTGGTCATCGTGGTCAGTTCCGTGTCGTCCGGCATGGGGAAGGCCCAGGACAAGGTCCTCCAGTCGCTGTACGGGCTCGGCACCGACATGACGGTCACCAAGGCCGCCCAGCCGCAGGCCAGTTCCTCGGACCGGCCGCGCTTCCGGTTCGACGCGCAGGACAGCGGCTCCGACGCGGAGCAGAGCAGCGACCGGGTGATGGTCCAGGGCTTCCAGACCCTGTCCTCCGCCACGGTCGACAAGGTCGGCCGGCAGACCGGCGTGTCGGACGCGGTCGGTGGGCTGAGCCTCCAGGTCATCAAGATCGACGGCCAGTTCACCCGCGGCGAGTTCCAGCAGAACGGCAACGGCGGCGGTGCGGGCGGCTTCGGCCGCGACGGCGGTGGCACCGGCCAGCCGCAGGGGGAAGTGCAGGGCGGGGGCGCCGACTTCGACGTCGACAACTACTCCGTCTTCGGCACCGACGTCACCAAGGCCGCCCTCGGCCCGCTGACCTCCTCCAAGATCACCAGCGGCCGTACGTTCCGGTCCACCGAGACGAACGCCAAGGTCGCCGTGGTCGACTCCGCGTACGCCAAGGAGAAGAAGCTCAAGGTCGGTTCCACCGTCACCATCAAGAGCGTCAAGTACGAGGTGATCGGCGTCGCCACCGCGGACAGCGGGGACGCGGCCGCCAACGTCTACGTCCCGCTCACCCAGGCGCAGACCCTCAGCGACTCGAAGAACAAGGTCACCACGATCTACGTGAAGGCGACCGACTCCCAGAAGATCGACGCCGTCAAGTCGACGATCCAGAAGAACATCTCGGGTACGACGGTGACGACCTCGGCGGATCTCGCGGACACCGTGTCGGGGTCGCTGTCGACGGCGTCCTCGCTCGCCACGAACGTCGGCAAGTGGCTGTCGATCGCCGTGCTCGTCGCCGCGTTCCTCGTCGCCGGTCTGCTCACCTCGTCCGCGGTCTCGCGCCGGGTAAGGGAGTTCGGCACGCTCAAGGCGCTGGGCTGGAAGTCGGGGCGGGTGACCCGGCAGGTCGTCGGTGAGGCGATGGTCAACGGGCTGCTGGGCGGGGCCCTGGGCATCGCGATCGGTCTCGCGGGCGCGTACGTCGTGACGGCCGTCAGCCCCACGTTGCAGGCGCAGTTGGGCGGCGGGGGAGGCGGCGCGGGTGGTCCCGGTGGTGGGGGCGGCTTCGGCGGCCCCGGTCGCCAGGTCGCCGCCAAGACGCTGGATGTCGCCCTGACCGCCCCGGTCAGCCTCACGACGGTGGCGGTCGCGGTCGGCCTGGCGGTGGCCGGCGGTCTCATCGCGGGCGCCTTCGGCGGCTGGCGGGCGTCGCGCCTGCGGCCGGCGGACGCGTTGCGCCGCGTCGAGTAGCGGGCGTCCGCCGCGCCCACGGACGTGCCTCGCCTTGTGGTCCCGCGGGTGCGGCGACGCCGTGGCTGGTCGCGCAGTTCCCCGCGCCCCTGAGTGGGTGCAGGCACGGCAGGCCCGGCTGTGCCCACCTGGGGGCGCGGGGAACTGCGCGACCAGCCCCCACCGCACCGCGGCCGACGACGATCCGCACCACCCCGAACCCCACCCTCCAGGAGTCACCATGTACGAACTCAGAAGCGTCACCAAGCGCTACTCCCGAGGCAAGGACACCGTCGACGCGCTCGCCGGTGTGGACCTCACCATCGCCGACGGGGACCGCCTCGTCATCCAGGGCCCCACCGGCGGCGGCAAGTCCACCCTCCTCCAGATGCTCGGCGGACTGGACAAGCCCACGGAGGGCGAGATCGTCCTGGACGGCACCGACCTGGCGAAACTGTCGGAGGCCAGGCTGACCAGGGTCCGCAGCGAGAACATCGGCTTCGTCTTCCAGTCCTTCAACCTCATCCCCACCCTCACCGCCCAGGAGAACGTCGAGACCGCCCTCGTACCCCTCGGTGTGAAGGGGAAGGAGCGGCGGGAGCGGGCCGCCGAGGCACTCACCTCCGTAGGGCTCGGGGAGCGCCTGCGGCATCTGCCCTCCGAGCTGTCCGGCGGCCAGCAGCAGCGCGTCGCCATCGCCCGTGCCCTGGTCAAGGAGCCGAAGGTACTCCTGGCCGACGAACCCACCGGCAACCTCGACGAGTCGATGCGCGACGAGATCATGGACGTACTCGAACGCATGTGGAAGGAGCTGGGGCTGACCTTCATCATGGTCACCCACGACTCCGCCATCGCGAAGAAGGCCCCCCGTCTCGCCACGATCCGCAAGGGCCGGATCACGGTGAAGGAGAACGCCGCCTCCTGAACGGGCGAGCAGGCTCAACTCCCGCTGAACCCGGCGGTCTTGTAACAGAACTTTGCTGCCGGGCAGCTGTCCCTTGAGGTCGTGATCACCCCTCGGCATACTTCGAGAACCGGGGGGTGCACGCATAGGCGTGCGAGTCTCCCCCCGCCCGGGTGAACGGGGAATTCACCCGGTTCTTCTGCAAGGGGGAAACTTGCGCAGACAAGTGAAGAAGGCATGCGCGGCCACGATCGCCACGGCGGCCGCGGTAGCGCTCGCGGCGGGCATGACCAGCCCGGCGTCGGCGGACGCGCAGCAGACGGCGAACGTCTCGCAGTCGAACAAGGCGCAGCTCGCGCCCAAGCACCGCATCACCCTGATCACCGGTGACCGCGTCGTCGTGGACGCGAAGGGCCGCGTCGTGGGCCTGGAGCCCGCCAAGGGCCGGGAACACATACCCGTTCAGCTCCGCAAGGCCGACGGCCACACCTACGTGCTGCCGTCCGACGTGCTCCGTCTGGTGTCGAGCGGCAAGCTCGACCAGCGGCTGTTCGACGTCACCGAGCTCAACAGGGCCGCCACCCGCAAGTCCCAGAGCAAGGGACTGAAGGTGATCGTCGGCTACAAGGGCGCGGCGAGCGCCACCAAGGAGGACGTCCGGGACGCGGGCACCCTCCGCCACTCCCTCACCTCCCTGAACGCCGACGCGGTGCAGACGCCGAAGGAGGACGCGCCCGAGCTGTGGGACGCGGTCACCAACGGCGACAAGGCCGCCTCCGGCATCGCGCACGTCTGGCTCGACGGCGTCCGCAAGGCCAGCCTCGACAAGTCCGTGCCGCAGATCGGCGCGCCGACCGCCTGGGCCAAGGGCTACGACGGCAAGGGCGTCAAGATCGCCGTCCTGGACACCGGGATCGACGCGACCCACCCGGACCTCAAGGACCAGGTGATCGCGGCCAAGAACTTCTCCACCTCCGCCGACGCGACCGACAAGTTCGGCCACGGCACCCACGTCGCCTCCATCGCGGCCGGCACCGGCGCGAAGTCCGGCGGCAAGTACAAGGGTGTGGCCCCGGGAGCCAAGCTCCTCAACGGCAAGGTGCTCAGCGACGACGGCTACGGCGAGGACTCCGAGATCCTGGCCGGCATGGAGTGGGCGGCCGAGCAGGGCGCCGACGTCGTCAACCTCAGCCTGGGCGGTGGCGACACCCCGGAGATCGACCCGCTGGAAGCCGAGGTCAACAAGCTCTCCCAGACCAAGGGCATCCTGTTCGCCATCGCCGCCGGCAACGAGGGCGACTTCGGCGACCAGACCATCGGCTCCCCGGGCAGCGCGGCCTCCGCCCTGACCGTCGGCGCGGTCGACGACAAGGACAAGCTGGCGTCCTTCTCCAGCACCGGCCCCGGTCTCGACGGGCAGATCAAGCCCGATGTGACCGCGCCCGGCGTGGACATCACCGCGGCCGCCGCCCCCGGCAGCCTCATCGCCAAGGAGGTCGGCGAGAAGCCGGCCGGCTACCTCACCATCTCCGGCACGTCGATGGCGACCCCGCATGTCGCGGGCGCGGCGGCGATCCTCAAGCAGGAGCACCCGGACTGGGGCTACGCCGAACTGAAGGGCGCCCTGACGGGCTCCACCAAGGGCGGCAAGTACACCCCGTTCCAGCAGGGTTCGGGCCGTATCCAGGTCGACAAGGCCATCGCGCAGACCGTGATCGCCGACCCGGTCTCGGTGAGCTTCGGCACGCAGCAGTGGCCGCACACCGACGACAAGCCGGACACCAAGAAGGTGACGTACCGCAACCTCGGTACGAAGGACGTCACGCTGAAGCTGTCGTCGACGGCCACCGACCCGAAGGGACAGGCCGCTCCGGCCGGCTTCTTCAAGCTGGGCGCCACCACGGTGACGGTCCCGGCGAACGGCGGCACGGCCTCCGTCGACCTCACCGTCAACACCAAGCTGGGCGGCACGCTCGACGGCGCCTACTCGGCGTACGTCACCGCGACGGGCGGCGGCCAGACCGTCCGCACGGCGGCGGCCGTGCAGCGGGAGGTCGAGTCGTACGACGTCACGCTGAACGTCCTGGACCGTGACGGCAAGCCCGCCAAGAACTACAGCGCGGACCTGACCGGCATCTCCGGCCTCGCCAACGGCAAGGGCTTCAGCCCGTACGAGGAGGACGGCTCGGTCACCGTCCGCGTGCCCAAGGGCGGCTACATCCTCAACTCCGCGTACTTCGTGGACCCGGAGGACGCCACCAAGGGCGCCGACTGGCTGGTCCAGCCGAAGCTGAACGTCACCAAGAACACGACGATCACGCTGGACGCGCGCAAGGCCAAGCCGGTCGACATCACCGTGCCGGACACGGCAGCCAAGTCGGAGTTCGCCTCGCCCGGCTTCCAGGTCGACACGGCCAACGGCGGCTACGGCTACGGCTGGTTCCTGGACTCGTACGCGGGCTTCCGCACCGCGCACTTCGGTCCGCAGGTGACCGACGGCTCGCTCAGCCAGCAGTTCGACGGCCACTGGAGCAAGGGCGCCACCGAGCAGTACGACACCGTGGCAGGCGGCAAGGTCAAGCAGTTCGCCACCGGTTACACCAAGCACTACAAGGCGAGCGAGCTGGCCAAGGTGAAGGTCGGCCTGGGCGCGGCGGCGAGCGGCAAGAAGGGCTCGATCAACGCCGTGGGCTGGCTGCCCGGCTCCTTCTCCGCCTCCTCGATCGGCATCCAGCAGACCCTGCCCAGCACCCGCACCCTGCACCTGTCCACCCTCAGCGGGGTCAAGTGGGAGATGGACTTCGAGCAGTCCGCCGGTGTGGACCAGGACGGCTTCCCGCTCGGCGAGGCGTACTACACGCTCGGTGCCGCGCAGTCCTTCCAGGGCGGCAAGTCCTACGCGAAGACCTTCAACACCGCGGTCTTCGGTCCGCACCTCAACGCCGACTTCGGTCTCTACCGTGACGGCAACGAGATCTTCGGCTCCCTGCCGCTGTTCGCGGACGGCAATGCCCACGCCGGTTCCTCGGCGTTCACCTCGGTGAAGACCACGCTGTACAAGAACGGCGTCCAGGTCGGCTCGAACGACGACCCGCTGTTTGGCGAGAAGACCTTCAAGGTCCCGGCCGGCCAGGCCAACTACAAGCTGACGACCTCGGTCAAGCGCAGCGTCAAGGTCGCGGCGGCCTCCACCCGGATCGACGCCAGCTGGACGTTCGCCTCCAAGAAGACGGGCGACCTCACCAAGCTGCCAGCCTCCACGGCCCGCTTCCACGCGGCCACGGGCCTGGACAGCAGGGTCGAGGCCGGCAAGACGGTCAAGATCCCGGTGACCGTCGAGGGCTCCGCCAAGGGCTCCAACCTGAAGTCCCTCGCGGTGTACGTGTCGTACGACTACGGCCAGACCTGGAAGAAGGTCACGGTCTCGGGCGGCAAGATCACCGTGAAGAACCCGGCGAAGGGGAAGGCCATCTCCTTCCACGCCAAGATCGCCGACAAGAAGGGCAACAAGTCGACGATCTCGATCTACAACGCGTACTACGCGAAGTGATCCGCAGGAAGCGTTAGCCGAGGGCCCGTCGGAAGCACTGCTTCCGGCGGGCCTTCGCGCTGTGCCTACGGCGGCCGCCCGTGTTTGAGTGGCCGTATGACCACAGAGACCGTCGAGTACATCCGCTACCGCATCCCGGAAGACCGCTCGGCGGAGTTCCTGTCCGCCTACACCCACGCCTCGACCCAGCTGGCCGCGGCCCCGCAGTGCGTCGACTACGAACTGGCGCGGTGCGAGGAGGACTTCGAGCACTACGTCCTGCGGATCACCTGGACCTCCACCGAGGACCACCTGGAGGGCTTCCGCAAGTCGGAGCTGTTCCCGGACTTCCTCGCCGAGATCCGGCCGTACGTCGAGAACATCGAGGAGATGCGGCACTACAAGCCCACCGCGGTCCGCGGGCGGGGCGCCGCCGTACCCACCCTGTTCGCCTGGGCGGGCGGCGCGGAGGCCTTCGGGCGGCTCACCACGGTGTTCTACGAGAAGGTCCTGGCCGACGACCTGCTCGCCCCGGTGTTCGCGGGCCTGGCCCCCGACCACGCCGAGCACGTCGCCCTGTGGCTCGCGGAGGTCTTCGGCGGGCCGTCCGCCTACTCGGAGACCCAGGGCGGCCACGGCCACATGGTCGCCAAGCACCTCGGCCGCGGCATCACCGAGCCGCAGCGCCGCCGCTGGGTGAACCTCATCCAGGACGCCGCCGACGAGGCCGGCCTGCCCACCGACGCGGAGTTCCGCTCGGCGTTCCTCGCCTACGTGGAGTGGGGCACCCGGCTCGCGGTCCACTTCTCGGGACCGGACGCCAAGCCGCCCGCCGAGCAGCCGGTGCCGAAGTGGAACTGGGGGGCGGCACCGCCGTACCAGGGCTGAGCGGGCGCCGGGTCAGGGGCGCGCGGACTCACCCGCCCGGGTCGCGTCCGCGCCCCAGCTCGCCAGCAGCCTGAGCGCGTCGGCGGACGGGGTGCCCGGTTCCGCGTGGTACGTGATCAGGGCCTGCTCGGTGCCGTCGGACAGGGGGAACGAATCGAAGTGCAGGGTCAGATCACCGACCAGCGGGTGGCGGAGCTGCTTGACGCCGAAGTTCTTCTCCTTGACGTCGTGCGTGGCCCACAGCCGCCTGAACTCCTCGCTCTTGACGGACAGTTCACCCACCAGCGCGGACAGCCGAGGGTCGTCCGGATGGCAGCCCGCGTCCATGCGCAGATAGCTGACCATGTCCGTCGCCTTCTGCTCCCACGGCACGAACAGCTCGCGGTACTCCGGCCGCAGGAACACCAGCCGGGCCCAGTTGCGGTCCTGCACCGGCAGCTCCGACCAGTCGCCGAAGACCGCCGCCGCCATCCGGTTCCAGGCGAGGATGTCCGAGCGCCGCCCCGACACGTACGCCGGCACGTCCATCGAGTCCAGCAGGTGCCGGATCGATCTGCGCACCTGCTCGGTCCGCGCGGCCGGCTTCTTCTTGTGCTGCTTGGGCTTCGCCAGGTGCGTGAGGTGCGCGTGCTCGGCGTCGGTCAGCCGCAGCGCGCGGGCGATGGAGCCCAGGACCTCCGTCGAGACGTTCCGCCCGTTGCCCTGCTCCAGACGCGTGTAGTAGGCCACGGAGACGCCCGCGAGCTGGGCCAGCTCCTCGCGGCGCAGCCCCGGTACCCTGCGGTGCCGCCCGAAGTCCGGCAGTCCCACGTCCTCCGGCTTCAGCCGGGCCCGCCGGGTGCGCAGGAACTCGCTGAGCTCGGCACGCCGGTCCAGTGAGCCGCTTCCGGGCAGTTCCTCGGCCATGTCGTCCATACGTCAAGTATTCACGGTCGTACGTCCACGATCCTGTCCCCGCCAGTAGTAGGACCAGTGGACGTACGCAAAGCGGTGGCCTGGGTGGATCACGATCCGCGGGGCACTCTGGGGATCGTGCCCGGACGGATGGACAGAAGGCAGCCGGGCACGGACCCCCTCGCTAGGAGAACCCGGGCATGACCACTGTCGCCGCATACGCCGCCCCCGCCGCGAAGGCTCCCCTGGAGCGCACCACCATCGAGCGCCGGGCGGTCCGCGAGCATGACGTCCTGATCGACATCAAGTTCGCCGGCATCTGCCACTCCGACATCCACCAGGCCCGTGAGGGCTGGGGCGAGGCCATCTTCCCGATGGTCCCGGGCCACGAGATCGCGGGCATCGTCTCCGAGGTCGGCCCCGGCGTCACCAAGTACAAGGTCGGCGACCGGGTGGGCGTCGGCTGTCTCGTCGACTCCTGCCGTGAGTGCGACAACTGCAAGGCCGGCCTGGAGCAGCACTGCACCGGCGGCAACGTCGGCACGTACAACTCGGTCGGCAAGGACGGCGAGCCCACCTACGGCGGCTACTCCGAGAAGGTCGTCGTCGACGAGAACTTCGTCGTCCGCATCCCCGAGGGCCTGGCCCTCGACGAGGCCGCGCCGCTGCTGTGCGCCGGCATCACCACGTACTCCCCGCTCAAGCGCTGGGGCGCCGCCCCGGGCAAGAAGGTCGCCGTGATCGGCCTGGGCGGGCTCGGCCACATGGGCGTCAAGATCGCGCACGCGCTGGGCGCCGAGGTCACCGTCCTGTCCCAGTCCCTGCGCAAGAAGGACGACGGCCTCAAGCTGGGCGCCGACCACTACTACGCGACCAGCGACGAGACCACGTTCAAGGAGCTGGCCGGTTCCTTCGACCTCATCCTCTCCACCGTCTCGGCCCCGCTGGACTTCGGCGCCTACCTCGGTCTGCTCAAGGCCGGCGGCGCCCTGGTGAACGTCGGCGCCCCCGAGGAGCCGATCTCCCTGAACCTGTTCTCTCTCATCGGCGGCAGCAAGACGCTCGCCGGTTCGGCGATCGGCGGCATCGCCGAGACCCAGGAGATGCTGGACTTCTGCGCCCAGCACGGCATCGGCGCCGAGATCGAGCTGATCGCCGCGTCGGAGATCAACGAGGCGTACGAGCGGGTCGTCAACAGCGACGTCCGCTACCGCTTCGTGATCGACACGGCCACGATCTGACCTCTGCCCCACCCCGGCACCGACGAAGGGCCCCGGTCTCCCGCCGGGGCCCTTCGCCGTACGCCACGGAGTACGGTCGAAACGAGGAGGCAGCGATGACAGTTCGGCTCAACCACACCATCGTCACCGCACACGACAAGCACGCCTCGGCCCGTTTCCTGGCCGATCTCCTGGGACTGACGGTGAGCCCGCAGTACGGCCCCTTCGTCCCGGTCGAGATCCCCAACGGCGTGACCCTCGACTACATGGACACGACCGACGCGATCACGCCGCAGCACTACGCGTTCCTCGTCTCCGAGGACGACTTCGACACGATCTTCGCCCGAGTGCGGCAGGCGGGGCTGACGTACTGGGCGGACCCCTTCCACCACCGCCCCGGCGAGATCAACCACAACGACGGCGGCCGCGGCGTGTACTTCGACGACCCGGACGGCCACCGCCTGGAGATCCTCACGCGCCCGTACGGCAGCGGGGGCTGAGGTCTCCTGGTCCCTTGACGGAGGCCCCCGCTGCCTGCGTGTGCCGGTGTACGCCTACCGGGTGCCGTTGGCCGCGAACGTCCACACGGCCCGGCTGCCGGGGCCGACCGTCAGGGTCGAGTGACCGATCTGCTCCACGTGCCGGTCCTGCACGGGCCGGTTGAGGGACATCTCGACCCGCCGCAGACCCGCCTGCTCACGCGCAACGACGTCGAACCGGATCGTGGTGCCCCCGCCCTGTGCGACCACGCCCCCGCCCGTCACGCTCTTGACGGCGAATCCGCTGGCCCGCAGCAGCGGCACGGTGTCGGCCAGGTCGCCCTCGGTGACCGCGATGCGGACGGAGGTCACGTCACGCATCAGATGGGTGCGGTAGTCGTCGGACAGCACCCGCTCCCGGCCGACGTCACCGGGGAAACCGGCCGGCTCGGTGTTGCTGCGGGGATCGGCGAAGTACTCGGGCCGGTACTCCATCGCCCAGGCGCCGAAGGCGTCGTACTCGGTGGCGGTGAGGATGGCGTCGAACCACGGCACGGGCACCCCGTCGCCGAAGTCCCGGGTCTGCAGGAACTCGACGGGGTCGGCGACCCCCTCGCTCCTCAGCCGTTCGGTGACCGTCGCCAGGTCACCGTCGCGTTCGGTGGACAGCCCCAGCCCGGCGGAGCCGAGGGTGCCGTCCGGGCCGGCGATGTCACCGACCCCGAACAGTTCGAGATAGGTCTCGCGGCCCATCAGGTAGCGGCCGGTCCAGGTCTGTCCGCCGGCACCGGTGGTGGTGCGGACCAGGAAGTTGGCGAAGTCCCTCAAGTAGTCGGAATGCTCGATCGCGTCGGCGGTCTCCCGGTCCAGAACCCCGTAGGAGTGGTTGTAGAACAACAACTGCCGCTCGGACGGGGCCCGGCCCTCTTCGGCCTGCGCCGTCCCCACAGCACCCCCGAGCGCCGTGGCCAGGGCCACGACGAGCACGACGATCATCCGTAATCTCCGCGGAATCATCATGCGGGCGATCGTAGGGCGGGGCTGCCGCGGCCGCCGTTCCTTTTCAACGGGGTCGAAATGATTGACACCCGGGGTCCAACGAGGTGCCGCCCGTCAGGACGGGGCGGCGACGCCGCTCTCCGGCTCGTCGGCGCCAGGGTCCTGGGGAGGCTCCTGGAGCTGCTCGCGTACGTACCCCCAGATCACCGCGATCAGCGCGGCGACCGGTACCGCGAGCAGACTGCCCACGATTCCGGCGAGACTGCCGCCCAACGTCACCGCCAGCAGGATCACCGCCGCGTGGAGGCCGAGTCCCCGGCTCTGGATCATGGGCTGGAACACGTTGCCCTCGAGTTGCTGCACCACGACGATGATGGCCAGCACGATCAGCGCGTCCATCAGGCCGTTGGAGACCAGGGCGATGAGCACCGCGACGAAGCCGGCGAAGAAGGCGCCGATGATCGGCACGAACGCGGAGACGAAGGTCAGCACCGCCAGTGGGAGCACCAGCGGTACTCCCAGGATCCACAGACCGAGGCCGATGAGAACGGCGTCGATGAGGCCGACGGCCGCCTGGGACCGCACGAAGGAGCCCAGGGTGTCCCAGCCGCGCGCGGCCACGGTCGGGACGTCGGTGGCGAGCCGGCCGGGCAGCTGGCGGGCGAGCCACGGCAGGAAACGCGGGCCGTCCTTGAGGAAGAAGAACATCAGGAACACGGCCAGGACGGCGGTGACCAGGCCGTTCACCACGGTGCTCACTCCGGTGACGACCGCGCCGACCATGCTGCCGAGACCGTCCTGTGCGCGGGAGACCGCGGTGTCGAAGGCCTTGTCGATCTGGGCGTCACCGATGTTCAACGGCGGTCCGGCGGCCCACTCGCGCACCTTCTGGACCCCGTCGACCACCCCGTCGGTCAGGTCGCCGGACTGGGACGCCACCGGCACCGCGATCAGTGCCACGACACCCGCGGCGACCAGCAGGGACAACACGGTCACCGTCGACGCGGCGAGAGCGGGACTCCACCCGCGGCGCAGCAGGAAGCGGGTCGGCGGCCAGGTCAGCGTGGTCAGCAGCAGACCGATCACCAGCGGCCAGACCACGGACCACGTGCGGCCCAGCAGCCACAGGGCCACCGCGAGCAGCAGCAATATGAGCAGCAACTCTGCGGAGACCCGCGCCGACGTGCGCAGCGCTGCGCGGGCTCTCGTGGAACTCAGCTTGGCAGTCACGGGGGGCACCTTATGGGTAACCACGTCACACAGGCACCATGGCTGCCTCATCGGTCGGCCGTGGAATCGCCCGGCGCCCTCGCGCGTTGAGGGGGGAGCGGGCCGGGGGACACCGGCGGTGTGCCGGTCGGCCGACCCGCGCGAGCAGATATGGGAGGACAGCGATGGCTGCGCAGACACAGAGGGCTGTGCTGGCGGGCGGATGCTTCTGGGGAATGGAGGAGCTGATCCGCCGGCTTCCGGGCGTGACGGCGACCCGGGTCGGCTACACCGGGGGTGACGTGCCGAACGCGACCTACCGCAACCACGGCACGCACGCGGAGGCCATCGAGATCCTCTTCGACCCCGAGCAGACCGACTACCGCACGCTCCTGGAGTTCTTCTTCCAGATCCACGACCCGAGCACCAAGAACCGCCAGGGCAACGACATCGGCCTCAGCTACCGTTCGGCGATCTACTACGTCGACGACGAGCAGAAGCGGATCGCCGAGGACACCATCGCGGACGTGGACGCCTCCGGACTGTGGCCGGGCAAGGTCGTCACCGAGGTGGAGCCGGTCGGCCCCTTCTGGGAGGCCGAGCCCGAGCACCAGGACTACCTCCAGCGTTACCCGGACGGCTACACCTGCCACTTCCCCCGCCCCGGCTGGCGGCTGCCGGCCCGCGCGGACGGCTGACGGCCGCCCCGTCCCGGTTCCGTCAGGCACCCTCCGGACGCGCCCATAGGGTCACATCGCTGCTGGTCGCCACGGCGAGCGTACGTCCGGAGGGGGAGAAGCCGACGGCCCGGAGCTCGGAGTAGTGGGAGTGGAACACGTGCCACCACCGCTCACCGTGCGGATCGCGGTGGGGCATGCCGCTGCCACGGGAGAGCAGGACACGGTCGTTCGGCCAGACCGGCGAGACGACCTGCACGTGCCAGCCGTCGGCGGTGGTCGCGTGCAGTCCGCCGCCGAACAGCCCGGCGATGTGCACCCTGCTGCCGGCGACCGGCCCGAGGCCCGGGCAGGTCAGATCCGCGGCCGCGTCCGGCGTGCTGCTCTCCGGATCGGGCTCGCGGTCCCGCGCGATCCTCTCGCCGGTGACGGCGTCGAAGAGTCCGTGACCGGCGGTCGAGACGACCATCACCAGGTCGTGACCACTGTCCGGATGCGTCGCGAACCCGATCCCCAGCAGCCCCCCGACCGCGGCACAGGACTCGAACACCGGTCGCCAGGGAGCGGGCGCGGGCAACACGGGGACCGCCGCCAGCCGGTCGCGCAGGTCCCGCTGGTAGGGGGAGAGTTCCGTCATCCCGCCATGATCCCTCCCCGACGGCGCCCCGCGGGCGGCGGCCGGCCCTGAGCGGATGACATCAGCCGCCGGCCTCGCCCACGCCGACCGGGCAGGAGACCCCGGTCCCGCCGATTCCGCAGTAACCCGCCGGGTTCTTGTCGAGGTATTGCTGGTGGTAGCCCTCCGCCGGGTAGAAGGGGCGGCCCTCCGCGGGCAGGATCTCGGTGGTGATCGTGCGGTGGCCCGAGGCTGTCAGGACGCGTTGGTACGCGGCGCGGGAGGCCTCGGCCGCTGCTGCCTGCTCGGGGGTGTGGGTGTGGATCGCCGAGCGGTACTGGGTGCCCACGTCGTTGCCCTGGCGGAAGCCCTGGGTGGGGTCGTGGGACTCCCAGAAGGTCTTCAGGAGGCGCTCGTACGAGATGAGGGCGGGGTCGAAGACCACGCGGACCACCTCGGTGTGGCCGGTGAGACCCGAGCAGACCTCCTCGTACATGGGGTTCTCGGTGTGGCCGCCCTGGTAGCCGACCAGGGTCGTCCAGATGCCCGCCGGGAGCTGCCAGAACTTGCGTTCGGCGCCCCAGAAGCAGCCCAGGGCGAAGTCCGCGATCCCGTACCCCTCGGGGTAGGGACCGAGCAGCGGGGTGCCGAGGACGGTGTGCCGCTCGGGAACCGTGAACGCGGGCTCGGAGCGGCCCTTCAGCGCCTGTTCGGGGGTGGGCAGGACGGGCGTACGGCCGAACAGCATGACGCGGGCTCCTTCGTTCGTGCGGGGCGGCAGCGAGGACAACGGTTGCGCACCGGCCCGCATTCCGGCAGCCCCCGGGCGTCGACCGGTACGAGCCGCGCGGTCACGTCACTGCGTCAGCGTCGCCGGGCTGCCGCCGTTCGCCTCGTAGCCCGCCACCGCCAGCGCCCGGTAGATCGCGAACTCCGCGGCCGGGTCGGCGGACAGTGTCCACGGCAGGGCGCCGACATGACCGTCGATGTGCACGAGCTGGTTCATGGCCTCCGCCCAGCGCTCGCCGCGCACCAGGAAGAAGACCAGCAGGTGCCGGACATGGGCCAGCATCGGGTCGTCGGCGCGGGCCGAGTGGACCGCGTGCAGCGCGCCGTGGATCGCCTTGGTCACGACCTCGCTCCGGTAGAAACCGCTGACCAGGTTGACCTCGGGCAGGTGCTCGAAGACCGCGAACAACGGCATCGCGGCGAGCAACGACCCCCGTGGGGCCCGGGCGGCCGCGGCCTCCGCGAAGCCGTACGCCAGCTCCCGCGAGCCGTGCCACTTCTCGCACCAGTAGTGCAGGGCGGCCAGATGCGCCCCCATGTGGTCCGGCGCACGGTCGAGGATCTTCAGCCAGAGCTGCTCGAACTCCGCCTGCTCATAGGCCAGTCCGCGTGCCACGGAGAGCTCGACGATGTACGGGACCGGATCGCCGGGAGCCAGCAGTGCCGCCTCGCCGCAGGCCGCCCTCGCCTCCTCCATGATGATCCGGAACTCGTCGGTGCCGGGGGTCGACGTCCGCCACGCCTGCTGGACCAGGAACTCCGCGTGCACGGCCGCGCCGCCTGCGTCCTTGGGCTGCTCGGCCCGCCACACCCGCAGCCACTGCCCGCCCGGCGTGTCGCTGACCCCGCCCGGCCGCTGCTGCAACTCCAGCGAGGCGGCCCCGGCGAAGGCCTGCACGCGCTGCCAGCGCAGCTCGCCCTCCCGCTCGGTGCCCGCCAGGAGTTGGCCGGCGGCCCTGTAGTCCTGCGTGCGCTGCACCAGGTCCAGGACGTCCAGCAGATCCTGGTCGGGGCCGGGCATGCGGATGTCCAGCTCCTCCTGCCGGACGAAGCCGTAGTCCGCCGGGTCCGCGGCGTCCGGGTGGCCGGCCGGGACCTGCTCGATCCCGCCCCGCCCGCGCCGCAGGAACGGAAGCAGGACGAAGCCCAGCAGGACCGCCGCCATCAGGACCCAGAGAATCTCCATGCCTCAAGAGTTCCAGACGCCGCCGACAATTGCCCAACCCGGTCCGCGCCCTGTGGAAAACTCCCCGGACCGCCCCTCACACCTGGGGAAAACCCTGCGCTACGGGCGCCGGGAGCCCGTCGTCCGGCATCGGCCCCCGCGGCGGACTACCCTCGGAGCCCATGAGCGACAGGCACATCAGTCAGCACTTCGAGACCCTCGCGATCCACGCGGGCAACACCGCGGACCCCCTCACCGGCGCGGTGGTCCCGCCGATCTACCAGGTCTCGACCTACAAGCAGGACGGCGTGGGCGGTCTGCGCGGCGGCTACGAGTACAGCCGCAGCGCCAATCCGACCCGCACGGCCCTGGAGGAGAACCTCGCCGCCCTCGAAGGCGGCCGCCGGGGCCTCGCGTTCGCGTCCGGACTGGCGGCCGAGGACTGCCTGTTGCGCACGCTCCTCAGCCCCGGCGACCACGTGGTGATCCCCAACGACGCGTACGGCGGCACGTTCCGTCTCTTCGCGAAGGTCGTCGCCCGCTGGGGCGTCGAGTGGTCGGTCGCCGACACCAGCGACCCGGCCGCCGTCCGGGCCGCGATCACCCCGAAGACCAAGGCGGTGTGGGTGGAGACCCCCTCCAACCCGCTGCTCGGCATCACCGACATCGCCGCCGTCGCCCAGGTCTCCCGGGACGCGGGCGCAAGGCTCGTCGTCGACAACACCTTCGCGACGCCTTACCTCCAGCAGCCCCTGTCGCTCGGCGCCGATGTCGTCGTGCACTCCCTGACCAAGTACATGGGCGGCCACTCCGACGTCGTGGGCGGCGCCCTGGTCACCGCCGACGAGACGCTCGGCGAGGAGCTGGCGTACCACCAGAACGCGATGGGCGCGGTCGCGGGGCCCTTCGACTCCTGGCTGGTGCTGCGCGGCGCAAAGACGCTGTCGGTGCGCATGGACCGGCACAGCGAGAACGCCACCAGGATCGCCGACATGCTGACCCGCCACGCGCGCGTGACGCAGGTGCTCTACCCGGGCCTTACGGAACACCCCGGCCACGAGGTCGCCGCCAAGCAGATGCGCGCCTTCGGCGGCATGGTCTCCTTCCGGGTGGAAGGCGGCGAGGAGGCGGCCGTCGAGGTCTGCAACCGCGCCAGGATCTTCACGCTCGGGGAGTCCCTGGGCGGCGTCGAGTCGCTGATCGAGCACCCCGGCCGGATGACGCACGCGTCCGTGGCGGGCTCGGCGCTGGAGGTCCCCGCCGACCTCGTACGCCTGTCCGTGGGCATCGAGAACGTCGACGACCTGCTGGAGGACCTCCAGCAGGCGCTGGCCAAGTAGGTACGGCCGGGCTCACCAGCCCGTCATCGGTGGAGTCGTCGTGGACGGCGGCTCCACCCAGGGGCGCGCGGTCAGCGCCCACACCACGAACGCCACACTCGCGGCGAACAGCAGCAGCCACATGAACCGGCGCGCCGCGGACCTGCGCCGCAGCATGCGTGACCCCCGCCGCACGACGTCGCCGTACAGATCGGCCGGCACCTGCGGCGTGGCCCGCTCCATGAGCTGCCGCACGGCCGCCTCGCGCTGGGTCCGGTTCACGCGCACCTCCCGGGACGGGCCGTCCGCCTCATGACGCCACCGCCTTCGCCCCCACCACCGCCGGTGCGGACCCACGCGTCGGGTGCAGCAGGGTCGCCGTCGCCCGGTCGCAGATCGTGTGGACGCGTTCCGCAGGCAGGCCGAGCAGGGCCGCCGTCTGCTGCTCGGCCACGCCCTCGTACAGGCGCAGCACCACGATCAGGCGCTCCTGAGGGGTGAGCCGGGACAGCGGGCTGTCGGGGTGCGTGCGGCCGCCGAGCAGCACGCCGTGACGGCGCCACGCCCCGTGGGCGAAGCGCAGGGCGAGGTACTGGCGGGCCCGGTCGTAGGGGTCCTCGCCGCGCAGCCGGTCCCAGCACGCGTACGTGTGGGCCAGCGCCAGCGTCAGCAGGCGCCGCGCGCGCGGGTTGTCTTCCGGGGACTCCGCCGTCAGGAGCGTCGCGGCGTGCAGCAGTCGCCCCGCCGCGCCCGCGACGAACGCCTCGAACTCCCGGGACCGGCGCGTGCCCTGGGACGTCTGCCGTTGCCGCACCGCACCTCCCCGCCTGCGGACGGCCGTACGACGGCTTCGTACGACCACGAGGACCCAGAGGACCCGGTCTCATATGAGGCCCGGCGCGGCCGTCCGGTCAAGAGGCGGGGCGGTACCCGCGCGTGCGCGTGGCTAGGAGGACTGTGCCTCCGGGCCGGGAACGCCCTGGGCGGCCATGCGGGTGGAGAGCGCGGTGTTGAAGCGCGTGAGGAGCGTGCAGAACGCCTCGCGCTCCTCAGGCGCCCAGTCGTGTGTCAGCTCGGCCATCAACTGACGCCGGGAGGAGCGCACTTCCTCCAGCCGGGACTGCCCGCGCGGGGACAGCTGGAGGACCACCGCGCGTCCGTCCTCGGGGTGCGAGGTGCGCTTGACCAGGCCGGTGTCGACGAGCGGTGCCACCTGCCGGGTGACCGTCGACGAGTCGATGCCCATGCTCGCCGCGAGCGCCTTGACGCCCATCGGACCTTCCTTGTCGAGCCGGTTGAGCAGCAGGTACGCGGCGCGGTCCATGGAGTTGCGCACCTGCCCCACCCCGCCGAGCCGGGTCTGTTCGGCACGACGGGCGAAGACCGCCACCTCGTGCTGCAGGGTGTCGAGGAGACCGGTGTCACCGACGGTCGTCATGTCCATCGACATTTCAGGTGTTGTGGGCATGGCCGGAGGCTCACTTCATGAAGGGGGAGCTGGATTGGGGGACAGAGTACGCGGCCGGGAGGCAGGCCGTACCGGCGCTGCGCAAACCCGTCTCGGACGTTGGTCACAGCGCGAGCGCGCGCGTGTGAACTGCGAGACTTGAGTCATGAACTACCGCAAGGCCCACCCCGTGCCGCCGGTGACGCTCGACGACGTGCGCGGCGCGCAGAAGATGCTGTCGGGCGTGGCGCGGACGACCGCGATGGAGGGCAGCCGCCATCTGAGCCGGCTGGTGGGCGCGCCGGTGCACTTCAAGTGCGAGAACCTCCAGCGCACGGGTTCCTTCAAGCTCCGGGGCGCCTACGTACGGATCGCGGGGCTGCTGCCCGAGGAGCGGGCCGCGGGTGTCGTGGCCGCGAGTGCCGGGAACCACGCGCAGGGCGTCGCGCTGGCGTCCACCCTGCTCGGCGTGCGCTCCACGGTGTTCATGCCCAAGGGCGCCCCGCTGCCGAAGATCAGCGCCACCAGGCACTACGGCGCCGAGGTGCGGCTGCACGGCCAGGTGGTCGACGAGACCCTGGCCGCCGCGCAGGAGTACGCGGCCGAGACGGGCGCGGTGTTCATCCACCCCTTCGACCACCCCGACGTCATCGCGGGCCAGGGCACGGTCGGCCTGGAGATCCTGGAGCAGTGCCCGGAGGTGCGCACGATCGTCCTCGGGATCGGCGGCGGCGGCCTCGCGGCCGGGGTCGCGATCGCCGTGAAGGCGCTGAGGCCCGACGTGCGGATCGTGGGCGTGCAGGCGGCGGGCGCGGCCGCGTATCCGCCCTCGCTGGCGGCGGGACACCCGGTGTCGATCGAGAACCCGGCGACGATGGCCGACGGCATGAAGGTGGGGCGGCCCGGGGACGTGCCGTTCGGCATCGTGGGCGCCCTCGTGGACGAGGTCCGCACGGTGACCGAGGACGAGCTGTCCGCAGCGCTGCTGCTCTGTCTGGAGCGGGCCAAGCTGGTCGTCGAGCCCGCAGGGGCGAGCCCGGTCGCCGCTCTGCTGAGCGACCCCGGATCCTTCGAGGGGCCGGTCGTCGCGGTGCTGTCCGGCGGCAACGTCGACCCGGTGCTGCTCCAGCGCGTCCTGCGGCACGGCATGTCCGCGCAGGGCCGCTACCTCGCCGTCCGGCTGCGGCTGACGGACCGGCCCGGCGCTCTCGCGACACTTCTCGGGGTGTTGTCAGTGGCCGACGCTAATGTCCTGGACGTGAGCCACGTCCGGACCGATCCACGGCTCGGGCTCGCGGAGGCGGAGGTCGAGCTGCACCTGGAGACGAAGGGGCCCGAGCACTGCGCCGAGGTCGGCCGCGCCCTGCGTGAGGCCGGATACACGGTCATCGACTGAGGTAACAGGGCTGGGTTCACTCGTTCGGGAAAGTCCATTGAGAGACGCGATACATCGCGTTATGGTGTGTGTCGCGCCACACTTTCGAAAGAATCCCCGACGACGTGGAGACTCATATGCCAGGCGCCATCTATGCCGAAGGCCTGGTCAAGACCTTCGGAGACGTGAAAGCACTGGACGGCGTCGACCTCGATGTCCCGGAAGGCACCGTCCTGGGCCTCCTCGGGCCGAACGGCGCGGGCAAGACGACGACCGTCCGCTGTCTGACCACCCTGCTCAAACCGGACCGCGGCTCGGCGGTCGTCGCCGGCATCGACGTCCTCAAGCACCCCGACGCCGTGCGCCGCTCCATCGGACTCTCCGGCCAGTTCGCGGCGGTCGACGAATACCTCACCGGCCGCGAGAACCTCCAGATGGTCGGCCAGCTCTACCAGATGAAGGCCAGGCACGCGAAGGCCCGCGCGACCGAACTGCTGGAGCAGTTCGACCTCGCGGACGCGGCCGACCGCCCCACCAAGACCTACTCCGGCGGTATGCGCCGCCGCCTGGACCTGGCGGCGGCCCTGGTGGTCTCACCGCCCGTGATGTTCATGGACGAGCCGACGACCGGCCTCGACCCCCGCAATCGCCAACTGCTGTGGGAGGTCATCAAGCAGCTGGTCTCCGGGGGCACGACCCTGCTGCTGACCACCCAGTACCTGGAGGAGGCCGACCACCTCGCCCACGACATCGCCGTCGTCGACCACGGCCGTGTCATCGCCACCGGCACCTCCGACCAGCTCAAGGCCCGCACCGGCGGCGAGCGGGTCGAGGTCGTCGTGCACGAGCGCGAGCACATCCAGGCCGCCTCGGAGATCCTGCGCGGCTTCGGCAAGGGCGACACCACGGTCGAGGACCACATGCGCAAGCTCACCGTGCCCGTCACCGGCGGCGCCAAGCTGCTCGCCGAGGTCATCCGCGAGCTCGACACCCGGGGCATCGAGATAGACGACATCGGACTGCGCCGGCCCACCCTCGACGACGTCTTCCTGTCCCTGACCGGCCATGTGGCCGAGGTCAAGCCCGAGGACACGGACCAGCAGACCGGCACCAAGGCGGACAAGCGGACGGACAAGAAGACCGTCAGGACGACGGACAACAAGGAGGACGCCAAGTGAGCGCCGTCACCGACACCGCGCGCGTCGCGGCTCCCGGCAACCCCCTCGGCCAGTCCGTCCGGGACTCGCTGGTCGTCGCCAAGCGCAACCTGATCAGGATGTCCAGGATCCCGGAGATGGTGATCTTCGGGCTCATCCAGCCGATCATGTTCGTGGTGCTGTTCAGCTATGTCTTCGGCGGCTCCATGAACATCGGGGGCACCACGGACTCCTCCGTCTACCGCGAGTTCCTGATGGCCGGCATCTTCGCGCAGACCGTCACCTTCGCCACCGCGGGCGCCGGTGCCGGGATCGCCGACGACATGCACAAGGGGCTCATCGACCGCTTCCGCTCACTGCCCATGGCCCGCGGGGCGGTGCTCACCGGACGGACACTCGCCGACCTGGTGCAGACTGCCCTGACCCTGTTCGTGCTGGCCATGGTCGCCCTGCTGGTCGGCTGGCGCACCCACACCAGCATCGGTGAGGTCCTCGGCGCCTTCGGCCTGCTGCTCCTGCTCGGGTACGCGTTCACCTGGGTCGGTGCCCTGATCGGCCTCTCCGTGCGGACGCCGGAGGCGGCCACCTCGGGAGGACTGATCTGGCTCTTCCCGGTGACCTTCATCTCCAACGCGTTCGTGGACTCCAGCCGTATGACCCCCTGGCTTCAGCACGTCGCCGACTGGAACCCGTTCAGCGCCACGGTCCAGGCCTGCCGCAAGCTGTTCGGCAACCCCGGGGTGTCCCCCTCGGACGCATGGCCCATGCAGCACCCGGTCTGGGCCTCGCTGATCTACTCGGTCCTGATCGTCGTCGTGTTCAGAACCCTGGCGGTCCGCAAGTACCGCTCGGCCACCGCATGACGGAGCCCCCGGCACCGCGAGGGCGCCGGGGGCCCGCCACATACGGACGGTCGGCCCGGGTCAGCCGTTGTAGGGCTCGGCCTTGAGGATGGTCACGGAGGCCTTCTTGCCGTTCGGAAGCTCGTACTCCGCCTCCTCGCCGACCTTGTGGCCGATCACGCCGGAGCCGAGCGGGGACTGCGGCGAGTAGGTCTCCACGTCCGCGCTCGCGTACTCGCGCGAGGCGAGCAGGAAGGTCATCGTGTCGTCCTCGTCACCGTCGAAGGCGATCGTCACGACCATGCCGGGCGCCACCGCGCCGTCCGCGGACGCCGGAGCCTCGCCGACCTTGGCCTTCTCCAGAAGCTGGGTCAGCTGGCGGATGCGGAGCTCCTGCTTGCCCTGCTCTTCCTTGGCCGCGTGGTACCCGCCGTTCTCGCGCAGGTCGCCCTCCTCGCGCGCTGCCGCGATCTTCGCGGTGACTTCCTCGCGCGCGGGACCAGACAGGTACGCCAGCTCTTCCTTGAGCTTGGTGTACGCCTCCTGGGTCAGCCAGGTGACGTCTTCGCTGGTCTGGGTCACAGGTGCTCCTCGTAGGTACTGGGAATACAAAGCATCGCCCTACCCAGAAGAATGTTCCTTCACGGATGGGCGAAACCACGAGCCTAACAATTCAGGGACCGAAGGGGGAGGACATAAGCCATCAGAAATACGTCGACGCAGGTCAGCGTGGAGAACGCGAGTGACGTCAGTCGGCGTGACAGCCCAGCAGCTCGGCCGTGGTGCCCCGGGCCGTCGTACGGAGCGTGACGACCTTGTCGATGCGGGTGGCGTCACCGCCGAAGCGGAAGTCGGCCCGGCCCACCTCGGAGCCGTCCGCCGCCTGGGAGCGGACCGTGCAGTAACCGGAGGTGCCGGAGTCCTTGCGGACCTCCAGATGGACCTTGACCGCGGAGTCCGTCGCGTCGAAGGCGATCACCTCGCCGCTGATCTTGCTCTGGCCGACGTAGTGATAGGCGAAGTAACCGACCAGTGCGAGCAGGAGGGCTCCGAGCACGGCACCGGCGATCTTGAGCTTGTGATCGGCGCGCTCGTCCGAGGAACGGCCGTAACGGCCCTCGGGCAGCCGTGTGCTCGCCGTGCTCATGATCGTCTCCCTGGAAACCAGGCCGCGGAATTAATCGTCCCCCGATTCGGTCACTATAGAAGCCGCCGTTCGCGCCCGAAGACACCGGGGGCGCCGACCTACGAGGATTGAGTCTTGACTGACCAGCTGCGACTGATGGCCGTGCACGCCCACCCCGACGACGAGTCGAGCAAGGGCGCGGCCACCATGGCGAAGTACGTGTCCGAGGGGGTGGACGTGCTGGTCGTGACCTGCACGGGAGGGGAGCGCGGCTCCATCCTCAATCCCAAGCTTCAGGGCGACACGTACATCGAGGAGCACATCCACGAGGTGCGCAAGAAGGAGATGGACGAGGCCCGGGAGATCCTCGGCGTCAAGCAGGAGTGGCTCGGGTTCGTCGACTCCGGCCTGCCCGAGGGCGACCCGCTGCCGCCGCTGCCCGAGGGCTGCTTCGCCCTGGAGGACGTCGACAAGGCGGCCGGCGAGCTGGTGAAGCAGATCCGCGCCTTCCGTCCGCAGGTGATCACCACCTACGACGAGAACGGCGGCTACCCGCACCCCGACCACATCATGACCCACAAGATCTCGATGGTGGCGTTCGAGGGCGCGGCGGACACCGAGAAGTTCCCGGAGCCCGAGTACGGCCCGGCCCACCAGCCGCAGAAGCTGTACTACAACCAGGGCTTCAACCGCCCCCGCACCGAGGCGCTGCACAACGCGCTGCTCGAGCGCGGCCTGGAGTCGCCGTACGGGGACTGGCTCAAGCGCTGGGACGAGTCGCCGATGCGGGACCGCACCCTGACCACGCACATCCCGTGCGCCGACTTCTTCGAGATCCGCGACAAGGCCCTGATCGCGCACGCCACGCAGATCGACCCCGACGGCGGCTGGTTCAAGGTCCCGCTGGAGATCCAGAAGGAGGTCTGGCCGACGGAGGAGTACGAGCTCGCGAAGTCCCTCGTCGATACCTCCCTCCCCGAGGACGACCTGTTTGCGGGCATCCGCGACAATGCCTGACATGAGCGCAAGCGCAAGCCTGGCAATGACGCACCTCGTGACCTTCGCCAAGGAGGTCGACGAGGACAAGGTCACCCCCGGCGTCCTCGGCTTCATCGTCTTCGCGGCGATGGCCCTGGCGGTGTGGGCCCTGATGAAGTCCATGAGCAGGCACATGAACAAGGTCGACTTCAAGGAGTCCCCGGACGAGACCTCCGGCAAGGGAACCGCGGAAAACTCCTCCGGCAAGGCCTCACCGGCCAAGGGCTGAGCCACGCGGCGGCCGTGACGGGAGGGAGGTCTCCCTCCCGATCTCGGCCGGTCGGCGGTTCACGGGGTGACCCCCGAAGGCGGTAGCACGGTGCGCACTCCGGGCCGGTGTCCGGAGCGCCGGAATCGTCGTGGCCCTGTGATGCGGGGGCGTGCCGCGTCCCGTGCCGGGGCCGTGCCGGTGTGACAACCACGCGGCATGACTCCGCCGCCGCGCGGGCGCCGGGTATGTGGGCGTGCCTCTGCCCATGGCGAAGCCCTCGCCGTCGGCCGGTGACGGCAGCCGCAGACTGACTCCGCGCGCAGCGGGAGAGACCGTCGCCGGAGTGGGTGTCCCGGTCACGGGGACCGGACCGCCTGTGCCTCCGCCGTTTCAGCGGTGACCGCAGCGCACGCGACGACTCCGCACGCCGGGGGTAGGACGGTGTCCCGATCGTCGGCACCGCCCGTGTCAACGGCGTCGGCCGGTGACGGCAGCCGCTCGGGACGGTCCGCGCACAGTGGACGAGACCGTGGCCCGGTCCCGGCCGACCTCCCGAGCACCGCAAGCGCCGGGCCGCCGCCGGTCAGTGACCGCGGCGCACTCAGCGGGGGGCGGAGTGTGTCCTGGCCGCAGCCAGCCGCCGATCACTTCCCGTGCCGGGCGGGTGGGCCTGAGTTCCCGTGCCCGTGCCGGGCGGGTGGGCCTGAGTTCCCGTGCCCGTGCCGGGCGGGTGGGCCTGAGTTCCCGTGCCCGTGCCGGGCGGGTGGGCCTGAGTTCCCGTGCCCGTGCCGGGCGGGTGGGCCTGAGTTCCCGTGCCCGTGCCGGGCGGGTGGGCCTGAGTTCCCGTGCCCGTGCCGGGCGGGTGGGCCTGAGTTCCCGTGCCCGTGCCGGGCGGGTGGGCCTGAGTTCCCGTGCCCGTGCCGGGCGGGTGGGCCTGAGTTCCCGTGCCCGCACCGGGCAGGTGGGCCCGTGTTCCTGTCCCCGTGTCGGCAGGTGGGCCCGTGTCCCTGTCCCCGTGCCGGGCAGGTGAACCCGTGTCCCCGTCACCCCCGCGCCGAAGCCACCCCCACGCCCATCACCTCACGGGCGTGCCGGTTGGGGACCATGCCCAGGCGCCAGGCCTGCCAGCCCGCGTCCAGGTTCACCCCGCGTTCCAGCAGCAGCCCGTACGCGCCCACGTAATCGTCCAGCTTCGCGTCGCGGGCCCCGTGCTCCCGGCGGGCCAGTTCCGCCAGCTCCTCCTGGGCCACCGCCGCGCCGATCTCCACGCCGCCGGGTGCCGCGTACGGCAGCAGGGTGCAGCGCAGGAAGCGGGCCCAGTCCTCGCCCCGCCGGTCACCGTAGGAGGCGAACAGGGCCGCCGCCTCGTCGCACAGCGCGAGGGCCTGCGGGGTACGGCCGTTGCCCGCGTCCACCACCGCCAGTTCGAGGCAGGTCCACGCCTCGCCGTGGGCGACGCCGATGCGCTGGAAGTCGGCACGGGCGTCGACCAGGAGCTGCCGGGCGAAACCCGAGTTGCGCAACGAGCCGGTCTGCGCGGCCCGTTGGTCGCGGGTGACGCGGGCCGAGTGGTGCCGGGCGCAGGCCAGACCGTAGACGTCCCGCATCCGGGAGAACATCGTGCGGGAACGCTCCAGCTCGCGGACCGCGAGGTCCAGGTTGCCGGTCTCCTCCAGTGCCTGGCCCAGGTAGTACACCGTCCACGCCTCACCGCGCGCGTCCTCGTTGTCGCGGTGCCGGGAGGCCGCCTGGCGCAGACCGTCCACCGCCGCCGACGGGTCTCCGGCCACCAGCCGCGCCCGCGCCAGCTGCGTCATCGCCCACGCCTCGCCGCGCGCGTCACGGGTGCGGCCGTACAGGTCGAGGGCCGTCCTGAGCTCCGACTCCGCACGCGGCACCTCACCCATGCGCAGGGCGAGCTGGCCGAGCTGGAAGTGCGCCCAGGCCTCGCCGTGCACGGACTCGCCGGCCCGGTGCAGGACCAGGGAACGGGTGAGCAGGTCCAGGGACTCCGCCACCCGCCCGCGGTCACGCTCGACGGCCGCCAGCGCGTGCATGGTCCAGGCCCGGTCCGTGGCCAGTTCGGGAGGCGACTGGAGGGCCAGCGCCTCCTGGAGCTTCGCCGCCGCCTCCGTCAGCTGGCCCTGGTGGTGCAGGGTGATGCCCAGCGAGCACAGGGCGCGCGCGGCACCCGCATCGTGGTTCGCCTCCATGTACAGGTCGACCACCGAGGTCAGCGTCGTGCGCGCCTTGTCCAGCTCACCGAGCTGACGGGCGGCGATACCGGTGCGCCACTGCACCGAGCGGACCAGCAGCCCCTGGTCCACCGCCTGCGCCAGCTCGCTGATCTCCCCGAGGCGGTAGAGATCGCCGCGCAGCAGGCAGTAGTCGCACAGCGCGCCCAGGAGGTTGAGGACCGCCCCCTGGTTGACGCCCTCCGCGTGCCGCAGCGCCGCCGTGATGAAGCTCGACTCGTCGTCCAGCCAGCGCAGCGCCTCGTCGAGGGAGGTGAAGCCGTGCGGGCTGAAGCGGTCCGAGCGGGTCGACATGTTGCCGTCGACCAGGCGCAGCACCGAGTCGGCGAGGTCGGCGTAGTTGACGATGAGGCGCTCCTGCGCGGCCGTGCGCTCGGCCGGCTCCTCCTCGTCCGCCAGCCTGGCCTGGGCGAAGGCGCGGACCACGTCATGGACGCGGTAGCGGCTGCCGCGGACGTGGTCGATCAGGCCCGCCCGGGCCAGTGCCGTCAGATGCCGGATCGCCTCCGTCTCGTCGGTGGCCAGCAGCGCGGCGGCCGCGGCGGCACCGAGCGAGGCCCGGCCGGCCAGCGCGAGCCGGCGCAGCAGCCGGCGGGCCTGCTCGGACTGGTCGGTGTAGCGCAGCCACAGGGCACGCTCGACGGGCGCGACCGGGCCGTACGCGCCGAGATCCGAGGCGAGTTGGCGCGGGGAGCGGGGGCCGAGGGACGAACCCGCGATGCGCAGGGCCAGGGGCAGCCCGCCGCACAGTTCCCTGATCCGGTCGGCGGACTGGGCGTCGTAGGGGCCGGTGGCGGACTGCGCGGCCGCGTCCAGGAGCTCCTCGGCGCCCGCCGCGTCCAGGGCGTCGACCGCGAGTTCGTGCACATGGGCGGCGAGGTCCGCGGGCAGGCCGAGCGGCTCGCGCGCGGTGACCAGGATCAGACTGTCGGAACGCTCGGGCACGAGTGTGCGGACCTGCTCGGGATCCGAGGCGTCGTCCAGCACGATCGTCACCGGCAGACCGGTCAGATGCTGGTGGTACAGCTCGCTCAGCCGTTTGACCTGCTGGTCGGGGGAGGAACGCTCACGGAACAGGAGCTGTTCGCGGGGCGCGCCGAGGCGGTTCAGCAGATGCAGCAGCGCGTCCCGGGTGGAGAGCGGGGACTCCTCCGGGTTGTCCCCGCGCAGGTCCACGACGCAGGCCCCGCGGAAGTAGTCCCTGAGGTCGTGCGCCGCCCGCACGGCCAGGGCCGTACGGCCGCTGCCGGGCGGTCCGTGCAGGACGACCACGGTGGGCCGGGTCTCGGTGGTCGCCCGCGCGGCCTGCACCCACTGCCTGATACGGCCCATCTCCGTGCGCCGGCCCGCGAACTCACCCGTCTGCTCGGGGAGTTGGCCGAACGACTGCTCCAGCACGCTCCTTCCGCGGGCCGCCGCGCTCTTGTCCGTGCCCCGCAGTCGCGGGCCCGCCTTCTTCGGGCCGGTCGACGCGCTCAGCACCCGCTGCTGGTCGAGGAAGGGCCGGATCCCCCGTACTTCCAGAGCCGTCAGCCACTGGAGCCGCAGCTGCTCCGGGCCGCCGGGCTGACCGATGGCGCCCGCCCGGTGGTGCGCGGCCGGCAGATGCGAGCCGGCCACCTTCACGACGGTCGCCGCCGCGCCCACGACCCCCACGACCACGCCCGCGCCCAGCGCGGTGCCCGTGCCGGTGCCGAGCGCCAGGTCGGCGACGGCGGCGGCAAGGGCGGCGACCGCGGCCACCAGCAGGGGAGTGCCCGACGCCTCCTTCGCGTACCGCTGCCGGAAGGTGAGCTGCCCGGCCTGCGCCTCGTCCAGCGCCCGCGTGTAGGCCTCGTACTCCTCGGCGGCCGTCTGCGCCATCGCGTCCAGTGATCCACGGGCCCGCGCGAGCAGTACGGCGCCGTCGACCCGTCCGCCCGACCGCCGCACCTCCTCCTCCACGGCCCGCCCCAACAGCCGTTCGGCTTCCGCCCGATGGCTGTCCCGCATGTCACGTCCCCCTCCGGCGGCAACGGCTTTCTTGGTCAAGTGTGCTGCGGACGGGGCATCGGGGCGAGAGGGCGAACGCTCCCGGCGTGATCGGGGCGCGTTCACCGACGTCAGCGTCCGGGACACGTCTGACGCCCCACCCGAGGGGTACTGCGGCAGGATGGACTCCATGCCGAACCGACTGGCCCACGAGACGTCCCCCTACCTCCTCCAGCACGCGGACAACCCCGTCGACTGGTGGCCCTGGTCGGCCGAGGCCTTCGAGGAGGCGCGGAAGACGAACAAACCCGTCCTGCTGAGCGTCGGGTATTCGAGCTGTCACTGGTGTCATGTGATGGCCCACGAGTCGTTCGAGGACCGGGCCACCGCCGACTTCCTCAACGAGCACTTCGTGAGCGTCAAGGTCGACCGCGAGGAACGCCCCGATGTCGACGCCGTCTACATGGAGGCCGTGCAGGCTGCCACCGGGCAGGGTGGCTGGCCCATGACCGTGTTCCTCACCCCGGACGCCGAGCCCTTCTACTTCGGTACCTACTTCCCGCCCTCGCCCCGGCAGGGCATGCCCTCCTTCCGGCAGGTACTGGAAGGGGTGCGGGCCGCCTGGAGCGAACGGCGGGACGAGGTCGCCGAGGTCGCCGGGAAGATCGTGCGGGATCTCGCCGGGCGGGAGATCTCGTACGGGGACTCGCAGGCGCCCGGTGAGGAGCAGCTCGCCGCGGCCCTGCTCGGGTTGACGCGGGAGTACGACGCGCAGCGCGGCGGGTTCGGCGGGGCGCCGAAGTTCCCGCCGTCCATGGTGGTGGAGTTCCTGCTGCGCCACCACGCCCGCACCGGTGCCGAGGGTGCCCTCCAGATGGCGCAGGACACCTGCGAGCGGATGGCGCGTGGTGGCATCCACGACCAGCTCGGCGGCGGTTTCGCCCGCTACTCCGTGGACCGGGACTGGATCGTGCCGCACTTCGAGAAGATGCTCTACGACAACGCGCTGTTGTGCCGGGTCTACGCCCACCTCTGGCGTGCCACCGGGTCCGAGCTCGCTCGGCAGGTCGCGCTCGACACCGCCGACTTCATGGTGCGTGAACTGCGTACCGCAGAGGGCGGGTTCGCCTCCGCGCTGGACGCCGACAGCGACGACGGGACCGGCAGGCACGTCGAGGGCGCGTACTACGTGTGGACGCCGGAGCAGTTGCGTGAGGTGCTGGGGGAGCAGGACGCCGAGCTCGCCGCGCGGTACTTCGGGGTCACCGAGGAGGGCACCTTCGAGCACGGGCAGTCCGTGCTGCAACTGCCGCAGCAGGAGACGGTGTTCGACGCGGAGAAGGTCGAGTCGATCAGGCGGCGGCTGTTCGACGCTCGCGCGGAGCGGCCCGCTCCCGGCCGGGACGACAAGGTCGTCGCCGCGTGGAACGGTCTCGCGATCGCCGCGCTCGCCGAGACCGGGGCGTACTTCGAGCGTCCCGACCTGGTGGACGCCGCGCTGGGGGCCGCCGATCTTCTCGTACGGCTGCATCTGGACGAGCAGGCCCGGCTGTCCCGTACCAGCAAGGACGGTCAGGTGGGTGCCAACGCCGGTGTGCTGGAGGACTACGCCGATGTGGCCGAGGGGTTCCTCGCGCTGGCGTCCGTGACGGGGGAGGGGGTCTGGCTCGACTTCGCCGGGTTCCTGCTCGACCAGGTGCTGTCGCGGTTCACGGGGCCGGAAGGGGCGCTGTTCGACACCGCTGCCGATGCCGAGCGGCTGATCCGGCGGCCGCAGGACCCGACCGACAACGCGGTGCCGTCGGGGTGGACGGCGGCGGCGGGGGCGTTGTTGTCCTACGCCGCGCAGACCGGGTCCGAGCCTCACCGCGAGGCCGCGGAGAAGGCGCTCGGGGTGGTGAAGGCGCTCGGGCCGCGGGTGCCGCGGTTCGTCGGGTGGGGGCTCGCGGTGGCGGAGGCGCGGCTCGACGGGCCGAAGGAGGTCGCGGTGGTGGGTCCCTCCCTGACCGACCCGGCGACAAAAGCCCTGCACCGTACGGCACTTCTGGGGACCGCGCCGGGTGCCGTGGTCGCCGTGGGGACCCCGGACAGCGGTGAACTCCCGCTGCTCGCCGACCGGGTCCTCGTCCATGGGGAAGCCACCGCGTACGTCTGCCGGCACTTCACGTGTGACGCGCCGACGACTGACGCGGATGCGTTGCGGGTGGCGCTGGGCGGTTAGGCGTCTGCCGCGCCGTCGTCGCCGGTCGCGTGGTTCCCCGCGCCCCTGAAGGGCGCGAACTGGGCCAAGGCGTTCGCCACGATCGCCTCCAGCTTCTCGTGGTGGGCGCCCTTCCAGTACGCCCGGCCGCACTCCTGGCATTGCGCGAAGACGTCGTACGACCGCTCCGTGCCGCCCTCCAGCCGGTCCGCCACCTCCTCCTTGGTGGCCTCCTTCAGCAGGCCGTTGCACGCTGTGCAGCGGGACCAGGGCTGCAACCGGGGGCGGAAGCGGTCCAGGGTGTCGCGGAGCTGGGCTTCCGGGTCGGTGCTGTACACGAACGCGCCCGCCCACAGTTCCCGGCGGGTGCAGCAGGCCCCGGTCGCGGCTGAGCATGACCCGTTTCTCGGTGGCCGAGCGGGTGGCGAGGGCCGGGTCGCCGATGTCCGTCGACTCGTAGGCGGTGTCCACGCCGAGCAGGCGCAGCCGGCGGGCGAGGGTGCCGAGGTGGACGTCGAGGAGGAAGCGCAGCGGGGCGCCGGGGACCTGCTGGGGGCGGGCGACCGGGAGGACGTCCACGGTGTCGCCCGTGGAGGGGACGTACGACCGCGGGACCTCGCGGCCGTCGACGCGCAGGGTGCCGACCTCGGTGAGCGGGACGCCGAGGGACTCCACGACATGGCCGAGGGAGGAGGTGCCGTCGGTGGTGACGGCGGTGGCTCCGTGGCGGCGGCCCTGCGGGACGAACAGGGCCAGCTCCGGGGCGAATTCGACGTGGAACTCTGGTGCGCTCACCAGGTCAGGATGGCATGCGGGCGGGCGGTGGTCTCAGGGCTTTTTCGGGGGGAGCCCGTGTTCCAGGACGTGCAGGGCGCGGTCGGTGAGGCCGTGCAGGTCGTCCTGCATGCCGTTCTCCGCCCAGTACTGGTAGACCTCGGTGAGGCCGCCGATGAGGGACATCGTCTGGACCCGTACCTCCAGGTCGTCGGTGTCCCGGCCGGTGCGTTCCGCGATGGCACTGGCGAGGAGCCGGCCGGTGACGGACATGCTCTCCATCATGCGGGCGCGTACCGCGGGCACCTGGATCATCAGGTGGGCGCGCAGGCGGGTGACCTCGTGGTCCACGGCGGAGACGGCGAGGGCGCGGTGCAGGATGTGCCGTACGGACTCCATCCACGGTTCGTCCAGCGGCCGGGAGCGGAGCTCTTCCAGCATGACGGGGTCGTACTCGTCGGTGAGGACGATGTCCTCCTTCGTGGGGAAGTAGCGGAAGACCGTGGACGGCGACACCTCGGCGCGTTCGGCGATCTGCTCGACCGTGGTGGCCTCGTAGCCCTGTTCCTCGATCAGGGCGTACGTGGCGTCGCGGATCGCCGTCCGGGTCTTGATCTTCTTCCGCTCGCGAAGTCCCAGCTGGGAGACGTCAGCGGGGGGTGAGGAGTGTACGGGCGTCATGGGTGCCATTCTCAGGCATGGGCCTCCTCGGCAGCCATGTCCGGGTCCGTGGGGGTCTGGGTCGGGCGGGGTGTGCCCGGCAGGAACGCGGCCGCGAGGAGTGCGGCGACGAGGGCCGCGATGCCGCAGACCAGCAGGACGACGCCCATGCCGTGGACGTACGAGGCGTTCGCGGAGGCCAGCAGGTCGGCGGAGCCGGTGCGCCGGGCGACCAGGTGTGCGGCGACCACGGACTCCCCGGCGGTGTCGGCGGCCTGTGCGGACAGTCCGGTGACGTCGAGGCGGTCGCGGAAGGTGCCGGCGAGCAGGCTGCCGAGCAGGGCGATGCCGATTGCGCCGCCGACCTGGCGCATGGTCATCAGGAGTCCGGAGCCGCTGCCGGCGCGGTCGCGGGGCAGGGCGCTCAGGCCGCCGTTCATGGCGGGGATGAGGGAGAGGCCGAAGCCGAAGCCGGTGAGGGCGAGCCACAGGGCGACGAATCCGTAGCCGGAGTCGACGGTGGTGCGGCTGCCGAGGAGCCCGGCGAAGGCCAGCACCACCAGGCCCGCGCTGACCGTGGCGCGTGGGCCGAAGCGGGCGACGACCTTCGGGGCGAGGCGGGAGGCGACGAGGAGTCCGCCCATCATCGGCAGCAGCCGGACGCCGGTGCCGAGGGCGTCGTGGCCGAGGACGGCCTGGAGGAAGGGCGGCAGCACGAACAGCAGGCCGGACAGGATGAAGTTCACCAGGGTCGCGGCGACGGTGTTGAGGAGGAAGCTGCGGTGGGTGAGCAGGGTCATGTCGAGCATGGGGCGCCGGACCCTGCGTTCGCGCAGCACCAGCGCGGTGATCAGGACGGCGGATCCGGCGAGCATGCCGAGCACCAGGGGGTCGCCCCAGCCGCGGGTGGGTGCCTCGATGATCGCGTAGACCAGGGTGCCGAGGCCGGTGACGGTGAGCGCGGTGGAGAGGGCCTCGACCCTGGGGGAGGAGGGGTCGCGGGTCTCGGGGAGCAGGAAGACGCAGGCGGCGATGCCGATGGCGGCCATCGGGACGTTGACCAGGAAGACCGAGCCCCACCAGAAGTGGTTGAGCAGCCAGCCGCCGATGATCGGGCCCAGCGGCAGGCCGAGCGCGGAGGCGGCGGAGACGATGCCGACGGCCTTGGTGCGCTCGTCGGGGGCGAAGAGCGTGGGCAGTACGGAGAGCGCGAGCGGGGTGACGAGGGCGCCGCCGACGCCCATCACCGCGCGGGCGGCGATCACCGCGTTCACATCGCCGGCCAGTGCGCCGAGGAGTGACCCGGCGAGGAAGACCGTGAGCCCGGTGATCAGCATCCGGCGTCGTCCGAAGCGGTCGCCGAGCAGTCCGGCGGGGAGCATCAGGGCCGCGAAGACGACGACGTAGGCGTCCGCCATCCACTGCTGCGCGCCGGTCCCGGCGTCGAGGTCGGCGGCCATGGTCGGCAGCGCCACATTGAGGATCGTCAGGTCGAAGCCGAGCGTCAGCATGCTCGCGACGAGGGCGGCCAGGGCCCACCAGCGACGGGGGTCCGGAGTGAGGGTTTCCATAAAATGAGAGTAACTCTCAAAAGCTATGGACTGTCAATCGGTGGAGGCATGCAAAAAAGGGCCACGGCTCGGAAGCCGTGGCCCTGGAAGGTGCGGAGATGGTCTACGTGTGCTGGTAGGCCACCAGGGAGATGCCGATGTAGTGGACGACGAAGGCGGCCAGGGTGAGGGAGTGGAACACCTCGTGGAAGCCGAAGTACCGAGGTGACGGGTTGGGCCGCTTGAGGCCGTAGATCACCCCGCCCGCGCTGTAGAGCAGGCCGCCGACGATGACCAGGATCAGGACCGCGACCCCGCCGGCGCGCATGAAGTCGGGCAGGAAGAAGACCGCGGCCCAGCCCATCGCGATGTAGCAGGGGGTGTAGAGCCAGCGCGGGGCGCCGACCCAGAAGACCCGGAAGAGGATGCCGGCCAGTGCGGCGCCCCAGATCCCCCACAGCAGCCACCGCCCCTTGCTGCCCGGCAGGAGCAGCATGGTCAGCGGGGTGTAGGTGCCCGCGATGATCAGGAAGATGTTGGCGTGATCCAGTCGGCGCAGGACGCCGTCCATGCGGGGGGTCCAGGTGCCCCGGTGGTACAGCGCGCTGACGCCGAACAGCAGGCAGGCGGTCAGGGCGTAGATGCCGCAGGCGATCCGGCCTCTGGTGGAGTCGGCGAGGGCGGTCAGTACCAGTCCGGCGACCAGTGCGGCCGGGAACATGCCGAGGTGCAGCCAGCCGCGCAGTTTCGGCTTGATCGGCTCGGCGAGCTGCTGGGCGTGCTGCTTGATCTGGTGCGGCAGAGACGGTGCTTCGGCGTCGTGGGCGGGCGGCGTCATGCCCGGCATCGTACCTACGGGGCCGTAAGTTACGCATGAGTACAGCAGGCGCACCGGCCGAGAGTGGCCATCCTCTCACGGGAGTTGACCAGTAAAGAAACGGTTGTCCGAACGCTACGTGCACGCAAATAAACGCGCTGTGTACAGAGAAAGCGTGGCGATCCTCACTCCGCTCACCTGTGATGCCCTCTGGACAGATGGGCGCTTCAGTCGGATGATCAAATGAGTGCGGTCGACACCGGATGAGCGCCAAGGTCACCACCGAAAGAGCGCGAGATGCATCCGGGTCGCAGCCCCCACGGGGCCTCCAAACAAAAAATCCCTCATCTAGGAGCAATCGTGGCGCGCGACATCGCGGCTCCCCCCGTCATCCCCACCCAGCACAAGGAACTGATCTCGTGGGTGAACGAGATCGCCGAACTGACCCAGCCGGACAGCGTGGTCTGGTGTGACGGATCCGAAGCGGAGTACGAGCGCCTGTGCGAGGAGCTCGTCGCGAAGGGCACCTTCAAGAAGCTCGACCCCATCAAGCGGCCCAACTCCTACTACGCGGCCTCCGACCCGACCGACGTCGCGCGCGTCGAGGACCGCACCTTCATCTGCTCGGAGAAGGAGGAGGACGCGGGGCCGACCAACCACTGGAAGGCACCGGGGGAGATGCGGGACATCTTCGCCGGGGAGAAGGGCATCTTCCGCGGCTCGATGAAGGGCCGGACGATGTACGTCGTCCCCTTCTGCATGGGCCCGCTCGGCTCCGACCTCTCCGCGATCGGCGTCGAGATCACCGACTCCGCCTACGTCGCGGTTTCCATGCGCACCATGACCCGCATGGGACAGCCCGTCCTCGACGAGCTCGGCTCCGACGGCTTCTTCGTCAAGGCCGTCCACACCCTCGGGGCGCCGCTGGAGGAGGGCCAGGAGGACGTGCCCTGGCCGTGCAACTCCACCAAGTACATCTCGCACTTCCCGGAGTCCCGCGAGATCTGGTCCTACGGCTCCGGCTACGGCGGCAACGCCCTGCTCGGCAAGAAGTGCTACGCCCTGCGCATCGCGTCGGTCATGGCCCGCGACGAGGGCTGGCTCGCCGAGCACATGCTCATCCTCAAGCTCACCCCGCCGCAGGGCGAGTCGAAGTACGTCGCCGCCGCCTTCCCGTCCGCCTGCGGCAAGACCAACCTCGCCATGCTGGAGCCCACGATCTCCGGCTGGACCGTCGAGACCATCGGCGACGACATCGCCTGGATGCGGTTCGGCGAGGACGGCCGCCTCTACGCGATCAACCCCGAGGCCGGCTTCTTCGGCGTCGCGCCCGGCACCGGTGAGCACACCAACGCCAACGCGATGAAGACGCTGTGGGGCAACTCCGTCTTCACCAACGTCGCCCTCACCGACGACAACGACATCTGGTGGGAGGGCATGACGGAGGAGACCCCGGCCCACCTCACCGACTGGAAGGGCAACGACTGGACGCCGGAGTCCGACGTCCCGGCCGCCCACCCCAACGCCCGCTTCACCGTGCCCGCCGCGCAGTGCCCGATCATCGCGCCCGAGTGGGAGGACCCCAAGGGCGTGCCGATCTCGGCGATCCTCTTCGGCGGCCGGCGCGCCTCCGCGGTCCCGCTGGTGACGGAGTCCTTCGACTGGAACCACGGCGTCTTCCTCGGCGCCAACGTGGCCTCCGAGAAGACCGCCGCCGCCGAGGGCAAGGTCGGCGAGCTGCGCCGCGACCCCTTCGCCATGCTGCCGTTCTGCGGCTACAACATGGGCGACTACATGGGGCACTGGGTCGACGTGGCCAAGGACAAGGACCAGTCGAAGCTGCCGAAGATCTACTACGTCAACTGGTTCCGCAAGAACGACGAGGGCAAGTTCGTCTGGCCCGGGTTCGGCGAGAACAGCCGTGTCCTGAAGTGGATCGTGGAGCGACTCGAAGGCAGGGCCGAGGGCGTCGAGACGCCGATCGGCATCCTGCCGACCAAGGACGCCCTCGACACCAAGGGCCTCGAACTGGCCGACTCCGACCTGGAGTTCCTGCTGACCGTCGACAAGGAGGTGTGGCGGGAGGAGGCGTCCCTGATCCCCGAGCACCTCAACACCTTCGGCGACCACACCCCGAAGGAGCTGTGGGACGAGTACCGGGCGCTGGTGCAGCGCCTGGGCTGACGTCCCCCGAAGACGCCGCGGCCGGCTCCGATCGTGCCCTGACCAGCAGTATCGTCACGGCCGGCCGCGGTTTCAGTACGGCGAGGCCGCACACAACGGCGTGTGCGGCTGTGGGCCCGCCCGCACCTTTCCCGTCCGCCCCGACGGGAAGCCGGTGCGGGTGGGCCCTCGCCGCGTCCCGGCTCCGCCGTGTTCCTGGTCCGGCCGCGTTCGTGAGGTCGCCGTTTTGGTGGATCGACGGTGGTCGCGCTGGGCTGCGGGCCTCGCCGCCTTCGGGCCCGCCCTGTTCCTGATGCGGCCGTTTGCTGGACTTCGCCGCTTTCCGGATCCGGCCGTTTTCAGAATCCTGCCAGCCGTGCCGTTGCCGTTCCCGCGGCTCCCTAGCGCTCCGACCGTTCCTCCAGGTAGCGGGTGTGGGTCTCCTGCCTTCTGGCCTCCGTGTCCCGCAGGGCCGCCGCCAGGTGCTCCGCGTCCTTCTTCATCAGGCCCAGCTGCTGCTCCAGATGGAGTTCCGGGGACTGGGCGCCCGGGGTCATCCTCGTCCACCAGCGGGTCCGGGCGAAGCTGTCCACCGCCTCCGGCAGGTCCCGGCGCACGATCCGGGACAGCGCGTGCACGCCCTCCGGATCGTGGGCCAGGAGCTGTGCGGACCAGGTGCGGTCCAGCAGCGCCGACAGGAGATCCGTCAGCTCACGCAGCCGGGCCGCCGCCGTGACCGACAGGTCGATGTCGGTCAGAAAGGCCCGCAGCTTCTCGAAGTCGGCCCGCACCTCGTCCAGTTGGGCCGACGGGGCCGGGAAGTCCGGCAGTGCGACCCGCTCCGGCGGGGCGACGAGCGCGCCCGCCCCGTAGAGGCCGGCCACGACCACGGGCCAGTACGGGCCCGCCACCCCCGCGAAGGTCAGCACCAGTCCGGCCAGCCCGCAGACGCTGCCCGCGATGTTCTTGCGGGACTCCAGATACCTACTGATAGCCACGGATCTCCTCGAAGGCACCGTCCAGCGAGCCCTGCCGGGCGTCGAAGAGGCGGCCGCCGGTCAGGTCGGCGATGTGGGCCAGCTCGGAGCGGTCGGAGTCGCCGAAGAGGATGGGGAAGACGGGGATCTCCCGGGCCTGGCTGCCGAGCCGGGCGTAGAAGGCGTCGAAGTCCTTCGCCTTCGCCCCGGCCGTGTTCTCGCCGTCCGTCATCAGCACGATCGACGTGAACGTGTCCCGCCCGGCGCCGAGATGGTCGTACGCCTTCTCCAGCGAGGTGTAGATCGCGGTGTCGCCGTCGGCGGAGAGCGCCGAGGTGTCCTCGCGGATGGCGTCCAGGCCGGTGTGCGGGTCCGCCGGCTCGACCACGTGCGTCCGTACGCTCTTCACCCGCGAGCCGAACGGCATCAGCGTGACCTCCTCGCGTTCGCGGAAGTCGCCGGTGAGGTCGGTGAGGGCCGTCTTGAGGCGGTCCAGGCGCTCGCCCTCCATCGAGCCCGAGGTGTCCAGCACGTACACGGTCCTCGACGGGCGGCGCAGTTCGTTCTCGTAGGAGTCGAGCAGGCCGTCGGCGACGGAACGGCTGCCGGGGAAGGGGAGTTCGCGGCGGCGGGTGGTGTCCAGACCGCTCGCCGGCGGGACCGAGGCCACCACCGGGCGGCGGTGGGTGCGCTCGGTGATCAGCCGCTGGATCCTCTCGGTGCGCAGGTCCTCCGTCACCCGGCGGACGTCCTCGCGGGTCCGCGTGTTCGTGGACCGGAGCGAGGTGAGCGGGTAGTCGGCGGTGATCACACCGTCGCGGGGGCGGATCACGGTCAGGCCCGGGACGCCCTTGAGGACGGACTCGTAGTTGAGCAGGGCGTCGACGTCACCGCGCCGGTCGTAGGCCGCGGCCAGCCAGCCCGAGGACCCCGAGGTCAGCTTCTGGCCCGTGAAGAACTCCTTCAGCCGGGGCGTGGCCTCGGTGACGTCCGCGTCGGTGAGCGCCGACTGGGCGCCGGAGAGGGCCGAGGCGACCGAGACCAGGGTGGCGAAGCCGGAGTGGGAGCGGGCCGGATCGGTCATGCCGTACGTCAGCCTCCCCTCCTGGACGGCCTGTTCGACCTGGGACCAGGTGACGTCGGCGGGCCTCCAGCCGAGGGCCTTCACCGTCGCGGACCGTACGCCGATCGCCACCGGGCTCGACATCACGGGGGTCTCGGAGACCACCTTCCGCGCCGCGTCGGGGCGCAGCCGGAGGTAGTCGTTCGAGGACAGCCACAGGGCGTCGTACCGGCCGTCGGTGCGGCCCTCGGCCAGCATCTCCACGGCGTCCAGCGTGCCGATGGGGTTCAGCTTCACCTTGACGCCGGTGTCCTTCTCGACCTGGGCGAGGACCGGGGCCATGTCACCGAGCTCGCTGGAGGAGAGGACGCGCAGGGTGCCGGGCTCGGCGGGGCCGGGGACGCCGGGCGTCGAGACGCCGCCGATCCCGTCGTCCTGCGGGGTACAGGCGGTGAGCAGACCGAGTGCCGCCAGGCAGCCGGCCAGTGCGCGTCGTCTCATCCGAGGCCCCCTTCCAGGGCGCCCTGGGACCGGCTCCGCTCCAGGTACCCGCTCGCGTGCTGGAGTTCGGCGGTCAGGGACTCGACGGTCGCGGCCATCGCCTCGGTCGCCTGGACCTTGTACGTGTCGATCGCGTCGAGGGTCCGGTAGATCTGCTGGAACGCGGAGCGCAGGGTCTCGGCGCCGACCGCGGGGTCGGCCGCGATGCGCTGGATCTCCCCGCTCTGGGTCGCGAGCATCTCGGCGTTGCCCCGGATCAGGTCCTCGGTCGTCCCGCGCAGGGCGTTGACCTGCTCGACGACCTTCTTCTGGTGGTCGAGCGCGGAGGCCAGCATCACGGAGATCCGCAGGGCCGACACGGTGGTCGTGGCCGCCCGGTCGACGCCCTTGATCAGCTCCTCGTTGTTGCGCCGTACGACGTCCATGGCGAGGTAGCCCTGCGCGCAGACGGCGAGCTGGGTCAGCAGGTCCTGGTGCTTCTGCCGGACCGGGAAGAGCACGTCGGCACGGAGCGAGTCGGCCGCCTCGGGGTCCCCCACGGCCGAGATGTGCTCTTCGACGGCCGTACCCAGGGCCTCGGTCAGCACGACGTACTCCTGGAGCTTGCCCATGGTCTCCCACAGCCGGACCCGCTCGGTCTGCAACGCCGCGTTGTCCCGCCTCAGTTCGTCCTGACCGCCCCGAAGCGATCCGACGATCCTGTTCAACGTGCCCTGTGCGGTGGCGTACTTGGCGACGTGGTCGCGCAGCCGGTTGCCCCCGGGGAGCCGGGACAGGAACTTGCGGCCCCTGGCGGCGGGCAGGTCCCTCGGGTCCAGGTCCTCGACCACGCGCCGCAGTTCGACGAGTGATCCGGCCACCTGCGACGGGGCGTCCCCGCCACTGTCCGGCAGGCTGCGCACGGTCCGCTCCAGCATCCGGTTGGACTGCGCGGCGGCGCTGCGCATCTCCCCGGCACCGAGCGCGGTGATCTCCCCGACCTTGCCCGCGAACTCGGGCGAGCGGGCGTCGAGCACGGCCAGTGACTCGACGTACGCGGAGGCCTTGCGGGCCATGTCGGTACGGACCGCGTCGTCGACGGGGACGAGCCCGCCGGCCTTCTCACGGGGCACGGCGGCCACCGGCTCGGGCGGAGTGAGCGTGAAGGTGTCGTTGTCGTTCATGGCTGTCATCAGTGGTGTCCCCCGTTATCCGCGCGCCCGTCGCGCCAGCTCGTGCAGCACCGCGGAGGTGGGCACGGGCGCCTGGCGGACGCCGGTCAGTTCCTGCTTGAGATAGGTGGCCGCCGAGGCGAACCCGGTGGCCTCGCCCTGGGGCCGGAACCCGTGCCGGACCTCCAGCGCCCGCAGCCGCGGGTCGGTGGCGAGCAGTCCGGCGAGCGCCAGGCCGTTCTCGGTCAGCGGTACGACCGTGTGGTCGCTGTTGACGGTGGTGTCCGGGTAGAGGACGACCAGGTCGTCGGGGTGCTGCCCGTCCGCGAGGAGGGAGGCGACCTGGGACTCGTAGACCAGGACCAGCGGATTGCCGGCGCCGCTGACGAAGTCCCGGAAGGCCGCGTCCGTGCTGGACTGCTGGGCGCCCTGCACACTGACGAGCTTGTGCAGCAGGGGAGTCGTCCGGGTGATCTCGCGGCCGCTCGCGACGACCTTGCCGCCGTTCGCCACATACGAGGCGGCGGCGAGGTACAGGGCGCCGGAGTTCGAGGTCTCCGGGTCGGTGCTGGAGAGGTAGAGGGTGCCGGTCAGCTCCCCGTACTTCCCCGCGCCCCTGAGCTGCTGCCAGGTGCGGTCCGCGCGGGCGGCGTCCAGGTAGGCGGCCATCTTGAGGGTGCCGCGGTGCTCGGCGTCCAGGGTGGCCAGGCCGTTGCCCGCGAGGACCTGGGCGGCGCTCTTGTGCGCCACGACGACCAGCGGCGAGTAGAAGGGGCGCGGGAGGGTCCCCCGCACCTCGTACTTCGAGGCGAGTTCGGCGGCCGGCGCCTGGCTGGACGGGAAGGCGAAGTCGTACCCGCCCAGGTCCAGCCCCTCCATGGCCCAGGACCCGGAGGTCTCGGCCTTCACGGTCCAGCCCTTGGCGGCAAGGGCCTTCACCACGTCGGGATCCGAGAAGAACTCCGCCTTCTCCGACCCGATCACTCCCTGCACGGTCTTCGTTGCCGTGCCCTTGTCCTCACTGCTGCGACCCGCCACGACGGCTGCCACCACACCGCCGACCAGCAGAACCGCGAGGACGATCCCTACGATTCGTCTCACATGGGCAGGGTGCTCCCGGAACCCAACATTCCCCGGCGGGGAGGATGAACGGGGGGTGACGTACCGGCCCCGGCACTGCAACGCCCTCAGGGGCGCGGGGAACTGCGCGACAAGCCACGACGAACCCGCACCCGCCAACCGAACAAGATCCCCACGACGCTCAGGCGCCCCGGAGGATGAACGGGGGGTGTACCGGCCCCGGCACGGCAACGCCCTGAGGGGCGCGGGGAACTGCGCGCCAAGCCACAACGAACCCGCACCCGCCGGACAACGCGAACACCACGGCGAGCAGGCGCCCGGCCCAAGCCAACGCAGTGCATGGCACCCGGTCCGCACGTCGCTGCGGATGCGCGCGGACCGGGGCCGATCAGAGGAGCCGTACGGCTCAGTGGGCGGCGAGTTCCCGGGGGTCGGCCAGAGCCAGAGCCGCGCTGTGCGCGTCCATCCGCTCCGCCGCCAGGATCGCCGCCGCCGTGTCCGCCCGGGACGCCGCCACGAGCAGCGCGCGGCCCGCCACCGCGTGGGCGCGCCGGTGCAGGTCGCCGGCGCGGGGGTTCGGGTCGAGGGAGGTCAGGGACGCACGGGCCGGTACGCCTCCGCCGCGCAGCCGGGCCACCTGTTCGGCGAGCCGCTCGGCCGCGGTGTCCAGATCGGCGGACGGGGCCAGCGCACGCAGCTCGTCCGTGACGGCGAGCAGTGCGGCGAGATGGCCCGCGAGCTGGATGTCCAGCTCCTCCTCACGGGAGCGGTGGGGGAAGTCGGTGGGGGCGTCGGCCATCGTGGAGTGGACCGACTTGGTGCGGATCGGTTCGTACATGGGATGGCCTCCTGTGCAGTCAGGAAACCATCCTAGCTTAGATTCCGTCTAAAGTTGAGCGAACCAAAAAGATCGGGTGCCGACGAGGTTTACGGCTGGCCGTACCCGTCCAGGAAGTTGCCGATCCTCCCCACGGCGTCCCGCAGATCACCGACCGTCGGCAGGGTCACCACCCGGAAGTGATCCGGCTCGGGCCAGTTGAAGCCGGAGCCCTGGACGACCATGATCTTCTCCTGGCGCAGCAGGTCCAGGACCATCCGCCGGTCGTCCTTGATCTTGAAGACCTTGGGGTCGAGACGCGGGAAGAGGTACAGCGCCCCCTTCGGCTTCACGCAGCTCACCCCGGGGATCTGCGTCAGCAGCTCGTACGCCACGTCCCGCTGCTCGACGAGCCGCCCGCCCGGCAGCACGAGGTCGTTGATCGACTGCCGTCCGCTGAGCGCGGCGACCACGCCGTGCTGTCCCGGCATGTTCGCGCACAGGCGCATGTTGGCCAGGACGGTCAGGCCCTCGATGTAGGAGTCGGCGTGCGCGCGCGGGCCGGAGATCGACATCCAGCCCACCCGGTAGCCCGCCACCCGGTACGCCTTCGACATGCCGTTGAAGGTGAGGGTGAGCAGGTCCGGGGCGATCGAGGCCGTCGGGGTGTGCGTGGCGCCGTCGTAGAGGATCTTGTCGTAGATCTCGTCCGAGCAGACCAGCAGGTTGTGCCGGCGGGCGATGTCGGTCAGCCCCTTGATCATGGTCTCGTCGTAGACCGCGCCCGTGGGGTTGTTGGGGTTGATGATGACGAGCGCCTTGGTGCGGTCGGTGACCTTGCGCTCCACGTCCGCGAGGTCGGGCATCCAGTCGGACTGCTCGTCGCAGCGGTAGTGGACGGCGGTGCCGCCGGAGAGCGAGACCGCGGCCGTCCACAGCGGGTAGTCGGGGGCCGGTACGAGGACCTCGTCGCCGTCGTCGAGCAGGCCCTGCATGGCCATCACGATCAGCTCGGAGACGCCGTTGCCGATGAAGACGTGTTCGACGTCGGTCTCGATGCCGATGGTCTGGTTGTGCATGACGACGGCCCGGCGCGCGGCGAGCAGCCCCTTGGCGTCGCCGTAGCCGTGGGCCGTCGAGACGTTGCGGAGGACGTCCTCCAGGATCTCCGGCGGCGCCTCGAACCCGAAGGCGGCGGGGTTGCCCGTGTTCAGCTTGAGGATGCGGTGCCCGGCCGCCTCCAGGCGCATCGCCTCCTCGAGAACCGGGCCCCGGATCTCGTAACAGACATTGGCGAGCTTGGTCGACTGGATCACCTGCATGTCTGGGAGCTTACGGCCCGGTAACGCTCATCGGGTCGTGTTTTCCGCCACGTGAGACGCGTCGGTTTGGACTGTTATCGCCGGTAGCTGTCCCAGCCGCCTCATCCGTCCCTAGAATCCATCGCCATGTCGAGGCCAGTCGAATACGAGTCCGGGGCACCGAAGGTCTACCAGCCGCAGCCAGCGGCGACCCCGGCGTACGACGAGTACCCGGACCCCGCGGCCGCGCACGGCTGGCAGACGGCGTACGACACGACGGCCGAGCTCCCCGCGGTCGAGCCCGCCCGGCCGGAATACGCCGACCCGGAACCGAGCGGGCCGGATCCCGTCGGCCGGGCGGCCCGTCGGCGGGCCGCCCGCGACCGGGACGGCCGGCGCTCGCGCCGGGTGGTCGTGGCCGTCGGAGCGGTCGGGGCGGCGGCTCTGATCGCGGGAGTGTCCCTGTTCGGCTCCTCCTCCGACTCCGAGCGCGCCCCGGGGAGCGGTGCGCCCTCGGCCTCCGCGGGGACGGGCGGCGCCACGGACCCGGACTCCTCCACCGGTCCGGCGGCCCCGGGTTCGACGGCCTCCGGTGAGCCGGCGTCCGGCTCCGGCGCGTCCGGCGCGTCCGGCGCATCCGGTGCGAGCGCCTCCGGGGACGCGTCCGGGCAGGCGGGGACGAGCGGGACCCCGTCGGCCACGGCCTCCTCGGACACCTCGGCCGATCCCTCGGCGGGCGACGCCACGACCACCGCCGGCGCTCCGGGCAACTCCGACGGCAAGGGGCGCGGACAGGGCGGCACGAAGAGGCCCAAGTAGCCCCTCCGGTGGGTAAGTTGAGCTCGCGGACGGCAGGCGGGCGGGTTCGTGCCGTCCCGGATGTGGAGGTGTCGCCCGTCGAGAGGCGCGGGCTCGGCACAACTTCTTGCCCCAGCGACCACCCTTCTTCACAATGTTCATGACAAACTCACGGGCGGCCGGAAGATTTCCGGTCGCCCAAGTCGCAAGAGGGGACCCCCACATGAGAAAGCCTCTCGTCGCAGCGCTCAGCGCCCTGGCACTTGCCGGGATGGGCGCGGCACCCGCGGTCGCCGCCGAACCCGCCGCCTCCGGCGTCGGCAAGAGCATCGACACGGACACCCCCGTCTCCACGGTCCACGACGTGGTCACGTCCGCCACCGCCGCCCTGTCCCAGGTCACGTCACAGTCGCCCGGCCTCAAGGCCGTGACCCTCGCCGGGACCGTCTCGCTCAGCAACTGCTCGGGTTCGGTCATCCGGTTCCCGAACTCCCTGGACACCGACCCGGCGCTGGTCCTCAGCAACGGGCACTGCCTCACCACCGGCTTCCCCGCGCCGGGCGAGGTGCTCACCAACCAGGCGTCCAGCCGCAGCTTCGGACTGCTCAACTCCTCCGGCACCCGGGTCGCCACGCTGCGCGCCAGCAAGCTCGCCTACGGCACGATGACCGACACGGACGTGTCGATCTACCAGCTCACCAGCACGTACGCGTCGATCAAGAACTCGTACGGGATCTCCGCGCTCACGGTGCAGGACACGCACCCGACCGCCGGGACCGCCATCACCGTGGCCTCCGGGTACTGGAAGCGGCTCTACAGCTGCAACATCGACGGGTTCGTGTACCGCCTGAAGGAGGGCGACTGGACCTGGAAGGACTCGGTCCGTTACACCTCCGCCTGCCAGACCATCGGCGGCACCTCGGGCTCGCCGGTGATCGACCAGGCCACCGGCAAGGTCGTCGCCGTCAACAACACCGGCAACGAGGACGGTGAGCGGTGCACGGAGAACAACCCGTGCGAGGTCGACGCCAACGGCAACGTCACCGTCCGCGAGGGCATCAACTACGCCCAGGAGATCTACAACATCCCCGCCTGCTTCACCACGGGGAATCAGCTGAACCTGAACGCGAGCGCGTGCACGTTGCCTAAGCCGTAGCGCCTACAGGGGTGCCACGAGGGGTTGTGCGGCGGGTGCGGGTCCGTTGTGGCTTGTCGCGCAGTTCCCCGCGCCCCTAAGGGAGTCGGGTGTTCCGTTGCATGGGACTGCGACGGACCGCCCTGCCCGCCAGGACCTCCGTGCGTTCGCCGTCCTCGATCACGAACTTGCCGTCGATCAGGACATGTGGGATACCCGTCGGCAGTTGGCGGGGGTTCTCGAAGGTCGAGCCCGGGGCCACTGTCTCCGGGTCGAAGAGGACCAGGTCGGCCCGGTGGCCCTCCTTGACCAGGCCGCGGTCCGGCAGGCGGAGGCGGGACGCCGGGCGGGAGGTGAGGTGGGCGACGCACTCCTCCAGGGACAGCACGCCCAACTGCCTCACGTACGTGCCGAGATACTGCGGGAACGTGCCGTAGGCCCGGGGGTGCGGCTTGGCGCCCTGAAGGATGCCGTCGGAGCCGCCGGTGTGGACCCGGTGCCGCATGATCGTGCGGACGTTCTCCTCATGGCCGACGTGCTGGAGGATCGAGGGAGCCAGCCGGTCGGTGAGGAGCAGGTGACGGGCGGTCGCCCAGCCGTCCAGACGGCGGCCCACGTACTGCGACAGCGCGGGATCCGTGACCCCCGCGATCTCGATCGTGTCCCACTCCATCGGCACCCCGTGGCAGCCGTCCGAGCCGGTTACTTCGAGGTGGTGGCGGATGCGCTCCGAGGTCTCGTCGTCCGCGAGCCGCTTGAGGATCTCCTCGGGACCGCCCTCGCTCGCCCAGCTGGGCAGCAGCGACACGAGCGTGGTGCACCCCGGGGTGTAGGGGTAGGTGTCCAGGCTGATGTCCGCGCCCGACGCCAGGGCCTCGTCCAGGAGGGCCAGCAGTTCCGGCGCCCGGCCCTCGTTCACGCCGAAGTTCATGGTGGCGTGGGCGAGATGGAGTGAGCAGCCGGCCTCCCGGGTCAGGGCGACCATCTCCGCGTAGGCCTCCAGGGCCCCCGCTCCGTACGAGCGGTGGTGGGGGCAGTAGTAGCCGCCGTACCGGGCCACCACCCGGCACAGCTCGGTGAGTTCGGCGTCCTCGGCGTACATGCCGGGGGTGTAGGTCAGTCCGGACGACATCCCCACCGCGCCCTGTTCCATGCCTTCCGCGATCAACCGGCGCATACGGTCCAGCTCTTCGGGGGTCGCCTCGCGGTCCTCCCAGCCGACGACGAGCGCGCGGACCGCGCCCTGGGGGATCAGATAGGCCGCGTTGACGGCGATGCCCCGGTCCAGGCGGTCCAGGTACTCGCCGACCGTGCGCCAGTCGAAGTCGATGTCGTCGCCGTGGCCGTTCCATCCGGAGATGGCCCGGCGGACCTCCTCCAGGGTGCGGTCGTCGACCGGGGCGTACGACAGCCCGTCCTGGCCCAGGACTTCGAGCGTGACCCCCTGCGCGGCCTTGGCGCTGTGGTCGGGGTCGCGCAGCAGGGCCAGGTCGCTGTGGGCGTGCATGTCGATGAAGCCGGGGGAGAGGACGAGACCCTCGGCGTCCAGCTCCCTGCGGGCCTTGGGGCGCTGGCAGCCCGCGTCGGCCGCCTCCTTGACGATCGACACGATCCGGCCGCCGTCCACGACCACGTCGGCGCGGTAGGAGGGGGCGCCGCTGCCGTCGACGACGTCCGCGTCCCTGATGACGAGCTCTTCCATCTCCGGGCTCCCTTCGCGTCTCAGAAGAACGTGCGGACGTATTCGACGACCGTGCCGTCGGCCTGCGTCACCGGGATCAGCTGCCACTTGTCGAAGGACGTGCACGGGTGGGAGAGGCCGAGGCCCAGCCAGTCGCCGACCTCCAGGTCGGCGTCGGGGGCGGTGGCCAGCCAGGCGTGCTGGTCGGAGAGCGCGGTCACCTCGATGCCGGTGGCCGGGCGCTCGGTGCCGCCCCGCCGCACCACCTGCGCGAAGGGGAGGTCGAGGTCGTGGGCCGCGTCCCGCTTGCCCGCGTTGGCGAAGGCCTGGCCGGGGGAGGGGCGCGAGACGATCTGCGTCCACAGCCGGAACGCGGGCTCCAGGGCGCCCTCCTCGGGGATCCGGTTGAAGGGGGTCACCTTGCGGTAGTGGCCGTCGTCGTGCGAGACGTAGGCGCCCGAGCGGAGCAACTTCAGGACCGGGCGGGAGAGTTCGGGGATCTCGGCGAAGACGTCGGCGACCGCGTCGAACCAGGCGCTGCCGCCGGCGCTGACCACGATCTCGTCGAGCCCCTCCGCCGCGAACCGTCCCGCCTTGTCGAAGTCGGCGGCCAGGGCGACGAGCCGGCGCAGCCAGGCGTGCACGCGCTCCGGGTCCGCGCCGGGGACCTCGCCCTCGTACCCGGCGACCCCGACGAGCCGCAGTGTCCCGGTGGCCGCGACCGCGTCGGCGACGGCCGCGCACTCCGCCTCCGTGCGGACACCGGTGCGGGCGCCCGCACCGGCGGCGAGTTCGACGACGACGTCCACGGGGCGGGCGCTCCCCCGCAGGGCCGCGTCCATCAGCTCGACCCCGCGCACGGAGTCGACGTAGCAGACGAAGCGGAAGTCCTCGTCGTCCGCCAGCTCGCCGGCGATCCACCTCAGGGCCGCCGGGTCCACCAGTTCGTTGGCGAGGAAGACCCGCTGGACGCCGTACGCCCGCGCGACCCGCACCTGGTGGGGCACGGCCAGGGTGATGCCCCAGGCGCCGCGCTCGAGCTGCCGCTGGAAGAGCTGGGGGGCCATGGTCGTCTTGCCGTGCGGGGCGAAGGCGAGGCCGTGGCGGGTGGCGTACGACTCCATGAGCGCCAGGTTGTGCTCCAGGCGCTCGGCCGACAGGGCGAGCACGGGGGTCGTGAAGCCGTCGGTGAAGAGGTTGCGGCGCTGGGCGGTGAGCTCGGCGACGGTCAGGCCGTCCGCGTCCGGGGGGAGGCCCTTGAAGCGGTGGTCGACGCGGTCCTCCGTGAGGCGGGCGAGCGCTTCGGAACCGGACACGGGGCCTCCCTGAAGGGTGCGTTGCAGTATGTGCAACGTGCATTGCGTATATCGCTGACTGCTGTCTAACATCCACGCCAACGCCGGGTCAATGAAGGAGCTACGACCATCGTGAATGCCCCCGACGCCGTGGACGTCGTCGCGCTCGGCGAGTCCATGGTCACGTTCCTGCCCACCCGGCCGGGACGGCTCGCCGACGTGCCGTCCTTCGACCGGGCGATCGGCGGGGCGGAGTCGAACGTGGCCTGCGGGCTGGCGGCCGCCGGGTTCGCTGTCCGATGGGTCAGCCGGGTCGGGGCGGACGGGTTCGGGGATCACCTGGTCGAGACGATCGCGGGGTACGGGGTCGATGTCTCGGCGGTCGGCCGTGACGCTTCGCGGCCCACGGGGGTGTACTTCCGTACGGCGGGGGACCGGGGCTCGGACGGGCACGAGGTCGCCTACTACCGGGCGGGGTCCGCCGCTTCCGCCATGTCCGTGGCCGACGTGGACCTGTCGGCGGTACGGGCGGGGCGGGTGCTGCACCTGTCGGGGATCACCGCCGCGTTGTCCTCCGGGTGCCTGGAGCTGGTGCGTGAGCTGATGACTCCCGCGCCGGGACGTCCGCTCGTGTCCTTCGACGTCAATCACCGGGCCGGGCTGTGGCGGGACGCGGAGGGTCCACGGGTGCTGCTGGAGCTGGCGCGGGGGGCCGACATCGTGTTCGTCGGGGAGGACGAGGCGGAGGAGGCGTGGGGGGTCACGGGGGGTCCGGCGGCTGTTCGTCGGGTGCTGCCCGAGCCCGGGGTGCTGGTGGTGAAGCAAGGAGGACGGGGGGCTACGGCATTCGTTTCGGCGGCGGGTGGTGGTGGGCTGGTCGCGCAGTTCCCCGCGCCCCCAGGTGGGTCCACGCACGCCACTTCGGCTGCGACGGGCGACACCCACTCCCGACCAGCCGAAGCTCACGTCACCTTCGTTCCCGCCCTCTCCGTCGACGTCGTCGCCACCACCGGTGCCGGTGACGCCTTCGCCGCCGGGTTCCTCTCCGCGACCCTTCGCGGCCTCCCTGTGAAGGACCGGCTGAGACACGGCCACCTCTGGGCCGCCGCCGCGCTCACCGTCCCCGGCGACCTCGCCGTACCCCCCGCCCGCGCACACGCCGACCGCCTCGCCGCCCTCGACGACGACACGTGGGGGACACTTCGACTCGGCCCCGGCTGGACGCAAGCCGACAGGGCCCCGGAGGAGGTACGCACCCCATGAGCCAGACCGTCGACCGAGCACTCAGCATCCTGCCGCTGCTCGCCGAGGGCCCCGCCGACCTCGGACAGGTCGCCGACCGCCTCGGCGTCCACAAGTCCACCGCGCTGCGACTCCTCCGCACGCTCCACGAACACGGCATGGTCTACCGGCAGTCCGACCAGCGCTACCGCCTGGGCGCCCGCCTCATCGCGCTCGCCCAGGAGGCCATGGAGAACCTCGACATCCGCGAGATCGCCCACCCCCACCTCGTACGGCTGAACGAGCAGTGCGGCCACACCGTCCACCTCGCCGTGTACGAGGAGGACGAAGTGCTCTACATCGACAAGGTCGAGAGCCGCTACCCGGTGCGGATGTACTCGCGGATCGGCAAACCGGTCGCCATCACCGTCGCCGCTGTCGCCAAGCTGCTGCTCGCCGATCTGCCCGAGGCCGAGCGGCACGCCCTCGCGGACAAGCTCGACTACCCCCTGTACACGGCCCGTTCGACACCCAACGCCCCTGCCTTCCTCAAGGAGCTGGAGCGCGTGCGCGAACAGGGCTGGGCCACCGACCTCGGTGGCCACGAGGAGTCCATCAACTGCGTCGCGGCCCCCGTCCGCGGCGCCGACGGCAGGGTCGTCGCCGCGATGTCGGTCTCCGCGCCGAACGTCGTCGTCACCGCCGAGGAACTCCTCACCCTCCTCCCGCAGGTCCGCCGTACGGCCGACGCCATCAGCGGCGAGTACTCCGGCAGAACAACAGCTAAGGACCCCGTATGACGGACAAGACCGCGCTCACCCCGAGCACCCACACCACTCCGCCCGCGAAGTTCTCCCACGGGGTGCGCAAGGGCAACATCCTCCAGGTCGCCGGCCAGGTCGGCTTCCTGCCGGCCGAGGAGGGCAAGCCGCCCACGCCCGCCGGGCCCACCCTGCGCGAGCAGACCCTCCAGACCCTCGCCAACGTCAAGGCGATCCTGGAGGAGGGCGGCGCCTCCTGGGACGACGTGATGATGATCCGCGTCTATCTGACGGACGTCGACCACTTCGCCGAGATGAACTCGATCTACAACACCTACTTCGAGGAGCAGGGCCTCACCCAGCCTCCCGCCGCGCGCACGACGGTCTACGTCGGTCTGCCCGCGGGCCTGCTCATCGAGATCGACGCGCTCGCCGTCCTCGGCTGACGCACCCCCGACTCCCGCACGCCGCACACGGCACGGCACCTCTCGCGGTGCCGTGCCGCGATCCCCCCTGCCCGAAAGCTCCATGGACTTACGCAGAGGACCCCCATGTCCCTACCGCTCGCCGCGACCACCGAGACACCTCCGCACACCGGTGGCCTGCTCCTCCTCGTCGACGGCACCGCGGGCCTCCTCACGGTCGCCGCCCTCGGTATCGCCCTGCTGCTCTTCCTGATCATCAAGGTCAGACTCCAGCCCTTCGTCGCCCTGCTCGGCGTCTCCATAGCCGTCGGCCTGCTCGCGGGCCTCTCGGTCACCGAACTCTTCGGCACCGTCCAGCGGTCGGACGCCGTGTCCACCATCGAGTCCGGGATGGGAGGCATCCTCGGCCATGTCGCGATCATCATCGGCCTGGGCACCATGCTCGGGGCGATCCTCGAAGTCAGCGGCGGCGCCGAGGTGTTGGCGTCCCGGCTGCTGAACCTCTTCGGGGAGAAGCGGGCGCCCCTCGCCATGGGCCTCACCGGCCTCGTCTTCGGCATCCCGGTCTTCTTCGACGTCGGCATCTTCGTGCTCGCGCCCATCGTGTACGCGGCGGCCAAGCGCAGCGGCAAGTCGATCCTGCTCTACTGCCTGCCGCTGCTGGCGGGCCTGTCGATGACCCACGCCTTCCTGCCGCCGCACCCGGGCCCGGTCGCGGCCGCCGGCCTGCTCCACGTGGACCTCGGCTGGGTCATCCTGATGGGCATCGTCTGCGGCATCCCGGCGGTGCTGGCCGCGTGGGCGTTCTCCGCGTGGGTCGGCCGGCGCATCTTCGTCGCCGTACCGCAGGACATGGTGGAGGCGGCCGCGGAGGCCAGGCAGGCCGTGATCGAGGAGCAGCGCGCGCAGGGAGTCGTACCGCGGGAGGACCCCGTGTCCCTCGGCACGGTCCTCGGCATCATCGGTACGCCCCTCGTCCTGATCCTCGCCGCCACGTTCTCCTCGATCGCGTTCGACCCCTCCACGGGCCGCTCGGTCATCGAGTTCTTCGGCAGCCCCTTCGTGGCGCTGACGATCGCCCTGGTCCTCGCCTACTACCTGCTCGGCATCCGCCGCGGCTGGTCCCGCAGGTCGCTGGAGACGGTGTCGACGGCGTCCCTCAAGCCGGTCGGCAACATCCTGCTCGTCGTCGGCGCGGGCGGTGTCTTCGGCGCGGTCCTGAAGGCCAGCGGGGTCGCCCAGGCGCTCTCGGACACCTTCAACGACGTCGGCCTGCCGGTGCTCGTGCTGTCGTACCTGATCTCGGTGGTCCTGCGGGTCGCCCAGGGCTCGGCGACCGTCGCGATCGTGACCACCGCGGGCATCGTGGCGCCGCTCCTGTCGGAGGGCCACCACTCCCAGGCCTTCGTCGCCCTCGTCATCATGGCCATCTCGGCCGGCTCCATCTTCGCCTCGCACGTCAACGACGGCGGCTTCTGGATGGTCGCCAAGTACTTCGGCATCAGCGAACGCGACACGTTGAAGACGTGGACCGTGCTGGAGACGGTGCTGTCGGTGGCCGGGTTCGCGGTGGCGGCCGTACTGAGCGTCTTCGTGTAGGCGTCCGATAACGATGTAGGGGCCGACTGTGCCGGGCACAGGATCGTCGACCATACTGCCCGCTGTGGAGCAGCGCATAGGTTCGAGCAGCCAGCCCCTGGAAGGCGCCGGATTCGACCCGGCCTACATCCCCGGGCTCACCTCACCCGTGTCCGGCGAGGCGGAGTCCGTCCCGGAGGACGCGGAGGTGACTTCGGAGGAGGTCGTCGAGGAGTCTGCCGAAGAGCCCGTCGAGGAGGAGACCTTCGACGGGCCCGTCTTCGAGGCCTCCGACCGCCGCGCGCGGATCGTCGCCGACCACCGGGGCGTCCGCCTCGCCCTCGACGACCAGTCCTGCGAGTTCCGCTGGGACGAGATCGGCGCGGTCGAGACGGAGACGCCCCGGTTCGGCAAGCGGTACACCGTCACGGTCCACACCCCGGACCGCCGCTGGTACCCGATCGAGATCGAGGCGGCCTCACGATCCGACTTCGCCAAGTGGGACGAGCAGTTGGACGCGGTGATGGACGAGTACTTCGAAGAGGAGTCGGCGGAATCCGACTAGGGGCGCGGGTACCCACGGACCCCTAGCAGTACTGCGCCTGCTTCCCGATGGACCGGTACATGCAGTCCGAGTTCTCCAGCAGTTGCAGCACCGCGTCCCGGTTGCGTGACGTCTCCCGCTCGATGACCTCGTCGGGCGGGTAGAAGCCGCCGCCGGAACTCGACGACGGGTACATCTCGAAGGTGTACGAGAAGATCTTGTGCGTGCCCCAGAGGTAGTCGTCGATCGACCCGTCGGTGATGTACAGGTCGCTCGCCTGCTCCGGCGTGTAGCCGTTGCTCGCGGCCATCTTCTGCCCGACCGCCTTGAACACGGCGTTGTCGTCCGCGGTCATCCCGGTCGCCGTGTCGGAGTAGGTGTACCCGTAGGGCCACAGCACCAGTTCGCTGTACGTGTGGAAGTCGATGTTGGTCTTGATCTGCTGCACGCCGCCGACGACCCGGCTGCGCACGAAGTTGGCGACCACCTTGACCTCGGGCGCCGACTCGGCGGCCGTACCCCGGTAGGTCTCGGAGGACGTGGACCCGGACGAGCCGCCGCAGCAGCCCCAGCGGTAGGCCCAGTTGCGGTTGAGGTCCGTACCGACCGCCGACGAACCGGAGTTGGGCTGCCGGTTCTTGCGCCAGGAGCGGTAGGAGCCGGAGGCGATGTCGTACTCGCCGCCGTCCGGGTTGAGGTCGGGGACGATCCAGATCTCGCGGTTGTTCACCATGTTCGTCACCCGTGAGTCGCTCCCGTAGCCCGCGCCGAGTTCGCGCAGCAGGTACAGGGCCATCTCGACGGTGAGGTGCTCGCGGGCGTGCTGGTGGTGGGTGAACAGCACCTCGGGCTCGGCCTCGTCGGTCGCCACGTTGTCGCTGATCTTGATGGCGACGATGTCCCGGCCCTGGTACGACGTGCCGATGACCCGCTTGCTCATGATGTTCGGGTAGGCGGCGAGACGCTGGTCGATCTCGGCGTTCATCTCGGCGTAGTTGTGGTAGCGAGAGTCGGCCGAGGGGAAGTCGAAGAGCCGGGCCTCGTCCTCCGCGGCCCGGTCCGGGGCGGCGCCGAGGGCTGTCACCTCGTAGCCGAGACCGCGCAGCTTCCTGATCTGGTCCGCGCGGCCGGAGACCACGACGGTCTCCTCGTCCGCCTCGTCGACCGTCACTCCGGTCTGCTGGATCGCCGTACGGGTCACGGGGGTTGTCTGCTGGTGGATCTCGTACTGGCGTACGTCCTCGCTGCCCGGTGCCCGCTTCGGGGCGCTGTCTGCGTTCGCGGAGAGCGGGGCGGCGAGGGCGAGGGCAAGAACGGCGGCGAGGGCGGCGGAGCGTCTGGCGCCGAGGACGCCGGAACCGCGTGTGCGAAGTCGCATGAAGTCTCCTGTGTTCTCCAGGGTTCCGGGATCTCCGGAAGTGGGGGAGTGGAGCGGGGTGTCTCAGCGACGTGCTGCCGGTGCGGGTGTGCGGCACATCGTCCACTTATGGCATGACCAGGTCAAGAGTGGACCAGGGTGTGATGGCGTGAAACCGTGCCGACTTCCTTCACCGCACGCCCTCTTGCCGGGCGGCGATCTTTGGGGTTTCTTGACCTTCATGGCGGACACCACGGACAACACAGTGACCGGTGAGGCGAACTCCGTACCGCGCAGGTCCAGTTGGCGCTACATCGGCCCGGGGATCGTCGTGGCCGCGACCGGCGTGGGCGCCGGTGACCTGGTCGCCACGCTCATCGCGGGCAGCAACTTCGGCTACACCCTGCTGTGGGCCGCGGTGATCGGCTGCCTCGTCAAGATCTCCCTGGCGGAGGCGGCGGGCCGCTGGCACCTGTCCACCGGCAGCACCCTGTTCGACGGCTGGGCGAGCCTGGGCCGCTGGACCACCTGGTTCTTCGCCGTCTACGTGGTGATCTGGGGCTTCGTGTACGGCGCGGCGGCGATGTCGTCGAGCGCGCTGCCGCTCCAGGCGCTGTTCCCGGACGTGATGGACCTCGAATGGTGGGCCATCGCCTGCGGTCTTGTCGGCCTGGTCTTCGTCTGGTTCAACAAGTACGCGGTCTTCGAGAAGGTCATGACGCTCCTGGTGGGCGTCATGTTCGTGGTGACGGTGTACCTGGCGATCCGGGTCACCCCGAACCTGGGCGACGCCTTCGCGGGCCTGCTGCCCGTGCTGCCCGACGAGAAGGACTCCATCCTCAACACCCTGGGCCTGATCGGCGGCGTGGGCGGCACCATCACACTCGCCGCGTACGGCTACTGGGTCAACGCCAAGGGCTGGACCGACACCGGCTGGATGAAGGTGATGCGGCTCGACAACCGGGTCGCCTACATCACCACCGGCATCTTCGTCGTCGCCATGCTCTTCGTCGGCGCGGAACTGCTGCACAGTGCAAACGTCGCGATCGCGAGCGGCGACAAGGGGCTCATCCAGCTCAGCGACATCCTGGAGGACGAGTACGGCTCGGCCACCGCCAAGTTCTTCCTGATCGGGTTCTTCGCCACCTCGTTCACCTCGCTGATCGGCGTCTGGCACGGCGTGAGCCTGATGTTCGCGGACTTCGTGGCGCGCTACCGCGGCCGCGGACAGGCGGCCGCCTCGGGCCAGGAGGTCGCCTCCGGCTCGCGCGAGCGCTCCTGGCCCTTCCGCGTGTACCTGCTCTGGCTGACCTTCCCGCCGATGGTCCTGCTCTTCCAGGGCCAGCCCTTCCGCCTGGTGATCATCTACGGCGTCCTCGGCGCCGCCTTCCTCCCCTTCCTGGCCGGCACGCTGATGTGGCTGCTGAACACCTCCCGCACGCCCCGGCAGTGGCGCAACGGCCCCCTCAGCAACGCCATGCTGGCGATCGCGGGCCTGCTGTTCCTGGTCCTGTGCGTGAAGCAGATCTGGGACCAGCCGTGGTCGGAGTTCTTCTGACGCCCCGGGCGGGCCGGTGACCCGGTGGTTATCCTCGGCTCCGTACGACACCACCACCCAGGGGCCCACCACGATGACCACCCAGCCACCGCCCTACGGCCACCAGCCCCCACCGGGTACGGCCCCCGCGGGCTTCGGCCCGCCCCCGCCGCCGTCGGCGTTCACCGGGCGGCCACCGTCCCCACCGGTTGCCGAGGGACCGGAGTTCATGGCGGTGGACCGCCACAACTCCGTCGTCGTCGACTCCGCGGGCGTCGCCTTCGAGGACCACGGCCACTCCGCCGAGTTCCCCTGGCACGAGATCCGCAGCGTCCACTACAAGGCCGGCCCCAACGGCAAGACCCTCATGATGGCCGTCATCCACCTCGACGGCCGCTTCTACGAGTGCGTGGTCGACGCGAAGAACCGGGACCGGCTGGGCGAGTGGTTCGCCCAACTGGCCCCGGTGCTCGGGTACTACCGGCCGCTGGTCTAGAAGCAGGCGGCCGGTCTCGCTACGGCAGGGCGTGCACGTGCGGTCCCACCGTGTTGGACCACGCGTTGCCCGCCGCCGCGTCCCAGTTCGTCGACCAGGTCATGGCGCCGCGGAGGTCGGGGTAGGTCCTGGAGGGCTTGAAGGAACCGCAGCCCGTGCCCCTGGTGAGGCAGTCGAGCGCGTTGTTCACCACGGTCGGGGAGACGTAACCGCTGCCCGCCCCGCTGGTCGACGCCGGCAGGCCCAGTCCGACCTGGGACGGTGACAGTCCGCCCTCCAGCTGGATGCAGGCCAGGGCGGTCAGGAAGTCCACCGAACCCTGGGAGTAGACCTTGCCGTCGCACCCCAGCATCGAACCGCTGTTGTAGTACTGCATGTTGACGACGGTGAGGATGTCCTTCACGTTCAGCGCGGTCTGGAAGTACGCGTTGGACGTCGACTGCATGTCGATCGTCTGCGGTGCCATCGTGAGCACCAGCGAACTGCCGGCCTTCGCGGCGAGCGAGCGCAGCGCCTGCGACATGTAGGTCGCGTTGAGCCCGTTCTCCAGGTCGATGTCGACACCGTCGAAGCCGTACGTCTGCATCAGCGCGTACACCGAGTTCGCGAAGTTCGCCGCCGAGGCCGTGTCGTTGACCGCGACCGTGCCGTTCTGGCCGCCCACGGAGACGATGACCTTCTTGCCCGCGGCCTGCTTCGCCCTGATGTCCGCCTTGAACTGGTCCACCGTGTACCCGCCGAGCCCGGCCGAGTCGAGGTTGAAGGTCACGGCACCGGGAGTCGTCGTCGCGTCCGCGAACGCCACCGCGATGATGTCGTACTGCGACTGCACGGCCGACAGCTTCTGGACCGTCGCCCCGTTGTTGAAGTTCTGCCAGTACCCGGTGACGGCGTGCCGCGGCACCGTGCCCCCGCCGCCGCCCGAGGCGGCCGTCTTCGCCGTCACGGTCCCGGACCTGCCCGACTCGCCAGCCGAGTTCGTCGCCGTGACCTGGAAGGAGTACGTCGTCGAGGCGGCGAGCCCGGTCACCGTCGCCGAGGCCCCGGTCACCGCGGTGACCTTCGTGCCGTCCCGGTAGACGTTGTAGCCCGTGGCCCCCGACACCGCGTTCCAGGCCAGGGAGACCGAGGAGGAGGACGTACCGGACACCGTCAGGCCGCCCGGCGCCCCGGGGACCGTCGGTGCCGGGTCGCCGCCACCGCCCCCGTCCGGGCCGTGGACGGACACGTCGTCGGCGAAGTAGGCCGCCTGTCCGTACCAGCCGTGCGTGTACACCGTCACCGAGGTCGTCGAGGAGCCCGCGGTGAAGGTGGTCGTCAGCTGCTTCCAGGAGGCGGAGTCCGGGGTCCAGGTCGACACGTCCGTCGTGCCGGTGCCGGTCGCGCCGAGGTAGGCGTACCCGCCCTGCACCCAGGCGCTCAGCGTGTACGTCGAGTTCGGCTTCACGGCCACCGTCTGGACGCACTTGGCGTTGTCCTGTCCGGCCGGCGTCGCCTTCAGTGCGGCCGAGCCGCCGTGCACGGGGGAGGAGACGGTCGTGCCGCTGTTGGCCGAGCAGGTCCAGTTGCTCAGGCCGGACTCGAAGCCGGCGTTCTTCGCGTTGTTGACGTCCGCGGCGGCGGCCGGCCCCGCGAACCCCAGGGCGAGGGCCGCGACGGCGGTCGTCGTCCAGAGCCGTGTTCTGCTGAGTATGGGCATGACAAGAGAGTTGGTCCAGACCAATCCCGCTGTCAAGAAGGGCGTCGAGGATGGATGCGCAACTTGCCTTTCTCCGGCTCGCGCACGTGGCAAGTGCGCCCCATCTGGGCGGTAATCGCCCCCTTTTGATCCGTCAGACCGGCCAGGAAGTCACAGAATCGCTGTTCTCCGGTCACAGAGCCGTGGTTACAGTGCTCAGGTAGTCACGCAGTGAAGTCGACCGGGTGCGCCGGAGTGATCCGTCGGACCCTCGGGCATGGGATACGGGGAGCTGCGCGTGCCAACTGCCATCGCAGTGACCGGCGCCGACATGGCGCTGCCGGCGCAGGACGAGCGGACCCTGCCCGCCGTCGTGCTCGACGGCCTCGACCGGCAACCGCTCGACCACTCGCTCGCCCTCCTCCAGGCGTTGATCGACCAGCACGGCCATGTGGTCGTCGTGTACTCCCGTGCCGTGCCCCCGGCGGTGGACCAGCGGCTGCGTACCGTGCGGTCCCTCCTGGAGAGCGACCGGATCGCCCTGTTCCAGCCCGATCTGCCGCCGCTCGGACTCGCCGTCCTCGCCCGGCAGTTGCGGCAGCTCGCCTCCTGCGACCTCAGCCCCGGCGTGCTCGCCTCGGCCGGCCGGCTGCTCACCCACTACCTCCACGCGGGCGCGCTCCTCGGCTCGGTGGCCAAGCTCGACCGGGTCCCCGTCGGGCTCAAGTCGCACGCCAAGTCCTGGGTTCCGGGCAGTCAGTTCGCCGTGCTCGCCCACCCCCAGCCCCAGCTCGTCAGGATCGCCCCGGACGCCGCCCTCGCGGGCCCGGAGTTCGCCACCTCGATGCTCGTCGCCCGCGGCCAGCTCCAGTCCGACTGGGTCTCCGGGACGCTCGCCAAGTCCTGGCGGATCCAGGGGCTGCGCGAGGCCCCGCTGCCCGCCGAGTCCGCCGAGTGGTGGGGCACCGGCAGGCTGATCGAGTTCTGCACCTTCCTGCCCGACCTGTCCGTCCTTTACCAACTGGTCACCTCGGTACGGCAGAACATCTGTCACTGGTGCGGTATCGACGTCATCGGAGACCGGTGCGTCTTCTGTTCGGCCACCGCACCCGTGGCGCCCGTCCCACAGCAACAGCCGCAGCATCAGCAACCGCAGCACCAGCGACCGCACCAACTGCCCGCCGGGTGAGCCGTACCGGATCGCCCCCGTCCCCGATTCCGCTCGACCGAGCCCCCCAACGAGGTTGTACGGTTCATGAACTCCCGTCAGCGCCGCGGCGTGATACTCCTGCTCCTGTCGGTCCTGGGCGCCCTCGCGGCCTTCGCCGGCGTGCTCTCCGTCATCGACGACGTGAAGTCCAAGGTCGGCCCCGAGGTCACGGCGTACGAGGTCAAGAAGGACATCGAGCCCTACACCCGGCTCACCGCGGCGCAGTTCGAGAAGACCGAGATGCCCGAGCGCTGGCTCTCCGCGAACGCGGTCACCGACCTCGACGCCATCCGCGACAAGATCGCCGTGACGACCCTGAAGAAGGGCTCGCTGCTCCAGAGCGACATGATCGTCGATCAGCCCGCGCTCCAGCCCGGACAGCAGGAGATCGCCATCATGATCGACGCGGCGACCGGTGTCGCCGGCAAGATCACGGCGGGCTCCGCGGTCAACGTCTACGCGACCTTCGAGGGGCAGAAGGAGGGTGACCCCGACCAGTCCAAGATCATCGTGACGAACGCGCGCGTCCTGGACGTCGGCGACCTCACCCCGCTCCAGCCCGACGCCGACGACCGCACCCGCGCCGCCACCGAGGCCCGCCCCATCACCTTCGCGCTCTCCGCCCTCGACGCCCAGCGCATCACCTACGCCGAGTCGTTCGCCAAGCGAGTCCGGCTCGCGCTGGTCGCCCCGGGCGAGACCGGGACCGTGCCCGAGCAGGAGCGCACGTACGAACTCGCGAAGGACAAGTGAGAGGCCGCCATGCCCACGAGGATCCTCCCGGCAGTCGGCGACGCGGACGCGGTCCGCTCCCTCACCACGCTGCTCAGCCAGCTCCCGGACGCCGAGCCGGTGGCCCCGGTCACCGACTCCACCCAGCTCATCGACACCCTCGCGCGACTGGCGTCGGAGTCGATCGACGAGCTGCCCGAAGTCGTGATCGTCCATGAGCGCATCGGCCCCGTCCCGGCCCTGGAACTCATCCGCGAGGTCGCCCTGCGCTTCCCGGCCGTCGGCGTCATCCTCGTCACCTCCGACGTCAGCCCCGGCCTCTTCCAGGCCGCCATGGACTACGGCGCCCGCGGCCTGATCTCCCTCCCGCTCGGCTACGAGGAGCTCGCCACCCGGGTGCACGCGGTCGCCCAGTGGTCGACGGGCGTACGACGGCACCTGGGCGCCGCCACCGACGTGTTCACCGGCGTCGGCGGCACCGTCGTCACCGTCAGCGGGGCCAAGGGCGGGGTCGGCGCCACCACCACCGCCGTCCAGCTCGCCCTCGCCGCCCAGGCCTCCGGGCGCACCACCGCCCTGCTCGACCTGGACCTGCAGACCGGCGACATCGCCTCCTACCTGGACGTCCAGTTCCGCCGCTCGGTCGTCGACCTCGCCACCATCACCGACATCTCCCCGCGCGTCCTGGCCGACGCCGTCTTCTCCCACGACACCGGCCTCGCGCTGCTGCTCGCCCCCGGCGAGGGCGAACGCGGCGAGGAGGTCACCGAGCGCGCCGCCCGCCAGATCGTCAGCGCCCTGCGCTCCCGCTACGAGGTCGTCGTCGTGGACTGCGGGGCCCAGCTCAGCGGGGCCGGCGCGGCGGTCGTGGAAATGGCCGACACGGCGTTGCTCGTCACCACCCCGGACGTGGTCGCCGTCCGCGGCGCCAAGCGTGCCGTGCGCATGTGGGACCGGCTCCAGGTCCGCAAGGCCGAGGAGACCACCGTCGTCGTCAACCGCCACAGCCGCGGTACGGAGATCCAGCCCGCGCTCATCCAGAAGATCACCGGCACGGGCGTCGCGGCTACCGTGATCCCGGCGAACTTCAAGGAGCTCCAGGGCGCGGTGGACGCGGGCCGGGTCCACGAACTCGACCCCAAGGGCACGGTCAAGCAGGCCCTGTGGACCCTCGCCGGCGAACTCGGCCTGGTCAAGGGCACGGAGTCCAACTCCCACCGCAACGGCGGCCGGGACCGCGGCGCGTTGGCCTTCCGGCGACGCAAGGAGCTGGGGAGGTGAGCGCGGCGGCGTGGGCCTGGTCGGCGGATCGGGGGCGTCGGCGTGCGGCTTGTCGGTGCGAGGGGTGCGTTACGGATCTGGGCCGTCCGATCGAGGGGCGCTGCACGGACGCCCCGGGTTGTCGACGTGAGTTGTGCGTTACGGACCCGGGCCGTGGGATCGAGGGGCGGGTTGCGGACGACCCGGGCCGTCGGATCGAAGGGCGCCGGCCGGCCGGGTCGGGTGTGGGCCGGTGCGGACAGCCGCGAGGCGGGGTTTCGGCGGTCGGCGCCACCGCGGTCGGCGCCACCGGGGCTGGCACCACCCGGGCCGACGCCACCGAGGCCGGAGGCGTGGTCTCCGGAGGGCCGGGTGCGAGGGGACGGCTTCCCGGGCGGATGAGCACCGCAGGCGCGCTTCCCGGGGGCATGAACACCGCGGCTGTGCTCGCCGCAGGCGCACTATCCGCTGGCGCGCTATCCGCGGGCACGCTCCCCGCAGGCACACGTGCCGTGTCCCGCGGCGCCGTGGGGCGGGCCGGGCGGACGGGGTCTCGGCGGTCCCGCGGGGACGACGGACAGGTCACCGTCGAGTTCCTCGGGATGACCCCGCTCATCCTGATCACGCTGGTGTTGCTGTGGCAGTTCGTGCTGTTGGGGTACACCTTCACGCTCGCGGGGAATGCTGCGGACGAGGCGGTACGGGCGGCGACGGCGGCGGCGCCGGGGGAGCGGGAGGCCGCGTGCGAACAGGCGGGACTGGACAAGCTGCCCGGCGCCTGGAGCGGCACGGTGGACTGCGCGACCGGCGGCGGCTATGTCACGGCCGACGTCCACCTCGACGTCCCCGTCCTGTTCCCGGGGGCGATCGCCTTCCCCTTCCAGGTCGACGGACACGCGGGCGCGGTGGAGGAGGACAAGGACTGAGATGCCGTACTCCCACAGGCGCCTTCGCGACCGCGGCCAGGTGGCCCTCGAATACCTGGGCTTCATCCCCATCCTGATCCTCGTCGCCATGGCCGGCGTCCAGATCGGGCTCATCGCCTACACCGCCCAGCAGGCCGGCACCGCGGCCAGGGCCGGGGCGCGGGCCGCCTCGCTGGGCCTGAGCGCGCAGGACGGCTGTGTGAACGCGATCAGCGACTGGCTGTCCGTCGACTGCACCGAGGGCGGGGGCGGCGACTCGGTCACCGTCACCGCCACCGTGCAGATCCCGTCGATCGTCTTCGGCTGGAACTTCGACCCCGCCGTCAAGACCGCCACCATGCCGCTCGACCACTGAACGAGGTACCCCATGAGTCTGCGGTCCCGCATCAACACCCCCGAGGAGAACGGCAGCCGGGGCGAGGACGGCCACCTCGTCTCCTCCTACCGGGCCAAGCTCCTGGAGGAGATCGACCTTGCCGAGATGAGCTCGCTGGCGGCGGCCGAGCGCCGGGCCCGCCTGGAGCGGGTGCTCGGGCACATCATCAGCCGCGAGGGCCCGGTCCTGTCGACCGTCGAACGCTCGCAGCTCATCCGCCGGGTGGTCGACGAGGCGCTCGGTCTCGGCATCCTGGAACCGCTGCTCGAGGACGCCTCCATCACCGAGATCATGGTCAACGGCCCGGACTCGATCTTCGTCGAACGCGGCGGCCGCGTCGAGCAGTTGCCGCTGCGCTTCCCCTCCCACGACCAGCTGATGCAGACCATCGAACGCATCGTCTCCACGGTCAACCGGCGGGTCGACGAGACCAACCCGATGGTCGACGCGCGCCTGCCGTCCGGCGAGCGCGTCAACGTCATCATCCCGCCGCTCTCCCTGACCGGCGCGATCCTCACCATCCGCCGTTTCCCCCGCTCCTACACGCTCCAGGAACTGGTCGGCTTCGGCTCGCTGGACGAGAACATGCTGTACCTGCTGGCGGGCCTGGTGCAGGCACGCTTCAACATCATCGTGTCGGGCGCGACGGGCACCGGAAAGACGACCCTGCTCAACGCCCTGTCCGGACTGATCCCGGAGGGCGACCGGATCATCACCATCGAGGACTCCGCCGAACTCCAGCTCCAGCAGCGGCACGTGGTCCGCCTGGAGTCCCGCCCGCCGAACGTGGAGGGCAAGGGCCGGGTCACCATCCGCGACCTGGTCCGCAACTCACTGCGCATGCGCCCCGACCGGATCGTGGTCGGCGAGGTCCGCGGCGGCGAGTCCCTCGACATGCTCCAGGCCATGTCGACGGGCCACGACGGCTCCCTCGCCACGGTCCACGCCAACAGCGCCGAGGACGCGCTGATGCGGTTGAAGACCCTCGCCTCCATGTCGGAGGTGGAGATCCCCTTCGAGGCCCTGCACGACCAGATCAACAGCGCGGTCGACGTGATCATCCAGCTCACCAGGTTCGCCGACGGCGCCCGCCGGATCACCGAGATCGCCCTGCTCGACAGCCACGGCAGCGAGCCGTACCGCCTGGCGACGGTGGCCCGCTTCGACGCCCAGCCCATGGCGGCGGACGGCCGGATCTACGGCCGGTTCGCGTACTTCCCGCTCCCGCGCCGCACCGTCGACCGCCTCTACATGGCGAGCCAGCCCACCCCCCAGGCCTTCGGGGTGGCCCAGTCCGCGGCCCAGTTGGCCCTCCGAGAAGCCAGGTAGGACCCACCCCCATGGACCTCCAGACCCTAGTCGGCCTCACCATCGGCGCCACCCTGCTGACGTGCGTCCTCGCCGTCGTGGGCGTCCACGTCTACGCCAGGGGACGGGCACAGCGGGCGGCCCTGGTCGACCGGCTGACGGCCGCGGGCCAGGTGCCGTACACCGGCCGCCGCCGGCACTTCCGCGACCTGGACCGCCGGCTGCGCCGTACCCGGCTCGGCCGGGAGCTGGAACTGCGGCTGGCGGCGACCGGTCTCGACGTGACCCCGGGCGAGTTCTTCGCCGCGATGATCGGACTCGTCGGCGGCCTGTGGCTGATCGGCCAGGCCACCCTGGCCCCCTTCTTCGGGCCGCTGGCCGGCCTCGCGGGGGTCTGGGCGGCGGTGCAGTTCCTCAACTGGCAGCGCCAGAAGCGCATCGAGAAGTTCATCAACCAACTCCCCGAACTGGCCCGCATCCTGGCCAACGCCACCCACGCCGGACTCGCCCTGCGCACCGCGATCGGCATGGCGGCGGAGGAGCTGGAGGCCCCGGCCGGTGAGGAACTGGCCAACGTGGCGAACCAGTTGGCGGTCGGCGTGGCCATGGAGGACGCACTCGACGAGATGGCGAAGCGGCTGCCGTCCCGGGAGCTGGTGGTCCTGGTCACGACCCTGGTGCTGTCGAACCGGGCGGGCGGCCAGGTGGTCAGCGCCCTGCGCAACCTCACCGAGACGCTGGAGGAACGCAAGGAGACCCGGCGCGAGGTCCGCACCCAGCTCTCCCAGGTGAGCATGACGTCGTACGCGGTCCCGGTCCTCGGCATCGGCTCGCTGTTCCTGATGAACGGCGTCAAGGACGGCGCGCTGGAGCGGATGACGGGCTCACCGCTCGGCCAGGGCGCGGTGATCATCGCCTTCGCCCTCTACGCGGTGGGCTTCGTACTGATCCGCCGCATGTCACGGATTGACGTCTGAGGAGGGGGCGGCTGTGATCGGTATCGGACTGGCCCTGCTGATGGCCCTGAGCGTGTGGGGCGTCTTCGCCGGCATCCGCATGTACCGGGCCGAGGCGAAACTGCCGAGCGACCTGGTGCTGGCGCTGGAGGTCGGATCGACCCGCACCGGCGCCGTCGACTCCCTGATCGACCGCATGGGCATGCGCTACGCCCCCGCCGTCCTGCGCCTGATGGGCCCCAAGCAGGTCGCCAAGTACCGCCGCAAGATCGACCTGGCGGGCAACCCGGGCGGCCTGACCATCAACCGCTACGCGGCCCGCCGGGCGGTCTACGGCTTCCTGGGCGCCCTGGGATTCCTGGTCTTCCTCCTCCGCGGCCAGATCCTGGTGGCCCTGCTCCTGCTGGCCTTCGGGGCGTTCTGGACGGAGGTCGGCATCTGGTCGGCGATCCGGGTCAGGAAGGACGTCATCGAGCGCACCCTCCCTGACTTCCTGGACGTGCTGGCGGTCGTGGTGAGCGCCGGCCTGGGCTTCCGCCAGGCCCTGGACCGGGTGGCCTCCAAGTACGAGGGCCCCTGGGCCGACGAACTGCGCATCACCCTGCGCCAGATGGACCTGGGCATGAGCCGCCGCCAGGCCTTCGCGGAACTGCGCCGCCGCAACGACTCCGAACAGGTGGCGATGTTCGTGACGGCGCTCCAGCAGGGCGAGGAACTGGGCGCCCCCATCGTGGACACCCTGGTCTCCCTGGCCAAGGACATGCGCCGCACGGACGCCCAGAACGCCCGCCGCAAGGCCGCCCGCGCGGTCCCCAAGGCCACCATGATGATCACCACGTTCATGGTCCCGGCCACCATGCTGCTCCTGGCCGCGGGCCTGCTCCTCGGCTCCGGCACCGACTTCGGCACGATCACGGGGAAGTAGGGGGCCGGGCGATGTCGATGACGGATGCGGGAAGGCGCCGGCAGGTGACACCGGCGCGGGCGAGGGCCGAGGACGGACGCGGGGCGCCGGAGCCGGACACCCGCCCTGCCGGGGACCCGGCGGCGCCGGAACCGGACACCCGCCCCGCCGGGGACCCGGCGCGCCCCGCCGACGTACCCGCGCTGGACCTCCAGGTCAACGCCCTCCAGGCCATGTGCCGCCAGGTGTTCGGCTTCCGCCTGGCGATGATCGCCCTGGCCGCCCCCGCCGCCCTCCTCAACGCCAACCCGGGCCTGGGGACCCGCCTGGTCGGCGCCGCGGTGGTCGTCACCTTCATGGTCTCGTACGCCCTCTTCAGGGACTGGGAACGCTTCGGCCCCCTCCTGCTGCGCCACCCCGCCCTGCTGGCCGCGGACACCCTCTTCGCCAGCCTCCTCCTGATCTCCGCGGGCCCCGACACCACACTCGCCTACGTCAGCGTCTGCACCCCCCTCCTCGCCGGCATCGCCTACAGCTGGCGCGGCGCCGCGGTCTTCGCGTCCCTTCAGTCCCTGATCCTCCTGCTGGCCCAGACGGCCCTCCCGCACCCGAACACGACCCCCGCCGACTTCCTTCTGCTCCCCGGTTTCTGCGTGATCACGGGCGCGGTCGGCTCCACCCTGCGCGGCCTCCTGCTCCGCTTCGGCACCGCGACCCAGGCCCTCACCGCGATGAAGGCCCGGCTGGCCGTGACGGAGGCGATCGGCGAGGAACGGGCGCGCCTGGCACGGGAGATGCACGACTCGGTGGCGAAGACCCTGCACGGCGTGGCGCTGGCGGCGGAGGGCCTGGCGGCTTCCGCGGCAGCCCCCGCCCCGGACCCGGCGCTGCTCCGACAGCAGGCCGACCTCGTGGCCCGGGCGGCCCGCAGGGCGGCGACGGAGTCCCGTGAACTCCTCACGGACCTGCGCGGGGACCCGTCCCCGGTGACGGACGTACTCGAGGAACTGGCGTCCCGCACAAGGAACTTCAACACCCGCACCACGCTCCCCACGACCTACCGGCCGCCCGACCCCCCGCACCCCGCCCTTCCCGTCCCGCCTCCCGTGGCGCGGCAACTCCTCACCATCACCGAGGAGGCGATGGAGAACGCCCACCGGCACGCCGGGGCCACGCGTGTCGACGTCACGGCGGACATCACCCCCGACCACCGACTGCTCAGCATCAGCGTCCAGGACGACGGCCGCGGACTCCCGCCGGACACCACCCTCGACGAACTGCGCCGCTCCGGCCACTTCGGCCTGGTCGGCATGGTGGAACGCGCCGAGTCGGTGGGCGCCCGACTCCACATCGGCGAGGGCCCGGACGCCAAGGGCACGGAGGTACTCCTCCAACTCCCCCTGTCACCCCCGCAACCGCACCGATGACCACCCCCCACCCCACGAGAGGAGGCCGCGACATGCCGGACGACCCCGAGCACCCCACCCCACCGATCGCCCTGTTCCCGACGGCCCCGGCCACCCCCGTCCGGATCGTCGTCGCCGACGACAACCCGGTGGTCCGAGCGGGCCTCACCGCGCTTCTCTCGGGCCGCCCGGACATCACGGTCGTGGCGGAGGCGGCGGACGGCCGCGAGGCGTACGAGGCCGCGCGCCGGCACCGCCCGGACGTGGTTCTGCTGGACGTCCGGATGCCGGGCGTGGACGGCATCTCCGCGCTCCCGTACCTCGTCCCGATCGCCCCGGTGCTGATGCTGACGTACAGCGGAGAGCCGGAGACGGTCCAGGAGACGCTGCGCCGGGGAGCCGACGGCTACCTCGTCCACGGCGAGTTCACGGCGGACCAGCTCGCCGCGGCCGTACGGGACACCGCGCGGGGCCGCACCCACCTCACACCCACGGCGGCGAGCGCCCTCCTTGCCCAACTACGCGATGCGAATGCACACGTAAATCCCCATCTCCCCGCCTCCGTGCAGCAAATCCCCCTCAAAGGACTTTCGCAACTGCAACCATCTGTGGGACAGTCGTCCTTGGACAGGTCGCGTTTCCAACTCAGCGCGAGGGAGGCGGAGATCATGGACCTCATCGCATCCGGCATGACCAACCAGCAGATCGCCGCCGCCTGCTTCATCAGCGAGAAGACGGTCAAGAACCACATCAACCGCATCTTCGCCAAGCTCCACAGCACGAGCCGCTCCGAGGCCGCCGCGAAGTGGCTGGGCACGGCCCCGAGCCCGGGCCGAGGGGTGGGGTGAGCCGTGCCGACACGAGCTTGGGCCCGGATTTGGGCCCAGGGGCCCTGCGCGGAACACGATCCGCGGGTCTACGTTCCGGTTGTCGATGGCGGCGACACCGAAGGGTCACACGATGAGCAACCGGTTCAACGACGACAAGGGTCAGACCGCGGTCGAGTACCTGGGCATCATCGCGGTGGTGGTGGCGATCGTGCTGGCCATTACGGGGACGGACATCGGCAGCACGATCTACGACGCGATCACCGAGCAGATCGCCAACGTCACCGGCGGCTGACGCGCCTCTACCCGCACAGCGACGCAGGGCAGGCATTCCCCATCTACATCACGGTGGTGGGGGGCCTGCTCCTTCTCGCGTTCGCCTTCCTCGCGGTCGGCCAGGCCGCGGCCAACCGGAGCAGTGCCCAGACGGCGGCCGACGCGGCAGCCCTGGCAGCAGCCCTGGACACCCGGGACGAGCTCACCGACGAATGGGTGGAGAACATACTCGACCCCACCACGTGGCGCGACATCTTCAACGGTGACGGCGTTCTCTTCGAGGGCTGCGCCCGGGCGACCCAGCTGGCCGCGCAGAACGACGCGACCGTGCAGTGCGGTGCACACCCGGAGTGGGAAGATCCGGGCTACGAAGTCGAGGCCACCACCAATCAGAGCGTCGGTGACTCCATCGTCCCCGGCACCGAAAGCGCGCATTCGACCGAGCGCGCCCGCGCCGTGATCGAGCCGCGCTGCGAGTTCGAGCTGCCCGGTGCGGGGGCCGGCCCGACCGTGCTGCCGAAGCTCACATGCGACGACGGCGTCGACTGGTCCCTGGACCCGGAAGACCTCACGGATCTCCCGAAACCCGAGGACCTCTTCGACGTCCACCTGGCGGACTGACAAGCTGACGACACCACTGACGAAGGAAGCAGAGCGATGAGCATTCGGTTCACGGCGAGGGCCCGCAGGGGGATCGTCACGCTGACGGTCGCGGCCGGACTGGCCGTCGGTGTGGCCGGCTGCGGCGGTGGCGGCAACGACGGCGAGAAGCCCGAGACTTCGGCTTCCGCCTCCAAGGGAGACGGCTCCAAGCCCAGTACCCAGGAGGGGCAGGCGGACGTGCCTCTGGCCGAACTGAAGGGCCAGGACGGACTGCTGCTCCAGATCACCTCCGCGGAGCGGGACGCCGGTGGCTTCGTCACCGTGAACGGAAACCTGAAGAACGACAGTGCCAAGAGCGTCGTCGTTCCAGCGGCGGTGCGGGGTGACGAGACCGAGATCGTCAGGAACGGCCGATCGTTGGGCGGGGCGACCCTCGTCGACTCCAAGGGCAAGAAGCGGTACTACGTGCTCCGGGACACCGACGGCCGCCCGCTGACCACCACGGGCTTCTCGACGCTCAAGGCGGGCGAGGACATCGCCGTGTTCATGCAGTTCCCGGCCCCACCCCAAGGCACGACGGAGGTGGCCTTCCAACTCCCCACCTTCGCCTCCGCCACCATCCAGATCTCCGGATGAAGCCCCCCATGACCGCCACCCGAACCCCACCCCGCCTGGCCCTGGCCCTCACGGTCGTCTCGCTCACCGCGGCCCTGACCCTCACGCGCCGGCCCGGGCCGACGACGGGCCCAGTGTCCCCCCGGGCACCGAACCCTCCGCCACCGCGCCCGTCGAGGTGGACCCCAACGACCCGGACCTCAAGCTCCCCGAAGGCGCCACCCTCGCCGAACCGAAGGTCCTGGACATCAAGCAGGTCGTGGAGGACCAGAGCGGGGACGAGCGCCGGGAGGACACCAACGCGGACGTGAAGTTCGCCCTCCAGGCAGAGGTCCTGTTCGGCAAGGACAGCGCGAAGCTGAACGGCGAGGCGAGGGCCCGCATCTCCGCGATCGCGGCGGAGATCAAGAACCAGAACGCCACCCGGATCCGCGTCTTCGGCTTCACCGACGACCTCGGCAGCTACGCCCACGGCCGCACCCTCTCCCGCCAGCGCGCCAACGCCGTACAGGACGTCCTCGACCAGGAGTTGAAGGACTCCGGCATCACCTACGAGGTCCGCGGCTACTCCGAGGACTACCCCATCGCCTCCAACGCGACAGAAGCGGGCCGCAAGAAGAACCGCCGGGTGGAGGTGTCGTTCCCACGGGGGGCGAGCTGACCTGGGTGGTGCAGGACAGGACCGCTCAGTGTGCCGGTGATATTTTTCTCTCCCGCCCGACAAGGTGCGGGCACCAACAGGGGGTAACGCGTGTCAACCGGGACGGACATCGAGGATCCGGCGGCCCTGAACCGTGCGGGCGCCGGAGCGCAGGACATGGCGGGCCGGACACGGACGACCGGCGCGCACCCGGTGGACGAGACGCGTTCGGCGTCCAAGGACTTCGGCAGCGGCAACTGGGACGGAGGTCTCGGGGGAGCGCTCAGCGGTCTGGCGGAGACCTGGTCGAGTCAGGTCGCGGCACTCGCGTCCAAGTGTGACGGCCTGTCCCGCCAGTGCGGCGGTTCCGGCGTGCTCTACCAGAGCACCGAGACGGCGAACACGCAGACGATGCGCGCCCTCTCGGGTGAGCCGTCGCCCTTCGGCTGAACCTGGCACACACCGGCCCATCGCCCGACGCACACACCACACCACGGGGACCCTCCGCAGCCATGCCGACGTACGAGCAGCTGTACCATCTCAATCTGAGCAACCTCAAGGCCGCCGCCGACCGTTGGCGGGAGACGGCCACCAAGTTCAAGGGGCTGCACACCGCGTACGGCGACGAGGTCGCGGCGCCTTTCAAACAGGCCGGCTGGCACCAGCCCGCCCTGACGGCGGCCAAGGCCGGCAACGACGTACGAGACGCACATCAGGAGTTCGCGGACGCGCAGAAGGAAGCGGACGGCATCGCCGGTGTCCTCACCACCCTGTACGCCGAGCTGAAGAAGGCCAAGGACGATCTCCACCGCCTCGCAGCGGTCGAGGCCCCGAAGCAGCAGCTGCACGTCAGTGCCGTCGGCGTGGTCACCCCGCGCAACGACCTGTCCCAGGACGCCGGCGCCCGCCATGACCCTGACGGTCAGGAGCTCATCCGCGAACAGCAACAGGCCTGCGACTCCTTTGCACGCCGTATCGAAGCCGTCCTCCGGCAGGCCGCCGACGCCGACGAGACCGCCTGTTGGGCCCTGCGCCGTGATCTCGGGAGTTATACGGACAACTTCAACTCCAAGGTCGTCACCTCCCTTGACGCAGCCGACGCCTCTCGCGCCCTGGAACTGGCGAAAAAGGGCTCGGAGATGTCGGACGAGGAGCTCAGGCAGCTCAACGAACTGCTGCGGGCCAACCAGGGGGACGAGGAGTTCGCCGAGAAGTTCGCCACGGGCCTGGGCGGCCGAGGCACCCTGGAGTTCTGGGCAGACATGGCCGACCCGGCCGGAGAGTACGGCGCTGCACGGCCGGAACGGGAAGAGCTGCTGAAGGAACTCCAGAAGGACCTCGGCGGCACCCTGGGGACCGCCACCCAGTCCGACAGCAAGGAAATGCAGGCCTGGAAGAACGAGGTCATCGGACTCGGACCGAAGCCGCTCGGCATCGACGACGCGAGCAATCCGGCCGGCTTCCAGGTGATGAGCAGCCTGATGAGAAACGGCAAGTACGAGCCCCGGTTCATGGAGGACTACGGCAAGGCCCTCATCGCCACCGACAAGTCGTTCGGCAAGGACGTCGAGTCCGACTGGTTCGGTGACAACGGCGTCGGCAAGCTGAACTACATCGGCAGCAACGAAGGCAGCACCGACCCCATGACCGGCTACATGGAGGGTCTCGGGCGCTGCCCTGAAGCCGCGACGAACATCTTCGGGAACGAGGAGTACTTCGACTACCTCACCGACGATCGGAAGTGGTTCCAGGACGAGGAGTGGCCGGCCTTCGATCCGGAGACCGGCGAACGGATCCCGGCTCCCATCAGCGGTTACAACCAGCTGGGCCATGCCCTGGAAGCGGCCACGACCGGCCATCCCTATGACGAGGCGCCGCCGAAGGACCTCCCTGCGCACACCGACAAGCAGGCCGAGATCATGCAGAAGATCGTCCACGGTGTCTCCAAGGACCCGGAGATGGCCCGTGACGGCATGTACGACAGCCTCGGCCGGATGAGCGGCGAGTACATGCCGGACTTCAGCAGGGCCATGGCCAGCGACAAGTCGGCAGAAGGACTGGCTCTCTTCCCGCTGGAGGGGGCACAGGCGAACTTCGGCGAGCAGGACGCGACGCGGTTCCTCATGACGGTCGGCAAGGACCCCGAGGGATACGCAGCGGTCAACCTCGGACAGACGGCCTACGCGGCAAATCTGTACGACTACCACCTCAAGCATCCGGACGCCTACGCGCCGGACACCGACGAAGCCCTGAAGAACATCGCGCACTCGTCGGGGGAGATCCAGGGAGCCATCGCCGTCGGGCGTCAGGAGACGGAAATCGGGGACGCCGTCGAGGCCGACAAGAAGTACAACGACGCCTTGGAACGCAACGGCGCCTGGGCCTCCGGCGTGGTGGGCACCGGTATCGGAGTCGGTACGTCCTTCATCGCCACGCCTGCCACGGGAGCCGTTGTGGGTGGTGCGGCCACGACCATCAGCGGCGACATCATCAACCAGATCGTGGACGGCAAGGAGCAGGACAGCACCGGCAAGGTCGTCTACAGCAGCGGTCAGGACTGGCAGCACGTCAAGGACTCCACCGCGCAGGTGAACCAGGACGCCGTGCAGGCGGCGGTCGAAGCCCACGGGACCTCGCACACCCAGAACTTCAACAGCATCATCGCCGCCGAGACAACGGCGGGAATCGTCGAAGCCCAGGCCAACCTGCCCGGATACGGTCGTGACCTGGGCGCGGAAAGCAGAGACTGATGAAATCCGTAGTGGTAGTGGCAACGAGCGCCGTCGTCGTGGCTGGTTGCCTCGTCGGAGGTTTCCTGGTCGGGAGGGCGTTCCCGGACTCTGAAAGGGATCACCTCGACAGCCGTGACATCTGTGCCGGTGACGACTTCCAGATGCAGGTGGCCGCGTTCGAACGCATCCTCCCGCAGGGAAGGAACGTCGCCTCCTCCGCCACCTCACGCAGCACTGACATCGCCGACGAACTGAACTCGACCTGCCGTATCTCCGTCGACGGCGAGAACGCCTTCCATCTCGAGAGCCAGACCGTCACCATGTCAGCCGACACATGGGAGAAGAGCCTTCTGGCGGACGGGGTCGTCACCAAGGCCGGACTCAAGACGTTCACGGCCGGGACTCGAGCACTTTCGTCACCCAACGCCGCAGCGATCTACCTCGCCTGCACACGCCGGGACGCCCAAGGCCGGAGCATGGCCTTGAGCATCGACGTCTCGGCCCAGGGCCCGGCGGTCTCGAAAACGGGCGCTCATCGTACGGACCTCGCCGAGATCGCCGTACAAGCGGCCCGGGTGGTCACGTTGCCGACTCAGTGCAAGTCCACGGATCCGCTACCCGAAGGGGCGCTGCCTGCCCTGAAGTGACGGCGCAGGGCCGCACCGCGTCGGCCCGATCGCCGAGGTGGCTCCGTCGGCCGATCTCGCAGTCAGCGCGTTCGGCTGAGGCGGCACGTCTCACACGACGTCACTCCACCACGATCTCCACCCGAACCCCCACCCCCACCCCCCACCCCTCCATCACCCCCGCCCCCGCCTCCAGCACATGCCGGGAACGCAGGCGGGGCAGGCCCAGGCGGCCCGGGCGCATCGTGCGGACCGCGATGACGCGGAGGTGGCGGTCGAGGTAGGCGACGTCGATGGGGAAGCGCATGCGGAAGGTGTGCACACTGCCCGCGGGGGAGAGGAGCAGGGCCCCGTCCACGGAGTCCCGTCCCAGCAGTCCCCTCGTCCGGGCCCGGTAGGAGCTCGCTATCTCCAGGGGCACGGTGACCCCGCCCCGCTCACCGTGCACGACCAACTCGCCCCGCCCGTCCAGCCAGCGCCCCATCCCGCAGCCATCTCCCGCCCTGGCGTTCCCACGCCGTCCTCGTCGCTCCCGGTACCTTGGAAGCCGATCCTCTCTCCCGCGCCCAGGTCAGGTGTCCGATGCGGAAAATCGTCCTGATGATGTCCATGTCCCTCGACGGCTACATCGAGGGCCCCGACCCCGACGACATCAGCTGGCACCGGGTCGACGACGAACTGCACGCGCACATGAACGCCACGGTCGGCAGCATGGGCGGACTGCTCCACGGCCGCCGCGTCTACGAACTGATGGCCGACTACTGGCCCACCGCCGACGCCGACCCCGAGGCGCCCGCCTCCGTCAAGGAGTTCGCCCCGATCTGGCGGGACCTCCCCAAGGTCGTCTACAGCAGGACCCTCACACACGTCGACTGGAACTCCACCCTCGTCCGCGAGGTCGTACCGGAAGAGGTGCGGGCGCTGAAGCAGCAGCCGGGCGGTGATCTGGCCCTGGGCGGGGCCGACTTGGGGGCGACCTTCCTGCGGTACGGCCTCGTCGACGAGCTGCGGGTCTACGTCCACCCCGCCCTCGTCGGCGGAGGCAAGCCCCTCTTCCCGCGCTCCGACACGCTGACCTCCCTCCGGCTCGTCGAGTCGCACACCTTCGGCAACGGCGTCGTACTGCTGCGGTACGAGCCGGCCTCGTAGAAGGCGGCAACCGGCCGGAAACGTACGGCCCGCAAGCGCACGGCCCCGAAAATCAGCGGCGCCCGCCCCCGCCCCCCTGCCACGATCAACCCCATGACCTCCCGACAGACCCGCACCTTCGAGGACCTCGTGGCCGAGGGCGCCGCCGTGCCCACCGAGGGGTGGGACTTCTCCTGGTTCGAGGGGCGGGCCACCGAGGCGCGGCCCTCGTGGGGTTACGCGCGCTCACTGGCCGGACGACTGGCCGGGGCCGCCGCGTCGCTCGACATCCAGACCGGCGGCGGCGAGGTGATGGACTTCGCCCTCGGGCAGGGGGTCAAGACGCCCGTGCTCGCCGCGGCCACCGAGGGCTGGCCGCCGAACGTCGCCAAGGCCACCGCCCTGCTGCGCCCGCGCGGCGTCGTGGTCGTCGCCGCGCCGGAGGACGCGCCGCTGCCGTTCGCGGACGCCACCTTCGACCTGGTCAGCAGCCGGCACCCGGTCAGCCCCCCATGGGCGGAGGTCGTGCGGGTGCTGCAACCCGGCGGGACGTACTTCGCCCAGCACGTCGGCCCGCGCAGCGTCTACGAACTCGTCGAGCACTTCCTCGGCCCGCAGCCCGCCGAGCAGAGCTCGGACCGCCATCCCGACCGCGAACGCGCCGCCGCGGAGGCCGCCGGACTGGAGATCGTCGACCTGCGCGCCGAGCGGCTGCGGATCGAGTTCCACGACATCGCCGCCGTCGTCCACTTCCTGCGCAAGGTGGTGTGGATGGTCCCGGGCTTCACCGTGGCGGAGTACGAGCCCCGACTGCGGTCCCTGCACGAGCGGATCGAGGCCGAGGGCCCCTTCGTCGCCCACAGCACCCGCCATCTCTTCGAGGCCCGAAAGCCGCTCGCCTGACGCGCAGAAGACTTGAAAGCGGACAATAGGGGCATGGAGGGTCGATCCACCCCGCATATCCATGGTCTTCACGGGGTTTCCACATCGTTATCCCAGGCGGCTCGCATCCGGACCCCGGCTGACGTAAATTCAAGGCGAGGCGATTCGCGCCAGCAAAGCTGCGCGGTGGCACCGCGCAGAGGAGGGGGCTGCGCGGTGCCGCGCCCACTTCCCGGCGTCAAAGAAACGTTCCGACCCGGATTCACCCACGCGGGCGATGTCCCACGCCCCCATGATTCCGCCGCGATTCGGCCATGAAACCCCCATGAACAGGGCTTCGGCCGTCCACCGCGCCGTCGCCGCCCGACTCCGGAGAGTAGTTGTGGCACGCCGATGCACGCACCATCCCTCACGAAGGGTTATGGTGGAAACCCCCCCTCGGGCCGGTCCGTCTCCCCCCCACGGACCGGCCCGTTTTTTGTGCCCAGAGGTGCACAGGGGGAGCCGCAGGGGAGTCGCAGGGGAGTCGCAGGGGGAGTGCTCGCCCACGGTGCCCGCCGGAGGCGCATGACCGGGGCGGTCGGGGTACCCGCCACGGTGCGGGGCCCGCAGCGGCAGGCGCTCCGCCGCACGGCGCGAGCGGGGTCCCACGACCCGTCCTCGCCCATGCGCCGGAAGGCCCCGTGCAGTTGGCGCCCGGCGGCCCCCGGTACGCTCTAGCCGCGGGGACCGCCATCTCAAAGGGGCTGACTTTCACGTGAACCTGCGCGACAAGCTGCGCGGCCTGCTCGTCAGGCTCTACGCACGCCGGGTGGAGGGCCACCTGGACCACGCCCAGGTGCCCAAGCACATCGGTGTCATCGTGGACGGCAGCCGGCGCTGGGCGAAGGCCGCCGGTTCCAGCCCTGTCGACGGCCACCGCGCCGGCGCGGAGAAGATCGAGGAGTTCCTCGGCTGGTGCACCGAGACGGACGTCGAGGTCGTCACCCTCTGGCTGCTGTCGACGGACAACTTCAACCGCCCGCCGGAGGAGCTCGGCCCCCTCCTCGGCATCATCGAGGACGTCGTGCGCACCCTCGCCGCCGACGGCCGCTGGCGTGTCCACCACGTCGGTACCCCGGACCTGCTGCCCTCCCCGATGCAGACGGCGCTGAAGGAGGCGGAGGAGTCCACCGCCCACGTCGACGGAATACTCGTCAACGTCGCCATCGGCTACGGCGGCCGCCAGGAGATCGCCGACGCCGTACGGTCCATGCTGCTCGACGCGCACGAGAAGGGCACCTCGATGGAGGAGCTCGCCGAGGCCGTCGACATCGACATGATCGGCCGCCACCTCTACACCGGCGACCAGCCCGACCCCGACCTCGTGATCCGTACCAGCGGTGAGCAGCGGCTGTCCGGATTCATGCTCTGGCAGACCGCCCACTCGGAGTACTACTTCTGCGAGGTCTTCTGGCCGGCCTTCCGGAAGGTCGACTTCCTGCGTGCGCTGCGCGACTACGCGGCCCGTCACCGGCGCTACGGCGGCTGACGGGCGGCGCACGGAAGGGGCTCGACCACCCCGTTCTGGGGCGGAAGCAACCTGGAGTTCACCAGCGCGCCGTCATATGCGTCGGCATGGCGGCGGGTGTTCGAGGGCATAAGCCAGTCAGGTCGATGCCCGAACCACGGGTGTCGGATCTCAGCGGGCGGCACGGGGCCGTCCGCCCGGGAGGCCCTTTGCACCAGCCTTACCGTGCGGTTGCGGCACGGAAGAAGCAGTGGAGGGCCGGTCCCCGGCCCGTGCAAACGGGCCGTCGACCGGTCCAGCTCCACTCCGTCGCTCCCCGACCTCATCCGAGGGGGTACGTCCTTCCGTGGTGACCAGCACAAAGCGCCGTATGCCTGACCGGCGCACCTATGTTCTCGACACCAGCGTCCTGCTGGCCGACCCGAACGCCCTGAGCCGCTTCGACGAGCACGAGGTCGTGCTCCCCATCGTCGTGGTCACGGAGCTGGAGGCGAAAAGGCACCATCCCGAACTCGGCTACTTCGCCCGGCAGGCCCTGCGCCTGCTCGACGAGTTCCGGGTGCGGTACGGCCGTCTCGACGCCCCCATTCCGATCGGGGAGCTGGGCGGGACCGTCCGTGTCGAGCTCAATCACTCGGACCCCAGCGTGCTGCCGAGCGGCTACCGCCTGGGGGACAACGACTCCCGCATCCTCGCGGTCGCCCGCAATCTGCAGGCCGAGGGGTTCGACGTCACTGTGGTGTCGAAGGACCTCCCGCTCAGGATCAAGGCGTCCTCGGTCGGTCTCCTCGCCGAGGAGTACCGCGCCGAGCTCGCCATCACGGACTCCTCCGGCTGGACCGGAATGTCCGAACTGACCCTGCCCGGCGAGCAGGTGGACATCCTCTTCGAGGAAGGGCACGTCTACGTCCCCGAGGCCTCCGAGCTGCCCGTGCACACGGGGCTGACCCTCCACTCCGAGCGCGGCAAGGCGCTCGGCCGGGTCGCGCCCGACGGCAACATCCGTCTCGTGCGCGGAGACCGGGAGGCGTTCGGCATCAAGGGCCGCAGCGCGGAGCAGCGCATCGCGCTGGACATGCTCCTCGACCCGGACATCGGGATCGTGTCCATGGGCGGCCGGGCCGGCACCGGCAAGTCGGCGCTGGCGCTGTGCGCGGGCCTGGAGGCGGTCCTGGAGCGCCGTCAGCACCAGAAGGTCATGGTCTTCCGCCCGCTGTACGCGGTGGGCGGGCAGGAACTCGGCTATCTGCCGGGCTCCGAGGCCGAGAAGATGAGCCCCTGGGCGCAGGCGGTCTTCGACACGCTGTCCGCGGTCACCAGCCGCGAGGTCATCGAGGAGGTCACCGCGCGCGGGATGCTGGAGGTTCTGCCGCTCACCCACATCCGCGGCCGCTCGCTCCACGACGCCTTCGTGATCGTGGACGAGGCGCAGTCCCTGGAACGGAATGTGCTTCTCACCGTTCTGTCCCGAATCGGCGCGAATTCACGGGTGGTTCTCACCCATGACGTGGCACAGAGGGACAATCTCCGCGTCGGTCGCTACGACGGTGTCGTCGCCGTGGTGGAGAAGCTGAAGGGGCACCCGCTCTTCGCGCATGTGACCCTGACGAGGTCCGAGAGGTCCCAGATCGCGGCGCTTGTGACCGAAATGCTGGAGGACGGCCAAATCTGAGGTAGTACACGCCCGTTGGCGCCGTCCGGAAAGGCCAAGAGCCTAGCCGGGCGGCGCCTTCGCGTGTCGAGGTTTCTCGAAATCCCTGGGGTCAAACGGGATGTGAGCTTTCACACGCAACTCAGAATTGCCACCCGGCGTCCGGTTACGGCAGAGTCTCGGTTCTGTCAGGCCCCGCATACGGCACACCTGTACCCCCAGCGGTACGGCACCACAGCAGCACCACGATCAACTCCATAACGTCCGTCGTATGCCGCCCGCGCACCATGCGGCGCTCCTCGCAAGGGAGTTGCCCACCGGGCCCGCGCCTCCCGTGACCCCGTTAGTTGGGAGGCCAGTGTCTAGGGGCACGATTGCGTCCGCCAGGGTCACCGAAGCGGGCGATGCTGGAAGGAAACCGTGTGAGCCCGATTTCGGTCCGGGGATTCGCAGTGGCCTCCGCCACCGCGGTCACCGCTGTCGGAAGCGTTGTCGGAGTAGCCTCCGGCAGTGTCGCGCAGCCGAACGACGCCGAGGCGACGGCAGCAGGCACGACGCTCCTGGCGGACATCCCCGCGGGTGAGCAGGCTCAGGTGCAGACCGCGTCCCTCACGCAGCAGGCCGACACCCAGGCCATCGCCGCGGACGCGAGCGCCAAGAAGATCGCGGAGGAGTCGGCCCGCAAGGCCGCCGCCAAGTCCGCGATCGAGAAGAAGGAGGCCGCCGAGCAGGCGGCCAAGGAAGCCAAGGAACGCGCCGAGGCCAAGGAGAAGGCCAGCAGGAGCGCCTCCAGCTTCCCGGTGCAGAGCTCGTACACCGTCGCGCAGATCCAGGCGATGGCTGCCTCGATGGTGCCGAGCGGGCAGTTCCAGTGCTTCAGCAACATCGTGGACCACGAGTCCAGCTGGAACTACCGGGCCGTCAACGCCTCCTCCGGCGCCTACGGTCTCTTCCAGGCGCTGCCGGGCTCCAAGATGTCGTCGGTCGGCGCCGACTGGCAGACCAACCCGGCCACCCAGATCAAGTGGGGCCTCAACTACATGGACAGCCGGTACGGCAGCCCCTGCGAGGCCTGGTCGTTCTGGCAGGCCAACCACTGGTACTGAGCGCGCCCGGCTCTCAACCTCGCGAAGCCCCTCCCCGTCCTAGGGGGAGGGGCTTTCGCCATGTACGGTCGGTCCGGACGACTCCAGGGGGGAGTGGTGAGGAGAGACGGGGGAAGAGGACGGATCATGTCGCGAGTGCCAGGGTGGATCGGTCGGCTCGGTGCCCGGCTGACCGATGTGGGTGAGCGGTTGGACGAGCGCCGCGCGGAGGTGGCCCGCGAGGAGGCCGAGGCCGACGCGGCCGAGCAGCCCGCCCGCAGGCCCGAGAAAGCGGCCAAGGCGGTCTCCCGGCCACCCGTCGTGCTGGTCCCGCGCCCCGACCCGGCCCAGGCCGTGCCGTGGGGCGTACGGGTCGCCGCCGAGGCCGGCTGGCGGCTCCTGGTCCTCGCGGGCACCGTCTGGGTGCTGATGCGAATCATCAGCTCGGTGCAGCTCGTCGTCTTCGCCTTCGTCGTCGCCCTGCTCATCACCGCGCTGCTCCAGCCGACGGTGGCCCGCCTCATGCGGCACGGCGTCCCGCGCGGTCCCGCCACGGCCCTCACCGCGATCCTCGGCTTCGTCATCATCGGGCTGATGGGCTGGTTCGTGACCTGGCAGGTCATGGAGAACATCGACGACCTCTCCGACCAGATCCAGAGCGGCATCGACGATCTGCGCAACTGGCTGCTGAAGAGCCCCTTCCACGTCACCGACAAGCAGATCAACCAGATCGCCAAGAACCTGCGGGAGGCGGTCGGCGCCAACACCGACCAGATCACCTCGGCGGGCCTGGAAGGCGTCCAGGTCGTCGTGGAGGCGCTCACCGGCATCCTGCTGACCTTCTTCTCCACCCTCTTCCTGCTCTACGACGGCCGCCGCATCTGGGGCTGGACGCTGAAGCTGGTCCCCGCCGCCGCCCGCCCCGCCGTGGCCGGCGCCGGACCGCGCGCCTGGCGCACCCTGACCGCCTATGTGCGCGGCACGGTCCTGGTGGCCCTCATCGACGCCGTGTTCATCGGCATCGGGATCTACTTCCTCGACGTTCCCATGGCCGTCCCGCTGGCCGTCTTCATCTTCCTGTTCTCGTTCATCCCGCTCGTCGGCGCGGTCGCCTCCGGCGCGCTGGCGGTCCTCGTCGCGCTCGTCACGCAGGGCGTCTTCACGGCGGTGATGACCCTCGCGGTGGTCCTGGCCGTCCAGCAGATCGAGGGCCACATCCTCCAGCCGTTCATCCTCGGCCGCGCGGTGCGCGTCCACCCGCTCGCGGTCGTCCTCACCGTCGCGACCGGCGGCATGGTCGCCGGCATCGGCGGCGCCGTGGTGGCCGTACCGCTCGTGGCGGTGACGAACACGGTGGTCAGCTACCTCAAGGCGTACGCCGAGGAGCAGTCGGCGCCGGCCGAGGCCGAGGACGAGGTCGTGACCACGGAGGAAGAGGGCGGGTCCGAACCGCCCACGGACGCTGAAAAACCTGCCTCGAATTCGGTCAAATGAGCGCCGAACACAGTGTTTTGAGCAGTCCGCAGACTCAACTTCCGTCAACTAGGGGCAGGTAGGAAAGCCGCCCCCGGAATATGCGTCCGGACTGATACACCTTCCCTCCTCAGCGCTACGCGTCAGGCGTATGTGCGAGACGGCGGGGGGTGTGATGTCGGGCCACGAACTCCTGGCACAGGCCCTGGCCGAGTGCGGCCGTGACGGCTTCACCGGGGAGCTGCGGATCACCGGGACACCCGGCGGCACCTTCCACTTCGGGGACGGCCGGGTCGTCGCGGTGGAGTCGCCCGGCGCCCCGGGCCCCGAGGCACTGCTGCTGCGCTCGGGCCGGGTCAGCGGCGAGCAGTGGGCCGAACTGGTGCGGGAGTCCGGCGGCTCGCGCTGGCCGGCCACCGCGCTCATCGCCCACGGCTACGCGGGCGCCGCGCAGCTCAGGGTGGTGTGCGCGCTGGCCCTGCACGACGCCGCCTTCGCGATGGCCGCCGGCCGGGTGGAGGAGTGCGAACGCCGGGCCACCGCCGAGCCGTTCGCGCAGGTCCCGCTGGGTGAGCCGCCCCTGCGGCTGCTTCAGGAGGCGCTGCGCAGACTCACCGCCCTCGCCGCCCTGCCGTACCCCGTGCATCCCGACCGGGAACGCCCGGTGCGCTCCGGCACGGACGGCGGATCCGGGACCCTGCGACACGAGCTGCTCAGGCAGGCCGACGGCCGCAGCACCTCACGCGACCTCGCCTTCCGCGTCGGGCGCGGGGTCTACACCGTCACCGTCGAGGTCGCCCGCATGCTCGACGAAGGGCTCCTGGTGTGCGCGGGACCGCCCGCGCCCCTGGCGGTCCGTTCGCTGCCCGACGGCGACGAGCTGCGGCCCCGCAGGCCACCGCCCGTGGAGCAGCCCTCGTCCCCGGTGAGAACCGATCTGCCCCGCCGAAAACCCGGCAACTTCTTCCGGCTCAGAAACGGAACGCCCCAGTGAAAAAGCCGATCAGACGTGAACAGGAATAGGGGAGTCGCTTTTATGGATCACAAAGCCCTGGCGCTCGAAATGCGCGGACTGCGCGAACAGGTCACGGGAATCACGGACACCGCGGTGGCCGCCGCGGACGGGCTGCTCATCGCGGCCGACACCGCCGACTCGATCGACCCGGAGGGCCTCGCCGCGCTCGCCGCGGCCGGCCTCGGCCTCGCCCGGCGCACCGCCGGGGCGACCGCCCGCGGCGCGCTGCGCCGGACGGTGACGTACGGCAGCCACGGCTGCGCCGCCTTCTACGCCGTCGGCGAGACCGCCCTGATGGTCGTGCTCGGCGACGAGGGCATGGACGTGGACCACCTGCACCGGGCGACCCAGCCGACCCTGAACCGGATCGGCTCGATCCTCACCGACAAGGCGTCCGAGAAAGCATCAGAGGGAGTCTGAAGGGATGGCGACGAAGCGCATGGCCACAGGTTTCTCCGACCAGGTGATGGGCCTGGTCAAGTCCCTTCGTACCGAAGCCCCCGACTGCGTGGCCTCCGGCGTGGTCGACATGTCCACCGGCATGCTGCTGTCGTACGAGACCGTCGAGAACCACCCGCCGGAGGTCCTGGACCTCCTGGCGGGTGCGACCCTCGACCTGTTCCAGGGCCGTACCGTCGTGATGATCGAGGACGTCTTCAAGGAGCGTCGCGGGATCAGCAGTGACAACCACTTCTTCCAGGAGATCCTGGTCAACAGCGAGAACCTCACGCACCTGTTCGTACGGCTGGTCGAACAGCAGGACGTCGTGGCCGTCGTGGTGTGCCGCAAGTCGGTCAACGTCGGCATGCTGTTCGCCCAGGTCCGGCGGGTGGTGAAGGAGTACAGCCTCTGAGGGACGCCCGGCTGCGGGCGGCTACTCCGTCCGCAGCCCGTCCGGCCGCATCAGCCGCAGCAGCGGCGGCAGGCTCAGCAGCGTCACCACGAGGACGACCCCCGCGCCCACGCCGGTCATCGACAGCACGCTCGGCCAGTCCACCCGGACCGCGGTGCCCGTCATCCTCAGCAGGACCGCGCCCAGCGTCAGCCCCACCACCGAGGCCAGCAGCAGCCCGAGCGAGATCGGGATCGCCGTCTGCCACAGCACCGACAGGCTCAGGGTGCGCCGCCGGGTGCCGAAGGCGACCAGCGCCGACAGCAGCTTCCTGCGCTCACGCAACTGCTCCAGCTGGGAGACCAGCAGGCTCGCCCCGATCAGCGCGAGGACACAGGCGGCGCCCACGAACAGGCCGGTGCGGATGGACTCGTAGCGGTCGTTGCGCTCGACGGACACCCAGGTCGTCGGCTCTTCGAGGGGGTTGATGCGAGCCGCCGTGTTGCGCACGTACTCCCGCGCGTCCGGCACCGACTCGTCGAGCCGGAGGTAGACCTGTCCGAGCACGCCCGGTACGGCGGTCGAGCCCAGCGCGCTAGGGGTGATCAGGACGCCCCCGCGCTTGTAGCCCGTCGGGTCCGCGACGGACCGGGCCTGCTTGACGCCCTTCGGTACGGTCCAGGCGACCAGCTTGCTCTTCTCCGCGTCCTCGGAGGTCTCGAAGTAGAAGGTGCGCCCGGCCTCGACGGGCGCGGACCCTGCCTCGCCGTCGGAGTCGCCGCCCTGTACGGCGAAGGTGTCGCCGTCACGGCAGGAGGGCAGCGCGGCCACCTCGCGCAGGGACGTGCAGTCGGCGACCGTCGCCCTCGTCCAGCGTGCCTCGTCGCCGCGCCCGTCGGCCACGTACCCCTCCTGGAAGGCGTACGCCTGCTCGACGCCCTTGGTCGCGGCGAGTGCCTTCGCGGCGTCGGCGAGCTCGCCCCCCTCCGGGACCTGCACCTGCATCTGCGCACGCGAGACGTCGTAGCCGGTGCTCTGCGCGTAGGCGCTGTCGGTGCCCGCGAAGAGCATCTGCAGGGCGATCGCCCCGGCCACCGCGACCGCGATGCCGTTGACCATCCTGGCCGCCGTGCCGCTGCTCAACTGGAGCCTGCGCACGGCAAGTTGCCAGGACACCGCGCCCGCGCCCAGCCGGGCCACGACGGTCTCGACGATCCACGGCAGCAGCGCGGTCACGCCGACCAGCAGCAGGATGACACCGCCGGTGACGAGGTACTGGTTGAAGTCGCCGCCGTCGCGGCCCTGCCCGACCATCGGGTAGAGCATCCCGAGTCCGGCCAGCGGCAGCAGCAGCCGCCACCACAGCCGGCGCCGCGCGGGCTTCGCCGTACGCACCACGCCGAGCGGTTCGATCACCACGCCCCGCAGGGCGAGGAGCGTCACCAGCACGGCCGCGGCGGGTACCGCGACGGCGACCAGCAGGGCCAGCAGCGGCGAGGGATTGAGATAGCTGGGGAACACGCTCTGCCCGAACACCTCGACGGAGCCCGCGACCTCACGGCCGATCAGGAAGAAGCCGGCTCCGAGGACGAGTCCGAGGACCGCGCCGGCCAACGCCTCGCCGGCGGCGATCCGCCGGGTCGAGCGGCCGTCGGCGCCCACCAGCCTGAGGGCCGCGAGCCGCCGGTCGCGCCGCTCGCCGCCGAAGCGGACGGCCGCGGTGATGAACACGGCGACCGGCATCAGCAGCACCACGAGGACGACCAGGACCAGCAGCACCAGCACCGGGTCGGACTGCGACTCGGTCGGGTGCGGGTTCCCGTAGTGGTCGATCCGGGTGACCCGGGCGCCGTCGACGCCCTGGGCGGCGAGTCCTTCGGCGCCCCGGTAGAAGGCGAGTTCGTGCGAGCCGATCAGTCCGCTCTCGCCGATCGTGCCGACGATCCGGTCCGGCAGCCGCTCCCGCAGGAGCTTGCCGTCGTCCGACTCCAGCAGGCTCTTCAGCGCGGGGGAGACGACCATCTCGCCGGCCGCCGGGAACTTCTCGACCCCCGGCGGCAGCGGGGCGCGCGGGCCCTCGGGCTCCACCTCCCGGCCGCGGACGTCCCTGTCCCGGAAGGTGGTCGACACGCCCGCCGACAGCAGGCTGTTGTCGCCCTTCTTCACCTTCGGCTCGCCGTAGGTGATGTCCGCGCGGGCGTCGCCCCGCTCGTGCCGTACCGCGAGCGCGTTCGGCAGGGCGGTGGTCAGCAGCAGCAACGCCACCCCAAGGCCGACCCCGACCGCGGTCAGCAGCGCCCGGACCCACCCCTCGCGTCCGCCCGCGAAGGCGAACCGGACCCCCATGGCGAGGTCCCGCGACCACTGCCTGAGGCTCATACGACCCGCTCCATGTCCCGGGACTTCCCGTCCCGTACGACGATCTCGCGGTCGGAGTAGGCGGCCACCCGTGCCTCGTGCGTGACGAGGACGACGGCCGCGTTGGTGGACCGGGCCGCCTCGGTGAGCAGCTCCATGACCCGCTCGCCGTTGAGGGAGTCGAGGGCGCCGGTCGGCTCGTCGGCGAACAGCACACGCGGGCCGGTCACCAGGGATCGGGCCACGGCCACGCGCTGCCCCTGGCCGCCGGAGACCTCACCGGGCCGCTTCTTCCTCAGGTCCTCGACCTCCAGGCGTTCCATCCAGCCCAGGGCCGTCTTCTCGGCCTCCTTGCGGGAGGTGCCGTTCAGCCGCAGCGGCAGCGCCACGTTCTCCACGCAGGTCAGCTCGGGGACGAGCTGCCCGAACTGGAAGACGAACCCGAACTCGGAGCGGCGCAGGGCGCTGCGTTCGGCGTCGTTCATCGTGGCCATCTCCCGGCCGTTGTACGTGATCGAGCCGGAGTCGGGCGGGACGATCCCCGCGAGACAGTGCAGCAGGGTCGACTTGCCGGAGCCGGAGGGGCCCATGACGGCGACGACCTCGCCGGGGTGGATGGAGAAGTGGGCGCCGTCGAGGGCGACGGTCGGACCGTAGGTCTTGCGCAGTTCGTCGGCGACGAGAAGGGAACCGGCCGGGGTCACTTGACCACCTCCGCGAGCTTGTCGAGACGCGCGGCGGTCAGCTCCAGCCAGCGCAGGTCGGCTTCCAGATGGAACAGGGCGTGGTCGCAGATCAGCTGGTCGGCGAGGTCGCCCCTGCGCTTTCGGTCGGTGAGGATGCGCATCATCCGCAGGTGCTCGGAGCGCTGGTTGTCCAGGATGTCGCCGGCGTCCCGGTGCGTGAGCAGCGCGAGGACGACCTTGGTGTACAGCGTGGACTGGAGGTACGGCTCCGGCTTCTCCGGCGTCGCGAGCCACCGCTGCACGTCGGTGATCCCGGCGTCCGTGATGGCGTAGCGCTTGCGCTCGGGGCCGCCGCCGGGCTCGATCCCGTCGACTTCGACGAGCCCGTTCTTCAGCAGCCGCGACATCGTCGAGTAGACCTGGCCGTAGTGCAGCGGCCGGTCGTGACCGAACTTCTCGTCGAAGGCCCGCTTGAGGTCGTAGCCGTGGCGGGGCCCGGACTCCAGGAGCCCTAGAAGGGTGTGACCGATGGACATGGAGAGGACTGTACATGCGGTGTATACCCCGCATGTATACGCGGAGTGTGTAGCTGGGTGTCAGGCCGTGAGCAGCCGCAGGTGGGGGCCGATTGTCACGGTTCTGCTACGCCCGCTCTACGCGTCCCCGGTGCCCTTGGTGTCCTCCCTGTCCCCCGCGTCCTTGGGCGGCCGCCCCCGGCGCGGCAGCGGTCCGGTGTCGCCGGGCAGCCGGCCGGCCTCCTTCAGGGCCCTGCGCAACAGGAACTCGATCTGTGCGTTCGCCGACCGCAGCTCGTCCCCGGCCCACCGCGCCAGCGCCTCGTACACCAGCGGATCGAGCCTCAGCAGCACCTGCTTGCGCTGCTGAGGCCGCCGCTCGGGGGAGCCCCCCTCAGCAGGTGCCGTCACTGGTAGAGCGTCCCGGTGTTGAGGACCGGCTGCGGGGCGCGGTCGCCGCACAGCACCACCATCAGGTTGGACACCATCGCCGCCTTGCGCTCCTCGTCCAGCTCCACGATGTCCCGCTCGGTGATCCGGGCGAGCGCCTCCTCGACCATGCCGACCGCGCCCTCCACGATCTGCCGCCGGGCCGCCACGACCGCGCCGGCCTGCTGCCGCTGGAGCATCGCCGAGGCGATCTCGGGCGCGTAGGCGAGGTGCGTGAAGCGGGACTCGATGATCTGCACGCCGGCCGACTCCACGCGCGCGTGCAGTTCGGTGGCGAGTTTCTGGGTGATCTCGTCGGCGTTGCCGCGCAGGGAGAGCCCGTCCTCCTCGTGGGCGTCGTACGGGTACTCGATGGCGATGTGCCGTACCGCGGTCTCGGTCTGGGTGGCGACGAACTTCACGAAGTTGTCCACCTCGAAGGTGGCCTGCGCGGTGTCCTCGACCTTCCACACCACGACCGCGGCGAGCTCGATCGGGTTGCCGTAGGCGTCGTTGACCTTGAGGACGGCGGTCTCGTGGTTGCGGACCCGGGTGGAGACCTTGGTGCGGGAGGTGAAGGGGTTCACCCAGCGCAGGCCGTCCTGGCGGATGGTGCCCTTGTAGCGCCCGAAGAGCTGGACGACCCGGGCCTCGCCCGGCGCGACCGTGTTCAAACCGCGCAGCGAGATGAGCGCGGCGATCAGCACGAGGACCCCGCCGACGGTGAACCCGGGGCTCTCGCCGCTCGCGGCGAACAGGAAGACGGCGAGCAGCAGCCCGGCCAGGCCCAGCAGCAGGGCCAGCGCGCCGCCGATGCTGTGCGCGGCGAACTCCCGCACGCGCGGGGCGGGCATGTCGGGCACCGATTCGTCCATGGCCATAGGGGTCCCCCATCTCTCGAAAGCGTGTAGGCAGCTAGCGCTGACCTATCTAAGTGATAACACTTTACCCGGTCGCGGCAACCTTGACGCCCCCTCGGAGGTCTGGTTCCGAGGAGGCGGGTGCTGATTCTCACGCCCTCCCGAGGCCGGATCGAGGGCCCTGTGTCATATAGACCGGTGTTAGCTTTCTGAGCTGACCTGAGCCACGAACCCTTGTGGCCGCCGATGAGGAAGCGGAGCGAGTCGACCCATGGGACGAGCGGAAGAGAGAAGAGCACGTCAGCGCGGTGGCCGCCGCGCGGCGCCGCCCACGCGCTCGTCCGGGACGCCGAGCGAGGGCATCGCGCCGGGCGGCCGGGCCGCAGCGCGCCAGGCGGCGCGCGGCAAGAAGAGCGCGAAGAAGGGTAAGAGCGGCATACGCCGGTTCTTCACCTGGAAGAAGATCCTCGGCGCGTTCTTCGGCTTCTGCCTGCTCGGCATCGGCGCCTTCATCGTGATGTACATGATGATCGACGTGCCGAAGGGCAACGCGGCCGCGCAGAAGCAGAGCAACATCTACGAGTACAGCGACGGCTCGGTCATGGCCCGCGTCGGCGACACCAACCGGGAGATCGTGGACCTCTCCGAGGTGCCCAAGGAGGTCCAGCGCACCTTCGTGGCGGCGGAGAACAAGACCTTCTACACGGACTCCGGCGTCGACCTCAAGGGCACCGCCCGCGGCCTCATCAACACCCTGTCCGGCAAGGGCAAGCAGGGTGGCTCCACGATCACCCAGCAGTACGTCAAGAACTACTACCTCGACCAGGACCAGACCGTCACGCGCAAGCTGCGGGAACTGGTCATCTCGTTGAAGGTGGACCGCACGACGTCCAAGGACAAGATCCTCGCGGGCTACATCAACACCAGCTACTACGGCCGCGGCGCCTACGGCATCCAGGCCGCCGCCCAGGACTACTACCGCGTCGACGCCAAGAAGCTCAGCGTCGAGCAGGGCGCGTACCTCGCCGCGCTCCTCCAGGCCCCGAGCCAGTACGACTGGGCGGTCGCCAGCCCCACCGGCAAGAAGCTCGTGCAGGCCCGCTGGAACTACGTCCTGGACAACATGGTCGAGCAGGGCTGGCTGAGCAAGAGCGACCGCGACGACATGACGTTCCCGGTCCCCAAGGAGCCCAAGGCCGCCCCGGGTCTCGAGGGCCAGAAGGGCTACCTGGTCAAGCTCGCCAACCAGCAGCTGGAGAAGCAGCTGGTCAAGACGCAGGGCATCACCCAGGACGAGGCGGAGGCCCGGGTCGAGAACTCGGGGTGGACCATCACCCTGAACATCGACAAGAAGAAGCAGTCCGCGCTGGAGAAGTCCGTCAAGACCCAGCTGATCAGCAAGCTGGACCCGAAGAAGCGCTCGGTGGACAAGAACGTCCAGGCCGGCGCCGTCTCGGTCGATCCGAAAACCGGGAAGATCGTCGCCCTGTACGGCGGCCAGGACTACACCAAGCACTACATCAGCAACGCCAACCGCACCGACTACCAGCCCGCGTCGACGTTCAAGCCGGTGATCCTCGCCGCCGCCCTGGAGAACAACTCCGAGACCGCGAGCGGCAAGCCGATCGGCGCGAACACCGTCTACGACGGCACCAGCAAGCGCCAGGTCCTGGACAGCAACGGCGACAAGGTCGGCTTCGCCCCCGAGAACGAGGACGACCAGGACTACGGCAAGCAGGTCACCGTCCAGACGGCGATGAACAAGTCCATCAACTCCGTCTTCGCGCAGATGGGCGTCGACGTCGGCATGGACAAGGTGCTGGAGACCGCCACCAAGCTCGGCATGGACACCGGCAAGCTGAGGGCGCTGCCCGCCTACACCCTGGGCACCATGGGCGCGAGCCCGCTCCAGATGGCCGGCGTCTACGCCACCCTCGACAACCACGGCAAGCAGGTCACGCCGAGCATCATCAAGTCGGCCGAGCAGGGCGGCACCGAGGTCCAGCTGCCCGACCCGGTCGGCGAGCAGGTGATCAGCCGTGAGGCCGCCGACACGGTGACCTCGGTGCTGACCGGCGTGGTCGCCGACGGTACGGCGAAGGTGTCCGTGGCGGAGAACCCGGCCCGCGACGGCCGCAAGGTCGCCGGCAAGACCGGTACCTCCGACGACAACCTCTCGGCCTGGTTCACCGGCTACACCCCTGACCTGGTCACCTCGGTCGGCCTGTTCGGCGAGGACGCCAAGACCGGTGCCCAGACCAAGCTGTACAAGACCGCCGGCCTGGACCGCGTCAACGGTGGTGGGTTCCCGGCGCAGATCTGGGCGGCGTACACCTTCGGTGTCGCGGCCGAGAACACCAAGTTCGACCTGGACACCGACCAGGGCGCCGCGGTCCAGCCGACGTGGACGCCGACGCCCTCGGCGACGCCGTCCGAGACGCCCTCGGAGACACCTTCGCAGACTCCGTCGGAAACTCCCTCCGAGACGCCGTCCGAGACTCCGTCGGAAACTCCGTCACAGTCGCCGTCGCAGAGCGCGCCGACCGGTGAGCAGAGCACTCCGGTCGAGACCTCGACCTCACCACTGAACCCGTTCGATCCGAACGCCGAGCAGTAGCGAACGAGAGAGGGGGCGCCCGGTGACCACCGGGCGCCCCCTCTCTCGTTCTCCTAGCCCCTGTTGAGCTCGAACCAGACCACCTTGCCGGTGCTCAGCCGGGTGGCGCCCCACCGGCGGGCGAGCCGGTTGACGAGGTAGAGCCCGCGGCCGCCCTCGTCGGTGGCCCGGGCCTGCCGCAGACGCGGCAGCTGCGGCACGTCGTCCCCGACCTCGCACCGCAGGACGTCGGTGCGCAGCAGCCGGAGCGTGACCGGACGCGTCGCGTACCGCACGGCGTTCGTCACGACCTCACTGACCAGCAGCTCGACGGAGTCGGTCAGATCCTCCATGCCCCACCGGGACAGTGCCCGCCGCGCGAGCCGCCGGGCACGGCCCGGGGCCGCGTCCTCCGGCTCCAGGAACCAGTACGCCACGTCACTGGGCGCGATCCCGTCGAAGCGGGCCGCGAGCAGCGCGATGTCGTCGTCCCGGTCGCCGGGACCGAGCATGTCGAGCACCTCGTCGCACAGCGCCTCCAGCGGCGGCGGATGATCCGGCCCGGTCAGCTGCGCCGTCGCGGCGAGCTTCTCCCGCAGCTGCTCTATCCCGGTCCACACGTCCCGAAGCCGCGACTCCACGAGTCCGTCGGTGTAGAGCAGCAGGGTCGCCCCGGCCGGCGCGTCCAGTTCCACGGCCTCGAAGTCCACGCCCCCGACACCGATCGGCGCGCCCGGCGGCACCCGGAGCACCTCGGCCCGCCCGCCCAGATGCAGCAGCACCGGCGGCGGATGACCGGCGTTGGCGATGGTGATCCGGTGCGAGACCGGGTCGTAGACGGCGTAGAGGCAGGTCGCCATGCGGTCCGTGCCGAGCCGCTGGGCCTGCTCGTCGAGGTGGTGCAGCACCTCCTGCGGGGGCAGGTCGAGCCCGGCGAGGGTCTGCGCGGTCGTCCGCAGCTGGCCCATGATCGCCGCGGAGGTCATGGAGTGGCCCATGACGTCGCCCACGACCAGGGCGACCCGGCTGCCGGGCAGCGGGATCGCGTCGTACCAGTCACCGCCCACCCGGGCCGTCTCGGCGGCCGGCAGATAGCGGGAGGCCAGCCGCACGCCGGTCGGCCTGGGGAGCGTCTCCGGCAGCATGGTGCGCTGCAACTCGTCGGCGATGTACGCCTCACGGCCGTAAAGGACCGCCTTGTCGATGCCCAGCGCGCTGTGCGTGGCGAGCTGGGCGGCGACGAGCAGGTCGTCCGGGTCGAAGGGGATGCGGTCGGGGCGGCGCAGGAACAGGGCCGCGCCGATCACCCGGCGCCGGCCGCGCAGCGGGGCGAGGATCGCCCGCCGGCCCGACGGTACGGCGAACTCGCAGCCCTCTCCGAGCAGTTCCGGCAGCGCGGCATGGGCCGCGGGAGTGTCCGTGAAGACCGGCCGCACCCCGCGCAGCACCTCGGCGAGCGCGCTGCCGGGCTGCACCTCGCACAGTTCGGTGCCGAGCGCGTCCAGCTCGGTCGGGTTCTCCGGCACCGGCACCGGCAGGATGCCGTCCTCCAGGTCCCGCTCCTGCTGCGGAATGCGGTCACTGCGCCGCAGCCGCAGCACGAGCGGTCCGGTGGGCCGCTCGTCGCCGACGGGCAGCGGGTCGCGCAGATAGACGAGGATCGCGTCCGAGAAGGTCGGCACGGTCGCCCGGCACAGACCCATCACGATCTCGTCCAGGTCGATGCCCCGGGCGATCCGACGGGTCGCCGCGCCCACGAAGCGCAGCCGGTCGCCGTCCCGGCGCATGGGTGTGGGCCGGCCCGGGGGCAGCCCCTGCCCGGTACGGCGTTCGTCACCGCTCTGGGGCAGGCGCTCGTCCTCGCCGCCCGGCTGCACCGGGACCCCCTCGGGGACCGGCCGGGGACGGTGCGTGTCCGGCTCCGCGGCGGCCGGCTGGGAGTGCTCGGGGCCGGTACCGGCCGGGTTCATGCCCATGTCCTTGTTGTTGCCGGTCTTTCCGGGCTTGCCGGTCGTGCTGTTGCCTGCCTGGAGGACGGGTGCCGCCTCCTGCGCGGGGTCACCGGAGCGTGCCTGGAGAGGTAAAGCCGACTCGGCGCCCTGGGCGGGCGGTGGCGCCGGGGAACGCAGGAGCGCCCCGCGGGGGTCCGTGGGGTCGACGCCCGGCTGGGGGCGTTCGAAGGAGGTCGGGTGCTCCGTCACGCGTGTCGAATCCGTCCGTCCGGGGCTGCGCGCCTGACGCGCAGTGTGTCCCGCCGAAATCCCGATACCCGGAATGCGTGTCCCAGGAACGGAATTCCCGCGTGGTCAGGGGCTGTTCCTGCGTTTTCGGTCAACCTTCCGCGGCCCGTACCGGTGTTGCCCTCGTACCCCACGCTCACGTCCTGCCGCCCCTCGGTGACGATCGGTCAAGCCCAGTGCCCGCTCCGGTAGTTGCCGCTGCGCGCTCTTGCGGAGGACGATCCTACGTTTGCAGCCCGGGGGCGCATCAAGGGTCTCATGACGACAAGTGCGCAGGCATACGGTCCCAGTCTTCCGGAAGGAGCGGTACGGTCCAGGACGGATCGGGCCGCCAGTCGGGCCAGCCGTCCGAGAACGGCGGGCCCCAGGCGCGGATCACCTCCACCGCCGACCGCCCCGCCGATCTGACCTGTTCGGCCAGGTCGGGGCCCATCAGCCCGTCCCGCTGGGCCTGCGCGAACTCGTCCTCGTCGCGCCACTGCCAACCGCGGTCCGGATCCACGGTGATGTCCAGGAAGTGGTCCTCGGAATCCACACCCCCGGCCCAACGGGCCAGCGGCTCCTCCAGGTTCACGTACCAGTTCTTGAAACGCCAGCCCGGCTCCCAGAACAGCCACACCGACCACGGCAGCCCCGGCCGGGCCAGCTTCAGCACCCCGGTGCCGAACCAGCGGTCCCGATGGACCGAACGCGGCTTGGTGTAACGGGACTGAAGCGGCTCGGCGTGCACCGGCGTGCCGTCGGCCAGCACCGGCCGCACACACTCGGTGCCCGGTGCCAGCCAGACGGCGAGCAGATCCTCGTCGTCGCGTACGACGGTGACGGGGCGGGCGATGTGGAACTGCTCGCCGGCGTTCTCCCGGTAGCGCCACAGGATCTGACTCCCGGGCTCCCAGAAGTGCGCCGTCGTACCCGCTTCCACCGCTCTCACCGCTCCACCGTCTGCCATGCACAGATATTAGGTGCCATAGGCATACGACGCTGCGGTACGCGTCACGGTTCACGCCGGGGGCGGGAAAGGTTACGGCCGTGTCATCCGCAGGACATCCAGTGCCTGGTCGAGTTGTCCGGCCGTGAGATCACCGCGCTCGACGTACCCGCCCTCCAGGACGACCTCGCGGATGGTCTTCCGCTCGGCGAGGGCCTTCTTGGCGACCTTGGCGGCCTCCTCGTACCCGATGTACTTGTTGAGCGGGGTGACCACGGAGGGCGAGGACTCGGCGTACTCACGGGCCCGTTCGCGGTGGGCGACGATGCCGTCGACGGTCCGGTCGGCGAGCAGCCGGGAGACGTTGGCGAGCAGCCGGATCGACTCCAGGACGTTCTTCGCGATGACCGGCAGCATCACGTTCAGCTCGAAGTTGCCGGCCGCTCCGGCGGTCGCGACGGTGGCGTCGTTCCCGATGACCTGGGCCGCGACCATCAGCACGGCTTCCGGGATCACCGGGTTGACCTTGCCGGGCATGATGGACGAGCCGGGCTGGAGATCGGGCAGCGAGATCTCGGCCAGGCCCGTCCTGGGCCCGGAGGACATCCACCGCAGGTCGTTCGCGATCTTCGTGAGCCCGACCGCGATGGTCCTGAGCTGCCCGCTGGTCTCGACGATCCCGTCCCGGGCGCCCTGCGCCTCGAAGTGGTCCCGCGCCTCGGTCAGCGGCAGCCCGGTGGTGCGGGCGACCTCCTCGATGACGGCGGCGGAGAAGCCGGGCGGGGTGTTGATGCCGGTGCCGACGGCGGTACCGCCCAGGGGCAGTTCGGCGAGGCGGGGCAGGGAGGCGTTGAGCCGCTCGACGCCGTACGTGATCTGCGCGGCGTACCCGCCGAACTCCTGCCCGAGCGTGACCGGCGTGGCGTCCATCAGATGCGTCCGGCCCGACTTCACGACGTCGGCGAACTCCTCGGACTTGCGGGTGAGGGCGTCGGCCAGGTGCTGGAGTGCGGGGATGAGATCCCGGGTCACGGCGGCGGTGGCGGCGATGTGGATGGACGAGGGGAAGACGTCGTTGGACGACTGGGAGGCGTTGACGTGGTCGTTGGGGTGCACGTCACGGCCGCCGCCGAGCCGCTCGCTCGCCAGGGTCGCGATCACCTCGTTGGTGTTCATGTTGGACGAGGTGCCGGACCCGGTCTGGAACACGTCGACGGGGAAGTGCGCGTCCCAGTCGCCGCGGGCCACCTCGTCGGCCGCCTCCTGGATGGCCTCGGCGATGTCCTTGTCCAGCACGTTCAGCCGGGCGTTCACCTTCGCGGCCGCGCCCTTGATCCGGGCCAGCGCCTCGATGTGCGCCCGCTCGATCCGCTGCCCGGAGACGGGGAAGTTCTCCACGGCCCGCTGGGTCTGCGCCCGCCACTTGGCGTCCGCCGGGACCCGGACCTCGCCCATCGAGTCGTGCTCGATACGGAACGCCTGTTCCTGCTGCTCGTCGGCCACTGCCGATCACCTCCGTTTTGGTCAGCACCTGCCCCCGTGACCCCTATTCCTGCCACACCGAGCAGTTCCGGCCCCCCCGAAGCACCGGGCCACCCGGACACCAACGGTAGGTGTGCCGGGGACGGGGCGAGGACGGGTCACGCGAGGCCAAGGTCTCCGCACCCGCCTGCCGCGACCGGACGGGGCGTGGCGGGTGCGGAGTGCAAGGGCGCAGCCCCCGGCGGGGCGAGGGGGCGGTCGTTGCAGGCCTCGAGCAGGGCCTCGCTCTGCGGAAGGGCGCCGCACGGGTCCACATCGTGAGGGTGGCCCCGTCGTCGCCCCCCGTCGGGTCGCAGGGCCCTTCGCGACCGTCTTGCCCCTCCTCCCTCGCCGCCCCCGGGGATGGGGTGGCGGGGGGCGCCGCAGGTGCGGTCGGGTTCTGCCGCCTGCCGCCTGCCGCCTGCCGCCTGCCGCCTGCCGCCTGCCGCCTGCCGCCTGCCGCCTGCCGCCTGCCGTGGCAGGACGAGGCGGGTCGGGCTGCGGGGTGCAGGCGACGCAGTCCCGTGCGGGGCCGAAGGGGCGGCTGCCCCTGGGGAGGGGACGGGCAGGGGCGGCGGGGGCGAGAAACACCCCCCGCCGGACCGGACCGGTGCTACGCCAGCCCGGGCCCCCGGACCGGAATCGACGTGAACGTCGGGGCCGGGGCCGGGTCCTGGAAGAAGTCGTTGCCCTTGTCGTCGACCACGATGAACGCCGGGAAGTCCTCGACCTCGATCTTCCAGACCGCCTCCATGCCGAGCTCCTCGTACTCGACGACCTCGACCTTCTTGATGCAGTCCTGGGCGAGCCGGGCGGCCGGGCCGCCGATGGAGCCGAGGTAGAAGCCGCCGTGCGTACCGCACGCGTCGGTGACCTGCTTGCTGCGGTTGCCCTTGGCCAGCATCACCTTGGAGCCGCCCGCCGCCTGGAACTGCTCGACGTAGGAGTCCATGCGGCCGGCCGTCGTGGGACCGAAGGAACCGGAGGCGTAGCCCTCGGGGGTCTTGGCCGGGCCCGCGTAGTACACCGGGTGGTCCTTCAGGTACTGCGGCATCTCCTCACCCGCGTCAAGGCGTTCCTTGATCTTGGCGTGCGCGATGTCACGTGCGACCACGAGCGGCCCGGTCAGCGAGAGCCGTGTCTTCACCGGGTACTTGGTGAGCTCCGCGAGGATCGCCTCCATCGGCTGGTTGAGGTCGATCCTCACCACGTCGGACGACTCGTCCAGGTGCTCGTCCGTCGTCTCCGGCAGGAACCGCGCCGGGTCCGTCTCCAGCTGCTCCAGGAAGACACCCTCCGCGGTGATCTTCGCGACGGCCTGGCGGTCGGCGGAGCAGGACACGGCGATGGCGACCGGGCAGGACGCACCGTGCCGCGGCAGGCGCACCACGCGCACGTCGTGGCAGAAGTACTTGCCGCCGAACTGCGCCCCGATCCCGATCTTCTGCGTCAGCTCGAAGACCTTCTCCTCCAGCTCCTTGTCCCGGAAGCCGTGCCCGAGCTCCGAGCCCTCGGCGGGAATCTCGTCCAGGTAGTGCGCGGAGGCGTACTTCGCGGTCTTGAGCGCGTACTCGGCGGACGTGCCGCCCACCACGATCGCCAGGTGGTACGGCGGACAGGCGGCCGTACCGAGCGAGCGGATCTTCTCCTCCAGGAACTTCATCATGGAGGCCTCGTTCAGGACGGCCTTCGTCTCCTGGTACAGGAACGACTTGTTGGCCGAGCCGCCGCCCTTCGCCATGAACAGGAACTTGTACGCGCCGCCGTCGGTGGCATACAGCTCGATCTGCGCCGGGAGGTTGGAGCCGGTGTTCTTCTCGTCCCACATGGTCAGCGGGGCCATCTGCGAGTAGCGCAGGTTGAGGTTCAGGTACGCGTCGTAGATACCGCGCGAGAGGGCTTCCTCGTCGCCGCCCGACGTCAGCACGTTCTGCCCGCGCTTGCCCATGACGATCGCCGTGCCGGTGTCCTGGCACATCGGCAGGACGCCCGCCGCCGCGATGTTCGCGTTCTTCAGCAGGTCCAGCGCCACGAACTTGTCGTTGGCGGAGGCCTCCGGGTCGTCGATGATCCGCCGCAGCTGGGCGAGGTGCGCGGGCCGCAGGTAGTGCTGGATGTCGTGGATGGCCTCTTCGGCGAGCTTGCGCAGCGCCTCCGGCTCCACCTTGAGGAAGGTCCGCCCGTCGGCCTCGAAGGTGGAGACACCCTCGGAGGTCACCAGCCGGTAGGGGGTGGTGTCCTCTCCCATGGGGAGCAGATCGGTGTACGCGAACTCAGGCATCTCAGCCCATTCCTCACTCTGCGGGTCGGCCACCCACCTCCGTCGGCGGGCCTCACCAGCCTAGAACCTGTCCAAGGACGGCAGCTTGTGAGGTAAGGCTCAGTCGGTTCCCCAAGAGTTGTCCACAGGCCTAGTCGCGATCTATCGCGTTTCGGTACGCTGCTGCGGTGGACCTTCAGAAGCCCGACCTTCACCAGCCCACGGGACCCGCGCCCGCGGTGGCCGACCTGCGCGCCTCGGACGCCGACCGCGACCGCGTCGCCGACATCCTGCGCGAGGCCCTCGCCGAGGGCCGCCTCACCGGGGACGAGCACGCCGAGCGGGTCGAGGGGGTGCTGAGCGCCAAGACGGTGGGCGAGCTGGAGGTCTTCATACGGGACCTGCCGGCCGCCCATGAGCGCCGTTCCACCCCGGCCTGGACCCCGGCCCCCAACCGCCCGACCGACGCGATCCCCCCGGACCCGGACGACAACGTGGTGGCGGTCTTCAGCGCCGCCGTCCGCAAGGGCCGCTGGCGCGCGGGCCGCCGCATCCACGCCTACGCGGTCTTCGGCAGCGTCGAGATAGACCTCAGCGAGGCGATCTTCGAGTACCGCCAGGTGGTCATCAAGGCGTTCTCGGTGTTCGGCAGCGTCGAGGTGCGCGTCCCCGAGAACATCTCGCTGCGCGGCACGGGAGTCGGTGTCCTCGGCGACTTCCAGGTGGACACCCTCGACTCGCAGGAGCCGGACGCGCCCGTGGTGTACGTCGACGGCTGGGCCGTCCTCGGCAGCGTCGACGCGAAGCCCAGGCGCGGCAAGCTCGTCGCGGACATCCTCGACCGGGTCCAGCGCGCGGTCGACCGCAAGGTCGACAGGAGTTTGCGCAAACACCTGGATCGTTGACGTCTGTGAATCCGGGCGGGTCCGCATCGGAGGAATCCGCCCCCCGGCGGTTCGGAACTCAGTGCATAGGCGCGCGCACAGCGGGTAGGGCTTGCTCCATCGTCTCTCGCTCGCGAAGCCGTCGTCAGGAGTAGACCGTGCTGCAACCGCCGCATTCGTCCCTGCAGGTCGCTGCCGTTCCGGCCCAGCGGGTGCCAGTGCGGGACAGGGACCAAGACGCTCCATGGCACACCGAGGCGGTGTGCCGGCGCGATGAGGCCGGCCTGTTCTTCGCTCCGTCCAAGGAACCCACGGCCGCCAGGCTCTCCCGCGAGGAGGCGGCGAAGCGCGTCTGCGCCCGCTGTCCGGTCATGGTCGAGTGCCGCGAACACGCTCTGCTCCAGCCCGAGCCCTACGGCGTCTGGGGCGGCCTCACCGCGGCGGAGCGCCGGGTGGTCCTGGCCCGGCGCAGGCGCCGCGACCTGGAACTCACCAAAGCCGCGAGGGCGGCCCGCATAGCCCAGGCGGGCTGACCCCGCACAGCAAAAGGCGCCCCCTCCGCACCGGGGGCGCCTTTGAGCCGGGGCTCAGTGGGACCTGCTCAGGGGCGCGGGGAACTGCGCGACAAGCCACAGCGCACCCGCACCCGCCACTGTTCCCTGCCTGTCGAGCTGTCAGGCGCTATTTGGCGCGATCGAAGTCGATCGCGCTGTAGGCCCGCAGCTTGCTCAGCCGGTGCTCCGAATCGATCCGACGCACCGTCCCCGACTTCGACCGCATCACGATCGAGTCGGTCGTCGCCGTCTCCGACCGGTACCGCACACCCCGCAGCAGCTCGCCGTCGGTGATACCCGTGGCGACGAAGAACACGTTCTCCCCGGACACCAGGTCGTCGGTCGTCAGCACCCGGTCGAGGTCGTGCCCGGCGTCGATCGCCCGCGCCCGCTCCTCGTCGTCCTTCGGCCACAGCTTGCCCTGGATCGTCCCCCCGAGGCACTTCACGGCACAGGCCGAGATGATGCCCTCGGGCGTACCGCCGATGCCCAGCAGCATGTCGACGCCGGTGCCCTCGCGCAGGGCGTAGATCGAGCCGGCCACGTCACCGTCGGAGATCAGCTTGATCCGCGCCCCCGCTTCCCGGATCTCCTTGATGATCCCCTCGTGCCGGGGCCGGTCGAGGATGACGACGGTCACGTCCTCCGGGGTGGAGCGCTTGGCCTTGGCGACCCGCCGGATGTTCACGGACACCGGCGCGTTGATGTCGACGAAGTCCGCCGCCTCCGGTCCCGTGACCAGCTTGTCCATGTAGAACACGGCGGACGGGTCGAACATCGAGCCCCGGTCTGCGGCGGCCAGCACCGCGATCGCGTTCGGCATGCCCTTGGCCGTCAGCGTGGTCCCGTCGATCGGGTCGACGGCGATGTCGCACTCGGGGCCGGTCCCGTCGCCCACGCGCTCTCCGTTGAAGAGCATCGGGGCCTCGTCCTTCTCGCCCTCGCCGATGACGACCACGCCGTTCATCGACACGGTGGAGACCAGGGACCGCATGGCACGCACCGCGGCGCCGTCGGCGCCGTTCTTCTCGCCCCGCCCGACCCAGCGGCCCGCGGCCATCGCGGCGGCTTCGGTCACCCGGACGAGCTCCAGGGCGAGGTTGCGGTCGGGGGCCTCGGAGGGGACTTCGAGTTCGGACGGCAGATGATGATGCTCGGTCATCGGAGCGCACCTTTCTGATACGACGACGGCCGGATGAGGGTTCGACCGTCGACTCTATCGCCAGTCCGACAAAATGAGCAGGGGACCCCACGGATGAGCGGACCGGGCACCTGCGACGATAGGGGGTGTGGCAGGTTCGAACGGCAAGCAGAAGACGGTCCGGGACATGATTCTCTCCCTGGGCCTGATCGGGATCGCGGCGGCGGTCATCTACGTGTTCATCCCGCACGACGACTCCGCTCCGGACATCAAGAAGGTCGATTACCGCGTCGAGCTGCTCACGGCCCGCCGCGCGGCCTCCTACCCGGTGGCCGCGCCCGAGGGGCTGCCGGCCGACTGGAAGGCCACTTCGGTGCGCTTCCGGGGCGACCGGTCCGACGCCTGGCACCTGGGCTTCAACGCCCCCGGCGGTGAGTACGTGCAGATCGAGCAGTCGACTCAGAAGCCGTCGGAGTTCATCGACGAGGCGAGCCAGGGCGGCGAGGCGACGCGGCAGACCCAGCAGATCGCGGGCCGCACCTGGACGCGGTACACGGGCGGCCGTTACGACGCTCTCGTGCACCAGGGCGACGGGGCGACGACGGTGGTCGCGGGCACGGGCTCGTTCGCCCAGCTGACCGAGATGGCGAAGTCGCTGAAGATGGCGTGAGCGCACGAGAGGGCCCGGCCGCCAGGCGGCCGGGCCCTCTCGTCGTGTGTCAGCCGTCTCACACGGTGGTGACGACCTCGTCGTAGGAGAGGCGCGGGGAGCGCGGGAACCAGGCGTCCTCGCCCGGCTTGCCGATGTTGACGACCATCAGCGGGGTGTGGTCGTCGTCCAGGAACTCCTTGCGGACGCCCTCGAAGTCCAGACCGGTCATCGGGCCGGCGGCGAGGCCCGCGGCGCGGACGCCGATGATGAAGTAGGCGGCCTGCAGGGCGGCGTTCAGCCCGGCGGCACCCTCACGGACCGGACGCTCGGCGAAGAAGAGGTCCTTGGCCTGCGGGAAGTGCGGGAAGAGCTGGGGCAGCTCCTCGTGGAACTCGTTGTCCGCGGAGAGGATCGCGACCAGCGGGGCGGTGGCGGTCTTCGGCTGGTTGCCCTCGGCCATGTGCTGGACCAGGCGCTCGCGGGCCTCGGCGGAGCGGACCAGGGTGATGCGCAGCGGGCTCTGGTTGAAGGCGGTCGGACCGTACTTGACCAGGTCGTAGATCGCCTGGACCTGCTCGTCGGTCACCGGCTCGTCGGTGAAGGTGTTCGCGGTGCGGGCCTCGCGGAACAGCAGGTCCTGGGCGGCGGGGTCAAGAACGAGGGACATGGTGGAACCTTCTCGGGGTGTACGTCGGTCCCGTAAACGGACCGTGGACCGGTTGACGTCTCCGACCGTACGCCAATGAAGTTCAACCTTCAACCAAAAGCGGGGCCTGGTGATCCGCTTCACAGATCACCCGGACCCGCTACTCCGAGTCGGCCTCGCCGTCCTCCGACTCCTCGGCCAGCGCCGCGTCCAGCCGGGCCCGCGCGCCGTCCAGCCACCGCCGGCACACCTTGGCCAGCTCCTCGCCCCGCTCCCAGAGCGCGAGGGACTCCTCGAGTGTCGTACCGCCCGCCTCCAGCCGCCGCACGACCTCGATCAGTTCGTCCCGCGCCTGCTCGTACCCGAGCGCCTCTTCCACCACCTTGCTGGTCATCCGCCCACCCTATGCATCGACTCGGACAGTGAACTCACCCTCGGCGACCCGCGCCCGCAGGGTGTCCTCCGCCGCCACCTCGTCCGGCGCCCGCACCACGTGCCCGTCGGCCTTCTGCAGGACGGCGTACCCGCGCTGAAGGGTCGCGGCGGGGGAGAGGGCCACCACGCGCGCGTGGGTGTGCGTCAGCTCGGAGTCGGCCCGGTCCAGCAGATGGCCCAGGGTGCGGCGGGCGCGGTCCGTCAGGGAGGCCACATGGTCGGCGCGCTCGTCGATCATCCGGTGCGGATCCTCTATCGACGGCCGCGCGAGGGCGTGTGCCAGCCCCCGCTCCTCCCGCTGGAGGAAAGACTCCACACACCGCCGCGCGCGGTCCCTGAGCGCCCGCACCCGTTCGTACTCCTCCCCGACGTCCGGTACGACCTTCTTGGCGGCGTCCGTCGGTGTGGAGGCCCTGAGGTCGGCGACGTAGTCGAGCAGCGGGGTGTCCGGTTCGTGCCCGATGGCCGAGACCACCGGCGTACGGCAGGACGCGACCGCCCGCACCAACTGCTCGTCGGAGAACGGCAGCAGGTCCTCCACGCTGCCCCCGCCGCGCGCCACGATGATCACGTCCACGTCGTCCAGCGCGTCGAGCTCCTTGACCGCCTGCACGACCTGCGGGACGGCGTGCACCCCCTGCACCGGGACGTTGCGCACCTCGAAGCGGACGGCCGGCCAGCGGTGCCTGGCGTTCTCCAGGACGTCCCGCTCGGCGGCCGAGGCCCGGCCGCAGACCAGTCCGACCAGCTGCGGCAGGAACGGCAGCGGCTTCTTGCGCTCCGGCGCGAACAGCCCCTCCGCGGTCAGGGACTTCTTCAGCTGCTCCAGCCGGGCCAGCAGCTCACCGACCCCGACCGGCCTTATCTCGGCGGCCCGCAGCGAGAGCTGGCCCCGCGGCGCGTACCACTCCGGCTTCGCCAGGACGACGACCCGTGCGCCCTCGCCGACGACATCGGCGACGTCGTCGAAGACCTGCCGGAAGCAGGTCACGCTCACCGAGATGTCGTACGACGGGTCGCGCAGCGTGAGGAACACGACACCCGCGCCCGGACGCCGGGAGAGCTGGGTGATCTGCCCCTCGACCCACACGGCGCCGAGCCGGTCGATCCAGCCGCCGATGAGGCGCGACACCTCGCCGACGGGCAGGGGCGTTTCGGGGGTCGAGTTCACAGCCATGCCGCGAGCGTAACGGCCGGGTACGACAACGCACCGTCACCGCTGGGGACCGGTCCGCAGCGCTGGGCGCCGTCGAGCGAGCCTGCACCCGCGAAGCGGCCGACAGTTGGCTGGACGATCACCACTCCGAGCCCGGTCCGCCCGTACGCCGGCTGAGGCGAAGCCGACCGGCGTCGCCATGGCCGCCCACCGGCCCCAAGGGCCCACCGTGCCCCGGGGAGGGTGTCGGCTGCGCTTGGGCGAGCAGTAGCGCGAGTGCGATCCGCCTGTGGCGCCCCGGACGGGTGGCGGATGGGCGCCCCGCTGACCGGCGTCAGCATGCCCGCCACCGGCCCCACCGGTCGACGGTGGGTGGGGCGGCTGTCGGCTGCGCTGGGCAGTAGCTCGAGTGCGGTCCGCCTGTGCGGCCCCCGGGCGGGTGGCGGATCGGCGTCCCGGTGGCCGGGGTCGGCACGGCCGCCCACCGGCCCACCGGCCCGCCGGTCCACCGTGCCCGGGCGGCTGTCGGCTGCGCTGGGCGAGCAACAGCGGGAGCCACGGCCCCCCGGTGGATTGACCGATCGGCGCCCCGGTGGCCGGGGTCAGCACGGCTGCTACCGGCCCCACCGGTCCGCCGCGCCGGGCGGCTACCGGGCGCGCTGGGTGAGCAGTACCGCGAGTCCGATCAGGAACCACACCGCGCCCACCACCTGCGCGGCGCCCGACGCCTCCACGATCACCGCCACGGTGACGGCCGCTCCGGCGGCCGGTGCCAGTACATGGCGCCACCAGATCACCGGCCCGCCGCGGCGGCGGACCGCGAACCAGCCCACCACGCTCGCGTGCAGCAGCGTGAAGGCCGTCAGGGCTCCGATGTCGACCACGGACACCAGGTGGTCCATGCCGTCGTCACGGCGTGCCGCCCACACCGCCGCGACCAGCGTGATGCCGGCCGCGCAGAGCAGGGCCACGCGCGGGACGCCGGAGTCCGTCCTCGCCAGCGCGCGCGGCAGGCGCCGGTCGCGGCCCATGGCGAACAGCAGCCGTGCGGCCGCCGCCTGTCCCGCCAGCGCCGCGAAGGCCGCGCCGATCGCCTTGCTGACGGCCACCAGGTCGTGCAGCCAGCCGCCTGCCGCGGAGTCCACCGCGTCGTAGAACGCGGAACCCTGTCTGCCCGGGTCCGCCGCGTACTGCGCCGAGGCCGTCGGGTCCAGCAGGGCCACCAGATAGGTCTGCGCCACGAACAGCACACCCGCCAGCGCCAGACAGAACAGCACCGCGCGCGCGACCTGCCGCGAACCGCCGGTGACCTCCTCCGCGAAGGAGGCGATCGCGTCGAAGCCCAGATACGACAGCACGGCGACCGACACCGCCCCGATCACCGCCGACAGCGCGAACGCGCCCTGCGTGCCGTCCCCGGACAGCGGCGACAGCCAGCCGCGCTCGGCGCCGTCCCGCGCGAGGACGACGACCGCCGACACCACGAAGACCAGCAGGACCACGATCTCCATCGCCAGCACCAGGAAACCGACCCGTGCCGCCGCCCGCACCCCCCACAGGTTCAGCAGTGTCGTCACGGCCACCGCGAGCGCCGTCCACACCCAGCGCGAGACCTCGGGGACCAGGGAGTTCATCGCGATGCCGGAGAACAGGTACGCCACCGCGGGGATGAGGAGGTAGTCCAGCATCGCCATCCAGCCCGCGACGAACCCGGCCTCCTTCCCGAGCCCCGCGCGCGCGTAGGCGAACACCGACCCCGCCTGGGGGACGACCCGCACCATCTGCGCGTAACTGAATGCGGTGAACGCCATCGCCACGGTGGCGACGACATAGACGAGGGCCACCGCGCCGTGCGACTTCGCGTCCAGGGTGCCGTAGACGCCGACGGGCGCCATGGGCGCGATGAACAGCAGCCCGTAGACCACGAGGTCCCGGAAACCGAGGCTGCGCCGCAGGTCGCCGTGTTCCTCCTCGGCCGTACGGTCCGCCGTACCGGTACCGGACATCGTGCCTCCGCCTGCTCCTCGTCCGCCCCGCCCCTCACATCTCCCGGTCAGTCTCCCCGGGAAGGTCACGGCCACGCGATCTTTGACCGGCCGAACGCGGCCTTACGATGGGGGCATGACCGCTTCGCCTGGCCGCCGTGTCCTGCTCGCCGCCCCCCGTGGCTACTGCGCGGGTGTGGACCGCGCCGTGATCGCCGTCGAGAAAGCCCTGGAGCAGTACGGCGCTCCGGTGTACGTCCGGCACGAGATCGTCCACAACAAGTACGTCGTACAGACCCTGGAGAAGAAGGGCGCGATCTTCGTCGAACGGACGGAGGAGGTCCCGCCGGGCAACATCGTCATGTTCTCGGCGCACGGCGTCGCCCCCGTCGTCCACGAGGAGGCCGCGCGCGGCAGGCTCGCCACCATCGACGCGACCTGCCCGCTGGTCACCAAGGTCCACAAGGAAGCCGTCCGGTTCGCCAACGAGGACTACGACATCCTCCTGATCGGGCACGAGGGCCACGAGGAGGTCATCGGCACCTCCGGGGAGGCCCCCGACCACATCACCCTCGTCGACGGCCCCTCGGACGTCGCCAAGGTCGAGGTCCGCGACGAGTCGAAGGTCGTCTGGCTCTCCCAGACCACGCTCTCCGTCGACGAGACCATGGAGACCGTCGACGCCCTCAAGGAGAAGTTCCCGCAGCTCATCTCCCCGCCCAGCGACGACATCTGCTACGCCACGCAGAACCGTCAGCTCGCGGTGAAGCAGATGGGTGCCGAGGCCGAGCTGGTCATCGTGGTCGGCTCCCGCAACTCCTCCAACTCCAAGCGGCTCGTCGAGGTCGCCAAGCTGGCCGGCTCCCGCGAGGCCTACCTCGTGGACTTCGCCGGCGAGATCGACGAGGCCTGGCTGGAGGGCGTGACCACGGTCGGCGTGACCTCGGGCGCCTCGGTGCCGGAGGTGCTGGTCGAGGAGGTCCTGGAGTGGCTGGCGCAGCGCGGCTACGGCGACGTGGAACTCGTGAAGGCGGCCGAGGAGTCCATCACCTTCTCCCTGCCGAAGGAACTTAGGCGCGACCTGCGCGAGGAGGCCGCGGCGCTGGTCGCGGAGCGCAAGGGGACCTCCGGGGCGTGACTGTCCGTCGTCCGTCGTAACGTAGGGCCATGCAGATCTTCGGCTTGGACATCGGCGGATCCGGGATCAAGGGCGCCCCTGTGGACCTGGACAAGGGCGACCTGGCGCAGGAGCGTCACAAAGTGCTCACCCCGCAGCCGGCCACGCCCGACGGCGTGGCCGACGGGGTGAAGCAGGTCGTGGACCACTTCGGGTGGACCGGCCCGGTCGGGCTGACCTTCCCGGGAGTGGTCACCGGCGGATCCCACATCCGTACGGCCGCCAATGTCGACAAGAGCTGGATCGACACCGACGCGCGCGCGTTGTTCAGCGACCGGCTCGGCGGACTGCCGGTGACCGTGGTCAACGACGCGGACGCGGCGGGCGTCGCCGAGATGAGCTTCGGCGCGGGCAAGGACCGCAAGGGCACCGTCATCCTGCTCACCCTGGGCACCGGTATCGGCAGCGCGGTCTTCGTCGACGGTGTCCTCGTCCCCAACACCGAGCTGGGCCACCTGGAGCTGCACGGCCACGACGCCGAGAAGAAGGCGTCCAGCAAGGCCAGGGAGGACGAGGAGCTCACCTGGGAGCACTGGGCCCACCGCGTCCAGAAGTACCTCGCCCATGTCGAGATGCTCTTCTCGCCCGAGCTGTTCATCATCGGCGGAGGCGTCAGCCGCAAGTCCCAGAAGTTCCTGCCCCACATCGAGGGCATCAAGGCCGAGATCGTCCCGGCGCAGCTCCAGAACAACGCGGGCATCGTGGGAGCAGCGATGCGAGCGGCCCAGCAGTAAGGCCACCTGGCCGAGAAGCCGCTGACCTCTTCGCCCCCCGCCTGGTCGCGCAGCCCCCGGCCGGCTCCGTCCGGCCGAGAATCCGCTGACCTCCCGTCCGGCCGGTGCGTCGACCTCCCGTCGCGGGGAGCCGCAGTCGCCCCGCCGACCGTCGAGCGGCCGGCCTCGCGTCGGCCACCCTCCTCCGCCGGGCCGGGGCGCCTCCGGGCTTTCCGCCGACCGGCGGGGGGTCGCTGTTGTTCTGTCGGGCGGGGAGTGGTCGGCCTTGCGTCGGGCACCGCTTCAGTCGCCGTCCCTCGCCGTCCCTCGCCGTCCCTCGCCGTCCCTCGCCGTCCCTCGTCGGCCGTTCGGCCGGGGGACCGCGGTCTTCCTCCCGCCGGGCCGGGGTGCCTGCGGGTTTTCCGTCGGCCGGTGGGGGGTTGCTGTTGTCCTGTCGGGCGGGGAGTGGTCGGCCTTGCGTCGGGCACCGCTTCAGTCGCCGTCCCTCGTCGGCCGTTCGGCCGGGGGACCGCGGTCTTCCTCCCGCCGGGCCGGGAGCCTCAGGGTTTTCCGTCGGCCGGACAGGGCGCGCCGTCGCCCCGCCGACCGGGTAGCCGGAGACCTCCTGCCGACCGCCCCTTCAGCCGCCGTCCGCCGTTCTCCCGCCCAGCCGTGGAGCCCCCGCGTCCCCAGCCGTGGTGCCGGTGGCCTCCCGCCCGGCCCGGGAGCAGCCGACCTCCCGTCGGCCGACCGGGGAGCCGCTGTCGCCCCGTCGGCCGAGGAGTCGCCGATCACCCCTGTCATGGCCACCCTCCCCTCGGCCACCCCGCAGCCAAGGCGCCCCGCCGGCCAGCCGCGCAGCCAAGGCATCACGCCCGACCGCCCTCACACCCCCTCCTCACACCCCTCCTCCCGCCGCTGCCCCGCGTCAACGTCAGCGCGAGCGCGCCCGTACCAAGCGGATCCTGCGGATCAGGGCGACGAGGCCGGCGGCGAGGGTGCCGGCGTAGAGCCAGCCGGCCTGGGTGGCCAGGGCGGTGAACAGGCCCATCAGGCGGCCCGAGGTGCCGCCGCCGCTGTCGGCGACCGGGACCAGCCCGGCGGCGAAGGCGATCGGCACGACGATCGGGGCGGTCAGCAGGTCACCCCGGCGCAGCCAGACCGACGTCAGCACACTGACCGGCACGAACAGCACGCCGTACAGCGTCAGCGAGGAGCCGAACAGCAGGGAGACGAGAAAGCCGAGCAGGATCATCAGCCCGGCGCAGAACAGCCCGCCGCCGAGCCCGGTGAGCCGGGGATTGGGCAGCCGCCGCAGCCGCCGCAGCGTCCGGACCACGGGGGGCGGCGGACGGCGGGCCACCGGCGGCCGGCGCTCGCCGCGGGCCTGCGCGGGCAGTGGCGCTCCTCGGTCCGGGCGGCGTGTTCCGTTGTGCGGGGGGCGGGTCCTGTGTTGCTCCACTGGACCAACCTAGGTCTGTTTATGTGCCGAATGGCTCCTCGGACACGCCGTGGGAAAGACCTTGGCCATGCGTTCGAGAGGACCGCCGGGGCGTGCCGCGACACGCCGTAGACTGGTGGATCGGCCCCCTGGCCGCCAGTCTCCTCACGTCTCCTCTCACGTACGGGAAGTCGCAACGTGTCGCTCACGATCGGAATCGTCGGTCTGCCGAATGTCGGCAAGTCGACCCTGTTCAACGCCCTGACCAAGAACGACGTGCTGGCGGCCAACTACCCGTTCGCCACGATCGAGCCGAACGTCGGCGTCGTCGGCGTCCCGGACCCGCGCCTGACCAAACTGGCCGAGATCTTCTCCTCCCAGAAGATCCTCCCGGCGACCGTCGACTTCGTGGACATCGCGGGCATCGTGCGCGGCGCGAGCGAGGGCGAGGGCCTGGGCAACAAGTTCCTCGCGAACATCCGTGAGTCGGACGCGATCTGCCAGGTCATCCGCGCCTTCAAGGACGAGAACGTCGTCCACGTCGACGGCAAGGTCTCGCCCAAGGACGACATCGAGACGATCAACACCGAGCTGATCCTCGCCGACCTCCAGACCATCGAGAAGGTCCTGCCCCGCCTCCAGAAGGAGTCGCGGATCAAGAAGGACATCGCCCCGAAGGTCAAGGCCGTCGAGGAGGCCAAGGAGATCCTGGAGAAGGGCGACACCCTCTTCTCCGCGGGCATCGTCCAGGGCTCCGGCAACGAGGAACTGCTGCACGACCTGCACCTGCTGACCACGAAGCCCTTCCTGTACGTCTTCAACGTCGACGAGGACGAACTGGTCGACGACTCCTTCAAGGACGAGCAGCGCGCCCTGGTCGCCCCCGCCGAGGCGATCTTCCTCAACGCCAAGCTGGAGGCGGACCTCGCCGAGCTCGACGAGGCGGACGCGATGGAGCTGCTGGAGTCGGTGGGCGCGGAGGAGCCCGGCCTGGCCACCCTCGCCCGCGTCGGCTTCAACACCCTCGGCCTGCAGACCTACCTCACGGCCGGCCCCAAGGAGTCCCGCGCCTGGACCATCAAGAAGGGCGCCACGGCTCCCGAGGCGGCCGGCGTGATCCACACCGACTTCCAGAAGGGCTTCATCAAGGCGGAGGTCATCTCCTTCGACGACCTGGTGGAGACCGGCTCGGTGGCCGAGGCCCGCGCGAAGGGGAAGGCGCGGATGGAGGGCAAGGACTACGTCATGCAGGACGGGGACGTCGTGGAGTTCCGCTTCAACGTCTGACGGCAGCCGGGAACCTGTGCGCGCCCGCTCCCCGGCGGGCGGGCACAGGTTTCTGTCCATGGAGGGGCGGGGGCGTGGGACGTGGTGAGCGGGACGCGGTCGCGAGGGGTGCGCGGCTGTACCGGGCGGCCCAGGCGGTCGTCGTCGACCACGGCAGGGCGGCGGACGCCGTACGGGCCGCGCTGAGGCCGATCCACGACGCCGCGGTGCGGCGGGAGCTCGACGCGATCCCCGTGGCCCGGTTGCAGGACGTCACCGAAGGGCGGCTGCGGCTCGGGAGTGTCGAGAGGAGCGGCCTGCGCACGGTCGGCGAAGTCCTCGAAGCGGGCCCCTACCGGTTGCGGCAGATCCCCGGTGTCGGGCAGCGCACCGTCGACCAGGTGCTCGCGGCCGCCCGCCGGCTCTCCGAGGCCGCGCACGAGACCGTGGCCGTCCACCTCGACGTGGAGCGGCCGGAACCGAGCACCACCGCGCTGGTCATGGCCCTGCACGTCCTGGTGGAGGCCGGTCCGGACGCCCGGCGCGCGGTCGACAGGGCCGCCGTCCTGTCGAAACGGCTCGGTCCGCTGCTCACCGACGCCCGGCTCGCCGCCGGGCGGATCCGGATGCTCCTGGCGGGCCAGGAGAAGAAGGCTCGCGCGTGGGGCGCCGTCGCCGAGATCCGCTCGCTGGTGGACGAGGCGGAGCGCGCGGGCCTGCCCGGACTGTTCGCCCAGGCCTCGGTGGACCTGCTCCGGGGGCCCGCGACCGACATCGCGGCCTGGGTGGACTTCGAACTCCGCTCCGCCGAGTACTACAGCCTGCTCGCGGAGATCTCCGGGCGGCAGCCGGACGTGGCCGCCGCCGAGGGCTTCCTGCCGGACGAGATCGCCGAGCGGGTACGGACCCAGCACCTCGACGACACGCACCGGAGGGTCTCCCTGCGCGGCTACCAGGCGTTCGGCGCCCGGTTCGCGCTCGCGCAGCGCAAGGTGATCCTCGGCGACGAGATGGGACTCGGCAAGACCATCCAGGCGATCGCCGTGCTGGCCCATCTGGCCGCCGGGGGACAGAGCCACTTCATGGTCGTCTGCCCGGCGAGCCTCCTCGTGAACTGGACCCGGGAGATCGAGGCCCGCAGCACTCTGCGGGTCACGGTGCTCCACGGCCCCGGCCGCCACCACGCGTTCGCCGACTGGAGGGAGCGGGGCGGGGTCGCGGTGACCACCTTCGACGCGCTGCGCGGCTTTCCCGCGCCCGCGCCCGGCGGCGGGGAGGTCGCCCTGCTCGTGGTCGACGAGGCGCACTCCGTGAAGAACCCGAAGGCCAAGCGGTCCCAGGCGGTCGCCGGATGGGCGGAGCGCTGTGAGCGCACCCTCCTGATGACCGGGACGCCGATGGAGAACCGGGTCTCGGAGTTCCACCATCTGGTCCGGATGCTCGACGGCGGCCTCGCGGACTCCCTCGGCGGACGGGACGCGCCGGCCGGATCGGTCGCGTTCCGCAAGGCCGTGGCGCCGGTGTACCTGCGGCGCAACCAGGAGGACGTGCTGACGGAACTGCCGAGTCTCCAGCACACCGACCAGTGGGAGGAACTGAGCGCGTCGGACGAGGAGGCCTACCGGGAGGCCGTGCGCTCCGGCAACTTCATGGCGATGCGCCGGGCCGCGTACCTGCGCCCCGAGAAGTCGGCCAAGCTGGACCGGCTCCGGGAGATCGTCCAGGAGGCCGGGGAGAACGGGCAGAAGACGGTGGTCTTCTCCCATTTCAAGGACGTCCTGGGGGTGGTCGAGGACGCCCTCGCGGCCGACGGCACCCTCCTGTTCGGCCCGTTCACCGGCGGTGTGCCGGCCGGGCGGCGGCAGCAGATCGTCGACGACTTCGCCGCCGTCCAGGGTCCCGCGGTGCTCCTGGCGCAGATCCAGGCGGCCGGCGTCGGCCTCAACCTTCAGGCCGCCTCCGTCGTGGTCCTGTGCGAACCCCAGATCAAGCCGACCACCGAGCACCAGGCGGTGGCCCGGGCGCACCGTATGGGGCAGGTCAGACCGGTCCGTGTGTACCGTCTCCTCGCCACCGGGGGCGTCGACGAACGCCTGGTGAGGTTGCTGGAGACCAAGACCCGCCTCTTCGACGCCTACGCCCGCCGCAGCGCCGTGGCCGAGGCGTCCCCGGACGCGATCGACGTGTCGGACACCGACCTGGCCCGGCGGATCGTCGAGGAGGAACAGGCCCGGCTCGGCATGACGGACGAGAGTCTCACGGCCGCCGAGTGAGAAGGGCCGGCGCGACCCGGAACACGCGCCCCTCAGCCTCGGCACCGCCCGACCTCCGCGACCCGCCGCCCCGCGGGGCACCGGCCGGAGTGGACGCCCGGCGGCTCGCCCTGCGGCGGCCACGCCCGCGCGTGGCCGCGGCCTCCGCCTCGGCGACGCTGCTGTACAGCTCCTGGTCCGGCGCGTAAGCATCCATCAGCGGCTCCGCCGCGGGGGCGTGCGTGAGCGTGATCGGCTCGGCCACCTCCGCGTCCGCCCCTGCCCCGGCCCCGCCCCGCCCCCGGCCTGAGTCCCGGCCTCCGCCTCCGCTCCCACCCCCCGCCCCGGCCTGAGTCCCGGCCCGGCCTCAGCCCCTGGGCCCGGCCCCGGCCTCACTCATGCCCTCCAGCCCCCGCTTCCGCCACCCACCGACAAGCCCCGCATACCCCCGCACCAGCGGCCGCCCCCCGTCCTCCCTGCGCCAGGCCAGCACATATCTGCTCGGGCCGATCCCGCGCACCGGCCGGGTGACCACCCCGCCCAGGGTGATCAGGGGGGCGTTGCCGGCGGCCACGAGGCAGATGCCCAGGCCGGCGACGAGGGCCTCGTACGTCTCCTCGGTGCCCGCGATCTCCGCGCCGACGCGGGGCGGCCGGCCGGACCGTTCGTCGACGGCGAGCCAGAAGTCGCGCAGGGGGCCCGCGCTCGGCGGCAGGGCGAGGAACGGCTCGTCGGCGAGGTCGGCGAAGTCGATCTCCTCGCGCGCGGCGAGCGGATGGCTGTCGGGGAGGGCGACCAGACGGGGCTCCTCGGCGACCACGGTCCACCCGTAGCGCTCCTCGTCGGGCAGCGGCAGCCAGACGAACGCGACCTCCGTCCCGCCGTCCGCCAGACCCGCGGTCGGGTCCTGCCAGCCCATCTGCCGCAGCCGTACGACCGCCTCCGGATGCGCGGCCGTGAAGCGGGAGCGGATCGCCGGCAGCAGACCACCGCGGCCGGGGCTGGTGCTCATGCCCACCACCAGGGTGCCGCGCCCCGCCGCCCGGGCCGCCGCCATCGCGGCGTCCGCTCCCGACCAGGCCTCCAGCACCCGCCGGGCGTGCGGCAGCAGTGCCTCACCCGCCTCGGTGAGCAGCACGCCCCGCGGGTCCCGGCGGAACAGCTCCACGCCCAACTGCCGCTCCAGCGCCCGGATCTGCTTGCTCAGCGCGGGCTGCGACACGTACAGCCGCTCGGCCGCGCGGGTGAAGTGCAGCTCCTCGGCCACCGCGAGGAAGTAGCGCAGGTCCCGTACATGTACGTCGGTCGTCATAGCCATCGGTTATCACCGTGGGTCTTGGACCGGCAACCGCATTGCCCAGCAGGGTGGTTGGTGAACAAGCAGTGCAATCACGAGGAGTCGTCATGAACAAGGTGTGGCTGATCACGGGCGCGAGCAGCGGCTTCGGGCGGGCGATCGCCGAGGCGGCCCTGGCCGACGGCGATGTCGTGGTGGGCGCGGCCCGCAGGCCCGAGGCGCTGGACGACCTGGTGGCCGCCCACCCCGACCAGGTGGAGGCGCTGTGCCTGGACGTGACCGACACGGCCGCCGCGCAGGCCGCCGTACGGGACGTGCTGGCCCGGCACGGCCGGATCGACGTGCTGGTCAACAACGCGGGCCGCACCCACGTCGGGGCCTTCGAGGAGACCACCGAGGACGAACTGCGCGAACTGTTCGGCCTGCACGTCTTCGGGCCGGCGGCGCTGACGAGGGCGGTGCTGCCCTCCATGCGCGAGCGACGGTCGGGGGCGATCGTGCAGATGAGCAGCATGGGCGGCCAGATGTCCTTCGCGGGCTTCTCGGCGTACAGCGGGACGAAGTTCGCGCTGGAGGGCCTGTCCGAGGGGCTCGCCGACGAGGTCCGGGAGTTCGGCATCAAGGTGCTGATCGTGGAGCCGGGCGCCTTCCGCACCTCGCTGTTCGAGGCGAGCCGTGCCGGGGTCAGCGCCGACAGCGGGATCTACGCCAAGGTGAGCGAGACCCGCGGGTTCGTCGCCGGCGGCGACGGCACCCAGGCGGGCGACCCCGCGAAGGCGGCCGCCCTGATCCGGGCCGCGCTCGAGGCCGAACGGACGCCGCTGCGGCTGCCTCTCGGCGACGACGCGGTGACAGCCGTCCTCGACCACCTCGACGGCGTACGGTCCGACGTCGTCGCCTGGGAGAAGAGCACCCGGGCCACGGGTTTCGACGACTGAGCCCGGCTCGTCACCAGGGCTCGTCCACCCATCCCGCCATCAGCACCAGCCGCGTCTCCCGGTGCACGGCGAGGAAGCCGAAGGGGCGGTCGAAGACGGCCGTCACCACGGTCGACAGGTACCGGGGTGCGGGCGGCGGCCCGCCCGGCGCCGCCGCGACCGCCGTCACCGCGGCCGCCTCGAAGCCGAGCGCGTCGAAGCGGGCCAGGACGGACTGCCGGGCGGAACCGACGGCCAGGGGCGAGGCGCTGATGCCGGGGAAGTGGCCCTGCCGCGTGTCCCGGGCCGAGCCGAGGCCGAACAGCCCGTGCAGGTCCAGGAGATCGTGGTGGGCCCGCACCTCGAAAGCGGCCGTGGTCACCTCCAGCGTCGGCTGCCGCGGGTCGGCACACGGCCGCTCCTCCACCCGCAGTCCCGGGCCCGCGAGTCCGTGCGGGAGCGAGGATCCCCGTACGACCGGACGCGTGCCGTCGAGCACGGCCGCTCCCGCCGCCAGCACCTGCCCCGGCGTCATCTGCTCGTCGCCGAGCAGGAGATGGACGTCGACGCCGTTGTCGCCGAGCACCTTCGCCCCGGTGACCCGGCCCTCGGGCGCGGTCGCCACCCCGACCCGGTCCAGCCGCACGCTCCGGCGGTGCAGCCCGCGCAGGGTCCGGTTCCGCCAGGGGCCCGCGGACGGCCGCAGCGGACGCGACTCGAAGGGCCGCAGCCAGGCGGTCCGCAGCGCCAGCGCGCTCGCCAGCACGAGGTCGGTGTCGTCCCGCACCTCCACCGGCATCCGCTCGATCAGCCCGCCCGTGCGTTTCGCGGCCCAGGCGTCCAGCTCCCGCTGATCCAGGGCGGGATCGCCGGTGAGGACGCCGTGCGCGTCGGTGGGCAGCCCGGCCGCCCACTCCTCGCGGGGCTCCAGCGTCCGCCTGGTCCACAGCCCGAGCGCGCAGTCCAGCGCCTTCGCGTCGGCAAGTCCCGCGAGCAACTCCCGTGCCGCCGCGGCCGCTTGTCCGGCGGGCACCCCGAGGGCCCCCGCCAGCTCGTCCCGTGCCGGGCCCCGCGCGCCGTCGGCCAGGAAGGCCAGCAGCGGCCACACCCCGGCCGCCGAGAACACGGTCCCCCGTGAGCACACCCCCGCCCACCGTGCCGTGAGTCCGTTCACCGCCTGGGTCGTCGCACCAGTGATCGGCATTCCACCCCCGCCCGCCCCGCGCATACCATGCGCCCTGTCGTACGTCAGTTCCCCACCACTGCCTGAACCAGGAGCACGGTACCCGTGTCCATACCCCCGCCCCCTGGGCCCCACCAGCCCGACCCCGCCCAGGGGCCGTCCCCGGCCCCGGACCCGTACGGGCCGCCGCCACCGGGACAACAGCCGTATGGGCAGCAGTCGTATGGGCAGCAGTCGTACGGGCAACCCTATGGTCCGCCGTACCAGACCTGGGGACAGGGCTACAGTCCCTACGCCCGCCCCTCCTCCGTCAACGGCCTCGCCGTCGCCTCCCTGGTGCTCGGTGTGCTGTGCTGCTTCCCGGCCGTGGGCCTGGTCCTCGGGGTGATCGCGCTGGCGCAGATCCGGAAGAAGGGCCAGTCCGGCAAGGGGCTGGCGATCGCCGGGTCGATCCTGTCCTCGCTCGGGCTCGCCCTGTGGGTGACCGCGCTCGCCACCGGAGGGCTCTCCGAGGCCTGGGACGGGTTCAAGAAGGGCGCGACCGAGGGCACGGCCTTCTCGGTGGTGAAGGGACAGTGCTTCGACGCGCCGGGGGAGTCCCTCGAAGGTCTGACGTACGACGTCGACCAGGTGCCCTGCGCGGGTGAGCACGACGGCGAGGTGTTCGGCGAGTTCAGGATGACCGGCTCCGCCTTCCCGGGCGACAGCGCGGTCTCCGACGCCGCCGACGAGAAGTGCTACCCGCTCCAGGACGCCTACGCCATGGACAGCTGGGCGCTGCCCGAGGACGTCGACGTGTACTACTTCGGCCCGACCCGGCAGAGCTGGCGCCTCGGCGACCGCGAGGTCACGTGCATCTTCGGCAACACCGACGAGCAGGGCACGCTGACCGGATCGCTGCGCGCCGACGAGACGACGCTCGACACGTACCAGATCACCCTCCTCAAGTCCCTCAACGCCCTCGACAGCGTGCTGTGGGAGGAGCCCGAGGACTACCCGGAGGACGACCTGCCCGGCTACCTGGACTGGTCGCGGGACGTCCACGACAGCCTCGGCGAGCAGATGGACGCCCTTCGCGCGCCGTCCTGGCCGGCCACGGCCGACAAGCAGGTCGCGGCCCTGGTGAAGGACCTGGGGGAGGCGCGCGACGAGTGGGCGAAGGCGGTCGCCGCGGCCGAGGACGACGACGTGGACGCTTTCTACATCCACTACGACAAGGGGTACGAGTTCGTCGACGGCCCCAGCACGGTCACCGCACGCAAGGCTCTGGGCCTGGCCACGAAGCGGCCGGCGTACGACGAGGAGAGCGGCGACGGGAGCGGGGAGTCGAGCGGTGGCGAACTCAATGTGTGATCGCCGCCATAGCGGGGAGAAAGTGCCTGCGTAAAGCCCACCACCGGCACATGTCATCACATCGAGTGATTCTCTGGCCTTTGCTTGCATGGCCGAACCCACGGTTGCCACGCTGTTGCTGTCTGTACAACCTGATGGGAGCGGCCAGTGACATTCGGTGAGCAGCCGGCGTACCTGCGTGTCGCGGGTGATCTCCGCAAGAAGATCGTCGACGGTTCGCTGCCACCGCACACCCGCCTGCCGTCCCAGGCCCGGATCCGCGAGGAGTACGGCGTCTCGGACACCGTCGCGCTGGAGGCCCGCAAGGTGCTGATGGCCGAGGGCCTGGTCGAGGGCCGCTCCGGATCCGGGACCTATGTCCGCGAGCGGCCGGTGCCCCGCCGTATCGCCCGCTCCGGTTACCGCCCGGCGTCCGGTGCCACCCCCTTCCGGCAGGAGCAGGCCGACGGGGAGGGGCGCGGCACCTGGGAGTCCAGCAGCCGGCAGACCGAGGCCTCGGCGGTCATCGCCGAGCGGCTCGCCATCCGGGCCGGTGACCGGGTGATGTGCACGAAGTACGTCTTCCGGGAGGCCGGTGAGCCGATCATGCTCTCCACCTCCTGGGAGCCGCTCGCGGTCACCGGGCGCACTCCCGTGATGCTCCCCGAGGAGGGCCCCCTGGGCGGCATGGGGGTGGTCGAGCGCATGGCCGCCATCGACGTCGTGGTGGACAACGTCACCGAGGAGGTCGGCGCCCGCCCCGGTCTCGCCGAGGAACTGCTCGCCCTGGGGGGTGTCCCCGGGCATGTCGTCCTCGTGGTCCACCGCACCTACTACGCCTCGGGCCGTCCGGTGGAGACGGCCGACGTGGTGATTCCGGCCGACCGTTACCAGGTCGCGTACCACCTTCCGGTGAAGTAGTGCGCTCCCCGGGGAAGTTGCCCGGGGCGAACACCCAACCGGACCGCAGGCGAACGCCGTTCGAATTCGGCCGTTCTCGCAGGTCGACACCGCTGTCCCGGACGCCTCCCTGACCGGAGGCATGGCCCGCCACCGGGGGCGTGTTCACCGGTGCGCGCCCCTGTCGCAGGAGTCCGTCCTGGCTGGTTGCGTACCTCTTTGTGAAAACGCGTGTTCGCTGCGTAAAGGTAGGGCGTAGGCTCGGGCATATGCGGATTGCGGTTTCCTTATCGGGTGGGGCTCGACGCAGGTCGGGAAGGAGCGGTGGGGCGCAATGAACGACGGCACGATCACTCTTCCCTGGCTCGTCATACGACAGGACGACAACGGCAATCGCTACCGCGTGGGCAGGTACGCGACCCGGGCCGAGGCCCAGAAGATCGCCGACAGTCTCGATGCCCGCGGCCACAAGCAGCTCTACTGGGTCGAGCGCATCGGCCCGAACGGCGCGAGTTCGGCCGACTGACGGAGCCTCCCGTAGGCTCCGGCGCATGACGGAACGGATCGTGGTGGTGGCGGCCGCCCTGTACGACGGCGACCGCCTCCTCGCCGCCCGCCGCAGCGCACCCCCTGAACTGGCCGGCCGCTGGGAGCTGCCCGGGGGCAAGGTGGAACCGGGGGAGTCACCCGAGGCGGCCCTCGTGCGCGAACTCCGGGAGGAGCTGGGCGTCGAGGCGGAGGTGCTGGAGCGCGTCCCGGGTGAGTGGCCCCTGAAACCCCCGTACGCCCTCCAGGTCTGGACGGCCCGCGCGCTGCCCGGCTCCCCGCACCCCAAGCCCCTTCAGGACCACGACGACCTGCGCTGGCTGACCCCGGACCAGGTCGGGGACGTCGACTGGCTCGACCAGGACGTGGAAGCCATCGGTGCGCTGGAGGCATTCAGGGGCGCGGGAAACGGCGCGACAAGCCCCCACGGACCCGCACGCCCGGGACGGAAGGTGCCCCCGGGCTCGTAGGCGCCCTCCTTAAGCCATTCGGCACGGTACCGCGCCCCTGATATCGGGTATGTGCCCCTTAACCCCACGAAAGCGGACATGGGCTGGCCCGGGATGTGATCGGCGTGATCGACACCGAAGGCGACTGCGCCAAGTGGACTTTCCCGGCGGATCCGGGTGCCGTGCGCGCCGCCAGGACGGCTGTCCGGGACCGGCTGGCCGCCTGGCACCTCGACGGCCTCGCCGACATCGCCGCCCTGCTCGTCAGCGAGCTGGTGACCAATTCCCTGCGGCACGCCACCGGACCCATCGGTGTCCGGCTGGTCCGCCCCGCGGGCGTCGGCGGCGTCCTCCTGGTCGAGGTCTCCGACCCCCTCCCCGACCCGCCCCGGGAGCGCGTCGCCGACCTGGACGACGAGAGCGGGCGCGGTCTGCAACTGGTCGCCCATGCCGCCGACCGCTGGGGTACCCGTCCCGGTGCGACCGGCAAGACGGTCTGGTTCGAACTCACGGTGCCGGCATGAACGGGATCTGATCGCGGTGCGGAACACCATGAACACCTGTACGGCCCCCCTTCCGCTGTCCATCGGCTGGTTCAGGCCAGTGGCGGTTGTCGGCAGACGTGATTCGACGCCGTGTCCGCTGGTTAGAAGACTGGGAGTGTTGTCGCAGCCCGGACCGAAAACCGTCGGGATCGTGCTGTGATCGTGAACACCGTGTTGTGCGGCGCCGTAGTGCTGGATACTGCGGGCAGCCGCCCCCGGTGACCGGTACCGGACGCGGTGAGCTGGAGGGGACGGTTCGCGTGAGCGAGATACCAGCGAAGGCCACGGAGTCGAAGGACCCGTCGGACGGCGCGAGGGCGGAGGCCGCGGATGCCGTGGCAGAGCTCCGCCACGGCGACATGCCGTCCGCGGACGCCATGTGGCAGAGCAGCCCGCCCGGCTCGATCTACGACTACATCAAGGTCGCGTCCTTCTCCATAGGCCCGGACGGTCTGGTCGACCAGTGGAGCCTGCGCGCCGAGCAGCTCTTCGGCATCCCCGCCGAGCACGCCGTCGGCATGGACCCCATCGAGGCCTTCATCGACCCGGACCTGCGCGCGCAGGGCCAGCGGAAGATGGCGGAGATCCTGGACGGCCGCGAGTGGACGGGCGTGGTCCCCTTCCGGGTGCCCGCGTCGGCGGCCGACGGCGAGTGCGGCCGGGAGGGGCTGGCCGAGGTCTATGTGATGCCGACCCGGACCGAGGAGGGCGAGAAGGCGGCGGTCTGCATCGTCGTCGATGTCCGCACGCTGCGCAGCATCGAGACCGACCTCGCCGCCTCGCAGGCGATTTTCGGTCAATCCCCTTTCGGGTTCGTGCTGATCGACCCCGAACTGCGGGTCCGCCGCGTCAACTACCGTTTCGCCTCCCTCTTCGGCGGCAGCCCGGACGACCACCGGGGCAAGGGCGTCCACGACTATCTGCCGCGCCCCGAGGCCGAGCGGGTCACCGCGACCCTGCGCCGGGTCCTGGAGACCGGCGACTCCATCACGGACATGCACGTCACGGGCTTTCTGCCGGGCTCCGACGAGCGCCGCCACTGGTCCATCAACCTGTACCGGGTGCGCAGCGGATCCGGCCGGCCCATCGGCATCGCCTGGCTGGGAACCGACATCACCGCCCGCCGCGCCGCCGCCCGCGAGGCAGCGGCCGCCCGGCGCAATCTCGCCCTTCTGAACGAGGCGGGTGCCCGCATAGGGAACTCGCTCGACCTGGAGACCACGGCCCGCGAACTCCTCGACGTCGTCGTGCCCGGCTTCTGCGACCTGGCCACCGTCGACCTCTACCAGGGGCTGCTGGCCGGTGACGAGACCCCGCCCGGGCTCGCCGACGGCAGCGCCGAACTGCGCCGGGTGGCCTTCGCCAGCGCGGTCTCCGACGCCCCTTTCGCCGGCTCCGGCGCCCCCGTCTCGGTCGGGGCGGTCCACCACTACCCCTTCAACTCGCCCTGCGCGGACGCCCTGCGCACCGCCCGGCCGCAGTACATCCCGGCCGAGGAGGGCGGCCTCGTGCAGTCCACGCTCGCGGTGCCGATGGTCGCCCACGACACCGTCGTAGGACTCGCGCAGTTCTCCCGGACCAAGGGCAGTGAGCCGTTCGGGGACCGGGACCGGGATCTCGCGGTGGAGCTGGCGGCGCGGGCGGCGGTCTGTATCGACAACGCCCGCCTGTACCGGAGGGAGCACGAACGGGCGCTGATACTCCAGCGGTCCCTGCTGCCGCCCGGCGACCCGGTCGCCTCCGGACTGGACATCGCCTGCCGCTATCTGCCCGGCAACTCCTCGGCCGACCGCCCCAGCGAGGTCGGCGGCGACTGGTTCGACGTCATCGAACTGCCGGGCCACCGCACGGCCTTGGTGGTCGGTGACGTGATGGGCCGCGGGCTGCGGGCCGCGGTCGCGATGGGCGAACTCCGTTCGGCGGTGCGGACCCTCGCCCTCCTGGACCTCGAACCGGCCGAGGTGCTCGCCGCGTTGGACGAGATCGCGCGCGGACTCGGTGCCCCCGGCGGGGTCCAGCAGGCCACGCGCGCGGCCCGCCGCCCCCGGGAGGCGGACCTGTCCGAGGTGTACCTCGCGACCTGCGTGTACGCCGTCTACGACTCGGTGACCCGCCGCTGCACCTTCGCCAACGCCGGCCATCTGCCGCCCGTGCTGGTCGAACCCGGCGAGGACGCGCTGATGCTCGACGTGCCGCCCGGCATGCCGCTCGGCGTCGGCGGCGAGCCCTTCGAGGAGGTGGAGGTCGAACTACCCGAAGGCGCCCTGCTCGCGCTCTACACGGATGGACTGGTCGAAAGCCGCGATCACCCCCTCGACGAGGGTCTCCAGGCGTTCGTCGGAGCGCTCACCGACCCCTCCGCCCCGCTGGAGGACGTCTGCGACCACGTCCTCAACACCCTCGACACCCACCACGGTGAGGACGACATCGCGCTGCTGATGGCACGTGTCCAGGGCCTGCCCACCGAGTCCGTCGGCGACTGGACGCTGCCGCGCGAGCCGCGCAGTGTGGGCCGGGCCCGCGAGTACGCCCGCGGGCAGCTGCTGAGCTGGGACCTGGAACCGCTGGTCGACACCACGGAACTGCTGGTCAGCGAGCTGGTCACGAACGCCCTGCGGTACGGCGAGGGTGACATCAGGCTGCGCCTGCTGCTCGACCGCACCCTGGTCTGCGAGGTCTGGGACTCCGGCCTGGTCCAGCCGCGCCGCCGGCGCGCCCGCGACACCGACGAGGGCGGCCGGGGACTGCAACTGGTCGGCCTGCTCAGCGCGGCCTGGGGCTCCCGCCGGACCCCGCGCGGCAAGACGGTGTGGTTCGAACTGCCGCTGCCGGACGGGGAGAACGGCATGGTGGACCCGGCGGAGGCCCTGCTGAGCCTCTTCTAGGCGGGGTGCCCGCGCAGGCGTACGTCCCGCTCGGCGAGGTCACGCGCCTCGCGGGCCAGGACGTCCGCCCGCGCCGGTTCGTCGGTCAGCCGTGCCTCCGAGAGCAGGACGCGGGGCGCGGCACCGACCGCCTCGCGGTGGACGGTGACGTAGTCGTCCGCCGCGGCCAGCGACTCCCGGGCGACCAGCAGCGCGGCCACCGGGAGCACGCCCGACCGGCCGGCCGCCAGGGGCGCGGTCGCGTGCACGATCCGCCGCAGCACCCCGAGCGGGTCGTACGGCTGCCCGGACGTCGTCTCCCGTCGTACGGCGGCCAGGACGGCGTCGGCGTGCAGGAGCCGGGCGTAGGTCTCGCCCTCGTAGGTGGTGCCGTCGCGTGAGGGGGCCAGTTCCGCCTCGGCGCCCGTGAGGGCGGGCGGGATCAGCCGGGCGGCCTCGGTGCGCGCGGCGCGCAGCCGGGTCACGGCCGTGACCAGCACGTCCGCCCGGGCGATCGCGGTCTCCGCCGCGCGCAGCCGGCCGGCCGCCTGGTCCGGACGCTCGGAGGCGGTGGCCAGGTGGGTCTGGTTGAGGTGGACGGTGGCGGCGACCAGGCTGTCCTTGGCCAGTTCGACGTACCCGGTGACGGAGTCGTCCGCGGGCGCGGTCCCCACCTCGGCCGTGCGGGCGGTCAGCTCACGGAAGCGCGTCTCGGCGCACGCCAGGGCCGCGGCCGGGTCGTGCTCCAGCCCCCGCACGGCCCGCAGGCTCTCCGCCGCCCCCGTCACCCGCCGCTCGGCCTCCTCGCAGCGGCCCACGACCCCGGCGAGGGCGGCCGCCCCCTCCGGGACGCCCTCGTCGTAGCGCCGCCGTATCGCGCACGCCGCCGCCAGTTCGGCCTCCGCCGCCTCGGCCGCCCCGGCGAGGGGGGCCACCGCCTCAGGACCGGAAAGGGCCTCGGCGAAGGCGAGTTCCTCGCGGAGCGCGCGAAGACGGTTGTCGGCGTCGACCAGCGCGGCCCGGGAACGGTCGTCCAGGTCCGCGAGCGGGGGCGTGGCCGCGGGGGAGGGGTACACGCCGACGTGGGTCGTGCCGGCGGCCGCCGGTGTCGTACGGCCGCGGGTGCGGCGCATCCGGCGGACCGAGCCCCAGGCCGCCAGGACCACCACGACGACGAGAGCGGCGACCGGCAGGACGAGGTCGGTGCCGGAGGACTCGTCCTCGGCCGGGGCGGCGGCACCGGCCCGGGCGCCCGCAACCGGAGCGTCGTCGTTGATCGTCATCCACGGCAACACCAGCCACACGACCGCGATCACCACGCCCAGCAGGGCGTGCGCCACCCGCACGGACAGGTGCGAGCGGCTCCGCCGCGGTCGGCCCCGTATCAAGGATGGCGTCACATTTCGGAGCGTATGGGCCGTAATGCGGGCGCGCGAGCGGGGCGGGACGGGCGAGGGTACACCGGCGGACGGGGGAGCGGATGGCACAGGCGCAGGGCACAGGGACCGACGGGGACCGGTGGTGGCGACGACGTCCACGTCCGGCCCCGGGGGCGCGGGGGACTGCGCGACCAGCCCCCACTCCGTCGCGGCTGACACGCGGGGAGGGCGCCGACCAGGAAGAGCCGGGGAAGGGCGCGCCGAGGCCCGGGCGCCGCCGCTGGATCCGCCGGGCCGCTCTCGGTCTCGCGCTCGTCGTCCTCGTCCCCCTCCTGTCCGTCGCCGTCGCCCTGCGCCTCAACTACGCCGGTGACCCCGCCGACGGCACCCGCACCCGCGGCAAGGACGCGATCTGGCTCGGGCACGCCTGGGTGGACGGGCGGAAGACCGACGCCGACGTCGGCGCCCTCGCCCGGCGCCTGCGGGACACCGGCATCCGGGACCTCTACGTCCACGCGGGGCCCCTGGAACACGACGGCACGCTGCCCGCGTCGGCGTACCCGAGGGCGGCCTGGCTGATCGGCGCCGTGCACAGGGCGGCTCCCGGGGTCCGCGTCCAGGCCTGGCTCGGCGACCGGCTCGCCAGCGAGAGCCCGGACGGCATGCGCCTGGCCGAGAAGGACACCCGCGCCGCCGTCGTGCGGTCCACCCGGCAGATCCTCGCCGCCGGGTTCGACGGCGCCCACTTCGACCTGGAGCCCCTGCACTCCGGCGACCGGCACTACCTGGACCTGCTCGACGCCCTCCACCGGGTCACCCGCGCCCGTGGCGTCCCGCTCTCGGTCGCGGCCCACCAGATCGACCCGCTGCCCGCGCTGCACTCGGTCGCGGGGACGGTCGCCGGGCACCCCAAGTGGTGGTCGCAGGCGTTCTTCGGCCAGGTCGCGCGCCGGGTCGACCAGATCGCGGTGATGTCGTACGACACGGGCACGCCGCTGGAGAGCCTGTACGGCGGTTACGTGGCCCAGCAGACGTCCCTCGCCCTGGAGGTCACCCCCGAGTCCACCGACCTGCTGATGGGCCTGCCCTTCTACCGGGCGAACGACCTCGGCCACTGGGCCCACGCCGAGACCGTGCCCGCGGCCGTCCGGGGCGTGCGCCTCGGGCTCTCCCGCACGGACGCGGACAGGGCCGGATTCGGTGTGGCGCTGTACGTCGACTTCGCGGCCACGGAGGCGGACTGGAGGGCGTACGAGAGGGACTGGGTCCGCTGAAAAAACCACCTGCGACTGGGGCCGCCGCGCTGCGACGATCTGCCGGATGACCGGTACCCGCAGACACCTCACCCGCGACGACCTCGCTCCCCTGGCCCGCGCCGCGACCTGCCGTGGGCTGCTCGGTGTCGGCCGGCTGCGCGGCGGCACCAAGAAGGGTGTCTACCGGCTCACGCTCGACGACGGCACCACCGTCGTCGCCTACGTCTGGTCGCCGGACGAGGACTACTGGGACGCCGGCCCCGCCGATCCCCGCGACCCGTTCTCCCCGGGGACGAGCCTCGACGTCTTCACGGCGGCCCACGACCGGCTCGTCGCGGCCGGCGTCCGCACCCCGCGCCTGCTGCACTCGGACACCACCATGAACGCCGTGGTCGTCGAGGACATGCGCGGCGGCAGCCTGGAGGAGGCCCTGGAACGGGACCCGGTCGCCGGCCGCGCCGCGCTGGAGCGGTTCGCCGACGTGCTGGAGACCCTGCACGCACAGGAGGGCCCCGCCCTCGGCAAGGTCGGGCTGGTGGACAACGGCGGTACATCGTCGACGAGTTCGGCGGCCCGGCGTGTGACCGAGGGGGCCCTGCGCGACATCGAGGAGGCCGCCGTACGCGACGAACGGATCGCCGTCGTCCGGGAGGATCTCGAGGAGACGCTGCGACGGCTCGCAGCGGCCGTCCGGCCCCGCACCCGGCACGTCCTCATCCACGGCGAACTCGGCCCCGACCACGTCCTGTTGGACGACCGGGGGCGGCCCGCCCTCATCGACATCGAGGGCCTGATGTACTTCGACGTCGAGTGGGAGCACGTCTTCCTGCGGATCCGCTTCGACGAGCGCTACGACGCCCTCCGCGCCCCCGACCTGGACGAGGCCCGGCTCCACCTCTACCGCCTCGCCATGCACCTCTCCCTCGTCGCCGGCCCCCTGCGCCTGACCGAGGGCGACTTCCCGAACCCCGGCTGGATGCGGGAGATCGCGGAGCACAACCTGGCCAGGGCGCTGGAGCTGGTGGGACGATGACCGGCGTGCACTGGGTACTCACGGGGACCTGCCTGCTCGGCGTGACGGTTGTCGCGGCCTGCGGCGTCGCGGGGGCCGCGACCGGCTGGGTCCTGCCGTGGGCCCGGCCCGGAGTCCTGCGGCCGAGGCTGTGGGGTTACGGATCGCTGGCCGTCGCGGCAGGAGCAGCGGTGTGGGTCTTTCTGGGCCCCGTGGCCGGGCCGCCGCACGCCCCGGCCGAGTACGTGCACCTGACCGGCTGGAGCCTGTGGGTGGCGGGCCTGCTGATCCAGCTCCGGGCCCGGCGTCCCGGCCGCGCTCCCAGGGACGCTACGACGACCTCCTCCTGATCTTCGAGCCCAGCCACACCAGCGGGTCGTACTTGCGGTCGACGGCTCTTTCCTTCAGGGGGATCAGCGCGTTGTCGGTGATCTTGATGCCCTCGGGGCAGACTTCCGTGCAGCACTTGGTGATGTTGCAGTAGCCGAGGCCGTGTTCGTCCTGGGCCGTCTTCTTGCGGTCCAGACCCTCGGACTCGGCCGCGTCCAGCGGGTGCATGTCCAGCTCCGCCACCCGCATGAGGAAGCGCGGACCCGCGAACGCCGTCTTGTTCTCCTCGTGGTCGCGCACGACATGGCAGGTGTCCTGGCACAGGAAGCACTCGATGCACTTGCGGAACTCCTGCGAGCGGTCCACGTCCTCCTGCATCATCCGGTACTCGCCGGGCCCGACTCCGGCCGGCGGCACGAACGCCGGGACCTCGCGCGCCTTCCGGTAGTTGAAGCCGACGTCCGTGACCAGGTCCCGGACCACCGGGAAGGCCCGCAGCGGAGTGACGGTGATCGTCTCCTCGGGCGTGAACACCGACATGCGGGTCATGCACATCAGCCGGGGACGGCCGTTGATCTCCGCCGAGCACGAACCGCACTTGCCGGCCTTGCAGTTCCAGCGGACGGCGAGATCGGGCGCCTGGGTGGCCTGGAGGCGGTGGATGATGTCCAGCACCACCTCGCCGTCGTTGACCTCGACCTTGAAGTCCTCCAGGCCGCCGCCCTTCACATCACCGCGCCACACCTTGAAGTGGGCCGTGTAGCCGCTCATTCGTACAGCTCCTCCTCGGCGAGGTACTTGACCAGCTCCTCCTTGTCGAAGAGGGCGAGCAGGTCGGCGCGGATGGGTTCGGTGGTCTCACGGGTGAGGTCGATCTGGCCCCGCACGGGATCGGTCGCCGCCAACCCGCCGGTGGGGTCGGTCAGTCGGCACAGCAGATTCACGTTGCGCCACGCGCGGTCCATCGTCGGGTGGTCCTCGCGGGTGTGGCCGCCGCGCGACTCGGTCCGCTCCAGCGCGGCCCGTGCCACACACTCGCTGACCAGCAGCATGTTCCTGAGGTCCAGCGCGAGGTGCCAGCCCGGGTTGAACTGCCGGTGCCCCTCGACCCCGGCCCGCCGGGCCCTTACCCGAAGGTCCGCGAGCTTCTCCAGGGCCTGCTCCATCTCGCCCTCCCGGCGGATGATGCCGACCAGGTCGTTCATCGCCTGCTGGAGCTCCTGGTGCAGGGTGTAGGGGTTCTCCGGAGGCCCTACGGAGGGTTCGGTGCCCTCCGCCGAGAACGGCCTGAGCGCCTCAGCCGCCGCCGCGTCCACCTGGGCCTCGTCCACCGGCGGACGTGCCGCCGCGAGCCCGGTGGCGTACTCCGCCGCGTGCCAGCCCGCCCGGCGTCCGAACACCAGCAGGTCGGACAGCGAGTTGCCGCCGAGCCGGTTCGAGCCGTGCATGCCGCCGGCCACCTCACCGGCCGCGAACAGCCCCGTCACCCCGCGCGCGGCCGCCGTGTCGGACTCGACCGCGATGCCGCCCATCACGTAGTGGCAGGTCGGCCCGACCTCCATCGGCTCGGCCGTGATGTCGACGTCGGCCAGCTCCTTGAACTGGTGGTACATGGAGGGCAGCCGGCGCCGGATCACCTCGGCGGGCATCCGCGTCGAGACGTCCAGGAAGACCCCGCCGTGCGGGGAGCCGCGGCCCGCCTTCACCTCGGAGTTGATCGCGCGGGCGACCTCGTCACGGGGCAGCAGCTCGGGAGGACGCCGGTTGTTGTCCGGGTCCTCGTACCAGCGGTCGCCCTCCTCCTCCGACTCGGCGTACTTCTCCTTGAAGACGTCCGGGACGTAGTCGAACATGAACCGCTTGCCCTCGGAGTTGCGCAGCACCCCGCCGTCACCGCGGACCGACTCGGTGACGAGGATGCCCTTCACCGACGGTGGCCAGACCATGCCGGTCGGGTGGAACTGCACGAACTCCATGTTCAGCAGGGGTGCGCCCGCGAGCAGGGCCAGGGCGTGGCCGTCGCCGGTGTACTCCCACGAGTTCGACGTCACCTTGAAGGACTTGCCGATGCCGCCGGTCGCGATCACCACGGCCGGGGCTTCCAGGACGAAGAAACGGCCGGTCTCACGGTCGTAGGCGAAGACACCGGAGACCCGCGAGCCGTCCTTGAGGATCCGGGTGACCGTGCACTCCTGGAAGACCTTCAGCCGGGACTCGTAGTCACCGGTCTCGCGGTGGTCCTCCTGCTGGAGGGAGACGATCTTCTGCTGGAGGGTGCGGATCAGCTCCAGGCCCGTCCGGTCGCCGACGTGCGCCAGGCGCGGGTACTCGTGGCCGCCGAAGTTGCGCTGGGAGATCTTTCCTTCCTTCGTCCGGTCGAAGAGCGCGCCCCAGGTCTCCAGCTCCCAGACCCGCTGCGGGGCCTCCTGGGCGTGCAGCTCGGCCATCCGCCACTGGTTGAGGAACTTGCCGCCGCGCATGGTGTCGCGGAAGTGGACCTGCCAGTTGTCGTGCGGATTGGCGTTGGCCATCGCGGCCGCGATGCCGCCCTCCGCCATCACCGTGTGCGCCTTGCCGAACAGCGACTTGCAGATCACGGCCGTACGGGCGCCTCGCTCGCGCGCCTCGACGGCGGCCCGGAGGCCCGCGCCCCCGGCGCCGACCACGACGACGTCCCACTCCTGGCGGTCGACCACGGACATCAGTTAGGCCCCACTCATCTCAGTCAGAAGAAGCGCGGATCGTCGAAGGCACCGGACGCGAGCAGATAGACGTAGAAGTCGGCGAGCGCCACGCTCACCAGCGACGCCCAGGCGAGCAGCATGTGCCGGGCGTTCAGCTTCCCGACGAACTGCCACGCCTTGTAGCGCACGGGGTGCTGGGAGAAGTGCCTGAGCTTGCCGCCCACGATGTGCCGGCAGGAGTGGCAGGAGACGGTGTACGCCCAGATCAGCACGATGTTGACCAGGAACACCAGGGTGCCGAGGCCCATGTGGCCCCACTCGTACTTCTCGTCGCGGAACGAGAGCACGGTGTCGTAGGTCAGGATGCCGGCGACCACGATCGCGGCGTAGAAGAAGTACCGGTGGATGTTCTGCAGGATCAGCGGGAAGCGGGTCTCACCGGTGTACTTCTTGTGCGGCTCGGCCACCGCGCAGGCCGGCGGGGACGCCCAGAAGCCCCGGTAGTAGGCCTTGCGGTAGTAGTAGCAGGTCAGGCGGAAGCCGAGCGGGAAGATCAGGATGATGATCGCGGGGGAGATGCCCCACCAGCTGCCGAAGATCTCCCAGTTGGGGCCGTGGCGCATGGGCGCGCAGCGCTCGGCCAGCGCAGGGGGAGTAGAACGGCGAGACGTACGGGGCCGCGTAGTAGTCCGTGTCGGCGAACGCCCGCCAGGTCGAGTACACGATGAAGGCGAGCAGCCCGGCGGCCGTGGCCGCGGGCGCCAGCCACCAGCGGTCGGTGCGCAGGTGCGGGGCGTCGATCGCGGCGCGCGTACCGGTGCGTACGCCGCCGCTCGCGGTATGGGATTCGGTGTCGGGGGGTTCCGTACCAGTGGCCAACTCATGACTCCGGTCGGGTTCAGGGGGTGTGGCGGTGGTGGGCGCCGAGTCCCTCGTCGTCCGAGTCCGTCCACAGGGTGTTGTCGTACGGGGCGTCGGAGATGGGGACGAAATCCTGGCGCCGGGCCTTGGCGAGCGCCGGGTCGGTCTCCCTCAGCAGCGCGAGGCTCTCGCGCAGCCGGTCGGCGTCGATCCGCACACGGCGCATCTCCAGACCGCTGCTGCCCAGCTGCTGCTCCAGACGCTTGACGTACCTGAGCATCTCGTCGAGCGCGCGCTGGGCCGCTGCCAGTTCGTCGTTCACGGACATGACGTGACCTCACTTCCGTGGGCGGGGATGCCCTGGACGGGAACGGTCATGCGCCTGCGAGTGTTGCGCGTCACACCTGCCGGTGTGAAGGGACGTGCATGGATTGGCGGATCGTGTGCCTCCGTGCGCGCCCCTCGTGCGCCGTCGATTGCGCCGCACGGGTGGGCTTCCCGGTCGTTGTCGCCGTGTCGCCGTCCGTTGCCGAACCCTTTCCTCTTCAGTGGCCGCAATAGATGTGATCAGCTCCATATACCGCCAAAAGTGATCATAACGCCCGCGGCTCCCGGAGGTAACCAGAGATGTCCCACAACGGCGTCGCACTGCGCGCGGTAACGCGCTCGGTCGGCTTCCTCACCGCGGGCGCGCTCGCGGTGACCGCGCTCTCCGGGTGCAGTTCCGAGGACCACGGGAGCAAGCCGCTCGCGGAACAGGACATCGCGCCCGCCGCCCGCGACCGGGTCGCCGACGGCGGCACCCTGCACTGGGCGGTGGACGCCGTCCCCGAGACCCTGAACACCTTCCAGGCGGACGCCGACGCGACGACCACCACCGTCGCCCAGGCGGTCCTGCCCTCGATGTACCGGCTCGACGCGAACGGCCGGCCGCAGGTCAACCCCGACTACCTGGAATCCGCCAAGGTCGTCGAGACCGAGCCCCGGCAGGTCGTGCTGTACAAGCTGAACCAGCAGGCGGTGTGGAGCGACGGCCGGGAGATCGGCGCCGCCGACTTCGCCGCCCAGTGGCGCGCCCTGTCCGGCAAGGACTCCGCGTACTGGACCGCCCGCAACGCCGGTTACGAGCGCATCCAGAAGATCGAACGCGGTGCCGACGACCTGGAGGTCAAGGTCACCTTCGCGCGGCCGTACGCCGACTGGCGCTCGCTGTTCTCGCCGCTGTACCCGAAGGACGTCATGGGCACCCCGGACTCCTTCAACGACTCCGCCCGCAAGAAGCTGAAGGTCACCGCCGGTCCCTTCCAGGTCAAGAAGGTCGACCGCAAGGACGACGAGATCACCCTCACCCGCAATCCGCGCTGGTGGGGCCACCCCGCCAAGCTGAACGAGATCGTGCTGCGCGCCGTCCCGCGCGACAAGCGGGCCACCGCGCTGGCCGCCGGCGCGATCGAGCTCGCCGAGATCGACCCCGAGGCCCTCGGCCGCATCAGCCTCTCCGCCCACGCGGGAGCCACCCCGGGCGGCAGCCCGGTCGCGGGCCCGGGCGGAGTCCCCGCCCACCGCTCCGGCGGCAACCTGGAGGCCGCCGACGCGCTGCGCTCCTGGGCCCTGGCCCACGGCGACGACGAGGAGGCCGCGGACGAGGAGCTCAGTGCCCGGCAGAAGAAGCGCAGGGCACTCGCCGCGTACGAGCGGGAACAGGCGGCGCTGAAGGGCTTCGAGGTCCGCAGGTCCCTGGAGCCCGCCTACACCCAGCTCGCCCTCAACGGCGCCTCGGGGCCGCTCGCCGACGAGCGGGTGCGCCGGGCCGTGGCCCGCGCGATCGACCGCAAGGCGCTGGCCGGCCTCGTCCTCTCCCCGCTCGGACTGCCCGCGGAGCCCGTCGGCAGCCACCTCGCGCTCTCCGGCCAGGACGCCTACGCCGACAACAGCGGCGCGCTCGGCGGCCAGGACGCCAAGGAGGCCAGGGCGCTGCTGGCGGACGCCGGGTGGGTGCCGGGCGGCCCGGTCGACAAGGAGAGGAAGAAGGGCGAGAAAGCGGCGGGGGCCGAGAGCGGGAAGGCCGGCCGGGGCTCCCGGGACAAGGGCGAGGACGGGGAGGGCGACGGGAGCGGGGACGACGGGAACTACATCGTCGGAGAGGACGACAAGAGCGACGACAAGGACCCCAAGGACCACCACGAGGGCGGGGACGGCCCGCGGCATCTCGCCCAGGACGGCAAGCAGTACGCCAACAAGCTGAACCAGGGCGGCGCGCCGGGGGCGTACGCCCCGAAGGGCACGGCGGCCCCGGCCGACGCGGCGACGAAGGTCCTGGCCAAGAACGGCAAGGCGCTCGCCCTGCGGTTCGTGCTCCCGTCGGGGCCGGGGTCGGAGACCCTGCGGACGGTCGCCGGACGGATCTCGCTGATGCTGGGGAAGGTCGGCATCCGGACCGAGATCTCCAAGGTCTCCGACGAGAGCTACTTCAAGGACCACATCGCCTCCGGGGAGTACGACCTCGCGCTGTACTCCTGGCCCGCGTCGGCCTTCCCCGCCACCGACGCCCGCCCGATCTTCGCCAAGCCGGTACCGGCCGCGGACGGGTCGCTGAACGTCGAACAGAACTACACCCGGGTCGGCACCGACCAGGTGGACCAGCTCTTCGACCAGGCCGTCGCCACGCTCGACGAGGGCAGGAGCCGCAGCCTGATCCGCAAGGCCGACTCCCGGATCTGGGCCGCCGCCGGATCCATCCCGCTGTATCAGCGACCCCAGCTGACGGCGGCGAAGAAGGACGTGGTGAACGCCGGTTCCTTCGGATTCCAGACACCGGTCTACGAGGACATGGGCTTCCTGAAGAAGGGCGCGAAGGCCTCGGCGGAGCCCACCGGAGACTGAGCCGGGCGAGCCCCCACCCGGGAGGCACCGTACGATGGGGTGAGGCCGTGGCATGTTGAGCCCGGCAGGGTCCGCGTAACACAGACGTACGCGTCGGCCTTCCTCACACTCCAGGAGTACGCCTTCATGGCCACGCGCCACGACATCCGCAACGTCGCCATCGTCGCCCACGTCGACCACGGCAAGACGACCATCGTCGACGGAATGCTGAAGCAGGCCGGTGCCTTCGCCGCCCATCAGCTCGACTCGGTCGACGACCGCATGATGGACTCGAACGACCTGGAGCGTGAGAAGGGCATCACGATCCTCGCCAAGAACACGGCGGTGAAGTACCACCCCAAGGACGGGGGGGACGTCATCACCATCAACATCATCGACACCCCCGGTCACGCCGACTTCGGCGGCGAGGTCGAGCGCGGTCTGTCGATGGTGGACGGTGTCGTCCTCCTCGTCGACGCCTCCGAGGGCCCGCTCCCGCAGACCCGCTTCGTGCTGCGCAAGGCGCTCCAGCAGCGGCTGCCCGTCATCCTGTGCATCAACAAGACGGACCGCCCGGACTCCCGCATCGACGAGGTCGTCAACGAGACCTACGACCTCTTCCTCGACCTGGACGCGGACGAGGAGCAGATCGAGTTCCCGATCGTCTACGCCTGCGGCCGTGACGGCATCGCCTCGCTCACCAAGCCGGAGAACGGCACGGTCCCGGCCGACTCCAACAGCCTGGAGCCGTTCTTCTCCACGATCCTCCAGCACATCCCGGCCCCGACGTACGACGAGGAGGCCCCGCTCCAGGCGCACGTCACCAACCTGGACGCCGACAACTTCCTCGGCCGTATCGCGCTGCTCCGCGTCGAGCAGGGCGAGCTGCGCAAGGGGCAGACGGTCGCGTGGATCAAGCGTGACGGCTCCATCAGCAACGTCCGCATCTCCGAGCTGCTGATGACCGAGGCGCTCACCCGCAAGCCCGCCGAGGTGGCCGGCCCCGGTGACATCTGTGCCGTCGCCGGTATCTCCGACATCATGATCGGCGAGACCCTCGCGGACCCGGAGAACCCGATCCCGCTGCCGCTGATCACGGTCGACGAGCCCGCGATCTCCATGACCATCGGCACCAACACCTCGCCGCTGGTCGGCCGGGGCGGCACCGGCAAGGGCGCCGACGCCAAGTCCGCGGTCAAGGACCGCAAGGTCACGGCCCGTCAGGTCAAGGACCGACTGGACCGCGAGCTGATCGGCAACGTCTCGCTGCGCGTCCTGGACACCGAGCGCCCCGACGCCTGGGAGGTCCAGGGCCGTGGTGAGCTCGCGCTCGCCATCCTGGTCGAGACCATGCGCCGGGAAGGCTTCGAACTGACCATCGGCAAGCCGCAGGTGGTCACCAAGGAAGTCGACGGCAAGGTGTACGAGCCCGTCGAGCGCATGACCATCGACGTGCCCGAGGAGCACATGGGCGCGGTCACGCAGCTCATGGGCGTCCGCAAGGGCCGTATGGACAACATGTCGAACCACGGCTCCGGCTGGGTGCGCATGGAGTTCGTGGTGCCCTCCCGCGGCCTCATCGGCTTCCGGACCGAGTTCCTGACGCAGACCCGCGGCACCGGCATCGGGCACTCCATCCACGAGGGCTTCGAGCCCTGGTTCGGCACCCTGCAGACCCGCAACAACGGCTCGCTGGTCGCGGACCGCTCCGGTGCCGTCACGGCCTTCGCCATGACCAACCTCCAGGAGCGCGGTGTGCTCTTCGTGGAGCCCGGCACCGAGGTGTACGAGGGCATGATCGTCGGCGAGAACTCCCGCGCCGACGACATGGACGTGAACATCACCAAGGAGAAGAAGCTCACCAACATGCGGTCGTCCACGGCCGACGTGTCCGAGTCGATCGTCCCGCCGCGCAAGCTCTCCCTGGAGCAGTCCCTGGAGTTCTGCCGCGACGACGAGTGCGTCGAGGTGACCCCGGAAGCGGTGCGCATCCGCAAGGTCAACCTGGACGCCCGCGAGCGCGCCCGCGCCGCGAGCCGCGCCAAGCACGGCTGACCCCACCGCCGGCGACCGTCGGCAGCCCGGTTCTCCGACACTCGGGGGACCGGGCCTTCGGTGTGCCCGCGGAAGCCTGTCCGCGATCTATGAGACACCGTCCGGATATCGGTAAGGGCCCGATCGTGTTTCGGACATGTGAACCGAAATCCATTGCGGTATGTCCGATTTGACGGTCTGTCGTCTCGCGTGTCAAGCGCGACCAGGTGTCAATCTTTGCAATTTTTCCTCAAAATATGGTCGGTAGGGAGATCCCTATGTCTTCCGCCCTTGACGCGCGTTGAACACTTTGGCGAAAGTTCCCCCAAACCACAGAACCTGCCGGTATCTGTGCTGCGCTCAACTCTCCAACCCCCCGGGGGAAGTACACACATGACCAGTCCAGTCGCCTTGGACCCCGAGCTCGAGTCGAACGCCGAGCCTGTCAAGGCCGAGCAGAAGCTCGAGGGTCGTTCTCCCGGCCAGTTGATGTGGCAGCGCTTCAAGCGCGACCGTACCGGTGTCATCTGCGCCGTGGTAGTGATTTTGTACTTCGTGGTCGCGCTGGCCGCGCCGCTGCTGGTGAAGCTGAGCGGGACCGACCCGTACACGCTGTACGGACAGGACCCCACCTACGCGGACAAGCCGGTCCTGGACGAGTTCGGGCTTCCCCTCGGCTACTTCGGCGGCGTCTCGGGCGACCACTGGTTCGGTGTGGAGCCGCAGTACGGCCGTGACCTGTTCGCCATGCTCGTGTACGGCATGCGGACCTCGCTGTTCATGGCGCTCGGCGTGACCGTCCTGCTGATGGTCACCGGCGTGATCATCGGTCTGATCGGCGGCTACTTCGGTGGCCGCACCGACTACTGGATCGGCCGGGTCACCGACTTCTTCCTGTCCTTCCCGCAGCAGCTGTTCTTCATCGCCTTCATGCCCGTGGTCACCGCGTTCTTCGTCGACCCGCGGGAGGAGACCCCCACGTACTTCCGCGCACTGGCGATGCTGATCGTGCTGTGGCTGCTGGGCTGGATGAGCATGGCGCGCCTCGTGCGCTCCACCGTGCTGTCCCTGCGTGAGAGGGAGTTCGTCGAGGCCGCCAAGGTCTCCGGCGCCTCCCCGGCGCGGATCGTCCGCAAGGAGATCCTGCCGAACGTGGTGACGCCGATCCTGGTGCAGTTCACGTACTCGCTGCCCAGCACCATCCTCACCATCGCCTTCCTCTCGTTCGCCGGAGTCGGCTTCGTCGAGCCGACTCCGGACTGGGGACGACTGTTCGCCGCCGCTGCCAACTACACCGAGCAGGACCCGGCGTTCCTCTTCTTCCCCGGTCTGGCGCTGGTGATCTTCGTTCTGGCCTTCAACCTCCTCGGAGACTCGGTCCGGGACGCTTTCGACCCCAAGTCAGGGCGGTAACTCGTCCATTGGTGGGGGGTGGCTGCCGCCCCCGCGTCGGCCTACCAGCCGCGTCAGGCAGTACTCATGGATAACAACCGACAGGTAGGTATTCGCCTCATGAAGCCCATCAGTTCGCGCAGAGCGCGCGCCGTCGTCGTCGCCCTCGCGGCCGGTTCCCTGGCTCTCACGGCCTGCTCCAAGAACGAGGGCGGCGACTCCGGTACCGACTCGAAGAAGGACCAGAGCGAAGCGTCGGTCCAGTCCAAGGCGGTCGCCTATGCCGACGCCGCGGGCTCGACGGGTCCGGCCGAGGAGGTCCCCGGCGCCAAGCCCGGCGGCACGATCAACGTGTACCAGGAGGCGGGCGTCTCGCACCTGGACCCGGGTCAGATCTACGTCTCCGACGCCGGCCAGGTGGCCAACCTGCTGTTCCGCCGCCTGACCCAGTTCAAGGAGGACGGCAAGGGCGGTGTCTCGGTCGTCGGTGACCTCGCGACCGACTCCGGCAAGTCCTCGGACGGCGGCAAGACCTGGACCTTCACGCTGAAGGACGGCGTCAAGGACCAGAACGGCAACGTCATCACGTCCGCCGACGTCCGTCACACCGTCGAGCGCCAGTACGCGAGCTTCATCTTCGACGGCCCGACCTACCTGCAGACCTGGCTGAGCGGCGCGGACTACCGCAAGGCGCTCCCGGACGGCGGCTTCGGCAAGAAGCACCTGCCGGCCTCGGTCCTGGACACCCCGGACGACAAGACGGTCGTCTTCCACTTCGACACCGCGCGTCCGGACCTGCCGCAGACGCTGGCCATGGCCGGCTACGCGATCGTCCCGGAGAAGACGGACACGAAGGCGGCGTACGACAAGGCCCCGGTCGCCACCGGCCCGTACAAGATCGTCTCGAACAAGGTGGGCAAGGAGCTCGTCCTCGCCAAGAACACCAACTGGGACCCGAAGACCGACTCCGTCCGCCACCAGTACGCGGACAAGTTCGACTTCCAGTTCGGCATCACCGAGTCGACCCAGACCAAGCGTCTGATCGCCGACCAGGGCGCGGACAAGAACGCCATCCAGTTCACCGGCGGCGTCGAGTCCACGCAGATCCAGGACGTCATCGGCAACCCGGCCGTCAGCAAGCGCACGGTCAAGGGCTACCAGCCCTACGTCATGCAGCTGACGTTCAACCTCGACCGGGTCAAGAACCTCAAGGTCCGCCAGGCCATCACCTACGCGGTCAACTCCAAGTCCCTCATCGCCGGTGAGGGTGGCGCGTACGGCGGCGACGTGGCCCCGAACTACTTCGCCCCGACCCTGCCGGGCTACGAGCCGAAGTACGACCCGTACGGCCGTCTGAAGACGCCGCAGGGCAACATCGCCAAGGCCGAGGAGATCCTCAAGGGCGTTCCGGCGGCCGAGAAGAAGGTCGTCTTCGCCTACGCCAACACCGAGGCGGGCCAGAAGCGCAAGGTCGCCATCGAGGACGCCCTGACCAAGGTCGGCTTCGACGTCGTGGCCAAGGAGATCGACGGCGCGAGCTACTACGAGCAGATCGGCAAGCTCGACAACCCGTACGACATCTACATCACGGGCTGGGGCCAGGACTGGCCGTCGGCGGGCACGGTCATCACGCCCATCTACGACGGCTCGCAGGTCGCCGACGGTGCCTCGAACTACTCGCACGTCAAGGACCCGAAGGTCGACGCCCTCATCAAGAAGGCGCTCTCCCAGGACCCGACCGCGGCCGCCGCGACGTGGAAGGAAGCCCAGCACTACCTGCTGGAGAAGGTCGTCCCGGCCGCCCCGCTCTGGTACACCAAGCAGTTCCAGCTCTCCGGGTCGAACATCGGCGGCGCCCGCTACGGCTCGGTGTCCAGCCTGATCGACATCACCCGTCTGTACGTGAAGTCGTAACTCTCTACGGCTGATCGCGGGGGCGCGCACCAGGCGGAGCGCGCCCCCGCACCTCCGTGAAACCTCCCACCGTCTCCGCAGAGAGCAGCCCTCCCGCCATGTTTCAGTTCATCATCCGGCGCACGGTCGGTGCCCTGGTCACCCTGTTCCTCATCGGCGCCGCCACGTTCTTCCTGTTCGTCGCCGCGCCCTCCGACTACGCCTCCCTGGCCTGTGGCAAGGACTGCTCGCCCGCGAGACTGGAGGACATCCGCCAGGCGCTCGGCCTCAACCTGCCGATCCACCAGCAGTTCTGGGACTTCATGTCCGGCATCGTGATGGGCCGTGACTTCCCGACCGGACACTGCAGCGCGCCCTGCCTCGGCCAGTCGTTCTACTCGGGCGACATGGTCTGGTCGACCATCATGGACCGCTTCCCGACCACCCTCACGCTCACCGCGGGAGGTGCGGTCGTCTTCGTCATCGTCGGTGTCGGAGCCGGCATGATCGCCGCCTACCGGCGCGGCACGCTGGTCGACAAGGTCGCCACCGGTGTGTCCATGGTGGTCAGCTCGTTCCAGATCTACGTGCTCGGCCCGATCGTCCTGCTGATCTTCGTCTACAGCACGGGCTGGATGGACAACCCCGCCTACCACCCGATCACCGAGGACCCCTGGCGGTGGTTCACCGGCATGCTGCTCCCCACGCTGGTGATGGCCACGATCTTCACCGCGCAGTACACCCGTATGGCCCGCTCCTCGATGATCGAGCAGCTCGCGGAGGAGCACGTCCGTACCGCCCGCGCCAAGGGCATGTCGAACAAGTACGTCTTCTTCCGCTACGCCTGGCGCGGTTCGATGATCCCGATCGTCACGGTCCTCGGCATCGACATCAGCTCGATGCTCGGCGGTGCCGTGGTCACCGAACTTACCTTCTCCCTCCAGGGGATCGGCCGCCTCGCCGTGGACGGCGCGGTCCACAAGGACCTGCCGCTCACGATGGGCGTCATGCTGTTCGGTGCCTTCTTCATCCTGATCGTCAACATCCTCACGGACATCGCGTACGCCGTCATCGACCCGCGCGTCCGTCTCTCCTAGGAAGAACGAACCACCGTGACCACACTGACCAAGACCGAGGACGCTCCGGCCCCTTCCGGCTCGGACAGCTTCCTCTCAGTGCGCGATCTGAAGGTGCAGTTCTCCACCGAGGACGGCATCGTCAAGGCCGTCGACGGTCTGTCCTTCGACGTCGAGCGCGGCAAGACGCTCGGCATCGTAGGTGAGTCCGGCTCCGGCAAGTCCGTCACCAACCTGACGGTCCTGGGCCTGCACAATCCGCGCACCACCACCATCGACGGGGAGATCGTCCTCGACGGCAAGGAACTCGTCACCGCCACCGAGCGCGAGCTGGAGCAGCTCCGCGGCAACAAGATGGCGATGATCTTCCAGGACCCGCTGACCGCGCTGTCGCCGTTCTACACGGTGGGCCGCCAGCTGTCCGAGCCGTTCATGAAGCACCGCGGCGCCTCCAAGAAGGAGGCGAAGGACCGGGCGATCCAGATGCTGGAGAAGGTCGGCATCCCGCAGCCCAAGACGCGCTTCGACGACTACCCGCACCAGTTCTCCGGCGGTATGCGCCAGCGCGCGATGATCGCCATGGCGCTGATGTGCGACCCCGAGCTGCTGATCGCCGACGAGCCGACCACCGCGCTGGACGTCACCGTGCAGGCCCAGATCCTGGACCTGCTCAAGGACCTCCAGCAGGAGTTCGGCTCCGCGATCATCTTCATCACGCACGACCTGGGCGTCATCTCCAACATGGCCGACGACCTCCTGGTGATGTACGCCGGCCGGGCCGTGGAGCGCGGCAGCGTGCGTGAGGTCATGAGCGCGCCCCGCCACCCCTACACCTGGGGTCTGCTCAGCTCGATGCCGCGACTGGACAGCGACGTCAACGAGGAACTGGTGCCGATCCCCGGCTCGCCGCCCTCGCTGCTCAACCCGCCGTCGGGCTGCCCGTTCCACCCCCGGTGCGCCTTCAAGGACGAGGTGCCCGGCACGCTCTGCACGGACTCGCGGCCTCCGCTGGGCGAGGGCCGGGCCTCCGCGTGCCACCTGACGGCGGAGCAGAAGCAGACCATCTTCATCGACAAGATCCAGCCCCGGCTGCGCTAGGGAGAACCGAGACATGAGCGACAACCTCACCCTCCCCGCCCAGCAGGGTTCAACCGGTACCTCGACCGAGGAACTCCTCAAGGTCGAGGGCCTGGCCAAGCACTTCCCGATCTACGGCGGCTTCCCGATCAAACGGAAGGTCGGCGCGGTGCAGGCCGTGGACGGCATCGACCTCTCGGTCGGTGTCGCCGAGAGCGTCGGCCTGGTCGGCGAGTCCGGCTGCGGCAAGTCGACCACCGGCCGGCTCATCACCCGCCTGCTGGAGCCGACCAGCGGCAAGATCACCTACGCGGGCCAGGACATCACGCACGCCTCGCGCAGGCAGCTCGCGCCGGTGCGGTCCGAGATCCAGATGATCTTCCAGGACCCGTACTCCTCGCTCAACCCGCGCCAGACCGTCGGCTCGATCATCAAGTCGCCGATGGAGGTCAACGGGATCGAGCCGGCGGGCGGCCGGGAGAACAAGGTCCGTGAGCTGCTGGAGCTCGTCGGTCTCAACCCGGAGCACTACAACCGCTTCCCGCACGAGTTCTCCGGCGGTCAGCGCCAGCGCATCGGCGTGGCCCGCGCGCTCGCCCTGAACCCCAAGCTGATCGTGGCCGACGAGCCGGTCTCCGCGCTCGACGTGTCCATCCAGGCGCAGGTCGTCAACCTGCTGAAGAAGGTCCAGGACGAGCTCGGCATCGCGTTCCTGTTCATCGCCCACGACCTGGCCGTCGTACGGCACTTCTCGCAGCGCGTCGCGGTGATGTACCTCGGCAAGGTGGTCGAGGTCGGCGACCGGGACTCGATCTACAACCGGCCGCGGCACCCGTACACCCACGCCCTGCTCTCCGCCGTTCCCGAGGTGGAGCTGGACGAGGGCGGCGAGGGCCGGGAGCGGATCCGCCTCTTCGGCGACGTCCCCTCGCCGATCCACCCGCCGTCCGGCTGCCGCTTCCGCACCCGGTGCTGGAAGGCACAGGACAAGTGCGCCACGGACGAGCCCCCGCTGGTCCAGATCTCCGGCAACAAGGTCGGCCACCTGACGGCCTGCCACTTCCCGGAGGACCCGACCACGGAGGCCCGCGACGAGGACGTGATCATGGATCCCGCCCTGAAGGCCCTGGAGGAGTCGGCGGAGTCCGACACCACCAAGGACTGACCGCGCTCGCATGACCCCCGGCCGGGGGCGGAGGCAACCACCCTCCGCCCCCGGCCGTTTGATGTGGCGGAGCGAGTGGTGCCCGCCGGGGGCCGGCGTCCTCGGCGCGGTTGCAGGGCCGGGTGGAGGTGCGTTGCTCTCTGTTTGTGCGGCGGAGCGGGTCTCTCCCAGGGCCGTGGCCCCCTGAGGGCTGATGTGGCGGAGTTGTCCGCCGAGGGCCGGCGCCCCGGTGCGGCCCTCGGACCGGTGGGAGGCTCGCAGTCTCCGGTTGCCGTGTGCCGACCGCGGGTCGACGGCTCAAGCTGCCGGGGTGCAGGCGCGTTGCGGCACATCGGGCCCGTCCCCCTGAAGGCCGACGTGGCACCGCGCGTCCCCCGGACCGATGTTGCAGGCACCCTCGGGTCGCCGTGTGCCTCCGGCGGACCGCAGCCTCCGGCGGCTGCCCGGCCGAGCGCGGAGACCCGAGGTCCGGGAGCTCAGGTCGTCGTGGGCCCGCCGAGGGCCGGCGCCCCGGCAAGACCCCGAGGTCGGGGTGGAGGCGCGCGTCGCTCTCAGCCTCTACGGCGAATCGGGTCACTCCCAGGGGCGTGCTCCCTGAGAGCTGACGTGGCGAAGTCGTGCCGCCGAGGGCCGGCGCCCCGGTGCGGCCCTCGGACCGGTGGGAAGCTCGCAGTCTCCGGTTGCCGTGTGCCGACCGCGGGTCGACGGCTCAAGCTGCCGGGGTGCAGGCGCGTTGCGGCATATCGGGCCCGTCCCCTGAAGGCCGACGTGGCACCGCGCGTCCCGCGCGGTCGCCTTGCCTTCCGGCGGCCTCGGCTTGACGGCGCCCAGCGCGTCTCCCGGACCGGGGTTGCAGGCACACTCGGGCCGCTGTGTCTCCGGCGGGCCGCAGCCTCGGGCGGCTGTCTGGCCGAGTGCGGAGACGCGAGGTCCGGGAGCTCCGGTCGTCGTGGGCCCGCCGGGGCCGGCGTCCCGGCACGTCCTCGAGCTCCGGGGGTGGAGGCGCGCGCGTCGCTCTCAGCCTCTACGGCGGATCGGGTCACTCACAGGGCCGTGCTCCCTGAGAGCTTTGCTCTGCCGCTCGCGGTGGCCCGGTGCGTTCCGCCGGGGCGAAACGCGGTGGGCTCCCTTGGGCTGATTGCTCCAAAGGCCTATCCAGGCGTGCGGAATGTCCCTCCTGAGTTGATATTGGCCGGTAACGGATCAGTCTTGAGGAGGCACTCCATGCGTGGAGCCACGCACGCCAAATGGGCCGCTTGCGCGGCGGCGGTAGCGCTCGCGGCGACGGCCTGCGGGGGTGGGGACAGCGGCGGCAGCGGCAGCAGCGACGGCGGCGCGGTGCTGAGCTCGTCCTGGGGTGACCCGCAGAACCCGCTGGAGCCGGCCAACACCAACGAGGTGCAGGGCGGCAAGGTCCTCGACATGATCTTCCGCAGCCTGAAGAAGTACAACCCGGAGACCGGCAAGGCCGAGGACATGCTCGCCGAGAAGATCGAGACGAGCGACTCGCAGAACTTCACGATCACGGTCAAGGACGGCTGGACCTTCAGCAACGGCGAGAAGGTCACCGCCAAGTCCTTCGTGGACGCCTGGAACTACGGGGCCTCCCTCAAGAACAACCAGAAGAACGCCTACTTCTTCGGCTACATCGACGGCTACGACAAGACGCACCCCGAGGACGGCAGCAAGCAGACCGCCGACACCCTCTCCGGCCTGAAGGTCACCGGCACCAACACCTTCACCGTCAAGCTCAACCAGAAGTTCTCGACCTTCCCCGACACCCTCGGCTACCCCGCCTACGCCCCGCTCCCGCAGGCCTTCTTCAGCGACCACGCGGCCTGGGTGAAGAAACCGGTCGGGAACGGGCCGTACACCATCGAGTCGTACACCAAGGGCTCGCAGATGGCCCTGAAGAAGTGGGACGGCTACAACGGCCCCGACAAGGCGCAGAACGGCGGGGTGACCCTCAAGGTCTACACCGACAACAACACCGCCTACACCGACCTCATGGCCGGCAACCTCGACCTCGTCGACGACGTCCCCGCCGCCCAGCTCAAGAACGCCAAGAACGACCTGGGCGGCCGGTACATCAACACCCCCGCCGGCATCATCCAGACCCTCGCCTTCCCGTTCTACGACAAGAACTGGAACAAGGCCGGGATGGAGAAGGTCCGCACCGGCCTGTCCCGTGCGATCAACCGCGACCAGATCACCGAGACGATCTTCCAGAAGACCCGCACCCCGGCCACCGACTGGACCTCCCCGGTCCTCGGCAAGGAGGGCGGCTTCCAGGACGGACTGTGCGGGGACGCCTGCGACTACGACCCCGCCGCGGCCAAGAAGCTCATCCAGGAGGGCGGCGGACTCCCCGGCGGCGGAATCAAGATCACGTACAACGCGGACACCGGTTCCCACAAGCAGTGGGTCGACGCCGTCTGCAACTCCATCAACAACGCGCTCGACAACGACAAGGCCTGCGTCGGCAACCCGGTCGGCACCTTCGCCGACTTCCGCAGCCAGATCACCGCGAAGAAGATGAGCGGCCCCTTCCGGGCGGGCTGGCAGATGGACTACCCGCTCATCCAGAACTTCCTCCAGCCGCTCTACTACACCAACGCCTCCTCCAACGACGGCAAGTGGTCCAACAAGGACTTCGACAAGCTCGTCAACGAGGCCAACGCCGAGACCGACACCGGCAAGGCCGTCGAGAAGTTCCAGCAGGCCGAGGAGGTCGTGCGGGACAACATGGCCGCCATCCCGCTCTGGTACCAGAACGGCAGCGCGGGCTACTCCGAGCGGCTCTCCAACGTGAAGCTCAACCCGTTCAGCGTCCCCGTCTACAACGAGATCAAGGTCGGCTGAGCGCGTCATGGGACGGTACGTCGTCCGGCGTCTGCTCCAGATGATCCCGGTGTTCATCGGGTCGACCCTGCTGATCTTCCTCATGGTGAACGTGATGGGCGACCCCATCGCGGGCCTGTGCGGGGACAAGCAGTGCGACGCGGCGACGGCCGCCCAGCTCAAGAAGGAGTTCGGCCTCGACAAGCCGGTCTGGCAGCAATACCTGACCTACATGGGGAACGTCTTCACCGGCGACTTCGGCACCGCGTTCAACGGTCAGGAGGTCACCGAGCTGATGAGGACGGCGTTCCCCGTGACCATCCGGCTCACCATCGTCGCGATCCTCTTCGAGATCGTCATCGGCATCACCCTGGGCGTGATCACCGGCCTGCGGCGCGGGCGGCCGGTGGACACCTCGGTCCTGCTGCTCACCCTGGTCGTGATCTCCATCCCCACCTTCGTCACCGGCCTGCTGCTCCAGCTGCTCCTCGGCGTCGAGTGGGGCTGGATCAAACCCTCGGTGTCCACGGACGCCACGTTCGGCGAACTGATCGTGCCGGGCCTGGTCCTCGCGTCCGTGTCCCTGGCGTACGTGACCCGGCTGACCCGCACCTCGATCGCCGAGAACAGGCGCTCCGACTACGTCCGCACGGCCGTCGCGAAGGGGCTGCCCCGGCGCCGGGTGATCACACGCCACCTGCTGCGCAACTCGCTCATCCCCGTGGTCACCTTCATCGGCACCGACATTGGCGCCCTGATGGGCGGTGCGATCGTCACCGAGCGCATCTTCAACATCCACGGCGTCGGCTACCAGCTCTACCAGGGCATCCTGCGCCAGAACACCCAGACCGTGGTCGGCTTCGTCACCGTCCTCGTCCTGGTCTTCCTGGTGGCCAACCTGGTCGTCGACCTCCTGTACGCCGTCCTCGACCCGAGGATCCGCTATGCCTGAGCCCCAGGAACCAGAGGGTGCGATCGCCGGGACCGGGATGGGGGGCGCGATGGATCTCGCCGTGAGCGAGGCGAACACCCTGGAGAAGGGCCCCGGTGCCACGGGCCCCCAGGACAGACCCCGCTCCCTGTGGTCCGACGCGTGGCGCGACCTGCGCCGCAACCCCGTCTTCATCGTCTCCGCCCTGGTGATCCTCTTCCTGGTCGTCATCTCCCTGTGGCCGTCGCTCATCGCCTCCGGCAACCCGTTGAAGTGCGACCTGTCGAAGGCCCAGGAGGGCTCACAGCCGGGGCATCCCTTCGGCTTCGACGGCCAGGGCTGCGACGTCTACACGCGCACGGTGTACGGGGCCCGTACGTCCGTCACGGTCGGCGTCTGCGCCACGCTGGGCGTCGCGATCCTCGGGTCGGTCCTCGGCGGCCTCGCGGGGTTCTTCGGAGGCTTCTGGGACTCGATCCTGTCCCGCATCACCGACGTGTTCTTCGCGATCCCGGTGGTCCTCGGCGGTCTCGTGCTCCTGTCGGTCGTCACGAGCAACACGGTGTGGCCGGTCATCGGGTTCATGGTGCTGCTGGGCTGGCCGCAGATCTCCCGCATCGCGCGCGGCTCGGTGATCACCGCCAAGCAGAACGACTACGTGCAGGCGGCCAGGGCGCTGGGCGCCTCCCACTCCCGCCTGCTGCTCCGCCACATCACCCCGAACGCGGTCGCCCCGGTGATCGTCGTGGCGACCATCGCCCTCGGCACGTACATCTCGCTTGAGGCGACCCTGTCGTACCTCGGCGTGGGTCTCAAACCCCCCACGGTCAGCTGGGGCATCGACATCTCCGCGGCCTCCGCCTACATCCGCAACGCCCCCCACATGCTCCTGTGGCCCGCCGGCGCCCTCGCGATCACGGTCCTCGCGTTCATCATGCTCGGCGACGCGGTCCGCGACGCCCTCGACCCGAAGCTGAGGTGAGCGGACGTGGCGACGAGCACGTGGTTCTCCGTCTCCGTTTCCATCTCCGGCGGACCTAGCCTCACCGCGTCCGGGCCCGCGGGCTCGTGCACCGCGCCGCACGTCTCCCGTGACAGCCGCCCTGTTCCCATCACCCCGCGGGGCCGCGCCATGCCCCCACCCGAAGCTGAGGTGAGTCGCCGTGCTGCTCGAAGTGCGTGATCTGCACGTGGAGTTCAGGACCCGGGACGGGGTCGCCCGAGCGGTCAACGGGGTCGACTACGCGGTGGACGCGGGGGAGACCCTCGCGGTGCTCGGGGAGTCCGGGTCCGGCAAGTCGGTCACCGCGCAGGCGATCATGGGGATCCTCGACATGCCGCCCGGGCGCGTCACCGGGGGCGAGATCGTCTTCCAGGGGCAGGACCTGCTGAAGCTGAAGGAGGACGAGCGGCGCAAGGTCCGCGGCGCCGAGATGGCGATGATCTTCCAGGACGCGCTGTCCTCCCTCAACCCCGTGCTCTCCGTCGGCGACCAGCTCGGCGAGATGTTCGTCGTGCACCGGGGCATGTCGAGGAAGGACGCGCGGGCCAGGGCCGTCGAGCTGATGGACCGGGTGCGCATCCCGGCCGCAGGACAGCGCGTGAAGGACTACCCCCACCAGTTCTCCGGCGGTATGCGCCAGCGGATCATGATCGCGATGGCGCTCGCCCTGGAGCCGGCGCTGATCATCGCGGACGAACCGACCACCGCGCTCGACGTCACCGTCCAGGCCCAGGTCATGGACCTGCTCGCCGAGCTCCAGCGCGAGTACAACATGGGGCTCATCCTCATCACCCACGACCTCGGGGTCGTCGCGGACGTGGCCGACCGGATCGCTGTCATGTACGCGGGACGGATCGTCGAGCAGGCCCCCGTCCACGACATCTACAAGGCACCGGCCCACCCCTACACGCGCGGACTGCTCGACTCCATCCCACGTCTCGATCAGAAGGGCCAGGAGCTGTACGCGATCAAGGGACTGCCGCCCAACCTGATGCACATCCCTCCGGGGTGCGCGTTCAACCCCCGGTGCCCGATGGCCCGGGACGTGTGCCGGACGGACGTACCGCCTCTGTACGAGGTGGACGACAGACGGACGAGCGCCTGTCACTTCTGGACGGAGTGCCTCCATGGTTGAGCCGATCCTGGAAGTGGGTGGACTGGTCAAGCACTATCCGTTGACCCAGGGCATCCTGTTCAAGAAACAGGTCGGTGCCGTCAAGGCTGTCGACGGTGTCGACTTCACCCTCGACAGAGGCGAGACCCTCGGCATCGTCGGGGAGTCGGGCTGCGGCAAGTCGACTGTCGCCAAGATGCTCGTCAACCTGGAGCGCCCGACGCAGGGGTTGATCAAGTACAAGGGCGAGGACATCACCAAGCTCTCCGGCAAGGCGCTCAAGTCGGTCCGCCGCAACATCCAGATGGTCTTCCAGGACCCGTACACCTCGCTCAACCCCCGTATGACGGTGGGCGACATCATCGGGGAGCCCTACGACATCCATCCCGAGGTGGCCCCCAAGGGCGACCGGCGCCGGAAGGTCCAGGACCTGCTGGACGTCGTCGGCCTCAACCCCGAGTACATCAACCGGTATCCGCACCAGTTCTCCGGCGGCCAGCGCCAGCGCATCGGCATCGCGAGGGGGCTCGCGCTGCGCCCGGAGGTCATCGTCGCCGACGAACCGGTCTCCGCCCTCGACGTCTCCGTCCAGGCCCAGGTGATCAACCTCCTCGACCGGCTCCAGAGCGAGTTCGAGTTGTCGTACCTCTTCATCGCGCACGACCTGTCGATCGTGCGGCACATCTCGGACCGGGTCGGGGTGATGTACCTCGGACGGATCGTGGAGATCGGCCGGGACGCCGAGATCTACGACCATCCGACCCACCCCTACACCCAGGCGCTGCTGTCCGCCGTGCCGGTGCCCGACCCCGAGGCCCGCGAGCACCGCGAGCGGATCATCCTCGCCGGCGACGTCCCGTCCCCGACGAACATCCCGTCCGGTTGCCGCTTCCGCACCCGCTGCTGGAAGGCGCGGGAGCGCTGCGCGCTGGAGGTCCCGGCGCTGGCGGTGCCGGCGGAGTTCCGGGGCACGGGCGGACCGGCCGCGCACGACTCGGCGTGCCACTTCGCCGAGGAGAAGCAGGTCGTGCCGCCCGAGGGGACGGAGTAACACGGAGGCAACTCGGCCGACCCGGTTCCGATATACGGACGCGTCAGTCTGAGGAACGTACGGCCGTGCGGGTGCCGTAAACGGGCCGGAGCGCGCCATGTCGCTCCGGCCCGTTGCCGTGCCTACGCCAGGCCCAACGACCGCTTCAGGAAGTCGAGCTGAAGCCGCAGCAGGTTCTCGGCGACCTCCTCCTGCGGGGTCATGTGGGTCACCCCGGACAGCGGCAGCACCTCGTGCGGGCGGCCCGCGGCCAGCAGGGCCGAGGACAGCCGCAGGGAGTGGGCGACCACCACGTTGTCGTCCGCCAGGCCGTGAATGATCATCATCGGGCGGTGCGGCCCGGCCGCGTCGACCAGACCCCCGTCGTCGATCAGCGAGTTGCGCCGGTACACCTCCGGCTGCTCGTCCGGGTGGCCGAGGTAGCGCTCCTGGTAGTGGGTGTCGTACAGGCGCAGGTCGGTGACCGGGGCGCCGACCACGGCCGCGTGGAAGACGTCCGGGCGGCGCAGCACCGCGAGGGCGGCCAGGTAGCCGCCGAAGGACCAGCCGCGGATCGCGACCCGGGAGAGGTCCAGGGGGAAGTCCCCGGCGAGCGCCTGGAGCGCGTCGACCTGGTCCTGGAGGACCACTGCCGCGAGCTCGTCCCGGACCGCCTTCTCCCAGGCGGGGGAGCGTCCCGGGGTGCCCCGGCCGTCGGCCACGACCACCGCGAAACCCTGGTCGGCGAACCACTGCGAGGTCAGGTGCGGGTTGTGCGCCGCGAGCACCCGCTGACCGTGCGGACCCCCGTAAGGGTCCAGCAAAACCGGAAGGGGGCTGTCACCGGCGTAGTCCTGCGGCATAAGCACGGCGCACGGGATCTTCCGTGCGCCCCCCTCGATGAGCGTCACGCGCGGGGTCAAACCGGGATCTTCCGCATACGACAGGACAGTCGCCGTCTCCTTGCCGTCGCGCAGTACCCGCGCGCGGGCGCCCGGCCGGTCGAGGGTCGCCGAGACCAGCACGGTCACGCCCCCGGCGCGCACCGCCGAGTGCACGCCCGGCTCCTGTGACAGTCGCTCCACTCCGAGCTCGTTCACCCGGTAGACGTGCACCTCGCCGGTCTCCGGGGACTCCGCCTCCGCGCCGGCCGACGCCGAGACCAGCACGTCGTCCCGGGCGACGTCCAGCACCGCCCGGACGTGCAACTGCGGTCCGGTCAGCACTCGTTCCCCGACCGCGAGCACCCGCGCCCCGCCCTCGTCGGCGATCCGCACGAGCTGCCCCGAAGGGCTCCAGCAGGGGACCCCGGGGAAAAGATCCAGCCAAGTTGGATCTTCGTCCGCGTGCACCATCCGGGTCGCGCCGGACTCCGGGTCCACCGCCAGATACAGCTGACTGCGCTGGTCGCGCGCCTGTACGAGCAGCAGCGGGGCGCCCGCCGCTGACCAGTGCACATGGGCCAGATACGGATAGCGCCGCCGGTCCCAGGAGACCTCCGTGCGCGTCCCGTCCAACGCGATCACGAACAGCCGTACGTCCGCGTTGGAGGTGCCCGCGGCCGGGTACGGGACGTGTTGTGGATCACGCTCCGGGTGGGCCGGATCGGAGATCCACCAGCGTCGCACCGGCGTGTCGTCCACGCGCGCGATCAGCAGCCGGTCCGACTCCGGCGACCACCAGAAGCCGCGTGACCGGCCCATCTCCTCGGCCGCCACGAACTCCGCCAGGCCGTAGGTGACGTGATCCGACTCCGGAGCGGCGAGCGCCCGGTCGTCCTCGCCCTCGGCCCCGACGACCCGCACCGCACCCCGGGCGACGTACGCGACGTGCCGTCCGTCGGGAGCCGGGCGGGGGTCGATCACCGGCCCGGGGACAGCCAGTTCACGTGCCGTCCCGGCCCGCAGCTCCGCTGTGAAAAGCCGCCCTGACAAGGCGAAAGAGGCCAACTCGACGGCCGCGTCGGTGGCGTAGCCCACGATGCCGGCACCGCCCTCGCGGCTGCGCTCGCGGCGCGCCCGCTCCTCGGGCGAGAGGCGTTCCTCGGTGCCGCCCAGGAGGGCGCGCGGGTCGGCGGCCACGCGCTCCCCGCCGTCCGCCGTGTCGAGCACCCACAGTGAATTGGCCGGGTTCGTGCCGGAGTTCGAGCGCAGGAACACGACACGCGATCCGTCGGGCGCCACCGTGAACGCGCGCGGCGCGCCGAGCGTGAAGCGCTGGGTACGGGCATGCCGGCGGGGAAAGGAGTCAGGCTCGGTCGTCATGCCCCGACCATATTGGCCATGCGCCCCCTTGTGCGGCCGTGCGCCGACGGATGCGCAGGCCCGGATAGTTATGATCACTACCGCATAGTGGGTATGAATCCGCTGGCTGCTGTATGGATTTATCTGCCCCCATAGTTCCGTTCCCGTCCGACCCCCCACGTCCCTGGGTTCTTTGGAGGTGAGCCGCCGTGGCACTCTCGATTTCGGCGGTGGTGCTGCTGGCGATCATCGTCTTCTTGCTGATCAAGAAGTCGGGCTTGAAGGGCGGTCATGCGGTCGTGTGCATCCTGCTCGGCTTCTATCTCGCCGCTTCCTCGATCGCCCCGACGATCAGCGAGCTGACGACCAACATCGCGGGCATGATCGGCAGTATCAAGTTCTGACACCGGCTGAGCGGGACTGTCGGTGGCTCCTCGTAGGCTGGGGGCCATGACGGAACAGCCCGCTCGGCGTCTTCTCCTGGTGCACGCGCACCCGGACGACGAGTCGATCAACAACGGCGCGACCATGGCCAGGTACGCGGCCGGGGGAGCCCGGGTGACCCTGGTCACCTGCACCCTCGGCGAGCGTGGCGAGGTCATCCCGCCGCAGCTCCGGCACCTGACCGGCGACGCCCTCGCCGAGGAGCGCGAGCGCGAGCTGGCCGCGGCCATGGACCGGCTCGGCGTGGAGGACTTCGGCTTCCTCGGCGGCCGCGGCCGGTACCAGGACTCCGGAATGATGGGCACCGCCGACAACGACAACCCGCACTGCTTCTGGCGGGCCGACGTCGACGAGGCGGCCGGGCATCTCGTCGAGGTGATCCTTCGGGCACGCCCCCAGGTCCTCGTCACCTACGACGACCACGGCGGGTACGGCCACCCCGACCACATCCAGGCCCACCGTGTCGCCATGCGCGCCGTCGAGCTCGCCGCCGGCGCCGGGTGGCGGATCCCGAAGGTCTACTGGAACCGCGTACCGCGCGCGATCGGCGAGCAGGCCTTCACCCGGCTCCGCACCGACCTGCCCGGCCTCCCCTTCACCAAGGCAGCCGTCCTCGACGACGTACCGGGTGTGGTGGACGACGACCGGATCACCACCGAGATCGACGGCACCGCGTACGCCGCCGCCAAGAGCGCCGCGATGGCCGCGCACGCGACCCAGATCGCCGTGTCCGGTGCCTACTTCGCGCTCTCCAACGAACTCGCCCAGCCTCTCTTCACCACCGAGTACTACGAACTGGTGAGAGGGGAACACGGCAACACCAGGGAGACCGACCTGTTCTCCGGGATCGAGGGCGCGTCATGAGCGACCGTACGTCGATGCTTGCCCAGCCCCTCCAGCGTCCCTCCGCCGGACGGGCCGCCGCCTACCTCGGCCTGTTCGTGCTCGGAGCGGTGGTGGGGCTCGCCGGGGCACTGGTGCAGGGGGGCTGGTTCCCGGGCGGGCTGCTGCTCGCGCTGCTCGGTGAGGCCGGGCTGCTGCTCGGCGGGGCCCGTGCCGCCGGCAGCCGCGCCGGAGCCGTCGCGCCGGCCGGCGGCTGGATGGTCGCCGTCATCTTTCTCACCACCAGCCGGCCGGAGGGCGACTTCGTCTTCGCGGCGGGAAGCGGCTCCTATCTCTTCCTGCTCGGCGGGATGGCTGTTGCTGTGATCTGCGCCACCCTTGGGCAGGGGCGGCAACCGGGCGGCGACGCCGTCCGACTTGGCAAGTGACGTACCACTTTTCCGCATCGCGCGCGTGCGAGTCCCGTGTGGGTTTCCCCGGCGGTCGTGGGATACAGGCCAGAAGTGGCCAGTATGGTGGTGCGCGCCGCCGACGCCCGAAGCAGTGAGGTCGAAACGGGCGGCGGAGCCAACCGGGAGAACCTGCCTTGAGTCGTGAAACTGACAGTCCGTCCTCCGGGCCCAACGGGCGCGGCGGAGCCGCCTACCCCTCGGGCACGCCGCCGTACGGGACGCCGATGGCTTCCGACGGCGGTCCGGACGCGGGCCGTTCGGCCACGCAGCCGGAGGAGCGCAAGACCGAGACCACGCTGACCACCCGGATCCGGATCAACATCCCCGGTTCGCGGCCCATTCCGCCGGTCGTCGTGCGTCAGCCCGTCGCGGAGACGGAGAGTTCCGGCGACAGCGGTCCCGAGACCGAGGCGCCGGCGCCGAGTCCCTCCTCGACCACCGGCACGGTCGAACTGCCCGCCGATCCCGCCGCGCCGGCCGCCGAGGAGAAGGCGAGCGACTGGTTCGCGCCCCGCAAGTCCGGCCCCGCCAAGCCCACTCAGGGCGGCGGCGCCACCAACGGGGCCGGTCTGCCGGGCGGTTCGGGCACGGGTGCGGGCGGTCCCGCCGCGGCCGGTCCCCGGCACGGCGGTTCCGGCGCGGCTCCGTCCGGCGGTGCGCGCCCCGGTGCCGGGCGTCCCGGCGGAGTGGTCGGTTCCATGAGCGTGCCGGGCGGTTCCCGTTCCGGCGCCACCCACGGCGCCGGGCTGCCGGGTGCCACGGGCGGCCCGGTGGCTCCGGGCCACGGCGGTGGCACCGGCTCCTTCGACGTCACCGAGGCGCTCAACGGCGGCCAGCGCGGCAGCGAACCCCGCCGCGACGAGCTTCCGTACTTCGCCGAGAACGGCAACGGCCCGGGTTCCCAGGCCGCCGACAACGGCCAGGGCGGTTTCTCCGGCCAGGGTGGTCAGGACGGCCCGAACGCACAGGACGGCCTGAACGGCCAGGACGGCCTGAACGGCCAGGGCGGCCTGAACGGCCAGGGCGGCCTGAACGGCCAGGGCGGCCTGAACGGCCAGGGCGGCTTCGGCGGCCCCGCCGGCTCCACCGCTCAGAACGGTCAGAGCGGCTTCGGCGCGCAGGGCGGCCCCGGCGCCCCCGGCGGACAGGGCGGGCAGAACGGCCAGATCGACTACGGCGGCCAGGGCGGCCGGATCGACTACGGCGGCGGCTTCGGCGGCCCCCAGGGCCCCGGCGGCCCGGGCGGATCCCAGGGGCCCGCGGGCCCGACCGGCGGCCCGGTCACCGGCGACGGCCCGGTCGTGCCGCCGGCCGGACCGGACCCCTTCGCCAGGCACGAGTCCTTCAGCGGTGAGTCCTTCAACGGCCCCGACAGCTTCGGCGGCCAGGGCGGCCCCGGCGGCCGCCCCGGTCAGCCCGGTCCGTCCGCTCAAGGCGGCCCCGGCACCCCCGGACGTCTGGGCGGCCCCGGCGCCTCCGCCCCCGGCGGTGCTCCCGGTGCCGGTCTGGGCCCCGGTGGCGGCCTCAGCGACGACACCGCGATCCTCACCCCGCAGAAGCCGGCCCCCGGACCGGGTGCTCCCGGCGGCTACGGCACCCCGGACAACGTCTCCGGGCACACCGTCACCAGCGGCATGCCGGTCGTCCCGTCGGGCGCCCAGAACGCCCCCTTCGGCCAGGCCACCGAGGGCCGCACGCCCCCGAAGCTGCCCGACACCTCGTCGCAGGAGGCCCCGGCCGCCGCGTCGAAGAAGAAGAAAAAGAAGGGCCGCAGCAAGCTGGCGATGGTCGGCGGCACCGTGGTCCTCCTCGGCGTCGGTGCCTACGGCGCCGGTCTGCTGATGAACCGCTCCGACGTGCCCAAGGGCACCACCGTGCTCGGCGTGGACATCGGCGGCGGCACCCGCGACGACGCCGTCAAGAAGCTCGACGACTCCCTCGGCGACCGAGTGAACGAGGCACTGAAGCTGTCGGTCGGCGGCGACACCGTCTCCCTCAAGCCGGACCAGGCCGGACTCCAGCTCGACGAGCAGGCCACGGTCGCCGCGGCCGCCAAGAGCGACTACAACCCGGTCTCCGTGATCGGCTCCCTCTTCGGCAACCACCGGGTCGTCGACCCCGTCATGCCGGTCGACGAGGAGAAGCTCCAGGCGGCCCTGGAGGACGCCTCGGGCGGCGCCGGCTCGGCGACCGACGGCACGATCAAGTTCCAGAACGGCAAGGCCGTCGCCGTGTACGGCAAGGCCGGCAAGGGCATCGACGTCGCCAGGTCGACCGCCGCGGTCGAGGAGGCGTACCGCGTCCAGGTGGAGACCGGCACCGCGGGCAAGGTGACGCTGCCCACCACCACCAAGCAGCCGACGGTCTCGAACGCCGAGGTCGACCGGGTGATGAAGGAGTTCGCGGAGCCCGCGATGTCGGAACGCGTCACCATCAAGACCGACGCGACGCACAGCATCGACTTCGGCTCGGTGTCCCTGCCGAAGATCCTCGGCTTCAAGGCGGTCGGCGGCAAGCTCGTGGAGACGTACAACCTCGAAGCGCTCAAGGAGGCGTACGGCACCACCTTCGACGGTGTGCAGATCGACGGCGCGAGCGGCAAGCGTGACGTCCTGCCGCAGGATGTCGCCTCCGCACTGGGCAAGGCGCTGCGCGGCAAGACGCCGGCGGATCGCATCGTCGTCATCGACACGAACCCGAGCTGAGCCGCCACGAGGGAGCGCAGAACCGCGCCGGAGTGCCGCCCGGCATGACATCTGTCATGCGGCACTCCGGACGGCCGACACTGCCCGTCGCCACACCCGCGAAGCCACCATGGCCGTATGACAACGACAGCCCCGGTGGTCGCGTTCGACCAGGTGAGCAAGGCATACGGCGAGGTACGGGCCGTCGACGGACTGACCCTGACGCTGCGTCCGGGGGAGACCGTGGCGCTGCTCGGTCCCAACGGCGCCGGCAAGTCGACCACCCTCGATCTGCTGCTCGGCCTGAAGCGGCCCGACACCGGTGGCGTCCGGCTCTTCGGCGCCACCCCGCGTGGGGCGATCGTCGCCGGGCGGGTGGGCGCGATGCTCCAGAGCGGCGGCCTGATGGACGAGGTCACGGTCGCCGAACTGGTCCGGCTCGCCTGCGACCTGCACCCGAAGCCGTACCGGCCCTCCGAGGTGCTGGCCCGTGCGGGCGTCGCCCAGATCGCCGACCGCAAGGTCGACAAGCTCTCCGGGGGCCAGGCCCAGCGGGTCCGCTTCGCCCTCGCGACCGCAGGCGACAGCGACCTGATCGTCCTGGACGAGCCGACCACCGGCATGGACGTCACCACCCGCCAGGCTTTCTGGGCCACCATGCGCGAACAGGCCGACCAGGGCCGTACGGTCCTCTTCGCCACCCATTACCTCGAAGAGGCCGACGCCATCGCCGACCGGGTGCTGGTCCTGCACCGGGGCCGCCTGGTGGCCGACGGCACCGCCGCCGAGATCAAGGCCAAGGCGGGCGCCCGCCGGATCTCCTTCGACCTGGAGGGCACGATCGACGAGGCACTCCTGCGCGGTCTGCCGTTCCTGAGCGTCATCGACGTGTCCGGCCGGACCGTCCGCATCCAGTCCACCGACGCCGACGCGACCGTCCACGCCCTCTACGGCCTCGGCGTCCACCCCCGCAACCTGGAAGTCGCCGGGCTCGGCCTGGAGCAGGCCTTCGTCGCCATCACCGAGGCCGAGGAGGCCAAGCAGTCATGCTGAACACCTCTGCTTCGCGAGGGCTGATCAAGCTGGAACTCGTCCGCGCCCTGCGCAACCGCAAGTTCCTGCTCTTCTCCGTGCTGTACCCGTCGCTGCTGTTCCTGATCATCGCGGGCAGCTCCGGGGCCACCGACGAGGTCGACGGCACCGGCCTGACGGTCGCGACCTACATGATGGTCTCGATGGCCTCCTTCGGCGCCCTGACCGCCGTCCTGATGGGCAACAGTGAGCGCATCGCGAAGGAGCGGGAGGGCGGTTGGGTCCGGCAGTTGAGGCTGACCGCCCTGCCGGGGCGCGGGTATGTCCTCGCCAAGACGGCGAGCGCGGCCGTGGTGAGCCTGCCCTCGATCGTGGTGGTGTTCGTCGTGGCCGCGGTCGTGAAGGACGTACGCCTGGAGGCCTGGCAGTGGCTCGCCCTCACCGGCGCGATCTGGGCCGGGAGCCTCGTCTTCGCCGCGCTCGGCGTCGCCATCGGCTACCTCGCCACCGGGGACGCGGTCCGCCCCATCACGATGATCAGCTACTTCGGCCTGTCGATCCTGGGCGGCCTGTGGATGCCCACGACGACCTTCCCGCAGTGGCTCCAGGACATCGCCGAGTGGCTGCCCACGCACGCGTACGCTGCCCTCGGGCGGGCCATCGAACAGAGCCGCGCCCCGCACGCACAGGACATCGCCGTCCTGGCCGTCTCCTTCGCCCTGTTCGCGGGCGGCGCGGCCTGGCTGTACCGGAAGGACACGTTGAAGGCGTGAGCGGCACCGGCGTGGGGATCGGGCAGCGCCCGGAGACCCGCAAGCAGATGATGGTCAAGATGCTGTGGACGGGCATCTGGCTGGTCTATCTGAGCGCACCCGTCTCGGACCTCCTGCACGGCGGCCACGGAGCCGCGGCGGTCGTCCTCGGCTGGCTCGGCCTCGCGGGCTTCGTCGCCTGGTACCTGGCCCTGCTGTTCCGGACCGGCCGCCGCAACGCCCAGGAGTTCGTGCTCGTCTCCCTCGCGGTCCTCTCGGCCGAGTCGGCCCTGCTCGTCCTCACCCTGGGCCGCGAGTGGCTCGTCCTCTTCGTGTACGTCTCGATCGCCTCCGGCGCGGCCCTGCCGCTGCGGCTCGCCCGCTGGACGATCCCGGCCGCGTCCGCCCTGATGGCGGCCCTCGCCCTGGTCGTCGCCGACGGCACGGAGTACATCGGCGCGCTGCTCATCCCGGCCCTGCTGGGCGGGTTCGCGATGACCGGCGTGCGCGAACTCGTCCGCACGACCATCGAGTTGCGGGAGGCGCGGGCCCGGGTCGCCCAGCTCGCCGCGAACGAGGAGCGGCTGCGCCTGGCCAGGGACCTGCACGACCTGCTCGGCCACTCCCTGTCCCTCATCACCCTGAAGAGCGAGCTGGCGGGCCGGATGCTCCCGGCCCACCCCGACAAGGCGGCCCAGCAGGTCGCCGACATCGAACAGGTCAGCCGACAGGCCCTGGTGGACGTCCGCGAAGCCGTCTCCGGCTACCGGCGCGCCCGCTTGGCCGCGGAACTCGCCGGTGCCCAGGTCGCGTTGGCGGCCGCCGGGGTCACCGCCACCCTGCCCGCCGAACCCGACCTCACCGGCGTGCCCGAGGAGAGCGAGTCGGCCCTGGCCTGGGCGCTGCGCGAGGCGGTCACCAACGTGGTACGGCACAGCGGCGCCCGCGGTTGCACGGTGGAGCTGCTGCACCGCCAGACCCTCGACGGGCCGCGGCTCGAACTCACCGTCGAGGACGACGGCTCGGGCGGCGCGGGCACCGCTCCCGGCAACGGCCTCAGCGGACTCACCGAACGCCTGGAGAAGGCCGGCGGCACCCTGGAGGCCACCGGCACCCGGCACGGCTTCCGGCTGGTCGCCCGCGTCCCGGCCGGTTCCGCGGCCGACGTAGGATCCGCCTCATGACGAGCCGCACGATCAAGGTCCTGCTCGCCGAGGACCAGTCGATGGTCCGCGAGGCCCTGGCCGCCCTGCTCGGTCTGGAGGACGACATCGAGGTCGTCGCCCAGGTGGCCCGCGGCGACGAGGTCCTGGCGGCGGCTCGCGCCCACGACGTCGACGTGGCCCTCATGGACATCGAGATGCCGGGCGCGACGGGCATAGAGGCGGCGGCCCTGCTCCACCGGGAACTCCCGGCGGTCAAGCTGGTCATCCTCACGACCTTCGGCCGCCCCGGTTACCTGCGCAGCGCGATGGAGTCGGGCGCCGACGCCTTCCTGGTCAAGGACGCCCCCGCGGCCCAACTGGCCGCAGCGGTACGGAAGGTGCTGGCGGGGGAGCGGGTCATCGACCCCACCCTCGCGGCGGCGGCCCTGGCGGAGGGCGCGAACCCGCTGACGGACCGTGAGCGGGAGGTCCTCAGGGCGGCGGCCGACGGCTCCACGAACGCCGAGCTGGCGCAGACCCTCCACCTCTCCCAGGGCACGGTCCGCAACTACCTCTCCACGGCGATCCAGAAACTGGCGGTACGGAACAGGGCGGAGGCGGTGAGGATCGCGCATGAGAAGGGGTGGCTTTGATCGCCGTCCAGGGCAGCGGACCCAGGGGCGCGGGGCTGTATTAATGTGCGGCCCCGCCGCGCGGGCGCGACCAGCCACGACGCACCCGCAGACGCCCATGGCCGTCAGTTCAACATCGCTCGCGCGGAATGAGCCTGCCGCCGAATCCGAGCCGCAGCCGTTTCGTCAACCGCAGCCACCACCCCCGCATACGCCTCCAACTCCCCGGCCCCCTCGACGAAGTCACCCCGCTGGACGAGCAACTGCGCCCGCTCGTACCGCAGTCGCGCCGGGTGCGAGGGCAACAGCAGGGCCAAATCCACGGCCCACAGCCCTACATCCGACCGCTCCGGCCGGGCCGCGGCCCACGCGCGGACGTTGTTGAGGATCCGCTGCACGACGTCCAGGGTCTGCGCGGGCGCCAGCATCGACGGCTCCAGTGAGCCCCCCGTGGCCCCCGCCACCAGCAGCTCCGCGTCCGCCCCCGCCAGGACCCGCCCCCCGTCGAAGGGATCGGCCAGCACCTGCTCCTCCGGCGGCCCGAACCCGACCACGAAGTGCCCCGGCAGGGCCACCCCGTACACCGGCGCCCCCGCCCGCCGGGCCACCTCCATCCACACCACCGACAACAGGATCGGCAACCCGCGGCGCCGCACCAGCACCTCGTGCAGCAGCGAGGACTCCAGCCGCTGGTAGTCCGCCGCGGAGCCACGAAACCCCCAGCGGTCGCCCAGCAGTTCCCTCAGCGACACCGCCCACGACCGCGGTCCGCCCGGCCGGAACGGCAACTGCCCGGCCAGCGCGTCGAGTTCGATCTGGGCCGCGTCGATGCCGGCCTCGTCCAGCGCCGCGTCCGCCTGCGCGCCCACGAGCAGGCACAGCGCGGACAGGTCGGGCCGCTCGGACCGCGCCTCTTCGGCGAACCGCCTCCGCAGCTCGGCGGAACGTTCGGGCGGTGGGGGAAACGGGGGACGCATAGCTGGCTCGTGCCCTTTCGCGGCGATCGCTACTACCGCGTTCCGCCGGAGGGGTCCGGCTCGCGGTAGTGGTGGTAGGCGTGGTGCGGGGCGAACCCCAGCCGCTCGTACAGGGCCCGCGCACCGGCGTTGTCCGACTCGACCTGGAGCCACGCGGCCGACGCCCCCTCGTCGAGGGCCCGCCGGGCCAGAGCCGCCATCACGGTCGAGGCCAGCCCCCGGCGCCGTAGGGCGGGATCCACCTCGACCGCGGCGAACCCGGCCCAGCGGCCGTCCACGACACAGCGCCCGATCGCGGCCGGAGCGTCCTCGCCCGGGACGGTGGCGAACCACACCGACGGCCCGCTCCCGAGCACCCGCAGCGCCACCTCGCTCACCCCCTTGCGCTGGTAGCGCGCCAGCCAGTCCGCGTCGGCCTCCCGGGACAGCACCACGCCCTCACCGGGCCGGTCCGCGACCGGTGCCAGCGCCCCGGTCCACAACTGCGCCGTCACCTCCCGCGTCCACCCGCGCGCCTCCAGCTGCGCGCACAGCACCTCCTGGGTGCCCGCGGCGCCGGTCGCGGTCTGGACGTACGCGGGCAGACCGCGCTCGCCGTACCACCGTCGTACGGCGGCCAGGGCCTCGTCGAGCGGCAGGCCGGGATCACCGAGCGGCAGGACGGAGTTGGCGCGGCGGGTGAAGCCGGCGGCGGCGCGCAGCTCCCACTCGCCGAGCCGCTCGCTCTCGAGGGGCCGCCAGCCGCGCGCGGAGATCCGGGCCAGCTCCTCGTAGGAGGCGGCGGGTCCCCGGCGGCGGGCCGGTGCGGCGGGCACGACCTTGCCCGCGACCAGCGTGGATTCCGCGATGCGGACGCTCTCGCCGTCCCGCCGCGTGATCATCAGCACACCGTCGTCCCATGATGTGAGAACACCCACCGTGTCGGTGAACTTCTCCCCGGTGACGCCGGTTTCGTCCAGGCACCGTACGGATACCCGTTTGCCCACGTCAGCTGCGGAGATACGGACGACGAGGCGTCCCGCGGCGGAGATTTCCACAGGTCAGTTCACCCCTCCTGTTCGGATCATGCCCAAGAACGGAGATACTAGGGGCGGGCATCGACGACGCCGCGCTCCCGCGCGCCAGGCGGCGGAGCCTGAGGAGGCCCGCCAGCGCCCTATGGAGGAGGAACGACAGCGTGACCTACGTCATCGCGCAGCCTTGTGTCGACGTGAAGGACAAGGCTTGCATCGAGGAGTGCCCGGTCGACTGCATCTACGAGGGCTCCCGGTCCTTGTACATCCACCCGGACGAATGCGTCGACTGTGGTGCCTGTGAGCCGGTCTGCCCGGTCGAGGCGATCTTCTACGAGGACGACACCCCGGACGAGTGGAAGGACTACTACAAGGCGAACGTCGAGTTCTTCGACGAGCTCGGCTCGCCCGGCGGCGCCAGCAAGCTGGGTCTGATCGAGCGGGACCACCCGTTCATCGCCGCGCTGCCGCCGCAGGCCTAGTCATCCGCATCAGCGGCCCGCACCTCGTGCCGCCTCGGTCCCGTACGGCCTGATCGCCTCCGATCGTGGCCGTACGGGGCCGAGGCGTTTGCCGTACGACCCGAAAGTGAGCGCGAAAGCCGTGTCCGCAGTCTCCGACCGCCTTCCCACCTTCCCCTGGGACAAGCTGGAGCCGTACAAGAAGACGGCTCTGGAGCATCCGGGCGGCATCGTCGACCTCTCCGTCGGCACCCCGGTCGACCCGGTCCCCGATCTCGTCCAGAAGGCGCTGATCGACGCGGCGGACTCCCCGGGCTACCCGACGGTGTGGGGGACCCCGGCCCTGCGCGACGCGATCACCGGCTGGGTCGAGCGGCGCCTGGGCGCCCGCGAGGTCACCCACCGCCACGTCCTGCCGATCGTCGGCTCCAAGGAACTCGTCGCCTGGCTCCCCACCCAGCTGGGCCTGGGCCCCGGCGACCGGGTCGCCTTCCCGCGCCTCGCCTACCCGACGTACGAGGTCGGCGCCCGTCTGGCCCGCGCGGACCACGAGGTCTACGACGACCCGACCGAGCTGGACCCGGCGGGCCTGAAGCTTCTGTGGCTCAACTCCCCCTCCAACCCCACCGGCAGGGTGCTCTCCAAGGACGAGCTGACGAGGATCGTCGCCTGGGCCCGGTCGCACGGCGTCCTGGTCTTCTCCGACGAGTGCTACCTGGAGCTCGGCTGGGAGGCCGACCCGGTCTCGGTCCTGCACCCCGACGTCAACGGCGGCTCCTTCGACGGCATCGTGGCCGTCCACTCGCTGTCCAAGCGCTCCAACCTCGCCGGCTACCGGGCGGCCTTCCTCGCGGGCGACCCGGCCGTCCTGGCGCCCCTGCTGGAGATCCGCAAGCACGGCGGCATGATGACCCCGGCGCCGACCCAGGCCGCGGTGGTGGCGGCCCTGGGCGACGACACGCACGTGCGTGAGCAGCGCGAGCGCTACGCGGCCCGCCGGGCGCTGCTGCGCGAGGCCCTCCTCGGCCACGGTTTCCGCATCGAGCACAGCGAGGCGAGCCTCTACCTGTGGGCGACCCGGGACGAGTCCTGCTGGGCGACGGTCGCCCACCTGGCGGGCCTCGGCATCCTGGTGGCCCCGGGCGACTTCTACGGCACGGCGGGCGAGAAGTTCGTACGGGTCGCGCTGACGGCGACGGACGAGCGGGTGCGCGCGGCGGTCGAACGACTGGCGTGACGCGCCCCGGACGCGCCGAAGGGGCCCAGGGAGATCCCTGGGCCCCTTCGCCGTGTGCGCGGGGTACTAGCCGAGCGGGAGGCTCTTCACCGGCAGGGTGTCCGCCGACGGCAGGCCGCCGCCCTTGGCGAGGGAGTCGGTCGGCAGACCGCCCTTCGTCGCCGTGGACGTCGTGTCGCCGAGGACGCCCCCGGCGGAGCCCGCGGCGTCGCCCGCCGTCTTCTGCGCGACCGGCGCGGCCTTCTTCACGGCCTTGCCGCCGGCCTTGCCCGCGGACGGCACCGCCTTCTCGACGGCCTTGCCACCGGTCTTGCCCGCGGTCCCGGTCAGGTTCTGCGTCGCGCCGTCCACCGTGTTGCCGACGTGCGCCCCGTCCAGAGCGGTCAGCCCGCCGAGGTTCGGAGTGGCGGGCAGCGCGGCGGGGGCCGCACTGGCGGAGCCGGCCGCACCGACCCCGGCGGCCGCTCCCGCAGCGACGAGCAGCGCGGCACGGGCGATCCTGCGGGTCAGGGGGAGGGACATGTTGCTCCTTCGACGGAGGAAACGTTGCTAGGACGCCGTGACTACCGCTCGAAGCCGACGAAGGTTGCGGACGCGCAACGTAAAGAGTTGGCAATGCGTCGCATTATCACCTGCGGATAAAAACGGGCAAAAGCCTTCCGGTCTGAAAGTCCGCCGAATGCGTGCAGCCCTTTGTTCCCAAGGGTTCTCGCGGATGCGGGGGTGAGGCGGCGAAAACCTGCGCACACCCGCTCGGACGAGGGCCGGACGTGACCCTTCCAGGTGATCTTCCGAACTACCGTGCCGTCAGTATCCGCACCGAGCCGGTGCCGCCCTCGCCGCCCGTCGTGCGCCACTCGCTGTCGGTGCTGCCTGCCGTCCACTGCCGCCCCGCGTACGAGACCCGCTCGATGCGCAGCGCCGAGGCGTTGGCGACCGCCCAGTGGGCGAGCTGCCAGCCGCGCTCGGTGAGGCTGCGGCGGGCACCCGCGCGGGTGTCCTCGCGCACGGGGAGGGTCACGGTGCGCGCGTCCGCCGCGGTGGGCGTCGGGCTCGGCGCGGCCTTGCCGCCCACCTCCGCGGCGGCGGTCTCCAGCGCGTCCCGCCCGAAGTCCCGTACGAGGGCGGACCGCACCGCGTCGGGGCCCGTGGCGGCGGCCTGTGCGGCCCGGCCGGACTCCTGGCGGCCGTCACAGGTGAGGGTGGCCGCCGAGGAGCCGGTGAGGGCGGCGGCCAGCAGCACGGCGTCCGGCTCGTGCTTGGCGTACGCCTCCGGATAGCCGCTGCGCTGCACCCGCTGGGCGGCGACGGTCAGCGGAAGCTCCTGGTAGTCCCGCACCTTGACCAGGTGCTTGTAGAACTCGCCCGCCGCGTACGTCGGGTCCAGGATCTCCTTCGGGGTGCCCCAGCCCTGCGAGGGCCGCTGCTGGAACAGGCCGAGGGAGTCACGGTCGCCGTGCGCGATGTTGCGCAGCCCCGACTCCTGGAGGGCGGTGGCGAGCGCGATGGTCACGGCCCGCTCCGGCAGCCCGCGCCCGGTGCCGACGGCGGTGATCGTCGCCGCGTTCACCGCCTGCTCGGGGGTGAACTCGTACGACGGCCCGCCCGCCCGGCCGGAGACGACGCGGCAGCTCGGCCCGTCGGTGCCTCCGGTGACGTACTGCACCACGAGGTAACCGGCGACCGCGCACAGGACCACGAGGGCCGCCCCGAAGCGGAGGAGACGGCCACGGCGCTTGCGAGTGGAGGGCAACGGCTCTGGCATCCGGACAAGATACTGGAGAGTACTGAGACGTCCGAGACGGACGGGACAGTGAGTGCGCACAGCGGGAGCGTTAGGGTCGGGAGCATGGCCGACACCCCTCTTGACCTTTCGCTGGACGCTGCCCGGCTCACCGCGCAGCTCGTCGACTTCCCCTCCGAGAGCGGCACCGAGAAGCCCCTCGCGGACGCGATCGAGAGCGCCCTGCGCGCCCTGCCGCACCTGACGGTCGACCGCCACGGCAACAACGTCGTCGCCCGCACGAACCTCGGCCGTTCGGAACGCGTCATCCTCGCCGGCCACATCGACACCGTCCCCATCGCGGGCAACGTCCCCTCCCGGCTCGACGACGAGGGCTACCTGTGGGGCTGCGGCACCTGCGACATGAAGTCCGGGGTCGCGGTCCAGCTGCGGATCGCGGCGACCCTCCCGGAGCCCAACCGCGACCTCACCTTCATCTTCTACGACAACGAAGAGGTCGCGGCCCACCTCAACGGCCTGGGACATGTGGCCGAGGCCCATCCCGAGTGGCTGGAGGGCGACTTCGCGGTCCTCCTGGAGCCGACGGACAACCAGGTCGAGGGTGGCTGCCAGGGAACCCTGCGGGTCCTGCTGACGTTCAAGGGGGAGCGGGCGCACTCCGCGCGCGCGTGGATGGGGTCCAACGCGATCCACAAGGCCGCCCCCGCCCTCGCGAAGCTCGCCGCCTACGAACCGCGCAAGCCGGTGGTGGACGGACTGGAGTTCCACGAGGGGCTCAACGCCGTGCGCGTGGAGGGCGGCGTGGCCACGAACGTCATCCCCGACTCCTGCACGCTGACGGTCAACTTCCGTTACGCGCCGGACCGCAGCGAGGCCGAGGCGGAGGCCTTCGTACGGGACTTCTTCGCGGACTGCGGGGTCGACGAGTTCACCGTCGACGACCACACCGGCGGCGCCCGCCCCGGCCTCACCCACCCCGTCGCCCAGGCCTTCATGGCCGCGGTCGGCGGCGTCGCCCGCCCCAAGTTCGGCTGGACGGACGTGTCCCGCTTCAGCGCGCTGGGCGTGCCCGCGGTGAACTACAGCCCGGGACAGCCGCTGCTCGCGCACAAGGTGGACGAGCGGGTGAAGGCGTCACTGATCCCCGAGGCGGAGGCGAAGTTGCGGGCCTGGCTGACCTCCTGAGGAGGCGGTGTGCCGGCGGGCGCTCGACGGCGGACACGCGTACGTCCCCCCTCCGTAACCCGCGTAGATCTACGCTGAGACGGAAAGACCAGGCAAGCGGAGGGAGCGCACATGGCTACCGGGAACCCCGAGGGCAAGAAGCAGCCGCCGGAGGAGCAGCGCCTGGGACCTGTCCTCCGCAGGCGGGGACAGGTCACGGCGAGCACGACCGACCAGCGCCTGCTGGACGCGGGTGGCCCCTCGGACTGGGTCCACACCGACCCCTGGCGCGTCCTGCGCATCCAGTCGGAGTTCATCGAGGGCTTCGGCACCCTCGCCGAACTCCCGCCCGCGATCAGCGTGTTCGGCTCGGCGCGGACCCCGGCGGACTCTCCCGAGTACGAGGCGGGCGTGCGGCTCGGCCGAGGCCTGGTGGAGGCCGGCTTCGCCGTGATCACCGGCGGCGGCCCCGGCGCCATGGAGGCGGCCAACAAGGGTGCCTGCGAGGCGAACGGCACCTCCGTGGGGCTCGGCATCGAGCTCCCCTTCGAGCAGGGACTCAACCCCTACGTCGACATCGGTCTCAACTTCCGCTACTTCTTCGTCCGCAAGATGATGTTCGTGAAGTACGCGCAGGGGTTCGTGGTCCTGCCGGGCGGCCTCGGCACCCTCGACGAGCTCTTCGAGGCCCTGACCCTGGTCCAGACCCAGAAGGTCACCCGCTTCCCGATCGTCCTCTTCGGCAGCGCGTACTGGGGCGGCCTCGTCGACTGGCTCACGAACACCCTGGTCGCCCAGGGCAAGGCCTCGGAGAAGGACCTGCTCCTGTTCCACGTGACGGACGACGTGGACGAGGCGGTGGCACTGGTCTCCAAGGAGGCGGGCCGGTAGCCCTTGCAGGGCATGGAACGCCGGAGGGTTGATCAGCCCCTCCGGCGTTCGAGGAGCGGGGGGCGAAGGGGGCGGAGCCCCCCGGAGGAGGGACGGGCAGGGGCGGCGGGGGCGAAGAACTCCCTATGCCAGCCCCCGACGAGCGACCGCCGGCGGCCGGTGCCCCGCGATCGACGCCACCATGTCCAGCACCTGCCGGGTCTCGCCGACCTCGTGCACCCGGTACACCTGAGCCCCCAGCCACGCCGACACCGCGGTGGTCGCCAGCGTCCCCACCACCCGCTCCTTCACCGGCTTGTCCAGGGTCTCGCCCACGAAGTCCTTGTTGGACAGGGAGACCAGCACCGGCCATCCCGTCTCGACCATCTCGCCCAACCGCCTCGTCGCCTCGAGACTGTGCCGCGTGTTCTTCCCGAAGTCGTGCCCGGGATCGATCAGCACCGACTCCCGGGGCACCCCCAGCGCGACCGCCCGCTCGGCCAGCCCCACGGTCACCCGCAGGATGTCGGCCATGACGTCGTCGTACGTCACCCGGTGCGGCCGGGTCCGCGGCTCGGCGCCCCCGGCGTGCGTGCACACGAGGCCCACCTTGTACCGGGCGGCGACCTCGGCCAGACCGGGGTCGACCCCGCCCCAGGCGTCGTTCAGCAGATCGGCCCCCGCCTCGCACACCGCCTCGCCGACCGACGCCCGCCAGGTGTCGACGCTGATGATCACCTCGGGGAACCGCCGGCGCACCTCCGCCACGAAGCCGACGGTCCGCCGGGCCTCCTCCGCCGCGGACACCTCCTCGCCCGGCCCGGCCTTGACCCCGCCGACGTCGATGATGGCGGCCCCTTCGGCCACCGCCTGCTCCACGCGCGCGAGGGCGGGCTCGTCGAGGAAGGTGGCTCCCTGGTCGTAGAAGGAGTCGGGGGTCCGGTTCACGATCGCCATGATCACCGGCTCGTGCGCGTCGAATTCACGCCTGCCCAGCCTGAGCATCCCCTGTGACCTCACTTCTTGCGTCTGTGTGTTCGGCCTCTGCGACCGCCTGCGACCCTAACTGTCAGACTCGCATGGCACGATCGGACCCTGACACATTCGACGCCGGTGGCCGGCCGCCGGCAGGGACCCTGGGGACCTCAGCGATGGTTATGTTCTTGTTCCTGGTCATCGCGCTCGCGGTCGTGGTCGCCGCGGTGACGCTCGCCGTGGTGGGCGGCGGCGAGAGCGACGGCCCGCTGCCGGACGTCGCCCCGGAGCGGCTCCAGGACCCGCTGCCGCCCGACCGGCCGGTCAACCGCGCGGACATCGACAGCCTCCGCTTCCCGCTGACCGCCCGCGGCTACCGCATGGCGGACGTCGACGACGCGCTCAGCCGCCTCGGCGCCGAGCTCGCCGAGCGGGACGCCCGGATCGCCGACCTGGAGTCCGCGCTGGCCGGCGCCCGGGCCGCGGCCCACGTCGCCCTGCACAAGCCGGAGCACGGCCACGGGGAGCAGCAGTGAGCGAAAGCGCCGCCCTGATCGGCCCGGACGGCGCCCCCCGCTGCCCCTGGGCGCTGTCCACGCCGGACTACGTGACGTACCACGACGAGGAGTGGGGCCGCCCGGTCCACGGCGACGACGCCCTCTACGAGCGGCTCAGTCTGGAGGCCTTCCAGTCCGGCCTGTCCTGGATCACCATCCTGCGCCGCCGCGAGGGCTTCCGTGCCGCCTTCGCGGGGTTCGAGATCGCCAAGGTGGCCATGTTCGGCGAGGCCGACCGCGACCGCCTGCTCCTCGACCCGGGGATCATCCGCAATCGCGCCAAGATCGACGCGACGATGGCCAACGCGCGCGTGCTGGCCGAATGGGCCCCGGGCGAGCTGGACGAACTGATCTGGTCCCACGCGCCGGCCTCGCACGCGGTCCCCAGGACCCTCGCCGACGTCCCCGCGGTCACCCCCGAGTCGACCGCCCTGTCCAAGGCCCTCAAGAAGCGCGGCCTGCGCTTCGTGGGCCCCACGACGGCGTACGCGCTGATGCAGGCGTGCGGACTGGTGGACGACCACCTGGAGACGTGCGTCGCGAGAGGTGCCTGAGCCCTACCGGCCCAGGTACTTGGGGGTCTCCTTGTGCACGAAGGCCCGCACCGCGATCGCGTGGTCCTCGGAGGCCCCGGCCCGCGTCTGAAGCTCGTCCTCCTTCTCCAGCGTCTGCGCCAGGGTGTGCGACAGGGCGTACGCGAGGGACTCCTTGATCGCGCCGTACGCCACCGTCGGGCCCTCGGCCAGGGCCCGCGCCACCTTCTCGGCCTCCGCGGGCAGCTCGGTGGAGGGCACGAGACGGTTCACGATCCCCAGGTCGTGCGCGTCCCGGGCCGACATGGTCCGCGGGAAGAGCAGCAGGTCGGCGGCGCGGCCCGGCCCCACCACGCGCGGCAGCGTCCACGAGATCCCGGAGTCCGCGGTCAGCGCCACCCCGGCGAACGAGGTGTTGAACGCGGCCGTGTCCGCCGCCACCCGGTAGTCCGCCGCGAGCGCGAGCCCGAAGCCGGCGCCCGCCGCGACCCCGTTCACGCCGGCCACCACCGGCTTGGGCATCTCCGTGAGCGCACGCACGATCGGGTTGTAGTGCTCCCTGACCGTGCTCATGACCTCCGTCGAGCCCTCGGCGAGCAGCCCGATGTGCTCCTTGAGGTCCTGCCCCACGCAGAAGGACCGCTCTCCGGCGGCGGTGAGCAGCACGGCCCGTACGGCGTCGTCCGAGGCCGCCGACTCCACGGCCTCCCGCAGCGCGACCTTCGTGGCGATGTTCAGCGCGTTCATCGCCTCCGGCCGGTTCAGCGTGATCGTCGCGAGCCCGTCGTGCACCTCGTAGAGCACGGTGTCGGCCATGGCGTATCCCCTCCGGTGTGTCCGCTGCATCCGATGTCCGAGGGACAGCATGGCGGAGATCGCCGTCCGGGAACCGGAGCGGACGTGTGACCTGCGTCAAAGAATTGTCGAGCGCTCACGGCCGGCCGGCGTCCGCGCGGCGGCGGAGTATCGCAGCCACATCGCCGAATTGGGTGGTTTTGCTCGCGCGCGTTGCCCAAGCGATGCCGACTGATGTTGGTCATCGGGTCCTGAGATGCGGGATAATGGCTTGGAAGCAATGTGTTCGATGCCGGTGGCGCGTGTCCCACTTTGACGCGCGTGCCCTCCCAGGGCTGTCGGCTTTGACGATGAGCTGGTTTCAGGAAGGGGAACGAGCATGGCGGCCATGAAGCCGCGAACGGGTGATGGCCCGCTCGAGGTGACCAAGGAGGGGCGGGGCATCGTCATGCGCGTTCCGCTCGAAGGCGGCGGTCGGCTCGTCGTCGAGCTGACCCCTGACGAGGCCGACGCGCTCGGCGACGCCCTCAAGAAGGTCGTCGGCTGACGCGGAAGCGACCATACCCTTTCGGCTGCCCCGGCATCTCCTGAGGTGCCGGGGCAGCGCTCTGTCCGGGCGGTACCCCGAACGGCCGTACGCCCCGCATCGGGCTCAGCGCTTGACCGCGCAGAGCAGTCCGTCGCCCACCGGCAGCAGAGACGGCACCAGGTCCTGGCTCTCGCGCACGGCCCGCAGCAGCTCCCTCAGGCGCAGCACCTCCGTCGGCTGCGGTCCCGAGTCCACGGTGCGGCCGTTGGCGAAGACGCCCTCGAAGACCACGAGGCCACCCGGACGCAGCAGGCGCAACGATTCAGCGAGGTAGTCCATGACCTCCTGCCGGTCACCGTCGCAGAAGACGAGGTCGTAGCCGGCGTCGGCGAGACGGGGCAGGACGTCCAGGGCGCGGCCCGGGATGAACCGGGCCCGGTTGCTGGCGAAACCGCAGGCGCGGAACGCCTGCCGGGCGAACTGCTGGTGCTCCGGCTCGGGGTCGACGGTGGTCAGCACCCCGTCCGGGCGCATGCCGTGCAGCAGATGGATGCCGGAGACGCCGGTCCCGGTGCCGATCTCGGCGACGGCCTTGGCGTCCACGGAGGCGGCCAGCAACCGCAGCGCCGCGCCCGCGCCGGGCGACACCGAGCGCAGTCCCGCCTCACGGGCCCGGTCCCGGGCCCAGCTCAGGACTTCGTCCTCGGCGACGTAGGCGTCGGCGAACGCCCAGCTCGTCTGCCGGTTGCCGGTAATGACCCTCTCCTTGCCCCGTGGTTGCCTGGGCGTGACTGTATCCGTTGCCGTCGGGAACCCGCAGATGGGACCGGGCGTTTAGAGGGATGGAGACGCACCCGGGGGGACACAGTTGGATCACGAAGCCGAGCAGGCCCTCGAGCAACTGCTGACGCAGGGGACCGAGTGGTATCAGCCCAGATCAAATTCTCGTAAAACCGCTTATCCGGAGCTAACGGGCGAGGTGGCTATGGTAGGGGCTCCACTGGAGACAACCAGAGCCGACAGGGGAGGTGCGGCCGCACCTGGTGATCGTGGGGGAGTGCTGCGGCGCTTCCTCGGATCGGCGGGCAGGCCGAGATCCGTGAACGACACCGCTGACCACAGCCACGCCGGCGACTACGCCCAGACCGCGACCTTCGCCACCGACGCGGACGGGCAGGCGTGGACTCCGCCCACCTGGGAGGAGATCGTCAGCACGCACAGCGGCCGCGTGTACCGCCTCGCGTACCGCCTCACCGGTAACCAGCACGACGCCGAGGACCTCACGCAGGAGGTCTTCGTCCGCGTCTTCCGCTCGCTGTCCACGTACACACCGGGCACCTTCGAGGGCTGGCTGCACCGCATCACCACCAACCTCTTCCTGGACATGGTCCGCCGCAAGCAGCGCATCCGCTTCGACGCCCTCGGCGAGGACGCGGCCGAGCGACTGCCCAGCCGCGAGCCGTCGCCCCAGCAGGTCTTCAACGACGCCCACTTCGACGCGGACGTCCAGCAGGCCCTCGACACCCTCGCGCCGGAGTTCCGCGCCGCGGTCGTCCTGTGCGACATCGAGGGACTCTCGTACGAGGAGATCGCCGCGACCCTGGGCGTCAAGCTCGGCACCGTCCGCTCGCGGATCCACCGCGGCCGTTCCCAGCTGCGCAAGGCCCTCGCCCACCGCTCACCCGAGGCCCGCGCCGAGCGCCGCTCCTTCATGGCCCGGGTCCCCGCACTGGGGGGAGGGGGCGCGTCCGCGTGAGTGGATCACTGCCCAAACCCGGCGAGGGAAGCCTCGCGGAACAGCATCTGGGAGACCGACTCGCCGCCCTGGTGGACGGCGAGCTCGGTCATGCCACGCGGGAGCGCGTCCTCGCGCATCTCGCCACCTGCCCGAAGTGCAAGGCGGAGGCGGACGCCCAGCGCCGCCTGAAGAACGTCTTCGCGGAGGCCGCCCCGCCCCCGCCCTCCGAGAGCTTCCTGGCCCGCCTCCAGGGGCTGCCCGGGGGTGATCCGGAGGACGGCGACAGCTCGCCGTTCGGCGGAGGAGGGTTCGCGGCACTGCCGGGACGACCCGGCGCCACCGGAGCCTTCGGCGTGAGACGTGGCGAGCGTTTCGAGTTCGACTACGTCCCCGCCCGTCCGCACGCCCCGGCGGTGCTCCCGCCCTCCGCAGGCCGTGGCTTCCGCATCCATGACGTCACCCGCTCCGAGGCCGACCGCTCGGCCTCGCGCGGCATGCGGTTCGCGGTCGTCGCCGCCGGAGCGGTGTCGCTGGCCGCGATCGCGCTGGGCGGCGTCACCACGGGCGTGCCGGGTGACACCGACGCCCGCGGCGCCGGCAGCAACGTCACCCCGGCGCGCACGCCGGGCACGGGTGCCGCGGTACCGGAGAACCAGCGCCGCCGTGGCGTGGGGCCCCTGCTCGCGCAGGGACAGGGGCAGGGGCAGCGGATGCCGGGTGACACCCCGGTCGCCCAGACCTCCGCGTCCGCACCGCTGCTGCCGGGCATCCCCGCCCAGGTGCAGGACGCGGCCCTGCACACCCTCACCGCGCCCGTGGTCGCCGGTGCCGCCGCCATGTCCCCTCTCATACGTCCGCTCAGCACGACTCCGCCGCTCACCCTGACCTCCCTGTCCGCGACGCCGGATCTCACCGCCTCCGGCTTCCTCGCCGCACCCGTCCCCACCACATCGGCGCCCACGCCCCCCAGCGCCACCCGCTGACCGGCGCCCTGCTCCGCGGCGCCCGAACCTGGTTGAATCCACAGACAGGTCGACGCGCCGCGCACCGCGGCCGGTCAGCTGTGGGGAGAGCATGGACGAGGGCAAGCCCACAAGGACGAAGTGGTGGAGCCGCCCCGGGGCACGGGGGGTTTCCGGACCGGACGAGCGGACCGGGCCGCCGGCCGACTCGACCGACCCGACCGACTCGACAGGGCCCGACGGGGACTTCCTGCTCGCGGCGCCGAGGAGCGGGGTGCCCGGCGCCGAGTCCGTCTCGCAGGGGACCGACGGCGACTTCGAGCCGGCGGCTCCCGCGGACGCGGAGGCGGTGGCCGACAGCGGTCGTACCGACTCGTCGCTCGCCTCCGGCTCCTCCGACACGCCGCCCTACGGCGTACCGGGACCCTGGGCCCCCGCCCCACCCGTCCAGGCCCCGACCGTCCAGGCTCCTCCGGTCGAGGTTCCACCCGTCCAGGTCCCGACCTCCCACACCGAGGCGGCCGCTCCACCACCGGAAGCCTCCCCAGCACCACCGGCGCCGGCCACCCCGCCTCCCGGCCTCCCCCTCCCACCTCCCGGCGCCCCCACCCCCCGGCAGAACTACGACCCCTGGGCCCCCGCCCTCCTCCAGCAAACCGGCGCCGCCGTGCCGACCGAGGCCACCCGGCGGCGCCGGGCGCGGCGGGCGCTGCTCGGCGGTGCTGTCCTGCTCGCGCTCGTCGCGGGCGGGGTCGGTGGGGTCGCAGGGGCGTATCTGGAGCGCCACGGCGTGGCAGGGGACGTCGTGGAGTTGCCGCAGGCCGCGAAGGAGCCCGGTGGACGGGCCCCCGGGACGGTCGCCGGGATCGCCGCCCGAGCCCTGCCCGGCGTCGTGACCCTGCATGTGAGCGGGGCCGGGGAGTCCGGGACCGGGACCGGCTTCGTGCTGGACGAGCGCGGGCACATCCTCACCAACAACCACGTCGTGGAGCCGGCCGGTGCCGACGGCGAGATATCGGTGACCTTTCACAGCGGGGACACCGCGAAGGCCACCGTCGTGGGGCGGGACAGCGGGTACGACCTCGCCGTCGTCGAGGTCCGCGGTGTCGGCGGCCTGCGGGCCCTGCCCCTCGGCAACTCCGACAGCGTCCAGGTCGGCGACCCCGTCGTCGCCATCGGCGCCCCCTTCGACCTGGAGGGCACCGTCACCTCCGGGATCATCAGCGCGAAGGACCGGCCCGTCACCGCCGGCGGCGAGAGCGGAGACGGCACGGACGTGTCGTACGTCGACGCTCTCCAGACCGACGCACCCATCAACCCCGGCAACTCCGGAGGCCCCCTCCTCGACTCCCGGGGCCGTGTCATAGGCATCAACTCCGCCATCCGGTCCGCCGACGACGGCTCCCGCTCCGAGAGCGGACAGGCCGGTTCGATAGGTCTCGGCTTCGCCATCCCCGTCAACCAGGCCAAGCGGGTCGCGGAAGAACTGATCAACACCGGCCGGGCCACCCACCCCGTCATCGGCGTCACCCTCGACATGGACTACTCCGGCGACGGTGCCCGCGTCGGGACCGAGGGCGGTGACGGCGGACCCGCCGTGACCGAGGGCGGTCCGGGTGACAGGGCCGGACTCCGGGCGGGTGATGTCATCACCGAGGTCGACGGCCGCCGTATCCACTCCGGCGACGAGCTCATCGTGCGGATCCGCGCCCACCGCCCCGGCGACCGCCTCGAACTCACCTTCCGGCGCGACGGCAGGGAAAGGAGCGTCTCGCTGGTCCTCGGCTCCTCGGACGGCGGCTGAGGCATTGACAGAAACCCCACAGGGACACGCCCGAACCCCGCTCCACAAGGCAAACAACCCGGAAAACCGCCCGTACGCCCGCACTCGGAGCCCCCGGGACAGTACCGGTCGTACGGGATCCCCAGGTACCGTGGACCCGGCCCGGACCACGGAACACCAGACCACCGAGGGCCGAGGACCGAGGACCGAGGACCGCAAGGAGCTTCAGGTGTTCAATGACATAGGACCGCTCGAGCTGATCACGCTCGTTGTCCTCGCCGTGCTCGTCTTCGGTCCGGACAAGCTCCCGAAGGTCATCCAGGACGTCATGCGGACCGTGCGCAAGATCCGGGAGTTCTCCGAGAGCGCCAAGCAGGACATCCGGCAGGAGCTGGGCCCGGAGTTCAAGGACTTCGAGTTCGAGGACCTCAACCCCAAGACGTTCATCCGCAAGCAGCTGGACAACGACGAGCTGGGTCTCAAGGAGATCCGCAACGGCTTCGACCTGAAGAAGGAGATGGCCGAGGTCACCGACGCGGTGCACAGCACGGACACCTCGCCGTCCTCGTCGTCCTCCGGTGGCCGGATCGACATGACCAAGAAGCCCGAGGAGCTGGGCAAGGACGACCGTCCGCCCTTCGACGCGGACGCCACCTGAGCCGTACGCCCCAAGGGAAGGCGTCCGCCGGGCAGTTGAGCTCGCGGGCGCCTTCCGCCGTCGTGCGTGACGCGTTTCATAGCCCGACCCCACCTCGTAGGGGCCCCGTACGGCCGGAAGCCACCCCCCGGGCGCCCCGCGCGCCGGGCGGTTTCCGCGCAGCTCGGAGCGGTGTGGCTATGCTGCCGAGTTGTTGTGCGGGCCGTACGCGAACCAGCGACGCCGCCCGAAGGGGGGCGGGCCGGTCCGGTCCGACGAGAGCTAGTAGGAGGCGTCCGGCACATGGAGACGACGAGTGGGGCAGTCGCGCAGGCGCCGGCCGCGGAGGGTGGCCAGCAGGTTCCCTCCGCCCGGCGCACGGTCGACGGCTACCTTCAGGCGCCCTTCCCCTGGTACGGCCTCGACGAGGCCTTCACGGGGCCGCGCTGGCTGATGCAGGTCGGCACGTCGGCCGACGGAGCCGTCGAGCACGGGTCCATCGGACACGGGGACGAGCCCTCGGTGAAGAACGAGGCGGGCTCCACGGGCGAGCCGAAGGAGAAGTTCGCGGTCGTGGTGACCGTCGCCGCGAACCCCTCCCGCAGGAGCGCGGACGGCACGGGTCTGCTGGAGGCCACGTCGGTCTCCTCCGCCGCCTGGCTGGCCGGGGTGGGCCTGCTGTCGTTCACCTGGCCCGGGCAGATGGACCACTCCCTGCGCGACGACTGGCTGGACCAGCAGACCGAGACGGCCTGGGTCCTGGCGGACGACCTCGACGGACCGGACTGGTCGACCCTCTCCCTGCCGGTGGACGGCGTGCCCACGCCCTTCCACTACCGGGAGTCGGAGTTCGGCTGGGTGCTCGCGGGCTCCACGCAGGAAGGGGTGCACGTGGGGGCGTACGGGAGAGGCATGAGCGCGTACGGGCTCGGGTTCGCGATGATCAAGGACATCTCGGCGTACGCGTAGCGGGACGACGAGGGGCACCGCCGACCCGGGGGGCGTCCCCCGACCGTCCTAACGGCCCAGCCGTCGCCGTACCCGCCGGACCTGGCGGTGGTCGGCGACCGCGTCGAGGAGCCGGCGTCCCCTGCCCGCCTCGTGGGCCGGGCCCTCCAGCCGCAGCAGGCGGCCGTCGCGGACCACGGCGTACGCCACGGGGGCGTCGGTCTTCGGGAGTCTCACCGGGTGCCGTCCGGACGGCAGCCGGAGCCGGGCGGGCAGTCGCAGTGCGGCCGTCGCCCCGTCCGCACCGGGGACCAGCTCGGCGTCCACGGTCAGCGCGGACACGGCGACCCGGAGGGGAGCCGGGCCGCTGTCCCTCGTCGCCGCCACCCAGGGCAGCGGAAGCGACCGCTCACCGCGTCCTGGGTTCGCCGCGGCGGCCCCGGCCGTGTCGGCACCGAGCCTGCGCCGGCTCTGGTCGACATCGAGGGCGAGCTGGCCGCTGCCCGTCCAGTACGGCAGCGCGAGCCGCCCGCCGGTCAGTGCCGGGCCCGCGGCGGGGGCACCCGGGGTGCCGTCGCCGGTGAGACGGACCATCCGGTCGATGCCCAGCAGCTGGACGTACGCCCACACGTCGTGCACCCCGCGCTCCAGCGGACGGCCGCCGGCCAGCCGCTCGGGGTCGAGGAGCAGCCGCCCGGACGCGACGAGCCGCGAGCGCCCCTCGCCGCAGGGCGCGAGCCGCACCTCCAGATCGCCCTGCGGGTACCACCAGTCCTCGCGGTCGCGGTCCTTGACCACCAGCTCGGCGTACGCCAGCCGGAACGGATCGCGGACCTCCCAGCCGCCCTCGGTCCCCGGCACCCCGGCCGTCACCTCCGGGTCGAGCCACCGCTTGCCGCCCCGCTCGACGAGCACCAGAGGCTCGCCGTCCCCGCGCAGCAGGTCCAGCGTGACGTCCGCGACCAGCCGGCCCTCCTGCCACCGCAGTCCGCCCACGACGCTGCGGGCCTTGACCCGGCGAACACGCTCGGCCAGGGCCACGGCTGAGTCGAAGTCACCGCGTTCGAGGAGTTCGGCGCGCAGGCGCGACACCGTGGGCAGGCCGTCGCGTACGGCGGTCGGGAACTCCTCCAGGGCCAGTCGACGGGCCGCCTCGAAGCGCTCGCGCTGCTCGGCGGGGTCCTCGCACAGGATCTCGGGCTCGCGGGCGCGGGAGAGGATCTCGACGTGGTACAGGCGGTGCAGGAGACGGTTTTGCAGCGCGTCGACGTCGTCGGACGGGGTGGTGCCGTCCTTGATCCCGCGCACGACGGTGCGGCAGTTGGGCCAGAAGCCGTGGCGCGGGCTGAAGCGGAGCCGGGTGTTGTTGCCGCCGTCGTCCCGCTTCATCCAGTAGTAGCAGGGGTAGTCGGCGAGGACCGCGATCCGCTTCGCCTTCAGATAGGCGGCGCTGACGAAGGCCAGGTCCTCCAGGATCCAGGGCCCCTCGGGAAAGCGCAGGCCGTGCTCCTCGACGAAGGCCCGCCGGAACATCTTGTGCGGCGACAGGCTCTGCATGAGCTCGTCGTTCTCGATCGTGCAGGCGTCCACCGTGTGCCGGAACAGCCGCCGGGGACGCACCATCGTGCTGGACATCTTGCCGAGCACCACGTCGGCGTCGTTGCGCCGCGCGTGGGCGTGGAGCCGCTCCAGGGCCTCGGGTCCGAGCAGGTCGTCATGGTCGACGAACTGGATGTACTCGCCCTTGGCGTGGGCCATCCCGAGGTTGCGCGGCGCACCCGGCCAGCCGGAGTTCGGCCGGGTGTGCACCTGGACGTGCGCGTGCGCGGCGGCGAGCTTCTCCAGCCGGGCCAGTGTGTCGTCCGTCGAGCCGTCGTCGACGTAGATGACCTCGTACTCGTCGGCGGGCAGACTCTGCCCGAGCAGCGACGGCGCGCACTCGTCGACGTACTTCCCGGTGTTGTGGACGGGAATGACGACGCTGACCTTGACTTGCGGCATTCCACGGACCTTATACCTGTCGCGTGGAATCGCCGCTTTGTCCCGAACGTCTCAGAACTTGTTCTTCGGGGTGATCCCCAGGGACAGCCCCGAGAGGCCCCGCTGGCGTCCCCCGAGCTTCCCCGCGATCCCCCGCAGCGCGGCCCCCGCCGGGGAGTCCGGGTCGGTCAGGACGACCGGCTTGCCCTCGTCGCCGCCCTCGCGCAGGCGGACGTCGATCGGGATGGAGCCGAGGACCGGGACGGTCGCGCCCGTGGTGCGGGTCAGGCCGTCCGCGACCGTCTGGCCGCCGCCCGTGCCGAAGACGTCGACCATCTCGCCGCAGTGCGGGCAGGGGAGGCCGGACATGTTCTCGACCACGCCGACGATCTTCTGGTGGGTCTGGACGGCGATGGAGCCGGCGCGTTCGGCGACCTCCGCCGCCGCCTGCTGGGGCGTGGTGACCACGAGGATCTCCGCGTTCGGGACCAGCTGGGCCACCGAGATCGCGATGTCGCCCGTGCCGGGCGGGAGGTCCAGGAGCAGCACGTCCAGGTCGCCCCAGTACACGTCCGCGAGGAACTGCTGGAGCGCGCGGTGGAGCATCGGGCCGCGCCACACCACCGGCGCGTTGCCCGGGGTGAACATGCCGATCGAGATGACCTTCACGCCGTTCGCCGACGGCGGCATGATCATGTTCTCGACCTGGGTCGGACGGCCGTCCGCGCCCAGCATCCGCGGCACCGAGTGGCCGTAGATGTCCGCGTCGACGACCCCGACCTTCAGACCGTCGGCCGCCATCGCCGCCGCCAGGTTGACCGTGACGGACGACTTGCCGACACCGCCCTTGCCGGAGGCGACCGCGTAGACGCGGGTCAGGGAGCCGGGCTTGGCGAAGGGGACCTCGCGCTCGGTCTGGCCGCCCCGCAGGGCGGTCGCCAGCTCCTTGCGCTGCTCGTCGCTCATCACGTCGAGCGTGACGTCGACGCGCGTGACGCCCTCCACGGCCGCGACCGCGTCCGTCACGCGCTGCGTGATCGTCTCGCGCATCGGACAGCCGGAGACGGTCAGGTACACGGTGACCGCGACCGCCCCGTCCGCGCCGATGTCGACCGACTTGACCATCCCGAGCTCCGTGATGGGGCGGTTGATCTCGGGGTCGTTCACCGTCGCCAGTGCCTCGCGCACCGCGTCTTCGCTAGCCATACAGACGATGGTACGGCGGCGACGGCCACCCCCCGCACCCCCGTCAGTGGTCGTCTACGTCACGCCCGTGCGGCCGTTCTGCCGGGAATACGACATGCCCGTCGTGCTGCCGTGCCTCCAGCTCCTTCATCAGGTCCTGGAGCTCGGAGCGGATCCAGTCGCGGGTGGCCACCTCCCCGAGGCCGATCCGCAGCGCGGCGATCTCCCGGGTCAGGTACTCGGTGTCCGCGATCGACCGCTCGTTCTGCTTGCGGTCCTGTTCGAGGTTGACCCGGTCCCGGTCGTCCTGCCTGTTCTGCGCGAGCAGGATCAGCGGGGCGGCGTAGGAGGCCTGGAGGGACAGCATCAGGGTGAGGAAGATGAACGGGTAGTTGTCGAAGCGCAGGTCGCGTGGTGCGAAGACGTTCCACAGCACCCACGCGATGATGACGACCGTCATCCAGACGATGAACCGCCCGGTCCCCAGGAAGCGGGCGATCCGCTCCGACAGGCGTCCGAAGGCCTCCGGGTCCCACTCCGGCAGCAGCCTGCGGCGCGGCGGGCGGGGCTGGTCGAGGCGGGCGCGGGGACGGCTGGTCGCCGTGGCGCCGGCCGGGGTGCGCTCACGGGCGCCGAACGGAGTGCGCTCGCGGTTCGGGGTCTCGCGCTCAGGCGTCATGGTGGGCCACCTCCTCCGCACCTTCGGCGTCGAACTCCGTCTCCCGCCAGTCCTCGGGCAGCATGTGGTCGAGGACGTCGTCCACCGTCACCGCGCCCAGCAGCGAACCCGAGTCGTCGACCACGGGCGCCGCGACCATGTCGTACGTCGCGAAGAACCCGGCGATCACCGGCAGCGTGGCGTCCGGGTCCAGGGCCTGGAGGTCGTCGTCGACGAGCGAGCTGACGAGGGTGTACGGGGGGTCGCGCAGCAGCCGCTGGAAGTGGACCGTGCCGAGGTACTTGCCGGTCGGTGTCTCGTCGGGCGCCCGGCACACGTAGACCTGGGCGGCGAGCGCGGGGGAGAGGTCGGGGTTGCGGACGCGGGCCAGCGCGTCGGCGACGGTCGCGTCCGGGCGCAGGACGATCGGCTCGGTCGTCATGAGACCGCCCGCCGTGTGCTCCTCGTAGGCCATCAGGCGCCGCATGTCGGCCGCGTCGCCGGGCTGCATCAGGCTCAGCAGCCGCTCCTGCTCCTCGGTGGGGAGCTCGGCGAGCAGGTCGGCCGCGTCGTCGGGATCCATGGCCTCCAGGACGTCGGCGGCCCGCTCCTCCTTCAGCTTGCCGAGGATCTCGATCTGGTCGTCCTCGGGCAGCTCCTCCAGTACGTCGGCCAGGCGGTCGTCGTCGAGGGCCGCGGCCACCTCGGCGCGCCGCTTGGGGGAGAGGTGGTGCAGGACGTTGGCGAGGTCGGCCGCGCGCAGCTGCTCGAAGGTGGCCAGCAGGCTCTCGGCGCCCTGTCCGTGCTCCTCCAGGGTGAAGCCGGTGACGGCGGACCACTCGACGGTCAGCGCCTCGCCCTTGCGCCGGAACGCCCCGCCCTTGCCGCCCTTGCGGACGAAGACCCGGTCGATCTCCCAGTCCCGGCGGGCCGGCAGCTGCTGCACCGAGATGTCGAGGACGGTGACCTGCTCACCGCTCTCCACGAGGGTGACCCGCCGGTCCAGCAGCTCGCCGAAGACGAGGCGTTCGGTGGGCCGTTGCTCGAAGCGGCGGACGTTGAGCACGCCGGTGGTGATGACCTGTCCGGACTCGATGCTGGTCACCCGGGTCATGGGCAGGAAGATGCGGCGCCTGGTGGACAGTTCGACGACCAGCCCGAGCACGCGGGGCGGCCTGCGTCCCACGCGCAGCACGACGACCAGATCGCGCACGCGGCCCACCTGGTCGCCGTTGGGGTCGAAGACGGCGACGCCCGCGAGGTGCGAGACGAAGATCCGGGGGGCTCCCGCTGCCATGGCTGTGCTTCCTTTGCGTACGAGGCCGCGTACGGGGGTGCGTACGGGGTGTTTCGTTCGTCGTTCGTTGTCCGGATTGCCCGCTCGGGAGGGCTTAAGGCTAGCCCGTACCGATCGGATACGCCCTGGTGAGGCGTCCGGACGGTCTGGCTCCGCCCGGGGCGCGGAGCCCCGGTACGCTGCCTCACGCCGCTGAAGGACCCTCGTCGGAAAGGCAGCCCCACCTGTGACCGCGATTCCCCAGGGCCGTGCCCGCAGGACCGTTGTCGTGGGCGCGATGTGCGCCCTGGTCGTCACGGGAACGGGCCTGACGGGCTGCAGCGAGGACCCCGACGCGGGCACCAACGGGGTCGGCAAACTGCCCGCCGACCAGATCCAGTCGAAGACGCGAGCGGCCGCCGAGTCCGCGGCGGCGCTGCGCCTGTCGGGGAACGTGGTGGCCAGCGGGCGCACGTACAGACTCGACATGCGCCTGAACTCCGACGGCGGCTCCGGCTCGGTCACCGCCGAGGGGACCACCTTCCAGCTGCTGCGGGTCGGCAAGAAGCTGTACCTCAAGGCCGACGCGGGCTTCTGGACCAAGGCCGACGGCAAGGGCGACGACCCGGACGCGGCCGCCGACAAGCTCGACGGCAAGTACGTGAAGGTGCCGTCGGGCGACCCGGCGTACAAGAAGTTCAGCGGTTTCACGGACAAGGACGTTCTCCTCGACGGACTTCTGACGCTGCACGGCAGCCTGGAGACCGACGGCCACCACGAGCAGGCGGGTACCCGCACGATCCGGATCACGGGTGACAAGGGGGACGGCGGCACACTGGACGTCTCCCTGGAGGGACAGCCCTACCCCCTGCGCCTGGCCCGGGCGGGCGGCGCGGGCACGCTGACCTTCTCGGCCTGGGGCAGGGACTTCCCCCTGACCGAGCCGGAGAAGGACGAGACGGTGGACTACGGCAAGCAGCTGCCGACGTCCTAGCCGCGTTTGCGGCGTTTCAGCAGCAGCCGGGGAAGGCCGGCCGGGATCGGCTCACGGGTGGTCGCCGGTGTGGGCAGCGGAGGTTCGGCCAGGTCGCCCTCGGGGAGCGCCGTGGTGACCCCGGTCGGTTCGAGCCGGAGCACCCGGCACTCGCGGGACCAACGGTCCGTCATCGCCTCGCCGTCGGGGGCGTTCAGCCGCTTCCCCTTCAACTCGCCGGCCGCCGCCCGCCACGCCTCGGAGCCGGGCGCCAGTTCGACGACCCTCGCCGTCCAGGAGACCAGCCGACCCCCCTTGTCCTTGCTGCGGACGGTCACCTCGGCGGCGCCGCCGTCGGTCAGCCCCGGCAGCGGTTGCTCCCCGGGCCCGTCGCCGACCAGGCACGCGGCACCGTCGTGCCACACGTGCCACAGGGCGCGGGCCGGGCCGCCGGGCCCCTCGACCCAGATGAGGCCGGACTTCTTCGTGGCCTCCTCTACGAGGGCCCGGTCGAGCAGCTCACTTGTCATGAGGACCACCCTAGAGCCAGCCGTTGCGCTTGAGGGTGCGGTGGATGCCGATGCAGATGACTCCCGTGATCGCCATGATCACCGGGTAGCCGAACCGCCAGTGCGTCTCCGGCATGTAGTCGAAGTTCATGCCGTAGACCCCGCACACCATCGTCGGTACGGCGATGATCGCGGCCCAGGACGTGATCTTCCGCATGTCCTCGTTCTGCGCGACGGACGCCTGCGCGAGGTTGGCCTGGAGGATCGAGTTGAGCAGTTCGTCGAAGCCGAGCACCTGCTCCTGGACCCGGGCGAGGTGGTCGGCGACGTCCCGGAAGTACTTCTGGATGTCGGGGTCCACCAGCCGCATCGGCCGCTCGCTGAGCAGCTGCATGGGCCGCAGCAGCGGGGCGACCGCCCGCTTGAACTCCAGCACCTCGCGCTTGAGCTGGTAGATCCGCGCCGAGTCGACACCGCGCGAGACCTTGCCGCCGCGTCCCGGGGTGAAGACCTCGGTCTCCACCTCGTCGATGTCGTCCTGCACCGCGTCGGCGACGGCGACATAGCCGTCGACGACATGGTCCGCGATCGAGTGCAGCACCGCCGAGGGGCCCTTGGCGAGCAGCTCCGGGTCGTCCTGGAGGCGGTGGCGCAGCGCCCTGAGCGAGCCCTGGCCGCCGTGCCGGACGGTGATGAAGAAGTCCCGGCCGGTGAAGCACATCACCTCGCCGGTCTCGACGATCTCGCTGTTGGCGGTGAGTTCGTCGTGCTCGACGTAGTGAATGGTCTTGAAGACGGTGAACAGGGAGTCGTCGTAGCGCTCCAGCTTGGGCCGCTGGTGGGCCTGGACGGCGTCCTCGACGGCCAGCGGGTGCAGCCCGAACTCGCCCGCGATACCGGAGAATTCGGCCTCGCTCGGCTCGTGCAGACCGATCCACACGAACCCGCCGTCGCGGCGCACCTGGCGCATCGCCTCGTGCGGGCTCAGCTGGCAGTCGGTCGGCACACGCCGGCCGTCGCGGTAGACGGCGCAGTCGACGACGGCGGAGGGCGTCGAGGGGTCGCGCGTCGCGTCGTACGCGCCGGTGTCCTTGCGCAGCGAGGGACGCGACGGGCGCACGGCGGCACGCAGGTCACGGATCATCGACATGGCAGGCTCCTTCGTGACGGGCAACAAAGGGCGCCGGCGAGGGCTGGAACCACCCGGAATGGGGACGTCCTGCAAGGGGTATCCCCGACCTTGAGGCAGGGGAAGGGTGTTTGGCACGTCCACAAAGCGGGGAGCACCGCACCATCGCGGTGGCGAGCTTCGCTACTGATTCAGCTACTGCTGGCGATCAGACAGATCAGGCAAAACGAACGAAGTGCTCTTCCGCACGAAGACGCGAAGGTGAAAGGCGGCGGTTGCCGAAAGTCACAGAGCTGCATCAGCGGCCGGAAGAACGAGTGGTACTACCAGGTCGACTTCGATCCATGACAGCCCCACCTCCTCCGGCCGGTCCCTCGTAAGGGACGATCCATTCCCGCAAGGGAGTCTCACAGGCGTCGGGGCTCGATCGCGACGCTTCAGCGTGCTGCCCCGACGACCGGGCCAGACTAGCAGCAGCCCGAAGTGTCAAGGCGCTGCTTTGCCCGGTACTGACGAGTTCTATGCTCGCCGCATGGCAGATGTTCTTCCTCTGGTCGAGGCCCGGTTGCGCAGCGCGCTGGGCGAGCCGGACGCGCGCGCGGCGGTCACCTTCCTCGGCACGGACCGCATCGAGGTGCTCCGCTTCACCGACGGGGACATCGTCCGCTACGCCACTCTCGGCATGTCCGTCCAGCCGATGGGCGACCCCACCGCGATGCTCGCCGACCCGGTGAAGGGCCCGCGCGCCGAACTGCTCATCTCCGTGCGGGCGGGGGTCGCCGACACCGACAAGGTGCTCCGCCCGCTCGCCGTACTGGCCGCGTCCCCGCAGGTCGAGGGCGTGGTCGTGGCCCCGGGCGCCTCGCTCGACGTGGGTGAACCCCTGTGGCCCGGCGCCCCGTTCACCTCGGTCCTGGTCGCCGAGCCGGGCGGCCTGGTCGAGGACCTGGAGCTCGACGAGCCCCTCGACCCGGTGCACTTCCTGCCGCTGCTCCCCATGACCCCCAACGAGGCCGCCTGGAAGCGCGTGCACGGCGCCCAGGCCCTCCAGGAGCGCTGGCTGACGAACGGGACGGACCTCAGGGATCCGTCCCGGAAGTCCGTCCCGCTGGAGTGACTGATCTCACCAACCGGTGGCCGGGACCGGTCAGTTGGCGAACACGGTGACACTGTCCTCGACCGCGTGCTTCGGCTCCAGCTCCTGCGCCTCGTGGGTGAGTGCCTTCCGTCGTACGACGACCACCAGCGCGCCCAGCACCGCGGTCACCGCCGCCACCACGAACGGCATGTGGATGTCGGTCCACTCCTCGATCTTCGGCGCGAAGTAGGGCGCCGCGGCCGCCGCGAACCAGCGCACGAAGTTGTAGCCAGCGCTCGCCACCGGCCGCGGGGCGTCCGACACGCCGAGCGCCAGCTCCGTGTAGACCGTGTTGTTCACGCCGATGAAGGCGCCGGACAGGATCGTGCAGACGATGGCCGCGGTGTGGTTGCCGTAACCGAGGACGAGTACGTCGAGCGCGAGCAGGGCCAGCGAACCGCCGAGGACCTTCAGGGAGCCGAACCGCTCCTGGAGGCGCGGTGCGACGAACACCGAGAAGACGGCGAGCAGCACACCCCAGGCGAAGAACACGGCACCCGACTTGTACGGGGTCATGTCCAGCACGAACGGGGTGAAGGCCAGCACCGTGAAGAACGTGTAGTTGTAGAAGAAGGACGAGACGGCCGCCGAGGCGAGACCGCCGTGGCCGAGTGCCTTGATCGGGTCCAGCAGGGAGGTCTTGCGGGCCGGCTTCGGCTGTTCCTTGAGGAACGCCGTGACGCACAGGAAGCCGACGGCCATCAGGAAGGCCGTGCCGAAGAACGGGTAGCGCCAGCTGGCGTCACCGAGCAGGGCGCCGAGCAGCGGACCGCACGCCATGCCGAGGCCCAGGGCGGACTCGTACAGCAGGATGGCCGCCGCGCTGCCGCCGGCCGCCGCGCCGACGATGACGGCGAGGGCCGTGGAGACGAAGAGGGCGTTGCCCAGGCCCCAGCCGGCCCGGAAGCCGACCAGTTCACCGACCGAGCCCGAGGTGCCGGCGAGTCCGGCGAAGACCACGACCAGGGCGAGACCGAGCAGCAGGGTCTTCTTGCCGCCGATGCGGCTGGAGACGAAGCCGGTGACCAGCATCGCGATCGCGGTGATCAGGAAGTACGAGGTGAACAGGAGGGACACCTGGCTCGCCGTGGCGTCCAGGCCCTTCGCGATCGACGGCAGGATCGGGTCCACGAGTCCGATGCCCATGAACGCGACGACGGACGCGCCCGCCGTCGCCCACACGGCCTTCGGTTGGCGCAGGATGCCGCCGGCTCCCGCATCGAAGGGGTCCATGGTCGTTCCTCCACTCCTCACGGAGATAGTTGGTATATGCACATAGTAAGTTAGGTCGGCTAATTAATGCAAGCTGCATCTAGATCCTTCTGGTGGGGCCGGGAGAACCCGTTCCGTCCGGACGGGTGATCGTCCTTGACGTGGCGGAGCGGGGGTAGGACCGTGGGGCCCTATGAGGGGCGAACCCAGTTGCCCGAAGTGTGGTGGCCGGGTCAGGGCTCCCGGACTCTTCGCCGATTCCTGGCAGTGCGACGTGCACGGGACGGTGCATCCGCTGCAGCCCGTGATCCCGCCCAGTGTCGAGGCCCTCGATGTCGTGGTGCATCGCACGCAGGTCCCGGTGTGGATGCCGTGGCCGCTGCCGGTCGGCTGGCTGTTCACGGGCGTGGCCTGCGCGGGCGACGACCGCAGCGGAGGTCGTGCGACGGCTGTGGCGTGCACCGGTCCGGGCCCGCTCGGGGGTGTCGGCGAGCTGATCCTGGTGGCCGAGGAGCTCGGGGTCGGGCTCGGGGCGCGCTACGCGGGGATCGACGGGCCCGACCCGGGGCCGTACATGAGCGTCGAGAAGCCGCCGCAGGCCAAGGTGCTGGCCGCCGGCCGGCCGACTCCGCTGTGGCATGTGGCCGGGGTGCCGGAAGACCGGGCCGTTTTCGCCGGTGAGGCGCTGGGGCTGTGGCTGTGGGCCGTGGTGTGGCCCGAGCAGTCCGGGTTGCTGATGTACGACGAACTGGTGCTGACGGACCTGCGGGACGCCGGGGCGGAAGTGGAACTGGTGCCCTGCGGGGCGTTGTCGCCGCGCTTGCTGAAGCCGTAGCGCGCCCCGGGAGGGGCGGGTGCGCTGCGGTGGCGGCCGCGGGTCCGTCGTGGCTGGGCGCGCAGTTCCCCGCGCCCCTGGGGGGTTACCCTGGAGCGTCCTTTCCCGTCACCCCGGCTCGGTGGAGTTCCCCCTCGTGCGTATCGACCTGCACTGTCACTCCACGGCTTCCGACGGGACCGACACGCCTGCCGAGCTGGTGCGCAACGCCGCCGCTGCCGGGCTGGACGTCGTCGCGCTCACCGATCACGACACCACGCGCGGGTACGCCGAGGCGCGTGCCGCGCTGCCCGCCGGGCTGACCCTCGTCACCGGGGCCGAACTGTCCTGCCGGATCGACGGGGTGTCCATGCACATGCTGGCCTACCTGTTCGACCCCGAGGAGCCGGAGCTGCTCGCCGAGCGGGAGCTCGTCCGGGACGACCGGGTGCCCCGGGCGCGGGCCATGGTGGCCAGGCTCCAGGAGCTGGGTGTGCCGGTCACCTGGGAGCAGGTGGCGCGGATCGCCGGAGACGGTTCCGTCGGACGGCCGCACGTCGCCACCGCGCTCGTCGAGCTCGGGGTCGTACCGAGTGTCGACGACGCCTTCACCACCGACTGGCTGGCCGACGGCGGCCGGGCCCATGTGGAGAAGCACGAGACCGACCCCTTCGAGGCGATCCGGCTGGTCAAGGGGGCCGGCGGGGTCACCGTGTTCGCCCACCCCGGCGCGAGCAAGCGCGGCCGCACCGTCCCGGAGTCCGCGATCGCCGAGATGGCCGCCGCCGGACTCGACGGCATCGAGGTCGACCACATGGACCACGACGCGGACACGCGCGGACGGCTGCGCGGGCTCGCCGCCGACCTCGGGCTGCTCGCCACCGGGTCCAGCGACTACCACGGCAGCCGCAAGACGGTCGCCCTCGGCGAGTACACGACGGACCCCGAGGTCTACGGGGAGATCACGCGGCGGGCGACGGGCGCGTTCCCCGTCCCCGGGACCGGCGGAATCTGAGGTCCCACCCCGCTTCCCCTCACCCGGCGCCGCAGGCCGTACCCGTGCCCGGCGCCGTGTACCACCCATTTCGGTAAGGCCAGTTCCACCATGTTCGACGTCGCTGTCTTCGGCTCGCTCTTCCTCACCCTGTTCGTCATCATGGATCCCCCCGGGATCACCCCGATCTTCCTCGCCCTCACCGCCGGCCGGCCCGGCAAGGTGCAGAAGCGGATGGCCTTCCAGGCGGTCTGCGTGGCGGGCGGTGTCATCGCCGTCTTCGGGCTCCTGGGCCACCAGATCCTGGACTACCTGCACGTCTCCGTGCCCGCGCTGATGATCGCGGGTGGCCTGCTGCTCCTGCTGATCGCGCTCGACCTGCTCACCGGCAAGACCGACGAGCCGAAGCAGACCAAGGACGTCAACGTGGCGCTCGTACCCCTGGGCATGCCGCTGCTGGCGGGCCCGGGTGCGATCGTCTCCGTCATCCTCGCCGTGCAGAAGGCCCACAGTGTCGCCACCCAGGTCTCCGTGTGGACCGCCATCCTCGCCATCCACGTCGTGCTGTGGCTGGTGATGCGGTACTCCCTGCTGATCATCCGGGTCATCAAGGACGGCGGTGTGGTGCTGGTGACCCGGCTCGCGGGCATGATGCTGTCCGCGATCGCCGTGCAGCAGATCATCAACGGGATCACCCAGGTGATCCGGGCGAGCTGAGCCCGGGATGCATGCGCAGAGCCCCCGCCCGGCGTCGATGCCTGGCGGGGGCTCTGAAGCTTCAGCGGTGATCCGCGTCTGTACTGTTGAGGTTATGAGGCCGAGGTGTCGGCCGGACGGATCCAGAGCCGCTGTCCTATGGCGGCGGCCTGCTGAACGATCCGGTTGACGGAGGCGGCGTCCACGACAGTGCTGTCCACGGGCGTGCCGTCGACGTCGTCGAGTCGCATGATTTCGAAGCGCATGGCTTCTCCCTTCGTCTGGTCATCCTCCTGCGGAGAATTACTGCGTACAGAGGTAGTCAACGGGGTTCGTGTTACAAACATTCCCTACGCTAAAGAAATTTTTCGAACGGCTAACTACTGACCGGTAAGTGAGTCTTCGGAGACTCCTTGGGACCGGTTGTGTTCGCAGCGTGACCGCCGGGACAATGGTGGCGATGAACGACGACCTGGCGCCGCTGAGCGCCCGCATCGACCGCACCAACGAGCTGCTCACGCGCATGCTCGCCGAGGTGGCGAAGACGCCCTCGACGCATGCGATCTTCGTCGACGCGGGCTACCTCTACGCGGCCGCGGGACGACTCGTCACCGGCACCGAGGACCGGCGCGCCTTCGACCTCGACGCCGAGGGCCTGATCGAGGCCCTCATCGACCGGGCGCGGACCATCTTCGCGGACAGCAGACTGCTCAGGGTCTACTGGTACGACGGCGCGAGACGCCGCATCCACACGGCGGAGCAGCAGTCCATCGCCGAACTCCCCGACGTGAAAGTCCGGCTGGGCAACCTCAACGCCAACAACCAGCAGAAGGGCGTCGACTCGCTGATCCGCTCCGACCTGGAGTCCCTGGCCCGGCACCGCGCGATCAGCGACGCGGCACTCCTGGGCGGTGACGAGGACCTGGTCTCGGCGGTCGAGGCGGCCCAGGGCTACGGCGCCCGCGTCCACCTGTGGGGCATCGAGGCACCCGAGGGCCGCAACCAGGCGGAACCGCTGCTGTGGGAGGTCGACAGCCAGCGCACCCTCGACCTCGACTTCTTCAAGCCGTACGTCTCCCGGCGGGCCGCCGTCCCCTACGAGGCGACGGCCGCCCGGCCCAGCCGTGAGGACGTCCGTTTCGTGGGCGCGCAGATCGCCGCGAAGTGGCTCGCGGAGCGGGGGCGGGCGGCACTGCAGGAACTCCTGCCCGGCCATCCCTATCTGCCCGGATCGGTCGACCAGGACCTGCTGGTCGAGGCGGAGGGGCTCCTCCAGTACTCCCTGCGGGGGCAGGCGGACCTGCGGCGGGCGCTGCGGGACGGGTTCTGGGAGCACCTGCAGGGGCAGTACTGACCGCCTATCGGTCGAGGCTGTCCCAGAAGTCCGCCAGGGCGTGGGCCGTGGGCAGCGGCTCGTCGGCGTTGGGGGAGTGGTCGGCCCCCGGGATCACCGTGCGGCGGGCGCGCAGGCGTACGGCCATGTCGTCGAGGAGGGGAATCGGCCAGGTGTCGTCCTGCGAACCGGACAGGACGTGGAACGGCAGCGGGACGGCGGCGAGTTCGCTCACCAGATCCGGCTCCGTGCACAACTGACGCCCGGTCGCGAGGAGTTGGGCGGGCTTGTTGCCGAGCCAGCGGCGGCGCAGCTGTACGACGTCCCCGATGCCCTGCGCGGGGCCGCCGACCTCCTCCGGCGGGCCCATGGCCAGGATCGCGTCCCACACCTCGGCCATCGTCATCACCCCGAGCGCGTCCCGCAGCAGTTTCACGCGCTGCTGCTGGGAGTCGGAGATCTGCGCGGGGCCCGAGGAGACGAGGGTCAACGAGATGAAGGGCGAGTGGTCGAGCAGGACGGCGGCGCGCGCGATCTGGCCGCCCAGGGAGTGCCCCACCAGATGCACGGGGGTGCCGACGGCGGCGGCCTGGGCGAGCACGTCCCGCGCCAACTCGCCTCGCGCATAGGCGGATTCGTCGGTCTGCGGCCCGTCCGACTCGAACTGGCCCCGCCCGTCCACGGCCACGATCCGGTAGCCGCGCGCGGTGAGCGGTTCGTGGAGCAGCGTGAAGTCCTCCTTGCTGCCCGTGAAGCCGGGGAGCAGCAGCGCGGTGCCCTTCGCGGTGACGCCGTCGGGCACGGCCGAATCCACGACCGCGAACTCACCACGAGCGGTGCGCAGGGGATAGGCGCGGGCGCCTGGCGGCAGGGCGAAGACGGCTCGGGTGCTCACGGGGTGAGGGTAGCGGGCGGGGGTGGGAGGGGGGCGCCGTAGGGGTACCGCCGGAGCGTGGGCTGCGGGAGCGTCGTGGCTTGGCGCGCAGTTCCCCGCGCGCCTGGGTGGGTGCCGACCGCGTCGGTTGTCATGGGCCGGCGCTGGGAACGCCGACGGCCCGGCCCCCCTGGCAGGGGGAACCGGGCCGTGGGCGTCGGATCAGCTGTCCGCGGGCTCCGCGGCGGCCGTCTTGCGGGTCCGGCGGCGCGGGGCGGCGGCCTTCGGCTCCTGGTCCGCCTGGGCCGGGATGTCGGCGGTCACCGTGGGCTCGGCGGCCTTGCGGGTGGTACGCCGGCGGGGCTTGGCCTCGGCCGTGTCCGTGGCGACCTCGGCGGCCGTCGTGGCCGTGGCCTTGGCGGCGGTCTTGCGGGTGCGGCGCGGCTTGACCTCCGCCGTCTCCGCCGTGTCGGCCGCGGTCTCCACCGGGGCCGCCGCGGTCTTGCGGGTGCGGCGCGGCTTGGTGACCGTGCCCTCCGCGGTGTCCACGGCCGCCTCGGCCGCCGTGGCGGTGCTCGCCGTCTTCCGCGTCCGGCGCGGCTTGACCACCTCGGCCGTCTCCGGCTCCGGGGCCGTCTGCACCGGGATCTCGGCGGTCACGGCGGGCTCGGCGGCCTTGCGGGTGGTACGCCGACGGGGCTTGGCTTCCGTGGCCTCGGCGGTGTCCACGACCGCTTCCGCGGGAGCTGCGGCGGCCGTCTTGCGCGTGCGGCGGGGCTTGGCCTCCACGGTTTCCGCCGTGTCAGCGGCCGCCTCCGTCGTCGCTGCCGCGGTCTTGCGGGTGCGGCGCGGCTTGGTGACCGTGCCCTCCGCGGTGTCCACGGCGGTTTCGGCGGCGGTCGTGGTCGCGGCCGCGGTCTTGCGGGTGCGGCGCGGCTTGGCCTCGGTGGCCTCGGCGGTGTCCACCGCGGCCTCGGCGGGAGCCGTGGCGGCCGTCTTGCGCGTACGGCGCGGCTTCGTGGCCGGGGCCTCAGCCGCCGGGGCCGTCCCGGCGACCGGAGCGGCTTCCGTGACCGCAGCGGTCTCCGTGACCGGCGCGGTCTCGACGACCGTCTCCACCGCGGCCGGCGTCTCCGCGGACTTGCGGATCCGGCGGCGGCGCGGCTTGGCCGGGGTCTCGGTGTCGAGGGCCGGGCCCTCCGCCGTGGCGACGGCCGACTCCGCGGGCTCGGACACGGCCGGCTCGACCGGCGCCGCTGCCGTGCTCGCCGCGGCCGTGGCCGTGGTCGTGGCCGGCGCCGAGTCGGACGCGCCACCACGGGTGCGGCGACGGCGGCGCGGGGTGCGGGTCGCGGGGGCGTCCTCGACCGCGGTGGTCTCCGACGGGGCGACCGCCTCGACCGGGGCACTCGCGTCCAGCGGGGTTCCGCCGCGGGTACGACGGCGACGGCGCGGCGTACGCTCCGAACGCTCGCGGTCGGCGGAACGGGACTCGTCCCGGCCACCGCGTCCGCGGCCCCGGTCACGGTCACCGCGACCGCGTGCACCGCGTCCGCCCGGCTCGCCCAGGTCCTCGAGCTCCTCCGCGTCGAGCCCGGCGCGCGTGCGCTCGGTCCGCGGCAGGACACCCTTGGTGCCCGCGGGGATGCCCAGGTCCTCGTAGAAGTGCGGGGAGGTGGAGTACGTCTCCGGCGGGTCGTTGAAGTCGAGCTCCAGCGCCTTGTTGATGAGCTGCCAGCGCGGGATGTCGTCCCAGTCGACGAGGGTGATCGCGATGCCCTTGGCACCCGCGCGGCCGGTCCGGCCGATGCGGTGCAGGTACGTCTTCTCCTCTTCGGGAGACTGGTAGTTGATGACGTGCGTGACGCCCTCGACGTCGATGCCGCGGGCGGCGACGTCGGTGCACACGAGGACGTCCACCTTGCCGTTGCGGAAGGCGCGCAGCGCCTGCTCGCGGGCGCCCTGGCCCAGGTCGCCGTGGACCGCGCCGGCGGCGAAGCCGCGCTGCTGGAGCTGGTCGGCGAGGTCGGCCGCGGTGCGCTTGGTACGGCAGAAGACCATGGCCAGTCCCCGGCCGTCGGCCTGCAGGATGCGCGCGACCATCTCGGGCTTGTCCATGTTGTGCGCGCGGTACACGTGCTGCTTGGTGTTGGCGACCGTCCTGCCCGCGTCGTCGGGCGAGGTGGCGTTGATGTGCGTGGGCTGCGACATGTAGCGGCGCGCGAGACTGATGACGGCGCCCGGCATGGTCGCCGAGAACAGCATCGTCTGGCGGCGGGCCGGCAGCATGTTGATGATCTTCTCGACGTCGGGCAGGAAGCCCAGGTCGAGCATCTCGTCGGCCTCGTCGAGGACGAGCGCCTTGATGTGGCCGAGGTTCAGCTTCTTCTGGCCCGCGAGGTCGAGGAGCCGGCCCGGGGTGCCGACGACGACGTCGACGCCCTTCTTCAGGGCCTCGACCTGGGGCTCGTAGGCGCGGCCGCCGTAGATGGCGAGAACGCGGACGTTGCGTACCTTGCCCGCGGTCTGCAGGTCGTTGGTGACCTGGGTGCACAGCTCGCGCGTGGGGACGACGACGAGCGCCTGCGGGGCGTCGGTCAGCGCCTCGGGCCGGGCGCGGCCGGCCTCGACGTCGGCGGGGACCGTGACGCGCTCGAGGAGCGGGAGGCCGAAGCCCAGCGTCTTGCCGGTGCCGGTCTTGGCCTGGCCGATGACGTCGGAGCCCGAGAGGGCGACCGGGAGCGTCATCTCCTGGATGGGGAAGGGGGTGATGATGCCGACGGCTTCGAGGGCCTCGGCCGTCTCGTTCAGAATCCCGAGATCGCGGAAAGTCGTAGTCAGGGTGCTGCCTCTTCTGTGTGCGCGGTGCGAGGCGAGCGCGGGGGTCGTCTACCGTGCTGGGGACGTCGGCTGCCTTACGGGCTAAGCCGTAATGGCACGGGACCACTGCCGACGCTCTAGCGCTCGTACCGCTGAGGGTCCCCCTCCGAACTCCGTACGCACAGTGCCGTACGGGCGAGGAGGGCTGTCGGGTCGGAGCCGATCGGGCCACCGACCGGGCATCCTCATACGTGCGGCCTGTCGAGGTACGGCACACTCACGAAGTGCCGTCGTACCAGCAGGCGCATTACCACCATACCCCGGAATCGCGCACATGTGATGGCCGATTTGGTCACGTAGTCGTCGTCACACTGATTGACCAGGGCCTTCCGCCGTCCGGAGAGCGGGCTATTGTGCGCTTCATGACGACCTCTGACAAGCCCGACAACGCCTCCGAGACCCCTGCCGAACCCACCGTCGAGCACACTGGTGTCGCCGCCCAGGACTGGACGAAGGCCGCCGCCGACCCGCAGTACCGAGCCGCGGTCGTCGACCTGCTCGGCGCGCTCGCGTACGGCGAGCTCGCGGCCTTCGAGCGGCTCGCGGAGGACGCCAAGCTGGCGCCGACGCTGGCGGACAAGGCGGAGCTGGCGAAGATGGCGTCGGCGGAGTTCCACCACTACGAGAAGTTGCGCGACCGGCTGACGGAGATCGGCGAGGAGCCGACGCTGGCGATGGAGCCGTTCGTCGCGGCCCTCGACGGCTTCCACCGGCAGACGGCGCCCTCGGACTGGCTGGAGGGGCTCGTCAAGGCGTACGTCGGCGACTCGATCGCCAGTGACTTCTACCGGGAGGTCGCCGCGCGGCTCGACTCGGACTCGCGCGAGCTGGTGCTGGCCGTCCTCGACGACACCGGGCACGCCGGGTTCGCGGTGGAGAAGGTGCGGGCGGCCATCGACGCGGACCCGCGCGTGGGCGGGCGACTGGCCCTGTGGGCACGGCGGTTGATGGGTGAGGCGCTGTCGCAGTCCCAGCGGGTCGTCGCGGACCGCGACGCGCTGTCGACGATGCTCGTCGGGGGCGTCGCGGACGGGTTCGATCTCGCGGAGGTGGGGCGGATGTTCTCCCGCATCACGGAGGCGCACACCAAGCGGATGGCGGCGCTCGGGTTGGCGGCGTAGCGGTTCGGGACGTCTAGCGGCCGGCGCCTCAGCGGGGCTGAGGCCGCGGACGGCCACCGGGTTGCGGCTGGGCCGGTGCCGCGTAGCCGGTCGCGTCCTGTGGCGGGGGCGCGGTGGGCGTCGGGCGCGACCCGCGTGGCGGAACTGCCGCCCGGCGTGGGTGCTGGTCGGTCCCCGCTCGCGGGTGCGGGGCGGTCCCCGGCGCACCTCGCGGACCGGGTCGGCGGTGCGCTGCCCGCGGTCAGCCAGCACCTCGCGGACCGGGTCGGCGGTGCGCTGCCCGCGGTCAGCCAGCACCTCGCGAAGCTGAAGCTCGCCGGGCTCGTGCCCTCGCGCCGCGAGGGCCGCCGGCAGGTCTACTACGTCGACGACCCCGACATCGTGACCGTGGTCCGCGTGATGGTCGGCCAGCTGACGGCCCGCGAGACCCCCTCCGGGACCCCGCCCCGGCTGCGCGAGGCCGGTGTCTGAGCGGTCGGGGGCGCGGGGGGAGAACGGCGGCGCCCCCGCGCTGTCACGTGAGCCCCCGGAGGCCCGGCCCCCTGGGCGGAGCTACCGCCGCTTTCCGCTCATGCCGTGGCCGAGCGGCGGAGTCTTCCCGACGGGCGCAGGAGCAGGGAGAGGGAGGCGACCGAGACCACGGCCGCGCCCAGGAGGATCAGCAGGATGTTGCCAGGGTCCAGGGCGGTGTGGGTCACGAAGGCGCCGAAGAGGGCTCCCGCGGTGCCCGTCGCGAGGACCAGGGAACGGGTCGGCAGGCGGTGGGCGAGGCGGTGCGCCGCCACCCCCGCCAGCACGAGACCGAGCAGCGCGGAGCCGAGCGCTTCGATCAACATCATGGGGTCCCTCCCACACGGCCACACTGCGCATTACGGTCGTAGCCCGTCATACCCGTGACCTGCGGAATGCAATCCTCCCTGGGGTGCCGTTCGTGCTCCATCCGGGGAGGAAAAAATCTTGCCCGGCGCACGAAGACCGGTGCACGAAGAGGGGCCCGGCGACAGGAAGTCGCCGGGCCCCTCTTCGTGTGTCTGCCTACAGCGCGCCGAAGCCCACCTTGCGTGGAGCCGGCTCGCCGAGCTCGACGTACGCGAGACGGTCGGCCGGGACGAGGACCTTGCGGCCGTGCTCGTCCACCAGGCTCAGCAGCTGAGACTTGCCGGCCAGGGCCTCCGCCACCGCCCGCTCGACCTCCTCGGCGCTCTGACCGCTCTCCAGAACGATCTCGCGGGGCGCGTGCTGCACGCCGATCTTGACCTCCACGGCTATGTCCCTCCGACGGTCAGTGAAGTGCGCGACCTTCCGCGCCGTACCAGCACACATTAGCCCGGTGAGGGGACGTGCACGCTCCGCGCGAGAACGCCAACAGCGAACACCGGGCGGGAACAAACGACCCGCACGCGTGCGTGCGGGTCGTTCGTGATCCCGGTGTGCTCCCGCAAGCCTTCATGCGAGGCCGAAGGCTTCAGTGGTGCTCCGTGCCGTGCAGCGGGAAACCGGCGATGCCCCGCCACGCCAGCGACGTCAGCAGCTGGACCGCCTGGTCGCGCGGGACGCTGCGGTCGCTGTGCAGCCAGGACCGGGCCACCACCTGGGCGAGGCCGCCGAGGCCCGACGCCAGCAGCATCGACTCCGCGCGCGAGAGGCCGGTGTCCTCGGCGATGACGTCGCAGATCGCCTCGGCGCACTCGTTGGTGACCTTGTCGACGCGCTCGCGCACCGCGGGCTCGTTCGTCAGGTCCGACTCGAAGACCAGGCGGAAGGCGCCGCCGTCGTCCTCGACGTACGCGAAGTAGGCGTCCATGGTCGCCCGTACGCGCTGCTTGTTGTCGGTCGTCGACGCGAGAGCGGCGCGCACCGCCTGGATCAGGGACTCGCAGTGCTGGTCCAGGAGCGCGAGATACAGATCGAGTTTGCCCGGGAAGTGCTGGTAGAGCACCGGCTTGCTGACGCCGGCCCGCTCGGCGATGTCGTCCATCGCGGCCGCGTGGTAGCCCTGCGCCACGAAGACTTCCTGCGCGGCGCCCAGCAGCTGGTTCCGTCGGGCACGGCGCGGCAGGCGCGTCCCCCTCGGGCGTGCCGCCTCTGTCTGCTCGATGGCTGTCACGCCGCCTCCCAATGTCGTCCACGTGCGGTGTGCGCCGCGCCGCCATCGTACTTTTCGGTAACCGTGCTGTGCGCGGTGCGAGCGCAGAATTTCACGGACCGGACGGTGACGAAAGCCACGCAAAGGTTTCAAACGGGCATCCGGCGGGCAGCAGGTGTGCCGTTCCAGCTCAGGAATGCCCTGATGAGTGCTGTGCCGGTCGACCTGTGCCGTACGGATGTCACCGATAGTCGTCCTCGTCGATCGAGACGATCCGGGCCTGCTCGACGAGGTCGGCCTCGTTGGCCCGGTCGGGGTCCACGCCGGTCAGCGGGTCGTCGCGGTCGGGTGCGATGCCGGTGCGCTGCTCGGCGGCGTCGCCCTCGGGGGCTTCGACGTCGAGCTCGACCGCGTCGTCCTCCTCGAGCGCCTCGGGGTCGGTGAAGGCCTCGGGATCGGTGGGGTCGTAGGTCATGGTGGGCTCCCTTCCTAGAACGTCCCTGATGTACCCAGGGGGCCACATTCGGGTGCCCTGCCCACGAGCCTAGGAGACACACGATCTGGACGCCATGCGGTGCGCGTGCCCTACCGGACGCTCCGGACCCCGCCCACCTCGTACAGGTGGCCTGTGACGGCGAACACATGAACCAGTGCGTGATCGTCTCGTAACATTGCCGCATGTCTTCGACCGAGCTGCCCCTCGTGCCGCCCGCCACCGTCCTTCCGAAAGTGGCACCCGTGAGGGTCGGCGAGGGTGAGCGGCTCAGGTCGGTGGGGCTGCCGGGGATCACTCTGACGGTGCGTTCCAGGCCGCCCGCGCGCAAGGGGCTGCCGCCCGCGCTGTACGTGCACGGGCTCGGCGGTTCCTCGCAGAACTGGTCGGCGCTGATGGAGCAGCTGGAGGACGACGTCGACGGCGAGGCCGTCGATCTGCCCGGTTTCGGCGACTCCCCGCCGCCGGACGACGGCAACTACTCGGTCACCGCTCACGCGCGCGCGGTGATCCGCCTTCTCGACGCGTCCGCTCGCGGGCCCGTCCACCTCTTCGGGAACTCCCTCGGCGGCGCGGTGACCACGCGCGTCGCGGCGGCGCGGCCCGACCTGGTGCGCACCCTCACCCTCGTCTCGCCGGCCCTCCCGGAGATCCGCGTCCAGCGCACCGCCGTGCCCACGGGGCTTCTGGCGCTGCCCGGTGTGGCGGGTCTGTTCACCCGGTTCAGCAAAGACTGGACGGCCGAGCAGCGTGTCCGCGGCGTCACGGCCCTGTGCTACGGAGACCCCGGGCGGGTCAGCCCCGAGGGCTTCCGGCACGCCGTGGAGGAGATGGAACGGCGGCTCCAACTGCCGTACTTCTGGGACGCGATGACACGTTCCGCGCGCGGGCTGGTGAACGCCTACACACTGGGCGGCCAGCACGCGCTGTGGCGCCAGGCCGAGCGCGTCCTCGCGCCCACGCTCCTCGTCTACGGCGGTCGCGACCAGCTCGTCGGCTTCCGCATGGCCCAGAAGGCGGCCCGCACCTTCCGTGACTCCCGCCTGCTGACCCTGCCGGAGGCGGGGCACGTGGCGATGATGGAGTACCCGGAGACGGTGGCGAAGGCGTTCCGCGAGCTCGTCACGGACAAGGGGGCTGCGGAGACCTCCGGCGGATCCGTGGGAGGCTCTTACCGGCGTGACCGCTCCGCGGGTGCCCCGGGCGACGGGGCGGACGCCGCATCGGCCTCCGGTGACGGGGTCGACACCACCATTCTGGGGAGCTGAGGCGCGGCGTGGGACGCCACAGTCGACGCGGGCCCGCTCCGAAGAAGGGGCCCGACAAAGGCAGTTCGGGACAGAGCGGGGCGGGTCAGCCGGCCGCCGAGGCGGTACAGGGCGCCAAGGGCCTCGCGGCGGAGACGGCGGGCCGGGAACGTCCGCCTGCCGCCCCGACGGCTCGGGGCCCCGAGCGCTGGGTGCCGCGGACCGGACCGGCGAGCGGCCCTGCCGGCCACCGCGTGCCCGCGCAGGGCGGCCCGCGGGTTCCTGACGGGACGCCGGCTCAGGGGTTTCCACGGGGGTCGGGTGAAATGACGTCCGGGCCGGGCGCTCCTCGGTCCTCGGAAGGCACGCCGGCGCGTGGTGTGCCTCGGCTTCCTGACGGGACGCCCGCGCACGGTTTTCCTCGGCTTCCTGACGGGACGCCTGCGCACGGTTTTCCTCGGCTTCCCGATGGGACGCCCGCGCGCGGCTTCCCCCGGTTGTCCGACGGCACGCCCGCGCGTGGAGTGCCGGTTGTGCCCGACGGTCCGTCCGCCCAGGGCGTGCGGCGGTTCCCGGACGGGACGCCCCCGCACGGCTTCCCGCGGCTGCCCGACGGGACCCCCGCCCAGGGCGTGCCCCGGGTCCGGGGCGGGCATCCCGAGCAGCGTGAATCCGGGGGCGGCTGGGGGGAGTTGAGTGGTCAGGGGCCGGGCGGTCGCGGCGCCGGACCCGGGGTCGCTCCGCCACACCAGCGGCAGGCGGCGTCCGGATCGCCGTCGGGGCCGCGACAGGATTACGTCGACGCATTCGCCGACGGCATCGACATCGACTTCGACGGCGACGTCGACGTGTTCGCGCCCGGCGGGCCCCGCGGCCCTGTTGCCGCGCACGGCTCCGGCGCGGGGACCGGAGCCCCCGCCGACGCTCATGCCCCCGCCGCCCTCCGCTCCGACACCTACTGGCCCGACGACACCGACGCCGATGTCCTCCCCGGCTCCGGCGACACGCCCCCGGACGACCGGCCTCCGACGGCCAAGGGCGGCAAGGGCCGCGCGTTCACCGGCATCGCGGCCGCCGCGGTCGTCACCGTGCTCGCCGTCGTCGTGGCCGGACAGGTCACCGACGGGCGCGGCACCGCGGCGGACGCGCAGTCCGCGACCGACCAGGCCCGGGATGTCAGGGAGCCCGTCACGGGCGCGGACGGGCAGCCGACGCCGTCCCCCTCGGCCGGCGTGACGACGCTGACGTACGAACAGGCGATGGGCACCAAGTACCCGCTCAGCGCCGAGCTCGACGGCTCGGGCAGGTTCGACGCGGTCCGGGGCTTCGACAAGGCGCCCGGCAAGGGGCAGAAGTACACCTACCGCGTGGACGTGGAGCAGGGTCTCGGCCTCGACGGCGCACTCTTCGCCGAGGCCGTCCAGAAGACGCTCAACGACGACCGCAGCTGGGCGCACGGCGGGGCCCGCACCTTCGAGCGCGTCTACTCCGGCAAGCCCGACTTCGTGATCACCCTCGCCAGCCCCGGCACCACGGCAGACTGGTGTGCCAAGTCCGGCCTCGACACGACCGAGGACAACGTCTCGTGCGACTCGGCCGCCACCGAGCGCGTGATGATCAATGCGTACCGCTGGGCGCAGGGATCAACCACATACGGTGATCGGATCCATGCGTACCGGCAGATGTTGATCAATCATGAGGTCGGCCACCGCCTCGGCTACTCCCATGTGACGTGCGACAAGAACGGCGAGCTCGCGCCGGTCATGCAGCAGCAGACCAAGTTCCTCGACCACGACGGGATCCGCTGCCGGGCCAACCCGTGGCCGTATCCCGGGAGTTGACAGATGGCGCATATGTCACATTGACATGTGTTGATCGGTCGTACATATTGCTGACCATGTGGTCTAGTCATGCCGTCGAGAACAGCGCCGCCATTCAGCTGGCGCTCATCGGCGTGACCCCGCTCTGCGTGGCCGACATTCTCTGTCGCTGACGCCCGCCCCCAGGCGCGCGCGTCGCGAATCCCGCATGCACCCGTGATCCGAGTCGGTCACGGCTCTTTCGACGACCCGACGCCGGGGCTGACGTCTGTCCACATTCGTCTCACCCTTCGTCATTCCGTCTCGCCATTCGAGACCCATCATTCGAGAGGTCGTCTCCGATGCGTCACCCGTCCCTCACAGCGCGCCGTGTGGCCGCGGTATCCGTAAGCCTGGTTCTGGCAGCGGGCGCCGCCGCCTGCGGCCCTGAGGACAACGATGCCAAGAGCTCCGGTGGCGACTCCACGCCCCACAAGGGCGGCACCCTGACGGTCCTGAACTCCAACCCGCAGCAGGACTTCGACCCCGCCCGCCTCTACACCTCAGGCGGCGGCAACGTGCCCTCCCTCGTCTTCCGCACCCTCACCACCCGCAACCGCGAGAACGGCGCCGCCGGCGCCGAGGTCGTCCCCGACCTCGCCACCGACACCGGGCGCCCCAACAAGGACGCGACCGTGTGGACGTACACCTTGAAGAGCGGCCTCAAGTACGAGGACGGCACCGCGATCACCTCGGCCGACATCAAGTACGGCATCGAGCGCTCCTTCGCGCCCGAACTCTCCGGTGGTGCCCCCTACCTGCGGGACTGGCTGGTCGGCGCGGCCGACTACCAGGGGCCGTACAAGGACAAGAAGGGCCTCGCGGCGATCGAGACGCCGGACGAGCGCACCATCGTCTTCCATCTGAACAAGCCCGAGGGCGAGTTCCCGTACCTGGCCACGCAGACGCAGTTCACGCCCGTCCCGAAGGCCAAGGACACGGGCACGAAGTACGAGGAGCACCCCGTCTCGTCCGGCCCGTACAAGGTCGTCTCCAACCAGAACGACGGCGAGCACCTCGTCCTGGAGCGCAACACCTACTGGTCCGCCTCGACGGACGCCGAGCGCAAGGCCTACCCGGACCGGATCGACGTCAAGTCAGGGCTCGACTCCTCCGTGATCAACCAGCGGCTGTCGGCGTCCCAAGGGACGGACGCCGCCGCGGTCACCACGGACACCAACCTCGGCCCGGCCGAACTCGCCAAGGTGACGGGCGACAAGGAGCTCGCCTCCCGCGTCGGCACCGGCCACTTCGGCTACACGAACTACATAGCTTTCAACCCGAAGGTCAAGCCGTTCGACAACCCCGGGGTGCGGCAGGCGATCTCGTACGCCATCGACCGCTCCTCCGTGGTCAACGCGGCCGGCGGCAGCGCGCTCGCCGAACCCGCCACCACCTTCCTGCCGAACCAGAAGTCCTTCGGCTACGAGCCCTACGACCTCTTCCCGGCCGGCGCCACGGGCAACGCGGCCAAGGCCAAGGAGGTGCTGAAGGAGGCCGGCTACCCGAACGGGCTCACGGTCACCCTGACGCACTCCAACGCCAAGGACTTCGAGACCAGCCCCGAGATCGCGACCGCGATCCAGGACGCGCTCAAGAAGGCCGGCGTCACGGTCAAGCTCCAGGGCCTGGAGGAGAACGACTACTCGGAGACGATCCACAGCGTGAAGTCCGAGCCCGGCTTCTTCCTCGCCCACTGGGGTGCCGACTGGCCCTCCGGCGGCCCCTTCCTCGCCCCCATCTTCGACGGCCGGCAGATCGTCAAGGACGGCGCGAACTTCAACACGGGCCTGCTCGACGACAAGTCGGTCAACGCCGAGATTGACGCGATCAACAAGTTGACCGATCTTGACGCTGCCGCCAAGCGATGGGGCGCGCTGGACAAGAAGATCGGCGAGCAGGCCCTGACCGTGCCGCTGTTCCACCCGGTCTACAAGCGCCTGTACGGCAAGGACATCAAGAACGTCGTGATCAGCGACTGGACCGGTGTTCTGGACATCTCGCAGGTCGCGGTCAAGTAACCCGATGAGCGAGGCACTTGTCGCCACCGAGGTCCCCGAGGCGTCCGCCCCGGGGGCCTCGGGGGCCCGTCAGTTCTGGCGGCGGCTGCGGGCGCAGCGCGCCGCCATGGTCGCGGCGGCCGTCGTCGCACTGCTCGTCCTGGTCGCCCTCGCGGCGCCGCTGCTCACGGCGATCGAGGGCCAGGACCCCACCACCTACCACCCGTCCCTCATCGACTCCGCGCGCGGGGGCGTGCCCATGGGGCCCTTCGGGGGCGCCGGCGCGCACCACTGGCTCGGCGTCGAACCCCAGACCGGACGCGACCTGTTCGCCCGGCTGGTGTACGGGGCCCGGGTCTCCCTCGGCGTCGCCCTGGCGGCGACCGCCGTACAGGTCGCGATCGGCGTCGCCGTGGGCGTCGCGGCGGCCCTCGGGAACCGATGGGTTGATCAACTGTTGAGCCGGTTCACCGACATCATCGTCGCCCTGCCGCTGATGATCATGGCCTTGGCGCTGCTCGCGATCGTGCCGTCGAGCTTCCCCCGGCCCGTACTGGTCGCCCTCGTCATCGGCCTGGTCGCGTGGGGCAACATCGCCAAGATCGTGCGCGCCCAGACGCTTACGCTCAAGGGGCTCGACTACGTCTCCGCCGCCCGGCTCAGCGGCTGGGGCACCTGGCGGATCGCCGTCCGTGAACTCCTGCCGGGACTCGCCGCTCCGGTCATCACGTACGCGGCCCTGCTCATCCCGGCGAACATCACCGTCGAGGCCGCCCTGTCCTTCCTGGGCGTAGGGGTGAAACCGCCGACGCCCTCGTGGGGGCAGATGCTCACCGCCGCCGACATCTGGTACCAGGCCGCCCCGCAGTACCTGCTGCTGCCCGCCGGAGCGCTCTTCGTGACCGTCCTGGCCCTGACCGTCCTCGGCGACGGTGTGCGCCTCGCGCTCGACCCGCGTGCGGCCTCCCGGCTGCGCGTCGGCACGGGCCGCCGGAAGGAGGCCAAGGCATGAGCGGGTTCGGCGGCTTCGCGCTGCGCCGTCTCGTCGGCGTCCTCGTCACCCTGCTGGCCATCTCGGTGATCGTCTACGTCATCTTCTACGTCACCCCGGGCAACGTCGCCCAGATCACCTGCGGCCCCCGCTGCTCGCCCGCCCAGGTCCAGCAGGTCGCCGGGCAACTGCACCTGAACGACCCGCTCCACCTGCGCTACTGGCACTTCCTGCAGGGCATCGTCGCCGGTCAGGACTATTCGACGGGCACCTCCGTCGAGCACTGCTCCGCGCCCTGCCTCGGCCTGTCGTACCAGAGCGACCAGCAGGTCACCGAGCTGATCCTGGCGAAGCTCCCGGTCAGTCTGTCGCTCGTGTTCGGCGCGATGGTGCTGTGGCTGGTCCTGGGCGTCGGCACCGGCGTCCTGTCCGCGTGGCGGCGCGGCCGGCTCACCGAGCGGCTGCTGACCGGCGTCACGCTGGTGGGCGTGGCCACGCCGGTCTTCGTCATCGGCCTGATCCTGATGATCGTCGTCTGCGGGGAGCTCGAACTGCTGCCCTTCCCGCAGTACGTCGCCCTCACCGACGACCCCGAGCAGTGGGCCTGGAACCTGCTGCTGCCCTGGCTCTCGCTGGCCCTCATCGAAGCCGCCGCGTTCGCCCGGCTGACCCGGGCCTCGATGCTGGAGACCCTGGCCGAGGACCACATCCGCACCTTCCGGGCCTACGGCGTCGCGGAACGGTCCGTCATCGGACGGCACGCGCTGCGCGGGGCCCTGGCACCCGTCATCGCGCTCAACGCCAACAACTTCGGCAGCGCGGTCGGCGGCGCGGTGCTCACCGAGACCCTCTTCGGGCTGCCCGGCATCGGCCAGGAACTGGTCCACGCCGTCACCGTCGTCGACCTCCCCGTCGTCGTCGGCATGGTCCTGGTCATCGGCTTCTTCGTGGTGCTCGCCAACGCCGTCGCGGACGTCCTGTACGCGGTGGCCGACCGACGGGTGGTGCTCGCATGAGTCTCGTCCACGTGACGGACCTGACCGTCGGCTTCGGCGACCTGCGCGCCGTGGACGGCCTCTCCTTCCGCCTGGAACAGGGCGCCGCCCTCGCCCTGGTCGGCGAGTCCGGCTCCGGCAAGTCCACCGTCGCCTCCGCCCTCCTCGGACTGCACCGCGGCACGGGCGCGCGCGTGGGCGGCGCGGTCGAGGTCGCCGGAGTGGACGTACAGCGGGCGCCGGACGAGGCACTGCGGCGGCTGCGGGGGGCGAAGGCCGCGATGGTCTTCCAGGACCCGCTGTCGTCCCTGGACCCGTACTGGGCGATCGGCGACCAGATCGCCGAGGTGTACCGCGTGCACACGCGTGTGTCGTGGCGCACGGCACGCGCGCGTGCGGTGGAGGTGCTGGACCGCGTCGGCATCCCGGACGCCGTACGGCGGTCCCGGTCCCGTCCGCACGAGTTCAGCGGCGGCATGCGCCAGCGCGCGCTCATCGCGATGGCACTGGCCTGCCGGCCCCGGCTGCTGATCGCCGACGAGCCGACGACCGCGCTCGACGTGACCGTCCAGGCCCAGATCCTCGACCTGCTGCACACGTTGCGCCAGGAGACCGGCATGGGCCTGCTGCTCGTCACGCACGACGTGGGCGTCGCCGCCGAGAGCGTCGACGACGTCCTCGTCATGCGGCACGGTCGCGCGGTCGAGCAGGGTCCGGTCGCCGCGGTGCTCGGGGCGCCGGGGGAGACGTACACCCGCGAACTGCTCGCCGCGGTACCGCGCGTGGACGCGCCACGGACGCCCTCCCGGACGGCCGGCGAGGTGGTGCTCGAAGCGAAGGGCCTGCGGCGCGAGTTCGGCCGCGGCAGGAAGGCCTTCGCCGCCGTCGACGACGTCTCGCTCACCGTCCGCCGGGGCGAGACCCTCGGCGTCGTCGGCGAGAGCGGCAGCGGCAAGACGACGCTGGGGCGGATGCTGGTCGGGCTGCTGGAGCCGACGGCGGGGGAGGTCCGTCACGACGGCCACGCGCGCGTGGGCGTGGACCCGGCCGTGCAGATGGTCTTCCAGGACCCCGTCTCCTCCCTCAACCCCCGCCGCAGCGTGGGCGAGTCCATCGCCGACCCGCTCCGCGCGCGAGGCGAGCGGGACGAGCAGCGGATCAAGGAGCGCGTGCGGCAACTCCTGGAGCGCGTGGGGCTCGAAGGGGCGCACTACGACCGCTACCCGCACGAGTTCAGCGGCGGCCAGCGCCAGCGCGTGGGCATCGCCCGGGCGCTCGCGGCCGACCCGCGCGTCATCGTCTGCGACGAGCCGGTCTCCGCCCTCGACGTCACCACCCAGGCCCAGGTGGTGGCCCTGCTCGGCGAACTGCAGCGGGAACTCGGGCTCGCGCTGGTCTTCGTGGCGCACGACCTCGCCGTCGTACGCCAGGTCAGCGACCGCGTCGCCGTGATGCGGCGCGGCCGGATCGTCGAACAGGGCCCGGCCGACGAGGTCTACGACAGCCCGCGGGACCCGTACACCAAGCAGCTCCTGGCCGCCGTACCGGCGCTCGATCCGCGGACTGCGGCCCGGCGTCGGGCGGAGCGCCGGGAAACGGCCGTGACCTGACGTTCCGTGGTCGCATGATCTCTTAGCGCGACGGAACGCGACCCGCACGGGAAAGTTACGAGCGTTCACCCCTTTTGGTGGCGCGATGGACAACCGTCCGTCGCGCCACCGTCCTGTCCGCATACCTTCGTCCCGCTGCGAGCCACCGGCCCAACGGTGGCTCCTCATACGGGAGATCGGGGGTGCACTCGTGCGCATAGGACTGCTTACGGAGGGTGGCTATCCGTATGTGGGCGGTGACGCCGCACTCTGGTGCGACCGGCTCGTGCGCGGGCTCGAGCAGCACGAGTTCGACATCTACGCGCTCAGTCGCAGCGAGCGCCAGGAGGACGAGGGCTGGGTGCAGCTCCCGCCGCAGGTCGGCAGGGTCATCACGGCTCCGCTGTGGACCGCGGAGGACGACGGCGTGGTGTACGGGCGGCGCGCGCGCCGTCGGTTCGCCGAGTCCTACGGCGAGTTGGCCGCGGCACTGTGCGAGGGGACGGCCGGCGACGCCTCGGGGGAGTCGTCGGCCGCGGAGGCGGACCGTTTCGCCAACGCCCTGTACGGACTCGCCGAACTCGCCCGCGACGAGGGCGGCCTGGTCGGAGCGCTCCGCTCCGAGACCGCCGTACGCGCCCTGGAGCGCGCCTGTCGCGCGCCCGGCGCCCGGCAGACGGCGCGCGCGGCGCGCGTCCCTGATCTGCTCGCCGTGGCCGGACACCTGGAGCGCGCCCTGCGCCCCCTGTCGCTCGACTGGTACGAGAACGACGGTCTCGGCGCCGTCGACCTGTGCCACGCGGCCTCCGGCGGCCCGGCCGCCCTGCCCGGACTCCTCGCACACCACTTCACCGGCGTCCCGCTGCTCGTGACCGAGTACGGCGTACGGCTGCGCACGCACTACCTCGCCGACACCGGCTCCCCGGCCGCCGTACGGACCCTGCTCGCCGCCTTCCACGGCCGGCTCGCCACCGAGACCTACCGGCGGGCCGCGGTCGTCACGCCCGGCAACACGCACGCCCGCCGCTGGCAGGAGCGCTGCGGCGCCGACCGCGCCAAACTGCGCACCGTCTACCCGGGCATGGACGCCACCCGCTTCACCGCGGTGGGCGAGTCCGCGCAGTGCGTGGACCCGGACACACTGGTCTGGGTCGGCCGGGTCGAACCTGCCAAGGACCTGATTTCCCTCCTCCACGCCTTCGCGGAGATCCGCAAGGAGGAGCCCAAGACCCGGCTGCGCATCGTCGGCGCGCCCACCGGCCCCGAGGGCGCGGCCTATCTGGGGCACTGCAGGGCGCTGGCCGCACAGCTCTTCCCCGACGAGGCGGAGGGGCTGCACGCCGTCGGCGACAACCCCGTCTCCTTCGAGGAGATCGGCGGACCCGAGGTGCCGACGCTCGCCGACGCCTACGCCTCGGGTGCGGTCACCGTCCTGTCCAGCGTCGTCGAGGGCTTCCCGATCAGCCTCGTCGAAGCCATGTTCTGCGGCCGGGCCACCGTGTCCACCGACGTCGGCGCGGTCGTGGAGGTCATCGGCGGCACGGGGCTCGTCGTCCCGCCGCGCAACCCGAAGGCACTCGCGGAGGCGTGCGTCACGCTGCTGCGCGACCCCGAGCGCCGTGAGCGCCTGGGCGCCGCGGCACGCGCCCGCGCGCTCGAACTGTTCACCGTGGAACAGAACATCACGGCATTTCACGGCATTTACCTGGAGATCGTCTCGCGGACCCCGGTCCGCCGGGTAGTCCTGGACGACACCGGCGAACCCCTGCCCTTCGCCGCTCCCGCCGAAGCCCACGTACCCGGCCGCTGGGCCGGGCACAGCGCACGAGTCGCGGCCCGGGTCGGCCCCGGCTGGGCCGCGGGGTCCCCGGTCGGCGCGACGCCTCCCTTCGCCGCCACGGAAGGAGCGACCGGATGAGCGACGTGGGACTCGACCGCCCCGGCACCCCGGGCGCGTGGGGCACCGGGGAGCCCGAGGAGCCCGGCGAGTTGGAGACGGCCCAGGTCTCCGGGGCAGCGGCCCAGGTCTCCGGGGCATCGGAGCTGGCCGAGGTCTCGGTCGAGGCGGGGGCGGCCGAGTCGTCGGAGGCCGTCGTCAAGGCGGGGGCGGCCGAGTCGTCGGAGGTCATCGTCCAGCCCGCAGTGGCCGAGCCGTCCGAGGTCATCGTCGAGCCCGGAGTGGCCGAGGCGTCCGAAGAGGCCGAGCCGGAGGACGCCGGCCCGCTCACGGCCGAGGCCGTCGAGGACGCCGCCCCGCACGCCCCGTCGGCTCCCGCCCCCCGCGCCCCCGAGATCTCCACCGGCCTCAAGCCCGCCACCCCCGGCCCCGCCCGCCGTTCGGCCGCCGATCCGGTGAAGGCCCTGATGCACCGGCACCGCGAACTGTGCGAACGGGCCGTCGACCCCCTGGAGATCGCGGCGGGCCTGGAGGCCCACGGCGTCACCGACCGCACCGCCGTCCGCTTCCGGCACCGGGACGTCTTCTCCCTCGCCGAGGAGATGTACGCCCGTGTCGCAAGGGACGGCGACACACCCCCGCCCGCAACGGCGCCGTCGACTCCCCGGGCCCGCGCCGACTGGGTCCTGCTCACCCTCCTCCCCGGCGCCCTCTGTGCGGCCACGGTGGCGGGCATGCGCCTCACCGTCGGCCAGCCCCGCCTGGTCGCCGCCCTGGTGGGGTTCCTGGCCGTGTCCCTGGCCATGCGCGCGGCCCTGTCCCGCGGCCCACTCGGCACTCCTGACCACGCTCCCGCCAACGGCACCTCCACCTGGACCTACTGGCTCCTCGCCTACGCCACCCTCGGCGACGGCCTCCTCGCGGCAGCCGTGACCGGCGGCCCCGACGCCCTGCCCACCGGCGCCCCCGACGCCGCCTGGCCGATGGTCACGGCCCCCGTCCTCGCCCTCACCCTGTCCTGCGCCCCGGCGGCCTGGTCCGCCCACCTGTTCGCGACCCGCGCCCGCCGCAAACTGACCGTCAGCCGGGGCCTGGAGGACTTCGCGGCCTCCGTACGCCCCCTGCTGCTCGGCACGTTCGCCCTGTACCTGTGCGCCCTGACGGCTCTGTCGGCCCTGTCCGGGGCCGCCGTGGGCGAACCGGCCGCCCACCCGCAGGTCATCGCTCTCGGTGCCCTTCTCCTCCTCGCCCGCCTCCTCACCGTCCACGGCTTCACCCACGCCCCCGCGGTGGTCCTCACCGCCGCGGCCACGGCCCAGGCGACCGCCCTGGCCGCGGCCTTCGCCTCCCGCCTGCCGGGCTGCGGCTTCCTCGCCGCACCGGTGGACGCCCTCGTGGACCTCTGGGGCGCGGGCGGCATCCCGACCCTTTCCTGCGGCCTCGGCGCCCTGGCCCTGCTGATCCACGGCGCCCGCAAGCTGACGCGAGCGTCGGCCCACGCCCGGCCGGAGAACCCGTGCTGACCCGCCGCGGCTGCGGCGGACGGGTGGCCCGGGGCGCCGTGGGCGCCGCCGCCCACCCGCCGTAGCCGCGGTGGCCCACCGGGCACGAGCACGCGCCCGCCGTGGCGCGACCTCCTCCCACCGGAGGGGAACCGCCCGCCGCCCCCCGCCCCCCACACACCGCCCCACCGACCCCGCACACACCGCGGCAGGCAACCCCGGCCCCACCGCCGGACCGCCACCCCGGCCCCACCGCCCCCCCGGCCCCACCGCCGGAAGCACCCCGCAAGCCCCTCCCGAAGGAGAACCCGCAATGACCACCTCCCGACCCGCCCCCAAGGCCCCGGGAGCAGCCCGATGAGAGTCCTGCTGATCGGAGCCAACGGCTACCTCGGCCGCTTCGTCGCCGACCGCCTGCTCGCCGACCCCGCCGTCCAGCTCACCGCCCTCGGCCGCGGCGACGACGCCGACGTGCGCTTCGACCTCGCGTCCGGCAGCCCCGGTGCCCTCACCCGCTTCCTCGACGCGGTCCACCCGGGAGTAGTCGTCAACTGCGCCGGCGCCACCCGCGGCGGCGCCCGCGAACTCACCCGCCACAACACGGTCGCCGTCGCCACCGTCTGCGAGGCCCTGCGCCGCAGCGGCTGCGGGGCCCGTCTGGTGCAGATCGGCTGCGGCGCCGAGTACGGACCCAGCCAGCCCGGCTCCTCCACGGCCGAGGACGCGGTCCCGCGCCCGGGCGGCCCGTACGGGGTCAGCAAACTCGCCGCCACCGAACTGGTCCTCGGCTCCGGTCTGGACGCGGTCGTCCTGCGCGTCTTCTCACCGGCCGGCCCCGGCACCCCCGCCGGCTCCCCGCTGGGCCGGCTCGCCGAGGCCATGCGCCGCGCCATGCAGTCCGGCGACGGTGAACTGAAGCTCGGCGGCCTCGGCGCCCAGCGAGACTTCGTCGACGTCCGCGATGTGGCCCGCGCCGTCCACGCGGCCTCCCTCTCCGCCGCCCAGGGCGTCATCAACATCGGCTCGGGCCGAGCCGTCCGCCTCCGCGACGCCGCCGCCGTCCTGGCCCGGGTCGCCGGGTACGGCGGCGCCCTCCACGAACTCGACGGCCCTCCCGGCCCGCTGAGGGCGACCATCGGACACCCCCGCTCCGAATCGGACCACGCGGCACCCGTCGCGTACCCGTACCCCGACGGCTGCGGCAGCTGGCAGCAGGCCGACGTGCGCACCGCGCGCGACCGGCTCGGCTGGCGCCCCCGCATCAACCTCGAAGAGTCCCTCGCCGACATCTGGATGGAGGCGGCATGCCGCATCTGACCAGTACGAAGACAAGTACCCCGAGCACCGAACTGCGTGTCGGCCTCGGTGTCCCCGGCTTCGCCCACCCCCTGGTCGCCCCCGCCGAGTGGGCCGAACTCACCCGTCCCGGCACCCCCGTGCACTGGGCCGTCCTCAACGTCGCCGACGGCCCAGGCGCCCGCCCCGACCCGCACTGCCTCGAAGCGGCCGGGCGACTGCGCAACGCCGGCGTCCGCGTCCTCGGCCACCTCGACACCGCCCACGGGATCCGCGTCCACGGCGAGACGGTCTCCCAGGCCCAGCGCTACCTCGACTGGTACCGGGTCGACGGCTTCCTCCTGGACCGCTGCCCGACCGACCGCGCCGCGCTGCCCGAGATCCGCCGTACCGTCGCCACGCTCCGCGCGGTCCGTGACGATGCCCACATCGTCCTCGGCCACGGCACCCACCCCCACCCCGGCTACGCCGAGAACGCCGACCAACTGATCACCTTCTCCGGCCCCTGGAGCGACTACCGCTGGTCCCAGGTGGCCGAGTGGACCGCCGACTACCCGCCCGACCGCTTCTGCCACCTCGTCCACGGAGTGCCCGGCCCGCACCTCGAGGAGGCCCTGCGCATCGCCCGCTGGCAGGGCGCCGCCACGATCTGGTTCACCGACCGCACGGACCGCGGCGGCCGCGTCGACCCCTGGGAGACCATGCCCGGCTACTGGGACGAAATCGTCTCGCGGATCGGAACGGGTGTCTCGGAATGAAGAAGCCCATGGCAGTGTTACAGGGAGAACAACCGTAGTGATTGACCGACCAACGGAGTCCCCGTGTCGCTGCCACCCCTGGTCGAGCCCGCTTCTGAGCTCACCGTAGACGAGGTCCGCAGGTACTCCCGCCACCTGATCATCCCCGACGTGGGGATGGACGGGCAGAAGCGGCTGAAGAACGCCAAGGTGCTCTGTGTGGGCGCCGGCGGCCTGGGCTCGCCGGCGCTGATGTACCTGGCCGCGGCGGGCGTCGGCACGCTCGGCATCGTGGAGTTCGACGAGGTCGACGAGTCGAACCTGCAGCGCCAGATCATCCACAGCCAGGCCGACATCGGCCGCTCCAAGGCCGAGTCCGCCCGCGACTCCGTCCTCGGCATCAACCCGTACGTGAACGTGGTCCTTCACGAGGAGCGGCTCGAGGCCGACAACGTGATGGACATCTTCAGCCAGTACGACCTGATCGTCGACGGCACCGACAACTTCGCGACCCGCTACCTGGTCAACGACGCGTGCGTGCTGCTCAACAAGCCGTACGTCTGGGGCTCGATCTACCGCTTCGACGGCCAGGCCTCCGTCTTCTGGTCCGAGCACGGCCCCTGCTACCGCTGCCTCTACCCGGAGCCCCCGCCGCCGGGCATGGTCCCCTCCTGCGCCGAGGGCGGCGTGCTGGGCGTGCTGTGCGCGTCCATCGGTTCCATCCAGGTCACCGAGGCCATCAAGGTCCTCACCGGCACCGGTGAGCCCCTCGTCGGCCGTCTCATGATCTACGACGCCCTGGAGATGCAGTACCGCCAGGTCAAGGTCCGCAAGGACCCGAACTGCGCGGTCTGCGGCGAGAACCCGACCGTCACCGAGCTCATCGACTACGAGGCCTTCTGCGGCGTCGTCTCCGAGGAGGCCCAGGAGGCGGCCGCCGGCGCGACGATCACTCCCAAGCAGCTCAAGGAGTGGATCGACGACGGCGAGAACATCGAGATCATCGACGTCCGCGAGATCAACGAGTACGAGATCGTCTCCATCCCGGGCGCCAGGCTGATCCCCAAGAACGAGTTCCTCATGGGCACCGCCCTGGAGGGCCTCCCGCAGGACAAGAAGATCGTCCTGCACTGCAAGACGGGTGTCCGCAGTGCGGAAGTCCTCGCGGTCCTGAAGTCCGCGGGCTTCTCCGACGCCGTGCACGTCGGTGGCGGTGTGATCGGCTGGGTCAACCAGATCGAGCCGCACAAGCCGGTCTACTAGGCCCACGCCTTCCCGGGAGGGGCTCGGCACCCTGTGTGCCGGGCCCCTTTCCGTCAGCGGCGCCGGGCGCAGACCTTGCCGTCCTTCGGCACCGTGCCCTTCAGCAGGTACGCGTTCACGGTGGAGTCCACGCAGTCGCTGCCATTGCCGTACGCCCCGTGCCCCTCGCCCTTCCAGGTGAGCTCCACGCCTACCCCCTGGCCCAACTCGTCCGCCATCCGCCGGGCGCCCTCGTAGGGCGTCGCCGGATCGCCCGTGTTGCCGATCACCAGCACCGGTGCCGCGTCGGGCGCGCTCACCTCCGGCGTCTCGTACTGCCCGGGTACCGGCCAGTCGTGGCACCAGCCGGCCGCGTCCCAGCCGAGGAAGGGGCCGAACACAGGTGAGATCCTCTCGAACTCGGGCAGCAGCCTCTTCGCCTCCGCGAGCGTGGGCCGCTGCTTGTCGTCCAAGCACGATATGACCCGTTGTGCCTGCGGCAGCAGGCCGTAGCGTCCGGACGGGTCTCGTTCGTTGTAGCCGTCGGCGAGCGCCAGGAGTTCGGAGCCGTCCCCCTGCTCGGCCGTGCCGAGAGCGCTGGTCAGAGAGGGCCAGCTGTCCTCGCGGTACAACGGCCAGACGATGCCGGTGAACGCGAGCACCTGCGTCAGCTTCCGGCCGGAGTACGTCTCCAGCGGGTCCGCGTCGATCCGGTCCAGCAGGTCCGCGATCCTCCGCGTTCCCGTCTCGGGGTCCTGGCCGGTGGAGGCGAGGTAGTTGTCGAGCGCGCGCTGGAAGCCCCGGGCCTGGTTCTCGCGGTGGGCCACCGAGTCGGCGCTCGGGTCGACGACCGCGTCGAGCACCAGCCGCCCCACGCGCTCCGGAAACAGGTGGGCGTAGACCCCGCCGAGTTCGGTGCCGTACGAGATGCCGAAGTAGTGCAGCTCGGTGTCACCGAGGACGTGCCGCATGAGGTCCATGTCGCGCGCGGTGTCGGTGGTCGAGACGTGGGGCCAGCAGGTCGCCCGCGTCCCTCTGGCAGCCCCGGGCGAAGTCGGCGGCGTCCTTGAGGAACGCCCGTTCCTCGGCCGGGGTGTCGGGAGTGGCGTCCACCGCTTCGGCCGCCTGCGTCTCCTTGTCGCCGCGGCAGCGGACGCCCTCACTGGCGCCGACCCCGCGCGGGTCCCAGCTCACCAGGTCGTACCGCTCGCGCAGCAGCGAGACGGTGGCGGCGTACCCGGGCAGGCCGGCGATGCCCGACGCGCCGGGGCCGCCGAAGTTGAACAGGAGCGAGCCGATGCGGTCGCCGCCGCGGGCCAGGGAACGGATCAGCGCCAGGTCGATCGTCTTCCCGCCGGGCCTCGACCAGTCGAGCGGCACCTTCAAGGTCGCGCACTGCCAGTCCCGGCCGGGCGCGGAGGCGTCCGCGGTGGCCTTGCAGCCCTCCCAGTCGGGTCTCTGCGAGGTCAGCGAGGCAGGCAGTGCTTTCGCGCCTGTCGCGGTCGGCCTCGCGCTGCCCGAACGCTCCTCGCCCTCGTCGCCACCGGACGAGCCGCCGCTGCAGCCGGCCACCAGCAGTGCGGCCGCGGCGGTCACGGCCGCCCACCGTACGAAACGCCCCATTCCAGTCCCCCTCCGAAGTCGTCCGTGACGGGCCACGAACGCCGGTCCGGCCATGGTAGGCCGATCACGAGACACTCGTCGGACCCTGTGGATAACCCTCTGACCAGCAGGTTTCGGAGGAACGTGGGGCGGCTGCGGGCTACGAGCAGACGGTCCCGGCCGCCGGTGTCCTCCCGTTGAGGAGATAGCCGTTCACCGCGTCCTGGACACACTTGTTCTTGCTGTCGTACGCCCCGTGCCCCTGCCCCTTGTAGGTCAGCTCGACGCCGACGCCCGCACCGAGGGCCTGCACCATCTTCCGGGCGCCCTCGTACGGGGTCGCCGGGTCCCCGGTGTTGCCCACGACCAGGATCGGCGCCGAGCCGGGGGCGCTCACGTCGGGATGGTCGGCGGCTCCCGCCACGGCCCAGTCTGTGCAGGTCACCATCGACCAGGCCATGAAGTCGCCGAACAGCGGGGAGGCGGCACGGAACTCGGGCAGCTTCCGCTCGACCTGGGCGGCGGTGTACCGGGGCTTGTCGTCGGCGCAGTTGATGGAGATGTTGGCCGCGGCGATGTTGCTGTACTCGCCGTTCTCGCTGCGCCCGTTCAGCGAGTCGGACAGCAGCATCAGCACCCTGCCGTCACCGTCGTACGCCTGCTCCAGGCCCTCGGTCAGGTACTCCCAGAAGTCCTTCGAGTACAGGGCCTGGGCGATGCCGTTGGTCGCGGCGGACTGGGTCAGCACCCGCTGCCCGAGGCCGGGGATCGGATTCCGGTCGAGGTCGGCCAGCAGCTTCGCAATGCGGTCCCTGACGTCCTGCGCGGTGTCGCCGACAGGGCAGTCAGGCTGTGAGGTGCAGTCCTCGGCGAAGTTGTCGAGCGCGAGCTGGAAGCCCTTGGCCTGTCCGAGCGCACCCTGCTCGCTGTCCTGCGTCGGATCGACGACCGCGTCGAAGACCGCGCGCCCCACGCGCTTCGGGAACAGGTGGGCGTAGACCCCGCCGAGTTCGGTGCCGTACGAGATGCCGAAGTAGTACAGCTTGTCGTCACCGAGGACCTGGCGCATCAGGTCCATGTCGCGGGCCGCGTCGGTCGTGCGCACATGCGGGAGCATCTTCTCGGAGTTCTCCTCGCAGGCCGCGTTGAACTCCTTGGTGTCGTCCAGCAGCGTGGCGCGTTCGGCGGAGTCGTCCGGGGTCGCGTCCTGCTGGAAGTACACGTCCAGCTGAAGGTCGTTCAGGCACTCCACCGGGGCACTGCGGCCGACCCCGCGGGGGTCGAAGCTCACCAGGTCGTAGCGGGTGCGCAGGTGCGCGTAGTCCGGGCCGAAGGCAGGCAGTGTGGTGACGCCCGAGCCGCCGGGGCCGCCGAAGTTGAAGACGAGGGAGCCGATGCGCTTGTCCTCGGCGCCACTGGTCCTGGCCCGGATCAGCGCGAGGTCGATCGTGTCGCCCTTGGGCTCGGCCCAGTCGAGGGGGGCCTTGAGGGTGGCGCACTGCCACTCGTCGCCGCCCGGCAGCGGTGAGGGGGCCTCGCCGCCGCCCTCGGCCCGGGAGGGGGCCGGGCAGTCCTTCCAGTTCAGCTTCTGCGCCGACAGGTCCTCGTTCTCGGAGCCGTCCCCGCAGCCCGCCAGCGCTGAGGCCAGCAGCAGGGCGGTGGCGGCCAGGGCGGCGACGCGCGGTCGAGGAGGATTCGGCATGAACCCATCCTGCGCTCGCCCGCGCGGGGCCGCGCGGAGCAGGAGCCGTAAGAGGTACCTGTTCCGGCTGGAGCGGAAGGGGCTAGAGGGCGCCCTTGCGGGACAGCTGGTTGAAGGCCAGCCAGCCCGGCAGCACGGGCAGCCAGAGCGTCAGCAGCCGGAAGAGCAGAACGGCCGGTGCGGCGACCTCCTTGGGGAGGCCCACGGCGATCAGACCGACCGTCAAGGTGGCCTCCACGGCGCCGACGCCACCCGGTGTCGGGGCGGCCGAACCGAGTGCGTTGCCGGCCAGGAAGACGACGGCGACGCTGGCGATGCTGAGCGAGGTGCCCTCGCTGCCGAAGGCGCGGATGGAGGCGTCCAGGCACATCACGAAGCAGGCCGTCAGCAGCAGCATGCCGCCGATGCCGGTGATCAGCTTCTGCGGCCGCTGGAGCACGTCCAGCATGCGCGGTACGACCCCCGCGAACAGCGACCTCACGCGCGTGACGACGAACTTCCTGAGGAACGGCACCGAGGTGACCACCAGCACGAGCACCGCCACCGTCAGCAGACCCGCGATGACGGTCCGGGACGGCGACAGGGACGGCGTCTTCTCGGTGCCCGTCAGATAGCCGAAGGACAGCAGCATCAGGATGTGGCAGCCGAGCCCGAAGAGCTGCGAGGCCCCGACGCTGGCCACCGCGAGCCCGGGACGCACTCCCTGGCGTTGCAGGAAGCGGGTGTTGAGCGCCACACCGCCGACCGCGGCCGGCGCGACGATCTTCACGAAGGAGCCGGCGACCTGGGCCGCGACCGTCCGCAGGAACCCCACCCGCTCGGGCACGAAGCCCAGCAGCGCCATGGCGGCGGCGAAGTAGCTGCCCGCCGAGAACAGCACGGCGGCGGCGACCCAGCCCCACTCGGCGTTCTCGATGAGCGGCCCGAACTCGATGTGGGTGAGCTGCGTCAGCAGGAAGTACGCGCCGATGGCACCCGCGATGAAGCTGATCAGCGTGCGTGGCTTCACCCGCTCCAGACGGGCCGGTTCGACCGGAGCCTGCGGCCTGATCAGCAGCACCTGGTGGCGGATCTGCGTCAGCAGGTCCTCCTCGCGCGCCTCCTCGATGGCCTCGTCGATGGCCCGCTTCTCCGCCCGGGCCTCCGCCTTGACGGTCTTCTTGTCGGGCTTCTCGAGTACGGGCCTGGCGTCCGCCGGCGCTTCCTCCAGCCGGGCCTGCTTGGCCTGCTGGGACGCCTCCAGGACGGCCTCGCGCTCCCGCTGGGCCCGCTCCCGGGCCAGTCTGCGCAGTGTCGCGCGCGTGGAGCGGGTCAGCGCGATGGGCTGGAGCATCGGCAGACAGTCGGCCACGGCGTCGGGGCCGAGGACGCTGACCGCCGAGGCCACCGCGCGTTCCGCGCCCGCGAGCAGTCCCAGGGTCGTCACCAGCTGGGCGACGTCCATGCGGAGGAGCAGGGTGCTGGCCGCGATCTCACCGCCGCGCAGGTCGGTAAGGATCACCGCGCCGGAACGATCCACCAAGATCGCGTCACCGGCGAGCCTGCGGTGCGCGATGCGCCGCGACTGCAGCGCCTGCACCTGACGCCAGGTGTTGCGCAGCAGTTCGTCGGTGATCTCCTCCTCGTCCAGCGACTCGAGCGTGCGCCCGCCGGTGTGCTCGTAGACGAGCATCACGGCGTCGGGGCCGAGTTCGGAGGTGGCGATCAGCTTGGGCGCGTTGGCGCCGGCCGCGATCGCCGCGTAGGCGAGCAGCGCCTCCTGCTCCAGCGCCTGCCTGAGCGACTGGAGGCTGCTGCGGGTGGCGAAGCCGCGCAGGGTGAGGTTGCGCCACACGCGGTAGAAGAACCCCTGTGCCTGCTGCTCCCGGTCCACCACCGTCACGTCCAGCGGCGGGCCGTCCTCCAGGGTGACGAAGTACCGTCGGCCGCGGTCGCCGTTCTCCGCGCTCTCCGAGGCCTCCTCACGGGCCGCGCTGACCGGGCGGAAGCCGACGGTCCTGAGGCCCGCGATCAGTGTCTGCCCGGTGGGCCGGACGTTGGGCGAGCCGACCGCGTACAGCGTGCCGTAGGCGACCGTCCAGCCGATCAGCACCGTCAGGATGATCGAGAACGGGGTGGTGTAGCCGGTGACGAGCATCGAGAACGCGTCGAGCATCAGCACGATCCACAGCACGGCCCGCCAGCGCGGCCTGCGGGACATGCCGACGGCCGTCATATAGGCGATGACGGGCGCCAGATAGCCGTGCACCGGGTCGGTGAGGGCGTGGATGTCACCGGGGGAGGGCTGGGTGAGCGCCTCCTGGATCGAGTTCGGGGCGGCCTTGGCCACCCACAGGTCGGTGGCGAGCGTCACACCGTGGGCCAGGACGGCGGCGAGCACACCGTCGGCGATCCGCAGTCCGTCGCGTTTGATCAGCCGTTCGATCGCGAACGCGACCGGGACCAGGAGGATCGCGATGCTGGAGGCGAGACCGGCGATCTTGATGAGCAGGTCGGGCGCCTGCCCGGTGCCCTTGTTGATGTCCTGTTCGAGGCCCGAGGTGGTCCCGTGCGCGAACGCGGCGATCGCGAGCAGCACCACCACGGCCAGCACGCCGACCAGCAGCCGCATCAGGTCGGAGGGCCGGTGCACGCGCGCGGGGAGCAGCGGTTCGTCGCTCTCGACCGCGTCGACGTGCACCTCTTCGGCGTCGGCGGTGTCCGGGCGCGACGAAGCGTCAGAGGTGCTCTCGGCGTCCTCCGGGTGCACACCCTGTGGCTTCATCGTCTCTTCTTGATCTCGTATCACCAGTCACCGCCCGCACGATGGTGGCATGCCCCACCGACACCCGGGGGTGTCAGGGTGCACATGCGGGGGCGCACAGTCTGCCGGAAGCGCCGTCCCCGGGCGAGGGATACGCACGGTCGCGAGCCCGTCACATTGTCGGTGGGGTGGGGCAGGATGGGGCGGATGAGCGAGCAGAGCCTTCCTCAGGACGCCCACCCGGAGTACGCGGACGCGCTGCCCGAGTACGCCGAGCGGGTCCTCGACGTCGCCGAACGCATTCCGCCCGGGCGCGTCATGACGTACGGCGACGTCGCCGAGTGGCTGGAGGAGGGCGGCCCCCGCCAGGTCGGCCGGGTCATGGCCCTGTACGGCGGAGCCGTCCCGTGGTGGCGTGTCGTCCGCGCGGACGGCGTCCTGCTGCCGGGGCACGAGCTGCGGGCGCTCGACCGCTACCGCGTCGAGGGCACGCCTCTGAAGGAGGCGAGCAGGGCCGCCGAGGGCCATCTGCCGCGTCTCGACATGAGACGTGCGCGCTGGGACGGCGGCGATCGGGCGGAGGGTCACACCTGACAGCTTCCGCCATCCCGGGGGCCCGGGAGCACCCTGGGGCCCGTACGGGGGAAACTCGGCACGTCTGTGGCATGCCGTACGTTCGTGGGGTGAGGGACGTACGGGTCGCGAGCGTCGCGTGGGCCCCATGGGTCCCGCGGGAAGGAGCGGAAGCCCTGCTTCCACACTCGGCCTCGGCGTAGCGTCGGCTGCACCCGTCCCCCTCATCCCCCGTCCACCGCCCTCCACGCGCGGCGGGCCGACCGACAGCACACCCACCAGGACCGGCGAACCACGTGAGCTCCTCTTCCTCCACCAGGCGTCTGTCGCACTCCCAGGTGCGACAGGGGGCCCGTGGCGCTTATCGACTGGTGCGTACCCCACCGGCCCGCGTGGCTCCCCCTCGTCTTGACGCCGCACAGCGCGCCGTGGTTGAGCACGAACACGGTCCTTTGCTCGTTCTCGCAGGTCCGGGCACCGGGAAGACCACCACGCTCGTCGAGTCGGTGGCCTCACGAATCGCCCGTGGAGGGGACCCCGCACGCGTGCTCGTGCTGACGTTCAGCCGCAAGGCCGCCGTCGAACTGCGCGACCGCATGGCGCTGCGCACAGGGGCGGCACGAGCTCCGCAGGCGACGACCTTCCACTCGTTCTGCTACGCCCTGGTCCGCGCCCACCAGGACAGCGACCTGTTCGTGGAGCCGCTGCGGCTGCTGTCGGGACCCGAGCAGGACGTCACCGTGCGCGAACTCCTCGCCGGCCAGCCCGACCTGGAGAGGCTCGGCCTCGCGCACGTGCGCTGGCCGGACGACCTGCGCGCCTGCCTGACCACCCGCGGTTTCGCCGACGAGGTCCGCGCGGTCCTCGCCCGCAGCCGCGAACTGGGACTCGGCCCCGGTGCCCTGGACGCCTTCGCCCGCCGCATCGGCCGCCCGGACTGGCGGGCCGCGGCCGCCTTCCTCGCCGAGTACCTCGACGTCCTCGACCTCCAGGGCGTCCTCGACTACGCCGAACTCGTCCACCGCGCGGTGCTCCTCGCCCGCCGCCCCGAGGTCGCCGAGCGCCTCGCCGCCCAGTACGACGCCGTGTTCGTCGACGAGTACCAGGACACCGATCCGGCGCAGGTACGGCTGCTGCAGGCCCTCGCCGGCGGCGGCCGCACCCTCGTCGCCTTCGGCGACCCCGACCAGTCGATCTACGCGTTCCGGGGCGCGGACGTGAACGGCATCCTCGACTTCCCGTACGCCTTCCCGCGCGCGGACGGCCGGCCGGCTCCCGTGGAGGTCCTGCGCACCTCCCGCCGCTCCGGCGCCGACCTGCTGGCCGCGACCCGCCTGGTGACCCAGCGCATGCCCCTGACCCGGCTGCCGGCGGAGAAGGTCCGCGCCCACCGCGAACTCGCCCCCGTCCGTGAGGGCGGGCGCGTCGAGGTCTTCACCTACCCGACCCCCGGCACCGAGCTCGACAACATCGCGGACATCCTGCGCAGGGCACACCTGGAGGACGGCGTCCCGTGGGGCGAGATGGCCGTCCTGGTCCGTGCCGGCTCGCGCACGATCCCCACGGTGCGCCGCGCGCTCACCGCGGCCGGCGTCCCCCTCGACATCGACGGCGACGACCTGCCCCTGCGCCACGAACCGGCGGTGGCGCCACTGCTGACGGCCCTCAGGGCGGTGGCTATGGCGGAGGCGGCGGGGAGTGCCGTACGGCGTGAGGAGGCACGGTCGGACGAGGAAGGTGCCTCCGGGGCGCGGTCGGCGGACGAGGAGTCCGTACCTCAAGCGTCCGCACCTGAGGAGTCCGTACCTGAGGAGTCGCCGTCGGATGCCGAGGCCCCGCCGTCGGCGCTCTCCTGGCTCGACACCGAGACCGCTCTCACCCTCCTCGCCTCCCCCCTCGCCGGAATGGACGCCGCCGACCTGCGTCGCCTCGGGCGGGCCCTGCGGGACGAGGAGCGGGCCGCGGGCAACGCCCTGCCGCCGCCCTCCGACGTGCTGCTCGCGCGGGCCCTCGCCGAGCCCGAACGGCTGGCCGTGCACGACCCCGCGTACGCGCGTGGAGCCCAGCGGCTCGGCGCGCTGCTCGGCAAGGCCCGTGAACGCCTTGCGAAGGGCGGCAGTGCCGAGGAGGCGCTGTGGGACCTGTGGGAGGGCACACCCTGGCCGGGGCGGCTGGAGCGGGCCGCCCGGCGCGGCGGGGCCGCGGGGCGCAACGCGGACCGGGATCTCGACGCCGTGTGCGCGCTGTTCGCGACCGCCGCGCGCGCGGAGGAGCGCACCGGAGGGCGCGGCGCCCTGAACTTCCTGGAGGAGATCGACGCCGAGGACATCGCCGCCGACACCCTCACCCGGCGTGCCGTACGCCCCGACGCCGTCCGCCTGATGACCGCGCACCGCTCCAAGGGGCTGGAGTGGCGGCTGGTCGTCGTCGCGGGCGTCCAGGAGGGCCTGTGGCCGGACCTGCGCCGTCGTGGCTCCCTCCTGGAGGCCGACCGCATCGGCCGGGACGGACTCGCCGATCCGCTCACCCCGGGCGCGCTGCTCGCCGAGGAGCGCCGCCTGTTCTACGTGGCCGCCACGCGCGCGCGTGAGCGGCTCGTCGTCACCGCGGTGAAGGCACCCGCCGACGACGGCGACCAGCCCTCCCGCTTCCTGACCGAACTCGGCGTCGAACCCAAGGACGTGACCGGCCGCCCGCGGCGCCCCCTGTCGGTCGCCGCCCTGGTCGCCGAGCTCCGCGCCACCGTCGTCGACCCGCGTGTCTCCGACACCCTGAGGGAGGCCGCCGCCCGCCGGCTGGCCCGGCTCGCCGCACTCGCCGACGAGGACGGCCGCCCGCTCGTCCCCTCGGCCCACCCCTACCGCTGGTGGGGCATGTTCGAGCCGACCGAGTCCAAGGTGCCGCTGCGCAACCGGGACCAGCCCGTCGTGCTCTCCGGCAGCGCCCTCGACCAGCTCGCCAACACCTGCGCCCTGCAGTGGTTCCTGGGCCGCGAGGTGAAGGCCGACGCGCCCGCGACCGTCGCCCAGGGCTTCGGCAACGTCGTGCACGTCCTCGCCGACGAGGTCGCCTCCGGGCACACCCCCGCCGACCTCGACGTCCTCATGGAGCGCCTGGACTCCGTGTGGAACGCGCTCGCCTTCGACGCGCCCTGGAAGTCGGCGCAGGAGAAGGAGAACGCGCGCGTGGCGCTCGAACGCTTCCTCAAGTGGCACGTCATGGACCGCACCGGCCGGACACCGGTGGCCAGCGAACACGACTTCGACGTCACTCTCGAAGCCGGCGAGGTCGAGGTGCGCATCCGCGGCCAGATGGACCGCGTCGAGGCGGACGGCGAGGGCCGCGCGTACGTCGTCGACTTCAAGACCGGCAAGCAGCCGGTGAGTTCCGCCGAAGTGGAACGCCACCCGCAGCTCGCCGTCTACCAGCTCGCCGTCCGCGAGGGCGCCGTCGACGAGGCCTTCGACGGCGTACGGCCCGAGCCGGGCGGCGCCGAACTCGTCCAGCTGCGCCAGGGCGCCCCCAAAAGGGACGGCGGCGAAGCCCTCCCCAAGGTGCAGGCGCAGGAGCCGCTGGAAGGGGAATGGGTCGGCGACCTGCTCGCCACGGCCGCCGGCAAGGTCCTCGACGAACGGTTCACGCCGAGCGCGGGACAGCACTGCTCCCACTGCGCGTTCCGGGCCTCGTGCAGCGTCCAGCCGGAGGGCCGGCATGTGGTGGAGTGAGGTGAGCATGCCGGTGTGATCAGTCGCACCACACGTGCTGACCTGCGCATCTTCGGGACCGGAGGGCGATTCGTCCTCCGCTGTCAGTGCACGCCGCTAGCCTCTGCGACATGCCCGCCCGTATCACCGATCCCGATCAGCTCAAGGAGCTCCTCGGCATCCCGTTCACCCCGGAGCAGACGGCCTGCATCATCGCGCCGCCCGCCCCGCAGGTGATCGTCGCCGGTGCCGGCTCGGGCAAGACGACGGTGATGGCGGCCCGCGTGGTCTGGCTGGTCGGCACCGGCCAGGTCGCCCCCGAACAGGTCCTCGGCCTCACCTTCACCAACAAGGCCGCCGGTGAACTCGCCGAGCGCGTCCGCAAGGCGCTCATCAAGGCGGGCGTCACCGACCCCGACGTCATCGACCCGGACAACCCGCCGGGCGAACCCGTGATCTCCACCTACCACGCCTTCGCGGGCCGCCTGCTGACCGACCACGGCCTGCGCATCGGCCTCGAACCGACCTCCCGCCTCCTCGCCGACGCCACCCGCTACCAGCTCGCCGCACGCGTGCTGCGCGAGGCCCCCGGCCCCTACCCGGCCCTGACCCGCTCCTTCGCCGACCTGGTCAGCGACCTCCTCGCCCTCGACGCCGAACTCGCCGAGCATCTGGTCCGCCCCGAGCGGCTGCGGGCCCACGACGCCGAGCTGCTGCTGACCCTCCAGGGCGCCAAGCTCACCAACGACGCCCTGCGCAAGGTCCCCGAGGCGGCCGCCGCCCGCCGTGAACTCGCCGACCTGGTCGTCCGCTACCGCGCCGCCAAACGCGAACGCGACCTGCTCGACTTCGGCGACCAGATCGCCCTGTCCGCACACCTCGCGGGGATCGAGGAGGTGGGCCGCGTCCTGCGCGACGAGTTCAGGGTGGTGCTGCTCGACGAGTACCAGGACACCTCGGTCGCCCAGCGCGTCCTGCTGGCGGGCCTGTTCGGCGGGGGCACCGGCCACCCGGTCACCGCCGTCGGCGACCCCTGCCAGGCCATCTACGGCTGGCGCGGAGCCTCCGTCGCCAACCTCGACGACTTCCCCGAGCACTTCGCCCACCCCGACGGCACCCCCGCCACTCGCCAGGCGCTCAGCGAGAACCGCCGCAGCGGCGGCCGCCTCCTCGACCTCGCCAACGGCCTCGCCGAACCCCTGCGCGCCATGCACGCGGGCGTGGAGGCCCTCCGCCCCGCCCCCGGCGCCGAACGCGACGGACTGGTGCGCTGCGCCCTCCTGCCCAGCCATGCCGAGGAGATCGACTGGCTCGCCGACTCCATCGCCCACCTCGTACGCACCGGCAAGGAACCCGGCGAGATCGCCGTCCTGTGCCGCACGGCGACCGACTTCGCCGAGATCCAGGGCGCGTTGGTCGAGCGGGACGTCCCGGTGGAGGTGGTCGGCCTGTCGGGCCTGCTGCACCTGCCCGAGGTCGCCGACCTGGTCTCCGTCTGCGAGGTCCTCCAGGATCCCGGCGCCAACGCCGCCCTGGTCCGTCTGCTGACCGGCCCGCGCTGGCGCATCGGCCCGCGCGACCTCGCCCTCCTCGGCAGGCGCGCCCGGCGACTGGTGTCCCACACACGCGTGGACGGCGACGACGACCCCGACCGCCGGCTCGCCGAGGCCGTCGAGGGGGTCGACCCGGCCGAGGTGATATCGCTCGCCGACGCCCTGGAGACCTTCCTGGAGACACCCCTCTACAGCGACGACGAGGACGACGACGGGCTGCCCTTCTCGCCGGACGCACGCGTGCGCTTCGCGCGTCTCGCCGCCGAACTGCGCGACCTGCGCCGCTCGCTCGCCGACCCCCTGATGGACGTCCTGCACCGCGTCCTCGCCGTCACCGGCCTGGAGGTCGAGCTGTCGGCGTCCCCGCACGCGCTGGCCGCCCGCCGCCGCGAGACCCTGTCCAACTTCCTCGACATCGCCGCCTCCTTCGCGGCCGGGGACAACGAGGCGACCCTGCTCGCCTTCCTCGGCTTCCTGCGCACCGCCGCCCAGTACGAGAAGGGCCTCGACAACGCCCTGCCCGGCGGCGAGAACACCGTCAAGGTGCTCACCGCGCACAAGTCGAAGGGCCTGGAGTGGGACGTCGTCGCCGTCCCCGGCCTGGTCACCGGCACCTTCCCGAGCAGCCAGGGACGCGAGAAGTGGACCGCCCAGGGCAAGGTGCTGCCGCACGCGCTGCGCGGCGACAGCGACACCCTCCCCGACATCGGCTCCTGGGACGCGCGCGGCATGAAGGCCTTCCACGAGGCGATGAAGGACCACCAGCACACCGAGGAACTCCGCCTCGGCTACGTCACCTTCACCCGGCCCCGCTCCCTCCTGCTCGGCTCCGGCCACTGGTGGGGGCCCACCCAGAAGAAGCCGCGGGGGCCGTCCGACTTCCTCCAGGCCCTGCACGACCACTGCGCGGCCGGCCACGGCGAGATCGAGGCGTGGGCCGACGAGCCCGCCGAGGACGAGGAGAACCCCGCGCTGCACAGCCGGACCGAGGACCAGGTCTGGCCCCTGCCCCTGGACGACCTGGCCCTCGCCCGACGCCGGGCGGCCGCCCAGACGGTCCTGGACCACCTGGAGGACCTGGCCGCCCACACGGACGCCCACCCCGCGGCCGTACACGACCCCGACACCTACGACGACCCGGACTGGCCCCCGCCGCCGGACGACGAGCCGCCGTACCCGGAGGAGCCCCCCTTCGAGGACGAGATGCCCGCAGAGGACGCCTCCGAGAACTGGGACACCTACGCGACGGACCGTCCGGCCGTCCCGCACCAGGCCACGGCCCCGGAGATCCCCACCGCCCCGGCCCGCCCCCACCCGGTGGAACGGGAACCCCTCACCCCCGAGGAAGCCCGCGCCATCGCCTCCTGGGACCGCGACCTCGACGCCCTCACCGGCGAACTCCTGCGCGCGCGGGAGGCCGTCACCGACGTCCCGCTGCCGGCGTCGCTCACCGCGTCCCAGGTGCTCCGCCTGGCCGCCGACCCGGACGGGCTCGCGCAGGAGCTCGCACGCCCCATGCCGCGCCCTCCGCAACCCGCCGCACGTCAGGGCACCCGCTTCCACGCCTGGGTCGAGGCCCGCTTCGAAGCCCTGACCCTGCCCCTGCTGGAGCCGGACGACCTGCCCGGCAGCGACGCCGAGATCGCCGACGAACGCGACCTGGAGTCCCTCAAGGACGCCTTCGAGCGCACCGAGTACGCCCACCGCACCCCCTACCGCCTGGAGACGCCCTTCCAGCTCGCCATCGCGGGCCGCGTGGTCCGCGGCCGTATCGACGCCGTGTACCGGCACACCGACGGGGACTCCACGACGTACGAGATCGTCGACTGGAAGACCGGCCGCACCCGCACCGCCGACCCTTTGCAGCTCGCCGTGTACCGGCTGGCCTGGGCCGAGAGGCAGGGTGTGCCTGTGGAATCGGTCACGGCGACGTTCCTGTACGTCCGCACCGGAGAGGTCGTGCGCCCCAGGAACCTGCCGGACCGGGCCGCCCTGGAGCGGCTGCTCAGCCCGGAATCGGCGGAGCGGCCGGACGGCTCCGGTCAAGCAAACTGTGAGGAACCGCCCAACGAGGATGTCGGCGCGGGCCGATAGGCTCATGACCATGAGCCAACCCGTTGACAGTGACGTCAGCGCCGTCCGTGCGTACATCGAGCAGCATCGCGCCGCCTTCCTCGACGACCTCGCCGAATGGCTGCGCATCCCGTCGGTCTCGGCCCAGCCCGACCACGCCCCCGACGTACGCCGCAGCGCGGACTGGCTCGCCGCCAAGCTGAAGGAGACCGGTTTCCCCACGACCGAGGTCTGGGAGACCGCGGGCGCGCCCGCGGTCTTCGCCGAGTGGCCCGCCGACGACCCCGCGGCGCCCACGGTCCTCGTCTACGGCCACCACGACGTACAGCCCGCCGCCCGCGAGGACGGATGGGACAGCGACCCCTTCGACCCCGTCGTCCGCGGCGACCGTCTGTACGCGCGCGGGGCCGCCGACGACAAGGGCCAGGTCTACTTCCACACCCTCGGTGTCCGCGCCCATCTCGCCGCCACCGGCCGCACTGCCCCGGCCGTGCACCTGAAGCTGCTCGTCGAGGGCGAGGAGGAGTCCGGCTCCCCGCACTTCCGCGCCCTCGTCGAGGAGCACGAGCGCAGGCTCGCCGCCGACGCCGTGATCGTCTCCGACACCGGCATGTGGGCCGAGGACACCCCCACCGTGTGCACCGGCATGCGCGGCCTCGCCGAGTGCGAGATCCGGTTCCACGGCCCCGACCAGGACATCCACTCCGGCTCCTTCGGCGGTGCCGTCCCCAACCCGGCCACGGCGGCCGCCCGCCTCGTCGCCGCCCTGCACGACGAGCACGCGCGCGTGGCGGTGCCCGGCTTCTACGACGGCATCGTCGAGCTGACCGACCGCGAACGTGCGCTCTTCGCCGAACTGCCCTTCGACGAGAAGCAGTGGCTGCGCACCGCCAAGTCGCACGCGACCCACGGAGAGAGCGGACACACCACCCTGGAGCGCGTCTGGGCCCGCCCCACGGCCGAGGTCAACGGCATCGGCGGCGGCTACCAGGGCCCCGGCAGCAAGACGATCGTCCCGGCCTCCGCCATGGTCAAGCTCTCCTTCCGGCTGGTCGCGGGCCAGGACCCCGACCACATCGAGAAGGCCGTCCGCGCCTGGGCCGCCGAACAGGTGCCCGCCGGGATCCGGCACGAGATCACCTTCGCCGCCGCCACGCGCCCGTGCCTGACCCCGCTGGACCACCCGGCCCTCCAGTCCGTCGTACGGGCCATGGGCCGCGCCTTCGGCAAGCCGGTCCGCTTCACCCGCGAGGGCGGCTCGGGTCCCGCGGCAGACCTCCAGGAGGTCCTCGGCGCCCCCGTGCTGTTCCTCGGCATCTCCGTCCCCTCCGACGGCTGGCACGCGCCGAACGAAAAGGTCGAACTCGATCTGCTGCTCAAGGGCGTCGAGACCACCGCGTACCTGTGGGGTGATCTCGCCGAGCACTGGAGCCATGCGCCCTGACCGCCCCGCGCCGCCCGGACCGGCAGCGCGCGCGGGGCACACTGAAAGGGCCCCGCACCGCGAAGCCCCGCCGGACGCAGTCGCCCCGCGCCGTACGTCCCGCCGAACCGCCCGCCGAAACAATCCGCTGCACCGGGGGAGTTGGAAGCACCCGTGACCACCTGGACCGACCACACCGCCGACCGTCCCGTCTCGCTCACCGCCCCCAGCGGCATCGACCGCGCCGCGCACCACCGGCTCGACGAGGCCTGGCTCGCGGCGGCGTGGAGCCACCCCACGACCCGCTGCTTCGTGGTTTCCGGCGGTCAGGTCCTCATCGACGAGACGGCGGACGGCCGCACCGAACTCGTCATGACTCCGTCCTTCGAGGCCCCGCTCACCGAGGCGCACCGCTACTTCCTCGGCATCGACGAGGACGGCGTCCGCTACTTCGCCCTGCAGAAGGACGCCCTGCCGGGCCGCATCGACCAGTCCGCGCGTCCCGCCGGGCTGCGCGAGGCCGGCCTGCTGCTGTCCGCGCGGGACGCGGGCCTGATGGTGCACGCGGTCGGTCTGGAGAACTGGCAGCGCACCCACCGCTTCTGCTCCCGCTGCGGCGAGCGCACCGTCATCGCCGCGGCCGGCCACATCCGCCGCTGCCCCGCCTGCGGCGCCGAGCACTACCCGCGCACCGACCCGGCCGTGATCATGGCCGTCACCGACGACGAGGACCGCATCCTGCTCGGCCGCCAGGTGCACTGGCCGGAGGGCCGCTTCTCGACCCTGGCCGGCTTCGTCGAACCGGGCGAGTCCATCGAGCAGTCGGTGCGGCGCGAGGTCTTCGAGGAGGCCGGCATCACCGTCGGCCCGGTCGAGTACGTCGCGAGCCAGCCCTGGCCGTTCCCCTCCAGCCTCATGCTCGGCTTCATGGCCCGCGCCACCTCCACCGACATCGACGTCGACGGCGACGAGATCCACGAAGCCCGCTGGTTCTCCCGCGACGACCTCCAGGCCGCCTTCGAGTCCGGCGAGGTCCTGCCGCCCTACGGCATCTCCATCGCGGCCCGCCTGATCGAGCTCTGGTACGGCAAGCCGCTGCCGACGAGGAGCTTCGTCTGAGAGGACGGCGACGCCATGAAGAAGGCGGTTCCCGAGCTGCCTCAGGAACCGCCTCCACAGCCGTGGGACCTACGCGCTGATCTTCTGCTTCACCTGCGCCAGCGACGGGTTCGTGAGCGTCGAACCGTCGGCGAACAGCACTGTGGGAACCGTCTGGTTCCCGCCGTTCGCCTGCTCCACGAAGGCCGCGGACGCCGGGTCCTGCTCGATGTTGATCTCGGTGTACGCGATGCCCTCGCGGTCCAGCTGCTTCTTCAGCCGCTGGCAGTAACCGCACCAGGTGGTGCTGTACATCGTCACAGTGCCCTGCATGTCTCGCGCGCTCCTTCGGTGACTCGGGGGAAGAGGTCCTCCGAGGCGGCAACGCACACGGCCGGGACGCCATTCCCGACCCGGGGTGCCCGGCCGGGTGACGCCTGCCGCATTAGTACGACTGCGGCTACCTGCCTGTGGACAACCGGCTCACCCGTCTCCGCCGACCTGGCAGCATGGCCATGTGACAGCAGCAACGCACTCCACGCTCTTCCCGCGCACACCGGACTCGGCCGACGCGGTGCTCGAAGGGCTCGACCCCGAACAGCGCGAGGTGGCCACCGCCCTGCACGGGCCGGTGTGCGTACTGGCGGGCGCCGGCACCGGCAAGACCCGGGCCATCACCCACCGCATCGCCTACGGGGTGCGGGCCGGAATCCTCCAGCCCTCCAGCGTGCTCGCCGTCACCTTCACCAACCGCGCCGCCGGGGAGATGCGCGGGCGGCTGCGCCAGCTGGGGGCCACGGGCGTCCAGGCGCGCACGTTCCACTCGGCGGCCCTGCGCCAGCTCCAGTACTTCTGGCCGAAAGCGGTCGGTGGCTCCATGCCCCGGCTCGTCGACCGCAAGATCCAGCTCGTCGCCGACGCGGCCGCCGCCTGCCGCATCCGCCTCGACCGGGGCGAGCTGCGGGACGTCACCGGCGAGATCGAGTGGTCCAAGGTCACCCAGACCGTGCCCTCCGACTACGCCCTCGCAGCCGCGAAGGGCCGGCCGTGAGACCCCGCGCGCCGCGGCCGAGATCGCCCAGCTCTACGCCGCCTACGAGGACCTCAAGCGCGACCGCGCCGTCATCGACTTCGAGGACGTCCTGCTGCTGACCGTCGCCATCCTGCAGGACCGGCACGACATCGCCGAACAGGTCCGCTCCCAGTACCAGCACTTCGTCGTCGACGAGTACCAGGACGTCAGCCCCCTCCAGCAGCGCCTGCTGGAGCTGTGGCTCGGGCAGCGCGACAGCCTGTGCGTCGTGGGTGACGCCAGCCAGACGATCTACTCGTTCACTGGCGCAACTCCCGACCATCTGCTCGACTTCCGCACCCGCCACCCCGGCGCCACCGTCGTCAAGCTGGTCCGCGACTACCGCTCCACCCCCCAGGTCGTCCATCTCGCCAACGGCCTACTCGCCCAGGCCCGCGGCCGCGCCGCCGACCACCGGCTGGAACTGATCTCCCAGCGCCGTCCCGGCCCCGAGCCCGTCTACACCGAGTACACCGACGAGCCCGCCGAGGCCGAGGGCGCCGCCCGGCGCATCCGGGAGCTCATGGACGCGGGCGTCCGGGCCAGCGAGATCGCCGTCCTGTTCCGCACCAACTCCCAGTCCGAGACCTACGAACAGGCCCTCGCCGACGCCGGAGTGCCCTACCAACTGCGCGGCGCCGAGCGGTTCTTCGACCGGCCCGAGGTGCGCAGGGCCCTCGTCAACCTCCGGGGCGCGGCCCGCTTCGGCGGCAACGACGCACAGCTGGACGACGTCGTCGACCTGCCCTCCCAGGTGCGTGCCGTGCTGTCGGGCGAGGGCTGGACCACCGAGCCGCCGGCCGGCTCCGGGGCGGTCAGGGAGCGCTGGGAATCGCTGGCCGCCCTGGTGAACCTCGCGCAGGACTTCGCCGCCGCCCGCCCCGGTGCCGGACTGAACGACCTGGTGGCCGAGCTCGACGAGCGGGTCAGTGCCCAGCACGCCCCCACCGTCGAGGGCGTCACCCTCGCCTCCCTGCACTCGGCCAAGGGCCTGGAATGGGATGCCGTGTTCCTGGTCGGTGTCGCCGAGGGCATGATGCCGATCACCTACGCGAAGACCGACGAGCAGATCGAGGAGGAGCGGCGGCTCCTCTACGTCGGCGTCACCCGCGCCCGCGAGCGACTCCATGTCTCCTGGTCGCTCTCCCGCTCGCCCGGCGGCCGCCCCAACCGCCGCCCCAGCCGCTTCCTCGACGGGCTGCGCCCCGGCTCCACCGCCACCACGGGACGGACCGCGGGCGGCGGTCCCGGAGGCGTCGAGCGCGGTTTCGCCGGTGCCGTCAGCGCCGCTCCCCGACGCACCCAGCGCACCCCGGCGCGCTGCCGGGTGTGCGGGCGCACGCTCACCGACGCGGGCGAGATGAAGCTGATGCGTTGCGAGGACTGCCCCTCCGACATGGACGAGGGGCTCTATGAGCGGCTGCGTGACTGGCGTGCCGTACAGGCCCAGCGCAGCGGACAGCCGGCCTTCTGTGTCTTCACGGACAAGACCCTGATGGCGATCGCCGAGGCCGTCCCCGACGACGAGCACCAGTTGGCGCGGATCCCGGGCGTCGGCGTGCGCAAGCTCAACCGCTACGGAGCCGATGTGCTGACCATCTGCGCAGGCCAGGAGATTGCGGAGGAAGAGGACGACGACTGATCCCAACTCGTCGAAAAAATAGTTTGCGCATGCCCCAGCAATCCCCATAGGTTCTTAGCCACGGGGACGGAGGCCTTCTCGGAGGCCCCGATTCCGTGTTCTACTTGCATTTCCGCCGGACAGCGGCTCGCACCGCCGTCCCCAGAGACGCCGAGAGGAGGCGATTGAAGTGATCAGCATCAACAGCACCAAGGCCATCAGCACCGCCAAAATGACCGATCGCTCGGTCGTCTCCGCGTGCATGCTCGGCGTTTCGAACCTGGGCACCGGTGTGTCCGGCATTCCTGCCGTGCGTCCGGCGTCCTCCATGTCTCTCGCGGTCCTTCCCGTCCGTGAGCGCAATGAGCGACCGACCAAGGCACTGGAAGCAGTAGTGGCACAGGCGCATGCCTATGCCTTTGCGGCGGCCGGTGCCGGATTCCGGAAGCAGACGACGCAGCACCACCTGATGTGGGCCTTCCGTGGGCCAGAACCCTGGAGTGATCCAGCCTGATCGCCGATCAGGCCGGCGCCTTCAGGGCCGCGGAACCCCATCCGGGATCCGCGGCCCTTCTGTTTTCCCCGAACGGGGAGAGCGGAGCGAAGGGGCCTCGGGACAAGAAAAGAACCCGGTACCAAGCGACTACCGGTCCCACAGGGCCGGACCGAACAGACGAGGAAGACGAAACCGTGCAACTCGAAGCGCACGCCCCGTCCGTACCGCCTTCCGAAACGATCCCCCCGCCCGGCCTCACGGAGGACTCCACCTTGATCCCGCTCACCGCGCTCACCGCGCTCGACGACGCCATCGAGAACCTCGGCGTACCCGTCCCCTGCCGTTCCTACGACCCGGAGGTCTTCTTCGCCGAGTCGCCGGCCGACGTCGAGTACGCCAAGTCCCTCTGCCGCACCTGCCCGCTGATGGAGGCCTGCCTCGCCGGCGCCAAGGAGCGGCGTGAGCCCTGGGGCGTCTGGGGTGGAGAGCTGTTCGTCCAGGGTGTCGTCGTCGCCCGGAAGCGGCCGCGTGGTCGCCCGCGCAAGAACCCGGTCACGGCATGAACACCGCAGGAACGATCGACCGCCCCCTCACGAACGACCCCACGAAGCAGGCCCCGATGAAGCCGTCCACCAGCGAGCCCGCCGGCTCCGCGATCCCAGACTTCACTTCCACCGACGCGAACGACTCGCGTCAGAACAGGACCCGAGAGATGCAACTCATCCCAGAAGCCCTGGCTCGCGCGCATATGCGCGACCGGCTGCATGAGGCCGAGCAGGAACGCCGGGCGATCCGCCTGGTGACCGCCCGCCGGATGCAGCGCCGGGCCGAGCGCGCCTCGCTGCGTGCTCGCCGTGCGCTCGCCATGGCCGTCATGCAGTAACACGACCCGGTAGTTCCCGCGGGGGTCGGTCCGTCCGAACGGACCGGCCCCCGCGGTGCGTTGTGCGGGCCGAACCGTCGGGTCGGACGTTATCGTCGCCGGGTGACAAGTCCTCCCGGAGACCACGGGCACGACGGAGACCACGGGCACGACGGAGGTCCCAGCGGCGGCGGCGAGACCGAGACGAAGCCGCCGCCCCTCGTCTGCGCCCGCTGCGGCACGCCGGCCGAGGGCCCACCGCCCACCTGGACCTGCTCCGTGGAGAACGGCGTCCGCCAGTACTTCTGCGACACCTGCTCCCGGGAGAACCTGCGGGCCATCGAGGGGCGGCTCGACTCGGCCTGGTGGTAGGCCGGGCCGACGTCGACCCGGCTCAGGCCTCCGCGGCCTCCTGCTCGTCCTCGTCCTCCTCCGGCAGGAACCCCGGCAGCCACTCCTCCAGCTCCTCACGCAGCCGGACCGTCGCACCCAGCTGGCACAGGACGCCGATGGTGCTCAGCGTGACCCGGTGGATCAGCAGGTACGCCGGGGGCAGGTTGAGCTGTTTGCCCAGCTGGTGGGCGGGGGAGCGGGGGTCGGCGATCCGGGCGGCCTGGCTGCGCATCCAGCCGCGGGTGAAGGTGAACTCGTCGACCTCGGCCGGTTCGATGATGGGCAGGAGGTAGTCGAGGACGGCGTCCGGCTCCAGCTCTATGGACTCCTTGACGAAGCCCTCCGTGCAGAGCAGCTCGTAGACCGCCTCCGCCTCGCCGTCCAGCGTCATGCTCAGGCAGGTGCCGATGGTGTCCGGAAGACCGCCCGGGAGCCGGTCGACCGTGCCGAAGTCCAGGACGCCCAGACGCCAGTCGTCCTCGCCGTCCGGTCCGCCGGGCAGGAGCCGGAAGTTGCCCGGGTGCGGGTCGGCGTGCAGCAGGCCGGTGCGGGCGGGGCCGGAGAACAGGAACCGGGCCAGGAGCTGCCCGGCGCGGTCGCGCTGCTCCTGGGTGCCGTCGGAGATCACCTCCGACAGGGGCACCCCGTCGATCCACTCGGTGATCAGGACCTGGTCGCTCTGGTGGACCACGGCCGGCACCACGACGTCCGGATCGTCCGCGAACTCCTCGGCATGGGCCTGCTGGGCCTGTGCCTCCAGGCCGTAGTCGAGCTCCTCCGAGACCCGGTCGCGCAGCTCGGTGATCAGGGGCTTGATGTCGATGCCGGGGACCAGGGGCCCCAACAGGCGGGCGAACCGCCCCAGTTGGTTCAGGTCGGACAGCAGGGCCTCACCGGCCCCCGGGTACTGGACCTTGACCGCCACCTCGCGCCCGTCGTGCCACACGGCCCGGTGCACTTGGCCGATCGACGCCGCGGCGGAGGGCTTGTCGTCGAACTCGGCGAACAGCTCCTGCCAGTCCTCGCCCAGCCGCTCCTCCAGCACCGTGTGCACGGTGCGGGTCGGCATCGGTGGCGCCGCTTCCTGGAGCTTGGTCAGGGCCGCGCGGTACGGACCCGCGACCTCCTCGGGGAGCGCCGACTCGAAGACGGACAGGGCCTGGCCGAACTTCATGGCCCCGCCCTTCAGCTCCCCGAGCACCTTGAACAACTGGTCCGCGGTGCGCTGCTGCAGCTCGCGGCCGACGATCTCCGCGGACTCGCCCACGATCCGCTTGCCGAGTCCCCAGGTGGCCCGCCCGGCGAAGCCGAGCGGGAGCGCGGCGAGCTTGGCGGTCCGGGTGACCGCCTTCCGGGGAAGATCAGACATGCGCCCTCCAGGTCCCAGCCGGCCGTGGCGCGGTTGCCTCGCGGCACAACTCCTCCGACGACCGTTGCTCCGACATTGTCTCGTGCGCAGCCTCCTCCTTGGAGGTGTGTTCTCCCTTACCTTTCTCCGCGGCCCCGCACGGGCATGCCGGATGCGGCAGGACCGGGCGCGCGTGCCAGGTCAGACCGGGCAGCGAGACCTCCCAGCGGGCGCCCGCGCCGGACGGGACCCGCCCGTCCAGGAAGGCCAGGGCGTGCGCGGCCGCGAGGCCGGCGACCGTCATGGCCAGGGCCAGGTCGCAAGGGCGTGCCGGAAGCCTTCTGCTGCCCGAGCGCCACTGGGCCACCAGCCTGGGCCAGGCCGGGTCGCGGTCGGCCCGCGTCTCGTGGAGACAGCCGGCGCAGCCCGTCTCGCCCGGCAGGACGAGGGGGCCGACCACTCCCGTCGCCTCGACCACACCGGCGTACAGATGAGGGGTGCCGGAGCGGACGAGGGGCTCGCCGGCGGCCGGGGCGGGCGCGTGGACGTCGACGTCGTCCCGCGGGGCGAGGACGACCAGGGAGAACCCGGGGTCGTCCGCCGTCACCGAGGCCCGGGAGCCCTGACGCGGTGGCCGTCCCGGAGCCGCCGCGGAGACCGCCCGGCGGGCGGCGAGGTCCCTGCGGTCGCCGACGGCGGCCGCGGGCAGCCCGCCCGGGGCGACGTCCCCCGGCTCGACCAGGCCGCCGTCCCGCACGTCGACCTCTCCGACACCGGCCCCCGAGAGCAGCGCGGCCAGCGCCACGCCCACCCGGCCGGCCCCTCTGACCTGCACCCGCAGTGCGCGGCGGGCCGCCAGGAGTCGCATCGCGTCACCCGGTTCCGAGGTGGTCAGCGAGAGGGACGCCAGGTCGGGTGCCAGCCGGTCGAGGACCTTCTTGTTCTCCCGCAGCGCGTCCGCGGCCGGCCCGCCGCCCCTCGCGTCGTCGACGAGCCCGGCCCGCGCCAGCCGTCCCACCAGCGTGTCGACATGGCCGTCGGGCAGATCCATACGGCGGGCCTCCTCCCGCAGCAGCGGCAGGCCGCGCGTGCCGTTGAGCAGGTCGAGGAAGCTGCCCGTCGCCGTGTCGACCGGGCCCAGCGTCAGCGCGTGCGCCGGGGTCATCCCGAACTGCACGGTGTTGAGGTCGCGCCAGCCGCGCCGGAACGCGGGCTTCATCCGCGGAACCATGGTGTGCGCGTGCGGAACCACTGCTTGCATGACAGGCCCCCGTAGCCCTCGTAGAACGTCCCCGTCCGCCGCCGGAGCCCGGGCGACGGTCGGTCGCGGCCGTGGCGGCGATGCCAGCATGCCCCGAGCCGCGGGACGGGTGCCGAAAGTTGTCCACAGGTGAGGAGTATTCGTCGTACAAATCGGACGCATGGCGGGCGATCGGAACCGAACCGTCCCGGAGTCGGGACTTCCCCCAGGTGCAGCGGGTAACGTCGGGGCGTGCCCGCCGACCCACTGCACAGCGCCGGAACGCCACAGCGCAGCACGACGAGCCTGCCGCCGAGCGGCTCGGTGGCGAGCGCGATCGAGGTGCGCAGGAGCAGCCGCCGTCGCCGGACGGTCTCCGCGTACCGCGAGGGCGATCGCACCGTCGTGCTCATCCCTGCCCGGATGTCCGAGGCGGAGGAGCAGCGCTGGGTGAGCGTCATGCTCGACAAGCTGGCCGCCCAGGAGAGCAAGCGGGTCCTCGGCGACAGCGAGCTCTCCGAGCGCGCCCAGCGGCTGTCGGCCCAGTACTTCGACGGCCGGGCACGGCCCGCCTCGGTCCGCTGGGTCACCAACCAGAACACCCGCTGGGGTTCGTGCACCCCGTCCGAGGGCAGCATCCGGCTCTCGCACCGGCTCCAGGGCATGCCGGAGTACGTCGTCGACTACGTCCTGCTCCATGAGCTCGCCCATCTGCTCGTGCCCGGCCACGGGCCCCGTTTCTGGCGGTTGCTGGAGGCCTATCCGCGCACCGAGCGGGCCAAGGGCTACCTCGAGGGCGTGGTCGCCGCGGACCGGTTGCCGCATCTCTCGGACGTCCGCGGAGAGTGACCGACGACCCGAACGGGTTTTTGTACCGGATCTGTACCGACCTCCACCGGTGTCCGAGTTTGCCGTTAGCCTGTCGCGACGCACTCGCATTCGGGATGGGGGACGGTCGTTACGCATGGCCAGGGAATTCCAACGCGGCCACAAGGCCAAGATCAGTGACCTGACCGCGGGCACGGACCTGTACGTGGGCGTACAGATCTCCGGCCCCGGACTGACCTTCGACATCAGCTGCTTCGGCCTCGACGCCGACGAACAGCTCTCGGACGACCGCTACTTCATCTTCTTCAACCAGCCGAAGTCCCCCGAGGACTCCATCCAGCTCCTGGGCGCGCAGTCGGGCGACACGGAGTCGTTCCGGGTCACGCTCGACCGGATTCCGCCGCAGATCCAGAAGCTGTCGTTCACGGCGACCATCGACGGCGCCGGCCAGATGTCGCAGATCGGCCCGGGCTACCTCCGGATCGTCGCCGGCGGCGAGGAAGTGGCCCGGTACCCGTTCGACGGCAGCGAGTTCTCCACCGAGCGGGCCGTGATGGTGGGCGACCTGTATCTGAAGGACGTCTGGCGGTTCGCCGCGGTCGGCCAGGGCTTCGACGGCGGCCTGGACGCGCTGCTGAAGAACTTCGGCGGCGAGGTCGCCGAGGAGGAGCCCGCGTCCGCGCCCCAGCAGCCCGCCGTTCCGGCCCAGTCCCAGGCACCGGCCTTCGCGCCGCCCCCGCAGACCTCCGCTCCCGCCCCTTCGTTCGGCGCGCCGCCGGCCTCCGCGGCCACCCCGTCCGTCCACACCGCTCCGACGGTCGCCGCGCCCGCGCCCGCCGCGCCGACGAGCCCCCAGATGTTCACTCCTCCGGGGCAGACCCCGACACCGCCCGGAGCCCCTCCGGCGGGTCAGTACGCGCCTCCCGGCGCGCCCGCGGGTCAGTTCACGCCTCCGGGCGCCGTCGCCGGTCAGTTCGCGCCCCCCGGCGCGCCCGGCGCCTTCCCCGGCCAGGCGCAGCCCTTCGGCGGCGGCACCCAGCTCGCACCGGTGCCGCCGGAGGCCAACGTCCGGGTGGTGCTCACGAAGTACGCGGAAGCCCCCGTGGGCGACCGCTGGACCGAGCAGAACCAGAACCTGGTGCGGGCCACCCTCACCAAGGACGCGCCCATCCTCGCCAAGCAGGGCAGCATGGTCGCCTACCAGGGCGACATCGACTTCGCCCACAAGGGCTCGGGCCTGCTCGGCAAGCTCACCGGCGCCCTCACCGGCCAGGGCATGTCCCTGATGCGCTGCACCGGCAACGGCGAGGTGTTCCTCGCCGACGAGGCCAGCCGCGTCTTCGTGATCCGCCTCCAGGGCGAGCAGCTCTACACCAGCGCCCAGGGCGTGCTGGCCTTCGACGAGACCCTGGAGACCGAGGTCCGCCGCATCGAAGGCGCGGGACTGCCCGGCGGGGGCTTCTTCAGCATGCTCTTCTCCGGCACCGGAGCGGTCGTCGTCAAGACCCGCGGGGTGCCCGTCGTCCTGCCCGTCGGCGCGGCCACCTACGTCGACGGCAACGCCGTCATCGCCTGGTCGGCCGGCGCGCAGGCGGTCACCACGACCTCGCTCAGGCTGCGCCGCTCCGGGTACGCCCGGCAGACCACCGAGGCCGTGAACCTCCAGTTCCGCGGCGCCCCCGGCAACTTCGTCGTCGTACAGCCCTTCGAGGTGTGAGGCCATGGACTCCCAGACTCTGAGTGCGCACCGCGCCGCCGCGACCGGCGTCCGCATGAGTGTGCACAGCTCCAAGACGCTCAAGGTCACCATGGTCACCGGGCAGGACCTGATCGCCAAGGCCGGCTCCATGATCGCCTACGACGGCTATGTGCAGTTCGACGGGGCGCCCGCGAGCCTGCGCCGCTCGGCGGAGGAGATGGTCACCGGAGAGGGCGGCCGGCTGATGCTGGCCCGCGGCGACGGCGACCTGTACCTCGCCGACTACGGCGGCGACATCCTCGTCCTGCACCTGAACGGCGAGGCATTGTCCGTCAACGGCGCCACCCTGCTGGCCTGCGACGCCTCGCTGGAACTGGCCATCGAGCCGGTCAAGGGACTCGCGAAGCTCTCCGGCTCCGGCCTGACCAACCTCGTCATCAAGGGCACCGGCTGGGTCGCACTGGTCAGCCGGGGCATCCCGATGGCCCTGGACTGCGCCGAACGCGAGACCTACGTCGACCCGGACGCGCTCGTCGCCTGGACGACCGGCCTGGAGATGAAGGCCCGCCGGACCATCAAGGCGAGCGCCCTCATCGGACGCGGCAGCGGCGAGGCCTTCCAGATCGGTTTCAAGGGGCAGGGCTTCGTGGTCGTCCAGCCGAGCGAGGACACCGGCGACCGATTCAAGATCCGGGGCTGAGGGGAGCACTTAGCACCATGCACAGCACACTCTTCGCACACGTCCCGGTCGAGTCGACCGGGCGCTACACCCTGCAGAACCCGCAGCTCCTGAAGACCGACGTCACCCAGGGCAGCAGCCCCGTGCTCGCCCGGCAGGGCGCCATGGTGGCCTTCGAGGGGCAGGTCGAGTTCGACAGCCAGTACCGCAACCGCAGCTGGCGCAACGTCGAGCGGATGACCGGCGAGGGCCTCGACCTCATGCGCTGCAAGGGCAACGGCATCGTCTACCTGGCGAACCTCGCCCAGCACCTGCACATCATGGAGGTCGGCCGCGGCATCACCGTCGACAGCTCCTACATCCTCGCCTTCGACGGCTCCCTCGGCGTCGGCATCGTCGCCGTGGACAGCGCCGTCGAGGTGGCCTCCGCGGGCGCCTACAACCTGGAGCTGTCCGGCTCCGGTCAGGTCGTGCTGATGACCTCGGGCGAACCGCTGGTCCTCGAGGTGGGACCGGACAAGAACGTCTGCGTCGACTCCGACGCCGTCATCGCCTGGTCCACGTCCCTGCGCACCCAGCTCCAGGCGCCGACCTCCACCTCCGGGGTGTGGCGCCGCCGGGGCACGACCGGCGAGGGCTGGGAGATGCACTTCGGCGGCACCGGCCACGTCCTGGTGCAGCCCAGTGAGCTCCTGCCGCCGCAGGGCATGCGCAACGGCGGGGTGCTCGGCCAGTTCGGCATGCGCGGCAACTCCCTCGGGGGCAGCAACAGCTAGGCCCGCGCAAGGGGCGCCCGCCATCGCCGGGCGCCCCTCACAAGAGCGCCGGGAAGAGGCTCACAACCTCGCGCGCGTGGCCTCCAGCAGGCGTACGACGGACTCGTCCGCCACGCCCGCCACCTCGTCGTAGGCGAACCAGCGCACCTCCAGGGACTCCTCGCTGATCGCCGCCACGGCGCCCGCCGGGGCGAGGGCCGCGTACTGGACGTCGAAGTGCCAGTGACAGGGCGCCGGGATGGGGTGCCGGTCGAGGCGGACCGGGCCGCCCGGCAGCAGGGTCAGACCGGCGACACCGGACTCCTCCGTCGCCTCACGCAGGGCGGCCGCCTCCAGGGACGTGTCGGCCGGCTCGCAGTGACCGCCCATCTGGAGCCACATCCGCAACTTCTTGTGGAGGGTGAGCAGGACCTGCCCGCGTGACGGGTCGATCACCAGGGCGCTCGCCGTGATGTGTCCGGCGTGACAAGCCTTCCACACGCCGTCCGGGTGGGCCGCGAGATGGTCCAGATAGGCCTGGCGCAGCTCCTCCTGGTCCTCGTACCCCTTGAGCACGAGGACCGCTTCGTCGTGCAGGCTCACTCGGTGTCGTCGTCCTTCTTCTTCAGGTCGGGCTTGCCGTCCGCCGCCTCGCCGAGCATCTTGTCCAGCTCGGAGAAGTCGAGCTGCTCGCGGTGCACGAAGCCGTCCGGGTCGTCCAGGTCGGAGGCGGTCGGCAGCATGTCCGGGTGGGCCCACAGGCCGTCACGGCCGTCGACACCGCGCGCGTCGGTGAGCGAGGCCCACAGGCGGGAGGCGTCCCGCAGCCGGCGCGGACGCAGCTCCAGACCGATCAGCGTGGCGAAGGTCTGCTCGGCCGGGCCGCCCGAGGCACGCCGGCGGCGCAGGGTCTCGCGCAACGCGTCCGCGGACGACAGACGGGGCTTGGCCGCCGCGTGGACCACCGCGTCCACCCAGCCCTCCACGAGCGCCAGAGCCGTCTCCAGACGGGCCAGGGCGGCCTTCTGCTCCGGGGTGTCCTCCGGCTGGAACATGCCCTGCTGGAGGGCGTCCTGGAGCTGCTCGGGGTTCTGCGGGTCGAACTGGCCGACCACGTCCTCCAGCTTGGCGGTGTCGACCTTGATCCCGCGCGCGTACCCGTCGACCGCGCCGTACAGGTGCGAGCGCAGCCACGGCACGTGCGCGAAGAGGCGCTGGTGGGCGGCCTCGCGCAGGGCGAGATACAGCCGCACCTCGTCCTTGGGGACGCCGAGGTCCTTGCCGAACGCCTCGATGTTCGCCGGCAGCAGCGCGGCCTTCCCGGTCGGGCCCAGCGGCAGGCCGATGTCGGTGGAGCCGACGACCTCACCCGCGAGCACCCCGACGGCCTGCCCGATCTGGGTGCCGAACATGGCGCCACCCATCGAGCGCATCATGCCGATCAGCGGGCCCGCCATGGCCTGCATCTCCTCCGGCAGGACATCGCCCATCGCGGTGCCGACCCGCTCGGCGACCGGGTCGACGAGCTCCTTCCACGCGGGCAGGGTCGCCTCGACCCACTCCGCGCGGGACCACGCCACCGCCGAGCCCGCCCCCGACGGCAGCGACGTCGCGTCGTCGAGCCACAGGTCGGCCAGGCGGACGGCCTCCTGGACCGCGGTGCGCTCGGCGGGGCCGATGCTCGCGTCCTTGGTGCCGTCCGCGGTGCCCTGGGAGACCGTCTGGCGGGCGATCTGCTTGGCCATGTCCCAGTTCACCGGGCCGCCCTCGTACGAGAGCATCTGGCCCAGCTGCTGGAAGGCGGCGCCCAGGTCGGTGGGGTTCAGCGAACCGAACATGGCTGCGAGCGGATTGTCCGCACCGGGGCCGCCAAAGCCTCCGGCTCCGGGCAGACCGCCGAAACCGAACGGGTTGGCCGGTCCCTGACCACCACCGCTCTCCTGGTCCTTCTTCTTGCCCTCGTCGCCGTCGTCCGGCTCCTCCGGCGGAAGGCCGAATCCGAATGGGGTGTCACTCACGGGATTCCTCGGCTGGTAAGGCCACCGGTTGCCTCCGGCGGCGCGGCTGCCCGATAACACCCCCAGCGTAGACACCGACGGCCGTCAGGGCCTCGGTGCTCCGCCGACTCTCCGCCTGCGGCAGGATGGATGCCACCTGGTACGTACGCGTCACTCGCGTTCCTACTGAAGACAACCGCTGGAGACGCCCGGTGAGTTCCCCTGATCCGCAGGTTCGCGCAGCGCGAAACCAGTCAACCAATCCCGCCGCGCGCGGGCCAGTCGTCGCGGTCACCGGTGCCGCGTCCGGCGTTGGAGCGCTGCTCACCGAGCGGCTCGCCGCCTCGGAGGAGATCAAGCAGGTCATCGCGCTCGACGAGCGGCGCGGTGAGTGCGCCGCGGCGCAGTGGCACATCCTGGACGTACGGGATCCGGCCATCGCGGAGAAGCTGCGCGGGGCCGACGTCGTGGTCCATCTGGCGCTCGACCTCGACCTGGAGACCGACCCCGCGGCGCGTACGGCGTACAACGTGCGCGGGACGCAGACCGTGCTGACCGCCGCGGCGGCCGCGGGCGTCCACCGGGTGGTGCTGTGCACCTCCGCGATGGTCTACGGCGCGCTCCCGGACAACGAGCTGCCCCTGTCGGAGGACGCCGAGCTGCGGGCCACCGCGGAGGCGACCGGTGTCGGCGACCTCCTGGAGATCGAACGGCTCGCACGGCGGGCCCCCCGGGCGCACCCGGGGCTCAACGTCACCGTCGTGCGGCCCGCCGTCCTGGTGGGAGGCGGTACCGACACCGCCCTGACCCGGTACTTCGAGTCGCCGCGCCTGCTGGTCGTGGCCGGGTCCCGGCCGGCCTGGCAGTTCTGCCACGTCGAGGACCTGTGCAGCGCTCTGGAGCACGCCGTCCTGGAGAAGGTCGACGGAGAACTCGCCGTCGGGTGCGACGGCTGGCTGGAGCAGGAGGAGATCGAGGAGCTCAGCGGGATCCGCCGGATGGAGCTGCCGTCGGCGGTGGCGCTGGGGGCGGCGGCCCGGCTGCACCGGATCGGGCTGACCCCGTCTCCCGCGGGCGATCTGGCGTACACGATGTATCCCTGGGTGGTGAGCGGGAGCCGGCTGCACGACGCCGGGTGGCGGCCGCGGTGGACCAACGAGGAGGTGCTCGCGGAGCTGCTGGAGGAGGTCGCCGGGCGGCACACGGTCGCCGGGCGGCGGCTGGGGCGCAAGGACGCGACGGCGGCGGGGGCCGCGGGTGCGACGGTCGCGCTGCTGGGTGCGGCGGCTGTCGTACGGCGGGCTCGGAAGGCTCGGCGGAGGATCTGAGGGGCGCCTTGGGGTGCCGCGTGCGGTTGGTCGGCGGCTGCGGGTGTGTTGTGGCTGGTCGCGCAGTTCCCCGCGCCCTGGGTTGGTGCAAGTACCCGCGACGGAATGTGCCCGCCTGTATGAAAGCTCTATTCCTGGCCGATCCCGGCGTGCGGCACGATGGACGTATGGCACCTACCTTCGATCACCCCGGTGAGCAGACCGCCGATGAGCCGATCAAGCTCATCGGTGTCCGTGAGACCCCCCTCTCCCTCGACGAGGTCTTCCGGGCCGTCGGGGACGACGCCGCCGGGGGGACCGCGCTGTTCGTCGGGACCGTCAGGAACCACGACGGGGGCGCCGACGTCGACAAGCTCGGCTACTCGTGCCACCCCAGTGCCGAGACAGAGATGCGCAGGGTCGCCGAGAAGGTCGTCGCCGAGTTCCCGGTGCGGGCCCTGGCCGCCGTGCATCGGGTCGGTGATCTCGGGGTCGGTGATCTCGCCGTCGTCGTCGCCGTGTCGTGTCCGCACCGGGGCGAGGCGTTCGAGGCCTGCCGGAAGCTGATCGACGATCTCAAGCACGAGGTGCCGATCTGGAAGCACCAGACGTTCTCCGACGGCACGGAGGAATGGGTCGGCGCCTGCTGAACCCTTCCTTCACCCCTCCGGTCGCGTAACCGCCCCCCTGGCATGAGCGTTGTCGGTGCGGCGGGTTAATCTGCTGATCAGTCAGTTTTCGCGGTCGCTCAGTGTGGGGTCGGGAGGTCGGCATGGGGGCGCTTGTCTGGTTGTTGATTCCGTTGTTGGCCGCGATCGCCGCCGGGCTGTGGGGCAGCTGGGCCAACCGGACCCGCAAGGTGCGCAGCGACGGCCCCGAGCTCGACGGGTACGCCCGTTTCCGCGCCGCCATGGAGAAGTCGCACTCCGGCACCTGACGTCCGAGGTGACGGCGGCGCCCTGACGATGGTCCGACAGGAGCGTCCCGTACTGTCGTGCCATGCCACGCCGCACCGCGACGATGCTCGCCTCCACCCTGATGCTGATCGCGCTTCTCTGCGCGGGAGTCTTCATCAAAGTGCCCTACGCCGAGATGTCACCGGGCCCCACGGTGAACACCCTCGGGGACCACGGCGGCGAGCCGGTGCTCCAGATCTCCGGTCGCAAGACGTATCCGACGAGCGGCCACCTGAACATGACCACCGTCCGGGTCACCAGCGCCGACTACAAGATGAACCTCGTCGAGGCCGTGTACGGCTGGCTCGCGCACGACAACAAGGTCGTCCCGCACGACACCCTCTACCCGGACGGCAAGACCGAGGAGCAGTCGACCCAGGAGAACGCCGAGGAGTTCAGCCAGTCCCAGGAGAGCGCCAAGGTCGCCGCCCTGAAGGAGCTGGACGTCCCGGTGCAGTCCTGGGTGATCGTCTCGACCGTCGTCAAGGACTCCCCGGCCGAGGGCAGGCTCCACGCCGGTGACGTGATCAAGGCCGTCGACGGCACGGCGGTCAAGGCGCCGGGTGACGTCGCCAAGCTGGTGACCAAGCACAAGCCGGGCGAGAACGTCGTCTTCACGATCGTGCCCGCCAAGGAGCAGGCCGCCGCCGAGAAGGCCAACAGGGCGGCGACGAAGACCGAGAAGGTCACCGTCACCACCAGGACGTCCGACGACGACGGCGCCGAGCGGGCCATCGTCGGGATCGCCGCCGGGACCGACCACACCTTCCCGTTCACCATCGACATCAAGCTCGCCGACGTCGGTGGCCCGAGCGCCGGTCTGATGTTCGCGCTCGGCATCTACGACAAGCTCACCCCGGGCAGCCTGACCGGCGGCAAGTTCGTCGCCGGCACCGGCACCATCGACGACGACGGCAAGGTCGGCCCGATCGGCGGCATCGAGATGAAGACGGTCGGCGCGCGCGACAAGGGCGCCCAGTACTTCCTGACGCCCGCCGACAACTGCGCGGCCGCCGCCAAGGACACCCCGGGCGGGCTCACCCTGGTCAAGGTGAACACCATCGAGGACGCCCTCGGCGCGCTCAAGGACATCCGCGAGGGCAAGACCTCCGACCTGCCGAAGTGCACCAGGAGCTAGCCGGCCGGGCTACTCCTCGAAGGTCGCCGACAGCGCCTCCGCGAGGCCCGGGACCAGGTCGCCGCCCGTGAGGACCTCCGTGGGCGAGTCCTTCTCGCGCAGCCGCAGCGCCGAGTCGCGGGTGCCGTCCCGCAGCACCGCCACCGTCATGCGGACCTCCTGACGGTCCGGGTGCCCGGCGACCCACTTGGCCAGCTTGGCCTCGCTCAGCCCCTGCGGGACGGACGCCTCGGCGGACGGCGGCAGCATCAGGCGCTCCACGGTGAGCGCGCAGCCGACCACCGCGTCGGGCCAGGCGATGGTGCCGAGGAACTCGTCGAGCGGCTTGCCCGCGGGAATCTCGTCCTGCTCGATGGGGGTGAAGCCCGCGGACTCCTGCCCCTCCTGCAGACCGAGCTGGCCGGCGAGGGCGGGTTCCTGGGCGCGCAGCCGGGCGGTGTCGACGAGGGCGAAGAGGCGGGCGGGCTGGTCCCAGCCGAGGCCGGAGGCGTACTCGTCGATCTCGAGAACGGCCCGGGTGAGCGGGTTCGCCGCCATGGGGGTGTTGGACATGGTCACAATCCTGCCTCGTTCGTCACCTGAATCGGGAACCGAGTAAACGGTGAGTAAGTTGCATAGGTGTGGGCCCGCGATCACGGGGGGCCACCCAGGGCCCGCGAACACGAGGGCCTGACGGATCGACAGTGACTTCGAGGTGCGCACCTTGGCTTTCCAGATGCCGGACCGCGGCGGAGGCCCGACAGGGCCGCGGATGAGAGTGGGCCGCCCGTCCCGGCGTGCCAGGACCCTGCTCATGACGCTGGGCGTCCTTGCCGTCCTCGGCATGGCGTTCACCATGTTCGCGGGCTTCTGGACGGACTGGCTCTGGTACCGCTCGGTGAACTACTCCTCCGTGTTCACCACCACCCTGTGGACCAAGATCGGGCTGTTCTTCGTCTTCGGTGTGCTGATGGCCCTCGCGGTCGGCTTCAACATCTGGCTGGCCCACCGGCTGCGCCCGCCGCTGAGCGCCATGTCGATGGAGCAGCAGAACCTCGACCGCTACCGCATGGGCATCGCGCCGTACAAGAAGTGGCTGCTGCTCGGGATCGTCTCCCTGGTCGGGCTGATCGCCGGCGCCTCCGCCTCCAGCCAGTGGCGGACCTGGCTGATGTGGGTCAACGGCGTGTCCTTCGGCGAGAAGGACCCGCAGTTCCACCTCGACATCTCCTTCTACACCTTCGACCTGCCCTGGTACCGGTTCCTGCTCGGCTTCGGCTTCGCCGCCGCGATCCTCTCGGTGATCGCCGCCGCGCTCACCCACTACCTGTACGGCGGTCTGCGGATCACCTCCCCGGGCGCGCGGGCGACGGCCGCCGCGACCGGGCACCTGTCGGTGCTGCTCGGTGTCTTCGTCGCCCTGAAGGCGGTCGCGTACTGGCTCGACCGGTACGGCCTCGCGGTCAAGTCCAGCGACTTCAAGGCGACCGACAGCTGGACCGGCCTCCGGTACGTCGACGCCAACGCCTATCTGCCGGCCAAGACGATCCTGTTCTGCATCGCGGTCATCTGCGCCCTGCTGTTCTTCGCCACCCTGTGGCGGCGCACCTGGCAGCTGCCCGTGATCGGCTTCGGCCTGATGGTGCTCTCGGCGATCCTCATCGGCGGGCTCTACCCGGCGATCGTCCAGAAGTTCCAGGTCCAGCCGAACGAGCAGGCCAAGGAAGCGCCGTACGTCGAGAAGAACCTCAAGGCGACGCGTGAGGCGTACGGCATCGACGACGCCTCGGTGACCGAGTACGACGGCAAGCCCACCACCACGGACAAGACCAAGCTGCGCGACGACGTCGACGCCACGGCGAGCATCCGGGTCGTGGACCCCAACGTGGTCTCGCCGACGTTCCAGCAGCTCCAGCAGATGCGGAACTACTACGCGTTCCCGACGAACCTGGACGTCGACCGGTACAGCAAGGACGGCAAGAACGCCGGGGATCAAGACACGGTCATCGGGCTGCGCGAGCTGAACCTCGCGGGCATCCCGAAGAACAACTGGATCAACGACCACTTCCGCTACACCCACGGGTACGGCGTGGTCGCCGCGAAGGGCACCGAGGCCGACGACGAGGGCCGCCCGGTCTTCACCGAGTCCAACCTGCCCTCGCAGGGCGACCTCGGGACGTACCAGCAGCGCGTCTACTACGGCGAGAAGACCACCGAGTACTCGATCGTCGGCGGTCCCCAGAAGGAGATCGACTACTCCGACGACTCCGGCGAGAAGACCTACAGCTACAAGGCCAAGAGCGGGGTCAACCTCTCCAACCCGGTCAACCGGGCCGCGTACGCGGTGGCGTTCAGCGAGCCGCAGATCCTCTACTCCGGAGCGATCGGCGAGGGCTCGCGGATCCTGTACAACCGCACGCCCAAGCAGCGCGTCGAGGCGGTCGCGCCCTGGCTGACCATCGACGGCGACGCCTATCCGGCGGTCGTCAACGGCAAGATCCAGTGGATCGTCGACGCCTACACGACGACCAACGGATACCCGTACTCCTCGCGTACGACCCTCGGTGACACCACGGCCGACTCGCTGACCGCGACGAACAACCAGCGTGCGGTGGTGGCCCAGCAGAACCAGGTCAACTACATCCGCAACTCGGTGAAGGCGACCGTCGACGCGTACACCGGCGAGGTCAAGCTCTACCAGTGGGACACCAAGGACCCGGTCCTCAAGACCTGGATGAAAGCGTTCCCGGGCACGGTGGAGTCCAAGAAGGACATCTCCACCGACCTGATGGCCCATCTGCGGTACCCGCAGGACCTGTTCAAGGTCCAGCGTGAACTGCTGGCGCGTTACCACGTCGAGGACGCGGACACCTTCCTCAGCGGCAGCGAGGTGTGGCAGGTGCCGGACGACCCGACCAACAAGTCGGGCGACGCGGTGCCGCCGTACTACCTGAGCATGAAGATGCCCGACCAGCAGGCACAGGCGTTCTCCCTCACGACGACGTTCACGCCCAACGGCCGGGACAACCTCAGCGCGTTCATGTCGGTCGACGCCGAGGCGGGCACCAGCGACTACGGCAAGATCAGAATCCTGAAACTGCCGACCAACACCACGGTCAACGGGCCCAAACAGGTGCAGAGCCAGTTCAACTCCGAACAGGACATCGCCGAGACCATCAGCCTCCTCAACAGAGGCGACTCCAATGTGGAGTACGGCAATCTGCTGACGGTGCCCCTCGACGGAGGACTGCTCTACGTGGAGCCGGTCTACGTACGCGGTGGTGGACTCAAGTACCCGCTGCTGCGCAAGGTGTTGGTGACCTACGGAGGCAACACCGCCTTCGAGGACACCCTGGACGAGGCCCTGAACAAGGTGTTCGGAGCGACCGGTTCGACGACTCGGCCACCGGACGACGACGGCGGGACCACCAAGCCGCCGCCGACCTCCGCCGACCCGACGGTCCAACAGGCGCTGGACGACGCCCAGAAGGCCTTCGAGGCCGGCCAGGAAGCCCTGAAGAAGGGCGACTGGGAGGCGTACGGCCGGGCCCAGGCGGACCTGGAGGACGCGCTCAAGCGCGCTGAGGACGCGCAGTCCGCGGCGGACAAGGGCAGCGGCAGCAGCGCCAAGCCCAGTAGCAGTGCGAGTCCCAGCGCCAAGCCCAGCAGCAGCCCCAGCGGCTGATCAGCCGCTGGTGGAACGCCCACCCCCGCGCCGTGATACGGTTGCAACACAACGGCGCGGGGTGGAGCAGCTCGGTAGCTCGCTGGGCTCATAACCCAGAGGTCGCAGGTTCAAATCCTGTCCCCGCTACTGCAATCGAAGGCCCGGATCCTTTCAGGATCCGGGCCTTCGTGATGTGCGAACGCATGTGCCGGGCAGGTGACGGCCGCGCCGCCGACGGCAGTTGGGGGGAACTGTGTTTCACTTGTCGTTCTGTGGGCATGTCGACAAAACGCTGAAGTGACCTCACTGGCTGCGGTATACCAGGTGTACCCAGGTTGCAGGTGGTGCGACGATGGACGTTATGGGGGACAAGGCAACTCTGTTCGAGACAGGGCGTTTTGTGCAACCTTCCGGGCGGGACGGGGCCGGGGAGGCGGATGACGACGCCGCCGAGGAGGTCCGGCAGCGCCTGGCCGCCGAAGCCGGTGACGTCGAGGCGATGAGCGTCCTCGGCGCCCTCCTGCTGCGCCGCGGTGATCTCGACGGAGCCGAGCCCCATCTGCGTGCCGCCACCGCCGCGGGCGACCGGGCCGCCGCCAACAACCTCGGCGTCCTGCTGCACCAGCGCGGATACGCCGACGACGCAGCCGGCTGGTGGCGGATCGCCGCCGTCGCCGGATCGGCCGCGGCCGCGCACGCGCTGGGGCGCCACCACCGTGAGCGGGGCGACGAGCCCGCCGCCGAGTACTGGCTGCGCCAGTCCGCCGAGCAGGGACACGCGCTGGGCGCCTACGCGCTCGCCGATCTGCTGGAGCACCGCGGGGACGCGGGCGCCGAGCAGTGGATGCGGATCGCCGCCGAGCGCGGGCACCGGGAGGCCGCCTACCGGCTGGCCCGCTCGCTCGACCGCAGACTGGGTCCCGAGGGGGACGTAGGGGACGACCAGGGCGCCGGGGCCGAGGCCGAGCAGTGGTACCGGCAGGCCGCCGCGCGCGGGCACCGGCGGGCGGCACTGCACCTCGGGGCGATCCTGGAGCGGCGCGGGGCCCTCAAGGAGGCCGGCCGCTGGTACCTGACGTCCGCGAAGGACGGCGAGGCGCGGGCCGCCTGCGCGCTCGGGTTCCTGCTGCGGGACGCCGGTGACACCGAGAGCGCCGCCGTGTGGTGGCTGCGCGCCGCCCAGGACGGGGACGGCAACGCGGCCAACGCGCTGGGCGCCCTGCACGCCGAGCGCGGCGAGCCGCAGACCGCCGAGCGGTGGTACCGGGCGGCGATGGACGCAGGCGACGACAACGGCGCGTACAACCTCGGGCTCCTCTGCGCCGAGCAGGGGCGGACCGCGCAGGCCGAGCAGTGGTACCGGCGGGCCGCGTACGCGGGGCACCGGGAGGCGGCCAACGCTCTGGCCATCCTGCTGCTCCAGGGCGGGGACACGGCCGGGGCCGAGCCGTGGTTCTCCAAGGCCGCGGAGGCCGGGAGCGTGGACGCCGCGTTCAACCTCGGCATCCTGTTCGCCGGCCGCGGCGAGGAGGCCGTCGCGCTGCGCTGGTACGAGCGGGCCGCGGCCGCCGGGCACACCGAGGCCGCGCTCCAGGTGGGCATCGCCCGGCTGCGGGACGGGGACGAGGCCGGCGCCGAGCGGCACCTGCGCTGTGCGGCGGGGGGCGGCAGCGCGGAGGCCGCGTACCGGCTGGCGACCGTGCTGGACGCCCGGCGGCCGCCGGTGCCCGCGCACACGCTCGGGGAGCCGGTGGACACGGAGAAGAGCGAGTGCGAGGAGTGGTACGAGCGCGCGGCCTCCCAGGGGCACCGCCGGGCCCAGGTGCGGGTGGGCATGCTCGCGGCCGCTCGGGGTGACGTCGTGGAGGCGGCCCGCTGGTACCGGGAGGCCGCGGAGGCGGGTTCCCGCAACGGCGCGTTCAACCTGGGGCTGCTGCTCGCCCGGGAGGGGAGCGAGCCGGAGGCCGCCGTGTGGTGGGCTCGGGCCGCCGACGCGGGGCACGGACGGGCGGCGTTGCGGCTGGCCCTGGTCTACGCGCGTCGGGGCGAGCTCGCCGAGGGACAGCGGTGGGCCGACCGGGCGGTGGCCCTGGGGCCCGCCGAGGTGTCGGAGCGTGCGGCCCGGTTGCGGGACGCGCTGCGTGAGGAGCTGTCGGCGTAACGGAGTGTGAGGTGTGCCTCGGCAAAGCGATTTGCCTCTGGCCTCACCCTTCACGTAACGTTGCATTCATCGACGCGGGGTGGAGCAGCTCGGTAGCTCGCTGGGCTCATAACCCAGAGGTCGCAGGTTCAAATCCTGTCCCCGCTACTGAAGGCCGAGGGCCGGAATCCGAAAGGTTTCCGGCCCTCGGTGTTTTTCGGGGACGGTGGCACCGCGGGCAGCACGAAGCCCCGGCGTCCGCGAGGGATGCCGGGGCTTCGGTGCGAGCTGTTACGCCGCCGCGCAGTTCGGGCAGACGCCCCGGTACGTCACCTCGACGTCCGAGACGGTGAAGCCGAACCGCTCCGAGTCGGGCAGGTCGGCCATCGGGTTGCCCGTGGGGTGCACGTCCCGGATGGCGCCGCACTGGGCGCAGACCAGGTGGTGGTGCGGCCGGTGGGCGTTCGGGTCGTACCTCTTGGCGCGCTTGTCGGTGGCGACTTCGAGCACCTCGCCGAGGGAGACCAGCTCGCCCAGCGTGTTGTAGACGGTCGCCCGGGAGATCTCGGGCAGCTTGGCCACGGCGCGTGCGTGGACCTCGTCGGCCGTCAGATGGACGTGTTCGCCGTCGAGGACCTCGGCCACGACGCGCCGCTGCGCGGTCATCCGCCATCCGCGGCCGCGCAGTCGTTCCAGAAGGTCGCTCATGCTCACCAGCCTAACAGCTGGAGACCAGAATCCGAACGGGTGTGAGTTTGGAGAGCTACTCGATTTGGATTGTGTCTAATGTGTTGCCCCGGTTCCCGCCGGGACGCGCTGCCGTGCCGGTGCCCAGCAGCGGATGATGTCGCGCACCGAGACGATACCGGCGGGCTCGCCGTGCTCCAGCACGATGAGGTGCCGGAAGCCGCCGTGGGCCATCGCCTGCGCGGCCTCCTCCAAGGTCCAGGTCGGGGTGGCGAAGACGACGTCGGTGGTGGTGTGGGCGTGGGCGCACTCGGTGTCCGGACTCTGGCCGAGCCCCACGGAGTTCAGGATGTCGCGCTCGGTCAGAATGCCGGTGCCGGTGCCGTCGGGGTCGAGGACCACGGCCGCGCCCACCCGGCGGGCGGACATCAGGGCGGCGGCCTGGCGGAGTGTGTGGGCGGGGCCGATGGTGAGGACCACCGTGCTCATGGCGTCGCGGACGAGCATGGGTTCGCAGTCACCTCCTGGAACCAATGAGTTCGTTCATTGGTTCACAAGTTCACAAATGAGGGTCCTCTCAGAGTCGCAGGTAAAGCCGGGGTCAACAAGAGGGCGTGCGTGGTCGATTGAGGGCGCACGCGCTCATCTGTGTCGGCTAGTAGCGCTCGTTGAGATAGCCCAGGAACTCGTCGTGGAGCAGCCCGTTGGAGGCGGCGGCGTTGCCGTTGTGCGGGCCCGGACGGCCGTCGAGGCCGGTGAAGGTGCCGCCGGCCTCCGTGACGACGATCGCGTTCGCGGCCATGTCCCACAGGGACAGCTCCGGTTCCGCGCAGAGGTCGATCGAGCCCTCGGCGACCATCATGTACGGCCAGAAGTCGCCGTACGCGCGCGTGCGCCACACCTCGCGGGTCAGGTCCAGGAAACCGCCCAGGCGGCCCTGGTCCTCCCAGCCGGTGAGGGAGGAGTACGCGAAGGAGGCGTCGGAGAGCTTGCCGACCTTGGAGACGTGCAGGCGGGAGGCGGAGGTCAGGCTGCGGCCGCTGAAGGCGCCGTGGCCCTTGGCGGCCCACCACCGGCGGCCGAGCGCGGGCGCGGAGACCACGCCGACGACGGGCTGGTAGCCGCCCTCCGCCGCCTCCATCAGGGAGATCAGGGTGGCCCAGACGGGAACCCCCCGGACGTAGTTCTTGGTGCCGTCGATCGGGTCGATGACCCAGCGGCGCGGGCCGGTGCCCTCGACGCCGTACTCCTCGCCGAGGACGGCGTCGCGGGGGCGGGCCCGCTTGAGGTGGCCGCGGATGAGCTCTTCCGCCGCCTTGTCCGCCTCACTGACCGGGGTCATGTCCGGCTTTGTCTCGACCTTGAGGTCCAGTGCCTTGAAGCGGTCCATGGTCGTCGCGTCGGCCGCGTCCGCGAGGACGTGGGCGAGGCGGAGGTCGTCGAGGTAGTCCGGCATGCTGGGAACGGTATCCGCCGACGTCGGTGCGGTGCCACAGGGGCCGGAGTGTGGACGCCTGACGGAGTGCCGCGGGAGACGGTGCGGCGTCCGCGGGTGCGGGCGTGGCCGCCGGTCGCGCCGACCGGAACGCGCCCCCTCGATGCCCTCGCGAACCCTTGACAGTGCCCCCGCACGCGTCAAATCTGGGCGCAGAGCTGCTTGCTCCCTGGGAGGCGATGATGCCTGCTGCGCGGGAATCGCTGCTGGACGCCGCTTACTCGGCGCTGGCGCGCCGGCCGTGGTCCGCCGTGAGGATGGTGGATGTCGCGGCGGCGGCCGGAGTGTCCCGGCAGACGCTGTACAACGAGTTCGGGAGCAAGGAAGGGCTGGCCCGCGCGCTGGTGAGACGGGAGGCCGACGGCTATCTCGGCGGGGTCGACCGGGCGCTCACCGCACACGGCGACGCCCGGGAGCGGCTGACCGCGGCCGCCGAGTGGACCACCGTCTCCGCCCGGGAGAACGCGCTGGTACGGGCGATGCTCACCGGATGCTGGAGCGAGCGGCTGCCCTCGCCGACGCTCTCGGCCGTGCCGTCCTCCTCCGCGGTGCCGGCACAGCGCCGGGCCGACGGACCGCTGCCCTCGCCCGGCGACTTCGTGGCACTGGTGCGCGACCGTGCCGTCTCCGCCCTGGCCGGACCCGGCGTCCACCGGGCGGACGTCCCCGACCTCGTCCGCTCCTGCGAGCTCGCGGTCCGGCTCGCCCTGTCCTGCGTGGCGGCCCCGCCGGGCGAGGGCGGGGTGGCGGACCTGGTGCGGAGCGCGCTCCAGCGGCAGTACGCGTGACGCGTGCTAGTGGGACGAGCCCGACAGCTGGAGTCCGATCACCCCGATGATCACCAGGCTGATCGAGACGATCTTCAGCGTCGACACCAGGTCGTCGAGGAAGATCATTCCGTAGATCGCGGTGCCCGCCGCGCCGATGCCGGTCCACACCGCGTAGGCGGGGCCGACGTCCAGCTTCTTCAGGGACAGGGTCAGCAGGCCGAAGCTGCCGAGCGCGAAGATGCAGAACGCGATCGTGGGCCACAGCCGGGTGAAACCGTGGGAGAGCTTCAGACACACGGCGAAACCGGTCTCCAGCAACCCGGCCACCACCACCAGCAGCCACGCCATGTGCTGTCCTCCCGTATGTCCGGCTCGGTGCGAGTATGCACTTACCGAACTCGCGTACACCCAAACACCGGGGAGGTCAGTCCCCCTCGGTCCGTTCCCTCGTCGCCAGCAGCCGCCGCAGGGAGTACAGACGGGCCGGGTCGGCGTGGCCCTCGGCCACCCACTCGTCCAGCGCGCAGTCCGGCTCGTCATGACTGCACGCGCGCGGGCAGTTCTCGGTTCCCGGTTCCAGGTCCGGGAAGGCGTGGATCACCCGGGACGGATCCACGTGGTGCAGCCCGAAGGACCGTACGCCCGGGGTGTCGATCACCCAGCCGTCGTCGCCCGCCAGCGGAAGCGCCAGCGCCGAGGTCGTGGTGTGCCGGCCGCGGCCGGTCACCGCGTTCACATGGCCGGTCAGGCGCCTGCGGTCCTCCGGGACCAGCGCGTTGACCAGGGTCGTCTTGCCGACGCCCGAGTGGCCGACGAACGCCGTGATCTTGCCGGCGAGCTGCTCGCGCACCCGCTCCGCCGCGTCGCCGTTCTCCAGTTCCTCGCGGCTGGTGACGACGTACGGGATGTCCAGGTCGCCGTAGAGCTCCAGGAGCTTGTCCGGCGGGGCCAGGTCCGACTTGGTCATCACCAGGAGCGGGGTGAGGCCGCCGTCGAAGGCGGCCACCAGGCAGCGGTCGATGAGCCGGGGACGGGGTTCCGGGTCGGCGAGGGCCGTGACGACGGCGAGCTGGTCGGCGTTGGCGACGACCACCCGCTCGTAGGGATCGTCGTCGTCGGCGGTACGGCGCAGGACCGATGTGCGTTCCTCGATGCGGACGATCCGCGCGAGGGTGTCCTTCTGGCCGGACAGGTCGCCGACCAGGGCCACCCGGTCGCCGACGATCGCCGCCTTGCGGCCCAGCTCGCGGGCCTTCATCGCCATGACGATCCGGTCGTCCACGAGAACGGTCAGGCGGCCCCGGTCGACCGTGAGGACCATGCCCCAGGAGGCGTCCTCGTGCTTGGGCCGGATGTGGGTGCGAGGCCGGTTGCCCTTGCGGTTCGGGCGGCTGCGGATGTCGTCCTCGTCGGTGTGCTTGCCGTAGCGGCGCATGGCGTGGGTCCCCTACGCCTTCTCGCTCCCGAGCATCCCGCTCCACATGTCCGGGAAGTCCGGCAGGGTCTTGGCCGTCGTCGCGACGTTCTCGATCCGGACACCCTCGACCGCCAGGCCGATGATCGCGCCGGCCGTGGCCATGCGGTGGTCCTCGTAGGTGTGGAAGACCCCGCCGTGCAGCGGGCGCGGGCGGATGTGCAGGCCGTCGGCGGTCTCGGTCACGTCACCGCCGAGTTCGTTGATCTCCTTGGTGAGCGCGGCCAGCCGGTCCGTCTCGTGCAGGCGCAGATGGGCCACCCCGCGCAGGGTGGAGGGGGAGTCCGCGAGGGCCGCCACGGCCGCGATGCCGGGGGTCAGTTCGCCGACCTCGCCGAGGTCCACGTCGATGCCGTGGATCGCACCCGAACCGGTGAACACCAGGCCGTAATCGGCGAGTTCGCAGGAACCGCCCATCTCGGTGAAGATCTCGCGCAGCCGGTCACCCGGCTGGGTGGTGCGGGCCGGCCAGTCCGGGATCACGACCCGGCCGCCGGTCACCAGGGCGGCCGCCAGGAACGGCTGGGCGTTGGAGAGGTCGGGCTCGACCGTGAGGTCCCGGCCCAGCAGGGCGCCCGGCGTGACCCGCCAGACGTTCGGCTCGCCGCCCGACTCCGGGGTGTCGACCTGGGCGCCGACCGCGCGCAGCATGTCGACGGTCATGCGGATGTGCGGGAGGGACGGGAGCGAGGCGCCGACGTGCCGGACCTCGACGCCCTGGTTGAAGCGCGGGCCGGACAGCAGGAGCGCGCTCACGAACTGCGAGGACGAGGACGCGTCGATCTCGACCGGTCCCCCGTCCAGGGCACCCCCGCCGTGCACCGTGAGCGGCAGCGCGCCGCGGCCGTCGTCGTCGATCCGGGCGCCGAGGACGCGCAGGGCGTCGATCACGCCGTGCAGCGGGCGTTCGTAGGACCTCGGGTCGCCGTCGAAGCGGACGGGGCCGTCGGCGAGGGCGGCGACGGGGGGCAGGAAGCGCATCACGGTGCCGGCGTTGCCGACGTCCACGGTGGCCGGGCCGCGGAGGCCCGCCGGCAGGACGCGCCAGGTCTCACCGGTGCCGTCGGGGCCGACGCCTTCTTCGATGCCCACGCCCATCTCGCGCAGGGCCGCCGCCATGAGGAGGGTGTCCCGGGAGCGGAGGGGGCGGCGCAGCCAGCCGGGTTCGCTCGCGAGGGCGGCCAGGACGAGCGCGCGGTTGGTGACCGACTTTGACCCCGGCACGTGGACCGTTGCGTCGACGGCCCCGCTTGCTTGGGGGGCGGGCCAGGGGGTGTTGTCTGCGGGGTTCAAAGCCATGCGTTCACTTTAGTCGGGGGCCGCCTTTCGGGTGCCGCGCCATCGTGGCTGGTCGCGTAGTCCCCGCGCCCGTGACGCCTGCCCCTGCGGGGCGCGTCACACCTCCAGGAGCCACCGGCCTCCACCGATGAGTGAGCACAGCGACACCGCGTGGAACAGGAACAACCACAGTCCCGCGGGCACGTTCGTCAGGCGGGACAACTGGTCCGCGTCCGAGTCGCCCGCCCCGCCCCGCGCCCGCTTCGCCTGTAGCTCGAAAGCGGGACGCACTCCGCCCAGCAGCAGGAACCACACCACCGCGTACGCGAAGGCCGCCTGCACCTGGGGCCCGGCGAGCCAGGACACCACCACGAAGGTGCCGCCGGTGAGCAGCACCGTCAGCGCCCCGTACGCGTTGCGGATCATCACCAGCATCGCCACCAGCAGGGCCGTCGCCGCCCACAGCAGCAGGGTGATGCGGCCGGCGGCCAGCAGGGCGGCACCGCCGAGGCCGAGCAGCGGGGGAGCGGTGTAACCGGCCGCGGCGGTGAGGATCATGCCGATGCCGGTCGGCTTGCCCCGGCTGACCGTGAGGCCGCTGGTGTCGGAGTGCAGCCGTATGCCGGTGAGCTGACGTCCGGTCAGCAGGGCGACCAGACCGTGGCCGCCCTCGTGGGCGATGGTGACGGCGTTGCGCGACAGGCGCCACAGCGGATGCGGGACCACGATGGCCAGCGCCGCCACCAGGGTGGCCAGCACCACCCACAGGTCGGGGTCGGGCTGGAGGCCGGTGACCTCGTCCCAGAGAGAGGTCGCTGTGCTGGTGTCCATGTTTCCCGGTGGCTCCCTCTCGTCGTACGGAGTCTGGCAGTGTGGCACGTATGTGCGGACGGTATGCAGCCAGTCGTGGGCCCGAGGATCTCGCAGGAATCTTTGAGATCGAGAAGTGGGAACCCGAGGAGACCCTGGAGCCCGACTACAACGTGGCCCCGACCAAGGAGGTCTATGCCGTCCTCGACCGTCCCCTGAAGGACGTCGAGGACCCGCGGCCGGTTCGGCAGCTGCGGAAGCTCAAGTGGGGCCTGGTCCCGAGCTGGTCGAAGACACCCGAGGGCGCGGCCCGGATGATCAACGCCCGCGCGGAGACCGTGCACGAGAAGCCCTCGTACAAGAGGGCCTTCGCCACCCGCCGCTGCATCATCCCGGCCGACGGCTACTACGAGTGGGTCACCGCCGCCGGCGAGCGGGAGCTGGAGGCCGAGGGGAAGAAGAAGCGGCCACGCAAGCAGCCCTACTTCGTGCTGCCCGCCGACGGCTCGGTGTTCGCGATGGCCGGGCTGTACGAGTTCTGGCGGGACAAGACCCTGCCCGACGACCACCCGCAGGCCTGGTGGACCACCTGCTCGGTGATCACCACCGAGGCCGAGACCGGCCCGCTCGCCGTCTCCCCTGCCGACGGCCCGCGCTCCCTGGCCGACATCCACCCCCGGATGCCGCTGATGCTGACCCCGGACCGCTGGGACACCTGGCTCGACCCGTCCCGCACCGACCTCGACGACCTGCGCTCCCTGCTCGCGCCGCCGCCCGAGGGGCTGATGCGGGCCTACCCGGTGAGCACGGCCGTCAGCAACGTCCGCAACAACGGGCCGGAGCTGCTGAAGGAGCTCGACGGCCCCGAAGAGGGCACACTCTTCTGACGTGACCAAAGAGACCTCCGAGATCATCGGCACCGAGGCCGGGGACGCCCGCATCACCTGGCACCCGGCGAAGAGGGCACGGCTCGTGCTGGCCGTCAGCCACGGCGCCGGCGGCGGGATCGAGGCGCGGGACCTCCAGGCACTCGCCGGGGCCCTCCCCGGTCACGGGGTGAGCGTGGCGCTGGTCGAGCAGCCCTGGCGGGTGGCCGGCAAGAAGCTCGCGCCGGCCCCGAAGACCCTGGACGCGGGATGGCGGGGACTGTGGCCCGCCCTCGCCCGCCCCGGCCTGCCGGTGATCTCCGGCGGGCGCAGCGCGGGCGCCCGGGTCGCCTGCCGTACCGCCGTGGAGCTGGGCGCCGCAGCGGTCCTCGCCCTGAGCTTCCCGCTGCACCCGCCGGGCAGGCCGGAGAAGTCGCGCGCCGGGGAACTGCTCGGATCCGGGGTGCCCACCCTGGTCGTCCAGGGCGGCAACGACCCCTTCGGGAAGCCGGAGGAGTTCCCGCACGGTCCCTTCGAACTGGTCGAGGTGCCCCACGGCGATCACGGCTTCGCCGTGCCGAAACGGGCGGCGATCACCCAGGACGAGGCCGTGACGGTCATCACGGACGCGGTCGTGAAGTGGACCGGGTCACTGGGGTGAAACCCCGGGAATGCTGAGCCGCGAACCTCTGTTGAGGCGGACAGAAGCGCTGAGGAACAGCGCAGACCGTCGTAGGAGAGGAAGTCCGCCGCATGGGTTCGACCTTCTGCCCGAGCCGCAGCAGCCGCGCTGACCTGGACTGGACGGTGCTGCATGCGGCCAAGACCACCCCGATTCGAGGGGCGGCCGGGACGGGTAGTCGTCTATCCTCCAATTCCGGTGGCACCGGTTTCGTTGCTGCCCGGAATCTTGAGGAGGTGGGTCCGGTCACTGGGATCGACGCAGGGACCGACAACGGCCAGGCGGAGCTGCCCGAGGGCCAGGGCGCGAGCACGGAGTCGACCGCGGAGCGCACCGCGCGCTTCGAGCGGGACGCGCTCGAATTCCTCGACCAGATGTACTCGGCCGCCCTGCGCATGACGCGCAACCCGGCCGACGCCGAAGACCTGGTGCAGGAGACGTACGCGAAGGCGTACGCGTCCTTCCACCAGTTCCGTGAGGGGACCAACCTCAAGGCGTGGCTGTACCGGATCCTCACCAACACGTTCATCAACTCGTACCGCAAGAAGCAGCGCGAACCCCAGCGCTCCGCGGCCGAGGAGATCGAGGACTGGCAGCTCGCGCGAGCCGAGTCGCACATGTCGACCGGGCTGCGCTCCGCCGAGTCGCAGGCGCTCGACCACCTGCCCGACTCGGACGTGAAGGAAGCGCTGCAGGCGATCCCCGAGGAATTCCGTATCGCCGTCTACCTCGCTGACGTAGAGGGCTTTGCGTACAAGGAGATCGCGGACATCATGGGGACACCCATCGGTACGGTGATGTCCCGCCTGCACCGCGGCCGCCGTCAACTGCGCGGCATGTTGGAGGACTACGCGCGCGAGCGCGGGCTCGTCCCGGCCGGTGCCGGGGAGTCGAACGAAGCGAAAGGCTCGGGCTCATGAGCTGCGGAGAGCCGCACGAGACGGACTGCAGTGAGGTACTCGATCATCTCTACGAGTTCCTCGACAGCGAGATGCCGGACGTCGATCGCGCCAAGTTCAAGCAGCACTTCAACGAGTGCTCGCCGTGCCTGGAGAAGTACGGTCTCGAAGAGGCCGTGAAGAAGCTCGTCAAGCGGTGCTGCGGTCACGACGACGTGCCCACGGACCTGCGCGCCAAGGTCCTGGGGCGGCTCGACCTGATCCGCTCGGGACAGGCCGTGCCGGAGCACGACGTGACGGCCTCGCCGGCGACTCCGCAGGAGTCCTGAGCCGCCGTCGTTCACTCGAACGTGCTAATCGGCAGGTGATCACCCCGCGCCGCCTCCCCTCACCGCCCTAGGCTCCTGGCAGCTGTGCGGACTGGGGCTGGAGGGGCGACATGGAGGCGGTACCGGCACGCGCGCGTGCGTACGTCGCCTGTGTCGCCGCAGCCGCACTGCTCTGTCTGCTGCCGCTGCCGGCCGTCCGCCCCCACGCGTGGGCGCTCGCGCTGCTCGCCGCGCTGTACGCGGGCTGCGAGCGGGCCACCGCCCGGTGGCGGTTCACCGGCACCTTCTGTCCCGTCCTGCTCGCCGGCGCCTTTCTGCTGCCGCCCCCGGCAGCCGCCCTCGTGGCCCTGCCGGGGGCGCTGCTGTCCCCGGTCGAGCGGAGGCCGCGGGGACTGCGCCGGATCTGGCGGGCCGCACAGCTCGTGGTGAGCGTGTGGGCGGCCGCGCGGGTGCACGGGGCGACCGGCGGCCGGGACGCGGTCGAGGCCTCCGACTTCCCGTACGCGCTCCTCCCGGCGGGGATCGCTGTGCTCGTCTTCTGCCTGGTGCTGAGCACGCTGGACGGGGGGATCCTGGCGCTCGCCGACCGGATCCCCGTACGGCGGGCCTGGCGCGGGCTGTTCCTCCGCTCCCTCGCCCCCGTCGCCGTGCACGGACTGGCCGGGCTGATGATGGCCGTGCTGTGGCGCAGCCCCTACGGTCCGGTCGCCGCCCTGCTCGTGCTGCTGCCGATGTGCGTGTCCTGGTGGGTGTTCGCCCAGTACCACCGGGAGCGGGCCGCCCACCAGGCCACCATCCGGGCACTGGTGCAGGCCGTCGACATCAAGGACGAGTACACGCGCGGGCACAGCGAGCGCGTCGGACAGGCGTCGATGATGATCGCGCGGGAGCTCGGCATGGACGACGCCCGTACCGAGGTGCTGCGGTTCGCGGGGATCCTGCACGACGTGGGCAAGCTCGGGGTGCCGACCCGGCTGCTCAGGAAGGACGGGCCGCTGACCCCCGAGGAGCGGCGGATCATCGAGCTGCATCCCGAGTACGGGCACGAGATGGTCCGGGGCATCTCCTTCCTCGGCGAGGCCCGGGCCGCCGTCCTGCACCATCACGAGCGGCTGGACGGCAGCGGGTACCCGTACGGACTGGTGGGCGGTCAGATCCCGGAATCGGCACGGGTGGTGGCCGTGGCCGACGCCTTCGACGCGATGACCTCCACCCGCTCCTACCGGCGGGCCCGGCCCGTAGGCGCCGCGCTCGAGGAGCTGGAGCGGTGCGCCGGCAGCCAGTTCGACCCCCGCATGGTGACGGCCCTGGTCCGCGCGCTGGCCCGGCACGGCTGGCATCCGGCGGTCACGGCCGACGAACCGGACGGGGCCGGTGTGCCGCGTCCCCGGCCGGCCGTCCCGGGACGGCCGGGAGCGCGCCGGTGAGCGCGCCCGGGTCGCCCCGCCGGCCTCCGCCGCTGCTCGCCCCCGTCCACGGCTGCGCCGCCCTCCTCGCCCTCGGCTCCCTCGGCTTCGTCCTGTGGACCGGTCTCGAGGAGCGCGGCACCGCCCTCGCCTTCGGAGTGCTGATCACCGTCGGTGAGCTCAACCGGCGCAGCGGCCCCCACGTCAGGGAGGCCGCGCCGCTCGGTGCCGCCGGGGCGCTGTCGTACGCCCTGCTCGGCGAGAACGCCGGCGTTCCCACGCACCACGGCGTCGCCCAGGTCGTCACCGTCGTCCTCGCCGCCTCCCTCGTCGGCAGCGTGCCGCACGTCGGGCGCGGGCAGGGCCCCACCGCCGACCAGCTCTGCCGCCGCGTGCTCACCGTCGGGTTCGCCGCCGTGTGCTTCCAGCCCCTGTACAACCAGGGGACGTTCACCCGGTGGAGCGGCCCCGCCTACGCCCTGCTCCTGCTCGCCCTGCTCTCGCTGACCGCGCTGTGCGACGCCGTGCTCGCGGCCGCCCTGGCGCACTCCCGCACCCGCTGGCCCTTCGGCCCGCTGCTCCGGGACGAGCTGCGGGCCCTGCTCGGCATCGGGTCCGCCGTCGTCGCCACCGGGGCCGTCATGGCGCTCGCGGTCGCCGTCGCGGGCCTGTGGGCGCTGCCCGTCTTCTCGGTGCCGCTGCTGCTCACCCAGCTCTCCGTCCGCCGGTACGCCGCCGTCCGCTCCACCTACCGGCAGACCATCGCCTCCCTGGCCCGCGCCACCGAGATCGCCGGGTACACACCGGCCGGGCACGCCCGCAGGGTCGCCGCGCTCAGCCGGGAGGTGGGGCGCGACCTGGGGTTGTCCCGGCCCGAGCTCACCGTCCTGGAGTACGCCGCCCTCATGCACGACATCGGTCAGCTCAGCCTCGTCGACCCGGTCCCCGCGGGCGCCACCGCCGCCCTGCCGCTCGCCGAGCAGCGCCGCATCGCGCTCCTCGGCGGGGCCGTCGTACGGCAGACGGGCGTCGACGCGGCCGTTGCCGTGGTCGTGGAGCGGCAGGCCGACCCCTGCCGGGAGCAGCCGCTGGCCGCCCGGATCGTGCGGGCCGTGAACGCCTACGAGGAGAAGGCACGGGACGCCGGACCCGGCGGGCCGCTGACCGCGCTCGAGGAGCTGCGCCTGGGCACCGCGGGGGACTACGCTCCGGAGGTCGTGGAGGCGCTGGCCCGGGTGCTGTCGAGAGACTGTCTGACCTCGCCCGCGACGGGGTAACCCATGGGTAATGAGCGCCCTTCCAAGCACACGTGGTTGGATGCGGGAGAGAGGGTGTCCGGGGGCACAGCCAGCCCACTCGACGGAACCGGCAGGCGGGAATCGTGAGGATCTTCGGCAAGGGACGGCACCGGCCCTCCGCCTCCTGGCGGCAGGCCACGGACCGCGCGTTCACGCTGATCGGCGACGGTCGGTACGAGGACGCGGGCGCGCTGCTGACACGTGCCGCGGACCTGGAGCCGTGGCTGTCCGAGTCCTGGTTCAACCTCGCCCTGCTGCACAAGTTCCGGCACGACTGGGAGCAGGCGCGGGCCGCGGGACTGCGTGCCGTGGCACTGCTCGACCGGGAGGCCGGGGCCCCCGACTGGTGGAACGTCGGCATCGCCGCGACCGCGCTCCAGGACTGGCCGCTGGCCCGGCGGGCCTGGCAGGCCTACGGGCTGCGGGTGGCGGGGGGCGCCACGGCTTCCGGTGAACCGCTCGGGATGGACCTCGGCAGCGCGGCCGTACGGCTGTCTCCCGAGGGCGAGGCCGAGGTGGTCTGGGGGCGGCGGCTGGACCCCGCCCGCATCGAGGTGCTGTCCATCCCGCTGCCGTCCTCGGGGCGGCGCTGGGGCGAGGTCGTGCTGCACGACGGGGTGCCGCACGGAGAGCGGACGACCGCGTCGGGCCACGCCTACCCCGTCTTCGACGAGATCGAGCTGTGGGCGCCCTCGCCGGTGCCGACGTGGGTGGTGCTGCTGGAGGCCGCCACCGAGGCCGACCGGGACGCGCTGGAGCAGCTGGCCGCCGACGCCGGGTTCGCGGCGGAGGACTGGTCCTCCTCGGTGCGGCTGCTGTGCCGGATGTGTTCCGAGTCGCGGATGCCGTCCGACGAGGGCGACGGGGAGCATCTCGACCCGCACGATCACAGTGAGCCGGGGCACCCCGGGCCGCTGGGGCACCGTACGGACGGGCAGCTGTGGGTGCCGGAGCGGGAGTGCGGGGTGGCCGCGCCGGCTTCGCTGGTTCGGGGGTTGTTGGACGGGTGGGTTGCGGACAGTCCGGATTCTCGTGATTGGCGGGACTTGGAAGAGGTCTGCTAGGTCGTTGGCCGGGTGCGGGCCCGGTGGGGGCTTGGCGCGCAGTTCCCCGCGCCCCCAAAAGCAAAAAGCAAGCTCCCCGTACCCTGTATGCGCAGCTACCCCCTGTTCTTGTTTTGAGGAAGGCGATCCGTAGGTCATGGCCCAGCAGGACACCGATCAGCAGCACGCGGGTGTGCTCCCCGTCGACGACGAGGGGTTCGTCATCGACACCGAGGAGACCGAGGAGCGGGAGAACGCCTGGCGTGAGCGCGGCACCTCGCGGCCCATCACCGTCGTCGGGAACCCCGTGCTGCACAAGGAGTGCAAGGACGTCACCGAGTTCGGTGAGGAGCTCGACCAGCTGGTCGCGGACATGTTCGCCAGCCAGCGCACCGCCGAGGGCGTCGGCCTCGCCGCCAACCAGATCGGCGTCGACCTCAAGGTCTTCGTGTACGACTGCCAGGACGACGAGGGCCGGCGGCACGTGGGTGTCGTCTGCAACCCGAAGCTCGTGGACCTGCCCGCCGACCGGCGCCGGCTCGACGACAGCAACGAGGGCTGCCTGTCCGTGCCCACCGCGTACGCCCCGCTCGCCCGCCCCGACTACGCCGAGGTCACCGGGCAGGACGAGAAGGGCAACCCGATCAAGGTCCGCGGCACCGGCTACTTCGCCCGGTGTCTGCAGCACGAGACCGACCACCTCTACGGCTACCTCTACATCGACCGGCTCTCCAAGCGCGAACGCAAGGACGCGCTGCGGCAGATGGCCGAGAACGAGCCCCGTTACCCCGTGGTCGCCAACGACTGACGTCCCTCGGTCCCCGCCCGCACGGCGCCTGTTCAGGAACCACTCCCCGAACAGGCGCCGTTCGCATGTGCGTCGCACGTTCGATCGGATGCGCTCACATAGTGATCCGGTTCAGGTCACACATGGGGAGAATCGCGACATCGCAGGGTAGTGAATGAAGCAAATCCGTTCCCAGAATGGTCAGTTGTGGTGCTGAATGGGAAGTGCGGGGATACGCAACGGCGCACGCCAGGTTCGGCGGCAAGGGCGTGCGCCAACTGGCGGCTGGAAGGGGTTTGTTCGTGCCTGCTTTCCCACACAGCACCACATCGACGCCGACGGCGATCGCGGTTCCACCGTCGCTCTCTCTCCCGGTGATCGAGGCAGCGTTTCCCAGGCAACTGCACCCGTATTGGCCCAGGCTCCAGGAGAAGACCCGTACCTGGCTTCTGGAAAAGCGGCTCATGCCGGCGGCCAAGGTTGCGGAATATGCCGACGGACTGTGCTACACGGACCTCATGGCGGGGTACTACCTCGGCGCACCCGACGAGGTCCTCCAGGCGATAGCGGACTACAGCGCGTGGTTCTTCGTCTGGGACGACCGGCACGACCGGGACATCGTCCACCACCGTCCGGGCGCGTGGCGGCGGCTGAGGTTCCGGTTGCACGCGGCGCTGGACTCCCCGCGGGAGCATCTGCACCACGAGGATCCGCTGGTCGCCGCGTTCGCCGACTGCATGGTGCGGCTGTACTCGTTCCTGCCGCAGACCTGGAACACCCGGTTCGCCGGGCACTTCCACGACGTGATCGAAGCCTACGACCGGGAATTCCGCAATCGCACCCGGGGAACCATTCCCACGGTCGAGGAATACCTGGCACTGCGCCGACTCACCTTCGCGCACTGGATCTGGACGGACCTCCTGGAGCTCAGCGCGGGGTGTGAACTCCCGGACAGGATAAGGAAAAACCCGGCGTACGGGCGGGCGGCCCTGCTGAGCCAGGAATTCGCCGCCTGGTACAACGACCTCTGTTCGCTGCCCAAGGAAATCGCGGGCGATGAGGTCCACAATCTCGGCATCAGTCTCATCAAACACCAGGGGCTGACCCTCGAAGAGGCGATCCGGGAAATGCGAAGGCTCATCGAGAAATGCGTGGACGCATTCCTCGTGGCCGAGTCCGACGCTTACCGTCTCGCCGACGGCCTCGACGACGGCACCGTGCGCGGAAAGGAACTTAAGGCCGCCGTCCGGGCCTGTGTCCGCAATATGCGCAACTGGTTCAGCACCGTCTACTGGTTCCACCACGAGTCCGGCCGTTACATGGTCGACAGCTGGGACGACCGGTCCACGCCCCCGTACGTCAACAACGAAGCGGCAGGTGAGAAATGACCGTCGAATCCGTGAAAACCGAAGCCGCGGTGGCTCCCGGGTCGGGTGAGCCGCCGCTCGCCGGCGGGGGCGTCCCCCTCCTCGGCCACGGCCTGCGTCTGGCCCGTGATCCGCTCAGCTTCCTGTCCGGGCTGCGGCGGCACGGCGATGTCGTCCGCCTCCGGCTCGGCCCCAAGACGGTGTACGCGCCCACCACCCCGGAACTGACCGGAGCCGTGGCCCTCAACCCCGACTTCATCATCGCCGGGCCGCTGTGGGAGTCCCTGGAGGGGCTGGTCGGCAAGGAGGGCGTGGCCACCGCGAACGGCCCGCAGCACCGGCGTCAACGGCGCACCATCCAGCCAGCGTTCCGGCTCGACGCGATACCCGCGTACGGGCCGGTGATGGAGGAGGAGGCGCAGGCGCTGGCCGAGCGCTGGCAGCCCGGCGAGACGGTCGACGCCACCCTGGAGTCCTTCCGGGTGGCCGTGCGCATCGCGGCGCGCTGCCTGCTGCGCGGCGACTACATGGACGAGCGTGCCGAGCGGCTGTGCGTCGCGCTCACGACCGTCTTCCGGGGGATGTACCGGCGGATGGTGATACCCGCGGGGCCGCTGTACAAGCTGCCGCTGCCGGCCAACCTCGCATTCAACCGCGCGTTGGCCGATCTGCATCTCGTGGTCGACGAGATCGTCGCCGAACGACGGGCATCCGGTCAAAAGCCGGACGATTTGCTGACGGCATTGCTGGCGGCGAAGGACGCGAATGGCGACCCCATCGGGGAACAGGAGATCCACGACCAGGTCGTCGCGATACTCACCCCGGGCGGCGAAACCGTCGCGTCCACGATCATGTGGCTGCTTCAGGTGCTCGCCGAACATCCGGAACACGCGGACAAGGTGTGCGCGGAAGTCGAATCGGTCACCGGTGGCCGTCCTGTGGCATTCGAGGACGTACGGTCACTCAGGTACACGAACTATGTGGTGGTCGAGACCATGCGTTTGTGGCCCGCGGTATGGATATTGACGCGACGGGCGGTACGGGACACCGAACTCGGTGGCTATCGCATTCCGGCCGGATCCGACATCGTCTACAGTCCGTACGCCATCCAGCGCGATGCGAAGTCCTTCGACGACAGCGCGGTGTTCGACCCGCTGCGCTGGAGTCCCGAGCGGGCCAAGTCGGTTCCGAAACACGCCATGAGCCCGTTCAGCACCGGCAACCGGAAGTGCCCGAGCGACCACTTCTCGATGGCCCAGCTGACGCTGCTCACGGCGGCGCTGGCCCGGAAGTACCGCTTCGAGCAGGTGGCCGGCTCCGACGACACCCCCCGGCCGGGCATCACCCTGCGGCCGAACCGGCTCCTGGTGAGGCCCATGCTCCGGTGACGGGTCAGGCGGCCGCCTCCGGGCCCTGGAAAGTGCGCCGGTAGGCGTTCGGAGTGGTGCCGACCGCCCGCAGGAACTGGTGGCGCAGCGCGGCCGCGGTGCCGAACCCCGTTCGGCCCGCGATCGCGTCCACCGTCTCGTCCGTCGCCTCCAGCAGCCGCTGGGCCAGCAGGACGCGCTGGCGCAGGATCCAGCGGTAGGGGGTCGTCCCCGTCTCCTGCTGGAAGCGGCGGGCGAAGGTCCGCGGGGACATCAGCGCGCGCTCGGCGAGCTGCTCGACGGTGACGTCCTCGTCGAGGTGCCGCTCCATCCACACCAGCACCTCGCCCACGGTGTCGCACTTCGACGCGGGCAGCGGCCGCTCGATGTACTGGGCCTGTCCGCCGTCCCGGTGCGGGGGTACGACCATCCGGCGGGCGATCTTGTTGGCGACCTCGGGGCCCTGCTCCTTGCGCACGATGTGCAGACAGGCGTCGATGCCGGCGGCGGTGCCCGCGGAGGTGATCACCGGGTCCGCGTCGACGTAGAGGACGTCCGGCTCGACGGTCAGCCGGGGATACGCCCGGGTCAGCTCGTCCACGTGCTTCCAGTGCACGGCCGAGCGGCGGCCGTCGAGCAGTCCGGCGGCGGCCAGCACGAAGACGCCGGAGCAGACGCTGAGCACCCGGGCGCCGCGCTCGACCCCGCGCCGCAGGGCCGCCAGCAGCTCGGGCGGGAACTCCCGTGTCTCGTAGTGGGCACCGGCCGGAACCGCGATCAGGTCGGCCGACTCCAGCCGCTCCAGACCGTGCTCGACGTGCAGGGAGAAGCCCGAGCGCGAGGTGAGGGTGGGCCCCTCGGCCGAGGCGACCGCGAAGTCGTACACGGGCAGCCCGTCGTCGCTGCGGTCGGTCCCGAACACCTCGCAGACGACACCGAGTTCGAAGGGGTTCACGCCGTCCAGGACGACGGCGGCCACGTTCGTCAGCATGCTGCCAGTGTGCCCCAAGGCTGGCAGTAAATCGAGGGTGTGCGGCAGTCCTGCCACTGTTTGTAAGGAGTCTGCGGCGCGACAGTAGTGACATGACTTCAGCGCAGACAGAAGGACTGATCGCCATGCTGACTGTTTTCGCCATCTTCGTCCTCCTGATCCTCCCGTCGGTGATCGGAATCGTCCACGACAAGCGCGTCGACCGACAGATCAGGAAGGCGCGCGAGTACCGGACCGCCCACGGGGTCACCCGGACGGTCTAGTCTCTCCTGATCAACAGGGGAGGAACATGAGACACAGACTGTGGGCCGTGGCAGGCGGGGCGGCAGCCCTGGCCCTGCTCACGGCCACCGGGGCCCATGCCGAGGGCGAGGGCGACATCAGGGTCACCAAGACCGTGGTCAACAAGGGCGGCAACGTCATCATCGGTACGGCGAAGACCGTCAGGTACCCGATCGCGATCACCGTCAAGGACGACTCGGGCGTCAAGAAGATCACCGATCTCAGCACGTTCAACAGGTCCAACGGCTACGGCTTCATCACCTGGGACGGCGACTCGTCCTGTGTACGGAGGAGCGCGACCACCTCTGTGTGTACGGGCACGATGACGGTCGACCCCGGCTGGATCGCCGACAGCGACGACATCGACAGCAACAAGGTCGCCGGTGTCTGGCAGGTCAACGCCACCGTCAAGGCGAACGACGGCGACTACTGGATCTCGGACCACATCGCCGAGTACAAGGTCAAGCGGGCCGCACAGCTCACCACGGACGCGGCCCCCGAACCCGTCGCCAAGGGTGACCGGCTCACCGTCAAGGGCAAGCTCTCCCGGGCCAACTGGGAGGACCTGAAGTACCACGGCTACCCGGGCCAGTCGGTCAGGCTTCAGTTCCGCGCGACCGGTGCCGCCCACTACAGCACGGTCAAGACCGTGACGACGGACAACGTGGGCCGGCTCAGCACCAAGGTGACCGCCACGGCGGCGGGCAGCTGGCGCTGGTACTTCCCCGGCACCACGACGACCTCGCTGAAGGTGTCCGCCGGGGACGCGGTCGCACTCAGGTGACCTCCACGGTGACCCACCACTCCTGAATGCCCTTGCAGGAGACCTTGCCGGTCTCGGTGGCGCACAGGGGGCGGGAGGAACTCAGGCGTACCGTGCCCGCCGAGACCGCCTTGTACGCGGCGCTCGCGTCACCGGGCAGCAGCACGATGCCGCTGTTGGTCGCCTCGAGGCCGCTGCCCTTGACGCCGACCGGCTGCCACGGACGGTCCTTGGTCCCGTCCAGGGAGATCCGGACCGTGTCACCGACAGCCAGGCACACGGTGTCGCCGCTGTCGGTGGCGTCGAGGTCGCCCGTGACCGTCGTGCACGAGGACGACGGGGACGCGGACGCGGAGGGGGGCGGCGACGGCGACGCGGAGTCGCTGCCGCCGCCCCCTTCGCTGCCGGCCTCGGTCCCGCACCCCGCGAGCAGCAGGGTCAGTGCCGCGAGGGCGAGGGCGGTGCGGTGGGTCGTAGGGCGCATGGGGGTGGCCTCCTCGCTGATGAGACGTGCCACCCGCGTACCCGGATCCACCCGCTTGTGAAGCGAACCCGTCAGAAGTCCTCGTCCAGGTCGACCGTGCCCTCCACGGCGACCTGGTACGCGGACGGCCGCCGCTCGAAGAAGTTCGTCAGTTCCTGGACGCCCTGGAGCTCCATGAAGGAGAAGGGGTTCTCGGAGCCGTACACCGGGGCGAACCCGAGGCGCGTCAGGCGCTGGTCGGCGACGCATTCCAGGTACTGCCGCATCGAGTCGGTGTTCATGCCCGGCGCAGACCGTCACCGCACAGGTCGCGGCCGAACTGCAGCTCCGCCTCCACCGCCTCCCGCATCATGTCCGTGACCTGCTGCTGGAGTTGGTCGTCGAAGAGCTCCGGCTCCTCCTTGCGGACGGTGTCGACCACGTCGAAGGCGAAGGACATGTGCATGGTCTCGTCGCGGAACACCCAGTTGGTGCCGGTGGCGAGGCCGTGCAGCAGGCCCCGGCTGCGGAACCAGTAGACGTAGGCGAAGGCGCCGTAGAAGAACAGGCCCTCGATGCACGCGGCGAAGCAGATGAGGTTGAGGAGGAAGCGGCGGCGGTCCGCCCGGGACTCCAGACGGTCCAGCTTCTCGACCTCGTTGATCCACTTGAAGCAGAACTCCGCCTTCTCGCGGATGGACGGGATGTTCTCGACCGCCGCGAAGGCCGCCGTCCGGTCCTCCGGGTCGGGGAGGTAGGTGTCGAGAAGCGTCAGGTAGAACTGGACGTGGACCGCTTCCTCGAAGAGCTGGCGGCTCAAGTACAGGCGCGCCTCCGGGGAGTTGATGTGCTTGTACAGGGTCAGCACCAGGTTGTTCGCCACGATCGAGTCGCCCGTCGCGAAGAACGCCACCAGGCGGCCGATCAGGTGCTGCTCCTCCGGCGTCAGCTTCGCCAGGTCGGCGACGTCCGAGTGGAGGTCGACCTCCTCGACGGTCCAGGTGTTCTTGATGGCGTCCCGGTAGCGCTCGTAGAAGTCCGGGTAGCGCATCGGCCGGAGCGTCAGCTCGAAGCCGGGGTCGAGCAGGTTCTGGGTGGTGGACATCACTGGCAGGCCTCGCAGGACTCGGGGTTCTCCAGGGAGCAGGCCACGGCTTCTTCCGAGGGCACCTGCTGTACGGGGACAGTCGCCTGGGCCGCGCGGGCGATCCTCGTCGCCGGGCGCGAGCGCAGGTAGTACGTCGTCTTCAGCCCGGACTTCCAGGCGTACGCGTACATCGAGGAGAGCTTGCCGATGGTCGGCGTCTCCAGGAAGAGGTTCAGGGACTGCGACTGGTCGAGGAACGGGGTCCGCGCCGCCGCCATGTCGATCAGAGAGCGCTGCGGGATCTCCCACGCCGTCCGGTACAGCGCCCGTACGTCCTCGGGGATCCATGCGAAGCCCTGCACCGAGCCGTTCGCTTCGCGCAGCGCCTCACGGGTGCGGGCGTCCCAGACGCCGAGAGCCTTGAGGTCGTTCACCAGGTAGGAGTTGACCTGGAGGAACTCCCCGGACAGCGTCTCGCGCTTGAACAGGTTGGAGACCTGCGGCTCGATGCACTCGTACACCCCGGCGATCGAGGCGATGGTGGCGGTGGGCGCGATGGCGAGCAGGAGGCTGTTGCGCAGGCCCGTGGTGGCCATCCGCTCGCGCAGCGCCGCCCAGCGCTCGGGCCAGGCGAGGTCGGTGGCGTAGTGGTCCGGGTGCAGCACGCCTTGCGCGGTACGGGTCTTCTCCCAGGCCGGCAGCGGGCCGTTGCGCTCGGCGAGGTCGGTGGAGGCCTCGTAGGCGGCGAGCATGATGCGCTCGGCGATCCGGGTGGAGAGCCGCTGGGCCTCGGGCGAGTCGAAGGGCAGCCGCAGCTTGAAGAAGACGTCCTGGAGGCCCATGGCGCCGAGACCGACCGGCCGCCACCTGGCGTTGGACCGGCCGGCCTGCTCGGTCGGGTAGAAGTTGATGTCCACGACCCGGTCGAGGAAGGTCACGGCGGTGCGGACGGTGGCGTCCAGCCGCTCCCAGTCGATGTCACCGGTCGTCGTGTCGACGAACGCCCCGAGGTTCACCGACCCCAGGTTGCAGACCGCCGTCTCCCCGTCGTCCGTGACCTCCAGGATCTCCGTGCAGAGGTTGGAGGAGTGGACCGTGTGCCCGGGCAGTGCCGTCTGGTTGGCCGTGCGGTTGGCGGCGTCCTTGAAGGTCATCCAGCCGTTGCCGGTCTGCGCGAGGGTGCGCATCATGCGGCCGTAGAGGTCACGGGCCGGAATGGTCTTCTTCGCGAGCCCCTTGTGTTCGGCCGCGCGGTAGGCCGCGTCGAACTCCTCGCCCCACAGGTCGACCAGCTCGGGCACGTCGGCGGGAGAGAAGAGGGACCACTGGGCGTCCGCGTTGACCCGGCGCATGAACTCGTCCGGGATCCAGTGCGCGAGGTTCAGGTTGTGCGTACGGCGGGCGTCCTCACCGGTGTTGTCCCTGAGCTCCAGGAACTCCTCGATGTCGGAGTGCCAGGTCTCCAGGTAGACGGCGGCGGCGCCCTTGCGCCGGCCGCCCTGGTTCACGGCGGCGACACTCGCGTCCAGCGTCTTCAGGAACGGGACGATGCCGTTGGAGTGCCCGTTGGTGCCGCGGATCAGCGAACCGCGGCTGCGGATGCGGGAGTACGCGATGCCGATGCCACCGGCGTGCTTGGAGAGCCGGGCGACCTGGTGGTAGCGGTCGTAGATGGAGTCGAGCTCGTCCTTCGGGGAGTCCAGGAGGTAGCAGGACGACATCTGGGGGTGCCGGGTACCGGAGTTGAACAGGGTGGGGGAGGAGGGGAGGTAGTCCAGGCGGCTCATGAGCCGGTAGAGCGCGGCGACCTCCTCCAGGGCGTGGACCGTGTCGTCCTCGGCGAGGCCGGCCGCCACCCGGAGCATGAAGTGCTGGGGCGTCTCGATGACCTTGCGGGTGATCGGGTGCCGCAGGAGGTAGCGGCTGTGCAGGGTGCGCAGGCCGAAGTAGCCGAAGCGGTCGTCGGCCCCGGTGTCCACCAGTGCGTCCAGCCGCTCGGCGTGGACCCGCACGAACTCGGCGGTCCGGTCGGCGACGAGGCCCTCGCGGTGGCCGACGGCGACCGAGCCGGTGAACGAGGTGACGCCCTGAGAGGCGGCCTCGGCCGCGATGGAGACGGTCAGCAGCCGGGCTGCCAGCCTGCTGTACGCGGGGTCCTCGGAGATGAGGCCGGCCGCCGCCTCGGTGGCCAGCTCGCGCAACTCCGCGATCATCTCCGCGGAGGTCCCGCGCGCCGAGCGGCCCCGCAGGGCGGCGGCGGCGACCCGGCCGGGGTCGGCGTCGGGGAGGTCGGCGGTCAGCTCGGTCAGGGTCCGCAGCAGGGCGGTTCCGGGACCGTCCTCGTCCACGGGGGTGGTCGCTGAAGCCGGATCGGCCGGCGCGATGGTCACGTGGGGCTCTCCCTCGCTGGGCACGGGGGCCTGGGGGAGGGCAGGGGGCAGCACGAGCGCGCACGGCGTCGCGTCCACCGGCCCACTCCACGAGGCCCGGACGTCATGACACCCGGGCCGGTGTGGCACGGGCGTACTGTCGGCAGGTCCTCGGACTGACGCTCATGTGCGCTGATGCACGCATGAGTACACCGTTGCGGGACAGTTCCGGATTCGCACCGGATTCCCCTGCGGCGACAGCGAGCATGAGCATACATCTTGTGCCGGGTGCTGGAAGCAGCCCCATATGTTGTGTCGCGGTGACTTCAGAGCGTCAACTTGTAGGTGAGGAGCGTGAAGTCGTCACCGGGGATCGGGTGCCAGTCGCGTGCGGGGACGCGGGTGAATCCGAGACGCTCGTAGAGGCGGTGCGCGGTGTGCATGGTGGGCTGGGTGCACAGGACGAGGTCCGCGCCCGAGGCTGCCGCGCGGTCGACGCAGGCCCGCACGAGGGCCTGTCCCACGCCTTGGCCGCGGGCCTCGTGGGCTACGGCGAGCATGCGGATCTCGGCCTCTCCGGGGCGGGCGAGTTCGGCCAGGGGGCCGCCGGAGGGGACGTAGGTGACTCCGCCGAGGATCCGGCCGTTCCCTGTAGCTACCAGGACCTCTGAGGATTCCGCCCGCTTGGCCACGTTCTTGAGTTCGTGGAAGTACCAGTCGTCCTCGTCGCCGAAAGCGAGGAGGCCGTCGTTCAGGTAGGCCCTTGCCGTGATGTCGCCGAGGGGGTCGTAGTCGGTGGGTTCGGCGGGGCGGATCAGTATGTCCATGCAGGTGAGTGTGCACGAAAGCGGGCCGCCGAGAGTGGTTGCTCTCGGCGGCCCGCTGCCGGTTCGTCATGGCTGGTCGCGCCCACGCGGCGGACCCGCACATCGAAACAGCCCCGCGCCCCTGGAAGCCTCAGTGCGAGGTTCCCGCGGTTGCCGGGGGAAGTTCTACCTGGACCCCCGGGTCGCCCGCGTCCGCCGTGTAGTCCTCCGGGCTGGTCTCGTCGATGCCGTCCGGGGCCTTGGCGGCCTTCAGGACGAAGGTCAGGACCACCGTGACCAGGACGTTGAGCACGAACGCCGTCAGGCCGATGTAGCCGATCTCGCCGATGCCCGGGATCTCCTTGGCCGAGCCGCCGAAGTGCTTCTGGGTCGGGGAGGCGACCCCGTACGCGGCGACCGTGCCGTAGACCATGCCGACCGCCCAGCCGGCGAGCAGCGCCCAGCGGTGGAACCAGCGGGTGAACAGGCCGCCGACCAGGGCCGGGAAGGTCTGCAGGATCCAGATGCCGCCCAGCAGCTGGAAGTTGATCGCGACCGTCTTGTCCATCGTCAGGACGAAGACCAGGGCACCCACCTTCACCAGCAGGGACACCAGCTTGGAGACCTTCGTCTCCTGGGCGGGAGTGGCGTGCGGCTTGATGAAGTCCTTGTAGATGTTGCGGGTGAAGAGGTTCGCGGCCGCGATCGACATGATGGCCGCGGGGACCAGGGCTCCGATGCCGATCGCCGCGAAGGCCACGCCCGCGAACCAGTCCGGGAACATGTCCTCGAAGAGCTGCGGGATGGCCAGCTGCGGGTTGGTGACCTTGACCCCGGCCGCGATCGCCATGAAGCCGAGCAGGGCCAGCAGGCCGAGCATCAGCGAGTACAGCGGCAGGATCGTGGTGTTGCGGCGGATCACCTCACGGCTGCGGGAGGAGAGCGTCGCGGTGATCGAGTGCGGGTACATGAACAGCGCGAGCGCGGAGCCCAACGCCAGCGTGGCGTAGGTCCATTGGCCCGCCTCCAGCGGGACAAGGCCGCCCGCCTTGGCCGCCGTGTACTTCTCGCTCGCCGCGCCGAAGACGTCGTCGAAGCCGCCCAGCTTGATCGGGATGTAGATGATCGCCACCGCGATGACGATGTAGATCAGCGTGTCCTTCACGAATGCGATCAGCGCGGGGGCCCTGAGCCCGGAGGAGTACGTGTAGGCCGCGAGGACACCGAAGGCGATCAGCAGCGGGAGGTCCTTGACGAACCAGTTCGTGTCCTCGCCGCCGCCGACGCCCATGACGTCCAGGACCGCCTGGATGCCCACCAGTTGGAGCGCGATGTACGGCATGGTCGCGAGGATGCCGGTGACCGCCACGGCCAGCGACAGACCCTTCGAGCCGAAGCGGCCGCGCACGAAGTCCGAGGTGGTGACGTATCCGTGCTTGTGGCTGACCGACCACAGGCGGGGCAGGAACGTGAAGATCAGCGGGTACACCAGGATCGTGTACGGCACCGCGAAGAAGCCGGCCGCGCCCGCCGCGTAGATGGCCGCGGGCACCGCGACGAAGGTGTACGCCGTGTAGAGGTCGCCGCCGAGCAGGAACCAGGTGATCCAGGTGCCGAACGAGCGGCCGCCCAGGCCCCACTCGTCGAGGCTGTGCTCGTTCTCGGCCTTGCGCCAGCGCGCGGCCAGGAAGCCCATCACCGTGACGGCCAGGAAGAAGAGGATGAAGACGGTGAGAGCCACACCGTTGACGCCGTCGTTCACTTGGCACCTCCGCGACGGGCGCGCTGGTCACGCCGCCAGAGCTGGTACGCGACCATGGTCAGCGCGGTGGAGATCAGCACCCACAGCATCTGGTACCAGTAGAAGAACGGGATGCCGATGAACTCGGGGTCGACCTTGGCGTACGAGCCGACCCAGAGCATCGCCACGAACGGGGCGAGCAGGCAGAGGGCGATGACCACCCGTACCGGTGTCACCACCGGTGGTCTCACTTCAGGCGCATCCGACATTCCGTGACTCCGTCCCCTTGCTGATCACCTGTAACGCGCAGGCAATGTAGGTCACGGCGTCACGTGAGCGGAAGACCTCGTCCGCATATCGGTATGTCGATTCTGTGAAGCAGCGGGACCGGCATCAACAGCAGCGGAAGCCCTGGCGGGGGTCACCTTCCTGACGGGCCGTCCTCATCCGCTCGAACGCCCGCCGGGTCGGCACCGGCGCCTGCGGATGGTCCTTGCGCACATGGGCGACATAGCGGTCGTACGCCGACTCGTCGATCAGTTCGCGGACGTACCAGCGAACGGCCCTACACGCCCGTCGGAGCGACCGCATCACGTGCCTCCTCCTTCTCCGCGCGGGTCGGGACCAGCCCGGCCGGGGCCACGATCCTCGACTCGACGTACGGGGCCTCACTGAGCGTGGACAGGGCGGGACGGCGGACGTGGCGGACGCAGACCCGCAGCGCGTCCGCGATCACCACCACGATCAGCAGGGCGAGCACGGCCGTCAGGATGCCGTCGACCGTGGAGTTGGTGACCACGGTGTGCATGTCGTCCATGCTCTTGGCGGGCGGCAGCACCTTGCCGTCGTCGATGGCGTCCTGGAACACCGAACGCTGCTTGAAGAAGCCGACCTTGGGGTCGCTGGAGAACACCTTCTGGAAGCTGGCCGTGAGCGTGACGGTCGCGTCCCAGGCGAGCGGGACCCCGGTGATCCAGGCCCACTTGAGGCGCCCCGACTTCACCAGCAGGGTGGTGCAGACGGCCAGGGCGACCGCGGCGAGCAGCTGGTTGGAGATGCCGAAGATCGGGAAGAGCTGGTTGATCCCGCCGAGGGGTTCATGGACGCCGACCCACAGGAAGTAGCCCCACAGGGCGCAGACGAGCGCGCTGGTGAGAACGAGCCCCGGCTTCCAGCTGATGTTCCTGAACGGCCGGTAGACGTTCCCCAGCATGTCCTGGAGCATGAACCGGCCCACGCGTGTGCCGGCGTCCAGGGCGGTCAGGATGAACAGCGCCTCGAACATGATCGCGAAGTGGTACCAGAAGGCCCTCAGGCTCCCGCCGGTCACCTTGGAGAAGATCTCCGAGACGCCGACGGCGAGGGTCGGGGCGCCGCCGGTGCGCGAGAGCAGGCTCGACTCCTCGACGTTCTTCGCCGCCTGCGCGAGATCGGCGGGGGAGATGGAGTAGCCCCAACCGGTCACCACCTGCGAGGCGTTGTCCACCGTCGTGCCGATGACCCCGGCCGGCGCGTTCATCGCGAAGTACAGCCCCGGGTCGATGATGCTCGCCGCGACCAGCGCCATGATCGCGACCGACGACTCCATCAGCATGGAGCCGTAGCCGATCATCCGGACCTGCGTCTCCTTCTGGATCATCTTCGGCGTCGTACCGCTCGATATCAGGGCGTGGAAGCCGGACAGGGCCCCGCAGGCGATCGTGATGAAGACGAACGGGAACAGCGAGCCCGCGAACACCGGCCCGTCGCCGCGCGAGGCGAAGTCCGTCACCGCGTCCATCCGCAGCGTCGGCAGCGCGATGACGACCCCTAGGGCGAGCAGCGCGATCGTGCCGATCTTCATGAAGGTGGACAGGTAGTCGCGGGGAGCCAGGAGCATCCACACCGGCAGGATCGAGGCGATGAAGCCGTACGCCACCAGCCAGACGACCAGCGTCGAGGGCGCCAGGGTGAAGGTGGCGGCCCACGAGGACTCGGCGACCCAGCGGCCCGCGACCAGCGCGAGCAGCAGCAGTCCCACGCCGATGAGGGAGACCTCGGCGACCCGGCCGGGGCGCAGGACGCGCAGGTAGAAGCCCATCAGCAGGGCGATCGGGATCGTCATCGCGATGGAGAAGGTGCCCCAGGGTGAGGCCGCGAGGGCGTTGACGATGACCAGGGCCAGCACCCCGAGCAGGATGATCATGATGGCGAAGGCGGCGATCAGCGCGGCCGCGCCGCCGAACGGGCCGATCTCCTCGCGGGCCATCTGCCCGAGCGAACGGCCGTCGCGCCGCGTGGAGAAGAACAGCACCACCATGTCCTGGACCGCGCCGGCGAAGATGACGCCCGCGATGATCCAGATCGTGCCGGGCAGATACCCCATCTGCGCGGCGAGGACCGGGCCGACCAGCGGTCCCGCGCCGGCGATCGCGGCGAAGTGGTGGCCGAGCAGGACCCGGCGGTCGGTGGGGTGGAAGTCGATGCCGTTGTCGAGGCGTTCGGCCGGGGTGGCCCTGGTCCCGTCGACCTTCAGGACCTTGTGGGCGATGAACTTCGCGTAGAAGCGGTAGCCGATCGCGTACGACCCGAGGGCGGCCGCGACCATCCAGGCGGCGGAGACGTCCTCGCCCCGGGCGAGCGCGAGCACGGCCCAGCCGGTCGCGCCGACCAGGGCGACGAGGGTCCAGATGACGATGGTTCGGACGTTCGCGGTACGCACGGGGCGGTCCTCCCGTCCAGACGGAGTCGGGAGGACCGTAGAGCAGGATGCCTGCTTGCGCTACACCGCGTGCGGTACCGAAAGAGGCACTAGTCGACGGGCCGCTTCAGGCGGGCCACGAACTTGTACCGGTCGCCCCGGTACACCGACCGCACCCACTCCACCGGTTCGCCGGTCTTGTCGAACGAGTGCCGGGACAGCATCAGCATCGGCAGACCCACGTCGGTGCCGAGCAGTCCGGCCTCGCGCGGGGTGGCCAGCGAGGTCTCGATGGTCTCCTCGGCCTCGGCGAGATGGACGTCGTAGACCTCGGCCAGGGCCGTGTACAGCGACGTGTACTTGACGAGCGACCTGCGCAGGGCCGGGAAGCGCTTGGCGGACAGGTGGGTCGTCTCGATGGCCATCGGCTCGGCGTTCGCCATGCGCAGGCGCTCGATGCGCAGCACCCGGCCGCCGGCGGTGATGTCGAGGAGCTCGGCGAGCCGGTCGTCGGCGGTGATGTAGCCGATGTCCAGGAGCTGCGAGGTGGGTTCGAGACCCTGGGCGCGCATGTCCTCCGTGTAGGAGGTGAGTTGCAGCGCCTGCGAGACCTTCGGCTTGGCGACGAAGGTGCCCTTGCCCTGGATGCGCTCGAGCCGGCCCTCGACCACCAGTTCCTGAAGCGCCTGGCGCACGGTCGTGCGGGAGGTGTCGAACTCGGCGGCGAGCGTGCGCTCGGGCGGTACCGGCGTACCGGGCGACTGCGTCTCCGTCATGTCGAGCAGGTGCTTCTTCAGGCGGTAGTACTTGGGCACGCGCGCGGTACGGACGCCTGCCCCGCCCTCGGTCTCCGCACTGCTGACGTCGCTGCTCATGGTCTGCCTTCCCGGCTCCGGATGCGGGTCACATCGTGATCCCTTCTGTATACCGTCGCCACCTCTTTTGGTCTAGTCCACAGAGGTGAGTGGTATAGCGGACGAGAGTACTCCGCCGCCGCTGTTTTCGCTGCCTTCTTTACTAATGGTTCCTGCATATGTAGCTCGCATAACGGCTGGTCAGGGCCGTTTCGCACACTCTTGACAGGCCTCGTGGTCTGGTCCAAGCTCCCCCTACTGGTCTACACCATTGGTCCAGGTCCCGGCTCGTGGGCGGGAGGTGTGGGCATCCCTGAGGAGGGTGGCGTGAAGCGCAAGCTGGCAGCCGCGATCGGTATCGCGGGCATGATGGTCTCCGTCGCGGCGTGCGGTGGCAGCGACAGCGGAAGTTCGGACAACAGCGGCGCGGACGCCAAGGAGCTGACCGTCTGGCTCACCGTCGACGCCCAGAACAACTGGCCCGAGCTGGTGAAGGCCGCGGACGCCACGGTCCAGAAGAAGCACCCCGGCATCAAGATCAACCACGAGTACTACGGCTGGCCGGACAAGAACACCAAGCTCGACGCGGTCCTCGCCACCGACAAGGCCCCCGACGTCGTCGAGATGGGCAACACCGAGATGCTCGGCTACATGGTCAAGGGTGCCTTCGCGCCCCTCGACACCGCCAAGTTCACCAACTCCTCGGCCTGGCTCGACGGCCTCAAGGCCTCGGTGACCTACGACGGCAAGACCTACGGCGTCCCGTACTACGCGGGCGGCCGGGTCGGCAACTGGCGCAAGGACGTCTTCGCCTCGGTCGGCGTCAAGTCCGCCCCGAAGACCTACGCGGAGCTCACCGCCGCCCTGGACAAGGTCCAGAAGAAGGAGGGCGACAAGTTCTCCGCCTGGTACCAGCCCAGCCGTGATTGGTACGCGGCCATGTCCTTCGTCTACGACGCCGGCGGCTCCATCGCGGTCGAGTCGGGCGGCCAGTGGAAGGCCAACCTCTCCTCGCCGGAGTCCGTCAAGGGCCTCACCGAGTTCAAGAACGTCCTCGACAAGTACATGCACGGCGACAAGACCAAGGACGAGTCCGACCGCTACATCGTCTACGGCCAGGGCAAGTCCGGCATGATCTTCGGCGCGGCCTGGGAGGGCGCGACCTCCGCCGACCCGAAGAACGACAAGACCGGCAAGCTCAAGGACAACCTCGAGAACTTCGTGATGCCCGGTCCGTCCGGCAAGAACATGCCCGTCTTCCTGGGCGGTTCGGACCTCGCGGTCCCGGTGAAGTCGAAGGCGCAGACCGTCGCCGCCGAGTGGATCAACGCCTTCACCGGTCCCTCCGGCCAGAAGGGCCTGATGGCCAAGGGCAACCTGCCCAACAACAAGACCGACCTCGCCATCCTGAAGAACGACCCGGCGACCGCGGTCCCGGCCACCGCGGCCGAGTCCAACTGGTTCGTGCCCATGGCGCCCGGCTGGGGCCAGGTCGAGAAGGCGCAGGTCCTGCAGACCATGCTGCAGAACATCGGCACCGGCAAGAAGTCGGTCGAGGCCGCCGCGAAGGACGCGGACACCGCGATCGACAAGGTCATCAACACCAAGTGACCGCAGGCAGGGCCCCGTCGACGACGGCGGGGCCCTGCTTCCCGTACGGCCGTGCGGGCATCGCTTTCGTACGGCCGTACGGGCATCGCTTTCGTACGGCCGTACGGGTTCGCCGCGTACGACCAGAGGGACCGCTGAGGAGCGCGCCATGAGTGCCGCAGACACCACCACCCCCACCGAGGTGCCGCCGCCGATGCCGGTACCGCCGCCGCCCCGGCCGGCCGCACCGGGCAGAAAGCGGGCCTTCAGCGCCACCCCCTGGCTGCTGCTCGCCCCCTGTCTGCTGATCCTGGTGCTGGTCCTCGGCTATCCGATGGTCCGTCTGGTCGGGCTGTCCTTCCAGAAGTTCGGCCAGTCCCAGCTGTGGGGCTTCCAGCCGGCCGAGTGGGTCGGCTTCGACAACTTCACCGGCGTGCTGGACGACGGCGAGTTCTGGGCGGTCGTCGTCCGGACCGTCGTCTTCGCGGCCGGCTGCGTCATCTTCACGATGGTCGCGGGCATGCTGATCGCCCTGCTGCTCCAGCGGGTCTCCGGCTGGGTGAAGACCCTCGTCAACATCGCCCTGGTGGCCAGCTGGGGCATGCCGATCATCGTCGCCACCACGGTCTTCAAATGGCTGTTCGATGCGGACTACGGCATCCTCAACGCCCTGCTCAGCAAGCTGCCCGGCGTCGAGATGATCGGCCACAACTGGTTCGCCAGCGGGCCGCAGGGGCTGGCGGTGATCATGCTGCTCGTGGTGTGGGGCGCGGTGCCCTTCGTCGTCATCACGCTCAGCGCCGGACTCACCCAGGTCCCGGCCGAGCTGGAGGAGGCGGCCCGGCTGGACGGCGCGAGCGCCTGGGGCGTGTTCCGGTACGTCACCGTGCCCGTCCTCAAGCCGATCATCGTGATGCTCACGACCCTGTCGGTCATCTGGGACATGGGCGTCTTCCCGCAGGTGTTCGTGATGCGCAACGGTCATCCCGAGCAGGAGTTCCAGCTCCTGACCACCTACTCCTACGACCGCGCCTTCGTGGTCAACGACTACGCGCAGGGCTCCGCGATCGCCCTGATCACCGTGGTGCTGCTGCTCGGGGTCGTCGCCGTCTACATGCGTCAGATGCTGAAGATCGGAGAGGTCGAATGAGCGCGCTCGCCCCGGCCGGCGGCCGTCGCCGCGGCAAGTCCAAGGCCGGCTGGAACCTCCTCGGCCTCCTCGTCTTCCTGACGGCAGGCTTCCCCGTCTACTGGATGCTCAACACGGCGTTCAAACCGGCGAAGGACGCGATCGACCCGGACCCGAGCCTGCTGCCGACCGGCATCACGTTCTCCAACTTCAGCCGCGCGCTGGACATCGCCGACTTCTGGGGCCCGGTCGGCCGCAGCCTGGTCGTCTCCCTGGCGGTCGTCGCGATCGGCATCGTCGTCGGCACGCTCGGCGCCCTCGCCATCTCCCGGTTCTCCTTCCGCGGCCGGAAGATCGTGATCGTGGGCATCCTGGCGGTCCAGATGGTCCCGCTCGTCGCGATGATCATCCCGGTCTTCCTGCTCCTGAACGACCTCGACCAGTACGACAAGCTGTCGGGCCTGATCATCACGTACCTGACCTTCATCCTGCCCTTCACGGTGTGGACGCTGCGCGGCTTCATCGTCAACATCCCCAAGGAGCTGGAGGAGGCGGCCATGGTCGACGGCTGTTCCCCCACCGGCGCCTTCATGCGGGTGGTGTTCCCGCTGCTGGCCCCCGGCATGGTCGCCACCTCGGTCTACGGCTTCATCCAGGCCTGGAACGAGTACCTGTACGCCCTCATGCTGCTCAGCCAGAAGAACCAGACCGCGACCGTCTGGCTCGGCAACTTCACCACCAAACACGGTACCGAATACGCCCCGATGATGGCCGGTTCCACCATGATGGCCGTGCCGATCGTGGTCCTCTTCCTCCTCGTCCAGCGCAAGATGGCCGCGGGTCTCACCGCGGGCGCCGTGAAGGGATAACGCCCCCGATGACGACATTCGCCAGCGGCACCGACACGCTCACCCGCGATGCGCTGACCGTCCTCCAGCCCGGCTTCACCGGCACCACCGCCCCCGACTGGCTGCTGCGCCGCCTCGGCGAGGGCCTCGCCTCGGTCGGCCTGTTCGGCCGCAACATCGCCTCGCCGGAGCAACTGGCCGCACTGACGGCCCAGTTGCGTGCCGAACGCGACGACGTCCTGGTCGCCATCGACGAGGAGGGCGGTGATGTGACCCGTCTGGAGGTGCGCACCGGATCGTCCTTCCCCGGCAACCACGCCCTCGGCGCGGTGGACGACCTGGAACTGACGCGGCAGGTGGCCGCGGAGCTCGGCCGCCGCCTGGCGGCCTGCGGGGTCAACCTCAACTGGGCCCCGTCGGCCGACGTGAACTCCAACCCGTCCAACCCGGTGATCGGGGTCCGCTCCTTCGGCGCCTCCGCGGACCTGGCCGCCCGGCACACGGCGGCCTACGTCACGGGGCTGCAGTCGGCGGGCGTCGCCGCCTGCACCAAGCACTTCCCGGGCCACGGCGACACCGCGATCGACTCCCACCACGCCCTGCCGCGCATCGACGTGGACGAGTCGGTGCTCCTGGAACGGGAGCTGCGGCCCTTCCGCGCCGCCATCGCCGCCGGCACCCGCGCGGTGATGACCGCCCACATCCTGGTCCCCGCCCTGGACCCGGACCGTCCGGCGACGCTGTCCCCCAAGGTGCTGACCGACCTGCTCCGCCGCGAGCTCGGCTACACCGGCCTCATCGTCACCGACGGCATGGAGATGCAGGCCATCGCCGGCACCTACGGCATCGAACGCGGCAGCGTCCTGGCCGTCGCCGCCGGCGCCGACGCGATCTGCGTGGGCGGTGGCCTCGCCGACGACGAGACGGTACGGCGCCTGCGGGACGCCCTGGTCTCGGCGGTCCGCGCGGGCGAGCTCCCCGAGGAGCGGCTCGCCCAGGCGGCGGAACGCGTGCGCACGCTCGCCCACTGGACGACGGCCGGCGCGGCCGGAGCCCAGCCGCCGGCCGACGAGGAGGTGGGACTGCGCGCGGCCCGCAGGGCGCTGCGCATCACCGGCGCGGACGGCTTCACCCCCCTCACCACAGCGCCCTACGTCGCCGCCTTCACCCCGGTCGCCAACGTGGCCGTCGGCGACGAGACGCCCTGGGGCGTCGCCGCCGAACTCGCCCGCGTGCTCCCCGGCACGGAGACGGGCAGTTTCGCCGGCGAGGACGCGGGCCTCGCCACTCTGGCCGCGGCCGGCCCCCGCCGCATCGTGGTCGTGGTCCGCGACGAACACCGCCACCCCTGGATGGGAGCGGCCCTGGACACCGTCCTGCGCACCCGCCCCGACACGATCGTGATCGAGATGGGCCTCCCCCAGGCTCCCGCCCGGGGCATCCTGCACATCGCGACCCACGGCGCGGCAAGGGTCTGCGGCAGGGCGGCGGCGGAGGTCATCGTGGGGGAGTAGTGCTGCGACACGACAGGTGCCGGTTCCTTTCGAGGGAACCGGCACCTGTTCTCGTCAGGGCCGCGGGGAACTGCGCGACCGGCCACGACGCACCCGCACTCCGCAGACGGCAGGACCCGGCAGACGAAACCGCCCTCAGATCCCCTGCCAGTCCGGCTTGTTGACATAGGTGTGCCGGAAGTAGTCGGCAAGCTTCAGCTTGGAAGCCGCCCCCTCGTCCACCACCACCGTCGCATGCGGATGCAACTGAAGGGCCGAGGCGGGGCACACCGCGGCAACCGGCCCCTCCACCGTCGCCGCCACCGCGTCCGCCTTCCCCTCACCGGTCGCCAGCAGCACCAGATGCCGAGCCTCGAGAATCGTCCCGATGCCCTGCGTGATGACGTGGTGCGGGACCTGCGAGATGTCGCCCTCGAAGAAGCGCGCGTTGTCCACCCGGGTCTGCTCGGTCAGCGTCTTGATCCGGGTCCGCGAGGCCAGCGAGGAGCACGGCTCGTTGAACCCGATGTGCCCGTCCGTCCCGATCCCGAGCAGTTGCAGGTCCACGCCCCCGGCGTCGGCCAGCGCCGAGTCGTACGCCTGGCAGGCACCGGTGATGTCCCGGGCCGTCCCGTCCGGGCCCATGAAGGAGGCCATCGGTATCCCCAGCGGCTCCAGCACCTCCCGCCGCAGCACCGAACGGTAGGACTCCGGGTGCTCGGCCGGCAGCCCCACGTACTCGTCGAGCTGGGCTATCCGCGCCCGGGAGGCGTCCACGGCACCGGAGCGCACCTTCGCGGCCAGGGCCTCGTAGATGGGCAGCGGGGTGGAGCCGGTCGCCACGCCGAGCAGGGCGTCGGGCTTGCGCCGGAGCAGCTGGGCCATGGCCTCGGCGATGAGCTCGCCACCCGCCTTGGCATCCGGAACGATGACAACTTCCACGCTGGGCCTGCCGATCTGAGGAAACGGTCTGATCTGTAGCAACGGTCTGAACGGAGAGGGCTCGACCGGACCCCGGTACGGCCCATGTGGTTTAGACCAATCTAACAGAATCGGGTGCCCCGGCCCAGGTCCCGGAAGGCCGTCGCCGCGCCACCTCCCGGACAGGTGCCATTTCGCGCGCGGCAGCGCAACGGGGAGTGAAATAGGGCCATGACCACCGTCACCACAGCCGACTCCCAGGGCGAACTCCCCGGCAGGATCATGGCCCGCGAGATGGCCGAACAGCCCGCTGTCCTGCGCCGCATCCTGGACGAGGGCGCCCCCGCCATCCGCGAGGCAGCCCGGTCGATCGCCGCCCGCGCTCCCCGCTTCGTCCTGCTCACGGCCCGTGGCACCTCCGACAACGCGGCCCTCTATGCCAAGTACCTCCTCGAAGTCCGCCTCGGCCTGCCCTGCGGCCTGACCTCCATGTCGACGACCACCGCCTACGGCGCCCGCCCCGACCTCACCGACGTCCTCGTCGTCACCGTCAGCCAGTCCGGCGGCTCCCCGGACCTGGTGGCCTCCACCCGGGCCGCCCGCGAGGCCGGCGCCATCACCCTCGCGGTGACCAACAACCCCGACTCCCCGCTGGCCGGTGTCTCCGAGTACCACATCGACATCATGGCCGGACCGGAGAAGGCCCTCCCCGCGACCAAGACCTACACCGCCTCGCTCCTCGCCCTGTATCTCTTCGTCGAGGGTCTGCGCGGCGGCGACGGGGCACCCGCCCGGGCGCTGCCGGACCTGGCCGCCGGACTGCTCGCCCGCCAGGACGAGGTCCGCGCCCTCGCCGCCCGCTACCGCTTCGCCGAGCGGATGGTCATCACCTCCCGCGGCTACGGCTATCCCACCGCCAAGGAAGCAGCGCTCAAGCTGATGGAGACCAGCTACATCCCGGCCCTCGCCTACTCCGGCGCCGATCTCCTCCACGGCCCCCTCGCCATGGTCGACAACGTCTCGCCCGTCATCGCGGTCGTCACCGACGGCAAGGGCGGAGAGGCCCTCCAGCCTGTCCTCGACCGACTGCGCGGCCGGGGTGCGGACCTGGTCGTGGTAGGTCCCCGGAGCCAGGTCGAACAGGCCTCGGCCGGCTTCGTCCTGCCCACCGACGACGTGGCCGAGGAGGTCCAGCCCGTCCTGGAGATCATCCCCCTCCAGCTGCTGGCCTACGAGGTCACCGTCGCCCGCGGTCAGGACCCGGACGCGCCGCGCGCCCTGGCGAAGGTGACAGAGACCCACTGACGGGCCGGACGGAGCCGCCGACCCGACGGCCCCCGCGGACACACCCATGCCGACACCCCCTCCGCATTGCCTAATAATCGCTACAAAAACAACGTACGGGACGCGCCGCCTTTTCTCTAGCATCCGCTATACAATTCACTCCATGGTGAGCAGCCGCGAGACGAAAGCGCAGGTCACGTCCACCGCCCCGTCATCCAGACCACGCGGTCGCCCCCGCTCCTTCGACCGCGAGACCGCGCTGGAGAAGGCGATCCTGGCCTTCTGGGAGCAGGGGTACGAGGCCACGTCCGTCTCCGACCTCACTCGTGTGATGGACATCGGCGCCCCGAGCCTGTACGCCGCCTTCGGCGACAAGCGCACGCTCTTCGAGGAGGTCGTGAGCGTGTACGGCGACCGCTACGCCGCCTTCGCCGACCGCGCCCTGGCCGAGGAGCCCACCGCCCGCGCCGCCGTCGCACGGACCCTGCGCGAGGCCGCCCGCGCCTACACGGACCCCGACCGCCCGCACGGCTGCCTCATCGCCCACGCGGCCACCAACTGCACGACCCCCGAGGTCGCCACGTCCCTGCGGGACCGGCGCAACGCCCTGATCTCCGCCTTGGAGAGCCGCATCCGGGCCGGTATCGCCGCAGGTGAACTGCCCTCCGGCACCGACGCCCGCGCACTGGCCCGGCACAGCGGCGCGATCGTGCACGGCATGTCCCAGCAGGCGCGCGACGGCGCGAGCCGACAGGAGTTGGAGGCTGTCGCGGAAATTGCCATGGCCATCTGGCCCCGCACATGAACCCACACGCGTTAGGCTGCGTGTGGGTTGTTAGGGCGTCCGAGTAAGTGCCCCCCGCGAGGGAAAGGCCCAACAACAAACAGGGTCCAACGCATGGACACACCTGGTGGTCTAGTCCACAATTGAACCGTGACTTCCGTCTTCCCCGCACAGGAAGGCGGACCGAGGAACCGGAGCTCTCTGCCCTGACTGCCCCGGGTCCTCATCTCGGCCGACCGGGACCGCACACCCCACGGCCGATATTGCTCCGGGCTGCGGTGCCGGGAAGGTTGAGGGTCCTTCCCAGGCGCCGCGGCCCGCGGGTGTCTCTGGGCACGGTGTTTTTAGGTCACCCACATACCCCCAGGTACGCTCACATGCGTGCCCTCCATGAACGAACTGGTCCGCCAGCACACCGCCCTCGACGACTCCGACCTCGAGTGGCTGCATCTGCTGGTCTCGGAGTGGCAGTTGCTCTCCGACCTCTCCTTCGCCGACCTCGTCCTGTGGGTCCCCACCCTGGACGGCACCCGCTATGTCTCCGTCGCCCAGATGCGGCCCAACACCGGCCCCACCTCCTACCAGGACGACATGGTCGGCCATCTCGTCCCCCGTGGCCGCCGCCCGCTGCTGGACGTGGCGCTCGACGAGGGCCGGATCGTGCGCGAGGGCGACCCGGAGTGGCGCGAGGAGGTCCCGGTCCGCGTCGAGTCGATCCCGGTGCGACGGGAGGGGCGCGTCCTCGGTGTCATCGCCCGCAACACCAACCTGCTGACCGTCCGCACCCCGAGCCGTCTCGAACTGACCTATCTGCAGAGCGCGTCCGACCTGGCCCAGATGATCGCGGCCGGCTCCTTCCCGTTCCCCAACCAGCAGATGGACATGGACGCGGCCCCGCGCGTCGGCGACGGCCTGATCCGCCTCGACGGGGACGGGATCGTGCAGTACGCCTCCCCGAACGCCCTCTCCGCCTACCACCGCATGGGCCTCGCCTCCGACCTGGTCGGCCAGCACCTCGGCCGTACCACCGCCGAACTCGCCCCCACCCGCGGTCCGGTGGACGAGGCGCTCGCCAAGGTCGCCAGCGGCTGGGCGCCCCGGGAGTTCGAGATCGAGGCGCACGACGGGGTCATCCAGTTCCGGGCGATCCCGCTCAAACCCAAGGGCATCCGCATCGGTTCACTGGTCCTGCTGCGGGACGTGACCGAACTGCGGCGCCGTGAGCGCGAGTTGATCACCAAGGACGCGACCATCCGGGAGATCCACCACCGGGTGAAGAACAACCTCCAGACGGTGGCGGCCCTGCTCCGCCTCCAGGCCCGGCGTATCGAGTCCGACCGCGGTCGCGAGGCCCTCGAAGAGGCTGTCCGCCGCGTCGGCTCCATCGCCATCGTTCACGAGACGCTGTCTCAGAACCTGGACGAGCGCGTGGAGTTCGACGAGATCGCGGACCGGGTGCTCGCCATGGTCGCCGAGATCTCGCCGGGCAAGGTCACCGGCCGGCGCAGTGGACGCTTCGGCATCCTGGACGCCGAGGTCGCCACCCCGCTGTCCATGGTCCTCACCGAAATCCTCCAGAACGCTCTGGAGCACGGCTTCCGCGAGGGCGAGACCGGCACGGTCGAGGTCTCGGCCGTCCGCGGCGGCACCACCAAGGAGGCCCGCCTCCTCGTGACCGTCCAGGACGACGGCGTCGGTCTGCCCGAGGGCTTCGACCCGCACACCGCGGGCAACCTGGGCCTGCAGATCGTACGCACGCTGGTGGAGGGGGAGTTGGGCGGTACGTTCGACATGGTCCCGGCACCGGAGGGCGGCACCCGCGTCATCCTCGACGTGCCCGTGCAGGCGCAGAAGTAGGCCGCACCCGGTCCGGGGTGCGGGGGGCGGGGGCGGCGGGGCGCAGCAAAAAGCCCCGGACCGTTCAGGGGTCCGGGGCTCACATGCTCGTTGCCAGCGTGTGCTGCGCATCGGGGGTACTGCGCGCTGCGGCTCGGGGGCGGGAGAAGCGTACGCGGTGTACGCGCCGCCAAGCTCAGGCTGTGCGGGGCGGGTGTGTCAGGCGGAGGCCTGACGGGCCCGGTTGCGGGCGGCACGGCGCTTCATGGCGCGACGCTCGTCCTCGCTGAGACCACCCCAGACGCCGGAGTCCTGGCCGGACTCGAGCGCCCACTGCAGACACTGATCCATAACGGGGCAGCGACGGCAGACGGCCTTGGCTTCCTCGATCTGCAGCAGCGCAGGACCGGTGTTGCCGATGGGGAAGAAGAGCTCGGGGTCTTCCTCGCGGCAAACGGCGTTGTGACGCCAGTCCATGGCTGCTACCTCTCCTTGGTATTACGTGCAAGTTGCTTGTGAATGTGAACGCTTTCACGAATCCCTCAACAAGTGAAGGGCCGATCGCCGAGTCTTCCTCGGCGTGGTCCTGTGGATTGAAGAGGGGTTCCGGTGGTCTGTGGACGCCGGTGTTGCGGGCTGTCCCGACCGCCACGTAGAGACTCGCAAACCTCAGCGGCGGATACAACCCCTTCTGGAAAGTTTTTTTTGATTCCTCGGTGTCGACTAGGTCACAGCCGTACTTCCATGGGGTGGACCCTGGCCTAAACGTTCGAGTGAAAGGACTTTAGCCCCTTCTGCTCACACAATCACACGCAGTGCACGGCGTACGCCTGTGAACGTCACGCTCGTACGCAGCCCGAGGTGGTCGCCGTCCATCTGGAGGGGCAGAGGCACCTTCGAATGCAAGGTGAACTGGTCCAGGTCGTGCAGGGAGACCGCGTGCTTGCCATGGGGGCCACGCTCGGGGGACGAAGTGAGCAACTGGGTGCCATATCGGGCGATCGCGGTCGTCGTCATCCGGCTGAGACCGAGTACGTCGAGGCCTTTATCGAACGAGGCCTTAGGCGACGCGTACATCGGGTGATTGCCCAGGAAGGTCCACGGAGAGGTGTTCGAGACTATGGAAAGGACCAGATCGGTCACCGGCTCCGCATCCGGACGTTCCACGGTGATCGTGCCGTGCCGGCGGTGCGCCTCGCCGAAGAACTGGCGCAGGGCCTGGCGGACGTAGAGAGCGTGTGTGGATTTCCGGCCGCGCTCGCGATGCTGCTCCACGCGGCCGACCACACCGGCGTCGAATCCGAGTCCCGCGTTGAAGGTGAACCAGCGTCCCGGCACGGCTTCGTCCTCGGTGCCGGGCGTGCCCGAGGTCAGCCCCAGGCCGACCGTCCGCTCCCTGCCCTCGCGCAGGGCGTCCAGGAGGGCACCGGTGGCCTCGACGGCGTCGTTGGGCAGTCCGAGGGCACGGGCGAAGACGTTGGTGGAGCCGCCGGGAACCACGGCGAGGCCGGGCAGGTGCTCGGGATCGGGGCCGGCGTGCAGGAGGCCGTTGACCACCTCGTTGACGGTGCCGTCGCCGCCCAGGGCCACGACCAGGTCGATGTCCTTGCTCTCCGCCGCCTGCCGGCCCAGGTCGCGCGCGTGGCCGCGGTACTCGGTGGTGACCGCTTCGAGTTTCATCTCGCTCGCGAGCGCGTGGATCAGGACATCGCGCGTACGTGCGCTTGTAGTGGTTGCCGCCGGATTGACCACGAGAAGTGCACGCATGGGTTGCAGCGTACCTACTGGGTGGTACCGGGCACAGGTCGAGGTAGGGGTCACGTAAGACTTCGGTGCGTGAACCTTGCCACGGGGGCGCGGGGCAACCCGCGCGCGGGAGTGTGCGTTGCCCGCGCCTCACGGCGGCGGCTCCAGGGGCGAGGGCTACCCTTCAGGGGTGAGCAGCGAGCAGACCCCCACCACCCCCGAGACCGCCGGTCCGCGCCCCCGGCGCCTGACGTACGCCGCCGCCCTGACCGCGCTGGAAGGGCTCGCGCTCGTCGTGGGAGGCGTCTGGATGCTCGTGGAGGGCCTGGCCGGCGACCCGGACGACCGGCAGTCGGCCGTCACCGGGGGCATCACACTGATCGTCCTCGCCCTGCTGCCGCTCCTCGCCGCCCGTGGGCTGCTCGCGCGGCGCAGCTGGAGCCGGGGCCCGGCCGTCATCACCCAGATCATGGCCCTGCCCGTCGCCTACAACCTCCTCCAGGCCGACAGCGTGGCGATCCCGGCGGGCATCGCCCTCGCGGTCGTCGCGGTGGCCGCGCTGATCCTCCTGATCAACCCGGCGACCACCCAGGCCCTCGGGATCAGGGGGCCGGGACGGGCACAGGACGGCAAGCAGTAGCCGTACGCCGGAGCCGCGGCGCCCGATCTGCGGCCGAGGCGGCCTGCCGTCGTCCCGGGACCTGAGCGGGTGCGCCGGATCCGGCTGGGCAGGCCGGGTCGGCCTACTCCTCCACCAGCAGCTTCTCCCGGAGCTGGGCCAGAGTGCGGGCCAGGAGACGGGAGACGTGCATCTGGGAGATGCCCACCTCCTGCGCGATCTGCGACTGGGTCATGTTGCCGAAGAAGCGGAGGAGAAGGATTCGCTTCTCGCGCGGAGGCAGGTCCTCCAGGAGCGGCTTCAGCGACTCCCGGTACTCCACGCCCTCCAGCGCCTCGTCCTCCGCGCCGAGGGTGTCCGCCACCGCCGGGGACTCGTCGTCCGTGTCGGGAACGTCCAGGGACAGCGTGGAGTACGCGTTGGCGGACTCCAGGCCCTCCAGGACCTCCTCCTCCGAGATGCCCAGCTTCTCGGCCAGTTCATGAACCGTGGGGGAGCGGCCGTGCAGCTGGGAGAGCTCCGCCGTCGCCGTGGTGAGCGCGAGACGCAGCTCCTGGAGCCTGCGCGGGACGCGGACCGCCCAGCCCTTGTCGCGGAAGTGGCGCTTGATCTCTCCGACGACCGTGGGAGTCGCGTACGTCGAGAACTCGACGCCGCGGTCCGGGTCGAACCGGTCGACCGACTTGATCAGGCCGATCGTGGCGACCTGGGTGAGGTCGTCCAGCGGCTCACCGCGGTTGCGGAAGCGGCGCGCGAGGTGCTCGACGAGCGGCAGGTGCATCCGGACCAGCTGGTTGCGCAGCTCCGCGTACTCCGGGCTGCCGTCCTTCAGCGCCCGCAGCTCGACGAAAAGGGCGCGTGCCCCGCTGCGGTCCTGTGGATCGTGCCGCGGGACCGGCGTGTTGTTCGCGCCCGCCGCGCCGTCCTCTGCGTTTCGCTCGTGCTCGCTCATCGTCCCGCCCGTCGCCCTTCCACGAGCCCTCGCCTCCGTCGGCACAGGGACGACCCCGGCCGGCCCTGCCGGAGGCGCACCCTGCACGGCACCCTTCCGATCACGCTGCCCGTCGTCCAGGAAGCCGGTCGCCGTCGTGTCGACGACGTCCTCCTCCGGATGAGGCCGGGCCTGCTCGGGGATGCCGTCGATGCCGGCCGCCATGCGACGGGATCCGCCGGGGCCGTCGTCACCCAGGCTGTCGGCGCCGCTCGGGCAGGGAGGACGGTGTCCGTCCTCGGCCGGCAGCTCCCGTGTGCCGCGCTCTTCGTCCCGCACCGGCCCGTCCCCGTTCCTCACGCCGGCCCGGGTCCCGCGCCGCGCTGTTTGTAGAGGCTGATCGAAACGGTCTTGTCCTCGTCCACGGCCGACGAGACCTTGCCCGCGAGGGCCGAGAGAACGGTCCAGGCGAAGGTGTCCCGTGACGGTGCGTGACCGTCCGTGGTCGGGGCCGAGACGGTGACCTCCAGCGAGTCGTCGACGAGCCGGAAGACACAGCTGAGCACCGAGCCGGGCACGGCCTGCTGGAGCAGGATCGCGCAGGCCTCGTCCACCGCGATGCGCAGGTCCTCGATCTCGTCGAGGGTGAAGTCCAAACGGGCTGCGAGGCCGGCCGTGGCCGTCCGCAGCACCGACAGGTAGGCACCCGCGGCCGGCAGCCGGACTTCCACGAAGTCCTGGGTCGCGGGCTCGCCTGCGATCTGGGACACCCTCACCTCCAAGGTGGTACAAGCTTTACGGGGGCCGAGGGTCGCCCCCCGGAGTAACGCGACGTGTGGTTCAGCGGTGACGCTACCGCGCTCTCGACTTTCCTGTCCCCGGGACCCCAACCCCTTGCCGTCACTCACAGTAAAACTGTGGACACGCTCCGTGTCTAGGGGTTTGCGGCTCCAATTGGGAAGAACGCGCGCCGGGTTGACGTACCCAGACGTCAGACGGTCGAACCGTCCTGGAACCCGAGGGTCCAGGGTCACACAAGGACATGGTCGACGAAGCACCAACGCCAGTTCTCACCTGGCTCGTGGGTCCGCATGATCGGGTGGTCGGAGTCCTTGTGGTGCTTCGTCGCGTGTTGTCCCGGCGAGGAGTCGCAGCAGCCGACGTGACCGCAGGACAGGCACAGGCGCAGTTGTACCGGGTGGGTACCGTCCCTCAGGCACTCCGGGCACGTCTCGCTGAGCGGCTCGGGCTCCGGGTGCGGCAGCGCGTCGGCGTGCGTGCACTGTTTCATGATTGCCAGGTTACGACGGCCGCGCGGGCGGCCGCGCGGAAAAAGAGGGCGGGCGCACGACGATGGACGAGGGCGGGCGAGGGTCATGGACGTGATGCCACTGCTGTTGCTGGTGGCGGGAAGCGCGGCGATCGCCGCGGCCGCCCGGCGCACCCCCGTACCGGCGCCCCTTCTGCTGGTCGCCGCCGGACTGCTGGTCTCCTACGTGCCCGGGGTCCCCGAGTACACGCTCGATCCGGAGGTGGTCCTGCCCCTCATCCTGCCGCCGCTGCTGCACACCGCGGCCACCGACAGCTCCTATCTCGACCTCCGGGCCCAGATGCGGCCCGTGGCGCTGCTGTCGGTGGGATACGTGCTCTTCGCGACCTTCGTCGTCGGCTGGGCGGCGTACCAAATCGTGCCGGGCCTCTCGCTGACCGGGGCGCTCGTTCTGGGTGCGGTGGTGGCGCCGCCGGACGCGGTCGCGGCGACGGCGGTGGCACGCCGCGTGGGGCTGCCCTCGCGGATCACGACCATCCTGCAGGGCGAGTCCCTGGTGAACGACGCCACCGCGATCACCGCCTACCGGGTCGCGCTCGCGGCCGCGGTCGGCGAGGGCGCCACCTGGGCCGGCGGCATCGGCGAGTTCCTGCTCGCCGCGGTCGGCGGGGTCGCGGTCGGCCTGGTGCTGATGGTGCCCATCCACTGGCTGCGCACGCACCTGAAGGAACCGCTGCTCCAGAACACGCTCTCCCTGCTGATCCCGTTCGTCGCCTACGCGGCGGCCGAGCAGTTCCACGCCTCCGGAGTGCTTGCGGTCGTCGTGGTGGCCCTCTTCCTCGGACACCGCGCGTGGGAGGTCGACTTCGCGACGCGCCTCCAGGAGGACGCCGTCTGGAAGATGGTCGCCTTCGTCCTGGAGTCGTCGGTCTTCGCCCTCATCGGGCTGCAACTGCCCGTCGTGCTCAGGGGCCTCGGGGAGTACGAGGGCGGCAGCGCGGTCTGGTACGCGATCGCCGTCTTCCTCGTGGTCGTCGTGTCGAGGTTCGTGTGGGTCTATCCGGCGACCTTCCTGCCGCGCATGCTGTCCGCGCGGATCCGCGGGCGTGAGGACAACCCCACCTGGAAGGGGCCGTTCGTCATCGCCTGGGCCGGGATGCGGGGCGTGGTCTCGCTGGCGATCGCCTTCTCGATCCCGGAGCACCTGCACGACGGCGAGCCGTTCGAGGGGCGCAACCTGATCCTCTTCCTCACCTTCACGACGGTCATCGGCACCCTCGTCGTCCAGGGCGTCACCCTGCCCCCGCTGATCCGCATGCTGAAGCTTCCCGGACGCGACCAGCAGGCCGAGACGCTCGCCGAGGCCAACGCCCAGGCGCAGGCCTCGCGGGCCGCCGAACGGCGCCTGGACGAACTCCTCTCCGACGAGCGCAACGCCCTCCCGCCGCCCCTCGCCGACCGGCTGCGCATGGTCCTGGAGCGCCGCCGCAACGCCGTCTGGGAACGCCTCGGCCAGTCCAACCCCCTCACCGGCGAGACCGTGGACGACACCTACCGCCGGCTGTCCCGGGAGATGATCGGCGCCGAGCGCTCGGTGTTCGTGAAGCTGCGGGACCTGCGCTACATCGACGACGAGATGCTGCGGACCCTGCTGCGCAGACTGGATTTGGAGGAGGCGGCGGCCTATCGGGAGGCGGCCGAGTAGGGCGGGCGGAGCTCAGGGGAAGGGGCGGCCCGTGACCACCGCCGCGAGCGTCGACCCGCGCGGGAAGGCGCCCTCCTCGGCGAGGGCGACCAGTCCATAGAGCAACTTGGCGACATAGAGACGTTCCACGGGGACGCCGTGGCGGTCCTCGAAGTCCGTTGCGAAGGCGTCCAGTTCGGGTGTGGTGCGGGCGTAGCCGCCGAAGTGGAAGCGGTCGTCGAGTGTCCAGTCGCCGCGGCGGGCGCCGAAGGCGAGGTGTTGCAGGGACTCTGTGTCGCGGTGCAGGAAGCCGCCCTTGAGGACGGGAACGCCCAGGCAGCGCTGGCCGGGGGCGAGTCCGGCCGCGAGGCCCGCCAGGGTGCCGCCGGTGCCGCAGGCGATCGCGACCACGTCCGCCTGACCGGCGAGCTCCTCGCCGAGCGCGCGGCAGCCGCGTACCGCGAGCGCGTTGGTGCCGCCCTCCGGGACGACGTACGCGTCCTCGGCGTCCGCCGCGCGCAGCACGCGCGCGAGGTCGTCCGGTTCGGACTTGCGGCGGTACGTCGACCGGTCGACGAAGTGCAGTCGCATGCCGTCGGCCGCGCACCGGGTCAGGGAGGGGTTCAGGGGGCGGCCGGCGAGTTCGTCACCGCGGACCACGCCGACCGTGGGCAGGCCCAGGAGGCGGCCCGCGGCGGCCGTGGCGCGCAGATGGTTGGAGTACGCGCCGCCGAAGGTGACGACCGCACGGCCGGCCGCCGCGGTGAGGTTCGGCGCGAGCTTGCGCCACTTGTTGCCGATGAGCTCCGGGTGGATCAGGTCGTCGCGCTTGAGGAGGAGGCGCAGGCCGTACCGGGCGAAGCGGGGGTCCGACAGCTCCTGCAAGGGCGAGGGCAGACGGGGGCGCAGGGTGTCGAGGCCGGTCACGCCCTCATTGTGACCTGCGGGGTCACTTCAGGCGCTCCCGGATCCGGCCCCGCAGCCAGGCCATCGTGAAGCCCCGCGGGTCCACCTTGCCCGGCTGCCACTCCAGATGGCCGATGACCGACCGTTCCGTCCAGCCGTGGTGGCGGCACACCGCCGCGGAGACCCGCTCGATCGCCGTGAGCTGGGCCGCGGGCCAGGGATCCTCGCCGTCACCGAGGTTCTCGCACTCGAAGCCGTAGAAGTGGCGGTTGCCGTCGGTGTTGGCCTCGTTGTCGAGGGGGAGCGCCTTCTCCGCGATGACCGCGCGCAGGACGTCGTCGTCGCCGAGACCTGCGTGGTTGGCGCGGCCGTAACCGACCAGGTGGACGGTGCCGTCCTTGGTGATGACCCCGTGGCACAGCGGGCCGGGCAGGCCGGTGTAGCCCTTGCGGCACAGCTCCACCGTCGCCGCGGCGCCCTTGGTCACCGTGTGGTGGATCATCACGCCGTGCACCGGGCCCCAGGCGCCGACGTGGTTGCGGTTGTGGTGCTCCCAGTCGCCGACCTCGACGACGGTGGCGCCCTCCGCCCGCAGCACGGCCAGGAATCTGCCCGCGGACATGGGTGAGGCCATGACTGCCTCCTTCGCACTGCGTGCCGGCCGCCGACCGCGGCCGGCCCCTACCCCTGCTTGTACCGAAAGCGGCCCGCTCCGACTCCTGCTTCGCACAGCGTGCGAGCCGATTCGGACACGCAAATTCCGGTCCTGCCACGGGAGCTGACTGGACGTCAGCGGATAGGAACCGCGCATATGCCCAGCCTCGTGGTGATCCATTCCCGCTCTTTCGGGTAATAGCACCGCCACGCTCCGTGAGGAAGGCTTGCTCCTGCACATCAATGCCCGGGGGCAGATCGCGTCCGGGCATGTACCGGGAGGGCATTTCTCATGTCGGTAGGCGAAGAGGTCCGCACCGAGCAGGACCGGCCGCAGCAGAGCCTCGGCACGGCGGCCGCGCGGAACCTGGCCACCACCACCAAGTCCGCACCCCAGATGCAGGAGATCAGCTCCCGCTGGCTGCTGCGCATGCTGCCCTGGGTGAACGTCCAGGGCGGTACGTACCGGGTCAACCGACGCCTGAGCTACGCCGTGGGCGACGGCCGGGTGACCTTCGTCAAGACCGGGGACCGGGTCGAGGTGATCCCGGACGAGCTGCGCGAGCTGCCGGCCCTCAGGTCGTACGAGGACGACGAAGTGCTCTCCGAGCTCGCCCGGCGCTGCCAGCAGCGGGAGTTCACCCCGGGTTCGGTGATCGCCTCCTTCGGTGCCCAGGCCGACGAGGTGTACCTGCTGGCGCACGGCAGGGTGGAGAAGGTCGGCACCGGGCCCTACGGCGACGACGCGGTGCTCGGAGTCCTCGCCGACGGCGCCTACTTCGGCGACCAGGCGCTCCTGGACCCGGACGCCATCTGGGAGTACACCGCCCGCGCGGCCACCGCCTGCACGGTCCTCGTGCTGCCCCGCCAGGACGTCGACCAGGTGGCGGAGCGTGCCGAAGCCCTGCGCGAGCACCTCCGCGAGCAGCGCGCGATCCCCTCGCAGCGCACCAACAAGTACGGCGAGAAGGAGATCGACCTCGCGGCGGGCCACGAGGGCGAGCCCGACATCCCGCACACCTTCGTCGACTACGACGCCCGGCCCCGCGAGTACGAACTGAGCATCGCCCAGACCGTGCTGCGCATCCACACGCGGGTGGCCGACCTCTACAACCAGCCGATGAACCAGACGGAACAGCAGATCCGGCTGACCGTCGAGGCACTCAAGGAGCGCCAGGAGCACGAGCTCGTCAACAACCGTGAGTTCGGCCTGCTGAACAACTGCGAGTACGACCAGCGGCTCCAGCCGCACGACGGTGTGCCCAGCCCGGACGACCTCGACGAGCTGCTCAGCCGCCGCCGGGGCACCAAGCTGCTGCTCGCCCACCCGCGCGCGATCTCCGCGATCGGCCGTGAGCTCAACAAGCGCGGGCTGGTCCCCGAGACCATCGACGTGGGCGGCAACCGCATCCCCACCTGGCGCGGGGTGCCGATCTACCCGTGCAACAAGATCCCGGTCACCCCGGAGCGGACCACCTCGATCATCGCCATGCGTACCGGTGAGGCCGACCAGGGGGTCATCGGCCTCCAGCAGGCCGGTATCCCCGACGAGATCGAGCCGAGTCTGTCGGTGCGGTTCATGGGCATCAACGAACAGTCGATCATCAAGTACCTGGTGACGGCCTACTACTCGGCGGCCGTGCTGGTGCCGGACGCGCTCGGGGTCCTGGAGAACGTCGAGATCGGCCGCTGGAGGTGACGTTCCTGCGCCCGGGAGCCGTGTCCCCGCCGACCGGGGTGGGTAGACCCCGGTCGAACACCGGGGCGGGGGCACCTCGGGGGAGCGCGGCCGCCCGCAGCGGGAGCGCCACCGTCCGCGGACTGACCGAGGGGGGTTCCATGGCCGAGTTCACGACGGGCACACGGGCACCGGCGGCACAGAGGACGGAGGCGGCGACCGCCGGGGGGACGGCGGCACCGGCCACCAGAAGTACGGAGGTGCCGGCCGCCAGGGGGACGGAGGCACCGGCGGCCGGGCGCACCGGGGGCGGGGGGCCGGCCGGGGACGCGGGCCTGCTCGCCGGACCCGAGGTGCGCTCCCTCGACGGACCCGAGGCGGACTCCCTCGACGGACCCGAGGCGGACCCCTTCGACGGGCACGAGGCCGCGGTGATCCTGGAGCGGGTCCGGGCGTCGGTCGATCCCGAGCTGCGGTCCGCGGTGGAGTCGCTGCCCGGTGCCCTGCGCCGGATCGCGCTCTACCACTTCGGCTGGGAGCACACCGACGGCACTCCGGCGGCGGGCAACGCGGGCAAGGCGATACGGCCCGCGCTCGTCCTCACCGCGGCCTCCGCCCTCGGCGGGGAGCGGGCGCGGGCGGCGGCCGTCCGTGCGGCCGTGGCGGTGGAGCTGGTCCACAACTTCACGCTGCTGCACGACGACGTGATGGACCGCGACACCACCCGCCGGCACCGCCCCACCGCGTGGACCGTGTTCGGCGACGCCGACGCGATCCTGGCCGGGGACGCCCTCCAGGCGCTGGCGCTCCGGCTGCTGGCCGAGGACCCCCACCCGGCGGCGGGAGCGGCCGTGGCCCGGCTCGCGGCCTGTGTCGTCGAGCTGTGCGAGGGCCAGCACGAGGACACCGCCATGCAGGGCCTCGGCCCCGGCGCGGTGACCCTCGACCAGGTGCTGGTGATGGCCGAGGCCAAGACGGGGGCGCTGCTGGGGTGTGCCTGTGCGCTCGGCGCGCTCTACGCGGGCGCGTGCGCCGAGGACGTCGAGGCGATGGACGCCTTCGGCCGGGAGGCCGGCCTCGCCTTCCAGCTCATCGACGACGTGATCGGCATATGGGGGGACCCGAGCCGCACCGGCAAACCGGCCGGCGCAGACCTCGCCGCCCGTAAGAAGTCCCTCCCGGTGGTCGCCGCGCTCACCTCCGGCACACCCGCGGCAGCGGAACTGGCCGACCTGTACGCAGCGCCGTACGCGGGAGAGGACCTGGCGCGTACGGCACTCGCGGTCGAGGAGGCCGGGGGCCGTGACTGGGCGCAGGTGCAGGCGGCCGACCGGATGGCGAGGGCGATGGACCAGCTGGCCCGTGCGGTGCCCGATCCGGAGGCGGCGGGGGGACTGCTCGCCCTCGCGGAGTTCGTGACGCGGCGCAGCGCCTGAGAGCAGCGCCTGAGAGCCCCGGAGCGCCCGGCACCGCGCGGTCCTGACCCCGCGCGGCACCCGGGGGTTCCGGCCGACGGGTCCCGCACATCCCCACGGTGTGCGGGGCCCGCTTCCGCATGCTCACCGGATAGTCTCAACACCCTTGTGGTCAAAGGTGGTTGCGTTGAAGGGGTGGGGCATGGGCGTGGCGATACGGACGGCCGGCGCGGACGATCGCGAGCTGGTGACGCGGTTGCTGGACTCGGCCTTCCAGGACGATCCGGTCAGCGGGTGGATCTTCCCGGGGGAGGAGTACCGCCGGACGACGCATCCCCGGCTGATGGCCGCGTTCGTGGACATCGTGCTGGCCGAGGGGCGGGTGGACGTCACGGAGGAGGGCACCGCGTGCGCGTTGTGGCTGCCGGTTCCCGCGGACGGGGGTGAGGAGCACGACGGCGAGGACGAGTTCGCCGCCCTGCGGGAGGCCCTCGATCCGGGCAATGAGCGCATCGAGCTGATCGGACGGCTCACGGCCGAGGTGCATCCGGCCGAGCGAGCCCATGAGTACCTGTGGATGATCGGGGTGGCCCCCGAGCGGCAGGGGGAGGGGCTCGGCACCGCGCTCATCGGATCGGTCCTGGAGCGGTGCGACCGGGAGGGGACGCCGGCCTATCTGGAGGCGAGCAGCGCGCGAAGCCGTGGGCTGTACGAGCGCCTCGGATTCGAACTCGTGGACCGGCCCCTCACCTTGCCCGACGGCCCCCGGATGTGGCCGATGTGGCGCGAGCCGCGCGCCTCGCGCTAGCGCCGGGGGCGTCTCGCGTGCGCGGCCTCGCAGGAAGCCGCAGTTCGGGTTCGTCTTGATGGACCGGCCCTCGATCGGCCGGACGAGCTGCGGATCGGCCCCCGTGTGGCCTTGGGCGTGCGTTCCGCGATGCCGCCGGGGGAGTGTCTCGTGACGGCGGCAGAAGAAGGACCGGCCGCGCGGCCGCGCGCCCTCTGGCGAGCTCGCGGGCGGCTCGGGTACGAGGTGGTGGAGCGGGCCGCCGATCTGCCTGACGGGGCGCAGTTGTGCTGCGAGCCGGGTGCTTCGCGGTCAGGCGCCGGGAGCTCGTGACCGTGGCCGGAAGGGCGCCGGGCACGCGGCCCCGGGACCGGGAACGAATCCGTTCGCACGGTTGCCCACCCCGCAGTCCCGCGGTCGCCCCACCCCCTGGGCCGGAAGGGCGCCGGTCTCGTGGCTGTCCCACCCCCGGGGCCGGAAGGAAGCCGGTGTCGTGGCTGTCCCACCCCCGGGGCCGGAAGGAAGCCGGTGTCGTGGCTGTCCCACCCCCGGGGCCGGAAGGAAGCCGGTGTCGCGGTCGCCCCATTCCGGGGCCGGAAGGAAGCCGGTCTCGCGGCTGTCCCGCCCCGGGACCGAAAACCAAGCCGCCCCGGGACCGAAAACCAAGCCGCCCCGGGGCCGAAAACCAAGCCGCCCGCCGCCTGCCACCCCCGCTAGTTCACGGGAACCACCGTCTCCACGATCCGTTCCACCAGGCCCTCCGGGACCCCCACGCCCGGCAGTACTCCCTCCAGCGCGTCGGGCAGGGTCAGGTGTTCCAGGAGGAGACCGAGCATCGCCAGATACAGCACCGTGACCGTCTCGGCGCCGCCCGGCAGGCCCGTGTCGCGGTGGAAGCGGATGCCCTCCTCCAGGTCCGCACGGACCGACTTGGTGAAGGAGGCGCGGAGTTCGGGGCGGCGGGTGGCCTCCAGGCGCATCTCCAGGAGGGCCAGATAGCCGGTGCGGTCGTGGGTCGCGCGGCCCAGCAGGTCGTGCATGAACGCCGTGACCAGGGATCGGTCCTTCGGCCTGGTCAGCAGTTCGGCGAGCTTGTCCGGGTCCGGGGCCAGCCGGACCTGGAGGCGGGTGTCGATCTGCCTGAGCAGGTCGTCGCGGTCGGTGAAGTAGTTCGAGGCCGTCCCCACCGGGACCCCCGCCTCGGTGTCGACCGCGCGGAACGTCAGCCCGCGTGCCCCCTCGCGCGCGAGCACCTCGACCCCCGCGTCCACGAGCGCGGCCCGGCGCTCCGGATTCCTGGCCATGCGGAATCTCCTCTCCCAGTTGCATCCGGTGCCGAAAACACCTTGCAACCACTACAGATGAAGTACTACAACTGACGTGGTTCACAGAGAAGCGCAGCCTACGAGAAGAGACCCGCTTGCGAAAGCTCACGTACTTCGTCGCCTGCACGATCGACGGCTTCATCGGGGACGAGAGCGGCGACGCGTCGTTCATGTACCGGTTCGTCGACGAGGAGTTCCTCGCCTACCTCAAGGCCGAGTTCCCGGAGACCATCGCGGCCCAGGGCCGCAGGGCGCTTGGTGTCCACGACCTGGCGCACCGGAGGTTCGACACGGTCGTCCAGGGCCGCGGCAGCTACGAGGTGGCCCTCAAGGAGGGCATCACCAGCCCCTACGACCACCTGCGCGAGTACGTCGCCTCGCGCACCCTCACCGAGTCGCCCGATCCGAACGTCCGGATCATCGGCGACGACCTGGTCGGCAAGGTGCGCGAACTGAAGGCGGAGGACGGCGAGTTCGGCATCTACCTGTGCGGTGGCTCCGAGCTCGCGGGCCGGCTCCACGACGAGATCGACGAACTCGTCATCAAGACGTACCCCGTCGTCCTGGGCAGCGGCATGCCGATGTTCGGTCCCGGCGTCTCCCTCACCGAGTTCTCGCTCGACGACGTGCGCGTCTTCGCCAACGGCATCGTGGTGCGGACGTACGGCAGGAAGCGCTGAGGGGGAGCGCCGCGGCCCCCTTCGCCCTACCCTGAGGACATGGGCACTGACGAACGCGTCTGTCCCGTTTGCGGGCAGCCGGTCGAGACGGTCGTACGGCGTCACAAGACGCTGGGTGCGTGGGTCCCGGTGTGGACGGGCGGCCCGTGCCGCAACCCCGAGTGCGAGGCGTACCCCGACAAGGCCGCCGCGTCCGACGAGGACCACGGCAGCGCACCCGCCGGACAAAGTTCCTGAACCCTGTCGAGAATCCGTCCCCGGCGTCCCTGGTGAGAGCCGCCCGCACCGGGCCGGTCGGCGCTGTGCGCAGCGGCGGGCGGCACGGCTCAGGCCGTAACGTGACCGCATGTCCACTACCGAGCACATCGTGCACCTGACCGAACGCTCCCTCTGGGAGGAGGCCCGCGCCCGGGGCACGTACGAGATCTCGACACGCGGCCGCACCCTCCAGGAGGAGGGGTTCATCCACTGCTCGACGCGCGAGCAGCTGCCGCGCGTCGCGGCCTTCCTCTACGGCTCCTACGACGGCCCCGACGACCTGGTGCTCCTCGTCATCGACCCCGCCCGCCTCGACGTACCGCTGAAGTACGAGGCCCCCGAGCCGGGCGCCGAGGAGTTCCCGCACATCTACGGGCCGCTCCCGGTGGCCGCGGTCGTCGACGTGGAGCCGTGGGGGTGAGCGGTCGCCGTCGGCCGTGGCTGTGGGCCGTGGCGGTCTGGGCGGCTCTCGTGGTCGTGGCGGGCGGGCTCACGCTCTGGCTCCAGGACTCGGCCGAGCCGCCGGGGCCGTACGGCTGGGAGGAGAGCAGTCCGACGCCCGAGCTGCCGTGTCCCGGCCCCACCACCGACCCCGACGGCGACCGGCTCGTGACGGCCTGCGCGTTCATCTCCCCCGGTTAGGCAGTCCGCCCGTCTCCGGGTCCCGTCCCGTCAGGCAGTACAGGCCGCCCGCCGGGTCCCTCATCACTGTCCAGCTCCTGCCGTCGGCGACGAACTCGGCGCCCAGCCGCTCGTGTTCGGCCCGTATCGCCTCGATGTCCGCGCAGGCCAGGTCCGGATGGGCGGAGGCGGGACGTTCCTCGTCGAGGCGCTGGAGGAGGATGCGGACCGGGAGGCCGGCCGGCGGCTTGAGCACATGGAACTCGGGGAGCGAGCCGGGCAGGGACTCCCATTCGGGCAACAGGGCCGCCCAGAAGGCGACTTCGGCCTCGTACAGGGAGGGCGGGACGTCCAGGCAGACCTGGTCGAGGCGGCTGCCGCGGACGACCGGCGGCCGGGTCGACTGCCCGCGCCAGGGATCGGCGCAGAACAGCTGGCCGGCGGGGGAGCGCAGCACGACCAACGTGCCCTGATCGGCGACCACATGGGCGCCGAGCCCCTCCGCCGCCTTCGCGAACCTGCGTACGTCGTCGACGCAGAAGTCGAGATGGGCGCCCCCGGGCCCGGAGGCCACGGCCTGCGCCTTGAGGCAGGCGTCGGTTCCGTCGCCCGGCACCAGCGTCACGAACTCCCGCCGCTCACCGCGGAATTCGGACAGGCGGGTGCCGGTGACACTGGTCCAGAAGTCGCAGGCCTGGGCGAAGCGGGCCACGGGCCGGTCCACGAAGGCGTAAGTCCAGCGCGTACTCATGCCGGTGATCGTAAGCGCCCCGCAGGGGCCCGGGGAACTGTGCGACCAGGCCCTACGGCGCGGCGGACGAATCAGCCACCCGACGCCTCCATGAACCGCAGCAAGTTCCCCGCCGGATCCCGGAACGCGCAGTCCCGCACCCCGTACGGCATGTCCGTCGGCTCCTGGACGACCTCCGCCCCGGACTCCCGCACGCGGGCGAACAACGCGTCGCAGTCGGTGGTGGTGAAGTTGACCGCCCGCAGCAGCCCCTTCGCCAGCAGGCGCGCCATCGCCTCCTTGTCCGCCGGGGACGCGTCCGGGTCCGCGGCGGGCGGCTCCAGGACGATGTCCACGTCGGGCTGGAGCGGCGAGCCGACGGTCACCCAGCGCAACCCCTCGTAGCCGACGTCGTTGCGCACCTCCATGCCCAGCACGTCCCGGTAGAACGCGATCGCCTTGTCGTGGTCGTCCACGGCGATGAAGCAGTTCTTGAGCTTGATGTCCATGGCCCCACGTTAGGCCCGCCGGGGCCGGGTGTGCCTGCGGACGACGCACGGCGGGATCCCGGCGGTCTCCTCGTGGGAGCGGGCCCGGTAGGCGCTCGGCGTCTCGCCCACCAGCTCCGTGAACCGCGAGCTGAAGGAGCCCAGGGAGGTGCACCCCACGGCCATGCAGACCTCGGTGACGGACAGGTCGCCCCGCCGCAGCAGCGCCTTCGCGCGCTCGATGCGCCGGGTCATGAGGTAGCCGTACGGCGTCTCCCCGAACTCCGCGCGGAAACTGCGCTGGAAGTGGCCCGGTGACATCAGCGCGGTGCGGGCGAGCGCGGGCACGTCGAGCGGCTCGGTGTACTCGCGGTCCATCCGGTCGCGTGCCTGCCGCAGCCGCACCAGGTCCTCGATGCTCACCATCACGCCAGCATCGCACGATGCTCACCGTCCGGGCGCGGGGTCCTGTCACGGGCTTCGCCTCACGTTCTCCTGCCGTACGCAAGCGCTTGCTCCCCTGGGAGGCATGGACCACATCACGTTCCTCGTGGCGGTCGTCATCGTCACGGCCCTGGCCTTCGACTTCACCAACGGATTCCACGACACCGCCAACGCGATGGCGACGTCCATCGCGACCGGGGCGCTGAAACCCAGGACCGCGGTCCTGGTGAGCGGTGTCCTGAACGTCATCGGCGCCTTCCTGTCCACCGAGGTCGCCAAAACGATCTCCGGCGGCATCGTGGACGACGGCCTGGTCTCGCCCGGAATGATCTTCGCGGGGCTGGTCGGAGCGATCCTGTGGAACCTGCTGACCTGGCTGGTCGGCCTGCCGTCCAGCTCCTCGCACGCCCTGTTCGGCGGACTGATCGGCGCGGTGTGGGTCGGTGCCGGCTCCCACGGCGTGCACTTCGACAAGGTCGTCGAGAAGATCCTGATCCCCGCGGTGGCCTCCCCGGTCGTGGCGGGCACGGCGGCACTGATCGCCACCTACCTCGCCTACAAGCTCACCGCCCGCGCCCGCAAGGACTCGGTGACCACGGGCTTCCGGCTCGGCCAGATCGCCTCCGCGTCCCTCGTCTCCCTCGCGCACGGCACCAACGACGCCCAGAAGACCATGGGCGTCATCACGCTGACCCTGATCTCCGCGGGCGCGCTCGGCCACGACGCCGGTCCGCCGGTGTGGGTCATCGCCGCCGCCGGTCTCGCGATCGGCCTCGGCACCTACCTCGGCGGCTGGCGGATCATCCGCACCATGGGCAAGGGCCTCACCGAGATCCAGTCCCCGCAGGGCTTCGCCGCGGAGACCGCGTCCACCACGGTCATCCTGACCTCCGCCCACCTCGGCTTCGCCCTGTCCACCACGCAGGTCGCCTCGGGCAGCATCCTCGGCGCGGGCCTCGGCCGGAAGCTGGCGGAGGTCCGGTGGGGCATCGCCGGGCGCATGGTCGCGGCCTGGCTGGTCACCCTGCCGGCGGCCGCGCTGGTCGGCGGCGTCTCCGCGAGCGCCGTGAAGCACGGCGGCGACTTCGGCACGGTCGTCGTCGCGCTGGCCGGTGCCGCCGTCGCCGCGGGCATCGTGCTCGTCTCCCGCCGCAACCCGGTGAGCGCGCACAACGTCAACGACCATCACGAGGTCCCCGTCCGCAGCGCAGCGCCGACCCGCGTCGGCACGGCCGCCTGAGCCCCCTGGGAGTTCCTGTCATGAGCATCGACTGGACCGCACTCGTCCAGGTCACCGCGGTGAGCGTCGGCGTCACCATCGCGGTGGTCGTGGTTTTCGCCCTCGGGGTACTCGGTCTCGCCCGCTTCGAGGGGGCACGGGCAGATGGCGGTGGCGGAACGTCCGCCCTCGGCATCGCCCAGGCCGGTCTGTGCTTCCTCGCCTGCACCGCGGTGGTGGCGTACGGCATCTACCTGATCGTGCCGCAGTTCCACTGAACCACTGAAAGGAGAGGGGAGCAGCGAGGTGACCCCCCTGCTGACCGACCTGAAGGTCGACTACACCGACCCCGACGACCCCGTGCTGACCCGCCCGGACGGCAGCCCGATCGACACCTGGCGGGAGAACTACCCCTATGCGCACCGCATGGAGCGCAAGGAGTACGACTGGCACAAACGGCTCCAGCAGATCGAGCTGCTGAAGCTGCAGAGCTGGATCAAGGAGACCGGGCGCCGCCTCGTCATCGTCTTCGAGGGACGGGACGCGGCCGGCAAGGGCGGCACCATCAAACGCTTCACGGAGCATCTGAACCCCCGCGGCGCCCGCGTGGTCGCGCTGGAGAAGCCGAACGAGCGCGAGCGCGGACAGTGGTACTTCCAGCGGTACGTCGAACATCTGCCGACCGCGGGCGAGATCGTGCTGTTCGACCGGTCCTGGTACAACCGGGCCGGCGTGGAGCGGGTCATGGGCTTCTGCACGGACGACGAGTACCGGCGCTTCATGCGGCAGGCCCCGCTGTTCGAGCGGATGCTCGTGGACGACGGCGTGGACCTGGTGAAGTTCTGGTTCTCGGTCTCCCAGGCCGAGCAGCGCACCCGCTTCACCATCCGCCAGATCGACCCCGTACGGCAGTGGAAGCTCAGCCCCATGGACCTGGCCTCGCTGGAGCGCTGGGACGACTACACCGCCGCCAAGGTCGCCATGTTCCGGGAGACGGACACCCAGTTCGCGCCCTGGACGGTGGTCAAGAGCAACGACAAGAAGCGGGCCCGCGTCGAGGCCATGCGCACGGTGCTGGCCCGCTTCGACTACGCCGACAAGGACGAGGAGGTCGTCGGCACGCCCGATCCGCGGATCGTGGGCGAGGCGGCGGGACTGCTGGAGGCGGGCGAGGCCTAGGGGCCGTTGCACACCGGCGGCGGGGGCGCCTGAGTATCCGTACTCAGGCCGGTGGCGGTACTCGGCTCTGGCACGGGCGACGCGGGTTTCCCATGATGCAACCCACCCGCGTCGAAAGAGGTGCCCATGGTTCGTGACCTGCAGCTGCGCGCAGCCACTTCGGAGGATCTCGACTGGATCCACGAACTGCGTCACCGGGTGTACGCACAGGAGCTGGGCCAGCATCCGCCGGATCCGGCCGGACGGCTGCGCGACGGGCTCGACGGTGACAACGTCTACCTGGTCGCGGCGCGCGGAACCACCCGCATCGGGTTCGTCAGCCTGACGCCGCCCTGGCTGGGGCGGTTCGGCCTGGACAAGTACCTGACCCGTGCCGAACTGCCCGCGCTGGACGGCCACGACGTGTTCGAGGTGCGCATCCTCACCGTCGAACCGCGCTGGCGCACCACGTCGGCGGCGCCCCTGCTGATGTACGCGGCGCTGCGCTGGATCGCCTCCCGCGGCGGGCGTCGGGTGGTGGCGATGGGACGCACCGAGGTGCTCGACATGTACCGGGCCGTGGGCCTGCGCCCGGTCGGCCGTACCGTCCACAGCGGCGCCGTCACGTTCGAGGTGCTGACCGGCGGCGTGCCCGAACTGACCGGTCGCGCTCCAGCGGTACGGCAGCGCGCTGGAGCGGCTGCGGTCCCTGGTGGACTGGCGCCTGGACATGCCCTTCGCGCCCCGGCCGGACGGCTGTGAGCACGGCGGTGCCTCGTTCACCGCCGTCGGCGCGGACTTCCGCACCCTGCACCGGCGCCACGGCATCGTCATGGCCGATGTGCTGGACGCCTGGTTCCCGCCGGCCCCCGGAGTGCGGGCGGCCCTGGCGGACGCCCCGGAGTGGGTCGCCCGTACCTCACCGCCGTCCGGCGCCGAGGGGCTGTCCGCGGAGATCGCCGCGGTCCGGCAGCTGCCGCCGGACACCCTCGCGGTGGGCGCCGGTTCGTCCGACCTGATCTTCCGGGCGTTCGGCCGCCGGCTGACCCCGCGCAGCCGGGTGCTGCTGACCGACCCGTGCTACGGCGAGTACGCCCATGTGACGGAGCGGGTGATCGGCTGCCGGGTGGACCGGTTCCCGCTGTGCCGCGAGGACGGCTGGCGGATCGACCCGGACCGGCTGGCCGCCGCCGTCCGCTCCGGCCGCTACGACCTCGTGGTGGTGGTCAACCCGAACAACCCGACCGGGCGGCACGCACCGGCGTCCGGACTGCGCGCGCTGATCGAGGCCGCGCCGGAGCGTACGCACTGGTGGATCGACGAGGCGTATCTGGGATACGTCGGACCGCACGAGTCGCTCGCCGGGCTCGCCGCGACGGACCCGCGGGTGACCGTGTGCACCTCGCTGTCCAAGATGTACGCGCTGTCCGGACTGCGGGTCGCGTACACGGTGTCCGAACCGGCCGCGGCGGCCGAACTGCGCCGGTGGACGCCGCCCTGGCCGGTCGGTCTCCCGGCACAGATGGCCGCCGTGGCGGCGCTGCGCGATCCGGACCACTACCGCGACCGCTGGCTCGCCACGCACGTCCTGCGCGGGGCACTGGCCGCGGACCTGGCCGCGGCGGCGCCGGACGCGACCATCGAGGAGTCCGTGGCGAACTTCCTCTCCCTCACCCTGCCCCCGGACGGACCGAGCGCCGCCCGACTGGTCGACGAGTGCCGCCGCCACGGCGTCTACCTGCGCGACCTGTCGCCGTTGTTACCGCGCTACGAGGGGCGCACCGTGCGCGTGGCGGTCCGGGACACCGCCGAGAACGCCCGCATCGTGGCGGCCTGCCGGGCCGCTCTGGAGGTGCTGCGGCCCATGAGCGCCACGGGACGCGGCCGGTGACCACCGTGGCCTCGCTGGTGCCCTGGCTCGGTGGGGGGCTGGCTCTGGGCGGTGTCGCGGTGGCCGCGTCCCGGCGCCGCGAGCTGATGGTCCGGTGGTGCGCCTGGGCGGTCGGAGTGCCCCTGGTCACCGGGGCGTTCTGGTGGGGCGAGCCGGGTGCCGCGGCCGTCGCCGTCGTGGTCGGGGTGATCGCGGTGCTGGAGTTCGGCGCACTGATGCAGCTGGGGCCGGTGGACCGCGCGGTGCTGGCCGCGGGGGTGACGGGGGTGGTGCTGACCACCTGGCTGGCCCCGGGGGAGGTGCTCCGGGCGCTTGCGGTGGGGGCGCTCGGGGTGGCCGCGGTGCCGTTGCTGAGCGGCGACGCCGACCACGGTCTGCGCCGGCTCGGCGCCGGGCTGCTCGGGCTGGCCTGGCTCAGCGTGCCGGCCGCGCTGGTGCCGCTCGGGGCGAGCGGGCTGGCCCTGTTCGTGGCGGTCTCGGTCGCCGACATCACCGCCTATTTCGCCGGACGGCGGCTGGGCGGACCGCGGCTGTCGCCGCTGTCACCGGCCAAGCGGTGGAGCGGGACGCTGGCGGGGGCCGCGACCGGGCTCGGTGTGCTCGCCCTGCTGTCCGCGCTCAGCTGGCAGGCGGCCGTCGCGGTGGCGGTCGGCGGACCGGCAGGTGACCTGCTGGAGTCGATGGTCAAGAGAGGGGCGCGGGTCAAGGACGCCGGCAGCTGGCTGCCGGGCTCCGGCGGCCTGCTGGACCGCATCGACTCCCTGCTCGTCGCCCTGGCGGTGCTGCTCGTCCTGAGCTGACGGGCAGCACGCGCGAGAGGATCACGGCACGAGGAAGGGGCCCGCCCGCATCCAGCCGGCCGAGCCCCTTCCCGACGCAGGTCGCCTCAGGCCTTCTTGGTCTCCCAGAAGATCTTGTCGATCTGGGCGATGTAGTCCAGAGCCTTCTGACCGGTGGCCGGGTCGGTCGACGCCTTCGCGGCCGAGAGGGCCTTGAGGGTGTCGTTGACCAGCTGGTGCAGCTCCGGGTACTTCTCGAAGTGCGGGGGCTTGAAGTAGTCGCTCCAGAGCACGGAAACGTGGTGCTTCGCGAGCTCGGCGCGCTGCTCCTTGATGACCGTGGCACGCGCCTGGAAGTGCGGGTCGTCGTTGGCGGCCATCTTCTCCTGCACGGCCTTCACCGACTCCGCCTCGATGCGGGCCTGGGCCGGGTCGTACACACCGCAGGGCAGGTCGCAGTGTGCGCTGACCTTGACCTTGGGGGCAAACAGGCGGGAAAGCATGAAGCGTTCCTTCCTCGTGATCGTCTTCTCAGGTGCGACATTACTCCCTGCGAGAGGCGAAAAGGCGGGTGCCCCCATGGGCTTAGGACAAAAGTCCGGGGTCAGACTGAGACTGGTGGACGAACGTACCGGGGAGGTGCCGGGGATGCCGGAGCTGTCGCAGGAGACCGAGCGGGAGAGGTCGTTGCTGCCCTTCGTCGGGGTGGCCGAGGTGACCGGGCCGTCGATGGTGCCCACGCTCCGGCACGGGGACCAGCTGGTCGTGCACTGGGGGGCCAGGGTCGTCCCCGGAGACATCGTGGTTTTGCGGCATCCCTTCCAGCAGGACCTGCTCGTCGTCAAGCGGGCCGTGGAGCGGCGCGAGGGCGGCTGGTGGGTGCTCGGCGACAACGCGTTCGCGGGCGGCGACAGCACGGACTACGGCGTCGTACCGGAAGAGCTGGTGCTGGGGAAGGCCCGGCTCAGGTACCGGCCGCCGGGGCCCGCTCAGCGCTCGCCGCTGGCCGCCGTGCGCTGGGCGCTGTCCGCGGTGCGGCCCGTCTTCCCGGACCGGTCGGCCTCCAGGCGTTTGCGGGCCCGGTAGGCGGCCACGTTGGCGCGGGTGGCGCAGCGGTCGGAGCAGTAGCGCCGGGAGCGGTTGGTGGAGGTGTCGAGGTAGGCGTTGCGGCAGGGCGCGGCCTCGCACAGGCCGAGGCGGTCCACGCCGTACTCGGTGAGGTGGAACGCCAGGCCCATCGCCGCGATCGCCGCGTACCCGGCGGTGGCGTTGGAGGGGTGGTCCGCCAGGTGCATGTGCCACAGCGGGCGGCCGTCGTCGTCGCGGAAGTCGTGCCCGGAGATCTGCGGGCTCACCGGGAACTCCAGCAGCAGCGAGTTCAGCAGGTTCACCGCCAGGGTCTCGTCGCCTTCGTCGGCCGCCTCGAAGACGGCCCTGAGCCGCCCCCGCACCGAGCGGAAGCGGGTCACGTCGGCCTCGGTGGCCCGCCGGCCGGCCTCCTGGCTGACCCCGAACAGATCGCGGACGGCCTCCACCGAGGTCAGGGAGTCCTTGCCCCGGGCCGGGTCCTCGCTGTTGACCAGACGTACGGCGTAGTCCGAGTAATAGGCCAGTTCCACTTGTAGTCCTTACGGAGGCGTTCTATCGTCGTGGTGCGGTCGGGTAACAGCTGATCGTGCTTCCAGGGTATTACGACAGTGAGCGGACAGGGGGCTCCCATGACGACCGGTGTCGGAACCGACTGGCAGGCCTGGCAGGAGAGCTGGGACCGGCAGCAGGAGTGGTACATGCCGGACCGCGAGGAGCGGTTCCGGGTCATGCTCGACATGGTCGAGGCCCTCGTCGGGCCCCGGCCCCGCGTGCTCGACCTCGCATGCGGCACGGGAAGCATCACGGCCCGGCTGCTCGCCCGGTTCCCCGAGGCCACCAGCACCGGTGTGGACCTCGACCCGGCGCTCCTCACCATCGCCGAGGGCACGTTCGCGGACGACGAGCGGGTCACCCTCGTGACGGCCGACCTCAAGGACCCGGACTGGCCCGCGCGACTGCCGTACGACTCCTACGACGCCGTCCTGACCGCCACCGCCCTGCACTGGCTGCGCCGCGAACCCCTCGCCGCCCTCTACGGCCGGATCGCCGGGCTCGTCCGCGACGGCGGAGTCTTCATGAACGCCGACCACATGACCGACGACACCACCCCCAGGATCAACGCGGCCGAACGTGCGCAGCGCCACGCGCACATGGACCGCGCCAAGCGGGACGGCGCCCTCGACTGGGCCGCGTGGTGGCAGGTCGCCGCCGAGGACCCCGTCCTCGCCGGGCCCACGGCACGCCGCTTCGAGATCTACGGCGAGCACGCCGAGGGGGACACGCCGTCCGCCGCGTGGCACGCACGCGTGCTGCGCGAGAAGGGCTTCGGTGAGGCCCGCCCGGTGTGGTGCTCGCCATCGGACACCCTGCTGCTCGCGCTCAAGTAGGCGCGCGCGAAAGGGGCGGTACGGGAATCCCGTACCGCCCCTTTCGGCGTCGTACCGCTAGAGGACCTTCGACAGGAACGCCTGGGTGCGCTCGTGCTGAGGGTTCGTCAGGACCTCGCGGGGGTCGCCGGACTCGACGACCACGCCGCCGTCCATGAAGACCAGGCTGTCGCCGACCTCACGGGCGAAGCCCATCTCGTGGGTGACGACGACCATCGTCATGCCGGACTCGGCGAGGTCGCGCATGACGTCGAGGACGTCACCGACCAGCTCCGGGTCCAGGGCCGAGGTCGGCTCGTCGAAGAGCATCAGCTTCGGCTCCATCGCGAGCGCCCGGGCGATGGCGACGCGCTGCTGCTGACCGCCGGAGAGCTGCGCGGGGTAGCTGCCCGCCTTGTCGGCCAGGCCCACCCGGTCCAGCAGCTCCCGCGCGCGCTCCCGGGCCTGCGCCCGGCTCGCGCCCTTGACCTGGACCGGCGCCTCCATGACGTTCTCGACGGCCGTCATGTGCGGGAACAGGTTGAACCGCTGGAACACCATGCCGATGTCCCGGCGCTGCAGCGCGACCTCGCTGTCCTTGAGCTCGTACAGCTTGTCGCCCTTCTGGCGGTAGCCGACCAGCTCGCCGTCGACGTGGAGCCGGCCGGCGTTGATCTTCTCCAGGTGGTTGATGCACCTGAGGAAGGTCGACTTTCCGGAGCCCGAGGGGCCGATCAGGCAGAAGACCTCGCCCTGCTTGACCTCCAGGTCGATGCCCTTGAGGACCTCGACCAGACCGTAGGACTTGTGGACACCCTCGGCCTTCACCATGGCGGTCATGCCGCACCCCCCTGGCTCCGGAGCGACAGCAGGTTCGCCCTGATCTTCTGGAACGGCGTCGGCGGCAGGTTCCGGGACGAACCGCGGGCGAAGCGGCGCTCCAGGTAGTACTGGAAGACGCTGAACACGCTGGTCATGACGAGGTACCAGATGGACGCCACGAACAGCATCTCCATCACGGCGTACGAGGTCGAGCCGATCGTCGAGGTGGCGCGCAGCAGTTCGTTGTACGTCACCGCGTAGACCAGCGACGAGGTCTTCAGCATGTTGATGAACTCGTTGCCGGTCGGCGGCACGATCACCCGCATCGCCTGCGGGATCACGATCCGGCGCAGCGTCTTTGCGTGACTCATGCCGAGCGCGTGCGCGGCCTCCGTCTGGCCCTCGTCCACGGCCATCAGACCGGCGCGGCAGATCTCCGCCATGTACGCGGCCTCGTTCAGGCCGAGACCCAGCAGGGCGCACATGAAGGGCGTCATGACGTCCGTCATCTCGTCCTTGTAGAGCGGACCGAGATTCAGCATCGGGAAGATCAGCGCCAGGTTGAACCACAGGAGGAGCTGGACGTACACCGGGGTCCCGCGGAAGAACCAGATGTAGGCCCAGGCCACCCAGCTCGTCACCGGGTTCTTGGAGAGCCGCATGACGGCCAGCAGGACGCCGAGGACCACGCCCACGACCATCGCGAGGACGCTGATCAGCAGGGTGCGGCCGGCGCCCGCGAGGACCGTGGAGTCGAACAGCTTGTCGCCGACCGCGCTCCACTGGATCTTCTCGGCGGTGGCGAACGCGTTGACCAGCAGGGCCACCAGGGCCAGTACGACGACGGCGCTGACGTAGCGGCCGTAGTGGCGGACCGGGATGGCCTTGATGGTCTCCGGGGCGGAAGAGGCCGGCGGTGGCGTGTCCGCCGGTCCCTTGTCGATCTTGTCAGTCACCGTGACTGCCCTTCGGTGGTGCGGGGTCCGTCACTTGCCGCCGTTGACCGCGGCCTTGTCGATGGCGCCGGTCTCGGCACCCCACTTCTCCAGGACCTTCTTGTACGTGCCGTCCTCGATGATGGCGTTCACGGCCGCCTCGAGGGCGCTCGTGAGCTCCTTGTTGTCCTTGTTCACGGCGATGCCGAACGGACCGGCGTCGACCTGCTCGCCGACGACCTCGAAGGCGTTGCCGCCGTCCGCCTTGCGGGCGAGGTCCACGGCGACCGGGTAGTCGTTGACGCCCGCCACGGCGCCGCCCGACTTCACACGGGTCTGGGCCTCGGTGTCGTTGTCGAAGGACTCGATGTCGAGCTTCTTCTTGCCGTCCTTCGTGCACGCCGCGGACTGCTTCTGCAGGGCCTGCTCGTAGGTCGTGCCGCGCTGCACGGCGACCTTCTGGCCGCAGAGGTCCTCGATCGAGCCGATCTTCTTCGGGTTGCCCTTCTGGACGTAGATGGCGGTGCCGGCCGTGAAGTAGTCGACGAAGTCGACGCCCGGGCCGAGCTTCTTGCCGTCCTCGTCCAGGCCCTCCTGGCGCGCCTTGGTGTCCGTGATGGAGGACATGGCGACGTCGTAGCGCCCGGAGTTCAGGGAGCTGATCAGGCCGTCGAAGGAGCCCGAGGTGAACTTGAACTCCACACCCAGCTGCTTGCCCAGGGCGGCCGCGAGGTCGGGGTCGACGCCGACGATCTTGCCGCCCTCCTGGTACTCCATGGGGGCGTACTCGGCGTTGGTGCCGACCTTGATGACGCCGGCCTTCTGGATCTTCGCCGGCAGCTTGTCGAACAGCGGGGCGCTGCTGGAGGACGCGGATTCCTTGGTGCTGCTGCCGCTGTCCGTCTGGTCACCGCAGCCGGTGAGAATCAGGGCGCCTGCGACCGCGATCGCACCTACCGCGGCTGTCCTGGTGCGCGCGGCGGTCGTACGACGGGTGGAGCTTGCGGTCATGGTGGGTTCCTCCGGCGGATGGGTGGAGTTGCCGATGGGCGGGGCGGCTGCCGATCGGCTCGGCAGCGCTGCCTTCATTCCTCAGGTCGACGAGAGCACACGCCTTCGAGTGTCGCGACCTCGTGTGATGACGGCATCTTGCCATTCGGACTGGACCATTCAGGGGGCCGGTCATGTCAAAATCGGATAACGGGTGACCCCCGAACCGCCGCATGTCCGTACATCACGACCGGACCATCTGCGGGAATCTGGCATTCCGGCCGGAAGATCTCCGGCGCGAGGCGCGAACCGGACGACCCGGTCGGCGCGGCGCGCGCTCGCCCGGACGGCTTCGCGGTGATCGTCAAGGGCCTGCCACTGGTTTGTCCGGATGGCGTTCCATGATTCATGTCACCGCTCTCCGGTGATCGATGATCGATTTCTGTTCCGGCATGTGACCTTGGACGTATTGGACTCGTCCTCGACGCCAGTCGTCCGGTAAGAAGGTTCTTTACACCCCTCATCCGGGGCTCAGGGCGCGTGTGCGGCGCGCCCGTCGCGTACCGGCCCGTACGCATCAGTGACCAGGGCCGTACGCGGTGCCCGCCCACTTCTCAACCAGGAGTGGCCACCCTCAAACCATGAAGACCTAAGGGGTAAGACAAAGTGGCAGCGGAGATCGTCAATCCTCGCAGCGACAGCGATACGGGACAGGACGGAGGGGCGGAGCCCCTCGATTCCTTCGACCCCGCGTTCGCGCTGCACCGCGGCGGCAAGATGGCTGTGCAGGCCACCGTGCCGGTCCGTGACAAGGACGACCTGTCCCTCGCGTACACGCCCGGCGTGGCGAAGGTGTGCAGCGCCATCGCCGAGCAGCCGGAACTCGTCCACGACTACACGTGGAAGTCGTCGGTCGTCGCCGTCGTGACGGACGGTACGGCCGTGCTGGGGCTCGGTGACATCGGGCCCGAGGCCTCCCTCCCGGTGATGGAGGGCAAGGCCATCCTGTTCAAGCAGTTCGGCGGGGTGGACGCGGTTCCGCTCGCGCTGGCCTGCACCGACGTCGACGAGATCATCGAGACCGTGGTCCGCCTCGCGCCCTCCTTCGGCGGCGTGAACCTCGAGGACATCTCGGCTCCCCGGTGCTTCGAGATCGAGAAGCGGCTCCAGGAGCGGCTCGACATTCCCGTCTTCCACGACGACCAGCACGGCACCGCCGTCGTGACGCTGGCCGCCCTGCGGAACGCCGCGCGTCTGAGCGGGCGGTCCATCGGAGATCTTCGTGCGGTGATCTCCGGAGCGGGCGCGGCGGGCGTGGCCATCGCCAAGATGCTCGTCGAGGCGGGCATCGGGGACGTCGCCGTCGCCGACCGCAAGGGCGTCGTGTCCGCCGAACGGGACGACCTCACGTCCGTGAAGCGGGAGCTCGCCGGGTTCACGAACAAGGCGGGCCTGTCCGGCTCCCTGGAGGACGCGCTGGCCGGCGCGGACGTCTTCATCGGGGTGTCGGGCGGGACGGTGCCGGAAGCGGCCGTCGCCTCCATGGCGGAGGGCGCCTTCGTGTTCGCGATGGCCAACCCGAACCCCGAGGTGCACCCGGATGTCGCGCACAAGTACGCGGCCGTGGTGGCGACCGGGCGGTCCGACTTCCCGAACCAGATCAACAACGTGCTGGCGTTCCCGGGGATCTTCGCGGGGGCGTTGCAGGTGCGGGCCTCGCGGATCACTGAGGGCATGAAGATCGCGGCGGCCGAGGCGCTGGCCTCGGTGGTCGGTGACGATCTGGCGGCGGACTACGTGATCCCGTCCCCGTTCGACGAGCGCGTGGCCCCGGCGGTCACGGCGGCGGTCGCCGCGGCGGCCCGGGCGGAAGGCGTCGCTCGCCGCTGAGGCGGTTTGTGCGTGAGGTGGCCCCGTCCGGGTGGGTTTCCGGGCGGGGCCGTTTCTTTGCCTTCGGATCCGGCTGATCGGGTGGCGGTCGGCTTCGGGGCGGGTGCGGGCCGGTGGGGGCTGGTCGCGCAGTTCGGTGGGGGCGTACCCGTGTGCACCTGCGTGCACCTGACCGACCCAGGGGCGCGGGGAACTGCGCGACCGGTCACGACGGACCCGCACCCGCCCCGTGACCGAACCCGGCACCCCCATACCCGCACCGTTTCGCAAGAGGGCATGTGTCACAAGGCGCCCCGGTTCCCTGCACCGCCGACGGACCCTATCGTCAAGGTCATGTTCGCTGTCTACGCCGCCCGAATCGACCGCGACAACCCGCTCTCGGGGCTGGAGTTGGGGGAGCGCCCGGCCCCCGAAGCCCGTCCGGGTTGGAGCGTCGTCGACGTCAGGGCCGCTTCCCTGAACCACCATGACCTCTGGTCCCTGCGCGGCGTCGGCCTCGCAGAGGACAAGCTCCCGATGATCCTCGGCTGTGACGCCGCCGGTGTCGACGAGGACGGCAACGAGGTCGTCCTGCACTCCGTCATCGGACAGAGCGGGCACGGGGTCGGCCCCAGGGAGCCGCGGTCCATCCTCACCGAGCGCTACCAGGGGACGTTCGCCGAACAGGTGGCCGTGCCGACCTGGAACGTCCTGCCCAAGCCCAAGGAGCTGTCCTTCGCCGAGGCCGCCTGTCTGCCCACGGCCTGGCTGACGGCGTACCGGATGCTGTTCACGAACGCCGGGGTGCGGCCCGGTGACTCCGTCCTGGTGCAGGGGGCCGGCGGCGGTGTCGCCACGGCCGCGATCGTGCTCGGGAAGGCCGCGGGGCTGCGGGTCTTCGCCACCAGCCGGGACGAGGCCAAGCGGAAGCGCGCGATGGAGCTCGGGGCCGTGGAGGCGCTGGAGTCGGGTGCGCGGCTGCCGCAGCGGGTGGACGCCGTCATCGAGACCGTGGGCGCGGCCACCTGGTCGCACTCCGTGAAGTCGCTCAAGCCCGGCGGCACCCTGGTCATCTCCGGCGCCACGAGCGGTGACCGCCCCTCGCACGCCGAACTGACCCGGATCTTCTTCCTGGAACTCAAGGTCGTGGGCTCGACCATGGGCACCAAGGACGAGCTGGAGGACCTGCTCGCGTTCTGCGCGGCCACGGGGGTGCGGCCCGTCATCGACGAGGTGCTGCCCATGGACCGCGCCCGTGAGGGCTTCGAGCGGGTCCAGTCCGGTGAGCAGTTCGGGAAGGTCGTGCTCACCAACGGCTGATCCTCTCCACTCCCTGCTCCCTCGGCGGCCGGTCCGGACACGGATCGGCCGCCGAGGTGTGTCAACTGTGGTTGACGAGTCGGCCATGTCAACGTAGGTTGACATCATGACCGAAGCAACGGATCTCGCCGAGCGCGCCGGTGATCGCGACCCCCGGGTCGGACTGCGCGCCGTCGCCGCACTGCGCAGGCTGCTGGAGCAGCTGGAGTCGGTACAGGTGCGCAGTGCGCGCAACCAGGGCTGGTCCTGGCAGGAGATCGCCGCGGAACTCGGAGTGAGCAGGCAGGCCGTGCACAAGAAGTACGGGAGGCATTGATGTTCGAGCGGTTCACGAAGGATGCCCGGGCCGTGGTCGTGGGCGCGGTCGACCATGCCGAGCGGGCGGGGGCGGGGTCCGTCGACGCCGAGCACCTGCTCCTCGCCCTGCTGGACCGGGAGGGGAGCCGGGCCTCCTTCGCCCTGGCCGCTCTCGGGCTCACCGAGCGCCGGGACGCCGTACGGGAGGCGCTCGGCGAGGCGCGGCGGCGGGCCGGGCTGTCCCAGGCGGACGCCGAGGCCCTGGCCGGACTCGGCATCGACGTCACGGAGATCGTCGCCCGGGTGGAGGAGGTGCACGGGGTCGGGGCGATGTCCGGCGACCGCAAGAGCAAGGGGTGGTGGTCCGGGCGGCGCTCCTTCGGCCGGGACGCCAAAGAAATCCTGGAGAAGGCACTGCGCATCGCCGTGGCGCGGCGGGACCGTCATGTCGGCGACGAGCACCTTCTGCTGGCGATGACGGTCAGGCCGGGGGTGCCGGGGGAGGTTCTCGCCGATCACGGGGTGACCCATGAGTCGGTCGCCCGCGTCCTCTACGGCGAGGGCGAGGCGAAGGCGGGCTGAGCGAAGGCCGACTGACGAGGGCCGGTTGGGTGAGCGCCGGCTGAGCGAGGCCCGACTGGGTGAGCGTCGGCTGAGCGGAGGCCACCCGCTCCGGCGGTACGGGTCGGCAGGAGCCGTCGTACCGCCGGAGTGCGGCCGGGTCACGCCTTCGGTGCTCGCAGGAGTGCCCCTATGCGGGCCGCCGCGCTCGACAGATGGCGGCGCGCGTCGCGGAACTGCTCGGCAGTGACGCCGTGGTCGCGGGCCGCGTCGCGGATGTCGTCGCGGAAGCGGTCGAGCAGGCGGTCCAGGTCGCGGGCCGGGTCCCCGGTGGGGGCTTCGTGGGCCCAGGCCGGTTCGTACTCGGCGGGGAAGTCCTCCGGGGTCTGCGAGTACTGAGGACCGGCCGGCGTCCCCTCGGCCTTCTCGGACCTCGCGCCGCCCCGGCCGAAGCCGAAGTCCTTTCCGAACTCCTTGCCGTAGTCCTTCCCGAACTCGCCGAACTCCTTGGCCAGTTCGGTCAGCCCCTCGCGCACCCCCGTCGGCCAGTCGCCGCGCGCGAAGTGGTCCTGGACCTGCTCCTGCACCCGCCGGGCGATCCGCTGCACCTCCTCCTGCGCCTGCTCCCGGGCCCGGTCCTGGGCCTCCTTGGCCTGGCGGCGGGCCCGCTGGGCCTCCTCGCGGGCGCGGCGGCTCTCGTCCTTGGCGCGGCGGGCCTGCTCCTTCCACTCCTGCTTGACGCGGCGCATCTCCTCCTTGGCGGCGCGCCACGACTCCTTGTCGGCGTACTCCGTGAAGTCCCCGAAGGGGCCCTCGTGTTCGCCGCCGGTGTCCTTGCCGCTACCGGAGCCCCGGCGCGCCTCGGAGGCGGCCGCCCGCATCTCGCGCCGCAGATCACCGGCCGCGCCCCGCACATCGGCCCGGATCTCGGCGGCGAGCTCGGCGACCGACTCACGGATCTCCAGCTCCAGGTCGGCGAGTTCACCGCTGCGGTCGGCCAGTTCGGCACGGCCCGCGTCCGTGATGGCGTACACCTTGCGGCCGCCCTCGGTGGTGTGGGTGACCAGGCCCTCCGCCTCCAGCTTGGCCAGCCGGGGGTAGACGGTGCCCGCCGAGGGGGCGTACAGGCCCTGGAAGCGCTCCTCCAGGAGCCGGATCACCTCGTAGCCGTGGCGCGGGGCCTCGTCCAGCAGCTTCAACAGGTAGAGACGCAGGCGGCCGTGGGCGAAGACGGGGGGCATGTCAGAGCACCTTCTTGTCGGTCGTGCCGTCGGCCGGGCCTCGGGTCGGATCGTCCGTGGGGCTGTCCGTAGGGCCGTCCGTGGCGTGGGGGCCGTCGGCCGGGCCGGAGACGGAATTGTCCCCCGAGGCGCCGTGTCCGCCGTCCACCGGGTCCGTGGTACCGGCCGGTGCGGCGCCGGTGTCGGCGTCCTTCACGAGGGGATCCGCCGGCCACGGCTCCTCCTCGTCCTCCCGGGGCGGGCGGCGCAGGAGGGCGATGGAGCCGGAGACGGTGGTCGCCCGGAGCTTGCCGGTACCGGCGCCGAGGCGGCCGGTGACCTTGTGGGCGCCCCACTGGCCGCGCACGCGCAGACCGTCGAAGGCGTTGGAGATCGTCCCGCTCGCGGTGTTGGCCTCGACGTCCGCGTCCGCGGGCTGGGGGAGCCGGATGGCGATCTCGCCCGAGACGCTGGTCAGGCGGACGTCGGTGGGGCCCTCGGGGTCCAGGTCCACGATCATCGAGCCGCTGACCGACTCGGCCCGCACGGAGGGGCCGGAGCCCTCCACGACCGTGAGATCCCCGGAGACCGAGTTGAAGCGGAGGTCGCCGGTGACGGCCTGGGCCTCCAGGTTCCCCGAGACGGTGTCGGCGCGGACGGTGCCGGAGAGGCCGACGAGGGTGGTGTCGCCGTTGACCCCCTTCACCACGGACGGGCCGCGCACCCCTGACACGACGGCGGCGGCGCTGACCACGCCCACCTCGACGCGGGTGTCGGCCGGCACGGCCAGCGAGACGACCGCGCTGCGCCGCCAGCCCTTGCGGTCGAGCCACTTGAGGAAGCCCTTCCAGGGCAGGTCCTCGTAGGCCACCGTGAGGGTCCCGCCCTCCTGGGTGACGACCAGCGGCGGTCCGTCGATCTCGGACACCTCCAGGCGGGCGGAACCCTCTTCGGTGCCCACCACGTTCACCGTGCCGTTGACGATGCGTACGTGGAGTTCGCGGACGGGCTCGTCGAAGGTGAGCTTCCTGGGCTCCGTGACGGACCACTCGGACATGGTGCAGACCTCCCCGTAGCAACGCGCCATATCGCGTCTCCTGCAATTCACGATATATCGTGGCGGTCGAAAGTCAAGGCACTCTTTCGGGGATGCGGAGGCTGAAAATATGACCAACCGCCGTGTATCGACCTAGCGTGTGACCATGTCGACGGAAGCCACCTCCCGCGCGGGTCGCACCGCCCCCGCCCCCGGCGCGCTGCTGCTCTGCCGGGCCGAGCCGGATTCCGTCGCCCCCGTCGCCCGGCTGCTGCGCGAGCGGATGCTGCTCACGCGCGCGGGGGAGGGGTGGAGCGTGCTCGTGCCCGAGGACGGGCCGTGGCGGCGTGGTGAGGACCCGGTCGACCGGGTCCTCACCGGATGGGCCACCGCCCTGGCCGTCGGGGCTCCCTGGCCCGTCCTGGCCCTGTGGTGGGACGCCGACCGCGGCGGCTACACCCTGGCCTCGGGCTTCCGCCGCCCCGTCGGCTACATCTGGCTCGCGAACGGCACCCCGGCCGGTGAGGACGAGGCGATGCGCACGTTCGCGTCCCGTCTGGACCTCGACCCCGTCCTGGACGTCCAGTCCCTGGACCACCTCGCGAGACCGGACCCCGCCATGGATGCCCGCGCCCGTCTGCGCGGCCTGCTCGCCGTCCTCACGCGCGCGGGCCTGGACCTCCCCGCGGGCCTGGCTCCCGGCGAGCCGACCGACCGGCTCCGCGAGGTGGCCCGGGACCGCCCGGACGCCCGCCCGGTCGCGGGGGAGGGCCCGCAGGACGCCGTCCGGGGCGGACTCGAAGCGGTCGCGGGCCGCCGCCTCACGCCCTGGCTCCCCTGGTCCGGCGACCCGAAGGCCCGCACCCTGGCCCTGGCCCAGATGGCGGTGGGCCTCCCCCTGGCCGTCTGGGGCCTGCGCCACCGCAGCGGCGGCTGGCTCACCGCGGGAGCGCTCCTCCTCGCCCACGGCACGCTCGGCCTCTCGTACGACCTGACGCACCCGCGCGACTGACCTGGCCCGAGGGGGCCCTGCAAGACATGGGGCCCACTTGCCGGAGGTCGGCTCGTCGAGGGGGGTGGTGTTGTTCGAGCATGGCGCGCTCGGGCCGTCACACGCCCCCGCACGACTGCCCGGGCGGCGCGGCAGGAAGGGGGCCCGGGCCCTGTGGGCCGCGCTGATCGGTGGCCGGGCTCGCGTAAGGGGCATCGTTCGTCGCGCACGGCGCGCTCAGGCTGTCCTACGACTTGACGCGCCCGCGCGACCGGCCTGGGCGGCGCGGCAGGAAGGGGGCCCGGGCCCTGTGGGCCGCGCTCGTCGGCGGCCGGGCTCGCGCAAGGGGTGCTTTTCGTCGCGCACGGCGGGCTCGGGCTGTCGTACGACTTGACGCGCCTGTGTGGCTGGCCTGGGCGGCGGATTCGGAGGGTGGCCGGAGAGGGTTGCGCGTGAGATGGGCCCGTTGAGCTGGGCGGCGCGGCAGGAAGGGGGCCTGGGTCTCGTGGGCCCTGCTTACAGGCGGCCGGGGTCGGGCAGGGGCGACCGCGCACGGCGGGCTCGGGCTGTCGTACGACTTGACGCGCCTGTGCGACCGGCCTGGGCGGCGGATACGGAGGGTGGCCCGAGTGGGTTGCGCGTGACATGGGCCCGCTGAGCCGGGCGGCGCGCGCTCGGGCTGTCGTACGACCGACCCGCTGCACGCGAGCCATTGCCCCCAGCTGACCGCCGCCCGCACCCTGTGCGGCGCAGCAACAAGGGGCGCTCCGCAGAGCGCCCCTCTGTCACGGCGGACCTATTCGTCGTCCTCGTCGTCCAGTCGGGCCAGCCAGGTGGCCAGTCGCTCCACCGGCACCTCGAAGTCGGGGTTGAGGTCGACGAACGTCCGCAACTGCTCGGCGAGCCACTCGAAGGTGACTTCCTCCTCGCCGCGCCGCTTCTCCAGTTCCTCGATGCCACGGTCCGTGAAGTACATGCCGTCAAGGATAAGTGGGCGGAAACGACCGGGCCGCACCCCTCGGGAGAGGGATGCGGCCCGGTCGTGTACAGCGGTTACGCCTCGAACACCTCACGCACCAGCTGCTCCTGCTCCGCCTGGTGCCGCTTCGCCGAGCCCACCGCCGGGGACGACGAGTGCGGGCGGGAGATGCGGCGCAGGCGCTCGCCGTGCGGGACGTCCGCGCCGACCGCCAGGTCCAGGTGGTCGATCAGGTTGAGGGCGATGAAGGGCCACGCACCCTGGTTCGCCGGCTCCTCCTGGGCCCACAGGTACTTCTCGGCGTTCGGGTACTTGGCGATCTCCGCCTGGAGCTCGGCACCCGGCAGCGGGTACAGGCGCTCGATGCGGATGATCGCCGTGTCCGTGATGCCGCGCTTCTGACGCTCGGCCTCCAGGTCGTAGTACAGCTTGCCCGCCACGAAGACGACCTTGCGCACCGCGGCGGCGTCCACGGACGTGTCGCCGATGACCGGGCGGAACTGACCCGAGGTGAACTCCTCCGTCTTCGACGCGGCGGCCTTGAGGCGCAGCATCGACTTCGGGGTGAAGACCACCAGCGGCTTGTGGTGCGGGTTGTGCACCTGCCACCGCAGGAGGTGGAAGTAGTTCGACGGCAGGGTCGGCATCGCGACCGTCATGTTGTTCTGGGCGCAGAGCTGGAGGAAGCGCTCGACACGGGCCGAGGAGTGGTCCGGGCCCTGGCCCTCGTAGCCGTGGGGGAGGAGCAGCGTCACACCGCTCGTCTGGCCCCACTTCTGCTCGGCCGCCGAGATGTACTCGTCGACGATCGTCTGCGCGCCGTTGACGAAGTCGCCGAACTGCGCCTCCCACAGCACGAGCGCGTCGGGACGGGCCAGCGAGTAGCCGTACTCGAAGCCCATGACCGCGTACTCGGACAGCAGGGAGTTGTAGACGTTGTAGCGCGCCTGCTCCTCGGCCAGGTACTGGAGCGGGGTGTGCTCCTCGCCCGTCTCGCGGTCGATGAGGACCGCGTGGCGCTGGCCGAAGGTGCCGCGCTGGGAGTCCTGGCCCGACAGGCGGACCGGGGTGCCCTCCAGCAGCAGCGAGCCCACCGCCAGCGTCTCGCCCATGCCCCAGTCGATCGTGCCGTCCTCGACCATCGCCGCCCGGCGCTGCAGCTGCGGCAGCAGACGCGGGTGGACGTTGAAGGTGTCGGGGATGTTGACCTGGGACTCGGCGATCCGCTTCACGACCTCCGCGGAGATCGCGGTGTTCACGGCGACCGGGAACTCGGCCTGCGGGTCGGAGACGGGACCGGCGGCCGGCTGGGCCGTGACGGCCTCGCGGACCTCGGTGAAGACCTTCTCCAGCTGGCCCTGGTAGTCCTGGAGCGCCTGCTCGGCCTCTTCCAGGGTGATGTCGCCGCGACCGATGAGGGACTCGGTGTAGAGCTTGCGCACCGAGCGCTTCTTGTCGATCAGGTCGTACATCAGCGGCTGGGTGAAGGCCGGGTTGTCCGACTCGTTGTGACCGCGGCGGCGGTAGCAGATGAGGTCGATCACGACGTCCTTGTTGAACGCCTGGCGGAACTCGAAGGCCAGACGGGCAACGCGGACGACCGCCTCGGGGTCGTCGCCGTTCACGTGGAAGATCGGGGCCTCGATCATGCGCGCCACGTCGGTGGCGTACATCGAGGAACGCGACGACTCGGGCGCCGCCGTGAAGCCGACCTGGTTGTTGATGACGATGTGGACCGTGCCGCCGGTGCGGTAGCCGCGCAGCTGCGACATGTTCAGCGTCTCGGCCACCACGCCCTGGCCCGCGAAGGCCGCGTCACCGTGCAGGGCGACCGGCAGGACGGTGAAGTCCGTGCCGCCCTTGTTGATGATGTCCTGCTTGGCGCGGGTGATGCCCTCGATGACCGGGTCGACCGTCTCCAGGTGGGAGGGGTTCGCGGCCAGCGAGACCTTGATCTGCTCGCCGTCCAGACCGGTGAAGGTGCCCTCGGCGCCCAGGTGGTACTTCACGTCGCCGGAGCCGTGCATCGACTTCGGGTCGAGGTTGCCCTCGAACTCGCGGAAGATCTGCGCGTACGACTTGCCGACGATGTTGGCGAGGACGTTCAGGCGGCCGCGGTGGGCCATGCCGATGACGACCTCGTCCAGGCGGGACTCGGCGGCCGAGTCCAGCACCGCGTCCAGCAGCGGGATGACGGACTCGCCGCCCTCCAGGGAGAAGCGCTTCTGGCCGACGTACTTCGTCTGCAGGAAGGTCTCGAAGGCCTCGGCGGCGTTCAGCCGGCGCAGGATGCGCAGCTGCTCCTCGCGCTCCGGCTTGGTGTGCGGGCGCTCGATGCGGTCCTGGATCCACTTGCGCTGCTTGGGGTCCTGGATGTGCATGAACTCGATGCCGGTGGTGCGGCAGTACGAGTCGCGCAGCACGCCGAGGATGTCGCGCAGCTTCATCAGGGACTTGCCGGAGAAGCCGCCGACCGCGAACTCGCGCTCCAGGTCCCACAGGGTGAGGCCGTGCTCGGTGATGTCCAGGTCGGGGTGCTTGCGCTGGCGGTACTCCAGCGGGTCGGTGTCGGCCATGACATGGCCGCGGACCCGGTAGGAGTGGATCAGCTCGAAGACGCGGGCGGCCTTGGTGACGTCGTCGTCGTGCGAGGCGTCGATGTCCTTGAGCCAGCGGACCGGCTCGTAGGGGATGCGCAGCGCCTCGAAGATCTCGTCGTAGAAGCTGTTCTCGCCGAGCAGGAGGTTCGCGACGATCCGCAGGAACTCGCCGGAGGCGGCGCCCTGGATGACCCGGTGGTCGTAGGTCGACGTGAGCGTCATGACCTTGGAGATGCCGAGCTTGTTCAGGGTGTCCTGGGAGGTGCCCTGGAACTCCGCCGGGTAGTCCATGGAGCCGACGCCCATGATCACCGACTGGCCGGGCATCAGACGCGGCACGGAGTGGACCGTACCGAGGCCGCCCGGGTTCGTCAGGGAGACGGTGACGCCCGAGAAGTCGTCCATCGTCAGCTTGCCGTCACGGGCACGGCGGACGATGTCCTCGTAGGCCTGCCAGAACTCGAAGAAGTTCAGCGTCTCGGCCTTCTTGATGCCCGCGACGACCAGCTGGCGGTCGCCGTTGGGCTTCACCAGGTCGATGGCGAGGCCGAAGTTGACGTGCGGCGGCTTGACGAGGGTGGGCTTCCCGTCCTTCTCCGCGTAGTGCCAGTTCATCGACGGCATGGCCTTGATGGCCTGCACCATCGCGTAGCCGATCAGGTGCGTGAAGGAGATCTTCCCGCCGCGGGCGCGCTTGAGGTGGTTGTTGATGACGATGCGGTTGTCGAAGAGCAGCTTCACCGGGACCGCGCGCACGGACGTGGCCGTGGGCAGCTCCAGGGAGGCGTTCATGTTCTTCGCGACCGCGGCGGCGGGGCCGCGCAGGGTCACCATCTCCGGGCCCTCCGCGGAGGGCCCGTCGGCGGCCGGCTTGGCGGCGGGCTTCGCAGCGGCGGGCTTGGCGGCCGGAGCGGCCTGGGCCGGAGCGGCGGCCGGGGCTGCGGCCTTGGCCGGGGCCGGAGCCGTGGCGGCCGGCTGGGCGGCCGGAGCAGCGGCCGGTGCCGGCGCGGGAGCCTGGGCCGGAGCGGCGGCGGCCGGGGCGGCGGACGCGGCGGTGGTGGTCTCCGCGGCCCCCGCGGCCGCGGTACCCGCCGCAGCCGGAGCGGCAGCCCCCGACTTGTAGTCGGCGAAGAAGTCCCACCAGGCACGGTCTACCGAATTCGGGTCCTGGAGGTACTGCTGATAGATCTCGTCGACGAGCCACTCGTTCGGGCCGAACGCGGCAGCGGGGTTCTTGCCCGCTTGGTCTGCGTCGGTCGAGATGCTCGAGTTACTGGGGGACTGTGGCGACACGGCGGCAACCGCCCTCTTCCGCTTCTCACAAGGTGATGGACAGCGGGAATAAAGGCTACGCCCCCAAGAGCGTGAAGGTCAGGTCGGGCCGGTCCATCGTCGTGTAAGTCACATCGAAGAGCGAGTTTCGGGGGTGGAAATGGCGGGAAACAAGCGTGGTTCTGGTACGTGAATCCGCGTGGGGGAAGCGTCGAGCGGGGCTCTGCGCGACGGCGGCGCGGCCCTCTGCCTGATCACACGTGTCCGTCAGCGCGGACAGAGATGGATCTTGTGGCTCCGCTTCGCACTTTACGTCAACTTGGCAGAGAAGGAAGTCCCGGAAGGGTGACAAGAATCCGGCAGCCCCGCTCGGATTCGGCCACTCCGATCCGGCCGCCGTGCAGATCCACCGCCCAGCGGGCGATCGCGAGCCCGAGCCCGGTGCCGCCGTCGCTGCCCGGACCGTGCGGCCGCATGACCTGACCGCGGTTGAACCGCTCGAACACGCGGTGCCACTCCGAGCGCGGGATCCCGGGGCCCTCGTCGAGGACCTCCAGCTGGAGCGACTCGGGCTGTGCCCCGCGCCGCGCCTTGACCGTCACCCGGCCGTGCGCCGGGCTGTGCTTGACCGCGTTGTCGATCAGGTTGGCGACCACCTGGTGGATGCGCTCCGGATCGGCGTGCGCGGTGAGCTCCGGCGGCGACACGTCGAGGTGCAGATGGACGTCGTTGCGGGTGTGGCTGCCGGATCCGGAAGCGATGCCGGCCCGCGCGGTGGCGACCATGTTGGCCTCCTTCAGCACGCCCGACAGGTACGGCCACACCTCGAATCGGCGCTTCTTCAGCGGGACGACGCCGTTGTCGAGGCGGGACAGGTCCAGCAGCGTCTCCACCAGCCGGCCGAGCCGCTCGGTCTGCTTCAGGGCCGTGCGCATGGTCTCGGGGTCGGCCTGGGTGACCCCGTCGACGATGTTCTCCAGCACGGCGCGCAGGCCCGCGATGGGCGTGCGCAGCTCGTGGGAGACATTTGCCACAAGTTCCTTGCGCTGGCGTTCCTGGGCCTCCAGGTCGTCCGCCATGCGGTTGATCGTCTGGGCCAGGTCGCCCAGCTCGTCCCGGCGGTTCTCGCGGACCCGGCGGGTGTAGTCGCCGTGCGAGATGGACCGGGCGACGGCGTTCATGTCGTCCAGGGGCGCGGTGAGCGAATGCGCCACGAACTGCGTGATGAGGAGCGTCGCGATCATCGAGAAGACCGTGATGAAGCGCAGCTCGGTCGCCGTGCGCATCGCGATCATCATCAGCCCGGTGGTGATGAGGACCGCGATGACGACGAGGGCGCCCAGCTTGGTCTTGATCGAGAACGGGCTCACACCGCCCCAGGGCTCCCTGGGGCTTCTCCGGCCGGCCGGACCCCCGCTCATGGCGTCGGCGTCTCCAGGGCGTAGCCCACGCCGTGCACCGTGCGGATCCGCTCGGCGCCGATCTTCCGGCGCAGTGCCTTGATGTGGCTGTCGACCGTACGGGTGCCGGAGGCGTCCGCCCAGTCCCACACCTCGGCGAGCAGCTGCTCACGGGAGAGCACCGCGCGCGGGGTGTTCGCCAGGCACACGAGCAGGTCGAACTCGGTGGGCGTGAGGTGGACGTCCTCGCTGCGCACCCGCACCCGGCGCTGCGCGTGGTCGATCTCCAGCTCGCCGAGGCGCAGGATCCCGGACCGGGGCGTCGCGGCGGCCAGCGCGGCCCGCTCCACGCGGCGCAGCAGGACGTGCACGCGCGCGGCCAGCTCACGCATCGAGAAGGGCTTGGTCATGTAGTCGTCGGCGCCGACGCCGAGCCCGACCAGCATGTCGGTCTCGTCGTCGCGCGCGGTGAGCATCATGACCGGTACTGGACGGGCGGCCTGCACGCGGCGGCAGACCTCCAGTCCGTCGAAGCCGGGCAGCATGATGTCGAGGATCAGCAGGTCCGGCTGCCAGGCCTCGGCCGTGTCGACCGCGGACGGACCGTCGACCGCCGTTTGCACGAGGAATCCCTCGGCGCGCAGGCGGGTCGCGATGGCGTCGACGATCGTCGGATCGTCCTCGACGACCAGGACCCGGCGCTGAGCGCCGGGGGTAGCCGTCGAACCGTTGTGGGAGGTGTGTGTCTGCTCCATCGCCCGCCCCTGGGGAGTGCTTTCCGGAACCATGTGGGGTGATTCCTTGTCTGCGCATGACTGCGATTGACGCTTGAATGATCGGCGTAGGGAAGCAGAGTACGGGGAGTCATCACCCCTTTGCTATCCAGGTCGGACGGCGAGATGGACGACGTCGGGTACGCCCCGGGCAACGGGGATCTCCTCGGTACGTACCTGTTGGAACCCGGCATTTGCTAGGGATCCCTCAAATTCCGCAGAGGGCTGGGCGGACCACACGGCCAGGACCCCGCCCGGCTTCAACACCCTTGCGCAGCTTGTGAGTCCGGTACGCGCGTAGAGGTCGTGGTTGCCGTCCGTGACCGTCCAGTCGGGTCCGTTGTCGATGTCGAGGCACAGCGCGTCGAAAGTGGCGCATGTCTCATTGACGAATCCGACTAGATCCGTTTCCAGAATGTTCGTCCGTGGATCGGCGAGCGCGGCCGCGGAGAGCGCCGAGAGCGGGCCGGAGCGGTGCCAGTCGATGATCGCGGGCTCCCGCTCCACGACCGTGATCCGGCCCCAGCGTGGATTCGCGGCCGCGTGTGCGAGCGAGAACCCGACACCGAGACCGCCGATGAGGACGTGCGGGTCGGGCCGGTCGTCGAGGGCGGCGAGGGCCGCGTCGACGAGCATCCGCTCCGAGCGTCCGTCGGAGGTGTCCATCAGGAAGCAGCCGTTGGCGATGATCTGGAGCAACTCGCCGTGCCGCCGCAGGACTACCTCTCCGTACGGGCCCTCGCGACGGTCCAGGACTTCGGGAATGTCGTACGAGGTGAGCATCGGCCCATCCTGGCAGGTACGGCGGGCCGGCCGGGGCTCCTTGAGAAGTCCCTGTGAATCGGGGCCGGGGTGGCGCGGGTCACAGACAGGGGGCGGGTGGGGCGCGAAGGGTGGGGTGGACGGAAGGAGCAGCTCACCTTGGAACGGACCGTGCCGTCAGCCCCTTCCGACGCGCCCGAGGGGACGGGGCTGCTCGACGCGATGCCCCGGCAGCGGGAACGGGGTGGGGCGGCCGTCACCGGAACACCGGTCACGACACCGCAGGCCGCCGCCCCGGAGACCCGACTTCGCGTCCCGCGGCCCCAGCGGCTGCTCCCCACCCCCATCGGGACCCCGTTCACCTTCGGCTACGGCGCCGTCCTGGCCGTCGTCTCCCTCGTCGCCGCGCATCTGGACCCCGCCCTCGTGCACGCACTGCACCAGGGTTCCAGCACCGATGTCGCCCACCTGGTGCGGACGCCCGTACTGGTGCTGCTGGCCAGCGCGTTGTGGATCGCGGGCGGGATCCTCTCGCCGTACGCCCTCGCCCTGCTGTTCGTCCTCACCGCGCTGGAGCGGCGGATCGGCGGTGTGCGCACGGCCGGTGTCTTCCTGCTCGGGCATGTCGGGGCGACCCTCGCCACGGAGGTCCCCATCGGGCTCGCGGTCCTGGTCGGTCATCTGCCCGCCAGTTCGCTGCACCGCCTCGACTACGGCGTCAGCTTCGGTGTGGCCGCGAGCCTCGGCGCCCTGGCGGGACTGCTCCGGCCGTGGCTGCGCTGGCCGTTGCTCGCCCTCTTCGGCTGGCTGCTGGTGACCGCCCTGATCGCGTTCACCGACCCGCTGACCGACTGGGGCCACCCGATCGCCCTGACCATCGGCATCGCGACCTGGCCCCTGGTGCGACGCCGGCACCGCGCCCGGCGCAGTCTCCCGGCCGCTTGGCCCCGGCGCGGTGCGACCGGTGGGGACTGAGGAGTCCGGGGTCACCGCGGGGTCGCCATCAGCGGTGGGCCGTGGGCGCAGGTCGAGGTCCGCGGGCAGGCCGGGCCCGTGGCCGCGGTCATTGGGGCGTCGGTCTCCGGGGTGCGCTACGGGTGCGGGTCCAGGTCGTCGGGTTGGTCAGGCCCGTGGTCCGCGGGCACCGTCCTGCCGGCCGTACTGGGCGTGACCTGGGCGTCGGGAAGAGCCGGCGGCGGCCCGGTGTTGTGTGTCGTGCGGCCGGCGGGAACCACCGGAGGGATCGGGGTGATCACCGGCGCAGCATGACAGAGCCCCTGCCGGGGTGCCTCCGGGTTTTCCGCGGGGAGCCGCGACGGACGGTCACCCGGCGTCCCGACCCACGAACTTCGCACTGGTGAGCGGAGCTTCCACATGCCAGCCCAGAGACTCGTACAGGGCTCGTCCCGCCGGAGTCCCGGCGAGGACGCCGGTCTTTGCGCCCGCGGCGGCCGCCGTGGCCTGGAGCGTGCGCATGACGACGCTGCCCAGACCCCGGCGCCGGTGCGCGGACGCGGTCTCGATCTGGTCGAAGACGGCGGTCGCGCCGGTCGGGGCGGTCTGGCCGCGCGCGGCGAGGGAGCCGTCGGGGGCGGCGAGGAGCACGCGCGTGACACCGCCGGTGGACCAGACACGCTTGCGGTAGCCGTCGGGGACGTCGGTGCCTCCGACCGCCGCTCCGGCCAGCGGGACCGTCATCAGGCAGCCCGGCTCGGGGTCCACCCACCAGCCCTCGCCCAGCCAGTCCCCGACGACCTCGGGGTCCTGGAACACCTTGAGCCACACCCCCGCCCCCGTCACCCCGTCCGCGACCTTGCGGACCAGCCGCTCGTCCACCTCGTCGCCCAGCGCGTCGAAGACGTGCCGCGAGACCTGCGCGAGCTGCCCCACGTCGACGGTGAAGCCCCACGGCTCACGTTCCGGCGGGGCGGCCCCCCGGGACACGACCCAGCCGGTCACCCACGCCTGCACGACTCCGTCCACGACATCCCCCCCAGTAATGACCGGTGACCGTAAGTGCCCATTACGTCTTGACCCTAGGTCCGGAAGCGTCGATTCCGGCAGTCGTGATCGCCGACAGCGAACAGGCAAGCGGGCGGGGAACATTCGACGGCTCATGTGCATTGAGTCGGCATAGCTCAACTTGACTGCCGAAGGGGAGATCATGGCTTCGACGTCCACACCGCTCACTCTGCCTGTGCTGCCGCTCGACGACGAGGTCGTGCTGCCCGGAATGGTGGTGCCGCTGGACCTGAACGACACCGACGTCCGCGCCGCGGTGGAGGCCGCCCAGGCCGCCGCCCGCTCGGAACCCGGAAAGCCCAAGGTCCTCCTGGTGCCACGCATCGACGGCACCTACGCGAGCACCGGTGTGCTCGGCACCGTCGAGCAGGTCGGCCGCCTGGCCGACGGCGACCCGGGCGCGCTCATCCGCGGCCGGAGCAGGGTGAAGATCGGTGCGGGGACCACCGGCCCGGGCGCCGCCCTGTGGGTCGAGGGGACCACGGTCGACCAGACCGTCCCCGAACCGCTGCCGGGTCACGTCACGGAACTGGTCAAGGAGTACAAGGCCCTCGCCACCGCATGGCTGCGCAAGCGCGGCGCCTGGCAGGTCGTGGACCGGGTGCAGGCCATCGACGACGTGTCCGCGCTCGCCGACAACTCCGGTTACTCGCCGTTCCTGACCACCGAGCAGAAGGTCGAACTGCTGGAGACCGCCGACCCGGTCGCCCGCCTCAAGCTCGCCACCCAGCAGCTGCGCGACCACCTCGCCGAGCAGGACGTCGCCGAGACCATCGCGAAGGACGTCCAGGAGGGCGTCGACAAGCAGCAGCGCGAGTTCCTGCTCCGCCGTCAGCTGGAAGCCGTACGTAAGGAACTGCGCGAGCTCAACGGCGAGCAGGAGGGCGAGGAGTCCGACGACTACCGTGCCCGGGTGGAGGCCGCCGACCTGCCCGAGAAGGTGCGGGAAGCCGCCCTCAAGGAGGTCGACAAGCTGGAGCGGTCCTCCGACCAGTCGCCCGAGGGTTCCTGGATCCGCACCTGGCTGGACACCGTCCTCGAACTGCCGTGGAACGAGCGGACCGAGGACGCCTACGACATCCAGGGCGCCAAGGCGGTCCTGGACGCCGAGCACGCCGGTCTTGAGGACGTGAAGGAGCGGATCACCGAGTACCTCGCGGTGCGCAAGCGCCGCAACGACCGGGGCCTCGGGGTCGTCGGCGGCCGGCGCGGCGGTGCCGTGCTCGCCCTCGTCGGGCCTCCCGGCGTCGGCAAGACCTCGCTCGGCGAGTCGGTCGCGCACGCCATGGGCCGCAAGTTCGTCCGCGTCGCCCTCGGTGGAGTACGGGACGAGGCGGAGATCCGCGGTCACCGGCGGACGTACGTCGGCGCGCTGCCCGGCCGGATCGTGCGGGCCATCAAGGAGGCCGGTTCGATGAACCCGGTCGTCCTGCTCGACGAGATCGACAAGGTGGGCTCCGACTTCCGCGGCGACCCCGCGGCGGCCCTCCTGGAGGTCCTGGACCCGGCGCAGAACCACACCTTCCGCGACCACTACCTGGAGGTCGAACTCGACCTGTCCGACGTGGTGTTCCTCGCGACGGCGAACGTCCTGGAGGCCATCCCGGAGGCTCTGCTCGACCGTATGGAGCTGGTCCGCCTCGACGGCTACACCGAGGACGAGAAGATCGTCATCGCCCGCGACCACCTGCTCCCGCGCCAGCTGGAGCGGGCGGGGCTCGCGAAGGACGAGGTCGTCATCGACGAGAGCGCGCTGCGCAAGCTCGCCGGCGAGTACACCCGCGAGGCGGGCGTGCGCACCCTGGAGCGGTCCGTCGCGAGGCTGCTGCGCAAGGTGGCGGCCCAGCACGAACTCGGCGAGCGGGAGCTGCCGTTCACCATCACGGACGAGGACCTGCGCGGCCTGATCGGCCGGCCGCACCACGTGCCCGAGTCGGCCCAGGACCCCGCGGAGCGCCGTACGGCCGTCCCGGGTGTGGCGACCGGACTCGCGGTCACCGGAGCGGGCGGGGACGTGCTGTTCGTCGAGGCGTCGCTGGCCGACCCGGAGACGGGCGCGGCGGGTCTGACGCTGACCGGCCAGCTGGGTGACGTGATGAAGGAGAGCGCGCAGATCGCGCTGAGCTTCCTCAGGTCGCACGGCGCCGAGCTGGAGCTGCCGGTCGGCGACCTCAAGGACCGGGGTGTGCACATCCACTTCCCGGCGGGCGCGGTCCCCAAGGACGGCCCGAGCGCGGGCGTCACCATGACGACGGCGCTGGCCTCGCTGCTCTCCGGCCGCCTGGTCCGCACGGACGTGGCCATGACGGGCGAGGTCTCGCTGACCGGTCGTGTCCTGCCCATCGGCGGCGTGAAGCAGAAGCTGCTCGCCGCGCACCGCGCCGGGGTGAGTACCGTCATCATCCCGAAGCGCAACGAGGCCGACCTGGACGACGTCCCGGCGGAGGTGCTGGACAAGCTCGACGTCCACGCCGTCACCGACGTGCGCCAGGTCCTGGAGCTGGCGCTGGCCCCGGCCGTCAACGGGGCGGCGCCGGAGGTTCCGGTGGCGGCGTGACGGGTGCTGCCGGATGAGGTGAAGGCCCGGGTTCTCGTGAGGGAGGCCCGGGCCTTCGCCGTACGCGGAGGCGGGTCAGCCGTTGGCGAGGGCCTGCACCCGGTCGAGCGCGCCGTTGAAGCGGTCGTGGTCGCCGACCGTCGGGCCGGTCGAGGTGTACTGCCACATGGTGTACGTGCTCCAGCCGGCCGGGAGGGTGCCGGGCGTCGAGGCGTAGCGCGCGATCCACAGCGGGGTGGTGGAGGCGAAGCCGCCGTAGTTGCCGGTGCACTGGGTCCACCAGGTGGTGGCGGTGTAGATGACGGCCTGCCGGCCGGTGCGCGCCTTGTACCGGTTCAGGAAGTCGCGGATCCAGGTGACCATCGCGCTCTGCGTCTTGCCGAAGCAGGCGTCGCCGTACGGGTTCCACTCGATGTCGAGCACCCCGGGCAGGGTCCTGCCGTCCCTGGACCAGGCGCCGCCGTGGTCGACGAAGTAGTCGGCCTGCGTCGCGCCGCTCGTGGTGTCCGGGGTGGCGAAGTGGTAGGCCCCACGGATCATCCCGACGCCGTAGGAGCCGGTGTACTGCTGGGAGAAGTAGGGATTCGTGTAGTACGTCCCCTCGCTGGCCTTGGTGTACGCCCACCGGACGCCGCTGTTCCAGAGGGTCGACCAGGCGACGTTGCCCTGGTAGCTGGCGACGTCCACGCCCTCCGTCTGGGTGGCGCGGGTGCCGGCGGGGAGACCGCTCTGGCCGTCGTGCGCTACGACGCCCATCCCCATGTGGGCGGAGCCGCGGGCCGGGACGGCGGTGGCCTCGGGGGATTCCGCGGCCGGGGCGGGGGCCGTGTGGAGCAGGGAGAACGCGGTGAGCAGGAGTCCGACGAGGAAGAGGCGTCGGGGACGTATCGGTTCGGGTCTGTGCACGGGCATGGCGTGCCTCCGAAGGCTCGGTGATGCTCGGTGGGGGGACTGGGGAAGGCCGTGCCAGGCTGACGTGGGCATGCCAGCCACCGCTCGGTCAAGACGCTACGTACGGGGACGACGGGGTGGGAAGAGGGACCGGACGCTGCCGTTGGTCTAGCCCTGCGAAATACTTACGGAGCTGCGGTGATGTCGCAATTTGGCGGAAACTTTCACGACCGGGAAATCCAGGGCAGGGGCTGACGTGCACGAAGACGGAAACGGCGAGGGTGGCCGGAGCGGGGCCGAGGCGGCGCCGAACGGTGTGGACCAGCCCGGATTCCTGGCGCTGGAGCGCGAGTTGACCGTCCTGCTGCGCCGCGCCCGGGCCAACCAGGGGGAGATGGCCCGGGAGGTCCACCCCGACCTGGAGTCTGCGGCCTACGGACTGCTCGTCCGTCTGGATGAATGCGGCCGCCAGCGCGCCACCGAGCTGGCCGGGTACATCGGGGTCGGCAAGGCCACGATGTCCCGCCAGCTGCGCGCCCTGGAGGACCTGGGCCTCGTCACCCGCGAACCCGACCCCGCGGACGGGCGGGCCTGGCTGGTCGACCTCACCGAGGAGGGCCGCTCCCGCGTGCACCGCGTCCGCGACGCCCGCCGTGCCCGCTACGCCGGCCGCCTCGCCCACTGGAACCCGGCAGAGGTCACCGAACTGGCCCGCCTGCTCCACCAGCTGAACCGGGGCATGGAGAAGTAGCCCACCGCCGGGGTACACGCGCGGGCGCCTGAGGTGACGGTGCCGGGTGGACGCCGTCGAGGACGCCGCACGGGTGATTTTCGTGGCGTCACCGGCCGGTGCCGTTGGGCCGGCGGCGTGGGGGCGGCTCCGGTGGGCGCATCAGCGGTGTCGGCGGCTGTCGGTGCTCCGAGTGCTTCGTGCGTCTGCTGCATCCCGCCTGCTGCGTCCCGCCTGCTGCATCCCCTGCGTGTCCCGGCGGTGCCGAGTCGGTGCCGTAGGCGGGCTGCGCAGGAACTGCTCCCATGGGGCATCCGCCCTCTCGCCCCCCGTCGAGGCCGCCGAGCGCACCGGCTCCATCCGCTCCGGCCGGCCCATCCCCGCCGCGCCCGAGTCCCAGCCGGTCCCGTAGAGCCCACCACGCGGGTGTCCCCCGGGTGGACATGCCCCGCCCTCCGGGCCCGCGACGCCGGGGCGCCGGCCGGGGTTGCGGGCCACCCGGTCAGGCGCCCCGCACCGAACCGCAGCCCACCGCACCGATTAGCAGTCCACCGCACCGGAGCGCACCGCACCCGCCCCCCACCACCCCCTCACAACTCCACGTACACCACCGTCGCGTCGTCATGGGTCTTGCTGCCGCCCAGCCAGGTGCGCCGCTCCGCGTCCGCGCGTTCCCGTTCCCGGACGCGGTCCACGAGGGCCTGCGGGCCCTCCTTGCGGACGAAGGTGCAGCAGTCCCCCCAGCCGCCCTCGTGGAACTTCTCCACCCACCGGGCCGCCCCGTCCGTCAGGGCCAGCAGACCGCGCACCGACGAGCGCGGGAGCACTCCCGTGACCGCGCGCCCCGCCACCGACGGGTCCGCCGCCGCCGTGAAGAAGCCGCCCTCCTTGTTGCGGAGGTTGGCGTCGACGAGCGCGGCCGTGGCCAGAAAGGCGCGGGGGAGGCGGGAGAGGCGGTCGTCCAGGACCGCCGAGACCGTGCCGTCCGCCGCCTCCACCAGCAGCGCCGAGTCCGACAGGACCAGGTACTCGACCGATTCCGGGGACCACCGCGCGATCACCACCGTCGCCTGCGGCGTACGCGGGTGAGAAAGGTCACAACCTTCACCATGTGTCTCCGCTGTGCGCACGATCGCCCGGGACAGCACCTCGGTCAGGGGAACATCCGGGAGCGAAACGGCCAGTTCGGTCAGCGCGCCGCCGAGCCGGGCCGTGAACCAGGGGACGGAATGCAGACAGCCCGTCGGACCCGTGGGCGGGGTGACACCGTCGAGGGCGACCAGGACGCCGCCCTGTCCGGAAGCGGGGAGCGCGACGCTCGCGAAGTCCTCGTTGGGCCGCTGGACATCGCCGGGTTCCGAGACAAGTTCCGTACGCATTCGGCCAGTCTGCACGAGCCCTTCACAAGCTTCGTCAAAGCCTGGCAACCGTCGCGGAATTGACGTAGTCGCGCAGGTCAGACGCCAGGTTTGGGTTGGAATGGCGGGCTCCTGGCAGGCGTGGTGGCGAATACTGCCATCGGTCCTCGCCGACGTCCAACCGGCCTGCCGCGCACGGTCCGTGCGCGTGCCGCAGGAACTTGCCCGCCAACTCCCCTCCGGGGTTCACTCCTTCGGGTGGCGGCTCAGGCGATGCGCGGCCACCGACCACCGGCGCTGGGAGGGTCGGGAACCGTACCCCGGTGTGTACACCAGTTGACTGAGCGTCACCCCGGGCCCATGGGTATCACGAGTTCAGGAATGCGAGCAGCGGTGCAGAAGACGCGGCCTCGTCGCACAGGCAAGCAGACGGCCTCCGGCAACGGCGCGGAGCGCACAGCCGCCACGCCCGGCGCCCCCGGGACTCCCGTCGGCAAGGGCCGCCCCACCCACGTCCGCACCCGGCTGATTCTGGCCGTCGCCGTCGTGGCCGCCGCGATCGCCGGGGCCGGCGCCCCCTCCCTCGTCACCGCCTCGGGCGACCTCCACGACTCCCAGGACCTGGTGACGCTCGCCGAGCAGACCCAGGACGCCCTCGACCTCGCCCACGCGCTCGCCGACGAACGCGACGAGGTCACCTCGTACATCGCCGCCGGACGGCCCAGGGCGAAGGCGCCCGGCGAGCAGTCGAGCGCCCGCGTGGACCGCCAGGCCGAGGAACTGCGCGCCGACAGCGACCTGTCCGCCACCCTGCGCGCCGACCTCGACGACATCGCCGCCGTCCGCCGCTCCGCGCTCACCGGCAGGACCACCGCCCTGGAGACGCACAACGCGTACTCCGCCGCCATCACCGAACTGCACCGCCTCGCCGAGGAACTGGCCGAGAAGACGCCGGCCCGCGCCGGCTCCGGTGCGTACTCCCTCGCCGAGCTGGACTCCGCCGTGCAGCAGGCCGCCGCCACCCGGGGACTGCTGCTCGCGGCGCTCAGCGTGCCCACGACGACCCGCAGCGTCTACGACCCGATCACCGGCCTGACGAACACCGAGAAGGTCTCCTCCAAGGCCGACGCCGCCCAGCGCGACGCGCTCAGCGCCGCCGCCCAGCAGGCCCGGCTGCGCTCCGACGCGGCTCTCGCCGACTTCCGCGACTCCGCGCCCGCCACCGCCAAGGCGGGCTACGACTCCACGGTCACCGGCCCCGAGGTCAACTCCGCCGACAAGTACCTCGCCGCCCTCACCGACCGGCCCACCCTGTCCGCGGGTGAGCTGAGCACCGGCACCGCCAAGCTCGATGCCGCCCTCTCCGCCCGCGTCGACCTCATGCGCGGTGCCGAGTCGGCGCTCTTCGACCGCAGGGTCAAGGCACTCGCCCAGCTCCGCGACGACGACGTCACCGCGCTGGAGCTGCGGGTCGCGATACTCGGCGCCCTGATGCTGCTGGCCGTGGGCATCAGCACCGCCATGGCCCGTACCCTCACCCGCCCCCTGTCCGTGCTGCGCCGCGGCTCGGCCCGGCTCGCCGGGGCCGAGGACCCCACGACCGAGGAAGCGGTCTCCTTCACCGGCCGCAACGACGAGTTCGCCCAGGTCGTCCGCTCCGTCAACACCCTGCACGCGCACGCGGCCGGGCTCGCCGAGCGGATCGCCACCCTGGAGTCCGACCGCAAGCACCTGGTCGGCCAGCGCCAGAAGATGGCCGACGCCCGCGAACAGCTCAAGGCGGAACTCGCCGAGTCGGCCGCCCAGTTGGAGCGGCTGCGCACCACCATCGGCGCCACCTTCGTCAACCTGGCGCTGCGCACCCTCGGCCTCGTCGAGCGGCAACTCGCCGTCATCGAGAGCCTGGAGGAGCGCGAGCAGGACCCCGAGCGCCTCGCGACCCTCTTCAAGCTCGACCACTTCGCCACGGTCATGCGCCGCCACAGCGAGAACCTCCTCGTCCTCGCCGGCACGGAACACGTGCAGCAGAGCGCGAACCCGGTCCCGCTGGTCGACGTCGTCCGCGCCGCGGTCAGCGAGATCGAGCGCTACGAGCGCGTCCGGATCGCCGCCCTGCCGCCGCACGCCCACGTGGTCGGCTTCGCCGCGGACGACCTCTCGCACCTGCTGGCCGAACTGATGGAGAACGCCACCTCGTTCTCCCCGCCCGACCTGCCCGTCGAGGTCTCCGGCTGGCTCCTGGAGAGCGGCGAGGTCATGCTCTCCGTCCAGGACGAGGGCATCGGCATGACCGCCGAGCGGATGACCACCCTCAACTCCCGCCTCGCCGAGTTCGACCCCGAGGCCGCCTACGAGTCGTACGACGAGGGCGACGAGGGTCTGGGCCTCGGCCTGTACGTGGTGGCCCGGCTCGCCCACCGGCACGGTGTCCGCGTGCAGCTGCGCGAGCAGAAGCAGGGGGGTGTGGCCGCGGTGGTGGTCCTCCCCAAGCCGCTGTTCACCGCCGCGCCCACGTCCGCCGTGCCGGCCGCCGACGGCCCGGTCACCGGCACCACCCACTCCTTCTCCCTGCCGGGCGCGAACGCGGAGGCCAACTCCAATGTCCTGAACGGCCGTTCGCAGGGCGACCCGCTGGTGACGCTGGCCGAGCAGGCCGTACGCGAGCAGGCGGCGGAGTCCCCGGCCGAGACGACGATGGAGCTGCTGGCACCGGTACCGGCACAACCGGAGCCGGAGCCCGAGCCCGTACCGGAGGAGCCCCAGGCGCAGGAGGCCGAGGCCGAGGCCGAGGCCGAGACCGAGCACACCCGCGCCGACGAGGAGCCCGTCACCGACAAGGGCCTCCCCAAGCGCACACCCAAGATCACCGCGCCCACCGCCCCGGCCCCGCGCCGGCGCAACGCTTCTGTGGACGCCGACGCACTCCGCCGCCGGCTGGGCGGCTTCCGCCGGGGGGCGGAGGCCGGCTACCGCGACGTGGAGGCGGAGATCAAGGAACACACCGGCGAGACCAAACTGCCGACCGCAGAACACCGCACCGCATCCGAAGAAGCCACGGGGGGCACAGCCGAGGAGGCAAGCAGTTGACCGCGCCCAGTACCTTCGGACTGAGTCGTGAAGCCCGCAATCTCCACTTCCTGCTGACCAACCTCGTGGAGGAGGTACCCGGCGTCCAGTCCGTCGCCGTGGTCTCCTCCGACGGCCTGCTCCTGCTCTCCTCCGACGCCGAGCGCAACGCGGAGGCACGAGAGGCCAGGGACGGGAAGCCCGCCGGCCCGCGCGGCTCGTCCGCCGACCTCGCGACCATCGTCTCCGGCATCGGCAGCCTCACCCTCGGCGCCGCCAAGCTCATGGACTTCGGCACCACGAAGCACACCATGATCGCGATGGACGAGGGCAGCCTGTTCGTGATGTCGATCAGCGACGGTTCGCTGCTCGGTGTGCACGGCTCCGCGGACTGCGACATGAGCGTCGTCGCGTACCACATGGCCCTGTTCGTCGGCCGCGCGGGCCACGTCCTGACCCCCGAACTCCGCAGCGAGCTGCGCCAGTCGCTGGAGAACGACGGGAGCGCCCGATGACGAACAGGCCCGAGCTCCCGGTCCGCGGCGGCGACCGCAAACCCGCCCGGGTGCGGCCGTACTCGCTCACCGGCGGCCGCACCCGCTTCGGCCACGTCCTCCTCGTGGAGACCTTCGTGGCGGCCCTGGAGGCCCCCGAGGAGCGCAAGGAGCTCACCAACGGCTCGCTGAAGTCGGTCATGCCGGAGCTGCGGGCCATCGTCGAACTGTGCCGCCGGATGCGCACGGTGGCCGAGATCGCCGCGCTGCTGAAGATGCCGCTCGGCGTGGTCCGGGTGCTCCTCAGCGACCTCGCGGACCAGGGAAAGATCCGTGTGTACGGCACCGGGACCGGTCATGGCACGGGCCGTCCCGACCGCGCTCTGCTGGAAAGGGTGCTGAGTGGACTCCGTCGTCTCTGACGCCGCCGCCTCCCGGGGCCTCGGCGTCACCCCGTTCGTCGACGTCGAGACCGACGACGACCTCAAGTCCTGGCAGACGGACCGCACCCGGGCCCCCATCGCCACGAAGATAGTCGTGGCCGGCGGCTTCGGCGTCGGCAAGACCACCCTGGTCGGCACCGTCTCCGAGATCGAGCCCCTCCAGACGGAGGCGCTGATGACCGAGGCCAGCGAACAGGTCGACGACCTCTCCGGCACCCCGGAGAAGGTCACCACCACCGTGGCCATGGACTACGGCCGCATCACGCTCGACGACGACCTGGTGCTGTACCTGTTCGGCACGCCGGGCCAGGAGCGGTTCTGGTTCATGTGGGATGACCTGGTGCGGGGCGCGATAGGCGCCGTCGTCCTGGCGGACACCCGCCGCCTCAAGGACTCCTTCCCTGCGCTCGACTACTTCGAGAGCTGCGGGCTGCCGTACGTCGTCGCGGTCAACCACTTCGACGGCAGCGAGCTGTTCGAGCCGGAGGACGTGCGGGAGGCGCTCAGCATCCCCCGGCGCATACCTGTCATGATCATGGACGCGCGGCGGAAGATCTCGGTCATCGAGACCCTGTTGTCCCTCGTCGGCCACGCGCTGGACGAGACCCCCGAGTAGTCCACGTTTAGGAGCCAGCACCCGCATGCGGAAGATACTCGTCGTCGGAGCCGGCCAGTCCGGCCTCCAGCTCGCCCTCGGCCTCCAGTCGCACGGGTACGAGGTCACCCTGATGTCCAACCGGACGGCGGACGAGATCCGTTCCGGCCGGGTCATGTCGACGCAGTGCATGTTCCACACGGCACTCCAGCACGAGCGCGATCTCCAGCTGAACTTCTGGGAGTCCCAGGCCCCGAAGATCGAGGGGCTCGGCGTCTCGGTGGCGGCCCCCGGCTCCTTCGACCCGGGGCCCTCGCAGCGCGCGATCGACTGGCTGGGACACCTCGACGGGTACGCGCAGTCGGTCGACCAGCGGGTCAAGATGGCCGGCTGGATGGAGACCTTCGCCCAGCGCGGCGGCCAGCTCGTCATCCACGGCGCGGCGGTCGGCGACCTCGACTACTTCTCCCGTACGTACGACCTCGTGCTGGTCTCGGCCGGCAAGGGCGAGCTGGTCTCCATGTTCGCGAGGGACCCCGAGCGCTCCCCGTACAGCGAGCCGCAGCGCGCCCTCGCCGTCTCCTACGTCCACGGTCTGGGCCCGCGTCCCGAGCACCCGGACACCGAGGCCGTCCGCTGCAACCTCGTCCCCGGCGTCGGCGAACTGTTCGTGATGCCGACGCTCACCACCTCCGGGCGCGCCGACATCCTGTTCTGGGAGGGCGTGCCCGGCGGCCCGCTCGACGTCTTCAACGGCGTGAAGGACCCGGCGCAGCACCTCTCCCTGACCCTGGAACTCATGGAGAAGTTCCTGCCCTGGGAGTACGCGCGCGCCACGAACGTCGAGCTCACGGACGCCGGCGGCACGCTGGCCGGCCGCTACGCTCCCACCGTGCGCACCCCGATAGGCCGCCTGCCCGGTGGGGGAGCGGTCCTGGGCGTGGCCGACGTCGTCGTCGCCAACGACCCGATCACCGGGCAGGGCTCCAACTCCGCGTCCAAGTGCGCGGCCTCCTACCTCGCCTCGATCCTGGAGCGCGGGGAGAAGGAGTTCGACGAGGAGTGGATGCGCGGGACGTTCGAGCGGTACTGGGCCACCGCCCAGCACGTCACCAAGTGGACGAACGCCATGCTCGCGCCGCCGCCGGAGCACATCCTGAACCTGATCGGGGCGGCCGGCCAGCTGCAGCCGGTGGCGGACCGTTTCGCCAACGGCTTCGACAACCCGGCCGACTTCGAGAACTTCTTCTACGACCCGGAGAAGGCGGGGGCCTACCTGGCCTCGGTGGCCGGGGCCTGACCCGCACCGTCCGGACGCACGGCACCGAGGAGCGGGTGGGCCGCGATCGGGGACACCCTGATCCTCTCGCCCGTCCTCGGCGCCTCGATGACCTCGCCGTTCCCCACGTACAGCGCCACGTGCGTGGCCTTGGGGTAGTACAGGACCAGATCACCCGGGCGCAGCTCCTTCAGCGGGATCCGCGGCAGCCGGGCCCACTGCTCCTGGCTGGTCCGCGGGATCGGGGTGCCGGCCCGGGCCCACGCCTTCGAGGTCAGCCCCGAGCAGTCGTACGCCCGCGGACCCTCCGCACCCCACTCGTACGGCTTGTCGAGCTGCCGTCGGGCGTACCGCAGGGCCCTCTCGCCCGGCGTGGACGGCTTGCGCGCGTCCTCGCCCAGAGCGCCGGACGTCGTCAGCTCCCGCTGGGCCTTCTCGACGCCCTTCTCCTCGAACCGGGCCAGCGCGGTGAGCTGTTCGGCGGTGAGGGAGGCGAGGAGCTCCTCCACGCCGGCCAGTTTGCCGCGTACGGCGTCCCGTTCCTTCTTCTGCCGGGCGGCCAGCGTGAGGTGCTCGTCGAGCGCCTTGCGGGCCTTGCGGGCCAGTTCGTCGGCGCGGTGCTCGGTGCCGGTCAGCCGGCCCACCGCCCTGGCCCGGTCCCGCGACAACTGGCCGATGACATGGCCCTGTTCGAGAGCGTGCTGGGGGTCGCGGGCGAGCAGGAGGCGGACGTACGGCGAGATGTCGGTGCTGCTCTGGTACTGCTGGCGGGCCAGCCGCCCCGCCGCACCCCGGCTGTCGCGCAGCGAGAGCCGGACCCTTGCGAGCGCCGCGTCCAGGCGGTTCAGCTCGGCGCGCTTGCGCTTCAGCTTCTCCTCGGTGGCGTTGTAGGTCTCGGTGGCCTCCTCGGCCTCCCGGTACAGCCGCTGAAGGTCCGTCAGCAGATCGGCGACGGAACGCTCGCGCGGCTCCGGCTGCGGTGCGGCCGCCGCGGACACCGGTGCGAGGGCGGTGCCGACCGCCACCGCGGCCGTACACACCAGACGCAGAAGCCTTCCTGACACGTCATCACCTCCCGTGCGGAACAGCCCCTCTGTTCCGCACGGCGAGCATCGGACGGCTCGGGCGGGCGCGCGCGCCGGGTGTGGGCGGTTCGGAGCAACCTCGTCACCCGTCGGTGTCAGCCGGCCTGTCGGGCTTGGACCACGGCCACCTCAGCCGGTCGCCCGCCCTGCCCTCGGGGTCGTAGGAGTACTTCCACCCCTTCTGGATCCCCAGCCTGTTGTGCCCCCTCGGCACCCGGCGGTACACCAGCACGGTGGCGGGGCCGCCGGCCGCGTCGGGGACGGGGATGCGGTACGTCTTCGGCGGGTGACCGGTCGGTCCCAGCAGCACGGGCAGCACCCGGCCGTCCATGGGCCCGCCCTCGAAGGGGGTGTCTTCGCTCTTCACGGCACCAGTCTCAGGCATCCGCCGCGAGGGCCGTGACCAGCGCGGCGGTCTGCGGGTCGCGGTTGGCGGTCACGGAGAGCACGGCGACGAACTGGTCGACGAGCCAGTCGCGCAGTTCCCCGACCGGGGGCTGCTTGTCCTCGTCGAGCCAGATCAGGGAGGCCGCCTCCACCGCGGTGATCCACATCCGCACGGTCATGCGCAGCCGCAGGCCGGGCTCGGTGACGCCGAGGTGGCGGAGGATGTGCTCGGCGGCGGCCCGGCGTACGCCGTCGACGATGGCGGTGGTCCGGGACGTCTCGACGACGCTGCCGCCCTGGAGCAGGGCGCTGAAGCCGGCGTCGTGCTCGTCGACGAAGGCGAGATAGCGGTCGAGGGCGCGGGAGAGGCGGATGAGGAGGGGGCCGTCCCGGGGTTCGTCGAAGCACTGCTCCAGTTCGTCGGCGGCGGACCGGAGCGCGGCCTCGTAGAGCTGCTGCTTGCCGCCGGGGAAGTACCGGTAGACGAGGGGTCGGGAGACCCCGGCCGCCTCCGCCACGTCGTCGAGGGAGACGTCCTCGGGCGCGCGGTGCGCGAAGAGGCCGAGGGCGGCCTCCAGCAGCTGGCTTCTGCGCTCCTCGACGCCGAGTCTCCGGTAGGCGGGCGCGGATGGGGTCATGGGTTGCAGGGTAGTCGGCCGTCCGCGGGCGCGTCGTGGCTGGTCGAGCAGTTCCCGCGCCCCCGGGTGGGTACAGCCGGACAGGCTCTGACCGCTCTCACCCACCGGCCCGCGCACGACCGTCAGGCCAGCAGCCCCGACGACTTCCACAGCCGCCGCCCCACCCCCCGGAGCACTCCGATGTCGTCCAGGAAGTCGGTCAGCCGCTTCGCACCCGTCTGCATCACTTCCCGCCGGTGCCCGCTCGCCTTCACCTGTGCCAGCGCCTCCCGCTGGTCCAGGCCGACGTTCGTGTAGACCTCGGGGTTCACAAAGGCCACGGAGAACACCCGCGCGAACTCCCCGGACGTGACCCGGGTGAACTCCTGCGACCACCGCGGAGCGGAGATCATCTGCCGCCGCAGCTCCTCCCGGGCGTAACGGACGTGCCGCGCCTCCTCCACCACGTGGATCCGCGTCACCCCACGGATCAGCGGCTGCACCCGCTCGTCCGGGAACGTCAGCCGCTGCATCCAGTCGAGGATCTCCTCACCGAGCAGCGTCGCCGTGAACGACCCCGGTGTCGTGGAGATCGTCTTGAACAGCCGCCCGAGCTGCTGATGGGTCCGGCTCACCGGGTACCAGGGCGTGTCGCCCCGGGTGATCAGCCGCGCGAACATCTTCGAGTGCCGGCACTCGTCCTCGATTTCGGTGAGGGCGTACCGCACATGCGCGCTCGTGGCCGCCTTGTCGTAGATGTGACGGCACAGCAGCTGCATGAGGATGATCTCGAACCAGATCCCCAGCGAGGCCAGCGCCGCGGCCTCGTGCTTCGAGAGCAGGATCCGCTGCTCCTCGCTCATCCGCCGCCACATCGGGGTGTCGTACAGCGACACCAGCTCCGGCGGCCAGTACCACAGGCCGTCCTCGAAGGGCGCGTCCCAGTCCAGTTCCTTGTCCGGGTCGAAGGAGTGCTTGGCGGAGGAGTCGAGCAGCCGCTCGGCGACCTGCTCCCGGTCCTTGAGCAGGCCGAGGGCGTCACGCAGCCCTTCGAGCGCGTCGACATCTGTCAGACTCGTCATGGCTCTTATGAGACTGCTTGTCAGCAAGACCGTCAATCCCCTGCGCGCGACTTGTTGACCCGGCGTCTACGAAGGGGCAGCCTGCGGGACATGCCGACTTTCGACCTGTACACCACGGATCCCGGGGACCCCCACTGGCAGGTACCGGCCACCGGCACAGCCCGTTTCAGCTGGGAGTACGACGACGGCCGCGACCGCCTCCTCGCCCTCTACCAGAAGGGCAAGGACAAGCAGTGGGACGGGCAGAAGCGCATCGACTGGGACCTCGAAGTCGATCCCGCCGACCCCCTCGGCACCCCCGACGAGTCCATCTCCGTCTACGGCACCGAGTACTGGGCGAAGTTCACCGAGAAGGACAAGGGGGCGCTCCGTCAGCACCTCGCCTCCTGGCAGTTCAGCCAGTTCCTGCACGGCGAGCAGGGCGCGATGGTGTGCGCCGCGCGGATCGTGGAGTCCGTGCCCGACCTCGACGCCAAGCTCTACTCGGCGACCCAGGTGATGGACGAGGCACGGCACGCGGAGATCTACGGCCGTTTCCTCCACGAGAAGATCGGGATGCTGTACCCGATCAACGACAACCTCCAGTCCCTGCTGGGCGACACGCTGCGGGACTCCCGCTGGGACATGCCCTATCTCGGCATGCAGGTCCTCATCGAGGGTCTCGCCTTGGCCGCGTTCGGCATGATCCGCGACACCACCGACAAGCCCCTGCCGAAGCAGATCCTCGCGTACGTCATGCAGGACGAGGCCCGGCACGTGGCCTTCGGCCGGATGGCGCTGCGGGACTACTACCAGCAGCTCTCCGACGCCGAACTGCGTGAACGCGAGGAGTTCGTCATCGAGGGCTGCCACCTGATGCGCGACCGGCTGCGCGGAGTCGAGGTCCTGGAGAACTTCGGCATCCCGAAGGCGGAGGCCGAGGAGTACGCCGAGCGGTCCGAGTTCCTCGCCCTCTTCCGCCGGCTGCTGTTCTCCCGGATCGTCCCCTGCGTCAAGGACATCGGCCTGTGGGGCAAGCGCCTCCAGCAGGCCTACGTCGACATGGGCGTCTTCGAGATGGGCGACTCCAGCCTCGACCTCCTCATGACCCAGGACGAGGAGATCGCCGAGAAACTGGACGCCGAGCGCTTCGCGGCCGAGGAACGGGAGCGGGTCGCGGAGGTGCGGGAGGCGATCGAGGCCGGCGGCACCGCGGAGGACCCGGTTCGGCGCGGCGAACCCCTTCAGTAGGACGGTGCACGCGGCAATTCCGGCGGCGGCCAGTCCCGCGGCCTACGCGCGCGGCGACGACCGGCACGTCTTCCACCGCGGTACCGACACCTTCCTGCGCGAGTGGTGGTGGTCCCCGGCGCTCGGCTGGCGTTTCGGCGACCTGAGCACGGTGGCGCTCGGCGTCCCGGCCGCGGGAAGTCCGGCCGCGTACCTCCTGGGCGCCAGCCAGCACGTCGTCTACCGGGGCACCGACGACCGGGTGCACGAGCTGTGGTGGAGCCCCGGCTCGGGCGGCTGGCGGCGCGGTGACCTGGACGCGGCGGCGCAGGGCATCCCCGCGGCGGGCGACCCCACGGCGTACACCGTCGCGGGTGAACAGCGGGTCGTCTTCCGTGGCACCGACGGCCTGCTGCACGAACTGTGCTGGGCGGCGTCGCGCGGATGGTTCGTCGGCGAGCTGTGACCGGTCCGCGGGCGCGGCCGGACGGTGTCACACCGAGCAGCCCAGGTCGTCCGGGAGACTCAGGGCGACCGGGGCGGCCGCGCCCGCGGGGAACAGCGTGCGCAGGGTGAAGGCGTACGGGGTCGGCCCGTTGGTGCGCAGGTGCAGCAGACGGGACTCGGCCTCGGCGACAGTCGGGCGGTGGCCGGCCGGGACCCACCACAGGGCCACCATCGCCTCCTGGACCCGTTCGAAGAACTCCCTGCGGCGGGCGAGCATCTCGCGGTGCCGGCCCTGGTACATGTACGCCGTCAGCGCCTCGGCGTCCCGCCACACCGACATGTTGATGATCAGCCACTCGTCGCCGAAGACCGCGATGTCCGTGGCGTCGCCGGAGTCGCCCTCCAGCCGCCAGACGAAACCGTCGGCCGCGTCCGCGTCGGCGTTCACGGGATCGAGGTTGTCGACGAAGTCCTTCAACTGCGCGGAGTCCAGCGGGGCCCTGAGACGGCCGATGTTCACCTGGGCGAGTCGGTACACGGTGGCGTCAGTCATGGACCGAACGTTAGGTAGGCGGCCCGTCGGCTCTCAATCCCCGTCTCACTCCTTGGAGTTGAGCACGGCCTTCATCACCGACCGGGCGATCGGCGCCGCCACCCCGCCCCCGGTGATGTCCCCGCGGACCGCCGACGCGTCCTCCACCACCACGGCCACCGCGACCTTGGGCTCCACGTCCCGCTCGCCCTGCGCCCACGCCACGAACCAGGCGTAGGGCGTCCCGGCGTTGCCGATGCCGTGCTGGGCGGTGCCGGTCTTGCCGCCGACGATCGCGCCGGGGATGGCCGCGTTGGTGCCGGTGCCCTCGGTCACCACCTGCGTCATGAGCTCCTTCAGCACCTCGGCCGTCTCCGGGTACATCGCTTGCCGTACCGGACGCGAGCCCGCCGTGGACAGGACGGTGCCGCCGGCCGTCGTGGTCCGCTCCACCAGATAGGGCCTGCGGATCTGCCCGCCGTTGGCGACGGCCGCCGACACCATCGCCATCTGGAGCGGTGTCGCACGGGTGTTGTACTGCCCGATCGACGACAGGGCCAGCTGCGCCCGGTCGACGTTCGGGTCGAACGTGCTGCGGGCCACCGAGAAGGGGATCCGCAGCGCGTAGTCGTTGAAGCCGAAGGCGTGCGCGGTGGCCGTCATGTCACCCACTCCGACGTCCACGCCGAGCTTCGCGAACACCGTGTTGCACGACCACCGGAAGGCCTCCCGCAGGGACAGGTCCTCGCAGCCCTCGGACTCGTTGCTGAGCGAGGTGGTGGTTCCGGGCAGGGTGTACGGGGCCGGCGAGTCGGTCGGCGCGTCCACGTCCTTGATCACCCCGGCGTCCAGCGCGGCCGCCGCGGTGACCACCTTGAACGTCGAACCCGGCGGATAGGTCTGCCGCACCGCCCGGTTGAGCATCGGCTTGTCCGGGTTGGCGTTGAGCCACGTCCAGGAGCGGCCCACCCCGGCGTTGTTGCCCGACAGCACTCCCGGGTCGTACGACGGCGAGGACACCAGCGCGAGGATGCGTCCCGTCGCCGGCTCCACCGCCGCCACCGCGCCCTTGCGCCCGTCCAGCCCGTCGAAGGCCGCCTCCTGCGCGGCCGCGTCGAGGGTCGTGACGACGTCCCCGCCCGGGGCGCGTCTGCGCGTGAAGTCGTTCCACAGCGGGAACGGCGTCAGCATCGGGTCCGAGCCCGACAGGACCGCGTCCTCGGCGTGCTCCAGCAGGGTCGTGCCGTACTCCTGCGAGGCGAAGCCGGTGACCGGCGCGTACAAGGGCCCGTCCCGGTAGGTCCGTTCGTAGCGCAGCTGCTCGCCGGTGTCCCGGGATCCGGTGACCGGCCGCCCGCCGACCAGGATGTCCCCGCGCTCCCGGCCGTAACGGGCGATGTTCTCGCGCCGGTTGGCCGGGTTCTCGGCGTGGACGCGGGCCTGGAAGACCTGGACGCGGGCCGCGTTGACGAGGAGCGCCACGAGCAGCAGGACGCAGAAGCAGGCGGCGTGCCGAATGTAACGGGTCATGCCGGGGCCTCGTGAGGTCACGGGGTCTCCTTGTCGTCGTACGGGCCGCGGGCCGAGTCGCTCACCCGGATCAGCAGGGCGACGATCGCCCAGTTGGTGACGACCGACGAGCCGCCCTGTGCGAGGAACGGCATCGCCATGCCGGTGAGCGGGATCAGTCCGCCGACCCCGCCCGCGATCACGAACACCTGGAGCGCGACGATCGAGGCGAGGCCGATCGCCAGGAGCCGCCCGAAGGGGTCGAGCAGGGCGAGGCCCGCCCGGTAGCCGCGCTCCACGAGAAGGGCGTACAGCAGGAAGATCGCGGACAGGCCGGCCAGGCCCAGCTCCTCGCCGGCCGTCGCCAGGATGAAGTCGGACTTCACGGCGAAGCCGATCAGGACGGAGTGGCCGAGCCCGAGCCCGGTGCCGAGAATCCCGCCCGCCGCGAAGGCGAACAGGGACTGCGCGAGCTGGTTCGGTCCCTGGCCCGCCTCGATCGACGCGAACGGGTGCAGCCAGTCCTCCACCCTGCTGTGCACATGCGGTTCCAGCCAGCCCACGGCGATGGCGCCGACGACGGCCAGCAGCAGGCCCAGCGCGATCCAGCCGGTGAGCCCGGTGGCGACGTACAGCAGGACGACGAACAGCCCGAAGAACAGCAGCGAGGTGCCGAGGTCCCGTTCCAGGACCAGCACTCCGACGCTGATCAGCCAGATGGCGAGCAGCGGGCCCAGCACCCGGCCGGTGGGCAGCTGCAACCCCCAGAACCGCCGTCCGGAGGAAGCCAGCGCGTTCCGGTTGGTCGCGAGATACGCGGCGAAGAACACCGCGAGGAGCACCTTCGCGAACTCGCCCGGCTGGATGGAGAACCCGGCGATCCGGATCCAGATGCGGGCGCCGTTCACGGCGGGGAACAGGATCGGCAGGACCAGCAGGGCGAGCGCGGCGGCGACACAGACGTAGGAGTACCGCTGGAGCACGCGGTGGTCGCGCAGCGTCAGCACGACCACGATGAACAGGGCCACCCCGACGGTGGACCACACGAGCTGGGTGGGGGCCGCGTGGTCGCCGGGCGTCTCCAGGTCGAGCCGGTAGATCAGCACCAGGCCCAGGCCGTTGAGCAGCACGCCGATGGGCAGCAGCAGCGGATCGGCGTACGGCGCCCTCAGCCGCACCGCCAGATGGGCGACGAGCGCGAGCACACCGAGCCCGGCGCCGTAGCCGGCGGCGCCGGGCGGGACGGTGCCGTTCCTGGCGAGTCCGACGGCGCAGTACCCGTACACCGACAGCAGGACGGCGAGGACGATGAGGGACAGTTCGATGCCACGGCGTCGGGGCAGGGGTACCGCGCGGACGGAGGGGGCGGCGGGGGCCACGGTGGTTCCGGCCTTGGTCATGTCCGGAACTTACCCAAATCGGACGTGATGTCTGCTTAGTTTGCGCGGGGTGTCAGCACCAGCGTGGCGCCGTGCCGATGGTCCTGATGTACCGGGCCGAGCCCCAGGCCCAGGTGCCGTCCGTCAGGAGGTACCACTGGCGGTTGCCCTGGACGCTCTGGCCGTTGGTCCGGCAGAAGATGGAGACGACCTCACCCCGCTCGGCCCACCGGATGATCTGCCCGCCCCGGTTGGGCGCACTGCGCAGTGCCAGCGAACTGGCCGTCACCACACCTCTGGCCAGGCGCTGGTTCTGATTCTGGCTTTGATTCTGGTTCTGGTTCTGACTCTGGTTCTGGTGGTTCCCCGAGGCGCTCTGCGGGTCGTCGCCCCACTCGTCGCCGGCGACGGCGGGCGTGGCGAGGGCGGTGACGGCGAGGGCGCAGGCGGCGACGGCTATGGGGAGACGGGAGCGCAGGGACATGGGGGGACCTCCGTGAGGGGGGTGCGAACCTGACTGTTCGCCACGTTAGGAGGCGTGCGGACCCGTCGCCTTTTCAGATGGGCCATAGGAGCAGGACCTATCGCAACGTCAGAGTCGCGACCGCCCCGCCGTCGTCCGCGTTCGAGAACGACAGCCGGGCCCCGAGGACCTCCGCCTGTCCCACCGCGATGGTCAGCCCCAGCCCGTGCCCCCGGGCCCCGCCCTCCGTACGGAACCGCTGCGGCCCGTGCTCGACGAGATACTCCGGAAACCCGTCCCCGTGGTCCCGGACGGTCACGACCGCCCCGTCGACCGTCAAGGACACCGGCCCCCGCCCGTGCCGGTGCGCGTTGGCCACCAGATTGCCCAGCACCCGCTCCAGCCGCCGCCGGTCCGTCTCCACGGCCAGATCCCGTACGACGACGACCTCGGTGTCGGTCCCGGACGCCCGCACCACCCGCTCGGCCAGCGCGCCCAGGCGTTCCGCGTCCAGCTCCACCCTCTCCCGGCCGGTGTCCAGCCGGGAGATCTCCAGCAGGTCCTCCGTCAGCGTCCGCAGCGCGGCCACCCGGTCCCGCACCAGCTCGGTGGGCCGCCCCGGCGGCAGCAGCTCGGCCGCCGCGTGCAGCCCCGTCAACGGCGTGCGCAGCTCATGGGCCACGTCCGCGGTGAAGCGCTGCTCGCTCAGCAGCTTCCCCTGCAAGGACCCCGCCATGGAGTCCAGCGCGGCGGCCACCGCGGCCACCTCGTCCTGCGGCCGCGACGGATCCTTCGTCCGCGGATCGCCGACCCGGGCGTCGAGGTCGCCCGCGCTGATCCGCCGGGCCACCCGGGCGGTGGTGTGCAGCCGGGTCGTCACCCGGGTCACCGCGAACGCCCCCACCAGCAGGGTCGCCGTGATCGCCGGCACCGACGACCACAGGATCGCCCGGTCGAGGCCCGCGATCGTCCGTGCCCCCTGCGAGTAGTCCACCTCCACGGCCAGCGCCCGGTCCCCGTCCACCGGTCCCGCCGCCCACATCGCGGGCCGACCGCGGTGCTCGCCGACCATCGTCCCGCGGTCCCCGCCCACCGCCAGCTCACGCAGCGACCCGGGCAGGTCCGGTGGATCCACGCCCGCGTCCCACATCAGCGTGTCCCCGGCCTCGTACGCCTCGGTCGCGTCCTTCAGCCGGCTCAGCGCCAGGTGACGGGCCTCGCCGACGGTCTGGTCGGTGACCGAGACATGCACGAGGACACCGAGCAGCGCGGCGAGGGCGCAGCACATCACGGTGATGAACACGGCGGCCTTCACGGCCAGCGTGCCGGACCAGCGGGGCAGGGCGAGCCTCATCGCGAGCTCGCGGACGGTCCGGGCGCCGGGCTCGGCGCGTTCCCGAGGGCACGGCTGCCGGTGCGCAGCATCTCGTCATGGGTGAGGAGCATCGACTTCTGCTCGGGATCCCAGGTCCACTGGAGCCGGTACTCGTATCCGGCCACCTCGGACGGCGAACGGATGATCACCGAGCGCCCGGCGAGCTCCACCCCGCTGACCGCGTCCTCCCAGTGCATGACCCGCACCAGCCGGTGCTTCTCGACGGTGTAGACGCGTACGGCGGTGACATGGCCGGGCAGCTGCCGGAAGCCGAGCGTCAGGTCCTCGTGCCCGTCACCGGTCAGGTCGCGGTAGTACGGCCGCAGCACGGGGCACCTCTTCCCGGCCGCCCCCGTCTTCCCGCAGTCGGCCATCCGGCGGGCCGTCTCGGCGTACCCCGTGCCGGCGTAGCTGCTCGGGTCCGCCTTGATCTCGGCGCGCACGACGGCGACGGGATCCACCGCGCGGACGTCGTCGCCGGGCACGGAGACGCCGGCCACCGGCTCCGAGTCCACCTCGCCGATCTCGAAGGCCGGGCTGGAGGCGGGCGTCAGCCGCGGCCACAGCCGGTCCGGGCTGATCGCGGTCGGCGTCGGGCCCGCGCCCACCAGGCCGCCCGCGTCGCCGCAGCCCGCCGCGGCCGCGACCAACAGGGTGACGGCGGCTACGGCGCGGGTCGTGCGGGGTGCGCGGCGGGCGGGGGGCACTGTGCTCCTGGGATCGGGGCCGGTCGGGGCTGCCGGCCCCGTACACACTATTCGTACGGACGTCCTTCCTGCCGTCCGGCGGGACCGGGCGGCACCTGCCCGGTCGGCTCCTCTACTCGGTCAGCTCCTCCAGCAGCCGGGCCGTCGACAGCCCTGCCCGCAGGTACTCGACGAACAGCTCGTTGTGCAGCGCCCACGGTGAGCGGCGGCCCCGGATCAGCCGGATCGCCGCGTCGGCGGTGTGCCCCCTGCGGACCAGGGCGTGCGCGACGACCAGGCCCGAGCGGTTGTAGCCGTGGTAACAGCGGACGAGGACCTTGCGGCCCTCGTCCAGTGCGTCGCTCGCGGCCTGTGCCAGGCGCATCACGCCCGCGAGCTGGGTCCCGTCCAGCGGGCCGTCCGGAATCGGCCACACATGGTGCTCGACCCCGGGATCGGGACCGTGGCCCGGCAGCCGCAGCAGCGTCTGGACGAGCTCGAACTCGTCCCGTACGACGGCGAACTCCCGTTGCCCTGACAGGCCCCGGAACTCGTGTCCGCCCATCCACAGCCCGGGCACGATCTCGTCCCAGGGCCGGTCCGGAGCCGGTACGTCGGGTTGCTTCCTGCGGGTCCGCAACAGCGCCTCCCCAAGCCCCTGCGCCAAGCCCTGCAACTCCTGGCAACTCACCCCAAAGGTAACCGGCTTCTTGCCTGCGCAGCACCCCGCCTGTTCCCATGGACCATGGGGTGATGGTGCATGAGCGGACTGCGCGTCGTACCGACCTGGCGCCATGGTCAGGAGCGGCTCTACGTCTGCCTCACGGACGGCAGGAACATCGCCTGGTACGACCGTGAGGCGGCCCGGATCAATCTGCTGAGCGAGGACCGCAGAGAGGACGTGCTCGACGCCCTCGGGCCCTTCCTGACCGGCCGGGTGGCCGTGGGCCCGCCCCCGGTGCCGACGCCCGCCGAACTGGCCCGGCTCTCCCTCCACCCGGACGACGACCTCGCCCCCAACCGGCCCGGCGAGGCCCTCCAGATCGCCCTGGACCGGGACCCCGGTCCCGCGCACCGGCTCCGCCGCGACCCCCGGCGGCGCGCGCTGGAGGCCGAGCAGACCGTGGGCGAGGCGCTGGACCGCCTCGACGGCGCGGGCTGGCACGCCCTGCACTCCGTGCCGCTGCCCGGCGGCGACCGCGTCCACCATCTGGTGATCGGCCCCGGCGGACTGTTCGCCGTGCACACGCTGTACGCCCGCAAGCAGCGGGTGACGGTCGCCGACCCGATGGTCGCCCTGGGCCGCAGGGACCCGCACCCCCTGCTCCGCCGCGTCCGCGCCGACGCCGACCGCGCCTCCTACGCCCTGACCGCCGAGGTCCACCCGGTCCTCGTCCTCGTCGGCCCCTCCGACCTCGCGATCACCCTCCCGCCCCGCGAGGTCCGCGTCCTGCGCGACACGGACCTGGAAGACCTCACCCGCCTCGGCGGCGTCCTCAAGCCGGCGGACGTGGAGGCCCTGCACGCGATGGCGAGGGACCGGCACACCTGGGCCAAGGTCTGAACACGGCGGGTTGAGGTTGCGTGGGACGCGGGGGCCGCAGGGCCTGGACACGATGGGCTGAGTTCGCGTAGTGGGCGCGGGGGCGGCAGGTCCTGGACACGCTGGGCTGAGGTTGCGTGGGTGTGCGGGGTGGCGGGGCCTGGGCGTCGTGGGTTGAGGTGGCGTGGTGGTGCGGGGGTGGCGGGGCCTGGATGTCGTGGGCTGAGCCCACCCGGCAGCGCGGGGGCGGCAAGGCCTGAACACGGCTCACGGCAGCCCACCCAGGGGCGCGGGGAACTGCGCGACAAGCCCCCACCGGCCGGCAGCCGCCCGACAACCCCCCTCTGAACACCGCTCACGGCAGCCCACCCAGGGGCGCGGGGAACTGCGCGCCAAGCCCCCACCGGCCGGCAGCCGCCCGACAACCCCCCTCTGAACACCGCTCACGGCAGCCCACCCAGGGGCGCGGGGAACTGCGCGCCAAGCCCCCACCGGCCGGCACCCGCCCGACAACCCCCCTCTGAACACCGCTCACGGCAGCCCACCCAGGGGCGCGGGGAACTGCGCGACAAGCCCCCACCGGCCCGCACCCGCCCCACAACCCCACCCGGCACCCCCCTCGCGCACCTCACGGCAACGGCGACGCCCGCTCACCGTCCAGCAACGGCCCCAGCAGATCGCCGTAGTCCTGCAACCGCGCCCCCATGTCCCCGGCCTCGAAGGCCAGTTGCCCAGGCGCCCCACACTCCTCCACCTCCGTCCAGGTCACCGGCGCCGACACCAACGGCCGCGCCCGCGCCCGCAACGTGTACGGAGTCGCCGTCGTCTTACGGGCAGCGTTCTGGCTCCAGTCCACGAAGACCTTCCCGGGCCGCAGACTGCGCGTCATCCGGTGCAGCGCCAGCCGCGGCATCGCCCGCTCCGCCTCCACGGCGAGCTGCTTCGCGTACTCCGACACCTGCTCGGACGAGGCACCCCGCACCGCCGCCAGCAGGTGCAGCCCCTTGGACCCGGCGGTCTTCGGGTACGCCTCGATGCCGTCCGCCGCCAGCCGCTCCCGCAGCCACAGCGCCACCTCGCAGCACTCGACGACCGTCGCGGGCGGGCCCGGATCCAGGTCGAGGACCAGGCGGTCGGCCTCCTCGGGCGAGTCGACCAGCCACTGGTGGGTGTGGAACTCCGTGACCAGGTTGGCCGCCCACATCAGGCTCGCCAGGTCCTGGACCAGCACCATCCGGGCCGGCCCCTCCGAGCGGGGCACCTCGGCCGTGGTGACCCAGTCGGGCGTACCCGGCGGAACGTTCTTGGCGAAGAAGACCTGACCGTCGGGGCCGTCCGGGTAGCGCAGGAAGGAGACGGCACGGTCCCGCAGATGGGGGAGGAGGACGTCGGCCGCGGTGGCGTAGTAGTGGAGCACCTCGCCCTTGGTGAAGCCGGTGGCCGGATACAGCACCTTCTCCAGATTGCTGAGCGCGAGCCGTCGCCCCTCCACCTCTGTGATCGGCGTCATACGATGAGAATCTCATGCAAAGAGGGATAGAACGGCACAAAACCCCAGAAAGGGTGCTGCTGGTGAGATCCATATGGAACGGCGCCATCTCCTTCGGCCTGGTCAGCATCCCGATCAAGCTGGTCAACGCCACCGAGAGCCACTCGATCTCCTTCCGCCAGATCCACACCGAGGACGGCGGACGGGTCCGCTACCGCAAGGTCTGCGAGCTGGAGGACCGGGAGATCAGCCAGGCGGAGATCGGCAAGGGGTACGAGGACGCGGACGGCACCATCATCCCGATCACCGACGAGGACCTGGCCCACCTGCCGCTCCCGACGGCCAAGACCATCGAGATCGTCGCCTTCGTGCCGGCCGAACGGATCGACCCCCTCCAGATGGACGCGTCGTACTACCTCCAGGCGGGCGGCGCCCCCGCGGCCAAGCCGTACACCCTGCTGAGGGAGGCGCTCAAGCGCAGCAACAAGGTGGCCATCGCCAAGTTCGCCCTGCGCGGCCGCGAACGCCTCGGCATGCTCCGGGTGGTCGAGGACGCCATCGCCCTGCACGGGCTGCTGTGGCCGGACGAGGTCCGCGCGCCCGAGGGACTCGCCCCCGACACCAAGGTCACCGTCAGCGACAAGGAACTCGACCTGGCCGACGCCCTGATGGACACCCTCGGCGAGATCGACCTGGACGAACTGCACGACGAGTACCGCGAGGCGCTGGAGGAGGTCGTCGCCGCGAAGGCCGCGGGGGAGGCCCCGCCGGAGTCCCCGGAACCGGCCCGCAGCGGCAAGGTGCTCGACCTCATGGCCGCGCTGGAGAAGAGCGTGCGGGAGGCGAAGGAGTCGCGGGGCGAGGAGCCGGGGGAGGTCAGGCAGTTGCCGCAGCGGAAGTCGGCGCGGTCCGCGCCCAAGGAGACCGGCGGGAAGAAGTCGACGGCCAGGACCGCCAAGAGCACCACGACGAAGAAGACGGCGGCCGCCAAGAAGACGACGGCGAAGTCCTCCCAGGGGACGAAGAAGACGGCGGCGGCCAAGAAGGCGTCGACCGCGAAGAAGACGGCGGCCAAGAAGACCACCGCCCGCAAGCGGACCGCGTGACCTGCGCACCACCGCCCGAGGAAGGCACCGCGCAGGTCGCGTCAGCCGTGCCGCGAGGTCAGTCGACGACCTTCGCGGACTCGATGATCACCGGCTGCGTCGGCACGTCGCCGTGCCCGCGGCTGCTGCCGGTGCGCACGCCCTTGATCTGGTCGACGACGTCCTGGCCCTCGGCGACCTTGCCGAACACGGTGTAGCCCCAGCCGTTCGGGCTCTTGGCCGTGAAGTTGAGGAACTCGTTGTCCGAGACGTTGATGAAGAACTGCGCGGTCGCCGAGTGCGGGTCGCTGGTGCGCGCCATCGCCACGGTGTACGCGGTGTTCTTCAGGCCGTTGTCGGCCTCGTTCGGGACCGGCGCGAGCGTGGGCTTCTGCACCATGTCCGGCGTGAAACCGCCGCCCTGGACCATGAAGCCGTCGATCACCCGGTGGAAGATCGTGCCGTCGTAGTGCCCGTTGCCGACGTACTTCAGGAAGTTCTCGACCGTCTTGGGCGCCTCGGCGTCGGCCAGCTCGAGGACGATACGGCCGAAGTTGGTGGTCAGCTCGACCCTGGACATGGGAATCGTCCCTTTCTGGTGGGGCATGACCGAAGCATCTTGTCACACGGCGGTCATGGCGCCGGTGACGACAGGGGGGCCTCGCCCGTGACGCTCGCGGTCGTGCCGGGCCGCGGGGTCGGTACGACCGAGGGCTCGGAAGGGGCGGGCGACGGTGACACCGGGCCGGTGCGGGTGGGCGGGGGGCTGCTCGCCGGGGCCAGCGGCACCGAGGAACGGCCGGAGTCCGTACCGGGCAGCGCGGCCACGATCCCGGCCGTGAGGGCGGCGGCCACCAGTGCTCCGACGGCGCCCGAGACCGCCGTACGACGGCGTCGGATCCGTCGGCCGCCGGCGACGGCCGCGTCGGTGACGCTGGGCAGGGCCGGTTCCCGCCCGCCGTCGAGGATGGCCTCGAAGGCGTCCCGCACGCGGTCGCCCTCCCCGTAACGGTCCCAGTCGTCCATGTGCCCACTCACCTCCCGCTCGTCTCGCCCGCCAGGCCCTCGACGAGCCCGCGCAGCCGGACGAGCCCACGGGCGCTCTGGCTCTTGACCGTGCCCGGGGTCACGCGCAACGCCTCGGCGGTCTGCTCCACACTCCAGTCCTCCCAGAACCGCAGTACCAGGACCGCCCGGTAGCGGGGCGGCAGTTCCATCAGCGCGGCCTGCATCACCAGCCGCAGCTCGGGTGTGACGGCCGGCTCGGCGACGGCCGGCTCCGGGACCTCCTCGGTCGGCTCCTCCCGCCAACTCCGCTTGCGGTACTGGTCGATGAAGACGCGGGTGAGGATCGTACGGGCGTAGGCCTCGACGTTGCCGTCGCGGCGGATCCGGCCCCAGGAGGCGTACAGCTTCATCAGAGTCGTCTGGGTGAGGTCCTGGGCCTGGTGCCAGTCCCCGCACAGCAGGTACGCGCTGCGTCTGAGCTGCCCCTGCCGGGCCTCGGCGAACTCCCGGAACTCCCGCTCCCGGACTGCTTCCCGCACCCGCCCCGACCCTCCGCCGAACCCGTCACACCTGTCCTTCAGAGGTACGGCGGGACGCTCCACGAGGTTGCACGCCCGGCAGGAAAACTTTCCGCACCCGTCCGTGCAACCCGTCCAGGCACCCGCCCCGTACTCCTCTCACGCAACCGACCCACCGACAGAGGAGCAGCCTTGACGAACCGCCGTGCCATCCGACCCACCCGCCGCCTCCTGATCGGCGTCCTCGCGGGAACCGCCGCGGCCGTGGGCGGCTGGGCCGCGCTCGCGGACGCCGCGACGCCGTCGCCGACGTCGGCCCCTTCGACCCCGCCGTCGCCGGTCCCGTCCGCGGCGCCTTCCACGGCCCCCTCGGCTGTGCCGTCACCCGTGCCGAGCACGGTCCCGTCGGCGGGGCCGTCCGAGCCGAGCCCGGTCCCGGCAGCACCGACGACTGTGCCGAGCCCGGTGCCGACGGTCGTGCCGAAGGAGCGGCCGGCAACCGCCCCGAGCCCCGCTCCGGCGGAGCCGACCACCGTGGCGAGCCCCGTACCGTCGGTCGCGGAGCGGCCGTCGAAGTAGGCACCCCGGACCGGACCACGGGTGCGGCTTTCGCCGTGGCCGGCCGCGCAGTTCCTCGCGTCCCTGAGGGGCGGGACGTGGGTTGTCGGCGTCGGCCGGGCGGGGACGTGGACGGCCGTCCGGCCGGGGCGTGGTCCGTCACCCCAGCCGGCGGGGGCCGGTGCTGGTGCCGGAGTCGGGTACGTCGTGGCCGGCCGCGCAGTTCCTCGCGTCCCTGAGGGCGGCGGAAGCACGGGCGTCGGTGCCCGCCCTCAGGGGCGTACCGGGCGGGGCGTCTCCCGGCGGAACGCCCACCGGAGCTCCGGTTCCACCACGCACCGCAGGGCGCGCCGGACCGGTGGGGCGCACAGGGCGGTCACGACGGCCGCGGCGGCGAGAGCGACCGTGGCCGTGCCGAGCGGGCCGTGGACCCAGGCGGGCCCGTACCAGCCCCAGGCCCGGGCGCCCTGGACGAGGAAGCCGTGCAGCAGATAGCCGTACAGCGTGCCCGCCCCGAGCACCGTGAACCAGGTCCGCCGCCCTGGCACCAGCGCGAAGAAGGACCCGACAAGGATCAGCGAGCACCCGAAGGCGATCAGCGTCATCACCGGGCCCGACCAGGCGGGCGCGCCCAACTCCGGGGCGCTGTCCCGGTGGTACAGCCAGGCCGAGCTCATCCGCGGCGCGACCCAGTACGCCGCCACGAGCGCGACCGCGAACACCGGCCCGGCGGCCAGCCGTACCGCCCGCCGGCGCACCAGCCGGAAGTGCTCGGGCCTGAGGGAGAGACCCAGTACGAAGTACGGCAGGAACTGCAGGACGCGCTGGAGGTCGAGGTCGTCGCCGATGGAGGGCGTGAGCGTCGCGAGCATCGCCACGGCGAGGGCGACCGGCACCGGATGCCGCACCCGCTGCCACAGCGGAGTGGTCAGCCGCCACACGAACAACGCCGCCAGGAACCACGTCAGATACAGGGGATCGAGCAGACTCACCGGCCGGTCCGGCTCCTGGTCCGTCCACCGCGTGAAGAAGGTGTACGCCGTCTCGAACACGACGTACGGCACGACGAGCCCGCCCACCAGCCGCCGCACCTTCCCCGGACTCGCGTCGAAGTTCCGCGAGAAGTACCCGGAGACGACGATGAACGCCGGCATGTGGAAGGCGTACACGAGCAGGTACAGCGCGGACACGCCCCGGCTCCCGTCCCGCAGCGGCTCCCACGCGTGCCCCACGGCGACCAGGACGATCGCCAGGTACTTGGCGTTGTCGAAGAAGGCGTCGCGCTCCGCGGGCCGCCGCGCCGCGAGCCCTTCCCGAGGGGCGGCCGTGACCAGTTGCTCGTGCATCCCCGGCGCCTCACCACTCGGGGAACGGCCCAAACTTCGTACCTGTGTGCCGGCCGTCCCCCGCGGGGCCGATCCTCAGGCCGCCGTCCGCAGCGCCTCCCGTCCCGTCACCTCGCCGCCCGGTTTCGCCGCCAGGGCCACGGGCCCCGGTGTGCGGCGGGCCCGCACCAGGAACCCCGTCCCGATCGCGCCGGCGATGAGCAGGCCACCGGTCACGAGGGCCCCGCGTGCCCCGGCCAGCTCCATGAGCAGGCCGAGCGCGGGCGGGCCGCCGAGGCTCCACACCGTGCCGATGCTGCTCCACGCACCGAGGACGCGCCCGCGCAGATGAGGGGGCGGGTCGGTCTGCAGGACGGCCGTTCCCGCGGTGTCGGAGACGGACTCCAGCACGGCCATGGGCAGGACCAGCACCAGCAGGACGGCCACCGACGGCGAGAGCCCCGCCGCCAGCTGAAGCAGCGCGCCCGCGGCGGCCAGGGTGCCCACCAGCCGCACGGAGGGCCGCCGCAGCCGGGCGCCGAGGAACGCGCCCAGGATGCCGCCGACGGCGAGGACGGCGGAGACCGTGCCGAAGGCCCCCGCACCGCCCGCGAGCGGCCCGGTGACGAGCACGGCCAGGGTCAGCCCGTAGTTGCGGCCGAGGACCGCGCTGATCCCGGTGATGCCGGCGAGCGCGACCAGGCGGGGCCGGCGCGCGAAGAAGCGCAGGCCGCCCCGGACGGTCGTGTCGGCGCCGTCCCCGGTCCGCGCGGCGGCCGGGGTGCCCGGCCCGGCGGCCGGCGCCGCCCCGGGCGCGGGGCGCAGGAACGGCACGACCGCGGCGACGAACAGGAAGGACAGGCCGTTGGCCGCGTACGCGGCGGCCGTGCCGAGGAAGCCGACCGTCACCCCGGCCAGGGCGGTCCCGACGAGCCGGCCAGCGCTGTGCACCAGCGCGCCGACGCCGATGGCGGAGGGGACGTCCTCCGGCGGGACGAGGTCGTTGCCGAGCAGGGCGCACGCCGGCCCGTCGACGGTGGCGATGGTGCCGGTCACGGCGGCCAGCACCAGCAGGGACGTCATGTCGAGCCGGTCCAGCGCCACCAGCACGGCCGTGACGAAGGCGACCGCGCCGAGGAGGGTCTGGCTGACGGCCGCCGTCAGTTTGCGCGACCAGCGGTCCACGGCCGCTCCGCCCAGCAGGCTCATGAAGAGGGCGGGACCTGCCTGGACGGACATCGACAGCCCCGTCGCGGCGGCGGACCCGGTGATCTGCAGGACGAGCAGGTTCTGCACGGTGAGCTGCATCCAGGTGCCGACGTTCGACACGAGGTTCGCGACGGACCACCAGCGCATGCTGCGGTGTCTCAGGGAGCGCCACGGCGAGCGCGACGACTCCCGGGGCGGAGCCGCGGCGGGCGTGGCGGCGGCAGGGCAGGCGGGAACAGGGGCGGAAGACACAGTGGGGTACCCGGAGGACGAAGTAGCAGGTCAGACAGGTAGGCGAAACCGAGGAACGCCGGCTGCACTGCGCGGCCGTCCACCGAGTCGGTCACGGCGCGGACCATCGTGACAGACCTGCCCGGCCCGTCCGCCGCGGTGCGCCGCGCGCGAGCGCCCGAGCGGGTCCAACTGCCGGGCCCGTTCTCGCCAGTTGCCCGGCCGAGTGCGGTTGCTCACAGAAGGAGCAGAGTTCAACGCATGGAGCCGGGCTGCGCTCGCGGCGACCGGGCGTTCCCCGTCAGCGGTCGCGCGGGATGGGACCTATCTGCACAATAGGGATCAAAGCGTGAAAGCAACTGGCATAAGACTTTCGTTCATTTCCGTCGGGAAAACGGCGGCCGTGACCAGCCAGGCCCGTGTTCCAGACGCACGTTCGGGTGCGTCCCGGCCACTCCTGTTCTTTCACTCCTCTCCAAAAAGCCGCTCGCACCGCCCCGCGAGCACGGCTGAAGGACGTCCCATGACTGATGCTTCCTCTCGCGTGCCCTGGCGCCGCGCCCTGGTGACCGGCGGTGCCGGCTTCCTCGGCAGCCATCTGTGCGAGCGCCTGCTGGATTCAGGTGTCGAAGTCGACTGCGCGGACAACCTCTCGTCCGGAGCACGTCAGAACATCGCCCACCTGGAGGGCCGCGCCGGATTCAGGTTCGTGGAGTGCGACGTCTCCGCGCCCGAGTGCCCGGGGCGCCTGCCGGGACCGTACGACCTCGTCCTGCACTTCGCCTGTCCCGCCTCGCCCGCCGACTACCTGCGGCTGCCCCTGGAGACGCTCGACGCCGGGAGTCTCGGCACCCGCACCATGCTGGCCCTCGCCGAACGCGACCGGGCCCGCTTCCTGCTCGCCTCGACCTCCGAGGTGTACGGCGACCCCCTGGTGCACCCGCAGCGCGAGGACTACTGGGGCAACGTCAACCCGGTGGGTCCGCGCAGCGTGTACGACGAGTCCAAGCGGTTCGCCGAGGCGCTGGTCACCGCCCATGTACGCGTCAAGGACGCCGACGCGGGCATCGTCCGCCTGTTCAACACCTACGGGCCGCGCATGCGCGCCCACGACGGCCGTGCCGTGCCCACGTTCGTCTGCCAGGCCCTGGCCGACGAGCCCCTGACGGTGGCGGGCGACGGCAGCCAGACACGGTCCCTGTGCTACGTCGACGACACCGTCGACGGAATCCTGCTGGTGGCCGCGAGCCGCTCGGTACGGCCCGTGAACATCGGCGGCACCGACGAGGTCGCGGTCCGCGACATCGCCCGCCGGGTGGTGGAACTGGCGGGCTCCTCCTCACGCATCGAGTTCGTCGACCGCCCCGTCGACGACCCGCAGCGCCGCCGCCCGGACACCCGGCTGGCCCGTGAACTGCTGGGCTGGACGCCCAAGGTGCCCTGGGAGGAAGGCATCAAGCAGACCATCGCCCACTTCGCCGCGGCGCGGCCGACGCGGGAGCCGATCAGGCAGCTCTGAGCCCGCGCGCCGAGAAGTCGTCCACCACGCCGCCCCGGAGGAACCTCATGCGTGTCCTGGGAATCAACGCCCTCTTCCACGACCCGGCCGCCGCCCTGGTCATGGACGGCAGGATCGTGGCAGCCGCGGAGGAGGAGCGCTTCAGCCGCCGCAAGCACGGCAAGCGGCCCATCCCCTTCTCCGCGTGGGAACTGCCCGAACTGTCCGCCCGCTGGTGCCTGGAGCAGGCCGGTCTCACCCCGGCCGACCTCGACGCGGTCGCCTACTCCTACGACCCCGAACTCGCCCGCCCGGCAGACCAGCTGGGCCTGGACGACCCCTGGGACCACCTGCGCCAGGAGTACGCCCGCCGGGCCCCCGAGTTCCTGGCCGAGGCCCTGCCCGGACTCGACCCCGGCAAGGTGCGCTTCGTCCCGCACCACGTCGCCCACGCCGCCTCCGCAGGCCAGGCCTCCCCCTACCCGGACTGCGCCGTCCTCGTCCTGGACGGCCGCGGCGAGTGCGGCTCCCACCTCGCGGGCCGCTACGCCCGCCGCGAGCTCGCCGTGCTGGGGACGCAGTCGCTGCCCGACTCCCTGGGCCTGTTCTACGAGGACCTCACCCAGCACCTCGGCTTCCTGCGCAGCAGCGACGAGTTCAAGGTGATGGCCCTGGCGTCGTACGGCCGCCCACGCTTCCTGGAGCACCTGCGGGAGTACGTCCACCTGGAGGGGGAGGGCGGCTTCCGGGCCCGTCCGGTCCCCTGGTCCTCGCTGGTGCCCGCGCGTGCGGCGGGCGACCCGTGGACCGCGGACCACGCCGACGCCGCCGCCAGCGCCCAGGCGTGCCTGGAGGAGGTCCTGCTCGGCCTGGTGCGCTGGCTGCACGAGCGCACCGGCGAGGAGGTGCTGACGCTGGCGGGCGGGGTGGCGCTCAACTGCGTGGCCAACACCCGGCTGCACCGGGAGGGCCCCTTCGACCGCATCTGGGTGCAGCCCGCGGCCGGGGACGCGGGCACGGCCCTCGGCGCCGCGCTGCACGTCGCGCACCAGAAGGAGACGGTCGAGGCCATGCCGACGGCCGCCCTGGGGCGCGGCTGGAGCGACGAGGAACTGCGGGAATGGCTGGAGCGTGCCGCCGTCCCCTACGAGGAGCCCGCCGACATCGCCGACACCGTCGCCGAGGAGCTCGCCCGGGACGGCATCGTGGCCTGGTTCCAGGGGCGCAGCGAGTACGGCCCCCGGGCCCTGGGCCACCGGTCCCTGCTGGCCCACCCCGGCCGGCCCGGGAACCTGGAACGCCTCAACGCGGTGAAGGGCCGGGAGGAGTTCCGCCCGGTCGCCCCCATGGTGCTGGCGGAGCGGGCCGCGGAGCTCTTCGACGGGCCCCTGCCCAGCCCCTACATGCTCTTCGTGCACGAGGTAGCCGCCGAGTGGCGCGACCGCATCCCGGCCGTCGTCCACGTGGACGGCACGGCCCGGATCCAGACCGTGGACCGCGACGCGGAGCCGCTGGTGGCCCGGATGATCGAGGGCTTCGAACGGCGCACCGGGCTGCCCGTGGTGGTCAACACCAGCCTCAACACGGCAGGACGGCCCATGGTCGACGACCCGCGGGACGCCCTGGAGTGCTTCGGGTCCGCGCCCGTGGACCTGCTGGCCCTCGGGCCGTTCGCGATCCGGCGGAAGGGCATGTTCGCGTGACGGACACCCCTTCTTCCTTCTCCTCCGTTCCGGCCTACGCCGTCGTCGTGCCGACCATCGGGCGCCCCTGTCTGGCCGACTGCCTGCGCGCGCTCGCGGCCGCCACCGGTCATCCGCCCACCGAGGTCGTCGTGGTCGACGACCGTCCGGCCCCGGCCGGGGAACTGCCGCTGGAGGCCGCGGGCGTCCTGCGCGGGCGCCTGCGGACCCTGCGCAGCGGCGGACGCGGCCCCGCGGCCGCCCGCAACACGGGCTGGCGCACGGTCACCGCCCCCTGGACCGTCTTCCTCGACGACGACGTCCAGGTGCTGCCTGACTGGTCCCGTCTGCTCGCCGAGGACCTCGCGGGCGCCGACGGGGCCACCGGCGGGATCCAGGGCCGGCTCTGCGTCCCGCTGCCCGCCGACCGCCGGCCGACGGACTGGGAGCGCGGCACGGCCGGGCTGGAACGGGCCGCCTGGGCCACGGCGGACATGGCCTACCGCACGGCCGCGCTGGCGCAGGTCCACGGCTTCGACGAGCGGTTCCCCCGGGCCTTCCGCGAGGACGCCGACCTGGCGCTGCGGGTGCGGGACGCCGGCTGGACGCTGCGCCGCGGCCGGCGCACCACCCGCCACCCGGTCCGCCCGGCCGACCGCTGGGTGTCGGTACGGACCCAGCGCGGCAACGCGGACGACGCCCTGATGACCCGCCTGCACGGGCGCGACTGGTGGATCCGCGCCGGCGCGCCCCGAGGACGGCTCGCCCGGCATGCCCTGGTGACGGCCGGCGCGCTCGTCGCGGCCGGGTGCGCGGCGGCCGGCAGACCCCGCGCCGCGGGCGCCGCCGCAGCGCTGTGGGCGCTGGGCACGGCCGAGTTCGCCCTGGCCCGCATCGCGCCGGGCCCGCGCACCGCCCGCGAGATCACCACCATGCTCGCCACCAGCGTGGTCATCCCGCCCCTCGCGGTCCGCCACTGGGCGGACGGCCTGATACGCCACCGGGGCGCCGCACCGCTCGGGGGCACGCGGTGAACCGGCCCACCTCGCACACCCCCCGCCCGGCCGCCGTGCTCTTCGACCGCGACGGCACCCTCGTCGAGGACGTCCCCTACAACGGCGATCCCGACCTGGTACGACCCCTGCCCGGCGCCCGGCAGGCCCTGGACCTGCTGCGCGCGGCCGGCGTCCCGACCGCCGTGGTCAGCAACCAGTCGGGCATCGGCCGCGGCCTGCTCACCCACGCCGACGTACAGCGGGTCAACGCCCGGGCCGACGCGCTGCTCGGCGGCCTCGGCACCTGGGTGTACTGCCCGCACCTGCCCGAGGCGGGCTGCGACTGCCGCAAGCCCCGTCCCGGCCTGGTGATCGAGGCGGCACGCCGTCTCGGGGTGGCCCCGTCGGACTGCGTGGTGATCGGTGACATCGCGGCGGACGTCCTGGCCGCCCGTGCGGCGGGCGCCCGCGGCGTGCTCGTACCCAACGCGGCGACCCGGCCCGAGGAGGTCGAGACGGCTCCCCGGACCGCCCCCGACCTCCTCACGGCGGTCCGCGAACTCCTCGACGAGGCCCCGCGGGAACACCCTGGTCCGAGCACCCCCGCCGTGCCGCCCCCGGCGTGGAGCACGCCGAAAGCCCTGGTCGTGCGGCTCGACAGCTTCGGTGACGTCCTGCTCGCCGGGCCCGCCGTGCGGGCCGTCGCCGCCCACTCCGCCCGGGTCACCATGCTCTGCGGCCCGCTCGGCGAGTCCGCAGCACGGCTCCTGCCCGGCGTCGACGACGTGATCACCTGGGCGGCCCCGTGGGAGGGCGTGGACGCGCCCGCCGTAGCCGAGGCGGACGTGGGCGGACTGCTGGAGCGCCTGCGGGCGGACGCCTTCGACACCGCGCTGATCCTCACGTCGTTCCACCAGAGTCCGCTGCCCACGGCCCTGCTGCTGCGGATGGCCGGCGTCGCACGCATCGGCGCCGACAGCGTCGACCACCCGGGCCGCCTGCTCGACGTACGGCACCGGCGGCTGCCCGGCCGGCACGAGACCGAGGCCGCGCTCGACACCGCCGCCGCCCTGGGCTTCCGCCCGCCGCCCGGCGACGACGGCAGGCTGCGGGTCCTTCCGCCGCCGGACACCGTCACGCTGACCGGCAACGGCCCCTACGTCGTCGTACACCCCGGTGCCAGCGCGCCCGCCCGGGCCTGGAGTCCCAGCCGCTGCGCCGAGGCCGTCGCCCTGCTCACCGAGGCGGGGCACCGCGTCGTCGTCACCGGCGGCCCCGACGAGAGCGCCCTCACCCGGCGGGTCGCAGGCGGCTTCGCGGTGGACCTCGGCGGCCGGACGACCCCCCGGACCCTGGCCGGCGTCCTGCGCATGGCCGACGTCGTGGTGTGCGGCAACACCGGCCCCGCCCACCTGGCCGCCGCCGTCGCCACCCCCGTGGTCTCCCTGTTCGCGCCCGTCGTCCCGGCCGAGCGCTGGGCACCGTACGGCGTGCCCCACGTGCTCCTCGGCGACCAGCACGCGCCCTGCGCCGACAGCCGGGCCCGGCACTGCCCCGTGCCGGGCCATCCGTGCCTGGACGAGGTCACGGCCCAGGACGTGGTGCGGGCCGTGCAGAAACTCCTCAAGGAGAGCGCATGAACATCCTCGTCTGGCATGTGCACGGCTCGTGGCTGACCTCGTTCGTCCAGGGCCCGTACACCTTCCTCGTCCCGGTGACGGCCGACCGCGGACCGGACGGACTCGGGCGGGCCAGGACCTGGCAGTGGCCGGCGACCGTCCGCGAGCTGAGCCCCGCCGAACTGCGCGAGGCCGACATCGACCTGATGGTCCTCCAGCGGCCGCACGAGCTGGACCTGGCCCTGCGCTGGACCGGCCGCCGTCCCGGCACCGACGTGCCCGCCGTGTACGTCGAGCACAACAGCCCGCACGAGACGCCCGTCGACACCCGCCACCCCCTCGCCGACCGGAGCGACGTCCCGCTCGTCCACGTCACCCACTTCAACCGCCTGATGTGGGACAACGGCCGCGCACCCACCGAGGTCATCGAGCACGGCATCATCGACCCGGGCCCCCTGTGGACCGGCGAGGAGACCCGCGCGGCCGTCGTCGTCAACGAGCCCGTGCGGCGCGGCCGTACCACAGGGACCGACCTGCTGGAGCGGTTCGCGCGCTCGGCGCCGCTGGACGTCTTCGGCATGCGCACGGAGGGGCTCGCCGACCGGCTCGGGCTGTCGGCCGACCGGTGCCGCAGCCGCGACCTGCCGCAGGGCGAACTGCACCCCGCGATGGCCCGCTGCCGCCTCTACCTGCACCCCGTGCGGTGGACGTCCCTCGGACTGTCGCTGCTGGAGGCCATGTTCCTGGGCATGCCCGTGGTCGCGCTCGACACCACGGAGGTGCGCGAGGCCGTGCCCGAGGGCGCCGGGGTGGTCTCCAACCGCCTCGACGTCCTGGAGGAGGCCGTCCGCGGCTTCCTCGCGGACCGGGACCGCGCCCGGCGGACCGGGGAGACCGCCCGGGCCGCGGCACGGTCCCGCTACGGAGAGCGGCGTTTCCGGGACGACTGGGAACGCCTGATCAAGGAGGTCACCCGATGAGCCCCAGCCAGCCGTCGGCCGGCCGCGTCGCCATGGTCTCCGAGCACGCCAGCCCGCTGGCCGAGCTCGGCGGCCCCGACGCGGGCGGCCAGAACGTCTACGTGGCCCAGCTCGCCGCCCAACTGGCCCGCCGCGGCCACGAGGTCGTCGTGTACACGCGCCGCGACGACCCGCGGCTGCCGGAGCGCGTCGTCACCGCCGACGGGGTCAAGGTCGTGCACGTGCCCGCCGGGCCGCCCGCCCCGATACCCAAGGACGAACTCCTCCCGTACATGGAGGAGTTCGGCGCGTGGCTGGCCCGCGAGTGGGCGACGGAACCACCCGACGTGGTGCACGCCCACTTCTGGATGTCCGGGCTCGCCGCGGTGACCGGGGCACGCGCCACGGGCGTGCCCGTCGTGCAGACCTACCACGCCCTCGGCACCGTGAAGAGACGGCACCAGGGCGCCGCCGACACCTCGCCGCGCGAACGCGTGGAGATCGAGACGGCCGTAGGACGGGAGTGCGGCGGCATCATCGCCACCTGCGAGGACGAGGTGGGTGAGCTCGTCGCCATGGGGCTGCCCCAGCGGCGCATCCACGTCGTCCCCTGCGGGGTGGACCCCGTGCGGTTCGCGCCGGTCGCCGGAGCCCGCCGGGACCCGTCCGCGCCCCGGCGCCTGCTCACCGTCGGCCGGCTCGTCCCCCGCAAGGGCTTCGACCGGGCCATCCGCGCCCTGGCGGCCGTGCCGGACGCCGAACTCCTCGTCGCCGGAGGCCCCGAGCCGGCCCTCCTCCTCGCCGAGCCGGAGACCGAACGGCTGTGCTCGATCGCCCGGGAGTGCGGAGTGGCCGACCGCGTGACGCTGCTCGGAGGCGTGAGCCGGACCCGCATGCCCGCCCTCATGTCCGAAGCGGACCTCGTGCTGTCCGTGCCCCGCTACGAACCCTTCGGCATCGTCCCGGTCGAGGCCATGGCCTGCGGCACCCCCGTCGTCGCCACCGCCGTCGGCGGACAGCTCGACACCGTCGCCGACGGCGTCACGGGCGTCCTGGTCCCGCCCGACGAGGACCACGACCTCGGCGCGACCGTACGGGAGCTGCTCGACGACCCGGACCGGCTCGCCCGGTACGGCGTCGCCGGACGCCGTCGGGTCCTCGCCCGCTACACCTGGGACCGCGTCGCCGACGGGGTCACCCGGGTCTACGGCGCCGTCTCCTCCGTACCCTCGCTCTCGGGAGTCGTCCGATGAAACTCGCCGCCGACACCGCACACTGCGACGACCTGATGAAGGCACTCGAAGGGTTCCGCGACCACGCCGCCCCCGTCGTCCGGCGCTGGGGGACCTCCCTCGCCGAACGCCTGGGCACCGGCGCCCGGCTCCTCGTCGCGGGCAACGGCGGCAGCGCGGCCCAGGCCCAGCACCTGACCGCCGAACTCGTGGGCCGCTACCGCGACGACCGCCCGCCGTTCTCCGCGCTCGCCCTGCACGCCGACACGTCCTCGACCACCGCCATCGCCAACGACTACGGCGTCCAGGAGATCTTCGCCCGGCAGGTCGCCGCGCACGGCCGCGCCGGTGACGTGCTGATGCTGCTGTCCACCAGCGGCTCCAGCGCCAACCTGCTCGTCGCCGCGAAGGAGGCGCACCGCCTGGGCATGACCGTCTGGGTCCTGACCGGTCCCGCGCCCAACCCGCTCGAAGGGTGCGCGGACGACACCCTGTGCGTGGACGCGGCGACGTCCGCCACGGTCCAGGAACTGCACCTCGTGGCCGTCCACATGCTCTGCGAGTCCTTCGACCGCACGGTGGAGGACGGCCTGCCGGCCGACCCGGACGTGGAGGGCGGCACATGAGCGCCCCGGCCCCGCTGCTCGTCGTCGGCGACGCCCTGCTCGACCACGACCTGTGCGGACGGGTCGAGCGGCTGGCCCCCGACGCGCCCGTCCCGGTCGTCAGCTCGCTCCGCCGGATCGCACGGCCCGGCGGAGCCGCCCTGGCCGCCTGCCTCGCCGCGGCCGACGGCAGGCAGGTCACCCTCGTCACCGCGCTGGGCGACGACGAGGCCAGCGCGTCGCTGTGCCGACTGCTCCCCGACCGGGTGCGTCTGGTACGGCTGCCCCTGACCGGCGCCCTGTCCAGCAAGACACGGGTCCTCGCCGAGGACCGGCCCCTGCTGCGCCTGGACGACGGCGACGGGCGGGCCGGGGAACGCACCGACGAGGCGTGCCGGGCGATCGCGGAGGCCGGTGCCGTGCTCGTCGCCGACTACGGCCGCGGCACCGCCGACGTCCTGCGCGAGGCGCTGCGGTCCGCGGCCGCCCGCGTGCCCGTCGTCTGGGACCCGCACCCGCGCGGCAGGCCGCCGGTGCCCGGCGTCAGGCTGGCCACCCCGTGCGCGAGCGAGGCACGGGCCTTCGCCGGCCGGGTCCACCCCGGCGACGAGCCCCCGGGCGGCAGCGCCCTGCACGCCGCGGCACGCCACGCCGACACGCTCGTCCGGGCCTGGCGTGCGGCCTCCGTGGCCGTGACGCTGGGCGGCCGCGGCGCGCTGCTGTCGCACGGGGAGACACCGCTGCTGGTGCCGTCACCGGTCACGGCCGAGGGCGACGCCTGCGGGGCCGGGGACCGGTTCGCGGCGACCGCCGCCGGATCCCTCGCCGACGGCGAGCTCACCGAGACCGCGGTGCGGGCCGCCGTGCACGCCGCCACCCGGTACGTCGCCGAAGGGGGCGCCCGCGCGCTCGCCGTGGACACCGCCCCGGCCGCGCCCCCGCACCCCTCCGACGACCACGAACCGACCGACGACGCCCTGCGCACGGCCACCCGGGTACGGGCCGCCGGCGGCACCGTCGTCGCCGCCGGCGGCTGCTTCGACCTGCTGCACGCCGGCCATGTCGCCCTGCTGGAGGCCGCCCGCCGCACCGGGGACTGCCTGGTGGTGTGCGTCAACTCCGACGCCTCCGTACGCCGCCGCAAGGGCAGCGGCCGGCCCCTCGTCCCGCTGGCCGACCGGGTCCGGGTGCTGCGCGCGCTGGAGTGCGTCGACGCGGTCGCCGTGTTCGACGAGGACACCCCGGAACGACTGCTCGGCGAGCTGCGCCCGCACATCTGGGCCAAGGGCGGCGACTACGCCCTGGCCCAGCTGCCGGAGGCATCGCTCGTGGAGAGCTGGGGCGGACAGGTCGTCCTGTTCCCCTACCTGGACGGCCGCTCCACCACCGGCATCGCGGAACGCGCCGCGGCGACCCCCCAGCGGGTGCGCCCGGCGGGACGGAGGAGCGGGTGAGGGGGTGCCTGCGCCTGGTGGCGTCTCGGTTCGTGTGTCGGGGTGGGGTGGGGGAGTCGGTGAGGGGCCGCCTGCGCCTGGCGTCTCGGTTCGTGCGCCTGGCTGGGGTGGTGGAGTCGGTGGCGGGCTTCCTGTGTCCGGCGGTGCCTTCGTCGGTGTGTCTGGGCGGGGCGGCGGAGTCGACGACGGGCTGCCTGCGCCCGGTGGGGCCTCAGCCGGTGCGCCTGGCTAGGGTGCTGGAGTCGGTGAAGGGCTGCCCATGCCTGGTGGCGCCTCAGCCGGTGCGCCTGGCTGGGGTGGGGGAGCGGTGAGGGGCCGCCCGCGCCCGGTGGCGGCTCAGTCCGCACACCCGGCCGGTGCGGCGGAGCCGACGACCGACCGCCCCCGGCTCCTGGTGCTGCGCGCGCTGGGACTGGGCGACCTGCTCGCCTCGGTCCCCGCTCTCCGCGGGATCCGCCGGGCCTTCCCCGGGCATCACGTCGTCCTGGCGATCCCGCCGGCCCTCGGCGAGGCCGCGCTGGCCACGGGAGCGGTGGACGACATCCTCCCGGCCCAGGCCCCGGGACGGGCCGTGCCCATGCTGGACGGATGGACCGGCCCACCTCCCGACATCGCCGTCGACCTGCACGGCAACGGACCCGAGAGCCGCGACGCGCTGGCCGCCCTCACCCCCCGTCGGCTCCTGGCCCACGCCCACCCCGACCCGGCCCTCCCCGAACCCCCGGTGTGGCGGCCGGACCAGCACGAGCGCGAACGGTGGTGCGACTTCCTCGCGGCGTACGGCATCCCCGCCGAACCCTCCGACCTGCACCTGCCGCCACCGGACACATCGTCCCCGGCGCCGGGCGCGGTCGTCGTCCACCCCGGCGCGGAGGCCGCGTCCCGCCGCTGGCCCACCGAACGCTTCGCCGATCTCGTACGACGCCTGCGCACCGCCGGTCACCGTGTCGTCGTCACCGGAGGCCCGGCGGAGGACGCCCTGGTCCTGGAGGTCGCCGCAAGCGCGGGCCTGCCGGAGCGGGACGTACTGCGCGGCGGCCTGCCGTTCGGCGAACTGTCGGCGCTCATCGCCCATGCCACGCTCGTCGTGAGCGGCGACACCGGACCGGCGCATCTCGCCGTGGCTCACGCCACGCCGTCGGTGACGCTCTTCGGACCCGTGTCGCCCGACCTGTGGGGCCCGCCCGCTGCCGCGCACCACATCGCCCTGTGGAAGGCCGGACCGCCCGGCGACCCGCACGGCGACGCCCCCGACCCCCAGTTGCTGCGCATCGGCACCGACGAGGCCGTCACCGCCGCGCTGTCCCTGCTGCGACCCGTACGCGCCGGTGCACCGGCCCGGAGGGGAAGGGACGCCGGTGTCCCCACGGCCCCGGCCTGAGAACCCGGCCGACCGCCCCGGTGCCCGGGACGACCGGGATCGCCGGGACGACCGGGATCGCCGGGACGACCGGGATCGCCCGGACGACGGGGAGGGCCCGGACGGCCGGATCACGGTCGCGGTCATCACCCGCGACCGCCCCGCCGCCATCCTGCGCACGGTCGAAGCCCTCACGGCTCTGCCGGAGCGGCCCCCGGTCATCGTCGTCGACAACAGCTCCGACGACACGACCCTCGAAGCCCTGCGTCACCGTGGGCCGGCCGTCCGGGTGCTGAAACCCGCCCGGAACACCGGCGCCCTGGGCCGCAACCTCGCGGTACGGCGGGCCGACACGCCCTACGTCGCGTTCAGCGACGACGACTCCTGGTGGACGCGGGGCGCGCTGCGGCAGGCCGCCGACCTGCTCGACAGGCATCCCCGACTGGGCCTCCTGGCAGCCCGCACGCTCGTCGGCCCCGAGCGGACCGAGGACCCCTTCAACGCCGTGCTCGCCGCCTCACCACTGCCGCACGAGCCCGACCTGCCGGGCCGCCCGGTCCTCGGCTTCCTGGCCTGCGCCTGCGTGGTGCGCCGGGACGCCTACCTCCGGGCGGGCGGCTACCACCCGCTGCTGTTCTTCGGCGGCGAGGAGACCCTGCTCGCCTACGACCTCGCGGCCGACGGCTGGGGCGTCACCTACGAGCCGTCACTGACGGCCCGTCACCACCCCGCGTCCGGCGGCCGCGACGGACGAAACCACCTGCTGCGCCGCAACGAGGTCCTGACCTTCTGGCTGCGCCGCCCGCTGCCGACGGCCCTGCGGGCCACCGCCCGCCTGACCGCCGCGGCGGCCACCGGCGAACCCGGCGCCCGCCGCGCCCTGCGCGAAACGGCCGTACGCCTCCCCGCCGCCCTGGCAGGGCGCCGACCTCTGCCGCCGCACGTGGAGGCGGCGATCAGACTGCTGGAGCATGCCCGCTAGTCGGCCTTACGGCAGGGGCGTGCCACCGGTGGCATTGAGGATCTCCGCGGTGACGAAGCTGGCCTCCTGAGAAGCCAGATAGACGTAGGCCGGGGCCAGTTCGGCAGGCTGGGCCGGGCGGCCGAGCGGGCTCTGCTTGCCGAACTCCGCGGTGTCGGGCATCGTCGCGGGGATCAACGGCGTCCACACCGGGCCCGGCGCGACCGCGTTGACGCGGATGCCGCGCTCCGCGAGCATCTGGGCCAGCCCCTGGGTGAAGGTCACGATGGCACCCTTGGTCATCGCGTAGTCCAGCAGGTGCGGACTGGGCTTGTACGCCTGCACCGACGTGGAGTTGATGACGCTGCCACCCTTCGGGATGTGCGGCACGGCGAACTTGGTCAGCCAGAACATCCCGTAGAGGTTGGTGCGCATCACCCGGTCGAACTGCTCGGTCGTGATGGCCTCGATACCGTCCGGCTGCGACATCTGGTACGCCGCGTTGTTCACCAGCACGTCGATCCGCCCGAACTCCGCGACCGCCCGCTCCACCAGCGCACGGCAGTTGTCCTCCTCGCGGATGTCGCAGGAGACGGCGACCGCCTTGCGCCCGGCGTCCTCGACCAGCCGGGACGTCTCCCGCGCATCGTCGGCCTCCTCTGGCAGATGCGTGAACAGCACGTCGGCGCCCTCCCGCGCGAACGCCAGCGCCACCGCCCGCCCGATACCGGAGTCCCCACCCGTGATGACGGCCTTGCGCCCCTCCAGCCGCCCGGCACCGCGGTACGACTCCTCACCGTGATCCGGCGGCGGATCCATCGGCCCGGTCCAGCCCGGATGCGACTGGTCCTGCTCAGGAAACTCGGGCTGCGGATGCTGCGTCACGGGATCCTGCGGGGTCCGCTCCTGCTCGGCCACGGCGGCCTCCTCGACATCGGTGGGGGGTACGTTCGCAGGAGCGGGTTCCCACGGCGGCCCCCTCGAAAAGCATCCGAGGACGCTACGGTCTCGGGTAACCGATCTCCGCGATGTCCTGGGCGAGGTCTGCCAAGGTGATCTCCGAATTCAACGCACGGACCACTTCCGCGGTCAGCGGACGCGAGGAGAAGACGTGCCGAACGGCCTCCAGGTCGACCGGAACCTCGTAACAGTCCTGGGCCCACTCCTGAAAGGCCTCGGCCGACCGCTCCACCAACAGTTCGAAGAGAAAGTCGGCGCCGTCCGGATCGTCCGTCCTCCCCTCGGGGAAGTCGATCGCCCCCGTCCTCCATCCGCCGTCCCCTGCCTCCCGCCACATGCACGCGGTGACGCGAGGCAGGCCGTCATCGGAGAACGCGGGCTCCTTGACATACGCCTGAAAGACGCCGGGAACCTCGTCGAGCACACCGGGCCAGGGCCTGTCCTCCGCATAGGGGCTCATGGGCGATTCATGATCGAACCCACGGACGTAGGCCCCGGCGCCCGAGAAGACGATGGAGTAGTCATCCCCCGATCCATTCCGCATAGAGGCCATCGACTCCCCTTCGGCCCAGTGGTCGTCGAAGGAGTGGTAGCGGTAGGCCCACTCAGGGCACAGGACGGCCTCCAGCATGGCAAGGGAACGGCAGTGCTCACGAAGGACAGCAATCCCGGGCAGCCGCCGAGCAACGTCTTGAACAGTCACCCACCCATCCAAGCGCACGCCTCTGACACGACGGGTTCCTGCAATGAGCCGTCCGCAGGCGACTACGGGGACGCCGTATCCGAGTCGACATACATCAGAACATCGTCACTCTGTGGCTCAAGGTGACGAATGAAGGAGCGGGCATCCATCTGAGAGATGGTGACTCGGTTGCGGAATCTTGCCAAGTATTCAACACGTTGGATTAGGGCCTCGCGATTGAACCTGGCGTCAATCTTCCAGTTAACAGTCTGATCAAGCCCTCCGATCGGCCGCGCTCGCAAGATGCCAGATCGATTACATCTATTCAAGAAAAATGTAGAAAAACCAAGTTCGATGTCGGTGCGGCCTGACGGTTATTGTAGATTTCAGCATGACTGTGCCACGCGTCGATGGTAATCTCTCCATATTTGTCTTCAGCGAGAAGGGCTCGGTCGTCCCGCCCTCGACGTACTACCGCGTGTGGCAGGAAGCTCGTCTGCTCGCGCTGCCGCCGGCCGCCGCAGCTTCGCCGCTCGCAAGCCGGCCGTACGACCTTCGGCACTCGGCACTCGGCACTGTCGAAATGGCTGAATGCGGGCGTCGATCCGACCGAGGTCGCCGAGCGTGCGGGCAACAGTATTGAGGTCCTGCTGACCCGCTACGCGAAGTGTCTCGACGGGCGCCAGGATGTCGCCAATCGGCGTATCGAGGATCTGCTTCGCGAGTACGAATGACGGCATACGACATTTCGGAGGCCCCTGGCGTGATGCCAGGGGTCTCTCGTTTGCCTGGCGGGTCAAACGGGCCGCATGGTCTGCGCTTGCTCAGAGGCGAGCAGGCGCTCAAGGGTCCTCCGCTCACTGTTGAGCGCAGCAAGCATTTGCGAGCGAGCTTGCTCGAAGTCGGGCTCAACCTCGACGCCGAGGTCGTGGCGCAGGGCGACCCGCAGGAGGTACACGCCATCGGACAGTGGACCGCTGAACCAAGCTCCAGCGCGAACGTAGGCCCCGACTGGGTCGGGGCTGGTCGGCAGCTGCTTCACGGCGGTGTACCCGACTCCGAGTGCTCGGTTGAGGGACGAGGCGATCTCATGGACGTCTTTAGGTAGAGCCATCTGTGCCACGGAGTGGTTCTCCGCCCAAGCGTCCTTGGCGGCTTCGAGGACTGCCGGCTCGACGGTCTCACCGCGCTCCGCCGCTCGGACCGCGTCCCGGGCCGCGACGCGATAAGCACGGGCCGTGGTGTTGAGGCGGGCGTAGAGATCTCGCCTGGCTTCCTGTGCCCGTTCCTGGCGGTCCTCGGCCCGTTCACGGTCGGCCCGCTGGTTCTGCTCGCGGGTGACGCGCTGGCTGAGCAGCGCCCCGCCCAGAGTCCCGGTCAACGTCCCTCCGACACCGATGAGCGCGACGGCTAGCGTGGTCACGTCCACGAGATCCCCCAACCCGTCCGTACGAGGCCTGCGGACAGCACATGGCGGCGTGACTCGCTCATTGAGGCATGGCTCTCCACCCGAGCAGCCGTCCAACATCGGCACGACGATAACGGGGGACTCCGGCTGTTGGGCGGCGATGGGTCTGGTCACCTGCGGGAATGCCCCAAGATCCCGTCCACGCCTCGTCCACAGACCTCGACATAGAGCCGCTTCGGGCCGCATACGCCTGCACATACGCGAAGACCCCGGCCTCAGCGTTTCCGCTGGTGACGGGGTCTTTGGGCACCGTATGAAGGGTGCCCCCGGCAGGATTCGAACCTGCGCACACGGCTCCGGAGGCCGTTGCTCTATCCCCTGAGCTACGGGGGCGTGTCAGCGTCGAGCTGGTGGCTCGCGGCGACGGGTGAAACACTACCAGCTCCCTCGGGGTGATCAGGAACGGGTTTCGCGGGCCCGGATCCCCCCACGGGGTGGAAGTGGGGAAAACCCGGACGCGGTGGCCGGTCCGCACCTACTCTCGAGTTGTGCCAGGCGCGTCGGGTCGGGTGCTTGTTGTGGACGACAACAAGGTCATCCGGCAGTTGATCAGGGTCAATCTCGAGCTGGAGGGTCTCGAGGTCGTGACCGCGGCCGATGGTGTCGAGTGTCTGGATGTCGTTCATCAGGTGCGTCCCGATGTCGTGACCCTCGATGTGGTCATGCCCCGGCTGGACGGACTGCGGACCGCCGCGCAGCTGCGTTCCGACCCCCGGACCGCTCACCTTCCCCTCGCCATCGTCAGCGCCTGTACGCAGCACGAGGTCGACAGTGGCCTCGACGTCGGCGTCGACGCCTTCCTCGCCAAGCCCTTCGAGCCCGCCGAACTCGTGCGGCTCGTGCGGCACTTGATCGAGGTGAGCCGAGAAGGGCGGGGACCGGGGGAGGACGACAGTCCGCTCGTCGGGGGCGTCCTCGGCAGCGGAGAGACCGAGCGAGCCGGTCGCACCGGCGCCTGAACCCCGCCACACCGGACCACAAGGCGGAAACGGCGAGTGTCCGTCGGCCAGGCCCCACTGCGCCATCGTCCCCCGTCCCACATCCCGGACCCCCGCCAAACCCGCTCGCCCTCCCACCCCCCTCCTCCCATACGCTTGTCCCGTGACCCCCGTCGAGCTCTCCCGTACCGTGCTGCGCGTGGTGCGTCGTGCTGTCGACGACGGGGAGCTGGACGTGCCCGTGCCGGGGCGGACCGACGTCGCGCCCCCGGGGCCCGGCGGCTGCGGTGACTACGCCACCAACGTCGCCCTCAAGCTCGCCCGGCCGGCCGGACAGCCGCCGTTGCGGGTCGCCGAGATCCTCCGGCGGCGCCTCGCGCAGAGCGACGGCATCAGTGACGTCGTCGTCACCGGGCCCGGGTTCCTCAACATCAGCCTGCGGCGGGGGAGCGGAGACGCCCTCGTGCGGGAGATCCTGCGGCTGGGGCAGCGGTACGGGCACGCCGACCGGCCCACCGGGAAGCTCGTGCGGCTGCACGCGCCCCACGAGGTCCGCGCCGTCGTCGTGATGGACGCCGTCGCCCGCATCCTCCGTGCCCAGGGCGCCGTCGTCCGCACCAGCTGCGTCGCCGGCCCGGAACCGGCCTGGACCGACCTCCTCGGCGTCCAGGTCGACGCCCACGGCAGCCCCGAGGCCAACGCTCCCGCCACGGCCCCTGCCACCACTCCGGCCACGGCCCCTGCCACCACCCCTCCCGACGTCAACGTCCGCCCCGTACCGGCCCCCGCCACCGCCGTACCGGCACCCGCCACCCCCGCCACCCCCCTCCACGTCAACACCCGCCCCACCCCGGCCCCCGCCGACCCCACCCCCCTCGGCCGCGACGCCGCCCGCTGGGCGCTTCTCCACCCCGCCCCCCACGACCGGCCCCGTATCAGCGCCGACCACCTGGTCCAGCGGGAGGGCAACCCTCTCTTCCGGGTCCGTTACGCATACGCCCGCACCCGGGCCCTCACCCGCAACGCCGCCGACCTGGGCTTCCACGCCGAGCCCGGGGACCTGAACCCACCAGGCGCAGACAAGGCGGCCGCGGCCGTACCGGACCCGACCCCCCTCCGGAACGCCCTCGCCGATCACCCCCGCATCCTCCAGGCCGCCGCCGCACACCACGCCCCCGACCGCCTGGCCCGGCACCTCGTCACCGTCGCCGATGCCGTGCTTCCCCTTCTCGCCGCCGTCCTCCCGCGCGGTGCGGAGAAACCCTCGGCCGCCCACCGTGCCCGGCTCGCGCTCGCCGAAGCCGCCGGGGCGGTGCTGGCCGGTGGCCTGACCCTGCTCGGCATCGACGCACCCGAACACCTCTGAGAACAGAGAGCCAGTCAAGAAGATGAGCCGTTCCGCACACCCCGCCGGGCCCCGTCACGCCGACGTCCTTCCCGAGGGCCACTACTCCGCGCCGCCCGCCGACCTCAACACCCTCGACCCCAAGGTCTGGGCCCAGACCGTCGAGCGCAACGAGGACGGTGTGGTCACCGTCGGCGGTATCGACGTCAAGGCCCTCGCCGAGGAGCACGGCACCCCCGCCTACGTCGTCGACGAGGCCGACTTCCGGGCCCGGGCGCGGGCCTGGCGCACCGCCTTCGGCCAGGACGCCGACGTCTTCTACGCCGGCAAGGCGTTCCTGTCCCGGGCCGTCGTGCGCTGGCTGCACGAGGAGGGGCTCAACCTCGACGTGTGCTCCGGGGGCGAGCTCGCCACCGCGCTCTCCGCCGGCATGCCCGCCGACCGCATCGCCTTCCACGGCAACAACAAGTCGACGGCGGAGATCCGCCGCGCGATCACCCAGGGGGTCGGACGCATCGTCCTCGACTCCTTCCAGGAGATCGTCCGGGTCGCCCACATCGCTCGTGAACTCGGCACGCGGCAGCGCGTCCAGATCCGTGTCACCGTGGGCGTCGAGGCGCACACCCACGAGTTCATCGCGACCGCCCACGAGGACCAGAAGTTCGGCATCCCGCTGGCCGGCGGTCAGGCCGCCGAGGCCGTGCGGCGCGCCCTGCAGCTCGACAGCCTCGAACTCATCGGCATCCACTCCCACATCGGGTCGCAGATCTTCGACATGTCCGGCTTCGAGGTCGCCGCGCACCGCGTGGTCGGCCTGCTCAAGGACGTCCGTGACGAGCACGGGGTCGAGCTTCCGGAAATCGACCTCGGGGGCGGGCTCGGGATCGCCTACACCTCCGACGACGACCCGCGTGAACCGCACGAGATCGCCAAGGCCCTCACCGAGATCGTCAGCCGTGAGTGCGAGGCGGCCCGGCTGCGGACCCCGCGCATCTCCGTCGAGCCCGGCCGCGCCATCGTCGGTCCCACCGCGTTCACGCTGTACGAGGTCGGCACCATCAAGCCCCTCGACGGGCTGCGCACCTACGTCTCCGTCGACGGCGGGATGTCGGACAACATCCGCACCGCGCTGTACGACGCCGAGTACACCGTCGCCCTCGTGTCCCGGACCAGCGACGCCGAGCCCATGCTCGCGCGGGTCGTCGGCAAGCACTGCGAGAGCGGGGACATCGTGGTCAAGGATGCGTTCCTGCCGGCCGACCTGGCACCGGGTGACCTCATCGCCGTACCGGCGACGGGCGCCTACTGCCGTTCCATGGCGAGCAACTACAACCACGTGCTGCGTCCGCCGGTCGTCGCCGTCGGCGACGGCGCGTCCCGGGTCATCGTCCGCCGCGAGACGGAGGAGGACCTGCTGCGGCTCGACGTCGGATGAACTGCCGCAGACCAGGAACGGAAGACCAGGAACGGAAGACCGGGAACGGAAGACCGGGAACGGAAGATCTGCGGTCTTCCACCCCCGGACAAATGAAATAGATGTCTCATAATCCGGACGAGGGGCAGAAACTCCCGTCCGGTGAGTGAGACTGGTTCCACCGTAGACGGTATGAGGAAACGAGGTCGGATGATGCGTACGCGTCCGCTGAAGGTGGCGCTGCTGGGCTGTGGAGTGGTCGGCTCAGAGGTGGCGCGCATCATGACGACGCACGCGGACGACCTCGCCGCCCGCATCGGGGCCCCCGTGGAGCTCGCGGGGGTCGCGGTACGGCGGCCCTCCAAGGTCCGTGAGGGCATCCCGCAGGAACTCGTCACGACCGACGCCACCGCCCTCGTCAAACGCGGGGACATCGACGTCGTCGTGGAGGTGATCGGGGGCATCGAGCCCGCGCGCTCCCTCATCACCACCGCCTTCGAGCACGGCGCCTCCGTCGTCTCGGCCAACAAGGCGCTCCTCGCCCAGGACGGCGCCGCCCTGCACGCGGCGGCCCAGAAGGCCGACAAGGACCTCTACTACGAGGCCGCCGTCGCCGGTGCCATCCCGCTGATCCGCCCGCTGCGCGAGTCCCTCGCCGGCGACAAGGTCAACCGGGTGCTCGGGATCGTCAACGGCACGACCAACTTCATCCTCGACAAGATGGACAGCACCGGGGCGGGATACCAGGAGGCCCTCGACGAGGCCACCGCCCTGGGCTACGCCGAGGCCGATCCGACCGCCGACGTCGAGGGCTTCGACGCCGCCGCCAAGGCCGCCATCCTCGCCGGGATCGCCTTCCACACGCGCGTGCGGCTCGACGACGTCTACCGCGAGGGCATGACCGAGGTCACCGCCGCCGACTTCGCCTCCGCGAAGGAGATGGGCTGCACCATCAAGCTGCTCGCCATCTGCGAGCGCGCCGAGGACGGCCGGTCGGTCACCGCGCGCGTGCACCCCGCGATGATCCCCCTCACACACCCGCTCGCGTCCGTCCGCGGCGCCTACAACGCCGTGTTCGTCGAGTCCGACGCCTCCGGCCAGCTGATGTTCTACGGCCCGGGCGCCGGCGGCGCTCCCACCGCCTCCGCCGTCCTCGGCGACCTGGTCGCCGTCTGCCGCAACCGGCTCAGCGGCACCACCGGGCCCGGTGAGTCCGCGTACGCCGCCCTGCCCGTCGAGGGCATGGGCGAGGTCGTCACGCGCTACCACATCAGCCTGGACGTCGCCGACAAACCGGGTGTTCTCGCCCAGGTCGCCACCGTGTTCGCCGAGCACGGGGTGTCCATCGATACCGTTCGGCAGCAGGGGAAGGACGGCGAGGCGTCTCTCGTCGTCGTCACGCACCGCGCGTCCGACGCCGCCCTGGGCGGGACCGTCGAGGCGTTGCGCAAGCTCGACACCGTGCGGGGTGTCGCCAGCATCATGCGGGTTGAAGGAGAGTAACCAGCAATGACCCACCAGTGGCGCGGAATCATCGAGGAGTACCGGGACCGGCTGCCCGTCTCCGACAGCACGCCGGTCGTGACGCTCCGCGAGGGCGGCACGCCCCTCGTGCCCGCGCAGGTGCTCTCCGAGCGCACCGGGTGCGAGGTCCACCTCAAGGTGGAGGGCGCCAACCCCACCGGTTCCTTCAAGGACCGCGGCATGACCATGGCCATCACTCGGGCCAAGGAGGAGGGCGCGAAGGCGGTCATCTGCGCCTCCACCGGCAACACCTCGGCCAGCGCCGCCGCCTACGCCGTACGCGCGGGCATGGTCTCCGCCGTGCTCGTCCCGCAGGGCAAGATCGCGCTCGGCAAGATGGGCCAGGCTCTCGTGCACGGCGCGAAGATCCTCCAGGTCGACGGGAACTTCGACGACTGCCTCACCCTGGCCCGTTCGCTGAGCGACAACTACCCGGTGGCACTGGTCAATTCGGTCAACCCGGTACGCATCGAGGGCCAGAAGACCGCGGCCTTCGAGATCGTCGACATGCTCGGCGACGCGCCCGACATCCACGTCCTGCCGGTCGGCAACGCCGGCAACATCACGGCGTACTGGAAGGGCTACAAGGAGTACGCCGCCGACGGCGTGGCCGCGAAGACCCCCCGGATGTGGGGCTTCCAGGCCTCCGGCAGCGCCCCGATCGTGCGCGGAGAGGTCGTCAAGGACCCCTCGACGATCGCCACCGCCATCCGCATCGGCAACCCGGCCTCCTGGAACTACGCCCTCGCGGCGCGGGACGAGTCCGGCGGGTTCATCGACGAGGTGACGGACCGTGAGATCCTGCGCGCCTACCGGCTGTTGGCCGCTCAGGAGGGCGTCTTCGTGGAGCCCGCCTCCGCCGCCTCGGTGGCCGGTCTGCTGAAGGCCGCCGAGCAGGGCAAGGTCGACCCGGGCCAGAAGATCGTGTGCACGGTCACCGGCAACGGCCTCAAGGACCCCGACTGGGCCGTCGCGGGCGCCCCGCAGCCCGTCACCGTGCCGGTCGACGCGGCGACGGCGGCCGAGCGCCTCGGGCTCGCGTAGCAGCGGCGGCCGAGCGCCTCGGGCTCGCGTAGCAGCGCGCGGCACCCCTGACGGGCGTACGGCAGGGCCTTCCCCACCGGGGGTGCACAGGGGGCTTACGACACGCATCGTGCGCCTCCTGTGCGCCCTATGTCGCCACAGAACCTTCCTTCGATAGGCTGTACCGAACCCGCCCGCTGCATATGCCCTCGCGTACAGCGGGGTGCCGCGTCGTCTCCGCGGTCGGCAGGGTCTTCGTACGTCATCGAATGTCATTCGACAATCACGCAGCTCAAGGAGAGTCATCGAGAGATGGCCGGTCCCGCCTTCCGCGCCGCCGCCGTCCGGGTGCGCGTCCCCGCCACCAGCGCCAACCTCGGCCCGGGCTTCGACGCCCTGGGCCTCTCGCTGGGGCTCTACGACGACGTCGTCGTCCGGGTGGCCGACTCAGGGCTGCACATCGACATCGCGGGAGAGGGGAGCGACACGCTCCCGCGTGACGAGAACCACCTGCTCGTACGTTCCCTGCGCACCGCCTTCGACCTGCTGGGCGGCCAGCCGCGCGGCCTGGAGATCGTCTGCGCCAACCGCATCCCGCACGGCCGGGGCCTCGGCTCCTCCTCGGCCGCCATCTGCGCCGGGATCGTCGCCGCCCGCGCCGTGACCATAGGCGGCGAGGCCCGGCTCGACGACACCGCGCTCCTCGAGCTCGCCACCGAGATCGAGGGCCACCCCGACAACGTGGCCCCCTGTCTGCTCGGCGGCTTCACGATCGCCTGGATGGAGGCCGGTGCCGCCCGGGCGATCAGGCTGGAGCCGCACGATTCCATCGTTCCGGTGGTTTTCGTGCCCGGAAAGCCCGTCCTGACCGAGACGGCGCGCGGACTGCTCCCGCGCTCCGTGCCGCACGTCGACGCCGCCGCCAACGCCGGCCGTGCCGCGCTGCTCGTCGAGGCCCTCACCAGGCGCCCCGAGCTGCTGCTGCCGGCCACCGAGGACCGTCTCCACCAGGAGTACCGCGCCCCCGCCATGCCGGAGAGCGCCGCACTGGTGGAGCGGCTGCGGGCCGACGGAGTCCCGGCAGTCATCTCGGGAGCGGGGCCCACCGTGCTCGCGCTGGTCGACGCGGACAGCGCCGACAAGGTGGCCCACCTGGCGGGCGAGGGCTGGGCCGCCAACCGGCTGGACCTCGACGCCCAGGGAGCCTGTGTGCTCCCGCTCGCGGCCGCCAGTGACATCTGAGATCCGGCGTGTGCCGGATTTCGAGAGGGGGAATGTTTGTTGGATCCGGTAGTGTTAATCTCAAGTCTGCACCCGACCCCACCATGGCGAGGTGCTTCACGTCCCCGTCCGGGACAGACATTCTTCCGGGAGCCTCCCAAGCCGCACTGCGTTCCGCACGACGTACATGGGCAGTACCTCGTACGCGAGCACTGAGCGACTTGCCGGGCACGCTCCGGAACCGGTGTGACCAAGCCACGTGACACGGACACTCAGTGCCACGGCTCCCGGAAGCGCCGTCACCACATTCCTCCGCCGTTCAGGCGGACCACCGCCCCGGCACGGTCCACAAGGATGGGACCGACGTCGGACAGCACAAACGGTCGCCGAGCCAGACAGGCCGACGTCCGCTCCAGGGAAGGACCCTTCGTGAGCGACACCACCGATCTGATGGGCGCACGTGTCGAGGAGACCGCTGCCGCGCCCGCCACGGACGCCTCCGCGCCTGCCACCGGTGCCGGCTCCCGGCGGCGCCGCGGTACCGGCCTCGACGGCATGGTGCTGGCCGAGCTGCAGCAGGTCGCATCCGGCCTCGGTATCAAGGGCACCGCGCGCATGCGCAAGAGCCAGCTGATCGAGGTCATCAAGGAGGCGCAGGCCGGGGGAGGTGCCGCGGCTCCCAAGGCCGCGTCCTCGCCCGACGGCGACGCCGCCGAGACCAAGCCGAAGCGCCGCGCCACCTCCAAGGCCCGCACCGGCGAGGCCGCCGAGAAGAAGGCCGAGACGGGCGCCGAGGCCCCCGCCGAGAAGGCCGTGGCCCAGCAGCAGATCGAGATCCCCGGCCAGCCGGCCGCCGAGCGCGGCGGGGACGACGCCCCCACCGAGCGCCGCCGCCGCCGCGCCACCGCCGAGGCCGGCGCCCCGGCGGGCAGCCCCGAGACCGTCGCGGCCGAGGCGAAGAGCGAGCCCAAGGCCGAGACGCCCGCGCAGCAGCCGCAGGGCGACGCCGGTGACGGCGAGGGCCGTGGCCGCCGCGACCGCCGTGACCGTGGTCGTGACCGCGGTGAGCGCGGCGACCGCGACCGTGGGGACCGTCGCAAGAGCGACGACCAGCAGGGCGGCGGCCGTCAGGACCGCCAGCAGCAGAACCAGCAGCAGGGCGGCGGCCGTCAGGACCGCCAGCAGCGCGACAACGGCCCGCAGGACGACGACGACTTCGAGGGCGGCCGCCGCGGCCGCCGGGGCCGTTACCGCGACCGCCGCGGCCGTCGTGGGCGTGACGAGATGGGCGGCCCGGAGCCGCAGATCAACGAGGACGACGTCCTGATCCCGGTCGCGGGCATCCTGGACATCCTCGACAACTACGCCTTCATCCGGACCTCGGGCTACCTGCCCGGCCCGAACGACGTGTACGTCTCCCTCGCCCAGGTCCGCAAGAACGGCCTGCGCAAGGGCGACCACATCACCGGCGCGGTCCGTCAGCCCAAGGAAGGCGAGCGGCGCGAGAAGTTCAACGCGCTGGTCCGCCTGGACTCCGTCAACGGCATGGCGCCCGAACACGGCCGCGGCCGCCCGGAGTTCAACAAGCTGACCCCGCTGTACCCGCAGGACCGCCTCCGCCTGGAGACGGACCCCGGTGTCCTCACCACCCGCATCATCGACCTCGTCGCGCCGATCGGTAAGGGCCAGCGCGGTCTGATCGTGGCCCCGCCGAAGACCGGCAAGACCATGATCATGCAGGCGATCGCCAACGCGATCACGCACAACAACCCCGAGTGCCACCTGATGGTCGTCCTGGTCGACGAGCGTCCGGAAGAGGTCACCGACATGCAGCGGTCGGTCAAGGGCGAGGTCATCTCCTCGACCTTCGACCGCCCCGCCGAGGACCACACCACGGTCGCCGAGCTCGCCATCGAGCGCGCCAAGCGTCTGGTGGAGCTGGGCCACGACGTGGTCGTGCTGCTCGACTCGATCACGCGTCTGGGCCGTGCGTACAACCTCGCCGCGCCCGCCTCCGGCCGCATCCTGTCCGGTGGTGTCGACTCGACCGCGCTGTACCCGCCGAAGCGCTTCTTCGGTGCGGCCCGCAACATCGAGGACGGCGGCTCGCTGACCATCCTCGCCACCGCCCTGGTGGACACCGGGTCCCGCATGGACGAGGTGATCTTCGAGGAGTTCAAGGGCACCGGCAACGCCGAGCTCAAGCTCGACCGGAAGCTCGCCGACAAGCGGATCTTCCCGGCGGTGGACGTGGACGCGTCCGGTACCCGCAAGGAAGAGATCCTGCTCGCTCCCGACGAGCTCGGGATCGTCTGGAAGCTGCGCCGGGTGCTGCACGCCCTCGACCAGCAGCAGGCGGTGGAGCTGCTCCTCGACAAGATGAAGCAGACGAAGTCGAACGCCGAGTTCCTGATGCAGATCCAGAAGACGACGCCGACGCCGGGCAACGGCGACTGACGTCGAGCGTTCCAGAAGAGGGCCGCCCCCCGACTGTCGGGGGGCGGCCCTCTTTGGTTTACGATCACGCTCTTCGGTCGAATTCTCGATCTGTGAACTTGTGATCCCTAGGGGGGACTTGCATGGGCATACCCATGTCCGGAGGCGCCGGCTGGCACAGACGGCGCGCATGGATCGCTCTGCCCGTCGCCGTGGCCGCCGCGCTGCTGGCCACGTCGGCGAACGCCGCCACCGTGGTGCCCGAACCGCAGGCACCGGCCGCGCCCGCCGCCGTGTCCACGCCGACGCAGGCCGAGCTGAAGCAGCGCATCGCCGAGGCGGCCGCCGTCGTGGACGCCTCCCGCACCGCGACCCGGACGCCGACCGGCGGTGGCACGGTCGACTCCACCATCTCGCCGATGATCATCGGCGGTACGACGACCACCATCAGCTCCGCCCCGTGGATGGCCCAGCTCTGGTACGTCGACAACAAGGGCACCACGGACACCAGCGACGACACCGGCTTCTTCTGCGGCGGCGCGGTCGTCGCGCCGACGAAGATCCTCACCGCCGCACACTGCGTCAAGGGCGCGAACTGGGCCAACGGCGGCACCGTGGTGACCGGGGCCACCCAGCTGCTCTCCGAGAACGGCGACCTGCACGGCGGTACCGCCACGGCCGTGCTGCGGCAGTGGTACCACCCGTCGTACAACGAGGACACCATCGACAACGACATCGCGGTCCTGACCCTGGCGGCTCCCGTCAAGGCGACCCCGATCCGTATGACGACGTCCACGGACACCGCCTCCTACGACCCCGCCACGACCGGCGCCAAGACCGCCAAGGTCTACGGCTGGGGCCGCACCAGCTCCACCAGCGACGCCATCTCCGAGACGCTGAAGACGGCCACGCTGCCCATCAAGTCGGACACGACCTGCGCCGCGGCCTACGGTTCCTGGTTCATCAAGGGGCACATGACGTGCGCGGGCCCGGCCGCCAGCGGCAGCGACGCCGGTACGACCGCCATCTGCAGCGGTGACTCCGGCGGCCCCCTCGTCGTGAACGGGCGGATCGTCGGCGTCGTCTCCTGGAACGTGACGGACTGCGTCGCCAAGGGCGCCTACAGCGTCTTCACCAAGGTCAGCAAGTACGTCGGCGCCGCCTACCCGCGCATCGACGACACCAACCTGAACTTCGACCACAAGGCCGACCTGTGGGTGCGCAACTCCTCCACCAAGGTCGGCTACGAGCTGGACTCCAAGGGCACCACCCTGGCCGCCCGGCAGTCCTGGGGCGACTGGAACGGCGTGAACCTGGTCCGGCAGACCGACCTAAACCGGGACGGCTACCAGGACCTCGTGTACCGCGTCTCCGCCACCGGTGACGTCTACTGGCTGCGGTTCGTCCCGTCGTCCACCGGAGGCGCCTGGGCGGCTCCGAAGAAGGTCTTCACCGACTGGCGGACCCGCACCCGGATCGTCACGCCCGGTGACGTGACCGGCGACTACAAGGCCGACCTGCTCTCGGTCGACTCCGGGGGCGTCCTGTGGATCTACCCGGGCAGGGGTGACGGCAGCTTCGCCACCCGGGTGAAGGTCGGCGGCGGCTGGAGCCAGTACAACTTCCTGCTGGGCCACGGCGACTTCACCGGCGACGGCAAGGCGGACGTGCTCGCCCGCAACAAGAGCACCGGCGACGTCTACCTGTACAAGGGCACCGGCAAGGCCGGCACGGGCGTCTTCGCGGCCCGGGTCAAGGTGCGCAACTGGAGCAGCACGACGTACAACGCCTTCGACGCCGTCGGTGACATCACCGGCGACGGCAGGGCCGACCTCGTGGCCCGCACCCCGGGCGGCACGCTCTACCTGTACAAGGGCACCGGCAAGGCGACCAGCGAGATCTTCGCCACAAGGACCAGCCTGGGCACCGGTTTCCAGCAGTACGACATCTTTGGCTGAAACCGCTGGTGAACAGGGCTTGCCCTGATTCTCCCGTGACGTGCTGTGACCGCTGCTTCACGTGGTGGTCACAGCACGTCGTGCAACCCTTTCTCGAGTTTCCCCGTCTGACCAGGCGGAGCGAACATGGTGCGGTACGGGTCTTCTGCGACCACGTCTGACCCTGAAAACAGGGGGTAACCGACCGGACGAGATTCGAGGAGCACATGTCAGCCGAGAGCACGCCGATACCCGGACAACCGGGTGGCAAGGGACGCCGCCGCAAACCCCGCAGCAAGGGGCGCACGGGCCTGCTGGTCGCCGCCTGGGTCGCCGCGGGGATCGTCGTGGTGGGCGGCACCGGGGCCGGCTACGTGTACTTCAAGCTCAACGGCAACATCAAGAGCGTCGACATCGACCAGATGCTCGGCACCGAGCGGCCCACGAAGGCCGACAACGGCTCCGAGAACATCCTCGTCCTGGGCTCGGACACCCGCTCCGGCTCCAACAGGAAGCTCGGCGGCGGCACCGACGACGGCAGCGCCCGCTCCGACACCGCGATGATCATCCACGTGTACGAGGGCCACAAGAAGGCCACCGTGGTCTCCATCCCGCGCGACACCCTGATCGACCGCCCGGAGTGCACCGACACCGACGGCAAGGAGCACGACGCCGCGACGGACGTCATGTTCAACTCCGCGTACACAACCGGTGGCGCGGCCTGTGCCGTCAAGACCGTCGAGACCATGACCGACATCCGCATGGACCACTACCTGGAGGTCGACTTCAGCGGCTTCGAGAAGCTGGTCGACGAGCTCGGCGGGGTCACGGTCACCACCACCGAGAACATCAGGGACACGGACAGCCACCTCGACCTCGAGGCCGGCACGCACGAGCTCACCGGTGCCCAGGCCCTCGGTCTCGTCCGCACCCGGCACGGCGTCGGCGACGGCTCCGACCTCGGCCGCATCCAGCTCCAGCAGGCCTTCATCAAGGCGCTGGTCAAGCAAGTCGAGAGCGTCGGCGTGCTGACCAACCCCAAGAAGCTGTACGACCTCGCCGACACCGCCACCAAGGCCGTCACCACCGACTCCGACCTCGGCTCGGTCAACTCCCTGGTCTCCTTCGCGAGCGGCCTCAAGGGCATCAGCCCGTCGGACATGACCATGGTCACCATGCCGGTCCGCTACGACCCGGCGAACCCGAACCGGGTCATCGTGCAGGACGCCAAGGCCCGGCAGATCTGGACGGCCCTGGAGAACGACCGGCCGGTCCCGAGGTCCGCCACCGAAGGCACGGCCACCGGCCAGGCCAAGGGCGTCGTGACCTCCTGAGGGAATAGACAGCGGCACCCCCTCGTTTTGGGGGATGCGGCCAGTGCTGGCAGACTGGTACGTCGGCCCCGGTTCACGCTCCCGCAGCCCGCGGTGGCGACCCGGTGCCCTCCCGGAACATAGGAGACACCTTGAAGCGCGACATCCACCCCGAGTACGTCGAGACGCAGGTCAGCTGCACCTGTGGCGCGTCGTTCACCACCCGCAGCACGATCTCCAGCGGCACCATCCGTGCCGAGGTCTGCTCCGAGTGCCACCCGTTCTACACGGGCAAGCAGAAGATCCTCGACACCGGTGGCCGTGTGGCCCGCTTCGAGGCCCGCTTCGGCAAGGCTGCTGCCAAGAAGTAGCGAGCCACCAGCGCCGGTCCACGCCGCACTCCTCGGAGTGCGCCGGGACCGGCGTTTTTGGTCGCCCGCCCACCCACTTTCTTTACGCAGTTCAGGAGCCCAAGATGTTCGAGGCCGTCGAGGAACTCGTCGGTGAGCACGCCGACCTGGAGAAGAAGCTCGCCGACCCGTCGGTCCACTCCGACCAGGCCAACGCGCGCAAGCTGAACAAGCGCTACGCCGAGCTCACCCCGATCGTCGCCACGTACCGCTCCTGGAAGCAGACCGGCGACGACATCGAGACGGCGAAGGAACTCGCCGCCGACGACCCGGACTTCGCGGCCGAGGTCAAGGAGCTCTCCGAGCAGCGCGAGACGCTGACGGAGAAGCTGCGGCTGCTCCTCGTCCCGCGGGACCCGAGTGACGACAAGGACGTCATCCTGGAGATCAAGGCCGGCGCCGGCGGTGACGAGTCGGCCCTGTTCGCCGGTGACCTCCTGCGCATGTACCTCCGGTACGCCGAGCGCGTCGGCTGGAAGACCGAGATCATCGACGCCACCGAGTCCGAGCTGGGCGGCTACAAGGACGTCCAGGTCGCCGTGAAGACCAAGGGCGGCCAGGGCGCCACCGAGCCCGGCCAGGGCGTGTGGGCCCGCCTGAAGTACGAGGGCGGGGTGCACCGGGTGCAGCGCGTGCCCGCCACCGAGTCCCAGGGCCGGATCCACACCTCCGCGGCCGGTGTGCTGGTCACGCCCGAGGCGGAGGAGGTCGACGTCGAGATCAACCCCAACGACCTGCGCATCGACGTCTACCGCTCCTCCGGTCCCGGCGGGCAGTCCGTCAACACGACCGACTCCGCCGTGCGCATCACCCACATCCCCACCGGGGTAGTCGCCTCCTGCCAGAACGAGAAGAGCCAGCTGCAGAACAAGGAGCAGGCCCTGCGTATCCTGCGCTCCAGGCTGCTCGCGGCGGCGCAGGAGGAGGCGGAGCGCAATGCCGCCGACGCCCGGCGCAGCCAGGTCCGCACCGTCGACCGCTCCGAGAAGATCCGCACGTACAACTTCCCGGAGAACCGCATCTCGGACCACCGTGTCGGCTTCAAGTCGTACAACCTGGACCAGGTCCTGGACGGCGACCTCGACGCGGTGATCCAGGCCTGCGTCGACGCGGACTCGGCAGCGAAACTGGCAGCTGCCTGACAGGCACCTACGCACGACCGAGTACGACACGGAGGACTTGCGTGAACCTGCTGCTCGCAGAGGTGGCCCAGGCCACCCAGCGGCTGGCCGACGCCGGCGTGCCCTCGCCGCGCAACGACGCGGAGGAGCTCGCCGCGTTCGTGCACGGCGTGAAGCGGGGCGAGCTGCACTCCGTGAAGGACGCGGACTTCGACGCCCGCTACTGGGAGACCATCGCGCGCCGGGAGCAGCGCGAGCCGCTCCAGCACATCACCGGCCTCGCCTACTTCCGCTACCTCGAACTCCAGGTGGGGCCCGGGGTGTTCGTGCCCCGGCCCGAGACCGAGTCGGTGGTCGGGTGGGCCATAGACGCCGTGCGCGCGATGGACGTCGTCGAGCCGTGCATCGTCGACCTGTGCACCGGCTCCGGCGCCATCGCGCTCGCCCTCGCCCAGGAGGTGCCGCGCTCCCGCGTGCACGCCGTGGAGCTGTCGGAGGACGCCCTCCGGTGGACCCGTAAGAACGTCGAGGGATCGCGGGTCGACCTGCGGCAGGGCAATGCGCTGGACGCCTTCCCCGACCTCGACGGCCATGTCGACCTGGTCATCTCCAACCCGCCGTACATCCCGCTCACCGAGTGGGAGTACGTCGCCCCCGAGGCCCGGGACTACGACCCCGAACTCGCCCTGTTCTCCGGCGAGGACGGCCTCGACCTCATCCGCGGTCTGGAACGCACCGCGCACCGGCTCCTGCGCCCCGGCGGTGTCGTGGTCATCGAGCACGCCGACACCCAGGGCGGCCAGGTGCCGTGGATCTTCACCGAGGAGCGGGGCTGGGCCGACGCGGCCGACCACCCCGACCTCAACAACCGCCCCCGGTTCGCGACGGCCCGCAAGGCGCTGCCGTGAGCACGGCCCACACTTCCATCCCGCAGTACGTGTACGAGGAGGCCCGCTAGACATGGCACGGCGATACGACACCAACGACGCGACCGACCGCACGACCGGTCTGCGCGAAGCCGCGTCCGCCGTCCGCCGTGGCGAGCTCGTGGTCCTCCCGACCGACACGGTGTACGGCATCGGCGCCGACGCGTTCTCCTCCGAGGCCGTCCACGACCTCCTGGAGGCCAAGGGCCGGGGCCGCAACATGCCCACGCCCGTGCTGATCGGTTCCCCGAACACCCTCCACGGGCTCGTCACCGACTTCTCCGAGCTGGCCTGGGAGCTCGTCGACGCCTTCTGGCCGGGCGCGCTCACGCTCGTCGCCAAGCACCAGCCGTCCCTCCAGTGGGACCTGGGCGACACGAGGGGCACGGTGGCCGTCCGGATGCCCCTGCACCCCGTCGCCATCGAGCTGCTGACCGAGGTCGGCCCCATGGCGGTCTCCTCCGCCAACCTCACCGGCCACCCCTCGCCGGAGACCTGCGACGCCGCGCAGGAGATGCTCGGCGACTCGGTCTCCGTCTACCTCGACGGCGGCCCGACCCCCGGCAACGTCCCCTCCTCGATCGTCGACGTCACCCGCGAGGTGCCCCTGCTGCTGCGCGCGGGCGCGATCTCCGCGGACGAGCTCAGGAAGGTCGTACCCGACCTCGAGGTGGCGAATTGACGGCCCCTGACGCGGGGCGTGGCATATGGGACGGGGAAGAGACGCGGACCTTCACGGGTCTCCCGCGTGACAGCTTCCGCATCCTCCACGTCAGCACCGGAAACGTCTGCCGCTCGCCGATCACCGAGCGGCTGACCCGGCATGCCCTGGCGGACCGGCTCGGCGACCCGCTGTGGGGCGGCCTGGTCGTGGAGAGCGCGGGGACCTGGGGCCACGAGGGCGCGCCCATGGAGGCCAACGCGGAGACCGTGCTCGCCGAGTTCGGCGCGGACCCCTCCGGCTTCACGGGACGGGAGCTGCTGGACGAACACGTGATCATGGCGGACCTCGTCCTGACCGCCACCCGCGACCACCGCCAGCAGGTGATCTCCATGGGGCACTCGGCGGGTCTGCGGACCTTCACCCTGAAGGAGTTCACCCGCCTGGTGAAGGCGATAGACCCGGCGACCCTGCCGCCCCTGGAGGACGGCCTGGTGATGCGCGCACGCGCCCTGGTCCGCGCGGCGGCCGCTCTACGCGGGTGGCTCCTGGCCCCGACCGCCGAGGCCGACGAGGTCTTCGACCCGTACGGCGCCCCGCTGACCTTCTTCCGCTCGATCGGCGACGAGATACACGAGGCGCTGGATCCGGTGGTCACCGCGCTCACCGGTGTACCCGCAAGGACGTAACGACCGGGCACCCCACGGGCCCCGGGCCTACATTGGACGTACGTCACCGTCGACGCCCCGGAGTCCACCATGTCGGTCACCCATGCGCCCCAGACCGCCGACGTCCTCACGCGGCAGGATCCCGAGCTGGCCGAGATCCTGCTCGGGGAGCTGGACCGGCAGTCGTCGACGCTCCAGCTCATCGCCGCCGAGAACTTCTGCTCGCCGGCCGTGCTGGCCGCCCTCGGCTCCCCGCTGGCCAACAAGTACGCCGAGGGCTATCCGGGCGCCCGGCACCACGGCGGCTGCGAGATCGTCGACGTCGCCGAACGGCTGGCCGTGGAGCGGGCGAAGGCCCTGTTCGGCGCCGACCACGCCAACGTGCAGTCCCACTCCGGCTCTTCGGCGGTCCTCGCCGCCTACGCCGCGCTGCTGCGCCCCGGCGACACCGTCCTCGCCCTGGGCCTGCCCTACGGCGGCCACCTCACCCACGGCTCGCCCGCCAACTTCTCCGGCCGCTGGTTCGACTTCGTCCCCTACGGCGTCGACGCCGAGACCGGGCTCATCGACCACGACCAGGTGCGCGCCCTCGCCCGCACCCACCGGCCCAAGGCGATCGTCTGCGGCTCCATCGCCTACCCCCGGCACATCGACCACGCCTTCTTCCGCGAGGTCGCCGACGAGGTGGGCGCGTACCTCATCGCCGACGCCGCCCACCCCATCGGGCTCGTCGCCGGAGGAGCGGCGCCCAATCCGGTGCCGTACGCCGACATCGTCTGCGCCACCACGCACAAGGTGCTGCGCGGCCCCCGGGGCGGAATGATCCTCTGCGGGAGCGAACTGGCCGAGCGGGTCGACCGGGCCGTCTTCCCGTTCACCCAGGGCGGTGCGCAGATGCACACCATCGCCGCGAAGGCGGTCGCGTTCGGCGAGGCGGCGACCCCGGCGTTCGGCGCGTACGCCCATCAGGTGATCGCCAACGCGAAGGTCCTCGCCGCCGCCCTGGCCGACGAGGGTCTCGTGGTCACCACCGGCGGGACCGACACCCACCTCGTGACGGCCGACCCGGCGCCCCTCGGCGTCGACGGGCGCACGGCGCGGGGACGGCTCGCGGCCGCGGGGATGGTGCTCGACTGCTGTGCGCTGCCTCACGCCGACAGCCGCGGACTGCGCCTGGGGACGGCCGCCGTCACCACCCAGGGCATGGCCGAGAAGGAGATGGAGCGGATCGCCGCCCTGCTCGCGGGGGTGGTGCGGGGCGAGGCCGAGAGCGCCCGGGCACGTGAAGAAGTGCGGGACCTGGTCGGCGGATTTCCGCCGTATCCGGCCTGAGCGAGGGTATCCGCACCTGCGGGCACAGCCGCACGTGCAACCATCGGCTCTACCCGGAAGTCCACAACCATATGCGTGCGTCGCTAGGGTGTGGGGCTGAGATGGCCAGCGAGACCTGTGGGGAAGCCTGTGCGTGAATACCTGCTGACGCTCTGCATCACGGCCGCGGTGACGTATCTGCTGACAGGGCCGGTACGGAAGTTCGCGATCGTGGCCGGAGCGATGCCGGAGATCAGGGCCCGTGACGTGCACCGGGAACCGACTCCGAGGCTCGGCGGTATCGCCATGTTCTTCGGACTGTGCGCGGGCCTGCTGGTCGCCGACCACCTGACCAACCTCAGCGAGGTCTTCGAGAAGTCCAACGAACCGCGCGCGCTGCTCTCCGGGGCCGCGCTGATCTGGCTGATCGGCGTCCTGGACGACAAGTTCGAGATCGACGCCCTGATCAAGCTGGGCGGCCAGATGATCGCCGCGGGCGTGATGGTCATGCAGGGTCTGACGATCCTGTGGCTGCCCATCCCCAGCGTCGGCTCGGTCGCGCTGACCCAGTGGCAGGGCACCCTGCTGACGGTCGCGCTCGTCGTCATCACCATCAACGCGGTGAACTTCGTCGACGGCCTCGACGGCCTCGCGGCCGGCATGGTCTGCATCGCGGCGGCGGCGTTCTTCCTGTACGCCTACCGGATCTGGTACTCGTACGGCATCGAGGCGGCCGCCCCGGCGACGCTCTTCTCGGCGATCCTGATGGGCATGTGCATCGGCTTCCTGCCGCACAACATGCACCCCGCGCGGATCTTCATGGGCGACTCCGGCTCGATGCTCATCGGCCTGGTGCTGGCCGCGGGCGCGATCTCCATCACCGGGCAGATCGACCCGGACGCCCTGAAGCTGTTCGCCGGGTCGGAGAAGGCGGCCGTGCACCAGACGGTTCCCGTCTACATCCCGCTGCTGCTGCCGCTGACCATCATCGCGGTGCCGGCCGCCGACCTGATCTCGGCCATCGTGCGCCGCACCTGGCGCGGCCAGTCGCCGTTCGCCGCCGACCGCGGGCACCTGCACCACCGGCTCCTGGAGATCGGGCACTCGCACAGCAGGGCCGTGTGGATCATGTACTTCTGGTCGGCACTGATCGCGTTCGGCTCGCTGGCCTACTCGGTCAACTCCGCGTCCATGTGGATCGTGCTCGGCGTGGTGTTCCTCAGCGCGATCGGGCTCGTCCTGCTCCTGCTGCCGCGCTTCACCCCGCGGGTGCCGATGTGGGCCCAGCACATCGTGCCGCCGCGCTACCGCCGCCGCAGGCGTGCGGTGGTCGCGGAGCCCGTGGAGGTGGAACAGCGCGCCCCGGTCGCCGTGGGAGTGGCGGGTGTCAACGGCGCGACCGCGCTGAGCGCCCGGTCGCAGCGTGCCCGAGAGGCGCAAGGCCGAGACGTCGCGCTGACGCCCAAGGTAAGAATCTGACTAAAGCATTGCCAACGCGTGGGAGTTCGGCGGGGTGACAAATCGCCCTTATACCAGACAACTCGACCGGGTTTCTGCACAGACGCGCAGCTTCACTCTCATGTGTGACAGTGGGCACACCATCTAGGTAAAGACCGCATCAAATAGTTTGTGATACGGTTCACGAGAACCCGGGACGGAGCCGAAGGACCGTAGTGCGACGGTCCCTTGGCGTGAGGGTCACTCTCAGCCCGGGACTACGCTCGTCCATGACGACACACCCCCCCTTTGAAAGCGGAGTTGCCGCCATGCCGTCCAACGACGTCCGGATCCTGGCCCAGGCCGCCGTGCCCACGGCTGCCGTCGGCGCTGTCGCCGCCGTCGTCAGTGGTGTGGTCGCCGGTGGCAAGGGCGCGGTCGGGGCGGGAGTGGCGACGCTGGTCGTGATCCTCTTCATGGGAATCGGCCTCTACGTCCTGCAGCGCACTGCCAAATCGCTTCCGCACCTCTTCCAGGCGATGGGCCTGATGCTCTACACGGCTCAGATCCTGCTGCTGTTCGTCTTCGTCGCGGTGTTCAAGAACACCACGCTGTTCCACCCCAAGGCTTTCGCTCTCACGCTCGTCGTCGGCACCCTGACCTGGATCGCCGCACAGACACGCGCCCACATGAAGTCCAAGATCCTCTACGTCGAACCCGATTCGGGCACCAAGCCCGAAAAAACGGGGCACTCGTCGTGAGAGGTAGGGCCGGGATAAATGCGACTGAGAGACCCTGCTATCGTCCGGTGCCAACTGCGGCATCGCGGGCGCGGGCATCCGAGCTGACGCCTGCTCGAACGCGAGGCTCGATGCCCCCCGGCCGCCCCCACATCCGTTACACCAGTCCCGTGCCGAACTGCGGCCTACCGCCGCGCCGACACAACGAGGTTGCCGTACCTATGCGCCACGACGAAGGAGCCCGCGGTGAGTGCTGACCCGACGCAGACGCTCGCCTTCGAGACCGACTGCCACCTGTTCGACGGGTGTGGCTTCCCGGCTCCCGGCCTGCACTCGTTCATGTTCGAGCCCCTGTGGGGCGACGCGGACGGCAACGGCCTCTACTTCAACAAGCCGATGCTGCTGGCCCTGCTCGGCTCGATCATCATCGTGGGCTTCTTCTGGGCCGCCTTCGCCCGCCCGAAGGTCGTCCCCGGCAAGCTCCAGATGATCGCCGAGGCCGGCTACGACTTCGTCCGCCGCGGCGTCGTCTACGAGACGATCGGCAAGAAGGAGGGCGAGAAGTACGTACCGCTCGCCGTCTCGCTGTTCTTCTTCATCTGGATGCTCAACCTGTGGTCGATCATCCCGGTGGCCTCCTTCCCGGTGACGTCGATCATCGCCTACCCGGCAGTGCTGGCCGCGATCGTCTACATCACCTGGGTCTCGCTGACCTTCAAGCGGCACGGCTTCGTCGGTTTCTTCAAGAACGTGACGGGCTACGACAAGTCGCTCGGCGCCGTGCTGCCGCTCGCCATGGTCATCGAGTTCTTCTCGAACCTGCTGGTCCGTCCGTTCACGCACGCCGTGCGACTCTTCGCGAACATGTTCGCCGGTCACACCCTGCTGCTGCTCTTCACGATCGCCAGCTGGTACATGCTGAACGGCATCGGCATCGCCTACTCCGGCGTCTCGTTCGTGATGGTCATCGTGATGACGGCCTTCGAGCTCTTCATCCAGGCGGTCCAGGCGTACGTCTTCGTCCTCCTGACCTGCACCTACATCCAGGGCGCGCTCGCCGAGCACCACTGAGCACCGCCCCCGCCACACCCCCAGAGACATCCGGTGGCCAACCCCCACCGGTCACTGAAAGAGAAGGAAGAACCGGCATGTCCGCTCTCCAGACCCTCGCTGCGGTCGAAGGCAACCTCGGCTCCATCGGTTACGGCCTCGCCGCGATCGGCCCGGGCGTCGGCGTCGGCATCATCTTCGGCAACGGCACCCAGGCTCTCGCCCGCCAGCCCGAGGCGGCCGGCCTCATCCGCGGTAACCAGATCCTCGGCTTCGCGTTCTGTGAGGCGCTGGCCCTCATCGGCCTCGTCATGCCGTTCGTCTACTAAGACGAACCACGACGACAGCCCCATTCGACGAAAGGCACTGATGTGAACCACGCACTGGTTCAGCTGGCGGCCGAGGCGGAGAAGGAGAATCCCCTCATTCCGCCGTGGCCGGAGCTCGTCATCGGCCTGATCGCCTTCGTCATCGTCTTCGGCTTCCTCGCCAAGAAGCTCCTCCCGACCATCAACAAGGTCCTGGAAGAGCGTCGCGAGGCCATCGAGGGCGGTATCGAGAAGGCCGAGGCCGCTCAGACCGAGGCCCAGAGCGTCCTTGAGCAGTACAAGGCACAGCTCGCCGAGGCCCGCCACGAGGCCGCGCGCCTGCGCCAGGAGGCTCAGGAGCAGGGCGCCACGCTCATCGCCGAGATGCGCGCGGAAGGCCAGCGGCAGCGCGAGGAGATCGTCGCCGCCGGTCACGCGCAGATCGAGGCCGACCGCAAGGCCGCCGCGTCCGCGCTGCGCCAGGACGTCGGCAAGCTCGCCACCGACCTGGCAGGCAAGCTCGTCGGCGAGTCCCTCGAGGACCACGCCCGGCAGAGCCGCGTGATCGACCGCTTCCTCGACGATCTCGAGGAGAAGGCCGAGGCCGCGCGATGAACGGAGCGAGCCGCGAGGCCCTGGCAGCCGCACGCGAGCGTCTCGACGCGCTGACGGACAACACGTCCGTGGACGCCGGCTCGCTCGCCGACGAGCTGGCCGCCGTCACCGCGCTGCTCGACCGCGAGGTGTCGCTGCGTCGGGTCCTGACCGACCCGGCGCAGGCCGGCGAGGCCAAGGCCGAACTGGCCCAGCGTCTGATCGGTACGCAGGTCGGCGGCGCCGCCGCGGACCTCGTCGCCGGCATGGTGCGCTCGCGCTGGTCGCAGTCGCGCGACCTGGTGGACGCGCTGGAGCAGCTGGCGAGCATCGCCGACCTCACCGCCGCGCAGCAGCGGGGCAAGCTCGACAACGTCGAGGACGAGCTGTTCCGGTTCGGCCGGATCGTCTCCTCCACCACCGAGCTGCGCGCCGCGCTGACCAACCGCGCCGCAACGGCCGAGGCCAAGCGCGAGCTGCTCCGCAGCCTGCTCGGCGGCCGCGCCGATGCGACGACCGAGCGTCTGGTGACGCGCCTTGTGGCCGCGCCCCGGGGACGTAGCCTGGAGGCGGGACTGGAGTCCCTGTCCAAGCTCGCCGCCGAGCGCCGGGACCGCATGGTGGCCGTCGTCACCTCGGCGGTTCCGCTGAGCGACCAGCAGAAGCTGCGTCTGGGCGGTGCCCTGGCGAAGCTCTACGGCCGCCAGATGCACCTCAACCTGGACGTGGACCCCGAGGTCCTCGGCGGGATCCGGGTGCAGGTCGGTGACGACGTCATCAACGGCTCGATCGCGGACCGCATCGAGGACGCCGGCCGCCGCCTGGCGGGCTAGCAGCAACTTCATAGCAGTACGTACGGACGACGGCCCTGGTTGGGCCGTACATGAAGAATCCTGGGGGTCGCCCCCAGACCCCCAAAGTGAAACTTCGGGCCCAACAAGGAGAGCAGGGAACCCAGATGGCGGAGCTCACGATCCGGCCGGAGGAGATCCGGGACGCGCTGGAGAACTTCGTCCAGTCGTACAAGCCGGACGCGGCCTCGCGCGAGGAGGTCGGTACGGTCACCCTTGCCGGCGACGGCATCGCGAAGATCGAGGGTCTGCCCTCGGCCATGGCCAACGAACTGCTGAAGTTCGAGGACGGCACCCTCGGCCTCGCGCTCAACCTGGAAGAGCGCGAGATCGGCGCCATCGTCCTCGGTGAGTTCAGCGGTATCGAGGAGGGTCAGCCGGTCTCCCGTACCGGTGAGGTCCTCTCCGTGGCCGTCGGCGAGGGCTACCTCGGTCGTGTCGTCGACCCGCTCGGCAACCCGATCGACGGCCTCGGCGAGATCGAGACCAGTGGTCGTCGCGCGCTTGAGCTGCAGGCTCCGGGCGTCATGGCCCGTAAGTCGGTGCACGAGCCGATGGAGACCGGCTACAAGGCCGTCGACGCGATGACCCCGATCGGCCGTGGCCAGCGTCAGCTGATCATCGGTGACCGTCAGACCGGCAAGACCGCCCTGGCCGTCGACACGATCATCAACCAGCGTGACAACTGGCGCTCCGGCGACCCGAAGAAGCAGGTCCGCTGCGTCTACGTCGCCATCGGCCAGAAGGGCTCGACCATCGCCTCCGTGCGTGGCGCCCTCGAAGAGGCCGGCGCGCTGGAGTACACGACCATCGTCGCCGCCCCGGCGTCCGACCCGGCCGGCTTCAAGTACCTGGCGCCGTACACCGGTTCGGCCATCGGCCAGCAGTGGATGTACGAGGGCAAGCACGTCCTCATCATCTTCGACGACCTCTCGAAGCAGGCCGACGCCTACCGCGCCGTGTCCCTGCTGCTGCGCCGCCCGCCGGGGCGCGAGGCCTACCCGGGTGACGTCTTCTACCTGCACTCCCGTCTGCTGGAGCGCTGCGCCAAGCTCTCCGACGAGATGGGCGCGGGCTCGATGACCGGTCTGCCGATCGTCGAGACCAAGGCCAACGACGTCTCGGCGTTCATCCCGACCAACGTCATCTCCATCACCGACGGCCAGTGCTTCCTGGAGTCGGACCTGTTCAACGCCGGTCAGCGCCCCGCGCTGAACGTCGGTATCTCCGTCTCCCGAGTCGGTGGTTCCGCGCAGCACAAGGCGATGAAGCAGGTCTCCGGCCGCCTCCGCGTGGACCTCGCCCAGTTCCGTGAGCTGGAGGCGTTCGCCGCCTTCGGTTCCGACCTGGACGCCGCGTCGAAGGCGCAGCTGGAGCGCGGCCAGCGCATGGTCGAGCTGCTGAAGCAGGCCCAGTACCAGCCGATGGCGACCGAGGACCAGGTCGTCTCCGTCTGGGCCGGCACCACCGGCAAGATGGACGACGTCCCGGTCAACGACATCCGCCGCTTCGAGAAGGAGCTCTTGGAGTACCTGCACCGCAAGGAGCAGGGCCTCATGACCTCCATCAAGGAGGGCGGCAAGATGTCGGACGACACCCTCACCGCTGTTGCCGACGCGATCGCCGACTTCAAGAAGCAGTTCGAGACCTCGGACGGCAAGCTTCTCGGCGAGGACGCCCCGGCCGCGGCCAAGTGACGTAAGGAAGGGACCTGACTCATGGGAGCCCAGCTCCGGGTCTACAAGCGTCGCATCCGATCCGTCACCGCGACCAAGAAGATCACCAAGGCGATGGAGATGATCGCCGCCTCGCGCGTCATCAAGGCGCAGCGCAAGGTGGCGGCCTCGGCGCCGTACGCGCAGGAACTGACGCGCGCGGTGACGGCGGTCGGTACCGGCTCGAACACGAAGCACCCGCTGACCACGAAGGCCGACACGGTCACGCGGTCCGCGGTGCTGCTCCTGACGAGCGACCGCGGTCTGGCCGGCGCCTTCAACTCCAACGCCATCAAGGCCGCGGAGCAGCTGACGGCACGGCTGGAGCGCGCGGGCCAGGAGGTCGAGATCTACGTCGTCGGCCGCCGTGGTGTCGCGCACTACAACTTCCGTGAGCGCAAGATCGCGGAGTCGTGGAGCGGCTTCACCGACGAGCCCACGTACGCGGACGCCAAGAAGGTCGCGGGCCCGCTGATCGAGGCCATCGAGAAGGACACGGCCGAGGGTGGTGTGGACGAACTCCACATCGTGTTCACCGAGTTCGTCTCGATGATGACGCAGACGGCGCTCGACGACCGTCTGCTGCCGCTCAGCCTCGAAGAGGTCGCCAAGGAGGCCGCGCCCAAGGGCGAGATCCTCCCGCTCTACGACTTCGAGCCCTCGGCGGAGGACGTCCTCGACGCCCTGCTGCCGCGCTACGTGGAGAGCCGCATCTACAACGCGCTGCTCCAGTCGGCCGCCTCCAAGCACGCCGCCACGCGGCGCGCGATGAAGTCGGCCACCGACAACGCGGGAGAGCTCATCACCACGCTCTCCCGACTTGCCAACGCGGCCCGCCAGGCCGAAATCACCCAGGAAATCAGCGAGATCGTCGGTGGCTCCGCAGCCCTGGCCGACGCGTCCGCGGGGAGTGACAGGTAATGACGACGACAGTTGAGACGGCCGCTGCCACGGGCCGCGTCGCCCGGGTCATCGGCCCGGTCGTCGACGTGGAGTTCCCCGTCGACGCGATGCCGGAGATCTACAACGCTCTGCACGTCGAGGTGGCCGACCCGGCCCAGGACGGCGCGAAGAAGACGCTGACCCTGGAGGTCGCCCAGCACCTGGGTGACGGCCTGGTCCGCACCATCTCGATGCAGCCCACCGACGGTCTGGTCCGCCAGGCCACCGTCACCGACACCGGCACGGGCATCACCGTCCCGGTCGGCGACTTCACCAAGGGCAAGGTGTTCAACACCCTCGGTGAGGTGCTGAACGTCGACGAGCAGTACGAGGGCGAGCGCTGGTCCATCCACCGCAAGGCCCCGAACTTCGACGAGCTCGAGTCGAAGACCGAGATGTTCGAGACCGGCGTCAAGGTCATCGACCTCCTCACCCCGTACGTCAAGGGTGGAAAGATCGGTCTGTTCGGTGGAGCCGGCGTCGGCAAGACGGTGCTCATCCAGGAGATGATCTACCGCGTCGCCAACAACCACGACGGTGTCTCCGTGTTCGCCGGTGTCGGTGAGCGCACCCGTGAGGGCAACGACCTCATCGAGGAGATGTCCGACTCGGGCGTCATCGACAAGACCGCGCTGGTCTTCGGCCAGATGGACGAGCCCCCGGGCACCCGTCTGCGCGTGGCGCTCGCCGGTCTGACCATGGCGGAGTACTTCCGCGATGTGCAGAAGCAGGACGTGCTGTTCTTCATCGACAACATCTTCCGCTTCACCCAGGCCGGTTCCGAGGTGTCGACCCTGCTCGGCCGTATGCCCTCCGCGGTGGGCTACCAGCCGAACCTGGCCGACGAGATGGGTCTCCTCCAGGAGCGCATCACCTCGACCCGTGGTCACTCGATCACCTCGATGCAGGCGATCTACGTCCCCGCGGACGACCTGACCGACCCGGCCCCGGCCACCACCTTCGCCCACCTCGACGCGACGACGGTTCTGTCCCGTCCGATCTCCGAGAAGGGCATCTACCCGGCCGTGGACCCGCTGGACTCCACGTCCCGGATCCTGGACCCGCGCTACATCGCGCAGGACCACTACGAGACCGCCATGCGCGTCAAGGGGATCCTCCAGAAGTACAAGGACCTCCAGGACATCATCGCGATCCTCGGCATCGACGAGCTCAGCGAGGAGGACAAGCTGGTCGTCCAGCGTGCCCGCCGCGTCGAGCGCTTCCTGTCCCAGAACACCCACGTCGCCAAGCAGTTCACCGGCGTCGACGGTTCGGACGTGCCGCTGGACGAGTCGATCACCGCGTTCAACGCGATCTGTGACGGCGAGTTCGACCACTTCCCGGAGCAGGCGTTCTTCATGTGCGGTGGCCTGGAGGACCTCAAGGCCAACGCCAAGGAGCTCGGCGTCTCCTGAACGCCCTGAGTTCGACGTGAACCCTGTGGTTCACACCTGAGGGGGCGGGGCACGTCCCGCCCCCTCTTTCACGCCCACTAGACTTGTAACCAACACCCGGCACAACCGCCGGGTGGTGACCCGAGGAGCCACCTTGGCTGCTGAGCTGCACGTCGCGCTGGTCGCGGCCGACCGAGAGGTCTGGTCCGGCGAGGCCACCCTGGTCGTCGCGCGCACCACGTCCGGCGACATCGGCGTCATGCCCGGTCACCAGCCGCTGCTCGGTGTGCTGGAGTCGGGCCCGGTGACCATCCGCACGAGCGACGGCGGGACGGTCGTCGCCGCGGTGCACGGCGGTTTCATCTCGTTCGCCGACAACAAGCTGTCGCTGCTGGCCGAGATCGCCGAGCTGTCGGACGAGATCGACGTCCAGCGCGCGGAGCGGGAGCTGGAGCGCGCGAAGGCGGAGGGCGATGCCGCCGCCGAGCGTCGCGCGGACGTACGACTGCGTGCGGCGGCGACGCGCTGAACGAGCGCGGAGCCGTATGACGTCCCTCAGCCGCGGCCGGCACCGGAGTGATCCGGAGCCGGTCGCGGCTGAGGCAGATCTGGATGTTTTTTCCGTTCCGTTACCTATTGAAGGTACCTAGGAGACGAGGAGGTCGGTGTCGATGGTCCTCGCTCTGACTGTGTGCGGAATCGTCGTGGCCCTGGTGGTGCTGGGGCTGTTCGTCTTCGGTCTGCGGCGCAGACTCATCCAGCGCTCCGGCGGTACCTTCGACTGTTCACTGCGCTGGGACGTGCCGGAGAAACCCGACACCAGCGGCAAGGGCTGGAGCTACGGCGTCGCCCGCTACAACGGCGACCGTGTCGAGTGGTACCGCGTCTTCTCCTACGCCTATCGCCCCCGCCGTGTCCTGGAGCGGGCCGCGATCGAGGTCGCCGGCCGCCGGCTCCCCGACGGGGAGGAGGAGATGGCCCTCCTCTCCGACGCCGTGATCCTGACCTGTCTGCACCGGGGCACGCGTCTCGAGCTCGCCATGAGCGAGGACGCCCTGACCGGGTTTCTGGCCTGGCTGGAGGCAGCTCCCCCCGGTCAGCGTGTCAACGTGGCCTGAGTCGAGGGTCACGGTGACGTTGACGGGCCAGACGGTCAGGAGTGCCGCGACCGTCGTCCCGGTGAACATCCCCACGTAGGCCGTCCTGGGCCTGGTGGACGGGTTGCCGGAGTCTCGCCTGCTGGTGGACCTGCGCTTCATTCTTCCCCCCGAATGATTCATTCCGCTTGCGGTCGAGATACTGATTGTTCCCGGTCGGGAGCGGTCCATCGGCCGCTGATGGTCCCTCGGTGTGGGCCGAACGACCCTGGGGGGAGTACGCCGAAGGCGCGCAGCACCAGGCCGCGCGCCCTCAGTGGATCGTGGTTCAGCTCAGGCCGCTGTTGATCGCGCTCACCAGCTCGCCGTTGCTCGTGTCGCCGCTGAACTCCCAGAAGAACGCGCCGCCGAGACCCTGGTTCTTGGCCCAGGTCATCTTCCCGGCGATGGTGGCGGGAGTGTCGTAGGACCACCAGTTGTTGCCGCAGTAGGCGTACGCCGTGCCCGCGACGGTGCCGGTTGCGGGGCAGGAGTTCTTGAGGACCTTGTAGTCCTCGATGCCCGCCTCGTAGGTTCCGGGTGCCGCTCCGGTCGCCGAGCCGCCGGGGGCGGCCTGGGTGACGCCGGTCCAGCCGCGGCCGTAGAAGCCGATGCCGAGCAGCAGCTTGTTCGAGGCCACGCCCTTCGACTTCAGCTTGGCGATCGCGTCGGCGGAGTTGAAGCCCGCCTGCGGGATGCCGGCGTACGAGGTCAGCGGCGAGTGCGGGGCGGTCGGGCCCTGCGCGTTGAAGGCGCCGAAGTAGTCGTACGTCATCACGTTGTACCAGTTGACGTACTGGGAGGCGCCGCCGTAGTCGGCCGCGTCGATCTTGCCGCCGGAGGAGCCGTCGGCCGTGATGGCCGCGGTGACCAGGTAGTTCGAGCCGAACTCGGTGCGCAGCGCGGACATCAGGTTCTTGAAGGCGGCGGCGCCGGAGGTGTCACAGGTCAGGCCGCAGGCGTTGGGGTACTCCCAGTCGATGTCGATGCCGTCGAAGACATCGGCCCAGCGGGGGTCCTCCACGACCGCCTTGCAGGACTTGGCGAACGCGGCCGGGTTCTGCGCGGCCTGGCCGAAGCCGCCGGAGTAGGTCCAGCCGCCGAAGGAGTACAGCACCTTGATGTGCGGGTACTTGGCCTTCAGCTGGCGCAGCTGGTTGAAGTTGCCGCGCAGCGGCTGGTCCCAGGTGTCGGCGGTGCCGCTGACGGACTGGTCGGCGGTGTAGGCCTTGTCGTAGGCGGCGTAGGTGTCGTCGACGGTGCACTGACCGTTCTTGACGTTGCCGAACGCGTAGTTGATGTGGGTGATCTTCGAGGCGGAGCCCGAGGTCACCAGGTTCTTGACGTGGTAGTTGCGGCCGTAGACACCCCACTCGGTGAAGTAGCCGAGCTTGACCTTGTCGCCGGTGGGCGGCGGGTCGGTGGTGCCGCCGGTGGTCTTGACCGCGACCGCGCCGCTGGCCGGTCCTGTCTGGTCGGCGGTGTCACGGGCCTGGACGGTGTACGAGTAGGAGGTGCCGGCGGTCAGCCCGGTGTCCGTGTACGACGTCGTCGTCACGGTGGCCACCTTGGCGCCGTCGCGCAGCACGTCGTAGTTCTTGACGCCCTTGTCGTCGGTGGCGGCGCTCCAGGCCAGCTTCACCGAGGTGTTGGTGACGTCGGAGGCGGTGGGGGTGCCGGGAGCGGACGGGGCCGCGTCGCCCGGGGTGGAGCCGCCGTCGCAGCTTCCGCCGTTCAGCTTGCAGTTGGCGGGCGATCCGCTGCCGGCGCCGTTGAAGCCGAAGGAGACGGAGGCGCCGGGGGCGAGGGTGCCGTTCCAGGACTTGTTCCTGGCGGTCCAGTGGGTGCCGGAGGAGGTGACGTCGGCGTCCCAGGCGGAGGTGACGGAGGTGCCGGAGGGGAAGTCCCACTCGACGGTCCAGGAACTGAGGCTGGTGGTACCGGTGTTCTTCACCGTCCACTTGCCTTCGAAGCCGGTGCCCCAGTCCTGGGTCTTGGCGTAGGTCGCGGTGGCGGAGGTCGCGGCCTGGGCGGGGCTCGCGAGGCCGACCAGGCCGGCGAAGGGGAGCAACAGCGTCGCGAATCCTGCCGCGGCTCTGTGTCTGAAGCGCATCGTGCGCCTCCTAGGGGAGTTGGGGGCGTGACTGAGCCTTCACACCCACGGTGCCGCGAGAATAGAAAGGTCTGGACCACGGGTCAATAGGTCTGGACCACTCTTGTATACGGCTCCTACACCCCCAACTCCTGAGCCAGCACCGCGGCTTGCACCCGGCTGCGCAGCTCCAGCTTCCCCAGCAACCGGCTGACGTGCGTCTTCACCGTCGCCTCCGCCATGTCGAGGCGGCCCGCGATGTCGGCGTTGGACAGACCCTCCCCGAGACAGGAGAGCACCTCGCGTTCCCGGCGGGTCAGGGTCTCCAGGACGGCGGGATCGGCGGTCGGCTCCCGGGTCGGCCCGGCGGCGAACTCGGCGATGAGCCGGCGGGTGACCGCGGGCGCGATCAGGCCCTCCCCGCGCGCCACGGTCCGCACCGCGTCCAGCAGATCCCCGGCCTCGGTGTTCTTCAGCAGGAAACCGGACGCGCCCGCGCGCAGCGCGCCGAACACGTACTCGTCGAGGTCGAAGGTGGTCAGCACGAGGACATCGGCGAGCCCCTCCGCGACGACCTTCCGGGTCGCCGACACCCCGTCCAGCCGGGGCATCTGGACGTCCATCAGTACCAGGTCCGGCCGCAGCTCCCGGGCCATCGCCACCGCCTGCTCACCGTCCGCCGCCTCACCGACCACCTCGATGCCGGGGGAGCTGCGCAGGATGAGGACGAGCCCGGCGCGGACGGCGGCCTGGTCCTCGGCGACGAGCACACGGATCATTCGGGGACTCCTTCACACAGGGGCAGGGTGGCGCGTACGGTCCAGCGCGCCCCGCCGGGACCCTCGGGACCGGCGTCGAACGTGCCGCCCAGCAGCGCGGCCCGCTCCCGCATCCCGACCAGACCGGCACCGGAGCCGGGGGCGCGCGGCCCGTCCCGGTCGCCGTACGGACTGCTCACCTCGACGGTCAGCGCACCGTTCCGCTCGGCGAGGGACACCGTGACCGGGCCGGGGCAGGCGTGCTTGAGGGCGTTGGTCAGCGACTCCTGGACGATCCGGTACGCGGCGAGCTCGACGGGAGCGGGCACGGTGCCGTCGTGGCAGGCGTCCAGGGTGACGTCCAGGCCGTTGGCGCGGGCGCCCTCGACGAGGGCGGCGAGGCCGTCGAGGGTGGGGACGGCGGCGGGCTCGTCGTCGCCGTCGCGCAGGATGCCGATCAGCCGCCGCATCTCGGCGAGCCCGTCGACGCTGTTCTCCCGGATCACCGACAGGGCCTCGCGGGAGGTGGCGGGATCGTCGATCGACAGGGCGGCCGTGGAGTGGATGGCGATCGCGGACAGGTGGTTGGCGACCATGTCGTGCAACTCCCGTGCCATCCGCGCCCGTTCCGCGGTCACCGCCTGGGCACGGTCCATCTCGGCGAGCAACGCGGTCTGTTCGGCGCGCAGCCGGGCGGCCTCGGCGGCGTCACGGTGGTTGCGCACGATCCAGCCGGTGGAGGCGGGCGCGTACGCCACCACCCCGACGACCACGCCGATCAGCAGCGCCTCCGGCACCCGCCACACCGCGAAGGGCACCAGCGTCCCGGCGACCGTGAGCAGCCCGGTGATCCACTGGATGCGCCGGGCCGAGGCGAGCGGGCCGTACAGCACGGCCGCGTAGACGACGTCGGTGAACATCAGGACCGTGGAGAGGTTGCCCTGGGTCACGACGTCGGCGCAGACCGCGAGGGTGCCGGTCAGCAGGGCCGTGCGGGGAGCCGCCCGGCGCAGCAGCTCGCAGCCGGACAGCACGGTGAGCGGCACCAGGACCGGCCACGGGCCGTCGAAGAGGGTGACCGGGTCGTCGGCGGGCCGGGTGCTCAGACCGATGCCCACCAGCAGCAGACCGCCGAGCAGCCCGCCGACCGCGATGTACACGTCGAAGCGGTGCGGGCGGGGGAGAGCCATGACCTCATCCAACACGGTGTCCGCGCCCCGCGCCTGATCCCCGGGGACGGTCCCGGACTGCATCTTTCGATGTACGGCGGTTTCCTCACCGCCGACGAGGAAAGCGGCCGGGGGCGCCGGGAGCCTGGAAGGGTGAACGGAGGGAGCGTGTCGTGGTCGTCGGACTGATCATCGCCTGTGAGGTGGCCTTCTGGGTGCTGCTCGCGGCCGGACTGGCCTTCCGCTACGGGCTGCGGATGCCACGGGTGGGACTCGCCCTGCTGCTGTGCGAACCGCTGCTGGAGCTCGTGCTGTTCACGGTCACCGCGGTCGACCTGAGGAACGGGGCCGAGCCCGACTGGAAGCACGGCCTGGCCGCCGTCTACATCGGCTTCACCGTGGGTCTCGGGCACTCCACGATCAAGTGGGCGGACGCCAGGGTGGCCCACCGGTTCGCGGGCGGTCCGCCACCGGTGAGGCCACCGAAGTACGGCACGGCTCGCGCCGTCCACGAGTGGAAGGTCGCGGGCCGCTGGATCCTCGCCGCGGTGGTCGCCGTGGCCCTGCTCCAGGCCGCGGTCTGGTACGTGGGCGACGGACAGACCGAGTCACTGCGCGCCTGGCAGCAGCGCATGCTGTGGGTGATCGCCATCAACCTGATCATCGCCGCCAGCTACACACTGTTCCCCAAACGCGAGCGCTAGCGCTCAGATCGCCGTTTCGCCAGCGCTCCCCGCCAGGTACCCACAGGACATCGCCCACGTCCTTGTTGGCCGTGCGCGCCAGGATGCTCCATTTCCCGGGGGCAACCCCCGGACCCCCGGCCGGAGGGGCGTGTTGGCTAGCGCTCCCCGCCAGGTACCCACAGGACATCGCCCACGTCCTTGTTGGCCGTGCGCGCCAGGATGAACAGCAGGTCCGAGAGCCGGTTCAGGTAGGTCGCGGTGAGCGGGTTCATCGTGTCGCCGTGGACTTCGAGGGCCGCCCACGTCGAGCGCTCGGCCCGGCGTACGACCGTGCAGGCCTGGTGGAGCAGGGCCGCGCCCGGGGTGCCGCCCGGCAGGATGAAGGAGCGCAGCTTCTCCAGCCGCTCGTTGAAGCGGTCGCAGTCCGCCTCCAGCTTGTCGACGTAGAACTGCTCGACCCGCAGGGGCGGGAACTGCGGGTTATCGACCACGGGCGTGGACAGGTCGGCTCCGACGTCGAAGAGGTCGTTCTGCACCCGGGTCAGGACCGCGACGACCTCCTCGTCGAGCCCGCCCAGGGCGATCGCCGTGCCGATCACCGCGTTCGCCTCGTTGGCGTCCGCGTACGCGGAGATCCGCAGATCGGTCTTGGCGACCCGGCTCATGTCGCCGAGGGCGGTGGTGCCCTGGTCGCCGGTCCTGGTGTAGATGCGCGTCAGATTGACCATGGGGCCAGGGTAATTACGCCCCGGCCGTGCGGAACACGCGTGTGCCGACCGTCACGGCCAGGCCCGCGAAGCCGGCGGCGACCAGGACGCCGTACAGCATGTGGTCCGTGGTGTACGCGCCGACGTACGCGTCCCGCATGGCGTCCACCAGATAGCGGAACGGCATGAAGTGCGAGAGGACGTCCAGCCAGGCCGGGCCCAGGGTCATCGGGAGCATCAGGCCGGACAGCAGCATGGACGGCATGCTGACCGCGTTGACCAGCGGACCGAACTCCTGGGGCGTGCGGACCTTCATCGCCAGCGCGTACGACAGCGAGGCCAGCGAGACGGTCAGCAGCGCGACGAACCCGAAGCCGATCAGGATGCCGGCCACCGGAGCCCGCAGTCCCATCGCGACCGCGGCCAGCACCAGCAGCACCGCCTGGAAGACGAAGACCGTGGCGTCCCGCAGCACCCTGCCCAGCAGCAGGGCGAGCCGGCTGATGGGGGTGACCCGCATGCGCTCCAGGATGCCCTGGCCCTTCTCCAGGATGATCATGAAGCCCGCGAACAGCGCTCCGAACAGTCCGAGTTGGAGCAGCAGTCCCGGCACCAGCACCTGCCAGGAGCTGCCGCGCCCGCCGAGCGGGAGCCCGGTCAGCAGCGGACCGAAGAACACCAGGTACAGCAGTGGCATCAGGACGCCGAACAGCAGCGCGAAGCGGGAGCGCAGGGACTGGCGCAGGTAGCGGCCGTAGACGAGCGCGGTGTCGTGAAGAAGCATGGCTTTCCTATACGGCTACGGGGGCGGCGTCGGCCGGGAGGGGACCCCGGCCGGTGATCGCGAGGAACGTGTCCTGGAGCGAGGCGTCGATCGAGCCGCCGTACTCCAGTTTCAGGGCGCTCGGGGTGCCCTCGGCCACGACCACGCCCTGGTCGACGATCACGAGGCGGTCGGCGAGGGCGTCGGCCTCGTCGAGGTAGTGGGTGGTCAGGAAGACGGTCGTGCCGTGCTCGTCGCGCAGCCGGCGGACCAGGTCCCACAGGCCGGCGCGGCTCGCGGGGTCCAGGCCGGTGGTCGGCTCGTCGAGGAACAGCACCTTCGGGCGGTGCGCGAGTGCCATCGCGATGTCGAGGCGGCGGCGCTGACCGCCGGAGAGCGTGCCGCACTTGCGGTCGAGCAGCTCGGTGAGGTCCAGGTCGCGGGCCAACTCGGCCGCGCGCGCCGCTGCTTGCGCTTTCGTCAGGCGGTACAGGCGGCCCTGGGTGACCAGTTCCTCCCGTACGGAGATCTGCGGGTCCACCCCGCCGGACTGGGCCACGTACCCGCACACCCGGCGCACCCCGGCGGCGTCGGTCGCGAGGTCGTGGCCGGCGACGGTGGCCGCGCCGCCGGTGGGTTCGAGCAGGGTCGTGAGCATCCGGAGCGTGGTGGTCTTCCCGGCGCCGTTGGGGCCGAGGAAGCCGAGGATCTCACCCTCGCGGACGGTCAGATCGATACCGCGCACGGCTTCCACGGGGCCGCGCCGGGTCTGGAAGGTACGGGCGAGCGAGGCCGTACTGATGATGGGCATGGGCCAAGAAAAACAGAGTCTCTGAAAGTTTGCAATGGCCCCAAAATTTAAGACGGCCCATGAAGCTAGCATTTGTCCCATGACAGAGGGGCTCAGGGAGCGGAAGAAGCGCGAGACCAGGCAGCGGATCTCGGACATCGCCACGGGGCTGTTCCTGGAGCACGGTTTCGTCACGGTGACGATCGCCGAGGTGGCGGACGCCGCCGACGTGTCCGTGAACACCGTCTACAACTACTTCCCGACCAAGGAGGACCTCTTCCTCGACCGGAGCAAGGGCGTCGTCGACCGCCTCTCTCGCTGGGTGCGCGGGCGGGACGTGGGCGAGTCGGCGGCGGCGGCCGTACTGAGGGAACTGCGCGACGAGGTCGAGGCGGTCTCGCCCCGGGTCGGCCTGATGCCGGGCTATGACCGTTTCATGCGGGTCATCCACGACGCACCCCCGCTCCGCTCCCGGCTGTGGAGCATCCAGCAGGAAGTCCAGGAGAACCTGGAGACGACCCTCCGGGAGGAGACGGGTGCCGCGCCCGACGATCCGCTGCCCGCCCTGATCGCGGGTCAGATCAACTGGATCCACCAGACGGTCATGGGCAGCATCGGACGCGAGATGGTCGCAGGGCGCGAACCGGACGAAGTGTCACGAGAGACACTCGCGCTCCTCGACGACATGGAGGAGTTGTTGAGCGACAAGGTGCTCAACTACGCCGTACGAGACCACTGATGACGCCCGCCGGTGTGATGTCCGTCAGATGAGACGTGACGCGCATTACTAACCGGTCACACAGCCCTTCCCGAGCGCTAGTGTCCGCCGCAGAGACAACGTAAACAGGGCGTAAGGCGTTTCAAAGGGGAGTCGCAACAGTGGCACGGAAGCTTGCCGTCATCGGCGCCGGCTTGATGGGTTCCGGCATCGCTCAGGTCTCCGCCCAGGCGGGCTGGGACGTGGTTCTGAGGGACGTCACCGACGAGGCGCTGAAACGCGGTACCGACGGCATCAAGGCTTCGTACGACAGGTTCGTCGGCAAGGGCAGGCTGGAGGCGCACGACGCCGACGCGGCCCTCGCCCGGATCACCGCGACCACCGATCTGGACGCGGCCGCCGACGCCGATGTCGTCGTCGAGGCCGTGTTCGAGAAGCTGGAGGTCAAGCACGAGATCTTCCGCGCGCTCGACAAGATCGTGCGCCCGGACACCGTGCTCGCCTCCAACACCTCCGCGATCCCGATCACCAAGATCGCGGCGGCCACCGAGCGCCCGGAGCGGGTCGTCGGCGTGCACTTCTTCTCGCCGGTGCCGATGATGCAGCTCGTCGAGCTGGTCCGCGGCTACAAGACGAGCGACGAAACCCTCGCCACCGCGCGGGAGTTCGCCGAGTCCGTCGGCAAGACCTGCATCGTCGTGAACCGGGACGTGGCGGGGTTCGTGACCACCCGTCTCATCTCCGCCCTCGTCGTCGAGGCGACCAAGCTCTACGAGTCGGGCGTCGCGACCGCCGAGGACATCGACCTCGCCTGCAAGCTGGGCTTCGGCCACGCCATGGGCCCGCTCGCCACGGCGGACCTGACCGGCGTCGACATCCTGCTGCACGCGACCAGCAACATCTACACCGAGTCCCAGGACGAGAAGTTCGCCCCGCCGGAGCTGATGCGCCGGATGGTGGACGCCGGTGACATCGGACGCAAGAGCGGGCAGGGCTTCTACAAGCACTGACGGCTTTTTCCGTCCCCGTAACCGCACAAGCCCCACGAGTTTCACACTCTGGGGTGAATTCGGTATCGGTTCGCTTACAGACGGCAACCTCCGACCGCTCCGCGCAGTCAGAGGTGTCATCACTGGACATTCAGATTCGTGGAGTACTGCACGCACTCACGGGGAGCGCATATGTACATCAGGGGCGACCACGCCGAGCTGGTCGTCGGGGGCCGCCTCGACGTCCGCAGCGCGGCGGACGCCCGTACGGTCCTGCACTCGGCCGTCGACGACGGAGTCGGCGACCTGGTGCTGGACCTGTCCGAGCTGGACTCCTGGGACGCCACCGGTCTCGGGGTGATCATGGGGGCCCACCGCAGGGCCGGGCGCTGCGGCCGCCGGCTGGTGCTGCGCGACGTACCGCCGCAGATGCAACGCCTCCTGGTCGCCACCCGGCTGCACCGGATCCTGGCGATCGAGGGCGGCATCGGCGTGGAGTCGCTGCCCCGCGTCTGACCCGGGCCGACGTGGCGAAACGCAGGTCCCGCGCAATCCTCACGAGACTGTGACGTCTCGGACGGCGCGGTACCCCGGGCTGTCGTAGATACTGTGCGAAGGTTTAGGGTTCGGTCGCCCGCTGTCTGCATCCCTTCCAGCGGGCCCGGACCAGAAGCGACAGCGCGGTGTGCTGCAGGCCGGGAGGGGCCACTGACGGCACACGAGACGCTTTTGGGGGGCTTGAACCTATGGACCCGAACAACCGGGGACCCGAGGAGTACGGCCATGACGACGACGGCGGTTCGCCGCGTCAGCGGCCTCCCAGGGACTCCCTCACATCCGACTTCGGCCAGCACTCGCCCGCGCTCGCCCGCACCGTGCAGCTCGTCGCCGGCGACTTCCTGCTCACCGTCAACCCCGTCGACGGCAGCGAGATAGAGGCCTGCCCGCCCGGCGAGCGCCCTGGACGGCCCGAGAAGTTCGGCGCCGCGGAACGCGCGGAGGTGGACCGCGCGGCCCGCCCGCCCGTCCCGCCCGGACCCACCCGCACCGCGCTGCCCCTCCTGGCCCGCCAGGACGAGCGCGAGCGACTCGTACGGCTGCTCGCCCGCGGCCGCTCGGTGCGCCTGACCGGCCCGGCAGGATCCGGCCGCACCAGCCTCCTCGACGTCGTCGCCGAGGACTGCTCGGACCTCGCCCCCGACGGCGTGGTCCGTCTCACCGGCTTCAACCGCACGGCGAACGAGCTGCTGTACGACCTCTTCTACGCCGTCTTCGACGCGCCCCTGCACCGCCCCGACCGCGAGGAGCTGCTCTCCTGCGTCCGGGAGATCGGCGCGGTCGTCGTCCTCGACGACATCGAGTTCGGCGGCGCGGCCCTCGACGAACTGCTGGACGCCACCCCCGAGTGCGCCTTCGTGATCGGCGCGACGCCCGACGTGCCCGCGCCCTCGGCCGACTCCGCCGTCGAGGAGGTCTTCCTCAGCGGCCTGGAGCGCGCCGACGGCGTGGAACTCCTGGAGCGTTCCGTCGGCCGGGTGCTGACGGAGGAGGAGGCGAACTGGGCGGGCGACCTCTGGTTCGAGTCCGAGGGCCTGCCCCTGCGCTTCGTCCAGGCCGGCGCCCTGCTCAGGCAGCGTGACCGGCTGCGGGCCGGGGCCAACGCCGTCGACGAGTTCGGCGTCTTCGCGGACGCGGCCCCGATCGACACCCCGTTCGCCCCCGACGAGGGGGAGGAGATACCGCTGCCCGCGCTCGGCGAGGCCGCGGCCCCCGCCCCGCTGCTCGCCTCCCGGCTCAGCGGGTCCGCCCGCGCCACCCTGCGGTTCGCCGTCGCGCTCGGCGGCGAGGTGCCCCACCAGGCGCACCTGCCCGCGCTGATCGGCGACACCCACGCGGACGCCGCCCTCGGCGAGCTCGCGGACTGCGGTCTGGTCTCCCCGGTCGGCTCCCGCTACCGGCTCGCCGCCGGAGTCCTCGCCCAGCTGGAGGCCGCCGGATACGGCGACGACACCGAGAGCCGCGCCCTCACCGCCGCCCAGCACTACAGCTGGTGGGCCGGGCACCCCTCGGTCACCCCGGAGCGGGTGTGCGCCGAGGCCGACGCCCTGCTCGCCGCCCTCGCCGTCCTGGTCCCGGGTACCACCGCGCCCGACGAGGGCGAGCAGGCCGTCACCGTGCAGCTGGCCCGCACGGCGGCGCCCGCGTTCGCCGCCGGCGGCCACTGGGGCGCCTGGGAGCGTTCGCTGCGGGCCGGTTCCGAGGCCTCCCGGCTCGCCGGGGAGGTGTCCGAACAGGCCTACTTCCACCACGAGCTCGGCATCCTCGCCCTCTGCGGCGGACAGCTCGACCGGGCCCGCGCCGAGCTGGAGGCCTCCATCGGCCTGCGCGGCGCCCTCGCCGACAAGCGCGGCACCGTCGCCGGCCGCCGTGCCCTCACCCTGGTCTCCGACCGGGACGGCAGCGCGCCCGGCCTGGCGGCGGCCCTCGGCGCGACGGCGGGCGAGGAGGTGCCCGACGCCCGGTACGACGAGTCCGCCTCACCGCCCGGGGGAGTCCCGGCCGCCTTCCCGCCGCTCCAGCCCCCGGCCGACTCGCAGACGATCGTCGTCCACCGCTCGCCCACCACGCCCGCGCCCTCCCGCAAGGCCCGCGGCGGACTCAAGGGCCTCGCCAAGCGCAACCTCGTCGCGGCCGGCGCGGGCGCGCTGCTGGTCGCGGTGCTCGGCACGGTCGTCACCCTGGGCGCCACCTCCGACAACGACCCCAACGCCCCGTCCGACCAGGTCGGCGTCAACCCGTCGGCCAGCGTCGGCATCGACGACGGCAACCTCGGGGCGGACGTCCCGAAGAACGACGACGGCAAGGGCGACACCGGTACGGCCACCTCCCGTCCGACCGACCCGGGGCCCGACGGGACGTACGGGACCTCGGACGACCCGACCCCGACGGGCGGCGCTGAGCCCAGCGACGATCCGAGCGGGACGAAGGGGACGGGGAGCACGCCGAGTTCGCCGAAGCCGTCGACTCCCAAGCCTTCGACGTCGAAGCCGTCGACACCGTCGACTCCGACGGATCCGGGAACCCCGTCCACGTCGCCGACCGGGCCATCGGGCTCACCCACTCCCACGCCCACGCCCACCCCGACCGACACCACCCCGAGCAACTCCACCTCGGCCAGCGGCCCCGCCTCCACCGCCCCCGTGGAGTCCAGCTCGGCCAGTGCCCCCGAGAGCGGCACCGCGAGCTCGCCGAGCGGGACGGTCATCTAGGAGCAGGGACACACAGGAGGGCCGGGTCCGTCACACGGACCCGGCCCTCGTCCTCGTAGGAGAGAAGGCGCTGTCAGAACAGCCGCAGCTTGTCGTCCTCGATGCCCCGCAGCGCGTCGTAGTCCAGGACCGTGCAGCCGATGCCGCGGTCGGTGGCCAGGACGCGGGCCTGGGGCTTGATCTCCTGGGCGGCGAAGATGCCGCGGACCGGGGCGAGATGGGGGTCGCGGTTCAACAGGTCGAGATAGCGGGTGAGTTGCTCCACGCCGTCGATCTCGCCGCGCCGCTTGATCTCCACCGCGACGGTCTGTCCCTCGGCGTCCCGGCACAGGATGTCGACCGGGCCGATGGCCGTCATGTACTCACGGCGGATCAGGGTGTAGCCCTCGCCGAGCGTTTCGATGCGGTCGGCGAGCAGCTCCTGAAGGTGTGCTTCCACGCCGTCCTTGATCAGGCCGGGGTCGACGCCCAGTTCGTGCGAGGAGTCGTGGAGAACCTCCTCCATCGTGATGATGAGCTTCTCGCCCGCCTTGTTGATGACGGTCCAGACGCCTTCCTCCTCGCCGGCCCCCTCCTTCAACGTGCAGGGCGGCGACATCCAGTTCAGGGGCTTGTAGGCCCGGTCGTCGGCGTGGATGGAGACGCTGCCGTCGGCCTTCACCAGGATGAGACGGGGGGCCGAGGGCAGGTGGGCGGTGAGCCGGCCCGCGTAGTCGACGGAACACCGGGCAATGACGAGACGCATGGTCGGCAACGCTACTCGACGGGCGCATGTCCACGCGATTCGGCCCGTAAGGCTGTGGAGAAACCCTGTTCACTTGTGGCCGATTGTGGGCCTGTTGGGAGTGCCCTTTGTTCGCATTCTCCTGGTGCCGTCACGGTCCGTTGCCTACCGTAGTAAACGGGAGGTCGCGAGGCATGTACTGAGCGTGTCCGGCAGCGCGGCGTCCCTCATCTGTCCGGCAACCCCTGAGGACTCAGGGGTGCGAGAGGAGAACCCATGTCGCTCGACGTCTCACCGGCCCTACTCGAGAAGGCCGAGCGAGGCGAGGTCGACGAAGCCGAATTCGTCGACTGCGTCCGGACCTCCCTGCCCTACGCGTGGGAGATGATCAGCTCCCTGGTGGCCCAGCTGAAGGTCGACGGCGGCAACTTCGCCGACAACCAGACGCCCCCGCCGGACGAGCAGGCACGCGGTCAGCTGCTGCGTGCGCTTGCGAGTGACGCGATACGCGGCGCGCTGCAGCGGCACTTCGGTGTGCGGCTGGCCTTCCAGAACTGCCACCGGGTGGCGGTGTTCCCGTTGGACTCCTCTGTCGACGAGACGCTCGTCCGCTTCACCTCGGTGCGCAGTCAGCTGCTGAACCAGTCTCCGGAGTTCCGGGACTGCTGACGCGGCGCCGCTTGCTTGCCGCTCCGTACGCGGGAGGTGCATCAGTACCGGGGCGGCAAGCTCCCGCCGGACAGGGTTGTCTCGTTTCAGGTCAGGTTCGGCAGCACTTCCGCACCCAGCCGCCGTACGTTCTCCTCGGTGGCCGCCAGGTCTCCCGAGCCCTCGACGAGCAGGGCGAAGCGGGAGACGCCCGTCCGTTCGCTGGTCGCCGCGAGGCGGTCGGCGGCGAGCCGCGGGGTCCCCACCGGGTGCAGTCCGCAGAGCAGTTCGGTGTAGGCCACCGGATCGCGCATCTGCCGTGCGCGGCCGTCGACGGTGATGTGGGCGCCGAGCCCCTGCCTGAGCCAGCCCGGCATCGCCTTCATCAGCGTCTCCACCGCGTCGGTGCGCCGGTCCGCGAGCTGGCAGACACCGGCCGACACGTGCGGCGCGTCCAGCACCTTCTCCGGCGGGTGGCCGGCGGCGCGCGCCTGCCTGCGCCACAGCGCGACCATCTCCGCCTTCTCCTCGTCCCCGACGTGCATCCCGAGCAGCATCGGCAGCCCGCGCTCGGCGGCCAGCCGGACACTCGCAGGGGAGGTGCAGGCGACGATCACCTCGGGTCCTTCCGTCTCCGTGAGCGCCTCCGACGGCCGCGGTACGACCGGCACTTCGCGGAAGCGGAAGCGCTCGCCGTCCGCCCCGACGGACGGCTCGCGCAACCACCGCACCAGCAGATCGAGTGATTCCGGGAACCCCTTCTCGTACGCGTCCAGACCCGAGCCGAACACCTCCAGGTCGACCCACGGCCCGCCGCGCCCCAGGCCCAGCGAGAAGCGTCCGCCGCTCGTCAGGTGCAGCAGCGCGGCCTGCTCGCCGAGCTGAACGGGGTGCACCGTGGGCAGCACGCTCACGGCGGTGCCGACCCGGATGCGACGCGTGCGGCCCAGCAGTAAGGCGGCGAGGGTGATCGCCGACGGGCAGGTGCCGTACGGCACGAAATGGTGTTCTGCCAGCCAGACCGCGTCGAGTCCGGCCTCCTCCGCGACCTCGGCCGAGCGGACCGCGCGGTGCAGCGCCTCCCCCTGGCCCTGCCCCGGGAACTGGGCCGCCAACACGAAACTTCCAACGTGCATGTGCTTTTCCTGCTTCCTTGGCTCCGACACGGAGCTCCCCCACACGGCATAACCGCCTGACACGTGCCGAGGACACGGCCTGGCGGGGAGATTTGCCGATTGTCTGCAGAATGGGTCGCCCCGGAGGGGGACTTGTGGGGGTTGGTGCCCTACGCGTACCCCGCCGTGTCCCGCGTAGGCTGGACACGGTCCCTGCTTCCTGTATAGCCCCGTGAGGTGTCCTGTGTCCCCGCGTCGCAACCGACCCAAGGGTTCCGGTTCGTCGGACTCGGCCGGCCGGAGTGCCGAGGACGACCGTTCCGGCCGGTACGGCGGCTTCCAGTCCTCGACGCACTGGCAGGGCGAGGACTGGAACGTCCGGCATGTGGCGGGGGCGAGCGCGCAGGGCAAGACGTACCGCTGCCCGGGCTGCGACCAGATGATCCCGGACGGCGTCCCGCACGTGGTGGCCTGGCCGGACCACTCGGGCGTCGACGAGCGCAGACACTGGCACAAGGCGTGCTGGAACGCGCGGGACCGCCGCACCACGCGGGTGCAGCGGTCCCGTAACGCGCCGAAGTTCTGAGCCTCGAAGGGGCTCCTCTACACGTCCCGCTTCTCCAGCAGCGCGAACGCGGCGGCGAACACCGCGGCCGTCACGCCGAGCATGATCCACAGCGGGTCCCAGCCCGAAGGGCCGGACTCGGTGAGGGAGTTGGAGTAGAAGACGCTGAGCTGGCTCGGGATGGAGTACTCGAACAGCGCCTGCCGCACGTCCTCCAGGGACTGCGAGAACATGAACAGCGCGATGACCAGCGGGGCGAGCACGACACCGATCATGAGGGTGATCGCGCCCGCCGAGTGCCGGATGATCGAGCCGACGATCAGCGAGAGCAGCCCGAGCAGCGCGATGTAGAGCGAGATGCCGACGGTGCCCTTCAGCCACTCCTGGCCGGTCGGGGTGCGGGCGCTGTCCAGCAGGGCCACGTCCGCGAGGGCGACGACGAGGACCGAGACGAGGGTGGTCACGAAGGCGACGGCGAAGAACACGACCGCCTTCGCCGCGAGGACCCGGCCGCGCGAGGGGCAGGCGACCATCGTCGTACGGATCATCCCGGTGCCGTACTCCGACGCCGTGGTCAGCACGCCGAGCGTGATCACGCACATGCTGCCGAGCAGCAGACCGAAGAACCCGAACGACAGCGGGTTCTCGTCCCGCAGGCTCTCCTGGGACGCGTTGGCCGCGAGCAGCGCGGCGACCGCGAGGCCGATCCCGACGTTGAGAACGACGAACACGCCCAGCGTCCAGATCGTCGACCGCACCGACCGGATCTTCGTCCACTCGGACGCGATGGCGTGCCCGAGGTGCGTGCGCACGACGGGGATCGGCGAGGTGTAACCGGCGTACGACGGCCCGCTCGCCGCCTGCCAGTTCGGCACGGCGGGCTGGGCCTGCGGCATCGAAGGCTGCGGGGTGCTCATCGGGCGTCCTCGGGCTCGGTCGGGGTGGCGGGGGCTGATGCCTGCGGGGCAGGAGCGGCGGTCGGGGCGGACGCGGCCGCGGTTGTGGGCGACGCCTGCTCCGGAGCGGGTGCGGGGGCCTGCGGTGCGGGTGCGGCCGCCGGGGAGTGGGGCACGGGTGCGGCGGCCGGAGGCTGGGCGGCGTGCGCCTGGGTCTGCGGCTGTGCCCCGGGAGCCTGTGCCGGGGGCTGGGGGCCTCCCTGGGGGGCCGTGGGGCCCGGCTGGGCGTAGGGGTTGGGCGTGCCCGCGCCGGGGCCGCCGTACGAGCCGGGCTGTGCCTGGCCCTGCGGGCCCCCGAAGGGCTGCCCGCCCTGCTGGGGCGGCGGCGGGGCGTACCAGCCCGGCTGGCCCTGGCCCGGTACCGGCATGGGGGGCTGCGCGCCCGGCGGCAGGGGCTGCATCAGCCCCGCCTTCTGGTCGGTGGTCGAGCGGTAGTCCACCGCGCCCTGCGTCATCCGCATGTACGCCTCCTCCAGCGAGGCCTGGTGCGGCGACAGCTCCCACAGGCGTACGTCCGTGTCGTGCGCGATGTCGCTGATGCGGGGCAGGGGCAGCCCGGTGACCCGCAGCGCTCCGTCCTGCTCCGGCAGGACGTGTCCGCCCGCCTCGGTGATCGCGGCCGACAGCTTCTCCCGCAGCTGCGGCTCGGTGTCGGGGGTGCGCACCCGCGCGAAGCCCGCGGAGTTCGCCGCGATGAAGTCCTGGATGCTCATGTCGGCGAGCAGCTGCCCGCGCCCGATGACGATGAGGTGGTCCGCGGTCAGCGCCATCTCGCTCATCAGGTGCGAGGAGACGAAGACCGTACGGCCCTCCGCCGCCAGTGCCTTCATGAGGTTGCGCACCCACAGGATGCCCTCGGGGTCGAGCCCGTTGACCGGCTCGTCGAAGAGCAGCACCTGGGGGTCGCCGAGGAGCGCGGCCGCGATCCCGAGCCGCTGGCCCATGCCGAGCGAGAAGCCCTTGGACCGCTTGCGGGCCACGTCCTGGAGGCCGACCACGCCCAGCACCTCGTCCACCCGGCGGGCCGGGATCCCGGAGAGCTGGGCCAGGCACAGCAGGTGGTTGCGGGCCGCCCGTCCGCCGTGCACCGCCTTGGCGTCGATCAGGGCACCGACCTGGCGGGCCGCGTTGGGCAGCCTGCGATACGGGTAGCCGCCGATCGTCACCTGCCCCGAGGTGGGGTTGTCCAGCCCGAGGATCATCCGCATGGTCGTCGACTTGCCCGAGCCGTTGGGGCCCAGGAAGCCGGTGACGGTACCGGGACGCACCTGGAAGGAAAGGTTGTACACAGCGGTCTTGTCGCCGTAGCGCTTGGTCAGGCCGACTGCCTCGATCATGCTCCGCACCCATCGCAAGGTTCAGGACAGCGGGGCACACGCCCCCCGTAAGAGTTAGGAGCTTATCGGGGCGCTGACGGTTCCGCTCACAGGAAAGACAGGGCTCCTCGCGTCACGCGTCCCGCTTCTTCAACAGGACATAACCGCCGATCAGGGCGGCCGCCACCCACAGCGCCATGATCCCGAGCCCGCCCCAGGGACCGTAGGGGGTGTCGTCGTCGATCGGAGTGACCACCTGCATGATCTTGCTGCCGGCCTGGTCCGGCAGGAACCGGCCGATTTTCTTCGTCGCCGAGACATTGCCCAGGATGTTGGAGATCAGGAAGAAGAACGGCATCAGGATGCCCAGCGAGAGCATCGGCGAGCGCAGCATCGCGGCGACGCCCATCGAGAACATCGCGATGAGGGTCATGTAGAGGCCGCCGCCGATCACGGCGCGCAGGACACCCGGGTCGCCGATCTCCGCCCGGTGCGAGCCGAGCATCGCCTGCCCGAGGAAGAAGGTGACGAAGCTCGTGATCAGGCCCACGACGAGGCACAGGCCGGTCGCCACCGCGATCTTGCTCACCAGGAAGGTGGCGCGCTGCGGCACCGCGGCGAGCGAGGTGCGGATCATGCCGGTGCTGTACTCGTTGGAGACGACGAGCACCCCGAACACGATCATCGCGAGCTGCCCGAGGCTCATCCCGGCGAAGCTGATGAAGGTCGGGTCGAAGGAGAGCTTGTCCTCGCGGCTCATGTTGTCGAACTCGTTCTTCGACAGGGCCGAGATCAGGATGCCGAGCCCGATGGTGACGACCACGGCGAGGGAGAGCGTCCACACCGTGGAGGCCACCGACCGGATCTTGGTCCACTCGGAGCGGATGACCTGGGTCGCCGCCATGGTCAGTTCCCCTTCCAGCCGTCGCCCCAGGCCTGTTGCTGCCCGGGCGGCGCGTCGCTGTGTGCGTGGTACTCGACCGACTCCGCGGTCAACTGCATGAACGCCTCCTCCAGGGAGGCCTGTTGGGGGCTCAGCTCGTGCAGCACGATCTGGTGCTGGGCGGCCAGCTCACCGATGTACTCGGACTTGCTGCCGTCGACCTCCAGCGTGCCGTTGCCGGTCTCCACGACGGTGACCCCGGACGCGTGCAGCACGTCCAGCAGCCGCTCGCGCTGCGGGGTGCGGATACGGACGTAGGACCGCGAGTTCTGTGCGATGAAGTCGGCCATGGAGGTGTCGGCGAGCAGCCGGCCCTGACCGATGACGACGAGGTGGTCGGCGGTCAGCGCCATCTCGCTCATGAGGTGCGAGGAGACGAAGACCGTACGGCCCTGCGCCGCGAGGGACTTCATCAGATTGCGGATCCAGTGGATGCCCTCGGGGTCGAGCCCGTTGACCGGCTCGTCGAACATCAGGATCCGCGGGTCGCCGAGCAGCGCGCCCGCGATGCCGAGCCGCTGGCCCATGCCGAGCGAGAACCCCTTGGCCTTCTTCCGCGCGACGGCCGTCAGACCGACCGTGTCGAGGACCTCGTGCACCCGCTTCTTCGGGATGCCGTTGCTCTGGGCCAGGCACAGCAGGTGGTTGTAGGCGCTGCGCCCGCCGTGCATGGCCTTCGCGTCCAGCAGGGCGCCGATGTACTTGAGCGGGTCCTTGAGCTGGTCGTAGTGCTTGCCGTCGATACGGACGTCCCCGGCGGTGGGCCGGTCCAGGCCCAGCATCATCCGCATGGTGGTCGACTTGCCGGCGCCGTTGGGACCGAGGAAGCCCGTGACGATGCCCGGTCTGACGGTGAACGTCAGATTGTTGACCGCCACCTTCTCGCCGTACCGCTTCGTCAGGCCCGCCAGCTCGATCATGCGGACCACGCTAGGTGGGCGCCGGGGCGGATGCCACTCCTATGGGCAAACGGAGACCGACGGACACGGTAAGAAGTCCGAATGCGCCCGGGTACGCCAAGAGCCCGCACCTGTCGGGGGAGAAGGTGCGGGCCCTTGATGCCGTCAGACGGTGTTACCGGGACTGCTGGGCCGGAACCCCGCGGGAGATCGGCTCGTCGTCGGCCGGGGAGCCGGCGGCGGCCACCGCGGCGCCCGTGAGCGTGGCGAGCATCTCGCGGACGTTCGTCAGCTGGGCGTTGATCGAGTCGCGGCGGTTCGTCAGAGCAGCCAGCTCGCGCTCGGATTCCGAACGGATCCGGTCGGCCTTGGCGTTGGCGTCGGCCACGATGTCCTCGGCCTGGCGCTGCGCGGTCTCCACCGTCTGGCGGGCGCGGCGCTCGGCGTCGGTACGCAGCTTCTCGGCCTCCAGGCGCAGCTGCTCCGCGCGGTGCTCGATCTCCGCGAGACGCTTCTCCGCCTTCTGCTGACGCGAGGCCAGGTCGCGCTCGGACTGCTCCCGGCGCTTGGCGAGGTTCGTCTCGAAGTCGGCGGCGGCCTGAGCGGCCTTGGCGCGGGTCTCCTCGAAGAGGGCGTCCGCCTCCTCACGCTTGGACTGCGCGTCCTTCTGGGCCTCGGAACGCAGCTGGGACGCGTCGCTCTTGGCCTTCTCGACGATCCGGACGCCCTCGTCCTCCGCCTTGGCCTTGCGCTCCGCAGCGAACGATTCTGCGTCGTTGCGGACCTGCTGGGCCGCCGACTCGGCGAGTTCGCGGTGCTGCTCGGCCGCGCGACGGGCCTCCTCGCGCAGGTCCTTGGCCTCCTCCTCGGCGAGGCGGAGGATCTTCTCGACACGCGCGCCGAGACCGGCGTACGACGGCTCGGCGTCGCTTACCTGGGCCTGGGCGTTCTGCGTCTCGAGGTGGAGCTCCTCGATGCGCTTTTCCAGAGCGGTGATGCGGGAGAGAGCGCTGTCACGGTCGGAGACGAGCTTGGAGATCCGTTCGTCCACCTGAGCGCGGTCGTACCCACGCCGCACAAGCTCGAAGCCGTAGGGGGAAGTGTCGCTCATGGGGTTCCTGTCAAATGAGACCGGTGAGGTGATAGGGGGAATCCTAGGGGCCGAAGCGGTGTGTCATCGAGCGGATACGTGTTTGATCTGGAGAATGACACCCCTTTTGAGTGGCTAACCCTGGGACGGCTTGCCAAAAACTTGGTCAAAGGCCCCAGACGGCACCGGATTCCGGCCAGTCGGTCAGCTGTCCGACGGCTTACCCGAACGAGGGGCGCCGACCGCGGCGCCCGCCTTGACGCCACCGTCCTTGCCCGCCGACGGGGCCTCGAAGGATTCCAACGCCTCCAGGACGTCCTGGACACGGGAGATCTCGGTGTTGATGTCCTCACGGCGGCGGACCAGGACCTCCAGCTCGCGCTTGCCCTCCTCGACCGTGCGCTTGGCCTCGCGGATCGCCTCGGCCTTGAGCTCCTCGGCCTCCCGGACCAGCGTGGCCTTCTTCTGCTCGGCCTCCTTGAGGAGCCCCTCGGCCTTCTTGACGGCGGCGATGCGCACCTTGCCGGCCTCCGAATTGGCCTCCGAGACCAGCTCCTTGGCCTTCGCCTGCGCCTTCGCGAGCTGCTCCTCCGCGGCCTTGATGAGCGCGTCGCAGCGGTCGCCGGTGGACTTCATGGTCTCCGCGGCCTCACGGCGGGCCCGCTCGTGCAGTGCCTCGATCTCACCCGTGATGCGGTCGCGCAGCTCCTCGGCACGCTCCCTTATGGCGGTGGCGTCCCGGCGGGCACCGACGAGCAGTTCGTCCGCGTCCGTACGGGCCTTCTCCACACGCGCGTTGCCCTCGACCGTGGCCTCGGCGACCAGGCGGTCGGCCTCCTTGCGGGCCGCGCCCACCATGGTGTCGGCCTGCGCCTCCGCGTCCGCGGTGGTCTTCAGCGCCTGCTGCTGCGCCTCGGTGAGCAGCTTGTCCGCCTCGGCGGTGGTCTCCGTGATGAGCGTGTCGACCTGCTCGGCCGCCTCGGAACGCCGCTTGTTGGCGTCCTTGCGGGCCTCGTCGAGGGTGCGGTCGGCCTCCGCGCGCGCGGAGTTCACCAGCTCCTCGGCCGCGGCCGCCGCCTCCGCCCGGACCCGCTCGGCCTCGGTACGGATCCGCTCCGCGTGCTGCTGGGCCTGCCCGACCGTGTCCGCGGCCTCGGCCCGCAGCCGCTCCGCGTCCCCGGTGGCCTCGCCGATCAACTGCTCGGCCTGGGCGACCGATTCGGCCCGCACGCGCTCCGCCTCGGCGACCGTCTCCGTCCGCAGCCGGTCGGTGTCGGCGATGGTCTCCTCGGTGAGCCGCTCCGCCTCGCTGCGCGCCTCGGTGATGAGGGTGTCGGCCTGCCTGGCCGCGTCCGAGCGGATGCGGTTGGCGTCCTCGCGGGCCTCGGCCCGGGTGCGGGAGGCGTCCTGGTCGGCCTGGGCGATGGCGTCCGAGGCCTCGGTGCGCGCCCGCTGGGCGTGCTCGGACGCCTCCGAACGCAGCCGCTCCGCCTCCGCGATGGCCTCCGAGACGGTCCGCTCGGCAAGGGACTTGGCGGCGTCCGTCTCCTCGGCGGCCTCGCGCCGGATCCGGGCCGCGTCCTCGCTGGCCCGCTCCCGCTCGGAGTAGGCGTCCGACCGGACCCGGTCGGCCTCCTCCTGGGCCTCGCGCCGGGTGCGGTCGGCCGCGTGCTCGGCGGCGCTGCGCAGCCCGGTGATCTCCTCCTGCGCCTGCTCGTGCAGCCCGGCGACCGAGTCGCGCACCTGCTGGGCGTGCTGCTCGGCCGCCGACACCATCTCGCCGGCCCGCCGCTCCGCCTCCTCGACGAGACGTACGGCCTCGGCCTGCGCCTCCTCCACACGGTTGCGCGCGGAAGCCAGCAGCTCCTCGCTCTGCTCGCGGGCCCGCTCACGCTCCTGCTCGGCCTCCTGGCGGGCCGAGCCGAGGTACTCCTCGGCCTCGCGGCGGCGCCGGTTGGCCTCCTCCTGGGCCGCGGCCAGCGTCTCGGTCGCCTCGGTGGCGATCCGCTCGGCGGCGGCCTGCGCCTCCGCCCGGACCCGGTCCGCGGTGTCCTGGGCCTCGGTCTTGAGACGCTCCGCCTCGGCGGCGGCCTCGGACCGCAGCCGTACGGCGACGGCCTCGCCCTCGGCGCGGGAGGCGGACGCGTCGGACGCGGCCTCGGTGCGCAGCCGGTCGGCCTCCGCCTCGGCCTGCTGCTGGAGGGTGCGGATCCGCTCGGCCGCCTCGGTGCGCAGCCGGTCGGTCTCCTCGGCGGCCTCGCGGCGGATCCGCGCGGCCTCCTCACGGGCCTCGGTCAGGGCCTGCTCGGCGGTGGCCAGACGCTCCTCGGCCTCGGTGCGCAGCCGGGTCAGTTCCTCGGCGGCCTCGGCACGGCGTGCCTCTATGGCCCGCTCGGTCTCCTCGCGCAGCTCGCTCGCGGACCGCTCGGCGGCGGCTGCGATCTCCTCGGACAGCTCGACGGCCTCGGCGCGCTGCCGCTCCGCCTCGTTGCGGGTGCGCTCCAGGGTCTCCTCGGCCTGCCGGCGCAGCGTGGTGGCGCGCTCGATGGCCTCGGTGCGGACCTTCTCGCTGTCCGCGGTGGCGCTCTGGCGCAGCTCGTCGGCGTCCGCCTTGGCCTTGGAGAGCAGCTCCTCGGCGGTCTTGGCGGCCTCCTCGATCTGCTGGACGGCCTCCTTGCGGGCCTCCGCGCGGATCTTCTCGCCCTCGGCGACCGCGTCGGCGCGCAGCTGCTCGGCCTCGCCGCGCAGCCGGCGGGCCTCCTCCTGCAGCTCGACCGTCTTGGCGCGGTACTCCTTGGTGTCGTCCTTCGCCGTGCCCTTGAGCTGTTCGGCGATGTCGTGCGCCTCGGCGCGCAGCCGGTCCGCCTCGGCCTCCGCCTCGCGGCGGATCCGTTCGGCCTCCTCGGCGGCGGCCTTGGTGGTCCGCTGCGCGTCCTCCTGCGCCTTGTTGAGGACGTCCTCGGCGGTCTTGGCCGCCTTGGACAGCTGGGTCGCGCTCTCCTCTGCCGTGATCGTGCGGGCCTTCTCGGCGGCCTCGGTGACGATCTTCTCGGCCTCGGCGCGGGCGTCCGCGACGATCTGCTCGGCGGCCTCCTTGGTCGCCTCGGCCTCCTGGCTGGCCTCGGTGACCAGACGGGCGACCTGCTCCTTGGCCGTGCGGGTGCGCTGCTCGTTGGCGGACTCCGCGCTCGCGAGCGTCTTCTCGGCGGCCGACTTGGCCTCGGCGAGGACCTTCTCGGCCTCGGCCTGCGCCTTGCGCAGCGCCTCCTCTGCCTCCGCCATCCGCTGTTCGGCGGCCCGGCTCAGCTCGGTGGCCTGGCGGCGGGCGCTGTCCGACTCGGTCGCGGTGGAGGTGCGCAGCTGCTCGGCGTGGTCGGTGGCCTCCTGGGCCTGCGTGGAGGCGGTCTCCAGCAGCCGCTCGGCATCCGCGCGGGCCCGGCGCAGCAGCTGCTCGGCCTCCGCGCGGGCGGCCTCGGCCTCGCTCTGCAGGCGCTGGCGGGCCTCGGTGGTGACCCGCTCGGCCTCGGCACGGGCGGCCGCCATGGCCTGCTCGGCCTCCGCGCGGGACTCCTCCAGGAGCCGGCGGGCCTGCGACTCGCTGCGGGCGCGCAGCTGCTCGGCCCACGCCACGTTCTCGTTGACGTGCGACTCGACGGTCTGGCGGCGTTCGGCCAGCTCCTGGTCGAGCTGCTGGCGCCGGGTGACCGCCTCCTGGTGCAGTTCCGCCTGCAGACGCGCGGCCTGCTCGGCGTGCTCCTGGAGGATGCGCTGGGTCTGGGCGCGGACCTGGCTCAGTTCGCGCTCGGCGTCCTGGCGCAACTGGTCGGCCTGGATCTGCGCGTTCCGCAGCAACTGCTCGGCCTGGTAGCCGATGTCACCGCCGCCGAATTCGGGCCGGGACATGAGGGTGCGCCGCGCCTCGTGCAACTTGGCGCGCAGCACCTCGACCTGGTAGCCGAGGTCCTCGGCGTGCTGGATCGCCTTCTCCCGCTCGGTCTTCAGCCGATCCATCTCGGCCTCGAACCGAGAGAGGTGGTCGACGTCAGCCGCCGGCTCTCGCTCCTGGCGTTCGTAGCCCCGCACTGCGCGGTCCCATCCGTCCCCTGGTCGCAAGTCTTTCCGAACGAGCCCCGTCCATCCGCCGAACGGGGCCCCCGGGGAATGGTGTCAGATCAATGACGGAACATGGGCTGCTGCCCGCCGCTCGTCCCCCGAAACCCGGACCCCGGAAAGCGGCCACCCCCCTTCCGGGAGCGACCGCCCCCAACCCTACCGGCCCCTATGTACGAGGGTCAGTGCTCAGGTGACTCAACAGGCGCCGAAGTGACCAGTTCTGTCAGTACGCCATGGCAGTCCTTGGGGTGCAGGAAGGTGATCCGTGACCCCATGGAGCCACGTCGGGGCTCCTCGTACAGGACGCGTACGCCCTTGTCGCGGATGTCCGCGGCCTCGGTGTCGACATCGGCCGTACCGAAAGCGATGTGGTGGACGCCCTCGCCGTTCTTGTCCAGCCACTTGGCGACGGTCGAGTCGGGGCGGGTCGGCTCCAGAAGCTGCAGGTAGGAGGCGCCGCCGTCGGACGTTTCGTTGATCTTGAGCATGGCCTCGCGCACGCCCTGCTCCTCGTTGACCTCGGAGTGGAACACCTCGAAGCCGTACGTGGCCCGGTAGAACTCGACGGTCTTGTCGAGGTCGAAACAGGCGATCCCGATGTGGTCGATTCGCGTCAGCATGTAGTCAGTGCAGCGCTCGCGAAACGGTTACGCAACGTGCGCGCGATCACACCGACGGCCGGGTGACGGCACGGAGTGCCACTCAGTACATTCGAAGTAAACCCTCGTTCACTCCTCGGCAGTGCAGCCGGTAAGGGGATCGCAGCTCATGTCTGGATCGAACAGCACGACCTCGGTGATCGTCGCGGGCGCCCGTACGCCCATGGGACGACTGCTGGGCTCGCTGAAGTCCTTCTCCGGAGCCGACCTCGGCGGCTTCGCGATCAAGGCCGCCCTCGACCGTGCGGGGATCGGCGGCGACCAGGTGCAGTACGTCATCATGGGCCAGGTGCTCCAGGCCGGCGCGGGCCAGATCCCGGCCCGCCAGGCCGCGGTCAAGGCTGGCATCCCGATGAACGTCCCGGCGCTGACCATCAACAAGGTGTGCCTGTCCGGCCTGGACGCGATCGCGCTGGCCGACCAGCTCATCCGCGCCGGCGAGTTCGACGTGATCGTCGCGGGCGGCCAGGAGTCCATGACCAACGCCCCCCACCTGCTCCCGAAGTCCCGCGAGGGCTTCAAGTACGGGGCGATCGAGATGCTCGACGCCATGGCGTACGACGGTCTCACCGACGCCTTCGAGAACATTGCCATGGGCGAGTCCACGGAGAAGCACAACACCCGCCTCGGCATCCTGCGCCCCGAGCAGGACGAGTTCTCCGCCCTCTCCCACCAGCGGGCCGCCGCCGCGCAGAAGAACGGCATCTTCGAAGCCGAGATCACCCCGGTCGAGATCCCGCAGCGCAAGGGCGAGCCGGTCGTCTTCAGCAAGGACGAGGGCATCCGCGGCGACACCACCGCCGAGTCCCTCGGCAAGCTGCGCCCCGCGTTCACCCGGGACGGCACCATCACCGCCGGCAGCGCCTCGCAGATCTCCGACGGCGCGGCGGCCGTGGTCGTGATGAGCAAGGCCAAGGCGCAGGAGCTGGGCCTGGAGTGGATCGCCGAGATCGGCGCCCACGGCAATGTGGCGGGTCCGGACAACTCCCTCCAGTCCCAGCCCTCCAACGCGATCCTGCACGCCCTCAAGAAGGAGGGCCTTGAGGTCTCCGACCTCGACCTGATCGAGATCAACGAGGCCTTCGCCGCGGTCGCCGTCCAGTCGATGAAGGACCTCGGCGTGTCCACCGAAAAGGTGAACGTGAACGGCGGCGCGATCGCCCTCGGTCACCCCATCGGCATGTCCGGCGCCCGGCTCGTCCTGCACCTGGCCCTGGAGCTCAAGCGGCGCGGCGGCGGCGTCGGCGCGGCGGCCCTGTGCGGCGGCGGCGGTCAGGGTGACGCGCTGGTCGTGCGGGTACCCAAGGCCTGAGCCCCCTCAGGCAAACGCGTCGAACGGAGCTGTGATGCAGGACGTCTCCACCCTGGTGGCCCAGGCCAGGGAGGGCCGCCCACGGGCCGTGGCCCGGCTGATCTCCCTCGTGGAGGGGGCGTCCCAGCAGCTCAGGGAGGTCATGGCGGCGCTCGCCCCGCTGACCGGCAACGCGTACGTGGTGGGTCTGACGGGATCGCCCGGGGTGGGCAAGTCGACGTCCACCTCGGCCCTTGTGACCGCCTACCGCAAGCAGGGCAGACGGGTCGGCGTCCTGGCCGTCGACCCCTCGTCCCCCTTCTCCGGCGGGGCCCTGCTCGGCGACCGGGTGCGCATGTCGGAGCACGCATCCGACCCCGGCGTCTACATCCGCTCCATGGCGACCCGCGGCCACCTCGGCGGCCTCGCCTGGGCGGCCCCGCAGGCCATCCGCGTCCTGGATGCGGCCGGCTGCGAGGTGATCCTGGTCGAGACGGTCGGCGTCGGCCAGTCGGAGGTGGAGATCGCCTCCCAGGCCGACACCTCCGTGGTGCTGCTCGCCCCCGGCATGGGCGACGGCATCCAGGCCGCCAAGGCCGGAATCCTGGAGATCGGCGACGTCTACGTCGTCAACAAGGCCGACCGCGACGGCGCCGACGCGACCGCCCGCGAGCTCAACCACATGCTGGGCCTCGGCGAGTCCCGTAAGCCGGGCGACTGGCGCCCGCCGATCGTCAAGACGGTCGCCGCCCGCGCGGAGGGCGTCGACGAGGTCGTGGAAGCACTGGAGAAGCACCGCGCCTGGATGGAGGAGCGCGGTGTCCTCGCCGAGCGCCGCCGCGCCCGCGCCGCCCACGAGGTCGAGACGATCGCGGTCACCGCGCTGCGCGAACGCATCGGCGACCTGCGCGGCGACCGGCGCCTGGACGCCCTCGCGGAGAGGATCGTCGCCGGCGAGCTGGACCCCTACCGGGCGGCGGACGAACTGGTGGAGGGCCTGACCCGGGGCTGAGCCCCTGCTAGGTTGACGGGCATGTTCCTCTCCTTGGCGTAAGGCGGACACCGGCCGCGGTCGAGCACACCGCTCCCGTGGCTCCTCGGTGTCCCCTGCCACGCCTCCTTCGAGGAACTCACCCATGTCTGCCTCCTACGCGCGGCTGCTGCGCGTTCCGTATGCCCGCCGCACCTTCGCCACCGCCCTGCTCGGCAGGCTGTCGTACGGTGTCGTCCCGCTGTCCGCGATGCTCGCCGTGACCCGGTCCTCGGGCTCGTACGCGGTCGCGGGCGCCGTGCTGGCGTTCTTCGGCGCCACCGCCGTCTTCCTGACGCCCTGGCGGGCCGCCCTCGTCGACCGGTACGGGCCACGCCGGGCGCTCGTGCCCCTGCTGGCCGCCCACACCGCGCTGCTCGGCCTGCTGGCCGCCGCCGTGTGGCGTCCGGGGGCGCCGCCGTACGTCCTGGGCGCCCTCACCGCCCTCGCCGGTGCCTTCGTGCCCCCGCTCGGACCGACCATGCGCGCGGTGTGGGCGAGGCTCGCCGAGGACCGGGCGCTGCTGCGACGGGCGTACAGCCTCGACGGGATCGCCGAGGAACTGCTCTTCCTGACGGGGCCGTTGCTGGTGGGCGTCCTCGTCTCCGTCGCCCCGCCCGCCGTCGGCATCGTCGTCGGAGCGGTCCTCATCGGGGCGGGGACGCTCGGCTTCGTGGCCTCTCCCGTCGTACGGGCGATCCGCCCCGAGGCGGCCACGGCACGCCGGGGGCCGGACGGCCCGGGGGTGCTGCGCCGGGTCGGCCGCCCGGTCGGCGCGGTCACGGGCGTCGGACTCGCGATCGGCTCGCTCGACCTGCTGGTCGTGGCCTTCGCCGACCTGCACGGGCACAGCGGGGCGGGCGTGGCCTGGGTGCTGGCCGCCGTGTCCGCCGGAAGTGCCGTCGGCGGTCTGCTCAACGGCGCCCTGCCCTGGCGCGGACCCGCCGGGCCCCGGCTCGTCCTGCTGACCCTGGGCCTCGGCCTGGCACTCGTCGGCGCCGGGCTCGCCCCCGGGCTCGGCACCCTCGCCCTGGTCATGGCGGTGGCCGGGTTCTTCGTGTCCCCCGCCGTCACCACCGCGTACCTCATCGCCGACGAGACGGTGGCGCCGGAGGCGCGCACCCGGGCCGGCGCCTGGGTCAACACGGCCGTCAACGCCGGGAGTACGGCCGGCACGGCCGCGGCGGGCGCCCTGGCCGGGCACCTGCCGGTGGCCGTGTGCTTCGCGATGACGGGCGCGGCGGTCGTCCTGACGGCCCTCGCCGCGGCGAAGGGCACCGCGCCCGCGGGCTGACGCCCGGCTCAGGCGTCGTCCCCGTCGTCGTCGCGGTCCTGGGTGACCTTGGCCGAGTCGAGGGCGACCTTCCACTCGCCGTGCCTGCCGTCCTTCACGGTGTCCGCCGTCCAGGCCACGGTGCCGTGGTCGTCGTCGAGGCCGACCTCGGTCACCGTGCCCTTCGCGGCGGCGGCCAGGGCCGCCTCCCGGGCGTCGGTCTTCGCGCCCTTCACCGCGGCGAGCTCGGCCCGGTCGCCGGCGTCGTTGTCGTCGTCCGTGTCGCGCTGGGCGCCGAGCACCTTCCCGGAGTCCGGCGCGATCCGCACGTCGTACTCGGTGCCGTCGCCCTTGACGACGGTCACCTCCCACGCGTCGGCGCCGTCGTCGTCCAGGTCGGCGGAGAGGGCGGTGCCCGGGGTGTGCCTGAGGGCGGCGGCGATCGCCTCGGCCGCGGTGACACCGCTGCCGGAGACCGCCGTACGGTCCTCGGAGACGTCGTCCCGGTCGTCCGCGGAGTCGTCGGAGTCGTCGTCGCGGTCGGCGGCCTGGTGGGCGCTCGTGCTCGACTGGCGCTGCGTCGCCGTCGCGTCGTCGTCCCCCGCCGCGAAGGCCGCGACGGTGCCGCCGGTGGCCAGTGCGGCGGCGGTGAGGGTGGCGATGACGATGTTGCGCTTCATGGGGATTCCTCCAGAGCGGTCTGCTTCGTTCTGCTTGGTTCTTCTTCGTTCGCTTTCGACGACGACCAAGCTGCCCGAGATGAGCTGAAGCGGGCCTGAAGTCCCCTGAAGGCGTCTTCAGGTTCGCCCTGCGAGGCTGTACCCATGCGCCTGCTGATCGTCGAGGACGAGAAACGACTGGCCCTGTCCCTCGCCAAGGGCCTCACCGCCGAGGGCTACGCCGTCGATGTCGTCCACGACGGCCGCGAGGGGCTGCACCGGGCCGGCGAGGGGGCGTACGACCTGGTGATCCTCGACATCATGCTGCCCGGCCTCAACGGCTACCGGGTCTGCGCCGCCCTGCGCGCCGCCGGCCACGAGGTGCCGATCCTGATGCTCACCGCCAAGGACGGCGAGTACGACGAGGCCGAGGGACTGGACACCGGCGCCGACGACTACCTGACCAAGCCCTTCTCCTACGTCGTCCTCGTGGCCCGCATCAAGGCCCTGCTGCGGCGGCGCGGGAACGGCACCGGGGCCTCGCCGGTGCTGGAGACCGGGCCGCTGAGGATCGACACCGCCGCCCGCCGGGTCTTCCTCGACGGCAGCGAAGTCACCCTCACCGCCAAGGAGTTCTCGGTCCTGGAGCAGCTCGCGGTGCGGCCCGGGGAGGTGGTCTCCAAGGCGCAGATCCTGGAGCACGTCTGGGACTTCGCGTACGACGGCGACCCGAACATCGTCGAGGTGTACATCAGCACCCTGCGCCGGAAACTGGACGCGGGCCTCATCCGTACGGTCCGGGGCGCCGGGTACCGGCTGGAGGCCGGGAGATGAGACGGCTGTTCGGCTCGGTCCGGGCACGGGCCACCCTCGCCGCCACTGTGGTCGTCGCCGTGGCGCTGGTCGCGGCCGGGGCCGCCGTGCTGCTCTCCCTGCGCTCCAACCTGATCGACGAGGCGGGCACCCAGGCCGAGCGGGCCGCGCGCAAGGTGGCCGCCGACCTCTCCGGGGGCACGCCCTACACGGGTCTGGACCTGGACGACGACGAGCCGGTCCAGGTCGTCGACGGGCACGGCCGTCTGGTCGCGGCCACCGAGCACCTGGAGCGGATCAGCGGCACGGGAGTCGCCGAGGTGGAGCCGCGGCCGCCCGCCGGAGGCGCCGGCGGGACGGCGGAGCCCGGGGACTCCGACGACGACGGGGCCGAGGACGCCGACTCCGCCCTGGAGCCCGGTGAGATCGCCGACGACGTGCGGCTCACGGCCGGCTCCGCCACGATCGACGGGAAGTCCGCCGACTACCGCTTCGCGGCCGTGGAGGTCGAGGTCCCCGACAAGGGCACCCTCACCGTGTACGCGGGTGCCTCCCTGGACCCCGAACAGAGCGCGGTGGGCACCGCCCAGACCGTCATGCTGGTCGGCTTCCCGCTGCTGCTCGGTGTCGTCGCCGCCGTGACCTGGCTGGTCACCCGGCGTGCGCTGCGCCCGGTCGAGGGCATCCGCGCCGAGATGGCCGCGATCACCGCCTCCGAGGACCTGGCCCGCCGGGTCCCGGTGCCCGACACCCACGACGAGGTGGCCCGCCTCGCCCGCACCACCAACGAGACGCTGGCCGCCCTGGAGACCTCCGTCGAGCGCCAGCGCAGGTTCGTCGCCGACGCCTCGCACGAACTGCGCAGCCCGATCGCCTCGCTGCGCACCCAGCTCGAGGTGGCCGCCGCGCACCCGGAGCTGCTGGACCTGGACGGGGCGGTCGAGGACACCGTACGGCTGCAACACCTGGCCGCGGACCTGCTGTTGCTGGCCCGTCTGGACGCGGGGGAGCGGGTCGCCGACGCACGGATCGAGCTGGCGGCACTGGTGCGGGAGCGGGCCGCCGGGCGCAACGGTGTGACGGTCCGGGCGGATCCGGTGGAAGTGACGGGGTCCCGGGGGCAGTTGGAGCGGGTCCTCGACAACCTGCTGGACAACGCGCGGCGGCACGCGCGGTCGGCGGTCGCGGTGACGGTACGACGGGACGGCGACCGCCACGCGGTGGTCGGGGTCGCCGACGACGGGGACGGGGTGCCGGCCGGGGACCGGGAGCGGATCTTCGAGCGGTTCGTGCGGCTGGACGAGGCGCGGGCACGGGACGACGGCGGGGCCGGGCTGGGGCTCGCCATCGCCCGGGACGTCGCCGCCCGGCACGGCGGCACGCTCACGGTCCGCGACGCGCCAGCAGGCGGAGCCCTGTTCGAACTCCGCCTGCCGGTCGCCTAGCCGCGCCCCCGTGTCAGGGCCGTCCCCGCTGCCCGCGCAGATGCTCCGCGATCGGCGTCAGAGCCTTGTCCAGCTCCGTCAGGGACTCCGGGGGGACGAGATCGATGAAGTGCCTCCGCACAGACGCCACGTGATGGGGCGCGACCTTCTTCATCGTCTCCATGCCGTGCTCCGTCAGGACCGCGTACAGTCCGCGGCGGTCCGACTCGCAGTTCTCGCGCCGGACCAGGTCCGCGTTCTCCATGCGGGTGATCTGGTGCGAGAGCCGGCTCTTGGACTGGAGGGTGGCGGACGCGAGGTCGCTCATCCGCATCCGTACGCCCTCCGACTCGGAGAGGTTGACCAGGATCTCGTAGTCGTTCATCGTCAGGCCGAACGGCTGAAGGTCCTTCTCGAGCTGATACGTCAACAGCCTGTTGACCTCCAGGTGGGTGCGCCAGGCGCACTGCTCCGCATCGGTCAGCCAGCGCGTGGCCGTCTCGGTCTCCATGAATGAAGTCTACCTAAAAGGTTGAAAGGCGAACTAACGAGGGTCGTGTGACTGTGCGCACGCGTTCGATGTCACACTCCGCAGACTACCGCTCACAGCCCGAAGCGACGCTGGAGGTCCCCCAGCTGTCCGGGAAGGCGCGGTGCTCCCGGCTGCTGCGACTGCCCCGGGGGTACCCCGTGGCCGCCGGGCACTCCCGGCTCGGACGGAACCACCCCGGTGGCCTGCTCGGCCATCAGGACCTCGGTCGACTGGAGCAGTACGGTGCCGGCCCCCACGAACTCGAACTGGTGCTCCTCCCCGGAGGCGCCGCCCAGGCCCGTCATCGCACGTAGACCGCCCATCAGACCGGTCATGTACCCGTGGTCGTAGTGGTGGCACGGGGAGGGGCAGTCGGCCCAGCCCACAAGCGCTTGCGGGTCCACCCGGATCGGCGGCTCCATGAACACCACCGGGCCGTTGGAGGCGGCCACGAACTTTCCGGTTCCGATGAGGGTCAGAAAGCCGGGCACGATCGACTGCTTCAGCGCGAGACTTGGCTGAAAAGCGAGCAGATTGCCCGAGCGAATGGTCAGGTTGCCGTCTTCGAGGTCGTAGGAATTCACGTCGAAGGCCCGGTCGGCGAGGAGCATCTTGCCCGAGCCCTGCGCCACGACCCAGTCGCTCGCGTGCAGAGGCGAATGGAAGGACGTACGGACGAGACCGTCGAGCCGGCCGTGTCCGATGCCGTTGAAGTCCATCTGCCCGTAGTAGGCGATCATCTTCCCCTTCTGCAGGAACCACTGGCTCCCCTTGAGCTCCACGCAGAAGGTGTAGTTGTTGACGTTGTCGTCCGACGGCAGCGTCATCGGGTCGTACACGGTGGGGCCCGCGCCCGGGTAGTGGCTCACAGCTTCTCCTCCGAGGCCTGGACGTACACCACGCCGTTCCCGCTGAGTTCCAGCTGGAAGGCCTCGCCGGAACCGCGGCCCACCATGTCGCGCCAGCCGAGCGCCGTCGACAGCTTGTTGCGGACGTCACCGTAGTGGGCCACGTAGGCCTGCGGGTCGACGTGGACCGGGCGCTGCGGGGTGATCGGGACCTCGAAGACGCCGCCGTGGGCCATGACGGCCACCGAGCCGTGGCCCTTGAGCGTGGTCGTGAAGAGTCCCTGACCGCTGATCTGGCCGCGCACCATGCCCATCACCCCGCCCTGTGAGCCCATGAACATGGTGCCCTGCTGGAGGGTGCCCTCGAAGGCGAGCAGCCGGTCCGCCTCGACGAACAGCGTGTCGCCGGAGAGGTTGACGACCTGCACATGGTGTCCGCCGTGCCCGAACAGGACGGTGCCGCTGCCCTCGACGGTCATCAGGGGCGTGTCCTCGTTGGCCACACGGCGGCCGATCATCGACATGACGCCGCCCTGACCGCCCTGGATGTTCGGGGTGAAGGACACCTCGCCCCGGTACGCCAGCATCGCGCCGCGCTGGCTGAACAGGCGCTGGCCGGGCATCACCGTGGCCTCGACCATCTTGGAGTTGATCTCGCGGAAGGGCATGTCACACATCTCCCGCGATCGTGTTCCGCTCGCTGGGCTGGACATACACCAGGCCGTCGCCCTCGAAGCGGATCTGGAAGGCCTCGCCGCCGCCCTCGCCCATGAATGTGCGGAACGTCACACCGGACTGGAAGGACTGGTTGAGGTTTCCCTGGTGGGCGATGTAGGCGCCCGGGTCGACGGTGAGGGGGTACTGGCGGCTCACGCGGAGGACCACCGCGGGGCCGTCCGACATGATCGCCGCCTGTCCGTGGCCCTCCACGGTGGTGGTGAACAGGCCGTTGCCCTGCGAGGCGCCGCGCATGCCGGTGAAGCTGGTCCCGGTGCGCAGGCCCGCGTCGGTCGCGAGCAGGTTGCTCGACTCCACGTACAGCTTGTCCCCCTGGAGACTGACGAGGTTGATCTCCGAGGCCCGGTCCGCGAACCAGCACGTGCCGTGCCCTGACACCTCCATCACGGTCATCTGCTCGCCGGTGATGCGCCGGGTGACCATGCCCCGGATGCCCTCACCGCCGCCGCTGAGCTTTTTGAACTGCATCTGTCCGTCGTACGCGACCATGGAGCCGTTCTTCGCCTTCACGGCGTCTCCGGTCATGTCTACGGCGAGCACTTTGCTGCCTTGGAGTCGAAACATCGCCACGGAGTGAAGGTAGCTGGCGGGGGGTGTGTGCGGACAGAGGCGTGGGTGGGTGGGCGGGGTGCGGGTTGGGTGGGGGCGGGCGTTTTGCGCAGTTCCCCGCGCCCCTGAATGCCTGCGGCGGCCCGTGACGGCTTCGGTGGGGGCGTGCGTAGCGCATACGGCCCGGTGGTGGGGTCGGTGCCGGGGTGGGGGGTGTCCGTCCTCGGTCCGGCGGCTCGGTCGCTTCAGCTGTCCTCGGTAACGGACGCCGGCCGCTGCGGGCGGACACCCCCCACCCCGTCCCCTTGCCGCCGTACGCGACTGACGGTCCATCGTGGCGCGCCGTCCGGCCAACGGCCCGTCGTGGCGCGGCGAGGTGGCGAACGGTCCGTCGTGGCGCGGGTGACTGCAACTCCTCAGGGGTGCGGGGAACTGCGCGACCAGCCACGACGGACCCGCGCCCGCCGCACGACCGAACCCCGCACCGCCCGGCGACCCCCCGCACAAGGTTTCCCGGACTGTTTGCCACAATGGACGAACGCTTGTGCGTGCGTTCACAAGCCGTCGACGTACCTCCCACCGAAGGTGACCCGTGGACCTCAAGACAGCCTCCGCCCTCCGACGCCTCCGCCTGGTCTCCGCTCCCGAGGCGATCTCGTTCCTGCTTCTGCTCGTCTGCTCGGTGCTGAAGCGGACCACGGACTTCAACGCCGTCCCGGTGATGGGCATGGTCCACGGCGTCCTGTTCATCCTGTACTTGATCTTCTGGCTCGACGCCTGGTTCCGTGCCAAGTGGTCCGCGAAGACCGGGATCTGGTACTTCGTGCTCTCCGTGCTGCCCACCGGCGGTTTCTTCGCCGAGCGTCGGCTCAAGCGTGAGGCCGAGGACGCCGTCATCGCGTCCCGGGCCCGCCAGGAAGGGATCGTGAACGCATGATCGTCGCCTTCTCAGTGACCCCGCTCGGGGTCGGCGAGGACGTGGGGGAGCACGTCGCCGACGCGGTGCGGATCGTGCGGGAGTCGGGGCTGCCCAACCGCACCGACGCCATGTTCACCTCGATCGAGGGCGAGTGGGACGAGGTGATGGACGTCGTCCGGCGTGCCGTGGCCGCCGTGGAGGCGCGGGCGCCGCGTGTGTCGCTGGTGCTCAAGGCGGACATCCGGCCCGGTGTCACGGACGGTCTGACCTCCAAGGTGGAGACGGTGGAGCGGCACCTCGCCGGCTGACGGCACCCCCGCCGACACGACGAACCCCGGCCCGCGCGGGCCGGGGTTTTCTTGTGCCCACTGTTTGAGCGCTCGCTCAAAAACGTGTACCTTCCCGTCCAGAGAGTTTGAGCGGTCGCTCAAACAGCGAGCTCACCTGGGGGAATCAATGGGGCTCTACATAGAGACACGCATCCGTGCCGATCTCGACGACCTCTGGGCCCGAACGCAGGAGCCGTCCCGGCACCAGCGCTGGGACCTCCGCTTCACCCGGATCACCTACCTCCCGCGCGCGCAGGACGAGCCGCAGCGCTTCCGGTACGCCACGCGCGTGCTGCCCGGTCTGACCGTCGCCGGCACCGGCGTCTCCGCGGGGGAGCGGGAACGCCCCGACGGCACCCGCACCTCCGCGCTGCGCTTCTCCTCCCCGCACCCGCTCTCGCTCCTGGCGGAGGGCAGCGGCTACTGGCGTTACGTCCCCGACGGCGACGGCATCCGTTTCCTCACCGGGTACGACTACCGCCCCCGCTGGGGCCGCGTCGGCGCCGTCGCCGACCGTCTGCTCTTCCGCCCCCTGATCGGCTGGGCGACCGCCTGGTCCTTCGACCGGCTGCGGCTGTGGCTGGAGCGGGGGATCACCCCGGAGCGGGCCCTGTGGAACTGGCTGGCCGAACTCCTGGTCCGCGCCCTGGTCGTGCTCGTCGCCGGCGCCGGTCTCGGTCAGGAGCGCTTCCTGCACCTCTTCGGCCCGCTGGCGGCGTCGATGGCGTACCTCTGGCCGCTCCTCCTCGCCCTGGCCATTTCCCTGGCCCTGTTCAAGTCACCCCTGTCCGGCACCCCGGCCGCCCGTCGCTGTCTGCGCAGGCCGCCCACGCGCGCGCGTGCGCCGCGTGTCCTGCACACCCTGGAGACCCCGCGATGACCTCGATGTTCCGCACGGTGATGGGCGCCGACTTCGACCGCCTTCACCCCCAGCTGCAGCGCCGCTTCTCGGTCGGTCTGGACTCCGGCGAGGCGTGCACCGGCCGGGGCGTGATGGACCGGGTCTGGCACGGCGGGGCGTTCGTGAAGCCCTTCCTGGCCCTCGGGGCGACCCGCAACATCCTGGTGCCGAGACCGGGGCGGAACGTGCCGTTCGTGATCGAGAACGTGCCCTACGTCGACACCCACGGCCGTGAGACGGTGACCTTCGTGCGCACCTTCCGCCTGCCAGGCCGCCCCCGCCGCTTCGACGCCCAGATGGTCCTGAGCCCCAAGGGCGACCGCATCCTCGACTACCTCGGCACCCACCAGCACTTGGCCAGCGAGCTGCACTTCCGCGCCGAGCCCGACGGCTCGCTGTTGATCCGCTCGGGGGAGCACCGGTTCCGGGAGGGTGTGGTCGACGTCCGGGTGCCCGAGCTGATCGGCGCGAGTGCGGAGGTGCGGGAGTCGTACGACGACAGGACGGGCCGTTTCCGCATCCGGGTCCGGGTCGTCAACCGGTACTTCGGCCCGCTCTTCGGCTACCAGGGTTCCTTCGAGGCGACGTACAGCGACGTCACGGCCTGCGGAGTCCGCCCCGGCCTGCGTCCCGTGCGCGAGGAGGCGCGCGCGTGAGCCCCGAGAGCGCCAAGTCCCTGGAGACGAAGACCAAGCTCCTCGACGGCGCCCTGCGGACCCTCACCGAGCAGGGCATCGCGAAGACCTCCGCCCGCACGGTGGCGGCGGCCGCGGGCGTCAACCAGGCCCTCGTCTTCTACCACTTCGGCACCGTCGACGAGCTCCTGGCCGCGGCCTGCCGCTACGGGGCGGAGCGCGCGGTGGCCCGCTACCGCGAGCGGCTGGCCGCCGTGACCTCGCTGTCCGAACTCCTCGCGGTGGGCCGGAAGGTCCACGAGGAGGAGCGGGCCGGAGGGCATGTGGCCCTCCTCGGCCAGCTGCTCGCCGGCGCCCAGACCCACGCCACCCTCGGCCCCGCCACCGCGGCGGGCCTTGAACTGTGGATCGCCGAGATCGAGAAGGTCCTCACCCGGGTCCTTGCCGCCACCCCCTTCGGCGAGTTCGCCGATCCCGCGGGCCTGGCCCGGGCGGTGGCCGCGTCCTTCGTGGGCATCGAGCTGTACGAAGGGGTCGACGCGGCCGGGGCCGGCTCGGCGCTGGACGCCCTGGAGCAGCTCGGTGTGCTCGTCGCCGCGCTGGAGGACCTGGGTCCGGTGGCCCAGCGCGCGGTGCGCCACCATCTCCGGCGGACCGGCCGCCGCTGACCCCGTCCCACCCCTACCCGAGAGGACCCCGGTGCCCGACAGCCTCTACGAGATCCTGGACGACCGTTTCCGGCCCTGCACCAACGGCGACAGCAGGCTGGAGACCCTCTACGACGGCTGCCGCTGGGCCGAGGGACCGCTGTACCTGCCCGCGTGGCGCCAGCTGATCTGGAGCGACATCCCGAACGACCGCATCCTGCGCTGGGACGAGGCCACCGGCGCGGTCGGCGTCTTCCGCGCCCCGGCCGGCAACAGCAACGGCAACACCGTCGACCGGCAGGGCCGTCTCGTCACCTGCGAGCAGGGCAACCGGCGCGTCACCCGCACCGAGCCGGACGGCACGGTGACCGTCCTGGCCGAGCGCCATCAGGGCAGGCGCCTGAACAGTCCGAACGACTCCGTCGTGCGCTCCGACGGCACGATCTGGTTCTCCGACCCGGACTTCGGCATCCTCAGCGACTACGAGGGGCACCGGGCCGAGTCGGAGATCGGGGCGTGCCATGTGTACCGGATCGATCCGGTCACGGGTGAGGTGTCCCTCGCCGCGGACGGCCTCGACGGCCCCAACGGGGTGATCCTCTCGCCCGACGAGCGGCAGCTGTACGTCTCCGACTCACGGGCGGCCCGGATCCACCGGTACGACGTCCACGCCGACGGCACGCTCTCGGACGGCGAGGTCTTCGCCGAGGCCCGCGAGGGCGTCCACTTCGACAACATCCGCTTCGACGACGAGGGCCGGCTGTGGGCTGCCGCCCTGGCCGACGGTGTCCACTGCTACGACCCCGACGGCACGTTGATCGGCCGCGTGCGGGTGCCCGAACCGGTGGCCAACGTGACGTTCGGAGGGCCGAAGGGGAATCGGCTGTTCATCGCGGCCACGACTTCCTTGTACTCGCTGGTGATGTCGGTGACGGGGGCGCGGCGGATCTAGCGAGGGTTGCTGCGCCGGGCTTGAGCGGGGCGCCTAGGGGGGTGCGGGGTTCGGTTGGGGGGCGGGTGCGGGTCCGTCGTGGCTGGTCGCGCAGTTCCCCGCGCCCCTGGGTGGGACATGTGGACGCTCGTGCAGACGCGGACGGCGGCAAGGGGACGGGGTGGGGGGTGTCCGCCCGCAGCGGCCGGCGTCCGTTACCGAGGACAGTTGAAGGGGGCGAGCCGCCGGACCGAGGACGGATACCCCCCCACCCCGGCACCGACCCCACCACCGGGCCGTATGCGCTACGCACGCCCCCACCGAAGCCGTCACGGGCCGCCGCAGGCATCTCAGGGGCGCGGGGAACTGCGCAAAACGCCCGCCCCCACCGAACCCGCACCCGAACAAGTCTGAAGGGCGAGACACTGCTGACCACGATGTGACCGGCCGGTAAGGTCGGTGCCGTGCCGAAGCCGCTCAGTCTTCCCTTCGACCCCATCGCCCGCGCCGACGAACTCTGGAAGCAGCGCTGGGGAAACGTGCCGTCCATGGCCGCGATCACCTCGATCATGCGTGCGCACCAGATCCTGCTCGGCGAGGTCGACGCGGTGGTCAAGCCGTACGGACTGACCTTCGCGCGATACGAGGCGCTGGTGCTGCTCAACTTCGCCAAGGCGGGCGAGCTGCCGATGTCGAAGATCGGCGAGCGGCTCATGGTGCACCCCACGTCCGTCACCAACACCGTGGACCGCCTGGTCAGGTCCGGCCTGGTCGACAAGCGCCCCAACCCCAACGACGGCCGCGGCACCCTCGCCTCCATCACCGACAAGGGCCGCGAGGTCGTCGAGGCCGCCACCCGGGACCTCATGGCGATGGACTTCGGCCTCGGTGTCTACGACGCCGAGGAGTGCGCGGAGATCTTCGCGATGCTGCGCCCGCTGAGGGTGGCGGCACGGGACTTCGACGAGGACTGACCCAGGTCAAGATCTCCCGGAACGGACGGTTACGCTCGACGCCATGAAGAAGAGCGTGCTGACCCGCTACCGCGTCATGGCCTACGTCACCGGTGTGCTGCTGGTCCTGCTGACCCTCGGCGTCATCGCCAAGTACCTGCTGAAGATCGACGGCGCCGACAGCTTCACGACGGCCGTCGGTATCGCGCACGGCTGGCTGTACGTGGTCTACCTCGTCTTCGCCTTCGACCTCGGCTCCAAGGCGAAGTGGCCGGTCGCCAAGCAGCTGTGGGTCCTGCTCGCCGGGACGATCCCGACGGCCGCCTTCTTCGTGGAGCGGAAGGTCAGCCGCGAGCTGGAGAGCAGGGTCACGGACGGGGCTCCCGCCCCCGTCAAGGCGTAACCCTCACCGCCGTGCGGTACGCGCACGGCGGCCGCCTGTCGACGTTTACTAGGACGTCCTAGTAGCTTCGATGGTATGGACGCTGACGCCATCGAAGCGGGTCGCCGTCGTTGGCAGGCCCGGTACGACGCCTCGCGCAGGCGTGCGGGCGACTTCACCACGCTCTCGGGGGACCCCGTGGAGCCGGTGTACGGGCCGCGGCCGGGGGACGTGTACGAGGGCTTCGAGCGGATCGGGTGGCCGGGGGAGTACCCCTTCACGCGCGGGCTGTACCCGACCGGTTACCGGGGGCGGACCTGGACCATCCGGCAGTTCGCCGGGTTCGGGAACGCCGAGCAGACCAACGAGCGGTACCGGAAGATCCTCGCCGACGGCGGCGGCGGGCTGTCGGTCGCCTTCGACATGCCGACGCTCATGGGGCGCGACTCCGACGACCCCCGCTCACTCGGCGAGGTCGGCCACTGCGGGGTCGCCGTCGACTCGGCGGCCGACATGGAGGTCCTGTTCCGGGGCATCCCGCTGGGCGAGGTGACCACCTCCATGACGATCAGCGGGCCCGCTATCCCCGTCTTCTGCATGTACCTGGTCGCGGCCGAGCGCCAGGGCGTGGACCCGTCCGTCCTCAACGGCACGCTCCAGACGGACATCTTCAAGGAGTACATCGCGCAGAAGGAGTGGCTCTTCCAGCCCGAGCCGCACCTGCGCCTCATCGGCGACCTGATGGAGCACTGCGCGGCCGCCATCCCCGCCTACAAGCCGCTGTCCGTCTCCGGATACCACATCCGAGAGGCCGGTTCGACGGCCGCGCAGGAGCTGGCGTACACGCTCGCGGACGGCTTCGGATACGTGGAGCTGGGACTCTCGCGCGGACTGGACGTCGACGTGTTCGCGCCAGGGCTCTCCTTCTTCTTCGACGCGCACGTCGACTTCTTCGAGGAGATCGCCAAGTTCCGAGCGGCGCGGCGCATCTGGGCGCGGTGGATGCGGGACGTGTACGGGGCCAGGTCCGAGAAGGCGCAGTGGCTGCGCTTCCACACCCAGACCGCGGGCGTCTCGCTGACCGCGCAGCAGCCGTACAACAACGTCGTCCGTACGGCGGTCGAGGCGCTCGCGGCCGTGCTCGGCGGGACCAACTCCCTGCACACCAACGCCCTGGACGAGACCCTCGCCCTGCCGTCGGAACAGGCCGCGGAGGTCGCCCTGCGCACCCAGCAGGTGCTCATGGAGGAGACCGGGGTCGCCAACGTGGCTGATCCGCTGGGTGGTTCGTGGTTCGTCGAGCAGCTCACGGACCGGATCGAGGCAGACGCGGAGAACATCTTCGAGCAGATCAAGGAGCGGGGCCTGAGGGCGCACTCCGACGGCCGGCACCCCATCGGGCCCGTCACGTCCGGGATCCTGCGCGGGATCGAGGACGGCTGGTTCACCGGCGAGATCGCCGAGGCGGCCTTCCGCTACCAACAGGCCCTGGAGAAGGGCGAGAAGAGGGTCGTGGGGGTGAACGTCCACCACGGGTCGGTCACCGGGGACCTGGAGATCCTGCGGGTCGGCCACGAGGTGGAACGGGAGCAGGTGCGGGCGCTGGACGGCCGTAAGGCGGCGAGGGACGAGAGGGCCGTGCGAACCGCCCTGGAGGGAATGCTCGTCGCCGCCCGCGACGGGTCCAACATGATCGGACCGATGCTGGACGCGGTGCGCGCGGAGGCGACTCTCGGGGAGATCTGCGGAGCGCTGCGGGACGAGTGGGGGACGTACACGGAGCCGGCCGGGTTCTAGACCTCGGGCGTGGAGTCACCTGATCGCGGAGAGTCCCAGGCTGCCTGCGAAGATCCGTTCGCTTCGGCAACCGCTCCGGCAAGTCCCAGCAGCAGTACCCGGGTGAGGCTGCGGACCCACTCCGTGTCGGCCGGCTGGGAGCTCACCAGGCAGCGGTGGACGACCGAGCCGGCGACGATGTCGAAGACGAGGTCGGCGGTGCGGGCGGAATCCAGCGGGTCGGTCTCCGGAGGCAGTTCGCCGCGGGCCTGGGCGCGTTCGCGGCCCTCGAGGACCAGTCGTTTCTGGCGGTCGACGATCGAGGAGCGGATGCGCTCGCGCAGGGCGTCGTCGCGGCAGGACTCCGCCACCACCGCCATCAGGCCGTTCTTCGCCTCCGGACGGGCCAGGATCGCCGCGAACTGGAGGACCACGCCCTCGATGTCCGCGGCGAGGGTCCCGCTGTCGGGGAGTTCCAGCTCGTCGAAGAGTTCGGCGACCGCGTCCACGACGAGTTCGTTCTTGCCGGCCCAGCGGCGGTAGAGGGTGGTTTTCGCGACCCCCGCACGGGTAGCCACATCTCCCAGCGTGAGCTTCGACCAGCCCAGCTCCACCAGCGCCGCCCGCGTCGCCGCGAGGATCGCGGTGTCCGCGGCGGCGCTGCGCGGGCGTCCGGTGGCGCGGGGGGCGGGGCTGCGGCTCTGCATCCTCCGACCATAACCGGCCGTTCTCGGACGGCAGTGAGGGAGATCACCGGGGTGGGGTACCGGGTAGGCACTCGGTGCCATTACGCTACGACTCGTAGCGAAAGCTCGCGACGGACGTACGCGGGTGACGGTGCGCACGGCGTGGGGTGGGGACCCGGCGTCAGGACCGCGCTGCACGACCGGCTTTCACATCGCTTTTCACAGACGCGCGCGCACGGGGGAGGATAGACGCATGCAGCCACGGAACATGTCCATGAGCGGAGTCGTCGACCTCGCCGCGGTGAAAGCGGCCCAGGAGGCCAAGGCGAAGGCGGAGCAGGCCCGCGCCGAAGCGGCCCGGCACGGCGGCGGCCCCGGTGCCGTCTCCCCGGCCGATCTCGTCATCGACGTAGACGAGGCGGGTTTTGAACGCGAGGTCCTGCAGCGGTCCACCGAGGTCCCGGTCGTCATCGACTTCTGGGCCGAGTGGTGCGAGCCCTGCAAGCAGCTCAGCCCGGTGCTGGAGCAGCTCGTCGTCGAGTACAACGGACGCCTGCTCCTCGCCAAGATCGACGTCGACGCCAACCAGATGCTGATGCAGCAGTTCGGGGTGCAGGGCATTCCGGCCGTGTTCGCCGTCGTCGCGGGCCAGGCCCTGCCGCTCTTCCAGGGCGCGGCCGGCAAGGAGCAGATCCAGCAGACCCTGGACCAGCTGGTGCAGGTCGCCGAGCAGCGCTTCGGGCTGACCGGCCTCACCGTCGACCCGGACGCCCGGCCGGGCGCCGCCCCGCAGCCCGCGGAGGTGCCGGCGGGCCCCTACGACGCACTTCTCGAGGCCGCCGTACGCGCCCTGGACGCCGGGGACTTCGGCGGTGCCGTGCAGGCGTACAAGAACGTACTGAGTGACGACCCCGGCAACAGCGAGGCCAAACTGGGGCTCGCCCAGGCCGAGTTGCTCCAGCGGGTGCAGTCGCTCGACCCGCAGCAGACCCGCAAGGACGCGGCCGAGAAGCCGGGAGACGCGCAGGCGCAGATCGCCGCCGCCGACCTGGATCTGGTCGGCGGTCATGTCGAGGACGCGTTCGGGCGGCTCATCGACACCGTGCGCCGCACGGCGGGGGACGAGCGGGACACCGTACGGCTGCGGCTCCTTGAGCTCTTCGAGGTGGTCGGTGCCGACGATCCGCGGGTCTCGGCGGCCCGCAGGGCGCTGTCCCGGGCCCTGTTCTGAGGGCGGCCGCCGAGCGGGGCGCGAGGCCGGTTCTGACCAGTTGCTAAACGCCCCGGTGTGTGGTGCCCGAGTGAAAGTCCTGTCGTCGGGAGGTCACTGCGGCCGCGCTTTGCCAAAACTTGGCAATCGCGGCCGCTGTTACTTCCAGTAAGCCACGGGCGTTGATCTGTCGGATTCTGTCCATCGATCAACTGTTTTGCCCTCCCCCCGTTTGCCACCCAGCGTCGCCGACCGAGACCAGCGGGTCGTTGTTCGGTTATCCGGCCGTTACTACCGAGTAACGAAGCCCCTTGTGCGGGCGGCGAGAATGCACCACGATCGGCGACGCTCGGTCCTTTCCCGTACCCCGACAGCCAATCGGGCCGCGGGATTCCCTGGGTCCCCACCGAGCAGAGCGGGCGGCAGGTGCGCCGGCTCTCGGACAGGGGGGTCTTCGCCCATCCGGCGAAGCCTGTCCAGCAAGGTTGTGCGTGATGCGTGTCAGGCGCGACCAGTGGTTGTCGCTCGGGGGTGATCGCCGGTGATCGGTGCGCGGTTCGCGCCTCCGAGTGCGGGCGCTCTCCTTCCCGAGGACGTAGCACTTCTCCCATCCCTGCCCGGCTGAGCCGTCCTTTTCGACAGGGCAGTCAGGGTCAGGAGATGTACGTCCGAGAAGGAGGAAATATGGAGTCCCAGGTGCGTGGCGGGACAAGATGGAAGCGGTTCGCTGTGGTCATGGTGCCCAGCGTCGCCGCGGCCGCCGCGGTGGGCGTCGGGCTTGCGCAGGGTGCGCTCGCCGCGTCGTTCAGCGTGTCCGGCCAGCAGTTCAAGGTGTCGGCGGATGAGCTGCACGGTACGGGCTTCGCTCAGTACGGCGGTGTAGACACCGTCTACAAGCAGGTCGACGGCAAGGAAAAGACCCAGGTGCCGGTGGCGATCTCGTCGTTCGACGACGCGACCATCACCAAGATGTGCCAGTCGGTCAAGACCACCATCCCCATCATCAACAAGACGTTCTACCTGCGTCTTGACGCGGGTGGTGGCAAGACGCCGGTCTCGGCCCACAACCTCTACATCGATGTTGCTGACCTCCAGGCCAACGCGGAGTTCACGAACATCGACATCGGCGTCGCGGTCAAGGACAAGACCCGCGGTCCCGACGTGAAGGCCGGCGAGAGCGTGCTGCCGGGCGGCTTCGCCCAGCAGGCGGAGAAGGCCGACCTCTACGACGTCAAGCAGACGGCCTGGGCCACCACGGCCGGCACGTTCAAGCTGAGTGGTCTGTCGATGAAGCTCGGCGCGGACGCCAACATGGAGTGCTACTGACGGCTCCGGAGCCGGGATGTCCTGAGGGCGGCTGAGCCGTCCTCAGGGGGGCGGTGGAGCGTTCGCTTCTCCGCCCCACCCGGCCGACCGCGCCAAGGGCACCCCTCCACAGACTCAGACTTTCCGGCTTCTCCACGCCCACGGCCGAGCCGGTATGAACTTCCACCGGACCCAGGGAGCTTTTCCATGAGTGCCGAGACTCCGGTCCAGACCGCCGGGACCTTCACCCGGCTGCGTCTGCGATTCCGCGCCTGGCGGGGCAACCGGCCGTTCTGGGCGGGCCTGTTCACCCTGCTCGGCGGGGTGCCGATCGCCTACTTCCCGTACGCCACGTTCAAGCTGGGCACCATGTCGATCGCCATGGCGACGACCGCGGGTGCCGGCTCCCTCATCATCGGCGTACTGCTCGTCACGCTGGGCCTGACGATGTGGTTCCAGCAGGCCACTCGCGTGTTCGCTGGGGTCGCAGCGATCGTGCTCTCCCTGGTGTCCCTGGTGGTCTCCAACATCGGCGGCTTCATCCTGGGCTTCCTCTTCGCGCTGATCGGCGGAGCGCTCGCCGTCTCCTGGGCGCCCGGCGCGCCGCCCCGGCCGCAGCCGCTGGACGAGGACGGGACGCAGGGCGGTGCGCCGCAGGGTGCCGACCCCGACACCACGGTCCTCAGGCCGGTGGAGGGCGAGCCCGCGCCTGCGTACGAGGCGCCGGAGGCCGGCCGGGACGGATCGTCGGACCGGACGCCCGAGAGCGCCTGGGCCGGCGGCGACGACGTGAACGGGGGGTACCGTGTCGGCTGAGAACCTCTCCGGCGAGGGCTCCGCGGCCGCCGCGGAGGTCAGAACCGGCCCCCGGCACGCGGCGCCCAAGAAGCCCCTGTTCAACAGGTTCCACATGCCGGCCGGCAAGGCGATAGCCATGGCGGCGATGCCGACGGCGGTCCTCATGGGCATAGGTTTCACGCCGACGCTCGCCCTCGCCGACGACGCGCCGACCGCGAAGAGCCTGACGGCGGACGAGTACAAGGACTGCATCGCCGCGCTGGACGGCAGTGCCTCCCCGTCCGCCTCGGCGAGCTCCTCGCCGGACTCGGACGACGCCACGGCGACCCCGTCCCCGTCGGCGTCCTCCGGCTCCAACTCCGGCTCGGGTTCGGGCGGTTCCTCTTCGTCGGATTCAGGTTCCGACGACAAGGCCACGCCGACGCCGACGCCGTCCGCCTCCGCGAGCAAGGAGGAGAGCAGCTCCTCGGACTCCTCCGGCTCCGGCACCGCCACGCCGTCCCCGTCGCCCTCCGCGAGCGACGACGGCAACCTCCTGACGGACATCGGCGACGCGCTCACCGGGATCTTCACGGGCGGTTCCGGCTCCAGCGACCCGGCCACTGCCACGCCCACGCCGACCCCCTCGGCCTCGGCTTCCAAGAGCGCCGACGACAGCGCGGGCGACACCGCCAAGGACACGGCCGACAAGGTCACCGACACGGTCAAGGACGCCGTGAAGGACACGAGCGACACGGCGTCCAAGGCGGCCGAGGACACCACCAAGGCCGTCCAGGACACCGCGAAGGCGGCCGAGGAGGCGGCGGCGGACGCCACGGCCTCCCCGAGCCCCTCGGCGAGCTCCACGACCGACCCGGAGGACTGCCCGGTCGCCACGGACGAGGTGGGCGACACCGAGCCCGGCATCACCGTGGCGGACAACGCCTGGACCCTGAAGGCCAGTTCGCTCACCCTCAAGGGCGCCGACTACCAGGGCGTCGTCAAGGTCAAGACGGCGAGCGGCAAGACCAAGAAGGTCCTGAAGTACGTCGTGTCCGGCGGCACCGACATCGGCGACCTCCACCAGATCGTCACCGAGCGCGGCAAGACGTACCACGTGCAGGCGGGCAAGGGCACGACGTCGAAGATCACCGACGGCAAGACGACGATGTACACCGAGAGCATCTCCGGCAACCTGCTGGGGCTGATCCCGATCACGTTCAGCCCGGACAACCCGCCGCCGCTGAACATCCCCCTGATCTACTTCACCAACGTCACGGTCCAGCAGGCCGCCCAGTACGGCGGGACCCTGACCGTGCCCGGGATGCACCAGTACAGCGAGGGCTGACCGACGCCCCTCACGAACCCTTCCGGGAGCCGCAGGAAGACTGTGCCCCGCCGGGCCCGGCCCGGCGGGGCACAGCCGCGGGCAACCGCCCCCGCGGCACGTGAAACGGACTTTCTGGCACGGAAGTCCGTCCCTTCGGAAAATCCCTTCACAGAATCCACATAGTTCCCATACGGTGGCTCTTGCCGTGGACATGACCAGACGCGGCGCGGGGGCGGCACCGGGGAACACCTGACCTGTGTTCACGGCGTCTTGGTGTGCGCGTGCGGGTCCCCGCCGACCCCACCGACGGGAACCTCTCGCCTTGATACGCATCTCCCTCAGCCGCCCCCTGCGCCGGGCGGCCGCTCTCGCTCTCGCGGGGGCCGTGACCACCGTGGTCGCGCTCACGACAGCGCACACCGAGCCGCCCGGACCAGGTTCCGCGGAAGCGGCTGCCACCGACGGCGCCCCCATCGACGGCGCCCCCCTCCTCCAGCAGGCCGCAGCCGACGGCACCGGCCTCCTCCCGCTCCTCGCCCGCGGCAAGGACGGCCACCTCTGGGACTACGAGGCCAAGGGCACCGGCGGCTGGAAGACCCGCGCAGACCTCGGCACCGGCTACTCCGTGGCCACCGCCCTCGTCCAGGCCGACATCTCCGACAACGGCCGGGGCAACGACCTCTACTTCCGGATCGGCGGCACCCTCTACTACACCGCCGAACGCGGCAACGACACCAAGGTGCTGGGCACCGGCTGGGACCAGTACAACCTCCTCGTCTCCGTCGGCGACATGGCCGGCAGCGCCCAGCCCGACCTCGTCGCCCGCGGCACCGACGGCCAGCTGTGGCTCTACCAGGGAAAGGCCGACGGCACCCTCTCCGCCCGGGTCCGGATGAAGGACTCCACCGGCTGGAACGGCATGAGCGTCATCGCCGGGCGCGGTGACTACACCGGGGACGGCATCGCAGACCTCGTCACCCGCAACAGCGCCGGCAGCCTGCTCGTCTACCCCGGCACCGGCAAGGCCACAGCCGACGCTGTGCTCGGCACCAGCATCACCGCGGCCACCACCGGCTGGAAGGACTACACCGCGGTCGTGTCGACCGGCGACAACACCGGTGACGGCAAGGCGGACCTGATGGCCGTCGACGCGGCGGGCGCCCTGTGGCTCTACAAGGGGACCGGCACCGCGAGCGCCCCCTTCGGCGCCCGCACGCAGATCGGCACCAGCGGCTGGACCCAGTACAACCTGCTGTTCTGAGCCCCCTTCCCGTCGTCCTCACAGACAGGTTTCCCATGCGTACCGACGCACGCAGACGGGGGCTCCTCGCGAGATCCCGTTTCCTGCCCCTGACCGCGATGGCCGTCGCCGGCGCGATCGCGGTGACGGGCGGTCAACTCCCCGACGTCACCGGCCGGTCCGAACAGACCGCGAGCACCGCCGACCCCGCCCCGACCGCCTTCGACGCGAAGGCCGCCGAACGTGTCCGCCAGGAGCAGTGCCTCCTCAGTGGAGTCCTGCGCAAGGGCGGGCCCGCGATGAAGGAGACCGCGCGGGCCGGCCTCATCGGCACCGAGGACCAACTCCACACGGCGGCCGACCCGTCGTACTGGAAGGACACCGCGCTCCACAAGGCGTACGTCACGGACAAGGCCGTGGCCGACGCCAGGATGGACGAGCTGTCCGGGCGCCGCGCGGTGTGGGAGGCATCCCTCGCCGTCCAGACACAGCCGCCGCCCTACACGTACACCGGCTTCCAGTGGGTGGAGGACAAGGACAACCCGTTCCCCAGGATCGGGCTGAGCACCTGGGTCGCCGCCCAGTTCTGGAAGCAGGAAGGCGACTTCTACGCCGACCCGCATCCGCTCGCGAACAAGGCGTCCGTCGACGCGGCCACGGCGGTCTACAACGCCCGCTACTCGCCGGACGCCTACGAGGACTACAAGGACCGCCAGGCGTGGGAGTCGTTGCAGTTCATGCACGACATGTACGCCGACGACGCCCGGCTCTTCCTCCAGTACGGCGGTTTCCCGACCACCGCTCCCGACCCGGACTCGATGGAGTTCCGGATCGACGTGGAGAACCTCAAGGCCCGCTTCGCGTCCTGCGCGTACACCGACCCCCAGGACCCGCACCAGGTGCTCGGTGACGAGATCGCCACCGCCCACACCGAGTGGCAGGCGGAGATCGACGGGCAGAAGACCCAGCGGGACGCCATCATCCGGGCCGAGAAGCAGGCCAACGCGGATCTGTCGACGGCCTCGCAGGCACTCGGCGAGGCCCTCGGCCAGTCGCTGATCGCGAGCCGGCTCACGGACTGGCAGGCCTACTGGACCGGCCAGAAGCCCGCCGACCACCCGAACGACTACCCGACCACGGCCGAGTTCACCAAGGTCAAGAAGTGGATCACGGACGCCCAGGGCCGGGCCGGCGGACGCCTCTACGTCGCCTCCCGCGCCGCGCTGTCCGCCAAGACCCAGGCCGACGCGGTGACCCAGGCACAGACGCAGGCATACGGCATCGCCGACGCGGCCGGACTGCCGCGCGGCCGGGGCCTGCTGTACGGCCAGCAGGCCGCGCAGGTCGCCAAGGCGTCGGCGGCGGCCACCCAGGCCGCGGCGAAGGCCGTGGAGACGGCGTTCAACGCGACCCGCGCCTCCGCCGCCGACAGCAAGACGCTCGACTCGCTCGCCAACACCCAGGCGCACGCGGCCAAGGCGGAGTTCCGGCGCATCGCCGCGCAGGAGGCCGAAGCCCAGGCCAAGGCCGCCGCCGAGGGGGCAGCCGCCCAGGCGGAGGAGGCGGCCAAGCACGCCTCCGAGGCCAAGGCGGCCGAGAACAAGGCGAAGGCGGCCGAGCAGACCGCCAAGAACGCGGCAGCCGATGCCAAGGCCAAGCGGCAGAAGGCCGAGGCCGAGCGGGACTACGCCAAGTCGCAGGCGGACCTCGCCGCGTCCGAGCGGAACAAGGCCCACGACGCCGAAGCCCGCGCACAGTCCCAGCGGCAGATCGCCGCCGACAAGCTGTCCGACGCGCAGGCCGCGGGCGGCACCGCCGCCGACAAGAAGGATGCCGCGCTCGCCGCCGAGAACCGGGCGCAGCGGGCCCGCAACGGCGCGCTCGCCGCCGAGGACCGCCGTGACGCCCTGGTCGCCAAGGCGGAGGCCGCGGAGGCACTGCTGGCCGCTGTGGACGGCACCGCCGACGCCATCGAGGCCCGGCAGGCCGCCACCAAGGCCCGCTCGGCGGCCGACGACGCCACGGCCGCGGCCACCCAGGCCCGCCAGGCGGCGAACGAGGCCACTGAGGCGGCCACCAACGCCCGTGAGGCGGCCACCCGGGCCCAGGGGGCGGCCAAGCGCGCCCAGGCCGCCGCGGACGGCGCCCAGCGCGACGTCGCCATCACCGGGGCCGCCGTCACCAAGGCTCACGCGGCCGCGGCCGACGCGATCGCCGCGTCCCGGGCCGCCAAGTGGAACGCGATCGCCGCCAAGGCCGAGGCGGAGACCGCGCAGAAGGCCGCCGCCAAGGCGCGCGGTGACGCGTTGGCCGCCCGCTCCGAAGCCACCCTCGCGGGCGCCGACGCGATCCGCACCGCCGGGCACGCCTACTCCACCGCGCAGGCCGCCGCGGCCGCGCGGGACTCGGCGGCGAAGGTCGTCAAACCCGCCAACGACGCCATCGAGCTGGGCTCCCCGTACGCGGAGACCGACTCCTCGGCAGGTCTCGCGGTCCTGACCGGTCAGGCCGCGAAGACGGCCGCACAGCAGCAGGTCGCCGTCGCCAACGCCAAGGCGGCGCAGGCCAAGAAGGCGGCCGCCGAGGCCAAGGCGCTCGCGGCCCAGGCGAACGCCGACGCGAAGGCCGCGGCCGAGGCGGCGGCGAACGCGGCCGAGTGGGCCGCGCAGGCCAGCACCTCCGCCGCGGAGGCGCAGGCCTCGTCGGACGCGGCGGCGGCCTCCGCCAAGGCGGCCCAGCGGGCCGAGGCCAACACTGTCGAATACGACAAGCAGGCAGTCGCGGACGCGGCTGCCGCGCAGACGGCCGCCACCGCGGCCGACGGCTACGCCACCGACGCGGACGCCTCCGCCGACGCGGCCGAGCGGGACGCGGCGAGCGCCCGCAGCGCGGCCGACGCGGCCGAGGCCGACGCCTCCACCGCGCGGTCCGTCGCCGACAAGGCGGAACGGGACGCGACCGAGGCCGAGGCCGCCGCGGCCAACGCCCGCAACCTCGCCGTGGAGGCCGCCGAGGCCGCCATCCGCACCCAGCAGGTCGACTTCGAGGACCGCAAGGAGCAGGAGCGCACCGCCGACGGCGGCGGCACCGGCGTCGAGGGCGTCGTGATGAAGCCCAGCGGCGACTCCAAGGTGGACATCAACCCGCTGAGCGACTGCGTGGGCAGCCACTCCGGCGGCGACATCGGCTGCGAGATCGACCTCGAGTTCCATATCTACGGCGAGATGGACTTCTACGTCGAGTCCTGCCCGCTGCCCGGTGTGGACCGCGCCCACTGCGGCTCGTCGATCCAGCGCGACTACCTCACGAGCTCTCCCCTGGACGTCAAGTTCAAGGAGGAGAACGTCCACATCGACGGGATCAAGCTCACCGAGTCCGTCCTGAAGGCCGTCGCCACCGGAGCCGTGGCGGACATCGTCGGCTGCTACAAGCGCAAACTCAGCAGCTGCGCCTGGCTGTTCGGCAGCATCATCATCCCGGGCCTGCTGGTGAAGGCGGCGGAGGCGGCCTTCGCGGTCCGCACCGCGATGCGCGGAGGGGCCGGCCTCGGCCGGGCCATCTGGGGTCTGCGCGGCTCGGGGCTCTCCGCGTCCGCTGCGGCCCGCCTCGAGAACCTCGGCCGGCAGGCACTGAACTCCATGTGCTTCCCCGCCGGGACCAGGATCGCGACCGAGCACGGGACCAGGCCGATCGAGGAGATCCGGGCCGGTGACCGGGTCTGGGCGCAGGACCCGGAGACGGGTGAGCGCCGACTGCGCACGGTCGCCGGGGTGATGGAGCGTACGGCGGACGCGCTGGTCTCGGTCGACATCGGCTCGGAGACCCTGCGAGCCACCACGGAGCACCCGTTCTGGGTGACGGGCAAGGGCTGGACCGGCGCCGAGGCGCTGCGTCCCGGCGACCGGCTGCACACCCTGGACGGCAAGGACGCCCGGGTCGAGTCGGTCACCCGGAAGCGCGGTCCGGTCCAGGTGTACAACTTCGAGGTCGAAGGCGACCACACCTACTTCGTCGGCGCGGCGAAGGTGCTGGTGCACAATTCGTGTCGGATCTGGCCCAACAACATGGCGGCCACCCTGGAGAGGGAACTCGCCCTCGCCGAACGGATGGGCATCCGCCCGGCCAAGCCGGGTTCCGCGAACTGGGACAAGTACATCGACATGGACGGCGAGGTGATCAAGTGGGCCGTCCTGGAGGACGGACAGCTGGTGATCATGCCGAAGATGGTGCAGGGGCAGGAGCTCTCCCACCCCGTGCTGAGCGGCGGCTCCGCGGTGCGGGCCGCCGGTGAGGCCCAGGTCGCGGGCGGCGGCGGCCAGTACTTCGGGCTGGAGATCAACGCCCACAGCGGTCACTTCTTCAAGTCGGGCGATCCGTTCTGGGCGCCCGGCGGCGGAGCGGAACAGCTCGGCAAGGAGATGTTCGAGGCGGCGGGGGTGATGTTCGGATGACCCGGGCCTTCGACGGTCTCGACCGGCTCGACCTCGACGGCCATGTGCGCCGCTGGTCGGAACCGGGCGCGGTTCCGGCCGGTGCAGATGTGAGCGAGTGGGCGGCCGCGGCCCAGCAGTTCGCCGCCCGGCTCCAGGACGATCCGTCCGGCCCGGCCGGGCTCACCGACGACCAGTGGCGTGCCGTGGGACAGGCGTGGTCGGTGCTGCTGGCCGGCGCCGAGCGGGCGACCGGGCCGCAGCGGGGCGAGTGGCTGCTGCGGGACCTGCACCTGAGGTCCTGGCTGCTTCAGCACGTCGGGCCGCGCGAGGGGGTCGCCCTGCTGGAACCGGCGGCCGTGCTGGAGAGGGCGCTGGCCGCCATGCCCATGTCTCCGTCGGAGGCAGCCCGCGCGGCTCCGCACTGGCGGGAGCAGGACCGGGAACAGATCATGGCACTGCGGATGATCCGACGGCTGCTCGCGCCGGTACGGCCGTTGGACGGGCTGCTCGCGGACCACCCCCGCTGGGGCGAGGTCCAGGAGTGGGAGCGCGTGGCCCGCGAACTGCCGTGACACGCACCGAGGGCGCCCCCTGCCACAGGGAGCGCCCTCGGTGTCGTACGGATTCCTACTGCGCGCCGCCGATGTGGTGCACCCGGATCATGTTCGTCGTGCCGGGGACGCCGGGGGGCGAGCCGGCCGTGATGATGACGATCTCGCCCGGGTTGAAGCGGTTGATCTTGGCGATCTCCTGGTCGACCATGTCGACCATCTCGTCCGTGGTGTTCACGAAGGGGACCACGTGGGACTCCACGCCCCAGCTGAGCGCCAGCTGGTTGCGGGTGTTCTCGTCCGTCGTGAAGGCGATGATCGGCTGCTGGGCGCGGTAGCGGGACAGCCGGCGCGCGGTGTCGCCGGACTGGGTGAAGGCCACCAGGCCGCGGCCGCCGAGGAAGTCGGCGATCTCGCAGGCGGCGCGGGCCACCGAACCGCCCTGCGTGCGGGGCTTCTTGCCGGGGACGAGGGGCTGCAGGCCCTTGGAGAGCAGCTCCTCCTCCGCCGCGGTGACGATCTTCGACATCGTCTTCACGGTCTCGATCGGGTAGGCGCCGACCGAGGACTCCGCGGACAGCATCACCGCGTCCGCGCCGTCCAGGATCGCGTTGGCCACGTCGGAGGCCTCGGCGCGGGTCGGGCGGGAGTTGGTGATCATCGACTCCATCATCTGGGTCGCCACGATCACCGGCTTGGCGTTGCGACGGCACAGCTCGATGAGGCGCTTCTGCACCATCGGGACCTTCTCGAGCGGGTACTCGACGGCCAGGTCACCGCGGGCCACCATGACGGCGTCGAACGCCATCACGACGTCCTCCATGTTGTCCACCGCCTGCGGCTTCTCCACCTTGGCGATGACGGGGACCCGGCGGCCCTCCTCATCCATCACGCGGTGGACGTCGTCCACGTCCTTGGCGTCGCGGACGAAGGACAGGGCGACCATGTCGCAGCCCATGCGCAGCGCGAAGCGGAGGTCCTCGACGTCCTTCTCGGACAGCGCGGGCACGTTCACGGCCGCGCCGGGCAGGTTGATGCCCTTGTGGTCCGAGACGACACCGCCCTCGATGACGATCGTCTTGACCCGCGGGCCGTCTACGTCCAGCACCTTCAGCTCGACGTTGCCGTCGTTGATGAGGATCTGGTCGCCCCGGGAGACGTCACCGGGCAGCCCCTTGTAGGTCGTCCCGCAGATGGTCCTGTCGCCGGGGACGTCCTCGGCGGTGATGACGAACTCGTCACCGCGCTCCAGCTCGACCGGACCCTCCGCGAAGGTCTCCAGGCGGATCTTCGGACCCTGGAGGTCGGCGAGGACACCGATGGCCCGGCCGGTCTCCTTGGCGGCGGCACGGACACGGTCGTACCGGCCCTGGTGCTCGGCGTGGGAGCCGTGGCTGAAGTTGAAACGGGCCACGTTCATGCCGGCTTCGATCAGCGAGACCAACTGCTCGTGGGAGTCGACCGCGGGGCCGAGAGTACAGACGATTTTCGAACGGCGCATGGGGCGATCCTATCGGTTTGTTTCCCTGCGGAATATTCCGTCTGGCGGAAGATACAAATGGGCGGGGTCGCGCTCAGTTGCGGTTACTGCTCAGTCGCTTTCTTCGACCAGTGCGTAGGTCTGCGTCGCGATTTCCAATTCCTCGTCCGTCGGCACCACGGCCACCGCCACCCGGGCGTCCGCCGGCGAGATCAGTCGCGGCTCGTCGCTCCGTACGGCGTTCAGCGCGTCGTCCACCGCCAGGCCCATGGAATCCAGGCCCGCCACGGCGGCCTCGCGCACCGGTGCCGCGTTCTCCCCGACGCCGGCCGTGAACGCGATGGCGTCCACCCGGCCGAGCACCGCGTAATAGGCCCCGATGTACTTCTTCAACCGGTGAATGTAGATGTCGAATGCGAGCTTCGCCTGTTCGTCACCCTCGTCGACCCGGCGGCGGATCTCCCGCATGTCGTTGTCCCCGCACAACCCGATCAACCCGCTCTTCTTGTTGAGAAGAGTGTCGATCTCGTCCGTGGACATTTTGCCAACACGCATCAAATGGAAGATGACGGCAGGGTCCAAGTCACCGGAGCGGGTACCCATCACGAGTCCCTCCAAAGGCGTCAGCCCCATGGAGGTGTCCACGCACCGCCCGCCCCGCACGGCGGACGCGGAAGCGCCGTTGCCGAGGTGCAGCACGATCACGTTGACCTCTTCCGGCGACTTCCCCAGCAGCTGGGCCGTCGCCCGGGAGACGTACGCGTGCGAGGTGCCGTGGAAGCCGTAGCGCCGGACGCGGTGCGCGTCGGCGGTCTCCACGTCGATGGCGTAGCGCGCCGCCGACTCCGGCATCGTGGTGTGGAACGCGGTGTCGAACACCGCGACCTGCGGCAGGTCGGGGCGCAGGGCCATCGCGGTGCGGATGCCGGTGAGGTTGGCCGGGTTGTGCAGCGGGGCGACCGGGATGAGCCGCTCGATCTCGGCGAGCACGGCCTCGTCGATCACCGTCGGCTCGGTGAAGGTCTGGCCGCCGTGCACGACCCGGTGGCCGATGGCGGCCAGCTCGGGGGAGTCCAGGCCGAGTCCGTCCCTCGCCAGCTCGTCCGCCACGGCCTTCAGGGCGGCCTCGTGGTCGGGAATCGGACCGGTGCGCTCACGGGTCTCGCCGCCCAGGGGCGTGTGCCTGAGCCGCGAGGACCGCTCCCCGATGCGCTCGACCAGCCCCTGCGCCGGGCGGCTGCCGTCCCGCATGTCGAGCAGCTGGTACTTGACGGACGAGGAGCCGGAGTTGAGGACGAGGACGCGGGTGGCGCTCACTGGGCGGAAGCCTTCTCTGTCGAAGCGGTCGCGGTGGACGGGTTCTGGGCCTGGATCGCCGTGATGGCGACGGTGTTGACGATGTCCGAGACGAGCGCGCCCCGGGACAGGTCGTTGACGGGCTTGCGCAGGCCCTGGAGCACCGGGCCGACGGCGATCGCGCCGGCCGAACGCTGCACGGCCTTGTAGGTGTTGTTGCCGGTGTTCAGGTCCGGGAAGATCAACACGCTGGCCTGGCCCGCCACTTCGGAATCCGGCAGCTTGGTCTGCGCGACGGTCGGCTCGACGGCGGCGTCGTACTGGATCGGCCCCTCGATCCTGAGGTCGGGCCGCCGCTGCCGCACCAGCTCGGTGGCCTCCCGCACCTTGTCGACGTCGGCGCCCGAGCCCGACGTGCCGGTGGAGTACGACAGCATCGCGATCCGCGGCTCCACGCCGAACTGCGCGGCGGTCGCGGCCGACTGGATGGCGATGTCGGCGAGCTGCACCGCGTCCGGGTCCGGGTTCACCGCGCAGTCGCCGTAGACCAGCACCTTGTCGGCGAGGCACATGAAGAAGACCGACGAGACGATGTCGGCGTCCGGCTTGGTCTTGATGATCTCGAAGGCCGGGCGGATCGTCGCCGCCGTGGAGTGCACCGAACCGGACACCATGCCGTCGGCGAGGCCCTCCTGGACCATCAGCGTGCCGAAGTAGTTCACGTCGGAGACGACGTCGTAGGCCAGCTCGACGGTGACGCCCCGGTGGGCCCGCAGGGCCGCGTACTTCTCGGCGAAGGAGTCGCGCAGTTCGGAGGTCGCCGGGTCGATCAGCCGGCAGTCGCCGAGGTCGATCCCGAGGTCGGCGGCCCTCTTGCGGATCTGGTCGACCGGGCCGAGCAGCGTGAGGTCGCAGACGCCCCGGCGCAGCAGCACCTCGGCCGCGTGCAGCACCCGCGGCTCGGTGCCCTCGGGCAGGACGACCCTGCGCTTGTCGGAGCGGGCCGTCTCCAGGAGCTGGTGCTCGAACATCATCGGCGTGACGCGGTCGCTGCTCGGCGCGGAGACCCGGCGGGCGAGCTCGGCGGTGTCGGCGTACCGCTCGAACAGACCGAGCGCGATCTCCGCCTTGCGCGGTGTGGCCGCGTTCAACTTGCCTTCCAGCGCGAAGAGTTCGGCGGCCGTGGGGAAGCTGTTGCCGGTCACCGAGAGCACCGGGGTGCCGGGGGCCAGACGGGCGGCGAGGGTGAGGACGGCGTCGCTCGGCACCTCGTTCAGGGTGAGCAGCACCCCGGCTATCGGCGGGGTCCCGGCACTGTGCGCGGCGAGCGAGCCGACGACCAGGTCCGCGCGGTCACCCGGGGTGACCACCAGACAGCCCGGGGTCAGGGCGTTGAGGAGGTTCGGCAGCATCGCGCCGCCGAACACGAAGTCCAGCGCGTCCCGGGCGAGCCCGGAGTCGTCGCCGAGGATCACCTTCGCGCCAAGGGCCTGGCCGATCTGGGCGACGGTGGGCGCGGCGAGCGCGGGCTCGTCCGGCACGACGTAGCAGGGCACCGGCATCCGGCCCCGCAGCCGCTCGGCGATCTCGTCGCGGTCCTGGCGCGCCACCCGGTTGGTCACCATGGCGAGGACGTCGCAGCCCAGGCCGTCGTAGGCCCGGTAGGCGTTGCGGGTCTCCGCGAACACCGACTCGGCGGGCTGGGTGCGGCCGCCCACCACCGGGATCACGGAGGCGCCGAACTCGTTGGCGAGGCGGGCGTTGAGCGCGAGCTCGTCGGGGAGCTGGGTGTCGGCGAAGTCGGTGCCGAGCACCAGGACCACGTCGTAGTCCCGGGCGACCAGGTGGAAGCGGTCGACGAGGGTGGAGACCAGCTCGTCGGTGCCCTGCTCGGCCTGGAGCGCGGAGGCCTCGTGGTAGTCGAGGCCGTACACGGTGGCCGGGTCCTGGGAGAGCCGGTAGCGGGCGCGCAGCAGCTCGAAGAGCCGGTCGGGGCTGTGGTGCACCAGCGGCCGGAACACCCCCACCCGGTCGACCTGGCGGGTCAGCAGCTCCATGACCCCCAGCTCGACGACCTGGCGGCCGTCGCCGCGGTCGATCCCGGTCACGTACACGCTGCGGGTCACGCGTGATCTCCCTCACTCGCACGGGCAGGAAAACAGGACATGAAAATTGCCCACCGAGGTGAGCGGAAACCCTCTTGACAGTACCCCGGTCGATGGATAAGGCGCCCGTCAGCACCGGATGCAACGGGTCTGTGCGGGACGTGAAAGAATCGGAGTCGGCTCACCGGTATCAACAGCGAGCAGGAGACACAGCACGATGCGTATCGGAGTTCTCACCGCAGGCGGCGACTGCCCCGGCCTGAACGCCGTGATCCGGTCGGTCGTGCACCGCGCGGTCGACAACTACGGCGACGAGGTCATCGGCTTCGAGGACGGCTACTCCGGCCTGCTCGACGGCCGCTACCGCGCCCTCGACCTGGACAGCGTCAGCGGCATCCTGGCCCGCGGCGGCACCATCCTCGGCTCCTCCCGCCTGGAGCGCGACCGGCTGCGCGAGGCCTGCGAGAACGCCTCCGACATGATCCACGAGTTCGGCATCGACGCGCTGATCCCGATCGGCGGCGAGGGCACGCTCACCGCGGCCCGCATGCTGTCGGACGCCGGTCTCCCGGTCGTCGGCGTCCCGAAGACGATCGACAACGACATCTCCTCCACCGACCGCACCTTCGGCTTCGACACCGCGGTCGGCGTCGCCACCGAGGCCATGGACCGCCTCAAGACCACCGCCGAGTCCCACCAGCGTGTGATGGTCGTCGAGGTCATGGGCCGGCACGCGGGCTGGATCGCCCTGGAGTCCGGCATGGCCGCCGGCGCCCACGGCATCTGCCTGCCCGAGCGCCCCTTCGACCCGGCCGACCTGGTCAAGATGGTCGAGGAGCGCTTCGCCCGCGGCAAGAAGTTCGCCGTCGTCTGCGTCGCCGAGGGCGCCCACCCCGCCGAGGGCAGCATGGACTACGGCAAGGGCGAGATCGACCAGTTCGGCCACGAGCGCTTCCAGGGCATCGGCACGGCCCTGGCGTACGAGCTGGAGCGCCGGCTCGGCAAGGAGGCCAAGCCGGTCATCCTCGGCCATGTGCAGCGCGGCGGTGTGCCCACCGCGTACGACAGGGTCCTCGCCACCCGCTTCGGCTGGCACGCGGTGGAGGCCGCGCACCGGGGGGAGTTCGGCAGGATGACCGCGCTCAAGGGCACCGACATCGTGATGGTGCCGCTCGCGGAGGCGGTCACCGAGCTGAAGACGGTCCCGAAGGACCGGATGGACGAGGCGGAGTCGGTCTTCTAGACCGCGGAGCCGGCCCCACGGACCCGGGCGGCGGTCCTACGGCCGTCCCTCGACCGCGTCCCAGAACCGCTCCACGATCTCGGCCAGGAACTCCTGGCCGGCCTCGCCGGAGCGGTCCCCGCCGCCGCCCCAGCTCAGGGTGGACACCATCTGCCCCTGGTACTGCCGGTGCAGATCCATGAGGGTCTCCTCCAGCAGCCGCCGGTCCAGGGGCACGATCTTCGCGATCTGACGGACGTAGGCCTGCCAGCGGGTGCTGACCGCCCCGCGCAGGCATTCGGTGAGCCGCTTCTCGCGTCCCGTGACGGCGACGAAGTCCGGCAGGGTCAGCTCCAGCAGGTCGGCCAGGGCGGCGGACTGGCGGTCGGTGCCGCGCCACTCGTCGCGCTCCTCCATGCCGAGGTAGGTGAGCAGTTCGACCCCCACGGCGCGGGCGACGTCCTCGGGGGCGATGCCGCGTGCGACGCGGTGCTCGCGCAGGGTGCGGGGGCGGCCGATGAGTTCACCGGGGGAGCACCACAACACGCCTGCCAAAGCGGTCAGTTCGGGACTGGTGGGGCAGAGGGTCCCGCGTTCCCAGGCGATGACGAGATCCGGGGTGACGTACGGGAGCCCGTACGAGACGCGCAGTCCGTAGGCCACGTGCTCGGGCCCCATGCCGAGGGCGACACGGAGTCTGCGGGCGGTGAGGTTGTCGAAGGGCGGTCCGGGCTGGCTGGGCAGGGCGGGGGGTCGGCGCACGGCCCACAAGCTAGGGGCGCCGGGATGCGGTGACTACGGTCTGTTCGGCCAGGATCACGGATTGTAGGAATCTACGGTTTCGACTGTGCATTCGGGTCGGCCGAAGATCCTCTGTCGTCGGCGCGGACGGGCCGGCGAGGAGGGCGCCGGGTGCCCGGGCGGGTGGCCGGAAAGAGGTGCGATCTTCGTGTACGAAGTGAATGGCAAGGTAGAGGGGCATATTCGCGAACGGCTGCCGGCGCCGGACTCCTGGCGTCTCGCGACCGCCGGTCCGGACGGCGCGCCGCAGGTCTCGCCCGTGCGGGCGGACCTCGAAGGTGAGTACGTCATGGTCAACACGGCGATCGGACGTGTGAAGGAGGAAAACCTGCGGCGCAATCCGAACGTCTCCCTCTCCCACCTCGACCCCGCCAACCCCTGCGACCGCGTCGAGATCCGGGGCCGGGTGGTGCGGTTCGTGGAGGGCGAGGAGGCGGAGCGCTCCATGGACCGCCTCACGCGGAAGTACATCGGCGAGGAACGCTGCCCGGGCTGCTGGCGGGGGAGCGACGGGTGATGCTGCTGATCGAGCCGGTGCGGGTACGCAGGGTGATGGGAGTGGAGCCGTTCCGGCCGGGGACGGTGCGGCAGGACTGGACACGGCTGTCGACGCCCTGGGGAGCGATTCCGCCGACGCGACGGATCCGCGCCCGGGTGGCCTCCGTCGACCGCCTGCCGGGGCGGGAGGTGTCGGCCGTCTTTCTGGGGGCGCGGGTGCGGTCGATGGGGGGAGGGCGGCAGCTGCCGACAGGACCGCTTCCGGTGGCCGGACCGGGCCCCGGGGAGGAGCTCGGTCGCCCGTCCGCCGGAGTGGAGGGGGCGGGAGCTGTCGGCCGTCGGCCTGGGGTGACGGTGCCGGCGCGGCGGGAGTGGTCGGCGGGTCATCTCCTGGCGGCCGGGCTCCCAGTGACTGGGGCGTGCCCGGGGGAGATCGGTCGGCGGTCTGCGGGAGTGGGGACGGCGTCCGTGGACCGTCGACGAGGGGGGCGGGAGCTGTCGGCTGGTCCGCTCCCCGGCGGTCGGGCCCCAGCGATCGGCCGCGCCCCGGGGGAGATCGGTCGGCGGTCTGCGGGAGTGGGGACGGCGTCCGTGGACCGTCGACGAGGGGGGCGGGAGCTGTCGGCAGGTTCGCTCCCCGGCGGTCGGGCCCCAGCGATCGGCCGCGCCCCGGGGGAGATCGGTTGGCGGTCTGCGGGAGTGGGGACGGCGTCCGTGGACCGTCGACGAGGGGGGCGGGAGCTGTCGGCAGGTTCGCTTTCCGTGGCCGGGCCCGGGAGGAGGTCGGTCGGCCGTCGGGCGGAGCGGGGCTGGAGTTGTCGGCGGGTTCGCGTACGGCGGCCGGTGCAGGGCGGTGAGCCGGAATTCCGTCACCCCTTGACCGCTCCGCCCAGTGCGAAGCCGCCGCCCAGGCGGCGGGCGATCAGGACGTAGAGCAGGATCACCGGTGTCGAGTAGACGATCGAGAAGGCGGCGAGCTGGCCGTAGGCCACCATTCCGCGGTTGCCGAAGAACTCGTTGATGCTGACGGAGGCCGGCATGCGGTCGGGGGTGAGCAGCAGCATGAACGGGACGAAGAAGTTGCCCCACATCATGACGAAGGAGAACACGGTCACGACCGCGACCCCGGGGCCCATGAGGGGCAGCACGATCCGGACCAGCGACTGCAGGGTGCCCGCGCCGTCCGTCCAGGCGGCTTCCTCCAGTTCTTTCGGCACACCGTCCATGAAGTTCTTCATCAGCCAGATGGCGAAGGGGAGTTGGGAGGCGGCGAAGAACAGGATCGTGCCCTGGAAGGTGTCGATCAGGTCGACCTGCACGAACAGGGCGTAGACCGGAACCATGATCGCCGTGATGGGCAGGCTGGTCGCGAAGAGGATCGACAGCAGGAACGGCCGGTTGAGGCGGGAGCGGAAGCGGCTCAGGGGGTAGGCCGCGAGGGCCGCGCAGACCACCGTCACCGCGGTCGCCCCACCGCACAGGATCAGGCTGTTGAGCAGCGGGGTGAAGGTGATGTCGTCGGTCAGGACCGCGTCGAAGTTCTCCAGGGTGACCCCGTCGGGCACCTTCACCCTGAGGTCCGCGTGCGGGTCCAGAGCCGACAGGACCACCCAGGCGAGCGGCAGCACGAAGGCGGCGGCCACCGCCAACAGCCCCGCGTCGGCGGCGAGTCGGCGATTGCGGCGGCGGTCGGACACGGTCTCAGACCTCCGTTCGCAGCAGGCGCATGTAGACCACCGAGAACAGGGACCCCACCAGGAGCAGCAGCAGGGCCACCGCGGTGCCGTAGCCGATCATGCTGTTCTGGAAGGCCTGTTCGTACATGAACAGGGGCAGGGTCTGGCTCCGGTCGCCCGGACCGCCCCTCGTCATCACCCAGATCAGCCCGAACACCGACAGGGTCTGGAGGGTGTTCAGCATGAGGTTCGTGCCGATGGAGCGCCGGATCATCGGCAGGGTGATGTGCCACATCCGGCGCCCGCCGCCCGCGCCGTCGACCTCGGCGGCCTCCGTGATCTCCTTCGGGATCTCGTTCAGGGCCGCCGTGTAGACCAGCATGGAGAAGGCGGTGCCCCGCCACACGTTCGCGAAGGACACCGCCAGGATCGGCAGGGTGAACAGCCAGTTCTGGGACGGGAGGCGGAGCCAGTCCAGGATCGCGTTCAGGGTGCCCTCCCTGCGGAAGAAGGCGTAGAGGAGGAAGCCCGCGACGACCTCGGGCAGCACCCACGCGGTGATGACGATGCCGCCCGTGAGCGTGCGCACGGGCTTCGAGGCACGCTGCATCAACGAGGCGAGGGCCAGGCCCAGGGTGTTCTGCCCGACCAGTGACGACACGACCGTGAACACCAGCGTCAGCCATACGGCGTTGCGGAACTCCTCGTCCCCGAACGCCGTACGGAAGTTCTCGAAGCCGACGAACGACGACTCGGCCTGGCCGGTCAACTGCAGGTCGGTGAAGGCGATCCAGGCGCAGTAGGCGATGGGTCCGGCGAGGAAGAGGAGCAGCAGGACGAGCGCGGGGGTGAGGGGGAGGGCGCGGACGAGGGAGCGCGGGCTCACTTTTCGATCACTTGGTTGTCCGTGGCCTCCTTGAGCGCGTCGTCGTAGCCCTGGGCCGCCTCCTCGACGGGGACGTCACCGGTCGTCACGCCCTCCATCGCCTCCTGGATCGCGGTGGAGACCTTCGGGTACGCCGGGTAGGCGGGCCGGTAGTGGGTGCTGGCGACCAGGTCGGTGAAGAACTTGATGCCGGGCTGGGCCTTGGCGTACGCCGGGTCCTCGGCCACGTCCTCGCGCACGGCGATACCGGAGTTGGCGACGTACCACTTCTGGGCGTTGGCCTTGGTCTGCATGGTCTTCACGAACTCGAAGGCGAGGTCGGGGTTGCCCGCCTTGGCCGGGACCGCCCAGGTCCAGCCGCCGGACATGCTCACCTTGCCGGGGGCCTGCCCGTGCTGGGTCGGCATGTACGCGAGCCCCAACCTGCTGGACCACTCGGGCCATTCGTGGCCGCTGCCGGGCAGCCAGTCCTGCGGGAGCCAGGAGCCGTCCAGGTTGATGCCCAGCTTGCCGTCGGGGAGCAGGTCGCCGCGGACGATGGTCTGGATGTTGGGGTCGAGGGCGGTGGAGACGTCCGGGCCGAGCTTCTCCCGGTAGACCGTCTCGACGAAGGAGAGGGAGTCCTCGAAGCCCTGGCTGCCGGCGATCCACTTCTTGGCGGACTCGTCGTACAGGCGGTCCCCGGTGCCGTAGAGCAGCATCTCGAAGCCCTGCATGGTGGCGGCCTCGCCCGCGGGTTTGCCGGTGTAGACGTTGAGGGGGGTGACGTCCGGGACCCTGCGCTTGATGGTGCGGGCCGCGTCGAGGATCTCGTCCCAGGTCTTCGGCTGCCAGTCGGCGGGCAGGCCCGCCTTGGCGAAGATGCCCTGGTCGAACCAGAGCCCGCGGGTGTCCGTCCCGTCCGGGACGCCGTACGTCTTCCCGTCCTGCGCCTTCGCCGCGGCCTTCGCGGTGTCGATGAACCGGTTCCAGTCCGGCCACTTGGCGAGGTAGGCGTCGAGCGGCTTCAAGTACCCGCTGGTGATGTCGGAGTTGATGAGGAAGGTGTCCTCGTAGACCAGGTCGGGCGCGGTCTTCGCGGAGCGGAGCATCTGCTGGACCTTGGTGTAGTACTCCGAGTCCGGGGCCTTGATCGGGACGAGCTCGACCTTCTTGCCGGGGTTCGCCTTCTCGAACTGCTTCTTGATGTCGGCGAGATAGTCGTCCATCACGTGGACCGAGTTGTCCGTGGACTGCTTGAAGGAGACCTTCACGGTGTCCGGATCGCTTCCGGAGCCGCCGCCGCAGGCGGTGAGGGCGGAAGCGGCGAGGGCGAGGGCGGTGGCGAGTAAGGCGGTCCTTGCGGCGGTGGGGCGCACGGGCATGACCTCCTGCGGGCGCACGTCGTTGTGGCGCGGGGTGGTTGCCCGGTGACGGTAGGAGGAGTGGTCTAGTCAGGTCAATGAGCGTGCACCAGCTCGGACTTACTGGCCCTTGACCCACCGGTACTGCAACTCGGGCCGGCCCACCGTCCCGTACTGCGGACTGCGGGCCGCCCGGCCCGCGTCGACCAGATGCTCCAGGTAACGGCGGGCGGTGATCCGGGATATGCCGACCACCTCGGCCAGACCGGTCGCCGTGAGCCCCTCCGCGCAGTCCCGCAGGGCCACCGTCACGCGCTCCAGGGTCGGCGCGCTCAGGCCCTTGGGCAGGGCGGCCGGGCCCGGCGCCCGGAGCGTGGCCAGTGCGCGGTCCACCTCGTCCTGACCGCTGGCCTCGCCGGCCGCCGCGTGGAACTCCGCGTACCGGACCAGCCGGTCCCGCAGGGTGGCGAAGGTGAACGGCTTCAGCACGTACTGCACGACCCCCAGCGAGACGCCCTCGCGCACGACCGTCAGGTCCCGGGCCGACGTCACCGCTATCACGTCCGCCTGATGCCCGGCGGCGCGCAGCGACCGCGCCAGCTGGAGGCCGTGCCCGTCCGGCAGATGCAGATCGAGCAGCAGCAGGTCCACGGGTGTACGGTCCAGCAGCCGCCGGGCCTCGGCACCGGTGTGGGCCTTGCCGACGGCCGTGAAGCCGGGAACGCGGTTGACGTACATGACATGCGCGTCGGCGGCGACCGGATCGTCCTCGACGACCAGAACCCGAATGGACTGCGGGGCGCTCATGCGTCGCCTCCGGGGACGGGGGCGGGGGCGGGGGCGGCGTTGTGGGGCGCGGGGCTCGGGGGGCCGCTGGAGGCGGGGGGGCGGTGCGGGGTGCGTTCCGAGTTTTCGGTGATTTCTGCGCCCGCGGTGCCTTCCGTGCCCGCGGTGCTTTCTGCGCCCGCGGTGCCTTCCGTGCTGTCCGCGCAGCCAGCGGCTTCCGCCCCCGCGGTGCTTTTCGTGCAGCCGGTGCTTTCTGCGCCCGCGGTGCTTTCCGTGCCCGCGGTGCCTTCCGTGCTGTCCGCGCAGCCAGCGGCTTCCGCCCCCGCGGTGCTTTTCGTGCAGCCGGTGCTTTCTGCGCCCGCGGTGCTTCCCGCGCCCCCGGTGCTTCCCGCGCTCGCGGTGCTTCCCGCGCCCACGGAGTCTTCCGCGCAGCCGGTGCTTTCCGCGCCCCCGGAGCCTTCCGCGCCCCCGGAGCCTTCTGCGCAACCGGTGCTTCCCGGGCCCCCAACACCTTCCGCGCCCGCGCTGCCCCCCGCACCCGGGGTCGAGAGGGGCTCGGTGTCCGGTGCCAACGGCAGGCGTACCTCGAACTCCGCGCCGCCTCCCTCCGCCTCCGCCACGGTCAGCGTTCCCTTGCAGCGGTTGACCGTCTGCCGTACGAGGGCGAGGCCCAGCCCACGCCCTCCCGGGCCCGCCGGCTTGGTCGAGAAGCCGCGCTGGAAGACCGTCTCGACGTGGTCCGGGTCGACGCCCGCGCCGGTGTCCGCGACCCGCAGGACCAGCCCGCGGCCGCCCCTGCCCGCCGAGCCGGTCCCGTCCGCGGTGTACGCCGTCACCGTCACCCGGGCCCGCACGCTGCCCTGCGCCGCGTCCACCGCGTTGTCGATGAGGTTGCCGAGGATGGTGACCAGGTCCCGGGCCGGGAGGCTCTCCGGCAGCAGTCCGTCGTCCAGCCGGCTGTCCTCGGAGACGACCAGCTCGACGCCCCGCTCGTTCGCCTGCGCGGTCTTGCCCAGCAGGAGGGCGGCCAGGACGGGCTCGCCGACCGCCGCCACGACCTGGTCGGTCAGCGCCTGGGCCAGCTCCAGTTCGGCGGTCGCGAAGTCCACCGCCTGTTCCGCGCGGCCCAGTTCGATCAGGGAGACGACCGTGTGCAACCGGTTCGCCGCCTCGTGGGCCTGGGAGCGCAGCGCCTGGGTGAAACCGCGCTCGGAGTCCAACTCGCCCATCAAGGACTGGAGTTCGGTCACATCGCGCAGGGTGACCACGGTGCCGCGCTGCTCTCCGCCGGACACCGGGGAGGTGTTGACGACCAGGACCCGCGTGGACGTCAGATGGACCTCGTCGACCCGCGGCTCCGACGAGAGCAGCGCACCCGTCAGCGGCGCCGGCAGCCCGAGGTCGGCCACCGACCGCCCGATCACCCCGTCCTGCGCGGACACTCCCAACAGCTCCCGCCCGCCGTCGTTGATCAACGCGACACGGTACTGCCCGTCCAGCATCAGCAGGCCCTCGCGCACCGCGTGCAGGGCGGCCTGGTGGTAGTCGTGCATCCGGCTGAGCTCGGTCGCGTTCATGCCGTGCGTGTGGCGGCGCAGACGGGCGTTGACGACGTACGTGCCGACGGCACCGAGCGCGAGCGCGCCGCCCGCGACGGCGAGCAGGGCGGTGAGCTGGCCCTGCACCCGCTTGCTGATCCTCTCGACCTGGATGCCGGCGCTGACCAGGCCGATGACGTGCCCGTCCGCGTCCTTGACCGGGGTGACCGCGCGGACGGAGTAGCCGAGGGTCCCCTTGTAGGTCTCGGTGAAGGTCTCGCCCCGCAGCGCGCGCCCGGTGTTGCCGAGGAAGTGCCTGCCGATCTGCTTCTCGTCGGGGTGCGTCCAGCGGATGCCCTGCGGACTCATGATCGTGACGAAGTCGACCTCGGTGTCGGCCATGACCCTGAGCGCGTACGGCTGGAGCGCGACCGTCGGTTCCGGGGTGCCGATCGCCTCCCGCACCGACGGCGAGTCCGCGACCGCCCGCGCCACCGCCCTGGCCTGGCTGCGCGCCGCGTCCTCGGCCTGCCCCCGGTCACTGACGTAGGTGAACAGCGCGTACCCCGCCACGACCACGGCGATCAGCACGGCCTGCATGGCGAAGAGCTGGGCCGCCAGGCTGCGGGGTCTCGGTACCGGGATGCGCATGCCGTCAGTGTGCCCCATGGCCGAATTTGACCGCTCCCCCTCGCACCCCCGGCGTCAGCGGGGTCCCGGCGCACCTCACGTCCCCGCTCCCGGCACTCGTATGTGAACTCAATGAACGGAAGGGTGACCGCCCTCACAGGGCGGGAGATAGTCACGGCATTCCTTCAAAAGCCCGGACGTGAGCCGCACGCCGGTCATGCCGACGAAGACGTCAAGGAGGGCAGCCGTGGCCGCCAGCACCCCCGATACGGCACCCGCAGTCAAAAAGGACCGCACGCACTACCTGTACATCGCGGTGATCGTCGCGGTCGCCCTCGGTATCACCGTCGGTCTGGTCGCGCCCGATTTCGCGGTCGAGCTGAAGCCGATCGGCACCGGGTTCGTGAACCTGATCAAGATGATGATCTCGCCGATCATCTTCTGCACGATCGTGCTCGGTATCGGATCGGTACGGAAGGCCGCCAAGGTCGGCGCCGTCGGCGGTATCGCGCTGCTGTACTTCACGATCATGTCGCTGGTCGCGCTGGGCATCGGCCTGGTCGTTGGCAACATCCTGGACCCGGGCACCGGCCTCGCCGTGACCGACGCGGTCAAGGACGTCGGCCACGCACAGGTCGACGCGGAGGCCAAGGACACCACCGAGTTCCTGCTCGGCATCATCCCGACCACGTTCGTCTCCGCCTTCACCGAGGGCGAGGTGCTCCAGACGCTGCTGATCGCCTTGCTCGTCGGGTTCGCGCTGCAGGCCATGGGCCCGGTCGGACAGCCTGTCCTGCGCGGTGTCGAGCACATCCAGCGGCTCGTCTTCCGGGTCCTCGCCATGGTGATGTGGGCCGCCCCGATCGGCGCCTTCGGTGCGATGGCCGCCGTCGTCGGCTCCGCGGGCGTGGACGCGCTCAAGGACCTCGCGCTCCTGATGGTCGGCTTCTACACGACCTGCGTCCTGTTCGTCTTCATCGTGCTCGGCACGCTGCTGCGGCTGGTCGCGGGCCTGAACATCCTGACGCTGTTCAAGTACCTGGGCCGTGAGTTCCTGCTGATCCTGTCGACCTCCTCCTCGGAGTCCGCGCTGCCGCGGGTCATCGCGAAGATGGAGCACCTGGGTGTCAGCAAGCCGGTGGTCGGCATCACCATCCCGACCGGCTACTCCTTCAACCTCGACGGCACCATGATCTACATGACCATGGCCTCGCTGTTCATCGCCGACGCCATGGGCAACCCGATGTCGATCGGCGAGCAGATCCCGCTGCTGCTCTTCCTGTTCGTCGCCTCGAAGGGCGCCGCCGGTGTCACCGGCGCGGGCCTCGCGACCCTGGCCGGCGGTCTCCAGTCGCACAAGCCCGCCCTGGTGGACGGCATCGGCCTGATCGTCGGCATCGACCGCTTCATGAGCGAGGCGCGCGCCCTGACCAACTTCGCGGGCAACGCCGTCGCCACCGTGCTGATCGGCACCTGGACCAAGGAGATCGACCGCGAGCGCGTCGACCAGGTGCTCGCCGGTCACCTGCCCTTCGACGAGAAGACGCTCCTCGACCACGACGACGACGTCGTCCCGGCGGCGGACGTCCCCGAGCAGGGCGGCGAGAAGGAGCTGGCCAAGGCCTGAGCGGCCGGACGCCGAGGGCCGCCAGGCCCCCAGAGCCGGGTCGGGCCCGACCTGAACCCGGGCCCGGCTCCCACCCCGGGCGGCCGAGTACTCCCCCGTAGCTCGGCCGCCCGGACCCCCACCACAAGTGACGAGTTCAGTCGCTCAGCTTCGCCACCAGCGCGGTGGCCAGAGAGGCGGGTACGCCCGCCGCGGTCAGAACGGTGACCGCGGTGGAGCGGCCCGCCTCTTCCGCGTCCACCAGCCCGTCGTTCACCGCCTCCATCACCGCGAACATCATCTGCTCGTGGACGTACGCCAGCGCGGGCGCGGGCAGCGGGGAGACGAAGACGCCCTCGTCCAGACCGCGCTGGAGCAGTTCGGTGCAGGCGTGGCGCACGGGGGCGAGCCGCTCGCGGATGCCCTGCACGGTGACGCTGCGCTGGGCGAGCGCGACCAGGATGCGGTAGCGGTCGGCGACCTTCCAGACCGCGAGCACGGAGCCCGCCAGGGCCTGCGCCAGGTCGTCGGTCCCCGCGCGTCCCGCCGCGTGCGCGGCCGCCACCGCCTCGACGGCCCCGTCGACGAGCGTGCCGATCAGTGCCTCACGGCTCGGGAAATGGCCGTACACCGTCCGTCGTACGACGCCGGCGGCGCGCGCGATCTGGTCCATGGACGCGTCGGGGTCGCGCAGCAGCTCGGTGAGTGCGATGTCGAGGATGCGGCGGCGGTTGGCGTCGGCGCGACTGGAGTGGCCCGTGGTCATGGCCGCCATTGTGCCCCTCCCGGCTGGACTTGCACACTGCTGTGCATCGGACGTACATTGCACAGCATTGAGCAAATGCACAGCAGTGTGCAAGTCCGCTGAGGAAGGCCACCCCTGCCATGCGACTCGTCATGACCGAACCGGTCGAGAAGATGGAGCGCCCCTACGCCCGCCGCTGGTGGGCTCTTCTCGTCCTCTGCCTCAGCCTGCTGATCATCGTGATGGCGAACACCGCCCTCACGGTCGCGGCTCCCGACATGACCGAGGACCTCGGGCTGTCGAGCGCCGACCTCCAGTGGGTCATCGACGGCTACACCGTCCCGTACGCCGCCCTGATGCTGCTGTTCGGCGCGATCGGCGACAAGTACAGCCGCCGCGGCGCCCTCCTGCTCGGCCTCGGCGTCTTCGGAGCCGGCGCGGTCTTCGGCTTCTACGCCGACAGCGCCACGACGGTCATCGCGGCCCGCGCGATCATGGGCTTCGGTGCCGCCATGATCATGCCCGCGACGCTCTCCCTGCTCGCCGCGACCTTCCCGCGCCGAGAACGCGCCAAGGCCATCACCGCCTGGACGGCGACCTCCGGCGTGGCGATCGCGGCCGGACCGCTCGTCGCCGGCGCGCTGCTCGAGAACCACGCCTGGACCTCGACGTTCCTGATCAACGTGCCCGTCGCGGCCGTGGCGTTCGTCGCCGCCCTCGTCCTCGTCCCGCCGTCCAGGGCCGCAGACCGCGGCCGTATCGACTACGTCGGCGGTCTGCTGTCGGTCGTGTGGATCGGCGCGCTGGTCTACATGATCATCGAGGGCCCGCACTTCGGCTGGCACGCCAAGGCCCTGGGCGCCGCGGCGGTGGCGGTCGTCGGCCTCGCCCTGTTCGTCCTGTGGGAACTGCGTCACCCGCGCCCCGTCGTCGACGTCCGCCGCTTCACCGACCGCGGCTTCGCGGGCTCCAACCTCGCCGTCGCCCTGTTCTTCCTGGCCGTCTTCGGCGCCTTCTACTACCTCACCCAGCACCTCCAGTTCGTCCTCGGCTACACCGCCCTGGAGACCGGCCTGCGCATGCTCCCGCTGGCCGGCGCGGTCTTCGCCGGCTCCGCCCTGACCGGGTTCCTCACCCCCCGGCTCGGCATGAAGTGGACGGTCACCGCCGGCATGGTCGGGGGCACGGCGGCCCTCGCGCTGCTCACCCGGATCGACGCGAGTGCGTCGTACGGCGATCTCGTCGCCCCGCTGGTGATCCTCGGCCTGGCGATCGGCCTCGCCCTCTCGCCCGCCACGGACGCCATCATGGGCGCCTTCCCCGAGTCCGAACTGGGCGTCGGCGGCGCGGTGAACGACACCTCCATCGAACTCGGCGGCTCGCTCGGCATCGCGATCCTCGGCTCGCTGCTGGCCACCTCCTACTCGGACCACCTCTCCGACGCCACCGCCGGCAGCGCGCTCCCCGCCTCGACGCTGCACACCGCCCAGGACTCCGTCGGCGCCGGATACACGGTCGCGCAGGGCCTCGGCGAGAAGGCCCGGCAGGTCGCGGCCCAGGCGGCACAGGCCACCGACCCCCAGCAGGCCGACCGGCTTCAGGCACAGGCCGGGCAACTGGCCTCCGGCGCCCGGCAGATGGCGGACGCGGTCGGCTCGTCCTTCTCCGACGCGGTGGCCCACACCAGCCTGATCGGGGCGCTCGTGCTCGGCGTCGGCACGGTCCTGGTCGCGGTGCTGCTGCCCGGCCGCAAGCCCGCGGACCCCGCTGCCCGCACCGAGGCGGAGAAGGAGCTGGTCGGCACCCGCTGACTCACCGAACTCTTACCCCGTCCCACTAGCGTGCCGTCCCCGGACGGCACGCTCTCGCATCGGAGGCACACGGGGGATGAAGATCGACTGGGACCGGCGGACCTGCGCGCGTCGCGGCCATGTGACGTACGCGCCGGACGAACCCCGCCTCCGGGAGCGGCTGTACGCCGAGACCGCCGTGGGCGGGGCGTGGCGCTGTCTGCGCTGCGGCGACTTCGCCCTCGGTGAGCCGCACGGCTCGGGGCCCGCGGACCACGCGCCCCTCGTGCCGCGCGGCAAGGTGCTCAGGGATCTGTTCGTGCTGAGGTTCCTCGCCGTCGAGCGGGCCGTGCGCGGGGTGTTCATCGTGCTGGCCGCTGTGGCGGTGTGGAAGTTCAGCAACAGCCGGGACGCGGTGCGCCGGCTCTTCGACGAGTACCTGGACGTCTTCCGGCCGGTGTTCCGGCACTTCCACTACGACCTCGACCACTCGCCGATCGTCGGCACCGTCCAGAAGACGTTCGGGTACCAGCACGACACCCTGGTCCTGGTGGCCGTGCTGCTGCTGGCGTACGCCGTCATCGAGCTCGTCGAGGCGGTCGGCCTCTGGTACGCCAAGCGCTGGGCGGAGTATCTGACGGTGGTCGCCACCGCCGCGTTCCTCCCGCTGGAGATCTACGAACTCACCGAGCACATCAGCCGGCTGAAGATCGCCACCCTGTTCCTCAACATCCTCGCCGTGCTCTACATCCTCCTGGCCAAGCGGCTGTTCGGCCTCCGCGGCGGCCACCGGGCCTTCGAGGCGGAACGGCACGGCGCGTCGCTGCTGGAGGTCGAGGAGGCCGGCGGGGTACGGGAGCTCAGCGCATCCAGTCAGGCGTCGGGACGCCGGTGAAGCCGTTCCAGGCGCGGCAGTAGGCACGTGAGCGCGGGCCGAGGGCCGGCCAGACGGAGCGGAGGTCGAAGCCCTTGTCCCAGGCGTTCAGCAGCGCCTCGAAGAACCCGGTGGCGACGGCGTTCGCGTACCGCTCGCCGTCGGCCGCCTGAATCTCCTCCAGGAGCCGGAACAGCTCGCGGGTCTGCTCCGGGGTGAAGCCGGCCGAGCACTCGGCGAAGACGCGTCCGAGCGTGCCCAGCCGGACCGTCAGGGGCGGGACGTCGTCGTCGCCGCCCTGCGCCGCGGGGCCCCGCCACTCCTGGATCCCGGCACGGTCGGCCTCCGCCAGGACCTCACTGACGCCCGTCAGTTCTGCCCACCAGGCCGGGGTCGTCGTCGTCGCCCTCTCCGTCGGCATCCGCCCTCAGCCACACCCTAGGCCCAGGGGTCGGTGATCTCCCTGAGCAGGGTCAGGGCCTCGCGCAGCTGCTTCATGCGGCGCTCGCCGAGGTGGGCCCGCCACTCCTTCTCCACCTCCGCGACCACCCCGTCGGCGACCTCCTTCGCCGCCCACGCCTTCGCCGCGCCCCGGACCAGCCGGGCGCGCTTGTCGGTCGGGTCCGGGACGCGGGTGACATAGCCCGCCTTCTCGAGCTGGTCGACCAGGAAGCCGGCGGTCTGCTTGGTGATCTGGGCCTGCTCGGCCAGTTCCGTCAGCCGTGTGCCGTCGGGGCCGATCCGCTGCATGACCCGGGCCTGGGCGGGCGTGAAGTCGTCGAAACCCGCCTCGGCGAGCGCGGCGAAGATTCGATTCTCCAGGGCCCGGTAAGGGAGGAACAGGAGCAGCCCCGTGTTGAGCTCGCTCTCCGCCACCATCGTCGACGCTCCCTCGCACTGCTTGACATTGGTCAGAGTCTCTGACTACTTTGGTCAGAGAAGCTTACCACTTGAGTGGGTGATTCCCGTGGGCGCAGTGCTGGACACCGACGAGCTCTGGCAGTTCGTCGACCGGGAGCGGGCGAGCCTGGCCGACCTGCTGGAGGGCCTGGGCGCGCCCGAGTGGGAGACGCGCACGCGGTGCGGGGACTGGCGGGTGCGGGACGTGGCCGCGCATCTCACCGTCGCGGCGCGCTTCTCGGGCGGACAGGTCGTACGGGAGATGGTCCGGGCCCGGGGGAACTGGAACCGGATGATCCACGACTCGGCGGTCCGCGAGGCCGGGCTGCCGACCGCGGAGATCGTCGCGAACCTGCGCTCCGTCATCGGCTCCCGTCGCCTCGCGCCGACCACCACGCCCCACGAGCCCCTCCTCGACCTCCTCGTCCACGGTCAGGACATCGCCCTCGCCCTCGGCAGGGAGCGGCCGGTGCCGCCGGCGGCCGCCCGGGACGCCGCCGAGCGGGTGTGGACCATGCGGTTCCCGCCGCGCCCCTGGCCCCTGCCGAAGGCACGGCTCGTCGCCACCGACATCGAATGGACCCGCGGGGCGGGGGAGGAGATCCGCGGTCCGATCGCCCCCCTCCTCCTGCTGCTCACCGGCCGCCCGGAGGCGGCCCGGGAGTGGGCCGAGCGCACCGGGGAGCCGTGGACGGGGGTCGCGGCTTCCCGGTGACGGGGGCGGGGGCGGGGGGAGGCGGATGCGGGGTAGGGGGGCAGGGGGCATCCGAGGATCCTGGCCGCCGTCGGCGGCACCCTCCGTCCGCGGACCCTCCGACCGCGGCACCCCGTCCGCCGCCGGCCTCTCCCGCGCAGCGCACACCGCCGCTCTTGCCTTGACGTCGGCGTCAAGGACTACGTTCGTCAGCATGCGAATCGGCGAGCTGGCCGCACGGGCCGGGACCACGACGCGGACGCTGCGCTACTACGAGGCGCGGGGTCTGCTGCCCGCGCGGCGCGGTCACAACGGATACCGGACCTACGACGAGGACGACCTGAAGCTGCTCCGGCAGATCCGGACGCTCCAGGACTTCGGGTTCGACCTGGAGGAGACGCGGCCGTTCGTGGAGTGTCTGCGGGCCGGTCACCCCGAGGGCGACTCGTGTCCCGCCTCGCTCGCGGTCTACCGGCGCAAGCTCGGCGAACTGGACGCGCTGATCGGCGAGTTGCAGGCCGTGCGCGCCCAGGTCGGGCAGCAGCTGGAGCGGGCCGAGCGGGCGCGTGCCGAGCTGGCCGCCGACGCGGAGGTTCCGGGCGGTCCGGAGCCGGTGTGCGAACTGGGAGGGGACCACAGGTGATCAGGGCAGCGGGTGTGGCCGAGGTGACGGACGCGGACTTCGATACGGAGGTGCTCGGGTCGGAGCTGCCGGTGCTGGTGGAGTTCACCGCCGACTGGTGTCCGCCGTGCCGTCAGATGGGGCCGGTGCTCACGGCCCTCGCCGCGGAGGAGGGCGAGCGGCTCAAGGTGGTCCAGCTGGACGTCGACACCAATCCGCTGACCACGAACGCCTACAAGGTGCTGTCGATGCCCACCTTCATGGTGTTCCGGGGAGGGGAGCCCGTGCGGTCGATGGTGGGGGCGCGGCCCAAGCGGCGGCTGCTGGAGGAACTCACGGACGTCCTGTGAGCTGACGCATAACGGACAGAGAAATCCCCCGGGGCGATTGCGCCCGGGGGATTTCTTTGCGTATATTCAATGGTTCGCGACTTCGCCAGAATTCAGTCGCAAAGAAGCTCAGTGAGCACAGTATATCCGGGCGGGAGTGGAATTGTCAAACACCGGCTTTCCGGACGATGAATTGCGGCATGAACAGGAATTCATCGACGGCCTGTACGCACATGTGGACGCCCTGCGCGGCGACACCGAGGCCTCCGTCACGGACGCGCTCGCCCAGGGAAACACCCCCATGCAGGCCCGCCTTGAGCGGGACATCCTGGTCGCCGAGCGCTCCGGGCTGCTGGCCGCGCTGAACGCGGTCGACGGCTCCCTCTGCTTCGGCCGGATCGACCTCACCTCGGGCACCACCCACCACATCGGCCGGATCGGACTGCGCACCGACGACGCCGAACGCACCCCCATCCTCATCGACTGGCGGGCCGATGTCGCCCGCCCCTTCTACCTGGCCACCGGCCACACCCCGATGGGCCTGCGCCGCCGTCGGCACATCGGCACCGAGGGCCGCCGGGTGACCGACCTGCACGACGAGATCCTCGACCTGGGCGACCAGGAACGCACCGGCCACGAGGACCCGACCGGCGACGCCGTCCTGCTCGCCGCGCTCAACTCCGCGCGGACCGGCCGCATGAGCGACATCGTGCAGACCATCCAGGCCGAGCAGGACGAGATCATCCGCGCGCCCCACCGCGGAGTGCTGGTGGTCGAGGGCGGTCCCGGCACCGGCAAGACGGCCGTCGCCCTGCACCGGGCCGCGTATCTGCTGTACGAGCACCGGGAGCTGCTGGCCAAGCGGGCCGTGCTGATCGTCGGCCCCAACCCCGCCTTCCTCGGCTACATCGGCGAGGTGCTGCCCTCGCTGGGCGAGACCGGTGTGCTCCTCGCCACCGTCGGGGAGCTCTTCCCCGGAGTGAAGGCGACGGCGACCGACAGCCGCGCCGCGGCCGCGGTGAAGGGGCGCGCCGCCATGGCGGACGTCCTCGCCGACGTCGTACGCGACTGGCAGGCGCTGCCCGACCCGGTGATCGCCATCGAGCACGACCGCGAGATCCTCATGCTCGACGACGGCCTGGTCAAGGTCGCCCGCGAGAAGACGCGCGCCGCCCGGCTGCCGCACAACGTCGCCCGTGAGCACTTCGAGGGCCACATCCTCAACACGCTCACCGACATGGTCGCCGAACGCATCGGCACGGACCCGTTCGACGGGACGAACCTGCTGGACCCGAGCGACATCACGCAGATCCGCGACGAGCTCGCCGAGAATCCCGAGGTCTGGGCCGCCATCGACCAGTTGTGGCCGCGTCTGACCCCGCAGCGGCTGGTCGCCGACTTCCTCGCCGATCCCGTCGGCTACCTCCCCGACGAGGACGCGGCCGCGATCCGCCGCCCGGTCACCCGCGGCTGGACCGTGGCGGACGTCCCCCTGCTCGACGAGGCCGCCGAACTCCTCGGTGTGGACGAGCGGTTGGCCCGGGCCCGGGCCGAGCGCGAGCGCGAGACCCAGATCGCCTACGCGCAGGGCGTGCTCGACGTGTCGTACGCCTCGCGCACCTACGAGTTCGACGACAAGGACGAGGAGGACTCCGAGGTCCTGTCCGCGCACGACATCATCGACGCCGAGCGGTTCGCCGAGCGGCAGGAGGAGGACGACCACCGCAGCGCCGCCGAGCGCGCGGCGGCCGACCGCACCTGGGCGTTCGGGCACATCATCGTCGACGAGGCGCAGGAACTGTCGCCGATGGCCTGGCGGTTGCTCATGCGGCGCAGCCCGACCCGCTCGATGACCCTGGTCGGCGACCCGGCGCAGACCGCGGAGGCGGCGGGCGTGGGCTCGTGGCAGCAGATCCTTCAGCCGTACGTCCAGGACCGCTGGGAACACACGAGGCTCGGCGTCAACTACCGCACCCCGGCCGAGATCATGGAGCTCGCGGCGGCCGTCGTCCGCGCCGAGGACCCAGGCTTCGAACCCCCGAGTTCGGTCCGTTCCACCGGTGTTCGGCCCTGGGTGCGCGCCGCCGACGACCTGCCCGGCGCGGTCGCGGAGGCGGTGAAGGAGCTGACCCCCGCCGAGGGACGGCTCGCGGTCATCGCCCCGCGCCATCTGCACCGCAGGCTCGCGGCCCGGCTCGACGGCGTGACGGCGGGAGCGGAGCCGGACCTGACCCGGACCGTCGTCCTCCTCGACCCCCGGCAGTCGAAGGGACTCGAGTTCGACTCCGTGCTCGTGGTCGAACCGGCCCTGTACGGCACGAGCGACCTGTACGTGGCGCTGACCCGGGCGACCCAGCGACTGGGGGTGCTGCACACGGGCCGGCTGCCCAAGGCACTGGCCGGCACGGTCGGCCCGGGGACCGTCACGACGTGACGGTCCCGGCCATGGCCAGGTGAGCACGGCCGGTGCGGTGAGCGGGCGGGGCGCGGCGCGGAAAGCCCACTTCCACGCGCCCGCCGGCCGGCATGTGTTCCGCTTCCTGCGTGGGGCGAGGGCCGGATCCTTCCGTAAAGGATTCCAAATTCCGGTAATGGGAGAGGACTTGGCGGGCCGCGGCAGCTGAGGCGAGTGGTCGTGCGCCGAGCGCGTGACCGCTCTGTATGTCCTGATCCGCGCCCCTGGCGAAAACAGGTGAGTGAGTATCAGACCATCCCGGATCGACCTGTCGGCCGGGCGCCCGGAGCTGCTCGCTTTACCTAATGGAATGGTCAGGAGGCTCCCTGGTACGCCCTTGACGTGCGCAAGTAAGAACCGGTTAAGGTCCCGTCCGTTTTTGAACTTCTTATGACCCCGACGTGGGGACGCTGTGAGGGCGGAGGGGCGGGGGACATGCGTGCGACTCGGGAACGGCGGTGCGGCAGATCGGTGATCGCCGTGATCGCGGCGGCGGTCGTGGCGAGTGTGGTGCCGTCGACGGGGGTGGGCAGCCAGGCGCAGGCCGCGCACCGTTCGACCGCGGCCGTCGGTGCCGCCAGGCACACTGCCGAGGCCGCGGCCACACCGGCGGCCGCCGCTGAGGCGGCCACCGCGGGCGGTGCCGAGGTCGAGATCACCTCGCTGCGCACGGAGTCGAGTGAGGTGTACGCCACCCCCGACGGGCAGTTCGAGGAGGTGCAGCACCTCAGGCCCGTCCGTACCCGGGTCGACGGGCGGTGGAAGGCGATCGACGACACGCTGGTCAAGCGCTCCGACGGGCTCGTGACCCCGAACGCGGCCGCGGTCGGGCTCGCCTTCTCCGGTGGCGGAAAGGATCCCCTGGTCACGCTCGAACGGGCCGGGCGGAGCCTGTCGTTCACCTGGCCGAGCGCGCTGCCCGCGCCCACGCTCGACGGGGACACGGCCACCTATCCGGACGTGCTGCCGGGCGTCGACCTCAAGCTGCGGGCCGTCACCGACGGCTTCTCCGAGGTGCTGGTAGTCAAGACCCCGGCGGCGGCGAAGAACCCGGCGCTCGCGCAGCTCAGGCTGGGCGTCGACTCACCCGGACTCGACCTGCGCGCCTCGGACTCCGGCGGCCTGGAGGCGGTCGACGCGACCGCGGGCGGGGTGGTGTTCCAGGCCGGACAGCCGGTGATGTGGGACTCCACGCAGAAGCCGGCGGCGGCCACCGCATCCGGCGCCCCCGCGGCGAAGAGCCTCGCCGTCACCAACGGCGCGGCGGCCGCCGAGACGGGTCACGCTCCCGCCGAAGGTCCCGGCGACGCCGCCAAGGTCGCCCCCATCGGCGTGGACGTCGCCCGCGGCCGACTCGAGCTCACCCCCGACCAGAAGCTGTTGACCGGCAAGGACACCACGTTCCCGGTCTACATCGACCCGCAGACCTACACGCCCAAGGCGGGCGAGTGGACGATGGTCTCGCGCTACTGGGCGTCCTCGCCCCAGTGGCGGTTCAACGGTGACTCGGACGCGGGCGTCGGTTACTGCGGCTGGGACTACTGCGCGCCGTACGACGTGAAGCGGCTGTTCTACAAGTTCCCCACGTCGAGGTTCGCCGGCAAGTCGATCCTCAGCGCCACCTTCGTGGCCCACGAGACCTGGTCCGGCTCCTGCGACGGGCGCTCCGTGCAGCTGTGGCGCACCAAGTCCTTCGACTCGGGGACGACGTGGAACAGCTCGTCCGACAACTGGCTCGACGAACTCGACTCCAAGGACGTCGCCAAGGGCGCGAGCTCCTCCTGCCCGGGCGGTGACGTGGAGTTCGACGCGACGGCGGGTGTGAAGTACGCGTCCTCGCACGATTCGGCGTACACCTCCTTCGGTCTGAGGGCCGCGAACGAGGACGACAAGTACGGCTGGAAGCGGTTCTCCGACGACGCCTATCTGCGCGTGAAGTACAACCAGCCGCCCAAGCAGCTCGCCATGAGCCAGCTGACGATGTCCCCCGGCAACACCTGCCGGACACCGTCGAAGAAGGTCTCGATCCGCTCGTTGCCGCAGATCTCGGCGAACGACGTCAAGGACCCCGACGGCGACCAGGTCAGCGTGCAGTTCCAGGTGCTGTGGGATGCGGGCAGCGGCCTCAAGGCCCAGTGGACGTCCGACCGGATGACCCCCCGCGCATCCGGGAGAGACTTCAGCACCACGCTCACCGAGACCCTCCCCAACGGCAAGAAGATCCCGAAGGACAAGACGGTCGCCTGGGTCGCCCGGACCTGGGACTACGACTCGGGCAAGTACTACAGCGCCTCGCCCTGGTCGTCCTCGGGATCGGCCACGAGCTGCTACTTCGTGTGGGACACGACAGTGCCGGTCGGCCCGACCGTCACGTCGGGCGACTACCCGGCCAAGAACGACGACGACCCCGACGACCCCGTCTACGACGGCGTCGGCCGCTACGGCACGTTCACGCTGGACACCCCGGACACGGACGTCGTGAAGTACCAGTACGGCGTCAACGAGGACGCGTCCTCCGACAACGAGGTCACCACCTCCGCGGGCGCCGCCCGCACGGTCAGCTTCCGTCCGACCCGCTCCGGGACCAACTTCCTGACCGTCCAGGCCATCGACTCGGCGGGCCGGATCAGCGAACCCACCACCTACACCTACCGCGTCAAGCAGGGCCAGCCGGTACGCGCGGAATGGAAGCTGGACGAGGCGGCCTCGGCGACCCAGGCCGAGGGCAGCGCGGGAACCCGCACGCTCGACGTGCACGGCAACCCGACCCTGGGGGTCGCGGGCAAGAAGGGCACCGCGGTCGGCTTCGACGGGACCGACGACTACCTCGTCTCCGACATCCCGACCGTGGACACCTCGGTCAGCTTCTCGGTGTCCGCGTGGGTGAAGCTGGACAAGCTGCCCGACACGGCCGCGGTGATCGCCGCGCAGCCCGGCAACAACGCGCCCGGCTTCGAGCTGTACTACTCCAAGACCTACGACCGCTGGGCCTTCAACCAGTACGCGGCCGACACCGCCTCGGCGACCCCGGTGCGGGCCATGCAGGCGGCCGCGGGCGGGGTGAAGGCCGGTGAGTGGGTGCACCTGGTGGGCGTGTACGGGCTCGGGGCCCAGCAGTTGTCCCTGTACGTCAACGGCGCCCTCGCCGGTACGGCCGCGTACTCCACTCCGTGGGACGCCCGCCGTGGTCTCCAGATCGGCGCGGGCTCCTACAGCGGGGCCCCGGGCAGCTTCTTCCCCGGCACGATCGACGACGTCCGGATGTACGAGAAGCCCCTGTCGGCCACCGAGGTGGGCAACCTCTACAGCAGCGGGAACATCGGCAACGGCCGTCCGGCCCGCGCGGTCTTCCCGCTCGACGAAGCGGCCACCGACCCCGACGGCAACGCCACGACCCAGGTCACCGGTCGCGCCGACGTCAACCCGGCGCTGCTCAGCGGCGGTGCCAAGCTCGGGCAGGCGGGCCGCGCCGGCACCGCGCTGAGCCTGGACGGCGTCGACGACTACGCCGCGACCGCGGGACCCCACCTCAACAACCAGCAGAGCTTCTCGGTCGCCGCCTGGGCCAAGCTCTCCAAGACCAAACCCACGCACGGAGCGGTCATCGCGGCCCAGGAGGGCAGCGTGATGCCGGGCTTCGAGCTGTACTACTCGGCGACGTACGGCTGGAGCTTCAACCAGTATTCCTCCGACACCGCCGGCGGCACCCCGATCCGGGCGGCCCAGGGCGACCCGGCACTGGCTCCGGGCGGCGAGTGGACGTACGTCGTGGGCTCCTACGACGCCGTCTCCGACGACCTGCGCCTGTATGTGCAGGGCAAGTGGGTGGCGACCACGAAGGTCACCGCTCCCTTCTACGCGGGCGGCCCCGTGATGATCGGCGCCAGTCGCTTCAGCGGCACGCCGGGCAGCTTCTTCCCGGGACAGATCTCGGACGTGCAGCTGTACGACCGGGCGCTGTCCGCCCCCGAGATCGCGGCGATGTTCGACAGCACGGCGACGGTGGAGGGCCGTTGGAAGCTCGACGCGGCCTCCGCGGGCAGCTCGGCCGACGACCTGGTCCGCGAGGACCACACCGCCCACCCGCTCACCCTGGGCAGCGGCGCGGCGATCGACGACACCAGCTTCACCAACATGGTCGGCACCGGTGACCTGACGCTGAACGGCACCGCCAACGGCTATGCGGCGACCGCGGCCTCGCCCGTCGACACCAGCAAGAGCTTCACGGTGTCCGCCTGGGTGACCGCCCCCAGCAGGCCGACCAAGGCGGTCACGGTGCTGAGCATGGCCGGGGCCACCACCAGCGGGTTCGCGGTGCGCTACGTCCCGGACACCACCGACCCGGCGAACGCGGGGCATTGGCAGCTGGTCATGGCGAACGCCGACAGCGCGACCGCCACCACGGCCACGGCCGAGCACAGCAACTTCCAGAACAACACCTCCTGGAACCACATCCTGGTCGTCTACGACGCCTTCGCCGGCCGGATGAGCCTCTACGTCGACGGCCAGACCCAGGTCAGGTCGTGTGTCGACAACGACGACGACGGCGTGCCCGACGACCCCGCGTGCACCGAAGAGGTGTCGTGGAACACCGCGGTGCTGCCCTTCGCCGCCGGCAAGGGGCTCCAGATCGGCCGGCTCAAGACCGGCGCGAGCACCTGGGGCGAGTACTGGAGCGGCGCCGTCGACGACGTGTGGGTGCTCCAGGGAGCCGCTACCGACAGCCAGATCGCCGCCCTCGCCGGTGGTGCCGACCTGGACACCACCACCGGGCCCTGACGAAGGAACGAGGACGAAGCGATCGTGATGCGAGCACGGATGACGGCGAGAGGCATACGGGCCCGGGTCGCCCTCCTCGTCCCCGCCGTTCTGGTGGGGGCGATCCTCCAGGCCACGGCAGCGCCGGTGGCCGAGGCGGGTGACACACCGCGCGTACCGAGTGCGGAGAAGCCGCTGACCGGCCACGGGGTGACACCCCGCGCCCGGACGAAGGACGGCGAGCCGCGACTCCCGAAGACCGCTCCCGAGCACACCTGGGCGGCGGCGGGTTCGGCGACGGTCACGGTGGCGAAGGGGGCGTCGCGGGCCGGGAGCCTGCCGATCTCCCTCGGAGCACCCCGGAACAAGGCCCGGACTCCGTTGTCCGGCAAGGCCGCTGTCCAGGTCCTCGACCAGGGGACCGCCGAACGCGCCGGCATCGACGGCCTGCTGTTCTCCGTCACCCCGCAGCGGGGATCACGGGGCCACACCGTCGGCGTCCGTGTCGACTACGCCAAGTTCGCCCAGGCGTACGGCGGTTCGTACGCGGCCCGCCTGAAGCTCGTACGGCTGCCCGCGTGCGCGGCGACCGACCCGGCCGACAGCAGGTGCACGACCCCGACCGCGATCGCCACGCACAACGACACGACCGCACAGACCCTCACGGCCGACGCGACCACCACCACGGCCGCCCCCCTGCTGCTCGCCGCCACTTCGGGCGGCTCCAGTGACCACGGCGACTACACCGCCAGCCAGCTCTCCGCGTCCTCGTCCTGGAAGACCGACCTCAACTCCGGCGACTTCTCCTGGTCGTACGACATGCCGGTGCCCGGTGTCCCCGGCGCCTTCGCGCCGACGGTGACCCTGGCCTACTCCTCGGGCGGCATCGACGGCCGCACGGCCAACACCAACAACCAGTCCTCCTGGGTCGGCGACGGCTTCAACCTGTGGCCCGGATCCATCGAGCGCAGCTACAAGTCCTGTGCCGACGACGGGGTGAAGAACGCCGACGGCACCAAGCCCGGTGACGTGTGCTGGGCGTACGACAACGCGACTCTGTCGTTCAACGGCCACTCCGGCGAGCTGATCGCGACCGGCACCAACACCTTCCGGCTCAAGGGCGACGACGGCACCAGGGTCGAGCGGATCTACGGCTCCACCGGTGACGTGCGCTCCAACGGCGCCCACAACGACGAGTACTGGAAGGTCACCACCACCGACGGCACCCAGTACTACTTCGGCTACAACCGGCTCCCCGGCTGGTCCTCCGGCAGCCCCGAAACCAACTCCACATGGAACGTCCCGGTGTTCGGCGACGACGACGGTGAGCCCTGCCACGCCTCGACGTTCGCGGACTCCTGGTGCCAGCAGGGCTGGCGCTGGAACCTCGACTACGCCGTCGACCCGCACGGCAACAGCATCGCCTACTACTACAACAAGGAGACCAACTACTACGCGCGCGACCTGAAGCCCGCCGACGAGACGGTCTACGACCGCGGCGGCTACCTCGACCACATCGACTACGGGCTGCGCAGCACCTCCAACTACTCAGCGAAGGCTCTGGGGAAGGTCCAGTTCACCTCCGCCGAGCGCTGCCTGCCCGAGTCCGGGGTGACCTGCGCGTCGGACACGATCGACGACAAGTCGTTCTACTGGTACGACACCCCCTGGGACCTGAACTGCAAGTCCGGCGAGGACTGCACCAAGTCGTACTCACCGAGCTTCTGGACCCGCAAGCGGCTGACCGGGGTCACCACGCAGGTCCTCCAGTCCGACGGCACCTACACCCCCGTCGACTCCTGGGCGCTCGACCACCGCTGGGGCATGGCCGACATCGACTACCAGCTGCTGCTCACCTCGATCCAGCACACCGGGAAGTCGACGACCCCCGAGATCACCCTGCCCAAGGTCACCTTCGCCTACGACCAGCGCGCCAACCGGCTCGACATCGCCGGCGACGACACCTCCCCGTTCATCAAGGAACGCCTGTCGACGATCGACGACGAGTCCGGCGGCGAACTCGCCGTGCAGTACTCGACGGCCGCCTGCGACGCCGCGAACCTGCCGACCCCGCAGACGAACACCACACGCTGCTTCCCGGTGTACTTCACCAAGGAAGGCGACGTGGACCCGAGCCTGCAGTGGTTCAACAAGTACGTCGTCGACTCCGTCACCCAGGTCGACCGCACCAAGTCGTCACCGGAGATGGTCACCCGCTACACCTATCTGGACGGGGCGGCCTGGCACTACGACGACGATGACGGTCTGACCAAGGAGAAGTACAAGACCTGGTCGACCTGGCGCGGGTACGGGCACGTCCGGGTGCAGACCGGCGGCCAGGACCCGGTCGGCATGAAGTCGCAGACCGACCATTACTTCCTGCGCGGCATGGACGGCGACAGGGCGGCGCCCTCCGGCGGCACCAAGTCCTCCACCGTCTCCGACGACAACGGCGGCACCATCACCGACGACGACGCGGTGGCCGGCTTCGAGTACAGGACGGAGCAGTACAGCGGGCCCGGCGGCAAGGTCCTCCAGAAGACGGTCAGCACGCCCTGGCACCACCAGACGGCGTCCCGCGTCCGCACCTGGGGCAGCACCACGGCCGATCTGACCGGCACCGCGTCGAGCCGTACCTGGACCTCCCTGGACGACGGGGCGGGCAGCAGCTGGCGGACGACGTACAAGACCAACACCTTCGAGAACACCGCCGGACGGGTCGTCCAGACCGATGACTTCGGCGACGAGACCACCTCGAAGGACAACCAGTGCACCCGCACGACCTACGTCGACAACACCACGGCCTGGATCCTGACCAAGCCCGCCCGGTCGGAGACGGTCGCGGTCAAGTGCGCCGACACCCCCGACCGTACGAAGGACGTCGTCTCCGACGTGCGGTCCGCCTACGACGGCCAGAACTACGGCGCCGCCCCCACCAAGGGTGACGCCACCCGCACCGCCTCCCTGCTCAGCCATGACGGCACCACCGGCACCTACCTGGAGGCGAGCGCCGGTTTCGACACCTACGGGCGTCAGACCAGCGCAACCGACATCACCGCGACCGTCAAGGCGACCGAGACCACCGCGCCGGTGCGCACCGTGCGTACGGACGGCCGTACCACCACCACGGCCTACAACCCGACGACCGGCTTCCCGACCACCTCCACGGTCACCACCCCGCCCGCCACCGCGGGCACCGCCTCCACCGCGCAGACCAGCACGACCACCTACGACACCGTGCGCGGCCTGCCCACCACGGTCCTCGACACCAACAGCAAACGCACCGACACCACGTACGACGCGCTCGGCCGCAACCTCAAGGTGTGGCTGCCCAACCGGGTCAAGGCGAACAACGACACCCCCAACTACGAGTTCTCCTACACGATCACCGACGGCAAGCCCGTCGCGGTCGGCACCACCACCTTCTACGGCACCGGCCGCAGGACGTCGTACACGCTCTACGACGGTTTCCTGCGCGAGCGTCAGACCCAGGCTCCAGGACCGGACGGCGGCCGGCTGCTCGGCGACACCTTCTACGACGAACGCGGCCTGACCGCCAAACAGTTCGCGCCGTACTACAACACGGCCGCCCCCTCGGCCGACCTCCTCGTGCCCAACGACGCCCTGGGCGTGGAGACCCAGACCTGGAACACCTACGACGGCCTGGGCCGGGTCACCAAGTCCCAGCAGGTCGCGGGCAACGGCGACAGCGGGGCGGTGCTGGCCACCACGACCACCGTCTACGGCGGCGACCGCACCACCGTCACCCCGCCGCAGGGCGCCACCCCCGTCACCAAGATCACGGACGCCCGCGGCAACACCACCGAGCTGTGGCAGTACCACGGCGCCACCCCGACCGGCACCCCCGACAAGACGCACTACGAGTACGGGCCGACGGGCAAGCTGACCAGGCTCACCGACCCGGCCGGCAACTCCTGGACCTACCAGTACGACCAGCGCGGCAACCAGATCCAGGCCACCGACCCGGACAAGGGCACCACCACCTCGAAGTACGACGACCGGGGCCAGTTGACCTACACCCTGGACGCCAACCAGAAGAAGATCACCCACCTCTACGACGACCTCGGCCGCGAGCTGGAGACCCACGACGGCGACGCCACCGGACCGCTGCTGACCAAGCACGTCTGGGACCCGACCGGCTTCGAGGGCCAACCAGCCTCCGCGACCCGGTACGTGGGCGGCGCGAGCGGCTCCGCCTACACCACCACCTACAGCCTGTACGACACCCTCTACCGGCCGCACCGCACCACGATCACCGTCCCCAGCTCCGAGGGGGCGCTCGCCGGCTCCTACCAGACCAACGTCCAGTACAACGTGGACGGCACCGTCCAGTCGACCAGCTACCCGGCCGGGGGCGGCCTCACCGCGGAGACCATCACCCCGACCTACGACGACGTGCTGCGGGTCAAGACCATCGGCGCGAGCAGCGGGGCCACCTACCTCACCGGTGCCGTCTACAGCTACACCGGCAAACCGCTCCAGTACACCTACCAGGCGTCCGGCGGCATCAAGACCGACGTCAAGAACACCTACGAGTGGGGCACACAGCGGCTGCACAACTCCGCCGTCAACCGCGACGGAGTCGCAGGCACCGACAAGTCCGCCACCTACACCTACGACGAGGCCGGCAACATCACCTCGGTCGCGGACGTCTCCCGCGACGGCACCGACAACCAGTGCTACACCTACGACTACCTGGGCCGGCTGACCGAGGCGTGGGCCCAGAACACCACCGGCTGCGCAACCGCTCCCAGCTCCGCGGTGCTGGGCGGCCCCGCCCCCTACTGGCAGTCCTTCACCTACGACCTCAGCGGCAACCGCCGTACCGAGACCGAGCACGACCCCGGCGGGAACACCGCCCAGGACGTCCGGCGCACCTACACCTACCCGACCGCGGGCGGAGTGCGCCCGCACGCCGTCACCGCGATCGACACCACCGGTCCCGACGGCGTCTCCCAGGACACCTACGGCTACGACGCCGTGGGCAACACCCACACCCGCACCCTCGGCGGTGACGAGCAGACCCTGGAGTGGGACGCCGAGGGCCACCTGACGAAGGTGACCAAGCCCACCGGCAGCGGGGGCACCGCGACCACCTCCTACGTCTACGACGCCGACGGCAACCGGCTCATCACCCGCACCGACGCCGACACCACGCTGTTCCTCGGGACCACCGAACTCACCCTGGCCAAGAACGCCACCGCCGCCAAGGCCACCCGTTACTACGACCTCGGCGGTGGCAATCAAGCCGTCCGCACCAGCGACAACAAGCTCTCCTTCCTCGTCACCGACCAGAACGGCACCTCCCAGCTGGCGATCGACGCGGCCGCCGGCACCCTCAAGGAGCGCCGCTCCACCCCCTTCGGCACCGCCCGGGGCACCGCACCGAGCAGCTGGCCGGGCGACAAGGGGTACGTCGGCGGCACCGAGGACGCGAGCACCGGCCTGGTCCATCTCGGCGCCCGCGACTACGACCCGGTCACCGGCCGCTTCCTCTCCGTCGACCCGGTCCTCGACGCCACCGACCCCCAGCAGCTCAACGCCTACGCGTACTCCAACAGCAGCCCCGTCACCCACAGCGACCCGACCGGCCTCCACCTGGACTGCGGCGGCTGGGGCTCGGACGTCCCCTGCCCGAAGAACGACAAGAACGGCGACGGCGTCCCCGACCATGGCTCCACCAAGAAGTCGTCGAGCAGCACCAAGAGCCCGGGCCTGACCAAGGACCAGAAGAAGAAGGTCAAGCAGGTCTACGACTACTTCTTCAACCCGAACCAGTGCTTCGGCAACCCGATCGACCCCAACCCGAAGTTCGACGTCTGCTACACGCAGGCGGAGCTCGACGCCGACAAGCCGCTGACCAGGGAAGTTCTGTCGGCACTCGGCGACGTGACCGTGGTCGTGCCCTGGTACCGCTGCGTCAAGGGGAACCAGGACGAGTGCGACGTACTGGGGGAGGCGCTCTCCACCTGGGACATCGGTGCCGTCGAGGCGGGCGGCGCGCGGTTCGTGCGCGCCATGGACCGGGCGGCGGGAGCTCTGTGCAGCTTCACCCCGGACACCCGGGTCCTGTTGAAGAACGGCCTCAAGAAGGCGATCGGCAAGATCGAACCGGGTGACCGGGTCGAGTCCGCGGACCCGTCCGACGGCAAGCACCGCGGCACCCGCAAGGTCACCGCACGCCTGGTCCACCACGACACCGACCTCGTCGACCTGCGGATCCGTCTGGACGACGGGCGTGTCCGGGTCCTGCACACCACGTACCGCCATCCCTTCTGGGACGACACGGCACACACCTGGGTCGCGGCCGGACAGCTCACCGAGGGCCACGCGCTCAACACGGCCGAGGACCGGCACGCGACCATCGTGGGCGTCAGCGGCCGCGCCGGCGCCGCCGACATGTACAACCTCACCGTCGAGGACCTGCACACGTTCTACGTGGTCGTCGGATCCACGGCGATCCTGGTGCACAACAGCGGCGGCACATGCCCCATCGGTGCGGCGGTCGCCGTCAACAGCGGCGGACTGGCCAGCAAGGCCTTCAACTACCGGCTGGACACCCTCGGGCTGAAGATGCGCAACGTGGCCGTCGCCGTCGTAGAGGGACGCGACGAGCCGGTCTACGGTCTGAGCAACGGCGACGCCTTCCATTCGGAGGACGACATCATCCGCCAGCTGAAGCCGGGTGAGAAGATCACAGAGCTGTACTCCGAACGGCAGCCGTGCCCGCGGTGCGCCGGCCGGCTCGGCAAGCACATGGCGAGCGACGCGCAGGTCACGTGGTCCGTACCCTGGGCGGATCCGGACACGGAACTGGGGCAGCTCATCAACGAACAGTCGAATACGGACCTCAAGAACCTGCTCAAGAAAGCGATGGGATATTGATCCGCCACGACATCTTCGCGGACAAGGTGAAGACCACCCTGGTCAGAGCGGGCCTGCCCGTCGCCTCCACTTTCGACGACACCCTTTCCTGCGGGGTCTACGTGGAGATCGTCGACGACGAGCAGCTGCCTCCCGAGGCCTTCCTCAAGTGGCGGGTCCATCCGGTGCTCCAGGAACACTTCAGGACCGTGCCCCACGACGCCCTCCTGAGCGACCCCCAGGTGCGGGAAATGCGGGTCGCGCAGGAGGCGATGAACACCGCGGTCATCGCCGTCCTGGAGAACGCCGGGTTCTCCGCCCGTCCGGTGCGGGGCGAGCGGGTGGGAGAGATCCTCGTCGGCGAGTCCGCCGGGTGAGACCGGGCCTCAGGCCGGCCGCAGCCACACCGTGGCCAGGGGTGGCAGGGTCAGCTGGATGCTGGCCGGGCGGCCGTGCCAGCCCTGGGGGTCCGGTTTGATCACGTCGGGGTTGGTGACGTCACCGCCGCCGTACCTGCCCGTGTCCGTGTTGAGGGTCTCCAGCCAGGCCGGGACGTCGTCCGGGGCGCCGAGGCGGTAGCCGGGGCGGACCACCGGGGAGAGGTTGGAGACCGCCAGGAGGGGAGAGCCGTCCGCGTCGTAGCGGAGGAAGGCGAAGACGTTGTCCTCGGAGGCGTCGCCCACGATCCACTGGAAGCCCGACGGGTCCGTGTCGCGCTGCCACAGGGCCGGGGTGTGGCGGTACACGACGTTCAGGTCGCGGACCAGGTCGCGGACGCCCCGGTGGTCGGCCTCGGCCCCGTAGCCCGGGTCGAGCAGCCACCAGTCGGGCCCGTGCGCCTCCGACCACTCCGCGCCCTGGGCGAACTCCTGCCCCATGAAGAGGAGTTGCTTGCCTGGGTGCGCCCACATGAAGGCCAGGTAGGCGCGGAGGTTGGCACGCTGCTGCCACCAGTCGCCCGGCATCTTCGACACCAGTGAGCGTTTGCCGTGGACGACCTCGTCGTGGGAGATCGGCAGGACGTAGTTCTCGCTGTACGCGTAGACCATCGAGAACGTCATCTCGTGGTGGTGGTACTTGCGGTGCACCGGCTCGTGGGACATGTAGTCCAGCGAGTCGTGCATCCAGCCCATGTTCCACTTCAGGCCGAAGCCGAGGCCGCCGAAGCCGCCAGGGCCCATGTGGTGCGTCGCGCGCGTCACGCCGTCCCAGGCCGTCGACTCCTCCGCGATCGTCACCACGCCCGGCACCCGCCGGTACACCGTCGCGTTCATCTCCTGGAGGAAGTCCACCGCGTCCAGGTTCTCCCGGCCGCCGTGCACGTTGGGCACCCACTGGCCCGGCTCGCGCGAGTAGTCGAGATAGAGCATGGAGGCGACCGCGTCGACCCGCAGGCCGTCGATGTGGAACTCCTCGCACCAGTAAATGGCGTTGGCGACCAGGAAGTTGCGGACCTCCCGGCGCCCGTAGTCGAACTCCAGCGTGCCCCAGTCGGGGTGCGCCGCACGCAGCGGGTCCTCGTGTTCGTACAGGGTGCGCCCGTCGAACTCGGCCAGCGCCCAGTCGTCACGCGGGAAGTGGGCCGGCACCCAGTCCATCAGTACGCCGATGCCGGCCTGGTGGAGGGCGTCGATCAGGTACTTGAAGTCGTCGGGGGTGCCGAGGCGTGCCGTGGGCGCGTAGAAGCCGGTGACCTGGTAGCCCCAGGAGCCGCCGAAGGGGTGCTCGGCGACCGGCATCAGCTCGACGTGGGTGAAGCCCAGGTCCTTGACGTAGGCGGGCAGCTGCTCGGCTAGCTGACGGTACGTCAGGCCCGGTCGCCAGGACGGGAGGTGGACCTCGTAGACGGAGAAGGGCGCTTCGTGGGCCGGTGCCCCGGCCGCCCGGTTCGCCAGCCACTCCGCGTCCTGCCACTCGTGGTGGGAGGCGTGGATGATCGAGGAGGTGTTCGGCGGGACCTCCGTGCGGCGGGCCAGCGGATCCGCGCGCAGCGTCTTGGAGCCGTCGGGGCGGGTGATCTCGAACTTGTAGAGCTCACCCTCGCCGACACCGGGCACGAACAGCTCCCACACCCCGGTGGAGCCGAGCGAGCGCATCGCGAACGCCGAGGGGTCCCAGAAGTTGAAGGTGCCGGCCACCCGCACACCGCGGGCGTTCGGTGCCCACACCGTGAACCGTGTTCCCGTCTCCCCCTGGTGCGTCATGGGCTGCGCGCCCAGCGCCGTCCACAACTGCTCGTGCCGGCCCTCACCGATCAGATGCAGGTCGAGATCGCCGAGTGCGGGCAGGAACGCGTACGCGTCCGCGGTGTCCTGGACCGTCTCCTCGTACGAGACCAGCAGCCGGTAGGAGGGGACCTCCTGCAACGGCAGCAGACCGGAGAAGAAGCCGTCGCCGTCGTCGTGCAGCTCGGCCCGCACGTCCCCGGCCACGACCGTGACGCCCAGGGCGTACGGGCGGAACACCCGGAAGGCCACCCCGCCGGGAACGGGGTGCGCGCCGAGCACGCCGTGCGGGTCGTGATGGGTGCCGGACAGCAGCCGCTCCCGGTCACCGGCGTCCAGGGCCGGCGAGACGGGTGCCTCCGGCGGTGGAGCGGGTACGGGGGCCGCGGGGGTGCTCCGGGCGGCGACCGGCTCGGCCACGGCCTTCTCGGCGGCCACCTTCTTCGTCGTGGCCTTCTTGGCAGCGGTCTTCTTCGCAGCGGTCTTCTTGGCGGTGGCCTTCTTCACGGCAGGCTTGTCGACGGCCGCCTCCCTGACCAGCGCCTTCTTGGCCACGGCCTTCTCGGCACCGGTCTTCTTCGCTGCGGCCTTCTTGGTCACGGCCTTCTCTCCGCCGCCCCTCTTGGCGACGGCCTTGACGGCGTCGGCGGCTTCGGCGCCGACCTTCTCGGCACCCGCTTTCACGGCACGGGCCGTCTCGGCCGCGGCGGCGCCGACAGCCGTCTTCTTCGCGGGCGCCTTCTTCGCGGGGGTCTTCCTGGCCACCGGCTCCGCCTTCTTCGCCGAGGCCTTCTTGGTCACTGCCTTCTCCGCGGCCTTCTTCGCGGTGTTCTTCGGGTCCGAACCGCTGGGGGTGGGGCGGGGGGTCACTGGCGGAGCCTCCTCGGCGAGGAACAGGTCAGGTCGGGGGTCAGATCAGGTCGGACGACGCGTACCGGGCCACCGCGGCCATCGGCACCTGCAGCCAGTCCGGGCGGTGCCGGGCCTCGTAGACGACCTCGTAGATCGCCTTGTCGGTCTCGTACGCCCGCAGCAGCACCGGATCGGTCCGCGGGTCCACGCCGCTGACCTCGGCGTATCCGGAGCAGTACGCGGCCCGGCACGCCTCGGCCCAGCCCGGTACCGGCAGGTCGGTCGAGTGGGCCGCGTAGTCGAAGGAGCGCAGCATCCCGGCCACGTCCCGGGCCGTGGGCTGCGGCAGCCGGCGTTCGGAGAGCGGCTTGGACGGCTCGCCCTCGAAGTCGATCAGCGACCAGTGCCCGGCGGCCGAGCGCAGGCACTGGCCGAGGTGCAGGTCGCCGTGAATGCGCTGGGCGGTCCAGGTGCTGCCCTCGGCGGCGAGATCTCCCAGTGCGGTGAACGCTGAGCGCAGGCCCGGCGCGTGCGGGCGGAGCGCGGGGACCGCCTGGACGGCCGCCTCCAGCCGCTCGATCATGCCGTCCACCAGCAGTTGCATGTGCTGGTGGCCCAGGGTCACGGTCGGCAGTGCCCGCGCCAGCGCGGTGTGCACCTCGGCGGTGGCCCGCCCGAGCGCGTGCGCCTCGGCACTGAAGTCCTCACCCTTGGCGAGTTCCCGCAGGGCCAGCTCCCAGCCGTCCGAGGCACCCTGCACGAAGGGCTGGAGCACTCCGAGGGTGTACGGCTCCCCGTCCAGCTCCGCCCGCAGCCACCCCGCCGGCGCGGGCACCCGGGGGCAGCCCTCGCGGGCCAGCGCCAGCGGCAGCTCAAGGTCGGGGTTGACGCCGGGCAGGACCCGGCGCAGGAGTTTCAGGATGAACGTATCTCCGTAGACGATCGACGAGTTGGACTGCTCGGCGGTCATCACCCGGGCCACCAGGCCCTCCCGGATCTCCTGGTCCGGGTCCCGCTCGAAACGAAGCCCGCCGATCCGGGTCCCGGAGCGGATGGCCTCCAGGAGCAGTTCGGCGGGCAGCGGGTCGTGGAGGGCGTCGTACGCGGTACGGCCGGTGAGCGGGCCCTCCTCGACATGGCCGATCAGCGCGGGCGCCAGCCGCGGCGGCAGCGCCTCGCGCACGCCTATGAGGAGCTGGTAGCAGTCGCCGGGGTGCGGCGCGGCGCCCACGGCGAGCGGCTGGTGGGCCCGGACCAGCAAGTGGTACAGGCCGAGCTTGGCGGTGGGCGGCAGCAGCTCGGTGGCCGCCACCAGCGAGAATCCGGTGACCGGCCGCCCCTTGCCCGCGAACCACCGCTGCCGCGGCAGCCACTCGCGCAGGAGTGGATCGAGGGAGGCGAGGAGGCCTGGACTTGTCGTGGCGGTACGGGTGACGGCTTCCGACATGGCGTGGCGTCCTTTCCCCGGGCTGGCTGGTCGGGGTGTTACTGATGCGTGCCCCGGGCGGGCCGGTGGAAACCGCCCCGCCCGGGTCCTCGTCGGCTACATGGCGTCCTTGCGGAGCCGGAACCAGTAGAAACCGTGCCCGGCGAGGGTCAGCAAGTACGGCAGCTCACCGATGGCCGGGAACCGCACCCCGCCGAACAGCTCCACCGGGTGCCGTCCCTTGAAGGCGTTCAGGTCCAGTTCCGTGGGCTGCGCGAACCGGGAGAAGTTGTGCACGCACAGCACCAGGTCGTCCTCGTACTCCCGCAGGAAGGCCAGCACCGCCGGGTTCGACGAGGGGAGCTCGGTGTAGGAGCCGAGGCCGAACGCCGGGTTCTGCTTGCGGATCTCGATCATGCGGCGGGTCCAGTGCAGCAGCGAGGAGGGCGACGCCATCGACGCCTCGACGTTGGTGACCTGGTAGCCGTGGACCGGGTCCATGATGGTCGGCAGATAGAGCCGCCCGGGGTCACAGGAGGAAAATCCCGCGTTACGGTCCGGTGTCCACTGCATCGGGGTGCGGACGGCGTCCCGGTCGCCGAGCCAGATGTTGTCGCCCATGCCGATCTCGTCGCCGTAGTAGAGGATCGGCGAGCCGGGGAGCGACAGGAGCAGGGCGGTGAACAGCTCGATCTGGTTGCGGTCGTTGTCGAGCAGCGGGGCCAGGCGCCGCCGGATGCCGATGTTGGCGCGCATCCGTGGGTCCTTGGCGTACTCGGCCCACATGTAGTCGCGTTCCTCGTCGGTGACCATTTCGAGGGTCAGCTCGTCGTGGTTGCGCAGGAAGATGCCCCACTGGCAGTTCTGCGGGATGGCCGGGGTCTTGGCGAGGATCTCCGAGACGGGGTAGCGGGACTCGCGGCGGACCGCCATGAAGATGCGGGGCATGACCGGGAAGTGGAAGGCCATGTGGCACTCGTCGCCGCCGGACTCGTAGTCGCCGAAGTAGTCGACGACGTCCTCCGGCCACTGGTTCGCCTCCGCCAGGATCACCGTGTCCGGGTAGGACGCGTCGATCTCCTTGCGGACCCGCTTGAGGAACTCGTGGGTCGCCGGAAGGTTTTCGCAGTTGGTGCCCTCCTGCTGGTACAGGTACGGCACCGCGTCGAGCCGGAAGCCGTCGATGCCCAGGTCCAGCCAGAACCGCAGGGCGGAGATCATCTCCTCCTGGACGGCCGGGTTCTCGTAGTTGAGGTCCGGCTGGTGCGAGAAGAAGCGGTGCCAGAAGTACTGCTTGCGGACCGGGTCGAAGGTCCAGTTCGACGCCTCGGTGTCGACGAAGATGATCCGCGCGTCCTGGAACTGCTTGTCGTCGTCGGCCCACACGTAGTAGTCGCCGTAGGGGCCGTCGGGGTCCTTGCGGGACTCCTGGAACCACGGGTGCTGGTCGCTGGTGTGGTTCATGACGAAGTCGATGATCACGCGCATGCCGCGCTGGTGGGCGGCGTCGACGAACTCCACGAAGTCGGCGAGGTCACCGAACTCCGGCAGCACGGCGGTGTAGTCCGAGACGTCGTACCCGCCGTCCCTGAGCGGTGACTTGAAGAACGGGGGCAGCCACAGGCAGTCGATGCCCAGCCACTGGAGGTAGTCGAGTTTGGCGGTCAGGCCCTTCAGGTCGCCGACGCCGTCGCCGTTGCTGTCCTGGAAGGAGCGGACGAGGACCTCGTAGAAGACGGCCCGCTTGAACCAGTCCGGGTCCCGGTCCTTGGCGGGGGTGTCCTCGAAGGTGTCGTGGACGGGCTCGTTGACGATCATGTTGTGGGTGACCCTCCGATCTGCGGGGTGGACGGTCGCAGGACAGTGAGGATGTGCGCGGGGCGAGTGCCCGGTTCGAGACGCACGTAGTTCGTCCTGCCCCAGTGATAGGTCTCACCGGTGAGCTCGTCGCGCACCGGCACCGACTCGTGCCATTCCAGGCCGAGTTGCGGCATGTCCAACGAGACCGTGGCCTCCTGGGTGTGGTGCGGATCCAGGTTCACGACCACCAGAACCGTGTTCGAGCCGCTCCGCTTCGAGTACGCGATCACCTCGTCCTTGTCCGCGTGGTGGAAGTGGAGGTCGCGCAGCTGCCGCAGGGCCGGGCTCTTGCGCCGGACGGTGTTGAGCTGGGTGATCAGCGGGGCGAGGGAGTCGGGGGTGTCCCAGTCGCGGGTCTTGAGCTGGTACTTCTCCGAGTCGAGGTACTCCTCGCTGCCCTCGCGCAGCGGGGTGTTCTCGGCGAGTTCGTAGCCGGAGTAGATGCCCCAGGTCGGCGAGAGGGTGGCGGCCAGCACCGCGCGCAGCGCGAACGCGGGCCGGCCGCCGTGCTGGAGGAAGGCGTGCAGGATGTCGGGGGTGTTGGCGAAGAAGTTCGGCCGCATGTAGGAGGCCGCCTCACCCGACAGCTCGCTCAGGTACTCGGTCAGCTCCTGCTTGGTGTTGCGCCAGGTGAAGTACGTGTACGACTGCTGGAAACCGATCTGCGCCAGGGTGTGCATCATCGCCGGCCGGGTGAACGCCTCCGCCAGGAAGATCACGTCCGGGTCGGTGGCGTTGATGTCGGCGATCACCCGCTCCCAGAACACCACCGGCTTGGTGTGCGGGTTGTCCACCCGGAAGATCCGCACCCCGTGACCCATCCAGTGCCGCAGCACCCGGCAGGTCTCCGCGATCAGCCCCTCCAGATCCGCGTCGAAGGCGATCGGGTAGATGTCCTGGTACTTCTTCGGCGGATTCTCCGCATAGGCGATGGTGCCGTCCGGGCGGTGGTGGAACCACTCCGGGTGCTTGTGCACCCAGGGATGGTCCGGCGAGCACTGCAGCGCGAAGTCCAGCGCGATCTCCAGACCCTGCCCGGCCGCCTGCTGCACGAACCAGTCGAAGTCCTCGATCGTGCCCAGATCCGGGTGGACGGCGTCGTGCCCGCCCTCCGGCGAGCCGATCGCCCAGGGCACCCCCACGTCCTGGGGCCCGGCGGACAGCGTGTTGTTGCGGCCCTTGCGGAACGTGGTCCCGATCGGGTGGATCGGCGGCAGGTAGACCACGTCGAAGCCCATCGCCGCGATCGCCGGCAGCCGGCGCGCCGCGGTACGGAACGTGCCGTGCGGCCGCTCGGGCGTGCCCTCCGAACGCGGGAAGAACTCGTACCACGAGCCGAACAACGCCCGCTCCCGCTCCACCAGCAGCGGCAACGACTCCGACGCCGTGATCAACTCCCGCAGCGGATAGCGCGCCAGGACCGCGTCCACCTCGGGCGTCAGCGCGGCGGCGAGGCGTGCGGCGGCCGGCCGGGTCTCGTCGCGGAGGGCACGGACGGCTGCCAGGAGCACGCCGTTGCGCCCGTCGTCGGGGACCCCGGCGGCGGCCCGTTCGTAGAGCCGGGCGCCTTCCTCCAGGACCAGCTCGGTGTCCATGCCGGCCGGGATCTTGATCTGGGCGTGGTGCCGCCAGGTGGTGACGGGGTCGCCCCACGCCTCGACGGTGAAGGTCCACAGGCCCGGTGGACCGGCGGTGACGGTGGCGCCCCAGCGGTCGGTGCCCGGGGCCAGTTCCTGCATGGGTGTCCAGGGTCCGGCGCGGCCTTCCGGATCCTTCAGTACGACATTGGCGGCCACCGCGTCATGACCCTCACGGAACACGGTGGCCGAGATCTCGAACGTCTCGCCGGTGACCGCCTTGGCGGGTCGGCGTCCGCGCTGGACGACCGGACGGACGTCGAGGACGGGTATGCGCCCGATGACCGGAGCCGGTCCCGTTGCTGTGGAGGGTCGCTCCTGAAACGGTGGTCCGGGGTCGGCAGGGCGCGTGGTGGATGCTTCGGTGCTGGACGTCAGGGGTGCTGACGAGTGGTGCGTGGCGGGCATGACCGCTCCTGTCCGCGTCAACTTCGGGTGGGCGGATGGGTGTGGGGAGGGGGTCCTGCGGGGGTGTTTCGGTGAACCTACCTGAGCCGTGTTCCGGAGGAGCCTTCCCACCCTATTCGGGTGGGCAATCCGGCACTTTGCTAACTACTCACGCGTATGTCTTTACACAAAACCGGCCCCGTTCTGGCCGAACGAGGCCGGTTTGCGGACGCTTCCCCTAGGAGCCGGGCACCTGGAGAAGTTTGTCCGGCGAACCGGCCCCCCGATCGGACACCTTCCCGGAAGCGGCCAGCTTCACCAGTGCTTTGCCGACCTGTGCCGGACTGGCCCTCGGATGGTCGGCCAGGTACAGCGCGGCCGCACCCGCGGCGTGCGGTGCCGCCATCGACGTGCCCGAATACGTCGCCCTGGCGCTGTCGCCGGTCCTGCCCGCCGAGGTGATCGAGACCCCTGGGGCGAACAGGTCGAGAGCCGAGCCGTAATTGGAGAAGCCGGCCCGCCTGTCGCTCGCGTCGGTCGCGCCGACCGTGATCGCCTGGGGTACGCCGGCGGGTGAGTAGAGCCCGGCCGGCAGTCCGTCGTTGCCCGCGGCGACCGTGTACGTCACCCCGGCCGCGACGGAGGCGCGCACCGCGGCGTCCAGCTGGGCGCTGTGCCGGCCGCCCAGGCTGAGATTGGCGACCGCGGGCTTGCGCGCATGCTTCGTCACCCAGTCGATACCGGCGATGACCTGGGCGGTCGTGCCGGCCCCGGCGTTGTCGAGGACGCGTACGGCGACCACCTCGGCCTTCTTGGCGACGCCGTACCCGGCTCCGGCGACGGTGGCCGCCACATGGGTGCCGTGGCCGTTGCCGTCGCCCGCCGACCGGTCGTTCCCGACGAAGTCCCAGCCGTAGGACGCCCGGCCCCCGAAGTCCCGGTGCGAGATCCGGATGCCGGTGTCGATCACGTACACCCTCGTCCCGGCGCCCGCGGACCGCGGCCAGCTGAAGGACCTGTCCAGCGCCGGCTCCGGCTGGTCGAGGCGGTCGAGGCCCCAGGACGGCGGGTTCTTCTGGGTGCCCTCCAGGGTCACCGTGGAGTCCTGCACGACCGAGGCGACCCGTGGGTCCGCCGCCAGCCGCCGGGCCTGTCTCTCGTCGGCCCGGACGGCGTAGCCGTTGAGCACCGAGCCGTAGGTATGGCTGATTTTCGCCCCGTACTTCTCGGCGAGGCCCTTTCCGGTCACCGACCGGGCCTGCGTTCCCCCCTCGAGTGTCACCAGGTAACTCCCGCTGACGGAACCGGGCTCTCCGGCGCCGAGTATCCGCCCCTCCGGTGCGGCGTGCGCGGGCAGGGTGATGGCTGAAAGCGCGGCAGCACAGCTCGCCGCGGTCAGACCCCCCACCCAGCGCAGACGCCGATCTCGCGTCCGTGCCATGGCGTGCGTTCCCCTCCTCAGCTCGGCGTACGGCAGCCGCGGGCCGCCGGATGCACCCGGCGCAGGCCGGTACGCCATGGGGCAGCCTCTCGTGCGGGGTGAAGCACCACAAGGACGCCTACGGGGGTGTAATCGGCCATATCGGCCATGGGAGACGTGAGGAGGTTGCGGCGATTTCCGGACTGTTCGATCCGGAGCGGTGTGCGGACGACACGGCCTTCTGCCTTGAACCGCGCCGTGGTGACGAGGCCCTCCGCACGGATACGGTCGAGGCTGACGACAGGACGCACACCGCCGTGCGTCCCACTCCGCACGCTCGCCGAGGTGGAATGTGAAGGCGATCCGTCGATTCACCGTCCGACCCCTACTCCCCGATGCCCTGCGGCCGCTGAGCGATCTGGCGCGCAATCTGCGCTGGTCCTGGCACGCGGAGACCCGTGATCTCTTCCAGTCCGTCGATCCCGAGCACTGGGCCGCCTCGGGCGGTGATCCCGTACGACTGCTCGGCAGCGTGCGCCCCGCCCGGCTCGCCGAACTCGCCGAGGACCGCCGCTTCCTGCGCCGGCTCACCGCCGTCGCCGACGACCTCCACGACTACGTCACCGGTGAGCGCTGGTACCAGGCCCACACCGGTGAGCTCCCCGCCGCCGTCGCCTACTTCTCGCCCGAGTTCGGCGTCACGGCCGCCCTGCCGCAGTACTCCGGCGGTCTGGGCATCCTGGCGGGCGACCATCTGAAGGCGGCCAGTGACCTGGGCGTACCGCTCATCGGAGTGGGTCTGCTGTACCGCCACGGCTACTTCCGCCAGTCCCTGTCCCGGGACGGCTGGCAGCAGGAGCACTATCCGGTCCTGGACCCCAACGAACTGCCGGTGGCCCTGCTGCGGGAGGCCGACGGCAGTCCGGCCCAGGTGTCCCTGGCCCTGCCCGGCGGCAAGCGGCTGCACGCCCGGATCTGGCTCGCCCAGGTCGGCCGGGTGCCCCTGCTGATGCTGGACTCCGACGTCGAGGAGAACGACGTCGGCGACCGCGGGGTGACCGACCGGTTGTACGGCGGCGGCAGCGAACACCGGCTCCTGCAGGAGATGCTCCTCGGCATAGGGGGAGTGCGGGCCGTACGGACGTACTGCCGGCTGACCGGCCACGCCGACCCCGAGGTCTTCCACACCAACGAGGGGCACGCCGGGTTCCTCGGTCTGGAGCGGATCGCCGAACTCTGCGACCAGGGGCTGGACTTCGACTCCGGCCTGGAGGCGGTCCGCGCGGGCACCGTGTTCACCACCCACACCCCCGTCCCGGCCGGCATCGACCGCTTCGACCGGGAACTGGTCGCCCGGCACTTCGGCCCCGACGCCGAGCTCCCGCGCATGGACGTGGGCCGCATCCTCGCCCTCGGCATGGAGACCTACCCGGGCGGTGAACCCAACCTCTTCAACATGGCCGTGATGGGTCTGCGCCTGGCCCAGCGCGCCAACGGGGTCTCCCTGCTGCACGGGCACGTCAGCCGGGAGATGTTCTCCGGACTCTGGCCGGGATTCGACCCCGAGGAGGTGCCGATCACCTCCGTGACCAACGGGGTGCACGCCCCGACCTGGGTCGCGCCCGAGGTGTTCCGGCTGGGCGCCCGGAAGATCGGCGCCCAGCGCACCGAGGACGCGCTCACCGTCGGCGGCTCGGACCGCTGGGACGCGGTGGGGGACATCCCCGACCAGGACATCTGGGATCTGCGCCGTTCCCTGCGCGAGCAGCTGGTGCTGGAGGTGCGGGACCGGCTGCGCGCCTCCTGGCGGCAACGCGGTGCCGGTACGGCGGAGTTGGGCTGGATCGACGGTGTGCTGGACCCCGACGTCCTCACCATCGGATTCGCCCGCCGCGTCCCGTCGTACAAGCGGCTCACCCTCATGCTCCGCGACCGCGACCGTCTGATGGACCTGCTGCTGCACCCCGAACGGCCGATCCAGATCGTGGTCGCGGGCAAGGCGCACCCGGCGGACGACGGCGGCAAGCGGCTGGTCCAGGAACTGGTCCGGTTCGCGGACGATCCGCGGGTGCGTCACCGGATCGTGTTCCTGCCCGACTACGGCATGGCGATGGCGCAGAAGCTGTACCCGGGCTGCGACATCTGGCTCAACAACCCGCTGCGCCCCCTGGAGGCGTGCGGTACCTCGGGGATGAAGGCGGCGCTGAACGGCTGCCTGAACCTCTCCGTCCTCGACGGCTGGTGGGACGAGTGGTTCCAGCCCGACTTCGGCTGGGCGATCCCGACGGCCGACGGTGTGGGCACCGACCCCGACCGCCGGGACGACATAGAGGCCGACGCCCTCTACGACCTCCTCGAACAGCGGGTGACCCCGCGTTTCTACGAACGCGGCCAGGGCGGCCTGCCCGACCGCTGGATCGAGATGGTCCGCCAGACGCTCACCCTGCTGGGCCCGAAGGTCCTGGCCGGCCGCATGGTCCGCGAGTACGTGGAACGTCTCTACGCGCCCGCGGCCCACGCCCACCGCACGATGGCCCCGGACGCGGCACGCGAACTGGCCGAGTGGAAGGCCAGGGTGCGGGCGGAGTGGCACGGTGTGACGGTCGACCACGTGGAGACCACGGCCGCGACGGCCACGGCCGAACTCGGCACCACGCTCGGGCTGCGGGTCCGCGTCGGCCTCGGCGCCCTCGGCCCCGACGACGTGGAGATCCAGGCGGTCTCCGGCCGCGTGGACGAGGCGGACCGCATCGCGGACGCGGCAACGGTCCCGCTGAAGCCGGTCGGCGGCCCGGACCCGGAGGGCCGCTGGGTCTACGAGGGCCCCCTGTCCCTGGACCGCACGGGCCCCTTCGGCTACACGGTCCGCATCCTGCCCGCACACCGCCTGCTGGCGTCGGGGGCGGAGCTGGGCGTGGTGGCGGTGCCCTCGGAGGACGTGGCGGAGGGGGCGGGGGTGCTGATGCGGTGAGCGGAGCGGGCGCGGGCCGGGCCGCAGCGCTCAGCCCGCGTCCTCTCCGCCGCACAGCCTGCGCAGGACGGCCCCGCACCGGCGGGCGTAGGCGTGCTGGAGCCCCCGGGTCGCCGGGCCGCCCGCTCGCGAGTACCACTTCGCGCCCTTGCTGAAGGCCGATACCGTCAGCCAGACCGTGCCGTCGCCCGTGCGGTCGACGACGAAGGACTCCTCGCCGCATTCGGGGTGGCCGGACAGCGTGCCGTAGGCCCAGCCCGCGCGGCGGTGCTCCTCCACGGTCCACACCACCCGGCAGGGGGCCTTGATGACGCCGGCCAGGGTGACCGTCACGTCCACGTCCGGGGCCGCGCGGTCGGCGGTGGTGTCTATGCCCACGCCGAGCGCGCGGTGCATCTGCCAGGTCAGGACCGCCTCGGAGGCCTTCCGGAAGACGTCGTGGCCCTCGCCTATGCGCGTGCGGACGTGCAGGGGGTGGAAGCCGGGCGGGCAGAATCCGCTCCGCCGGGTCGCACCGACGTCGTCGTACGTGAAGGACATGGGACCCAAGAGTAGGGCGGTACCCGGGAATGCCTTCGTCCCGGGTACCGCCCGTTCGAGCCCTCGTGCAGTCGCTCGTGACTAGCTCACGTTGACCGCGGACCAGGCCGCCGCCACCGCCTTGTACTCGGTGCTGGTGGAGCCGTACAGGGCCGACGCCGCCGAGAGCGTTCCGGTGCGGGCCGCCTTGTAGTTGGTCGTCGACGTGAAGTACGTCGTCAGCGCCTTGTACCAGATCTGCAGCGCCTTGGCGCGGCCGATGCCGGTGACCGTGGAGCCGTTGGACGTCGGCGAGTTGTAGGACACACCGTTGATCGTCTTGGCGCCGCTGCCCTCCGCGAGGAGGTAGAAGAAGTGGTTGGCGACACCGGACGAGTAGTGGACGTCCTTGCTGCCGACCGAGGAGGACCAGGAGTCCGCCGAGCCGCCGTCCTTGCTGGGCTTGTCCATGTAGCGCAGCGGGGTGCCGTCGCCGTTGATGTCGATCTCCTCGCCGATGAGGTAGTCACCGACGTCGTTGGAGTTGGCCGCGTAGAACTCGACACCCGTGCCGAAGATGTCCGAGGTCGCCTCGTTGAGGCCGCCCGACTCGCCGCTGTAGTTCAGACCGGCGGTGTTCGAGGTGACGCCGTGGCTCATCTCGTGGCCGGCCACGTCCAGCGAGGTCAGCGGGTGCGTGTTGGACTCGCCGTCGCCGTACGTCATGCAGAAGCAGCTGTCGTCCCAGAACGCGTTGACGTACGCGTTGCCGTAGTGGACCCGGGAGTAGGCCGCGACACCGTTGTTCTTGATGCCGCTGCGGCCGAAGGTGGACTTGTAGAAGTCCCAGGTCTCCGCCGCGCCGTAGGCCGCGTCGACGGCCGCCGTCTGGTCGGTGGTGGAGCTGGAGGCCGCGCCGGTGCCCCAGACGTTGTCGGCGTCCGTGAACAGGGTGCCCGCCGACGAGCTGGTGCCGTGCGCCTTGTTGTACGTCTTGTGGCCGCCGCGGGTGCCGTCGGTGAGCTGGTACGTCGAGCCCGACAGCGTGGTCTCCAGGCTGACCGTGCCCGAGTACAGGCTCTTGCCGGTGCCGGTCGCGTTCTCGATGCCCTGGTACTCGAAGAGCTTGTTGCCGGTGGCGGCGTCGGTGATGACGTGCAGCTGGTTCGGGGTGCCGTCGTCCTGGAAGCCGCCGACGATCGTCTCGTAGGCGAGGACGGGGGTGCCCGAGCCGGCCCAGACGACCTTGCGGGCACCGTCGGCGGCGGTCTTGTCCGAGCCCGCGGCCTTGGCGGCGCTCAGGGCCTGGGTCTCGGCCTTGGCGACGGTGATCTTCGGGGTCAGCGAGGCGACCTTGATGGTCTTGTTCGTCGCCTTGGAGACGCCCTCGGTCGCACCCGACTTCGACTCGTGTACGACCAGGTCGCCGCCGAGGACGGGCAGGCCGTCGTAGGTGCGCTCGTAGCGGGTGTGGACGGTGCCGTCGGCGTCCTTCACGACGTCCTTGACGACCAGCTTCTCCTTGGCGCCGAGGCCTATTTCCCGGGCGGTGTCGGGGGCGCCGGCCTGCTGCTGCTTGATGAGCGTGGTGCGCGCGGCCGCGGACAGCTGGAGCGGGGCGGCGGCGAGGGTGCTTCTGCCGGCCTCTGCCGGGGTCTGGGCGGAGGCTGCACCGGCGGTCAGACCGGTGGTGAGCAGGGCCCCGGCCGCGACGGCGGTGGCGATGGCCAGGGTGGTGCGCTTGTGACGCGCGTAGAGGGGGGTCACACAAGCTCCTTCGTGGGGGAGCCCGGAGGGCGTGGGGTTGCCTTCCGGGGTGGTTGTGAAGTTGTGCGGCGGTTGTGAGGAAGCGTGGCATCAAGGCGCGTACATGTCATGACCCTCAAGTGATGTTGGCTGAAAGTCGACCAGCAGGTGAACATTGCGGGCATGTAAAGCGAGTTGACCTGGGCAAAGCCCCAACAAGACGTGGGTCATGGGAGGGCAAAAAGAGGGCGCCGCCCCGGGGAGTCGAACCACCGGGACGGCGCCCTGACCGGGCTGTGCCGACCTACGGGAAGGTCAGCTTCCAGCTGTTGATGTAGCCGGTGTCCTGGGCCGCGTTGTCCTGGACCCGCAACTGCCAGGTCCCGTTGGCCACCTCGGAGGAGGCGTCCACCGTGTAGGTGGTGTTGAGGTTGTCGGTGCTGCCGCCGGTGCCGTACGCCTTCAGCGTGTACGCCGTGCCGTCGGGAGCGATCAGCTGCACCCGGAGGTCACCGATGTAGGTGTGCACGATGTCGACCGCGACCGCGAGGTTCGACGGCGCGTTGCCCGTACGCCCTGAGACGGTGATGGGCGAATTGACCGCCGCCCCGTTGTCCGGAATCGACACGTCGGTGGTGGACTCGAAGGAGGTGCCGCCACCACCGCCGCCACCGGGACGCGAGCCGACCGCCACGCCCGCCCAGGCGTTCGCCACGGCCGTGTACTCGGCGCTGGTGGTGCCGTAGAGCTCACCGGCCGCCGCGAGGGTGCCGGTGCGGGCCGCCGCGTAGTTCGTCGTCGACGTGAACTTCGTGGTCAGCGCGCGGAACCAGATCTTCTCCGCCTTGTCCCGGCCGATGCCGGTGACCGGAAGGCCGTCCGACGTCGAGGAGTTGTAGGTGACACCGTTGATGGTCTTGGTGCCGCTGCCCTCCGACAGGAGGTAGAAGAAGTGGTTCGCCGGGCCGGACGAGTAGTGGACGTCCACCGATCCGATCCCGGAGTACCAACTGTCCTTGGACGCCCCGTCCTTGCTCGGCTTGTCCATGTACCGCAGCGGCGTGCCGTCGCCGTTGATGTCGATCTCCTCGCCGATGAGGTAGTCACCGACGTCCGAGGAGTTGTTGGCGTAGAACTCGACGGCCGTGCCGAAGATGTCGGAGGTCGCCTCGTTCAGACCGCCGGACTCGCCCGAGTAGTTGAGCCCCGCGGTGTTCGACGTGACGCCGTGGGTCATCTCGTGACCGGCCACGTCGATCGACGTCAGCGGGTGGGTGTTGCCCGAGCCGTCGCCGTACGTCATGCAGAAGCAGCTGTCCGACCAGAACGCGTTGACGTAGTTGTTGCCGTAGTGCACCCGGGAGTACGCCCCGACCCCGTCACCGCGGATGCCCGAACGCCCCTGCACGTTCTTGTAGTAGTCCCAGGTGAGCGCGGCACCGTAGTGCGCGTCCGCGCCGGCCGTCTCCGTGTTGGAGGCGCTGCCGTTGCCCCACACGTCGTCCGGGCCCGAGAAGAGGGTGCCGGTGCCGGAGGTGCCGCGGTTGAGGTTGTACGTCTTGTGGCCGCCGCGCGCCCCGTCGGTGAGGTTGTACGTCGACCCCGACTGGGTGGTGCCGAGGGTGACCGTGCCGCTGTACATGGTGTTGCCGGTGCCGGTCTCGATGCCCTGGTACTCGTAGAGCTTCGCACCGGTCGCCGCGTCCGTGATCACGTGCAGCTCGTTCGGCGTGCCGTCCTCCTGGAGGCCGCCGACGACCGTCTCGTACGCCAGGGTCGGGGTGCCGTTGGCGGCCCAGATCACCTTGCGCGGGGCGCGGTTGGTGTCGGCCTTGTCGGCGCCGGCGGCCTGCGCGGCCTTCAGGGCCTGCGCCGACGCCTTGGCCGCGGTCACCTTCGGGGTCACCGAGGCGACCTTGATGGTCTTGTGCGTCGCCTTGACGACACCCTCGGTCGCCCCGGACTTCGTGGTCTCCACGACGAGGTCGCCGCCGAGGACCGGCAGGCCGTCGTAGGTGCGCTCGTAGCGGGTGTGCAGCGTGCCGTCGCCGTCCTTGACGACGTCACGGACGACCAGCTTCTCCTTGGCGCCGAGGCCGAGGTCCTTGGCGGTGTCCGCCTTGGTGGCGTTGGCCTCGCGGATCAGCTCGGCGCGCTGGGCGGGGGTGAGCCTGAGGGACTCGGCGCCCGGGATCACCTTGCTCGCGGCCGACGGTGCCTTCGCCGGGGCTGCGGTGGCGGCGCCCGACTGGACGGCCGCGGCGATCAGGGCCGAGACACCGACGAGGGCCACGGCGGCGGCCTTGCGGGGCAGGGCGTGGGGGGTGCGTCTGTGGGAGGAACTGTCTCTCAACACTGACTCCTTCTGCGCGGCCGCGGATCACGCGGCCAGGGGAGACCGGGCGGTGGGTCGACCGACCGGGCACAACATGGAGGTACGCAGAACGGTGGTGCTGTGGGGTTGCTGTGAAGTTGCCGTGGGAAGAGTGGCAGTGGATTGCGCTGTCTGTCAGGAGCGCGTCAGAAACTTGGCCGGAAACAGTCCGTTGTCCGGTTGTTCATGTTCGATATACGGTCGCGACGTCAACCGCCGTCCGGCCCCCCGTGCCAGGATCCCCACAGCGCCGCGTACGCCCCGCCCGCCGCCACCAGCTCCTCGTGCGTGCCGAGTTCGGTCAGCAGGCCGTTCTCCATCACCGCCACCCGGTCCGCGTCGTGCGCGGTGTGCAGCCGGTGCGCGATCGCGATGACCGTGCGCCCTTCGAGTACGGCTGCCAGGGCGCGCTCGGTGTGCCGCGCGGTCGTCGGATCGAGCAGCGCGGTCGCCTCGTCGAGGATCAGCGTGTGCGGGTCCGCCAGCACCACCCGGGCCAGGGCGAGTTGCTGCGCCTGCGAACCGTCGGTGCGGCAACCGTCCTCGCCGAGCCCGGTGTCCAGCCCCTCGGGCAGCTTACGCACCCACCCGTCGGCTCCCACGGCGGCCAGTGCGGCCCACAACTCCTCGTCCCCGGCGCCGGGTTCGGCGATGAGGAGGTTGTCGCGGACCGTGCCCAGGAAGACGTGGTGCTCCTGGGTGACCAGGACGACCTGGCGGCGCAGCTGCTCGGGGTCCAGGCCCACGACGGGCACGCCCCCGACGGTCACCGAGCCGGAGGTGGGCGCGTCGACACCCGCGAGCAGCCTGCTGAGCGTGGTCTTCCCCGCCCCCGAGGGTCCGACCACCGCGAGCCGTTCACCGGGGCGCACGGTCAGGTCGACGCCGTGCAGCACCTCGCCGCCCCGGCCGTAGGAGTAGCGCACACCGGAGACGTCGATGCGGTCGTCGGCGGGGGCGGGGGAGGCCTCGGCGTCGGCGCGCGGGGCCGTGGCGAGACCCTCCACACGGGCGAACGAGGCGCCGCTGGACTGGAGTTGCTCGACCCGCACGAGGATCTGGTCGAGTGGGTTGACCAACTGCTGGAGGTAGAGGGCGGCGGCCACCACCGAGCCCAGACTCATCATGCCGTGGGAGTGCAGCATCCCGCCGATCAGCAGCACGCCCGCCACCGGCAGGATGTACGCCACCTCCACGACCGGGAAGAACACACTGCGCAGGTAGAGGGTGTGGAGCCGGGTGCGGCGGGCCGTGTCCAGCGCCTCCCGGCTCGCCCCGACCCGGTGCTCCTGAAGACGCAGCGCCTCGACGGTGCGGGCGCCGGAGGCGGTGGCCGCGAGGATCTCGGCGACCTCCGAGGTGGCCTCGCCCTCGGCCAGATAGCCGTCCCTCGCCCGGCGCAGATACCAGCGCAGGACGAACCAGATGGGCAGCAGGCCGCACACACCGACCGCGCCCAGCAGCGGGTTCAGGAAGAAGACCGCGGCGAGCAGGAACAGGAACTGCACGCTGTTGATGAGCAGTTCGGGGCCCGCGTCGCGGAGCGTGGTGCCGACGGTGGCGACGTCGGCGGTGCCGCGGGCGGTGAGGTCACCGGTGCCCGCGCGTTCCACGACCGAGGCGGGCAGGGCGAGCGTGCGGTCCACGAACTCCTCGCGGACCCGGGCCAGGGTGCGTTCGCCGAAGCGGTGGCCGACGTAGCGGGCCCAGCGGGCGAGGAGGAGCTGGACGCCCGCGCAGACCACGAGGACGGCCGCGAGCCGGTCCACCGCGGACACGCCCGCGCCGGCGCGGACCTCGTCGATGATCCGGCCCAGCAGCCAGGGGCCGGCGAGACCGGTCAGGGCGGCCGCGGCGTTCAGGGCGAGGACGGCGGTGAAGGCGCGGGTGTCCTTGCGGATCAGCCGTCCCGCGGCCCGCCGGACGGCGGCTCGGTCGGCGACCGGGAGGTGGCCCCTGCTCACGTCGTGACCTCCACGTCCCGGGCCACCAGGGCCCGGTATCCCGGTTCCGTGCTGAGGAGCCGCTGGTGCGTTCCGCTTGCCGCGAGTTTGCCGTCGACCAGGTAGAGGACGGTGTCGGCGTGGTCCAGGACGAGGGGGGAGGTGGTGGTGACGGCTGTGGTGCGGCCGGCGCGGGCGCTCTTGAGGCGGCCGGCCACGAGGGCCTCCGTGTGGGCGTCCAGGGCGGAGGTGGGTTCCACGGCGAGGAGGATCTCCGGGTCGGCGAGGAGGGCTCTGGTGAGCCGGATGCGTTGACGTTGGCCGCCGGAGAGGTTGCGGGCCTGGGCGTCCATCGCTGAGTCCAGGCCGTCGGGGAGCCCTTGGACGATGTCGTCCGCCACGGCCGCGTGCAGGGCGGCTGCGACTGCGTGGGGGCTTGCCCCGCCGTTCCCCGCGCCCCGGTGGGGCGCGATCACGTCACGCAGGTTCCCTGCGAACAGGTCGGCCTCGTGGTCCGCCAGCAGGATGCGCTCCCTGATCTGGGGCAATCCGATCTCGTCCAGGGGGACCGAGCCCCAGGTCGCGCGGGACGGGGTGTAGCGGGCCAGGCGGTCCAGGACCGTTGCTGTGTCCGCCGGGTGTGCCGAGGTCAGAGCCGTCAGGCGGCCCGGCAGGACGCTCACCCCCGACTCCGGGTCGTGCAGGGCCGACGGCTCCGCCGGGGCGTCCTTCGTGCCCGAGTCCTCCAGTGGCTCCAGACGCAGGAAGCGCACGACCCGCCTCGCCGCCACCACACCCCGGCTCAGCTGGTATCCGCACTCCACCCAGAACGCCACCGGACCCACCAGGACCGCGACATAGCCGTACACCGCCACCAACTCGCCCACGGTGATGTCCCCCTGGGCGGCGAGGCGGGCCGCGAGCCAGGTGACGACGGCGAGGAACAGGGTGGGCAGGCCGACGCCGAGGGCCTGGACCCAGCTGGTGACCGCGCCGACCCGGTAGCCCTGGGACCGCAGCCGCCGGGAGTCCTGGCGGAAGGAGTCGGCGACCAGGGACTTGCCGCCGAGGCCGTTGAGGACGCGCAGGCCGCCCGCCAGGTCGGCGATACGGGCCGTGAGGACACCCTGGCGGTTGCGGTACTCGGTCTCGGCGCCCTGGAGACGGGACAGGAAGGGACCCACGAGCAGGACGATCGCCGGGATGCCGAGGAGGACCACGGCAGCGAGGACCGGGGAGACCGAGACCAGCACGGCGGCGACCGTCAGATAGGCGGCGCAGGCACCGACACCCGGGCCGACGACGGTCAGGGCGCCGGCGATCGTCTGCACGTCGCCCACGCCGATCGTGACGACCTCACCGGCCCCGGTCCGGCGCGAGAGCGCGGCCCCGAGGCGGACCGCCTGGCCCACGACCACCTTGACCGTGCGGAAGTTGGCGTCCATCCGCACCCGGGTCATCGTGCGGTGGCGCATGATGCTCAGCCAGGCGTTGAACGAACCGACCGCGAACAGCGCGAAGCTCCAGCCGGCCAGGGCCGCCCAGTCACCCGGCTCCAGGCCCTCGTCGATCGCCTTCGCCATCAGATACGGCGTCGCCGCCAGCAGCACCATCCAGGAACTGCCCAGCAGCGCCCCGGCCACGGACCGCCCCGGCTGACAGCGCACCAGCCACCACAGATACCGCCAGCCGCCCCGGACGTCGGGCGTGCCCGGATCCTCGTACGCGTCGATCACACGTCCCCCTGGTCACTCTCGTGCCTGCTCACGCCAGGCTGTCCCGCCACGCCCGGTGCAGATCGGCGAACCGGCCCGTGCCCGCGACGAGTTCGGCCGGCGTGCCGTCCTCGACGATCCTGCCGTGCTCCATGACGAGGACCCGGTCGGCGATCTCCACGGTCGACAGCCGGTGCGCGACGACCACGGCCGTACGGCCCTTGAGGACCGTGTCCATCGCCCGCTGCACCGCCCGCTCGCCCGGGACGTCCAGCGAGCTGGTCGCCTCGTCCAGGATCAGCACCGCCGGATCGGCGAGCAACGCGCGCGCGAACGCCACGAGTTGACGCTGACCCGCTGAGATGCGGCCGCCCCGCTTGCGTACGTCCGTGTCGTACCCGTCCGGCAGCGCGCTGATGAAGTCGTGCGCGCCGATCGCCTTCGCGGCCTGCTCGATCTCCTCCCGGCCGGCGTCCGGGCGGCCGATCGCGATGTTCTCGGCGACCGTGCCGGAGAACAGGAACGCCTCCTGCGTCACCATGACCACCCCGCGCCGCAGCTCGGGCATCGGCAGGTCGCGCAGATCGACGCCGTCGAGCAGGACGCGGCCGGCGGAGGGGTCGTAGAAACGCGCCAGCAGCTTGGCCAGGGTCGACTTTCCGGCGCCGGTCGAGCCGACCACCGCGACCGTCTGCCCGGCGGGCAGCACGAGGTCGAAACGGGGCAGCACCTCGCCGCCGGTGCGGTAGCCGAACGAGACGCCCTCGAAGACGACCTCACGGCCGGGGCGGTCCGCGGACCCGAGCGCCGGGAGCTGCCGGGGAACCGACGGCTCGGGCACGGTCGGGGTCTGGGCGAGCAGGCCGGCGATCTTCTCCAGGGAGGCCGCCGCCGACTGGTAGGAGTTCAGGAACATCCCGAGCCGGTCGATCGGGTCGTACAGCCGACGCAGGTACAGCACGGCGGCGGCCAGCACACCCAGCTCCAGCGAGCCCTGCGCCACCCGGTACGCGCCCCACAGCACGATGCCCGCGACGGCCGCGTTGGCGACCAGCCGGGACCCGACGACGTAGCGGGCCATCTCCAGGAGCGCGTCGCCGTTCACCCGCTCATGACGCTTGTTCAGTACGGCGAAGTCGGCGTCGTTGGCGGCCTCGCGGCGGAACGCGCGCACCGGGCGGATGCCGTTCATCGTCTCCACGAACTTCACGATCACGGCGGCGATCGCGGTCGACCGCTTGCGGTACACCCGTCCCGCGCGCCGCCGGTAGACCCGCACGAGCAGGTACAGCGGCACGAAGGAGGCCACCGCGACCGCGCCGAGCCCGAGGTCGAGCCAGAGCAGCAGGGCGGAGATGTAGAGGAAGGACAGGACGACGGTGACGAGCTCCTGAAGTCCCTCGTCGAGCAGTTCGCGCAGCGACTCCACGTCGGTCGTCGAGCGGGAGATGAGCCGGCCCGAGGTGTAGCGCTCGTGGAAGTCGATGCTCAGCGCCTGCGCATGGCGGAAGATCCGGCCGCGCAGGTCGAGCAGCACGTCCTGGTTGACGCGAGCGGAGGCCAGGATGAACGCGTACTGGAGCCCGCCGGAGGCCAGCGCGCACAGCAGGTAACCGGCGCCGACCGCGATCAGCGGGCCGTTGTCGTGGTCGCGGAACGCGGGGACGGCCCGGTCGATGGCATACGCCACCAGCAGCGGACCCGCCTGCACGGCCGCCTGCTGGAGCAGCAGCAGAAGCGTCGTCACGGCAACCCGCGCCTTCAGCGGGGCGAGCAGCGAGCGCAGCAGGAGGGCGGTGGCGCCCGGGGGAGACGGCAGACGGTCGCGGTCGAAGGCGTCGTCGCCGTCCCGCGGTCCGGCCGGGCGGGGTTCCTCGTCCGCGGCGGGCGCGGACGTCGTGGGGGCCGTCATCGGGCGTTCTCCCCTTCTCCGAAGTGCCCGGACCGTTCTCCGGAATCCCCGGGCCCTTCTCCGGAGTCCCCGGACCCGGACATCAGATGGGCGTACTCGGCGTTGGTGCGCAGGAGTTCGTGGTGGGTGCCCACGGCCGTGATGCGGCCCCCCGACAGCAGGGCGACCCGGTCGGCGAGCTGCACGGTGGAGGGACGGTGGGCGACGATGAGGGCCGTGGTGTCCGCGAGGACGTCCCGCAGCGCGGCTTCCACGGCGGCCTCGGTGTGGACGTCCAGGGCGGACAGCGGATCGTCCAGGACGAGGAACCTGGGCCTGCCCACGACGGCACGGGCAAGAGCCAGGCGCTGGCGCTGGCCGCCGGAGAGGCTGAGGCCCTGTTCGCCGACCTGGGTCGCGGTGCCCTGCGGGAGGGCGTGCACGAAGTCGGCCTGGGCCACGGAGAGGGCGCGGTCCAGTTCCCCTTGGTCCGCGCCCATCAGGACGTTGTCCCCGACGCTGGTGGAGAAGAGGGTGGGGTCCTCGAAGGCCATGGCCACCTTGGCGCGCAGTTCCTCCCGGGGCATGGCGGTGATGTCCTCGCCGTCGAGCGTGATCCGGCCCGATGTCGGTTCGTGGAGGCGAGGGATGAGGGCGGTGAGGGTGGTCTTGCCGCTGCCTGTGGCGCCTACGAGCGCCATGGATTCACCGGGCCGGATGTGCAGATCGACGAGGTCGAGAACCGGTGGTGAGTCGTCCGCGGCATCGGGATAGCGGAACGAGACCGCCGAGAAACGCATGCCTGCGTCGCGGGCTGCGGGTGCGTGGGGGCTTGTCGCGCGGTTGGCCGCGCCCCTGGCGGGCGCGGTCTCCTGTTCCGGTACTTCGTCCATGGCCTCGAAATAGCGCTCCGTCGCCGTCGCCGCCTCCTGACTCATCGCCAGCAGGAAGCCGATCGAGTCCACCGGCCACCTCAGGGCCAGAGCGGTGGACAGGAACGCCACGAGCGTCCCCGCCGACAGCTCCCCGTCCGCCACCTGTACGCAGCCCAGCACCAGGGCCGCCCCGATCGCCACCTCCGGCAGCGTCACGATGACGCCCCAGATCGTGGCCAGCAGACGGGCCTTGTGCAGTTCCGTGCCGCGCAGGGTGCCCGAGAGTTCACGGAACGCCCTGGCCTGCGACCGGTGCCGGCCGAAGCCCTTGATGATGCGGATGCCGAGCACGCTCTCCTCGACGACCGTCGTGAGGTCGCCGACCTGGTCCTGGGCGAGGCGGGCCACCGTGGCGTACCGCTTCTCGAAGATCACGCAGGTGACGACGACGGGGATCGCGGGGCCGAGGATCACCAGGCCGAGCGTCCAGTCCTGGAGCAGCATGATGATCACGCCGACCAGGATCGTCACGCTGTTGACCAGCAGGAAGGTCAGCGGGAAGGCGAGGAACATGCGCAGCAGCATGAGGTCCGTGGTGGCCCGGGACAGCAGCTGGCCGGAGGCCCAGCGGTCGTGGAAGGCCACCGGGAGGCGCTGGAGGTGCCGGTAGAGGCCCGCCCGCATCTCCGCCTCGACGTGGGAGAGCGGCCGCGCCACCAGCCACCGCCGCAGCCCGAACAGCAGGGCCTCGGCGAAACCGAGCAGCAGCAGGTACAGCGCCCCGAGCCACACGCCGGCCGTGTCCCCGTCGGCGACCGGGCCGTCCACCATCCACTTCAGCACGAGCGGGATCACCAGCCCCGTGCAGGAGGCGAGGATCGCCACGAACGCGGCGGTGAACAGCCGCGCGCGGGCGGGCCGGACATACGGCCACAGGCGCAGCAGGCTCCTGACCGCCGATCGGTCCTTGGTGGTTGCACGTGTCGTGGGCATCAGCAGCGAGCCTACGGATCGGCACTGACAACGCCCACCGAGTTTTGGCCGTACCGGAATCGGCCGCTGGACCTACGACCTGCGTGTTCGAGGGGTCGTACCGCCGCATCAGCCGATCGGTCGATGCCGGATCGAGCGTGACGGGCGATGCGGCGGCGGGGCCCGGCCCGGGACGCTGCTGCCATGTCCTTCATCGAAGTCAGCGAACTGCGCAAGTCCTACGGCGGCCGCGCCGTCGTGGACGGGGTGTCCTTCGCCGTAGAGGAGGGCGAGATCTTCGGGATCCTCGGCCCGAACGGCGCCGGCAAGACCACCACCGTCGAGTGCGTCGAGGGCCTCAGGCTCCCCGACGCGGGCCGCGTCCGGGTCACCGGCCTCGACCCCGTCGCCGACCACGCGCGCGTGGCCCGGGTCCTCGGCGCCCAGCTCCAGGAGAGCGAGCTCCAGGCCAAGCTGACGGTCCGCGAGGCGCTGGAGCTCTACTCGGCGTTCTACGAGCGGCCCCTCGACTGGCGGCCGCTCGCCGAGCGCCTGGGGCTCGCCCAGCAGGTCGCCACCCGGTTCGGCAAGCTCTCCGGCGGCCAGAAGCAGCGCCTGTTCATCGCGCTCGCGCTGGTCGGCAACCCCCGGATCGTCGTCCTGGACGAGCTGACCACCGGCCTCGATCCGCGCGCCCGCCGCGACACCTGGGAGCTGATCGAGGACGTCCGCGCGAACGGCGTGACCGTCCTGCTCGTCACCCACTTCATGGAGGAGGCGCAGCGGCTCTGCGACCGGATCGCCGTGATCGACAGGGGCCGGGTCGCCGCCCTGGACACCCCGGCCGGACTCATCCGGCGCTCGGCGGGCGGCACGGTCATCAGCTTCACGCCCTCCGCCCCGCTGGACGCGCACGAGCTCGACACCCTGCCCGCGCTCGCCTCCGTCGAGGACCGGGAGGGCCGTCTCACCCTCTCCGGCACCGACGAGACGGTGAACGCCGTGATCACCCTGCTCGCCCGCCGGCACGTCACCGCCCACCAGCTCCGGGTCGTCGACGCCACCCTCGACGACGCGTTCCTCGACCTCACGAGGACCGACGCCCAGGAGGCCACGGCATGAACACCGCCGTACTGCGGACCGAGGTCCGGCTCTTCCTCCGCGAACCCGGCGCCCTCTTCTGGATCCTGCTGTTCCCGACCCTGCTCCTGGTGATCCTCGGTTCGGTCCCGTCCTTCCGGCACCACGACCCCGACCTCGGCGGCCTCAGGACCATCGACGTCTACGTGCCCGTGGCCGTGCTCCTCGGCCTGATCGTCGGCGGCCTCCAGTCCATGCCGCAGACCCTCACCGGCTACCGCGAACGCGGCATCCTGCGCCGCATGTCCACCACTCCGGTCCGCCCGGCCGCCCTGCTCACCGCGCAGATGACCGTCTACGGCGGCGCCGCCCTGGCGTCCGCGCTCCTCGCGCTCGCCGTCGGCCGGTTCGCCTTCGACGTACGACTGCCCGAGCAGCCCCTGGGCTACCTGCTGGCCCTGGTGCTCGCCGTGCTCGCCGCCCTCGCGCTGGGCGCGGTGGTCTCCTCGCTGTCCCGGACCACGAAGATCGCCGGGGCGATCGGTTCCGCCGTGTTCTTTCCCGCGATGTTCTGCGCGGGAGTCTGGGCGCCGGTGCAGACCATGCCGGACGTCCTCGCCCGGATCGTCGGGTACACGCCGTTCGGCGCGGCCGCGGAGGCCCTGAACCGGGCCGCGGCCGGCGACGGGCCGGGCTGGACCCACCTCGGCGTCCTCGTCGCCTGGACGGTCCTGCTCACGGCCGCGGCCGCACGCTGGTTCCGCTGGGAGTGAGCGGAGCGTGCCGGACACTGGGGTCATGACCGACACCGCGCCGGTGGAGCCCCGGGCCTCCTTCGACAGCTGGGGCCCCTACGCGCTGCTGGGCGCCGGTGTCGTGGCGGCGGCCGTGTCCGCCCGGCCGGTCGGCATGGGCCGGTCCGCGATGACCGTCTCGGCGGTACTCGTCGTCGCGGGCGCCCTGCTCCAGGTGTGGTGGGGGAGGGTGCGGCGCGGCCGGCCGGGCCCGAGCCGGACCGGTGTGTGCCTCTACTTCCTGCGCTGGGGCCTCGGGTTCGTGCTGACCTGGCTCAATCCGTTCTTCGCCTTCTACGCCGTGACCGGCTACTACACCGCCGCCCGGGAGCTGCCCCGCCGGCTGGTGATGCCCGGTCTGTTCCTGACCGCGATCACCATGGCCGGCAGCGAGGTGGGCGGCATGCCGCCGCACGGGCCGCTCCTGTGGACCGGCTTCTTCCTCGTCCTGGGCCTCAACATGGGCCTGGTCAGCGTGTTCACCCGGTTCGCGCTCCAGGAGCAGGAGCGTGCCCGCGTCCAGGCCGAGACCATCGCCGAACTGGAGCGCACCAACACCGCGCTCCAGCAGGCGCTCGACGAGAACGCCGCCCTTCACGCCCAACTCCTCGTCCAGGCAAGGGAGGCGGGCGTGGCCGACGAGCGCAGGCGGCTCGCCGCCGAGATCCACGACACCCTCGCCCAAGGCCTGACCGGGATCATCGCCCAGCTCCAGGTCGTCGTGAACACGCCCGACGAGAACCAGGCCCGCGAGCATGTGCACCGGGCCATGGACCTCGCCCGTCACAGCCTGGGCGAGGCGCGCCGCTCGGTGCACAACCTCGCCCCGGTCGCGCTGGCCGACGCGGGGCTCCCCGAGGCCCTGAAGCAGACGGTCACCGACTGGGGCGAACGCACCGGTGTACGCGCGGAGTTCACGGTCACCGGCACCGCCGAGCAACTCCACGACGAGGTGTCCGCGACCCTGCTCAGGATCGCCCAGGAGGCCCTGTCCAACGCCGCCCGGCACGCGCACGCCGCCCGCCTCGGCGTCACCCTCAGCTTCCTGACCGACGAGGTCATCCTCGACATCCGTGACGACGGAGGCGGTTTCGACCCGCTCGCCCTGCCCGCCCGCACCCGCACGGGCGGCTTCGGCCTCGACGGCATGCGGGCCCGCGCCGAACGCATCGCGGGCTCCCTGACCGTCGAGTCCGAACCGGGTCACGGCACGGCGCTGTCGGCTCGCGTACCGTTGGTCCGCCATGACCGGTGACATCTCGGTGCTGATCGTCGACGACCATCCCGTCGTACGGGACGGTCTGCGCGGCATGTTCGAGTCCGCGCCCGGCTTCAGCGTGCTCGGTGAGGCGTCCAACGGCGTGGAGGCCGTCGAGCGGGCCGCCGCGCTCGACCCCGACGTCATCCTGATGGACCTGCGGATGCCTGGCGGGGGCGGGGTGGACGCCATCCGCGAGCTGACCCGCGTGAGGGCCCGCGCGAAGGTCCTCGTCCTGACGACGTACGACACGGACTCCGACACGCTGCCCGCCATCGAGGCGGGAGCGACGGGCTACCTCCTCAAGGACGCCCCGCGCGACGAACTGTTCACGGCGGTCCGGGCGGCCGCCGAGGGCCGTGCGGTCCTCTCCCCGGCGGTGGCCTCCCGCCTGGTCTCCGCCGTCCGCACGCCCAGGGCACCGGCGAACGAACCCCTCTCCGCCCGCGAGCGCGAGGTCCTCGCCCTGGTCGCCCGCGGCACCTCCAACCGCGAGATCGCCCGCGAGCTGTTCATCAGCGAGGCCACCGTGAAGACCCATCTCACCCACCTGTACGCCAAGCTGGGCGCGAAGGACCGCGCGGCGGCGGTCGCGACGGCGTACGAACGCGGGATCCTCGGCTAGCTCGGGTACGGCAGCAGCCCGGCCGCCGTCCTCTCCCACGCGCCCTTCAGCTCGGCGAGCAACTCCGGTTCGTCGGCGGCCAGATCAGCCTGCTCGCGCAGGTCGGCGGCGAGGTCGTAGAGATGGTCCCTGCCGGCCGCGTCCTGGTAGTACTTCCACTTCCCGCGCCGCAGCGCCCGGTTGGCCCGCACCCGCCAGAACAGGTCCCGCTCCGGCAGCCGTTGGCCCCGCAGCAGGTACCCGGCCAGGCTGGTGCCGTCCAGCGGGTAGACCGGATCGGGCCGCGCGCCGGCGACCTCCAGGAAGGTCGCCGTCCAGTCGGGGGAGAAGTTCGGCTCGTGGCTGACCTGGCCGCCGTCGATGCGGTGCGGCCAGCGCACGATGGTCGGCACCCGGATGCCGCCCTCCTGGAGGACGAACTTCTCGCCGCTGAGCGGCCACAGGTACGACCAGCGCTCACCGCCGTTGTCGCTGGCGAAGTACACCAGCGTGTGCTCCTCCTGGCCCGAGCGGCGCAGGGCGGTGAGCACCTCGCCGACGGCAGCGTCCAGGCTCTCCACCATCTCGGCGTACTTGGCGACCGAGCCGCCGTCGTAGTGGTTGAGCGCGGCCGAGATCTCCGCCCGGCTCTTCGCCGCGCGGATCCTCGCGGCGATCTCCGCGCCGGTCTCCGCGTCGCCCTCCGCGAGCCAGGGCCAGTGCGGGGTGGTGAAGTTGAGGTTCAGCAGCCAGGGCGCGGTGTGGTCACGGCTCACGTACTCCACCGCCCGCTCGGTGAGGACCTCCGTGTAGTAGCGCAGGTCCTTGTGGGTGGCGTCGCCCTCGTAGAGGTCGTAGTCGCCGAGCTGGCCGAGCTTGGAGAAGTACTCCAGCACACCGCCGCGGTTGCCGAAGAACTCGTCCCAGCCGGACCTGGTGGGGCTGTAGTCGGGGAGCCAGCCGCAGTGCCACTTGCCGATCAGGGCGGTCGAGTAACCCGCCTTCTTCAGCAGGGAGGCGAGGGTCGGGTGGTTCGGGTCGAGGCCCTGCGACCGGTCGGCGACGGGCTCGGCGAGCCCGCCCGGCGTGCGCCCCGGGTACCGGCCGGTGTACAGGCTGAAGCGGGTCGGCGAGCAGGTCGAGGACCCCGAGTAGGCGTCCGTGAACCGCACGCCCTGCCGGGCCAGCCGGTCCAGGTTCGGCGTGTTGATGTGCGGGGCGCCGTACGACGACAGGTCGGCCCAGCCGAGGTCGTCGCCGAGGATGACGAGGAGGTTGGGGCGCTTGCCGGAGCCGCCTTCGCCCCGGGCCTGGAAGGGGCGTTCGGCAACGGCTTCGGCGGCCTCGGCGGTGGTCGTCGTACCGGCGACGGCGGTCATGGCACCGCCGCCGACGAGACCACCGAAGGCACGGCGGGATATCTCGGGCATGGCAGCGAGTCTGGCCAGCGGGTCCGTGTATTGGCCAGCGATCACATGCGCTGTTCACGGGACTGCAATCTCACCCCGCGACCCGCAGCAGCAGCACCGCCCGCGCCGGTACCGTGACCGACGTGCCCGCCCGGTGCACCACCCGCGGGGCCTCGGTCTGTTCCTCCCTCGACGTGTCGACGACCACCTCGTACCGCTCCGCCCACGGCGGCCCCGGCAGCAGGAAGGCGGCCGGGCGGTCGCCCGCGTGCAGGACGGCGAGGAAGCTGTCGTCGACGATCGGGGCGCCGCGTTCGTCACGGCCGGGGATGTCCCGTCCCGAGAGGTACATCCCGAGCGTGGCGGCCGGCGCGTACCAGTCCCGTTCCGTCATCTCCGTGCCGCGGGCCGTGAACCAGGCGAGGTCGCGGATCCCGTCCGCCGAGTGCGCGCGCCCGGAGAAGAACGCCCTCCGCCTGAGCACCGGATGCCGGTGGCGCAGGTCGATCAGCCGCGCGGTGAGGTCGAACAGCGCCTTCCAGCCGGGGTCGTCGAGGAGCCCCCAGTCCACCCAGCTGATCTCGTTGTCCTGGCAGTAGGCGTTGTTGTTGCCGCGCTGGGTGCGGCCCAGTTCGTCGCCCGCGACCAGCATCGGCACTCCCGTCGACAGCAGCAGCGTGGTGAGCAGGTTCCGCAGCTGCCGCCGCCTGAGGGCACGTACCCGCTCGTCGTCCGTCTCCCCCTCCGCCCCGCAGTTCCACGCCCGGTTGTCGTCCGTGCCGTCCCGGTTGCCCTCGCCGTTCGCCTCGTTGTGCTTCCTCTCGTACGACACCAGGTCCCGCAGGGTGAAACCGTCGTGCGCGGTGATGAAGTTGACCGAGGCGTACGGCCGCCGCCCGCCCCACGCGTACAGGTCGCTGGAGCCCGAGAGGCGGTAGCCCAGGTCCCGTACGTCCGGCAGCGCCCCGCGCCAGAAGTCCCTTACGGCGTTGCGGTAGCGGTCGTTCCACTCCGTCCACAGGGGTGGGAAGGCGCCCACCTGGTAGCCGCCGGAGCCCACGTCCCACGGCTCGGCGATCAGCTTCACGCGCCGCAGCACCGGGTCCTGCGCGATGACCGCGAGGAACGGGGACAGCATGTCGACGTCGTGCATGGAACGGGCCAGCGCGGCCGCCAGGTCGAAGCGGAAGCCGTCCACGCCCATCTCCGTCACCCAGTAGCGCAGGGAGTCGGTGATGAGCCGCAGGACATGGGGCTGGACCACGTGCAGGGTGTTGCCGCAGCCGGTGTAGTCCGCGTACCGCCGGGCGTCCGACTGGAGCCGGTAGTACCCCCGGTTGTCGATGCCCTTGAGGGACAGCGTGGGGCCCAGTTCGCCCGCCTCCGCGGTGTGGTTGTAGACCACGTCGAGGATGACCTCGATCCCGGCGGCGTGCAGCGCGCGCACCATGCGCTTGAACTCGCCGACCTGCTGGCCCGTCGTACCGGAGGCGGCGTAGGCCGCGTGCGGCGCGAAGTACCCGATGGAGTTGTAGCCCCAGTAGTTCTTCAGGCCGCGGCGCAGCAGATGGTCCTCGTGGGCGAACTGGTGGACGGGGAGCAGTTCGACGGCGGTGACGCCCAGCCGGACGAGGTGCTCGATCGCGGCGGGGTGGGCGAGACCGGCGTAGGTCCCCCGCAGTTCCTCGGGGATGCCGGGGTGCAGCGCTGTGAACCCGCGGACGTGCATCTCGTAGATGACGGAGTCCGCCCACGGCGTCTTCGGCCGGCGGTCCTCCGCCCAGTCGTCGTCGTCATGGACGACCACGCCCTTCGGGACGTACGGCGCCGAGTCGCGTTCGTCGCGCACGGTGTCCGCGACCTGCTGCTGGGGCCAGTCCCGGACATGGCCGTACACCTCGGGCGGCAGGCTGAAGTCGCCGTCCACCGCGCGGGCGTACGGGTCGAGGAGCAGCTTGGCCGGGTTCCAGCGGGCGCCGGTCCACGGGTCCCAGCGGCCGTGCACCCTGAAGCCGTAGCGCTGGCCGGGCATGACGCCGGGGACGAAGCCGTGCCAGATCTCGTGCGTGAGCTCGGTGAGCCGGGCCCGGCTCTCCATGCCGTCCGCGTCGAACAGACACAGGTCGACGGCCTCGGCGCCGCCCGCCCACAGGGCGAAGTTGGTCCCCGCGACCCCGTCCGGGCCGACCCGGAACCGGGCGCCCAGCGGGGTCGGTGCACCGGGCCACACCGGTACGGCGGGTACCGCCGCCCGCCGCGCCCCGTTCACCAGCGCGGCGGGGCGCTCCTCGGCGGCTTCCGACACCGCCTCCTGCTCGGCTGCGCTGGACACCGGTCGGCCTCCCACGGCTCGTGGAACGAGGTGGAAAAGAGCGCGCGACGTCCCGGCCGCGGCACCCCCTCACGTCGTCCTCCCCACTGTTCTGCCCAGCGCTTGCCTCGCATTCACGTCTCCGTGTGCGAAGCGCGGTACGGGGAGGGTGGGTCCGCCGTCGGGCGGCTGCGGGCGCGTGGGGGCTTGTCGTGCGGTTGCCCGCGCCCCTTCAGGGGCCCGAAGGTCACGTTTCTCCCGGGTGGGCACCGTCGTTGGGTGGGCGTGAGACATGGACATGGGCGCGCTCGGCGCTCGCGGGCCGCTTTGGCCGCCGTAGTGACATGGGCAGGACTGCTGGCCGGAGCGGCCGGATGCACGGCGGACGGGGGTGGCGGGATCGGCGGTGTCGGCGGGTTCGGGAAGCCTCCCGCGCCCGAGGACGTCATCCGGGTCGCCCCCGACGACGGCACCAGGGGAGTGCCGCCCGAGGAGAGACTGCGGGTCAGGGTGCCCAGCGGGCGCCTGGAGTCGGTCACCGTGGTCAAGTCCCAGGACGCGCAGGACTTCCCGGTGCCCGGGCACATCTCCGACGACGGGCTGCGCTGGGAACCCGACGAGGCACAGCTCGCGCTGGCCGCCGAGTACACCGTCGACGCGGTCGCGCTCGACGCCCACGGCCGCCGCTCGGCCCGGCACACCACCTTCACCACCTACGTCCCCGAGGAGCGCTTCGTCGGGTACGTCAGCCCGGAGAACCGCTCCACCGTCGGCACCGGGATGATCGTCTCCCTGGAGTTCAACCGGGAGATCGAGGACCGCGCCGCCGTCGAACGGGCCGTGCACGTCACCTCGAAGCCGCCCGTCGAGATCCGCCCGCACTGGTTCGGCAAGGGCCGCCTCGACTTCCGCCCCGAGCGCTACTGGGCCCCCGGCACCCGGGTGACGGTCGCCCTCCGGCTCCGCGACGTGGAAGGCGCGCCCGGCGTCTACGGCCTCCAGTACCGGACCTTCTCCTTCACCGTCGGCCGCAGCCAGGTCTCCCTCGTCGACGCGGCCGCGCACACCATGCAGGTGCGACGGGACGGCGAACTTCTCGCCACCGTGCCGATCACCGCCGGCGCTCCCAGGACGACCACGTACAACGGCAAGATGGTCGTCACCGAGATGCTCGAGGTGACCCGCATGAACAGCCGCACGGTCGGCTTCGGCGGCGAGTACGACATCCCGGACGTCCCGCACGCCCTGCGGCTGACGGACTCCGGCACCTTCCTGCACGGCAACTACTGGGCGCCCACCGCCCCCGGCAGGGTCAATGTCAGCCACGGCTGCGTGGGGCTCAGGGACGTCAAGGGCGGCAGCTCGGACACGCCCGCGGGCTGGTTCTTCGACCGGAGTCTCGTCGGGGACGTCGTCGAGGTCGTCCACAGCGACGACAAGAAGGTCGCTCCCGACAACGGGCTCGGAGGCTGGAACATGGGATGGAAGGAGTGGAAGGCGGGCAGCGCGGTGAAGTGACCGGGCTCGAAGGCGGCTTGGCCCCTCTTCGTTGAAGTTGAAGTTGGGACGAAATGGTGACCTTGGACTTGCACGATGCTCAAAAGTCTGCGGTTAATATTCGCCGACGTGTGCGGAAACGCGCGGGGGAGCGGGCCTGACCAGGCCCTTCGAGGGGAGAACGACGTGAACGTGCGACCGATACCGGGGGCGTCGGTTGACGCGCGGGGGCGCGGGGCCAAGGGACTGCTGGCGCTGATACTGGGCGTGCTGCTGCTGGCCGTCACCGCATGCGGCGGGGGAGGTTCCGGTTCCGGTGACGCCAAGGCGGACAAGGGCGACTCGTCCGCCACCGAGACCAAGCAGTCCGAGGCGGTCGTCTCCATCAGCCCGAAGGACGGGGCCAGGTCCGTCGACACCAGCGGTGTGCTCAAGGTCGGCGCCACGAAGGGCAAGTTGACCGAGGTGCAGGTCAAGGACGCCAAGGGCACCGCGATAGCCGGGAAGATAGCCGCGGACGGCGCCTCCTGGACGCCGTCCACCCACCTCGCCTCCGGCACCGCCTACACCGTGCACGCCGTCGCCAAGGACGCCGAGGGCCGTACCGCCGCCGAGGACTCCCGCTTCACCACCTTGACCCCGAAGAACACCTTCATCGGCACCTTCACGCCCGAGGACGGCTCGACCGTCGGCGTCGGAATGCCGTTCTCCATCCGCTTCACCCGGGGCATCACCAGCCCCGAGGCCGTCGAGAAGGCCATCACGGTCAAGACCACGCCGGCCGTCGACGTCCAGGGCCACTGGTTCGGCAACGACCGCCTCGACTTCCGTCCCGAGAAGTACTGGAAGGAAGGCACCAAGGTCACCGTCGACCTCAACCTGAACGGGGTCGAGGGCCGCGACGGCGTCTACGGCAAGCAGGACAAGACCGTCTCCTTCACCATCGGCCGCAACCAGGTCTCCGTCGTGGACGCGAAGAAGCTCACGATGAAGATCACCCAGGACGGCAGGACCGTCAAGACCCTCAAGGTGACCACCGGCAAGCCCGGTTACGACACCTGGAACGGCCAGATGGTCATCAGCGAGAAGCTCACGGTGACCCGGATGAACGGCGAGACCGTCGGCTACGGCGGCGAGTACGACATCAAGGACGTCCCGCACGCCGCCCGCCTCACCGACTCGGGCACCTTCATCCACGGCAACTACTGGGGCGGCGACGCCTTCGGCAACTACAACGCCAGCCACGGCTGCGTGGGCCTGCGTGACGTCAAGGGCGGTTACGACAGCGGGGTACCGGCCGCCTGGTTCTTCAACCACTCGCTGATCGGCGACGTGGTCGTCGTGAAGAACTCCGACGACGCCACGGTCGCCCCGGAGAACGGCCTCAACGGCTGGAACATGTCGTGGGAGAAGTGGAAGGCGTGACACTGCGCTGATCAGCGGCCCCGGTGTGAGGTACCGCACCGGGGCCGCTGCCGTTAGTCCCCGTTAACCTGCTGGCATGACCGTGAATCTCGAAGTCGCCGAAGGCGTCGGCACCATCCGTCTCGACCGGCCGCCCATGAACGCGCTGGACGTGGCCACCCAGGACCGGCTGAAGGAGCTCGCCGAGGAGGCGACCCGGCGCGAGGACGTGCGCGCGGTGATCGTGTACGGCGGGGAGAAGGTGTTCGCGGCCGGCGCGGACATCAAGGAGATGCAGGCCATGGACCACACCGCGATGGTCCTGCGCGCCCGTGCCCTCCAGGACTCGTTCTCGGCGGTGGCCCGCATCCCCAAGCCGGTCGTCGCGGCCGTCACCGGGTACGCCCTGGGCGGCGGCTGCGAGCTCGCGCTGTGCGCGGACTTCCGCATCGCCGCGGAGAACGCCAAGCTGGGGCAGCCGGAGATCCTGCTCGGACTGATCCCGGGCGCGGGCGGCACCCAGCGCCTGGCCCGGCTGGTCGGCCCGTCCAGGGCGAAGGACCTGATCTTCACGGGCCGTATGGTCAAGGCCGACGAGGCGCTGACGCTCGGTCTCGTGGACCGGGTCGTGCCGGCCGGCGAGGTCTACACCGAGGCGCACGCGTGGGCGGCGAAGCTCGCGCAGGGACCGGCGATCGCGCTGCGCGCCGCGAAGGAGTCGATCGACACGGGTCTGGAGACCGACATCGAGACGGGCCTCGCGGTGGAACGGAACTGGTTCGCAGGTCTGTTCGCCACGGAGGACCGCGAGCGGGGCATGAAGAGTTTCGTCGAGGAAGGCCCCGGCAAGGCGAAATTCCTCTGAACCACTTGCAATTGACGCGGTGTCTGATCCGGGTCCCTCGATGGGGCGGTTTATGGGAGCCTTAACGCAACCTTAAGTCTGCCTTGTCGAGGGAGTCCGTCGATTGCCTCCCAGTGAGCCTGTACCGCAGGTCAGAAGGGCTGTCGAGGGCGCCGAAGTGCCGTCGGCATATGCCGATCGACTTCTACGGAACGACGCGTTCCGGGGGGCGTATTCGTCAGGAACGGCCCCGGAGGGCGCTTCGGGCGGCCATGATGGGGGCATGGCGGGGCTGGAGGGTTTCGAACAGCCGCGGGGAGACGGCCGTGCGACGGCGGCGCGCTGGTCTCCGGCGGTCGAGGACGAGCACGCACGGAAAGCGCTCGAACTGTTCGGAGACCCGACGGAGGCCGAAGTCCCGCTGCCGTCCCGGCCGGAGTCCGCGGCGGCCGCGCGCCGCCTGACCCAGGTGATCGTCCTGCGGCACTGGGGGCTCACTCCGAAGATGACTGAGGACGCCGTCTTACTCGTGTCCGAACTGGTCGGCAACGCGGTGCGGCACACCGGGGCCCGGGTGTTCGGTCTGCGGATGCGGCGCCGGCGGGGCTGGATCCGGATAGAGGTCCGTGACCCGTCGCGCGGACTGCCCTGTCTGATGCCGGTGCAGGAGATGGATGTCAGCGGGCGGGGACTGTTCCTCGTGGACAAGCTGTCGGACCGCTGGGGCGTCGATCTGCTGCCCCGCGGGAAGACGACTTGGTTCGAGATGCGGGTGGCTGACCGGTAAGAGCCGACAAAACCCCTTAAATGGGACGGGTGACCACGACCGATCGTCGGGCCGTGCTGCTCGCCACCGCCGGTCTCGCGCTGACCGCCGGATGCGGCACCACCGGGGCACTCGCCCACCCCGAGCCCGCCACCGCCAGCTCCCGTCCCGATCCCCTCCCCGCCCAGCCGGCCCACGGCCCCCGCGACCGGCCCCGCCTCGCCCTCACCTTCCACGGCTCCGGCGACCCCGCCACCGCACGGGCCCTGCTCACCGAAGCCGAACGGCACGGCGCGCGCGTCACCGTGTTCGCCGTCGGGACCTGGCTCGACGAGCACCCCGGCATGGCCCGCCGCATCCTCGACGGCGGCCACGAACTCGGCAACCACACCCTGCGCCACCTCGACATCAACACGATGTCCGAGGCCGACGCCCGGCAGGAGATCGCCGGCTGCGCCCAGCGGCTGCGGCGGCTCACCGGGTCGATCGGGACCTGGTTCCGGCCCTCCAGGGCACCCCGGGCCTCCCCGCTCGTCGAGCGCCTCGCCCGCGAGAACGGCTACCCGCACGTCCTGTCGTACGACGTCGACTCCCTCGACTTCACCTCGCCCGGCGCCGCCGCCGTCGTCCGCACGGTGCTCGGTGAGGCCCGCGCCGGATCCGTGGTCAGCCTGCACTTCGGCTACGCCGACACGGTCGCGGCCCTGCCCGCCGTACTGGAAGAACTCGACCGCCGCGGCCTGGCCGCCGTGACCACCACGGAGCTGTTCAGCTGATGCACCGCACCCTCGTCCGACACGCCCTGATCGCGGGCGCCGCGCTCGTCGCCCTCGCCGCCTGCGGCACGGAGCACCACGACCCGTCCGCCACCGCGCACCGCGGCACCGAGGCGGCCGTCCCGGCCCCGGTGAAACCGGCGGAACCGGTGAAGCAGCAGGTCCAGGGGCTGCCCGGGATGCCGCCCGTCCTCGACCCCCAGGACGTGTACGCGGCCGACCGCCCCAACGCACTGGCGCCGGCCGTCAAGGACTTCCCGTCGCGCGTCTACGTGCCCAACACCGAGTCCGACACGGTCTCCGTCATCGACCCGAGGACGTACCAGGTCATCGACACGATCCGGGTCGGGCGCCAGCCCCAGCACGTCGTGCCCTCCTGGGACATGAAGACCCTGTGGGTCAACAACAACCGCGGCCACACCCTCACGCCCATCGACCCGAGCACCGGGAAGGCGGGCAAACCCGTCGAGGTGCACGACCCGTACAACCTCTACTTCACTCCGAACGGCAGATACGCCGTCGTGATGGCCTCCCTCGACCGTGAACTCGTCTTCCGCGACCCGCACACCATGGAAGTGCGGAAGACGGTTCCGGTCAGCTGCTACGGCGTCAACCACGCCGACTTCTCCCTGGACGGCCGGTACTTCATCGTGTCCTGCGAGTTCAGCGGGGAGCTGCTGAAGGTCGACACCGAGAAGATGGAGGTGATCGGACAGCAGAAGCTCCCCTTCCGCGGGGCCATGCCCCAGGACGTCAAGGTCTCGCCCGACGGAAAGCGCTTCTACGTCGCGGACATGATGGCCGACGGGATGTGGGTCCTGGACGGCGACACCTTCGGCAGGCCGACCCTGCTGCCCACCGGCAAGGGCACCCACGGCCTCTACGTCAGCCGGGACTCCCGCGAGATGTACGTCTCCAACCGCGGCGAAGGGACCGTGTCCGTCTTCGACTTCGCCCGGAACAGGGTCACCAGGAAGTGGCACCTCCCCCAGGGCGGCAGCCCCGACATGGGCGGCGTCTCGGCCGACGGCAAGGTCCTGTGGCTGTCCGGCCGCTACAACTCCGAGGTCTACGCCATCGACACCCGCACCGGCGCCCAGCTCGCCCGCGTCAAGGTCGGCAGCGGACCGCACGGGCTCGCGGTCTACCCCCAGCCGGGACGCTACTCACTCGGTCACACCGGCATCTTCCGCTGAACCGCCGTCGCCCCGCGGGGTGGTGGCGAGCAGCACCGCCTCCGCCCCCACCGGACGGTAGCCGGCCGCCTGGAACGCCCGCATGCTGCGGGCGTTCCCCGGCGAGACCTGGGCCCACACCGGCTCCCTGACCAGATGCCTGGCCGCGGTCACCAGCGCCCGCCCCAGACCCCGGTGCCGTGCGTCCTCGTCCACCTCGACCGACACCTCCAGGCGGCCGCCGACACCGCGTCCGGTCACCAGCACCCCGCCCTCGGTCGTCCAGGCGCGAATGCCGTCGCGCCGTCTGCGGGCGTACGTGATGCGCGGGTGCCGCGCGTCCTCGATCTCCCGCAGCGCGAGCGGCGGTTCGCCCGGCAGCGGGTCGCCGACCAGCAGGGCGTCGATGGTCTCGGACCTGCGCCCGGTCCGGTCCAGGAAGGCGGTCAGGAACCGCGGGTTCATGGTCGCGGCCAGCGCGTCGCAGTCCAGGCCGCGCAGCGTGGCACGGACCCAGTCGGGGTCCTCGTCGGTGAAGACCACCGAGTGCGCCGTGAAGGACAGCACGCCCGCGTCCCGGTGGCAGGCCTGCGGGACGACCGTCGTGCCGCCGTCCGCGGGCGGGAACACCCCGCGTGCCGCCGCGTCGAGAATGTCCCGCAAGGTCTCCATCACACCGCTCCTCGGATCCGCTCCGGCAAAATGCCCACACTCGCAGAGATGATCGAGGACGGCACCGCGGTTTCCCCGGGTGGCCGCCGCGTCGGAGCTCGGACCGGACCGCTAATCTGACCTGCGGCAGCAAGCCGGCAGGACACGACAGAGGCAAGAAAAGGGGCGGACCGGTGGCGCACATCGACATCGAGGAAGCACGCAAGCAGTTCGAGCGGATCGATGCGGACGGTGACGGCTCCATCACCGCCGCCGAGTTCAAGTCCGCCCTGGCCCAGGGCGGCGACTGGAACGTGACCGAGTCGGTCGCCGAGGCGATCATCAAGAGCCGTGACCTGAACGGCGACAAGCTCCTGTCGTTCGACGAGTTCTGGGCCTTCCTGAACAAGTAGGACCGACGGCAAGGGGGCGCCTCGACAGGCGCCCCCCTTCGTCGTTCCGGGCACCCGGCGGGCAACGGCCCCCGACGGTCACACGATGTCGAGCGGCCGGTGCGGCCCGGGCGGGGCCTCGACGCCGACCGTGTCCCCGGGGCGCACCACGCCTCCCACCACGACGACGGACATGATCCCGGACCTGAACCGGGCGGCCCCGTCCGGGCCCCGCCCGACGACCTCCTTGAGCAGGCCCTTGCGGAAGCGGTCGATCTGCGCACACGGGTTCCGCAGCCCGGTCACCTCGACGACGGCCTCGTCGCCCAGATGCAGCCTGGTGCCCACCGACAGCCCCAGCAGGTCGACCCCGCGCGTGGTCACGTTCTCCCCGAGCTCCCCGGCGCCGACCTCGAACCCGGCCGCACGGAGCTCCTCGAACAGCTCGGCGTGCATCAGGTGCACCTGCCGGAGGTTCGGCTGCGAGGGGTCCTTCCGCATCCGGAAGCGGTGCTTGACCGTCGCCCCGCCGTGCACGTCCCCCGCCACGCCGAACCCGGCGAGCAGCGTGATGGCCTCGCGGTTCGGCTTGGTGAAGGAGTACGTCCCGTTGCTGCTGACCGCAGTGATCTTCCCGCCCATGGGACAAGCCTATGAGCAGGGCGCGGTTCAGGCGTCGGCCGCCCACTCGCGCAGGGCCGCCTTGCTCGCGAAGTCGGCGACGTTCTTGTCCACCGGGTCGTCGGTGTACTGGTGGAAGCGCCACTTCGCCTTGATGCGGGGCTTGCCGGCCGTGACGTAGTCGGCGATCCAGAGCCCGTCGCCGGCGTACGACGTGGTGTCGATGTTCAGCCAGTAGTGCCGGTTCGTGTAGAGGACGACCCGGTTGTTCGGGCGCAGCTGTCTCACCTTGCGGATGAAGGAGTCCTTCTCCGCGTTGCTCGCGTGGGTGCCGTCGCCCGTGGTCTCCCAGTCGACCGCGAGGATGTCGCCGCCCTTCTCGGGGGCGTGCTTGACGAAGTACTCGGCCTGGGCGGTGAGGTTGCCGGGCCACAGGAAGTGGTAGAAGCCGACGACCAGACCTGCGTCACGCGCGTGCTTGGTCTGCGCCGCGAGCTTCGGGTTGGTGTAGGAGCGGCCCTCCGTCGCCTTGATGAAGACGAAGGAGAGACCTTCGGTGCTGAAGGAGGAGGACTGGTAGGCGCTGACGTCGATACCGCGGAGCATGTGGGGGCTCCCCTGAAGTGTGGGTGGGGGGACGGGAGTTGATGATGCCCCAGATGCCCGGCGCGGGAACCTCGGTGGGATGATTGGGAGGGACACGCCGTAGGTGTCCCTCAGGGGAGTGGATGGGGTGGTTTGTCGCTCCGGTGTGTGCGCTCAGCTGTCGTAGTCGACGGTCAGCGTCTCGGAGACCGGGAAGGTCTGGCAGGTCAGCACGTAGCCGGCGTCGACCTCGGCGGGTTCGAGGGCGTAGTTGCGGCGCATGTCGGTCTCGCCGTCGCGGACCAGCGCGCGGCAGGTGCCGCACACACCGCCCTTGCAGGCGAACGGCAGGTCCGGGCGGACACGGGCGGCCGCGTCGAGGAGCGTGGTGTCCCGGGGAAGGGCGGACGTGGTGGAGCGGCCGTCGAGGACGACGGTGACCTGGCTGACCGGGCCCTCGGCCCGGGCCTCGAGGTGACGGACGGGGCGGATCGGCTCGTCGTCGGCGTAGAACAGCTCCTGGTGGACCCGGTCGACGGGCACGCCCAGCCCGGCCAGCACCTTCTGTGCGTCGCGGACCATGCCGTGCGGGCCGCACAGCCACCAGTGGTCCGCGCCGCGCACGTCGACCAGGCCGTCGACGAGCGCGGCGAGCCGTTCGCCGTCCAGCCGGCCGGTGAGCAGCTCGGCCTCGCGCGGCTCGCGGGAGAGGACGTGCGCCAGCTGGAAGCGGCTGGGGAACAGGTCCTTCAGGTCGGCGAGTTCGTCGGCGAACATCACGGATCCGGTGCGCCGGTTGCCGTAGAAGAGGGTGACCCGGGAGCGGTCGTCGGCGGCGAGGACCGACTCGGCGATGGACAGCATCGGTGTGATGCCCGACCCGGCGGCGATCAGGACGTGGTGGCCGGGGGTGGTGACGTCGGGGGTGAAGGAGCCGGTGGGGGCCATCACCTCGATGGTGTCGCCGGGCCGTACGTCGTGGACGAGCCAGGAGGAGAACAGGCCGCCGGGCACCTCGCGCACACCGATGCGCGGGCTCGTGCCGGCGGGGGAGCAGATCGAGTACGAGCGCCGCTCGTCCCGTCCGTCCACCCGGCGGCGCAGGGTCAGCGACTGCCCGGGTGCGAAGGCGAACTCCCCGGCCAGGTCGTCGGGGATCGCGAAACCGACGGCGACCGCGTCCTCGCACAGCCGCTGCACCGAGGCGACGCGCAGAGCGTGGAAGGCGGGGCGCCGACGCGCGCGCGGCGCTCCTGCGGGGGCGCCGCCGGCCGGGGCCATCAGGTCTTCCATCAGATCTCCTTGACGTACTCGAACGGCTCGCGACAGGCCCGGCAGCGCCACAGGGCCTTGCAGGACGTGGCGGCGAAGCGGGAGGTCTCCTCGGTGTCCGCCGAGCCGCAGCGCGGGCAGGCCACCGTGTGCCGGGTGGGCGACAGGACCAGGGGCACGGGGCCGGGCGCGGGCCGGGGCGCCGGGCCGGGCGGTGCGATGCCGTGCTCGGCGAGCTTGCGGCGGCCCGCCGCGGTGATCCAGTCCGTCGTCCACGGCGGATCCAGCACCGTGCGGATCTCCACCCGCTCGAACCCGGCCGCCCGCAGCCGCGCGGCGACGTCGGCGCGCATCTCCGCCATCGCCGGACAGCCCGAGTAGGTCGGGGTGAGGCTCGCGACGACCCGTCCGTCCGCCGTCACCTCGACGCCGCGCAGGACTCCGAGGTCGGCCAGGGTCAGCATGGGCAGTTCGGGGTCCGGCACCTGCTCGGCGACGTGCCGGGCACGGCGGGCGTCCGCCGGGGTGGTCGGCATGGTCGGCACGGTCACCACACAGCCCCCGGGTGTGCGCGGGCCACGCCCTGCAACTCGGCCAGCAGCGGGGCGAGGTGCTCGGTGTGCCCGCCCTCGCGACCCGTCCCCGGGGCCGGCCGCCAGGCCGGCATCGGCAACCCCGCCGCCTTGGTGACCTGCGCCAGGACGGCGACGACCGCGTCGCGTGCGTCGTACGCCGTGAACAGCTCGCCCAGATACGGCGCGACCTGGTGGAGGGCCGCCCGCATGCGCCGGTGCGACTCCGGCGTGCCGTCCCCGAGCCGGACGGCCCAGTCGGCGGCGTACTGCCGGTGGTAGGTCAGTTCCTTGACGCCCTTGGCGGCCACGGCGGACAGCACCGGGTCCGGGGACGCCGCGAGCTGCTCGAAGTGGGCGAGCCGCCAGCTGGACAGCACCAGCAGCCGCACGACGGAGAACGCGAAGTCGCCGTTGGGGAGTTCGGCCAGGCGGACGTTGCGGAAGTCGTCCGCGTCGCGGAAGTAGGCGTAGGCGTCCTCACCGCGGCCGGTGCCGTCGACCTGGCCGCAGCGCGCGTACAGCAGACGGGCCTGGCCGAGCAGGTCGAGCCCGATGTTGGCGAGCGCCACCTCCTCCTCCAGCTCCGGGGCGCGGGTGGTCCACTCGGCCAGACGCTGGGCCGAGACCAGGGCGTCGTCGCCGAGCGCCAGGCAGGTCGCGGCGAGTTCGCCGGCGTCGACGTCCACGGGCACGGCGGTGTCGACACCGTGCAGCGGGTCCTCGAACCCGGTGCCGAACGCCCAGCGGGCATCGCCGCCCTCGTCGTGTCCCTCGGCCAGGGACAGGTAGACGTGATCGTCACTCATGTCCTGCTCCTCAGATGTGGGGGACGTCGCCGGGGATGTCGTAGAACGTCGGGTGACGGTAGACCTTGTCGGCGCTGGGGGCGAAGAACGGGTCCTTCTCGTCGCGCGTGGAGGCGGCGATGTGCTCCGACCGCACCACCCAGATGCTCACGCCCTCGTTGCGCCGCGTGTACAGGTCGCGGGCGTGGGTGAGCGCCATCCGGTCGTCGGCGGCGTGCAGCGAGCCCACGTGCACGTGGTTCAGCCCGCGCTTGCCGCGCACGAACACCTCGTACAGCGGCCAGTTCCCCTTGGTGTTCCCGGTGTCGCTCATGCCGCCGGACCTTCCTCGCGCCGCTTGTCCTGTCTGGCCGCGTGCGCGGCCGCCGCCTCCCGTACCCAGGCGCCCTCCTCGTGGGCGGTCCTGCGCCGCTCCATGCGCTGTGCGTTGCAGGGGCCGTCGCCGGAGATCACCCGCTTGAGCTCGGACCAGTCGGGGGTGCCGAAGTCGTGGTGCCCGCGCTCCTCGTTCCAGCGCAGCTCGGGGTCCGGCAGGGTCACACCGAGCTTCTCGGCCTGCGGCACGGTCATGTCGACGAAGCGCTGGCGCAGTTCGTCGTTGGTGTGCCGCTTGATCTTCCAGGCCATCGACCGAGCGGAGTTGGGGGAGTCGTCGTCGGGCGGGCCGAACATCATCAGGGACGGCCACCACCAGCGGTCCACCGCGTCCTGGACCATGGCCCGCTGCTCGGCGGTGCCGCGCATCATCGTCAGCAGCAGTTCGTAGCCCTGCCGCTGGTGGAACGACTCCTCCTTGCAGACCCGCACCATGGCGCGGGCGTACGGTCCGTACGAACTGCGGCACAGCGGCACCTGGTTGCAGATCGCCGCGCCGTCCACGAACCAGCCGATCACGCCGACGTCCGCGAAGGTCGGCGTCGGGTAGTTGAAGATCGACGAGTACTTCTGGCGCCCCTCGATGAGCCGCTCGGTCAGGTCGGCGCGGTCGGCGCCCAGGGTCTCGGCCGCCGAGTACAGGTACAGTCCGTGCCCCGCCTCGTCCTGGACCTTCGCGAACAGGATGGCCTTGCGGCGCAGCGAGGGTGCGCGGGTGATCCACTCGCCCTCGGGCTGCATGCCGATGATCTCCGAGTGCGCGTGCTGCGCGATCTGCCGGATCAGCGTCCTGCGGTATCCCTCGGGCATCCAGTCGCGCGGCTCGATCCGCTGGTCGCGCGCGATCGTGTCGTCGAAGTGCCGCTGGAGCTCCGGCTCGTCGCGGCCCGCGGGCGGCGCCGAGGATGACGTACTGGACTGGGGTGAGGTCATCGAATCCAACTTCCCAACCGACCGTTCGTTCGGCCAATGATAAGACGAACCCCGCCGTTCCGGAAGTGCCGCCCCTGCCTTGACAGGTCATGGCGATGCTGGATTACTAGGCCTGCCGCGCGCTAACCGAATGTTCGGTCGGGTTCCGAGGTGGTGGAAGTGTGGAAGCAGTGACACAGGCCATAGGCGCGACGAAGGGCCCCGCGGAGGCGATGTTCGCCGCGGACCAGGCGTCCAAGGGCCTCGGGATCGAGTTGCTGGAGCACGGCGAGGGGACCGCCGAGCTCCGGATGACCGTGACGCCGGCGATGGTCAACGGACACGGCATCGCGCACGGCGGGTACCTCTTCCTCCTCGCCGACACCGCCTTCGCCTGTGCCTGCAACAGCCACGGCCCCGTGACCGTGGCCGCCGGAGCCGACATCGACTTCGTCGCACCCGCCCACGAGGGCGACGTCCTGGTGGCCACCGCGCGGGAGCGCACCCGGTTCGGCCGCAGCGGCATCTACGACGTGAGCGTCCGGCGCGGCGGGGAGGTGATCGCGGAGTTCCGCGGTCGCAGCCGCAGTGTCCGCAGTACGACGACGGAGGAGCCGTGATGAGCAGCGAACCGATGCCCCCGGCGGTAGCGGGAGCCCGGCGGGGTGCGCCACTTCCCCAGGAGCTGCTGGACGACGGCGAACGGCTGACCCGCGAGCAGCTCCGCGAGCTCCAGCTCGACCGGCTGCGGGCGACGCTGCGGCACGCGTACGAGCACGTGGAGACGTACCGCAGGAAGTTCGACGAGGCCGGCGTCAAGCCCGACGACTGCCGTTCGCCGCAGGACCTGTCCCGGTTCCCCTTCACCACCAAGGCCGATCTGCGCGACACCTATCCCTTCGGCATGTTCGCCGTGCCCATGGACCAGGTCCGCCGCGTCCATGCCTCCAGCGGCACCACCGGCCGCCCCACCGTGGTCGGCTACACCGAGAACGACCTGTCGATGTGGTCCGACGTGGTCGCCCGCTCGATCCGGGCGGCGGGCGGCCGCCCCGGCCACAAGGTGCACATCTCCTACGGCTACGGCCTCTTCACCGGCGGCCTGGGCGCCCACTACGGCGCCGAGCGGGCCGGCTGCACCGTGATCCCCGCCTCGGGCGGCATGACCGCACGCCAGGTGCAGATCATCCAGGACTTCCGGCCCGAGATCATCATGGTCACCCCCTCGTACATGCTCACCCTCCTCGACGAGTTCGAGCGCCAGGGCGTCGACCCGCGCTCCACCTCCCTCGAGGTCGGCATCTTCGGCGCCGAACCGTGGACCGAGGAGATGCGCCGCGAGATCGAGGAACGCCTGGACATCCACGCCGTCGACATATACGGCCTGTCGGAGGTGATCGGTCCCGGCGTGGCCCAGGAGTGCGTGGAGACCAAGGACGGGCTGCACGTGTGGGAGGACCACTTCTATCCCGAGGTCGTCGACCCGATCACGGGCGAGGCGCTGCCGGACGGCGAGGAGGGCGAGCTGGTGTTCACCTCCCTCACCAAGGAGGCGCTGCCGGTCATCCGCTACCGCACCCGCGACCTGACCCGGCTGCTGCCCGGCACCGCCCGGCCCGCCTTCCGGCGCATCGAGAAGATCACCGGCCGCTGCGACGACATGATCATCCTGAGGGGGGTGAACGTCTTCCCCAGCCAGATCGAGGAGATCGTGCTGCGGGTCCCCGGCGTGGCCCCGCACTTCCAGGTCCAGCTGACCCGGCGCGGGCGGATGGACCACATGACCGTCCGCGTCGAGGCCCGCCCCGGCACCGGACCCGATCAGCGTGAGGCGGCCGCCCGGGCCATCGCGAAGGGCGTCAAGGACGGCGTAGGTGTCAGCGTCGAGGTCGCCGTCGTCGACCCGGAGACCCTGGAGCGGTCCCTCGGCAAGCTCCGCCGGGTCAAGGACCTGCGGCAGGAGTGATCCCCGAAGACCGGAACACCGCCGGTGCCTAGCACTCGATGATGTTCACCGCCAGCCCGCCCCGGGCCGTCTCCTTGTACTTCACGCTCATGTCCGCCCCGGTGTCCTTCATCGTCTTGATGACCTTGTCGAGGGACACCTTGTGCGAACCGTCCCCCCGCAGCGCCATCTTCGCCGCCGTGACCGCCTTCACCGCGGCCATGCCGTTGCGCTCGATGCAGGGGATCTGGACCAGGCCGCCGACCGGGTCGCAGGTCAGGCCCAGGTTGTGCTCCATGCCGATCTCGGCGGCGTTCTCGACCTGTTCGGGAGAGCCGCCGAGGACCTCGGCGAGGGCGCCCGCGGCCATCGAGCAGGCCGAGCCGACCTCGCCCTGGCAGCCGACCTCGGCGCCGGAGATGGAGGCGTTCTCCTTGAAGAGCATGCCGATGGCACCGGCCGCGAGGAGGAAGCGGACCACGCCGTCCTCGTCCGCGCCGGGCACGAAGTTCATGTAGTAGTGCAGGACCGCGGGGATGATGCCGGCCGCGCCGTTCGTCGGGGCCGTCACCACCCGGCCGCCGGCCGCGTTCTCCTCGTTGACCGCCATCGCGTACAGCGTGATCCACTCCATGGAGTGGGCCAACGCGTCGCCCTCCGCCCGCAGTTGACGGGCCGTCATGGCGGCGCGACGGCGCACCCGAAGGCCGCCCGGCAGGATGCCCTCCTGGGACATGCCCCGGGACACACAGGCGCGCATCACGCGCCAGATCTCCAGCAGCCCGGCCCGGATCTCGTCCTCCGTGCGCCAGGCGCGCTCGTTCTCCAGCATCAGGGAGGAGATCGACAGTCCGGTGTCCTTGGTCAGGCGCAGCAGCTCGTCACCCGTGCGGAAGGGGTACTTCAGCACCGTGTCGTCGAGCTTGATGCGGTCCTCGCCGACCGCGTCCTCGTCCACGACGAAGCCGCCGCCGACCGAGTAGTACGTCTTGGACAGCAGCTCCGCGCCCGAGGCGTCGTACGCCCACACCGTCATGCCGTTCGCGTGGTACGGCAGGGCCTTGCGGCGGTGCAGGACGAGGTCGTCGTCGAAGGAGAAGGAGATCTCGTGCTCGCCGAGCAGCTTCAGGGCCCCCGCGGCCTTGATCTCCGCCACCCGGTCGTCCGCGCCCTCCACGTCCACCGTCCGGGGGGACGCCCCCTCCAGGCCGAGCAGCACCGCCTTCGGGGTGCCGTGGCCGTGGCCGGTCGCGCCCAGCGAGCCGTACAGCTCGCAGCGCACGGAGGCGACCGACGGCAGCAGGTCCTCGTTGCGCAGACGGCGGGCGAACATGCGGGCCGCGCGCATCGGGCCGACCGTGTGGGAGCTCGACGGGCCTATGCCGATCGAGAACAGGTCGAAGACCGAGATGGCCACGGGAACTCCTTCACGAAGGGTGGGGGCACACGTCGTCGGGTGCCCCCACCGTGGAACTGCTGGAACTACTTGTTGAGGCCGGGGTACAGCGGGTGCTTGTCGGCGAGGGCCTTGACCCGGGCCTTCAGGCCTTCCGCGTCGTACGACGGCTTCAGGGTCTCGGCGATCACGTCCGCGACCTCGGCGAAGTCCTCGGCCGTGAAGCCGCGGGTGGCCAGGGCCGGCGTACCGATCCGGAGGCCCGACGTGACCATCGGCGGGCGCGGGTCGTTCGGGACGGCGTTGCGGTTGACCGTGATGCCGACTTCGTGGAGACGGTCCTCGGCCTGCTTGCCGTCCAGCTCGGACTCGCGCAGGTCGACGAGGATGAGGTGCACGTCGGTGCCGCCGGAGAGCACGTTGACCCCGGCCTCCCGGGCGTCGTCGGCCGTCAGACGCTCGGCGAGGATGCGCGCACCGTCCACCGTACGCCGCTGGCGCTCCTTGAACTCCTCCGAGGCCGCGACCTTGAAGGAGACCGCCTTCGCCGCGATCACGTGCTCCAGGGGGCCGCCCTGGAAGCCCGGGAAGACGGAGGAGTTCAGCTTCTTCGCGAACTCCTGCCTGGCGAGGATGATCCCGCCGCGCGGTCCGCCCAGCGTCTTGTGGGTGGTGGAGGTGACCACGTCCGCGTGCTCGACGGGGTTCGGGTGCAGCCCGGCCGCGACCAGGCCGGCGAAGTGGGCCATGTCGACCCACAGGTACGCCCCGACCTCGTCGGCGATCCGGCGGAACTCCGCGAAGTCCAGCTGCCGCGGGTAGGCGGACCAGCCCGCGATGATCACCTTGGGGCGGTGCTCCTTGGCGAGCTTCTCCAGCTCGGCCATGTCGACGAGGCCCGACTCGTCCACGTGGTAGGCGACCACGTTGAACTGCTTGCCGGAGAAGTTCAGCCGCATCCCGTGGGTCAGGTGACCGCCGTGCGCCAGGTCCAGGCCCAGGATGGTGTCGCCGGGCTGGGCCAGCGCGAACAGCGCGGCCTGGTTCGCGGAGGCGCCGGAGTGGGGCTGCACGTTGGCGTACTCGGCGCCGAACAGCTCCTTGAGCCGGTCGATCGCGATCTGCTCGGCCACGTCGACGTGCTCGCAGCCGCCGTAGTAGCGGCGTCCCGGGTAGCCCTCGGCGTACTTGTTGGTCAGGACCGAGCCCTGTGCCTCCATGACCGCGAGCGGAGCGAAGTTCTCCGAGGCGATCATCTCGAGGGTGGACTGCTGCCTGACCAGCTCGGCGTCGACCGCGGCGGCGATCTCCGGGTCGAGCTCGTGCAGGGGCGTGTTCAGTGCGGACATCAGGTGCGGACTCCTCAGCCGGCGGAAAAGGCGGTGTACTCGTCGGCGGAGAGCAGGTCGGCCGGCTCCTCCGCGACGCGTACCTTGAACAGCCAGCCGCCCTCGAAGGGGGCGGAGTTCACCAGCGACGGGTCGTTGACGACGTCCTCGTTGACCTCGGTGACCTCACCGGAGACGGGGGAGTACAGGTCGGAGACCGACTTGGTCGACTCCAGCTCGCCGCAGGTCTCGCCCGCGGTCACGGTGTCACCGACCTCGGGGAGCTGGACGAAGACGACATCGCCGAGCGCGTTGGCCGCGTGCTCCGTGATGCCGACCGTCGAGACGCCGTCCTCGGCGCCCGACAGCCACTCGTGCTCCTTGCTGTAACGCAGCTGCTGGGGGTTGCTCATGGCCTGAATTCTCCTGTACGCGGGGGAGTGCTGGTGAAGGGGGGACTGCTGAAGGCGTGCGTGAGCAGCGACATCGTGCTCAGCATCACCTGTGGCGGCTACTTCTGGCGCTTGTAGAACGGCAGTGCCACGACCTCGTACGGCTCGTGGCTGCCCCGGATGTCCACACCGACACCCGTCGTGCCCGGCGCGGCGTACATGGGCTCGATGTAGGCCATCGCGATCGGCTTGCCCAGCGTGGGCGAGGGCGCCCCGGAGGTGACCTCGCCGATCACCTTGCCCTCGGCGACGACCGCGTACCCGGCGCGGGGGACCCGGCGGCCCTCGGCGATCAGGCCGACCAGGACGCGCGGCCCCTCGTGGTTGCTGTGCTCGGCGGCCTCGCGCAGGGCCGCGCGGCCCACGAAGTCGCCCTTGTCGAACTTCACGACCCGGCCGAGGCCCGCGTCGTAGGGGGTCAGCTCCGTGGTGAGCTCGTGCCCGTACAGCGGCATGCCCGCCTCCAGGCGCAGCGTGTCCCGGCAGGACAGCCCGCAGGGGACCAGGCCGACGCCCTCGCCCGCCTTGGTCAGCGCCTGCCACAGCTCGACGGCGTGCTCCGGCTTCACGAACAGCTCGAAGCCGTCCTCGCCGGTGTAGCCGGTGCGCGCGATGAGGGCGGGGACGCCCGCGACCGTGCCGGGGAGACCGGCGTAGTACTTGAGGCCGTCGAGGTCGGCGTCGGTCAGCGACTTCAGGATGCCCGAGGACTCGGGCCCCTGGACGGCGAGCAGGGCGTACGCGTCCCGGTCGTCGCGCACCTCGGCGTCGAAACCGGCGGAACGCTCCACGAGGGCGTCGAGCACGACCTGGGCGTTGCTCGCGTTCGCCACGACCAGGTACTCGGTCTCGGCGAGCCGGTAGACGATCAGGTCGTCCAGGATGCCGCCGTCCTCGCGGCAGATCATGGTGTAGCGGGCCCGGCCGACGGCGACCGAGGCGATGTTGCCGACCAGGGCGTAGTCCAGGAGCTGGGCCGCCTGCGGTCCGGTCACGGCGATCTCGCCCATGTGGGAGAGGTCGAAGAGCCCGGCCTTCGTGCGCACCGCGTTGTGCTCGTCGCGCTCGGAGCCGTAGCGCAGGGGCATGTCCCAGCCGGCGAAGTCGGTCATCGTGGCACCGAGGGCGCGATGCAGGGCATCGAGCGCGGTGAGACGGAGTTCAGAACTGCTCATCGGGCGGTCGTCTCCAAGGATCCCAGGACATGGGTGTGACGGGCGAGGTATTCCTCCCCATCTGTCATCGGAACCTGAGAGGTTCGCCATGAAGGACATGGCTTGCACCTTGGGTGGGGCCGCCGTCGAGTCGGCGGCCCGCTTTTCAGATGTGCCTCGCCCGCGCGGTAACGGGGCCTGAGAGATTCAAGGGAGGGACTTGCTCCTTCGGCGCCCGGGTACACGTACCCGGGACTCTCCCGCGCGGATTCAAGCGGCCGGTATGCAGTTGGCGCGGACATCATTGCACGCCGCGGATGCCGACGGCAGGGCCGCATCGGACCCCTCTCTCTGTAACCGGCTTGTGGCGGTACGAGTACAGAAACGCGAGAGATCATCCATTACCTTCTCTTTACGCTCGGTGGGGAGGGGAACCCCGACCCCGGAGGAGGACGATGACGGTGGACAGGACCACGGCGTACGCGACGACCTCGGGGCTCGCCCTGCCCGAGCAGCCCGCGGCCCCGGCCGTCGAGGCGCTGGGCGCCCGCCCGGTCGTCCGTGACCTGCGCGAGCGCGCGGGCCACAGCCCGCACGCCCTGCTGTTCGGCCCGGCGGACCTCGTCGTGATCACCGGCCTGCCCGGCAGCGGCAAGTCCACGCTGATGAAGCGCGCCGTCAACGGCATCCGGGTCGACTCCCAGGACACCCGCGACCGCTTCGACGGCCGGCTGTCCCGCTTACTGCCGTACGCCCTCTACCGCCCCCTGGTCCGGCTCGCGCACTACGCGGCTCTGCGCCGCGCCCTGCGCTCCGGCGAAGGAGTCGTGGTGCACGACTGCGGGACGCAGGCCTGGGTGCGGGGCTGGCTGGCCCGCGAGGCCCGGCGCCGGGGCGGCACCCTGCACCTGCTGCTGCTCGACGTCCCGGCGGACACCGCGCTGCGGGGCCAGCGCGAGCGGGGCCGGGGGGTCTCGCGGTACGCCTTCCTGCGGCACCGGGGAGCGGCCTCCCGGCTGATCCGCTCCGTGGAGCGCGGCGACCTGCCCCCGGGCTGCGGTTCGGCGGTGCTGATCGACCGGCAGGCGGCGGACGTGCTGCGGCGGATCGGCTTCACGGCCTGAGACGGGCGGGTTCGCCGGGCCGGGTCACCGCCGCGCGGCACCCGCTAGCCTTTCAGCCACATCAACAGTGGTTCACAGCAGGCGGTCAGACAGATGGACTTCCCGGCGGATCTTCCCGCGGACTTTCCAGGGCAGGCGCACCCGCACCCCCACCCGCACGGCGGATGGCCCGGCAACGAGCTGGAGGAGGTGCTCTCGGCCTCCCTCGGCATGCCCTCGGCGGGCGGCCGGATCATCGAGGTGCTCGGCCGCAGCTTCGTCTGGATCCCCCTGCCGAACGGCGGCGGCCCGCACAGCGGCCCCCTCGACCTGCCCACCCTGGAGATCGAGGGCCAGGCCTTCGTCCCGGTCTTCAGCTCCGAGGAGCAGTTCCGCCAGGTCGTCGGCAGCCATCTGTCGTACACCATCGCCCCGGCGGTCGAGTTCGCGCGCGGGCTGCCCCCGCACGTGGGCATCGCGGTGAACCCCGACGGCGTGGTCGGCGTCCCCCTCCCGCCCGCCGCCGTCGCCGACCTGTGCCGGGTGGGCCGCACCCCGCTGGACGGGCCCAACACCGGTGGCCGGGTCAAGCTCTACGAGCCGGACTGGCAGGACGACCCGGTCGACTTCCTGGCAGCCGCGTCCGCCGAGTTCGCGGCCACCGGAGTGGTCCTCACGGCCCGCCGGTGCCTCGCCGCCATCGAGACCGCCGACCCGGTCATGTTCGTGGGTGTCGAACTCTCCCAGTGGGAGGGCGACCTGCGCACCCTGCCCATGGACGCCCTCGGCCGGGCCCTGGGCCGCACCCCGGTGGCGTGGCCGGTCAACCTCGTCCTGCTGGACGTGGCGGACGACCCGGTGGGCCACTGGATGCGGGGCCAGGTACGCCCCTTCTACACCCAGGGGACGTAATGCAGGGGCGCGGGGAACTGCGCGAGCAACCCCCACGACCCGCAGCCGCGATCCGACACCAGGACCCGAGCTCCTGGGCGCTTAAGCTGTGTCCATATCCGGGGCAACAAACAGGGAAGGGGCGGTCCAGGTGAGCGCCAGCGGCACGGGCACCGCGACCGGCACGGTCGAGCACATGCTGCGCCAGGTGACCCCCGGGCGCTACGACGCGTACGAGGCACTGCTGCGCGCCCTCGCGACCCCGAACAACGGTCAGATCTGGATGCTCCTGTGGCACGGCCAGGCGGGCTCCCCGGACGCCCAGTACGGGAACATGGAGGTCGACGGCTACGGCTACGCCCCCTGCGTCACCTCGGCCCAGGAACTGAGCGCCAGCGGCTGGAACCGTTCGTACGAGGTGGTCGACGGCATCGACGTGGCCCGCACCCTGTACCCCGACCACTACGGCCTCTGGCTCAACCCGCACGCCCCCGGCGGCGGCGTGGGCATCCCCTGGCTCGACCTGCGCCGCATCGCGACCGGCCTGGAGCGCCAGCCCGCGGGCCCGCTGCGGCTGTCCGAACCCGGCATCGAGGTGCCCCAGTTCTACGCCCTGCTCGTGCAGAACGCCCACCGCACCCCGGCGGTCCGCTCGCTGCGCCGCGCCTGGGTGCAGCCGGCCCTCGGGGCGCCGTATCTCGCCATCGGCCTGGACGTGTACGACACCAGTCCCTCGGCCGTGGACTCGGTGCGCGCGATGATGCAGCAGTCCATCGGCGCCGTCCCGGAGGGACTGCCGGTGTCCACCGTGGCGATGTCCGACGAGTACGACCCGGTGGCCCTGTGGATGCGCGCCGGCGCGCGGCCTTTCTACGACCGTGAGGCCCACGGTTCGCCCGCCCAGGCCCCGGCGGCCGGGTACGGCTACCCGCCGGCCCGTGGCGGTTACTGAGAGTGGCGGCAACCCGTTCGGCTCGTTTACGTAACAGCCACATTTCTTCGCGCGTAGATGGCGGCGAATCATCACGTGCATCACTTATTGTGCCGTTTTGTCCCAACTGGCATGCGTCCGAGGGGCGTTACCCGCTGTTCGGATAACGGAATCCCTCGTACTGCATCACGGTTACGCATACTTTCTTCGCCAGACCTGGCGGGTGATCGCAGCGAAGCTGAAGACTCCCCAGGCAGACGCAGGATCAGACGTTCCTGCGAGCTGAGCAAGTCGACAAAGCCGTAATCCACGGCAGGTGTAGGCCGGTCACCACCGGCGAGAGGGGTCGGGTCACTGTGACCGCACCGATCGAGACCACCGGGGCGCAGGCCGAGGCGCAGCCGGAGGCTGTCCTGGCCGGCGCCGGCAAGGGGCAGATCGAGGGCCGTTCCCTGGGGCAGATCGCCTGGTCCCGTTTCAAGAGGGACAAGGTGGCGGTCGCCGGTGGTGTGATCGTCATCCTGCTGATCCTGGTCGCGGTGCTGTCCCGTCCCATCCAGGCCCTCTTCGGTCTGGACCCGAACGCCCTGCACCAGGACCTGATCGACCCCAACACCTCGCTGCCCAAGGGCGGCTGGGGCGGCATGAGCTGGGACCACCCGCTCGGCGTGGAGCCGAAGTTCGGCCGCGACATCGCCACCCGCATCCTCGAGGGCTCCTGGGTCTCCCTGGTCGTGGCCTTCGGTGCCACGATCCTGTCCAACACGATCGGCGCGGTCCTCGGCGTGGTCGCCGGCTACTACGGCGGCCGGGTCGACACGATCATCAGCCGGCTGATGGACACCTTCCTGGCGTTCCCGCTGCTGCTGTTCGCCATCGCCATCTCGGCGACCCTGCAGGGCGGTGCCTTCGGGCTGGAGGGCCTGCCGCTGCACATCAGCGTGCTGATCTTCATCATCGGCTTCTTCAACTGGCCCTACCTGGGCCGTATCGTGCGCGGTCAGACCCTGGCCCTGCGCGAGCGGGAGTTCGTCGACGCATCCCGGGGGATGGGGGCCAAGGGGCCGTACATCCTCTTCAAGGAGCTGCTGCCGAACCTCGTCGGCCCGATCATCGTCTACTCGACGCTGCTCATCCCGACCAACATCCTCTTCGAGGCGTCCCTCAGTTTCCTCGGCGTCGGCATCCAGCCCCCGCAGGCGTCCTGGGGCGGCATGATCAACCAGGCGGTCGACTACTACCAGGTCGACCCCCAGTTCATGATCGTGCCTGGTCTGGCCATCTTCGTGACCGTCCTTGCGTTCAACCTGCTCGGTGACGGTCTCCGCGACGCTCTCGACCCGCGCAGCCGCTGACCCGCGGCGGCGGTGAGAGTCCACAAGATTTCCGACAATTGAAGGGGAAGCAGACCATCATGCGAAGGTCAGCGCTGGCCGCAGTGGCGGCCATCGGCAGTGCGAGCCTGTTGCTCTCGGCTTGCAGCAAGGCCGATGACAACGGTGGAGACGAAAACAAGTCGGCTGGGGCCAACGCAGCGACCAAGGGTGTCGTCAACGCCTCCACCCAGAAGGGTGGGACGGTCACGTACGAGTACTCCGACGTCCCGGACTCCTTCGACCCCGGCAACACGTACTACGCCTACATGTACAACCTCAGCCGGCTCTACGCCCGCCCGCTGATGACCTTCGCGCCCGGTCCGGGCGAGGAGGGCAACAAGCTGGTCCCGGACCTCGCCGAGAGCGCCGGCCAGCCCAGCGACGGCGGCAAGACGTGGACGTACAAGATCCGTTCCGGCCTGAAGTACCAGGACGGCACGCCGATCACCTCGAAGGACGTCAAGTACGCCGTCGAGCGCTCGAACTTCGCGCGTGACGTGCTCTCCCTCGGCCCGAACTACTTCCAGCAGTTCCTCCAGGGCGGCGACAAGTACAAGGGCCCCTACAAGGACAAGAGCGCCGAGGGCCTGAAGTCCATCGAGACGCCGGACGACAACACGATCGTCTTCAAGCTCAACCGCGCCTTCCAGGAGTTCGACTACCTGGTCGCCACGCCGCAGACGGCTCCGGTCCCGCAGGCCAAGGACACCGGCGTCGACTACGTCAAGAGCATCGTCTCCTCGGGCTCCTACAAGTTCCAGAGCTACAAGGAGGGCCAGCAGGCCGTCCTCGTGCGCAACGAGAACTGGGACGCGAAGACCGACCCGCTGCGCAAGCAGTACCCGGACAAGATCGTCGTCAAGCTGAAGGTCAACGCCGAGACGATCGACCAGGACGTCCAGGCCGGCGACGCGATCGACCTCGGTGGTACCGGTGTCCAGGCCGCGACCCAGGCCAAGGTCGTCAACGACGCCAACCTGAAGTCGAACACGGACAACACCTACGGTGGCCGCCTGGTCTACATGGCGATCAACACCCAGGTCGCGCCGTTCGACAAGGTCGAGTGCCGCAAGGCCGTCCAGTACGCCATCGACAAGGTCTCCGTGCAGACCGCCGAGGGCGGCCCGATCCGCGGTGACATCGCCACCACCGTCCTGCCGCCGGACATCCCGGGCTACGAGAAGGCGGACGTCTACGCGACCACCGGCAACAAGGGCGACGCGGCCAAGGCCAAGGAGCAGCTGAAGGCCTGCGGCAAGTCGAGCATCAACACCAACATCTCGGCCCGCAGCGACCGTCCTCAGGAGATCGACGCGGCCACCGCGATCATCGCCTCGCTGAAGAAGGTCGGCATCAACGCCAGCCTGAAGCAGTACCCGTCGGGCAAGTACTTCACCGACTACGCCGGTGTGCCGACCTTCGACAAGAAGCAGAACATCGGTCTGCACATGATGCAGTGGGGTGCCGACTGGCCCTCCGGCTACGGCTTCCTGCAGCAGATCCTGCACGGTGACGCGATCGGTGCGTCCGGCAACACCAACCTCTCGTACCTGAACGACAAGCAGATCAACGAGATGCTGGAGAAGGCCATCGCCACCGAGGACGACTCGGCGCGCAACGCCCTGTACGCCCAGATCGACAAGCGTGCGATGGACCTGTCGGCGCTGGTCCCGCTGACCTACTTCAAGGTCCTGCTGTACCGCCCGGCCGGCTTCACCAACCTGGTGTCCACGGCGGCCTTCAGCGGTCAGTACGACTACCTCAACATCGGCACGACCAAGAAGTAGCCCCGGAAGGCAGGTGAAGGCATTGGTGCCCGTGGGCTTCGCGGCCCACGGGCACCAGCGCCGGTCCCCGTGATCTCGTACATCCTCCGTCGGACGTTCGCGGCAGTGATCCTGCTGTTGGTCGTCACCGCGGTCACCTTCGCGATCTTCTTCCTGCTGCCACGGATGGCCGGCCAGACCGCCGACCAGCTCGCGCAGCAGTACCTGGGCAAGAGCCCGTCGAAGGCCGACATCCTCGCGGTCAAGCAGAACCTGGGTCTGGACGACCCGCTGTACCTGCAGTACTGGCACTTCATCAAGGGTGTCGTGTCCGGGGCCACCTACAACCTGGGTCCCACGACCGCGCACTGCGACGCGCCGTGCTTCGGCTACTCCTTCAAGACCCACGAGGCGGTCTGGCCGCAGCTCACCTCGCGCATCCCGGTGACCGCGTCCCTTGCCCTCGGTGCCGCCGTGCTGTGGCTGGTCTCCGGTGTCGTGATCGGTGTGATCTCCGCGCTCAAGCCCGGCAGCTTCTTCGACCGCAGCTTCATGGGCGTCGCACTCGCCGGTGTCTCGCTGCCCATGTTCTTCACGGGCAACCTGGCGCTGCTGCTCTTCACCTACCAGTGGCCGATCTTCGGCCGCACCTATGTGCCGTTCACGGAGAACCCGGCCCAGTGGGCCAACACGCTCTTCCCGGCCTGGTGCTCGCTCGCTCTGCTGTACTCCGCCATCTACGCCCGGCTGACCCGTTCGGGCATGCTGGAGACGATGAACGAGGACTTCATCCGCACGGCCCGCGCCAAGGGCCTGCGCGAGCGCAACGTGGTCGGCCGGCACGGCCTCAGGGCCGCACTGACGCCGATCATCACCGTGTTCGGCATGGACCTGGGTCTGCTCCTCGGCGGTGCCGTGATCACCGAGACCGTGTTCTCGCTGCCCGGCATCGGCCAGTACGCGGTCCAGGGCATCACCGACAACGACCTGCCCCCGATCCTCGGCGTCACCCTGCTGGCCGCCATCTTCGTCGTAGTCGCAAATCTCCTGGTGGACCTGTTGTACGCCGCCGCCGACCCGCGGGTGAGGCTCTCGTGACCGAACTGTCCAAGACCGGTGCCGCGCTGGGCGAGCCCGCCCCCGGCAACGCTCCCGACGCCTTCCTCGCGGTCCGCGACCTCAAGGTGCACTTCCCGACCGACGACGGCCTGGTCAAGTCCGTCGACGGCCTCAGCTTCGAGGTGGAGAAGGGCAAGACCCTCTGCATCGTCGGAGAGTCCGGCTCCGGAAAGTCCGTCACCTCGCTGGCGATCATGGGCCTGCACCGGCTCGGCGCGCGCGGCAAGAACGTGCAGATGTCCGGCGAGATCTGGCTGGGCGGCAAGGAGCTGGTCTCCGCCGACCCGGACGAGGTGCGCCGGCTGCGCGGCCGTGAGATGGCGATGATCTTCCAGGACCCGCTGTCCGCGATGCACCCGTACTACACGATCGGCAACCAGATCGTGGAGGCGTACCGGGTCCACCACGACGTCAACAAGAAGGTCGCGCGCAAGCGGGCGATCGAGATGCTCGACCGGGTCGGCATCCCCGAGCCCGACAAGCGCGTGGACGGCTACCCGCACGAGTTCTCCGGCGGTATGCGCCAGCGCGCGATGATCGCCATGGCGCTGGTCAACAACCCCGAACTGCTCATCGCGGACGAGCCGACGACCGCCCTGGACGTCACCGTCCAGGCGCAGATCCTCGACCTGATCCGGGACCTGCAGAAGGAGTTCGGCTCCGCGGTCGTCCTCATCACCCACGACCTGGGCGTGGTCGCCGAGATCGCCGACGACGTCCTCGTGATGTACGGCGGCCGGTGCGTGGAGCGCGGCAGCGTCGACGACGTCTTCGAGCGCCCGCAGCACCCCTACACCTGGGGCCTGCTGGGCTCGATGCCGCGCATCGACCGCGAGACCTCCGAGCGGCTCATCCCCGTCAAGGGCCAGCCGCCGAGCCTCATCAACGTCCCCTCGGGCTGCGCCTTCCACCCCCGCTGCCCGTACGCGGACATCCCCAAGGGCAATGTCACCCGTACCGTGCGCCCGGAGCTCCAGCAGGTCGGCGCCGGACACTTCTCCGCGTGCCACCTCTCGCAGGAGGACCGCACACGGATCTGGACCGAAGAGATTGCGCCGAAGCTGTGAGTGAGACGAAGAAGGACGCGGACGTGACGGCCGTCCCCGGCGAGCGCGAGGTGCTGCTCAAGGTCGAGGGCCTGCAGAAGCACTTCCCGATCCGCAAGGGCGTCCTCCAGCGCCAGGTCGGCGCGGTCAAGGCGGTCGACGGCATCGACTTCGAGGTGCGCAAGGGCGAGACCCTCGGCGTGGTCGGCGAGTCGGGCTGCGGCAAGTCGACGATGGGACGGGTCATCACCCGCCTCCAGGAGCCGACCGGCGGTTCGATCCACTTCGAGGGCCAGGACATCACCCGGCTGAACGCGGCCGGGATGCGCCCGCTGCGGCGGGACATCCAGATGATCTTCCAGGACCCGTACGGCTCCCTGAACCCCCGCCACACCATCGGCGGCATCGTCTCGGCACCCTTCCGCCTCCAGGGCGTGGAGCCCGAGGGCGGGGTGAAGAAGGAGGTCCAGCGCCTCCTGGAGCTGGTGGGCCTGAGCCCCGAGCACTACAACCGCTACCCGCACGAGTTCTCCGGCGGCCAGCGCCAGCGCATCGGCATCGCGCGCGCACTGGCCCTGAAGCCCAAGCTGGTGGTGGCGGACGAGCCGGTCTCGGCCCTCGACGTGTCGATCCAGGCGCAGGTCGTGAACCTGATGGACGACCTCCAGGAGGAGCTCGGCCTCACGTACGTGATCATCGCGCACGACCTGTCCGTCGTACGGCACGTCTCGGACCGCATCGCGGTGATGTACCTCGGCAAGATCGTCGAACTCGCCGACCGCACCTCGCTGTACGAGGCGCCGATGCACCCGTACACCAAGGCCCTGATGTCGGCGGTCCCGGTGCCCGACCCCAAGCGCCGGGGCGCCAAGTCCGAGCGGATCCTGCTGCGCGGCGACGTCCCGTCCCCGATCTCCCCGCCCTCCGGCTGCCGCTTCCACACGCGGTGCTGGAAGGCCACGGAGGTCTGCAGGACCACCGAGCCGCAGCTGGTCGAGCTGCGTCCCGGCCAGCGCGTGGCCTGCCACCACCCCGAGAACTTCGAGGACCAGGCCCCGCAGGACACCGTGCTCCTGTCGGTCGCCAAGGAGGCGGCGTCGCTGGTCGCCGAGGAGGTGCTCGCGGAGTCGGCGGAGACGTCGGCGGCGGTCGCGGCCGTCGCCGCGGAGGAGAGGGCCGGCCGGGAGCCCGACGCCGAGGCCGCCGGGGAAGCGGCCGACACGGCCGAGCAGCCGGAGGTCGAGGCCGCGGCGGACGTCGAGGCCACGGCCGCGAAGACGGGCCCGGGCGCGCGGACCGCTCCCGCGGCACCGCTGAAGACCGGCGAGGCGACCACGGAACCGGAAGCCGACCGTGAGGACCCGGCCGACAAGTAGGGCATGACGAGCAGGACCGGTCCTGCACCACCCGAGCGGGAGAGCGCGGAGCAGTCCGTCGCCCTCCCGCTCGGCGCATCCCGCAACAGGCCGTGCGCGACAATGCGGTGTGCTCCAGCAACTGTTCACTCCCTCCGTCCAGCACACGCTCGACCTCGTCGGCATCTTCGTGTTCGCCATCTCCGGCGCGCTGCTGGCCGTCCGCAAGAACTTCGACGTCTTCGGCATCGCCGTCCTCGCCGAGGTCACCGCGCTGGGCGGAGGACTGTTCCGGGACCTGATCATCGGCGCGGTACCGCCCGCCGCCTTCACGGACCTGGGCTACTTCATCACCCCGCTGCTCGCCGCCCTCCTGGTCTTCTTCCTGCACCCGCACGTGGAGCGCATCCAGGTCGGCGTGAACGTCTTCGACGCGGCCGGTCTCGGTCTGTTCTGCGTCGCCGGCACCACCAAGGCGTACGAGTACGGGCTCGGCCTCACCCAGTCCGCCACCCTCGGACTCGCCACCGCCGTCGGCGGCGGTGTGCTCAGGGACGTCCTCGCCAACGAGGTGCCGTCCCTGCTGCGCTGGGACCGCGACCTGTACGCGGTCCCGGCGATCGTCGGCGCCACCCTGGTCGTCCTGTGCATCCGCTACGACGCCCTCACCCCGTTCACCAGCGGGCTCGCGGCCCTCACGGCCTTCGTACTGCGCCTGCTCGCGATGCGGTTCCACTGGCGAGCTCCGCGGGCGTGGAACCGCCGGTCGACCGTGCGTGAGGAGTAGCGCCCGCCCTGCCGTGCAGCAGCCCCATCTCCTCGGTCAGCCAGTGGAAGGCGGGCACCACCTGCGGCTTCCACAGCGCCATGTTGTGGCCGCCGGCGCTCTTCGGGACGTAGACCACGTGCACGGTGGTCGGCGCCTTCGCGACCTGTTCGAGGCCCATGGCCGCCTCGTAGCCGTCGCCGGGCTGACCGGACTGGTAGAGCGCGATCGCGGGCGGGGTGCGGGCGTCGCGCAGCAGCAGGTAGGGGTTGTTCGCGCGGCGCAGGGCGGGGGTCTCGGCGGCCAGCGAGTTGCGTTCGCCGATCGGGTCGTTGTAGCCGGACATGCTGACCGCGGCCCGGTAGCGGTCGGGGTGCGCGACGGCGAGCTTCGTCGCGCAGTGCCCGCCCGCCGAGTACCCGGCCACCGCCCAGCCCGCCGGCCCGGACCGGGCGCGGAAGTTGTCCGTGACCATCTTCGGCACGTCCACACTGAGCCAGGTGTCGGCGTTGACGGTGCCGGTGATGTTGGCGCATCCGGTGTCGACCCCGGCCAGCAGGTTCATGCGCGGGGCGACCAGGATGAACGGCGCCACCCTGCCGTCGCGCATCAGCGGCCGGAGCTGGGCGACCGCGTGCAGCGACCCGAACCAGGCCTTCGCCGAGCCCGGATACCCCGACAGCAGCTCCACCACGGGGAACCTGTGGTGCCGGTAGGCGGGCCGGCCGTACTGCGGGGGCAGCCAGACGTAGACCTCGGCGTTCACCCCCGAGACCCGGCCCTTGAGCTGGGTGACCCGGACGCCCTTCATCCCGGGTCCGGAGGCGTCGGTGAAGTGCTGGCGCACCCTGGGCAGCCGCTTCAGCGAGATCCCGCCGGTGCCGTCGGCGCCCAGGTTCGCGGCCTGCTGGACGTGGTTGCCGGTGCCGAGCAGGTCGGCCCAGTTGTCGTACAGGTTGTTCTGGTTGTTGACCAGCACGAAGACGAGGGCGACGGCCGTGCCCTGGGCGAACAGCACCATCACCACGCGGGCGACGGCGCGGGCGATCCGGGGTCCCCGCAGCCGCGACCACAGGGCCAGCGGCAGCACGACGGCGACGACGGACAGCACGATCAGCGTGTAGAGGAACGCGGTCCCGGTGAGGCTCATGTCCCTGTAGAGGGGCTCGCCGGAGGCGGGGTTTACGGACGAGTACGGACACTTACCGAAGAATTGCCCGCGTCTCACCTGGGATGATCAAGGCGAGAGGGGAGAAAGCTACCGCTTAGTAGTTAGCTGTTGTACCGTTCAGGCATGCCAGAAGCAGCCTCCGCCACCCGCGCCACGATCGGTGACAGCGAGTTCGACCGGGACACCGCGGTCGTCCGCCGCGGGCCCGGCGTCTACGACATCGACCTCTCGGCCGGCTGGACGATCATCAACGCCGTCAACGGCGGCTACCTCCTGGCCGTCCTGGGCCGCGCCCTCGCGGACGCTCTGCCGCACGCCGACCCGTTCACCATCTCCGCGCACTACCTGACCGCGTCCCAGCCCGGCCCGGCGGTGATCCGCACGCACGTGGTCCGCACCGGCCGCACCCTCTCCACCGGCCAGGCCTCGCTCTTCCAGTACGACGACCAGGGCGACGAGGTCGAGCGCATCCGCGTCCTCGCCTCCTACGGCGACCTCGACACCCTTCCCGACGACATCCGTACGACGGCGAAGCCGCCGCTCTTCCCGCCGATGGACCAGTGCTTCGGCCCCGAGGACGGCCCGGCCCCCGTCGACGGCAGCTCGGCCATCACCGAGCGGCTGATGCTCAAGCTGGACCCCTCGACGCTGGGCTGGGCGCTCGGCGCGCCGTCCGGCAAGGGCGAGATGCGCTCCTGGTTCGGGCTCGCCGACGGCCGCGACGCCGACCCCTTCTCGCTGCTCCTCGCGGTGGACGCGCTCCCGCCCACGGCCTTCGAGATCGGCCTCAAGGGCTGGGTCCCGACGGTCGAACTCACCGTGCACGTACGGTGCCGCCCGGCCCCGGGCCCCCTCCGCGTCTCCGTCACCACCCGCAACCTCGCCGGCGGCTTCCTGGAGGAGGACGCCGAGGTCTGGGACACCGCGGACCGACTGGTCGCCCAGTCGAGGCAGCTGGCGCGGGTGCGGCTGGGCTGAGTTCCCGGAGGGCTTTGGTTGCGCTTTGCCTGCCGCACAGGTGGGGGACAGGCCGGGCCCAAGGAAGGCTCAGGAGGCGTTGCGAGAGTCCCGGTCTCAGGACTTCCTCATCCTCCCTGGAGCTGTCTCTCATGAAGCGTGTGCGTCTCCTCCCCGCCGTGGCCCTGCTGGCGCTCTCGCCCCTCGCCCTGGCGGCCTGCGGCTCGGGCGACTCGTCGTCGAGCTCGAACAGCGGCACCTCGGGGCAGCAGAACTGTCAGGCCCCCACCGGCATCCCTTCCGGCAGGCCCAGCGGCGCCCCCTCGGGTGCCCCCACCGGGGGCGCGAGCGCGCGGCCGTCGGGCGCGCCCAGCGGCAACCCCTCCGGCATGCCGAGCGGCGGTCCCGGCGGCGGCCAAGGCGGCCCCGGCGGCGGGATGGGCGGCTGCGGTGGCCCGGGCGGCGCGGCCCCGAGCGGTGCGCCCAGCGGTGCCCCGAGCGCGGCGGCGACGAAGAGCTGACCCGCGCAGGACGTCGTACGGCAGGGGCGGACTCCCGGTGAACGGGGGTGCCGCCCCTGTGCGTTGCCCATGCCGTGCGGGGCCCTAATCCAGCCAGTGTTCGCGGCCGATGCTGATCAGCCGCATCTGACGCTCCGCCACCTGGCAGACGCGTTCCCGTTCTTCCGGGGACGCCTCCAGGGCCTCCAGGAAGAGGGAGGCCGTGATGAGCATCTGGTCGACGTAGAGGTTGGCCAGCATCAGCAGGTCGTCGTCGCTCCAGCCCCCGGACACCGGGTCCTTGGCCAGTTCGTCCTTCACCTCCTGCCCGAAACGGGCCAGTTGATCCCGGATGGCTTCTCTGACCGGCTGAACTCCGCCATGTCGTTCCCGGGCGATAAACCGGACGTGTGCGGGGTACGCGTTGACATGACCGGCGATCAACTCGATGGCGCGCTTGATGCGTTGACCGTGGTCGTCGGCCGTGGACACCGTCGTCCGAATCATCGGGTGCAGGCTGCCCAACGCCTCCTCGACCAGGGCCACACCGAGATCCGCGATGGAGCGGAAGTGCCGGTAGAAGGCGGTCGGCGCGACGCCGACGGCACGCGTGACCTCGCGCAGGCCCAGGCTGCTCAGGCTCTGCTCCTCCAGCAGGGCCAACGCCGCGTCCAGGAGCGCCTGCCGGGTCTTCTGCTTCTGTGCCTGCCGAATACCGAGGGTGTGACTCATGTCATCCAGTTAACAACTGTTCTCCGTAATTGGAAAGCCGTAGGACACGCTAGACTCTGAAGTCAGTGAACAACTGTAACCACAACTGTTCACCCAAACGTAACGACTCACACCGCGACAGCCGAATCGGAGGGGGATCCGTCCCATGCTGTTCCTCGTCGCCGCACTCATGCTGCTCGGCGTCGTCCTGGGCACCGTCGCCCACGCGCCGTTCACCTTCACCGCAGTCGCCGCCGTCGTGATCGCCGTCTGGCTGGGCATCTTCGCGCTCCGCGAGCGCCACGCCCGCCGCCGCACCTCGGCCCACTGACCCACGCCCCGCCGTCCCCAGGAGCACTGATCACCATGCAGCTCACCGCGCAGGCCACCCAGCGAACCGGCGCCCGTGACGCCGACGGCATGGCCGTGGCCTCCTTCATCCTCGGCCTCGTCGGCCTGCTCGTCCTCAACGTCTTCCTCGGCCCGATCGCCATCGTGCTGGCCTCCGTGGCCCTGTGGCGCGGCACCGCCCGCCGCGGCCGTGCCTACCTGGGCCTCGGCCTCGGAGTGGCCGACCTGCTGGTCCTGGTGGCCTTCATGCAGCTGGACAGCACGCCGTCCTGGAGCTTCTGAGGGCGCCGGCACCGGCCGGTCCTGGCCTGAGGCCGCTCACCCGTGACCCGTAGAATCGGCGTCACCATGGCATACCTCGACCACGCCGCGACCACCCCGATGCTCCCCGAGGCGGTCGAGGCACTCACCGCGCACCTCGGCGCCACCGGCAACGCCTCCTCCCTCCACGCCTCCGGCCGCGTGGCCCGCCGTACGGTCGAGGAAGCACGCGAGACCCTCGCGGAGGCGCTCGGCGCCCGGCCCAGCGAGATCGTCTTCACCTCCGGCGGCACGGAGGCCGACAACCTCGCCGTGAAGGGCCTGTACTGGTCCCGGCGCGACGCGGACCCCGCGAGGACGCGGGTCCTGGCCAGTCCCGTCGAGCACCACGCCGTCCTCGACGCCGTCCACTGGCTCGGCGAGCACGAGGGCGCCACCGTCGAGTACCTCCCCGTCGACAGGCACGGCCGGGTCCACCCCGACGCCCTGCGCGAGGCCATCGCCCAGAACCCCGCCGATGTCGCCCTGGCCACGGTCATGTGGGCCAACAACGAGATCGGCACCATCCTGCCGGTCCGCGAACTCGCCGCCGTCGCCGCCGAGTTCGGCGTCCCGTTGCACGCCGACGCGGTGCAGGCCTTCGGGCAGGTGCCCGTCGACTTCGCCGCCTCCGGCCTCGCCGCCATGACGGTCTCGGGCCACAAGATCGGCGGCCCGTACGGCATCGGCGCGCTCGTCCTCGGCCGTGAGTGGACCCCCGTCCCCGTGCTGCACGGCGGCGGCCAGGAGCGCCACGTCCGCTCCGGCACCCTCGACGTGCCCGCCATCGCCTCCTTCGCGGTGGCCGGCCGCCTCGCCGCCGAACAGCGCGAGTGGTTCGCCACGGAGATCGGCACCCTGCGCGACAGTCTGGTCGAGGCGGTCCGTACGGCCGTCCCGGACGCGATCCTCGGCGGCGACCCGGCACCGGGCGGCCGCCTCCCGGCCAACGCCCACTTCACCTTCCCCGGCTGCGAGGGCGACTCCCTGCTCCTCCTCCTGGACGCGCAGGGCATCGAGTGCTCCACCGGATCCGCCTGCACCGCGGGCGTCGCCCAGCCCAGCCATGTCCTGCTGGCCACCGGCACCGACCCCGAACTGGCTCGCGGCACCCTGCGCTTCTCCCTCGGCCACACCTCCACCGAGGCGGACGTCGAGGCGGTCGCGAAGGCCATCGGCCCGGCGGTGGAACGGGCCCGCGCGGCGGGGCTGACGTAACGGCCCGGACGCAGGACACTCCGGGCGTGAACCTCGTATCCCAGGTCCTCGCCCTGCTCGCGGCCCTGACCCACCTCGTGGTCGGCACGCTCGAACGCTTCTTCTACGACCGCACGGCCGTCCGGGTCTTCCTGACGACGTCTGCCGCCGACGCCCCCGAAGTCGCCCTGTGGCGTTCGGGAGTCGCCGTCTACAACCTGCTCCTCGGGCTCGGCCTGGTCGCCGGAATCGTCGCGCTGCACGCCGGTGAACCCACCGCGGGCCGCACCCTGATCCTCTACCTGTGCGCGTGTCTCATCGCCTCCGCGCTCGCCTTCGCCGCCTCGTTCCCCCGGCTGTGGCGCGGTGCCCTCGGCCAGGGAGCGCCGCCGGCCCTGGCGCTGCTGGCCGCCGCCCTCCTCTAGCGTCGCCCACCGGGTGTCCGCGACTACGCGGAGGCAGTGCGCGCCTGCCGGACCAGCTTCATGTACCGGTCCCAGTCCCAGTGTTCGCCCGGGTCGGTGTGGTCCGTGCCCGGCACCTCCACATGGCCGATGACGTGCTCGCGGTCGACGGGTATGCCGTAGCGCGCGCAGATCCGGGCCGTGAGCCGAGCCGAGGCCGCGTACATCTCGTCGGTGAAGTCCTCGGGCCGGTCGACGAATCCCTCGTGCTCGATGCCCACACTGCGTTCGTTGTAGGAGCGGTTGCCCGCGTGGTACGCCACGTCCAGCTCGCGGATCATCTGGGTGATGTGGCCGTCCTTGCGGACCACGTAGTGGGCGGCCGCCCCGTGCCCCGGGTCCTGGAACACCTTCACCGCGCTGGCGAAACTCCCCTGGGTGACATGGATGACCACCATGTCTATGCCGTAGTCGTCGGGCCGGTCCGCGCGCCGCCAGTTGGCGTCGGAGGCCGCCACCCACTGGGCGCCGCCGAAGTCGACCGCGCCCTCGACCCGCGGTTTCTCCACTCCCGGCGCCCGCCACCACAGCCGCGCCAGCTCGTCACGGGCGAGCACGACGGAGCCCACGGCGGCCGCCGTCCCGCCGACGATCAGCGCCCGCCGGCCGATGCGCCGGTCGGTGTCCCTGGAACCCTCTGTCGCCCCCACGTCGTCGTCAACGGATACCCGGCGGCCCCGGTTCCCGCGTCCCCGTACTCTTGAAGGGTTATGACTGACACCACGCAGCGCCCCCTTCGCGTTCTCGCCGCCATGTCCGGAGGCGTGGACTCCGCCGTCGCCGCCGCCCGTGCCGCCGAAGCCGGCCACGACGTGACCGGCGTCCACCTCGCGCTCTCCGCGAACCCTCAATCGTTCCGCACGGGCGCGCGTGGCTGTTGCACCATCGAGGACTCCCGCGACGCCCGCCGCGCCGCCGACGTGATCGGGATCCCGTTCTACGTCTGGGACCTCGCCGACCGCTTCCGCGAGGACGTCGTCGAGGACTTCGTCGCCGAGTACGAGGCCGGCCGCACCCCCAACCCCTGCCTGCGCTGCAACGAGAAGATCAAGTTCGCCGCGCTGCTCGACAAGGCGCTGGCGCTGGGCTTCGACGCCGTGTGCACGGGTCACTACGCGAAGGTCGTCACCCTCGCGGACGGCTCCCGCGAGCTGCACCGCGCCTCCGACATGGCGAAGGACCAGTCGTACGTCCTCGGTGTGCTGGACGAGAAGCAGCTGGCGCACGCGCTGTTCCCGCTCGGCGACACCGTCACCACCAAGGACGAGATCCGCGCCGAGGCCGAGCGCAGGGGCCTCGCGGTCGCCAAGAAGCCCGACTCGCACGACATCTGCTTCATCGCCGACGGCGACACCCAGGGCTTCCTGGCGAATCGGTTGGGCAAGGCGGAGGGTGACATCGTCGACGAGTCGGGCGCGAAGCTCGGCACCCACGAGGGCGCGTACGGCTTCACCATCGGCCAGCGCAAGGGGCTGCGGATCGGCACCCCGGCCGCCGACGGCAAGCCGCGCTACGTCCTCGACATCTCCCCGGTGAACAACACGGTGACGGTCGGCCCGGCCGCCGCCCTCGACGTGACCGCCCTGAGCGCGATCAGGCCCCGCTGGTGCGGCGCGGCCCCGGTCGGCCCCGGCACCTACACCGCCCAGCTCCGCGCCCACGGCGGCGAGACCGAGGTGACGGCGGAGCTGGTGGACGGGGAGCTGCGCGTGTCGTTCGCGGAGCCCGTCCGCGGGGTGGCCCCGGGCCAGGCGATCGTCCTCTACGACGACACCCGCGTGGTCGGCTCGGCGACGATCGCGACCACGGTACGGGCGACGGCGGGCGTGGCCTGACGGTCCCCCGGGCGCGTGTCGGCGGCTGCCACGGGGCACCGGCACGCGCGTGTGCCTGGCACACGGACAAGGGCGCCGTAAGTGCGTGGTGGGGTTCAGGCTGCCGGGCGCACGCGCAGGTGCGGTCGCCCGGAGACCCTCGCGTCGGCACCGGCAGCTGCCCGTGCGCCTGGCGGGGCATGCCGCGGTGCCCACGGCCCCCGCGTGTCCCCGGTGGCCGTCCACACGTGTGCCCCCGTGCCCGCGCGTCTCACCCCGCGAAGAACTCCGCCAGGACCGGTGCCAGGGCCGTCGGGTCGACCATGTGGGTCTGGCCCTCCAGGACGCGGTACGTGCCCTTCGGGACCGTTTCCGCGACCGTCCTGGTGGCCTCGCGCATCCACTCGGGGCTCGCTCCGCCCGCGACGGCCAGCACCGGCACGGTGACCGACGCCAGCCGGTCCCGGGGGACCAGACCTCCGGCCATGACCGCGTTGTCGTAGGCGAGCGTCGGGGCGACCGCCTCCATGCCGGGCCACATGGGGGACTGGCGGGCGCCCCGGATCATCTCCTCGCCCATGCCGGTGAGCCGCAGGAACAGCTCCACGGCGTCCCCGGTCCGGCCCTCGGCGAGGGCCGCGGTGAGGTTCTCGGTGTACTCGGCGTTCCGCTGCGCGCCGCCCTCCAGGAAGTCCGCGTACGGCGTCTCGTACACGGCGGCCCTGCGCACCGGCAGCCCGCTCGCCGCGGCCTCCAGGACCAGCGCGCCGCCGGAGGAGATCCCGCACAGGCACGCCTCGCCGCCCGCCGCCTCGACGAGCGCGGCGAGGTCCTCGACCTCACGGGTCACCGCGTAGGGGGCCCTGTCCCCGCTCTGGCCGCGACCGCGGCGGTCGTACACGAGGACGTCGAACCGCTCGGACAGCGGCACGGCCAGGGGCGCGACCGTGCCGCCCGTGGACATCGCGCCGCTGACCAGGATGACCGCCGGGCCCTGCCCGGTGCGTGCGTACGCGATCGGTGTGCCGTCGCGCGAGAGGGTCTTCTTGTCCATGCCTGAGGAGACTGCCGCACCCGGCGCGAGTCATCGGTCAGGACACGTCGACCTCGTAGAAACAGAGGTGGTCCTTGATCTCGGCGACGGCGGGCTTCGGTTCGGGATACGACCACACCAGGTCGGGCGCGTCCGGCAGAGACCAGTAGGACGCGGTGCCCTTGAACGGGCAGTAGGTGTGGGTGTCGGAGGGGGTCAGCAGGTCGAGCCGTACGTCCTCGGCGGGGAGGTAGTACCGCGGGGGACAGCCCGTCTCGCGCAGCACGAGGGGACGTTCGCTGTCCGCGAGGACCTGGTCGCCGTGCACCACGCGTACGTGCTGGTCGGATTGCTCGATGGTGATCGTGTGTCCTTCGGCCATACCGGCACAGCGCTCGCGGGCCCCCGGTTCTTCCCGCGTACGGTGACCTCATGCGAATCTGCGTCTTCCTCTCCGCCGCCGACCTCGACGACCGTTACACGCGCCCCGCGCGGGAGTTCGCGGAACTGCTGGGCAAGGGCGGGCACACCCTGGTGTGGGGCGGTTCGGACGTGGGCCTGATGAAGGTCGTCGCGGACGGGGTGCAGGAGGCGGGCGGTCGGCTCGCCGGGGTCTCCGTGGAGTTCCTGTCCGCCAAGGTCCGTCCGGGCGTGGACGAGATGGTGATCACGAAGGACCTCGCCGAACGCAAGAGGCTGCTCCTGGAGAAGGCCGACGCCGTGGTGATCATGGTGGGCGGCACCGGCACCCTCGACGAGGCGACCGAGATCCTGGAGCTGAAGAAGCACGGGCACACCGAGAAGCCGGTCGTGCTGCTCAACACGGCGGGTTTCTACGACGGACTGAAGGAGCAGTTCCGGCGCATGGAGGACGAGGGCTTCCTGCCCCGCCCGCTCACCGACCTGGTGTTCTTCGCGGAGGAGCCGGTGGGGGCGATGGCGTACCTGGAGGAGTCGCTCGGCACCCGGTGACGCCGTGGTGCGAGCATGGCGGCATGGCTACACATGTGATCACCGGAGCGGGCTCCGGCATCGGCGCGGCGGTGGCCCGGCGACTGCACGCGCGCGGGGACGAACTCGTGCTGCACGCGCGTGACGCGGGCCGCGCGAAGGAGCTGGCGGCGCAGTTCCCCGGCGCGCGGACCCTGGTCGGGGACCTGGCCGACCCCGACAAGCTGAGCTGGGCCTTCTCGCACCAGACGCTCCCCGACCGGGTCGACTCCCTGCTGCACGTCGCGGGCGTGGTCGACCTCGGCCCGGTCGGCGACCTGACCCCGAAGTCCTGGCGTCACCAGCTGAACGTCAACCTGATCGCCCCGGCCGAGCTGACCCGCCACTTCCTGCCCCAACTCCGGGCGGCCCGGGGCCATGTGGTCTTCGTGAACTCGGGCGCGGGCCTCACCGCCCACGCCGACTGGTCCGCGTACGCGGCCTCCAAGCACGGCCTGAAGGCCCTGGCGGACTCCCTGCGCCACGAGGAGCACGGCAACGGCGTCCGGGTCACCTCGGTCTACCCCGGCCGCACCGCCAGCCCCATGCAGGCGAAGGTCCACCAGCAGGAGGGCAAGGAGTACGACCCCGCGCGGTGGATCGACCCCGAGTCGGTCGCCACGGCGATCCTGACGGCGATCGACCTCCCGCGCGACGCGGAGATCAACGACCTGACGGTCCGCCCGGGCCGCTGACCTCCGCGGGCGGGGGCGAGAACCACCCGGTCGCCTACGTAGGCTTCCCGTGTGACCGCAGACATCCGCTTCGCCCCCGCCACCGGCATCGGCTCCCTCCCCGGCGGCGACGCCCGGGAGGCCGCCAGGACCGCCACCGGCTCCTTCGAGGACTTCCCCTTCCTGCCCGAGCTGCCCGCCCGCGGCCCCGGCGCCGACATGATCGGCCGTACCGCCGGAATGCTCGTCGAGCTGTACGCGCGCGTGGAGCCCAGCGGGTGGCGGATCGGGGACCGGCCGGGACGCGACACCAAGCGGGCGCGGTCCTGGCTGGGGGAGGACCTCGACGCGCTGGAGGAGTTCACCCAGGGGTACGAGGGGCAGCTGAAGGTGCAGGCCGTCGGGCCGTGGACGCTCGCCGCCGCACTGGAGCTGCGGAACGGCGAGGTCGCCCTCTCCGACCCCGGAGCGTGCCGGGACCTCACCGCCTCGCTCGCCGAGGGGCTGCGGCTGCACCTGGAGGAGGTCCGCAAGCGGATCCCCGGCGCGCAGATCGTGCTCCAGCTCGACGAGCCCTCCCTCATCGCCGTGCTGCGGGGGCAGGTGCGGTCCGCCAGCGGGTACCGGACCCACCGGGCCGTGGACCGGCAGGTCGTCGAGGCCGGACTGCGCGACGTCGTCGGGGTTCACGGGGGCGGCCCCGTCGTGGTCCACTCGTGCGCACCGGACGTCCCCTTCGCCCTGCTGCGGAGAGCGGGCGCGGCGGCGGTCTCCTTCGACTTCGCGCTCCTCACCGAGCGTGACGACGACGCGATCGGTGAGGCGGTGGAAGGGGGGACGAGGCTCTTCGCCGGTGTCGTGCCGGGCACGGACGCGGCATTGTCAGACCCTGCCGGTAGCGTCATGGGTGTCAGGACGCTGTGGCGCAGGCTGGGGCTGCATCCGGGACTGCTCGCGGAGGCGGTCACGATCACCCCGTCGTGCGGACTCGCCGGGGCCTCCCCGGAGTACGCGCGCAAGGCCCTCGCCCACTGCGTCCAGGCGGCGAGATCCCTCGCGGACAACCCAGAGTAACGGGAGGACAACACGGTGGCCGGCGACAGGCAAGCGGAGACGACGGTGCCCTCGGAGGCACGGGAGAAGCACGCGCAGCTCGCTGAGCAGATCGAGGAGCACCGCTTCCGGTACTACGTGAACGACGCGCCGGTCATCAGCGACGCCGACTTCGACAAGCTCCTGCGCTCCCTGGAGGCGCTGGAGGAGGAGTACCCCGAGCTGCGGACTCCGGACTCGCCGACCCAGAAGGTCGCGGGGGCCTACGAGACCGAGTTCACCTCCGTCCAGCACCGCTCCCGCATGCTCTCCCTGGACAACGCGTTCAGTGACGAGGAGCTCGCGGCCTGGGCGGAGCGGGTGGCCAAGGACGTCGGCACCACCGACTACCACCTGCTGTGCGAGCTCAAGGTCGACGGCCTCGCCGTCAACCTCACCTACGAGCACGGCCGCCTCACCCGCGCGGCGACCCGCGGCGACGGCCGCACCGGCGAGGACATCACCCCCAACGTCCGCACGATCGCCGAGATCCCGGACCGTCTCACCGGCGACAAGGTCCCCGACCTCGTGGAGATCCGCGGCGAGGTCTACTTCCCGATGGAGAAGTTCGAGGAGCTCAACGCCCGTCTGGTCGAGGCCGGCGACAAGCCCTTCGCCAACCCGCGCAACGCGGCGGCCGGTTCGCTGCGCCAGAAGGACCCGCGCGTCACCGCCACCCGCCCCCTTCACATGGTCGTGCACGGCATCGGTGCCCTGGAGGGCTTCGACGGCATGACCCGCCTGTCCCAGGGCTACGACCTCCTCAAGTCCTGGGGCCTGCCGACCGCCAAGCACAACAGGGTGGTCGACGGCCTCGACGGCGTGCGGGAGTTCATCGCCTACTTCGGCGAGAACCGCCACTCCGTGGAGCACGAGATCGACGGGGCGGTCGTCAAGCTCGACGAGATCCCCCTCCAGGGCCGCCTCGGCTCGACCTCCCGCGCCCCGCGCTGGGCGATCGCGTACAAGTACGCGCCCGAGGAGGTCAACACCAAACTCATCAACATCCGCGTGGGCGTGGGCCGCACGGGCCGGGTCACGCCGTACGCCCAGGTGGAGCCGGTGACGGTGGCCGGCTCGGAGGTCGAGTTCGCCACCCTGCACAACCAGGACGTCGTCAAGCTCAAGGGCGTCCTGATCGGCGACACCGTGGTGCTGCGCAAGGCCGGTGACGTCATCCCCGAGATCCTCGGCCCGGTCGTCGATCTGCGCGACGGCAGCGAGCGCGAGTTCGTGATGCCGAGCGAGTGCCCCGAGTGCGGTACGGCGCTGCGCCCCATGAAGGAGGGCGACGTCGACCTGCGCTGCCCGAATGCCCGCACCTGCCCCGCCCAGCTGCGCGAGCGCCTGTTCTACCTCGCGGGCCGCAAGTCGCTGGACATCGAGCACTTCGGGTACGTCGCCGCGGCGGCGCTCACCAAGCCGCTGGAGCCCGCGGACCCGCCGCTGGCCGACGAGGGCGACCTGTTCGACCTCACCATCGAACAACTGCTGCCCATCAAGGCGTACGTCCTGGACCAGGACAGCGGTCTGCCCAAGCGGGACCCGAAGACCGGCGAGGAGAAGGTCGTCACGGTCTTCGCCAACCAGCAGGGTGAGCCCAAGAAGAACGCCGTCGCCATGCTGGAGAACATCGCGGCCGCCAAGGAACGCCCGCTCGCCCGGGTCCTCACCGGTCTGTCGATCCGCCATGTGGGCCCGGTCGCCGCCGAGGCCCTCGCCCGCAACTTCCGCTCCATCGACCGCATCGAGCAGGCCGGCGAGGAGGAGCTGGCGGCCACCGACGGCGTCGGCTCGATCATCGCGAAGTCCCTCAAGGAGTGGTTCGCGGAGGACTGGCACCAGGAGATCCTGCGCAAGTGGAAGGCCGCGGGCGTGCGCATGGAGGAGGAGGGCTCGGGGGAGGACGAGGGTCCGCGTCCCCTGGAGGGGCTCACCGTCGTCGTCACCGGCACCCTGGAGCGCTTCACCCGCGACGGGGCCAAGGAGGCCCTGCAGTCCAGGGGGGCGAAAGTGACCGGTTCGGTTTCGAAGAAGACGTCTTTCGTCGTCGTAGGTGACAATCCGGGCTCCAAGTACGACAAGGCGATGCAGCTCAAGGTGCCCGTTCTGAACGAGGACGGCTTCGACGTCCTGCTGGAGCAGGGCCCCGAAGCGGCCGCCGATGTGGCGCTTCCCACGGAGGAGTAGCGGGGAGCCGCGGTTGAAGGCCACCCGATCGGCGCATACCAGATGCATACGGGTGGCCGGGGCGCATTCGGGCAACCGTCGGCGACCGCTGCCCGTGGAAGCCCTCTGCGGCCTACTGTTGAGATGTGCGCCTGCCGTGCCCAGCTGCGGTCGGGGCATTCCCTTGCTCCTGACGAGCAAGGGGAAGGGTTTTTCCAACGCGGCGCCGTCGAGGGTTATGTCGGGCGAAGAAGCCGCGTGGCGTGGGCACCGCCGGCTGTGAGAGGGACGGGAATGGAACCGACCGAGAGCGCTGCCCCGGACTCACGGCTGCGCCGGCTCACCGGCGCGTGGCGGACCAGCCGGTGGGCCGGGCGGCCTTCGGAGCATCCGGGCGCGGAGCGCCGTGCCGCCGGACAGTACACCGCGGCCGGTCACCCCGGTGCCGCACAGCGCACCGCCGAGCGCGCCGCCGGTGTGCCGGACCCGGGGCCCGACCGTCATCTGTCCTGGCCCGCACTGCCCACCGCGGTCGTCGCGGCGGCCGGATTCGTCCTGGGCGCGGGCTTCTACCGGGCGTTCACCGGCGGTCACGCGCTCTTCCCGTCCGGCACCGTCGGCTGGTCGCTGGCCGTGCTGACCGGTGTCATCGTCGGCCATCTGGTCGCCCTCGGCCGGGCCCGCTGGTGGGGCGGCACCGGATCGGGCGCCGCCCTGACCCTCGCCGTCCTGCTGCTGTACGGCTGGGTGCCGGCCGGCATGGTCAGCCTCACCGTCGTGCTGCTGGTCGGCATAGCCCGGCGCCACCGCTGGCGGCAGGGCATCCTGCACGGCGCGGTGGACATCCTCGGCATAGCCGCCGGCGCCGTGGTCCTCGCCGTGTTCGGCCAGTCCCCGTCCGTCGAGACCCCCTGGAACCCCGACACCTGGACCTTCTACACCGGCCCCGAGGTGATCATGGTCGCCGTGGGCTATCTCGCGGTCACCCGGGCCCTCGGCTGGTACCTGCACTCCTCCCGCCACGCCGGTCTGCCGACCGTCGCCCGCACCGCCCTGGTCAGACAGGGCCTGGTCGCGGTGGCCCTGCTCGGCATCGCCCCGCTGGTCTGCGTGGTCGCGGCCGCCAAGCCGGTGCTGCTCCCGCTGTTCGCGATCCCGCTCATCGCGCTCGACTCCACCCTGTGGATGGCCCGCGCCCGCGCCGAGGAACAACTGCGCGACCCGCTGACCGGACTGCCCAACCGGCAGTGGCTCCTGGAGCGCATCTGGTCCGCCCTGGACGACGCCGAGCGCATCGGCGCCCGGTCCGCCCTGATGCTCATCGACCTCGACCGCTTCCGCTCGGTCAACGACACCCTGGGCCACCTCGCCGGTGACCGGCTGCTCCTCCAGATCGCCGACCGGCTGCGGATCGCCCTGCCGCGCGGGGCGGAGGCGGCACGGCTCGGCGGCGACGAGTTCGCCGTCTTACTGCCGGTCGCCGACTCCACGACCTCCGCGACCCGGGTCGCCCGCAACCTGGTCGCCGCCCTCAGCTCCCCGCTCGACCTCGACGGGCTCACCCTCGTCCTGGAGGCCAGCGCCGGCGTCGCCGTCTTCCCCGACCACGCCGTGGACGCGGAAGGGCTGCTGCGGCGGGCGGACGTGGCGATGTACCAGGCCAAGCGGGACCGTACGGGAGTGGAGGTCTACGAGTCCAAGCGGGACTCCAACACCCCCGACCGCCTCGGCCTGCTCGGCGATCTGCGCCGGGCCCTGGACGCCCACGAGGTGCAGCTGCACTACCAGCCCAAGGTCCGCTTCGACGGACAGGTCGCCGGCCTGGAGGCGCTGGTGCGCTGGGTGCACCCGGAGCGCGGGAAGGTGCCGCCGGACGAGTTCATCGCCATCGCCGAGTCGTCCGGGCTGATGCCCCACCTCACCGAGTACGTCCTCGACACCGCCCTCGCCCAGGTCGCCGAGTGGCGGGCCCAGGGTCTGCACGTCCCGGTGGCGGTCAACGTCTCCCCGCGGGACGTCCACACCCCGGGCTTCGCCGGCTCGGTCGCCGCGCGTCTCGCCCGGCACGGCGTCCCGGCGGGCGCGCTCCAGCTGGAGATCACCGAGCACGTCCTGCTGGAGGACCCCTCCCGGGCCGCGGACACCCTGGCCGCGCTGACCGGGCACGGCGTGAAGATGTCCCTGGACGACTTCGGCACCGGCTACTCCTCCCTGGTCCACCTGCGCCGCCTCCCGGTCAGCGAGCTGAAGATCGACCGCTCCTTCGTCGCCAAGCTGGCCGTCGACACCGAGGACGCGGAGATCGTCCGCTGCACGGTCGACCTCGCCCACTCGCTGGGCCTCCTGGTCGTCGCCGAGGGCGTCGAGGACGACGAGACCTGGGAGCGGCTGCGCGACATGGGCTGCGACGCCGTACAGGGCTGGCTGGTCGCGGCGGCGATGCCACCGGAGGAGACGACGGCGTGGCTGCTGGCGCGGGGGTCGCGGGGCTGGCAGCGGCCGAGGGCAGCGCTGCCTGCGGCGGAGTGAGCGCCCCGCAGGGGTCCGGGGCTGTATCGACATGCGGCTCCGTCGCGGGGCGCGACCAGCCACAACGTATGCGCAGCCGCTCCACGACGGATTCCGGCACCCCCCTGCGAATCCGTTTAACAGCCAGAGGCCGCCGCCCCATAGGATTGGCCCCAAACCACACACACTCACCCCAGAGGATCGCTGCATGCCTGGCATCACGCGCGAGGAGGTCGCCCACCTCGCACGGCTGGCGCGTCTGGAGCTGAAGCCCGAAGAGCTCGAGCACTTCGCAGGACAGCTGGACGACATCATCGGCGCGGTCGCACGCGTCAGTGAGGTCGCCGACCAAGACGTACCGCCGACCTCGCACCCGCTCCCGCTGACGAACGTCATGCGGGCGGACGAGGTCCGTCCGTCGCTCACCCCCGAGCAGGCGCTCTCCGGCGCCCCGGCCCAGGAGCAGCAGCGTTTCAAGGTGCCGCAGATCCTGGGGGAGGACTAAGAAGCCATGACGGACATCATCAAGCTCACGGCCGCCGAGACCGCCGAGAAGATCGCCTCCGGCGAGCTCACCGCGGTCCAGGTCGCCGAGGCCCACCTGGCCCGTATCGAAGCCGTCGACGAGAAGGTGCACGCCTTCCTGCACGTCGACCGCGAGGGCGCGCTCGCGCAGGCCCGCGCCGTCGACGAGAAGCGGGAGAGGGGCGAGAAGCTCGGCCCGCTCGCCGGCGTCCCGCTCGCGCTGAAGGACATCTTCACCACCGAGGGCATCCCGACGACCGTCGGCTCCAAGATCCTCGAGGGCTGGATCCCGCCGTACGACGCGACCCTCACCAAGCGGCTGAAGGCCGCCGACGTCGTCATCCTCGGCAAGACCAACATGGACGAGTTCGCCATGGGGTCGTCGACGGAGAACAGCGCCTACGGGCCCACCGGCAACCCCTGGGACCTCACCCGGATCCCCGGCGGCTCCGGCGGCGGCTCCTCCGCCGCGCTGGCCGCGCACATGGCGCCCCTCGCCATCGGCACCGACACCGGCGGCTCCATCCGCCAGCCGGCCGCCGTCACCGGCACGGTCGGCGTCAAGCCGACGTACGGGGCGGTCTCCCGCTACGGCATGGTCGCCTTCTCGTCCTCCCTCGACCAGGGCGGCCCCTGCGCCCGTACGGTCCTGGACGCGGCCCTCCTCCACGAGGTCATCGCCGGGCACGACCCGATGGACTCGACCTCGATCGACGCCCCCGTCCCGCCGGTCGTCGAGGCCGCCCGCAACGGCAGCGTCGAAGGCATGCGCGTCGGTGTCGTCAAGCAGTTCCGCGGCGAGGGCTACCAGGCCGGCGTCATCCAGCGCTTCGACGAGTCCGTGGCGCTGTTGAAGGACCTCGGAGCCGAGATCGTCGAGCTGGACTGCCCGTCCTTCGACCTGGCGCTGTCCGCGTACTACCTCATCGCGCCCTCCGAGTGCTCCTCCAACCTCGCCCGCTTCGACGGCCTGCGCTACGGCCTGCGGACCGGCGACGACGGCACGCATTCCGCCGAGGAGGTCACCTCCCTCACCCGTGAGGCGGGCTTCGGCCCCGAGGTCAAGCGCCGGATCATGCTCGGCACGTACGCGCTGAGCTCCGGCTACTACGACGCGTACTACGGCAGCGCCCAGAAGGTCCGCACGCTCATCACGCGGGACTTCGAGAAGGCCTTCGAGCAGGTCGACGTGATCGTCTCCCCGACGACCCCGACCACCGCCTTCCCGATCGGCGAGCGCGCCGACGACCCGATGGCGATGTACCTGGCCGACCTGTGCACCATCCCGACCAACCTGGCGGGCAACTCGGCCATGTCGCTGCCGTGCGGTCTCGCCCCGGAGGACAACCTCCCGGTCGGTCTGCAGATCATCGCCCCGGCCCTGAAGGACGACCGTCTCTACAAGGTCGGCGCCGCCGTCGAGGCCGCCTTCGTGGAAAGGTGGGGCCACCCGCTCCTGGAGGAGGCACCGTCGCTGTGAGCAAGCTGACCAAGGCGAAGGACTTCAAGAAGTCCAAGTCCGGCACGTATCTGTCCATCGCCACCACGGCGTTCGGCGCCATCGGTGTCGCCAAGCGGCTCAGGAAGGCGCGCGCCGAGAACGACACGCTGGTCCTGATCGACGCGACCGTGGCCGCGGTCGCCGTCGTCACCGGCCTCGCCGTCCTGTACCGCGAGCTGAAGCGGCTGGGCGACGACGACGTCCTGCTGGGCTGAGAGGGAAGTTACACCGTGACCACCACGACCGACCTGGTGTCGTACGAGGACGCTCTCGCGTCGTACGACCCCGTCATGGGCCTCGAGGTCCATGTCGAACTCGGCACCAAGACCAAGATGTTCTGCGGCTGCTCGACCGAGCTCGGTCAGGACGCCAACACGCAGACCTGTCCCGTCTGCCTCGGCCTGCCCGGCGCGCTCCCGGTCGTCAACGCGACCGGCGTCGAGTCCGCGATCAAGATCGGTCTCGCGCTGAACTGCGAGATCGCCGAGTGGTGCCGCTTCGCCCGGAAGAACTACTTCTATCCGGACATGCCGAAGAACTTCCAGACCTCCCAGTACGACGAGCCGATCGCCTTCAACGGCTACCTCGACGTCCAGCTGGAGGACGGCGAGACCTTCCGTGTGGAGATCGAGCGCGCCCACATGGAGGAGGACACCGGCAAGTCGACCCACGTGGGCGGCGCGACGGGCCGTATCCACGGCGCCTCGCACTCGCTCCTGGACTACAACCGCGCCGGCATCCCGCTCATCGAGATCGTCACCAAGCCGATCGAGGGCGCGGGCGAGCGGGCTCCCGAGGTCGCGCGGGCCTACGTCCGTGAGCTGCGCGAGGTCATCAAGGCGCTCGGCGTCTCCGAGGCCCGCATGGAGATGGGCCAGATGCGCTGCGACGTGAACCTGTCGCTGCGCCCCAACGGCACCGAGAAGTTCGGCACCCGTTCGGAGACGAAGAACGTCAACTCGCTGCGGTCCGTGGAGCGCGCGGCCCGCTTCGAGATCCAGCGGCACGCGGCCGTCCTGAGCAGTGGCGGGACGATCGTCCAGGAGACCCGGCACTTCCACGAGGACACCGGGTCCACGACCTCGGGCCGTGTGAAGGAGGAGGCCGAGGACTACCGGTACTTCCCCGAGCCGGACCTCGTGCCGGTGGCCCCCTCGCGCGAGTGGGTCGAGGAGATCCGGGCGTCCCTGCCCGAGCTGCCGCTGGTGCGCCGCAACCGGCTCGTCGCCGAGTGGGGCATCACGGCCCTCGACATGCAGGCGATCCTCAACGCCGGTGCGCTGGACCTGATCGTCGCCACCATCGACGCCGGAGCCGACGCGGCCTCCGCCCGCAAGTGGTGGATGGGCGAACTCGCCCGCAGCGCCAACGAGTCCGGCAAGGCGCTCGACGAACTGGCCATCACCCCGGCTCAGGTCGCCCGGGTCACCGAGCTGGTCGCGAAGGGTGACCTGAACGACAAGCTGGCCCGCCAGGTCATCGAAGGCGTCCTCGCGGGCGAAGGCACCCCGGACGAGGTCGTCGACAAGCGCGGTCTGAAGGTCGTCTCCGACGAGGGCGCCCTCGGTGCCGCCGTCGACGAGGCCATCGCCGGCAACCCGGGCGTCGCCGACAAGATCCGCTCCGGCAAGGTCGCCGCGGCCGGCGCCCTGGTCGGCGCGGTCATGAAGGCGACCCGCGGTCAGGCCGACGCGGCCCGCGTCAAGGAACTGATCCTGGAGAAGCTGGGCGCCGGCGAGGGCTGAGCCCGCACACGCGTACGGCCCCGGAGGCGATGGCCTCCGGGGCCGTGGCGTTCTACGGCTTACGGCCTACTGCTTACGGCGTCCTACGACCCGGACGAACCCCAGCGTGCGGCCCTCGTCGACGCGCACCATCTCGCCGACCTCGCGGGCCATCGTGCGATGGAACTCCTCCGGGCTCTCCTCGGCGATCACCTCGCACCACAGCAGCCAGTCCTTCCAGCCGTCCTCCTGCCAGTCGGCGGCCTCGACCTCCACGGCTCCGGAGCGGGTCCACTGGCGGTGCCACCACTCGGCGGAGTGGAACGCCCAGTATCCGGGGTCCCAGTACGGCTTGAGGTGCTCCGGCGGTTCGACCCCCGCCGGTTCCTCCCGCAGCGCGGGCACGACCACCCCGATCCGGCCGCCCGGCTTGAGCAGCCGCGTCAGTTCGGGCAGATACAGATCATTGGTGCCGAAGTACTGGTACGCGTCGACGCTCACGATCGCGTCGAAGCTGCCCTCGGCGAACGGCAGGTCGTGCGCCTCGGCGTGCACGGGCAGCACGCGGTCGGCGAAACCGGCCTCGGTGATGCGCCGCGCGTTCTCGTCGGGCCTGACCCACAGGTCGGCCGCGGTGACCTGGACGTCGTACTCCCTGGCCAGGAAGACCGAGGTCATGGCCCGGCCGCAGCCCAGGTCCAGCACACGGGCGCAGGGGCGCAGGGTGTCCAGGCCCAGGGCGGGCGCGAGCCACTCCAGCAGCCACAGTGCGTTCGGGCCCATCTGGTTCTCGATGACCCAGCGGACGTCGTAGCTGTTGCTGCGGGGGTAGCGGGCCTGGGTCAGCAGCCGGGTGAGGTCCTCATTCGAGGTCCGCGAGGTCCTCGGGGTGATGTCGTTCGGCATCGGTGAACGGGCTCCTTGAGTCCTGAGAGACGGAAAGGGATACGGCGGAGCTCGGTCGGACGCTCAAACAACGCACCTGCTTCGGTCGGGGGCCGGACGGGCCCTGGCTCTCTCGGCGGAACAGGCTACGCTCGCCCGCCATGAACGGTCCTGCGAATTCCGAGCCATCCGACATACAGGAGGAGTACGACGGCCAGCTGCTGGACGCCCGGCGGGCCCGCTGGACGGCCTCCGGCACCGGCGCCCTGCTGACCCTCGCGGGTCTGGCCGCGGCGGCGCTGCGAGCGGCCGGCTCCGCCCCGGCGCTGGTGCCGGCGGCCTACGCGTTCGGCGCCGTGGTGTGCGCCCTCGCCGCCGTCCTGGGCTCCCGTGGACGCACCCGCAGAGCGCTGTGGCTGCTGATCGCCGGCGTCATGGTGATGGCGTTGGGCGATCAGTTCGACTGAGACGACAGAGTGGCCGTTACTGTCCTGTGATCTGCCTCCCACTCCTGTGAATAAGCGCACGATGGCGGTAAACGATCACTTTTGCCTGCAAGAGTGGTCCACGCATTGCTCATGCGTTCTTTGCGGGCTGTTCATCTCATGAAGGTCATGAACGACTGTTCCCGGTCAAAGATCCACAATTCACCACCCCTGGGAGCACGTTCGTGGCAGCCCTCGCACGCTGGTGTGTCCGACGACGCCTGGTCGTCGTCCTCCTGTGGCTCCTCGCCCTCGGCGGGGTCAGCGCGGGTGCCGCCGTCGCCGGGTCCGCCTACTCGAACGACTACGAGGTCCCCGGCACCGAGTCGGGCCGCGCCACCCAGCTGCTCCAGGACGGCTTCCCGGACCTCGGGGGCGACAGCGACACCGTCGTCTGGCACGTCACCTCGGGCTCGGTCCGGGCCGCCGACGTCGAGCAGACGATGACCACCACCCTGAACAAGATCGCGGACCTGCCCGGAGTGGCCGCCGTGGTCAGCCCCTACGACGACACGGGCGCGGGGCGGGTCAGCGCCGACGGACACACCGCGTACGCCACCGTGACCTTCGCCGACGCGGCCGAGGACATCGACGCCTCCGAGGCGAAGGCCGTCGTGGACACCGCCAAGGACGCCGAGGCGGACGGGCTCCAGGTGGAGCTGGGCGGCAGCGCCATCGCCCTCACCGAGTCCTCGGGCGGGCATACCGCCGAGGTCGTCGGTGTGCTCGTCGCCGCCCTCGTGCTGTTCCTGGCCTTCGGCTCGCTCGCCGCCTCGCTGCTGCCCATCGGCACCGCCCTGGTCGGGGTGGGCACAGCCTACGCGGGGATCGGGCTGCTCGGGCACGCCATGACCGTCGCCGACTTCGCGCCGATGCTCGGCATGCTGATCGGGCTAGGCGTCGGCATCGACTACGCGCTGTTCGTCGTCACCAGACACCGGCGCGGCCTGAAACGCGGGCTGAGCGTCACCGAGTCCGTCGTGAACGCCGTCACCACCACCGGGCGCGCGGTCGTCTTCGCGGGTGCCACGGTTTGCATCGCCCTGCTGGGCATGCTGATCCTCCGGCTCGGCTTCCTCAACGGCGTCGCCATCGCCGCCTCCCTGACCGTCGTCCTCACGGTCGCCGCGTCCGTGACGCTGCTGCCCGCCCTGCTCTCCCTCATCGGCATGCGCGCCCTGAGCCGGCGCGAGCGGCGCCGGCTCGCCGAGCACGGACCCGAGCCGGAGCTGCCGACCGGGTTCGCCCACCGCTGGTCCGCCTTCGTGGAACGGCACCCCAAGCTGCTCGGCGCCGTCGCCCTGCTGGTCATCACCGTCCTCGCCCTGCCCACCCTGGGCCTGCGGCTGGGCACCTCCGACCAGGGCAACGGCCCGAGCTCCTCGACCACCCGGCAGGCCTACGACCTCCTCGCGGACGGCTTCGGGCCCGGTGTCAACGGACCGCTGACCCTGGTGACGCCGGTCGACGGCGCCGAGGACAGACTCCTCCTCGACAACCTCGACGCCACCCTGCGCACCACCGAGGGCATCGCCTCCACCACCCCGGTGACCTACGACACCGGCGGCGACCTCGCCTACTTCACGGTCGTCCCCGACTCCGCCCCGCAGTCCCGGCAGACCAGCGACCTGGTGGACCGGCTGCGCACCGAGGTGCTGCCACGCGCCGAGACCGGCACCTCCCTCGACATCCATGTCGGCGGGATGACCGCCTCCTACGACGACTTCGCCGACGTCATCGTCGGCAAGCTGCCCCTGTTCGTCGGCGTCGTCATCTCTCTGGGCTGTCTGCTGCTCCTGCTCGCCTTCCGCTCCGTCGGCATCCCGCTGAAGGCCGCCGCGATGAACGTCGCCGCCGTCGCCGCCGCCTTCGGCGTGGTCGTGGCGATCTTCCAGTGGGGCTGGGGCAGCGAACTGCTGGGGCTGGGCCGCGCCGGACCCATCGAACCCTTCCTGCCCGTGATCATGGTCTCGGTCCTCTTCGGGCTCTCCATGGACTACCAGGTCTTCCTGGTCAGCCGGATGTACGAGGAGTGGCTGGAGACCGGGGACAACCGGCGGGCCGTCCGCGTCGGCCTCGCCGAGACCAGCCGGGTGATCAACTCCGCCGCGGTCATCATGATCTCCGTCTTCCTCGCCTTCGTGCTCAGCGGCGACCGCGTGATCGCCATGTTCGGGATAGCGCTCGCCGCCGCCGTGGCCCTCGACGCCTTCGTCCTGCGCACGCTCCTCGTCCCCGCCCTCATGCACCTCCTCGGCGGCGCCAACTGGTGGCTGCCCGGCTGGCTGGACCGCCGCATGCCCCGCATCAGCATCGAACCGCCCGAGTGCCGCGCCGCGCATGAAAGGCTGGACGAGGTCGTGGAGGAGCTGGAGAAGGAGCGGGACGGGGATGTACGCGATATCGCTGGGTGACGACGGGGCGGAACTGCGGCCCCTGGAGCCGTGGCACGCCGAGGAGTTCCTCGCGAACCTGGAGCGGGGCCGGGAGTTCATCGGGCAGTACATCCCCTTCGGGTCCCAGGCCGTCGACGTGGCCTCCGCGCGCGAGACGCTCCAGCGCTACGCCCGGATGCGCGCCGACGACACCGGCGGCTACCACGGCATCTGGCTGGACGGAAAGCTCGTCGGCGGGGTGCTCACCCTCAACTTCGACGCCGCCCAGGGCAACTGCGAGGTCGGCTGCTGGCTGGAGCCCGCCGCCACCGGACGCGGACTGATCACCCGGGCCATGCGGGTACTGATCGACTGGGTGGTCGAGGAACGCGGCATCCACCGGATCGAATGGGTCGCCGCCTCCGGGAACACGGCCAGCATCAATGTCGCCCGGCGCCTGGGAATGACCCGCGACGGAGTCCGCCGTGAGGCGCACCCCTATCGTGGCGTACGGCACGACCTCGAGGTGTGGTCGATTCTCGCCCCCGAGTGGCGTGAGGCACGCGAGCGTGCAGCCCGGAACGATCATTAAGAACCCTCTCAGACAGGATCCGTACGGTGCCCGACATGGGAACGAAGACAGCTGACGAAACCGGCGCCGAGACGGGCGCCGAGGCCACGACCGACGAGCAGAAGGTGAGCGTCGCCAAGACCGACGAGGTGACGGAGGCCGAGGCCGCCGCAGCCGACGAGATCGATGACGAGAGCGCCGACGAGCCCGTCGAGGCCGGCCAGAAGGAGGGCCCGAGCGGCGTCGGCCAGGGCGCGGGCGCCGTCGTCTCCGCCGCGCTCGGCCTGGTCTCGCTGACCGGCAGCTGGATCGGCACCGTCGCCTCCGCGCGGCAGTCGCTCATCGGTCAGCTGCACGCGCAGACCGCGACCTCCTCCGACGTGGCGAAGCTCCTCGACGAGGGCTACGGCGACGCCTGGAAGGCCACCGCGTTCTGGGGCGGCGTCTTCGCGCTGTTCGCCCTGGTCGTCGGTGTCGCCGTGCTGGCCCGGCCCGCGTTCGGCGCCCCCGGCAGGCCGCAGGCAGGGTGGATCAAGTCCGTCGCGTGGGGCGGTGTCGCGCTCGGGGTCGTCGGCCTGCTCCTGGCCGTCCTCAAGTACACCGGCGTCCTGCTGGACCTGCCCTCCGCCGGCTGAACAACCGCAGGTCACGAGGGGTCTTAGGGCATCCGTAGGTACCTTACGGAGCTCCTGAGGCCCCTCCCGCGCGTCTAAGGCCCCTCCGGCCCGCGAAGATGCGGAACTCTCCCGATGTGGCGGACCCCCCTCGGAGACGACAGTGGAGGCATCGCAGAAAGCGAAGCCGGAAACCGACTCCGACAAGGACGACGCCATGTATGCCGAGTACGAGCTCTCCCAGTACCGTTCCGCCGAACTCCTCCGCCAGGCCGAGCACGAGCGGCTCGTCCGCGAGACCCTGCGCGGCCGCCGCGCCGCCCGCCGCGAAGCCGCCGAACGCACCGCGGAGAGCGATGCGCATACCGGCCGCCCCCGGCGGCACCGGTTCCTCCGCACGGCGTGAGCGCCGGGGGAAGGGAGGACGGCCGCACGGCTCTGTCCGTCCCCGCGGTCACCACCGCGGCCGTCCTCCCTGCGATCGGGACCGGTCGGGACACCGGGCCCGCCCCGAAAACGGGTGACGTGGTGTCGGACCCGCGTGCCATGCTCGGGCCCGTGGAGACCAGGTCCGTCAGTCCCGTGTTCGTCGGCCGCACCGAAGAGTTGAACAGCCTGAACGAAGCGCTCTCCCGCGCCGCCGCGGGAGAGCCGCAGGCGTTGCTGCTCGGCGGCGAGGCCGGTGTGGGAAAGACCCGGCTCGTCGAGGAGTTCGCCACCGCCGCCTGCCGGCAGGGCGCTGTCGTCGCCCTCGGGGGCTGCGTCGAGATCGGCGCCGACGGACTGCCCTTCGCCCCCTTCTCCACCGCCCTGCGCGCCCTGCGCCGCGCCCTGCCCGACGAACTGGCCGCCGCGGCCGCGGGCCAGGAGGAGGAACTGGCCAGGCTGCTGCCCGAGGTCGGCGAGGCGATCCCGGTCCGGAGCGGCGGCCGCCACGACGAGGAGAGCATGGCCCGCCTCTTCGAACTCACCGCCCGCCTCCTGGAACGGGTCGCCGCCGAACGCACCGTCGTCGTCGCCCTGGAGGACCTGCACTGGGCCGACGCCTCCACCCGGCACCTCCTCGCCTACCTCTTCCGCACCCTGCGCACCGGCCGTCTGGTCGTCCTCGCCACCTACCGCGCCGACGACATCCACCGCCGCCACCCGCTGCGCCCCCTGCTCGCCGAACTCGACCGGCTGCGCACGGTCCGCCGCATCGAACTCGGCCGCTTCAACCGGGACGAGGTGAGCCGCCAAATAGCCGGGATCCTCGCCACCGAACCGAACCCCGCCCAGGTCGACGAGATCTTCGAACGCTCCGACGGCAACGCCTTCTTCGTCGAGGAACTCGCCGTCTGCGCCACCGAGGGCTGCGGCACCGGACTCACCGACTCGCTCCGGGACCTGCTCCTGGTGCGCGTCGAGGGGCTGCCCGAGAGCACCCAGCGGGTCGCCAGGGTCGCCGCCGAGGGCGGCTCCACCGTGGAGTACCGGCTCCTCGCCGCCGTCACCCGGCTCGCCGAGGACGACCTCATCGAGGCGCTGCGCGTCGCCGTCAACGCCAACATCCTCATCCCGGCACCCGACGGCGACGGCTACCGCTTCCGGCACTCCCTGGTGCGCGAGGCCGTCGCCGACGACCTGCTGCCCGGCGAACGCTCCCGCCTCAACCGCCGCTACGCCGAAGCCCTGGAGGCCGACCCCACGCTCGTCCCCGCCGACGAGCGGGTCATGCGCCTGGCCAGCTACTGGTACCACGCCCACGACGCCGCCAAGGCGCTGCCCGCCGTCCTGGACGCCTCCGTCACCGCCCGCCGCCGGCACGCCTACTCCGAGCAACTCCGGCTCCTGGAACGCGCGATGGAGCTGTGGGACTCCGCCCCCGAGGACGTCCGGGCCGCCCTGCGCCCCGTCGACTACACCGAGGTCTACCCGCCCTGCGGCTGCGACCCCGCCACCACCCCGCTGCGCTACCTCGACCTGATGGCCGAGGCCGCGGTCGCCGGCCGGCTGGGCGGCGAACGCGAACGCGCCCTGAAGATCACCAAGCGGGCGCTGAACATCCTGGAGGACGACGGCGACCCGCTGCGCGCCGCCTGGTTCTGGGTCCAGCGCTCCCATCTCGTCCAGGGGCTGGCCCGCGGCGACGGCTGGGCCGAACTGGCCGCCGCCGAGGACCTGGTCCGCGGACTGCCGCCGTCCGAGGTGCACGCCGAGGTGCTGTCCACCGTCGCCAACTGGTCCCATGTGCACGTCCCCGGCCCGGAGGCCTTCTCGGCCGCCGAACGCGCGGTGGAGTACGCCCGCATGGTCGGCGCCCGCGAGATCGAGATGAACGCACGGCTCACCCTCGCCGGCCTGGTCGTGGAGTCCGGCAGCGTCCGGACCGGCCTGGACGAGATGTTCGACGTCCTGCGCAGGACCCTCGACGACGGCATCCCCAGCGTCGCCAGCCGTGCCTACGTCAACCTGCCCTCCTCCCTCGAAAGCATCGGCCGCTCCCGGGAAGCCGTGAACATCCTGGAAGAAGGGCTGATCCACGCGCGGCGCCACGGCCTCTCCGACAAGGAGGCCTGGATCTGGGGCAACCTCGCCGAGTCCCTCTACTCGCTGGGCCAGTGGGACCGGGCCGCGGAGGCCGCCTCCCAGGCGGAGCGGGTCGGCCAGAGCGCCAAGCCCCGCGGCTTCCACGCCGTGAACCGCGCCGCACTCTCGCTCGCCCGCGGCAACCTCACCGAGGCCGCACGGCAACTGGCCTCCGCGCGCGGGTACTTCGGCTCCCACGACCAGGCCCCCCAGCATGAACTCCCCCTCGCCGACATCACCATCGGAGTCGCCGCCGGCGAGGGCCGCCTCCTGGACGCCCGCGCCGAACTCGAACGGGTCCTGGACTCCGGCTTCCCGCCCGGCACCCAGCGCTACGCCTGGCCGCTGCTGCTCACCGCCGCCGCCATGGAGGCCGACAGCCTCGGCCTGCCCGTCGCCGAACAGGGCCGCACGAAGATCCTCGACCGCATCCGGGAGGCCGCCAGGCCGCTGGCTACCCACGCGCCCGTCTGGCTGGCCCACGACCGCTGGCTCCGCGCCGAACTGCTGCGCGCCGAGAACGCCGACACCCCCGACCACTGGCACGAGGCCCTCAGTGTCGTCGAACCCCTGGAGCGCCCCTACGACCTGGCCCGCGTCCGCCACCGGCTCGCCCAGTCCCTCCTGTCCGCCCCCGGCGGCGCCGAGCAGTCCGAACGTGACCGGGCCACCGAACTGCTCCGCCTCGCCCACGCCGCCGCCGACCACCTCGGCGCCAGGCCCCTCGCCGACGCGGTCCTGCTGCTCGCCCGGCGTGCCCGCCTCACCCTGACCGCGGCCCCGGTGCCCGACCGGGCCGACCCGGCCCGCTCCCTCGGCCTCACCGGGCGCGAACGCGACGTCCTGGGGCTGGTAGCCCTCGGCCGCACCAACCGCCAGATCGCCGAGGAACTGTTCATCTCCCCGAAGACGGCCAGCGTCCACGTGTCCAACATCCTCGCCAAGCTCGGCGTCTCCGGGCGGGGCGAAGCCGCGGCGGTGGCACACCGGCTGGGGCTGTTCCCGGCGGAGGATCTCCACGCGTCCGTCACGGAGTGAGGCGTACGGTGGAGGAGACCGGCAGGGAGGCCGCATGTTCAACATGTTCGAGGAACTGTTCGCGCCCGGCCGCAAGCACACCCATGACGAACAGAACCGGCTGGAGCTGACCCGCGAGGACGTCGGCGACGGCGACCCCGGACGCGGACCGATAGATCTCACGTCCGGCAAGGTCGTCGTCCGCCGGGCCGGGCCGGACGGGGGCGAGGCACCCGACGTCATCTCGGACCCGGACCCGGAAGCGCGTCCGGGCTAGCTGACCTGTATCTCCAGGATCCTGTCGTCCCCGGCCTTCGGGCTGCCACGCCCGTCGGTGTTGCTGGTGACGAGCCACAGCTTGTCCCCGCCGGCGGAGACCACCGTGCGCAGCCTGCCGTACTCACCCTTCAGGAACGCCTGCGGGTCCGCCGAGGCCGCCGTGCCCTTCAACGGGATGCGCCACAGCCGCTGGCCCTTCAGGCCGGCCATCCACAGGGAGCCCTCGGCGAAGGCGGCACCGCTGGGGGAGGCGTCGTCGGTGTGCCACTGGGCTGTCGGGTTGTGGAACTCCTTGTCGTCGGACCTGCCCTCGGCCGTGGGCCAGCCGTAGTTGTCGCCCGGCTTGATCGCGTTCAGCTCGTCCCAGGTGTCCTGGCCGAACTCCGAGGCGAACAGCCGCTGGTGCGAGTCCCAGGCGAGGCCCTGCACATTGCGATGGCCGTAGGAGTACACGGGGGAGTCCGGGAACGGGTTGCCCGGCGCCGGTTCGCCCTCCGGGGTCAGGCGCAGGATCTTGCCGCCCAGGGACTTGCGGTCCTGGGACAGTCCGGTGTTGCCGCTCTCGCCCGTGACCGCGTACAGCATGCCGTCCGGGCCGAACGCGATCCGGCCGCCGTTGTGGATGAAGCCCTTCGGGATGCCCTTGAAGACGGTGTCGGGGGCGCCCAGCTGCTCGCCGGAGTCCTTCCGCTCGTCGTAGACCATCCTGACCACGCGGTTGTCCGAGTCGGAGGTGAAGTAGGCGTAGACCATGTGGTCCGAGGCGTAGTCCGGCGACAGGGCGATGCCCAGGAGGCCGCCCTCGCCGGCCGCGGACACCCCGGACACCCGGCCCAGCTCCGTCTTCCTGCCCGACTGCCCGTCGACACGGGTGATCGTGCCCTCGTCCCGTGAGGAGACGAGCAGGTCCCCGTCCGGGAGCGGGGCGAGGCCCCACGGGGTCTTGAGGCCCTCGGCGACCGTGCGCACCACCTTCACCGAGCCCTTCGCCGGCGGGGTCGCCTCCGCGGCCTGCCGGGTGGGGGAGGACCCCGAGGCCGTGCCGCTCGACGAGGGGCTGCCGCCGGCTCCGTCCCCTCCTCCGCCGTCGGAGGAGCAGCCGGCCGTCAGCAGCAGCGTGGTCGCGGCCAGCACGGCCGTCACAGCTCGACGATGCACGATCATGGTCCCTTCGAAGCGGCGGGTTCTACCTGTCATACACCGCTCACGCCTCCCAGGTTCCCGATCTCCCGGACCCGATACGCCCACCCCTCCCGCCGGCCCGGTGATCCGTCCACCGGTCCCGGTCGCAGTCCCGGTCCCGGCCCCGGTTCCGGCCCGGCCGGTGGATGCGCTAGTCCCACGACCCCTGTGCCGGCGGCAGTTCCCGTATCTCCGTGAGGTCCTGGGCGGTCAGGCGGAGGGAGGTCGCCGTCGCGTTCTCCGTGACCCAGCGCTCGTGCTTGGTGCCCGGGACCGGGACCACGTGGGAGCCCTGTGCCAGCACCCACGCCAGTGCCACCTGGGCCGGGGTCACCCCCTGCCCGTGCCGGGCCGCGATGCGGCGCAGGCCGGAGACGACGGGCTGGTTCGCGGCCATCATCTCGGCCGTGAAGCGGGGATGGCGGGCGCGGACGTCGTCCGGTTCGAAGCCCTGGCCCGGGGTCAGGGTGCCGGTCAGGAAGCCGTTGCCGAGCGGCATCGCCGCCAGGAAGCCGATGCCGCGCTCGGCACACCACGGCACCAGCGTCTCCAGGGCCTCCGGCGACCACACCGACAGCTCCGCCTCCACCGCGCTCACCGGGAAGACCTGCTGGACGCGCCGCAGTTGACGGATCGTCGCGTCGTACAGCCGGCTGCCGGAGCGGCGCCCGCCCCGCGCCCCCATCGCGCACAGCCCCAACGACCGTACTTTTCCCGCCTGTACCAGCTCCGCCATCGCGCCCCAGGTCTCCTCGACCGGGACCTCCGGGTCCTCGCGGTGCAGCTGGTAGAGGTCGATCACATCGGTCTGGAGCCCGCCGCAGCGACGCGTCGCAGGCTCTTCTCACATAGCCGGGGCGGCCGTTGGCCACGATGTGCTGCTCGCCGACCAGCAACCCCACCTTGGTGGACACGAACGCGTCCTGGCGGCGCTCCTTCAACACCCGTCCCAGCAAGAGCTCGTTGGTGAACGGGCCGTACATGTCGGCCGTGTCCAGCAGCGTCGAGCCCAGGTCCAGCGCCCGGTGCACGGCCCTGACCGACTCGTCGCCCCGCTGCCGCGACCCGCTGTAGGCCCAGCTCATCGGCATGCACCCGAGTCCGACGGCTCCCACCGCGAGCGCCGCCGCGCCGATCGTCCTGCGCTCCACCTGCTCGTGACCCTCCCTGTTCCGGCCCCCAACCTAACCTCTGGGCCCCCGGGCGCCTGACATAGCCTCCTGAGCATGAGTGCTGACGTGTGGCTTCCCATCCCGCCCGACGACATCGAGGGGCTCCCCGAGGGCCCCGAGTACCGCTTCTGGGACGGCCAGGAGGACTTCCCGGCGGACCCGGCCGACTGCGCGTACTACGTCGTCCCCTACATGAAGCCCCTGGACGTGGTCCTGCGGCCGATGCCCCACCTGAGTTCGGTCGAGGTCGTGCAGACGCTGTCGGCGGGCGTCGACAACGTGACACCGGGCCTGAAGCACCTGCGTCCCGGGGTGCGGTTGTGCAACGCGCGCGGTGTGCACGAGGCGAGCACCGCCGAGCTCACGCTCACCCTGGTCCTCGCCTCGCTGCGCGGGATCCCCGCGTTCGTGCGCGCCCAGGACAAGGGGGAGTGGCGCGGCGGGTTCCACCCCGCGCTCGCCGACAAGAGCGTCCTCATCGTCGGCTACGGCTCGATCGGCTCCGCCATCGAAGACCGGCTCGTACCCTTCGAACTCGCGCGGGTGGCGCGCGTCGCGCGCTCCGCGCGCACCACGGAGCGCGGCCCCGTGCACCCGCTCGCCGAACTGCCCGCCCTGCTCCCCGAGGCGGACGTCGTCATCCTGTCCACGCCCCTCGACGAGACCACCCGTCACCTGGCCGACGCCGAGTTCCTTGCCCGTATGAAGGACGGCGCGCTCCTGGTCAACGTCGCCCGCGGCCCCGTCGTCGACACCAAGGCGCTGCTCGCCGAGCTGGAGACCGGCCGCATCACGGCCGCCCTCGACGTCACCGACCCCGAGCCGCTCCCCCCGGGGCACCCCCTGTGGCAGGCGCCGGGCGTACTCGTCAGCCCCCACGTCGGAGGACCCACGTCCGCGTTCCTGCCGCGCGCCAAGCGCCTGCTGGTGGATCAGTTGAACCGTTATGTGAACCAGGAGCCCTTGCGCAACGTGATCCTTACGACGGGATCGAACGGCGCGTGACACGTACGCAGCGCGCTGGCGGGCGCGGGCGCGCAACAGGCGTGTAATCCGTTTCCGGTACCCTCCGCAACCTTTCGGACGCGGTCCGTGCCCGCATCGCCGCTGGTCGTCACGGAGCGTAGAGGAACTATGTCCCTGAGTGACGAGACTGGTGTATCGTCCCGACAGGGGCTGCGCCGCGCACCGTTCGGCGCCGGGGATGGACATTGCAGACTGTGAGGGGGGCGACGGGCGATGCACGGCCTATGGACCAACGATCCGACGCGGCGGGGCCGCCGGCTCCGACCCTGGCACACGGCCGCGCGCAGACGCGGCCACCACGCCGGTCACGGCGGTCACCACAGCCATCACCGCAGGCACAACAGCCGCAGGAGGCATGCGCACCCGGCGCACCCGGACCCCCGGGACCCCGGAGCGGCGCGGACCGGGAGGACCCGGTGAGCTCGCCCCCGTCTCCCGCCACCACCCTCGACGGAGCGCTGCGGGTCCGGCCGACGAGGGGGGCGCTGCCCTCCCGGCCGCCGGCCTCCCGCGGCGGGTCGAGTCTGGTCCACCAACTCCTCCTCGCCCTGGTGTGCGCGTGCTACGCCATCGGTTCCGCGCTCGGCTGGGGCTCGCACGAAGTGGCCCTGGTCATGGGCGATTTCGGGCTGAGCGCCGCGGCGGCCACCGCCGCCGTGTCGTGCTTCGTCTACGCCCGTGACCGCAGGGTCCGCTTTCGACCCGCCTGGCTGCTCTTCGCGCTGTCCTCGACGATGGCCTCGCTCGGCAACCTGATCTGGGGGTGGTACGAGGTCGTCCTGGGCCGGGACGTGCCCAACCCCAGCTACGCCGACCTGTTCTTCCTCTGCTTCGCGCCGCCCGCCATCGTGGGTCTGCTGGTCCTCGCCAAGCGGCCGGTGACGAAGGCGGGCTGGGTCTGCCTCGGCCTCGACGCCTGGCTGATCGGCGGCTCGCTGCTCACGCTCTCGTGGAGCCTCGCCCTGGCCCAGGCGGCGAAGTCCGAAGGGCCGAGCGTCGCGCACACCGCGCTGTCCCTGGCGTACCCGCTGCTGGACATCGCCCTCGTCAGCATGGTCCTGGCCCTGCACTTCCGGCGCTCGGCGGTCAACCGCACCGCGGTGAACACCGCGATCGGCGCGCTCGCCCTGACCGTGATGTGCGACGCCCTGTTCACCTCGCCGCTGCTGCACAACAGCTACCGCTCCGGCCAGTTGCTGGACGCCGGCTGGTTCGCCGGGTCCCTGCTCCTCGCCTACGCCCCCTGGGCCGCGCCCCGGCGCCCCGAGAGCGACCGGCAGCGGCCGGCCGGGCACACACGCGTGGTGCGCGAGCACCTGCCCAGACAGCGCTTCGGGATCCAGCACCACCCGTCCGCGCAGGGGGCCCAGGGCGGCGACCACGGCCGGTATCCGGTCACCCGGCCCATCACCGGGTCGCTGGCCGCCCTGACGCCGTACCTCGCCGCCGCGGTCTGCACCCTGGGGATCCTCTACAACGTCCTCAACGGCCGCAGCGTGGACCGGGTGGTGCTGCTCACCGGCGGCACCGTCGTGCTCGCCCTCGTGGTGCGCCAGGGCATCATGCTGCTCGACAACATCACCCTCACCCAGGAACTCGCCCAGAAGGAGAACCACTTCCGCTCCCTGGTTCAGGGCTCCAGCGACGTCATCATGATCGCCGCGCCCAACGGCATCCTGCGCTACGTCTCCCCGGCCGCAGCAGGTGTCTACGGCCGCCCCGCCGAGGAACTCGTGGGCACGGAACTGGCCGGTCTGATCCACCCGGAGGACCTGGGCTGCGTGGTGCACGAGGTGCGGCGCTTCCTCGCCGCCAACCCCCTCGAAGAACCCACCACCCGCATCGAGTGCCGCTTCCGGTCCGGCGACGGCGGCTGGCTCAACGTCGAGTCCACCGTCAACCGCCACCAGGGCGGCCTCATCTTCAACAGCCGGGACGTGACGGAGAGAGTGCGCCTGCAGGCGCAGCTCCAGCACAACGCCGAGCACGACCCGCTGACCGACCTGCCCAACCGCGCCCTGTTCACGCGGCGCGTCCAGCAGGCCCTGTCCGGCCGCCGTTCCTCCGACCGCGGCACGGCCGTCCTCTTCATCGACCTGGACGGCTTCAAGGCGGTCAACGACACCATCGGCCACCAGGCCGGGGACGAGCTGCTCGTCCAGGCCGCCCGCAGACTGCAGGACGCGGTCCGGTACGGCGACACCGCCTCCCGGCTCGGCGGGGACGAGTTCGCCGCGCTGATCGTCGGCGACGGCACCCGCGACCGCACCGCGCGCGAGGGCAACATCCTGGAGCTCGCCGACCGCCTCAGGGTCACGCTCTCGCAGCCCTACCTCATCGACGGCAACGATGTCCGCGTCGCCGCCTCCATCGGGGTCGCCTTCGCCGAGCCCGGCCTGGGAGCGGGCGAGATCCTGCGCAACGCGGACCTCGCGATGTACCGCGCCAAGGCGGGCGGCAAGGGCCGCGTCGAGCTGTACGTGCCCCAGATGCAGCAGGACGTCGTACGCAAGGCGGAGCTGGCCACGCGCCTGCGTGCCGCGCTGCACGACGGCGAGTTCGCCCTGCTGCACCAGCCCGTCGTCTGCCTGGAGGACGGCCGGATCGCGTCGGTCTGCGCCCAGGCGCGCTGGCGGTCCTCGCAGGGCGTGCTGTTCACGCCCGCCGAGTTCCTGCGGGTGGCCGAGGACAGCGACAGGACGCAGGAGCTGGGCCGCTGGATCCTGGAGGAGGCCCTGGAGCAGGCGGCCGAACGGGCCGCGAGCGGGCTCACCGTGCCCGTGGCGGTCCGGATGAGCGCCCAGCGGCTGCTGGACCGCTCGTTGCCCCTGGGGTCCGTCGAGGCCCTGCTGACCCGGCACGGACTGCCGTCCGGCTCCCTGGTCATCGAGCTCTCCGACGCCGACCCCCGGGTCTCGCTGGACGAGCTGGAGCGCCGGCTGACCGCGATCCGGCGTGTCGGCGTCCGGATCGCCCTGGACGGCTTCGGCAGCGGTTACGCGGCGATCACCGCACTGCGCAGACTCCCCGTCGATGTGCTCAAGCTCGACCGCAGTCTGGTCGAGGGGGTCGTGGAGTCCGCCCGCCTGCACAAGATCACCAGCGGGCTGCTCAGGATCGCCGGGGACCTCGGGCTGCAGTCCGTGGCCGACGGAGTGGACCTGCCCGAACAGGTCGTGGCGCTGCGGGCGATGGGCTGCACCCACGGTCAGGGCATGGCGTTCTCGGGTCCGCTGGACGAGTACCGGCTGCGCAGAGCACTGGCCGCGGGGCACTACCCGGTGCCGCACGGCCCGGCGGAGCCCGCCTTCGCCGGAGGCGGGGCCGGGGTGTACACCGGAAGCATGACGGCCGTACTCGGTGGTGGGACGACCCTCCGCTCACATAATGAGACTCCCGTCCCACCCACTTGACAGTGAGTGCGTGCCGGGGGGAGGGTCAGTCTCATGCGCACCCGAATTCTCGTACTTGGAAAGCGCGTCGGCTGACGCTGAGCCACAGACCGCTCAGCGATCCCCACCCGGCGCGCTCCCCTCGCTTGCCTTACGGCACGAGGGGTTTTTTGTTGCCCAGCCTCCCCACCTCAGCTTCACACCCTCAGCATCGAGAAGAGAATGACGATGACCGAGCAGGCCACCGGGGCCCATCCGCAGCCGCGGCCCCGATCCGGAGGACAGCAGTCCGCCCCCGAGCACGTCACGGGCGCGCAGTCCCTCATCCGCTCTCTCGAGGAGGTCGGCGCCGAGACGGTATTCGGCATTCCCGGCGGTGCCATCCTTCCGGCGTACGACCCGCTGATGGACTCCACCCGGGTGCGCCACGTCCTGGTCCGCCACGAGCAGGGCGCCGGCCACGCGGCCACCGGTTACGCGCAGGCCACCGGCAAGGTCGGGGTCTGCATGGCGACCTCGGGCCCCGGGGCCACCAACCTGGTCACCCCGATCGCGGACGCCCACATGGACTCGGTGCCGCTCGTGGCGATCACCGGCCAGGTGGCCTCCAAGGCGATCGGCACGGACGCCTTCCAGGAGGCGGACATCGTCGGCATCACCATGCCGATCACCAAGCACAACTTCCTCGTCACCAAGGCCGAGGACATCCCGCGGGTCATCGCGCAGGCCTTCCACATCGCCTCCACCGGCCGTCCGGGACCGGTCCTGGTCGACATCGCCAAGGACGCGCTCCAGGCGAAGACGACCTTCTCCTGGCCGCCCGTCATGGACCTGCCCGGCTACCGCCCGGTGACCAAGCCGCACGCCAAGCAGATCCGCGAGGGCGCCAAGCTGATCACCCAGGCCAAGCGGCCCGTCCTCTACGTCGGCGGCGGTGTCATCAAGGCCGGCGCCACCGCCGAGCTGAAGGTCCTCGCGGAACTCACCGGAGCTCCCGTCACCACCACCCTGATGGGGCTCGGCGCATTCCCCGACAGCCACCCGCTGCACGTGGGAATGCCGGGCATGCACGGTTCGGTCACCGCCGTCACCGCGCTGCAGAAGGCCGACCTGATCGTCGCCCTCGGTACCCGTTTCGACGACCGTGTCACCGGCAAGCTGGACAGCTTCGCCCCGCACGCCAAGATCGTCCACGCCGACATCGACCCGGCCGAGATCGGCAAGAACCGCGCCGCCGACGTGCCGATCGTCGGGGACGCCCGCGAGGTCATCGCGGACCTGATCCAGGCCGTCCAGAAGGAGCACAGCGAGGGCCACCAGGGCGACTACACCGCCTGGTGGAAGGACCTGTCCCGCTGGCGCGAGACCTACCCGCTCGGCTACGACCTGCCCGCCGACGGCTCGTTGTCCCCGCAGCAGGTCATCGAGCGGATCGGGCAGCTCGCCCCGGAGGGCACGATCTTCGCGGCGGGCGTCGGCCAGCACCAGATGTGGTCCGCGCACTTCATCCAGTACGAGAAGCCGGCCACCTGGCTGAACTCCGGCGGCGCCGGAACCATGGGCTACGCGGTCCCGGCCGCGATGGGCGCCAAGGCCGGCGTGCCGGGCAACACGGTCTGGGCGATCGACGGCGACGGCTGCTTCCAGATGACCAACCAGGAACTGACCACCTGCGCCCTGAACAACATCCCGATCAAGGTCGCCATCATCAACAACGGCGCTCTCGGGATGGTCCGCCAGTGGCAGACCCTCTTCTACAACCAGCGCTACTCCAACACCGTGCTGCACAGCGGCCCGGAGGACATCAACCCGGACGCGAAGGGCACGCGCGTGCCGGACTTCGTGAAGCTGTCCGAGGCGATGGGCTGCGTGGGCCTGCGCTGCGAGCGCCCGGAGGACCTGGACAAGGTCATCGAGGAGGCGAACTCCATCAACGACCGTCCCGTCGTCGTCGACTTCATCGTCCACGAGGACGCGATGGTGTGGCCGATGGTCGCCGCCGGCACCTCCAACGACGAGATCATGGCCGCCCGGGACGTCCGCCCCGACTTCGGCGACAACGAAGACGACTGAGAGCCGTAAAGGAAGCAGACCATGTCCAAGCACACGCTCTCCGTCCTGGTGGAGAACACCCCGGGCATCCTGGCCCGGATCGCCGCCCTGTTCTCGCGCCGCGGCTTCAACATCGACTCGCTCGCGGTCGGTGTCACCGAGCACCCCGAGATCTCCCGGATCACGATCGTGGTCAGCGTGGTCGACGAACTGCCGCTGGAGCAGGTGACCAAGCAGCTCAACAAGCTCGTCAACGTCCTGAAGATCGTCGAACTTGAGCCGGGTTCCGCGGTGCAGCGCGAACTCGTTCTGGTGAAGGTGCGCGCCGACAACGAGACGCGCTCCCAGATCGTCGAGATCGTCCAGCTGTTCCGCGCCAAGACCGTCGACGTCTCCCCGGAGGCCGTCACGATCGAGGCCACCGGCTCCAGCGACAAGCTGTCCGCGATGCTGAAGATGCTGGAGCCCTTCGGCATCAAGGAGCTGGTCCAGTCCGGCACCATCGCGATCGGCCGCGGCGCCCGTTCGATCACGGACCGCTCGCTGCGCGCCCTCGACCGCAGCGCCTGACACCGGCTACGGGCGGCTCCGGCCGCCCGTATGCCGAGACCCCGGAACTTCATCCCACCCCGCCGTCATACGGTGGGACGCAACACCTGCACTCAAGGAGAGAACCCAAAGTGGCCGAGCTGTTCTACGACGCCGACGCCGACCTGTCCATCATCCAGGGCCGCAAGGTCGCGGTCATCGGTTACGGCAGCCAGGGCCACGCCCACGCGCTGTCGCTCCGTGACTCGGGTGTCGACGTGCGTGTCGGTCTGCACGAGGGCTCCAAGTCCAAGGCCAAGGCCGAGGAGCAGGGCCTGCGCGTGGTGACGCCGTCGGAGGCCGCCGCCGAGGCCGACGTCATCATGATCCTGGTCCCGGACCCGATCCAGGCCCAGGTCTACGAGGAGTCCATCAAGGACAACCTGAACGACGGTGACGCGCTGTTCTTCGGCCACGGCCTGAACATCCGCTTCGACTTCATCAAGCCGCCGGCCAACGTCGACGTCTGCATGGTCGCCCCGAAGGGCCCGGGTCACCTCGTCCGTCGCCAGTACGAGGAGGGCCGCGGCGTTCCGTGTATCGCGGCCGTCGAGCAGGACGCGTCGGGCAACGCCTTCGCGCTCGCGCTGTCGTACGCCAAGGGCATCGGCGGCACCCGCGCCGGCGTCATCAAGACGACCTTCACCGAGGAGACCGAGACCGACCTGTTCGGTGAGCAGGCCGTTCTCTGCGGTGGTACGGCCGCGCTGGTCAAGGCCGGTTTCGAGACGCTGACCGAGGCCGGCTACCAGCCGGAGATCGCGTACTTCGAGTGCCTGCACGAGCTGAAGCTGATCGTCGACCTCATGTACGAGGGCGGCCTGGAGAAGATGCGCTGGTCGATCTCCGAGACCGCCGAGTGGGGCGACTACGTCACCGGCCCGCGGATCATCACGGACGCCACCAAGGCCGAGATGAAGAAGGTCCTCGCCGAGATCCAGGACGGCACCTTCGCCCGTGAGTGGATGGCCGAGTACCACGGCGGTCTGAAGAAGTACAACGAGTACAAGAAGCAGGACTCCGAGCACCTGCTGGAGACCACCGGCAAGCAGCTCCGCAAGCTGATGAGCTGGGTCGACGAGGAGGCGTAAGCCTCGTGTGACGGGGCCGGAGCGGACACGCCCCGGCCCCGTTGTCCAACCCGTCGCAGCACGGACGGGTGATCCTTCCGCGGAGGCGTAAGACGACCTCTGCCGCGCCACTACACTGGCGCACAACATACGCGTCAGGCCCACAACGTCGTGCGTCTTCCACGCGGCTAGCCCCTCCACCGCCTGCGGCCGTCGGGACGGCCGTCCGCAATGGACTTGTGAGGACTCACGTGAGCTCGAAACCCGTCGTACTCATCGCTGAAGAGCTGTCGCCCGCGACCGTGGACGCGCTTGGCCCCGACTTCGAGATCCGGCACTGCAACGGAGCGGACCGAGCCGAACTGCTCCCGGCCATCGCCGATGTCGACGCGATCCTGATCCGCTCCGCCACCAAGGTGGACGCCGAGGCCATCGCCGCCGCGCACAAGCTGAAGGTCGTCGCACGAGCCGGCGTCGGCCTGGACAACGTCGACGTCTCCGCCGCCACCAAGGCCGGCGTGATGGTCGTCAACGCCCCCACCTCGAACATCGTGACCGCCGCCGAGCTGGCCTGCGGTCTCCTCGTCGCCACCGCCCGCCACATCCCGCAGGCCAACGCCGCGCTGAAGAACGGCGAGTGGAAGCGCAGCAAGTACACGGGCGTCGAGCTCGCCGAGAAGACCCTCGGTGTCGTGGGTCTGGGCCGCATCGGCGCCCTCGTCGCCCAGCGCATGTCGGGGTTCGGGATGAAGGTCGTCGCCTACGACCCCTACATCCAGCCCGCCCGTGCCGCCCAGATGGGCGTCAAGGTGCTGTCGCTCGACGAGCTGCTCGAGGTCTCCGACTTCATCACCGTCCACCTGCCGAAGACCCCCGAGACCGTCGGCCTCATCGGCGACGAGGCGCTGCGCAAGGTCAAGCCCAGCGTGCGGATCGTCAACGCGGCCCGTGGCGGGATCGTCGACGAGGAGGCGCTGTACTCCGCCCTCAAGGAGGGCCGGGTCGCCGGTGCCGGTCTCGACGTGTACGCGAAGGAGCCCTGCACGGACTCCCCGCTGTTCGAGTTCGACCAGGTCGTCGCCACCCCGCACCTCGGTGCCTCCACCGACGAGGCCCAGGAGAAGGCCGGTATCGCCGTCGCCCGTTCGGTGCGGCTCGCCCTCGCCGGTGAGCTCGTGCCCGACGCGGTGAACGTCCAGGGCGGCGTCATCGCCGAGGACGTCAAGCCGGGCCTGCCGCTCGCCGAGCGCCTCGGCCGGATCTTCACCGCGCTCGCCGGTGAGGTCGCGGTCCGCCTCGACGTCGAGGTGTACGGCGAGATCACCCAGCACGACGTGAAGGTGCTGGAGCTCAGCGCCCTCAAGGGTGTCTTCGAGGACGTCGTCGACGAGACGGTGTCGTACGTCAACGCCCCGCTGTTCGCGCAGGAGCGCGGTGTCGAGGTGCGGCTGACGACCAGCTCCGAGTCGGCCGACCACCGCAACGTCGTCACCGTGCGCGGCACGCTCGGCAGCGGCGAGGAGGTGTCGGTCTCCGGCACGCTGGCCGGACCGAAGCACCTCCAGAAGATCGTGGCCGTCGGCGAGTACGACGTGGACCTCGCCCTCGCCGACCACATGGTCGTCCTCAAGTACGAGGACCGTCCCGGTGTCGTCGGCACGGTCGGCCGGATCTTCGGTGAGGCCGGGATCAACATCGCCGGTATGCAGGTCTCGCGTGCGGTCGCCGGTGGTGAGGCGCTGGCGGTTCTCACGGTGGACGACACCGTGCCCGCGGGTGTGCTGACCGAGGTCGCGGAGGAGATCGGGGCCACCTCGGCTCGTGCGGTGAACCTGGTCTGAGGTTGCCGTGGGTTCTGGGGGCTGCCGCCCCCAGGCCCCCGCTTCGGCCCTGAAGGGGCCTCGTCCTCAAACGCCGGACGGGCTGAGGGAACTCGGCTCGTCCGGCGTCTTGCTGTGCACCGGGATGCGCCGCAGCGTCACCGCAGCCAAGCCCGCCGCCCCCACCAGCACGACCGCCCCCACGATCGCCGCCCCCCGCATTCCGTGGGTGAACGCCTCGCGGGCCGCCGTGGCCAGACCCGGCACCCGGTCCGCGAGCACCAGTGCACCGCCCAGCGTCTCGCGGGCCGCGTCCGGCGCCGTGGCCGGGATGTCGTGGCGGTAGATGGCCGTGCCGACGGAGCCGAGGAGCGCCATTCCGAGGGCGCCGCCGAACTCCGCGGCGGTCTCCAGCAGGGCGGACGCCGAGCCCGCCCGCTCCACGGGTGCACTGCTCAGGGCGAGATCCGTGATCAGGGAGATGACCACGACGATCCCGCAGGCCAGCACCGCGCAGGCGACCAGCACCAGCCAGAGGGAGTCGGTGCCCGCGAGGGCCAGCAGCGCGTAGCCGGCCGCGCCGGTCGCGAAGCCCGCGGTGACGACGGAGGCCCGGTTGACGCCCTTGTGGACCAGTGCCGTCGCCGCCGGGGCGGCCGCGCCGATCGGCACGGAGGGCAGCAGCGCCCACAGGGCCGCCTCCAGCGCGCTCTTGCCGAGCACCGACTGGAGGTACTGCGTGGTGAAGAAGGCCGAGCCCATCATGGCGAACGAGGAGATCAGGTTGAGCGCCACGGACGGGGCGAAGCCGCGGCCGCGGAACAGCGCCGGGTCGATCATCGGCGCGGCCGAGGTGCGCTGGCGGTGCACGAAGAGGGCCGCGAAGAGCAGGCCGACGGTGATCGAGACGACGTAGCGGACCTCGAAGCCCTCGGACGGGATCTCCTTCAGACCGTAGACGACGGGCAGGACGGCGGCCATCGACAGCGGGACGCTCGGCCAGTCGAAGCGGCCGGGGGCGGGGTCCTTCGACTCGGGGAGCAGGAACGGGCCGAGGACCAGCAGCAGGGCCATCGCGGGCAGGTTGACCAGGAAGATCGAGCCCCACCAGAAGTACTCGACGAGCACTCCGCTCATCACCGAGCCGAGCGCGATGCCGGCCGTCATCACGCCGGACCACATGCCGATCGCCCTGGCCCGCTGGCCGGAGTCGGTGAACATCGTGCGGATCAGCGCCATCGTCGACGGCATCAGGGTCGCGCCGCCGATGCCGAGCACCGCGCGGGCCGCGATCAGCATCTCGGCGCTGTGCGCGTAGGCCGCCGCGAGGGAGGCCGTGCCGAAGGCGACCGCGCCGATCAGCAGCAGCCTGCGGCGGCCGATGCGGTCGCCGAGGGAGCCCATCGTCATCAGGAGGCCGGCCAGGACGAAGGCGTAGATGTCGAAGATCCACAGTTGCTGGGTGCCGCTCGGTTCCAGGTCCGCGCTGATCGCCGGGATCGCGAAGTAGAGGACGGAGACGTCCATCGAGACCAGGAGCAGCGGAAGCATCAGGACGCCGAGGGCGGTCCATTCGCGGCGGCCGGCCAGAGCACCGGCGGGAGTCGGGTTCGTCATGCCGGTGACTGTACGGGCGTCTTAAACGCTTGTCTATGACGCTTGTATAAATCGCTTGTCTAGATAGGCTGGGTGCATGGGACATCGCGAGGATCTGCTCGAAGGCGCCAAGCGCTGCCTGCTGGAGAAGGGGTTCCTGCGGACGACCGCGCGGGACATCGTCAAGGAGTCGGGGACGAACCTGGCGTCGATCGGCTATCACTACGGGTCGAAGGACGCGCTGCTGGGGCAGGCGTACATCGCGCTGGTGGAGGACCTCTCCTTCGAGGGAGGTACCGGGTTCACCACCGCGCCCGGCTCGCTGGAGCGCTTCCGGGAGGTGTGGGCGAACATCGTCGACACCATGCGGGGGCCCGGCTCGATGTGGCGGCTCAGCCTGGAGATCATGGGCATGGGCGACCAACTGCCGGAGGTCCGGGACCAGTTGGCCCGAGCGCAGCGCGAGGGTGGGCGTGGTCTGGTGTCCATGCTGATGGGCGTGGAGGAGGCGGAGGTGACGGACGAGACCGCCGACACCCTCGGGCGGTTCTATCTGGCGCTGATGACCGGACTGATCGGCCAGTGGGCCTTCGACCCGAAGAGCGCCCCTGACGCGGACACGCTCACCGAGGGCCTGCGGCAGGTCATCGAGGCCGCCACGCGCGCGTGATCCGCCCTTCGCGCATCTCCAGCACCCGGTCCGCGACATGCCGTACGACGGCCCGGTCGTGGCAGACGAACAGGTACCCGAGGCCCAGTTCGTCCTGGAGGTCGGCGAGCAGGTTGAGGATGCCGGCCCGGACGGAGGGGTCCAGCGCCGACACCGGCTCGTCCAGCACCAGCAGCCTCGGCTCGCATGCCAACGCCCGTGCTATGCCCACGCGTTGGCACTGGCCGCCGGAGAGCTCGTGCGGGCGGCGGTCACCGTACGACGGGTCCAGGCCGACCCGGTCGAGGAGTTCGGCGATCTGGGCGCCCGTGGGCCTTCGCCCCTTGATCCGCAGCGGTTCCGCGACCGCGTCCCGGATGCGGTGGCGGGGGTTGAGGGAGCCGTAGGGGTCCTGGAACACCGGCTGCATCCGGGGGCGGAGGGGCCGGAGCGCGCGGTCGGTCAGGGTGGTCAGCTCCCTTCCCTCGAAGCGGACTTCACCGCTCGCCGGGCGGCGCAGCTGGAGCACGGCGTGGACGGTGGAGGACTTGCCGCAGCCGCTCGGGCCGTCGAGGGCGAGGGTCTCGCCGCGCGACAGGGTGAAGGACACGTGATCCACGGCGGTGGCCGTGCCGTATCGCACGACCAGGTCGCGGACGTCGAGAAGGGGTGTGCTCATGTCGTCTCCCCGTAGTGGCAGGCGACCAGCCGGTCGTCCAACGGCCGTGGCTGCGGTTCCCGTTGGTGGCACACGTCCGTCGCCAGCCGGCAGCGTGGGGCGAAGGCGCAGCCCGGGGGGAGGGCGTCCGGGGCCGGGGGCGAGCCGGGCAGGGCGACGAGCCGGCGCCGCCGGGCCTGCTGCGGCAGGGACGCGAGCAGGCCCGCGGTGTACGGGGCCCGGGGGTGCGCGAGGACCTCGCGTGCGGGGCCCGACTCCACCGCCCGGCCCGCGTACATCACCAGCACCCGGTGCGCGTGCCGCCGTACCGCGTCCATGTCGTGGGTGACCAGCACCAGTGCCGTGCCCCTCGACTCCCGCTGTTCGGTAAGAAGCCCGAGCACCAGCTCTCGGTGGTCGGTGTCGAGGGCGGTGGTGGGCTCGTCGGCGACCAGGATGTCCGGCTCGTTGATCGTGGCCATCGCGACCACCACCCGCTGACGCATGCCGCCGGAGAACTCGTGGGGGTGGGCTCGGGCCCGGCGGGCCGCGTCGGCGATGCCCACCCGGTCCAGCGCGGCCACCGCGAGGGCGTGTGCCTCACGGCGGCCCACGCGGCGCACCGACCGTACGGCGGCGGCGAGTTGGGCGCCGACCGGGTGGACGGGGGACAGGGCCGACAGGGCGTCCTGCGGGACCAGGGCGATCCGGCGGCCCCGCGCACCCGACAGGTCGGGGACGACCGTGCCCGTCGCCGTGGCCTCCCGCGGCAGCATGCCCAGCAGCGCCCGTGCCGTCAGACTCTTGCCCGCGCCCGACTCGCCCACCAGCGCGAACACCTCGCGCGCCCGGACGTCGAACGACACCCCGCGCACCGCCTCCACCCCGTGGAAGCCGATCCGCAGGTCGCGGACGGACAGCAGCACCTCAGACTCCAACTTCGGCCTCCTGACGTGTCCTTGCGAAGCCCCGCCCCCGGGAGCCCCGCGCTTGGAAGCCCCGCCCCTGGGTGTACGACGCCCCCGACACCGCGAGCCCGGCCAGCAGGGCGAGGGCCACGGCCGGGGCGAGGGCGGCCCACGGGGCGCGTTCGACGTAGGCCCGGGACTCGTCGAGGAGCAGACCCCACTCGGGGGCGGGCGGCTGGGCGCCCAGGCCGAGGAAGCCCAGGGAAGCGAGGGCCAGGGCGATCCCCGGCAGCCGCAGGAGGGCGTGACGGGCCACCGGGGCGGCCACCGAGGGCAGTACGTGCCGGGTCAGGATCCACCACGGCGGTGCGCCGATGGCCCGTTGCGCGGTGAGGAAGGCGGAGGCCCGTACCTCCTGCACGAGGGCCGCCGCGTGGGCGGACAGGGCGGGCCAGGAGATCAGGGCGACCGCGAGGGCCGCGCCGCCGGTGCCGGGGCCGGTCGCGGCGGCGACCAGGATGCCGACGATCACCGGCGGCAGGGCGTTGGCGATGTCCGAGGCGCCCGCCGCGACGCCGGGCAGGAAGCCCAGAGCGAGGGCCGTTACCAGGCCGGTCAGGCAGATCGCGGCCGCCGTGCCGACCGTCGAGGCGGCGCCGTGCCCGAGCCGGGCGAGCACGTCACGGCCGAGCGCGTCGGTGCCGAGCGGATGCGCCCAGGACGGGGCGGCGAGGCGGACGGCCGTGTCCACGCTGTACGGATCGCGCAGCAGGCCCCAGCCGACGGTCACGGCCAGGACCGTGAACAGCGCGGCCGGGACGCCCGGGTGGGTACGGACCGGTCGGGGCGGGGGCAGGGTGAGACCGGCGTCGCGCAGCGCCGGGCCCAGCAGGCGGCGCCGGGCGAACGCCGCCGCGGCTCCCGCGACCAGGCCGAGGAGCAGCAGGGCCAGCACCGAGCCCTGGAGCAGCGGCAGGTCCTGCGAGCGGGCCGCGCCGAGGGCCGTGCGCCCGATGCCGGGCACCGCGAACACCAGCTCCACGGCCACCGCGCCGCCCGCGAGACCGACAGCGGCCATGCCGAACTGCGGTACCAGCGGCGGCAGTACGCGCTTGAGGGCGGCCCCCGAGATCCTCGTACGGCGCACTCCCGCGCCCCGCCACAGCTCCACCCAGCGTTCGTCGAGCACGGCGGGCAGGGCATCCGCGACCAGCCGTCCGAGCAGCCCGCCCGCGGGCACGCCGAGGGCGAGGGCGGGCAGCACCAGATGGGCCGGACCCGCCCAGCCGGACGTCGGCAGCCATCCGAGCCACACCCCGAACACCAGCAGGGCGACGGTGGCCAGCAGGAACTCGGGAACGGCGGCGAGCATGGCGGCGAAGGCACCGGCCGACCCGCGCCCCCGTACGAGCACCGGCGCCACCAGCGCGGCGGCCAGCAGCACCGCCACGCCGAGCGCCGCGCCCATCAGAGCCAGCGACACCTGGAGCCCGGCGAGGACGGAGGGCAGGACGTCGTGGCCCGACACCCAGGAGGTGCCGAGGTCGCCGTGCAGCAGGTCCGACGCCCAGCGTCCCAGCAGGTGAAGGGGACCGGCGTCCAGGCCGAGGTCCTCGCGGATCGCGGTCAGGGCCTCCTCGGTGGCCTCCTGCTCGGCCGACCGGGCCCGCAGCACGGTGAGCGCGGGGTCCCGGTGGGAGAGCCAGGGCAGCAGGCCCACGGCGGCGACGACCGCGGCAAGGCCGAGGATCCGGGTCGACCCGGCGGACGTGGGCCTCACCTGACGTAGGTGCTAGCCGTGACCAGCTCCCGCTCGCGCGGGTCGTGCGCGGCGCCCACGACACCGGCGGCGTCACCCTGGATCACCCGCTCGTGCAGCAGCGGGACGGCCGCGTCCTGGGCGAGTACGGCGGCCTCGGCCGCGACGACCGCCCGGCGGCGGGCGTCGCCGACGGGGGTGTCGGCGGCCTTCTCCAGGGCCGCGTCGGCCGCCCGGTCGGAGAAGTGCGAGAGGTTGAAGGTGCCCTCGGAGGCGAAGTCGCTGTAGAGGTAGGCGGCCGGGTCGCCGGAGTCGAGGACGGTGGCGCGGGAGAGGACGAACGCGTCGAACTCACCCGCGAGCGCGTCGGATTCGATGTTCGCGTACTCGCGGACGTCCAGCTTCACCTCGAACCCGGCCTTCTGGAGCTGCTGTTGCAGCGCCGCCGCGACCTCGGGCATCTCGGTGCGATCGGTGTAGGTGCCGATGGTGATCTCCGCGCCCCGCGGACCGCCCGCCTCGGCGCGCCGGACGGGGGAGCGCAGTTCGGCGGCCCAGGGCAGCGCCGGCCCGAGCAGCCCCTCGGCGACGTCCGCCCGCCCCTCGTACACGCCCTCGACCAGAGCACCGGCGTCGATCGCCTCGCGGGCGGCGGCGCGCAGCGAGGCGTCCTTGAAGGCGCCCTTGCCGGTGTTCAGGTACAGCGTGTTGGTGCGCGGCATGGGGACCTCGGTGATCAGGTCCTGGTCGAGGACGGCGGCCTGCGAGACCGGGACCGCCTCGACGATGTCGGCCTCGCCGCTGCGCAGGGCGGCCGCGCGGGCGGTGCCGTCGGGTACGAACTGCACGTCGATGCCGGGGGACTTGGCCTTGGCGCCCCAGTAGCCGTCGTAGCGGTCGAGGGTGGCGGAGGAGGTGCCGTTCACCTTCGTCAGCTCGAAGGGTCCGGTGCCGGCGCCGACCGGGTTCACGGTCTTGCCGGTGTACGCGCGCGCGGCGAGGACCGACAGCTGGGGGGAGCTGAGCCGCTGCGGGACCAGTGGGTCCTCGTGGGCGGTGGTCACGCTGACGGTGTCGGCGTCCACGGCCTTCGCCGTCAGCTGGACGCCGTCCAGGATGCGGGGCTTGGGGGCGGCGGTGGCGGCTCTGGTCAGGGACCGTACGACCGTCTCGGCGTCGAGCTTCGTGCCGTCGTGGAAGGTGACGCCGTCGCGTATCTCGAAGGTCCAGGTACGACCCGACTGCTGCCACTCGGTGGCGAGGGCGGGTTCGGCGTCACCGTCCGCGTCGAGCTTGACCAGGGTCTCGGCGGTCGACCAGCGCGACAGCTTGAACGCGTCGTCGGTCAGGGGCGACAGGCCGGAGCGCGGGGGCTGCATCATCGCGACGCGGACGCGCTTGCCGGTGCCGTCGCCCCCGGCGGAGGCGCCCGAGAAGCAGCCGGTGAGCAGCAGGGTGGACGCCAGGGCGGCGGGGAGCAGATGGCGGGCAGGCAGGCGCACGGGACCCTCCGGGCAAAGGGGTGGTCAAGAGAGTGAGGTGCGCTGACCGTAGCATGATGACAATCATTTTCAATAATTATCGACGGTCCGGGGCGGGAGGGCGTGGGATCCCCGGCCGGGAGGGTCAGGTGCCGGGTCGCGGTCGCGTGACGGAGGGTGGGGCGGTGTCCGTGGTGCTGCGCGCAGACGGAGCAACCCGCCTAGAGTCGCGCCGCCTTGAGTGCCATGTGCAGCAGCAGTCTGTCCTCGCCGTCGTCCAGGTCCAGGCCGGTGAGCTGTTCGACGCGGGAGAGGCGGTAGTAGAGGGTCTGGCGGTGGATGCCCAACTCCGCGGCGGTGCGCCCCGCCTGGCCCGCGCAGTCCAGGTAGACCTCGGCGGTGCGGGCGAGTTCGCGGTGGGCGGGGGCGAGGAGCGGGCGTACGACGGGGTCGTGGGCCGTCTCCGGGGGCAGCGCGGTCAGCAGACGGTACGGGCCGATACGGGACCACTCCGCGACCGGACCGAACCCCGGTTCCGCGAGGGCCGCCCGAGCCGCGTCCGACGCCTCCTGCCAGGCGGGGGCGAGCTCGGCGAGGGACAGACGGGGCACGGCGATCCCGGCGGCGACGGTCGGCGGGGCCGCCGCGGGGTCCTTCGCCGGGCGGCCCGGAGTACCGTGCACCGGCAGATCGCCGCCGCTTCGGTTGCCGCGGCTCCGGGTGTCGCCGGGTCCGCCGCCCTCCTTCTCCGCGGACGTCGATCGCCCGCCGTCGCCCGAGCCCGGCCTGCCTGTGCCGGAGCCGGGTGCGCCCGGCCTGCCGGTGCCTGACCTGCCCGCGCCCGATCCGCCTGCGCCCTGCCCGTCCGCGCCCGAGCCATCCGTGCCCGGCCTGCCGGTGTCTGACCTGCCCGTGCCCGACCCGCCCGTGTCTGACCTGACCGTGCCCGATCCGCCTGTGCCCTGCCCGTCCACACCTGATCCGCCCGTGCCCGGCCCGCCTGTGCCGGAGCTGCCTGTGTCTGTCCTGCCCGAGTCCGATCCGCCTGTGCCCTGCCCATCCGCGCCCGAGCCGCCCGTGCCCGACCTGCCTGTGCCGGAGCCACCTGTGCCCGGCCTGCCTGTGCCCTGCCCGTCCGCGCCCGAGCCGCCCGTGCCCGAGCCGCCCGTGCCCGAGCCCGATCCCCCCGATCTGCTCGCGCCCGACCTGCTCGCGCCCGACCCGCCTGTACTCGGCCCGCCCGACCTTCCCGTGCCCGGCCCGCCGCCGCTCCCCGGCCCGCCCGCACTCGGCCCGCTGCCGCTCCCCGGCCCGCCCGTGCTCGTCTCGCCGCCGCTCCCCGTCCCACCGTAGGCGCCGCCGCCATACGCACCGCCGCCATACGCACCGCCGCCATACGCACCCCCGCCCCCCTCCACATCCCGCGCCCGCTCCAGCAGTCGGCCCGCCGCCGAGCTCGCCGGGGTCAGGGTGTCCGTCGCCCGGAGGCGGACCAGCGCCGCCAGTGACTGGGCCGAAGGGCCCCACGGCACCGTGCACAGGGCCGTCGCGTGCGGGACCGTACGGGCCGACGGGGCGTCGTCCGGGTCGGCGGACGGCCACGGGGCGACGCACACCACGGCGTACGGGCCGTCGCCGCGGGGACCCAGTGCCGTGCGCAGGGCCGCCACCGCCATGTCGGCCTGCCAGCCGCGCTCGGCGGTCAGCACCGCCCGCAGCTCCCGGCTCAGGTCGGCCCCGTGCTGCGCCTCGTCCGCGAGCAGCGCGCCGATCCGGGCCGTCACCCGCATGGCCGCGTCCAGTTGCGGGTCGGTAGGGCCGGGGTCGGAGTCCAGGAGCCAGACGTAACCGAGGACGACCCCCCGATGCCGTACGGGCAGGCAGATCCGCCCCCGGTACACCCCCGCCTCCGGGGTCGGCGGAATCCGCACCGGCGCGCTCGCCCGCGTGATGCCGAAGCCCTCGAACCACGTGCGGACGGCGGCCGTCGAGCGCCGGGTCAGGATCGAGCGGGTGCGAACGGGGTCCAGTGCCGACGGATCGAGGTCGCCCTCACTGTCGTACACACCGAAGGCGATCAGCTCGAAGTCGCGGTTCTCCAAGGTCGCCGGGACGCCCAGGAGCTCCGAGATCTCGTCGACCAGCTCCTGGTAGTCCCCTTTGTAGTCCCCAGTCACTCGGGCATTCTCGCGCAAAAGCACCGCGCTTCATACATCTGTCTGAGATCTGCGGCACGGATGCGTGACAGCTGTCGATGGTCGACGATCGGAGGGATCCTTAGGTTTCACGGTGGTTCTATCTGCTGGTCTGTGGAGGTGCCCCGTGCTGGGTCCCGTGATTCTTGCCGCGTCGCGAAGCGACCGGATGCGACGTCTGATCTCGGCGGCCCCGGTGACCAAGCAGGTCGTCGACCGCTTCATCCCGGGTGAGAGCGTCGACGACGTGGTGCCGATCATCGAGGAGCTCACCGGCCGCGGACTGGAACTGACGATGGACGTCGTCGGCGAGGACATCACCACGCCCGAGCAGGCCGGCGCCGCCCGGGACGCCTACCTGGAGCTGATCGACCGGCTGCGCGACCTCGGTCTCGGCGAACGGGTGGAGATGTCCGTCAAGCTGTCCATGTTCGGCCAGGCGCTCGACGGCGGCCACGAGCTCGCGCTCGCCAACGTCCGGCCGGTCGTCGAGGCCGCCGCCGCCATCGGGACGACCGTCACGCTCGACGCCGAGGACCACACCACCCTCGACTCGATGTTCGCCATCCACGAGGAGCTGCGGAAGGACTTCCCGCAGACCGGCTGTGTGATCCAGGCCTACCTCTTCCGCACCGAGGCCGACGCCCGCAGGCTCGCCGAGGCAGGCAGCCGGGTGCGGCTGGTGAAGGGCGCGTACAAGGAGCCCGCGGAGGTCGCCTACCAGCAGAAGCACGAGATCGACAAGGCGTACGTCCGGGTCCTGCGCATCCTCATGGAGGGCGAGGGATACCCGATGGTCGGCTCCCACGACCCGCGACTGATCTCCATCGCGCAGGAACTCGCCCGCCAGGCGGGCCGCAAGCCGGACGAGTACGAGTTCCAGATGCTCTACGGCATCCGCGGCGACGAGCACCTGCGCCTGGCCGCCGAGGGCCACCGCATGCGCGTCTACACCGCCTACGGCACCGACTGGTACGGCTACTTCATGCGGCGGCTCGCGGAGAAGCCGGCGAACCTGCGCTTCTTCGTCCGCAGCATGATCAGCAAGGGCTGAGCCCGAACACCCGCTCAAGTTCAAGGAGTTACGGATCTCATGGACGCTGTGACCCAGGTCCCCACCCCCGTCAACGAGCCGGTGCACGGCTACGCCCCGGGCTCGCCCGAGCGGGCCCGGCTGGAGGCCAAGCTCAAGGAGCTGGCCGACAACCCGGTCGACCTGCCGATGACCATCGGCGGCGAGAAGCGGCTGGGCGGCGGCGAGCCCTTCCAGGTGGTGCAGCCGCACAACCACAAGGCCGTCCTCGGCACCCTCCGCAACGCCACCCAGCAGGACGCCCGGGACGCCATCGACGCGGCCCTCGCCGCCGCGCCCGCCTGGCGCACGATGTCCTTCGACGACCGTGCCGCGATCATCCTGCGCGCCGCCGAACTGCTCTCCGGTCCCTGGCGCGAGACGCTGGCCGCCTCCACCATGCTCGGCCAGTCCAAGACCGCCCAGCAGGCCGAGATCGACACGCCCTGCGAGCTCGTCGACTTCTGGCGCTTCAACGTCAAGTACGCGCGTGACCTGCTCGCCGAGCAGCCCCCGGCCAACGCCCCGGGCGTCTGGAACCGCCTGGACCACCGCCCGCTGGAGGGCTTCGTCTACGCGATCACGCCGTTCAACTTCACGGCGATCGCGGGCAACCTGCCCACCGCGCCCGCCCTCATGGGCAACGTGGTGGTCTGGAAGCCGTCCCCGACGCAGACCCACGCGGCCGTCCTCCTTATGCAGCTGCTGGAGGAGGCGGGCCTGCCCAAGGGCGTCATCAACCTCGTCACCGGCGACGGCATCGAGGTGTCCAAGGTCGCCCTGGAGCACCGCGACCTCGCGGGCATCCACTTCACCGGGTCCACCAGGACCTTCCAGCACCTGTGGAAGACGGTCGGCGCCAACATCGAGAAGTACCGCACCTACCCGCGCCTGGTCGGCGAGACCGGCGGCAAGGACTTCGTCGTCGCCCACCCCTCGGCCGACCGCGCGATCCTCAAGACCGCCCTGACCCGCGGCGCCTTCGAGTACCAGGGCCAGAAGTGCTCGGCGACCTCCCGGGCCTACATCCCCGCCTCGATCTGGAACAGCGGCTTCCGCGAGGAGTTCGCCGCCGAGGTCGACGGCATCCGCATGGGTGACGTCACCGACCTGTCCAACTTCATCGGCGCGGTCATCGACGAGCGGGCCTTCGCCAAGAACAAGGCCGCCATCGACCGCGCGAAGTCGGACCCCACCTGCACGATCGTCGCGGGCGGCACCTACGACGACTCGGTCGGCTGGTTCGTCCGCCCGACCGTCGTCGAGTGCACGGACCCGGAGAACGAGGTCTTCACCACCGAGTACTTCGGCCCCTTCCTCGCGGTGTACGTCTACGAGGACGAGAAGTACGAGGAGATGCTGACCCAGATGGAGTCGGCCTCCGACTACGCGCTGACGGGCTCGGTGATCTCCTCCGACCGCGCGGCCGCGGCGTACACGATGGAGAAGCTGCGCTACGCGGCCGGCAACTTCTACATCAACGACAAGTCGACCGGTGCCGTCGTCGGCCAGCAGCCCTTCGGCGGCGGCCGCGCCTCCGGCACCAACGACAAGGCCGGCGCCCCCCAGAACCTCCAGCGCTGGACCCTGACCCGCGCCATCAAGGAAACCCTGGTCCCGCCGACCGAGTACGGCTACCCGCACATGGGCTGACACCGGGCAAGCAGTCGAAGGGGCCGGGCTGTCGCCCGGCCCCTTCGTGCACGCTCGCTATTTGCGCGTCCGCTTCTCGATCAACCCCTGGACGACGACGATCGCGGCCCGCGCGGCCTCGAGTCTGATCCCCTGCATGCGGGCGAGAGTGAGGTAGCTCTCCAGCAGGGAATCGTCCACGGCGAGTTTGGCGGCGTAGTCCGGCGGCAGTACGTTCGCCCGGTACGCCTCCAGTTCCGCGACGATCACCCCGAACGGCAGCTTCGGGGAGCGCTGTTCGGCGATCCTGAGCTTGCTGACGAGATCGACCAACACAGGCAGTTCGGCTGTGACGCCCTCCACCGCAGTGGTGAGCGACAGCCGGTCCAGCAGGATCCGCGTCTCGCTCGCCGTGTCGTAGCCGGGCTGGAGCCACTGGGCGAGTCGGTCGCGACGGCGGTGATTGACAGTGAGCCAGGTGCCGACAAGCAGTGCGGCCAGGGCGATCACCGCTGCCCACGACCAGGTGGAGGAGAGCCCGCCGCCGGCGGTGTCACCGGCTTTCGCCAGCAAGAGGGGTGAAACGCGGGGCGCCATGGTCGTCTCCTTCAGGTCGCCTCTTGCACGGGCCGGTGGAACGAGTTCTAGGAGGTGCGCGAGCCGCGCATCATCGGGGGGTACAGCACATGGGCCGGGCCCCGGCGGAACAGGGCGGGCGGCTTGCCTGGACCCGACCTGCGCACCTTGTTGGTCCTGACCACGAACCCGGTGGTCTCCTCCACCACCTTGCGGTGAAAGTTCCCCGGGTTGATCTCGACGCCCCATACGGCCTCGTAGACCTTGCGCAGATCGGTGATGGTGAAGAGGTCGTCGCAGAAGTCGGCCGCGACGGTCGTGTGTTCAAGCAGACTCCGGGCGTGTTCGAGCCCGTTCCGGAGAATTTTGCCGTGGTCGAAGCCGAGACGGCCGTCGTCGCCCCACAGCGATTCCTCGACCTCGAGCCAGTCCGCCCGGTACACGTCGGTCGCACCGGTGGCCTCAGGCAGGTTCGGGGTGATCGCCAGGAAGGCGGTTGAGACGACCCGGCCCCGGGGGTCCCGCTCCGGATGCGAGTAGGTGTGCAACTGCTTCAGCTGGATGCGGGGACCGCTCAGGCCGGTCTCCTCCCTGAGCTCTCGTCGCGCGGTGTCCTCCAGGGACTCCCCCGGTCGGACGAATCCGCCGGGGAGCGCCAGCTTCCAGCGGAACGGCTCCTTGCCGCGTCTGACGAGCAGGACGTTCAGCCGGTCTTCGCGGATGGTGAAGATGACTATGTCGGCCGTCAGTTGTGCGGCGACCCGTGGACGCCTGATCGGTGTGGGTCCCCGGTCGTTCCCGGCGATGATCCGTACCAGGCGGCGCGGGTCGACGACAGTGCCCTCGGCGATGTCGATGGGCAAGTCCTTCGGCGGCTCCGCGTAATACACGGGGAGGCCCCGTTCGTGTGCGCGTCCCAGTTCGTATGCGGTGGTGCGGCCGACGTACCCGCCGGGGTTCACGACGTACACCAGGTCCGAGGTGAAGATCTTCTCCAGGGTCGCTGCCTGGATGTCGTGGTCCGAGGACTCCGGAGGGTCGGACGCGAAGCGCACGAACTCGTGCCCGTGGTTGATGATCCGAGACATCGGCGGTGTCTTCACGGTCAGCCCGCCGTCCATGAAGACTCTGGCGGCCGCCAGGACCTCGGGGTAGTGCTGCCGAAAGCTCCCGATGAGCGCGATGGACGGCTGGAGCATGGGATTGCGCATAGCGGGACTGTGCCACCCTGGCGGCATCCCGGGCTAACTCCCGATAGCGCCGTCCTGACAAGAACCTCGGGGTCGTCCGAGGTGGGAGCCGGTTTCCTGGCAATGTGTCAGAACGAAAAGAACCAGGTCCGATTCAGGCCCCGGTTCAAGGAGATCCTCCTCCGGGAAGTGCGGTGGTGCGGTCAACGTGTTGTACTGGCCGACCGTACCGACAAGGCCCCGCCCGCGCGGTCCCGCAACGCCCCGGTCGTCGTGCCCAGATGCTCGCCGCCGACGTAGTCCACGATCACGTCGAGTCGCTCGGGGGCGGCCTTGGCCAAGACTTCGGTGACGGGGCCTCAGGAGGCGGGCCAAAAAACCCGCAGACGTGCCGACCTCGCCGGCCAGTGCCGAGACGGAAAGGTCGGTGTACGCCCTCGGGCCCCCAAGACTGGCGATCATGCCTGCGCTCTCGCTGCCCCGCGCCCTCGACGGGCATCGAGAGCGCGGACCTGGAGCCCGAGCGGCCCACTCCCCGGGTCGGTTATGTCACCACCCCGAGCTCGCATCCACCGGGGTCGTCCGAGCGCTTGTCCGGGAACTCAGGGCATCGGTGAAACCGCAGGTCAGCGGGGTGTGATCCACTCCACCGTCTCAGATAGTAGGAAGTCCGAGTAATTGTGGAGACAGACCGGCCCACCTCCCTTAGCTTTGTAGGAGCCGAACGTCTCGCTCGATCAAGCGAATGGCGGTCGTGAGCCGGGCCCCGCGCAGGCAACCCCTGCGGTCCGTCGCTCCCCGCCCCTTCCGGCGTCTCGTTGTCCCCTTGCCTGGTTCCCCGGCATCGAAGGAGTCGATTTCTCATGGCCGAGACGACCGCCCGCCGTCGAGTCCGTCACACCTCCCGTACGAGCGAGTCCGACCGCAAGAACGCCGCCGCAGCCCTGCAGCGCGCCCTCGACCGCCGTGACAACGGCGGCTCGACCGGTCACTGACCGGTCCCACCCAGCCGGGAGCCGCACCCGAACGAGGTGTGGCGCGGGCCCGTCAGGCCCCGCGCCGCACCTCGAAGTGGTCGATGCGCTCCCCGTTCTGCGCGAGCGCCGACACCGTCAGCCGCGGCCGCGCCCCGCTCTGCGCCTCCACCGAGAGCAGTGAGAACCCGCGGTAGCGCACTCGCGACCACTCCACCGTCTCCTTCCGGGGCTGCTGCGACCTCGTCCACCGGAAGGTCTCGACGGACTCGTGGTCGTGCACGCGCCCCTCGTAGCTCTCCTTCACCCCGACGGGGAAGCCGTACAGGTCACGCCCGCCCCCGCCGGCCGTGACGTACACGATCCCGTCCTTCGTCGGGTCGGTGGCGCCGCCGACCGGCACCGGCCGGCCGACCTCGCCGCCGCGGATCGCGTCCGTGCGCTCGTAGACGTGGTTGTGCCCGTTGATCACCAGGTCCACCCGGTGCTTCTCGAACAGCGGGAGCCACTCGGCGCGCACCCCGCCGTCGGAGGCGTGCGAGGACGTCGAGTACGCGCAGTGGTGGAAGTAGACGACCACGAAGTCGATCCCCGTCGCGGCCCGCAGCTCGCCGAGCCGCTTGTCCAGCCACCTCGTCTGCTTTCCGTCCGTGTAACCGAAGTTGGCGGGAATCTCGTGGGACACGTCGTTGGCGTCCAGCGCCACGACGCCGACGTTGCCGTAGGTGAAGGAGTACACGCCCGGCGCCGAGCGCGGGTCGAAGCCGCTCTGCGGGAGGGACCAGCGGGCGAGCTGGCCGCCGTAGCCGTCGGGGGAGTACCAGGCCTCCATGTCGTGGTTGCCGGTGGTGACCATCCACGGCACGCTCCGCGCGACCTCCTCGTTCTGCTTGAGGAACAGGTCCCAGAACCCCGGGTCGTAGCCGTCCGACGTCCGGCCCCGGCCGTTGGCGTCGGCGTAGCAGATGTCGCCGGCGTGCAGGTGGAAGGCGGGCTTCTGGCGCAGCAGGAGGTTGTCGTTGGCGGCCGCTGCGGTGCCGACCCCCTGGTCGCCGAAGGCCGTGAAGACGAACCGCTCCGGGCTCGCCGGGGCTGTGCGGAAGCTGGTGACGGTCGCGCGGTGGTCCGCGTCCGCCGGGTCGAAGCCGTCGTGGCCGACGCCGTAGTAGTACGTCGTGCCGGGGCGCAGTCCGTCCAGAGCCGCGTGCAGGTAGTACTGGTCGAGCGCGAGGCGTACGCCGGTCTGCCCGGGGGTGTGCAGGGCGCGGACCTCGGCCTCGATCCGGTGGCCCAGGTCGTCGGGCCGCAGGCCGACGCGGACGTAGGGCTTGCGGACCGCGAGCGGGACCTGCCACGAGATGCGCATCTGGGTCTTCGGGTCGGCGCCGAAGGCGAGATGGCGGCCGAAGGGGGCGACGGCGGAGCCGTGCACCGAGGTCGCGGGGGAGGGGCCGGCGGTGGACGACGCCCCGGTGGAGCAGCCCGTCAGCAGGCCGCTCGCCATGGCGCCCGCGGTCACCAGCGTCCGGCGGCGGGTCAGCTTCGTCCGCAGGTACTCGTGCTGCTCGGCCATGCTCATGCGGTGCGCGAGCCGGGGCGGAATGCCGAAGTCGGGGAGGTCCATGGCTGTGAAGTTCCCAGTGGACCTCAACGACCGCCATACCTGAGGGTGAACGCCGGCCGAAGGGCTGACGCCCACGGCACGCGCCGATGTCCGTATCGCGGACACGCGGTGTCATCCCATGGGACGAGGAGTAGGGTTCCGGCATGTCTCGCAGCATCAATCTCGCAGTGATTCCCGGTGACGGCATCGGCCAGGAGGTCGTGGCCGAAGGTCTGAAGGTCCTCTCCGCCGTCCTTCCGCAGGATGTGAAGCTGGAGACCAAGGACTTCGACTTCGGCGCCCGGCGGTACCACGCCACCGGTGAGACCCTCACCGACGCCGACCTCGACGCGCTGAAGAAGCACGACGCGATCCTGCTGGGCGCCATCGGCGACCCGTCGGTCCCGTCCGGTGTGCTGGAGCGCGGCTTCCTCCTCAAGCTCCGGTTCGCCTTCGACCACCACGTGAACCTGCGTCCCTCGAAGCTGCTCCCCGGCGTCGACACGCCCCTCAAGGGCGAGCCCGCCATCGACTTCGTCGTCGTCCGTGAGGGCACCGAGGGCCCCTACACCGGCAACGGCGGCACCATCCGCAAGGGCACCGAGCACGAGGTCGCCACCGAGGTCTCCGTGAACACGGCCTTCGGTGTCGAGCGCGTGGTCCGCGACGCCTTCGCCCGTGCCCAGGCCCGTCCGCGCAAGAAGCTCACGCTGGTCCACAAGAACAACGTGCTGACCTTCGCGGGCCACCTGTGGACGAACATCTTCAACAAGGTGGCCCAGGAGTTCCCCGAGGTCACCACCGACTACATCCACGTGGACGCGGCGACCATCTACCTGGTCACCGACCCCGCGCGCTTCGACGTGATCGTCACCGACAACCTCTTCGGCGACATCATCACCGACCTCGCCGCGGCCGTCTCCGGCGGCATCGGCGTCGCCGCCTCCGGGAACATCAACCCGAGCGGCGAGTTCCCGTCCATGTTCGAGCCCGTCCACGGCTCGGCCCCGGACATCGCAGGACAGGGCAAGGCCGACCCCACCGCCACGGTCCTGTCCGTCGCGCTGCTCCTGCGCCACCTCGGCTACGAGGCCGAGGCCGCCCGCATCGAGGAGGCGGTCTCCGCCGACCTCGCCGAGCGCCCCCATAGCCTTAAGGGCATGGGAGGTGCCCCCATCGGCAAGCCCGCCCGCAGCACCGCCGAGATCGGCGACGCGCTGGCCGTACGAGTAGCCGGCTGACCGGGCGGGCCACTCGAAAAGCATTCGAAGCCGCCGGGTCACTCGCACCCGGCGGCTTTCGCATGTCCCCCGCCGGGTGTCACCATCATCCCCTGGGTCGCATTTCACGCCGTTTCTTCCCCGGCTCCCCGCTTGCGATAATCGAACGCGGAGCCGCGGAATGAGGGAATGCTCGGACGTCCTAGCACTGGTCACTGACAGTAAAAGGGCGTGAGCGCGGCCCGTCACTACACAACCGGTGAAGGACAACCACTCATGACGACGCCCACGATCGAGCTCAAGCCCTCCGCCAGCCCGCTCTCCGCAGCCGAGCGCGAGGCGATCCTGGCCAGCCCCGGGTTCGGCCGCCACTTCACCGACCACATGGTGACGATCAAGTGGACCGAGGGGCGGGGCTGGCACGACGCGCAGCTCGTCCCGTACGGCCCGATCTCCCTCGACCCCTCCACCCACGTCCTGCACTACGGGCAGGAGATCTTCGAGGGCCTGAAGGCGTACCGGCAGGCCGACGGCTCGGTGGCCGTGTTCCGCCCGGAGGCCAACGCACGCCGCTTCCGCAACTCCGCCCGCCGGATGGCCATGGCCGAGCTGCCCGAGGAGCTGTTCATCGAGGCCCTGGACGCGCTGATCGGACAGGACGCCGACTGGGTCCCGCCGCACGGCGGCGAGGAGTCCCTCTACCTGCGGCCGTTCATGTTCGCCACGGAGGCCGCGCTCGGCGTCCACCCGGCCAACGAGTACCTCTTCATGCTGATCGCCTCCCCGTCCGGCGCGTACTTCGCCGGGGGCGTCAAGCCGGTCACCATCTGGGTCTCCGAGGACCACGTCCGCGCGGTCCCCGGCGGCACCGGCGACGCCAAGACCGGCGGCAACTACGCGGCCTCCCTCCTCCCGCAGGCCGAGGCCGCCGCCCACGGCTGCGACCAGGTCGTCTACCTCGACGCGGTGACCCGCACCAAGGTCGAGGAGTCCGGCTCCATGAACATCGCCTTCGTCTACGGCGACCGGATCGTCACGCCGGCGCTGACCGGCTCGATCCTCGAGGGCATCACCCGCGACTCCCTCCTCCAGGTCGCCCGCGACCTCGGCTACACCGCCGAGGAGGGTGTGATCACCCTCGACCAGTGGCGCGCCGACGCCGCCTCCGGCGCCCTCACCGAGGTCTTCGCCTGCGGCACCGCGGCCGTCGTCACGCCGATCGGCCACGTCAAGACGAAGACGGACGCCTGGGCCCACGGCGACGGCACGCCCGGCGAGGTCACCCAGAAGCTGCGCGAGGCGCTGCTCGGCATCCAGCGCGGGGTCCGGGAGGACAAGCACGGCTGGATGCACAGGCTGGGCTGAGCCCCGAGCCGTTCCGCTTCGGCCGGCCCCGGCCTCCGTCACGACGGAGCCGGGGCCGTTGCCATGTCCGGGTACCCGTCGGTTAGAGTGGCGCTCTAAAGTTTGAGCGGCGTTCAAAACGAAGGGTTCGAGATGCGGCTGACCCCCACCGAACGCGATCGGCTGCTGCTCTTCGGGGCCGCTGAGCTGGCCCGCGCGCGCAGAGCCCGCGGGCTGCGGCTGAACGTCCCGGAGGCGACCGCGCTCATAGCGGACACCGTGTGCGAGGCCGCCCGGGACGGGGCGCGGCTGGCCGAGGCCGTCGAGCGCGCCCGGTCGGTGCTCGGGCCCGACGACGTCCTGCCCGGTGTCGCCGACGTCGTCACCGAGGTGCACGTCGAGGCGGTCTTCGACGACGGTTCGCGGCTCGCGGTCGTCAGCGACCCGATCGGCGGGGGACTCGGCGAGCAGGCGCCCGGTGCGCTGCTGCCGGGGCCCGAGCACGCCGAGCCCGAGCCGGTCGTCCGGCTGACGGTCACCAACACCGCCGCCGTGCCCGTCTCCGTCACCTCCCACTTCCACTTCTTCGAGGCCAACCCGCGCCTGGACTTCCCCCGGGCCGACGCCTACGGCATGCGGCTCGCGGTGCCGGCCGGCTCGTCGGTGCGGTTCGGACCGGGGGAGTCGGCCGAGGTCGGCCTGGTGCCGATCGGCGGGGCCCGGGTGGCCGTCGGTTTCGCCGGGCTCGTCGACGGGCCGCTGGACGCGCCCGGCGCTCGTGAGGAAGCGCTGCGGCGGGCCGTGGCGTGCGGCTATCTGGGCGCGGGGGAGCGGCGCGGCGTGCCGGGAACGCTCGACGAGGGGGGCGTCCGATGAGCCGTCCCGGAGGCCACCCCGCCGAGGCCCGACGCCTCACCCCCCACGAGTACGCCGCCACCCACGGCCCCCGCGCCGGTGACCGCCTGCGCCTCGGCGACTCGGGGCTGGTGGTCCGGGTCGAGGAGGACGCGCAGCGTTACGGCGACGAGTTCCTCGCCGGGTTCGGCAAGACCGCGCGGGACGGGCTGCACCTCAAGGCCGCCGCCGTGCGGGAGACCTGTGACGTCGTCGTCAGCAACGTCGTCGTGATCGACGCCGTGCAGGGCATCCGGAAGGTCTCCATCGGCATCCGCGAGGGGCGGATCTGCTCGATCGGCCGGGCCGGGAACCCCGACACCCTCGACGGGGTCGACGTCGTCGTCGGCACCGGCACCTCCATCGTGTCCGGCGAGGGCCTCATCGCCACCGCCGGGGCCGTCGACACCCATGTTCATCTGCTGTCGCCGCGGATCATGGAGGCCTCGCTGGCGTCCGGGGTCACCACGATCATCGGCCAGGAGTTCGGGCCGGTGTGGGGCGTCGGCGTCAACTCGCCCTGGGCGCTGGGGCACGCGTTCGGCGCCTTCGACGCCTGGCCGGTCAACATCGGCTTCCTGGCCCGGGGTTCGTCCTCCGCGCCGGCCCCCCTGACCGAGGCGCTGGCCGAGGGCGGGGCGAGCGGCTTCAAGGTGCACGAGGACATGGGCGCCCACACCCGCGCGCTGGACACCGCGCTGCGCGTCGCCGAGGAGCACGACGTCCAGGTCGCCCTGCACAGCGACGGGCTGAACGAGTGCCTGTCCGTCGAGGACACCCTGAAGGTGCTGGAGGGCCGCACGATCCACGCCTTCCACATCGAGGGCTGCGGCGGCGGGCACGTGCCGAACGTGCTGAAGATGGCCGGGGTCCCGAACGTCATCGGCTCCTCCACCAACCCCACCCTGCCCTTCGGCCGGGACGCCGTCGCAGAGCACTACGGCATGATCGTCTCCGTCCACGACCTCAAGACCGACCTGCCCGGCGACGCCGCCATGGCCCGCGACCGCATCCGCGCCGGGACCATGGGTGCCGAGGACGTGCTGCACGACCTGGGCGCGATCGGCATCACCTCCTCGGACGCGCAGGGCATGGGGCGGGCCGGGGAGACGGTCCGCCGTACCTTCGCGATGGCCGGGAAGATGAAGGCCGAGTTCGGGGCGCCCGAGGAGCACGACAACGCACGCGTGCTGCGCTACATCGCCAAGCTGACGATCAATCCGGCCATCGCGCACGGCCTCTCGCACGAGGTCGGCTCGATCGAGGTCGGCAAACTGGCCGACCTGGTGCTGTGGCGGCCGGAGTACTTCGGCGCCAAACCGCAGCTCGTCCTGAAGTCCGGTTTCCCTGCCTACGGCGTGGTCGGTGACCCCGGAGCGGCCACCGACACCTGCGAACCCCTGGTCCTCGGACCGCAGTTCGGGGCGCACGGCGCCACCCCCGCCGAGATCTCCGTCGCCTTCGTCGCCCGGGCCGCCCTCGACCAGGGCAACGACCGGCTGCCGACCCGCAGGAGAAGGGTCGCCGTGCACGGCACCCGCGGCATCGGACCGGCCGACCTGCGCCTCAACTCCCGTACCGGGGCGGTGGACGTGGACGGCCGCACCGGCCTGGTCACGCTGGACGGGGAGCCGCTGTCCTCCGCACCGGCCGACTCGGTCTCCCTCAACCGCCTCTACTTCCTCTAGGACACCCAGGACCCCCGATGACCTACCGCATGCCGCCCGAGTGGGCCCCGCACGAACGCACCTGGATGGCCTGGCCCGGCCCCAACCCGACCTTCACCGACGACGAGGAACTGGCCGCGGCCCGCGCCGCCTGGGCGTCGGTGGCCCGCGCGGTGCGCCGTTCCGAGCCGGTGACGATGGTGCACGGCCCCGGCCAGGCCGCGTCCGCGCGCGCACTGCTCGGCCCGGACATCGAGTTGGTGGAGCGCGAGCTGGACGACGCGTGGATGCGGGACATCGGCCCCACGTTCGTCATGGACGAGCAGGGCCGACCGGCCGCCGTGGACTGGGTGTTCAACGGCTGGGGCGGCCAGGACTGGGCCCGCTGGGAGCACGACGCGAAGATCGCCCGCCAGGTCGCCGACCTCGCCGGGGTGCCGGTGCTGAGCAGTCCGCTGGTCAACGAGGGCGGCGCGATCCACGTCGACGGCGAGGGCACCGTCCTGCTCACCGACACCGTCCAGCTCGGCGCCGGCCGCAACCCCGGCTGGAGCCGGGAGCAGGTCGAGGCGGAGATCCACGCCAGACTCGGCACCACCCGGGCCATCTGGCTCCCGCGCGGCCTGACCGGCGACTACGGCACCTACGGCACCCAGGGCCACGTCGACATCGTCGCCGCCTTCGCCCGCCCCGGCGTGGTCGTGGCGCACGTCCAGCCGGACCCGGCGCACCCCGACCACGAGGTGACCGAAGAGGTCGTGGGTCTGCTGAGGTCGGCGACCGACGCCCGCGGCCGCCGGCTGGAGGTCGTCGAGGTACCCGCCCCCACCGTCCTGGAGGCCGACGGCCACTGGGTCGACTACTCCTACATCAACCACTACCTGTGCAACGGCCAGGTCGTGCTCTGCGCCTTCGACGACCCGCGCGACGAGCTCGCCGCGGGCATCTTCCGGCGGCTGTTCCCGACGCGCACGGTGACGCCGGTCGACGCCCGTACGATCTTCGCGGGCGGTGGCGGAATCCACTGCATCACCCAGCAGCAGCCGAGGACCTGGTTCGAGGAGTGACACATGGCCGGTGGGCGCAGACAGGCCCCGCCCCGCGAGGAGGTCCTCGCCGCGGCCATGGAGATGATCGCCGAACGGGGCCTGGAGAAGCTCACCATGGCCGCGCTCGGCCGCGAGGTCGGCATGAGCAGCGGCCACCTCCTCTACTACTTCCGCTCCAAGGACGAACTGCTGCTCCAGACCCTGGAGTGGAGCGAGGGACGGCTCGGCGCCGAGCGCGCCCGGCTGCTCGGCCGCTCGGCGCCGGCCCGCGAGCGGCTCGACGCGTACGTCGATCTGTACGTCCCCGACGGCCACCGCGATCCGCACTGGACCCTCTGGCTGGAGGTCTGGAACCGCTCGCAGAGCGCTGCCGCCGACGCGGCGGCCCGTGAGCGCCAGGCCGCGATCGAGGGCGCCTGGCACCGTGACCTGGCCGCCCTGCTGACGGAAGGGGTGTCACGGGGGGAGTTCCGTCCCGTGGACCCGGACCGTTTCGCGGCCCGGCTGCGGGCCCTGCTGGACGGCTTCTCCATCCATGTGGCGATCGGGCTGCGGGGGACGGACCGGGGGATGATTCTCGGCCACGTGCGGGAGTTCCTCGGCGAGAGCCTCCTCGCGGACGCGTGACCTTCCGCCCGGGTTGTACGCAATAAGGCCGATTGACCCTGTGGTCGGTGGTGCGTTTGCCTCGAAAGGACCACAAGCGTTCCTGGACACCACAGGGGGGAACATGTCCAGAGCCGCCGTGTGCCTTTTGGGCGCGGCCCTGCTCGTCGCGGCAACCGGCGCCGACGCCTCCGCCGCACCGCACACCGACCGCCTCGCCACCGCATCCCGTACCGAGCGCGTGAGCACCGCCGCCGACGGCAGCCAGGCCGACGGGCCGTCGGGCGACGCCGCGATCAGCGCCGACGGCCGCCGGGTCGCCTTCGTGTCCCGTGCCCCGGGCTTCGGCTGCGCTCCCTTCACGCCGTGCCTGCTCGTGAAGGACCTGTCCGGCGGCGAGGTCACGAAGATCGACCTGGGCGACGGCCACACGTACAGCTCACCGACGCCGAGCGCCGACGGGAGCCGTATCGCCTTCTCGGCGGGCACCCGCTTCCCGGCCCCCTACCTGTACGACCGCGCCACCGGCCGTGCGGAGAGGCTGTGGCCCCAGGACCCGCCCGGCTTCGACGAGTCGGGCCGCGCGGAGTCGATCAGCCCGGACGGCACGCACGTCGCGTACACCCTCGGCAACCGCAACGGCGACGGGAGTGCCCGACTGCTGTACGTCCGCGACACGGCCGCCGGCACCGACGCACTGGTCTCGCCGGCCGAGGAGGGCCAGAAGAACGGGGCCTCGGTGAGCGGCGACGGCACCCGGGTCGCGTACGGTCTGCGCGTCGACAGCGAGCAGGATCCCGCCGACGTCTACGTCAGGGACCGGACGACGGGCGAGCGGACCCAGGTGGACACCGGCCTCGGAGCCGCCTACCTGGTCCGCATCACCGCGGACGGCCGCCGGGTCCTCCTCGACGCCGCCGGCGGCCTGTACGTCCACGACCTGCGCACCGGCACGACCCGTCGGGTGGCCGACGGCAACCCCGGCTCGGTCACGGCGGACGGCCGCTACGCCGTCGTCTCCGGCGAGGACGGCACGCGGGTGCGGGACCTGCGCACCGGGGCGCGGGGGGCCGCCCTCCCGCGGGACGCGCAGGTGCCGGACAACGCGCTGACCGCCAAGGGCCGTGCGGTGGTGTTCGGTTCGTCGGCCTCCCATCTGGTGCCGGGCGACACCAACGCGGAGTCCGACGTGTTCGTCTTCTCCGGCGCCCTGCGGAGGAACCCGGCGCCGATGCCGTCCGTCACCGAGCGGATCGCCGGACCCGCCGGCGCCTCCCACGACCCGGTGATGGGGGAGGACAAGGTGGTCTCCTTCACGTCGGAGGGCGATGTGTTCGTGAGCACCCCCGGCTGGTTCTCGAAGGTCAACTCGGACGACCAGAAACCCTCGTCCGAGGGCACGCCCTGCTACAGCGGCCGCATGGTCGGCTATGCGGCCCCCTCGGCCGACGGCGGTCCGGGCGTCCATGTCCGCAACCGTGCGGTCGGCAGGCTCACCAGCCTGGGCTCGTACCAGGGCGTCCGCTTCACCTGGATGGGACAGCCCGTGGTGAACCCCACCTGCCAGTGGCTCACCTTCGCGGCGACCCTGCCCGCCACCGGCGCCGACCCGGATCCGCAACCCCGCGTGTACCGCTTCGAGTTCAACGGCGGCGACACCGACGTGGTCAGCGCGCCCACCGGCGAGGCCGCGGGGCATCCGTCGATCGACTCCTCCGGCCGGTACGTCGCCTTCGAGCAGGGCGGTGCCGTCTACGTCCGTGACCTGGACACCGGCACCCTGGAGAGGGCCGCGGCACACGCGACGGCACCCTCTCTCGGCGCGGACGGCCGCAAGCTCGCCTACCAGCAGGGCCGTAGCTCCGCCGTCCGTGATCTCGACACCGGTACCACGACCCGGGTCGGGGGCACCGAGCCCTCGCTGTCCGGAGACGGCACCCGGGTGGCGTACACCTCGGGCCGGTCCGTGTACGCGCTCGAACTCTCCACGGGAAAGCGTCAGTTGATCAGCGTCGATCGCTGGGGCGGCCGCAACGACCGGCCGGCCGGACACCCCTCCGTCAACGCCGACGGCACGGTCGTCGCGTTCGAGTCGGCGTCACCCGATCTGGTGGAGGGGGACACCGACGGGGTGTCGGACGTCTTCCTGCGGACACTGCAATGACAACGACCGAACACGGGGGAACCACCATGCACAGCAGGAAACGCCTCGCCGCCGCGCTCCTGGCGGCCCTCGCCACCGCGGCACTCACGGGCCCCGCGGCGGGCGCCGCGCCCAGGGCCCCGTACACCGAGCCGGTCAGCGTCACCCCGGAGGGAAAGGCGGGCAACGGCGTCACGCGCACCGCGGTCATCAGCCGCAACGGCCGCCACATCGCCCTGACATCGGACGCAGAGGACCTGGACCCCGAGGTGGCGCACGGCGGGATGTACGTGCGCGACCCGCACACCGGCAAGCTCCGCTTCGCGGGCTTCGGCGGCCTGGTGGCGGTCCTGGACGACGGCCGCCACGTCTACGCCGAGTACGGCCCCGACTCCTCGGAGGTGTGGATCGCCGACATCGACACGGGCAGGCGGACCGGGTTCGGCATCGAGGTCCCCGAGGGCTTCACCGGGCAGCCCGCCCAGATCTCCGTCAGCCCCGACGGCCGCTACGCCGTCTACACGCTCCAGGACAGCGCCGACCACACCAGCGTGGTCTTCCTGCGCGACCGCATCAAGGGCACCACCGAGCGCATCAGCCACCCCAGGCCCACCTGGGAGCCGCGCAACGCCTTCCAGCCGACGGTCAGCGACGACGGACGCCGGATCGTCTACGCGTACGCCTACGCCAACGGCCCGCGCGGCGACGACTGGGGCGACGTCTGGATGTACGACCGCAGCACGGGCCGGCACACCCAGATCGACCGCTCCTACGACGGCTCGGGGACCGAGAAGGAGTCGCTGAACCCGTCCATCAGCGGCGACGGCGGCACCGTCGTCTTCGAGTCCCGGGACACCCACCTGGTCCCCGACGACACCGACGCGAGCTGGAACGTGTTCGTGCACACCCTCCGCACCGGCACCAACCAGCGCATCCACGGCACCCAGGGCGGCCCCGGCGAGGTCTCCACCCGGGGTGCGGCGATCAGCGCCGACGGCCGCTGGCTCACCTTCACGTCGGAGGTGACCGAGCCCGGCAGCCGGTACGGCAAGGAGTACCCCGTCTATCTGCGGGACCTGAGGAAGGGCACCACCACCCTCGTCACCCCCGACACCACCGGCGGCACCGCGACCGCCGACGTCCTGCCGGGCCGGATCGCCGACGGGGCCCGCCGGATCCTCTTCCAGTCCTCCGATCCCGCCCTGATCCCGGCCGGCGACACCAACGACGGCACCGACGTGTTCGTACGACACCTCCGATGAGCTGCGCAGTGCTCGCATCCTGAGACGGAGGGTGAGCACGGGGGTGGTCTGTGCCAGACTTCCCCCGTGCTCTCGTTCGCCATGATTATTGGCAGCAGGCGCGCCGGTCCGCAGTGACCGCCACGTACGACCAGGTACGGGTGGACACCGTCGTCCTCGACCCGCGCGCAGACCTCTCGCACCCGCGAGGGGTTTTTCGCTTTTTCTGGCCCACCCGCAGCCGGAGGCGAGAGCGCGAGGGAGTATGTGGGGGCGGTGGAGCCGGTCATTCCGGTACGACCGAGATCCAATCCTCAGGAGCCTTGAGACCATGACCGCAACCAGCGAGCTCGACGATCAGTTCCACGTCTTCGACACCACCCTGCGCGACGGCGCCCAGCGGGAGGGCATCAACCTCACCGTCGCGGACAAGCTGGCCATCGCACGGCACCTGGACGACTTCGGCGTGGGCTTCATCGAGGGCGGCTGGCCCGGCGCCAACCCGCGGGACACCGAGTTCTTCGCCCGCGCCCGCGAGGAGATCGACTTCAAGCACGCCCAGCTCGTCGCCTTCGGCGCGACCCGCCGGGCCGGGGCCAAGGCCTCCGAGGACCCGCAGGTCAAGGCCCTCCTCGACTCCGGTGCCGAGGTGATCACCCTGGTCGCCAAGTCGCATGACCGGCATGTCGAGCTGGCCCTGCGGACCACCCTGGACGAGAACCTGGAGATGGTCCGCGACACGGTCTCCTTCCTCAGGGAGCAGGGCCGCCGCGTCTTCGTCGACTGCGAGCACTTCTTCGACGGCTACCGCGCCAACCCGGAGTACGCCAAGGCCGTCGTACGGGCGGCCTCGGAGGCCGGCGCCGCGGTCGTCATCCTCTGCGACACCAACGGCGGCATGCTCCCCGCCCAGGTCCAGGCCGTCGTCGCCACCGTCCTCGCCGACACCGGCGCCCGTCTCGGCATCCACGCCCAGGACGACACGGGCTGCGCGGTCGCCAACACGCTGGCCGCCGTGGACGCGGGCGCGACCCACGTGCAGTGCACGGCGAACGGCTACGGCGAGCGGGTCGGCAACGCCAACCTGTTCCCGGTGGTCGCGGCCCTGGAGCTGAAGTACGGCAAGAAGGTCCTCCCCGACGGCAGGCTCCGCGAGATGACGAGGATCTCGCACGCCATCGCCGAGGTCGTCAACCTCACCCCCTCCACCCACCAGCCCTACGTCGGCGTCTCGGCCTTCGCCCACAAGGCAGGGCTGCACGCCTCGGCGATCAAGGTCGACCCCGACCTGTACCAGCACATCGACCCCGAGCAGGTCGGCAACACCATGCGGATGCTGGTCTCCGACATGGCGGGCCGCGCCTCGATCGAGCTCAAGGGCAAGGAACTCGGCATCGACCTCGGCGGCGACCGCGCGCTGGTCGGCCGGGTCGTCGAACGGGTCAAGGAGCGCGAGCTCAAGGGCTACACGTACGAGGCGGCGGACGCCTCCTTCGAACTCCTCCTGCGCGCCGAGGTCCAGGGCAAGCCCCTCAAGTACTTCGCCGTCGAGTCCTGGCGGGCGATCGTCGAGGACCGCCCCGACGGCTCCCACGCCAACGAGGCCACGGTGAAGCTCTTCGCCAAGGGCGAGCGCATCGTCGCCACGGCGGAGGGCAACGGCCCCGTCAACGCCCTGGACCGGGCCCTGCGTGTGGCGTTGGAGAAGATCTACCCCCAGCTCGCCAAGCTCGACCTCGTCGACTACAAGGTCCGCATCCTCGAAGGCGTCCACGGCACCCAGTCCACCACCCGCGTCCTGATCTCCACGTCCGACGGCTCGGGCGAGTGGTCGACGGTCGGCGTCGCCGAGAACGTGATCGCGGCCTCGTGGCAGGCCCTGGAGGACGCGTACACCTACGGCCTGCTGCGCGCGGGCGTCGAACCGGCCGAGTAGCCCTCAGCAGGAGCCCTCGGCGAACTCACCGGCCTCGCCGAGGGCTCATGGCCGACGGACGTCTTGACGGACCCGCGAGCCCTCAGTTCACTCACGCCGTGAGGTAAGTCCTGTGTGAACCCTGAGAGCCGAGGGAAGGTCCATGCGAAGAACCGCCCTGCTCGTCTCCGCCGCCCTGCTCACCTCCCTGTTGCCCCTGGCCGTCGCCCGGGCCGCCGACGATCCCGCACCGGTCCCCGTCGACCGCTTCGAGGGCGAGGTGCCCTTCGCGAACCCGCCCGCGGGCGGCATCTTCACCTGGGGCGGCGACACCGACGACCCGCCGACTCTCGCGCTGAGCAAGCGGGACGACGCCCCGGAGGGGGACCAGGTCCTCTCCGGCACCTACGACATCAGCGGCTACGGCGGCTTCACGCACGACTTCGCCTTCGCCGAGCCCGCCCACGACTGGTCCGCCCACAAGGGCATCCGCCTCTGGTGGGAGGGACAGGACAACGGCAGGAAGATCGCCCTCGAACTCAAGGACGGCGGCGCCAACGGCGAGGCCTCCGAGCTGTGGACGACGTCCTTCACCGACGACTTCTCCGGCTGGAAGCAGATCGAGATCCCCTTCACGGACTTCGTGTACCGCACCGACTACCAGCCCGTCGGAGGCATCGACCACGTCCTCGGACTGACGCAGATGTGGGGGTACGCCCTCACCCTGCCCGTCGGCGCTCCCGGCCGGTTCGCCCTGGACGGCGTCGAGTTGTACGGAAAGGCCGACCAGTCGCTGCGCGCCTCGGTGCTCACCGACTCCGCCGTGTACCCGGTCGACGAGGGCGGCACGGCCACCGTGAAGGTCACCGTCGCCACCACCGGCTCCGCACCGATCGACGAGCCCGTCACCGTCGCCTACGAGACGGCCGGCGGCACCGCCTCCCCCTCCGACTACACCGCTCTCAAGGGCGAGTTGACCTTCCCGGCGGGCACCGCATCCGGCACCACCCGGACCGTCCGGGTCCACACCCTCAAGGACAAGGCGGCCGCCGAGGCCGCCGAGACCGTCCCCCTCAAGCTCACCGTGACCGGCGCCAAGGCGCCCGCCGAGACCCCGCAGGTCGTGATCGACGCGCACGGGCTGCCGTATCTGAACGCCAAGCTCCCGGTGCGCAAGCGGGTCGCGGACCTCCTCTCCCGCATGTCCCTCGCCGAGAAGGCCGGCCAGATGACGCAGGCCGAGCGCGGAGCCGTCGGCACCGGGGCCGACATCACCGCCGAGGACCTCGGTTCGCTGCTCTCCGGCGGCGGTTCGACCCCCACGCCGAACACCGCCGAGGCGTGGGCGAGGATGATCGACTCCTTCCAGCTCCGGGCACGGGCGACCCGCTTCCAGATCCCGCTCATCTACGGCGTCGACGCCGTGCACGGCCACAACAACCTGGTCGGCGCCACGGTCATGCCCCACAACATCGGCATCGGGGCGACCCGCGATCCCCGGCTCGCCGAGCGGACCGGAGCCGTGACCGCCGCCGAGGTCCGGGCCACCGGCGTCCCCTGGGACTTCGCGCCCTGTCTCTGCGTCACCCGTGACGAACGCTGGGGCCGCTCCTACGAGTCCTTCGGTGAGGACCCGGCCCTCGTCGAGTCCATGGAGACCGTCGTCCAGGGCCTCCAGGGCCCCCGCGACGGACGCGAGCTCAAGGACGACGACAAGGTCCTCGCCACCGCCAAGCACTTCCTCGGCGACGGCGGCACCGCGTACGGCTCCTCCACCACCGGCTCCTACACCATCGACCAGGGCGTCACCACGGTCACCCGCAAGCAGCTGGACGCGGTGCACCTCGCCCCCTACCGGACGGCCGTGGACCGGGGCGTCGGCACGGTCATGCCGTCGTACTCCTCGCTCGACATCGTCGGCGACGGCCTGGGCCCGGTGAAGATGCACGCCCGCGCCGACATGATCAACGGGGTCCTGAAGGGCAGGCTCGGCTTCGACGGTTTCGTCATCAGCGACTGGAACGGCATCGACCAGATCCCCGGCGACTACGCCTCGGACGTCCGCACCTCCGTCAACGCCGGTGTCGACATGGTCATGGCGCCGTACGCCTACAAGGACTTCCGCACCGCGCTCGTCGCGGAGGTGCGGGCCGGGCGCGTCAGTGAGCGGCGGATCGACGACGCCGTCTCCCGCATCCTCACGCAGAAGTTCCGGCTCGGGCTCTTCGAGAAGCCGTACGCCGACACGAGCGGTGCCCCGGGGATCGGCTCCGCGGGCCACCGGGCCGTGGCCCGCGAGGCGGCCGCCGCCTCGCAGGTGCTGCTGAAGAACTCCGGTGGCGTGCTCCCGCTGAGGACGTCGCAGAAGGTGTACGTCGCCGGATCGAACGCCGACGACATCGGCAACCAGAGCGGCGGCTGGACCGTCACCTGGCAGGGCTCCTCCGGCGACATCACCCCCGGCACGACGATCCTGGAGGCGATGCGGAAGAACTCCGCCGCGCTGACGTACTCCCAGGACGCCTCCGCCCCGACCGCCGGCCACGACGTCGGCGTGGTCGTCGTCGGCGAGACCCCGTACGCCGAGGGCGTCGGGGACGTCGGCAACGGCCATGACCTGGAGCTGTCCGCCGCCGACCGGGCCGCCGTCGACAAGGTGTGCGCGGCCATGAAGTGCGCGGTGCTGATCGTCTCCGGACGGCCGCAGCTCGTCGGCGGCCGGCTCGGCGACATCGACGCCCTGGTCGCCTCCTGGCTGCCGGGGACCGAGGGCGACGGCGTCGCGGACGTCCTGTACGGCAGGCGCCCCTTCACCGGCCGGCTGCCCGTCACCTGGCCGAGGTCCGAAGCCCAGCTGCCGATCAACGTGGGCGACCCGACGTACGACCCGCAGTTCCCGTACGGCTGGGGCCTGACCACCCGCACCGCGGTGCCGGAGGGCGGGCCGGCGACGCTCGCCGCGCTCGCGACCGCGGCCGGGGCGGCCGAGCGGGCCGGTGCCGGCGACAGGGGCCGCGCCCTCGTCGACAAGGCCCGGCTGATCGTCCAGCGGAAGGCGGACGGGCGGATCACGGCAGCCTTCGCCGCGCCCTTCGCCGACGCCGAGCACCTCCTTCTGACCGGGCGCTACGCAGAGGCGGTGCGGAAGCTGGCGCAGGCGTACCGGGCGATCTGAGGGCGGCCGGGCAGGTCTCTTCCGGGAGGCTTCGGGTAGCGTCGAAGTATGAAGGCCACCGCGCAGGCCGTAGTACGGACCCGAAGCCTTCCGGGGCTGCTGTTCGCCCTGGTGCTCATGGCCCTGGCCGCCCTGGCGGGGACCGCCCCGCCCGCGTCGGCCACCACGGCCGCCACCAGCGTCTCGGAGATCGGCCAGGCCCTCCGCGAGAGCCCGGTCTACGTCGATCCGGCCGCCGCGGCCCAGCTGTCCGCCAAGGACGCGGACGCCCTGGCGGACCGGATCACGAAGGCGGACAAGCCGCTGTTCGTGGCGGTGCTGCCCGCCGACTACCCGAAGAAGGACCTGTTCACCAAGTTGCGCACGGCGACCGGCGTCACCGGCGTCTACGCGGTCCGGCTCGGCGACGCCTTCGACGCCCGTGCCGACTCCTCGGTCCTGCCGAAGGCGGCCGTACGCAATCTGGTGACCACCGTCGGGGGCGAGGACACCCGCACCCAGCTGACCGACTTCACCGCCGCCGCGCTCACCAACATGGGCGGCTCGGCCCCCTCGACCTGGCGCTCCGCGGACGACGGCGACGGGGTGTCGGGCACGGCACTGATCACGGTCGGCGCGGTGCTCGTGGCCGGAGGGGTGGGCGCGTACACGCTGGTGCGGCGCAACCGGCGCCGGCACGCGGAGGAGCAGCGGGCCGCGCTGGAGAAGCTGCGGGTGGTCGTGGACGAGGACATCACGGCCTTCGGCGAGGAACTGGACCGGCTGGACTTCCACCCCGCCGAAGCGGGCGCCGACGACGCGATGCGGGCGGACTACGAGCGGGCGCTGGACGCGTACGAGCAGGCGAAGTCCTTCATGGCGGCGGCCACCCGACCCGAGGACGTACGGGCCGTCACCCAGGCCCTGGAGGACGGCCGCTTCTCCCTGGCCCAGCTCGCCGCGCGCCGCGAGGGCCGGCCGCTGCCCGAGCGCCGGGTCCCCTGCTTCTTCGACCCCCGCCACGGCCCCTCCGTCACCGACGCCACCTGGACACCGCCCGGCGGTGCCCCGCGCGAGGTCCCGGTCTGCGCCGCGGACGCCACCCGCCTGGCCGACGGCCGCGACCCGGTGATGCGCGAGGTCGACACCGACCGGGGCCGCCGCCCCTACTGGGACGCGGGCCCGGCCTACGGCCCCTGGGCCAGCGGCTACTTCGGCGGCGGCCTCCTGCCCGGCCTCCTGGTGGGCACGGTCCTCGGCAGCATGATGGCCACGCCCGCCTACGCGGCCGACTACGGCTCCGGTTACGGCGACTTCGGCGGCGGCTACGAGGGCGGCGACCTGTCCGGCTCGGACTTCGGCTCCGGCGACTTCGGCGACTTCGGAGGCGGCGACTTCGGGGGCGGCGGCGACTTCGGGGGCGGCGGCGATTTCGGCGGGGGCGGTTTCTGAAGCCTGCCTCTAATCTCAGCCCCTCCGGCCTCTGCATGTCAGCCCCTCCGCGTTCGATCTCAGCCCCTCCGGCGTTTGAGGAGCGGGGCCCGGGGGCAGCGCCCCCGAATCGGGGGGCGAGGGGGGCAGCGCCCCCTGGGGACGGGACGGGTAGGGGCGGCGGGGGCGAGAACCGCGGGCCCGGCACCCGACGCACCGGACCCGCGGAACACCGCACCGAAACCCCGTCACCTCACAGGGACGCCGCCGCAGAAGCGATGGCCGAGGCGAACGTGGACACCTCGGTGTACACCCCGGGCGCGTTGGGCCGCGCGCACCCTATGCCCCAGCTCACGATGCCCACCTGCACCCACGCGTTCGCCGAGTCCCGCCGGAACATCGGCCCACCGGAGTCCCCCTGGCAGGTGTCGACCCCGCCCGAGGAGTACCCCGCACAGATCTCCTCGTTGGCGATGAGCCCGCTGTACCCGCTGTACGCCCGGCAGGTCGCGTCGCTCACGAACGGCACGGTGGCCTTCAGCAGGTACCGCTGCTGAGCCCCGCCCTCGGTGGCCGCACCCCACCCGGCGACCGTGAAGGTCCCGGTGTTGTACTGCGTCGTCGTCGCGATCTTCAGCGTGGGCAGGTTGATCGGCGAGGCGAGCTTGATGAGGGCCCAGTCCTTGCCGTCCCCGTTGTACCCGGGGGCCCGGTAGACGTACGTGGACCGCACCTGCACCCGCCCGGTGCTGGACTGGAGGTCGACGACACCCGCGGTCGCGGTGATGCCGGTGTTCGCCCCGGTGCCGTTCACACAGTGCGCGGCGGTGAGCACGATCTGCTGGGTGTAGAGCGCCCCGCCGCAGCCCATGGACAGCCGGACCATGAACGGGAACTCGCCCTGTGCGGCACGGCTGCCGCCGACGACGGGCGAGGGCGCGGCCTGGGCGGCCGACACGGGTTGGAGGCTGGCGATCGCGAGCGCGGCGGCTCCGACCGCCAGACATCTCTTGACGGCAGTGAGGAGTTTCTTCACGGGATGCCTCTTCCAGGTGGGGGGTGGCTATGACGGGTTCATGCCATGCCTGGGCATCAAAAGGTCCGCCCAAGGTCCTGACATGGGCCGGTCAAATCTGTTGATGGATTATGGGAATCCTGTGAACTCCCGCACAAGGGGCGCGATTCAGCCGCCGACCGCGTGCCGTTCAGGACACCCGGCGGGCAACGGCAGGGCCGGCGGTCTTCGCCGTGCACCGGAACCAGCCCGCCAGGACCAGCGGCAGCACCAGGTAACCGAAGCGGGTCGCCGGGATCAGGCAGATGGCGAGACCCAGGCCGGCCGCCAGCCGGTCCGCCGCCGCACGGACGGTACGGGGCGGCCGTATCAGCAACGAGACCGTCACCCCCAGCGCCGCCGCCACGAGCGCGCCCGTCGCCAGAGCGGCACCGCCCGGCACGTGCACGGCCAGCAGATGGCCCGGCAGCGGACTGGCCGCCGGTGAGCGGACACCCCCCTCGCCGAGCGGGAAGAGCACCACGTGCTCGACGAAGGCGTGCGGGTCGGCCAGGGCGACGGGCACGACGGCCGCGACCGCCACGGACAGCGCGACCAGAGCCGCCCGCAGCGCCGTGCGGCGGCTCGCCGTGACCGCGAGCAGGACCAGCCCCACCGGCAGCAGCGGCCACGCCGTCCACTTCAGCGCGGCCGCCGCGCCCATCGCCACCCCGGCCGCCGTTCCCGAGCCGCCCCGGCCCGCCAGCGCCAGCCCCAGGCACATCAGCCCGACCACCGGCAGGTCCACCCCGCCGACGGCCAGCGGCAGCGCCACCGCGGGGAAACCGGCGAGCAGCGACACCGCGCGCACCGGCGCCGGACCGCCCGGGCTCCCGGCCGGTCGCCGCCCGGCGAGGACCATGCAGCCCAGGAAGGCGAGGCAGAACCAGACGCGGGCGTCGGCGAGCGGACTGGCGCCGAGGAGAGCGCGCGGGACACCGAAGAGCGCCATGCCGGGCAGATACGGGTCGTAGTCCACGGTGTGGGAGGGATGCGGCAGATAGGGGCTGCCCGTGTGCAGCAGCAGCTCGCCCGAACGCTCGACGACACCGACCTCCGACTGGGCCGCGCCCGCGACGACGAGGACCACCAGCGGCACCAGCACCGCGCCGAGCAGCGCGGCCCACGCCCCGGCCCGGCTCCCGGCACGCGGGTCCCGGGCGGAGAGCAACGCCGCCGTGCCGTAGCCGACCGCCGCGCAGATGCCCCAGACCCGGTGCGGGCCGAGTCCCGTCGTCGTCGCCAGGAGCACGGCGAATCCCGCGCACCCGAGCCAGTAGGCCCAGGCCCGGCGCGCGAGGGGGAAGCGGTGCCGCCCGGCAGGCGCGAGCGGGGTGCCCTGCCCGAGGTGTCCCACCCCCGTGAGGACACCTCGGGCCGTGCGCGAGGGCGGTGTCGCCGCCCCGTCCGTGAGGGTCATGTCGTCTCTCGTGGTGTCGGTGCGCGGGGACCGCCCGCCGCGGTACCGGCCCCCGGAGCGAGGCCCTTGACCACGAGTCCAGCGCTCGGCGCGTTGTTCAGCAGCCACCGCACGCCACTGTGAACAAAACAAAGTGCCTGGTGGCGGGCGCGGCGGAACCTTGCGGGCGGTCCGGAGGGTTCCTTAGGGTGGCGGCGGCGGACAGGCGTCCACGACACGGGGACGCGGGCGGACACGGGGGAGACGGAAGACACATGGGGCGTCGGGAGACCCCGGTCGATCCGGCCGCCGGACCGGTGCCGAGGTTCGCGTACGAACTCCGCAAGCTCCGCCAGGAGGCCGGCGGCCCCACCTACCGCGAACTCGCCCGCCGGGCCCACTTCTCGGTGACCGCGCTCTCCCAGGCCGCGGCCGGCGAGCAACTGCCCTCGCTCCAGGTGGCCCTGGCCTATGCCGTGGCCTGCGGGGGCGACCCCGGGGAGTGGGAGCGCCGCTGGCAGGAGGCCGACCGGGAGGTCCGCGAGGCGGCCGCCGGCCGGGACGACGGCACGGAACCGCCCTACCAGGGACTCGCCCGCTTCGAACCCGGCGACCACGAACGGTACTTCGGCCGCGACCGGCTCGTCACGGCCCTGCGGCAGCGGGTCCGCGACCGGCGCTTCACCGCGGTCTTCGGCCCCTCCGGCAGCGGCAAGTCCTCGCTCCTGCGGGCCGGACTGATCCCGGTCCTGCGCGCCGAGCGCGAGCTGGCCGCGATCCGCGTCCTCACCCCCGGCCCGCACCCGGTCCGCACCCACGCCGACGCCCTGCGACCGGCGGGGACCGGTGAAACCCTGGTCGTCGTCGACCAGTTCGAGGAGGTCTTCACCCTCTGCCGGGACCCGGACGAACGCCGGGCCTTCCTGGACCTGCTGCTCGCCGCCCGGGAGCCGGAGAGCGGGCTGCGGGTCGTCATCGCCGTACGCGCGGACTTCTACGGCCGCTGCGCCGAACACCGGTCTCTGGCGGACGCGTTGGGGGAGTCGGGCCTGCTGGTCGGCCCGATGGACCCGGAAGAGCTGCGCGAGGTGATCGTCAAGCCCGCCCAGAGCGCCGGGCACATCGTGGAACGGGCCCTGACCGCCCGCCTGATCGACGAGATCGCCGACGAGCCCGGTGGACTCCCGCTGCTCTCGCACGTCCTGCGCGAGACCTGGCGCCGCCGCCGCGGCCGGGCCCTGACCGAGGAGGCGTACGAGGCCGCGGGCGGCGTCCACGGGGCCATCGCGCAGAGCGCCGAGGAGGTCTGGGCGGACCTCTCCGCCGAGCACGCGGAGCTCGCCCGACTGGTCCTGCTGCGGCTCATCACCCCCGGCGAGGGCTCCCAGGACACCCGCCGCCCGGTGGACCGCGCCGAGCTGGACTTCACGGGTCCGTCGGCCCACCCGACGCCCGCCGCCGACGTCTCCCTCGTCCTGGACCGCCTCGCGCGCGCCCGGCTCGTGACGCTCGACCGGGGGACCGTCGACCTCGCCCACGAGGCGTTGATCACCGCCTGGCCCCGGCTGTCCGGCTGGATCGACGAGGAGCGCGAGCAGCTGCGGGTGCACCGGCGGCTGACCGAGGCGGCACGCGGCTGGGACGACCTCGGGCGTGACCCGGGCGCCCTGTACCGGGGCACCCGGCTGGCCATGGCCGAGGAACAGCTGGCCGGAGCGACGCTCACCGCGCCGGAGCGGGCGTTCCTGACGGCGAGCGGTGCGGCCCGCAGGAGCGAGCGCCGCAGGCGCCGGGGACTCGTCGGCGCCCTCGCCACCCTCCTCGTCCTCGCGCTCGTCGCCGGGGCGGCCGCCTGGCAGCAGAACCGCACCAGCGACCGCCGCCGGGTGGAGGCCGAGGCCCGCCGGGTCGCCGCGGTCGCGGACGGCATGCGGTTCTCCGACCCGCGCACGGCGATGCGGCTCAGCGTCGCCGCCGCGCGGCTGGCCGACACGACGGAGACCCGGTCGGCGCTGATCGGGGCGACGGCGCAGCGGGACGAGGACGTGTTCGCGGTGCCGGGCGCGGACGCCGGTTTCGACGGCTCGGGCAACGACGTGCACCGGCTGACGGCGGACGGCAGGTCCGTGGTGTCGGTGACGGCGGACCGGGTCCGGGTCTGGGACCTGCGCACCCGGCGGCTGACACTGTCCGCGCCGGGCCCCGGCAGGCTGATGGACGGGGTCCCGGCCGCCGTCGGCCCGGACGGCCGCACCCTCGCCCTGCTGGCGGGGGACCGCATCGAGCTGTGGGACGTGCGGTCGGCGCGGGTGACCAGGACGCTGCCCGGCGTGGACGCGATGCAGACCCCGTTCGACTTCACGGCACGCGCCCTCGTCGCCGTCGACTGGGACGACGGCGGTGTGCACGCCTACGACCCGCGCACCGGGCGCCCGACGCTGCGGATCCCCGAACCGGACGGTGGCGTGGCCGGCCTCGCCGCCAGCCCCGACGGCCGGTGGCTCGCCCTGTGCACGGGGGGCCGCACGCTGCAGCTCTGGGACCTCGCGCACCGGCGGAAGGTCTCGGCGCCGTGGACGGCGAAGGCACGCGTGGCCGAATGCCGCGACCACGCACTGGAGTTCACCCCGGACAGCCGCACGCTCACCGTCGCCGGCGAGGACGGGGTCCACGGCTGGGATCCGCGTACCGGCCGCGGGACCCTGTCCGCCCGGGCAGACGGGCTGACCCAGGTGTGGCCCGGCGGGGACGGCACCTTCCTCGTGGGCACCGGACCGAACCGGCTCGTGGTGTGGCGGGCGGCCCATCCGCAGGTGCCCGTGCTGAGCCGGCGGATCGTCGCGGACGAGTGGGACGACATCGTCTACGACCGGAGCGCGCACGTGGTGCGCTACCTCGGCGGCTCCGCGACCGTCGTCCGCTCACTGGCCCTCGGCACCGCCACGACGGCACGGTGGCAGCAACCCACGGCGTACCGTGCGGCGTTCTCCGACGACGGCCGGGTCCTGGCCCGCTCCGTGGAGACGGGCGGCGAGCGACGCGTGCAGGTCCTGGACACCCGTACGGGGAGGGTGGTGTTCGAGCCGCCGGCACAGCCGTGCCCCGGCACGGAACCCTGCGCCGACCTCATGGCGCTCAGCGGCGACGGCGCACACCTGGCGACCGCCCCTGCGCCGTACGAAACCGACGAGCGCACACCGCCGGACCGGACCCCGATCACGGTGTGGGACCTCGCGACCCGTCGGGGCCGTGCCACCGTGACCGTCGGCGCCGAGCCCGACGGGTCCCTCGCGGTGGACGGCCTGGCCCTCGACGCCCACGGCCGCACCCTGCTGGTGTACCGGTCCACGGCACGCCCGACCGTGGAGGTGTGGGACGTGGACGAGCACCGGCGGGTGAAGACCGTACGCAGTGCGCGGCCCAGCGACAGCGCCGGCTCCGACTCGGAGGGGGTGGGCCTCGCCCTCCGCTCCGACGGTGCCGGTCTGGTCACCCGGGAGGGACTGGTCGCCGATCTGCGCGCCGGACGCATGGAGCCGCGCGTGCTCGGGGAGGACCTGATCACCACCGCGGCCTTCGGTCTCGACGGCTCACGGCTGGCGGCGGGGGACGTGCTGGGCCGGGTGACGCTGTGGGACGGGGCGGCGCGGGCGCGCCTGGGTGTGCTGGACGGCACCACGTCGGACCCGGCGACCGACGCCGTTGCCGCGGTGACCGCGTTCGCCTTCTCCCACGACGGCCGTACGCTCGCCGTCGCCGGTGCGGCCGGCAGCCTGCAATTGTGGGACCTGGCGTCCCAACGGCTCCTGGGGACCACGCTGCCCACTCCGGGCGACGAGATCCGCGCCCTCGCGTTCGGCGCCGACGGCACGCTCTACGCCTCCGGCGCCCATGTTCCCGTGCAGCGGTACGACCTGAATCCGAACCATCTGGTCACCGAGGTCTGCGAGCGCGCCGGCTCGGGCCTGTCCGGGGCCGCCTGGAAGACGTACCTCCCGGATCTCCCGTACCGGCGCACCTGCTGAACCGCGGCGACGGGGTCACGCGTTGCGGATCGCGGAGATGTCGAAGTGGAGCTTGATCTTGTCGGAGATCAGGACGCCACCGGTCTCCAGGGCCGCGTTCCAGGTCAGGCCCCACTCGGAGCGCTTGATCTCGGCCTTGCCCTCGAAGCCCACGCGCTCGTTGCCGAACGGGTCCTTCGCGGCGCCGTTGAACTCGAGGTCGATGGTGAGCGGCTTGGTGGTGCCGAGGATGGTCAGGTCACCGGTGATGCGGTAGTCCTCGTCGCCGAGCGCCTCCGCCTTGGTGGAGCGGAAGGTCATCGTCGGGAACTCCTCGATCTTGAAGAAGTCCGCGCTCTTGAGGTGCCCGTCGCGGTCCTCGGAACCGGTGTCGATGCTGTCCATCTTGACGTCGATGGAGGCCGTCGACGCGGTCGGGTCGCCGCCGTCCAGGTGCAGCGAGCCGCTGAAGTCGTTGAACTTGCCCTTGACGTTGGTGACCATGGCGTGCCGCACGGTGAAGCCGATGCTGGAGTGAGCGGTGTCGATCGTGTAGTCGCCGGTCAGTGCGGTCAGGTCGGTGTTCGCCATGACGGAACTCCTTTAAGTGAGGATGTTGAACGTTGAACCACTCAACGCGAACGACCGTAGACCTATTCCATACAAGTTTCAACATCATCCGCACAGTGTTGGCGTGATCCCCTCGCGGTGGTAGACGGCCCTGTATGAACCCGCAGCGCAGAGCCCCCGTGCGACCCACCCGCAGAGCCGTCTTACTCGCGGCGGCGCTCCTGGCCACTGCCGCCCCGTCCGCCCGCGCCGCCTCGGCCGACCCCTACGACACCCTCCGCCGGCGCTGGCTCGACATCGCCCTCGGCACCGGTTACGACCCGGCGGCGGAGCCGTACGCCACCCGCCTCGCCGAGACCGGCGAACTCGCCCGCGGCTACCGCGCCACCATGGCCCCGACCCCCACCTCCCTGTGGCCTGGCCACCCCTACGACCCCCCGGCCGGCATCACCTGGAGCTACGGCCGCCTGTGGACGATGACCCGGGCCTACGTCCAGCAGGGCACCGGCTCCACCGGCGACGAGACCCTCCTCGCGGCCCTCCTCGGCGGCCTCGACCACCTGTCCGCCACCGTCTACAACCCCTCCACCACGCGCTACGGCAACTGGTGGGAATGGCAGATCGGCAGCCCCCGCCTCCTCATGGACATCACGGCCGCCCTCCACGACCACCTCACGGACGCCCAGAAGGCCGCGGCCTGCGCCGCCGTCGACCACTTCATCCCCGACACGATGCTCACCGACTACTCCGGCACCTCCACCGGAGCCAACCGCGTCGACCTGTGCCGCTCCGTCGCCCTGCGCGGGATCCTCGGCCGGGCCCCCGACCGGATCGCCCTGGCCCGCGACGCCCTCTCACCGGTCTTCCCGTACGTCACGAAGGGCGACGGCCTCTACGCCGACGGCTCCTTCGTCCAGCACACCTGGGTCGCCTACTCCGGCACCTACGGCCAGGTCCTGCTCGACGGTCTCGGCCGCCTCTTCGCCCTGCTCGCCGGCTCCGCGTGGGAGGTGACCGACCCCGACCGGCAGACCGTCCTCGACGCCGTCGAGCACGCCTTCGCCCCGCTGATCCACGACGGGCTGGTGATGGACAGCGTCAACGGCCGTGCCATCAGCCGAGGTCACCTCAAGGGCGACGAACGCCACGTCCTGCGCGGCGACCACTTCCACGGCCAGGGGATCATCGCCGCCATCGCCCTGCTCGCGGGCGGGGCGGGCGAGCAGCAGCGCGCCCGCTGGCACGGCCTGATCAAGGGCTGGATCGAACGGGACACCGTGGCGCCGATCCTGACGGCACGCCAGTTCGAGCCGGCCGACCTCGCCCGGCTGCACGCGGTGGCCGCCTCGCCCGTCCCGGCCGCCCCCGAACCCGTCGGGCACAGGCTCTTCGCCGCCATGGACAGGGCCGTCCACCGTCGCCCCGGGTTCGTCGCGAACATCGCCATGGCGAGCGACCGGATCGCCGCCTACGAATGCGGCAACGGCGAGAACCCCCGCGGCTGGCACACCGGCGCCGGAATGCTCTCCTGGTGGGCCGCCGACTCGGGCCAGTACACCGACTGGTACTGGCCCACCGTCGACTGGTACCGCCTCCCGGGCACGACGGTCTCCACCAGACGTCTTCCCGACCGGGCCGGCGGTGAATGGGGCGAGCCCAAACCCGGCGTCCGCTGGGTCGGCGGCACGACCGACGGCGAGTACGCGGCGATCGGCCAGCACCTGAAGGGGCTGGGGTCGACGCTCCAGGCCCGCAAGTCGTGGTTCTGCGTGGCGGACGCGGTGATCTGTCTCGGCGCCGGCATCACCTGCGCCGACGGGGTCCCGGTCGAGACGGTCGTCGACAACCGCAACCTGGGGGAGGGCGGCACCCAGTCCTTCGTGCGGGGGCCGGGCTGGGCGCATCTGGAGGGGCACGGAGGCTGGCTCGTCCCCGACGGCCTGCACGCCCTGCGCGAGGACCGCACGGGCGCCTGGTCCGACATCAACACCTCCAGCAGCACCGAACGGCGCACCCGGCGCTGGCAGACCCTCTGGCTCGACCACGGCACCGACCCCGTGGACGCCTCCTACGCCTACGTCCTGATGCCCGGGGCGTCCCGCCGCACCGTCGCGGCCCGCGCTGCCGACCGCCACTGGCTGTCGGTCCTCGCCAACGACAGCGCCTGCCAGGCGGTCCGCGTCGACCGCCTGGGCCTGACCGCCGCGAACTTCTGGCGGGCCGGCACGGCGGGTCCGCTCACCGCGTCGGCGGGGGCGAGCGTGCTCGTCCGCCGCAGCGGCCGTACCGCTACGCTCTGGGTCGCCGAACCACCCCGTTCGGGCGAACCGCTGGAGATCGTCTGGAACCGGCCCGTGCGCTCGGTGGTGCGGGCCGACGACACGGTCGAGGTGCTTGCCACCGGCCGCCTTCTGCACCTGCGCGTCACTCCGGGGACGGTATGCGCCTCGCACGGATGTGAGGTGGCTCTCACGCTCTGACTTTGTCGGACCCCTACAAGCGTCAGGCCCCCTGAGCAGTCGGAACGCCTGCATGCCCCCAGGGTTCTGTTCGGTCGCACCAGGAAAACGGGCCGGAGACTGTGAGGAGTCGACGGCTCGCTTTCCTCGCGGGTCTTCGTAAGGTCGCTACATGACCGTTTTGGATGAGGCGCCGAGTGAGTCGACGGGCGAGCCGACGGACGCGCGCGGACGGGTGGCCGAGCTGCACGAGATCCGTGCGGCGGCCCTGGCCGGCCCCAGCGAGAAGGCGACCGAGGCGCAGCACGCCAAGGGCAAGCTGACCGCACGGGAGCGCATCGAGCTGCTCCTCGACCCGGGGTCCTTCCAGGAGGTCGAGCAGCTCCGGCGGCACCGGGCGACCGGCTTCGGCCTGGAGGCCAAGAAGCCGTACACCGACGGTGTCATCACCGGCTGGGGCACGGTGGAGGGCCGGACGGTCTTCGTCTACGCCCACGACTTCCGCATCTTCGGCGGCGCGCTGGGCGAGGCCCACGCCACGAAGATCCACAAGATCATGGACATGGCCATCGCGGCCGGGGCGCCCCTGGTGTCGCTGAACGACGGCGCGGGCGCCCGTATCCAGGAGGGCGTCAGCGCCCTCGCGGGCTACGGCGGCATCTTCCAGCGCAACACCAGGGCCTCGGGTGTCATCCCGCAGATCTCGGTGATGCTCGGCCCGTGCGCCGGCGGCGCGGCCTACAGCCCCGCCCTCACCGACTTCGTCTTCATGGTCCGCGAGACGTCCCAGATGTTCATCACGGGACCGGACGTCGTGAAGGCGGTCACGGGCGAGGAGATCACCCAGAACGGCCTCGGCGGCGCCGACGTGCACGCCGAGACGTCCGGCGTCTGCCACTTCGCCTACGACGACGAGGAGACGTGCCTCGCCGAGGTGCGCTACCTGCTGTCGATGCTCCCGCAGAACAACCGGGAGAACCCGCCGCGCGTGGAGTCCTCGGACGCGGCCGACCGGCGCGGCGACGTACTCCTCGACCTGGTGCCCGCGGACGGCAACCGGCCGTACGACATGGCCAAGGTCATCGAGGAGATCGTCGACGACGGCGACTACCTGGAGGTCCACGAGCGCTGGGCCCGCAACATCATCTGCGCGCTGGCCCGCCTCGACGGCCAGGTCGTCGGCATCGTGGCCAACCAGCCCTCCACTCTCGCCGGGGTCCTCGACATCGAGGCATCGGAAAAAGCTGCACGCTTTGTCCAGATGTGTGACGCTTTCAATATCCCGATCGTCACCTTCCTGGACGTCCCCGGGTTCCTCCCCGGCGTCGACCAGGAGCACGGCGGCATCATCCGGCACGGCGCCAAGCTGCTGTACGCCTACTGCAACGCCACCGTGCCGAGGATCTCCCTGATCCTGCGCAAGGCCTACGGCGGTGCCTACATCGTCATGGACAGCCAGTCCATCGGCGCGGACCTCACCTACGCCTGGCCGACGAACGAGATCGCGGTGATGGGTGCCGAAGGTGCCGCCAACGTCATCTTCCGGCGTCAGATCGCCGAGGCCGAGGACCCCGAGGCCATGCGGGCCCGCATGGTCAAGGAGTACAAGTCCGAGCTCATGCACCCGTACTACGCGGCGGAGCGTGGCCTGGTGGACGACGTGATCGACCCCGCGGAAACCCGCGAGGTCCTGATCCGGTCCCTGGCGATGCTCCAGTCGAAGCACGCCGACCTGCCCTCCCGTAAGCACGGCAACCCTCCGCAGTAATCCGGCGGAAACCTCTCTCACGGAGACTGTGACCTATGAGCACCCCTGACATCCGCGTCGAGAAGGGCCACGCCGAGCCCGAGGAAGTCGCCGCCATCACGGCGATCCTGCTCGCTCGCGCCGCGGCCCAGCCCTCCGAGACCCCGGCCCACCGAGGCCGCCCCAGGGCCGGCTGGCGCCGCCTGGAGCGCGAGGGCGGCTTCCGCGCCCCGCACAGCTGGCACTGAGCTTCGTACAAAGCCTCTAGGGCCCCCTCTCCGAGAGAGGGGGCCCTAGAGGCTTTTCAGGGGCGCGGGGCTGTGTCGATCTGCGGCTCCGCCCCGTGGGCGCGACAAGCCACCGGGCTGCCGCAGACGGCACACAACCGTCCGTGGCAGCCCGGTGGCCGCAAGAACCACGTCCTACCGCAGGCGAGCCATCAACGCGTGCTCGACCAGCGTGATGAGAGCAGACTTCGCATCCGCCCGGTGCCGCGCGTCCGTCGTGATGATCGGGGTGTCCGGACCGATCTGCAGGGCTTCCCGGACCTCGTCCGGGTTGTACGGCTGGTTCCCGTCGAACCCGTTCAGGGCGATCACAAAGGGAAGCCCCGAGTTCTCGAAGTAGTCCACGGCCGGGAAGCAGTCGGCGAGGCGCCTCGTGTCGACGAGGACGATCGCCCCGATGGCGCCGCGGACCAGGTCGTCCCACATGAACCAGAAGCGGTCCTGTCCGGGCGTACCGAAGAGGTACAGGATCAGGTCCTGGTCGAGCGTGATGCGGCCGAAGTCCATGGCGACCGTGGTGGTCGTCTTGTCCCCGGTGTGGGTGAGGTCGTCGATGCCGGCCGACGCGGACGTCATGACGGCCTCTGTGCGCAGCGGGTTGATCTCCGAAACGGCCCCGACGAACGTGGTCTTGCCCACGCCGAAGCCACCCGCCACCACGATCTTCGCCGAGGTGGTGGAGCGGGAAGGACCGCCGCTAGAGCTTGCGAAGTCCACTGAGCACCCTTTCGAGCAGTGTCACGTCTGGCTGGCCGCCGGCGTTCTCGTCGCCGCCGGGCTGATGGATGGCGACCAGGCCCGCCTCCGCCAAGTCGGCGACGAGGATCCTGGCCACGCCGAGAGGGATCGTCAGAAGCGCGGAGATTTCCGCCACCGACTTGATCTCCCGGCAGAGGTTGCAGATCCGCTGATGCTCGGGCAACTGGCCCTGCATCTGGTGCGGCTGCGCGGTGGTGTGCACCAGCGCCTCGATGGCGAGCTGGTAGCGCGGGCGGGTCCGGCCGCCGGTCATGGCGTACGGACGCACCAAGGGGTTGTTCGACGACCCAGCGGGCGCCGGCTCAGAGCGTCGCTGCGGCTGCACGGGCTGGATGCGCGGGGCCGGCGGCTGGTCGTACGGCGACGGGCCGGGGCCCTGCGGCGCGTACGGCTGCTGCCGATGGCTCGGTGCGGAGGGGAAGTTGTAGCGGTTCGGGTTCTGGGAACCGTCGTTCTGACCCTGGCCAGGGCCGTACGACCAATTGCCAGATGAACCACCTGGGGGTGTTGCCACTTTCTCTCCTCCTCCGACTGTGCCGGGCACCCATCACACTGTGTGGAGCCGCGTCCCGAAACCTTACGGCCCCGGGACGCCAATACGCACCGTCTGTCTGTCAGTTGAGCAGGCTGCCCTGGAGCTCCGCACGCAGATCGGGCGTCAGGACCGTACCGGCACGGTCCACCAGAAGTGCCATCTCGTACCCGATGAGGCCGATGTCCGCCTCCGGATGTGCGAGAACCGCGAGCGACGAACCGTCGGAAATGGACATGATGAACAGGAATCCCCGCTCCATCTCCACAACGGTCTGATTGACGCTGCCGCCCTCGAAGATGCGCGAGGCACCCGCGGTCAGCGAGGTCAGACCGGAGGCGACGGCCGCAAGCTGGTCGGCTCGGTCGCGCGGAAAGCCTTCGGACATCGCCAGAAGGAGTCCGTCGGCGGAGACCACCACGGTGTGGGACACCCCCGGGGTGTTGTCCACGAAGTTGGTGATCAACCAGTTCAGGTTCTGCGCCGCCTGGCTCATCGGGCTCACACTAACGCTCCTGGTTGTAGGTGCTGTCAGGACCGAAGCCCTGGCCGTTCGTTTCACTGCCTGCGTTGCGGCCCCGCTGGACACCGCGGCGCAGGTTGCTCAGCCTGCCCCGGACGTCCTCGGGGGCACGGGAGACCTGTGGGCCTCCCTGGTGGGTGGCTTCGGCGGCTCCCTCGACCAGGTTGGCCTTGGGTACCCGCCGCGGCAGACCGGAGGAGGTGACCCCGCCCGCCTTGGGCTTCCGGAGCTGGGAGGCCTGCTGCCACCGCGCGTCGTTGGCCGAGCGCCAGATGTCGCCGCCGCCGTTGCTCTCCGGCGCTGAGGCCGGCGACTCCTGGTTCGCGTTCCGCGTGCCGTTCGAGCCGTTCGCGCCGCTCCCGGTGGAGCCACGGCGGGGGAGCCCGGCGTCGGTCAGCTCGTGACCCACGGAGGCGGGGGCCGGCCCCGGACGGTCGAAGCCTACGCGCTCACGCTCGCTCACGTCAGCGGCCTGCGCAGATTCCGCTTCCGGAGCGTACTGGTCCGGGTAGCTTCCGCGGTAACCGTCCGACTGCGGCCAGTCATCCTGGTAGCGGCGCTCCTCGAAGCCCGAGAAGGTCTCCGGGGCAGCGGCGTGCACCGCCGCGGGCTCCTCCTGGACCGGCTCCGCATAGGAGGGCTCCGGGTAGCCGCCGCCCTGCGAGAACGTGTCGTTCTGCGGCAGGCCGCCGTTCTGCGCGAAGTACGGCTCCTCGTACGCCGGACGGTTCGGCTCCTCGTACGCCGTCTGCCGCTGCTCCTCGTACGGAGCCTGCTGCGCCTCCTCGTACGACGTCTGCTGGTCGTACGAGGCCGGCTGCTGCTCGGCATAGCCGTTGCGGCCGTTGTCGTAGCCGTTCTGCTGGACGCCGGGGGAGGCGTCGAACCCGTCGGTGTACGACGGCTCAGGACCCTGCAGGGCGGCCGGCTGGTCCTGGTTCTGGGCCTCCAGGGCCGCGCGGCGCTCCTCACGCATCAGGGAGCGGCCGACCGGGTCCAGCTCGCGTATGTCGTCGGGGACCTCGGAGTAGCGGCTGTCGTCGAAGCCGAGCTCCGCGGCCGTACGCATCGGCAGACCGTTGTCGCCGTTGGTGAAGTTCTCGCCCTGGAACTGCTGCTCCGGGATGATCTGCGAGACGGTGAACTCGTCCGCGGCCGGCTGCTGCTCGCCGCCGCCGCCGTGGGTGATCGCGTCGGGCAGCATGACCAGCGAGGTGGTGCCGGCCTGCTCGCCCGAGGGGCGCAGCTGGACCCGGATGCCGTGCCGGTCGGACAGCCGGCCGACCACGAACAGGCCCATGCGCTGCGAGATCGCGGCGTCCACGGTCGGCGGGTTGGCCAGCTTGTGGTTGATGTCCGCGAAGTCCTCGGCGGTCAGGCCGATGCCCTTGTCGTGGATCTCGATCATGATGCGGCCGTCGGGCAGCCGGGTCGCGGTGACGCGGACCTTGGTCTGCGGCGAGGAGAACGTGGTGGCGTTCTCCAGCAGCTCGGCGAGCAGGTGCACGAGGTCGGTGACCGCGCGGCCGTGGATCTCGGCCTCCGGGACGCCGGAGAGCTCGATGCGCTCGTACTGCTCCACCTCGGAGGAGGCGGCGCGCAGCACGTCGACCAGCGGGACCGGCTGGTCCCAGCGGCGGCCGGGCTCCTCGCCGGCGAGGACCAGGAGGTTCTCGCCGTTGCGGCGCATACGGGTGGCGAGGTGGTCCAGGCGGAAGAGGTTCTCCAGCTGGTCCGGGTCGGCCTCGTTGTTCTCCAGGTCGGTGATCAGGGTCAGCTGGCCCTCGATCAGCGACTGGTTGCGCCGGGACAGGTTGGTGAAGATCGCGTTGATGTTGCCCCGCAGCAGGGCCTGCTCGGAGGCGAGCCGGACGGCCTCGCGGTGGACCTGGTCGAAGGCGCGGGCGACCTCGCCGATCTCGTCCTTGGTGGTGATCGGGATCGGCGCGACCCGGGTGTCGACGCGGCCGGGGTCGGTGCGCGAGAGCTGGTCGACCAGCATCGGCAGGCGCTGCTCGGCGATGCCGAAGGCGGCGTTGCGCAGCTGGCGCATCGAGCGGGACATCTGCCGGGCGACCGCACCGGCCAGGATGAACGCGAGGAGCAGCGCGACCACGACGGCGGCACCCACGATGAACGCGTCACGCTTGGCGCTGTCGGCGATGCTCGCGGCCTCGTTCACCGCGGTGTCGGCCAGGTCGGTCTCGATCTGGCGGTACGCGTTGTACTTGAGGGTGTTGACCGCCCACCAGTTCTCGGCGGTGACGCCGTCCTTGGCGAGGGCCTGGCGGGCGCTCTCGTCCATCGACGGGAGCTGCGCGATGCCGGAGACCATGTCCGTCGGGTTGGACGGCGGCGGGACGTAGTCCGGGTTCTTGGCGGCGGCCTCCTTGGCCAGCGCCGCGCCCTCCGTCTGGATCTGCTTCTTCGCGGTGTCGAGCTTCGCCGCGTCGGCCTCGGTGCCACCGCCGACGTACTCCTCGACGGCGATGCCCTCCAGGTAGGCGTACGAGGAGAGGGCGACCTTCTGGCTGGCGAAGCTGCTCAGCCCCGGGCCGGGCTTGATCAGCAGGTGCATGCCGATGGAGCGCTGCAGCGACAGGGCCGCCTTGGTGAGCTCGATGGCGTAGACGGTACGGCCGTAGCTCGTGATGTTTCCGGTGCCGAGACCGAGCTCGTTGGCGAACTCCGTCAGCGGGTGCGCGACCTGGGTGTAGCCCTCCTCGGTCTTCACACCGGTGAGCTTGGAGGAGGTGTAGGCGCCGGCGCGCAGCGTCTGGAGGCTTCCCTCGCCGTCCCGGAACAGCTTGAGGCGGCGCTCCAGGCCCGCCTTCTGCGGCATGTTCTGGGCGGCCTCGTCGAAGGCGTCCGCGGCCTCGTCGGTCTTCTTGCGGGCGGCGACGACCGTGGCGTTGTCCTGGCCCTGGCCGCTCAGCAGAGGAGCGGCGCTGCTGTCGCGCTCGTTGTAGAGCGCGTCGGCGTAGCTGAGAGCGGCCCGCACCAGACGCGCGGTGCTCTCCGCGTCCTCGGCCTCGCGCCAGGTGTCGATCGAGCTCTTGACCTGGAAGCCGCCCATGACGAGGCCGACGATCACGGGTATGAGCAGGATCGCGTTCAGCCGGGTGGGCACCCGCCAGTTGCGCGGGGAGAACCGGCCACCACTGGACGCCGGCGGGGCCGTCGGCTCCGGACCGGACACAGGGGCGGGCGCCGCTCCGCGCGGCGGCGGGGTGAAGTTGCCCCGGGCCGACGGCTCGGGACCGTTCTTGCTTCGCCTCACTCGACCAACAACCTCTCGGAGGGGTCGGCACCTACGTTGTGCCGCAGTCTCTCAGAGCCCAGTGCGTCATCGACTAGTGAGTACGTCTTTGACTATTGGGCAGTTCAGGCATTCCAGCACGACGTCCTGCGCACCACCAAACAGTGGTACGCGGGGATTCCGCGTGATGTAAACCCCAGATAAAACGGTCATAAAGAGCGAGCCCCGTCAAATGACGGGGCTGTTGTGAGCGCAGCGAGACCGGTTGGCAACCACGCGTGGCCATACCACCCGATTCCTCTGCCGAAACGTTATGAACACCGGGGCCGACCGTGTCCAAGGCCACAGCCGGCTCCGGGACATCTACGACAACTGCCGTACGGCGATGTTGATTTGGGAGCTGGTCGACATGTCCTGAGGGCGTTACCGCAGGCGTGCCATGAGGGCGTGCTCGACCAGGGTGATCAGGGCACTCTTGGCGTCCGACCGGTGCCGGGCGTCCGTCGTGATGATCGGGGCGTCCGGACCGATCTGCAGGGCCTCGCGGACCTCCTCGGGAGCGTACGGCTGGTGCCCGTCGAAGCCGTTGAGGGCCACGACGAAGGGCAGGCCGCTGTTCTCGAAGTAGTCGACCGCGGGGAAGCAGTCGGCGAGGCGCCTCGTGTCGACCAGGACGACCGCGCCGATGGCGCCGCGGACCAGGTCGTCCCACATGAACCAGAAGCGGTCCTGTCCGGGCGTACCGAAGAGGTACAGGATCAGGTCCTGGTCGAGCGTGATGCGGCCGAAGTCCATGGCGACCGTGGTGGTCGTCTTGTCCCCGGTGTGGGTGAGGTCGTCGATGCCCGCGCTCGCGGACGTCATGACGGCCTCCGTGCGCAGCGGGTTGATCTCGGAGACGGCGCCGACGAACGTGGTCTTGCCCACGCCGAAGCCACCCGCCACCACGATCTTCGCGGAGGTGGTCGCCCGCCCCGCGTCAGAGCTTGCGAAGTCCACTGAGCACCCTTTCGAGCAGCGTCACATCGGGAGCGCCGCCGTTGTTCTCGTCGCCGCCCGGCTGGTGGATGGCCACCAGTCCGGCCTCGGCGAGGTCCGCGACGAGGATCCTGGCCACCCCGAGCGGCATGGCGAGCAGCGCCGAGACCTCGGCGACCGACTTCACCTCACGGCACAGATGGCAGATGCGCTGGTGCTCGGGGAGGAGCCCCATCAGCGCCGCCGGGTCGGCCGTCGTGCTGATCAGGGCCTCGATGGCAAGCTGGTAGCGCGGCCGGGTCCGGCCGCCGGTCATCGCGTACGGACGTACCAGCGGCTGGTCGCCCTCATCCTCGTACGGCTCCGCGTACGGATCATGAGAGGCGGTGGGCGGGGTCATGAATCCTCCGGGCGGGACAGCAAGTCGGTCTGGCTAGCCGTCTGGTGAGGCCGGTGGGGGGATTGTGGCGGCCGGACGGTGATTTGGTGAGACGGGTGGATCCTGTGGGGTCAGTGGAGCAGACTGCCTTGCAGCTCGGCTCGCAGGTCGGGCGTGAGCACGGCTCCCGCACGGTCGACGAGCAGTGCCATCTCATAGCCGACGAGGCCGATGTCGCATTCCGGGTGGGCGAGGACCGCGAGCGACGAACCGTCCGAGACGGACATGAGGAAGAGGAATCCCCGCTCCATCTCCACGACGGTCTGGGCCACGCTGCCGCCCTCGAAGATCCGTGAGGCGCCCGCCGTGAGCGAGGTCAACCCGGACGCGACGGCCGCCAGCTGGTCGGCTCGGTCGCGCGGGAAGCCCTCGGACATCGCCAGCAGAAGGCCGTCGGCGGACACGACGACGGTGTGGGACACCCCGGGGGTGTTGTCCACGAAGTTGGTGATCAACCAGTTGAGGTTCTGTGCCGCCTGGCTCATCGGGCTCAACTAACGCTCCTGCTGGTGAGTGGGGTTCGGGAAACTGCCCGTCTGGCCGTTGCCGCCGACCTGACGTCCTTGTGCGATACCCCGACGGAGATTGGTCAGCCGACCGCGCACGTCGTCAGGCGCACGCGAGACAGCAGGACCGCTTTGGTGCTGTTGCTGCTGAGCCGTACCCGGGACGAGGTTCGCCCTGGGCACCCGGCGCGGCAGGCCGGAGGTGGTGACACCGCCCGCGGCCGGCTGCCGGACGCGTTCTGCCTGCCGGACGAGGTCGTCGTTCGGTGAGCTGCGCCAGGCCGCGGAGGCCGCGGGTCGCTGGGGGGCCGCCGGAGCCTGCTGCTGCCGCGGAGCCTGAGCGGGGGAGGAGCCGTTGCCGTTGGCCGGCTGCCCCTGTCCCTGCTGCTGGCTGCCGTGGAACCAGTTGGTCTCCAGCGTGTCGTACAGCGGCGTACGGCCGTCTCCGGGGCCCGCGGGCGGCAGCGCCTCGGGCTCCTGGCGGACCGGCCGCTGCTGAGGCCGCGGCGGCATGGGCGGCCGCGGGGCGCCGAAGTCGGCGCCGTTGGTCTGGGGGCGCTCGAACTGGCCCGTGGACGACGGGTCCTGACGGCCCGGCAGGGAGTGCTGGCCGGTGGAACCGCCGTCGTAACCCGGCATCGCGAACTGGCCCGTCGAGCCGCTGTCGTACGCCTGCGGGCTCGCGAACTGGCCGGTCTGCGAGCCGCCGTTCTGTCCGGACGGGGTGCCGAAGACGTCCTGGCGGACGTACTGGCCCGTGTTCTGCGGGTCGTTCGCGACGGGGCGGGGGAACTCACCCGTGTCCTGCGGGCCGTTGGAACCCGGCCGCGGGAACTGCCCGGTCTGCTGCGGACCGTTCGCACCCTGCCGCGGGTACTGCCCGGTGTTCTGCGGGGCGTCGAAGTCCGGGCGGGGGAACTCGGAGGTGCTCGCCGGGCCCTGGTGGTCCTCGATCCGCGGCATGCGGGAGGTGGCGGCGGGGTCCTGCTCGTCGTGGCCGCGCGGGACGTCCAGCGAGGCGCGCGGCACCGGCGGCTGGGCGTTCTCGTCGCTCCAGCTCGGCGTGCGGGGCTGCTGGTTGCCGCCGGGCAGCTCGGCCCGCGGGCCACCGCGGCCCGGCAGCTGCGGCCGACGGCGCCGGCCCTGCGGCTCGGGGGCCTGGCCGGGGTTCGGGGCCTGCGGCTGCGGGGGCACGGAACTCCGGCCGCCGAAGGCGTCCTGGCCTCCGCCGAAAGCGTCCTGGCCGCTGAAGGCGTCCTGACCCGGACCGCCCGTGCCCGCAGCCTGGAGACCCTGCGGGGCACCCGGCGCCTGGCCGCCGAAACCGGCACCGGCCGGAGCGGGCCGGCCCTGCGGAGGCGTACCCGGACCCTGCGGTCCACGCTGTCCGCCCGGCGCACCGGGGCGACCGCCCTGGCCACTGCCGGGCAGCGCGGCCCGCGGACCCTGGCCTGCGCCCAGCCGTCCGCCCGAGGGGGCGCCGGCGCCGAGGGCGCCGCCGCCCTGGCCGTTGCCGCCGCCACGGCGGGCCGCGGCCACACCGGCGGCGGCCTGCGCCGCCGCGGGAGCACCGGGGGCGCCCTGACCGGGCTTGGGCTGGGGCTTCTTGCCGCCCTGGGCGACGTCGACGGGCAGCATGACCAGCGCGGTCGTCCCACCCGAGTCGGACGGGCGCAGCTGGATGCGGATGCCGTGGCGCTGGGACAGCCGGCCGACCACGAACAGACCCATGCGGCGGGAGACGGAGACGTCCACGGTGGGCGGCGAGGCGAGCCGCTCGTTGATCGCCGCGAGGTCCTCGGGGGAGAGGCCGATACCCGTGTCGTGGATCTCGATCAGGACGCGGCCGTCGGGCAGCGCGTGACCGGTGACCTTGACCTTGGTCTGCGGCGAGGAGAAGGAGGTCGCGTTCTCCAGCAGCTCGGCGAGCAGGTGCACGAGGTCGTTGACCACACGGCCGGCCACTTCGGTGGTCGGCACCGCGGCCAGCTCGATGCGCTCGTACTGCTCCACCTCGGAGGCGGCGGCGCGGAGCACGTCGACCAGCGGGACCGGACGGGTCCAGCGTCGGCCGGGCTCCTCACCCGCGAGGACCAGGAGGTTCTCACCGTTCCGGCGCATACGGGTCGCGAGGTGGTCCAGCTTGAACAGCGAGGACAGCTGGTCCGGGTCGGCCTCGCGGGACTCCAGTTCGGAGATGAGCGAGAGCTGACGCTGGATGAGGCCCTGGGAGCGGCGCGAGAGGTTGGTGAACATCGCGTTGACGTTGCCCCGCAGCAGGGCCTGCTCGGCGGCGAGGCGGACCGCCTCGCGGTGCACGTCGTCGAAGGCCGCGGCCACCCGGCCGATCTCGTCCCGGGAGTGCACACCGACCGACTCCACGGACGTGTCGACGTCCTGCGGGTCGGACTCGGACAGCTGCTTGACCAGCTCGGGCAGGCGGTCCTGGGCGACCTTGGTGGCGGTCTCCTGGAGGCGGCGCAGCGAGCGGATCATGGACCGGGCGACGACGAAGGCGCCGACCAGGGAGACACCGAGGACGATCAGGATCAGCGCACCGGCGATGATCGCGTCGCGCTCGGTGGCGCTGCGCAGCTCGCGGGCCTTCTGCTCCATGTCCTCGAGCAGCGTGTGCTCGATGTTGCCCATCTGCTGGATCTTGGTCGAGCTGTCGTCGACCCAGTCCTTGTAGGAGCGGCGGTCCAGGTCGGCCAGACCCTCCGGCCGGCCGAAGGCACGCCCGGCGTACTGGTCGGCGGCCTCGATGGTGGAGCTGCCGTCCTCGATGGGCTTGAGGAGTTCCTCGGCGCCGTCGTCGCCGTAGATGCTCCGGAAGCTGTTGAGTTCGGACTCCTCGCTCTCCAGGGCGCCCTGGGCGTACAACCGGTCGTTCTCGGTGAGCCTGCCCAGGCTCGTGTTGTTGGCCGGCAGGGCCGCGGCCAGGATCGCGCGCTGGATGGAGGCGTACTCCTTGGCGGAGGAGAAGGCCGCCAGGGCGCGGGTGCGCTGGATCATGTCCGGGTTGCTGGTGGCCTCTGCCATGTCCTGGGAGAGGTCCAGCAGGTGGGTGATCAGCCGGTGGTAGGACTCCACCGTCTGGGTCGCGTTGCCCTGGGTCTCGTAGGCGTCGCTGCGGATCTTGCTGAGCGTGTCCAGGTCGCGGACCAGGCCGACGAGGCTGTCGCGGACGCCCTGGAGGTTGCCGTCCTTGCTGGAGGTGTCGATGTCCTCGGCGGCGGCGATGAAGTTGGTCGCGGCCCGGTCCGTCTTGTCCCGGAAGCCCTTGACCGTGATGTTGCTCGCCGTGGAGTTGTGCGCCAGCGGGCCGGCCGACTGGTCACGCTCCTCCTGGAGGGCGGCCGCCAGCTCGGTGGCCTGCTTGGTCATCTCCGTCAGCAGCTTCATGTTGTCGAGCTGCTGGATGTCGTCCATGGAGTCGTTGATGCGCAGCGCGCCCAGCGAGGTGGCCGCCACGACGGGGAGCGCGAGCAGCGACACCAGGCGCGTGGAGATGCGCCAGTTGCGCAGGGCCATGCGCGATCCGGGGCCGGTCGGGCCCTTGGGGGGCTTCACCGTCGGCGTGACGTCCGGGCCCGGGGACGCCGACGTGCCGAGGCGCCCGGCGCCGGAGCCACCGTCGGGCGACGGTGCCGGGCCCGGGTTCTGGGCGTGCTGGGGGGAGGAACTGCCGACATTGGGGCCAGTCCCGCCGTGCCGCTCCGGCTCGGCCGAAGCGCTGCCATCCCTCTTGAAACGTCCCTGCACTAGCGTCGCAACCTCTGGACCAGGCGCTCCTCCGCAGAACGGCGGAGCACGGTGTCGGCGTTGTGGGGAGCGCCCTGAATACGCACCCCGGATGGTCGTGAGTGACCGGCGCTGGCTCCCCCTTCTCACCGCCGCTCGGCGCTTCTCAGCGCCCCCTGTGCGCCGGTTCGATCCCGCGGCGGTCCGTGGAATTCCAGCACAGTGCAGGATCTCCAACAAGGTCCGTGGGTCAGACCGTGACCTACGTGACACCTCGTGAGGACCGCGTCACGGGGTGTGGAAAGCGTTCCCGTTCATATCGGACATAAATCCGCGAGTCCACCCGCGGGGGTAGGTGTCCCAGTCGCCATGATCAGGAGCGGAATGAGGGCTTCAGGGAGCCAATGTCCGTTTCGTTGGGGTGGATTGAGGCTCGAAATTGTCCGATTTGCCCATAGGTCAGTGAGCAAACTCACACGCCGATCATGGGGTCTTCGCGAGTTCGGAGGGGAATGGCATGTTTAGCCTGACGCTTTACAAGAAGGCCGCAACTGTCCAACCCACCACATCCGAGGTCGAGTACAACCGTGAAGACGACGATGATGTTCCGCAACATTGCCAACCCGCGGCGCACGACGCTGGCGCACCTCGAGGACGCCGACGCACTGCAGACCCAGGAGCAGCCGGAGCACCCGCTCGACCTCCCCGCCCAGACCGCCAACCCCCGGCGCACGGTCCTGATGGAGATCCCGGCCTCCGCGGCCAAGTAACCGTAGCGCGCCCGGATCACCGCCCGTCGGGCAGGTGACCCGGGCGTATTGCGCGCGGCACCGACCCCTTACCGCGTTAGCCTGGAGCGTCAGACTCCAGCCGGCCGAGTAGAGGGGCGCCCAGATCCCGTGCGCATCGCCAGATTCTCCATCGACGGGAACGTCGCCTTCGGCGCGGTCGAGGGCGACAGGCCGGACGAGCTCGTCCTCGACATCATCAAGGGCATCCCGTTCGCGGACTTCGAGCTCTCCGGTACGAAGGTCCCGCTGAGCAAGGTCAGGCTGCTGCCGCCGGTGCTCCCCAACAAGGTCGTGGCGTACGGGCGCAACTACGCCGACCACGCGAAGGAACTCGGCAACGAGGTCCCGGACGCCCCGTTCGCCTTCTTCAAGCCCTCCACCTCGGTGATCGGGCACGGCGACGAGATCCAGTACCCCTCCTTCTCCGCGGACGTCCACCACGAGGCCGAACTGGCCGTCGTGATCGGCAGGATGTGCCGCGAGGTCCCGCGCGAGCGGGTCAAGGACGTGATCTTCGGCTACACCTGCGCCAACGACGTCACCGCCCGGGACGTCCAGAAGCGCGAGAAGCAGTGGGCGCGGGCCAAGGGCTTCGACACCTCCTGCCCGCTGGGCCCCTGGGTGGAGACCGGCCTGGCCCTGGAGACGGCCGCCGACCTGACGATCCAGCTCACCGTCAACGGCGAACAACGCCAGCTCGGCCGCACCAGCGAGATGATCCACTCCATCGAGGATCTGATCGTCAACATCTCCGAGGCCATGACGCTGCTCCCCGGCGACGTGATCCTCACGGGCACCCCGGCAGGCGTCGGGCCGCTCACCGTCGGCGACGAGGTCGCCGTCACCATCGAAGGCATCGGCACTCTCACCAACAAGGTTGTCAAGCGTGGCTAGCGCACCCGTCCGCGTACGTTTCTGTCCCTCGCCCACCGGTAACCCCCATGTGGGCCTGGTCCGCACCGCCCTGTTCAACTGGGCCTTCGCCCGGCACCACCAGGGCACCCTGGTCTTCCGCATCGAGGACACCGACGCGGCCCGCGACTCCGAGGAGTCGTACCAGCAGCTCCTCGACTCGATGCGCTGGCTGGGCTTCGACTGGGACGAGGGCCCCGAGGTCGGCGGCCCGCACGCGCCGTACCGCCAGTCGCAGCGCATGGACCTCTACAAGGACGTCGCCGCGAAGCTGCTGGACGCCGGCCACGCCTACCACTGCTACTGCTCCCAGGAGGAGCTGGACACCCGCCGCGAGGCCGCCCGCGCCGCCGGCAGGCCGTCCGGCTACGACGGCCACTGCCGCGACCTGAGCGCCGACCAGGTCGAGCAGTACAAGGCCCAGGGCCGTACGCCCATCGTCCGCTTCCGCATGCCCGACGAGACGATCACCTTCACGGACCTGGTCCGCGGCGAGCTGACCTTCACCCCGGAGAACGTGCCGGACTACGGGATCGTACGAGCCAACGGGGCGCCCCTCTACACGCTCGTGAACCCGGTCGACGACGCGCTGATGGAGATCACGCACGTCCTGCGCGGCGAGGACCTGCTCTCCTCCACCCCGCGCCAGATCGCCCTGTACAAGGCGCTGATCGAGCTGGGCGTCGCGAAGACCGTGCCCGCCTTCGGTCACCTGCCGTACGTGATGGGCGAGGGCAACAAGAAGCTCTCCAAGCGCGACCCGCAGGCCTCGCTCAACCTCTACCGCGAGCGCGGCTTCCTGCCCGAGGGCCTGCTCAACTACCTGTCCCTGCTCGGCTGGTCGCTCTCCGCGGACAAGGACATCTTCACCACCGACGAGCTGGTCGCGGCCTTCGACATCGCGGACGTGAACCCCAACCCGGCCCGCTTCGACCTGAAGAAGTGCGAGGCGATCAACGCCGACCACATCCGCCTGCTCGACGTGAAGGACTTCACGGAGCGCTGCGAGCCCTGGCTGAGGGCCCCCTTCGCGCCCTGGGCGCCGGAGGACTTCGACGAGACGAAGTGGCACGCGATCGCCCCGCACGCCCAGACCCGGCTGAAGGTCCTCTCCGAGATCACCGACAACGTCGACTTCCTGTTCCTGCCGGAGCCGGTCTTCGACGAGCCCTCCTGGACCAAGGCGATGAAGGAGGGCTCGGACGCCCTCCTGCGCACGGCCCGCGAGAAGCTGGAGTCGGCGGACTGGACCTCCCCGGAGTCCCTCAAGGAGGCAGTCCTGGCCGCCGGTGAGGCCCACGGCCTCAAGCTCGGCAAGGCCCAGGCCCCGGTCCGCGTCGCCGTCACCGGCCGCACGGTCGGTCTGCCCCTCTTCGAGTCCCTGGAGATCCTGGGCAAGGAGACGACGCTGGCGAGGATCGACGCGGCGCTGGCGAAGCTGGCCGCGTAGCGCCACACGCGCGTGGAGGGGCGGTGGCCGTGGCGGCCGCCGCCCCTCGGCGTTGTCAGTGGGGCGCACTAGGGTTCCGGCATCGAACTCAAGATCCGGAAGGGCCCCGTCATGCCGATGTCCCCTCGTGACTACACCTGGCTGTTCACGCCGGGCAGCACGTTCGCCTACGAGTCCGGGCAGACCGGTGTCATCGACGTGGCCGACGGCGGGATGCTCGACCTGCCCACCGGACGGGTCGTCGCCTGCGACCCCTTCGTCTACCTCGGGTCCGGGGACATCGAGCCGTTCACCGTCACCGTCGCCCCCGGCCGTTACCGCGTCGACGCGGCCGTCGCGACCCTCACCCGCCCCGGCGAGCCCCCGGCCGGGCACCCCCACCGGCGGGTGGCGGCGGCCCGCCTGGTGATCCGCGACGAGCCCACCGCGACCTGGGAGTTGGCCCTCCAGCCGGAACAGGACCCCGCCGAACTCAAGGGCGACGAGTTCTTCGGCTACGGCGTCGACGCCGGCACCGGATGCTTCTACGACGCCTCGGCCGAGGAGGCCTTCCCCGGGACCGAGGAGGAAGAGGGGCCGTTGTGGGACGCCTTCGAGAACAGCGACTGGTCGCAGGGACCCCACCTGGTCACCTCCGCCTCCACCGGCCACACCCTGGCCGCGTTCACCTCCGGCTGGGGCGACGGTTTCTACCCCACCTGGATCGGACGCACCGCCGCCGGCGAGGTCACCTGCTTCCTGACGGACTTCTTCGTGGCGCCCGACCCCACCTGAGGCGCCGCAATCGCCGGACGTGCCCGGGGCTGCCGGGTTACCGTCGGATCATGAGCATTCGGGCCGTGGTCTGGGACGTCGACGACACCCTCTTCGACTACACCACCGCGGACCGCGAGGGCATGCGGTCCCATCTCGCCGCCGAGGGGCTGCTCACCGGGGACGAGACCCCCGAGCAGGCCCTCCTGCGCTGGCGGGAGATCACCGACCGGCAGTGGGCGCGGTTCTCGGCGGGGGAGCTGTCCTTCGAGGAGCAGCGCCGCGAGCGCATCCGGGCGTTCCTGGGCACACCCCTGGGCGCCGCCGAGGCCGACGCCTGGTTCCGGCGGTACATGACGCACTACGAGGCCGCCTGGGCCCTCTTCCCGGACGTCGTGCCGGTCCTGGACGCCCTCGCCGCCAGCCACCGGCACGCCGTGCTGTCCAACTCCAGCCTCACCGTCCAGGACCACAAGCTGCGCGTCCTCGGCCTCCACGACCGCTTCGAGGTCATCCTGTGCGCCGCCGAACTGGGCGTCTCCAAGCCCGAGCCCGGCGCCTTCCTCGCGGCCTGCGACGCCCTGGAGCTCACCCCGCACCAGGTGGCGTACGTCGGTGACCATCCGGAGATCGACGGGCGGGGCGCCGCTGACGCCGGACTGCTGTCGGTCTGGATCGCCCGCGAGGGCCCGTACGCGACCGTCGAGGCACCCGACGGCACCCATCGCATCGCTTCCCTCGGTGAACTCCCCGCGATCCTCGGCGCGGATACCCGTTTTGGAGCCCCGTCCACCTTCGGGTAATGTTCTTCCTGCGCCGCCGGGGAGCGGGCCGAAAGGCCGGCCACCGGAGGAGCAGTACTAGAACAAGATCCCCGTAGGGGCTTGCGTTCCAGTGGCCTATGGTGTAATTGGCAGCACGACTGATTCTGGTTCAGTTAGTCTTGGTTCGAGTCCAGGTAGGCCAGCTCGCAGAGCTCATCTGCAGGCGGAGATCAACTCCGCGAAGCCCCCGTTGTGTAGCGGCCTAGCACGCTGCCCTCTCAAGGCAGTAGCGCCGGTTCGAATCCGGTCGGGGGTACAGATCCTTCCCGGAGGGTCAGTCAGGGTCGCACCCACTGATTCTCATGCAGGATCGCTAGGGCCCCCGTTGTGTAGCGGCCTAGCACGCCGCCCTCTCAAGGCGGTAGCGCCGGTTCGAATCCGGTCGGGGGTACGCGTTTCTATACATCGCATTGGTCTATGGTGTAATTGGCAACACTACGGTTTCTGGTACCGTCATTCTTGGTTCGAGTCCAGGTAGACCAGCTCGGACCTGCGGAAACGCAGGCTCCACGCCCCCGTTGTGTAGCGGCCTAGCACGCCGCCCTCTCAAGGCGGTAGCGCCGGTTCGAATCCGGTCGGGGGTACGTAGAGGAAGGCCCTCCACTTCGGTGGGGGGCCTTCGCCGTGTGCGGGGTTCACGCGAAGCCGTACCGCCGCGTCGACTCCTCCTCCTGGGCCAGTCGGTGCAGTGCCTGGAGCATCGGTTCGACGAGCACCGCACCCAGCACCGCGACCTCGGCCTTCTCGGCCTCCGACACGTGCGACTCCATGAACGCCATGTCCAGCTCGGCCACCTGACGCATCAACCGCGCGTAGGGCACGAGGATTTCGGGACTCCAGTCGTAGCCGAGACGACGCAGCGCGGCCGCCGCCACCACCAGGGAGCGGAACGAGGGGGAGACGTCCGTCATGGCCTGCGCGTGGGACCACCCCAGCGTCTCGAGCAACTCCTCCATCGCCGCCCGCGCGCCCCGCACGAACTCGTCGTCGGCGTCCGGCTCCGGCACCTGCGGCAGCGCCCAGACCGCAGCGCCCAGGCGCATCGCGCGGGGCAGGGAGTCGTCGTCGACATGGCCCAGCACCTCCCTGACCGTGGCCACCGGCACTTTGCCGACCTGGATCATCGCCCGTACCAGCCGCAGCCGCCGCAGATGCTCCTCGTCGTACTCGGCGGTGGTGGCGTTGACCTGGTGGCCCGGCGGCAACAGCCCTTCGCGCAGGTAGTACTTGATCGTCGCGGTGGACACACCGCTGCGCTCGCTGAGTTCGGTCAGCCGCATCTCTTGCGCCCCCTCTCGGATACCGGCACTATCCAAGCATGCCGCGCTCGGACAGTGCTGCTCACCACTTAGGGGGCCCCATGTTCGGCAAGAAGGTCGCCGCAGGCCGCACCACCGCGTCCACGGAGGGGGACGTGGTCGTCCTGCTGATCGGGATGCGCATCAACCACTTCTGGGCCGTGCACCACTGGGTCCCGGTCCTCCTGGCCATGCCGCGGATGCTGCGGGAGCTGTCGCGGGCACCGGAGCGGGGGCTGCTGTCCCACGTCCTGCTGACGGCCTCCCCGCGGACGTACTACGTCGTCCAGTACTGGGAGTCGAAGGAGAAGCTGTACGCGTACGCGCATGCGCCGGAGACCTTCCACCACCGGGCCTGGGCGATCATCAACCGCAAGGAGAAGGCGGGGAAGGTGCGTCAGCACGTGGGGCTGTGGCACGAGGCGTACGTGGTGCCGGAGGGGTCCTACGAGTCGATCTACGCGGACATGCCGGCCTTCGGACTGGCGGCGGCGCATGGACAGGTGCCGGTGGAGCGAAGGGGACGTTCAGCGAAGGAACGGTTCGCTCACAGGTCGGGGAAGGTGACGCGTTAGGGGCGCGGGGAACTGCGCGATCAGCCCCCTCGGGCCGTCAGCCGGCCGACTCTACGTCGTGGCTTGTCGCGCAGTTCCCCGCGCCCCCAAGAAGGTCGGGCATCTCCCTGTCGGTCCGAGGACCTGCCGCGGCGTTGGGGCCGGACCTCGGATCGACAGGCGCGCCCTCAACCCGTGCGGCGCAGTGCCTCGGAGAGGCGGGCCGCCGCGTCGATGACCGCCTGGGCGTGCATACGGCCCGGGTGACGCGTCAGGCGCTCGATGGGGCCGGAGACCGAGACGGCGGCCACCACGCGGTTGGAGGGGCCGCGCACGGGCGCGGAGACGGACGCGACGCCCGGCTCGCGCTCGCCGATGGACTGGGCCCAGCCCCGACGCCGTACGCCCGACAGGGCCGTGGCCGTGAAGCGGGCGCCCTGGAGGCCGCGGTGCAGGCGCTCCGGCTCCTCCCAGGCCATCAGGATCTGGGCCGAGGAGCCCGCCTTCATGGTGAGCGTCGAGCCGACCGGGACCGTGTCCCTGAGGCCGGACAGGCGCTCCGCCGCGGCGACGCAGATGCGCATGTCGCCCTGGCGGCGGTAGAGCTGGGCGCTCTCGCCGGTGATGTCCCGCAGGTGCGTGAGCACCGGGCCGGCCGTCGCGAGGAGGCGGTCCTCGCCGGCGGCCGCGGCCAGCTCGGCAAGGCGCGGACCGAGAATGAAACGGCCCTGCATGTCGCGTGCCACCATGCGGTGGTGTTCCAGAGCCACGGCCAGCCGGTGGGCCGTGGGTCGTGCCAGTCCGGTGGCCGCCACCAGCCCTGCGAGGGTGGCGGGTCCGGACTCCAGAGCGCTCAGAACAAGGGCTGCCTTGTCCAGAACGCCGACGCCGCTACTGTTGTCCATGAAACGATACTCACGTCTCACTCTGTGAAACGCAAGTTCCTTTTTTCGTGAGACGCGCAACCCTTGTAGGCACAGCGGCCCGCAGACCAACGGGCCTGGCGGCGGGTGCCCGGGAACAGGGGCCGAGGGCGTCGCCTCCACAAGATCTTCTAGTTGGGTCGGCGCGGCTCTGGCCGACCGGAGGGAAAGCGATGGGTAGGACACTCGCGGAGAAGGTCTGGGACGACCATGTCGTCCGGCGCGCCGAGGGCGAGCCCGACCTCCTCTTCATCGATCTGCACCTGCTGCACGAGGTGACCAGCCCGCAGGCCTTCGACGGTCTGCGCAAGAGCGGTCGCCAGGTGCGCCGGCTCGACCTGACCATCGCCACCGAGGACCACAACACCCCGACCCTCGACATCGACAAGCCGATCGCCGACCCGGTCTCGCGCATCCAGTTGGAGACGCTGCGCAAGAACGCCGCCGAGTTCGGTGTGCGCCTGCACCCGCTGGGCGACGTCGAGCAGGGCGTCGTGCACGTCGTCGGCCCGCAGCTGGGCCTGACCCAGCCCGGCATGACCGTCGTCTGCGGCGACTCCCACACCTCCACGCACGGCGCCTTCGGCGGTCTGGCGTTCGGTATCGGCACCTCCCAGGTGGAGCACGTGCTGGCCACCCAGACGCTGCCGCTGGTGCGCCCCAAGACCATGGCCATCACGGTCAACGGCGAACTGCCCGACGGCGTCACCGCCAAGGACCTGATCCTGGCGATCATCGCCAAGATCGGCACGGGCGGCGGCCAGGGCTACGTCCTGGAGTACCGCGGCTCCGCCATCGAGAAGCTCTCGATGGAGGCCCGCATGACCATCTGCAACATGTCGATCGAGGCCGGTGCCCGCGCGGGCATGATCGCCCCCGACCAGACCACCTTCGACTACCTGGAGGGCCGTCCGCACGCCCCCAAGGGCGAGGACTGGGACGCGGCCGTCGCGTACTGGAAGACCCTGAAGACGGACGAGGACGCCGAGTTCGACGCCGAGGTCGTCATCGAGGCCGCCGAACTGTCGCCGTTCGTCACCTGGGGCACCAACCCGGGCCAGGGCGCCCCGCTTTCGGCGAACGTCCCCGATCCCGCTTCGTACGAAGACGCTTCGGAGCGCCTCGCCGCCGAAAAGGCCCTGGAATACATGGGGTTGGAGGCCGGGCAGCCGCTGCGCTCCATCAAGGTGGACACCGTCTTCGTAGGTTCGTGCACCAACGGCCGCATCGAGGACCTGCGTGCCGCCGCCGAACTCGTCAAGGGCCGCAAAGTCGCCGACGGCGTACGGATGCTGGTCGTCCCCGGCTCCGCGCGCGTGGGTCTTCAGGCCGTCTCCGAGGGCCTGGACGTCGTCTTCAAGGAGGCCGGCGCCGAATGGCGGCACGCGGGCTGCTCGATGTGTCTGGGCATGAACCCGGACCAGCTGGCCCCCGGTGAGCGCTCCGCGTCCACCTCCAACCGCAACTTCGAGGGCCGGCAGGGCAAGGGCGGCCGTACCCACCTGGTGTCGCCGCAGGTCGCGGCCGCGACCGCCGTGCTGGGCCACCTGGCCTCGCCCGCCGACCTGTCCGACGCCCCTGTCGCCGCTGGAGTCTGAGAGTCATGGAAGCATTCACCACGCACACCGGCCGGGCCGTCCCGCTGCGCCGCTCGAACGTCGACACCGACCAGATCATCCCTGCTCACTGGCTCAAGAAGGTGACCAGGGACGGGTTCGAGGACGGGCTGTTCGAGGCCTGGCGCAAGGACGAGAAGTTCATCCTCAACCAGCCCGAGCGCAAGGGCGCCACGGTCCTGGTCGCCGGCCCCGACTTCGGCACCGGCTCCTCCCGTGAGCACGCGGTGTGGGCGCTGCAGAACTACGGCTTCAAGGCCGTGATCTCCTCGCGCTTCGCCGACATCTTCCGCGGCAACTCGCTCAAGAACGGCCTGCTCACGGTGGTTCTGGACCAGAAGATCGTGGACGCCCTCCAGGAGCTGAGCGAGAAGGACCCCGAGGCCGAGATCACCGTCGACCTTCAGGCCCGCGAGGTGCGCGCCGAGGGCATCACGGCGAGCTTCGAGCTGGACGAGAACTCCCGCTGGCGGCTGTTGAACGGCCTGGACGACATCTCCATCACCCTTCAGAACGAGGCGGACATCGCCGCGTACGAGGCCAAGCGGCCCTCGTACAAGCCGCGGACGATCGAGGTCTGACCCGGAGCCGTCCGAGCCGTCCAACAGGTCGAATTCCGGCCACCGCAACACCCCCGCCGTACCCCCGATCAGCCCGATCGGGGGTACGGCCGTGTCTGCCCCCAGGTGTCCCCGCGCCGCGCGACACGCCCGCTCAACTTCCCACGTTACGGCGGGTGTTGTCGGGGTACGCGTCCCTTGTAGCCGTGGCTTCCGGATGTGCCCGGAAGGCCGTTTGAGGCGGCAGTTGCACCCCTAGCAGGCGACAACTCGCCCCAGATGGCACAATCTGTGCATGGAACACGACGGCCAACTCGAGCTCTATGCGGCAGTCGCGGACCAACTGAAGGAAGCGCACGCAAGAGTGCGCGCACTGCAAGTCCCGGAGGGCGTACGGATGGCGCTGACCCGGAAGCTGCTGGTCATTACGGCCGCGGCCAAGCACGACGTCGTCGAAGCGACAAGGCGTCTGGAGGGGTTCATGACTGACCTCGACGCGGGGCGAATCCCGGAAGAGGAACGCTGAACAAGTCCAGAGCAGCCGAGTTCGTTGCGGCACAAGGGTGATAAGCCCGTTTCGTGTTTGATTTGCGGTATATATCTGCCTAACGTGCGAAAAAGCTTGAACACTTTCGTTCGGGCGATGTCTCCGAAGGGGAAGACGTGAACAAGGCGCAGCTCGTAGAAGCGATTGCCGACAAGGTGGGCGGCCGCCAGCAGGCCGCCGACGCGGTCGACGCGGTCCTGGACGCCATCGTCCGCGCGACGGTCGCGGGCGACCGGGTCTCGGTCACCGGCTTCGGTTCGTTCGAGAAGGTCGACCGTCCGGCCCGTTACGCCCGCAACCCCCAGACGGGCGAGCGGGTTCGGGTCAAGAAGACCTCCGTTCCGCGCTTCCGCGCGGGTCAGGGCTTCAAGGACCTGGTGAGCGGCACGAAGAAGCTCCCGAAGAACGACGTCGCGGTCAAGAAGGCGCCCAAGGGCAGCCTGACCGGCGGGGCTTCGGCCACGGTCAAGAAGGCGGCCGCGAAGAAGGCCACCGCCAAGACCGCCGCGGCCAAAAAGACCACCGCCAAGAAGACGACGGCCAAGAAGACCACGGCCACCGCCAAGAAGACGACGGCGAAGAAGGCCCCCGCCAAGAAGGCCACCGGCACCACCGCCAAGACCACCGCCGCGAGCAAGACCACGGCGAAGAAGACCACGGCCAAGAAGGCTCCGGCCAAGAAGGCCACCGCGAAGAAGGCGCCGGCCAAGAAGTCGGCGGCCCGCACCACCACCGCCAAGAAGGCCACGGCCCGCAAGAGGTAAGGGCACAGGGGCACTCACGCGCCGGGCCGGACTCCGCATGGGAGTCCGGCCCGCGGCGTGTGCGAGGGGGGTTCAGAAGGTCTGGAGGGTCACCAGGGTGATCTTGTTCCCGGCCATCTCGATCCGCACCCGCTGCCCGGGACGCAGCAGTCTGAGGCCTCCCGCGTCGAACGCCGGCGCGTCGAAGGGCACTGGGGTGCCGTCGTCCAGAAGCACCTGCCCACTACGGCTTTCGGGGTCGTACGTGTACGCGGTCGCCTGCATGGCCGCAGCCTACTGCCCGGGTATCAGCAGCCGCGCCGCGGCGGCGGCCGTCCGGGGTCCCACCCCGAGCGCGAGCGCGGCCCGCAGGTCCTCGCCGGTGTCCACGTCCTGCCGTACGGAATCCACCGCGGTGAGGGCCAGTTCCACCGCTCCCGAGGCACGGTGGCGGGCGCGTGAATCGGGGCCGAAGGCAGGGCGCAATTCCACGTTCTTCCGGGCCGCCAGGAGGGTGGTGCCTATTGCCGCGGCATCCGCGAGAAAAGCGCGCGGGAATTCGGCGGCCGCGTCGAGGACCCGCGCCAATTCCAGGGGCCGCAGCGCCGGAAGATCGGCGTTCAGGGCGGCGAGGGCGCTGCCGGGACGCGTCGACCGTACGACGGCCGCCGCGTGCGCCAGGGCCGCGTTCAGGCCCCCTCGGGGCTCGTCGGGGACGACGCGGGCGCCGAGGGCCGTCAGCTCCCGGCCGGCCAGGGCGTCGTCCGTGACGACCGCCACATCCCCGACCGACGGGCAGGCCAGCGCGGCCGCCACGGTGTCCTGGGCGAAGGCGAGGGCCAGGCCGGGCCGCACCCCGTCGTCGGCGGTGTCCGAGAGCCTGCTCTTGGCCCGCGCCAGGGGCTTCAGCGGGATGACCAACGTCCACTGCACCAGCGTTCCGTCCTTCTCTTCTCGCCGCCATTGTCACTCAGTCGTCACGCGCCCCATCTGGCGGTGTCGGTGGCGGGGCGTACGGTGTTCTCGACAGACGGACGGCCCGGGGCGACACTTGTGCGGCCCCCCAGGCCCTAGAGGAAGGTGTCCCGCGTGCCCCGCCGCAGAATCGGCTTCTGGTACCGCCTGGCCGCGGTGATCGCCAAACCGCCGCTCGTGGTTCTGCTCAAGCGGGACTGGCGTGGAATGGAGCACATTCCGGCTGACGGCGGATTTATCACCGCGGTCAACCACAATTCGCACATCGATCCCTTCGCGTACGCCCACTTCCAGTACAACACCGGGCGCGTTCCGCGATTCCTCGCGAAGAGCGGTCTTTTCAGCAAGGGATTCGTCGCCGCCGTCATGCGCGGCACGGGACAGATTCCCGTCTACCGCGAGACCACCGACGCGCTCAGCGCCTTCAGGGCCGCCATCGACGCCGTGGAACGCGGCGAATGCGTCGCGTTCTACCCCGAGGGCACCATCACCCGGGACCCCGCCCAGTGGCCGATGACCGGCAAGACCGGCGCCGCGCGCGTGGCCCTGCAGACCAAGTGCCCGGTGATCCCGGTCGCGCAGTGGGGCGCCAACGAACTGCTGCCGCCGTACGCCAAGAAGCTGCACTTCCGGCCGCGCAAGACCTCGCACGTCCTCGCGGGGCCCCCCGTGGACCTGTCGCCGTTCTACGACAAGGAGATGACCCCGGACCTCCTGAAGGAGGCCACCGCGGTCATCATGGCCGCCGTCACCGCCCAGCTGGAGATCATCCGGGGCGAGAAGGCACCCGAGACGGCGTACGATCCGCGCCGCGAGCGGATCGAGCAGCGGCGCCGGACCCAGGCCCAGAGCGGTCACGAGGGGGAGAAGAGCAAGTGAGCAAACCCGTCAAGGCGGCGGTTCTCAGCGCCGGTTCATGGGGCACGGCCTTCGGTGTCGTGCTCGCCGACGCGGGCTGCGAGGTCACCCTCTGGGCCCGTCGTCCGGAGGTCGCCGAGGCCGTCAACTCCAGCCGGACGAACCCCGACTACCTCCCCGGCGTGGAGCTCCCGCAGAACGTCAGGGCGACCACGGACGCCGCCGAGGCCGCCGCCGGCGCGGACTTCACGATCCTGTCGATCCCCTCGCAGACCCTGCGCGCCAACCTCGCCGAGTGGACCCCGCTGCTCGCGCCCGACACCGTCCTCGTCTCCCTCATGAAGGGCGTCGAGCTCGGCTCCGCCATGCGGATGAGCGAGGTGATCGAGGACGTCGCCAAGGTCGGCGCCGACCGCATCGCCGTGGTCACCGGGCCCAACCTCGCGCGGGAGATCGCCGCCCGGATGCCGGCCGCCGCCGTGGTCGCCTGCACCGACGAGGCGGTGGCCCGGCGCCTCCAGGCCGTCTGCCACACGCCGTACTTCCGCCCCTACACCAATACGGACGTGGTGGGCTGCGAACTGGGCGGTGCCGTCAAGAACGTCATCGGTCTCGCCGTCGGCATCGCGGACGGCATGGGACTGGGCGACAACGCCAAGGGCTCGCTCATCACGCGCGGTCTGGCGGAGACGACCCGGCTGGGCCTCGCGATGGGCGCGGACCCGCTCACCTTCTCCGGACTCGCCGGTCTCGGCGACCTCGTGGCGACCTGCTCCTCGCCGCTCTCGCGCAACCACACCTTCGGCACCAACCTCGGCAAGGGCATGACCCTCCAGGAGACCATCGCGGTCACCAAGCAGACCGCGGAGGGCGTGAAGTCGTGCGAGTCCGTGCTGGATCTCGCCCGCAGGCACGGCGTCGACATGCCGATCACCGAGACGGTCGTCGGCATCGTGCACGAGGGCAAGTCCCCGGTGGTGGCCGTCAAGGAGCTGATGTCGCGCAGCGCGAAGCCCGAGCGACACTGAGCCACGACGGCTTTTTTGCCTCGTTCGCCGCAGGGGTGGGCGCTGTCTCAGCGCACTACCACCGGGTACTCTCATCGCGATATGAGCACCGAGAACCTCCCCCAGAGCCCTGAGCAGCCGCCTCGCAAGCCGCGCGTGGCCGTCGTGTTCGGCGGGCGCAGCTCCGAACACGGGATCTCCGTGGTCACCGCCGGCGCCGTACTGCGGGCCATCGACCGGACGAAGTACGACGTCCTGCCGATCGGCATCACCAAGGACGGCCGCTGGGCGCTCACGGCCGACGAACCGGAACGCATGGCGATCACCGAGCGCCGGACGCCGGACGTCGAGGAGCTCGCCGAGTCCAGCGAGGGCGGCGTGGTGCTCCCCGTGGACCCCGCGAACCGCGAAGTCGTCTACAGCGAGCCCGGATCGGTGCCCAAGGCGCTCGGTGAGGTCGACGTCGTCTTCCCCGTCCTGCACGGCCCCTACGGCGAGGACGGCACCCTCCAGGGCCTCCTGGAGCTCTCCGGCGTCCCGTACGTCGGCTCGGGCGTGCTCGCCTCGGCCGTCGGCCAGGACAAGGAGTACATGAAGCGGGTGTTCACCTCCTTCGGGCTCAAGGTCGGCCCGTACGTGGTGATCCGGCCGCGCGAGTGGGAGCGGGACGAGTCCGCCGCCCGCAAGAAGATCGTCGACTTCGCGGGGGAGCACGGCTGGCCGCTCTTCGTGAAGCCCGCACGCGCGGGTTCGTCGATCGGCATCACCAAGGTCGACGACCTGGCCGGCCTGGACGAGGCGATCGCCGAGGCGCAGAGCCACGACCCGAAGATCCTCGTGGAGGCGGCGCTGCGGGGCCGCGAGATCGAGTGCGGCGTCCTGGAGTTCGAGGACGGCCCGCGCGCGTCGGTCCCCGCGGAGATCCCGCCGCCGCCGGAGCACGCGTACTACGACTTCGAGGCCAAGTACATCGACTCGACGCCGGGGATCGTGCCGGCGCCGCTCACCCCGGAGGAGACGGCCGAGGTCCAGCGGCTCGCGGTCGACGCCTTCGAGGCGGCCTCCTGCGAGGGGCTGGTCCGCGCGGACTTCTTCCTCACCGAGGACGGCGAGTTCGTGATCAACGAGATCAACACGCTCCCCGGCTTCACGCCGATCTCGATGTACCCGCAGATGTGGGAGAAGAGCGGGATCAGCTACCCGGAACTGGTGGACCGCCTCATCGAAGCGGCCCTGCGCAGGCCGACGGGGCTTCGGTAGCGCGGCACGGGCGACTTCGGCGACGGGGGCCGACCGGGCTTCCGTCGCGGTCGGTGGGGCTTCCGGGGTGATCGGGAGCTTGCCGGTCGCCGCGGGGCGACGGGGCTTCGGGGGTCGGTCGGCAGGGCTTCGGCGGCTGGTCGAAGGTGACTCGGTGGTCGTCGGGAGTGCCGTGGCGGTCGAGCCGTAGGGCTTTCGCTGGGGCGCGCGAGTGGTTCTGGGGCTGGTCGGTGAGAGTCCGCGGGGCGTGGGTGCTGTTTCCGCGTCTGGTCGGGGGTGCTTCGGCGGTGGGGCCGCAACTGCTCGGCTGTCGCTCAAGGGCGGGTCGGAGTGCCTCGGTGGCGGCCTGTCCTCAAGACTCCCGCCGCCGGACACCGGTTGGTAAGAACCTCACCGCCGGTCGGTGAGAACTGTGCCGTCGGTCGGCGGGAGTTCCGAGGCCGGTTGCACGGGGCTCGGCGTGTTCGGGTGTGGCTAGTCGGCGATTCCCTTGGGGATCGCCTTCTTTATGCCGGGCGCCAGGTCCACCAGCGGTGCCATGCCGTCCTCGGTGCGGGACTCGGGGATCGTGACCTCGACGTACGCCTTGCGCAGCGTCGTCGTGAACCGGAAGGACCCGTCGTCCTGCTTCTCCAACAGCCAGCCCACCCCGTTCACCTCGACCCCGTCGGCCTCCGGATCGTCCATCTCGGCGGGTCGCTCGACACCGCACCGCAGTATGATCGCCGGGTCACCCCAGCCCGCGGTCAGCGCGGACGCGGGCTCGGGATCCCGACGGTCCTGGTCGTCGACCTTGGACGGCAGTACCCGGTCCAGTTCTCGGCACAGCTTCGTGACGCCCGCCCCCGGCGAGGGAACCGCCGCCGACGCGCTGTCGTCTGCGGAGGAGCAGCCCGCGACCGTGATCAGCAGGGCGAGCGCGGACAGACCGAGAGGCCGGTGACGGAAGAAGTTCACCGGCCAAGGGTAGACGGGGGCTACAGATGGACGACCGGGCAGGTCAGGGTACGCGTGATGCCGTCCACCTGCTGGACCTTGGCGACCACCATCCGACCCAGGTCGTCCACGGTGTCGGCCTGTGCGCGGACGATCACGTCATACGGTCCTGTCACGTCCTCGGCCTGGATGACTCCAGGGATCTTGCTGATCGTCTCGGCGACGGTCGACGCCTTGCCGACCTCCGTCTGGATCAGGATGTACGCCTGTACCACGGAACCTCCAGGGCGGCCACGAGGATCATGTGGGGAAAAGGAACGCCACGGTATCGCGTCGCCGCTCGCTGCGGGGAGACCCGCGGGGACGCGGACACCCGTGCCGGGGTGCGGACACGGCAGAAGTTCACGGTCCCCTCGACCGTATCGAGGACACTGATGACGCGCGACCGGGCACGGCACGGCACAGAAGGGGCGTAAAGGGCCATGAAGGGCACTGTTGGTGAGCTCGGCGAGTTCGGGCTCATCAGGGAGCTCACCTCCCGTCTCACCACCACCCCGGCGGTCCGGGTGGGCCCCGGCGACGACGCCGCGGTGGTCGCCGCACCCGACCGCAGGGTCGTGGCGAGCACCGACATCCTTCTGGAGGGCCGGCACTTCCGCCGCGACTGGTCCACGGCCTACGACGTCGGGCGCAAGGCGGCCGCGCAGAACCTCGCGGACATCGCCGCCATGGGCGCGGTCCCGACCGCCCTGCTGCTCGGCCTGGTCGTACCCGCCGAACTCCCCGTGACCTGGCCCTCGGAGCTCATGGACGGCCTGCGCGACGAGTGCCAGGTCGCGGGCGCGTCGGTGGTCGGCGGGGACGTCGTACGAGGAGACACGATCATGGTCTCCATCACCGCCCTCGGTGATCTGCGGGGCCAGGAGCCGGTGACCCGGGCCGGTGCCCAGCCCGGCGACCTCGTGGCGGTGACCGGCTGGCTGGGCTGGTCGGCCGCCGGGTACGCGGTGCTCGCCCGCGGCTTCCGCTCGCCGCGCGCGTTCGTCGAGGCGCACCGGCGCCCCGAGCCGCCGTACCACGCGGGCCCCGCCGCCGCCGCGCTCGGCGCGACCGCGATGTGCGACGTGAGCGACGGACTGATCGCCGACCTCGGACACATCGCCGAGGCCAGCAAGGTCCGGATCGACATCGGCTCCGGCGCGATCGACATCCCGACCCAGATGAACGACATCGGGCAGGCCGTCGGTGTCGACCCCCTCCGGTGGGTGCTGACCGGGGGAGAGGACCACGCGATCGTGGCGACCTTCCCGCCGGACGTGAAGCTCCCGGCCCGCTGGAAGGTGATCGGCGAGGTCCTCAACCCGTCCGCGTTGCCCCAGGTGACGGTCGACGGGGCGCCCTGGACCAGCAAGGGCGGCTGGGACCACTTCGGCGGGGACATAGAGTCGTGAAGCCCCTGGTGCTCACGGTGGCGGGCTCCGACTCCGGCGGCGGCGCCGGGATCCAGGCCGACCTGAAGACGATGCTCGCGCTCGGCGTGCACGGCATGAGTGTCGTCACCGCCGTCACCGCGCAGAACTCCCTCGGCGTACAGGGTGCCTGGGAACTGCCGGTGGAGGCGGTACGGGCCCAGTACCGCAGTGTCGTGGACGACATCGGCGTGCAGGCCGTCAAGACCGGGATGCTCGCCTCGGCCGAACTCGTCGAGACCGTGGCCGAGTTGGTCGGGGCCACGGACGCCCCGGCCGTGATCGACCCGGTCGGCGTCTCCAAGCACGGCGACCCGCTGCTGGCCTCGTCCGCCCTGGACTCGGTACGGCGGCTGCTGCTCCCGGTGGCCACCGTCGCCACCCCGAACCTCGACGAGGTGGCCCAGCTCACGGGGGTGCGGGTGGAGTCGGAGTCCCAGCTGCGGGAGGCCGCCGCGGCCGTCCTGTCGTACGGACCGAAGTGGGTGCTGATCAAGGGCGGCCATCTGACCGGCGACGCCGTCGACCTGCTCACCGACGGCACCGCGGAGCACTGGCTGCGCGCGCCCCGCCACGACAACCGGCACACCCACGGCACCGGCTGCACCCTCGCCTCCGCGATCGCCTCGTACCTCGCGAAGGGCCGGTCCGTGCCGGAGGCGGTGACGGCCGCCAAGGAGTACGTCACCGGCGCGATCGCCGCCGGCTTCGCGCTCGGCGGCGGGATCGGGCCCGTGGATCACGGCTGGGCGCTCACCCGGGACACGCCGGGATCCTGACGTCCGGGGCATGCGAAAAGCCGGCCCACCGTGAGGTGGACCGGCTCTGCAGCGAACCAGCAGTGGCCGCGCGCTTCAGCGGTGCGTCAGCGCGAGACCTTGCCGGCCTTGATGCACGAGGTGCAGACGTTCAGGCGCTTGGGCGTCCCGCCGATCACGGTACGGACGTGCTGGATGTTCGGGTTCCAGCGACGGGACGTACGGCGGTGCGAGAAGGACACGCTGTTGCCGAAGCCCGGCCCCTTGCCACAGACGTCGCAGTTGGCAGCCACGGGTCACTCCAAAGACTTCAGATGCACTTACGGTGGATCCCGGCGGGCCGGGATCGAGATCGCAGGATCAAAGATCTGAGTGGCGCTGCCAGGGGAATGGCCCGATCGGGATCGGGCAACCGGAGCAGCATACAACGACTGCGCCAGTAGAACGAAACTACCATGTCTGATCAGGCACTCGCTCCCGGCCCTCTTCCGGCCGGCACCCGCCCGGGGTCTACGCTGCGTCCAGTCCAGGAGCCCGGGGAGGCGCAGGTGGCGCAGGTGCCGCAGACATTCTTCGATGCTCTCGCGGTGCGCACCTGGTGCGGTCTGACGCTGCGGGCGCTGGGCCGGGCGCGCGAGGAGATCGACGCGATCAACGTCTACCCGGTCGCCGACGGGGACACCGGCACCAACCTCTATCTCACGGCCGAGTCGGCGGCCGCGGCCGTGGAGGCCGTCTTCGAGGCCCACGACGCCCACGGCTCGGGGAAACCGGCACTGGCCGAGGCCGCGCGCGCGATGGCGCACGGCGCCCTCATAGGCGCCCGCGGCAACTCGGGCACGATCCTCGCCCAGCTGCTGCGGGGCATGGCCCAGGTGCTCGCCGCCGACGATGAGACGGCTCACACCGACGGCGAGGGGCTCGGGCTCGCCCTGCGGCACGCGGCCGACTCCGCCCGCCGGGCCGTCGCCCACCCCGTCGAGGGCACCGTCCTCACGGTCGCCTCGGCCGCCGCCGACGCGGCCGGCGGAGCGCAGGGCGACTGCGGCACGATCGCCCGGGCCGCCTACGACGGGGCGCGTGCCGCCCTCGCCGCGACACCCGGCCAGCTCGCCGTCCTTGAGCGGGCGGGCGTGGTGGACGCCGGTGGCCGGGGGCTGGTGGCGGTGCTGGGGGCGCTGGTGGAGACGTTCACCGGGGAGGTGCCCAGGGCGGTGCCGGTGGTGAGCGACCTGGGGCACGCGCGCGTGGCGGGCGACGACACGGACATGACCTCCGCCGAGGTCCCCGCGGACGTCATCGAGGAGTGCGCCGACGCCCCCGGCACCCACGGCCCCGCCTTCGAGGTGATCTACCTCCTGGAGGCCGACGACACCGCCGTGGAGCGGCTGCGGCAGCGACTCGACGCACTCGGGGACTCCCTCGTGGTGGTCGGCGGCGACGGACTGTGGAACGTTCATGTGCACGTCGACGACGCGGGCGCCGCCGTGGAGGTGGGCGTCGAGGCCGGGCGGCCCTACCGGATCCGCATCACGCACTTCGGCCTCGGAGACGTGCACACCACCGGTGCCGAACGGCCGCGCCGCGAGCCCGCCCAGCGGGCCGTCGTCGCCGTGGTGCCCGGTGAGGGCCTGGCCGGGCTGTACACCGAGGCCGGGGCGACCACCGTGCTCGCCCGTCCCGGGGAGCCGCCCGCGAGCGGCGAGCTCGTGGAGGCCGTACGACGGGCCCACGCGCGCGAGGTCGTGCTGCTGCCCAACGACGCCGACCTGCGCCACACCGCGGCAGCCGCGGCCGAGCAGGCCCGCACCGAGGGGATCAGGGTCGCGCTGATCCCGACCCGCTCCGCGGTCCAGGGCATCGCGGCGCTCGCCGTGCACGAACCGGAGCGCCGGTTCGACGAGGACGTCGTCCAGATGACCTCGGCGGCCGGCGCGACCCGCTACGCCGAGGTCGCCGTCGCCGAACGCCAGTCCTGGACCATGGCCGGCATCTGCCAGGCCGGCGACGTCCTCGGGCTCATCGACGGGGACGTGGCCGTCATCGGCTCGGACGTCACCGTCACCGCCGAGGCCGTCCTGGACCGCATGCTCTCGGCCGGCGGCGAGCTGGTCACCCTCGTCCTCGGCGACGAGGCACCCGAGACCGTCGCCGAGCACCTGGAGGCGCGCGTACGGGAGTCGTACCTCGCCGTGGACACGGTCGTGTACCGGGGCGGACGGCAGGGCGCCCTGCTGCTCATCGGCGTCGAATAGACCCCGGGCACGGATCCCCGGCGCTCAGCCGTCCTGCTCCTCCATGAGCCCCAGCAGCCGGCGCGCCTCGTCACGACGGGACTGTGCCGTCCCGTCGTCCGCTTCCGCGTCGCCGTAGGCGTCCAGCACCGCACGCGCGCGTGCCGCCGCCTCGGCCGGCCGGCTCAGGTCGGCCGCCAGCCAGCCCGCCGCCAGCTCGGCACCGGTCCGGGCGTCCAGGGCGCCGTCCCCGAGCGAGGCGAACACGACGACCGCCTCCACCACCTCGGCCAGCGCCTCCTCCAGCACCGCCCGGATCGAGTCGTCCTCCGCGTCCTCGGGCACGGAGCGGGCGAGCAGATCCCCGAACTGCCGGTGCGTGTGCCCCAGCTCACCGACGAGCCGCTGCCGCGTCTCCTCGTCCGCGCTCGCGTCCCCCAGCGCGGTCTCGCACTCGCGGACCGCGTCCGCCATCAACTGCCGTGCCGCGTCCGCCCCGTCCTGTGTGCGCAGCGCCAGCCAGGCACGGGCCCGCAGGGAGCGCACCAGACCGTGCACATGGCCGAGCTCACGCCACAGCGCACCCGCGCGCGCGTACGCCCGGTCGGCCTCGGCGGGCAGCCCGGCGGCCCCGAGGGACTCGGCGGCGAGGTGGGCGAGCGTGGCGTGGTCGTGCTGCTCGGGCCAGTGCCGGGCGATCTCGGCGGCCTGCAGGCGCCGTTCGGCCGCCTCCCGGTGCTCGCCCAGCTCGCTCAGGCAGTCGCCGAGCCACCACTGCGTCTGCACCACCGTCCCCTCGCCGTGCCGCTCCGCGCTCAGGTCGGGCAGCGCCGCCTCCAGCACCTCGGCGGCCTCGGCCCACCGGCCGAGACCGAGCAGGAACCCGCCCAGCTGGTGCCGGGCCAGGGCACCCAGCGTCGGCCCCTGGCCGGCCTCGTCGGCCCAGTGGGCGGCCTCCAGGGCATGCTCGGCGGCCTCCCCGGCGAGCCCCCGGCCGCCGACCACCTCGGCGAGCTGGAGGTGCAGCTGGGCCCGCCCGACCGCCTCCAGGTGGGACCCGCCGTGCTCCAGGGCCGCCCGCAGCGCCCGTTCCGTCCCGTCCAGGTCGCCCAGGTGGTGCAGGAGCCCGGCGAGCCTGGCCTCGTACTCCACCGCGAACCACGGCACGCCCGCCGCCACGAACCCCGCCGCGGCCCGCTCGAACAGCTCGGCCGCCGCCGGGAGGTCCCCGGTCCGCGCGGCCTGCTCCGCCAGCATCGCCTGCGCCTCGGCGACCCGTGCGGCGAGCCGCACGTCGTCCCCGGCCCGCCCCTCCACGAGGGCCAGCACCTCCCGCACGGCCGACTCGGCCTCGGCCAGACACGCCGCGTCATCGCTCTCGTGCAGCCGCCGCATCAGGATCCGCGCCCGGGACATCAGCACCGACGCCGTCTGCCCCACGCCCGTCTCGTCCGCGGAGTAGAGCGCGAGGACCTCGTCGTACGGGCCGGCGACCGCCGCGAGCGCCGCGTCCACCTCGCCCGCGAGGGCGCGTACGTACGCCGCACGCGCGCGTGCCGCCAGCGCCTCGCCCGGGTCGCCCGCCTCCGCGTACAACTCGGCGGCCCGCTCGAACAGTTCAAGACCTTCCGGGCCCCGGTCCATCGCCTCGTGGTCGGCCACCTCCGCCCGGTCGCGCGGGTCCAGCTCGACGCCCTCGGCGGCCCGGGCGACCGCCGCCCACGCCTCCACGGCGTTCGGCCGCAGGGTGTCCGACAGCCGCCGGGCCTCGGCGACCAGCGCGGGCAGATCCGGTTCCCCGGCGGTCGCGGGGGCCGCGGGCACCGGCACGGGAGCGGCCACGGTCCTGACCGCCCGCACCCCCAGCGGCAGCCGCTCCACCAGCGGCCGCTGCGCCATACGCGCGCGTACCTGCTCGCTGACGTGGGCCGTGCCGTTGCGCTCGTCGAAGCGGGCGGCGAGCGCGAGGGCCTCCCCGCGCGCGTGGGCGGCGAGTTCGGCCGCGGTCCAGGACCGGCCCGCGGGCCCCGGCACCGGCCGCTCGCCCAGGCCCAGCTCGGTCAGCCGGTCCGTCAGCAGGGCCACCACGGCCGTGAAGTCCAGCCTGCTGCGCGGGTGGCCGTCGTCCGTGAAGTACGCGGGACGCTCCGCGAGCAGCTCCAGGGCGCGGGCCTCGTTGCCGCTGAGCGCGCAGAACTCGACGTGGTCCGCGTAGGCGCCGCGCATGCTCTCCATGGACCGCACGAGCCGGAAGCCCCGCAGATGGTTGGCGCGCGCCTCGTCGAGGCGGCCCAGCCGCAGCAACGGCTTGAGGGAGGACGCCAGGACCGCGTGCGGCTCATGGGCGCAGGTGAACGCGCCCTCCAGGACCGGCGCCCACAGGTCGAGCGCCTCCGCGTCCCGGCCGCGCTGCGACTGCCACCAGCCCTGCTCGTGCAGCTCGCAGGCGTGGCAGTCGGCCATGGCGTCCCGGTCGGCGGCCAGCCACGCGGCGTACGCGCGCTCGGCCCGTTCCAGGTCCCCGACGTGCGCGGCCACGCTGTACTCGGCGCTGCGCACGGCCCGTTCGGAGTGACCCGCCAGCCGGTAGCGGTGCTCCATCTCGCCCAGCCACTTCTCCATGGCGGCGAGCGGGATGTGCGGCTGGTCGAGCATGCCGGTCGTCATCCACTTGAACACCCAGTGCAGCGAGTGCGTCTCGTACTCGTCGAAGTCCTCGGGGCGCTCGTCCCACATGCGCAGCAGCCGCGCGAAGGGGACGAACATCTTGGCCTTCTCGGAGCTGTAGTTGTAGACCTTCAGCTGGTGTCCGAGCGCCTCGATCACGGCGAGCGGGATGTTCAGCTTCTCGGCTTCGGCGAGCAGCTGCTCCGCGCGCGCGTTGCGGGCGGGCCCCTCCGGCTCCTCGGCGTTCTCCGCCATCGCCCGGCGCAGCGCGTCGAAGGCCGCACTCCCGTCGACTCCGCTCATCAGCGGCCCTCCTCGCCGTTCGTGGCCCACTCCAGCAACCCCATGAAGGCCCGGTTAAGCAGCGCCGAGTCCGCCGGCCTGAGCGGCCGCTGGGCCATCAGCAGCGCCTGCCCGTACAGGGACTCGGTCGCCGTGCCGATCAGCTCCGGATCGCCCAGCGCACCGATCCGCCGTACCAGCGGATTGAGGTGGTTCAGCACGAGACGCGCGCGTGGGGCGCTCCCGCGCAGCGAGCCGAGGATGCCCGCCCACAGGTCGTCCGCCTGGTCCTCGGCCTCCGCCCGCGCCTGCTCGTGCCGGGCGTCCCGGTCGTCCAGGTGCAGCGCGGGCACGGACAGCGGCCGGAAGGAGCGCAGGACCACGTCACAGCCCAGCGGGTCGAGCCTGGCCCGCGCGGCCGCCAGGAAGCCCGACAGCGCCAGTTCCTCGGCGGAATCGACCAGGTCCATGTGCGCGGTGACGGTGTCCGCGTCCAGCTCGGCGACGACCGTCCCCGGCCGCACCGAGGGCAGCGCCTCGACCAGATCGCTGTCGTAGGTGTAACCGCCGTTGACCACCCCGACGCCCTGCGCGGAGGCGATCGGCGCGACCTGGCGGTACTCCTCGACGGTCCGCGTGAAGTGCACCACCGCGTGCCGCTGCGCGAACTCCTCCAGCGACAGCCGCCCGTCGGTCGTCTCGAACGGCAGCCAGGGCAGCATCGTGCGCAGCATCTCCCGGTCGTGCCGCGCGAGTGACTTCACGCCCAGGTGGTGCACGGACAGGAACGCCGCGAGCCGCTCCGGATCCCCGGCGGCGAGCCCGGTCAGCCAGGCCCTGATCCGCTCCCCGAGCGCCTCCCGCACGGCCGCCAGCGTCTCGTCCTCGTACAGCGACTCGCGTGAGGCCGTGGGCCGCAGACTGTCGGTGTCCAGGACACAGCGCACGAAGAACGCCCAGTCCGGCAGCAGCTGTTCGGCCCGCTCGGTCAGCAGCATGCCCTTCAGGTGCACGCGATGCGTGGCCCGCTGGGCGGGGCTGACCGCCGCGGGAAGGACGTACGCCACGCCCCGGATCCCGGCCAGCGGCACGTTCAGTTCGATCGAGTCCAGCGGGGTGAAGCCGAACAGCTCGTGACAGTGCCGGGCCAGGGCCACCCTGCGGGCGGCGGGGGAGGGGTAGGGGCGGTCCCAGGGCGCGGGCAGATCGGTGACCGCATCGTCGCCGACCCGGACGTCGTACGGCAGCAGGGAACCGAAGTCCCGGGCGAGCCGCAGGACCCGCTCGGGAGCGAGCCACTCGCCGGCCCCCGCGCGGGCGACCAGGTGCACGGTCGTCCCCGGTTCCGGACGGGCCTCGGAGGGCAGCGTCCGCACCCGGTACGAACCGTCGTCGCTCGCCGTCCACTCCACGGGCGGGGCGTCCGGCGTACGGGCGCTGCGGCTGACCACGCGGATCCGCTCGGCGACCACGAAGCACGCGAGCAGCCCGATCCCGAACTGCCCGAGGAAGTCCGAGCGGACCTCCTGGAGTCCCTCGGCCCGCTTGGAACTGCGCCCGATGGTGGCCAGCAGGTCGTGCACGTCCGCCTCGGTGAGTCCGACCCCGGAGTCCTCGACCCGCAGGGTGCCGTTCTCGGCGTACAACCGCACGCGGGCCGGGGCGTCCGGCTGCTCGGCCCGCCGGGCCGTGATCGCGTCCACCGCGTTCTGCAGCAGTTCGCGGAGATAGACCTTCGGGCTGGAGTAGAGGTGATGGGAGAGGAGGTCCACCAGACCGCGCAGGTCGACCTGGAACGTGTGAGGTTGCTGAGGTACCTGGGGTGTCTGTGATGACTGTGAGGTCTGGGAATCCATCGTCGCAGCGCCGGTGGGGGGGAACGTTCGCGCGGCGCGGGGTCGGGCGGTCCCGGTGGGGGCGGGAGTCCGCGGGGATGGCCGGAGCGCGCCATCCTAAGTCCCCAACCAGCCGTCTGACCAGGGGTTTCCCGGTATGTATACGGCAATGTCAGTGACGTGGTGTGCAATGGATCTCGTGCCCGCACTGGAAGAACCGTTGAAGAAGGTGCTCGGCCCCGCCACCGCGAAGGTGATGGCCGAGCACCTCGGCCTGCACTCCGTCGGCGACCTCCTGCACCACTACCCGCGCAGATACGAGGAGCGGGGGCAGCTGACCCACCTCGCCGACCTGCCCATGGACGAGCACGTCACCGTGGTCGCCCAGGTCGCCGACGCCCGGCTGCACACCTTCGCCTCGGCCAAGGCGCCGCGCGGCAAGGGGCAGCGGCTGGAGGTCACCATCACGGACGGCAGCGGCCGCCTCCAACTGGTCTTCTTCGGCAACGGCGTGCACAAGCCCCACAAGGAACTCCTGCCGGGCACCCGCGCGCTGTTCGCCGGCAAGGTCTCCCTCTTCAACCGACGCCTCCAACTGGCGCATCCGGCCTACGAGTTGCTGCGCGGTGCCGACGACGAGGCGGCGGAGACGGTGGAGAGCTGGGCGGGCGCCCTGATCCCCATCTACCCCGCCACCGCGAAACTGGAGTCCTGGAAGATCGGCAAGGCGATCCAGACCGTCCTGCCGAGCGCACAGGAGGCGATCGACCCCCTCCCGGAGTCACTGCGCGAGGGCCGCGGTCTGGTTCCCCTGCCCGAGGCCCTCCTCAAGATCCACCGCCCGCACACCAAGGCCGACATCGCCGACGCCCACGCCCGCCTCAAGTGGGACGAGGCCTTCGTCCTCCAGGTCGCCCTGGCCCGCCGCCGCCACGCGGACGCCCAACTCCCGGCCGTCCCGCGGAGACCCGCCCCGGACGGCCTCCTCACCGCCTTCGACGACCGCCTCCCCTTCACCCTCACGGAAGGCCAGCAGAAGGTCTCCAAGGAGATCTTCGACGACCTGGCCACGGACCACCCGATGCACCGGCTGCTCCAGGGGGAAGTGGGCTCGGGAAAGACAATGGTGGCCCTGCGCGCCATGCTCGCCGTCGTCGACGCGGGTGGGCAGGCCGCCATGCTGGCGCCCACCGAGGTGCTCGCGCAGCAGCACCACCGGTCGATCGTCGAGATGATGGGCGAGCTCGCCGAGGGCGGGATGCTGGGCGGCGCGGAGCATGCCACCAAGGTCGTGCTGCTCACCGGGTCGATGGGGACGGCCGCGCGCCGGCAGGCGATGCTGGATCTGGTCACCGGTGAGGCCGGGATCGTGATCGGCACCCACGCGCTGATCGAGGACAAGGTCCAGTTCCACGACCTGGGCCTGGTCGTGGTCGACGAGCAGCACCGCTTCGGCGTCGAGCAGCGCGACGCCCTGCGCGGCAAGGGGAAGCAGCCGCCCCACCTCCTCGTCATGACGGCCACCCCCATTCCGCGCACGGTCGCCATGACGGTCTTCGGCGACCTGGAGACCTCCGTTCTCGACCAGCTCCCGGCCGGCCGCTCCCCGATCGCCAGCCATGTGGTGCCCGCTGCCGACAAGCCCCACTTCCTCGCCCGCGCCTGGGAGCGGGTCCGTGAGGAGGTGGAGAACGGCCACCAGGCCTACGTGGTCTGCCCGCGCATCGGCGACGAGGACGACGACCCGAAGAAAGCCGCCAGGAAGAAGTCCCCCGAGGACGAGGCCGAGAAGCGCCCGCCGCTCGCCGTCCTGGACGTCGCCGACCAGCTCACCAAGGGCCCCCTCAGCGGCCTGCGGGTCGAGGTCCTGCACGGCAGGATGCACCCCGACGACAAGGACGCGGTCATGCGCCGCTTCGCCGCCGGCGAGACCCACGTCCTGGTCGCCACCACGGTCATCGAGGTCGGCGTCAACGTCCCGAACGCCACGGTGATGGTCATCATGGACGCCGACCGCTTCGGCGTCTCCCAGCTCCACCAGCTGCGCGGCCGGGTGGGCCGGGGCTCGGCGCCGGGCCTGTGCCTCCTGGTCTCGGAGATGCCCGAGGCGAGCCCGGCCCGCCAGCGGCTGAACGCGGTGGCCTCGACCCTGGACGGCTTCGAGCTGTCCCGCATCGACCTGGAGCAGCGCCGCGAGGGCGATGTCCTGGGACAGGCCCAGTCCGGCGCCCGGACCTCCCTGCGGGTCCTCGCCGTGATCGAGGACGAGGAGATCATCGCGGAGGCCAGGGAGGAGGCCACGGCGGTGGTGGAGGCGGACCCGGAGCTGACAGCCCTTCCCGGTCTGCGCACGGCCCTGGAGGCGCTCCTGGACGAGGAGAGGGAGCAGTACCTGGAAAAGGGCTGAGAAACTGGATCCGTCACCACCTCCCGAAACCGTCCCCAGACACCACCTCCGACACCATCCCCGAACGAGGACCGAAGATGACGCGCGTGATCGCGGGCAGAGCCGGCGGACGCCGCCTGGCCGTCCCGCCGGGCAATGGCACCCGTCCCACCTCGGACCGCGCGCGCGAAGGTCTCTTCTCCACCTGGCAGTCCCTCCTCGGCGGCCCCCTGGCGGGCGAGCGGGTCCTGGACCTGTACGCCGGATCGGGCGCGGTCGGCCTCGAAGCCCTCTCCCGGGGCGCGGGCCACACCCTCCTCGTGGAGGCCGACGCCCGCGCCGCCCGCACGATCCGCGAGAACGTCAGGAACCTCGGCCTCCCCGGTGCCGAGGTCCGCGCGGGCAAGGCGGAACAGATCATCGGCGCGGGGGCGCCGGCAGAGCCGTACGACCTCGTCTTCCTGGACCCCCCGTACCGAGTCACAGATCACGATCTTCGCGAGATCCTGCTCACACTCCGCACGGAACACTGGCTCGCGCCCGAGGCCCTCGTCACCGTGGAGCGCAGCACCAGAGGCGGAGAATTCCAGTGGCCGCCCGGTTTCGACGCGGTCAAGGCCCGTCGCTACGGCGAGGGAACGTTTTGGTACGGTCGCGCCGCCTCTACGTGCGAAGACGCACGATGACCGGACCGGAGAGCGAGGGATCTCAAGTGCGCCGCGCCGTCTGTCCCGGGTCGTTCGACCCGATCACCAACGGACACCTAGACATCATCTCCCGCGCCTCCAGGCTGTACGACGAGGTCTATGTCGCGGTGATGATCAACAAGTCCAAGAAGGGCCTGTTCGAGATCGACGAGCGGATCGACCTGATCCGCGAGGTCACCGCCGAGTACGGCAACGTGATCGTCGAGGCCTTCCACGGCCTGCTCGTCGACTACTGCAAGGAGCGCGACATCCCGGCCATCGTCAAGGGCCTGCGCGCGGTCAGCGACTTCGACTACGAGCTGCAGATGGCCCAGATGAACAACGGTCTGAGCGGTGTCGAGACCCTCTTCGTGCCGACCAACCCCACCTACAGTTTCCTGTCCTCCTCGCTCGTCAAGGAGGTCGCCACCTGGGGCGGAGACGTCTCCCACCTGGTGCCCCCGCGGGTCCTCGAAGCCCTGAACGAGCGCCTCCGCAAGGGCTGATGGGGCTACAGTCGTCCCGTCCGTCTCCAACACAGCTGTAGAGAGTGGCGAGCACAGGTGGACGTGCAGAAGAAGCTCGACGAGATCGTGGCCACGGTCTCCGGCGCCCGGTCGATGCCCATGTCGGCCTCGGTGATGGTCAACCGCGCCGAGCTGCTCGCGATGCTCGACGAGCTGCGCCAGGCGCTGCCCGGCTCCCTCGCGCAGGCCCAGGAGCTGATCGGCGACCGTGAGCAGATGGTGGAGCAGGCCCGCCAGGAGGCCGAGCGCATCATCTCCACGGCGCACGCCGAGCGCGGCTCCCTGATCTCCGACACCGAGATCGCCCGCCGCTCCCAGGCCGAGGCCGACCGGATCCTGAACGAGGCCCGCCAGGAGGCCGAGGAGGTCCGCGCGGAGGCCGACGACTACGTCGACTCCAAGCTCGCCAACTTCGAGGTCGTCCTCACCAAGACCCTCGGCTCGGTGGGCCGCGGCCGCGAGAAGCTCCTCGGCACCGGCCCGGGCCTCGACGAGAACGGCTACGAGGACGAGGACGCCCCCGAGCGCAGCCACGACCCCGAGACCCTGCGCAAGGACGCCGACTCCTACGTCGACGCCAAGCTCGGCGCCTTCGAGGCGGTCCTCGCCAAGACCCTGGAGGCCGTCGGCCGCGGCCGCCAGAAGCTGCACGGCCGGATCGCCACCGACGACCTCGGCGCCCTCGCCGACAACACCTCCACCGTCCAGCACTCCAGCGACGCCGACTACCTGGCCGACCTCGCCGCCCTCGCCGAGCAGGACAGCCAGGCCGCGGCCCAGGCACCGGCCGAGCAGCCGGACTACAGCCGGCAGCCGGCGTACGGCTACCAGCAGCAGACAGACGCCTACGCGGCCTACCAGCAGCAGCCGGATCCCTACAACCAGCAGGATCCGTACAGCTACCAGCAGGCCGATCCCTATGCCTACCAGGGCTACGACCAGCAGCAGGCGGCCTACGACCAGCAGCACCAGGCCCAGCAGGCCCAGCACGCCCAGGCCCAGCACGCGCATGCCCAGCACGCCCAGCAGAGCTACGCCCTCGACGAGACCAGCCTCTTCGACACCGGCATGATCACGCCGGAGCAGTTGAGGGCGTACGAGCAGGGTCGCGGCCAGTAAGGAACCACCGGATTGGGCCGTGAGCGAAAGGTCCAGTATCCTGGCTCTTCGGTCGCGTGTACGTCCGCGATCAACGCTGCCCGGGAACACCGAAGGGCGGCGTCCCTCTGAGCTCGAAGATCGAAAGCAGGAATGGCCCTGAACGCCCGCCACGACCACCGCAACCCTCTCGTGTTCGACACACACGAGCTGGGTCGGCGTCCTGGCGCGCTGCAGCGCCTGACCCGTGAGATCGACGCTCCCAAGGATCTCGGCATCCAGGGAGTGATCGGAGTGCCGGAAGGCGCCCCGGTCGAGCTCGAACTCCGTCTGGAGTCCGTCATGGAAGGGGTGCTTGTCACAGGCACCGCCCGTGCACGGGCCGAGGGGGAGTGCGTAAGGTGTCTGGAGCCGCTTGAGCTGGCGCTCGAAGCGGACTTCCAGGAGATGTTCTCGTACCCTGACGCCGACGACCGTGGCCGTGTGAAAGCGGAACCGGCCGACGACGTCGAGGAAGACGAGGACAGGCTCTTCATCGAGGACGGCTTGTTCGACCTCGAACCCGTGCTGCGCGATGCGGTGGTGCTCGCACTGCCGATGCAGCCGGTGTGCCAGGACGACTGCCCCGGCCTGTGCTCCGAGTGCGGAGCCCGGCTGGCGGACGACCCGGACCACCACCACGACGCCGTCGACATCCGTTGGGCGGCACTGCAGGGACTCGCCGGTTCACTCGAAGACGGCGAGAAGGACGAGATGAGTGGCGACGCGCCTCGATCGGCGCCCGCCAACGAGAAGCAGGAGAAGTAGCCGTGGCTGTTCCGAAGCGGAAGATGTCGCGCAGCAACACGCGCCACCGCCGGTCGCAGTGGAAGGCTGCGGTCCCCACCCTGGTTGCGTGCGAGCGCTGCCACGAGCCCAAGCTGCAGCACATCGCGTGCCCCGCTTGCGGCACCTACAACAAGCGCCAGGTCCTCGAGGTCTGAGCGGCTGGTGAGAGGCACTGTGTCCACGCCGAAGAAGAACTCGGGCGACAACCAGGCCTCGTCCCACACGCTGCTTGAAGGGCGGCTCGGGTACAAGCTCGAGTCCGCCCTTCTGGTGCGTGCGCTGACCCACCGTTCCTACGCGTACGAGAACGGCGGTCTGCCGACCAACGAACGCCTGGAGTTCCTCGGGGACTCGGTGCTCGGCCTCGTGGTCACGGACACGCTGTACACCACCCACCCCGACCTGCCCGAAGGCCAGCTGGCCAAGTTGCGGGCCGCGGTGGTCAACTCGCGTGCGCTGGCGGAGGTCGGCCGTGGGCTCGACCTGGGTTCCTTCATCCGGCTCGGCCGTGGTGAAGAGGGCACAGGCGGCCGGGACAAGGCATCCATCCTCGCCGACACCCTGGAAGCGGTGATCGGCGCGGTCTATCTCGACCAGGGTCTCGATGCGGCGAGCGAGCTCGTCCACCGGCTTTTCGATCCGCTGATCGAGAAGTCCTCCAACCTCGGTGCCGGCCTGGACTGGAAGACCAGTCTCCAGGAGCTCACCGCGACCGAGGGGCTCGGCGTGCCCGAGTACCTGGTCACGGAGACCGGCCCCGATCACGAGAAGACCTTCACTGCTGCCGCCCGCGTCGGAGGCGTCTCGTACGGCACCGGCACCGGCCGCAGCAAGAAGGAGGCGGAGCAGCAGGCCGCGGAGTCCGCCTGGAGGTCCATCAGGGCCGCCGCGGACGAGCGCGCCAAGGCGGCGGCAGAGAAGGCGGTCGAAGCCGTCGAAGCCGTCCAGGCCGTCGAAGCCTCCGAGGACGACGACGAAGGCCCGTCGTCCGTCTCCGCCTGACGCCTGGAAGCACCCAGCGCGTCTGGAAGAACAGCGCAGCCGAGCGCCTGCCCCGCACACCGGGGGCGGGCGCTCGGCTCGTGCACCGGTTTGTGACGGGGGAACCCCATGCCCGAGTTGCCCGAGGTCGAGGTCGTACGGCGCGGTCTCGAGAGGTGGGTCGCCCACCGCACGGTCGCCGAGGTCGAGGTGCTGCACCCGCGGGCGGTCCGCCGCCACCTCGCCGGTGCCGACGACTTCGCGCACCGCCTCAAGGGTCACCGTGTCGGCACCCCGAGCCGCCGCGGGAAGTACCTCTGGCTGCCCCTGGAGGACACGGACCAGTCGGTCCTGGCGCACCTCGGGATGAGCGGCCAGCTGCTGGTCCAGCCGCACGCCGCGCCCGACGAGAAGCACCTCAGGATCCGGGTCGCCTTCGCGGACGAGGTCGACACCGAACTCCGCTTCGTCGACCAACGCACCTTCGGCGGACTGTCGTTGCACGACAACACCGCCGACGGCCTGCCCGACGTGATCGCGCACATCGCGCGCGACCCCCTCGACCCGCTCTTCGACGACGACGCCTTCCACCAGGCCCTGCGCCGCAAGCGCAGCACCATCAAACGGGCCCTGCTGGACCAGTCGTTGATCAGCGGGGTCGGCAACATCTACGCGGACGAGGCACTTTGGCGCTCCCGCATCCACTACGAGCGCCCCACCGCCGGTTTCACCCGCCCGCGCACGGCCGAACTCCTGGGCCACGTCCGGGACGTGATGAACGCTGCCCTCGCGGTCGGCGGCACCAGCTTCGACAGCCTGTACGTCAACGTCAACGGCGAGTCCGGGTACTTCGACCGGTCCCTCGACGCGTACGGCCGTGAGGGGCTGCCGTGCAAGCGGTGCGGTACGCCGATGCGCCGGCGGCCCTGGATGAACCGGTCCAGCTACTTCTGCCCGAGGTGTCAGCGGGCGCCGCGCGTCACGTCGTAGCGCTCGCGGGCGGCCAGGACGTCGTCCATGCGGCCCTCGACGAAGCGGATGAGGCCCAGGAGGCGCTCGGCGACCTCGTGGCCCAGGGGGGTCAGTTCGTAGTCGACCCGGGGCGGGTTGGTGGGCTGGGCCTCGCGGTGCACCAGGCCGTCGCGCTCCAGGCCCTGGAGCGTCTGGGAGAGCATCTTCTCGCTCACGCCGTCGACCCGGCGGCGCAGCTCGTTGAAGCGCAGCGAGCCCTCGTACAGGGCGCCGAGGGTGAGTGCGCCCCAGCGGCCCGTCACATGCTCCAGGGTGCCGCGCGAGGGGCAGGCCTTGGCGAACACGTCGTACGGGAGGTCCCGCGCCTCCGGGGGCTGCTGCGTGGTGTCCATATCACGAGCGTACTGGAAGAGAGCACTAACCGACAGATTGCACTAACCAGAAGTTAGTGCAATCTGTTCTGTGGCGTCTCCTAGTAGCCGAAGTCCTGGGTCCACCAGGGGCCGCCCGCACCGAACTGCACACCGACGCCGAGCGTCTTGAAGTCGCAGTTCAGGATGTTGGCCTTGTGGCCGGGGCTGTTCATCCAGGCCTCCATGACCGCCGCCGGGTCGGCCTGGCCGCGGGCGATGTTCTCGCCGCCGAGGCTGGTGATCCCGGCCTGCGCCGCACGGTCCCACGGTGTGGCGCCGCTCGGGTCGGTGTGGTCGAAGAAGCCCTGCTTGGCCATGGCCTTGCTGAAGTCCGCGGCCAGGTCGGCCAGCGCGCTGTTGGCGGCGACCGGGCTGCAGCCGACCTTCGCCCGCTCGACGTTGACGAGCTCCAGCACCTGGGCGGCGGCCGCGGCCTCCGTGGAGACCTCCACCGGCGGTGCGGGGGTCTCCTTCTTCGCCGGCTCCCGCTCCTTCTGCGAAGGAGTGGTCTCGGGCTTCTTGCTCGGGGTGGCCGCCGGCTTCTCGGTCGGCTTCTCGGCCGGCGGGGTGGTCGCCGAGGTCGAGGGGGCAGGCGTGGGCGAGGAGGCGCGCTCGGCGCCGCGGCTGGTCGACGAGCCGTCCTCGCGGCTGTCGGCGCTGCCGGTGGCGCCGCCCTGCTCGGCGGGGGAGTTGGTCGGCGAGCCCGCCGCCTGGACGTCACCGCCGGTCGTGCTGCCGCCGCCGAGCTTGTAGTTGTCCAGGCCGGGCACCACGCCCGTGGCGACCGCGACCGCGACCGTGCCGATGGCGACGGCGGCCGAGACCCCGAGCAGACCGGTCTTGACCGGCGTCACGAGGTTCTTCTTGCGCCGGCGGTGCGAGCCGCTGCGGCGCGGACCGCCGGCGGGCGTGTAGCCCTCGCCGCGGTACAGCGCGTACTCCTCCTCCGACGCGAACAGGTAGGCGTCACTGCGCGCGTAGGGGTCGGGGTCCTCGTGGACCGAGTAGGTCGTGGTGGCCGCCGAGGCGAAGTCGTACGAGTCCTGCGGGTCGTAGCTCCCGAAGGAGCCGTGCGTCTGTGTGAACCCCGTGGCGCGGCCCGTGGCGGCGCGGCCGGCGGCGGAGCGTCGGTGGCGTCCCATGTCCTTGCCTTCCTCGTCTGTTCTTGAGGTCGACGCGTCCCCCCGGTCAACCAAAGTCACAAAACCCACACGATCGAGTGAGTTTCGTATGAGATTCATTGGCAGCGGACAGTACCGCATGGCGCCCGATGAAGGAGTGTCCGGAGAGACATTGGCCGGTTAGGTTGCACCCATGAGCGAGGATGTACGACTGGTCGCCTGGGTGCGCGGACGCGTCCAAGGTGTGGGTTTCCGCTGGTTCACGCGGGCCAAGGCCCTGGAGATCGGCGGCCTGAGTGGTTTTGCTCTCAATCTGGACGACGGACGCGTCCAAGTGGTTGCGGAGGGGCCGCGAAAGGGCTGTCACGAACTCCTCGACTGGCTCCTGGGCGACGACACGCCCGGACGCGTCGACGGCGTCACCGAGATCTGGGACACACCTCGCGGGGGTTACGACGGCTTCGCCATCCGATGAGCCGTTTCTGTAAAACGGCCGAGGCGGGAGCGGGCGGACTTGCCACTGGCAACTGCCGGAAGCAGAAAGGCCCAGGTGGTTGCCAAGAAGCCCGTGCCGTGGCAGGCTCCCGGGCTAAGAATGATCGTCACGCCCCCGGGGTCCCGAGGGAGCCGCAGCGCCGCCGTTCTCAGGCCGCGCCGGTGCGGGTTGCCACCAATACGGGGCGTGATCGTGTTGACCGTCAAACTTTTTGGTGAGACGCTGAAAGCACCCCGCGCACCTTAGCTGTTTGGCATGGATGAACGGCAGCACGAACTCAAGAGTGTCAAGCACCGCGGGTGCGAATCCCTCACGACCCACACCGCATCGGTCGGTCACTCAGTGTGGAGGACCATCCATCATGGCAAAGGCGCTTCTCGGTTACGTCGGCGGCTCGGACCCTCGACTCCTCGCCGAGATGCGACGGCTCCAGCAGCGCGTCCAGGACCTGGAATCCGAGCTCGTACGGATCCAGGCGGAGAACGACGCGCTCGCGGCTGCCGCTTCTCACGACAGGATCATGGAGAGCATCGACGCACACCAGGCGGAGCCTGCGCTCACCTGATCACTGCATCGCTCCACGACAGCTCACGCAGTGGTCGGGCGGCCCGTATCAACCGCTGACCCGTATCAACCGCTCAGTTGTCAGAGTTTGCAAGGGACGCTTCGGCGTCCCTTCTTTCTTGCCCCCGTGCACCCTTTCACTCTCTTAACGTTTGGTGTGCCCTCCACGTTCAAGGGTGAAACCGCGGGAAACAGCACGTTCATGGAGTGAGACACCCCCGGAAGGTAGAGTCCAGCGGCGTGCACCTCAAGGCCCTGACCCTCCGAGGGTTCAAGTCGTTCGCCTCGGCGACCACGCTCCGGTTCGAGCCGGGGATCACGTGCGTGGTCGGTCCGAACGGTTCGGGCAAGTCCAATGTCGTGGACGCGCTCAGCTGGGTCATGGGCGAGCAGGGCGCCAAGTCGCTGCGCGGCGGCAAGATGGAGGACGTCATCTTCGCCGGCACCACCGGCCGCCCGCCGCTGGGCCGCGCCGAGGTGTCCCTGACCATCGACAACTCCGACGGTGCGCTGCCCATCGAGTACGCCGAGGTCACCATCACGCGGATCATGTTCCGCAACGGCGGCAGCGAGTACCAGATCAACGGCGACACCTGCCGTCTCCTGGACATCCAGGAACTCCTGTCCGACTCCGGCATCGGCCGTGAGATGCACGTGATCGTCGGTCAGGGCCAGCTCGACTCCGTGCTGCACGCGGATCCCACCGGCCGCCGCGCCTTCATCGAGGAGGCCGCCGGCGTCCTCAAGCACCGCAAGCGCAAGGAGAAGGCGCTGCGCAAGCTGGACGCGATGCAGGCCAACCTCGCGCGCGTGCAGGACCTCACCGACGAACTGAGGCGCCAGCTCAAACCGCTCGGCAGGCAGGCCGCGGTCGCCCGGCGGGCCGCCGTCATCCAGGCCGACCTGCGGGACGCCCGCCTCCGGCTGCTCGCCGACGATCTCGTACGACTGCGGCAGGCGCTGCAGGCCGAGGTCGCGGACGAGGCCGCGCTGAAGGAGCGCAAGGAGGCCGCGGAGCAGGAGCTGAAGAAGGCCCTCCAGCGTGAGGCCCTTCTGGAGGACGAGGTACGGCAGCTCACGCCCCGGCTCCAGCGCGCCCAGCAGACCTGGTACGAGCTCTCCCAGCTCGCCGAGCGGGTCCGCGGCACGGTCTGACGCTGGCCGACGCGCGCGTGAAGAGCGCCACCTCGGCGCCGCCGGAGGAGCGCCGGGGCCGTGACCCCGAGGACATGGAGCGCGAGGCCGCCCGTGTCCGCGAGCAGGAGGCCGAGCTGGAAGCGGCCCTGGAGGCGGCCGAGCGTGCTCTGGAGGACACGGTCGCGCACCGCGCCGAACTGGAGCGCGAGCTCGCCCAGGAGGAACGGCGTCTGAAGGACGTGGCCCGGGCCATCGCCGACCGGCGTGAGGGCCTCGCCCGGCTCAGCGGCCAGGTCAACGCCGCCCGGTCCCGCGCCGCCTCCGCCCAGGCCGAGATCGACCGTCTCGCGGCCGCGAGGGACGAGGCTCAGGAGCGGGCGTTCGCCGCGCAGGAGGAGTACGAGGCACTGAAGGCCGAGGTCGACGGCCTCGACGCGGGCGACGCGGAACTGGCGGAGCAGCACGAGGCGGCGAAGCGGCGACTGCGGGAGGCGGAGGCCGCCCTGACGGAGGCCCGGGAGGCCACCACGGCGGCGGAACGCCGGCGCGCGGCGACGCAGGCCCGCCATGAGGCGCTGGCGATGGGGTTGAGGAGGAAGGACGGCACCGGCGCGCTGCTGGACGCGAAGGGCCGCCTCAGCGGCTTGATCGGCCCGGCGGCGGAACTCCTGACGGTGACACCGGGCCACGAGGTGGCTCTGGCGGCGGCCTTCGGGGCGGCGGCGGACGCCCTGACGGTGACGTCCCCGTCGGCAGCGGCAGAAGCGATCCGCCTGCTGCGGAAGCAGGACGGAGGCAGAGCCTCACTGCTCGTCGCCGGGGCACCGGACCGACTCAGGGGCGCGGGGAACTGCGCGACCAGCCACGACGGACCCGCGGACGCCACTCATCAGCACGCGGCAGATCTGGTCCGCGGCCCCCACGACCTCATGCCGGCCATCCACCGCCTCCTCCACGGCATCGTCGTCGTCGGCACCCTCGAGGACGCCGAGGACCTCGTCTACGCCAACCCCCACCTCACCGCCGTCACCGCCGAAGGCGACCTCCTCGGCGCCCACTTCGCGCAAGGCGGCTCCGCGGGCGCCCCCAGCCTCCTCGAAGTGCAGGCCTCCGTGGACGAGGCAGCGGCCGAACTGGAAGAGCTGGCGATCCGCTGCGAGGAACTCACCGAGGCCCAGCACACCGCCGTCGAACACCGCAAGGCAGCAGCCGCCCGGGTGGAGGAGCTGGGAGAGCGCCGCCGGGCAGCCGACCGCGAGAAGTCGGCCGTGGCCCAGCAGCTCGGCCGGCTCGCCGGCCAGGCGAAGGGCGCGGCAGGCGAGGCCGAGCGCTCCACCGCGGCGGCCGCCCGGGCGCAGGACGCGCTGGAGAAGGCCCTCGAAGAGGTCGAGGAGCTCGCCGAACGCCTCGCCGTCGCCGAGGAGATGCCGGTCGAGGAGGAGCCCGACACCTCCGTACGGGACCGCCTGGCCGCGGACGGTGCCAACGCCCGCCAGACCGAGATGGAGGCCCGTCTCCAGGTCCGTACCCACGAAGAGCGGGTCAAGGGGCTTACGGGCCGTGCCGACTCCCTCGACCGCGCCGCCCGTGCGGAACGGGAGGCACGCGCGCGTGCCGAACAGCGGCGGGCCCGGCTGCGGCACGAGGCCGCCGTCGCCGAGGCCGTGGCCTCCGGCGCGCGGCAGCTGCTTGCGCACGTCGAGGTGTCCCTCGCGCGCGCGGACGCGGAGCGCACCGCCGCCGAGGCGGCCAAGGCGCTGCGGGAACAGGAGCTGGCCGCCGCCCGGAACACGGGCCGCGAGCTCAAGGCGGAGCTCGACAAGCTGACCGACTCCGTCCACCGCGGCGAGGTGCTCGGCGCCGAGAAGCGGATGCGGATCGAGCAGCTGGAGACCAAGGCGCTGGAGGAGCTGGGCGTCGAACCGGCGGGCCTCGTCGAGGAGTACGGCCCCCACCAGCTCGTCCCGCCCTCCCTGCCGGCCGAGGGGGAGGAGCTGCCCGAGGACCCGGACCATCCGCGCAACCGGCCGAAGCAGTTCCACCGGGCGGAGCAGGAGAAGCGGCTCAAGGCGGCCGAGCGGGCGTACCAGCAGCTCGGCAAGGTCAATCCGCTCGCGCTGGAGGAGTTCGCGGCGCTGGAGGAGCGGCACAAGTTCCTCAGCGAGCAGCTGGAGGACCTCAGGAAGACCCGCGCCGACCTGCTCCAGGTGGTGAAGGAGGTCGACGAGCGCGTCGAGCAGGTCTTCACCGAGGCCTACCGGGACACCGCCCGTGAGTTCGAGGGCGTCTTCAGCCGGCTCTTCCCGGGCGGCGAGGGGCGGCTGATCCTGACCGACCCCGACAACATGCTCACCACCGGTGTGGACGTCGAGGCGCGGCCGCCGGGCAAGAAGGTCAAGCGGCTCAGCCTGCTCTCCGGTGGCGAGCGGTCCCTCACGGCCGTAGCGTTGCTGGTGTCGATCTTCAAGGCGCGGCCCAGCCCGTTCTACGTCATGGACGAGGTCGAGGCCGCCCTCGACGACACCAACCTCCAACGGCTGATCCGCATCATGCAGGAGCTGCAGGAAGCCTCGCAGCTCATCGTGATCACGCACCAGAAGCGCACCATGGAGGTCGCCGACGCGCTGTACGGCGTCTCCATGCAGGGCGACGGCGTCTCGAAGGTGATCAGCCAGCGGCTGCGCTAGCTCCTCCGACTACCCCGTTGCAATCTCTTCATTCCTTGAACTCAACGTCCCCATCAGTGCCTGTTTTCTCACACAGCCCCGGCTATTGATTTCGGAACTTGAAGGCATAGGGTCTGGAACGTTGTTCTTGCCTTCAGGCAGCGTTGCCGATGGCCTTAGGAGTTGAACGTGACCAGCACAGCGCAGGCGCAGAAGTCAGGAGCCGGAGCGGCTCATCCCGATCATCTCGGGCATGTCATCTTCATCGCGGCGGCGGCCGCGATGGGCGGTTTCCTCTTCGGTTACGACAGCTCCGTGATCAACGGCGCGGTCGAGGCCATCCGGGACCGCTACGACATCGGTTCCGCGGCCCTGGCGCAGGTCATCGCCATCGCCCTGATCGGCTGCGCGATCGGCGCGGCGACCGCAGGCCGCATCGCGGACCGCATCGGCCGTATCCGCTGCATGCAGATCTCGGCCGTCCTCTTCACGGTCAGCGCCGTCGGTTCCGCGCTGCCCTTCGCGCTGTACGACCTGGCGTTCTGGCGGATCGTCGGCGGCTTCGCCATCGGCATGGCCTCGGTCATCGGCCCCGCCTACATCGCCGAGGTCGCCCCGCCCGCCTACCGCGGCCGTCTCGGCTCCTTCCAGCAGGCCGCGATCGTCATCGGCATCGCCATCTCGCAGCTGGTCAACTGGGGTCTGCTGAACGCCGCCGGCGGCGACCAGCGCGGCAAGCTGATGGGACTTGAGGCCTGGCAGGTCATGCTCGGCGTCATGGTGATCCCGGCCGTCCTGTACGGACTGCTCTCCTTCGCCATCCCCGAGTCCCCGCGGTTCCTGATCTCCGTCGGCAAGCACGAGCGGGCCCGCGAGATCCTCGCCGAGGTCGAGGGCGACAAGATCGACCTGAACGCCCGGGTCGCCGAGATCGAGCACGCCATGAAGAGCGAGCACAAGTCGACCTTCAAGGACCTGCTCGGCGGCTCCTTCTTCTTCAAGCCGATCGTCTGGGTCGGCATCGGCCTGTCGGTCTTCCAGCAGTTCGTCGGCATCAACGTCGCGTTCTACTACTCCTCGACGCTGTGGCAGTCGGTCGGCGTGGACCCGACGGACTCGTTCTTCTACTCCTTCACCACGTCGATCATCAACATCGTCGGCACCGTGATCGCGATGATCTTCGTGGACCGCGTCGGCCGCCGCCCGCTCGCCCTGATCGGCTCGGTCGGCATGGTGATCGGTCTGGCGCTGGAGGCCTGGGCGTTCTCCTTCGACCTCGTCGACGGCAAGCTGCCGGCCGCACAGGGCTGGACCGCCCTGATCGCCGCCCACGTCTTCGTCCTCTTCTTCGCCCTGTCCTGGGGTGTGGTCGTCTGGGTCTTCCTCGGCGAGATGTTCCCGAACCGGATCCGCGCCGCCGCGCTCGGTGTGGCCGCGTCCGCGCAGTGGATCGCCAACTGGGCCATCACCGCGAGCTTCCCGTCGCTCGCCGACTGGAACCTCTCCGCGACCTACGTGATCTACACGGTGTTCGCCGCCCTCTCCATCCCGTTCGTCCTCAAGTACGTCAAGGAGACGAAGGGCAAGAAGCTGGAGGAGATGGGCTGACGGCCCACCCACGAGCCCGGGGAGAGGGGCCAACACCCCGCCGCCCCTCTCCCCGAACCGTCCGCCGCCCCCGGTCAGGCAACCGCCTGGACCGGGGGCGGCGGCGTCGTACCCGGTCACCAGATGAGGACGCCGCCGCCGATCTCCTCGGCCTTGCGGATGCTGTCCTCGATGATCCGCAGCCGGGTCTCGATCTGGTGCCGGTGCTCCTCGACGGTCCGGGGCCGCTGCGTGCCGTGGGCGACCTCGTCGAGCCGGGAGCGCACCAGTGCCACCTCGCGCCGGAGCGCCGGCACGTCCTCGGCCTCGACATAGAGGTCGTCCTCGGCCAGCACGGGCAGGAAGCGCGCGCCGAGCGCACGCACGAACTCCGAGCCCCACACCGTCGTACGCCAGGACTCGAAGCCGCCGGACTGGTACACGCCCTCGGGGACGTCAAGGATGCGCAGCCCGCCGTCCGGCTCGCGGACGAACACTTCCACCAACAAGCTCATGGGCCCAGTGGAGCATCGCCGGGCGCGCGCCTACCACCGGATATCGCCGGGTTCAGCCGCCCAGTGCCGGGATCACCCGCTCCGCGAACAGCCGCAGACTCCGCCAGCCCTCCTCCACCGGCATCCCGCCCGCCAGCGGATGCAGGACGAGGTTGTCGAGGCCCAGCTCCACGCACTGGTCCGGGGTGAGGATCCGGTACACGCCCTCCTCGCGCAGCTCGTCCACCGAGGTGGCCGCCGAACGGACCGCCGAGCGGATGTCCCCGGACTGCCAGGAGGCGTACGTCTGTGCCTCGTGCAGGAAGTGGCCGCCGTACGCCGCCCAGGTGCGGTCCGGGTCCTCGGCGATGTGCAGCAGCGGTGTCTCGGCCGTCGGCATCATGGTCCAGCCCTCGGTGCCGTACTCCACCAGCCGCTCCTTGTAGTACGCCTCCAGCTCCGGCAGATGCGCGCTGGGGAAGAAGGGCAGGCCCAGGCGGGCGGCCCGGCGGGCGGCGGCCTTGGAGGAGCCGCCGACCAGGAGGAGGGGGTGCGGGTCGGTGAGCGGGCGCGGGGTGATCCGTACCGTGCGACCGCGGTACTCGAACTCCTCGCCGGTCCAGGCCTTGAGGAGGGTCTCCAGGAGCTCGTCCTGGATCCTGCCCCGGCGCCTCCACTCCACGTCGAACAGGGCGTACTCCTCGGGGCGGTACCCGATCCCGGCGACCGTCACCAGCCGCCCGCCGCTCAGCAGATCCAGTACGGCGATCTCCTCGGCCAGGCGGAGCGGGTCGTGCAGCGGGCCGATCACGGCGGAGACCGTGACCGCGATCCTGCGCGTCGCGCCGAACACCGCGCCCGCGAAGGCGAACGGCGAGGGCAGCCAGTTGTTGTCGACGCCGTGGTGCTCCTCGGTCTGCACGGTGGTGATGCCGTGCTCGTCGGCGTACGCGGCCATGTCCAGGGCGGCCCGGTAGCGGGCGCTGAGGGAGGCGGGTGTCGCGCCGGGCTCGACGAGGTTGAAACGGACGACCGTGACGGGCATGGGGGGTCCCCCTTCACCGGGCAGGCGGGTGGTGGCGGGGACGGTAGCTGACGCCGCGTCAGATTTCCATGGGGTGGCACGCACGGGCGGGCAAGATGCCCGACGTGGGCGCGGCGGCGCGGTCGCTCCCGGGAGGGCGGGATGGATACTGGACGGGTTATGGAAACCGTCATCCTTGCTGTAGTCATCGCCGTGGTCGTGCTCGGTGTGCTCGGCGGGCTCGTCGTCGGCAGCCGGCGCAAGAAGCCGCTGCCCCCGCCGCCCCCCGCCGCCCCCGACATCACCGCCCCTCCGGCCGAGCCGCACGTCGGCGACGAGGCCGAGACGCCGCGCGACGAAGCGCGCCGGACCATTGAGGAGGTGGATCTCCCGGACGGCTCCGCGCCGCCCGTCACCGAAGAGCTCCCGGCGGCGGCCGGGATCGAGATCCCGGAGCCCACCGCCGGACGCCTGGTCCGGCTGCGCACCCGGCTCTCCCGCTCGCAGAACGCGCTCGGCAAGGGGCTGCTCACGCTCCTGTCGCGCGAGCACCTCGACGACGACACCTGGGAGGAGATCGAGGACATCCTCCTCACCGCCGACGTCGGCGTGGCCCCCACCCAGGAGCTGGTCGACGGGCTGCGTGAGCGGGTGAAGGTGCTCGGCACCCGGACCCCCGACGAACTGCGCGGACTGCTCCGCGAGGAGCTGCTCAAGCTGGTCGGCACCGAGGTCGACCGCACGGTGCGCACCGAGCCGGAGGACCGCAAGCCCGGCATCGTGATGGTCGTCGGGGTCAACGGCACCGGCAAGACCACCACCACCGGCAAGCTCGCACGCGTGCTCGTCGCCGACGGGCGGACCGTCGTGCTCGGCGCCGCCGACACCTTCCGGGCCGCCGCCGCCGACCAGCTCCAGACCTGGGGCGAGCGGGTGGGCGCCCACACCGTGCGCGGGCCGGAGGCCGGCGACCCCGCCTCCGTCGCCTTCGACGCGGTGAAGGAGGGCAAGGAGATGGGGGTCGACGTGGTCCTCATCGACACCGCGGGGCGCCTGCACACCAAGACCGGCCTCATGGACGAGCTCGGCAAGGTCAAGCGGGTCGTCGAGAAGCACGCCCCGCTCGACGAGGTGCTGCTGGTGCTGGACGCCACGACGGGACAGAACGGCCTGGTGCAGGCCCGCGTCTTCGCCGAGGTCGTCGACATCACCGGCATCGTCCTGACCAAGCTGGACGGCACGGCCAAGGGCGGCATCGTGGTCGCGGTCCAGCGCGAGCTGGGCGTACCGGTCAAGCTGATCGGCCTCGGCGAGGGCGCGGACGATCTGGCGCCGTTCGAGCCGGAGGCGTTCGTGGATGCCCTCATCGGCGACTGAGACGCCGTTGTCGGCGACCGTCCTGCCGTCGCGCGAGGCGCACGCCGCGGAACGAAGAAGCGCCCGCCCCCCAGGTGCAGTGGGGAGCGGGCGCTTCGCTGTGTACGGCTATGCGCGCGACCGGTGTGCCACGTAGGCCAGCGTCCCCAGCAGCAGACGGGCCGCCGGCGGCCTGCTCGCCGTGTCCAGCGAGGGCGGCCGCAGCCACTGGACGGGTCCCAGGCCGCCGCGGTCCGACGGGGGAGCCGTGATGTACGTGCCGGGGCCGAGGCCCCGCAGGTCCAGGGAGGTCGGGTCGTCCCAGCCCATGCGGTAGAGGAGTTCGGGCAGGTCGGCCGCGGCGCCGGGGGCGACGAAGAACTGGGCGCGGCCCTCGGGGGTCGCCGTCACCGGGCCCAGGGGCAGGCCCATGCGCTCCAGGCGGACCAGGGCGCGCCGCCCGGCCGGCTCGGCGACCTCGACGACGTCGAAGGCGCGGCCGACCGGCAGCATCACGGAGGCACCGGGGAACTCGGACCACGCCTTGGTCACGTCGTCGAGCGTGGCACCGGCCGGGACCGGGGGCGCGAAGCCGAGGGGGTGGGCGCCGGGGTGAGGGCAGTCCGCGCGGCCGCAGGAGCAGGCGCCGACCGAGGCGCGCGCTCCCGGCACGACGTCCCAGCCCCAGAGTCCGGTGAACTCGGCGACGGCGGTGCACTCCGAGGAGCGGCCGCGCCTGCGCGTACCGGAACGAATCTCCCGAATGCCGCCGATCGTGAAGCCCATGCCCCCTCCAACGGGTCCAGCGCGCCGGTGGTTACGAGGCGGACGCGTCCGGTCACTCTCCGTTGCCCCTTCCGGGCGACGGTGGCGCCTGGAAGTGCTCAGGGTGGTGTGCCGGGGCATGCGCGCCCCCGAGTGCACCGCTCCGCCCATCCCGCTCGGTCTATGTCAAGTGAATCGTGTGGAGGCGACCGTGAGTTCATTCGAAGGGGTGGCGAATGGTGGCGTTTCCGGGATCGCCATGGCTGGACGCGTGATCGTAGGATTACTTTGAGTGCACGAGTCCTGGGGGCACATGCACTTGTGGGTATGCCGGAGGCAAGTCGGTTCCCCGTTCGAAGGCTGACAACCGCCGGACGAACGGCCGTATTTACCGGCATTCTGATAAGGCTTGGCGCACTCGGCGACAAGTGGTCTCAGGGATGGGGGCGTTCCAGTGGGCGGCAACAGCGGAAGCGGGACGGGCACCGGAAGCGCCGCGCAGAGCTTCTCCCAGTCCGACAAGCGCCCCAACGAGCTGCTCACCTCCTGGTTCGTGCGCAGCGGCTGGTCGAAGGGCGAGCTCGCTCGCCAGGTCAACCGCAGGGCCCGGCAGTTGGGGGCCAACCACATCTCCACCGACACCTCGCGGGTGCGCCGCTGGCTGGACGGCGAGAACCCCCGCGAACCGATCCCCAGGATCCTGTCCGAGCTGTTCTCCGAGCGGTTCGGATGCGTCGTCTCCGTCGAGGACCTCGGACTGCGCGCCGCCCGCCAGTCGCCGTCCACGACCGGGGTCGACCTGCCCTGGACGGGTCCGCAGACCGTGGCCCTGCTCAGCGAGTTCTCGCGCAGCGACCTCATGCTGGCGCGGCGCGGCTTCCTCGGGACCTCGCTGGGCCTGTCCGCGGGCCCGTCCCTCATCGAGCCCATGCAGCGCTGGCTGGTCCCCGGCCCCGCCGCCACCCCGCACCGGGAGCCCGACCCGGCCGCCTCCCGTCGCGTCGGCCGGCTCTCCAAGCCGGAGCTCGACCTCCTCGAGTCGACGACGGTGATGTTCCGCCAGTGGGACGCCCAGTGCGGCGGCGGCCTGCGCCGCAAGGCGGTCGTCGGCCAGCTGCACGAGGTGACGGACCTCCTCCAGGAGCCCCAGCCCGAGACCACCACCCGCAAGCTGTTCAAGGTCGCCGCCGAACTGGCCGAGCTCGCGGGCTGGATGTCGTACGACGTGGGGCTCCAGCCCACCGCCCAGAAGTACTTCGTCCTCGCCCTGCACGCCGCCAAGGAGGCCGGCGACAAGCCGCTCGGCTCGTACGTCCTGTCCAGCATGAGCCGCCAGATGATCCACCTCGGCCGGCCCGAGGACGCCCTGGAGCTGATCCACCTCGCGCAGTACGGCAGCCGGGACTGCGCGAGTCCGCGCACCCAGTCGATGCTGTATGCGATGGAGGCCCGCGCGTACGCCAACATGGGGCAGCCCGGCAAGTGCAAGCGGGCGGTCCGGATGGCCGAGGACACCTTCGCCGAGGCCGACGAATGGGACGAGCCGGACCCCGACTGGATCCGCTTCTTCTCCGAGGCCGAGCTGTACGGCGAGAACTCCCACTCCTACCGCGACCTGGCGTACGTCGCCGGCCGCAGCCCGACCTACGCCTCGCTGGCCGAACCCCTCATGCAGCGGGCGGTGCAGCTCTTCTCCGACGACGGCGAGCACCAGCGGTCGTACGCACTCAATCTCGTCGGCATGGCCACCGTGCACCTGCTGCGGCGCGAGCCCGAACAGAGCACCGTACTGGTGGAACAGGCCATGCAGATCGCCAAGAAGGTCCGCTCCGAGCGTGTGAACACTCGTATTCGAAAGACGGTCGACACGGCCGTACGCGATTTCGGTGATCTTGCCGAGGTCGTGGATCTCACCGACAAGCTCGCCGTGGAACTCCCGGAGACCGCGGAAGCCGTCTGAATCCCCTGAACCCCGGCCGCGGCCGGCCCTCCCGAACTGCCCGACTCGGCTCCCCCATGCCAGGTCATCGGAAGGCCGACCGCGGCCGGTTTCTTTCCTTCTACGAAGGTTGCGCCACGATAACGATCGACGTGGCCCAAATCTGCCAGTTCATCGACGCGTAACACACCAGGTGTCTTCGTCACGGCGGCGAAACAACGAGGGGCTTCCACCGAAACCGCGCTGCGCCAATCTCATGGCGCATAACCGGCCCACCCCTCAATCCGCTCTGGCTTCGCCCGCACGGGGCCGTACCTACGACGAGGAGACGCCGATGGCACCAGCCATCACGCTCGCCGCAGACAAGCTGTCTGTGGCCAACACAGGCTTCATGTTGATCTGTTCCGCCCTGGTGCTGATCATGACGCCCGGTCTCGCCTTCTTCTACGGAGGCATGGTCCGGGTCAAGAGCACCCTCAACATGCTGATGATGAGCTTCATCAGCATGGGTATCGTCACCATCCTGTGGGTGGTCTACGGCTTCTCCCTGGCGTTCGGTACGGACCACGGCTCGCTCATCGGCTGGGAATCCGACTTCTTCGGATGGACCGGTATCGACAAGGGCGACATCTGGTCCGGGTACACGATCCCGGTTCTCGCCTTCGCCGTCTTCCAGATGATGTTCGCGATCATCACGCCGGCCCTGATAAGCGGTGCGATCGCCGACCGCGTGAAGTTCTCCGCCTGGGCGCTCTTCGTCGCGCTGTGGGCGACGGTCGTGTACTTCCCGGTCGCCCACTGGGTATGGGGCACCGGCGGCTGGGCCTTCGAGCTCGGTGTGATCGACTTCGCCGGTGGTACCGCGGTCCACATCAACGCCGGTGCCGCGGCGCTCGGCGTGATCCTGGTCATCGGCAAGCGCGTCGGCTTCAAGAAGGACCCGATGCGCCCGCACAGCCTGCCGCTGGTCATGCTCGGCGCCGGTCTGCTGTGGTTCGGCTGGTTCGGCTTCAACGCCGGCTCGTGGCTCGGCAACGACGACGGCGTCGGCTCCCTGATGTTCGTCAACACGCAGATCGCCACCGCGGCCGCGATGCTCGCCTGGCTCATCTACGAGAAGATCCGCCACGGCGCGTTCACCACGCTGGGCGCCGCCTCCGGCGCGGTCGCCGGTCTGGTCGCCATCACCCCCTCCGGTGGTGCGGTCACCCCGATCGGCGCGATCTGCGTCGGCGCCATCGCCGGTGTCGCCTGCGCCGCGGCCGTCGGCCTGAAGTACCGGTTCAACTACGACGACTCCCTGGACGTCGTCGGCGTCCACATGGTCGGCGGTGTCGTCGGCTCCCTGCTGATCGGCTTCTTCGCCAGCGGCACGGGCCAGTCCGACGTCAAGGGCCTCTTCTACGGCGGTAACGCGGACCAGCTCTGGAAGCAGTGCGCCGGTGTCTTCGCGGTCCTCGCCTACTCCCTGGTCGCCTCCGCGATCCTCGCCTTCCTGCTCGACAAGACGATCGGCATGCGGGTCGAGGAGGACGAGGAGATCTCGGGCATCGACCAGGCCGAGCACGCCGAGACCGCATACGACTTCAGCGGTGCCGGTGGCGGCGCCGCCCGGACCTCCGTCGCGGCCCCCGTCGCCGACGCGGGCAAGAAGGTGGACGCATGAAGCTCATCACCGCCGTCGTCAAGCCGCACCGGCTCGACGAGATCAAGGAAGCCCTCCAGGCCTTCGGAGTCCACGGCCTGACGGTCACCGAGGCGAGCGGTTACGGTCGTCAGCGGGGCCACACAGAGGTCTACCGCGGTGCCGAGTACACCGTGGACCTGGTCCCGAAGATCCGCATCGAGGTCCTCGCCGAGGACGACGACGCCGAGCAGCTGATCGACGTCATCGTCAAGGCGGCCCGTACCGGCAAGATCGGTGACGGCAAGGTCTGGTCCCTGCCGGTCGAGACGGCCGTACGGGTCCGGACGGGCGAGCGCGGCCCGGACGCGCTCTGACCGAGAACAGAACAGGAGCTGCTGGGTGACGAGCACGAACGTGCGCAAGGATGCAGAGGACTCGGGACCCAGCGGCTATGCGGCGGCCCGGCTGCGCCTCCTCCAGGAGGGGGCGCGGTCCGGGCCGCCGCGCCGTTCCGCCCTCGCCGAACTGACGGACGACTGGCTCTCGGGACTGTTCACCGCGGGCGCCGAGAAGCTGCGCGGGGTCTCCCTGATCGCCGTCGGCGGCTACGGCCGCGCCGAGCTGTCACCCCGCAGCGACCTCGACCTGGTCCTGCTGCACGACGGCAGCGACTCGGACGCGGTCGCCGCTCTGGCCGACCGCATCTGGTACCCCGTGTGGGACCTCGGCCTCGCCCTCGACCACTCCGTGCGGACCCCCGCCGAGGCCCGCAAGACGGCCGCGGAGGATCTGAAGGTCCAGCTCGGCCTCCTGGACGCCCGTCACCTCGCCGGTGATCTGGGACTGACGGCGGGTCTGCGCACGGCCGTCCTCGCCGACTGGCGCAACCAGGCGCCCAAGCGTCTCCCCGAGCTCCAGGAGCTGTGCGCCGAACGCGCCGAGCGCCAGGGCGAGCTGCAGTACCTCCTCGAACCCGACCTCAAGGAGGCCCGCGGCGGACTCCGGGACGCCACCGCCCTGCGGGCCGTCGCCGCCTCCTGGCTGGCCGACGCCCCGCGCGAGGGCCTCGACGACGCCCGGCGCCGGCTGCTCGACGTCCGGGACGCGCTGCACCTGGCCACGGGCCGCGCGACCGACCGGCTCGCGCTCCAGGAGCAGGACCAGGTCGCCGCCGAACTGGGACTCCTGGACGCCGACACCCTGCTGCGGCAGGTCTACGAGGCTGCCCGGGTCATCTCCTACGCCAGTGACGTCACCTGGCGCGAGGTGGGGCGCGTGCTCAGGTCGCGTGCCGTGCGGCCGCGCCTGCGCGCCATGCTCGGGGGCGGCAAACAGGTCGCCGAGAGGTCGCCCCTGGCGGAGGGCGTTGTCGAGCAGGACGGCGAGGTGGTGCTCGCCCGGGCCGCGCGCCCCGACCGGGACCCCGTGCTCCCGCTGCGCGCCGCGGCCGCCGCCGCACAGGCCGGACTCCCGCTCTCCCTGCACGCCGTGCGGCGCATGGCGGCCGGAGTGCGCCCGCTGCCCACGCCCTGGCCCGCCGAGGCCCGCGAACAGCTCGTCACCCTGCTCGGTTCCGGTCAGCCCACCATCGACGTCTGGGAGGCGCTGGAGGCCGAGGGACTGATCACCCGGATGCTGCCCGACTGGGAGCGGGTCCGCTGCCGCCCCCAGCGCAACGCCGTGCACATCTGGACCGTCGACCGGCACCTGATCGAGACGGCCGTGCGCGCCTCGGAGTTCACCCGGCGCGTCCACCGCCCCGACCTGCTGCTCGTCGCCGCGCTGCTGCACGACATCGGCAAGGGCTGGCCCGGCGACCACTCGGTGGCCGGCGAGATCATCGCCCGCGATGTGGCCGCGAGGATCGGCTTCGACCGCGACGACGTGGCCGTCCTCGCGACCCTCGTACGGCACCACCTGCTGCTCGTGGACACCGCGACCCGGCGTGACCTGGAGGACCCGGCCACCGTGCGCTCGGTCGCCGAGGCGGTCGGGTCGCAGGGCACCCTGGAGCTGCTGCACGCGCTGACCGAGGCCGACGCCCTGGCCACCGGGCCGGCCGCCTGGTCGTCCTGGCGGGGCTCGCTCGTCGCCGACCTGGTCAAGCGGGTGGCCGCGGTGCTCGCCGGGGACGCCCCCGACGAACCGGAGGCCGCCGCGCCCACCGCCGAGCAGGAGCGGCTCGCCATCGAGGCGGTCGCGACCGGCGGCCCGGTGCTGTCCCTGCGCGCCCAGACCGAGCCGCCCGTGGACGCCCAGCCCTCGGGCGACCCGGAACCGCTCGGCGTGGAGCTCGTGATCGCCGTACCGGACCAGCCGGGTGTGCTGCCCGCGGTCGCCGGAGTGCTGGCCGTGCACCGGCTGACCGTGCGCACCGCGGAACTGAGCGCCCAGGACCTGCCCGACGGCGTCGACGGCTCCGTGCTCCTGCTGAACTGGCGGGTCGCCGCCCAGTACGGCTCGCTGCCCCAGGCGGCCCGGCTGCGCGCCGACCTCGTACGGGTCCTGGACGGCTCGCTGGACGTCGCCGGGCGCCTCGCCGAGCGGGACGCCGCCTATCCGCGGCGCCGGGGTGTCGTCGCGCCCCCCGCGCGCGTGACGGTCGCCCCGGCCGCCTCCCGGCACGCCACGGTGATCGAGGTGCGCGCCCAGGACGCCCCCGGGCTGCTGTTCCGGATCGGACGCGCGCTGGAGGACGCCGGGGTGCGGATGCGCAGCGCGCACGTGTCGACGCTGGGCGCCAACGCGGTGGACGCCTTCTACGTCACCGACGGCAAGGGCGCCCCGCTCGGGGCCGGTGAAGCGGCGGCCGTGGCCCGGAAGCTGGAGGAGACCCTGCGGGCCTGACCGGGGGATCCCGGCCACGTGTGTCGCCGGGATACCCTGGAGGGCGATTCCCAGCTGCCACCGACCCCGAGGACCGCGAGCGCCGTGTTCGATACTCTTTCCGATCGCCTCTCAGCGACTTTCAAGAACCTGCGCGGCAAGGGACGGCTCTCCGAGGCGGACATCGACGCCACCGCGCGCGAGATCCGGATCGCGCTCCTCGAGGCGGACGTGGCCCTGCCGGTCGTCCGGTCGTTCATCAAGAACGTCAAGGAGCGCGCCCTCGGTGCCGACGTCTCCCGGGCGCTGAACCCCGCCCAGCAGGTCCTGAAGATCGTGAACGAGGAGCTCGTCACGATCCTCGGCGGCGAGACCCGGCGCCTCAGGTTCGCCAAGAACCCGCCCACCGTGATCATGCTGGCGGGTCTCCAGGGTGCCGGTAAGACGACCCTCGCGGGCAAGCTCGGCCGGTGGCTGAAGGAGCAGGGCCACTCGCCGCTGCTCGTCGCCGCCGACCTCCAGCGCCCCAACGCCGTCAACCAGCTCAGCGTGGTCGCCGAGCGCGCCGGGGTCGCGGTCTACGCCCCGGAGCCGGGCAACGGCGTCGGTGACCCGGTCAAGGTCGCCAAGGACTCCATCGAGCACGCCAAGGCGAAGGTCCACGACATCGTGATCGTGGACACCGCGGGCCGTCTCGGTATCGACCAGGAGCTGATGCAGCAGGCCGCGGACATCCGCGACGCCGTCAGCCCCGACGAGATCCTCTTCGTCGTCGACGCGATGATCGGTCAGGACGCGGTCAACACCGCCGAGGCCTTCCGTGACGGCGTCGGCTTCGACGGCGTGGTGCTCTCCAAGCTCGACGGCGACGCCCGCGGTGGCGCGGCCCTGTCGATCCGGCAGATCACCGGCAAGCCGATCATGTTCGCCTCCAACGGCGAGAAGCTGGAGGACTTCGACGCCTTCCACCCCGACCGGATGGCCTCCCGCATCCTCGACATGGGTGACCTGCTCACCCTGATCGAGCAGGCGGAGAAGACGTTCAGTCAGGAAGAGGCCGAGAAGATGGCCTCCAAGCTGGCGTCCAAGAAGGGCCAGGACTTCACCCTGGACGACTTCCTGGCCCAGATGGAGCAGGTCCGCAAGATGGGCAGCATCTCCAAGCTGCTCGGCATGCTCCCGGGCATGGGCCAGATCAAGGACCAGATCAACAACCTGGACGAGCGGGACGTCGACCGCACCGCCGCCATCATCAAGTCGATGACCCCGGCCGAGCGCCAGGAACCGACCATCATCAACGGCTCGCGCCGCGCCCGTATCGCCAAGGGTTCCGGTGTCGAGGTCAGCGCGGTCAAGAACCTCGTCGAGCGCTTCTTCGAGGCCCGCAAGATGATGTCCCGCATGGCCCAGGGAGGCGGGATGCCGGGCATGCCCGGGATGCCGGGCATGGGCGGCGGTCCCGGCCGCGCCAGGAAGCAGCCCAAGAAGGCCAAGGGCAAGCAGCGCTCCGGCAACCCGATGAAGCGCAAGCAGCAGGAGCAGGAGGAGGCCGCCCGCAGGGCCGCCCAGGCCGGCAGCGCCTTCGGGGTGCCCGGCCAGCAGGCCCCGCAGGACTTCGAGCTGCCGGACGAGTTCAAGAAGTTCATGGGCTGATTCGTCGGCCGTGCCGCCGGGGGCGCTCCTCTTCGCAGGGGCGCCCCCTGCGGTGTGCAAGGGGGGCGACAGCTACGGCGTGCGCGCGATCAGGTACCGGAACACGTTCGGCATCCACACGGTGCCGTCCCGGCGCTGATGCGGATGGAGCGCCTCCGTCACTTCCTTGTCCACCTGGGCCCGGTCGGTCGCCGTGATCGCCGCGTCGAACAGTCCCGTCGACAGCAGCCCCTTGAGCGCGCTGTCGAGGTCGGCGTAGCCGAAGGGGCAGGAGACCCGTCCCGAGCCGTCGGGCCTGAGGCCGGCCCGCTGGGCGACCTCCTCCAGGTCGTCGCGCAGGGCCGGGCGCCACCTGCCCGTGCCGCGCAGCGGATCCGCCAGCTTGGTGGCCACCCGCAGCACGGACGACGTGGCACACCGCTCCGGCGGACCCCAGCCGACGAGCACCACGGGCGCCCCCCGGGCGGCGAGCGGTGTCGCCGAGGCCAGCAGCTCACCGAGCCCTTCCCCGTCGCCCGCGAGACACCCGATCGGCTCGAAGGCGGTGACGAGGGTGTACGGGGCGGTCCGGGCCTCGGAGGTGTCCCCGGGCGCTGCCTCGACCAGCCTGGCGCCGGCACGCGCGCGCGTGCCCCACGCCTCCGGCTGCAGCCGCTCCCGCGCGAGCGCCAGCCGCTCGGGGGAGGACGGTTCGACACCGGCGACCGCGGCGCCTCTGGAGGCGGCCATCAGCAGGGCGAGCCCGCTGCCGCAGCCAAGCCCCAACAGCCGCGTCGCAGGGCCCACTTCCAGTCGCTCGTAGACGGCCTCGTACAGCGGAACCAGCATCCGCTCCTGGATCTCGGACCAGTCACGCGCGCGTGCACCGAGGTCCGCACGGGACGCCCCTCTCGTCGAGGCCAGGTGCTGCCGCACGAGCGTAGGTGTCATGGATAAGCGCCCCAATCCGCCGAGAGTTGACTCTGTGCCCGATTCCGTAGCCCCCGTGACGTGCGCTTGCAGTTCCCCCGTATGCCAGGTAACTCCGCACTCGACCGCTCGTCCAGAGGCAGAAGGGCCCCGCTTGCCGGTTGGCATGTGCCGGGGAAAAGAATTCACATCCCGGCAATGTGCGCCCGTAACATCGCGCCATGGCAAAGGCACCTGTTCTCACACCCCGGGCGGACGACTTCCCGCGCTGGTACCAGGATCTGGTCACCAAGGCAGAACTGGCCGACAACGGCCCGGTGCGCGGCACCATGGTCATCCGACCGTACGGGTACGGGCTGTGGGAGCGGATGCAGGCCGAGATGGACGCCCGGATCAAGGCCACGGGCACGCAGAACGCGTACTTCCCGCTGCTGATCCCGCAGTCGTACCTCACCCGTGAGGCCGACCACGTCGAGGGCTTCGCGCCCGAGCTTGCCGTGGTCACCCACGGCGGCGGCAAGGAGCTGGAGGAGCCCGCGGTCGTCCGCCCCACCTCCGAGATGATCATCAACGACTACTTCTCGAAGTGGGTGCAGAGCTACCGCGACCTGCCCCTGCTGATCAACCAGTGGGCGAACGTGGTCCGCTGGGAGCTGCGGCCCCGGCTCTTCCTGCGCACGTCGGAGTTCCTGTGGCAGGAGGGCCACACCGCGCACGCGACCGAGGAGGACGCGCGCGCGTTCGCCTCGCACATCCACCGGCAGGTCTACGAGGACTTCATGACGAACGTCCTCGCGATGGACGTCGTCCCCGGCCGCAAGACCGTCAAGGAGCGTTTCGCCGGCGCCATCAACACCCTCACCCTCGAAGGGATGATGGGCGACGGCAAGGCACTCCAGATGGCCACCAGCCATGAGCTGGGCCAGAACTTCGCCAAAGCCTTCAACACCTCCTACCTGTCGAAGGACGGCACCCAGGAACTCGTCTGGCAGACCTCCTGGGGCTCCACCACCCGCATGATCGGCGCCCTGGTGATGATGCACGGCGACGACCACGGTCTGCGCGTCCCGCCGCGGCTCGCGCAGACCCAGGTCGTCGTGCTGGCCATCAAGGGGGACGAACCGGTTCTGGCCAAGGTCCGCGAGGTCGGCGACCGGCTGAGGGCCGCGGGACTGCGGGTCCACGTCGACGACCGCACCGACACCCCCTTCGGCCGCCGCGCGGTCGACTGGGAGCTCAAGGGCGTGCCGGTCCGCGTCGAGATCGGGCCCCGTGACCTGGAGAGCGGCACCGCGATGGTGGCCCGCCGCATCCCCGGGGGCAAGGAGGCGGTCGCCGTCGACGATCTCGTACGACTGCTCCCGGCCGTCCTGGAGGAGGACCAGGCGCTGCTGCTGACGCAGTCCCGGGAGCGCCGCGAGTCCCGTACCGCCGAGGTGTCGACGTTCGACGAGGCGGTCGAGGCCGCCCTGGCCGGCGGCTGGGCGCGGATCCCGTGGGCCGTGCTCGGGGCGGAAGGCGAGGCCAGGCTGGCCGAGCACGGGGTGACCGTACGGTGTCTGATCGCGGAGGACGGGTCGGTGCCGGGAACCGACGACGCCCCCGGTAACGTCGCAGTGGTCGCGCGCGCTTACTGAGACAGCGCCCTTCCGCTGCGAGAGCGACCGAAACGCCTCTTGCGCACCTGCGGATCACAACCGCACCGGCGCGTGGACACGATCTACGCGCCGGGGCGTACCTCACACTACGCACCAGCTTGTGACGAGCTGTGAGGCTTCTCCGCAGATCAGCGCACCCGCCCTCGTCTCCACGCATCAGCGGCAACTGACGGGTACGTGCAAATTATTTGGGATGCCCCGGAATAGGAACACAGCGGCACTCTGGCTCGTTGTCATTACGTGAGCACGACACAGACACCACCTGTTCTCGCCGCAGAGCTGGCAGAGGCGTGGGCCGACATTCAGCGGTACCACCCCGAGCTGCCGGACCTTGCCGCGCCAGAGTCCCTGATCGGGGAGTCGTCGTCCGCGTGCGGTCACGAGCTCTCCTTCGAGCGACTGCTTCACGAGGCAGTCCACGGCATCGCCGCCGCGCGAGGCATCCGCGACACCTCCCGCGCCGGCCGCTACCACAACCGCAGATTCCTCGCGATCGCCGAGGAGATGGGCCTGGACCACCCCGAGGAGCCGCACCCGAGCAGCGGTTTCTCCCTGGTCACGCTCACCCCCGAGGCGAAGCGCCGCTACCGCCCGACCATCGAGCGGCTCCAGCGCGCCCTCAAGGCCCACACGGCGGCGACCTCCGCCGACACCGCCCGCTCCTTCCGGGGACCGGCGGCACGCCACGGCTCCTCCGGGGGCGGGGTGCGGGTCAAGGCGGTCTGCGACTGCGGCCGCAACGTGAGGGTCGTCCCCTCCGTCCTGGCCCAGGCGCCCATCGTCTGCGGGGGCTGCGGGAAGCCCTTCCGCATTCCCGAGATCGTGGGGGCCGCGGCGAGCTGAGACCCGGCTGCTCGTGGCAGCCGCGGTCCTGCCCGGGGGCACCCGGAGTGCCGGGTGCCCCTCAGGCATGCTCGTGCGCGGCCTCGGTCGGAGCGGAGCCGCGGGGTGTGGCACAATGGCTAGCTGTACTCGACAGCCGCACAGGAACCCTCTCGCCTCCGGCTGACGCGTCCATCGGGCACTCGGGTACCGCAACCCCACGCGGCATTCTCGCCGTGCCCAACCACGTCAAATCCAGGAGAACCCACTCCCGTGGCAGTCAAGATCAAGCTGAAGCGTCTGGGCAAGATCCGTTCGCCTCACTACCGCATCGTCGTCGCCGACTCCCGCACCCGTCGTGACGGCCGTGCGATCGAGGAGATCGGTCTGTACCACCCGGTGCAGAACCCCTCGCGCATCGAGGTCGACTCGGAGCGCGCGCAGTACTGGCTGGGTGTCGGCGCGCAGCCGACCGAGCCCGTGCTCGCCATCCTGAAGAAGACCGGCGACTGGCAGAAGTTCAAGGGCGAGCCCGCCCCGGCTCCGCTGCTCCAGCCGGCCGAGAAGGCCGCGCGTCCCTCGTTCGAGGCCCTCGGTGGCGACGACGAGGGCAAGGGTGAGGCCATCACCCAGAAGAAGAAGGCCGAGAAGAAGGACGAGGCCGCGGCTGAGTCCGAGTCGACCGAGGCCTGAGCATGCTCGAGGAGGCTCTCGAGCACCTCGTGAAGGGCATCGTCGACAACCCTGACGATGTGCAGGTCGCCTCGCGCAACCTGCGCCGCGGGCGGGTGCTGGAGGTCCGGGTCCACCCCGACGACCTCGGCAAGGTGATCGGCCGCAACGGCCGCACCGCACGCGCCCTGCGGACCGTCGTGGGCGCCATCGGCGGCCGCGGTGTCCGCGTCGACCTCGTCGACGTCGACCACGTCCGCTGACGTCAAACGCAGCACCGGCTCGGGCCGGGGAGGGCCATCGGGCCGTCCCCGGCCCGTAGTCGTTACGGTCCCTCGGGTCCCAGGACAGGAGATCTTCGCAAGTGCAGCTCGTAGTCGCACGGATCGGCCGCGCCCACGGCATCAAGGGCGAGGTCACCGTCGAGGTCCGTACCGACGAGCCGGAACTCCGGCTCGCCCCCGGCGCCGTACTGGCGACCGACCCGGCCGCCACCGGCCCGCTCACCATCGAGACGGGCCGCGTCCACAGCGGCCGCCTCCTGCTGCGCTTCGAGGGCGTCCGCGACCGGACCGCCGCCGAGGCGCTGCGCAACACCCTCCTGATCGCCGAGGTCGACCCCGACGAACTGCCGGAGGAGGAGGACGAGTACTACGACCACCAGCTCATGGACCTCGACGTCGTCACCGAGGACGGCACGCAGGTCGGCCGGATCACCGAGATCTCGCACCTGCCCTCCCAGGACCTCTTCATCGTGGAGCGGCCCGACGGCAGCGAGGTGATGATCCCGTTCGTGCAGGAGATCGTCACGGAGATCGACCTGGAGGAGCAGCGGGCGGTCATCGATCCGCCGCCCGGGCTGATCGACGACCAGGCCGAGATCGCGTCCTCGCGGGAAGAGTCGTAGAAGATGCGCCTCGACGTCGTCACGATCTTCCCCGCGTACCTCGAACCCCTGAACGTCTCCCTGGTCGGCAAGGCCCGCGCGCGCGGGCAGCTGAACGTGCACGTCCACGACCTGCGGGAGTGGACCCACGACCGCCACAACACCGTCGACGACACCCCGTACGGCGGTGGCCCGGGCATGGTCATGAAGACCGATCCGTGGGGGGACGCGCTGGACTCCGTGCTGGCGGACGGCTACGAGGCGGGCTCGCACTCGCCCGCGCTCGTCGTCCCCACCCCGAGCGGCCGCCCCTTCACCCAGGAACTCGCCGTGGAACTCTCCGAGTCCCCCTGGCTGATCTTCACGCCGGCCCGCTACGAGGGCATCGACCGGCGGGTCGTGGACGAGTACGCCACCAGAATGCCGGTCCACGAGGTGTCCATCGGCGACTACGTCCTCGCCGGCGGCGAGGCGGCCGTGCTGGTGGTCACCGAGGCGGTGGCCCGGCTGCTGCCCGGCGTCCTCGGCAACGCCGAGTCGCATCGCGACGACTCCTTCGCGCCCGGCGCGATGGCGAACCTGCTCGAAGGCCCCGTCTACACCAAGCCGCCCGAGTGGCGCGGCCGTGGCATCCCGGACGTCCTGCTCAGCGGCCACCACGGCAAGATCGCCCGCTGGCGCCGTGACGAGGCGCTCAGGCGTACCGCCGCCAACCGGCCCGACCTCATCGAGCGCTGCGACCCCAAGGCCTTCGACAAGAAGGACCGGGAGATGCTCTCCATCCTGGGCTGGGCACCGGACCCGGCGGGGGAGCCGTACGGCCGATTTTGGCGCAGGCCGGAAGGCGTGGAAGAATAAGTCGCTGTTGTGCGTCGTCCGGCGTGCGCCCCTGCCACAGGGGGACACGACGCCCGCCCCGACACGGACAGCCTCCTCACGAACACTAGCTACCGCCGATGACCTGTGGCATGGGCGAAGAAAGCAGACGAAATGTCTCACCTGCTCGACTCCGTCGACTCCGCGTCGCTGCGCAGCGACATCCCGGCCTTCCGCCCGGGTGACACCGTCAACGTCCACGTCCGCGTCATCGAGGGCAACCGCTCCCGTGTGCAGCAGTTCAAGGGCGTAGTCATCCGTCGTCAGGGCGCCGGTGTCCGCGAGACCTTCACGGTCCGCAAGGTCTCGTTCTCCGTGGGCGTCGAGCGCACCTTCCCGGTGCACACCCCGATCGTCGAGAAGATCGAGCTCGTCACCCGCGGTGACGTGCGCCGCGCCAAGCTGTACTACCTGCGCGAGCTCCGCGGCAAGGCCGCGAAGATCAAGGAGAAGCGCGAGAACTGAGCGCTTTTCGGACGTCACAGCGCGGCCGGATAGCATCTGGCCCCGATGGACACCGAAGCACAGCCGACGGAGCGCGACCGCTCCTCCCGCCCCGCCTCAGGGGCCGCGGAGGGACGGTCGCGTTTCGCGTTGGTGTCGAGAATCACCCAGTGGCTGCCCGGCGGCCGGATCTCCCTGGTCCTGCTGCTGTGCCTGGTCCTTCTCCTGCTGATCAGTACGTTCGTGGTCAAACCTTTCCAGATCCCCAGCGGATCCATGGAAAACGGATTGAGGATCGGGGACCGCGTTCTCGTAAATAGGTTCGCGTACCGTTTCGGTGCCGAGCCGCAGCGGGGAGATGTAGTCGTGTTCGACGGAAGCGGGTATTTCGGGGACGGGGACTACATCAAGCGTGTTGTCGGTGTGGGGGGAGACCATGTGGTCTGCTGCGACAAGAAGGGGAGGATCGAGGTGAACGGCCGGTCGGTCGACGAGTCGGGCTTCCTGTACCCCGGCGACAGCCCGTCCTCGGTGCCCTTCGAAGTCGAGGTGCCCGACGGCACCCTGTTCGTCCTCGGTGACCACCGCAGCGTCTCCAGCGACTCCCGGGACCATCTGGGCTCACCGGGCGGCGGCATGATCCCCGTCGACGACGTCCTCGGACGGGCCGACTGGATCATCTGGCCCGCCGGCCACGCCACCCGCCTGCACCGTTCCGCCGCCTACGCGCGCGTGCCCGCAGCGGAGGGCGCGCATGGGTAACCGGGGCAAACCCCGCGGTGTCGCGAGCACCGCGGCCGACAACCTGCTGCCCACCGGCGTACGGCGTTCCGCCAGCCCCTCGGGCGGCCGCTCACGCGCGGAGCGGCGCAAGCTCCAGCGCAAGGTCAAGCGGCGCAGAAGGCGCGGCGCGGTCAAGGAGATACCGCTCCTCGTCGGCGTGGCCGTCCTGATAGCCCTGGTCCTGAAGACGTTCCTCGTCCAGGCGTTCGTGATCCCGTCGGGCTCGATGGAGCAGACGATCCGGATCGGCGACCGGGTCCTGGTCGACAAGTTCACCCCGTGGTTCGGCTCCGAGCCCGAGCGCGGGGACGTCGTCGTCTTCAAGGATCCCGGCGGCTGGCTCCAGGACGAGCAGACCACGAAGAAGAAGGACGACCCCGTGGTCGTCAAGCAGGTCAAGGAGGGCCTCACCTTCATCGGCCTGCTGCCGTCGGACAACGAGAAGGACCTCATCAAGCGGGTCGTCGGGGTCGGCGGCGACCGGGTCAAGTGCTGTGACACCGAGGGACGGGTCACCGTCAACGGCGTCCCCCTGAGCGAGACGGACTACCTGTATCCCGGGAACGCCCCCTCCACCCAGCAGTTCGACGTCACCGTCCCCCAGGGGCGGCTGTGGGTGATGGGTGACCACCGTGCCAACTCCGCGGACTCCCGCTCGCACCAGGACACCGACTACGGCGGCACCGTGTCGCTGGACTCGGTGGTCGGACGGGCCCGGGTCATCGCATGGCCTTTCGGCCACTGGAGCATGCTGGACGAACCGAAAACTTACTCTTCCGTTGCCGACTCGGTGCCCGGGACGACCGCAGCCTCCCAGCCGTCGCTTAGGGTTGCTCAGGACGATCCGAACGAAGCGATCCAACTCCCGAGCCCTGCGGAACTCCCGCTCGTTATGGGAGTGGTGGGCCTGCGCCGTACCTGGGGCAGGCGGCGGCACAGAGTAAGGAGTTGGCGTGGGGGATGTGGCGGTTGGTGCACGATCCGGGCACGACGGCGAGGAGCACCGCGGACGCCCCGTGGACGCAGCCGGCCCGGCCGCGGACAGCGCCGTGACCTCCGGGAGTGACTCCGGGGCGACCGAGGACGGTACGGCGAGGGAGGCACGGGGCGGTGGGCCCGGGGACGCGGCCCCCAGGGTGAAGAAGCAGCGCTCCTTCTGGAAGGAGCTGCCCATCCTGATCGGTATCGCGCTCGTGCTGGCGCTGCTGATCAAGACGTTCCTGGTGCAGGCCTTCTCGATCCCGTCCGACTCGATGCAGAACACCCTCCAGCAGGGTGACCGGGTGCTGGTCGACAAGCTCACCCCGTGGTTCGGCTCCGAGCCCGAGCGCGGCGAGGTCGTGGTCTTCCACGACCCCGACAACTGGCTGGCTGGCGAGCCGACCGCGGACCCGAACGCCCTGCAGACCTTCCTCTCCTGGATCGGCCTGATGCCGTCCGCCGAGGAGAAGGACCTCATCAAGCGCGTCATCGGCGTCGGCGGCGACACGGTCTCCTGCGAGGGCACCGGCCCGCTGAAGGTCAACGGCAAGGCGCTGAGCGAGTCGTCGTACGTCTACGCCGGCAACACCCCGTGCAGCCAGGACGACCAGGGCGGCCAGTTCACCGTGAAGGTCCCCAAGGGCTACATCTGGGTGATGGGCGACCACCGGCAGAACTCCCGTGACTCGCGCTACAACCAGTCGGACAAGCACCACGGCATGGTCCCCGTCGACGACGTCGTGGGCCGCGCCATCGTGAAGGCCTGGCCGGTCAACCGCTGGGGCACGCTGCCCAAGCCGGACACCTTCGACCAGGCCGGCATCAACGACAAGTCGTCGGCCTCGGCGGCCCTGACGGTCGCGCCGCAGGGGATCGCCCTCGTCGGTGTGGTGCCGGTGGCGCTGTGGCGGCGCAGGAAGGCCGCGGTCGAGCGGACCCGCTGAGCCCTCCTCGCCGAGCGGCCTTCACCCACCTGGTGAAAGCTTTGCGGAGCTTGGTGCTCCGGCCGGTCGGGAGGGGCTGCCCCGGTCAGGTACCGCCGGGTAGGGTGCGGGTCCATGGGTGGCGAGAGCACTGCACGTACGGCCCCGCACAGGGGTGGCACCGACACGGGCCCGGTGGGCAGCCGGACCGGACAGCGACTGTCCGGACTGGCCGTCGCGCTGGGCATCGTGCTGTTCCTCGGGGGATTCGCCTGGGGAGCGGTGCTCTACCGGCCGTACACCGTGCCCACCAGTTCGATGACGCCCACGATCGACGCGGGCGACCGGGTGCTGGCGCAGCGCGTCGACGGCGACGAGATTCGCCGGGGTGACGTCGTCGTCTTCACCGACAAGACCTGGGTGAGCAACGCCCCTGTGGTCAAGCGCGTCGTCGCGGTCGGCGGCGACACGGTCTCCTGCTGCACGGACGGGAAGCTGACCGTCAACGGCAAGGCGATCGACGAGACCTACCTCAAGGGCGGGCCGGTCGAGGACAAGTCCATCCCGACCGTGAAGGTGCCCAAGGACCGACTGTTCCTGCTCGGTGACGAGCGCCAGGGCTCGCTGGACTCCTCGGCCCACCTCACCGACGCCGCCCAGGGCACCGTCGCGCGCTCCGCGGTGACCGCCCGTGTTGACGCCGTGGTCTGGCCCATGAAGGGCATGGTCGAGCGTCCCGCCGCCTTCGAGCCGCTCGGCGCGCTCTCCGCGCCCGGCCCGCTGCGTACGATCTTCATCATGATCGTCGCCGGCGCGGTGCTGGTGCTGGGCGGCGGTGCCTACGGGCCCGTGGCCAAGCTGTTCGCCAGGCGTTCCCAGGTCCGGACGGAGCCCGTCGGTGCCCGCTGAGGCGCCGGCCGCCTACGGGGAGCCGTCCGGGGGCGGACTGCGCAAGGTGGCCCGGGTGGTGCTGCTCGATCCCGAGGACCGCATCCTGCTGCTGCACGGGCACGAGCCGGACGATCCGTCCGACGACTGGTGGTTCACGCCCGGCGGCGGACTGGAGGGCGACGAGACCCGTGAAGAGGCCGCTCTGCGGGAACTCGCCGAGGAGACCGGCATCACCGAGGTGGAACTCGGGCCGGTGCTCTGGCGGCGGACGTGCTCGTTCCCGTTCGCGGGCCGTCGCTGGGACCAGGACGAGTGGTACTACCTGGCCCGTACGACGGTGACGGCCACCCGGGCCACGGCCCTGACCGACCTGGAGCGGCGCAGTGTCGCCGGAGCGCGCTGGTGGACGTGTCAGGAACTGACCCGGGCACATGAGACGGTGTATCCGACCAGACTCGCCGAGCTGCTGCGCAGGCTGCTCGACGAAGGTCCCCCGGCCGGGCCCGTGACCCTCGACACCGAAATCGTCTAGGTGCTGACGGGACTGGCGCACAATGGTGGGATCGCACGGCTGAAGGGGAACATGCCATGAGCGCCGAGGACCTCGAGAAGTACGAGACCGAGATGGAGCTGAAGCTCTACCGGGAGTACCGCGATGTCGTCGGTCTGTTCAAATACGTGATCGAGACCGAGCGGCGCTTCTACCTGACCAACGACTACGAGATGCAGGTGCACTCGGTCCAGGGTGAGGTGTTCTTCGAGGTGTCCATGGCGGATGCGTGGGTGTGGGACATGTATCGGCCGGCTCGCTTCGTGAAGCAGGTGCGGGTGTTGACGTTCAAGGACGTGAACATCGAGGAGCTGAACAAGAGCGATCTGGAGCTGCCGGGCGGGTGACGGCTGGTTTTTCGCCCAGATGAGTCGCGGGTGGTTTCGCCCGTGTGAGTGACGGGGTTTTCCACAACCGCTGAGTAGCCCACCAAGATCAACTCGGTGGGCGGGATTGCGTGATCGTCGGTGCCGGAGGTGGTGCCGACATGAACGCACGCAGTGCACTCGGCAGGTACGGCGAGAGTCTGGCCGCAAGGCGGCTGACCGAGGCCGGGATGACGGTCCTGGAGCGCAACTGGCGCTGTGGCAGGACGGGCGAGATCGACATCGTGGCGCGGGAGGGCGAGGTCCTCGTCGTCTGCGAGGTCAAGACGCGCCGGACGGGTGCCTTCGAGCATCCGATGGCCGCGGTGACCCCCGAGAAGGCGGAGCGCCTGCGGTGTCTCGCCGCCTGCTGGATCCACGCCCACGGAGGAGCGCCACCGGGAGGCGTCCGCATCGATCTGGTGGGCGTCGTCCTGCCCCGGCGCGGGGCGCCCGTGGTCGAGCACGCGCGGGGGGTGGCCTGAGATGGGGTTCGCACGTACGTGCTCGGTGGCGCTGGTGGGCGTCGAGGGGGTCGTGGTCGAGGTCCAGGCGGACCTGGAGCCCGGGGTCGCGGCCTTCACCCTGGTGGGGCTGCCGGACAAGAGCTTGACGGAGAGCCGGGACCGGGTGCGGGCCGCCGTCGTGAACTCGGGGGCCGAGTGGCCGCAGAAGAAGCTCACGGTGGGGCTCAGTCCGGCGTCGGTGCCCAAGGCGGGTTCCGGGTTCGACCTCGCCGTCGCGTGTGCGGTGCTCGGCGCCTGCGAGCGGATCGACCCGCGGGTGCTCGCCGACATCGTGATGATCGGGGAGCTGGGTCTGGACGGCCGGGTGCGCCCGGTCCGGGGCATCCTGCCCGCGGTGCTGGCCGCCGCGGACGCGGGCTACGTCCAGGTCGTGGTGCCGGAGTGCGCCGCGGCCGAGGCCTCACTGGTGCCCGGGGTCTCCGTGCTGGGCGTGCGCAGTCTCCGCCAGCTGATCGCGGTCCTCGCGGACGAACCGGTGCCCGACGAGGAGCCGCACGAGCCGGGCCGCCCCGATCCACTGCTGGCCGGCCTGCGGGTGCCGGGCACCGGGGCCGCCACCGGCATGCACAGCGCCGGAGCCGCGCAGCAGGACCACGGCCACGACCTGGCCGATGTCGTCGGACAGACCTCGGCGCGGACGGCCGTGGAGGTCGCGGCGGCCGGTGGCCATCACCTGTTCCTGGAGGGACCGCCCGGCGCAGGCAAGACCATGCTCGCCGAACGGCTGCCCGCCGTGCTGCCCCGGCTCGCCCGGGAGGAGTCGCTCGAGGTCACGGCGGTGCACTCGGTGGCCGGTCTGCTGCCACCGGGCAAGCCCCTGATCGACGCCGCGCCCTACTGCGCGCCGCACCACTCGGCCACCATGCAGGCGCTGGTCGGCGGCGGCCCCGGGGTCGCCCGTCCCGGGGCGGTGTCCCTGTCCCATCGGGGAGTCCTCTTCCTGGACGAGACACCCGAGTTCAGCACCCAGGCCCTCGACGCGCTGCGGCAGCCACTGGAGGCGGGGCACGTGGTGATCGCGCGCAGCGCGGGCGTCGTACGGTTCCCCGCGAAGTTCCTGATGGTGCTCGCGGCCAACCCCTGCCCCTGCGGCCGCTTCTCGCAGACCGACGACTTCTGCGAGTGCCCGCCCTCGGCGGTCCGGCGCTACCAGGCCCGGCTCTCCGGTCCGCTGCTCGACCGGGTCGACCTGCGGGTGCAGGTGGACCGTGTCACGCGGGACCAGCTTGCCGGGCGCGGGGCCCGGGGCGAGTCGACCGCGGTGGTCGCGGACCGGGTACGGGCCGCCAGGGAACGCGCGGCGACGCGCTTCGCCGGAACCCCGTGGCGGACCAACAGCGAGGTGCCCGGACGCGAGCTGCGCAGCCGCTGGCACGCCGTGTCCGGGGCGATGGACGAGGCAGAGCGCAATCTGGAGCGGGGCGTCCTGACCGCCCGGGGACTCGACCGCGTCCTGCGTGTCGCCTGGACGGTCGCGGACCTGGTCGGACACGACCGCCCGGACGCGACGGACGTCGCCCTGGCCCTGCAACTGCGTACCGGCGTGCCCCGGGGCGTGCCGATGGCCATCGGGGCGTCGGCATGACCGCCGACGAACCCGACGGCGAACTGCTCGACCGCGTCTTCCTCGCCCGGGTCACCGAACCCGGCGACGAGGTCGCGGGGCGGTGGGTCCGGGAGCGGGGTGTCCAGGAGGTGGCCGCCCGGCTGCGCGGGGACGGGGAGCCGCTGCCCGGCGTGAGCGAGAAGCGGTGGGGCGGAATGCGGGCGAGGGCCGCGGTGGCCGCGCCGCGCCGGGATCTCGACGTCGCCCACGAAGCCGGTGCGCGGTTCGTCGTGCCCGGGGGAGCGGAGTGGCCGGGACAGCTCGACGACCTCGGTGACGCGCGACCGCTGGGACTGTGGGTACGGGGACGGCCCAGCCTGCGGATGTGGGCGCTGCGGTCCGTCGCGCTCGTGGGGGCCCGGGCCTGTACCGAGTACGGGGCCCACATGGCGGCCGCCCTCGCCACCGGGCTCGCCGAGCTGGGGTGGGTCGTCGTGTCCGGCGGGGCCTACGGAGTCGACGGTGCCGCCCACCGCGGTGCCCTCGGCGCGGGCGGCGCCACCGTCGCCGTCCTGGCCTGCGGGGTCGACCGGCCCTACCCGCGCGGACACACCCAGTTGATCACCAGGATCGCGGAACAGGGCCTGGTGATCGGGGAGTTGCCGCCCGGCGATCATCCGACACCCAGCAGATTCGTGCTGCGCAACCGGGTGATCGCCGCCCTCACCCGCGGCACCGTGGTCGTCGAGGCCGCCCACCGCAGCGGCTCCCTCGTCACCGCACGGGCGGCCCAGCGGCTGGGCCGTCACACGATGGGGGTGCCCGGACCCGCCACCAGCAGCCTGTCCGCCGGGGTGCACGAGCTGCTGCGCGGGGAGGCCACGCTGGTCACGGACGCCGCGGAAGTCGTGGAGCTGGTCGGCGACATGGGGGAGCTGGCCCCCGACCGGCGCGGACCGGTGCTGCCGCGGGATCTGCTGGCCCCGGCGGCACGCAGGGTCCTGTCCGCGCTGCCCGCGCGGCGGGAGTCCGGCGCGGCCGAGATCGCGCGCGGTGCGCAGACGACAGAGGACGACGCCGTCGCGAGACTGTACGAACTCCGTGCACTTGGTTACGTCGAACGACACGGCGACGGCTGGAAGTTGACACGCCAGGCGATGATCTCGGTCCGGGGTGGCCGCGAGCCGTGTTGACCGAGCGTGTTCGGCCGTCCGGGGGAACCCCGAAATCCTTGGGAATTACCGCAGTTGGGGTGTTCGGTTGATCACACAGGGTGGCGGCCGCGCCGCGCGGACACGGCCCGCGGAACGCGCCCGCGCGCGGATCCCGGCACGCTGTTTGCGCACTGCGACTCCTCAGTCACGCTACGCTCACGGGGATTCCGATGCACTTCACGTACAACGCGTACTTCACGGCAGAACGGCACAAGGCGACGAATGCCCCAGCACACTTCCGGGTCCGACCGGGCGGCGATTCCCCAGGCCGCCCGTGACGGTGGCAGCGTGCGGCCGCCCGCTCCCTCGACGCTCGACGAGTTGTGGCGGTCGTACAAGTCCACGGGAGACGAGCGGCTGCGAGAGCAGCTGATCCTGCACTACTCACCGCTCGTGAAGTACGTCGCCGGGCGGGTGAGCGTCGGCCTGCCGGCCAATGTCGAGCAGGCGGACTTCGTCTCCTCGGGGGTCTTCGGGCTCATCGACGCGATCGAGAAGTTCGACGTCGACCGGGAGATCAAGTTCGAGACGTACGCGATCACCCGGATCCGGGGCGCGATGATCGACGAACTGCGGGCGCTGGACTGGATCCCGCGGTCCGTACGGCAGAAGGCGCGCAACGTCGAACGGGCGTACGCGACGCTGGAGGCGCGGCTGCGCCGGACGCCGACGGAGGGGGAGGTCGCCGGCGAGCTGGGCATCGCGGTGGACGATCTGCACGCGGTCTTCAGCCAGTTGTCGTTGGCCAACGTGGTGGCGCTGGAGGAGCTCCTGCACGTCGGCGGCGAGGGCGGCGGCCGGCTGAGCCTGATGGACACGCTGGAGGACACCGCCGCGGACAACCCCGTGGAGGTCGCCGAGGACCGAGAGCTCAGACGGTTCCTCGCGCGGGCCATCAACACGCTGCCCGAGCGGGAGAAGACCGTCGTGACCCTGTACTACTACGAGGGCCTCACGCTCGCCGAGATCGGGAACGTACTGGGAGTGACCGAGAGCCGGGTCAGCCAGATCCACACCAAGTCCGTCCTGCAGCTGCGGGCGAAGCTGGCCGGTTTTGGTCGCTGACCTGGTCGTACGGCTCGTCTGTCGCGGCTGGTCGGGGGAGTGACTCCCGTCGGCACCGGCGCGTCCGTACAGTGGTTGACGTGCCAAGGATTCGAGCGGCCTCCGTGGCCGAGCACCGGTCGATGCAGCGAGCCGCCCTGCTGGACGCGGCTCGTTCTCTGCTGTCCGAGGGCGGGACGGAGGCGCTGACCTTCCCGGCTCTCGCCGAGCGGACGGGCCTCGCGCGCTCGTCCGTGTACGAGTACTTCCGGTCGCGGGCCGCCGTGGTCGAGGAGCTGTGCCAGGTCGACTTCCCGGTGTGGGCCGCGGAGGTGTCGGCGGCGATGGAGCGTGCGCCCTCCTCCGAGGGCAAGGTCGAGGCGTATGTGCGACAGCAGCTGGCGCTGGTGGGCGACCGGCGGCACCGGGCCGTCGTCGCCATCTCCGCCAGTGAGCTGGACGCGGGGGCGCGGGAGAAGATCCGGGCGGCGCACGGAGGGCTGGTGGCGATGATCGTCTCGGCGCTCGAGGAGATGGGGCACGCGCAGCCCCGGCTGGCGGCGATGCTGGTGCAGGGAGTCGTGGACGCGGCGGTGCGGAGGATCGAGCTGGGGGCGGCGGAGGAGCCTTCGGTGATCACCGAGGCCGCGGTCTCGATGGCGCTGCGGGGTGTGCGGGGCTGAGGGTGGGGTGGGCTCGCTCGCCGGCGCTCGCCCGGTGCCGCTGCGCCCACCCGTGCCGCCCCGGCGGCACGACTGCCCGCAGCTAGGGCAGAGGAACTCCGAGGACGGGGAGCAGTCTCGACGGCCCCCTGCGCAGGAGCCAGGGCGGTAGCAGGGACAGTGGGTCCAGGTAGGTCTCGCCCCTTCTCAAACCCCAGTGGACGCATGCGGTCATGCAGTGGGAACCCGTCGCGTCCACCGTGCCGATCACCTCGCCCGCCTCCACCTCGGCGCCCCTGTGCACCGGCGCCGTCACCGGCTCGTAGGTCGTTCGAAGGTCTGTGCCCGTCAGTTCCACGGACACCACACCCTTCCCCGCCACCTTGCCCGCGAAGGAGATCCGGCCGGCTGCCACTGCCCGTACCGGTGTTCCGGCGGGTGCCGCCAGGTCCACGCCCCGGTGGCCGCGGCCGTACACCGTCGCCGGGGGCTCCCAGCCCCGCAGGACCGCCGGGCGGGCGCCCACCGGCCAGGTGCGGCCGATCGCCGGTACCGAGGGGTCCGTGGCCGCCGGGGTGAGAAGGGGGGGCCCGGGCGTGGGGGCCGGTGGTGCCAGGAACAGCAGAAAGCCCAGCACCAGCCACGTAAGCCATCGCCCGCATCGCTTCGCTCGCATGCGGAAACAGTCCCGTACCCGCACCGATCATGGCCGGGACCTGTGGACTGCTCCCCGGTTGTGGACAGCGGCGTCACCCGGTACCTCGCCGGTCCCGTACACTTCTTCTGGCGATCCGGGTCACCGGGTCGACTTCGCACGCCCCGACATCAGGCCGTCACGCGGTCGGTGTCAGCGCCTCTCGGTCCTTTGCGGCAAGGCGCGTCGCGGGCGTCAGGCGCGGGTGCCTTCCGGTACCCGCGGTACAACCGAGAACACCAAGGAGAACGGCCATGGCCGTCGTCACGATGCGGGAGCTGCTGGAGAGCGGCGTCCACTTCGGTCACCAGACCCGTCGTTGGAACCCGAAGATGAAGCGCTTCATCTTCACGGAGCGCAACGGCATCTACATCATCGACCTGCTCCAGTCGCTGTCGTACATCGACCGCGCCTACGAGTTCGTCAAGGAGACCGTCGCCCACGGCGGCACGGTCATGTTCGTCGGCACGAAGAAGCAGGCGCAGGAGGCCATCGCCGAGCAGGCCACCCGCGTCGGCATGCCCTACGTCAACCAGCGCTGGCTGGGCGGCATGCTCACCAACTTCTCGACCGTCTACAAGCGTCTGCAGCGCCTCAAGGAGCTCGAGCAGATCGACTTCGAGGACGTCGCCGCTTCGGGTCTGACCAAGAAGGAGCTCCTGGTCCTCTCGCGTGAGAAGGCCAAGCTCGAGAAGACCCTCGGTGGTATCCGCGAGATGCAGAAGGTGCCCAGCGCCGTCTGGATCGTGGACACCAAGAAGGAGCACATCGCGGTCGGCGAGGCCCGGAAGCTCAACATCCCGGTCGTCGCGATCCTCGACACCAACTGCGACCCCGACGAGGTCGACTACAAGATCCCGGGCAACGACGACGCGATCCGCTCCGTCACCCTGCTCACCCGTGTGATTGCCGACGCCGTCGCCGAGGGCCTCATCAGCCGCTCGCGCGTCGCCACCGGTGACAAGGGCGAGAAGGCCGCGGGCGAGCCGCTCGCCGAGTGGGAGCGCGACCTGCTCGAGGGTGGCGAGAAGAAGGCCGAGGAGACCCCGGCCGCTGAGGCTCCCGCCGCCGAGGCCGCTGAGGCCCCGGCCGCCGAGGAAGCCCCCGCTGCTGAGGCTCCCGCCGCCGAGGCCGCTCCGGCCGCGGACGCCGAGCAGGCCTGACCCGTCAGCGTCAGGGGTGACGGCGGGAGCGGGGGCAGCAACTCCGCTCCCGCCGTTCACCCGTAGGTCAGCGGAGAGTCTGCGGCCCCGTGTCAGATGGGGACCGCGGACCCCGTAGATCTTCGATCTTCCAGACTTCGAGAAAGATTCACAGACTCATGGCGAACTACACCGCCGCCGACGTCAAGAAGCTCCGTGAGCTCACGGGCGCCGGCATGATGGACTGCAAGAAGGCGCTGGACGAGGCCGAGGGCGACGTCGAGAAGGCCGTCGAGGCGCTCCGGATCAAGGGCCAGAAGGGCGTCGCCAAGCGCGAGGGCCGCTCCGCCGAGAACGGCGCCGTGGTCTCGATCATCGCCGACGACAACTCCTCCGGTGTCCTGGTCGAGCTGAAGTGCGAGACGGACTTCGTCGCCAAGGGCGAGAAGTTCCAGGCCGTGGCCAACCAGATCGCGCAGCACGTCGCCGCGACCTCCCCGGCCGACCTGGAGGCCCTGCTCGCCTCCGAGATCGAGGCCGGCAAGACCGTGCAGGCGTTCGTGGACGAGGCCAACGCCAACCTCGGCGAGAAGATCGTCCTGGACCGCTTCGCGCAGTTCGCCGACGGCTACGTGACCGCGTACATGCACCGCACGATGCCCGACCTGCCCCCGCAGATCGGTGTCCTCGTCGAGCTGGACAAGCCGGACGCGGAGACCGCTCGCGGTGTCGCCCAGCACATCGCCGCCTTCGCGCCGAAGTACCTCTCCAAGGAGGACGTGCCGGCCGAGGTCGTCGAGTCCGAGCGCCGCATCGCCGAGGAGACCACCCGCGCCGAGGGCAAGCCCGAGGCCGCGATCGCCAAGATCGTCGAGGGTCGCGTCAACGGCTTCTTCAAGGACGCCACGCTGCTCGGTCAGCCGTACGCGCTCGACCCCAAGAAGTCGGTCCAGAAGGTCCTGGACGAGGCCGGTGTCACCCTGAAGCGCTTCACGCGTATCAAGGTCGGCATCTGAGTCCGTACCGCGAGCGACGCGCGGGCCCTATAGGGTCGTCAGCAGTCGTCCGGTACGCCGCCACGCGCGCGCGTGGCGGACGACAGCAGATCTGACGAGGAGGCCATTGCCGAGCATGGGATGCGAACCAGTTCCCAACCGGCAGTGGCCTCCTCGTATGTGCAACAGGTGAAAGAGGCGGGATCCCCATGACCACCAAGGCCCAGAAGAGCGACGACGGCAAAGTACGCGGCCGGTTTCTGCTGAAGCTGTCCGGAGAGGCGTTCGCCGGTGGCGGGGGCCTGGGTGTGGACCCCGACGTGGTGCACAAGATCGCCCGTGAGATCGCCGCCGTCGTCCGGGACGGCGCCGAGATCGCGGTTGTCATCGGCGGCGGAAACTTCTTCCGCGGTGCCGAACTCCAGCAGCGCGGCATGGACCGCGCCCGCTCGGACTACATGGGCATGCTCGGCACCGTGATGAACTGCCTCGCCCTCCAGGACTTCCTGGAGAAGGAGGGCATCGACAGCCGGGTGCAGACCGCCATCACCATGGGCCAGGTCGCCGAGCCCTACATCCCGCTGCGCGCCGTGCGCCACCTGGAGAAGGGCCGCGTGGTCATCTTCGGCGCCGGTATGGGCATGCCGTACTTCTCCACCGACACCACCGCCGCGCAGCGCGCCCTGGAGATCGACGCCGAGGCGCTGCTCATGGGCAAGAACGGCGTGGACGGGGTCTACGACTCCGACCCGAAGACCAACCCCGACGCGGTCAAGTTCGACTCCCTGGGATACGGCGAGGTCATCACGCGTGACCTGAAGGTGGCCGACGCCACGGCCGTCACGCTGTGCCGCGACAACAGGCTCCCGATCCTGGTGTTCGAGCTCCTGGCGGAGGGAAATATCGCGCGAGCCGTCAAGGGTGAGAAGATCGGCACGCTTGTGGGTGAGCAGGGCAGCCGGGACTGACCCGGGACACACCCGGTCCCTGACCGGGGGATGGACAATGTCCTGCCGGTCGGGAACCGTGCAGGAAGAAGACGCGACGCAGCCGGCCGCCGCCCCCAGGCACATGGAACAGCAGCCGGGCCTACTCAAGACACGCAGGAGCAAGTGGTGATCGAAGAGACCCTCCTCGAGGCCGAGGAGAAGATGGAGAAGGCCGTCGTGGTCGCCAAGGAGGACTTCGCCGCGATCCGCACCGGGCGTGCGCACCCGGCGATGTTCAACAAGATCGTGGCCGACTACTACGGTGCGCCGACGCCGATCAACCAGCTGGCTTCGTTCTCCGTGCCGGAGCCGCGCATGGCCGTGGTGACCCCGTTCGACAAGACCGCGCTGCGCAACATCGAACAGGCGATCCGCGACTCCGACCTGGGCGTCAACCCGAGCAACGACGGCAACATCATCCGCGTGACGTTCCCCGAGCTCACCGAGGAGCGCCGCCGCGACTACATCAAGGTGGCCCGGGGCAAGGCCGAGGACTCGCGCGTGTCCATCCGCTCGGTCCGCCGCAAGGCCAAGGACGCGATCGACAAGCTCGTCAAGGACGGCGAGGTCGGCGAGGACGAGGGCCGCCGTGCGGAGAAGGAGCTCGACGACGCGACGCACAAGTACGTCGCTCAGGTGGACGAGCTCCTCAAGCACAAGGAAGCGGAGCTGCTCGAGGTCTGATGAACGACTCTTCCTGGGCGACGCCGCCAGACGCCGGGTACTGGGGGCCGACCGACCAGGGGCCTGTCCAGGGGGCTGCCCCGGCGGGTCCCGCGTACGATGCGCATGACGCGCAGCACACTCGCCCCATGCCCATCGTGCCCGACGGACCCGCCGCACCCCGATACGGCGACGACCAGGATGACGACCGGGGGGCCGCTCGGCTGAGCGGTCCCTTGTTCCGGGACGAGACGTTCCGGAGCGATACGTTCCGCGAAGAGACCGCATCGGCGCAGCCCTACCCGGCGGCACCGCAGACGCAGAATCCGGAGCCCATGCCCGACTCCTCGCAGCCGGCGCCCGCGCCGCAGAAGAAGAGCGCGGGGCGGGACCTGGGCGCGGCCATAGGGGTCGGGGTCGGGCTCGGCGTGGTGATCATCGCGTCGCTGTTCTTCGTCAAGGCGGCGTTCGTCGGCGTGATAGCGGTCGCCGTCGTGGTCGGACTGTGGGAGCTGACGAAGCGGCTGGAGGAGCGCAAGGGCATCAAGGCGCCGCTCGTGCCGCTGGCGCTCGGTGGGGCCGCGATGGTCGTCTCCGGGTACGTCCGGGGCGCGGAGGGCGCGTGGGTGGCCATGGCGCTCACGGCTCTGGCGGTCCTGGTCTGGCGGATGACGGAGCCGCCGGAGGGCTACCTCAAGGACGTCACGGCGGGTGTCTTCGCGGCCTTCTACGTCCCGTTCCTGGCCACGTTCGTCGCCATGATGCTCACGGCCGAGGACGGGGCGGCACGTGTCCTGACCTTCCTGCTCCTGACGGTCGTCAGCGACACCGGCGCCTACGCGGTCGGCTGGCGCTTCGGCACCCACAAGCTCGCGCCGCGCATCAGCCCCGGCAAGACCCGGGAGGGCCTGGTCGGAGCGGTGGCGTTCGCCATGGCGGCGGGCGCGCTGTGCATGGAGTTCCTGATCGACGACGGCGCGTGGTGGCAGGGCCTGCTGCTCGGGCTCGCGGTCGCGGCCAGCGCGACGCTGGGTGACCTCGGCGAGTCGATGATCAAGCGGGACCTCGGCATCAAGGACATGGGTACGCTGCTGCCGGGCCACGGCGGCATCATGGACCGCCTGGACTCCCTGCTGCCGACGGCACCGGTGGTGTGGCTGCTGCTGGTGCTGTTCGTGGGCTCGGGCTGACCTTCCCCGTACGGCTTTACGGCCCCCGTCCTGTTCTCAGGGCGGGGGCCTAGTCGTTGGAGTCGCGTTTCAGGGGAGGGCGCTTGTGGGGTGGCGGCGGATTCCAGTCGCGCAGCTGGTGCGAAACGCTACTCTGCGAGTGCGGGTCGGAGTTAACTCCCGGCCGTCATCGGTGGCATCGAGCGCTGCTGCGCGCTGTTTCTCCATTTCAATGCCGCGGCGCACCCCGCTTTGGTATGCCGCGCGCAGGTGCAGGCGCCCTTTACTGCGGAAGGGGTAGAGGATGATCAAGCAAATTACTACGGCGATTCCGGCCCCGATCAGGCGTACGTCTTTGGGCACCATCGAGAGCGCTTCGTGTGCAAGCGCAAGAGTGGCGAGTACCAGGACGCCCCAGCTGACGAGCCACAACGGCTTGTACTTGTCGTGTAGCTCATCGGGAGAAAATTCCTGCGACATGCACGTTCCGATCTGTTCTTCAGGAAGGTGTCGAGTTGTGGCTGCTGCTGGTCAATGATTCTCACATGGGTGACTCTTCATTCAAAACGAAAACATATTGTCGAAATCTGTCCCGCAATTTCTTCCAGTGATCCGGATCGAGTTGGATCGCGTCATTTTCAGACTCGCGGAGCGGCAGCGCTGTGCGGTGTCCATCGCCTGTCGAGTAGTGGTGCGAGGGGTGGCGACCTGACTGCACGCGCCCAACGGCCGGCGAGGCCGGGCTGTCCGCGGGTCGTCCGAGGGAGTCCCGTCTCGACGGCAGCAGGTCACACCATTTGATCTGCGACACTGGTACAGCCATGCCTAAGCCCGGAGAACTGATGCAGTCTGTGACCATCAGTGCCGTGACCAGGGCTTTTCTTCCATTGTCTCGCATCCACGGAGCGCAGGGCCGCCTCTGGGCCGTGGTACATCGCTAACGTGGCTGTGTCCCTAGCTCAGTCAACTGGCGACGGCCTTCCCGTCCTGTGCCTCACACGTCTCTGGAAGCGTTGGCCCTGCGCCAGCTGCGTCAAAGTCCCGAGCGCGATTGCAGTACGAAATGCCGTAGTTGTCGGCCTGATCCTGTCCTAATAGCCTCCGAAGCAGTCATCCGAAAGCTAGGGGGGCAAATGCAGATCGAGTCGAAGCTGACCCTCGTTGAGCGTAGGCCGCGAGGCAATCTAGCCGAGAAGCTCTCGCGGATCTCGAAAGAGGATGGTGAGCATGTCGTCTTCGAGGACGACGGCCGGAAGCTCGTCGTGGAGGTCGTTCAAGGGCGTGCAGTTGACTGGAAGGCTTATGACGTCGATGGAAGCGAAGTAGCGACTGTGGTTGTCCGACAGCCCTCCGGCGGTCCGCCTGGCGTCGTTGCGGCGATGCCAGGAGCCAGGTGGGCCATTGTGTGTGCCTGCTTCGCCTCGGGAGATTTCTGCTGGTGGCAGCCCTACTGAGCAAGAAGTGCTAGCTCGCCTAGGCTGATCCGATAGTACAGGGATGGGTGGTCATGGAACCCTCGCCGATGACTACCCGCTTCGTTCTCTCGTCTTTCGAGGGCTACGTGTCGGGGACGGTCTAGAGGCAGTGCCGAAGTGCAGAGAAGTGTGTGATCCGAGAACAAGGCAGCCCCCTACCAGCGATTCCGTCGCCAGTAGGGGGCCGTCTTACGCCCGTTTGGTCAGCTATAGCTATAGGCGGTTAGGGCTCCTAGGGTGAATCGAAGACGTCATCCAGGGCTCGGCGGGCGCGCTCGCCGCTGCTCGGCATCAGGTGGGCGTACACCCGCAACGTCATCGCTGGGTCGGAGTGCCCGAGGTACTCGCTCACGGCCTTGATGCTCTCGCCCGCGTCCAGGAGGACCGAGGCGTAGAAGTGGCGAAGGGCGTGCATTCCGTGCTGCCGGGCGGAGGCGTGCGGCTTGCCGGATTCCGGCGTCGGGATGAGACCGGCCGCGGCGAGGGCGCGCTTCCACTCGTGGAAGTTGAAGTTGCTCCGCCAGACGATCCCGCCGACCGTGTTGGTGAAGATCAGACGCCGCTCGGTGAGCGGGCCGTCCGGGCGGCTCCATGGCAGCTTGATGCCCACGGCCGGGTGACGCTCCATGTGTCGGCGCAGGACGGAAGCCACCGAGGAGGGCAGCGGCACGTCCCGCTCCTTGGTGCCCTTGGGCGGAGCGAAGACGGCTGTGCCCCGGATCAGCTTGACCTGAGTGGTGACCCGCAGTGTGTCGTCGTCGAACCGCAAGGCGTCCTCCGCCAGGCCGATGATCTCGCCCTGGCGGAGACCGCAACCGCTCCCCACGTCAACCATGGCCCGGTAGCGCTCGGGCAGCGCGTCGCGGACTGCCCGCACCTGGGACGGGAGCCAGGGCACGACCCGGGCGGCCGAGACGGACGGCGGGCGGACCGATGCTGCCGAGCATGGATTCCGGGCCAGGTGGCCGTCATCCACGGCGGCCGACAGCACCGCGCGGACGTTGGCGTAGATGTTGCGGGCGTAGCTGTCGCCTATCGTCGAGTCGGTCTCCAGGTCACGCACGAACTCGCGGATGTGGACCGGCCGGAAGGACCCGAGCGGACGCGCCCCGACGCGGGGGAAGGCGTGCCGCCGGAGCCGCGTCTCCACTCCGATACGGGTGTTCAGATCAGTCGTCTGCCCGGTGATCCAGCGCTCCGCGTACTGCTGGAAGGTCATCCGGGCAGCCTTGGGATCGACGTACTGACCACGGGACATGTCGGCCGCCGTCTCGGACAGCCACTCTTCCGCCCGGCGCTTCTGACGGTCGGGGAACGACTTGCTCTTCTCGGTGCCGTCTGGCCCGACGTACCGGGCCCGGTAGCGGAGACCGCTGCCGTAGCGCTCGGTCTTCACCTTCACCGGCTTGCCGTCCGGCCCCTGTTCGGTCTTGTACCAACGGTCTTGGATGTGCCCGGCCATCAGGCAGCCTCCCCGATCTGGGAGTCGACCCAGGCCCGTACGTCGCTCGGGTCGAAGCGCAGGTGCCGGCCGACGCGGAAGCCGCGGGGGCCAGTGCGCTTGCGGCGCCACTGGTAGACCGTCTCGACACTGGGCAGCTCGAACATGTCGACCAGGTCGTCGGGGGTCAGGAAGCGGCTCGGCAGCTCGGAGGTCACGTCACCACTCCCTTTCGTCGGCGGATTGGTCGCGTAGGGCTCCACGGGCGGTCTCGCGGTTGTGCTGGAGGTCGCGGGCGATGGTGGCGGCGAGGACGGATTCGCCGGGGGAGTGGCCGTGTCCGGCGTACTGCCAGTCGGCGAGGACGAGGACGGTGTCCGGCTCGCGGTCGTCCAGGCCGAGGGCTTCGCGTTCCTGGGCGGCGCGGAAGTCTGCGCGGGCCTGGCGGAGTTCGCCGAGGGTGGTCGAGTAGCGGCGCGACTTGGAGCTGAAGTGGCCCCGGAAGCCGAGCATGTGGGCCCAGGCCCAGATACGGCGGTCGGGGTACAGGGGGTCGAGCAGCTTGCAGGCTTCGATCAGGCGGCGGGTGTGGTCGGGGACCTGGTGGCGGTCGAGCTCGGACAGTTCGCCGATGCGGCGGTCGAGGGTGCCGGTGTTCTCGGCGGCTTTGGTGGCGTACTTGGCGACGTAGGAGGCGACGGCCTGTTCGGTGATGTCGGAGCCGTCGCCGAAGGCCTTGATCGGGCGTACGTCGAGTTGGGTGCCCCAGCGGAAGGTGCGGGCGGGTTGGTCGTCGGCGGCCGGCACCGAGACCGAGGTGTACGAGTGCGTGGCGGCCGCGCGTATCGCGTCGTCGAGCAGCTGCACGGTGGCCCAGGCCGGGGGAGGGGTGTCTGGTCCCTCGGGGCCGTCGATCCGGATCACGGCGTGAAAGTGGAGGGCGCCGCGCTTCTGGAACTCGGCGACCTTGCCGTACGAGACGCGTGCGTGGTCGGCCAGTTCGCGACGGGTGATGCCGACGCGGGCGGCGATCTCGCGGCGAAGGCGGGTGGTGAAGCGCTGCCACAGATTGCCCGCGTGGTTGTTGAAGAGAACGGCGCCCGCGTAGTCGTAGGTGGTCGAGTTCAGGGCGGTACCGAGGGCGGGGTCGTCGGCAGGGTGACGGGTGCCGCAGCGGCAGATGCCATGGTCGGGCCGGTTGTGGACCGGGCCGAAGGAGGGGGCGGTGAGGGTGGCGAAGACGCGGGGGTGGTCGCGGACGGTGGACGGGATGTCGCGGCGGTCGTCTCCGGCCAGGCCCGTGCGGATGAGGTGGTAGGTGTCTCCGGCGTACGTCCAGGCGCAGGAGGGGCAGCGGGAGGCGCGGCGGTTGCCGCAGGCGACCCTGAGGCGTCCGCCGGGTTCGTTCTCCGTGGAGTAGTGGTGCAGGGTCTCGCCGGTCGTCTTGTCCTTGGCGATCGTCCAGCCGGTCAGGTGGATCGGGTCGGCGCAACCTCCGGTGCGGCGGATCTGCTCGTTCCAGCGGTCGTAGTCATCGGCCGAGGCCACCCTCAGCAGGTCGCCGAGGGTGGCCGGGTCGAGGAGCAGGTCAGGCACGGGCGCCCTCCCGCGTGCGGTGGGTGCGGCGGTGACTGGTGCCGGTGCCCTGGCAGGCCGGGCAGTGAGCCGTGATGGTGCGCAGGCGACCGTGCGGGTCGCGGCCGCCGAGGGTGATGGCGGCGGAGGCGAAGCCGTCGCAGTTGGGGCAGATGCGGGGCGGCGGTGTGGCGCGGTGCGTCATGCTGGAGGTTCCTTCCGGATCTTCGGGTTCGGAGTGGGCACGGCTCCCGGACGGCGGAGGCTTGGCGGTTGAGGCCGTCCGGGGGCCGGTCAGCGTCGTTTGGCCTCGGTGTTGATGAGCGAGCGGATGACCAGGGCGCAGAGGGCTACCGAGGCGCCGGTGATGGCGACCGCGAGGAGCATCGAGACCAGGACCGCGCCGACGACCAGGACGACGGCCGTCCCGCCACCTAGCAGGGCGACGACAGCCCCGGGGGTGAGCTGGACGGTGGGCCGGGCGGACGCCGTGACCGGGGCGACCGGAGCGGGCGCGGAGGTCGGCTGCTGGATGACGGTGGTCGGCTCGACGGCGGACGGCGTAACGAGGCCGGTCGGCTGGGGCATGGCGGGGATCTTGGGACGGATCATGGCGGATCTCCTTTCGCGGGTGGTTACTTGACGGCGGTGTCGATGACCGGGGCGAGGAAGCTCTCGGCGATGAGGTAGCCACCCAGGAGCAGCACCAGGACCAGCCAGAGCGGCGGGCGGATGAGCTTGCAGCCGAGGTAGCCGACGACGGCGAGGGCGAACCAGAGAGGAACGTCCATGAGTGGTGCCTCCTAGCGGACGCGGCAGCGGTGGGTGCGGGCGGCGAGCTGGGCGGCCGACTGGCTGGAGTAGTCGGAGGACCAGCCGCAGCGATCGTTGGTGCACACGGCGGCGTGCTTGGTCTGGCCGTGGCGGTCGCGGTGGGTGCCGATCTGCACGGGGCCGATCCGCATGACGGAGTGGAAGTGGTCGCGGGCAGGCATCGAGGTCGTGTCCTTTCGGCTCAGGCGAGTTGGGCGGCGATGGCGTGGGCGAGCTGGGGCGGGACGCCGAGACGGGCACGCAGGGTGTCGGCGTCGATCGGTGTTCCGGTGCGGGTCCGGTAGTCGTCGGCGACCTTGCGGGCGTGGTCAACCAGAGCGACCGGAACAGCGGGCGCAGCCGGGGCAGCAGGCGCGGCGGGCTCGGGTGCCGGTGGTTCGGCGGCCGGGAGCGCAGGGGCTTCTTCGGGCTCGGTGACTGCGGCGGGGAGGGTCTCGGCACCGGGAGAAGCGACCGGTTCGGGCTCGGGCGCGGTGGCCGGCACTTCGGGTACCGGGCGGTCGGTGGCGGAGTGGGCGAGGAGCGTGCCGCCCATGAAGGCCAGCGCGGGCCAGGCGGCGACGAGGATGCGCAGCCAGGCCGGGACCTGTTGGAGGTCGAGGAGTCCGGCCGTCGCGACGTTGGCGCCGAGCGAGGCCACTAGGGCGATCAGGAACCAGGACCAGGCCAGCCGGGACGGTCCCTCACTGCGCAGGCGCCGCCAAGAGGCGACCAGGAGCAGGTCCACCGAGATCGGGTAGGCCCAGGCTTTCCAGCCGTCCTGTTCGGCAGCGGCGGCGAGGTCGTGAAGGTGGGCGAAGGACAGCGCTCCGGCGATGACGGCCTGGACGAGGACGGCGTCCACGCGGAATGCGGGGCGGGCCATCACGAGCCGCCGGGGTAGTCGGGGCCGTCGGTGGGGTCGTAGCCGGGCGGGAACGTACCGAGCGGCGGCTCGGGCAGGGACGCGGCGAGGGACGGGCCCACCGCCTCGATGAAGCCGGGGTCAGCGTCGAGTACGTCGGCGTAGAGGGCGAGTTGACCCAGCAGGAGCACGGTGCGGGCGAAGTCCTCGCAGTTGGGGCACATGACGTGCTCTCCCTTCAGCAGGCATGGGGCGGGTAGGGACCCGGCGCGAAGGCGGTCGCGCCGACCGGTGGAGCAGGGAGGCTCAGGCGGTGGCGGGGGCTGTCTTGGACAGCGGCACACGGGCCGAGGGCAGCGGGGCAACCGCGGGGCGGAAGGCCGCCAGGGCGGGCAGGTCCGGGGTGCGTTCGGCGTGCTTGTTGCAGATGTTGACGGCCTCGCGCAGCGAGGTGTGCGGGGCGCGGATGCGGGCCCAGCCGCCGGAGGCGTCACCCGTGACGGCGATGCCGGGGGTGTCCGTGGGGATCTGGATGGCGGCGAGGACGGCGTCCGGGGAGATGTCGCCGAAGGCCATGTTGGCGGAGGATTCGTCGTTGACGCGGTGGGCGGTGCGGCCGGTGAGCTGGGCGCGGAGCATGGTGATGCCCTTGCCGAGTTCGGAGCCGAAGCGCTGGCCGCAGATTTCCAGGTAGATGCCGGCGGCGCGGCCGAGCTGGGCGAGGCGGACCAGGGCGGTGATGATGCGGTCGCGGCGCTTTTCGTCGTCCTTGGTGGCGAACAGAGCGAGTTCGGCCACCTCGTCGACCAGGACCACGACCGGGATAGGACGTATGTCGGCGGGCAGGTCCCAGATGTCGGCAGCGATCTCGGAATCCGGCACGTCGACCGTGATCCGCTGGTTGGCCCGGATCAGCTGATAGACGCCTTCCATGTGAGTGACGAGCGCTTCGAGGAGGTCGAGGGCGGTGTCAGGGTTGTCGGCGAGGGCCGAGAAGCGGCGGGCCAGCGGGAAGAGTTCGACGCCCTGCTTGCAGTCGATACCGACCAGGGCGACATCCAGCGCGGCTAGCCCGGCAACCAGGTTGCGCTGGTAGACGGACTTCCCGGATTCGGTGGCGCCGAGCGTGAGGCCGTGCGGGACAGCGCGGTAGTCGCGGTAGTGGACCGCGCCGTCCTCGCGCAGGGCGACCGGAACCCGCATGGGCTGGGTCTCGGTCTTGGCAGGCATCTGAACCCGCTTGAGCACGTCGTAGCCGGTCATCCGCAACTCGACGACGCCGGAGCGAAGTTCACGGGAGGTGACGCCGTACAGGCCGAAGGAGTGACGCAGCCGATCTGTTGCGGCGGAGACGTCGAAGGCGTCCTGTCCGGGGCGGAGCTTGAGCCGGAGCACCAGACCGGTACGGGTCGGCCGCAGTCGCAGGATGCGCGGGGCACGGGACTCGGGGGCCGGACGGTTGGTCATCCGGGCGAGAGCAAGGCGCCAGCGCGAGGGCGGGACGGTCAGGCCACAGGCGTCCATGACGGAGGCATAGCGGACCAGGACCCGCAGGGCGGCGAGGGTGACCCCGAAGGTCATCCAGTACCAGGCGGGGCGCCGCCACCGCAGGAGACCCGCAGTGGCGACGACCAGCACCAGCGCAACCATGAACCAGGTCATGGTCAGGCCGCCTTGGGCTTCGAGGCAGCCTCGGCGAGCGAGGTCACGGCGACCGCGCGGAAGGCGATGCCGTGGCGCTTCTGCCCGTTGAACTCGTTCTCCCATGCCGAGGCGACCAGGCCGGTCAGCGCGACCGGGGTGCCCATGGCCAGGTCCTCGGAGACTCCGGGCTGCGGGACGGTGAGCTTGAGGATCTCCACCTCGTCCGGCGTGGAGAACATGACCTCCACGGTCATCAGCGTGACGCCGTCCTTGTCGAGGGCGATCTCACCGGTACGGCGGTCCTTGACCTTCGGCTGCGGAGCCTTGGCGACCATCACGGTCGCGTTGGAGGTGTCGACGGGAATCTGACGCATGACGCGCTCCTGGGATCGATGAACCTAACGTACTTAGTACGTTATCTTGAGTTAGAGCATGAACCTGTACTACTTGGTGTGTCAAGTGGATGTCTCGACGCCTGTCAGCGGGATGTGCTGCACTAGGTACGACAACCACTGAGAGGGGCTATGGCCGACTTCACCGCCGGACGTGCCGCGTACTTGCAGATCGCGGACGACTTCAAGCGCCGGATCCGCGACGGAGAGCTCACCCCGGGGGACAAGCTCCCTTCAGAGTCGGACCTGATGGCGCAGCACTCCGTCTCTCGCACAGTCGCCCGGCAGGCGATCTCCCGTCTCCGCGAGGACGGCTACGCCATCTCTCATCAGGGCAAGGGCAGTTTCGCTGCGTTGCCGGGCGAAGGCGGTTCCGCCAAGCGCAGCCCCGAGTTCGAGCAGATCACGGAGTACCTGTCCGAGGTCCGTCGGGATGTGCGCCGCCTGGCTGAGCGGATGGACCAGCTGGAGGACCTGGTTCGACAGCAGGCCCAAGGGCGATGACCAAGGCGTCGGCTCGACGCGCTACCTCTGCCAGCTCTTCCCCAAGTCCCCTTACCTGGTTGATCAGTTCTCGCTTCTCTCCCGGGCTCAGCACGGTCACAGCCCCTTCGTCGCCCTTCCGATCTGACAGCCCCTCGGCCTGTGAGCAACGGTAGGGCCGAAAGAACTCACCGACCCGGAAGGATTTTCCCCCCAGAAAATTTTTCCGGGTCCGCAGAGACAGACGGGTGGACGCTCTTCCCATGCGAGGAATGACGACGAACCTGACGATCGGTGAGCGAGTCGCTTGGTACCGCCGTAGGCGCGGCATGTCCCAAGAGGTGTTGGCCGGATTCGTCGGCCGCACGGTCGACTGGCTGAGCAGGGCCGAGAACAACCGCATGGAGCTTGACCGGCTCTCGGTCATCAAGACCCTGGCCGATGCCCTGGACGTGTCCCTCGGCGACCTGCTCGCCGAACCCACGCTCATGGAGTGGACCGCCGACAGCGGCAACCGCACGGTGCCGGCACTTCGGTCGGCGCTGATGAACTACCGCCAGCTGACCCCGCTGTTGGGGGTGCCGACCGAGGGTGACCCCACGCCCCTGGACGAGCTTCGCACCAGCGTCGTAGAGATCATGGACGCCTACCAGGCTTCCCGCTACGGCTTCGCGACCCGGCGCCTGCCCCTGGTGCTGGCAGACGCTCTCATCGCAGCGCAGTCCTACGACGGCCGTGAGCGTGAGGAGGCGAACGAGCTGCTCGCGCTGACGTATCAGAGCGCGGCCATGGTCCTCGGGAAGGTGGGCGAGGTGGACCTCGCCTGGATCGCCGCCGATCGCGGATTGGGCGCGGCGCAGCAGTCCGGCAACCCGGCGGTCATCGGCTCGCTCTTCCGGTCCGTGGGGCACTGCCTTCTGTCGACTGGCCGCTTCGACGCCGCCGTACAGCTCATCGGCGATGCGTCCGACTACCTACGCCCGGGTCTCTCTGGGACCGCCAGCCCGGAGTTCCTGTCGATCTACGGGTCGCTCTTCCTCGCTGGCTCGATTGCGGCCGCCCGCGCCGAGGAGCGCTCGACCGTGCGCGAGTTCCTTGCCGAGGCCGACCAGGCAGCCAGCCAACTCGGACAGGACGCGAACCACATGTGGACCGCCTTCGGACCGACCAACGTCGACATCCACCGCGTGGCGACCGCGGGGGAGCTGGGCGACATGCAGGTAGCCGTCGATCTCGGTCCGCGTATCGACACCAGCAGCCTGCCGACGGAGCGCCGGACGCGGCACAACATCGAGGTGGCCCGTGCCCTCAGCGCACACAACCGTGTCGACGACGCCTTGGCGATGATCCTCGAAGCCGAGTCCTGGGCACCCGAGCAGGTGCGGAGCCACTACATGGCCCGCGAACTCGTACTCACGTGGGTGCGCAACCAGCGCAGCCGACCGAGCCGGGCCATGGCGGATCTCGCCGAACGGCTGCATGTGGTCTAGGTGGGTACGCTCGGCTGCATGGCAGCGAACGAGCATGAAGCGAAGATGGCGCATCCGCGTATGGCAGCGGGTGCGCTTTTCTTTGATGCCGGCGGGCGCGTCCTCATGGTGGTGCCCACGTACAAGGACTACTGGGACATCCCCGGGGGCTACGTCGAGACCGGTGAGTCTCCGCTTCAGGCTGCCAGCCGCGAGGTACGGGAAGAACTCGACATCACACCGACGCTCGGCCGCCTACTGGCCGTCGACTGGGCGCCCAGCGCTACCGAGGGCGACAAGGTGCTGTACCTGTTCGACGGCGGCGAGCTTGCACCGGAGACCGTGGAGGAGATCCGCCTCCAGGCCGAGGAGCTGAAGAGCGTCATGTTCGTCGCCCCGAGCGAGATCGCGGACCGTACGATCCCACGCCTGGCCCGACGCATCCTTGCGGCGATCGATGCCCGAGCGGCGAGCGCCCCGGTGTACCTCGAGCATGGCCAGGCGCCGAGCGATGTAGCGGCGTAGCCGAGACCGAAGGCCCTCATCCCAGCGGGATAAGACTTTCCCTACTTCATCAAGGCCCGCGCACGGCGCGGGCGCGCGCCGCCTCTGCGGCGCGGCCTGCCTCCTGTCTGCGCCCCGGCTGGCCGCGCCCGGCGGCGCGCTCGACGGCTGCGGGCATGAAGCGGGGGAGACACCCTCTGTGGCTGGGGCGGTCGGCTCCACGGCTTTAGGCAGCCACTTTGGGGCGAGCCTCTAAGATCATGGCCCCAACGTCGTGCTTTAACGGGCAGGTCCACAGACTGCCCGACTCGCCGGAAGCTTACGGGGCCATGATCACTCGCCCCAAAGCAGCTCCAGCCCAAAGCCGCTCCACCGACCTAATTTTCCAGCGATGGCCGTAGAGCTGCAATTTCCATCTCATCGAGAGGAGAGCAAGTGGCGCACTCTTTTCGTGATTTCTTGGATTCGCTCAGTAGCTTCGGCTAGGTAGCTGGAGGCTGGCACATCCCTCCCGTGAACCACATTGTTACGCACCCTGCGCAACAAATCGATTTCGTGGCGAGTCTCCGTGTCCAGCATCGGTAGACGGTCGAGGATTCTGAAGATCGGTGGCGCGATCCGCTCGCCATCTTCCTGCGGTGCCAGGTTGCGCAAAGACTCTTCTAGCTCTACCCAACTTGTAAGGAAATGGCCGATCTGTTGATGCATTCGTGCGCTCGGAGAAAGGGGATCAAGTGAAGCGGTATCTGCGTCAACTTGAACCATGTTGAAATGCTCGTATCGCGAAGGGTCTTCGGCGAGAAGAGCATCGATGACTTGCTCTGCGAGAGGACGCATCTCGACGTTGTCGTGCAGTGATGCTAGATACGGAGCCAGATCGGCAGGTGACTCTTTTTCCAGTTTCCTCAAGAAATTGAATAGGAGGTCAACTCGCCCCAAGCCCGAGTCTCCAACCGGCTCGTTCAGAATCTTCCCCGCCTGGCTCAGCAGATATGCGGCCAATTCGTAGTGGTTGAGGAATCGTCCACTTCTGGCGACTCGATTCTTACTCGCTTCTTGCAGCATTTTGAGCGACATCTCGCCAGCGATCACCAGACCATTGAGTTGGTCTAGGATCGCCTTTTCTGCGTCGGACAATTCGCCCGACAGTGGCTTATAGTCGAGATCATGCTCAACCTCTGACCATGCGTGCATAAGTACTGAAGCGACCTGCACTTCGACACGCGCCTTCGCGTATCGCTTATCCAAATCGACTAGCTCGCGTTCCTTGAGCCTAACTCGATAGTGGGTTGCCGAATATCCGGAGAACTCTTTTCCGGGTGGCCTCTCGTTCGATTCAGGAAAATCCTTCTTCTCCGTCACGTCGAGCAGGCGATTGACGGCTTTTTCTACCTGGTCTTGTTCACCTGGGAAATAGAGCGCGATGCGGACGCCCGCCAGATCGACGATATCGTCGTAGACGTCTTCTACATTCGTGTACTTCTTTTTAGGTGCTCGTTGGCGGCACTTTTCTTCTAGGCGCTTGATGTCCTTCGCGCGGTGAGTGACGATACAGCGGACACCTGACTCCTTGAGGTCTCTTTCCAGGGCTTGAGCAACTAGTTCTGCTGCCCGGTTGTAGAAGTCGTACTCCTTTGCATAGCGTGCAAGGAAGTGATCAACGATTTCCATGGCTCCCCCACAGGCACAGCTTCAGCTTTTCGGTTCTGCTCCTACGCGTACACGTAGGATGCCGTAAGGAGGGGCTGGCGCGGAGGGTGAACGCCCTACAAGGTGCCCTTGTACGGCTGACCTACGCCAGCTCGAAGCGGAGGTCACGGTCAAGTTCCCTCTGAGCGGAGAGTCGCGTGCCGCAGATTGTGCCCGCGACCGCTGAGCCAGCCCCCTGGGCCGTCCCTGGGCCGTCCGAAGCCAGCCAACGCCGACAGACGGTACCCACGGGTGACCACCCCCACCCCGCTCCGGCCTGGGCCCCCGCCGTTGATCTGCCACACTGGAAGGGTTATGCCTGCACCCGGAGAACTCACTTTCGTCGCCCCCCGCGGAGCCAAGAAGCCGCCGCGGCATCTCGCTGATCTCACTCCTGCCGAGCGCAAGGAGGTCGTGGCCGGGATCGGGGAGAAGCCGTTTCGTGCCAAGCAGCTCTCGCAGCACTACTTCGCGCGGTACGCGCACGACCCGGCGGAGTGGACGGACATCCCGGCCGGCTCGCGCGGCAAGCTGCAGGAGGCGTTGCTTCCCGAGCTCATGACCGTCGTACGGCATCTGTCGACCGACCAGGGGACCACGCGCAAGACGCTGTGGCGGCTGTTCGACGGGACGCTCGTGGAGTCGGTGCTGATGCGGTACCCGGACCGGGTGACCATGTGCATCAGTTCGCAGGCCGGCTGCGGGATGAACTGTCCCTTCTGCGCCACCGGGCAGGCGGGGCTGGACCGGAATCTGTCCACCGCCGAGATCGTCCACCAGATCGTCGACGGGATGCGGGCGCTGCGGGACGGGGAGGTTCCGGGGGGACCGGCGCGGCTCTCCAACATCGTCTTCATGGGGATGGGCGAGCCGCTCGCCAACTACAAGCGGGTGACGCAGTCCATCCGCGCGCTCACCGATCCCGCCCCCGACGGGCTCGGGCTGTCGCAGCGCGGCATCACTGTGTCGACCGTCGGGCTCGTGCCGGCCATTCACCGGTTCGCCGACGAAGGGTTCAAGTGCCGGCTCGCGATCTCCCTGCACGCCCCCGACGACGAGCTGCGCGACACCCTCGTCCCCGTGAACACACGGTGGAAGGTGCGCGAGGTCCTCGACGCCGGGTTCGAGTACGTCGAGAAGTCCGGGCGGCGGCTCAGCATCGAGTACGCGCTCATCCGGGACATCAATGACCAGGCGTGGCGCGGGGACCGGCTCGGGCGGCTGCTCAAGGGCAAGCCCGTGCACGTCAATCTCATCCCCCTGAACCCCACCCCGGGGTCGAAGTGGACGGCCTCCCGGCCCGAGGACGAGAAGGCGTTCGTCGAGGCCATCGCCGCCCATGGCGTGCCGGTGACGATCCGGGACACCCGTGGTCAGGAGATCGACGGGGCCTGTGGTCAGCTCGCCGCCACCGAGCGGTAGTCTGACGTTCGTACGTACATCTGCATATCCGACAGGGGAGCGCGACAGCGCTGAGAGTGCGGCGATCGGGCCGCAGACCCTCTGAACCTCGCCCAGGTCATTCTGGGTAGGAAGTTCGGTCATCACCGTGAACAACAAGAAGTTCTTCGCTGCCGTCGTCGGCCTCGGCCTGGTCACGCTGTCCGCGTGCGGATCCTCGTCCGACGACAGCACCGGCTCCGGCTCCGGCTCCGGCTCCAAGACCGTCACCCTGGTCAGCCACGACTCCTGGGCGGTCTCCAAGAACGTCCTCGCCGACTTCGAGAAGAAGTCCGGCTACAAGGTCAAGGTCCTGGAGGACGGCGACGCCGGGCAGGCCGTCAACAAGGCCATCCTCACCAAGGACAACCCGCAGGGCGACGTCTTCTTCGGCGTCGACAACACCCTGCTCTCCCGCGCGCTCGACAACGGGCTCTTCCAGTCCTACGAGGCCAAGGGCGCCGACACGATCAAGGCGGGGTACCGCGTCGACGGCGACAAGGTCACCCCTGTCGACACCGGCGACATCTGCGTCAACTACGACAAGGCCTGGTTCACCGAGCACAAGCTCCAGCCGCCGACGTCGTACGACGATCTGATCAAGCCCGCCTACAAGAACCTCCTCGTCACCGAGAACGCCTCCACCTCTTCGCCGGGCCTCGGCTTCTTGCTCGGGACCGCCGCGAAGTACGGGGATGGAGGCTGGGAGGGCTACTGGGCGAAGCTCAAGGACAACGGCGTCAAGGTCGTCGACGGCTGGGAGCAGGCCTACAACGAGGAGTTCTCCGGGTCGGCCGGAGGCAAGAAGGCCAAGGCCGACCGGCCGCTCGTCGTCTCGTACGCCTCCTCGCCGCCCGCCGAGGTGATCTACGCCGACCCGAAGCCCACCACCGCGCCCACCGGGGTCGCGGACGGCACCTGCTTCCGGCAGACCGAGTACGCCGGGCTGCTCAGCAACGCCGAGAACAGCAAGGGCGGCAAGGCGCTCCTGGACTTCCTGCTCACCAAGGAGTTCCAGGAGGACATGCCGCTCAACATGTTCGTGTACCCGGTCGTCGAGGGCGCCCAGGTGCCCGCCGAGTTCACGAAGTACGGTCCGCAGGCCAAGGATCCCGAGACCATGGACCCGGCGAAGATCGCCGACCACCGTGACGACTGGGTCAAGTCGTGGACCTCGCTGGTTCTGAAGTAAGGCCCCGCAAGCCCCTCCACAACGCGGCGGCGCGGCTCGCACTCGTGGCCGTGCCCGTCGCGTTCTTCGCCGTCTTCTTCGCCTATCCCGTCGCCGCGATCGTCACGCGCGGGCTCAAGGCCGGCGGGACCTGGCAGTTCGGCCGGATCACCGAGGTCCTCGCCCAGCCGGACATCCGGCACGTGCTGTGGTTCACCACCTGGCAGGCGCTCGCCTCCACTGCGCTCACGCTCCTGATCGCGCTCCCCGGCGCGTACGTCTTCGCGCGCTTCGACTTCCCCGGCAAGCAGCTCCTGCGGGCCGTGGTCACCGTCCCCTTCGTGCTGCCGACGGTCGTCGTCGGCACGGCCTTCCTGGCGTTGGTCGGCCGCGGCGGGCTGCTGGACGAGTGGTGGGGCGTACGGCTGGACACCACCGTGTGGGCGATCCTGCTCGCGCACGTCTTCTTCAACTACGCGGTGGTCGTACGGACCGTCGGCGGATTGTGGGCCCAGCTGGACCCGCGCCAGGAGGAGGCCGCGCGCATGCTGGGCGCGTCCCGGCTCAGGGCCTGGCGGACGGTCACCCTGCCCGCCCTCGCGCCCGCCGTGGCCGCTGCCGCGCTGATGGTCTTCCTGTTCACGTTCACCTCCTTCGGAGTCGTGCAGATCCTCGGCGGGCCGACCTTCTCGACCCTGGAAGTGGAGATCTACCGGCAGACCTCCGAGATCTTCGACCTGTCCACGGCCGCCGTGCTGACGCTGATCCAGTTCGTCGCGGTGGGCGCGGTCCTCGCCGTGCACGCGTGGACCGTGCGGCGCCGGGAGACCGCGCTGCGGCTCGTGGACGCGTCCGTGACTGCCCGGCGGCCGCGCGGGGCGGGGGAGTGGGGGCTGCTGGCCGGGGTCGTCGCGATCATCGCCGTACTCCTTCTCCTGCCGCTCGCCGTCCTCGTCCAGCGGTCGCTCGGCGCCCCCGACTTCGGCTACTACCGGGCGCTGACCGGCGCCGACGGCGGGGTCTTCCTCGTCGCGCCGATCGAGGCGGTCGGGAACTCCCTGGAGTACGCCCTCGTCGCGACCGCCATCGCGGTGGCGGTCGGGGGGCTGGCCGCGGCCGCGCTGACACGGCGGGACGCGGGGCGCTTCGTGCGGGGCTTCGACGCGCTGCTGATGCTCCCGCTCGGGGTGTCCGCGGTGACCGTGGGCTTCGGGTTCCTGATCTCCCTCGACGAGCCGCCGCTGGACCTCAGGCAGTCCTGGATCCTGGTGCCGCTCGCGCAGGCGCTGGTCGGGGTGCCGTTCGTGGTGCGGACCATGCTGCCCGTGCTGCGGGCCGTGGACCACCGGCTGCGGGAGGCCGCCGCCGTGCTCGGGGCCTCGCCGTGGCGGGTGTGGCGGGAGGTCGATCTGCCCATGGTGCGGCGGGCGTTGCTGATCGCGGCGGGCTTCGCCTTCGCGGTGTCGCTGGGCGAGTTCGGGGCGACCGTGTTCATCGCGCGGCCCGACAACCCGACCCTGCCGGTCGCCGTGGCCCGGCTGCTCGGACGGGCCGGGGACCTCAACTACGGCCAGGCGATGGCCCTTTCGACGATCCTGATGGTGGTGTGCGCGGTGGCGCTGCTGGTCCTTGAACGGCTGCGGACCGACCGGACCGGGGAGTTCTGATGCTGCTGAGCCTTGCGGACGCGACGGTCCGCTTCGGCGGTCGGGCCGTCCTCGACGAGGTCGGTCTCGAGGTCGCCGAGCACGAGATCGTGTGTGTGCTCGGCCCCAGTGGGAGCGGGAAGTCGACCCTGCTGCGGGCGGTGGCCGGGCTCCAACCGCTGGACTCGGGGCGGGTGTTGCTCGACGGGCGCGACCAGGGCGGGGTGCCCGCGCACAGGCGCGGGGTCGGGCTGATGTTCCAGGACCATCAGCTGTTCCCGCAGCGGGACGTCGGCGCCAACGTGGCCTTCGGGCTCAGGATGCACGGAGTGTCCCGGGCGCAACAGGAGGAGCAGGTCGGGGAGTTGCTCGACCTCGTCGGCCTTCCTGGCGCCTCCCGGCGGGCCGTCGCCTCGCTCTCCGGTGGGGAGCAGCAGCGGGTCGCCCTGGCCCGGGCCCTCGCGCCCCGGCCCCGGCTGCTGATGCTCGACGAGCCGCTCGGACAGCTGGACCGGTCGCTGCGGGAGCGGCTCGTCGTCGAACTGCGGGAGCTGTTCGGGCGGTTGGGCACCACCGTGCTGGCGGTCACGCACGACCAGGGGGAGGCCTTCGCGCTCGCCGACCGGGTCGTGGTGATGCGGGACGGGCGGATCGCCCAGTCCGGTACGCCCCTGGAGGTGTGGCAGCGGCCGGCGGACGCCTTCGTGGCCCGCTTCCTCGGCTTCGAGAACGTCGTCGAGGGAACGGTGACGGGCGAGGCCGCGGACACCGTGTGGGGCAAGGTGCCGGTGCCCCCGGGAGCCGCCCAGGGGATGCGCAGCGTGCTGGTGCGGCCCGCGGGGGTGCGGCTGGTGGCGGCCGACGAGGGGCTGCGCTGCACGGTCGGCGCGCGCACCTTCAGGGGCACGCATGTCGCCGTCCATCTGCATCCCGCGCAAGGCGACGCACCGCGGCTGGAGGCCGCGTGTGCGCTCCGCGAGGCGCCGGAGGTCGGGGACACGGTCGGGGTGGAGTTCGACCCGGCCGAAATCGTGGTGCTGGACTGACAGGGGCGGGCCTAGGGTGCGGGCATGACGCCGCTCCCGCACGACCGCTATTGCGACGAGATCGCCCACCAGGTGGGTCTGCTGAGGGCCGTGGTGACCTCCGGGGCCGATCTGTCCGTGACCGTCCCGACCTGCCCGGCCTGGTCGCTGGAGCACCTGGTGCGGCACACCGGCGGCGCGCTGCGCTGGGTGGAGCTGATGGTGCGGACGCGGGCCCGGGCGGAAGTGCCCGAGGACCGGGTGCCCTTGGGGGAGGGGCCCGAGGACGTCGCCGATCTCGACGCGTGGCTCGCCGAAACGGGCGAGATGCTCGTCGCCGCGCTCCGTCAGGCCGGGCCGGACGCCCCCGTGTGGTCCTGGGCGGGCCTTCCCACGTCGGGCTTCTGGGCCCGACGGATGGCCCACGAGCTGACCGTTCACCGCGCCGACGCCGCACTCGCCGTCGGGCAGTCCTTCGAGGTCGCTGCGGACATCGCCGCCGACGCCATCGACGAGTGGCTCCAGATCGTGGAGTTCGCCCAGCGGAGCATGCCGGACGACGCGGCGAGGGAACTGCGCGGCCCCGGGCGCAGTATCCATCTGCACGCCACCGACGGACCGTGGGGAACGGTGGTCGAGCTCACCGAGGACGTCATTGTCCGGCGGCGCGGGCACGGGGAGGCGACCGTCACCCTGCGCGGGCCGCTGACCGCCGTCCTGCTCGCTTTCTACCGTCGACTGCCGTTGGACAGCCCGGAGTTGGAGGTGATCGGGGAGCGGGAGCTGCTGGAGTTCTGGCTGGAGCGGGCCACGTTCGGGTGAGAGCGCGGCTGTGGCCCGCCCCCGGACCGGGGACGGGCCACAGCTGTCGTTCAGGTGCGGCGTCAGCGGCTGCCGGCGCCACGGCGGCGCAGGCCGAAGAACACCGCGCCGCCACCGAGGGCGACCAGGGCGATGGCGATGCCCGCGATCAGGCCGGTGTTGGAGTTCGCACCGGTCTCGGCGAGGTTGGAGTCACCGGCCGCGGGCGACGGGGCGTTGCTCTCGGCGGGCGCCGGGGCGGTGGTGCCCTCGGAGGCCGACGGGGTCGGGGTCGGGGACTCCTCGGCCGGGGTGCTGGCGGAGTCCGACGGGGTGGGCGTGGGCGTCGGGGTCGGCGTGTCCTCGGTCTTGCAGGCGGTCGCCGGGGTGGTCAGGTTGGGCTTGATGTCCTCGCCCTTGATGTAGGGCAGGGCCTCGACGTGGACGCGGTACTCGGCGTTGGGCGCCCAGTCCTCCTCGAAGGTGATGGTGGTGCCCTCCTTAGAGCCCTTCACCTTCTGCTCGCCGACCTTCTTGGCGTCGGCACCGTTGTTCTGCAGGTACACGGAGACGGTGGCCTCGACGCCGGCCTTGTCCACGTCGGTGACGGTGATGATGCCCTTCTCGCCGTCACACTTGGCCTCGGCGGAGAACTCCTTGATGTTGCAGGCAAGGGCGTTGCTGGAGGCGCTGAGCACGATCGCGGTCGACGCGGCGGCGACGCCGAGGAAGCGCGCGGCGCGGGAGGTGCGGCGGGATATGGGCGTGAATGCCACGTTCATCCTTCACGGGGTGCGCAGATGCGGGGGGTTGACGGGGTGGTGATGTGACATCACCATCCCCAGGAGTCTCACAGGTCTATAAGCGCTGCATAAGAAGTGTCAACGTGTAGGCGCCTTACAACCGTTGGCTTTACTGTCTTATTACCCGGCGAGACGTTTCAGCGCCGCCGGAGCGTCCTCGATCCGGTCAACCAGGGCGATTCGGGACTCCATTGACCGCTCCCGGGCCAGCGCCTGGAGCAGCGGCCAGGTGGGCAGCTTCTCCGTCCAGTGCGCGCGGTTCACCAGCACCATCGGAGTCGGTTCGCCGCGCGACTCGTAGTAGTTGGGCGTCGCGTTGTCGAAGATCTCCTGCACGGTGCCGGCGGCGCCCGGCAGGAACACCACCCCCGCGTCGGAGCGGGCGAGCAGGCCGTCCTCGCGGGTGGCGTTGGCGAAGTACTTGGCGATGTGCGACGCGAACGCGTTCGGCGGCTCGTGGCCGTAGAACCAGGTCGGGATGCCGACGGAACGGCCGCCCCGGGGCCAGCGGGCGCGGACCTCGAAGGCGGCCCGCGCCCAGTCGGTGATCGAGGGGGTGAACGACGGTGCCGCGGCCAGGAGTCGGCACGCCTCGTCGAGCACGGCGTCCTCGAAGGGGGCCGCGTAGGCGCCCAGGTTGGCCGCCTCCATCGCGCCCGGGCCGCCGCCGGTGGCCACGGTGAGCCCGGCGCGGGTCAGTGCGCGGCCCAGGCGCGCGGCGCCGGCGTACTCCTCCGTGCCGCGGGCCATCTTGTGGCCGCCCATGACCCCCACGACCCGTGCGCCGCGCAGGAGTTCGTCGAGGGCGTCGGAGACGGCGTCGTCATGGATGGCGCGGAGCATCGACGCGTATATGTCGCCGTCGGCCCTGGTCCGCTGGAACCAGGCGTAGGCGAGGGCGTCGGGAGTCTGCTCGTAGCCCTTCTCCAGTCCGTCGAACAACTCGTCCGGGGAGTAGAGCAGTCCGCGGTACGGGTCGAAGGGCAGGTGCGGGACGGGCGGGAAGACCAGCGCGCCGTCCGCGCGGAGCTTCCGCGCGGCGCTCTCCCGCATCGGGCAGCCGAGGAACACGGCGCCCGAGGTGTCGGTGGCGAGCAACTCCCTTGTCCGGTCCGTCAGATCGACGGACTGGACGCGGAATCCGGTGAGGGTGCCGCGGGCCGAGACGACCGCGTCGAACTCCTCGACCGTCTCGATCTCACGGTCGTCGTGGTGTGCCGCGTGGGCGGGGCTCGTCTGCACCCGCCCATGCTCGCACGCCGGATTCCGGCCCGGGGGTCAGCCCTGGATCGCCGCCGGGTCCATCCACACGACCTCCCAGCCGTGGCCGTCGAGGTCGTTGAAGGAACGGCCGTACATGAAGCCCTGGTCCTGCACGTCGTCGTTGGCCGTACCCCCCGCGGCGACGGCCTTCTCGACCAGCTCGTCCACCTTCTCGCGGCTCTCGGCGCTCAGACAGAGCAGCACCTGGCTGGTCTTCGTCGCGTCCGCGATCTCCTTCTTGGTGAACGTCGCGTAGAACGGCTTCGTGAGCAGCATCGCGACGATCGTCTCGCTGATCACGACGGAGGCCGCCTTGTCGTCGCTGAACTGTTCGTTGAGCGTGTAGCCGAGCTCCGTGTAGAACTTCTTCGAGGCGTCGAGGTCGTTCACGGGCAGGTTGACGAAGATCATCTGCTGGTAGGCCGGCGCAGTCATCGGAGTCTCTCCCATCGGGTGCGTGCGGTACGGGGGGTAGACGGGCGGGTGCGGCGGAACTCATCGGTGGGGAGAGATTTTTTTCAGGACGTCAGGGGGAGCGCCGCCAGCTCGGCCACGACCAGGGTGAGCGGGCCGAACAGGGCCAGCAGGGCGCCGGCGCGCAGGGCCGCCGCGCTGCGGAGCATCGTCGCGGGGGCGCCGAGGCGGACGAGCGCGGCCGTTGTGTCCGACCGCGCGTGCTTCGCCTCCACCGCGGCGGTGAGCAGTGTGGCGATCGTGCAGCTCGTCACGAGGAGCAGGCCGAGGGTGGTGAGGGGGCCGACCTCGGGGCCCGTGGCGTCGTACAGGCCGGCCATGGCGTAGGTGCCGGAGGCCACCGCGCAGACGATCCCCAGCGGGCGGCCGATACGGGCGGCCTCGGCCATGAGGACCCGTCCGGCGAGGAGGCGGAGGGCGCCGGGCCGGGTGGACTGCAGGAGACGGCCGCAGAGATGGGTGAGGCCGGGCCCGGCGACCGCCAGGCCGACGGCCGTGAGGAGCCAGCCGACCAGGACGGAGGGCGCGCCCGCGAGGCCGCCGGGGAGCGGGGTGGCGGCGGTGGCGCCCTGCCGGTTGGCGTAGGCCTCCACGGCCAGGCCCGCGGCGAGGACGGCGATGCCCCAGGGGAGGCCCTTGGGCGCTTCGCCGAGGGCGGGAAGGACCGCCGGGCCGAGGTCCTCGCTCCGGCTGTCCCGGGCGGGGGAGCGCGGCTGAGATGTCCGCGCCCCCGGCCGGGGGCGCGGCGGACACGTCCTCTCCGGTCCGGGCCGACGGGGTGCCGGCCGGCTTCGGCTCGTGAGCCGTCTCGGCGGTGCCGTCCCCGGCGGGCTCCCCCGCGGTCCGGCGCGCGCGGAAACGGCCGTACGCCCCGAAGGGCTCCCTCGCCGTCGTCCTGCCGTACGCCCCGAAGCGGCCGTACGACCGTGCCTCCCGCCTCGCCGCGGCGGGCCGGTCGTCCCGGGGCCGCAGGACGAGTCCCACCGTCACCGACGCGATGACCGGGACCAGGCCCAGCAGGGTCAGCGCCGCCGGCAACGGCAGGGAGGCGTCCGCCGCGAGGAAGTCCGCCGCCGCCCCGTCGAAGGGCATGCCCGTCAGGTCGCCCCGCAGATGGAGGAAGAAGAGCAGCGCCAGCATCGAGCCGAGGGTGCACGACAGGGCCGTCGTCGCCGCCGTGACGGCCATCAGACGGGCCGGGCCGAGGCCGATCGCCGCGAGACCGGGGCGGGGCCGGGTGCCCGGGTCGGTCCGGGCGACCGCCAGGGCGAAGTGGACGGTCGCGGCCAGCGGCGTCAGACACCACGCCAGGCGCAGCACGGAGCCCGACGAGTCCTCGGGGTGGCTCATCGCGTGGCCGAGGGTGCACAGGAGGAGGAACCCCGTGCCCGCCGAGGCGAGCGCCACCAGGAGGCGGCGCAGCTGCACGGCGGGACGGGCGCCCCGGGTCAGACGGAGAGCGAGCACGCGGTACGGCCTTCCGAGTCGGCCATCGGGGGCAGGTGCACGGTCTTCACCCGGCGTCCGTCCAGGAGGGTGACCGTGCGGTCCGCCAGGGCTGCGGTGTCGGGATCGTGCGTCGCCAGGACCACGGTGATGCCGTGGGAGCGGGCGGCCGTCGTGAGCGTGCGCAGGACGTGCGCGCGGTCCGCCCGGTGCAGCGGGGCCGTCGGTTCGTCCGCGAACAGGACCGACGGGGCCGGGGCCAGGGCGCGGGCGACGCAGACGCGCTGGCGTTCGGACTGGGTCAGCTCGTGCGGACGGCAGCGGGTGCGGTCGCCGATGTCCAGGCGCTCCAGCCACTCCAGGGCGGCCGTCCGGGCGCGCCGGCGACCGGTGCCGCGGAGCATGAGGGGGAGGGCGGCGTTCTCCCAGGCGTTGAGCTCGGGGACGAGCACCGGGGCCGGATCGATCCAGCCGAAGCGGTCGCGGCGCAGGCGCTCGCGGGTCATCGGACCCATGGTGTGCACCGGCACGCTGTTGAACCAGACCTCGCCGCGCTGGGCCGGGGCGAGTCCCGACAGGCATCTGAGCAGCGCGGTCTTGCCGCTGCCGCGCGGGCCGCTCACGGCGAGGATCTCGCCCTCGCGCACGCCCAGGGAGACGCCCTGGAGCGCGGGCGAGCCGTCGCGGTGGGTGAAGTGCAGGGAGCGTGCCCAGAGCACATCGTTGTCCGGCGGGGCCTCCATGGGCGTACACCTCGTTCTGGTCCGTTGTGCCTTGCAATCCCCCGAGCGGGGGAACGAAAGCAGGGCCGATCGGTTACCAGGCACGCTAAGGAGGCGGGGGCGGGACGCCGTACAGCACACGGCCCGGGGTGCGCCCCTGTCACTCGGACGGGGGCACCCCGGGTCGTACAAGCGGCTGAACCGCCGAGTGCTAGAGCTTCGTCCAGGCCTCGGTGAGGGTCGCGCGCAGGATCTGCTCGATCTCGTCGAAGGTCCCCTGGTCGGAGATCAGCGGCGGGGCGAGCTGGACGACCGGGTCGCCGCGGTCGTCGGCACGGCAGTACAGGCCGTTGTCGAAGAGGGCCTTGGAGAGGAAGCCGTACAGGACGCGCTCGGTCTCCTCGTCGTTGAAGGACTCCTTGGTCGCCTTGTCCTTCACCAGCTCGATGCCGTAGAAGAAGCCGTTGCCGCGGACGTCGCCGACGATCGGCAGGTCGTGCAGCTTCTCCAGGGTCGAGCGGAACGCGCCCTCGTTGTCGAGGACGTGCTGGTTGAGGTTCTCGCGCTCGAACAGGTCGAGGTTGGCGAGACCGACCGCGGCCGACACGGGGTGGCCGCCGAAGGTGTAGCCGTGCAGGAAGGTGTTGTCGCCCTTGTAGAACGGCTCGGCCAGGCGGTCGGAGATGATGCAGGCGCCGATCGGGGAGTAGCCCGAGGTCATGCCCTTGGCGCAGGTGATCATGTCCGGGACGTAGTCGAACTTGTCGCAGGCGAACATGGTGCCGAGGCGGCCGAAGGCGCAGATGACCTCGTCGGAGACGAGCAGCACGTCGTACTGGTCGCAGATCTCGCGCACCCGCTGGAAGTAGCCGGGCGGGGGCGGGAAGCAGCCGCCCGCGTTCTGCACCGGCTCCAGGAAGACCGCGGCGACGGTGTCCGGGCCCTCGAAGAGGATCTGCTGCTCGATCTGGTCGGCGGCCCAGCGGCCGAACGCCTCGGGGTCGTCGCCGAAGATCGGGGCGCGGTAGATGTTGGTGTTCGGCACCTTGTGAGCGCCGGGAACCAGCGGCTCGAAGGGGGCCTTGAGGGCCGGCAGACCGGTGATGGACAGGGCGCCCTGCGGGGTGCCGTGGTAGGCGACCGCGCGGGAGATGACCTTGTGCTTGGTCGGCTTGCCGGTGAGCTTGAAGTACTGCTTGGCGAGCTTCCAGGCGGTCTCGACCGCCTCACCGCCGCCGGTGGTGAAGAAGACCTTGTTCAGGTCGCCGGGCGCGTGCTGCGCGAGGCGCTCCGCGAGCTCGACGGCCTTCGGGTGGGCGTAGGACCACACCGGGAAGAACGCCAGCTCCTGCGCCTGCTTGAACGCGGTCTCGGCCAGTTCGGTGCGGCCGTGGCCGGCCTGGACCACGAACAGGCCCGCGAGACCGTCGAGGTAGCGCCTGCCCTTGTCGTCGTAGATGTAGGTGCCCTCGCCCCGGACGATGGTCGGGACCGGGGAGTTCTCGTACGAGGACATGCGGGTGAAGTGCATCCACAGGTGGTCGTACGCGGTGCGGCTGAGGTCCTTGGAGCTCACGGTTATCGGGTCCTCACGGTTATCGGGTTCCCCACATGTAGGTCTGCTTCTTGAGCTTCAGGTAGACGAAGCTCTCGGTGGAGCGCACTCCGGGGATGGCCCGGATGCGGCGGTTGATGACCTCCAGCAGGTGGTCGTCGTCCTCGCAGACGATCTCCACCATCAGGTCGAAGGAGCCGGCGGTCATCACGACGTACTCGCACTCGGACATGGCGGTCAGCGCGTCGGCCACGGACTCGACGTCGCCCTCGACGTGGATGCCGACCATCGCCTGGCGCCTAAAGCCCACGGTGAGCGGGTCCGTGACGGCGACGATCTGCATCACGCCCTGGTCGAGCAGCTTCTGGACGCGTTGGCGCACGGCCGCCTCGGACAGGCCCACGGCCTTGCCGATCGCGGCGTACGGGCGGCGGCCGTCCTCCTGGAGCTGCTCGATGATGGCGAGGGAGACGGCGTCCAGGTTCGGGCTGCTGCCGTTCCTGGACTCGCTCCTTGACTCGCTCCTGGACTCGCGGGAGTCCCTGGGGTCTGCGCTTCGACTGGCCACGAGCTCACTGTGCACGACGTCTCGTCGGTTTCGCAAGGTCGGGGCGATGAAATTCGTTGTTTACGTGACTGAGACCTGCGGATTTCGCAGTCCTGGCGGGATCGGGGGTGTTGAAAACGTGGGCCTGGCGATTAGGGTGGGTGTCTCAGTGAGTGGACAGTTTCAACCCCCCAGCTTCAACCCCCAGGAGGTCGGCAGTGAGCACCGAGCTGCGTCGTCTGCGCAACTACATCGACGGTGAGTTCCGGGACGCCGCCGACGGGCGCACCACCGAGGTGGTCAACCCCGCGACCGGTGAGGCGTACGCGACCGCCCCGCTGTCCGGGCAGGCGGACGTGGACGCGGCGATGGCCGCCGCTGCCGCCGCCTTCCCCGGCTGGCGCGACACCACCCCCGCCGAGCGCCAGAAGGCCCTGCTGAAGATCGCGGACGCGTTCGAGGAGCGGGCCGAGGAACTCATCGCGGCCGAGGTGGAGAACACCGGCAAGCCGATCGGGCTCACGCGGTCCGAGGAGATCCCGCCGATGGTCGACCAGATCCGCTTCTTCGCCGGTGCGGCGCGGATGCTGGAGGGGCGCTCGGCCGGCGAGTACATGGAGGGCCTGACCTCCATCGTGCGGCGCGAGCCGGTGGGTGTCTGCGCGCAGGTCGCGCCGTGGAACTACCCGATGATGATGGCCGTGTGGAAGTTCGCGCCGGCGATCGCCGCCGGCAACACGGTGGTGCTGAAGCCCTCGGACACGACGCCCGCGTCCACCGTGCTGATCGCGGAGATCATCGGCGGGATCCTGCCGAAGGGCGTCTTCAACGTCGTCACCGGCGACCGTGACACCGGGCGGCTGATGGTCGAGCACCCCACGCCGGCGATGGCGTCCATCACCGGGTCGGTGCGGGCCGGCATGTCGGTCGCCGAGTCCGCGTCCAAGGACCTGAAGCGGGTGCACCTGGAGCTGGGCGGCAAGGCCCCGGTCGTCGTCTTCGAGGACACCGACATCGCCAAGGCCGTCGAGGACATCTCCGTGGCGGGCTTCTTCAACGCCGGGCAGGACTGCACGGCGGCCACGCGGGTGCTGGTGCAGTCCTCGATCCACGACGAGTTCGTCGCGGCGCTGGCGAAGGCCGCCGCCGACACGAAGACGGGGCAGCCGGACGACGAGGACGTGCTGTTCGGTCCCCTCAACAACCCGAACCAGCTCAAGCAGGTCTCCGGATTCATCGAGCGGCTGCCCGCGCACGCCAAGGTCGAGGCCGGCGGCCACCAGGTCGGTGAGAAGGGGTACTTCTACGCGCCGACCGTCGTGTCCGGACTGAAGCAGGACGACGAGATCATCCAGAAGGAGGTCTTCGGGCCGGTCATCACCGTCCAGTCCTTCACGGACGAGGAGCAGGCCGTGTCGTGGGCCAACGGGGTCGAGTACGCCCTCGCCTCCTCGGTGTGGACCAAGGACCACGGCCGGGCGATGCGGATGTCCAAGAAGCTGGACTTCGGGTGCGTGTGGATCAACACGCACATTCCGCTGGTCGCCGAGATGCCGCACGGCGGGTTCAAGAAGTCGGGCTACGGCAAGGATCTGTCGGGGTACGGGTTCGAGGACTACACGCGGATCAAGCACGTGATGACTTCGTTGGACGCGTAGATCCTTTACACGGCAGACGCGTGTGGCTCTTCGGCCTGCGGGTGCGTGGGGGCTGGTCGCGCAGTTCCCCGCGCCCCTGGGGGAGTTGGGGTGGGCGGGTGCCGGGAAGGGCCGGTCGGTTCCCGTCCCCGCCCTCCCGTAGGACCCTGCTGCGCGCGCTCGGTGGTGGGGCGGTGTGGGGCGGGCTCGCCGGGCGCGGGGTGCCCGCCGCGTACGGGGCCACGGGGGCGTGCGCCGAGCGCTGGTCCGCTGCCGTGGCACCCCTTCGTCGTGTGTGCCGTCCCGACGGGGGTATCCGCCTCGCACCGCAACCGTCGGGCCTGCCGACGCGGCCCGCCAGAAGGAGAGGTACCGCATGTCCGCGTCCCTCGTCGAAACGGTCGACATCGAGGCTCCCGTGGCTGTCGCCTGGGCCCTGTGGAGCGATGTGACCCGGTGGCCGGCCTTCCTGAGCCACGTACGCCTGGTGGAGAGGATGGACGAGCGCCGCTTCGCCTGGCAGCTGCAACTTCCCGGTGCCGACAAGAACTTCGTCGCCGAGCTCACCGAGGTCGTCCCCGAGGACCGCATCGCCTGGCGCACGGTGGAGGGGGTCCACCACGCGGGCGTGGTCACCTTCCACCGGCTCAGTGACACCACGAGCCGGGTGACCCTGCAGATCGAGTACGACCCGCAGGGGTTCGTCGAGCACCTCGGCGCGCTGACCAACCTGGACTCGGCACTCGCCAACTACGACCTCGGCGAGTTCCAGAAACTGGCCGAGACGGCGGCCACGTCCTGACCACCGTCGGCCCGCCCGCCCAAATCTTTTGAACATGTTCAATTCTAGGCGTACGCTGCTGCCATGAGCGACAGAGCCGCCCAACTCAGGGGCATTCGCGCATGGCTGGTCTTCTTCGTCGTCTGCCTGGTGCTCAGCGGTGCCACGGCCTTCCCACTGGTCCACGAACTGCGCTGGACCGAGGACCTGTTGCGGCACCTGCCCGCGCCGGACGCGCTGACGGAGTGGATCACCCGCGTCCGGCGCGGGCTCGACACCGCCGACAGCGACTACCCCTTCCTCCTCTACGGCACGGACTGGCTGGCCTTCGCCCACCTGGTCATCGCGGTCGCCTTCTACGGCCCCTACCGCGACCCGGTCCGCAACATCTGGGTCGTCGAGTTCGGGATGATCGCCTGCGCCGGGATCATCCCGCTCGCCCTGATCTGCGGGCCCATCCGGGGCATCCCGTTCTGGTGGAGCGTGCTCGACATGTCGTTCGGGATCCTCGGAGTGCTCCCCCTGTACGTCGTACGGCGGAGGATCAAGCGGCTGGAGGCGCTCGCCCCGTACGACTCCGCGCCCGGCGCCCCCGCCGTGCCCGCAACGTGAGCGCCGCCCTTCCGCTGCTCGAGCGCCGTCAAGCGCTACGGCGCCTGGTCCGCGACACCGGCCAGGGCTACGCCGCGTTCGCGCGCAGGGCGCAGAGCACGTCCACCCGGTTCGTCGTGATCGAGTCGACGCCCATCGCGGCGAGGCGGCGCATCGCGCGGCGGGTGTCGGGGGTCCAGACGGAGATCAGACAGCCGTCCGAGTGGATGCGGTCGGCGAGGTCCCGGTCCATCAGACCGAAGCGGTAGTTCAGCCAGCGCGGCCTGACCGCGTCCAGGAGGGCGGGGCGCGGGGGCGCGAGGCTGGTCCAGGTGAGCGCAATCTCCGCGGACCGGTCGGCCGCGCGGACGGCGAGCATGGCGGTGGCGTCGGCGCAGTAGTAGACGCGGTCCTGGGCGCCCTGCTCGCGGACCACGTCGACCACGCGGCGGGCGACCCGCACCTCCCTCGTGCCGGGCAGGTCGAGCATCAGACGGTGGCCGTCGGTGGCCGCGAGTGCCTCCGCGAGGGTCGGCACCCGGCCGTCCGTCAGCCCGCGCACCTCGTCCGCCGACAGGGACAGCAGGGGACGGTCGTGCTCCCACAACCGCTTCAGCGTGTCGTCGTGGAGCAGCACCGGGACGCCGTCCCTGGTGAGCCGTACGTCGATCTCCACCGCGTCCGCGCCCCGGTCGAGCGCGGAACGCAGGGAGTCGATCGTGTTCTCACGGACGCGGTAGGGGTCGCCGCGGTGTGCCACGGCCGTCAGCTTCTGCATGCGCCCATTGTGGTGGGGCGTACGGGTCAGGGGGCGAGCCAGGTGCTGGTGCAGGTGTCGATCTCGTCCTTGATCCTGGTCTTGCCGGGCTCGTCGAGGAACGACGCGTCGACCGCGTTCTTCGCGAGTGCGGCCAGGCCCCTCTCGTCGAGGTCCAACAGCCTCGCCGCCACCGCGTACTCGCTGTTCAGGTCCGTGCCGAACATCGGGGGGTCGTCGGAGTTGATCGTGACGACGACGCCCGCCTTCACGAACTCCCTGATCGGGTGCTCGTCGAGGGTGCGGACGGCTCGGGTCGCGATGTTGGAGGTGGGGCACACCTCCAGCGGGATGCGGTGCTCGGCGAGGTGGGTGAGGAGCGCCGGGTCCTGAGCGGAGCTCGTGCCGTGGCCGATGCGTTCGGCACGCAGGTGGGTGAGGGCGTCCCACACCGTCTCCGGGCCGGTCGTCTCGCCGGCGTGCGGCACCGAGCGCAGGCCGGCGGCGATCGCCCGGTCGAAGTACGGCTTGAACTGGGGGCGCGGGACGCCGATCTCGGGGCCGCCGAGACCGAAGCTCACGAGGCCCTCCGGGCGGAGGCGGTCGTCGGTGGCGAGCCTCGTCGTCTCCTCGGCGGCCTCCAGACCGGCCTCGCCGGGGATGTCGAAGCACCAGCGCAGTACGGTGCCGAACTCGGACTCGGCCGCCTTGCGGGCGTCTTCGATCGCCTCCATGAACGCGCGCTCGTCGATGCCGCGGCGGGTCGAGGAGAACGGGGTGATGGTGAGCTCGGCGTAGCGCACCTGCTGGCGGGCGAGGTCTCTTGCGACCTCGTAGGTGAGGAGCCGGACGTCCTCGGGGGTGCGGATCAGGTCCACGACGCTGAGGTAGACGTCGATGAAGTGGGCGAAGTCCGTGAAGGTGAAGTAGTCGACGAGTGCCTCGGGGTCCGTGGGGACCTTGGAGTCGGGGTGGCGGGCGGCCAGTTCGGAGACGATGCGGGGGGAGGCGGAGCCGACGTGGTGGACGTGGAGTTCGGCCTTGGGCAGGTCGGCGATGAAGGCGTGCAGGTGGTCGGTGCGGTCGGTGTGGCCGGTGTGGCCGGTGGGCGTCGTCATGGGGGCCTCCCCTTGCTGGGCGCGCGCCCGCCGGGTTCGGTGCGGTGGTGTGCGGGGGGCGGCGCGGTGATCGGCTGATCGATGCGGAACATGGTAGGCGGGTGGGGTTGTCGTCTGGCTGGGGGTTGGGTGGGGGCGGGCGTTTTGCGCAGTTCCCCGCGCCCCTGAATGCCTGCGGCGGCCCGTGACGGCTTCGGTGGGGGCGTGCGTAGCGCATACGGCCCGGTGGTGGGGTCGGTGCCGGGGTGGGGGGTATCCGTCCTCGGTCCGGCGGCTCGGTCCCTCGAAGAAGGGGCCCGGTAACGGACGCCGGCCGCTGCGGGCGGACACCCCCCACCCCGTCCCCTTGCCGCCGTCGGCGTCTGCACGAGCGTCCACATGTCCCACCCAGGGGCGCGGGGAACTGCGCGACCGGCCACGGCGGACCCGCAGCCGCCCCACATCCGGCGGATGAGGTGACGAACGGTCCGTCGTGGCGCAGGTGACTGCACCTGCCCAGGGGCGCGGGGAACTGCGCGGTCAGCCCCCACCGGCCCGCACCCGCCCGACAACCGAACCCCGCACCCCCCTCGGCGCCGGGCCCCCAGACCGCCCCCCGTAACATGGCCGCACGAACGACCTAGGGGGACGTGAGCATGACGGATGGAACGCAGTCGGGTGGGGACCGGGACCCGTGGGCGCCGCCGGAGAGTGGGCCGTCGTTGGAGAAGAGCCCCTCGCCCGGTGCCGGGCAGCCGCCGTCGCCCTCCGTGCATGATCAGCCCACCATGACGTCCGGGCCGAACGACGCCTACGGCTTCCCGCCTCCGGCCGCCGCCCCGCCCGCCCCCACCCCGGGATACGGCTACCCCGTGCCGCCCCCGCCCATCGGACCGGAGGGCCCCGGCGCTCCCGTCGGCTACGGCTACCCCAGCTACCCGCAGGGCCCCCAGGGGTACGGCGGCTGGGCCCCGCCGAAGCCACCGCAGAACGGCATGGGTGTCGCCGCGATGGTGCTGGGCATCCTGTCCTGCGCCCTGTTCTGCATGTACGGCATCCTCTCGCTGGTGCTCGGGGTCCTCGCCATCATCTTCGGAATCAAGGGACGCAAGCGGGCCGAGCTCGGTGAGGCCACCAACCACGGGCAGGCGCAGGCCGGGTTCATCATGGGGATCATCGGGACGATCCTCGGGATCGCGGTGATCGTGCTGCTCGCCATCGGGATCACCGCCGCCATCAACTCGGAGGACGACTCCGACTACTACGACGGGTCCCTCGCCGCCGTGGCGACCGGGTACGTGGGGTAGGCGCCCCGGAGCGGAAACGGGGGACCACCGGATCCGGTGGTCCCCTTCACGCGTTTCTGAGGCGGTCCCTCGCCTCCATCAGGGCGAAGCCCAGGAGGTTCGGGCCGCGCCAGCGCTCCGGGTGGCCCGCCGCCTCGTCGTCCGCGGCGAGGCCGATGCCCCACACCCGGTCCACCGGGCTGGCCTCCACCAGGACCCGGTCGCCGGTGTTCAGGAGGAACTGCCGCAGGTCCTCGTGGGCCGCGAACTTGTGGACGCTGCCCTCCACGACGATCCCGAAGCGCTCGCGCCGCCAGATCTGCTCGTCGAAGCCGCGGACCAGGCGGCCCGCCGCCTTGGCCTGGGACGGGTGTCCGGCGGCCACGATGCGGCGCTCGGCCTCCGGGTCGTCGAAAAGCCGTGCCTTGCCCGCCATCATCCAGTGCTCGGCGGTCGCATAGGTCACCCCGTCCACCACGAACGGTGAGGGCCACCACTGGCTCAGACAGCTCGCGCCGACCCGGCCGTCCGGACGCGGGCGGTGGCCCCAGAAGTACAGAAACTTGAGCTTGGCTCCGGCCCGGACCCGTCTGACCAGGGCATCCTGTGAATCGATCTTCCCCGTGATCTTCCCCATGCACGCGAGTCTGGCAGGAACCACTGACAGTCCGTCCTTCCTTTTCCGGGGCGACTCGACACCTGGTCGACAGATTCCGTCGCGTAACCGAAAGGCAACAACGGAATCACTTGTAGGAGTGTCATTGCTCTGTCAGGATCGGCACTCAAATCGAGCTGGAGCTACGCCACCCGCCCGCGTTCGCCGCGGGGTGACGGCGGAGGAGAGCGACATGCACAACCCGGGCAGTGCCATCCCGGACCGGTTCGCGGCGCAGGAGCGGTTCGCCGCGGGCGCGCAGTTCATCGCAGGGCGTCTCACCAAGGGGACCTCAGGCCGTACGCACGCGGTCGTCGACCCCGCGAGCGGTGAGGAGGTCTTCACCTACGAGCTCGCGGGCGTCGAGGATGTCGATGCCGCCGTGGCCGCGGCTCGTGCGGCCTTCCCGGGGTGGGCGGCCACCACCCCCGGTGAGCGGTCCGAGGCCCTGCACCGGTTCGCCGCCGTGCTCGCCGACCGTGCCGAGGACTTCGCCCGCGCGGAGTCGCTGCAATGCGGGAAGCCGTTGAAGCTGACTCGGGAGTTCGACGTCCCCGGGACCATCGACAACACCGCCTTCTTCGCGGGTGCGGCCCGGCACCTCCAGGGCCAGTCCGCCGGGGAGTACTCCGGCGACCACACGTCGTACGTGCGGCGTGAGCCCATCGGTGTCGTCGGGTCCATCGCGCCCTGGAACTACCCGCTGCAGATGGCCGCCTGGAAGATCCTCCCGGCGATCGCCGCGGGCAACACCATCGTTCTGAAGCCCGCCGAGATCACTCCGCTGACCTCTCTTCTCTTCGCCCAGGCCGCCACCGACGCGGGGATCCCGGACGGTGTCGTCAACATCGTCACCGGGACCGGGAAGGAGGCGGGGGAGCGGCTGGTCGGGCATCCGGACGTGGCCATGACCTCGTTCACCGGGTCGACGGCCGTGGGGAAGCGGGTCGCCGAGATCGCCACCGCCACCGTCAAACGGCTCCATCTGGAGCTCGGCGGCAAGGCCCCCTTCCTCGTCTTCGACGACGCCGACCTGGAGGCCGCCGTCAACGGGGCCGTCGCGGGCGCGCTCATCAACACCGGGCAGGACTGCACGGCCGCCACGCGCGCGTACGTGCAGCGGCCGCTCTACAAGGCGTTCGTGGAGCGCACCGGCGCGCTGATGGAGAGCGTCCGGCTCGGCGATCCCTTCGCCGCCGGCACCGATCTCGGGCCGCTGATCTCGCACGTCCAGCGGGACCGGGTCGCCGGGTTCGTCGACCGTGCGCGCGGCTACGCGCGCGTGGTGACCGGAGGGGAGGCGCCGGGCGGGGAGCTCGCCAAGGGGGCCTACTACAAGCCCACCCTCGTCGCCGACGCCGCGCAGGACAGCGAGATCGTCCAGTCCGAGATCTTCGGGCCGGTCCTCGTCGTGCTGCCCTTCGACAGCGACGACGAGGGCATCCGGCTCGCCAACGACACCCCTTACGGGCTTGCCGCCTCCGCCTGGAGCCGGGACGTCTACCGGGCGAACCGGGCCACGCGGGAGATCAAGGCCGGGTGCGTGTGGGTCAACGACCACATCCCGATCATCAGCGAGATGCCGCACGGCGGGTACAAGGCGTCCGGCTTCGGCAAGGACATGTCCTCGTACTCGTTCGAGGAGTACACCCAGATCAAACACGTCATGTTCGACAACACGGCGGTCGTCAGGAAGGACTGGCACCGCACGATCTTCGGGGACCGATAGCCGTATTCAGGCCGCCTGACCCGCGGCCGCACACTTTCCCGAAAGGGCACCAGCGCATGGAGCAGTACGAGCCCGACCGCCTGTCACCGGCCCAAGTGGCCGCCATGCGGCGCAGTCTCCGCAATGGTCGGGCCGCCATGACCCGGCGGTCCCTGCTGCGCGCCTCCGCGGGCGGCGCGCTCGCGGTCGGCGGCCTCGGCACGCTGAGCGCCTGCGGGATCCCCGCGGCCGGCACCACCCAGGGCGGGGTCTCCGCGGAGGACCACTCGGCCAAGGAGAAGACCGTCAACTTCTCCAACTGGACCGAGTACATCGACGTGGACGAGAGCGAAAAGCACCACCCCACGCTCGACCAGTTCAAGAAAGAGACCGGCATCTCGGTCAAGTACACCGAGGACATCAACGACAACGTCGAGTTCTTCGGCAAGATCAAGCCGCAGCTCGCGGCGGGGCAGGACACCGGGCGCGACATCATCGTGCTCACCGACTGGCTCGCCGCGCGGCTCATCCGGCTCGGCTGGGTCCAGAAACTGGACGCCTCCCACCTGCCCCACGCCTACGCCAACCTGTCCGCGCAGTTCCGTGATCCCGACTGGGACCCGGGAAGGGCGTACTCCTATGTGTGGCAGGGCATCTCGACCGTCATCGCCTACAACAAGAAGGCGCTCGACGGCCAGGAGGTGAAGTCGATCTCCGACCTGCTCGACAACACCAAGCTCAAGGGGCGGGTCGGCTTCCTGTCGGAGATGCGCGACAGCATCGGCATGACCCTGCTCGACATGGGCAAGGACCCGGCGAACTTCACCGCCGACGACTACGACGCGGCCATCGCGCGTCTCCAGAAGGCCGTCGACAAGGGGCAGATCCGCCGCTTCACCGGCAACGACTACACCTCCGACCTGACCAGCGGCGACTTCGCCGCCTGTGTCGCCTGGGCCGGTGACGTCGTCCAGCTGAAGGCCGACAGCCCGGACATCGACTTCATCATTCCGGACAGCGGATACATGACGTCGACGGACAACATGCTGATCCCCAACAAGGCCCGTCACAAGACGAACGCCGAGCGGCTCATCGACTTCTACTACCAGCCGAAGCCGGCCGCCGAGCTCGCCGCGTACATCAACTACGTGTCGCCCGTCGACGGCGTGAAGCCCGAGCTGGCGAAGATCGACCCGGATGCGGCGAACAACCCGCTGATCATCCCCGACAAGGCCATGGCCGCGAAGTCGCACGCCTTCCGCTCGCTGAGCTCGAAGGAAGAGACGGCCTTTGAAGAGAAGTTCGCGAAGCTGACTGGGGCGTGATCACCGTGACGAACAAGAACACCGAGGGCAGCGGCGACGTCCGCCTCGCCGGCATCAGCAAGACCTACGACAACGGCTTCACCGCCGTGCAGCCGCTCGACCTGACCGTGCCCCAGGGCTCCTTCTTCGCCCTGCTCGGCGCCTCCGGCTGCGGCAAGACCACCACCCTGCGCATGATCGCCGGTCTGGAGGAGCCCACCACGGGCACCGTGCACCTCGGCGACCAGGAGGTCACCCGGCTGCCCCCCTATAAGCGCCCGGTGAACACCGTCTTCCAGTCCTACGCCCTCTTCCCGCACCTCGACATCTTCGAGAACGTCGCCTTCGGTCTGCGCCGGCGCGGCATCAAGTCGGTGAAGAAGCAGGTCGAGGACATGCTGGAGCTCGTACAGCTGGGGGAGCAGGCCCGCAAGAAGCCGCACCAGCTCTCCGGTGGCCAGCAGCAGCGTGTCGCGGTGGCGCGGGCGCTGATCAACACGCCCAAGGTGCTCCTCCTCGACGAGCCGCTCGGCGCCCTCGACCTGAAGCTGCGCCGCCAGATGCAGCTGGAGCTCAAGCGCATCCAGACCGAGGTCGGCATCACCTTCGTGCACGTCACGCACGACCAGGAGGAGGCCATGACCATGGCCGACACGGTCGCCGTGATGAACGCGGGCCGTGTCGAGCAGCTCGGCTCGCCCACCGACCTGTACGAGAACCCGCAGACCACCTTCGTCGCCAACTTCCTCGGCACCTCCAACCTGATCGAGGCCGAGGTCGACTCCAAGAGCGGCGGCGAGATCGTGCTGAAGGCGGGCGGCGGGAAGCTGGTCCTGCCCGAGGCGCGCTACTCCGGGCCCACCGCGACCGGTGGCAAGGTGCTCGTGGGCGTGCGTCCCGAGAAGATCTCCCTCACGCACGCGGACCAGGCCGGGGAGATCCCCGTGGGCCGCAACCGGATCACCGGGAAGATCGCCGACTCCTCCTTCATCGGCGTCTCCACGCAGTACGTCATCGACAGCCCCGTCTGTCCCGAGTTCGAGGTCTACGCCCAGAACATCGACCGCGACGACCGGCTGGTGCCCGGCGCCGAGGTCGTCCTGCACTGGAACCCGGCGCACACCTTCGGACTGGACGCCGCCCAGGACATCGACGCCGGCATCCAGGAAGAGGCGACGGTCTGATGGCGACGCTCACCGAGGCGCCCCCGCCGCTCTCCCCGACCGCGCCCGAGAAGAAGCCGCCGCGCAGGAGGGGCCGCTTCACCCCGTACTGGCTGCTGCTGCCCGGCATCCTCTGGCTGCTCATCTTCTTCGCCCTGCCGATGATCTACCAGGCCTCCACGTCCGTGCAGACGGGCTCCCTGGAGACGGGCTACAAGGTCACCTGGCACTTCGCCACCTACTGGGACGCCCTGTCCGAGTACTGGCCGCAGTTCCTGCGCTCGATCCTGTACGCCGGTGCCGCGACGATCCTCTGCCTGGTGCTGGGGTATCCGCTCGCGTACCTGATCGCCTTCCGCGCGGGACGCTGGCGGAACCTGATCATGGTCCTGGTGATCGCGCCGTTCTTCACCAGCTTCCTGATCCGCACGCTCGCCTGGAAGACGATCCTCGCGGACAGCGGTCCCGTCGTCGGCGCCCTCAACACCCTGCACGTCCTGGACGTCACCAGCTGGCTCGGCTGGACCACCGGCGACCGCGTCCTGGCCACCCCGCTCGCGGTGGTCTGCGGTCTGACGTACAACTTCCTGCCGTTCATGATCCTGCCGCTGTACACCTCCCTGGAGCGCATCGACGGGCGGCTGCACGAGGCGGCGGGCGACCTGTACGCGAAGCCCGTCACCACCTTCCGCAAGGTCACCTTCCCGCTGTCGATGCCGGGCGTGGTCTCCGGGACGCTGCTGACCTTCATCCCGGCGGCCGGCGACTACGTGAACGCCGATCTGCTCGGCTCCACGGACACTCGCATGGTCGGCAACGTCATCCAGTCGCAGTTCCTGCGGATCCTGGACTATCCGACGGCCGCGGCCCTCTCCTTCATCCTGATGGCCGCGATTCTCTTCATGGTCACCTTCTACATCCGTAGGTCCGGCACGGAGGATCTGGTTTAAATGGCCTTCGTCAACTGGCTCAAGCGTCATCTCGTCGTCATCGCGGGACTGGTCACGCTCGGATATCTCCTGCTGCCGAACGTCGTCGTCACGGTGTTCTCCTTCAACAAACCGAAGGGGCGCTTCAACTACGAGTGGCAGCAGTTCTCCACGGATGCCTGGAAGGACCCCTGCGGGGTCGCCGACATGTGCGGATCGCTCTCCCTCAGCCTCCAGATCGCGTTCTGGGCGACGGTCGGCGCGACCGTCCTCGGCACGATGATCGCCTTCGCGCTGGTCCGCTACCGCTTCCGCGCCCGCGGCGCGGTGAACTCGCTGATCTTCCTGCCGATGGCGATGCCCGAGGTCGTCATGGCGGCCTCGCTGCTCACCCTGTTCCTCAACATGGGCGCGCAGCTGGGCTTCTGGACGATCCTCATCGCCCACATCATGTTCTGCCTGAGCTTCGTCGTGACGGCGGTCAAGGCACGTGTGATGTCGATGGACCCGCGCCTCGAGCAGGCCGCGCAGGACCTGTACGCCGGTCCTTTCCAGACCTTCGTCCGGGTCACCCTGCCGATCGCCGCGCCCGGAATCGCCGCGGGCGCGCTGCTCGCCTTCGCGCTCTCCTTCGACGACTTCATCATCACCAACTTCAACGCCGGCTCGACCGTCACCTTCCCCATGTTCGTCTGGGGTTCGGCACAGCGCGGAACGCCCGTGCAGATCAACGTCATCGGCACGACGATGTTCCTCGTCGCCGTCCTTCTGGTGCTGACCTCCATGGTCGTCAGCAACCGCCGCAACAGGCAAAAGGCATAGGCCTTTTCGCGGAATCTTCTGTAGGGAGTTGAAATCATGGCCCCGAGCGCCATGAGCCGTTGGACCAAGGCACTCTCCGAAGCCCAGCCGGTCCCGTACTGGCTGGACGACCCCGGCAGGCCCCACCCCGAGCCCGCCCTCACCTCCGCCGAGACCTGCGACCTGCTGGTCGTCGGCGGTGGCTACAGCGGGCTGTGGACGGCGCTCAACGCCAAGGAGCGCGACCCCGAGCGGGATGTCGTCCTGCTGGAAGGCCGCGAGGTGGGCTGGGCCGCCTCCGGCCGCAACGGCGGCTTCTGCGCCGCCTCCCTCACCCACGGGCTGCCCAACGGGCTGACCCGCTGGCCCGACGAGATCCACAGGCTTCAGGAGCTGGGCGCCCGCAACCTCGACGAGATCGAGAAGGCGGTCGCCCGGCACGACCTGGACTGCGAGTTCGAGCGCACCGGCGAGATCGACGTGGCGACCGAGACCTACCAGGCCCGGGAGCTGCGCGACTGGTACGAGGAGCTCCAGGAGAAGGGCCTCGCCGACGGGATCGACTTCCTCGACGCCGACGCGGTGCGCGAGCAGGTCGCCTCACCGACCTTCGAGGCGGGACTGTGGGACCGCCGGGGCGTGGCCATGCTCAACCCGGCGAAGCTGGTCTGGGGACTGAAGCGGGCCTGCCTGAGGCTCGGCGTCCGGCTCTACGAGCACACCCCCGCCCTCACCCTGAAGCCGTACGGCGCCGGCATGGCCGTCCGCACCCCGTACGGTTCCGTGCGCGCCCGCAAGATCGCGCTCGGCACCAACGTCTTCCCGAACCTGGTCAAGCGGGTGCGGGCGTACACCGTGCCGGTCTACGACTACGCGCTGATGACCGAGCCGCTGAGCGGTGAGCAGCTCGCGTCGATCGGCTGGAAGAACCGGCAGGGGCTCGGGGACAGCGCCAATCAGTTCCACTACTTCCGGCTGTCCGCCGACAACCGGATCCTGTGGGGCGGTTACGACGCGGTCTACCCGTACGGCGGCCGGGTGCGGGCCGAGTACGACGACCGGCCGGAGACGTACGCCAAGCTCGCCGGGCACTTCTTCACGTGCTTCCCGCAGTTGGAGGGGGTGCGCTTCACGCACGCGTGGGGCGGCGCCATCGACACCTGCTCGCGCTTCTCCGCGTTCTACGGCACCGCGCATCAGGGCAAGGTCGCGTACGCGGCCGGTTACACGGGCCTCGGAGTCGGCGCGACCCGCTTCGGCGCGGACGTGATGCTGGACCTGCTGGCCGGGGAGAGCACCGAGCGGACCTCGCTGGCCATGGTCCGCAAGAAGCCGCTGCCCTTCCCGCCGGAGCCCTTCGCCTGGACCGGCATCGCCCTGACCAAGTGGTCGCTGGCGCGTGCGGACTCGCACGGCGGGCGGCGCAACCTGTGGCTGCGGACCATGGACAGACTCGGTCTGGGATTCGACAGCTGAACGATCGTAGGTGATCTGATTCACTCCAACGGGTGGTCAGAACCCGCGTAATGCCCGCCGGGAAACCTCCTCTCCCTCGTGACGCGAACAGCGTCGACGAGAGAGAAGGAGGTCTTCTCATGACAGGGGCGAAGACGGCGGTCGAGTGGCTGGCATCCGTCGCACCGGATCCCGAGGCCTGCCGCTGGGAATGGGAGCGCAATCCCCTCGGGGTGGCGCTGCTTCCGGCGGGCAAGGCCTGGGACGTGCTGATCCTGCCGGGTGAGCTCGGCTATCCGACGCTCGACGTCCTGACCCGCATCCTCGACCAGCTCGGCCCGGTGCTCGTCGACTTCGGCGACGCACGGATGGGGTTCTTCGTGCCCCCGGGCACCGCGGCCCGCTGGCTCGGCACCGGTATCCGTACGGCCGGCGCCGGCACCTGGATCGTCGTTCCCTATCCGGGCCGGGTGGCCGGGGGAGGGGTGCGCTGGCTGGTCCCGCCGGACGGCTCCGGGGTCCTCGTCGACCCGGCCCTGCTCGAACTGGCGATGCACGAGGCGGCGGCGGGTCTGGCGACGGAGGGCGACGGCTGAGGGCGAGCCGGTGGTTGCGACGGGAGGTCTTGACAACCCGGATTGGTCTGGACCAAGTTGGGCGCGCTCCACCCTCCAATTCCCCCAAGCCCGGAGGCCCTTGTGGAACGCACCGGACCCGACAAATCCGTCAGATCCGTCCTCGCCGCCGTGACGGCCGCCTTGCTGGCCCTGCCCGGCATCACCGCGCTCTCGTCGGCCGCCCGTGCGGCCGACGCGGACCTGGTACGCAACGGAGGCTTCGAAGCGGGACTCGACGGCTGGACCTGCTCCGCGGGTGCCACGGTCAACAGCCCTGTGCACAGTGGGAGTTCGGCGCTGCGGGCGACCCCGGCCGGCAGCGACTTCGCCCAGTGCGCCCAGACGGTGACCGTGCGGCCCGACGCGCAGTACACGCTCGCCGGACACGTCCGCGGCTCCTACGTCTACCTCGGCGCGAGCGGCACCGGCACCACCGACGTCTCCACCTGGACCCAGTCCGCCCCCGACTGGCAGCGGCTCACCACGACCTTCCGCACCGGCCCGTCCACCACCAAGGTCACCCTCTACACGCACGGCTGGTACGGGACGGGTGCGTACCACGCGGACGACGTGTCCCTCACCGGGCCGGGCGCCGACACCGGTCAGCCGCCCGCCGTGCCCACGGATCTGAAGGCGGGCACGGTCACGTCCTCCAGCGTGGCCCTGTCCTGGACGGCGGTCACGGGAGCCACCGGCTACGCCGTCTACCGGGACGGCGTCAAGATCCAGACGGTGAGCGGGCCTTCGGCCACCGTGAGCGGGCTCGCGCCCTCGACGGCGTACGGCTTCCAGGTCGCGGCGGTCAACGACGCGGGGGAGTCGGCGAGGTCGGGTGCCGTCAACGTGACCACGACCGCGGGAAGTTCCACCGGCCTCCCCGCCCACGCCCTCGTCGGCTACCTCCACGCGAGCTTCGCCAACGGCTCCGGCTACACGCGCCTGGCCGACGTCCCGGACAGCTGGGACGTCATCGACCTGGCCTTCGGCGAGCCCACCTCGGTCACCTCCGGCGACATCCGCTTCAACCGCTGCCCGGTCACCGAATGCCCCGGCGTCGAGTCCGACGCCGACTTCAAGGCGGCGATCAGGGCGAAGCAGGCGGCGGGCAAGAACGTGCTCATCTCGATCGGCGGCCAGAACGGCCAGGTCCAGCTGACGACGACAGCGGCCCGGGACGCCTTCGTCTCCTCGGTCTCCTCGATCATCGACACCTACGGCCTCGACGGCCTGGACGTCGACTTCGAGGGCCATTCCCTCTCGCTGAACGCCGACGACACGGACTTCAGGAACCCGAAGACCCCGGTGGTCGTGAACCTGATCTCGGCGCTGAAGACGCTGAAGGCGAAGTACGGGTCCCGCTTCGTGCTGTCGATGGCCCCGGAGACCTTCTTCGTGCAGATGGGCTACCAGTACTACGGCACGGGCAAGTGGGGCGGCCAGGACCCGCGCTGCGGCGCCTACCTCCCGGTGATCCACGCCCTGCGCGACGACCTCACCCTGCTGCACGTCCAGGACTACAACTCGGGGCCGATCATGGGCCTCGACAACCAGTACCACTCCATGGGCGGCGCGGACTTCCACATCGCCATGACCGACATGCTCCTCACCGGCTTCCCGGTCGCCGGCGACCCCGCGAACGTCTTCCCGCCCCTGCGCCCCGACCAGCTCGCCATCGGCATGCCCGCCTCCACGAACGCGGGCAACGGCTACGTCAGCCCGGCGGAGGTCACCAGGACCCTCGACTGCCTGACGAGAAGGACCAACTGCGGCTCGTACCCCACCCACGGCACCTGGCCCGCCCTGCGCGGCCTGATGACCTGGTCGATCAACTGGGACCGCTACTCCGGCGGAGAGTTCCAGAAGACCTTCGACGGTTACTTCGGCTGACGATCACTCGAACACCGCAGCCAAGAGCTGCGCGAGCACGGGAGCCCGCTCGGCGTCCCCGAGGGCGCCGAGCACGGTGGGAAGGTGCAGGGCCACCGAACGCACCCGAGCCGAGGGCGTCCCGTCCCCTCGCCGCACGGAGACGTTCGTCCGTGCCGTCGAGGAGTCTCCGGGGTGGAGCAGCACACATGTCGGCAGGCCGCCGGAGGGCTGCCGGGAGAGTGCGTGAGCGTAGAGAAATGCCTGGTAGAGGTCGGACGGGCTCAGCTTCCTGCTGTCGTAGAGCTTGTACTTCATGTCGACCGGACGGCACAGCGGTTCACCGTCGACGCTGCCCGTGACCAGGACGTCCGGGCGTACCTCGCCGTAAGGGCGCTCCGTTCGCTCGTCGTACAGCACCCCGCGGTGCCGGGCCTGATCACGGACGGTGAGTCCGGTGCCCACGGCTGCCTCCCGCAGCAGACGGGTCAGGAAGGCCTCGAACAGGACGTTCATGTCCACGAGAAAGGCCCGCGACGCCAGCGCGCCGGGCGTCAGGAGGTCGGCGACACCGCCGCCGGACAGGAGCAGGGTGGCCCAGCGGTGGGCGCTTCTGTAGTGGGAGTTGTGCCGGTGGTAGTCGAGCCCGGCCAGGGCTGAGCGGAGGTCGCCCAGCCGCGTCGGAGCGATCCGCGCGAAGCTGGTGGCGGCGCGACGGGCCCGTGCGCGTACAGCCGGGCTGCGCGCTGTGCGGGCCGCGAGGTCGACCGCGGCACCGCAGAGCCGGTTGTCCAGGATGTCGGTGTCGTGCTCGTCGAAACGGCAGGCGAGCCGGTCCATGCGTCCGTAGTGCCGCAGGAGTTGTCGGTCGGGCAGGAGTCGGCCGCGTACGGCCGGGAGGTCGTCCTCGGAGGAGACGTAGTCCTGCCGCAATCCGCGAGACAGCAGGCGTTCGCACTCCTCGGTGAGCATGAAAGCGACCAGGTCCCGCAGATGCGGGTCGCCCTCGCGCACGGTGCGTGAGGCGTCGAGCGGCGGGAGCCCACGGCCCGCCGCGTACTCGAGCATGCGCAACACATCGAGGTCACCGCCCAGATACTTGGGCCTGATCCGTATCTCGCAGGCGTCGAACCGGACGACCCCGACACAGGGACCCGCGCTCACCTCCGTCCTTCCGCCCGCGAGTTCCCGGACTTTCAGACGTGCGGTGAGCTGCTCGGTGGCACACAGGGCGCGGTCGGCAGGGCTGAGCCGGACACCGTCGAGGACCTTGGTCTCGTACTCACGCAGCTCGAACTCCCGCAGTGACACGCGGCTACTCCAACGCCCCGCTCTTGACCTGGAGTTCCGTGTACAGGGCAGTGACCAGACCCTCGTCGCTGAGCTCTCGCACCGTGTGTGCCTCGAGGTCGACCAGTGTCTCGCCGAGGAAGGTGGCGAGCAGGGAGTAGTCGTCGTAGGCGTACTCCTGGAGCAGGGGCAGGATCTCGTCGCGGACGATCGCGGCCAGGCCCGGCACGGTGTCGACCGGAGCGCCGTTCGGGAGGAAGAAGGCCTGCCCGATCTGCTTCTCGCGATCGAGATGGGTCCTCACGCGCTGGTTCAGGGCGTCGAGCAGGTCCGCGAGGTGCAACTGCTCAACGTGGCATCCCTGAAGGGGCGCGGAGTCGGGGAGTTGCTCCAGGAAGGCGAAACGGCGGCGGATGGCGGCGTCCAGCATCCGGATGGAGCGGTCGGCGGTGTTCATGGTGCCCACCAGGTACACGTTGTCCGGCACCGTGAACTGCTCCTGGCTGAGTGGCAGCAGCACCTGGCAGCCCCGCTTGTCCTTCTCGAGGAGGGTGATCAGCTCGCCGAAGATCTTGGGCAGGTTGCCGCGGTTGAGCTCGTCGACGACGACCAGGTACGGGCGGCCCTGGTCGGCTGCGGCGGCCTGGCACACGCGTTTGAACACCCCGTCGACCCGGTCCAGCATGAGGCCGCCGGATCCGCCCTTCACCGGCCGGAAGCCCTCCACGAAATCTTCGTAGCCGTAGTTGGGGTGGAAGGCGACCATCGTCAGCCGGCCTGCCGCGGTCAGGGCGTCGAGCGTGCGCCGGAAGGCCGGGGTACCGGGCTCTGCGTAGGGGTCGACATCCGACAGGTCGCCGGCCAGCTCACCCAGCCAACGGACCGCGAAACGAAGGGCGGTGTACGTCTTGCCCGTACCCGGGGGCCCGTACAGCACCGCCTGCCCCCGCCGATCGAGGGCCTCGGCGAGCGGGACCAGCCCTGCGTCCAGAGGGCGGGTGGTCAGCACGGCGTCGGTGGTGTCGGGGGCCGGATCGTCCCCGACGGACGACGGGGCCGCCTTGGCCTTCCGGATCCTGCTCCACACCTGTGCGGACACGTCCTTGACAGTGACGGTCGCCCAGGACCGCTCGGGTTCCTCCAGCCGGCCCGCGTAGCTCTCGTCCCACTCGACCTCGACCGTGTGCCGGTAGAGCGGGCGGTCCTCCCGCCAGGTGTAACCGTCGCCCGCCACCCGGCCCACACCGAGGATCTCGCTCGTGCCCTTGTTGGCGACGACGAGGTCGCCGGGCCGGAGACTCTGCAGCTTCCAGACTTCGTTGGCCTTCGCGGAGATCTTCGACTGGTAGCCGTTGTACTCGTCCGCGTAGGCGGCGGCGAACGCTGCCTGGAACTCGTCCTTGTCGGCGAAGGACCGCAGGTCCGCCACGTCGTCCCAGCCGACCGCGATGAAACCACCGGCTCGGCACTCGTCCCACAGCGAGGCGTTCGCGCCGGGTGCGATCTTCACGATCTGTTGCGTACGGACGGGATTGGTCCACCAGTACAGGAACAGCACCACCAGGTCGTACGACCAGCCTGCGAACCGTTGCTCGCCGTCGATGACCTCCTTCAGTCGTGCCTGGAGGGCGAACCGGTCCAGCTTGGGGACAGGCGCGCCGGTGAGCTGCTGCACGAAGTGCCGAACCACGTCGTGGCCGTAGACCGCCAGGGCGACGTCGGGCGCGTAGACCCTCAGTGTCTTGGCGACCAGGGCGGGACCCGAACGTACGGCGTCGATGGTGTCGATGTCGGCGGTTCGTCCTTCGCGGGCCGCGGTCACGGCCGCGACGATCCCGGACCGCACCGCCTGCCAAGCCTCCTTCTCGTCGGCGTAGCGCGAGTCGTGCCACCAGGAACCGTCCTGGTTGCGCTGGTAGATGAGGTGCTTGGTCGAGGAGCCGCCGGCGATGCTGCCGAGGGCCTTGCTGCCGAACTCCATCAGATAGCAGTAGGGCCGGGTGTGGGCGCTGTCTCCCTGGCCGAGGGCGTATCGCTCCAGAGGCAGTGTCGGCCAGTCCTCCCAGGGGAAGTCACGGCGTACCTCCTCGGCGGCCCCTTCCATCGCGCGCAGCTCTGCCGTGAAGCGGTCCCTGTCGAAGGCACGCACCGCCTCGTCCAGCGGCCACGGCCGCATCGTGGCGGCCTGATGCGGGGAAACGGGGCGCAGAACACAACTGCACGCGCTGGTGAGGGGCTGTCCCGAGCCGCCGAGCAGCCCTGTGGACCGAGCGAACTCGGCGCGGGCAGCCGTGTCGTGGGAGGGCGCGGAGTCGATGAGCCGCCGCCACAGCAGCCGGTCCGGGTCCGGGAACCGGGGGAGTCTGTCGGCATCGGTGAGGTGGCCGCACTTCGAGTCGTGGTGGATCTTGCGGCCGTAGAGAGGGAGGATCACCTCGCCCGGTGACGGTGTCAGCGCGAAGTCGTGGTTCTCGAAGGCGACCGTCACCTGGTCCTTCTCGTCCGGCATGGCTCTTCCCCCCGGGTACCGGCCACCGCCCCGTGACCGGCTACCTACCTCTTCGCGTTCTCTGTCGGCTTCAGACCGTATCGCCTGACGAGTGTCACCAGGAGGCGGAGGAGCAGGGTGGACAGGCACCAGCTTGCCAGGACGTCCAGGGGCCAGTGGTAGCCGCGGCGGATCAGGCCGTAGGAGACGGCGAGGACGAGGAGGGTGCAGAGGGTGACGAGGGCCCGGCGGGTGCGGGGGGTGCGGAGGAGGGGGAGGAGGAAGAGGGTCGCGGTGCCGTAGGCGACGGCCGCGGTGGCGGTGTGGCCCGAGGGGAAGTAGCCGGTGCCCGGAGGGACCACGGAGGTGCCGGAGCGGGCGGTCCAGATCTTGAGGGGGACCAGGATCGCCGGGAGCAGGGCCATCAGGAGGGCGCCCGCGGTGGCCGGGAGCCACCAGCGGTCCGTACCCGTGCGCCGGTGCCGCCAGGTCACGTACGCCAGCGCCGCCACCAGGAGGGGGACGGCCACCTGGACGTTGCCCAGGTCGGAGAGACCGTCGCCGAGGCGGTCCGGGTGGACCAGGGCGCGGCTGACCCGCTCGTCGGCACGCAGAAGCGGCCCGTCCTCCACGACCTGCCAGGTGATCAGGGCGAAGAGGAGGGCCGGAATTCCGAGAAGGAGGGTGAGGAAGGCCGGCCGCCCCGGAACAGGGGGGGTGGTTCCGGGGCGGCCGATCAGATCGGTTCGCCGGCCGCCCCGGGGGGTTTGGGGCGGGCGACTGTCCGATCGGTGAGGAGATCCGGAGCCGGAGGCTCCATGTGTGTGCGCGAGGGCACGACCAGGTCGAAGCTGGGGAGGCCCCGGCCTGATGTCGCCCACAGTCCCCTGTGGGCGGGGTGTATCTCTCATCTGGGTAGAACCTACGACAGGGCGGCGGCGTACGACAGGCAGAATCCCAACCCCACCACCACCTCGCACACCTTCTTCACACCCTCTGCCGCTCGCCACCCCAGCCCCGGAATCCCAAGGCGCCGGGGCCGTGGGTCAGATGCGGGCGAAGGCCTGCTCGATGATGTCGAGGCCCTCGTCGAGCAGGTCCTCACCGATGACGAGCGGCGGCAGGAAGCGCAGGACGTTGCCGTACGTGCCGCAGGTCAGCACCAGCAGGCCCTCCTGGTGGCAGGCCTTGGCGAGCGCCGCCGTCGCCTCCGGGTTCGGCTCCTTGGTCGTACGGTCCTTGACCAGCTCGATGGCGATCATGGCGCCGCGGCCGCGGACGTCACCGATGACGTCGAACTTGTCCTGCATGGCGGTCAGCCGGGCCTTCATCGTGGCCTCGATCGCCTTCGCCCGCGCGTTGAGATCGAGCTCCTTCATCGTCTCGATCGCGCCGAGCGCGCCCGCGCAGGCGACCGGGTTGCCGCCGTAGGTCCCGCCGAGGCCGCCCGCGTGCGCCGCGTCCATGATCTCGGCGCGGCCGGTGACGGCGGCGAGCGGCAGACCGCCGGCGATGCCCTTGGCGGTGGTGATCAGGTCCGGGACGATGCCCTCGTCCTCGCAGGCGAACCACTGGCCGGTGCGGCAGAAGCCGGACTGGATCTCGTCGGCGACGAAGACGATGCCGTTGGCCTTGGCGAACTCGCTGATCGCCGGCAGGAAACCCTTCGCCGGCTCGATGAAGCCGCCCTCGCCGAGGACGGGCTCGATGATGATCGCGGCGACGTTCTCCGGGCCGACCTGCTTGGTGATCTGGTCGATGGCCTGGGCGGCGGCCTCGGGGCCGGCGTTCTCCGGGCCGGTGGGCCAGCGGTAGCCGTAGGCGACGGGGACGCGGTAGACCTCGGGGGCGAAGGGTCCGAAGCCGTGCTTGTACGGCATGTTCTTCGCGGTCAGCGCCATGGTGAGGTTGGTCCGGCCGTGGTAGCCGTGGTCGAAGACGACGACGGCCTGCCGCTTGGTGTACGCCCGCGCGATCTTGACGGCGTTCTCCACGGCCTCGGCGCCGGAGTTGAACAGGGCGCTCTTCTTGGCGTGGTCGCCCGGGGTCAGCTCGGCGAGCGCCTCGGCGACCTCCACGTAGCCCTCATAGGGGGTGACCATGAAACAGGTGTGAGTGAAGTCGGCGAGCTGGGCGGAGGCCCGGCGCACGACGGCCTCGGCGGAGGCGCCGACGGACGTCACGGCGATGCCCGAACCGAAGTCGATCAGCCGGTTCCCGTCGACGTCCTCGATGATCCCGCCGCCCGCGCGCGCCGTGAAGACGGGCAGTACGGACCCCACGCCCTGCGCCACCGCGGCGACCCGGCGGGCCTGCAGCTCCTGCGACTTGGGTCCGGGGATGGCGGTGACGACGCGGCGCTCCTGCGGAAGTGCGGTCATGAGGGGCTCCTGGGGTGTTGCGGGCGGAGATTTCCAGCGGACTCTGTCCAGTCTTTTCTCGCAGGCTAGGACGGCGGACGGGGGGTGGGCATGCTCCATGTGGGCGGTGTCGAGGAGGCGGGTTGTCCGTGGTGGACATAGCCGGTTTCTCGGACGGTGTGGCGGCTCGGCCCCGCAATCGGTGAACTCCCTTTGCGGGCGCGTTAGATTGGCCGCTGATGGTGGACGGAACGGCTGGTCAGGGAGCAGGGGCGATGGACAGCGACGGGACGCAGGACGCGCGGGGTACGCATGCGAATCCTGTGCCGCGGGCACGGGGGGCGCTGCCGCCGATGCCGTCCCGGGCGCCCGGGACGCCCCCGCTGCCCGACGGCTCGGCGTTCCTGACCTGGCTGCGGGCGCCACGCCCCGAGGCCGCGCCCGGTGTGTGGCGGTTCGGCCACCGGGTCCGGCCGGAGGAGGAGCCGGAGCGGATTCCGACGCAGCAGCTGTTGACGGGCGCGGTGATCGCGTTTCTCGTCGGCTGGCTCGTCTGGTCGCTGCTCCAGAACGGCTATGTCGGCAGCTGGTGGTGGGTTCCGCTTCTGCTGGTCACCCCTGACTCATGGCGCGGCGCCGACGGCGCCCTCGGCCAGACGGGCACCGCCTTCCTGTACAGGGGTTACGAGGTGCTCATCGCGTTGATCATCATGGTCGTCGTGGGCAAGCTCGGTCGCTGGGGCGAGGTCTGGCGCCGCTTCGGCCCCCCCGCCTGGCGTCCGGCCGTCCCCGCCCACGAGCCGCCTCCCACCCCCGAACAGGACCCCGCCGAGTACCCCGAGCTGCGTGCCGCCGGTGCCGTCGATGCCGCGGAGCGGCTCGCTGCCGAAGCCAGGGCCGGGTTGATGCGGGACGTGGACCATGCCCGGATCGCGCGGGCCTGGCAGGGCGTGCGCAGTGGCCGGTTCAGTCTCGCCACGTTCACCGGCGCCGTGCTCCAGGAGGGTGCCGCCGCCTGTGTGCACCCCTCCGGGGCGAGGGACCTGCCCGCTCGGCTCGCCCGGCACGACCTCCTGACGGGCCAGGTGCGGCTGGGGACCACCGCCGACGACGCCCGCAACCCGTACGCCTACCGGGGCGCCGGGCTCGGGCTCGGGCCCGAGCTGCTCGGGACCTCGCTGCTCGCGGTCGGCCCGGCCGGGTCCGGGAAGACCGGGACCGTCGTCAGGCCGATCGCCGAGTCGCTGTGCCTGCACGCGCTCGCCGGGCGGGCCGCCGTCGTGGTGGTCGGTGCCGCGGGCGCCGGGCTCGGACCGGCCGACGCCTACGACGTCGTCGTACAGATCGGGAACCCGGAGTCGGTGTACGACCTCGACCTGTACGGGGGCACGACCGATCCCGACGAAGCCGCCGCCGTGCTCGCCGAGGCGCTCGTCGGGGACCTCGCCGAGCCGCATCAGGGGGGCGACACCCGGCGGTCCACCACCGTGCTCGCCCAGCTCCTCGGGCCGTTCCGGGCGGTGCACGGCCGCTTCCCGTCCGTACCGGAGCTGCGCCGGCTGCTCGACGGCGCGCCCGGGCCGCTGGCCGCGCTGCGCAAGGGCCTGGAGGACTCCGGGCAGGAGTCGCTGCTGCGGGAACTCGACGCGCGGGAGCGGCAGATGGGGCATCCGGGGGACGTCGGGGGCACCCTCGCGGACCGCGTCGCGCTGCTCGACCGGCCCGCCTTCGCCACCTTCTTCCAGAGCGCGGACCCCGACTCGTCCGGAGGGTCGCGGCCGTTCTCGCTCAAGGCCCTCGACCACCCCGTCCGGGTCCGGATCGACCTGCCCCAGCGCGGACACGCCGACGCCTCCCGGATCCTGGCGCGGCTGGTGCTCGCGCAGTTCACGGCGAGCGTCGCGGTGCGCGAGGACCGGTCGCTGTTCGCCTGTCTGGTCGTCGACGACGCCACGGGCATCGTCACCCCGGAGGCCGTGCGGGGCGTGCAGCGGCTGCGGTCCGGCAACGCGGGTGTCGTGCTGACGCTGCGCACGCTGGACGATGTGCCGCGGCCGCTGCGCGGGCCCCTGCTCGGGGCCATCGGGTGCCGGATGGCGCTGTCCGGGCTCACCCCGTGGGACGGGCAGGACTTCGCCGAGGTGTGGGGCAAGGAGTGGATCGAGGCGCGGGACGTCACCGACCGGCAGATCATCGCCGAGACCCCGGCCGGCAAGGCGTTGCACGCGGTGCGCCGGGTCATCACCGGCAAGGCGCCGACCGCGCGGGCGGTGACCGTACGGCAGGTCGAGCGGGAGCGGTGGTCCGCGTCCGAGCTGGCGCACGGGGTGCCGCCCGGGCACGCGGTGCTGTCGCTGACCACGGTGACGGGGGAGCACGCGCCGCCGCTGCTGGTGGATCTGCGGGGATGACGTGACCTCGGGGCCGTACGGTGAGGCAGAATCGTCACAGGTCGTTCATACACGGCGGCCAAAAGATCGCAGCGACCGACGATCACTGCTCCCTGACGCACTGACGCCCTGAAGCCCTGAAGGCCGCATGCCTCCCACCCTCGCCTCGCTAGTCCACCACTCCGCGCTCAAGCTGACCGTGCGCGCGGGCGAGGACCGGCTGGACGTGCCCGTCCGCTGGGCGCACGTCAGCGAGCTCGCCGACCCCGTCCCCTACATGGAGGGCGGGGAACTGCTGCTGATCACCGCGCTCAAGCTGGACGCGGAGGACCCGGAGGCGATGCGGCGGTACGTGAGGCGGCTGGCCGGGGCGGGGGTGGTCGGGCTCGGCTTCGCCGTCGGGGTCAACTACGACGACATCCCCGAGGCCCTCGTCGGCGCCGCCCGCGAGGAGGGGCTCCCGCTGCTCGAGGTGCCGCGCCGCACCCCCTTCCTCGCCATCAGCAAGGCCGTCTCCGCGGCGATCGCGGCCGACCAGTACCGGTCCGTCACCGCGGGCTTCGCCGCCCAGCGCGAGCTGACCAGGCAGGCACTGACCGACGGCCCGGAGGGGCTGCTCGCCGCGCTCGCCTCCCAGGTCGACGGCTGGGCGGCGCTCTACGACGCCTCGGGCGCCGTCGTCGCCGCCGCACCGGAGTGGGCCGGCCGCCGGGCCGCGCGCCTGACCGCCGACGTGGAGCGGCTGCGGGAGCGGCCCGCGCCCGCCTCGTCCGTGGCCGGGGGCTCCGGCACCTCCGACAACGACGACCGCGTGGAGCTGCACTCCCTGGGCACCGGGCGGCGGCCGCGGGCCGCGCTCGCGGTGGGGACGGCCTCCGCGCTCGGCACGGCGGAGCGGTACGCGGTGCACTCGGCGATCGCACTGCTGACCCTCACCACCGAGCGCTCCCGCTCCCTGTACGCCGCCGAGCAGCGGATCGGGGCGGCCGTGGTGCGGATGCTGCTCGCGGGGGAGCCGGAACACGCGCGCACGGTCGCGGGCGACCTGTACGGCGGACTCCTGGACGCGCCCTTCCGGCTGATCGTGGCGGAGACGGCCGCCGTCTCGTCGGTGCGGATCGCCGCGGACGCCCCCGCCCGGGTCCCGGGGGCCGCCGGCGCTAACGGCGATCCGCTCGGGGCGCTCACCGAGATCCTGGAGTCCGCGGCGGCCCGCTCCGGTGAGGCCGTGCTCGTGGTGCCCGAGGGGGAGCGGCTGGTGGTGCTGGCCGCGGACGGCGGGGCCGCCGTCACCGCGGGCGCGGAGTACGCGGTGGCGCTGGAGTCGGCGCGGACCCGCGAGCAGGCGGGTGCCGGAGACGAGGCCGCACTGGTCGTCGGCGTCTCGGCCCCCGCGGGACCGATCGCCGCCGCTGCCGCCTACAAGCAGGCCGAACAGGCGCTCTCGGTCGCCCGGCGGCGGGGCCGGATCTACGTCGAGCACGAACAGCTCGCCTCCGGATCGGTGCTGCCGCTGCTCGCGGACGACGCGGTGCGGGCCTTCGCGGACGGCCTGCTGCGGCCGCTGCACGAGCACGACGCGACCGGCCGGGGCGACCTGGTCGCCTCGCTGCGGGCCTGGCTCTCCCGGCACGGCCAGTGGGACGCGGCCGCCGCCGACCTGGGCGTCCACCGGCACACCCTGCGGTACCGGATGCGCCGCGTCGAGGAGATCCTGGGCCGCTCCCTGGACGATCCGGACGTACGCATGGAGCTGTGGCTGGCGCTGAAGGCGGTGTCGGCGGAGTAGACGCCGCCGGGAGTGCCGCACCGCAGTGCCGAACCGGAGTGCCCGGGGGGCCCACTGCTACACCCCGGACAAATTCGATCCCGGCCTCCCGGCCCTACCGTGGGGGGCATGACTTCCACCCACGCCTTCTGGCTCGCCGGCCGCCAGGTCACCGGCGAGGACACCTTCGACGTCACCTCCCCGTGGGACGGCCGGCTGGTCGGCAAGGTCGCCGTGCCGGACGACGCGCAGATCGAGGAGGCCGTGGCCGCCGCGTACGCCGTACGGGACGAGTTCGCCGCCACTCCCGCGCACGTCCGCGCCGCCGCCCTCGACCACGTCAGCCGCCGGCTCGTCGAGCGCACCGAGGAGATCGCCCAGCTGATCTCCGCCGAGAACGGCAAGCCGGTCAAGTGGGCCCGGGGCGAGGTCGGCCGTGCCGTCTCCGTGTTCCGGTTCGCCGCGGAGGAGGCCCGGCGGTTCAACGGCGGTGAGGCCCAGCGCCTCGACACCGACCTCGGCGGCCAGGGCCGGCTCGCGCTGACCCGGCGCTTCCCCAAGGGGGTCGTGCTCGGGATCGCGCCCTTCAACTTCCCGCTCAACCTCTGCGCCCACAAGATCGCCCCGGCGATCGCGGCCGGTGCGCCGATCATCCTGAAGCCGGCCCCGGCGACCCCGCTCTCCGGGCTGGTCATCGGCGAGCTCCTCGCGGAGACCGAGCTGCCCGCCGGCGCGTGGAGCATCCTGCCCGTCCCGAACGACCGGATGCCCGCCCTCGTCCAGGACGAGCGGCTGCCCGTGATCTCCTTCACCGGCTCCGAGAAGGTCGGTTACGCGATCATGGACTCGGTGCCCCGCAAGCACTGCACGCTGGAGCTGGGCGGCAACGGCGCCGCGGTCGTGCTCGGCGACTACGCCTCCGACGCCGACCTCGACTGGGCCGCGACCCGCATCGCGACCTTCTCCAACTACCAGGGCGGCCAGTCCTGCATCTCCGTGCAGCGGGTGATCGCCGACGCGTCGGTGTACGACCGGCTGCTCCAGCGGATCGTGGCCGCCGTCGAGGCCCAGGTCACCGGCGACCCGAGCGACGACAGGACCGACGTGGGCCCGCTGGTCAGCGAGGACGCGGCGGTGCGCGTCGAGTCCTGGGTGAAGGAGGCCGTCGAGGCGGGCGCCACCCTCCTCACCGGCGGCGACCGGGACGGCGCCTCCTACGCGCCGACCGTCCTCGCCGACGTGCCGGCCGACACGACGATCTCCTGCGAGGAGGTCTTCGGACCCGTCCTTACCGTCCAGAAGGCGGACGGCGAGGCGCAGGCGTTCGCCGCCGTCAACGACTCCAAGTACGGTCTCCAGGCGGGCGTGTTCACCCACGACCTCCAGGCCGCCTTCCGCGCCCACCGCGCGCTGGAGGTCGGCGGTGTCGTCATCGGTGACGTCCCCTCCTACCGCGCCGACCAGATGCCGTACGGCGGGGTCAAGCAGTCCGGTGTCGGCCGCGAGGGCGTTCGGTTCGCGATGGACGACTACACGTACGAGCGGGTGCTGGTGCTGACCGGTCTCGCCCTCTAGGGAGCCCTTCGGGCCGTCCAGGCGCGCCCTCTGGGAGAGCCCTCCGGAAGAGCCCTCTGGTAAATGGGAACCATTTTCATGTAGTGTTGGGGCAGCGACGCTGACCCGCCGCCCCGAAGGGGCCCGGCACCGATGCCTTCCGGTGCCGGGCCCCTTCTTGTGTGCCGGCCGTTCCGGACCCTCAACCGGAGAAGCCGACGTGCGCGAGCCGCAGCGGGCCGCGCAGCCTGAGGTGCACGTCGTGCACGCCCTCGGCGACGATCCCGGCACCGAGAGCGGTGTAGTCGTACGGTCCGGCGCCGGACTCCGCCACCTCCCAGCCGGCGAGCACCGCGCCCCCGTCCAGGGACAGTTCGACCGAGCCCTCGCCGGCCACCGTCACCGTCACCTCGGTGACACCGTCCCCGAAGTCGCAGTCCCGGTAGACCAGTTCGCCGGTACGGCCCTCGGCCGCCGTCACCGCGTCGCCCGCCACCCGCGTCCGGTCGACGATCTCGACACCGCTCTGCTCGTCGAAGTCCGCGCCGTCCAGACCGCGCCGGACCACGGGACGCGGCGCACCGGGCTCGCCGTCGAGCAGGACCGTCGTCCGCAGCCGGACGTCCTCGCTGGAGGCACCCGCCAGCAGCTCGTACGGGCCCGGCTCCAGCCGCCACCGGCCCTGTGCCACGTCCCAGAACTCGAAGGCGCACAGCGGTACTTCGAAAGACAGCTCCTCCTCGGCGCCCGGAGCGAGCGTCACGCGCCGGTGGGCCAGCAGTTCGCGGCGCGGGCGGGGGAGGGCCGGGTCGATCGCGCGGGCGTAGAGCTGGGCGACCTCGTCGGCGGTGACGTCGCCGGTGTTCGTGATCGTGAACGACACGCGGACCGCGGTGTCGTCGGTCCGCGCCTCCAGTCCCGCGTACGAGAAGGACGTGTAGGAGAGCCCGTGGCCGAACGGGAACAGCGGTGCGCCCTCGAAGTACAGGTAGGTCTGGCGGCTGCCGATGACGTCGTAGTCGAGGAGGCCGGGCAGGTCCGCGTCGCTCTCGTACCAGGTCTGCGGGAGGCGGCCGGCGGGGGAGACGTCCCCGGCCAGGACGCGGGCCAGCGCGGTGCCGGCCGCCTGGCCGCCGTGGGCCGTCCACAGGGCCGCGGCCAGGCCGGACGTGTCCACCGCGTAGGGGTAGGCCGAGACCAGGGCCAGCACGGTCCGGGGGTTCGCCGCGCGCGCCGCCCGCAGCAGGCGCTCCTGGTGCGGCGGGAGGCGCAGTGAGGTGCGGTCCTCGGTCTCGCGGCCGTTGATGTGCGGGTCGTTGCCCGCGACCACCAGGACCACGTCGGCCTCGGAGGTGACGCGGGTCACTGCGTCCTCGCCGCGTTCGACGATGATCAGCTGGAAGGTCTCCGGATTCTCGTCGGCAACCTTCACTCCGTCCGCGGCGACAGTGACGTGGCGGCCCGTGCCGATGTGCCTGAGGAGGTGACCGCTGCCGTGCTGCTCCAGGCGGAAGGTCTCCTGGACGACCCAGCCCCCGGGCTGGTCGGCCGAGGCGCGCAGGTAACCGTCCTCGGCGACGGACACATAGCGGCCGTCGGGGGCGCGCAGCGTGAGGACGCCCTCGTCCCAGTCGATCAGCGCGAACTCGGTGCCGGTCGCGTCGGTCGTCAGCGCGGGCAGATCGGTGCGGCCGGCGAGGAGCGCCGGGTCCAGGGCCCCCTCGGCGCCGCGCACCTCGTCCTCGCCGTGCTCGGAGGCCAGGACGTGCAGAAACGTCCCGGCGGAGGTCTTGAGGCGGACCCGGTCCACGCCCTCCGCGAACGCGACGCGCTCGGCGCCGAACCGCTCGTACAGTCCCTCCAGCGGGGTGGAGCGGTGGATGAGCGTGCCGCTGTACCAGTCGAGCTTGCACTCGTCGGCGAGCAGACCGACCACGGCGAGCCGGGTGCCGGGGGCGAGCGGCAGCGCACCGTCGTTCCTGAGCAGCACGATCGCCTGCTCGGCGGCCTCCAGGGCGAGCGCGCGGTGCTCCGGGGTGTCGAAGTCCGTGACGTCGGCGTGCGGGTCGTGGTCCGGGTCGAACTCGCCGAGCCGGAAGCGCACCGAGAGCTGCCGGCGGACCGCGGTGTCGATCTCGGCCTCGGTCAACAGGCCCTGGTCGAGGGCCCCTTGGATGCGGGCGATCATCTGCGAGCTGTCCGTGCCGTGGTCCGTGAAACTGTCGACACCGGCCCTCAGGGAGGCCGCGGTGGCCTCCTCGTGGGTGTCGAAGTAGTGCTCGTGATCGACCAGGTTGGAGGGCGCCCCCGCGTCCGAGCAGACCAGCAGCTCCTCGTCGGTCCAGGCGCGCAGGTGCTCGCGCAGGTACGGGGAGACGTGGTTGGGGCGGCCGTTGACCAGGTTGTACGCCGGCATCACACCGGCCACGGCGCCCGCCTCTACCGCCTCGCGGAAGGCCCGCAGGTCGTACTCGTGCAGCACGCGCGGACGCACCGAGCTCGACGAAGTGGCCCGGTCCGTCTCGTTGTTGTGGGCCAGCCAGTGCTTGAGCACCGGGGCCGTGCGCCAGTACGTGGGGTGGTCGCCGCGCAGCCCGCGGGTGTAGGCGACGGCGATGGCCGAGGTGAGCTTCGGGTCCTCCGAGTAGCCCTCCTCGTTGCGACCCCACAGGGGATGGCGCAGCAGATTGACCGTCGGCGCCCAGATGTTGAGGCCGACCCGGTCGTCGCGGGCGCGCATCGCCCGGACCTCCTTGGACACCGCCTCGCCGACACGTCGTACGAGATCGGTGTTCCAGGTCGCGCCGAGGCCGACCGCCTGCGGGAAGACGGTCGCCGGCCCCATCCACGCGACGCCGTGCAGGGCCTCCTGGCCGGTGCGGAACGCGGCGATGCCGAGCCGCTGCACGGCGGGCGTGAACTGGTGCAGGAACCCGATCTTCTCGTCGAGGGTCAGCCGCGACAGCAGATCGTCGATGCGCTTCGCGAACGGCAGGTGCGGATCGCGGAACGGCGGAGTGTGCGGCGGGTGTGCGGTCACGTGGGGATCCCCCTGCGATGGATCGGTTCGATGCTTTCGAAGCGCTTCGATGCTCATTCGACACCAGGGCGGGTGTCAAGGGATCAACACCGTCACTTCAAGCGGTGCATAAGAAAAGGTCACCTCCCGTACCCCGGAGGAATCTTGGGAACGACTCTTGTGCACCCCGGGGGGTTCACTTAACCTCACAGCAACATCGAAGCGCTTCGACTACGGATTCCGCCACACCGGTCGAGGCATCGCTTCAGCTCAGCCAGTTCCACTCAAGACACCGCAGCCGACGGCTCCACCGCCGGGTGTCCTGGTGCGCCATGAAGGGTTGACGCAATGACGCCGAACGCCGCTTCCCCCTCCTCCGGTCCTTCCGGGCCCAGTCGGAGAAGTTTCCTCGCCTCGACGGCGGTCGCCACCGCCGCGGTGGCGGGCGGGATGCCGCTGCTTGCCGCCTGTGGCGGCTCGGACAGCGGAGAGCGCGAAGGAACCACGTCGGGCAAGGCCGCGGACAAGCTGCTCCCGGCGTTCGTCGCCAGCACGGTCGCGAACCCGGACCTGCCCTCCAAGAACGGCTCGGCCGCCGGGTACACCGGCAAGGTCGACCTCGCCGCTCTCCAGGCCTCGGTCCCGGAGAAGCTCGGCACGGGCGCCCCCTTCAAGATCATGTCCCCGTTCTGGGGCTCCCCGCCGAAGGCCGACTGCGCCTACTACACGGCACTCGACGCGGCGGCGGGCACCAAGATCACCTGGCAGAACCAGGACGGCAACACCTACGGCCAGAAGCTCGGCGCCGTCCTCGCCTCCAGCTCCATACCGGACATGGTCGTCGTGCCGAGCTGGGAACTGGTCGGCAAGATCGCGAACGCCGTCACCGCGAAGTTCATGGACCTCGGCCCCTACCTCGCGGGCGACAAGATCAAGAAGTACCCGAACCTGGCCGCGATCCCCTCCGACGCCTGGCGCATGGGCATCTTCGGCGGGGCACTGCGCGGCATCCCGATGCCCACCGCCACCGCGAGCGGGATCGCGCCCTTGTACCGAAAGGACGTCTTCGACGAGAAGGGCTACGCGGTACCCAAGTCGGCCGACGAGTTCATGAGCTGGGCCAAGGACGCCACCAGCGCCAAGGCCAAGGTGTGGGCCTGCGACGGCAACCTGACCTGGTCGGCGTGGAGCTTCTTCGGCGTCCGCGGCTCCGGGCCGATCGGCTGGGACATGGGCTCCGACGGCAAGCTGACGTACCGCATCGAGCAGCCCGAGTACCTCGAGGCCCTGGAGTGGGTCCGCAAGGTGTTCGACGCGGGTCTGGTCCACCCCGACGACAAGGCACGCTCGGGCGACGCCGGCCAGCGCTTCACCGCCGGGCAGATCCTGGTCTGGAACACCAACATCGCCGACTGGTACGGGAAGGTCTCCGAACAGGCCCAGTCCAACCCGGACCTGAAGATCGAGGCCATGGACCTCTTCGGCGCGGACGGCGGCAATCCGAAGCTGTACGCCTCCTCGCCCGCCTCCATCTGGTCGCTGATCCGCAAGGGCGCCTCGAAGACGACCGTCGAGAACGCGCTGGCCGCCGCCAACTTCGCGGCCGCGCCCTACGGCACCAAGGAGCGGATGCTCGTCGACTACGGCGTCGAGGGCACCCACTACACGGTCAAGGACGGCGTCCCGGTCAAGAACGACCTCGGCAACTCCGAGGTCATCAACGCCTGGGTGATGCTGGCCGCGCCGGCCGCCTACTACGCCCACCCCGACTTCCCCGAGGTCGCCCGCAAGCAGGTCGAGTGGCAGCAGCGGATGGGCGCCTTCATGAAGAAGACGTCCACCTTCGGCATGAACATCGTCGAGCCGACCCGCTACGCCAACCTCTCCAGCCAGTTCGAGCAGCTGGAGATCGACTACGTGCGCGGCAACCGCAAGCTCTCCGACGTCCAGGCCGCCATCTCCACCTGGAAGTCCTCCGGCGGCGACAAGCTGCGCGACTGGTACAAGCAGCTCCTCGACAAGAACGGCAGCGGCGCCTGATGTCCCTCGCGGCCGGGAGCCGGCCCGACGGGACCCGTCCCCCCGCGGCCGTCGAGGAACCGGCGGCCGCGGTCACCACCGCGGTGGCGGCTTCGGCGAAGGGGCGGGCGCCGCGCAAGGCGGCCAGGGCGGGCCGGGTTCCCTTCCGGGTCCGGCTGCGGCGCGACCGCACGCTCATCCTGATGACGCTGCCCGTGATCCTCCTGCTCCTGCTCTTCAACTACGTCCCGCTGCTGGGCAACGTCGTCGCCTTCCAGGACTACGACCCCTACATCTCCAGCAACGGCATCACCGCGATCTTCCACAGCCCCTGGGTCGGGGTGGAGCAGTTCTCGCGGATGGTCGACGACCCGCTGTTCTGGGACGCCACCAAGAACACCATCGTGCTGTTCGTGCTCCAGCTGGTGCTGTTCTTCCCGATCCCCATCGCCCTCGCGCTGCTCATCAACAGCGTGATCCGGCCGCGGGTCCGGGCCGTGGCACAGGCGATCATGTACCTGCCGCACTTCTTCTCGTGGGTGCTCGTCGTCACCGTGTTCCAGCAGATCCTCGGCGGCGCGGGCATCATCGCCCAGACCCTGGAGGACCACGGCTGGAGCGGCTTCGACCTGATGACCGACGCGGGCCTGTTCAAGTACCTGGTCACCGCGCAGGCCGTCTGGAAGGACGCCGGCTGGGGGATCATCGTCTTCCTCGCCGCGCTGGCCGCCGTCAGCACCGACCTGTACGAGGCCGCCGCCATGGACGGCGCCGGACGCTGGCGTCGCATGTGGCACGTGACGCTGCCCGCGCTGCGCCCGGTGATCGCGCTGCTGCTGGTGCTGAGGGTGGGCGACGCGCTGAGCGTGGGCTTCGAGCAGTTCCTGCTCCAGCGGGACGCGGTCGGTGTGGGGGCCAGCGAGGTCCTCGACACCTACGTGTGGAACATGGGTATCCAGAACGGCGACTTCAGCTACGCGGCCGCGGTCGGCCTCGTCAAGGGAGTCATCGGAGTGTGTCTCGTCCTGGCCGCGAACAAGTTCGCGCATCTGCTGGGCGAGCAGGGGGTGTACCAGAAGTGAGCCTCAACACGCAGCTCGTCCGCAGCCTCAAGGCTCCTCCCCGGCCCGCGTGGGAGGAGGAGCCCAGCAGGGCGGGACTCACGGCGAAGGGCGGCCTGCTGCTCCTGTGCTGCCTGGGCGTGCTCGGTCCGCTGTGGATCGTGATCGTCACCAGCCTCTCCCCGAAACCGGTGATCGACCGGGTCGGCGGCCTCGTCGTGATCCCGCAGGGCATCACCTTCGTCAACTACACGGAGTTGCTCAGCGGCGGCCAGGTGAGCCGGGCGATCATGGTCTCGGTCGGGGTGACCCTCGTCGGCACGCTCTTCTCGATGGCGGTGTCGGTGCTGGCGGCCTACGGCCTGTCGCGGCCGGGGAGCCTCGGGCACCGGTTCTTCCTGATGACCATGATGGCGACGATGTTCTTCGGGGCCGGCCTGATTCCGACCTACCTGCTGGTGCAGTCGCTCGGTCTGACGGACACCTATCTGTCCCTGATCCTGCCGAGTGCCGTCAGCGTCTTCAACATCCTGGTGCTGCGGGCCTTCTTCATGGGCATCTCGCCCGAACTGACCGAGTCGGCGCGCATCGACGGGGCCGGTGACCTGCGGATCCTGCTGACCATCATCATGCCGCTGTCCCGGGCCGTGCTGGCCGTCATCTCCCTGTTCTACGCGGTGGGTTACTGGAGCGCCTGGTTCAACGCGTCGATCTATCTGAGCGACCAGGACATGATGCCGCTGCAGAACGTGCTCATCCAGCTGGTGCAGAAGCACACGGAGGCCCCCACGGGGTTGCAGCAGGCGGTGCGGACGGGGCAGTTGTCGGCGCTGGGGTTGCAGATGGCCGTCATGGTGCTGGCGTTGATCCCCGTGGCGGTGGCTTCTCCGTTCGTGCAGCGGCATTTCAAGAAGGGGATGCTGACGGGCGCGGTCAAGGGCTGACGGCCGTCTGTTGTCCGCGGCCGCGTCGTGGCGGGCCGCGCAGTTCCCCGCGCCCCTGGGTGGGTGCGTCCACCCTTCCTCACACAGCGAGGTGTGTCATGCGTGCGTCTGGTCCCAGTCGTCGTGCCGTTCTCTCCGCGACCGCTGCCGCTGCCGCGGTCACCGTCGTGCCGGCCTTCCCGGCGGTCGCCGTGGCCGCCGGCTCGGCCGCCCCCTCCTACCGCTGGCGCCAGGTCGTGATCGGCGGCACCGGGTTCGTCACCGGAGTCCTCTTCCACCCCTCCGTCCGCGGGCTGGCCTACGCCCGTACCGACATCGGCGGGGCCTACCGCTGGGACGACCGGAGCGCGCGCTGGATCCCGCTCAACGACGATCTCGGGTGGGACGACTGGAACCTCCTCGGTGTCGAGGCCATGGCCGTCGACCCCGCCCACCCCGACCGCGTCTACCTCGCACTCGGCACCTACGCCCAGCCCTGGGCCGGCAACGGCGCCGTGCTGCGCTCCGAGAACCGGGGCGCCACCTGGGCGCGGACCGACCTCGCCGTGAAACTGGGCGGGAACGAGGACGGCAGGGGGACCGGGGAGCGGCTGCTCGTCGATCCCCGGGACGGCGACACCCTGTGGCTCGGCACCCGGCACGACGGGCTGCTCAAGTCCACCGACCGGGGCGCCACCTGGGCCGCGGCGAGCGGCTTCCCGGGCACGCCGAGCGGCAGCGGTCAGGGCGTCACCCTGCTCGTCGCCGCCGGGCGGGTCCTCTACGCGGGCTGGGGCGACTCCGACGGCACCTCCGCCAACCTGTACCGCACCTCCGACGGCACCACCTGGGAGGCCGTCCCCGGGCAGCCCTCCGGCACGAACGCCAAGGTGCCGATCCGGGCCGCCTACGACTGCCACACCCGCGAGCTGTACGTCACCTACGCCGACGCGCCCGGGCCCAACGGGCAGTCCGACGGCAGTGTGCACAAGCTGGCCGTCGCCTCCGGCACGTGGACCGAGGTCACACCGGTGAAGCCCGGTGGCAGCGACACCTTCGGGTACGGGGGCGTCTCCGTGGACGCCCGCCGCCCCGGCACGGTCGTCGTCTCCACCAACAACCGCTGGTCGGCCGTCGACACCCTGTACCGCACCACGAACGGCGGCCGCACCTGGACGTCCCTCAAGGACTCCGCGGTCCTCGACGTCTCCGAGACCCCCTTCCTCACCTTCGGCGCCGACGCGCCCAAGTTCGGCTGGTGGATCCAGGCACTCGCCGTCGACCCGTACGACTCCCGGCACATCGTCTACGGCACCGGGGCCACCCTCTACGGCACCCGGGACCTCGAACACTGGGCCCCGCAGATCCGGGGCCTGGAGGAGACCTCCGTGCGCCAGTTGATCTCGCCGCCCACCGGGGAGGCACACCTGCTCAGCGGCCTGGGGGACATCGGGGTGATGTACCACGAGCGGCTCACCGCCTCGCCGTCGCGCGGGATGGCCTCGAACCCCGTGTTCGGGACGGCGACGGGCCTCGCCCAGGCCGCCGCCAAGCCCTCGTACGTCGTCCGCACGGGCTTCGGCGACCACGGCAACGGCGCCTTCTCCCACGACGGCGGCAGGGCCTGGGCGCCCTTCGCGACCCAGCCGGACCTCGCCAAGGACGCCCCGGGCCCGATCGCCGTCAACAGCGACGGCAGCGTGCTGCTGTGGACCTTCGTGCACTGGGACGGCACCAAGTACCCCGCCCACCGCTCCACGGACAACGGGGCGACCTGGGCCGAGATCCCCTCCTTCCCGAAGGGCGCCACGCCGGTCGCCGACCCGGCCGACCCGGCCCGCTTCTACGCGTACGACACCGACACGGGAACGCTGTACGCCAGTACCGACAGCGGCCTCACGTTCACCGCGCGCGCGAGCGGGCTGCCCTCCGGGGACACCCAGTTCGAACTGGTCGCGGCGCCCGGACGCACCGGCGACCTGTGGCTCTCGGCCAAGGCGAACGGGCTCCGCCGCTCCACGGACGGCGGCGCGAGCTTCACCGAGGTCGCCACCTGCTCGGCCTCGCACACGCTCGGCTTCGGCAGGGCGGCCGAGGGCGCCGGCTACCCGGCGCTCTACATGGTCGGCTCCACCGGGACCATCACCGCCGTGTACCGCTCCGACGACGAGGCCGGGAGCTGGGTGCGCATCAACGACGACCGGCACCAGTGGGGCTGGACCGGCGAGACGATCACCGGTGACCCGCGCGTGTACGGCCGTGTGTACATCGCCACCAACGGCCGGGGCATCCAGTACGGGGAGCCTGCATGACCCCGGGACTCCAGGACGCCACCCGCGGCCGCATCCTCTACGGCGGCGACTACAACCCCGAGCAGTGGCCCGAGGAGATCTGGCTGGAGGACGTCCGGCTGATGAAGGCCGCCGGCGTCAACTCCGTCACCCTCGGCGTGTTCTCCTGGGCGAGGCTCGAACCCCGGCCGGGGGAGCGGGACTTCGGCTGGCTGGACCGGCTGATGGACCTCCTGCACGAGAACGGCATCGGGGTCGTCCTGGCCACGCCCACCGCCTCGCCGCCGCCGTGGATGGGCCATCTGCACCCCGACACCCTGCCCGTCACCGAGGACGGCCGCACCGAGCACTGGGGCGGGCGCCAGCACTTCTCGCACTCCAGCGCCACCTACCGGCGTTACGCCGCCGCCATCACCGAGGACCTCGCCGCCCGCTACGGCGGCCACCCGGCCCTCACCCTGTGGCACATCAACAACGAGTACTGCACCTACGACTGGAGCGACGAGGCCGCCGCCCGTTTCCGCACCTGGCTCCAGAGCCGCTACGGCACCCTCGACGCCCTCAACTCCGCCTGGGGCACGGCCTTCTGGAGCCAGGGCTACGGCGACTGGGCCGAGATCCACACACCCCGCCACGCCCACTACATGAAGAACCCCACCCAGGTGCTGGACTTCAAGCGGTTCACCTCCGACATGCTCCTGGAGTGTTACGCGGCGGAGCGTGACATCGTCCGCCGCATCACCCCGCACACCCCGGTGACCAGCAACTTCATGCCGCTGTGGGCCGGTCAGGACGCCTGGCGCTGGGCCGCGGAGGAGGACGTCGTCTCCGTCGACCTCTACCCCGATCCGCGTGATCCGCTGGGGGCCCAACAGGGTGCGCTCGTGCAGGACATGACCCGTTCGCAGGCGCGCGGCCCCTGGATGCTGATGGAGCAGGCCGCGGGGCCGGTCAACTGGCGGGGTGTGAACCACCCCAAACCCCGCGGCCTGAACCGGCTCTGGTCCCTCCAGGCGGTCGCCCGCGGTGCCGACGCCGTCTGCTACTTCCAGTGGCGCCAGTCCCGGCAGGGCGCGGAGAAGTTCCACTCGGGGATGGTCAGCCACGCCGGGGAGGAGGGGCGCACCTACCAGGAGATCAAGCAGCTCGGCGCCGAACTGAACGTGCTGTCCCAGCATGTGACGGGCAGTCACACCGTCAACGACATCGCCGTCCTGCACGACTGGGAGGCCTGGTGGGCCGGTGCCCAGGAGGGCCGGCTCTCCCGCGAGGTCGACTACCCGGACGTCCTCCGTGCCTGGCACCGCGCCCTGTGGGAGGCCCACCTCACCACCGACTTCGCCCACCCCGCACACGACCTCACCGCCTACAAGGTGGTCGTCGTCCCCCAGCTTTACGCCCTCACCGACCCGGCGATCGACAACCTCCTCGCGTACGTCCGCCAGGGCGGCACCCTGGTCTCCGGCTTCCTCACCGGCGTCGCCGACGAGGACGACCGGGTACGCCCCGGCGGTATGGACGCCCGGCTGCGCGAGCTGTTCGGCATCCGCGTCCTGCACGAGTGGTGGCCATTGGACGCGGGGGAGCACGCCGAGTGCGACGGCCCCTCGGGCGGATTCCGGGGCACCCTGTGGTCGGAGGAGATCGAGAAGACCGCCGGCGGGACGACCGAGGCCGCCTACAAGGGCGGTGAGCTCGACGGCCTGCCCGCCGTGCTGCGCAAGGACCGCGCCTGGTACCTCTCCACGCTTCCCGAGCCCGACGCGCTGCGCCGCCTGCTCGCGAGGATCGCCGCCGACGCCGGCGTCCGACCGGTCCTGGACGCCCTGCCCGACCGGGTCGAAGCGGTCCGCCGCGGCGAGCTGCTGTTCCTCCTCCACCACGGGCGCGAGCCGGTGACCGTCACCGTGCCGGGCACCCACCACGACCTGCTGACCGGGAGGACCGTCACGGACGAGGTGGTCCTGGGACGGTATGGGGCGGCGGTGCTCAGGCCATGACCGACGGACCCGTCCACGGCACCTGGGAAGCCAGACCCGCCGCACGCTGGGAGGACGGCTTCCTCAGCGGCAACGGCCACCACGGTGCCCTCGTGTTCGGCGACCCGCAGGACGAGCGGGTCGTCGTCACCCACCACACCCTGGTCCGCCCCAACGGCGCCGAACACGCCCGGCCGCCCCGCCTGGCCGCCGAACTCCCGGCGCTCCAGGACCGGTTGCTCGCCGGTGAGCTCGACGCGGCCGAAAGTTTCACGGATGGCCGCCCGCTCCAGTGGGTGCAGCCCTTCCACCCCGCCTTCCAGATCCGGCTGCGCCGCCCGCGCACGGCCACGTCCGGATACCGCCGGTCCGTCGACTTCACCACCGGTGTGCTGCGCACGGAGTGCGAGGAGGGGCACGGACAGGTCTTCGTCTCCCGCGCCGACGACGTCGTCGTCCAGCACGTCGAGGCGACCGACCTGGTCGTCGCGCTAGACCACCGGCTGCCGGGTGCCCCTCACACCCTGAGGGTCGGACAGAGCATCGTCCGCGCCGCCGAGGGGGCCCTGCTCACCCTGCGCGTGCGCTATCCCGACAGCGACCGCCGCTACACCGGCATCACCCTGGTCGTCCCCACCGGCGGCGGCCGCACCGCGCTCGTGGCACCCGGCGCCCATGTCACCGGCGCCGACTCCGTCCTGCTCCTGACCCGCGTCGTGCGCCACACCGGCGAACTCGACACGACCCCCCACGTCGAGGCCCTGCGCGACCTGGTCCCCGAGCCCGAGACCGCGTCCGAGACGGAGTCCGCGTCCGACGCGTACGCCCGGCTCCTGGACCGGCACGTCCTGCTGCACCGCCCCGCCTACGAACGCGTCACCCTCGACCTCGGCGCCGACCCCGCCGAACGGGCGTTGCCCGGCTCCGAGTTGCTGGCGAAGCCCGACAGCCCGGCACTCCTGGAACGCCTGTTCGCCGCCGGCCGCTACCACCTGCTCTCCGCCAGTGGCCTCTTCCCGCCTCGCCTCACTGGCCTGTGGACCGGCGACTGGGACACCGCCTGGTCGGGGGCGTTCACCAACGACGCCAACGTCAACCTCCAGACGGCGTCGGCCGCGTGCGCCGCTCTCCCCGAAGTCACCGAAGCCCTGGCCTGTCTTGTCCACCGCCAGATACCCGACTGGCAGGACAACGCCCGCGAGATCTTCGGCGCCCGGGGTGTCGTGGCGCCGCCGCACTCCGACGGCGAGTCCGGGCTGACGTACCACTTCAGCCGGGAGTACCCGCTGCACCTGTGGACCGCGGGCGCCGACTGGCTGCTCAAACCGCTGGTCGACCACGACGAGACCCGCGGTGCGCGGGACCCGCGCACCGCCCACGCCCTCGCCGAGGTCGCCCGGTTCTACGAGGACTTCCTCACCCGGACGGACGCCGACGGCCATCTCGTCGTCGTCCCCTCCTACTCGCCCGAGAACCGCCCCGCGAACGCCGGCTGGGGCGCGATCAACGCGGCCATGGACCTCTCCGCCGCCCGGCACGCCCTGCGCACGGCCGCCGCCTACCACCCCGACCGAGCGGAAGCCTGGCGGGCCCTCGCCGACCGCCTCCCGCCCCACCGGATCAACGCCGACGGCGCCCTCGCCGAATGGGCCTGGCCCGGCCTCGACGACACCTACGACCACCGCCACCTCAGCCACCTCTACGGAGTCTGGCCGCTCGACGAGATCACCCCCTACGACACCCCGGACCTGGCCGAGGCGGCCCGTCGCGCCCTCGCACTGCGCGGCTCCGAGAACGACTCCGCCCACGGTCACCTGCACCACGCCCTCGTCGCGGCCCGGCTGCGCGACGGCGAACGGGTCGCGCACGCGCTCGGCCAGGTCCTGGGAGGCGACTTCTTCCACGCCTCGCTGATGAGCGCCCACTACCCGCACCGGCACGTCTACAACGCGGACGCCGCCCACACCCTGCCCGCCGTCCTCGTCGAGATGCTCGTGCAGTCGACGCCGGACCGGCTGGTGCTGCTCCCGGCGGTCCCCGCCACCTGCCCCCGAGGCGCGCTACGGGGCGTCCGCACCAGGTTCGGGGCCGAACTCGACCTCACCTGGAGCCCCACCGAAGCGACGGCGGTGCTGCGCCCCACCCGCACCCACCGCGTCGAACTCCGGACTTCCTCCGGCGCCGAGCCCCTCGAACTCGTCGCCGGGGAAGACCACGTCCTCCGTCTGGAGGCGTGGTAACCCCCCGCATTTCCCCCCACCCATGGAAAGGGACACCATGGCAAGCACCCTGCGCAAGATCACCATGGCAGTGCTGGCCCCGGCGATGGCCATCGGCGCCACCGTCGGACTCGCCTCGGCCCCCGCCTCCGCCGCCGTCTGGAACTCCTGCGACCAGTGGGCCAACACGAGCCTGAACGGCTACACGCTCTACAACAACATCTGGGGCTCCGGTGCCGGCAGCCAGTGCATCTGGGCCAACTCCGGCACGAACTGGGGCGTCTGGGCCGACCACCCCAACACCGGCGGCATCAAGTCCTACCCGAACTCCAAGAAGGTGATCAACAAGTCGATCACCTCGCTCGGTTCGCTCTCCAGCAACTACAACGTCACGGTCCCCTCGTCGGGCGCGTACAACACCTCGTACGACATCTGGGACACCGACTACGACTACGAGATCATGCTCTGGGTCAACAAGACCGGAGCCGTCGGCCCGCTCGGCACCTCGCAGGGCAACGTGACGCTGGGCGGCCACACCTGGACCGTCTACAAGGGCAGCAACGGCGCGAACGAGGTCTTCTCCTTCGTCCGCACCTCCAACTCCGGCTCCGGCACGGTCAACATCCTGCCGATCCTGAAGTGGATCAAGGACACCAAGGGCTGGTTCGGCAACGAGACCATCGGGGACGTGCAGTTCGGCTTCGAGATCACCAGCTCGTCCGGCGGCCTGAACTTCACCACCAACAACCTGACCGTAAGCAGCAGTTGACCTGATCATGGGGCAGCGTCGGCTTTGATGGGAGCATGCGTACCACCACCCCCCTCCGACGTGCCCTGATCACCGTGACCGCGACCGCGGCCGTCGTCCTCACCGCGACGGGCTCCGCGGTCGCGGTTCCGGACCCCGGCACCGCGACGGCCCCCCACACGGCCGCCCTCTCCCTGTCCCCGCTGCGCCCCGTCGTCGAACTCGCCGCCGATCGCCTCGCCACCGCCGACCTGGTCGCCGCGGCCAAGTGGGGCACCGACAGCCCCATCGACGACCCCGCCCGCGAACAGCAGGTCCTCGACAACGTGGCCGCCCAGGCCCGGCAGCTCGGCGCCGACCCGGACGAGATCCGGGTGATCTTCCGCGACCAGATCGAGGCCAACAAGGTCGTCCAGCGGGGTCTGTTCCAGCGCTGGACCGACCATCCCGACCAGGCCCCGACGACCAAGCCGGACCTGAGCGTCGTACGCCAGGAGATCAACCGGATCACCAGCGCGCTGGTCCAGGCCCTCGCCGACACCTCCGCGGCCCGCGGCACCTTCGCGTGCCGCCCCGAACTGGCCCTGGCAGCCCTCCGGGTCCGCCACGAGGACCACCTGGACGCTCTGCACACCCGGGCTCTGATCCGCGCCCTGCCCTCCATCTGCCGGGACTGACGGCCTTTCAGGGGCGCGGGGAACTGCGCGACAAGCCACGACGGCGCCGCACTCGACGAACGACCTACCGCGGCACATCCTGAATCGGCAACCGCGCCCCATCCCGCAGGAACAGCGGAATCCGGTCCAGCGGGGCGTCGACGGTCACCGTGGTCCCACCGTCGTATGTCTCCTCCGTCCACGCGTCCGTCCACGACGAACCCGCCGGAAGGTAGGTCGTCCGGGCTGTGGCCCCGGCCGTGAGCACCGGGGCGACCAGCACATCCGCCCCGAACAGATACGCGTCGTCGACCCCCCAGGCCGCCGGATCCCGCGGGAACTCCAGGAACAGCGGCCGCATCGGCGTCAGCCCCTCCTCGTGCGCCTCGCGCATCACCCGCAGCACGTACGGCCGCAACCGCTCCCGCAGCCGCAGGTACTTCTCCAGGATCGCGCCGGCCTCCTCGCCGTACGACCACACCTCGTTGGGGCCGCCGGTCATGTCCGGGCCCAGCGGCATGCCCGGGTCGCGGAAGCCGTGCAGCCGCATCAGCGGGGACAGGGCGCCGAACTGGAACCAGCGGACCATCACCTCGCGGTACGCCGGGTCGTCCGGGTCGCCGCCGTGGAAGCCGCCGATGTCGGTGTTCCACCACGGGATGCCGGACATCGCGGTGTTGAGGCCGGCCGCGATCTGCGTGCGCAGGGTGGCGAAGTCGGTGCCGATGTCACCGGACCACAGCGCGGCCCCGTAGCGCTGACTGCCCGCCCAGGCCGAGCGGTTGAGCGTGATGACCTCCTCCCCGGCGGCGCTCAGCCCTTCGTGGAAGGTGCGGGAGTTCTCGGCCGGGTACATGTTGCCGACCTCCAGGCCGGGGCCCGCCCAGTAGCGCAGGTTCTCCTGGAAGCCCGGCTTGAGCTCCGGCTCGCAGGCGTCCAGCCAGAAGGCGGTGATGCCGTACGGCTCCAGGTAGTTCTCCTTCACGCGCGACCACATGAACTCCCGGGCCTCCGGGTTCGTCGCGTCGTAGAAGGCGACCTGGACGGTCGAGGCGACCCCCTTGTCCGGCCAGTCGGCGTGCGCCATCGGACCGTACTGGGTGCCGATGAAGTAGCCGCGCTGCTCCATCAGGGAGTGGTTCTCGCTGAGCGGTGACACCGACGGCCAGACGCTGACCACCAACTTGATGCCCAGCTCCTCCAGTTCGCGGACCATCGCCGCCGGGTCGGGCCACTCGGCCGGGTCGAACCTCCACTCACCGAGGTGCGTCCAGTGGAAGAAGTCGCAGACGATCGCGGAGATCGGCAGCCCGCGCCGCTTGTACTCCCGTGCCACGGCCAGGAGTTCGTCCTGGGTGCGGTAGCGCAGCTTGCACTGCCAGAAGCCGGCCGCCCACTCCGGCAGCATCGGCGTACGGCCCGTCACCGCGCTGTAGCGGCGCTGCCCGTCCGCCAGGTCGCCCGCGGTGATCCAGTAGTCGATCTGGCGGGCCGAGTCGGCCACCCAGCGGGTGCCGTTGTGGGCGAGCTCCACCCGGCCGATCGCCGGGTTGTTCCACAGCAGGGTGTAGCCGCGGCTGGAGGCCAGGACCGGGATGCCGACCTCGGCGTTGCGCTGGATCAGGTCGAGGACCAGGCCCTTCTGGTCCAGCTTGCCGTGCTGGTGCTGGCCGAGGCCGTACAGCTTCTCGTCGTCGTAGGCGGCGAAGCGCTGCTCCAGACGGTGGTGGCCGTTGCCGACGGCGGTGTACAGGCGCGAGCCGGGCCACCAGAAGTGGGCGCGGGCCTCCGCGAGGAGCTCGGCCGAGTCCTCGGTGCGCAGGAAGCGGAGCTGTCCCTCGGCGTCGACGTGGACGGTCAGCGCGCCCACCGTCAACCGGGCTTCCCCGTCACCGATCTTGACCGTGCTCTCGGTGGCGGGAGGCTCGTCGAGCAGAGCACCGGGCAGCCCCTCCAGGACCGGCCCGCCGAGCCGGGCCCGCACCCGCACCGCGTCCGGGCCCCACGGTTCGACGCGTACGGTCTCCTGGCGCCCGCTCCACTCCAGCGCGCCGTCCCGCTCCCGGAACGTGCCGACGGTGGGGGACGACTGCGCGAGACTGACCTTGGGCTGTATTTCGGCAGGCTGATTCACGAGGAGTGCTCCTGGAGGAATGCAGACAGGGGCGTGCCGCACAGGAACGGAACGCGGGGTGTGTGTCCGGGGTGCGTGGTGTCCGGTAAGGGAGGCGTCAGGACGCCGAGGGTGCCGGGCCCGTGCTCGCCCGGACCGTCAACTCGGGCTCGATCAGGACGACTTCGTCCTCACCGCGGCCCTCCAGCTTGGCGACGAGACGCTCCAGGGCGTGCCGGCCCATCTCCTGGGCGGGGATGGCGACCGACGTCAGCCGCACCGAGGCCTGGACGGCGACCTGTTCGGGGCAGATCGCGACCACCGAGACGTCCTCGGGGACGGCCCGGCCCTGCTGGCGCAGCAGCGCGAGCAGCGGCTCCACGGCCTGTTCGTTCTGCACGACGAAGCCCGTGGTGGACGGGCGTTCGTCGAGGATGCGGGCGAGGGTCACGGCCATCGCGTCGTACCCTCCGTCGCACGGCCGGTGCAGCAGCCGGACGCCCAACTCCTGGGCCCGCGAACGGAGTCCGTCCAGGGTGCGCTCGGCGAAACCGGTGTGCCGTTCGTAGACCGCGGGGGCCTCGCCGATGACAGCGATGTCGCGGTGACCGAGCTTCGCGAGGTGCTCTACGCACAGGGCTCCGGTGGCCCGGAAGTCGAGGTCGACGCAGGTCAGTCCCGAGGTGTCGGCGGGGAGGCCGATGAGCACGGACGGCTGGTCGGTGCCGCGCAGCAACGGCAGCCGCTCGTCGTCGAGTTCGACGTCCATCAGGATCATCGCGTCGGCGAGTCCGCTGCCGGTGACCCGGCGTACGGCGTCGGGACCCTCCTCGCCGGTGAGCAGCAGGACGTCGTACCCGTGGGTCCGGGCGGTGGTGGCCACCGCGATGGCGATCTCCATCATCACCGGCACGTACATGTCGGTGCGGAGCGGGATCATCAGCGCGATGATGTTCGACCTGCTGCTGGCGAGGGCACGGGCGCCCGCGTTCGGGTGGTAGCCGAGTTCGCGGATGCTCTCCTCGACCCGCTGCCGGGTGCTCGTCGAGATGGACCGCTTGCCACTGAGGACATAGCTCACCGTGCTCGCCGAGACTCCGGCGTGCTGGGCGACCTCGGCGAGGGTGACCATCCAGCTCTCCAAGATGTGTGAAGCGCTTCGACAGTGCGCAGGACGAACAGGTGCGGGTGGGGGTGGTTCGACAGTAGCTCCCCCGGGAGTGGGTGTCCATAGGTTGTCGAAGCGCTTCGACAGTCACTCGGGGCCAGGCTCCCCGGGATGGGCACCGTACCTCCATTCCGGGCCCCTGTTCGCCCGCGGCGGCCCGTCCGGCTCGGTGGGGACCCTTCGGGGCATCGGCGGCTGCACCTCCCAAGGGGCGCGGGGAACCGCGCGACCAGCCACAACGCACCCGCAGCCGCCCGACAACCCGGCGCGCGGCCGGTCGTCGGCGGGGTCGGGCACCGCCGTGCACCCGGGCCGGTCCGGAAGGGATTGCGTCGACATCGGCTGAACGGCCGCGCGAGGGGTGGTGACCTCGCCCCGGATCAGGTACATACGATCGGGTAGCACCCGTCGGTAACCATACGGCCCCCAAGATCCCGATTCACGACGAGGTGAGCCTGATGTCCGCACCGTCCACCAAGCCCGTCGTCACCGAGCGCGAGGCCCGCGAGGTGGCGGAGGCCGCCCGTGAGCAGGACTGGCGCAAGCCCAGCTTCGCCAAGGAACTGTTCCTCGGCCGGTTCCGGCTCGACCTCATCCACCCCCACCCGATGCCCCCCGAGGAGGACGCCCGGCGCGGCGAGGAGTTCCTGGCCAGGCTCCGCGACTTCTGCGAGACCAAGGTCGACGGCGCCCTCATCGAACGCGAGGCCCGCATCCCCGACGACGTCGTGGCCGGCCTCAAGGAACTCGGCGCCTTCGGCATGAAGATCGACACCAAGTACGGCGGCCTCGGCCTCACCCAGGTGTACTACAACAAGGCACTCGCCCTCGTCGGCTCCGCGAGCCCCGCGATCGGCGTGCTGCTCTCCGCCCATCAGTCGATCGGCGTACCGCAGCCGCTCAAGTTGTTCGGCACCCAGGAGCAGAAGGAGAAGTTCCTGCCCCGGTGCGCCCGCACCGACATCAGCGCCTTCCTCCTCACCGAACCCGACGTCGGCTCCGACCCGGCACGCCTCGCCACCACGGCCGTGCCCGACGGGGACGACTACGTCCTCGACGGAGTGAAACTCTGGACCACCAACGGCGTGGTCGCCGACCTCCTCGTCGTCATGGCCCGCGTCCCGAAGACCGAAGGTCACAAGGGCGGCATCACCGCCTTCGTCGTCGAGACGGACTCGCCCGGCATCACCGTCGAGAACCGCAACGCCTTCATGGGCCTGCGCGGCATCGAGAACGGCGTCACCCGCTTCCACCAGGTCCGGGTCCCCGCCGCGAACCTCATCGGCAAGGAGGGCCAGGGCCTGAAGATCGCCCTCACCACCCTCAACACCGGCCGCCTCTCGCTCCCCGCCTCCTGCGTCGCCGCCGGCAAGTGGTGCCTGAAGATCGCCCGCGAATGGTCCGCGGCCCGGGAGCAGTGGGGCAAGCCCATCGCCCACCACGAGGCCGTCGGCTCCAAGATCTCCTTCATCGCGGCCACCACCTTCGCCCTGGAGGCCGTCCTGGACCTGTCCTCCCAGATGGCCGACGAGAACCGCAACGACATCCGCATCGAGGGCGCCCTCGCCAAGCTCTACGCCTCCGAGATGGCCTGGCTCGTCGCCGACGAACTCGTGCAGATCCGCGGCGGCCGCGGCTTCGAGACCGCCGACTCCCTCAGGGCCCGCGGCGAGAAGGCCGTCCCCGCCGAACAGGTCCTGCGCGACCTGCGCATCAACCGCATCTTCGAGGGCTCGACGGAGATCATGCACCTGCTGATCGCCCGCGAGGCCGTCGACGCCCACCTGTCCGTCGCCGGCGACCTCATCGACCCGGAGAAATCCCTCGGCGACAAGGCGAAGGCGGGCGCGAACGCGGGCGTCTTCTACGCCAAGTGGCTCCCCAAGCTCGTCGCGGGACCGGGCCAACTGCCCAACTCCTACAGCGAGTTCAAGCGCGAGGTCGACCTCTCGCCGCACCTGCGCTACGTCGAGCGCACGGCCCGCAAACTCGCCCGCTCCACCTTCTACGCCATGTCCCGCTGGCAGGGCCGCATGGAGAGCAAACAGGGCTTCCTCGGCCGGATCGTCGACATCGGCGCCGAGCTCTTCGCGATGAGCGCGGCCTGCGTACGCGCCGAACTCCTGTACACCACCGAGGCCCACGGCCGCGAGGCCTACCAGCTCGCCGACGCCTTCTGCCACCAGTCCCGACTGCGCGTCGAGGAACTCTTCGGCCGCCTGTGGAACAACACCGACGACCAGGACCGCAAGGTCGTCAAGGGCGTCCTGTCCGGCACCTACGCCTGGCTGGAGGACGGCATCGTCGATCCCTCGGGCGAGGGCGCCTGGATCGCGGACGCGACCCCCGGCCCCTCCGAGAAGGAGAACGTCCACCGCCCCGTCCGCTGACCCCGCACGACAGCGCGCCCCCCGGGAGGGGGACGCGCTGTCCTCCTACGCCGCCCTTACGGCCACAATGGAGGGATGAGCGACAGTCCAGCCCCTCTCGCCGACCCGCACCTGGTCTACGACCCCGTAGCGGGCGACGGCCCCAAGGACGTGGTGATCCTCGGTTCCACCGGCTCGATCGGCACCCAGGCCATCGACCTCGTGCTGCGCAACCCCGACCGGTTCCGGGTGACCGCGCTCTCCGCCAACGGCGGGCGCGTGGCGCTCCTCGCCGAGCAGGCGCACCGGCTGAAGGTGCGGACCGTCGCGGTCGCCCGCGAGGACGTCGTACCGCAGCTGCGCGAGGCGCTCACCGGTCTGTACGGCGCGGGCGAGCCGCTCCCCGAGATCCTCGCCGGACCGGACGCGGCCACACAGGCCGCCGCCTCCGACGCGCACACCGTCCTCAACGGCATCACCGGCTCCATCGGACTCGCCCCCACCCTCGCCGCCCTGGAGGCGGGCCGCACCCTCGCGCTCGCCAACAAGGAGTCGCTCATCGTGGGCGGCCCGCTGGTGAAGGCCCTCGCCAAGCCCGGCCAGATCATCCCGGTCGACTCCGAGCACGCGGCCCTCTTCCAGTCCCTGGCCTCCGGGACGCGCGCGGATGTGCGCAAGCTGGTCGTCACGGCGTCCGGAGGCCCCTTCCGCGGCCGTACCAAGGAAGAACTCGCGCACGTCACCGTCGAGGACGCCCTCGCCCACCCCACCTGGGCCATGGGCCCGGTCATCACGATCAACTCCGCGACCCTCGTCAACAAGGGCCTGGAGGTGATCGAGGCACACCTCCTCTACGACATTCCCTTCGACCGCATTGAGGTGGTCGTGCATCCCCAGTCGTATGTCCACTCGATGGTTGAGTTCACGGACGGATCCACGATCGCCCAGGCGACGCCCCCCGACATGCGCGGGCCGATCGCCATCGGTCTCGGCTGGCCCGAGCGCGTCCCCGACGCGGCGCCCGCCTTCGACTGGAGCAAGGCGTCGACGTGGGAGTTCTTCCCCCTCGACAACGACGCCTTCCCCTCGGTGAACCTCGCACGACACGTGGGAGAGCTCGCGGGCACGGCCCCGGCGGTGTTCAATGCCGCCAACGAGGAGTGCGTCGAGGCCTTCCGGGCCGGCGCACTGCCGTTCAACGGGATCATGGAGACCGTGACCCGGGTGGTGGACGAGCACGGCACCCCGCGCGGGGGAACCTCGCTCACCGTCGCGGACGTCCTCGAAGCGGAGACCTGGGCGCGGGCCCGGGCCCGGGAACTGACGGCACAGACGGCGGAGGCCCGTGCATGACGACCCTGATGTTCTTCCTCGGCATAGGGCTCTTCGCCTTCGGCCTCCTGGTGTCGATCGCGTGGCACGAGCTGGGGCACCTGTCCTTCGCCAAGCTCTTCGGCATCCGCGTACCGCAGTACATGGTCGGCTTCGGCCCGACCGTCTGGTCGCGGAAGAAGGGCGAGACGGAGTACGGCATCAAGGCCGTCCCCTTCGGCGGCTACATCCGTATGATCGGCATGTTCCCGCCCGGCGACGACGGCCGGATAAGCGCACGCTCCACCTCGCCCTGGCGCGGCATGATCGAGGACGCCCGCTCGGCCGCCTTCGAGGAGCTCCAGCCCGGCGACGAGAAGCGCCTCTTCTACACCCGCAAGCCCTGGAAGCGCGTCATCGTGATGTTCGCGGGCCCCTTCGCGAACCTCATCCTCGCGGTCGCCCTGTTCCTCACGGTCCTCATGGGCTTCGGCATCTCCCAGCAGACCAACACGGTCAGCTCGGTCTCCAAGTGCGTGATCGCGCAGAGCCAGAACCGCGAGACCTGCAAGGCATCCGATCCCGCATCACCGGCCGCGGCCGCCGGCCTCAAGGCGGGCGACAAGATCGTCGCCTTCGACGGCGTGCGCACGGACGACTGGAACAAGCTCTCCGACCTCATCCGCGCCAACCCCGACAAGACCGTCCCGATCGTCGTCGAGCGCGACGGCAAGGACCTCACCCTGACGGCGAAGATCGCCAGCAACCAGGTCGCCAAGAAGGACTCCAGCGGCCAGTACGTCCAGGGCGAGTACGTCACCGCCGGCTTCCTCGGCTTCAGCGCCGCCACCGGCATCGTCAAGCAGGACTTCGGCGACTCCGTGGTCTGGATGGGCGACCGCGTAGGCGAGGCCGTCGACTCCCTCGCCGCCCTCCCCGGCAAGATCCCGGCCCTGTGGAACGCGGCCTTCGGCGACGCCCCGCGTGAGCCGGACTCCCCGATGGGCGTGGTCGGCGCGGCACGGGTCGGCGGCGAGATCTTCACCCTGGACATCCCGCCCACCCAGCAACTCGCCATGGCGTTGATGCTGGTCGCGGGCTTCAACCTCTCCCTGTTCCTCTTCAACATGCTCCCGCTGCTCCCCCTGGACGGCGGCCACATCGCCGGAGCCCTGTGGGAGTCCCTGCGCCGCAACCTGGCCAGGATCCTCAAGCGCCCGGACCCGGGCCCGTTCGACGTGGCGAAGCTGATGCCGGTGGCTTATGTGGTGGCGGGGATCTTCATTTGCTTTACCGTCCTCGTTTTGATCGCGGATGTCGTTAATCCGGTCCGGATCAGCTGAGAATCGGTCATTTTCTGTCACGTGTGAGAGGTTGCGCCTTTCGCTCGTCTACCTCGGACGAGTGAAAGGCGAGGCTTGTCGATACGACGTATGCGCGGGCTTCGTACGTTTGTTGCTGTTCATGGGTGACCCCAGCGGTGCGCCAACACCCTGGGGTCTGGCCAGTCTGGAAGGGACTGACATGCAGCAAGGTACTGTGCCGTGCGCAGAAGACAAGAGCAGCGACTCCAAGCCGATCGCCGTCGCCGCGTACATGCGGGTATCAACAGCGGAACAGAGAGGCAAGTACGGGATTCCGGCTCAGGCCGACGCCATTGAGGTGTTCCTGGAGAAGCGGGCGACGTGGCGACTCGCAGGTTCCTGGGAAGACGCCGGCGAATCAGGCTCGACGGATTCCAGGCCTGGGCTCGATCAGCTGCTCAGGGAGATCTCCGCAGGTCGAGCCGACGTCGTTGTTGTGCATAGCCTTGACCGTCTGGGCCGGACCGAAGCCGCCATCTGGCGTTGCATCTGGCAGATCCAGGATGCCGGCGCAGAGGTCGAGTGCTGCAACGAGGTTCTGGGAGAACCGGGCCTCGACAGATGGCTCACGATCGACCGGCTCGCGCGAAGTGTGGAAACCGACTACCTGCGCATTGTCGCGCGAACACAGGCAGGTCGGCAGCTGAAGGCAGTCGATGGCGGTTGGCCAGGTGGTCCGGCTCCCTACGGATACAGGATCAGCGGGAAGGGCGTTTTTGGCTCGACTCTCGCAGTCGATCCAGCGGAGGCGGCTGTGGTCAGGCTTGTGGCCGATCTGGTGATCGAGGGCGGTCGCACTGTCACGGACATTGCCGGGGAATTGAACCGGCGAGGGATTCTCACCCGCAGCGGAAAGCGCTGGACGCCGACGAATCTCCATCGCCGGCTGAAGAGCGCGGCGTTTCTCGGAGCAGTCGTCTTTCGCCGCTCCGACAAGCAATGGGGTGGCCATTGCACCAGGCTCGATGGTTCCGGAAGGCCCCTGTACGGCGAGAGTGTGGTGATCCCGCTGCCTCCGATCCTCTCGGCTGACCGGACCCGTGCCCTTCAGCAAGAACTGGCCGAGCTGGCCCGACCGCGCAGGATTCCCCTGGGGGAGTATCCACTCACCGGGCGAATCCACGGGCCGTGCGGACGGCCCTATGTCGGGTGCTTCCGCAGCGACGACGCAGTGCGGACGTACCGCTGTTCGGGATGGCAGGCAACCGTGTCCTGCGGCTGTGTCTTTCTGCGGGCTGATCATGTCGAGCCACAGGTGGCACAGCACGTCAATGCTCTGCTTGCATCCATGCCACCCCATGCTCGGCCGATGCTTCCCGCCGCCTCCGAGACGCAGAGGCGACTGGACCTGCATGCCGAGCGAGTGAGGTTCCTGGAGCGGCTTGCGGCGCAGTGCGCGGAAGAACTGGAAGGATTGCGGTGCCAGGCCCAGAACAGTCGTGTCGTTGCAGCTGCGCTGCGGCAGCTTGATGCTGACCAGAGAGCGTTGGAGCGAGTCCTCGCCCACGCGCGGGACTGGCGGGCGGAGCTTGAGGCCCGAGTCCTCAGGGATGTCCGGCTCACGGATGTCCTCGGGGCAGCCGCACCGGACAGTCAGGCATTGCTGCCTTCGGAGCAGCGAAGCCTGATCGGGCAGCTCCAGGTGCGCGTCGACATCGTGGACGCCGAGTTCCGGTACCGCGAGGGGACGAAGTGCTCGGCCGCCCAGTGGCACGAGCGCACAGGGGTGCCTGTTCCTGCCGATCCCACAGACAGTTCGTGGGCCCGCGTCGACGGGCTGCTCCGCTCCAGGTACCGGCCACACCACTTCCGTTCGCCGCTCGATCTGCGGGCTGCGCTCACGGGGATGCTCCATCGTCTGCGCACGGGGATCCTGTGGCGTGATCTTCCAGAGCGCTTCGGCGCCGCTGGGAAGGTCCGGCTGCGGCAGCGAACCTGGCTGGCGGACGGCGTGTGGGCGGAGATCGTGGAGATCCTCAGCGAGGAGGGGTAAGGCACTCCTGTACTGAGCCACGCAACCGCTCCGGCACTGTCCATCTGCTCGGGTCGGATCGCTGGGACGCAGTCGGGTATTTCGCTGGGTGACCGCGCGGTTAACCCGGTGAGAATCTCCTAGCCATACGGCGTTCGAGGCGGCCCGGCGCATTGCGTGCCGGGCCGTTCTCCATTGGGTGGGTTTGACGGCCGCGATGTGCTCGTGGGCCGGTCGGTGCCGTAATCTCGAAGCCTGGAGCCCGCCGCTGACGGGACCTGGACCTTGATCCACGACTTGGGGTTGCACAGCAGATGACTGCGATTTCTCTCGGCATGCCGTCCGTTCCGACCAGGGTTGCCGAGCGCCGCAAGAGCCGGCAGATCCAGGTGGGCACCGTCGCGGTCGGCGGCGACGCCCCGGTCTCGGTCCAGTCGATGACGACGACCCGCACGTCCGACATCGGCGCCACCCTCCAGCAGATCGCCGAGCTCACCGCGTCCGGCTGCCAGATCGTGCGTGTGGCCTGTCCCACGCAGGACGACGCGGACGCGCTCGCGACCATCGCCCGCAAGTCGCAGATCCCGGTGATCGCGGACATCCACTTCCAGCCCAAGTACGTGTTCGCGGCCATCGAGGCCGGCTGTGCGGCCGTCCGCGTCAACCCGGGCAACATCAAGCAGTTCGACGACAAGGTCAAGGAGATCGCGAAGGCCGCGCGCGACCACGGCACGCCGATCCGCATCGGGGTCAACGCGGGCTCCCTGGACCGCCGTCTGCTCCAGAAGTACGGCAAGGCGACGCCCGAGGCGCTCGTCGAGTCGGCCCTGTGGGAGGCGTCCCTCTTCGAGGAGCACGACTTCCGGGACATCAAGATCTCGGTGAAGCACAACGACCCGGTCGTCATGATCGAGGCGTACAAGCAGCTGGCCGCGCAGTGCGACTACCCCCTGCACCTCGGTGTGACGGAGGCGGGCCCGGCGTTCCAGGGCACCATCAAGTCGGCCGTCGCCTTCGGCGCCCTCCTCTCCCAGGGCATCGGCGACACCATCCGGGTGTCGTTGAGCGCTCCGCCGGTCGAGGAGGTCAAGGTCGGCAACCAGATCCTGGAGTCCCTGAACCTCAAGCAGCGCGGCCTGGAGATCGTCTCCTGCCCGTCCTGCGGCCGTGCCCAGGTCGACGTCTACAAGCTGGCCGAGGAGGTCACGGCGGGCCTGACCGGTATGGACGTCCCGCTGCGCGTCGCCGTCATGGGCTGCGTGGTGAACGGCCCCGGTGAGGCCCGCGAGGCCGACCTCGGCGTCGCCTCCGGCAACGGCAAGGGCCAGATCTTCGTCAAGGGCGAGGTCATCAAGACCGTCCCCGAGTCCAAGATCGTGGAGACCCTCATCGAGGAGGCCATGAAGCTGGCCGAGCAGATGCAGGACGCGGGTGTGGAGTCGGGCGAGCCGTCGGTGTCGGTGGCGGGCTGACGGCCCCTTTCGGGGCCGGGGCTCCTCAACGCCGGTTCAGTCCACTCAGCCCGTCCGGCGTTTGAGGACGAGGCCGTTCAGGCCGATGGGGGTCTGGGGGCGCAGCCCCCAGGGACGGCACGGTGGGTCTACGGTCACCGGAAGGGAAACGGCACCCTGACGCGGCTCGGCACGGCTCAGCTTCCGCAGGTACAGTGCGGAGATCAGCAGACCCCAGTGTGAGGCCCCGCCCGTGTTGACCCAGACGACCTCCCGGGTCCTCGAACCGAGCGACCTGGACGCCGCGCTCGCCGTCCTGGACCGCGAGCCGGTCGCGAACGCCTTCGTGACGTCGAGGGTGCAGGTCGCCGGCCTCGACCCGTGGCGGCTCGGCGGCGAGATGTGGGGCTGGTACGAGGACGGCATGCTGACGTCCCTCTGCTACGCCGGCGCCAACCTCGTCCCGATCTGCGCGACCCCCCGAGCCGTCCGCGCCTTCGCCGACCGGGCGCGCAGGGCCGGCCGCCGCTGCTCCTCCATCGTCGGCCCCGCCGAACCCACCGCACAGCTGTGGCGGCTGCTCGAACCCAGCTGGGGCCCGGCCCGGGACGTCCGCGCCCACCAGCCCCTCATGGTCACCGACCGCATGCCCGCCGACATCGCCCCGGATCCGTACGTCCGCCGCGTCCGCAAGGACGAGATGGAGACGATCATGCCGGCCTGCGTGGCGATGTTCACCGAGGAGGTGGGCGTCTCCCCGCTGGCCGGTGACGGCGGCCTCCTCTACCAGGCGCGCGTCGCCGAACTGGTCGGCGCCGGCCGCTCCTTCGCCCGCCTCGACGAACACGGCAAGGTCGTCTTCAAGGCGGAGATCGGCGCCGCGACGGACCGGGCCTGCCAGATCCAGGGCGTGTGGGTGGCCCCCGAGTACCGGGGCAGGGGGGTGGCCGCGCCCGGCATGGCCGCGGTGCTGCGCTACGCCCTCGCGGACGTCGCCCCGGTGGTCAGCCTGTACGTCAACGACTTCAACACGGCGGCGAGAAGGACGTACACGAGGGTGGGCTTCCAGGAGGTGGGCGCGTTCATGAGCGTCCTGTTCTGAAGTCCGCGGCCGCCTGCCTGTACGCTCCCCGCATGGACCTCGTCATCGGCCCCCTGGACCTGTCCGCCCACGTGGACGAGGCCCTCGCGGTCCAGGCCGTCGCCTTCGGTCTCGGCGCCGACGAGGTGGCGGTCCGCCGCCAGATCGTCCTGCGCCACATGTCCTACCCGGGCGCCAGAGCACTCGGCGCCACGGTCGAGGGCGAGCTCGTGGGATTCGTCTACGGCATGCCCAACGACCGTACCCACTGGTGGTCCACCGTCGTGGAGCCCTACCTCCGCGCCCGGCACAACGACATCTGGCTCGACGACTCCTTCGTCATCACCGAGCTGCACGTCCACCCGCACCACCAGAACCGCGGCATCGGACGCACCCTGATCACCGCCATCACCGACAGCGCCACCGAGCCCCGCTCGATCCTCTCCGCGATCGACACCGACAGCCCGGCCCGCGGCCTCTACCACTCGCTCGGCTACCAGGACCTCGCCCGCCAGGTCCTCTTCCCGAGCGCCCCGAAGCCGTACGCCGTGATGGGCGCCCCGCTGCCGTTGCGGCGCCGCTGACACCGGATTTCCGCCCCCACCGCGCGCCCGGCTAACCTCCTAGCCATCACCCTTTCCCGGCAGGAGTACGAGAATCATGGCCAACGCACCGGTCCAGCGCATGTCCCAGTTGATGGCGAAGACGCTGCGCGACGACCCGGCGGACGCCGAGGTCCTCAGCCACAAGCTGCTCGTGCGCGCCGGGTACGTCCGCCGGACCGCCGCCGGCATCTGGTCCTGGCTGCCGCTGGGCAAGAAGGTGCTGGCCAACGTCGAGCGGATCGTCCGCGAGGAGATGGACGCGATCGGCGCCCAGGAGGTGCTGCTCCCCGCCCTGCTGCCGCGCGAGCCCTACGAGGCGACGGGCCGCTGGGACGAGTACGGCGCCGAGCTGTTCCGGCTCCAGGACCGCAAGGGCGGCGACTACCTCCTCGGCCCGACCCACGAGGAGATCTTCACCCTGCTGGTGAAGGACCAGGCGTCCTCCTACAAGGACCTGCCGGTCATCCTCTACCAGATCCAGCACAAGTACCGTGACGAGGCCCGCCCGCGGGCCGGCATCCTGCGCGGCCGCGAGTTCCTCATGAAGGACTCCTACTCCTTCGACACCGAGGACGAGGGACTGGCCCAGTCCTACGCCCTGCACCGCCAGGCCTACCAGAAGGTCTTCGAGCGCCTCGGCCTCGACTACCGCATCTGCGCCGCGACCGCCGGTGCGATGGGCGGCTCCAAGTCGGAGGAGTTCCTGGCCCCGGCCGAGGCCGGCGAGGACACCTTCGCCGACTGCCCGAACTGCGACTTCGCGGCCAACACCGAGGCGATCACCTACGAGTTGAAGCCGGTGGACGGCTCCGCCGTGCCCGCCCTCGAAGAGATCCCCACCCCGGACACCCCCACCATCGAGACCCTCGCCGCCCACCTCGGCGTCGAGGCCTCCGCCACCCTCAAGAATCTTCTCGTGAAGGTCGACGGCGAGATCGTGGCCGTCGGCGTCCCCGGCGACCGCGAGGTCGACCTGGACAAGGTCGAGGCGCACTTCGCGCCGGCCACCGTGGAGCTGGTGACGGCGGAGGACTTCACCGGCCGCCCCGACCTCGTCCGCGGCTACTTCGGTCCGCAGGGCCGGCAGGAGAAGCTCAAGTACATCGCCGACCCGCGGGTGGCGCCCGGCACGGCCTGGATCACCGGCGCCAACAAGGACGCCACGCACGCGAAGAACGTCGTCGCCGGCCGTGACTTCGAGGTCGACGAGTACGTCGACGTCGTGGTCGTCCAGGAGGGCGACCCGTGCCCGAAGTGCGGCACCGGCCTCAAGCTGGACCGCGCCATCGAGATCGGCCACATCTTCCAGCTCGGCCGCAAGTACGCCGACGCCCTCAAGCTCGACGTCCTCGGCCAGAACGGCAAGCCGGTCCGCGTGACCATGGGCTCCTACGGCATCGGCGTCTCCCGCGCGGTCGCCGCCCTCGCCGAGCAGACCGCCGACGACAAGGGCCTGTGCTGGCCCGCCGAGGTCGCCCCGGCCGACGTGCACGTCGTCGCCGCCGGCAAGGCCCTCCAGATCGAACTGGCCCTCGACGTCTCCGAGAAGCTGCGCGAGGCGGGCCTGAGGGTCCTCGTCGACGACCGCGCCGGTGTCTCCCCGGGCGTGAAGTTCACGGACTCCGAGCTCATCGGCGTACCGAAGATCCTGGTCGCGGGCCGCCGTTCCGCCGAGGGGGTCCTGGAGCTCAAGGACCGCCGCACCGGTGAGCGCGAGGAGCTGACGGTGGACGAGGCGATCGCCCGCCTGACCGCCTAGGGGAAAACCGGCACAGGGTGGGGCGGCGTGATCGGGCGCCGCCTCACAGCCACCCGGCGAACTCCAGCAGCAGCTCGGCGTCCCGGGGCCGCCCGACCCGCAGCGCCCGCACCCCGGACTCCACGGCCCGGAACAGCGTCCACCCGCGCAGCCGCTCCTGGTCCACCTCCAGCGACTCCGCGAGCCGCTTCACGCGCCGCCGGGTGGTCGCCGCCCCCGAGGGCGAGGCGATCAGGTCCTCCACGCGGTCCCGCACCAGCCGGGCGAGATCGAACGCGCACTCGCCGACCACGGGGTCGGGACCCACGGCCAGCCAGGGGGCCCGGGTGCCCGCCAGCACCTTGCTCTGCCGGAACGTGCCGTGCAGCAGCCGCTCCTCCGGCGGCGCGGCCAGCAACGACTCGCGCGCGTCCAGAGCCGCGCTCACCAGCCCCGCCACCTCCGCGGAGGCGCTCCGCATGGCCGCCGCCTGCCGTCCGGTCCGCTCGGCCACCGTCTCGAAGACATGGGCGTTGTCGTCGCCGGGAGGCTCCACCCACAGCCGCCGCAGGGTCCCGGCCGCCTCCAGCAACGCCTTCGCCTCCGGCAGCGACCGCACGGAGACATCGGGATGCAGCCGTTCGAGCAGCAGCGCCCCCTCCGTGACGAAGGGCTCCAGGAGCTGTACGGCCCCCCGCCCGTCCCAGTGCGCGAGAGCCGCCCGCTCGCTCTCCGGACGGGCCCGGGGCGGGGCCAGCTTGAGCACGGCCGGTGTCCCGTCGGGCCGCCGCACGAGCACGACGAGGCTGCTGCGGCCGCCGGGCACCTGGACCCGCTCCACGGTCAACTCGCGCAGCGCGACGGCCTGTCCGGCGGTCCCGGGCAACTCGTCCACCCAGTCGTCGGCGTCCGGTCCGCTCTCGCCGAGCGCCCGCACCAGCCGCTGCGGTGGTTCGAAAGCCATGCGCGAGTCGTTCCCTTCCAGTACCGCGTTACGCCGGGGGAGCCGCCGAGGAGACCGAGGTCGGGGACGGGGACGACCCCGTGTCCGCCCGCTCGGCGAGCCCAGGGAAGGCTACGCTCTCGCCGCGCCAGCGCACGGCCCGCACCGCGGCCTCCCGCAGCGCCTCGGCGGCCCTGCTCCGCCACCCGCCCCCGGTTGCCCGCACCACGTCGGAGTACACCCCGGCCACCCGGTCCTCCAGGCCGGCGGCGAGCCGTACCGCCGCGGCCGGGTCCGGCACCGGGAAGGGCAGCGCGTACGCCGCCGCGGCGGCCACCGGCGTCCCGCCCAGGCTGCGCACCGCACGCACGAGGGCGTCCCGGCGGGCCCGGTGGGCGTCATAGGCGGCCCTGGCCTCCGCGCGCCGGCCCTCGTCGATCCGGCCGCCGACGACGCCGTAGCCGTAGACGGCGGCGTGCTCGGCGGCCAGCGCCTTCTGGAGGGCCGCCAGCTCCTGCTTCTCGCTCATCGGGCACGCTCCGTCAGCAGATAGGCGTGCGCCGCGCCGGCCGCCGCCACCGAGGCCAGCAGCCGGGCCAGCTCGCCCGGCACCTCCAGCAGGGTCCTGGCCCGCCGGTCGGCGAGCTCGCGCTCGGCGGCGGCGAGCTGGGCGAGGGCGTCCGTCTCGGTCGCGGGCACGACGACCGACGGCGACGGTGATGGCGCGGGCGAGGCGCTGCCCGACGGACTCGCAGCGGAGCCCGCCGTGACCGACTCCCCGAACGCCTCCGCGTGCCGCACCGCCTCCGCGCGCAACGGCCCCACCCGCTCCGCGAGCGCCGGATGGGCGGCCAGGACGGCGTCGTAGCGCTCGACGATCCCCCGGCTGTCCCGGGCCGCGCCCACGCGGACCCGCTCGACGACGGACGGACTTCCGGCGGTTCCGTCCTCGACGCTTCCGGACCCGTCGGAGCACCCCACGAGGAGGGCGCCCCCGGCGACCGAGGCGAGCAGGGATCTTCTCCGCGGCCCCGGGGGGACGCGCGACGGAGGCGGGTACGGCACGGCAGACGTCCTCAGGAAGCTCGTACGAACACACGGGCGGGAGGTCGGGCCCGCCGGCGATCACGGTACCCGCGCATCCGCGGTCACCTGGAAGCAACACCCTCCGCGAGCGGATACCCTTTGACCAGACACGCGACCTACCCACAACAGCACACGCGGCCGAGGAGTCACCCGGATGAGCACCACCCAGAGCGAGAGGCTGCGAGAGCTCCTGGAACCGCTCGTCACCGCCCAGGGCCTGGATCTCGAAGAGATCGCAGTGGACTCCGTAGGACGAAAGCGGGTGCTGCGCGTGGTCGTCGACTCCGACACCGGGGCCGACCTGGACCAGATCGCCGATGTGAGCCGCGCGCTCTCGGCGAAGCTCGACGAGACCGACGCGATGGGCGCAGGGGAGTACACCCTCGAGGTCGGCACCCCGGGCGCAGAACGCCTCCTCAAGGAACACCGGCACTACGAGCGTGCCGTGGACCGCCTGGTGAAGTTCCAGCTCACCGAGGGCGGGGAACTGGTCGCCCGGATCCTGAAGGTCGACGACGAGGGCCTGGACCTGGAGGTGCCCGGTGTGAAGGGCCGCAAGGCCACCGCCCGCCGGCTCGCCTTCTCCGAGTTCGACAAGGCACGCGTGCAGGTCGAGTTCAGCCGCAAGGACAAGAACGAAGAGGAGGCGTAGCCGTGGACATCGACATGAGTGCCCTGCGGGGCTTGGTACGGGAGAAGGAGATCTCCTTCGACCTGTTGGTCGAGGCGATCGAGTCGGCCCTCCTCATCGCCTACCACCGCACCGAGGGAAGCCACCGCCACGCGCGCGTGAAGCTCGACCGGGACTCCGGACACGTGGTCGTGTGGGCGAAGGAGGACCCCGAGGAGCTCGAAGAGGGCCAGGAGCCCCGGGAGTTCGACGACACCCCGTCCGACTTCGGCCGTATCGCCGCCACCACCGCCAAGCAGGTCATCCTGCAGCGGCTGCGCGACGCCGAGGACGACGCGACGCTCGGCGAGTACGCGGGGCGCGAGGGCGACATCGTCATGGGCGTGGTCCAGCAGGGCCGCGACCCGAAGAACGTGCTGGTGGACATCGGCAAGCTGGAGGCCATCCTGCCGGTGCAGGAGCAGGTGCCCGGCGAGACCTATCCGCACGGCATGCGGCTGCGGTCGTACGTCGTACGCGTGGCGAGGGGTGTGCGCGGTCCGTCCGTCACCCTCTCCCGCACGCACCCCAATCTGGTGAAGAAGCTCTTCGCCCTGGAGGTGCCGGAGATCGCCGACGGTTCCGTCGAGATCGCCGCGATCGCCCGCGAGGCCGGTCACCGCACCAAGATCGCCGTACGGTCCACCCGTTCGGGCCTGAACGCCAAGGGCGCCTGCATCGGCCCCATGGGCGGCCGTGTGCGCAATGTCATGGGCGAGCTGAACGGTGAGAAGATCGACATCGTCGACTGGTCGGACGACCCGGCGGAGATGGTGGCCAACGCCCTCTCGCCGGCCCGCGTCTCCAAGGTCGAGGTCGTGGACATGGCCGCCCGCTCCGCGCGCGTGACCGTCCCCGACTACCAGCTCTCCCTCGCCATCGGCAAGGAAGGGCAGAACGCCCGGCTCGCGGCCCGGCTCACGGGATGGCGGATCGACATCCGTCCGGACACCGAGCAGGCCGCCGAGTAGCGCTGCGGAACAGCGCAGGGGAATAGATCCAAGCCGCAGGTGGCTTAGATCACGACAACAACCGTTCGATCGCTGCCCCCAAGGGGTGAGGTCGGTACGGGGAGGTAGACTTAAGAGTGTCTGGCCGGACGCCCGCCCGAGCATGCCCTGAACGCACCTGTGTGGGATGCAGGCAGCGAGCGGCCAAGACCGATCTGCTGCGCATCGTGGTGATCGAGGACGCATGCGTCCCTGATCCTCGCGGTACGCTGCCCGGCCGGGGTGCGTACATCCACCCCGCCCTGGTCTGTCTCGACCAGGCGGTACGCCGCCGGGCGTTCACGCGGGCGTTGCGCGCCCCGGGAACGCTCGACACAAAGGCGTTGCGCCAGTACGTCGAGCAGACAGACAGTTGCTGAGCAGGCAACACCGTAAGAAGCGTCGCGCGGAACCCCCGTGCGGCCCAGGTACCCCGCGAGTTGGAAGTAGGTCGAGATTGCGATGAGCACTCGATGAGCACGCGATGAGTACGCCCATGAAGTAGCGACGGTCCGGACGCAACCCGGACCTAAAAGGAGCGAAGTGGCTAAGGTCCGGGTATACGAACTCGCCAAGGAGTTCGGTGTGGAGAGCAAGGTCGTCATGGCCAAGCTCCAGGAACTCGGTGAATTCGTCCGTTCGGCGTCTTCGACCATCGAAGCGCCCGTCGTCCGCAAACTGACGGACGCCCTCCAGCAGGGCAACGGAGGCGGCAAGCCCGCCCCCGCACGCAAGGCTGCCCCGGCCAGGCCGGCAGCCCCCTCCCCGGCGCAGGCTGCCCGTCCGGCCGCCCCGCGCCCGCCGGCTCCCAAGCCGGCCGCCGCCGAGAGGCCCGCGGCTCCCGCCGCCCCGGCCGCTCCCGGCCCCCGTCCCACTCCGGGCCCGAAGCCCGCGCCGCGGCCCGCCCCGGCGTCCCCGGCTCCGACCACGCCCGAGTTCACGGCACCGCCGTCGGCTCCCGCCGCCCCGGCCCCGCAGGGCCAGGGACAGGGCTCCGGCCCGCGTCCGGGTGCTCCGCGTCCGGCCGGCCAGGCCCCGCGTCCGGGCGCTCCGCGTCCGGCCGGTGCTCCCGGTCAGGGTGGCGGCCAGGGCCGTGGTGACCGCGGCGACCGTCCCGGCGCTCCGCGTCCGGGCGGCCAGGGCGCACGTCCCGGTGCTCGTCCGGCCGGTCCCCGTCCGGGCAACAACCCGTTCACCTCTGGTGGCTCCACCGGCATGGCGCGCCCCCAGGCGCCCCGTCCGGGCGGTGCCCCGCGTCCCGGCGGTCCTGGTGGCCCCGGTGGCGCTCCCGGCGGCGCCCCGCGTCCGCAGGGTCAGGGCCAGGGCGGTCCCCGTCCCCAGGGCGCGGCGGGCGGTCCCCGTCCGCAGGCTCCGGGCGGCGCCCGTCCCACCCCGGGCGGCATGCCCCGTCCGCAGGGCGGTCCCCGTCCCGGCGGCGGCCCCGGCGGCCCGCGTCCCAACCCCGGCATGATGCCGCAGCGTCCGGCTGCCGGCCCGCGTCCCGGCGGCGGCCCCGGCGGCCGCGGTCCCGGTGGCGGCGGTCGTCCCGGTGGCGGCGGCGGTCGTCCGGGTGGCGGCGGCTTCGCCGGTCGTCCGGCCGGTCCCGGTGGCGGCGGCTTCGCCGGCCGTCCGGGTGGTCCCGGTGGCGGTGGCGGCGGCTTCGCCGGCCGTCCCGGTGGTCCCGGCGGTGGCGGCGGCGGTCGTCCCGGCTTCGGCGGTCGTCCCGGTGGTCCGGGCGGTCGTGGTGGCACGCAGGGCGCCTTCGGCCGTCCCGGCGGTCCCGCGCGTCGCGGTCGCAAGTCGAAGCGGCAGAGGCGCCAGGAGTACGAGGCCATGCAGGCCCCGTCGGTCGGCGGTGTGATGCTGCCTCGCGGCAACGGCGAGACCATTCGCCTGTCGCGCGGTGCCTCCCTCACCGACTTCGCGGAGAAGATCAACGCCAACCCGGCGTCGCTCGTCGCGGTCATGATGAACCTCGGCGAGATGGTCACGGCCACGCAGTCCGTCTCCGACGAGACGCTGCAGCTCCTCGCGGGCGAGATGAACTACGAGGTTCAGATCGTCAGCCCCGAGGAGGAGGACCGCGAGCTGCTCGAGTCCTTCGACATCGAGTTCGGTGAGGACGAGGGCGACGACGAGGACCTGGTCGTCCGTCCGCCGGTCGTGACCGTCATGGGTCACGTCGACCACGGTAAGACCCGACTCCTCGACGCCATCCGCAAGACGAACGTCATCGCGGGCGAGGCCGGCGGCATCACCCAGCACATCGGTGCCTACCAGGTCTCGACCCAGGTCAACGACGAGGACCGTGCGATCACCTTCATCGACACCCCGGGTCACGAGGCGTTCACCGCCATGCGTGCCCGTGGTGCCCGGTCGACGGACATCGCGATCCTGGTCGTCGCGGCCAACGACGGCGTCATGCCGCAGACGGTCGAGGCGCTCAACCACGCCAAGGCGGCCGAGGTCCCGATCGTCGTCGCGGTCAACAAGATCGACGTCGAGGGCGCCGACCCGACCAAGGTGCGCGGTCAGCTGACCGAGTACGGCCTGGTGGCCGAGGAGTACGGCGGCGACACCATGTTCGTCGACATCTCCGCCAAGCAGGGTCTGCACATCGACTCCCTGCTGGAAGCGGTCGTCCTGACCGCGGACGCCTCGCTCGACCTGCGGGCCAACCCGAACCAGGACGCGCAGGGCATCTCGATCGAGTCCCGTCTCGACCGCGGCCGCGGTGCCGTGGCGACGGTCCTCGTCCAGCGAGGCACCCTGCGGGTCGGCGACACGATGGTCGTGGGCGACGCCTACGGCCGTGTCCGCGCCATGCTCGACGACAACGGCAACAACGTCGCCGAGGCGGGTCCGTCCACGCCGGTCCAGGTGCTGGGTCTGACCAACGTCCCGGGCGCCGGCGACAACTTCCTGGTGGTCGACGAGGACCGTACGGCCCGTCAGATCGCCGAGAAGCGTGCCGCCCGCGAGCGCAACGCGGCCTTCGCCAAGCGCACGCGCCGCGTCTCCCTCGAGGACCTGGACAAGGTGCTCAAGGCCGGCGAGGTCCAGCAGCTCAACCTCATCATCAAGGGTGACGCTTCTGGTTCCGTCGAGGCGCTCGAGTCCTCCCTGCTCCAGCTGGACGTCGGCGAAGAGGTCGACATCCGCGTCCTGCACCGCGGTGTCGGTGCGGTCACGGAGTCGGACATCGACCTGGCGATGGGCTCGGACGCCATCGTGATCGGCTTCAACGTGCGCGCCGCAGGGCGTGCGCAGCAGATGGCCGAGCGCGAGGGCGTGGACGTCCGGTACTACTCGGTCATCTACCAGGCGATCGAGGAGATCGAGGCGGCCCTCAAGGGCATGCTCAAGCCGGAGTACGAAGAGGTCGAGCTCGGCACGGCGGAGATCCGCGAGGTCTTCAAGTCGTCCAAGCTGGGCAACATCGCGGGTGTTCTCATCCGCTCCGGCGAGGTCAAGCGCAACACCAAGGCGCGCCTCATCCGCGACGGCAAGGTGGTCGCGGAGAACCTCAACATCGAGGGTCTGCGTCGCTTCAAGGACGACGTCACCGAGATCCGCGAAGGCTTCGAGGGCGGTATCAACCTCGGAAACTTCAACGACATCAAGGTCGACGACGTCATCGCGACGTACGAGATGCGCGAGAAGCCGCGCGGCTGACCTGCACAGCACGCGATCGGGGCCGGTCGGCGGACGTAATATCCGTCGATCGGCCCCGGCCGTTGCGTGTACGGTTCCCGTATCGGCGTCGACGCGGCGCCCGTACCCCGAACCGGCGGGACATCCGGACACACATGTATGTGGGGACTCTGTCCTTCGACCTCCTCCTCGGTGACGTGCACTCGCTGAAGGAGAAACGCTCTCTCGTCCGTCCGATCGTGGCCGAGCTCCAGCGCAAGTACGCGGTGAGCGTGGCGGAGACGGGCAACCAGAACCTCCATCGCCGGGCCGAGATCGGGCTGGCGATGGTGTCCGGGGACACGGGACACCTCACCGACGTACTGGACCGCTGCGAGCGGCTGGTCGCCGCGCGGCCCGAGGTGGAACTGCTCTCGGTTCGACGCAGGCTCCACAGCGACGAAGACTGAAGCAACAAGTAAGTACTTAAGGAGACGGACCAGTGGCCGACAACGCGCGCGCCAAGAGGCTGGCGGACCTCATCCGAGAGGTGGTGGCCCAGAAGCTGCTGCGCGGGATCAAGGACCCGCGGCTCGGCTCACACGTCACCATCACGGACACCCGGGTCACGGGCGACCTGCGGGAGGCGACCGTCTTCTACACGGTGTACGGGGGCGACGAGGAGCGGGCGGCCGCGGCCGCCGGGCTGGAGAGCGCCAAGGGCGTCCTCCGGTCCGCCGTGGGGGCGGCGGCGGGCGTGAAGTTCACGCCGACGCTGACCTTCGTCGCGGACGCGCTGCCCGACACCGCCAGGACCATCGACGACCTGCTCGACAAGGCCCGGCAGTCCGACGAGAAGGTGCGCGAGGTCTCGGCCGGCGCCAAGTACGCCGGCGAAGCCGACCCGTACCGCAAGCCGGGCGACGAGGACGAGACGGACGACGCCGCCGAATGACCGAGAAGAACCGGACGCCCGACGGCCTTGTCATCGTCGACAAGCCGTCGGGCTTCACTTCGCACGACGTGGTCGCCAAGATGCGCGGGATCGCGAGGACCCGCCGCGTCGGACACGCGGGCACCCTCGACCCGATGGCGACGGGGGTGCTGGTCCTGGGCGTCGAGAGGGCGACCAAACTGCTGGGGCACCTCGCGCTGACCGAGAAGGAGTACCTGGGCACGGTCCGGCTCGGCCAGACGACCCTGACCGACGACGCCGAGGGCGAGATCACGGGGTCGGTGGACGCCTCGAAGGTCACCCGTGACGCCGTCGACGCGGGGATCGCCAAGCTGACCGGCGACATCATGCAGGTGCCGTCCAAGGTCAGCGCCATCAAGATCGACGGGGTGCGCTCGTACAAGCGGGCCCGTGAGGGCGAGGAGTTCGAGATCCCCGCCCGGCCGGTCACCGTCTCGTCCTTCGCGGTCCACGACGTCCGGGACGCGGTCGCCGAGGACGGCACCCCGGTCCTGGACCTGGTGGTCTCCGTGGTCTGCTCGTCCGGCACCTACATCCGGGCCCTCGCCCGTGACCTGGGCGCCGACCTGGGCGTGGGCGGCCATCTGACGGCTCTGCGGCGCACCCGCGTGGGCCCGTACAAGCTGGACTCGGCCAGGACCCTCGACCAGCTCCAGCAGGAGCTGACGGTGATGCCGATCGCCGAGGCCGCCGCGGCCGCCTTCCGGCGCTGGGACGTCGACGGCCGCCGGGCCAAGCTGCTCCTCAACGGCGTACGGCTGGAGATGCCCGAGGAGTACGCGGGCGCCGGTACGGTGGCCGTCTTCGATCCCGAGGGCCGGTTCCTGGCGCTGGTCGAGGAACAGAAGGGCAAGGCGAAGAGCCTCGCCGTCTTCGGCTGAGGCCGGGCCGTGGGGGCCGAGGGCGTCTGCCCGTGGAGCGGCGATCACGGGGTTGTGCCGCCGCTCCACGGTCCCCCCTCGGTTCCCCCACCCCTAGGGTGTATCCGCCGCCCCCCTTCCATTCACCCGCCCGGGCAGGCGCTCGGAGTGAACCGGGGGAGTGGAAGGGGGCGCTTTCACCACGCGATCTGTCCCGCCGATCACCGCACGCCTACCGTCGAGCACAGGAACGTGCGTACGGCGGGGAGGTTCGGCCATGGCGGCAGGGGGTGACTCCGTCGACGGAGCCGTGCCGTCCGTCTCCGGCACGCAGGGCTCGGGGCGGGACGTCACAGGTGCGCGGGAGATGCCCGGGCCGCAGGGGCGCGGGGCAGGTCCGTGGGCCCGGTGGGGCGGCCGGGCGGCCACCGCGGAGGACGGGCAGCCGCTGACGGGGTGTGAGAGGCACCGGTGGGGTCGCCGTGGCGAGCGAGATCAGCCCGCGCGGGATCGCCGCGGCGAACCCGGGGAGCAGCTCTCGTCCGGGGCCGTGCGGGACCCGGAACTCGTGCGGATCCACGATCTGGCGGGACGACTGCGGGGGACCGGCTTCGTCGGGGACCACCACGGCACCCTCGTCACCAGTCACGAGACCGTCGACGGGCTGTCCCGGCTGGTCCTGCGCGCCGGTGACCGCAGCTGTGTGGTGAGCGCCGACGCGGTGACCCCGCTGCCCGAGCTGGACCTGGCGCTCGTGCGGACCGAGGGGCTCGGCGTGGACCCGCTGCCCGTCTCCGTGCGTGACACCGTCGGGCCCGGCGCCTATGTGCGGCTGCCCGCCGGCTGCTGGCGCGAGGCCCGCGTGCTCGGTGCCGCCTCCGTCACGTACGCGGCCACCGACCGCTTCCATCTCCTGGACGACGCCCTGGAGTTGGCGATCGGCACCGCGGGCCGGGACGCCCTGCGGCTGGGCGGAGGGGCCGCCGGGGGACCCGTGCTCGACGCCGACACCGGCGCGGTGGTCGCCGTCCTCGGCACCGCCCTGCACAGCGGCCACCGCGACAGCGGCTACGCGGTCCCGCTCGGTCCCGTCCGCACCGGCCCCCTCGCCGACCTGCTCGCGGAGAACGCCACGACCGTCCCGGCGTACGGCGCCGACCTCAACCTCGCCGGTGTGTTGGAACTGACGGCCACCTCAGTGGGCCAGGACGGCCCGCCGGGCACCCTCGCGGGCCGCGCGGACACGGCGGAGCCGGTCGAACGGGCCGCGATCACACGGGAGTTCACCTCGTTCACCGAGGGCCAGAGCCCCGTCCTCGGCCTCGTCGGACCACCCGGCAGCGGCCGCACGACACAGCTCGCGGCCCTCGCCGCCCGCCGTCACCGCGGCCCCGCCCCGGCACCCACGCTCTGGCTGCGCGGCGCCGACCTGGAGGACACCGACACCTCGGTGGCCGACGCGGCCCGCCGCGCGCTCACCAGGGCGGCCCGGATCGTGGCGGCCGCCGCGGACACCGCCCCCGCCGACCTGGGCGACACCACCCCCGAGCGGCTGGCCCGGCTCTCCCGCACGGCCGGCCGCCCCTTGTTCCTCCTCCTCGACGGCCCTGAGGAGATGCCCCCGGTCCTCGCCCACCGCCTTGCCGAGTGGACGAAGGGCACGGCGACATGGCTGGAGGAGACCGGAGCGCGGGCTGGTGGTCGCGTGCCGGGCGGAGTACTGGGAGGGGGCCGGGTTCCCGGAGGAGCTGCTGTACGGCGAGCCGCAGGGGCACGTCCCGCCCTGTGTACGGCTCGGCGACCTCTCCGACGACGAGGCCCGCCGGGCCCGGGCCCGCCACGCCCTCCCCGACGGCGCGCTCACCGCCTCCGACGCCCGCCACCCCCTCACCCTCCGCCTCCTCTCCGAGGTCCGTGCCGCCCTCCCGCACGCCCCCCACCCGCCCGTGGACCGCGACCAGGTCTTCGAGGCCCACCTCGACCTCATGTGCCTGCGCATCGCGGTACGCCTGGCCGGCCCGAGCGGTCTGCGCGGCACCGCCGTCCGCCGGCTCGCCGCGAAGGTCTCCGGCCAGGTCCACGAGGCCGCCCGCCGCAGCCTCGGCCCGGGCCAGGGCGCACTGGACCGGGAGTCGTTCGAGGCGGTGTTCCCCTGGGGCCGGGCCCCGAAGCGGCTCGGCGGCACCGGCTGGGCCTCCGCCGTCCTCGCCGAGGGCCTCCTGGTCCCCGCCGGCAGCGGCTACCGCTTCGCCCACGAGGAGCTCGCCGACTGGATCCAGGGCATGCACCTGGACCTGGACGAGGCCCTGCGCGTCCTGGTCCACCGCCGCCGCACCGGCCCCGCCCACCCCCTGCCCGTCCCGCACCACCGCATCGGTCCCGTCGTCCAGGCCCTGCTCCTGGTCGCCCGCCAGCACGGCACACCGCAACTGGCGTACCGGCTGGAGGAGTTGCTGCACGCCCTCGACGCCGACCCGCAGTCCTGGTGGGCGGCCCGCCTGTTCGCCGAGACTCTGCTGCGGGTGCCCGACGCGACGCCGTACACCGACGTCCTGAGGCAGCTCGCCGACCGCCTCGTGGCCCGGCGCCGCCAGGAGGAGCCGGTCCCGCCCGTGTTCGGGCCCGCCTTCTGGACCGCCCTGCGGCTCTCGCCGGGCACCCGCTTCGAGCTGCTGCGCCGTCTCCTCCTCGCCGACGGGCCGCCGCACGAACCCGGCCCCCGGTTCCTGGACGCCGTCGCGGAGCTGCTCGCCGCCGACCCCACCGCCGTACAGCCGCATCTCGCCCGCTGGTTCGACGACGAGCGGCCGTTGCCCGCGACTCCGCACGCGACCGTGGCGAAGGCCGCGCAGGCGCTGCTGCACACGCACCGGAGCCGGGCCCTGGACGACCTCGCGGAGGTGCTCGTCGGCTGTGCGCACCGGCGGGCCGACGAACTGCTCGCCGTGCTGGCCGAGGACGAGCCGTCGGCGGTGTGCCGGGCCGTGGACCGGTGGGCGCACGACGAGCGGCCCGCCAGAAGGGTGGCCGCGGTGGCCTACGGACTGCGTGCCGCCCCGCACGTGCGCACCGACGCCGACCGCGAACTCCTGCGCTACACGGCCCTCGCCCTGCTGGCCCGCCCCGAGGACTGCACCCTGCACGGCGGCGCGCTCGCCCTGCTGGTCCGCGATCCCCGCACGCGGGCCCGTCATCTCCCGCAGGCACTGGGGCACTTCGCCGCCGGTGACCCGCAGTTCCCGCCGAGCGCACTGGTCCCCGCGCTCGCCACCGACCCCGGTCCGGTCCTGGAAGCCTTCCGGGAGCGGCTGCGCAGGCCGGGCGCCGGGGACGCGCTGCGCACGCTCGCCGACGTCACCACGCCCGCGCTGGCCCGCCGGGTGGCCGGGCTCGTGCGGGAGGTGGTGGAGCGGCGCCCGGAGACCGCGGGCGATGTGGCCGCGTACGTCGACCGGCGTCTGGACCAGGGGCCCGCCGCCCGGGCCGTGCTGCTCCCGCTGGTCACCGGTCTGCTGGACGGCGGTCCGGAAGGGGTGCGCGCCGCGCTGGCGGCCGTACTCGCCGGGCCCGGCGCCCCCGCCTCCCGCCCGCTGCGCCAGGAACTCCTCGACCTCCTCATGGACCACGAGAGCGAGCCCGCGGTCCTGGTCGCCCTGCTGCCCGCGGTCGCCGCCCGCGCGGACGCCGACGTCCGCGACCTCGTCCACCGCATCGGCCTCCTCCTCGTCCGCACCCCGGACGGCGCCGACCGTTTCGACCGCGGTCTCGTCGACCTCGGCCGGCATGTCCCCGGGTTCGCCGGGCTGGTGGCCGGCTGGCTCGCCGAGTGCCCGCGGGAGTGGGCGGCGGTGGTCGGCCCCGGCACCCGGCGGATGATCGAGAACCTCGCGGGGGTCCGGGTCCCGGCCTGAGCCGGTGACGCGAAAGCCCCACGGGCGCGTGCGTCGGGTCACAGCCCCCATGCCGATGCGAGCGACGGGCACGCGGCATGGCACCCTTAGACCTGCGCAAGTCTTAAGAGTCAATACGGACACGGGTTCGACGAGGAGCGGTCACAGTGCAGCGCTGGCGTGGCTTGGAGGACATCCCCGAGGACTGGGGGCGCAGCGTCGTCACCATCGGTTCCTACGACGGGGTCCACCGCGGGCACCAGCTGATCATCCGGCATGCCGTGGACCGGGCGCGCGAGCTGGGCGTGCCGTCCGTGGTCGTCACCTTCGACCCGCACCCCAGCGAGGTCGTGCGCCCCGGCAGCCACCCGCCGCTGCTCGCCCCGCACCACCGCCGCGCCGAACTCATGGCCGAGCTGGGTGTGGACGCACTGCTGATCCTCCCGTTCACCACGGAGTTCTCGAAGCTCTCGCCCGCCGAGTTCGTCGTCAAGGTCCTCGTCGACAAGCTGCACGCCAAGGCGGTCGTCGAGGGCCCCAACTTCCGCTTCGGGCACAAGGCCGCGGGCAATGTCGACTTCCTCGTCGAGCAGGGCAAGACGTACGACTTCGAGGTCGAGGTCGTCGACCTGTACGTGACCGGCGCGGCGGGCGGCGGCGAGCCGTTCTCCTCCACCCTGACCCGGCGGCTGGTCGCCGAGGGCGACGTGGAGGGCGCAGGGGAGATCCTGGGCCGTCCGCACCGGGTCGAGGGCGTGGTCGTCCGCGGCGCCCAGCGCGGCCGTGAACTCGGCTTCCCCACCGCCAACGTCGAGACCCTCCCGCACACCGCCATCCCCGCCGACGGCGTCTACGCCGGCTGGCTGCACACACAGGGCGAGGCGATGCCGGCCGCGATCTCCGTCGGCACCAACCCGCAGTTCGACGGCACCGAGCGCACGGTGGAGGCGTACGCCATCGACCGCGTCGGGCTCGACCTGTACGGGCTGCACGTGGCGGTGGACTTCCTGGCCTATGTGCGCGGGCAGCAGAAGTTCGACTCGCTGGACGCGCTGCTGGAGGCGATGGCCGCCGATGTGCAGCGGTGCCGGGAGCTGATCGAGGAAGCGGACGTCTGAGCAAGGCATGGAAGAGGGGGCCGGCACCGTGAAGGTGCCGGCCCCCTCTTCGTGGGCTACTGCTGCGGCGGCTGACCCGCGTTCGGGTCGTACGGCGGCTGCGGGAAACCGGGCTGCGGCTGACCGGGGTGACCCGGCTGACCGGTCTGCCACGGCTGGCCGGGCTGGGCGCCGGGGAAGCCCTGGAACGGCGGTTGCGCGGCCGGGGACTGGGCCTGGGGCTGCGGCTGGCCCGGCATCGGGGGAGCCATGGTCGGCGGCTGGTGGCCGGCCTGCCCGGTCCACAGGCCCTGCTCCTGCTGGGCCCGCACGAAGTCCTCGGCCACCATCGCGGCGAGGTCGAAGTACGCCTCCCGGACCTTCGGCCGCATCATGTCGAGGTCGACCTCGGCACCGGCCGCCAGATGCTCGTCGAACGGCACGACGACGACACCGCGGCAGCGCTGCTCGAAGTGGGTGACGATGTCCTCGACCTTGATCATCTTGCCGGTCTCGCGCACACCCGAGATCACGGTGATGGACCGCGACACCAGGGACGCGTACCCGTGCGCCGACAGCCAGTCCAGCGTGGTGCTGGCGCTGCTCGCGCCGTCCACCGACGGCGTCGAGATGATGATGAGCTGGTCGGCGAGGTCGAGCACCCCGCGCATGGCGCTGTAGAGCAGACCCGTGCCCGAGTCCGTGAGGATGATCGGGTACTGGCGGCCCAGCACGTCGATCGCGCGCCGGTAGTCCTCGTCGTTGAACGTCGTGGACACGGCCGGGTCGACGTCGTTGGCGATGATCTCCAGACCCGAGGCCGCCTGGGACGTGAACCGGCGGATGTCCATGTACGAGTTGAGGTACGGGATCGCCTGGACGAGGTCACGGATGGTCGCGCCGGTCTCGCGCCGCACCCGGCGGCCGAGCGTGCCGGCGTCCGGGTTGGCGTCGATGGCGAGGATCTTGTCCTGCCGCTCGGTGGCCAGGGTCGAGCCCAGCGCGGTCGTCGTGGTCGTCTTGCCCACGCCGCCCTTGAGGCTGATCACCGCGATCCGGTAGCAGGACAGCACCGGGGTGCGGATGAGGTCGAGCTTGCGCTGCCTCTCCTGCTCCTCCTTCTTGCCGCCGAGCTTGAACTTCGACCCACCGGGAGTGGGACGGCTGCTCTTCGCCTTCTGCTTCTTGCTGTTGACCAGCCTGTCCGAGGTCAGCTCGACCGCGGCGTTGTAACCGAGCGGAGCGCCCGCGCCGGCGACCTGCTGCCGCTGGTCGTGCTGGACGGCGGCGGGCCAGGCGGCACCGGTGCGCGGGTCCACGCCGGGCTGGCCGGGGGCGCCCGCGTAGGGGTTCGGCTGGGGCGCCTGCGGGGGCTGCGGCTGCTGTCCCGGCTGGGCCGGCGGCACGGGCTGGGCCGGCGGCACGGGCTGGCCGGGGGCCTGCTGCTGGGGCTGCGGGTAGCCGTAACCGCCCGGGGTGGGCTGCGGGAACCCGTACCCGGCCTGCGGGTTCGGGGGAGCGGGCGGCTGGGGGTAGCCGTAACCGCTCTGGCCGGGCTGCGGGGCCGGGGGCTGCGGCTGCGGGAAGCCGTAGCCGCTCTGCGGGGGCTGGGGCGCGGGAGGCTGCGGGAAGCCGTAACCGCCCTGTGCCGCCGGGCCGTCGGGCTGCGGCGGGGTGGCCGGCCAGCCGGCGGGCGCGGGCTGCGGCGCCTGGGGCTGGGCAGGGGCGGCGGTCGGCTGGGCGGGCGGCTGCGGGGTGCCGGGCTGCGCGGCGGCCGGCTGAGGCTGTCCGCCCGTCGTCCACTCCGGGGCCGACGGCGGCGCCGCACCGGAGTCCGCCGACGCGAACTGGGGCGGCAGCGGCGGGACGGCACCCTGCGGGGCCGGCGGCGGCCGCCAGCCGTCCTGCTGGGCTTCCGGCTGCTCCGGTACGGGGGGCTGCGCGGCCTCGGGCTGCTCCGGAGCGGAGTTCGGGGCGGCCGGGGGCTGTTCCGCAGCGGCCGTCTGGGCAGCGGGGGCGGCCGGGGCCTCCGGTGCGGGGGTCCGCGGGTCCGCGCCGGTTCCGGTGTCGTCGGCGGAGGCCGGGGGCTCCGGGTCCGTGGCCTCGGCGCCGGACGGGGTCAGGGCGGTGTCCGTGCTCTCGTCGTCGGCGCCGGATGCCGTCTCACCCGAGGTGGGGGCAGGGCTGCCTGCCTCCGGGGTCGCCTGCGGAGCCTCGCCGGAGGACGTCGGCTCGGGTGCGGTGGACGCGTCCGCCGACGGGGCGGCGGGCGGCTGCGGGGCGCTCGCCGTCGTAGCGGCGGCGGACGGGGTGTCGGTACGGCCTTCCGCGGCCTCGCCGGTCGACGGCGCGGCGGTGTCGGTGCCGCTCTGAGCGGCGGGCGGCCCCGGGGGCGCGGGCGCCACGGGAGCCGTGGGCGGCTCGGGGGCGACCGGGGGCGCGGGGGGCACGGGGGCCGTGGGCGGCTCGGGGGCGACCGGAGGCGCGGGCGTCGCCGACGCCGTGGCGGGCGCGGGGGTCGCGGGAGGAGTGGGGGCCGCCGGGGCCACAGGGGGCGCGGGGGCCGCGGGCACCGGGGGAGCGGGCGGCTGTGGGTAGCCGTAGCCGCTCTGGGGGTTCGGGGGTGTGGGGGGCTGCGGGTAGCCGTACCCGGCCTGCGGGTTCGGGGGGGCGGGCGGCTGTGGGTAGCCGTAGCCGCTCTGGGGGTTCGGAGGAGCCGGCGGCTGCGGGGCCGTGGGGTTTCCCGCCCACGGCGGCGGAGGCGGCGGGGTCGCACCGGACGTGCCCGCGGACGGGTCGAGCTGCGGGCCGGGAGCGGGAGCCGACGGTGCGGAACCGGACGTATCGGGGTAACCGGGGTGCTGTGCAGGCGCGGTGGGGGCAGGGGCGGGCGCGGGAGGCGCCGGCTCGGCCTCGGGCGCCGCGCTCTGCGTGTACCAGGCAGGGGCGGCGTAGTCGATGGTGAACTCGCCCGTCATCTCGGTGGCGGACTCCGCGTCGGACTGGTCGTCGCTGGGCGTGGTCCAGCCCGCGCGCAGCCCGTCCCGATCGCTCTGCACAATTCCTCCTGGTTGGTCGAGCACCCTCGTGCCGTGTGGGGGCACTCATGTGCCGGGCTGGGGGCGACCGTTCCTGTTGTCCGATCCCACTGAGTCCCCTGGACGCGAACAACCCACCCGTGGGTTCCTACGCCGCACCCGCATCAAGCGTAAACGCCACAGGCTTCGGCGGGGCAGGCCCGTCCGCTGTGCGCTCGCACGCGACGGAGCGGTGCCTGCCTTGATGTCGCCCTTGTGACGGTTGTCTGTCTCCGGCGGCCCGGGACGGCCGGCTCCGTCCCGGCCCCGGACTGTCTACTGCGCCTGCTCGGCCTGCTCGGCCTGCTCGGTGGCGGGTCCGCCCTGGTGCGGGGCGGGCTCCAGGTCGAACTCGCCGTCGCGGGCGCCCAGTACGAAGGCCCGCCACTCCGCCTCCGTGTACCGCAGCACGGTGTCCGGGTCCAGGGAGGACCGCATGGCCACCGCGCCCTCGGGGAGGTAGGCGATCTCGACGCGCTCCTCGTGTTCCTCGGTGCCGGGCGCGCTGTGCCATTCGACGCCGGAGATGTCCAGGCCGTACAGCTCGTCCCGTTCCCTCGCCTTTCGCGCCCTGACGTCCTCGTCCGGTGTCTTTGCGGCGATGTCGTCCGCGTCAGTCATGGTCGGCGGGCCCTTTCTCATGAGCGAACCTCGTGCAGCAGCACCCTACTTGGCCTGGGGCCCCTCACACGGCGCAACGGTTCGATCACGAACTCGCGTGAGGGGCCGAGACCTTGGCCGCACCCCGAGGCCGCCCGTCAGTCCATGCGGCGGGGAGCCCCGAGCAGGCCGGTCTCCGCGTCGGTGGGCTGGGTCATCACGTACTGCCGGTGCTTCTGCGTGCACCACAGGGCGACGTTGTCGGACAGGGACGGCAGGGAGGCCGCGTCCCCCTGCGGCAACCGCATCGACTTGCCCACGACCTCGGACTCCTGCGGGGAGATCCGCTGGACGCCGACGACGTCCGCGTTGGCCAGCAGACGCGGCGCGGTGGGGCCGAGATAGGGGAGCAGGGTCAGCACCGACTGCCAGGGCGCCGTGGTGAGACGGCTGCGCGGCGGACGGATGCCCAGGTCGCGGATGATGAGGACCGGGCTGGCCGGGGACGGGCCCTGCGGGGCGATCCGCCCCACCTGGTGGACCGTCACGCACTGCTGGCCGCCGCCGGCCGCCTGCGCCATCGGCGCCCACAGCTGCGGGCGGGCCGTCTCCACGGCCACGCGGGCGCCGATCGCCGCCGCCCGCAGGGCGATGACCTGGGCCAGCCAGGTGCCGCCCACCAGCACCATGTCCAGCCGGGTGGGACGGCACAGCCCCAGCACCGCGGGCCGGTTGTCGGGATCGATGCCGAGGATCAGACCGTCGTCGCCGACCGGCAGGGTCAGCTGCGCGAGCACGTCCGCGTCGACGAGATGGCGCTCACGGCGAGGACCGAGCAGACCGAAGGCCGCGCGCAGACGCCGTTCGGGGCCCAGCCGGGCGGGCTCGGGGGAACGGGGCAGATGCCCGGGACGCTGCCCGGGGAAGCCCGGGGTGGACGACCCGAAGCCGGAGCGGCCCGAGGGACGCATGGTGGGAGTGGACATCAGCGGGTACCTCCCAGCGGCAGGGTGGCCAGGACTCCGGGCAGCTGCTCACGGTCGAGCCGGACGAGACCGAGCTTGAACGCGGACGCCGCGCGCTCCAAGTGCTGTGCGGCCTCGCCCAGTTCGTTCTCACCGCGACCGGTCAGGCGGACGTGTCCGGACAGGGCGAGGACCTTGCCCCGCCGCCTGCTGATGGTGAGCGAGAAGGTGCTCGCGAGCGTGGGCGCGGAGGTCAGCGCGCCGACCAGCCGGGGGAACGCCGGTCCGCCGCCGCCGAACTGCGGCCACTTGGAGACCCAGTAGGTGGTGTGCAGCCGGTCGTCGCAGCGCCAGGTACGGGTGGTCTCGGCCGTACGGCGGCCCGAGCGGCTGCCGTCCAGGGCGGCGCCGCCGGTCGTGGCCATCGGGTTGACGCAGGCCGAGGTCGCGATGGCCCCGCAGATGTCCGCCTCGCTCAGCACCTTGGCCTGCATACCGGCCCCCATGAGCCGGCTCGCCAGCTGGTCGGCGACGCGCAGCAGCGCCCGCCGGGCGCCCTGCATGCCGCCGCCGCGGGCCTCCACGGCCTCCGGGCACAGCTCCGGGTCGAGCTTGAGCGCGACCCAGGTGATGCGCAGCCCCGGTGTCATGCTCTGGGCCTGGAGCGGCCCGTAGGAACGGACCGCCATGGCCTGCGGGGGCAGGTGCGGGGCGGGCGCGGGCTGGGTGTGCTGGACGACCTGGACCGAGGCGAGCCGGATGTCGTCCACCTCCAGCAGGCCCTGGAGCAGGTCGAGGGAGATGTCGCCGGTGCCGTAGGAAGGACGCAGGGGGGTGTCCGCGGCCTGCACCTGGACGAGCGCGGTGAGGAAGGTGCCGTCGCCGAGCATCCCGATCTCGCGCTGTTCGCGGTCCTGGAAGCTGTAGGTGCGCAGCGCCGGGTCGCATTCGACGGCCGGGGCGAATCCGGGGTCGGTGCCGGGCGGTACGGGCTCGGCGTTGCGCTTGCGGCGGTCGCGGAGCGCGCGGGCGGTGCTGAACCACTCGGGCAGCGGGCGGCCCGCGCCGGCGCAGCAGTCCGGCCAGGACCAGCGGTACGGCCAGCACGATGCCGACGGTGAGTCCGATGGGGCGCAGCAGCCAGCCGATCAGCAGGACCGCGGCGGCCAGTTCGAAGCCGACCAGCTGCTGGACCCGGATGGGGCCGATGCTGCCGGGGCGCCGGGCGAGCGACGGCGAGGCCGGACTGGAGGGCCTCCGGGCCGGGGCCGGCTGTGCCGGTTCGGGCACCTGACCGGGCCCCTGGTTCTCCTGGGTACGACGGCTGCCGTTATGGCGCCGGGACCTGGTCGCAGTGCTCATCCCCCGGTACAACCCCTTTGCATTGTCTGGCCGCGACTCGAGCTGGCGGCGGATCACCGTACCCCGTACCGTACGGTGCGATCGTCACACGGCATAGTAGAGGCCCCTGCAGGAGCAAACGCCACGGAGTACCGGGCGGCCCTGGGGAGTTCCGCATTCGGCAACAAAGCGAAAAAACGGGGAGTTGACCCATCGATGGCGACACGTCGGGATGAGCTGAACGCTTACTCCTTCGCGCGCAGGCGCACGGTGGCGGCGTTTCTTCAGCCGTCCCCGCACGGTTCGGAAGAGGCCGCGCCGCGTCCGCTCAAGACGGTCCTGCCGAGTCTCGGGGTGGCTGCGCTGGTGCTCATCGGATTCGGCGCCTGGGGCATGCTCAGCCCGACCGCGCCGAAGGGCTGGGACGAACAGGGCAAGAACATCCTCGTCGGCAGCGAGTCGACGACGCGCTACGTGCTGGTGAAGACCAAGGGCGAGAACAAGCTCAGCCTGCACCCGGTCCTCAACCTGGCGTCCGCCAAGCTCCTGCTGAACGGCGAGAACCCCCAGGTCATGAAGATCAAGGAGTCGGTGCTCGACAACAGCAAGTACCCGATGGGCGCCACCGTCGGCATCCCCTTCGCCCCTGACCGGCTGCCGTCCGCCTCGGACGCGGAGACCGTCAAGACCTGGGCGCTGTGCCAGTCGCCCGGGCAGGACGGGCAGCCCGTCAGCGCGACCTACGTGCTGGACAAGGGTGACTACAACAAACTCCTGCACAACAAGGGCGAGTTGAACCAGCGCGAGGTCCTCTACATCGAGGGCCCGAAGGACCCCACCTCGCTCAGCGGCAACGGCCCCCGGTACATGGTCACCGCGGACGGCAGCGCCTATCTGGTCGGCGGCAAGGCCTGGCGGCTCGCCAGCAAGAACTCCCTCCAGGACATCGAGCGGGCGGTGTTCGGCGACGGGAAGCAGCCGCAGAGCGTCAGCCCGGACTTCCTCAAGACGCTGAACGTCGCGGGAACCCTCGAGTTCCCCAACATGGCGGAGGAGGCGGGGGCGGACGCGAACGTCGACGGCCTCGCTCCCGATCTCTCCAAGGTCGGCATGGTCCTCGAAGCCGGCTCCGGCGCCGGCGAGCAGAAGTACATCGTGCTGAAGAACAAGGTGCAGCCGGTGTCCGACTTCGCGGCACAGATGTGGCTGCGCAGCCCCTTCATCAGCTCCGTGTACGCGAGCCGGAAGCCGGAGGCGGTCGAGGTCGGCTTCAACGACATCCACCCGGAGACCGGTGAGTGGATGCAGGAGATGCGGTGGCCCGAGGAGCCGGTGGTGCAGGCCAACACGCACTGGGAGCAGGGCGGCAACAAGATCTCGTGCAGCGTCTGGCACGGCGGTGCCAAGAACGAGCGGACCGGTCTGCCGCTGATGTCGGTGTGGTCCGGCCAGGACTACCCGAAGGACCTCTCCCAGAGCGGTTCGCGGACCTACGTCTCGCCCGGCAGCGGCCTGCTCTTGAAGCGCCTGACGGGCGCCAACGCCGGTGGCGGCAGCACCTTCCTCGTCACCGACACGGGCCTGCGCTACTCGGTTCCCGCACGCAACGACAGCGCGGTCACCGGCGGCGAGAAGGCCGACACCCAGCAGACCAACACCGCCCAGGTCAGGCTCGGTTACGGCAAGATCAAGCCGGTGGCGGTACCGGCGGCGTGGGCGGACCTGCTGGCGGCGGGCCCGGAACTGAGCAGCGGCAACGCGGAGCAGGCGCAGGGGTCGTAGACGGGCGGCATCGCCGGGGCACCGCTGCACCGCGTTGCCGCTTGTTGCCTCAGGGGCTCTGCTTCAGCCGGTTGGGCCGGGGGAGGGCCCCTCGTGGTGTGTTCCGGTGCCTGCGGGAGGGGTCCGGCGTGAGTCAGCGCGGTTGGTCGAGCGCCCCTCGTCGTGGATCACGCGCGTCGCGCGCGCGTAGCAAACAACTTGTGAAAAAGGTGAGTTGAGTTCATCGCGATCTTGCTACAGAACCCTTCGGATGTTCGTTCTGTCGGCGGATGCGACTAGAGTGGTGCCGGACCAGACTGGGTACGCCTGCCGCCCTTCGGCGGTGGCGCTCCAGGTGTGGGTCTACCTAGAACTCCTACGTCTCATGGGGGACACAGCATGGCTGGACAGCAGTTCACCATGACCGAGGAGGAGATGGTTGCGTTCAGCGGCCAGATCTCCACGGTCAGCTCCTCGATTCAGTCCGAGATCCGCCGGCTGCAGACCGTGATCGACACGATCACGGGCGGCTGGAAGGGTTCGGCGGCCACCGCGTACAACAACCTGCAGAACCAGGTCAACCAGGATGCGACCAAGATCAACCAGATCCTGGGCGACATCAAGGAAGCGATCGACCAGAGCACCAAGGCCTACGCGGCGTCGGAAGAAGAGCAGCGCGCGTCCATCCAGAACATCGCTGCGCAGTCCCCGTTCGGATGATCGGTCCCGTGCGCTTCGGCGTGCGTGTCGTATGACCGACCATTCCCACAACTGAGGAGACAACAAAGACATGTCCGGGCAGATCCTTGTCAATTTCGCCACGATCTCCCAGGCCGCGCAGGACGTCCGCAGCACGGCGGGGAAGATCCGCCAGCAGCTGGACGACCTCGAGAGCGGCGTGAAGCGGATCTCGACCAGCTGGGAAGGCTCGGCGCAGGAGGCCTACCGCGCCAAGCAGGCCGAGTGGGACCAGCGCGCCGCCTCCATGCAGCAGACGCTGGAGGCCATCGCCAAGGCCCTCGACGGTGCCGCCCAGAACTACCAGGCGACCGAGTCGAAGAACGCCCAGATCTGGGGCGGCTGACGTGATCGCCTGATGGGGGCGGGTGCGCTGTCGCGCACCCGCCCCCATCGGCGGTTCACGGGGCGTATGGACTTTTCCGCTCATAGCCGGTTCATGCGTCCTGGACAGGAACAAAACGGGAGGACGTAAGACAGTGGGATCCGGGGCATCGCGCGTCGCGCGTCGGAGCGCCGCAGGCACCGCCGCCGTGGCGGTTCTGGCCTGTGGGCTGCCCTTGGCGGGGGCCACACCGAGCATCGCCGCCGAGCGCGTGCGGACCACCTTGGCCGACGACGACGTACGTTTCCAGGTCGACGACACCAGCTGCTCGTTCCCGTCCGACATCATCAAGGGGACGCCCTGGTCGCTGCAGCGCGTGGTCCTCGACCAGCTGTGGCAGGACACCAAGGGCAAGGGCGTCAAGGTCGCCGTCATCGACACCGGTGTCGACACCGTCAACGCGCAGCTCAAGGGCGGCGCCGTCGCCAACGGCAAGGACTACCTGCACCCCGGCGGCAACGGCAGAACCGACAAGGTGGGCCACGGCACCAAGGTGGCGGGCATCATCGCGGCCAGGAAGCTCGACGGCACCGGATTCGTCGGTCTCGCCCCGGAAGCGACGATCATCCCGGTCCGTCAGAACGACGACCAGGGCAGCGGCAACGTCGGCACGATGATCCAGGCGATCAAGTACGCGGCCGACGCCGGCGCCAAGGTCATCAACATCTCGCAGGACACCGCTTCGAAGATGAACCCGACGGTCGACGCGGCCTTCCGGGCGGTCATCAAGTACGCCCAGGAGCAGAAGGACGCCCTGATCGTCGCGGCGGCCGGCAACGACGGCGCGGACGGCAAGGTCAAGGAGACGTACCCGGCGGCGTACCCGGGCGTGCTGGCGGTCGCGGCTTCCGACCGCAACAACGCCCGCGCCCCCTTCTCCCAGTCGGGCCCGTTCGTGGGCGTCGCGGCACCGGGCATCGACATGGTCTCGACCGTCCCGGTCGGCGGCAACTGCGTGGACCAGGGCACGAGTTTCGCGGCCCCGTACGTCTCGGGGGTTGCGGCGCTGATCCGCGCCAAGCACCCCGAGTGGAGCTACGAGCAGGTCATCACGCAGATCGAGCAGACGGCGGACCGGACCAAGGCGGGCCGCGACGACTTCGTGGGCTGGGGTGTCATCGACCCGGCCGCCGCGGTCAACGACGACACGACGACGCCCTCGGCCGACGGCCCGAAGCCGGACTCGGTCGGCCCCGCGGGCGACTCCGCCAACGTCCAGGCCGCGACACTGGTCCTCGGCGAGTCGGAGCAGCAACGCACGGAACGGTACGCGCTGTACGTCCTGGCGGCGGGGTTCGCCCTGGTGCTGCTGCTGTTCGGAGGCGGACGGGTCCTGAGCGACTGGCGGCGCAAGCAGGGTGTGGGTAACAACGTGGAGTCAACGGGGAGCTGAGCATTATGGCTGAGCAGTACAAGGTCGATCTGAGTGAGATCGAGGGGACGATCACCAAGCTCAACGGCGTCATCAGGGACATGACGACGTCCAAGTCGAGCTGCATGGGCAACACGTACCTGCCGCAGGGCGCGCTGGGTACGGGCTTCGGTGAGGCGAAGGCGTTGTACGACGCCCACGAAGCGATGAAGGAGCGTCTCTACGAGATCGTCGCGCACCTGGAAGACGTGCTGGACGACTTCGGGAAGAAGACGAAGAGGACGCATGACGCGTTCAGCGATGCTGAGGCGGAGAACTATGCGGCGTTCAACAGGAAGTAACGGGATGTCCTGCTACGGGGATACGAGGGGGCTGTAGACATGGGCGACAAGGACATCGACGACTTCGAGTACGTCGAGACGAACCAGTGCATTTCGGCGAAGCACACCACGCCGTTCGGGCTCAACTACGACATGGACCAGATGAAGGACATGGTCCGTGACGCCGACCCGGGCACCGTGAAGAGGGTCGCGACGGCCTGGGAGGCTCTCAGCAAGGACCTGGTCGGGCCGGGTGGGATCAAGGAGAGCCTCGACGCTGCTGTCGAGCACGTTCTCGCCCACTGGGAAGGACAGAGCGCGGATCTGTTCAGGGCGCGGGCGCAGGTGATCGGCAAGAAGATCACGGACAGCTCGAAGTACGCCACCAACACGTCGGTCTCCCTGCGGGGTGCCGCCGCGAAGCTGGAAGAGATCAAGCCCGAAGTCCTGGCGATGGAGAAGCCGGGCAAGGTCTCCAGCGCCCTCGACTACGTCGGCAACATGGGCGACCGCGACGACTCGGGCGCGAACAACGCCCTCAAGAGCGGCGCCGGCTCCCAGGAGGCCCTCGACGGCAACGCGGGCAGCTTGTCGGAGGGGCGCGAGGCGCAGCTTCGGATGGCTGTGAAGATGGAGGCGTTGGGGGCGGCTTATAACAGTCGGGCTGCGGAGATGGGGTCTTGGAAGACGTCGTCCAAGCCGGGCGCAGGCACCATCAGCGATGGCGATGACTGGCCTGGTGATCCGGGTGGTGTGGCACCCGCTCCTGTGATCATGCCAACGGAGGCGACTCCGCGAAGCCCGAAGGCCGTAGCCTCAAGCACCGCTCGCAGCGGTCAGGTTGGCGCAATCGGCTCCTCGAAGTCTGTAGCTCCGCCCTCCGGCATCACGGGCGGCGCACACAAGCCGTCCACGACGCAACCTCAAGTCAACACCGCGATTGACGGCATTTCCGGTGGTCGCGCAGGTGCACCTTCGACTGGAGGTGTCGGCCCAGTCGCTGGCGGATCGGCTGGCGGAGGGGGCATCGGAGGGGGTGCTGGTTTTGTCGGCGGTGCGGTTGGCGGAGCGGCTGGAGCTGGCGCAGCCCGTGGCGGCATGGTTGGTCGAGCCGCCGCAGGCGCTGGCGCCGGTGGCATGGCCGGACGCGCCGGTGCCGGCGGTGTAGGTGGCGCGGGTGCCGCCAAGGGCGCGGCCGGACGTGTCGGCGGCACGGCTCGTGGTGGCGTAGTGGGTGGCACGCCCAAGTCCGGTGCGGGCGCCGGTAGGGGCACCGCCGGCGGCTCGGGTTTGCACAGCAGTCGCGGGGCCGCAGGAAAGGGAGCCAGCGCTGTCCGTAAGGGCGGCATTGCGGGTGCGCCCGGGGCCCGCACCGGGCGACGCAAGGAAGACGAGCAGCACGAGGGCGAGCGTCCGGATTACCTGGTCGAGGACGAGGAGACCTGGACTCCGCAGACCAACGCGGCGCCTCGAGTGATTGAGTAGTCGCTAGGTGCTCACGGGCACGTGACAAGATGCGTGGGCGTGGCTACAAAGCCACGCCCACGCTCGTCACTGGGAGAGGGAAGACGGTAATGGCCTCCAGGCGAAAGATGTGCGCACTGAGCGCCGCTGCACTGACCGGCGCGCTGGTCCTGGCAGCGGCTCCCGCTGCTTCCGCCGACCAGACGAGACAGGCTCAGTGGGCCCTGCAAACGCTGCAGGCCGAGGATGCGTGGAAGATTTCAGAAGGTAATGGTGTCACCGTTGCTGTAATCGACACTGGCGTGAATTCTGAGCATGTGGACTTGCAGGGAAATGTCCTCCAGGGGAAAGACTTCACTGACGGCGACGACGATGCATCGCCTGACGCTTCCGAGGACGACCCTTCACACGGCACTGAAATGGCGGCGGTTATTGCTGGCCACGGCCATGGGGCAGACGGCAATGACGGTGTGATGGGGTTGGCCCCGAAATCCAAGATTCTACCAATCAGGGACGACACCGACCGCGACTTCAGTTTCGCTGATGAAATTCGCTACGCAGTGGACCATGATGCCTCGGTCATCAATATTTCGGGGTTCACTACCAAAGACAACGTCGCCGATCGTGAAGCCATTGCTTATGCACTGGAACACGATGTCTTGGTTGTGGCCGGGGCAGGGAACCAAAACAAAGACCCACTGATTCAGTACCCTGCAAAGTATCCCGGCGTTCTGGCCGTTGGCGGAGTGACACAGGATGGGACGAGTTGGGACGGTGGAAACAGCGGGCCAGAAGTCCTGCTGTCGGCCCCCGCTACTCGGATCGTGAGCGCTGGTTGGCCTGGAAATAAGCTTCGAATTTCAGACGGAACATCAAACTCGACCGCGTTCGTTTCCGGTGCGGCGGCTTTGTTGCGCTCGAAGTACCCAGAATTGACGGCTGGTCAGATTGCCAACCGGCTTGTTAAGACTGCCGCGCTCCCCACTTCGGCCAAGGGAGTTTCGCTGCCCGATGAAAGGTACGGGTACGGCGAAATTCGCCCGCTGGCCGCATTGACTGACAACATCCCTGCAGGTTCGAAGTATGGGCCGCTGAAGGTTTCCACCACAGGATCTGAAAGCCCATCCGCTGCCGCAACGAATGGATCGTCTGATTCCGAGGATTCTGCAGCACAACAGAAAGCAGATCAGAAGCAAATGATCTTCTTTGTGGTCCTCGGAGTTGTAGCCCTGGTCGTGATCGGTCTACTCGTTCTGCTGATCATTAAACTGTCCCGTCGTAACAAGAAAAACAACGGCAGGCCTGATGGGCCTACCGCATATCCGCAGTATGGGCAGCAGCCCTTGCCTCCGCAGCAGAACCCGTACCAGCAGGACGCTAATTCTCACGGAAACCCGTATCAGCAGCAGTGGCCGCCTCAGCAATAGGTGACGCATTAGTTCGCTGTGGCTGTTGTGATTGAATCTGCGTGGGCGTGGCCTTCGGGCCGCGCCCACGTTCGGTACGGGAGAGGAAAGATGGAATGGCCATCACGCGAACGGTGCGTGCCTTGAGCGCCGCAACATTGATGGGCGCGCTGATCCTGGCGGCGGCTCCTGTTGCCTCTGCCGACCAAACCAGACGTGACCAGTGGGCGCTTACAACACTGCAGTCGGATTCTGTCTGGACGATTTCGAAGGGTAAAGGCGTTACCGTTGCCGTCATCGACACGGGTGTAAATGCCGAGCACATTGATCTGCAAAACAATGTGCTCAAGGGCAGGGACTTTGTCGACGGGGATGACGATGCCTCGCCGGAGGCTACGGATGATCAAGCCTCGCATGGTACGGCGATGGCTTCGCTGATTGCTGGGCACGGGCACGGGCCGGGATCAGCGGACGGGGTTATGGGACTTGCGCCGGAAGCAAAAATTCTCCCCATTCGCGCGGATCTTGCGAGTTTCGCCGACGAGATCCGCTATGCAGTGGATCAGAAGGCATCCGTCATTAATATTTCGATGGATATTACTGATCAATTGTATGCGGCCGGAGGGTCGCCTGAAGATCTGGAAGCTATCTCCTACGCCCTAAAGCATGACGTTTTGATTGTGGCCGGCTCGGGGAATGACGGGAAGTATAGTGTCGCGTTCCCCGCTAGAGCTCCCGGCGTTTTGGCTGTAGGAGGGGTAACCAAAAGCGGTACTGTCTGGGGAGATTCCAACTATGGTCCCCAAGTTATGCTGAGCGCGCCTGCCACTGATATTGTGCATGCAGCGTGGCCCGGTAATAAGCTCTCCATCGGGGACGGGACTTCAGATGCTACCGCCTTCGTGTCAGCGTCAGCTGCCCTGCTTCGATCAAAATTTCCTAATCTCACGGCTGGGCAGATCGCGAATCGTCTCGTCAAGACCGCCGTCCTGCCGCATTCCGTCAAGCAGAGTTCCCTCCCGGACGAGAAGTATGGTTATGGAACCATTCGTCCCCTCGCAGCGCTGACGGATGACATTCCCGCAGGTTCTCAGTACGGACCGCTCAAGGTGCCGGGGGCAGGGTCTGACAGCCCATCTGCTGCGGCAACTGCAAATACGCCCGGTATGGAGAACTCTGCAGAACAAGAGAAAGCAGACCAAAAGCAGATGATTTTCTTCATCGTCCTTGGTGTCGTCGCACTGGTTGTATTTGGTCTGATCGTTCTTCTGATCGTGAAACTGTCCCAACGCAACAGGAATAAGAACGACGGCACGGGTGGCCCGCCCGGACACGTGCAATGCGGCCAGCAGTTCGCCCCGCCACAGCAGAACCCGTACCAGCAGCCTACTGCGGCCCAGCAAAATCCGTACCAACAGCAGCCCACCCCGCCCCCCGGCCAATGGCCTCCGCAGCAGTAGAGGTGCGGACTGTGTTTCCGCAAAGATTGTCTTGAGCTTGAGTAGGCGTGGCCTTACGGTCACGCCTAGTTTGTTGGGTCTAGGGAATTGAATGGGTTTCACGTGAATGGTGCGCACTGCAGGTGACACGGTATTGATAAGCGTGGTCATCCTGGCGAGGTCGGATGCGACGCGTCCGGCCGGTGTCATCGTAAATGGAAAGGCCAGCAGTCTCATCCTCCGCAGCAGAATTCATGTCAGCGGCAGATGCGACAGAGTGGCTCTGCCTCACGGATAGTGGTCGCCTCGGTAGCAGCTACAAAGCAGAGTCTCAACGTGCCCAGCTGATGCGGTGCGGCTTATCCAAATCGAAGGAAATACCCGATCGAGGTCTTGGAGCATTCGGATGAGCGCAATTCCCGGCGGTTCCGGTGCAGAGTGGGGCCCAAGGCCGCCCAAATCGGTGCCGCGTGTGTGGACGCGCTATTTCCTGCAATGGCTCTGGGGCCCGCCGGTCTGGGTGCTGGCGCGTATTCCGCTCCTTCTGTTGGCTGTTCTCGAGGTCGACGTGCCGAGTTCGGTAACCGGGCGTGCCAGGAAACCTCGTTGGCGGCGCCGAATCTGGGTGGACAGGGAACGTCTGCGTCTTGAACGGATCCGTGACCCACAGGTGCAGGAGCGCGAGTTGCGGCAGTTCCTCGCCGACCATCGCCTGAACTGTGTGCCGCCGCGACCTGGGGTGCCTGCGCCGATTCCCTGCTCGGGGGGCAAGCATCGACTGGGCATCGATGACTGCTACTACCGTCTCCTGGGCGCGAGGCGAGCTCTGGACATCGCCCATCACGAGTACGGCTGGGTGCCGGCTGATGGTTTTGAGAAGAAGCTGCCGGGGTGGTTGCAGCTGCGGTGCCCATGAGTTTGTCGGCCGCCGACCAGGCCGTGACGGTGTCGGTGCCGGTGTCCCCGTCTCGCGGGTGAGGGACGCCCCGTGTGCGTCGGTGCGGTCGATACGGGTCCACCAGGGCCGTTCGGCCTCGCAGTCTGCCGAAGACCCCTCCCCCGCCAGATCCAGCCTGCCGCGAGGTCGGTGTCTCGCAAAGGATCGACCAGGTCCGCGCTGTTGAGGTGGAAGGTCTGCGTCGCTGCCGACCTGTCGTCGCCTCCTCACCGGGGACTCCAGGGGGTGGAGACGGTCCTGCTCGGTTCGCGTGTGTAGTGCGATGAAGCCTTGAGCCTCGGCAGGTTCCCAACGCGGCTGCCCCCCAGCTTTCTTCCAGTGCGCGTACCAAGGGGACCTGTGGGTCCGGGCGCATGCGGATGCGGATGCGGATGGTGCGCCACAGCTGGGACTGGACGAAGAAGGTCTGCCACGCCGGCTCCGGCAACCGCCACTCCGCGACCAAAGCCTCGTCTTTCGGGGCGCCGTCGCGGAGGACACAGGGGACGTCGGACCGGGCGTCAATCCACGGGATCCGCGGTCACTGGTCGCGTCGATATTCGGTAGGGGTCTCTCCGCAGGGCGATTCTCGGACCGCAGTGCTAGCCGCGCTGCGGGATTCCAAACGTGCGTACGGGAGAAGTAGCCCTGCAGGGCGCCCACGGTAACTGCGCCGGAGTGGGGGCGAGTTGGCGTTGCGGGTGATCGTTGGTAGATGATCACGGAGTTCGCCCGAAAACGGATTACTCACGGGGTTTCCTATGAAGACACACATTCTGTCTGCCCGCCGTGCGGCCGCCTCCCTCGCTTGCGCCGCGGCGGTCGTGGCACTTACGGCTTGCGGAGGCGGCAGTGATGCAGTTCGGAGCGCAGCCGGTGCCACGCCCTCCAAGACCTCGGAGGCCAGTCCCGCCGCGGAGCCGAACGGCATCGAGAAGCTGTCCGCGAAGGAGATCTACGACACGGGCATGAAGACCAATGCCAAGGCGGGATCGTTCCACGAGAAGATGGAGAGCGGGGGCGGAAAGAGTGATCTGCGGCTCTCCGCTTCCGAATGTGTCGGCACAGTCGACATCGCGGAGAAGGGTTCCTTCGAGGTCATTCGTATCCGCAAGGACATCTGGGTCAAGCCCGATGCGACATTCGCCGGCGGCATGAACTCCGCGCTCGGGGAGGAGTCGTTCTCCACCGAGAAGTGGACCCACGGCACGTCGAGCAACGCGCTTATGGCGAAGCTCGCCGGCTGGTGTCACCAGGAGCAGCTCAGTGCCCCCGACACGCTCGACGCCGGCAGCAAGGCGACCAAGGGCAAGGTCACGACGGTGGACGGTCAGCAGGCGGTACCGGTCGTGCTGGCGGGCAAGGGGGAGTCCGTCACCTGGTACGTGGCGAGTACCGGCAAGCCCTACTTCATCAAGCAGGACAGCAGCCGAGACGACATGCAGGACCTGACGGACTCCGACTTCGGCGAGGCGGTGGGTGCGAAGGCGCCGTCGGGGGAGGTTGGCGAGGCACCGAAGGGCTGAGGATCAGTGGAGCGGGTGACGGCTCGGTGGGCAGGCGGCCCGCCGAGCCGTTTGCGTGCACCGGCGCGTCCCACACTGCGGCCCGCGGTGGGCCACGCAAAGGAAGGTCCGGTATCTTTCGGCCTGCTGATTGGCATGTCCTTGCCTAGGTCGCCGGGCGCGAGGCTCGGCCGGAGTGGGCATCTCACGTCGTACGGGCGCAACGGCCTCCGTGCTCGAGTGGGCGAACCGGGCATGTCCGCCACTTTCACAACGGGGATGGGACAAGGGATGAGTACTCCCTTCGATGCGCCGCACAGCGGATCCACTCACACGCGGCTGAACTCCGTGCCCGCGGAAGGCGGCGGAGGCGGAGGAGGCGGCGGTACCAACGTCGACACCCAGCGCCTCGACGAGGCCGCCAACGCGCTCGTAGAACTGCGCGGCGACACCGAGAACGTGGACAACGGTGCCGACGACGACTGCCTGAGCGCCTCAAGGGGGCTGAACAAGCACAGCGCCGGGGGCATGGCCGAGGCGGGCTCCTGGGCGACCGCGGGCTCCCTGGTGACGATGGACGTCCGTTGGGGTTCCCAGGTCCTTCATCTCAAGAGCCTGCTTCAGGAGATCAGCGACAAGCTCCACACCACCACGGGTCACTACACCCGCACCGAGCAGGAGGAGCAGGCCCGGCAGCGCTCGATCAGCACGCCCTTCGGGTGAGTTGGGCCGCCCGGGACGTCGCCGTGGCGCGGCGACCGGGCGAGCCGCCGAGTCGTACCGGAACCCCCTCACAAGGAGCAGTCGCACATGGTCTCCATCCCCTACCTCGACAAGGCCGACCTCGCCCCACTGGCCGATGCCGCCGCATCCTGGAAAGCCCTGCCGGCCAAGTACGAGGCCTTGCAGCGGGAGTTCGAGCAGCGGGTCGTCAACCACCTCAAGGGCCACTGGGAGGGGGACGCGGCCGAGGCCGCCTTCACCACCATGGGCAAGGCCCGCACGGAGTACGAGAACGCCGCCACCGAGGCGGAGCGCATCGCCAAGCTGCTGCTGGACGCGCACGGTGAATTCGCCGCATCTCAGCGGCAGTTGCACGCCCTGCTCGACGAGGCCCGCAACGACCACTACAAGGTCTACGACGACGGCCGTGTCGAGGACGTGGACCCGCGGTGGGACAGTCCGACGGCCTCCGCCTCGCCGGGTCTCGCCAAGGAACGCAAGACGAAGCTGGATTCGCTGGTCTCCCGCCTGACACGCGTCCTGGAGGCGGCCACCGCGGCGGACGAGGCGGCCAGTTCGGCCCTGGAGCGCGACGCCAACGGGGACGGTCAGGGCTTCAACACCAGCGTCTACACCACCCTCGACGCCGTCGAGGCCGACCAGGCAGCCGCCCTGATGAACAAGAAGGGCCGGCTCTCCGACGCCGAGATCACCAAGCTCAACCTGCTGCTCTCCGCCAACAAGAACAACCCCGAGTTCTCCCGGGAGTTCGCGGTCAAGACCGGTGGCGAGAACATGCTCGGCAAGTACAACGAGCTCATGAGCCCGCCCGCCGGCACCACGCTTTCCAAGGCGCAGCTCGCACAACTCAAGGAGCTCAAGTCCAACTTGGGCACCACCATCGGCACGGCGACCACGTCGGACGACCACCGCAAGGGCGGCCCCGACCCGGAGATCACCAAGTTCCAGAACGACCTCCTCAAGGCGGGCCAGCGCGACTTCAACGCCAACCCCACCGAGTCGCCGTACGGCCTCAGCGGCTACCAGCTCACCAGCAGCCTGATGAGCGAGGGCAAGTGGGACAAGGACTTCCTCCAGGACTACGGCGACGCGCTGATCACCGCGGAGAAGAACGGCGCCAATGCCGGGCAGAACCCCGACGCCTACTGGGGGGTACCCGCGGACACTGGGCTCGACGAACATCGGGGCGCTCGACCCCATGACCGGGTTCATGGACGCCCTGGGGCACAACCCGGAGGCCTCCACCGAGTTCCTCACCTCCGAGGCCACCATCGACGGCGAGAAGGTGGATCACCTCGACTACCTGCTGAAGGACCGGCACTGGCCGGAGGGGGCCGGTTACACGGGCGACTCCGGGAACCCCAGCGGCTACAACAACCTGGGCCACGCGATGGAATCCGCCACCTCGGGTCGCCCCTTCGACAGCGACGGAGCCCCGGTGAAGCACACCGCCGAGCGCGCGGCGCTGATGAACGAACTCGTCAACACCATCGGCGGCGACCCTGACCTGATCAGTGGCTCTCCCCGGGACGAGATGCGGGACAGCCTGGGCAACATGACGGCCGAGTACATGGCGGACGTCCAAGCCGCGTTCGGGAACGAGCAGGGCACGATCAAGCCCTTCGGCGAACCCGTCAATCCGCCCAAGGGATTCGAGACCGGCACCCTCGTGCCCTTCCTCGCCAACGTCGGGCGCGACCCGGACGCCTATGTCGCGATCAGCGAGTCCTCGCAGGCCAACACTGCCATCTGGATGCAAGAGGTGGCGAAGCAGCACCCCGGCTACGACGAGATGACTCCCGCGATGGAGAACGTGGCGCATCCGGGCGGCATCGTCGCCGGGATCCTCAGCGACGCCCGCGATCAGGCGATCTTCGAGGAGCACTCGGCGTCCGACAAGGACTTCAACGATGCCGTGGCGACCGGCGACAAGTGGGCCGGGCGGGGCCTTGGCATGGCGGTCGGCGCGGCGACGGGGACAGCGGCTCCGATCGTCGGGATCATCGCGGGCTGGGCCGTCGAGGACATCCAGGCGATGGTGGTGGGCCAGGTCCAGCAGGACACCACCGACGAGGCCCAGAAAGAGGCGTACACCAGGTACGCGGAAGGAAGGGCTGCCGTGCGGGACTCCACTGCGGATTCGCTCCGCGAAGCCATCAGGAACGCGGGGGTGGACATGCCCCCGCAGAAGCTGGACACACTGGCCGAGTCCGCGGCGCGGGCGGCGGACGACGGGCACACCACGGGAGCGACGTGGAACTCTTCCGGGAGCGGACGATGATGTCGACGGTGCTGAGTCCTCGTGAGCAGGGTGCCGCCCGTGGACTTCGACAGCGCCTCAGGGCGCTGGCCGTCGTCACAGTGGCGGTGTTGGTCTCGGCCGGGTGCAGTGGCCAAGGTGGCGACAGCGTCGACGAACGCAGCACCTCGGTGTGCGACGGCACCCTCAAGGGGCAGGTCTTCGCGACGCTGGTGGGTGACGACGGCGTCGTCTCGGAGAAGACCAGCAAGTTCTCTCCCGCGAAGTGGACGGCTGCGGGGAGGTGCGAGCTCTACGGCAAGGAGGACTCCGTCCGGATCGACTATCTCTGGCACTCGGACGACCTCGACGACCTCGACAGGTACCGGTCGCCCAACGCCTCCACCGTCAAGTCGTTCAAGGTCGACTCGGCGGTCGGGTACGTGGAGAAGAACCGCGCATTTGTCGCCATCCCCTGCGCCTTCGAGGGGCGGTCGGTGAGCAAGCACGAACTGCTCGAGGTCGAGGTGGCGAACATGCCGCCGAGCCGGACCCTCGACAGTGGTCAGCGCGAGACGTTCGCCTCCGCCGCGACCATCGCCGCGCGGTATATCGGCGGCGATGTGTTCAAGTGCGCCGCGATGCACCCCACGGAGAGCCTCGGATCGAGTTCCCCGAGCCCTTCGGGCAGTGCGTCGACGTGAGTGACTCAGCAAGATCGCCCCTGTTCGGCGGGAGGACGCGGCGGCTTGTCGGATCCGCGGTGACGCTGGCCGTCCTGGGGGCCGGGTACTACGGATTCCAGCTCCAGTACCCGGCAGCCAGGACCGCAAGGGCGTGCAGTGGGATGCTCGCGGCCGACCCGGTACTGGACCTCGCGGGGAAGTCGGGGCTGTCCGTGCTCGGTCTCGGATTCGACGTTTCCAGCAGGAAGTTCGACGTGTCGGGCGATGTGAAGGAGCCTGCCGGCCTGGCGACGCGCTGCATGGTCGACGGCATCGAGATCGCCGTCGAGACCACGGCCGGCGCCCAGAACGCGTACGGCGCCTATCAGGACGATGAGAAGGCCTCTCCCGTACCGCTGAGCGGCGGATGGCAGGGGCTCATGGTCACCGACGGCGAGGAGGCGACCGCGTCGGTGCTCCTCAGCTGCAGGAACTGGTCACCGAACGAGGGCAGCGGAATCCTCGTGACGGCCGATTCGCCGTTCGACGTCGAGGTCACGGAAGCCATACGGCTCAAGCTCGCCCGGGCCGCTACGGCAACGGCGCAGCGCGCGGCGGACAAGACCGGCTGCGAGACTGAGCCGGGGGATGCGGGCAAGGTGACCGCTCCTGCGGCCGGCGCACGGACCGTGTCGGCCGGCGCCGCCACCGGAACCTGTGAAGGGATGACGTCGGCGCCGACGGTGCGCGAGACGGCCGCTGCGAAATCGCCGGTGGAGGCGTGCGTTCTCGTGGACGATCTGCGGCTCGTCGCCGCATACGGTCCGTTCAGCGACGCGTCCGCAGCCGTCGTCAACGGCAAGTACGGCGGCAACGACAAGCCCTCGGGGATCGACAGGTCCACGGCCTGGACGTCGGCCACCTGCCCGGGCGCCCTGGGTACCGGCTACTACCACGCTTCGCCGGTCGGGGGCAGCGTCCGGAGGTTCACGTCCGACCCGCTCACCGAGAAGGAGCGGGCGGATCTGAGGCACTTCGCGGAACAGTCGGCGGCCCGCCACGGCTGCGGCGCACCGGAGGCCGTGCCCTCCTGATTCCTTGATTCAGAAACGGCGAATCCGCAGGCGTCGCGGGGTGGCAGTGGGCCAGAGGACGTGACAGGTCGGGCGATCGGCAGCTCATCGGGCTGCCGATCGTCTTGTTCAAGCGCAGTCCAGCCGTGCCCGCGGCGGGTTGCTGCCGGACGTCGGTGGCGACCTGAGGAACGTCTCACCGAATGGGCCCGAGGGCGAGGTGCACAGCCGGCCGACGCCGTCCAGGTGATGAGAACGACTGCGCTGCCCCGGAGCTCAGAGCAGGGCGTGCCGAGCACCAGCCGCCGTCGGCCCGACGGCCCACTGGAGCCGAGTTGACCGTATCCCCCCATCGTGTGCCGGTCCGTGACTCTTCGGGCGGTGTGCGGTTGCGGAAGTGCACGTCAAAGGTCGTCGAGGGATGGGTGTACGGAGCGACGCATGACTGGTGACTTCTACTTGGACCCGCGCGAAATGGCAGGACTGGCCGGTGCGTTCGAGACGCGGGCCCATGACATGGCGAGTGCCGTCAGGGCATTTGAGCGGACGACGGGGGCGGAGCAGATCCATGACGGGTTCGGGTTTCTGACGGAGTCCGAGGAAGTCACGTCGGCCTACGTCGACTTGGCTGCGGGGATGGTCGAGTCCCTGGGCAACCTGGCCCGCAACTTCGACGAGTTGAGCCGGGCAGTCAAGGACAACGCGAGGAACTCCGCCGCGGCGGACGACGCTCTCGCCGGGCTGTTCAAGGGCGGGAAGAGGTGAGCGAGGAGAGCGTCGCCGAGAAGGTCTACGAGGCCGGGATCGAGGTGGTGAATCCCGGCGGCCGTCCCGATGTGCTGCGTGCGGCGGCCAAGGGGTGGCGCACGATGGGGGAGGAGCTGGAGGAGGCGTACGGAGGGCTCGACCGGCGGGTGCGGGGCGTACTCGGTGAGCACTGGCGCGGGGAGTCCGCCGAGGCCTTCCGCGCGTACTGGGAGAAGGTCGGCCGGGCGGTCGAGGAGACCGTGCCGCTCTTCGAGCAGGCGGCCAGGGGGCTTGAGGAGGCCGCCGACAACATCGAGGAGATCAATGACGAGATCCATCAGATCTACCTCGAGATCGGTGTCTCGATCGCGGCGTCCGTCGCGCTGTCCTTCGTCACGGTCGGGTTCTCGGCGGCGGCGGGGGCGGCGAATGCGGTGCGGTTGGCGGCGCAGGCGGGAAGTGCAGCGTCCAGGTTGGGGCGCCTGCTCGGTAGCGCCGCTCGGTTGTTCCGGTACGTTCGCGGGCTGGCCAGGAGCAACGGGCCATGGCGGCTGATCGTCGAGCTGGGCGTGCAGTGGGGCGCGGGGACTGGCACGGGAATCGCCACCAACCTGGCCATGGGCAAGGATCCGGAGCTCGCCAACAACGCAGTCAACGGCTTCGTGGGTGCACTGGGCGGGAAGTACGGGGCTGGTCTGCTGGCTCCGAGGCTGGGGGGCGGTGCCTGGGCCGTGGCCGCCGACGGCGCGGTGGTGGGGGCCGCCTCTTCGGTCGTCGGTGACACCCTGAACAACCTTCACGGCAGAGAGCGGTTCGACGCCTCTCAGATGGCCCTCGGAGCCGTGGCCGGAGGGCTGACCGGGGGCTCCGGTAGCGCGGCCGTACATCGCGCCACGGAGGGACGGACGTTCTCCGGGGCGCACCAGCTGGTGGGGGATGTGGCCACCAACGCTCCCATCAGCTTCGGGCTGGGAGCAGGAGGCAACATCTCCAAGGACGTGGACGGACTGGTCAACGGCAATCCCAATGCGGAGGAGGGCAAGGACCGTCCCGGTGCAGTCGCCGACGCGAAGAGAGACGCTGGAGACGACGTCGGCACGCTGCGGGCAGGACCCGACCCGCAGAGGTATGGAGCGTTCGGGTGAGCACTGAATGGACCATGGACAAGGACGCGAACGACGCAGCCGATGTCGCCGGTCTGCGCGTCTTCCCCCGCTGCGGGAGGTTCATCGCCGCAGTTGCTCCGATCGCACTCGTGGCGTCGACGGCAGCCTGGCTCTTCCTGGGGGCCACGCCGGTGCGCGCGGCTGTCGTGTGGGGTGCGCCGGTGCTTCTGACCGGTTGTCTGGTGCTCTGGGGCGTGGCGGTGGTGCGTGGGGGCGGACAGACCAGTCGCGAGACCTACCGGTGGGCTGTGCGCACCGCTTCGACCACCCCGGACCGCGGTGCGCGTGCGGTGCCGTTGCGGCTGGGCGGCACGCGCTGGATGTCCGCCCGTCTCGCCGGCGCCATGGTTGCCGTTCCCGCGATGTTGGCTCTGTGGGTGACCCTCGCCGCCGTCGACATGCGGGGAACCGGTACCGGTGCAGTGCTGGCCGAGGCCGGTGCGGTGATTGAGCAGCGCACCATCGTGAGGATCGAGAACGAGGTGGCCGCGAGTCGTCACAGCACCGCCGATGCCACAGCGGACTTCACCGTTCTGCTTCCTTCGCCGACAGGTGAGGGTGTGCCCGCGGGTTTCGAAGCGACCACGAACTACCGTCGGGAAGTCGGCAGCGAACTTTACGTGGCCTACGTCCCCGGGCATCCCGAACTGGGTGCCATCGGTGACGATCAGCGTGCGGATGTGGAGCGTCAACTGGCGGGGAGAGCAGTACAGGTCGGCGACGCGTGGGCGATCGCTGGTTTCTGGGCGCTGGCGACTCTCGGCCCACTCGGCTTTTGGTGGAGGAAGGAGAGCATGCGTCGCCCCGAGCGCACCGTCGGCCCCGGCTGGAAGGCGCTGCGCGTCTCCGTCACCGGATCCGGCCTGCACATCGACGCGCCCCCGCCCGGCAGTCCGGAGGCGGCCGACGAGAAGAAGCGCCGGGAGAACACCCGACGGCTGCGGTCCTTGGTGCTGGAGGGCTGTGGACAGGAGGTTCCCTTCCACTCCCAGATGGCGGCCGAAGCCGCAGGTGCCGTCCTCACCGGCGCTCAAGGCTGGCTCCTCTGGCACCCGCAACAGCGGCGCGGCCGGGACGTGCTGGCCGAGTTCGTCGGTGATGACGGCTGGCAGCTGCCCGGTGCCGTCCCGGTCCAGATGGCCGAGCGGGTCGAGGCAGCCGGCGTCATGGAATCCGCCGAGCCGGACCCCGAGCGGCGGGTCCGGACCCTGGATCTCGGCGCCGGCTGGCTCGTGACCGCGTCCTGGCCCGTCGTGGTGGGGTTCGCCGTGGCGTTGGGGTGTCTCGCCGGACTCCTGCTCGTCCCGGACGGCGGTGCTTGGCGGGTGTGGACGGCCGTGGCGGGCGTCCTGGCGCCCCTTGTCGGTTTCGCCGTTCAGGCCGTGGCGCGGATGGAGCACGGCGGTGGGGACACGGCCGGCGGGTGAGGGACACCGGGGGAAAGAGCAGGCGTTACCGCCGTCGGAAGAGCAGTCCCTAACGGGTGCACCACCGGCGTGACGCCCGGAAGCCCGCTCCAGGACACCGGAGCGGGCTCTGAAGCGTGGCCGGGGCACGCCGGCCACCCGGACCGCAACCGGGTCGCCGTACCCCGGCCGGGCGTCACCCCTCTCGGCGCCTCCCGCTGATCACATGCGCCAACCCCCACGCCACCACCCCCGCGACCACAACACCCAGCGGGGAGAACCAGTCCACCCCGCCGGAGGCCTCGTCGTTCCACCATGCCTTCGTGGGGAAGAAGGGGTTGGCCTGGAGGAAGTGCCAGGCGGCGAGGGGGGTTTCCTCGATGGCGATGATCAGGGGAAGAGCGTTGGTGTAGCCGAAGAACGTGCCGAGGGCGGCGATGGCCGGTGCGGCGAACCGGGTGCCGAGGGTGCCACCGGCCGTCTTGCCGATCAGGGCACCTACGACCGCTCCGTTGAGCAACGCATGGGCCAGGTACAGGGTGTTGGCCACCGGGACCGTCTGGTCCCTGTACGTGGCCGCGATCAGACCGGTGTAGAGCAGCGAGACGACCACCGAGGCCGCGAGCCCGAGGACGATCGCGCCGACCGGGTTGCCGCGGGTGCTCGGCTGGTGGCCGGAGGGGTGCGGCGGTGGCTGAAACGACGACGGGGCCGGGTGCATGAGTGGCTGCCCGTAGGCCGGGGGCGGTGCGAAGCCCGGCTGCGGGGGAGCGGGCTGCATGTACGGGTTGTGGAAACCCTGCGCCCCCTGCGCCCCTTGCGCTCCGTGCGCCCCCTGCGGCGGCTGCTGTTGCGGCGGTGGTGGAAACGGTGACTGGTTCATGGGATCCCCCGAGGTTCTCGAACAGAACAAGCAGAAGAAGAACAGGGGAAGGAGCGTATCCGCCGGATCAAGGGGAGCGCGTAGGAGGAGGGAGCAGGCCGTGTGAAGGGTCCCGGCGCGGACGTAACATGATCGTCGACAGCCAGTTCACATCGGGGGAGTTGTCCATGGCCGACATCGACATCGACGCCGTGCGCGTACGCGCCGCGGCCGATGACACCGAGTCCTTGTCCCAGCAGACGATGAAGCGTCTCAGCCACTCGCTCGACACCAGCGACGAGGTGTACGGCGCCCACCTCGGCAACGGCTGGGAGAGCCCCGTGCGGCTCAAGGTCTGTGCCGAGAAGTGGGAGGAGCACATGGTCTCCCTCGCCCGGCGGATGGGCGAACTCAGCCGGAAACTGCGGGAGTCCGTCGACGGCTACGACCGCGCGGACGCCGAGGCCGAGTCGCGGCTGCGGTCCGGGCTGAACGATCTCGGAAGGGCCTGACCATGGTGTCGTACGAAGGAATCAACAACGCCCGCCCCAAGACCTGGGCGACGGCGGCCGACGAGTGGCACGCCCTCGCCAAGTACTCCCTGGACGCGGCGAAGGACCTGCGGGAGTACGGCGCGAAGCCGCTGAAGGACAACTGGACCGACGAGGTCGGCGCCGCCGCAGCCGCCGAATTCGAGCTGCTCGCCAACCAGTTGGAGGCGGCCTACGACATCCTCCTGTCCGTCAACATGGTCGCCGACGGGATGACGACGACCATCGAGACCGCGCACAGCACCATGCGTGCCGCCGTGGATCTCGCCGCCCGGTACGGCCTCGAGATCGGCGTCGACGGGACGGTCACGGGGCCCCCGCCGCGCAGCCGTACCGAGGCCGAGGAGATGGGGCCGTACAGGGCCCAGGTGCAGGACCTGGTCGACCAGGCCGTCGAACAGGTCACCGCCGCCGACAGGCTGGCGGCCGAGGAGTTCACGAAGCTCGGCGGCCAGACCGGACTCACCGATCCGGGCAAGGCGCTGAACGACCTCCAGACGCACGCCTCGCACGTCCAGATGCAGATGCTCGCGGGCGACATCCCGGTCGGCGAGGACCCGACCACCGTCCGGCAGTGGTGGAACGGCCTCAGCGCACAGCAGCGCAAGGACTTCATGCTCGCCCAGCCCGTCGCCGTCGCCAACCTCGACGGCATTCCGGCCGACGTACGGCAGGAACTGCGCGGCAACGGCAAGTACGACCGGGTCAAGCTGGTCGAGTACGCCCTCGCGAACTGGGACAAGGACGACCCGACCGACTTCGGCAACAACTGCACCAACTTCGTCTCCAACGCCCTGCTGCACGCGGGGATGAAGGAGAAGACCAGCATCTGGGGCACGTCCGACGACGACTCCTGGATGATCGGCAACCGCACCGGCGCCGACGGCGTCGACAAGCGCCTTGCCTACTCGGACAGTTGGGCCGCAGCCGAGAACAACCAGAACTTCATGCTGAAGCACGGCGGCAGCGAGGTCCCGCGCTCCGACGTGAAGCCCGGCGACATCATCTACTACGAGCAGTCCGGGCCCAACGACTCCATCGAGAAGGGCAACACGCACCACGCGGCGATCGTCACCGCGGTGATGCCGGACGGCGAGATCAAGTACACCCAGCACAGCGACTCGTACCAGAACGTCAGCCTGGAGGGGCGGCTCCCCGCCACCGAGCAGCACGAAGGCCAGCAGAACATCCGGATCGTCCGACCCAACCCGGACTGGTACTGATGAGCACTCCCACCCGACGAGGGTCCTGGGCGGTCCCGGCCCTGGTACTCGCCTCGGCGGGCCTCCTCGCCGCCCACTTCTCCTTCGACGGCGACACCTTCCAGAACTGCCGCTACCTGGGCCCCTCGACCCGCATGTACGTCACCGCCTGGGCCGCCCCCGCATGTGCCCTCGCGGCCCTGCTCACACTGGTGCTGCTGCGCCGGCGCGGGCGGCGACCGGGAGGACCCGCCCTGGCCGCCGCCTGTCTCGTCCCCGTCCTTCTGCTGGCCCAACTCGCCGCCCTGTACTGGGTGTACGAGCCGGACCCGGCCGGTGGGCAGGACTGCTCGGGGCTGACGCGCATCACCGCTCACCACTGAGGTGAGGTGAGGCCGACGTCCCGAGTGACGTACGCGGAAGCTCCCGTCGCCGACAGTCCGAAAGGACCGGGCGACGGGAGCTTCCGCCGTACCGCGGCCGGTGCTCAGTCGGTGGTGGGCAGGGCCACCAGGGTGTACGGCGTCTCCCCGTAGACGACCGACGGGTTCGGCTCGGACACGTAGAGGCGGTCGTCGTGCCAGTACGGCCGGGCGGTGATGGACATGCCCTTGCGGATGTCGACCGGGTACTCGACGACGGTCTTCATCGTGCCGTCCTCGGCGTCGAACTGGACCAGTTCGGGCCCCTTGTCGCTGGAGTCGCTGGACTTGTAGGCCAGGATCCGGTCGCCGCCGGCCGCCGGCAGCGGGTAGAACGAGCGGAACTCGACCGCGTCGGTCTTCCACAGCTGCTTGCCGCTGTCGAGGTCGTAGGCCGCCAGCAGGTGCTCGCTCTTCTTGCCGGACGTGCTGATGACGAAGGTGTTCCCGAAGGTGCCCGCCTCCGACCAGGGGCCGCCCCGGGAGTCGCTGGTCATGACGTACTCGGACGGTGTGGCGGGGGAGAACTGGCTGCGCACCTTCCCCGTCTCGTCGTCGAGCGAGAACAGGGCTTCCCCGTCGTCGCCGTGCCGGATCAGGACGACGGGGGAGGTCGAGACGACGTCACGCCCGTCGAGCTCGCCGAAGCTGTCCTCGGGGACCTTGTGGTGGTACGTCCAGCGCGGCCGGCCGGTGGCCGGGTCGATCAGTGAGACCTCGTCCCAGTTCCGGCCCCAGTCGGGGTCGTCGAAGTCGTTGATCTGGCAGCCGCGGACCCGGATCAGCGCCTTACCGCCGGTGAACTCGCCGCTGGGGCAGTCCTCGGTCGCGAACTTCTTCGGATCCCAGGCCGTGGTGCCGTCGGCCGCCTTCAGGGCCAGCGTCACCTTCGCCGCGTTGATCACCACGACATCGCCGGCCCGGGCGACCGAGACCTGGTCCTTCGACGTGGTGTCGCCGGGCTTGAGGTCCTTGTCCCAGAGCACCTTGCCCGAGTCGAGGTCGTAGGCCACGACGTGGTCGCAGGCCTTGCCCTCGCCGTAGGCGACGATCCCGATGTCGCCGGCGGAGTTCTCGGGTGCGACACACGCCTCGCTGCTGTCGCCGGGGAGCGCGGTGGCCCACATCTGCTTGCCGCTGGCGAGGTCGTACGCCTTCACACCGTCGGGCATGGTCTGGATCACCGCCTTGTCGGTGAACCACGTGCCGCGCGTCTTCGCGCCGAGGACCGCCGCGGTGTCGTCGCCGTTCTTCTTGCCGGCCACGCTCCACAGCACGTTGTTGCTCGCCGAGCCGACGAGCATGTACCAGGCCCCGAAGCCGGCCCCGCTCAGCACGAGCACGGCCGTCACGAGCAGCACGATCATCCCGACCGGCTTCTTGCGCCCGGCCCCCGGCTGCGGCGCGCCTACCGGCCCTACGGGCCCGCCGTGCACCGAGCCGGGCTGACCGTACGCCTGCGCGGGCCCGCCGTACGCCTGCGCAGGCTGGCCGTACGCCGGACCGGGCTGACCGTATCCCTGCGCGGGCTGACCGTACGGCTGCGCGGGCTGCGGAGGCTGCGGCGGGAACCCGTAACCCGGCGGCGGCTGTTGCGGCGGACCGTACCCCGGCGACGGCGACGGCGACGGTGCCTGCGGCGCCTGCGGGGCCCCGAACCCGGGGGCGCCGTACCCGGCGGGGGGTGCCTGCGGCGGCGCGGCAGGCTGCGGACCGCCGTACCCGTAGCCGTACGGCTGCGGCGGCGAACCCTGCGGCCCCGGGCCCGGTGGCGTCGATCCCTGCGGCCCGGGGCCCTGCGGCACCGCCCCCTGCGGCGGGGCCGGCGGCTGCTGCGGATAGCCGTACCCCGGCTGCGGCCCCTGCACCGGCCCGGAAGGCGACCCCGCCGGATGCCCCGGCACCGGCGCCGCCGGAGGCACCTGCGGGGTCCCCGTCCCGGGCTCATGGCCGTAGCCTCCGCCGGCGGCCCCCTGCATGCCGTCTGTGCTCATCAGCTGTGGCTCCTCACATAACTCGCCCAGGCGGCCTGGAACTGGCTCTCCCCCATGCCCGTGGCCTCCCGCAGCTGCTGGTCGAGCCGGCCGGGGGCGCGGTAGTGCTCGGCGACGAACCGCAGCGCCGCTGTGTCGCCGTTCTTCTCGGCGATGAACCGGATGGCCAGGTAACTGACCGTGTAGCCCGTGCCGACCTCGTCCCCGAATCCGGGTGAGCCCGGCAGCTTGCCGCTGAACTCCTTGCCGGTGACGTCGTTGCGGACGTTCCACTCGCCGAGCTCGGTGTCGAAGCGGAACGCCATGTAGTCGGCGAAGCCCTCCACGACCCACCAGCGGGTGTTGGACTCGGCGGCGAACCCGCCGGACGCGGCCTCCAGCGGCTGGACGATGGCGTGCGCGAACTCGTGGTGGGAGATCTCCTTCACGAGCTTGGGCCAGTACGTCGCGTTGGTGAAGCGGCTCCCGGACATGTCCATCTTGATCCGGGCGCCGCCGTACTCCAGATCCTTCTTGTCCCCGCCGAAGCCGGCGTCGAAGGTGGGCATCGCCACGCTCTGTCCGGCCTCCCACTCGACGTACGGCGAGCCGTACAGGGAGGAGTAGGTCTTGCGGTCGGGTTCGAGGACGGTCACGAATCCCGTGGGTGTCTCGGTGTCCTCGGGGCCGTCCGCCTTCCACAGCGCGATGTCGTCGGCGGCGGCCTTCTCGATGTACGGCGCGTAGCGGTCCGTGTCGGCGGCGTGCTTCTTGTCCGAGATCGTGAGCGTGTGCGCCTTCTTGACGACGTGCATGTCCGCGTAGAGGTCCCAGGGCGCCGGATAGAACACGTAGTTCTTCGCACCGAAGGCACCGGGCGCGGGCCCCACCTTGGTGATCCGGGGCTCCGCGTCCTTCGAGTCCCGCTTGATGATCCACCGGTACCACTCGGACACCGGCCGGACGTCCACGTCCTGGATCTTGTGGACGAAGGCGACGTCCAGGGCGACCGTGGCTCCGTCGCCGTACTCGTCGGTGCCCGTACCGGTCTTGCTGAGGACGGAGTACTCGGCCTGCGCGAAGGGGATCTTGCGCAGGTTCTCGTAGAGGTTCTTCTGCGTGTCCTTGGCCGCACCGGTGAAGGGCGCGAGATACGTGTCCTCGTCACCGCTCCTCAGCGCCTGACTGCGGCCGTCGAGCAACTCCTCGATGTCGTCCTCGTCGAGCAGTTGCTCGCCCTGCGCACCACCGGCCGCCATGGGCAACTCGCCGTCGCCGAAGGCCCGGTAGGCGGCGAGACCGCCGATCCCGAGCACCGCGAGGACGGCCAGGACCACGACCCCGATGACGGCCTTCTTCAGACCGCTGCCGCCCTGGCCACCGCTACCGCCGCCTGCGCCCGGAGGCTGAGGTTGCGGCTGCAGTTGCGGGTACGGCGTGTGGGGCGGGCCGGGCCAGCCCTGAACCGGGGCGGCCGGTTGCGGCGGATAGCCGTACGGACCCGGCGCGGCCTGCGGCGGATACGGCACGCCGGTCTGCTGCGGCGGCCACCCTCCCTGCCCCTGTGGATACGTGCCGCCCGGCCCTCCGGGCGGCGGAGGGTAAGACATGAACTAGGTCCCCCATGAGTGTCGATGACAGGGGGGAGCCCGCAGCGAAATGGAACATTGCGCTCAACTGATCAACAGCTCCCCCGTAATGCTCATGACACCCTACAAGTACGCCGGTTCCGGCCGATGGCGCCCCGGTGCGTTCGGAGGTTCACTGACCGGCAGGGCGTCTCACTGCTCCCAGAGCACGTCCAGCCGCAGCCGTACGGCGGTCGTCCCCGTGGTGTCCCCGACGGCCAGCAGGCCCTCGGGGGTCAGCGCGAGGGCGTCGCAGCCCCGCAGCCAGGGCAGTACGCGCACCCTGCCGGTGAGCACGTGCCACAGATGCAGCTCGCCGTCGTCCCAGGCCACGGCGAGCACCGGACCTGCGGGGGTGTCCGCGGCGGCGAGCGCGGTGGTCCGGTACCGGCGCTGCTGCACCGGCACCGGCATCGGCTCGGCCGAGGTCTCCCACAGCCGTACCGAGCCGTCCGCCCCGGCACTGAAGGTGAGCGTCAGCCCGTCGGCGGTGCCGGCACAGGTGACGGCGGTGACCGGGTGTTCGTGCACACGGCAGGAGTGCGGCACGTCCTGGTACTCGCCCAGGGACCACACGTGCACCGTGCCGCCCCGGTCGCCGACGACCGCGTACGGACTCGTGGTGCCGCCGCTGCCGAGGGCGGTGACCAGGGACTCCTCCCCGGCGAGCGCGGCCGAACCGTGGTACTCGGCGATCCGCTCGAGCGCGAACGCGGCGGTCGGGTCGTCCTCGGTCACGAGCGGCAGCAGCGCGTCGGACCGGTCGAGCAGCAGCGCCGAGCGGGCGTCACGAGGGGCGAGGGAGCGCGGCCGTACGGAGGCGGAGCGGGCGGAGGGTGCCGCGGCTCCGTCGGACGCGCCGACCGACGACGGCGCGTCCCCGCCGGGCGCGGGGAGTGCCGCACCGCTCCCTACGTCGTACGTCCGCAGCCGTCCCGTCGGGTCCGCGGTCAGCAGTCCTCGCTCCACGCCCGGCACCAGGGCCAGCGCGTTCACCGGGAGGTCCCGCCGGGCCCACACCGTGGACCACCAGTGCTGCCGGGCCAGCGGCCGCAGGTACTCGGTGAGATCCGGGTCCGTGTCGACGGCGGCGGCGTGCAGCAGGGCGGCCCGTTCGGCGCTGTCGGTGTGATATGCCGTCAGTTCGGGCGCGGCGCGCTTCCACACCTCGCGCAGCCGCCCGGGCACGGGCACGCGTTCGTCGGCGAGGACGGCGGTCAGCGCGGTGGCCGAGCCGTGCACCAGGAACCCCGGGTCGGCCAGCAGGCCGCGCACGGCGCCTCCTTGGCCGTAAGGGCCGTCGGTGCGCAGCGCCGCGCCGAGGACGTGCCGCAGCACCGTGTCGGGGGCCTGGGACCAGTCGGGGCGGCCGTCGGCCGTGTGCGGGACGGCGGCGACGAGCTCGGTGTACGTGGCCGGCGGGGCGCTCGCGCCGTCCCCGGCGCCCAGATCGACGACCTCGGCGCCGTCCGCGGCCAGCAACCCCGACGTCCCTATCTCGACGGCCGCGCGCAGATGGGGCAGGGCCAGCAACGGCTCGAGGAGCTCGGCCACCAGAGTCTGCGGTGCCGCCGCCGGCAGGTCCGCGGGGCCGGCCCCGGCCCGGTGCAGATCGGGCACGAGGATCAGCAGCGGTCGCTCGTCCGCACGGACCTGGTCGAGCAGTCGGCCGGGGGAGAGGGGGCCGTAACCGAGCTGGCGTCCCAGTTCCCAGGCGAAGCTCTCGGTCGTCAGCCCCTCGGACGGCACGGTGGCATGGACGGTGAGCCCCGGACGGCCGACGGTCCCGGCCAGGAACCAGGCGAGCAGTCCGCTCTTGCCGCTGCCCGCGGCGCCCCGCAGCAGACACAGCCGCGGTCCGTCGCCGTCGGCGGCCCAGTCGAGCAACTGCTGCCCCACGGCCCGCCTGTCGTCGGCCAACGGCGGCCAGGAAGCGATGTCCGGCGGGACGGTACCGACGGTCATGATGTGCTGGATCCCCTCTACTGCGGCTGCTGGGCCGCTGCCTCACGCAGTTGCCGGATGCCCTCGGCGCGGGACTCGGCCGTCTCCCCGTAGGGGAAGTTGTGGGTCAGCTGCGCCTCGGGGAAGACCTGCCCGAGCCACAGCGAGCAGTAGTGCCCCGGCATGAAGCAGGCCTCCAACTCGGTGTGGACCCGGAGCACTTGCTCCGGCTGCACACCCGCGGCCCGCAACCGGGCCCACAGCCGCTCCTCAGGGTGGACGCCGATGTCACCGGCCTGCGTGACGATCTGCTTCTCGCCCTGGTCGTTGACGAACTCGAAGGCGGTGAACCACTGCGCGCTCGCGGTGTCCCGGATGTCGTCGAGGACGAGGGGCCACCAGTGCTCCCGCCCCTCGAAGGCCCGTGGGTCGAGGGTCCGCAGCCGCTGCTCCAACTCCGCGAAGGCGGCGGCCGCCTCCTGCGGCTCGTCGGTGCCGAGGATCGCGGCGAGGGCCTGGTCGAGCGCGGTGAGCGACTGGGCGAAGGCCTCCGCGCTCGCGTTCACGAACCGCGACTCCTCGGTCCAGTCGAGCAGCACGGCGCGTACGACGCCCTCCTGGTCGGCACAGATCTCGAACCCGCGGTCCGACCCGAACCGCGCCCACTCCCGGCACTCGTCCAGCACGACCGTACGCCCGACGGACCCGGCGAACTCGGCGAGGGGGACGGGGTCGGACGCGGCCGTCGTGAAATACGGGCCGACGGTCAGGGGCAGGGCGATCTCCCCGATGTGCCGGATATCGCTGCCGTTCATCGCCATTACCTCGCCTCGGGTTCGGCGACATACTCCAGGATGTCGTGCCAGCGGGAATTGCTCACGTCAAGTGCGGCCGGGTCGATTTCCCGCATCCGCTCGGTGAGGCGGGCCGCCGCACTTTCCGGGTCGATATCCTCGAGCTCCGACTCGAAGTCGTAGTTCGGGCGCTCCTTCTCCAGCAGATAGAGAAAGTGGGCGAAGGAGGGGAGATCCTTGTTCAGCGGATAGATCTCGGATTCGTCGCCGGGAAGGCAGTACACGACTCCGGAGGTCACGTCCAGGGCGATGTCGTCGTAGGGCACCATGCCCAGCAGCAGCCAGCCCTCGGCGCCTTCGGGCAGGTCCGTCCATCGCTCACGCAGGTCGTCATAGGCGTCCCCGAGCGTCCTGACCTGCTCCGGAGAACCGTCCACGAGGTCGAACCAGGGATTCGGACGGGCCGGGATGCCGACATTGCGAAGAAAGTCCGCACTCGGCCCGTGCCGGACGCCTGCCACCGCCGCCGCGGAAAAGGTGGTGAGCTCCTCCGGATCGAACTCGGATTCCAGGGTCTCCCGGTCGATGGGGGACGTCATCTCGTGACCTGCCTGCCTTGCGAATGATCGGAGTGCCCGATGCTAGCATGTGCCTATTTGTGCCGGTTCGCCTTGAGGCGGTCCAGATAATCCATCATTTCCGCGTTGCCCTGGGCTCTGGATTCCTTGGTGTTCCCGTAATCGATGCTGTGCGTCACGTCGACGTGGGAAAGTCTTTCCTTCATCCACGCGCTGCAGTTCGGCGCGGACGAACAGGGAGCCCTTTCCGTGTACAGCTCGGTCATCCGGCCACCGGCGCCGTCGCGGAGGACCGGGAACCCGATCATGCGCTCGGAGTGACGGAATCCCGAACTGCGGGCGACCATGATGAAGTTGCCGTCGTCCTTCTTGGCGCTGTCGAACCGGGCGGCCGCGTAGTTGTTGCTCTCGAACTTGTCCTGCCCGTTGACCTGCTTGTGGTTGCCGTAGCTCTTGTCCGAGTGCCGGGCGAGCTGTACGGCCTGGGAGAGGGGTGTGCTCCCGAGCTCCACCTGCTCCGAGTTGCTGAGGGGACGCGGCCGCTGCTTGCCGTGCAGCTTGAGGTTCGGTTCGCCCGGCAGCGGCCGGCCCGCGTTGTCGCCGGTGAGATTGAGGCCGATGCGGTCCCGGTCGTCCTGGGTCAGCTTGTCGGTCCCGCCGTCCGTCCGCAGCCTCTTGAGCGTGCCGTCGTCGCTCATGAGGTACATCGGCGTCTTGCCGTCGTTGCCCTTCTGGAGCTGCTTCAAGGACAGGGCGGTCTCGTCGTCGTTGTCCTTGTGGCGCTTGGCCATCTGCTTGAGGCCGCCGGTCATGCTCTCGTCGAGGTGGGACGCGGAGCGCTTGACGCCCTTCCCGATCCCCTCCATGAGCTCGTCGACCATGGGGTCGAGGAGGTTGGTGAGCGCGTCCTTGCCCCGGGCGCGGCCGTGCGAGGACTTCGCGCGGTCCAGCTTGCTGCCGGCTCCGTCGCGGATCTTGCCGCCCGCGCTCTTGAGCCCGTTGCCCGCGCGGTCGTAGGACTCCAGGTCCATGCTGAACTGGCCGCCGCCGCCACCGCTGCTGGACCCGCCGTCCCCACCCGCACCGGCCAGTTGCATCGAACCGCCCGAGCTCCCGCCCGCGCTGGCCAGTTGCATGCCCCCGCCCGACTTGAGGCTGTCGACGCCCTCGTCCAGGCCCTCCCGGCCCGCCTTCGCGGTCTGGCCGAGGTCGACGCCGTTCTGCGTCCCCAGGGCGTTGCCGCCCAGTTGCAGGACCAGGTCGCCCGCCATCGCGCCGAGGGCCTGGAATATCGGGCCCGTCGCCACCTCGATGATCCGCGAGGCGATCTCCTCGCACACCTCCTGGAAGATGCGTTTCACCGCGATCCGGGTGGCCTGCGTGCCCGCGATGCCGCCCAGCGTGGACAGCCCGAAGGTGACCGGCGCGGCCGCGATGGCAGCCGCGATCTCGGCTGCGAGGATGCCGAGTTGGGCGATCGCCGCGATCTTCGCGCCCTCGATCAGCACGGCGACCGCGTCCAGCGCGGTCGCCGCCACGCGGCCCGCTTCGGCGAGGTTGGTCAGGTGCTTGCCCTTGACGAGGTCCCAGTGCCTCTCCAGCGCCTGGATCGCGAGGCCCTCGTTGCCGCCGATCAGATCGGTGATCGCCCGGTGCGCGTCGGCGGCGCCGTCGTCGATGTCGTCGGCGAACTCCCGCATGGCCTGGGCCATGTCCCGGTAGTCGTCCTCGTCGACGTTGGGCCAGTTGATGCCTATCAGGTCCAGGGCCGCATCCAGCTCGCTCGGCAGGACTACACCCACAGGGACCCCCGTTCGAAAGTTTCTCGGGGCAACGTAACTTTGATCGATTCGATGAAACAAGTTGAACCGGTGTCACATGACTTGATCTGAGGCTCAGTTGGCGCAGACCTTTCCGCGTGGAACCGGGGGCCGCGTAAATCCGTCGCGCTTGCTGGGGGCGGGCGGCTAGCCTCCGCGCGGACGGGACCGTGAGGGGAGCCGGGCATGGAGACGGGACGGATACGGACCGACCGACTGGGCGTACTGCTGGACCAGTTCGACTGCGTGCGCGAGCGGGCGCAGGTCCGGCTGGAGGGGCTCGGCGACGAGGAGTACCTCTGGGAGCCGGTCCCCGGCTGCTGGTCGGTCCGGCGCCGCAGCGAGGCCGTCACCCCGAGGGCGTACGGCCCCGGCGAGTGGCTGCTCGACCAGGGCGCCCCGGACATCCCGGCGGGCGAGTACGCCGAGGTCGCCCGGCAGGCCGCCGACGGCATGAGCGTCGAGAGGATCGCCGAGGACTGGAGCGTGAGCGTCGAACGGGTCGAGGAGGTCCTCGCGCACACCGGCCCGGTGGAACCCGACGTCACGCCGGTCACGACCATCGCCTGGCGGCTGGGGCACCTGCACTCCTGCTTCGCCGGCGAGTACGAGTGGACCTTCGGTGAACGCCGCCGCGATCCCAAGCAGTTGGTCGACTTCACGCCCTCCGCGTCCCTCGCCCTCGACCGGTTCTGGCCGCTGCTCGACCGCTGGCGCGAGGAGGTCGGCAAGGTGACGGAGGAACAGCTCGACACCATCGGCTTCTCCCAGTACCCGTACGGCTCGGCGCCTGACGAGCCGTACATCTCCGTGCTGTGGGGCTCGAACCTGGAACTCATCCATCACATGGCGGAGATCGCGCTGCTGCGGGATCTGTGGCAGGCGCGGGGCGACCGGGCGTCGCTGTAACGCCTCCACGGAGAAACCCTTACGGGGAGGTTCCGTGAACGTCCGGTGGACGAGTCGTCGTGCGGCGCGACATCGACCACCCCGCGACACGGCCGACCCACTTTTGAGATTCTGGCGCCCGTCATCGTCAACGGCATCGACAGTTGGGCGGCCATGAACCACAGCAGCCAGGAACGGTCCTCCCAGGCCCAGCGGCCGGGGCAGCCGCAGTACCCCCCGCAGCGCCCGGGACCGTACGAGCATGCCCACAACCCGGTGGAGACCGTCATCGAGGTCCCCAACAAGAGGCTGCACAGGTACGACAAGGTCGAGCCGGGGGAGCAGACGGTCACGATCCGGCGGGCCGGCCCCGGCACGAACGGCGAGCCGCTCGCGTACGTCCACGTCCCCCGGGACGCCCCGAAGGGCGGACGCCGGGCCCGGCCGTCCTTCACGGTGACCGCCCCGAACGGCCAGCCGCTCAGCTCGGTGCGCTCCGCCGGGTCAGGCGTCTACGAGGTCTACGGCGGTGACGGCGCCCCGATCGGCAGGATCACCCGGCGCGGCGGCCGGACCCTGCCGTGGCCGCGGCGCGTGCACTGGAGCGTGCAGCCCGCTCAGGGCGGTGAACCGCTGGCGGGCGAGGTCGGCACCCGCAAGGCATGGACGGTGTTCGTGCTGATCTCCCCTCTGTACTTCGTGTGCTGGGCGGTGATGGCCGCGCAGGGGGCGATCTGGCTGCTCCTCGGCGAGAAGGGCGAGGCGAAGAAGGAGGCCGCCTGGGAGATGGAGCCCCCGACGTGGACGCGCTGGCGTCAGGCCGGGGCCGCGGAGGCCGCCATCGAGTACCAGACGGGCCGCAAGTACCGGCTCGCCTCACCCCGGCTGGACCCCAGGCTGGCCTATGCGCAGGCCGTCCTGCACGTGTGGGACCGTAGGTGAGCGTGCGCATGCCACAGATTGGCGACAGCGAACATCGACGGGTGGGCCGGAAGTTGCTGCTCCGATAGTCTGACCGGCGATCACGGACCACGCTACGGGGAGGCACACGGCGATGGCGGACTTCCAGATCGATGTCGATCGCATGAAGACTCTGATCAACCGGCTGGACCAGGTGGACGACCGGATGCGCGGCGCCCAGGAGCGGCTGAACAAGGTCGGCCCCAAGGGTCTGGGCACGGACGGTCTCGACAACGCCTGCGACGACTTCCAGGACGACTGGGGCGACGGCATCAAGCGGATCGCCGACGGCGCCAAGCAGCTGCACGAGGGACTCCAGAAGACGCTCGAGGCGTATCAGACGACCGACCAGGATTTGCAGAAGGGCTTCAGCCAGAAGTAGCCCGCAGCGCCGCACCGACAACTCGCACACGCACACAACGGGGAGAAGACGATGGGGATGTTCGACGATCCCAGCTGGCCCGGACTGACGTTCAACCCGGCCAAGGGTGACCTGCACACGATCGAGTCGCTGGCGTACGACGTCAAGACGGTCGGCGACGAACTCGACGAGATGCGCGAGATGCTCGTCAACATCGGCCGGACGGACGGCATCTGGGACGGCGAGGCCGCCAAGAAGTTCCAGGAGAAGATCGGCGAACTGCCCAAGTACCTCCAGCAGGGCCACGAGTCGATGAACGCCTGCTCCCGGGCGCTCAGGGGCTGGCACGACGAGCTGGAGACCATGCAGCGCCAGGCCAAGAACCTGGAGGAGCGCGCGGTCGAGGCCCGCAAGCGGCTCGACCAGAAGAACGCCGACGTCGACCGGGTCAACGTCAAGATCGAGGGCGCGCAGTTCCAGCAGCTCACCGAGCAGCAGGCCAAGGCCCTCTCCGAGGAGGCCGACTCCGCCTCGCGCGCGGCCCAGGACGCCGCGACCGACCTCAAGCTCCTCATCGAGAACGGCGAGGCGCTGCGCAAGTACTGGGAAGAGCAGGCCGCGAAGGCCGAGAAGGCCATTCGTGAGGCCGCGAACAACCGGCCGCCGGACATCAGCATCTGGGACAAGATCACGGACGGTCTCAAGGGCGCCTGGGACGGCTTCAAGAACTTCCTGATCGACAACGCGGACCTGTTCTCCACGATCTCCGCCGCGCTCGCCGCAGCCGCCATCGTCGTCAACGTCATCCCGGTCGGCGGTCAGGTCGCGTCCGCCATCCTGGGTGCCGGCTCGGTCGCGTTCGCGGGCGCGGCGATGGCCGGTCACTGGATGGGCGGCGCTCCGATGTGGAAGGTCGGCCTCGACGCGCTCGGTGTCATTCCCGGTGTCGGCGGCGCGGGCAAGGCGCTGTTCTCCGGCGGCAAGGCACTCTTCACCGGGGCCCGGGAGGCCGGCGCGATCGCCTCCGGTGCCAAGACGATGATGAACCAGATCAAGAACCCGATGAGCACGAAGGTCATCAACTGGGGGCTCGGCAAGTTCGGCAAGGCCGTCGACCCCTCCCTCATCACCGGCGGCGTCAAGGGCTTCTCCACCGGCTTCGGCCTCGGCCACCTCATCTCCGGCGGGGACGAGGGCGGCAGCCGGCCCGAGGTCTCGACCCAGCCGGCCCCTGCCACCGGTCAGCCCCGGCCCGAACCCCAGGTCACGACGATGCCGTGGCCGGCCTCGGGTGACAAGTTCCACCAGACCCTGGCGGCCTGAGCACCATGACCGACACCATCACCGCCGCCCCGGCCACGGAGGCGGAGAAGCCAGGGCTCCACGTGGGCTGGGTGGTCCCGCCGTTCTTCCACGAACTCCCCCTGGGGACGGACGACGTCGACGAGGCGGGCGAGCAGCTCTACGCCACGGTCCACAGGGTCCTGCCGGGCGGCACCGACCAGGACCGGTTCCGCATGTTCGTCACCTACGCCGGCATCCTCGACGACCTGCGGAACGCCGGAGCGGTGTACGCGGGCTTCTGCAACCTGGACTTCGACGGCCGCCCCAGCACGGCCACCGTCGCCGTCTACCGCATGCCGCTGCACGACATCACCGCCGAGGACGTGCTCTCGGAGGCCCTCACCGGCCTCCAGCGCGCCTACCCCGACGACGACGTCCGGATCAGCACCCTGCCCTCCGGCAAGGGCGACGCCCGGGCCGTCGTACGGATCGGCCAGGCCCCCTTCACCCTCACCGCCGAGGCCTCTCCCACCGGGGAGCCCCTTCAGGTGCCGCGCGGCCAGATCCAGGTGTACATCCCGCTGCCGAACAACGCGGACCTGCTGGCGTTCGAGCTGTCCACGCCCTGCATGGAGGACTGGGACTTCTACTCGGAGCTCTTCGCGACGATCGTCCGGACGCTGGACTGGGCGACGGAGGAGCAGGCCGAGATGGAGGCCGCCCTCTCCCAGGCCCAGCCGGTCCCGGACGTGGCACCGGAACCGGCCGTCGTCCAGGAGCTCTACTCCTTCTCCAGCCGGGTCCTGGACGGCCTCGGTGTGCGCGGCAGGATGGACGAGGGCAACGTGGTGTCCTCGGTGACCTGCGCCGACTGCTGGTCCAAGGGCCTGACGACCGTGTGCACGGCCCGCCATCTCTGGCAGATCGACGGCGTCCCGGACGAGCAACTCGCCGCCGCCGTCGGCCGACTGGACACGGCTCTGCAGAGTCAGGGCTGGCTCAAGCTGGCGGGCGCACCGGGGGAGAGCGTGTCCCTGGCCGCGGACAGCGGCGCGGGCCACCGGGTCAACGTCACGGTGATCCATGGCCGGCAGCGGCTCGTCGTCGAGGTCGTCGCCCCCTGCACCCGCACGGTGCGCGGGCCGGGCGACTCCGTCTTCGGATAGGGGAGCGGCCCCGCATGACGGACCACCCGGGCGACCTCCTCCCGGTCGGTGCCCACGCACTGTCCGCGGACCCCCGACTCGCCGCGGCCGTAAGGGACTTCGGCAGCACCTACGGCTACGACTACTTCGACGACGCGGCGGTCGCAAGGACCCTCGCCGAACACCGGGCCGCCCTACGACGGCTCGGGCGCGGAGGGCTGGTCTGGGCCGGTTCCCTCGCGGCCGCGGTCGGAATCGTCTGGCTGGTGTGGGCCGCGACCCGAACACCGGACGACATGGCCGTCGCCGTGGCACCCCCTGCCGCCGTCCTGGTCCTGGCGCTCGCCGCCTTCGTCCAGGTCAACCTCCAGGGCAGGCGCGGACTCCGCCACCCCTTCCTGGAGGGCTACCGGCACGTCCTCGCGGCGGCGCTCGCCCACGGTGCCCCCGTGGCCTTCGTGCCCGCCTGGCTGACCGGCCGGGGCGGCGCACAGCTCGACGTCGCCCCGCTGCCGTCGTACGCCGCTCCGGCCGGCGCACCGTCCACGCGCGAAGGGACCGCCCCGGTGGCCCCGCCGCCCAAGCCGGCCGAGGTCGAGGAGTACGAGCGGATCGCCGAGCACGGCGGCTGGCACGACGAGGCGGGCTGGACCCTCGTCGTCGCGGGAGCCGTCGGTGTGGGCTACGCCGTGGCCGAGGACCTGCCCGCGGCGTACGCGTCGGTCCTCCTCGTCGGTCTGGGCATCCTGACCTGGATCGCCGGCCACCGCCTCGGCAGACGGCAGCAGGAGCTGTCCCGCGCGGCCCGCCGGTACCTCGACGAGCTGACCAGGTCGCAGGCCGCCGGCGCACCCGTGCACGAGCTCTCCCCACCTCTGCGCAAGCTGCTGGACACACGACTCTGACCCGCGGCACACAGACGGCGACGGCGGCACCCTCTCCGGGTGCCGCCGTCGCCGTATCGGCATCTCCGGTCGTCTCCGCACGGCCGTCCCGGTCCGGTCGCGGCCGAAACGAGAGGGGCGGGCCGCAGACACGGCCCGCCCCTTCACCACTGCCGGCTCAGCTCTCCGGCAGGTACCCCGTCTGGACGAGCTGACCGCTCGACCGGCGCGAGATGAACTGGCCCCGGCCCTGCGGCTGCGGAGTGGCCTTGATGTTGTTGAACACCGGCCCCTCCGACGGGTCGCCGGACAGGACGATGCCCTGCGCGCCGAGCTCCTTGATCCGGGTGAGCACCGGCTCGAAGGACGAGCGCGAGGCCCCCGAGGTGCTGCGGGCCAGGATGATCCGCAGACCGAGGTCACGCGCGAACGGCAGGTACTCCAGGAGCACCGACATCGGGTTGCCCATCGACGTGGCGACCAGGTCGTAGTCGTCGATGAAGATGAACGCGTCGGGCTCGTTGTACCAGGAGCGGTTGCGCAACTGGTCCGGTGTCACGTCCGGGCCCGGCATACGGCGGCTCATCGAGCCGGCCAGCGACTCCATGACCTCCTGGAGCTGCGGACCCGAGGCGCAGTACTTGTACATGTGGCTCTCGGGCACCTGGCCGAGCAGCGCACGCCGGAAGTCCGAGACCACGAACAGCGCCTTGCTGGGCTGGTACCGCTCCGAGATCTGCTTGGCCATGAACCGCAGCAGCGAGGACTTGCCGGACTCGCTCTCGCCGTAGATGACGAACAGCGGGTCGGTCTCGAAGTCCACGAACACCGGGGACAGGGTGAGCTCGTCCACGCCGATCGCGATGCCGCGGCTGCCGAAGTCGCCGCCGCCGGGCAGTTCGGAGGCGTGCAGCATCGTCGGCAGCATCCGCACCTTGGGGGCCGTCGGACCCTGCCAGGCGTTGTTGACGCTCTGCACGAGGTTCGCCATGCCGTCGGCGAGGTCCTCCACCTGCGTCGACCCGTCGATCCGGGGGGTCGCGGCCAGGTAGTCCAGCTTCTCCGGGGACAGGCCGCGGCCGGGCTTGCCCATCGGCACGTTCTCGGCCCGCTTGCGGTCGAACTCCGACTCCATCGCGTCACCGAGCCGCAGTTCGAGCCGGCTGAGGATCTGGTCGCGCAGCGCCGGCCGCATCTCGGTGTACCGGGTCGCGGTGATGATCAGGTGGACACCGAAGCCGAGACCACGGGTCGCGATGTCCGCGATGACCGGGTCGAGCATCTCGTAGTCGTTCTTGAACGTCCCCCAGCCGTCGATGATGAGGAAGACGTCGCCCCACTGCTGGTCGGGGTAGTGCCCCTGCGCCCGGCGGGAGCGGAAGGTGTTCATGGAGTCGATGCTCTTCGAGCGGAAGAACTCCTCACGGGCGTTGAGGATGCCGTGCACCTCCGCGACCGTACGGCGCACCTTCTCCTGGTCCAGACGCGAGGCGGCGCCGCCCACATGGGCCAGGTTCTCCAGCGCGAGCATGCCGCCGCCGCCGAAGTCGAGGGCGTAGAACTGCACTTCGGCCGGAGTGTGGGTGAGCGCGAACGACGTGATCATCGTGCGCACGAGGGTCGACTTGCCGGACTGCGGACCGCCCACGATCAGCGCGTGACCGGCGGACCCCGACAGGTCCGCGTACATGACGTCACGGCGCTGCTCGAAGGGCTTGTCGACCAGACCGACCGGGACGATCAGCTTGCTCTGCGCGTGGTAGCCCTCGGCGTGCAGACCGCGCTCCGGGCTGATGTTGAGGGCCGGCAGCACCTGGTCGAGGCTGAACGGCTCGTCCAGCGGCGGCAGCCACACCTGGTGGGCGGGCGGACCCTGACCGTCCAGACGGCTGACGATGACGTCGAGGACGGTGTCGGCCAGCGCGTCGTCGATCTGGTTGCTCCGGGTCTCCGGCTCCGGCTCGGCGAGGATGCGCACCGGCACCGGTGCCGCGGTGAACAGCACGGGGGAGCGGTCGATCCGCCCGCCGCCCTGCGCCATCGGGCCGTTGGGCCGGTAGGTGCCCGACACGTACGCGGCCTTGAACTGCACCATCGTCTCGGTGTCGTACTTGAGGATGCCCGCGCCGGGCACGTTGGGCAGGTGGTAGGCGTCGGGCACGCCGATCGCCGTACGGGACTCGGCCGCCGAGAAGGTGCGCAGACCGATGCGGTACGACAGGAAGGTGTCGAGGCCGCGCAGCTTGCCCTCCTCCAGCCGCTGCGAGGCCAGCAGCATGTGCACACCCAGCGAACGGCCGATCCGGCCGATCTGGATGAACATCTCGATGAAGTCCGGCTTGGCGGCCAGCAGTTCGCTGAACTCGTCGATGATCAGGACGAGCGAGGGCAGCGGGTCGAGCGCGGCACCGGCGGCCCGGGCCTTCTCGTAGTCGGTGATGTTGGCGTAGTTGCCGGCCGTCCGCAGCAGCTCCTGGCGGCGGGTCAGCTCACCGGTGATGGAGTCGCGCATGCGGTCGACCAGGGTGAGCTCGTCGGCCAGGTTGGTGATGACCGCGGAGACGTGCGGCATGGAGCCCATGCCGGTGAAGGTCGCACCGCCCTTGAAGTCCGCGAGGACGAAGTTGAGCGTCTCTGAGGAGTGCGTGACCGCGAGGCCCAGCACCAGCGTGCGCAGCAGCTCCGACTTTCCGGAACCGGTGGCGCCGACGCACAGGCCGTGCGGGCCCATGCCCTCCTGCGAGGCCTCCTTGATGTCCAGCATGACCGGCTCGCCGTTCTCGCCGAGACCGATCGGCACCCGCAGCCGCTCGTGCAGCGTGCGCGGCCGCCAGGTGCGTGAGACGTCCACGCTCGCCGCGTCGCCGATCTGCATGAGGTCGGTGAAGTCCAGGTTCGCCAGCAGCGGTTCGTCCGCGTCGGCGGCACCGAGACGCAGCGGCGCGAGCTGCCGGGCCAGCGACTCGGCCTGCGCCTGCGACAGCACGTCCGGGGTGCCGGTGAACACACCCGTACCCGCCTCCAGCTCCATCGCGTCCGGCCACACCCGCACCGACAGCGAGCCACGCGCCTCGTCGAGCTCACCGGGCACCACCTCGAGGATGGTCACGCCCTGCAGGCCCTCCGCCGAGGCGAGCACCGAGTCCGCGGGCACCCCGCCGCCGTCCAGGACGACGACCACGTGCGGCTGGTCGAGCACCGGCGAACCGTCCCGGCTCCAGCGCGGGCGGCCCTCCAGCTGGTGGGCGATCATCTCCTCCAGCTCGCCCAGGTCGTAGCAGAGCAGACGCCGGCTGCCGGCCCCGTCGGACTCCTTGTGCTGCATGTGCGGCAGCCACTTGGTCCACTCCCAGTCCACCGCCGCGCCCGGCGAGGCCACGACCGCGATCACCACGTCCTCGGGCGAGTGCAGCGAGGCCAACTGGCCGATGACGGAACGGGTCTGGCCGTAGACCGTCTCGGCGTCGCCGGAGATCGTCACGTGGTAGAAGGAGCGCAGCCCGATCGCCAGCGGCAGTTCGCCGAGCGTGCCGTAGCTCGCGATGAACTGCTGCATCGCGTGCGCGGTCAGCGGCTCCAGCTCGTCCACGGGGGCGGTGTCGGGGGCGACCAGCGGGGTGGCGAGCTGCTGCGGGCCGAGGCCGATGCGCACCTGTGCGAAGTCCGGGTCCGTGGAACGGCGTTCCCACAGCCGCGAGCCCTCGGCGACCAGCGCCCACAGCTGCTCCGGCGCCGGGTGCAGGTAGTACTGGGCGTCACGCTGCTTGTGCACCGTGCGCCGCACCTCACGACGCTTCTGCGCCAGGTACTTGAGGTAGTCGCGGCGGGCCTCGGCCATCTGACCGGAGGGTCCCTTGCGGGCCCGCACTATCTGGGCGACCAGCATGGCGACCGTGGACGCCATCATCAGCATGCCCATGATCTTCATGAAGCCCTGAGCACCGGGCATGAAGAAGAACGCCGCCGACGAACCCATGCCCAGCATGGGCAGCAGGTTCATCAGCAGGCTGTCGTCCTCGGTACGAGGGAGTTCGGGAGGGGACTCGAGCTTGACCTCCTCACTCGGCACCTCCGGCGGGTAAACCCGCGGCGGGCGCTTGACGATGACAACGCTCACCGATCCACCAGTCCTTCACGCGATAGCAATGTCGAACCGCCCCCGTCGTGACGGCCCCCGTACGTTCATCGACTCATGGGGCTCGGCCCACTCATGAGTCGGGCGTTGATCCTACTGTTCTGCGGGCCCGTTGAGCCGGGAGGGGATGAGGAGATGCCGCAAGGGGACGGTAGGGTGACGCTCCAAACGAAGCGCGGAGCGGGAATCGCCCTGGCAAACCGCGACGAATCACCGAGTACTGGACTAGGGGGAACCGTCAGGTGAGTACGGTTTCAGCAACCGGATTCTGCCGGGTCACGGTGGCGGCACCGAACAGCCGGATCGACGTGGCACTTCCCGAGGACGTGCCGCTCTCTGACGTCTACCCGGAGATCCTGCGGCTGTCGGGACAGACTCCCGAAGAGGCCGCGCCCACCGGGTACAACCTCGTACGCAGGGACGGTTCGGTCCTCGACGACGGCCGCTCGCTCGCCGAACAGCAGATACGCGATGGCGAATTGCTGCTTCTGCGGCCGTTCGCGGACTCGCTGCCGCCCGCCGTCTTCGACGACGTCGTCGACGCCGTGGCCGCCGTCGTGGAGGCCGACCGGCGCAGCTGGAACGACGGCATGATGCGCGTCGTCGGCCTGACCGCCGGCGCGCTGCTGCTGACCATGATGGCGCTGGCTCTGTGGTTCTCCGAGCCGCTGCGCCACGACATGCACGGCCTGCCCGGCGTCATCGCCGGCGTCACCGGCGTCGTCCTGGTCGCGCTGGCCTCCGTACGCGCGCGTGTCTACGACGACCACCACGCGGCCGTCGCCCTCGGACTCGCCTCGCTGCCGCACCTGATGGTCGGCGGCTCCGGCGTCATGGGCCTGGACGCGGGCGAGGGCCCGGGGCGGCTCAACCTCCTCGTCGGCTTCGCCGTCGTCCTCGTCGCCGCCGTCCTGCTCGTCCTGATGCTGCCGCAGAACGACGCGCCCTTCATCGCCGCCGCGTTCGGCGCCGGCATCGGTGTCCTCGCCACCTTCGCCGCGATCGTCTCCGAGGCCGAGCCGCGCGAGAGCGCCGCCGTCACCGCCGTCGTCATGGTCGCCGTCATCGGCTTCCTGCCCGGCTGGTCCGCCCGCTTCTCCCGGCTGCCCATCGGCTTCCGCTCGCCCGACCAGATCGCCAAGCGCGGCCGCGCCGAGGACCAGCAGGAGCAGGAGCCGGTCGACTACCAGCTCATCACCGACCAGGCCCGCCGCGGCCACGAACTGCTGCTCGGCCTCGTCGGCGGCTGCGCGGTCACCGGTGTCGCCTCCGCGGGCGTCGTCCTCGGCTTCTCCAGCAGCGGCTGGGCCCAGCTCCTGTCGCTGGCGGCCGGCCTCGCCATGCTGATGCGGGCCCGCCTCTTCCTGTACACGTCCCAGGTCGTGACCCTGATGCTGTCGGGCATCATCACGGTCAGCCTGCTGGTCCTGGGCCTCGCCCTGAACCCGCCGGCCGACATCATCAAGGAGCTCGTCTACGACCACAACAGCGCTCCGCTCGACATCCGCACCGTCTGGCTGTCCGCCGCGGTGGCCCTCGGTGCCACCCTCCTGGTGGCCATCGCGCTGATCGTGCCGCGCAAGGGCGTCACCCCGTTCTGGGGCCGGATGCTCGACCTGAGCGAGGGCGCGGTGCTGCTCTCCCTCGTCCCGCTGTGCCTCGCGGTCCTCGACCTGTACGCGGCGGCCCGCGGCATGACCAGCTGACCCCGCTCCGACCGTTGACAGCGGCTGTCACCCACACGGGTGGCAGCCGCTTCGCCGTCCGTACGAGGACGGCGGGGCCGGGGCACCACCGCCGGGCTGATACCCTGGCTGACGGCCGTTTGTGTACGCACCCCCGGAGCTGATCGCCCTGGAGGCCGCGCCCAGCGGATCCCCGCCTCCCGAGTAACGGAAGCTCCCCTGAGAAGTGGACCAGGGGCACTCGGTGGCTACCCAAGAGACTACGAGGAGTACGCGTGTCGCTCGACGCCGCTACGAAGAAGCAGATCATCACCGAGTTCGGTACCAAGGAGGGCGACACCGGCTCCCCCGAGGTCCAGGTCGCGATGCTCTCGCGCCGTATCTCGGACCTGACCGAGCACCTCAAGACCCACAAGCACGACCACCACTCCCGTCGTGGTCTGCTGATCCTGGTCGGTCAGCGCCGTCGCCTTCTCCAGTACCTGGCGAAGAAGGACATCCAGCGCTTCCGTACGCTGGTCGACCGCCTCGGCATCCGCCGCGGTGCGGCGGGCGCCAAGTAGGACGCCGTGAGGGGAGCGGTTCCCGAAGCGATCGGGGGCCGCTCCCTTTGCCGTACGTGCTCACCGCACGTACGGAAACGTGCGCAGTGTCACACCCGCTTTGTAGTGTGGTAGCACAACGCAGTAGCAAGCAGAACCACGAGGAGAAGTGCGCCTCGCCGCCGCCGGTCCTCGGTAGTGGCCCCCGGGCCTTGCGAACCCGGGTGCTTCGATCGAAGACCGGCCCGCACCAGATGGAGCGCTTCTCCGCGCACGTCCCCCCGCCACACGGGCGGATCGGGACAAAGACGATACGCAGACGAAAAGTAACGGAGAGCACCTAGTGGAGAACGAGACCCACTACGCCGAGGCCGTCATCGACAACGGCTCCTTCGGCACCCGCACCATCCGCTTCGAGACGGGCCGCCTCGCCAAGCAGGCCGCCGGCTCCGCCGTGGCGTACCTGGACGACGACACCATGGTGCTGTCGGCCACCACAGCTTCCAAGAACCCCAAGGACCAGCTCGACTTCTTCCCCCTGACGGTGGACGTCGAGGAGCGGATGTACGCCGCCGGCAAGATCCCCGGCAGCTTCTTCCGCCGTGAGGGCCGCCCCTCCGAGGACGCCATCCTCACCTGCCGCCTCATCGACCGCCCGCTGCGCCCGTCCTTCAAGAAGGGCCTGCGCAACGAGATCCAGGTCGTCGCCACCATCATGGCGCTCAACCCCGACCACCTGTACGACGTCGTGGCGATCAACGCCGCCTCCGCGTCCACCCAGCTGGCCGGTCTGCCCTTCTCCGGCCCGATCGGCGGCGTCCGCGTCGCGCTGATCAACGGCCAGTGGGTCGCCTTCCCGACGCACTCCGAGCTCGAGGACGCCGTCTTCGACATGGTCGTCGCGGGCCGCACCCTGGAGGACGGCGACGTCGCGATCATGATGGTCGAGGCCGAGGCCACCGAGAAGACTATCCAGCTCGTCAAGGGCGGCGCCGAGGCCCCGACCGAGGAGGTCGTCGCCGCCGGTCTGGAAGCCGCGAAGCCCTTCATCAAGGTCCTCTGCAAGGCCCAGGCCGACCTCGCCTCGAAGGCCGCCAAGCCCACCGGCGAGTTCCCGATCTTCCTCGACTACCAGGACGACGTCCTGGAGGCGCTCTCCGCCGCCGTCCGCCCGGAGCTCGCCTCCGCGCTGACCATCGCCGGCAAGCAGGAGCGCGAGGCCGAGCTGGACCGCGTCAAGGCGCTCGCCGCCGAGAAGCTCCTCCCGGAGTTCGAGGGCCGCGAGAAGGAGATCTCCGCCGCGTACCGTTCCCTGACCAAGCAGCTCGTCCGCGAGCGCGTGATCAAGGAGAAGAAGCGCATCGACGGCCGTGGCGTCACGGACATCCGTACGCTCGCCGCCGAGGTCGAGGCCATCCCGCGCGTGCACGGCTCCGCGGTGTTCGAGCGTGGCGAGACCCAGATCTTGGGCGTCACCACCCTCAACATGCTCCGCATGGAGCAGCAGCTGGACACCCTCTCCCCGGTGACCCGCAAGCGCTACATGCACAACTACAACTTCCCGCCGTACTCCACCGGCGAGACCGGCCGCGTCGGCTCCCCCAAGCGCCGCGAGATCGGCCACGGCGCCCTCGCCGAGCGCGCCCTGGTCCCGGTCCTGCCGACCCGCGAGGAGTTCCCCTATGCGATCCGCCAGGTCTCCGAGGCGCTGAGCTCCAACGGCTCGACGTCCATGGGCTCGGTCTGCGCCTCCACCATGTCGCTGCTGAACGCCGGTGTGCCGCTGAAGGCCCCCGTCGCCGGTATCGCCATGGGCCTGATCTCGCAGGACATCGACGGCGAGACGCACTACGTCACCCTCACCGACATCCTCGGTGCGGAGGACGCCTTCGGCGACATGGACTTCAAGGTCGCCGGCACCAAGGAGTTCGTCACCGCCCTCCAGCTCGACACCAAGCTGGACGGCATCCCCGCCTCCGTCCTGGCCGCGGCCCTCAAGCAGGCCCGCGACGCCCGCCTCCACATCCTCGACGTGATGATGGAAGCGATCGACACGCCGGACGAGATGTCCCCGAACGCCCCGCGGATCATCACCGTCAAGATCCCCGTGGACAAGATCGGTGAGGTCATCGGCCCCAAGGGCAAGATGATCAACCAGATCCAGGAGGACACCGGCGCCGAGATCACGATCGAGGACGACGGCACCATCTACATCGGTGCCGCCGACGGCCCGGCCGCCGAGGCCGCCCGCACCACGATCAACTCGATCGCCAACCCGACCATGCCGGAGGTCGGCGAGCGCTACCTGGGCACGGTCGTCAAGACGACCACCTTCGGTGCGTTCGTCTCGCTGCTCCCCGGCAAGGACGGCCTGCTGCACATTTCGCAGATCCGCAAGCTGGCCGGCGGCAAGCGCGTCGAGAACGTCGAGGACGTGCTCGGTGTGGGCGCCAAGGTCCAGGTCGAGATCGCCGAGATCGACTCCCGCGGCAAGCTCTCCCTGATCCCCGTGATCGAGGGTGAGGCCGAGTCCAACAGCGGCTCCTCCGACGAGAAGAAGGACGACGCCGACCAGTGACGTCCCGTGGCTCCAAGGCGACGGCCCGCACCTCCTCGGAGGCGCGGGCCGTCGCCCGTACCCAAACCCTCATCAAGGGTGAGAACGGCATCGGCACCGTCCGCAAGACCACCCTCCCCGGTGGCCTGCGCATCGTCACCGAGACCCTCCCCTCGGTCCGCTCCGCGACCTTCGGCATCTGGGCGCACGTCGGCTCCCGCGACGAGACCCCCTCGCTGAACGGCGCCACGCACTACCTGGAGCACCTCCTCTTCAAGGGCACCGCCAAGCGCAGCGCCCTGGACATCTCCTCCGCCCTCGACGCGGTCGGCGGCGAGATGAACGCGTTCACGGCGAAGGAGTACACGTGCTACTACGCGCGCGTGCTCGACGCCGACCTGCCGCTCGCCATCGACGTCGTCTGCGACATGCTGACCGGCTCCCTGATCCTCGAGGAGGACGTCAACGTCGAGCGCGGCGCGATCCTCGAAGAGATCGCCATGACCGAGGACGACCCGGGCGACTGCGTGCACGACCTGTTCGCGCACACCATGTTCGGCGACAATCCCCTCGGCCGCCCCGTCCTCGGCACGGTCGACACCGTCAACGCCCTGACCGCCGACCGCATCCGCCGCTTCTACAAGAAGCACTACGACCCGACGCACCTCGTGGTCGCGGCCGCGGGCAACGTCGACCACGACAAGGTCGTACGACAGGTCCGCGCCGCCTTCGAGAAGGCCGGCGCGCTCAAGAGCCCCGACGCCACGCCCATCGCCCCGCGTGACGGCCGGCGCGTCCTGCGCACCGCGGGCCGCGTCGAGCTGATCGGCCGCAAGACCGAGCAGGCCCACGTCGTCCTCGGCATGCCCGGCCTCGCCCGCACGGACGACCGCCGCTGGGCCCTCGGCGTGCTGAACACCGCGCTCGGCGGCGGGATGTCGTCCCGCCTCTTCCAGGAGGTCAGGGAGAAGCGCGGACTGGCGTACAGCGTCTACTCGTACACCTCCGGCTTCGCCGACTGCGGCCTGTTCGGCGTGTACGCCGGCTGCCGGCCCTCGCAGGTCCACGACGTGCTGAAGATCTGCCGCGACGAACTCGACCAGGTCGCCGAGCACGGCCTGACCGACGACGAGATCGGCCGCGCCGTCGGCCAGCTGAAGGGCTCCACGGTCCTCGGCCTGGAGGACACCGGCGCGCTGATGAACCGCATCGGCAAGAGCGAGCTGTGCTGGGGCGAGCAGATGTCCGTCGACGACATGCTGACCCGCATAGCGTCGGTCACCCCGGACGACGTCCGCGAGGTCGCCCGCGAGATCCTGGGACGGCGCCCGTCGCTGTCGGTCATCGGCCCGCTGAAGGACAAGCAGGCGGCCCGACTGCACGAAGCGGTCGCGTAAGCCCTCCCCTTAAGGAAGCAAGAAGATGAGCAAGCTGCGCGTGGCGGTCCTCGGTGCCAGGGGCCGGATCGGTTCCGAGGCGGTCAAGGCCGTCGAGGCCGCCGAGGACATGGAGCTGGTCGCCGCTCTCGGCCGGGGCGACAAGCTGGAGACCCTCGCCGAGACGGGCGCCCAGGTCGCTGTCGAACTGACCACGCCCGCCTCGGTGATGGAGAACCTGGAGTACTGCGTCGGCCACGGCATCCACGCCGTCGTCGGCACCACCGGCTGGACCGACGCGCGCCTCGCGCAGCTGAAGGGCTGGCTCGCCGATTCCCCGCAGACGGGCGTGCTCATCGCGCCCAACTTCTCCATCGGGGCCGTCCTGAACATGAAGTTCGCGCAGATCGCGGCACCGTACTTCGAGTCGGTGGAGGTCATCGAGCTCCACCACCCGAAGAAGGTGGACGCCCCCTCGGGCACCGCCTCCCGCACGGCCCAGCTCATCGCGGCGGCCCGCGCGGAGGCGGGCACGGCTCCGGCCCCGGACGCCACGGAGACGGCCCTGGACGGCGCGCGCGGCGCGGATGTCGACGGCGTCCCGGTCCACTCGGTCCGGCTGCGCGGTCTCCTCGCCCACCAGGAGGTCCTGCTCGGCGGCGAGGGCGAGACCCTGACGATCCGCCACGACTCGCTGCACCACAGCAGCTTCATGCCGGGCATCCTGCTCGGCGCCCGCCGCGTGGTCACGACCCCGGGCCTGACCTTCGGCCTGGAGAACTTCCTGGACCTGGGCTGATGCGCGCCAAGCTGTCCTACCTCCTCACGGCCGCCGTCCTGGTCTTCTACTTCGTCCTGGTCGGCAGCCGCGGCGTCATGCTGATCCAGTCCGGCACCCTCGTCACCGTCACCTTCGGCGTCGCGGTGCTGGTCCTGCCGGTGATCGGTCTGTGGTTCCTGTGGAAGAACACCCAGTTCGTCCGCCGGGCCAACGCCCTCGCCGCCGAACTGGACGCCGAGGGCGGCCTCCCGGTCGACGAGCTCAAGCGCACGCCCTCCGGCCGGATCGACCGCGACTCGGCCGACGAGGTCTTCGCCCGGCGCAAGGCCGAGACCGAGACGGCCCCCGACGACTGGCGCAGCTGGTTCCGGCTCGCCGTGGCCTACCACGACGCCCGTGACACCCCACGGGCCCGCAAGGCCATGCAGCGCGCGATAGCACTGCACGACGGCAGGTCCGTCCAGCAGCTCTGAGGCCCCGGCACGTCGAAGGGGGCCGGTCCTGTCACGGACCGGCCCCCTGCTTCGTCTGTCCCTGTCGGATCAGCCCCGAGCGTGCTCCGCCGCCCAGGCCTCCACCGCGTCCGCGGCCCGGTCGAACGCCTGGCCGCGGGCGAGGAAGTCCGCGTTGTGCGTGGTCAGCAGCGGCGGCAGGTCCTCCGGCCCGCGCCCCTGTCGTACGAGGGTCAGGGCCTGGCCCTGGACCGTGCGCGGCAGTCCGAGCCAGCGCACCGGCTGCTGTGCCGTCCGCACGGCCACGACCTGATCCCAGGACACCGTGCGAGTGAGCAGGAAGCCCACCCGGCGCACCCCGCGGGCGCTCACCCACACCCCCATGCGCAGCAGCCGCAGCGCGCCGACGATGACGAGCATCGCGATGCCGAGCACCAGCGCGGCCTCGGACGGCGAGTCGGTCAGCGCGATGATCACCGCGGCGAACAACACGTACGAGGCGAGCAGCAGGAGAACCGCCGCCACCCCCACCCGCCACGGACCGGGCCGGTAGGGGCGCCGCCAGCGGTCACGGTTGTCGAACGGCAGCGCGACGTCGTCCGTCGTGTCGAATGCGCGGTCGGCCGTCAGGAAGGGCAGGGGCACGGCGGGTCCTCACTCGGTCCATGCGTGGGCTGTGCCGGTGAGGCTATCCGCCGGTGTCCCCGCGAGCCACCTTCGGGGGCCGATGGGGGTGCCTCCCACGCCATTCGGCCGGTGGGGGACGAGTCAGCGTCCCTGGGATGCCTGGGACTGCTGTGTCTGCGACGGCGCCTGATCCTGCGACAGCGCCGGCATCCCGAGGACCAGGGATCCCACGAGCCCGGCGACGATGGTGAGCCCCATCAGCCAGCGCCCGGCCAACTCACCGGCGGACGCCCGCTCAGGGGGCGGAGGAGTGACATTGCTGCGGAACCTGTCGGCTTCGGCGACAAAGGCGAACGGTACGGGTTCGCGCCGACGCAACAGCATGGGGGTACTTCTCCCTTCAGGGATCGAATGCGGGAGCGAACGAATCGCTGCTGTCTGTACAGACGAGCGGTTGCCGCAAAAGGTGCCCGGTTTCGCCGACTTAACTCGGTCACGCCACTGAAAGTCCCGTTTGGCGGGTCGTAGAGTGGCGTCGCCACCGAACGACCTGGGAAGGACCCCCCGAACCGTGACCCCCACCCCCGACGACGATTTCAAGATCGAGCTGCGCGACGACGTCACCGTCGAACTGGTCAAGCACAGCGCGGCCGACTCCGACGTGCTGTTCGCCGCCAGGGTGTCGACCGTCGGAGAGCAGTCCCTGGACGAGCTGAACAAGGACCCGGAGCGCTCCAAGGGCCTCATCAACTACCTCATGCGGGACCGGCACGGCAGCCCCTTCGAGCACAACTCCATGACCTTCTTCATCAGCGCCCCCATCCTCGTCTTCCGCGAGTTCATGCGGCACCGCGTGGGCTGGTCGTACAACGAGGAGTCCGGCCGCTACCGGGAGCTGCAGCCCGTCTTCTACGTCCCGGGCCCCGACCGCAAGCTCGTCCAGCAGGGCCGCCCCGGCAAGTACGTCTTCGTGGAGGGCACTCCCGAGCAGCACGCGGCCGTCGGCGGCGCCATGGAGGAGTCGTACCGCCAGGCCTACCGCGCCTACCAGGAGATGCTCGCCCAGGGCGTGGCCCGCGAGGTCGCCCGTTCGGTCCTGCCCGTCGGCCTGTTCTCGTCGATGTACGCCACCTGCAACGCCCGCTCGCTGATGCACTTCCTCGGTCTGCGCACCCAGCACGAACAGGCGAAGGTGCCGTCCTTCCCGCAGCGGGAGATCGAGATGGTCGGCGAGAAGATGGAGGCGGAGTGGGCGAAGCTCATGCCGCTCACCTACGCGGCCTTCAATGCGAACGGCCGAGTGGCGCCGTAACGGACGCCTGTTTCCCCGCAGGGCACAGATGTGCGGGTCCACCTCGCGAAGTGTCCGTATTGCGGCATTTAGAGAAGTTCATCTAGCCTGATCAAACGGACCCGGCACTGCTTGAACCCCCGAGCAGGCAGTGCCGGGCTCCGCATTTGTCCGGACTTTCCGTGCCCCCCTAGAGCAGACCCCGCCCTGCGCAACGAGTAGCGTGTTACCCATGGCTCCGACCTCCACTCCGCAGACCCCCTTCGGGCGGGTCCTCACCGCCATGGTCACGCCCTTCACGGCGGACGGCGCACTCGACCTCGACGGCGCCCAGCGGCTCGCCACCCACCTGGTGGACGCAGGCAACGACGGCCTGATCATCAACGGCACCACCGGCGAGTCCCCCACCACCAGTGACGCGGAGAAATCGGACCTGGTACGAGCCGTACTGGAGGCGGTCGGCGACCGCGCCCACGTCGTCGCGGGCGTCGGCACCAACGACACCCGCCACAGCATCGAGCTGGCCCGGTCCGCCGAGAAGGTCGGCGCACACGGTCTGCTGATCGTGACGCCGTACTACAACAAGCCTCCGCAGGAGGGCCTGTACCGGCACTTCAAGGCCGTCGCCGACGCCGCCGAGCTGCCCGTCATGCTCTACGACATCCCGGGCCGCAGCGGTGTCCCGATCAGCACCGAGACGCTGGTCCGGCTCGCCGAGCACCCGCGGATCGTCGCCAACAAGGACGCCAAGGGCGACCTCGGCCGGGCCAGCTGGGCCATCGCCCGCTCGGGCCTGTCCTGGTACTCCGGCGACGACATGCTGAACCTCCCGCTGCTCTCCGTGGGCGCGGTCGGCTTCGTCTCGGTCGTCGGCCACGTCGTCACCCCGGACCTGCGCGCCCTGGTCGAGGCGTTCATCTCGGGTGAGGTGCAGAAGGCCACCGAGATCCACCAGAAGCTGCTTCCCGTGTACACGGGCATGTTCCGCACCCAGGGCGTGATGACGACCAAGGCGGCGCTCACCCTCCAGGGCCTCCCCGCCGGGCCCCTGCGCGCTCCCATGGTCGAGCTCTCACCCGAAGAGACCGAGCAGCTCAAGATCGATCTTGCCGCCGGCGGGGTACAGCTCTAACACCAGACTTCGCGCGCCGGACGCGCAACCGGACTCAACAACTGAATACGCAGGCCACCGGTGCCTGCACACCACAACGACAACTGCTACACGCACGAACGTCACGCACGCCACGTGCCCCACCGGTACGTGGCGTGCGTGGTGAGGAGAGTCTTTTGAGTCATCCGCATCCTGAACTGGCCCCGCCTCCGCCGCTTCCCGAGGGCGGCCTGCGGGTCACCCCACTCGGCGGTCTCGGCGAGATCGGCCGAAACATGACGGTCTTCGAGTACGGCGGCCGTCTGCTGATCGTCGACTGCGGAGTGCTGTTCCCGGAGGAGGAGCAGCCCGGAATCGACCTGATCCTGCCGGACTTCTCGTCCGTCAGGGACCGCCTCGACGACATCGAGGGCATCGTCCTCACGCATGGCCACGAGGACCACATCGGCGGCGTGCCCTATCTCCTGCGGGAGAAGCCGGACATCCCGCTGATCGGCTCCAAGCTGACCCTCGCGCTCATCGAGGCGAAGCTCCAGGAGCACCGCATCCGCCCGTACACCCTCGAGGTGGCGGAGGGACACCGCGAGCGCATCGGCCCCTTCGACTGCGAGTTCGTCGCGGTCAACCACTCCATCCCGGACGCCCTGGCCGTCGCCATCCGCACCCCGGCCGGCATGGTCGTGCACACGGGCGACTTCAAGATGGATCAGCTCCCGCTGGACGGCCGCCTCACGGACCTGCACGCCTTCGCGCGCCTGAGCGAGGAGGGCATCGACCTCCTCCTCTCCGACTCGACGAACGCCGAGGTCCCGGGCTTCGTCCCGCCGGAGAAGGACATCTCGAACGTCCTGCGGCAGGTCTTCGCGGGCGCCCGCAAGCGGATCATCGTGGCCAGCTTCGCCAGTCACATCCACCGCATCCAGCAGATCCTGGACGCGGCCCACGAGTACGGCCGCCGCGTCGCCTTCGTCGGCCGCTCGATGGTCCGCAACATGGGCATCGCGCGCGACCTCGGCTATCTGAAGGTCCCCCCGGGCCTGGTGGTCGACGTCAAGACGCTCGACGACCTCCCGGACCACGAGGTGGTCCTGGTCTGCACGGGCTCGCAGGGCGAACCGATGGCCGCCCTGTCCCGCATGGCCAACCGCGACCACCAGATCCGGATCGTCCAGGGCGACACCGTCATCCTCGCGTCCTCGCTGATCCCGGGCAACGAGAACGCGGTCTACCGCGTGATCAACGGCCTGACCCGCTGGGGCGCCAACGTCGTCCACAAGGGCAACGCCAAGGTGCACGTCTCGGGCCACGCGTCCGCCGGCGAGCTCCTGTACTTCTACAACATCTGCCGCCCGAAGAACCTGATGCCGGTCCACGGCGAGTGGCGCCACCTGCGCGCCAACGCCGAGCTCGGCGCCCTGACCGGCGTCCCGCACGACCGCATCGTCATCGCCGAGGACGGCGTGGTCGTCGACCTCGTCGAGGGCAAGGCGAAGATCTCGGGCAAGGTCCAGGCGGGCTACGTCTACGTCGACGGCCTCTCGGTCGGCGATGTCGGCGAGCCGGCGCTCAAGGACCGCAAGATCCTCGGCGACGAGGGCATCATCTCGGTCTTCCTCGTCGTCGACTCGTCCACCGGCAAGATCACGGGTGGCCCGCACATCCAGGCACGCGGCTCCGGTATCGAGGACTCCGCCTTCGCCGACGTGATCCCGAGGATCACCGAGGTCCTGGAGCGCTCGGCCCAGGACGGTGTGGTCGAACCCCACCAGCTGCAGCAGCTGGTGCGGAGGACCCTGGGCAAGTGGGTCTCCGACACGTATCGCCGCAGGCCGATGATCCTCCCTGTGGTCGTGGAGGTCTGACGGACCATCGGACATCCGTCCGAGTGAACCAGGAGCGGGGCGCCTCGATTTGCATCGAGGCGCCCCGCTCCAGTACGTTTACGGCTCCGCCCGAGGGGGAACCCGGCCAGCTTCGTGCTCCGGGGCCAGCCTCCGGGGGCGGGAATTCCGACTCAGAACTTCTGATAAAGTCGGAGCCGCCGGAAAGGGAAACGCGGAAGCGGGAACCTGGAAAGCACCGAGGAAATCGGAACCGGAAACGGTCTGATAGAGTCGGAAACGCAAGACCGAAGGGAAAAGCCCGGAGGAAAGCCCGAGAGGGTGAGTACAAAGGAAGCGTCCGTTCCTTGAGAACTCAACAGCGTGCCAAAAATCAACGCCAGATATGTTGATACCCCGTCTCCAGCATCTGCTGGGGCGAGGTTCCTTTGAAGAAAACACAGCGAGGACGCTGAGGACTGCCGCCTTATTCCGGTGGCGGTTCCGCTCTCGTGATGTGCGAACCCGATTACGGGTAAACATTCACGGAGAGTTTGATCCTGGCTCAGGACGAACGCTGGCGGCGTGCTTAACACATGCAAGTCGAACGATGAACCACTTCGGTGGGGATTAGTGGCGAACGGGTGAGTAACACGTGGGCAATCTGCCCTTCACTCTGGGACAAGCCCTGGAAACGGGGTCTAATACCGGATAGCACTGCCACGGGCATCCGTGGTGGTTGAAAGCTCCGGCGGTGAAGGATGAGCCCGCGGCCTATCAGCTTGTTGGTGAGGTAACGGCTCACCAAGGCGACGACGGGTAGCCGGCCTGAGAGGGCGACCGGCCACACTGGGACTGAGACACGGCCCAGACTCCTACGGGAGGCAGCAGTGGGGAATATTGCACAATGGGCGAAAGCCTGATGCAGCGACGCCGCGTGAGGGATGACGGCCTTCGGGTTGTAAACCTCTTTCAGCAGGGAAGAAGCGAAAGTGACGGTACCTGCAGAAGAAGCGCCGGCTAACTACGTGCCAGCAGCCGCGGTAATACGTAGGGCGCAAGCGTTGTCCGGAATTATTGGGCGTAAAGAGCTCGTAGGCGGCTTGTCACGTCGGGTGTGAAAGCCCGGGGCTTAACCCCGGGTCTGCATTCGATACGGGCTAGCTAGAGTGTGGTAGGGGAGATCGGAATTCCTGGTGTAGCGGTGAAATGCGCAGATATCAGGAGGAACACCGGTGGCGAAGGCGGATCTCTGGGCCATTACTGACGCTGAGGAGCGAAAGCGTGGGGAGCGAACAGGATTAGATACCCTGGTAGTCCACGCCGTAAACGGTGGGAACTAGGTGTTGGCGACATTCCACGTCGTCGGTGCCGCAGCTAACGCATTAAGTTCCCCGCCTGGGGAGTACGGCCGCAAGGCTAAAACTCAAAGGAATTGACGGGGGCCCGCACAAGCAGCGGAGCATGTGGCTTAATTCGACGCAACGCGAAGAACCTTACCAAGGCTTGACATACACCGGAAACGTCCAGAGATGGGCGCCCCCTTGTGGTCGGTGTACAGGTGGTGCATGGCTGTCGTCAGCTCGTGTCGTGAGATGTTGGGTTAAGTCCCGCAACGAGCGCAACCCTTGTCCTGTGTTGCCAGCATGCCCTTCGGGGTGATGGGGACTCACAGGAGACCGCCGGGGTCAACTCGGAGGAAGGTGGGGACGACGTCAAGTCATCATGCCCCTTATGTCTTGGGCTGCACACGTGCTACAATGGCAGGTACAATGAGCTGCGATACCGTGAGGTGGAGCGAATCTCAAAAAGCCTGTCTCAGTTCGGATTGGGGTCTGCAACTCGACCCCATGAAGTCGGAGTTGCTAGTAATCGCAGATCAGCATTGCTGCGGTGAATACGTTCCCGGGCCTTGTACACACCGCCCGTCACGTCACGAAAGTCGGTAACACCCGAAGCCGGTGGCCCAACCCCTTGTGGGAGGGAGCTGTCGAAGGTGGGACTGGCGATTGGGACGAAGTCGTAACAAGGTAGCCGTACCGGAAGGTGCGGCTGGATCACCTCCTTTCTAAGGAGCACAGTACCGATTGCAGGCAAATGTTCTGCACGGTCAGCTCATGGGTGGAACGTTGATTATTCGGCACTTTCAGTCATCTCGGGCTGCCAGTACTGCTCTTCGGAGCGTGGAACGCTGATCACGAGTGGCGAGGGTGTCGGGCACGCTGTTGGGTGTCTGAAGTAGCGGCCGCAAGGTTGTGCTTCGATGCCGGCCCCAGTGAACTCCAGCTCAGGTTGGGGGTGATGGGTGGCTGGTCGTTGTTTGAGAACTGCACAGTGGACGCGAGCATCTGTGGCCAAGTTTTTAAGGGCGCACGGTGGATGCCTTGGCACCAGGAACCGATGAAGGACGTGGGAGGCCACGATAGTCCCCGGGGAGTCGTCAACCAGGCTTTGATCCGGGGGTTTCCGAATGGGGAAACCCGGCAGTCGTCATGGGCTGTCACCCATACCTGAACACATAGGGTATGTGGAGGGAACGCGGGGAAGTGAAACATCTCAGTACCCGCAGGAAGAGAAAACAACCGTGATTCCGGGAGTAGTGGCGAGCGAAACCGGATGAGGCCAAACCGTATGCGTGTGAGACCCGGCAGGGGTTGCGCATGCGGGGTTGTGGGATCTCTCTTCTGTCGTCTGCCGGCGACAGGACGAGTCAGAAACCGTTGATGTAGGCGAAGGACATGCGAAAGGTCCGGCGTAGAGGGTAAGACCCCCGTAGTCGAAACGTCAGCGGCTCGTTTGAGAGACACCCAAGTAGCACGGGGCCCGAGAAATCCCGTGTGAATCTGGCGGGACCACCCGCTAAGCCTAAATATTCCCTGGTGACCGATAGCGGATAGTACCGTGAGGGAATGGTGAAAAGTACCGCGGGAGCGGAGTGAAATAGTACCTGAAACCGTGTGCCTACAAGCCGTGGGAGCGTCGGGCAAGCACTTGTGCTTGCCTCGTGACTGCGTGCCTTTTGAAGAATGAGCCTGCGAGTTTGCGGTGTGTTGCGAGGTTAACCCGGGTGGGGTAGCCGTAGCGAAAGCGAGTCCGAACAGGGCGATTCAGTAGCACGCTCAAGACCCGAAGCGGAGTGATCTAGCCATGGGCAGGTTGAAGCGGAGGTAAGACTTCGTGGAGGACCGAACCCACCAGGGTTGAAAACCTGGGGGATGACCTGTGGTTAGGGGTGAAAGGCCAATCAAACTCCGTGATAGCTGGTTCTCCCCGAAATGCATTTAGGTGCAGCGTCGTGTGTTTCTTGCCGGAGGTAGAGCACTGGATAGGCGATGGGCCCTACCGGGTTACTGACCTTAGCCAAACTCCGAATGCCGGTAAGTGAGAGCGCGGCAGTGAGACTGTGGGGGATAAGCTCCATGGTCGAGAGGGAAACAGCCCAGAGCATCGACTAAGGCCCCTAAGCGTACGCTAAGTGGGAAAGGATGTGGAGTCGCAGAGACAACCAGGAGGTTGGCTTAGAAGCAGCCACCCTTGAAAGAGTGCGTAATAGCTCACTGGTCTAGTGATTCCGCGCCGACAATGTAGCGGGGCTCAAGCGTACCGCCGAAGTCGTGTCATTGCAGCAATACTCCCAACGGAGGCTGTGATGGGTAGGGGAGCGTCGTGTGCCGGGTGAAGCTGCGCCGGAAGGCAGTGGTGGACGGTTCACGAGTGAGAATGCAGGCATGAGTAGCGATACACACGTGGGAAACGTGTGCGCCGATTGACTAAGGGTTCCTGGGTCAAGCTGATCTGCCCAGGGTAAGTCGGGACCTAAGGCGAGGCCGACAGGCGTAGTCGATGGATAACCGGTTGATATTCCGGTACCCGCTGTGAAGCGTCAAACATCGAACCAGGCGATGCTAAGTCCGTGAAGCCGCCCCGGAGCCTTCGGGCAAAGGGGAGTGGTGGAGCCGACGGACCAGACTTGCAGTAGGTGAGTGATGGGGTGACGCAGGAAGGTAGTCCATCCCGGGCGGTGGTTGTCCCGGGGTAAGGGTGTAGGCCGTGCGATAGGCAAATCCGTCGCACATGAGGCTGAGACCTGATGCCGAGCCGATTGTGGTGAAGTGGATGATCCTATGCTGTCGAGAAAAGCCTCTAGCGAGTTTCATGGCGGCCCGTACCCTAAACCGACTCAGGTGGTCAGGTAGAGAATACCGAGGCGTTCGGGTGAACTATGGTTAAGGAACTCGGCAAAATGCCCCCGTAACTTCGGGAGAAGGGGGGCCATCACTGGTGATCCGATTTACTCGGTGAGCTGGGGGTGGCCGCAGAGACCAGCGAGAAGCGACTGTTTACTAAAAACACAGGTCCGTGCGAAGCCGTAAGGCGATGTATACGGACTGACGCCTGCCCGGTGCTGGAACGTTAAGGGGACCGGTTAGTCACATTTCGGTGTGGCGAAGCTGAGAACTTAAGCGCCAGTAAACGGCGGTGGTAACTATAACCATCCTAAGGTAGCGAAATTCCTTGTCGGGTAAGTTCCGACCTGCACGAATGGCGTAACGACTTCTCGACTGTCTCAACCATAGGCCCGGTGAAATTGCACTACGAGTAAAGATGCTCGTTTCGCGCAGCAGGACGGAAAGACCCCGGGACCTTTACTACAGTTTGATATTGGTGTTCGGTTCGGCTTGTGTAGGATAGCTGGGAGACTTTGAAGCAGCCACGCCAGTGGTTGTGGAGTCGTCGTTGAAATACCAGTCTGGTCGTGCTGGATGTCTAACCTGGGTCCGTGATCCGGATCAGGGACAGTGTCTGATGGGTAGTTTAACTGGGGCGGTTGCCTCCTAAAGAGTAACGGAGGCGCCCAAAGGTTCCCTCAGCCTGGTTGGTAATCAGGTGTTGAGTGTAAGTGCACAAGGGAGCTTGACTGTGAGACCGACGGGTCGAGCAGGGACGAAAGTCGGGACTAGTGATCCGGCGGTGGCTTGTGGAAGCGCCGTCGCTCAACGGATAAAAGGTACCCCGGGGATAACAGGCTGATCTTCCCCAAGAGTCCATATCGACGGGATGGTTTGGCACCTCGATGTCGGCTCGTCGCATCCTGGGGCTGGAGTCGGTCCCAAGGGTTGGGCTGTTCGCCCATTAAAGCGGTACGCGAGCTGGGTTTAGAACGTCGTGAGACAGTTCGGTCCCTATCCGCTGCGCGCGTAGGAATATTGAGAAGGGCTGTCCCTAGTACGAGAGGACCGGGACGGACGAACCTCTGGTGTGCCAGTTGTTCTGCCAAGGGCATGGCTGGTTGGCTACGTTCGGGAGGGATAACCGCTGAAAGCATCTAAGCGGGAAGCCTGCTTCGAGATGAGTATTCCCACCCCCTTTGAGGGGTTAAGGCTCCCAGTAGACGACTGGGTTGATAGGCCGGATCTGGAAGCCCTGTAAGGGGTGGAGGTGACCGGTACTAATAGGCCGAGGGCTTGTCCATATTTGCTCGCGTCCACTGTGTTAGTTCTGAGGCAATGACCGTGTCTTTTCCGGTCTAGTTTCATAGTGTTTCGGTGGTCATAGCGTGAGGGAAACGCCCGGTTACATTCCGAACCCGGAAGCTAAGCCTTACAGCGCCGATGGTACTGCAGGGGGGACCCTGTGGGAGAGTAGGACACCGCCGAACAATTATTCAAAAAGGGTTGGATCCTGAACTTCGGTTCGGGGTCCAACCCTTTTTTGTTGGGCGTCACTTGAAGTTCACGTTGCGCAACCACCATCCGCAGCATGGGTACTGCTGCAATGCTCAGGGCCGCCGGCGTCGGCATCGGTGACGAGGTCGTCGTACCGGCCTTCGGGAACGTCGAGGTCGCCGAGGCGGTGACACTCGCGGGTGCGCTTCCGGTGTTCGCGGACATACATCCGGTCAGCTACTGCCTTGATGCGTCCGCCGTCGAAGCGGCCGTAACTCCGCGCACGGCGGCCGTCGTTGTCGTCCATCGCTTCGGGCGGCCGGCCGACATGGCGCGGCTGCTGGCGATCGGGCAGCGGCACGGGTTGCTGGTGCTGCAGGAGGGCGAGTCCGAGGCGCCGTACGACGAGATCGCTCAGCGTCGGGAGCGGGCCTGCTATCTCGACGGGAAGTTGCGCGGGGTGCGCACGCCCGATGGTGGAGACGGGCACACCTACCAGCAGTACGTCGTGCGGGTACCCGGCAACGGGCGGCCGGACCGTGACGCGTTCGCACGAGCCCTGCGGAGCAAGGGAGTTGAGTGCCGTGTGCCGGTGAAGACGCCCGTGCACCGGCTGCCGGAGTTCCGGCGCTGTGTGTCGCTGCCGGAGACCGAGCTGGCCGCCGACGAAACGCTTGCGCTGCCCGTGGACGCCTCGCTGACCAAGCGGGACATGCAGCGCGTGGTGGCCGCCTGCAATGCGCTGGGGGGACTGCTTCAGCCCGCTTTCTGAGTGAGTTGGGAGCACGGGTCTGTTCGGGGTATGATCTATTCCGTTGCCGCGAGGGAAACCTCGAAAAGGCGACAGGCCCCCTTAGCTCAGTCGGCAGAGCGTCTCCATGGTAAGGAGAAGGTCAACGGTTCGATTCCGTTAGGGGGCTCCAGTCGAAAAGGCCCCGCCCATTCGGGCGGGGCCTTTTCGTGTTTTCTCTCAGTCGTTCTGCAGGCCCGGGACGCGCATGGCCAGGATCGCCATGTCGTCCGACGGGGCGTCGGAGGCGAAGCGTTCGACCGCGCGCATGATGCGGGCCGCGACCGCTCCGGCCGTCAGGCCCGTGCAGGTGGTGAGGACGTCGGCGAGGCCGTCGTCGCCGAGCATGCGAGTGCCCTCGCGGCGTTCAGTGACGCCGTCCGTGACACAGAGGAGGACGTCGCCCGGATCCAGGGTGACCGTCTCCTCGTAGAGCTCCAGGTCGTCCATGACGCCGAGGAGCGGCTGGGGTTCGGCTGCCGGTTCGACGGTGCCGTCCTGGCGCAGGCGGAGCGGGAGCGGGTGGCCGGCGCAGACGACCTTCAGGTGGGCGCTGCCGTCCTCCTGCGGCCACAGCTCGCCGTAGAGGAGGGTCAGGAAGCGGCTGCGGGCCCCCTCGTCGAGGATCGCGGAGTTCAGGCGCTCCAGGACGGCCGGGCCGCTCAGGCCCTCCCGGGCCAGGAGGCGGAGGGCGTGCCGTGCGAGGCCGGTCACCGCCGCCGCGTTCGGGCCCGTGCCGCAGACGTCGCCGATGGCGAAGCCGTACGCGCCGTCGCTGATGGGGAAGACGTCGTAGAAGTCGCCGCCGACCTCGTTGCCCTCGCCGGCCGCGCGGTAGATGACCTCGACCTCGACGCCGTCGATCTGGGGGAGCTCGGGCGGCAGGAGGCTGCGCTGGAGGGACTGGCTGATCGCGGTGCGCTCGGAGTAGAGGCGGGCGTTGTCGAGGGCGAGCGCGGCCCGGCGGGACAAGTCCTCGGCCAGTTCCAGGATTTCCTGGCGGAAGTGTTCGTCGGTGGGCTTGCCGAGGGTCAGCATGCCGATGACGCGGTTGCGGGCGACCAGGGGGAGGACGACGGTCTCGCCGCCCACCGCGGAGGCCGTGGCGAGCGTGGGGCCGATCCCGGAGGCGATCTGGTGGGTGGGGCCCCCGCTGAGGCCGAGGCTGCGCATGGAGCTGCGCAGGGCCGCCTGGTGGGCGGCTTCGCCGGGGGCCGACCAGACGCGGGCACCGGGGGTCGGGACCGGGTCCGGGGGCTGAATCTTCGACAGCAGTGACTTGATGCCGTCGATGAGTTCCTCGTCCTCGTGCAGGACGTACGACAGATAGGGATCCGAGGCCTGGTCGGCGATCGTGTAGACGGCACACCAGGTGGCCAGGGTGGGGACGGTCATCTGGGCCATGAGGGCCAGCGTCTGGTCGCGGTCCAGGGTGCCGGCGAGGAGGTCGGAGGCCTCGACGAGGAAGCTCAGGGAGCCGCGGCGCAGGCGTTCGAGTTCGCCCAGGCGGGCCGACTCGACGGCCAGCGCGATGCGGTCGGCGGCGAACTGAAGGCGCAGGGCCTCTTCGTTCGAGTATCTGCCGGGGCCCTCGGCGGCCACGCCCAGGGAGCCGGTGAGGCGGCCCTCGACCTTCAGCGGGACCGTGACGACCGAGCGCATGCCGGTGCCGCTCAGGAGGGGCACGGCGCCGGGTACGGCGGACAGGTCGTCGTGGACGGCCGCGCATGCGGGCGGAGCCGTAGCGGCCGGGGCCTCCCTCGACGGGCACGCGCGCGAAGCGCTGGCGGGCGGAGGGCAGGCCGGTGGAGGCGCGGACCTCCAGCTCCGTCTCGTCGTCGGTCGCGAGGAGCAGGAAGGCGGAGTCGCCGTCGAGCATGTCGCGCGCGCGTTCGACCGTGCGCTGGAGCAGTCCGTCGAGGTCGTCCGGGGCGGGGGAGCCGATGAACACCTCGAAGGGGTCGGTGCTCTGGCCGTCGACGGAGGTGGTCGTGTCGGAGGCGGGGACGCGCAACGGCGTCTGGAGTACGGCGCGTTCGTGGTCTCGCACCAGGAGGCAGACCGTGGAGGGCTCGCCGCCGGTGTCGCGGACGCGCAGGTGGGAGGCGTAGACCGAGGTGACGCGGCCGTTGGCTGCCCTGATGCCGTAGCTGCCCTCCCAGCGGGACAGTTGCAGTGCCTCGGCGATCCCGGTGCCGGTGCCCGGGGTGTGCGGCCAGGCCGCGAGGTCGGTGAGGGGTTTGCCGATGACCTGTTCGGCGGCGTAGCCGAAGAGTTCCTCGGCGTCCTCGTTCCACGAGGTGATGGCGCACGTACGGTCGATCTGGACGACGGCGACGCGGACGCGGCCGTCGGCCAGCGGGAGGAGGTCCGCGGGCAGCGAGGGACCTGCCGTGCGGGTGCCCACCGGCCTTTCGGGCAGGTCGAGTTGGAACCAGACCTGCTTGTGGGTGGGGGTGTACTCGACGCCCCAGCGGGCGGCGAGTGCGGCGCAGAGCTGGAGGCCGCGGCCGCCCTCGCGGTCGAGGCTGCCCATGTTGACGGCCTGGCCCTGGAGGGGGATCTCCCGCTCGGGGTAGTGGTCGGCCACCTCGATCCGTACGCCGTCGTCGCTGCGCAGGCACAGGACGTCGGCGGAGGTGCCCGCGTGGACCACGGCATTGGTGACGAGTTCGCTGGTGAGGACCACCGCGTCGTCGACGATGTCGGCGAAGCCCCAGCCCTGGAGGGTGTCCCGGACGAAGGAGCGGGCGGTCGCGACCGATCGTCCGAGGGGTTCGAAGCTAGCGGCCGCGCGCGCGGTGATCACAGAACTCCTCGACCGGTTGTCGACGTGCAGGGCTGCCTGGCCGACCGGCTCGTGCCGCTGATGCGGCAGACCGCCCGTCGGCCGGGGATCCGGGTTCTGTCCCCCGGGGATCAGTCCGGTGGTCATGTGTGCGGCCGCCCTCCGATGCCCGCTCGTGCTCGTGCCACCGCCCAGGCCGGACAGGACCGGCTCGGCTGGACAGCCGCATGCAAGGTTACTTACCTTCGACGGCCATGCGGATGCCGGTCTGCAGTGTTTCCGTCCGGAGGGTGTGCGGACGATGTGCGAAGCTGCCGAACTGTTATGGCCGGGTTCAACCGGGGTGAAACACTGGGCAAGCTCCTGAAGAAGGTTCGGGCAGGCCGAGTGGCTTGCGCGTACGGCGGGCAGCAGCCCGTCGTGCGGCTCTGCATGCCTGGCTGACATATCTCTGTAGTAAGCAGAAGAACGCGGCAGCAACGGTGCGCCGCGCGGTACCACCCGAGCACAGCAGTAATGGTCGACCCCTGCGGGAGGGACACAGTGGAGTCTGGCGCAGCGACGCGGGGCACTAGGACGCGCGCGAAGGACGGACAGTCCCCGAGCGGCCAGCGCAAACCGCGGGGCGGCACCACCGCGGTGGACACGGCCGCCCTGGACCGGCTGCTCACGGCGCTGGTCTCGATGCGTGACGGGAACTTCCGCAAGCGGCTCACGGTGTCCGGCGACGGCCCGATGTCGGAGATCGCGGCGGTTTTCAACGAGGTGGCCGACCGCAATCTGCATCTGACGGGTGAGCTGTCCCGGGTACGGCGGATGGTGGGCCGTGAGGGCAAGCTCACCGAACGGCTGGAAACAGGTGCCTGTGAGGGCTCCTGGGCCGCCGCCATCGACGCCTCCAACGCGCTCGTGGACGATCTCGTGCGGCCGGTCTCCGAGGTCGGCCGGGTGCTGTCCGCGGTGGCGGAGGGCGACCTGTCGCCCCGGATGGAGCTCAGGACCCAGGCGCCGGACGGGACGGGGCATCCGCTGCGCGGGGAGTTCCTGAAGGTCGGGCGGACTGTAAACAACCTTGTCGATCAGCTGTCGACCTTCACCGACGAGGTCACCCGCGTGGCCAGCGAGGTCGGGACCGAGGGCAAGCTCGGCGGGCAGGCACGCGTGCGTGGCATGTCGGGTTCCTGGAAGGACCTGACCGAGTCCGTCAACACGATGGCCTACCGGCTGACGGCTCAGGTGCGGGACATCGCGCTGGTCACGACCGCGGTGGCCAAGGGCGACCTGTCCCGCAAGGTCACGGTGCACGTGGCCGGCGAGATGCTGGAGCTGAAGAACACCGTCAACACGATGGTGGACCAGCTCTCCTCCTTCTCCTCCGAGGTGACCCGCGTCGCGCGCGAGGTGGGTGTCGAGGGTGAGCTCGGCGGCCAGGCGCAGGTGCCGGGTGTGGCCGGCGTGTGGAAGGACCTCACCGATTCGGTGAACCTGATGGCCGGCAACCTCACGGCCCAGGTGCGCGGGATCGCCCAGGTGACGACGGCGGTCGCCAGCGGTGACCTGTCGCAGAAGGTGACGGTCTCCGCGCGCGGCGAGGTCGCGCAGCTCGCCGACACGATCAACCAGATGACCGAGACGCTGCGGATCTTCGCGGACGAGGTCACGCGCGTCGCCAACGAGGTCGGTGCCGAGGGACAGCTCGGCGGGCAGGCGAACGTGCCGGGCGCGGCGGGCACGTGGAAGGACCTCACCGATTCGGTGAACACGGTCTTCCGCAACCTCACCACGCAGGTGCGCGACATCGCCGCCGTGACCACGGCTGTGGCCAACGGTGATCTGTCGCAGAAGGTCACCGTGGACGTGGCCGGCGAGATGCTGGAACTGAAGAACACCGTCAACGGGATGGTGGACCAGCTGTCGGCGTTCGGTGCCGAGGTCACGCGTGTGGCTCGTGAGATCGGTGTCGAGGGTGAGCTGGGCGGTCAGGCCCAGGTGCCCGGGGCGGCCGGTACCTGGAAGGACCTGACCGACTCCGTCAACACGGCGTTCAGGAACCTCACCGGGCAGGTGCGGAACATCGCGCAGGTGACGACGGCGGTGGCCAACGGTGACCTGTCGCAGAAGGTCACCGTGGACGTCTCCGGTGAGATGCTCCAGCTGAAGAACACCGTGAACACGATGGTGGACCAGCTGTCGGCGTTCGCCGACCAGGTGACGCGGATGGCCCGGGACGTGGGCACCGAGGGCCGGCTGGGCGGTCAGGCCGTCGTGCCGGGGGTCTCCGGTACCTGGAAGGAGCTCACGGACTCCGTCAACTTCATGGGTGGCAACCTCACCTCGCAGGTGCGGCAGATCGCCCAGGTGACGACGGCGGTGGCCCGGGGTGACCTCTCCCAGAAGATCGACGTGGACGCCCGGGGCGAGATCCTGGAGCTGAAGAACACCATCAACACGATGGTCGACCAGCTCTCCGCCTTCGCCGACCAGGTGACCCGGGTCGCCCGCGAGGTGGGCACCGAGGGCCGTCTCGGGGGACAGGCGCAGGTGCCCGGGGTCGCCGGTGTGTGGCGTGACCTGACCGACTCCGTGAACGGAATGGCAGGAAACCTTACTGCCCAGGTGCGGAACATCGCCCAGGTGGCGACCGCCGTGGCCCGGGGTGACCTCTCCCAGAAGATCGACGTGGACGCCCGGGGCGAGATCCTGGAGCTGAAGAACACCCTCAACACGATGGTGGACCAGCTCTCCAGCTTCGCCGACCAGGTGACGCGGGTGGCCCGTGAGGTGGGCACCGAGGGCATCCTCGGCGGACAGGCCGAGGTGCAGGGTGTCTCCGGCACCTGGAAGGACCTCACGCAGTCCGTGAACTTCATGGCGAACAACCTGACCATTCAGGTGCGCAACATCGCCGAGGTCACCACCGCGGTCGCCAAGGGTGACCTGTCGAAGAAGATCACCGTCGACGCGAAGGGCGAGATCCTCGAGCTCGTCACCACCGTCAACACGATGGTCGACCAGCTGTCCTCCTTCGCCGAGCAGGTGACCCGAGTGGCCCGTGAGGTGGGCACCGAGGGGCAGCTGGGCGGTCAGGCGCGGGTTCCGGGTGTCACGGGCATCTGGAAGGACCTCAGCGACAACGTGAACCTGATGGCCAACAACCTGACCATGCAGGTGCGCAACATCTCCCAGGTCGCCAACGCGGTCGCCAACGGTGACCTCACGCGGACGGTGACGATCGAGGCGCGCGGCGAGGTCGCGCAGCTTGCCGACACCTTCAACACCATGGTGAAGACGCTGAGCTCGTTCGCCGACCAGGTCACCAAGGTGGCCCGTGAGGTGGGCACGGACGGCATCCTGGGCGGCCAGGCGCGGGTGCCGGGCGTGGCCGGCACCTGGAAGGACCTCACCGAGTCCGTGAACCAGATGGCGTCCAACCTGACCGGTCAGGTGCGGAACATCGCCATGGTGACCACGGCCATCGCCAAGGGTGACCTGACCAAGAAGATCGACATCGACGCGCGCGGCGAGATCCTGGAGCTGAAGACGACCATCAACACGATGGTCGACCAGCTGTCCTCCTTCGCCGAGGAGGTCACCCGGGTCGCCCGCGAGGTGGGCACCGAAGGACAGCTCGGCGGCCAGGCACGCGTGCGGGACGTCGACGGCACCTGGCGCGACCTGACCGAGTCCGTGAACGAAATGGCAGGAAACCTTACTCGCCAGGTGCGAGCCATCGCGCGCGTGGCGACCGCGGTGACCAGGGGCGACCTGAACCTCAAGATCGACGTGGACGCGTCCGGCGAGATCCAGGAGCTCCAGGACTACATCAACAAGATGATCGCCAACCTGCGCGACACCACGATCGCCAACAAGGAGCAGGACTGGCTCAAGGGCAACCTGGCCCGTATCTCGGCGCTCATGCAGGGCCGCCGGGACCTGGAGGACGTGGCCTCGCTGATCATGAGCGAGCTGACGCCGGTGGTGACCGCGCAGCACGGCGCGTTCTTCGTCGCGATGCCGCTCCTGGACGGCAAGGACATGAGCGCCGAGGCCGAGGACCAGTACGAGCTGCGGATGCTGGGGTCGTACGGCTACTCGATGGGCTCCATGCCGACGTCGTTCCGGCCGGGGGAGGCGCTCATCGGGACGGCCGCCGAGGAGAAGCGCACGATCCTGGTGGACAACGCGCCCAGCGGCTATCTGAAGATCTCCTCCGGTCTCGGAGAGGCGCCGCCCGCGCAGGTGATCGTCCTTCCGGTGCTGTTCGAGGGCAAGGTGCTCGGTGTCATCGAGCTCGCGTCCTTCACCCCCTTCACGCAGATCCAGAAGGACTTCCTCAACCAGATCGCCGAGATGATCGCGACCAGCGTCAACACCATCTCCGTCAACACCAAGACGGAGGTGCTGCTGAAGCAGTCGCAGGAGCTCACCGAGCAACTTCGGGAGCGGTCGGCCGAGTTGGAGAACCGGCAGAAGGCCCTCCAGGCGTCCAACGCCGAGCTGGAGGAGAAGGCCGAGCTGCTGGCCCAGCAGAACCGCGACATCGAGGTCAAGAACACCGAGATCGAGGAGGCGCGGCAGGTCCTGGAGGAGCGCGCCGAGCAGCTCGCCGTGTCGATGCGCTACAAGAGCGAGTTCCTGGCCAACATGTCGCACGAGCTGCGGACACCGCTGAACTCGCTGCTGATCCTCGCCAAGCTGCTCGCCGACAACGCGGACTCCAACCTCACCCCCAAGCAGGTCGAGTTCGCCGAGACCATCCATGGCGCGGGCTCCGACCTGCTCCAGCTCATCAACGACATCCTCGACCTGTCGAAGGTCGAGGCGGGCAAGATGGACGTCTCCCCGACGCGCATCGCGCTGGTGCAGCTCGTGGACTACGTGGAGGCCACCTTCCGGCCGCTGACCGCGGAGAAGGGCCTCGACCTGTCCGTGCGGGTCTCGCCCGAGCTGCCCGCCACCTTGCACACCGACGAGCAGCGGTTGCTCCAGGTGCTGCGCAACCTGCTGTCCAACGCGGTGAAGTTCACCGACTCCGGGGCCGTGGAGCTGGTCATCAGGCCCGCGGGCCGGGATGTGCCGGTGGCGATCCGGGAGCAGCTGCTGGAGGCGGGTTCGCTGCGCGACCCGGACGCCGACCTGATCGCGTTCTCGGTGACCGACACCGGCATCGGTATCGCGGCCAGCAAGATGCGGGTGATCTTCGAGGCGTTCAAGCAGGCCGACGGGACGACCAGCCGCAAGTACGGCGGCACCGGTCTCGGGCTGTCGATCTCGCGGGAGATCGCGCAGCTGCTCGGCGGTGAGATCCACGCGCAGAGCGAGCCGGGGCGTGGATCGACGTTCACGCTGTATTTGCCGCTGCACCCCAGCGAACTGCCGCCGCAGGGCTACCAGCAGTCCATGCCCGCCCTGGAGGCCGGTGACCTGGTGGCGTCCACGTCGGAGAACGGGATGTCCGGCGTCGAGGTCGAGACGCCGGCCGAGGTGAAGTCGTACCAGGAGACGCAGAACGGTCCCGCGGCCCTCTTCCGGCGCCGGCGCAGGACCGCACCGGCCCTCGAACAGCGGATCGGACAGCCGGACCAGTGGTCGGCGGTGGAGCACCAGTCCGCGCCGCAGCCGCGCCGGGGCATCCGCTTCGGCGGGGAGAAGGTGCTGATCGTCGACGACGACATCCGCAACGTCTTCGCGCTCACGAGCGTCCTCGAACAGCACGGACTGTCGGTGCTCTACGCGGAGAACGGCCGTGAGGGCATCGAGGTGCTGGAACAGCACGAGGACGTGGCGGTCGTCCTGATGGACATCATGATGCCCGAGATGGACGGGTACGCGACGACCAACGCGATCCGCAGGATGCCGCAGTTCGCCGGGCTCCCGATCATCGCGCTGACCGCCAAGGCGATGAAGGGCGACCGGGAGAAGGCGATCGAGTCGGGCGCCTCCGACTACGTGACCAAGCCGGTCGATCCCGATCATCTGCTCTCGGTCATGCAGCAGTGGATGCGGGGGGAGTGAGGGGAATCATCGAAGTTCACGCGGAGTTGCTGACTGAGTGTGCCCGACGCCGTGTAGAAGTACGGGATTCGGGGAACCTTCTGGTCTCCCGCTACGTTTCTGCTACGTGCACAGTGACATCACGGTGACAGGGTGTGGTGACAGACAGGGTGCGGCTACGATGACCGGCACAAGGACGGGCGGCGAAAGGGAGTCGTCCCCAGGGGCGGCACCCGGTGCACATCCGGGGCGAGGAGGGCGGGCCATGGTGCAGAAGGCCAAGATCCTCCTGGTCGATGACCGGCCGGAGAATCTGCTGGCGCTGGAGGCCATCCTCTCCGCGCTCGATCAGACACTGGTGCGGGCATCGTCCGGGGAGGAAGCGCTCAAGGCGCTGCTCACGGACGACTTCGCGGTGATTCTGCTGGACGTCCAGATGCCTGGCATGGACGGTTTCGAGACCGCGGCGCACATCAAACGGCGGGAGCGGACCCGGGACATCCCGATCATCTTCCTCACCGCCATCAACCACGGTCCGCACCACACCTTCCGGGGGTATGCGGCGGGCGCGGTGGACTACATCTCCAAGCCCTTCGACCCGTGGGTGCTGCGCGCGAAGGTCTCGGTGTTCGTCGAGCTCTACATGAAGAACTGCCAGCTGCGCGAGCAGGCGGCGCTGCTGCGGCTCCAGTTGGAGGGCGGCGGCAAGGCGGCGGTCGGGGACGCGAAGGAGCCGGCGGGTCTGCTCGCCGAGCTGTCGGCGCGCCTCGCGGCGGTCGAGGAGCAGGCGGAGGCGCTGTCCAAGCAGCTGGACGACGAGTCCGCGGACGCGGCCGCGGTGGCCACCGCGGCCCATCTCGAACGCAAACTCACGGGGTTGCGGCGGGCGCTGGACGCGCTGGAGCCGGGCACCGGGAGCGCGCCTTCGGTGTCCTCGCAGAACTGACCGGACCCACCGAGCGGACGGACGGCCGGCGCAAGTGTTCCCGCGCCTCCCGCGAGTGAGCCCGCGTCAGCTCGGCACCTTCTCGGAAGCGACACGAACGGGTGAAGCACCGGGCACACGTGTCCGTTGCCTCCTCCACCGGTAATCTCCCACCTATGGCCTCACGTCCCTCCGCAGCCAAGAAGCAGCCCGCCAAGAAGGCTGCCGCTCCCGCGAAGGGTCCGGCGAAGAAGGCCGCTGCCAAGAGAGCACCGGCCAAGAAGGCGCCCGCCAGGAAGGCCGCGGCCAAGAAGGCCGTGCCGCCCAGGCCGGCGCCCAGCCCGACCGGTGGCGTCCTCCGCCTCATCCGCGCCCTCTGGCTCGGCCTCGCGCATGCCGTCGGCGCGGTGTTCCGCGGGATAGGGCAGGGCGCGAAGAACCTCGACCCGGCCCACCGGAAGGACGGCGTGGCACTCCTGCTGCTCGGCCTCGGTCTGATCGTGGCCGCCGGTACCTGGTCGAACCTGCGCGGGCCGGTCGGTGACCTCGTCGAGATCATCGTGACCGGCGCCTTCGGCCGGCTCGACCTGCTCGTGCCGATACTGCTCGCGGTCATCGCCGTACGGTTCATCCGCCACCCCGAGCAGCCCGAGGCCAACGGCCGGATCGTGATCGGTCTGTCCGCGCTCGTCATCGGCGTGCTCGGCCAGGTGCACATCGCCTGCGGCTCGCCCGCCCGCAGCGACGGCATGCAGGCGATAAGGGACGCCGGCGGCCTCATCGGCTGGGGAGCGGCGACGCCGCTGACGTACACCATGGGCGAGGTCCTCGCCGTACCGCTGCTCGTGCTGCTGACGGTCTTCGGACTGCTCGTCGTCACCGCCACCCCGGTCAACGCCATCCCGCGGCGGCTGCGGGAGCTCGGTGTGCGGCTCGGGATCCTCCCCGAACCGGTGGACGAGTTCGGCGAGGACGACGAGCGCTACGACGAGCAGTGGCGCGAGGCGCTGCCCGCGCGCGGACGCAGGCGCGGCCCGGCGCCCGCGCCCGACGCCTACGACCCCGACGGAGCGGAGCAGGAGGCCCTCTCGCAGCGCCGTGGGCGCCCCCGGCGGTCCGCGGTGCCGCAACCCGCGCCGGACCGGCGCAGGGACGCCGTGGACATCGCGGCGGCCGCCGCCGCGGACCTGGACGGCGTCGTCATGCACGGCCTGCCGCCCTCGCCGCTGGTCGCGGACCTCACCCAGGGCGTGAGCGTGGGCGACCGGGTGGAGACGACGCCCGTGCCCACCCCGGTCCCGGCCGCGCGGCCCAAGCAGGAGGCCCGTCCGAAGCAGGAGGCTCGTCCGAAGCAGGAGAAGCTCAAGGTCGAGGTCGCCGACCTCACCAAGCCCGCTCCCGAGGCGCCGAGCGAACTGCCCGCGCGCGCGGAGCAGCTCCAGCTGTCCGGCGACATCACCTACGCGCTGCCCTCCCTGGACCTCCTGGAGCGCGGTGGGCCCGGCAAGGCGCGCAGCGCGGCCAATGACGCCATAGTCGCCTCGCTGACGACCGTCTTCACGGAGTTCAAGGTCGACGCCGCCGTCACCGGCTTCACGCGCGGGCCGACGGTCACGCGTTACGAGGTCGAGCTCGGACCCGCCGTGAAGGTCGAGCGGATCACCGCGCTGGCCAAGAACATCGCGTACGCCGTCGCCAGCCCGGACGTGCGGATCATCAGCCCGATCCCCGGCAAGTCCGCGGTCGGCATCGAGATCCCCAACACCGACCGGGAGATGGTCAACCTCGGTGACGTGCTGCGGCTCGCGGCGGCGGCGGAGGACGAGCACCCCATGCTGGTCGCGCTCGGCAAGGACGTCGAGGGCGGCTATGTGATGGCCAACCTGGCGAAGATGCCGCACGTGCTCGTCGCCGGAGCCACCGGTTCCGGTAAGTCGTCGTGCATTAACTGCTTGATCACTTCCATCATGGTGCGCGCGACCCCCGAGGACGTGCGCATGGTCCTCGTCGACCCCAAGCGCGTGGAACTGACGGCCTATGAGGGCATCCCGCACCTGATCACGCCGATCATCACCAACCCGAAGCGGGCCGCCGAGGCGCTCCAGTGGGTCGTACGGGAGATGGACCTGCGCTACGACGACCTGGCGGCGTACGGATTCCGGCACATCGACGACTTCAACGAGGCCATCAGGAACGGCAAGGTCAAACTGCCCGAGGGCAGTGAGCGCGAGCTCCAGCCGTACCCGTATCTGCTGGTGATCGTCGACGAGCTCGCCGACCTGATGATGGTCGCGCCCAGGGACGTCGAGGACGCGATCGTGCGGATCACGCAGCTCGCGCGCGCGGCCGGCATCCACCTGGTGCTCGCCACCCAGCGGCCGTCGGTGGACGTCGTGACCGGTCTGATCAAGGCGAACGTGCCCTCCCGGCTCGCCTTCGCGACCTCCTCGCTCGCCGACTCCCGGGTCATCCTCGACCAGCCGGGTGCCGAGAAGCTGATCGGCAAGGGCGACGGGCTGTTCCTGCCGATGGGCGCCAACAAGCCCACCCGTATGCAGGGCGCCTTCGTGACCGAGGACGAGGTCGCGGCGATCGTCCAGCACTGCAAGGACCAGATGGCGCCGGTCTTCCGGGACGACGTCGTCGTGGGCACCAAGCAGAAGAAGGAGATCGACGAGGAGATCGGCGACGACCTCGACCTGCTGTGCCAGGCGGCCGAGCTGGTGGTCTCCACGCAGTTCGGGTCGACGTCCATGCTCCAGCGCAAGCTGCGGGTCGGGTTCGCGAAGGCGGGCCGGCTGATGGACCTGATGGAGTCCCGGGGCATCGTCGGACCCAGTGAGGGGTCGAAGGCTCGTGACGTTCTTGTGAAGGCTGACGAGCTGGACGGAGTGCTCGCGGTGATCCGCGGGGAGGCTTAAGGGGAGCCCGGAGCGGGTGCGGCCACCGATGTTCGATCGTGACTCACCCGTAAGGGATCATTGAGCAACCGTTTCCCTTCGGCGTACGTCAAGTTGAGGGAAGCGAAAAGCTGCTGCCCCACCATCGGCGTGTTCGGCCATTCCGATGGCGTACAAAGTCCCACCGCCCGGTTGCCCCACCCTTTCGCACCCCCCCTAGACTGAACCTCCAGCACAGGTGGCTTAAACGCTCGAAAGGCGCCCCCGTGTCCATCGGCAACTCCCCTGAAGACGAGCGTCCGTTCGAAGACGACCCGCAGGAAGCCCACCTCTCCGTCGGCCGCGCCCTCAAACAGGCGCGGATCGCGGCCGGGCTGACCGTCGACGACGTCAGCAACGCCACCAGGGTCCGCATCGCCATCGTGCACGCCATCGAGGCGGACGACTTCGCCCCCTGCGGTGGCGACGTGTACGCCCGGGGTCACATCCGGACCCTGGCCAAGGCCGTCCACCTGGATCCGGCCCCCCTTCTGGACCAGTACGCCGCCGATCACGGCGGCGGACGTCCGGCCCCGACCCCGGCCGCGCCGCTGTTCGAGGCGGAACGCATCCGTCCCGAGCGGCGCGGACCCAACTGGACCGCGGCCATGGTCGCCGCGATCGTCGCCGTGGTCGGCTTCGTGGGGTTCACCGCCTTCAAGGGCGGCGACGACGGTGGGACGACCCAGGTGGCCGACGGCACCACACCCTCCACCAGCAAGTCCCCGACGCCCAAGTCCGACAAGACCACCAAGGACCCGAAGCCCACGCCGTCCGACAGCGCCATCGCGGCGGCGCCCCAGGACAAGGTCACCGTGCAGATCAGCGCCGACGACGGCAAGAGCTGGATCCTCGCCAAGGACCACAACGGCCGGACCCTCTTCGACGGACTGCTCAAGCAGGGCGACACCAAGACCTTCCAGGACAGCGACAAGATCAACCTCGTCCTCGGTGACGCCGGTGCGATCCAGCTGTACGTGAACGGCAAGAAGATCGACGACGACTGGCAGCCCGGCGCCGTGGAACGCCTGACGTACACGAAGGGCGACCCGCAGGTCGGCTAGGCAGCTGTTCGGTTTCCGTTTCGAAGGGGTTGGCCGGGATCGGCCAACCCCTTCGACATGGGGTGTCAGCGGGACGAAGTAGTCTTGAGCCCATGCCTGAACGCCGTACCGTCGCACTCGTCACTCTTGGCTGCGCCCGCAACGAGGTGGACTCGGAGGAGCTCGCAGGCCGTTTGGAGGCGGACGGCTGGGATCTCGTGGAGGACGCCGCAGAGGCGGACGTCGCCGTCGTCAACACCTGTGGCTTCGTCGAGGCCGCCAAGAAGGACTCCGTCGACGCCCTCCTGGAGGCCAACGACCTCAAGGGGCACGGCAGAACCCAGGCCGTCGTGGCGGTGGGCTGCATGGCCGAGCGGTACGGCAAGGACCTCGCCGAGGCGCTGCCCGAAGCGGACGGGGTGCTCGGCTTCGACGACTACGCCGACATCTCCGACCGTCTCCAGACGATCCTCAGCGGCGGCATCCACGCCGCGCACACCCCGCGCGACCGGCGCAAGCTGCTGCCCATCAGCCCGGCCGAGCGGCAGCAGTCGGCGGCGTCCGTCGCGCTGCCCGGCCATGGTCCGGCCGAGGAGGTCGTCCCCGCTCCCGCCGACCTTCCCGACGGCCTCGCCCCGGCCTCGGGCCCCCGCGCGCCCCTGCGCCGCCGTCTGGACGGCTCCCCGGTCGCCTCGGTGAAGCTCGCCTCCGGCTGCGACCGGCGCTGCTCCTTCTGCGCCATCCCGTCCTTCCGCGGCTCCTTCATCTCCCGCCGCCCCTCCGACGTCCTCAACGAGACCCGCTGGCTGGCCGAGCAGGGCGTCAAGGAGATCATGCTGGTCTCCGAGAACAACACGTCGTACGGCAAGGACCTCGGCGACATCCGTCTGCTGGAGTCCCTCCTGCCCGAGCTCGCCGAGGTGGACGGCCTCGAGCGGGTGCGCGTCAGCTACCTCCAGCCCGCCGAGATGCGGCCCGGTCTGATCGACGTGCTCACCTCCACGCCCAAGGTCGTGCCCTACTTCGACCTGTCCTTCCAGCACTCCGCCCCCGGCGTGCTGCGCGCGATGCGCCGCTTCGGCGACACCGACCGCTTCCTGGAGCTCCTCGACACCATCCGCGGCAAGGCCCCCGAGGCCGGCGTGCGCTCCAACTTCATCGTCGGCTTCCCCGGCGAGACCGAGGCCGACCTCGCCGAGCTGGAGCGCTTCCTGAACGGCGCGCGACTGGACGCCATCGGTGTCTTCGGGTACTCCGACGAGGAGGGCACCGAAGCGGCGACGTACGAGAACAAGCTGGACGAGGACGTCGTCGCCGAGCGGCTGGCACGGGTCTCCCGGCTCGCCGAGGAACTCGTCTCGCAGCGCGCCGAGGAGCGCGTCGGCGAGACCGTGCACGTGCTGGTCGAGTCCGTCGACGAGGAGGGTGTGTACGGCCGCGGCGCGCACCAGGCGCCGGAGACCGACGGCCAGGTGCTGCTCACGAGCGGCGAAGGTCTGAGTGTCGGTCGTATGGTCGAGGCGAAGGTGGTCGGTACGGAAGGTGTCGACCTGGTGGCCGAGCCGCTCGACGGCTCGCTCGCGTGTAGTGAGGAGGCGGGCAGATGACCGGAGTTCCGGCGTCCGCCGCGGGTGGCCCCTCCGCCGCGAAGGGCGGACCGGCGGGCGCGGTCGCGGGTGCCGCTTCCGGCCCGGCACCGAGCGCCCCCTCGGACGTGGTCTCCGGTACGGCTGCCGTCGTCCCCGGAGTGGGGGTCGTGGCCGGAGCGGCTTCGGATGCCGACGTCGACTCCGACGCGAGGCCCGCGCGCGGGAAGAAGATCGCGGCCGCCGCCGTCAACCAGGCCAGCGTCTGGAACATCGCCAATCTGCTGACCATGCTCCGGCTGCTCCTCGTGCCGGGTTTCGTCGCCCTGATGCTGGCCGACGGCGGGTACGACCCCGCGTGGCGCTCGTTCGCCTGGGCGGCTTTCGCGATCGCCATGATCACGGACCTGTTCGACGGCCACCTGGCGCGCACCTACAACCTCGTCACCGACTTCGGGAAGATCGCCGACCCCATCGCCGACAAGGCGATCATGGGGGCGGCGCTGATCTGTCTCTCCGGGCTCGGTGACCTGCCCTGGTGGGTCACGATCGTCATCCTCGGCAGGGAACTCGGGATCACCCTCCTGCGTTTCCTCGTCATCCGGTACGGCGTGATCCCGGCGAGCCGGGGCGGCAAGCTCAAGACCCTCAGCCAGGGCATCGCGGTGGGGATGTACATCCTGGCGCTGACGGGGTGGCTGGCCACCGCGCGGTTCTGGGTGATGGCTGTGGCGGTCGTGCTGACCGTCGCGACCGGGCTGGACTATGTGAGACAGGCCATTGTGCTGCGCAGGCAGGGAATCGCCGAGCGCAAGGCGGCGTTGGAGGAGACGGAAGCGTGAATTCCCCAGCCGCTCAAGTGGTGCGACTACTCACCGTGAAGGGTCAGACGCTCGCGGTCGCCGAGTCGCTCACCGGTGGGCTGGTTGCGGCGGAAATCACAGCGGCCCCCGGCGCGTCCCAGGCGTTCCGGGGTTCGGTGACCGCCTACGCCACCGAACTGAAGCATGAGCTGCTGGGGGTCGACGCCACCCTGCTGGACCAGCGAGGTGCGGTGGATCCGCAGGTAGCGGCCCAGATGGCGGCCGGGGTGCGCAAGGCGCTCGGCGCCGACTGGGGCATCGCGACCACCGGGGTCGCGGGTCCGGAGCCGCAGGACGGCAAGCCCGTCGGGACGGTTTACGTGGCCGTGGACGGGCCCTCCGCGGACGCTTCCGAGGCAGCGGGTGGCGGGAAAGTGGCCGCGCTGCGGTTGAACGGCGACCGCGCGGAAATTCGTATGGAGAGTGTACGGAGCGTACTCGCACTCCTCCTGGAGGAGATCGCGAGCGAACAGACCGGAAATGAGCGGGCACAGGATACGGAACGGAACGGGGGGTTTTGATGTTTGCAGCCCTGAGTGAACACGACATCGCTCCCCGCACGGCCGCGGCGCAAGGCGGTACGGTGGGGCGTGAAGGATGCGGCTACGCGGTCCGAGGAGGGAGCCACCGATGATTCTGCTCCGTCGCCTGCTGGGTGACGTGCTGCGTCGGCAGCGCCAGCGCCAGGGCCGTACTCTGCGCGAAGTCTCCTCGTCCGCCCGAGTCTCACTCGGCTATCTCTCCGAGGTGGAGCGGGGGCAGAAGGAGGCTTCCTCCGAACTGCTCTCCGCGATCTGCGACGCGTTGGACGTACGGATGTCCGAGCTCATGCGAGAAGTGAGCGACGAGCTCGCTCTCGCCGAGCTGGCCCAGTCTGCTGCGGCCACCCCCAGCGAGCCCGTACCGGCGCCCGTGCGCCCGATGCTGGGTTCCGTGTCGGTGAAGGGTGTGCCACCGGAACGAGTGACCATCAAGGCGCCGAGCGAAGCGGTGGACGTCGTAGCGGCGTGACGCTCGCGCTCGGTGTGCCGTCGACGGCTCGCCGAGAGGAAGTCCGCGAGGCCCCGGACGGGTTTCTCCAGCTGGTCTGGAGAGGCGCCGGTCGGGGTTTTCGTGCATCTTGGAGCGACGGCCGCGTCGATGCGTCCGTGTGCCCTCGGTGCGCCCTCCCCCCAGATGGGGCGGCCGTCTAGCGTCCGGGCTGGAGGTGGCTGCATGGCGGGGCCGACAGTACGCCGGGGCATGGCTCTCGGGTTCGGGGCGCTGTGGTGGTGGGCCGCGGCGCGGCTGGTACTGGCGCCGGACGCCGGGGCCCTCGAAGGGGCTGTTGCGGCGGGAGGCTGGGGGCTGAGCCTGCTGCCGGTGCACTGTGTGCCGAAGGCGCGGGCCGCGGGAGCCGTGGCCGCGGGGCGGTGGCGTCAGGCGTGGCGGGTGGGGGGACCCTCGGGGGCCAGGCGTGCCGGGCGGCACGGTGAGGTGGGGCGGGCGGAGCTGCTCACCAAGGCATTGCCACCCCGCCGTTCGGACGGAGGATCTGGCCCGTCATGAAGGACGAGGCGTCGGAGGCCAGGTAGAGCACGGCGTGCGCCACGTCCTGCGGCTCGCCCACGCGCTTGAGCGGTGACATGCGGGACATGAGGGCCTCGGTGTGGGCCTGGGCGTCCTCGTCGTGGCGGTCGGTCATGGGGGTGCGGATCCACCCGGGCGCGACGGCGTTGACCCGGATGCCGTAGCGGCCGACCTCGGTGGCCAGAGTCTTGGTGAGCTGTACGACGGCTGCCTTGGCCGCGCCGTAGCAGAGCAGGCCGGCGCCGCCCGTGTCCACGGCGCCGGAGGCCATCGTGACGATGCTGCCCGCGGTCCTCCGGTCGAGCATCAGACGGGCCGCCTCCTGGCAGGCGTGGAGCACACCCTTGAAGTTGACGTTCAGGACGCGGTCCAGGTCCTCGTCCCGGGTCTCCAGGACCGGGCTGCTGTGCATGATCCCGGCGATCGCGGCCAGCACGTCCAGGCGCTCGCAGGACGAGACGGCCCGGTGGAGCTGTTCGCGGTCGGTGACGTCGAGAGGGTGGGTGGTCGCGGTGCCGCCGGCGTCCTTGATCAGGGTCGCGGTCTCGTGCAGTCCGACCGCGTCGAGGTCGGCACAGTGGACGGTGGCGCCCGCCTCGGCGAGCAGGACGGCGGTCGCGCGGCCGATGCCGCCGGCGGCGCCGGTGACGAACGCGGTGCGTCCGGTGAGGTCGTACGCGCTGACGGCCATGGGGCGACGGTACGAGCGTTATTGACGGGTCGTCAATTGGTCGTACGGCGTGAGGTTCCGGGGCGCGCTCCACCCGGTGCCCGGCGCTGTGGGCTCGGGGCGGGGCCGATCTGGCAGCTCGGACACCAGTACGTGGGGCGTTCGCGGGAGCCGTCGCCCTGGTCGGCGACGCGGATGGAGGTGCGGCAGCGCAGGCAGGGGCGGGGAGCGCGGCCGTAGACGAAGACGTCCGGGCCGCGGCGGCCGGTCGTGTTGCGGATCGGGCGGTCGCGGTTGGCTTCCAGGAGCTTCTTGGCGAGCGCGGGGAGCTGGGCGGCGCGGTCCGCGGGGAGGGCGCCGACGGGGAGCCAGGGGGTGACGCCGAGCAGGAAGCAGATCTCGCTCTTGAAGACGTTGCCGACGCCGGCGAGATTGCGCTGGTCCAGGAGGGCCTCGCCGAGGGGGCGGGCGGGGTCCTGGAGGAGGTTGGCGAGGGCGCGCTCGGGGTCCCAGTCAGGGCCGAGGAGATCGGGGCCGAGGTGGCCGACCGCCTTGGGCTCGTCCGTGGTGCGGAGCAGTTCGAGGACGGGGAGGCGGTAGCCGACGGCTGTGCGGTCGGTGTTGGCCAGGATCGCGCGGATCTGGTGGGTGGGGCCGCCTGTCCAGCGCTGGTTCTCCGTGTAGATCCTCCAGGAGCCGTCCATGCGGAGGTGGGAGTGGAGGGTCAGGCCGCCCTCGATACGGGTGAGGAGGTGTTTGCCTCGTGCGGTGACGTCGAGGACTCTGCGGCCCGTGAGGTCGGCCGTGGCGAATTTCGGCACCCTCAGGTCGCTGCGGGTCAGCACCTTGTCCGCGAGGGCGGTGTGGAGCCGCTTCGCGGCTTGCCAGACGGTGTCTCCTTCGGGCATGGGTCAAGGGTGTCATGGGGGGAGGGGGTGGGTGGGGTGCGGCGGGGTGCGGGTGCGGGTGCGGGTGCAGGTGCGGGGTGGTCGTGGCTCGGCCTCGGCTTCGCCTTCGGCCAGGGTGGTCCCACCCGCACCACCCGTGCGGGAATCGTGGTCGGGTGCGGGTGGCCCCGGTGGGGCGGGTTCGCCGTCGGCGGGTGCGGGTGGCCCCCGGTGGGGTGGGGGCGCCCGTGCGGGTGTGGGTGGGGCGGCGTTGGTGTGCGGGTGCGGGTGCGGGTGCGGGGAGGGCGCTGGGGGTGTCGGTGGGACGTTCGCATCGTGTGAGGGGTCAGGCGCGTAGGCGTAGGCCCCTTGGGGTGGCGATGAAGCCTGCTGATTCCAGGAGGGTGCCCAGGGGGGAGGTCAGGGCCGAGGTGCCGTTGATGCGTTCCACCGTGACGGTGCCCAGGGAGCCGGCCTTGGCAGCTGCTGCGAGGGCCTCGGACGCCGCGCGGAGGCGGGGGTCGTCGGTGGGGGTGTTGTCGGGGGCGGAGGGCCAGGCCAGGAGGGTCTTGCCGCCCCGCTCCATGTAGAGCGTGAGCTCGCCGTCCACGAGGACCACGAGGGAGCCCGCCTTGCGGCCCGGCTTGTGGCCTGCCTCGGTCGGCGGGTCGGGCCAGGGGAGGGCGGCACCGTAGGCGTTGGCGGGGTCGGCGGCGGCCAGGACGACGGCTCGGGAGGCGTCCGAGGCGTGCTGCCCGCGGTTGCCGAAGCCGGAACCGTACGCGGGGGTGCCCTGCCAGTGCTGGGGGGCGGGCTGGGGCGGGTAGTCGCGCGGTGAGATGTACTCGTCGCGGGAGGCGGGGGACGGGGGCCCGGACCGGGAGTCCGGGCCGGCTTCGCCGCCGGGGCCGTCCGGGGTGTCGAAGGCGCGGGTCCAGTCCCGGTCCTCGGCCGCGGGGTCGGCCGGTGCCGGGTCCGAGCCCCAGATGTCGGGAGCGCCGGTCTCCGGCATCGCCTCGCCGCGGTCGCGGGCGTTGGACACCGCGCGGAGGCGGTCGACCGCGCCGTCCATGGCGAACTGGGCGGCGCCGAGGCCCTCCACGACATAGCCGCGGCGGGCCTGACCGCTGTCCTCGAAGGCGGAGAGGATGCGGTACGTCGCCGAGAAGCCGCCCTCCACGCCCTCGGCCGACACGGCTCCCCGGGTGACCACTCCGTGCCGGTCGAGGAGGGTGCGGGCCAGGGCGTGGGCGCGCACGGTCGGGTCGGCCTCGCGCGGCGGGAGCAGGGACCAGCGGCCGGCGACGGTCGGCGGGCCGGTGCGGGAGGCACTGCGGGCGGCCGCGGTGAGCGAGCCGTAGCGGCCGCGCGGGATCGTGCGCTTGGCGCGGTGGGCGGTGGAACCTGCGGTGCGGCCGGAGCCCAGCAGGGAGCGCATGGGGGTGAGGGTGTCGTTGGTGAGCCGCCCGGACCAGGCCAGGTCCCAGACGGCGTCGGCGAGCTGGGGGTCGGTGGCGTCGGGGTGGGTGGTGGCGCGCACCTGGTCGGCGATCTGGCGGAAGAACAAGCCGTAGCCGCCGGTCAGTGCGTCCAGGACGGACTGGTGGAGTGCCGTCAGCTCCAAGGGGTGGGGCGGGGGCAGGAGCAGGGGGGCCGCGTCCGCCAGATACAGGGAGACCCAGCCGTCCTTGCCGGGCAGGGCGCCCGCTCCGGCCCACACGATCTCTCCGGCGGCGGTGAGCTCGTCGAGCATGGCCGGGGCGTAGTTCGTGACGCGGGACGGCAGGACGAGCTTCTCCAGGGCGGAGGCGGGCACGGAGGCGCCCTGCAACTGCTCCACGGCACGCACCAGCCCGTCGATGCCGCGCAGGGAGTGGCCCTTGCCGATGTGCTGCCACTGGGGCAGGAACTGGGCGAGGGCCTGGGGAGGCACCGGTTCGAGCTCGTGCCGCAGGGCCGCCAGGGAGCGGCGGCGCAGACGGCGGAGCACGGTCGCGTCGCACCACTCCTGTCCGATGCCCGCCGGGTGGAACTCTCCCTGTACGACGCGTCCGCTCGCCGCCAGGCGCTGCAACGCGCCCTCGGTGACCGCCGTGCCCAGGCCGAAGCGGGCGGCGGCCGTCGCCGAGGTGAAGGGGCCGTGGGTACGGGCGTAGCGCGCGAGGAGGTCGCCGAGAGGGTCCTTGACCGGTTCCGTGAAGGCCTCCGGGACACCGACCGGAAGCGCTGTGCCGAGGGCGTCGCGCAGACGGCCCGCGTCCTCGATCGCCGCCCAGTGGTCGGCGCCGGCGACCCGGACCTTGATCGTGCGGCGGGCTCCGGCGAGATCCTGGGCCCAGTGCGGCTCGGCGCCCCGCTCGGCCAGCTCGGCGTCGGTGAGCGGGCCGAGGACGCGGAGGAGGTCGGCGACGCCCTCGGCGTCCTTGACCCGGCGGTCCTCGGTGAGCCACTGGAGCTCCCGCTCGAGCTCGGTCAGGACCTCGGCGTCGAGCAGTTCGCGCAGCTCCGCCTGGCCCAGCAGCTCGGCCAGCAGACGCGAGTCCAGGGAGAGGGCGGCCGCCCGGCGCTCGGCGAGGGGGGAGTCGCCCTCGTACAGGAACTGGGCGACGTAGCCGAAGAGGAGGGAGCGGGCGAAGGGGGAGGGCTCGGGGGTGGTGACCTCGACCAGGCGGACCCTGCGGGACTCCAGGTCGCCCATCAGCTCGACGAGACCGGGGACGTCGAAGACGTCCTGGAGGCACTCGCGGACCGCCTCCAGGACGATCGGGAACGAACCGAACTCGCTCGCCACCTGGAGCAGTTGGGAGGCGCGCTGACGCTGCTGCCACAGCGGTGTGCGCTTGCCGGGGTTGCGGCGTGGGAGGAGGAGTGCCCGGGCGGCGCACTCGCGGAAGCGGGACGCGAACAGGGCCGAGCCGCCGACCTGGTCGGTGACGACCTGGTCGACCTCGCCCTTGTCGAAGACGACGTCCGCTGCGCCCACCGGAGCCTGTTCGGCGTCGTACTCCGTGCCGGTCCTGGACGGTTCCCGGTCGAGGAGGTCAAGGCTCATCATGTCGGCGTCGGGCAGCCGCAGGACGATGCCGTCGTCGGCGTGCATGACCTGGGCGTCCATGCCGTAGCGCTCGGAGAGCTTGGCGCCGAGGGCGAGGGCCCAGGGGGCGTGGACCTGGGCACCGAAGGGGGAGTGGACGACGACCCGCCAGTCGCCGAGTTCGTCGCGGAAGCGCTCCACGACGATCGTGCGGTCGTCCGGGACGTGGCCGCAGGCCTCCCGCTGTTCCTCCAGGTAGGCCAGGACGTTGTCCGCGGCCCACGCGTCCAGGCCCGCGGTGAGCAGGCGCAGGCGGGCGTCCTCCTTGGACAGGGAGCCGACCTCGCGGAGGAACGCGCCCACCGCGCGGCCCAGTTCGAGGGGGCGGCCCAGCTGGTCGCCCTTCCAGAAGGGGAGCCTGCCGGGGACGCCGGGGGCGGGGGAGACCAGGACCCGGTCGCGGGTGATGTCCTCGATGCGCCAGGAGCTGGTGCCGAGCGTGAAGACGTCCCCGACGCGCGACTCGTAGACCATCTCCTCGTCGAGCTCGCCGACCCTTCCGCCGCCCTTCTTGGGGTCGGAGCCGGCGAGGAAGACACCGAAGAGGCCGCGGTCGGGGATGGTGCCGCCGGAGGTGACGGCGAGGCGCTGGGCGCCGGGCCGGCCGGTGACCGTGCCGGCGATGCGGTCCCAGACCACGCGCGGGCGCAGTTCGGCGAAGGCGTCGGAGGGATAGCGGCCCGCGAGCATGTCGAGGACGGCGGTGAAGGCGGACTCGGGCAGGGAGGCGAAGGGGGCCGCCCTGCGGACCGTGGCCAGGAGGTCGTCGAGCTGCCAGGTGTCCATCGAGGTCATCGCGACGATCTGCTGGGCGAGGACGTCCAAGGGGTTCGCGGGGACCTTGAGGGACTCGATGGAACCGGTCCGCATGCGCTCCGTGACGACCGCCGCCTGGACCAGGTCGCCCCGGTACTTCGGGAAGACCACGCCGGTGGAGACCGCACCGACCTGGTGGCCCGCGCGGCCGACGCGTTGCAGCCCGGAGGCGACGGAGGGGGGTGACTCGACCTGGATCACCAGGTCCACCGCGCCCATGTCGATGCCGAGTTCGAGGCTGGACGTCGCCACTACGGCCGGGAGGCGGCCCGCCTTGAGGTCCTCCTCGACCAGGGCGCGCTGCTCCTTGGAGACCGAGCCGTGGTGGGCCCGGGCGATGACCGGGGGCGCGCCCTGGGCCGCACCCGAGCCGCCCATGAGGTCGGCCGGGGCGTGGTGCTCCTCCAGGGGCTCGCCGGTGGCACGCTCGTAGGCGATCTCGTTCAGACGGTTGCAGAGGCGTTCCGCGAGGCGACGGGAGTTCGCGAAGACGATCGTGGAGCGGTGCGACTGGACGAGGTCGGTGATCCGCTCCTCCACGTGCGGCCAGATGGAGGGGCGCTCCGCGCCTTCGTTGCCCTCGGCGACCGGGGAGCCGCCGAGCTCACCGAGGTCCTCCACCGGGACCACGACCGAGAGGTCGAACTCCTTGCCGGACTTCGGCTGGACGATCTCCACCTTGCGCTGCGGGGAGAGGTAGCGGGCGATCTCGTCCACCGGGCGGACCGTGGCGGACAGGCCGATGCGGCGGGCCGGCTTCGCCAGGAGCTCGTCCAGGCGCTCCAGGGAGAGGGCCAGGTGGGCGCCGCGCTTGGTGCCGGCCACGGCGTGGACCTCGTCGAGGATCACGGTCTCGATGCCGGTCAGCGCGTCCCGGGTCGCCGACGTCAGCATCAGGAACAGGGATTCCGGGGTGGTGATCAGGATGTCCGGGGGGCGGGTGGACAGGGCCCGGCGCTCGGCCGGAGGGGTGTCGCCGGAGCGGATGCCCACCTTGACCTCGGGCTCGGGCAGGCCGAGGCGGACGGATTCCTGGCGGATGCCGGTGAGGGGACTGCGGAGGTTGCGCTCCACGTCGACGGCGAGGGCCTTGAGGGGGGAGACATACAGGACCCGGCAGCGCTTCTTGGGGTCCGCGGGTGGGGGCGTGGAGGCCAGCTGGTCCAGGGCGGCGAGGAAGGCGGCCAGGGTCTTGCCGGAGCCGGTGGGGGCGACGACCAGCACGTCCGAGCCCTCGGCGATGGCCTGCCAGGCGCCGGCCTGGGCGGTGGTGGGCGCGTCGAACGCACCCGTGAACCAGCCGCGGGTGGCGGGGGAGAAGCCGTTCAGGGCTCGGTGTGCTGGGCTGACCATGCGTCCATCTTGCCTCCGGGCACTGACAACGGGTTGCCTCCGGCGGTCGGGCGGGGGCTCCGGTGGTTGGGCGGGTGCGGTTGTCGGTCGTCTGCGGGTTCGGTGGGGGCGGGCGTTTCTGCGCAGTTCCCCGCGCCCCTGAATGCCTGCGGCGGCCCGTTGCGGTCCGGTGGGGGGGCTCGTCCCCTTGCCGCCGTGCGCGACTGCCGGTCCGTCGTGGGGGTCAGCCCACTTCGCGGCCGTATGCGCGCAGGGTCCGCAGGGCCGTGATGGTCACCATGGGGCGTGTGTCGTGGGCGACGGTGGGTGCCCACTGGCGGTGGGTCGGCCAGCCGCCGTCCTCCTGCTGTGCGGCTGCGAGGAAGTCCAGGGAGCGGGAGATCTCGTCGTCCGTGAACCATGCGCGCGCGAGGGAGTCCGGCGTGCTCGCGTAGTCGAGCGGGAAGTGGTGCGCGCCCGGGGCGGGGTTCGAGGGGTCCAGCGAGGCCAGGCCCTGGTCGCGTACCAGGCGGCCGAGGCGGTCGGCGGTCGCCTGCGCGCGCGAGCGGTCGGGAGCGGCGTCCAGGAAGGTCAGGGCGGCCTGGATCTCGTCCGGGCGGGACACCTGGAGGGACTCCACCGCCTGCCAGCAGAAGTCCGTGGCCCGGAACAGCCAGGCGTGCCACACCTCGTTGCGGTGCAGCAGGCCGACCACGGGGCCGGTGGTGAGCAGGTCGCTCGGAGGGGCGTCCGTCACCGGCAGGAAAGGGGCCGTCGGATAGCCCCGCTGGGCGGGAGTGACCGTCGGGAGGGCGCCTTCCGGGGTGGACACCGAGGTGAGATAGCGGCACACGCGCTCCACACGCTGTCCGCCGCAGCGTCCGACGGCGTCCAGGACCCGCAGGGCGTGAGCGGTGTGCAGGGGCTGGCTGACGGGACCGCGCAGATCGGGTTCCAGGGCGTGGCCGTAGCCGCCGTCCGTGTTGCGGTAGGCGTCCAGGGCCGTCTCCACCGGGTCGGGGCCGCCGTTCAGGAAGTGGTACGCGAACAGACGCTGTTCCAGCACGCGCGCGGTGAGCCAGACGAAGTGCTCGGCGCGGAAGAGCGGGGAGTGCGCCGGTGGCGTCTGGGGGAGTGGGGAGGCTCCTGTTTCGGGCATGCGACAGACCGTAGGGCGGAAAGCGGTCTCGACGAGCGGTCCCGGCCCAGGCCCACCCCCAGGGGCGGGATACTGGAGTCATGCGGTTGACGGTCTTCTGGCAGCGGATGGCGGAACACTTCGGTCCGGGGTACGCCGACACCTTCGCGCGCGATCATGTGATGGCCGAGCTCGGTGGGCGCACGGTGCACGAGGCACTGGACTCCGGCTGGGACGCCAAGGACGTGTGGCGTGTGGTCTGCACCGTGATGAACGTTCCGGGCGAACGGCACTGAGACGGCGTGGACGTTCCGGTGAGAAGTGCCGAGTTCGTGTGAACATCTCACGAAAGAGGCACTGGCCGGTCACGAAGATCGCAGGACGGCAGCCATTGTCAGTCGCGTGGGCGAGACTTGCACCGTGGCACCCACTGACGAGTCCGGGCAGGCAGCCCAGCAGACATCTCCGCTCGGCACGACGCCCCCCGCCCGGCCTCCGGCCGACGGTGCCGGGCCGAACGCCCGCATGCCGCGCTGGCTGCCGCGCGCCATGGTGCTGGCGCTCGCTCTCATCGCCGTCTTCCAGCTCGGCAGTTGGGTCTTCCACCAGCTGATAGGCCTGCTGATCAACATCCTCATCGCGTTCTTCCTGGCCCTGGCCATCGAACCCGCGGTGAGCAAGATGGCCGCGCGGGGCATGCGCAGGGGGCTCGCCACCTTCCTCGTGTTCTTCGGGGTGCTGATCGTGACGGCCGGGTTCGTGACGCTGCTCGGTTCGATGCTCGCGGGACAGATCATCAAGATCGTCGAGGACTTCCCGGACTACCTCGACTCCGTCATCGCCTGGATCAACGGGCACTTCCACACCGAGCTGAAGCGGGTGGACGTCCAGGAGGGACTGCTGCGCTCCGACTGGCTGCGCAACTACGTGCAGAACAGCGCCACCGGCGTCCTGGACGTCTCCGCCCAGGTCCTCGGCGGCCTCTTCCAGCTGCTGACGATCGCGCTGTTCTCGTTCTACTTCGCCGCGGACGGCCCACGGCTGCGCCGCGCGATCTGCTCCGTCCTGCCGCCCGCCCGCCAGGCCGAGGTGCTGCGCGCGTGGGAGATCGCCGTGGACAAGACCGGCGGCTACCTCTACTCGCGCGGTCTGATGGCCCTCGTCTCCGGAGTCGCGCACTTCGTCCTGCTCCAGGCCCTGGACGTGCCGTACGCGCCCGTGCTCGCCGTGTGGGTCGGCCTGGTCTCGCAGTTCATCCCGACCATCGGCACCTACCTGGCGGGCGCCCTGCCCATGCTGATCGCCTTCACGGTCGATCCCTGGTACGCGCTGTGGGTGCTGGTCTTCGTGGTGATCTACCAGCAGTTCGAGAACTACGTGCTCCAGCCCAAGCTGACCTCGAAGACCGTCGACATCCATCCCGCGGTCGCCTTCGGCTCGGTCATCGCGGGCACCGCCCTCCTCGGCGCGGTCGGTGCCCTGATCGCCATTCCGGCGGTCGCCACGCTCCAGGCGTTCCTCGGGGCCTACGTGAAGCGGTACGCCGTCACCGACGACCCGCGGGTCCACGGGCACCGGAAGCGGGGTGAAGGGCCCTCGCCGGTCACGCGTGTGCGTGCGCTGTGGGAGCGCCGACGGCGGGGAGCGCGGGACTCCACCGACGGCGACGAGTCGGCCTGAGGGCGGGCAGGCACCGGGCTCAGTACGTGAGGGCGGCCCACACCGCGGCGCCGACGACGGCCGTGACGTAGGAGCCGATCGCCGCGTACAGGATCCGGCGCCGCAGCCGCTCGCTCCAGGAGGTGCGCGACAGCAGCCAGGCCAGCGCGGGCAGGACCAGGACCGCGTGCAGGCTCACGCCGTGCAGCGGCTTGAGCGGGGCCGTCGAGCGGTAGGCCGCCTCCTGGTGGCCGGTGCGGGTGAGGACCACACCGCGCGCGACCATCGCGGCGCCCGAGGCGAGCGCGACCAGCAGGATCGCGAACCCCGACCGCACCGCGAGGTCCATGCCCGCCGGGCCCGAGGGCCGGTGGCGGAACGAGGCGACCGCCAACACCGTCAGCAGCACCACCAGGACGCCGCCGCCCACCGCGAGCGTCATGGACACCGCCGTGTCGAAGGGGGTCTCCATGTCGAGGTGCGAGGGCACCCCGCGCCACGCCTGAAGGGTGATGCCACCGACCTCCACCACGCAGTCCGCCGCGAACACCGCGAGGAGCAGGGCGCGTGGCCGCGGAGCGATACGGAGACACGACGTGACCCAGGTGACCGCGATCAGGGTCGCCCCGAAGGACACCCCGAACGTCACCGGCTTGCGCCAGGAGACCGGCCCGTCCCAGGGGCCGCCGTCCACGGCGAACACCACCAGGTGCGCGAGCCCGGAGAGGACCAGGAGAAGACCGGTGGCGTGACAGAGCCGCTCCACGCGGCGGGCGGGGACGGCCCGCGGGGGCGACGTCCGGTCCGGCACCGGGGGAGCATTCGTCGCAGTCGGTTCCATCAGGTGCGGGCTGCCTTTCGGGCGAGACAGGCAGCATCACCAGGACGCCGCCGCCCGCGGCCACGCGCCCTGATCCGGCCCGCGATGGACGCGGCCGACAGGAGCAGCGCGGACAGGGTCGCGAACACGGCGGGGTGGCGTGTCGTCCCGCGGTAGCGCCGGCGCCGTTGGGTGGTCGAGGTCGCTTCTCGGGTGTTCGTAGTGGTCTCCATGCCCCAAGACTCGCGACCACGGGCCGGCCGGTCGTCGTACCGCCGAAGGCACCTGGAGTACGCCGCGGGAAGTAGCCGGAGGGGGAAGCGAAAGAGGGGCGGGGAAAGTCGCCGGAGCGGGCATGAGGAGGTCGTCGTAGCGGCCTGCGAGGTTCGTCCGCGCGGGCCTGGGAAGGTTGCCCGGGCGGCCCCGACGAGGTCCTCCGCGCGGGCCTGGGTGGCGGCCGAGTGGGGCTGGGCGGAGTCGCCCCAGTGGGGCAGGGCGGAGTCGCCCGGGAGGGCCGCAGGAAGTGGCCCGGGTGCCGCGTGGTGCGCTTGACACGAAAATCGAACATCCATTCATATGGAAGCTCCGGCGAAGCCAACGGCGGGCGTTTCGACATGGTTTGCATGGAGAAGTACCCGAGTTATCCACAGGCCGGACGGGCGTCGGGGCGCATTGTCAGTGGCAGGCGTTAGCGTCTTTGACGTGAAGCGATCGACTCAAGCAAATCGGGTGGAACCCATGGCAGGAACCGACCGCGAGAAGGCGCTCGACGCCGCGCTCGCACAGATTGAACGGCAGTTCGGCAAGGGCGCGGTCATGCGCATGGGCGAGCGGCCGAACGAGCCCATCGAGGTCATCCCCACCGGGTCGACCGCGCTCGACGTCGCGCTCGGCGTCGGCGGCATCCCGCGCGGCCGAGTGGTGGAGGTGTACGGACCGGAGTCCTCCGGCAAGACGACCCTGACCCTGCACGCGGTGGCCAACGCACAGCGGGCCGGCGGCCAGGTGGCCTTCGTGGACGCGGAGCACGCCCTCGACCCCGAGTACGCGCGCAAGCTCGGCGTCGACGTCGACAACCTGATCCTGTCCCAGCCGGACAACGGCGAGCAGGCCCTGGAGATCGTGGACATGCTGGTCCGCTCCGGCGCCCTCGACCTCATCGTCATCGACTCCGTCGCAGCCCTCGTCCCGCGCGCGGAGATCGAGGGCGAGATGGGCGACAGCCACGTCGGTCTGCAGGCCCGCCTGATGAGCCAGGCCCTGCGGAAGATCACCAGCGCGCTCAACCAGTCCAAGACCACCGCGATCTTCATCAACCAGCTCCGCGAGAAGATCGGCGTGATGTTCGGCTCCCCGGAGACCACGACCGGTGGCCGGGCGCTGAAGTTCTACGCCTCGGTGCGCATGGACATCCGCCGTATCGAGACCCTGAAGGACGGCACGGACGCGGTCGGCAACCGCACCCGGGTCAAGGTCGTCAAGAACAAGGTCGCGCCGCCCTTCAAGCAGGCCGAGTTCGACATCCTCTACGGCCAGGGCATCAGCCGTGAGGGCGGTCTGATCGACATGGGCGTGGAGCACGGCTTCGTCCGCAAGGCCGGCGCCTGGTACACGTACGAGGGCGACCAACTCGGCCAGGGCAAGGAGAATGCGCGCAACTTCCTCAAGGACAACCCCGACCTGGCCAACGAGATCGAGAAGAAGATCAAGGAGAAGCTGGGTGTCGGCGTGCGGCCCGAGGAGCCTGCCGCCGAGCCGGGTGCGGACGCCGCGGTGACCGCTGCCGCGGACGACACCGTGAAGGTGCCCGCTCCGGCGGCCACGAAGGCGACGAAGGCCAAGGCCCCGGCCGCCAAGAGCTGATCCTGTGACACGGCGAACCGACTGGGCCGAGTACGAGGACGCTCCGCGAGGCTGGGGCGGTGAAGGCGACGGGGGTTCTGCCGGGCCGGGCGGCGACGGGTACGGGGGCGCCGGGTACGGGGGCGACGGCACGGGGCACGGAACGGACGGGGGACACGGCCGTTCGGTGTCGTACGCCGACGCAGCGTTCGGCGACGGATTCACGCACGGCTCCGGGCGGTCCCGCCGCGGCGAGCGCTCCCACAGTGACGGTGAGACGTACGGCGACGAGTCCGGTGACGGGGCGGCGCGTGGTTCCGGGGCGTTCGGCCGGAGCACGCGTCGAGGCGGCGGAGCACCCGGCGAGGGCGGCTCCCGAGGGCGTCGGCAGCGCCGGCGCGGCTTTGGGGAACCGCCCGGAGAGGACGGAGGCGGCCCCTCCTTGTCGAGGGCCGAGAAGGGGGAGCCTCCGGCGGACCCGGTGGAGCGGGCGCGGGCGATCTGTCTGCGCCTGCTCACCGGGACCCCGCGTACGCGGAAGCAACTCGCCGACGCTCTGCGCAAGCGGGAGATCCCGGACGACGCCGCGGAGGAGGTGCTGTCGCGGTTCGAGGAGGTCGGCCTGATCAACGACAGCGCGTTCGCGGACGCCTGGGTGGAGTCCCGGCACCACGGCCGAGGGCTCGCCAGGCGCGCGCTCGCCCAGGAGCTGCGCACCAAGGGCGTCGACTCCACGCTGATCGACGCGGCCGTCTCACAGCTGGACTCCGATCAGGAGGAGGCGACGGCCCGCGAGCTCGTCGAGCGCAAGCTGCGTGCGACGCGTGGCCTCGACCGCGACAAGCGGCTGCGCCGCCTCGCCGGCATGCTCGCCCGCAAGGGGTACTCCGAGGGGATGGCCCTGCGGGTCGTCCGTCAGGCGCTGGAGGAGGAGGGGGAGGAGACGGAGTTCCTCGGGAACGAGAGGTTCTGACGCGGGGGTGCGCGCACGGGGCCATCGGGCCGACACCGGCGCGAGTCACCGGGACACGGCACCGCTCTCCTGCCCGCCCGACGGCCGTGCCGCCGACGAACGCGGCGCGCCTACTGCCAGTCCTCCGGGCGTTCCACGTGCTCCAGGCGCAGGATCGGGCCCGTGCGGCTGTAGCGGCGGATCTGGGGGAGGGGCGGGTAGTAGGCGTGCACGGAGATCGCGTGGAGCTCGGTGGACTCGTTGAGGACCTCGTGGACATGGTGCTGTCCGAAGGAACGGCCCTTGCCGGCCGGCAGCCGGCGCTCGCGGTCCACGTCGTCGGAGAGTTCGAGGGTCTTCCAGCCGTCGGCGGGCAGCCGGGCGGCGAGGGAGTTCTCCTTGAGCTCCCCGGCCGCGGTGATGAAGGCGCCGACCGACTCGGCGTGGTCGTGCCAGCCGGTGCCGGTGCCGGGCGGCCAGCCGATCAGCCAGGCCTCGCTGCCGCCGGGCCCCTCCAGGCGCACCCAGGTGCGGCCCTCGGGGTCGAGCGGGAGTGAGTCGATCAGCTCGGTGTCGGCGGCGGTGCGCCGTACGAAGTCGAGGAGTTCGGCCTGGGTGGGCGGCGCGACGGCGGAGGAGACCGAGGGGAGGGCGGGGGAGACAGACACGGGTACCGTCCTGTGAAGAGTTCGCGAGAGCGTGCCGTCGATGCCCGGTCGACGCACGAGCGCGGCACGCAAAGGGAGAAGAAGGCGAATTCAGCAGGACGGGCGACACACGCAGCCCGCATAGCGGACGAGGTCCATATGGACCCTCCGCCACAGGCGCACACAGGTGTCGGTCACGATCCGGAGTACACCATGGCGCCGACGGCTGTTTCAACTCACTGTCACTATGTGGACGCACAGTGACAGTGAGCACGTCAACGTGAACCGGCCCCCGCGTTCGCCTCGGTCTTCGCCGGAGGCCCGCCGAGCGCCGTCTCGGCCGCCGAGTACAGATCGGCCGGGCGGACCCCGCTCAGCGCCGTGACGAGGTGACCGTCGGGCCGTACGAGAAGGACCGTGTGCGGGGCCGCGCCCGGGTACTCCTCGGCGACCAGGAGCTCGGCGGGGCGCGGGAGCGCGCTCACCGCCGCGGCCAGGCGGGGCATGATTCCCGCGGTCACCCAGTGCTTGCGCTCCCACACCCCGGTGCCCGGCGCGATCAGGACGACGAGCAGCGCTCCTCGGCCGAGGCGCTCGCGCAGCCGTACGAAGGTGCCGTCCTCGGCGGTGACCCGTACGTCCGTCACCGGCGACCCCGGGAGCGTGTCGACCGGTACCTCTCCTTCGAGGTGCCGGGGCGCGAGGGGCGAGTCGGCGTACGCCCCGGGCGCACCGAGCGGGCCGCGCCCCAAGTGACCGTCCGTAAGCAGCGCGTCGTGGCCGCGCGCCGAGCCGGGGACCACCGAGCGCAGCCCCCCGCCGCCGCGGAGCACCGGCAGCGCCTGGTCGGCGGCGCGCAGCCGTCCGGCGACGACCGCGCGCCGCTCGGTCTGGTAGCTGTCGAGAAGCGCCTCGTGCGGGCCGTGGTGCCAGGCCAGAGCCAGTTTCCAGGCGAGGTTGTCGGCGTCCCTGAGGCCCTCGTCGAGTCCCTGCGTGCCCAGCGCCCCGAGGCAGTGCGCCGCGTCCCCGGCGAGGAAGACCCGGCCGGCGCGCCAGCGGCGGGCCAGCCGGTGGTGCACGGTGTGGACTCCGGTGTCGAGGAGTTCGTACGGCGGTGTCGGGCCGCCGGTCCAGCCCGCGAGGGTCTCCCGGACGCGGGTGACCAGGAGTTCGGGCGTGACCAGGTCCTTGCCGGGCGGCAGCAGCCAGTCCAGGCGCCAGACGCCCTCGGGGAGAGGGCGGGCGGTGATCTCCCCGGCGGAGGGTCCCGAGGTCCGCCACGGCGGCATCCGGTGGAGCAACGCCCGGTCCTCCCAGGGGAGTTCCGTGCGCAGCGCGGCGACCGCGTGGCGTTCCACGGCCGTACGGCCCGGGAACCGGATGTCCTTGAGCTTGCGCACGGTGGAGCGCGTGCCGTCGCAGCCGACCAGGTAACTCCCGCGCCACCACGTGCCCTTGGGGCCGCGGGTGTGGGCGGTGACGCCCGAGGGCTCCTGCTCGATGGTGTCGAGGCGGCTGTCCGAGGTGAGCTTGACCAGCCGCTCCTCGGCGAGGGCGGCACGCAGCGCGCCGGTCAGGACGTGCTGGGCGAGATGCAGGGGGGCGTCCCCGGCCTCCTCGAAGTCGACCTCGCGCATCACCTGCTTGCGGCGCATGGACCGCCATCCGGCCCAGTGCACTCCCAGCTCGGCGACCGGCACTCCGGTCAGCCGGGACATGAGGGCGGCGGTGTCCTCGTGCAGTACGGCGGTACGGGCCAGGCGGGGTTCGTCCTTGCCGGGGCCCTCGTCGAGGATCACGGAGGGGACCTCCTGACGCGCCAGCGCCAGGGCGAGCGTGAGCCCGACGGGCCCCGCTCCGACGATGATCACCGGGTCCACGACGCGGCGCCCCCTGCCCGCGGCGGAGTCCCTGGGAACGTATGTGAACAGGAGGTTGGAGCAGGGTGCACGATCACAGAACGTATGCAACCCATTGCCGGTGCTTGCGTCAAGTGACGGAGGCAGTGGCGATCATGCCACTGCCTCCGTGTCGTTCTCACATGCGGTTCATGCCGATTGACCGACTGTCAGAATCCGCCGCCACCGGTGTTCTCGCCGGTCCCGTAGGTGCCGCGCACCGCGGCCGGGTTGACCTCCACCGTGTCCTCGCCCAGCACCGCCCCCGTGCTCTTCTTGCTGCGCCGCAGCCGCTGCTCCAGCCAGCTCGCGAAGCTGGTGAGGAGGAAGTTCAGGACGATGTAGACGATCGCCACGACGATGAAGCTGGGGATGACGTTGGCGTAGTTGGCGGCCAGGGTCTGGCGCGAGTTGAGCAGCTCGGGGAAGCCGAGCATCACGCCGCCCAGCGCGGTGTCCTTCACGATGACCACGAGCTGGCTGACGATCGCCGGCAGCATCGCGGTGACCGCCTGCGGCAGCAGGATGTTGGTCATCGTCTGGCCCTTGCGCAGTCCGACCGCGTAGGCCGCCTCCGTCTGCCCCTTGGGCAGCGAGAGGATGCCGGCCCGGACGACCTCGGCGAGGACCGAGGCGTTGTAGAGCACCAGGCCGGTGATGACGGCGTACAGGGGGCGCTGCTCGCTGGAGATGTCCGTGGAGCGGACGTAGAACTCGTTGGCGAACAGCATCAGCAGCAGGACCGGGATCGCCCGGAAGAACTCGACCACCGTGCCGGCGGCGCCCCGGACCCAGGCGTGGTCGGACATGCGGGCGATGCCGAAGACCGCGCCCAGCGGAAGGGCGATGACCATGGAGATCGCCGCGGCCTTGAGGGTGTTGCCGAGGCCGGGCAGGAGGTAGGTCGTCCAGGCGGCACCCGTGGTGAAGGGCTCCCAGAGGTTCCACTCGAGCTGGTTCTTGTCGTCCATCTTCTGCCACACCCACCACAGCACGAGCAGGAGCAGCAGGGTGAAGACGACGGACAGGAGGACGTTGCGCCGTTTCGCGCGGGGTCCGGGAGTGTCGTAGAGGACCGAGCTCATCGCTTCACCGCCAGTCGCTTGGCGAGCCAGCCGAGGAGGAGGCCGGTCGGCAGGGTCAGTACCACGAAGCCGAGTGCGAAGACCGCGCCGATGGCGAGCGTCTGAGCCTCGTTCTCGATCATTTCCTTCATCAGGAGGGCGGCCTCGGCCACGCCGATCGCGGCCGCCACCGTGGTGTTCTTGGTCAGCGCGATCAGCACGTTGGCCAGCGGGTTGATGACCGCGCGGAAGGCCTGCGGAAGCACGATGAGACGCAGGGTCTGGCTGAAGTTGAGGCCGATCGCGCGGGCCGCCTCGGCCTGGCCGAGCGGCACCGTGTTGATGCCGGAGCGGATCGCCTCGCAGACGAACGCCGCGGTGTAGGCGATGAAACCGAGTACCGCCAGCCGGAAGCCCTGGACGTCGAAGTTGTCGGCCGCGCCCATCGTCACCCCGAAGATGTCGGCGAGGCCGAGCGAGGTGAAGACGATGATGACCGTCAGGGGGATGTTCCGGACGATGTTGACGTAGGCGGTGCCGAAGCCGCGCATCAACGGGACCGGGCTGACCCGCATCGCGGCCAACAGGGTGCCCCAGATCAGGGAGCCGACGGCGGACAGGGCGGTGAGCTTCACCGTCATCCAGAACGCCCCGAGGACGTCATAACCTTCTAGAAAGTCGAACACGATCTCCCGCGCTTCCGGGTGTGTGGCGTGTGTGTGGCGTACGTGGACGGGCGCGGCGCGCCGCCGCCCTGATCGCGGCGGGCGGCGGCGCGCCGGTGAACCCCTGCGTTACTTGACGATGACGCCGACCTTCGGGGCGGGCTCGTTCTTGTAGTCGGCCGGGCCGAAGTTCTCGTCGACCGCCTTCTGCCAGGAGCCGTCGCTGACCATCTTCTCCAGGGCGGCGTTGACCTTGTTCAGGGTCGCGGAGTCGCCCTTCTTCACGCCGATGCCGTAGTTCTCGTTGCTCAGCTTGAGGCCGGCGAGCTTGAACTGACCCTTGTACTTGTCCTGCGAGGCGAAGCCCGCGAGGATCGAGTCGTCCGTGGTCACCGCGTCGACGGCGCCGCTCTGCAGGCCGGCGATGCACTCCGAGTAGCCGCCGTACTGCTTCAGCTGGGCCTTCGGGGCGAAGTCGTCCTTGACGTTCTGGGCCGAGGTCGAGCCGGTCACGGAGCACAGCTTCTCGCCGTTGAGGTCCGTGGCCTCGCTGATCTTGGAGTCCTTCTTGACCAGCAGGTCCTGGTGGGCCAGCAGGTACGGGCCCGCGAAGTCGACCTTCTGCTTGCGCTCGTCGGTGATCGAGTAGGTGGCCGCGATGATCTTCACGTCGCCACGGGCGAGCGCGTTCTCACGGTCGGCGCTCTTGGTCTCGACGAACTCGATCTGGTCGGCGTCGTAGCCGAGCTGCTTGGCCACGTACGTCGCCACGTCCACGTCGAAGCCGGAGAAGGAGCCGTCGGGCTCCTTCAGGCCCAGACCGGGCTGGTCGTACTTGATGCCGATCTTGATCTTGCCGCCGCCGCCGGAGCCCGAGCTGGAGCTGTCGTCCTTGCTGTCGCCGCCGCAGGCGGTCGCGGACAGGGCGAGGGCGAGGACGGCGGCCGAGGCGGCGGTGACCTTGCGGAGCTTCATGGTGAACATCCTTTGGGTGGTGAAGACAGGAGAGCCGTCGGTGGTCGATCCGGGTGGCACGTCAGTGGTGCAGGATCTTCGACAGGAAGTCCTTGGCGCGGTCGCTGCGCGGGTTGCTGAAGAACTGGTCGGGCGCAGCCTCCTCGACGATCCGTCCGTCCGCCATGAACACCACGCGGTTTGCGGCCGATCGTGCGAAACCCATCTCGTGTGTGACGACGATCATTGTCATGCCGTCACGGGCGAGCTGCTGCATGACCTCCAGCACCTCGTTGATCATCTCGGGGTCGAGCGCCGACGTGGGCTCGTCGAAGAGCATGACCTTGGGGTCCATCGCCAGGGCCCGGGCGATGGCGACACGCTGCTGCTGGCCGCCGGACAGCTGGGCGGGGTACTTGTCCGCCTGCGTGGCGACGCCGACCCGGTCGAGCAGGGCGCGCGCCTTCTCCTCGGCCTGCTTCTTGTCGGCCTTGCGGACCTTGATCTGGCCCAGCATCACGTTCTCGAGCACGGTCTTGTGCGCGAAGAGGTTGAAGGACTGGAAGACCATGCCGACGTCGGCGCGCAGCCGGGCCAGTTCCTTGCCCTCCTGGGGCAGCGGCTTGCCGTCGATGGCGATCGAACCCGTGTCGATCGTCTCGAGGCGGTTGATGGTGCGGCACAGGGTGGACTTCCCGGACCCGGAGGGTCCGATGACCACGACGACCTCGCCGCGGGCGATCGTCAGGTCGATGTCCTGGAGCACGTGCAACGCGCCGAAGTGCTTGTTGACGCTCTTCAGGACGACCAGTTCGCCGGTCGCGGCCACATCTTCCTTGGCCGCCGATACTTCGGTCATCGCTCTCTGGCTCCGTCCTCCTCGGTTTCGGAGGACAGTAGTAACCCCATGCGACCAGCGTCATCAGTCTTGAGGGGAATCTGAGCATCACGATCCGATAGCAATCAGACACGTGTCGTAGCACTTGTCACCAGTGCGCATCCGGTGTGCGTATCGGCCGGATAACGGAAGCGCGGCGCAACCGGAACGCTCTTGACGCCGTCCTCATCCATCAGCATGACTGCACGGTGCGCACGCGCGCGTGCGCTCGCACATTTGTACCTGTTCACTGCATATACAGATAGTACGTCCGATGGATAAAAGGGGGCCGGGGTGAGACTTCTCCTCGTCGAGGACGACAACCACGTGGCCGCCGCGCTGTCCGCGGTGCTCGCCCGGCACGGCTTCGACGTCACGCACGCCCGCAGCGGCGAGGAGGCACTCCAGGCGCTCGTCCCCGAGGGCAACGGCTTCGGAGTCGTGCTCCTCGACCTCGGTCTGCCCGACCAGGACGGCTACGAGGTGTGCGGCAAGATCCGCAAGCGCACCAGCACGCCGGTGATCATGGTCACCGCGCGCTCCGACGTCCGCTCCCGCATCCACGGCCTGAACCTCGGCGCCGACGACTACGTGGTCAAGCCGTACGACACGGGCGAGCTCCTCGCCCGCATCCACGCCGTCAGCCGGCGCACCGTCCACGAGGACGCGCCCGGCGGCGCGGACACGGCACTGGTCCTCGGGGCCGTGCGCATCGAACTGCCGACCCGTCAGGTCACCGTGGACGGCACGGTCGTCCAGCTCACCCGCAAGGAGTTCGACCTCCTCGCGCTGCTCGCCCAGCGGCCCGGGGTGGTCTTCCGTCGCGAGCAGATCATCAGCGAGGTCTGGCGCACCAGCTGGGAGGGCACCGGCCGCACGCTGGAGGTGCATGTGGCGTCCCTGCGCGCGAAGCTGCGGATGCCCGCGCTGATCGAGACGGTACGGGGCGTGGGGTACCGGCTGGTGGCCCCCGGGGTCTGAGGGCCGCGCGGCGGCGAGGCTCGGCGGCTGCCGTGAGGTCCGGGGTGGACGTGCGGGGCGAGGAGCTGTGCGAGGCTCGGGGGACGGAGACGGGTCGGGTGAGGGACGGTGGCTGTGGGCGCGGGTGAGCGGGGCGGTCGGGGAGCCCGCGTGTGCGGTGACGGTGGCCGGTCGTGGCGGGGCGCGGCGGGGCCGGACGGAGTCCCGGTGCAGACGTGCGGTGCGGGACGACCCTGCCGCCCGGCAGGTCAATCCGATCGGGCGGTTGTGGCCGTGTCCGGCCGTGCTCGTGCGGGGCGGGTCTCTCAGGCGCGGGGCGGGGCGTAGGCGTCGTGCGTACCCGTCTTCTTCCGCTGCTCATCGTCCTCATGGCCGCCGTGCTCATGGCCCTGGGCGTGCCGCTCGCCATCGGAGTGGCCTCCGCGGAGCAGCAGAAGGTCGTCGTCGACCGGATCGACGACACCGCGCACTTCGCCGCACTCGCCCAGTTCGTCACCGGCTCCTCCGACGAGCGCCTGGAGACCCTGGAGAGCGAACTCGCCAGCTACTACCAGGTCTACGGCATCCGCGCCGGCGTCTTCTACGACGGTGATGTGCCCATGGCCACCGCGCCCCGGGGGTGGTTCCTCCCCAGGGAGGGCGAGGTGCGCGACGCGTTCGGCGAAGCCCTCCTCAGCCGCCGCAGCCAGGACCCCAAGCAGGTGTGGCCCTGGCAGCGCGGCCGGCTGGTCGTCGCCTCCCCGGTGATCCGGGACGGAGACGTCGTCGCGGTCGTCGTCACCGACTCGCCCACCGGGCCGATGCGTTCCCGGATCCTGCACGACTGGCTCGTCATCTTCGCGGGCGAACTCGCCGCAATGCTGCTGGCCGTGGGCGCCGCGCTGCGGCTGACCGGCTGGGTGCTCCGGCCCGTACGGGTCCTCGACGCCACCACCCACGACATCGCCACCGGACGGCTCAAGTCCCGGGTGGCGGTGGCCGGCGGACCGCCCGAACTCAGACGCCTGGCGAAGTCGTTCAACGAGATGGCGGACAACGTGGAGGACGTGCTGGAGCAGCAGCGCGCCTTCGTCGCCGACGCGTCGCACCAGTTGCGCAATCCGCTCGCCGCACTGCTGCTGCGCATCGAGCTGCTCGCCTTCGAACTGCCCGAGGGCAACACTGAGATCGCCTCCGTGCAGGCGGAGGGCAAACGACTGGCCCAGGTCCTCGACGACCTCCTCGACCTCGCCCTCGCCGAGCACACCGAGGCGGACCTGAGCGTCACCGACATCGGGGAGCTCACGGCCGAACGCGTCGCCGCGTGGACGCCGACCGCCGAGGCCAAGGGGGTACGCCTGGTGGGGAGTTGCCCGCCGACCACCGCCTGGGCCGACCCCGTCACCCTGTCCAGCGCCCTCGACGCGGTCATCGACAACGCGCTCAAGTTCACGCCGAAGGACGAGACCGTCGAGGTCACGGTTGCCGCGGACGGGGACACCTCGACAGTCGTCGTCGCCGACCGGGGACCCGGGCTCACCGACGAGGAACTCGCGCGGGTCGGCGACCGGTTCTGGCGCAGCGGGCGGCATCAGAACATCAAGGGCTCCGGCCTCGGGCTGTCCATCTCGCGGGCGCTGCTGGCCGCGGGGGGCGGCTCGATCTCGTACGGCCACCAGGAGCCGCACGGGCTGGTCGTCACCGTGGCCGTGCCGCGCAGCCGTCCTACGGCTTGACCGAGCGGTAGTAGCGGCGGGCGCCCTCGTGGAGGGGGACCGGGTCGGTGTAGATCGCCGTGCGTACGTCCACCAGCTGGGCGGAGTGGACGTCCCGGCCGATGCCGTCCCTGCTCTTGATCACGGTCCGGGTGAGCCACTCGGTGAGCTCGGGGTCCATGTCCTTGCGGGTGATCAGCAGGTTCGAGACGGCCATCGTGGGGACGGTCGTGCCGTTCTGGACGGACGGGTACGCCGACGCCGGCATGTTGGTGGCCCGGTAGTAGCGGGTCGGCTCGCCCTCGGCGTGCAGCTTCGCCACGAGGGACGGTTCGATCGGGACGAAGCGGAACGCGGAGCGTTCGGCCAGCTGCTTGAGACCGTCGGTGGGCAGGCCACCGGACCAGAAGAACGCGTCCAGGCCGTGGCCGAGGAGCTCGGGGCCGGTGTCGATGCCCTCCGCCCTCGGCTGGATGTCCTTGTCCGGGTCGATGCCGGCGGCCCTGAGCACCCGGTCCGCTATCAGTCGTACGCCGGAGTTGCGGACGCCGATGGAGACCCGCTTGCCCTTCAGGTCGGCGACGGTGCGGATGTCCGAGTCGGCGGGGACGACGAGCTGGACGTAGTCGTCGTAGAGGCGGGCCAGGCCGCGGAGCTGGTCGGCGCCGGGGTCGCCGTTCTGCTGGTAGGTCTCCACCGCGTCGGCCGCGGCGATGGCGAAGTCGGACTTTCCGATCGCCACGAGTCGGACGTTCTCCTGGGAGCCGGCGCTGGTCTCCAGTTCCACCTTCAGGTCCGGCATGTCCTTGTGGATCTCGTCGCGCAGGAGTTCGCCGTACTTCTGGTAGACGCCTGCCTTCGTGCCCGTGCTGAACGTGATCGTGCCGGTCGGGGGGCTCTCACCCAGCGGGAGCAGCCACCACAGGAGCAGGCCGAGGGCCACGAGGGTGGCGACCGCGGTCTGGAGCGCCTGGCGGCGGCTGAGGTGGGGGAACGGCTTGGGCATGGCGGTGATCCTGCCAGGGGGTGTGGGGGGCTGGCCACCTCCGGCGGTTGGGCCGCTTCTTGTGCGGGTTGGGTGGGGGCGGGCGTTTTTGCGCAGTTCCCCGCGCCCCTGAATGCCTGCGGCGACCCGTGACGGCTTCGGTGGGGGCTTGTGTAGCGCGTGCGGTCCGGTGGGTGGGTCGGTGCCGGGGTGGGGGGTGTCCGTCCTCGGTCCGGCGGCTCGGCTGCTCCATCTGTCCTCGGTAACGGACGCCGGCCGCTGCGGGCGGACACCCCCCACCCCGTCCCCTTCGCGCCGTACGCGGCCAACCGGCCGTCGTGGCGTGCGGTCTGGCGAACGGTTCGTCGTGGCGTGCGTGACTGCGCCTACCCAGGGGCGCGGGGAACTGCGCGAGCGGCCCCCACCGGCCCGCACCCGCCCCACAACCGAACCCGGCACCCCCCTAGGCGCCCCGCTCAAGCACCTTGGCGCCGTCCGCCGACGGCTCCGTGGCTCGGGATGTGCTCCCAGAGGGCTCGCGGCGGGACGTCAGTCTCGTGGCGAGGGGTTCTGTGTAGCGGGCCGTGAGGGGGCCGAGGATGACCAGGATGAGGACGTAGGCCGTGGCCAGGGGGCCGAGGGAGGGCTCGATGCCGGCCGAGACCGCGAGGCCCGCTATGACGATCGAGAACTCGCCGCGGGCCACCAGTGCGCCGCCCGTGCGCCAGCGGCCCTTGGGGGAGATCCCGGCCCGGCGGGCCGCCCAGTAGCCGGTGGCGATCTTCGTGGCCGCGGTGATCAGGGCCAGGGCGAGGGCGGGGAGCAGGACCGGGGGGATGCTCGCCGGGTCCGTGTGGAGGCCGAAGAAGACGAAGAAGACCGCGGCGAACAGGTCGCGCAGGGGGCTCAGCAGGGTGTGGGCGCCCTCGGCCACCTCTCCGGAGAGGGCTATGCCCACGAGGAACGCGCCCACGGCCGCGGAGACCTGGAGCTGCTGGGCCACGCCCGCGACCAGGATCGTGAGCCCGAGGACGACCAGGAGGAGCTTCTCCGGGTCGTCGCTCGACACGAAACGGGAGATCAGTCGGCCGTAGCGGACGGCGACGAAGAGGACCAGGCCCGCCGCGCCGAGGGCTATGGCCAGGGTCAGGCTCCCGGCCAGCAGGCCCGCGCCGGCCACGAGGGCGGTGACGATGGGCAGGTACACCGCCATGGCCAGGTCCTCCAGGACCAGGACGCTGAGGATGACCGGGGTCTCCCTGTTGCCCACTCGGCCGAGGTCGCCGAGGACCTTCGCGATGACGCCCGAGGAGGAGATCCAGGTGACGCCGGCCAGGACGACCGCTGCCACCGGGCCCCAGCCCAGCAGCAGGGCGGCCGCCGCTCCGGGGAGGGCGTTGAGGGCGGCGTCGACCAGGCCCGAGGGGTAATGGGCCTTGAGGTTGGTGACCAGGTCGCTGGCCGTGTATTCGAGGCCGAGCATCAGGAGCAGGAGGATCACTCCTATCTCCGCCCCTATCGAGACGAACTCCTCGCTCGCGCCGAGCGGGAGCAGTCCGCCCTCGCCGAAGGCCAGGCCGGCCAGGAGGTAGAGCGGGATGGGGGAGAGGCGGAAACGGGCGGCGAAGCGGCCGAGGAGGCCCAGGCCGAGGATGATCGAGCCGAACTCGATCAGCAGGACCGCGGAGTGCATGCGATCTACTCCCGACCGAGGATCGCCGCCGCCGCGTCCACGCCCTCGCGGGTGCCCACGACGATGAGGATGTCGCCGCCCGCCAGGCGGAAGTCCGGCGCGGGGGACGGGATCGCCTCGGCCCGGCGCAGGGCCGCCACGACGGAGGCTCCGGTGTCGGTGCGCATCTTCGTGTCGCCCAGGACCCGGCCGTTCCAGCGGGAGCCGGCCGCCACCTCGATGCGCTCGGCCACCAGGCCCAGGTCGGAGGTGTAGAGGAGGCTCGCGCTGTGGTGGGAGGGCTTCAGCGCGTCGATCAGGGCGCCCGCCTCGGCGCCGGTCAGGCGCAGCGACTGGGCGCAGGAGTCGGGGTCGTCGGCCCGGTACACGCTCACCGTGCGGGCACCGTCGCGGTGCGCCACCACGGAGAGATGGCGGTCCTCGCGGGTCACGAGGTCGTACTGGACCCCGATGCCCGGTAGCGGCGTCGCCCTCAGGCGTGGAGCAGACACGTTTCTTCCCCTTGTGGTTCGAGTGATCACGGGTGCCGGGTTCGCATGCTGCCAGGCCCCCGTACGGTGGCGACATGGGTGACGTGACGGATATACGCGAGCGGCGGCGACCGGCGAGGGTGGGACCTCGGGCGTCGTACGGGAGGAGTGAGGGCAGGGCCGTGTCGCTGTTCTGGCGGATCTTCTCGCTCAACGCCGCGGGCCTCGTCGTCGCCGCCGCGCTGCTGCTCGGGCCCGTCACCGTGTCGACTCCGGTGCGGCGGGGGGAGGCCGTCGTCGTCCTCGGCGGACTCGTTTTGCTGCTGGTCGCCAACGCCCTGGTGCTGCGGGTCGGACTCGTGCCGCTCCAGCGGCTGGGGCGGGCCATGGCCGCCGCCGATCTGCTGCGCCCCGGGGTGCGCGCCCCCGTCTCCGGTCCCTCCGAGACGGCCGCGCTGATCACGACGTACAACACCATGCTCGACCGGCTGGAGGCCGAGCGGGCGACCGGAGCGGCCCGTGCGCTCTCCGCGCAGGAGAGGGAGCGGCAGCGCATCGCGCGCGAACTGCACGACGAGGTGGGGCAGACGCTGACGGCCGTCCTGCTCCAGCTGAAGCGGGTCGCCGACCGGGCGCCGGAGGAGCTGCGGGAGGACGTGGGGCAGGCGCAGGAGGCGACCCGCGCCGGGCTCGACGAGATCCGCCGGATCGCGCGACGGCTGCGGCCCGGGGTGCTGGAGGAGCTCGGGCTGTCCAGCGCGCTGCGGTCTCTGGCGGGTGAGTTCACCACGCACGGGCTGACCGTGCGCCATCACGTCGGCGGCGAGCTGCCCCGGCTGACCGAGGAGTCGGAACTGGTGGTCTACCGGGTCGCCCAGGAGGGTCTGACCAACACCGCGCGCCACTCCGCCGCCGACCGCGCCGAAGTCCGGCTCCAGCCGGTCGCGGGGGGAGTCGAGCTGCTCGTACGGGACAACGGCAAGGGACTGGGCGGGGCGCCCGAAGGGGCCGGGATCCAGGGGATGCGGGAACGGGCGCTGCTGGTGGGGGCGGTGTTCTCGGTGCAGGACGGTCCGGGGCGGGGGACGGACGTGCGGTTGCGCGTACCGGTTCCGGCGGGGGTGCGCTGATGGCCGGGCCGACCCGGGTACTGCTCGCCGACGACCACACCCTCGTACGGCGAGGGGTCCGGCTGATCCTGGAGGGGGAACCGGATCTCACGGTGGTGGCCGAGGCGGGGGACGGCGCCGAGGCGGTCGAGCTCGCCCGCGCGCGGGAGGTCGATCTCGCGGTCCTGGACATCGCCATGCCGCGGATGACCGGGCTCCAGGCGGCCCGGGAGCTCTCCCGGCGGCTGCCGGACCTGCGGATCCTGATCCTGACGATGTACGACAACGAGCAGTACTTCTTCGAGGCGCTCAAGGCCGGGGCCAGCGGATACGTGCTCAAGTCCGTCGCCGACCGCGATCTCGTCGAGGCGTGCCGGGCCGCCGTGCGCGACGAGTCCTTCGTCTACCCCGGGGCCGAGCGTGCCCTCGTCCGCTCCTACCTCGACCGGCTGCGGCGCGGTGACGGCCTGCCGGCGCGGGCCGTCACCGAACGCGAGGAGGAGATCCTCAAACTGGTCGCCGAGGGTCACACCACGAAGGAGATCGGCGAGCTGCTGTTCATCAGCGCGAAGACCGTCGAGCGGCACCGGGCGAACCTGCTGCACAAGCTGGGGATGCGGGACCGGCTGGAGCTGACGCGGTACGCGATACGGGCGGGGCTCATCGATCCCTGAGACGGGCGTGGGTGGCACGGCGTCGCCGCACCACGTACGCCCCCGCGAGGCCGGCCCCGCCGAGTGCCAGGGCCACTCCGATCGCCCGCTCGAAACCCGCCGGGCCCACACTGCCCCCGGAGCCGCCCTGGACACCGAGCGTCGGAACGGGCGTGACGAGGGGCGTGGCCGACGGGGTGGTGAGCGGTGTGATCACCGGCGTGGCGACACTCACCTCGGCGGTGTCTCTTCTGGGCAGCGCCTCACAGGCGACGCCGTCGTCGGAACCCCGGTCCTCGTCGAGCCGGTCGGGGTCGGTGCGGTCGAGGTCGAACTGCGCCTGCGCGTCCTCCTGGTAGACGAAGTCCGCGCAGTCCAGGTCGCTTTCGGCGTGGGCGACGCCGGTCAGCGGTCCGGCGGTGGCCAGGACGGCCAGTGCGGCGCCGGTGAGCGTGATGCGTATTGCCATGGGTCGTGCCTTTCGGGCGGGGCCGGAACAGCCGTCACCGCGAATCTAGGGACGCGCCCGGCATCCGGCCCGTGGAGCTGGGCCGAACGGGCTCGCGTCTCACAGCAGCGCTTCCCAGTCCTCGTCGAAGTCCGCCGGGTTCAGGAACAGCACCTCCGCCGGCTCGGCCGGACCCCGCAGGGACTGTTCCGTCCAGATGCACTTGCCCGTCGGGGTGTACCGGGCGCCCCAGCGGTGGGAGAGCGCCGAGATGAGTTGCAGACCCCGGCCGCCCTCGTCGGTGTCCGCGGCGTGCCGGATCCGGGGCATGGTCTGGCTGCCGTCGTAGACCTCGCAGATCAGCTCGGTGGTGTGCAGCAGACGCAGCAGGACCGGGCCGCGGGCGTGCCGGACCACATTGCCCACCAGTTCGCTGACCAGGAGTTCCGTGGTGGGGGACAGATCGTCCAGGGCCCAGGCCGCGAGCTGTTCGCGGACATGGCGGCGGGCCTGGCTCGCCGCCTTCGGGTCCTGGGGCAGCGACCAGGCGGCCATCCGGTCGGCCGGCAGCGCGTGCAGCCGGGCCACCAGGAACGCCGCGTCGTCCGCCGCCTGTTGGTCCGCGGGCAGCAGACCGGCCGTCAGCGTGTCGCACAGCCGTTCAAGATCCGTGGCGGTCCCGTCGGCGTGGGCGGCGCCGAGCAGCCGCGCCAGCTCGGCCATGCCCTCGTCGATCTCCCGTGTCGCCGACTCCACCAGTCCGTCGGTGTACAGCACGAGCAGACTGCCCTCGGGCACCGCCAGCTCGGCCGTCCCGAACGGCGGCTTGGCCGCGCCCAGCGGGGGATCGGCGTCCGGTTCGGGGAAGTGCACGGTTCCGTCGGGCCGTACCAGGGCGGGCGGCGGATGGCCGGCCCGGGCGAGGGAGCACACCTGGGTGGTCGGGTCGTAGAGCGCGTACAGACAGGTGGCGTACGACGCCTCGCCCATGCCGCCGACGATGTCGTTGAGGTGGCCGAGGATCTCGTCGGGCGGCAGCTCCAGGTCGGCCAGGGTGTGCACCGCGGTGCGCAGCCGGCCCATGGTGGCCGCCTCCGGCAGGCCGTGGCCCATCACGTCGCCCACGACCAGCGCGACCCGTCCGCCGGACAGCGGGATGATGTCGTACCAGTCGCCGCCCACGTCGGCACCCTGGCCGGCCGGCAGGTAGCGGGCGGCCGCCGTGCAGGCGGGCAGGTCGGGCAGCGCCTGGGGGAGCAGGCTGCGCTGGAGTTCCCGGGACCGGGTGTGCTCGGCGTCGTAGAGCCGTGCCCGCTCCAGGGACTGGGCGACGAGGGCGGTGATCGTGGTGAGCAGCGCGCGTTCCTCGTCGTCGAGGATCCGGGGCCGGTCGAAGGAGACCACACAGACGCCGAAGGTGTGCCCGGACGCCGTCAGCGGCAGGAACGCCCAGGACTTCTTGTCGCCGAGGGCGGGGAAGTCGGCCAGCTCGGGATAGCGGGTGGCGTACTCGCGCGCCGAGGAGAGGAACAGCGGGAGGCCGGAGGCGATCGTGTCCCAGGCGGGGTCGCCGGTCGACGCCCGGCGGCGGCTGTCGAGGAGGGCCACGAAGTCCCTGGGGTAACCGACCGCGCCCACGTGGTGGAGCCGGTCGCCCTCGCTGACCTGGACCATCAGTCCGGAGGCGGCGAACGGCGGCAGTACCCGGCGGGCGACCGCCTCCACCACGTCCCGGGACGTCGTCGCCTTGGCGAGTTCCGTGGTCAGCTCCGCGATCCGCACCGCACGCTCGGCCGCGGCCCGTTCCGTCGCCTGCCGCTCCTGCGCCAGCCGGCGCTTCTCGGTGACGTCCTGGAAGTACAGGGTGCGGCCGTCGGGCCCCGGCACCAGCCGTACGTGCAGCCGCCGCCGGCAGTCCGCGACGTACACGTCGAACCCGGCGGACTTCTCCTCGGCCCCGGCCTTCAGACAGCCCTCCTTCAGGCCCGGGACCTGACGGGCGGCCGGCAGGTCCCACAGCAGACGTCCGAACAGCTCCTCCTCGGAGAAGCCGAGGAAGCGTTCGGCCTCCAGGTTGGCGAAGGTGATCCGCCACTCGTCGTCCACCGCGAGGAAGCCGTCGCTCATGTGTCTCAGGGCCCGGCCGAGGGCGTCCCGGGCGGTGCGCGACTCGTTGCTCTCCCAGCCGACCCCGATCATCCGCAGGGGCTCGCCCTGCTCGTCGTAGGTCGCCCGGCCACGGGCCTGCGTCCAGCCCCAGGTGCCGTCCAGGCGCCGTACGCGGTACTCGGCCTCGTAGACGGAGTGGTCGAGGATCGCGCGCTGCGCGGCCGCGAGGGTGGGGGCGAGGTCGTCGGGGTGGACGATCCGCATCCAGTTGTCGATCCGGCCGGTGAAGTCGGCGGGCCGCGTGCCGTACAGCCCCATCGCCGCCTCGTCCCAGATCAGGTCGCCGCTGCGGATGTCCCAGTCCCACGAACCGACCTGGACCTCCTTCAGCGCCTGCCGCAGCCGCTCGCCACCCAGCTCCGCCTGGGTGGGCCCCGACGGGGGCGGTGCCTGGGCCATCCGGTCCTCGGTCCAGGCGACGACGTCCCGCAGGAAGTCCCAGTGCCCGGAGGTGGGTTCGCCCTCCTCACCGGCCAGGACGGTCAGCGCGCCGATGCTGCGCCGGCCGCTGAACACCGGGAGTGCGGCGAGGCCGGTGCCCGGCCAGGGGTCCTGCTGCGGAGGGTCCTGGGGCAGCGGCACCCAGACACCGCTGCCCTGCTGGAGCGCGCGGGCCGGGGCCAGGGGGCCCTCCTGGTCGACGATCTCCCAGGAGCGGGTGAGGGCGGGCGGCAGACCGACCGACGACACCAGGCGCAGGGCGGACATCGGGCCGCGCAGGTGCACGGTCCCGCCGAGCGCGCCCAGCTCACCGACCGCGTGCCCGAGCGCCAGCCGGAAGACCTCGCTCTCGGTCGCACCCGGGGTGACCGTGCCGAGGAGAGCGAGCCGCGCGTTCATGCAGGGAACTTATCGTTCCCGTTTCCGTTCGAAACCTGCTTCACACATTCCGACGGCCTGAACTCCGGCACTCCGTCACCTCAACTGCCTCTAGCACGCAGGAAGTTGGGGGCTTTCCGGGTTCGGTCGTGGGCCGGTGCGGGTTGGTGGGGGCTGATCGCGCGGTTCCCCGCGCCCCTGGCGGGTGTCCGCAGCGGTGCTCATCGGCGCCGGACGGCCGGGAGGCCGGCCCGGTGCCGTTGTCGGGCACCGGACCGGCCTCCCGGTCATGGCTTTGCGTCCACCAGGCGTCAGTCCGTGCCGAACTCCATCGCCGCCCGGTCCAGCAGCGCCTCGTCCTCGGAGACCTCGCCGCGGGAGGCGATCGCCTCGGCGCCGCCCTCGGGGAGCTCCGGCATGGTGCCGATCAGCCCGGTCGCGGCGGCCTGGGAGGCGCCGATCGTGGGGCTGCCGGTGCCGATGAGACCGAGACCGGCGTACTGCTCCAGCTTGGCGCGGGAGTCGGCGATGTCGAGGTTGCGCATGGTCAGCTGACCGATCCGGTCGACCGGGCCGAAGGCCGAGTCCTCGGTGCGCTCCATGGACAGCTTGTCCGGGTGGTAGGAGAACGCGGGCCCGGTCGTGTCGAGGATCGAGTAGTCCTCGCCCCGCCGCAGCCGCAGGGTGACCTCACCCGTCACCGCCGCGCCGACCCACCGCTGGAGCGACTCGCGGATCATCAGGGCCTGCGGGTCCAGCCAGCGGCCCTCGTACATGAGACGGCCCAGGCGCCGGCCCTCGTTGTGGTACTGGGCGACCGTGTCCTCGTTGTGGATCGCGTTGACGAGACGCTCGTAGGCCGCGTGGAGCAGGGCCATGCCGGGCGCCTCGTAGATGCCGCGGCTCTTCGCCTCGATGATCCGGTTCTCGATCTGGTCGGACATGCCGAGGCCGTGCCGGCCACCGATCGCGTTGGCCTCCATGACCAGGTCGACGGCGGAGCCGAACTCCTTGCCGTTGATGGTCACCGGGCGGCCCTGGTCGAAGCCGATCGTCACGTCCTCGGGCGCGATCTCGACCGACGGGTCCCAGAACTTGACGCCCATGATCGGCTCGACGGTCTCGATGCCGGTGTTGAGGTGCTCCAGCGTCTTGGCCTCGTGCGTGGCGCCCCAGATGTTGGCGTCGGTGGAGTACGCCTTCTCCGTGGAGTCCCGGTAGGGCAGCTGGTGCGCGACCAGCCACTCCGACATCTCCTTGCGGCCGCCGAGCTCGGTCACGAAGTCCGCGTCCAGCCACGGCTTGTAGATCCGCAGGTTCGGGTTGGCGAGCAGGCCGTAGCGGTAGAACCGCTCGATGTCGTTGCCCTTGAAGGTCGAACCGTCGCCCCAGATCTGGACGTCGTCCTCCAGCATCGCCCGCACCAGGAGCGTGCCGGTGACGGCACGGCCCAGCGGGGTGGTGTTGAAGTACGCCCGCCCGCCCGAGCGGATGTGGAACGCCCCGCAGGTGAGCGCGGCCAGACCCTCCTCGACCAGCGCCGCCCGGCAGTCGACCAGGCGCGCGATCTCGGCACCGTAGGTCTTCGCGCGGCCGGGCACCGAGTCGATGTCGGGCTCGTCGTACTGGCCGATGTGCGCGGTGTAGGTGCACGGGATGGCGCCCTTGTCGCGCATCCACGCGACCGCGACGGAGGTGTCGAGACCGCCGGAGAAGGCGATGCCGACGCGTTCGCCGGCGGGGAGGGACGTGAGGACCTTGGACATAGGAAGATTATGCATGACTGCGTATGGTCATGCAAAGCCCCTGGTGTCGCTCCGCGCGTGATTCACGTCATCCGGACCGACAAGTCAGGCGCGGCACCGCGAGCACCTACCCTTGAGCCATGACCAGCAGCAGCGACCGGAGCCCGGCAGTGGACGTTCGATCACCCAAGACCTACGAAGTCCGTACCTACGGGTGCCAGATGAACGTCCACGACTCCGAGCGATTGTCCGGTCTGCTGGAGGAGGCGGGATACGTGCCCGCTCCCGAGGGCTCCGACGGGGACGCCGACGTCGTCGTCTTCAACACCTGCGCGGTCCGCGAGAACGCCGACAACCGGCTCTACGGCAACCTCGGCCGGCTCGCCCCGCGCAAGGCCTCGCGGCCCGGCATGCAGATCGCCGTCGGCGGCTGCCTCGCGCAGAAGGACCGCGACACCATCGTCAAGAAGGCGCCCTGGGTGGACGTCGTCTTCGGCACGCACAACATCGGCAAGCTGCCGGTCCTGCTGGAACGCGCGCGCGTGCAGGAGGAGGCGCAGGTCGAGATCGCCGAGTCCCTCGAGGCGTTCCCGTCCACGCTGCCGACCCGGCGCGAGAGCGCCTACGCGGCCTGGGTGTCGATCTCCGTCGGCTGCAACAACACCTGCACCTTCTGCATCGTCCCGGCCCTGCGCGGCAAGGAGAAGGACCGCCGCACCGGCGACATCCTCGCCGAGATCGAGGCGCTGGTCGGCGAGGGCGTCTCCGAGATCACGCTGCTCGGCCAGAACGTCAACGCGTACGGCTCCGACATCGGCGACCGCGAGGCGTTCAGCAAACTGCTGCGCGCCTGCGGGCAGATCGAGGGCCTGGAGCGCGTCCGCTTCACCTCCCCGCACCCGCGCGACTTCACCGACGACGTGATCGCCGCGATGGCCGAGACGCCGAACGTCATGCCGCAGCTGCACATGCCCCTGCAGTCCGGCTCGGACACCGTCCTGAAGGCGATGCGCCGCTCGTACCGCCAGGACCGCTACCTGGGCATCATCGAGAAGGTCCGCGCCGCCATCCCGCACGCGGCGATCACCACCGACATCATCGTGGGCTTCCCCGGCGAGACCGAGGAGGACTTCGAGCAGACCCTGCACGTCGTCCGCGAGGCCCGCTTCGCGCAGGCCTTCACCTTCCAGTACTCCAAGCGTCCCGGGACCCCGGCCGCCACCATGGAGAACCAGATCCCCAAGGAGGTCGTCCAGGCGCGCTACGAGCGTCTCGTCGCCCTCCAGGAGGAGATCTCCTGGGAGGAGAACAAGAAGCAGGTCGGCCGCACCCTGGAGCTGATGGTCGCCGAGGGCGAGGGCCGCAAGGACGGTGCCACCCACCGCCTCTCCGGCCGCGCCCCCGACAACCGCCTGGTCCACTTCACCCAGCCCGACCAGGAGGTCCGCCCCGGCGACGTGGTCACGGTCGAGATCACCTACGCCGCCCCGCACCACCTCCTCGCCGAGGGCGCCGTCCTCGATGTGCGCCGCACGCGCGCGGGGGACGCGTGGGAGAAGCGGAACACCGCGGAGGCCGCGACGTCGGCCGGTGTCATGCTGGGGCTGCCGAAGATCGGGGTTCCCGAGCCGCTCCCGGCGGCGACGGGCGGCTGCGCGGCGCACTGAGCGCATACCGACGGGGGGCGGACGCACATGGCGCACTGGGTGGTGATCGTCCAGTTCGGCAACGACGGCGTGGACGACTACGTCTGCGAAGAAGTCACCCGCTTCGAGGACACCGGCGACCGGGCCCGGGCCCGCCTCTACGAGATCGCCTGCACCCATCTGCCCCGCAAGGCACTGCGTCAGCAGGCCCGCGAGGTCTACCGGATCGGTGACGGGGACGCCTACTACACCCGGATCAAGGGCAGGGTGAGCACGTTCCTCGTCACGTACCGGCTGGCCGAGCTGGTGTGGAGCACGGGCCCCGAACAGAAGCGCCCTTGGCGGTAGGCTCCCGATCATGCTGGTCGCCGCCGCCGTATGCCCGTGTCCTCCCCTCCTCGTGCCCGAGGTCGCCGCGGGCGCCGCGCCCGAGCTGGACGCCGCCCGAGCCGCCTGCACGGACGCGCTCGGCGTGCTCGCCGCCGCGCGGCCCGAACTCCTCGTGGTCGTCGGGCCCGCCGAGCAGAGCGGGCGCGGCGTGCTCCCGGAGGGCAGCCGCGGGTCCTTCCGGGGCTTCGGAGTGGATCTCGACGTACGGCTCGGCAGGGACGCCGACTCCCGGCGTGAGCTTCCGGTCTCCCTCGCCGTCGCCGCCTGGCTGCTGAAGCGCACCGGCTGGTCCGACGCCCCGATCGAGGGACTCGGCGTGGGGGAACCGCTGGAGCCCGAGCGGTGTATTCAGACCGGGAGGGACATCGCAGACCGGGCCGAGCGGGTGGCGATGCTGGTGATGGGCGACGCCAGCGCCTGCCGCACGCTCAAGGCACCCGGTTACCTGGACGAGCGCGCGGCCCCCTTCGACGCGGAGGTCGCCAGGGCGCTGGGCGCGGCCGACGTGGCGGCCCTGCGCGCGCTGGACACCGAGCTGGCGTACGAGCTGAAGGCCTCCGGCAGGGCGCCCTGGCAGGTCCTCGCGGGGGCGGCCGAGGGTGCCGGCCTGGGCGGCTCACTGCTGTACGAGGGCGCGCCGTACGGCGTGGGGTACATGGTCGCGACCTGGTCGTGACGGTCGTGACGGTCGTGGCGCTCGTGACGGTCGTGGCGCTCGTGACGGTCGTGGAAGAGCGGTAGGGGGCCGGGAGCGCCTGGACAACGGCGGACGGCCGGGGGGCGTCTGCCCCGGGGCCGTCCGTCGGTGTGCCGTGCCGCCGTTCAGGAAGCGGGCGGCGGTGAGGCCGGTGGCGTGGTGCCGCCGGGCCCCTCCGTGCCGTCCCTGTGCGCGAGTCGGTCCATGGCGTCCTTGGCCTTGCCCGTGCCCGTCTGGATCCTGCCGCTGTACTTGCCCTTGGTCTTCTCGTCCACGACCTTCGCGGCCTTGTCGAGGCCGTGCTGGATCTTGTCCCCGTGCTGTTGCGCGAGGCCGGAGGCCTTGTCCTTCGCCGGGTTGAGCTTGGCCTTGAAATTGTCCAGGAGACCCATCGTTCACCTTCCCGCGCGGGGGCAGTTACGTGCGGGCGCCCTCGCCGGCCTCACGGTCGGCCGCGTCCTCGGCGGACTGCTGCTTGGGAATCTCGACGTCCTCGGCGGCGGCCTCCTCGACGGCCTCCGTCGCCGTCGAAGCGTCCGTGTCCTCGGCTCCGGCCGCCGTACCGGCCTCGGCTCCGGCCTTCTCGTCGGCCTCGGGACCGGCCGCCGTACGGGCCTTCTCGTCGGCCTTCGCCTCCGTCGGCTCCTTCGCCACTGCCGTCTCGTCCGCCGCGGACTCGGCCGTCCGGGTGTCGGCCTGCGCCTCGGCGGTTGACGCCTCCTCCGTGGCCTTCGACCTGCGGAGAAGTCGTGCGAAAACGCCCATATCCACTCCATACGCTACTCGTGCGGGGGAAATCCCGCTTCATCCGGTGCGCCCGTTTGCGCCGTCCAGATCGCCGCCTCCGGGAACAGGGCGGCGGAAACCACGCAACTGGCAACGACGCCCGAACCGGGCCGTCACGTAACTCGTTCGAGGTGGTGTCCCAAGGTTTGCGAGACTGGGCCGGTGAGCAGCGCACCCCCCGCCCCCCGCGTCATCGCCGTCGTCGGACCCACTGCGGCCGGAAAGTCCGATCTGGGCGTCTTCCTCGCCCAGCGACTGGGAGGCGAGGTCGTCAACGCCGACTCCATGCAGCTCTACCGAGGGATGGACATCGGCACCGCCAAACTGACGCCCGCGGAACGCCACGGCGTCCCGCACCACCTCCTGGACATCTGGGACGTGACCGTCACCGCGTCCGTCGCCGAGTACCAGCGGCTGGCCCGCGCCAGGATCGACGCGCTGCTCGCCGAGGGCCGCTGGCCGATCCTCGTCGGCGGTTCCGGGCTCTACGTCCGCGGGGCCGTCGACAACCTGGAGTTCCCCGGCACCGACCCCGAGGTCAGGGCCCGGCTGGAGGAGGAACTCGTGCTGCGCGGCTCCGGCGCGCTGCACGCCCGCCTCTCCGCCGCCGACCCCGGTGCGGCGCAGGCGATCCTGCCCAGCAACGGCCGCCGCATCGTCCGGGCTCTCGAAGTGATCGAGATCACCGGCAAACCGTTCACCGCCAACCTCCCCGGACACGACTCCATTTACGACACGGTCCAGATCGGCGTCGACGTCGCCCGGCCCGAGCTCGACGAGCGCATCGCGCGCCGGGTCGACCGGATGTGGGAGGCGGGTCTCGTGGACGAGGTGCGGGAGCTGGAGGCGCGAGGGTTGCGAGAGGGGCGCACTGCCTCCCGCGCGCTCGGGTACCAGCAGGTACTCGCGGCGCTCTCGGGGGAGTGCACGATGCAGGACGCGCGGGCCGAGACCGTCCGTGCCACGAAACGCTTCGCGCGCCGTCAGGATTCATGGTTCAGGCGCGACCCGCGGGTGCACTGGTTGAGTGGGGCTGCGGCGGATCTCACAGAACTTCCCCAGCTCGCACTGGCGTTGGTCGAACGACCGGTTACAGCCTGATCACGTCCTGGCATCGGGACGCTCCGGCCGTCATCCCGGCCTCCGGCGCCGTGCCATCATCGAGCTTCGATCGACCAAGTGGAGTCCGAGTTGGGAGGGCGCGTGGCGATGGAGGCCGGCCCTCGCGACACCGCACAAGGCACTGAGCCCCGTACCGCCGAGAGCGGTGAACCGGAGCAGGACGGGATCCGTCTGAGCCCCGACGGGCCCGACGAGGTGCCGGACGGTGTGACCGACGACGGCCCCGAGCCCGAGGAGATGTTCGCGGCCGGGGAAGAGGTCGAGGTCGAGCTGCGCCCGCAGCGCCGTCTGCGCATCTGGCAGCTCGCCCCCATCGTCACGCTGGCCGCGGTCGGCTCCCTGATGTTCGCCTTCCCCCTGGCCTTCGACTTCGGCGACAGCGGAGCGGTGATCGCGATGCTGGGCCTGCTGATCTGCTTCTGCGCGGCCGGCTGGGGCATGATGGCCGCGCGCCGCGTTGGTTACACGTGGCCGGGGCTGCCGCAGCGGGGGTCCGCCCGCCGCGCGGACTGGCGGATCGTGACCGGGTACGTGCTGCTGGTGGCCGTGGTGGTGGTCCTCGCGGTGTGGCGGGTGGCACGACTGCGGTGACGCGTGCGGTGTGGCGGGTGGCACGACTGCGGTGACGCCTGCGGTGTGGGGCGGTGCGGTGAGACCGGCCCCTGCGGCCGACGTCCACCGATCCGGGTTGCCCTGCCGGGCGGCGACCGGCCCTGCTGACCTACGGCGAGGTCCTACCGGTCCGAGATCGATCCCGATTCGGCCTGCGGCCTGCGGCTTCCGCCGTCCCGCGGTCGGCCTTCACTGGTCCGCGTCAGCCTCCCCGGGCCGTGACCGGTCCCTACTGGCCTGCGGCTGCCTCTGCCGTCTCGCGGCCGACCTCTGCCGCTCTGTGGCTGGTCGCCGCCGATTAGCGGCTACTCTCCTTCGGCCGGCGGCAGTCCCCGGTGTCTGGTGGCGGGCCTTCTCCGGCCCGCGTCGGCCTCTGCTGTCCTGCGGCCCTCTCCGTCGGCCTGCGGCGGCCTCAGCGTCCTGTGAGGTGCCTTCACCGGTTCGCGTCAGCCTGCACCCGGCCGAGACCGGTCCCTGATGGCCGGCGTCCAGCGTCCACCGCCCGGTGAATTGCCTCTTCCGGCCCCGTCGCTCCGCGGGCCGACGGAGGCCGCCGCGATCAGCGTCCTGGGGGCCTGTGGCCAGTCCCCATCCGGTCCGCGGCAGCCTCCGTCGGCCCGCGGCCGGTGCCCACCGGGTATCCACCGGTCCCACCGGTATCCATCGGCCCGCCGCCGACCTCCACCGGCCCGCGGCCGACAACCCCCGTTCCCTTACGATCGAAGGATGCGCACCCGGATCGCCTTCCTCAAGGGCCACGGCACCGAGAACGACTTCGTGATCGTCCCGGACCCCGAGAACGCCCTCGACCTGCCCCCCGCCGCCGTCGCCGCGCTGTGCGACCGTCGGGCCGGCATCGGTGGGGACGGCCTGCTCCACGTCGTACGGTCCGCCGAGCACCCCGAGGCCAGGCACCTGGCCGAGGAGGCCGAGTGGTTCATGGACTACCGCAACGGCGACGGCTCCGTCGCGGAGATGTGCGGCAACGGCGTACGCGTCTTCGCCCGCTATCTCCAGCGCGCCGGGCACGTCACCGAGGGCGACCTCGCGGTGGCCACGCGCGGGGGTGTGAAGAGCGTGCACATCGCGAAGGACGGTGACGTCACCGTCGGCATGGGCAAGGCGCTGCTCCCCGAAGGGGACGTCACGGTGAGCGTCGGCGACCGCAGCTGGCCCGCACGGAACGTGAACATGGGCAACCCGCACGCCGTGGCCTTCGTGGACGACCTCGCGCACGCCGGCGACCTGTACTCCCCGCCGCCCTTCAGCCCGGCCGCCGCCTACCCGAGCGGGGTGAACGTCGAGTTCGTGGTCGACCGCGGCCCCCGCCACGTCGCCATGCGCGTGCACGAGCGCGGAGCGGGCGAGACGCGCTCCTGCGGCACCGGCGCGTGCGCCGTCGCCGTCGCCACGGCACGCAGGGACGGCGCCGACCCCGCGGCCACCGGCAGCCCGGCGACGTACACCGTCGATGTGCCCGGCGGCACCCTGGTGATCACCGAACGGCCCGACGGCGAGATCGAGATGACCGGCCCCGCGGTGATCGTCGCCGAGGGCGAGATCGACGCCGACTGGCTTGAAAACGCGGTCCGTTGACCCTGTGAATCGAAACGATCACAGCCTCGGAGGCGTGGAACTGCGGCCTCCGACCCGTTGTGCGATGCAGAACCGCAGTCAGTCGCAGGTCAGGTGGCGCAAAATCGTAAACCTACAGACCTTCGCTCGAATGGGTGATCCGTTTCACGCTCGCCGAGAGGCGGTCAGCCGGGCGTGATGGGCTCGGTAGCATCAAGCACCGGCCCGGACGGGGGACAGATGCCATCCCCTGAGCCGTGTCCGCCATGGGGCACCCCGTCCGCCGGTCCACGCAGCCGGAGGTGCCCATGAGTGCGGAGGCGACGAACCCCGCGACCCCAGGTCCGGTAGCAGGCCCGGCCGCCCGCTGGCGGGCGCGGATCGACCTGCGCCGCCTCGGCCGCGCCGCGCTGCTCGGCCCCGCCGCCCGCGACCGGCTGCCCGACGCCATCGGCCACGTCGCCGAGGCCCACCGCGCCCACCACCCCGACGCCGACCTCGAACCCCTGCGCCGCGCCTGGGTCCTGGCGGAGTCCTCGCACCGCGGTCAGATGCGCAAGAGCGGTGAGCCGTACATCACCCACCCGCTCGCCGTGACGCTGATCCTCGCCGAACTCGGCGCCGAGACCACGACCTTGACGGCCTCCCTGCTCCACGACACCGTCGAGGACACCGAGGTGACGCTCGATCAGGTCGGTGAGGAGTTCGGCGAGGAGGTCCGTTTCCTCGTCGACGGCGTCACCAAGCTGGAGAAGGTCGACTACGGCGCCGCCGCCGAGCCCGAGACCTTCCGCAAGATGCTCGTCGCCACCGGCAACGACGTCCGCGTGATGTCGATCAAACTCGCCGACCGGCTGCACAACATGCGCACCCTCGGCGTGATGCGCCCCGAGAAGCAGGCCCGCATCGCCAAGGTCACCCGCGACGTCCTCATCCCGCTCGCCGAACGCCTCGGCGTGCAGGCCCTCAAGACCGAACTGGAGGACCTGGTCTTCGCGATCCTCCACCCCGAGGAGTACGAGCACACACGCGAGCTGATCGTCGACAACGCCTCCCGCGCGGACGACCCGCTCGCCGAGATCGCCGAAGAGGTCCGGGGGGTGCTGCGCGAGGCCGGCATCCAGGCCGAAGTCGTCATCCGGCCGCGGCACTTCGTCTCCGTGCACCGGACGGCCCGCAAGCGCGGCAGGCTGCGCGGCGCGGACTTCGGCCGGCTGCTCGTCCTGGTCGCCGAGGACGCGGACTGCTACGGCGTCCTCGGTGAACTGCACACCTGTATGACGCCGGTCGTCTCGGAGTTCAAGGACTTCATCGCCGTACCGAAGTTCAACCTGTACCAGTCGCTGCACACCGCCGTGGCCCGCGGCGACGGCCAGGTCGTCGAGGTCCTCATCCGCACCCACCGGATGCACAAGGTCGCCGAGGCCGGTGTGGTGGCCCTCGGCAATCCGTACGTGGGTCCGCCGGACGAGCCCAGTGCGGCCGACGGCGAGCGGGTGGACCCCACCCGGCCCGGCTGGCTCTCCCGGCTCCTCGAATGGCAGGCGGCCGCGCCCGACGCCGACACCTTCTGGTCCACCCTGCGCGAGGACCTCGCCCAGGACCGCGAGATCACCGTCTTCCGGCCCGACGGCGGCACCCTGGGCCTGCCCGAGGGCGCGACCTGTGTGGACGCCGCGTACGCGCAGTACGGCGAGGACGCGCACGCGTGCCTGGGTGCTCGTGTCAACGGGCGTCTGGCGACCCTGAGCACCGTCCTGAAGGACGGCGACACCGTCCAGCTCCTCATGGGCCAGGATCCGGCCGCCGAGCCGTCCAAGGAGTGGCTGGAGCACGCACACACTCCCGCCGCCCGGATCGCCATCCAGCGGTGGATCGCGACACATCCCTCGCACGAGACGCAGGGGGAGACGGGGCAGACGGGGCGGACAGGGCAGCAGACGGGGGAGGGGAACGGCACTACCGGTACGGCGGCCGACGTGAAGGCCGCCGCGACGGCCGACGGTGCGAACCCCTTCCGGGCCTCCGCCGCGGAGCCGCCGACTGCCGACACGCCCGACAGCGCGGGTCGGACCGTCTCCGAGCCGCGAACACCCGACGACCGGGCCTCCGACGACCGGGCCTCCGACGACCGGGCCTCCGACGACCGGGCCTCGGACGACCGGGCTTCCAGCGACCGGTCCTCCGACGGTCAGGCCGCGGATCGCTCCGGTGCCGCCGTCGCGCTGGTCGACCAGCCGGGCGCGACCGTACGGCTGGCCGGCTGCTGCACGCCCGTACCGCCCGACGAGATCACCGGCTTCTCCGTGCGCGGGGGAGTGGTCACCGTGCACCGCGTCGAGTGCGCCGCGGTGGCCCGTATGAAGGGCACCGGGCGCGGCGAGGTCGACGTGCGCTGGGGTGACACCGCGGAGTGCCGGGTCACTCTGTTCGCGGAATCGTTCGGCCGCCCGCACCTCCTCGCCGACCTCACCGAGGCCATGGCGGGCGAGGGCGCCGAGATCGTCTCCGCGACGGTCGAACCCCCCAGCCAGCAGCGGGTGCGCCACACGTACACCGTCCAGCTCCCGGACGCGGCCCAGCTGCCCGCGCTGATGAGGGCGATGCGGAACGTGGCCGGCGTCTACGACGTGAGCAGGGCGCAGACGCCTGGGGCATGAGGGGCGGCTTGGGGGACGGGGGTGGGGCCTGGCTGGACCCAGGGCCTTCGGGCGTCCCCGGCGCCTACGTCCTTGAGGGCTCGTTCGACTCGGACAGATCTCATGTCCACGACCGCCCGCGTCTCCGCAACGGGCCCGGAGGACCCCGTTCGAGTGGGCCGGTCGCGCGTCGTCGACGTGGGGCACGCGCGCGCTGGTAGCGGTGGTGCATGCCGCTCACCCCCCACATCCGCACCGGGCCCACCCTCGCCCGCGCCGACCGGTCCGCCCCGGACGCCCCCCACCGCCGTACCGGAAGCGCCCGAAGGCGCAAGGCGGCCGCGCTGCTCGCCTCCGCCGTCTCCGTGTGCCTGCTCGCCGCGAGCGCCCCGGCCGCGCCGCTCGGCGTCGGCGACCGCCTCTTCCCGCACCTCGGCAACCCGGGCTACGACGTGGCGTCGTACGACCTCTCCTTCACCTATTCCGGCAGCAACAGCAAGCCGCTCACCGCCGTCACCACGATCGACGCCTGGACGACGACCGAACTCGACCGCGTCAACCTCGACTTCGCGCACGGCGAGGTCCGGTCGGTGCAGGTCGACGGCCGACCCGCGGCCTTCACCGGCGCAGGTGAGGACCTCGTCGTCACGCCCGACGAACCGCTGCCCGCCGGCAGCTGGATGCGGATCACCGTCCGGCACACGAGCGACCCCGTCTCCGCCGCGGACCGGGAGGGCGGCTGGGTGCGCACCGCGGACGGGCTCGCCATGGCCAACCAGGCCGACGTCGCCCACCTGGTGTTCCCGTGCAACGACCACCCCTCCGACAAAGCGATGTTCACGATCCGGGTCACCGCGCCGGACGGCTACACGGCCGTCGCCAACGGCCTGCCGACCGACGTGGACCGGGGCGCCCGGGCGACGACGTGGACGTACCGCACCCAGCACCCCATGGCCACCGAGCTCGCACAGGTCTCCATCGGGCGCTCCACCGTGCTGCACCGCGACGGCCCGCACGGGCTGCCGGTCCGGGACGTGGTGCCCACGAAGGACCGCGCCGCGCTCGAACCCTGGCTGAAGAAGACCCCCGGCCAGCTCTCCTGGATGGAGGACAAGGTCGGGCCGTACCCCTTCGAGACGTACGGCATCCTCATGGCCGCCGCCGACACCGGTTTCGAGTTGGAGACCCAGACCCTCTCCCTCTTCGAGAAGGACCTCTTCACCGAACCCGCCTACCCCAAGTGGTACGTCGAGTCGATCATGGTCCACGAGCTCGCCCACCAGTGGTTCGGCGACAGCGTCAGCCCCCGCACCTGGTCCGACCTGTGGCTCAACGAAGGACACGCCACCTGGTACGAGGCCCTCTACGCGGAGGAGAAGGCGGGCCGCACCCTTGAGGCCCGGATGAAGGCCGCGTACGGGGCCTCCGACCGCTGGCGCGCCGCCGGGGGGCCACCCGCCGCGCCCAAGCCGCCCAACCCCGGCCAGAAGATCAGCATCTTCCGGCCGAACGTCTACGACGGCGGCGCCCTGGTCCTGTACGCCCTGCGCCAGGAACTGGGCCGCACGTCCTTCGAGGAGCTGGAACGGGCCTGGGTGCAGGAACACCGGGACGGGACCGCGTCGACCGCCGACTTCGTGCACCTCGCCTCCGAGATCTCCGGACGCGACCTCGGCGGCTTCCTGCAGGGCTGGCTCTACGGCGAGAAGACCCCGCCGATGCCCGGACACCCGGACTGGAAGGCCACGCCAGCCACCGCGGGCACCCGCGCCGCACCGGTGAAATAAGGCGGTGACGAGACGCCCCGTGCCGTGCGACCATCTTCAGGTCGGCGCGGCACGGGGCGCGGGAATCTCCCGGGACGTTCGTGCGTTGAAAGACATGACCGCCGAATCGGAATCCCCATCGACGTAAGGATCAAATGACCTCCTCTTCATCCCCTTCCCAGGACACGCAGCGCCTCGCGCACACATACGCCGAAGGTCTTCGGGCCGATGCCCTGATGGAAGAGGACGTCGCCTGGAGCCACGAGATCGACGGAGAGCGGGACGGCGACCAGTTCGACCGCTCCGAGCGCGCGGCCCTGCGCCGTGTCGCCGGTCTCTCCACCGAGCTCGAGGACGTCACCGAGGTCGAGTACCGACAGCTCCGTCTGGAGCGGGTCGTCCTCGTCGGCGTCTGGACCACGGGGACCGCCCAGGACGCCGACAACTCCCTCGCGGAGCTCGCCGCCCTCGCGGAGACCGCGGGCGCACTCGTGCTCGACGGCGTGATCCAGCGTCGCGACAAGCCCGACGCGGCCACCTTCATCGGTTCCGGCAAGGCCCTGGAGCTGCGCGACATCGTCGTGGAGTCCGGCGCCGACACCGTCATCTGTGACGGCGAGCTCAGCCCTGGCCAGCTCATCGCCCTGGAAGACGTCGTCAAGGTCAAGGTCGTCGACCGTACGGCCCTGATCCTCGACATCTTCGCCCAGCACGCCAAGTCCCGTGAGGGCAAGGCGCAGGTCGCGCTCGCGCAGATGCAGTACATGCTGCCGCGACTGCGGGGCTGGGGTCAGTCGCTGTCCCGTCAGATGGGCGGCGGCAAGGGCGGCGGCCTCGCCACCCGTGGTCCCGGTGAGACCAAGATCGAGACGGACCGGCGTCGGATCCGCGAGAAGATGGCGAAGATGCGCCGGGAGATCGCGGACATGAAGACCGGCCGCGAGATCAAGCGCCAGGAACGCAAGCGCCACAAGGTGCCCTCGGTCGCCATCGCGGGCTACACCAACGCCGGCAAGTCGTCCCTGCTCAACCGCCTCACAGGCGCCGGCGTCCTGGTCGAGAACGCCCTGTTCGCGACCCTGGACCCCACCGTCCGCCGGGCCGAGACCCCGAGCGGCCGTCTGTACACCCTGGCGGACACCGTCGGCTTTGTACGGCACCTGCCGCACCACCTGGTCGAGGCGTTCCGCTCCACCATGGAGGAGGTCGGCGAGTCCGACCTGATCCTGCACGTGGTGGACGGCTCGCACCCGAACCCGGAGGAGCAGCTGGCCGCCGTACGCGAGGTGATCAGGGACGTCGGCGCCACCGACGTGCCCGAGATCGTCGTGATCAACAAGGCCGACGCGGCGGACCCGCTGACGCTCCAGCGGCTGATGCGGATCGAGAAGCGTGCCATCGCGGTCTCGGCCCGTACCGGCCAGGGCATCACCGAACTGCTCGCCCTGATCGACAACGAACTGCCCAGGCCGTCCGTCGAGATCGAGGCGCTCGTGCCGTACACCCGCGGCAAGCTGGTCGCCCGCGCCCATGACGAGGGCGAGGTGATCTCCGAGGAGCACACGGCGGAGGGCACCCTGCTCAAGGTGCGGGTGCACGAGGAACTGGCCGCCGAACTCGCGCCGTACGTACCGGCACCCGTCGTGGCCTGAGCCTCGCAGCTCTCCTGAGAGGCCCGCCCCTTTCCGTTTCGAGAAGGGGCGGGCCTTCAGCGTGTTCAGGCCCACCGGCGTCCGTGGTCGACCGGGTGCTCGGGTGCTCGGGCGCTCTGAGTGGCCGGGGTGGCCGGGGTGGCCGGGGGCTCAGGGTGGCCGGATGCTCGGGTGGCTGGGTGGCTGGGTGGCTGGGTGGCTGGGTGGCCGGATGCCGTCACCGGCCCGCGAACTTGCGACTGACCGAGTCGTACACCCCCTCGGCCACCTCGCCCAGCCGGGGCCCGGCCAGCCAGCCCGCGTTCACCGGGCCGATCGAGGTGTTGGAGACCAGCGCCGGCTCACCGTCCGCCCCCTCCGCGACCCAGCCGCCCCCGGACGAACCGCCGGTCATGGTGCAACCGATCCGGTACATCGTCGGAGCCGACGCGTTGATCGACAGCCGTCCCGGCCTGTCCTGGCACTGGTACAGCGTCTCCCCGTCGAAGGGTGCCGCCGCCGGATAACCGCTGGCCGTGATGCTCTCCACCCGCGGCACCGCCGGCGCGGCGAAGTTGACCGGCAGTGCCGAACCCACCGTCTCCTCCAACGACTTGCCGCTACCACCCCCTTCCGGCGTCACATGGATGACGGCGAAGTCGTACGGCGCCCCGTCCCCTCCCGTCGGACCGCCCTGCGCGATCCACTGGTCCGAGGTCCCCGCCCAGTCGGCCCACCAGACGCCGTACGGAGCGAGCTCGTCCTCGGTCGCACCGGCCAACTCCTCCGCCCCGAGGGCCTGGTCGTTGTACGACGGCACGAACGCGAGGTTGCGGTACCAGCCGCCACTCCTGCCCGCGTGCACACAATGCCCCGCCGTCCACACCAAGTTGGACTTGCCCGGGTGCGCCGGGTCCGCCACGACCGTCGCCGAGCAGACCATCGTGCCTTCGGGGGAGTCGAAGAACACCTTGCCCGCCTCGGGGACGTTGTCGTGATACGTAGGCGACACGGCCTTCGCGTCCACCGGCGCCGGCTCCGGGTCGGTCACCCCCTGGTCACCCGAGAGGTCGCTCTCCTGGACACCGCGGCCGGGATCCTCGGCCCGCCGCATCCGCTCCGGGTCCCACAGGCCCTCGATGATGGGGTTGATGTAGTCCTGGGCCTCGCGCAGCCAGTCGTCCCTGTCCCAGTCCTTCCAGGCGCCGTCCTTCCACTTGTCGACATCGATCCCGTGCTCCTTGAGCCTGTCCCTGATGTCGTCCGGGATCGTGATCTTGCCGTCTCCCTCGGACGCGGCGGAGCCGGAGGCCTGCGCGTTCGCGTCCGGATCGCCCGAGCCGCAGCCGGTGGCGGTCAGCGCCAGCACCGAGACGAGGGCCAGGGCGGCGAGGACGGGAGAGGTTCTGCGGCGCGCGCCCCTTCCGCCTTCGCCGCGAGCGGTCAACAACAGCGGTTCGGATCGCATGCTCTGCCTCCCCCTGGTGTGGACGAACCCGGCGCCGGAACCGGGGACTTCCCGCGGACGGCCCGCGATCCACCCTCCAGCACAGTGCCCCGGAACGGCATCACACACTATGCGCCCGCTATGGGTTGCTTCCGACGGAACCGCAACAGTTTCGTCACGCCAAAGATCTTCGGACAACCCGTAACCCGTTGCACAGTCCGCGGTTGGTAGCGGTGGGGGCTTGCTGCCAGCGGACGGTGCGGTCCCCCGTGTCCCGGTCCCCGCCCCAACCCCCGGAGATTTCCCGGTGGTCGGGGCATCGATGTGCCGAGGAGTCGAGCAATGGGTCCCGGGGCTCCGTATGTCGGGGCGGGCGAGTCCGTGAAAGGGAACCGCTTGCCCCTGCACAGTGCGACGACGGGAGAACCATGGCCGTGACCGACACCGCACCCGGGGAGGCCACGGCGGGGTCCACCGCCGTCGCGCAACCGTCGCAGGCCCGCGCCGCGCAGGAGGGGATCCTGCGGCGCCAGTCGGCCCGCGAGTCCGCGGCGCGTACCTACGCCCGCGCCCTCCCGATCGTCCCCGTACGCGCACGCGGTCTGACCATCGAGGGCGCCGACGGACGCCGCTACCTCGACTGCCTCTCGGGTGCCGGCACGCTGGCCCTCGGACACAACCACCCCGTCGTCCTGGAAGCCATTCGCAAGGTCCTCGACTCGGGCGCCCCCCTTCAGGTCCTCGACCTCGCGACGCCCGTCAAGGACGCCTTCGTCACCGAACTGTTCCGCACCCTCCCTCCCGGGCTCGCCGACCGTGCACGTGTGCAGTTCTGCGGTCCGGCCGGCACCGACGCGGTGGAGGCCGCCTTCAAGCTCGTACGCGCCGCGACCGGCCGCAACGACGTGCTCGCCTTCGCCGGCGCCTACCACGGCATGACCTCCGGCGCGCGCGAGGCGTCCGGCCACGCCTCCGACGTACGGGTCGCCCGGCTGCCCTATCCGCAGGACTACCGCTGCCCCTTCGGCGTAGGCGGCCCGCACGGTGCCGAACTCGCCGCCCGCTGGACGCAATCCGTCCTCGACGACCCCAAATCCGGGGTGCCGCTGCCCGCCGGGATGATCCTCGAACCCGTCCAGGGCGAGGGCGGAGTCCTCCCGGCCCCGGACGAGTGGATGCGGCGCATGCGTCGGATCACGGCCGACCGCTCGATCCCGCTCATCGCCGACGAGGTGCAGACGGGGGTCGGGCGCACCGGCGCCTTCTGGGCGGTGGAGCACAGCGGCATCACCCCCGACGTGATGGTCCTCTCCAAGGCCATCGGCGGCAGCCTCCCCCTCGCCGTCGTCGTCTACCGCGACGACCTCGACGTCTGGCAACCCGGCGCCCACGCCGGCACCTTCCGCGGCAACCAACTCGCCATGGCCGCGGGCACGGCCACGATGGCCTACGTCCGCGAGAACGGCCTCACCACGCGCGCGGCATCGCTGGGGGCGCGGATGCTGGAGCAACTCCGTTCGCTGGCAAGGGAGTTCGCTGTGATCGGTGAGGTGCGGGGGCGGGGGTTGATGATCGGGGTGGAGATGGTGGAGGCGGAGGGCGATGCGGACGGGGAGGCGGAGAGCGCTGCGGATGGGGAGACGAAGGGGGAGGGGCGGGTCGGTGGGTTCGGTGACACTGCTGCTGGGGCTGCTGCCTGTACTGGGCCTGGTGAGGTTGATGGGCCCCCTGGGTTGTCGGAAACGGTCGGGATGGACAGCGCCGGTGATGTGAGCACGGCCCTGATGACCGGGGCCGCCCCATCCCCTCGGCCCGCCTCTCCGGCGCTTGCCGCCGCTGTGCAACGGGAGTGCCTCCGACGTGGACTGATCGTCGAGCTCGGCGGTCGTCACGCCAGCGTCGTCCGCCTGCTCCCGCCCCTGACGATCACCGATGAACAGGCGACCGCCGTCCTCGACCGCCTCGCCGACGCCGTGGCAGAGGTGGCCCGAGTCCACGGGCGTGGCGGTGTGAGGCCACAGCAGCGTCGAGGTTGGGGGCCGGGCCAGGAGGCGGGGTAGCTGCGGGGGCGGTCGCGACCACATCCGAAGCGGGATGTGTCTGCGGGCTCGGCCCCGGTTTCGTCCTCCGCCCTCGCGTAGGCCTCGGCGGCAGGAACGCGGCTGGCCGTCCGGATCGGATGCGGGTCGGAGGTGGAGCCGCATTCGACGCCGGCATCGGAATCGGGGCCAAGGCAGGAGCCCGAGTCCAGTCAGCCTCCGCAGCCGCCACCACCCCTCACGCCACAGGCCTGACCGCGCGCCGCCGGCCGAACCCTCCGAACGGCCGACGCTCTCCAGCGGATTGTTCAACGAAGTCCTCCCGAACACCGCTCACCTCCATCGACTCGACTACTCATCCAGCACGAATCCCGCAATCAGCCGCCCCGCCACCGGGACTGGCGCCCCCACCAGCACTGGCACCGGAACCGGAACCGGTCACGGAACAGCGACCTCAACCCGCTACCCCCGAGGCATCAACCTCGTGGAGCTACAACCGCCTGCGAGCCAGAACGACCCCCAGCCAGACCCCTGAGCCAGAACCACCCCCGAGCCAGAACCACCCCCGAGTCAGAACCACCCCCGAGGAACACCGAACGTGAACACCACCCCCACCCGCCACAACTCCACCCCCACGCATCCGCACAACAACTCCGGCACAGCCCCGTCCCCGCAGGGCCGCTCCCGCCCGGCCCGCACCCCGTCCCAGGGCGGCCCACCCGACCGGGAACATCTGCGCAGCACCACCGTCGATCCCCTGGACCACCCAGACCCCCACACCACGGCCGAAGCCGCGGCCGTCGAGAACCTCCTGCGCTGCTGGGTCCGCGAGACCGGCCTGTCTGCTCCCGTGAGCGGCCCCCTCCGCATCCCCCTCCCCGCTAGCGGTACATCCCTCCTCGTCCCTGTTCACTACTGGTCGCCGACGGGATGGCACCGCTTTGGCTTCCCCCGCCTCGCCAATGCCCCCGAACAAGCCCCGCCGGCCGACGCGGTGACCGTCGCCGCACTGCTCACCCGTGAGTCGATGCCGACACAGGCCCCGGCCCCCGTTTCCGCAGGCGGTGCCGAACTCGTGGCCCGCGTGGCCGACTCAGTCCGCCGCACCGCTACCTTCGTGCGTGAGCGCCGCAAGAACCCCGACGACGGCCCCGACCTCTTCCTCACGGCGGAACAGGCCCTCGTCCTCGGCCACCCCCTGCACCCGGCCCCAAAGAGCCGCGAAGGTCTCTCCGAAGCTGAAGCGGCTTGGTACTCACCCGAATTGCGCGGCTCCTTCCCTCTGCACTGGCTAACTGTCGCCCCCTCTCTCCTCGCCACCGACTCGGCCTGGACCGAACGCGGCCGCCCCGTCTCCGCCGCCCAGCTCACCCGGCGTCTGGCCGGCTCCGACCTGACGCTGCCCGACGGACACGCGCTTCTGCCGCTGCACCCCTGGCAACTCCGGGAGGTCCGGCACCGCCCGGAGACCGCGCCTCTCTTCGACAGCGGACTGCTCCAGGATCTGGGCCCCCACGGCCCCCACTGGTGTCCCACCTCCTCCGTACGCACCGTCCATCGCTCCGGCGCCCCCGCCATGCTCAAGCTCTCGCTGGGCCTGCGCATCACCAACTCCCGCCGCGAGAACCTGCGCAAGGAACTCCACCGGGGCGTCGAGGTGCACCGCCTCCTTCGCAGCGGCCTGGCCACTGAGTGGCAGGCGGCTCACCCGGGGTTCGACATCGTCCGCGACCCGGCCTGGCTCGCCGTCGACGGCCGTGACGGCACTCCCGTCCCCGGAATCGACGTAGTGATCCGGCACAACCCGTTCACCCCCTCACATGACGTCTCCTGCATCGCCGGACTTGTCTCACCCCGCCCTCACGCCCGAGCGGGCACCGCCGAGGACCGTCCGGACAGGGGGCGCCAGGACGGGGACTGCCGGGAGGCGGACCGGCCGACCTGGCGGTCCCGGCTGGGCGAAGTGGTCACGCGCCTCGCCGCCCGCACCGGCCGGCCCCGAGGTGCCGTCGCCACCGAGTGGTTCCTGCGCTACCTGGAACACGTGGTCCGCCCGGTGCTGTGGCTCGACGGGGAAGCAGGGATCGCGCTGGAGGCACACCAGCAGAACACCTTGGTCCTGCTGGACGGCGACGGTTGGCCCGTCGGCGGCCGTTACCGCGACAACCAGGGCTACTACTTCCGCGAGTCCCGACGGGCGGAACTCGACGCCCGGCTGCCCGGCATCGGGGTCCACAGCGACACCTTCGTCTCTGACGAGGTCACTGACGAGCGCTTCGCCTATTACCTCGCCATCAACAACGTCCTCGGCCTCATCGGGGCGTTCGGCTCCCAGGGCCTGGCCGACGAACGGCTGCTGCTCGCCGCCTTCCGGCGCTTCCTCGCCGACGTGGCCTCAGGGCCCGCCCGACTGCGCTCCACGCTTCCCGGCCGCCTGCTCGACGCGCCCGTCCTGCGTTGCAAGGCCAATCTGCTGACCCGTGTGCACGGCCTGGACGAACTCGTCGGTCCGGTCGACACCCAGTCCGTCTACGTCACCATCGCCAACCCCCTTCATTTCTGAGGAACATGACCCGCCCCGCCTTCTGAGAGGAGCGCCCCCGTGTCTCCCACCGACCCGACCGCCGACACCGTTTCCGCCCCCGGGCCCGATGTCGGCACCAGCACCTGCCCCGCTCCGGACGGGGCCGGGACGGTCGAGGGCGCCGACCGGAGCGCTGATCGGAGCACCGACCAGGAGGACACGCTGGACCTGCGCCTGCCGGACGAACTCGTCGCACTCTTCGAGACGGGAAATCCCGGCGCAGGCGATACCCACCCCCGAACTCACCCCCACACCAACACCGATGCCGAAGCCGGGCACGAGCACCAGAGTCGGGGCGACAAGCACCCAACGACTGTCCGATCCATCCAGGCCTGCGATGACCTGCTCGACTGCGTCGCCGAATGGGGACCGGTCACCACCCCGGTCGGCGTGTTCCAGCTCGTGCCCGTGCGCGTCGAGCGGGACCTTCCCCTCGTGTCCCGGTGGATGAACGACCCCGCCGTGGCCGCGTTCTGGGAGCTGGCCGGGCCCCAGGACGTGACGGAGGAGCATCTGCGCTCCCAGCTGACGGGCGACGGACGCAGCGTGCCCTGCCTCGGAGTGCTGGAGGGCACCCCGATGAGTTACTGGGAGATCTACCGGGCAGACCTGGATCCCCTGGCCCGTCACTATCCGGCCAGGCCGCACGACACCGGTATCCATCTCCTCATCGGAGGCGACACCGATCGGGGACGCGGTCGTGGCAGCACTCTTCTCAGAGCCGTCGCCGATCTCGTGCTCGACAACAGGCGCGCCTGTGCCCGAGTCGTCGCGGAACCCGACCTTCGCAACATTCCGTCCGTCACCGCCTTCCTGAGCGCAGGATTCCGCTTCTCCGCCGAGGTGAACCTGCCCGCCAAGCGGGCGGCCCTCATGATCCGAGACCGGTCCCTGCGCGATGTGATGTAGCAGCACGTCATCGCGCAAGCACTTTTGGTACACCGCTCGCGCCGAGTCGGTTCCCACCCACCACGGAACCTTTTCCGAAGCGCCCGGGACCACACGACCGCCGCCCCCCACCACCCGCCCCACCACTCCACGGGGTGACGATCGGTATCGGCCGCCGCCGTCGTATCGAAGTCGTCTCGATCAGCCCCGGCCAGTCCCGATCAGTCACCAGACATCCGCGACCAGCCCCCAGCCGGTCCCGACCAGACGAGCCCCGGTCGATTCCGAACCGGCTGGAGCCGATCCGATCTCCATCCGTTGCTTCTCCGAGGAGCCCCAGGTCTTGATCCCGCCCTTCGTCACCGCCTTGATCACCCCTTTGTCAGTCCCGGGTCGTAGGGTGGTCGCGCTATGACGAAGCCCTCACTCCCCGAACTCCTGCATGCTGCCGTCACTGCCGTCGGCGGTACGGAGCGCCCCGGCCAGGTGACCATGGCCGAATCCGTCGCGGAAGCGATCGACGACGGTTCCCACCTGCTGGTGCAGGCCGGCACCGGTACCGGAAAGTCGCTGGGCTATCTCGTGCCCGCGCTCGCACACGGGGAGCGGGTCGTCGTCGCCACGGCCACCCTGGCCCTGCAGAGACAGCTCGTCGAGCGCGACCTGCCGCGCACGGTCGATGCGCTGCACCCCCTGCTGCGCCGCCGCCCGGAGTTCGCGATGCTCAAGGGCCGGTCGAACTATCTGTGTCTGCACCGCCTCCACGAGGGTGTCCCGCAGGACGAGGAGGAGGGCCTCTTCGATCAGTTCGAGGCCGCCGCGCCCACCAGCAAGCTGGGCCAGGACCTGATCCGGCTGCGGGACTGGTCGCAGGACACCGAGACCGGTGACCGTGACGACCTCACGCCGGGTGTCTCCGACCGTGCCTGGGCGCAGATCTCCGTGTCCTCCCGCGAGTGCCTGGGAGCGACGAAGTGTGCTTATGGCGCCGAGTGCTTCGCCGAGATGGCCCGTGAGCGCGCCAAGCTCGCCGAGGTCGTCGTCACCAATCACGCGCTGCTCGCGATCGATGCGATCGAAGGCGCCCCCGTGCTTCCCCAGCACGAGGTCCTGATCGTCGACGAGGCGCATGAGCTCGTCTCCCGGGTCACCGGCGTCGCCACCGGCGAGCTCACCCCCGGCCAGGTCAACCGCGCGGTGCGCCGTTCCGCGAAGCTCGTCAACGAGAAGGCGGCCGACCAGCTCCAGACCGCGGCCGAGGGCTTCGAGCGGCTGATGGAGCTCGCCCTGCCCGGCCGCCTGGAGGAGATCCCGGAGGACCTCGGCTACGCGCTGATGGCCCTGCGCGACGCCGCCCGTACGGTCATCTCCGCGATCGGCGCGACGCGCGACAAGTCGGTCCAGGACGAGGACGCGGTCCGCAAGCAGGCGCTCGCCTCCGTGGAGTCGGTGCACGACGTGGCGGAGCGGATCACGAACGGCTCGGAGTGGGACGTCGTCTGGTACGAGCGTCACGACCGCTTCGGCGCCTCCCTGCGCGTGGCTCCCATGTCGGTGTCGGGCCTGCTGAGGGAGAAGCTGTTCGCGGACCGCTCCGTGGTCCTGACCTCGGCGACCCTGAAGCTGGGCGGCGACTTCAACGGCGTAGGAGCGTCTCTGGGGCTCGCTCCGGAGGGAGCAGAGGGTGATGACCTGCCGAGGTGGAAGGGGATCGACGTCGGTTCGCCCTTCGACTACCCCAGGCAGGGCATCCTCTATGTCGCCAAGCACCTTGCGCGTCCCGCGCGGGACGGTGACCGAGTCGACATGCTCGACGAGCTGACGGAGCTCATCCAGGCGGCCGGCGGCCGCACCCTGGGGCTCTTCTCGTCGATGAGGGCGGCCCAGCTCGCCGCGGAGGAACTGCGCTCCCGCATCCCCGAGTTCCCGATCCTCCTCCAGGGCGAGGAGACCCTCGGCGAACTGATCAAGAACTTCGCGGCCGACCCGAAGACCTGCCTCTTCGGCACGCTGTCTCTCTGGCAGGGCGTCGACGTGCCCGGCCCGAGCTGTCAGCTGGTGGTCATGGACAAGATCCCCTTCCCGCGCCCCGACGACCCCCTGATGAGCGCCCGCCAGAAGGCGGTCGAGGACGCGGGGGGCAACGGCTTCATGGCGGTCGCGGCCACGCACGCCGCGCTGCTCATGGCCCAGGGCGCAGGACGCCTCGTACGGGCCTCGGGGGACCGTGGCGTGGTCGCCGTACTGGATCAGCGGCTGGCGACGGCGCGGTACGGCAGCTATCTCAAGGCGTCACTTCCCGACTTCTGGTACACCACGGACCGTAACCAGGTCCGCAAGTCGCTGGCGGCGATCGACGCGGCGGCGAAGGCCACGGAAGCGGCGGAGCTCGCCGCCGAAGCCGAGAAGGCTCAGGCGGAGATCGGGTGAACGCCTGTTGGCCTGACTCGGTGCAGGGTCGGGCCAACAGAAGGTGGGCGGCGAGTCGCCGACGTTGAACAGTGCGCCGACGTGTCCCAGGCGTGGACAGCACAGGGCCCCGGAACCGGCGCAGGGGTTCCGGGGCCCGGTCTGGGCGGCAAGGTCGGCCGCGGCGCTCAGACGCGCCGCAGAACCGCGACTACCTTGCCGAGGATGGTCGCGTCGTCGCCCGGGATCGGCTCGTACGCGGAGTTGTGGGGAAGCAGCCAGACATGGCCGTCCTCGCGCTTGAAGCGCTTGACGGTGGCTTCGCCGTCGAGCATGGCGGCCACGATGTCGCCGTTCTCGGCGACGGGCTGGCGGCGCACGGTGACCCAGTCGCCGTCGCAGATCGCGGCCTCGATCATCGAGTCGCCGACGACCTTCAGCACGAACAGCTCACCGTCACCGACGAGCTGGCGGGGCAGGGGGAATACGTCCTCGACGGATTCCTCGGCGAGGATCGGACCACCGGCGGCGATCCGGCCCACCAGGGGGACGTACGACGCGGCGGGCTTGCCCGCGGTGTCCGTGGGCTGCACCGAGGTGCCCTGGTCGGAGCCGCGCACCTCGTACGCGCGCGGGCGGTGCGGATCACGGCGCAGGAAGCCCTTGCGCTCCAGTGCCATCAGCTGGTGTGCGACGGACGAGGTGCTGGACAGACCGACCGCCTGGCCGATCTCCCGCATCGATGGCGGGTAGCCGCGCCGCTGGACGGAATCCCTGATGACCTCGATCACCCGGCGCTGCCTGTCGGTGAGTCCCGAGCTGTCGGCCCGGATGCCTGGAGGTCGGCCCGGCAGGGAGCGCTTGTGCCCCTCGGGATTCACGGCTTCGTTCATCGCATGCACCGGCTCGAGTCGGCCCTGGGAACGGTCCTGGGCAGTGATGGTGGCACTGTCTGCGGTCGTGGTCACGTCGGCCCCTCTCGATGGTCTCCCTGCTGGACAACGGTAGTTGCTTTCGAAAGGTTGCGCCAAACACACGTTCGAGTGAAAAATCGCGAAGCGCCTGACGCGATCATGTGTCTGGGTGTATGGCTAACGCGCCGCCTGCCGAACAAAAGGGCACATTGCTGTACTCTTCACCGCCGGATGGCGACCTCGTGGGTCGTCGCCCCAGTCTGCCATCCAGGGCCGTGCAGGCCGGGTACCGGCTCCCATCTGTGCGGGAATCCCACGTCCCCTCCTTGTGGCGCCCACGGTATCTCCGCATGCGCCGCAGCGATACGCCTGTGCGTCGTGTTCGCCGGGCGCAGGGACGGCCGTACGGCACATGCCCATACAGGCGCGACGCGCGTGTACGGCGTGTATGCCGTGCCAATCCCTACATGTAGTGCTTGGATTGCTACAGCAGCCCAGAAGTTGTGGTCCCCCGGGTCTCCACGCCCGCCGCGATCGCCTATGCTTGGGGCTGCTTCGAGGGGCCCATGGGGCTCAGCGAGGCTATTGAGTCTGCTGTGAGGAGGGTTGGGAGTTCATGCACTGCCCCTTCTGCAGGCACCCCGACAGCCGCGTCGTCGACAGTCGTACGACCGACGACGGCACGTCGATCCGCAGGCGCCGCCAGTGTCCGGACTGCTCCCGTCGTTTCACGACCGTGGAGACGTGCTCGCTGATGGTGGTCAAGCGGTCCGGAGTCACCGAGCCTTTCAGCCGTACCAAGGTCATCAACGGCGTGCGCAAGGCGTGCCAGGGACGGCCTGTCACCGAGGACGCGCTCGCCCAGCTCGGCCAACGGGTCGAGGAGGCGGTGCGGGCCACCGGGAGCGCCGAGTTGACCACCCATGACGTGGGGCTGGCCATACTCGGTCCGTTGCAGGAGCTCGATCTCGTCGCGTATCTGCGATTCGCCTCCGTCTACCGGGCGTTCGACTCGCTCGAGGACTTCGAGGCCGCGATCGCGGAACTGAGGGAAGACACGGGACCCCCCGCCGCGGACGACGAGGACCGCGCAGAGGCTGTGGGCGCCGACGAGGCCGTCGCGGGGAGCCAGGAAGACGATCGCGGGCCCGGGGGGACTGCTCAGGTCCCCGAGCCCGCCCGCGCCGCCGACTGATCGGCGGGCCGGACCGGGCCAGCACCCCGGGCCGGCCGGACGGCGGCGAACCAGGACCTGTTGCGGGCGGTAGCGAGTGGGTGCCCGCAATACCAGACAGAACAACGTGCCACGGGAACAACGGGGCACTTCAGGGCGTTTTCGCCCGTACAGGGAGGCGGCATGACAGAGACGGCGAGCGGTCCGGCACGGAGTTCCCGCGCCAAGGGCACCAAGGCGGCTGCGAACAAGGGCCTGCGTATCGAGCGGATCCACACCACCCCCGGCGTGCACCCGTACGACGAGGTGGCCTGGGAGCGCCGTGACGTCGTCATGACCAACTGGCGCGACGGCTCGGTCAACTTCGAGCAGCGTGGCGTCGAGTTCCCCGACTTCTGGTCGGTGAATGCGGTCAACATCGTCACCAGCAAGTACTTCCGCGGTGCTGTCGGCACCCCCCAGCGCGAGGTGAGCCTCAAGCAGCTCATCGACCGCATCGTGAAGACGTACCGGAAGGCCGGCGAGGACTACAAGTACTTCGCTTCGCCCGCCGATGCGGAGATCTTCGAGCACGAGCTGGCGTACGCCCTCCTGCACCAGATCTTCAGCTTCAACAGCCCTGTGTGGTTCAACGTCGGCACGCCCCAGCCGCAGCAGGTCTCGGCCTGCTTCATCCTGTCCGTCGACGACTCCATGGAGTCGATCCTCGACTGGTACAAGGAAGAGGGCATGATCTTCAAGGGCGGCTCCGGCGCCGGCCTGAACCTCTCCCGCATCCGCTCCTCCAAGGAACTGCTGTCCTCGGGCGGCAACGCCTCGGGTCCCGTCTCCTTCATGCGCGGTGCCGACGCCTCCGCAGGAACGATCAAGTCGGGCGGCGCCACGCGTCGCGCCGCCAAGATGGTCATCCTGGACGTCGACCACCCCGACATCGAGGACTTCATCGAGACCAAGGTGAAGGAGGAGGAGAAGATCCGCGCCCTGCGTGACGCGGGCTTCGACATGGACCTGGGCGGCGACGACATCACCTCCGTCCAGTACCAGAACGCCAACAACTCGGTCCGCGTGAACGACCGGTTCATGAAGGCCGTCGAGCAGGGCGGCAAGTTCGGTCTGACGTCCCGCATGACCGGCGAGGTCATCGAAGAGGTCGACGCCAAGGCGCTGTTCCGCAAGATGGCCGAGGCCGCGTGGGCCTGTGCCGACCCGGGCATCCAGTACGACGACACCATCAACCACTGGCACACGTGCCCGGAGTCCGGCCGGATCAACGGCTCGAACCCCTGCAGCGAGTACATGCACCTGGACAACACGTCCTGCAACCTCGCCTCGCTGAACCTGATGAAGTTCCTGAAGGACGACGGCAAGGGCAACCAGTCCTTCGAGGTCGAGCGCTTCGCCAAGGTCGTCGAGCTCGTCATCACCGCGATGGACATCTCCATCTGCTTCGCGGACTTCCCGACCCAGAAGATCGGCGAGAACACGCGCGCGTTCCGCCAGCTCGGCATCGGCTACGCCAACCTCGGCGCCCTGCTGATGGCGACCGGCCACGCCTACGACTCCGACGGCGGCCGCGCCCTCGCCGGGGCCATCACCTCCCTGATGACCGGTACGTCGTACAAGCGTTCCGCCGAACTCGCCGCGGTCGTCGGCCCGTACGACGGCTACGCCCGCAACGCGCAGCCGCACCTGCGGGTCATGAAGCAGCACTCCGACGAGAACACCAAGGCCGTCCGCATGGACGACCTGGACACGCCGATCTGGGCCGCCGCCACGGAGGCCTGGCAGGACGTGCTGCGTCTCGGTGAGAAGAACGGTTTCCGTAACTCCCAGGCGTCCGTCATCGCCCCGACCGGCACCATCGGTCTGGCGATGTCCTGCGACACCACCGGCCTTGAGCCCGACCTCGCTCTGGTCAAGTTCAAGAAGCTGGTCGGCGGCGGCTCGATGCAGATCGTCAACGGCACCGTCCCGCAGGCCCTGCGCCGCCTGGGCTACCAGGAGGAGCAGATCGAGGCGATCGTCGCCCACATCGCCGAGCACGGCAATGTGATCGACGCCCCCGGCCTCAAGCACGAGCACTACGAGGTGTTCGACTGCGCCATGGGCGAGCGCTCCATCTCTGCGATGGGCCACGTCCGCATGATGGCCGCGATCCAGCCGTGGATCTCCGGCGCCCTGTCCAAGACGGTCAACATGCCGGAGTCGGCGACCGTCGAGGAGGTCGAGGAGATCTACTTCGAGGCCTGGAAGATGGGCGTCAAGGCGCTCGCCATCTACCGCGACAACTGCAAGGTCGGCCAGCCCCTCTCCGCGAAGACCAAGGAGAAGGAGAAGGCCGAGGTCACTGAGAAGACCGAGGCGACCATCCGCGAGGCCGTCGAGAAGGTCATCGAGTACCGCCCGGTCCGCAAGCGCCTGCCCAAGGGCCGTCCCGGCATCACGACGTCCTTCACGGTCGGTGGCGCCGAGGGGTACATGACCGCCAACTCCTACCCGGACGACGGTCTCGGCGAGGTCTTCCTGAAGATGTCCAAGCAGGGCTCCACCCTCGCGGGCATGATGGACGCGTTCTCCATCGCGGTCTCCGTCGGCCTCCAGTACGGCGTGCCGCTGGAGACGTACGTCTCGAAGTTCACCAACATGCGCTTCGAGCCGGCCGGCATGACGGACGACCCGGACGTGCGGATGGCGCAGTCGATCGTCGACTACATCTTCCGCCGCCTGGCGCTCGACTTCCTGCCCTTCGAGACCCGCTCCGCGCTCGGCATCCACTCCGCCGAGGAGCGTCAGCGCCACCTCGAGACCGGCTCCTACGAGCCGACCGAGGAGGAGGTCGACGTCGAGGGGCTGGCCCAGTCGGCACCGCGCGCCCAGGAGCTGAAGGCGGTCGCCACGCCCAAGGCCGAGGTCGAGGCGGCCAAGCCCGCCCCGCAGCAGGCCCACACCAGCGCCGAACTGGTGGAGATGCAGCTGGGCATCCAGGCGGACGCCCCGCTGTGCTTCTCCTGCGGTACGAAGATGCAGCGGGCCGGTTCCTGCTACATCTGCGAGGGCTGCGGTTCGACCAGCGGCTGCAGCTGATCTGAGTCGGCCGTCCAGGGCGGTGCAGTCGGACATCGACTGCACCGCCCTCGGTCTTTTCCGTTTCTCCACGTGACGATCACACGTTAGGCTCCCCCAGCGCACGACCGGCGCGAACAGCAGGGTGGGGGACACGGGGAACATGGCTGAGCAGCAGACCGCCGATGCGGCGCAGGGCGTGAGACAGCCCGAGAAGGCGCCGAACGAGTGGGGACAGGCCCTGGCGGCACTGGTGGTGGTCGGGGGGCTCGCCGCTCTTGTGTTGTCAGGGACCTTTCAGCAGAAGTCCGGTGACCCCGAGCCGGCCGAGTGCCATAGGTCGGGAGACGCCCGGCCGTCGAAGCCCGTCTCAGGTGTTCAGTTGTGCACGGCGCTGAACCGTGCCGACCTGCCGACCCTGCTGGGTACGCCGACCGAGTACGCGATGAACGCCAGCGGCAACGAGAGCGTGGGCGACTGGGCCGACGGCACCAGGACCGTCACGCCCGAGGCGGAGGTCCAGCTGTCCACCTACACGGTGCAGCTCTCCGCGTCCGGCGACGACGTCCCGGTGGCCGAGATGGCCGGGTTCCTGGGCAGTTCGGCACAGAACAGGACAGTCGGCGGGCACCCCGCGGTCCTCTACTCGAACCGGACCGTCGCCCTCAAGTTCAACCTCGGCGGCGGCAAGGTCGACACCGGCCCCGGCGGCATCGCCCGCAGCCTGGTGGTCGCCAAGGACACCGAGGACGGCGGCGGCTTCTACGAGATCTCGATATGGCGTCAGGACGACGTCCCGCCCGACGACTTCGCGTTGTTCCGCGTCGCCGAGACGGTGCTGCCGACGGTCCCGGGCTGGACCGCCGGCTGACACGTCACGCCCGGCCCATGCTCCGGGTGAACGTCGCGGGGTCCTCCTCGAAGCCGCTGATCCCCGGGTGGAAGTCCCAGGTGCCGTCTTCCTGGCGCACGAACTCCGCGACCTTCGCGGCCGTGGCGCCGAGGACGCCGCCGAAGTCGTCCTCGGCCAGGACCGTGTAGCCCTCTCGTATGCGCAGGCCCGGGTTGACCACCCCGACGAAGGTGCGGTGCGCGGAGCGCTGCTGGATGACGGCGCCGACGACCACGCGCGTGTACCGGGCGTCCAGCCGGTCGAGTTCGAGGGTCATGACCTCGTCCCAGCCGAAGCCCTTGCCGTCCTTGCTGTCCCGGTTGAGATAGATGGTGCCGTCGGGGGAGCGGCTGTCGAAGTGCACCACATAGGCGGGATCGCCGTACGGATCGCCCGCCACGTAGGTCGCGGCGACGATGTCCAGGTCGGTGGGCGACTGCCCCGCCGGACTGGGATCCCACTTGAGCGCGACTTCGACCTTGCGGATCCCCTTGTTGATGCCGCTCACCAGATTTTCCCCTTCCCCCTGTGTCCACGGCCCGAACTGCCGGTCGGGCAAGACCGGTTGTCCATCCTGCCACGCGCGTGTGTCACTCGGGGGTCACCTCTGCCGCCGAGCGTGACCGGCGCCACGCTCCCTGGCCTTACCATGGCGCGGTGCTGGTCAAGTGGATTCGCTGCACCGTGGTGGACCGCCGCGGCTTCGAGCGGGGGCAGCGAAAGTGGGCGGGGCTTCTGGGAGAGCCGGGGTTTCGGGGACAGGGCGGAGGCTGGAGCCGGGGGCGGCAGGGTGTGGCGCACATCTTCTCCTTCTGGGAGAGCCGTTCCTTCTACGACTCCTTCATGGCGCGTTCCCATGACCGGCTTGCGGCGGCCCAGTCAGGCACGTTCAAGGACATCCAGGTCAAACTCTTCGACCACCGCTTCGACGTGAAGACGGGCTTCGAGCCCCGCTTCACCGACGCCGACCTGGTGCGGTTCGCCCACTGCCGCGTCCATGAGGAGCGCGCGGAGCACTTCACCCTGATGCAGGAGAAGGTCTGGAACCCGGCGATGGCCGGCTCACCCGGCATGATCCGCGGCCTTTTCGGTGAAGCCCCGGGGAACGAGTTCCTGGTGCTCTCGATGTGGCGGTCGGCCGCGGAGCACGGCAAGTACCGCAGCGAGCGTGTGGAACGGCTCGCGCTCCGGGCGCAGACCGAAGCGGATGTCGCCGCCCTCACGGGCGACATCCTGGACCTCGAACCGGCCTGGACCGTTTGACATCCGGACCGACCGGACGTGCGCCTCTGGGTGGCCGATGGTGCGGGAAATGTGTGACCTACGCCGTATGGAGGCCGTACGAGTGCTCGATCCGCCCCGACCCGATCTAGGGTCTTGGCATGGCACGACCACGGCGAATCGTCCTTGTCCGGCACGGGGAGTCAACGGGCAATGTTGATGACACCGTGTATGAGCGCGAGCCCGACCACGCCCTGGCCCTGACGGAGCAGGGCTGGCGGCAGGCAGAGGAGACCGGCAAACGGCTGCGTGAGATCTTCGGTCGTGAGCGTGTCAGCGTGTACGTCTCCCCGTACCGCCGTACCCACGAGACGCTCCGGGCCTTCCACCTGGACCCCGAGCTCATACGAATGCGTGAGGAGCCCCGGCTGCGGGAGCAGGACTGGGGGAACTGGCAGGACCGGGACGACGTACGGCTCCAGAAGGCGTACCGGGACGCCTACGGGCACTTCTTCTACCGGTTCGCCCAGGGCGAGTCCGGGGCCGACGTGTACGACCGGGTCGGTGGCTTCCTGGAGAGCCTGTTCCGCAGCTTCGAGGCGCCCGACCACCCGCCGAACGTCCTCATCGTGACGCACGGCCTGGCCATGCGGCTGTTCTGCATGCGCTGGTTCCACTGGACGGTCGCCGAATTCGAGTCGCTGTCGAATCCGGGGAACGCCGAGATGCGGATGCTCGTTCTCGGGGACGACGGCAAATACGCGCTTGACCGGCCCTTCAAGCGCTGGCGGGAGCCGGAGCCGTACGGGATCACCGATTAGATCACCGATTAGAGTGGCAGACCGATGACCGCTGACTCCGCACCCGACGACCGCCTGCAGCGCGCCCTGGCCAGTCTGCGTGGCCTGGCCGTGGGAGACGCACTGGGTTCGCAGTTCTTCGTGCCGGTGAACTACCCCTTGCTGAAGAACCGCGAGCTGCCGTCCGGCCCCTGGCAGTGGACCGACGACACCGAGATGGCCTGCTCGGTGGTGGCCGTCCTGGCCGCCCACCACCGGGTCGACCAGGACGCCCTGGCCCGGTCCTTCGCCGAGCACCACGACTTCGACCGCGGTTACGGGCCCGCCGTCAACCGACTGCTGCGGCTGGTCCGCGAGGGCGGCGACTGGCGTGAGCTCGCGGCGGCCCTCTTCAACGGGCAGGGGTCCTGGGGCAACGGCGCCGCGATGCGCATCCCGCCCCTCGGCGCCTTCTACGCGGACGATCCGGAGCAGGCGACCCACCAGGCGGAGATCTCGGCGTACCCCACGCATCAGCACCGCGAGGCCGTCGTCGGCGCCATGGCCGTTGCCGCGGCCGCCGCGCTGGCCGCCGCCCCCGGCGGACCGCCCAGCCCCGGGGCGCTGCTGGACGGCGTCATCGCGCTCGTTCCGAAGAGTGCCGTCGGCGCGGGCCTGCGGCGGGCCCGCGACATGCTCGACTACGGCGACGCCTCCACCGTCGCGGCCGTGCTGGGCTGTGGGCGGCGTACGACGGCTCATGACACCGTGCCGTTCGCCCTCTGGTCCGCCGCCAGGTCCCTGGGCGACTACGAAGAGGCGTTCTGGACGACGGCCCAGGTCGGTGGTGACGTGGACACGACCTGCGCCATCGTGGGGGGCGTGATCGCGTCGGGGAAGGCCGGGGCGCCGCCCGCCGAGTGGGTGCGACGGACCGAGGCGTTTCCGGAGTGGTTGCGGACGGAGTAGAAGCCCGGCATCCGTCACCGTCACATCGCCGAAACTCTCCGTGCCCGCTGGGAACTCTGCGTAATCGGACGCTCGTTGTCATGACAGTCGCTGTGGCAGTCGCTCTGCGACGAACGGGTCGGCGCGCGCACGGGGTGCGAGAGGGGCGGGGTGCGGTGATGGGGTGGCTGCTGCTGTTCGCTCGGCTGTACGTGGTTCTTCCGGTGCGGATGGCCGGACTGTCGTCCTCGCCGTCGGTCCCCTGGACTCGGCCCGGCCATCCGCGGCTCGTCGGGAGCCCGGCCCCGTCAGCCGAGCCCCGGTCCCGCCGTGCCGGCGAGCGCCTCCAGGTCGCTCTTGCGGACCTTGATCACCAACCAGGCGCTGACGAGGGCGAGTACGGCCATCGAGGCGGCCGCCACGAAGCCCGACGAGATGCCCTGGGCGAGTACCTCGTGACCCCACGGGGCGGGCAACTGGTGCGTTTTGGCGAACTCCGCCTTTTGCTCTGCCGAACCGTCGGCCATGAAGTGCGGCAGTTGCTTCTCCGCCTCGTCCTTGCTGGCCGACCCGAACACGGTCGTCAGGATGGACAGACCGAGCGAACCACCCACCTGCTGTGTGGTGTTGAGCAGCCCGGAGGCCGCGCCGGCCTCGTGCTGGGCGACACCGGAGACCGCGGTGATCGTCAGCGTCACGAAGTTCAGGCCCATGCCGAAGCCGAAGATCAGCATGGGGCCGAGCACCCCACCGACGTAGGAGCTGTCGGAGCTGATGAGGGCCTGCCAGGCGAGTCCGGTCACGGCGAGCGCCGAGCCCGTGAGCATGAACGGCTTCGGGCCGAGGACCGGCAGGAACCGCTGCGACAGGCCCGCGCCCAGCGCGATGACGACCGTCACGGGCAGGAAGGCGAGACCGGCCTCGATCGGGGTGTAGTCCAGGACGTTCTGGACGAAGAGGACGATGTAGAAGAACATGCCGAACATCGCGGCGGCGAGACTCAGCATGATCACGTAAGTGCCCGAGCGGTTGCGGTCGGCGAACATGCGCAGGGGGGTGATCGGCTCCTTGGCGCGCGACTCGATGAAGGCGAAGGCGAGCAGGAGGACCACGGCCGTACCGAAGGACCCGAGGGTCAGACTGTCGCGCCAGCCCTCGTCCGCGGCACGGATGAAGCCGTAGACCAGCAGGGCCATACCTCCCGTGGAGGTCAGGGCGCCCGCGATGTCGAAGCGGCCGCTGTGCCGTTCGGACTCGCTGATGTACAGCGGCGTGAGGACGGCGATCAGCACGCCGATCGGCACGTTGACGAAGAGCACCCAGCGCCAGTCGAGCCACTCGGTGAGCATGCCTCCCGCGAGCAGGCCTATGGCGCCACCGCCCGCGGAGACGGCGGCGAAGACGCCGAAGGCCCTGTTCCGCTCGGGCCCTTCGGGGAACGTGGTGGTGATCAGCGCCAGCGAGGTCGGCGAGGCGATTGCGCCACCCACACCCTGCAGGACGCGGGCTGCCAGCAGCTGCCAGGGCTCCTGGGCCAGACCGCCCAGCAGCGAGGCGAAGGTGAACAGCAGGATGCCGGTCATGAAGACCCTGCGGCGCCCGAGGATGTCACCCGCCCGGCCGCCCAGGAGCAGCAGGCCGCCGAAGGTGAGCGTGTAGGCGCTGACGACCCATGTGAGGTCGGTGGTGCTGAACTCGAGAGCGTCTTGAATGTGCGGCAGCGCGATGTTCACAATCGTCGCGTCGAGTACGACCATGAGTTGGCAGGCCGCGATGACGGCGAGCGCGATGCCGGGTCGCCCTGCCCGGCGTGCAGCGCCTGGTTTCTGATCATCGATCAACTGAGAGGTAGTCACTATGGGTCCCCCACAAGCGGCTTAGTGAACGGTCGCGTTCACTGTCGCGTCAACGGTAGTGAGTCCCCAGTAGTGAACGCAAGCGTTCACTTAAGTTTGTTGGCGCGTGGCGTATCCCCCTATGCCGCCGCGCGCTGTCCCGCCCCTCCCCGGAAACCCGCTTCCACTGTTCGCTGGAGACACTCAGATGGTTACCTCGCGCTGGACGGCCGCCCCCGCTCAGACGGCCTCCCTCCGTCGGCGCGGCGCCGTGCTGGAGCGTGCGATTCTCGACGCCGCGCTGGAACAGCTCAGTACGGTCGGCTGGAACGGCCTCACCATGGAAGGCGTCGCCGCCGGAGCCCAGACCGGCAAGGCCGCCGTGTATCGCCGCTGGCCGTCCAAGGAGGACCTCGTCGCGGACGCCCTCCGGGCCGGACTGCCGCCTTTCGCCGAGGCGCCCGACCTCGGCGGGGTGCGCGAGGACCTGCTCCAGCTGTGCCGTCAGGCGCGGGAGGCGATGTTCTCGCGCCCCGGACTCGCTCTGCGCTCTGTCATTCACGAATGCGATCAGGCTCAGGCCGAGCGCTTCCATGCCGTGATCTTCAACGGAGTCGTGGAGCCGAGCATCAAGCTGCTTCGCGAGATCATCACCCGCGGAATAGAGCGGGGAGAGGTGCGCCCTGATGCGGCGAACGACTACGTCTTCGACGCCATCCCCGCCATGATGATGTACCGCTCCAAGATGCGCGGTAGCGAATGGGGCGACGACGATCTCGAAGAGATGATCGACCAGTACGTGCTGCCGCTGCTGCGGTCGAGCGGACGTTGAGCGCTCTTCGTGAGGGTCCCGGCACCGTCCGGGGAAACCGGGGTGTCGCAGGGTGATCCGAGCGGCGTACGCTAAGGGCGCCATGCCGTACGAACCGCCTACTCATACCGTCGAGCGCTCACTTCGTGCCACGACCGGAGCGAAGATCATCGCCGGTGTCGACGAGGTGGGGCGAGGTGCCTGGGCCGGCCCCGTCACCGTCTGCGCGGCGGTCACCGGCCTGCGCCGACCGCCCCAAGGCCTCACCGACTCCAAGCTGCTCAGCGTCAAACGTCGCACCGAACTCGCAGAGGAACTGCGGACATGGGTGACGTCGTACGCCCTGGGACACGCGTCTCCGGAAGAGATCGACCACATGGGGATGACAGCCGCCCTGCGGACCGCCGCCGTGCGAGCCCTGGAGGCTCTCCCGGTCCGGCCGGACGCGGTGATCCTCGACGGGAAGCACGACTATCTCGGGACGCCCTGGAAGGTCCGGACCGTGATCAAGGGCGACCAGTCCTGTGTGGCTGTCGCCGCGGCCTCGGTGATCGCCAAGGTTCAGCGCGACAAAATGATGGCCGAACTGGGTATCGACCATGCAGACTTCGGTTTCGCGGCCAACGCCGGGTATCCCTCACCCGTGCACAAGGCCGCGCTGGAAGTTCGGGGCCCCACCCCGTACCACCGGTTGTCGTGGGCGTATCTTGATGCGCTGCCTCAGTGGCGGCACCTCAAGAAGGCCCGCAGCTGGGCGGACGGAAGCGTTCCGGAGATCGAGGGCCAGCTCGGCTTCGATTTCTGACGATCCGCTCGCACTGATGTGCCACCCGCTGGCGCGATCCGCACCAACGTTTGATAAAAATCAGCCTATGCCTCTCATTCCCGAGGAGCCTCAGATTCACGAGAGTGCCCAGGGTCCCCGCGCCACTCCGGCCAGCGGCCGCACCGCGCCGACCCCCCGTCCCGTACCCGGTCCACGCCCTGTGGCTCCGCCGCGTCCCGGTCGTCCCGGCCCCCTGCGGCCCGCGCCGCCGGTGCAGCGGACGCCGCACGACGTGGCCGTGGCCAAGCCCGCAGTGCCGGGTCCCGCTGCCCGTCCCGCCCCGGCCCCCGCTCCTGCCTCGGTTTCGGCGGCTCCGCAGATCCAGCTCATCCCGGCCTCGGCCGCCGGTGCGCTCGACGCTGCCGAGGAAGCCGTGGACCTCCTGCTGGAGTCGGGCCGTGCCCCCGGTGAAGTGCTGGTGATCACCACCGGCGAACAGCATCCGTGGGCCGCCCATGAGCTGTCCTTCGGCGAGGCGGCCTACTGGGGCCAGCACGACGCCGGCGACGACGTGTTCTACGCGGACGCCTCCGCGGCCTCGCGTGCTGCGTCCCGTCCGGTGGTCGTGGTCGCCGTCAACGGCGGTTCCGCCGCCGCTGTCACCGAGGCCCTGCCGCTGGCCCACTCCCGGGCCGGTGCCCTGCTGATCGTCTGCGGAGACCCGCAGCAGATCAACTCGGTGCTGGGCGCAGGCGTCTGAGCCGGTTTCGGTGCCCCGCAGGGACACGGGGGGTGAGGCGAGGTGCCGCTCGAGCGGCACCTGCACGGCGGGTAAGTCGGCGTGCCCATGGCTCACCGGATGTCCGGCTCGGACTGTATGCCGTGCCAGTGCCGGAAACGTGTGCTCGGCGCCATGACACCGAGGGCCGGGCGCCACGACGTCGCGCGAGTGGGTCCGGCGGCAGGGACGCAGGGCCGTACGTCACGGACGTACGGCCGAAGAACGGTGATCGGGGCGGGTCTGCTCAGCGGGCCGCCGCGCGGCGCAGTACCTCCGAGGCGGCGCCGCCGGTGCGCGGGAGCAGAGGCGGTGACTCGGAGGTGGCGAAGGGCTCCGGCGCGGAGTCCGCGTTCGGCCGGCGGCCGCCGCGTCCCTCGCCGAGCACCTGCCACCCGTCGCGCGTCAGCGTGATGTATGCCCCGCAGCGCAGCCCGTGCAGGGTGCAGGCGTCACGCAGACCCCACATCCACGCGCCGTCCTCCTGCGTCCAACGCGCGTCGCCCTCACGGCAGTAGAGCAGTACGGCGGTGCGCACCGGGGTGCGGCGCCGCAGGTCGTGCGGGATCACCCGGCGCAGCTGGGCCAGCAGCGTGTTCCGGAACATCCAGCCGTCGGCCGGCGCCGGACGGCGCGTGAACGAGGCGCTGGCACGCAGCCGTTCGTCCGGGTCGAGGACCGCCACGATCGCGGTCGCCGGTTTGGGACGGTGCCGCGAGTGCAGCCCACTGACGACCTCGCGCGGGTTGCGCAGCAGCGGGATGCCGGCCTCGGCCCACTCGGCGGGTTCGAGCAGACGGGCCAGAGGGTTGGCGGATGCGGCGGACAGGTCGGCTGACGACGTGGACGCCGCGGAGGACGGAGCGAATCCGAAGGTCACGGTCCTCCCTTCGGCTACGCGCCCATACGGCGGGCGGGGTCGGATTCGGGGGAGCGCGCACCGCAGCAGAGCCCTACCGGTCAACGGGCGAGGCCGTGCGGGGAGCGGACCTCAATTCTTCCTGTCGAACTTGGTTGCGGCAACGAGCAATTGGGCTCGCCGACCCGAATCAGACGGTTCGTGGCTTATATCCCTACCCAGTGTTTTGCCGGGCGACGCCTGGGACCTCCGGGCCAGGCAACTCCGGGCCCGGACAGGTGCGCACGCGCGAGGCGAGCAGTCGCTTCCGGTGCCTGCTCAGCCACGTACGGCCAGCACCAGAGGCAACACCCCCTGGGCGCCTGACCGCAACAGCAGCCGGGCGGCGACCGCGAGGGTCCAGCCGGTCTCGGTCATGTCGTCGACGAGCAGGACCGGACCCGCGGCCGTCTGCAGCGCTTCCCGCAGGGGCGGCGGCACGATGAGTGCCCCATGCAGGGCGCGCAGTCGCTGAGCGCTGTTGGAACGGGGCAGGGAGAGATCGTCGGAGTGGTCCGTGTACGCGAGGGACCCCAGGAACGGCAGGCGGCCGACGGCGGAGATCCGACTTCCCAGCGAGTGGACCAACTGGGGTCGGCTGCGTGAGGGAACGGTGACCACTCCGACGGGACGGGCCGGTGCGTCCGGGGCTCCGGAGGCCCAGCCGTCGGGCGACCTGGCCCAGTCGGCCAACACGGTCACGACGGCGTTCGCCACGTCGTCGGGAGCAGGGCCGTCCGGCGTCTGGGGTGCGAGCAGCGGCCGGAGACGGTTGCCCCAGCCGATGTCCGACAACCGCCCGAGGGCACGGCCGGGCAAGGCCTGCTCGCCGGGTGGAATACGGCCCTTCAGGTCGACGCCGATGGCCGGCAGGCCCGTGGGCCACATGCGGCGGGGCTCCACCACCACACCGGCGCGGGAGAGCGAGCCACCTGCCGTGTCCAGGGCGGCGGGGGAGATGTCTGCGGGGAAACGGGGACCGGCGCAGTTGTCGCAGCGGCCGCAGGGAGCCGCCTGCTCGTCGTCCAACTGCCGTCGCAGGAACTCCATGCGGCAGCCAGTGGTGGTGGCGTAGTCCCGCATGGCCTGCTGTTCGGCGGCGCGCTGCTTGGCCACCCAGGCGTAGCGCTCGGTGTCGTACGACCAGGGAGCTCCGGTGGCGATCCAGCCGCCCTTGACCCGATGGACCGCGCCGTCCACGTCCAGCACCTTGAGCATGATCTCCAGACGGGTGCGGTTGAGCTCCACCAGTGGTTCGAGCGCGGGCAGCGACAGCGGCCGGTCCGCCCGGGCGAGGGCGTCCAGAGTGCGTCGCACGGCCTCTTCCGGCGGGAACGCGACGGACGCGAAGTAGGACCAGATCGCCTCGTCCTCACGGCCGGGCAGGAGCAGCACCTCGGCGTGCTCGACACCGCGTCCGGCGCGGCCGACCTGCTGGTAGTAGGCGATGGGGGAGGACGGTGAGCCGACATGCACGACGAAGCCGAGGTCGGGCTTGTCGAACCCCATGCCGAGCGCGGAGGTGGCCACCAGCGCCTTGACCTTGTTCGCGAGGAGAGCCTCCTCGGCCTGCTGGCGCTCGGCGTTCTCCGTCTTTCCCGTGTACGAGGCCACGGTGTGCCCGCACTGCCGCAGGAAAGCGGTGATCTCCTCGGCGGCGGCCACCGTCAGCGTGTAGATGATGCCGGAGCCCGGCAGGTCGTCCAGGTGGTCGGCCAGCCACGCCAGCCGGTGGGCGGCGTCGGGCAGGTGCAGCACGCCGAGGCTCAGGCTCTCGCGGTCGAGCGGACCGCGCAGGACCAGCGCGTCCGAGCCGGTGCCCGTGCCCAGCTGCTCCGCCACGTCGGCCGTGACCCGGGCGTTGGCCGTGGCGGTGGTGGCCAGGACCGGCACCCCGGGAGGGAGATCGCTGAGCATGGTGCGCAGCCGGCGGTAGTCGGGGCGGAAGTCGTGGCCCCAGTCGGAGATGCAGTGCGCCTCGTCCACGACCAGGAGGCCGGTGGCCGCGGACAGTTCGGGCAGGACGTTGTCGCGGAAGTCCGGGTTGTTGAGCCGCTCGGGGCTCACCAGCAGCACGTCCACGGTGCCCGCGGAGACCTCGGCCCGGATGGTCTCCCACTCCTCGGGGTTCGAGGAGTTGATGGTCCGGGCGTGAATGCCGGCTCGGGCAGCTGCCTCGACCTGGTTGCGCATGAGCGCGAGCAGCGGAGAGACGATCACGGTCGGTCCGGCGCCGCGCTCGCGCAGCAGGGCCGTCGCGACGAAGTACACCGCTGATTTGCCCCACCCTGTGCGCTGGACTACCAGGGCCCGGCGCTTGTCGGCGACCAGCGCCTCGATCGCCCGCCACTGGTCCTCGCGCAGGCGCGCCGATCCGGTGCTGTCACCGACGAGCCGGACGAGGATCCCGTCGGCAGCCTCGCGCAACTCCGTCTTGCTCGTGTGCGTCATGCCCCCATACAACAGGACGCCTCCGACAACGGGGCTGCGCGGCGGCTCGGCTGTGGACGACGGCAGACGGCTTGTCGTGGCCCTGATCGGACTTATCCACAGGCTCAAACGGAACATCGAGATCCGCGAGATCGTCTGCGCATGACGAATCACAGCGAAACGACGGGACCCGCCGCAAACGGCAACAACCGGGGGCGGAACGGTGACGGGTGGGCCAACGGCGGAGAGGACGGCGGCGGGCAGATCGGCGGTCGGCGGAACGGCGAGGAACGGATCCGCCAAGGGCGGAACAGCGACGGACCTCTCAGCGACGGACGAGCGAGTGACGGACCGGACAACGACGGCTCGCGGATCGGCAACCGCGTCGGATTCGACGCCCATGGCGCCGAACACCAGGTCACGCTGCGGACTCCCGGCGAGCTGGCGGACGCCGTGCCCTACCTCCTCGGGTACCGGCCAGAGGACAGCATCGTCCTGGTGGCCCTGCACGACCGCGGCGGCCGCGGCCGGTTCGGGGGGCGCGCCCGGCTCGGCATTCCGGCGAACAAGGACGACTGGCCGGCCGTCGCCCGGCAGCTCGCCCACGGACTGATCACCGGAAGTGAGCGCAGGGGCGGCCGCCCCGAGCAGATGGTCGCCTACCTCTGTCAGGAACCCGGAGCGGGCGAGACGGGCAGGCAGATCACGGAGCGGCTCGCCCCGCTCGCCGGGCTGCTGCGCACGGAGTGCGGCCGACTCGACGTTCCGGTGATCGAGGCGTTGTGCATCTCTGACGGCCGTTACTGGTCGTACTGCTGTCCGAGCGAGGGGTGCTGCCCTGCGGAGGGGCTTCCGATGGGACTGCCCGGCACGTCGGTGCTCGCCGCCGCGGCCACGTACGCCGGACTGCAGGTGCGCGGCACACTCCGCGAGCTGCGGGCCAGGCTGCAGCCGTGGGAGACCGCGGCCGCCCTGGAACAGGAGGTCGCCCTGGACACCGCCGGCATGGCGCTGATCCCCAGGATGCTCGACCAGGCGAGCCGGGTGGACGTGGCCGAGAACACGTTGCGCCTGGCCAGGCGCACCATGACCCGCTTCGCCGAGGCGGCACCGGTGGCGGGCACCCTCCAGGCCGACATGCGGGACGACGGACTGCTCGGTCACGACGACGCGGCGGAACTCATTCTCGGTCTGCAGGACCGCACGACCCGGGACCGCGCGGCCGAGTGGATGGAGGCGGAGGAGGCCGGACCGGCCCTTCGTCTGTGGCGCGCTCTGGCCCGCCGATGCGTCGGACCGTACGGCGAGCATGCGGCGGCGCCGCTCACCCTCGCCGGATGGGTCGCATGGTCCGCGGGGGACGAGATCGAGGCCCGGGAGGCTCTGGCCATGGCCCTGGGGGCGGATCCCAGTTATCTCTTCGCCCGGCTCCTGCACCAGGCCTGCAACGAGGGACTCGATCCGGAGGCCATCCGCCGGTGCCTGCGTGCGGAACGAGATGGGCGTGAAGGGCGAGAGGGGTACGAAGGGCGGGAGGGGCGTGAGGTCTGCGATGTTCGCACACGGTCCCAGGAGACTGTGCGGTCCGCCGGCGCGGCGACGGCCAAGGCGACGGACGAGCTGACGAGGCCGAACCCGCATGGCTCAGGCGAGGATCCTCAGTGTTCCTCACGGGCCGTAGACGCTCTGCCGACGTGCTCCACCGATGCCGCCGGCGCTCTGCCGACGTGCTCCACCGATGCCGTCGGCGCTCTGCCGACGAGTTCCTCTGCCGCCGACGAGTCTCTGCCCGCGCCACCGCCCACCACCGCCTCCCGCCGACGCAAGCGGGTGCGTCCCGGCGCTCGCGTCGGTGCTCGTCCGCAGCCGGCGGAGGCGGAGGGGCGACAGTCCGACGCTGAGGAATCCCGCCCGCGTTCCCGGTCAACGCGCGGTACACGTCCCGGTGCTGCCCGCCGCACCGCAGGCAAGGAGGACGGGCGCCGTCCCGAAGCCACACGGTCCGGGGGCGGTGCCGCCGAGGAGGAGCGATGAGCGACCGCTGGAGGCGCGTCGCGCGTGAGTGATCACGCCTGTGCCGCAGGGTGACGATCCCGGGCCACCGATCGGCAGTTGCTCCGGACGGTCGGGCGGCGGTTCCGGTCCGCCGCCATTCGGTCGGCTTCCGGGCCCAGGGGCGTGACCCTGTGCAAGCCCGTCCCGTTCACCTGAGTGGCGGAACCCCCTGCCGGACCGTGCCACCGCATCACCCATGTCCTTCAGGAGCCCTGTACCGCACGCCCGACACACCCAGCACACCCGAACCGCGCAGAGCGCAGAGGAAGCACCCCTTGCAGCAGCCGACTCCGCCCTCCACCGCCGAGGGCCGCCCCGCCCTCGGCGCGCCTTCGACGAGGTGGGAAGGAAGCGCCGGTCCGCCGCCGCGGGCCAAGGAAACAGGTATGTCCGAGCCAGGGTTTTCAACTGGCCCCAAGCGCACTGTGGACGTGGCGGACCACCGCCTGGATCCCACTCCGGATCAGGACCGTCGGGACCTCGCTCCCTCGCTGTCGCGGGACCGCGAGCCGTCTCCGTCAGTGGGGCCGGTACAGCGCCCGCCGACACCGGCAGGGCAGGGCCGGATCCCGCCTCCGACGGCGAGCGGTCCTTCCCGCCCGCCCTCACCTGTCCCGTCCGGGCCGCCGCCGCCACACAACCCCTCCTCGCGTCCCCTGGGCCTGGCCGAACTTCCCCCGGTCCACTCGGCTCTCATCTGCGTGGCGCTTCCGGGCCTCGCCATCTCCACGAGTCAGGGGCAGTTGACCGGCCGGGGGCTGGAGGGCTTCTACCGCGCCGGACGACGTGTGCTCTCCCGGTGCCAGATCCGTGTCGCCGGACGTGAACCCCTCGCGGTCCAGGCACGGACGACCGGGGCGGACCGCGCCCGCTTCGTGGCCACCGCTCGTGTGTCCCAGGGTGCGGGCCCGGACCCCGACGTAGTGGTGGAGCGCAGTCGCCACGCGGACGGGACCGAACGCATCATGCTGCACAGCGCCGCCACCCGCCCGCTACGACTGCCCGTGGAGGTGGCCCTCGGCACGGACCTGGCTGATCTGGGTGCGATCGCATCGGGTCGAGCGGGACCCGAACTGCCCGCGATCGTTCATGACTCCGGCCTGCGCTGGTCCAGTGGGGCCGTCGGCGCGTCGGTCACGGCCGACCCGCCACCCGCCGACGCGCTCGCGTCGGCAGGCCTGCTGCGCTGGGAGTTCGACCTGCCCCCGGGCGGCACGATCGGCTTGGAGCTGAGCGTGCGGCTGGAGGGCGCGGGCCCCGTCCGGGCTGTGGGACGCTCGGCGACCAGTCCGCTGGCTTTCGCTCGCGCGGCGGGAGATCACTCCGCCGTCGAGCCGTTGCTGCGCACGAGCATTGACGATCTCCAGGCACTGCTGCTGCGCGATCCGGCCCACCCCATTGACACCCACCTCGCGGCGGGCGCCCCCTGGCGCTGCGGCCTCGCGCCGGCCGACGCGCTCGTCGCGGCCCGCATGGCGCTGCCTCTCGGTACCCGGCTCGCCGCCGGCACACTCCGCACCCTCGCGCGCACGCAACTTCGCGGACAGACGGCGCAGGCCGGGATGATCCCCGGGCCGCGCCGGGACGCGGGGGCGCACCTGCCGGCCAGTTGTACGGGCACCGAGGCAACTCTGCTCTTCCCCGCTCTGCTCGCGGAGGCCTTCCGGTGGGGACTCCCGCCGCAGGAGACGGAAGAGCTCCTCCCGACGGCCGAGCGGTGCCTGCGCTGGCTGCAAGCGGCCGTGGGGGACGGAACCTATCTGTGCGACCCACAGCCCGGCGGTCCCGTCCGCTGCGAGACGCAGGCGCATGCGCATCGCGCGGCAGTCCTCGGTGCCGACCTGCTCGACACGTTCGACAGACCTGGCGGGGCGGCGCTGCGGCAATGGGCCCGCGAACTGCGAACGGCCTTCCGCGAGGACTTCTGGGTCGAGGACCGCAGCGGCGGTCGGCCGGTGGCCGCGCGGGCCCCCGACGGGCGCCGCATGTCCCACCTCGGTGCCGCGGCTGCCCATCTCCTGGACACAGGACTGCTGGGCGGGGGCGAACACGCGCCCGGCCTGCTCGACAGAGTGCAGACCGAGCAACTCGCCCGACTGCTCGGAAGCCAGGCCATGGACTCGGGCTGGGGCCTGCGCGGACTGGGTACCAAGGAGGCGGGCTACAACCCGTTCGGCCATCGCGCCGGCGCCGTAAGGGTCCACGAGACGGCGATCGCCGTGGCGGGCCTGGCAGTCGCCGGGTACGAGAAGGAGGCTGGGTCGCTCCTGCGCGGTCTCCTGGCCGCGGCGGAAGCCTTCGGCCACCGGCTCCCCGAGATGTACGCGGGTGAGCAACGCACCGAAGGCGGCGCTCCCCTTCCCCACCCGGCCGCCTGCCGTCCGGCGGCCACGGCGGCGGCCGCCGGCGTCCTGCTCCTCAGCGCCCTCGCGGGAATCCGCCCCGACGTGCCGGCGGGGACGGTCACCCTGCGTCCCGTGCACAGCGCCCCTCTCGGCGAGATCAGCCTGACCGGACTGAGGATCGCGGGGGCCCCGTTCTCGGTACGGGTCAGCAGACTCGGGCTCGCCATGGTCGAGGAGGCCGCCGAAGGCCTGCAACTGGGGACGTGACCTCGTAGCTCACCCCTTCCGGCAGAGGTGGGCAGGTGAAGAGATACCTGTTCAGGGGGCAGTGGATCAAGGGCCGATGCGATCGGCGAAGGGAGTGTTTATCGTCAGGCAGACGACTATGATCGCCGCATGCCCTACGACCCGTCAGCCTTTCCGCCCTTCGCCGTCACCGTGGACCTGGTCGTACTGACCGTTCGCCGGCACGCCCTGTGTGCGCTCGCGGTGCGCAGGGGCGAGCCGCCGTTCCAGGGACGCTGGGCGCTTCCCGGCGGATTCGTTCGGGCCGATGAGGACCTGGCGCAGGCGGCCGCGCGCGAGCTGGCCGAGGAGACGGGTCTGCGGGCCCATGACCCTGCCGTCCCTGTGCAGGACAACGGAGCGCACCTGGAGCAGCTCGCCACCTACGGCGACCCCAAGCGTGATCCCCGGATGCGCGTGGTGAGCGTCGCCCACCTCGCCCTCGCCCCCGACCTGCCCGCCCCCCGGGCAGGCGGTGACGCCAGCAACGCGCGCTGGGCGCCAGTCGAAGAGCTGTTGCAACAGGGCGGCTACGGCCGGGACGGGGAGCCGGTGGCCCCGCTCGCCTTCGACCACGCGCAGATCCTTTCGGACGGAGTGGAGCGAGCCCGCTCGAAGATCGAGTACTCGTCGCTGGCCACCGCGTTCTGCCCACCCGAGTTCACCGTCGGCGAGTTGCGCCGGGTCTACGAGGCGGTGTGGGGCGTGGCGCTGGACCCGCGCAACTTCCACCGCAAGGTGACCGGGACTCCGGGCTTCCTGGTCCCCACCGGTGGCACGACCACACGACAGGGCGGCCGCCCGGCCCAGCTCTTCCGGGCAGGCGGTGCCACTCTTCTCAACCCTCCGATGCTGCGCCCCGAGGTGTGACAACCCCGGAAAACGGACATAACGCGCTATCTTGCTACGGGTGATCCAGGCCTTCGGACTGACCAGCAATTCCCGCAAGGACCTTCCGCCCGCGGTCGACGACGTGTCCTTCGAAGCCCGTGCGGGCCGCGTCACCGCGCTTCTCGGAGCGACCGGCGCGGGCAAGACGACGGCGCTCAGACTGATGCTCGAACTCCAACAGGGCCGTGGCCTCACCTACTTCAGAGGCCGCCCGCTGCATCGCATCGCGCACCCCTCGCGCGAGATCGGCGTGCTGATGGGTGATGTGCCCGGCCATCCCGCGCGCACGGTCCGTGGCCATCTGCGCATGCTGTGCGCCGCGGCCGGCGTCCCGGTCCGGCGTGCCGACGAAGTGCTCGAAGTGGTGGGTCTGGTCAGCCTTCGCGACGAGCGGCTCGGCACCCTGTCGCGCGGCATGGACCGGCGCCTGGGACTGGCCTGTGCCCTGTTGCCGGACCCGCACACACTCGTGCTGGACGATCCCGCCGAAGGCCTCTCCGCCCGCGAGAGCCACTGGCTGCACGGCATGCTGCGAGCGCACGCCACTCAGGGCGGCACAGTTCTGTTCACCACGTCCGAGCCCAAAGAGGCCGCGCGCGCCGCCGATCACGTCGTCACTCTCGAGCAGGGCAGACTCGTCGCGGACCAGCCGGCCGCGGAGTTCGCCCGCACCAGACTCCGTCCTCGTGTCGCCGTCCGTACCCCCCATGCGGTCCGCCTCGCCACCCTGCTCGCCAAGGAGGCCCGCACGGCTCGCCGCTCCGTCGAGGTCGTCCGGGAAGGCGGCAACCGCCTTTCCGTGTACGGCAGTACTTGTGCCGATGTCGGCGAGACGGCCTTCCGCCACGGCATCCTGGTCCACCAACTCGCGGACGAGATCGGTGACATGGGGCCGGGTACCGGCTCGCTTCCCCGTGCGGCGGCGGAAGCGGTCAAGGGGGCAGGGGCGGGCGTCACGGAGGCGCAGCCCGATGAGCCCCTCCATGATGGAGTCGTCGGGTCGGCAACGGAGGTGAGCCAGAAGCGCGACGGTTCCGCGTCGCCCAGCCGCTCGCACGCGCACGCCGACCGGACGGTGCCCGGCGATCGGAAAGCGCACGACGACCAGGGGGCACAGGACGGTCCGGACACCCCCAGCGGCGCCGCTGCCGGAAGCGGGGATACCGCTCCCAGTCCCGTCACCGTCTCCAGGACCGCCGCCCCCCTACCCCCCCTCCCGCCTCCCATCTCCGTCAGGTCCGCCCCCAGCCCCTTGCGCCCCCTGCGCTATGAACTGCGCCGCGCGGCAGGGATCGGCACGGGGTTCCTCACCAGCGCCGCCGTACTCGTCACGTCCGCCCTCACCGCCGTACTCCTGGCGCGAGTCGGTCATACCCCGCAGGCGCGGCTGCTGGCCGCCTGGCCGAGGGAACTGCCGCTGCCCCCGGCCGCGCTCGGGGCCGGACTGCTCGGCGCACTCGCCTTCGGCGACGAGTTCCGCCACCCCGCCCTGGCTGCGGACCGCGGCACCGTCCCCCGCCGGCTGGGACTGCTCACCGCGAAACTCGTGGTCACCGCCGTCACCGCGCTGATGCTGGCCTTTCTCACGGTGGGCTGCGACGCCGAAGTGCTCTACCTCGTCTACGGACGGGACATCGCGGAAGTTCCCGCGGACTGGTTCTCGCTGGGCGCGAGTTGGTTCGGACTCGTGGTCGGGTGCGCCTGGGCCGGGGTCCTTGCGGCCGGCGTCTTCCGGTCCACCACGGCCGGGCTCGCCGCGGTGGTCGCCGTGCCCGTTGTCGTCGTACCCCTCGTCCAGAAGGCGTTGGAGGGGGCGTCCGTGCGAACGGCGGCGGGGCTTCCCGGGCGGCTGCGCGAGGTCTTGCTGCTGCAGTGGCCCTTCGGCGGGGAGCGCTACCTCGCCGGAGCGGTGCGGGTGATCGCTCAACCGGTAGGCGGGGCACTGGCGTTGTCGCTGTCCGGACTGCTGTGCGCATATCTGCTCACGGCCCTGCGGAGCAGAGTCCGATGACGACCGTCTGTGCGCTTCCGGTCCTGACGTGCGCACAACTTCCCGACAAAAGCGCATTTCTTTCCGATAAGGCGTCAATTGCGACGGGGTGAGCGATCACCCTTTCGTGTGCTTTTCACCAAAGACCTCAAGGGAGTTGGAGGCGGCGCCGACAAAGGATCCGTGAGTACCCTTGCGCACACCATGATGACCGCCGCCCGCTCCGCCGACTCCGGTCTGGCCGGCCCGGGCGATCTCGACCGCTACCCCTACGCGGAGGCCCCGGCCGCAGGCCGTGTCGGAGCCTCCGTGTGGGACGGCTCGGACCCGGAGCTGGGCCGCGTGGGCCGCCGTGCCGCGGGCAGCCGCGGGCGCGGACTGCACGGCCAACTCGTCCAGCAGCTGGGCCAGATGATCGTCTCCGGTGACCTGGGAGCCGACCGGCCGCTGGTCCCCGAGGAGATCGGCCAGCGTTTCGAGGTCTCCCGTACCGTCGTCCGGGAGTCGCTTCGCGTCCTGGAGGCCAAGGGCCTGGTCAGTGCCCGCCCGAACGTCGGCACGCGCGTGCGGCCCGTCAGTGACTGGAACCTCCTGGACCCGGACATCATCGAATGGCGGGCCTACGGGCCGCAGCGTGAGGACCAGCGCCGCGAGCTGAGCGAGCTGCGCTGGACGATCGAGCCGCTGGCCGCGCGCCTGGCCGCGGGGCATGGTCGCGAAGACGTCCAGCAGCGCCTCGGCGACATGGTCGAGATCATGGGGCACTCCATGAGCCAGGGCGACGCGCTCACCTTCTCCCGGGCCGACGCCGAATTCCACTCCTTGCTCATCCAGCTCGCGGGCAACCGGATGCTGGAGCACCTCTCCGGGATCGTCTCGGCCGCCCTCCAGGTCTCCGGTGGCCCGGTGACCGGCTGTGACCGGCCGAACGAGCCGTCCCTGGCGCACCACGGCAGGATCGTCGACGCCCTCGCCACCGGCGACGCCCCGGCGGCCGAGGCGGCCATGCGTCAACTGCTGACCGTTCATCCCGAGGTGGAGCGTGTGGTGCCGGCGCCGCGCGAGCACTGACCGCGCACCGCGGGTGACGCGGTCGAGGATGTCCTTCCCCTTCTGCGGCATCGTTCGGCCGCCGTACCGCCCCCGTCGGACCCCGCAGGATCTTCAGGGATCCTGCGGGGTCCGACGGCGCGGCGCGGTGACGGCATCCCGGGGCTCCGCTGGTCCCGACGGACGCGCGACCGCGTCTGTCCACGTCTGACCGTTTTTGCCTGCTTACGGGGTGTGACTCGGGCCACGCAGATTGGGCGTAACGCTCGCGGGAGCAGCGCGATGACCTAAGAGGTGACAGCCGCGGAAGGAATACGGACGCCATTTCAGGCGCTGTGCATCTTCCCGGCCCCCCGCCCGCGCCGTCGGCCACTCCCAGGCCGGTGGTCGGCTCCTGTCCGCTGTGGACGGGGCCGGAAGCCGTTTTCCAACGTTCCGAGAGGTTGTTCGTGTCGGCCAGCACATCCCGTACGCTCCCGCCGGAGATCGCCGAGTCCGTCTCTGTCATGGCTCTCATTGAGCGGGGAAAGGCCGAGGGGCAGATCGCCGGCGATGACGTGCGTCGGGCCTTCGAAGCTGACCAGATTCCGGCCACTCAGTGGAAGAACGTACTGCGCAGCCTCAACCAGATCCTCGAGGAAGAGGGTGTGACGCTGATGGTCAGTGCCGCGGAGCCAAAGCGCACCCGAAAGAGCGTCGCAGCGAAGAGTCCGGCCAAGCGCACCGCCACCAAGACGGTCGCGGCGAAGACGGTGACCGCGAAGAAGGCCACCGCGACCGCCACCCCGGCGGCTCCCGCCGCTGAGCCCGCAGTCGAGGGCGAGACGCCCGCGAAGCCCGCCGCGAAGAAGGCCGTCGCCACCAAGAAGGCGGCAGCGAAGAAGACCGTCGCCACCAAGAAGACGGCGGCGGCCAAGAAGACGACCGCCAAGAAGGACGACGCCGAGGTCATCGAGGAAGAGGTCCTCGAGGAGATCAAGCCGGGCGAGGAGGAAGAGGAGGGGGCCGAGAACAAGGGCTTCGTCCTCTCCGACGACGACGAGGACGACGCGCCCGCCCAGCAGGTCGCCGTGGCGGGTGCCACCGCCGACCCGGTCAAGGACTACCTCAAGCAGATCGGCAAGGTCCCGCTGCTCAACGCCGAGCAGGAGGTCGAGCTCGCCAAGCGCATCGAGGCCGGTCTGTTCGCCGAGGACAAGCTCGCCAACGCCGACAAGCTCGCCCCGAAGCTCAAGCGCGAGCTGGAGATCATCGCCGAGGACGGCCGCCGCGCCAAGAACCACCTCCTGGAGGCCAACCTCCGTCTGGTGGTCTCCCTGGCCAAGCGCTACACGGGCCGCGGCATGCTCTTCCTGGACCTCATCCAGGAGGGCAACCTCGGTCTGATCCGCGCGGTCGAGAAGTTCGACTACACCAAGGGCTACAAGTTCTCCACGTACGCAACCTGGTGGATCCGTCAGGCGATCACCCGCGCGATGGCCGACCAGGCCCGCACCATCCGTATCCCGGTGCACATGGTCGAGGTCATCAACAAGCTCGCGCGCGTGCAGCGCCAGATGCTCCAGGACCTGGGCCGCGAGCCCACCCCGGAGGAGCTGGCCAAGGAACTCGACATGACCCCCGAGAAGGTCATCGAGGTCCAGAAGTACGGCCGCGAGCCGATCTCGCTGCACACCCCGCTCGGCGAGGACGGCGACAGCGAGTTCGGTGACCTCATCGAGGACTCCGAGGCCGTGGTCCCGGCCGACGCGGTCAGCTTCACGCTCCTGCAGGAGCAGCTGCACTCCGTTCTCGACACCCTGTCCGAGCGCGAGGCGGGCGTCGTCTCGATGCGCTTCGGTCTCACCGACGGTCAGCCGAAGACCCTCGACGAGATCGGCAAGGTCTACGGCGTCACGCGCGAGCGCATCCGCCAGATCGAGTCGAAGACCATGTCCAAGCTGCGTCACCCGTCGCGTTCGCAGGTACTGCGCGACTACCTCGACTAGGCCAGGTCGTACGACGCCGAAGGCCCGGTTCCCCCCTCGGGAGCCGGGCCTTCGTGCTGCGCGCACATGCGCCCTGCATGACTCTGGGTTTCCGATCACCACCCCGGAGTGAGGAGCATGCATGCGTCACCCCATTGCCCGGGCGCTGGCCCGGCCGCTGGTACTGGCGGCCGTGGCGGCGGCCATACCACTGGCGTCGGCCGCCCCCGTAGCCGCAGACAGCGTCGTCGTCGGGGGATTCCCGGTCGAGGTGTCCACGGCGCCCTGGACGGTGGCACTGTCCAGCCGTGACCGGTTCGGAGGTACGCGCGCCGGGCAGTTCTGCGGCGGTGTCGCCGTCGGCCGCACCACGGTGCTCACCGCGGCCCACTGCATGGGCGAGGACGTCCTCGGGGCACCGCCCGAGCAGGTGAGTGACTTTCGCGTCATCACAGGCCGTACGGATCTGCTCTCGGCCCAGGGCAAGGAGATCGCCCTGCGGGAAGCCTGGGTGAACCCCGACTACGACCCGCAGAGCAACGCCGGGGACTTCGCCGTCCTCACCCTCGCCGAGCCCCTGCCGCAGAACGCGGTCATCACCATGGCCGCCGCCGGCGACGCCGCGTACGAGCCGGGAACCGGCGCCACGGTGTACGGCTGGGGTGACAGCACGGGCGGCGGCGACTACGCGCGCAGCCTGCGGGCGGCACGCGTGCACGTACTGGCCGACGCGGGCTGCAGCAAGGCCTATCCGGGCGGCGCCGACGGCACCTATCGCGCCGAGAGCATGCTGTGCGCCGGAGAGGACTGGGGCGGCCGTGACGCCTGCCAGGGGGACAGCGGTGGGCCGCTGGTCGCCCGGGGGAAGCTGATCGGGCTGGTGTCCTGGGGGAGCGGCTGCGGCAGAGCGGGCCGGCCCGGTGTCTACGCCCGCGTGTCCGAGGTGGTGCGGACGCTGGACCAAGGCGGTCGCAGCGCGGCCGACGGACGCCGCAGGACCGCGTGAGAGCGACTGCGGGGCGCTGAGCGTCCTCGCCGGAGCCATGAGCAAGGGCGGCGGCCCCTGGGGAACAGGGGCCGCCGCCCTTGTGCCGGCCTGTGCCGGAGCTGGCTCGTCGTGGACGCGAAGTGTCAGCGCTCTTCTTCTGAGGCGGATGCGGGAACGGCCGTCAGTCGCTCCGTCTCGTCCTGTATCTCAGCGGCGATCTTCTTGAGTTCCGGCTCGAACTTGCGACCGTGGTGGGCGCAGAAGAGCAGCTCTCCGCCGCTGAGCAGCACGACGCGCACGTACGCCTGGGCGCCGCAGCGGTCGCAGCGGTCAGCGGCCGTCAGCGGGCTCGCGGGGGTCAGAACAGTAGTCACGTCGCCTCTTCTCTAGCTCGACGAGCTGTCGTACCAGGGTCAACATCCAACCAGCCCCAAAACGTTCCCGCTCGAGGCTTCTCCCAGAGAGAAATTTTCCGGACGGCTGGCTGCTGCCGGTTTGGCGGCGAATGTGCCGTATTGCGTGTCTGTGTGTCTTACGGTTTCGCGCTGTCGGTCAAGGTCGGTCCTGCCGGCTGGGTTGCCGGTTGTTCATGAGGACGTGCCCGGAGCCTAAATGGTTCATGCCCGTAAGGGAACGTGATATGTACTTCACCCCATCGAGGGATCGAACAGGTATGCGACTCTGGACTACTCTGTGTTTCCGCACGAGGGTGGCGTTACAACGGCTCTACCAGGCCTCGGTACCCTCATGGCGGCTACCGAAGCCGCGCCCTTACCCACAAGGGCCCCATCTGAAATTCAGCGAGGAGCGAACCGCGTGACCGCCGAGACGTCCGTGCCGTCCACAGCTCTGCTGGCAGGAGCAGACCGGGACGGTTCCAACTACACCGCGCGGCACCTGCTCGTCCTCGAGGGGCTCGAGGCCGTACGCAAGCGCCCGGGCATGTACATCGGATCGACCGACAGCCGTGGCCTGATGCACTGTCTGTGGGAGATCATCGACAACTCCGTCGACGAGGCCCTGGGGGGGTACTGCGACCACATCGAGGTGATCCTCCACGACGACGCCTCCGTGGAGGTCCGTGACAACGGCCGGGGCATCCCGGTCGACGTCGAACCCAAGACGGGCCTGTCCGGCGTCGAGGTCGTCATGACCAAGCTGCACGCCGGCGGCAAGTTCGGCGGTGGCTCGTACGCCGCCTCCGGCGGCCTGCACGGTGTGGGCGCCTCCGTGGTGAACGCCCTGTCCGCGCGGCTGGACGTCGAGGTGGACCGAGCCGGCAGCACCCATGCGATCAGCTTCCGGCGCGGCGTGCCGGGTGCCTTCGCAGGCAACGGCCCCGACGCCAAGTTCGAAGCCGCCAGCGGCCTGCGCAAGGCCAAGAGGATCCCCAAGACCCGGACCGGCACGCGCGTGCGGTACTGGGCCGACAGGCAGATCTTCCTGAAGGACGCCAAGCTCTCCCTGGAGAACCTCCACCAGCGCGCCCGCCAGACCGCGTTCCTGGTACCCGGCCTGACCATCGTCGTCCGTGACGAATACGGCCTGGGGGAGGGCGGCAGCAAGGGCGAGGAGTCGTTCCGCTTCGACGGCGGCATCAGCGAGTTCTGCGAGTACCTGGCCACCGACAAGCCGGTCAACGACGTCCTCCGCTTCTCCGGCCAGGGCACCTTCAAGGAGACCGTCCCGGTCCTCGACGACCACGGCCAGATGACGCCCACCGAGGTCACCCGCGAACTCGGCGTGGACGTCGCGATGCGCTGGGGGACCGGTTACGACACGACCCTCAAGTCGTTCGTCAACATCATCGCCACGCCCAAGGGCGGCACCCATGTCGCCGGCTTCGAGCAGGCCGTCACCAAGACGATGAACGAGGTGCTGCGCGCCAAGAAGCTGCTGCGTGTCGCCGAGGACGACATCGTCAAGGACGACGCTCTCGAGGGCCTGACCGCGGTCGTCACCGTGCGCCTCGCCGAGCCGCAGTTCGAGGGCCAGACCAAGGAGGTCCTCGGCACCTCGGCGGCCCGCCGCATCGTGAACACCGTGATCTCCAAGGAGCTCAAGGCGTTCCTGACGTCCACGAAGCGGGACGCGGCGGCCCAGGCCCGGGTCGTCATGGAGAAGGCGGTCGCCGCCGCGCGCACGCGTATCGCGGCCCGCCAGCACAAGGACGCACAGCGCCGCAAGACGGCTCTGGAGTCGTCCTCGCTGCCCGCCAAGCTCGCCGACTGCCGCAGCGACGACGTCGACCGCAGCGAACTGTTCATCGTCGAGGGCGACTCCGCCCTCGGTACCGCGAAGCTCGCCCGGAACTCCGAGTTCCAGGCGCTGCTGCCCATCCGAGGCAAGATCCTCAACGTCCAGAAGTCGTCCGTCACCGACATGCTCAAGAACGTCGAGTGCGGTGCGATCATCCAGGTCATAGGAGCGGGGTCCGGCCGGACCTTCGACATCGACGCGGCCCGCTACGGCAAGATCATCATGATGACGGACGCCGATGTCGACGGCTCTCACATCCGGTGCCTGCTGCTGACCCTGTTCCAGCGCTACATGCGGCCCATGGTCGAGGCCGGCCGGGTGTTCGCCGCGGTGCCGCCGCTGCACCGCATCGAGCTCGTCCAGCCGAAGAAGGGGCAGGACAAGTACGTCTACACGTACTCGGACCGTGAGCTGCGGGAGAAGCTGCTGGAGTTCCAGAGCAAGGGCGTCCGGTACAAGGACTCCATCCAGCGGTACAAGGGCCTCGGCGAGATGGACGCCGACCAGCTGGCCGAGACGACCATGGACCCGCGGCACCGGACCCTGCGGCGGATCAACCTCGCCGATCTGGAGGCCGCCGAGCAGGTCTTCGATCTGCTGATGGGCAACGACGTGGCGCCGCGCAAGGAGTTCATCTCGGGCTCTGCGGCGACGCTGGACCGGTCGCGTATCGACGCGTAGCGCCTTCGCGAGCTTCGGCGGACGTCCTGGTCGGCCTGGGCTTGAGGCCTCCGTGGGGAGGGGAGTGTCGAAGCTCCTCATCGCACGGAGGCCTTCGTGTTCCGTCGCCCCGCCTGTCGCCCCGCCTGTCGGCCCGGCCGGCCGCCGCTGCGCCCCCGCCACCGCAGGCGCTGGGCCTCTGGCGCCGGACGGCCGGACGCCAGGCATCGGGCGGCAGGGGGCAGGCAGCACGCGGCCGGACCGTGAACCGGGAGCCGGCCACAGAGGGCCGATGTCTGGTGGGCAGCACAGTCAGCCGTCGCGGCTGGGGTTCTCCACCCTCGGGTGGAGAACCCCGCCGCCTGGGAATCCACCCGTGATCCACCCCCGCTCCGATCTCCCGACCTGCGGATTTCCGTAGCTTCGAAGGTGTCGGTGGCGTCCGCTGCCGACAGCCCCTTCCTCGCTCACGGAGGCTGTGATGTCCGGGCTCGTCGACGCGTTGCTGATCGTGGTCGCGGTGATCGTGGTGATCACCCGGCAGTTCCGGGCGAGCCGGATCGACACCGACCGGCGCTGGTGGCTGCTGCCCACCGCCCTGGCCGTCGTGGCACTTCGGGAGCCGGGACTGGTGGACGCCCATCACCGCACCGCATCGATCACCCTGCTCACCGCCGAACTGCTCACCGGCCTCGCCATCGGAGCCGGCTGGGCCTGGACGAGCCGGATATGGACGGAGCCGGACGGCTCGGTGTGGGGCAGGAGCACCAAGGCGAGCGGGGCTGTCTGGGCCGTCGGCATCGCGCTGCGCGTCGGCCTCCTCGCGCTCGGTACGGCGATCGGTGTCCACCAGGACTCCTCCGCGCTGCTGCTCGCCCTGGCGGCCACCCTCTTCGTGCGCTCCGGGGTCCTCGTCCAGCGGGCGCACTCCCTGCGCCCCGCCGCCACATCTGCCCCGGCGTACGGTGAGCCCGTGCTCCGGTCCACGAACAAGGAACGGCTGTGACGGACAACGCTTGGACCCGCTGGCCCTCCCGGGAGGCGCTCGGGCGTGAGCCGACCACGCGCCCTCGGCGTCTGCTCGGCTGGGTCATACGGTCGCTGGTGCTGGCCATGCTCCTCTGGGGCGCGTTCAACAGCAGCCATGTGCGGGGCTGGGGCGTGCTCGGCGCAGTGGCAGGAATCCTCCTGTCCGCCTTCGTCGCCTGGGCACTCTTCCGCACCACCCTGGCGCACCGGCTCTGGCCCTCCCTGCTGCTCTTCGGCGTCCTCTTGGCGATCGCGGTCGCCGCCCAGGCTGCGGACTTCGGGGTCGTCGCCCTCGTGCTGTGGTGCGGATGCGCCGTCACCGCTCTGGAACGGCTGCCCATGGCCGCCGCCCTGCCCGTGACCGTGGTCGCTCTCGCCCTCTACGCCGCTGTCAACGACGACGTGTGGCTGACCACCCTGGCCACGACCGCGGGCCTCGCCCTGGCCGGCTATGTCCTGCGGCTGGACGCCGAGGCCCGGGGCAACGCGCAACGGCTGCTCAGCCAGGAGCGGGCCGCCCGGGCGGCCGAGGCGGAGACGGCGGCCCTAGCGGAGCGGGCCCGGATCGCCCGGGAGATCCACGACGTGCTGGCCCACAGTCTCTCGGCCCAGCTCGTGCACCTGGAGGCGGCCCGGTTGCTGATCGAGGGGGGCGCAGAGCGGGACCAGATCCTGGAAAGGGTGGTGGCGGCTCGGGGCATGGCCCGAGACGGTCTTGCGGAGACCCGGCAGGCGCTGTCGGCCCTGCGTGGGGACATGACCCCGCTGGAGGAGTTCCTGAACCAGCTCGTCGGGACGGCCGACGGAGCCGAGACCACCATTTCGGGTGAGCGCAGACCGCTTTCGGCCGAGGCCTCGCAGGCCGTGCGCAGGGTCGCGCAGGAGGCCCTGACCAACGTCCGCAAGCATGCGCCGGGGGCAAAGGTCCGGATGCTGCTGGAGTACGGCGAGGAGCAGGTGACGCTGGTCGTGCGCGACTCGGGCGGTTCGCCGGGTGAACTCACCACCACCGGAGGCGGGTACGGTCTGCTGGGAATGCGGGAGCGGGCCGAGTTGCTGGGTGGTTCGCTGCACGCCGGGCCGGACGACGAAGGGTTCGTGGTGACGTTGAAGGTGCCGGTGTGACCGTGGGGGAGGAGACGAAGAAGTCCGCGCGGGTGGTGGTCGCGGACGACCAGACCGTAGTGCGCGAAGGCATCGTGATGCTGCTCGGTCTGCTGCCCGGTATCGAGGTCGTGGGTGCGGCCGGCGACGGCGAGGAGGCGGTGGAGCTCGTCGCCGAACTCGCCCCGGACGTGGTGCTGATGGACCTGCGCATGCCCCGCTGTGACGGGGTGGAGGCGACCCGGAGGATCCGGGCCGAGTACCCCGGAACGCAGGTCGTGGTGCTGACGACGTTCGGGGACGACGAGTCGCTGTTCCCCGCGCTCAAGGCGGGGGCGCGCGGCTATCTCACCAAGGACGCGGGCGGTGACGAGATCGTGCGGGCCGTGCACAGTGTGCTCTCCGGGGACGCCGGGCTCTCGCCGAGCGTCCAACGGCGTTTGCTGGAGCGGCTGTCGGACCCTGAGCCGCCGCAGCCGGTGCCCACGGAGGCGCCCGACGGGCTCACTGCCCGGGAGGTCGAAGTGCTGGCGCTGATCGCCGAAGGGCTGACCAATCAGGAGATCGCCCGCCGGCTGCACGTCTCCACCGCCACGGTGAAGACCCACATCAACAACCTCTTTGCCAAGACGGGCATCAAGGACCGTGCACAGGCGGTGCGTTACGCCTATGCGAAAGGGCTTGTACGGCCACCGATGGGAGGAATCACCTGATGGGGTGAAGAGCGCGGGGAAGAAGAGTCGGGGATCTTCCCGTTCTGTCCATCCTTGGGCATGCAGTCAAGCAACGCTCGTCCCCGCGGAAGCGGAGGGGATGCCGAGAGTTCGGCCGAGAACCACCACGGCCACGATGTGGCCCGTGCCGAAGCACCCGCCGGGGCCGGGGTGCGGTACGAGGATCCCTGGTACGACGAGCTCGCCTCCGGCTGGGGAGAGACGGGCGGTGACGGCACAGCTGCGGCACCCGTCGCGACGGCACGCGCGGAGCGCGAGAACCGGGCCGCCGCGGCGGCCGACGTCTACCTCGAGGTGCAGCGCAGCGCGGCCTTCCAGGAGGTGCGCAGCAGGTACCGGAGGTTCGTGGTGCCGGCGGGCATCGGGTTCTTCGCCTGGTACGTGGCCTACGTCGTGACGGCGACGAGCGCTCCCGGACTGATGGCACGACCGGTGGCCGGAGCTGTGAACGTGGCGATGCTCGCGGGACTTGGACAGTTCCTCACCACCTTCCTGCTGACCTGGGCCTACGCCCGGCATGCGAGGCTGCGCCGGGACCGGGCCGCGCTCGAACTGCGGTGGGACACCCAGGAGCTGACGCGTTCGGCCCGGGGCGGTGCGTCGTCGTGACGGGGGACCACCAGACTCTGGCGCTGTTGCTGTTCAGCGCGTTCGTCGCGGTCACGCTGGGGATCACGACATGGGTGAGCCGCCACCGGCACGGTTCGGCGGAGGAGTTCTACGCCGGCGGGCGGTTGTTCTCGCCGATGGAGAATGGTTTTGCCATCGCGGGCGACTACATGTCGGCCGCGTCCTTCCTCGGTATCTCCGGGCTCATCGCGCTCTTCGGGTACGACGGGATGCTCTACTCGGTGGGTTTCCTGGTGGCGTGGCTGGTGGTGCTGTTCCTCGTCGCGGAACTGGTGCGCAACTGCGGGCGGTTTACGCTCGCCGACGTGGTCGCCGCGCGGATGAACGAGCGGCCGGTGCGGATCGCGGCGGGGACTTCGTCGGTCACCGTGTCCGTTCTGTACCTGGTGGCCCAGATGGTGGGCGCGGGCAGTCTGGTTGCGCTGCTGCTCGGCGGCACCGGCGAGGCGGCCCAGTCCTGGACCGTCATCGCCGTCGGGGCGCTCATGGTGATCTATGTGTCCCTGGGAGGGATGCGGGCGACGACCTGGATCCAGATCGTCAAGGCGGTGCTGCTGCTCGGTGGGACCGTCGCACTGACCGTGCTCGTGCTGGTGCGGTTCCACGGAGATGTCGACCAACTGCTGCTCACGGCCGCGGAGCGCAGCGGCCACGGCCAGTCGTTCCTGGCACCTGGTCTGAAGTACGGCGGGGACTGGACGGCCCGCCTCGACTTCATCAGTCTGGGACTGGCTCTCGTGCTCGGCACAGCAGGGCTGCCGCACATCCTCTCCCGCTTCTACACCGTTCCCACGGCACGCGCCGCACGGCGTTCGGTGGTGTGGTCGATCGGGCTCATCGGTGGCTTCTACCTGATGACGATCGTCCTCGGGTTCGGTGCCGCGGCGATCGTGGGCCCCGAGACGGTCCGGGGATCGAACGCCGCGGGCAACACCGCGGTCCCCCTCCTGGCCCTCGACCTGGGCGGCGGCGCCGACTCCACGGGAGGAACGGTTCTGTTCGCGATCGTCGCCGCGGTCGCGTTCGCCACGATCCTCGCCGTGGTCGCCGGCATCACTCTCGCCTCCTCCGCCTCTGTGGCCCATGACCTGTACGCCTCACTGCGGCGGCGACGGGCCAAGCCCCGCAGCGAGGTGGCCGTGGCCAGGACCGCCGCCGTGGGGATCGGCGTGATCGCGATCGCGCTCGGCCTGCTGGCCCGCGATCTCAACGTCGCCTTCCTGGTCGGCCTCGCCTTCGCCGTGGCCGCGTCCGCGAATCTGCCGGTGCTGCTCTACTCGCTGTTCTGGCCCGGATTCACCACCCGAGGCGCCGTCTGGTCCGTCTACGGCGGACTGATCCCGGCCATGGCTCTGGTCCTGCTGTCGCCCGTGGTGTCCGGAAGCCCCGAGTCCCTCTTCCCGGGCGTCGACTTCCAGTACTTCCCGCTGCAGAACCCAGGGGTCGTCTCCATCCCGCTGGGCTTCGTCGCGGGCTGGCTCGGCACGGTCACCTCGGCGGAGGTCGCCGACGAGGCCAAGCACGCGGAGACCGAGGTGCGGTCACTCACGGGGGCGGGGGCCGTGTAGGGGCGGGGCTCACGAGCGGAGGGCTATGGCGCCACCCACGCGTACCGGTGCTCAGGGCGCCCCGTGTCGCCGTATCTGAGGGACAGGCGGAGGCGTCCGGCCTGTTCGAGGTGGCGGAGGTAGCGCTGGGCGGTGGAGCGGCTCAGACCCGTCTCGGCGGCGACCTCGTGGGCCGACAGCGGGTGGCCGGCGTGGTGGAGGACGCGGCAGATGAGGTCCGTGGTCGGCTCCGAGTGGCCGCTGGGCAGGCCCGGGGAGGCCGTCGCCGGGGTGGTGCGCAGGGCGCTGAAGATCCGGTCGACCTGTTCCTGACCGGCGATGCCGTGGCCGCCGACCCGGTCGACGGTGCGGCGCAGGGCGGCATAGGAGTCCAGGCGGGTACGCAGGGCCGCGAAGGTGAAGGGCTTGACCAGGTAGTGGAGGGCGCCCAGGCGCATCGCGGTCTGGACGGTCGTCACGTCCCCGGCTGCCGTGATCATGATGACGTCGGTGCCGTGGCCCTGTTCCCGCATGCGGTGGACGAGTTCGAGGCCCGTCTGATCGGGCAGGTAGTGGTCCAGCAGGACCAGGTCGATGGTCCCGCGCTGCACGCTGGCCAGCGCCTGGGCGGCGTTGTGGGCGCGGGCGGCCACCCGGAAGCCGGGAACCTTCCCCACGTACTTCGCGTTGATCTCGGCGACGCGGAAGTCGTCGTCCACGACCAGGACGTCAATCATCGGGCCTCTTTCCCTCAAGGCCTGGCGGGCGTAACGCCCGTGTTTCGGCTCCGCTGTTGTAGCGCGCGCAAAACGAGCACAACAGGCCGTTGCAGGCAAAAGAACGGCATGTGCCCAGAAGACTGATGCCGTGGCACAGGCCACATCTACCGTCCCCGGCCATGAGCGCAGACACCAGCCCCGCCATCGAACTGCGGGGCGCGAGCAAGACATTCCGGACCCCGTCGGGGGGTCTGCACACGGCCGTCAAGGGACTCGATCTCACGGTGGGACGTGGGGAGTTCGTGGCGATCGTCGGGCCCACGGGCTGTGGCAAGTCGACCACGTTGACGCTGGTCAGCGGGTTGGAGGAGCCTTCCGAGGGTGAGGTCCTGGTCGTCGGGGAGCCGGTCCGGGGGGTCGGGGACAAGGTCGGTTTCGTCTTCCAGCAGGACGCCACGTTCCCCTGGCGCACGGTCCTGTCCAACGTGATGTCCGGTCCCCGCTTTCGCGGTGTGCCCAAGGCGGAGGCCAGGCAGAAGGCGCGGGAATGGCTGGCCAGGGTCGGGCTCGCGGCCTTCGAGGACCGTTACCCCCACCAGCTCTCCGGAGGTCAGCGCAAGCGCGTCGCGCTCGCCGCGACCTTCGTCAACGACCCCGAGATCCTGCTGATGGACGAGCCATTCTCCGCGCTCGACGTGCAGACCCGGGCCCTGATGTCCGACGAGCTCCTCGAACTGTGGGAGGGCACGGGCGCCTCCGTCGTCTTCGTCACCCACGACCTCGAGGAGTCCATCGCGCTGGCGGACAAGGTCGTCGTGATGACGGCCGGGCCCGCCACCGTCAAGCAGGTCTTCGAGATCGACCTGCCGCGGCCGCGCAAGGTCGAGTCGGTCCGCCTGGAGCCGCGGTTCATCGAGATCTACCGCGAGATCTGGCAGTCCCTCGGCGAAGAGGTCCGCATCACCCGCGAGAGGGGCGCCGCCCATGTCGCCTGACGTCCTGCCCGAGGCCCAGGTCGCGCCGACCATGGCAGACCCCGGCCCCAAGTCCGACCGCGCGCATTCACGCGCGCGTGCCGCCCGCAGACGCCGGATCGTCGTCGGCGCGTCCCGCGTGCTGCTCCTGGTGGCCGTCCTGGGCCTGTGGGAGGTGCTCTCGCGGGCCGAGGCCATCGATCCCTTCAACTTCTCCATGCCCTCGAAGATCTGGGACCAGATCTGGACCTGGGTGACGCACGGGACCGCTCTCGGTTCCTTGGGCGAACAGATCTGGTACACGCTCTACGAGGCGCTGCTGGGCTGGGTCGTGGGTGTGGTGGCCGGTGTGGTGTTCGGTATTGCGCTGGGGCGGATCACCTTGCTCGCCGACGTCCTTGGTCCATACATCAAGGTGCTCAACTCGATACCGAGGATTGTCCTTGCACCCATCTTCGTGATCTGGTTCGGACTCGGACCGGCCTCCAAGGTCGCCTCGGCCGTCGTCCTGGTCTTCTTCCCCGTCTTCTTCAACGCCTTCCAGGGCGCCCGCGAGGTCGACCGCAACCTGGTCGCCAACGCCCGCATCCTCGGCGCGAGCGACCGCAGGGTGACGCTCCAGGTCGTCATCCCCTCCGCGACCTCGTGGATCTTCACCAGCCTGCACGTCAGCTTCGGCTTCGCCCTCATCGGCGCGATCGTCGGCGAGTACATCGGCGCGACCAAGGGCATCGGCCTGCTCGTCGCCCAGTCGCAGGGCACCTTCAACGCGGCCGGGGTGTACGCCGCGATGGTCATCCTCGCTGTCGTTGCACTCCTCGCCGAAGGGCTGCTCACCTTCGCAGAGCGCCGCATCTTCCGCTGGAAGCCGACGAGTTCCGACAGCTGAGGCCGGACGGCTGAGGCGGCCCACGACGGCCTCCCCCTCCCGAGCCCCAGCCCTGCCCAGCCACGGCCCCCGCCAGCCCTGCCAAGCCCAGCCCCCTCCGGCCTGAGCCCTTCCCGCACCGCCCCTCACAAGGACGTGAACTCCATGCGCAAGACCGCCAGATACACCACCCTGGCCGCCGCCGGCCTGCTCGCCCTCTCCTCGCTCACCGCCTGTGCCAACGACGCCGCCAGCTCGGCATCGGCCGACTCCGGCAGCAAGGGCGACGGCAAGGGGACCAAGGTCAAGATCATGGTCGGTGGCCTGGACAAGGTCATCTACCTGCCCGCGATGCTGACCCAGCGGCTCGGCTACTTCGACTCCGAGGGACTCGACGTCGAGCTGCTCAGCGAGCCCGCAGGCGTCCAGGCCGAGACAGCGCTCGTCTCCGGCCAGGTCCAAGGAGCCGTCGGCTTCTACGACCACACGCTCGATCTGCAGGTCAAGGGCAAGGACGTGGAGTCGGTCGTGCAGTTCTCGCACGCGCCCGGCGAGGTGGAGATCGTCTCGAACAAGGCGGCCGGTGACATCACCTCACCCAAGGACTTCAAGGGCAAGAAGCTCGGCGTCACGGGCCTGGGCTCCTCGACCGACTTCCTCACCAAGTACCTCGCCGTCAAGAACGGCGTGAAGGTCAGCGACTTCACCCCGGTCGCCGTCGGTGCGGGACCCACCTTCATCTCGGCGCTCCAGCAGGGCGCGATCGACGGCGGCATGACGACCGACCCGACCGTCGCCACGATCCTGGACAAGAAGGCCGGCAAGATCCTCCTGGACATGCGCACACCCCAGGGCTCGGAAGAGGCACTCGGCGGACCGTATCCGTCGTCAAGCCTGTACATGCAGACGGACTGGGTCAACGGTCACAAGGACACCGTCCAGAAGTTGGCCAATGCATTCGTCAAGACGCTCAAGTGGATGTCCACCCACAGCGCCACCCAGATCGCCGACAAGATGCCCGCCGACTACTCGCAGGGCAACAAGCTGCTGTACGCGGTGGCGATCAAGAACACGCTGCCGATGTTCACCAAGGACGGCGTGATGCCCGAGAACGGTCCCGAGACCGTCGAGAAGGTCCTCAAGGCGTTCAACCCCAACATCCAGAACGCCGACGTCGACCTCGACAAGACGTACACGACCGAGTTCGTCGAGAAGGCCGCCGCGCAGAACGCGGGCTGAGCCTCCTCACGCGCGGGTCGCCCACACGTAACGGTGTTCCGGGCGGCCCGCGTCGCCGTACTTGAGGGTGAGTCTGGCCCGCCCCGTGCGCTCCAGGAGCTTCAGATAGCGCTGGGCGGTCTGCCGGCTCACCCCCGTCCGGTCGGCGATCTCCTGCGCCGACAAGGGCCCTTCGGCGTTCATCAGGGACCTGCGCACGAGCTCCACCGTCGTCGGTGAGTGCCCCTTGGGTAGATCGGGCTCCGCAGGCGAGGAGAGAGCTCCGAAGATGCGGTCGACCTCGGCCTGTTCCGCCTCACCGCCGCCGTCCAGGGTGCGCCGCAGCTCGGCGTAGGCCTCCAGCCTGGCCCTCAGGCCCGCGAACGCGAACGGCTTGACCAGGTACTGCAGCGCGCCATGGCGCATCGCCGCCTGCACGGTCGTGACGTCCCGCGCCGCCGTCACCATGATCACGTCGGTCTGGTGGCCGCGCCGGCGCATCTCCTGGACGACCGCCAGGCCCGTCTCGTCGGGCAGATAGTGGTCCATGAGGACCAGGTCGACATGGGGCAGGCTCTCCAGCTGGTGCAGCGCGTCCGCGGCACTGTGCGCCTCGCCCGCCACGTGGAAGCCGGGCACCTTCTCGACGTAGGCGGCGTTGACGCGCGCCACGCGGGTGTCGTCGTCCACGACCAGGACCTCGATCATCACGACTCCTCCTCGGTGGCCGCCTGCGGGGCGGTCGATGCGGTGAGCGCCGGTTGCGGTTCCGCCAGTGCGTCGGGCAGGACGACGGTGAACTCCGCGCCCCCGCCACCGGCCTCGCCGACCGTCGCACTGCCCCCCTGGCGTTCGGCGAGCTTGCGTACCAGGGACAGTCCGAGGCCGCGCCCGCGGTGCGCGGGGGGCTCCTTGGTGGACCAGCCCTCGGTGAAGACCAGTTCCCGCTGCTCCGCCGGGATTCCGGGCCCGGTGTCGCGCACTCTGAGGACGGCGGTACGGCCCTCTGTGCGCAGTTCGACCTCCACGCGCGCGTGCGGTGCGCCGGCGACGGCGTCCAGGGCGTTGTCCACGAGGTTGCCGACGATCGTGACCAGGCCACTCGGATCGACCAGCCGGTCCGGCAGCCGGGTCCCGTCGGAGACCCACAGGGCCACCCCGCGCTCGGCGGCGACGGTCGCCTTGCCCACCAGGAGCGCGGCGAGCAGCGGGTCCTCGATCTTCTCGGTCACCTGCTCCGCGGTGGCCCGGTGGTCGCCGACCACCTCTCCCACGAACTCCACGGCGTCGTCGTACATCTCCAGCTCCAGCAGCCCCAGGAGCGTGTGCATACGGTTGGCGTGCTCGTGGTCCTGGGCGCGCAGCGCGTCGATGAGACCGTGGGTCGAGTCGAGCTCCCGGCCGAGCTGCTCCAGCTCGGTGCGGTCGCGCAGGGTGGCGACGGCACCGTCGTCGTCGGTGGGCATGCGGTTGGCGACCAGCACCCGCTGTCCCCGCACGGTGACCAGGTCGGTGCCCGTCACCCGTCCGGCCAGGACGTCGGCCGTACGGCCGTCCCCGAGCGCCTCGTCCGGGGAGCGCCCGACGGCCTCGTCGCCGATGCCCAGCAGACGTCTGGCCTCGTCGTTGAGCAGGCGGATCCGGCCGGCGCGGTCCAGTGCGACGACGCCTTCCCGGATGCCGTGCAGCATGGCCTCGCGCTCGGACAGGAGTGCGGAGATGTCCGAGAAGGCCAGGTCACGGGTCTGTCGCTGGACTCTCCGGGAGATGAGCCAGGCTGCCAGCGCGCCGACGGCGAGGGCTCCGCCGGCGTAGGCGAACAGTCCCGGGATCGCGTGGATCAGCCGGGCGCGCACGCTGTCGTAGGCGATGCCGACGGAGACGGCTCCGACGATCTTGTGCTCGCTGTCGTACAGCGGCACCTTGCCACGGGCCGTGCGCCCCAGGGTGCCGCTGTCGATCTGCATGATCTCCTTGCCGGCCAGGGCCTGGCCCGGGTCGGTCGAGACGATCCTGCCCACCTCGCTGCGCGTGGGATGCGACCAGCGGACGCCTCGCCAGTCCATCACCACGACGTACTCGGCCCCGGTCGCCCTGCGGATCCTCTCAGCCTCCCGCTGCACCGGGCCGTCGGGCAGCGGCGGCGTGTCCTTGACCTGCTCGGCGATCTGCGACTCCGCGGCGGTGGTCTGGGCGATGGCCAGCGCCCGGCGCATCGCCTGGTCGTCCAGCTGGTTGCTCAAGGGCGCGAGGAACAGTCCGGTCGCGAGCACCGCCACTCCCGCGGCGATCGCCAACTGCATCAGAAGCACCTGCGAGAACACCCTGCGAGGCAGGCCGAGGCGCAGGCGGCGGGTGGGGGCAGTGCGGCTCATACCCATGACGGTACGGGGAGGCGACGGATCCGCCGCAGGGGGTGTGGCATGGATCTCTTGATCAATGAGTTGACGGGGCCGTGGGCCCGGTCAACTCGCGAGTGCTGCCGACGGCCGCACCTCGTGCATCGCCACCACGTCCATGCGCGCGGGCGAGCCGAGCGCGGACGCCCCGCAGCTCTCCGGACGGGGCGGCAGGGCGGCGGTCTGCGCCACCAGGACGCGCCAGTGACGGCCGTCGGCGTGCGCGACGGTCACCTCCCAGTGCGGGGCCGCGCCGTCGGTGCGTACGACGGTCAGGGCCTCGGCCGCGTATTCGCGCACCGCCGTGCGGACGGCCAGCTCGGCCGCCTGGCCGGGGCGCTCCCAGGCGGAACCGCCACGGCACCCCTCGACCACGATCCGGCCCTCCTGGACGCTGTGCAGGACTTGCTTGACGGCATGGGCCTCGGCGCGTCCGTAGGCGTAGCCGTACGGCAGGACGAGCAGCGTCGGGGAGAAGCGGTGACCACCCAGATGGGTGACCTCCCAGGCGCCCTCGACGCCCGAGGCGGCCAGTTCCGCGGCGAGCGGCCGGCCGAGGAGGGCGCAACAGCGGTCCCGTTTGCCGTTGGTGCAGACGAGCGCGAGCGGATCGCCGGTGTGGGGGCGCCCACCGAGTGCTGCGCCGAAGCTGCTGTGGTCGCCCTTGCCGAGGGCGGCGAAATCCAGGTCGAGCAGGTCCCGCGGATCGCGGGTCGTCGCACTGTGCAGCCACACGTGACCGGGCACGGTGTGGGCGGCGTACACCTGCCGGGTGGTGGGTGTGCCGCTGTCGGCGTGCCTCCCGGGGCGGCGGATGAGCGCGACGCGTACGCCGGTGTCCTTCGCCGCGGCTTCCAGGGCACGGCCCAGCGCGGGGTCCAGGTGGCTCGAAGTGAGCGCCTTGGCGCCCCAGGGACCGGGCTGTTCCAACAGCAGCCAGGTCCTTGCGGTGGCCGCGGTTCCGGAAACGGGCTCGTCGAGGTCGTGCGAGACCGTTGAGCAGGTACTCACAGAGGTGAGCCTAACCTGACTTGCGGCACGGTGACTTCCGGCCGCGCCTCTTTCAGTGCTCCGGCAGTGGTTGCGGCGGCTTCGGGCCCGCATAGATGCCGCTCGGGCGCATGCGCAGCGGGCGTTCGCCGTACTCCTCCAGCGCGTGGGCGATCCAGCCCGCCGTACGGGCCACGGCGAAGATCGTCTCTCCGGCCGTGGCCGGCATTCCCGAGGAGGCGGTGAGCACGGCGAGGGCCAGGTCCACGTTGGCGTGCAGAGGGGTGTGGCGAGCGGTGGTGGCCACGATGTCCCGGGCCGCGAGGAGGGCGGGCTCGGCGCGCGGGATCTCCTCCAGGAGGGCGAACAGGGCACGCGCGCGTGGGTCCTCGCCCGGATAGAGCCGGTGACCGAGGCCCGGGATGCGGCGACCGGCCCGCAGCTCCTCCGCGATCACGGGGGCCGCGTCGCCCCGGTCGAGCACGTCGAGCAGCAGTTTGTGGGCGAGCCCGCTGGCCGCGCCGTGCAACGGGCCTTCAAGGACGCCGAGTCCGGCGGAGACGGCCGCGTAGGCGTGGGCGCGGGCCGACGCGGCCACGCGGACCGCGAGGGTCGAGGCGGCGAGGTCGTGGTCGACGAGAAGGCCGAGGGCGGTGTCCAGGGCGCGCAGGTACGCCTCGTCGGGCTTGCGTCCGCTGAGCCGTGTCCACAGGCGGGGTGCCAGCCGGACGTCGTCACGGCGCCGGTCGTGGAGCACGGGCGGCAGGGCGGCGACGAGCGTGGGAATGAGGGTGCGTGCGGTGCCGAGCACGGCCTCCTCGGAGAGGTCGAAACGCACCGGGTCGGCCGCCGCGGCGGCGATCGCGGCGACGCGCAGCCGGTCGGTGGGGCCGGTGTGCTCGGGCAGCGCGTCCACCGCGCGGCGGGCCGTGTCGACCGTGGCGTCGGGGGCGCTGAAGGTCACGCCGGGCTGCATGTGCCCGGTCCAGAGCCACTCCGCGATCTCTTCGTAGGAGTGGCGTGCGGCGAGTTCGGTCGCGTCGACGCCCCGGAAGTAGTAGCGGTCCCGGTCGATGAACGTGATGCGGGTCCGTACGGACAGGTCGCCGCCGGAACCCGGACTCCCGCCGCTCTCCCGGCGGTTGCGCCGGGCGAGGGTCTCCACCTCCTTGGCGTCGAAGGTGCTGCCCCGGCCGCCGGGGACGCGTCGGCTGCTGAGCTGGCCGCGGCTCACGTAGGCGTAGACGGTCTCGGGCTTCACGCCCAGCAGTTCGGCGGCTTCCTTGGTGCTGAGCCGGTGTTCCGAGGGACCGGGGAGGGGGTCTTGATCGCGCATAAGAGGTCACCGTATCCGCAGCCGGGTAGGTTGATTAGTATGTATTGATCCAATCAACATTGACAGGCGTTGAGTCAACCATGGACAGTCGAATCAAGTCCAGGGAGGAATCATGTCGGTCAACAGGTCCGCAACCACACTCGTCGACGTACCGCGCGGACTCGCAGGAGTCGTCGTCACGGACACCGAGGTCGGGGACGTCCGGGGGCGCGAGGGGTTCTATCACTACCGCCAGTACTCGGCCGTCGAGCTCGCGCAGGCCCGCGGATTCGAGGACGTCTGGCATCTCCTGGTTCATGGTGAGCTGCCGGACGCCGGACAGGCCGTGGCCTTCCGCGCCGAAACCGCGGCGTTGCGGCGGCTGCCGGACGCGGTGCGGGCGGCACTGCCGGCGATCGCGGCGGCGAGCGGGGGTTCGGGGCCGCTGGCCGGGATGCGCACCGCGTTGTCGCTGCTCGGAGCGGCGAAGGGGTTCCGGCCGGTGTACGACGTCGACCCGGACGAGCGGCGCCGGGACACGCTCGTGGCGACCGCGGCGGTGCCGACGCTGCTCACCGCGTTGCACCGGCTCGGCAAGGGGCTCGAGCCGGTGGAGCCGCGGGAGGATCTCTCGTATGCGGCGAACTACCTCTACATGCTGACGGGTTCGGAGCCGGAGCCGCAGCGGGCCCGGGCGGTCGAGCAGTACTTGATCTCAACCATTGATCACGGCTTCAACGCATCAACCTTTACGGCGCGGGTCATCGCGTCGACGGGAGCGGATGTGGTGGCGTGTCTGGTGGGCGCGGTGGGCGCGCTGTCCGGACCGTTGCACGGCGGTGCGCCGAGCAGGGCGTTGGACACCCTGGACGCGATCGGCACGCCCGACCGTATCGGTCCCTGGATCCGTGAGCGGGTACTGGCCGGTGAACGGATCATGGGCTTCGGCCATGCCGTCTACCGCACCGAGGACCCGCGTTCCCGGATGCTCAGGGAGGTCGCCCAGCGGTTCGGCGGACCCCGGGTGGCCTTCGCCGTCGAGGTGGAACGCCAGGTGGAGGCGATCCTGGCCGAGCTGAAACCGGGGCGGGAGCTGCACACCAACGTCGAGTTCTACGCGGGCGTGGTCATGGAGCTGTGCGGGCTGCCCCGCGAGATGTTCACGCCTACGTTCGCGGCGGCTCGGGTGGTCGGCTGGAGCGCGAACATCCTTGAGCAGGCGGCGGACTCGAAGATCATTCGGCCGGTGGCGCGGTATGTGGGGCCGGGGGCGCCGGTGGCGGTGCCGGTGGGGTGACGCACCTTGTCAGCCAGGGGGCGGAGGCGCGTCGGGCTGTTGCGCGGCCCGAATCGCGCTCTCGAAGATCCTGAACAACCGCCCTTCGTCGGTATCGGGCGGCAGGACTTCCTTCGCGCCACGGGAAGCCTCCCAATACCTGTTGAAGGCGGAGCTCTGCACCAGTGTTCCCGCTCGCGCGACCAGCTCGGCCTCCGTGATGCCGCCCCACTTGTAGACCAACAGGTAATGGCTGAAGGTCAAGTTGGCGAAGAGATTCTGCCGGAGGGTCTGTGGCGACTCACCCGGGTAGTCGTTCCAGACCTCGGCCAGGGCGGGATCGTCCATGGCCATCTGTGTCAGCTGGACATGGAGGGCCCGTAAGTCGGCCTCGGCGCTCCGGTGCAACTCATTGCGGGACGAGACGAGTTCCTCGCGTTGCAGGGCGAGTTCGTGACGCTGCATCCGCAGCTCACGCTGCTGGAGCAGAAGAGTGGCCACGAGCAGGAGCAGAGCCAGTCCGGAGAAGACCGCGCTGACCCCGCCGAAGTATTCCCCGAGAGAGCTGCGCTCCAGTGCCGTACGCCGGTCTCCGTTGGCTTCCTCGACACCACGGGCGAGCCAGCCGCTGACGACCACGGATGCGGCACCGACGGCACCGGTGACGACAACTGCCAGGGCACCCCACGCGGACGTGACGAGTATCGAACGCCATATGCGGTGATGCGCCGCCATCCGCGCCTCCCCCGAGAGCCTGCGACATCCTTCCCACGACGCGGAACGGGGAAACGGCGTTGCCGAGGCCTGTGCGCGGCGGATGCCCGCACCGGACTCCCGGTGCGGGCATCCCTCGGATCAGCTGTTGGGAATGAAGGCCTTGGCGTAGGCGAGGGTGTCACGGTCGACGACCACGACGATCTCGGAAGCGGCCAGCGCCCGCATCCCCGGGTAGTCCCTCCGGATCTTTGCGGTCTGCTCGGTACCGATCACCACGAATCGGCCGTCACGGAGCTCGAAGATGTCGGGACAGTGGGCGCCGCAGGTGCTGCCCCTCGACTGAGGGGGCAGACCGATGCGTCGCTTTATGTGGAGGCGTGAGGCGGACAGCCGACACGCGGCTTTGCGGCCCAGGTGGATGGTCATCCTGATCCCTTCGGAGCTGTGACCGGGTGAGGGGGAGTCCGGCTCGATGCCTCCGGCGAACGGTATGGGACTGACCGTTCGCCGGACGCGCTGCCGGTGATGAAGGGAGTCCCGGATGCTCACGCCTCCGGAATGTCGCCCTTGGCCCTGATGAGCGTGTCCCTGGTGATGACGACGATTCGTTCGTAAGGCGCTCGCGACGCGTCGGCGGGGAGTTCGCCGTCGAGTCGCTCCGTGACATCCGTGCCGATCACGGCGAAGCTTCCGTCGGCCAATTCGAAGATGTCAGGGCAGTTGCCCCCGCCCTGGCTTCCCCGAGCGCTTGGGGGTACACCGATCCGACGGATGATCTGACTCACTGTTGATTCCTCTGGTCTCACGTCTGAAGAGCTTGCGCACAACGACTGCGGGGTGGAGGCGGCCCCTGTGGGGTGCGTTCGCCAACCGGCGGCGTGAGCGACGACTTGTGGAGTCGCTCTACGCGATCGAGCGTGAGTCAACCCCAGCGACGTCTGGGACAACTGGGGACTTCATCCGTTCGTTATGGCCCGGGGGTGTGATTCGCGAGAGCCGGCCCTTCAGTCACCCGGTGAGTCCCCGACAACCCACCATTCGTCCCCATCGGCTTCATCCAGTTGCCGAAGCAACTCGTCAACCATCCGGCCGAGCTCGGCTTCGTCCGACTCCTCGGGGAGGGTTGCCCGCTGCCCTCTAGTGGCGTGCCAGTACTCCCTGACGACGGGATTCTGTATGAGACCGCGGATGAACCCGAAGAATTCGTCACGGCTGATGTTGCCGAGTCGGTAGGAGAGCAGCAGGTTCGTGTACAGCGCGTTCGCAAAGAGGTACTGGCGGCGTTTCTGCGGCGCCGCCGGCACCTCGAAAATGTCCAGGACCTCGGCCAGCTCAGGGCTGTCGATGGCCTTGCTCAGGAGTTCCCAGTGCAGGCGCTGTTGGCTGGCCAGATTTGTATGGCGCCGGCCGTTCGCGACCTGCTCCTCCAGGCGGTCGAGGCGCAGGTGCAGCGTGTGGAGCGTGCGCTGTTGTGCGGTCAGAGCGGCGAGCGCTCCTGTCACCAGACCGATGCCGGCTGCCAGAGGAGCGGCGAGCCCCCGTACTCCACGCTTCTGTGTGGCCATGTCATCCCCGATTCAAACGGCCGTCCGCCGGTCGTCGGGGTGCGGGTCGACTGATGGGGACCGGCGAGCGGTGGGCGGCGCTTGCCGTCTCCCAGGGTGCCGAGCGGCTCTGATCGGCGGGGGAGGCGGAGAGGAGGCGCACGGAGGGAAGTGAGGGTCGCACGAACCGGCGCCTTGCCCAACGTCTGCCCCGCAAGTGCTGCTAACAATCGTTCACTTCGAGCGGATTGTTCCGGCTCGTATCCTGGTCCGGCATTCACACCTCGTACGTGCGCCGGGACCGCGATCCGGTGTACGCAGCAGCGCGAAAGAGGTCGTACGTTGAGTCAGCCGAGCGGGAGCCCCCGGCAGATCCCGGTCGTCGTGCTCGCCGGATTCCTGGGGTCCGGCAAGACCACGCTCCTCAATCATCTCCTGCACCGCAGTGGCGGCAGCCGGATCGGAGCCGTCGTCAACGACTTCGGGGCCATCGAGATCGACGCCATGGCCGTCGCCGGCGCGCTCGGCGACTCCACCGTCTCGCTCGGGAACGGCTGCCTGTGCTGCGCCGTCGACGTCAGCGAGCTCGACGGGTACCTCGCCAAGCTCGCCCGTCCCGACGCCGGCATCGACGTCATCGTCATCGAGGCCAGCGGGCTCGCCGAGCCGCAGGAGCTCGTCCGCATGGTGCTCGCCAGCGAGGAGCCCGACATCGTCTACGGCGGTCTCGTCGAGGTCGTCGACGCCGCCGAGTTCGACGACACCCGCGCCAGGCACCCCGAGCTCGACCGGCATCTCGGCCTCGCCGACCTCGTCGTGGTCAACAAGCTCGACCGTGTGAGCCCCCAGGACGCCGAGCGCGTGCCGGCGGTCGTCCGGTCCCTCGTCGACCGCGCCGCCGTCGTCCCGGCCAGCTACGGCCGGATCGACCCCGAGTTCCTCTTCGACTGCCGCCCCGGCGAGGAGCGCATCGGACAGCTCTCCTTCGACGACCTGCACGACATCGACAGCCACGACAGTCACGACGGCCAAGACGACCGCGACCAGGCTCACGCAGGGCACCTGCACTCCACCTACGACAGCCTGTCCTTCACCTCGGACACGCCGCTGGACCCCCGTCGGCTGATGGGCTTCCTCGACAGCCGGCCCGAAGGGCTGTACCGGATCAAGGGATACGTCGACTTCGGGCCGTACGACGTCCGCAACCGTTACGCCGTCCATGCCGTGGGGCGGTTCCTGCGGTTCTACCCGGAACCCTGGCCGCCCGGCCAGACCCCCCTCACCCAGCTCGTCCTCATCGGCTCCGGCATCGACACCTCCGCCCTCGCCAAGGAGCTGGAGGCGTGCAAGGCGGCACAGCGGGACGCCCCGCACGCCGACGAGGCCGGCATGTGGGGCGTCCTGCGGTACGTCCAGGGGACCGAGGAGGATCCCCAGGAGCCGGTCTAGACGGGGCCCGCCACCACCGACACCGTCTTCGCCAGGGACACGCCCGAGCCGTCGCGGCGCGGGTCGATCTCCGGGAGGTCGGCCGGGGTGCCGTTCTTCTGCGCGGCGCGGGCCGGGACGGCGCCCGCCCAGGCCAGGGACAGGCAGTCCTCGCCCTTGAGGAACCGCTGGCAGCGCACACCGCCCGTGGCGCGGCCCTTGCGCGGGTACTGGTCGAACGGGGTCAGCTTGGCCGTCGTCTGGACGGAGTCGTCGAGTGTGCCGCGCGAGCCCGCGACCGTGAAGACGACCGCGTCGGCCGCCGGGTCCACCGCGGTGAAGGAGATGACCTTCGCGCCCTCGGCGAGCTTGATGCCCGTCATGCCGCCCGCCGGCCGGCCCTGTGGACGGACCTGGGAAGCCTGGTAGCGCAGGAGCTGGGCGTCGTCGGTGATGAAGACCAGGTCCTCCTCGCCGGTGCGCAGTTCCACCGCGCCGACGACACGGTCGCCCTCCTTGAGCGTGATGACCTCCAACTCGTCCTTGTTGGACGGATAGTCGGGGACCACACGCTTGACGACGCCCTGTTCGGTGCCGAGTGCCAGACCGGGCGAGGACTCGTCCAGCGTGGTCAGGCAGACCAGCGTCTCCCCGTCCTCCAGGGAGACGAACTCCGCCAGCGGGGCGCCGCCCGAGAGGTTCGCGGCCGCCTCCGGGAGCTGCGGCAGGTCGATGACGTTGATCCGCAGCAGGCGGCCCGACGAGGTCACCGCGCCGACCTCGCCCCGCGCGGTGGCCGGCACCGCCGAGACGATGACGTCGTGCTTGGCGCGCTTGCCGCCGGGCTCCTCCGGGAACGGCTCGCCGTTCGCCGTACGGGCCAGCAGTCCCGTCGAGGACAGCAGCACCCGGCACGGGTCGTCCGCCACCTGGAGCGGAACGGCGGCCACGGGGGCCGTCGCCCCGGCCTCCAGCAGGACCGTGCGCCGCTCGGTGCCGTACTTCTTGGCGACCGCGGCCAGCTCGCCGGAGACCAGCTTGCGCAGCTCGGCGTCCGACTCCAGGATCCGGGTCAGCTCCGCGATCTCCGCGTTGAGGCGGTCCTTCTCCGACTCCAGCTCGATGCGGTCGAACCGGGTCAGGCGACGCAGGGGCGTGTCCAGGATGTACTGCGTCTGGATCTCGCTCAGCGAGAAGCGCTCGATCAGGCGCTCCTTCGCCTGCGCGGAGTTGTCGCTGGAGCGGATGATGCGGATGACCTCGTCGATGTCGACCAGGGCGGTGAGCAGGCCCTCGACCAGGTGCAGCCGGTCGCGCCGCTTGGTGCGCCGGAACTCGCTGCGCCGGCGCACCACCTCGAAGCGATGGTCGAGGTAGACCTCCAGGAGTTCCTTGAGGCCGAGCGTGAGGGGCTGCCCGTCCACCAGCGCCACGTTGTTGACGCCGAAGGACTCCTCCATGGGCGTCAGCTTGTAGAGCTGCTCCAGGACCGCCTCCGGCACGAAGCCGTTCTTGATCTCGATGACCAGCCGCAGGCCGTGCTCGCGGTCGGTGAGGTCCTTGACGTCGGCGATGCCCTGGAGCTTCTTCGCACCGACCAGGTCCTTGATCTTGGCGATCACCTTCTCCGGGCCGACCGTGAAGGGCAGCTCGGTGACGACCAGGCCCTTGCGGCGGGCCGTCACCGTCTCCACCGACACCGTGGCGCGGATCTTGAAGGTGCCGCGGCCCGTCTCGTAGGCGTCCCGGATGCCGGAGAGACCGACGATCCGGCCGCCGGTGGGCAGGTCGGGGCCCGGGATGTGCTTCATCAGGGCGTCCAGATCCGCGTTCGGGTAGCGGATCAGGTGGCGGGCGGCCGCGATGACCTCGGTGAGGTTGTGCGGCGCCATGTTGGTGGCCATGCCGACCGCGATGCCCGAGGCGCCGTTCACCAGGAGGTTGGGGAAGGCGGCGGGCAGCGCGCCCGGCTCCTGCTCCTGGCCGTCGTAGTTCGGGGCGAAGTCGACCGTGTCCTCGTCGATGGACTCCGTCATCAGGGTCGCGGCCTCGGCCGCGCGGCACTCGGTGTACCGCATGGCGGCCGGCGGGTCGTCGTTGCCCAGCGAGCCGAAGTTGCCGTGGCCGTCGATCAGCGGCACGCTCATCGAGAAGGGCTGGGCCATGCGCACGAGGGCGTCGTAGATCGACGCGTCGCCGTGCGGGTGCAGCTTGCCCATGACCTCGCCGACCACGCGGGCGCACTTCACATAGCCGCGGTCGGGGCGCAGGCCCATCTCGTTCATCTGGTAGACGATGCGCCGGTGCACCGGCTTGAGACCGTCGCGGGCGTCGGGGAGCGCGCGGGAGTAGATGACCGAGTACGCGTACTCGAGGTACGAGCCCTTCATCTCGTCCACGACGTCGATGTCGAGGATCCGCTCCTCGTACGAGTCGTCGGGCGGCGGGGTCTTCGTGCTGCGGCGGGCCATCGCTGCCGGCTCCTCTTTTCTGGTCGCTCGCCTACGGGTCGCTCACATCGGCCCTTTGGCTCACTCTTGCTGAAGCGTGAACGGAGTCTGACGCGGACCATTGTGGACCGCGGCACTGACAGTCCGGGCAGGGCCCGGCCGAGCCGCCCGGCCCGGGGACCGCACAGCGCCTCCCTCACGGTTGCCCGCAGGCTACGCGATCCGCTGTGGGCGTACGCGCCCCGGGAACTTCACCGAGGGTCCGCACGCTTGCATACAGTGGCAGGACCGGCAGGAAAACAGCTCCACGAACCGCGGTTTCCACGACCGCGACGGCGATCGAAGGGACGTACATGCCCATGGGTCACACGGCCACAGACCAGGCAGGCACCGGGGGCCTGACAGCGACCGAGCACCGCCTGGCCAACGGCCTGCGCGTGGTGCTCTCCGAGGACCACCTGACCCCGGTCGCGGCGGTGTGCCTCTGGTACGACGTCGGTTCGCGCCACGAGGTCAAGGGGCGTACCGGCCTGGCTCACCTTTTCGAGCACCTGATGTTCCAGGGCTCGAAGCAGGTGCACGGCAACGGGCACTTCGAGCTCGTCCAGGGCGCCGGCGGTTCGCTCAACGGCACCACCAGCTTCGAGCGCACCAACTACTTCGAGACCATGCCGACCCATCAGCTGGAGCTCGCGCTGTGGCTGGAGGCCGACCGCATGGGCTCCCTGCTGGCCGCCCTCGACGACGAGTCGATGGAGAACCAGCGCGACGTCGTCAAGAACGAGCGCAGGCAGCGCTACGACAACGTCCCCTACGGCACCGCGTTCGAGAAGCTGACCGCGCTCGCCTACCCGGAGGGCCATCCCTACCACCACACCCCGATCGGTTCGATGGCCGATCTGGACGCGGCCACCCTGGAGGACGCGCGCGCGTTCTTCCGCACCTACTACGCGCCCAACAACGCCGTCCTGTCGGTCGTCGGCGACATCGACCCGGAGCAGACGCTCGCCTGGATCGAGAAGTACTTCGGCTCCATCCCCTCGCACGACGGCAAGCCCGCGCCCCGCGACGGCTCCCTGCCCGAGATCATCGGCGAGCAGTTGCGCGAGGTCGTCGAGGAGGAGGTCCCCGCGCGCGCGTTGATGGCCGCCTACCGGCTGCCGCACGACGGCACCCGCGAGGCGGACGCGGCCGACCTGGCCCTCACCGTCCTCGGCGGCGGTGAGTCCTCCCGCCTCTACAACCGGCTGGTACGACGTGACCGTACGGCCGTCGCGGCCGGCTTCGGACTGCTGCGCCTGGCCGGTGCGCCCTCCCTGGGCTGGCTCGACGTGAAGACCTCCGGCGATGTCGAGGTGCCGGTCATCGAGGCCGCCATCGACGAGGAGCTCGCGCGGTTCGCCGCGGAGGGCCCCACCGCCGAGGAAATGGAGCGCGCCCAGGCCCAGTTGGAGCGCGAGTGGCTGGACCGGCTCGGCACCGTCGCGGGCCGCGCCGACGAACTGTGCCGCTACGCCGTCCTGTTCGGCGACCCCCAGCTCGCCCTGACCGCCGTGCAGCGCGTCCTGGAGGTGAGCGCCGAGGACGTGCAGGAGGTCGCCAAGGCCAGGCTGCGCCCCGACAACCGCGCGGTGCTGGTCTACGAGCCGCTCACCCCGGCCGAGATCGCCGACAGCGCCGAGGACGCCGCCGAGGACCCGCAGGCCGCGGCAACCGTAGAAGCCACCGACGAGAACGAGGAGGCGGCCAAGTGACCGAGCTCGCCGCGATGGAATTCCACCCGCAGCCGCAGGCGGGCGAGCCCAAGGTCTGGGCCTTCCCCGCCCCCGAGCGCGCCACGCTCGACAACGGCCTGACCCTCCTGCGCTGCCACCGCCCCGGCCAGCAGGTCGTCGCCGTCGAGGTGCTCCTGGACGCGCCCCTGGACGCCGAACCGGCAGGACTGGACGGCGTCGCCACGATCATGGCGCGCGCCTTCTCCGAGGGCACCGACAAGCACTCCGCCGAGGAGTTCGCCGCCGAGCTGGAGCGCTGCGGCGCCACCCTCGACGCGCACGCCGACCACCCGGGCGTCCGCCTCAGCCTCGAAGTGCCCGCCTCCCGCCTCGCCAAGGCCCTCGGCCTGCTGGCCGACGCGCTCAGGGCGCCCGCGTTCGCGGACAGCGAGGTCGAGCGGCTCGTCCGCAACCGCCTCGACGAGATCCCGCACGAGCTGGCCAACCCGTCCCGGCGCGCCGCCAAGGAGCTCTCCAAGGAGCTCTTCCCGGCGGACTCGCGCATGTCGCGCCCGCGCCAGGGCACCGAGGACACGGTCGAGAACATCGACTCCGCGGCCGTACGCGCCTTCTACGAGAAGCATGTGCGCCCCGCCACCGCGACCGCCGTGGTCGTCGGCGACCTCACCGGCATCGATCTGGACGCGCTGCTCGCCGACACCCTCGGCTCCTGGACCGGTTCCCCGGCCCAGCCGCGCCCGGTGCCGCCGGTGACCGCCGACGACACCGGCCGCGTCGTCATCGTGGACCGCCCCGGTGCCGTCCAGACGCAGTTGCTCATCGGTCGCATCGGCGCCGACCGGCACGCACGCGTGTGGCCCGCGCAGGTGCTCGGCACCTACTGCCTCGGCGGCACCCTCACCTCCCGCCTGGACCGCGTCCTGCGCGAGGAGAAGGGCTACACCTACGGCGTACGGTCGTTCGGGCAGGTCCTCAGGTCCGCGCCGGACGGCTCGGGCGCCGCGATGCTCGCCATCAGCGGCTCGGTGGACACCCCGAACACCGGTCCCGCCCTGGACGACCTGTGGAAGGTGCTGAGCACGCTCGCCGAGGGCGGACTCACCGACGCCGAGCGCGACGTGGCCGTGCAGAACCTGGTCGGTGTGGCGCCGCTCAAGTACGAGACGGCGGCGGCCGTCGCGAGCACGCTGGCCGACCAGGTCGAGCAGCACCTGCCCGACGACTACCAGGCGACCCTGTACCAGCAGCTCGCCGCGACCGGCACCGTCGAGGCCACCGCGGCCGTCGTGAACGCCTTCCCGGTGGACCGGCTGGTGACGATCCTGGTCGGTGACGCGGCCGCCATCAAGGAGCCCGTCGAGGCCCTCGGCATCGGCGAGGTCAAGGTCGTGAGCGCCGAGTAGCCGAGCAACGGCACGCGCGTGGAGGGGCCCTGGTGACGACGGCGTCACCAGGGCCCTCTGATGTCCGAATTGGGTGAGAGGTTGCCTGTCTGCCCTGTGGGATGCGCTACAAACACCCTGATCCGTTTGGGTCTTGAAAGCCACCCCGCTTAGCGTCTTCCGGGCTGTCCGTCAGGCACTGCGCCGCGCCCGCGGCACCGGACAGTCATCGCCGAGTCCCCGTACGGCGCGAGCCAGGGGAGCCGGGGACCCACACCACGTCCCTGGGGTGAATCGGACGCCCGCGCCTTGCGAGGGGGTCCGTAGGAGACCTTCCTGCTCCGAACCCGTCAGCTAACCCGGTAGGCGAGAAGGAAGGAAAGGACCAGCCACCACATGGCGTTCACCTGCGCCACCGGGAAGCACCGTCGTCCCAGCCGCATGAAGCGCACCACCGCCCGCGCCGCGGGCGTCGCCGCCCTCGCCACCACCGGCGTCATCGGCACCATCGCCGCCCCGGCGCTCGCCGCCGAGAACTCCGTCGAGCAGACCGGCCTGATGCCCGTCGTCTCCGTCGGCACGGACTCCCTCGCGGCCCAGCTCGACGCCCAGGCCGAGGCCCAGGCGCAGGCCGCCGCGCAGAAGAAGGCGGCGGCGGAGGCCAAGCGGAAGGCCGAGGCGCGCGCCAAGGAGATACGCGAGGCCAAGGAGCGCGCCGCCCGTGAGGCCGAGCGCAAGCGCCTCAACGCCTTCGTCGCCCCGATCTCCGGCTCCTACATCTCCACCGGCTACAAGAGCAGCAGCTCCCTGTGGTCCTCCGGCAGCCACACCGGTGTCGACTTCCACGCCGCCACCGGCACCTCCGTGCACGCGGTCGGCCGCGGCACGGTCGTCGAGGCCGGCTGGGGCGGGTCGTACGGCAACAACATCGTGATCAGGATGGCCGACGGCACGTACACCCAGTACGGCCACCTGTCCTCCATCGGCGTCTCGGTCGGCCAGTCGGTCACCCCCGGCCAGCAGATCGGGCTGTCCGGCGCGACCGGCAACGTCACCGGACCGCACCTGCACTTCGAGGCGCGCACCACCCCCGAGTACGGCTCGGACATCGACCCCGTCGCCTACCTGCGCTCGCACGGCGTCAACGTCTGACGACCGCCCCGCGATCCGCGCGAGAACCCCGGCTCCCCGAGCCGGGGTTTCGTCGTTTCCGGCGCCCCGTTGTCCAAAAAATATCCCTGGATTCCGGTCCGCCGTCGGAAATTCCCGCTCATTGCAATAGAGTCACTGAACACACGTCAATCGGCGACGTTTCACGGGGATTAAGACGGAGGTCGGACATGCGTATTCCGGCGCACTCGGTATGCACGGCGATCCGGGACGACATCGTCGCCGGTGTCCACGAGCGCGGGAGCCGGCTCACCGAGGAACTGCTCGCCCGCCGCTACGGCGTCTCCCGTGTTCCCGTCCGCGAGGCCCTGCGCACCCTGGAGGCCGAGGGCTTCGTGGTGACACGGCGGCACGCGGGCGCGTGCGTGGCCGAACCGACCGAGGAGGAGGGCGCCGACCTCCTGGAGATGCGCATGCTCCTCGAACCGCTCGGCGCCTCCCGGGCCGCCCAGCGGCGCACCGAGGCCCATCTGAAGGTGTTGCGCGGCCTGGTCAGGCTGGGCCAGGAGCGGGCCAGGCGGGGCAACAGCGACGATCTGCGCTCCCTGGGGGGCTGGTTCCACGAGACGCTCGCGCAGGCCTCCGGCAGCCCCGCGCTGACCTCCCTGCTGACCCAGCTGCGGCACAAGATCGCCTGGATGTACGTCGTGGACGCGCCGGCCGATCCCGTGGAGTCCTGGGCGGAGCACGGCGCGATCGTGGACGCGGTGGCACGCGGGGACGGCGAACGCGCGCGGGCGATCACCGCGGTGCACACCGAGCGCTCGGGAGCCGCGCACCGGCTGCGGTTCGGCTCCGGGCAGGATCGCGCGGACCGTGTGAGGAGTTCGCAACATCCTGTAAACGTGACGGGTGTGCGGCATTAACACGGGCACCGTATACAAAGAGGGAGTAATTCCGGGGGCGTTATTTCCGCTGCCCTCGAAAGGGAAATGCGAAGGGCCCGCCCGATAATTCGGACGAGCCCCTCGGTGCTTTTCAGGGCACCCGCGCTCAGACGGTCTCGGGAAGCTCCTCGAGGCCCTCGGCGACCAGCTTCGCGAGCCGGTCGAGGGCGGCGTCCGCACCCTCGGCGTCGGAGGCGAGGACGATCTCCTCGCCGCCCTGGGCGCCCAGGCCGAGCACGGCCAGCATGGAGGCCGCGTTGACGGGGTTGCCGTCGGCCTTGGCGATCGTCACCGGGATACCTGCGGCCGTGGCGGCCCGGACGAAGATGGAAGCGGGGCGGGCGTGGAGACCCTCGGCCCAGCCGACGTTGACGCGGCGCTCAGCCATGTGATGCTGCCCTTCGGTGTTCAGGGTTGTCTAGACCAGTTTCCCACACGTGAAGCGTCTCCGGACAGGACCTGGTGTCCCTCCGGGGTGAGACAGTCGGACCGCGGCCTCGGCCCGACTTCCGTCCTTGTGCGTTCTCGCGCGTTCTCCACAGACTGCCTCGCGCCGTTGTCGTACGCGAGCCGTACTCTGGGGCCCATGCAGAGCGCGTCGGACCGGCACGAGTACCCCGCCCACTGGGAGGCCGACGTGGTGCTGCGCGACGGCGGCACCGCGCGCATCAGGCCCATCACCGTCGACGACGCCGATCGCCTGGTCAGCTTCTACGAGCAGGTCTCGGACGAGTCGAAGTACTACCGCTTCTTCGCGCCCTACCCACGCCTGTCCGCCAAGGACGTCCACCGCTTCACGCACCACGACTTTGTGGACCGGGTGGGACTCGCCGCCACCATCGGCGGCGAGTTCATCGCCACCGTACGCTACGACCGCATCGGCGCCGACGGCATGCCCGCCTCCGCCCCCGCCGACGAGGCCGAGGTCGCCTTCCTCGTGCAGGACGCCCACCAGGGGCGCGGCGTGGCCTCCGCCCTCCTCGAACACATCGGGGCCGTCGCCCGCGAGCGCGGCATCCGCCGCTTCGCCGCCGAGGTGCTGCCCGCCAACGTCAAGATGATCAAGGTGTTCACGGACGCCGGGTACACCCAGAAGCGCAGCTTCGAGGACGGCGTCGTCCGCCTGGAGTTCGACCTGGAGCCCACCGACCGCTCGCTCGCCGTGCAGTACGCGCGCGAGCAGCGCGCCGAGTCACGGTCCGTGCAGCGCCTTCTCACCCCCGGCTCTGTCGCCGTGGTCGGCGTCGGACGCGCCCCCGGCGGCGTGGGCCGCAGCGTGCTCGGCAACATCCGGGACTACGGCTTCAACGGCCGCCTGCACGCGGTGAACAAGGCGTTCCCCGAGCAGACGAAGGAGGTCGACGGCATCCCCGCGCACCGCTCGGTGCGCGACATCGACGGCCCCGTCGACCTCGCGGTCGTCGCCGTCCCCGCCGAGCAGGTCCCCGAGGTCGTCGCCGAGTGCGGGGCCCACGGCGTGCAGGGACTCGTCGTGCTGTCCGCCGGGTACGCCGAGAGCGGCCCCGAAGGACGCGAGCGCCAGCGTGAACTCGTGCGGCACGCACGCGCGTACGGCATGCGCATCATCGGCCCGAACGCCTTCGGCGTCATCAACACCTCGCCGGACGTCCGGCTCAACGCCTCACTGGCCCCCGAGACCCCCCGCCCCGGCAGGATCGGCCTGTTCGCCCAGTCCGGTGCCATCGGCATCGCCCTGCTCTCCCGGCTGCACCGGCGCGGCGGCGGCGTCACCGGCGTGACCGGCGTCTCCACCTTCGTCTCCTCCGGCAACCGCGCGGACGTCTCCGGCAACGACGTCCTCCAGTACTGGTACGACGACCCCGACACCGACGTCGTCCTCATGTACCTGGAGTCCATCGGCAACCCCCGCAAGTTCACCCGCCTCGCCCGGCGTACCGCGGCGGCGAAGCCCCTGGTCGTCGTGCAGGGCTCGGGAACCGCCCCGCAGGGCCACGCCGTCCGCGCCACGCGCCTGCCGCACGCCACCGTGTCCGCGCTGCTCCGGCAGGCCGGCGTGATCCGCGTGGACACCATCACCGAACTCGTGGACACCGGCCTCCTGCTGGCCCGCCAGCCGCTGCCCACCGGACCCAGGGTGGCGATCCTCGGCAACTCCGAGTCGCTCGGCCTGCTCACCTACGACGCGTGCGTGGCCGAGGGGCTCCGGCCGTCGACCCCGCTGGACCTGACCACCGCGGCCGCGCCGGAGGACTTCCACGCGGCTCTCGCGCGCGCCCTGGTCGACGACGCGTACGACGCGGTGATCGTGACGGCCATCCCCGCGGTCGGCGAGGGATCCGCCGGCGACGCAGCCCTCGCCGAGGCGCTCAGGTCCGCGGCGGAGCAGGTCCCCGGCAAGCCCGTCCTCGTGGTCCACGTCGAGCTCGGCGGCCTCGCGGAGGCCCTCTCGGCCGCGACCAGCACCGCGCCCCAGGCCGCCGCGGGCCCGCCGAGGATCCGCGCCGACCACCCGTTCCGCGCCCTCGACCGGCTGCGCTCCCCGCAGGCCCCCGCGGAACCGGCCGCCCCCGGGAACAGCGACCGCCTCATCCCCGCCTACCCGGCCGCCGAGCGCGCGGTGCGGGCCCTGGCCGACGTCGTGCAGTACGCCCAGTGGCGCCGGGAGGCCGCCGAACCCGGCAGGGTGCCCGAGTACGAGGACATCGACGAGAAGGGCGCCGCCTCCCTCATCGACGGCCTGCTCACGCGCGGGCAGGGCCTCACCCTCGGCACCGAGGAGACCTGCGAGCTGCTCGCCAAGTACGGCGTCCGGGCCCACCGCGCCCTGCCCGCCGCCACCGCCGACGCCGCCGTCCGGGCCGCCGCCACCCTGGGCTACCCGGTCGCCCTCAAGGCCACCGCCCCGCACCTGCGCCACCGCGCCGACCTCGGCGGCGTACGCCTCGACCTCGCGGACGAGGAGCAGCTGCGGCGGGCGTACACCGAGCTGACCGAGCTGTTCGGCACGCCCGACGAACTGCGTCCCGTGGTGCAGGGGATGGCACCGCGCGGGGTGGACACCGTGATCCGGGCCGTCATCGACCCAGCCGCCGGCGCCGTGCTGTCCTTCGGACTGGCCGGGGCCGCCTCGCAGCTGCTCGGCGACACCAGTCACCGGCTGATTCCGGTCACCGACCGGGAGGCCTCGAGCCTGGTCCGCTCCATCCGGACGGCTCCGCTCCTGTTCGGCTGGCGCGGTTCCACCCCGGTCGACACCCCCGCGCTGGAGGAGCTCCTGCTGCGGGTGTCCCGGCTGGTCGACGACCATCCCGAGGTCGTCGCGGTCACCCTGGAGCCGGTCGTCGTCGCCCCGCGCGGCCTGAGCGTCCTCGGCGCCTCCGTACGGCTCGCGCCGCCGCCCGCCCGCGACGACCTCGGCCCGCGGACGCTGCCCGCGTACTGAGCGGCGGCGATCGGTGCCTCGCAGTCAGCGCGCCCCCGTAGGATGGACGTCATGGCCAAGACCAGTACGACGACCCAGGGGCTGCGTGCGGCGATCGAACGCAGCGGCTACTACCCGGCCCTCGTGGCCGAGGCGGTGGAGGCCGCCGTGGGCGGCGAGCCCATCCGGTCGTACCTGGTCCACCAGGAGACGACGTTCGACCAGAACGAGGTGCGGCGGCACGTGACCGTGCTCGTCCTCACCGGCAACCGCTTCATCGTGAGCCACACCGACGAACAGGCCGCCGACAGCACGTCCCCGACGCCGTACGCCACCACCTCCACGGAGTCCGTGAAGCTCGGCCGGATCTCGTCGGTCGTGGTCAGCCGGGTCGTCGCCAACCCGGAGCAGTACCAGCCGGGCACCCTGCCGCGCGAGGTCGTGCTGACCATCGGCTGGGGCGCCGTCTCCCGCATCGACCTGGAGCCCGCCGCCTGCGGCGACCCCAACTGCGAGGCGGACCACGGCTACACCGGCAGTTCCACGGCGGACGACCTCAGCCTGCGCGTCAGCGAGGCGGGGGACGGCCCGGACACCGTGCGCCAGGCGCTGGTCTTCGCCCAGGCCATCTCCGAGGCGACCGCGGACGTACCCCGCTGATGGTGCAGCCCGCCGCCTGGGACCACCCGGAACCTTTGGCCCTCGACACCGCGCCCGTCCCCGAGTACGGCAGCGGCTCCCTCGCCGACCTGCTGCCCACCCTGGCCGCCGGCATGGCGGTACCGGACATGACCGCCACGATCCAGGAGCTCACGCCCGCCGCCCGGAACTGCGTCTTCCTGATCGACGGGCTCGGCTGGGAGCAGCTGAAGGCGCACCCGGACGAGGCGCCCTTCATGACCTCCCTGCTGGCCAGTTCGCGCGGCGGCACCGGCCGCCCCCTGACCACCGGCTACCCGGCGACCACCGCGACCTCCCTCGCCTCCGTCGGCACCGGCCGCCCGCCCGGCGCCCACGGCCTGCCGGGCTACACCGTGCGCAACCCCGCCACCGGCGAGCTGATGAACCAGCTCCGCTGGCAGCCCTGGACCAAGCCGCAGGCCTGGCAGCCCTACCCGACGGTCTTCCAGCTCGCCGACCGGGCCGGGGTGCACGCCGCCCAGGTCTCCTCGCCCACCTTCCAGAACACCCCGCTGACCAAGGTCGCGCTCAGCGGCGGAACGTTCCACGGGCGGCTGTCCGGCGAGGAGCGCGTGGACCTCGCGGCCGAACAACTGGCCGCCGCCGACCGCTCGCTGGTCTACACGTACTACGCCGAGGTGGACGGCGCCGGCCACCGCTTCGGCGTCGACTCCGACACCTGGCGCGGACAGCTCATGTACGTCGACCGCCTGGTCCAGCGGCTCGCCGAGCAACTGCCGCCGAACAGCGCGCTGTACGTCACCGCCGACCACGGCATGGTCGACATCCCCTTCGACGAGCAGCACCGCATCGACTTCGACGAGGACTGGGAACTGCGTGCCGGGGTCGCCCTGCTGGGCGGCGAGGGCCGGGCCCGCCATGTCTACGCGGTGCCGGGCGCCGCGGGCGACGTGCTGACCTGCTGGCGCGAGGTCCTCGGCGAGCAGTTCTGGGTCGCCTCCCGGGACGAGGCCGTCGCGGCGGGCTGGTTCGGACCGCCGGACCAGTTCGACGAGCGGGTGTACGACCGGATCGGGGACGTGGTCGCCGCCGCCCGCGACGACGTCCTGCTCATCGCGTCCGAGCGGGAGCCGAAGGAGTCGGCGATGGTCGGCAACCACGGCTCCATGACCCCCGCCGAGCAACTGGTCCCGCTGCTCGAAGTACGCTCCTGAAGCCGACCCGGCCGCCTGACCCACAGAACCGAAAGGTGCTCGACCTCCCATGCCCGAGCTGGTGTTCTTCTCCGGAACCATGGACTGCGGGAAGTCCACGCTGGCTCTCCAGATCGAGCACAACCGTTCGGCACGCGGCCTGACGGGCATGATCTTCACCCGGGACGACCGGGCCGGCGAGGGCAAGCTGTCCTCGCGGCTCGGCCTGGTCACGGACGCGGTCGAGGTCGAGGACGGCCAGGACCTGTACGCCTACCTCGTCGACCACCTCTCCCGCGGCGGCCGCGCGGACTACGTGATCGCGGACGAGGCGCAGTTCCTCGTGCCGGAGCAGATCGACCAACTCGCCCGGATCGTCGACGACCTGGACCTCGACGTGTACGCCTTCGGCATCACCACCGACTTCCGCTCCAAGCTGTTCCCCGGCTCCCAGCGCCTGGTGGAACTGGCCGACCGGGTCGAGGTCCTCCAGGTCGAGGCCCTGTGCTGGTGCGGTGCCCGGGCCACGCACAACGCCCGTACCGTCAACGGCGAGATGGTCGTCGAGGGCGCCCAGGTGGTCGTCGGTGACGTCAACCAGGCCGACGACATCGGCTACGAGGTCCTGTGCCGCCGGCACCACCGCCGCCGTATGACCGCGGGCACGGCACGCGCGGCCGCGCTCTCCCCGGACGTCCTGCCGGTCCCGTCGGCCGGGGCGGGCTTCTGAGCCGAGGCCGTCAGGGCCTCAGCGCGGATTCTCGATCAACGAGAAGCGCGCCCCTTCCGGATCCGCCACCGTGGCCACCCGGCCGTGCGGGCTGTCGTGCGGCGGGCGCAGCACATGGCCGCCCAGTTCGACGAGGAGACGGGTGGCGGCGGTCGCGTCGGCCACCTCGAAGTACGTCATCCAGTGCGGCCCCCGGTCGCGGGGGAGGGCATGGCCGACGCCATGGAGGCCGGCCACGGGGCGGCCGGCGGCGTGCAGGGTGACGTAGTCGAAGTCGGCGGAGACGACCGGCTCCCCCTCCAGGCCGAACACCGTCTCGTAGAACTTGGTGACGCTGACCGTCTCGAAGGTGAGCAGCTCGTGCCAGGCCGGGGTGCCCGGCACGCCGGCGACGGAGATGCCGAGGTGGGCGGCCGCCTGCCAGACGCCGAAGACGGCGCCCGACGGGTCGGAGCCGATCACCAGCCGCCCGGCGTCGCCGGCGTCCAGCGGGCCCACGCCCACCGTGCCGCCGCACAGCCGTACCGACTCGGCCGTCAGGTCGATGTCGCCCGAGGCGAGGTAGGGCGTCCAGGCGACCGGAAGTTGGCGGTCCGGCGGCAGCTGGCCGATCCCGGCGACCTCCTGGCCGCCCAGCAGGGCCCGGACATAGGGTCCGAGCTGCTGCGGGCCCGGCACGAACTCCCAGCCGAACAGCGAACCGTAGAACTCCTCGGTCGCGGCCATCCCGTGCACCATCAGACTCACCCAGCAGGGCGTACCGGGCGTGTGCCGAGCGGGCGGGGCGGCCGACCCCCTTGCCTCGGTCATCGTCACTCTCTCCTCGGCCCCTCGCGGTGGCCGTGTCGTGTCCGCGGTCCGGACCTCCGTGCCGATGCTCGCACCCCCGCGGCCCCGCGCGCTCCGGGCGCGCCGCCACGCGGCCTCCCGTCCAGGGGAGGGTGCCTCACGCGCGCGTGCCTGGCCGCTGCCACGCGATGGCCGACGGATGTCGATCGGCGGTACAGCATGTGCCCGTTCCCGTACGCCTGGTGACCGGGCCTGTCCGGCGGAGCAGAGTAGCCGGACCTGGACGACGCGGCCACCCCGTGCGCGAGGATGGTGGCCATGAACGCCATCATCTCCGCATCCGAACTCGCGAGCGACCTGGCCGGCCCCAACCCGCCCGTCCTGCTCGACGTCCGCTGGCAGCTGAGCGTGGCCAAGGCGGCGGGCGAGCCGCCCTTCGACGGCCGGGGCGCGTACGCGGCCGGGCACATCCCGGGCGCCGTCTACGTGGACCTGGACCGGGAGTTGGCCGGCCCGGCCGGAACCGGTGGCCGGCACCCGCTGCCCGACCTCGCGGAGTTCGGCGCCGCGATGCGCCGGGCGGGCGTCTCCTCGAACACACCGGTGGTCGTGTACGACGGCGGACAGGGCTGGGCGGCCGCCCGCGCGTGGTGGCTGCTGCGCTGGACGGGTCACCCGGACGTGCGAGTCCTCGACGGCGGGTTGCCGTCCTGGCAGGGGCCGTTGCAGTCCTCGGTGCCGGGTCCCGCCCTCGCCGAGGGCGACTTCGTGCCGGTGCCCGCGGCGGCCGGTCTGCTCGACGCCGACGCGGCCGCGGCGCTGGCCCGCTCGGGCGTGCTGCTGGACGCGCGCGCGGGGGAGCGGTACCGCGGCGAGGTGGAGCCGATCGACCGCGTCGGCGGTCACATCCCGGGCGCCCGCTCCGCGCCCACCACGGACAACGTCGGCCCGGACGGCCGCTTCCTGCCCGCGGAGGAGCTCGGCGCCCGCTTCAAGGCCCTCGGTGCCACCGAGGACACCGAGGTCGGCGTCTACTGCGGATCCGGCGTCTCCGGAGCCCACGAGGTCCTGGCCCTGGCGGTCGCGGGTATCCCGGCCGCGCTGTACGTCGGTTCCTGGTCGGAGTGGTCCTCGGACCCGGAGCGGCCGGTCGCCGTGGGCCCCGATCCTCAGTAGGCGGACAGCGCAAGGGCCCGCCTCTGTCCGAGGCGGGCCCTCACAGCCGTAGAACCGGCTACTCCTGCTTCTTGCGACGGGTGCCGAACACGATCTCGTCCCAGCTCGGGACCGCCGCTCTGCGGCCCGGGCGGACGCCGTCGGCCTCGGCCTGGCGGTCGGTCGCGCCGATGAGGCGGTCGCGGTGGCTGGCCACCGAACGCGGCATGAGGACGTCCGCGTAGGCGGAACCGGCCGAGGCCGCGGGAGCCGGCGGCTCCTCCACCTCGGGCTCCTCCTCCAGGGCGGGCGGTTCCTCGATGCTCGCCGTCTCGGAGGGCCGCTCCGGTACGACCATGTCGCCCCGGAAACTGGGTACGGCCTCCAACAGGCTCGTCAGCGAGTCCCGTTCACCGGCGGCCTCCTCGGCGGGCTCCGCCGGGGGCAGGCTCGGCCGGTCGAGGGCGCGGTCCAGCGGACGGTCGCGCGGCAGCCGTGCGATACGCGGCACGAACGGGAAGCTGGGCTCCGGCGCGCCGAGGTCCTCGGACTCGCCGATCAGCGAGCGTGCCTCCTCGTCGACGGCCTGGACCAGCCGCCGGGGCGGGTCGTAGGTCCAGCTTGCCGAGTGCGGTTCGCCCGCGACGCAGTAGACCAGCAGGACCTCCCAGGTGCCGTCGTCACGACGCCACGAGTCCCACTGGACGCTGTCCTTCTCGGCCCCGCGCAGCAACAGCCGCTCCTGCACGGCCTCGCCGAGCTGCGGCCCGGCGTTCTCGCCGGGCCGGCGGACCGGGGTCTTGCGGGCCCGTTCGGCCATGAAGGCGCGCTCGGCGAGCACGGGGCCCTCGAAGCGCCGCACACGGTCTACGGGGATGCCTGCGAGCTGGGCTACCTCTTCCGCGGTGGCACCGGCGCGTATACGCGCCTGGATGTCGCGGGGACGGAGATGGCTTTCGACCTCGATCTCGATCTGACCGAGGCGGGGACGGTCGCCGCGCACCGCTGCGCGCAGCCGCTCGTCGATCGGAAGCGTGTACTCCGTTGAGTCGGCAGCCTTCAGCACCAGCCGTGTGCCGTCATTGGAGACGGCCACGACACGCAGTTCGGGCATGGGGACCTCCCGGGTGGTGCCTGCCGACGTCACGTGCGTCGCTGCTTCCGCTAGTCGAGTGTGGCCTGCCCGGGTGCAGCCTGCCACAACCTTGCCGAGTTGCCCGGCGTGTCGGGCACGGGCCCTGGATCGCCGTTATGGCACGGTTACCTATTCGCAACGCTAAGTGACCAACTCCGTCACCCTGTGCAACTAGCCCCCTCCCGGCCGCCCTTGAAGGCCACGGACGCCCTGGCGGGAGACCGGACCCAGGGCTCGCAACAGTACTCCATTTGGGCCACGTGCGTGGATTGGCGCGCCACTCAACTTCGTTCAAGAAACGCTGCCCGGCCCTTCGTTGAGCGGATTCCGCGATCTTGAACGTGGTGTACTTCACGGAATCACCAGAAACGGAACTATTGGCTTCGGACTTATGTCCGGCCACCGTCCGCTTATGCCCCCAACACCCGGCGCAAGTAGTCGTTCTGGAACCGCCGGTCGGGGTCGAGCCGGTCCCGGAGCGCGGTGAACTCGCCGAAGCGCGGGTAGACGCCGTCGAAGTACTCGGCGTCGCGCGTGTGCACCTTGCCCCAGTGCGGGCGCCCCTCGTGCGCCGTGAAGATCCGCTCCGCGGCCGTGAAGTACGCCTGGTACGGCGTCCCCTTGACCATGTGGACGGCGATGTACGCGCTGTCGCGGCCCGAGGCGGTGGACAGCGTGATGTCGTCGGCGGGCGCGGTGCGCACCTCCACGGGGAAGCTGACCCGCAGCCCGGAGCGGTCGACCACCGCCTTCAGTTCGCGCAGCGTCTCCACCACGGCCTCGCGCGGGACCGCGTACTCCATCTCCACGAACCGCACCCGGCGCGGCGATGTGAAGACCTTGTACGGGATGTCGGTGTACGTCCGCGCCGACAGCGCCTTGCTGGAGATCCGCGCGATCGAGGGAATCGTGCCCGGTGCCGCCCGGCCGACCCACTGGGCCACCTGGAAGACGCCGTTGGAGAGGAACTCGTCCTCGAACCAGCCCTGGAGCTGCGGCACCGGCTTCTCCGGGCCCGCGCTGCGGTTGTTGCGCTTGGTGTTGGTGGAACCGGTGTGCGGGAACCAGTAGAACTCGAAGTGTTCGTTCTCGGCCCAGAGTTCGTCGAACGTGCTGGTGACCTTGTCGAAGCTCATCGGCTCCTCACGGGCGGTGAGCAGGAAGATCGGCTCGACGGCGAACGTGATGGCGGTGACGATGCCGAGGGCGCCGAGGCCGATCCGGGCGGCCGCGAAGACCTCGGGGTTCTCCTTCTCGGAGCAGGAGAGCACCGAGCCGTCGGCCGTGACCAGTTCGATGCCCCTGATCTGGGCGGCGATCGAGGCCGACTCGCGGCCCGTGCCGTGGGTCCCGGTACTGGTCGCTCCGGAGACCGTCTGCTCCATGATGTCGCCCATGTTGGTGAGCGACAGCCCCTCGCGCGCGAGAGCCATGTTGAGCCTCTTGAGCGGGGTGCCGGCCTCGACGGTGACGGTCATGGCGTCCCGGTCGATGTTGCGGATACCGGTCAACAGTTGAGGGCGGATCACCACGCCGTCGGTGGCGGCGATCGACGTGAAGGAGTGCCCGGTGCCCACGGCCTTCACCCTGAGACCGTCCTCGGCGGCCTTCCGTACGGCAGCGGCCAGCTCGTCGACCGAGGCGGGCGTGACCTCCCGCGCGGGACGGGCGGTGACATTGCCGCCCCAGTTACGCCACGTGCCGTTCTTCGCGCTCGCTGCCGTGCTCAACGCTGCCTCCCCGACGTGGATCCGGCCTCTTGAGCCGGCGGTACCCCAGGAAACCGACCGCGACCGCGACGGCCCCGGACACCGCCGGAACCCCGTACCCGGCACGCGCACCGGCCGCGTCGATCACCCAGCCGGCCACGGAGGAGCCGAGCGCGACCCCGACCGCGAGCCCGGTACTGATCCAGGTCATGCCCTCGGTCAGTTGCGCGCGTGGTACGTGCTGCTCGATCAGGGACATCGTCGTGATCATCGTGGGAGCGATGGAGAGGCCCGCAACGAACAGCGCCACGGCCAGAAACGGCAAGTTCCCGACCAGTAGGAGGGGGATCATACTCACGGCCATGGCGCATATGCCCAGCAGCCAGCGAGGTTCGGGTCGTCCCCCGAAGTGCAACAGCCCGAACACGAGGCCCGCCACGCACGACCCCGCCGCGTAGAGGGCGAGCACGACGCTCGCGGCCGCCTTGTGGCCCTGCTCGTCGGCGAAGGCCACGGTGACCACGTCCACCGCCCCGAAGATCGCCCCGGTCGCCACGAAGGTGGCCACCAGGACCTGGAGGCCCGGCGAGCGCAGCGCCGTACGGCCGCCGTCCTGCTCGCGCGGGTGCGGGGCCGGCTCGGTGGCCCGCTGCGCGGTCAGCCAGAACACCCCGACCGCCAGGAAGCAGGCGGCGAGCAGCGGACCCGCCTCCGGGAACCAGGCCGTGGACAGCCCGATGGAGATGATCGGCCCGAAGATGAAGCAGACCTCGTCGACCACCGACTCGAAGGAGTAGGCGGTGTGCAGCTGTGGGGTGCCCCGGTACAGGGCGGCCCACCGCGCGCGGATCATCGCGCCGAGGCTCGGCACCGAGCCGATGCCGACGGCACACACGAACAGCACCCAGTCCGGCCAGCCGAAGTGCGCCGCGAGCAGCATCCCGGCGGACGCCACCAGCGCGACGAGGGTCGCCGGACGCAGCACCCGCCGCTGGCCGTGCAGGTCCACCAGCCGGGAGACCTGCGGGCCGATCGCCGCGGCGGCCAGCGCGATGGTGGCCGACAGCGAGCCCGCGAGCCCGTACCTGCCGGTGAGCTGGGAGATCATCGTGACCACGCCGATGCCCATCATGGACAGCGGCATCCGGCCGACGAAGCCCGCGGCGGCGAAGCCCTTGGAGCCGGGGGCGGCGAACAGGGCGCGGTAGGGGCTGGGCACAGGGGTCTCCGGTCGGCCGGCGAGCAGCGGCTCGTGCAGCGGTAAGGCGCGAATGCGCCTGATACAGCTTACGGGTGAGGTGACCCGGACGCACCCGTCCGAGCGACCCGGGAACCCGGCCCGCCACCCCGCCGTTTCCCGGCTGTCAGTACCGGATGACAGGATCGACCCATGCGAGACGCGCTCGACGCCACCCCCTACGACGCCCTGCTCCTGCTCTCGTTCGGAGGCCCCGAGGGCCCGGACGACGTGGTCCCGTTCCTGGAGAACGTGACGCGCGGGCGCGGCATCCCCAAGGAACGCCTGAAGGAAGTCGGGCAGCACTACTTCCTGTTCGGCGGGGTCAGCCCCATCAACGACCAGAACCGCGCCCTGCTGGACGCCCTGCGCAAGGACTTCGCGGACCACGGCCTGGACCTGCCGGTCTACTGGGGCAACCGCAACTGGGCGCCCTACCTCACCGACACCCTGCGCGAGATGGTCACCGACGGCCACCGCCGCATCCTGGTCCTCGCCACCAGCGCCTACGCCTCCTACTCGGGCTGCCGCCAGTACCGCGAGAACCTCGCCGAGTCGCTGGCCGCGCTGGAGGCCGAGGGCCTGGAGCTGCCGAGGATCGACAAGCTGCGGCACTACTTCAACCACCCCGGCTTCGTGGAGCCCATGGTGGACGGGGTGCTCGCGTCCCTCGCCGAGCTCCCCGAGGAGGTCCGCGACGGCGCCCACATCGCCTTCTCGACCCACTCGATCCCCGACGCGTCCGCGGACACCTCGGGGCCGGTCGAGGGCCACGGAGAGGGCGGCGCGTACGTCGCGCAGCACCTGGAGGTCGCCCGCCTGATCGCGGACGCGGTCCGCGAGCGCAGCGGCGTCGAGCACCCCTGGCAGCTCGTCTACCAGTCCCGCTCCGGCGCCCCGCACATCCCGTGGCTGGAGCCCGACATCTGCGACCACCTGGAGGAGCGCCACGCCTCGGGCGTCCCGGCCGTGGTGATCGCGCCCATCGGATTCGTCTCCGACCACATGGAGGTCCTCTACGACCTCGACACCGAGGCCAGGGCCAAGGCCGAGGAACTCGGTCTGCCGATGCGCCGCTCGGCGACCGTCGGCGATGACCCGCGCTTCGCCGCCGCCGTCCGCGACCTGGTCCTGGAGCGGGCCGCCGTCGAGCGCGGACAGGAGGTCACGCCCTGCGTCCTCGGCGCGCTCGGGGCCTCCCACAACGTCTGCCCGGTCGGCTGCTGCCCCGCCCGCGCCGCCAAGCCCGCCGCCGCGGGCGTCGACAGCCCGTACGCGTGAGGAGCCCCGTGACCGACCCCCTGCACGCGGAACTGCTGCGGCTGGCCCGGGAGGCCGCCCGCCGCGCCGGCACCCTGCTCCGCGACGGACGCCCGGCCGACCTCGAGGTCGCCAGGACCAAGTCCAGCCCCATCGACGTGGTGACCGAGATGGACATCGCGGCCGAGAAGCTGATCACTGACCTGATCTCCGAGCACCGCCCGGACGACGGCTTCCTCGGCGAGGAGGGTGCCTCCACCGAGGGCACCAGCGGCGTCCGCTGGGTCGTCGACCCGCTCGACGGCACGGTCAACTACCTCTACGGGCTGCCGACTTGGTCCGTCTCCATCGCCGCCGAGCAGAACGGCGAGACCGTCGTCGGGGTCGTCGCGGCGCCGATGCGCGCAGAGACGTACCACGCGGTCCGCGGCGAGGGCGCCTGGGCCACGGGCGCGTGGGAGGGCGAGCGCAGGCTGGCCTGCCGCCCGGCGCCGCCCCTGGAGCAGGCCCTGGTGTCCACCGGCTTCAACTACGTCACCGAGGTCCGCACCCACCAGGCCGAGGTGGCCGCGAAGCTGATCCCCCTGCTGCGCGACATCCGCCGCGGCGGCTCGGCGGCGGTCGACCTGTGCGACCTGGCCGCGGGCCGCCTGGACGGCTACTACGAGCGAGGCCTGAACGCCTGGGACTACGCGGCCGGCGACCTCATCGCCCGGGAAGCGGGCGCCCTCACCGGTGGGCGGCCCGGAGAGCGCCCGAACCCCGCCCTCACCGTGGCCGGCACCCCGGGGGTCTTCGAGCCCCTCCAGCGGCTCCTGGAGGACTTCGGCGCCTGGCACGACTGACGGGCCGACTCCGGGCGAACACGAGGTGAACGAGCCCGGACAGCGACGCAGCGGGCCCCCGGCGCTGGATTCGCCGGGGGCCCGCTGTCGTGCCGCGAAGCCGATCAGACGCTAGGCGCTGACCTCCACACCGTGTTCGGCCGCGAGGCGGCGCAGGTCGTCGAGCTCGCCCTGCTCCACCTCGACGAGGAAGTCGTCGCCCTCGTCCCGGGCCCGCGTCAGGTCGGTCTCGGTCGCCCTTATGCGCTGCAGAAGTCCTGCGGTGAATGCGTCCATGCTGCGCCCCCTCGTCCTGGGTCGTGAGTCGGTGGCACGGGGGTGTGCCGATCGGAAGGGGCGATCACGTCTCTTGCGGGTGCCCAGCGCTGCCCAGGCCGGGCGGCGACGGTGCCGGACACCCACGCCCGCTCTGCGAAAGCGCGGACAGTGCCGTGCCGCATGGTGGTACGGCACATGCAGAGCGTGATCGCGGGGTGTAAAGCCGTCCTCCCCCCGCTCCCTCCAACGGAAACCTCAACCGCGCGAGAAAATCCCGCATTCCCGCTCACGCACTCGTCTTTCAGCTGTCCCTCACCCGCCTTACAGCCGACTTATGGCCGAAAAGGGCAGGATGGAGGCCAACACTCACCCGGATCCCTGCCCGCGCGTGCCCGAAGCGCGCTACGCGGGTGGACACAGGAAGGACAAGCGACGTGCGCGTACTCGTCGTCGAGGACGAGCAACTGCTCGCCGATGCGGTGGCCACCGGACTTCGCCGGGAGGCCATGGCCGTCGACGTCGTGTACGACGGTGCGGCCGCTCTGGAACGCATCGGCGTCAACGACTACGACGTGGTGGTCCTCGACCGCGACCTGCCCCTGGTCCACGGCGACGACGTCTGCCGCAAGATCGTCGAGCTCGGCATGCCCACGCGCGTGCTGATGCTCACGGCCTCCGGCGACGTCAGCGACCGCGTCGAGGGTCTGGAGATCGGCGCCGACGACTATCTGCCCAAGCCCTTCGCCTTCAGCGAGCTGACGGCACGCGTGCGTGCCCTCGGCCGGCGCACCAGCGTGCCGCTGCCGCCCGTCCTGGAGCGCGCCGGGATCAAGCTCGACCCCAACCGCCGCGAGGTGTTCCGCGACGGCAAGGAGGTCCAGCTCGCCCCCAAGGAGTTCGCCGTCCTGGAGGTGCTGATGCGCTCCGAGGGCGCCGTCGTCTCCGCGGAGCAGCTCCTGGAGAAGGCGTGGGACGAGAACACCGACCCCTTCACCAACGTCGTGCGCGTGACCGTGATGACGCTGCGCCGCAAGCTGGGCGAACCCCCGGTGATCGTCACGGTCCCCGGCTCGGGCTACCGGATCTGATACCCGTGGCCTCGTCTCCCGCGCCTCCCCAGGCGCCCCCGAAGCCCACCTGGGACCCCCGCAGGCCGGCCCCGCCGCTGCCGTGGCTGCGCCCGACCATCCGCATAAGGCTCACGCTGCTGTACGGCGGCATGTTCCTGATCGCGGGCATCCTGCTGCTGTCGATCATCTATCTGATCGCCGCCCAGGCGCTCAACGTCGGCAGTGAGCTCCCCTTCAAGATCACCGCGGGCAGCGTCGCCAGCGACATCTGCAACCTGCCCTCGAACGTCTCGCCCGACGTCATGAACAAGGCCATGGACAGCTGCGTCAACGACCAGCGCCAGCACGCCCTGGACAGCCTCCTCAGCCGCTCGCTGCTGGCCCTGCTCGGCCTCGCGATCATCGCCTTCGCCTTCGGCTACGCCATGGCGGGACGCGTCCTGTCCCCGCTGGGCCGGATCCTGCGCACCGCGCGCGCGGTGGCCGGCTCCGACCTGTCCCGCCGTATCGAGCTGGACGGACCGGACGACGAGCTCAAGGAGCTGGCCGACACCTTCGACGACATGCTGGAGCGCCTGGAGCGGGCCTTCACGGCCCAGCAGCGTTTCGTCGGCAACGCCTCGCACGAGCTGCGGACACCGCTGGCGATCAACCGCACGCTCCTGGAGGTGCACCTGTCCGATCCGGGTGCCCCGGTGGAGCTCCAGCAGCTCGGCAAGACCCTGCTGGCCACCAACGAGCGCAGTGAACAGCTCGTGGAGGGCCTGCTGCTGCTCGCCCGCAGCGACAACCAGATCGTCGAGCGCAAGCCCGTGGACCTCGCCGAGGTCGCCGAGCAGGCCGTGGACCAGGTGCACGGCGAGGCGGAGGCCAAGGGCGTGGCGATCCGCGGCGAGCAGAAGTCGGCGGTCGTCCAGGGCAACGGCGTCCTGCTGGAGCGGATCGCCCTGAATCTCGTGCAGAACGCCGTGCGCTACAACGTGCCCGAGGGCGGCTGGGTCGAGGTCACCACGGACGTCCAGCACGGCCAGGCCGTGCTCACGGTGACCAACACCGGCCCCGTCGTCCCGGCGTACGAGGTGGACGACCTCTTCGAGCCCTTCAAGCGGCTGCGCGGTGCCGACCGCACCGGCAGCGACAAGGGCGTCGGTCTCGGCCTGTCCATCGTGCGGTCCGTGGCGCGGGCGCACGGCGGGCACATCACGGCTCAGCCGCGCGAAGGGGGTGGGCTCGTGATGCGAGTCACCCTTCCGGTCTGAGATCATGGCCCCCGCACCGGGATCGGTACACAGGGATGTTCGCTTTGCGCGGAATTTTCGGGGCATTCGGAGGACTTCCCCCTGTGTGATCGATCACAAGGGAGAATTTCCAGCCATCCACTCTCCGTGATCATGCACCCTGTCGGAAAGCCGGGAAAATCCGGGTTTTCAGGGGTCCTGATCACGGGAAGTACACGGTGAGACGCCTTTGAAGTGCGGGATTCGGACCGTGTACGGTCCCGATCGCCATCCAACCCGATCACTCAAGAGGAGTCCGGTTGGGTGTCGATTGAGTAACAGACCTTGATGTGAGGCAAAATCTCCGCCTCGGGTCGGGCACAAGTCCGGCCTCTCACGCGTTACGTGCGCTGGAGACACCGCAGACACCCAGAGGGGGAGAGCGACATGGCAACGGATTACGACACCCCACGCAAGACCGACGACGACGTCGACTCGGACAGCCTTGAAGAGCTCAAGGCGCGTAGGAACGACAAGTCGACCTCCGCAGTGGACGTCGACGAGTTCGAGGCCGCCGAAGGCCTGGAACTGCCCGGAGCGGACCTCTCGAACGAAGAGCTGGCCGTCCGGGTGCTGCCCAAGCAGCAGGACGAGTTCACCTGCATGAGCTGCTTCCTGGTGCACCACCGCAGCCAGCTGGCCCGCGAGAAGAACGGCCAGCCGATCTGCCGCGACTGCGACTGAGGGCGGGTCGGGCATGACTGGCTCGACCCCTCCTTGGAAGCGCCGCTCTCCCTGGCGGGGAGCGGACCAGGGGCCGTCCGTCGGTCCCCAGCACACGCGTGACGACGAGCGGGGCTCTTCCGGACCGGGAGCCTCGCTCGAACCGGTGGCCGACCGGGCCGACCTCCCGGTGCAGGCCGGTCCGGCCAGGACGCCCGCTCCCGTCGCCGGACCGGGGGTCCCCCCGCTCGAGCGAAGCCGAGAGTGGGGGAGGGTGGCGGCGATCCGGGACAAGGCCCGGGAAGGGGTCCGCAAGAGCGGCAGCCGGGCCAGAGCGGGCCTGGCGTACCTCGCCGACCGGATCATCGAGATAGCCCCGCGTATCCCCGTACGGGACCTCGCGACCCTCCGCCGCCAGTTCCCCGGTCTCGGACCCGAGGAGATCGCGGACAAGCTCGTCGCGGGCGCCGCGAGCGCCACGGCGACGGTCGGGGCGGGGGTGGGTGCGGCGGCGATGCTTCCCGTGCCGCCGGCGATGCCGACCGAACTGGCCGCCGAGATCACCGGCGTGGCCGTGATCGAGCTGAAGCTGATCGCCGAACTCCACGAGCTCTACGGCGTACGGCCGCCCGGCAACCTCAAGGAGCGCAGCACCGCGTATCTGAACTCCTGGTCGGGAGAGCGCGGGATCGACGTGAAGAAGCCGTCGACGGTGAGCGGCGCGCTCAACAGCCCGATGAAGCAGCAGTTGCGGCAGCAGATCATGAAGCGGATGATCCGGGACCTGCCGAACCTCATGCCGTTCCTGGTCGGCGCCGCCGTCGGTGCGGTCATGAACCGCAGGGACACCAGAAGGCTCGCCGACCGGATCCGCAAGGACCTGCGCAAGGCCCAGGTGCCCTGGGAGCGGCTCCCCGCGCTGCCGGCCCTGGAGGTTCCGGCGAACCCGCTGGAGCTGGAGAAGTAAGACTTCCGTGAGAAGTCCGGGCCTCGCCTGCCGGTCGGCCGGGTGAAGCCCTGTACGAACGTTCTAGGCGGCAGCCGTGCGAGCCGTCCTCAGCGCCTCGGCCAGCCGCTCCGGCTCCCGCGTCGACAGGTAGAGGTACGGCGTGGGGTCGGCCGGGTCGACGACCTCCACCTTCAGCGCCCTCGGGATGTAGGCGCGCAGCAGCAGGAAGGCGCGGGTGTCGGCCTTGTACGTCCGCCAGGCCCGGGCCTCCTCCGGGTCGAGGATCTCCGCCTCGCCCAGCGCCGACACCGGGATCTTCGCCTCGCCCGCGATCAGTGAGTCGCCCACGATCCGGATGCGCAGCGAGCCGTAGGAGCTCGCCACGACCGCGGCCGCGGCGGTGCCGCCGACCAGGCCGCCGAGCAGCGGAAGCGTGCCGAAGGGGAGCAGGATCAGCGCGAAGGAGACCCCGACCAGGAAGGAGATCAGCCACCAGGAGCGGGGCGCGGTGAGACGTTCGTCGTACGGGACGGCGGAGGGCTGCATGAAACCAAGCTTGGCACGGTGTCCTGATACTCCCGACGCGCGGGTAAGGTCTGCGCCTGTGAGTGGTACTTCCCCGGCTCTCCAGCCTCCCGCCGACGCGACGCAACCCGTGCGACACCCGGACGCCCCCGCGCCCGGTGAGCTGCTCGGTGCGCACTACGGCCAGTGTTTCGGCTGTGGCGGCGAGCAGCCCCACGGACTGCACCTGGAGGCACGGGCCGGCGAGGGGGTCTCGGTGACCGCCGAGTTCACCGTGCGCCCCGCCCATCAGGGTGCTCCCGGCCTCGCGCACGGCGGTGTGCTCGCGACCGCCCTCGACGAGACCCTGGGCTCGCTCAACTGGCTGCTGCGCACGATCGCCGTGACCGGACGCCTGGAGACCGACTTCGTACGGCCGGTGCCCGTCGGCACGGTGCTGTACCTGGAGGCCGAGGTGACGGCGGTGGCCGGGCGGAAGATCTACTCGACCGCCACCGGCCGGATCGGCGGTCCCGAGGGGCCCGTCGCGGTCCGCGCGGACGCCCTGTTCGTCGAGGTCAAGGTCGACCACTTCATCGACAACGGCCGCCCGGAGGAGATCCGGGCCGCCATGGACGACCCGGACCAGGTCCGGCGTGCCCGTGCCTTCGAGGTGAACCCGTGAGCCGTGATCCCCTGAACGTGCTGATCCGGCGCGTCGACCCCGACGTACCGCTTCCGTCGTACGCGCACCCCGGTGACGCGGGGGCCGATCTGCGGACCACCGAGAGCCGTGAACTCAAGCCCGGCGAGCGGGCCGTGCTGCCCACGGGGGTGTCTGTGGCCCTGCCGGAGGGGTACGCGGCCTTCGTGCACCCACGATCCGGTCTCGCCGCCCGCTGCGGTGTCGCTCTCGTGAATGCCCCGGGGACGGTTGATGCCGGGTACCGTGGGGAGATCAAGGTGATCGTGGTGAATCTCGACCCGCACGAGTCGGTGCGGTTCGAGCGTTTCGACCGGATCGCCCAACTCGTCGTCCAGCAGGTCGAGAGGGTCCGCTTCCAGGAGGTCGCGGAGCTTCCCGAGTCGGCGCGGGCCGAGGGGGGCTTCGGGTCCACCGGCGGTCACGCCGCCGTGGGCGACGGGGGCGATACAGGCGATGCGGCCGCCGCGGGCGGTCATACGGGTGGGAATCGATACGCTTCGGTCGTATCCGACCGGGAAGGACAGTGACGTGTTCGGACGTCGCAAGAAGAAGGGTGCCGCCGAGGACGCGGCCGGCGAGGCCGAGCAGGTCGTCGACAGCGTCGACACTGAGGCGGACGACGTGGAGCGCGAGCGCGTACGGCTGGAGCCGGAGCCGCGGCCCGACGGGCCCTGGGACAGCACCGAGGTGCGCGACCCCACCGAGGGCCGGGTGGACCTGGGCGGTCTCTTCGTGCCCGGCGTCGACGGCATGGAACTGCGGGTCGAGGTCGCGGGCGACGCGATCGTCGCGGCCACCGTCGTGCTGCGCGACAGCGCCATCCAGCTCCAGGCCTTCGCCGCTCCCAAGCGTGAGGGCATCTGGGGCGAGGTGCGCGAGGAGATCGGCTCCGGCATCACGCAGCAGGGCGGCATCGTCGACGAGGTCGAGGGTCCGCTGGGCTGGGAGCTGCGTGCCCAGGTGCCGGTGCAGCTGCCGGACGGCACGGGCGGCTTCCAGGTCGTGCGGTTCGTGGGTGTGGACGGCCCGCGCTGGTTCCTGCGCGGTGTGATCTCGGGCCAGGGTGCGGTGCAGCCGCAGGCGGCCGGGCTCCTGGAGCAGATCTTCCGGGACACGGTCGTGGTCCGCGGCGAGGGCCCGATGGCGCCCCGCGACCCGATCGTCCTCAAGCTGCCGAACGACGCCCAGATGGTCCCCGAGGGCGTCCAGCAGCAGGACGAGGGCTCCCGCTTCTCCGGCGGGATGGGCCAGCTCCAGCGCGGACCGGAGATCACCGAGGTCCGCTAGTCGTACGACGTCGAGGGCCGTACTCCCGGTGGGGTGCGGCCCTTTCGCATGCGCGGACCCTTGACGGCTGATTGGTCTGTACCTACGGTCTCCGCTCAACGCCTCTGTTCATAAAGGCGCTTTCCGTTCATGTACGAGAACGAAAGGCCCCCCACGCATGCGCAGAACCGCTCTCCTGGCCACGGTCGCGGCCCTCGCCGCCGGCGCTCTCGCCGTGCCCGCCGACGCCGCGCCCGCCACCTTCGTCCATCCCGGAGTCACCGTCTCCCAGGGGCAGTTGGACTTCGCCCGCAGCAAGGTCAACGCGGGTGCCCAGCCCTGGAAAGGTGCCTTCGACGCGATGCTGGCGAGCAAGTACGCCGACCTGAACCGCACGCCCAAGCCGCGCGCGGTGGTCGAGTGCGGGTCGTACTCGAACCCCAACTACGGCTGCACCGACGAACGCGAGGACGCGATCGCCGCGTACACCGACGCGCTCGCCTGGTACGTCACCCGGGACGAGCGGTACGCCAGGAAGGCCATCCAGCTCATGGACGCCTGGTCGGCGGTGATCACGGACCACACCAACAGCAACGCGCCCCTCCAGACCGGCTGGGCGGGCTCCTCCTGGCCCAAGGCCGCCGAGATCATCAAGTACACGTACGGCGGGGGCTGGGCGAACTCCGGGCGCTTCGCGACCATGCTCCGGAACGTCTACCTCCCCGAGGTCGTCAACGGCTCGAACTCCAACGGCAACTGGGAGCTGTCGATGATGGAGGCGGCCGTCGGCATCTCCGTCTTCCTGGAGGACAAGACGTCGTACGACAAGGCCATGACGAAGTTCCGCACCCGTACCGCGGCCTACGTCTACCTCGCCTCCGACGGTGAGCTGCCCAGGACCGTGCCGAGCCAGAACCTCGACACCCGCGACAAGATCGTCGGTTACTGGCAGGGGCAGTCCACCTTCGTCACCGGGCTCACCCAGGAGACCTGCCGGGACTTCACGCACACGGGGTACGGCATCTCCGCGATCTCGCACGTCGCCGAGACGAGCCGGATCCAGGGACAGGACCTGTACGGCACGGACGTGGGGGAGCGGCTGCGGCAGGCGCTGGGGTTCCAGGCCAAGTACGAGCTGGGGACGGCCGTGCCGAGCTGGCTGTGCGGGGGGTCGCTGAAGCTCGGGCTCGGGCCGGTGACGGAGGTCGGGTACAACGCGCTGCACAACAGGCTCGGCACGGCCATGACCAATACGCAGGCCCTGACCGAGCGGAACCGTCCGGCGGGGAGCAACAATCTCTTTGTGGCGTGGGAGACGCTCACACACGGGGACAACCCGAGCTGAAACCGTTGAAGGCCGGGCGCCGGACGGTGATACTGGCGCCCGGTTCCACGGGGTGCACGGGGTGCACGGGGGAGGACGCATGACTCAGGTGGTCACCGAGACCATGGTGCGGGTCGAGGACATCCACAGGTCGTTCGGTGAGGGGGCCGCGGCGGTGCACGCACTGCGCGGGGTCTCCTTCGAGGTGCCGCGCGGTGAACTGGTCGCGCTCAAGGGGCGCTCGGGCTCCGGGAAGACGACACTCCTCAACATCGTCGGCGGGCTCGACCGGCCAGACCGGGGGCGCGTCGAACTCGACGGGGTGGACCTCGCGGGGCTGGACGAGGACGGGCTGCTGGCCCTGCGCCGGGACCGCATCGGCTTCGTCTTCCAGTCCTTCGGGCTCATCCCGATCCTGACGGCCGCCGAGAACGTGGGCGTGCCGATGCGGCTGCGGCGGATGGAGGCACGCGCGCGTGAGGAGCGGGTCGAGCTGCTGCTGGCCCTGGTCGGCCTCGCGGACCACGCGAAGCAGCGACCCGGTGAGCTCTCCGGCGGCCAGCAGCAACGTGTCGCCATCGCCCGCGCGCTGGCCAACAACCCCGCGCTCCTGGTCGCCGACGAGCCGACGGGCCAACTGGACGCGGAGACCGGTCACGCCGTGATGGAACTCCTGCGGGCCGTCGTGCACAGCGAGAACGTCACCGCACTGGTGGCGACCCATGACGCGACACTGCTGGATCTGGCGGATCGGGTGCTGGAGCTGGGGGACGGGGAGATCGTGACGGTGTGAGTCGGGTGTACTCGCGTGAACGTGCCGGGAATTCGGGCGCGGGGTGACTGGCAGGGGTGACTGACAGGGGTGCTTCGGCTCCGGGGGCCGGCGTGACGGGTGCGCTCCGGGCCGGTGCGGCCGCCGGGCATGCGGCTGCGGTCCGGGGGACGGCCGCGGAGGCACTCGGGTACGTCCGGGCGGCCTGAAGGTCTCTGACCCTGGGCGGGGTCGGGGTGGCGACGGGCGTCGCAGCGGCGCCGGGTGGCTGAAGCCCTGCCCGGGCAGGGCTGCGGGGGGTTCGCTGCTTGACCGGAGGGGGCTCCGGGAGGTGGGCCGTGGGCGAGGGCCCCGGACGCCAAGTCCGTTTCCGGGGCTCTTGTCATGGGCTCAGGCGGGTGTGCAGGGGGTGTCGTGACTCGGGGGCAACGCCCTGCGTCCGGCTCCCGCCGCGGTGGGCTGGTCGTCCAGCCCGTTTCCGAGGCTTTCGTGGTGGCGCACGCGAGGATGCAGGGGCTGTCGTGGCTCGCTGGTGCACGGGATCCCGCCCCCTGGCTGCGGCCCATGGGTCCGAGATGCCGGAACCCGCTCAGAGACCCCCGTCACCTCCCGCGTCAGAGTTGCGTCAAGGACCGGCCACCAGGGCGCTCCAGGCCCGCTCACCAGCCCCGGCGGCCGTAAGGTCGACGCTGCGCAGGCAGTGATGACCGGAAGACAATGGACCCATGGGACGCGGCAGGCTTCGGATTTATCTCGGTGCGGCGCCGGGCGTCGGGAAGACGTACGCGATGCTGTCCGAGGCGCACCGCAGGATCGAGCGGGGAACCGACTGTGTCGTGGGGTTCGTGGAGCACCACGGGCGGCCGCGTACCGAGGTGATGCTGCACGGGCTCGAGGAGATCCCGCGCCGTGAGCTCGAGTACCGGGACTCCGTCTTCACCGAGATGGACGTCGACGCCGTGCTGCGCAGGGCCCCCGCCGTCGCTCTGGTGGACGAACTCGCGCACACCAACATCCCGGGCTCGCGCAACGCCAAGCGCTGGCAGGACGTGGAGGAACTGCTCGCGGCCGGGATCGACGTCGTCTCCACCGTGAACATCCAGCACCTGGAGTCGCTCGGCGACGTCGTCGAGTCGATCACCGGGGTGCGCCAGCGCGAGACCGTGCCCGACGAGGTCGTACGGCGGGCCGATCAGATCGAGCTGGTCGACATGTCGCCCCAGGCGCTCAGAAGGCGGATGGCGCACGGGAACATCTACCAGCCCGACAAGGTCGACGCGGCCCTCTCCAACTACTTCCGGCCCGGCAACCTCACCGCCCTGCGGGAGCTCGCGCTGCTCTGGGTGGCCGACCGGGTCGACGCCTACCTCAAGCAGTACCGCAACGAGCACCGGGTCTCGAAGATCTGGGGATCCAGGGAGCGGATCGTCGTCGGGCTGACCGGGGGACCGGAGGGGCGGACCCTCATCCGGCGCGCGGCGCGGCTCGCCGAGAAGGGCGCCGGAGGTGAGGTGCTCGCCGTCTACATAGCCCGCAGCGACGGTCTGACGTCCGCCTCGCCCAAGGAGCTCGCCGTCCAGAGGACCCTCGTCGAGGACCTTGGCGGAACCTTTCACCATGTCGTCGGCGACGACATACCCGCCGCGCTGCTGGACTTCGCGCGCGGGGTCAACGCCACCCAGATCGTCCTCGGCTCCTCCCGCCGCAAGACCTGGCAGTACGTCTTCGGACCCGGCGTCGGCGCGACCGTGGCCCGCGAGTCCGGACCCGACCTGGACGTGCACATCGTCACCCACGACGAGGTCGCCAAGGGGCGCGGACTGCCCGTCGCGCGCAGCGCACGGCTCGGGCGGGCCCGGATCCTGTGGGGCTGGCTGGTCGGCGTGGTGGCCCCGGTGCTCCTGACGGTCCTGCTCACCACCGTCGACCTCGGCCTCGCCAACGACATGCTGCTGTTCCTGGCGGTCGTGGTGGCCGCGGCCCTGCTCGGCGGACTGTTCCCCGCCCTCGCCTCGGCCGCGGTCGGCTCGCTGCTGCTGAACTACTTCTACACACCGCCCCTGCACCGCTGGACCATCGCCGACCCCAAGAACATCGTCGCCATCGTGATCTTCGTGGGCGTCGGCGTCTCGGTGGCCTCCGTCGTCGACCTCGCGGCCAGGAGGACCCACCAGGCGGCCCGGTTGCGCGCCGAGTCGGAGATCCTGTCCTTCCTCGCCGGGAACGTGCTGCGCGGCGAGACCCGTCTGGAGGAGCTCCTGGAACGCGTCCGGGAGACCTTCGGCATGGAGTCCGCGGCCCTGCTGGAACGGGAGAGCGACGTCGAGCCGTGGACCTGCGCGGGCCGGGCGGGGCTGGGACCGCCCGTGGAGCGGCCCGAGGACGCCGACGTCGACATGCCGGTGGGGGACCACATGGCGCTCGCGCTCACCGGCCGGGTGCTGCCCGCCGAGGACCGCCGGGTGCTCGCCGCCTTCGCCGCCCAGGCCGCCGTCGTCCTGGACCGCCGCAGGCTCCAGGAGGAGGCCGACCAGGCCCGCGCGCTGGCCGAGGGCAATCGCATCCGTACGGCGCTCCTCGCGGCCGTGTCGCACGACCTGCGGACCCCGCTCGCCGGGATCAAGGCGGCCGTCTCGTCGCTCAGGTCCGACGACGTCGACTGGTCCGAGGAGGACCGGGCCGAGCTCCTGGAGGGCATCGAGGAGGGCGCCGACCGGCTGGACCACCTCGTGGGCAACCTGCTCGACATGTCCCGCCTGCAGACCGGCACGGTCACCGCGATCATCCGCGAGATCGACCTCGACGAGGTGGTGCCGATGGCGCTCGGCGGGGTGCCCGACGGCAGCGTGGAGCTGGACGTGCCGGAGACCCTGCCCATGGTCGCCGTCGACCCGGGGCTGCTGGAGCGGTCGGTGGCCAACCTGGTCGAGAACGCCGTCAAGTACAGCCCGTCCGACAGCCCTGTCCGGGTCTCCGCCAGCGCCATCGCCGACCGGGTCGAGGTGCGGGTCGTGGATCGCGGCCCCGGTGTCCCCGACGAGGCCAAGGAGCGCATCTTCGCGCCCTTCCAGCGCCACGGCGACGCCCCGCGCGGTGCCGGGGTGGGGCTCGGGCTCGCGGTGGCCCGGGGCTTCGCGGAGGCCATGAACGGCACGCTCAACGCCGAGGACACGCCCGGCGGCGGCCTCACCATGGTGCTGACGCTCCGCGCGGCGGACGCGCGCCCGGAGCTCCCCGATGACCCCTTTGCAGCGGCAGAACCCGAAAGGCAGGCCACATGACCAGGGTGTTGGTCATCGACGACGAGCCGCAGATCGTGCGCGCCCTCGTGATCAACCTCAAGGCGCGCAAGTACGAGGTCGACGCGGCGCACGACGGCGCCACCGCCCTCCGGCTCGCCGCCGCCCGCCACCCCGACGTGGTCGTCCTCGACCTGGGCCTGCCGGACATGGACGGCGTGGAGGTGATCAGGGGGCTGCGCGGCTGGACCCGGGTGCCGATCCTGGTGCTGTCCGCCCGGCACTCCTCCGACGAGAAGGTCGAGGCGCTGGACGCGGGTGCCGACGACTACGTCACCAAGCCCTTCGGCATGGACGAGCTGCTCGCCCGCCTCAGGGCCGCAGTGCGCCGCGCCGAGCCCACCGGGGGCGGCGAGGGCGACGTCCTGGTGGAGACCGACGAGTTCACCGTCGACCTGGCCGCCAAGAAGGTCCGCAGGCACGGCAGGGACGTACGTCTCACTCCCACCGAGTGGCACCTGCTGGAGGTGCTGGTCCGCAACCCCGGGCGGCTCGTCGGCCAGAAGCAGCTCCTCCAGGAGGTCTGGGGGCCGTCGTACGGGACGGAGACGAACTACCTGCGGGTCTACATGGCCCAGCTGCGGCGGAAGCTGGAGGCGGATCCCTCGCACCCCAAGCACTTCGTCACCGAACCGGGCATGGGATACCGGTTCGAACGCTAGTGCTGCGGGTACAACGCTGTCGGCGCACCCCGGTACGCTTTCGGATATGAGTGCTGTTCCTCGTTCCGAGAAGCCGGTGGGCCGGTTCCGGCGCATGCTCGACCGGCTCTCCTCGTCGCAGGAGGACCTGGAGTCCGAGGAGCTGCGGGAGGACACCGACACCACCGGCTGCACCAGGATCGGCGACTGCCACGACCGTCAGATCGTGACTGTTACTGGTACCTTGCGCACGGTCACCCTGCGTCCGCGCGCGGGCGTCCCGGCCCTGGAGGCCGAGCTGTTCGACGGCTCCGCCGCCCTGGACGTGGTGTGGCTCGGCCGGCGTTCCATCGTCGGGATAGAGCCCGGGCGCAAGCTGATCGCCTCCGGGCGGATCTCGATGAGCCGGGGCCGCCGGGTGCTGTTCAATCCGAAGTACGAACTCCGACCCCTCGGACGGGAGTAGCCGGTGACGTCCCTCGACAAGCCGACCGAAGACACGCAGGCCGACGACGCACGGGCGGTGACCGAGGCCGCCCTGTTCGAGGCGTTCGGCGGCGTCCGGGGCATGGTCGAGACGGTTCTGCCGGGCCTGCTCTTCGTCACGATCTTCACGATCAACAAGGACCTGCACCTGTCGGCGATCGCCGCGCTCGCGGTGTCCCTGCTGCTGGTCGTGGTCCGCCTGGTCATGCGGGACACCGTCAAGCACGCCTTCAGCGGGGTCTTCGGCGTCGCCTTCGGTGTCGTCTTCGCGATGATGACCGGCAACGCCAAGAACTTCTACCTGCCGGGCATGCTGTACACCCTGGGCCTGGGCCTGGCGTACGTCATCACCACGCTCGCCGGTGTGCCGCTGATGGGCCTCATCCTCGGCCCGGTCTTCAAGGAGAACCTCTCCTGGCGGACCCGCAACCCCGGCCGCAAGAAGGCGTACGCCAAGGCCAGTTACGCCTGGGGCGGCATCCTGCTCGCCAAGTGCGCGATCCTCTTCCCGCTGTACTGGTGGGCCGACACCGCACAGCTCGGCTGGGTCCTGGTCGCCCTGAAGATCCCGCCCTTCCTGCTCGCCGTATGGCTGACGTGGGTCTTCCTCGCGAAGGCGCCGGCTCCGATCGACGTGTTCGCGGAGATGGAGGCCGAGGAGAAGGCCGAGGAGGAACGCAAGGCCGCGTCGGCGGCGGAGCGTGCCGAGCAGGGTGAGGTCGCGGGCGGACGGCACAGGCGAGAAGCCTAGATCGCGCTACGACGACGGAGGGCGCCCCGCACACGCGGGGCGCCCTCCGTCGTCGTAGCGCCTAAGAAGCTTCTTCCTTGCGGACCGACAGCAGGTCCTCCAGCTGCTCCTCGCGGGCCTGGGCCGCCACGAACAGGAGCTCGTCGCCGGCCTCAAGGGAGTCGTCCTGGGTCGGGGTGAGGACGCGGGTGCCGCGGATGATGGTGACCAGGGAAGTGTCCTCGGGCCACTCCACGTCGCCGACCGTGGTGCCGGCCAGCGCCGACTCCTCCGGCAGGGTCAGCTCGACGAGGTTCGCGTCGCCGTGGCTGAAGCGGAGCAGGCGGACCAGGTCGCCGACGCTCACCGCCTCCTCGACCAGGGCGGACATCAGACGCGGGGTGGAGACGGCGACGTCCACGCCCCAGGACTCGTTGAACAGCCACTCGTTCTTCGGGTTGTTCACCCGGGCGACGACCCGCGGGACGCCGTACTCCGTCTTCGCCAGCAGGGAGACGACCAGGTTGACCTTGTCGTCGCCGGTCGCGGCGATCACGACGTTGCAGCGCTGGAGCGCGGCCTCGTCCAGGGAGGTGATCTCGCAGGCGTCGGCGAGCAGCCACTCCGCCTGCGGGACGCGCTCGACCGAGATGGCGGTCGGCGCCTTGTCGACGAGAAGGACCTCGTGGCCGTTCTCCAGCAGTTCGCCCGCGATCGAGCGGCCGACCGCACCGGCACCGGCAATGGCGACCCTCATCAGTGACCGCCCTCCTCTTCGGGGCCCTCGGCGAAGGACGCCTCGACCTTCTCGATGTCGTCCGTGCGCATCATCACGTGGACCAGGTCGCCCTCCTGCAGCACCGTCTGCGAGGTGGGCAGGATGGCCTCGCCGAGGCGGGTGAGGAACGCGACGCGGACGCCCGTCTCCTCCTGCATCTTGCTGATCTTGTGGCCGACCCAGGCGGTCGAGGCGTGCACCTCGGCCAACTGGACACCGCCGGTGGGGTCGCGCCACAACGGCTCCGCGCCGGACGGCAGCAGACGGCGCAGCATCTGGTCCGCCGTCCAGCGGACCGTGGCCACCGTCGGGATGCCGAGGCGCTGGTAGACCTCGGCGCGCCGGGGGTCGTAGATCCGGGCCGCGACGTTCTCGATGCCGAACATCTCGCGGGCCACCCGGGCGGCGATGATGTTGGAGTTGTCGCCGCTGGAGACCGCGGCGAAGGCGCCCGCCTCCTCGATGCCCGCCTCGCGCAGGGTGTCCTGGTCGAAGCCGACTCCGGTGACACGACGACCGCCGAAACCGGAGCCCAGTCGTCGGAAGGCGGTGGGGTCCTGGTCGATCACGGCGACCGTGTGCCCCTGTTGCTCCAGGGTCTGGGCGAGAGCGGAACCCACTCTCCCGCAGCCCATGATGACGATGTGCACGACCGTCCTTCCGGTGTCAATAAGTACTGCTCAGCCACATCAGGGTCTCAGACCGACGCCCAAGCTACACACGCGCGGTAGGACGACGGCACCCCTGTGCACGGTTGCCCCGACTTCGTGCCGTTCAGCGGCGGCTGATGCTGCGGACGCTCGCAAGAGTCAGGAATCCGAGGCCGACGAGGGTGGCCGCGGCGCCGATCAGCTCTGCGGTCGTGTGCATGGAACCTCCGGGGCCGGTAGGGGGCGGGGTCCTGTCATATAGGCATGCCGCTTCACCCACCTGCGGAATCCGTAGCCGGGCACATGCGTATTTCACCCGGAGAGCAGATGCGGGGTGCCGGGTGGTTGTCCGCCCGTTCGAACGCTTACGCTTCTCTGTTGTGTCCAAACTGACCGACGTGCCCAAACGGATTCTGATCGGGCGCGCACTGCGCAGTGATCGGCTCGGGGAAACGCTCCTGCCGAAGCGCATCGCCCTTCCCGTGTTCGCCTCCGACCCGCTGTCCTCCGTGGCGTACGCGCCCGGCGAGGTGCTGCTGGTCCTGTCCATCGCGGGCGTGTCGGCGTACCACTTCAGCCCCTGGATCGCCGTCGCGGTCGTCGTTCTGATGTTCACGGTGGTCGCCTCCTACCGTCAGAACGTGCACGCCTACCCGAGCGGTGGCGGCGACTACGAGGTGGCCAACACCAACCTCGGCCCCAAGGCCGGGCTCACGGTCGCCAGCGCCCTGCTCGTCGACTACGTCCTCACGGTCGCCGTCTCCATCGCCTCCGGCATCGAGAACCTCGGCTCCGCGATCCCCTTCGTGGTCGAGCACAAGGTGTTCTGCGCGATCGCCGTGATCATCCTGCTGACGCTGATGAACCTGCGCGGGGTCAAGGAGTCCGGCTCGCTCTTCGCGATCCCGACCTACGTCTTCGTCGCGGGCGTCTTCATCATGATCGCGTGGGGAGCGTTCCGCGGCCTGGTCCTCGATGACACCATGCGGGCGCCGACGGCGGACTACCACATCAAGGCCGAACACCAGGGTCTGGCCGGTTTCGCACTGGTCTTCCTGCTGCTGCGCGCCTTCTCCTCCGGCTGTGCCGCGCTCACCGGTGTCGAGGCGATCTCCAACGGTGTGCCGGCCTTCCGCAAGCCCAAGTCGAAGAACGCGGCGACCACCCTCGCGGCGATGGGCCTGCTGGCCGTCACCATGTTCTGCGGGATCATCGGCCTGGCCATGGCCACCAACGTGCGCATGGCCGAGAACCCGGCCGTCGACCTCATCCACAACGGTGTCGCCGTCGGTTCCGACTACGTCCAGAACCCGGTGATCTCCCAGGTCGCCGAGGCCGTCTTCGGCAAGGGCAGCTTCCTGTTCATCGTGCTGGCCGCGGCCACCGCGCTGGTGCTGTTCCTCGCCGCGAACACCGCCTACAACGGCTTCCCGCTGCTGGGCTCGATCCTCGCCCAGGACCGCTACCTCCCGCGTCAGCTGCACACCCGCGGCGACCGCCTCGCCTTCTCCAACGGCATCGTGTTGCTGGCCGGTGCGGCCGGACTCCTGGTGTGGATCTACGGCGCCGACTCGACCCGGCTGATCCAGCTCTACATCGTCGGCGTGTTCGTGTCCTTCACGCTCAGCCAGACCGGCATGGTCCGGCACTGGAACCGCCACCTGGCGACCGAGAAGGACGCCGCGAAGCGCAGCCACATGATCCGCTCCCGCGCCATCAACGCCTTCGGCGCCTTCTTCACCGGGCTCGTCCTGGTGGTCGTCCTGGTCACCAAGTTCACCCACGGCGCCTGGGTCGCCCTGCTGGGCATGTGCATCTTCTACGCGACGATGACGGCGATCCGTAAGCACTACGACCGCGTCGCCGAGGAGCTCGCCGCGCCCGACGGCCCCAGCGACGACACCCTGCGGCCCTCCCGCGTCCACTCCGTGGTCCTGATCTCCAAGATCCACCGCCCGGCGCTGCGGGCGCTGGCGTACGCCAAGCTGATGCGCTCGGACTCGCTGGAGGCCCTGAGCGTCAACGTCGACCCGACGGAGACCAAGGCGCTGCGCGCGGAGTGGGAGCGGCGCGGGATCGACGTACCGCTGAAGGTGCTGGACTCGCCGTACCGCGAGATCACGCGGCCGATCATCGACTACGTCAAGGGGCTCCGCAAGGAGTCGCCGCGCGACGCGGTGTCCGTGATCATCCCCGAGTACGTGGTCGGCCACTGGTACGAGCACCTGCTGCACAACCAGAGCGCGCTCCGGCTCAAGGGCCGGCTGCTGTTCACGCCCGGGGTCATGGTGACCTCGGTGCCCTATCAGCTCCAGTCCTCGGAGGCGGCGAAGCTGCGGGCCCGCAGGCGGCAGGAGTGGAACGCGCCGGGTTCGGTGCGGCGCGGTCCGGCCGAGCGGGCGAAGGAGCCCTCGGCGCCCAAGTAGACTGGTGGGCTGTTGTCCCGGCGGGCCGTCTTCCCGCCCCTTCCCTTGACGTTGTGGAGTCACCCCGCCATGCAGGCAGAACCGAAGAAATCGCTGGTGGGGCTGGAATTCGAGGTCGAGGTCGGCCCCGTCGCCCACGGCGGGCACTGCATCGCCCGCACGGACGACGGCCAGGTGCTGTTCGTCCGGCACACGCTGCCCGGTGAGCGGGTCGTGGCCCGGGTCACCGAGGGCGAGGAGGGGGCGCGTTTCCTGCGTGCCGATGCCGTGGAGATCCTGTCGGCCTCCAAGGACCGCATCGAGGCGCCTTGCCCCTACGCCGGTCCCGGCCGGTGCGGCGGCTGCGACTGGCAGCACGCGAAGCCCGGGGCCCAGCGGCGTCTCAAGGGCGAGGTGGTCGCCGAGCAGCTGAAGCGGCTCGCCGGTCTCACCCCGGAGGAGGCCGGCTGGGACGGCACCGTGATGCCGGCCGAGGGCGACAAGCTGCCGGCCGGCGAGGTGCCCGCCTGGCGCACCCGCGTGCAGTACGCGGTGGACGCCGACGGCAACGCCGGTCTGCGCCGCCACCGTTCGCACGAGGTCGAGCCGATCGAGCACTGCATGATCGCCGCGCCGGGCGTGAGCGAGCTGGGCATCGAGGAGCGCGACTGGTCCGGGATGGCGTCCGTGGAGGCGATCGCGGCGACCGGCTCCCAGGACCGCATGGTCATCCTGGAGCCCCGCCCGGGCGCCCGCCTTCCCCTGGTGGAACTCGACAAGCCCGTCTCCGTGATGCGCGTGGAGGAGAAGGACGGCGGCGTCCACCGCGTCCACGGCCGGGCCTTCGTGCGCGAGCGCGCCGACGGCCGCACCCACCGGGTGGGCAGCGGCGGCTTCTGGCAGGTCCACCCGCAGGCGGCCGACACCCTGGTGAAGGCGGTCATGCAGGGCCTGCTGCCGCGCAAGGGCGAGATGGCGCTCGACCTGTACTGCGGTGTCGGCCTGTTCGCGGGGGCGCTGGCCGACCGCCTCGGTGAGAAGGGCGCGGTCCTCGGCATCGAGTCCGGCAAGCGCGCGGTCGAGGACGCCCGCCACAACCTCGCCTCCTTCGACCGGGTCCGCATCGAACAGGGCAAGGTCGAGAGCGTCCTGCCGCGCACCGGCATCACCGAGGTCGACCTCATCGTCCTCGACCCGCCGCGCGCGGGCGCGGGCCGCAAGACCGTCGGGCACCTGTCGTCCCTGGGCGCGCGCCGCATCGCGTACGTCGCCTGCGACCCGGCGGCGCTGGCGCGGGACCTGGGGTACTTCCGGGACGGGGGGTACCGGGTGCGGACGCTCCGTGTGTTCGACCTTTTCCCGATGACGCATCACATGGAGTGCGTCGCGATTCTGGAGCCCGCTGCAAAGGGGGTCTGACCTGCGGGGGCTCCGGTGCGGACGGGTTCCGCGGACTTCCGCTGTGCGAAGCCGTCGTCGGCGGCTCGGCTCAGTCGGCGGCGAGCAGATGGGCGGGGGCGATCCGGGAGAGCCCCCGGATCGGCACCGTCAGAGCCACCACCACCAGGGCGGTCGCCGCGAGCGTGGCCAGCAGCGCGGCGCCGGCGACCGGGAACAGGTGACCTTGCAGCACGCCCCGGCCGAGGGTCAGCACCCCGGCCAGACCGATCACGGCACCGGACAGGCCGCCCAGCAGAGCCAGTCCGATTCCCTCGTAGAGGGTCAGCTTCGCGAGCTCGCGGTTGGTCCAGCCGGTCGCCCGCAGCACCGCGAGATCGGCGGCACGTTCGCGCTGCGAGATGACCAGGACGTCGATGGCGCCGGCGGCGCCCAACAGTAGGGAGAGGGCGACGCTGAGGTAGTCGGCCTCGCGCGCCTGCGCCACCACGGCACTGCCGAGCAGCGACCCGGCCACCTCGCCCCGGAAGGCCAGCGTCAGGGCGAGCAGCACGGTGAAGGCGGCCACTCCCAGCGCCAGCCCTGCCGCACCCAGCAGCGTGCGGCCCCGCACCCGCAGCAGGTTGAGCATGGCCAGTCCGGCCACCGAACGCACCGGGTGCGGGCGGCGGGCCGCCGTCACCGGGGGCCGGACGGCTTCCATCGGTCCCAGCCGGGTGGCGAGCCAGGCGGGGATCAGGCCCGCCGCCGTGGCCAGGAGGAGTGCCACCGGGAGCACGAGGAGTGACTTGGCGCCGGCTTCCGGCTGGCCCAGCACCCGGCCCAGCACGTACGCGAGCACCGTGCCCACGGCTCCGGCGGCGAGGCCGATCAGCGCCAGTTCGGCGAGGACCAGGCGGAGCACTTCGCCGCCGCTCCAGCCGAGGCAGCGCAGCGTGCCGATCTCGGTGCGACGTGAGCGCACCGAGGCCAGCGCGGCCTGGCCGAGGAAGAGTGCGCACACGACGAGGACCAGCAGGAAGAGCACCGCGCTCTTGGTGTCCACCGCCCGGAGAATGCGCAGCGCCACGCCCTTGGCGACCCAACGCTCCGTCACCTGTGCCGAGTCGGCCAGTGCCACCGTCTGCGGTGCGGGCGAGCTGCCGACGGTGACGTCGACCTGGAGCCGGGGGTAGGTGGCCCGGATCTTCCCGGCCACCGCGTTCACCCGCGCCCGGGAGGCGGTGTCGACGCCGGTCACTCCGGCGACCCGGATCCTGATCGCGCTGACCGGCGCCTTGTCCTGGAGGCTCGGGACCCGACGGCTCTTGGTGAGCGCGGTGATGGAGTCCATCGTCGTCAGCATGGTGGGCGGCGGGCTGACGTAGCCGCCCAGGTTGCGGTCGGGCTGCAACGGCTTGCCGTGCAGCTTCGCCCGGGTCGCGCTGTCCGCACCGGTGACCTGCGGTGTCTGGTAGGTCTCCAGCGGGGTGTCGGACAGGGGCGAGAAGCCGGGCAGTCTGCCGGTGTCATAGCGGCCGACCAGGCGGACGAAGGGATTGGGCAGGCGTCCGGAGTCCACGCCGTCGCACCTGCCCAGGCCGATGCAGTCCGTGGCGGCGTGGCTGGTCACCTTCCGGTACTGGGTGCCCTGGTGGTTCTCCTCGGGGACGTTGGGGAACGGCTGCCGGTTCGAGTTGGTGATCCACAGGCTGGGCTTCTGCGGGGGCTGCGGCTGCGCGGCGAGGTCGCCGTCGGAGGTCCGGCGATAGGTGACCGGGCCGACCGTCCAGTAGCTGCCGGTGTCGAACGAGTCCTCGGTCAGTGCCTTCCGGTAGCCCTTGCTCAGGTCGACGCGGGTCGTGCCCACCGGGGTGCCGTGCAGGTCACGGACGAAGCTTGCGGCTGACGGGTTGCCCAGTTTCGAGGGCAGCTCGGCCGGGTCGCCGACGTCGAGCCGCTCGACCGTGGCGTCGAGCGTGCCGGTGGTCAGCGGGGCGTCGCTGAGCAGCGCGGGGATGTAGGAGTCGTGCTGTCCGTGGACGCTCTTGGCGCCCGACACCCGCCACGGCTTGTCCTGCTCGGTGAGCATCCGGCCCGAGGCGATGGTGTCGCCCAGGCCCACCAGCCGGTCCTCGGCCACCGGGTCGATGGCGGCCAGCAGCACGGGGTAACTGACCGGAACGTCGATCGTGGCCTTGTCCTGGCCGGACTGGCAGTTCATCCGCGAACTCAGGTCCGGGTCGAACGGCGACCTGTCCCTGAGGTCCTCGGCGATGATGTTCGGCTTCAACGGCAGATCCAGGTTGAACTCGGTCTGCTCGGTCTTGTCCCAGTTGAAGTAGTAGCAGACGTCGTACTTCCCCTTGATCCGGTACCGCTGGGTGCTCTTGTCGGCCGCACCCGTCTCCAGGGTGTCGGACTCGAAGAGGCCGTCCGACTCCGACGCCGACGTCAGGGGGGAGCGCGTGAGGTAGACGTACTCGTCCGAGGTGCGATAGCTGCCCAGTCCGGAGGTGAGCGTGGGGCGGAGGCGCAGGATCTGCCGGGACGCCGACCCGTCCAGGAAGCGGGACACGTCCACCGTGACGGTGCTCGCGACCATGAGGTAGCCGATGTTGGCGACCGGTGCGGCCACGTCGATCCCGGCCATGTCGCGGATGCGCCGGTACTGGTCGACGGTGATGCCGCCGAACGTGCCGGACAGGAAGTTCGGCGTGACCAGACCGCTCCGCCGTTCCACGTCCGTCTGGGAGTCGGGCGGGCGTACCAGGACGTCGTACGCGGAGCGTGAGTTCTTCCGTACCGTGCCCACGGTGGTCGCCTGGCTCGTGCTCACCGTCGCGGTCAGCAGGGTGAAACTGGTCGCCGCCACCAGGATTCCGGCGGCCAGGGCCAGCGCGCGCCCGCGCCGCCGTCGCAGCTGGTCGAGGATCATCGTCATCACGGGCGCAGGCCCCCCAGCCGGTGCAGCACGTCGCCGGACGGCGTGATCCGCTGGTCCGATGTGATCCTGCCGTCCTGAAGCCGCACCACCCGGTCACCGCCCGCGGCGACCTCGGGGTCGTGCGTGGCGATCAGCATCGTCATCCCGTAGCGCTCGCGCAGCGACATCAGCAGGTCGATGATCTCCCGCCCGATGACGCTGTCCAGGTTGCCCGTGGGCTCGTCGGCCAGTAACAGTCCCGGCCGGTTGATCAACGCCCGTGCGACGGCGACGCGTTGCTGCTGGCCGCCCGACAACTGCGAGGGCAGGGCGTCGGCCCGCTGGTCCAGGCCCACGGCTTCGAGCAGCTCCATGCCGCGCGCACGCCGGTCGAAGTCCACTCTGCGCGGCAGGACGGGGGCGAGCACATTGTCCAGCGCGGTCAGCGCGGGCAGCAGGTGGAAGCGCTGGAAGACGAAGCCGACACGCCGCCGGTGACGGTCCAGGTCCCGGGGTGTCAGTCGGGTGCCGTCGATCTCGACGTGCCCCTCGTCGGGCTGGTCCATGCCGCCCGTCACATGCAGGACGGTGGACTTGCCGGCGCCGGACGGCCCGGTCAGCATCACCACCTCGCCGGCCGCGACCTCCAGGTCGATCCCGTCCAGAGCGGTCAGCCCGGGATACCGGCGGCTCACCCCGCGCAACGTCACGCTCACAGCCATGTATGCAGCCTCGCCCTCATCGCGCACGTGGATCGCCGCCCCTGCATTGCGACAATGCAGGGGTATGTTGTCACAATGTAGAAGGGACGTGTATGCCGCTCCATCACGCCGTGCTCGCGCTGCTGACCCGGCGACCGAATCACGGATACGAACTCAAGGCCCGGTTCGAGGAGGCCGTCGGCCCGCAGTGGGGCGGCCTGAACATCGGGCACCTCTACCAGATCCTCGAACGGCTGGTCCGTGACGGCTATGTCTCGCGCTCGCAGGTCACGCAGACCGACCGGCCCGACAAGAACCTCTACACGCTCACCGAAGCGGGCGACGCCGAGCTGCGCTCGTGGGCGACCACCCCCTGGGTGCGCGTCGGCGGCTTCCGCGACGAGCTGTTTCTGAAGCTCCTCGGCGCTGTCGCGCTGGGCCCACAGGCCCTGGCCACATTGATCGAGTCGCAGCGGCAGACGTACCTGTCGGAGCTTGCGGGCCTGGCGCAGCAGCGCCGCGCCCACTCCCACGAGCCGCTGGTCGCCGTCCTGATCGACGCCGCCATCGCGCACACCAAGGCCGACCTCGGACTGCTGGACAGCGCCGCGCAGCATCTGGGTCCGCTCGCCACGGCACAGGGCGCGCAGGCGGCGGATGGCTCACCCCTGCGAGAGCGGGGTGACGCCGACGAGGCTCCGAGGGGCAGGGCGGGATGAGACGAGGAAGTCGGGCGGGCACCGGGATGTTTTCCGCATCCGTGGTGTGCGCTCCGCAAGAGGGGGTAAACGCGTGCTTGCCAGGTCAATGACCTGCGAGGACGAGACCGATCGCCGGGAGGGGCGCACCATGAGGGCAACCACCGTGCACAGCGCTGAGCAGACTGTGAACGTTCCGGAGATAGCGGACCCGTCCCAGGTGGCGCCCAAGGACGCACGGCAGTTGTCCAAGCTGTTCTTCGACCAGCTCTCGGTGGTGGAGGAGGGCACGCCCGAGTACCAGTACGCGCGCAACACGCTGATCGAGATGAACATGTCCCTGGTCCGCTACGCGGCCGGCCGGTTCCGCAGCCGCGGTCCGGAGGAGATGGAGGACATCGTCCAGGTCGGCATGATCGGGCTGATCAAGGCGATCGACCGGTTCGAACTGACCCGCGAGGTCGAGTTCACCTCCTTCGCCATCCCGTACATCGTCGGGGAGATCAAGCGCTTCTTCCGCGACACCTCCTGGGCCGTGCACGTGCCCCGGCGTCTGCAGGAAGCCCGTGTCCAACTGGCGCGTGCCAACGAGGAACTGCACAGCCGGCTGGGCCGCACACCCACGACCGCGGAACTGTCCGAGCTGATGAGCCTTCCGGAGGATGAGGTCGTCGAGGCCCAACTGGCCTCCAACGGCTACACGTCGGCCTCCCTGGACGCGGCGATCAACGGCAGCGAGGACGGCGAGGCCGCGCTGGCTAACTTCATCGGCGACGAGGACGCCGCCCTCGCACTGGTCGAGGACTTCCACACGCTGGCGCCGATGATCGCCGAACTGGACGAACGGGACCGGCAGATCATCCACTGGCGGTTCGTCGACGAACTCACCCAGGCGCAGATCGGCGAGCGGCTCGGCGTCTCCCAGATGCACGTCTCGCGTCTGATCAGCCGCCTTCTGGCCCGTCTGCGCGAAGGCATGCTGAGCACCGACTGACGCGCGCCCGCGCGAGCACGCCGGGCCCGAACGGTGCAGAACGGGTACCAGGGCCACGGCGACCGGGGCGATGTCCGGCCACCGCAGTGTGTCCCGGCCGGCCTGGAGACCGGTGCCCGGATGCGGCGCACCGCCCGGACGCCGGACGAGGCTGCCCCTGATCAGCGGCGCGAGCAGCACCGGGGCGGTGCCGGCAGTGAGGGGTCCGCGTCATCCATGGCGGGACCCCCTTGTGGTTCCGGGGCGACCTGTCGTCTCACAGGAAGCGTCGGATCGGTCCGACCGCGGCTTCCCCGACGCGCTGCACCACGGCCCGCCGTCTCCACCGGTGCAGGTCGATGTCCACACTGCGTTCGAGGTCCGTCTCGTAGTCCCGGTCGAGGGCGGCGGTGAACTCCTCGTCCAGGACGGCGAGCATCACCTCTTCGTCGTGGTCCATGGAGCGCCGGTTGAAGTTGGTGGATCCGATGAGGGAGGCCACCGAGTCCACGGTGATGATCTTGGCGTGCATCATGGTCGGCTGGTACTGACGTATGTGCACACCTGCCCGGAGCAGACGCGTGTAGTGGTGCTGACCGGCCAGTTGGCAGGCGCGCTGGTCGGTGTGGGGACCGGGCAGCAGGATCTCGACCCGCACCCCGCGCCGAGCGGTCTCGCACAGCAGGCCGATGAAGTACTCGTCCGGGGCGAAATAGGCGGTGGCCAGCCGGAACCGTTCCTCGGCGGAGCTGAGCATGATCCGGATGAGGGTCTGCATGTCCTGCCAGCCGATGCTCGCGGAGCCGCGGACGACCTGTACCACCGACGAGCCGGCCTGCGGGTGTTCCGTGAAGCGGTCGCGGGTGTCGAAGAGTTCGTCATGGCACTCGGCCCAGTTCTGGGCGAACGCGGCCGCGATGCCGTCGACGGCCGGACCGCGCACCTGGACATGGGTGTCCCGCCACTCGGCAGGGTTGCGCGCATCGCCGCACCACTCCTCCGCGATGCCGACGCCGCCGGTGAAGGCGGTGTCCTCGTCGACGACGAGGGCCTTGCGATGGCAGCGGTGGTTCTGCTTGAACGGCGACAGCCACGCCGGCTTGCGGAACCAGGCCACCTGCACGCCCGCGGCGCTCATGAGGTCCAGCAACCGCCCCTCGATCTCCTTGGCGCCGAAGCCGTCGAGCAGCAGTCGTACCCGCACCCCCGCGCGGGCGCGTTCGGCCAGCGCGTCGGCGAAGTCGTGGGCGATCTGCCCGCGCCAGTACACGAACGTCATCATGTCGATGGTGTGCCGGGCCGCACGGATCGCTCCGAGCATCGCGGGGAAGATCTGATCACCGTTGCGCAGCGGCACCAGGTCGTTGCCCTCGGTCGCGGCCACGCCGATCAGGCGCTCCAGACGGCGGCGCAGCCGCTGCTTGCGTGCCGCGAGGTCGGGGGTGGTGTCCTGTGCGAGAGGTGCGGGTCTGCCACCGAGTGTCACGCCGGGTCTCCGAAGGGTCGCGAAGCGGGAACGTCACGGGCCGGCGAGCCGGCCCGAACAACCGCCTTCCCGGTCGGCGCCGCGGCACACGATTACCCCGGTCACGGGTTCCTGCGGCACGATGGCGCTGACATCCCGCCCGAGAGCGTGGCCCCTCTGGACCCCTCGACCACATGACCCCCGGAAGGCCGCCGCATGAGGATCTCGCAACGCGCCCAGTCCGTCGCGCCGTTCTACGCCATGGAGTTCGGCAAGCACGCCGCCGCGCTGGAGGCTGAGGGGCACCATGTCGTCAAACTCAGCCTCGGCGAACCGGACTTCGGGGCGCCGCCTGCCGTGATCGAGGCCCTGCGCGGTGCCGTGGGCAGCCGGCCCATGAGCTACACGGGGGCGCTCGGACTGCCCGAACTGCGGCTGGCCATCGCGCGGTTCCACGGTGAGCGGCACGGTGTGGACGTCGATCCCGGCCGGGTCGTCGTGACCGCCGGGGCGTCCGCCGCGCTGGTGCTGGGTGCCGCCGCGCTCGTGGACGCCGGCGACGAGGTGCTCATCGCCGATCCCTCCTACCCCTGCAACCGGCAGATCGCCGAGAGCTTCGGGGCGCGGGTCACCCTCGTGCCCACGTCGGCGGAGTCCCGGTACCAGCTGGACACCGGCTCCGTGCGCTCGCACTGGACGGACCGCACCCGCGGGATCATGGTCGCGAGCCCCTCCAACCCGACGGGCACCTCCGTCCCGCCCGACGAGCTGGCCGCCGTCTGCGAGCTCGCCCGTAAGCGGGACGCGTGGCGGATCGTCGACGAGATCTACCTTGACCTCGGCGATCACGACGAGCACGGGCGGCCGCCGCGCAGTGTGCTGTCGTACGACCCGGAAGCCGTGGTCATCAACAGCTTCTCGAAGTACTTCGGGATGACCGGCTGGCGGCTGGGCTGGTGCGTGGTGCCCGAGGTGCTCGTACCGGCGATGGAGCGGCTGGCGCAGAACTACATGATCTGCGCCTCCACCCCCGCCCAGCACGCCGCGCTCGCGTGCTTCACGCCCGAGTCGCTCGCCGTGTGCGAGGAGCGGCGGGCCGAGTTCGGGCGGCGGCGGACCCTCGTCCTCGACGGGCTCGCACAGATCGGGCTGCCGGTGCCCGTGCCGCCCGACGGGGCGTTCTACGTCTACTTCGACGTCAGCGGCACCGGGCTCACCTCGTGGGAGTTCTGCGGACGGGCGCTGGAGGAGGCGCAGGTCGCGCTCACCCCGGGGCGGGACTTCGGGGTGGGAACCGCCGACACGCATGTACGGCTGTCCTACGCGGCCTCCGCCGAGGAGCTGCGCGAGGGCATCGCACGGCTCGGGAAGTTCGTCGCCACGCTCTCGTCTCGGACATGACGCAGGGGCCGGTCCACACGGACCGGCCCCTGCCTCACTCGGACGCTCAGACCAGGTCGAAGCGGTCCAGGTTCGAGACCTTGACCCACGCGTCGACGAAGTCCTTCACGAACTTCTCCTTGGCGTCGTCGCTCGCGTAGACCTCGGCGAGCGCGCGCAGCTCGGAGTTGGAGCCGAAGACCAGGTCGGCACGGGTGCCGGTCCACTTCAGCTTGCCGGTCTCCGCGTCACGGCCCTCGAACGCCGTCTGGTCCTGAGAGGTGGACTTCCAGGTCGTGCCCAGGTCGAGCAGGTTGACGAAGAAGTCGTTGGTCAGGACGCCCGGACGGTCGGTGAAGACGCCGTGCGCCGTGCCGCCCTGGTTGGCGCCGAGGACCCGCAGGCCACCGACGAGGACGGTCATCTCGGGGGCGCTCAGGGTGAGCAGGTTCGCCTTGTCGAGCAGCAGGTACTCGGCCGGCAGGCGGTTGCCCTTGCCGAGGTAGTTGCGGAAGCCGTCCGCGACCGGCTCAAGGGCGGCGAAGGACTCGACGTCGGTGTGCTCCTCGGTCGCGTCCACACGGCCCGGCGTGAAGGGGACCTCCACGGCGTAGCCGGCGTCCTTGGCGGCCTTCTCGACCGCCGCGGCACCCGCGAGGACGATCAGGTCGGCCAGGGAGACCTTCTTCGCACCGGTGTTGAACTCCGCCTGGACGCCCTCCAGGACGCGCAGCACCTGCGCGAGCTGCTCGGGGTCGTTGACCTCCCAGCCGCGCTGGGGCTCCAGGCGGATGCGGGCACCGTTGGCACCGCCGCGCTTGTCGCTGCCGCGGAAGGTGGACGCCGAGGCCCACGCGGTGGAGACGAGCTGCGAGACCGTGAGGCCGGTCTCCAGGACCTTGGCCTTCAGGGCTGCCACGTCGGCGGCGTCGATGGGCTCGCCCTCGGCCTGCGGCAGCGGGTCCTGCCACAGCAGGGTCTCCTCCGGGACCTCCGGGCCGAGGTACAGGGACTTCGGGCCCAGGTCACGGTGGGTCAGCTTGTACCAGGCGCGGGCGAAGGCCTCCGCGAACTGGTCCGGGTTCTCGTGGAAGCGCTTGGAGATCTCGCCGTAGATCGGGTCGAAGCGCAGCGAGAGGTCGGTGGTGAGCATCGTGGGCCGACGCTTCTTCGACGGGTCGTGGGCGTCCGGGATGATCTCCTCGGAGTCCTTGGCGACCCACTGCTTGGCGCCGGCGGGGGACTCGGTGAGCTCCCACTCGTAGCCGAAGAGGATGTCGAAGAAGTCGTTGCTCCACTGGGTGGGCTTGGTGGTCCAGGTGACCTCGAGACCGGAGGTGATGGCGTCGCCGCCCTTGCCGGTGCCGTAGGTGGACTTCCAGCCCAGGCCCTGGTCGGCCATGTCGGCGGCCTCGGGGTCGTTGCCTACCGCGTCGGCCGGACCGGCGCCGTGGGTCTTGCCGAAGGTGTGGCCACCGGCGATGAGGGCGACGGTCTCCTCGTCGTTCATCGCCATGCGGCGGAAGGTCTCACGGATGTCGCGGGCCGCGGCCAGCGGGTCCGGGTTGCCGTTGGGGCCCTCGGGGTTGACGTAGATGAGGCCCATCTGGACCGCGCCGAGCGGGTTCTCCAGCTCACGGTCGCCGGTGTAGCGCTGGTCGTCCAGCCAGGTGGTCTCGGGACCCCAGTAGACGTCCTCGTCGGCCTCCCAGACGTCGGCGCGGCCGCCGCCGAAGCCGAAGGTCTCGAAGCCCATCGTCTCCAGGGCGACGTTGCCGGTGAGGATCATGAGGTCGGCCCAGGAGATGGACTGGCCGTACTTCTTCTTCACCGGCCACAGCAGGCGGCGGGCCTTGTCCAGGTTGCCGTTGTCCGGCCAGCTGTTCAGCGGCGCGAAGCGCTGCTGGCCACGGCCGCCACCGCCGCGGCCGTCGCTGATGCGGTAGGTGCCGGCGCTGTGCCAGGCCATCCGGATCATCAGCGGGCCGTAGTTGCCGAAGTCGGCGGGCCACCAGTCCTGCGAGGTGGTCAGCACCTCGGCGATGTCGCGCTTCACGGCGTCCAGGTCCAGGGCCTGGAAGGCCTGGGCGTAGTCGAAGTCCGCGCCGAGCGGGTTCGCGACGACCGGGTCCTTGGCGAGGATCTTGAGGTTCAGGCGCTCCGGCCACCACTGGCGGTTGCCGCCGCCCTGGGTCGGGTGGGGGGCGCGCCCGTGCGCGACCGGGCAGCCACCGGTGCCCTCGGGCTTGGAGTCGGTGACGATTGCGTCGTGGTTCTCAGACATGTCAGTCCTTCCGAACTGGGTGGATCACGGTGCTGATGTGAGCCCTTGGGCGGAACAGGCGGGGCACAGGCCCCAGTAGATGACCTCGGCCTCGTCGATCGAGAAGCCGCGGTCGTCGGAAGCTGTCAGGCAGGGCGCGTGACCGACGGCACAGTCGACGTCGACCACGGTCCCGCACGACCGGCAGACCAGGTGATGGTGGTTGTCACCGACCCGTCCCTCGAAGCGTGCCGGGCTGCCGGGCGGCTCGATGCGGCGCACGAGGCCGGCCGCGGTGAGCGAGTGCAGGGCCTCGTACACGGCCTGGAGGGATATGTGGCCGAGACGGTCGCGCACTCGCGTGGCGATCGCGTCGGCCGCGAGGTGGTCACCGGCCCGGACGGTCTCGAGCAGTGCGACGCGCGCGGCCGTCACCCGCAGGCCGGCACCGCGCAGCTCATCGGCGGTGTTCGGAGGCTGGGGGGCGGTCATGGGGACCAACCTACCCCCACAAACACGAATGGTTCAAGAAATGGAACCGTTCCAAGTCTGTGGCGCGTCGGATCAGGGCCGCGGTGCCCTGCGACGGCGCTCACAACACTGCCCGGTCAGCTGTGCGGGCGGTGTAACCCCTGGTGAACGGCTCGGGAGACATCGGTGTAATGGGCATTTCGTACGGTCGGTGGAGATCGAACCGGCTGAGCTCAGGAGGCGTGCCCGTGGTGCGGACGGTCTGCTCGTACTGCGGTGTGGGCTGCGGCCTGGTCCTCGACATCGGGAGGGGCCCGGACGGACGGCGGACGGTCCTGAAGGCGTCCGGAGACAAGGAGCACCCCGCCAACTTCGGCAAGCTCTGCACCAAGGGCGCCACCACCGCCGACCTGCTGGCCGCGCCCGGACGGCTGACCTCGGCCCTGGTGCGGCCCGAGCGCGGCGCGGAGCCGGTGCCGCAAGCCGTCGGCACGGCGATCACCGAGACGGCACGGCGGCTGCGGGAGATCGTCGACGAGCACGGCCCCGACGCGGTCGCGCTCTATGTGTCCGGGCAGATGAGCCTGGAGGCCCAGTACCTGGCGAACAAGCTCGCCAAGGGATTCCTGCGCACCAACCAGATCGAGTCCAACTCCCGGCTGTGCATGGCGAGCGCCGGCACCGGCTACAAGCTGTCGCTGGGCGCGGACGGCCCGCCCGGCTCGTACCAGGACTTCGACAAGGCCGACCTGTTCCTCGTCATCGGCTCCAACATGGCCGACTGCCACCCGATCCTGTTCCTGCGGATGATGGAGCGGGTGAGGTCGGCGGGCGCCAAGGTGATCGTGGTCGACCCGCGGCGCACCGCCACCGCCGCGAAGGCGGACCTGTTCCTCCAGATCAAGCCCGGCACCGACCTCGCACTGCTCAACGGCCTGCTGCACCTGCTGCACGAGAACGGCGACACCGACCCCGCCTTCATCGCCGCCCACACCGAGGGCTGGGAGGCGATGCCGGAGTTCCTCGCCGACTGCACGCCCGCCGCGGTGGCCGGGCTGACGGGCCTCGCCGAGGAGGACATCCGGGAGGCGGCCCGGCTGATCGGGGCGGCCGGTGAGTGGATGAGCCTGTGGACCATGGGGCTCAACCAGTCCACCCACGGCACCTGGAACACCAACGCCCTGGTCAACCTCCACCTCGCCACGGGCGCCATCTGCCGCCCCGGCAGCGGCCCCTTCTCCCTCACCGGCCAGCCCAACGCGATGGGCGGCCGCGAGATGGGCTACATGGGTCCGGGCCTGCCCGGCCAGCGGTCCGTCCTCGTCGACGAGGAGCGGGCCTTCGTCGAGGAGCTGTGGGAACTGCCGCCGGACACCCTGCGCGCCGACGGCGTCGGCAAGGGCACCGTCGAGATGTTCCGGAAGATGGCCGACGGCGAGATCAAGGCGTGCTGGATCATCTGCACCAACCCGGTCGCCTCCGTCGCGGGCCGCCGCACGGTCATCGAGGGCCTGGAAGCCGCCGAGTTCGTCGTCACCCAGGACGTCTTCGCCGACACCGAGACCAACGCGTACGCCGATGTCGTGCTGCCCGGCGCGCTGTGGACGGAGGGCGAGGGCGTCTTCGTCAACAGCGAGCGCAACCTCACGCTGACACCGGCGGTCGCCGACCCGCCCGGCGAGGCGATGGCCGACTGGCGCCTCATCGCCGCCGTCGCCTGCGAGATGGGGTACGAGAAGGGGTTCTCGTACGACAGTGCCGAGGACGTCTTCGAGGAGATCAAGCGGGCCTGGAACCCGAAGACCGGCTGGGACCTGCGCGGGGTCTCCTACGAGCGGCTCCGGTCGACGCCGGTGCAGTGGCCGGCGGCGAGCGAGGACGGGCCCGACCGCAACCCGATCCGGTACGTGGGGGAGGACGGGACGCTGAAGTTCCCCACCGCGAGCGGGCGGGGCGTCTTCCACGCCCGGCCGCACCTCCCGCCGGCCGAGATGCCGGACGACGACTACCCCTTCGTCCTGAACACCGGGCGGCTCCAGCACCAGTGGCACACGCTGACCAAGACGGCGAAGGTGGCGAAGCTGAACAAGCTGAACCCCGGGCCGTTCGTGGAGCTGCATCCGCAGGACGCGGCGGCTCTGGGGGTGACCGACGGCGACTCCGTCGAGGTGGCCTCGCGGCGCGGGCGGGCCGTGCTGCCCGCCGTGGTGACGGACCGGGTGCGGCCGGGGTGCTGCTTCGCGCCCTTCCACTGGAACGACCTGTTCGGGGAGTACCTGAGCGTCAACGCGGTGACGAACGACGCCGTCGATCCGCTGTCGTTCCAGCCGGAGTTCAAGGTGTGCGCGGTGTCGCTGACGCGGGTGCCCACGCCGGTGGCCGTGCGGACTCCGGGCGCCGCGGTGGCTCCGGTTCCGGTGGCCCCTCCGGTGCCGGGGACGGCCTCGGCGGCCGCGCCCGAGGGAGCCGCGGCCGCCGAAGTCGCGTCCGCGGCCGCGTCGGTCTTCGGTCTCGACCCGGCTCCGCCACCCGTCCTCACCGCGCAGGAGCGCCAGTACCTGGTCGGCTTCCTCGCCGGGGTCCCGGCCGGTGCGGCCGGGGTTCCGGTGCTGCCGCCCGACGCGCCCTTCAGCCCCGAGCACGCCCTGTGGGTGAACGGCACACTCGCCGGGATGTACTCACGGGCGGCCACCACACCGTCCACCACCACACCGTCCACCCCGTCCTTGGCCGTGCGCCCCCCGGTCGCGGCCCTGCGCCGTGAGGTCGTGATCCTCTGGGCCTCGCAGACCGGCAACGCCGAGGAGTTCGCCGCCGCCACCGCGGCTCGGCTCACCACCGTCGGCCACCGCACGTCCCTGGTCGGCATGGACCAGGCCGACCTCGGTGAACTCCCGCCCGGCGCCGACCTGTTGCTGATCACCAGCACCTTCGGCGACGGCGACGCCCCCGACAACGGCAGCGGCTTCTGGGAGACCCTGACCGACCCCGGCACCCCTCGTCTGGAGGGCCGGCGGTACGCGGTACTCGCCTTCGGCGACTCGTCGTACGACGACTTCTGCGGACACGGCCGCCGGCTCGACCAGCGCCTCGACGAACTGGGCGCGCTGCGGCTCGCCCCGCGCACGGACTGCGAGCCGGACTTCGAGGACGCGGCCCACGGCTGGCTGGACCAGGTGCTGACGGCGCTGACCGACACACCGGCACCCGGCCCGCACGGGCCTGCCCCCGCCGTGGTCCGGCCGACCGCTCCGGCGCTCTCCGTCCCCCCGCCCCGCGCGAAGAGGACCGCCCCCGTCCTCGCCCGCCTCACCGGCAACCGCCTCCTGAGCCTGCCCGGCGCCGGCAAGGAGGTCCGCAGGTTCACCTTCGACACCCGGGACGGTGAGAGCCCGCTGCTGTACGAGGCGGGCGACGCCCTCGGCATCCGTCCGCTCAACTCGGCCGGCCTGGTCGAGGAGTGGCTGGCCGTCACCGGTCTCGACGCACAGGCCGCGGTGGACGTCGACGGCGTGGGCGAGGTGGCGCTCGGTGAGGCGTTCCTGCGCCACCTCGACATCACCCGGATCACCCCCGGCCTGCTCCGGTTCGTCGCGGAACACACCCGCGACCCGAGGGAGTTGAAGAAACTCCTGCGGCCCGACAACAAGGACGAGCTCGCCAAGTGGGGCTGGGGCCGGCAGGCCGTGGACGTGATCACGGAGTACGCCGTGAAAGCCGGCCCGCAGGAGTGGGCGCGGATCCTCCCACGCCTCCAGCCGCGCCTGTACTCCATATCGTCCAGCCCGCTGACCGACCCGCACCTGGTGTCGCTCACCGTCTCCGTCGTGCGGTACGAGAACCTGCACGGCAGGCCCCGCCAGGGCGTCTGCTCGCCGTTCCTCGCCGACGCGGCCGCGGACACCCCGGTGCCCGTCCACGTCCAGCGCTCCCCGCACTTCCGCCCGCCCGCCGACTCCGCCACGCCCATGGTCATGATCGGCCCCGGCACCGGCGTCGCGCCTTTCATCGGCTTCCTGGAGCAGCGCCGGGCCCTCGGCCACCGGGGCCCGAACTGGCTGTTCTTCGGCGAGCAGCACCGGGCGACCGACTTCTACTACGAGGACGAGCTGACCGGCTTCCTGGCCGACGGCACCCTCGACCGTCTGGACACCGCCTTCTCGCGCGACCAGCGCGCCAAGGTCTACGTCCAGGACCGGATGCGCGAACACGGCCCGCTGCTGTGGTCCTGGCTCCAGGAGGGCGCCCACTTCTACGTGTGCGGCGACGCCTCCCGGATGGCCAAGGACGTCGACCGGGCGCTCCGGGACATCGCGGTCCTGCACGGGGGTCTGGACGAGGCGGGCGCGGCGGCCTGGGTGAAGCAGCTCGCCACCGACAAGCGCTATGTGCGGGACATCTACTGACGAAGCCCGCGGGCAGGTCTGGGACCACAGGCGGCCGGGTTCGTACCGGTGGTTCACGACGGCCCGGCTGCTCGGCGGCCGACGACCTTCACGGCCCAGGGCGCGCTGCACGCGGTCTTCGGACCGCCCGTCCGCGCCCCGTGATGGTCATGCACGGCACGCTGAGCGGAGGGCCGGTGGATTTCCGTACCCACAGGTCGAGACCGGTGCCCGGATGGGAGGATGAGGCGCCATGACAGCCGGGTGGTGCGCACGCGCAGTACGGGCCGCGGTGTTCGCGGCCGTCTGTGTGCTGCTCGCCGCCCTGGGCCACGTCCTCATGTCCGGTGCCGAGGTGCCGGGCCGGACACTGACCGCGGGCCTGGTGGCGACCGGGGTCACGGGCTGGTGTCTGGCCGGCCGGGAACGCGGGCTGCCGCTGATCGTGGCCGTCGTGGTCGCAGCCCAGACGGCCCTCCACTCGGCGTTCTCCCTCGCCCAACCCACGGCGGCGGCACAGGACGCGGCACAGGACATGGGCGGCATGCACATGGAGTCCATGCACATGAGCGGCATGGACTCCCTCGACGCAGCCCCCATGGGGACCTCGTCGGGTGTCGACGCCCTCTCGTTCCTCGTGCCGTTCGGGATGTACGCCGCCCACCTGCTCGCCGCGCTCCTCACCGGGCTCTGGCTGGCGTACGGCGAGCGGGCCGCGTTCCGCGTCCTGCGGGCCGTGGCCGGATGGCTGGCGGCCCCGCTGCGGCTGCTTCTGCTCGCCCCGCCCGCCGTCCCGGACCGCCCGCGGCTGCGGCGGCCCCGCTCGCAGCGGGCGCCGCGACTCGTCCTCCTCAGCCACGCGATCACCCACCGGGGTCCGCCCGCGGGGACCGCTGTCGCCTGACGACAGCCGGTGACCCGGGGCCGCCCCTGAGCGCCTCGGGCCGTGGCCGTACGCCCGCCATGGGCGCCGTACGGCCGTCCCCTCACCGGACCGCCGCGCACCCGTGTGCGCCCGTGCGGTCCGGATCACGGCTGACCCGAGAAGGACACCTGGTGATCACTTCCACCCTGCCCGCCCCCGCCGACCCCCGCGCCCGACGGGAGTCCGCCGACGCCTCCGCCACCGCCTGGGCGCTCGCCGCCCGCACCGGCGACGCGGAAGCCGTCGACCACTTCGTCCGTGCCCTGCACCGTGACGTGCTGCGTTTCGTCTCCCACCTCTGCGCCGACCCCCAGTCCGTGGACGACCTGGCCCAGGACACGTTCCTGCGGGCGCTCGGCAGTCTGCACCGGTTCGAGGGCCGGTCCTCGGCACGCGCCTGGCTGCTGTCCATCGCCCGCCGTGCGGTGATCGACGGACACCGGCACGCGGCGGCCCGGCCCCGCCGGTACGACGGCCCGGACTGGCAGGACGCGGTCGAACGGGCACAGCCGCGGGGTGTGCCCGGATTCGACGACGGCATAGTGCTGGGCGACCTGTTGGGGGCGTTGTCCGACGAGCGGCGGGAGGCGTTCGTGCTCACGCAGCTGCTGGGGCTGTCGTACGAGGAGGCGGCCGGGGTGAGCGGGTGTCCGGTGGGGACGATCCGGTCCCGGGTGGCGCGGGCCAGGGGGGAGCTGAGGGAACTGGTGGTGTGAGGGGGCCCCTGACGGGATCAGGTCACGGTGTGTTCCGGAGGTACCGGGCTGCCGTGGCCGCCGCCGTCAGTCCCGCCAGGCCCGCTCCGGCCAGGGCCAGTGCCTGCGCCCTGCGGCTCGGCGGAGTGGGCCGCGCCCCCGGCGCCACCCCGTACGCGCTGCCCGGTGTCCCCGGCAGAGCGCTCGCCAGCAGCTCTGCGAGGTGGACGCCCTCGTGGCCGCCGCTGTCGAGTTGGTGGATCTGGGTGCGGCAGCTGAAGCCGTCGGCGAGGACCACGGTCTCCGGGGGCTCCTCGCGCAGCCGGGGGAGCAGCACCCGTTCCGCGCACGCCTCGCTGACCTCCAGGTGGCCCGGTTCGAAGCCGAAGTTGCCGGCGAGGCCGCAGCAGCCGGAGTCGAGTCGTTCGGCGTCGACTCCCGCGCGGTGCAGGAGCTTCCGGTCGGCCTGCCAGTCCAGTACGGCGTGCTGGTGGCAGTGCACCTGGGCGAGGGCCTTCGCGGAGCGTTCCGGAACCTGCGGGGGTTCGTAGCCGGGGGAGTGCTCGGTGAGCAGTTCGGCGAGCGTGACCGTGCGCTCGCGCAGCCGCCGTACGTCCTGGTCGGCGGGGAACAGTTCGGGCGCGTCCGAGCGGAACACCGCCGTGCAGCTCGGCTCCAGGCCGACCACCAGGCCGCCCGCCCGGACATGCTCGGCGAGCCTGCGCACGGTACGGCCCAGCACCCGTTCGGCGGTGGCGAGTTGCCCGGTCGAGATCCAGGTCAGGCCGCAGCACAGCGGCTCCTCGGGCAGGACGACCCGCCAGCCGGCGTGCTCCATGAGGATCACGGCCGCCTGTCCGACGTGCGGGTGGAAGTGGTTGGTGAAGGTGTCCGGCCACAGCAGGACGCTGCCGCGCGCTCCGTCGCCGTACGGCTCGTGCCGGGCGAACCACTGCTGGAGTGTCTCCCCGGCGAACAGCGGGACCTCGCGGTTCTCGACGCCCGCGAGCGCCACGGCCGCCCTGGACAGGAGCGGGGTGTGGGTGAGCGCGTTGACGACCGGCCCGAGCCGGGTGCGTCCGACCACCTGCGCCACCGCGGGCAGCCAGCCCATGGAGAGATGGGCCCGGGGCCTGCGCCACCAGCGGCCCTCGTAGTGGTGGGAGAGGAACTCCGCCTTGTACGTGGCCATGTCGACGTCCGCCGGACAGTCCTGCTTGCAGCCCTTGCAGGCCAGACACAGATCGAGCGCGTTACGGACCGCCTCGGACCGCCAGCCGTCCCGGACCGCGCTGTCGCCGTGTCCGTCGAGCATCTCGAACAGCAGCCGGGCCCGCCCGCGCGTGGAGTGCTCCTCCTCGTGCGTGACCTGGAAGGACGGGCACATCACCGCACCGCCCTCGGTGGTGTGCTGACGGCATTTCCCCACGCCCACACAGCGGTTGGCGGCCTGGGCGAAGGACCCGCCGTCGTGCGGGAAGCGGAAGTGCAGGTCGCGGGGGTCGTACGGGGCCCAGTCGGCGCCGAGGCGCAGGTTCTCGTCGAGCCCGTACGGCGCCACGACCTTCCCCGGGTTCATCCGGTCGAGGGGGTCGAAGACGGCCTTGAGCCGGCCGAAGGCGGTGACGAGCCGCTCCCCGAACATGCGGGGCAGCAGCTCGCCCCGGCTCTGCCCGTCGCCGTGCTCGCCCGAGAGCGAGCCGCCGAACTCCACGACCAGGTCGGCCGCCCGCTCCATGAACCGCCGGTAGGCCGCGACCCCGTCGGCGGAGTACAGGTCGAAGGGGATCCGGGTGTGCACACAGCCGTGCCCGAAGTGGCCGTAGAGACTGGGCCCGGTGTCACTGAGGTAGCCGAACTCGTCGTACAGGCCCCGCAGCCGGCGCAGGTAGTCGCCGAGCCGTTCGGGCGGGACCGCGGAGTCCTCCCAGCCCTCGAAGGTGTCGGGCCGGCCGGGGATGTGCGCGGTGGCGCCGAGGCCGGCCTCGCGGACCTGCCACAACTCCTGTTCGTGGGCGGGGTCGTCGAGGAAGGCGACCGTGGGGTCGTGCTCGGACTCGTGCAGGCCGTCGAGCATGCGGTGGGCGTGCTCGTCGGCCTCCCGCAGGGTCTTCCCGCCGAACTGCACCATCAGGAAGGCGTTGCCCTCGGGGAGTTCGGCGCGGGCCTTCGGGTTGAGGCGCTTGATCCGTTCGTCCCGGATGAGGCGCGCGTCCAGGCCCTCCAAGGCGATCGGCTCGTACGGGAGGATCGCCGGGACGGCGTCGGCGGCCGTCTCGATGTCGGGGAAGCCGAGGACGACCAGGGTGCGCTCCTCGACGACCGGCACCAGTTCCAGTTCCGCGCGCAGGACGGTGACCAGTGTCGATTCACTGCCCACCAGCAGTCCGGCGACGTCGAAGCCGTGCTCCGGGAGCAGGGAGTCGAGGTTGTAGCCGGAGACCCGGCGCGGGATGTCCGGGAAGCGGGCGCGGATCTCCTCGGCGTAAGTGTCGCGCAGGGCGCGCAACTGCCGGTAGACGGTGGCCCGCAGGTCTCCCTGCCGCTCGATCCCGGCGTACTCCTCGTCGCTGGTCTCGCCGCACCAGAACCGGGTGCCGTCGTACAACTGCACCTCCAGGCGGGCGATGTTGTCGACGACCTTCCCGTAGGCCTGAGCCGTCGCCCCGCAGGAGTTGTTGCCGATCATCCCGCCGATCGTGCAGTTGGCGTGGGTGGCGGGCTCCGGGCCGAACCGCAGTCCGGTCGGGGCGAGTTGACGATTGAGGTCGTCGAGCACGATGCCCGGCTGGACGACACAGGTGCGGGCGTCGGGGTCCACGGACTCCAGCCGCGAGCAGTACTTCGACCAGTCGATCACCACGGCGGTGTTGGTGCACTGCCCGGCGAGGCTGGTCCCGCCGCCCCGGGAGAGCACCGGAGCGTCGTGCTCACGGGCCACCGCCAGCGCCTGTGCCGCGGCCTCGGGCGTACGGGGCACGACCACGCCGATCGGGGTCTGGCGGAAGTTCGAGGCGTCGGTCGAGTAGGCGGCCCGGCTGCCGGCGTCGAAGCGGACCTCGCCGTCGACCCGCTCGCGCAGCGCGCGTTCCAGGGCCGCGATGTCCGGCGGGGGTGCCTCGGACCGTCGTACGACAGGAACGGGCAGGTCGGAGGTCGTCATGAACCCCTCCTTCGTGTCGGCGCGGGCACCGGCCGGGTACCCGCGACCGCACCGGTGACTACTCCGGGGCCGCCTCCGCGGCGAAGCCGGGCAGCAGCGCGCAGAGCGCCTGGTGCTGGGCGGGGCCCATGAAGCGCCCGAGTGCCTCCTTGACCGTCTCGGCGAGGGCCTCGGAGGCCTCCTTCAGCAGCCCCCGCGCCTTCTCGGTGAGGGCGACCTCGATGCCCCGCTTGTCACCGCAGACCGACCTGCGGGTGACAAGACCGGTGTGCTGGAGGCAGGCGACCTGGTAGGTGAGGCGGGTCTTCGGGCGGCCCAGGAGTTCGGCGATCCGGGTCATGCGCAGGGCCTGGCCGGGGTCCGCGGCCAGCAGGCACAGGACCAGGAACTCGTCGTGCGAGACGTCCAGCCGTTCCTTGACGAGGGAGCGCAGCTCCTGCTCGACGGCTCCCGTCGCGGCCAGCATCACCATCCATGCGTGCAGTTCGGGGGGCAGGAGCCCACCGGAGGTGGCGGGGCAGTCGGACGGATCGGCCATGTTGTCGAGTGTAGCTGTTGTTCAAATTTGGAGTATGAGCTAGCGTGCTGTCATCCAAATTTGGACTACATGAGTGAGGGATCATGACCGTCGCCGTCGAAACCGGAACCTGGCAGCTCGACCGGACCGCCACCACCGTCGCGCTCAAGCACAGGACGATGTGGGGCCTGGTCACCGTGAAGGGCGCCTTCACCACCGTGGACGGTCAGGGCGAGGTGCGGGCCGACGGGTCCGCCGTCGGCACCATGACCCTGGACGCCGCCTCCCTCGACACCAAGAACGCCAAGCGGGACGAGCACCTGCGCGGATCCGACTTCTTCGACGTCGAGAACCACCCCGAGATCACCTTCGCGGTGCGCAGCGCCGAACTGCGCGACGGCGACCAGGTGCACGTGATCGGTCAGCTCACCGCCCGCGGCATCAGCCGCCCCCAGTCCTTCACGGCCCGGCTCGTCGACGCGGACGCCGACGCGGTCACGCTGCAGGCCGAGTTCTCGGTGGACCGCGAGCACTTCGGCCTGGGCTGGAACCAGCTCGGCATGATCCGCGGCCTGACCACGGTCACCGCCTCGCTCCGCTTCAAGCGGTCGGCAGCCTGACCCAGGCGCTCGACAGGGTCTGCGGCGAGGACGTGAACACCCGGAGCCGGATGCGCTGACCCGGCTTCGGGAGGGCGTACGTCCCCCCGGGCGGCCGCAGTTCATAGGTCGCCGTCGAGTGGGCGGGCAGCACGGCCGGCCCCCGCAGCACCGAGAAGTACGGGTACATGCCCTGGCCCCGGGTGAGGGTGAAGTGGGGCGTGAGGGCGTCGTCGTCCGTGTTGGTGACCCGCAGGGTCAGCCGGGACAGCGTGCGGACCCCGTGCCGCACGGAGGAGACCTGCATGCGCAGCGGCGGCGAGCCGGTGGCCGCCAGCGCCGCGCTCGCCAGGGCCGGAGCCAGCAGCAGGACGGCCGCGGCGATCCGCGCCGGACGCCGGTGCGCTCCGGCGAGCCGGGCCGACAACGGCTGCCAGGCCCCCGCGAACTCGGACGCGGGCGCGGTGACCGCCGCCGCCACCCACAGCGGGGTCATCAGCAGGTAGTAGCCGTCCTGTGAACGGGTCGCCAGCCAGAAGGCCAGCCACGGCAGCACCGTCGCCGCCGGGCCGAGGCGGCGCACCAAGAGCACGAACAGCGCCAGCAGCCCGGCGAGCAGCAGCAGGCTCGCCCAGCCGTACCAGTCGATCCGGTCGCTGCCGTCCGTGAGGTACAGCGACACGCCCATCAGGCCCTGCCCGTGCAGCACCGCGCCCTGGGTCAGCGGCAGCGCGATCCCCTCCAGCCACGCGGCCGGCCGGCTCACGACGAAGTACGCGTTGATCAGCAGCCACACGCCGGCGGCGACCCCGGCGAGCCGCAGCACCACCAGACCCGCCCCGCGCGCCCCGAGCTCCCCGCGCCGCACGGCATGGATCCCGGCGAGCAGGAACGGCGTGAGGAACCAGGGCAGTTGCTGCGCCGCGCACGCCGCGCCCAGACAGGCGGCCTGGGCCGCCCCGGCCCACCCCAACCGGCCGCCGCGGCCGATCCGGGGCCAGCGCACCACCACCGGCACCAGCAGGGCCAGCGCCAGGATCGCCGGGTAGCCGAGACGGCCGTACAGGGGAATCATCGAGAACCCCAGGCACACCATGGTCGCCGCCGGCCGCCACGGCGTGGGCAGCAGCCGCCACAGCACGACCGTGCCCACCAGCAGCGCGCCCGTGCTCACCGCCATGGCCGGCAGGCCGCCGTGGCCCAGCCACAGCAGGGGAGCGGTCAGCAGCGGGGCGAGCGGGGGATAGCCGTACGTGTAGTCGTAGCCGCCCGCGACGGTCGGGGTGACCGCGATGCCGTGGCCGCCGAAGAGCCACGGCCAGGGACGGCCGTAGATCCCGTGCCCGGCGACCAGGTCGCGGGCCGCCTGGGTGGTGAGGGCGGCCTCGTCGGTGCCGCGGTGGATCAGGACGAACGCGCACACGGCGAGCGTCAGACCGGTCACCAGCACGCACAGGTCCACGCGGGCGAGGGACCGCCGGCCGCGCACCACCAGGGCCAGGACCCCGCAGACGAGGATCGAGGCGTAGCAGACCGAGATGACCGCGGCCACGGCGGGCCGGTGGACCGCCGCCTCGGTCCACACGTCACGGGTGCCGATGAAGAGGCTGATGTCCGCGAGCAGTGTCAGGACGCGATGCCACTGCGCCGGGGTGTCCGGGGCGGTGGACACCGAAGGCCGGGTCGGCCGGCCGGGCGCCGGCAGCCGAGTATCTGTCAAGAGCACGGCATCGGACGCTAATCGGACCTGGTGAGGGCCCCTGCGACGGACGCCAAGAGTCCGGTGTGAGGCGGGTAAGACCCATTCGTCCACGGCCGGCGGCGCTGCGATGTGACCGCCGGGACGGTCGCGGACCGTGTCGCTGTTGGGCCGAACGGGTGACTTGGCGTAAGAATTGGCTGGTGCAGGCATTGAAGGCGAGTCGGAGCGGGGGGAGCCGGTGAACAGGTACGACGTCACCGATGAACAGTGGGAGGGGCTCGCCCAGGTCGTTCCGTTGCGCGGGCGGGACGCATGGCCGTCCGCGGTCGACCACCGGTCCATGGCGGAGGCCGAGACCGAGGCCCGGCGCCGTTTCGTGGTCCTGCGGATCAACGTCTTCGCGGACGCCCGTGAGGTCGCCGAGACCCTGATGGCCGGCATCCCCGTCCTGCTCGACCTCACCGGCGCGGAGACGGAGGTCGCCAAGCGGGTCCTCGACTTCAGCACGGGTGTCGTCTTCGGCCTGGCCAGCGGGATGCACCGGGTGGACCGGAACGTGTTCCTGCTCACTCCGGCCGGGACCGAGGTGACGGGCCTGATGGAGAGCGCGGGGATGCCGGGGGTCTGAGCCGCGGGGACGTTAGCCCGTTCGTGGGAAGGCCGCCGCGGAGGAACGGTTCGTCCGAGGGCGGAGTCCTACGGTCCGGACATGCGCGTGTCCCCCACCTCCTCCGTCGTGCCGGCCCGGTCGGCTCCCCAGCTCGCGGAGCTGTCGCGGGACGGCGAGCGCCCCGACCGGCCGCACCTCACCGAACTGCGGCTCTCCGCGTACGCCGTGCACCGGCGGGCCGCGCTGCCCCTCGGGCCGCTGACCCTGTTCGCCGGGCGCAGCGGCAGCGGCAAGACCAGCGCGCTCAGGGCGTACGAGGCGCTCGCCCGGCTCGGTGGCGGCGCGAGCCTCGATGAGGTGTTCGCCCGGCCCGTCTCCTGTGTCCCCGACCGGGCCCGCCCCGACGCACAGCGCCGCCGCGGCTTCCGCATCGGCTGCACGGCCGACGGGCCCGAGGGACCGGTCCGGCTCGACGTCGCCGTCCAGGCCGAGCCCGAACTGCGCATCGTGGGCGAGCGGTTGGCGTCCGGCGGGCTCGTCCTGCTGGAGACCGCCCTGCGCGACCCCGCCCGCCGGTCCGTGCAGGCCGCCTGGCACACCGCCGGCAGCGCGCCGGTCACCCGCGCCCCGCTCCCGGACGACCGACTCGGCACCCCCCTGCTTCCGCTGCGCGTGGCCGGCCGCACCGAAGGACAGCGGCGCGTCCTGGCCGCCGCCGAGCAGATGGTCGTCGCCCTGCGCTGCGTCTTCGGCTGCGACCCGCGGCCCGGACGCATGCGCCTGCCCGTCCCGACCGGTTCCGGACGGCTGCTCGGCGGCTGCGACAACCTCGCCGACGTCCTGTGGCGCACCCGCGCGGAGTGCGGCCGACGGCACGCGCAACTCGTCGCCGCGGTGCGCGCCGGATGCGCGGGCCCCGTGGCCGACGTGCTCGCCGAAGCCCTGCCCGCCGGGCTGGTCCGGGCCCTGCTCGACCGCGGGGACGGCGGCCGGACGGAGCTCGGGCGGCTCGGCGACGGCGAGTTGCGGTATCTCGCGCTCGCCCTGGTACTGCTCACCGGGCCCGGGGTGCTGGAGGTCGACCCGGCCGGCGAGGTGCCCGCGGCGATGCAGACGCTCACCGTGCTCGCCGACAACCTCGACCGGAACCTGGACCCACGCCAGCGGACCGAGCTGCTGCGGCTGGCCGTGCGGATGTGCGAGCGCGGACACATCCGGCTCGTCGGCGCGGTCAGCGACGCCTCCTGGGCCACGGGGACGGACGGGGTCACGGTGGTACACCTGGAGCCGTGACAGAACCCCTCGACGTGGCGAAACTGCAGCGCCGGCTGGCCGACTTCGCGGCGGCACGTGACTGGCAGCCGTACCACACCCCCAAGAACCTCGTCGCCGCGCTCAGCGTGGAGGCCTCCGAACTCGTCGAGATCTTCCAGTGGTTGACCCCCGAGGAGTCGGAGCGGGTCATGGCGGACCCCGACACCGCGCACCGCGTCAGGGACGAGATCGCCGACGTGCTCGCCTATCTGCTCCAGCTGTGCGAGGTGCTCGGCGTCGATCCGCTGGCCGCGCTGGACGCCAAGATCGACCGCAACGAGCGGCGGTTTCCGGCACCCTGAGGACGGATCCCATCCGCTTTCACTCTCAGTGATGAAAAAGAGGCCCGAAACCGATTTGTTGTCCACAGATTTCCGCCTACCTCTGGTTTTTCGTTCCGAGCTACCTCACTCTGGGTAGTGGACAAGGGAGTTCGGGCGGACGTGCGCGGGGTACGTCGCGACAGACGGGGGCAGCCGATGGACGCGGTGCGGCTCATCGTGACGAGCAGGCGTGCCCTGGCCGGGGGCGGCGAGACGCCTCAGGTCATGGCGGAGGTGTGGCAGGCGCAGGCCCTGGCCCAGGCCATAGGGAGCCGCCTCGCGGTCGCCGGACCGCCGGAACTGCGGGGCGAGGCACTGGGGTTGACCGAGCTGGCGGGCCGCGGCTGCGGGGTCCTGGAGCGTCCCGACATCGCCCTGGCCGAGCTGCGGGCCGCGCAGCTCACCGAGCTCGGTGACGCCCGCCAGGCCCTCCTCTACCTCGGCGGTCTCCTCGGCGAGGTGGGGATAGCCCTGGTCGGCCTGGCCTGCGCGGCCGACGACGAGACGACCTACTGGCAGTGCATGGAGGCCATCGACGCGGCGGACGAGTCGCGGGACCGGGTGCTGCAGATGCTGCGAAGACTGGCGGACCGGGGGGAGGAGCTGCCTGAACGGGAAGCGGGGTGAGTTGTCGGCCACGGGTGCGTCGCGGCTGGTCGCGCGGTTCTCCGCGCCCCTGAGGGGGTGCAGCCCGTCTCTGCCTCGGCCGCACCCACTTTCTTTGGGGCGCGGGGAACCGCGCGACCTGCCCCCACCGGCCGGCAGCCGACGACCGACCTCAGCCGGCCTCCTCCTCACCAGCCTCCCGTACCGAACCCCCGGCCCCCTGAAGATCCGCGTCCAACGCCGACAGGTCCGCGTTCAGCGCCGCCATCAGCTCCTCCATCTGCTGCAACAACCCCTTCGGCTGCCCAGCCCCCGCAGTCAGCGGCACGGTTTCTTCGGACATGACGGCCTCCTCGGCCCAGGACCCACACGGGTGACGGACGACGCACCGGCGACGACGTGCCGGCTCCGCCCGAGCCAACGATCACCGAAGGGCCCGGTCACTGGCACCGCCGGCCCTCGCATGCGCCGGGGCCGAATTTCACCCGCCCGGGGACGGCGGAGGCCACGGGGACCGGTGAGGCCGCAGCTCACCCCTGCGTGCAGGATGGAGTCATGGATCTCCGCATCTTCACCGAGCCCCAGCAGGGCGCGAGCTACGACACCCTCCTCACCGTCGCCAAGGCCACCGAGGACCTCGGCTTCGACGCGTTCTTCCGCTCCGACCACTACCTGAAGATGGGTGACGCCGACGGACTGCCGGGTCCCACCGACGCCTGGATCACCCTCGCCGGCCTCGCCCGCGAGACCGAGCGGATCCGCCTCGGCACCCTGATGACCGCCGCCACCTTCCGGCTGCCCGGCGTCCTCGCCATCCAGGTCGCCCAGGTCGACCAGATGTCCGGCGGCCGCGTCGAACTGGGCCTGGGCGCGGGCTGGTTCGAGGAGGAGCACACGGCGTACGGCATCCCGTTCCCGAAGGAGAAGTTCCCCCGCCTGGAGGAGCAGCTGGAGATCGTCACCGGCCTGTGGGCCACCGAGCCCGGCGCGACCTTCGACTTCCACGGCAAGCACTACGACCTCACGAAGTCGCCCGCGCTGCCCAAGCCCGCGCAGGACAAGATCCCCGTGCTGATCGGCGGCCACGGCACGACCCGCACCCCGCGCCTCGCGGCCCGCTACGCCGACGAGTTCAACATGCCGTTCGCCTCGCCCGAGGACAGCGAGGCCCAGTTCGGCCGGGTCCGCGCCGCCGCCCAGGAGGCGGGCCGCGCGGCCGACGCGATCACCTTCTCCAACGCGCTCGTGGTCTGCGTCGGCAAGGACGACCAGGAGGTCGCCCGTCGTGCCGCGGCGATCGGCCGTGAGGTCGAGGAGCTCAAGACCAACGGCCTGGCCGGCACCCCCGCCGAGGTCGTCGACAAGATCGGCCGTTATGCCGCCGTGGGCTCCCGCCGGATCTACCTCCAGGTCCTGGACCTCGACGACCTGGACCACCTGGAGCTGATCTCCGCGCAGGTCCAGTCGCAGCTGTCGTAAATCGAAGGCACTGGTCGCAGCCCCTGTGCGAAGCTGAGGGCGTCGTCCTGCCGAGCCCCCGGGATCACCCTTCCCGGGGGCTCGCGCGCGCACGGCACCCTGTCCCGTCCACCGGCCGGAAAGGCCACTCGCATGTTTCTGACGATCAGTACCACCGGTACTCCCGAGCGCCCCGCGACCGACCTCGGCTTCCTGCTGCACAAGCATCCCGAGAAGGCGCAGGCGTTCTCCACCTCCTACGGCAGGGCGCACGTCCTGTACCCCGAGGCGGACGACCAGCGCTGCACGGCGGCGCTGCTGCTGGAGGTCGACGCGGTGGCGCTGGTCAGGCGCGGCAAGGGCAAGGGACGCGGCGGCGCCCCCGATGCGGCCCTCGCGCAGTACGTCAACGACCGCCCCTACGCGGCCTCCTCGCTGCTCGCCGTGGCCCTCAGCGCGGTCTTCTCCAGCGCGATGCGCGGGGTGTGCAACGCCAAGCCCGAACTCCCCTCGCAGCCGCGGCCGTTGCGTATCGAGGTGCCCGCCGTCGCGGCCCGGGGCGGCCCGGAAGTCGTGCGCCGACTGTTCGAGCCGCTCGGCTGGACCGTGACCGCCGAACCGGTGGCGCTGGACGCCGAGTTCCCGGAGTGGGGCGACTCGCGCTACGTCCGCCTCGAACTGGAGTCCGCGCGGCTCACCGTTGCCGAGGCCCTGCGCCACCTGTACGTCCTGCTGCCGGTCCTCGACGACGCCAAGCACTACTGGGTGGCCCCCGACGAGGTCGACAAGCTGCTCAGGGCCGGTGACGGCTGGCTGCCCGACCACCCGGAGCAGAAGCTGATCACCAGCCGCTACCTGTCCCGCCGCTGGTCGCTGACGCGTGAGGCGATGGAGCGCCTGGAGCTGGTGCGGCTCGCCGAGACGGACGACAGCGAGGTCGAGGACATCGACAACGCCGTCGAGGCGGAGACCGAGACCGAGGAGAAGCCGACCCCGCTCGCCGTCCAGCGCCGCGAGGCGATCCTGGAGGCACTGCGCGCAGCCGGAGCCGCCCGCGTGCTCGATCTCGGGTGCGGACAGGGCCAGTTGGTGCAGGCACTGCTCAAGGACCCGCGGTTCACCGAGATCGTCGGCGTGGACGTGTCGGTGCGGGCGCTCACCATCGCCTCCCGGCGGCTGAAGCTGGACCGCATGGGGGAGCGGACGGCCTCCCGCGTCCAGCTGTTCCAGGGCTCGCTCGCGTACACCGACAAGCGGCTCAAGGGGTACGACGCCGCCGTGCTCAGCGAGGTGATCGAGCACCTCGACCTGCCGAGGCTGCCCGCCCTGGAGTACGCGGTGTTCGGCGCGGCCCGCCCGCGGACCGTCCTCGTGACGACCCCGAACGTCGAGTACAACGTCCGCTGGGAGTCGCTCCCGGCCGGGCACGTCCGGCACGGCGACCACCGCTTCGAGTGGACGCGCGAGGAGTTCCGGTCGTGGGCGTCCTCCGTGGCCGAACGGCACGGCTACGGCGTGGAGTTCGTGCCCGTCGGACCGGACGACCCCGAAGTGGGTCCCCCCACCCAGATGGCCACGTTCACGCTCAGCACCGAGAAGAAGGAGGCGAAGGCGGCATGACCGAGACCCAGCGCACGGGACGGACTCTGCCCGTCACCGACCTCTCCCTCGTGGTCCTCGTCGGCGCCTCCGGCTCCGGCAAGTCCACCTTCGCCCGCCGGCACTTCAAGCCGACCGAGGTGGTCTCCTCGGACTTCTGCCGGGGCCTGGTCTCGGACGACGAGAACGACCAGGGCGCCACCAAGGACGCCTTCGACGTCCTGCACTACATCGCGGGCAAGCGCCTGGCCGCCGGCCGGCGCACGGTCGTCGACGCGACCAGCGTGCAGTCCGACTCCCGGCGCCAGCTCATCGACCTGGCCAAGAAGTACGACGTGCTGCCGATCGCCATCGTCCTGGACGTGCCCGAGGAGGTGTGCGCCCGGCGCAACGCGGGCCGCACCGACCGGGCCGACATGCCGGTCCGCGTCATCAAGCGCCACATCCGCGAACTCCGGCGCTCCGTCCGCCATCTGGAGCGCGAGGGCTTCCGCAAGGTGCACGTCCTGCGCGGGGTCGACGACATCGAGCAGGCCACCGTCGTCACCGAGAAGCGCTTCAACGACCTGACCCACCTCACCGGCCCCTTCGACATCGTCGGCGACATCCACGGCTGCGCCTCCGAACTGGAGTCGCTGCTCGGCAAGCTGGGCTACGTCGACGGCGTCCACCCCGAGGGCCGTACCGCGGTCTTCGTCGGCGACCTCGTCGACCGCGGTCCGGACAGCCCGGGTGTGCTGCGGCGCGTGATGTCGATGGTCAAGTCGGGCAACGCGCTGTGCGTGCCGGGCAACCACGAGAACAAGTACGGCCGTCACCTCAAGGGCCGCAAGGTCCAGCACACCCACGGCCTGGCCGAGACCATCGAGCAGATGGAGAGCGTCTCGGACGAGTTCCGCGCCGAGGTGCGGGAGTTCATCGACGGACTCGTCAGCCACTACGTCCTCGACGGCGGCCGCCTGGTCGTCTGCCACGCCGGTCTGCCGGAGAAGTACCACGGCCGCACCTCGGGCCGGGTCCGCTCGCACGCCCTGTACGGCGACACCACCGGTGAGACCGACGAGTTCGGACTGCCGGTGCGCTACCCGTGGGCGGAGGACTACCGAGGCCGGGCCGCCGTGGTCTACGGCCACACCCCGGTCCCGGAGGCGACCTGGCTCAACAACACCATCTGCCTGGACACCGGCGCCGTCTTCGGCGGCAAGCTCACGGCACTGCGCTGGCCGGAGCGGGAGCTGGTCGACGTACCGGCGGAGCGGGTCTGGTACGAGCCGGCGAAGCCGCTGAGGTCGGAGGCGCCCGGCGGGCACGACGGCCGGCCGCTCGACCTGGCCGACGTGCACGGCCGCAGGGCCGTCGAGACCCGGCACCAGGGCCGGGTGGCGGTCCGCGAGGAGAACGCGGCGGCGGCCCTGGAGGTCATGAGCCGTTTCGCGGTGGACCCGCGGCTGCTGCCGTACCTCCCGCCGACCATGGCACCGACGGCGACCTCGCGTGTCGACGGTTACCTGGAGCACCCGGCGGAGGCGTTCGCGCAGTACGCCGCGGACGGTGTGGAGCGGGTCGTGTGCGAGGAGAAGCACATGGGCTCGCGAGCCGTGGCCCTGGTCTGCCGGGATGCGGAGACGGCCCGCAGGCGCTTCGGCGTGGACGGACCCACGGGTTCGCTCTACACCCGCACGGGCCGCCCCTTCTTCGACGACGAGTCGGTGACGGAGACGGTCCTCGACCGCCTGCGGACGGCGATCGGCGAGGCCGGCCTGTGGTCCGAACTCGACACCGACTGGCTGCTGCTGGACGCCGAGCTGATGCCGTGGTCGCTGAAGGCCGGTGGTCTGCTGAGGTCGCAGTACGCGGCCGTCGGCGCCGCGTCCGGCGCGGTGTTCCCGGGTGTCCTGGCCGCGCTCCAGGGCGCCGCGGACCGGGGCGTGGACGTGTCGGACCTGCTGGCCCGCCAGCGGGAACGGGCCGACGCGGCAGGCGCGTTCACCGAGGCGTACCGCCGCTACTGCTGGACCACCGACGGTCTGGACGGCGTCCGTCTGGCACCGTTCCAGATCCTGGCGGTCCAGGGCCGCAGCCTCGCCGGGCTCCCGCACGACGAGCAGCTGGCTGTGCTGGACCGCCTGGTGGAGCACGACAGCACCGGTCTGCTCCAGACCACCCGGCGCCTCTACGTGGACACCGGTGACCCGGAGTCGGTGCGGGCGGGCGTCGACTGGTGGCTGGAGATGACCGGCCGCGGCGGCGAGGGCATGGTCGTCAAGCCGCTCGGCGCGGTGGTCCGCAGCACGGAGGGCCGTCTGGTCCAGCCCGGCATCAAGTGCCGCGGCCGGGAGTACCTGAGGATCATCTACGGTCCCGAGTACACCCGCCCGGAGAACCTCGACCGTCTGCGCAAGAGGTTCCTGAACCACAAGCGCTCCCTCGCGATCCGCGAGTACGCCCTCGGCCTGGAGGCCCTGGACCGGCTGGCGGAGGGCGAGCCGCTGTGGCGGGTGCACGAGGCGGTGTTCGGGGTGCTGGCGCTGGAGTCGGAGCCGGTGGATCCCCGCTTGTGAGCGGTGGGGTGACCCCACGGTCACCCCACCAACCGCAACCGCTCCCCACACACGCCCACCTCCACGCTCTGCCCCCACGTCAGCTCCAGCGCGTCGCCCTCCATCCCGTCCCCGAAGGCGATCAGGCGTTCGGACTCGACGGTGACGCGGAGGCGGGCCGGGGCGGGGAGTTCGCCGGCGGTCAGGGAGGTGCCGGTGGCCGGGGACGGCCAGGCCTCGCGGACGAACCAGACCAGGCGGGTCTCCGTCGGGGCGGGGAGCCGCAGGGCGGCGCCCCGCTCCTGCCACACGGACCGGAGCCAGCCCGTGGCCCCGGTCCCCGTCCCCACCAGCACCCCCGAGGAGGCCTGGGCCTCGACGACACCCCCGTCGCCCTCCAGGCCCAGGCGGTACCGGGCGGTCTGATGACCGGCGGCGCCCAGGTAGATCTCGTTGAGTGCGACGAGCCGCTGGGTGTCGTCCGCGACGGCCTCGACCATCGTCAGCTCGTCGACCCGCGCACCGGCCACCGCCAGTAGCTTGGCCGTGTCCCGCGGGCGGTGCCGTACCAGGACACCGGGGTTGCGGCCGGGCTCGGTGTCGATGCCCAGCACCGGTTGCCCGGACAGGTACTTGGCCACGTTGGCCACCAGCCCGTCCTGGCCGACCACGATCACGACGTCCTCGGGCGCGAACAGGAAGCGGTCCAAGTCCCCCCGCTCCACCCGTGCCTGGCGCCAGGTCAGGGGGATCGCGGAGGTCACGTCGGCGAGCGCCCGGCGGGTGCGCTCATGGCGTTCGGCGACCTCCGCGATGTCGCGGCCGCGTGAGGTGAGGAAGAAGGCGGCCTGGCCGTGGGTGCCGTGGTGGGCCACCAACTCCTCGTACTCGGTGGTGCGATGGACCAGGACGGCCCGTGGGGCGAGACTCACTCCGGCTCCCGCGCGCCCAGCTTGGCCAGCAGACCCGTCAGCACGTCCGGCGAGATCGTCACGCTGTCGATGTGCGGCAGGTTCTCCGCGAGCCGGGTCCCGGTCAGGGCGTGCAGGGTGGCGACCCCGACGTCCTCGTGCACCTTCAGCCAGGCTGCCTGCGCCTGCGCCTTCGCGTCACCGACCGCGCGCACTCCCTCGGCCTCCGCACGGGCCAGCCGTACCGAGCGCGTCGCCTCCGCCTCGGCCCGTACCGCGTCCGCCGCCGCGTGCTCCTCGGCCTCCCGGCGGGCGTTGGTGCCGCGCTGCTCGACCAACTGCTCCTCACGGCGGGCGAGTTCGATCTGGCTGGCCAGTTCGTTCTCGGCGATGGTCCGCTCGCGCTCCACGGCGACGGCCCGCCGTTCGTAGGTCGCCCGGTCGGCCTCCTGCTGGATCTGCTCGCGGGCGGGGGTGCGCAGGGCCCGTTCCACCTCCGGTTCGGGTCGCAGGGCCATCACACGCACCGCGACCACCTCGATGCCGGTGGCCGGCAGCCGGGGTTCGGCGTCCAGGCCGGCCGCGACCCGCTCGCGCACCGCGGTCACCCCGTCGACCAGGGCGGCGGACAGGGGGGTGCGGGCCAGTACGTCGAGCGCGTGCTGCTGGGCCGTCTCCGTGAGCAGCGTGCCCAGTTGCTCCAGGGGGGCGCCCCGCCACACCCCGGTGTCCGGGTCGATGGAGAAGTCCAGGCGGGCGGCGGCGAGGGCCGGGTCACCGATCCGGTAGGTCACGGTCGCCTGCACCGCCACGTCCTGGAAGTCGGACGTACGGGCGTGGAAGGTCATGGCCAACTCGCGGTCGTCCACCGGGACTTCGGAGAGCGCGGCCGTCAGTGCGCGGAACCAGAAGCTGAGCCCCGGACCGTCATGCAGCAGCTTGCCGCCGCGGTGGTGGCGGATGTGCGCCGTGGGCGCACCGCGCAGATGGCGCCAACCGAGGCGCCGGGTGATGTCGGCCATCGAGCCCCCTCTTTTCGTCTATTGGACGATAACTGTGAGACGGGATTGTCGTCAAGGGGACGAGAAGAAGAAACCCGGGCGGACGGAGGGGTCAAGACGGCCCCCGGTGGTCAGGATGGAGGCATGGGACTCCATGTCGACTCCGAGGCCGGGCGGCTCAGCCGCGTCATCCTGCACCGGCCGGATCTCGAGCTCAAAAGGCTCACCCCCAGCAACAAGGACGCGCTGCTCTTCGACGACGTGCTGTGGGTGCGCCGGGCGCGCGCCGAGCACGACGGGTTCGCCGACGTGCTGCGCGACCGCGGGGTCGCCGTGCACCTCTTCGGCGACCTGCTCACCGAGGCTCTGGAGGTCCCGGCGGCCCGCTCGCTCGTGCTCGACCGCGTCTTCGACGAGAAGGAGTACGGCCCGCTGGCCACCGACCACCTGAGGGCCTCCTTCGAGGCGCTGCCCGCCGCGGAGCTCGCGGAGGCCCTCGTGGGCGGGATGACCAAGCGGGAGTTCCTGGAGGCGCACCCGGAGCCGACCTCCGTGCGCTTCCACGTCATGGACCTCGACGACTTCCTCCTGGCCCCGCTGCCCAACCACCTGTTCACCCGCGACACCTCCGCCTGGATATACGACGGGGTCTCCGTCAACGCCATGAAGTGGCCCGCCCGGCAGCGCGAGACGGTCCACTTCGAGGCGATCTACCGCCATCACCCGCTCTTCCGCGACGAGACGTTCCACCTCTGGTCGGAGGGGCAGGCCGACTATCCGTCCACCATCGAGGGCGGGGACGTCCTCGTCATCGGCAACGGCGCCGTCCTCATCGGCATGAGCGAGCGGACCACGCCCCAGGCGGTCGAGATGCTCGCGCACAAGCTGTTCGCCGCGGGCTCCGCGCAGTCGATCGTGGCCCTCGACATGCCGAAGCGGCGGGCCTTCATGCATCTGGACACCGTGATGACGATGGTCGACGGCGACACCTTCACCCAGTACGCCGGGCTCGGCATGCTGCGGTCGTACACCATCGAGCCGGGCGTCGGCGACAAGGAGCTCAAGGTCACCGACCATCCGCCGGAGCACATGCACCGCGCGATCGCCGCCGCCCTCGGACTGAGCGAGATCCGGGTCCTGACCGCCACCCAGGACGTGCACGCGGCCGAGCGCGAGCAGTGGGACGACGGCTGCAACGTCCTGGCCGTGGAGCCGGGTGTCGTCGTCGCCTACGAGCGCAACGCCACCACCAACACCCATCTGCGCAAGCAGGGCATCGAGGTCATCGAGATCCCGGGCAGCGAGCTGGGGCGGGGCAGGGGCGGACCGCGCTGCATGAGCTGTCCGGTGGAGAGGGCGGCTGTATAGAAATGCCGAATATCGTATAGACTTCCAGTGTCCTGTTCCCGTCCCTCTGGAGCGCCCCCATGGCGACTGTCCCCACCGCCCTCGCCGGGCGCCACTTCCTCAAGGAGCTCGACTTCACGGCGGAGGAGTTCCTCGGCCTCGTCGGGCTGGCCGCCGAGCTCAAGGCCGCCAAGAAGGCCGGGACCGAGACACGCCACCTGAGCGGGAAGAACATCGCGCTGATCTTCGAGAAGACCTCGACGCGCACCCGCTGCGCGTTCGAGGTCGCGGCGGCGGACCAGGGGGCCTCGACGACCTACCTAGACCCGTCCGGCTCGCAGATCGGGCACAAGGAGTCCGTGCGCGACACCGCGCGCGTGCTCGGCCGGATGTACGACGGGATCGAGTACCGCGGGGACAGCCAGCAGAAGGTGGAGGAGCTGGCCGCATACGCCGGCGTGCCGGTGTACAACGGGCTCACCGACGACTGGCACCCCACGCAGATGCTGGCCGACGTGCTGACGATGACCGAGCACACCGCGAAGCCGGTCCGGGAGATCGCCTTCGCCTACCTCGGCGACGCGCGGTTCAACATGGGCAACTCGTATCTGATCACCGGTGCCCTGCTGGGGATGGACGTGCGGATCGTCGCGCCGAAGAGCTACTGGCCCGCGCAGGACGTCGTCGAGCGGGCGCAGGCGCTCGCCGTGGACAGCGGGGCGCGGATCACCCTCACGGAGTCGGCGGCCGAGGGGGTGCGGGGGGCGGACTTCGTCGCCACCGACGTCTGGGTCTCGATGGGGGAGCCGAAGGACGTGTGGGACGAGCGGATCGCGGCCCTCGGCCCGTACGCCGTGACCATGGACGTGCTGCGGGCCACGGGGAACGCGGACGTGAAGTTCCTGCACTGCCTGCCCGCCTTCCACGACCTCGGCACCAAGGTGGGGCAGGAGATCTTCGAGGCCCACGGACTGGAGTCCCTGGAGGTCACGGACGAGGTGTTCGAGTCGGCGCACTCGGTCGTCTTCGACGAGGCGGAGAACCGGCTGCACACGATCAAGGCCGTGCTGGTGGCGACGCTGGCCTGAGCGTCACGCCGGGTGCCACTGGGGCGGCACCGTCGGCAGCCGGAACCACACCGCCTTGCCGGTCTCGGTCGGGCGGTGCCCGCACGACGAGCTGAGCGCCCTGATTAGCAGCAGTCCCCTGCCGTGCTCCTGCCAGGGGTCGGGCTCCCTGGTGTCCGGCTGGGTGAGATGACCCGGGGGTGCCGGGTCCGGGTCGTGCACCTCGACCTGGCAGCCGGTCGGCAGCAGCTCCACGACCAGCTCTATCGGGGTGTCGCCGGCGGTGTGCTCCACGGCGTTCGCCACCAGCTCGGCCGTCAGCAGCTCCGCGGTGTCGCAGTCCGCCCCGTGCTCCAGCTCGGTCAGCGCGGCGCGGACCAGAGCGCGGGCCACGGGCACGGCCGCGGCGGAATGCGGCAGCGCGATGCGCCAGGAGGCGGAGGCTGGGGGGCGATCTTGCAAGGCGGGTCCGTTCATGAGCAGGCTGTCCTGCTTTCAACCGTATGAATGGTACGGCGCCGTCGGCCGAGTCGTCCGGCGGGCACCGCGCGGGACCTTCGGCCCCGTCGGCAGGCGGCTTACCCGTAGCAACGGCTTGCCTCGCACGGCTGATCCCGCCGTTGCCGGTCTGTCGAGGAGCCGTGACGGATGTGACGCGACCAGGTCACCCGCGGATGCCTCTATCGCGCACTCATGACGACAGTCAAAGATGAGTGATAGCTTCGAAGGGCAGAGCGCACCTCGAACCTCGCACCCCGCCCGAGCACGAGGAGGCCGCACGGACATGAGCCCCTTCACCGGCTCCGCCGCCCGCACCCCCGACTGGCACCATCTGCGCGTCGACCTCACCGACGGCGTCGCCACCGTCACGCTCGCCCGCCCCGACAAACTCAACGCGCTCACCTTCGGCGCCTACGCCGACCTGCGCGACCTGCTCGCCGAACTCTCCCGCGAGCGTTCCGTACGGGCCCTGGTCCTGGCCGGCGAGGGCCGCGGCTTCTGCTCCGGCGGTGACGTCGACGAGATCATCGGCGCCACCCTCGCCATGGACACCGCCCGGCTCCTCGACTTCAACCGGATGACGGGCCAGGTGGTGCGGGCCGTCCGGGAGTGCCCGTTCCCGGTGATCGCGGCCGTGCACGGGGTGGCGGCGGGCGCGGGAGCGGTGCTCGCCCTGGCGGCCGACTTCCGGGTGGCCGACCCCTCCGCCCGCTTCGCCTTCCTCTTCACCCGGGTCGGCCTGTCCGGCGGCGACATGGGCGCGGCCTACCTGCTGCCCCGCGTGGTCGGCCTCGGCCACGCCACCCGTCTCCTCATGCTCGGCGAACCGGTCCGCGCCGCCGAGGCCGAGCGCATCGGCCTGATCAGCGAACTGACACAGGAGGGCGGCGCCGACGAGGCCGCCCAGGCCCTGGCCCGGCGCCTGGCCGAGGGCCCGGCCCTCGCCTACGCCCAGACGAAGGCGCTGCTGACGGCGGAGCTGGACATGCCGCTGGCGGCTTCGGTGGAACTGGACGCCTCCACACAGGCCCTGCTGATGAGCGGGGAGGACTACCGGGAGTTCCACGAGGCGTTCACCGCGAAGAGGCCGCCCAAATGGAAGGGGCGGTGACCATGCCCACCTCCGTCCCGCGCATCGCGATCGTCGGCGGCGGCCCCGGCGGGCTGTACGCGGCGGCCCTGCTGAAACGGCTCGACCCCCGGCGGGACATCACCGTCTGGGAACGCAACGCCCCCGACGACACCTTCGGCTTCGGCGTGGTCCTCTCCGACGAGACCCTGGGGGGCATCGAACACGCGGATCCCCAGGTCTACGAGGCCCTGTGCCAGGACTTCGTCCGCTGGGACGACATCGACATCGTGCACCGGGGCGTCCGCCACACCTCCGGGGGCCACGGCTTCGCCGCCCTCGGCCGCCGACGGCTCCTCGAGATCCTGCACGACCGCTGCCGCGCCCTCGGCGTCGACCTCCGCTTCCGCACCGAGGCCCCGCCCGGCCTCGCGGACACCCACGACCTCGTCATCGCCGCCGACGGAGTCAACAGCACCACACGCGGCGCCCACGCCCATGTGTTCCAGCCCCATGTGACCTCGCACCACTGCCGCTACATCTGGCTCGCCGCCGACTTCCCCTTCGACGCCTTCCGCTTCGAGATCGCCGAGACCGAGCACGGCGTGATGCAGCTCCACGGCTACCCCTACGCGTCCGACGCCTCCACCGTGATCATCGAGATGCGCGAGGAGGTGTGGCGAGCGGCGGGCTTCGCCGAACCGGACACGGCGGAATCCGTCGACCGCTGCGCCAAGATCTTCGCGGAAGCGCTGCGCGGCCGTCCCCTGCGCTCCAACAACTCCACCTGGACCACCTTCCGCACCGTGGTCAACGCACACTGGTCGCACGGCAACACCGTGCTGCTCGGCGACGCGGCCCACACCGCCCACTTCTCCATCGGCTCCGGCACCAAGCTCGCCGTGGAGGACGCCCTGGCCCTGGCCGCCTGCCTGGAGGAACAGCCGTCGCTGGCCGGGGCGTTGGCGGCCTACGAGACGGAGCGCAAACCCGTCGTCGCCTCCACGCAGCGCGCCGCCCGCGCCAGCCTGGAGTGGTTCGAGAACCTCGGCCTCTACCTCGACCAGCCGCCCCGCCAGTTCGCCTTCAACCTGCTCACCCGCAGCCGCCGGGTCACCCACGACAACCTGCGCCTGCGCGACGCCCGCTTCACCGGCGCCGTGGAGCGGGAGTTCGGCTGCCCGCCGGGCACGCCCCCGATGTTCACCCCGTTCCGGATGCGGGGTCTGACCCTGCGCAACCGGGTCGTGGTGTCGCCGATGGACATGTACTCCGCCACCGACGGCGTCCCCGACGACTTCCACCTGGTCCACCTGGGCGCCCGGGCCCTCGGCGGCGCCGGGCTGGTGATGACCGAGATGGTGTGCGTCTCGCCCGAGGGACGCATCACGCCCGGCTGCACCGGCCTCTACAACGGCAGACAGACCGAGGCCTGGAAACGCATCACGAACTTCGTGCACGCACGGTCGTCGGGCACCGCGATCGGTGTGCAGCTCGGCCACAGCGGCCGCAAGGGCTCGACCCAGCTGATGTGGGAGGGCATCGACGAACCGCTGCCCGAGGGCAACTGGCCGGTCGTGGCGCCCTCCCCGATCCCGTACAAACCCGTCAGCCAGACCCCCCGCGAACTCGGCCGCGCCCAACTGACGGACATCCGCCTGCAGTTCACGCAAGCCGCCTGGCGGGCCGCCCGCGCCGGCTTCGACCTGCTCGAACTGCACTGCGCCCACGGCTATCTGCTCTCCGGCTTCCTCTCCCCGCTGACCAACCGGCGCACCGACGCCTACGGCGGCTCGCCCGCCAAGCGCCTGCGTTTCCCGCTGGAGGTCTTCGACGCCGTCCGGGAGGTGTGGCCGCAGGAACGGCCCATGACCGTCCGCATCTCCGCCACCGACTGGGCCGAGGGCGGCAACACGGCCGAGGACGCCGTCGAGATCGCCCGCGCCTTCGCCGCGCACGGTGCCGACGCGATCGACGTGTCGACCGGACAGGTCGTGGCCGAGGAGCACCCGGAGTACGGGCGCTCGTACCAGACGCCGTACGCCGACCGGATCCGTCACGAGACCGGCGTCCCGGTGATCGCGGTCGGTGCCATCTCCTCCTGGGACGACGTCAACTCACTGATCCTGGCCGGGCGTACGGATCTGTGCGCGCTGGCCCGGCCGCATCTCTACGACCCCCACTGGACCCTGCACGCGGCGGCCGAGCAGGGATACGACGGCCCCGGTGTCGTCTGGCCCGACCCCTACCGCGCGGGCAGCCGACGGCCGCAGACCGGGCGCACGGACGCCCCCAGGCCCCGGCTCACGCTGGGCACCTGAGGGCGGCCCCGCCCGTCGGACGGGTCCGCCCGCCGTCGTCAGACCAGTCCCCGTGCCGCCAGCACCGCGTACACGCTGTCCGCCGACTCCCGGGGCGTCCGGTCCTGTGTCCCGAGGACCAGCGTCGGGTCCGTCGGCGGCTCGTACGGATCGTCCACCCCGGTCAGACCGGTGAGCCGGCCCGCGGCCTGCCGGGCGTAGAGCCCCTTCACGTCCCGTGCGCGGCACACCTCGACCGGCGTCGCCACATGCACCTCGACGTACGGCGTCCCGCTCGCCTCATGCCGCTCGCGCACCGCCTCGCGGCTGTCGGCGTACGGCGCGATCACCGGGACGAGGGACAGGACGCCGTTGCGCGCGAGGACCTCGGAGACGAGGCCGATCCGCTGGACGTTGGTGTTGCGGTCCTCGCGGGAGAAGCCGAGGCCGGCGGTGAGGAAGCGGCGTATCTCGTCGCCGTCCAGGACCTCCACGCGGTGTCCCTCCGCCCTCAGCCGATCACTCAGCAGGCGGGCGATGGTCGTCTTGCCCGCGCTCGGCAGTCCCGTCAGCCAGACGGTGGCTCCCCGAGCCCTTGCCGTGGTGGTCATGCGCAACGGTCCTCTTCTTTCTCACGACGACCCGGGGGACGCTAGGCGAGAAACTTGAGAAGAGGCGCAGAGGACCCTGAGGGTTGTCTTAGGCGCCTGTGATGTGTCCGGGATCACAGTCCGGCGAACGTCGCCCCCGCGTCCCGCAGTCGCTCGTGCAGACCCCGGAACACCGCCGCCGCCCGCTCGCCCGGCCAGTCCTCAGGCAGCAGCGGGGCGGGCAGGCCGGGGTCGGCGTAGGGGAGATGGCGCCAGGAGTCGAGGGCGAGGAGGTAGTCGCGGTACGCCTCCTCGGGCGGGGTGTCCGCCCGGTTCTCCCAGTCGCGCAGCACGCGCGCGTGGCGGTCGAGGAACGCCTCGTGCTCCTTGGCGATCGCGGCCAGGTCCCACCAGCGGGCGACCGCCTCGACGGTGGCCGCGAAGCCGAGGTGCTCGCCGCGGAAGAAGTCCACGTACGGGTCCAGCCGCAGCCGCTGGAGCGTGTGCCGGGCCTCCTCGTACAGCCGGGCCGGGGCGATCCACACCCCGGGGGCCGCCGTGCCGAAGCCGAGTCCGGCCAGGCGGGAGCGCAGCACGTGCCGTTTCTGCCGCTCCGACTCGGGCACCGAGAATACCGCGAGCACCCAGCCCTCGTCCCCGGGCGGGGTCGCCGCGTAGATGCGCCGGTCGCCGTCGTCGAGGAGCTGGCGGGCGTCCGGCGACAGTTCGTAGCCGGCGGCGCCCTGGTCCGTGCGGGCCGGGAGCAGCAGACCGCGCCGCTTGAGGCGGGATACCGAGGACCGCACGGAGGGGGCGTCCACGCCGACCGCGGCCAGCAGCCGGATCAGCTCGGCGACGGGCACGGGGCCCGGCATGAAGCGGCCGTAGGCTCCGTAGAGCGTGACGATGAGAGACCGTGGTGCATGCTGGTCGGACACGTTGATCATCTTAGGTCGTGTGGATCACTGCTGGTCACCATCGGTGCGCAGCCTGAACCGCTGGAGCTTGCCGGTCGCGGTGCGCGGCAGTGCCTCCAGGAAGACGATCTCGCGCGGGCACTTGTAGGGAGCCAGCTCGCCCTTGACGAAGGTGCGCAGCGCCTCCGCGTCGCGCTCGGCGCCCTCCTTGAGGACGGCGTAGGCGACGACGACCTGTCCGCGTGCCTCGTCGGGCCTCCCCACGACCGCCGCCTCCACCACGTCCGGGTGCCGCAGCAGGGCGTCCTCGACCTCCGGTCCGGCGATGTTGTACCCGGCGGAGATGATCATGTCGTCCGCGCGGGCCACATAGCGGAAGTACCCGTCGCTCTCGCGGACGTATGTGTCGCCGGTGAAGTTCCAGCCGTCCCGCACGTACTCGCGCTGGCGCGGGTCGGCGAGGTAACGGCAGCCGACCGGGCCGCGCACGGCAAGCAGCCCGGGCTCGCCGTCCGGCTTCTCGTGACCCGTCTCGTCGACCACCCGCGCTTGCCACCCGGGTACCGGCACTCCGGTCGTGCCGGGCCGGATGTGCTCGTCGGCCGCGGAGATGAAGATGTGCAGCAGCTCGGTGGCGCCGATGCCGTTGACGATCCGCAGTCCGGTCCGCTCCCGCCACGCCTGCCAGGTGGCCGCGGGCAGGTTCTCGCCTGCGGAGACGCAGCGGCGCAGGGACGAGACGTCGTACGCGTCGAGCTCGTCGAGCATGGCGCGGTAGGCCGTGGGGGCGGTGAACAGGACGGAGACGCGGTGCTCGGCGATCGCCGGCAGCAGCTGCCGGGGGTGCGCCTGTTCGAGGATGAGGGAGCTGGCGCCCGCCCGCATCGGGAAGATCACCAGGCCGCCGAGACCGAAGGTGAAGCCGAGCGGGGGACTGCCGGCGAACACATCGTCCACATGGGGCCGCAGCACATGCTTCGAGAAGGTGTCGGCTATCGCGAGCACATCCCGGTGGAAGTGCATACAGCCCTTGGGACGCCCGGTGGTCCCGGAGGTGAAGGCGATCAGCGCCACGTCGTCGGCCGCGGTCCGCACGGCGGGGTACGGCGTCCCGGGCGCCTCGCGGTTCAGCAGGTCGTCCGGGGTGTCGCCGCCGTACGTCGTGATCCTGAGGCCCGGTATCTCGGCCTTGGCGAGGTCGTCGACGGCGCGTATGTCGCACAGGGCGTGCCCGATGCGCGCGATCCCGCACATCGTGGCCAGCTCGTGCGGGCGCTGCTGGGCCAGGACGGTCACGGCGACCGCGCCCGCCTTCAGCACCGCCAGCCAGCAGGCCGCGAGCCAGGGCGTGGTCGGGCCGCGCAGCAGCACCCGGTTGCCGGGGACCACTCCGAGGTCGCCGGTGAGGAGATGCGCGAGCCGGTCGACGCGGGCGCGCAGTGTGCCGTACGTCCATGTGTCGCCGGCCGGGGTGCGGAAGGCGGGGCGGTCGTCGGGCGGGCCCGTCAGCAGCTCGGCGGCACAGTTCAGCCGATCGGGGTACCGCAGCTCCGGCAGGTCGAAGCGCAGCTCCGGCCACTGGTCGGGGGGCGGGAGGTGGTCGCGCGCGAAGGTGTCGACGTGGGCCGAGGCGTTCATGGCGGGTCGCCCCCTTGCCTTCCGGGCCGCGTGGGCCGCCTTGTGGGCGTCGATGGTGGGCTCGCACAAGGAGCGTATCGTGTTGGTGACGACAGTCAACGGCACGCGATACTGTCGTGGGGCCCTGTCGACGAGAAGGGACCGGCGATGCCCGCATTCTCGCTCGAACCGTCACAGACCGCCCGCTGTGCGCAGCTGCGCGCCCTCGCCGAGGAACGGCTGCGCCCGCTCGCGGAGAAGGGCGAGCCCGGGCGGGTGAACCGGCCACTGGTCGCCGAACTCGGCCGACTGGGCCTGCTGGAACGGCTGTTCACCTCCGGGGCCCTCGATCTCTGCCTGATGCGGGAGTCCCTCGCCTACGCCTGTACGGAGGCGGAGACGGCGCTCGCCCTCCAGGGCCTCGGCGCCCACCCCGTCCACGCCCACGGCACCCCGGCCCAGCGGGACCGCTGGCTGCCGGCGGTCGGCGAGGGCGGCGCGGTGGCCGCGTTCGCCCTGAGCGAGCCGGGGGCGGGGTCGGACGCCGCGGCGTTGGGGCTGCGGGCGGAGGGGGAAGGGGAGGGCGGGGCGTCCTCGGCCGGGCCGTCGGCTGTCCCGTCACGGACCGGTGCCCCCGTCGCCGAGTGCGACGGACCCTCCCGGTGGCGGCTCACCGGGGAGAAGTGCTGGATCTCCAACGCCCCCGAGGCCGACTTCTACACCGTCTTCGCCCGGACCACCCCCGGCGCCGGAGCGCGCGGGGTGACCGCGTTCCTCGTCCCCGCCGACCGGCCCGGACTCACCGGCACCGCCCTCGACATGCTCTCCCCGCACCCCATCGGCGCCCTCGCCTTCGACGCCGTGCCGGTGAGTGCCGACGACGTCCTCGGTGAGGTCGACCGCGGCTTCAGGGTCGCGATGGGCACCCTCAACCTCTTCCGGCCCAGCGTCGGCGCCTTCGCCGTCGGCATGGCCCAGGCCGCACTGGACACCACCCTCGCGCACACCTCACAACGGGACGCGTTCGGCGGCAAGTTGAGGGACCTGCAGAGTGTGGCCCACACGGTCGCCGAGATGGCCCTGCGCACGGACGCGGCCCGGCTCATGGTGTACGCGGCGGCGACGGCGTACGACGAAGGCGCCCCGGACGTGCCCAAGCGCGCGGCGATGGCGAAGCTGCTCGCCACCGAGACCGCGCAGTACGTCGTCGACACCGCGGTCCAGCTCCACGGCGCGCGCGCCCTTGAGCGCGGCCATCTCCTGGAGCACCTGTACCGGGAGGTGCGCGCCCCACGCATCTACGAAGGGGCCAGCGAGGTCCAACGGGGCATCATCGCCAAGGAGTTGTACGCCGACCTGGAGGTCTCGTGAGCGCCGAGCGCATCAACCCGCCCGAACTGTCCCCGCCCGCCGGCTTCTCGCACGCGGTCGTCGCCACCGGCTCTCGTGTCGTCTTCCTGGCGGGACAGACGGCCCTGGACGCCGACGGCAAGGTGGTGGGGGAGAGCCTGCCGGAACAGTTCGAGAAGGCGCTCGGCAATCTGCTCACGGCCCTCGCGGCCGCCGGCGGTACCCCGTCCGACCTCGCCCGGGTCACCGTCTACGCCACCGACATCGCCGCCTATCGCACCCACGCCCGCGAACTCGGCTATATATGGCGGCAGTTGGCGGGCCGGGACTATCCGGCCATGGCCGTCGTCGAGGTCGTACGGCTGTGGGACGACCAGGCCGCGGTGGAACTCGACGGCTTCGCGGTGCTGCCGTAGCGGCGGCGCGGAGACGGCGATCAGGCGGCGACGGCCAGCTGTGCGGTCTGCACCCGGTGCGGTGCGACGACACGGCCGTCGGGCAGCAGTTCGCCGGTGTCGTCGAAGACGATCGCGCCGTTGCACAGCAGGTTCCAGCCCTGCTCGGGGTGAGCGGCGACGATGTGCGGGGTGGCGCTGTCGGACGAAGCGCACGAAGACCGGTGAGAACACATGGCGCACCTCCACAGTGAGCGGACCGTCCCTATGGGGTCCGTATCCGTATGGGTAGACCATGCCCCCGCCGCGAACTCATCGGAACGGCCCGACAGGAAGCGTGACAACACGCGGACAACTCTCGGACGGTTCCACGACCCTCGATGCGGACTCGCCACCGAAGGAGTGACGATCACGGCTGTCCGAGCGTGTTCCCGGTAGCAGTGGAGGCTCGCGTTCCCCTCATCCGGGAGGTACCCCCATGCCTGTTCGCCCCGCTCTCGCCGCCGCTGCCGGTGCCGCGCTGTTCCTGCTGGCCGCCCCGGCACTGCCCGCGAACGCCGACCCGTACGAGACCGTCACCGTCGACCCCCTCGGCCGTATCGCCGCCGACGGCACCGTGACCCTGTCCGGCACCTACCGCTGCACCGGCGGCACCGGCCCGGTGTTCGTGAGCTCCTCCGTCAGCGTCAGCTCCTCGACGGTCCGGTACGGCATCGGCGGGACCCGCGCGGTGTGCGACGGCGTGGAGCACAGCTGGCAGAACACGGGCAAGCCCAGCGACCAGACTCTGGAACCGGGCGCGGCCCACGTCGAGGCCACCCTCATGGAACTCAGCATCCAGGGCGGCCTGCCGCTGCCGCGCTTCCACGCGGTCGGGCAGCGGGACATCACGCTGACGCAGGGCTGAGCGCGGCCCGCGGTCGCACCGGCGGCCGCGAGCAGGTGTTCACCGGACGAGTGTGATCTCCGGAGGCCACCGCACACCCTCGGCCAACAGCAGCGCGGGGCCCAGGTGTTGCGGGCACACGACCAGCGGTGGCCGGGCGTGGCAGGCGATCTCGAAACGGGCGCGGGCCCCGCACTCCTCCCCGTCCCGCGGACCGGAGTGGCGGCTCACGCACCGCAGTGCGGGTGGGGTGTGCGTCATGATCTCCTCCAGCGGGCGGCGGCCGGCCGGGGGTGGGGCCGGCGCACCCCGCACCCGTTCAGGCTAGGAACGGCCGGGACGGGCGGCCTGTCCGGTCGGCCGTTCGGGTGAGGCCCCCGGAGTCGTGATCACTGGTGGGCCGTCGGCCCGACCCCACGGGGCTGCCCGCGCTCAGACGGGATACGCGTGCTCAGACGGGATACGCGTGCGTCTGCGCCGCCTTGACCGCCGCCCAGACCTCCGCGCCCGGATGCAGGTCCAGTTCGGCCGCGGCCACCGTCGTGAGGTCCGCCGCGAGGGGGAGCTCGCCCGTGAGGTCGGCGCGGATCTGGTCGCCGTGGGTCTCCAGACCGGCCACCTCGCAGCGCCAGTGGTTGCGGGCGCTCGTGCCGGCGGGGGGCTCGCGGTAGAGGGTCACGGCGCTCGGCGGGAACGCGACGAACACGGGACCCGTGAGGTCCTCCGTGGTCGTGAGCGCGGGCCCGGCCTCCAGCCGGACCGTATGGCCGTCGGCCTCGCCGCGGTAGAGGTTCAGACCGACCAACTGGGCGATGTAGTCGGTGCGCGGATGGCGGGCGATGTGGGACGGGACGCCCTCCTGGACGACCTCGCCGTGTTCCACGACCACCAGGCGGTCCGCGAGGACCATCGCGTCCAGCGGGTCGTGCGTGACGAGTACGGCGACGGCCTCGAACTCGGCCAGGTGACGCCGGAGTCGGGCCCGTACCTCCAGACGGGTACGGGCGTCCAGTGCGGCGAGCGGCTCGTCGAGGAGGAGCAGCCGGGGGCGGGTGGCCAACGCGCGGGCGAGGGCGACGCGCTGGGCCTGGCCGCCGGACAACTTCCGGGGCCTGGCGCCCGCGTGGGCCGCGAGACCCATCCGGTCGAGCCACTCGGCGGCCTGTGCCCGCGCCTGGGCCCTGGTCGCGCCCTGGCAGCGCGGGCCGAAGGCGACGTTGTCGAGCGCGGAGAGGTGCGGGAAGAGCAGGTAGTCCTGGAAGACGACGCCGACCGGGCGGTGCTCCGGAGGCGTGTGCTCCAACGCGGCACCGTCGAGCCGTAGATGGCCGTCGGTGAGCGGGGTGAGACCGGCGAGGGCGCGCAGGGCGGTCGTCTTGCCGGCACCGTTCGGGCCCAGCAGGGCGACGACCTCGCCGGGGGCGACGACCAGGGACACGTCGAGGCGGAAGGCACCGCGGTCGACTACCAGGCGGGCGTCGAGACCGTCCGCGGCTGCTCGCGGCTCACGGGTCATGGAACGGTCACCGGTCCTGTCCTTCTCGAAGTCACCGGGTCGGTCCGCCCTGCTTCCGGCGCGACTTGCGGGGGCGATGTCGGTCGCGGTGGTCGGGTGGGGGCTGGTCCCTGCGGTGCGGTGCTCCAGGGCCTCGGCCGTTCTGCCGGTGCCGACGGTGGGCGTCGCCCGGTCGCCGTCGACGTCGGCTGGGGGCGCGGGACCCGCTCCGGCCGGGCGAGTGGGTGCGCCGGAGGACTCGGCCGTCGTCTCGGCGCCGGAGTGGTGTGTCGCGTGCTGGGCGTGGACCCCGGTCGGCTTGCCGTCATCCGGATCGCGCGTCGCTTGGTGGCCGCCGCCGGTCGTCATCGCCGGACCATCCCCTGCTCGTGTCGTCGGGGCGGCGGCGGACTCGGTCGTCTCCTCGGTGCCGCAGGGCGTCACTTCGTCGTCGCCCCCGGACCGCCGCCCCCAGCTGGTCCAGGACCGCGCGCCACGGTCGCTTTCGGATCGCCCGTCCCCACTTGCCTGGGACCGTGTGCCGTCACTTGTCTCGGGCCGTCTGTCCCCGCCGGCCTGGGATCGTGTGCCGTCACTTGTCTCGGGCCGTCTGTCCCCGCCGGCCTGGGATCGTGTGCCGTCACTTGTCTCGGGCCGTCTGTCCCCGCCGGCCTGGGATCGTGTGCCGTCACTTGTCTCGGGCCGTCTGTCCCCGCCGGCCTGGGACCGCGTGCCGTCACTTGTCTCGGGCCGTCTGTCCCCGCCGGCCTGGGACCGTGTGCCGGCACCTGTCTCGGACCGCCCGTCCCCACCGGCCTGGGATCGTGTGCCGTCACTTGTCTCGGACCGCCCGTCCCCACCGGCCCGGGACCGCCTGCCGGCACCTGGCTCGGGCCGTCCGGCCCCAGCTGACCGGGACTGCTTGCCTCCGCCGCCTGTCCAGGGCCGCCCGCCCCCACCCGACCCGGTCATCCCGGTGCCATCCAGCGGTCGCGCAGGCCGGCCAGTACCGCCACGGAGACCGCCAGCAGCACCAGGCTGAGGGCGATGGCGGCCTCCGGGTCGCTCTGGAGGGCGAGGTACACGGCCAGCGGCATGGTCTGGGTGCGGCCGGGAAAGTTGCCGGCGAAAGTGATCGTCGCGCCGAACTCGCCCAGCGCCCGCGCCCAGGCCAGCACGGCGCCCGCCGCGACCCCGGGCGCGATCAGCGGCAGGGTGACCCGGCGGAACGCGGTGAAGCGTGAGGCGCCCAGCGTCGCCGCCGCCTCCTCGTAGCGCGGGTCGGCGGCCCGCAGCGTGCCCTCCACGCTGATCACGAGGAACGGCATCGCGACGAACGCCTCGGCGACCACCACCCCGGCCGTGGTGAAGGGCAGCGTGATCCCGAACCAGGTGTCGAGCCACTTCCCGACGACGCCGTTGCGGCCCAGTGCCATGAGCAGGGCGACACCGCCGACGACCGGGGGGAGGACCAGCGGCAGGGTGACCAGGGCACGGACCAGACCGCGGCCGGGGAACTCGACCCGGGCCAGCAGCCAGGCCAGCGGCACCCCGATCACCAGGCTCACCGCGGTCGCGGCCGTGGCGCAGACCAGGGACAGTTGGAGCGCCTGCCAGACATCGGCGCTGGTCAGCTGCTCGGGCAGGGAGCGCCAGGGGGCTCGTACGACAAGCGCGATCAGGGGCACGATCAGAAACGCCAGCCCGAGCAGCGCCGGCACGAGCAGGGGAAGCGGCGCACCTCGGCCCGCCCTCCCCGCACGCAGGCGCCGCGGCCCGCTCCGGAGGGTCTCGGTCGCGGCGTCGGACGGGGCCGGCCGGGTCATGGCTTCAGGAACCCCGCTCCGGTCAGGACCTTCTGGCCCTCGGCGGACCGCACGAGAGCGATGAACGCCTTCGCGGTGTCCTCGTTGCGTGCGCCCTTGAGCAGGGTGATCGGATAGTCGTTGATCGCGTCGGCGGACTCGGGGAACTCCACACCTTCCACCCTGTCACCGGCGGCGTGCACATCGGTCTTGTAGACGACGGCCGCGTCGGCCTCCTTCAGTTCGACCTTCGTCAGCGCGGCCTTGACGTCCTGCTCGTAGGAGACCGGCGTGAGCTTCAGCCTGCTCGCGTCGAGGGCCTTCTGCGCGGCGGCACCGCAGGGCACCTCCTTGTCGCACAGCACGACCTTCAGGTCCTTGTCCGTGAGGTCCTTCAGCGAGCCGACCTGGTCCGGGTTGCCGGGCAGGGTGGCGATCTCCAACTGGTTGCGCACGAAGGTGGCGGGCGTGCCGGAGGCGTCCCCCGCGTCCGTGACGATCCTCATCGTCTTGGGGCTGGCCGAGGCGAACACGTCCGCGGGGGCGCCGCCGGTGATGCTCGCGGCTAGCGAGTCGCTGCCGCCGAAGCTGAAGGTGACCTTCGTGCCGGGGTGGGCCCGCTCGAACTGCCGGCCCAGCGTCGTGAAGCTCTCCTTGAGGGAGGCGGCGGCGAAGACGGTCACCGTGCCGGAGAGCTGGTCCGACGCGGAGGTGGACGAGGACGGCTTCGAGGACGAGGAGTCCGAGGCGGAGGAGGAGCAGGCGCTCAGGGCGAGCAGCGCCGCGGCCCCCGCGCCGGCCGTCCGCAGGGCCCGGCGGTTCCGGTGCGCGGTAGGGGTCATCACAGGTCCGCTCCCTCTGGTCCTCATCGTCCCGGCCCGCCCCCGGGAGGGCCGCATACGCCGATCATACTGACGCAGATGCCAGGCAAGAGCCCACTGTCGCATCGCATGAGCCGGAAACCTGATCCACCAGGTTGGCATGTGCGTTCATACGGGAACCGGGTGCGGCTCCGGGGCCCGGGCCGGAGGGGCGCGAGGTGGTTCCGTTGCTCAGGCGCGGTCGATGTGCACGTTCGTCGACTTCACCCGGGCGGTGGCCTCCACCCCGACCTCCAGACCGAGTTCCTCCACGGCCTCCCGGGTCAGCAGCGACACCAGCCGGTGCGGGCCCGCCTGGATCTCCACCTGGGCCGCGACATCGCCGAGCTTGACGGCGGTGACGATGCCGGGGAAGGCGTTGCGGGCGGAGGTGTGGGAGGGCACCTCCTCCTCGCCCTCGCCCCTGGCCAGTTCCACGGAGAAGGCAGCCAGGTCCCTGCCGTCGATGAGGCGTCGGCCCCCTTCGTCCCGGTGCGTGGGCACCCGCCCGGCGTCCGCCCACCGCCGCGCGGTGTCAGGACTGACGCCGAGCAACCGCGCGGCCTGACCGATCGTGTAGGACTGCATACGCGCCAAGATAGGCGATCGACCGCACCCCTCCCCGGCCCCCCAACAGCGAGCCAGGCAGGGGTGCGGTGGTGATCGGGTGTCAGATGTCGCGGAAGATCTCGATCTGCGCACCCACCGAGTTGAGCCGCTCGGCCAGGTCCTCGTACCCCCGGTTGATGACGTAGACGTTGCGCAGCACGGACGTGCCGTCGGCCGCCATCATCGCCAGCAGGACGACCACGGCGGGGCGCAGGGCCGGCGGGCACATCATCTCGGCGGCGCGCCAGCGGGTCGGGCCCTCCACCAGCACCCGGTGCGGGTCGAGGAGTTGGAGGCGGCCGCCCAGGCGGTTGAGGTCGGTGAGGTAGATCGCGCGGTTGTCGTAGACCCAGTCGTGGATGAGGGTCTGGCCCTGCGCGACCGCCGCGATGGCCGCGAAGAAGGGGACGTTGTCGATGTTCAGGCCGGGGAACGGCATCGGGTGGATCTTGTCGATCGGCGCCTCCAGCTTGGAGGGCCGGACCGTGAGGTCGACGAGCCGGGTGCGGCCGTTGTCGGCGAAGTACTCGGGCGTGCGGTCGTGGTCGAGGCCCATCTCCTCCAGGACCGCGAGCTCGATCTCCAGGAACTCGATGGGCACCCGGCGCACCGTCAGCTCCGACTCCGTCACCACGGCCGCGGCCAGCAGGCTCATCGCCTCGACCGGGTCCTCGGAGGGGGAGTAGTCCACGTCCACGTCGATGTGCGGCACGCCGTGCACGGTGAGGGTGGTGGTGCCGATGCCCTCGACCCTGACCCCCAGGGTCTCCAGGAAGAAGCAGAGGTCCTGGACCATGTAGTTGGAGGAGGCGTTGCGGATGACGGTGACGCCGTCGTGGCGGGCGGCCGCGAGCAGCGCGTTCTCCGTCACGGTGTCGCCGCGCTCGGTCAGCACGATCGGACGGTCGGGGCGCACCTCCCGGTCGACCCGGGCGTGGTACTGGCCCTCGGTCGCCGCCACGTCCAGACCGAACCGGCGCAGCGCGATCATGTGCGGCTCGATGGTCCGGGTGCCGAGGTCGCAGCCGCCGGCGTACGGCAGCCGGAAGGCGTCCATGCGGTGCAGCAGCGGGCCGAGGAACATGATGATGGAGCGTGTGCGGACAGCGGCCTCGGCGTCGATGGCGTTCATGTCCAGCTCGGCCGGCGGCACGAGTTCGAGGTCGACACCGCCGTTGATCCACCGGGTGCGCACCCCGATGGAGCTCAGCACCTCCAGCAGGCGGTAGACCTCCTCGATGCGGGCGACCCTGCGCAGCACCGTGCGCCCCTTGTTGAGGAGCGAGGCGCAGAGCAGGGCCACGCACGCGTTCTTGCTCGTCTTGACGTCGATCGAGCCGGAGAGCCGACGACCGCCGACCACCCGCAGATGCATCGGGCCCGCGTAGCCCAGAGAGACGATTTCGCTGTCCAGTGCTTCACCGATACGGGCGATCATCTCAAGGCTGATGTTCTGGTTGCCGCGCTCGATGCGATTGACGGCGCTCTGACTGGTGCCGAGCGCCTCGGCAAGCTGCGACTGCGTCCAGCCCCGGTGCTGTCGGGCGTCACGGATGAGCTTGCCGATACGTACGAGGTAGTCGTCTGCCATGCGGTTGAGGCTATCTCAGATATGAGATGGCGCATTCCGGGGGGTCCGTTCGGGGGAGGGGCCCGGACGGACCTGAGGAAACGTCAGTGACGCTTGGCCGTACGGGTCCGACGCCATCCGAAAGGTCCGGGCAAATCAACCGATGTCGTACGACGTCCTGTGCTGCTGTGGGTGTGCTTCGGGCCGTGGCTTCCGCCACCGGTCGTGATGGACCAGGAGTGCCGGTTGATGTTCAGCCGCACTCCGGGAAGGATCCGGAAACTCTTGCGGAACGTGAGCGGCATGGGGGCCTCCCCTTGAAGGTCGGTCGCGTGCTTTCGACCTCGTTCGCATACCCCGGCCGGGCGAAGTGATGGGTGCCGGCTTTCGTACCGCCCCGCCGCCGGGGGCGAGTTGGGGCGGCTGTCACCCCTCGTCGCGCGGCGGCCGCCAGATCATGATCCGGGTCGCCGGGAGGCGTTCCGCGAAGCGGCCGTCCGGCGAGGCCTTTCGCAGCAGTGCGCGCAGGTCCCGCTCGAACTCCGCCAGTCTGCCGCCGTACAGATGAGGGGCGGAGTCGGACCGGGAGAACGCCCACGCCACCAGGTCGTCCGCGGTGCGCTCGACGAGCTGCCCGGCCGGCACCACATGCTGTTCGAAGTCCTCGAACCCCGCCCGCTCCAGGACCAGGTCCTCCCGCCCCGGCGTGCCGTCGACGAGCCGGCCCTGTCCCGCGCGGCGCACCGGACCGAGGTACTCGCGCACCAGCTCACCCATCTCCGCGTACGGGGAGGCGGGCCACGGCAGGGAAGCGGTCGCGGTCGGCGCGTCCTTGTCGTCGCTGATGTGAACGTCGCCGATGTGGACGTCGCTGATGTGGACGAACGCGCCGCCCGGCTCCAGCATGCCCCGCACGGTCGCGGCGACCCGGTCGCGATCCGTCCAGTGGAAGGACTGGGCGAACAGCACGATCCGGAACGTCCCGAGGCCGGCCGGCAGGTCCTCGGCGCGGCCGGTCACCCAGCGGGCGTTGCCGACCCCGCGCCGCTCGGCCTGCCGTTCCGCCTCGGCCAGCATGTCCTCGTCGGGATCGAGACCGACCGCCTCCGTGAAGTACCGCGCCAGTGCGAGCAGCACCGTCCCGGGCCCGCAGCCCACGTCGAGGAGTCTGCCCCGGCCGTCGAGTCCGAGAACCGTCGCCGCGGTCTCGGCGAGACCCGGGGCGTACGGCAGCCGGCCGCGCCGGTAGTGGACCGCGCTTCCCCTGAAGAGGGTCGGGTCCCATTCCCATCCGTCAGGCATGCCGGTCAGGACATCACGGCAAGGCCGGGCATGACCATCCCGGCCTCATGTACTAGAGTTATCTCGACATCGAGATATCTGCCTAGGCGTACCGCAGTCGCACGCTTCGCTGGGTCTGGCAGTAAGGCATACCTAACTTAGCCTTACCTTAGCGGATCGGCCAAGACGGCGTGGCGGCAGGATGCGGTGGTAAGCGCACAGAAATGAAGGAGACTGTCGTGTCGGCGAACAGCTTCGACGCCCGCGCCACGCTGAGCGTGGGCGACGAGTCGTACGAGATCTTCCGGCTGGACAAGGTGGAGGGCTCGGCCCGCCTGCCGTACAGCCTCAAGGTTCTGCTCGAGAACCTGCTCCGTACCGAGGACGGCGCGAACATCACCGCCGACCACATCCGCGCGCTCGGCAGCTGGGACTCCCAGGCCCAGCCGTCGCAGGAGATCCAGTTCACGCCGGCCCGCGTGATCATGCAGGACTTCACCGGCGTGCCCTGTGTCGTCGACCTCGCCACCATGCGTGAGGCCGTCAAGGAGCTCGGCGGCGACCCCGCGAAGGTCAACCCGCTCTCCCCGGCCGAGCTGGTCATCGACCACTCCGTCATCGCGGACAAGTTCGGCACCCACGACGCGTTCGCGCAGAACGTCGAGCTGGAGTACGGCCGCAACCGCGAGCGCTACCAGTTCCTGCGCTGGGGCCAGACCGCGTTCGACGACTTCAAGGTCGTCCCGCCGGGCACCGGCATCGTCCACCAGGTGAACATCGAGCACCTGGCCCGCACGGTCATGGTCCGCAACGGGCAGGCGTACCCCGACACCCTGGTCGGCACCGACTCGCACACCACGATGGTCAACGGCCTCGGCGTGCTGGGCTGGGGCGTCGGCGGCATCGAGGCCGAGGCCGCGATGCTCGGCCAGCCGGTCTCCATGCTCATCCCGCGCGTCGTCGGCTTCAAGCTGACCGGTGAGCTCAAGCCCGGCACCACCGCCACCGACCTCGTGCTGACCATCACCGAGATGCTCCGCAAGCACGGCGTGGTCGGCAAGTTCGTCGAGTTCTACGGCGAGGGCGTCGCCGCCACCTCGCTCGCGAACCGCGCCACCATCGGCAACATGTCGCCGGAGTTCGGCTCGACCGCCGCGATCTTCCCGATCGACGACGAGACCATCAAGTACCTCAAGCTCACCGGCCGTTCCGAGCAGCAGCTCGCGCTCGTCGAGGCGTACGCCAAGGAGCAGGGCCTCTGGCTGGACCCGAAGGCCGAGCCCGACTTCTCCGAGAAGCTGGAGCTCGACCTCTCCACGGTCGTGCCTTCCATCGCCGGCCCGAAGCGCCCGCAGGACCGCATCGTCCTCGCGAACGCCGCCGAGCAGTTCAAGCAGGACGTCCGCAACTACGTCGACGACGTGGACGAGTCCGGCAAGGAGTCCTTCCCGGCCTCCGACGCCCCGGCGGTCGCCCCGAACGGCGCCCCGTCCAACCCGGTCACCGTGACCGCCCCCGACGGCTCGACGTACGAGATCGACCACGGCGCGGTCACGGTCGCGGCCATCACCTCCTGCACCAACACCTCGAACCCGTACGTCATGGTCGCCGCCGCGCTCGTCGCGAAGAAGGCCGTGGAGAAGGGCCTGACCCGCAAGCCGTGGGTCAAGACCACCCTCGCCCCGGGTTCGAAGGTCGTCACCGACTACTTCGACAAGGCGGGCCTGACCCCCTACCTCGACAAGGTCGGCTTCAACCTCGTCGGCTACGGCTGCACCACCTGCATCGGCAACTCCGGCCCGCTGCCGGAGGAGGTCTCCAAGGCCGTCAACGACCACGACCTCGCGGTCACCTCGGTCCTCTCCGGCAACCGGAACTTCGAGGGCCGTATCAACCCCGACGTCAAGATGAACTACCTGGCCTCCCCGCCGCTGGTTGTCGCGTACGCCCTCGCGGGCTCCATGAAGGTGGACATCACCCAGGACGCGCTGGGTGTGGACCAGGAGGGCAAGCCGGTCTTCCTGAAGGACATCTGGCCCTCCGAGGCCGAGGTCAACGACGTCGTGGCGAACGCCATCGGCGAGGACATGTTCAACAAGTCCTACTCCGACGTCTTCGCCGGCGACGCCCAGTGGCAGGCGCTGCCGATCCCGACCGGCAACACCTTCGAGTGGGACGCCGAGTCGACCTACGTGCGCAAGCCCCCGTACTTCGAGGGCATGACGATGGAGACCACCCCGGTCTCCGACATCACCGGCGCCCGCGTGCTCGCCAAGCTCGGCGACTCGGTCACCACCGACCACATCTCCCCGGCCGGTGCCATCAAGGCCGACACCCCGGCCGGCAAGTACCTCACCGAGCACGGTGTGGAGCGTCGTGACTTCAACTCCTACGGCTCGCGCCGAGGCAACCACGAGGTCATGATCCGCGGCACCTTCGCCAACATCCGCCTGCGCAACCAGATCGCGCCGGGCACCGAGGGCGGCTACACCCGCGACTTCACCCAGGACGGCGGTCCGGTGTCGTTCATCTACGACGCCTCCCGCAACTACATCGAGCAGGGCATCCCGCTCGTCGTCCTCGCGGGCAAGGAGTACGGCTCCGGCTCGTCCCGCGACTGGGCCGCCAAGGGCACCGCGCTCCTCGGCGTCAAGGCCGTCATCGCCGAGTCGTACGAGCGCATCCACCGCTCGAACCTCATCGGCATGGGCGTCCTGCCGCTCCAGTTCCCCGAGGGCCAGTCCGCCGCGACGCTCGGCCTGACCGGCGAGGAGACCTTCTCCTTCACCGGTGTCGAGGAGCTCAACAACGGCACCACCCCGCGCACGGTCAAGGTCACCACCGACACGGGCGTCGAGTTCGACGCGGTCGTCCGCATCGACACCCCCGGTGAGGCCGACTACTACCGCAACGGCGGCATCATGCAGTACGTGCTGCGCAGCCTGATCCGCAAGTAAGTCCTTTCGGGCGCCTGAGGGCCGCACTCCCGGTGACGGGGGCGCGGCCCTTCGCCGTGTCCCCGTCACCGCAGGTCATCACCCATCCTCAGGTGGAAGACAGGGTTCCCTCAGCGGGCGGGGACACGATCGGTGCATGACTGGCACATCCGGCTCCCCGACCGGCCGCGTACGCGTGCTCATCGTCGACGACGAGCCCGCACGCAACGAAGTGCTGTCCGCCGCCGTCACCGAGGCGGGCCGGCGCCCCTGCCCGGCGCTGGACGGGAGGAGCGCGCCGCGGACCGCACGCGGCTGCGCACCGTTCTCTCTGGAGGAGGTCGTGCTGCGGCTGCGCGCGCTGCCGCGCCGGGCCGGAGCCAGGCACGGCCGCACCGACGACCGCGTCCATGTGGCGCCGATCCTCGACCACGTCTGGAGCAGTTCCTTCGACGGCGGCGGCAACCTCGTCGAGGTCTGCATCTGCGACCTGCGCCGGAAGACCGACCGGGGACGGACGCCGATGATCCGCACCGTGCGCGGTCTCGGGTACGGCATCGGGGCCGGGGAGCAAGGGAGATGAGCCGGCGTCCGAGCGTGCGGATGCGCACCCGTTCCATCCGTACCCGGCTGCTCGTCTTCGTCAGTGCCACGCTGGTCGTCGTCTGTGTCGCGATGGGCCTGATCACGGCCCTCTTCCAACACGCCTACCTGATGGGCGAACTGGACGACCGCGTACGCAACGTTGCCGAACGGGCCCTGGGCGAGGCCTCGTCGCACCCCGGCCTCGACGACGACCTGACCTTCCTGAGGGCGGACGGGCAGCCCGCCGGCCTGCTCTCCGCCCGGCTCGACGAGGACGGCACCATCGTCTCCGCGGCCGTCGTCGTCCAGGACGCCCCGCCCCGCGAGCTCAGCGCCGGCCGGCGCACCGCCCTGGCCGGGATCCGGGCGGACGGGGCGATGCACACCCGGAGCGTGCCCGGCCTCGGCACCTATCGGGTCACCGTCCTCGTGTACGGCGACGTCCGGGTGCTCGCCGGTCTGCCCATGGACGACGTCCAGGACATGATCAGCGGACTCGTACTGATCGAGGCAGGGGTCGCCGTGGCCGGGCTCGCCGCCGCCGGCTGCATCTGCGCGGTGGTCATACGCCGGCAACTGCGCCCCCTGGGCAGGGTCGCCGCCACCGCCGCCGAGGTCTCCCGTGCCCCCCTCGGGCACGGCGAGGTCACCGCCCTGACCCGGGTGCCCGAGCGCGACACCGACCCCGGCAGCGAGGCCGGTCAGGTCGGGGCCGCGCTCAACCACCTCCTCGACCATGTGGAGTCCTCCCTCGCCGAGCGGCAGCGCAGCGAGGAGCGGATGCGGCGCGGAGAGGAGCGGATGCGGCGCAGCGAGGAACGCATGCGGCGCTTCCTGGCCGACGCCAGCCACGAACTGCGCACCCCGCTGGCCTCCATCGCCGGATACGCCGAGCTGATGAACCGCGGCACCGACGTCGAACCGGTGCTGGCCTGGCGCCGGGTCTCGGCGGAGTCGGCACGGATGACGGGCCTGGTGGAAGATTTGCTCCTGCTCGCCCGCCTCGACGAGGGCCGCCCCCTCCAGTCCGGCGAGGTGGATCTGGCGGCGCTGGTCGCGGAGGCGGTGTGGGACGCGCGGGCGGCGGGAAGCGGCCATGACTGGCAGCTCGAACTGCGCCTGGACGCCCCGGCGTCGGTGACCGGCGACGAGGCCCGGCTGCACCAGGTGGTGGCGGGCCTCCTGGCCAACGCGCGGATGCACACGCCGGCCGGGACGAGGGTGACGGCAGCGGTGGAGGCGGCCGGGGACGGCCGCTGCGTGATCCGCGTCCGCGACAACGGCCCCGGCATCCCACAGGCCCTCCTGCCCACGGTCTTCGAACGCTTCACCCGCGCGGACACCTCCCGCTCCCGTGCCGACGCCCACTCCGGTGGATCCGGCCTTGGCCTGGCCGTCGCGGCGGCGATCTCGGCGGCCCACGGAGGCCGCATCCGGGTGCACAGCGTTCCGGGGCACACCGAGTTCACGATCGAACTCCCGGCGGCGTCGGAGGCGCAGGCGGCGGTGCGAACGGTCTCCGGTGACGGGGTGCCGGTGTGACTCCCGGACCGGGACGCGAAGTCGGGCGAAAACCGGTGGATCGACGCCCCGTGCCCCGTTAGCGTGCTGCCGAACCGAGTCCCCGACGCAAGGACGTGCCGTTGTACACCCTGTGAGATCCCCCGAGCGCTGATCGGTCGCGCGTCGCACCTGTGCGCCGCGCTGCGTCTTGCTGCGGACTTCTCACTGAAACCGGTGTACTTCTGTGCTCACCACCTGGGTGGTCATGCCCACCTGCCTTCCGCACGTCCTCCGCCGTTGCCACACGTGCGGGTCGGACCGCTTCCGGCCTGACGGCAAGTTCCGTGTCAACGCGCACCACAAGCTCCTCGACGCCTGGCTCCTCGTGCTCTGCACCGCCTGCGGGGGGACAGCGAAGCTCACGGTCCTGGAGCGGGTGCATGTGCGTTCCGTACGGCCCGGACTGCTGGACCGGCTCCACGACAACGACCCCGCTCTGGCAGCGGAGTTGCTCCAGGACCCGGCCGTGCGGCGCCGCAACCGCGTCGCCCTGGACTGGGCCGGCGCCTGGCGTCTCGACACCGGCGGACCGGAGCGACCGGACCACGGGGCGATCGATGTCTCGGTCCGCTTCGCGGCACGGATACCCGTCCGTCCGGTACGGCTGATCGCCGAAGGCTGCGGCCTGTCCAGGGCCGAGGTCGAGAGACTGCTCGCGGAGGGGAAGCTGGTCTCGGCGGTCCGCCTGAGCGCCAAGCTCTCCGACGCCTTCACCTTCACGCTCAAACGCTGAGCCCGGTACGGCACGCGGGGCCTGGTCACCGGGCCCCGGGTGCCGACCAGGCGGGCGTGTCTGCCGTCCCGTCCGGCAGCCACCCAGACCCGTGCACGACGGGGCGTACGAGTTCGCCGGTTCGACCACGAGGAGACCGGCCGTCAGTCAAGTGCCGGAGCTGGAGGACCCGGTGGCCAGGAGGCCGACCGAGGAGAGCGGCCGGACGGCGGGGGAGCACCCGCCCCTGGACGACACGCTCAAGGTCGTGGCTCCGGCGGTGGGAGAGCGCGCGGCGACGGGCGCGCGGGAACGGAACGACCGGCCCGCTGGACGCCCCATCCCAACCCCCTCCCCCCACCTCCATTTCACCCCATCCCAAACCCCGCCCCCTGTTTACACGCACCCCACTTCGCGCTACCTTCCGCAACACGTGGGGTGGGAGCGCTCCCATACGGGCGGACCGGAACCCGTCCGTCGGTGGCTCCCACTCCACGGCAACCACACACCCCGCACGGCCCGTACCTCAAGGAACGGACTGGACTGTCATGATCCTGACAAAGTTATCGAGGGTGACCCGCCCCAGAGCCCTCTTCCTGGTCCTCGTCTCCCTCCTGGCCACCGTCCCCGCCCTCAGCCTCGTCCTCACGGCAGGCGGCAGAGCCGAGGCCCACGGCACCCCGATGAAACCCGCCAGCCGCACCTTCCTGTGCTGGCAGGACGCCCTGACCGACACCGGTGAGATCAAGCCCGTCAACCCGGCCTGCAAGAACGCCCAGCAGGTCAGCGGCACCACGCCGTTCTACAACTGGTTCTCCGTGCTCCGCTCGGACGGCGCGGGCCGCACCCGCGGCTTCGTGCCGGACGGCCAGCTGTGCAGCGGCGGCAACACCAACTTCACCGGCTTCAACGCCCCCCGCGACGACTGGCCGCTCACCCACCTGACCGCGGGCAAGACGGTCGACTTCTCCTACAACGCCTGGGCCGCGCACCCGGGTTGGTTCTACGTCTACGTCACCAAGGACGGCTTCGACCCGAAGAAGACCCTCACCTGGGACGACATGGAGGCGCAGCCGTTCCTCAGCGTCGACCACCCGCCGCTCAACGGCAGCCCGGGCACGGTCGAGGCCAACTACTCCTGGACCGGGCAGCTTCCGGCCAACAAGTCCGGCCGCCACATCATCTACATGGTCTGGCAGCGCTCGGACAGCGCGGAGACCTTCTACTCCTGCTCCGACGTCGTCTTCGACGGCGGCAACGGCGAGGTCACCGGCATCCACGAGCCCGGCAACCCGACCGATCCGGTGCCCGGCACCTGCACGGCCACCCGTAGGACCACCGGCAGTTGGAGCGGCGGCTACCAGTCCGAGGTGACCGTCACCAACTCCGGCGACGTCCCGATGCTGGGCTGGATGGTCGACTGGACCCTGCCGGGCGGGCAGAAGGTCGACAGCCTCTGGAACGGCAACGCCACCTACACCGGCCAGGACGTGATGGTCCACAACGCCAACTGGAACGGCTCGCTCAGTCCAGGGCGGAGTACGACCTTCGGATACGTCGTCACCGGCTCCGGGGACGACACGGCCACGACGCTGCCCTGCCGCGTCGGCTGACGCACCGTCAGAACACGCACGGGCTCTCCGCTCAGGGCGGACCCGGTGGGGCTGTGCGCCACCGGGTCCGCGAGCCGCGCCGGCGCAGGGGGGTGGTGGCCGGCGCGGATGGTGCATGGCTTGTGACGACGCGACGCGCGACAACGTTGTCGAGTGGTCTGTACATGACTCTATCGCGCCAACGGACAACGATGTCAACTCGGTTGGGGGAAAGGGCTGGACCGGCCGGGCCACGAGCGCGCGCGTCCCGTCCGCCGTACGCGCCCTTCCGTGATACGCGTGGCGCACGTTACTGTCCCTGCGGCTTGTGCGACCTGTGGTGCGCGACCCGTCCGAAGGAGGAGGGGCCGCGTCATGCGTTTCCGTCCGACGTCCCTGCTGCTGGCGGCCGTTCTCGCGGCCACCGGCGCCACCCCCGCCCTCGCGGCACCCGCCGCGCCCCCCGGTCTCGTCGACGACCCGACCGCCTATGTGAACCCGCTCATCGGCACGAAGAACGGCGGCAACGTCTTCCCCGGCGCCGTCGCACCGTTCGGCATGTTCTCCTTCAGCCCCGAGAACACCCGGGGCGACGCCACCCGCACCGCCGCCCCCGGCGGCTACCTGTACGACGCCACCCGCGTCCGCGGCTTCAGCCTCACCCACATGTCCGGCACCGGCTGCGCGGGCGGCAGCGGCGACATCCCGATCCTGCCGTTCGCCGGCGAGGTCACCTCGTCGCCCGCGAGCGACACCAAGGACACGGTGTACGCGGCCGACTTCAGCCACGCCGACGAGACCGCGGAACCCGGCCACTACAAGGTGGGCCTCGCCTCCGGCGTGACCGCCGACCTCGCCGCCACCGCCCGCACCGGCTCGGCCCGTTTCACCTACCCGGCCGACAAGCCCGCCTCGCTGCTGTTCCGCACCGCCAACTCCGAGGTGGGCTCGACCGGTTCCACGGTCGAGATCGACCCGGCGACCCGGACCGTCTCCGGCTCGGTCACCTCCGGCAACTTCTGCGGCTACCTCGACCCGGAAGGCCGACGCGCCTACTACACCCTGCACTTCACGGCCCACTTCGACCGCCCCTTCGCGGCCACCGGCACCTGGCAGGACGACAAGCTCACCCCCGGCTCGCTGTCGGCCTCCGGCGGCACGGGCGGGTTCTCGCAGGGCGGGCGGCCCGTCGCGGGCAAGGGGGCGGGCGGATACGTCCGGTTCGCACCCGGCACCGAAGAGGTCGGCGTCCGGATCGGGATCTCGTACGTCAGCCGGGCGGGTGCCGAGGCCAACCTCGCAGCCGAGAACCCGCGAGGCCGCTCCTTCGACGCGGTGCGCGACGCGGCCCGCCGGGCCTGGCGTGAGCGGCTGCGGGCGATCCGCGTCGGCGGCGGCACCGAGGACGAGCGCACCACCTTCTACACCGCGCTCTACCACGCCCTTCTCCATCCCAACGTCATCAGCGACGCCGACGGCCGCTACCGGGGCAGCGACGACAAGGTGCACACCGTCGCCCGGGGCCACCGCGCCCAGTACGGCACCTTCTCCGGCTGGGACGTCTACCGCGGCCAGGTGCAACTGCTGACCCTGCTCGACGCCCGCACCGGATCGGACGTGGCGCAGTCCCTGTACGAACTGGCCCGCCAGAACGGCGGTGTCTGGGACCGCTGGCTGCACGGAGCGAGCGGCACCCATGTCATGAACGGCGACCCCTCACCCATCGCCCTGGCCGGCATCCACGCCTTCGGCGGGAAGGACTTCGACCTGCGCGGCGCCCTGGACTCGCTCGTGGCGGCGGCCACCGTCCCCACCGACGAGGACCTGTCGTCGGCGGGGAAGCCGGTGCTCTCGGTCGGCCAGCGCCCCTCCCTCGACAAGTACCTGAAGCTGCACTACATGCCCTCCGTCTCCAACGCCTGGGGCGGCGCCGCCGAGACCCTGGAGATGTCCGGCGCCGACTTCGCCCTGTCCCAACTGGCACGCGCGGCGGGGGAGAAGAGCACGGCGGCAGCCTTCACCAAGAGATCCCAGTGGTGGCAGAACACCTTCAACATCGCCGCCGACCCGACCGGCGGGTACATCGCCCACCGCAAGGCGGACGGCAGCTGGGTCACCGGCTTCACCCCGGGCACCGGCAACGGGTTCGTCGAGGGGACCGCGGCCCAGTACACCTGGATGGTCCAGCACGACCCCGCGGGCCTGTTCGCCGCGATGGGCGGCCGCGACAAGGCCCTCGCCCGCCTCGACTCCTTTTTCCACGACGACAAGGGCGACTGGGCCTTCACCGGCAACGGCGGCGAGAAGTCCGAGCTGGACAACGAGCCGTCGATCAACGTCCCCTACCTGTACGCCTACGCGGGCGCCCCCCACAAGACGCAGGAGACCGTCCGCGCCGCCATGCGGCAACTGTGGTCCACCCAGCCGGGCGGCATCCCCGGCAACGACGACCTCGGCGCGATGTCCGCCTGGTACGTCTTCTCCGCGCTCGGCATGTACCCCCAGGTGCCGTCCCGGTCCGAACTCGTCCTCGCCTCACCGCTGTTCCCGCGGATCGAGATCGACCGGCCCACCGGCAACGACATCTCCGTCCGCGCGGAGGGAGCCGCCGCCGACGCCCCGTACATCCACTCGCTGAAGGTGAACGGCCGTAGCAGCCAGGCGCCTTGGCTGCCCGCGTCCTTCGTGCGGGACGGCGGCCGGCTCGACTACACCCTCTCGAGCCGGCCCGCCCCGGCCTGGGGAGCGGACGCGGCACCGCCGTCCTTCCGCGAGGGCGAGCAGCCGTACCAGATCGGCGTCGGCCCGACCACGGCGACGCTCGCGCCGGGCGGCAGCACCAAGATCGGTGTGCGCGCGCTGTCGCTGAGCGGCGACGGCACGGGCCCCGAGGTCCGCTTCCGCGTGCAGACCCCGGAAGGCGTCACCGCGAGCCCCGCCGAGGGCACGGTGGCCGACGGCGCCCAGGAGATCACCCTGAGCACCACCGAGGGCACCGCGCAGGGCTTTCACGACGTCACGGTCGCCGTCACCTCGGAGGGCACCGCGTACGAGCAGCCGGTCTCCCTCACGGTGGCCGCGCCGGGCACCCTCCTCGCCGCGTACGACAACACCGGGATCTCGGACGACTCGGGGGACCACGACGAGGCCGACTACGACGGCGGCGGCTGGAGCTACTCGCGCCAGGCGCTGGAGGCGGCCGGCCTCACCCCGGGCCGGCAGGGCACGGTGAGCGGTCTGGCCTACACCTGGCCGAACTCACCGAGCGGCCGCCCCGACAACGCCACGGCATCCGGACAGACGCTGCAACTGGACACGCCCGCCGGCCGGTTGTCGTTCATCGGCAGCGCGGTCAACGGCAACCAGCAGAGCCAGGCCACCGTCACCTACACCGACGGCGGCACCGCCACGGTCGAACTCGCCTTCACGGACTGGACCGTCGGCGGAGGCGGCGGCACCGTCCAGTACGGCAACGAGGTGGTCGCCCGCGCCGCCTACCGCAACGTGGCGGGCGCGGACCGGGACCCGGTGGCGACGTACGTCTTCGCCACGAAGCCCTTCACGGCACCGGAGGGCAGGAAGATCGCGAGCGTGACGCTGCCGCGGAACACGGACCTGCACGTGTTCACCCTCGCTACCGGCTGATCCCCGACACATCGCGCAGCCAGTCGAGTTGGCGGCGCACGTGCACCGCGTCGCCGCCCTCGTGGCCGTTGTACGGATAGGCGTGGATCTCCTTGCGGGGGTCCGCGCCGCTCAGTTCCCCGTACCGGTTGAAGGCCGCGTACGCCCCGCTCGGCGGGCACACCGTGTCCCGCAGCCCCGTCCCGAAGTGGGCCGGGGCTGCGGCGCGCCGCGCGAAGGAGACGCCCTCCACGTACGACAGCGTGCGGTACGCGGCCTCCTCCACGCCCCGGTGCACGGCGAGGTACGCGCCGATCTCGCCGTACGGGCTCGCGTCGGTCAGCTCCAGGGCGCGCCGGATGCCGCACAGGAAGGGCGCGGTGACCAGGACCGCCGCCAGGTCCGGCACCAGCCCCGCGACCGCCAGCGCCAGCCCGCCGCCCTGGCTGTTGCCCACGGCCGCCACCCGGGTGCCGTCCACCCCCGGCAGTGCCCGCACCGCCGTCACCGCACGCACCGCGTCCGTGATCAGCCGCCGGTAGTGATAGGCGCGCGGGTCGGGCAGGCCCCGTACCGCGGGGCCCGGGCCTCCCGGCGCCGAAGCGTGCGGGTCGGGGGTCGCGCCGCCGTTGCCGTACTGGTCGCCCTGGCCGCGGTTGTCCATCAGCAGATGCGCGTACCCGGCGTTCACCCAGGTCAGCCGTTCGTGCGGAAGGCCGCGGCCCCGGCCGTAACCGGCGTACTCGACGACCGCGGGCAGCGGCTCGGGCCCCTCGGCCGGTCTGCTGTACCAGGCGCGCACCGGATCGCCGCCGAAGCCCCGGAAGATGATGTCCCAGGTCCGGGTCAGCCGCAGGCCGTTCTCCACGGGGCGCACCGACACCAACACCTCCGTCTGCGCGGCCTCCTTCAGGGTGTCACGCCAGAACTCGCCGAAATCCGGGGGTTCCTGGACATCGGGGCGGTAGCGCTCCAGCTCCGCGGCGGGCAGATCGAACGCAGGCACAGGACACCTCGCATGAGTCGGTCCAAGTAGTGAAACTTGCGGAGGACGCTGGGATGTGGCCTCTCGGTCCTACCCATCTCCTGTCCCGCCCATCTCCCGCCCGCCCCATTGACAGCGCTTTCTCCTGCCCTCTAAGTTGCCGCGGAGTTACCGGTAAGAGCTCGAAAGTTTCGGTTCCATGTCTCCGTCTGAGAGGACCGAGCATGAGCACATCCGTCAAGTCGGCCTCTCCACCGTCCAGCGTCGACGACCGGCCCGCGGCCCCCGCCCGCCCCGCGCCGCGCAGCGGATGGCGCCGGTCCCTGCGCCGCGACTGGCAGCTCTACTCGCTGGCCGTCCTGCCCCTGCTGTTCTTCCTGGTCTTCCGCTATCTGCCGATGATCGGCAATGTGATCGCCTTCCGGCGCTTCGAGCCAGGCGGCTCGATGTTCGGCGAGGACTGGGTGGGCCTGCGCTATGTGCGCATGTTCCTCAGCGACCCGACCTTCTGGCAGGTGTTCCGCAACACCCTGTGGCTCGGCGGGCTCACCCTCGTGTTCTGCTTCCCCGTCCCGATCGTGCTCGCCCTGCTGCTCAACGAGGTGCGCCGGCGCTCCCTGAAACGGTTCGTGCAGTCGGTGTCGTACCTCCCGCACTTCCTGTCGATCGTGATCGTCGCCGGCCTCACGATGCAGATGCTCGCCACCGACGGGCCGGTCAACCACGCCCTCGGATGGCTCGGCCATGACGAGATCCGCTTCATCCAGGAACCCGACTGGTTCCGCACGATCTACGTCGGCTCGGAGATCTGGCAGACCGCCGGCTGGGGCACGATCCTCTACCTCGCCGCGCTCACCACCATCGACGAGGACCTGTACGAGGCCGCGCGCATCGACGGCGCCAACCGCTGGCAGCAGATCTGGCACGTCACCCTGCCCGGCATCCGCCCCACCATGATCACGCTGCTGATCCTGAACGTCGGCACGTTCATGGCGGTCGGCTTCGAGAAGGTCCTGCTGCTGTACAACCCGCTGACCTACCCGACCGCCGACGTGATCTCGACGTACGTCTACCGGGCGGGCGTGGAGTCCAACAGCTTCAGCTACGCGGCCGCCATCGGGCTGTTCGAGGCGATCATCGGCCTGGTCCTGATCACGTCCGCCAACACGCTCTCGCGCCGCACGGTGGGGACCAGCCTGTGGTGAGGCCGAGCCGCTCCTACCGGGTCTTCCAGGGCGTCAACGGGGTGGTCCTGAGCCTTGTGGTGCTCGTGACCCTGTACCCCTTCGTCAACATCGTCGCGCGGTCCTTCAGCGGGGAGAGGCAGATCCGGGCCGGTGAAGTGACCTTGTGGCCCAAGGGGTTCAACCTCACCACGTACCGGATCGTCTTCCAGGACTCGATGTTCTGGCGCAACTACGGCAACACCGTGTTCTACACGGTCGTCTCCACCGCCGTGGCCATGGTCCTGACGACCTGTTACGCCTACGTCCTGTCGAAGAAGCACCTCAGGGGGCGCGGGGTGCTCGTCGGCATCGCCGTGTTCACCATGTTCTTCACCGGCGGCCTGATCCCGAACTACATCCTGGTCACCGAGCTCGGACTGCAGAACAGCGTCTGGGCCATCGCGCTGCCCAACGCGATCAGCGTCTTCAACCTGCTGGTGATGAAGGCCTTCTTCGAGAGCCTGCCCACCGAGCTGGAGGAGGCCGCGCAGATCGACGGCCTGAGCACCTACGGCATCCTCCTGCGGATCGTGCTGCCCCTGTCCAAGGCGGTCGTCGCGACCATGGTGCTCTTCTACACGGTGTCCTTCTGGAACTCCTGGTTCAGCGCGTTCCTCTACATGGACCAGTCCGACCTCATGCCGGTCACCGTCTATCTGCGCAACCTCATCGCCGGTGCCACCGGCGGCGGCAACGCGGGCGCCGCAACCGCCGAGCTCAGCCAGGTCGGCGCGAGCATCCAGGCGGTCACGATCGTGCTCACCGCACTGCCGATCATCTGCGTGTACCCGTTCGTCCAGCGCTACTTCGTCTCGGGCGTGATGCTCGGCGCGGTCAAGGGCTGACAGCCCGTCACATCCCCAACGGAACAAAGGAGTATCCGTGGAGAACACCGGATCGCTGTCACGGCGTCAGATCCTGGCCGCCGCAGGATTCATCGGTCTCGCCGGCCTCACCGGGTGCGGCAGCGGCGACGACGGAGGCGACTCCAAGGACCTCTCCAAGAAGCGCAACGGCGCGATGAAGGAGTACCGGGCGGGCCAGCAGTTCAAGGCGTCCAAGGCGCTGTCCTTCTCCATGCTGCACAACGACAACCCGGTCTACCCCCTCAAGAAGAACTGGCTGTTCTGGAAGGAGGTCACCAAGCGCACCGGGGTCACCATCAAGCCCCTCGACGTCCCGCTCGCCGACTACGAGAAGAAGCGCAGCGTCCTCATCGGCGCGGGCGACGCCCCCTTCATCATCCCGAAGACCTACCACCCCGGCGAGGTCGCCTTCGTGTCCTCGGGCGCGATCCTCCCGGTCAGCGAGTACGTCGACCTGATGCCCAACTTCCGGGACAAGGTGCGCAAGTGGAAGCTCGAGCCCGAGCTCGACTCCATCCGCCAGTCCGACGGCAAGTACTACCTGCTCCCCGGTCTGCACGAGAGACCGAAGTCGAACTACTCGCTGTCCTTCCGCACCGACATCCTCGACCAGCACGGACTGACCCTGCCCACGACCTGGGACGAGGTGTACGACGTCCTCAGGGCGCTCAAGGCGGAGTACCCGGACAAGTACCCGTGGACCGACCGCTGGAGCACCAACACCCCCTTTCCGTGCGGGGCGTTGTTCGGATATCTCGGCCAGGCCCACGGGGTGAAGGCCGGCTGGAACTACGACAACATCAGCTTCGACACCAAGGCGCAGCGGTTCGTCTTCACCGCGGCCCAGGACGCCTACCGGCAGATGATCGAGTACCTGAGGAAGATCGTCGCCGAGAAGCTCCTCGACCCCGAGAGCTTCACCCAGCAGGACGACCAGGCCATCCAGAAGCTGCTCGCCGAGAAGTCGTACGTGATCAGCGCCAACTCGCAGGAGCTGGTGCAGAACTACCGCTACAACCTGAACAAGCAGGTCAAGGGATCCAGGATCGAGATGGTCCCGGTGCCCCTCGGCCCGGCGGGACCGATCCTGCTGAGCGGCATCCGGCTGGAGAACGGCGTCATGATCTCCAGCAAGGCCCTCAAGAGCGCCGACTTCGTCGCGATGATGCAGTTCGTGGACTGGCTCTGGTACTCCGACCAGGGCCAGAGGTTCTGCAAGTGGGGCGTGGAGGGCGTCACCTACACCGAGTCCGGCGGCACGTACACGCTGAAGCCCGGGATATCGCTGATGGGCTCCGACCCGGACGCCCCGGAGGACCTCCAGAAGGACTACGGCTTCTTCAACGGCGTGTTCACCTACGGCGGCAGCTGGGAGCTGGTGTCCTCCAACTTCGGCCCGGACGAGAAGAAGTTCCAGGACGTCATGTCCCAGCGCAAGGAGCTCCCCGTCGACCCGGCCCACCCCCTGCAGTCCTTCGAGCAGGAGCAGGCCACGCTCTGGGACACCCCGCTCAAGGACCACGCCATCCAGAACACCCTCCAGTTCGTGCTCGGCAAGCGCCCGATGTCCGAATGGGACGCGTATGTGTCCGAGCTGAAGGCCAAGAACATGCAGCAACTCGTCGACCTGCACAACAAGGCGTACGAGCGGTTCAGGAAGGAGAACGGGTGATCTTCCGCGTGCCGGCCGAGCCGACCGGCCGCCTGTCCGGCGCCTGGCGGCACTGCGTCGGCACCGGACGGATCGAACTCGCCCTGCGCCGCGACCACCAGGACTCCCTGAAGCTGCTCCAGCGCGAGATCGGCTTCCGCTGCATCCGGGGACACGGCCTGTTCAGCGACGGCATGGGCGTGTATCGGCCCTACGAGTGGCCCGAGGGCGTCCGGGGCGTCCGTCACTCCTTCACCTACGTCGACCAGGTCGTCGACGCCTGGCTGGAGCTCGGCATCCGGCCGTTCCTCGAACTCGGTTTCATGCCGACGGAGTTGGCGTCGGGCAAGCAGACCGTGTTCTGGTGGCACGGCAACGTCACCCCGCCCCGTTCGCACCGGGAGTGGGCGGCCCTGGTCAAGGCGACCCTCACCCACCTCGTCGACCGCTACGGCCTCGACGAGGTGCGGCAATGGCCCGTCGAGGTCTGGAACGAGCCCAACCTGCCCGACTTCTGGCAGGGCGCGGACGAGCGGGCCTACCACCGCCTCTACGAGGTGACGGCCGCCGCGGTGAAGGAGGTGGACCCGGACCTCCAGGTCGGCGGCCCCGCGATCTCACCGGGCGCCGACGAGTGGCTGGACCGCTTCGCCCGAGTTCGCCGAACGGCGCGGTGTCCCGGTCGACTTCGTGTCGAAGCACGCCTACACCTCGGGCCCCGCCCAGCACGTCCCCTTCGGCGTCCACCAGACCCTGGCACCCGCCCAGCACCTCCTGGACCAGTTCGCCACGCCCCGCGAGCGCCTGAAGGACACCGCGCTCGGCGAACTCCCCGTCCACATCACGGAGTTCAACTCCTCCTACCGTCCCGACAACCCGGTCCACGACACCGCCTTCCACGCGGCCTACCTGGCACCGGTCCTCGCACGCGGCGGCGACCACGTCGACTCCTTCTCGTACTGGACCTTCAGCGACGTGTTCGAGGAGGCCGGCCCGCCGACCGCCCTCTTCCACGGCGGCTTCGGCCTGCTCACCCACCGACAGGTGCGGAAACCGACGTACCACCTCTACGCCTTCATGGCCCGCATGGGCCCCGACCTGCTCACCCGCGGCACCGACCACCTGGTCACCCGGCACCCCGACGGCCGGGTGACCGTCCTCGCCTGGGCGCCGGTCGACGCGAGCGGCGCCACACCCGGCCCGGACCGGCACCGACTGCGCCTGTCGGTACCGGTGCGGGGCGCGCGAAAGGCGTTCGTCCGGCGGTCCGTGGTCGACGAGGAGCACGGCAACGCCCGTACGGCCTGGCAGCGGATGGGCAGCCCGCGCTCACCCGGCCCGCACCAGCTCGACATGCTCCACGAGGCCGCCGAACCCGGCCGGCGGCATCTGCGGCTGCCCGTCGAGGACGACCGGGCCGTACTGGACCTGACGCTGGCCCGGCACGAGATCACGCTCGTGGAGGTCAGCGCGGTCGTGGCGGAGGCACCGCCGTGGTGGGACGAACGCCGACTGCTGGGAAGGGAGGCGGAGTGAACGGGTCGGGCCGGGTGCGGGCGGCGGCCGGTCGCCCCGCCGCACACCGCCCGCCGACAGGACACCGGCACCGGGAGAGCCGCCCACCCCACACCGCCCCCGTCCCCCGCTCCACCCCGTCCTCCTTCGGCACCGGCTCCCTCTCCCGCGCCGCGGCCCTGATCCACACCCTCGTCACCGTCGAGGCCCTGCTCCTCGTGGCCGCCTCCCCGGGCCTCGCGGGTCTGCTCCTGCTGGGCCCCGCCCCCGCCAACCTGCCCCTCGCCGCCGTGTGCCTGCTGCCCCTCGGCCCGGCCACGGCCGCCGCCCTGTACGCCCTCGACCGCCGCGACCGCGACCTCACCGACCTCCACCCGGCCCGGTCCTACTGGCGCGGCTGGCGGCTCAACGCCGTCCCCGCCCTGAAGCTGTGGACGCCCCTGCTGGCCTGGCTCACGATCATCGCCTTCACGCTCACCCACTTCGCCGCCACCGGCCTGCCCGGCTGGTGGGCCATGCTGCTCGCGGCCATCGGCGCCGGGTCGCTGCTGTGGGGCGCGCACGCGCTCGTCCTCACCGCCCTGTTCGCCTTCCGGGCGAGGGACACCGCACGCCTGGCCGGCCACTTCCTGTTCCGGCACGGCCGCACCACCCTGGGTGCCGCCTCGCTGCTCGTGCTGACGGCCACCGGGACCGCCGTGCTGACCGAGGCCCTGCCCGCCCTGCTGGCGGCCCCGATGCTCCTGTCGCTGCTGCACAGCAGCCGCCCGGTGATCACCGAGACCCGGGAGGACTTCACCGCATGACCCCGTCGAGCTCCAGGATCCCCTACGGCGGCCGAGGGCAGGCCGGTGCGCCCTCCGCCCTGGACCCGCCAGGCGTGTCCGTCCTGCGGATTCAGTAGATCGTCCGCCCCCGTTCGTCGGGCACCCCCGACTTACGGAAGAAGTAGCTGTTGACCTGGTCGCGCCACTCGCGGGCGCTGCGGAGCTGTTCCCCGAACAGCTCCGTGACCCGCGCGTGGCGCGCCTCCTCCACGAGTTCCGCCAGCGAGGCCCACACCTGTTGGGCCGCCTCCACCTCCGCCACGCCCTCGAAGTGCGTGTCGTAGATGTGCTGGATCACCGTCCTGCCGCTGTGCAGCACATGCCCGTACGGCACGTGGTGGAAGAACAGCAGCAGCTCGTCCGGGCAGGTCTCCGGCGACTCGTACAGTTCGGCCCACGGCTCGGCGTACTGCCCCGCGTACCCCGTGCCGCTCGCCACGCTCCGGTCGACACCGACGCCCTCACGGTCGGCGAAGTGGTAGGTGCCCCACGGGCTGTACTCGTAGCCGTCGACGCTCGGCCCGTAGTGGTGCCCCGGCTGGACCATGAACCCGACCCCGAGCGGGGCGGTGTACTTCTCGTACGTCCGCCACGAACCGTCCAGGACCGCCTGCAGACCCGCCGTGAGCCGGGGCCCGCTCCCGAAGGTGAGCCGGATCCATTCGTCGAGCACCCGGCCCGGATCGGCGTCCGGCTCCCAGGCCAGCCGCCCGAAGGTGTAGAGGTTCGCCTGGGCCAGCGGATGCCCCGTCCAGAACGGGTCGTCCCCGACGTTGGACACGGCGACGAGCCCACCGGCCGCCGACGCGCCCACCGTGGCCTCACCGGTGATCCCGAAGCGCAGCACCTCGCTCCACATCGGCCCCAGCCAGCACACGTGCCGCTGCTGCCCGGTGTACTCCTGCGTCGCCTGGAGCTCCACCGCGAGCCGTGTCCCGGGCATCGCCCCGATCAGCGGCGAGACCGGCTCCCGCACCTGGAAGTCCATCGGCCCGTGCTTGACCTGGAGGACCGCGTTGGCGGCGAACTCCCCGTCCAGGGGCACGAAATGGTCGTACGCGGCCCGCGCCCGGTCGGTCGAGCGGTCCCGCCAGTCCTGGCGGTGGTCGTAGACGAAGGCCCGCCAGTGGACCGTGCCCCCGAAGGGCTCCAGGGCGGCGGCCAGCGTGTTGGCGCCGTCGGCGTGGGTGCGCCCGTACGCGAACGGGCCCGGCTGCCCCTCGGAGTCCGCCTTGACCACGAACCCTCCGAAGTCGGGGATCGCCGCGTACACCCGGGCGGTCGCCCCGGCCCACCACGCCCGTACGGACTCGTGCAGCGGGTCCGCCGTGGGCAGCCCGCCCAGGACCATCGGCGCGGCGAAGGTCACCGACAGATGGACACGTATCCCGTACGGCCGCAACGCGCCCGCGATGTCGGCGACTTCACCGATCCGGTCGGTCAGCAGCCGCGCCTCGGCCGCGTGCACGTTGACGTTGTTGACGGCCACCGCGTTGATCCCGCAGGCCGCGAGCAGCCTGCCGTACGCCCGCACCCTCTCCAGGTCCCCGCGCGCCCGCCCGTCCTCCCAGAACAGCGAACCGCCGGCGTACCCGCGCTCCACCTGGCCCATGACAGGGTGCACGGCCACGTTGTCCCAGTGGTCGAGCATGCGCAGCGACACCTGAGGCTCATGGACGACAGGTCGGGCCTCGCCGTGGAACGCCGCCTCCCCGAGCCGTACGACGTGGAAGAACCCGTACAGCAGCCCGCGCGCGCCGGACGCCGTGACGCTCGTACAGCCGTCACGGCGTCCGTGGGTGAAGGTCTCGCTGTCGTCGTCGCCGGTCAGCTCCAGGACGAGGTCGGGCTCGTCGCGCACGACGGCGCCCCCGAACCGCTCGCAGGCCCGCGCCACCTCACCGCGGACCGTGTCCACCAGTGGACCCGAGCCGCGGACCAGGGTCCGCCGGGTGCCGATCGGCCGGAAAGCCCCGTCCGGCAGCCAGGCCGGATCGACACCCCGCATGGGACCCCCAACACCTCTGCTCAGGCGAGCAGTTCGACTTCCGCGACCACCGCCTCGCCGTCGAGCACGAGACGGTACTTCCCGTACGTACCCGCGGACCTCACGGAGAACGCCCGTGTCTGCCGGTCCCATGCGAAGGACTCCCCGGACCGCCGGTCGAGGGTCTTCCACGTGGTGCCGTCGTCCGAGCCCTGGAGCGTCCAGCCGGTCGGGGCCTTCGCACGGTCCGACGACGAGGTCAGCGTGTACTGGACCCCCTTGACCGCACCGGACACCGGCAGGTCCACCGAGGTCACGGTCGCGTCGGTGGCCGAGGTGTCGTCGAACAGCGCCCCGTCACCGGAGAGCACGTCCGCACGCGGCGTCGGCACCTCGTCGTCCTGCGTGATCGACACCGGGGCCGCGTCCTTCCCCGTGCCCCACTTCGACGGCCGCGGACCCATGTCGAAGTCCAGCACGGCACCCTTGGCCAGGACCGAGTGGGGGAGCGAAGTCGACGTCCAGGGCTTGCCGTTGACCCGCAGGCCCTGCACGTACACGTTCTGCGCACTGTTCTTCGGCGCCCTGACCACCAGGTCCCGGCCGTTCTCCAGGTGGACCGTCGCCTTGGTGAACAGCGGTGAGCCGACGGCGTATTCGCCGCTGCCCATCACCAGCGGGTAGAAGCCCAGCGCCGAGAACAGGAACCAGGCCGACTGCTCGCCGTTGTCCTCGTCCCCGTGGTAGCCCTGCCCGATCTCGCTGCCGACGTACAGCCGCGACAGCACCTCGCGGACGTTGCGCTGCGTCTTCCAGGGCTGACCCGCCGCGTCGTACATGTAGTTGACGTGGTGGGCGACCTGGTTGGAGTGGCCGTACATGCCCATCCGGACGTCCCGTGCCTCGGTCATCTCGTGGATGACCCCGCCGTAGGAGCCGACGAACTCCGGCGAGGCCGTCTCAGGCGTCGCGAAGTACTCGTCCAGCTTCTCGGCGAGCCCGGAGCGGCCGCCGTACAGGTTGGCGAGACCCCGGCTGTCCTGCGGGGCGGTGAAGGCGTACCCCCAGCCGTTGGTCTCGGTGTAGTCGTAGCCCCACACGCGCGGGTCGTACTTCGAGGACTCGACGCGCCACTCGCCCGTCTTGTCGCGGCCCTGGAAGAAGCCGGCCCTGGAGTCGAAGAGGTTCACATAGTCCCGGGCCCGGTTGAGGAAGTACTCGGACTCCTCCTTGTAGCGCTTCTCTCCCGTCTTCGCGTACAGCGCCCGGCCCATCCGCGCGATGCCGTAGTCGTTGAGGTAGCCCTCCAGCGCCCAGGACAGGCCCTCGTGGGTGTCGGTGCTGGTGTAGCCGAGGAAGGGCGAGGTCTCCATGCCCTTGCGGCCCACACCGGAGGACGGGGGCACGACGGTGGCGTTCTTCAGGGCCGCGTCGTACGCCGACTTCGCGTCGAAGCCGACACCCTTGACGTACGCGTCCGCGAAGGCCACGTCCGAGGAGGTGCCGGTCATCAGGTCCGCGTAGCCCGGCGAGGACCAGCGCGAGGTCCAGCCGCCGTCCTTGTACTGCTGGACGAACCCGTCGACCATCTCGCCCGCCTGAGAGGGCGTCAGCAACGAGTACGCCGGCCACGTGGTCCGATAGGTGTCCCAGAAGCCGTTGTTGACGTACACCTTGCCGTCCACGATCTTCGCGCCGGTGTGCGTCGGGGTGTCGGGGGAGGGCATCGGCGAGAAGGGCGAGGCGTACTGGTACTTCGAACCGACCTTCTCGAAGCCGGAGTTGGGGTACAGGTACAGCCGGTACAGGCTGGAGTACAGCGTGGTCAGCTGGTCCTGCGTGGCGCCCTCGACCTCGACCTTGCCGAGCAGCCGGTCCCAGGCGCGCTGAGCCGCGCCCTTCACGTCGTCGAAGGACGTGCCGTCCGGGATCTCCTGGCGCAGGTTGTCCTTGGCCTGGTCGAGGCTGATCAGCGAGGTGGCGAGGCGCAGCGTGACGGTCCGGTCGCCGCCTGCGTCGAAGCGCAGGTATCCCTTGACCCCGCTCGACGATCCGTCCGTCACCGGCTTGTCGAAGACGCCGTAGACGAAGAGCCGGGTGGCCCCGGTCGACAGCCCGGACTTCACGTCCGAGTACCCGGTGATCACCCCCGCGTCCTTGTCGAGCGTCAGCCCCGCCTGATCGGTCACGTTGTCGAAGAGGACGCTCGCGTCGTCGCCGGGGAAGCTGAAGCGCAGGGCCGCCGCGTGGTCGGTCGGCGTCATCTCCGCCTTCAGCCCGTTCTCGAACCGCACGCCGTAGTAGTACGGCCGCGCGGTCTCGTTCTCGTGGCGGAACGCCAGTTCGCGTGCCTCCCGGCCGGTGTCCGGGGTCCCGGAGGCCGCCGACGGCATCACCTGGAAGGTCTGCCGGTCACCCATCCACGGGCTCGGCTCGTGGCTCGCGCTGAACGCCTGGATCGTCGGCAGGTTGTCCTCGTTGTTCGCACGCGCGTAGTCGTACAGCCAGCTCAGCGAGGACGCGTTGGTCACCGGCGTCCAGAAGTTGAAGCCGTGCGGCACGGCCGTCGCCGGGAAGTTGTTGCCGCGCGAGAAACCGCCGCTGGAGTTGGTGCCGCGGGTGGTGAGCGCGTAGTCGGACAGGTGCGCCCTGGGCTGCTCCGGCGCGGCCCGCTCCAGCGTCACGTCGTCCAGCCAGCCGCGGAACTTCGCCGGCCCGTTCGGGGAGTCGTAGGCGACGAGGATCCGGTCGACGGTCTTCCCGGCCGCGACCGACCCGATCCGCGCGGCCACGTGGTTCCACTGGTTGACGTAGAGCGCCTTCGAGGCGCCCTGTCCCTGCGGCGAGAGCGTGAATCCGTGCTGGTCACGCGCTCCGAGCTCGCTCAGGAAGGTGCCGTCGGTGAACGCGAGGTCCACCGAGACGTTCGTCGAGTCGTAGTCCCGGTCGCCGTCCACCATCGAGGGGTAGATCCGGTACGACAGCCGGGTCAGCCGGTCGACCGCCACGTTCACGTCGAAGACCTTGTTGTACGAGTACGCCCGGCCCTCGGCCGTGTGCCGTCCGGCGTAACGCAGGGCCTTCTTTCCGGTGAATCCCGCGGCCGCCTTGGCGGTGGGCGATCCGGTCGGGCTGCGGTCGACGAGGGAGAGCATGTCCGGGGGCACCGGTCCCTCGTTCTCGCCCGTGGAGAGCTGGAGGTCGGCGAGCTGGAGGATCCCGGAGGCGCCGTTGTTCTTCGTGATCTCCAGCCGGAAGTGCTGGTACTCCGCGACGGCGTCCGCCGGGATGTCGTACGGCTTCGTCTGGAACCGCTCGGCGAAGCTCTCGCCCGTACGGGTGTCGAGTGTCTTCCAGTCCTTGCCGTCGGTGGAGCCCTTGAGGGTCCAGTCCTTCGGGTCGCGCTCGGCGAAGTCGTTGGCCGAGGTGAGCGCGTAGGTGACCGCCTTGACCGGTTTGTCCAGGTCGAACTCCGCCCAGCCGGTGGACGCGAAGGCCAGCCACTTGGTGCCCGGCTCGCTGTCGGCGAGGTTCTCCTTCACCTCGCCGCCCGAGGCGTTCTCGGCGCTCGCCCGGACGTCGGTGACCCGGTCGGTGACATTGCCCGGGATGCCGGTGCGGTAGCCGCCGTCGACGCCCGAGGCCCTGCCGCCGTCGACCGTGCTGAGCCAGTCGGGGGCCGGCTCGCCCGCCTCGAAGGAGGAGGCGAACCCCTCGTCGGCGGGGGCGGGCGCCTCGGGCAGGGCGACCGCCGCGCCCTGCCCGCCCACCGTCACGCAAAAGGCGGCCGTGATCACGACCGCCGTACTCCGTCTGAGCCGAGTTCTGTACCGATCCATCGGCGAGTACCCTCCCTGCACAAGGACGGACAACGTTGTCACACAATCCGTGCAAGGATCAGTAGGGGCCCAAGTGGACAGTGATGTCAAGGGCGTTGGCTGTGGCATTCGAGGCCTATGTCGCGGATTTTTCCGGCAAGCTTCGCACAGGGCGCTCATATTTCCGCGAGGTCTCAACTCGAAAACACCCATGGCCAACATTGCATTCGATCTTGCTCCCTCGGCCGGAAGTGGACTATACCTGTCGGCGATTCACCCCACTCGCACGAACCTCTTGCACGAACCTGCTTGACCTGACCGCGGTGCCGGGAGGATCCGGTTCACCGCCTGAGTCCTGGAGAAGGCGAGGACTTGAGCATGGGATCCACTTCCGCAGACAACCCTGGTGCCGAGGGTGTCGGCCGCCGCGATCTGATCAAGCGGTCCGCCGCGCTCGGACTGGTCGCCGTCCCCGCGACCGGCTTTCTGTCCGCCTGCGCCAGCGGCGGCGGCGACGATTCGAGTGACGACAGCACCAAGGGCACCACCTCGAAGGACAACCCCTTCGGCGCGGCCAAGGGCAGCAAGCTCGACGTCGTGATCTTCAAGGGCGGCTACGGCGACGACTACGCCAAGGCCTGGGAGGCCGACTTCCAGAAGAAGCTCGGCATCACCTCCACCCACACCGGCACCCAGGAGATCACCGGAAAGCTCCAGCCGCGCTTCAACGCGGGCAACCCGCCGGACATCGTCGACGACTCCGGCGCCCAGCAGATCAAGGTCGACGTCCTCTACAAGAACGGGCAGTTGCTCGACCTCGCCGAGGTCCTGGACGCGCCCGCGATCGACGACCCGAGCAAGAAGGTCCGCGACCTCATCATCCCGGGCACCCTCGACGCGGGTCTCCAGGGCGGCAAGGTCGTCGCGCTGAACTACATCTACACCGTCTGGGGCCTGTGGTACTCCGGCAAGCTCTTCAAGGAGAAGGGCTGGGAGGAGCCCAAGACCTGGGACGACTTCCTCGCGGTGTGCCAGGACGCCAAGAAGCAGGGCATCGGCGGCCTCGCCCACCAGGGCAAGTACCCGTACTACATCAACGTCGCCATCATGGACCTGATCGCCAAGAAGGGCGGTCTGGACGCCATGAAGGCGATCGACAACCTCGACCCGAAGGCCTTCGTCGGCTCCGACGCGGCCCAGGCCGGTGTCGAGGCGATCTACGAGGTGGTGGAGAAGGGCCTGTTGATGCCGGGCACCAACGGCCTCACCCACACCGAGTCCCAGACCCGCTGGAACCAGTACAAGGCCGCCTTCATCACCTGCGGTTCCTGGCTGGAGAACGAGCAGCTCAAGCAGACGCCCGCGGACTTCGACATGAAGTTCATGCCGATGCCGCTGCTGCCCGACAGCGCGCTGCCCTTCGAGGCGATCCGGGCCGGCTCCGGCGAGCCCTTCATCATCCCGGCCAAGGCCAAGAACCTCCCGGGGGCCAAGGAGTTCATGCGCCGCATGCTCTCCAAGGAGTGGTCGACGCTCTTCGCCAAGGAGGCCAACTCCCTCACCATCCTCAAGGACGGCGTCGACCCGAGCGTGAAGCTGCGCCCCGGCACCCAGTCGACCGTCGAGGCGTCCAAGGCGGCCGGTGACGACACCTTCCGTTACCTGTACACCGAGTGGTACAGCGAGATGGGAGCGGCGATCGAGGCCGCGTCCAACGAGCTGATGGCCAAGCGCATCCAGCCGAAGGAGTGGCTCAAGCGGGCCCAGGCCGCGGTCGACAAGCAGGCCAAGGACCCGGCCTCCAAGAAGAACCACCGGGACTGACCGCAACGCCGTTTCCCGGGCCGGAGCACTCCGGCCCGGGAAAGGACACCAGGGGCAGGAATCGCCAATGCGCAAAGGGCAGTACAGGTTCGTCGCGGGATTTCTCTTCGCTCCCGTGGCGCTCTATCTGATCTTCGTGATCTGGCCCTACATCCAGACGATCGGCTATTCGCTGACCGACTGGAAGGGGCAGTCGCAGACGTTCAAGTTCATCGGCCTGGACAACTACAAGGCGCTGTTCCAGGACGACGTCTTCATGCAGGCCATCTGGCACAACATCCTGTTCCTGATCTTCATCCCGGTGATCACCATTCTGCTCGCCCTGTTCTTCGCCTTCATGCTGAACGCGGGCGGGCGCAGCAAGGCCGGCGGGGTGCGGGGAGTCGCCGGATCGCAGATCTACAAGGTCGTCTACTTCTTTCCCCAGGTGCTGTCGCTGGCGATCGTCGCCGTGCTGTTCAACGCGGTGTACCGCAGCGACGGCGGCGGTCTCCTCAACGGATTCCTGATCAAACTCGGCCTGGTCGACGCCCAGAATCCGATGGAATGGCTCAACGAGCCCGATCTGGTGCTGTGGATGCTGGTCATCGCCGTGGTGTGGCACGGGGTCGGCTTCTACCTGGTGCTGTTCTCGGCCGCCATGCAGTCGATCCCGAAGGACATCTACGAGGCCGCGCTCATCGACGGCGCCGGCCGCAACCAGTCCTTCTTCCGCATCACCCTGCCGCTGCTGTGGGACACCGTGCAGACCGCCTGGGTCTACCTGGGCATCGTCGCGATGGACATGTTCGTGCTGGTGTCGTCGATGACCCAGAACATGGGCGCCTACGGAGGCGGCCCGGACCATCACAGCGACGTGATGTCGACGGTGATGATGCGCAACTTCCAGTACTTCGGCAAGAGCGGATACGCCTGTGCGATGGGCGTCGTCATGCTGCTGCTCACCCTGGTCCTGTCCGTGGTCATGCTGCGTGCCACCCGCCGCGACCGCGTCGAGTTCTGAGCGGGAGAGATACGACGATGAGCGCACCCATCAAGGAGACCGCCGCCGTCCCGGCCCAGCGGACCACGGGCACGGCCCCGGTCCGCCCGGGCAGCGAGCGCAGCGAGGGCGTCGTCCTGAACGCCTTCTCGCACGGGTTCCTCGCGCTGTGGGCCCTGCTGATCGTGCTGCCACTGCTGTGGCTGGTGCTCAGCTCCTTCAAGACCGACGCCCAGATCGGCGGTTCGGCCTTCGGCTGGCCGCAGCACTGGTCCCTGGACGTCTTCGGGCGGGCCTGGGACAAGGGCATCGGCGACTACTTCCTGAACACCGTCATCGTGCTGGTCTTCTCGGTGCCGCTGACGATGCTGCTGGGCTCCATGGCCGCCTACGTCCTGGCCCGCTACCAGTTCTGGGGCAACAGGTTCCTGTACTTCTTCTTCGTCGCGGGCGCGATGTTCCCGGTGTTCCTGGCCCTGGTCCCGCTGTTCTTCATGGTGAAGCGGCTGGACATGCTGAACACCTACCAGGGGCTGATCCTGGTGTACGTCGCCTACTCGATGCCGTTCACGGTGTTCTTCATGCACGCGTTCTTCCGCACGCTGCCCACGGCCGTCTTCGAGGCCGCGGTGCTCGACGGCGCCTCGCACACCCGGACCTTCTTCCAGGTGATGCTGCCGATGGCGAAGCCGGGGCTGATCAGCGTCGGCATCTTCAACACCCTCGGCCAGTGGAACCAGTTCATCCTGCCCACGGTGCTGATGCAGCCGCAGAGCGGCGACGATCCGGAGCGCTATGTGCTCACCCAGGGCCTGATCCAGCTCCAGCAGCAGATGGGGTACGCCTCGGACCTGCCCGTGCTCTTCGCCGGGGTGACCATCGCGATGATCCCCATGCTGGTGGTGTACCTGTCCTTCCAGCGTCAGGTGCAGGCGGGTCTGACGTCGGCGACCTTGAAGTAGCGCTCCGCGAGCGCGCGCAGGCGCACCGTTGCCGTTCCCGGTGACGGTGCGCCGACGTGTGCGCTACACCCCGGATACTGTTCAACCTCTTGACGGGAGGCGACCCGAACGGCTCAGCTTAGAGTTCACTAGTTGGACATAGACGGGGCCTCATCGATGCGGTCCCGCGCGCAGGAGGTCGTCGTGGAGACTCCGGGGTCGCAGTCGTCGCTGCACCGAGCCAACCTGGAGCGGGTCGTGCGGGCCGTCCGGCTGGCCGGGTCGCTCACCCAGGCGGAGATCGCACGGACCACGGGACTGTCCGCCGCGACCGTCTCCAACATCGTCCGTGAACTCAAGGACGGCGGGACCGTCGAGGTCACCCCCACATCGGCGGGTGGCCGACGGGCCCGTGCCGTCTCCCTGAGCGGGGACGCCGGCATCGTCATCGGGGTGGACTTCGGGCACACCCATTTGCGCGTCGCGATCGGGAACCTCGCCCACCAGGTGCTCGCCGAGGAGTCCGAGCCGTTGGACGTGGACGCTTCCTCCAGTCAGGGCTTCGACCGGGCGGAGCAGCTGGTCAACCGGCTGATCGAGGCGACCGGTGTGGACCGCTCGAAGATCGCCGGGGTGGGTCTCGGCGTACCGGGACCGATCGACGTGGAGTCCGGCTCCCTGGGCTCCTCCGCCATCCTGCCGGGCTGGATCGGCACCAAGCCCGCCGAGGAGCTCCAGGGGCGGCTCGGCGTGCCCGTGCACGTGGACAACGACGCCAACCTGGGCGCCCTCGGCGAGCTGGTCTGGGGCAGCGGCCGGGGGGTGCGCGACCTGGCGTACATCAAGGTCGCGAGCGGTGTCGGCGCCGGCCTGGTGATCAGCGGCAAGATCTATCGGGGCCCGGGTGGCACAGCGGGAGAAATCGGGCATATTACTCTTGATGAGTCCGGCCCCGTCTGCCGCTGCGGCAACCGCGGCTGTCTGGAGACGTTTGCGGCCGCGCGCTATGTGCTGCCGCTGCTCCAGTCCAGCCACGGCACCGATCTCACCATGGAGGGCGTTGTTCGACTCGCACGGGACGGAGACCCTGGCTGCCGTCGGGTGATCGCCGACGTCGGCCGACACATCGGCAGTGGAGTCGCCAATCTCTGCAACTTGCTGAACCCGAGCCGAGTCGTCCTGGGCGGTGATCTCGCCGAGGCCGGTGAGCTGGTGCTCGGTCCGATCAGGGAGTCTGTCGGCCGCTATGCGATCCCGAGTGCGGCACGTCAACTGTCCGTGCTTCCAGGGGCACTTGGAGGCCGTGCGGAGGTGCTCGGAGCACTCGCCCTCGCGCTCAGCGAGATGGGTGATTCGACCCTTTTGGACAGCACGCTGCATGCCGCGGCGCCTGCGTTCACTTAGAGAACGCACGACGTCGTTGCCATCTCGTTAAGTATTTACTTCTTGACGTCGCACGTGTGGCCGAGTTGACTTCCAGCCACCTCGGCCGCAACGACGCGGCCTCGTCAGGGAGGTTTCTCAAGTGAACACGCTCATGCGTCGTGTGGCCGTATCCGTCGCGATCTCGGCGCTCGCCGTCTCGGCCGCGGCCTGTGGCAAGGCCGGCGACGACGACAACGGCAGCGACAGCAGCAGCTCGGGCTCCGGCGGCAAGTCGATCGGCCTGCTCCTGCCCGACAACGTCACCGCGCGGTACGAGAAGTTCGACAAGCCGTACTTCGAGGACAAGGTCAAGGAGCTGTGCAGCGACTGCACCGTCTCCTACGCCAACGCCGCGGCCGACCCGGCCAAGCAGGCCCAGCAGATGAGCAGCATGGTCACCAAGGGCGTCAAGGTGATCGTGGTCTCGGCGCAGGACTCGGCCGCCATCAAGTCCTCCATCGCCTCCGCGGTGAGCAAGGGCGTCAAGGTCGTCGCGTACGACCGTCTGGCCCAGGGCCCGGTCTCCGCGTACGTCTCCTTCGACAACGTCAAGGTCGGCGAGCTCCAGGGCCAGGCCCTGCTCGACGCCCTCGGCTCCAAGGCGAGCCCCTCGGCGAACGTCGTCATGATCAACGGTGACGACGCCGACCCGAACGCCGGTCAGTTCAAGGAGGGCGCGCACAAGGTCCTCGACGGCAAGGTCAAGATCGCCTACGAGCAGTCCGGCCTGTGGAAGGACACCGTCGCGGCGCAGAAGATGTCCGCGGCCATCACCCAGCTGGGCGCCAAGAAGATCGCGGGCGTCTACGCCGCCAACGACGGCATGGCCGGTGGTATCGCCAACACCCTCAAGGGTGCCGGAATCAGCGACATCCCGCTGACCGGTCAGGACGCCGAGCTCGCCGCCATCCAGCGGATCGTCGCCGGCACCCAGTCCGCCACGGTCTACAAGGCCTACAAGCCGGAGGCCGACACCGCCGCCGAGCTCGCGGTCAACCTGCTCCAGGGCAAGGACATCAAGTCCCTCGCCGACACCGAGGTCACCAGCGGCTCCGGCGACAAGGTCCAGGCGAAGCTCCTGACCCCGGTCTCGGTCACCGTGAAGAACATCAAGGACACGGTCGTCAAGGACGGTCTCTACACCGTCGCCCAGATCTGCACCGCGGACTACGCCGCAGCGTGCAAGAAGGCCGGTCTGCAGTAAGGCCGCCCTCGCCTCCCGGGCGCGTTCCGTGACGGACGCGCCCCGGGGGCGGGCACAGAGCCTGTCCGGCGCCCGCACCGCCTTCATACCCCGCTGCGGGGCGGGCGCCGGACGGAAGCATGGCGGACGCAGCCGTTGCCAAGAGGCACCGGCCGCGCGCATGTTCGACTAGTAAATCCGTGCTCCGACACAACTCGTCAGTCGAGTGCTACGAGCCTGAGTGTCCCGAGCACAACCCCTCCGCGCCTTACCCCAAGCGCGGCATCCCCGCCGGTCAGGCGGCGAAGGAGATGGTTCACGTGTCCGCTACGCCCGTGCTGGCGTTGCGCGGAGTCTCCAAGCGATTCGGTGCGGTGCAGGCCCTCACCGATGTCGAACTGGAGGTCCACGCCGGAGAAGTGGTCGCCCTGGTCGGCGACAACGGCGCCGGAAAGTCCACGCTGGTCAAGACGATCGCCGGCGTCCACCCCATCGATGAGGGCGTCATCGAGTGGGACGGCAACCCGGTCAGCATCAACAAGCCGCACGACGCCCAGGGACTCGGCGTCGCGACGGTCTACCAGGACCTCGCCCTGTGCGACAACCTCGATGTGGTCGGCAACCTCTACCTCGGTCGTGAGCTGCTGCACCGCGGCGTCATCGACGAGGTCACGATGGAGCAGAAGGCGCGCGAGCTGCTGAGCACGCTCTCCATCCGCATCCCGAGCGTCCGCATCCCGATCGCGAGCCTGTCCGGCGGTCAGCGCCAGGTCGTCGCCATCGCGCGCGCCCTGATCGGCGACCCCAAGGTCGTCATCCTGGACGAGCCCACCGCCGCCCTCGGTGTCGAGCAGACCGCCCAGGTCCTCGACCTGGTCGAGCGGCTGCGCGAGCGCAACCTCGGCGTCATCCTCATCAGCCACAACATGGCCGACGTGAAGGCGGTCGCCGACACGGTCGCCGTGCTGCGTCTGGGCAGGAACAACGGCTCCTTCCCGGTGAAGGACACCAGTCAGGAAGAGATCATCTCCGCGATCACCGGTGCCACGGACAACGCCGTGACCCGTCGCGCGGGGCGTCGCAGCACGGAGGCCGCGAAGTGAGCGACACATCCAAGGTATCCAAGGCGGATGCCGCGACGGACGGTCAGACCACCGTCGCCCCCACCGACGACCCCACCGCCGCGCCGGTCGCCGTCGTCGACCCCCGGCTCCTGGTCCGCGAAGAGGGCTTCAAGGGCTACTGGACCGAGTTCACGCGCAAGGTCAAGGGCGGTGAGCTGGGCTCGCTGCCGGTCGTGGTCGGCCTGATCGTCATCTGGACGATCTTCCAGCTCCAGAACGACCGCTTCCTGAGCGCCGACAACCTCTCCAACATCAGCTACTACCTGTCGGCCACCGGCATGCTCGCCATCGGCCTGGTGTTCGTCCTGCTGCTCGGCGAGATCGACCTGTCGGTCGGTTCGGTCAGCGGTCTGGCCTCGACCCTGTTCGCGGTGTTCGTGGTCGAACACGGCATGAACCCCTGGCTCTCGCTGGTCCTTGCGGTCATCACCGGTATCGCCGTCGGCGCGCTGCACGGCTGGTTCTTCGCCAGGATCGGTGTCCCGGCGTTCGTCGTCACCCTGGCCGGCTTCCTCGGCTGGAACGGTCTGATGCTGTGGCTGCTGGGCTCCAGCGGCACCATCAACATCCCGTCCGACTCGGGCCCGGTCCACCTGCTCGGCCAGAACTCGTTCTTCATGGACCAGGCCATCATCGGCGCCTACCTGCTGGCCGGTCTCGGTGTCGTCCTGACCCTCGTCGGCAACTTCGGCGAGCAGCGGCGCCGCAAGGCCGCGGGCGTGCCCTTCCGGCCGACCAGCGAGATCCTGATGCGCGTCGGCGCGCTCGCGGTGGCGTCCTTCGTCACGGCGGCGGTGCTGAACGACGCCGCCGGTGTCTCCAACGCGCTGGTGATCTTCCTGGCGGCACTGGTGATCGTGGACTTCGTGCTGCGTCGCACGACGTACGGCCGCAAGGTCTTCGCGGTCGGCGGCGGCATCGAGGCGGCCCGTCGTGCCGGTATCAACGTGCCGATGATCCGGATCACCGTCTTCGCCATCTCCGGCGGCTTCGCGGCGATCGGCGGCATGTTCTTCGCCGGCCAGACCGCCAGCGCCACGCTGAGCGCCGGTGGCGGCAACACGCTGATGCTCGCCATCGCGGCGGCCGTCATCGGTGGTACGTCGCTGTTCGGCGGACGCGGCTCGGTGTGGTCCGCGCTGCTCGGCATGCTGGTGATCCAGTCCATCCAGACCGGTCTGGACCTGCTGAACATGAACCAGTCCATCCAGTACATGATCACCGGTGGTGTTCTGCTCGGCGCCGTCGTCATCGACTCGGTGTCGCGCAAGTCTCAGAAGGCCGCCGGCCGCGGCTGACACCCCAGGGCACAGCCCCCGCGGGTCCATCGTCCTGCCCGGTACTCACAAGGTGCCGGGCAGGACTGTTGTCGTAGAACATTAGACTCGACTCACCCGGCAAGCTCGATCAGCTAAGCAAGGAGGCACGGGTGCCGCTGCTGACCCGTATCAGGGGACCGCGCGATCTGGACCGGCTCAGCCTTGAGGAGCTGGACCAGCTGGCGGAGGAGATCAGGAGCTTCCTCGTCGGCGCGGTCTCCAAGACCGGCGGCCACCTCGGCCCCAACCTCGGTGTGGTCGAGCTGACCATCGCGCTGCACCGGGTCTTCGACTCGCCCAAGGACCGGGTGCTCTTCGACACAGGGCACCAGTCCTATGTGCACAAGCTGCTCACCGGGCGCCACGACTTCTCGAAGCTGCGCTCCAAGGGCGGGCTGTCCGGCTACCCCTCGCGTGCCGAGTCCGAGCACGACGTCATCGAGAACAGCCACGCCTCCACGGTCCTCGGCTGGGCCGACGGGCTCGCCAAGGCCAACCAGGTGCTGAAACGGGACGACCACGTCGTCGCCGTCATCGGTGACGGCGCCCTGACCGGCGGTATGGCCTGGGAGGCGCTGAACAACATCGCCGACGCCAAGGACCGTCCGCTCGTCATCGTCGTCAACGACAACGAGCGCTCCTACGCACCGACCATCGGCGGCCTCGCGAACCACCTGGCGACCCTGCGCACCACCGACGGCTACGAGCGCTTCCTGGCCCGCGGCAAGGACCTCCTGGAGCGCACCCCGGTCGTCGGCCGCCCGCTCTACGAGACCCTGCACGGCGCCAAGAAGGGCCTCAAGGACTTCATCGCGCCCCAGGGCATGTTCGAGGACCTCGGCCTGAAGTACGTCGGCCCCATCGACGGCCACGACATCGAGGCCCTGGAGTCGGCGCTGGCCCGCGCCAAGCGCTTCGGCGGCCCGGTGATCGTGCACTGCCTCACCGAGAAGGGCCGCGGCTACGAGCCCGCCGAGCAGGACGAGGCCGACCGCTTCCACGGCATCGGCCCCATCCACCCCGACACCGGCCTGCCCATCAAGGCCTCGGCCGCCAGCTGGACCTCGGTCTTCGGCGACGAGATGGTCAAGCTCGGCCAGGAGCGCGAGGACATCGTCGCCATCACCGCGGCCATGCTTCAGCCGGTCGGCCTGAAGAAGTTCGCGGACACCTTCCCGGACCGCATCTACGACGTCGGCATCGCCGAGCAGCACGCGGCCGTCTCCGCGGCGGGCCTCGCGACCGGGGGCCTGCACCCCGTCTTCGCCGTCTACGCCACCTTCCTCAACCGCGCCTTCGACCAGGTCCTCATGGACGTCGCCCTGCACAAGTGCGGAGTGACCTTCGTCCTCGACCGGGCCGGCGTCACCGGCGACGACGGCGCCTCGCACAACGGCATGTGGGACATGTCGATGCTCCAGGTCGTGCCCACGCTCCGGCTCGCCGCCCCGCGCGACGCCGAGCAGCTGCGCGCCCAGCTGCGCGAGGCCGTCCAGGTCAAGGACGCGCCGACCGTGCTGCGCTACTCCAAGGGCGTCGTGGGCCCCGCCGTACCCGCGGTGGGCACCGTCGGTTCCATGGACGTGCTGCGCGAGCCCGGCACGGACCGGCCCGACGTGCTCCTCGTCTCCGTCGGCGCCCTCGCCCCGATGTGCCTGGAGATCGCCGGCCTGCTCGACAAGCAGGGCATCTCCACCACCGTCGTCGACCCGCGCTGGGTCAAGCCCGTCGACGAGGCCATGGCCCCGCTCGCGGAGCGGCACCGCGTGGTCGTCACCGTCGAGGACAACAGCCGCGTCGGCGGTGTCGGCTCGGCGATCGCCCAGGCCCTGCGCGACGCGGGCGTCGACGTCCCGCTGCGCGACTTCGGCATCCCGCCGCGCTTCCTCGACCACGCCTCCCGCGCCGAGATCATGGCGGAGATCGGGCTGACCGCCCCCGACATCGCCCGCCAGGTCACCGGCCTCGTCTCCAAGCTGGACGGCCGGTACGACAGCGCCCCGGCCGAGGCGCAGCCCGCCCGCGACTGACGCCCCGATACGCCCGAACGGGCCGGTCGCACCACTCTTGACAGTGGTGCGACCGGCCCGTTCGCGTGAATCCGCCCGCGCCGGGGCATACGACCTGTGCCCCCTCTCGATCATGTCGAGGACGACACAGCGTGGGAGGTACCCGTGAGCAGCACCCTCTTCCGGACGAAGAAGGTCGAGCAGTCCATCCTCGATACCGAGGAGCCAGAGCACGCGCTCAAGAAGTCCTTGTCCGCGCTGGATCTGACCGTCTTCGGCGTCGGTGTCATCATCGGCACCGGCATCTTCGTCCTGACCGGCACCGTCGCCAAGAACAACGCAGGACCGGCGGTCGCCCTGGCGTTCGTGGTCGCCGGTGTCGTCTGCGCGCTCGCCGCGCTCTGCTACGCCGAGTTCGCCTCCACCGTCCCGGTGGCCGGATCGGCGTACACCTTCAGTTACGCCTCCCTCGGTGAACTGCCCGCCTGGATCATCGGCTGGGACCTGGTCCTGGAGTTCGCGCTGGGCACGGCGGTGGTGTCCGTCGGCTGGTCCGGCTACATCGCCTCGCTGCTGGACAACGCGGGCTGGCATCTGCCGGCAGCGCTCGGCAGCCGGGACGGGGCCGACGGCTTCGGCTTCGACATCCTGGCCGCCGCGCTCGTCCTGGTGCTCACCGGCATCCTCGTGCTCGGCACCAAGCTCTCCGCGCGCGTGACCTCGCTCGTCGTGGCCATCAAGGTGACGGTCGTGCTGACCGTGATCATCGCCGGTGCCTTCTTCGTCAAGGGCGACAACTACGACCCGTTCGTCCCGAAGGCACAGGACGTGCCGGCCGGCGACAGTCTCCAGTCGCCGCTGATCCAGCTCATGTTCGGCTGGGCGCCCTCCAACTTCGGCGTGATGGGCATCTTCACCGCCGCCTCCGTCGTCTTCTTCGCGTTCATCGGCTTCGACGTCGTCGCCACGGCCGCCGAGGAGACCAGGAACCCGCAGCGCGACATGCCCCGCGGCATCCTCGGCTCCCTCCTCATCTGCACGACCCTCTACGTGGCCGTCTCGATCGTCGTGACCGGCATGCAGAAGTACACGGACCTGTCCGTCACGGCCCCGCTCGCGGACGCCTTCAAGGCCACCGGCCACCCCTGGTTCGCGGGCTTCATCAGCTTCGGCGCCGCGGTCGGCCTCACGACGGTCTGCATGATCCTGCTGCTGGGCCAGACCCGGGTGTTCTTCGCGATGAGCCGGGACGGACTGCTGCCCACGTTCTTCTCCCACGTCCACCCCAAGTTCCGCACCCCGCACCGCCCGACGATCCTGCTCGGGGTGATCATCGCGATCGTCGCCGGCTTCACGCCCCTGAGCGAACTCGCCGAACTGGTCAACATCGGCACCCTGTTCGCGTTCGTGGTCGTCGCCATCGGTGTGATCATCCTCCGCAAGTCCCGCCCCGACCTGCCCCGGGCGTTCCGCACCCCGTGGGTGCCGGTCATCCCGATCCTGTCGGTGGCGGCCTCCCTGTGGCTGATGCTCAACCTGCCGGCGGAGACCTGGCTGCGGTTCGCGATCTGGATGGTCCTCGGCTTCGCCGTGTACTTCCTCTACGGCCGCACCCACAGCCGCCTCGGCCGGCGCATGGAGACGGCCGACGGCAACACCGAGTAACACACACGTTCCTTCACCCGGCCCCGTATGTCCTGCCCAGCCAGGGGACACGGGGCCGGATAGCGTGCGGCCATGCCCGCAGAGCTGCTGCTCCCGTCACCCTCCGTGCCCGGCTCGCGTACGGCGTACTGGAGCCGGCTGCTCCCGCTGCTCGCGGCCCTGGCCTGCGTGACGAGGATCCCGTCCTTCATCCGCCCCCTGTGGAACCCGGACGAGGGCTATCTCGCCGTCCAGGCACGGCTGCTGGCGCACGGCGGACAGCTCTACGAGACGGTCGTCGACCGCAAGCCGCCCTTCCTGCCGTGGCTCTACGAGGCCGCGTTCGCGGTCACGGGCTCCGGCACGCTGGCCGGGGTGCGCATCCTGGCGGTGCTGGCCCACCTGCTCACCGCCGCCCTGCTGGCCTCCCTGGCCCGCCGCCGCTGGGGCGACCGGTCCGGCCGCACCGCCGCGGTCCTGTACCTGCTGATCTCCGTGGGACTGAACCCCGAGGACGCCCAGGCCGCGGCCTTCGGGGCGTTCCTGCTGCCCTGCACGGCCGCGGCGATGTGGTGCGCGGACCGGAGGCACTGGGGCGCGGCGGGCACGGCGGTCGCGTGCGCCTTCCTCACCAAGCAGACGGGCGGGGCGGTGCTGCTGCCGGTGCTGTGGCTGTACGCCGCCTCGGGCGCGGGGCGCCGGGGCGTGCCGCGGCTCGTCGCGGGGGCGGTGCTGCCGGTGCTGGGCGCGGCGCTGGTCACGGACCCGGCGGGGTTCCTGTTCTGGACGGTGACGGGTTCAGGGGCGTACGCGAGCCCGAGCGGCTCCGAACTCCACGTCCTGACAAGAGGGTTGGGCAACACCGGCATCGTGGCGGTGGCCTGCGCCGGCCTCATCGCCCCCCTGGTACGGGCCCGGCGGGCACCGACCACCGACCTGTGGCTGTGGCTGCTCGCGTCGGCGGGGGCCGTGCTGCTCGGCCTCCACTTCTTCGGCCACTACTACCTCCAACTCCTCCCGCCGGTCGCACTCCTGGCCACGGCGGCGCTGCACACGCTGCCGTACGACCGCACGGTCACCGCTGTGCTCGCGTCGGCCTGCGCGTGCGTGCTGTTCCTGACGTGGGGCGTGCTGGCCCCTCGTCCGGAGCTCGACCACGCCCACCGGGTCGCGCAGGCGGTGGCGTCGCGCACGGCGCCGGGTGACCCGGTGCTGATCTGGGGCATGCACCCGGAGACGTACTGGCTGGCCGACCGCACCCCGGCGACCCGCTATCTGACGGCCGGTCTCCTCACGAACTACAGCGGGGGCCGGGACGGCGGTCGGGTGGGGGAGAGGTACGCCGTGCGGGGCACGTGGACGGTGTTCCGGCGGGAGGCGGCCGCGGCGGTCCTGGTGGTGGACGACTCCCGGGGCAAGCCGTATGCGCCGGAACGGGTGCGGGGCCTCCGGCGGTTGTTGGCGGCGGGGTACGAGGAGGCGGGGACGGTGGACGGGGCGGTGCTGTACGTGCGGCGGAGGTAGCGGGTACGTCGTCGGGTGCGGGCCGGTGGGGGCCGTTCGCGCAGTTCCCCGCGCCCCTGTGTGGGTGCAGTTGAGGCCTGCCTGGCTGGACCCACCTGTCTGGGGGCGCGGGGAACTGCGCGACCCGCCCCCACCGGCCCGCGGGCGAACGACGACCCTCAGGGCCGTACTGTCCGCGGTCCCGCCACCTCCGCGCCCAACTCACCAACTCTGCGCCGGAGTTCACGGTCCGCCGTGACCACCAGCACCGGCCGCTCACCCGCCGCCCCCGCCACCAGTTCCACCATGTGGTCGTCCCCGCTCCCCGGAGCCGACTCCACCCGCACTCCCGGCACCGAGGACACCCCCCGCGCCGCCCCCTCCACCACCAGCACGATCTCCACCGCCCCGGCCCGCCCCGGCACCCCGTCCGCCGCCAGCCGGTCCCGCAGCCGCTCCGCCGCTCCCCGCCGGTCCCGCCACCACCCGTCCGGCACCGACCCGACGACATTCGCGGCATCCACGACGACCAGCAGCACGTCACTCATGCACCCCAGCGTCCCACGCCCGGCCCGCCCGAGGACGGCGCCGGCCGCCCGATTAGAGTGGGCCCGTGTCAATGGTCCGTACAGTGAACGGCGACTGGCTCATCCGCGCCCGCGACGGCCGGCTCGGCGTCTACGCCACCCGCGACGAAGCGGTGTGGTGCCGGGCGGAACGCCACCCGGGCAGCGACACCTGGCTGCCCTGGCGCAAGGTCGGCGGCGCCCAGCGCCTGCATCCCGGACTCGCCGTGGGGCACGGCCCCGACGGCTACGCCCACCTCGCCTCCTGGCGGCCCACCAAGGGCCAGGAGGCGGGCCTGGTCCACTCCACGCACTTCCGCGTCCACCTCGCCGCCCTCGACTGGAACCCGGTCGGCCACCCGGACAGAACGGGCGCGCGCACCGGCGTACCCGCCGTGGCCGTCGACGCGGAGGGCCGCGCCCACGTCTTCGTCCGCAAACGTGGTGACAGCGTGGGCGCCCTCATCCAGAAGGAACGCGGCGGCTGGAACCCCTGGGCCGACCTCGGCGGAACCGGCGTGCACGAACAACTGACCGCCGTCACGGGGGAGTCGGGCAGGGTCCAGCTGTACGGCACCCACCCGGAGGGCATCCTGCGCTGGCTCCAGGGGGAGGCGGGCGCGCCTCCCGTCCCCGCCGACCCGCTGCCGGTGCGCGTCGAGCCGGGCACACTCAGCGCGCTGCCCACCTCCAAGGAGCACACCACGCTGTTCTTCGCGGACCCCGAGGGCATGCTCCACGCCTGGCGCCCGGACACCGAACCCACCCCGCTGCTCGCGGCGGCGGGCCCCGGCCCGGCGGCCCTGCTGCGCTGCACCCTGGAAGGCCACGACTGCACCCTGCTCGCCCAGCGTTCGGCGTCCGGCCGGGTCGCCTTCGCCGCCTGTCCGACCGAGCAGGAGTCGGCCGGCCTGTGGTGGACCGAGTCCGGGCCGCAGCTGCCGGCGGGCACGGCCGTGGCCCTCGCCGAGGACGCGGACGGTCGTGTCGTCGCCGCGACGGTGACCCCCGACGGGGAGCTCAGGATCGCCCGCCAGAAGGACGAACCGGGCCTGGCACTGGCCGCCTGGCGCGAGGTCTGACCCCCGCCGTCGCCCGTCCGGTGCACGGTGCACGGAAGAGGGCCCCCGCCGAAGCGGAGGCCCTCTTCACGGCCGTACGAAGAACACCTACGCCGGAACCGACGCCACGCCCGGAGCCAGGAACTTCTTGCCGTTCACGCGCTCGGAGACACCCTCGCGGTCCAGGTACGGCGTGATGCCGCCCAGGTGGAAGGGCCAGCCGGCGCCCGTGATCAGGCAGAGGTCGATGTCCTGGGCCTCGGCGACGACGCCCTCGTCGAGCATGAGCCCGATCTCCTGGGCGACGGCGTCGAGGACGCGCTCGCGGACCTGCTCCTCGCTGAGGACGACATCGCCCTGCTTGAGGAGCGCGGCGACCTCGGGGTCCAGCTCCGGCTTGCCGGAGTCGTAGACGTAGAAGCCGCGCTTGCCCGCCTTGACGACGGCCGCGAGGTTCGGGGAGACCGTGAAGCGGTCCGGGAAGGCCCGGTTGAGGGTCTCCGAGACGTGCAGACCGATCGCGGGGCCGACCAGCTCCAGCAGGACCAGCGGGGACATCGGCAGGCCGAGCGGCTCCACCGCCTTCTCCGCCACGGCGACCGGGGTGCCCTCGTCGATGACGTTCTGGATCTCGCCCATGAAGCGGGTCAGGATGCGGTTCACGACGAACGCCGGGGCGTCCTTGACCAGAACCGCGGTCTTCTTCAGCTTCTTGGCGACGGCGAAGGCCGTGGCCAGCGAGGCGTCGTCGGTCTGCTCGCCGCGGACGATCTCCAGGAGCGGGAGGATCGCGACCGGGTTGAAGAAGTGGAAGCCCACGACCCGCTCGGGGTTCTTCAGCTTCGACGCCATCTCCGTCACCGACAGCGAAGAGGTGTTGGTGGCGAGGATCGCGTGCGCCGGGGCGACCGCCTCGACCTCCGCGAACACCTGCTGCTTGACGCCGATCTCCTCGAAGACGGCCTCGATGATGAAGTCCGCGTCGGAGAAGCCCTCCGCCTTGTCCAGCACACCGGTGACCAGGGCCTTGAGGCGGTTGGCCTTGTCCTGGTTGATACGGCCCTTGCCGAGCAGCTTCTCGATCTCGGCGTGGACGTAGCCCACACCCTTGTCGACGCGCTCCTGGTCGATGTCGGTCAGCACGACCGGCACCTCCAGGCGGCGCAGGAAGAGCAGCGCGAGCTGGGAGGCCATGAGGCCGGCGCCCACGACGCCCACCTTGGTGACCGGGCGGGCCAGGTTCTTGTCCGGGGCACCGGCGGGCCGCTTGCCGCGCTTCTGCACCAGGTTGAACGCGTAGATGCCGGAGCGCAGTTCGCCACCCATGATCAGGTCGGCGAGGGCCTGGTCCTCGGCGTCGTAGCCCTGCTGGAGGTCGCCGTTCTTGGCGGCCTCGATGATGTCCAGGGCGCGGTAGGCGGCCGGAGCGGCCCCGTGCACCTTGGAGTCCGCGACGAAACGGCCCTTGGCGACGGCCTGGTCCCAGGCCTCACCGCGGTCGATCGCCGGGCGCTCGACGACGATCTCGCCCTTGAGGACGGACGCCGTCCACAGCAGGGACTGCTCCAGGAAGTCCGCGCCCTCGAACAGCGCGTCGGCGATGCCCAGTTCGTAGACCTGGGCGCCCCCCAGCTGCTTGTTCTGGTTGAGGGAGTTCTCGATGATGACCGAGACGGCCTTCTCGGCGCCGATCAGGTTCGGCAGCAGGGTGCAGCCGCCCCAGCCGGGGACCAGGCCGAGGAAGACCTCGGGGAGCGAGAAGGCGGGCAGGGCCGCGGAGACCGTGCGGTAGGTGCAGTGCAGACCGACCTCGACGCCACCGCCCATCGCCGCGCCGTTGTAGTACGCGAAGGTCGGCACCGCGATGCCCGCGAGGCGCTTGAAGACCTCGTGGCCGCCCTTGCCGATGGCGAGCGCGTCCTCGTGCCTCTTCAGCAGCTCGACGCCCTTGAGGTCGGCGCCGACCGCGAAGATGAACGGCTTGCCGGTGATGCCGACACCGACGATCTCGCCGGCCGCGGCCTCCTTCTCGACCTGGTCGATGGCGGTGTTCAGGTTCGCCAGCGACTGCGGGCCGAAGGTGGTCGGCTTGGTGTGGTCGAAGCCGTTGTCCAGCGTGATGAGCGCGAACCGCCCCGCGTTGAACGGCAGGTCCAGGTGGCGTACGTGCGCCTGGGTGACGACCTCGTCGGGGAACAGCTCGGCCGCACCCTTCAAGAGCTCAGTGGTGCTCACTTGCTGCCTCCGGCGTCCTTGTGGTTCGGGTTCTCCCAGATGACCGTCGCGCCCATGCCGAAGCCGACGCACATGGTGGTCAGGCCGTAGCGGACCTCGGGCTGCTCCTCGAACTGGCGGGCCAGCTGCGTCATCAGGCGCACACCCGAGGAGGCGAGCGGGTGACCGAAGGCGATCGCGCCGCCGTACTGGTTGACGCGCTCGTCGTCGTCCGCGATGCCGTAGTGGTCGAGGAAGGCCAGGACCTGGACGGCGAAGGCCTCGTTGATCTCGAACATGCCGATGTCGGAGATCGACAGACCCGCCTGGGCGAGGGCCTTCTCGGTGGCCGGGATCGGGCCGTAGCCCATGACCTCCGGCTCGACACCCGCGAAGGAGTACGACACCAGGCGCATCTTGACCGGGAGGTCGTTCTCGCGGGCGAAGTCCTCGGAGGCGATCAGGGAGGCGGTGGCGCCGTCGTTCAGACCGGCCGCGTTACCGGCGGTGACCCGGCCGTGGACGCGGAACGGGGTCTTGAGGCCGGAGAGGTTCTCCAGGGTCGTTCCCGGGCGCATCGGCTCGTCGGCGGTCACGAGGCCCCAGCCGGTCTCACCGGCCTCCGGGTTGGTGCGGCGCACCGAGATCGGGACCAGGTCGGCCTGGATCTTGCCGTTGGCGTACGCCTTGGCGGCCTTCTCCTGGGAGCGCACGGCGTACTCGTCGGCGCGCTGCTTGGTGATCTGCGGGTAGCGGTCGTGCAGGTTCTCGGCGGTCATGCCCATGAACAGGGCGGACTCGTCGACCAGCTTCTCGCTCACGAACCGCGGGTTCGGGTCCACGCCCTCGCCCATGGGGTGACGGCCCATGTGCTCGACACCACCGGCGATGGCGATGTCGTACGCCCCGAAGGCCACGGAACCGGCCACCGTGGTGACGGCGGTCAGCGCGCCGGCGCACATGCGGTCGATGGAGTAACCGGGCACCGACTGCGGCAGACCGGCGAGGATGCCCGCCGTACGGCCGATGGTGAGGCCCTGGTCGCCGATCTGCGTGGTCGCGGCGATGGCGACCTCGTCGATCTTCTTCGGGTCCAGACCCGGGTTGCGGCGCAGCAGCTCCCGGATCGCCTTCACGACGAGGTCGTCGGCGCGGGTCTCGTGGTAGATGCCCTTCGGGCCCGCCTTGCCGAACGGGGTGCGGACGCCGTCGACGAAGACGACGTCCCTGACGGTACGAGGCACGATGGCTCTCCTCCAGATGCGGGATCTGCACTGCTGCGATGCGCTGAGCGCGCGCTCAGGTCCCATGCTACTTATGAGTAACGTGACTGCACACCCCTGGCGGCGGGAGCGGCGAAGGTCACACCGCGGGAGGTGCCGTGGAACCCCTCGGTGTCAGGACCGGAGTGGGCACGGGGTGCGATCCTGGTCCCTCCCCGGTGATCACTCCGAACAGGGTACGGGCCGCCTCCGCGCCGAATCCGTGCACGTCGTGGCTCATCGCGGAGAGCGTGGGGTGGGTGAGCCGGCACAGCTGCGAGTCGTCCCAGGCGAGCAGCGAGACATCGCGCGGGACGTGCAGCCCCATCTCGGCCGCGACCGACAGTCCGGCCACCGCCATGATGTCGTTGTCGTAGACGATCGCCGTCGGCCGGTCGCTGGGCGGGGCGGTCAGCAGGGACCGGGTGGCCCGCCCGCCGGCCTCCCCTGAGTAGTCGGTGGTCACCTGCCAGGCCCCCGCGAGGCCGAGCCCGCGCGCCGCGTCGTCGAACGCCGCCGTCCGCGTCGCCGTGTGCCCGAGCGCGGCCGCACCCCCCACCCGGGCGATCCGCCGGTGACCCAGCGCCGCCAGATACCGCACGGCCTCCGTCACGGCGGTGGCGTCGTCGGTCCACACCGAGGTGAGGCCCCCCGTGAACGACGGATGCCCTACGGCCACCACCGGCATCCCCAGCCGTGCGACCGCCGCGACGCGCGGGTCGTCGGCCCGGAAGTCGACCAGGATCGACCCCCCGACCTGGCGTCCCCGCCACCACGACTCCTGGAGGCCGGCCTCCTCCTCCACGTTCCGCACGAGCCGCAGCAGCAGCGAGCAGTTCCGCTCGATCAGCACGCTCTCCACGCCCGACACGAACTCCATGTAGAAGGGTTCGAGCCCCAGCAGCCGCGCCGGCCGGCAGATCGCGAGCCCCACCACGTCCACCCGGGACCCGGCCAACGTCCGTGCCGTGAGGTTCGGCGCCCAGCCCAGCTCCCGCGCCGCCCGGAAGATCCGGTCCCGGGTCGCCTCCGACAGCCCCGGCTTGTGGTTGAAGGCGAGGGAGACGGCCCCCTTGGACACCCCGGCGCGCGCGGCGACGTCCTTGATGGTGACGCGGGAGGTCGGCTGGGCTGTCATCGGCTGGGCTCCAGGCAGTACAGGGCGGACCGGGCGGCGTCCGGATCGGGAGTCTCCCACCCGCTGACCCCGATGGTCACCCGCTCGCCGGGCAGCAAGGTCACCAGCCCCCGGTCGGCCCGCGCCGCTGGATCCAGCCGGTCCGCCTGGAGCAGCAGATCCCGTACGAGAGTGCGGGCCGTCACGGTCACGGCCCCCGGCGCCACGGACACGTCGAACTCGGGCCGGGGGTAGGGGATGTCCCGGTCGGGGGAGGGAAAGTGCAGGGCACGCAGCATCCCCGACACCTGGCCGGCCCCGAGCCCCCGGCCTGTGCCTGCGCCCGCACCGGGCTCTGCCTCAGTGCCTGCGCCTGTGCCTGCGACGCCGGGTCCCGCCCCGGTGGCCGTGCCCACGGCCGCGTCGGGGCCCGGCCCCGTGCCCGCACGGGTTCCCGCGTCCGAGACCTGTCCCGCGCTCCCAGCCGAACGGGGTCCCGCCCCCGGGCCGTGACCCGCGCCTACGCCCGGAACCGCCCCGACTCTCGCGCCGAGCCCCGGCTCCGGCCCCGCACTGCTTCCCACGTCGGAACCCCACCCCGCACCCGCCTCGGGTCCCGGCCCCGCACTGCTTCTCACGTCGGAACCCCACCCCGCACCCGCCTCGGGTCCCGGACCCGCGCTGGTTGTCACGTCCGAGCCCCACCCCGCACCCGCCTCGGGTCCCGCACCCGCGCTGGTTGTCACGTCGGAGCCGCACCCCGCACCCGCCTCGGGTCCCGCCCCCGCACCCGCACCCGCAGCCGTCCTCGTTCCCGTGTCCCCCGCCATCCCCCCGTCCCACCCCGGCCCGCCGCTTCCCGTCACGTCCGCCACCAGGAACTCCTTCGCCCCCGCCGGCACCACTTCCGCCGGTACCGGCACCTCCGTGACCGACCGCCGGTCCGCGCGGAAGGCCACCCCGGTCTCGTCGATCACCTCGCCGTCCACCGCCATCCGCCGCAGCCGCAGCACCCCCGCCCACGGATCGGCCGCCTGGTTGACCGCTGCCACCACCAGCCCGCGCTCCCGCTCCTGAATCGTCAGCAACCGGTCCGCGTACAGCCGCCGCAGCTCGTGATAGAGCGGCTTCTCCCGCCCGTCCCCGTCCACCGCAGCCCAACTCGTCACCGGCCAGCAGTCGTTGAGCTGCCAAACCACCGTGCCCGCGCACACCGGCCAGTGCGACCGCCAGTGCTCGATCCCGGCGGCGACGGCCCGCGCCTGGTTGACCTGCGTGAGGTAGTGCCAGCGGTCGAAGTCCCCCTCGGGGAAGGCGAAATGGTGCTCCAGGCCCCGCCGGAGCTTTCCGTTGCCGTCGTCCGCCTTCTGGTGGTGCAGCATCCCGGGGAGAGTCCGCCGCGAGCTCCTCCCCGGGCAGCGCACGCGCCAGCGTGGCGTACGCGGGCGGCGCCTGCCAGCCGAACTCGGCCACGAACCGCGGCACTTCACTGCGGTACCCGGCCCAGTCGAGACGGTTCCACACCTCCCAGGAGTGGTGCGTCCCGTGCGCGGGGTCGTTGGGATGGTGCTCCCACGACCCCGACCAGGGGCTGCCCGCCGTGTACGGACGCGTCGGGTCCAACTCGGCCATCACCCGCGGCAGTACGCCCAGGTAGTACCCCTCGCCCCACGAGTCCCCGGCGAGCCGCGCCTCCCAGCCCCAGTCCCGGAAGCCCCACAGGTTCTCGTTGTTGCCGTTCCACAGCACGAGCGAGGGATGCGGCATCAGCCGTACGACGTTCTCCCGGGCCTCCGCCTCCACCTCACCCCGCAGCGGCTGCTCCTCCGGATAGGCCGCGCAGGCGAACGGGAAGTCCTGCCAGACCAGCAGCCCCAACTCGTCGCAGGCGTCGTAGAAGTCCTCGCTCTCGTAGATCCCCCCGCCCCACACCCGTACGAGGTCGACACCCGCGTCGGCCGCCTGCCCCAGCCGCTCCCGGTACCGCTCACGGGTGATCCGGGACGGGAACACGTCGTCCGGGATCCAGTTCACGCCGCGGGCGAAGAGCCGCTCGCCGTTCAGCACGAGCGTGAACCCCGTGCCGTGCTCGTCGGCCGACCGGTCCAGCCCGACGGTCCGGAAACCCACCCGCCGCCGCCACACGTCCAGCGGTCCGCCCTCGTGCAGCAGCGTCAACTCGACGTCGTAGAGCGGCTGTTCCCCGTACCCGCGCGGCCACCACAGCCGCGCGTCCGGCACCTGGAGCCGCACGCTGCCCGAGGTCCCGTCGATCGCGGCGCGTGCCCGCACCCCGTCCACGACGGCCTCCACCGTCAGCGGCGCCTCGACCCGGGCCCGCTCCACGTCCACGGCCAACTCCACGACTCCCACGCCCTGTTCGACGGTGACCAGCGGCCTCACCCGCGCGATCCGGGCCGTCGACCACCGCTCCAGACGCACCGGCCGCCAGATCCCGGCCGTCACCAGCGTGGGCCCCCAGTCCCAGCCGAACGAACAGGCCATCTTGCGGATGTACTGATAGGGCTCGGCGTACGCGGCGGGCCGCTCGCCCAGCCTCCCGCGCACCGCCTCGGCCTCGGCGTAGGCGGAGACGAACCGCACCGAGAGCCGCCCGGACATACCCGTCACGTCGAAGCGGTACGAGCGGTGCATGTTCCGGGTCCGGCCCAGGAGCCGGCCGTCCAGCAGGATCTCCGCCGCGGTGTCGAGGCCGTCGAAGACGAGGTCGGTCTGCTCGTGGCCGTTCGTGGGGGCGAGGTCCCGCTCGTAGGTCCACTCCCGCCGCCCCACCCACGCGACCTCGGTCTCGTTGCGCCCGAGGAAGGGATCCGGGATCACCCCCGCCGCCAGCAGATCGGTGTGCACACAGCCCGGTACGACGGCCGGCAGCTCACCTCCCTCGTGCCGCAGGATCCATCCCTCGGTGAGCGGTGTGGCCTGAAGCATGTACGCACTCCTAAACCGATCAAGTCCGGTACTGCGGAAGCTTTTCGGCAGCGCTGCCATCGTTGGCGAGATACGGACTTTACCGGTTAAGAAAACGTTGTCAGAGTACCGAACCAGCCAACCAGCTCGTGCTCGTCCGTCCCGTGAACGGAGCTGATGCACATGAACCGCCGTACGGTCCTGTCCCTGGCCGTGGCCATGAGTGCCGCCCTGCTGCTACCGGGCTGCACCGGCACCGGAGGATCCGCAAAGGGCGCCGACGCCAAGGCTCCTGACGATCCGTCGAAGGTCACCGGCACCATCAAGGTCCTCACCGTCCGCACCGACCTCGTGCAGGACGGCACGATGAAGAAGTACGCCGCCGAGTTCAACAAGACGTACCCCAAGGTCAAGGTGGAGTTCGAGGCCCTCACGAACTACGAGGCCGAGGTCAAGATCCGGATGAACACCGAGAACTACGGTGACGTCCTGCTGATCCCCGCGGTCATCAAGAAGGCCGACTACCCGAGGTTCTTCGCCTCCCTGGGCACCCAGGCCGAGCGCGGCGAGAAGTACCGCTTCACCGACTACACCACCGTCGACGGCAAGGTCTACGGGCAGAGCCCGATCGGTGTGGCCCCCGGGTTCGTCTACAACAAGCGGATCTGGAAGGAGGCCGGGGTCACCGAATGGCCCACCACCCCGGCCGAGTTCATCGCCGACCTCAAGGCGATCAAGGCGAAGACCGACGCGATCCCCTACTACACCAACTTCGCGGCCGGCTGGACGCTCACCTCCTGGACGTACGTCGACGGGGCCGTCCACTGCGACCCGCAGGCCACCACCAAGCTCGCCGAGGGCGACCCGTGGGCGAAGGGCGCCGACCTGCGCGTCGGTGACACCCTGCTGCACGACATCGTGAAGGCAGGCCTGGTCGAGAAGGACCCCACCACCAGCAACTGGGAGGAGTCCAAGCCCCGTACCGCCAAGGGCGAGATCGCCACCCAGTGGCTCGGCACCTGGGCGATCGTGCAGTTCAGGGACGCCGCCGAGAAGGCCGGGGTGAACCCCGACGACATCGGCTTCATGCCCTTCCCCTCGCAGACCGACGGCACGTTCTGCGCGACCGTCGCCCCCGACTACAACCAGGCCGTCAACGTCCACTCGCAGTACAAGGAGGCCGCCCGCGCCTGGATCGACTGGTTCACCGACAAGTCCACCTACGGGCAGGACAACCTGGCCGTCTCACCGCTGAAGAACGCCTCCATGCCCGAGGTCCTCAAGCCGTACGAGGAGCAGGGCGTCAAGCTCATCGAGGTCGACGACGCCCAGGGCGCCCGCGTCAAGCAGATCGACAGCGACTCGGAGGTCGGCATCTACGCCCCCGAGTACCGACAGAACCTCGTCGACCTCGCCCGCGGAGCCCGCAAGGGCAGCCTCGACGGCTTCCTCGGCGACCTCAGCAAGCGCTGGACGGACGCCCAGAAGAACCTGGGGTCCTGATGACGGACACGACACACACGGCGGTCGTGGAGGTGATCCCGGCCGCCCCCGCCCCGGCGCCCGCCCCGCGCCGGACCCGTGCCTGGCGGGGCGTCACCCCCTGGCTGTTCCTGATCGCCCCGCTCGCCCTGCTGATCACCTTCACGTACGCGCCGATCGTCAACATGCTGGCGTACAGCTTCACCGACTGGGACGGCGTCAGCCCCGTCCTGCACTACACGGGCGCGGAGAACTACCGGGAGGTCTTCACCCGCCCGGATCTCTTCGAGGTCTTCTGGGTCAGCGGGTACTACCTCGCCGCCTCCGCGGTCCAGATCGTCCTGGCGCTCTACTTCGCGACGGTCCTGAGCTTCGACGTCCGCTTCCGGAACTTCTTCAAGGGCGTGCTCTTCTTCCCGTACCTCGTCAACGGGGTCGCGATCGGGTTCGTGTTCCTCTACTTCTTCCAGGACGGCGGCACCCTCGACTCGGTGCTGAGCCTGTTCGGCGTGCACACCGACCACGCCTGGCTCGGCACCCCGGCCTCCGCGAACACCTCGCTGGCCGGCGTCTCGGTCTGGCGCTACCTGGGCCTGAACTTCGTCCTGTTCCTGGGTGCGATCCAGTCGATCCCGGGGGAGCTGTACGAGGCGGCCGAGCTGGACGGCGCGGGCCGCTGGCAGCAGTTCCGCCACATCATCGCGCCGGGCATCAAACCGGTCCTGACGCTGACGGTGATCCTCTCGGTCTCCGGCTCGCTCTCCGTCTTCGAGATCCCCTACATCATGACCGGCGGCGCGACCGGCACCGAGACCTTCGTGATCCAGACGGTCAACCTGGCCTTCCGCTTCAACAAGACGGGCCTGGCCTCGGCGGCCGCCGTCGTCCTCCTGCTGATCATCCTGCTGGTGACCTGGGTGCAGCGGCGCCTGGTCCCCGACGACAAGGTGGACCTCGTATGACCCGCCGTACGCTCACCCGCGCCCTGGTCCACCTCTCGCTGATCGCCGCGACGGTGGCCGTCCTGCTCCCGCTCGTGGTGGTCCTGCTCACCTCCCTCAAGTCGGAGAGGGAGATGGCGGACACGAGCGGGGCCCTCGAACTCCCGGACGACCCGCTGAACTTCCACAACTACGTGGCGGCCTTCCAGGACGGCGGGATGCTCTCCGCCTTCACCAACACGGCGATCATCCTGCTGGTGTCGGTCGGCGGCACGGTCCTCATCGGCTCGATGACGGCCTACGCCATCGACCGCTTCACCTTCCGCTTCAAGAAGCTGGTGGTGGTGCTCTTCCTGACGGCCGCGCTGGTCCCCGGCGTCACCACCCAGGTGGCGACCTTCCAGATCGTCAACAGCTTCGGCATGTTCGACTCCCTGTGGGCGCCGATCGTCCTCTACATGGGCACGGACATCGTCTCGATCTACATCTTCCTGCAGTTCGTCCGCTCGATCCCGGTCTCCCTGGACGAATCGGCCCGCCTGGACGGCGCCAACTCCTTCACGATCTACCGGAAGATCATCTTCCCGCTGCTGAAACCGGCGACGGCGACCGTGGTGATCGTGAAGGGCATCACCGTCTACAACGACTTCTACATCCCCTTCCTCTACATGCCGTCGGAAGATCTTGGCGTGATCTCGACGTCCCTGTTCCGCTTCAAGGGCCCCTACGCGGCCCACTGGGAGGTCATATCGGCAGGAGCGGTCCTGGTCATACTGCCCACGCTGATCGTCTTCCTGTCCTTGCAGCGCTTCATCTACAACGGCTTCATGAGAGGCGCGACCAGGTAAGCGCCGTCAGGGGCGCGGGGAACTGCGCGAGCAACCACGGACCCCCCGCAGCCGCCGTACATCGCGGAACCCCTACGGCGGCTATGCGGACAACGCGGCCACAAGAACTGGCGTGACCTGCTCGACCTGCCAGGCCCGAGCACCGAATCCCGCCAGCGCCGCCGCGACGGACTCCGCACTGACCACGGCGGGCGGCTCCCAGCACACCCTGCGCACGGTGTCCGGAGTGATCAGGTTCTCCTGAGGCATGTTCAGTGTCTCGGCCAACGCCGACACAGCTGCCCGCGCCGCGGACAGCCGAGCCGCCGCCGCAGGGTCCTTGTCGGCCCAGGCCCGCGGCGGCGGGGGCCCCGTCACCGGCTGCCCGGGCTGCGGCAACTGCGTCTCGGGCAGGGCCCTGGCCCGGTCGACGGCCGCCTGCCACTGCTCCAGCTGCCGCCGCCCGGTGCGATGCCCGAAGCCGTTCAGCGCGGCGAGCGCATGCACGTTCACCGGGAGGGCGAGCGCCGCCTCGACGATCGCCGCGTCCGACAGCACCTTGCCCGGCGACACGTCCCGCCGCTGGGCGATCCGGTCCCGCGCCTCCCACAGCTCCCGCACCACGGCCAGCTGCCGGCGCCGCCGTACCTTGTGCATCCCGGAGGTCCGGCGCCAGGGATCCTTGCGCGGCTCGGCCGGCGGGGCCGAGGCGATCGCGTCGAACTCCTGGAGCGCCCACTCCAGCTTCCCCTGCCGGTCGAGCTCCTTCTCCAGCGCGTCCCGCAGATCGACGAGGAGCTCCACGTCGAGCGCGGCGTACCGCAGCCAGGGCTCGGGCAGCGGCCGGGTCGACCAGTCGACGGCCGAGTGCCCCTTCTCCAGGACGAAGCCGAGCACCCCCTCGACCATCGCGCCGAGACCGACCCGGGGGAACCCGGCGAGCCGTCCGGCCAGCTCGGTGTCGAAGAGACGCGAGGGGATCATGCCTATCTCGCGGAGGCACGGAAGGTCCTGCGTGGCGGCGTGCAGCACCCACTCCACACCGGAGAGCGCCTCGCCGAGGCCCGAGAGATCGGGACAGGCCACGGGGTCGATCAGCGCGGTCCCCGCTCCGGCGCGGCGCAGCTGCACGAGGTACGCGCGCTGTCCGTAGCGGTAGCCGGACGCCCGCTCGGCGTCGACGGCGACGGGGCCGGAGCCCGCGGCAAACGCGGCGATCATCTCGGCGAGCGAGTCCTCGTCGGCGATCACCGGCGGAATGCCCTCGCGCGGCTCCAGCAGAGGGATCGGAGCCTCCGCGACAGAAGATCCGCCGTCGTCCGGAGGGCCGCCTCCGGTGGTGCGCAGTGAAACGTCTGCTGCGGTCTCTTGGGCGTCGGTCACATGTCAAGGGTATCTGTGTATGGACAGCGCCTGCCGACGGAACGTTCCGTCGGCAGGCGCCTGGGGGTCGTAAACCAGTCAGCCCGGTGAAAGGCCTGGTTCACGTCCGTGAACAGTGAGGCGTGGAGAGCCTCAGTGGATGATGCCGGTACGGAGGGCCACCGCCACCATGCCGGCGCGGTCTCCCGTGCCGAGCTTGCGGGCGATCCGGGCGAGGTGGCTCTTGACGGTCAGTGCGGACAGGCCCATGGAGACGCCGATCGCCTTGTTCGACTGCCCTTCGGCCACCAGCCGCAGCACCTCGACCTCGCGGCCGGAGAGCTCGCGGTAGCCGCCCGGGTGGCTCGGGGCACCCGGGGGGCGGCGGTGCATACGGGCGGCGGCGGCGCCGATGGGAGCGGCTCCCGGTCGGGTGGGGAGCCCGAGGTTGGTACGGGTGCCGGTGACGACGTAGCCCTTGACGCCGCCCGCGAGGGCGTTGCGCACGGCACCGATGTCGTCGGCCGCGGAGAGGGCGAGGCCGTTGGGCCAGCCCGCGGCGCGGGTTTCCGACAGCAGCGTCAGGCCGGAGCCGTCGGGGAGGTGGACGTCGGCGACGCAGATGTCTCTGGGACTGCCGATACGGGGACGGGCCTCCGCCACGGACGAGGCCTCGATGACATCGCGGACACCGAGCGCCCAGAGGTGACGGGTGACGGTGGAGCGGACACGCGGGTCGGCCACGACCACCATGGCGGTGGGCTTGTTCGGGCGGTAGGCGACCAGGCTTGCGGGCTGCTCGAGGAGAACGGACACCGGGCCTCCTGGGGTGGGGACGGCTGGAAGGTCACAGACGTCTTCGGCACCGAACCCGGCGTCCTTTAGAGAATGATCACGATCTAGTGAGTAACAATTAGTGCAATTCGGACGTACGGTCGATCGTTCGGTGAGCAGATCGGTTCGTTCGAGGGGCCACTCCTGACTGAAAGTGGCCGTATCGACAAATTGATGCTCCGAACGGGTGGGTCAGCGCGCCTGCGGATCCCGCCGCTGGGGGAGCGTGACCACCGACGCGTCGCCCGGCCCGGCCGGCGGCAGGCCCGCGACCTGGGCCAGCAGATCGCACCAGGAGGCGAGGTGCCCCGCCGTGTCCGGCACCCCGCCCAGGCCCTCGCGGGGCGTCCAGGAGGCGCGGATCTCGATCTGCGAGGCCGCTGGGCGCTCGGACAGACCTCCGAAGTAGTGCGAGCTCGCGCGCGTGACGGTGCCGCTCGGCTCGCCGTACGACAGCCCGCGCGCCGAGAGCGCGCCGGTCAGCCAGGACCAGCACACCTCGGGCAGCAGCGGGTCGGCGGCCATCTCCGGCTCCAGCTCCGCGCGCACCAGCGTCACCAGCCGGAAGGTGCCCCGCCAGGCCTCGTGGCCGTCGGGGTCGTGCAGCAGCACGAGGCGCCCGTCGGCGAGGTCCTGGTCGCCGTCGACGACGGTCGCCTCCAGCGCGTACGCGTGCGGGGCGAGCCGCTGGGGCGCGCGTGTCGCCTCGATCTCGATCTGCGGCCGCAACCGACTGGCGCGCAGGGCCTGAACCGCGGCCTGGAAGGCCGGCGGAGCCGCACCGCTCCCATCCCGGTCGCTCCCCTTCGCGTCGTCCATTCCGCCCGTGTCGTCCGACAGTCGTCCTTGTGCCGCAGCCATGCGGGAAGGTTAAGGGGAAGGGGGGCGTGCTGCGGGCCTAGACACCCGGACTCGGCTCCATGCCCACACGGACACCGCGCACTCGGCACTCGCCGCACCGTGCGAGACTTTCCGACGTGAGTGCACACCGAACGCCGCCGTCAGCCACGTACGAATCCGCCTTCCTCAAGGCCTGCCGGCGCGAGCCCGTGCCGCACACCCCGGTGTGGTTCATGCGTCAGGCCGGGCGCTCGCTGCCCGAGTACCGCAAGGTGCGCGAGGGCATCCCGATGCTGGAGTCCTGCGCGCGGCCCGAGCTCGTCGCGGAGATCACCCTCCAGCCGGTGCGCCGGCACGGCGTGGACGCGGCGATCTACTACAGCGACATCGTCGTCCCGCTCAAGGCCATCGGCATCGACCTCGACATCAAGCCCGGCGTCGGCCCGGTCGTGGAGCGCCCGATCCGCACCCGCGCCGACCTGGCCCAGCTGCGCGACCTCACCCCCGAGGACGTCTCCTACGTCACCGAGGCCATCGGCCTGCTGACCCGCGAGCTCGGCCCGACCCCCCTGATCGGTTTCGCCGGCGCGCCTTTCACCCTCGCGAGTTACCTCGTCGAGGGCGGCCCGTCCCGCACCTACGAGAACGCCAAGTCGATGATGTACGGCGACCCCGAGCTGTGGGCCGACCTCCTCGACCGCCTCGCCGAGATCACCGCCGCCTTCCTGAAGGTCCAGATCGAGGCCGGCGCCTCCGCCGTCCAGCTCTTCGACTCCTGGGCCGGTGCCCTCGCCCCCGCCGACTACCGCCGCTCGGTCCTGCCCGCCTCCGCGAAGGTCTTCCAGGCCGTCGAGGGCTACGGCGTCCCCCGCATCCACTTCGGCGTCGGCACCGGTGAGCTGCTGAAGCTCATGGGCGAGGCTGGCGCGGACGTCGTCGGCGTCGACTGGCGCGTCCCGCTCGACGAGGCGGCCCGCCGCGTCGGTCCCGGCAAGGCGCTCCAGGGCAACCTCGACCCGACGGTCCTGTTCTCCTCCACGGAGGCCGTCGAGGCCAAGACCCGCGAGGTCCTGGACTCGGCCGCCGACCTGGAGGGCCACGTCTTCAACCTCGGCCACGGCGTCATGCCGTCCACGGACCCGGACGCCCTGACCCGCCTCGTGGAGTACGTCCACACGCAGACGGCCCGCTGACCCCTCACCACGTGTGCCGGGGCCGCGCCTTCCTGCCGAACAGCAGGCCGCGCGGTTCCGGCGGCGGGGGAGTGCCCGGCTTCAGCGGCCAGGCGAGCAGCATCCCGGCGAGGAAACCGACGACGTGCGCGGCGTACGCGACCGTGCCCGCCGCGGAGACGCCCTCGCCGGACGAGTAGAACGCCTGGAGCACGAACCAGAAGCCCAGCACCAGCCACGCCGGCAGTCTCAGCGGCAGGAACACCAGGAACGGCACCAGGACCCACACCCGGGCCTTCGGGTACAGCACCAGATAGGCGCCCAGGACACCGGCGATCGCCCCCGAGGCGCCGATCAGCGGGTCTCCCGAGTCGGCGTTCAGCAGCGCGAAGCCGTACGAGGCCGCGTAGCCGCAGACGACGTAGAACAGCGCGAAGCGCACATGGCCCATGCGGTCCTCGACGTTGTTGCCGAAGATCAGCAGGAACAGCATGTTGCCCAGCAGGTGCAGCCAGCCGCCGTGCAGGAACATCGCCGTCAGCACCGACAGCGCGGGGGACTTGTCGTAGTCCGGCGGGGCCACCACACAGCCCGTCGCGCCCTGCGCGTTCGTGCCGACCTCGCCCGTGGGGACGAGCTTGGGCATCTGATGGTGGATCAACTCCTGCGGGATCGCCGCGTACTGGTCCAGGAACGCCTGGAGGTGGCACAGCTGCGACACGCTGCTGTCGCCCGCCACGGAACCGGCCAGGCCGGGCATGAACAGGAACACGAGGACGTTCGCGGCGATGAGCGCGTACGTCACCACGGGGGTGCGGCGCACGGGGTTCACGTCATGGACGGGGATGACCACAAGGAAGTACTGCCCGCGATGGACCCGGTGAATCGGTGGCGCCCCGGTGAACACCCGCACGCACGCGTGCGTATGTCTCCTCAACCGCCCGCGGCACGGGGAAGGCGGGCCGCGGGGACTACGTGAGGATCAGCGATGAACGACCGTACTACTCCTGCGATGCACGCTCTTCCCGACGGGGAGGCCGAGCTCTCCCTGGTGGTGCGACTGCCGTGGGAGGACGTGGCCAGGCTCGGCCAGGAGGCCGGGCGGCTGGCGTCCCAGATGCAGCGGCCGGTGACGCTCGACGAGGCGGTGAGCAACCGGCTCCGGTCCACGCGGTCCGCCGCGCACGCCAAGCCGGCCGGCGAGCAGCCGTCGGCCATGCCTCCCAGCAGCAGCGCCTCCGTCTCGGCGCTGCCGCCCCGCCCGCCCGCCGACCAGGCCCGCCAGGCCATCGAACGGATCAACGGAACGGCGTAGCCCTCAGGAGCCCCGCACCTTCGCGACGGCCTTCCTGGCCGCCACCAGCACCGGATCCCACACCGGGCTGAACGGCGGCGCGTACCCCAGGTCCAGGGCCGTCATCCGCTCCACCGTCATCCCCGCCGTCAGGGCCACCGCCGCGATGTCGACCCGCTTGCCCGCGCCTTCCCTCCCGACGATCTGCACGCCGAGCAGCCGCCCCGTGCGGCGCTCGGCGAGCATCTTCACCGTCATCGGGGAGGCGCCCGGGTAGTACCCGGCCCGGCTCGTCGACTCGATCGTGACCGACTCGAACTGGAGGCCCACCCGGCGGGCGTCCTTCTCCCGCAGCCCGGTGCGGGCGATCTCCAGGTCGCAGACCTTGCTGACGGCCGTGCCGACGACCCCGGGGAAGGTGGCGTAACCGCCCCCGACGTTCGTGCCGATGACCTGGCCGTGCTTGTTGGCGTGGGTGCCGAGCGCGATGTGGCGCTCCTGCCCCGACACCAGGTCCAGGACCTCCACGCAGTCACCGCCCGCCCAGATGTTCTCGTGGCCGCGCACCCGCATCGCCAGGTCCGTCAGCAGGCCGCCGTGGCTGCCCAGGGGCAGGCCGGCCGCCTCGGCGAGCGTCGTCTCGGGACGCACCCCGATGCCGAGCACCACCACGTCCGCCGGATACTCCGCGTCCTCCGTGGCGACCGCGCGCACCCGGCCGTCCTCGTCCGTGAGCACCTTGGTCACCGCGGCGTCGTTGACCATGGTGATGCCCAGGCCCTCCATCGCCTCGTGCACCAGGCGGCCCATGTCCGGGTCGAGCGTGGACATCGGCTCACTGCCGCGGTTGACGACCGTCACCTCGTAGTCGCGGTTGATCAGGGCCTCGGCCATCTCCACGCCGATGTACCCGGCGCCCACGACCACCGCCCGGCGGCCACGCGTGCGTGCCAGCGTGTCGATGAGCGCCCGGCCGTCGTCGAGGGTCTGCACCCCGTGCACCCCGGCGGCGTCGACACCCGGCATGTCCGGGCGGATCGGGCGGGCGCCGGTCGCGATCACGAGCTTGTCGTACGACGTCCAGGACTCGGCGCCCGAATCGAGGTCCCGCGCGCGGACCCGCTGACGGTCGACGTCGATCTCCATGACCTCGGTGCGCATGCGCAGGTCGATGTCCCGGGCCCGGTGCTCCTCGGGCGTGCGGGCGATCAAGCGGTCCGGACCGTCGACGTCCCCGCCCACCCAGTACGGGATGCCGCACGCCGAGTAGGAGGTGAAGTGGCCCCGCTCGAACGCCACGATCTCCAGTTCGCCGGGGTCCCTCATCCGGCGGGCCTGCGACGCCGCGGACATCCCCGCGGCGTCGCCGCCGATCACGACCAGACGTTCCCTCGTGCCCTGCGTACGGCTCATGTTCATGCGAACACGCTACGAGGGCGGGGCATTTCAGCCCCGCGCGCCCCGCCTCCTCGCGTCACTCCCGCTCGCCCGGCTCCTGCGGGCGTCCCGGCTCCCGCGTGACCCCGGGTTCCTGCGACCGTCCCGGGGCGCCGGGTTCCTGAGGCCGTCCCTGGGCTGGGACCGGACGGGCCATGGGCAGCGGGCCCAGCGCGGTCGAGGCGCCCGCGGGAGCCGGGCGGCGCGGCAGCCGGGGCCGGACCAGCCGCAGCCACACCAGCACGATCAGCGCGAGCCCCGCCAGGAACGGCAGCACCGCGGCCAGCGCCACCACGATCCAGCGCAGCATGGTCACGAACGCGCCCCAGCCGCCCGCGAGCGCGTCGACGACGCCGGGGTCGTCGTCCTCCTCGGCCTCCACGACCGGCGTCTCGGACAGGGAGAGGGTGATGGTCGCCAGGGTCGTACGGTCCTTCAGGGACGCCTGACGGGCCAGCAGCGACTCCAGTTCGGCCTGGCGGGTGCTCAGTTCGCCCTCCAGGGTGACCACGTCGCTGAGCCTGGTCGCCTTGTCCATCAGCTCCCGGATCCGCGCCACGCTCGCCCGCTGTGTCGCGATCCGGCTCTCCACGTCGACGACCTGGTCGGTGACGTCCTGCGCGTTCGCCGTGCGCTCCAGGAGCTTGCCCGCGCCCTCCAGGCCGGCGAGGACCTCGTCGTACTTCTCGACGGGCACCCGCAGCACCACCTCGGTCTGCTCCCGGCCCTCCTCGTCCCGGGAGGTGGACTCCTTGCCGACGAACCCGCCCGCGTTCTCGGTGGTGGTGCGGGCCGCGGCGAGCGCCTTCGGGACGTTCTTGACCTGCACGGTCAGCGTGGCGGTGCGGATGATGTGGTTCGCGGCGGGCTGCGGCGCGGCGGTGGCCTGCTTGCCGCCCGCGTCGGCCTCGGTGCCGGCCGCGCCCTTGCTGTCGGCCGCCTGGGCGCCGGCCCGGTCCTCCTGGGCGAGGCTGCTGCCGTCGCCGCCCGAGTCGCTCGCCCCGCTGCACCCGGTCAGCGCCAGGGCCGCGGCCAGCAGCAGCCCGGCCAGGGCCTGCCCGGGCCGCACGGAGCTTCGTGAACGGCGTGAACGTGGTGCGCGCATGGGCGTCCCCCCGAGGGTCGTGGACAACTGACGCTCCTTCGACGCCGCAAGGAGCGCGAACGTTGGACCCGGGCGGTCCCGATGCGGTCACGGTCAGGACTCGTCAAGGACACCGGGCCGCCGGTGGACTGTCAGCGCGGTCTGAGAGGCTGGGGTCATGAGCGGATCACAGGTCGTCGTCATCGGAGCCGGCATCGCGGGACTGGCCGCGGCCCACCGGCTGGCGCAGCGCGGTGCGCGCGTCACCGTACTGGAGGCGTCGGAGCGTGTCGGCGGCAAGCTGCTGCCCGGCGAGATCGCGGGCGCGCGCGTCGACCTCGGCGCCGAGTCGATGCTGGCCCGCAGGCCGGAGGCGGTGGCCCTCGCGCGCGAGGTGGGCCTCGGCGAGCTCCTCCAGCCGCCCGCCACCGCGACCGCCTCGATCTGGACCCGCGGTGCCCTGCGCCCCATGCCCAAGGGCCACGTCATGGGCGTCCCCGGCACCGCCGAGGCTCTCGCCGGGGTGCTGTCCGAGGAGGGCCTCGCCCGCATCGCACAGGACGCCGGACTGCCCCGCACGGAGATCGGCGACGACGTGGCGGTCGGTGAGTACGTGGCGGCGCGCCTGGGCCGCGAGGTCGTCGACCGCCTCGTCGAGCCCCTCCTCGGCGGGGTCTACGCGGGCGACGCGTACCGCATCTCGATGCGCTCGGCCGTCCCGCAGCTCTTCCAGGTCGCGAAGACCCACACCTCGCTGACCGAGGGCGTCCGCGAGATCCAGGCGAGGACGGCCGCCGACCAGCAGACCGGGCCCGTGTTCATGGGCGTCGAGGGCGGCGTGGGCACCCTCCCGCCCGCCGTCGCCGACGCGGTCCGCGCCGAGGGCGGCGAGATCGTCACCGGCGCCCCGGTCACCGAGCTGCGCCGCGAGCCCTCCGGCGGCTGGCGGGTCGTCACCGGGGACCGCGTCCGGCACGCGGACGCGGTGATCGTCGCCGCCCCCGCCGCGGCCGCGGCGCGGCTGCTGCGCGCCGAGGCCCCCGAGGCCGCGGACGAGCTCGACACCGTCGAGTACGCCTCCATGGCCCTGGTCACGCTCGCCTACCGCCGCTCCGACACCGCCCTGCCCGCGGGCAGCGGCTTCCTCGTCCCGCCGGTCGACGGCCGCACCATCAAGGCGTCCACGTTCGCCTCCCAGAAGTGGGGCTGGATCGCAGACGAGAACCCGGACGTCGTGGTCCTGCGCACCTCCGTCGGCCGCTACGGCGAGACGGAAATCCTGGAGCGCGACGACGCCGACCTGGTGGACGTCTCCCGCCACGACCTGCGAGCGGCCACCGGTCTGGACGCCACCCCCCTCGAAACCCGCGTCACCCGCTGGACCGACGGTCTGCCCCAGTACCCCGTCGGCCACCACGCGCGCGTGGCCCGCATCCGCGAGCACGTCGCCAAGCTCCCCGGCCTCGCGGTGTGCGGCGCGCCGTACGACGGCGTCGGCATCCCGGCCTGCATCGCGAGCGCCCACGCGGCCGTGGACCAGCTGCGGGGCGACCTCACCGCCGTGCGGGAGCTCACGGCCAACCCGGTGCAGAGTCTGCACGGCGGAGCGGGAGAATAGGGGCCATGAGCAACGACGCCCCCACCCCCGAGTCCGGCAGGGTCCCGAACAAGGGCAAGCTGGCCAAGGACCTCAACGAGGTCATCCGGTACACGCTCTGGTCCGTCTTCAAGCTGAAGGACGTGCTGCCCGAGGACCGCACCGGCTACGCCGACGAGGTCCAGGAGCTGTTCGACCAGCTCGCCGCCAAGGACGTCACGATCCGCGGCACCTACGACGTGTCCGGGCTGCGCGCCGACGCCGACGTCATGATCTGGTGGCACGCGGAGACCAGCGACCAGCTGCAGGAGGCGTACAACCTCTTCCGCCGCACCAGGCTGGGCCGCGCTCTGGAGCCGGTCTGGTCCAACATGGCGCTGCACCGCCCCGCCGAGTTCAACCGCTCGCACATCCCGGCGTTCCTGGCGGACGAGAACCCCCGGGACTACGTCAGCGTCTACCCGTTCGTGCGCTCCTACGACTGGTACCTCCTCCCCGACGAGGACCGCCGTCGCATGCTCGCCGACCACGGCAAGATGGCCCGCGGCTACCCGGACGTCCGCGCCAACACGGTCGCCTCCTTCTCGCTGGGCGACTACGAGTGGATCCTGGCGTTCGAGGCCGACGAGCTCTACCGCATCGTCGACCTCATGCGCCACCTGCGGGCGTCGGAGGCCCGTATGCACGTCCGCGAGGAGGTCCCGTTCTACACGGGCCGCCGCAAGGACATCGGCGACCTCGTGGCGGGTCTCGCCTGATCAGCGAGTAGGCGTGCCGGCCGCCTTCCGGGGGCCGGCACCCGCCTTCGGCGTCGGCTCGGGGTGCGGGGCGCACGCGGCGCGCCGCACCGGGAGGCGGCCCTCCAGCAGGTAGGCGTCCAGGTACCCGTTGACGCAGGCGTTGGGGCCGCCCGCGATGCCGTGCGTGCCCGCGTCGCGCTCGGTCACCAGCACCGAGCCGGACAGCCGCCGGTGCAGCTCCAGGGCACCGTCGTACGGAGTGGCCGCGTCCCGCTCGGCGGCCAGGATCAGTGTCGGGGGCAGTTCACCCGGCCCGGTCCGCACGTCCAGCGGCTCCTGCCGGGCCGCGGGCCAGTACGCGCAGGGCAGGTTCAGCCACACGTTGTCCCACGTCTCGAACGGCGCCACCCGCGCCAGCCGGGTGTTGTCCCGGTCCCACACCTTCCAGTCGGTCGGCCAGGACGCGTCGTTGCACTCGACGGCGGTGTAGACCGCGTTCCCGTTCTCCGCCTCCTTCGCCGCCTCCTGGTGCGGCCCCGCCTGCTGGATCAGCGGCTTCGGATCACCCTTGAGATACGCCGACAGGGCCCGCGCCCGGTGCGGCCACACGTCGTCGTAGTAACCGGCCGACAGGAACGCCCCCTGAAGCTGTCCGGGCCCGACCCTGCCGCCGGCCGGCTCGGCGGCCAGCCGCGCGGCCGCCTTCTCGTAGCTGTGCAGCACCTCCTCGGCCGTGGCACCGAGCCCGTACACGTCGTCGTGCCGGGCGACCCACTCCCGGAAGTCCGCCCAGCGCCCCTCGAAGGCGGCCGACTGGTCCAGGTTGTTGCGGTACCAGACCTGCTCCGGCGCCGGGTTCACCGCCGCGTCGAATACCATCCGCCGCACGTGGGAGGGGAACAGCGTCGCGTACAGCGCACCGAAGTAGGTCCCGTACGAGGCCCCCATGAACGTCAGCCGTGGCTCGCCCAGTGCGGCCCGCAGCACATCGAGGTCCCGGGCGTTGTTCAGGGAGGTGTAGTGGGGCAGGGCCGAGCCCGCCCGCCGCGCGCACCCGCGCGCGTACGCCTTCGCCTGCGCGATGCGTTCCTTCTTGTACGACTCCGAGGGGTGCGTGGGCGCCTGCGTGGGCGCCTTGAAGAACCGCTTCGGCTCGGTGCAGGACAGCGGCGCCGAACGGCCCACCCCGCGCGGGGCGTAGCCGACCAGGTCGTAGGCCGCCGCGAGCCCCTTCCACTCGGGCAGCGCGCCGATCAGCGGGAAGTACATGCCGGAGGCGCCGGGACCGCCGGGGTTGTAGACCAGGGCCCCCTGCCGGGGCACCCGGCGCTTGCTGTTGTGCGGGTCCTTCTGGGTGGCCCGCACCCGGCTGACGGTCAGGGCGATCTGCCGGCCGTCGGGACGCGCGTAGTCGAGCGGGACGGACACCGTGCCGCACTGGACGTCCTCGGGCAGGTCCTCCACCGCGGGACAGGCGCCGAAGCGGACGCCGGCCGCCCCGGCGCGCGCGGCGGCGACCGCGGTGCCGCGCAGTTCCGCCGCGCCCGGGGCGGCCGGAGCGCCCCCGGCCGGTGCGGCGACGAGCGTGGTCAGGAGCAAGGATCCGGTGGCCGTGAAGAGGGCGGGAGCTCTCATCGGTGTCCCTTCGGTGCGCGGCGGCGACAAAAGGGATGTTTGGTTCGGTCACGGGGGAAGGCAAGCACCGCCCCACGGGTGTCGGCCCCAATGCCTCCGTGCGCCCCCGGGCGTGCTCAGTCACGCCGGTGCGGACGGCGGTGCTCCGCGGTGGAGGCGGTGGTGCGCGTGCCGCGAGCGGTGCGCGTCGCCGACCGGAGAGCGCCCCATGGCCGCAGCTCACGCGGCTGTCTGCCCGGCCTGCGGGTTCTCGCCCTGCTGCGCCCGGCCCGGCGCACCGACCGGGATGGGTTCAGTCGTGCCGGTGCGCGCGGCGGTGCTCCGCGGTGGAGGCGGTGGTGCGCGTGCCGCGAGCGGTGCGCGTCGTCGACCGGAGAGCGCCCATGGCTGCAGCTCACGCGGCTGTCTGCCCGGCCTGCGGGTTCTCGCCCTGCTGCGTCCGGCCCGGCGCACCGACCGGGATGGGTTCAGTCGTGCCGGTGCGCGCGGCGGTGCTCCGCGGTGGAGGCGGTGGTGCGCGTGCCGCGAGCGGTGCGCGTCGCCGACCGGGGAGCGCCCCATGGCCGCAGCTCACGCGGCTGTCTGCCCGGCCTGCGGGTTCTCGCCCTGCTGCGCCCGGCCCGGCGCACCGACCGGGATGGGTTCAGTCGTGCCGGTGCGGACGGCGGTGCTCCTCGCCGTCCCCGCGTGGCTGCTCCGCGCACCGTTCCTCGCGGTACGGACCGTGGGGCTGCTCACGGTGGGCGAAGGCCGCGCGCAGGTCCGGTTCGCCGACCGCGCTGATGCCGCGGACGGCGACCGAGGTGAGATAGGTCCGCTCGTCCGTGCCGCCGGGGTGCCGGGTCAGGGCGCCGAGCAGCCGCTGGCCCGCCGGGGACGCCCAGCGCGAGTACGGGTGGACCTCCATCCGGGCGATGGCCAGACAGCTCACGGTCAGGGCGAGCGGCAGCGCGAACCAGAGGGCGACCAGATGCCGCGGCATCGCCGAGGGCGCGGGGGCCAGCAGCGCGATCGCGCCCAGCGCGACGACGCCCCCCGCGGCCAGTTGCACCTGGCGGACGGCCACCGCGATGGAGCGGGTGCCGTCGGGAACGGCCAGGCCCGCGTCGACGAGCCGGTCGGCCAGGCTGCGCACCGCGTCCGCCGAGGCCGCGTCCGCCCGCACCGGAGCGATCCGGGACTGTCCCCCCGGCCCGATGGCCCCGATGACCGTGCGCTCCATCTCGTCCCGGCCGCGCGGATCGACGACGGTCGCCCAGCCGGTGTGGGCCAGCAGCAGCCGCCGCTGCCGGGCCATGGAGACGAGCGTCAGATCGGCGACCCGCCGCGGTCCGCCGGACAGGAACGCCGCCTCGTAGAGCGTCAGATCGTGTCCCCGGGCATCCGCGTCCGCGGCCGCCGCGTGTACGGCGGCCAGGCACAGCCGCGTGCACGCGGTGCCGGCGGCGGCCCAGGCCAGCAGCAGAAGAAGAACCCAGAACATGCCGCGTTTCTATGCCAAAGGCTCCTGGCGGCGCCATGGGCTGTTCACGATCCGGACGGAGTGTTGTCGGTGTGTGACGTTCCGTTTGTCCGAAAGCGCACTACGACGACACGGGAACCGGGGGCGGACTCGAGGCGGCCGGGGGGAGGGTGAAGGTCGTGGCGTACGGCGACGGAGTGACCGGAACGACCCGGCCCGGGTCGGCCGTCGGGCCGGGCGGGGCGGGGGAGTTGGTGATCGGCGGGGTGCTGCCCGCGGCCATGTCCTGGGCCAGTGCGCCGAAGTCGACGTATCCCGTGGCCTCCAGGACCTTGATGTGGTCGAGGACGGTGGTGTTGGCGTCGTCGGCCAGGGCGCGGACCAGGGAGTTCTGGGTGCTCGCGCGGACCTCGGCGACGACCGGGAACACCCTGCCGTGCGCGAGGCGCGCGATGTTGGCGAACTGGCGGTCGTAGTCGACGCCCTGGGCCCCGTCGAGGGTGGCGAGCCACTGCTTCTGCTGGTCGTTGGGCTCGTTGGGCAGGGCGAGTCCGAGCTTCGACGCCACGTCACGCACGCGTGCGTCGAGGAACGTGTGTCCCTCCACGAGGTGCTGCCCCGCCGTCCGCACGGCCTGCGTCGTGCCCTTCTGCTGGGCCTGCTGGCCCGCGGGCAGCTCCCACAGCCCCGCCAGCCGCACCTTCGTGACGAAGTCCCGGTCCAGGGCGGAGAGCGGCCCGTACGGTGTCGTCACGGTTCCGGCCTTGAGCACGCTGAGTCCGGTGCCGGAGCGGTCGGCGTACGACCAGATCGGGATGAGCAGGGCCACCAGGGTCGCCGTCAGCCCGGCGATGATGAGCCCGGTGCCGGTGAATATGCCTCGCCCTTCGAGGGGCGGTCGCGGTCGCATGGTGCCTCCAGTCACGGCACCGCACGCTTGTGGGTTCCAGGTGCGGGATTGACATATTACTGCCGGGTCCGTGCCGCCCCCCCGTCCCCGGACCCCCGCGCTCTCACCGCCGCAGCAGGGCCCTCCGCGTGGCCCGGGCCAGCCGCACCGACGGCCGGTGGGACCTCGGTGCCGGGCCCGACCGCTCCAGCCACCACTCCCGCAGCTCGCGCCGCACCCGCGCGTCCCGCAAGGTCCCGCCCAGCAGAAGGTGTTCGGCGAAGTCCAGGGCGTCCCGCCGGTATCCGTCGGTCATCGGCGCCCCCTGCGCGTACGCCAGGAACGCGGGCCGGTACCCCGCCCCCAGGATCACCGGCAGTTCGGGCGCCACCTTGGCCACCACGTCCGCCCGCTTCCCCGCGAGCGCCCGCGCCTGCACCCCCAGCCGCACCCGGTCGAACCCCTCGGGCACCGGTGTGCCCGCCACGAGCGCGGACAGCAGGGCGGTCTGGGCGAGCGCGAGCCGCTGACGGGCGGGGTCGGTCGGCACACTCGACGGCTCCGCGGCGGCAGCCTGCCACGGACGGTCGGCCCGAGCCGCGCCCCCCTTCTCCACCGCTTCCCGGATCGCCCCCAACTCCCTTTCCAGTTCCGCCGGTTCAGGGAAGTTCTCGTCCCGCTCCAGCAGCACGCCCGGCGGTGAGACCCGGGACGCGAGGTCGGTGAGGATGTCGAGGACCGGCCGTGGAACCGGGTGAGCGTGGCTGTCGTGCCACACGCCGTCCCGCTCGAACCCGCCCGCTACATGGACGTACGCGATGGCCTCCAGCGGAAGTTCGGCCAGTGCCTCGGCCGGGTCCTCGCCGCGGTTGACGTGGTTGGTGTGCAGGTTGGCCACGTCGATCAGCAGCCGTACCCCCGTGCGGTCGGCGAGGTCGTACAGGAACTGCCCCTCGGTCATCTCCTCGCCCGGCCACGCGACCAGCGCGGCGATGTTCTCCACGGCGAGCGGCACCGGGAGCGCGTCCTGTGCGATGCGGATGTTCTCGCAGAGGACGTCCAGGGCGTCCCGAGTGCGCGGGACGGGCAGCAGGTGCCCGGCCTCCAGGCGCGGCGAGGCGGTCAGCGGGCCGCCCGCCCGGACGAACGCGATGTGCTCGGTGACCAGCGGCGAGCCCAGCGCCTCGGCCCGCTCGGCGAGCGCCAGGAGCCGCCCGGCGTCGGGCCGCTCCGCGCCGCCGAGGCCCAGCGAGACACCGTGCGGCACCACGGTCACCCCGCGCTCGCGCAGCCGCCGCAGGGACTCGGGCAGGTGCCCGGGGCAGACGTTCTCGGCCACGGCCTCGACCCAGTCGATGCCCGGCATGTTCTCCACGGCGTCCGCGATCTCCGGCCGCCACCCGATCCCCGTGCCCAGTCGCTCCATGGTCCGTCCCCTCCTCGGCCTCTCCCGCACCCGCCCGGCGTGACGGAGGTATGGCCCCGGGGACAGGGCGCGAACCGTGCCCGGGGGACGTTCAGAGCAACATTTGAGGTTAGGGCCGGTGACGTCACCCACCCGTTCCGGGCCACGCCCGCGGCTCCCGGCCCCGCAGCCGTAGCGTCTCCTCCAGCGGTCCCGCCCCTTCCGGAACCTTCAGGGCGGCGCGAACGCGAACCCCGGCCCGCGGCCGGCCGGATCCGCCGGAACCCGTCGGGCCACGGCCAGTGCCGCCACGAGCACCTCCTCGGCCAGCTGGAGCCGCACACCGAGCGCGGCCGCCACGTCCCACGCGTGCACGACGTGGTCGACGAAGTGAAAGCCGGTCGCCGTCCGGCCGGCAAAACCGCCGCCCAGCTCCGGCAGCACGAACTCCCGCTCCACCACACCCGGTTCGGCGAACGCCGAGAGCACCGCGTCCACGGCCGCGCGATGCGCACGGGCGGGCTCGCGCAGTTCCCGAGGCTCCCGCCAGTGCTGGGCGGTCATGTGCGCCACCAGCCGCCGCAGGTCCCACCCGGCGCAGGGGGTGTCCCGCGCCCAGTCCCCGTCGTCCCCGTCCCGGGCCTCGAACTCCAGCCGCACCGACCGCAGTTCACTCCAAAAGTAAACGAACGATCGGGCTACTGGTTTTCCGTGCCGCAACCGTAAATCGTCCCAGGAGCGCTCCGGCCGTCAGGCCAGCAACCGGGAGGCGATGCCCCGCCGGACCCTGTCATATGGCGTGGACTCGCCGCGCAGCACCGACATCGCGTTCGCCGCCTCCATCAACGCGACGACCTCGAAGGCGAGTTGCGCCGGATCGGTGTCCGCGCCCAGCTCGCCGGCGGCCCGCGCCCGCTCTGCGCACCGCTCCAGTTCCGCGAGCCAGGCGTGCTGCGCCTCGACGAGGGCGTCATGGACCGCCCCCTCGCGGGCGTCGAACTCGGCCATGACGCCGTGGAAGAAACAGCCGCCGGGGAAGACCCGCTGCTGCGAGTACCGCAGCCAGCCCTCGCACAGGCCCCGCAGCCGGGCCAGCCCGTCGGCCGGGGCGACCGGCTCCAGCACCTCGGCGACGAAGATCCGCGAGGCCTCCCGCACGGTCGCCAGCTGCAACTCCTGCTTGGAGCCGAACAGGGCGAACACCCCGCTCTTGCTCAGCTCCAGCTCCCCGGCCAGCCGCCCCACCGACAGCGCCTCAAGACCCTCCACCGAGGCGATGTCGACGGCCCGGCGCAGCACGGTCCGCCGGGTGCGGTTGCCCCGCTCGACGCGCCCGTCGACCCCGCTCACCGCAGCGCCGGATGGTCCGCGACGACCGTGCACGAGCCGGGCGCGATCTCGGTGAAACCGGCGTCACGCACCAACGGCAGCCCGCTTGCGGTCAGTTCGGCCCAGCGCCCGGGAGCGGCGGTCCGTACGGCGAGCGGGAACCCGGCGTCCCGCCAGGCGGCCCGCTCCTCGTCCGACAGTTCCCACCAGGCCAGTTGGGCGCCGTGACCGGCCTGCGCCATCGCCTTGCCGGCCGACATGTCGAGGTCCGGGCTGAGCCACAGGACGGGGGCGGCCGGGTCCGCCTCGGCCGGGGGCTCGGGGTCGTCGAGGTCGGTGCCGGAGACCTGGAGCCTGGCCAGTTCCTTGGGCCACCCGTCGAGCGGCACCGGCGGGAACACCCGTACCTCGGCCGCCTTTCCGGTCACGGTGATCCCGGGCAGGGCCTCGGCCCGCCGCCACTCGGCCCCCCGGGCCCGCCGTACGACCTTGCGGATCCGGGCGTCCTGCCAGTCCCGCACGGCCTCGGCCCACTCCCCGTCGCCCACCGAACGCTCGTCGGCGAGCATGACGAGAACGGCGCGGGCGGCGGTCTCCAGGGCGTCGGTGCGGGCGGGCGGAGCGGCCTTCTCGATGCGCACCACCAGGGGCAGCACGAACTGGGGCGCCCGGTCGCGTGCGGTCGGCTCGGTACGGAAGGGGCTGTCGGTCGGGGGCGTCACGTCGTGGCTCACCCGGACAACCTTAAAGTCACCCGGAACAGGCCGTCCGCTGAGCCTCCTGCCACTCGCACACCGGGCACAGCGTGATGCCCTTGTACGACTCCGGATACTCGGTCTGCTTCCGGCACAGCACACAGTCGGCGTACGGCGGCCCGTCGGCGACCGGCGGCTTCGGCACGTCGCCGATCGTGCAGTAGTCCTCGCTCATGCCTCCAGCCTAGGACCCGATCAGCTCGGACACCCGTACGAAGCGGAACCCCCGCGCCCGCAGCTGCGGCACCACCGTGCGTACCACCCGCTCCGTCGTCGGCGCGGCACTGCGCGTGCAGTGCATCACCACGACCGATCCCGGCCGCACCCCCTCCAGCACCTGCCGGGACACTGCCTCCGCGTCCGTCGCGAACGCGTCCCCGCTCACCACGTCCCACTGCACGGCCGTCACCCCGGCCGGGGTCAGGGCCTTCAGCGCCCGCCGGTCGTAGCACCCGCCGGGAAAACGGAAGTACGGCCTCGCGTCCGGCACCCCGGCTCTGCGGAAGGCCGCGTACGCCCGCTCCACGTCCGCCCGCATCCGGTCGCCGGGGACCGTCGGCAGCCCGTAGCAGTCGGCGGTGAAGGCGTAGTGGCTGTAGGAGTGGTTGGCGACCTCGAACAGCGGATCGCGCCCGAGGGAACGGGCCTGGTCCGGGTACTCCTCGGCCCACCGCCCGGTCATGAACACGGTGGCGGGCACTCGCAGGGCCCGCAGCGCGGCGATCAGCCCGGGGTTGTCGAAGTGCTCGCCGGCCGCCGCCCGGGGCCCCTGGTCCGCGGTCATGTCGGCGTCGAAGGTGAGCGCCACCGTCCTGCCGCGGTCCCGGGCGCCGTTCTTGAAGACGGGGGTCAGCCCGCCGGGGCCGGGGGCGAGCGTGGGGGGCGCGGAGGTCGCGGCGGGGGCCGGTCGGGCCACCCGCGCGGCCTCGTGGGGAGCGGAGGCGCAGGCCGTGAGGGCGGCGCCGAGGACACAGGCGGCGGTGACGCGCCGGACAAGGGTGATCACCATAGGAAAATATGGTGAAAAGCCCTATTTCCCGCTCACCCCCGCCGTCACGTCACCCGCTCAGATGTCCCGCTGCTCCAACGGCTTGGTCGCCGGACCCTGGATCACCTTGCCGTCCGTGTCGAAGCGCGAGCCGTGGCACGGGCACTCCCAGGCGTCCTCGGCCCCGTTGAAGGAGACCAGACAGCCCAGGTGGGTGCAGCGGGGGGAGACGGCGTGCAGGTTGCCGTCGTCGTCGCGGTAGACCGCGAGGCGGTCGCCGTTCACCCGGACCACGGCGCCCTCACCCGGCGGGAGCGACTCCAGCGGGGGCGCCGGACGCAGCCGGTCGCCGACGAAGTGACGGGCCACCTGGGCCTGCGTCTTGAGGAAGGCCGGCGCCTCGCGGACCTGCGAACGCAGTCGGCGCGGGTCGTACAGCTCGCTCCACGAGCACTGCTCACCGGTGATCTGGGCCGCGAGCAGCCGGCCGGCCATGATGCCGCCGCTCATGCCCCAGCCCCCGAAGCCGGTGGCGACATAGGTGTGCCGGGCGCCCGGGTGCAGCGGGCCGACCATCGGCACGGTGTCGGTGGGGTCGTTGTCCTGGGTCGCCCAGGCATGGCTGAGCTCCACGCCGGGGAACTGCCGAGCGGCCCACGCCGAGAGGTCGTCGAACCGGGCCCGGGTGTCGCCCGTGCCGGGGGTGAAGTGCTCGCCGGTGACGATGAGCAGGCGCCGGTCGGCGTCCCAGGGTGCCGTGCGGACCGAACGGGTGCCCTCGTCCGGTGTGATGTACATGCCGTCCGGATCCCGCTCCCGGTCGATCGTCCCGGCGACGACCAGCTCGCGGCGCGGCGAGAGCCGGGTGAACAGCAGGGCCCGGTCGAAGATCGGGTAGTGGGTGGCGACCACGACGTCCCGGGCCGTCACCGTGGCCCGCGTGTCCGTCGACAGCCGGCACGGCTCGCCCTCGTCGAGCCCGAGGACGGCGGTGTGCTCGTGGACGGCCGCCCCCGAGGCGACCAGGTCCTCGGCCAGGGCCAGCAGGTACTTGCGCGGATGGAACTGCGCCTGCCCGGTCACCCGGACCGCGCCCGCCACCGGGAAAGGCAACCCGGTCTCCGTCACGAACGACGCCGACAGCCCCGCCTCCCGGGCGGCCTCCGCCTCGGCCTTCAGCTCCTCGACCCGGCTCTCGTCACGGACGTAGGTGTAGGCGCTGCGCTGCTCCCAGTCGCAGTCGACGCCCAGCTCGTCCGCGATCTCGGCGGCCCGCTCGATCGCCTCGCACTGCGAGCGGGCGTACAGCCGGGCGCCCTCGGGGCCGCGGGTGCGGCGCAGCTTGTCGTAGATCAGTGTGTGCAGGGCGGTCAGCTTGGCGGTGGTGTGCCCGGTGACGCCGGCGGCCACCTGTCCGGCCTCCAGGACCGCCACCCGCCGTCCGGCCCGCGTCAGCTCCCACGCCGTGCTCAGCCCGGCGATGCCGGCGCCGATGACGGCCACGTCGACGTCGAGGTCCTCGGTCAGCGGCGGCCGGGGTCCGCCGGGTGCCGTCTCCAGCCAGTACGAGCCCTTGACATGCCGGTTCTCGGTCATGGACCCCGAGTACCCCGGGATCACTGTTCCAGCAGCCGCCTGCGGGCCTGCGCCACGTCGAAGTCCGCCTCCGGGTAGCGCGGGTCCAGCTCCGACAGGTGTTCCAGCAGGAGCCGACTCACCGCCCAGTTCCGGTACCACTTGCGGTCCGCGGGGATCAGGTACCAGGGCGCGTGCGGGGTCGAGCAGCGCTCCAGGGCCGTCTCGTACGCCTGCTGGTAGACGGGCCACAGAGCGCGGTCGTCGATGTCCGCGACGTCGAACTTCCAGCGCTTGTCCGGCCGGTCGAGCCGCTTGAGCAGACGGTCGCGCTGTTCGCCGTAGGAGATGTGCAGGAAGCACTTGACCACGGTGACGCCGTCGTCGGCGAGCGACTTCTCGAAGCGTTTGATCGCGTCGTAGCGGCGCTCGATCTCGGCGGGCGGGGCCAGCGAGCGGACGCGGGCCACGAGGACGTCCTCGTAGTGCGAGCGGTCGAAGATGCCCAGTTCACCGGCGTGTGGGAGGGCCTTCTTGATGCGCCAGAGGAAGGGGTGCCCCTGTTCCTTCGGCGTGGGTGCCTTGAAGGCCCGGACCCGGCAGCCGGACGGGTTGAACAGGCCGATGACGTGCTTGACCGTGCCGCCCTTGCCGCTGGTGTCCATGCCCTGCAGCACCAGCAGGACCCGGCGCCGGTCACCCGCGGTGCTCGCCGCCCACAGGCGTTCCTGCAGGTCGGCAAGCGGGGCGGCCAGCTCGGTCAGGGCGGCCAGGCCCGCCTGCTTGTCCCGGGGGCCGGCCGGTGTCTCCCGCGCGTCGTGGGCGGCCAGGTCCACCGGCCTGCCGCCCGGTACGCGCAGCAGCTCACGCAGGCACAGGTCGCCCCCGGTCTTCTTCGCCGCGCGGGTCTTCGAGCCCTTCTTCGACATGGGGCGTCCTTTCCGGTCCGGGCCCGGTCCCTCGATCCTGCTCCGGGGGACCGGGGGCGCGCCGGCCGTCGTGGAGGGCGGCTACCTGCGCCAGGGTCCCGTCACCGCGAAGGTCGTCCCGGGCGTGTAGCAGTTGACGTACATCGTCTGCCCGTCAGGGGAGAAGGTGACGCCGGCGAACTCGCCCCACTCCGGAGCCTCGGGCGTGCCGATGTTCTGCCGGCCGCGGGCCATCGCGTACACCTCGCCGTGCCGTGTCACCCCGAAGACGTGCTGGGCGCCGTTGCCGTCCTCGCACACCATCAGGCCGCCGCTCGGGGCCAGGCAGATGTTGTCCGGGGACTCGCCGGGCAGCTGCACGTCGGTGTCCGGGCCGAAGACGATCACCAGGGTGAGCCGGCGGGCCGAGGGGTCGTAGCGCCAGATCTGCCCGAAGTGGTCGGCGGCCGAACCGTCGGCGCTGCGCGCGAACGACGAGACGAAGTAGACGGACTTCCCGCCCCAGTAGCAGCCCTCCAGCTTCTGGGCGTGCGTGATGCCCTTCGGCCCGAAGTCCTGGAGCCGGACGGGGGTTTCCCTGGCCAGCGGGTCCGGTACGTCGACCCACTCGATGCCCTCGAAGCAGGCACCGGTCTCCTGGATCACGGACAGGTCCGGTACGCCGGGCACCCGCATCGCCTGGAGCCGGCCCCCGGCGCGCAGCGAACCGAGGCCGCCCTCGGGCCGGTTGGGCAGGAAGCGGTAGAAGAGGCCGAAGGGCTTGAGGAAGGCGTCCTCGGTCTCGTAGACGATGCCGCGCTTCGGGTCGATCGCGATGGCCTCGTGCTGGAAGCGGCCCATCGCGGTCAGCGGGACCGCGCCACTTCTGTGCGGGTCCGTCGGATCGACCTCGAAGATGAAGCCGTGGTCCTTGGTGTAGCCGTTGGTGCCGGCCTTGTCCTCGGTCTCCTCGCAGGTCAGCCAGGTGCCCCAAGAGGTGGGCCCGCCCGCGCAGTTGACGGCGGTGCCGGCGATGGCGACCCGCTCCGACAGCACGTCGTTGCGGGAGTCCAGCGTGAGGGCCGTACAGCCGCCCTTGCCCGCCGGGTCGTAGGTCAGACCCGCGACCGTGGGGACGGCGATGGCCGCGGTGGGGCGGTTCTCGTGGTTGCGCACCAGGTGGACGCGACCGTGTCTGCCGGGCAGTGCGGTCATGCCGTCGTGGTTGGAGGGGACCCGGCCCTCGCCGGAGCGGAGCTGGTCGCCCTCGCGGGAGAGGACCTTGTAGCGGAAGCCCTTGGGCAGGTCCAGCAGGCCGTTGGGGTCCGGGACGAGGGGGCCGTAGCCGGTGTGGCCGAGGGACTGGGCGGCGGCGGTGCCGGCGAAGAGTTCGGAGAGGGCGCCGGTGAAGGCGATGCCCACGCCCAGGGCGCCGCTGCGGGCCAGGACCTGACGTCGTGTTGCGGACATGGCGAAGCAGCCTTCCTGCTGGCGGACAGGACTGTGACGTCGCTGTGTCTATCACCTGGGTCGGCCCGCGGGAACCACGCGCGTAGCGTGTCACGGCCCGTCAGGTCCCGGTCGGGTGCTCCTGCGCCCGCTCCAGGAAACGCAGCAGCTCCACCGGGAAGGGCAGGACGAGCGTCGAGTTCTTCTCGGCGGCGACCGCCACGACGGTCTGCAGCAGCCGGAGTTGGAGCGCGGCCGGCTGTTCGGACATCTCCTTGGCGGCCTCCGCGAGCTTCTTGGAGGCCTGGAGTTCGGCGTCGGCGTTGATGACCCGGGCCCGCCGCTCACGGTCGGCCTCGGCCTGGCGGGCCATCGACCGCTTCATCGTGTCCGGCAGCGACACGTCCTTGATCTCGACGCGGTCCACCTGCACGCCCCAGCCGACGGCCGGGCTGTCGATCATCAGCTCCAGGCCCTCGTTGAGTTTCTCGCGGTTGGACAGCAGGTCGTCCAGCTCGCTCTTGCCGATGATCGAGCGCAGCGAGGTCTGGGCCATCTGGGAGACGGCGAACTTGTAGTCCTCGACCTTGACCAGGGCGCTCGCCGCGTCGACGACCCGGAAGTAGACCACCGCGTCCACGCGCACCGTCACGTTGTCCCGGGTGATGCCCTCCTGGGCCGGCACCGGCAGCGTGACGATCTGCATGTTCACCTTGTGCAGCCGGTCCACGAACGGCACGATCGCCGTGAACCCGGGCTCGCGCACCTCGCCCGCGAGGCGTCCGAGACGGAACACCACCCCGCGCTCGTACTGCTTGACGACCCGGGCCGCCGCCGCGAGGTAGACGGTCCCGGCGGCCGCGGTCGCCACGGCCGCCGTCAACAGTTCCTGGAGCATTCCGACCTCCTCGTCCAGAGGTCCTTATGTCTGCTCCTGTAACGATATGCCTGGTGCCCGGTCCGGGGCCACGAGCGGCCCCGGACCGGGTGGGGAGTGTTACGGGGCGGTGGCCTTCACTGGCTCCGGCCTGGTGACCCGCACGGGTTCCGTGCCGACCGCGCTGTGCCGCTCGGCCCAGTTCTCCAGGGCCGTACGGCAGGCGTGGTCCAGGTGGTGCAGACCGGAGAGGTCCAGCTCCACGGGACGGTCCTGGGGCAGCGACTCCAGGCTGTCGAGGATCTTCGGCAGCCTGAGGAAGGTCGCGTTGCCCGACAGGTGGGCCTGGATGGGGCCCGCGCCCTTGTCGACGATCTCCAGCTTGAGGTGCGAGGCCTCCCAGGCGGTCTTGACGACCGACAGGGCCAGACCGATCAGGACGCCCTCGAACATGTTCACCGCGACGATCGAGACGGCCGTGGCCACCAGGATCAGTGCCTCACCGCGGTGGCCGCGCCACAGCGACACGATCTCCCGGAAGGGGATCAGCTTGAAGCCCGCGTGGACCAGGATGCCGGCGAGCGCGGGCAGCGGGATCAGCGCCAGCGTCGAGGGCAGCAGGGCCGCGAACAGCAGCAGCCACACGCCGTGCATGACCCGGGACGCCTTGGTCCTGGCGCCCGCCTGGACGTTGGCGGAGCTGCGCACGATGACCGCGGTCATGGGCAGGGCGCCGAGCGCGCCGCACACCGTGTTGCCCACGCCCTGGGCCATGAGTTCCTTGTCGTACTCGGTGCGCGGACCGTCGTGCAGCCGGTCCACGGCCGCTGCGCTGAACAGGCTCTCGGCGGAGGCGATCAGGGTGAACGCGATGATCGTGCCGAAGATGGCGGGGTCGGCCAGTTCGCCGAAGGCGTCCATGCCGGGCGGCTGGACGGAGGCCAGCAGGCCGTTCACCTCGACGGTGGCGACCGACAGGCCGAACACCTGGGTGACCAGGGTGGCCAGCAGGACCGCGGCGAGCGCGCCCGGCACGGTCTGCGCCTTCTTCGGGAGCTTCTTCCACAGCAACAGCACCGCGACGGTGCCCGCGCCGACGGCGAGCGAGGCGAGCGCCGTGCTGCTGCCGAGCGCGTCGACGACGGCGCCGGGCAGCCCGAGGATCTTGTCGAGTCCGGAGGCGGGGGCCTTGAGACCGGCCGCCGAGTAGAGCTGGCCCGCGATGATCACGAGGCCGATACCGGCCAGCATGCCCTCGACGACCGAGACGGATATCGCCCGGAACCAGCGCCCCAGTTTCAGGGCGCCCATGGCGAGCTGGATCAGGCCGGCGGCCAGCACGATGACGCCGAGGGCCGGCAGCCCGAACTCGGTCACTGCCTCGAAGACGAGAACGGTCAGACCGGCCGCGGGCCCGGAGACCTGGAGGCTGCTGCCCCGCATCAGACCGGTGACGATGCCGCCGACTATGCCGGTGACGAGACCGAGTTCGGCCGGGACGCCGGAGGCGACGGCCACGCCCACGCAGAGCGGGAGCGCGACCAGGAAGACGACCAGGGAGGCGGCGAAGTCCTGCCGCAGGTGAGGGTATTTGGTCATCATCCCGATCACAGACCCTCGAACGCGTCGGTCTCGGTGCGGTGGACGCGCACCGCGCCCGTGTGCACCTCGTAGTACCAGGCGTGCAGGGTCAGTTGGTCCTCCGCCAGCTTCTTGTCGATGAACGGGTAGGACCGCAGGCGCAGCACCTGGGCCAGGACGTGGTTCTGCACGCCCTCGGCGACTTCCGGGTCCTCGGTCGTGCCGGACGGGCGCGGGGTGGCGTGGTTGAGCCAGTCCCGCACGGCCGGGACGGCGTCCAGGTCGTCGCCGCGGACCAGGGCGCCGACGGCGCCGCAGTGCGAGTGCCCGCAGACCACGATGTCGCGGACGCCCAGCACCTCCACGGCGTACTCGATGGTGGCCGCCTCGCTGGTGGGGTGCTCGGAGGCGTAGGGGGGAACGATGTTGCCCGCGGTGCGCAGCTCGAAGAGCTCGCCCGGGCGGGCGCCCGTGATCAGGGCCGGGACGACCCTGGAATCCGAGCAGGTGATGAACAGGACCTGGGGGGACTGGCCTTCGGCCAGCTTGGCGAACTCCTCAGGGCGCTGTCCGAACGTACGGGCGTTGTCGATGAGGGGCTGCATGTGGTGACTCCTCCTGGCGCGCCGTGGGGGCGCGTCGGGCTTACCAGGCGCGCCGAGGGGCGCGTCGGTTGACATGACAGTGGGGGTACAGAGGTGGGGGACTGCTCTGCTGTCAGCAGCGGAAGACTTGAAGTGCCGCCGGAGCGTGGGCTGTCGAGGGTCTCGACAGGGGGAACTCGCCTGCTGCCACCCGCTCGGGCGCGGCCGCCGGCTCCTCTGCCGACAGGGGGCGCTCCGGCCCCTGAGGGGCGAAGTCGACGGCGCGGTGCCGGTCGCGGGTGCGCAGGGGACCGGTCGGGTCCCCCGTGTGGTTGCAGTGGCGTTTGCCGGAGGCCTCAGCGCGTGACGCCTTGCCGGAGAGCTTGGTTTCGCTCGGAGCTTTGGCCTCAACCTGACGGCCTGTGTGCGCGGTTGCGAATCCCCCGGAGAGTGCGAAGAACGGGAGCGCCAGAAGGACGGCGGCGACGACCGCTACCACGGTCCGTGCCGTCGCACCTCGGAACATGCGCCCCCCTCTCGGCAGTTCACACTTCTAGTCCAGACCAACCATTGGCCAATCATTGGTCAACGACTGGTCAAGAAACACCTTAGCCCGGCAAAGTTGTTTGCTGGGTTAACTTAGCGTTTCCGGCTGAAGAGAGGCTGAAGCCCGCGGGGTCGCTGACGCGAAGTGGCCCTTGACGTGCGAGCTCTGTGTGATTAAGCGACGAGGCCCTTGGCGTCGCGCGCCAGCGCGGTCAGCCGGGATATCGCGCGGAAGTACTTCTTGCGGTAGCCGCCGTTCAGCATCTCCTCGCTGAACAGCCGGTCGAAGGGCAGCCCGGAGGCCAGCACCGGTATCTCGCGGTCGTAGAGGCGGTCCGCGAGCACCACCAGTCGCAGCGCCGTGGACTGGTCCGGCACCGGCTGCACGTCGGTGAGGCAGACCGCCCTCAGGTCGTCGGTCAGGGCGCCGTAGCGGCTCGGGTGGACCCTGGCGAGATGCGCGAGCAGGCTCGGGAAGTCGTCGAGCGAGGCGCCCTCGGTGGCGTACGCCGCCCTGGTGACCTGCTCGTCGGTGAACGGCGCCGGCGCCTCGGGCAGCCCGCGGTGACGGTAGTCCTCGCCGTCGATGCGCAGCGGGCGGAAGTGCGCCGACAGCCCCTGGATCTCGCGCAGGAAGTCCGCGGCCGCGAACCGGCCCTCGCCGAGCTTGCCCGGCAGGGTGTTGGAGGTGGCGGCGAGCGCCACGCCCGCCTCGACCAGCTTGCCGAGCAGGGTGGAGACCAGGACGGTGTCGCCCGGGTCGTCCAGTTCGAACTCGTCGATGCACAGCAGGCGGTGCCCGGAGAGCGTCTGGACCGTCTTCTGGAAGCCGAGGGCGCCGACCAGGTTGGTCAGCTCGACGAAGGTGCCGAAGGCCTTGAGCGAGGGGGCGGCGGGGGTGGCGTGCCACAGGGAGGCCAGCAGATGGGTCTTGCCGACGCCGTAGCCGCCGTCGAGGTAGACGCCGCGGGGGCCCGCCGGGGTCTTCGGCGCCCTGGCCCTGCCGAACCCGAGGAAGCCGCGCCTGCCGCCGCCGACCGCGTGCGCGCCGCCGAGACCCGCCGCGAAGCCCTCCAGCACCCGGACGGCCTCGGTCTGGCTGGGCTGGTCCGGGTCCGGGATGTACGTGTCGAAACGCACCGAGTCGAACCGAGGCGGCGGCACCATCTCGGCGACCAGCCGGTCCGCGGGGACGTGCGGCTCGCGGTCGCACAGGGAGGGCGGGGCGGTGTCGGTCATCGAACCGGACCCGGACGCGGCGGGGGAAGTAGACACGGTTCACCATGCTAAGGGCCGTGCCACACTGCACGACATGCGACGCCTGTTCCCTGTGACCGACGAGACAGCGATCCGGAGCCCCGACGGGCCCGAGGGCGGGGCCGGCCGTGACTGGAGCCTCGCCGAGCTGGCCGCCGCCTACGCCTACCCCGAGCTCGGGTCCGGCCCCGGGACCCCCGAGGTGTGGCTGCGCGCCAACATGGTCGCCACCCTGGACGGGGCCGCCCAGCACGACGGCCGTTCGCACCCCATCTCCACCGCGACCGACATGCGGATCTTCGGGACGCTGCGGGCGCTCGCGGATGTGGTGATCGCCGGTGCGGAAACGGTCCGGCAGGAGGGGTACCGGCCCGCACGCGCGCGTGAGGAGTTCGCGGCGATGCGGGAGGCGGCCGGACAGGGCCCGGTTCCGGCGATCGCGGTGGTCACCGCGAGCCTGGACCTGGACTTCTCGCTCCCGCTGTACACCTCGCCCCTGGTGCCCACGCTGATCCTCACCGGCGCCGCGGCGGCCCCGGACCGGATCGCCGCGGCCGAGAAGGCGGGCGCGCGGGTGGTGATCGCCGGGGACGGGGTCGGCGTCGATCCCGCGCGGGCCGTACGGGCCCTCGCCGAGCTGGGACACACCCGGCTGCTGACCGAGGGTGGCCCCCGGCTGCTCGGGCAGCTGGTGGCCGCCGGGGTGCTCGACGAGCTCTGTCTGACCGTGTCGCCGATGCTCACCGCGGGTGACGCGCAGCGCATCGCCGGGGGGCCGTCGGTGGCCGTACCGGCGCGGTTCGCACTGGACTCCCTGCTGGAGGAGGACGGGTTCCTCTTCAGCAGGTACCGCAGGCCCTGACCGCCCGGAAGCGGGTTCGATCCGCACCGCTGAGCCCGACATCGGCGGAATCTGTCGTTCCGTTCCGCTTCCGGCGGGCACACTGAATCCGGCAGTACCCGTGGGATCGCGGGGCAGGATGGTTTCCGCAGCGCGTAGAGAAGGGACGCCCGGTGTTCACAAGCGTTTTGATGATCGAGAAGGCCCTGACGTCCGCCGACGTGGAGTTCGTCACCACCTTGCACGGTGACGAGTCGGTCGCGTTCCATGTGCTGCTCCAGCCCCGGGGCGACCAGGCCGACCGGCTGCTGCGGGCCATCGACGACGTGGCGCTGGGCGAGCTGGACGAGGCCGTACGGGAGCGGGAGACGCCTGAGGGCGACGCCGCGAAGGGTGTGGGGGAGCGGGCCCTCGAGGTGTCCCTCCAGGCGCTCAGAGCCTCCGGGAGCGAGGCGGAGGGGCGGCTGATCGAGAACCATCCGCTGGACGCGCTGAAGTCCCTGGTCGACGAGATCGGCGCGGACGAGGTGATCGTCCTGACCGACCCCCACTACGTGGAGGAGTTCTTCCACCGGGACTGGGCGTCCCGGGCCCGTCACAAGGTGGGCGTCCCGGTGCTGAAACTGTTCTCGCACAGCAAGGCATAGGCTGGCCCCCGCATCCGTACCGCACCACTTTGGGGAGACACACGCATGGCACCCGGCCTTCCTACCGCCATGGACCGACCGCACTTCATCGGGATCGGTGGGGCCGGGATGTCGGGGATCGCCAAGATCCTCGCGCAGCGCGGGGCGAAGGTGGCCGGCAGCGACGCCAAGGACTCGGAGACCGCTCAGGCGCTGCGGGCGCTGGGTGCGACCGTGCACATCGGGCACGCGGCCGAGCACCTGGCGGCCGACGCCACCTGTGTGGTCGTGTCGTCGGCGATCCGCTCCGACAACCCCGAACTGGCCCGCGCGGCCGAGCTCGGCATCCCCGTCGTGCACCGCTCCGACGCCCTCGCCTCGCTGATGGACGGCCTGCGGCCGATCGCGGTCGCCGGCACCCACGGCAAGACCACGACCACCTCGATGCTGGCGGTCTCCCTGTCCGAGCTGGGCCTGAAGCCCTCGTACGCGATCGGCGGCGACCTGGACGCCCCCGGCTCCAACGCCCTGCACGGCGAGGGCGAGATCTTCGTCGCCGAGGCGGACGAATCGGACCGCAGCTTCCACAAGTACGCCCCCGAGGTCGCGATCGTCCTCAACGTCGAGCTCGACCACCACGCCAACTACGCCTCGATGGACGAGATCTACGAGTCCTTCGAGACCTTCGTGGACCGCATCACCAAGGGTGGCACGCTGGTCGTCAACGCGGACCACGAAGGGGCACGCGAGCTGACCCGCCGCGTCACGGCGGCGGGCGTGCGCGTGGTGACGTACGGCGACGCCGAGGACGCCGACGTGCGGGTGCTCTCGGTCGTCCCCCAGGGACTGCGGAGCGAGGTCACCGTCGAGCTGGACGGCTCCCCGCTCACCTTCACCGTCTCCGTGCCCGGCCGCCACTACGCGCACAACGCGGTCGCCGCCCTCGCCGCCGGTGCGGCCCTCGGCATCCCCGCCGCCGAGCTCGCCCCCGCCCTGGCCGCGTACACCGGAGTCAAGCGGCGTCTCCAGCTCAAGGGCGAGGCGGCCGGGGTGCAGGTCGTCGACTCCTACGCCCACCACCCCACCGAGATGACCGCGGACCTGGAGGCGATGCGCGCGGCCGCCGGCGACGGCCGCATCCTCGTCGTCTTCCAGCCCCATCTGTTCTCCCGGACGCAGGAGCTCGGCAAGGAGATGGGCGAGGCGCTCGCGCTCGCGGACGGCTCGGTCGTCCTGGACATCTATCCGGCCCGCGAGGACCCGGTCCCCGGGGTGACGAGCGAGCTGATCATCGAGGCGGCGCGGGCCGCGGGCGCGGACGTGACGCCGGTCCACGGCAAGGCGGACGTGCCGGAGGTGGTCGCGGGAATGGCGAAGGCCGGTGATCTCGTTCTCACCATGGGCGCGGGTGACGTGACGGACCTCGGCCCGCTGATCCTGGACCGTCTCGCGAAGTAAAGGGGCTGAGCTTCATGTCGTACGACGTCGAAAAGCCGGACGAGCAGTGGCGTGCGGAGCTGACCCCGGCCGAGTACGCCGTGCTCCGCCAGGCCGGGACGGAACCCGCCTTCACCGGTGAGTACACCAACACCAAGACCACCGGCGTGTACTCCTGTCGCGCCTGCGGCGCCGAACTCTTCACCTCCACCACCAAGTTCGAGTCCCACTGCGGCTGGCCGTCCTTCTACGACCCGAAGGACACCGACGCGGTCGAGCTGATCGAGGACCGCTCGCACGGGATGGTGCGCACGGAGGTGCGCTGCGCCCGCTGCGGCTCCCACCTCGGGCACGTCTTCGAGGGCGAGGGGTATCCGACCCCCACCGACCAGCGGTACTGCATCAACAGCATCTCGCTGCGGCTGACCGCGGACGAGAGCTGACACCGGCACCCCCGGACTGAATGACCGAACCACTGGTCTGTTGACTTTCGGCTGAACGAGCCAGAGGATTCCGGGGGTGACCCACACCGAGCGCCCGTCTGCCCGCACCGCCCTGCCCGTCGACCTCGACGAGGCCGCCCACCGCTGTCTCGTCGCCGGGTTCGAAGGCACCACCGCCGTCCCCGACACCCTGAAGCGGCTCATCGACCGCGGGCTCGGCGGGGTCATCCTGTTCACCCGCAACGTGCGCGACGCGGAACAGGTGCGCCGGCTCACCGACACCCTGCGGGCGCTGCGCCCCGACCTGCTGGTCGCCATCGACAACGAGGGCGGCGGCATCGGGCACCTGGTGGCCGCGGGCGCCCCGGAGGTCCCCGGCTCCTACGCGCTCGGCGTCGTCGACGACCCGGACCTCACCGCCCGCTGCGCCGACGCCCTCGCAGGCCACCTGGCCACGCTCGGGATCACCGCCTCCTACGCCCCCGTCGCCGACGTCCAGCGCCGGGCCGGCAACCCGATCGTGCGCACCCGGGCCTTCGGCGCGGACACCACGCTGGTCTCCCGGCACCTTCGCGCCTGGATCGCGGCCACCGAGGCGCGGGGCGTCGCGTCCTGCGCCAAGCACTTCCCCGGGCACGGCGGCACGCTGACCGACAGCCACCACGAACTCGCCGTCGACCCGCGGCCGTACGAGGAACTCGACCTCGACCCCTTCCGGGCCGCGATCGCCGCCGGCGTGCCGATGCTGATGAGCGCGCACGTCGTCTTCCCGGCCCTGGACGCCAACCGGCCGGCCACGCTCAGCCGGCGCATCCTCGGCGATCTGCTCCGCCACGAGCTGGAGTTCGACGGAGTGCTGGTCAGTGACGCGCTGGAGATGAAGGCGATAGCGGACCGGTACGGGGAGGCCGCGGGCGCGCGGATCGCCCTCGCGGCCGGGGCCGACCAGGTCATCGTCGCCGTGCCCGAACTGCGGGTCACCCTGGAGTGCCGGGACGCCGTGCTGGAGGCGCTGCGGGACGGGGTGCTGGCCGAGGAGCGGGTCCGGGAGGCCGCCGGGCGGGTGCAGCGGCTGGTCGAGCGGTACGCGACGCCCGCCCAGCGGGTCGCCCCGTGGGACGCGGGGGCCGGGCTGGAGGCGGCGCGTCGAGCCGTGCGGGGTGCTCCGGCGGGGGTGCGCGGGGCACACGTCGTGGACCTGTTCCCGGCGCCTCACCCCGCGCTGAACTGGGGCGGGGAGGATCTGCTGACCCAGGTGCTGGCCGTCGACCCGACGGCCACGGGGACGGCGGTGGCCGGGGAGCCCGCCGATGTGGACGCGGTGGTCGAGGAGGTTCTGGCCGAGGCTGGGAGTGCGCCGCTGGTCGTCGCCACGTGTGACGCGGGGCTGTATCCGTGGCAGGGCCGTCTGCGGGAGGCGCTGGTGGCCCGGCGGCCCGTGGCGGTTCAGGTCGCCACGGGGCTGCCGGACGGGGGTGCGGTGTGCTCCTACGGCCGGGGCAGGGTCAACTTGCAGGCGGTGGCCGAAGTGCTGGTGGGGGCGCGGTGATGTCGTCCGCCGGCCGGTGGGGGGCTGGTCCCGCAGTTCCCCGCGCCCCTAGAAGCCCTCACCGATCACCTTCTTGATGCCGCGCGCCGCCAGATGCCCCTCGTCCTCCGCCCGCTCCGCCAGGACCACCGCCGGCCGCACCCCCTGCTGACGCAGCCGCATCCACTCCTCGAAGTACGCCCCGCCGGGGCCCGACACCGACCGGGTGGACGGGGTGCAGTCCAGAACCAGGGCCGTGTCGCGGGGGAGGGCTGTCAGCGGGGTGGCCCGGAGTTCCGCCACCGTCGCCGCCACGGCCTCCGCGATCGGCTTGGGCCGCCCCTGCGCGTCGAACAGTCCGAGCGTGTACTCCAGCTCCGGGAAGTCCGCGAGAGAGCGGTCCACGTCGTGGGAGCACCACCACGTCACGCCCCACAGGTCCGCGCAGCCCGACGCGTTCAGGATCGTCTCGCGGGCGAAGTGCGGGGCGTCGGCGGCCGGGATGTGGGGCTCGGGGGCGCCCGTCTCCTGGACCCAGACCGGGCGGGAGGGGTCCTCGGCGTAGGCCTTGGCGAGTTCCGTGCCGTACTCGGCGAGGTGCAGGACCTGGGGTGAACGAGGGCCGTAGCGGCTCGCGCAGCCGCCGGAGAAGACCCAGGGGTGGACGGTGGTGACGTCGCCCTTGCGGGCCGAGGCCTGCGGGGTGAAGGGGTGGTCGTCGCCGTACCAGGCCGCGTCGTACGCCGAGTGCGTCACCAGACCGCCGCCCGTGCCGAGGCCCTCCCGGGCGGCGGCCAGCAGCGCGTCCAGGTAGCGGTCGATCTCCGCCGCCGTCGCCGGGTTGTGCTCGATCAGGTTGTTGAGCTCGTTGCCCAGCTGGAGGCCGATGAGGTTCGGGCGGCCGGCGAGGGCGCGGCCGAGGGTGCGCAGCAGGTCCGCCTGGGCGGCGACGGCCTCCGGGTCGGTGAAGACGTTGCGGTGGTGCCAGCTGCGGGTCCACTCCGGGTAGAAGTCGAAGCTCGACAGGTGGCCCTGCACGCCGTCCACCAGGACGTCGAGGCCCGCCTCGGCTGCCAGGTCGGCCAGCTGCACGAGCTGGTCCACGGCGGTGGTGCGGATCAGCGTGCGGTTGGGTTGCAGGAGCGGCCAGAGGTGGAAGACCCGGACGTGGTCGAGACCGAGCCCGGCTATCTGGGCCAGGTCCTCGCGGGTGCGGGCCGGGTCGAAGTCGTGCCAGGCGTGGAACCAGCCGTGGCGGGGCGTGTAGTTGACGCCGAAGCGGAGCGTGGGAATGGGATCCTCCTCGGGTTCGGCCCGGTCCGACCGCGGTCCGGCTCGTGTTCTGCCCGGGTTCTGCTCTTGTCCTGCGCGAATGTATCAATCACCATAGTCATCGATGGGTAATGATTTGAACCACGAATCTCGCGAGGGGCGCGACCTGGTCGTCGGCCTCGACGCCGGCGGCACCCGCACCCGCGCGGTCCTCGCCGCCGCCGACGACGGCCGGGTGCTGGGTGAGAGCACCGGCGGGCCGGGCAACGCCATGACCGTCCCGCTCCCGCAGCTCACCGACCACCTCGCCGAGGCGCTCGCCCGGGTGGTGCCCGAGGAGGCGCGCGCCCGGGTCGTCGCCGTGACCGGCGGTTTCGCGGGCGCCACGGCGGCCTCCGAGGACGACCCCGGCACCGGCCGGGCCCGTACCGCCCTCACCGGGGCCCTGCGCCGCCTGGGCATCCCGGCCGACCGGGTCGGCGTGTGCAGCGACATCGAGGCCGCCTTCGCCGCCGCCCCGGGCACCCCCTCCGACGGCCTCGCCCTGGTCGCGGGGACCGGCGCGGTCGCCATGCGGATCACCGGCCGGCACGCCACGACCACGGTCGACGGCGACGGCTGGCTCCTCGGCGACGAGGGCAGCGGCTTCTGGATCGGCCGCAGCGCGGTCCGCGCCGCCCTGCGCATGGCCGACGGCCGCGGCCGCCCGACGGTCCTCGCCGGCTGGGTCGGCCGCGCCCTGGACCTGCCCCTCGACATCCTCCCGAAGGGCGCGATCCCTTCCTACGACCGTGGCGGCCCCGCCCTCCCGAGCGACACCCCGTCCCACCCCACCGGCGTCCCCGGCTGGGAACGCGCCCGGCGTGAGGACTTCCGCCGCCGCCTGCTGCCCGCCGTCATGGCCGATCCGCCGATCCGGCTGGCCCGTTTCGCCCCGCTGGTCGCCGAGGCGGCCGCCGGGAAGGACGCCGTGGCCGGGGCGATCCTGAGCGAGGCGGCCGACCACCTGCTGGAGACCGTACGGGCGCTGGAACCGCGTCCCGGGGAGCGGATCGTCGCCACGGGCGGGCTCCTCGGTCCCGAGGGGCCGCTCACCGCCCCGCTGTCCGAGCGGCTCCACGCGCACGGCCTGAGCCTGGACTGGGTCGCCGACGGCCGCCCCGGCGCGGTCGCCCTCGCACGGCTGGCGCGCCCGTCATGAGCGATGCCGTGTACCGCGATCCCACCGCCCCGACCGACGCCCGCGTCCGCGACCTCCTCGCCCGGATGACCCTGCGCGAGAAGGTCGGCCAGCTCAACCAGCGGATGTACGGCTGGGACGCCTATCGCCGCACCCCGGACGGTGGCTTCGAGCTCACCGAGGTCCTGTACGCCGAGACCGACCGCTTCGAGGGACTCGGCGCCCTGTACGGCCTCCAGCGCGCCGACGCCTGGTCGGGTGTGGACCACGGGTACGGGCCCGGCGCGCAGGACGGAGCCGCTCTCGCCGAGCTGGTCCAGCGCCATGTCGTGGACCGGAGCCGGCTCGGCATCCCCGCGCTGTTCGTCGAGGAGGTCCCGCACGGTCTCATGGCCCTCGACGGCACGGTCCTCCCGGTCAACCTCGCCGTCGGCGCCACCTGGGACCCCGCCCTGTACGAGCGCGCCGCCGCCCATGCCGCCGCCGAACTGCGCGCCCGGGGCGGCCACGTGGCCCTCGTCTCGGCGCTCGACATCGTCCGCGACCCCCGCTGGGGCCGTACCGAGGAGTGCTTCGGCGAGGACCCGTACCTGGCGGGCCGGCTGACCGAGGCGCTGGTGCGGGGGATGCAGGGCGCGTCCCCGGACTGTCGGTTCGCCGCCGACAAGGCCCCCGTCGTGCTCAAGCACTTCGCGGGGCAGGGTGCCACCGTCGGCGGCCGCAACTCCGCCGAGTCCGAGCTGGGCCGGCGTGAGCTGCGCGAGATCCACCTCCCCGCCGCCCGGGCGGGCCTGCGGGCCGGTGCCGCCGCCGTCATGGCCGCGTACAACGAGGTCGACGGCCTGCCCTGCTCCGGCAACCGCGCCCTGCTCACCGGCCTGTTGCGCGAGGAGTGGGGCTTCGACGGACTCGTCATGGCGGACGGCCTCGCCGTCGACCGGCTGGCCCGGATCACCGGCGACAAGGTCTCCGCGGGCGCGCTCGCACTCAACTCCGGTGTCGATCTGAGCCTTTGGGACGAGGGCTTCACACACCTGGAAGAGGCGGTCGAACGGGGGCTCGTCACGGAGGCCGTCCTCGACGCGGCCGTCGCCCGCGTCCTGCGCCTCAAGTTCCGGCTGGGGCTGTTCGAACGGCAGGGCGGCACGGTCCGCCCGCCGGCCGGGGGAGCGGAGCTCAGCCGGGACGTCGCCCGGACCGCCGTCACCCTGCTGCGCAACGACGGCGTGCTGCCCATCGGCGGACACGTCTCACGCATCGCTGTGCTCGGGCCCCAAGCCGCCACCACCGCCCACCAGTTCGGTGACTACACGGCCCCACAGCGCCCCGGCACCGGCAGCAGCGTCCTCGACGCCCTGCGTCGGCTCGCCCCGCCCGGCCTCGACATCCGGCACGCCCCCGGCTGCACCCTCACCGGCGGGGACCTCTCCGGCATCCCGGCGGCGATCGCCGCGGCCGCCGCGTCCGACCTCGCCGTGCTGGTCCTCGGCGGCAGCAGCGCCCGTACGCCGGACACCGAGTTCGACGCCAACGGGGCCGCGCTCAGGGCCGTCTCCGAGATGACCTGCGGCGAGGGGGTCGACCTGGCCGGACTGCGTCTCGGGGCAGCCCAGTACGCATTGCTGGACGCCGTCCTGGCGACGGGCACTCCGATAGCGGTGGTGCTGGTGCAGGGGCGCCCGCACGTCGTGCCGGACACGGCGCCCGCGCTGCTCACGGCCTGGTACCCCGGCCCCTGGGGCGGTGACGCGATCGCCGAGGTGCTGCTCGGGCTCGCCGAACCGGCCGGCCGGCTGCCCGTCTCCGTCCCGCGCTCGGCGGCCCAACTCCCCGTCTACTACAACCACAAGGACACCGAGTACGGCGGTTACGTGGACGAGAGCGCCGAGCCCGCGTACTCCTTCGGGCACGGGCTGTCGTACACGGACTTCGACTGGACCGAGCCCGCACTCACCGGCACAAGCCTCAGCGTCGATGTCACCAACACCGGTCAGCGATACGGCCGTTGTGTCGTACAGGTCTATCTCCGCCGTCTGATCACCCCCACCTGGCCGCGCACCCTCGAACTGTGCGCGTTCGAGGGTGTGGGCCTTGCTCCGGGGCAGCGCCGTACGGTGACCCTGCCTCTCGAAGGCGTCACCGGCACGGTCGAGATCAGGGTCGCCGCGTCAGCCGCGCAGGCGCTCGCCGTGAAGGGTCACAGCTTCACGGCGCCCGACGAGACGCCCTTGTAGAACCACCGCTGGGTGATCACGAACAGCACCAGCACCGGGATCACGGAGATCACCGAACCGGCCATGACCATCCGCTGGTCGTAGCCGAACGACGAGCTCTGGAGGCGGGAGAGCCCCAGCGTGAGCGTCATGTTGCTCTCGGAGCGCAGCACGATCAGCGGCCACAGGAAGTCGTCCCAGGCGCTGATGAAGGTGTTGATGACGACCACCATGATCGCACCCCACGCGGACGGCAGGTACAGGTACCGGAAGCGCTGCCACTCGTTCGCGCCGTCGAGCATCGCCGAGTCCTCGATCTCGCGCGGGACCGCGAGGAACGCGCCGCGCATGAGCAGGACGTTGATGGCGCCGACGAAGCCGGGCAGCCACACACCGGCGAGGCTGTCGACCAGGCCCAGGTCGCGGATGCTGATGAACAGCGACACCATGATCGACTCGAAGGGGAACATCATCGAGGCGACCAGCACCACCCAGACCGCCTTGCGGCCCTTCCAGGCGGGCTTGGAGAGCATGTAGCCGGCCGTCGTGGAGAAGACCAGCTGGCTGGTGATCGACAGGGCCACCACGATCAGGCTGTTCCTGATGTACGACCACACCGGCACCTGGTCGAAGACGGTGCGGTAGGCGCGCAGTGTCGGATGGTGCGGCAGCAGGGTGGCGTCCGCGCCGAAGACGTCCTCGCTCACCCCCTTCAGGGAGGCCAGCAGCTGCCACAGCAGGGGCCCCACGGTGAGACCGAGCACCAGGAGGAGGAGCAGATAGCGCACGACCAGCTCGCGCGGACGGCCGTAGTCCCGCCAACGCGGCAGCAGGCGACGGCCCTTGGTGCCGACGGCACTCGTCGTCATGACTCGTCCTCCTTGGTCAGACGCTGTGCCAGCAGGGTCAGCCCCAGCGTCAGCGCGAACAGGGCCACGCTCACGGCCGAGCCGTATCCCGCGTTGCCGGTGATCGGGTCCAGGCCGACGTCCCGGATGTAGAACGGCAGGGTGCGGTCGGCGCCGCCGGGGCCGCCGGTGGAGCTGCCGAGCATGTAGATCTCGGTGAAGACCCTCAGCGAGCCGATGCCGGTGAGGGTGCCGACGAGCATCATGGCCTGCCGGACTCCGGGGACCGTGATGTGCCAGAAGCGGCGCACGGCACCGGCGCCGTCCATCTGCGCGGCCTCGTGCAGCTCCTTGGGCACGTTCCCGAGGGCGGCGAGGTAGAAGACCATGTACCAGCCGAGGCCCTTCCACAGGGTCAGGCCCATCGCGGACAGCAGGATCAGCCAGGAGTCGGAGAGGAAGGGGATGGCCGACCTGATCAAGTGGGCCTTCTCCAGCCAGGTGTTGACCAGGCCGTCGTCGGCGAGCAGCCACTGCCAGCTCAGACCGACGACCACGCTGGAGGCGAGCACCGGGGTGTAGAAGGCGGAGCGGAAGAACCCGATGCCGGGCAGGTTCTTCTCCACCAGGACGGCCAGCATCAGGGGCAGCAGCACCATCAGCGGTACGACGATCACCGCGTACAGGACGCTGTTGCGGGTGGCGAGCCAGAAGTCGTCGTCCTGGAGCATCCGCGTGTAGTTGTCGAGCCCGACGAAACCCGCGGCGCCGCCCAGCGGCTTGGCGTCGGTGAACGACAGCAGGACCGTGTTGAGGAACGGGAACACCCCGAAGACCACCGCGCATCCGATCGCGGGCGCGGTCCACAGCCACGGCAGCCACCAACGGCGGTACATGGCGGCCCCGTTGGCCCCGGGAGCGGGACCGGGCAGTACGGCCCTGGCGAGCCGGCGGAGGCGGGACGGGGCCGGGCCCGGCGCGGAGGTCAGGGGCTCCACGCCGGACACCGGCTGTGTGATCTGTGCCGTCACCGTCAGCTGCCCTGCTTCAGCAGCTCGTTCGCCTTCTCCTGGGCGTCCTTGACGGCGTCCGCCGGGCTCTTCTTGCCCTGCATGGCCAGCTGCACCTGGGACACGATCGCGTTCTGCACGGCGGGGGAGAGGTTGGTCTGGTTGGTGTCGGCCGTCTTGAGCTGGTCGGCGACGAGCTTGCGGGCCCGGGAGAACGGGTCGCTGCCGGTGACGTTCTGGAAGAAGGGATCGTCCAGCGACTTCGTGGTGGTCGGGAAGATCACCACGTCGGGGTCCTTGCACCAGGCGGTCTGGTTCTCGGCGTTGGTCAGGAACTCCGCGAAGGACAGGGCCGTGGGCGCGTTCTTGCTGGTCGCGGCGACCGAGATGTACTGCGGGGCGCCTGCGGAGGCACGGCCGAGCGCGTCGTAGGGCTGCTGGCCGACGGCCGTCCTGTCGTACACCGACGGGCTGTTCTGCTTCACGAACCGCACGAAGCTCGGGTTCGTCGAGCCGTAGGCGACCTTGCCCTGGCTGTAGAGGGTGGAGGGGTCGTTGCTGGAGGACAGCGAGTCCTTCGGCATCGCGCCCTCCTTGTACAGCTTCGCCATCCACGCGACCCACTGGGTGGTGCGCGGGTCGTCGCCGAACACGGCGGACTTGCCGTCGGCGGACAGGACCTTGATGCCCATCTGGTCGAAGTCGGCGGGGATGCGCCAGACCGGGTTGGCCATCGTCGCGAACCACTTGCCGTCGGCGGCCTTGGCGACCTTCTCGTAGTCGGCGAAGAGCCCGAAGATGCTCGTCGGCGGCTTCGCCGGGTCGACACCGGACTTGGCCAGCAGGTCCTTGTTGTACGTCAGGAGGACACCGCCGGTGTACCAGGGCAGCGTGGTGTGGATCGCCTTGCCGGAGGCGTCCGCGAAGGTGGCGGTCTTCCAGAAGGACGGGACGAAGGGCTGGGCGGCGTCCGGGTCCTTGGTGCCGATGTCGAGCAGGTAGCCGGCCTTGGTGAGGGCGGTGGCCGTGGGCGCGTTGACGTTGATGACGTCGGCCATCGTGCAGGCCTGGGCGTCGGCGACGGTGCGGCTGGTGAAGGTGTTGTCGCCGGGGTCGTCGATCCACTTGACCTTGGTGCCGGGGTGGGCCTTCTGGAAGTCGGCGATCACTCCGTTGAAGAACCCGCCGAAGTCTTTCTTCAAGTTGGTGGTCTGGAAGGTGATCGTGCCCTTGACGTCCCCGGTCAGCCTGCCCGACCCGACGTTGCCCTTGTCGACCTTGCAGCCGCCGGCGGTGGCGTCACCGCTGTCGGAGCCGCCGCTGAGGCCGCAGCCGGTGGCCGCGAGCGACAGAACGGCGACACAGGTCAGGGTGCGGGTCAGTCTCTTTGCGCGCATGTGATGCCCTCCACGGCTGGTTCAATGAACCAACTCCGACTCCGATTGATGAAAAGGTGGACCAGAATTCATCGGAGGTCAATGGTTTGCTGTGTTGCGTTTAGGTTCCGTACGAGATCAGTGACGGTGTTCGTGATCCGGATGTGAAGGATCGCCCGGGTGTTCGTGCCCGTGGGAGTACTTCACGCCGGCGCGCGCCTGGTCCAACCAGCCGAAGAATGCCTGACGGCCGGCCGCGGTGCGGAGCTCGTGTGCGATGCCCTGGCGGACCTCGTCGTACGGCAACACGTCTTCCGGGGCCGCTCCGTCGAAGGGGCTGACGCCTCGCCTCAGCGCCTGCGGGGTGAGGAAGCGGTCCTGGTTGCGGTCGTAGTAGTCCCGTACGGCGGTTTCCGGAACCGTCTGTTCGGCTTCCAGGGCGGCCAGGAGGGTGCGGGCGGCGGGGGAGTGGGCGAGGGCCGCGGCGACGATGCTGCCGAGGTCCGCTATGTCGGATTCGGCCAGGGTGAGGGCCTTGGCCGGGGTGACTTCCGGCGGTGGGTTCAGACCTCGGTCCACGCACGCCCTTCGGGCGAGTTCGTCGATGACGATCACTTGAGTGGCCCAGCGGCGTCTTTGTCTCGCGACGGAGGGGGGTTCCGTCCGGCCTGCGGCGGGTGCGGGTTCGTCGTGGCTGGTCGCGCAGTTCCCCGCGCCCCTGTGGGGCGCTTCCAGGAAGGTGTTCACCCGTTCTGCCGGTAGTGGTTCGCCGTCTATCAGCGCCGCGTGTTCCGGGTTCACGAGGTCACCTCCAGGGGGATCGCTCTCGTGTACGCCACCTGGCCGTTCCACGCGGCCTTGACCAACAGCCAGTACGTGCCCGCAGGAATCCGTGAGCCGTCCACCTCGATCACGGACTCCCGGTGCTCCCCGCCCGGCACCGTGAAGCCCTGGAGGCCGGGTGTCACGCCCTGCCAGGTGCCCCAGGACGACACCGCCCAGAGCTGGCCGCCGACCGGTCCCCGGGTGGTGTTGCGCAGGCTCACCGGAACCTGAGCCCGCTCACCCCTGCGTACGGTGATCCGGTCGGCGGCCAGGTCGCACACCAGGCCCTGCCCCGCGGGCGGTCCGCCTGGTACGTCGAGGCCCACGACGTCCTCGTAGGTCTGGCCGCCGTACGACAGCCGGGCCGTGAGCCAGTGCCGGCCGGGCTCGGCGTCCGCCGGCGGGGTCACGGTGACCTCGGCCAGCGAGAAGCCGCGGGGGCCCAGCGCGTACGGCAGTTCGGGGGGCTCGGCGGACCAGCCGGGCGGCACCCCGAGGACCACCGTGCCGTTCGCCGAGGAGTCCGTGAACTCGGAGCCGATCCGGACCGTCGCGGTGACCGGGCCGGTCACGGTGAGCGCGGTGGGGGAGAGGAAGACGGACACCGGCATGTTGCCGCGCGGGGCGGGCCCGGAGTTGTGCAGCCAGTAGCGGGTGTGGACCGGCTGGGCGGGTTCGCGGGCGGCCACGCCGGGGTCGGCCGTCGGCTCGGGTGCCTGGGGCGGTGCGGCCAGGACCGTGGCCACCTCGAAGCCGGACAGCGCTGTCTCCAGGGCGCCCTCGCCGTCCGGTGTCAGCGGCGCCCCGGGCCGTTCCAGTACGTCCGCCCGGGCGCCCTCGGTCCAGGTGACCGGCCCGCGGACCCGTGCCCGGACCGGCCTGCCGTTCACCTCGTGGACGCGGACGACGACCCCGCGTCCCGGATCCACGGGAGCCGCGCTGCCCCTGGCCAGCGGGGAGCCGAGCGGCTTGAGGGCGTCCAGGAGCACCTCCCGGGCCGGTTCCACCTCCAGCAGGGAGGCCGTGCGGGGCAGGAGCGCGGACCCGCCGTCGGTGCGTGTCCGGGCCGTGAGGGGGTGGTTGAACTCGTGCCCCCGTGCCGGTAGTTGCAGGTCCCGCCAGTCGCCCTCGCCCGCGACGACCGCGTACTCGAAGGTGTGCGACCAGCGCTGGAGCTGGAAGCCCGAGCCGTCCGGGGTGGTGCGGCGGGGCGGATCGACCCAGATGCCGGACGGCCAGCCGGTGCAGGAGCGCATCAGGGACATGTGGAGGTCGCCGGAGGTGGTGACCACGCAGCCGGGCGTGCCCCGGTTCAGGACGGCGAAGCCGCGGCCGTCCCAGGCGTCGCCGGGAGGAAGTGCCTCACCGCCGCCCGCCGCCGTGGCCGTGACGGTGAAGTCATCGAGGTCCGCGATCAGCGTGTCGACCGCCTTCGCGTCCCCCGGAGCGTCCGCGCCCGCGACCACCAGCAGTGGCAGCCGCTCCAGGTCCCGCAGGTCGGCGCCCGGAACCCACTCCTCGCGCAGGGAGGCGCGCGGTGCGACCCAGACGGCCGCCACGCCCTGCTCGGCGACCTGGCGGCGCAGCTCGCGGTCGGCGGCGGGGTCCATGGCGAGGGCCTCGGCGACCAGGGAGTTGCGCTCGGGGCCGCCCACGGCGATCCGGATGTCGGGAAGGTTGGAGTCGACTTCGAGGTCGCCGTAGCGGGGGCCGCCGGCGATCGCCGAGGTGGCGGTCACGCCCGCGCGGACGAGGGCCGCGGCCAGCGGGGCGCCCAGCTCACCCGCCACGTCCCAGTCGGCGTACACCAACTCGGCGACTCCGAAGGCCCGTCGGCCCAGCAGTGCGCCGGTGTCGTCGCGCAGCGCCACCCGGGCCGTGGATCCGAGGCCGAACCAGGTGTTGGCCGGGTTGTCCAAGGTCCACGGGAACTCCTCGCTGTTCACCTCCACGAACCCGAACCCGCGCCCGATCACCGCGTCGGCGACCTCGTGCACGGGCAGCCCGCCCCGCACGTCGGAGGGCCAGCGGACCCGGATGAGGCGGTCCTCGCCGTCGTAGCCGTCGATCGTCGTGGTGACGTCGAGGCGGTCGACACCGGTCCACAGGGTCAACTTCTGGGTGCAGGTGAGGAGTCCCAGGTCGGCGCGGACGGTGATGCGGGACCCGGCGGGGGAGTGCTCGACATCGATGTCCGCCGTGACGTCCCGGCCGCGGGCGGCGGTCGTGCCGGTCGGGGTGAGGTGCCAGGGGCCCTCGCCGAAGCGCGGGTGCCGGGAGAACTCCTCCTGGACGACGAGCTCGTTGCCGATGTCCCCGGCGGGCAGGAGTTCCCGGTCCTCGGCGACGGACCTGAGACTGCTCACCGCGCCGCCGCGAGCCGGGTCGACCGTCACCTCGTAGAACTCGTTGCGGATGGTCGTGCCCTTGCCGGTGGTCCACTCGGGGACCGAACCGGCCGCCAGAGGCAGGGCCTTGAGGCCCATGCCGGGCACCCCCGGTACGACGACCCGGAGGGTGCCGTCCTTCTCGCGCACGGACGGCAGCGGCTGGAAGTCGTCGCCGACGGGGACCAGCCCCGGGTCCTCGACGGTGAGGACGTCCTGGCGTTCCCAGGTGGCGGAGTTGAAGACCACCAGGTCGGGTCCGGTGCCCGGCTCCACCCGGTCGGCCAGTGCCTTCGTCGCGTCGGCGTGCACGGTCTCGGCGAGGTCGGCCAACTCCCGCCAGCCGGTGAGGAGATCGATGTACACCTGGTCGGACTCCGAGCCCGTGATGGCGTCGTGGTGGGCGCCGTAGACCAGCTGCCGCCAGGCCTTGTCGAGGGCCGCGTCCGGATAGGGGTGCCCGGTGACCAGCGAGGCGAGGGTCGCCCAGGCCTCCGCGTCGGCCAGGAGCGTCTCGCCGTACCGCTGGGCCTGCTTGGTGTCGATGTAGGAGACGTCCTTGCCGGTGTAGACCGGGTTCATGTCCCGGGTCTGCGGGGAGGCCCTGCGTCCCTCGGACGCCAACTCGGCGCGGACGGCGGCGAAGAAGTCCCGCGGTACGCCGGAGACGAACCTGGGCCAGACGTAACGGGCGTTCCAGTCGCGGTGGATGTCCATGACCCAGCGGCACGGCGGCGCGTAGTCCCCGCCGACCGGGAGCAGCACGTTGCGGGTCAGCGCGACCTGCTTGAGCCCCTTGAACAGCTTGAACGCCTCGGCCTCCGCGTCGGGCAGCGTGGGCGCGTTGTCGATCCGCCAGCCGGCGCCGTAGTGGTTGACCATGTACGCGGTGAGGATCCCGCGTCCGGAGGGGGCGATCCAGTCGAACTCGGCCGGGAACTGCATGCGGTTCGGGTCCCGCGGCTCCTCGCCGAACACGGAGAGGGTGGGGCCCCACTGGTGGAAGGGCCCGCGCGCCCACGAGCTGGAGGAGACCCCCGCGTCGGCCATGATCCCCGGGAACTGCGGGTCGTGCCCGAAGGCGTCCAGCTGCCAGGCCGTCTCCGGGGACGCCCCGAGGACCGCCCGCTGGTACCCGTCGCCGTACAGGGCGTTGCGTACGGTGGCCTCGGCGCCGGTGAGATTGGTGTTCGGCTCGTTGTAGGTGCCGCCCATGATCTCGACGCGGCCGGTGCGGATCAGCTCCCGCAGAAAGCCGCGTTCCTCCGGGAAGGCGTTCCAGTACGGCTTGAGGTAGTCGACCTCCGCCAGCACGAAGGTGTACGCCGGATCGCGCCGGGCCAGATCGGAGTGGGCCCGCACCAGGCTCATCCCGGACTGGCCGCGCGAGTCGAAGGTGCGGGCGGGCAGGCCGGTCGTGGCCGGGTCGTCGGCGACGTCCCAGGTCTCGGTGTAGGCGCCCTGGGTGTTCCACCAGACCGGGTCGTAGTGGAAGTGGCTGACCATGAACATGGTCCAGCCGGGTTCGGCGACGGTGAACTCGCCCGTCGCGCTCGCGGTCTCGCCCCCGTCGGCCGCGGTCACCGTGATGGGCCCGCCGCTGCCGGTCACGGGTATCTCGGCGCGGGCGGTGCCGTCCGCGCCGACGGTGACGACGGTCTCCCCGGTGCCGCGTCCCTCGGCGGTGACGCGGACCGAGCGGCCCGGGAGGTGCTCGACCGTGGCGGCCACCACCTGGAGCGGCTGCTCGGTTGTACCGACGAACAACTCGGTCGACTCAACGGCGGTGACGCGCATGGGGCTCCTACGAGATGACTCGGGGGAGCCCCATCCTGGCACCGAGAGGATGATTCAAACAACCATGTTCGCGTTATCTCGGTGGTTCATCCATGCAAGATCGAGTCGGGTCACCGCGACCGACGGGCCTTCACCGCGTGCTGCGGGGTGATGTGGTCGGTGAGCGCCAGGGAGGCGCTGGCCCGCTGGTAGGCGACCTGGCCGACCCGGACGTAGAGGCAGTCGACGATCATCAGGACGGAGTGCCGGCCGCCGATGCTGCCGGTGCGGAAACTGGTCTCCGAGGTGGCGGAGATGAGCCGGATGTCGGCGGCCCTGGCCAGCGGGGAGCGTGGATCGGTGGTGATGGCGATGGTGGTCGCGCCCCGCTCCTTGGCCATCTCGAAGGGTTCCAGGGTCTCGCGGGTGGCGCCCGAGTGGGAGATGCCTATGGCCACGTCGGCCGGGGTGAGCAGGGCCGCGGAGGTGGCGGCGCCGTGCACCTCGGTCCAGCCGCGGACCTGGCAGCCGATGCGGAACAGCCGCGTCTCCGTCTCCTGGGCGACCGCGCCGCTGCCGCCGACGCCGTACACATCGATGCGGCGGGCCTTGGCCAGGGCCTGCGCGGCGCGCTCCAGGGCGTCCAGGTCGATGCGTTCGATCGTCTGCTGGATCGCGCGCAGGTCCGCGCTGCCGACCACCTGGACGACCCGCTCCAGGCTGTCGTCCGGCGAGATGTCGGGGCCGATCTCGGCCGAGCCCCAGTCGGAGACCTCGCCGCGACCGCGTTCCTGGGCCAGTTCGATCAGCAGGTGCTGGTAGGAGTCGAGTCCGATGGCGCGGCAGAACCGGGTGACCGTGGCCTGCGAGGTTCCGGTGCGGCGGCCCAGCTCGGCGGCGGAGCAGTGGGTGACGGCGGCCGGATCCTCCAGGATCAGCTCGCCGACCTTCCGCAGGGAACCGGCCAGCCGGGGCAGCTCGGTGCGGATCAGGGTGGTGACGTCGGTCGGAGGCATGGAAAGAAGGTATCAGCCACCCTTAGAAGCACTGATTGAATACCAGGACCGCCTTATGGTTTATTGATTCATCGATGGATGATTGTATGGTGGTTCAATCCATCAGTGGGGAGTGTCGCGTGTCCGTCGAGTCAGTCAGCGCCCAGGGCTTCGCCGAACAGAGCCTGGACGTCCTCCGTCACGTCACCGAGTCCGCCCGCGAGGACGTGCGCCGCGCCGCCGAGCTGATCGTCGACTGCATCCGCGCCGACGGGGTGATCCATGCCTTCGGCACCGGCCACTCCCAGGCGATGGTCCTGGAGGTCGCCGGCCGGGCGGGCGGCCTGGTGCCCACGAACCGGCTCCAGATGTCCGACCTGGTCCTCTACGGCGGTGACGCGCCGAGCGTGCTCGACGACCCGCTTCTGGAGCGTCGGCCGGGGGTGGCCGTGCGTCTGTACGAACTCGCCGCTCCCCAGGCCCGGGACCTCTTCGTGATCATCTCCAACTCCGGCGTCAACAACGTCATCGTGGAGATGGCGCTCCACGCCAAGGAGCAGGGGCACAGGGTCCTGGCCGTCACCTCCCTCACCCACACGGCAGCGGTGCCCGCCGGGCATGCGAGCGGCAAGAAGCTCGTGGACCTGGCGGACGTGGTGCTGGACAACGCGGCGCCGGTCGGGGACGCGTTGCTCTCGCTGCCGGGGGGCGGAGCGGTGGGGGCCCTGTCCACGCTGACCGGGGTGATGCTGGTGCAGATGGCGGTCGCGGAGGCCGCCGGGCTGCTGCTTGCCTCCGGTGAGCGGCCGCCGGTGTATGTCTCGGCCAACGTGCCCGGTGGGTTCGAGGGGAACCTGGAGCTGGAGAAGCGGTACGCGGGGCGGGTCCGGCGTACGGCCACGTAGGTTTTTCGGCGGGTCGGCGGGTCGGCGGGTCGGCGGGTTGCGGTATCGCGGGGAACTTGCGGCCGGTGGGGGCTGGTCGCGCAGTTCCCCGCGCCCCTGGGTGTTCGGGACCTCGCTCAGTCGACAGGTACCGGAGTCAGGGCAACCGCCAGGGGATACGCGCCGGTGGGCAGGGGCGGCCGGGTGGTGCTCGTTGCCGTGTCCACGGGGACCAGGGTGTTGCCGTCGGCCGTCGTCACGTACGCCGTGCTGCCGTCCCAGTTCAGGGCCACGTCGAACGCCGACCTTCCCACGGTCACCTGCCTGCCCGGTGCGCCGGTCGCCGTGTCGATCGGGGTGACGGTGTCGCCGTTGCTCGGGCTCACCCACAGGGTGCGGCCGTCCGGGGACAGGGCGAGGCCGTAGGCCTGGCCGGAGACCAGGAAGGTCGGTTCGGCCTCGTTCGTCGCCGTGTCGATCGGAGTCACCGTAGAGCCGCCGGAGTTGGAGACGTACACCGTCCTGCCGTCGGGGGCCGCCACCACGTTGAACGGGCTGGGGCCCACCGGGATCGCCGTACCGGCCCTGCCGGTGGTCAGGTCGACGGGAGTGACCGTGTTGTCGTGGATGTCGGCCACGTAGAGGACTCTGCCGTCGGGGGTGACCGCCATGTTCTCGGGGCCGTCGCCGACCGGGACCGGGGTCCCGGTCCTCAGGGTGGCCGTGTCGATCGACTGCACGGTGTCGTCCGTGTAGTTGGCGACCCAGAGGGTGTCACCGTCCGGAGTGAGGGCCAGTCCCGCGGGAACCTTGCCCACGCGGACCGTGGCGGTGACCTCGCCGCGCGCCACATCGATCACGCTGACCGTGTTCGAGCCCTGGGCGGCCGCGTACGCGGTACGGCCGTCCGCGCTCACCACCACCTCGCCCGGGTTGTCGCCGACGGCGATGCCGGTCGTCGTGCCGGAGGCGAGGTCGATCGAACTGACCGACGCGCCGCTGAAGTTCGCCGTCAGGGCGCGGGGGGTGCCGGTGCCGTCGGTGACCTGGACCGGAAGTGCCCGGTCGAGGATTCCGGTGCCTTCGGCCACGACCGCGTGCACGCCCTCCGTCCGGCCCGTGAGGGTGACGGTGACGGACGCGGGGGTCGTCGCCGTGCCCTCGGAGGGGGTGGCGGTGACGCCCTCGGGCACGTCCAGCTTCCAGTCGACCGTCCTGGCCCGGGCGTCGGACAGCTTCAGGGTGACCGTCGCGGAGGCCCCGGGCCGCAGCGAGATCGCGCCGGGGGAGAACGCGGCGTCCACGCCGGGGTCGGGGGCGTTCTCCAGCACGGTCGTGTAGAGGAACTGGTCCATCACTCCCGGCGAGACCTGCTGCGGGACGGCGTCCAACTTCTTGCGGTCCTGCTGGAGTTGCTTCCAGTACGTGGAGACCGCGTCCGTGTCGCCGGCCTTGTGGGCCAGCAGCAGTTCCACGGCCGTCTCGCCCGCACTGCCGTAGCTGCCGAGTTTGTCGAGCCAGGCGGCGGTCTCGTCGAGGAACCCGGGGTTGTCGAGCCGGGCGCGCAACTGGGCGGGTGTGGCGGCCATGGCGGTGAAGCAGGACTTCAGGCGGGTCGCCGCCCGGCCGAGTCCGTTGTTCTGCTCGTAGGCCGTGCGGAAGTCGGCGATCAGCCGGGTGAGGGTCGGGGACTCGGTCGCGTCCAGCTGTGAGCTGTAGTTGTTCTCGGCGAAGATCCGCAGCCACTTGGCGGCGCCGGGGCCCGCCAGGTCCCGTACCGAGGCGAGGAAGGCCCGCCGCGGGTCGTAGGCGTGCGGGTTCCACAGCCAGGCGGCCGAGGTGAACAGGGCGATCCGGCTCGCCTCGCCCTGAACCATCGGGTTGGCGGTCACGCCGGTGGCCGCGCTCGCCACGCCCGCCTCGCGGCCCGTGTACGGGCCCAGCAGGAGGCGGCTGGCCACGTAGTCGTTGACCGGGTAGTTGTCCCAGACCAGGACCGGATGGCCGTAGACCTCGCGGGCCTGTCGCACCTGGTCGGCGGTGATGGTGGGGGCGATGACGCCGACGCCGGTCCACTCCACGACCACGGACGGGTCCAGCCGCTCCCTGAGGGCCTTTTTGTACGGGGTGTCGGCGAGGTCGGAGTACTCGGTCGGGACCGTCTCCAGCGGCTCCAGACCCGGGTGCGTGGCGGAGAAGTCCCTCCAGACGGTGTTCAGCAGACGGGCCTGCGCGGCACCGGCCGCGCCGCCGCCCGTACCGAACTCCCGCTCGTCCTCGGGGCAGTTCCACTTCGTGTAGCTGATGTCGTCCAGCGGGATCGCGAAGGAGCGGACACCGATGGCGTACAGGGAGTCGAACTTGGCGGTGAGCGCCTCGGCGTCGGCGGCGGAGGAGTAGCACACCGACAGGCCGGGGGAGAGGGCGTAGGTGAAGCGGACGTGGTCGGTGTCCGCCCGGTCGACCAGTTCCCTCAGCCGCGCCAGTGCCGCCGCCGGGTACTCGTCCCGCCAGCGGGCGCGCAGGTAGTCGTCGTCCTTGGGGGAGTAGACATAGACGTTCTGCTTCGTACGGCCGTAGAAGTCGAGTTGGGCGAGCCGCTCGGCGTGCGTCCAGGGAGTGCCGTAGAACCCCTCGATGACACCGCGGAGGGCGGCGGTGGGCCAGTCGCGCACCTTGACCACGGGCAACGCGCGCTCACCGCGCAGGAGTTGGCGCAGGGTCTGGGCGGCGTAGAAGGTGCCGGTGGCATCGACGCCGGACAGGGCCAGCAGGGCCTGGCCGTGGCTGTGTCCGGCGGCCAGGACGTAACCGCCGGGGGCGAGGCCGGACGGGGAGGCGGCGTGAAGGCGGGTCAGGGCCCGGGCGGTGGCCGGGTTCTCGCCGGGCCCGCCGAGATGGACGGTCAGTGCGGACGGGGGCGGCCGGTCACCGGCGTCGACCGTCGTGATGTGCTGCGCCCCGGCAGCCCGCAGGGCCGTCTCCACGACCCTGCGGGCGGAGGGATCGGTGCCGGGGCCGAGCACCTCCACGACCCGGTCGGGGACGGGGAGCCGGCCGGCCCCGACGGTGATCTCCTGGGGCGTCGGCCACACCTCGGGCACGGACTGCCGGGGCTCGGCCGAGGCGGGGGCCGCCGGGGCCGCGAGGCCGAGCGCCAGCAGCAGGGCGGCGGCCACGCATCTGAGACTGATGAATGAATCCACCTGAGAATGCTAGGAGTGTTGAATGCATCATTCAATGGTGCCTTCGACGGTGGGAAGCGCGCCAGGTGTTCACAGCACCCTCCGGTGCACGAGGGCCGACATGCAGAGCACCCCGGGCAGCAGGGGCAGCCACACCGTCAGGACGCGGTAGCCGATCAGGGTCGCCGTGCCCACGCTCACCGGGACGCCGTAGACGGCGAGGGTGAAGACCATGGCGGCGTCCACCGGACCGATACCGCCGGGCGCGGGCACGGACCCGACCGCGCTGCTCGCGGCGAGGTACGCGAACGCGACCTGCGCCCAGGACAGCGTCACCCCGAGCGAGGCGCCGACCGCGTGGATCACGCTCGCCTGGAGCAGCGGCGCGGCGGCCGCGCCGCCCCACAGGGCGAGGATCCGGCTGGGCATGGTGTGCAGCCGGCGGGCGTCGGTCAGGGCGGTGCGCACGAACCTGACCGCCGGGCGCCGCAGTGGGCGGACCAGGGTCAACAGCAGCAGCGTGGCGCCGAGTCCGAGGCCCGCGGCCACCAGGGGCAGGAACAGCATGCGCCGGTCCGGGACGAGATCGCCGAGCCGCAGCAGACCGGGCAGCGCGACCAGGAAGCCGACCAGGACGAGCGTCTTGGCGATCGGCCTGACCAGCGCGTACAGGGCGAGCGAGGCGGTGGCCCGGGCCAGCGGGACGCCCTGCCCCTGCAGGAAGCGCAGGGTGACGGCGTGGGCGCCGAGGCTCGCCGGCAGGACGTGGTTGGCGGCGCCGGCGGCGAACTGCGAGGCCACCAGGAGCCCCGACGGCAGCCGTTCGGGCAGCGCGCCCTGCCGTACGACGGAGGCGGAGATCCAGCCCAGGCAGGTGTAGAGGAGCCCGACGAGCAGCCAGCCGGGGTCGGCCGAGGCCAGGCGCGCGGTGCCGTCGTACAGGGCGCGCCAGTCCAGCACCGCCCAGACACCGATGAGCAGGAGGGGGAGCACGGTGAGCAGACGGCGGGACAGACGGGTCAGGGAGCGGCGGCGGGGACCGGCGGGAGCGGGGGCCGGGGTGCTGAGCGGGAGCGGGGCCGGGGCGGCGGCGGGGAGCGGACCCGGGGGACCTTCGAGCGGAAGCAGGGACACGGCGCACGTCGTCCTTTCGCGTCATGCCCCGTGCGGGACACGGGGCATGACGGAGGCAAGGCGATGCAGAGGGGACGAGGGAAACGTTCCCGCTCGGTGTGACGTTCAAATGTCCGGCAGCCGAAGGAGCGCGGGCGGGCGGGCGACACGGGGTGGGGCGGGAGGCGGAAACGACAGGAACCTCTCCGGGCGGGAAATTTCGCAGAGCACTCATACGAGCGCCGGCCCCAGGCCGTCCCTCAGGTGAGGGGCAGTTCTGGGCACCGTCGAAATCCAGTCAACCGCCGTCCGGAGCGGCAGCCTGGGAATCCGTCCCTCCGCACTGTCGCCGGGCTCCGCCGGGGGACCTCCGTACCGTGCTCGACTGACCGGATCCGGCCAGGTCCGGCCCTGTCCCGTCGTCCGCGGACACCGCCCGTCGATATCGTCGAAGACGCATCCGTGGGGCGGGCGGTACGGCGATCGGGGAACGATGCTCCAGGTACGGCTTCTCGGTCCGGTGGAGGTGTGGGAGGGGAACCGGCGCGCCCCGCTCGGCGGGGTCAGGCCCCTGGCGGTCCTGTCCGCACTCGTCGTCCACCTGGGCGAGGTGCTCTCCACGGAGCGGCTCGTGGACTGCGTCTGGGACGAGCAGGCGCCCGCCACCGCCAGCGCCCTCGTCGCCACCCATGTCTCCGCGGTGCGCCGCGCTCTGGCCCGCGTCGGCGAGGCCGAGGTGATCCGCACCCGTCCGCCGGGATACGTCGCCGATCTCGGCGCCTCCCAGGTCGACGCCCGCCGCTTCGAGGAACTGCTCGCATCGGGCCGGGCCCGGGCCGCAGGGGGCCGCGCGGACGAGGCCGCGGAGCTGCTGGCCGAGGCGCTGGGGCTGTGGCGGGGACAGGAGGCCCTCGAAGGGCTGGGCCAGTCCTTCGCCCGGATCGAGGCGGCCCGGCTGGCCGAACTGCGGCTGGACGCCCAGGAGGAGTCCTTCGGCCTCCAGCTGGAGCTGGGCCGCGCGGACCGCACGATCGCCCCCCTGCTCGCGCACGTCGCCGCCCACCCCCTGCGGGAACGGCCGCGCGGCCAGCTGATGACCGCCCTGTTCCGCACCGGACGGGTCTCCGACGCCCTGCGCGCCTACCAGGAGGGCCGCGAGGTCCTGCGCGAGGAACTGGGCATCGACGCCGGCCCCGAACTGCGCGCGCTGCACAAGGCCGTCCTCACCAACGACCCCGCACTGCTGGGCCCCGGCCCCCGGCCGTACGCCTCCTCACCGCTCGGGACGCGCTCCCCCGACCCGTCGCCGCCCGGCTCCGGAGCCCGCTCCCACGATCCCGCGCCGCCCGGCCCCGCACGGGAGGCCGGCGCCGCTGCGCAGGACCGGCCGCGCACCACGGACCGCACGGCGGCCGCCGGCGCCGGACCCGACGAGCGGGCCCCCGGGCCCGCCCCCTCCCATCTCCCCCCGGACATAGCCGACTTCGTCGGCCGCTCGGACCAGATCGACTGGGCCGTCGCGCTGCTGGGCCGCGTCGACGAACCCGGCCGCACCGCCCCGCCGATCGGTGTGATCTCCGGACGCTCCGGTACCGGCAAGACCGCGCTCGCCGTCCACGTCGGCCACCGCACCGCCGAACTCTTCCCGGACGGCCGCCTGTTCGTGGACCTGCGGGCCGCCGACACCGCCCCGCTGCAACCCGCCGACGCCCTCGCCCGGCTGCTGCGCGCCATGGGCGCCGAACCGGCGGCCCTGCCGAACTCCGTCGAGGAACTGACCGGCCTGTACCGCACGTACACCGGCCACCGCCGCATCCTGCTGATCCTCGACAACGCCGCCGGCGAGGCCCACGTACGGCCGCTGCTGCCGCCGGGGCCCGGCTCCGCGGTGCTCGTCACCAGCAGGCGCCGGCTGGTGGCGCTGGAGGGCGCGGCCCACCTCGATCTGACCGTCCCCGACGAGGAGGAGGCCGTGGAACTCCTTCGCCGGGTCGCCGGAGCGGACCGGGTGCGCGCGGAGCCGGCACAGACCGCCGAGATCGTCTCCCTGTGCGGGCGGCTGCCGCTCGCCGTGCGCATCGCCGGAGCACGGCTCGCGGCCCGGCCGCACTGGGTGCCCGGCCGGCTCGCCGCCCGACTGCGCGACGAGCGGCTCCGGCTCAACGAACTGCGCGCCGGGGACCTGGAGCTGCGCACCAGCCTCGAACTGGGCTACGCCGACCTCGACCCGCAGGAACAGCGCGCCCTGCGCCGGCTGGCCCTGCTCGACCTGCCCGACTTCGCGGCCTGGATCGCCGCGCCGCTGCTGGACATCGGCACGGAGGAGGCCGAGGAGGCCGTCGAGCGGCTGGTGGACTGTCACTTCATCGATGTGATCGGCGTGGACGGCACGGGCCGGGGCCGCTACCGCATCCACGACCTGGCCCGGGAGCACGCCCGCGAGCGCTGTCTGTCGGAGGAGAGTGCCGAGGAGCGGACGGCGGCCGTGCGGCGGCTCGTGGAGTGCTGGCTGGGGCTCGCCGAGAAGGCGGCCGCGCGGGGCCCGGGGGGTGCCGCCCGGTACTTCCCGGAACCGGCCGCCGTACGGCCCGTCGATCCGCTCGATCCGCAGGCCGAGGAGGAGCTGCTCACGCGGCCCGCGGCCTGGTTCGCCGCCGAACAGGCCGGTCTGCTGGCGGCGGTGGAGTACTGCGCCGACCACGGGATGGACCGCGCCGCCCGGGACCTCGCCGGCGCGCTGATCGCGAGTTCGGTCGCGCTGTACAACCAGTTCGACGCCTGGTCCCGTTCGCACACCGCGGCCATGGCGGCGGTGCGGCGCAGCGGGGACGGCGAGGGCGAGGCCTGGCTGCTCACCGGCCTCGGACAACTCCGCTACGAGCAGGACGAGTTCGAGGAGTCGTACGCCTACTTCCGGGACGCCCTGCGGCTGTTCGAGGATCATGACGAAGAACAGGGCGCGGCCCAGGCCCTGCTGGGCATGGCCACGGCCCGGCGCGAACAGGCCTTCTACCCCGAGGCGTTGGAGCTGCTCGGCCGGGCGCTCGCGCGGTACGGGCGGCTGGACGACCGCGGTGCCCGGGCCCGGGTGCTCTACGGCCTCGGCTATGTGCACCGGGAACAGGGCGACGACTCCGCCGCCCGCGAGGCCTTCGCCGAGGCCCGGGAGTTGTACCGGGCGGACGGCGACCGGCACGGCGAGGCGCTGACCGTGCGCGCGGTGGCCCTGTGCGACCGGGCGCAGGGGCGGTACGCGGACGCCGAGCGACTGCTGCGGGACGCGCTGCGGGCCTTCACCGACCTCCACGACGCGTTCGGCGTGATGTACACGGAGCAGTCGCTGGCGAAGGTGGAACTGCGGCTCGGCCGGCTGGACGCGTCGCGCGAGCGGCTCGGGCGGTGCCTGGAGCTGGCCCGGGAGCGGCAGGACAGGTTCGGCGAGGCGCTGGTGCTGCGGACGCTGGGCGAGTGGCATCTGGCCGCCGGTGACGCCGGGAGCGCACGGGACCCGCTGGAGCGGTCGCTGTCCCTCTGGGAGGCGCTGCGGCTCCGCCTGTGGCGGGCGCGGACACTGCGGGACCTGGCGCGGGTGTGGGAGACCGCCGGGGACACGGGCGCGGCGGAGGGGGCCCGCGCCGAGGCGATGCGCGTCTTCAGGGAGACGGGGGCGCGGGAGGCTTCAGAGCGGGGGTAGGCGGGGGGTGGTTGCGTGGGGCGTGGGCGAGCGGTGTGGGTGCGCGGGTGCGCGGGTGCGTGGTTGTGCGGGTGCGCAGTCGGCGGGCGCGGGCGTGGCCGAGTGGGTGCGGGCGGGTACGTGGGTGCGCGGGTGAGTGGGCGTGTGCGGGCGGGGGCGTAGGCCAGCGGGCGTGAGCGGGCCCCGGGTAGGCGGGTGCGTGAGCCAGTGGGTGTGTGCGGGCATCCGGGCAGGCGGCGGGTATGTAGGCGGGATCAGGCGCCTGGATGCGTGGGCGACGGGTGCGTGGGTGCGCAGTCGGCGGGCGCGAGCGGGTGGGTGTGTGGCCGAGTGGGCGCGGGCCGGTATGTGGGTGAGTGGGCGTGCGGGCGGGTGCGTAGGCCAGCGAGCCTGAGCGGACTCCTGGGCGGGCGGAGGCGTAGGCCAGCGGACGTGAGCGGACTCCTGGGCGGGCGGGGGCGTAGGCCAGCGGGCCTGAGCGGGCCCTGGGCGGGCGGGTGCGTAGGCCAGCGGGATCAGGCGTGTGGTTGCGCGGGTGCGCAGTCGGCGGGCGCGGGTGCGCGGGTGCGCGGGTGACGGGTGCGTGGTTGTGTGGGCGGGCCCGGGTGCAGGTCAGTGGGTGCCTGCGTGCGCGTGTGCGGGTGTATGGGTGAGCGGTGTGGGGCGAGGCGCGTGCGTCTGATCGGGGGGCTCGGTGGGGGCGCAGGAGCCCAGGGGCGGCGCTTGCAGGCGATCTGCAGAGCAATTGCAGAGGACCCCGCGACGCTCTTCCCGTGACAGACATCATCACGCTCGCGGACCCCAGGGTGGCCGCGGTGACGCACGACGAGTGCGGGGAACCGCTCGTCGACCTGCGGGAGGAGGGGCAGTTGCTCCTCGACTCCCGGCAGGCCGACGACGCGGGGAGCTACGCCCACCTGCGGGCAGGAGCGCTGCGGCGGCTCGTGCGGGCGCAGCGGCTGCTGCCCACGGGGATCCGGCTGCTGGTGGTGGAGGGGTACCGGCCGCCCGACCTCCAGCGCCGGTACTTCGAGCAGTACGCGGCGACCATGAGACGGGCCCACCCGGACGCGGCTCCCGAGCGGATCCGTGAACTGGCCAGCGCTTACATCTCGCCGCCGGAGGTCGCCCCGCACGTCAGCGGCGGCGCGGTCGACCTGACCCTGTGCGACCGCGAGGGCCGCGAACTGCCGCTCGGCACCGAGGTCAACGCCACCCCGGAGGAGAGCGCCGGCGCCTGCCGCACGCACGCGCCCGGGATCGACGCCGAGGCGCGCGAGTACCGGGCCCTGCTCGGCCGGGTGCTGACCGCGACCGGGTTCGTCAACTACCCGACCGAGTGGTGGCACTGGTCGTACGGGGACCGGTACTGGGCCCTGCTGCGCCGCGTGCCGGCCGCCCGCTACGGCCCCGCGGACCCGCCCCGCCCTCCGGCCTGACCACCGGAGCGGAACGGCCCGCGAGGACCGCAGCGAGAGCACACCGCGAGGGGCCACCGCGAGGCCCCGGGAGGAATCACCGCAGGGATCACCGCAAGGGATCACCGCAAGGGATCACCGCAAGGGGGAACGACATGCACCACAGCCACACGACCTGTCCGCCACCACCGCGCCAGGCCGACGACCGGATGAGCCCGGGGGACTTCGACGCGTTCTTCACGGCCGACATGCCGCGCCTGCGACGGCGGCTGCTGGCACTGACGGGCAATCCGCACGACGCCGACGACCTGCTCCAGGAGACCTATCTGCGGCTCTCCCGGCGGGCCCGCTCCCAGAACCTGACACAGCAGCAGCACCCGTACGCCTACACCTGCGCCGTCGCCCTCAACCTGCTGCGCGACTCCTGGCAGCACCCCTCGCGCCGCGAACGCACCACGGACCAGCTGCCGGAAGCCGGCTGGGACGGCGGACTCGACTCCTACGAGGCCTCCGCCACGGCGCTCGCGCTGCTGCGCACGCTCTCCGAGAAGGAGGCCGCCGCGGTGATCCTCGTGGACCTGGAGGGACTCACCCACGACACGGCCGGGGAGCGCCTCGGCGCCCACCGCGGCACGGTCCAGCGCAACCGCCTGCGCGGCCTCGCCAAGATGCGTGCCGCCCTCCACCACTGACCCGGGTGGCACACCCCCACGGGGGTGGGGTGTGCCACCCGGGTTCCCCACCGTGTCTGCCACCGGCGTCGCCGGCATCCCGCTGACGCCGCCTCGACGAAGGAAGAGTCCCTTGCACACCACCAGCACGCGCCGCCGGACCAGCGGCGCGATCCTGGGCGCCTCGGCCCTGGCGCTCACCGCGTTCTTCTCCGCCCCGGCCCACGCCGCCCCGGCGGCCGCGGACGCCGACTGCGGGGTCCTCGCGCCCGGCGCCTCGGCCACCGCGCAGGCCGCCGTCGACGCGGCCTGTTCGCAGATCGGCGTCTGGTACAGCTGGGGCGGCGGCCACGCGGCCACGCCCGGCGCCAGCTACGGCTTCTACGACGGCTCCGACCCGGACAGCCTGCACGACGGCGAGCGCAAGGGCTTCGACTGCTCGGGCCTGATGCGCTACGCCTACTACCGGGCCACCGGCAAGGACCTGCTCAACGGCACGGCCGACGACCAGTTCCACACCCCGCAGGCCGCCGCCCGGTTCTCCGCCGGGCAGGGCACCGCCCCGCTGCTGCCGGGCGACCTGATGTTCTGGGGCAGCGGCCACATCCACCACGTGGCCATGTACCTGGGCGGCGGCCAGATGGTCGAGGCGTACGAGTCGGGCACCCACATCAGGGTCACGTCCGTGCGTACCGGGGGCGACTACGCCGGTGCGGTCCGGATCAACGGCTCCGGGACCCCGATCCCGCCGCCCGCCAACGGCGGCACGGTCTTCGAGACCTGGGGCACCGGCGTGCGCACGCACCGGTCGCCCAGCGTGGGCTCCGCCGTCGTCGACACCTTCCCCGGCCCGACCCAGGTGTCCGTCCAGTGCCAGCAGCACGCGGAGACGGTGACCGCCGAGGGCTACACCAACGACGCCTGGTCCAAGCTCGCCGACGGCTCCTGGGTGACCAACATCTACATCAAGGGCCCGGCCTGGCTGCCCGGCGTCCCGGACTGCGGCGGCAGCAGCACCCCGCCGCCGACCGGCGGCAGCAAGGCGTTCCAGACCTGGGGCACCGGGGTGCGCACCCACAGCGAGCCCAACGTCAACGCCGCCGTGGTCGACTACTTCGCCCAGCCGACCACGGTCAACGTGGTCTGCCAGAAGCACGCCCAGGAGGTGACGGCCGAGGGCTACACCAACGACGCCTGGTCGAAGCTGACCGACGGCTCGTGGATGACCAACATCTACATCAAGGGCCCGGCCTGGCTGGACGGCGTGGCCACCTGCTGATCCCACCCCTGCCGACCGGACCGGCCGTGCGCGTGGGCCGGTCCGGTCCGGTCACGGGGTGATGCGGACTCACCACCCGGTGACCAAAAGGTGGTTGACGAGCAGCGCGAGTACCGCCTGCCCGGCCAGCCAGCCGCGCGCCCCCGTCAGAAACGCCCCCGCGGGCAGCAGCCACACGGCGAACGGCAGCCAGATACGCTCCGTCTCCGCCTTGCTCATCCCGGAGAGATCCGCGACGAGCAGGGCCAGCGCGGCGGCGAGCACCAGCACCGCCAGGCGGCGCGGGGACCTGCGTGGCCGGTCCCCGCCCGGCCGCAGCCGGACGGCGGCCCGCCGTACCCCCGCCACGGTCGCGGGCCCCACGATCAGCACCGTGCACGCGAGGTTCGCCCACACCCAGTAGCCGTACGGCCGCACCCCGCCCGCTCCCTGGTAGTACCGCGTGACCAGCAGCCGGTACGCCTCCCACCAGTCGAACCCCGACACGGTGAACAGCACCGGCACGACCACGAAACCGGCCAGGGCGAACACCAGGGGCCGCCGTGAGGAGCCGAGGAGCAGCACCGCGCCCGCGACGACGGCCATCAGCGTCAGGCCGTACGACAGATAGACGGTCAGCCCGAACAGCAGCCCCGAGCAGACGCCGTACAGCGCCGGCCGCAGCCCCCGCACCGCGAGGGCGAGCAGGGCCACCGCCCACGCGGCCACCGCCGCGAAGTACCCGTCGGCCGACGTGCCCACCCAGACCGCGGCCGGCGCCAGGACCAGGAAGGGCGCGGCGCGGCGGGCGAGCGACTCGTCGGCGAGGGGCCGTACGGTGACCAGGACCGCGACCGCCGCCGTCGTGCCGACGGTGATGCACCAGGTCCCCGCCCAGCCCCCGCCGCCGAGCCCGACCCGGTCGAGCAGGACGAAGGTGAGGGTGGCGCCCGGGGGATGCCCGGCGACGTGGGCGCCCCAGTTGTCCGGCGCGTCGATCAGGATGTGCCGCGTGAAGTCGCGCAGGGCCGCCGGGATGTCGTGGAAGCGAGGGACGGCCCGCAGGTACTCGTTCCTGGTGGTGAGCTGCTCGGCGACGCCCCGGTGCCAGCCGTCCACGAGGGCCAGGGACCACGTCCAGGCCATGCCCGCGCCCCAGACGGCGAGCAGCAGCGGCCGCCAGGACAGCCGGGCGGCGAGCGAGGGGCCGTACGCGACCACGGCGGCCGCGACGACCACCGCGGCCGGGGTGCCGGGGCCGACATGCGGATCCCAACTGGCCAGCAAGGGCGGCCAGTCGACACGGAGCGAGCCGTCCCGGTGCTGGATCGCCCGGCCGACCAGGACGGCGGTCAGCACGAGGAGCGCGGCGCACAGGGCCGCATACAGGTCACGACGAAGGTCCCGATTCACCCGGACGACGCTAGGGCGCATGCCCGCGCCCGGACGGCTGACATGCGACGACGTCAGACTTTCGTCATGGTTCGCGGACCCGTTTCCGGGGTGCCGCGGACCTACCGTCGGGGCATGGCACGGTCTCCCTTCACCCCCTCCTTCTGGCGCAGCCCGCTGCGCGGCCCCTGGTTCACCTCGGTCCTCGGGGTCGTCCTCCTCGGCGGCATCACGCTGCTGTTCGTGACGGGCCTGCTGTCGTACGCGGCCTACAACCCCGACCTGTCGCCGGTGAACGACAAGACGCCGGACAAGGGGATCCTCGGCTTCTACCTCTTCTCCTGGCCGACCGACCCGCACTGGCTCTACCGGCTGACCCAGGGGGTCCACGTCACCCTCGGCGTCACCCTGATCCCGGTACTGCTGGCCAAGTTGTGGTCGGTGGTGCCCAAGCTGTTCACGCTGCCGCCAGCCCGCTCGCTCGCGCACGCCCTGGAGCGGATCTCGCTGCTCCTGCTGGTCGGCGGCGCCCTGTTCGAGTTCGTGACCGGCGTGCTCAACGTCCAGCTCGACTACGTCTTCCCGGGCTCCTTCTACCCGTTGCACTTCTACGGGGCGTGGGTGTTCTTCACCGCGTTCGTCGCCCATGCCGTGCTGAAGATGCCGCTCGCATGGCGTAACCTCCGGCAACTCCGCGAGGAGAAAACAGAGTTGGTGTCACCGCGTCCCGCCGAGCCGACCGTGTCCCGGCGTGGGGCCCTGTGGTTCGTCGGGGGCGGCTCGCTGCTGCTGTTCCTCACCACGGCCGGACAGAGCTTCGACGGCGTCCTGCGCCGGACCGCCCTCCTCGCCCCGCACGGCGGCGCCGAACCGGCGTCGGGGCCGGGCGGCTTCCAGATCAACAAGACGGCCGCGTACGCCGGGATCGACCCGGCGGAGACGGGGGAGGAAGCCTGGCGGCTGGTCGTCGTCGGGCGTGCGGGCCGTACCGTCCGCCTCAGCCGGGCCGACCTGCTCCGGCTCCCGCTGCACAGCTCGGCGTTGCCCATCGCCTGCGTGGAGGGCTGGTCCACCTCGGACCAGTGGTGGCGCGGAGTCCGGCTGCGGGACCTCGCGGCGCTCGCCGGGTACGAGGGTGACCCGCCGGACCTCTTCGTGGAGTCGCTGCAACGGCACGGCGCCTTCCGCCGGGCCGCCCTGCGCGCCAACCAGGTCGCCGACCCGCGCTCCCTGCTCGCGCTGTTCGTCAACGGCGAGGACCTGACCCCCGACCACGGCCACCCGGCCCGGATCATCGTGCCCGCGGCACCCGGTGTGCTCAACACCAAGTGGGTTGCGCGGCTGACCTTCGGAGACCTGTGATGCGGATCCCTCTCGGCAGCCCCCTCCAACTCCTCCTGCTTGTCTGCTCGTTCGCCCTCGCGGGGTACGCGGGGGTGCGGCTGCTCGCGGGGGACCGGTTCGGGATCGCGCTGTGGTTCGTCGGAGCGGCCGTCCTGCACGACCTGGTGCTGCTGCCGCTGTACGCGGCGGCGGACCGGGCGCTGGTGAGGACGGCGGGCCGGCACGTGCTGTACGTCCGGGTCCCCGCCGCCTTCTCCCTGCTGCTCCTGCTCGTGTGGTTCCCGCTGATCAGCGGGCAGGTCGCGGACCGCTACGCCTCGGCGACCGGGCTGTCCCCGGACGGCTTCCTGGCCCGCTGGCTGCTGGTGACGGCCGCGCTCTTCGGCGGTTCGGCGGTGGTCCTCGTCGTACGGCGGCGCAGGGCCACGAAGGAGCGGCCGCCCGCCGTCCACTGATCCACCGGTGCCCAGCCGGCGCGGGCCGCGTGCCGCAGCAGGGCGGGGGTGCCGAGCCGGGCCCACGGGAACGGGTCGCCGACCGCGCCACGGGCGTCGGTGACATGCACCCGGACCCGCTCGTCGAGGTCCGGGTCGGTGACCGTCTCGGCGATCAGCAGGCCGCCGGGCGCGAGGAGTTGGGCCGTGCGGTCGAGCAGGGCGGTGGGGTCGCCGCCGATGCCGATGTTGCCGTCGATCAGCAGCGCGGTGCCCCAGCGGCCCTCGCCGGGCAGGGACTCGAACACGGACCGCCGCAGGGCCTGTCCGCCGAGCGCGACGGTCCGTGCGACCGCCGCCTCGCTCACGTCGATGCCGAGCACCCGCCGGCCGCGGGCCCCGAGCGCGGCGACGAGCCGCCCCGGGCCGCACCCGACGTCCAGCACCGCGCCCTCGCAGCGCCGCAGCACCTCCAGGTCCGCGGCGTCCGCGGCGGCGCACCAACGCTCCAGTTCGAGCGGGAGCAGCCATCCGTCGGCCCGGCGCAGGAAAAGGGGGCCCCGGCCGGTACGGAGGGCCCGCGCGTAGGGGTCGGCGGACCAGGTGCCGTCCACCGTTCCCCCTCCACCGTCGCCGGCGTCGCCCACCGGGGCTCCGTGCGTCCGGGTGTCGGCGCCCGGCAGCACCGAACGCAGGCCGGAGGCCGAGCCGGATACCGGGCGGGTCCCGGAGCCACGGAGCACCGGGCCACCGTCCCACTGACGCCCGATCCCGCCCGTCCGGGGGCGGCGGTCGCCGGGTTCCCCGCGTGGTCCGCTCCGGTCCGCCTGGGGGTGTGGGTTGCCGGGGTCCCCGGCGGGTCCGACCGCGTCCGCCCAGGGGCGTGGGTTGTCAGGTTCCCCGCCGGGTCCGATCCCGCCTGTCCGGGGGCGGCGGTCGCCGGGTTCCCCGCGTGATCCGCTCCGGTCCGCCTGGGGGTGTGGGTTGCCGGGGTCCCCGGCGGGTCCGACCGCGTCCGCCCAGGGGCGTGGGTTGTCAGGTTCCCCGCCGGGTCCGATGCCGCCTGTCCGGGGGCGGCGGTTGCCGGATTTCCCGGCGGGTCCGATCTGGTCCGCCTGGGGGTGTGGGTTGCCGGGGTCCCCGGCGGGTCCGACCGCGTCCGCCCAGGGGCGTGGGTTGTCAGGTTCCCCGCCGGGTCCGATCCCGCCTGTCCGGGGGCGGCGGTTGCCGGATTCCCCGGCGGGTCTGATCTGGTCCGTCCGGGGGTGCGGGTTGCCGGATTCCCCACCGGCTCCGACCGCGTCCGCCCAGGGGCGTGGGCTGTCAGGTTCCCCGGCGGGTCCGATCCGGTCCGCCTGGGGGTGTGGGTCGCCGGGTTCCCCACCGGGTCCGACCCAGCCCGTCCGGGGGCGCGGGTTGCCGGGAGGCCCGCCGGGTCCGATCCCGTCCGTCCGCGGGCGTGGGTCGCCGGGGTCCCCGGCGGGTCCGATCCCGGCCGCCCGCGGGTGCGGGCCGCCGGGTCCAGGCCCGTCCGCCTCCGCTGCGTTCGCCGCCCCGTCGTCCGGCCGGTACCCCGGCGCGTCCGGACGGCTCTCGTCCGCCCCGGACCCGGCGGCCGGCTCGCTGTCCGGGCATGCGGGTGGGGTGGCCGCCGCGGTACGGGGTGCGACGCCGGCGCGCAGCCCCCTCATCGCGGCACCCCCGTGAGCCGGGCCAGCTCGGCCGCGAACCGTCCGTGCGGGGCCGCCCGGGCGACCAGTTCCGCGTCGGACGCCGTGTCCACGTCCCGCAGCGGCGGCAGCTCGCGCACCCGCAGGCCGGTCAGGCGGGCCCGCTGGGCCGCTCCCGTGCCGGGGGTCGACATCGGGACCCCGCGCAGCCGGGACGGGTCCGGTTCGGCCAGGCCCAGCGCCCAGAAGCCACCGTCCTCGGCGGGCCCGAAGTACGCGTCGCAGTCGGTGAAGTCGACCGTGAGCAGCTCGGGCGTCACCTGGGGTGTGTCCATGCCGATGAGCAGGGCCGGCCCGTCGCAGCCCGCGAAGGCCGAGGCCAGCCGCTCGTCGAGGCCGCCCGGACACTGCCGTACGACCTCGAAACCCGGCGGCAGCCAGGGGCCCGGTGTGCCCTCCAGGACCAGGACCCGGCGCCGGGCCGGGGTGCGGGCCACCACGTCGAGGGTGTCCGCGAGGGACGCCTCGGCCAGCGCGGCCGCCTGCCCGGGCGTGAACGGCGGGGTGAGCCGGGTCTTGACCCGCCCCGGCCTCGGCTCCTTGGCGATGACGAGCAGCGTGGTCACACCCGCACCCCCGTCCCGGAGGCGGAGAGGACCTGGCTCATGTCCCGCACCGCCTGCCACGTGCCCCGCCAGGTGCCCGTCACCTTGGAGGCACCGGTCCGCGGGCGGTACGGCACGTCGTGCTCGGCGATCCGCCAGCCCGCGTCGGCCGCCCGCACCACCATCTCCAGCGGATAGCCGCTGCGCCGGTCCGTGAGGCCGAGGGCGAGCAACGGTTCACGCCGGGCGGCCCGCAGCGGCCCCAGGTCATGCAGCCGCAGACCGGTGCGGCGGCGCAGCAGCCGGGCGAGCGCGAGGTTGCCCGCGCGGGCGTGCGCCGGCCAGGCACCGCGGGTCTGCGGACGGCGCCGGCCGAGCACGAGGTCCGCCTCACCGGCCAGCACCTCGGCGACGAACGGCACCAGGTCCGACGGGTCCAGCGAGGCGTCGCAGTCGCAGAAGCACACGACGTCGGCCGTGGCCGCGGTCAGTCCCGCATGGCAGGCGGCGCCGAAGCCGCGCCGCTCCTCGCGGACGACGGTCGCGCCGAGAGCGCGGGCGATGCCGGCCGAGCCGTCCGAGGAGCCGTTGTCCACGACGAGCGCGCGCCAGCCGGGCGGGATGCGTTCCAGCACCCACGGCAGGGCCCCGGCCTCGTCCAGGCAGGGCAGCACGACGTCCACGGACGCCGCCGGTTCGTTCACTGAAGGGGTCGTCACGACGTTCACCCTACGAACGCAGAACGGACAAACCGGACTCCGGCTCCTTACGAAACAAGGACGTCGTAGCCCGTCCGCGGCACATTCGCGCGCGCGGTGCGAGGCTGGCGGCATGGAGCAGCAGCAGTACGCACAGACCCGGCGCCGGGTCCTCGTCGTCGACGACGACCCCACCGTCGCCGAGGTGGTCTCCGGCTACCTCGACCGGGCCGGATACCTCGTGGACCGGGCCGCCGACGGCCCCGACGCCCTCGCCCGCGCCGCCGCGCACCGCCCGGACCTCGTCGTCCTCGACCTGATGCTGCCCGGCATGGACGGCCTGGAGGTGTGCCGCCGGATGCGGGGGCGCGGGCCCGTCCCGGTCATCATGCTCACCGCCCGCGGCGACGAGGACGACCGCATCCTGGGTCTGGAGGTCGGCGCCGACGACTACGTCACCAAGCCCTTCAGCCCCCGCGAACTGGTCCTGCGCGTCGAGTCCGTGCTGCGCCGCTCCCGCCCCGCCCAGCAGGCCGGTCACCTGGGCGCCGCCGGCCTCTCGCTGGACCCGACGGCCCGCCGCGCCCTCAAGGACGGCACCGAACTCGCCCTCACCGTCCGGGAGTTCGACCTCCTGGCCTTCTTCCTCAGGCACCCCGGCCGGGTCTTCAGCCGGGAGGATTTGATGCGCGAGGTGTGGGGCTGGGACTTCGGCGACCTGTCGACCGTCACCGTCCATGTGCGCCGGCTCCGCGGCAAGGTCGAGGACGACCCCGCCAGGCCCCGCCTGATCCAGACCGTGTGGGGCGTCGGCTACCGCTTCGACGGCTCCCCGGAGTCCGACGGCTCCCCGACGGAGGTGTGACCCGTGCGCGACACCCTCCTCATCGCCCTCTACGCCTTCCTCGGCGCCGTCGCCGCCGGACTCCTCGGCGCCTGGGTGCTGCTGCTGGTCCGGCGCCGCTCGCTCTCCCTGCACCTGACCGTGGTCGCCGCCGTCGGCGTCACCGCGATGCTGGCCGGCACCCTCGCGGTCGCCCAGGCGATGTTCCTGTCCGGGCACGACCTGCGGGTCGTCACCACCGTCGTCCTGATGGCCGCCGTGGTCTCGCTGGCCACCGCCCTGCTGCTGGGCCGCTGGGTCGCCGCCCGCAGCCGGGCCCTCGCGCTCGCCGCCCGCTCCTTCGGCGACGGCGGCGACTTCACCTCGCCCGGCGGCCCCACCACCGCAGAACTCGAAGCCCTCAGTCGGGAGTTGGAGGCCACCAGCGCCAAACTCGCCGAGTCCAGGGAGCGGGAGCGCGCCCTGGAGTCCTCCCGGCGCGAACTCGTCGCCTGGATCTCCCACGACCTGCGCACCCCGCTCGCCGGACTGCGCGCGATGTCCGAGGCCCTGGAGGACGGCGTCGCCGCCGACCCCGCCCGCTATCTGCGGCAGATCCGCACCGAGGTGGAACGCCTCAACGACATGGTCGGCGACCTCTTCGAGCTCTCCCGCATCCACGCGGGGGCGCTGGCGCTGAGCCCGAGCCGGATCTCCCTGTACGACCTCGTCTCGGACGCCCTCGCGGGCGCCGACCCGCTGGCCCGCGAGTACGGCGTACGGCTGGTCGGCGACCGGGTGGCGGCCGTGCCGGTCGAGGTGGACGGCAAGGAGATGAGCCGTGTGCTCGGCAACCTCCTCGTCAACGCCATCCGCCGCACCCCCGCCGACGGCACGGTCGCGGTGGCCGCCGAGCACCGCCCCGAGGGGGTCGTCGTGTCCGTCACGGACGGCTGCGGCGGCATCCCCGAGGAGGACCTGCCCCGTGTCTTCGACACCGGGTGGCGCGGCACCCACGCCCGGACTCCGCCCGCCGGGGCGGGACTCGGCCTCGCGATCGTCCGGGGCATCGTGGAGGCCCACGCGGGCCGCGCCACCGTACGCAACGTGCCGGGCGGCTGCCGCTTCGAGGTGGTGCTGCCGTCGGCGGCTACCTGAAAGCGCCGCCCACCGCCGCTGAGCACCATGGTGGTGCCGCCCGTGGCCGCTTTCCTTCACGGGCGGCACCACCGGTCCACCGCGGGCTACGCGTCCCGCATCCCGGCGCCCGCGAACTCCCGCATCCCCTCGGCGAATCCGACCTCCGCCTTCCACCCCAGCTCCGCCCGCAGCCGTGCCGAGTCCGCCGTGATGTGCCGTACGTCCCCGAGGCGGTACTCGCCGGTGACCACCGGCTCGGGACCGCCGTACGCCTCGGCGAGCGCGCGGGCCATCTCGCCCACCGTGTGCGGCTCCCCGCTCCCGGTGTTGTACGACGTGAGCACCCCGTCCGCCGAACCCGCCTCCAGCGCCGCCACGTTGGCCGCGGCCACGTCCCGCACATGGACGAAGTCCCGGCGCTGACCGCCGTCCTCGAAGACGCGCGGGGCCTCGCCGCGGGCGAGCGCGGAGCGGAAGAAGGAGGCGACCCCGGCGTACGGGGTGTCGCGGGGCATGCCGGGGCCGTACACGTTGTGGTAGCGCAGTGCCACCGCCGAACCGCCCGTGGCCCGCGCCCAGGACGCGGCCAGGTGCTCCTGGGCGAGCTTGGTCGTCGCGTACACGTTCCGCGGGTCGACCGGGGCGTCCTCGCCGACCAGTCCGGGGGAGAGATCCGCGCCGCACCGCGGGCAGAGCGGCTCGAAGCGCCCCGCGTCCAGGTCGGCCACCGCACGCGGACCCGGTCGTACGGTCCCGTGCCGCGGGCAGGTGTAGCGGCCCTCGCCGTACACGACCATCGAACCGGCCAGCACCAGCCGACGGACCCCGAGTCCGGCCATCGCGGCGAGCAGGACCGCGGTACCGACGTCGTTGTGCGAGACGTACCGCGGGGCGTCGGCGAAGTCCACGCCCAGGCCGACCACGGCCGCCTGGTGGCACACCGCGTCCACGCCGGTCAGGGCGCGGCGGACGGCGTCGGCGTCCCGTACGTCGGACGCCGGGTCGGTCCGCAGGTCGAACAGGAGGGGCTCGTGGCCGTGTGCCACGAGCGCCTCGACGATCCGGGACCCGATGAAACCGGCACCGCCGGTGACCAGTACGCGCATGCCCTCACGCTAGGGCCGGGAGCGGCCAGGACCACCGGGCCGCGCCCGCACGTCACGGCTTCGTAAGACTCAGCGGCAGCGACACCGTGAACACGGTGGCCCCCGGCTCGCTGTCCAGCCCGATCGTGCCGCCGTGCGCCCGGACCAGGGAGCTCGCCACCGCGAGGCCGAGGCCGCTGCCGCCCCGGTCCCGGCTGCGGGCCTTGTCGACGCGGTAGAAGCGGTCGAAGACCCGCTCCCGGTCGGCGGCCGGGATGCCGGGACCCGCGTCCGCGATCCGCACCCGGGCCTGCCCGTCCCGTACCCGTACCCCCACCGACACCGCGGTGCCCGCCGGGGTGTGCACGGCCGCGTTGGTGAGGAGGTTGTCGAGGACCTGGCGCACCCGCTGCGGGTCGAGGCGCAGCTTCAGGGCCTGCGGGGCCCTGCTCGACGGTCAGCGGATGGTCCGGGTGGCTCGCGCGGAACGCGTCGGCCGCGTGCTCCACCAGCTCCACCAGATCCACCTCGACCGGCCTGAGCGGGGTCTCCACCTCGGCCGCGTCCAGCCGGGCGAGCAGCAGCAGGTCGTCCAGCAGGAAGCCCATGCGGGCGGCCTCGGCACGCAGCCGGGCCAGGTGCTTGTCCCGCTCCTCGGGGGCGTTCGCGGCGGCGTACTGGAAGAGGTCCGCGTAGCCCCGTACGGACATCAGGGGCGTGCGCAGCTCGTGCGAGGCGTCCGCGACGAACCGGCGCAGCCGCTGCTCGGCCTCCGCGCGCACCGCGAGCGAGTCGTCGATGTGCTCCAGCATGGTGTTGAACGCCGTCCGCAGCTCCTCGACCTCCGGGCCGCCGCCCCGCTTGTCGGCGCGCAGCGGCAGCCGGGCCGCGGTCTCGGAGAGGTCGTGCGAGGCGATGCCGTGCGCGGTGGACGCCATGGCGCTCAGCGGTTGCAGACCGCGCCGCAGCAGCTTGCGGCCGACCACCACGAGCGCCAGCAGCGCCAGCCCGAACGCGATCACCTGGACCGTGATCAGCCGCCGTACCGTGTCGTCGATGTCGTCCATCGGCGCGGCGCTGACCAGGACCACCCCCGGTTTCACCTCGCAGGCCCGCAGCCGGTACTCGCCGACGCCCGCGATGTGCTCGGTGCGCAGCAGCTCCGTGTGCGCGGCGGTCTGCGCCCCGGCCAGGGCGGTGAAGTCCCCGACGTCCTCCGGCAGGTCGCCGGCGTCCTCGGGCTTGCGGAGCGTGGGGGTGCCGTCCGTCACGTCGTACACGGCGTAGAACCAGCTCCAGTACTTCTTGCCCGAGAGGGTGCCGTAGTCCGCGATGCTCTTGGACTGGGCGATCTGGGCCTGCGCGAGCTGGGTGTCGAGCTGGGCCGACAGATAGTCCCGCATGTACGTCGTCAGCGCGGTGCCCACGACGGCGAACACCACCAGGGCCAGCGCCCCGAGCCCCAGCGCCAGCCGGGTCCCGAGCCGCATCCTCCGGTACGCCGACCGCAGCCGCCGGATCACTCGGCCGCCTGCCGGATGACGTACCCGAAACCCCGGACGGTGTGGATCAGCGGCGCCCTGCCGTCGTCGGGCTCGTCCAGCTTGCGGCGCAGCCGGCTGACGACCAGCTCGACGACGTTGGAGCGGCCGCCGAAGCCGTACTCCCACACGTGGTCGAGGATCTGCGCCTTGGTGAGCACGGTCGGCGACTTGCGCATCAGGTACCGGAGCACCTCGTACTCGGTCGGGGTGAGCGTGAGCAGCTTGTCGCCGCGCCGCACCTCACGGGTGTCCTCGTCCATGCTGAGGTCGGCGACCCGGAGCACCGAGCGCTGGAAGCCGGGCCCGGCGCTGCGCCGCAGCACGGTCCGCAGCCGGGCCATCAGCTCCTCCACCGCGAACGGCTTGACCAGGTAGTCGTCCCCGCCCCGGGTCAGCCCCCGCCACCCGGTCGGCGACCGCGTCCCGCGCGGTCAGGAAGACCACCGGCACCATCGTCCCCGAGCGGCGCAGCCGGTCCAGGACGCCGAAGCCGTCGATGTCCGGCAGCATCAGGTCGAGCACCACGATGTCGGGACGGAACTCCGCGGCACGGCTCAGCGCCTCCTCGCCGGAGTTCGCGGTGACCGCCTCCCAGCCCTCGTAACGGGCGACCGTCGCCACGAGATCGGCGATCGGCGGGTCGTCGTCCACGACGAGGAGTCGTACTTTTTCCACCCGCTCATAGTGCTTCACAGCGGCCGGAAAGCGGGCGCCGGGGGAGTCCCGGGACCACATCGATAACCTCTTGAAAGTTGTACGACAGCTGATCGACAGCTACCGCCGGGGAAGCTCGGTAACCCAGGCCCCGATCAAGGAGCTCCCTGACGTGACGACCGTCCAATCGCCCCCTGCGCCCCCCACGGCGATCAAACGCCCCAGGGTGGTGGCCCGCACCGGGCTCTGTGCCGTGCTGGCCGCCAACGCGGCCGTTGTGGCCTGGTTCTTCGCCCAGGCCGGCTTCGCCTCCAACGCGCTCATCGTGCTCGGCCGTCTCACCGGCCTGTACGCCGCGCTCGTCATGGCCTTCCAGCTGGTCCTGGTGGCCCGGCTGCCCTGGCTGGACCGCCGCATCGGCATGGACCGGCTGACCTCCTGGCACCGCTGGACCGGCTTCGCCCTTCTGTGGACGCTCCTCGCGCACGTCGTCTTCATCGCCTTCGGCTACGCCCAGGGCACCGACGTGGGCCCGATCGGCGAGATCGTCGACCTCGCCGAGACCACCGAGGGCGTGCTCCGCGCGGTCGTCGCGTTCTTCCTGATCCTGGTGGTGGGCGCGGTCTCCGCCCGCTACGCCCGGCGCCGTCTCGCCTACGAGACCTGGCACTTCATCCACCTGTACACCTACGTCGCCGTGGTCCTCGCCTTCACCCACCAGGTCGCCGTCGGCACCACCTTCACCTCCTCGTCCGCCGCCACCGCCTACTGGTACGGCGTCTGGGGCGTCGCGCTCGGCTCGGTCGTCCTGGGCCGCGCGGTGCTCCCGCTGTGGCGCAACGGGCGCCACCGGTTCCGGGTCACCGCGGTCGTCCCCGAGAGCGACAACGTGGTCTCGGTCTACATCAGCGGCAAGGACCTCGACCGGCTCCCCGCCCGCGCGGGCCAGTTCTTCCTGTGGCGCTTCCTGACCGCCGACCGCTGGTGGCAGGCCAACCCCTTCTCCCTGTCCGCCGCACCCGACGGCAGGACACTGCGCCTGACCGCCAAGGCGGCCGGCGAGGGCAGCGCCGCCCTGAGGCACCTCAAGGTCGGCACCCGCGTCTTCGCCGAGGGCCCCTACGGCGCCTTCACCGCCCTGCACCGCACCCGCCCCGAGTCCGTGCTGATCGCGGGAGGCGTCGGCGTCACCCCGATCCGGGCCCTCCTGGAGGAGGTGCACGGCCACGCCGTCGTCATCTACCGCGTCGGCTCCGACCGGGACGCCGTCCTCTACGACGAGCTGCGCGAGCTCGCGCTCGCCAAGGGCGCCGAACTCCACCTGGTCACCGGCCCGCCCGTGCCCGACAGGCTGGCGGCGGGCGAACTGGCCCGGCTCGTGCCCGACATCGCCGACCGGGACGTCTTCCTGTGCGGACCGCCCCCGATGATGAAGGCGGTCCTGGGCAGCCTGCGCGAGCTGGACGTGCCCGGGCCGCAGATCCACTTCGAGCGCTTCAGCCTGGCGGGATGAGGAACTGACCGTGAAACGAGCCATACCCGTCGTCGTCCTGAGCATCGCGGGCCTGGTCCCCGTGTGGCTGTACCAGCCCTCGGCCGGCACCTCCACCGCCCAGGCCACCACCCCCGCGCCCACGACCTCCTCCGCCGGGACGTCCGGCACGAACGTCGTCACGACCACGACGATCGACACGGAGAAGGGACCTGTGCAGCTCCAGGTGACCTTCGCCGGCACGAAGATCACCGCCGTGAAGCTGCTCCAGCAGCCCGACCACCCGCAGACCGAGGCCGCCGTGCCGAAGCTGGTCGCGGAGACCCTCCAGGCGCAGAGCGCGGACATCGACACCGTCTCCGGTGCCACGATCACCAGCGAGGCGTACAAGAAGTCCCTCCAGGCGGCGATCGACGACAACGCGAAGACGGCGTCGGCGGCCTCGTCGTCCCCGTCCGCGTCCGCGCAGTCCTCCCGGACCGTCGACGGCACCGCGGTCGACACCGAGAAGGGCACCGTCCAGGTCCAGGTGACCTTCGAGGGCGACGAGATCAGCGCCGTGAGGATGCTCCAGCAGCCGAACCACCCGCAGACCACCGCGGCCGTGCCGAAGCTGGTCGCGGAGACCCTCCAGGCGCAGAGCGCGGACATCGACACCGTCTCCGGTGCGACCATCACCAGTGACGGCTACAAGGAGTCCCTCCAGGCCGCGATCGACGCGAAGGGCTGATCTCTCCGATGCACCGCGTCGAACACGTCATGGGTTTCCCGGTCTCGCTCCGGGTCGACGACGAGCACGTCCCCGAGTCCGCCGCGGACGCGGTCTTCGGGTGGCTGCGCGAGGCCGACGCCCGGTTCAGCCCGTTCAAGGAGGACAGCGAGGTCTCGCGGTACGACCGGGGCGAGCTGTCCGCCGCCGACCTGAGCGCGGACCTGCGCGAGATCCTGGCCCTGTGCGAGCACTACCGGGTCGCCACCGGCGGCGCCTTCGACGTACGGCCACCCGGCCGCCGGCTCGATCCCTGCGCGGTGGTCAAGGGCTGGTCGGTGCAGCGGGCGGCGGAGCTGCTCGGGGCGGCCGGAGCGACCCGCTTCGTCCTCAACGCCGGCGGCGACGTGGTCACCGCGGGCGGCCCCTGGCGGGTGGGCGTACGGCACCCCGAGCACGCCGACAAGCTGTGCACGGTGCTCTCCCTCACCGACGGGGCGGTGGCCACCTCCGCCCGCTACGAGCGCGGCGACCACATCCTCGACGCCCGCACCGGCCGCCCGGCGACCGGCCTGCTCAGCCTGACGGTCGTGGCGGCGACGCTGACGGAAGCCGACTCGGTCGCCACGGCGGCCTTCGCCCTCGGCCCCGAGGGCGTCGACTGGGCGGCCTCCCTGGACGGCTGCGAGGTCTTCGCGGTGGACGCGGAACGACGGGTGCTGCGCACGCCCGGCTTTCCCGCGGCGGCCTGAACGGACACCGGCGAGGGCGGGCCACCGGTCGTCCACCGGCGGCCCGCCCGCTGTGCCGCGTGGGTGTCAGCCGACGTCGGAGGCGTCCAGGCGGTACAGGCCGCTGTAGGCGCTCACCGCCGTGCCGTTCTTCTCGACCCAGGCGGAGATCGCGGAGTCCGAGGACCCCTGGCCGCTGTCGCCGACGACGATGTAGTGCAGCTTGCCGGACTTCACGAGGCTCTTGAGCTTGGCGAGGGTCATGGCGTTGTCGGACCCCGACCAGCCGCCCATGGAGATCACCGGCTCACCGGACTCCAGGATGATCGAGGAGGCGGTCTGGTCGGTGGCCACCGCGACCAGCCAGCCGGCCCCGTCCTGGTGCTTCTTCAGGTACGAGATCATCGCGGAGGACACCTGCGTGCCGCCCATGCCTCCGCCGTCGCGGCCGGTGCCGGACGGGGCGTCGCCCGACGGCGGCCGGCCCGTGGACTGGCTGTCGGAGCTGCTCGTGCTGCCGCCCGGGCCGCCGCTGCCGCTCGGGCGCTGCCCTCCGCCCATGCCACCGGTGCTCGGACCGGCCGTCGGATTGGTGCCGTTGGTGCTGGAGGCCGCCGCCGACACCGAGTACGCGGCGGGACCGGCGAGCAGGGCGACGACCGCGGCGAGGGCCGCGAGGCCCGTCAGCCGCTGCCGCCGGGTGAACCGGCCGAGCAGCAGCCCGATCACCGCGACCGCGCCCGCGACGCCGGCCACGACCTCGGCGACCGTGTACAGCGTCCCGGAGCCGGAGACCCGCTGGAGCAGGACCACCGCCCACACCGTGCTGACCGCGATCGCGGCAGGCAGCACCCAGCCCCACTTGGCCGCCGAACCCTCCCGGAAGGCCCGGTGGAGCAGCACCGCGCCGATACCGGCGAGGGCCGCGAGGCCGGGTGCCATGGCGGTGACGTAGTACGGGTGGAAGGTGCCCTCGGCGAGCGCGAAGGTCAGGTAGTGCAGGACGAACCAGCCGCCCCACAGCAGCAGCGCCGCCCGCTGGGCGTCCGTGCGGGGCGCCCGGCCCCGCAGCACCAGACCGCCGATCAGTGCGATGATCGCGAAGGGGATCAGCCAGGAGATCTGGCCGCCCATGATGCTGTTGAACAGGCGGTCGAGCCCCGCCTCACCGCCGAAGCTCGCGCCGTTGCCCTGCGAGCCGACCGAGGAACTCGCCCCGAAGATCCGGCCGAAGCCGTTGTAGCCGATGACCAGGTCCCACACGGTGTTGTCGGTGGAGCCGCCGATGTACGGACGCGAGGAGGCGGGGACGAGGTCGACGACCACCATCCACCAGGCGCTGGAGACGACCAGGGCGAGGGTGGCGACGGCGAGGTTGCGGACACGCCTGCCCAGGCCGGTGCGCGCGGCCCACAGGTAGACCAGGGAGAAGGCCGGCAGGACGACGTACGCCTGCATCATCTTCGTGTTGAACGCGAAACCGATCGCGACCCCCGACCAGACCAGCGGCATCAGCCGGCCGGTGCGCACGGCCTTCGTCAGCGCGGCCGCGCCGAGCAGCATCAGGAAGACCAGCACCGGGTCGGGGTTGGTGTCCCGGTTGATCGCGACCGTGATGGGCGTGAGGGTGAGCGCGAGCGCCGCGATCGTGGCCGCGACGGCGCCGAAGTCCCGCCTGACCATGCGGTACAGCAGGGCCACCGAACCGGTGCCGACCGCGACCATCGGCAGCATCAGCTGCCAGGTTCCGTACCCGAACGCGCGGGCGGAGAGACCCATGACCCACAGGGCGAACGGCGGTTTGTCGACCGTGATGAAGCTGCCCGAGTCCAGCGCGCCGAAGAAGAACGCCTTCCAGCTCCTGGTGCCGGAGTAGACGGCCGCGTCGTAGAAGGTGTTGCCGGTGAGGGACGACAGGTTCCAGGCGTACAGCGCCGCGGCCAGCACCAGGATCGCCCAGAGCGCGGGGCGGGCCCAGCGGGGGTCCTGCGGGGCACCGGTGAACATCCTGCGCAGCCGGCTGCTCGTGGCGGGCGGCGCGGCCCGGTGCCTGCCGTCCTGGGCGGTCGGCGCGGGCGGTGGGGCGAGGGTCGTCATGGCACGTACTCCAGGTCTCCGAGCGGTGGTCGTCCTGACCATCGAGCCCGGTGCTGGGCGGTTCCTGTGCCCTCGCTGAACGCGGGATGAGAACCAGCGGACTCACAGGACGCCCACAGTCGTTTCGCCCCGTATGCCAAGGAAACGCCGCGTCCTGTGAATTCAAGTGCGGGTGTCCGAGGTGTGAGAGCTTCGCTCCGCGCGGGATCGGATCGAGTGCGGCAGGCGGTATTGAGGTCTTTCCGGAGAATGCGGTCGGTGCCGGTGCGCGGAAACAATTCCGGTCGGCCCGGATGTCCCGAACAGTCCCGGTCCTCGGGGCGCATGTCGGAGCGTCAGGGGGCGTGCGTGTCACCGTGCGCCCCTCGGGCAACCACCCGATCGAGGGACTTGAACCGTCGGATGAAAGCGCATTCCGAACGATCCGGACCGCTGAATTCCGCGCCGGGGACGCCTTGTTGCCGTACCAGCATGCGGACCCCTGAACAGGGGCGTTGCGCAGGGGGCAGCAACGGCGGAAGATGCTTGGTGAGACGCTCGGGGAGCGATTGACGCGAGTGACGCGTCCTGTGCGACTGTCGTCTTGGCTTCTGAATACGCTTCGGCCCGGAAAAGCAAGGATCGAGGTTCACTTGGAGAGCGTGCGTCGCGTCGGGCGTGACGGAGAACCTCGGATCGAGCTTTCCGAAGAGGAAATGACGGAGATTTTCGAGGACATCAGACGAACTCGCCTGACCGATGTCCCGGAGTGCCCGAATCCCGAGAGCGTGTGGGTCCTCTCCCAGCCGGGCGGCGGCAAGTCCCGGAGCGTGCGCCGCTGGCCGCCCGCTCTGCCGGGCTGCCGGCCGCTGCGCATCGTCGGCGACGACTTCAAGGCCTTCCACCCCTCCTACGAGCCACTGCTGGCGCGCTGCCACCGCACCGCCGGCCAGCGGATCCGGCCCTACTACCAGACCTGGCAGGCCTGGACCGAGGAGTTCGTGCGCAAACTCCGGGGCGACGCCGTCATCGAGTCGGCCCCCGGCTCCGCCGAGCAGTTCCTGGACTCGGTCGCCCCGTTCCGCGAGGCGGGCTACGGCACCCGGCTCGACGCCGTGGCCACGCGGCCCGCGGACAGCCGACTGGGGACGGCCGTCCGCTATCTCCGCACAGCCGGTCCGGACCGGCTGCTGCCGGCCCGGTTCACGACCGCCGCCGGACACGACCAGTGCGTCACTGCGCTCGCCGCCTCGGTGCGCGCGGCTGAACAGGAGGCCGCCGTCGACCAGGTGCGGGTCCGGCGCCCCGACGGCACCCTGCTCTACGAGGCGCGGCGCGGGCCGGACGGATTCGAGCGGCCCGGCGCCCTCGCGGCGCTCGAGGCCGAATGGAACCGCCCGTACACCGACGCGGAGGCCACGGGGTTCGTCGGCGATCTGGTGTGGCTGCACAGACGCTTGCCGGAGTACCGGGAGGAACTGCGCGAGATCGGGGAGCGGGCTCTGCCCCTGCTGCCCGCGGGCCTGCGCCTGCCGTGAGGGCCTAGCAGCCGCCCTCCGCGCCGCTCAGCCCCCGATAGCGTTCGCCGTAGGTCTCGGCCACCCGCGCGATGCGCGCTTCGTCCGCCGCATCGAGGGCCCGCTGGTCGGCCACGCACTCCAGACGCGCGGCGATCAGTTCGTCCAGGCGTCGGCGATCGGGCGACGCCGAACGTCGCTCGGACTGAATGGACCTGGTGTACCAGGCGATCACCAGACGGACGCGTTCCAGCGCCACTTCGTATGCGGCCCCGTCGGAGGGGCGAGGGTCCCCATCGATCACGACGGCCACCTCTGAAGCCGGACCGAGCTGACCCTGACGGGGCCCGGACACCAGCAGTCCGGCAGTCATTCTTAATACCTTGCGGGTAGTGTTCCATACGTTACGGATGTGTGCAGAAGTCTTTGCATTCCCGTCGTCTCCGCCGTTACTCCTGTTCCACGCAAACAGCCACACCACATTTCGCTCCATGCACGCCCCCGTTCGATGGGGTCAGCTTAGGGGCCGTGGAAGGTACCCGCAGCAAGGTGTACCGGTCGGCGGAACATCGATCTACGAGGTGGTTCATGAATGGCCTGATCTCAGGTCGGGGCGCAACCGTTTCCGCAGATAGAATTCCCTCGGCCCTGGGGGGTGGCGTGGGGGATGGCAGGGATCTGCGGACACTCTTCGGTTCGAACGACCGGGAGATTCATGCCGCCGAACAGTTCACCAACCGGCAGGAACAGTGGGAGGCCGTCACGGCCGCCCTGGGCGACCATCTGAGGACCGTCGGCGCACCCGCCTTCGACATCGAGGACCTCGAAACGCCGCGGGACAACGTGCTCGTCTTCCACGGGGTCGGCGGCATCGGCAAGTCGACGCTGTCGAGAAAGGTGGAGGCCGCACTCGCCCACAGCGAGCACCGGCCCGCCCAATGGGGTGCGCCCGTCTGGGGGAACGGCCACCCGCGTGTCCTTCCGGTCCGCATCGACCTGGCCCGTTCGGCCGGAACCGACTTCGAGCGGGTCGTGCTCACGATCCGCCTGGCCCTCGCCGAACTCGGCCGCCCGCTCCCCGCCTTCGATCTGGCCCTGCGCCGCTACTGGGACCAGATCCACCCGGGCGAACCACTGGAGGAGTATCTGCGCCGGGGCGGTCTCGGCCGGCGCTTCGGCAGGGTCGTACCGCAGCAGATGCAGTCGGCGCTGGCCGACATCGCCCAGGCGCTGCTGCTGCCCGGCACGGTCGGCGCAGTGGTCGGGCAGGTCACCGGCGCGCTGGTGCGGGCGCTGCGGGACCACCGGGCCTCGGTGCGTGCACTCGCGGAATGCACCCGGCTGGCCGACTTCCTGGAGGCCGAACCCGACCTCGACTCCCTCGCCTACGCCACCCACCTGCTCGCCTGGGAAATCGCCCGGCTGCCCCGGGGCAGGGCGGTGGTCCCGGTGATCCTGCTGGACACGTTCGAGGACGTCGGCGACCGTGTCCACCGCGATCTGGAGAGGCTGCTCCAGCGCGTCGTGTGGCTCATGCCCAACGCGTTCTTCGTCATCACCGGGCGCAGCCGGCTGCAATGGGCCGACGAGGCCCTGCACGGCCAGCTCGACTGGGCCGGACCGGCCGCCTGGCCGGGCCTGGCGGTGGCCGAGGACCCGGCGGCGGACCCCGACGCACCGCACCCGCCGGGCGGTCCGCCCCCGGGCTCTGCCGGGCGGGCACGGGGTGCCCGGCAGATCCTCGTCGGGGACTTCTCCGCCGAGGACTGCGACGACTACCTCGCCCGGCGGCTGACCCGGGACGGCAACCCGGTCATGGGACCCGAGGTCCGGGCCGTCGTCACCGCGCGCTCCCACGGACTGCCCCTCCACCTCGATCTGGCCGTCCAGCGGTTCCTCGCGATCCGGCGTACCGGGCGCGACCCGCGGCCGGCCGATCTCGACCTCGACTTCCCCGCACTCATCGTCAGGACGCTCAGCGATCTGACCCCCGACGAGCGGCATGTCCTGCGTTCCGTATCCCTCCTGGACAACTTCGACGTGGCACTCGCGTCCCGGGCGGCGGGAATGACCTACGAGTCGGCCGCCCTGCGCATGGTCGAGCGGCCCTTCGTCCGGTTCGATCCGCACGCCGTGTGGCCGTACCACCTGCACGGGGTGATCCGCTCCACCATCCGCACCGCCGGTGACCGGGCGGACGACCGCTGGTCGGAGCGGGACTGGACCCGGGCGGCGGAACGGGCCTTCGAGGCGATCGGTGAGCGCCGGGCCGCCGCACCCGTCCCGGACCGCACGCTGCTGGTGAACTGTCTGCGCCAAGGGCTGCGCCTGGCACGGGACTTCGGCCTCGGCCTCGGCTGGCTCGCCGACGCCGCGTGGGCCTACGTCGGCGACTCGGTGTGGGAGCCGCTCGCCCCGCCCGCCCCCGAGGGGCTCGCCCCGTCCCCTCTGCGCACCGCGGCCGACGCCCTGGTCGAGACGCTCAGCGCGCTCGCCCGCCGCCAGCACGAACACCGCGAGCGAACCGTCGCCCGGCTGACAGCCGTCGTCGACTCAGGGCTGCTGCGCGCGGAGCTGCGCGACATGGCGGTCTACTACCGGGCCAAGGCCCAGCGCGACCTGGGCCGTGCACAGGACTCCCGGGACGGGATGCGCCTGGTCGCCGACGGCGGCGGACGGCTCGCCCCCGCGGCCCGGCGCGGTCTCGCCCACCTGGCCCGCCTCGCCGGGGACTTCCCCACCGCCCTGCGGACCGCCGACACCCTGGGCTGGGCCGGCCGCCACCACCGCATCCTCGGCGACGTCTGGTGGGTGCAGGGCGACATGGCCCGCGCCGCAGCGGCCTACCGGGCCGCCCGCGACGAGGCCGAGGAACACGCCGTCGCCGGGGAACGCGCCACCGCCCAGGCGCACCGGGCCTTCACCCTGGCCTTCACCGACCCCGCCGTCGCCCAGGACGAACTGGACCTCGCCCACCACCTGCTGGTGGGCCTGGACCTGCGGGCCACCCGCCTCACCACTCACATCGCCGCCCTCCTGCGGGACGCGGGCACGGCATCCGCCCAGATCGAGGGCCGCGCCCAGGTCCTGCGCGCCGAGGCGGCCACCGCCGGAATCACCGCCGCCCGGCCGGCGATCGAGCTCGCCCTCGGCTTCCATCACGCGGTCCACGCCGATGAGGTCCGGTTGAACGCGTGCCTCGCGCGCCTGCGGGAGACGGTCCGCGGGGGCGACTACGCCTACTACGGCGACATCGTGTGCTTCATGGCCGGGTGGCCCCTCCCCGACGACGGCCCGTCACGGGCACAGTGGCTCGACGGGCCCGAACGCACTCGCGCCCGCTGGCGGGATCTGGTCACCGCCCGGCGCGCGCTGTACGGCGGAACACCGTGACCACGGGCTCCGCTCGGCCCGTGTCGGCGGCCGGAGTGCCGTTCGAATGTCCGCAACACAAGCGGTCTAGACTCTGCCGGACGGCCTGCAGGACCGGCCGAATGCGGACAGCTTCTGCCAGACCCGAAGGGTATTCGGCGCTTTGATACGGATAGATTCAGTCACCAAGCGGTACCCGGACGGCACGGTGGCGGTCGACCGGCTCTCGTTGGAGATTCCCGACCGCTCGATCACGGTCCTCGTCGGCCCCTCGGGCTGCGGCAAGACGACCACCCTGCGCATGATCAACCGGATGGTCGAACCCAGCGAGGGCACCATCCTGATCGACGGCAAGGACAGCCGGCAGCAGCCGGTCAACACGCTGCGCCGGTCCATGGGCTACGTCATCCAGAACGCCGGTCTCTTCCAGCACCGCACGATCGTCGACAACATCGCCACCGTGCCCCGCATGCTGGGCTGGGGCAAGGAGAAGGCGCGGGCCCGGGCCAGGGAGCTGATGGAGCGGGTCGGGCTCGACGGCTCGCTCGCCAGGCGGTACCCCTACCAGCTGTCCGGCGGCCAGCAGCAGCGCGTCGGCGTGGCGCGGGCGCTCGCCGCCGATCCGCCGGTGCTGCTGATGGACGAGCCGTTCTCGGCCGTCGACCCCATCGTGCGCAAGGGCCTCCAGGACGAACTCCTGCGCATCCAGGACGAGTTGGGCAAGACCATCGTCTTCGTCACCCATGACATCGACGAGGCCGTCAAGATCGGCACGATGGTCGCCGTGCTGCGCACCGGCGGCAAGCTCGCCCAGTACGCGCCGCCCGCCGAGCTGCTCTCCAGCCCCGCCGACGCGTTCGTCGAGGACTTCCTCGGCACCGACCGGGGCATCCGGCGGCTCTCCTTCTTCCCCTCCGCCGGGCTCCGTCTGCTGACCGCCCCGGTCGTGGCCCTCGACGCCTCCGCCGAGCAGATCGCCGCCCGCGGCACGGACGGGGCCCCCTACCTCCTCGTCACGGACATGGACGGCAGGCCCCTCGGCTGGAGCGAGCCCGGGGACCTCACCGCGGGCAGCGTCGACCCGGCCCGGCTGCTGCCGTACGGGCGGCCGTTCGTCGCCGGTACCGACTCGCTGCGGGCCGCCCTGGACTGCGCCGTGCTCTCGCCCACCGGGTGGGCCGTCGGGGTGGACGCCGAGGGACGCGTGGCCGGAGTGGTCTCCCAGCAGACCATCGGCGAGGCGATCCGCGGGGCGCACGCGGAGGGCCGTACGGACATCAAGGTCGGCCCGTGAACGGTTTCTTCGACATCCCGAGCGACCTCCAGCACAGCTGGCTCGGTCTCGTCGGCCTCCACCTCAGGGAGGCCCTGCTGCCGGTCCTCGCCGGCCTCGTGATCGCCCTGCCGCTGTCCCAGCTGTGCGTGCGCTTCCGGTGGCTGTACCCGCCCGTGCTGTGGGTGACGACCGTGCTGTACGCGATCCCCTCACTGGCCTTCTTCGTGGTCCTCATCGACTACACCGGCCAGACCGAGCTCACGGTGATGATCCCGCTCACCGTCTACACGCTCGTCATCCTCGTCCCGGCGATCGTCGACGGCGTCCGTTCGGTGCCGCAGGAGACCCTCGCGGCCGCGACCGCGATGGGCTTCGGACCCGTACGCCGTTACCTCCAGGTCCAGTTGCCGATAGCGGTGCCCGCCATCATCGCCGGACTGCGGGTGGCGACGGTGTCGAGCATCTCCCTCGTCAGCGTCGGCGCCCTCATCGGCAACCAGGGCGCGCTCGGCAACCTCATCAACGACGCCAACATCTACAACCGGCCCGAACTCGCCGTGAACGCCGTGGTGACCATGGCCGTCCTCGCGATCCTCGCCGACGGGCTGCTGGTCGCCGTACGACTGCTCCTGACGCCGTGGATGCCGAGCGGCGCGCGTGCGCGGCGCGCGCAGCGGCCCGAACCGGAGGTCGCCGCCCGGTGAACGTCCTCAACTTCATCAACGCCTTCTTCAGCGACAGCGCGCACTGGCAGGGCTACGACGGGATCCCCACCCGGCTGTGGGAGCACGTCCAGTACACCCTGGAGGCCCTCGCCATCGCCGCGGCGATCGGACTGCCGGTGGGGCTCCTCACCGGGCACTACGGGCGCGGCGGCAACGCGCTGGCCTTCATCGCCGTCGCCGGGCGGGCGCTGCCCACCTTCGGCCTGCTGGTGCTGATGACCCTGTCCCTCGGGTTCGGACTGATCAACGTGATGATCCCGCTGGTCGTCCTCGCCGTGCCGCCCATCCTGGTCACCACCTACGAGGCGATGCGGTCGGTGGATCCCGCGCCGGTGGACGCGGCCCGGGGGATGGGCATGCACGAGGCGGAGGTGCTCTTCCGGGTCGAGCTCCCGGTCGCCCTCCCGCTGATCCTCGGCGGGCTGCGGTCGGCGGCGATCCAGATCGTGTCGACGGCCACGATCGCCGCGTACGTCTCGCTGGGCGGGCTCGGGCGGTACATCGTGGACGGGCTCTACCAGCGCAACTACGAGAAGGTCGTGGGCGGGGCGACGCTGGTCGCCGGGCTGGCGCTGGTCACGCTCGCGGTGTTCTGGGGGATCACCAGGCTGACGGTGTCGCGGGGAGTGCTCAGGAGCAACTAGGCGAAGGACCGGGGGAGCCGCCCCGGTCCTCGTCCTCAACCCCCCGTACGTTCCAGGGCTTGTTCCAGTACGACCAGCAGCGCGTCCCGCACCGAACCGCGTTCCCTCGCGTCGAAGACGATCACCGGGACGCGGTCGTTGACGTCGAGGGCCCAGCGGACCTCGTCCAGGGTGTGTTCGACCCTGCCGTCGAAGGCGTTGACGGCGACCGCGAACGGGATCTGCTTGTGCTCGAAGTAGTCCACCGCGGCGTAGCAGTCGTCCAGGCGGCGGGTGTCGACGATGACCAGGCCGCCGACCGCGCCCTCGACGATGTCGTCCCACATGAAGCCGAAGCGCTCCTGGCCCGGCGTGCCGAACAGGTACAGCTTCAGGGTCGGGTCGACCGTGATGCAGCCGAAGTCCATCGCGACCGTGGTGGTGGTCTTGCGCGGGGTGTGGCTGAGGTCGTCCACGCCCGCGGCGACCTCGGTGATGGCGGCCTCGGTGGTCAGCGGCTCGATCTCGGAGATCGAGCCGACCGCGGTGGTCTTGCCCACCCCGAAGCCGCCCGCGATCACCATCTTGACCGGCAGCGGCGGTCGTACGGCGGCGGAGGGCGCGGCCGAGGGCCGGGTGGCCGGTTCAGTCGGTGTCACGGAGTACCCCTCGGGAGTCGGGGATGGCACGCAGGCCGTCGATGAGCCTGCGCAGGACGGAGGCGTCGTGGGTGACGTCGGTGTCGGGCACGTGCACCGTCAACTGCCCCGCCGAGCGCAGGTCCTCGGCGAGGATCCGCACCACGTTCAGGTGCAGCCGCAGCCGGGCCGCGATCTCCGCGATGGACTGCGGAATGCGGCACGCGGCGACGATGTCGTGCTGTTCGAAGGCGAGCCGGTCGAGCACGGCGAGTCCCTCGGCGGTGGCCACCACCTGGGTCTCGACGGGCATCGTCCGGCCGGCCGGGTCGGGCGCCACCCGGCCGGCGGTGACGAGGAACGGCCGTACGGCGGGCACGGGACCGCCCGGCTCCGGGTCCGGAGGCGTGCTGCCGTCCGCCATGACTGCGCTTCCTCCTCGGTCAGCGCTTCGACGTGGCGCCGACGCTGTTCTTCAGTTCGAGCACGAGCTGGGGGCTGAGGGCGGCACCGGCACGGTTCGCGAACAGCGTCATCTCGTACGCGATGTTGCCGAGCTTGGCCTCCTTGTCGGTGACCACGCCGAGCACGGCGCCGCTGCCGATCGCCGAGACCAGGACATGGCCGCCCTCCAGGTCGATGATGACCTTGTTGAGGCCGCCCAGGCCGTAGTTGCCGGAGGCTCCGGCGGCCAGGCTCGTGATGCCGGAGACGATCGCGGCGAGGCGCTCGGAGTCCGCGTGCTCACGCAGCTCCGACACGGCGATGAGCAGCCCGTCCGAGGACACCGCGATGGCGTCGACGACGCCCGCGGTCTCCGTCGCGAAACGGTTCAGCAGCCAGGTGAAGTCGGCTGCGGCGGCCTGCAGGTCTGCGGGCGTGGTGCCTTCCGTAGGCGTGTCACCTGTGGGCGTGCTCACTGCTCCGCTCCTTCCGGGGAGTGGTTCTGATCGTGCGGGGGGTTGGATGCGGTCTGCTGCTGGGTCTGCACGTCGTCCCTGAGTACGGGTCTGGTGTGGCTGCCGGTCTCGCTGTCGCGTCGGGCGCGCTCCACGGCCGCCTCGAACTCGTCGAGCGCGTCACGCACGGCCTCCGCGTCGGCGGGCTGGAGGGGCGCGGTCCTCGGTACGGCGTCCGCACCCACGGTGGTACGCAGCGTGGCTCCGCGGACCCGGCGACGCAGCGGACGGGAGCCCTCGCCCGCGTCGCCGTTCCCGGGGGCCTCGGCGGTGCGGGCCGTCGGAATGAACGGGGCGGTGGGCGGGGCGGGTTCGGGGTCCGGAGCCGCGGGGGTCGCCGCGCGCTGCGGGACCCGGCGGGGGAGGGGCGTGTGCTCGCCGTCGGCGGAAGCGGTCACCGGGACGCCGGGCTCCTCGGCCGCGGTACCCCGGGTCGTCCGGTCCCGGGCCGCCTCCTGGCCGGAGTCGGGCCGTACGGCCGTAGGAGCTGTGGGCCGGACCTGGTCCGGGGTGGGTGTCGGGTCCGGGGCGGTGTCCGAGGCCCAGGCGGGTGCCGGGCGGGTTCCCGGGGCCGCCTTCGCGGCCGGGGCCGCGCCGGAGTCAGCCGTCGCCGCCGGGCCGCCGGAGGCGACCGCCACCGGGCTCATCGTCAGCAGGAGGGAGGAGGGGATGGTCACCTCGGCCGTCACGCCGCCTCCCGGGGTGCGGGAGAGGACCACGCCCACCTCCCAGCGGCGGGCCAGGGTGCCGACCACGAACAGGCCGAGCACCTTCGTCGGGACGAGGTCGAGGCGTTCACGGCGGATCAGGCGGGCGTTCTCCTCCGCCAGGCGCTCGGCGCTCATGCCGAGACCGTGGTCCGAGATCACGACCAGCGCGCCCTCGCGGCTGTCCTTGACGATCACCTCGACGGGGCTGCCGGCCGGCGAGAACGACACGGCGTTCTCGACGAGTTCGGCCACCATCAGGGTGAGGTCGCCGATGATGTCCGGCTCGACCATGACCTCCGTGCCGGCCTGGAGGGACACCCGCTGGAAGCCCTCGATCTGACCGAGCGCGGCACGGACCACGTTGGTGAGCGCGAGCGGCCCCGAGTCGAGGACCGTCTCGCGGATGCCGGCCAGCAGCATCAGACTGTCGGCGTTGCGGCGCAGACGGACCGCGATGTGGTCGATGCTGTAGAGGCGTTCCAGCAGGGCCGGATCGGTCTCGCCGCGCTCGACCGCGTCGATCAGGGCCAGCTGGCGGGTGGTGAGGTTGCTGACCCGGCGGCCCACGTTGCCGAACATCTCCGCGACGTTGCGGCGGCTGAGCACCTGGCGTTCCAGGAGCGCGACCGCGGTGGTCTGCACCTGGTTGAACACGTCGGCGAGGTTGCCGATCTCGTCCTTCGCGGTGACCGGCATCTCCTGGAGCCGCGGTGTCCCGGTGTCCTCGGTGTCGTCGTCGGCCACCCGGGCCAGCTCCCGGCCCGCCACCTCCGCGACCTGCCGGGCGGCACCGGTGAGCGCCTGCACCGGCCGCACCACCGAGCGCCGTACGGCGACCGAGAAGGCGAGCCACAGCACGAAGCCCAGCAGGGTCGACCCGAGCAGCCAGGCCGCGTTCGAGCGGGCGTTGCGGGAGGCGGTGTCGGCGCGGTCGGCGATCTGGTCGATGAGCGAGGTGGTGGTCTTCAGCCGGGTCCGGGCCTGGGCGCGGTAGTCCGGGTAGGAGTCCAGCGCCGTCTGGAAGGCCTCCTTGATCTCGGACTGGGTCTCCGCCTGGAGCGCGCCGGGGTCGATCTGCAGCTCGGCGTACTGCCGGGCGATGGCCGCCTGGGCCACGTTGTGCTCGATGTCGCCGAGTTCCTCGGCCTGCCCCGGTGTGGCGAACCTGCCGAAGCGTTCCACCTGGTGGGTGTACTCGTCGTAGGAGCCGATCGCGCCGATCAGCTCGATGAGGGCGTTGGAGTCACCGGTCGTCGCGGAGAAGACACCGGTCTCGAAGGAGCCGTGCGCGGCGTCGGCGCGCAGCAGCGAGTCGAGCAGGTTGCCGGTGAAGGTGGCCGCCAGGGCCGGGTTGCGGTCGAGCCCGAGCCCGTCGATGAGGCCCTTGGCGGCGTCGCTGTAGGCCGGGTCGATGTTGTCGGCGGGCAGGTAGGACCGCTCGATGGTGTTGCGCAGGTCCTCCAGGCCGTTGACCTCGCGAAGGGCCTGGGCCTCCTCCTGCGGCAGCCGGCCGCCGAAGACCTCCCGGACCTTCTCGACCTGGTTGTCCACGCGGATCTGCGCCTCGCGGTAGGCGGCCTGCGAGGGCGTGCCGCCGTCCCGGCTGGACTGGTGGCGTACGGAGAGCAGGACGGCCTGCTGGTGTTCGGCCTCCAACTGCCCGACGAGCTTGGCCACCTGGGCGCTGTCCCGCACGAGCTGCGCCGCGTCCGCGGCGTCCTGGGACTGGCCGACCTGGTCGGCGAAGAGATAGGCCAGCAGCACGGCGACCACCGCGAGGGGGACGCCCACCAGGATGTTCAGCTTGCGCCGGAAGGGCCAGCGCTCGGCGAAGTCCCGCAGCCCCCGGTCACCGCGTGCACCGTCCCGGTCCGGCGGCGGTGCCGACCGGGTGGACACGTCCACCTCGTTCGTGGACACCAGCCCTCCTTCGTGGGTGTCTCGGTCGGCGCGCCTGAGCACTTCTGACCGATTCTGATCGCTACGGGACGGTGCGTAGGGACACCTGAGTGGCTCCCGCACGCCTGTGTGACCGGCGCCAACTGCGGCGAGACTACAGCCTCTTCGGACAGCGCTTGTTGCCGCCCTGAGTCAAGAATCCGTTACAACCCGAGGCGCACCCCGCGTGCCGGTTTTGCTTCTCCTTCACAACCGACTACCAGTTGAGGCCAATTGTGACCAGGCCGCTCTTGACGCACCGAGAACGGGCTGGATTGGATCAGTGCCAGGGCTTCCCCGCACGAAGACCCTGAACCCCCTTGAATCCCCTGAGTTCCGGAACGGGAATAGTGACTTACACCGCCGCACACCGCAGGTCCCTCAGGAAGAACCCCGGCGTGGCCGCCGTCGCGCTCGCCGCCGCCACGGTGCTGCTGGCCGGGTGCGGGTCCTCCGACGACAACTCCGACCCGCTGAGCGAGGACACGGGCGGCGCCGCGAGCGGCGACACCGTCGTCGTCGGCTCCAACAACTTCGCCGAGAGCATCCTGCTCGCCGACATCTACGGCGAGGCCCTGAAGGCCAAGGGCATCAAGGTCACCTACAAGCCCAACATCGGCAGCCGCGAGACCACCTACGGCCTGCTGAAGAACGGCTCCATCACCGTCCTGCCCGAGTACAACGGCTCGTTGCTCGCCTACCTCGACAAGGACGCGGCGCAGGAGTCGGCGGAGGCCGTGGACGCCGCGGTCAAGGCGAAGCTCGACTCCAAGCTGACGCTGCTCGACTCGGCGCCGGCCGAGGACAAGGACTCCGTCTCGGTCAACGCGGACACCGCGAAGAAGTACGACCTGACGTCCTCGTCCACGCTCGCCGACCTCAAGGACATCGCCCCGGACCTGGTCATCGGCGGTTCGCCGGAGTTCCAGACCCGGCAGCAGGGTCTGCTCGGCCTCGAGTCCGAGTACGGCCTGAAGTTCAAGTCCTTCAAGGCCCTCGACGCGGGCGGTCCGCTGACCCAGGCGGCCCTGAAGAAGAACACCGTGCAGGCCGCGGACATCTTCACGACCGACCCCACCATCACCAAGGAGAAGTTCGTCGTCCTCCAGGACCCGAAGAACCTCTTCGGCTTCGCGAACGTGACCCCTCTGGTCTACAAGTCGGGTCTCACCCAGGAGGGCGTGGCCGCCCTGAACGCGGTCTCGGCCAAGCTGGACACGAAGGCCCTGCTCGACATGGACTCCCAGGTCCAGCTCGAGAACAAGGACCCGCTGGACGTGGCGAAGGCCTGGCTGAAGGCGAACGGCCTCGGCTGACGGTTCGACAGGACAGGACCACTTGGGCCCGGCGCGGAGCACGTTCCGCGCCGGGCCCCGGCACGGGTGGGAGGACCCGGGTCCGTCGAGCGGGAGTCGCTAGTCGACCGCCGCCGCGATCAGCAGGTCCAGCAGGGCGATCAGTACGTCCCGGGACGACTCGCGCCGGCGGGCGTCGCACAGCACCACCGGGACGTCCTCCGGGAGGGCGAGGGACTCCCTGATGTCCTCGGCGGGGTAGGGGTGCAGGCCGTCGAAGCCGTTCACGGCGACGACGAAGGGGATGCGCCGGCGTTCGAAGAAGTCCACGGCGGCGAAGCTCGACTCCGGGCGGCGGACGTCGATCAGCACGACCGCGCCCAGGGCGCCCACGGCGAGGTCGTTCCACATGAACCAGAACCGCTGCTGGCCGGGTGTGCCGAAGAGGTAGAGCACGAGCTCGTCGCTGATGGTGATCCGGCCGAAGTCCATGGCCACGGTGGTGGCCCGCTTCTCCTCGATGCCGGCCAGGTCGTCGACGCCCAGGCCCGCGACGGTGAGGGGTTCCTCCGTGCGCAGGGGGGTGATCTCGCTGACCGACCCCACCATCGTGGTCTTGCCGACCCCGAAGCCCCCGGCGATGAGGATCTTGACGGTGTCGGGTGCGGCGGGCGCACCGGCTGTCCCGGTGGCGAGCGTGTCAGAGCCGGCCAAGGCCTTCCCTCACTTTCTGCAACAGGTCCAGGTCCGGGGAGCGGGGCGAGACGGGACGCGGCGGGTGCGCGGTGATCAGACCCTCCTCCAGGAGGTCGCACAGCATGATCACGACCACGCTGACCGGGAGGTCGAGCAGCGCGGCCAGCTCCGCCACGGCGACCGGGCGGGCGCACCGGCGCAGGATGCGGGTCTGCTCGGCCTGCGGGCGCGGGGCCCCTTCCGGCGGCGGATCCACCGCGGTCACCGTCGTGATGAGGGTGAAGTCGGCGCGGCTGGGCCGGGTCCGTCCGCCGGTCAGGGCGAACGGTCGCACCAGCCGGCCCGGCGCGTCACTGTCGGTCACCTCACCCGCCGGTGGGGCCGATGCCGGCCCGTGGTGCCGCGCTGAGGTGCTCGCCGATCTTCTTCACCAGCATGTTCATCTGGTACGCCACCACGCCGACGTCGGCGTTCGGACCCGTCAGGACGACGAGGTGTGCACCGGGTCCCGCCGAGGTGAGGATCAGGAAACTGTTCGCCATCTCGATGAGCGCCTGGCGCACCGGGCCGCCCCGGAAGTCCATGCTGACGCCCTTGCTCAGGCTCATCAGACCGGACGCGGTCGCCGCCAGCCGTTCGGCGTCGTCGCGCAGGAAGCCGGTGGACTTGCTGACGACCAGTCCGTCCTCGGAGAGCACGACAGCCTGCGTCACGTCGGCGACCCGCTCCACGAGTCCGGTGAGCAGCTGGTCGAGCTGGGTGTGCGTGGCGGGGGTGGGGCGTGTCATGGCATGTCCTTCATGAGCGATCGGTGTGAGGAGTACGGGCGGCGACGGGCGGGTCCTGCGGAGCGTGGGTCCCGGCGGGGGCCGGGGTCCCCGGAGCGCCGGGCGGACCGTTCGTGTCGACGGTGCTCACTTCCTCGGGGGTGTCGAGCGGGTCGGTCCCGTGAGCGGTCGCTTCCTTCGGTACGGCATCGGGGGCGGGCCCCGCGGCCGGGTCCTGCGGGGTGTCGAGGAGGCCGTCCTCGTCCCGGGCGCGGAGCGTGCCGCGCTGGAATCCGGCGAGCGAGGAGGCCGCGTGGTCCGGCGTGAACTCGTCCGCGTCCTCCTCCTCGCGGGCGGCCGAGACGTCCTCGCGCAGTTCGACGGCCAGACTGGTCTGCGGCACCCGCCGGGGCAGGGGGGTGAGGCCGGCACGCGCCGCGGAGAGCGGGGCGTTGTCTTTCCGGCGTCCCGGGGGCGGGGTGGGGGTCGAGGTCGGGGAGCCCGCCGAGTGGGGGGTGGTTGCCGGGTGTGGGGAGGCCGCCGAGCGTGGGGTGCTGGTCGGATTCGGGGCGTCCGCCGAGCGTGGGGTGCTGGTCGGATTCGGGGCGTCCGCCGGGTCTGGGGCACCCGCCGGGCCGGGCGTAGCCGCCGTGTCCGGGGCGCCGGTCGGATTCGGGGCGTCGGCCGAGTCGGGGGTGACGGTCGAGGTCGGGGAGTCCGCCGTGCGTGGGGTGCTCGCCGGACGCGGGGTGTCAGCCGAGCCTTCGGCGTCCGTCGCGGAGTCGGTCGTGTGTGCCGGGTCGGGGGTGACGGTCGAGTCCCGGGTGTCCGCCGAGCTTGAGGCGTCCGCCGTCTGGGCCGGCGTGCTGGCCGGTGCTGTCGGGTCAGTCGGGTCCGTCGTACGTTCCGTCGCGGGCGAGGTCCCGGCCGTCACCCCGGTGGGCCGTGCCGCAGGCACCCCGCCCCGGTTCTCCGGCTCGTCCTGCTCCTCCCGTACGACGATCTCGTGCGGGATCAGGACGATCGCCGTCGTTCCGCCGTACGGCGAGGAGCGCAGGGTCACCTGGATGCCGTGGCGGTTGGCGAGGCGCGCGATGACGAACATGCCGAGGCGCAGATCGTCGGCGAGGGCGACCACGTCGAACTTGGGGGCCTCGGCCAGGTGGGCGTTGAAGGCCGCGTACTCGTCCTCCGACATGCCGAGGCCCCGGTCCTCCACCTCGACGGCGAGTCCCTTGGCGACCAGCCCGGCCCGTACCCCGACGGGACTCGGCGCGGGGGAGTACAGCGTGGCGTTCTCGATCAGTTCGGCCAGCAGGTGGATCACGTCCGCGACCGCGGGCGGGGCCAGGCAGACCTCCTCCTCGGTGCGCACCTCCACCCGCTGGTACTCGGCGACCTCACCGACCGCACTGCGCAGGATGTCGATCAGCGCGACCGGCTCGGTCCAGCTGCGCCGCGGCTGCCCGCCGCTGATGATGACCAGGTTCTCCTCGTACCGCCGCAACTGGCTGGCCGTGGAGTCCAGTTCGTACAGTCCCGCCAGGACGTCCGGGTCCTGGTGCTCGCGCTCCAGGGTGTCCAGTCGGCTGAGCTGGAGGTTGACCAGGTTCTGGCTCTGCCGGGCGATGCCGAGGATCACCTTCTGGAACCCCCGCCGGGTGTCGGCGAGTTCGACGGCGGTCGTCACGGCGGTCCGCTGAGCGGCGTTGAACGCCTGCGCCACCTGCCCCAGTTCGTCGGAGCCGTAGTCCAGTTCCGGTGCGGCCCGGTCCGCGTCGACCTTCTCGCCCCGGTCCAGCCGCGCGACCACGTCCGGCAGCCGTTCCTGGGCCAGGCCCAGGGTGGCCTCCCGCAGGCCCCGCAGCCGCCGGGACAGCGAACGGGTGATCCGCCAGGACATGACGAGGCAGATCAGCAGCGCGATCAGTCCGGCGGCACTGAGCCAGGCCGCCGTCAGGAGCTGTTCGTGCGCCTTGTCCGCGCTCCGGGTCAGCAGTCCCGAGGTCTGCTGCCGGATCAGGTCGGTGTAGCGGACGGACACCTTCGCCATCGCGGCCGTCCACCGCTCGCCCGCGTCCGGCAGGGCCACCCGTCCCGTGCCGGCGACCGGCCGCGCGGCGAGGACCTGGTCCTCGACCGCCGTGAGGGTCCGCCAGTCCGCGCTCCCCAGGATCCGCTCGGTCTGCGTCTTCGCGTCGCCGCTCAGGGCGGGCACGATCTGGTCCTCGACGAGCCACCGGCGGGTGTTCACCAGCTGGACGAAGTGCTCCCAGGCCTTCTCGTCGAGGTGCCCGGACGGCCAGGCCAGGGTGAGCGCCACGTCCTCCTGGGAGGTCAGCTCCGCCGCGTGTTCGATCGCGACGAGCGGCCCCGCCTGCGAGGTGAGGTCGCCGTCGTCGACCTGCGAGAGCTGCTGGAAGGCGTGGATCTGGTCGTCGATGATCGACGTGTACTGGTCGAGGGCCTGCTCGGCGGTGATGTCGGTGGGGTGGTCCACCTGGTCGCGGTAGTACTCCAGGCTGCCCACCGAGCCGAGCACCGAGTACAGCTGGTCGGCGATGCGCGGGGGCGCCTGCTGGATCTCCTCGGACCGCTGCACGAGCTTGGCGACCGCCGCGTCCGTGGCCGCCCGCTTCTCGTCCAGGGCGGCCGGGGATCCGGGCACCTTGGCCAGCCACGCGGCGGACACCGCGCGTTCCCCCTGGAGCGCGAGCGTGGTCTCGGTGCCCATCGCGCCGGTCGACCTGCTCAGCTCGGTCTGCGAGCGCAGCCGCAGGCCCTCCGAGAACAGCTGTGTGGTCGTCACGCCCCACATCGCGGCGAGCGTGACGCTCGGCACCAGCGCCAGCATGATGAGGGAGAGACGTATGGAGCCGAGGCGGCGCCGGGCGCCTGTCCGGTCGGGCATGGTCGTCCTTGGGCGGTCAGGGGGAGTGGTCGTCTTCCTGCGGTCGGTTCCGGTGGTGCTCACAAGGCTCACGGCGTTCCCATTGCTCACGGGGCTCACAGCGCTCCCATTGCTGACGCCGGAGGCTCAGCGCGTGCCGGAGGCGGCGAACCTCGCGACCGCGGCGACGTTCGTCCGGGTGACGAAGGCGGGCCCGGTGAGCACGGGAGCCACCCCGCCCCCGCTGATGTTGCCGTTGGTCCGGTACAGCCACAGGGCGTCCACGGCGAGGTAGCCCTGCAGATACGGCTGCTGGTCCACCGCGAACTGCACCTTCCCGGCGCGGATCGCCGGCACCAGGTCGTTGTTGAGGTCGAAGGTGGCGATGCGGGCCCTGCTGCCGGCGGCCTTCACCGACTCCACGGCGTCCAGCGCGAACTGCGCGCCCAGCGTGACGACCTCGTCGATGTCGGAGTCCTGCCGCAGTCTGGCCGTGAGGACGGTGTCGACGGCCTCGGGGTCGGTGCCCTCGACGTACACGTTCTCGGTCTCGCCGCCGAAGGTCTTCTTCACACCGGCGCAGCGCGCCTCCAGGGCGACGTTGCCCCGCTCGTGGATCACGCACAGCGCGTGCTTGGCCTTCAGGCCGTTGAGCTTGTCCCCGACGGCCGCGCCGGCCACGATCTCGTCCTGGCCGAAGTACTCAAGGAGCCCCTGCGACTTCCAGGCGTCGATACCGGAGTTGAGGCCCAACACCGGGATGCCGGCCGCCCGTGCCGCGGCCACCGGGGCCTTCATCGCGGCAGGTTTGGCCAGGGTCAGCGCGATGCCGTCGACCCGGTCGCCGATCGCGTCGCGCACCAGCCGGGCCTGTCCCGCCGGATCGGAGTCGTTGGCGTACGTCAGCTCGACACCGTCCTTCGCGGCCGCGGCCTCGGCGCCCTTGCGCACGCGTTCCCAGAAGGCGTCCCCCTCGCCGCCGTGGGTGATCAGGGCGATCTTCAGCCCTGCGGCGTCCGCGCCCTCCGCCCCGCCCGCGCCGAGCCGGGAGTCGCCGCCGGCACCGGAGCAGCCGGCGAGCAGCAGCAGGACGACGGAGGTGAGGGCGGCCGTGCGCAGGGATCTGGTTCTGAGGGAAGTCCGAGGTGGGGGAAGAGTGTTCATGGGGTGCGGCACCTCGCTGTGCGGCCTGGCAGGCGGAACGTGAAAGTGTGGCCGGAACGCGGGCGCGTCGGCCGATTGAACTTTCACTGGCCAGGAGCCAACCGCGTGTGACCGCCGGTAGTCAAGTGATCAGCCCCTTGTAGTGACTTCTCGGTTCCGCATCGTAATGATCTTCATCGGGGTGCGGCGGCCGGGTCTCCTCGCACGCGTGCGTGCCGCTGTCCCGCCCCCGTCCGCGCCGCACGCCTGAACCGCCGCTGACTAGGATCACGGGATGGCCGCAGAACCGACGATCGTCGCCACCTCCGGAGGACACCGCACCGGCGGGCGCACCATGGTGTCGTTCCACGCGCTGGTGCACCACGCCGTGGACCTCTCGGGCGCCCACGGCCGCAGGCCGCGCGTGATGTACGTCGGCACGGCCATCGGGGACGCCGAACACTTCACGGCACGGATGCACGAGGCGGCACGGACGGCCGGCTTCGACCTCACGCCGCTCCAGCTGTTCCCCATGCCCAACCTGGACGACGTCGAGGGCACCGTCCTGGAGCAGGACGTGGTGTGGGTCATGGGCGGCTCGGTGGCCAACCTGCTGGCCGTGTGGCGGGTGCACGGCCTCGACCGGATCATGCGCAGGGCCTGGGAGTCCGGCGTGGTGCTCAGCGGGGTCAGCGCGGGCTCCCTGTGCTGGTTCCAGGGCGGCACCACCGACTCGTACGGCCCCGAACTCCGCCCGCTCACCGACGCGTTGGGCTTCCTGCCGTACGGCAACGGGGTGCACTACGACAGCGACCCGGGCCGCCGCCCCCTGGTCCACCGGCTGGTCGCGGACGGCACTCTGCCGACCACCCACTGCACGGACGACGGCGTCGGGCTGGTCTACCGCGGCACCGAACTCGTCGAGGCCGTCACCGAGGTGGCGGGCAGGAGCGCCTACGTCGTCACGCGCGAGGGCGACGGGACGGTCGAGGAACGCGTCGAACCGCGCAGGCTGCCCGGCGTGTGACGGGCGTGCCCGCGCGGTCCGTGCCCCGGGAGGGGAGGGCGGATGCGCGATCCGGTCGCGGGAGCGGCCCCCGCGTCCGGGACTACGGGGCGGTCCTCGGTGCGCCGGTGGCCGTCACGTTCTGAGCCGTGCGGGTGTCCGTACCGGCTTGTCCGGTCCCGGTCGCCGGGCCGTCCTGGGGTGCCCCCTGTGCCGTCCGGCGCCTCTCGCGGCGGCTCACCCGCGGCTCCTGGTCGGGCAGCCAGCCGAAGGTCAGGATGCTGCCCACGACCCCCAGCAGGAGGCCGACCATGAAGCCGCCCATGTTCGAGGTCACCCAGGTGCCCATGGAGACCAGGACGCCGGTGATCGAGTAGAACAGGCGCTGGGCCGGGCTGAAGAGGATCAGCAGGCCCAGCAGCACCATCAGGGTCGGCAGGAGGTAGCCCGCCACCCCCTGCATCCCGACATGGACGACGACCTTGATCGAGGCCTTCATGGTGAGCAGGATCCACGCCCCGCCCAGGGTGAGCCACAGCCCGCCGAAGAACGGGCGTCCGTTCACGAAGCGGGTGAACGCGTCCTGGCTGTGCGCGCTCCGCTGGACGCCCACCGGCTCCTGCCCCTCCATCAGCAGGCCTTGCTGCTGAAACTGAGCTTGAGGCCGGGGAGCTTGAACACGCCTGCCGTGGTGGCGTAGTTGGTCTGCCGCAGGTCGCCGATGTGCACGGTGTCGGCCTGCTGGCTGAAGACGCCGATGGGGCCCTTCACGCCCGCCTTGGTGAGGGTGCTGGCGTCGTTGCCGATCTCGATGTTGTCGAAGGAGGCGTTGCCGGACAGCTCGGTCGAGTCCGTGGTCAGGTCGGTCGCCTGCACCTTGTCCTTGCCGCCACCCGCCTCGATCCGCAGGTTGGTGCCGCCCAGGTCGACGCTCTGGCACAGCTTGGTGAGGGTCGCTTTCTTGATCGCGGAGGTCACGACCAGCACCTGGCCGCCGGTGTCGCCGGCGTTCGGGCTGTTCTCCGCCATGTTGTCGAGGCCGCCGAACTGCTCGAACCCGGTGCCGTCGAGCTCCGTCGCGGTGACGGTGAAGGGCATGCCGGAGATGGCGAACTGGACGCCCAGAGCGCCCTCGGCGGTCAGGATCGCCATCCCCGCGGTGATCGCGACCGCCGGCACGGCCATGATCGCGGCCCGGCGGCCCCGGACCCGCCCGCGTCTCGCGGTGCTGCCGGGGCTTTCGGGGGCGGAACCGCTTTCAGGAGTCTCGGAGGTGGTGCCGACGGACGAGGCCATGTGCTGCTCCCAGGGGCATAGTCAACGCAAGTGGGGCTCACGTGCGGATGTGCGGCTTCAGTGGCTTGTTGTCCTGGCGCGGACAGCGGCTGCGGCGTACGTCTCCTGCCAGCCCCCGGCGGCTGCAAGGGCTTTCGTACTCCGCGGTAATGGCAGGGAAGTTACCGGCGGTTACGCCCGTGGGTCAAGCAAGTTGTGAGTAAAGGGTGTTGATTATGTGCCACCCGTGATCAACAGTGCCTCCAACAGCAGCAAAAACCGCCGATCGTAGATCAACTGCCGTGCAGCACCTTGACGTTGACGGATGCTCAGGTCTACAACTCTCCCTGGCTTCCTCGGATCCGTGGCGCCGGATCCAAGCCGTCGGGCGGCACCTGCCCGCGTTCCCGGACCAGCTGTCCTCACGGACGGGCTCCGCACCGCCCGAGTCCGACCCTCCACGGCACCCGAACCGGCCGTTTCCCCCTGGGCCGCACCGGACTCGCCCTCTCTCGCCCGGCCCGGCCGGAGCCCTCCCCCATGGGGCAGCCGACCGGTCGCCGGCCTGATGCCGTTGCCGGTCCGTCACGTACGGAGAAGGCGTGACGGGTCGGCAACGGCGGGCGCCGACGCGCGTCCGCGCCCCCCACACCCACCCTCACCTCAGGAAAGAGGCAATCCCCCATGCGTATGCGTTCTCTGCTGTCCCTCACCGCCGCTGCCGCCGCCTTCGCGCTTCCGGTGGCCGTGGCCGCGTCCGCCCCCGCCGCGGCGGCCGATGTCGCGGTCCTCACCACCGGCGCGGTCGGCGGTGCCAACGTCGCCGAGGGCACGGTCATCAGCGCCTCCCTGGCGAGCGGCACCACCGCGACCCTCTACTCCACCTCGACGGGCACCAGCGGGATCACCTGCTCGGCCTCCACCTTCACCGCCACGGTCGCCGGCAACCCGACCGCACCGGGCACCGCCACCGAGTCGCTGACCGGGCAGACCTTCAGCAACTGCACCTCGAACGTGGTCGGTGTCCTCGGCGTCACCAGCATCACGGTGAACAACCTGCCGTACTCCACCGCCGTGTCCTCCGGCGGCGCCGTCGCCGTGACCCCGGCGAGCGGCTCCGCCATCCAGACCACCGTCGTGCTGCGCACCCTGCTGGGCAGCGTCAGCTGTGTCTACCAGGCGGCGGCCGGCCTGTCCGGCACGGCCGACAACGCCGACAACTCCATCACCTTCGCCAACCAGCAGTTCAGCCGGACGTCCGGTTCCTCGCTGTGCCCCGCCAGCGGCTTCTGGAGCGCGAAGTACAGCCCGGTGACCGCGGGCGGCGAGCCGGTCTACGTCAACTGAGCACCGTAGACAGGTAGTTCAGCGTCGGCGCAGACGAAGCGCCAGGGCGGCGCCCCCGGTGAGCACCAGCACCGCGGCGGCGCCGCCCGCCATCACGGGCGCGGAAGGCCCGGAGCCGGGGTCGGCGTCGGCCGCCACCGGAGTGGAGTCGGGCACGGCGCCGCCCGCCGAACGCGCGACGGAAGGCGTCGGCGAGGGGGCGACGGAAGGAGTGGCCGGCGGCGAACTCCGCGCGGGGTTCTTCTCCGCCGCCCTCGACCGGGCCGGCGACGCGGCGGCGCTCGCCCCGTTCCCGCCCCCGGCACTGCCCGCGCCCTGGTCGGCCGCCGCCGGGAACACCACGTCCGAGCAGGAGTAGTAGGTGTCCGCCGTACTGCTGTTCTGCCAGATCGTGTACAACACCTGCCGGCCCGTGCGGTCCTTGGGCAGCGTCATCCGGATCCGGTACGCCCCGTCCGTCAGCGCCGGGTCCTTCACCTCGGCGAACGGCCGCTCCGGCAGATCGGACCACTTCAGCGGCTTCGACGGGTCGTAGCCCGGCTCGGTGAGGTACATGCGGAACGTGCCGGTGTGCGGGATCGTCGAGACGTACTTCATGGTCAGGGTCGCGCCGGGGGAAAGGCGTGTGGACGGCCAGTCGGAGCGGGCCAGGTCGAGGCCCCGGTAGGCGGACAGGCCGCCGCTGCACAGCTTGCCGTCGGGGATCGCCTGCCGGTCCCGGCCGTTCACGTTCGCGACCCTCAGGTTGTCCCACGCCGTGAAGGGCGAACCGTTCGCCGACACGGCGGCCCGGCACGCGGCCGTGCCCGACGAGCCGCCGTCGGGGGAGCAGGCGAAGACCCGGCTGACCGGATCCGTGGGGGCGCCGTGGGCCTGCGCGGGCGCCGCGGCGAACACGGTCATCACGAACGGGGTCAGGGCGGCGGCGACCGCCGCACCGGTACGACGGGCTGTGGTCCAGGGCATCCGGGCCATCCGGAACGCCTCCTCGAGCGGCGCGGGAACGACGGGCTTCCGTGCAGTACGGGACGCGGCCCTCGCGCGTTCACCGGCACACCGGGCTGTTCGGCTCCGTGCAGACGCGGGCAAAGGGGCCATCAGCGGTCAACCGGCCACCGTAGAGGGTGGGTTTCCGGCCGGGTCAAGGGTTTCCCCTGTATCCGCATGACCTGCCCTTTGCCTATCGTTCGACCACAGCTGACCCACAGGCAACCCCGAACAGGTCACGCTCCCTCATCTCGGCCGGCCCCACGCTCCTGGCTTCACCCCCCGCCGCTTCATCGACGAAGCGATTCGACTGCCGCTCCGCGCTGCCCGGAGCACGGCCCCGAAAGGCAAGCCCTTGCGTACCTCCCCCTCCCTCCGGCGGAAGCTGATATCCGCCGCCGCCGTCTCCGCGGCCCTGCTCTCCGTCGGTACGGCCTCCGTCGCCGTCGCCCAGGACACCCCCGCCCAGCAGGCCGCGGTCCCGGCCGCGCTCACCGAGGCCGCTCCCGGCGTCCAGGCCGAGCGCCTCATCGTCGGCTACAAGTCCGGTGCGGCCGAGGCCACTTCGAACAAGGCCGCCGAGGCCGACGCCGCCGCCAAGGACGCCGACTTCCAGCGCAGACTCGGCACCGGGGCCGCCCTCGTCGACCTCGGCACCGATCCCAGCAGCGCCGAAGTGGCCGACGCGGTCGCCGAGTTCAAGGCCGACCCGCAGGTCGCCTACGTCGTACCGGACCGCCTCAACCGGCCGCAGGCGGACCCGAACGACACCGAGTACGCCAAGCAGTGGGACCTGTTCGAGTCCACGGCCGGCATGAACGTGCCGGGCGCCTGGCCGACGTCGACCGGCAGCGGGGTCACCGTCGCCGTCATCGACACCGGCTACGTCACCCACTCCGACCTCGCCGCGAACATCGTCGGCGGCTACGACTTCATCTCCGACACCGCGGTCTCCGTCGACGGCAACGGCCGCGACAGCAACCCGGCCGACCCGGGCGACTACTACGCCGCGAACGAGTGCGGCTCCGGCATCCCGGCCTCCAGCTCCTCCTGGCACGGCACGCACGTCGCCGGCACCATCGCCGCGGTCACCAACAACGGCAAGGGTGTCGCGGGCATCGCGTACGGCGCGAAGATCTCCCCGCTGCGCGTGCTCGGCAAGTGCGGCGGCTACGACTCCGACATCATCGACGCCATCACCTGGGCGTCCGGCGGCACCGTCTCCGGCGTGCCCGCCAACACCAATGTCGCCAAGGTCATCAACATGAGCCTCGGCGGCGACGGCGCCTGCACCTCGGCGACCCAGACCGCCATCAACAACGCCGTCAGCCGCGGTACGACCGTCGTCGTGGCGGCCGGCAACGACAACGAGAACGTCTCCGGCCACTCGCCGGGCAACTGCAACAACATCATCTCGGTCGCCGCCACCAACCGCTCCGGTGCCAAGGCCTCGTACTCCAACTACGGCTCCCTCGTGGACATCTCGGCGCCCGGCGGCCAGACCAGCACCGGCACCGCCAACGGCATCCTGTCCACGCTCAACTCCGGTGCCTCGACGCCCGCTTCGGAGTCGTACGCCTACTACCAGGGCACCAGCATGGCCACCCCGCACATCGCCGGCCTGGTCGCGCTGATGAAGTCGGCCAACTCCTCGCTGACCCCGGCGCAGATCGAGACCGCCATCAAGAACAACGCCCGTCCGCTGCCCGGTGCCTGCTCCGGCGGCTGCGGCGCGGGCCTGGCCGACGCGGCGAAGACGGTGGCGGCCGTGAGTGGCGGCGGTACGACGACGGGGACGACCTTCTCCAGCACCACGGCCGTCTCCATCCCGGACAACGGCTCGGCGATCGAGTCCTCCATCGCCGTCAGCGGCCGCAGCGGCAACGCCCCCTCGGCCCTCCAGGTCGGCGTCGACATCACCCACACCTACCGCGGTGACCTGGTGATCAGCCTCGTCGCCCCGGACGGCACGGTGTACGGACTGAAGGCGGCGAGCTCCTCGGACTCCGCGGACAACGTCAACACCACCTACACCGTGAACGCCTCCTCCGAGACGGCCAACGGCACCTGGAAGCTCCGCGTCCAGGACACGGCCGCGCAGGACACGGGCACGCTCAACGGCTGGAAGCTGACCTTCTGAGCGTACGCCCGAACGACGGGGCCGGCCGGTGCGGATGGGCACCGGCCGGCTCTTTCGCACCGGTCCGGCCGCCCCGGATCACGCCTCGGCGCCCACCAGTTCACCGCTCCCGACGGAGGCCAGCACCCGCGCTCCCCGGTCGGGCCGGCTGTCGATGCCGATCAGCAGGGCCGGCACCACGATGCTCGGCAGCACATGGGCCCACAGCACGGAGATCCGGTGTCCCAGATCCTCCCGTCCGTGCAGCGCCCGTGACATCAACTGCACCCCGGCGAACGCGCCGACCAGCAGATCCGCCGTGTTCCTCGGCTCGACCGTGGGCAGCAACTCGCCCTGCGCCCGGGCCTCTTGCAGCATCGCCACCAGATGCTCGCTCCACTGCCGGAACGGCCCCGTGTGATCGACCCCGGGCGGCGCGCACTGGTCCACCGTCAGCCGCACGCTCCCCTTCAGCAGGGCGTTGGTCCGCAGTCGGTGCCCGAAGACGAACGTCATGTCGACGATCTCCTGCACCTTGCACGGATGCGGCGGTACGGCACCCAGCGACAACTGCTCGTCGAGCACGGCCTGGGCCAGGGACTCCTTGGAAGGGAAGTGGAAATACAGGGCACCTTTGGTGACCTCGGCCCGCTCCAGCACCATCGCGATGGTGCTCGCGGCGTACCCGTGCTCGTCGAAGACGGCACCCGCGGCCTCCACGATCGCCTTGCGTGTCCTGATGGCGCGCTCCTGTCTCGCCATAAGAACCCCTCCCATGCGCCGAGTTCGGATCTGATCCGGTCTCGATCGGTCACATTGAAAACAGACCGGAATCCCTCGTACTCTATCGCTCACCGGCACGGGCACCTCACCGTCCGTCATCGCTTCGGAGGAACGAGGGGAGACATGCCAGAGTTGCGGCAGTTCACGCAGGCCCGGGCCGGGTCCGGGACCCTGACGGCGACCGTACCCCGTGAGTTCGTGCACCGGGTGGCCGTCGCGGAGATCCTCCTCACCGGCTGGACCAGGTCGGACGCCGACCGGTTCACCATCACCGCCCAGTGGCCGCGCGCCCACCAGTTACACGTGTCCCCGGACCGCTCGGCGTATGAGCCGCTGCTGGTCGCAGAAACGGTCCGCCAGTGCGGGGCCCTGCTCGCCCACGCGGCCTACGAGGTCCCGCTCGGACATCAGTTTGTCTTGCAGGAGCTGCGTGTCGACACCCGCCCCGAGCACCTGGCCGTCGGCTCCGCCCCCGCCGAACCCGTCGTCGACGTCACCGTCACCGAGGTCCGCCGTCGCGCCGGCCGCCCCACCGCACTGCGCTACGAGGCCGTCGTGCGCCTGGGCGGGGAACGAGTGGCGACCGGCGGCATCGCCGTGACCTGGACGAAGGAGTCCGTGTACCGCCGGCTGCGCGGAGGGCGCACCGCCGACGTCGGCGCCCTGCGGCTGCCCCGGCCGCTGCCGGCGCCGCTGCCCGCCGACACGGTGGGGCGGGCCCTCGCCGCCGACGTCCTTCTCTCGCCCACCGCCCGACCCGGCCGCTGGCGGCTCCGCGTCGATACCGCACATCCTGTTTTCTTCGACCACCCCCTGGACCACATCCCCGGCATGCTCCTCCTGGAGGCCGCCCGGCAGGCCGTACGGGCGCACGGCGGGCCGGAACATCGGGTGCCGGCCTCGTTCCACGCCACGTTCCACCAGTACGCGGAGCTCGACGAACCGGTCTGGACGGAAGTGAGCGAGGTGGACGGCGCCGACGTACAAGTCATCGCGTTGCAAGGGGAGTCGGTGGTCTTCGCATGCCGGGTGGGTGCCGTCGCAGGGTGAGTTATCGTGTACAGGGAGTAAGAAACAAACGGCATGACCCGTTCTTTTCCGTACCAGGAGTGTGCAGTCGATGCCGAGGCAGTTACGCGCCGAACAGACCCGGGCGACGATCATCACCGCCGCCGCCGATCTGTTCGACCGTCGCGGCTATGAATCGACCAGTCTGAGCGACATCGTCGCGCACGCCCAAGTCACCAAAGGCGCCCTCTACTTCCACTTCGCCGCCAAGGACGATCTCGCGCACGCGATCATGGAGATCCAGTCGCGGGCGTCGCGGCAGCTCGCGGGCGACGTGGACGCCCGCGGGTACACGTCGCTCGAGTCGCTGGTCCGCATCACCTTCGGGATAGCGCGCCTGTCGGTCGAGGGACCGGTGCTGCGGGCCGGACTCCGGCTCGCCACGGGGGGAGTCGAGGTGCGCCCGCCACTGCGGCACCCGTTCACCGAGTGGCTGGACCTGGCCACGGCGAAGCTGATGGGGGCGGTCAAGGAGTCCGACCTGCATCCGGACACCGACGTGGACGCGGTGGCGCACTCCCTGGTCTCCTTCTTCGTGGGCACGCGGGTGGTGGGCCGGCATCTGGAACCGGTGGGGCGGCAGCCGCGGCGGCTCGCGGAGATGTGGCACGTGATGATCCGGGGGCTGGTGCCGGTGCCCCGACGGGCCCGTTACCTGGCACTGGTCAGTCAGTTGGAGCAGGAGTCCCGCGGCGGCGGGTGAGCGCTGTTGCCGGGCACTCGTGCGCTCGGGCCGGGGCCCCCACGCGGTGCAGCCGCGCATGACACGGCCCCGCCCCCGCAGTGGTTACAGTCGGCGCATGTCCATCAGCGCCCCCGTCATCCTCGGCAATGAACCCGGTTCCTTCCCCTACGGCGTGCTCGCCGAGCGGCATCCCGCGATCATCGGACAGGTGCGGGAGGCGTTCCCCTACGGGCCCGAGCAGCACCGCGCCCTCGACGCGCTGCTCGACAGCTGCACGAAGGGTGTGATCGAGCCGCTGCCCGGCGGGGCGTGGAGCGAGTGGGGGATCGGCGGCTACCTCGGGCAGTCCTGGTTCGACGTGCCCTGGCTGTGGTCCGAGAGCTACTTCTACCGGCGGCTGCTGGATGCCGTCGGGTACTTCGGGGACGGGCCCTGGCGCGGCATCGATCCCTTCCGCCCCTCCAAACTCGCCGAACTCGACTCCCCGGAGACGGACGAGGAACTCGCCGCGCTGGACGAACTCTCCGCCCTGTCGGCCGAGGAGCAGGGCGCGGCCCTGCTGCACGGGTCGCTGTGGGGCAACCGGGCCGATCTGGGGTTCCGCCTCTCCGACGGGGAGGCCGAGGGGCGGGACGCCGTACCGGATCTGGTCGCCGACGACAGCGACCGGCTCCGGGCCCTGCTCGACGGGGCCGGAACCCTCTGCCTGATCGCCGACAACGCCGGACGCGAGCTGATCCCCGACCTCCTCCTGGTCGCCCATCTCCTCCGACACGGCCATGTCGAACGGGTCGTGCTGCATGTGAAGCCGTACCCCTACTACGTCTCCGACGCCACGACCGCCGACGTGGTCGACGCGCTGCGCCGGCTCGTACGGGCGCCGGGGGAGGCCGCGGCCTACGGGCGCCGGCTGTGGGACGCCATGGGCGACGGACGGCTCGACGTCCGCGCGCACGCGTTCTCCTGCGCGCCGCTGCCGTACGCGGACATGCCCGACGACCTGCGGACCGAGATCGGCGGCGCCACCCTCACCGTCCTGAAGGGCGACCTCAACTACCGGCGTCTGGTGGGCGACCGGTGGTGGACGCCGGACACGCCCTTCGCCGAGGTGACCGCGCACTTCCCGGGACCGGTCGCCGCCCTGCGCACCCTGAAGTCCGACGTGATCACCGGGCTCGACGGGCGCACGGTGACCGCGCTGGACCAGGCGCGGGGGCGGCGCTGGCGGACGAGCGGCACGCACGCGCTCATCCAGGTCCGGCCCTGAGGAGAGTTATGCTGCCTGGGGTTGATCCGGTGGGCTGCCCTACGTCCCGCCGACGGGCAGCGAAAGAGGACGTCATTGACCCCGCGGTACCTGCGCAATCCTGGGGAGCCCGTCTACGACGTGGACGCACGGCGCTACCTCGACGTCTCGGACGCCCGTGACGAGGCCGACCTGCACGACGTGTTCACCGACATCTACCGCACCAACCGCTGGGGTTCCGACGAGACCCGCTCCGGCCCCGGCTCCGAGCTCCAGCGCATGAAACGCGTGATCGCCCAACTCGGGTCCCTGATCGCGGACTTGGGCGTCCGTTCGGTACTGGATGCACCCTGCGGCGACCTGAACTGGATGCGGCACGTCGACCTGCACGGCGCCTCCTACCTCGGTGGGGACGTCGTCGCCGAACTCGTCGCGGCCAACCGTGCCGAACACCCCGGCCCGGGGCGGGAGTTCCAGCTGCTCGACTTCACCGCCCAGCCCGTGCCGCGCGTCGACCTCATCGTGTGCCGGGACGCGCTCGTGCACTTCTCCTACCAGCATGTGGTGGAGGCGCTGACCCGTTTCCGCGAGAGCGGCTCGCGCTATCTGCTCACCACGACCTTCTCCAGGACGCCCGCCAACACCGACATCGTCACGGGCTGGTGGCGGCCGATCAACCTCCGGCTGGCCCCCTTCGGCCTGCCCGAACCGCTCCAGGTCATCGGCGACGACGAGTCCGACGACTTCTACGACGACAAGACGCTCGCCCTGTGGGACCTCACCCAGATCCCCGCACACTTCCCGGGCTACGAACCGGTGGCCGCCGAGTCGGGGTCCCGGGGCGCCTGATCCTCGGAACGCAGGCCCGCGAGGGCCGCCTGCGCGGCCAGGGTCCGTGGGTGCCGTAACCCCAGCACCTCCTCGCAGGCCGCGCGCACCTCCGTGAACTCCGCTTCCGCCGCGTCGAGTTCGCCCTTGAGGCACAGCAGGTCGGCCAGGTTGTGCCGGACCGCCAGGGTCCCCGGGTGGCGGGGCCCCAGCGTCTCCACGCAGTCCGCGAGCACCGTCCGGTACTCCCCCTCCGCCCGCTCCACGTGCCCGCGCAGATGCAGCACGTGCGCGGCGCCGTGCCGTACGGACAGCGTGAGCAGGTGCTGCTCGCCGAGCACGGTCCGGCGGGCCTCGTAGACCTCCCGGAACTCCTGTTCCGCCGCGGCGAGCCGGCCCTGGTCCTTGAGCAGGTCGGCGAGGTTGTGGCGGACGGCGAGCGTGCCCGGGTGGCGGGGGCCGAGGGTCTCCACGCAGTCCGCCAGGACCGTGCGGTACTCGGTTTCGGCCCGGTCGGTCCGGCCTCGCAGGTGCAGCACGTGCGCGGCGCCGTGCCGCACCGACAGGGTGAGCAGGTGCTGTTCGCCGAGCACCTCCCGGCGGGCCGCGTACACCTCCCTGAACTCGGCTTCCGCCGCCTCCAGTTGGCCCCGTTCCATCAGCAGGTCGGCCAGGTTGTGCCGGACCACCAGGGTGTGCGGGTGCATGTCGCCGAGCAGCCTGCGCTGGACCTCGAAGACCTCCCGGAACTCGGTCTCCGCGTCGGTGGGCCAGCCCCGGTCGCGCAGCACGGTGGCCAGGCCGTGCCGGGCGGCCACCGTCTCCGGGTGGTCCTCGCCGTAGGCGTCCGCGCGCAGCCCGAGCACCGCACGGAACTCGTGCTCGGCCTCCACGAGCAGGCCGCGGTCCCGCAGGACGTCCGCGAGGTCGTGGCGCACGGCGAGCGTGATCGGGTGCCGCTCGCCCAGGACGTCCCCGCACACCCCCAGCGTCTCCCGCAGCTCCTGCTCGGCCTGCCGGAACATGCCGCGCTCGTGCAGCACCTGGGCCATCTCGTGCCGGGTGACCAGGGTGTCGGGGTGGTTCGCGCCGAGGGTCTCCCGGTAGGCGTCCAGGAGCAGGCGGTACTCCTCCTCGGCCTCGGCGAGCAGCCCCCGGTACCGGGCCATCCAGGCCACGCCCTTGCGGGCCGCGAGGGTCCGGGGGTCGCGCTCGCCCAGCAGGGCCCGGCGCGTGGCGTGCACCGCCCGGTACTCGGTCTCCGCCTCGACCGGGCGCCCCCGGCCGTTGAGCAGATTCGCGAGGGCGTACCGCGCGTCGGCGGTCTCGCAGGCCGCGTCACCGAACAGGGCGCGCGTGTCCTCCAGCACCGTGCGCAGCAGCGACTCCGCCGCGGGCAGCCGGCCCCGCAGATGCAGCAAGTGGGCGGCCGCTGACCGCACTTCGAGCGCGTCCGGGTCACGGGGACCGCATGCGAGCACGACCGGCTCGCACGCCCCGAGCACCTCCTCGGCCCGGTCCAGCCAGCCCCGCCGGATCAGATGCCGGGCCCCGGCCGCGGCGGCCCGCAGCGCCTTGGAGACCAGCTCGTCCGCCGCCTCGTACGGGTCGCCGATCAGGGCCAGCGGGGCGTCGCAGTGCGGGAGCAGCAGCCGCCAGCGCGGCCAGTCGCGCGGGTCGTCCTCGCTGAGCTCGGCGGTGGCGCAGACGACCAGGTCGGCCACGACGGCCGCGTACTCCCGCATGTGCTCGGCGAGGTCCCGCTGGAGACGGCCGGCGTCCCGGACGAGGGGGTGCATCAGCAGGGTGCGGGTGTGGTCGTCGCCGCCGGGCGGGGTGTGCAGCTCGATCAGTCCGAAGTCGGCGAGCGAGGTGAGCGCGGTGTACAGCTCCTGGGGGGTGACACCGGGCAGCAGTGACGACTCCGCCAGCCGGTCGGGGCGCAACAGGCCCACCAGCGGCACCGGCGCCTCGCCCAGACAGCACAGCAGCCGCATCAGCGGCCGGGCCTGGACGATGCCCCGCCGCTCCAGGAGGTCCAGCGACAGCTCCCAGGTGCCGGTCACCGGGACCGAGTAGTTGCTGCCCTGCCGCCCGGGCGGATGCTCGTCGAGGAGTTCGGTGAAGCGCTCGTCGAGGGCCACCCGGTAGTCGGCGTACGTCCGCACGGTCGTCGTGCCCGGCCAGGCGGGGAACGCCGACGCCGCCGCGAGGTGCGAGCCCGCGATACGCAGCGCCAGCGGCAGCCCGCCGAGCCGCCGGGTCAGCAGTCGGGCGTCCTCCCGGGAACCGGCCCGCTCCCCGGCGAGGTCCCACAGCACCTCGGTGGCGTCGTCCTCCTCCAGGGCGTCGACCGAGTGCAGCGTGGCCCACGGCCCCCAGGTCCGCGGGCTGCTGTCCCGGCTGGTGATCAGCACCAGCCCCGGCAGCTCGGCGGCGGGCCGGATCCAGCCCCTGCCCTCCGCCAGCCGGCCGTAGGGCGCCAGGTGCTCGGGCTCGTCGGCGTTGTCCACCACCAGCAGCCAGGGGGCCGAGGTGTCGCACAGCCGCCGCCACAGCAGGTCGGTAGCGCTCGAACGCCCCGACCAGGCACGGTCGATGAGATCCGCGGGGGTGCCGAGTGCGGCCACCACCTCGCGCATCCCGGCGCTCAGCGTGGCCGGGTTCTTCGCCGTCACCCACCACACGTCGACGTTCAGCGCGGCGGCGTACGCGGCGATCTCCAGGGCGACCGTGGTCTTCCCGCTGCCGCCCATGCCGTGCAGCACCTGCACACCCGAAGTCGGCTTGCCCACCAGCTGTTTGAGCGTGTCCAGGAGCGGTTCCCGGCCCCGCACCCGGCGGTCGAGCCGGCCCAGGGGAGGCGCGACGGTCAGCGCTCCCGGGGCGCGGACCGGCTCCAGCGGGCCCGGGGCCTGCTGCACCTGGATGAAGACCGGGCGCGCGATGCCGGAGAACTCCTGGACGAACTCGGCCAGCAGACCGGACAGGCCGGGATTGTGGGCCAGCAGGCCGCGCAGGGTGCTGTCCCACTCCTGGCGCTGCTCCCGCAGCATGATCTCCTGCTGGGCCGGGGGTGCCGCGTCGAGCTCCGCCCTGACCCGGTCCAGCCGCTCGACGTCCTCCCGTCGCAGGAACCGGGCCATCCGCTGCCGGGCCGCCTGCCAGGCATCCGTGGTCATCAGCCCGACCATCGTGCCCGCTGCGGCGGCAGCGGTCTGGGTGAACAACTCTGCCCCGAACATCGAGGACCCCCTGTCGGCACACACCTCGACGGCTCCGTCCGAACCCCTCTCCTGTCCAGGTTCTCATGTCACATGGGTGCGTAGGGACTTGATCCCGTCGATGAGGTGCGACACGAGACGTCCGGGCGCGTCGGCACGGGCAGGGGGGACGGGCCGGGGCGCCCCTGTCGCGGGCCGCGAACCACCGCGGCCGCCCTCGACGCCACAACAGACGCCGGGAACTGCCGGTTTCGTCCCGGATTCACGCGATGGTGTGATCATGTGTGCCGTGGTGGATGCCCGCGGAGAGCCCTGGGTAGGGCCCGGCTCATGACGCAGCAGCCCTTCGAACTCCCGCACTTCTACATGCCGTATCCCGCGCGGCTGAACCCCCACCTCGACGAGGCCCGCGCCCACTCGACCACGTGGGCGCGCGAGATGGGCATGCTGGAGGGCTCCGGGATCTGGGAGCAGTCCGACCTCGACGCGCACGACTACGGCCTGCTCTGCGCCTACACACACCCCGACTGCGACGGCCCCGCGCTCTCGCTCATCACCGACTGGTACGTGTGGGTCTTCTTCTTCGACGACCACTTCCTGGAGACCTTCAAGCGCACCCAGGACCGCGCCGGCGGCAAGGCCTACCTCGACCGGCTGCCCCTGTTCATGCCGATGGACCTGTCGACCCCGATGCCCGAGCCGCAGAACCCGGTCGAGGCGGGCCTCGCCGATCTGTGGACGCGGACCGTGCCGTCCATGTCCGCCGACTGGCGCCGCCGTTTCGCCGTCGCCACCGAGCACCTGCTGAACGAGTCCCTGTGGGAGCTGTCGAACATCAACGAGGGGCGGATCGCCAACCCCGTCGAGTACATCGAGATGCGCCGCAAGGTCGGCGGCGCCCCCTGGTCGGCCGGTCTGGTGGAGTACGCGACGGCCGAGGTGCCCGCGTCCGTCGCCGGTTCACGGCCCCTGCGCGTGCTGATGGAGACCTTCTCCGACGGCGTCCACCTGCGCAACGACCTGTTCTCCTACCAGCGCGAGGTGGAGGACGAGGGCGAACTCAGCAACGGCGTCCTGGTCCTGGAGACCTTCTTCGGCTGCACCACCCAGGAGGCCGCCGACACCGTCAACGACGTCCTCACCTCCCGCCTCCACCAGTTCGAGCACACCGCCCTCGCCGAGGTCCCCGCGCTCGCCGTGGAGCACGGCCTGTCCCCGGCCGAGGTGACCGCCGTCGCCAAGTACACGCAGGGCCTGCAGGACTGGCAGTCCGGCGGCCACGAATGGCACATGCGCTCCAGCCGCTACATGAACGCCCGCGCCGACACCACCTCCCCCTGGCAGACCCTGACCGGCCGCGGCACCTCGGCCGCCGACGTCCGCGCCCTGCTCGCCTCGGCCGGCGCCGAGCGGCTGCGCGCCCACACCCACGTCCCGTTCCAGAAGGTCGGGCCGTCCTTGCTGCCCGACTTCCACATGCCGTTCCAGGTCGAGCACAGTCCGCACCTGCCCGGCGCCCGCCCCCGCCTCGTCGCGTGGGCGCACCGCATGGGCATGCTCCAGGAGGGCGTGTGGGACGAGGACAAGCTGGCCGCGGCCGACCTCCCCCTGTGCTCGGCGGGCATCGACCCGGACGCGAGCCCCGAGGCCCTGGACCTGAGCTCGCACTGGCTGGCCTGGGGGACCTACGGCGACGACTACTACCCGCTCGTCTACGGCGGCCGCCGCGACCTCGCCGCCGCCCGGCTCACCACCCGGCGGCTGTCGGACTGCATGCCCCTCGACGGCGAGCAGACCCTCGTCCCCGGCAACGCCATGGAACGCGGCCTGATCGACCTGTGGGCGCGCACCACGGCGGAGATGACCCCCGACCAGCGGCGCACCCTCAAGGACGCCGTCAATGTGATGACCGAGAGCTGGGTCTGGGAGCTGGGCAACCAGATCCTGCACCGCGTGCCCGACCCGGTCGACTACCTGGAGATGCGGCGCGCCACCTTCGGCTCCGACCTCACCATGAGCATGTGCCGCATGGGCCACGGCCCGGCCGTCCCACCGGAGGTCTACCGCAGCGGACCCGTGCGCTCCCTGGAGAACGCCGCCGTCGACTACGCGTGCCTGCTCAACGACGTCTTCTCCTACCAGAAGGAGATCGAGTACGAGGGCGAGATCCACAACTCGATCCTCGTCGTGCAGAACTTCTTCGGCATCGACTACCCGAGCGCTCTGCGGGTCGTCCACGACCTCATGACCCAGCGCATGCAGCAGTTCGAGCATGTCGCCGAGCACGAACTGCCCGTCGTGTACGACGACTTCGGGCTCTCCGAGGAGGGGCGCGAGGTCATGCGCGGCTATGTGACCGACCTCCAGCACTGGATGGCGGGCATCCTGCACTGGCACCGCACGGTCGACCGCTACAAGGCCGAACACCTGGCCCGCCGCACCCACGGCTTCCTCCCGGACCACCCCCCGGCCGCCCTGCACCTGGCCGTCTGACCGGACGAGCACGAGACCGGTACCCGGTGGGGCGGACCCGTTCTGCGCGTCCGCCCCTGTCGTGTCTCCTGATGGCCCGTCAGTCTCACTCGTTCGTGGCTCGTCGCGCGCCCCCGGGCCGGGTAGACACCAGCCGGTGGTGATCCAGCCGGAGGCGAACCATGGAACAGACTGCACTGCGTCCCAAGCCGATGCCCGGTCAGGAGCCCGGCGGGGGCGGGAGGCCCGGGCCCGCCCGGCGCCCGCACGCCGCGCGCCGGCGCGGACGAAGGCTCACGACCCTGCTGTTCGGTCTGTTCGCCGCGGCCGTCCTGGTGCTGTCGGGGGTGGGTCTCGGGACGGTCGGTGCCACGGTGATCGGCATGAGCAAACTGGCCGAACTGCGACGGCAGGCGGGGCCTCACCACAGCGGGCCGCACGCCTCGGCGCACCGGGGCCCCGTCCCGTCGGCCGGGGCGCCGACGCCCGCCGCCTCGCCCGCGCCCGCCGTCGCCACCCTCGGTCTGGAGGCCGTGGACGCCGAGAAGTCGGGCGCACTGGTGGTCGGCGTCCACGTCCCCGGCCCGGGCTACGCGGCCGGCCTGGTCCGGGGCGACGTACTCCTCGCCCTCGGCCGGACCCGCATCGACGGGGCCGAGGATCTCGCGCGCGCCGTCGCGCGCGCCCGCCCCGGCCGCGAGGTCGTGCTGACGGTCCGCCACCGCAGCGGCGGCTACCAGCAGCTGACGGCCGTTCCGGGCGTCGTCACCTGACCACGCGGAAGTGCGTGGTGAGCCGTCGCTCGTCGTCCAGTACATGGAAGGCCAGCCCCACCGGCGCGTCCCGGTCCGCGATCTGTTCGCCCTCCCACGGCAGTCGCAGCGTCCATGTCACCCCGGGTCCGACCATCAGGGGCCGCCCGGCGAACACGGTCGCCGTCGGCGTGTGCGCGTGACCGGTGATCAGTCCGGCGATCTCCGGCCGCCGTTCCAGCAGCGCGGCCAGCCGCGCGCGGTCTTGCAGCTGGTAGGAGTCGGGCAGGGGGTGGTGTACCGCCACCGGCGGATGATGGAAGGCCAGCAGCGCCGGACGGCTGCCGCCGAGGTCGTCGAGCGTCGCCTCGATCCAGTCGTACGTCTCGTCGTCCAGGGCCCCTTCGTCGCTCCCCGGGATGCTGGAGTCGCACATCAGCACCGCACCGCCGTCGAAGACCCGCACGCTGTTCACCGGCCCGTCGGCGGCGGGCCGGCGCAGCAGGGCCTTGCCGTACGGGCCGCGGCTGTCGTGGTTGCCGGGGCAGGTGAGCACCGGGAAGGGCGCGTCGCCCTCGTGCAGTCCCAGGATGCGCGCGGCCTCCTCGTACTCCGCCTCCGCACCGTGATCCGCGATGTCACCGGTCACCAGCAGGGCGTCCACCCGCCCCGGCAGCTGCCACAGCCGGTCGCGCACCCGCTCGGCGCGCTCCGTCGCGCGTGCGGTCCCGTCGAGATGCAGATCGCTGATGTGTGCGAGCACGAGCACGACGTACCCCCTCGTCTAATGGTTGCTATTGGATCCAAGCATTAGGTGGGATGCCCGATCAAGTCCCTCCCGTCGTCCGGCGGCGGAAAACCACTGGTCCGGATCCGGCCGCGGACGCCACGATGAGCCCATGCCGACCACGCTCATCGCCTTCCTGGGGGCCTGCACCCTCATCGCCGCGTCACCCGGCCCGAGCACCGTGCTGATCATCAAGCAGTCCCTGCACAGCAGGCGCTCCGGCCTCCTGACCGTGCTCGGCAACGAGACCGGCGTGTTCCTCTGGGGCGTCGTCGCAGCCCTCGGCCTGACCGCGCTGCTGACGGCCTCCGAGATCGCCTACGACGTGATGCGGATCGCCGGTGCCGTCGTGCTCGTCGCCTTCGGCGTCCAGGCGCTGCGCCAGGCGCGCCGGGCCGAGAAGGCCGGCGGCGACGGCGGCTGGGAGAGCCCCGGCAGGACCGGCCTGGCCGTCTACCGCGCGGGACTGCTGCTCAACCTCGCCAATCCCAAGGCGGCCGTCTTCGCCCTGTCCTTCCTGCCGCAGTTCGTGCCCGAGGGGGCACCCCACCTGCCCACCATGATCGGGCTCGCCGCGCTCTGGGCGGTCTACGAGATCGGCTACTACAGCCTCTATGTGTGGTTCGTCGGCCGGCTGCGGGAGGTGCTGTCCCGCGCGGGCGTGCGCCGACGGCTGGAACAGGTCTCCGGGGGCGTCCTGCTGCTCCTCGGCGTCCGTATGGCCCTGGAGGGCTGACGCACGCCAGGCGCCCCGGCCGATCCGTGCCGAAAGACCCGCCGACCGGCTCGCGCGGCCCTCGCCGTCCGGGCAGGATGCTGCTCAAAGACCATCACCCGCCCAGGGAGGCCCGGATGACCGGCACCGCAGCGCCCTTCGCCGCCGACGACTACAGGGCCCGCATGGAGCGCGCGGCACGGTCGGCCGCCGAGGCCGGGCTCGCCGGACTCCTCGTGGCCCCCGGCCCCGACCTGGTGTGGCTCACCGGCTACGCGCCCACCGCCGTCACAGAACGGCTGACCCTGCTGGTCCTCGCCCCCGGACGGGACCCCGTCCTGGTCGTGCCCACCCTGGAGGCCCCGGACGCCGCCAGGGCCGCCGGCGCGAGCGCCCTGACCCTGCGGGACTGGACCGACGGCAAGGACCCCTACGCCGCCACCGCCGCCCTCCTGGACACCGGCGGCCGGTTCGGCATCAGCGACAACGCCTGGGCCATGCACCTGCTGGGCCTCCAGAAGGCCCTGCCCGGCACGGCGTACGCCTCCCTCACCGAGGCCCTGCCGATGCTCCGCGCCGTCAAGGACGCGGCGGAGCTGGAGCTGATGGCCGCCGCGGGAGCGGCCGCCGACGCGGCCTTCGAGGAGGTCCGGAAGGTGCCCTTCGGTGGCCGCCGGGAGTCCGAGGTGGCCGCCGACCTCGCCGACCTGCTGCGCCGCTTCGGCCACTCCCAGGTCGACTTCACCATCGTCGCCTCGGGCCCCAACGGCGCCAACCCGCACCACGAGGCGGGGGAGCGGGTCATCGAACGCGGCGACATGGTCGTCCTCGACTTCGGCGGCCTCAAGGACGGCTACGGCTCCGACACTTCCCGCACGGTCCATGTCGGCGAACCCACCGACGAGGAACGCCGGGTGCACGACGTCGTGCGCGCGGCGCAGGAGGCGGGCTTCAGGGCGGTCCGGCCCGGCGTGGCCTGCCAGGAGGTCGACCGGGCGGCCCGCGCGGTCATCGCCGACGCCGGGTACGGCGAGTACTTCGTCCACCGCACCGGGCACGGCATCGGCGTCACCACGCACGAACCGCCGTACATGATCGAGGGCGAGGAACAACTGCTGGTCCCGGGCATGTGCTTCTCCGTGGAACCCGGTGTCTATCTGCCGGGCCGTTTCGGGGTACGCATCGAGGACATCGTCACGGTCACCGAGAACGGCGGCCGCAGGCTCAACGACACCACCCGCGAGATGGTCATAGTGGACTGACCCAGCCCCCAGGAGCCCTTCCACCCCCGAGCGACTACGGCGCGACCATGACCCAGGCACCGACACCCACCGCGGACACGGTCCGCCGGCTGGTCCGTTCCCTGCTCAAGGACGGCACGTCCGACGCGGGCGGGCCCGAGGTCCGGCCCGTCGCCGAGAGCGGGCAGACCACCTGGTGGGTCGGCACCCGCCATGTCCTGCGCCTCGCCGCCGACCGCGAGGCCACCACCCGCAGACGCCGTGAGCTGCGGCTGCGCGAGCTGGTCCGCCCGCACGTGCCGGTCGCGGTGCCGACCAGCGTGGCGCAGGGCGAATGGGCACCCGGACTGGCCTACACGCTCGACACCAAGGTGCCCGGCGGCTCGGCGGAGGAGCACGACGTGTCCGCCGTCGGCGAGGCCGACCTGGCCGGCCTGCTCACCGGGCTGCGCGAGGTGCCGGTACGGCAGGCCGAGGCGCTCGGCGTCCCCCGCGTGGCCCCGCGCTCCCTGGAGGCGCTGCGCCGGGAGGCCGGCCGGGCCGCCGAAGTCCTGCGTGCGGCCGACGAGTTCGACCCGGCCCGGCTCCAGCAGCTCACCTCGCCGGCCGCGGTCCAGCTCGCCGCGCAGCCCGGTGGCGCGGTCCTCGTGCACCATGCCCTGACCGGCGAACACCTCGTGATCAGCGCCGACGGCAGGGTGCGCGGCGTCCTCGACTGGACCGGCACGGTCGTCGGCGACCCCGCCGAGGACATCGCGGGCCTCGCGCTCGCCGTCGGCTCGCCCGCCGCCGTCCGCGCCGCCACCCTGGCCGGGTACGGCGCCCGTCCCTGCCTGCGCGGACTGTGGCTCGCCCGCTGCGACACCGCGATCCGCCTCGCCGCGGGCCTGGAGGGCCGCGCCCCGGAGCCCCTGCCCCTGCTGCGCACCCGGCTGCGGCGCGCCTGGGAGGCGATCCTGCTGGAACGCGTCACCGAGCTGCGGGACGAGGAGACCGACGACGCGGAGTTGTAGACGGCCCCACGCGGACTGGTCACGTCGTCCGGGCACGTCGTCCGGGCACGTCGTCCGGTCACGTCGTACGGGCATTTCGTACGGGCATTTCGTACGGGCATTTCGTCCGGTCACGCCATGCCGGCACGTCGTCCGGTCACGTCGTCCGGTCATCCCGGCCGACCACGCCGACTGGTCACCCCCGGCTGGTCATCCCGTCCGGACGTCCCCGGCTGGTCACCCCGTCCAGCCACTCCCGGCTGGTCACCCCGTCCGGTCACCCCGGCCAATTGAACGTCCGGCCAGTCACCCCCGACCGGTCACCCCCGACCGGTCACCCCCGACCGGTCACCCCCGACCGGTCACCCCCGACCGGTCACCCCCCACCGGTCACTCCGTCCGGTCCCTGCGAGGTGCCCGACGGCGGACGTCCCGTACGTCGCCCCGCGAACCGGAGGCGTCCCGGACGTCAGCCCTGCAGCAGCACCACGCACGACTCCCCGGGCACGTGCAGCACCCCGTCCGCGCCCGGCGCGTCCACCGGCTCCCAGGCCGCCAGGACACGGGCCTCGCGCGGGCCCAGGGGGATGGCCGCCGGTGACTTCGCGAGGTTCACGGCCACCCGGACGTCCCCGCGGCGGAAGGCGAGCCAGCGCCGGTCCGCGTCGAAGGCGACCTTGGTGTCGGCCAGGTCGGGATCGGTGAGGTCGGGCTGCTCGTGCCGCAGGGCGAGGAGCCGGCGGTACCAGGCGAGCACGCGCGCGTGGGGTTCGCGTTCGAGCTCGGACCAGTCCAGGCAGGAGCGGTCGCGGGTCGCCGGGTCCTGCGGGTCGGGCACGTCCTCCTCGGCCCAGCCGTACTCCGCGAACTCCCGCCGCCTGCCCCGGCGTACGGCCTCGGCGAGCTCGGGGTCGGTGTGGTCCGTGAAGAACTGCCAGGGCGTGCTCGCCGCCCACTCCTCACCCATGAACAGCATGGGGGTGAAGGGCGAGGTCAGCACGAGCGCCGCCGCACAGGCCGCCAGGCCGGGGGAGAGGGAGGCCGCAAGACGGTCGCCCTGGGCGCGGTTGCCGACCTGGTCGTGGGTCTGGGAGTACCCGAGCAGCCGGTGCCCCGCCGTGCGCGTACGGTCCAGCGGACGCCCGTGGCTGCGGCCGCGGAAACTGGACCAGGTGCCGTCGTGGAAGTAGCCGCCGGTGAGCGTCTTGGCGAGCGAGGCCAGGGGCGCCCTGGCGAAGTCGGCGTAGTAGCCCTGGGACTCGCCGGTCAGCGCGGTGTGCAGGGCGTGGTGGAAGTCGTCGTTCCACTGCGCGTGCAGCCCGAGACCGCCCTGGGCGCGGGGTGTGATGAGCCGTGGGTCGTTGAGGTCCGACTCGGCGATGAGGAACAGCGGCCGCCCCAGTTCGTCGGCGAGGGCGTCGACCGCCGTGGACAGCTCCTCCAGGAAGTGGCACGCGCGCGTGTCGGCGAGCGCGTGCACGGCGTCCAGGCGCAGTCCGTCGATCCGGTAGTCCCGCAGCCAGGACAGCGCGCTGCCCAGCAGGTACGCGCGCACCTCGTCGGAGCCGGGAGCGTCCAGGTTGACCGCGGAGCCCCAGGGAGTGTGGTGCGTGTCCGTGAAGTACGGCCCGAAGGCGGGCAGGTAGTTGCCCGACGGGCCCAGGTGGTTGTGCACCACGTCCAGGACGACACCGAGGCCCGCCTCGTGCGCCCGGTCGACGAAGCGCTTCAGGGCCTCGGGACCGCCGTAGGGCTCGTGCACCGCCCACAGGGAGACGCCCTCGTAGCCCCAGCCGTGCCGTCCGGGGAAGGGGCACAGGGGCATCAACTCCACGTGGGTGACGCCGAGTTCGACGAGGTGGTCGAGCCGGGCGGCGGCCGCGTCCAGGGTGCCCTCGGAGGTGTAGGTGCCCACGTGCAGCTCGTAGAGGACCGCGCCCGGCAGTGGCCGGCCCGCCCACCGCGTGCGCCACGTGTACCGCTCGTGCTCGACGACGGCGCTGAGCCCGTCCGGGCCGTCCGGCTGACGGCGCGAGCGCGGGTCGGGCAGCACCGGGCCGTCGTCCAGTGCGAAGCCGTACCGGGTGCCGTCCCCGGCCTCCGCCTCGCCCCACCACCATCCCGAGCGCTCCGGATCGCGCTCCAACGCGTGCGTGGCGCCCCCGCAATGGAGCGTCACACGGCCGGCCTGCGGTGCCCACACCTCGAACTGCACGGACGGTTCCCCTTCGTCTGTTCACCGTGATGTAGCCCGTCCATGGTGCTTCAAACGAGATCAATCCGCCGGGGAATCCTCCCCTTTGCGGCAGGTGTCGGCGGGTGTGCGCGGGTGGGGGCCGTCATCTCGTTTTCTGGACACCCGGGGTCCACTGCCCGACAATCACCAACGTGACGTCGTCCTTCGAGTTCAACACGTACCCCGCGCGGCTGTCCGACGCGGAGCGCGACAAGGTGCTGAAGGTGCTCCGTGACGGCGTCGCCATGGGCCGCCTGTCGCACGACACGTTCGTGCGCCGGATGGAACTGGCCCTCGTCGCGCGCCGGTCCGACGAACTCGCCGTGCTCACCGCGGACCTGCCCCAGGAGAGCCGCGTCTCCCGGCTGGTGTTCGGCACCGTCGAGGCCGTCTCCGGCTTCACCGTGCGGCTGCGCAGGGCGTGGCAGGCCGAGCGCCTGCCCAAGCTGCTGCTGCCGCACCCCGGCAGCGGGCACGCGCTGCGCATCGGCCGCGATCCGGCGAACGGCCTGCGGCTGACCCACGAGACCGTCTCCCGCGTGCACGCCGAACTCAGCCGCCAGGGCGGCATGTGGGTCCTGCGCGACCTCGGCTCCACGAACGGCACCACGGTCAACGGCCGACGGGTCATCGGCGCCGCCGTGGTCCGCGAGGGCGATCAGGTCGGGTTCGGCCGGATGGCCTTCCGGCTCGCAGCCGACTGAGCCCCACCTCACCTCTGGCCTGGGATTTACGTGCGGTTGCGGCCTCAACATGTTCCGTCTCACGGTGTTGACGTACCCCCCAAGTCGTGACTGACTGTGCGTACACCATGCACATCAGGTGAACCGACGGCACCACATTGTGGAGGTGTGCCCTGCCGCCCCTCCTCCGCTACCCGACCGTCGACGAGCTCGGCGCGCGGGCCGCGGCGCTCGTCGCCCGCCATCCGGCGGACGCCCGGCTGCGCCGCGCCGGCACCTCCCGCGCGGGCACCCCCCTGTGGCTGCTCTCCGTCGGCCACGGCAGCCGCCAGGCCCTCGTGGTCGCGGGCCCGCACGCCAACGAACCCGTCGGCGGCGGCACCGCCCTCAGACTCGCCGAACGCGCCCTGGCCGACCCCCGGCTCACCGTCGGGGCCGACGCCACCTGGAACCTGCTGCTCTGCCTCGACCCCGACGGCCTGCGCCGCAACGAGGGCTGGCTGCGCGGCCCGTACTCCCTCGGCCGCTACTTCCGCAACTTCTTCCGGCCCGGCTTCGGCGAACAGCCCGAGTGGCTGCCCGACGGCGCGGAGGCCGCCGCACTGCCGGAGACCCGCACCCTGCTCGCGCTCCAGGACGAACTGCGGCCCTTTCTCCAGTGCTCCCTGCACGGGGTCGACGTGGGCGGCGGCTTCGTAGAGCTCACCCAGGACCTGCCCGGCCTCGCCCGGCGCGTCGCCCACACCGCGTCCCGGCTGCGCATCCCGCGCGAGCTCGGCCCGTACGACACCCTCTACTGGCCGAGCCTCGGCCCCGCCGTCTACCGGATCCCGCCACCGCGCCGCGGCGACCTGGCCGCCGCCATCACCGAGGCCGCCGTCGAGTCGACCTGGTACCACCCGCACCGGTACGGCACCGTGACCGCCGTCGTCGAGGCGCCCATGTGGGGCGTGGCCGGTGTGGAGGACGGCGGCACCCCCGCCGACGCGGCCGCCGTGCTGCGCACCGTCAGCCACACACTGCGCCGCGACGCGCGACTCCTCGAGGACGTCCTTACGCGGATCCGCCCGCATGTCTCGGCCGCCCCCGACGCGGCCCGGCTGCTCGCCCCGGTCGAGGACTATTTACTGGTCTGCCCCGGACTCGCCGACGCCTGGGACCCCGACGTCCACGACGGCGGCCGCCCGATGCCCCCGCTCAACGTCGGCCACCTGGCCGCACTGCGCATCGCCGGACGGCGCCTCGCCCTGCGTACGGCCGGTCTGCTGCACCAGCTGGTGACCCGCGCGGGCGCCGACCCGGTCGGAGCGCTGCCGGAACTGGACCGGCTCGTCGACCTGTGGTGCGCCGACTACCGCGACGGCTGCGGGGCGCGCTGGATCCCGGTCCCGCGCCAGATCGAGTACCAGTCCCGGGTGGTGCTCGCCGCCTTCGAACTCGCCGCTCGGGAGGTGCCCGCCCGCTCCCGTTCGGGTGAGCCGGGCTGGGGATCCGGGGCCGCCGTGCCGATGCATCGGGAATGACGTACACCAGCTCAGCGACAGCGGTACGGCGAGCGGCACACCTGGCTCTGACGGCGGCCGCCCTGCTCCTGGCCGCCGCGTCCCCCGCGACGGCCGGGTCCTTCGCCGGCGGCGACCACCTCTACCTCACGGTGACCACAGGCGACGGCCGCTCCAGCGACACACGCGGCACCCTCCTGCTGTGCGACCCGCCCCAGGGGCACGGCCGCGCGGCCGAGGCCTGCGCGCAACTGGACTCCGTCGGCGGCGACATCGACGCACTCGCGCCCGCGGACGTCTACTGCCCGATGCTCTACGCGCCGGTCACGGCACGGGCCGGTGGGCAGTGGAACGGGCGCCCGGTCGAGTACCGGCGGACCTTCTCGAACCCCTGTGTGCTGAGGGCCCGGACCGGGGCGGTCTTCGCCCTCGACGGCTGAGACGTCCGCGCGCGTGGGCGAGGCCGGCTCAGCGGGCCCGCTCACGCGCGTGCAGCGCCACCGTCACGACCGTACGGGCCTGGTGCTCGACCTGGTGCTCCAACGGCACCCAGCGGGCCCCGAAACGTTCCGCGAAGGAGACGCTCCACTCCTCGACGAGCCGTTCCAGACGCGGGGCCGCGCGGTCGTCGGCGTCCCGCAGGACCCGCAGCAGCATGGCCGCGGCACGCAGCGGCAGCCGACGGGAGAACGCGTCCACACTGCCGATGTACGCCCTGGTGTCGTCGGCGGGCCGGGTGCTGATCCAGTCCGCGGCCAGCCCCGGCACCAGTTCCAGGCACCAGGTGGCGGCCCGCAGCAGCGGTCCCTCGGCGCCCGTCAGGCGCGGCAGCGCGTCCGCCAGCACCCGGTCCACCGCCCGCGACTGGCGCAGCAGCCGCCCCGCCAGCCACCGCATCGCCGCCGCCGGCGCCGGATGCCGGGCCGGATCGTCCACCAGGTCGCTCGCCCACATCGGCACCTCGACCACCGCCGTCAGACCGCCGTGGCGGTGCGCGTGGTACCAGGTGCTGAGCCGCGCGTCGTCCGGCATGCTCGGGTACGCCGCCCCCGCGCCCGGCGCCGGCATCACATGCACCCCGGGCCCGGACGCCGGCCAGCCCGCCGCGTCCGAGGCGCCGGTCTCCACCGGAATGTGCAGCTCCACGGCCGACTTGGCGAACGGCTCGGCGATCCCCGGCACGTCCTTCGTCAACTGCACCCAACTGCCGCCCAGATCCGTGGCGTGCAAGCTCACCTGGACGTAGGGCCGCACCTCGTCTATCAGCCGGGTCAGGGCTCGGGTCTCGGGCGGCAACCGGTCCGGCGGGAGCATCGCGGGTGCCCACTCCGGCTGCTCCGCCCCGGCCGGCCGGAAGAAGCCGAGGTGGTAGTCGAGGAGACTGCGCGGCGCCGGGGTGACGTGCAGACTCGCCCCGTCGGGATCCGCGCACAGCAGGAAGTGCCAGGACGTGTCCGCCCGCAACTCCGGCTCGGCCAGCACCCGTCGGGCCACCGCCAGAGCGGCCGGGCCGCCGGTCGGCTCGTTCGCGTGGGCGCCCGCGACCACCAGGACGGCCCTGCCGGACTGGCCGATCGACAGCACGTGGAGGGGTCTGCCCGCGCGCGAGACACCCACCTGCCGCAGCCGGCAGACACCGGGCCGGCGCGCGGTCAACGCCCGCGCGGACCGGACCAGTTCGGTCACCGTGGGGTAGCGCAGCTCCGGCAGGAGACTCACCCCCGACACGTCCGACCGGCCTCGCAATCCGCAGTACCCCACGGTCTGGTTGAGGTGTCAAGCAGGCCGCGGGGAGCCTCCAGGGGGCGCCCAGATGCATTTACCGGCAGCGGGTAGAGCCGTAGGCGCCAGCCGGGTTGTCCGGGCCCCCGCCGGCGGCCCCGGCGTCACTGCTGGTGCAGCCCGCGCCCTGCCGGCGTCAGGAACGCCTCGCCGACCGCCTCCGACAGCGTCGGATGCGGGTGCACCCGCCGGGCCGCATCGGCGGCCCCGGCGTCCCAGCCGACGATCAGCCGGCTCTCGGCGACCGTCTCGGGCACCTGCGGTCCCACCAGACGCACCCCGAGCACCCGGCCGCCACCGGCCTCCGCGACGTGCACCCGCCTCGTCCACCCACTCCTGGTCAGTCGGTGGCGACCCGCTCCAGCAGCGCCACCGGCGACTCGCCCAGAAGCTCCGCCACGCGCGCGTGCCCGGAGAACTCCCGCTCCGGCACCAGCACGTCGCGCCACACGCCCGGCGGCAGCGGCAGCACCGTCTCCCGCCAGCCGCCCGCCTCCGCCAGCCGCAGCGACAGCCGGGTCACCGCGGTGAGCACCTCCCCGGAGCGCGTGAACGCCAGACAGTGCGCCGTCGAGGGCCCCTGTGCCGCCAGCGGTGTGTACGTCGCCGCGTCCCCGAAGACGTCCGGCCGGCGACGGCGCAGCCGCAGCGCCGCCGAGGTGAGCGCCCCCTTGTCGCCGGCATCCTCCGGCGGGAACCGCACCGGCCGCCGGTTGTCGGGGTCGACCAGCGCCAGATACCGGCCTTCCGTGCCCTGGTACACGTCCGGCACCCCGGGCATCGTCAGCTGCACCAGGGCCGTGCCCAGCTCGTTCGCCCGGATGTGCGGTTCGAGGCGGGTGCGCAACGCGGCCACCTGCTCGCTCTGCGGCCCGCACGGCCCCGCCGCGACGAACTCCGCCACCGCCTCCTCGTACGCCGGCTCCTGCTCCGTCCAGCTCGTGTACAGGCCCGCCTCGCGCACATGCTTCAGCAGCGCCCCGCGCACCCGCTCGGGCGCCGCGGGACCGAGCCCGAACACCGTCTGCCAGGCCGCCCACGCCAGCTGTGCGTCCGGCACGCCCTCGCCGGCGCGGGTCACCTCGGCCAGCGTGTCTGCCCACCACGCGGGGCACTCGGTGAGCACGGCCAGGGCCGCGCGCACATCGGCGCTGCGCTTGGTGTCGTGCGTCGACACCACGGTCCCCGTCAGCGGCCAGTCGCGCTGCACGCGCGTGCAGTAGGCGTGGAACTCCTCGGGCGAGACGGCCGGACTCCCGGGGTTCCCGCCCACCTCGGTCGCCGACAGCAGTGGTACGTACCGGTAGAACGCCGTGTCCTCCACGGACTTGGCCCGCAGCGCCGACGCCGTCTGCGCGAACCGGGTGCGGAACTCCACCTGGTCCGGCCCGGCACCGGCCCGCCCCAGCACCAGATCCCGTACGACGTCGACGGCGCCCGCCTCCTCGGGGACCACGAAGGCGAGCCGGGCCTCGGCCGCGGCCTCCTCGGTGACGACCGAGGCGGCGTCCGTGGAGCCGTAGGGCCGGTAGACCTCCATCCGCACCAGCAGTTCCTGGAGCGCGGTGCGCAGCGCCCAGGGCGCGCGGTCGCGCAGGGCGGGCTCCGGGGACGTGGCACACACGCGTGCCGCCACCCGGGTCAGCCGGTCGGTCTCGGTGGCCAGCTCGTGCGTGATGACCTTGTACGCCGCCCGGCGCGCCGTCGCCGCCCAGTCACCGCCCCGGTCGGTCTGCGGGGCCGCGAACCGGCGGTACTGGCCTAGGAGTTCACCGAACCCGGCCGGATCCGTGAACAGCCCGTCGATGTGCCGCAGGGCGTCGTACCCCGTGGTGCCGGCCACGGGCCAGGCCGCAGGGAGCTGCTCGCCGTCGGCGAGGATCTTCTCCACGATCGTCCAGCGCCCGCCGGTGGCCTCGTGCAGCCGCTGGAGGTACGTGTCGGGGTCGGCGAGGCCGTCGGGGTGGTCGACCCGCAGCCCGTCCACCACCCCCTCGTGCAGCAGCTGGAGGATCTTGGCGTGGGTGGCCTCGAACACCTCCGGGTCCTCGACCCGCACCCCGATCAGCTCCGAGATGCTGAAGAAACGCCGGTAGTTGAGCTCCGTGCGGGCCAGCCGCCACCACACCGGCCGGTACCACTGCGCGTCCAGGAGCTGCGGCAGGGGCAGGTCCCCGGTGCCTTCGCGGAGCGGGAACACATGGTCGTAGTAGCGCAGCACCTCGCCGTCCACCGTGAGGTTGCCGAGCTCCCCGCCGACCGGACCCCCCAGCACCGGCAGCAGCACCTGGCCGCCCTGTGCCTCCCAGTCGATGTCGAACCACCGCGCGTACGGCGACTTCGGCCCCTCCCGCAGGACCTCCCACAGGGCGCGGTTGTGGCGCGGGTCCATCGCCATGTGGTTCGGCACGATGTCCGCCACCAGCCCGAGCCCGTGCTCCCGGGCGGTGCGCGACAGGGCTCGCAGGCCGTCCTCACCGCCCAGTTCCGCGCGCACGCGCGCGTGGTCCACGACGTCGTAGCCATGCCGCGAACCGGGGACGGACTCGAGGACGGGGGACAGGTGCAGATGCGAGACGCCCAGCGAGGCCAGATACGGCACGGCCTCCGCCGCCGCCGCGAACGGGAACTCGGGCTGCAGCTGCAGCCGGTACGTGGCCGTCGGCACCGACGGGTCGGGTCGCTCAGGTGTCATGCAGAGCTACGTACCCGCCCTGCGGCCTTTCGTGTCATCGGGTGCTCCATGTGCCCCGGGCGGGGACGTCGGGACGATCCCGTGCCGTCGTGACACCGGGAGCGAGGACGGGACCGTTTCGTTGCGACGGCACGGGATCGTCCCGACGATACGGTCCCGTCCTCCCCTACACGGGCCTCCGCAACACCGCCATGCTGCGGTCCACCAGCGTGAGCCGGTCCCCGGCCTGCACCTTCGCCCCCGTCCCGGCCGGCACCCCGTCCGGCCGGGCGGTGTCGACGACGACCTCCCACTGCCGGCCGTGATTGACCGGCACCACGAAGTCCAGCGTCTTGGGCGAGGCGTTGAACATCAGCAGGAACGAGTCGTCGGTGATGCGTTCCCCGCGGGTGCCGGGTTCGGAGATGGCGTTGCCGTTGAGGAAGACCGTCAGTGCCGAGGCCTGCGCACGGTCCCAGTCCCGCTGGGCCATCTCCTTGCCCTCGGGAGTGAACCAGGCGATGTCCGACAGCTCGTCGTGGGTGCCCTCCACGGGCCGCCCGTGGAAGAAGCGGCGGCGCCGGAAGACCGGGTGGTCCTTGCGCAGCCACACCATCGCGCGCGTGAAGGCCAGCAGCTCGGCGCCGAGCCCGGCGGTCCCGTCGCCGTCGCCGTCGCCGGCGTCCTCCGGCCACCGCACCCAGGCCAGCTCGCTGTCCTGGCAGTAGGCGTTGTTGTTGCCGCGCTGGGTGCGCGCGACCTCGTCGCCGTGACTGATCATCGGCACGCCCTGGGACAGCATGAGCGTGGCGATGAAGTTGCGCATCTGGCGGGCGCGCAGCTCCCGCACCTCGGGGTCGTCGGTCTCGCCCTCGGCCCCGCAGTTCCAGGACCGGTTGTGGCTCTCGCCGTCGCGGTTGTCCTCGCCGTTGGCCTCGTTGTGCTTGTCGTTGTAGGAGACGAGGTCGTGCAGGGTGAAGCCGTCGTGACAGGTGACGAAGTTGATCGAGGCCAGCGGGCGCCGACCGTCGTCCTGGTAGAGGTCGGAGGAACCGGTCAGCCGGGACGCGAACTCCGCCAGCGCGCGCGGCTCGCCCCGCCACAGGTCCCGTACGGTGTCGCGGTACTTGCCGTTCCACTCGGTCCACAGCGGCGGGAAGTTGCCCACCTGGTAGCCGCCCTCGCCGACGTCCCACGGCTCGGCGATCAGCTTCACCTGGGAGACCACCGGGTCCTGCTGCACCAGGTCGAAGAACGACGACAGCCGGTCCACCTCGTGGAACTGCCGGGCCAGGGTCGCCGCCAGGTCGAAGCGGAAGCCGTCGACATGCATCTCGGTGACCCAGTACCTGAGCGAGTCCATGATCAGCTGAAGGACGTGCGGGGACCGCATCAGCAGGGAGTTCCCGGTACCGGTGGTGTCCATGTAGTACCGGGGGTCGTCCGTGAGGCGGTAGTACGACGGGTTGTCGAGGCCCTTGAAGGACAGCGTCGGGCCCAGGTGGTTGCCCTCGGCGGTGTGGTTGTAGACGACGTCCAGGATGACCTCGATCCCGGCCTCGTGCAGGGCCCTGACCGCCGACTTGAACTCCAGGACCTGCTGGCCGCGGTCTCCCCAGGAGGCGTACGCGTTGTGCGGGGCGAAGAAACCGATGGTGTTGTAGCCCCAGTAGTTGTTCAGGCCCATGTCGACCAGGCGGTGGTCGTTCACGAACTGGTGGACCGGCATCAGCTCCAGGGTGGTGACACCGAGCTCCACCAGGTGCTCGATGATCGCGGGGTGCGCGAGCGCGGCGTAGGTGCCCCGGAGCTCCTCGGGCAGCCCCGGGTGCCGCATGGTGAGACCCTTGACGTGCGCCTCGTAGATCACCGTCTCGTGGTACCCGATCCGCGGCCGCCGGTCGTCGCCCCAGTCGAAGTACGGGTTGACCACGACCGACGTCATGGTGTGCGGCGCCGAGTCGAGGTCGTTGCGCTTGTCGGGCGAGTCGAAGTGGTAGCCGTACACCTCCTCGCCCCAGCGGATCGAGCCGCTGATCGCGCGCGCGTAAGGGTCGAGCAGCAGCTTCGACGAGTTGCAGCGCAGTCCGCGTTCGGGAGCGTACGGACCGTGCGCACGGAAGCCGTAGCGCTGTCCGGGCATGACGCCGGGCAGATACGCGTGCCGGACGAACGCGTCGCTCTCGCGCAGTTCCACCGCCGTTTCCGAGCCGTCGTCGTGCAACAGACACAGCTCTACTCGGTTCGCCGCCTCCGTGAAGACCGCGAAGTTGGTACCGGCGCCGTCGTACGTGGCACCGAGTGGATACGCCTCTCCAGGCCAGACCTGCATGAAACGACTCTTTCAGCTGTCCCGCGCCGCGTGGGGCCCCTAGGCCCCGAGTGTCCCCGAAAGTGATGGAACCACCTATGACTTACGTCCCTCTTACCGATCGACCGGAGCACAGGGCGATCACAGCATCCCCTGTGCCGAACCAGTGGGGCAGACACATACTCCCGGACCATGCCCGGGGAGTAGGGGGAAGATGTGCGCAAGATAGTGCACCGCCACCTCGGGAAGGTGGTGGCAGGTGCGGCCATCGCGGTGGCCGGGACCGCCGTGATGGTCGGGATCACCCTGCCGGGCACGGCGGGGGCGGACGACACGGGGGGCGGCAAGGCGGCCTCGGGACAGTCCGCGGCACAGGCGGGACAGGGCGCCGACGGGGCCGTCGCGCCCGGGGTCGTCGAGCAGGCCCCGGCCGCCGAGGGTGAGAAGGGCAAGGGCCGCGACCCGCTCACCGACGACGAGATCGAGCGGGTCGAGCAGATCGCCGTGAACCCGCAGATGATGAGCTCCAGCGAGGACGTCGAGGGCGAGCGCGGCCCCGAGCGCCTCACCGTGGACCTCGCCGACCCGAAGGCCGGCGAACTGGACGACCCGAACGCGCCCCGCCGCGCAAACGTGACGTTCTACGACTACCGGGACGACACCCTGGTCACCAGGACCGTCGACCTCGACAGCGGAAAGGTCGTCGCGACCGGCACCCAGCACGGCGTCCAGCCGCCGCTGAGCAGCGCCGAGTACGCCGAGGCCGCGAGCCTGCTGATCGCCGACCCGCTCGGCGCGGACCTGAAGGCCGACTACAAGGACGCCACCGACAAGGAACTGACCAACGCCGACCAGCTGCTGCTCACCGGCGCCGTGTACCGGGCCGTCCCGGGCGGCCAGCCCGCGGCTCTCGACAAGTGCGGCGAGCACCGCTGCGTACGGCTGTTCCCGAAGGTGAAGAACGGCCCCTGGATCGACGCCAGGGCCTTCGTGATCGATCTGAGCGCCCGCAAGGTCGCCAAGCTCGACAGCTGACCCGCCTTCGTCCGTCCACTTTTCCCACCTGCTCCTTCCGCAAGGGAGTCATTTCTTCATGCGTGTCAACAGAATCAGCCGCGCGCGCAGGCACGCGGCCCTCGGCGTTTCCGTGGCCGCGCTGGCCGCCGGTGTCACGACCGGAGCGGGACCTGCCGCCGCCCAGCCCGGGGTCGCCGCCGCGGCCGCGGCGGAGTGCAGCAGCGCCTACAAGATCGAGCAGAAGCTCGCCAGCGGTACGACCTGGCGGATGTGCTGGCGCTACGACAGCAAGGCCGGAATGGTCCTGGAGGACATCTCCTACCAGCCCAAGGGCGAGGCCGCGCCGATCAAGGTCCTCAACAGCGCCCGGCTCGGCCAGATCCACGTCCCCTACGACGACGGCAGCGTCGAGTACGACGACCTGACGGGCTTCGGGTTCGCGCAGGGCCTGATGAACCTGGACCCGGGCGAATGCCCCGGCGGCACCATCAAGAAGGTCAAGGTCCCGGACTCCTGGGACCCGGACCGCGCCGAGGTCAACGGCCTGTGCACCACGACCCGTTCCCGCGGCCACGCCTACCGCATGCAGGGCGACAGCGCGAACAAGGTCTACCAGGCCCAGGGCAAGGACCTGCTCGTCTACACGGTCAACCAGGTCGGCTGGTACGAGTACATGACCGAGTGGCGCTTCCAGGACGACGGCACCGTCACCATGAACCTCGGCGCGACCGGCAGCCTCTCCTACGAGGACTACGACGCCGGCGACGGCCGCGGCTGGCCGATCGGCAAGGGCCCCCGCGCCCAGGCCACCAGCCACAGCCACAACGCCTTCTGGCGCCTGGACTTCGCCCTCGACGGCTCCTCCAAGAACCGGGTCGAGCAGTACGACTCGACAGTCACCGCGGCCGCCCAGGGCCAGCAGACCGCGACCGTCAAGACCACCCGCACGCCGGTCACCAAGGAACTCGCCGGCGACGCCAAGAGCTACCGCTGGTGGCGCATGGTCAGCGCGGTCGGCAAGAACAAGGACTGGCACCCGCGGTCGTACGAGATCGTCCCCGGCCCCAGCACCAAGTACCCGGGCCGTTCCTTCACCAAGCACGACGTGTACTTCACCGAGTACAACCCGTGCGAGCAGTTCGCCAGCAACAACACCGGCGACTGCGGGACCGCGGCGGGCAAGTCCGTCGACAAGTGGGTCAACGGCCAGAGCCTGACCCACCCGGTGGTCTGGATGAACGTGGGCTTCCACCACATCGCGCGGGACGAGGACCAGCAGCCCATGCCGGTCCACTGGCAGGGATTCTCCATCGCCCCCAGGGACGTCACGGCTATGAATCCGCTCACTCCGGCCGAGCTCGCCGGGCAGAACGGTCACTGGGAATGGGGTAGTTGAGATTGACCCTGTCCATCCGGCTGCACCGCCGACCGCTCCCGGAGTACCCTTCCTTGATCGTTGGCAAGGGGAGTGCTCGGGGGAGCGGAAGGCGGTGCGCGGGTGGGCTCGGGAGGGCTGGAGTTGCCCCCTGGTGACGAGGGTCACGAGGGGAACTCCGCAGACGCCCCGCCCGGCACGGTGTCCCTGGCACGACCGATGGACGCGGGAGCGACGATCGGTCCGGAGCTGGACTGGGACGCCGACGCCTGGCGCGAGGTGCGGACGCGCGCACAGCGGGCCGGCCGGGCCTACATCTGGCTGAACCTCGTCGAACAGCGGCTGCGCGCGGTCGTGGCCGCTGTTCTGCGTCCCATCTACGAACCCGTCCACGGCCACGACGACTGGGTGGTCGCGGCCGCCGGCCCCGCCGGACAGGAGTGGGTCCAGCGCGCCGTCGCCGTCCGCGAGGTCAGCCGCCGCAAGGGGTATCTGCTCGACCCCGCCGACGACAACGTCCTCAGCTTCCTCACGCTGCCCCAGCTGCGCGAGCTGATGGTGCAGCACTGGCCGTGCTTCGAGCCCTACTTCGACGAGCGCCGTGACGTCGAACTGGCCCTGGACGAACTGGAGGTGACCCGCAACGTCGTCTCCCGCAACCGGGCCCTGTCCGAGGCGGTCCTCGGCCAGGCCGAGCGCGCCTCCGCCAAGCTCCTCGAGATGCTCGGCGCCGGGGGTGACGTGCCCTCCGCCCGCCGGCTGCCCGTCGACGCGGTCGAGGACCTGGTCGGCGACCGGTACGCCGACGTGGTGGCCGTGCACCCCGACCGGGTGCGGCTGCTGCGGCAGTTCCCCGCCGAGGACATCTTCGGCGGCGCCCGCCGCCTCGACGCCGTCGGCATCGGCCTCAACCTCCTGGTGCAGAACTTCTCCGGCCGCCGACTGGTGCGCCTGGCCGAGGCCGGCTGCCGGGTGCGGCTGCTCTTCCTGAACCCGGCCTCCAGCGCCGTCAAGCGGCGCGAGCGGGAACTGGGCATGAAGCGCGGGGAGTTGAGCCGCGCCGTCGAGATGAACATCCTGCACATGCGCCGGGTGCGGTCCCGGCTGCGGGACCCGGGCGCCTTCGAGATCCAGGTCTACGACGACACCCCGCGCTTCACCGCCTACCTCGTGGACGGCGACGGCTCGGACGGGATCGCGGTCGTGCAGTCCTATCTGCGCCGGTCGCGGGGGATGGAGGCACCGGTCCTCGTGCTGCGCAACGGCAACCGGGTGGTCAAGGCGGGCGATGTGGACGACAGCGGTCTCTTCCCGACCTACCGCGAGGAGTTCGAGATGAACTGGGCGGATTCGCGACCGGTGTCCTGAACGTCCCCTCGGGCGGGGCGCCAAGCGGAACGCGGTCCTCTGATTGTCAGTGGCGCATGGGAAGGTGGAGACCACTGGGGGAAAGCACCACCAAGAAGGGGGACCGCCCATGGGCTGGTACCGAGAGCTGCTGATCGGCTTCGACCTGGAGACCACCGGCACCGATCCGCGCGAGGCGCGCATCGTCACGGCCGCCGTGATCGAGGTCAGGGACGGGCAGCCGCTGGGGCGCCGGGAGTGGCTGGCGGACCCGGGCATGGAGATCCCGGCGGACGCCGTGGCGGTGCACGGCATCAGCAATGAGCGGGCCGCAGCCGAGGGCCGCCCCGCCGACCAGGTCGCCGACGCCGTCGCGGACGTCCTCACGGCCTACTGGAAGACGGGCGTCCCGGTCGTCGCCTACAACGCCGCCTTCGACCTGAGCCTCCTCTCCGCCGAACTGCGCCGGTACGGCCTGCCGTCCCTGCGTGAGCGCCTGGGCGGCCTCGACCCGGCACCGGTCATCGACCCGTACACCATCGACCGCTCGGTGGACCGCTACCGCCGCGGCAAGCGCAACCTCGAAGCGGTCTGCACCGAGTACGGCATCGCCCTCGACGCCGCCCACGACGCCGGGGCGGACGCCCTCGCCGCGGCCAGGCTGGCCTGCGCGATAGCCGTCCGGCACCCCAAGGTCGCGGGCCTCGGCCCGGCGGACCTGCACCGCCGTCAGATCGAGTGGTACGCCGAGTGGGCGGCGGACTTCCAGGACTTCCTGCGCCGCAAGGGCGACGCGACAGCGGTGGTCGACGGCACCTGGCCGCTGCGCGAGCCGGCCGACGAGACGGTGTGAGAGCCCCTCACCCCGGTCCGCGTCACCCCTGCGGTACAGCCGGGACCGGAGGGCTCGCGACGGGCTCCACCCGGGGTCCCGCCAGGCGCTCGTAGTCGGCCCCCGCCATGCACAGCGAGCGGTCGAGCCGCGCGGCGTTGAAGTACAGCCGGGGCTGCTTCACGACCTCCGGATCGGCCACGACCTCCAGTTCGGGATCGAAGCTGAACGGCAGCACCGTGCCGGGGATCGCACGGGCCAGCCGCTCGGCGGTCCCCGCATCGCTGAACCCGACGTAGCGCGCGGCGAACAGCTCCCGGACCGCGTCCAGGTCCACGCGCCGGTCCCCGGGGACGACCGCGAGGACATGCCGGGTGGTCCGGCGGTCCACCTTGACCCTGAGCACGATGCACTTCGCGGCCTCGGAGGCGGGATGGCCGCGCAGCGCGCACACGGCCTCGGTGCTGCCCTCGGGGTCGTGGTCGATCAGCCGGTAGTCGACCCGGGAGGTGTCGAGCAGCGAGATCAGACGGTCGTAGGTGTCGTAGGTGTCGCAGGCGTCGTCGCCGGGCATCGGGTGTCCTCTTCGGTGGGCTGGACTTCGGTGCGGGGCAGGGCGGTTGTGCGATGGGCACGCTCCACGGACTGTCCCCAGTAGGTGCCGGTGATCATCATGACCGCTCCGAGCCCGGTCAGTACGGTGAAGTGCTCGCCGCCCAGGGCGACTCCCGCCGCCGCGGCCCAGATCGGTTCGGTGCCCAGCAGGAGACTGGCGCGGCTGGCCGAGGTGCGCTGCACGGCCCAGGTCTGGGCGAGGAAGGCGAACACGCTGCAGAACAGCGCGAGGTAGAGCAGTTGCGTCCAGGTGGCCGGGTCCGCGTGGGCCAGGGTGGGAAGGTCGCGCGCTGCCAGGGGGAGGAACAGGACCGTGCCGACGAGGGTCTGCACGGTGGTGAGGTGCAGCGGCCGTACCGCCCGGCCCGCGGTGAGCCGGCCGACCAGGGCGACATGCCCGGCCCGGACGACGGCGGCTCCCAGCATCAGCAGGTCGCCGAGGCGGGGCGCGTGGAAGCCGTTGCCCGCCATGAGGAGTCCGACGGCCAGGACGCACACACCGGCGGCCGCGTAGAACACGGGCGGCAGGCCGCCCCGGTGACCGGTCCGGTCGAGGAGGGGGGTGAGGACGATGGTCAGGCTGATGATGAGGCCCGCGTTGGCGGCGCTGGTGTGGGCGACGCCGTAGGTCTCGACGACCAGGACGGCGGCCTGGGTGAGCCCGAGGGGCACCCCGGCCCGCAGCTCCTCGCGGGTCCACCGGCGCGGGCCTCGCCCGCGGGAGGCGACGACGCCGAGGCAGGCGAGCGCGGACAGGGCGTAGCGGGCGAAGAGGACCAGCAGGACGGGGAGGGCGGAGGTCGCGGTCTGGGCGGAGAGATAGCTCGAACCCCAGACGATCGCGACCAGCAGGAGTACCAGGTCGGTACGGCGGGCGTCGGACACCCGCCCAGCCTGCACCCCTTCGTCCCTGAAGCCCAGAGCCACTTTCTTCAACGATCTTTCAGTACTCCTACACTGTCCCGGTGGACGAACGACAGCTGCGGATCCTGCGGGAACTGGGCGAACTGGGCAGCGTCACCGCCGTCGCCGAGGCCCTGTTGGTGACCCCGTCGGCGATCTCGCAGCAGCTCAGGCTGTTGCAGCGGTCGGTGAAGGTGCCGCTGACCGAGCGCGACGGCAGGCGGCTGGTGCTCACGGACGCCGGGCAGGCGCTGGCGGGCGCGGCCGTCGAGGTGGAGACGGCGCTGGCCCGGGCCCGGCACACGGTCGAGGAGTTCGAGGACCGGCCCGACGCCGAGGTCTCGGTGGCGGCCTTCCACAGCGCGGGCGCGGCCTTCTTCCCGCTGCTGCTGCGCGCCCTGGCCGACCCCGGCACGCCGGTGCCGAGGCTGGCCGACGAGGACGTCCCGCAGGAGGACTTCCCCCGCCTCACCCGCGCGTACGACATCGTCCTGGCCCACCGCCTCGACCACGCCCCCGGCTGGCCGCCCACGGTGACGGCCACGACGCTCCTGCGCGAGCCCCTGGACGTGGCCATGCCGGCCGGCCACCCGCTGGCGGCACGGCGCCGGGTGACCCCGGCGGACGTGGCGGGCGAGCCCTGGATCACCGTCCACGACGGCTTCCCCGTCATGGCCACCATCGAGGCGATCGCGGCGGCCGCGGGCCGGCGCCCGCATCTGGCCCACCGCATCAACGAGTTCGCGGTGGCGGCGGAGGTGGTGGCGGCGGGCGGCGGCCTGGCGTTGATGCCCCGCTGGACGACGCGCCGGCATCCGGCACTGGTCCTGAGGCCCTTGAGCGGGGTACGGGCCAGGCGCCACATCGACGCCCTGTACCGGCCGGAGCGAACCGCGAGGAGAGCCGTCCGCACGGTGGTGACGGAACTGCGGAGGGCGGCGCTTCTCATCCAGGGCGAGGAGACCCCCTAGGGGCGCGGGGCTGTATCAATGTGCGGCTCGGCCGCGTGGCCGCGACCAGCCACCGACGACCCGCACCCGTCCACCGGTCAGAACGGATACCACCGCACGGTCCCGTCACCGTCCCGCAGGGACGCCACTCTCCGCTCGAACTCGGCCAGCGCCTTCGGGTTGGTCGGCGCGTGCTGCGCGACCCACGCACAGCTGGCTGTCTCCCGAGCCCCCCGCAGTACGGAGCACCCCTCCCACTCCCGCACATCCCAGCCGTATGCGGCGGTGAAGGAGTCATAGGCCTCGGCCGCAAGACCGTAACGGTCGCGGGACAGCGCCATCACCACCAGGTCGTGCTCGCGCAGATCCGAGGAGAACGTCTCCAGGTCGACGAGGACCGGCCCGTCCGGCCCGACGTGCACATTGCGGGGAAGCGCGTCCCCATGGATCGGCCCCGGCGGCAGATGAGGGGTCAGCGAGGCCGCGGCCGCCGCGAAACCGTCCCTGCGTTCACGGAGGTACGCCGCGTCGGCGGGGTCGATCGCGTCGCCCGCGAGCCGCAGCCACCGCTCGACACCGCCCAGCAGCTCACGGGGAGGCAGGGTGAAGGAGGACGGCGCGGGCAGCGCGTGCACGACCCGCAGCAGTTCGGCCAAATCCCGCGCCCCGGCGGGCCGTACGGCGTCGGGAAGCCGGTGCCACAACGTCACCGGGTGCCCCTGGACCGACCGCGCCTCCGGTTCGGCCGCCCGCACCGCGGGCACCCCGGCCTCCGCCAGCCACACCGCGATGTGCAGTTCACGGCGCGCCCGGTCGAGGAGCTCGGCGTCGCGCGCCACCTTGACGACCAGGTCACCGGCGGCGAACACGGCGTTCTCGCCGAGGGCGAGCAGCTCCGCCGACCGAGTCGGCAGGCCCGCCGCGGCCAGTACCTCCCGCGCCCGTGCCTCGTCCATCGTCTCCCACGCCTCCCGGTCCTGACCTGTCCCGCATGTCTGTGTACGGCCACCGCGAACGCCGTCGAGTTCGCGCCATCCACCGGTCAGTCTCGCATTCGTACAGGTAGGGCCGTGTGCGCACCGCCTTGACGGCGCATACCCCCTTCACGACCATGACGGAGGCCCAGGCCAGGAGGGCCGGATCGGCACGAGCCGCGTGAAGGAGCCGATGACGTGACCTTGGTGACCGCGACGGAGCGGTCGGCACAGGACGCACCGCGCGCCGAGGGGGACCGCCGCCCTTCCGACCGCGGGGCCTGGTTCCTGGTGCTGCCCGCCCTGGTCCCGATCCTGGTGCTGAGCGTGGGACCGCTGCTGTACGGGATCCTGCTGGCCTTCACCGACGCCCAGTCGGGCCGGACCCGGGCCACGCAGTGGATCGGCGGCCTCAACTTCCAGGACCTGCTGCACGACACCCTGTTCTGGGAGTCGTTCCGGATCGGTCTGGTGTGGGCGGTCGGCGTGACCGTGCCGCAGTTCCTGCTGGCGCTCGGCCTCGCCCTCCTGCTGAACGAGGACCTCAAACTGCGCTGGCTCGCCCGCGCCCTCGCGATCATCCCGTGGGCCATGCCTGAGGTCGTCGTCGGTGTGATGTGGCGGCTCGTCTACAACCCGGACGCCGGTGTCCTCAACGAGACCCTGCGCACCCTCGGCCTCGGCGACGGCCGGGACTGGCTCAGCGGGCTGTCCACCGCCCTGCCCGCCGTGATCGTCGTCGGCGTGTGGGCCGGGATGCCGCAGACCACGGTCACCCTGCTCGCCGGCCTCCAGAACACCCCGCGCGAACTCCACGAGGCGGCCGCGATGGACGGCGCGGGCGCCTGGCGCAGATTCCGCACGGTCACCTGGCCCGCCCTCAGACCGGTCGCGCTCGCGATCACCGCGCTCAACTTCATCTGGAACTTCAACTCGTTCGCCCTGGTGTACGTGCTGACCAGCGGCGGGCCCGGCGGCCGCACCCGGCTGCCCATGCTCTTCGCCTACGAAGAGGCCTTCCGCTACGGCCAGTTCGGCTACGCGGCCGCGATGGGCTGTGTGATGGTCGCCGTCGTCTCCGTCCTGCTCGCCCTCTTCCTCGTCGGCCGCCTCAAGGGAGGTGACGAGGCATGAGGACGAGCACCCTGGGCCGCGCCGGCCAGTACGGCGCCCTGCTCGCCTATCTGGTCTTCCTCGCCTTCCCCTTCCTCTGGCTGGTCTCCACCGCCTTCAAGTCCCCGCGGGAACTGGGCAGTCTGCACCCGACCTGGATCCCCCGGGACCCCACCCTCGACAACTTCCGGCAGGCCTTCGACGAACAGCCCCTGCTGCGCGCCGCCGGGAACTCCCTGCTCGCCGCGCTCGCCGCCGCCGTGATCGCCGTGCTGCTCGCGACCCCGCTCGCCTACGTCATGGCCCGCCACCGCACCCGGCTCGCGAAGGCGGCCACCGGCTGGGTGGTGGTCAGCCAGGCGTTCCCGCTCGTGCTGGTGATCATCCCGCTGTTCCTGGTGCTGAAGAACCTGCGGCTGGTCAACTCCCTCGCGGGACTGGTGCTGGTGTACGTCGTGTGGGCGCTGCCGTTCGCGCTGTGGATGCTCGTCGGCTACGTCCGAGCGGTGCCGACCGAGCTGGAGGAGGCGGCAGCCGTCGACGGGGCCGGGCGGCTGCGGACCCTGGTGTCGGTGACGGCCCCGCTGCTCGCCCCGGGGATCGTGGCGACGGCGCTGTTCGCGTTCATCACCGCGTGGAACGAGTTCTTCTTCGCGCTGGTGCTGCTGAAGACCGCGGACAAGCAGACCCTGCCGGTCGTCCTCACCCACTTCATCGGCGCGGAGGGCGTCGCCGACCTGGGCCCGCTCGCGGCGGCCGCCTTCCTCGCCACCCTGCCCTCGCTGGTCATCTTCGCGATCATCCAACGCCGCATCACGGGAGGCATGTTGGCCGGGGCGGTGAAGAGCTGATGCGCGCACGCTGGTTCACGGCGGTCCTCCTCCTGCTCCTGGCCGGGTGCACCGGCACCAGCGCCCCCGAGGACGGTCGCGTCACCCTGCGCTTCCAGTCCCTCGCCTGGCAGGAGGAGTCCGTCCAGGCCAACCAGGAACTCGTGAAGGAGTGGAACGCCACTCATCCGGACGTCAAGGTCGAGTATGTGCAGGGGAGTTGGGACAGCGTCCACGACCAGCTGCTCACCTCGTTCGAGGGCGGCGAGGCGCCCGACATCATCCACGACGCCTCCGACGACCTCGCGGACTTCGCCTACGGCGGTTATCTCGCCGACCTCAGGGACCTGCTCCCCGCACGGCTGAAGTCGGACATCCCGCAGCGGAGCTGGGACACCACCACCTTCGGCGACGGCGTCTACGGCGTGCCCTTCCTCCAGGAGCCGCGGGTTCTCGTCGCCAACGCCGAGTGGCTGAGGGAGTCCGGTGTGCGGGTCCCGACGCCTGAACACCCGTGGAGCTGGCCGGAGTTCCGCCGGATCACCGAGCAGCTCAGCGGCGCGGGCAAGTACGGCGTGGCCTGGCCGCTCAAGGAGCCCGTCTCCGCGACCCTCAACCTGTCGCTGTCGGCGGGCGGACAGCTCTTCCACCGGGGCGCCGACGGAAAGGTCGTCATCCGCTTCGAGAAGGCCGACGAGACCGTGCCCCGCGCCATCCACGACCAGGCGAACACCGACCGCAGCGCCTCGCCCACCACGCTCGGCAGCGGCGGCTCCGACACCCTGCCCGGCTTCTTCGGCGGCAAGTACGCGATGGTCCCGCTCGGGTTCTCCTACCGCCAGCAGATCACCCAGCAGGCCCCCGAGGGCTTCCGGTGGCAGGTCCTGCCCGCCCCGGCCGGCGCCGACGGACTCACCCAGGGCGTCAGCCCGCAGACCCTGTCCGTCGCCGAGGACAGCCCGCACAAGAAGGAGGCCGCCGAGTTCATCGACTTCCTCCTCCAGCCGCGGAACATGGTCCGGCTGGCCCTGGGGGACTGGATGCTGCCCACCGGGACCGAGGCGCTGAAGGACCCCGCCCTGCGCACCGCGAAGGACGGCTGGGCGACGGGCACCGCCCTCGCCTCCCACCTCCGCTCGGCGCCCGCGCAGTCCGTCCGGGGCTATCCGGAATGGAAGGACAAGGTGGCCACCCCCGCCTTCCAGGAGTACTACAGCGGGGCGATCGGCCTCGGTGAGCTGCGCACCCGCCTGGAGGAGGACGGAAACCTGGTGCTGGCCCGCTACCAGCGCTGACGACGGAAATCAGTTTGCACGAGACGTCTCGTCTCGTGCAGGGTGGTCTCCATGACCTCACACATCGCCATGTTCTCCATCGCCGCCCACGGCCACGTCAACCCCAGCCTCGAGGTGGTCCGCGAGCTCGTGGCGCGCGGGCACCGGGTCACGTACGCCGTCCCGCCCCTGTTCGCCGAGAAGGTCGCCGAGACCGGGGCGGAGGTGAAGCCGTGGAACTCGACGCTCCCCGGACCCGACGACGACCCGTCCGCCTGGGGCACCGAGCTCCTGGACCACGTGGAGCTCTTCCTCGCCGACGCCATGCAGGCCCTGCCCCAGCTCGCCGAGGCGTACGACGGAGACGAACCCGATCTCGTCCTGCACGACATCACCGCCTACCCGGCCCGCGTCCTGGCCCACCGCTGGGGCGTGCCCGCGATCTCCCTCTCCCCGAACCTCGTCGCCTGGGAGGGCTACGAAGAGGAGGTCGCCGAACCGATGTGGGCCGGGCCGAAGAGCACCGCACGCGGGCAGGCCTACTACGCCCGCTTCCAGGAGTGGCTGCGGGAGAACGGGATCGATCTGCACCCCGATGCCTTCGTCGGGCGCCCCGACCGGTCCCTCGTCCTGATCCCCAGGGCGCTCCAGCCCCACGCCGACCGGGTCGACGAGAGCGTGTACACGTTCGTCGGCGCCTGCCAGGGGGACCGCGGTTCCCAGGGGGAGTGGCGGCGCCCGGAGACGGCCGGGAAGGTGGCCCTGGTCTCCCTCGGCTCCTCCTTCACCAAGCGGCCCGACTTCTACAAGGAGTGCCTCAGGGCCTTCGGTGACCTGCCCGGCTGGCACCTCGTGCTCCAGATCGGCAGGCACGTCGACCCGGCCGAGCTGGGCGCCGTACCGGACAACGTGGAAGTGCGCTCCTGGGTACCGCAGTTGGCGGTGCTCAGGCAGGCCGACCTGTTCGTCACGCACGCCGGCGCGGGCGGCAGCCAGGAGGGACTGGCGACCGCCACGCCGATGATCGCCGTACCGCAGGCCGTGGACCAGTTCGGCAACGCCGCCATGCTCCAGGGGCTCGGGGTCGCCCGCCGGATCGACACCGAGGAGGCCACCGCCGAGGCGCTGCGCGAGGCCGCCCTCGCGCTCGTCGACGACCCCGAGGTCGCCCGCAGGCTCAAGGAGGTCCAGGCCGAGATGGCCCAGGAAGGCGGCACCCGCAGGGCCGCCGACCTCATCGAGGCGCAACTGCGCGCATGAGTGAGGGCCCGTTGGCACCCCGGTGACCAACGGACCCTCGGTACAAGGAGGTTCAGTCCCGCCCGGTGCGGGTCAGACCCTCAGCGGCTCACTCTCGTCGTCCCGGGCCGCGGGCGTCGCCACGGCGTCCGCGGCCTCGTCGTGGGTGAGGTCGGGCAGCCTGTGCAGCCACTTCGGCAGGTACCAGTTGCGCTCGCCGAGCAGGGCCATGACCGCCGGGAGCAGCACGCCCCGGATGATCGTGGCGTCGATGAGCACCGCGGCCGCGAGGCCCACGCCCATCTGCTTCATGGACTGCATGGACAGCGTCCCGAAGATCGCGAACACGGCGACCATGATGACGGCGGCGCTGGTGACGACACCGGCCGTGGTGACCACGCCGTGCTGGATCGCGTCCTTGGTGCTGCGGCCCCGCAGGTGCGCCTCCCGGATCCGCGAGACCACGAACACGTGGTAGTCCATCGACAGGCCGAACAGGATCACGAAGAGGAACAGCGGCAGCCAGGTGATGATCGCGCCGACGCCCTCCGCGCCCACCAGCGAGGCGCCCCAGCCGTGCTGGAAGACCGCGACGAGGATGCCGTAGGCGGCGCCCACCGACAGCAGGTTGAGCACGATCGAGGTGATCGCCACCGTCAGCGAACGGAACGACAGCAGCATCAGCACGAACGCGAAGACCACGACGAACGCGAACACCGGGACGACCGCTCCGGCCAGCTGGTCGTTGAAGTCCTTCGACCCGGCGACCTGTCCGGTGATGGGCGCCTCGACACCGTCGACCTTGCCGAGCGTGGCCGGCCGGACCTCGTCGCGCAGTTTGTCCAGGCTCTCACCGGCCTTGTCGAGGTCGGAACCGCCCACCAGCGGGACGTACACGAAGGCGAGGTTCTGCGCGTCGTGCAGCTTGATCTCTACCGGGCCGCGCGAGGCGCCCGAGGAGATCGCCTTCGCCTTGAAGTCGGCCAGCGCGCCGGTGACCTCGGGGGCGTTGATGTCGGCCGCCTTGACGACCACCTCGGCCGGCTCGGAGCCGCCCGGGAAGGCCTCGTTGACCCGGTTGTACGTCTGCACGATCGGCAGCGAGTCGCCGAACTCCTGGTCCAGGGTGAGGTTCTGGGTCTTCATGCCGAGCGCGGGTGCCGCGACGGCGAGCAGCGCGCCGGCCGCCACGACCACCGAGACGACGGGCTTGGCCAGGACGCCCTTGAGCACGGCCGTCCAGAAACGGCTCTCCCGGTTGCCGCTCCGCTTGCGGCGCAGCCGGCTCTCCGGGTGCAGCCACGGGATCTTGCCCTTCTCGACCCGCTCGCCAAGGAGCGAGAGCAGCGCGGGCAGCACGGTCACGGAACCGACCATGGCCACCGCCACGACCATCAGCGAGGCCAGGCCCATCGCCTCGAACTCGGCGAGCCCGGTGAACAGCATGCCCGCCATGGCCACGCACACCGTGACACCCGAGACGATGATCGCGCGCCCACTGGTCGCGGCGGCGATCCTGAGAGCGGTCTGCGAGTCCCGCCCCGCCTGCCGCTCCTCGCGCTCACGGCGCAGATAGAACAGGCAGTAGTCGACGCCCACGGCCAGACCGACCAGCAGCATCACGGAGTTGGCGGTGTCGCTCATCGGCATGACATGGCTGACGATGCCCATCAGACCCATCGTCGCCATGATCGCGCTGACCGCCAGCAGAACCGGCAGCAGCGCCGCGACCAGGGCCCCGAACGCGATCAGCAGGATGCCGAGGGCCACCGGCACCGCGGAGAGCTCCGCCTTCTGGAAGTCGTCGCCGAACGCGTCGTCGAACGTCTTCATCATGCTGGCGCCGCCGATCTCCTCGATCCGCAGCGACTCGTGCTCCTTCTGCACCCCCTCGACGGCCTTCAGTACCGGCTCGACCCGCTCCCCGGCGGTGTCCGCGTCGCCGCGCATGTCGAACTGCACGAGCGCGCTGCGGCCGTCCTTGGAGATCGTGTTCGTGTCGTACGGCGAGGTGACGTCGGTGACCTTGCCGGTGCCCTCGACCGCCTTCACGACGGCGGCGACGGCCGCCCGGAAGTCGGCGTCGGTCGCCTTGCCGCCGGCATCCCTGGCCTGGATCAGCACCGACTCACTGGCCGGCTCGTCGATCCCGGCATCCTCGATGATCTTGGCGGCGGTGTGGGTCTCCCCCTTGAGCTGGTCGCTGTCCTTGACGTCGACCCGGCCGGCCGCCGAGCCGAGGCCCATCGCCAGGACGACGAACAGCACCCAGATACCGACGGCAGCCCATCGGTGCCGTGCGCTCCAGCCGCCGGCCCGGGCGGCCAGGCCACGCACCCTTGTGTCTCCGTTCCGCATGACGGGCTTGCCCCCTCGTGAGCGGTGACAGCCCCCTGCCGTCACCTTTCGTTTCGAAGGTATGAGCTGGATAAACCCGTCTCGTCCTGCTGGCCGGTGAAGTGCGGGGGTGCTCTGCTCCTCCCAGGGGACCGCGCGCCCTCCGTACTGGGGACGATCGTGACCCTTACATCTAACGGACCTCGTGCGGGGCGGTGATCAGGGTCCCCCGGCACCGGGTCCTAGGGTGGGCACATGACGACGACGTACGCGGCGCTGCTGCGCGGAATCAACGTCGGCGGCAGCAGGAAGGTCCCCATGGCCGACCTGCGCACGCTGATGGAGGACCTCGGCCACGGCGGTGTACGCAGCTACCTGCAGAGCGGGCAGGCCGTCTTCACCGCCGACCACGGCGACGAGGAGTCCCTGGCCGCCGAGCTCACGGACGCGATCGAGAAGCGGTTCGGCTTCCCGGTCGACGTGATCGTCCGCGACCACGCCTACCTGAAGGCCGTCGCCGACAACTGCCCTTTCCCCGCCGCCGAGTTGGAGGGCAAGCAGCTCCACGTCACCTACTTCTCCGCCCCCGTCGACGCGAACCGCTTCGCGGAGATCGACCAGGCCGCCTACCTCCCCGAGGAGTTCCGCCTCGGCGACCGCGTCCTGTACCTGTACGCCCCGGACGGCCTCGGCCGCTCCAAGCTCGCCGAGCACCTGTCCAAGCCGCGCCTGAACAAGGGTGTGATCGCCACCAGTCGCAACTGGAACACGGTCGTCAAGCTCGTGGAGTTGACGACGACGGCGGGTTGAGATCCGCCACAGTAACTTGCCGCGTCCATGCGAGCACCGTAGGTTGACAGGCGAAGCATGGGCTCGACGGCGCGCCTCGATGTGGATCTCGGCAGGGTTCGGGGGACGGAGAGACGCATGGTGAGCCAGGACGTGCTGGGCGCGCGGGGACTTGCGGGTCGGTCGGCATGAGCGGGGTGAACCTCGTGACGGTCGTCACGCTCCTCGGTGGCACGGCGTGGACGCTCCCCGCGCTGGTACGGCAGCGCTTTCGCGCTCCGATGCGGCTTCATCTGTGCCTGTCGATGTTCCTGCTCGGCATGGGAAACCTGCTGGGCCAGCTCCCCGGTCACGCGGTACTGGACGGCATCACCTTCACCGGGTTCACGAAACTCACGTACAACGCGGCGATACTGACCGGACTCTGCCTCATGATCGGCTTCCTGCGTGAGCACCCGCTGCAACGCCGGTCCCTGGGCACCAGGGGCGAAGTGGTGCTCTGCCTGAGCTGCCTGACGGCGATGGCCGCCCTGACCGCGTCGCTGCCGCCGTATCTGCGCAACCACTCCCTGGCGGCGCCCTACCTGGACGACTGGCGCGTGCGCGCGTTCTACGACATCGGCGGCCTCTATCTGGTCTTCGGATACGCCACGTGCGCCCTGATCGCCGCCCGTCTCGCCCGGCGCGGCCAGCCGCTGCGCCGCGTCTCCCTGGGCACCGTCTCCGTCGGGCTGCTGGGGCTCTCCCTCAGCTGCGCCTTCCGCATCCTGTGGGTCAACTGCCGTGCGTTCCGCGACTTCGGGCACCACGTCACGTACGCGAACGCCTTTGTCTTCGGACAGGTGGCCGCCATCGCGGTGTGCGCGGGGCTGAGCCTGCCGTGCCTGGCCAGCACGGTCCAGTTCCTGCGCGAGAGGTCCTGCCACCGGGCCCGGTTCCGCGGCCTGGAGGAGCTGTGGCGGCGGCTCGCGGACCTCTATCCGGAGCTGGTGCTCGACCGCGCCCCCCGGTACCGGCGGCGGCCACCCCTGGACTACAGCTCGGTCGTCTACCGCCGGTACGTGGAGTGCCGGGACGGGCTCACCCGGCTCAGCCCCTATCTGCGCCGTGCGGCACAGGAAACGCCGTCGGCGGCCGGCACCTCGGCCGGGCCGGATCTCGCCCGCCTGGTCGACCGGGCGCTGCGCCTGCACGGCGACACGGACCTCGCGGACGGCGCGGCTTCGGCGCCGTCGATCGTCGTGGCCCCGGGCGGGGGCCACGACGCCGACTACGAGAGCGATCTCGCGGGACTGATCGAACTCTCCCGCGGGCTGGAGGAACTGCGCACGGCTGCCCCACGGTCACGCTCCCGCGTCGTCGCGTCCGGACGGCACCCCGCCGGCACCCTCAGCCGGAGCTCCGCGCGACCGGGACCGCGACCGGTCCCGGAGCCGTCCGCGGTGTCCGGTCGCGGGGACGGGCCCAACGGCGCATGACAGGGCGTTCCACGCAGACCATCAGCAGCCAGCCCAGGGCCAGCGTGACCAGGAACAGGGCGAGCAGTTCGAGCACGCCGCCGAGCAGACCGTAGGTCCTGTTGTCCAGGACGTGGATCCGGCCGTAGTAGAGGACCACGAACTGGGCCAGGTAGAAACCGAAGGACACCTCGCCCAGCCACCGCATCGCCCGGCCGCCCAGCAGGGTGCGGCGGCCGTCCACGTCGGCCACGGCCACCGCGCAGACCAGCACGGCGACCGGAACGATGGTGGCGACGGTGAACCCGTACAGGAACGGCACGTTCAGCGCCAGCGCGTAGCCCGCCACCACCAGCGCGAGCGCGGCGGTCAGGGGGACGCGGGGGAACCGGCCCGCCAGGACCAGCCGGGCCAGGAGCATGCCGAGGACGAACTCGAAGAGCCGGCCAGGAGGGAAGTTGTAGCCGAGCCAGAACTGGAGGGACGAGAGGGGGAACCCCTCGGGCGTGCGCGGCTGGTCCGGCACCAGCAGGTCGACGGCCGTCTCGAGAGCGAGCATGCCGACCACGGCGGCGCCGGCCCAGGCCCACAGCCGCTCGGTCCTGATCCGCCGGACGGGCCCGATGAGGAACGGGAAGAGCAGGTAGAAGAGCAGCTCGCTGCAGAGCGACCAGCTGGGCGCGTTGACGCTGATGTAGATGTCGTGCTGCGGGAACCACGAGTGCAGCAGGAACAGGTTCGGCAGCCACGAGGTGAGCGGGGTCGTCGCCCCGGCGAAGAGCAGCATGGCCAGCGCCCACATGGCGACGTGGTTGGGGAAGATCTTGAGCAGGCGGCGCCGCCAGAACCCGGTGACGGTGTCGTCGCGTCTGCTGGACCACGTCAGGACGAAGCCGCTCAGCACGAAGAAGAAGGACACCCCCATCCAGCCCGCCTTGCTGAACAGCCACTGGAAGCCCTCGGCCTGACCGCGGTCGGCGAAGGGGTTGGTCAACGGTTCGAAGAACGAGGAGTGGAAGAAGAAGACCAGGGCCGCCGCGACGAACCGCAGGCCGGTGAGGGAGGGCAGTGGTGCCGGACGTCCGGCGGGGGCTTCACCGGCGGTTCCGCCGGTCTGGACGGGAAGTGGCGCGGTGACCACGGTTCACCTCTCGGGGGTGGATACGGCGAGGGGAAGGGCCCGCGGGGTACGACGGGCCGCGCGGCGCAGGACGAGCACGAGCAGCGCGCCCGACGCGGTGAGTGCGGCGGCCCCGACCGGGACGGCACGGGTGCCGGCCGCGGACTCGGTGAGCAGACCCCCGAGCCACGAACCGAGCGCCGCGCCCAGGCCGAAGGCGGACATGTTCGCGGTCAGGGAGAGCGTCGGCGCGTCGGCGGCCTCGGTCAGCACCTTGGCCTGGAGACCGGGAATCAGGGCGAACGTCGCCAGTGAGAACAGCACCAGGGCGAGCGCCCCGGCGGGCCCGTACGGGGCGAGCAGCCACACCAGCAGGCATACGGCCGTCAGGGCCCAGGACAACTGTCCGACGGCCCGGTCGATGCCGCGGTCCGCGAACCGCCCGCCGAGCAGGTTCCCCACGATGGAGCCCAGCCCGTAGGCGAGCAGCACGACGGGCACCCACCGCCGGGGGAGACCGCCCACGCCGGTCAGCAGCGGCACCATGTAGGTGATCAGCGTGAACATGCCGGCGGAGCAGAGCACGGTGGCCCCCACCGTGCCCCAGACGCTCGGGCGGCGGAACACCCGGGCCTCATGGGCCGCGGTGACGGTCGGGGCGGGGGTGTCGGGCACCCAGACGAGGACCAGGCCGATCGCCACCGTGGCCAGGGCCGCGACGACGCCGAACGGGGCACGCCAGTCGTAGTGCTGGGCGAGGAAGGAGCCCATGGGCACGCCGAGGACGGTGGCGAGGTTGATCCCGAGCTGGGTCGCGGCCACGGCACCGCCGCCCTTGCCCGGCCCGACCATGTTGCCCGCGGTCACGACACAGACCGCCATGAAGGTGCCGTGCACCGCCGCGGTCACCACCCGGCCGGCCATCAGCACGCCGAAGCCGGGCGCCAGGGCGCAGACCACGTTGCCCAGGACGAAGACCGCGAGGAGGGCCACGAGCAGGGTCTTGCGGCGCACCCGGGTGGTGAGCGCGGTGACCGCGGGACCCCCGACCACCATCGTCAACGCGTACGCGGTCACCAGCAGTCCCGCCGTGGCGATGCTCACGGCGAGGTCGGCGGAGAGGTCGTCCAGCATGCCGCTGGGGGACAGCTCCGCGGTGCCGACGCAGAAGATCGCGAGGATCAGCGCGGCGAGTCGGAACGGCATGGGTGTGCACCTTCGGTCGTGCGGGGCGGTGGCGGGGTATCAGGTGGTGGCGGGGACTCAGGCGACGGTGGCGGCCGTGGGGGCCTTGGACCGGGTGCGGGACCAGCGCCGTACCAGCGGCTTCTCGATCCAGGCGTACATCGCCCAGGAGGCCAGGACCGCCAGCGCGCACTCCGCGACGGTCAGCGCGATCACCGCGGGGACGGAGTCGAAGCGGGCGCCGAGCAGCTCGCGCGTCTTGAAGAGCACGATGAAGTGCAGCAGGTAGAAGGCGAAGGAGACTTCGCCGAGCCAGACCATCGCGCGGTTGCGGAAGAGGGTCGGCCGGCCCGACGCGTCCGCCAGCGCTCCGGCCGCGATCAGCAGGGCGCACGGCACGAGGCAGACCGCCCGCTGCACGAACAGGTAGGGCACGCCCGGGAGTTCGGCGATCACATAGCTCGCCACGAGCAGCAGGCCGGCCGGGACGAGGCCGATGTCACGCCACCGGCCCAGCATGACGGCGCGGGCGACCAGGATGCCGAGCAGGAAGTCGAGGAGCCGGGCGGGCGGGAAGACGTAGGCGAACCAGAGGTGGAGGCCGGAGACGGTGGGCTCGTTCGACATGTAGACGTCGCCCGCGGGGACGAAGGTGGTGGCCAGCCAGGGCGTGACGGCGACCCCGGCGATCACGCCCGCGATCCAGAACTTCAGCCGCCGCGGCGCGATCCGCCGGACCCCGGCGAACAGCAGCGGGAAGCACAGGTAGAAGAAGACCTCGGTGGACAGGGACCAACCGGGCGCGTTCACGCTGAAGTTGGTGTCGTAGTCCGGCACCCAGGACTGCAGCATGAAGAAGGTGACGCCCGAGCGCCAGGCGGCGGTACCGGCCGCGATCAGGACCATCGCGAGCGCCCAGGCGACAAGGTAGTTCGGCACGATCTTGACGTACCGGCGGCGCCAGAACGACGTGGTCGGGTCCCCCTCGCGGGCGGACCAGGTGAGGACGAAGCCGCTGAGGACGAAGAAGAAGGTGACGCCGACACCGCCGGCCTGTTCGACCAGTCGGGCGAAGAGGGTGGAGTTGGCGTCGCCGGGCATGAGCCAGCCGGCGGGCAGCGAGACGTGGAACAGGAAGACCAGGAGCGCCGCCGGGAACCGCATCCCCGTCAGGGAGGGCAGCCGGACGACCTTGGAGCCGGGTCGCGGCGCCGCGCCGCTGTGGGTGGCGGAGCCGGATGTGGTGCCGCCGGACGTGGGGGAGTCGGCCGTGGGGGCCGACGGGCGTATGAGCTCGGACGGTGGGGTCTCTTGCATGGCCATGGGCAGGCTTCGTTCCTCTGCGTGCCGGAGAGAGGTCAGTTCAGGAAGGTCCGGATGGCGTCCACCAGCTTGTCCGGCGCCTCGGCCGGCACCAGGTGGCCGCTCTCGATCTCCAGGTAGGTGCTTCCGGGGATCGCCTCGTGCAGTTCCCGGGAGTGCTCGACCGGGACCAGCTGGTCGTGCAGGCAACCGACGACCAGCGTGGGGACGCCGATCTTCGGCAGGAGCTCGCGGATGTCCGCCTCCAGGCCGAGTTCGATCTGGCGCAGCGTGCCCTCGTCGACCGCGGCGCCGCCCACGGCCTCGTGGAACGTGGCCTCGTCCAGGTTCGCCAGGAAGCCCGGCGTGAAGAGCAGCAGGCTGATGTAGTGCGAGTACAGCTCCGGATCGACGTCGGCCAGCCGCCGCCAGAGGGTGAACCCGAGGCGCTTGCGCAGATCGTCGTTGCGGGCCCAGCCGGCCACCAGCACCAGTCGGCGCACCCGCTCGGGACGCCGGGCCGCGGCCATGACGGCGACGAGCGCGCCGAGTGAGAACCCGACGATGTCGACGGACTCGTCGGTGGCCGCGTCGGCGGCACCGAGGACCTGGTCCGCGAGCTGCTCCAGCGTGAGCGGGCCGCCGTCGTCGGTGGTGCCGCCGCTGCCGGCGTAGTCGGGGAGGATCACCGTGCGGTGGTCCGTGAACTCCTCCAGCAGATGACCGTAATTGGCGTCACCGGTGGCGCCGGTGCCGTGCACCAGGAGCAGTCCGGGGCCCTGCCCCTCGGTGCGGTAGTGCACGGTCGCGCTGTCGACGGTGGTACGGGGCATCTCATTGCCTTTCAGAGGGAAGGGATGTCGCCAGGAGCGTTGGTGCCACTATATAAGCATCTCGGGTTTTAAATTCGCACAACGCCTTCTAAAGGCGCACTGTGACGTGCTGGTTGTCGGGCACGTCGGCCGTCGGCACCGGGCGCCGCACCAGGACGACCAGCAGCACGAGCGCCACCAGCACCGTCGAGCCGACCGGCAGCCACAGCGCCGACCGGCCGAGCAGCACGGCACCCAGGGCCGAGCCGCTCGCGATCCCGACCTGGAAGCCGGTGACGTAGACGGAGGAGGCACGGTCGGCCTCCGGGCCCGCCAGGCGCATCACGCCCGTCTGGAAGACCGGTCCGGCCGCGGCGAACGCACCGCCCCACAGGGCGACGGCGACAGCGGCCGCCGTGCCCCGCGCCAGGACACCGCCGCCCAGCACCGACGCGACCGCCAGCAGCCCGACCCCCACGGCGAACACCGCGATGGTCACGGACGCCGTCCGCCGGGGGACCGTGTCGTTGTACCGGCCCACCAGCCAGGTGCCCACGGCCCCCGCGCAGCCGAAGACCGCCAGCAGCCCGACCGTCGCGGCGGACGTGCCGGTGACCTCGGTGACGAGGACGGCGAAGTAGGTGTAGCTCAGGAAGTGCGCGCTGATCAGTACGACGGCCACGGCACACAGCGTCAGGACGCGGGGCCAGTGCGCTCCCTGCTGCCCGGCGCCGGCCGTGCCGTCCGGATCCCCGGTCCCCGCCTCCGTCCCCGGCGCACCGGCCGCCGCCGGCCGGGTGCGGCCGTACAGCCCGAGGGCCCACACCAGGCCGACGGTCACGGCCACGGTGGCCGCCGCCAGCACCAGGGCCGTGGCGCGCCAGCCGATCAGCTCGCCGATGAGGGTCGTCCCGGGACTGCCGACGATCGCGGCGAGGGTGGAACCGCCGAACACGGCCGCGGTCGCGGTGCCCACGCGGTGCCGCGGTACCAGCGTCGCCGCGGCCGGGGCGATCAGCGACCAGAGCACACCGTGCGTCAGGGCCGCGGCCACCCGGCTGACCACCATCATCGCGAAGCTCGTGGCGAACCCGGCGAGCACCTCGGCGACCACGAGGACGAGGAGGGAGACCACCAGGGCGGTTCCGCGCGAGACCCGGGAGGCCAGCGCGACCGTCGGTACCGTGACGACGGCGGCGACCAGGGCGTAACCGCTGATCAGCAGCCCCACCCGGCCGGCCGGGACGTCGAGATCGCGGGCGATGTCCTGGAGGAGCCCGACCGGGAAGACCTCGAAGGTCACATAGACGAACGTGGCGCTCGCCAGGACGGCCAGCCGCACGGCGGCCGACGCGTCGACACGGTCGCGGGCCCCTGCCCCGCCGCTCATGCCCGGTCGGCGGCGGCGAGCGCCGGGTCGATCCGGACGAGGACCTTGGGGCGGTCCCGGCCGCCGTCCGCGAGGTGGGCGAAGGCGGCGTCCAGCTCCTCCAGCGGAAAGACCCGGTCGACGAGGGCGTCGAGGTCCACCGCCCCGGACTCGACGAGGCCGACGAGCCGGTCCCAGTAGCCGATGCCGGACAGCACGCCGTGCAGGGTCACGTCCCGGATCACCAGCGCAGCCGCGTCGAAGCCGTCGACGGTGCGGTGGGGCGTGCCCAGCTGGGCGATGCGCCCGCCCGACGCGACCAGCCGGACGGCGGCGCGGACGCCCGCCGCGCTGCCGGACGCCTCGATCACCGCGTCGTACGCCTCCGCATCGGACCCGCCCGGGGCGTCCTGGGCGCGCAGGCCCAGCTCGGCGGCGAGCGCACGGGCCGCGGGCTGCGGGTCGAGGACGAGGGTGTCCGCCCCGATCGCCCGGGTGATCTGTGCCGCGGCGAGCCCGAGGGTGCCGGCGCCCAGCACCGCCACCCGGTCGGACGCGGTCACGGTGAGCCGGTCCACGGCGTGCGCCGCGGCGGCCGTCGGCTCCAGCAGGGCGCCCGCCGCGTCGGACAGGCCGTCGGGGATCCGGGTGAGGGTGTCCACCGGGGCGGTGATCAGCTGCGCCCCGGCGCCCGGCCGGGGGCCCAGCACGCCGATCTCGCTGCGGTCGGGGCAGGACCGGATACGTCCGGCCCGGCAGTGCGCGCACCGGCCGCAGACACGGAAGTTGTGCCCCGACACCCGCCGGCCGAGGAGGTCCGGGCCGGTCCCGGGGCCGGCCCCGACGACGGTGCCGGTCCATTCGTGGCCGAGGACGAACGGGTAGCTCTTCAGCCCGTCGCGCAGGTAGTTGCTGCTGCCGTCGTAGAAGCCGAGGTCGGTGCCGCACAGGCCGAGCAGGCCCACCCGGACGAGGACTTCGCCGGGGCCTGGCTCGGGCGGTGCGGTCTCGGTGACCGACAGCGTGCGGGGGGCGGTGAGCTGGATGACTTTCATGGCGCGTCCTTGAAGGGGGCTTCCTCGGGAGGGCGGGGGTCCGCCGCACGGCGGCACAGGGCGATGTCCTCGCGCAGCCGGGCGGGGGTGTGCCGGTAGTCGTTCTCGACGAGCACCGAGCGGGCGCCGGACGCCCTGAGCAGGGCCGGGAGGTCACCGGCCGAGGGCGCCGTCGTACCGGAACCGTCCTTGACGTGGACGAACGGCAGCAGCAGTCCGGCCGCCGCGACCGCCTCGGCGAAATCGAGCGGCCGCAGACCCGCGTCGCACAGGTTGCCGGTGTCCAGGACCAGGCGCAGGGCCGGATGGTCCACCGCACGGGCCAGCGCCAGCGACTCCCGCGCGTCCAGCGGGGACTCGTAGGCGACCAGCAGGTCCGTCCCGGCGAGCTGGGCGCACACACCGCGCAGCGCCTCCACCGTGCCGGCCCGGATGCCCGCGCCGTGCGGCAGGCTGCGCCGGAATCCGGGCACATGGAGCACGGCGACTCCGAGGCGCAGGGCGCAGTCCGCGGCGTGCCGCAGGAGCTCCACCGCCGCGGGGTTGGGTACGCCCTTCTCGTGTGCGAGCCCGATGTCGTTGAGGTGGTTCACGGCGAGCACGGGCACCGGGAGTCGTCGGGTGACGGCCTCGGCCGCCCGCAGTGCGACGGGGTCGCTCAGCGGGGGGCCGCGGTGGGCGCCGCCGTAGTCCAGGTGCAGTTGGTCGGCTCCCGCCGCGAGCGCGGTGCGCGCTGCCGCCCGGCGGTCGGTGTCGATCCGCCACTGCGGGGCGGCGACGGCCGGGGCGGGACCCATGGGTGTGCGGGCGGCTGTGCTCGACGCCGTGGCCGCGGGTGCTCCGGTCATGGGCGGCCCCCCATGTCGATCGCCGTCTTCAGGACGCGGTGCCCGGTGGCCTCGCGTGTGCCCGAGACGAGAACGGTGTTGACGAGGTCGGCGGCCTCCTCCGGTCCGACCCGGTGGGTCAGCACCCGCGCACCGAGGGCCGGGGTGGTGCGCAGCAGGTCGACGGCGTGCCGCAGATGGCCGTCGCCGACTCCGCGGTGACCGCAGAGCAGGAGCCTGCCGTGCGGCCGCTGGAACTCCTCGACGCGCGGTGGCCAGGGGGTGCCACCGCAGTTGGCCGCGCGGATCGCGGCGACGTCGATGTCACCGGCGGTCAGCGGGAGCGGCCCCGGTTCGAGGCCGGCGTGGACGTCGACCAGGAGTGTGCCCGGCACCTGCCGGTCCAGCGCCGTGAGCGCCTCCCGGGTGCCGGTGCGCGGTGTGGTGATCACCGCCACGACCGGGGAGGGCAGAGCGGCCAGCAGCCCCGGCAGCTCCGGGTCGGCCGGGTCGGTGGCGTCGGGGCCGTGCCCCACGAGGAGGCAGTGCAGCCCCGGGAGTTCGCTCCGCCACAGATCGCGCGCGAGCCGTCCCACGATGCCGTCGCCCCAGACGACCAGGGCGGCGGGCCGCACCGCGTGACGCGCGATCCGCATCCCGTACAGGGCCGAGGCGAGCGGTTCCGCGAGGGCGGCCACCCGCGGCCGCGCGGCGTCCTCGGGCACCGGGACGACCAGGCCGGCGCGAACGGCCGTGGCCGGGATGCGGGTGCGTTCCGCCCACAGGCCGGGGAGGTTGTGGCCGAGGAGGAAGGACGGGTCGTGCGGGTGCGTGGGGTTCACGGTGACCGCCGTGCCCTCCGCCAGACCCGAATCCCCGGGTTCGACCACGTACGCGACACCTTCGTGGCCGAGGACCGGGGTGGGGTCGTCGCGCAGGCCGCGCAGGATCTGCCAGTCGGTGCCGCAGATGCCGACGGTCGCCGGTGCGAGCAGGGCGTCGCCCGGTTCGAGCCGGGGCAGGGGCACCTCGGCCACCTCGACCAGGGTGCGGCCGGATCCGTCGGGCGGCCGGCGTACGAGGGCACGGTGGGTCGCGGCGCTCACCGCGTGATCCCGGGGCGCCAGTCCGCGACGCGCTGTGCGCCGCGCAGCGGGTCGACCTGTCCGGGCGCGCAGAACACGAGCCGCTCGTCGAGCCAGGCGTCGTCGCGGCCCCGGTCGGCGTAGGACGTGGGGGCGGCGAGCAGGCGGCGGATCTCGGCCGCGTAGGGCCCGGCGAGCCCCTCGGCGACCCCGCCGCCGATCCCGATCAGGTCGAGGTGCGGATCGAGGCACCACATGGTGCGCAGCAGTCCGGCGACCGGGGCGGCGCACAGCTCCAGCAGCCGCCGCGCGCCGGGGTCGTCGGCGGCGAGCGCGCCGGGGAGCCAGTCGGCCACCTGCGCGGGCCGGGCCAGCCCGAGCCGCTCCGCCGTCCGCGCGAGCCCCGGGCCGGAGGCGACCGAGGCGAGGTGGTCCCGCGCGCCGCACTCGCAGGGCAGGCCCGTGAGGACGTCCGAGCCGGGGGCGGTGAACGCGCCCGGGAGGTGGCCCACCTCGCCCTGCAGGCCCCTGTCGTCGACCGGTATCCGGCGCTGTTCCAGATCCGCCGTGCGCAGCGCGATGCCGCTGCTGACGGTCAGATAGGCCACGCGCCGGACGCCCGGCGGGGCGTGCACGGCGGCGAAGTCCAGCAGCGCGGCGGTGACGTCGTTGACGAGGTGCCAGGTGACGTCGGGCCTACGGCGTCCCAGCTCGGCGGCCACGTCGTACGGGGCCCTCTCCTCGCCCCACAGCGGCGCCGACCCGTACACCGTGCCGGTCAGGTGGTCGACGGCCGCGCCGAAGGACAGCGCGGCTCGGGCCCCGGCCGGCACCCGGTCGCACAGCAGGCCGACGAGCTCCGCCCGCAACCGGGGGACGGAACGCTCCGGGTGACGCAGCCGACTCGGTGACGGCACCCGCTCCACCGGCTCCTCCGGCCCACCGGTGCGCATGCGCACCCACGTACCGCCGACGTCCGCGGCGAAGACGGGGGGCGCGGGGGCCCGGTCGGGGGTGGGTGCGGCCGGGCGGCTCGCGGACGCCAGGGGCGCTACGGCGGGCGTGACGGTGTTCGTCACCTCGCGACCACCTGGCCCGCGGCGACCGGCTCGGGTACGTCCAGCAGGACGCCGGGGACGCCGGCCCGCGACGGTTCGACCACGAAGCCGCGGAAGTCGGTCCAGCGCGGTGCCACGTCGTCGTACGTGTCCAGGGCGCCGATGACCACCGTGCGTCCGCAGGCGGCGAGTCCGGCCCGCACCCCCGCGCCCGAGTCCTCGACGACCACCGCGTCCTGCGGGGGGCAGCCGAGCTGGGCCGCGGCGCTCAGATAGCCCTCGGGGTCCGGCTTGCCGCGGGTCACCTCGTCGGCGCTGACCAGGATCCCGGGCAGTGGGAGCCCGGCCGCGGCCATCCGGACCTCCGCGAGCCGGCGACCGGCGGAGGTGACGACGGCCCAGGTGTGCGGCGGCAGGGCGGTGAGCAGCGCCCGCGCGCCCGGGACCTCGGTGATGCCCGTGGTCTCGGACTCCTCGTGGGCGACGAGGCGCCGGGTCTCCGCCGCCGCCAGGTCCGGGTCGGGGAGGAAGTGGCCGACGGTCTCCCGGGTGGGGCGGCCGTGGGCGAAGTCCAGCACCTCCGCGAGATCGAGGCGGTGCCGTTCGCAGAATCCGGCCCAGGTGGACTCGACCAGGGCGGTGGAGTCCACGAGGGTGCCGTCCATGTCGAACAGCAGGGCTGTGGCGTGCAGTTGAGGCAAGGGGTACTCCAGGCAGAGGGGGCGGCCGCGGCTACGCGCGGACGTCCGCGAGGGGACGCGACTGGGAAACGGGCAGATCCTCGGCGACGGACGACCAGGTGGCGTCCTCGTGCACGACGAGCGCCTCGCCCGCGTACGGGACGCCCCGGGTGCGGGCGAGCTCCACGGCCAGCGGCGCGAAGGCGGCCGGTGCCATGTAGCCGCGGTAGTCGAAGTCGGCGGGCCGCCGGGCACGGATGCCCGGGGTGTCGACCATGCCCGCGGGCAGTGTCTGGACGAACGTCACCTCGGCGGGGTCGATCTCCTGCGCGACCGACCGGATCAGGGAGTCGGCGGCGGCCTTGGTGGCGGCGTAACCGGAGCGGTGCGGGCCCGCGTTGTACACGACCTCGGACGACACGTGCAGGAACAGTCCCGGTGCCGCCTCGCGCAGCGCCGGGAGCGTGGCCCGCAGGGTCCGGGCCAGGCCGTGCACGTTGACGGCGAACTGGTCGAGCCAGTCGGCCTCGGTCGTCCGGGTGAACGGATCGCGCCGGGAGGTGAAGTAGACGGCGGAGTAGCAGACCAGATCGACGCGGTCCGGCAGGCCGGAGCGCAGGCTCTCCGCAGCCTGCTCGGTGTCGCGCAGGTCGGTGCGGTGCCACACCAGCCGGTCGCCGTCGGGGCCGGCCGGACGGCTGCGGCTGAAGACGTGCGTCTCGATCCCTTGCGCGGCCCAGGCGTCGGCGATGCCGCGCCCGATCCCGGTCGATCCGCCGACCACGACGGCTGTGGCGGGCGTGCGGTCCGGCGCGCTCATGCGCTCACCAGTTCCTCGTCCGAGGCGGCGGGCGACAGCTCCGCCGCGCGGCCGTGCAGCAGCCGCGCGGCCTCGCGCAGTTCGGCCGGGGTGACGTCGTTGACGAAGCGGTGCCGTCCGATGCCCAGCGGCAAAGGCAGCCGCTGCTGCCCGTCGCGGTGGCGCACGGTGTCCTGCAGCGCGTGTTCGAGCAGCGAGGTGTCGCCCAGCACGTCGTTCCAGAGCGGCAGTCCGAGCGCCCGGATCACCGCGAAGATCCGGTCGGCCTGTGCCTCGCTGACGTCGCCGCGCAGCGTGGACAGCGCGGTGGTGAGGGCCATGTCGATCACGACGGCCTCGCCGTGCAGCAGCTCGGGCAGGGCGTGCATCTCGACGGTCGGGCTGAAGGTGTGGCCGTAGTCCACGCAGCGCTCCAGGGACGACTCCCAGAGGTTGGGCTGCAGTTCCTCCAGCATGAGGTGGATGGACTCGGCGATGATCGCGTCGGCGGCACCGGCGAGGTCGCCGGTGGTGCCCTGGAAGCGGTCGGCGCGCACCGCGGGACCGTGCGACTCCAGGAGGTCGAAGAGCTTCTCGGACCGGATGAGAGCCATCTTCAGGATCTCGGCCAGGCCGTTGCTGATGTGCCTCAGGTCCAGGCTGCGCAGGAACGAGCGGTCCAGGAACGTGACCGTGGCGGGCGCGTAGGTGCCCAGGCGGTTCTTGCCGGTGGAGTAGTTGACTCCGGTCTTCACGCCCACGCCCGCGTCGACGAGGCCGATCAGCGTCGTGGGGATGCGGATGTACGGGGTCCCGCGCCGGTAGATGCTGGCCGCGAAGCCGACGATGTCGGTGAGGACCCCGCCGCCGATCGCCATGACCGGCTCGCGGCGGCGGTCGATCCCGAAGTCGTTCATCGCGTCGACGACCTGGCACACCGCGTCCCACTGCTTCACGGTCTCGTCGGCGCGCAGGGTCAGGACCGTGGCCCTGATGCCGTGGAAGTCGAAGAACTCCCTGATCTGAGCGCCGTAGAGCGCGTCCACGTTCTCGTCGACGACGAGGAGGCGGCGCTCTCCGGAGCGCAGCGGTGCGTCCGGGCAGCCGGTCAGCAGCGTGGTGTTGTCCCGCGCGAAGAGGTGGTCGGAGCTCACGACGTGGTAGCGCGCCTGACGTACGGCCTCGACCGTCCAGGCCGGACTGTCACCCATGGCCAGACGGAGCCCCTGGGCGAGCTGGGTACCGCTGTGCATGTCCCCTCCGAATCTGCAGGCGCCATGTTGGCGTACAGGAGATAGATTTATAGGCGCCGTGTTCAATATAGTAGCAGCACGGCTCGCTGTGTAACGTGCGTGCTAAAGTTCCCGACAACAGGAGAGGCGGCGACATCGTCGGCCCGCAGCGATGCGCCCGGCGCGCCCGTCCCCGGGCTGAGCCGCTCAGCGCCTGGTCACCGCCCCCTTGAGTCGCTGGAACCCTGGGAAGGTCGACCGCATGGCCACGTTGGCAGAACGCCTGAATGCCTGGTTCGCGGATGCCGCAACACCTGACGCCGTGGGACGCCTTCGCGAGCCGACGACGGCCGAGGTCGCCAAGGCGATCTCGGAGGACCCCAGTCACGACGTGACGATCTCCCGGAGCTATCTGACGTCGTTGCGCAACGGCTCGCAGACCAACCCGACGATGAACGTGCTCTCCGCGATCGTGCGCTACTTCCAGTCCCGGGACATGTCCCTGCCGGTTTCGGTGAGCGCGCTCATCTCCGAGCCGGCCCCTCCGGGCGCCCCGGAGAAGAAGGAGGAGCGGACCGAGACACTCGCCGACCGGCAGGTCCGCTCGATCGCCATGCGCGCCGGCAAGCTCAGTCCGGAGCTGCGCGAGCAGCTCCTGTCGATCATGGATGTACTGGACGCGTCACGACAGGCCCCGAAGCCGGCCTCCGAGGAGGAGGACGCATGAGGGCCGTCGGCCTGACCAGGACGGGGGGACCGGAGGTCCTGGAAGTCCTCGACCTTCCGGAGCCGGAAGCCGCCGACGCCCTGGTGATCGAGACCGCCGCTGCCGCCGTCAATCCGGTGGACCTGGCGACCCGTTCCGGCCTGATCCCCACCTCCCTGCCCGCCGTGCTCGGCTGGGACCTCGCGGGCACCGTCGCGCACGCACCCGCCGGCTGCGGCTTCCGCACCGGCGACCGTGTCCTCGCGATGACGGCACAACTGGGCACGGGCGTGGGCAGCATGGCCGAGTACGTCGCCTTCGACCCGGGGTTCGTGGCGCCCGTGCCGGACGGCATGAAGCTCGAAGAGGCCGCGGCGCTGCCGCTGGCGGGCGTGACCGCGACCCAGCTGCTGCGCCGCACCCCGGGCCGCGCCGGACAGCGGATCCTGCTGATCGGCGCCCAGGGCGGCGTCGGCGCGCACCTCGCGGCCCGTCTCCTCGACGAGCCGTCCACGCGCACGGACCTGCTCGTCCGCCCCGCCGACCTGCCCGCGTGGCAGGAGCGGCGGGCCGGGCGGCCGGGCGAGGGCGCGGTGCTCACGGATCCCGCGCAAGTGGAGACCGGGGCCTACGACATCGTGATCGACGCCGGCGGCGTGCCCGCTCTGTTCGACGCCGTGCGGCCCCAGGGCGCCTTCCTCACCATCACCCCGTTCAGCGCCCCTGATCCGGCCGCCCGCCCCGAGGTCGCCTGCACGCTGATCGGAGTGGAGCTGGACCGGGACGACCTGGTGAGTGTCGCCGAGGCCGCGGCCCGCGGCATCGCACCGCGTCAGGAACTCACCGTGCTCCCGTTCGAGGACGCGGCCGAGGCCCACCGCCGCCTGGAGCGCGGCGGCTTCCGCGGCAAGCTCCTCCTGGTGCCCTGAGGCCCGCGGCCCCGGAGCGCACATCTCTCACCTGAGCCCGTCCTCGAAGACGAGGCTGCCGAAGACCGAGGGCCGCCACGGCTCGTCGAGGCCGTAGCGCTGCACCTGCCGGTGCATCGACATCGCCTGGTGCATCAGCGTGGACGCGACGACCTCGGCGTCCCGTTCGTCCCGGTCGGAGTAGCAGGTGCGCAGCAACGGCAGCTCCGGCCGCTCTCCCGCCAGGTCGTAGGCGATGATGTGGCCGATCTCGTGCAGCACGATGTGCGCCTGGTGCGCCTTGGTGGTGTTCGCCTGGTAGACGATGACGTCCTCGTCCGGCCGGGACAGCAGCACGCCGAAGGGGCCGTCGGCCGGCAGCTCCCACTCCAGCAGCGTGATCGGTGTTCCGCGCTGCTCGGCCAGCAGCTCGCACAGCTCGGCGATGCCGAGCGGCAGCGCGGGCGCGAGCCGGTGCAGCAGCCGACGGCTGTGCGCCCGCAGCTCGGCGTCCCGTCGCCGGTCGCCGCTCACGCTCGCCCAACGCCCTCCACGACGCCGCAACGTCTCTCTCAACACCTGTCGTGTCCCCCCGGGTAGACCCACAGCACCTGACAGGCCGTTACTCACAGGACGCGTCATCGAGCCGGAGTCGACCAGCCCTCAAATCTACATTTCCCGAAGCACACCCGCCACGCGCACGGCGAGCCGGTACGGCTGGCCGACGAGGCCGTGGCGGCCGTAGGAAAAGAGCGTCGTCTCACGCGCTGACCGGGAGCAGCACCCGTGCGGAGGCGCTGGCGTACCGCCGCAGCAGCACCCGCGCCACCTCCGGCGCGGGGCCCAGCACGTCGGCCAGGACGTCCGCCTCGGCCGCGCCGCGCGCGATGCGGTCGGGCAGGAAACCGGGGGCGAGGACGTACGGCGCCACGGCCACCCTCGCGCAGCCCAGGGCCCGCAGTTCGCGGACCACGTCCTCGGTGCGGGGCAGGGCCGCGGAGGCGAACGCAGGCCGCACGGCGCACCAACCGGTGTGCCGCCACTCCCGCGCGATGTCAGCGATCACTGCGATCGCCTCCGGGTCGGTGGACCCCGCCGAGGCCAGCACGACCCCGGTCGAGGACTTGTCGGCGGGCGTCAACCCCGCCTCGTACAGTCGTCGTTCGAGGGCCGACAGGAGCAGCGGGGACGGGCCCAGCACCTCCGCCTGCCGGATCCGCAGCTGCGGCGGCGCGTCCCGCAGCACCGCGGGGATGTCCGCCTTCGCGTGGAACGCGCGGGTCAGCAGCAGCGGCAGCGCCACGACGTCACGGACACCTTCAGCCGCCAGGGACTCCAGCACCCCTTGCACGGAAGGGATGTTGAAGTCCAGGAAGCCCGTCTCCACCCGCACGTCGGGACGCAGCGCGCGCACCCGGCGTACCAGGGCGTGCACCGTCGCGGCGTGCCGCGGGTCGCGGCTGCCGTGGGCGATGACGAGGAGGACGGGCTTCATGGGACTCAGCCCTTCACCAGCAGACCGCGGCTGCGCAGCACCCACCGCTCCAGCGGGCTGAAGATCAGCAGGTCGATCGCGATGCCGACGAACAGGATGAGCAGGATCGCCTCGAACACCATGGCCATGTCGCTGTTGGTGCGGCCGTTCTCCAGCAACTGGCCGAGTCCCACGCCGAGATCGGGGAACTGGGCGATGATCTCCGCGGCCATCAGCGAGCGCCAGGAGAACGCCCAGCCCTGCTTCAGGCCCGCCACATAGCCCGGCAGCGCGGCTGGCAGGGTGACGTGCCAGATGCCCTTGACGCCCGTCGCCCCCATGGTGCGCCCGGCCCGCAGGAACAGCGGCGGCACCTGGTCGACACCGGACACCAGACCGTTGGCGATGGAGGGCACCGCGCCGAGCAGGATCACCGCGTACATCATCGAGTTGTTCAGGCCCAGCCAGATCACGGCCGGCGGCACCCACGCCACCGACGGCAGCGACTGGAGCCCGGACAGGATGGGGCCGATGGCCGCCCGGACGAACTTCACCCGGGCCACGATCAGACCCAGCGGGGTACCGATGAGCAGGGCGAAGAAGAAGCCCAGCAGACCGCGCGAGACGCTGGTCCAGATGTAGCCGAGCAGATCGCCCGCCAGCCAGGCGTCCTTGAAGGTGGCACCCACCGCCGACGGCGAGGGCAGCTTGGACGGGTCGTCCACGACCGGGTAGAGCAGGGTCCAGACCACGAGGACCACCGCGAGCGCGATGACCGGCGGCAGGATCTTGTTGACCAGGGTCTCCCGGAGGGACGGGCGGCCGGTGGCCTGGGTCTCCAGCGCGTCGAGGCCGGCCTCTACGCTCCCGGCGTCCTGGGCCGGTGTCGTGTCAGTGCTGGCCATGACGGCGGATCTCCCCACGCAGTTCTTCGGTGATCTCACGGGCCAGTTCGGCCACGGGCGCGTCCTCGATGCGGCGCGGCTGCGGAATGTCGACCGTCCACTCGCGCGCGATCCGGCCGGGACGCGAGGACAGCAGGATCACGCGCTGCGCGAGCCGTACCGCCTCCCGCACGTTGTGCGTGACGAACAGGACGGACAGGCCGGTCTCCGCCCAGATCCGGGTGATCTCGTCGTGCAGCACGTCCCGTGTGATGGCGTCGAGGGCCGCGAACGGCTCGTCCATCAGCAGCAGGTTGCTCTCCTGCGCGAGCGCGCGGGCCAGTGCCACGCGCTGGCGCATACCGCCCGACAGCTCGTGCACGCGCTTGCCGTACGCGCCCTTCAGCCGGACCAGTTCGAGCAGCTCCTCGGCCTTGCCGCGCCGGTCGGGCTTGGGAACTCCCCTGAGCTTCAGGGCGAGTTCGATGTTCTTGCCCGCGGTCAGCCACGGGAAGAGGGCGTGTTCCTGGAACATCAGGGCGGGGTGGCCGTCGGTGGTGATGCCACCCGCGCTGGGCTGGTCAAGCCCCGCCACCAGGTTCAGCAGCGTGGACTTGCCGCAGCCCGAGGCCCCCAGGAGGGTGACGAACTCGCCCGGCGCGACATCGATGCTGACGTCGTCCAGGACGAGCTGCTGTCCGCCCGGTCCCGCGAAGGACTTCGAGACGTGGTCGAGACGCGCGGCGTACTCGACCGTCTCGTCGGCCTTGGCGAGCGTCGTGGTCGTGGCCATGGTCGTCACCTCCTGGGAATCATCGGGACGGGGTCAGCTGGTGCCGAGACCGGCGGCGTCGACCGTGGACTCGCCCTCGGCCTTGAGGACCTTGTTGAGGATCGTGAGGTCGTAGATCCCGTTCAGGTCGGGCTTCTCCAGCAGACCGGCCTTGACCGCGTGCTCCGCCTCGGTGTCGAGGGTGGCGGCCAGCGGGTCGTTGGTGAACTGGATCGACTTCCACGCCGGGTCCAGGACCGCGGGCTTGAGCGCCTTGCCGGAGTCCGCCTCCAGCTGCTTGTTGGCCGCCGCCTTCGCCTCGTCCGGGTTGGCGTTGATCCACTTGTTGGCTTCCACCGACGCCCTCAGGACGGCCTCGACCGCCTTCGGGTGCTCCTTGAGGAAGTCCTGCCGCACGATGATGTTCGTGATCACGAACTTCTTGTCCGGCCACAGCGACGACTCGTCGAGCAGCACCTTCGCGCCCTCGGCGACCAGCTTGGAGGCGGTCGGCTCCGGCACCCAGGCGCCGTCGATGGACCCGGACTTGTAGGCGTCCGGCGTGATCTTGTTGTCGGTGCGGACGACGGTGACGTCACCCTTGCCGCTCTGCGCGTCGACCTTCCAGCCCTGCTCGGAGATCCAGTTGAGGAACGCCACGTCCTGGGTGTTGCCCAGCTGCGGCGTCGCGATCTTCTTGCCCTTGACGTCCTTCAGGGACTTGATCTTGTCCGGGTTGACGACCAGCTTCACACCGCCCGAGGCCGAACCGCCGATGATCTTCAGGCTCTTGCCGCCCGACTTGACGTAGCCGTTGATCGCGGGGGAGGGGCCGATCCAGCCGATGTCGATCGACTTGGAGTTGAGCGCCTCGATCTCGGACGGGCCGGCGTTGAAGGTCGCGTACGAGGCCTTGGTGGCCCCGAGTTCCTTCTGGAAGAAGCCCTTGTCCACCCCGACGAGCGCGGTGCCGTGGGTGAGGTTGCCGAAGTAGCCGATCTTGACGGAGTCGAGTCCGTCGATCTTCTTGGCGCCGGCGGCGACCTTGGCGGTGTCGTCGTCCTTCGCCTCGGAGCCGTAACCGCAGGCGGCGAGCGTGAGAAGCGGGAGCGCGGCCATGACCGCGAGGGAGCGGCGAAGAACTGATGTAGCAGGCACGGGAGGTGTTCCTCTCGGAGGCCCGGCGGTCACGGTCTCTCAGGTCGTGGCCGGGAGGTCGGCAGGTCTGCGTCTACGGCGGTGGGGGGTGAGGGCGCGCAAGCGGTGCGCGTACGTCAGCGCACACATCGCGCCACTCCGCCCTGCCCGCTGCCGAGCGCGCCGCTGCCTACGCGGCCGCCCTCCTTCGCGAACGTGGAGAAGTAGTCGGTGGAGTTCATGTCAGAAGTCCCACCCGTCGTCCTCGGACTCGTCCTTGACGGGCTCCGGGGAAGCGAACGACTCGCCGACCATGCCCGCGGTGAGCGTGGTGCCGTCGTTCGGGTCGATCAGGATGAACGAGCCGGTGCGCCGGGAGTCCGAGTAGGAGTCGACGGGCAGCGGCTCGGCGGTACGGATCTTCACCCGGCCGATGTCGTTGGCGACGAGCTGTCCCGGGTGCGGGTGCAGGGACAGGTCGGCGAGCGTGAGCCGGGACGGGATGTCCTTGACGATCGCCTTGACCGTGCGGGTGCCGTGCTTGAGCAGCACACGGTGGCCCACGGTCAGCGGGGCGTCGGCCACGTGGCAGACGGTCGCCTCGATGTCCTGGGTGGTCGGCGGGGCGTCCTTGCTGGGCACCAGCAGGTCGCCGCGCGAGATGTCGATGTCGTCCTCCAGGAGGACCGTCACCGACTGGGTCGTCCAGGCCACGTCGACCGGCTCACCGAGCAGGTCGATCCCGGCGATCTTCGTGGACCGGCCCGAGGGCAGCACCGTGACCTGCTCGCCGACCCGGAAGGAACCGGCGGCGATCTGACCGGCGTAACCCCGGTAGTCGGGGTGCTCCGCGGTCTGCGGCCGGATCACGTACTGGACGGGAAGCCGGGCGTGGCAGTGGGACAGGTCGTGGGTGACCGGGACCGTCTCCAGGTGCTCCAGGACGGTCGGACCGCCGTACCAGTCCATGTTGGCCGACGGCTCCACCACGTTGTCCCCGGCGAGCGCCGAGATCGGGATCGCGGTGACCTCGGGCACGCCCAGCTCGGTCGCGTACGCCGTGAACTCCTCGGCGATCGCGGCGAACACGGACTCCTGGTAGTCGACGAGGTCCATCTTGTTGACCGCGAGCACCACGTGCGGCACCCGCAGCAGCGCCGCGAGGGCCGCGTGCCGGCGGGTCTGCTCCACGACACCGTTGCGGGCGTCGATCAGGATCACCGTCAGCTCGGCCGTGGAGGCACCCGTCACCATGTTGCGGGTGTACTGCACATGGCCGGGGGTGTCGGCGAGGATGAACCGGCGGCGCGGGGTGGCGAAGTAGCGGTAGGCCACGTCGATGGTGATGCCCTGCTCCCGCTCGGCCCGCAGGCCGTCCGTCAGCAGCGCCAGGTCCGGGCCCTCGGCGCCCCGGCTCGCCGACGCCCGCTCCACGGCCTCCAGCTGATCGGTCAGGATCGACTTGGAGTCGTGCAGCAGCCGGCCCACGAGCGTGGACTTGCCGTCGTCGACCGAACCGGCGGTCGCGAACCGCAGCAGGGTCGTCTCGGTGAGTTCCGTGGTCGTGCTCATGCTTAGAAGTACCCCTCGCGCTTACGGTCTTCCATCGCGGCCTCGGACATCTTGTCGTCGGCGCGGGTGGCGCCCCGCTCGGTCAGCCGGGAGGCGGCGATCTCGGCGATGACCTGCTCCAGCGTCACCGCGTCCGAGTCGACCGCGCCCGTGCAGGACATGTCACCGACGGTCCGGTAGCGCACCAGGCGCTTCTCGACGCTCTCACCGTCCTTCGGGCCGCCCCACTCGCCGGCCGTCAGCCACATGCCGTTGCGCGAGAACACCTCACGCTCGTGCGCGAAGTAGATCTCCGGCAGCTCGATCCCCTCACGGGCGATGTACTGCCAGACGTCCAGCTCGGTCCAGTTGGACAGCGGGAAGACCCGGACGTGCTCACCGGGGGCGTGGCGGCCGTTGTACAGGTTCCACAGCTCGGGGCGCTGGCGGCGCGGGTCCCACTGGGAGAACTCGTCGCGCAGCGAGAACACCCGCTCCTTGGCGCGGGCCTTCTCCTCGTCCCGGCGGCCACCGCCGAAGACCGCGTCGAACCTCTCGGCCTGGATCTTCTCCGTCAGCGGCAGCGTCTGGAGCGGGTTGCGGGTCCCGTCCGGACGCTCCTTGAGCACACCGCGGTCGATGTAGTCCTGTACGGAGGCCACATGCAGGCGCAGCCCATGGGCGGCGACCACACGGTCCCGGTACTCAAGGACCTCGGGGAAATTGTGTCCGGTGTCCACATGCAGCAGCGAGAACGGGATCGCCGCGGGCGCGAACGCCTTGAGCGCCAGATGCAGCATGACGATGGAGTCCTTGCCGCCGGAGAACAGGATCACCGGCCGCTCGAACTCACCCGCCACCTCACGGAAGATGTGCACGGCCTCGGACTCGAGGGCGTCCAGGTGGGACAGGGCGTACGGAGCCTCCGTGCCCTCCGCCACCTTGGCAACGGTCGTCGTCATGCCAGGTCCCCTCTCGGTGAGCAGCGCGTGGACCGCCGCCGCGGACTCGGTCACGGTCTGGTTCTGCGACTCGATCCGCAGATCGGGCGTCTCGGGCTCCTCGTACGGGTCGTCGACCCCGGTCAGCCCGGAGAGTTCACCCGCCGCCTGCTTGGCGTACAGGCCCTTCACATCGCGTACGGAGCACACCTCGACCGGGGTCGCCACATGGATCTCCAGGTACGCGGCGCCACTGTCCTGGTGGCGCTTGCGCACCGCCTCACGGCTGTCGGCGTAGGGCGCGATGACCGGGACCAGCGCCTTGACGCCGTTGCGGGCGAGCAGTTCGGCGAGGAAGCCGATGCGCTGCACGTTGGTGTGCCGGTCCTCGCGGCTGAAGCCGAGGCCCGCGGAGATGAACTCGCGGATCTCGTCGCCGTCGAGCACCTCGACGAGGTGGCCCTCCTCGCGCAGCCGGCCGGCCAGCTCGTACGCGATGGTGGTCTTGCCGGCACTCGGCAGACCCGTGAGCCAGACGGTGGCTCCGGTCGTCACGTGCAACTCCTCGGTAGATGTCGTCATCCGTGCAGCCCGCACTCGGTCTTGGCGCGTCCGGCCCAGCGGCCGGCGCGCGCGTCCTCGCCCTCCAGGACACGGCGGGTGCAGGGGGCGCAGCCGACGGACGCGTAGCCGTCCATCAGCAGGGGGTTGGTGAGCACGCCGTGCTCCTGGACGTACGCGTCCACGTCGTCCTGGGTCCAGCGGGCGATCGGGGAGACCTTGACCTTCTGCCGCTTCTCGTCCCAGCCGACGACCGGGGTGTTCGCCCGGGTCGGGGACTCGTCGCGGCGCAGCCCGGTCGCCCAGGCCACGTAGTCCTTCAGGCCCCGCTCCAGCGGCTCGACCTTACGGAGCCTGCAGCACAGGTCGGGGTCGCGGTCGTGCAGCCTGGGGCCGTACTCGGCATCCTGCTCGGCGACCGTCTGACGCGGGGTCAGCGTGATGACGTTGACGTCCATCACGGCCTCGACGGCGTCCCGGGTGCCGATGGTCTCCTCGAAGTGGTAGCCGGTGTCGAGGAAGACGACGTCCACGCCCTTCATCGCGCGGGACGCGAGATGGGCGACCACCGCGTCCTCCATCGACGAGGTCACGCAGAAACGCCTGCCGAAGGTGTCGACCGCCCACTGGAGGATCTCCAGCGCGGAGGCGTCCTCCAGGTCGCGGCCCGCCTGCTCGGCGAGCGCCTTGAGATCGTCGGTCGTGCGCTCTTCCTGAATCGCGGTCATATCCGGTCTCCCCCTGCGTCGGTGGGCTGAAGGCCACGGGCGAGCAGCCCGAGGAACTTCAACTGGAATGCGCGGTTGCACGCCGCGCATTCCCAGGAGCCGTGGCTCTGCTCGCTGGGACGCAGGTCCTCGTCGCCGCAGTAGGGGCAGTAGAACGGGGCGGCCCGCTCGCTCATGACAGAGCCTCCTCGGAGGCGCGGGAGGCCCAGGCGGCGAAGCGCTCGCCGTCCTCGCGCTCGGCCTGGTACCGCTTCAGGACCCGCTCGACGTAGTCGGGCAGTTCCTCGGAGGTGACCTTCAGACCGCGCACCTTGCGGCCGAACCCGGCCTCCAGTCCGAGCGCGCCGCCCAGGTGCACCTGGTAGCCCTCGACCTGCTCGCCCCGGTCGTTGAGGACGAGCTGGCCCTTGAGACCGATGTCCGCCACCTGGATACGGGCGCAGGCGTTGGGGCAGCCGTTGAGGTTGATGGTGAGCGGCTCGTCGAAGTCGGGGATGCGGCGCTCGAGTTCGTCGATCAGCTGCGAGCCGCGCGCCTTGGTCTCGACGATGGCGAGCTTGCAGTACTCGATGCCGGTGCAGGCCATGGTGCCGCGCCGGAAGGACGAGGGCCTGGCCGTCAGGTCCAGCGCCTCCAGGGCCTCGACGAGCGGCTGGACCTGCGCCTCCTCGACATCGAGGATGATCATCTTCTGTTCGACGGTGGTCCGGATCCGGCCCGAGCCGTGGGCCTCCGCGACCTCGGCGATCTTCGTCAGCGTGGTGCCGTCGACGCGGCCGACGCGCGGGGCGAAACCGACGTAGAAGAGGCCGTCGTTCTGGCGGTGCACGCCGACGTGGTCGCGCCAGCGGCCCGTGGGCTCGGCGGGCGCGGGGCCGTCGACCAGCTTGCGCTTGAGGTAGTCGTCCTCCAGGACCTGGCGGAACTTCTCCGGGCCCCAGTCGGCGACGAGGAACTTCAGACGGGCGCGGTTGCGCAGCCGGCGGTAGCCCCAGTCGCGGAAGATGCCGACCACGCCGGCCCACACCTCGGGCACCTCGGCCAGCGGCACCCAGGCACCGAGCCGCACGCCGAGCTTCGGGTTGGTGGACAGGCCGCCGCCGACCCACAGGTCGAAGCCGGGCCCGTGCTCGGGATGCTCGACACCGACGAACGCGACGTCGTTGATCTCGTGGACCACGTCGAGGAGCGGGGAGCCGGAGATCGCCGTCTTGAACTTGCGGGGCAGGTTGGAGAACTCCTTGCTGCCGATGTACCGCTCGTGGATCTCGTCGATCGCCCAGGAACCGTCGATGATCTCGTCCTCGGCGATGCCGGCGACCGGCGAGCCGATGACGACACGCGGGCAGTCGCCGCAGGCCTCGGTGGTGGAGAGACCGACCGCCTCCAGGCGGTTCCAGATCTCCGGGACGTCCTCGATGCGGATCCAGTGCAGCTGGATGTTCTGCCGGTCGGTGACGTCGGCGCTGCCGCGCGCGAACTCCTCGGAGATCTCGCCGATGACGCGGAGCTGCTGGGTGGTGAGGCGTCCGCCGTCGATCCGCACCCGCAGCATGAAGTACTTGTCGTCCAGCTCCTCCGGCTCCAGGATCGCGGTCTTGCCGCCGTCGATCCCGGGCTTGCGCTGGGTGTACAGGCCCCACCAGCGCATGCGGCCGCGCAGGTCGTTGGGGTCGATCGAGTCGAAGCCGCGCTTCGAGTAGATCGTCTCAATGCGTGTCCGCACGTTGAGACCGTCGTCGTCCTTCTTGAACTGCTCGTTGCCGTTCAGCGGGGTGTGGTGCCCCGCGGCCCACTGACCCTCACCGCGGTGACGGCTCACCTTGCGGCGGGGCGCTGCGGCAGCAGGGTTCTGCGGGGTGGCGGCCATGGTTCTACGTCCTTCGGGACAGGCGGAAAGCGGCTCTTACCTGCGCGTACGGGCGCACGGGAGTACCTGCGCGTCATTGCGCGGAAAGGAGAGAGTGAGAAGTTGTCGGGTGACGCTGCGGCTCGTCAGCGCACCGGACAGATGGCGCTGGACATGCGGCCGAGGTCGACGTGCCGCCGACTCACCAAGGCAATTCCAGTTCCAGACATGACGGAAGCGTGTCACGGCGATCTGGACACAGTCCAGCTTTATCCGCCATGTGGACACCCTTGTCTCGGCAGGCGAGACGAGGGTGTCGTTGGTCACAAAGATCGCGGGACCTCTTGTTCCCGCAGGTCAGGCCGGGTACGCCCCGGGCCAGGGGCCCGGCGCGGGCACCTCCGCCTCCTCCTCGACCTTGGTGTCGAAGAGCTGGAAGCCGCGCCGCTGGTAGTTGGCCATCGCGTGCTCGCCGTCCTTGGAGCAGGTGTGCAGCCAGACCCGCTTGGTGTCCGTCAGCCCCGGCCAGCGGTCGGCGAGGTCCCAGGCGCGGGCGGTGCCGTAGGAGAGGAGGTGGCCGCCGATCCGCCGGCCGCGGAAGGCCGGGATCAGACCGAAGTAGACGATCTCCACGACCCCGTCGTCCTGGGGCTCCAGCTCGACGTAACCGGCGGGCGTGCCGTGGTCGTAGGCCACCCAGGTCTCCACGCCCGGCCGCTCCAGGTGCTCCCGCCACCGTGCGTACGTCCAGGAGAGCCGGTCGGTCCAGCGGATGTCGCCGCCCACGGACGCGTAGAGGAAACGGCTGAACTCGGGGGAGGGGATCTCCGCCCGGTGGATGCGGACGTCACCCTCCGGGGGTTCGGCCGGGAGGAGGTCGGTGGGGGCGGTCTGTTCCAGGGACCAGGTGGTCACGGGGATGTTCGGCATGCCGGTCAGGGAATCATCTATCCCAGAGATCTGTCGATCGAGGCCAGCGGCAGCGCGAACAGCGCCCGGCCCGACTGGGACCACACCTGACCCGTCTGCTCCCAGTACGACAGGGACTCCGACTCCCCGCTCCAGCAGCTGCGGGTCTCGTCGGTGCCGCACCGGGTGGCCTTCGCGGGGCCGGAGGTGTTCTGGCGCCACAGGGTGCCGTGGTCGCCGTCCGTGCCGGCCGCCCGGCCCAGGTACCACTGGGAGTCGTACGACAGGACGGGGCCGGACCCGGCGGCCTTCGTGGCATAGGCCTCGGCCACGCGCGCGTGGCCGCCGCTGTCGGTGGCCAGGAGACCGGAGCGGCCGGGGGCGCCGCTGAAGTCGTAGCGCCACAGGCGGGCGCCCGTGTCGTCCTCGCCGGAGATCCACTCGCTCGCCACCAGGCTGTCCGGTGCGGTGCTGCGGTCCAGGGAGAGGTAGTCGGGGCGGGTGGTGCCCCGATCGTCGGCCAGGCGGTACGAGCCGACGGCCGGCAGGACCCACTGGGCGCCGTGCGCCGACCAGCCGCCGCGGACCCTGCCCACCGCGCCGCTGTCGACGGTGGCCCGCTGCACGCGGTTCATGTCGTAGACGTAGAGCGCGTCGCCGTCCTCGCCGCTCGCGGTGACCAGCAGCTTGTTCTGGTACCAGACCATCCCCGAGACCTGGGAGACGAGTCCGCGGAAGTCGCGTCCGTCGTCGACCGGGACGGCGAGGAGGACCCAGGAGTAGGTGAGCCGGTTCAGGTCGTTGGCGTCGACGAAGGCGACCCGGGCCAGGCCCCCGCCGTCCGCCGGGGTGCCGGTGCGGCTCCACGCGGAGAGGATCACGCGGTTGGCGCCCCACAGGCCGTCGTCGTCGGCGTCCCCGGAGGTGGTGACCGCCCCGGCCCGCCAGTCGCGGGTGTCGGCGGCGTCCCAGCAGTAGGCGGCGGTGGCCGACGGCTCCACGGGCAGGGCCGCGCGCTCGCCGGCCGTGCAGTCGATCGCGTCGCGCAGCGGCCGGTCGGCGGTGTCGAGGACGGCGGAGACCCCGACCGGACGCCCCATCGCGGCGGAGAGCCGGTCGAGGGCGCGCTGCGGGACCAGGGATTCCTTCAGGCGCAGCGGCGCGGTCTCGGCTTTCGAGGTGAGCGGCTTCAGTGTCCCGGGATTGGCGGCGACCGTGGCCTGTGAGGCGCTGATCATGGTGGCGGCGGCGGTCAGCGCGAGGGCGGTCCCGGCCAGGAAGGCGCGCAGCGCTTGGCCCCGCTTGCGCCTGCGGTGTCTGCCACGTTGCTTCATACCGTCCTCCCGAGGCGGGCCAACTGCGCCTGATGATCCGTACGTTGACCGAGGAGCAGGTGGGGTGGCCCGTAGAGGGATGCTACGGCAGTACGGCGCGGCTGGGGACGAAGATGCTGCAATTATGCGGAAGATGCACCATGAGCGAGGGTTTTCACCCGGTCTCGGTGGCGGTGCGGGCCGCGAGCACGGCCGGGGCCGTCGAGTGCGGCAGCAGGTCGACGGGGTCGCCCGGCAGCAGCACCTCCACTTCGGCGTCCTCGCAGAAACGATACGGCCGGTGTTCCAGGAACGCCCCGAGATACCGCCGGACCCGGGACATCTCCGCCCGCACGGTCACCGTGCGGCCCGGATCGCCGAACATGTCCTCGGCCAGCCCCGCCGCACTGCGGCCCGCGCGGTGCAGTGCCAGCAGGTACAGCAACTCCGCGTGCCGGGGACTGAGTTCGTGACTCCACGTGCCCGCCCCGCCGGACACCGTCACCGTCCAGCGGCGCGGGTGGCCGAGGTCCAGCAGGATCCGGGTGGCGCCCCGCGGCTCCGGCTCCTCCGTGGCGCGGACCAACCAGCCGCCCGCCAGCGGTTCCAGGGTGCACAGGCCGAGCGCCGGCAGCCACCGGCGGCCCGGCGAGGGCGACTTGGGCAGCGCGATCCGGTTCAGGTACGGCATTCCGGTCACCGCCGCCGTCCAGCCGTCCCGGTCCACCACCACGGCCCGGCCGGCGAGCCGGGCCAGCACCGGCGCGGCCACCGCCCGCAGCTGCTCCAGGGAGGCGTGGTGCAGCTCACGCAGCCGTGACTCGGCGAGCTTGGCCACCGAGTCGACCCAGGCGAGCGTCGCCGGGTGCATCGTGTCCAGGGGGCCGCTGACGTCGACCACGCCGATCAGCCGGCCGTCGCGCGGGTCCTTGACGGGGGCGCCGGTGCAGGTCCAGGAGGTCTGGGAGCGCACGAAGTGCTCGGAGGCGAAGACCTGGACGGGACGGCGCACCACCACCGGGGTGCCGATGCCGTTCGTGCCGACGACGTTCTCCCGCCAGTCGGCGCCGAGTTCGAAGCCGGTGCCGTCGGCCTTGCGCAGCACGGCCGGGCTGCCCTCCCGCCACAGCACGCGGCCGTCCTCGTCGGCCACCACCATGATGTGGTGGGCGGTGTCCGCGACCGACAGCAGCCCCTCCCTGAGCACCGGCAGTACGTGCCTGAGCTGAGTGCTCTCCCGGCGCCGCTGCACCTCCTCCACGGGCAGCAGACCCGACCGGAAGTCGTGGTCGGGGTCGACGCCGCCGCGCAGCATCCGGCTCCACGACTCCTTGATCACCGGACGCGGGGCGAGCGGTGCGCGCCGGCCGGACAGGGTGGCGGAGCGGATGTCGTTCAGAACCCGGGCCGCACGTGCCGTGTCCATGGTGGCTAGGTGGGTCGCATGCGTCGGCGAGAGCGGCACTGGTCCTCCCCGGTCCCGGGTCCGTTGACTGACCGTCTCATAGTGCCGGTCGCGGCTCGGGGCGGCACACAGTCCAGCCACAGACGCCAGGAAGTTGCAACCCCCTGCAACCCTGGTGGTGCGGTCCCCGCTTGTTTGAAACTTGGGCGAACGCCGTCTCGCAGCGGCGTGTTCCGGCCTCTGAGGGCCGTAACGGGGGTGGTGCCGTGTCGGCGCAGCACCACCCCCGTTCTCATCTCCCCGGGCTCACTCCACGGGACGGGCCCGCTCCACCACCGAGGCCAGGTCCAGGGTCGTGGGCAGCGTGCCGAAGGCCGCACCGCCGTCGCCGCCCAGGCGGGACGCGCAGAACGCGTCGGCGACCTCCGCGGGGGCGTACCGGACGAGCAGGGAGCCCTGCAGGACGAGCGCGAGTCGTTCCGTCAGGCGGCGGGCCCGGCCCTCGATGCCCTCCAGATCGGCCAGTTCGGTCAGGAGGTCCTTGGTCGCGGCGTCCAGGCGGTGGTCGGCGCCCCGGGTCTCGCCGATCTCCAGGAGGTAGGCGTTCAGGGCCTGGGGCTCCCGCCGGAGAACCCGCAGGACGTCCAGTGCCTGGATGTTGCCCGCGCCCTCCCAGACCGAGTTGAGCGGCGACTCGCGGACCAGGCGGGGCAGGCCCGACTCCTCCACGTAGCCGTTGCCGCCCAGGCACTCGGCGGCCTCCACGGTGAGGGGGGTGCAGCGCTTGGTGACCCAGTACTTGGCCGCCGGCACCGCGATCCTGAGCAGGGCCCGCTCCTGCTCGTCACCGGAGTCGTAGGCGGCCGCCAGGCGCAGGGCGAGGGTGGTCGCGGCCTCGGACTCGACGGCGAGGTCGGCGAGGACGTTGCGCATCAGCGGCTTGTCGACGAGCCTGCCGCCGAAGGCCTCGCGGTGCGTGCAGTGGTGGACGGCCTGGGCGACGGCCTGGCGCATCAGGCCCGCCGAGCCGAGGACGCAGTCCAGCCGGGTCGCCGCGACCATCTCGATGATGGTGCTGACCCCACGGCCCTCGTCGCCGACGCGGCGGGCCCAGGTGCGGTCGAACTCGACCTCGGCCGAGGCGTTGGAGCGGTTGCCGAGCTTGTCCTTGAGGCGCTGGAGGAGGAACGTGTTGCGGGTGCCGTCCTCCAGGACGCGCGGCACGAGGAAGCAGGTGAGCCCGCCCGGGGCCTGGGCGAGGACGAGGAAGCCGTCCGACATGGGGGCCGAGCAGAACCACTTGTGACCGGTGAGCTCGAAGGTCTCCCCGTCGGGCAGGGCCCGGGCGGACGTCGTGTTCGCCCGGACGTCGCTGCCGCCCTGCTTCTCCGTCATCCCCATCCCGAACAGCGCCCCCGCCTTCAGGTGGGCGGGCCGCAGCTCGCGGTCGTAGACCATGGACGTCAGCCGCGGCTCCCACTCGCCGGCCAGGTCCGGGTCGGTGCGCAGTACGGGGACGGCGGCGTGGGTCATCGACAGGGGGCAGCAGTTGCCCGCGTCGACCTGCGTCCACAGCAGGAAGGCCGCCGCTCGCCGGACGTGTCCGCCGGGGCGGGCCCAGGCGGCGCTCAGTCCCGCGGAGACGCCCTTGCCGAGCACCCGGTGCCAGGCCGGATGGAACTCGACCTCGTCGACACGGTGGCCGTATCGGTCGTGGGTGCGCAGCCGGGGCGGGTTCTCGTTGGCCTGGAGGCCCCACTCCTGCACCTGCGCCGAGCCACAGGCCCGGCCGAGCGCGCCCAGCTCGCCGTGGACCTCGTCGAGCAGATCCGGGTCGAGGTGCCGCTCGACGGCCTCCTTCAGGGCGCGGTCGGCGCCGTAGACGTCGTAGCCGATCAGAGGTGGGGGCTGGTTGGTCACGGTGTGCGTGGTGCCTGCCATGCCTGCGAAAGTACCCCGGGGCGGGGGGCCGGTCACCTCACGGACACGGGGCGGGTCACCGGGGGCGGGTACCGGCGGCTCGTGGGCGCGGTGACCTGGTGCGGGGCGGGGCCGACCGGCATCCGCGGACCACCGCGTCGGACGCTTGCGGACGGGCGGGCTCGGGGGCGCATCGGCCCGGCCCACGGTCGCCCTGGTCGCCGGTCGCCCCGGGCGCCGGTTGCCCCGGGCGTGCGGGCCGGTTCTGCACGGACGGGGGCTCCTGCCTCCGTGCGCGGGGCGCGGGCTCGGGCCGGTGGGCCGTCGCCTGCGTTTGCGGGGCGGCTGTGAGGGCGGCCCGGTCGGTACACGGTGTCGAGGCAGTGCTTGCCGTTGTCGGGAGCGAGTGCAGCGGCGGTGAGGCTGTGGCGCCGCTGGGGCATGGCGACTGCGGGGTGGGTGGGCTCAGGGCAGGTAGGCATCGTCTGCGTGGGCTGGTGGAGTGGGTGGGTTCGGGGGGCGGGGTGAGTGCGACCGTGGTGCCGCAGGGGCTCGGTGTCCGCCGGGTTGGTGGGTTCGGGCCAGTTGGACCGTTGCCCGTCTCGGTCGGTGGAGTGGGGGGCGGGCTCCCGCGGCCTTCCTGCGCCTGTCGGTGGGCGCAGGGGGTGTGGGTTCGGGTCAGTTGGGCCGTCGCCCGTCTCGGTCGGTGGAGTGGGGGGCTCCCGTGTGTGGGGGGGGCGGGCTCCCGCGGTCTCCCTGCGCCCGTCGGGGGGCGCAGGGTGTGGGCTCAGGCCAGGTGGGCCATCGCCTCCGGCGTGCGGTGGGCCGGGTCCGGCTCGGGCAGGGCGTGCGGCCAGCCGGGGCGGTACACCGTGTCGAGGTAGCGCTCGCCGAGGTCCGGGGCGATCGCGACCGCGGTGAGGCCGCGGCGAGCGTGGGCGGACAGCCACTGGTGGGCGCCGCCGACGACCGTGCCGGTGGAGCCGCCGAACAGGAAGCCCCGGGCCGCCAGCCGGCGGCAGACCTGGAGGGTGTCCGGTTCCTCGACGAGGACCACGTCGTCGATGTACGACCTGTCGAGCAGCTGCGGCGGCACGCTCGTGCCGAGACCCGGGATCAGACGGACTCCGGGCGGGCCGCCGAAGGTGACCGAGCCGACGCTGTCGACGGCGACGATCCGCACCGGCCGCCGCCACTGCCAGAACCAGCGGGCGCAGCCCATCAGCGTGCCGGTGGTGCCGGCCCCGACGAACAGCACGTCCAGGTCCGGGAAGCGCCGCGCGATCTCCGGCGCCGTGGTGCGGTAGTGCGCCCGCCAGTTGCCCTGGTTGCTGTACTGGTTGAGCCACACGTACCGCTCGTCCGAGGCGCACAGCGCCCGCACGTACGCGAGCCGGGCGCCCAGGTAGCCGTCGTGCAGGTCCGGCTCCCTGACCACGTGCACCCGGGTGCCGAGCGACTCCATCAGGCGGATCGTCGCCAGGTTGCACCGTGAGTCGGTCACGCACAGGAACCGGTAGCCCCGGCTCGCGGCGATCATGCTCAGGGCCACCCCGAGGTTCCCCGACGACGACTCGACCAGGACCGACCCGGGCCGCAGGGTGCCGTCGCGCTCGGCGGCGTCCACCATCTCCCGGGCGGCCTTCAGCTTGATGGACCCGGCGAAGTTGAAGCCCTCGCACTTCAGGAACAGCGGAAGCTCCAGCGCCGCCCGCAGGTCGACGTAGAGGTCTGACTCGTTGAACTCCGAAGGATCGGATATGACGGGCATGACGCCCCCCTCCTCATGCGCACAGATCGTCAGCCGTACCGGCGCAGCTCGTTGAAGAACCCGTCGACGACGTGCAGTTCGCCGCGCCGGGCCAGTTCGTCGTGGACGTACCGGCCGACGGCGAGGTCGAGCACCCCCAGGCCGAAGGGGGAGAACACCACCGTCCGGTCCGTCGGGACGGTCACCCGTCCGGTCAGCACGTCGTCGAGCGTGCCGTCGATGAAGTCCCGGCTCCCCGTGAGCCGTTCGGCCAGGTGCGGGGAGGTCTCGGCCTTGAGGCAGTGCTCGACGTCGTCGACGAAGTTGGCCGACGCGAGCAGGATCTCCGGGGCGAGATCGCGCAGGGACACATGCAGGACCAGGGGGTGATGGCCGAACCACGACGGATCGTGGACGTGCGGTGTGCCGGCGACCGTGGCGAAGACGACCAGGTCGCTGGAGCGGATCAGGGATTCGGCCGAGTCGTGCACGGCCACCTTCCCGGACGCCCCGGACCGCTCCAGATAGCCGCGGAACCCGGCGGCGCTCTCGGCGGACAGATCGTGCACGCCGGTCTCCTCGAACTCCCAGCCGGTGGCCGTGAGATGGGTGTGGATGTAGCGGGCGATCAGACCGGTGCCGATGAAGCCCACCCGGGCCGGGCGGGTCCGGCCCGCGCTGAGCCTCCCGGCCGCCAGCGCCGCCGACGACGCGGTGCGTGTGGCGCTGATGACGGAACTCTCCAGGCACGCGAACGGATAGCCGGTGTCCGGGTCGTTGAGGATCAGCACCGCCGAAGCGCGCGGCAGCCCGGACCTGGTGTTCTCCGGGAAGCTGGAGATCCACTTCAGGCCGTCCACCCGCAGCGGTCCGCCCAGTGAGGCGGGCAGCGCGATGATCCGGGACGACGGACGGTCCGGGAACCTCAGGAAGTACGACGGCGGGTTCACCGAGTCACCCGCGCCGTGCAGCCGGTACACGGCCTCGACGAGGTCCGCGATCTCCCGTTCCCTCCCGTGCAGGGCCCGTTGCACCTGTGCGCCGGTGACCAGCGCGAAGGACGGGGCGTCGACGCTGCTCATGCGCCGCTCACCTCGCCGTCGGCGCGCAGCACCGGGTCGCCGAGCGCGGCCAGCACCTCGCGCGGCCCCTCGAAGGGCTCACGGCTGTGCGCGGTACGGATGTTGTCGACGAGCAGGAGGTCGCCGTCCTGCCACGGCTCGCGCACGGTGTGGGCGTCGTACACCTCGTTGATGGTGCGCACGACGTCCGCGCCGATCGGATCGCCGTCGCCGAAGCGGGTGTTGAAGGGCAGCCCGTCGGCGCCGTACATGTCCACCAGGTACTCGTGCACCTCGGGCTCCATGGTCCACTCGTTGAGGAACGCGATCTGGTTGAACCAGCAGGGCAGCCCGGAGGACGGGTGCCGCAGGACCGCGCCGCGCCGCTGCCGGGTGTGCAGGGAGCCGTCGTCCTGCCAGGCGAACTCGATGGCGTGCCGGCGGCAGTAGCGTTCGACGGCCGTGCGGTCGTCCGTGCCGAAGGCCTCCTCGACGGACGCGCCGATCTCGTCGTGGTACGCCCGGGTCAGCAGCCAGCCCTCCCGTTCGAAGCGGGCGACCAGGTCGCCGGGCAGGGCCCGCAGCACCGCCGAGGCGTCGGCGAGCGCGGTCGCGCCCCCGGTGCCGGGCGCCTCCAGACAGGCGAACAGCAGCAGGCCCGGGAACCGAAGGCCGTAGCTGACCTCGTGGTGCATGCACATCTGCTGGTTCGGCGGCCACTTGGTGGACGAGTAGACGCCGTCCGCGTAGCGGCGCCGGGGCGCGAAGGGCTCACGGTCGGGCATCAGGCCGTCGGTCAGCCGCCGGAAGACCGCCTCGCTCTCCCCGGGCTCGGCGAGGCCGAGGCCGCGCACCAGGACGCAGCCGTGGTCGTGGACGAGGGCGCGCAGCGGCTCGCGGTGCTCCGCGGCCCAACTCGCCGCATCACCATCGGACTTGGCGTGCAGGACCGGAGGGGCGCCCGGGGCCGGGTCCAGGTACGGGAGCAGACTCGTGGATGACATCTCGTGGTTCCTTTCAGCCTTGCCGGTCGAGCAGGTCCGCCAGGTCCGCGAGGACCGGGTGACGGACGACGTCCTGGAGGGTGACCGCCCGGTCCAGGGCGATCGCGAGTCGCACGGCGGACAGTGAGCTGCCGCCGCGGTCGAAGAAGTGGTCGAGGCGGCCGATCCGGTCGGCGGGCACACCGAGCACCTCGGCCCAGGCGTCCGCCAGCCGCCGCTCGCTCGCCGTCAGCAGCCCGCCCGCCGCACCGGAGTCGAGGTCCTCGGCGAGCGCGGTGAGGGTCCGGCGGTCGGTCTTGCCGTTGGCGGTCAGCGGCAGCCGCCGACGCCAGTGCACGACGGCGGGGACCATGTACGACGGCAGCGAGGCCGCCAGCCGCTCCCGTACCGTGTCCGCGGCCACCGGCTCCGGTCCGGCGCAGAACGCGGCGAGCTGGGTGCCCCGGACCACCACCACGGCCCCGTCGCGCACCCCGTCCACCCGCAGCAGCGCGTTCTCGATCTCGCCGATCTCCACGCGGAACCCGCGGATCTTGACCTGGGTGTCCCGGCGCCCGAGGAACTCCAGTTTGCCGTCGGCCCGCCAGCGCCCCACGTCACCGCTGCGGTACAGCCGCTCGCCGGGCCGGTACGGGTCCTCGGTGAACGCGGCCGCGGTGCGCTCGGGGTCGTTGACGTACCCGCGGCCCACGCACACCCCCGAGAACACGATCTCGCCGGGCGCGCCCAGCGGCACCGGGACCAGGTCCTCGTCGACGACGTAGACCCGGACATTGCGCACCGGCCGTCCGAGCGGGACCCGGTCGCCGTCCGGTGCCCGGTCCATGACCTCGTGGTTGGTGTCGTCCGAGGTCTCGGTCAGGCCGTAGGCGTTGGCCAGCCGGATCCCGGGCGCGGTGGCGAACCAGCGCTGCACCAGCTCCCGCTTCACCGCCTCGCCGGTCACCGACACACAGCGCAGGCCGGCCAGTTCGCGCGGCCGCTGCCCCAGTTCGGCGAGCACGGCCTCCAGGTACGACGGCACGACCTGGAGCACAGTGACCCGCCCCCGCACCACCGTGTCCACGAACCGCGGCACGTCCAGGACGGTGTCCTGCCCGACGATCAGCGTCCGCCCGCCGGCGACCGGCCCGGCGAGGAGCTGCCACAGCGAGATGTCGAAGCACTGCGGGGCGGTCTGCGCGACCACGTCGTCCTCGCCGATGCCCAGGTCCTCGATCTTGGCGAGCACGTGGTTGAGGAAACCGGCGTGCTCGCACATCGCGCCCTTGGGCTCCCCGGTGGAGCCGGACGTGAAGTAGATGTAGGCCAGTTGATCCGCCGCGACCGGGATCCCGAGGTCGTCGCCGGCGTGACCCTCGGCGTACACGGCGTCCACGAACAGCGTCTCGGCGGCCGTACCGGACAGTGAGCCGGTGCTGCCCTCCTCGGTGACGACGAACGCGCAGCCCGCCCGGAACAGGGTCCTCGCGACCCGCTCGGCCGGGAAGTGCGGCTCGACCGGCAGATACACCCCGCCCGCCTTGAGGACGCCGAGCACGGCCGCCATCCAGTCCAGGTTCCGTTCCATGACCACGGCGACCACGTCCTCGGCCGTGAGACCGCGGGCCAGCAGCGCCCGACCGACCTGGTTGGCGCGGGAGTTGAGCTCGGCGTACGTCCACCGCCGCCCGTCCTGCACGGCGGCCACGGCGTCCGGGTGCTTGGCGGCCCGCTCCTCGACCAGCTCGTGCACCCGCCGGTCAGGCAGTTCACGGACCGGGCCCGCCAACTCCTCGAGCTGGAAGCGGAGTTCGTCCTCGGACAGCAGACTGCGGCGGTCGGGGTGGGCGAGAGCGGTGAGGTGGTAGCCGGCGATCCTGGCGGCCGCTCCGGCGCCGAGCGTGCCGGTGCGGTACCGCAGTCGCAGGGCGCCGTCGGTGAGCGCGACCCGCAGATCGTCGCCCACGGCGTCCTCCGTCCCGCCCGAGAGGGCGGCGAGGACCCTGGCGCGGGCCGCGAGCAGCGCGGCGGGATCGGTCGGTGTGCCGTCGGGCAGCGGGACCGTGTACTCGGTGACCTCCGGTATCGGCCCGGGCGGCTGGTGCGGAACTGTTTCCATGACGTTCTTCCCCCTGTGTGTGCTTCGGTCGGGCAGTGCGGGCGGCCTCGGGCGTCTCAGGCCCGCGCCACCGCCGGATTCCCGCCCCAGTGCGCCCCCGCCGGCATCTCCTCGCCCTTCATCAGGAAGGCGTCGGTGGCGAGCACGGCACCGGGGCCCATCGAGACGCCGTAGTGGACCAGCGCGCCCGCTCCCACGGTGCAGCCGTCGCCGATGACGATGTGGTCGGACTTGAAGGTGCCGTCCTCCTGGGAGTGCGCCTGCACCTTGGAGTGGGCGCCGAGCGTGCAGTCGTCGCCGATGGCGGTCAGCGTCCGCTCGGTGATGGCGACCCCGTCGTCGAAGACCCGGCGGCCGATCCGGACGCCCATGAGCCGCCAGACGACGTTCTTGAACGGCGTGCCGTTGAACACCTTGAGCTGCCCGTCGGGCACCTTCCACAGGCGCTCGTGCCACCAGAAGTACGGCTCGTAGATGGAGCACAACCGCGGCCGCAACGGCCGGAACCGGGTGATCAGCCGCTCCACCAGCACGTAGTAGCCGACGGTGAGCGCGAGAGAGGCCATCAGGTAGCCGCCGACCAGCAGCCCGCCGAGGGCGCCCCGGCCGCCGAAGAGGTCGACCACCGCGAAACCGAGGAGCGTCAGCCCGAACAGGTGCAGCCACCGCAGGAACAGGAACAGGGCCATCGAGCGGGCGTTGAAGCGGTTCTTGGCGTGCAGGCGGCGGCGCAGCTCGTCGCCCTCGCGCAGGTGGTCGAAGCGGGTGTCGCGCTCCACGGTGCGCGGGATCTCGAAGGGCGGGGATCCCAGCAGGCCCACGTCCTCGCGGAGTTCGCCGTCGAGCGGGACCAGCACCTTGGTGGCGAGCAGGCAGTTGTCGCCGGTACGGCCGCCGACCGGGTAGGCGATGTGGTTGCCGAGGAAGTTGTGCCCGCCGATCGCGACCCGTGAGACGCGGAACGACGTGCTGGAGAACTCGGCGTTGAGGATCGACAGCCCGTCGGCGACCATCGTGCCGCTGCCGACGGTGGCCAGGTACGGCGTCTCGTGCGACACCTCGGTGCCGAAGTTCGAGCCGGTCTGCTCGACCCGGGAGAGGTCGTAGCCGATGGACCGCAGGTAGGGGACGATGTACGAGCTGTCCCCGCACAGCCACTTGAAGAACTTGATGTTGGTCGTCCGGGCGATCGCGCGCTGCACCGAGTAGTGGAAGCCGTACAGCGGATACACCCGGTCCGGGCGCAGGGCCAGGTTGAGCAGCCGGGGCAGCAGGGTGACGACGACGAGGCCCGCGACGATCGAACCGGCGAACAGCGCGAGGGACAGGACCAGCGCCTGGGCGTAGAAGACGGCCGTCGCCAGTTCCTTCGCCTCCGGTTCCAGCAGCGGGTCCAATGCCGGGACCAGGTCCAGCACCAGGAAGGTGCCGCCGATGCCGAGCGGGACGTGGACCAGCAGCGTCTGGAGCAGCGCCGCGAGGCCGTAGCCGGCCCGGCGGGCGGTGGTGCAGCGGGCCGCCGGGACGCGGATGTGGTCGACGTCGGTGGGGCGGGCCGGGGAACCGTGCCAGCGCTCACCGGCCGGTATCGCGGCGCCGTCGTACAGCGCGGAGGAGTGGCCCAGCTGGCCGCCGTCGCCGATGGACGTGCCGATGTCGAGGACGGTCTTCTCGCCCACGAAGACGTCCCGGCCGAGGGTGACCGGGCCGGTGCGGATCCGGCCCGCGTGCGCCCGGTAGCCGGGGAACAGGGCGTCCTTGCGGATGACCGTGCCGGCGCCCACGGTCAGCAGGTCCGTGCAGACCGGCACCGAGTGGGACAGGATCGTGACGCCCGGGCCGATCCGGGCGCCGAGGGCCCGCAGGTAGAGGACGTACAGCGGGTTGCCCGCGAACAGGACCATCGGGTTGGCGTGCAGCAGCGCCTTGACCAGCCAGAAGCGGACGTAGGCGAGACCCCACACCGGGAACTCCGTCTCCTTCCACCGGCCCACCAGCACCCACTTCGCCACGACGGGCAGCGTGCACAGGGCGAGGAACAGGGCGCCCCCGAAGACCAGCGAGCGCAGATAGACGGAGAGCAGTCCCTCGCCGCCGGACAGCCAGGCGTACCCCTCGGCGGTGGCGACACCGGCAGCGCAGCAGTACACGGCGAAGACGAGGAACTGCAGCACCCCGCACAGCACATAGCGGGCGGTGCTGCCCGCCGGCGGAGGTGGCTCGGCCGGCCGCGCGGGGGCCGGTCCGGTGGCCGGGGCCGCGGCGAGGGCGGTCGCCAGCGAGCGGATCGTCGGGTGGCCGTAGACGTCCCTCATCGACACCTGCGGCAGGTCGTCCCGTTTGCGCACCCGGGCGCAGAACTGCGCCATGACCAGGGAATTGGCACCCAGGTCGGCGAAGAAGTGGCTGTCGAGAGGGACTTGATCCGTCTTCACGACCCCGGCCAGCACCTCGGCGAGGACCTGGGCGGTGCCGTCCACCGGGGCGACTGTCGTGACCTCGCCAGGATTTACCACCACTTGAGCTCCTAGATCATTACATGTGGCCTTATGGACTATTCGGTGTGCCTGCTAAGTCGGGCCGGGTCCTCCACCGGTTCCGGGGGCCGCGGTGGTGTTACGGCCTCGCGACACCGCCGGGCCGTGTCCGCGACGACCGTTTCCAGCGGGCCACGCCCCACGCGCCGCCACGAGAGGGCGAACAGGAGCGCTCCGGTGGTCATGACGGCGTAGAGGAGCTCGGGGGAGCCGGAGAGTGCACCGGTGGCGAGAAGGAGCACATGGGCGGCGTACAGGGTCAGCGGCATGCTGCCCGCCGCCGCGAGCGGCGTGAGCGCCCGGGTGAGCAGGGCGCTCCTGGTCAGCAGCAGGGCGCCGCCGAGGATCGCCGCCGCCGAGCCCAGGGTGAGCAGCATGTCGAAGGGTGTGGTGGAGTGCGGCGCCCGGGAGAGCAGCGCCCACCAGGTCGCGCCGTCCGGGCTGTCCCACAGGGCCTCGGCGCGGGAGGCGCCGGGGAACTCCGCGCGCCACAGGTGGCGCAGTCCGTCGTACCGGAACAGGACCAGGGACGACACCAGCCAGACGCCCGCCACGAGGGCGAGGCCGGCCCCGAGGAGCCGGGGCGCGAGCCCGCGTGACGTCAGGTCGAGCCGGCCGAGGGCGAGTCCGGCGCACAGATAGGCGGTCCAGGCGAGCACCGGGTAGTCGCCGTGCACGAGCAGGTCCGAGACCAGACCGAGCGGATCGGTGACCACGTCCTGGAGAGTGGGATCGCCGTCGAAGGTCGGCTCGGGCAGGACACCCCGCAGCGCGTGCACGGCGAAGGGCGCCCCCACGGCCAGCGTCAGTGCCAGGGCCGCCAGGACGCGCGGGCCGAGGCCCAGCAGGGGGATCGCGATCAGGAACAGCAGGGCGTAGAACGCCAGGATCACGTCCACGTCCAGGTCGGCCGCGCGCGAGGCATAACCGAGCAGCAGTCCGATCAGCGCGATGACACCGGCCCGCGCCGCCACCGCGACGGCCGCGGGGCGGCCGGTCGCCGGCCGGCGACCGCCGGTCGTGAAGGCCAGTCCGATCCCGGCCGTCACGGCGAACGTCGCCGAGGAACGGCCGCCCGCGAACATCCAGGCGGGCGTGGTCGATCCGGCCTCGTCGAACGCGCCGAACACGTGAACGGAGAACATTCCGAGCAGCGCGAGGCCCCGAGCCACATCGACCCCCACGATGCGCGGCCCGGCGTGCTTCGGAGCGTGCGGAACAGGCATGCGAATTCTCCAGACTGGGATACGGCGGAATAGTGACCGCTGTTCAGCGCGCAGCGGAAAATCATGGAGAAGTACCCCCGTGTTTCCGGTGTTCCGGAAGGAAAAGAAGTGTCTTGGGACACGGAATGGGATAAGAGAAGGAGCGGTTCGGTGTGCGCCTTGAGTGACCACGAGACGGGGACGGGGTGGCCGGCTCGGGCCTTGGTCAGGGCCCTGAGAATGCAATCCGAATTGTTTCGAGGGGCTCATGAACGGGTCAAGCACGTTTCAGTCAATGGCGCTTTCTTGCTGGTCGGCCATGTGTCGGTGCCGGGAATCATTCAGGTCGCAAGGCGGCGCCACCGGGGAACTCACTTTATGGACGGTGCACATGTCGTCCTGCATTCCGGTTCCCGGGTCCGCGAAAACTGGCCAGCGGGTTCATGACAGAAAAGTGGTTCGATTTCCCTCGCGATTTCCGCGGGGTTGCCCGGCGTTTTCCGCGCCATGACGGAACCGAACACGAGCGGGCGTTCCCCGCACGGGCGTGCCCAGGACCGGGACCGGGGGATGAGTGCACGCTCCCCTGGCGGATACCTTTAGGACGTGCAGGCAGCAAGCGAATCCCCTCAACAACCCGCCGGCCGGCTCCACCGGGCCCGTGCCCTCTACCGGAACGTGTCGAAGCGCAGGACCGCCTGGCTGCTGCTCAAGGACACCGTCAACTCGTGCATCGAGTACCGCATCCTGGGGCTCGCCGCCGAGGCCGCCTTCTTCTCGCTGCTGTCCGTCCCGCCCCTGCTGCTCAGCCTCATCGGCCTGCTCGGCTACGTCGACGACTGGACCGGCACCGACAGCATCAGCAGCCTGGAGGCCAACCTCCTGGACGCCGCGCGCACGGTCCTGTCCGACAAGGGGGTACGGCAGATCGCGCAGCCGATCCTCGACGACGTGATGAAGGGCGGCCGTCCCGACGTCATCTCCGTCGGCTTCCTGTTCGCCCTGTGGTCCGGCTCGCGCGCGGTGAACGTCTTCATCGACACCATCACCGTCATGTACGGCCTCGACGGCGTGCGCGGCATCGTCAAGACCCGGCTCGTGGCGTTCGCCCTGTTCATCGCGGCCCTGCTGATCGGCTCGGTGGCGCTGCCGCTGATGGTGGCGGGGCCGGACGCGGTGGTGCGGATCGTGCCGTGGTCGACGACGGTCGTCCAGGTCCTGTACTGGCCCGTGGTGATCATCCTGTCCATCGCCTTCCTGACGACGCTGTACCACGTGTCGGTACCGGTGCGCTCACCGTGGATCGAGGACGTCCCGGGCGCACTGGTGGCCCTGGCGATGTGGGTGCTGGGGAGCTTCCTGCTCCGGATCTACCTCCAGAGCACCATCGAGGGCGCCACGATCTACGGCTCGCTCGCCGCCGCGGTCGCCGTGCTCCTGTGGATCGGCGTCTCGGCCTTCGCGGTCCTGGTGGGCGCGGCGGTCAACGCGGCGATCGACCGGGTCTGGCCGGCCGCGGCCACGGCGGCGGCGCGCGCGGCGAACGAGCGGGTGCGGGAGGCGCAGGTCGCGGAGTACGTGGCCCGCGCGGCCGCGCTCCACGACACCGCGGTCGATCCCGACGACCCCGACATGCCCTCGGAGTTCCCGGAGAGGTGGTCGCGCTTCCTGCCGCCGGAGGACGTGACGTCACGGCTGCGGACGCACGCGAAGTCGGCGCACCCTCCGCACAAGCCGGAGGGGTCCTGAGAGGGGTGTGATGTCGGCGGCGGGCCGGTGGGACCTCTCGCGCAGTTCCCCGCGCCCCTGGTTCCCCGCGCCCCTGGGGTGGAGCACCCGCCGGAGTCAGGACTTCCACGTTCCCGCGGCCGCCGCCTTTCTCGCGAACTCCGTGAAGTCCCGCGGCGCACGGCCGAGCACCTGCCGGACGCCGTCCGACAGATACGCGTTGCGCCCGTCCAGCAGCTGCTCGAACGCCTCGACCAGCGCTCCGACCTCCGCCTCCGGCACCCCGAACCCCGCAAGCCGCTCGCCGTACTCCTTCGCCGACACCGCCCGGTACGTCAGCTCCCGCCCCGTCGCCCGCGCGATCTCCGCCACCGCCTCGCCGAAGGTCAGCAGGCGGGGCCCCGACACCGTGACCGTCTGTCCCACGTACCGGTCGCCCGGCGCCAGCACGGCCGCCACCACGTCCCCGATGTCCCGCACATCCACGAACGGCTCCCGCACCTCGCCCGCCGGGAACACCAGCTCCCCGCTCAGCCGCAGCTCCTCCACCAGCGGCCCCTCACTGAAGTTCTGCGCGAACCACGCGGCCCGTACGACCGTCCAGTCCGCCCCCGACGCGTGCAGCGCCTCCTCCGCGTCCCGCGCCCGGTCCTGCCCCCGCGACGACAGCAGCACAAGCCGTCGTACGCCGGCCGCCACCGCCTGCCGGGAGAGCGCCCCGACCGCCTCCGCGGCCCCCGGGGCGCCGATGTCCGAGGGGTACACGACGTACGCCGCGTCCGCGCCCCGCAGGACGTCCGCCCACGTCGACCGGTCCGCCCAGTCGAACCCCTGCGCCCGCGAGGCCGCCCGGACCGTCAGCCCCGCGGCCCGAGCGGACCGCGCCACCCGGCTGCCCGTCCGGCCCGAGGCACCGGTCACCACCACCGTCGTCTTCCCCGTGTTCTGTGTCATGCCGTCGAGTCAACTCTCGGCCTCCGCAAGGGACCATGGCCGAACGGCTCGTTCCCATGCGTGCGCGTCTACGCTGGCCGCATGGACGCTCTCGCAGGTCTGCTGGAAGGACCGCGGGCGCGCGGCGCCTTCATGATCCGTGCGTGTTTCGACCCGCCCTGGGCGGTGCGGGTGGAGGACCGGGCGCCGCTGACGGTCATGGTGATGGTCCGCGGGGAAGCGGTGATCCTGCCCGATGCGGGCGAGCCGGTCCGCCTGCGCCCCGGCGACCTCGCCGTCGCCCGCGGCCCCGACGCCTACACCTGTGCCGACGACCCCGGCACGGCCCCCCAGGCGCTGATCCTGCCCGGCGGCGAGTGCAGCTACCCCGACGGACGGTCCCTGAACGGCTCGATGGACCTCGGGGTCCGCACCTGGGGCGACCGGCTCGACGGCGAGACGGTGGTCCTCATCGGGACGTACCTCATGGACGGCGAGATCAGCAACCGGCTCCTGGACGCCCTCCCGCCGCTGCTGTCGCTGACCACCGACGTGTGGGAGTGCCCGCTGACGCCCCTGCTCATGGAGGAGATCGTGCGCGACGAGCCGGGCCAGGAGGTCGTCCTGGACCGGATGCTGGACCTGCTGGTCATCGCGGCGCTGCGGGCCTGGTTCTCCCGGCCCGAGGCGGAGGCGCCGGCCTGGTACGCGGCGCTGGCGGACCCCGTGGTGGGGCGGGTGCTGCGGCTCATGCAGGACGATCCCGCGCACGCCTGGACGGTGTCCGCCCTGGCCGCCAAGGCGGGCGTGTCCCGCGCGGCACTCGCCCGGCGGTTCACCGAGCTGGTGGGGGAGCCGGTGATGACGTATCTGACCGGGTGGCGGCTGGCGTTGGCGGCGGACCGGCTGCGGGAGGGGTCCGCCACGCTGGACGCGATCGCCCGCCAGGTGGGGTACGGGAGCGCGTTCGCGCTGTCCAGCGCGTTCAAGAGGGGGTACGGGGTCAGTCCGCAGGAGTTCCGGCTGCGGGCCGGCCCGCCGTAGCCTGGGGGCGTGTACACGCAGCGGCCGTCCCGGCTCCCCGGCGCCTTCGTCTGGACCGGGGACGGTTCCGGACGCGTCCTGCCCGACGGGTGCATGGACCTGCTCTGGAACGAGGAGCGGCTGCTCGTCGCCGGGCCCGACACTCGTGCCTACGTCCCCACGGGCACCTCCGGTACCTGGTCAGGGCTGCGCTTCCCGCCCGGCTCCGCGCCCGCCTTCCTCGGTGTACCCGCCCATGAACTACGGGACCGGCGCGTGGAGTTGACCGATCTGTGGCCGCTGCCGGAGGTACGGCGGCTGCGCAGCCGGGTCGCGGGGGCGGCCGACCCCGCGACCGCGCTCGAGGACATCGCCCTGGAGCGCGGAGCCCCTGACGACCCCGTTCTTCGGGCCCTGGTCGCCGCACTCGACGCGGGCCGTCCCGTCGCCGCCACCGCCGACGAGATCGGCCTCGGAGCACGGCAGTTGCACCGCAGATCGCTGGTGGCGTTCGGGTACGGGCCGAAGACCCTGGCCCGGATCCTGCGGCTGCGCCGGGCCCTCGCACTGGCCGGGGCCGGGGTGCCGTTCGCCCAGACGGCGGCGCGGTGCGGCTTCGCCGACCAGGCCCACCTCGCACGGGACGTACGGGAGTTGGCGGGCGTACCGCTCGGGCGCCTACTCGCCGCCGGCTAGCGGGGCGTAGAGGTCGACGCCGTTGCCGTCGGGGTCGTGCAGGGACGCGTACCGCTGGCCCCAGTCGGCGTTCCACGGCTTGAGCTCACCGTGGAAACCCTCGCCCACCAGCTCCTCGTACACCGCGTCGACCTCGGCCGGGCTTTCGCACCGCAGCGCGAGCGCCGTGCGGCTGCCCCCGGACGGCGCCCGCCACCCGGGGTGGAAGGAGCGGACCGTGTCCTCGGTGTCCAGCATCAGCCGCACGCCGCCCGGGAGTCCGGCCTCCGCGTGCGGCTGCGACTCGGCGCCCTCGGGGAACGGGAACCCGAGCCGCCGGTAGAAGGCGACGGAGGCGGCCATGTCGGAGGCCACCAGAGCGATGGCGTCGAATCGTGGAGTCATGCCGCCACCGTAGACAGCGTCCCGGCACCCGGTCTTGAAGGAATCGGACGTGTCAGCCGAAGGCCACCGGCCCCCGCGGGGTGTCCACCGTGAAGGAGAGCCCCAGCGGGCCCTCGGCGAGGGGGAGACGGGTGTCGAGGGCGGCGAGGAGGGGCCTGATCTCCTCGGGGGCCGGGGCGGTCGCGGTCAGGGACAGCAGGGGCGTGGTGGGCAGGCCCGAGGCGGTGGGGTGCGGGGCGGCGCCCCAGTCGATGAGGAAGGGGACCAGACCGGAGGGGTGCTGGGTGTCGCCGTCCGTCAGACGCCACTCCAGCAGGGTGCCGTCGGGACGGCGGCGGCTCATCGGGCGGATCTCCCCGGGGTCGTACCCGCGGGACCGGGCCGTGGCCACCGCCGCGTCCAGGTCGGGCGGGCTGATCGCCCAGGCGACCGTGCGGGCGGCGCCGAGCGAGTCGACGTCGAAGGGGCGCGCGCCCGACGGCTCCGGCTGTTCCGGGTCGGGCCCGATGATCTCCAGATAGGAGGTGCCGCCCAGCGACACGAGATGGTTGCGGGTGCCCAGACCGACGTGCACCCCGCCCGGGACGGGGGCCACCCCGGTGCGCCGGGTGAAGTCGTCGACCGTCGCCGCCAGGTCGGGGGTCGCGAGGACGAGATGGTCAAGGCGTGCGGGAATCGCGGTCACCGCGCCGAGGCTACGGCCCGCGCACCGCACGGTGGAACACCTGTACGGCGACACACCTCCTAGGCTCGGGTCATGGCTCCCCGACTCCTCGTCCACACCCGCACCACCGCCTACCGCCACGACTCCATCCCGGCCGCCGTCGACGCCGTCCGCGCCCTCGGCGACTTCGAGGTGGACGCGAGCGAGGACCCGGCGGCCCTGGAGCGGCCCCTCGACCGGTACGCCGCCGTCGTCTTCCTCTCCACCAGCGGTGAGATCCTCACCCCGGCCGGGCGCGAGCGGCTGGCCGCCCACGTGGAGTCGGGCGGCGGGTTCGTCGGGGTGCACGCGGCCGCCTGCACCGAGTACACCTGGCCCCACTACGGCGAAATGCTGGGCGCCCGCTTCGACAGGCACCCCGCGTACCAGCCGGGCAGGATCCGCGTCGAGGACCGCGACCACCCGGCCACCCGACATCTGCCCGCCGTATGGGAGTTCACCGACGAGTGGTACGACTTCCGGACCAACCCCCGAGGCTCCGTCAGGGTGTTGGCGTGTGCCGACGAGTCGTCGTACGAAGGCGGCGGCATGGGCGCCGACCACCCGCTGGTGTGGTGCCGGGAGCAGGGCGCGGGCCGCGTCTTCTACACCGCGCTCGGGCACGCGGCCGAGGCCTGGGCGGACCCCGGCTTCCGGGCCCATCTGCTGGGCGGGATCACCTGGGCGGCACGGCTGGAGGCGGGCACCGGCTGACCCCGTCCCGTTCCGTCCCGGCAGGTCCCCGCACGGCCCGCGCTCCCGGACCACACCGCCGTACGCGGACCGGACCGTCCCCGGCCGGCCCGGGGACGCGAGCAGCTCTCGCCGTGCGCACCTCAGCCCTGTGAGGCTGTGCCCTGCCAAGCCAAGCGAGCCGCCCCAGGGGGAACCACGGGGGGAACCACGGCGGTTCGGAAAGGGAGACATCCATGAGCATGCGCAAGCGGGCCGTCGCGATGACGACGGCCGCGTTGCTGGGGGCCGGGACGCTCGGCCTCGCCGTGGCGCCGGCGGCGGACGCGGCCTCGTACCACGGCATCGACGGCAACGGCGTCGTCAGCGACGACTGGCAGGACGAGGAGAACCTGAGCGTCGACGACTACGCCGACAGCAACGCCACGGCCCTGTGGCAGTCCGTCCTGTACGCGGACGGCGCCAAGTGGCAGGACGAGGACGGCGACTGGCACAACTTCGGCAAGAGCCAGATCGACGGCTCGTTCGGCCCGCAGACCGAGTCGGCCACCCAGTGGTGGCAGGAGCGCTACGGCCTTCAGGAGAACGACGGCGTGGTCACCGACCAGAGCTGGGAGTTCGCCCAGCAGTGGCTGCACGGCCCCGGTTCGGGCGGCGGCGTGCGCTACGACGGCGACCGGCGGGACGTCGACTTCAAGCGGGTCAGCGGCAAGTACCGGGTGAAGCTCAAGGGCACCGGCCCCTGGCGGATCGCCTACTACGACCAGCGCGGCTGACCCTCGCCGACGGGGCAGCGGGCGGCCGCACGGTCACCCGCTCCCCGACGGCCACGCCCACAGCACCCCCGCCACCAGCAGCACGATGACCGCGAACGCGACGAGCGCCGCCGTACGCCACCGCCGGTACTCGACAGGAGCCGGGACCGGCACCGCCACCTGAGGCACCGCCACCTCGGACACCTTCGGGCCGTACGGCCAGACCGGGTCGGCCAGGTCCCACAGCGCCAGCAGCCGCGCCTGGTCCGCGCCCGCCACCCGGCACAGTGCCTGCACCGCTCCCCGGGGCGGCTGCTTGGCCCCGCTGAGATACCGCTGCCAGGACGACTTGCTGTAGGCGGTGCGCCGGGCCAGCTCGGCGAGGCTCAGATCGGTGCGGTCCTTGAGGTGCCGCAGTTGCTCGACGAGGTGCCGTGCCTCCCTCGGAAGCGAGTCCGGCAGCGGTCGCCAGCGCGTCATGGTCGTCCCCCAAGTGCTCGCCGCCGCCCTGACCGGGACGGCGGCCCCCCTCCCCGCCGCAACGTTCGACGCCCGCCCGCCCCGGCCAGTTCCCCTCGCCCACGGATGACCGAAGCTGATCGAATCCGGCGGTGGGTGGCCCGTGCAGCGGTCGCCGGTCAGTCGCGCGGCGGGGCCGTGCTCGCCCGCTCCACCAGCCGCGTCGACAGCTCGGTACGGGTGCTCTCCGGTCGGTCGCCGTCCATCATGCGGACCAGCAGACGCAGGGCCGTCGCCGCCATCTCCGACAGGGGCTGCCGGACCGTGGTGAGGGCCGGAGTGGTCCAGCGGGCCTCGGGGAGGTCGTCGAAGCCCACGACGCTGATGTCCTCGGGCACCCGCAGACCCCGTTCGGCCACGGCCTCGTAGACGCCGAGCGCCATGTGGTCGGAGCAGACGAAGACGGCGGTGGGCGGTTCGGGCAGATCGAGGAGCTCCAGCGTGCGGCGGCGGGCCGCGCTCTCGTCGGGGCCGGCGTGCCGGACGTACTCGGGACGCTGCCGTATGCCCGCCGAGGCGAGCGCGGAACGGTAGCCCGCCACGCGCGCGCTGCTGCACATCCTGCGCTGGTGACCGGCCACGACCGCGATGCGCTCGTGGCCCAGGGCGAGCAGGTGCTCGGTCGCCGTCACCCCGCCCTGCCAGTTCGCCGCCCCCACCGAGACCACGCCCGCCGGCGGCTCCAGGAGCGGGTCGATGAGGACGTAGGGGATGCGGTGCTGGTCCAGCCAGCCGTACTGCGGGGGCGACAGTTCGGCCAGGTTGAACAGCACTCCGGAGGAGCCGCGTGCGGTGAGCTTGTCCATCCAGCCGCGGTCCGGGCGTCCCGCCCGGATCCGGGGCAGCCCGGCCGAGACCACCACCTCCAGGCCCGCGTCGTGGGCGGCCGCCTCGACGCCGTGCAGCACCGCTCCCGACCAGGAGGTCTCCAGCGAGTGCACGACCAGGTCGACGAGCCCGGACGACTTCGCCGCGTCGAACCTCGGTCTGCGCACATAGCCCAGCCGGTCCAGTGCCTCGGTGACCCGGCGGCGGGTCTCGGGGGCCACGTCCTCGCGGCCGTTGACCACCTTGGAGGCGGTCGGCACGGACACGCCCGCCTCCCGGGCCACGACCGCCAGCGTGGGACCGGCCGCCACGCTCGCACTCCCCGTGCGGACCATCGGGAACCACCTCTCCGGCCCGCCCGAGGGCCATGAAAGTTTCGACCAGCGTGGAAACAGTAAGCGCTTCCTACCCTAGGTTCGCCCGCTGGAGTCGGGAAGAGGTCGGGCTTGGCGGGTCCGCGGGTCCCCGGACTTTCGAAACGTCGAACGCTGAACGCCGCCCGCGGCTCGGACGGGACCCGGTGAAGGTGGCTGTGAAGGTCGCGTCGACCAGATCCACGGCGTGGATTCCGGCCATCGCTCCCGCGAACCGGAGCCTGAACCCGTCGTCGTCGGAGAGGCGGGTGAGTCCAGCTCCGGGCCGACGGGCGTCCATGTGCCGTCCGCGCCCGGGTGTCGGAAACGAGCCACCCGCCCCTCGCTGGGGCTCCCGGCGTGAAGGCGCTTTCTGCGTCCGCCTCGTCCCACGCCGTACGCCAAGCAGCCCCCGCACCACGCTCTGCACCGGAATACGGAGCCGACATGTGGTGCTCTGTTGTTCACGGTGCAGTAGCGCGTGAGGAGGCCGGCGGATGACAGCAGTCCAGGCGGACCCCGTGGTCGGCACGCCGTACGGGCGGGTACGCGGCCGGTACGAGAACCAGGTCGCGGTGTTCCGGGGCATCCCCTACGCGGCCCCGCCCTTCGGCCCCCGCCGGTTCCGGCCGCCGGAGCCGCCCGAGCGCTGGGACGGGGTGCGCGACACGGTCGCCTTCGGGCCGACGGCGCCGAAACCGCCGTACTCCGAGGCCTTCGCGCAGTACCTCTCCGACCCCTTCGTGCCCGGCGACGACTGCCTCAACCTCAACGTGTGGACGCCCGAGCCCGGACCGGGGGCCCGGCTGCCGGTCCTGGTGTGGCTGCACGGCGGCGCACTGACCAGGGGGTCCTCCGCGGTGCCGGTGTACGACGGGCACGCCTTCGCCCGGGACGGCATCGTGTTCGTCTCGGTGAACTACCGGCTCGGCGTCGAGGGCTACGGCCTCTTCCCGGACACCCCCGCCAACCCGGGTCTGCGCGACCAGCTCGCCGCGCTGCAGTGGGTCCACGAGGCGATCGGGGCCTTCGGCGGCGACCCGGCGCGCGTCACGCTGGCCGGGCAGTCGGCCGGCGCCATCAGCGCCGGCGCCCTGCTGGCCTCCCCGCAGGCCCAGGGACTGTTCCGGCGGGCGGTCCTGCAGAGCGGGCCGCCCGAGGCGGGCGACCGCGACAAGGTACGGCGGATGGTGCGCCGCATGGCCACCCGGCTGAAGGTCCCCGCCACCGCCGCGGCCTTCGCCGAGGTCGACCGTGACCTGCTGCTGCGCACCCAGGCCGAGGTGGGCCGGCTCAGCAGCCCGGTCCTCGGCGGACCGGCGTTCGGGATCGTGGTCGACGGCGACCTCGTGCCGCGCGACCCCCTGGAGGCGCTCACCGAGCCCGGCGCCGGCCTCGCGAAGGACGTCGACCTCATGCTGGGCTGGACCAGCGAGGAGTACCGCCTCTGGCTCGTCCCGGGAGGTCTGCTGGAGCGGGTCGACCGGCTCGGCCCGGTCGCCCTCGCCGGTGCCATGGCCCGCTGCCACTGCGGCTCCGAGGTGGTCCGCGGCTACCGCGCCCTGCACCCCGGAGCCGGTACCGCCGAGATCGTCGGCCAGATGGTCACCGACCACCTGCTCCGCATCCCCCTGCACCGCCTCGCCGAGGCCCGCCCCGGCTCGTCTTACCTCTACGAGTTCGCCTGGCCCTCGAACCTGCCGCAACTCGGCGCCTGCCACGCCCTCGAGCTGGGCTTCGTCTTCGACACCGGGAACACCCCCGAGTCGGCCAAGCTCGCGGGCGAGGGCGCCCCGACCGAGCTCGCCGACGCCATGCACGGGGCCTGGGTGCGCTTCGTCGCCGACGGCGACCCCGGCTGGCAGCCCTGGGACGCCACCCACCCCGTGCAGATCTTCGGCAAGGGCGACCCCCACCTCGCGTCCGGCCCTCGGGACGGCGATTTCGCGGTGTGGACGGCGGACCCGACCACCGAGCGGACGGCGCCCGTGTCGGAACCGGCTGAGGGCTGGCCCGCGCGGACCGCGGAGCTGCGGTCGGTCGTACGACGGCTGAGGCGCTCGGGCCTGGCCCGGCGTCACTGACGGCGACCGCGGTCGGCCCCTGGGACGGTGGCGTCCCTTCGGGGGCGCGGGGAAGTGTGCGGGCGGCCATGACGACGGCTGTAGCCGCTTCGCGGTGTGGACGGCGGACCCGACCACCGGGCGGACGGCGCCCGTGTCGGAACCGGCTGAGGGCTGGCCCGCGCGGACCGCGGAGCTGCGGTCGGTCGTGCGACGGCTGAGGCGCTCGGGCCTGGCCCGGCGTCACTGACGGCGACCGCGCTCGGCCCCCGGGACGGTGGCGTCCCTTCGGGGGCGCGGGGAAGTGTGCGGGCGGCCATGACGACGGCCGTAGCCGCTTCGTGGTGTGGACGGCGGACCCGACCACCGGGCGGACGGCGCCCGTGTCGGAACCGGCTGAGGGCTGGCCCGCGCGGACCGCGGAGCTGCGGTCGGTCGTACGACGGCTGAGGCGCTCGGGCCTGGCCCGGCGTCACTGACGGCGACCGCGGTCGGCCCCTGGGACGGAGGCGCGGGGGACTGTGCGAGCGAGCGGCCACGGCGACGGCCGCAGCCGCAGGACGACCGGATCCCCTCGGCGAGCGGGCGTACCGGCCCCCGCTACCGCACCGCCCCCGCGATACCGGAGATCGCCTCGGGCCCCACCCGGCAGCACCCCCCGATCAGCCGCGCTCCCGCCTGCCGCCACCCCGAGACCTCCTCCGGGGTGAACGTGGAGCTGCCCTCCCAGCGCCGCGCCCCCGCGTCCCAGGTCTCCCCGCTGTTGGGATAGACGACGACCGGCTTGCCGGTGACCCGCGCGGCGATCCCGATCGCGCTGTCCACGTCCCCGGGGACACAGCAGTTGACGCCGACCGCGACGACCTCGTCCGCGTCGGCGGCCAGGGCGAACGCCTCCTCCAGCGGCTGCCCCGCACGGGTGCGGCCGCCCGCGACGGAGTAGGAGAGCCAGGCCGGGACACCGAGACCGCGGACCGCCCGGAGCAGCGCCTCGGCCTCGTCGGCGTCCGGGATCGTCTCCAGCGCCAGGACGTCGGGCACGGCCGCCGCCAGCACCTCGAGCCGGGGCCGGTGGAACGCCTCCAGCTCGGCCACGCTCAGCCCGTAGCGGCCCCGGTACTCCGAGCCGTCCGCGAGCATCGCGCCGTACGGTCCGACCGAGGCGGCCACGTACAGCGGCCGCCGTACTCCGTTCGCCTTCGCCCGGCGGGTCGCCTCCCGCGCCAGCCCGACGCTCAGGGCGAGCAGCTCGGCCGCCCGCTCGCGCCCGATCCCGCGCTTGCCGAACCCCTCGAAGGTGGCCTGGTAGCTGGAGGTGATCGCCACGTCGGCGCCCGCCTCGTAGTACGCGAGATGCGCTTCGGTGATCGCCTCGGGCCGCTCCGCGAGCAGCCGCGCCGACCACAGCTCGTCGCTCAGGTCGTGTCCGGCGGACTCCAGCTGGTTGGACATTCCGCCGTCGAGCACGACCGGGCCGGCCGCGAGGGCTTCGGCGAAGGGGCGGGCGAGGGCGGCGGGGACTTCCGGGGTGTCGCGGGTCATGCCCCGACGCTAACCGAAGGCACGTCGGCCGGCCCCGCCTGTCCGGTCCGCGAACACCGGGACCGGTATGTGGGCACCCAGGCCCTCGGGGCCCGGTCGTTCAGTGTGTCGCGTGGCGGCCGGCTCGGCGCTGCCCGCCCCGTCCCCTGACCGTCGGCGCGTCCACCAGGCCGCCCGGCAGGCCCAGCACGAGGACGTACGGCCACCAGTCCAGCCCTCCGGCCACCTCACCCGTGGCGCGGGGCGCCGCGGAATCAACCGTCGGCAGAAAGCGCGTTCTCCCGATCGCGTCCGACCCGTTGACCTCCTGGTTCCCCAGCCGTACCTTTCGGCTGTTCGCAATCACAACAGATGTTCTCAATATCGAACATCGCTCTCAGGACACCCCCACCCGAGAGGCAGTCCGTATGAGCCGCGCCCCCGACGTCCCCCACCGGCGACTGCTGCTGAAAGGTGCCCTGGCCGCGGGCGCCCTGGCCGCGACCCCCACCGCCGCCGAAGCCGCCCCGCGCCCGAAGAAGGCCGCACCCTTCGTGAACCCGCTCGTCCGCAACCGCGCCGACCCTCACATCCACCGTCACACCGACGGCCACTACTACTTCACCGCCACCGCCCCCGAGTACGACCGCATCGTCCTGCGCCGCTCCCGCACCATCAACGGCCTCGCGACCGCGGACGAGTCCGTCGTCTGGACCAAGCATCCGACCGGTGTCATGGGCGCCCACATCTGGGCACCGGAGCTCCATCGCATCGGCGGCAAGTGGTACATCTACTTCGCCTCCGCGCCCGCCGAGAGCGTGTGGGACATCCGCATCTGGGTCCTGGAGAACGCCAACCCCAACCCCTTCAAGGGCACTTGGGTGGAGAGGGGCCAGATCCGGACTGCCTGGGAGACCTTCTCCCTGGACGCCACCACCTTCACCCACCGCGGCACCCGCTACCTCGCCTGGGCCCAGCACGAGCCCGGCCTGGACAACAACACCGGTCTCTTCCTGTCGAGGATGGCGAATCCCTGGACGCTGACGGGGCCTCAGATCAGGCTCTCCACACCGCAGTACGACTGGGAGTGCGTCGGCTACAAGGTCAACGAGGGGCCCTCGGTCATCGCCCGCAACGGCCGCCTGTTCATGTCCTACTCGGCCAGCGCCACCGACCGGCACTACTGCATGGGCCTGCTCACGGCCGACGCGGACGCCGACCTCATGAACCCGGCGAGCTGGTCCAAGTCACCCACCCCCGTGTTCACCAGCAACGACACCACCAGGCAGTACGGCCCCGGCCACAACTGCTTCACCGTCGCCGAGGACGGCCGCAGTGACGTCCTCGTCTACCACGCCCGCCCGTACAAGGAGATCGTCGGCGACCCGCTGAACGACCCCAACCGCCACACCCGCGTGCAGAAGCTCGGCTGGCACGCGGACGGCACGCCTGACTTCGGCGTACCGGTGGCGGACACCGCCATGGACACGGAGGTCGCGTCTTGAGACGTGTGTACGCGGTACTGATCGCCCTCTGCCTGGCCCTGGCCGGCGCCCTGGTGACCGCCGGACCGGCCCAGGCCGCCCCGCTGACCGTCCCGAACGGCGTCCGGTTCACGGACACTTCGGGAGGCGCCCTGCACGCCCACGGCGGCGGGGTCGTCAAGGTCGGCTCCTACTACTACTGGTTCGGCGAGGACCGCAACGCCGACAACACCTTCCGGTACGTGGACGCCTACCGCTCCACCGACCTGAAGAACTGGGAGTTCAGGAACCACGTCCTGACCCAGTCCTCCGCCTCCGAGCTGTCCAAGGCATACATAGAGCGGCCCAAGGTCGTCTACAACGCGACCACCGGCAAGTTCGTGATGTGGATGCACAAGGAGAACGGCACCGACTACAGCGAGGCCCGCGCGGCCGTCGCCGTGTCCGACACCGTCGACGGGAACTACGCCTACCAGGGCAGCTTCCGCCCGCTCGGCCAGTACATGTCCCGTGACATCACCACGTTCGTCGACACCGACGGCACCGGCTACATGGTCTCGGCCGCCAACGAGAACTACGACCTGCACATCTACCGGCTCACCGCCGACTACACCGGCATCGCCGGTCTCGTCGCCAACCCCTGGCCGGGCGGCCACCGCGAGGCCCCGGCCCTGTTCAAGCGGGGCGGCGTCTACTTCATGCTGACCTCGGGCGCGACCGGCTGGAGCGCCAATCAGCAGCAGTACGCCACCGCGACCTCCCTCGCCGGCCCGTGGACCTCGATGGCGAACGTCGGGGACTCCACGACCTACAACTCGCAGACCGCCTACGTCCTTCCGGTGCAGGGCACCTCGGGCACCTCGTACCTCTACATGGGCGACCGCTGGGGCAACTCCTTCGGCGGGACCGTCAACGACTCGCGGTACGTCTGGCTGCCGTTGACCTTCCCGAGCTCCACCACAATGTCCATGTCCTGGTACCCCGAGGTCACGATCGACGCGGCGGCCGGGACCGTCTCCGGCACCGCTGCCACGTACAACACGCTGGTCGCGCGCAACAGCGGCAAGTGCGCGGACGTGCCCGACCAGTCGCTGTGGCAGGGCGTCGCGATCAGCCAGTACACCTGCAACGGCGGCGGCAACCAGAAGTGGTGGTTCAAGAACCTCGGCACCGGCTACTACCAGCTCGTCGGCCGCGGCAGCTCGCTGTGCCTCCAGGAGAACGCCACCGACGTGACCCAGGAGAACTGCTCGTCGAGCGCCACCACCCAGCAGTGGTCGGTCGTCACCTCGGGCTCCTACGTCAACATCAAGGCCCGCACCAGCGGTGAGTGCCTCGACGTGAACGGCGCGTCCACCGCCAACTCCGCCCCGATCATCACGTACACGTGCAACGGAGCGACCAACCAGCAGTGGACGCGCGGTACCTGACGTCAGGTCAGCAGGTCGATCGCGTCGATCGACGTGCCCGCGCTGAGATAGGCCGTCGACCCCGAACCGCTCACGATGTTGATCTTCAGCGTGTTGTACTGGCCGGTGTCCGTGCGCCAGGCACTGGCCGGAACGCTGTAGGTGAACGTGTGGTTGTTGCCCCGGTAGGACCCGTTCGTCAGGGACCGGGTGCTCGGCTGTGTGGGCGGGGAGGGGATCGCCGACGTCCAGGTGTCGTTGACGACGACCTGCGGCCGCCCGTTGGCGTAGGCCGTCGTCACCCCGATCCGCAGGGTGTGCGCGGCGGCGGCCTGAGCGGCGGTCAGCTTGAAGTACACCAGCAGACCGCTGTTGACGTCCTTCCAGAGGTAGCAGGGGAAGGCGGAGGTCTCGGTACCGCTGCCGACGACGACATTGCCGGTCCAGGAGGCGGCCCGGACGTCCGAGGGATGGGCGTACGTCATCAGGTCGGCGTTCTTGAAGCCGCTCGGGGTGCCCGTCCAGTCGTTGATCCGCCAGATAGCGCCCGCGTTGCTCGGGTCGTTGGTGGACGGGATCGCGAGGGAGTTCAGGGTGGTCGTCCCGCCGGCGGTCACCGTCACGGAGGTGGTGTACACGGCGAGTTCGCTCTTGTAGACGGTCAGGGTGTACGTCCCCGGCAGGACCCCGCCGATGGAGAAGTAACCGTCCGAGGAGCGGGCCGGACCCCAGTACTGGGCGGCCGGGTTGGCGAGTCCGACGGTGTACGGGTACGCCGTGTTCCGGCCCGTGATGCCCACGCCCGCGACGCGGCCCCGGCCGCCCGGGGCGACGTAGCCGGAGATGCCGAGCGAGTCCGCCCAGGAGGTGGTGAGGGTGCCCGGGAACAGCGAGGAGGAGGGCGCGCCGCCGTCCGTGAGGGCGATGACGTACGGGCCCTGGAGGCCGAAGCGCTCGTCCTCGGTCTGGTTCTGGGCGTAGTGCAGGATCTCGTAGAGGCCGCCGCCGTCCGCGCTCTGGTGGCGCAGCAGGGAGCGGTAGAAGGGACCGCCGGACGCCTTCTCGTGGTTGGAGCGGACGATCCACAGGCCGACGCCGTTCGCGCTCCAGCCGACGTAGTCGTAGTCCATGACCCGCAGCTTCGAGTAGTGCTTCGAGCGGGTCTGGCCGTCGGACTTGGCGAAGACGTCCGAGGCCTCGATGGTGGTCGGCGCGTACGTGTACGAATCGGGCTGGTCGTTGAGGAACAGGCCCGCCCTGACGCGCAGGATGAAGCGGGTCGAGGCGACCGAGGTGTCGGCCCGGTTGGTCCACAGGTAGACGTTGTTCTCGCCGCTGCGGGCCGCGTAGTAGTGCCGGAGCGTGCCGTACGCGACCGAGACCAGGATCGTGGACCCGGACTGCTTGACGGTGACGGTGGAGGTGCCGAGACCGGACTCGATGTGCGAGTTCTTGCCGCCGTAGCCCTGGTACTCCGTGCCCTTGTAGACGAGCGAGGTCAGGTCGCCGTTGGTCTTGCTGACCTTGAAGACGAGGTTCGCGCCGGTGTCGACGACGTAGTTCGAGCCGTCGTCGGACCAGCCGAAACCCGCGGCGGACGCGGACGGGGCGAGCGGCCCGGCGAGCGCGGCCGTCCCTGCGGCGGCCGCGGTGCCGAGGACGAGGGTTCGGCGTCCGACCGGTCTGTTCACGGTGGATCCGGACATGTGGGGGTGCCTCCTCCGGGAGGTGTGGGGGTGGTGCGGGTGCTTTGGAGAGTGACAGTTGAATCGATTTTGCGAAAGGGCTTTCGCTGGCTGGAGGTTGGCAATCTTGTGAAATCGACCCAAGGTCTAGAAAGCGCTTGCAGATGGCGGTACGGTCCGGCGCCAGGTGTTGCCCCCTGACGGAGGAACCACGAATGAGACGTTTCAACCTCGCCGTGCTGGCGGCGGTGGCGCTGGCCGCGGGCCTGACGGCCGTACCGGCGCAGGCGCACACCGGACGTCCGCCGGGCCTGGAGAACTGCACCGCGGCCGGCTGCCACTTCGACGTCCCGCCCGGCACGTACGACGTGCGGGTCCTGCTCGGCGGCGACGCCGGGTCGAGCACCGCGATCACCGGCGAGACCCGGCGTTCCCTGCTGCCGGAGACCTCGGTCGCGGCCGGTGACCGGGTCTCGCGCAGCTTCACCGTGAACGTCCGCACCCCTGAGGGCGAGCCGACCGGCCCCGACGGCACACCCGGCCTGGACCTCGCGCTGAGCGGCTCGGCCCCCGCGCTCGCCGGTATCTCGGTCACCCCGGCCCGGCACGCCCGCCAGATCTTCCTCGTCGGCGACTCCACCGTCTGCGACCAGCCCGGTGACCCCTACTCCGGCTGGGGTCAGCAGCTGCCCCAGTACCTGCGCAAGGGCCTGTCCGTGGCCAACTACGCCGACTCCGGCGAGAGCACGGTGAGTTACCTGTCCGAGCCGCGTCTGTGGGCCACGGTCCAGCCGCTGATCCGCCCCGGCGACCTCGTCCTCGTCCAGCTCGCCCACAACGACAAGACGACCGACGAGGCGACCTACCGGGCGAACCTGGAGACTCTGGTCGCGGGTGTCAGGGAGAAAGGCGGGAACCCTGTCCTCGTGACGCCCGTCGTGCGACGCTGGTTCAACTCGGACGGCACGCTGAACAACGGGACGGCCCTGCTGGTCAACGGCCTCGGGGTGGACCATCCCGCGGTGATCCGCTCGGTCGCCGCGGCCGAGGACGTGCCGCTGATCGACCTGACGGCGAGGACGAAGTCGCTCGTGGAGTCCCTGGGCGTGGAGGGCTCCAAGGCGATCTACCTCTACAACGAGAAAAGGGACAACACCCACACCTCCGTGCACGGAGCCACCGTGTACGCGGGCCTGGTCCGCGACGAACTCGTCGCACAGGGGCTGGTGCCCGCGGGCCTGGTGCGGGTGGGATAGACGCCTGGGGCGTCCCGACCGGAACCGGGGCGCCCCAGGTCTGTGTCCCGAGCCGGCGAGTCTGCGAGTCTGCGATCCGGCGGGTCTGCGATCCGGCGAGTCTGCGAGTCGAGGAAGAGAGAACCGATGCAGTTGCCCCCCGAGGACCGCACCCTCAGTCCGCACACCGGCTGCACGCGCGCCCACTGGGAGGCCGCCGCCGACGCCCTGCTCGCCGCCGTCGAGCCGTACGCCACCGAGGACCGCGCCCTCTACCACCTCCCCGGCGACCGCCAGAGCTGGTCGGGCCGCCTCTCCGACGGCCTTGAGGGCTACGCCCGTACGCTCCTGCTGGCGGCCTTCCGCCAGGACGCGACCGCGCTGGAGCGGTACGCCGACGGCCTCGCCGCCGGAGTCTCGGGGGTCTGGCCCCGTATCGAGGACCGCGGCCAACCACTGGTGGAGGCGGCGTCCATCGCGTTCGCGCTGCGGATCACCAGGCCACTGCTCTGGGACCGGCTGGACGAGGCCGTACGGCAGCGCGCCGCGGCCTGGCTCACCGACGCGCTCACCGCCGAGGCATGGCCCTGCAACTGGGAGCTCTTCCCCGTCACGGTGGCCGGCTTCCTGTCCTCGCTCGGCCACGAGCCGGAGGCCTCCCGCAAGGCGATCGACCGCGGTCTGGAGCGCATCGAACAGTGGTACGTCGGCGAGGGCTGGTACACCGACGGCGACGGCCGCAAGTTCGACTACTACAACGGCTGGGCCATGCACCTCTACCCGGTGCTGCACGCCTGGCTGGCCGAGGACGACCGGCTGCTGGACCTGTACGGCGGCCGCCTCTCCCGCCATCTCGCCGACTACGCCCGCCTGTTCGGGGCCGACGGCGCCCCGATGCACCAGGGCCGCTCGCTCACCTACCGCTTCGCGACGACGGCCCCCCTGTGGCTGGGCGCGCTCACCGGCCACACCCCGCTCTCCTCGGGCGAGACCCGGCGGCTGGCCTCCGGCGCCCTCAAGTACTTCCTGGACCGCGGCGCGGTGGACTCCCGCGGCCTGCTCACCCTCGGCTGGCACGGCCCCGACCCGGCGGTCCTCCAGGGCTATTCGGGCCCGGCCTCGCCGTACTGGGCGAGCAAGGGCTTCCTCGGCCTGCTCCTCCCGGCGGACCACGAGGTGTGGACGGCGGTGGAGGAACCGGGCCCCGCCGAACGCTCCGACGCGCTCACCTCGATCACCGCCCCCAACTGGCTTCTCCAGTCCACCCGTTCCGACGGCCTGGTCCGCCTCCACAACCACGGCAGCGAGGACGTCCGCTACGACCCGTACTACACCCGCCTCGCCTACTCCACGGCGACCGAGCCCTCCCCGTCGTACGACAACAGCCTCTTCGTGAACGGCGATCCGAGCCGGACGGAGATCGAGCCGCTGGGGGTGGGGGAGGGGTGGGCGGCCTCCCGGCACACGGCGGCCGGGGGTGCGCGGGTCCGCAGTGTCGTGCTGGCGCGGGGAGCCGTGGAGGTGCGTGCCTTCCTCGTGGCCGGGGCCGAGCCCGGGACGCCGGTGCGGGTGACGGGGTGGGCGGCGCGGGACGACGTCCGGTCCGAACTGCTGCCCGCCGTGGGCCTCGACGACGAGCTGAGCGGGGTGACGGGCGAGGGGGACACGTTGTTCGTCGCGCTGGCCCGCCTCACCGCGGACGCCGATGCCGAGCCGCTGGGGGAGACGGTGACCGCAAGGGCCACAGGGGCACGGGAGTTGACGGTGACATGGAAGGGAGGCTCCGGGACGCGGGTCCGGTGGGAGGGCTCCGGTGTGGACGTCGTGCCCGGTCCGCGACCGCTCACCCCCGAGGAGCGGCTCGCCGACGCGAAGAAGCTGCTGGGCCTCCCGCGCATCGTCGCGATCTGCGGCTCCACCCGCTTCATGACCGAGATGGCCGAGGCCGATCTGCGGGAGACCGAAGCCGGAAGGATCGTCGTCAAGCCGGGGTGCGACATGAAGTCGCCGCACGAGCTCTGGGGCGACCCCGCCGACGCCGAGGCGCTGAAGGCTCGGCTCGACGACCTGCACCGGGCGAAGATCCGGCTCGCCGACGAGGTGCTCGTGGTCGGCGACCACATCGGAGACAGCACCCGGGCCGAGATCGCCTACGCCCGGTCGCTGGACAAGCCCGTGCGGTTCACCCACCCGGAGGCCGACCCCGGCGCCTGACACCCACCTGTCATGACCGCGGGCCGGCCCCGAGCAGCGTGCCCGTGAGCCGTTCGGCGAAATCCTCCGGGTGCTGGAGGACGCCGAGGTGGCCGCCGGGGAACTCGGCGAAGTCGGCCTGAAGGTGCTTCGCCAGGTACTCGGCGGTGCGGTACAGGAGTTGGCCGCGGGAGTCGGCGCCCGCGGCGACGGTGAGGGGGGCGGGGGAAGGGCCCGCCTCGGGGACGTACGACGTGAAGGGTTCGATGACGTGGGCGAGGGCCAGTGCCATGGGGGTCGTCAACTCCTCCTCCCGGGACAGGGGTTGGCCGGCCGGGAGCTCTCCCGCGTCCCGCTCCTCCAGTACGGCGGTCATCAGGGCGCCCGCCGCCGCGAGCCCCCTGGCCCGGTAGACGGCACAGACATCGCGGAACGCCGCCCGCTGCCGTGCCCCGTCCGGCAACACCCCCACGCACGGCGGCTCGTGCGCGACCACGTGCCGCAGCCGCTCCGCGTGCCTGACCGCCAGATCGAGCGCGGCCACGGCCCCGGCACTGGTGCCGAGGACATACGCCGTGCCGCCCTCCGCAAGCGTCTCGTCGAGCACCCGCCGCGCCCCGTGGCTCCAGTCCTGGACCCGCTGGTCGGCGACGGGTTCACCGAGCCGGCCGTGGGCGAGGCCGAGAGGGTCGTAGGTGACGACGGTGAAGTGCCCGCAGAGCGCCTGCGTCAGCGGGCCGAGGCCCATCGGGTGCCCCGCGCCGCCGGGAAGCAGCAGCAGTACGGGGCCGTGGCCGGTGATGTCGTAGCACGGGTCAGTCATCGGTGTTCTCCTCCTGGGGCCAGTTCTCGAGTGCCACGTGCAGGGCGTCGACCGCCCTGTCCCATGACTCCTGTACGTCGCGGGGTGCGCCGAAGCCGCCCGCCGACTCCAGGGCGCAGAAACCGTGGAAGGTGGCGCGCAACAGGCGTACCGCGTCGGTGAGATCGGGTTCGGCGAGACCGTAGGCGCGCAGCATGCCGTAGGTGATCTCGGCAGTGCGCCGGAGCGCGGGGGTGCCGGCGATCAGCGTCTGGTCGATCCGGATCTGGGTCGCGGCGTACCGGCCCGGCCGTTCCAGCGCGTACGCGCGGTAGGCCCCGGCGAAGGCGGCCAGCGCGTCCTTCCCGGACCGGCCCGCCACCTCGACGGCGATCCGGTCGATCAGCTCGCCGCCGGCGAGCAGGGCCACCCGGGTGCGCAGGTCCTGAAGGTTCCTGACGTGCGCGTACAGGCTCGCGTCCTTCACGCCGAAGCGTTTGGCCAGGGCGGCCAGGGTGACGTTCTCGAAGCCGATCTCGTCGGCGAGGTCGGCCGCCGCCTCGGTGAGGCGGTCGGTGCTCAGTCCGGCTCGGGGGACCATGCGTACTCCATTACCTAGGGCTCCTAGGCAACATACTGGATGGCATAGGAAAAGGCCCCGGATTTTCGGGATCCGGGGCCTTCGGGCAGCGACGGGGAGAGGTCAGGCGGTCGCGAGCGCCGTGCGGAGCGTGCTGACCGCCTGGGCGATGGCGGCCTCGGCGGCGTGCGTCTCGCGCAGGGCGTTGAGCATCACGAAGTCATGGATGATGCCCTGGTAGCGGACCGCGGTGACCGGGACTCCGGCCTCGCGCAGCCTGTTCGCGTACGCCTCGCCCTCGTCGCGCAGGACGTCCGCCTCGGCGGTGATCACCAGCGCCGGGGGCAGGCCCGTGAGCTGCTCGGTCGTGGCGCGCAGCGGGGACGCGGTGATCTCGGCGCGCTGCTTCTCGTCGGTCGTGTACTGGTCCCAGAACCACTGCATGGCGTCGCGGCGCAGGAAGTAGCCGGTGGCGAACTGCTGGTAGGAGCCGGTGTCGAAGCTCGCGTCGGTGACCGGGTAGAAGAGGACCTGCTGGACGAGCGGGACGTCCCCGCGCTCCTTGGCCATCAGCGTCAGGGCGGCCGTCATGTTCCCGCCGACGGAGTCCCCGGCCACGGCGATGCGTGTGGCGTCGAATCCCTTGCCCGCGCCCTGCTCGACGACCCAGCGGGCGACCGCGTAGTTCTGCTCGATCGCGACCGGGTAACGGGCCTCCGGGGAGAGGTCGTACTCGGGGAAGACGACGGCGGCGTTCGCGCCGACGGCGAGTTCGCGGACCAGCCGGTCATGGGTGTGGGCGTTGCCGAAGACCCAGCCCGCGCCGTGGATGTAGATCACCACGGGGAGGGTGCCGGTGGCGCCGGCGGGCCGGACGATCCGCGCCCGGACACTGCCGGTGGGGCCGCCCTGGACGGTCACCCACTCCTCGTCGACGGCGGGCTTCGCGATCTCGCCCGACTGCACCTCGTCGACCGCCTTGCGGCCCTCGACCGGGCCCAGGTCGAAGAGGTACGGCGGGTTCGCGGTGGCCTCCACGAAGGCCTGGGCGGCGGGTTCCAGTACGGGGCGGTGGGTGCTGTCGGTCATGGCGATCTCCTCGGATCGGGTGCCGCGGGCGCGCTCGGTCTGTCGGTTCGGCCGAGCGGCGGCACATCGAGAACAGTAGCGGACGATTAAGTCGTGCACAACTAATTCGTGCTCGATAGAATCGGGGAAACCTGAACGCGTACGGTGGGGGAACCCACCGAAGGGAGCCGTTCGTGAGTACCACCGCAGACGGGCGGGCCGAGCCGTCCCTGCTCCTGGACGACCAGGTGTGCTTCGCGCTCTACGCGGCGTCGAGGGCGGTCACCGCGCGCTACCGCCCGCTGCTCGACGAACTCGGCCTGACCTATCCCCAGTACCTTGTGCTGCTGGTGCTCTGGGATCAGGACTCGATCTCCGTGCGCGACCTGGGTGCGGCCCTGCAACTGGAGTCCAGCACCCTGTCACCGCTGCTCAAACGCCTGGAGGCGGCCGGGGTGCTGCGCCGCGAACGCCGGCCGGACGACGAGCGGTCGGTGGCCATCCGGCTCACGGACGAGGGCGCGGCGCTGCGGGAGAAGGCCCGCGCGGTGCCGCCCGCGATGGGGGACGCCATGGGGCTGACGCCCGAGCAGGACGCCTCGGTGAAGCAACTGCTCCGGCTGATCACGAGCAATGTGACGGCGGGGTGAGCCGGGCCGGGCGGTAATTCGCTTGGCGGCCGTCTCCCGTGGTCCTAGGGTTGCCGGGGCACCGGGGGAGGGGCATGGCGTACGAGGCACAGCGGGACGGCACGACCGGCAAGTCCCCTTCGCCGCAGGCCGGTTCACTCCCGCTCTGGCGGCAACGCGACTTCGCCGTCTTCTGGGCCGCGCAGACCCTCTCCGTCCTCGGAGACTCCTTCGCCCTGATCGCCCTGCCCCTGCTGGTCCTCGAGAGCACCGGTTCCCTCGCCCGGATGGGACTGCTGACGGCGGTCGGCGGTGCCGCGTCCGTCGTCGCCGCCGTGTTCGCGGGCGTGGTGGTGGACCGGGTCGACCGGCGCCGGCTGCTCATCGGCTGCGACCTCGTGCGCATGGTGCTGTACGCGGTGATCCCGCTGGCCTGGCTGTTCGGGCCGCGTCTGTGGCTGCTGTACGCGGTGCTGCCGGTGTGCGAGGCGGTCGGCATGCTGTTCGCCGTCGGGTACGTCACCGTCGTACGGAGTCTCGTCGGAACCGGTCGACTCACCGAGGCCAACGGCCGGTTGAACGCGACGGCCGCCGCGGCCGGGGTGCTGGGACCGGTGTGCGCCGGAGTGGTCGCGGCCTGGACCGGCCCCGCCACGGCGGTCGGCGTGGACGCGGCGAGCTTCGGGGTCTCGGCGCTGTGCACGTTCTCCGTGCGGTTCCGCGCCCGTCCCGAAGAGGCGTCCGGACCCGCCGGCCTGTGGTGTGACCTGCGTACCGGGGTGGCGTTCCTGCGCGGGCACCCGGTGCTGCGCTCGCTCACCGTGCTGCTGTTCGTGTTCAGCTTCCTCACCCTCGGCCTGAACGACCTGGTGATCTACCACCTCAAGCACGACCTGGGCCACGACGACGGCACGGTCGGCACCGTCATGGCCGTCGGCGCCCTCGGCACCGTCACCGGTGCCCTTCTGGTGGCCCGGGTCCGTCGGCGGCTCGGCTTCGGCGCGGTCTGGACCGCCTCGGTGGCGCTGTGCGGGCTCGCCTTCGCCGGGATCGGCCGGGCCGATGGCGTACCGGCCGTCGCCGTGCTCACCGCGGTCTTCCTCGCCTGCGGCGCAATGGCCGGCACCTGCTCCATGTCCCTGCGCCAGGAGGTCACGCCCGAGCACCTCCTCGGTCGCGTCACCTCCGCCTTCTGGACCCTCCACTACTCGGCGGCCCCGATCGGCGCGGCCGTCCTGACCTGGGCGGCGCAACACCACGGAACGGCCCCGGTGGGCCTGCTGGCCGGCACCGCGTGCGTACTCGTCGCGGGCGCGGCCCTGCTCACCCCGGTCCGGCGGTCCTGACGTGACGCGTCGCGCAGCGGTCCCGACACCGCTCACGGCCGGGATGTCACCCGTTGACCCCCGCGTAGTGCCGAAGGCTCCACCGCCACAGCACCCGTGAGCCCAGGTAGGCCGCCACTCCCAGCAGCGGTGAGAGGGCCGCCAGCCAGTAGGGGGCGCCGGTGTCGTGACCGTGGCCGGTGAGGACCGCCGCGGGGAAGTAGGCGACGAAGGCGAGGGGGAGGCCGTAGGTGAGGAGGCCGCCGACCGCCTTCGGCAGGACGTTCAGGGGATAGCTGCCGAAGGTGCCGAGGAGTTCCTCCAGCCAGCGGCTCCAGTAGTCGGCGGCCGGGAAGCGCAGGGCAGCGCAGGTGATCGCCGTGAAGAGGGCCGCCTCCAGGAGCATGCCGCCGATGACCGCCGCGATCAGATAGGAGATCCGGCCCGGTGTCCAGTCCAGCCGGCTGCGGCTGAGCGCGCCGACCATCAGGCCCACGGCGACGGTGAGGTCGCCGATCGCGTTGGTGGGGAAGAACGCCAGCTGGAGCTGGCGGTGCACCGGCATCGGGCGGGTCAGATAGATGTCGATCCTGCCCTCCTGGATCTGCCGTCCCGCCCCGTGCACCCGGCCGAGCAACAGGACGAACAGACCGTGGGCCAGCATCCTCGTCGCCGGGATCAGCAGGACCTCCGAGCTGTCCCAGCCGCCCATCCCGGTGAACCGGGTCAGCAGCACGGTGGCGAACACGATCACCGACACCTGCCAGATCGCCCCGATCGCGATCATCAGCAGGAACTCCGTGCGGTACTCGAGCTGCGCACGGAAGTTGAGACGCGTGACGCGCCACGCGATCCGCATGCCGTTCACGGGCCTCAGCCTCCTTGGGAGATGACGCGGCGGGCGGCCCGCCGCCACAGGAAACGGGTGAACAGGGTCAGCGCCACGCCCCAGAACGCCTGGACCGCCAGCTGCTCCCACGCGTCGGAGAGCGGAATGCGGCCGATGTAGATCGACAGCGGCACGCTCAACGTGGCCTGGAACGGCAGGAATCCGCTCAGCGTGATGAACCAGTCCGGGAAGAACCACAGCGGCGCGTACACCCCGGACAGCAGGTTCTGCGCGAAGATCAGGATCAGCATCGCCGCGTTGTTGCGGACCGTCCAGAAGCACAGCTGGTCCAGCATCAGCATCACGTGGTACAGGACCCACTGGCCCAGCAGCAGACTCAGCGCGAACACCCCCGCCACGGCGGCGGACCCCGGCGGATCCACCACCCCGGCCGCCAGGCAGACCAGATAGCCGCCGAGCGCCCACGCGAACCCGTACAACTGCTCGCCCAGCGCGCGCAGGGCGTGGTAGCGCTGGGGCGGCAGCGGGCGCAGGTACCAGTAGACGATCGTGCCGAAGTGCATGTGCTGGAGCACGGTGTCCCGGCCGGCGTACTGGTCCAACTCCCTGAGGCGGGAGGCGAGTACGGCCAGGACGGCGTACGAGACGGCCTGGCCCTCGGCGAGGCCCGCGGTCGTGCCGGTGCGGGAGTACAGGCCGTGCCACAGGGACGCCACCAGGACCACCTGGACGACCAGCCGGACCAGGACGGCCGTCATCCGCGGCGGTGCGTGCAGCTCGCCGAGCGGGGTGACCCGGGCGGCGCGCCAGGCGTGCAGGACGGCCATGTCAGACCCCCTCCACGGCAGGCTCCACGTGCACGTACGCGGCTCGCATCACGTCTTCCAGGTCTGCCTCGTCGATGGCGACACCCGTCACCTCGTACCGTTCGATGACCGACTTGAGCGCCTGGTGCACGGTGGGGGCGTCGGGTCCGTCGGGCCCGAACACCACCTGCGGTCCGTCCTTCTTCAGTACGGCGATCCCGCGCAGCGGCACGACCTCGGTGTGCGCGTCGGCCAGGGTCGCCCGGACCTGCCACGTCGAGCCGAACTTGCGGCGGATCTCGTCCAGGCTGCCGTCCAGGACCAGCCTGCCGTGGTTGATCAGGACCACCCGCTCGGCGAGCCGCTCCACCTCGGTCATGTCGTGGGTGGTCAGCAGGACCGTACGGCCGCGCTCCTCGACCTGGTGGCGCAGGAACTCCCGCACCTGCTCCTTGACGACGACGTCCATGCCGATGGTCGGTTCGTCGAGGAAGACGACCGGCGGGTCGTGCAGCAGCGCGGCCGCCAGGTCGCAGCGCACCCGCTGGCCCAGGGAGAGGTGACGGACCCGGGTGTCCCAGAACGCGGACAGCTCCAGGATCGCGTCGAACTCCGCGAGCCGGGCCGCGTGTTCGGCCTTCGGCACCTCGTAGATGTCCCTGAGGATCGAGAACGACTCGCGCACCGGCAGGTCCCACCACAGCTGGGTGCGCTGCCCGAACACCGCGCCGATGTTACGGGCGTTGCGTTCGCGATCCTCGTACGGCAGCACGCCCGCCACCCGGGCCTCGCCCGAGGTGGGCGTGAGGATGCCGGTGAGCATCTTGATGGTGGTGGACTTGCCCGCGCCGTTCGGGCCGAGCAGCGCGAGGAGTTCGCCGGGCGCCACGTCGAAGGTGATGTCCGAGACGGCGTGCTTGGCGACCCGCTCCGGGTTGACCAGGGAGCGCAGTGTGCCGGCGAGGCCGGGGCGGCGGACGGTGGTGTGGAAGGTGCGGGACAGGCCGCGAACCTCGATGCTTCCGGGCACGCTGTGAACTCCCTTGTCGTGAACAAGAGGTGCGGCCGGTCGGCTTGGAGGGCCGACCGGCCGCGGGTACACGATGACCGTCGCAGAGGCACGATCACACAGGCAATGGATTAATCCACCTGTGCATTGGACTAATCGATCACCGAGAACACGAACGAGAACTCCGCCGGCTCGGCCCGCAGGTGGTACTGCGGGAGAGGGCCAGGACCGCAGGACGCGGTGCCGATGCCGTGGTGGCGGTGGTCGAGATTGACCCACACCGTCTCGCCCGGGGTGAGGTCGGTGAGGTGGGTGGCCGCGTCCAGCTGCTCCGTGGTCCAGCGCCGGGCCGTGAAGGAGAACTCCGGGTCGCCCTCGATCCTGAGACCGCCGAGTTCCACCCAGCGCACGTCCGCGCGGGCACCGTTCTCCTGCGGGCGCAGATACGGGGTCTGGAGCTCGTCCACCGTCGCGTTCCAGCGCCCGACCATGGAGGCCTTGTGGGTGTCCGGATAGGCCTCGCCGGGGCCGCCGCCGAACCACGTCACCTGGTCGGCCTCGGACAGCCCGAGCCGGATGCCGAGCCGGGGCAGCGGCTGCGTCCACTCGCCCTCGGGGCCCACGGACACCGTCAGGCGAAGCCGCGAGCCGTCCGAGGTCCAGCGGTAGGCCACACCCAGGCCCACCTCACGGGCGGCGGGCGCCACCCTGGTGCGGACCGTCAGCGCGTCCTCGCCGACCTCCACCGAGGCCAGCCGGTGCCGCATCCGGTGCAGGCCGAGCGTGCGCCACAGCGCGCTGTACTGGATGCCGGAGTTCCACTCCGTGCCCTCGTCGTTGTCGGTCGTCGCCCGCCACACGTCCAGCCGCGGGTTGTCGACGGCCACCCCGCCGATCGTCCGGAGCGCTCCGGTACGGGCGTCGAAGGCGCCCGGGCCCAGGGTGATCAGCTTCTCGCCGCGCACCGGCCGCTCGGTGGGCGCGACGGAGGGCCGTACCGCGGCGACGGCCGGGAGCCGGCCCCACGCGACGACATGGCCCTTCGGCGCCCAGGCGGTGTCGGACGCCAGCAGCGCGCGGACCGTCCACTGCGCCTCGGCCCCCTCGTGCGCGGGCGGCTCCGGCAGCTTCAGGTCCGCCGACTCGCCGGGAGCCAGCACCGGCACCGACAGCGTGCCTGCCTCGACCCGCTCCCCCTCCACCTCGTAGGACCACTCGAAGGCGAGGGCGGACAGGTCCGCGAAGTCGTACTTGTTGGTGACGCGTACGGTGCCGTCGGCGCCCTCGATGCGGACCGGCTCGATGACCTTCTTGTACTCGACGAGCCCGGGGGAGGGGGTGCGGTCCGGGAAGACCAGGCCGTCGCAGACGAAGTTGCCGTCGTGCAGCTCCTCGCCGAAGTCGCCGCCGTAGGCGTAGCCCAGCTCGGCGTGCTTGACGCCGTGGTCGATCCACTCCCAGATGAAGCCGCCCTGGAGCCGGTCGTACTTCTCGAAGAGGTCCTGGTAGTCGGCGAGACCGCCGGGACCGTTGCCCATGGCGTGGCCGTACTCGCACTGGATGAACGGCAGTTCGCGGCGCTTGTGGGTGCCGCCGTCGAGCTCCTTGCCGATGCTCTCGACCTCGTCGTGGAAGGCGTACATCCGCGAGTACACGTCGGTGTCCCGGCAGTTCCAGTCGCCCTCGTAGTGCACGAGCCGCTCGGGGTCGCGCCCGTGGATCCACTCGGCCATCGCGGTCAGACCGCGACCGGTGCCGGCCTCGTTGCCCAGCGACCAGAAGACGATCGAGGGGTGGTTCTTGTCCCGCTCGACCATGCGGGCCGCACGGTCCAGGAGGGCCGGGGTCCAGCGGTCGTCGTCGACGGGGTTGTCCCGCCAGCCCTGCTCGGTGAAGCCGTGGGTCTCCAGGTCGCACTCGTCGATGACCCACAGGCCGTACTCGTCGCACAGGTCCAGGAAGGCGGGGTGCGGCGGGTAGTGCGAGGTGCGCACGGCGTTGATGTTGTGCCGCTTCATCAGCAGCACGTCCTCGCGCATGGTCGCGAGGTCCAGGGCGCGGCCGGTCTCCGGGTGCCACTCGTGCCGGTTGACGCCCTTGAACAGGACCGCCCTGCCGTTGACCTTGATCAGGCCGTCCTCCAGGACGACCGTGCGGAAGCCGATGCGCAGCGGGACCCGCTCGCCCTCGGTGACCAGCTCGCCGTCGTAGAGCCGGGGGCTCTCGGCGCTCCACGGGGCCACCAGGGCGGTCACGGACTCACCGGTGGCGACATCGATGTCGAGCGCGGGCACCAGCACCCGCCCGTCGACGTCGGAGTCGACCCGCAGGGTGCCCTCGCCCGTGCGGTGGTCGTAGGAGGCGTGCACGAAGAAGTCGAGGACCGCGCCCGCCGGGCGGTGCAGCAGGGTCACCTCGCGGAAGATGCCCGGCAGCCACCACTGGTCCTGGTCCTCCAGGTAGGAGCCGGCCGACCACTGGTGCACACGGACGGCCAGGACGTTGCCCGTGGGCTTCAGCAGATGCCCCACGGCGAACTCGTGCGCGAGCCGGGAGCCCTTGAACTCGCCGATGTCCGTGCCGTTGAGCCAGACCCGGGCGCAGGACTCGACGCCGTCGAACCGGATGACGGCGCCGCCGTCCGACGGCCAGTCCTCCGGCAGGTCGAAGACCCGCAGGTGGTCACCGGTGGGGTTCTCCGTCGGCACGTGCGGCGGGTCCACCGGGAAGGGGTAGAGGTGGTTGGTGTAGACGGGCAGCCCGAAGGCGCCGTCGCCCTGGAGGACCCAGTGCCCGGGGACCGTGACCTCGGCCCAGCCGGCCGCGTCGTATCCCTCCTCGGCGAAGGAGTCGTCCTCGGCGTCGGCGGTGGCCGACAGCCGGAAGCGCCAGGTGCCGTCGAGGGGCAGGGCCTTCGCGTCGGAGGACGCGTACCAGGCGCGGGGCGGGAGGGCCCCGCTGCCCGGGGACACGTCCTCGACGTAGTCGAAGGCGCTGCTGGTGGTGCGGAAGGACATCGGTCTCCAGGTCCTGAGAGAGAGGTGTCAGCCCTTGATGCCGGTCTGCGCGATTCCCTGGACCAGCCAGCGCTGGAGGAAGAGGAACACGAACACCAGGGGCAGGATGGAAATGGCCGTGGCCATGAAGATCAGGTGGAAGTTGACGGTCTGGTTGGTCATGAAGGAGGAGAGCGCCACCTGGACGGTCCAGGAGCTCGGGTCCTGGCCGATGACCAGCGGCCACAGGAAGGCGTTCCACCCGCTGATGAACGTGATCGTCGCCATCGCCGCGAAGAAGTTCAGCGAGTTGGGCACCACGATGCGCCAGTATGCGCCCCAGTATCCGAGTCCGTCCACGCGGGCCGCCTCCTCCAGCTCCTTCGGGAACCCGAGGAAGTACTGCCGGAACAGGAAGCAGGTGAAACCGCTGAACAGGCCCGGGATGATCAGGCCGCGGTAGGTGTCGATCCAGCCCAGGGACGAGACCAGCACGAAGCTGGGCACGAAGGTGACGGCGGTCGGGACCATCAGGGTCGCCAGGACGACGTAGAAGACCTTGTTGGCGTGCTTGTAGGGGATCCGGGCGAGGCCGTAGCCGGCCAGGGAGCAGATCAGCAGGGTGCCGACGGTCATGGAGACGGCGATCACCGTCGAGTTCCACATGGACTTGGCGAAGTCCACCGTCGGGTCGTTGAACAGCTCGCTGATGTTGCCCCACTGGAAGGAGGGGAGCAGTTTCCAGTTCTCGCCGGTGATCTCCGGGTCCGTGGACAGGGAGTTGCGCAGGATCAGGTAGAAGGGGAGCAGAAAGAGCAGGGCCGCGACGCTGACGGCGATGTACAGGCCCGTGTTGCCGAGGACGCCGCCGCGCTTCTTGCGGCTGTCCCTGCCCACCTGAGGTGCGGTGGTGGTCACTTGGAGTCCTCCCCCCTTCCGAAGCCCATGAACTTGCCCTGGAGGAGCGTGACGGAGCAGATCAGCACCGTGAGGATGACGGCGCCCGCGCTGCCGGCACCGTAGTCCTGGTTCTCGCCGAGGGCGGTCTTGTAGAGGATCATGAGAGGGGTCTGGCCCCAGGTCGCCTTGGTCGAGATGATGTTGAAGAACTCGTCGAACGCCTGGTAGGCGGCGACGAGCAGCAGCAGGATCACCGCGGTCGAGGTGGCGCGCAGCTGGGGCAGCGTGATGTACCGGAAGGTCTGCCAGCCCGGCTTGGCGCCGTCGATCGCGGCCGCCTCGTACAGCTCCGCCGGGATGTTCTGGAGCGCGGCCAGGAACAGGATCATGTAGAAGCCGGCCTGGAGCCACAGGCGTACGGTCACGATGACCAGCCAGTACCAGGGCGGATTCGGGTCGGACAGGTAGGCGATGTTCTCGACGCCGAACCAGCCGAGGACGGTGTTCATCAGGCCGAAGCGGACGCCGGTGAAGATGGACATCTTCCAGATCAGCGCGGCGGCGACGTACGACACGGCGGTCGGCAGGAAGAACACCGACCGGAAGAACGCCCGCATGAACCGCAGGCGGTGCACCAGCATCGCGAGGGCCAGGGAAAGGGCCCAGGTGAGCGGCACGATGAGTGCGGCGAACACCGTGAACGTCACCAGGGAACCGGTGAAGTTGGGGTTCGTCAGCATGCTCTTGTAGTTGTCGAGGCCGACGAACTTGCTCGGCGTGACGGTGAAGCGCGCGTCGAAGAAGCTGAGCCAGATGCTCCAGACGATCGGCACGAAGACGAAGATCGCCAGGCCGACGAGGAACGGTCCGGTGAAGAGCCAGAAGTTGAAGGTGGGGTTGCCCCGCAGCCGCCGCCGCGGCCGGGCCGGTGCGGCCTTGGCCGGGGCGGGCTGGGCGACCCCGCGCGTGGTGGTGGTCGACATGTCGTGGTTTCCCCGTCGGCCTAACCGAACAGCTTCTTGAGCTCGGCGTCGACCTTCTTCTCCGCGGTGGCGAGCGCGGCGTTCGGGTCGCCGTTCTTACGGATGCTGTTGGCGAACGCGTCGGTGAGGGCCGTGATCATCGCCTGGGTCCAGCCGATGTTGTCGAAGTGCCCGAACTCGTTGAAGAGCTTGACGCCCTCGGCCGGCAGCCCCGACTTCAGCTTGGTGGCGGACTCGGCGATGGAGGTGCGCGGCGGGATGTGGAAGCCGTAGGAGGTGGCCCAGTCCTCCTGGTACTGCTTCTGGTCGATCCACAGCCACTTCACGTACTCCTTGGCCGCGTCGACGTTCTTGCCCTTGGCGTTGACGAACATCGACCAGCCGCCGTTGTAGACCGACTGCTTGCCGTTGTCGCCGACCTTGGGGAAGGGGAAGACGCCGAGGTCGTCGCCGAGTGCCTTCTGCATGGCGGGCATGGCCCACATACCGCAGAACTGGATGGCGCACAGACCCTGGTTGATCGCGGAGGGGTCCCAGTAGTCGGCCGGGGCGTCGAGCAGCAGGTTGCCGCTGGTGAAGAGCTGGCGCAGCTGCTTCATGCCGGCGACGACCGCGTCCGTGTGGAAGGCGGGCTTGTTGTCGGGGGTGAGGGTGTCCGCTCCGGCCGACCAGATGAGCGGGTTGATGGCCGGGGTGAGGTCGTTGCCGAGGAAGACGCCCTTGACCTTGCTGGTGGTGAGCTTCTCGGCGGCCTCGAGCAGTTCGTCGAGGGTGGTCGGCACGTCGACCTTGGCCGCCTCCAGCATCGACTTCCGGTAGAAGAAGAACTGCGGGTCGTCGATCATGCGGACGCCGTATATCTTCCCGTCCACCGTGTGCGACTTGATGTCGGCCGGGTTGAAGTCGTCCTTGACCGGGTCGATGATGTCGGTCAGGTCCGCGACCTGGCCGCTCTTGACCATCTGGATCTGCGGGTGGAACTCGAACACGTCGGGCGCCTGCTTGGTGAGCAGGGAAGCGAAGAGCTTCGCCTCGAAGTTGTTGCCCGTGATCCAGTTGGTGGTGACGTTGGCCTTCTTGTACGCCTTCGCGTACCGCTTGATGGCCTGCTCCGTACCCGCCTCGCCGTAGGCGTGGAAGAACTGGACGAGCGCGTCGCCCGACCCCCCGCTGCTCCGGCCGGTGTTGCTGCCGCACGCGGCCAGTCCGCCGGCGGCGGCCAGACCCATCGCGGCCTTCATGACGTGACGACGGTTCCAGTTGGTGCTGCTCATTGCCGACATGCTGACGTCCTTGTCTCGAATACGGCTTGCGGCTCTGCGCCTTGGCTCTGCGGCTCAGTGCCAGGTGGCTCGAATGCTGTGGCGGTGCGGGGACGTTAACCTTCGGCTAAGGCTTCGGCAAGGGGTTGGACGAAGTCTGCTCGAAGCGTTGCGCAGCGTTCGGGATACCGGACGCCCTGGGATCGCGGGCCGCCGCACCAGCGGCCCGCGACCCCTTGGAGGAGTGGGGTGTTACTGCCTGGACCAGGCCTGGTTGGTCCCGCCGTTGCAGGACCACAGGCCGACCCTGCTGCCGTCGGCCGTCGCCTGTCCGCCGACGTCCAGGCAGGTGCCGGACGCCTCGCTGACGACTTGGCCGTTGGAGTTCAGCAGCCACTGCTGGCTGCCGTCACGGGTCGCCTCCGGGCTCGTGGCGAGCCCCGAACTCCCCGCGGTCAGAAAGCCGTTCACGCCCTTCAGGCGGCCCTTCGCGTCGTACGACCACACCTGCTCGGGGCCTCCCGTGCAGCTGGTGATCACCGCACCCGAGGCGTCCGCGGTCAGGCACTTGCCGGACTGCCTGCCCTGGAGCGCGCCCGTGACCGCCGAGGTGCCGCGGCCCTTCTGGTCGAGGACGTACGTCGTGACGGACCGGGCCGGCAGGGTCGCCGAGGCGGTGCCGCCCCTGACCGCGGGCTTGGTGACGTTCGCCCAGCTCTCGGTCGCCGAGGTCCGCACGGCCTTGCTCGCACGCACCGGGGCCTTGCTGTTGAAGTGCAGGTTCACCGCGGTGTCGGTGGTGTTGTGGTTGTTGGCCACGACGACCCACTTGCCGTGGTCGTCGTACGTCGACACCTCGACGCCGTCCGGTACGCCGGTCACGTTGTGGGCGACCGCGCCCGGCCGGACGAACTTGCTGTACTGGCCGAGCGCGTAGTAGCGCTTGGTGAAGTACAGGGTCTGGTTGCCGTTGGCGGCGTAGTTCGGGGCGTAGTAGATCAGGCCGTCGTTCCAGCCCTCGTCGTTGCGGGTGAGGGGGTCGCTGCCGATCATCTCCGACAGGGCGACCCACCACTGGAACGCCGAGTCGTGCGCGGTCGCGAAGTCCTTGTAGATGATCCGGGAGAGGTTCAGGCCGCCGTCGATCGTGGGGTCGTACTCCTGCGCCCAGCCCGTGCCGCCCTTGCCGAAGCAGCAGATCTCCGTGGACCAGGACCGCTTGCCGACCGACCTGGACGTCTCGTAGATCTTCGCCCGCTGGTCGTCGCCCGGGTTGTTGTACGTGTGGTGGGCGAGCCTGTCGACGTACTGGGCGGTGTCCGGCTGCGAGATCCACTGCGGGAGCTCGGTGTTGAAGCTCACCGTGGAGCTGGACTCGTCCGCGATGATGCCGGTCCGCTGCTGCCGCGCCCGCTGCTCGGCGCCCAACGCCCGCACGATGTCGTCGCGTTGGTCGACCGGCACCAGCATGCCCTCCTGGCCGCAGCTGTCGAAGCTGTTGGTCGGCTCGTTGAAGGGGCTGATGTAGTCGAACGTCACGCCTTGCTTCGCGAAGTGGTCGGTGACGTCGGCGACGTAGTGGGCGAAGTCCTGCGTGTTCTCCGCCTTCAGATAGCCGCCGCAGCTCTTGGCGTTGGTCTTCCACTGCGCCGGCGCGCTGTTGACGAAGGCGATCAGGTCCTGCACGCCGTACCTGGCGGCCGCGTACAGGAACGTGCGGCCCGCCTTGTCCTTGCTCCAGTCGTAGGACCCGTCGTCGTTCAGGAAGTTCTCGGGAGCGCGGGGGGCGTAGGTCACGCCGGTGCCGCCCCCGCCGATGTTGTAGCGGTAACTGCTGAGCGCCAGGCCGTCCTTGGAGAACAGCAGCTCGGCGACCCGGGCCTGGACCTTCGGGTCGAAGTTCTTCAGGTCGTTGACCCACCAGGCGCCCGAGGCACCGATGTTGTCGATGGTCTGGGCGGCGTGCGGGGAGACTTCGGCCACCGTGGGGGTGGCGGCCGACGCCTGCGGAGCGGATATCAGCGGTCCCGCGACAGCGAACGCGGCTGCGGCTGTCAGCAGGGCCGATCTCTTGCGGTGGGGGTGAGACACGTGCATCCCTTCCGTCGTCATGAAGGTGGTGCGGTACGGCTCCTAGCGGGGGTCGTGCGTCTTCGTCCTTGCGGGGGTGGTGCGTTTCGCGGACCTCTGCCCGACCGACTGGAGCGCCCCTTCGAGCGCGAACGTCGCCGCGCCCAGGCACGCCGGGTCCGTCGGGATCGGGGAGAGGACGATCTCGGTGGCGGCCATCGGCCGGGGCAGCGCGTGCCGGCCGACGGCCTCGCGCACCTCCGCGACCAGGGGCTCGCCCAGGGCGGCCGCTACCCAGCTGCTGAGCACGACCACCTCGGGGTTGACCAGGTTGACCAGGTGCGCGATGGAGGCGCCCAGATAGCGGGCGGTGTGCCGGACGACCTCGACCGCCACCGGGTCCCCGGTGCGCATCCCCCGGGCCAGCGCGCTGATCGTCGCGGTCTGGTCCCCCGGGTGCAGCAGCTCGCTGTCGGGGCTCAGCTCCCGCAGGTTCAGCATGATGCCGGGCGCGCCCACGTACGTCTCCACACAGCCGTGGTTGCCGCAGCGGCACAGGCGTCCGTCCAGGACGATCGTGTTGTGACCCCACTCGCCGGCGCTGTTGGACACACCGCGGTGCAGGGCGCCGCCCAGCACGAGCCCGGCGCCCACACCGGTGCCGAGGGTGACCACCACGGCGTTCCCACGTCCGCGCGCGGCCCCGAACCACTGCTCGGCCACGGCGACGGCACGCAGCGGATTGTCCAGGTAGAGCGGGTAGGCGATGTACTCGGAGAGCAGGTCGAGCAGCGGCACGTCGTGCCAGTCCCAGTTGGGCGCGTACTCCGAGATGCCGGTCGCGCGGTCCACCTGGCCCGGCACGCTCACGCCCACGCCGAGCACCCGGGCGCCCTCGATCCCGGCCTGCGTGACCACCGAGCCGACAGCGGCCGCGACATGGCCGACCACCTGCTCGGGGAGGCTCTCACCGGGGCGGACGTCCTCCTCGGCACGGGCCAGGACGTTCAGCGCGAGGTCGAACAGCTCGACGTGGACGTATGTCTCCGCGATGTCCACGCCGATCAACGCGCCCCCCGACGCGTTGACGGCGACGAGCCCCCGCGGACGCCCGCCGGCCGATTCCTCGAACCCGACCTCCGTGATCATCCGCAGGTCGAGCAGCTCGCCCACCAGCGTGGCGACGGTGGCCAGGCTCAGCCCGGTCGCCGCCGCCAGCTCCTGCCGGGACGTGGGCGACTCGGCGATGATCTGGCGCAACACCTCGTAGCGGTTCGCGGTGCGGATGTCGCGTGATGTGCGCTTCACCGGTCCTGCCCCCGTCCTTTCGCTCATGCCGGAACGACAGTGGCACCGGCGCGGCGCAAGGCTATGGGCTGCGGAGGACTTTGTACAAGGGGTTAGGAAAGGGGCTTTATAAAGTCAGTCGGCGAGTACGGCCCCCACGAAGGCGTTGGCGAATTTTGCCTCGGGGTCCAGCTCACGCGCCAGCTTCCGGAAGTCGCCGAGCCTCGGGTAGCGCTCGCGCAGGACCTCGGCGGGCGTGGTGAACACCTTCCCCCAGTGCGGCCGCGCCTCGAAGTCGTGCAGCGACTCCTCCAGCCGACGCACCACCGGAAGGACGGCCGCGGTGTCCGCGATCCAGGTGAAGTGCAGGGCCACGGTGTCGCGGCCGTAGGAGGGGCTCAGCCACTGCTCGTCGGCGGCCACCGTCCGCACCTCGCAGATCTGGAGCACGTCGGCGACCGTCTCCCGGATGCCGTCCACCGCGTGCAGCGCCTCGACGGCGTACGCGCGCGGCAGCAGGTACTCCGACTGGAGCTCCGCCCCGCTGCTCGGTGTGAACTCGGCCCGGAAGTGCGGCAGTCGGTCGTGCCAGGGCCCCGGCACCCCGAACTGCTCCGTGCAGTTGACCGCGGGCATCCCCGGTACCGGGTGCATCTTCTCGGTTGCGGGCGCGGCCCACGCGAAGTCCGCCAGGGGCTGGTCGGTCCGCCGCTTGACCCAGACCTGCCGGAAGCCGGGCGCCCGCCAGTCGGTGAACAGGCTGACGCTGTACGCCGCCGACATGACCGTCTCGAAGACCGCCGAGTCCAGCCCGGCGAGGGGGAGTTCGGTGAAGACGTACTGCTCCACGTCGAAGGAGGGCACCAGGTCCAGGGTGAGCGCGGTGACCACTCCGAGCGCGCCCAGGGAGGTGACCGCGCCGCCGAAGCGCGGGTCGTCGTCCCGGCCGATGGTCAGGGCCGAGCCGTCGGCCGTGATCAGCTCCACCGCCCGCACCGCCGAGGACAGCGGACCGTTGCCCACCCCCGAGCCGTGGGTGCCGGTCGCGACCGAGCCGGCCACCGAAATGTGCGGCAGCGACGCCATGTTGGGCAGCGCGAGGCCGTGGGCGCCGACCGTGCGCGCCAGTTCGGCGTACCGGACGCCGCCCGAGACCCGTACCGTACGGGCCGCGGTGTCCACGTCGATCACCGGCGGCAGACCGGCGATCGACAGCAGGACGCCCCCCGGACCCGGCTCGGCGATCTCGTTGAAGGAGTGCCCGCTGCCCAGCACCCGCACCCGCGTGCTGTCCGCGACCAGCGCTGCGATGGCGTCGAGCGAGTGGGGCCGGTGCAGTTCCCCGGCGGAGTAGGTGATGTTCCCCGCCCAGTTCGTGATCGTCTCCGACATGTCCGTCGTTCCTCCCGGGAGTGTGTATGCGTTGACCCTCTCATTTGCCGCGGCCTAACGTAGAGAGCGTTTTCTACAACATTTCGCCAGGTCTGGAGGACCCCCACCGTGCCCGAGCGACCCCAGGCGCTGTTCGCCATGACGGCCGAGAACGTGCCGCTCGTCTTCCCGCCCGAGGTGCTGGCGCGGTTGCGGGAGCACGTGGACATCGATCCCGCGCTGGTGGCCGAGGACCTCACCGACCCGGCGCTCGCGGACGTCCTGACCCGCACCGAGATCCTCGTGACGGGGTGGGGCTGTCCGCGCCTGGACGCGGCCGTCCTCGACGCGGCCCCGAAACTGCGGGCCGTCCTGCACTCGGCCGGCTCGGTCAAGGGCTTCGCCACCCCCGAGGTCTGGCGGCGCGGGATCGCGGTCTCCTCGGCCGCGGAGGCCAACGCGGTGCCCGTCGCCGAGTACACGCTCGCCGTGATCCTGCTCGCCGGCAAGGACGCCTTCGTGCGCCGCGAGCGGATGCGCGCAGAGCGGGCCTCTCCCGGCTGGGGGGTGGTGCCCGGCCTCGGCAACCACGGGCGGCGGGTCGGGGTGATCGGGGCCTCACGGATCGGGCGCAGGGTGATCGAGCTGCTGCGCCCCTTCGACCTCGCGGTGAGCCTGACCGACCCGTACGTCGACGAGGCGGCGGCAGCCGAGCTGGGGGTGCCCTTGGTGGGGCTGGCCGACCTGCTGCGCACCTCGCAGATCGTGACCGTCCACGCCCCGGAGACCCCTGAGACCCGGCATCTGATCGGCCGGCGCGAGCTGGCCCTGATGCCGGACGGGGCGGTCCTGGTCAACACCGCGCGGGGCAGTCTCGTCGACACGGACGCCCTCGTCGAGGAGCTCCGTACCGGCCGCCTCTCCGCGGTCCTGGACGTCACCGACCCGGAACCCCTGCCCGCCGACTCACCCCTGCACGATCTGCCGAACGCCTTCGTCACCCCCCACCTCGCGGGATCCCAGGGGAACGAACTGGCGCGCCTGGGCCTCGCGGTCGCCGAGGAGGCGCAGCGGCTCGTGTCCGGGGCGGGGCTCGCGTGGCCGGTGGACTTCGCCGAGCTGGAGCGGACGGCCTGAGCTGCGGATTTCGTTGTGTTTTCGGCTGCTGCAAGGGCCGGCGGGGCAGGAGACTGGTCCTGGCATCGCTGTGTCAGTAGCGTCCTGGTTCATGGCTCCTGACCAGCTTCCCGAGACCGATCTCACCCGCCACCGGCGCCTGCGCGAACAGGGCAGCCTGGACCGGGCCGACCTGGAGGCGATCCTCGACGCCGGGTTCGTCTGTCATCTCGGGGCCGTGGTCGAGGGGCGGCCGATGGTCGTGCCCACGGCGTACGGGCGGCACGAGCGACGGCTCTGTCCGCAGGGATCGGTGGCCAGCCGCAGCCTCGCCGGCGGTACGCCGGTCTGCTCACCCACGTCGACGGGCTGGTCCTCGCGCGGTCCGTCTTCGAGCACGGCGTCAACTACCGCAGCGCCATGATCCACGGCGAGGCCCGCAAGGTGACCGACCCCGAGGAGAAGCTGGAGGGCCTGCGCCGGCTCACCGAACACGCGGCGCCCGGGCAGTGGTCGTACGCCAGACGGCCGAGCCGGAAGGAACTCGCGGCCACCACCCTGCTCGCCCTCCGGCTCGACGAGGCCTCCGTCAAGATCCGCACCGGCGCGCCCGACGACGGAGACGGACCCGACGCCGAGCCGGGGCTGTGGGCGGGTGTGCTTCCGCTCACCTCGGTGTGGGGTGCACCCGTTCCGGGCCCGTTCCTGCCCGCACAAACCCCCGTACCTGGACATGTCGCACGCCGTGAGGGGACCCGGCACCGATGATGTCCGAGCGAGGGCATACCGTGAGGAGTCGTACGTCCGAACCGGGAGGAGACACGGGATGGGCAGCCGTACCGCGCTGGTCGAGGATCTGATGGAGCGGTTCCCGCAGGTTCCGCGGGAAGCCGTCTTCAAGGAGGACCTGTTGCGGGGTGGCGTGGCCTTCGACCCGTCCGCCCTCAGCGACAACGAATCAGGTGAGGTGAAGCCGAAGTCGTACTTCATCTTCTCCTTCGACCACGGCACCCTGCCGGAGCTGGGCGAGGCCGCGCTGCGCCGGCCGCCGGAGGAGATCATCCTCACCGGCGGCCCGTACGACCTGCGCAGGACCGTCGTCTCGGTGCGGGTCAACCCGGCCTCGCCCTACCGCGTCGCCGCCGACGACAGCGGCATGCTCGGGCTCTACCTCGACGGCAAGCGCATCGCCGACGTGGGCGTGCCGCCGATGCCGGAGTACTACCGGCACAAGCTCTCCAACGGCAAGTCCGTCATGGAGGTCGCCCCGACCATCCAGTGGGGCTATCTCATCTATCTGACCGTCTTCCGGGTGTGCCAGTACTTCGGCGCCAAGGAGGAGTGCCAGTACTGCGACATCAACCACAACTGGCGCCAGCACAAGGCGGCCGGGCGGCCGTACACCGGGGTCAAGGACGTCGAGGAGGTCCTCGAAGCCCTGGAGATCATCGACCGGTACGACACCGCGAAGGCGTCCACCGCCTACACGCTCACCGGCGGCGCGATCACCAAGACCGTCTCCGGCCGCGACGAGGCCGACTTCTACGGCCACTACGCCAAGGCCATCGAGGAGCGCTTCCCCGGCCGCTGGATCGGCAAGGTCGTCGCCCAGGCGCTGCCCCGCGACGACGTGCAGCGCTTCAAGGACTACGGCGTGCAGATCTACCACCCCAACTACGAGGTGTGGGACGAGTACCTCTTCAAGATGTACTGCCCGGGCAAGGAGCGGTACGTCGGCCGCGACGAGTGGCACAAGCGGATCCTGGACTCCGCCGAGGTGTTCGGCGCGCGCAATGTGATCCCCAACTTTGTCGCGGGCGTCGAGATGGCCGAGCCCTTCGGCTTCAAGACCGTCGACGAGGCCATCGCGTCCACCACCGAGGGCCTGCGCTTCTTCATGTCCAACGGCATCACGCCCCGCTTCACCACGTGGTGCCCCGAGCCGACGACCCCGCTCGGCAAGGCCAACCCGCAGGGCGCGCCGTTGGAGTACCACATCCGGCTGCTCCAGGCCTATCGCCAGACCATGGAGGACTTCGGCCTCTCCTCACCCCCCGGATACGGCCCGCCCGGACCCGGCCGTGCCGTCTTCTCCGTGAGCTCCTTCATGGACAGCCTCCCGGCCGCGCCGGAGCCGGCCGAGGTCTGATCCCTCCCGTACGACATCCCTCCCGTACGACGTCCCGCTCCGTACGACATCCCGCTCCGGGCGGCTTCCGCGGTTCCCGCGGCTGCCCGGAGCGGTGGCATGTCCGGTCCCGGCACGGCGTATTTTCCGTCACGGCTGGTTCTCGTGTGGCGGGATTGATACGTTCCCGGTTCCGGTCCGTACACAACGGTGTGACTCCGCGTGGCCCTGTGCCGTGTGGGGCTGGACCGAACCCTCGGTAACCGATTTGAATGGCCTGCTTGTCAGTTGTGTGGGAGACGTGAAAGGCTCCTGTCCTGCCGCGAGGTTCCCCCCAACTCCTTTGCCAGTATGGCGAGTTGACCTCGCTTTTGATGCAGGAGACCCATGCCCGACCTGCCGACCCCCCAGGACGCCGCCGAGGCCGCGCTGTTCTCCGAGTGCTGGGATGCCGTGCTGTCGTACGCCGATCTGTGCACGGCCGGCTCCGCCGCCGCCACCGAACTGGCCACGGAGGCGTTCTCCCTGGGCATGCGTGAGGCCCGCGAGGCGGAGGCCGCGGTCCGCGGCGCCGGCCGCCGTCCGGCCCGGCTGCCCCGAATACCCCTGCTGCTCACCGCAGTTCGCGTCACCGCGGCGGACTGGGAGATGCAGGGCCTCGGCCACCGTCTCGACCCCGATCTGCGGTTGTGGCTCAACTCCGACAAGGCCGCCCGCTACACCGGCCCCCCGCTCCAGCGCCCCATCGCCCTGCGCGGACTGCGCGACCTTCAGGCGGCGGACGCCGAACTGCTGTGGCTGGCCGAGGTGGAGGCGCTGCCGCTGCCCGTGGTGGCCCGCCGGCTCGGCCTCGACCCGGCCACCGTGGGTGACGAACTCGCCCAGGTGCGCGGCCTGTTCCGGGACCGCAGCCACCGCAACCACCTCGACATGCCGATGGACGCGCAGTGCCGCAGCTACGCCCGGCTGCTGGACGCCGTCACCCGCTCCACCTCCGGTGAGACCCCGGAGGACCTCTCCCGCCATCTCGCGCGTTGCCAGCAGTGCGCCGAGGCGGCCGCCTGTCTTCGGCTGCACGGCGGCGGCCTGCCCGCGGCCCTCGCGGGCGGTGTGATCGGCTGGGGCGGACTCGCGTATCTGGAGCGCCGCCGCCGGGCCGCCGAGGTGCGCCTCGGTGCCGGGCGCCCGCCGGCGCTGGAGGGCGCGCCCCCGAACCCCGGCGCCCACAAGGCGAAGGTCGTGCGCAACGGACTGCTCGTGGCCGCCGTCCTGGTCTCCCTGCTCGCCCTCGCCGTCTCGATGATGCCCGGCGACGACATGGAGAGCGGCGCCGCCCAACCAGGTGTCTCCACCGAGGGCGAGCCGGTGGCCAACCCCACCTCGTCCGTCCCGGCCGCCACCTCACGGGCGCCGGGCTCGGCGGGCACCCCCACGGCGCCCACGGGGAACCCGTCGGAGTCCACGGCTGCGAAGAACTCCGACCCCGAACCCCAGGGCACCTCCTCCGCAAGCGCCGAGGACCCGGGGCCCACCCGGAGCGTCACGCCGGCCTGCCGGGTCGAGTACTCCCTCGTCAACCAGTGGCCCGACGGCTTCCAGGCCGAGGTCACCGTCACCACCGCCGAGGCGCTCGACGACTGGCAGGTCACCTGGTCCTTCAAGGACGGCCAGAAGGTGACGCAGATGTGGGACGCGGACTTCAACCAGAGCGGCGCGAAGGTCACCGCGACCGCCGCCGACTACAACAAGTCGGTCCCCGCGGACGGTTCGCTCTCCTTCGGCTTCCTCGCCTCCTGGCAGAGCAGGAACGCCCCGGCGTACGGCTTCTCCCTCAACGGGCGGGAGTGCGTGAAGTCCTGAGGTGCACGCCCTGAGCGCAGGGGGCGGCGGGAGCATGCAACTCGTCCTACGGCGCCGCCCACAGCCCCCGCACATGACCGATGTGCCGGGTCATCACCTCGCGCACCGCCGGTTCGTCGCGGGCGACCAGCGCGTCGAGGAGTTCGAGGTGCTCCTCGGCGGAGGCCAGCAGGCGGCCGGACTTGACCAGGGGCGTGAGGCCGTAGAGCCGCGACCGTTTGCGGAGGTCGCCGACCACCTGGACCAGGTGCGCGTTGCCCGCGAGCGCGAGCAGGCCGAGGTGGAAGCGGGTGTCGGCCTCGACGTACGCGATGAGGTCACCGGAGACCGCCGCCTGGACGATCTCCCGGGCTGCCGGACGCAGCGCCTCCAGGGAGACCGGGTCGGCGGTCGAGGCCAGCTCCACGACGGTGGGGATCTCGATGAGCGAGCGGATGTGGGTGTACTCGTCGAGCTGCTCCTCGGAGACCGCGGTGACCCGGAACCCCTTGTTGGGGACGGTGTCGACCAGGCCCTCCTTGGCGAGGTCGAGCATGGCCTCGCGCACGGGCGTGGCCGACACACCGAAGCGGGCGGCGAGCGCGGGCGCCGAGTACACCTGCCCCGGGAGCAGCTCGCCCGCGATCAGCGCGGCCCGCAGGGCGTCGGCGACCCGCTCCCGGTAGCTGCTCTTCCTGCCGCCGAGGACGGGCAGGGCCGGGGTGCTGGATCGCTGGGCGGCCATGAGGGGCATCTCCTAGTGGTGCAATGTCACGCGGCACCCGGCATTATCCTCGACCCGCACGGGGCTCACAGGACGAAGCCCGCCGGGAACGGATCGGTCGGGTCGAGCAGGTACTGGGCCGTGCCGGTGATCCATGCGCGCCCGGTGAAGCTGGGCAGCACGGCGGGGCGGCCCGCCACCTCGGTGGTGCCGAGGAGCCGGCCCGTGAACCGCGTCCCGATGAAGGACTCGTTCACGAACTCGGTGTGCAGCGGGAGTTCACCGCGCGCGTGCAACTGGGCCATGCGCGCACTGGTGCCGGTGCCGCAGGGGGAGCGGTCGAACCAGCCGGGATGGATGGCCATCGCGTGCCGGGAGCGTCGGGCGGTGGCGCCGGGTGCGAGCAGATGGACGTGGTGGCAGCCGCGGATGGACGGGTCCTGCGGATGGACCGGCTCCTCCTCGGCGTTGATCGCCGCCATCAGGGACAGCCCCGCCCGCAGGATGTCGTCCTTGCGGTCCCGGTCGAAGGGCAGCCCGAACTCCTCCAGCGGCAGGATGGCGTAGAAGTTGCCGCCGTACGCCAGGTCGTACGTCACCGTCCGCCCGTCGGCCAGTGCGATCCTCCGGTCCAGGGCGACGGAGAAGGACGGCACGTTCCGGAGCGTGACGTGCTGCGCCCTGCCGTCCTGCACCGCGACCTCGGCGACGACCAGCCCCGCCGGGGTGTCGAGCCGGATCGTGGTGACCGGCTCGACGACCTCGACCATCCCGGTCTCCACCAGCACGGTCGCCACCCCGATGGTGCCGTGTCCGCACATCGGCAGATAGCCCGAGACCTCGATGTAGACGACACCCCAGTCGCAGTCCGGGCGGGTCGGCGGCTGGAGGATCGCGCCGCTCATCGCCGAGTGCCCGCGCGGCTCGTTCATCAGGAGCTGCTTGACGTCGTCGCGGTGCTCACGGAACCACAGCCGCCGCTCGTTCATGGTCGCGCCGGGAATCGTGCCGATCCCGCCGGTGACCACGCGGGTGGGCATGCCCTCGGTGTGCGAGTCGACGGCGTGCAGGACGAGTTTGCTGCGCATGACGCTCCTGGTGCTCGAAGGGACGGTACGAGACTCACACGAGCCCGGCCGCGACCGCCTTCTCGGTGGCGGCCCGCACGACGGCCTCCTGCTCGGGCAGCAGCGGGACCCGCGGCGGACGGCACTTCCCGCCGGGCCGGCCCACGATGTCCATCGACAACTTGATCGCCTGCACGAACTCGACCTTGGAGTCCCAGCGCAGCAACGGGTGCAACTGCTCGTACAGCTTCTTCGCGGTGGCCAGGTCGCCGCTCACCGCGGCCCGGTACAGCTCGACCGACGACCTGGGCAGCGCGTTCGGGTAGCCGGCCACCCAGCCCTTGGCCCCGGCGAGCGCCAGCTCCAGCAGTACGTCGTCGGCGCCGATCAGCAGGTCGAGTTCCGGGGCGAGTTCGGCGAGCTGGTAGGCGCGCCGGACGTCACCGGAGAACTCCTTGACCGCCCGGATGAACCCCTCCGCGTGCAGCTTGGCCAGCAGCTCCGGCACCAGGTCGACCTTGGTGTCGACGGGGTTGTTGTACGCCACGACCGGCAGGCCCGCCTTCGCGACCTCGGCGTAGTGTGCGAGCACGGACCGCTCGTCGGCGCGGTAGGCGTTGGGCGGCAGCAGCATCACGGAGGCACAGCCCGCGTCGCGCGCCTGCTCGGCCCAGCGGCGGGACTCCGCCGAGCCGTACGCGGCGACTCCCGGCATCACCCGCTCACCGCCGATCGCCGCCACGGCCGTCTTCACGACCTCGGCCCGCTCCTCGGGCGTCAGCACCTGGTACTCGCCCAGCGAGCCGTTCGGCACGACCCCGTCGCAGCCGTTCTCGACCAGCCAGGCGCAGTGCTCGGCGTACTGGTCGTGGCTCACGGACAGGTCGTCGTTCAGCGGCAGCGCGGTGGCGACGAGAACACCGCGCCAGGGGCGCAGGTCGGTGGTGGTCATACGGTTTCCCTCTCCTGGGGTGTTCATGGGGTGTTCATGAGGTGTGACATTGCACTGATCCCGGGGCCAGTGACGACCCTCTCCGGTCTACGCCGACTCCTCGCTCTCTCCGGCCCGCGCCAGCACGCCCAGCGGCACCGGCCGCGCGAACGGTCTGCGCCCCGCCGACTGCTCGCATCCGGCGATTCCGGCCACCCCGGGCCCGCACACCCGGCCCTGGCACCAGCCCATCCCGGCGCGCGTGAGCAGCTTCACGGTCCGCAGATCGCCGGCCCCCAGCTCCCGCACCGCCTCCCGCACCGCACCGGCCGGCACCTCCTCGCAGCGGCACACCACGGTCTCGTCGGTGACCTGTTCGGCCCAGTGCGCGGGCGGCGCGTACACGGAGTCGACGGCGGCGAAGAAGGCCCGCAGCCGCTCCCGGGTCCGCGCGGCGGCCGCCCACGAGGCCGGGTCCGGCGTCCGCCCGGCCAGCCGTGCCGCGATCGACCGCCCGGCGATGTGCCCCTCGGCGAGCGAGAGGGCGGAGCCGCCGATGCCGGTGGTCTCGCCCGCCGCCCACACGCCCGGCACGTCGGTGCGCTGCTCGTCGTCGACGTGCACGGCGGTCCCGTCGACGCGGCAGCCCAGCGCGTCGGCGAGGTCGGTGTGCGGCAGCATGCCGTGGCCCACGGCGAGGGTGTCGCAGTCGAGGCGCCGACGGGTGTCCGGGCGCACCCGTCCGTTCCGGTCGAGGGCCGCGACCGTCACCGCCTCCAGCCGCTCGGCGCCGTGCGCCGCCACGACGGTGTGGTGGAGGAACGTGCGCACCCGGTGCCGCAGCAACCGGCCCGCGTACCCGGCGCCTTCAACCACCTTGTCCGGTCGGGCCGCCAGCGCCCGGGACCGCCGTACGAACGCCGCCGGGTCGGCCGAGTCCACCAGCGCGGCCACCGTCGCGCCCGCCGCGGCGAGCCCGGTGGCGACGGGCAGCAGCAGCGGCCCGGTCCCGGCGACGACGGCGGTGCGGCCCGGCAGCACGAGTCCGCCCTTGAGCATGGCCTGCGCCCCGCCCGCGGTGACCACGCCGGGCAGGGTCCAGCCGGGGAAGGGCAGCACCTTCTCGTAGCCCCCGGTGGCGAGGAGGACGGCGTCGGCGTGCACCTCGGCCGCCTCGGCCTGCTCGGGGCCGGTGAGGGCGTGCACGGTGAGCCGGGCGGCGCCCCGGCGCTCCACGAACCAGACGTGATGGTCCGTCAAGTGCCGTACGGTGCCCGCCCGTACGTGGGTGCGGAGCCTGTCCCGGAGCCGCTCCCAGGTCCGCCACTGATGGTGCAGGGCCTGCGGGCGGCGGGCCCCGAGCCCCGGTGCGGGCTGCCGGTAGAACTGCCCGCCCGCCTCCGGCGCCGAGTCGATCAGTGTGACGCGGATGCCGCGGGCGGCCGCCGCGAGGGTGGCGGCGAGTCCGGCCGGGCCCGCGCCGATCACCGCCAGGCTGGGTTCACTCATCGTGGCCCGTCCCCTCCTGGGTGCGGATCGCGTCACCCGGCCGCAGGGGCACCAGGCAAGCGCGTTGGTTCGGGCGGTCGTTGACGGTCACCAGGCAGTCGAAGCAGACGCCGATGCCGCAGAAGATCCCCCGCGGGCGGCCCTCGCCCCGGGTGGTGCGCCAGGAGGTGACCCCCGCCGTCCACAGGGCGGCGGCGACGGTCTGGCCGGGCAGGGCCTCGACCTCCCGCCCGTCGAGCGTGACGGTGAAGGCGGGGCCGGGCTCGGCGCGCACCAGGTCCAGCGGATTCACGAGGCCTCCCGGGAGCCGGGCGAGGTGGCGGGCGAGGTGGCGGGTGAAGAGCCGGAGGTGTCGAAACGGTCGGGCCGGAAGGGCGCGAGATCCAGGGCAGGGGCCTGCCCGGTCAGCACCTGGGCGATCAACTGCCCCGTCCCGGTGGACAGTCCGATGCCCGCGCCCTCGTGGCCGCACGCGTGAAGCAGCCCCGGCACCCGCGGGTCGGGCCCGATCGCGGGCAGGTGATCGGGCATGTACGGCCGGAAGCCGAGATAGGCCCGCATCGCGTGCACCCGCTCCAGGAACGGGAACAGCCGGGTCGCGCCCGCCGCCAGCGCCCGCAGCGCGGGAAGCGACAACGAGCGGTCGAAGCCGACCCGTTCGCGGGTCGCGCCGATCAGGACGGGCCCCGCGGCCGTCCCCTCGACCACCGGCGAGGTCTGCAGGGCCGCCGAGTCGCTGGCCACGTCGGCCACGTAGTCGGCGGCGTACACCTTGTGGCGGACCAGGCGGGGGAGCGGCTCGGTGACGAGGACGAAGCCGCGCCGCGGAAGCACGGGCAGGTCCGCTCCCGCCAGCGCGGCCAGCTCACCGCCCCAGGTCCCGGCGGCGTTGACGACGTGCGGCGCGTGGATCTCCCCCCGGCCGGTCCGCACCCCGCGGACGGCACCGCCGGCCCCGAGCAGCACCTCGGTCACCGCCGCACCGGTGAACAGCCGGGCGCCCGAGGCCCGTAGGAGACGGGCGGCGGCGAGCGTCGGCATGACCTGCGCGTCCTGGGGATACAGCACGCCGCCCGCGAGCCCGGGGGCCAGGTGGGGCTCCAGTTCCCGCAGGCGGTCCGCGTCCACCCGCTCCGCCTCGACACCCGCGGCCCGCTGTCCGGTCGCGAGCTTCTCCAGGGCCTCAAGGCCGTCGGGGCCGGCGGCGACGACCACGCCGCCCTTGAGCTCGTACTCGATCGCGCCGCCGACCTCCTCCGCCAGGTCCGCCCACAACCGGCCGGACAGCAGGGCGAGTCCGAGCTCGGGGCCGGGCTCCTTGTCGGAGACCAGGAGATTGCCCTCACCGGCGCCGGTGGTGCCGCCGGCCACCGGGCCGCGGTCGACGACGATCACGTCGAGACCCGCCCGGGCGGCGTACAGGGCACAGGCCGCGCCCACCATCCCGGCGCCGACGACCACGACATCGCAGGTCAGTCGCTTGCTCACGTCAGTACTATGTCACATGGCGCACAGGGCGGGAACACCCCGACGGCCGATGGCCGCCGCCGGGCCCGCGGGCGTGGCCCCGGACGGGCGGTTCCCGTCAGCCCGTCAGTCGACCTCACCCGGGTCGGCGGACGGGGTCCGGCCCGCCTGGACGTCCTTCAGCCGGGCCGTGCCCAGCTTCACCGCCTGCTCGGTGCTGTCGCCGTCCACTCCGTCGAGGCCGCCGTTGGTGAGGGTGATGGCGTCCGTGCCCACCCGCACGGCCGCGACGTCGAGGGTGAGCGTGGCGGGCTCGCCGCCCGAGGTGCCCCGGACCGTGACCCGCAGCCCCTGACGGGCGTCGCCCTCCTTGGGCAGGGACCGCTCGGTCACCTGGACCGTGCGCTCGGCCCCGGAGTCGTCCGTCACCGTGAACTGGTCGCACTTGACCGGCAGGCTCTTCAGCCAGGAGAAGGAGCTGTCCAGCCCCGCCCTGTCGTAGGCGGCCACCTGGTACAGCAGCCGGGACGCACCCTCCTCGAAGCCGGTGAGCGCGGACGCCCCGGACGGCTTGCCCAGGAGATCGTCGCCGTAGAGCCGGTCGAGAAGCTTCTGGCAGTCGGCGGCGTCCGCCTTGCCGGTGATGAAGTCGGCGACGTCCACCTTGCCGACCAGCAGGCTGTCGCGCCAGGTGGCCGCGTTCTTGACCTGGCTCCAGTCGTCCTCCAGATCCGCCTCGGTCACCAGCGCGGCCCGCGCCCCGGCCGGGGTGAGCGCGGCCGGGGACGCCTGGGCGAGCGGCGAGGAGGAGATCTCCGTGGTGTCCGCGCGGCCCCGCCCGCTGTCGTCGCCGTCCGAACACGCGGATGTCGTCAACAGGACACCGGCGGCCAGGGCCGGAGCGAGGAGGCGCAGGGGGCGGGAGGGGCGCTGGGTCATCACGGGCTCTCCTGGAGATGGGGGGTCGCCTCCCATGCCACAACCGCATCTCCCGGACGACCAGCGCACCCGGGCTGTTCGAGTGAGGCGAGTGGGGCGGGCGGGCGCAGGGCCCGCGCTCCGGGGACCGGAAAACCCATGGCGCCCCCGACGCGCGTGCCTCTACAGTGAGGGCACTTCGCACGGCGGCTCACGGCTGCCGTGCCCCACGAGCGAGGAATGAGGGAGGTGTCGACCGATGGCTGTCTTTGCGCTGCGCCCTGCCCGCATCCAGATCATCAAGTCCACCTCCGTGGCCCTCGGCTGACATCAACTCCCTGCGCCGGGCCACCCTTGTGAAGGGTCTCCCTTGACTTCCAGCTCCACTTCTCAGGTTTTCTCCGCTCTCGCTCCCTACGGCTGGGACGAGGCATGGGCGGACGCGTTCGCCCCCTACGAGCCCGAGGGGCTCCTGCCCGGACGCGTGGTCCGGGTCGACCGCGGGCAGTGCGACGTCGTCACCGCCGACGGCTTGCTGCGGGCGGACACCGCCTTCGTCACCCCGAACGACCCGATGCGGGTGCTGTGCACCGGCGACTGGGCCGTCGTCGAGCCCGCGGGCAATCCGCGGTACGTACGGACGTATCTGCCGCGCCGTACCGCCTTCGTGCGCTCCACCTCCTCCAAGCGGTCCGAGGGGCAGATCCTCGCGGCCAACGTCGACCACGCCATCGTCGCCGTGTCGCTCGCCGTCGAACTCGACCTCGGTCGTATCGAACGCTTCCTCGCCCTGGCCTGGGAGTCCGGCGCTCAGCCCGTGGTCGTCCTCACCAAGGCCGACCTCGTGCCGGACGCGGTGACCCTCTCGCATCTCGTGCAGGACGTGGAGACGACGGCACCGGGGGTTCCGGTGCTGACGGTCAGCGCCCTCGACGGGGAGGGGCTCGACCTGCTCCTCGCGGTTGTCTCCGACGGTACGACCGTGCTGCTCGGACAGTCCGGTGCGGGAAAGTCGACCCTGGCGAACGTCCTGATCGGCGAGGACGCGATGGCCGTGCAGGCCACGCGGGACGCGGACGGGAAGGGACGTCACACCACCACCACCCGCAACCTTCTCGCCCTGCCCGGCGGCGGTGTGCTGATCGACACGCCCGGCCTCAGGGGCGTCGGCCTGTGGGACGCCGAGACCGGTGTCGGACAGGTCTTCTCCGAGATCGAGGAACTGGCCCGGCAGTGCCGCTTCCACGACTGCGCGCACGAGAGCGAGCCCGGGTGCGCGGTGCTGGCCGCGATCGACTCCGGTGAGCTGCCCGAGCGGCGGCTGGAGAGCTACCGGAAGCTGATCCGGGAGAACCAGCGGATCGTGGCGAAGACCGACGCGAGGCTCCGTTCGGAGATCCGGAAGGAGTGGAAGAAGCGGGGGGCGCAGGGCAAGGCGGCGATGGAGGCGAAGAGGGGGCGCTGGGCGTAGACGTTCGGCTGCGGCCGAGCGGGGGCTGGTCGCGCAGTTCCCCGCGCCCCTGGGTGGGTGCAGTCGTGGACCGCCTGGCTGTACCCACCTGCTTGGGGGCGCGGGGAACTGCGCGACCAGCCACGACGCACCCGCACCCGGCCACGGGCCCGTCGCTCTCCCCCCGGCATCGCCCTGTCCGATTTCCGCCAGCGGCGCCCCCGCGCAGGGCGGAGACTGGAACGCGTGATGGACGAGGACACCAGGTACGAAGCGGTCCGCAGCCGGGACGCCCGGTTCGACGGGGAGTTCTTCTTCGCTGTCGAGACGACCGGCATCTACTGCCGGCCCAGCTGCCCCGCGGTGACCCCGAAACGGCACAACGTCCGCTTCTACGCGACGGCCGCCGCCGCGCAGGGCTCCGGCTTCCGGGCCTGCCGGCGGTGCCGTCCGGACGCGGTGCCCGGCTCCGCGGACTGGAACGTCCGGGCGGACGTGGTGGGCCGGGCGATGCGCCTGATCGGCGACGGCGTCGTCGACCGGGAGGGCGTCGCCGGGCTCGCCGGCCGCCTCGGCTACAGCGCACGCCAGGTCCAGCGCCAGCTCACCGCCGAACTGGGCGCCGGACCCGTCGCCCTGGCCCGCGCCCAGCGCGCCCACACCGCGCGCGTCCTGCTCCAGACCACCGGCCTGCCGGTCACGGAGATCGCGTTCGCCTCGGGCTTCGCCAGCGTCCGGCAGTTCAACGACACGATCCGGGAGATCTACGCCTCGACCCCCAGCGGACTGCGGGCCGCCGCCCGGACCGCCCGCCGCGCACCCACCCCCACCGCCGGCATTCCGCTACGGCTCGCCCACCGCGGCCCCTACCGCTCCGGCGCCGTCCTCGACCTGCTGGAGCGCGAGGCCGTACCCGGCGTCGAGGAGGTGAGCGGACCACCCGGCCGGCGCACCTACCGCCGTACCCTCCGCCTCCCGCACGGCACCGGCATCGTCGCCGTCCACGAACGCCCCGGTACCACCAGGACCACCTCCGGCGCGCACCCCGGCGGCTGGCTCGACGCGCAGCTGCACCTCACCGACCCCCGCGACCTGACCACCGCCGTCGGACGGCTGCGGCGCCTCTTCGACCTCGACGCCGATCCCTACGCCGTGGACGAACGGCTCGGCGCGGACCCCCGGCTCGCCCCTCTGGTCGCCGCCCGGCCCGGACTGCGGTCACCCGGCGCCGCCGACCCCGAGGAGCTCGCCGTACGGGCACTGGTGGGCCGTACCGAATCCGAACGGCTCGTCCAGCGGTACGGCAAGACCCTGGACGCGCCCTGCGGCAGCCTGACCCACCTGTTCCCCGAGCCCGCGGCCCTCTCCGGGGCGCCCGGCACCCTGGGCACCCTCGCCACCGCCCTCGCCGACGGAACCGTACGACTCGATCCGGGCGCCGACCGCGACGAGGCACAGCAGGCGCTGCTCGCCCTGCCGGGTCTGGACGCCCGTACCGTCGCTGTCATGCGCGCCCGCGCCCTCGGTGACCCCGACGTCGCCCCACCGGGCCTCGACGCCCCCGACACCTGGCGCCCCTGGCGCTCCTATGCCTGGCAACACCTGCGCACCGCAGGGGAGTTGGAGTAATCATGACCGTCCGCTGGACCCGCGTCGACAGCCCCGTCGGCAGCCTGCTCCTCACCGCCGACGAGACCGGCGCGCTGACCTCGCTGTCCGTGCCCGGGCAGAAGAACGGCCGTACCGTCCAGGAGGGCTGGGTCCACGACCCCGCCCCCTTCCGGGACGCAGAGGAGCAGCTCGCCGCCTACTTCGCCGGTGAACTCAAGGAGTTCCAGCTGCGGTTGCGCCCCGAGGGCACCGAGTTCCGGAGCCGGGTGTGGGACGCCCTCGACGACGTCCCGTACGGCGCCACCACGACGTACGGTGAGATCGCCGCCCGTGTCGGTGCCTCCGGGGTCGCCGTCCGGGCCGTGGGCGGCGCGATCGGAGCGAACCCGCTGCTGATCCTCCGCCCGTGCCACCGGGTGATCGGCGCCAACGGCCGGCTCACCGGATACGCGGGCGGCCTGGAGCGCAAGACGGCCCTGCTCGCCCTCGAAAGGGCCCTCTAGGACTCCTCCAGCCCCCAGCTGTGGATGCGTCGCGGATGGACGCGGATCAGCTCCTCGCTGAAGTGCGGGCCCAACTCGTGCGGGCCGGTGAGGAGTTCCGCCTCTCCGCGGATGTCGATGCCGCGCACCCGCCACGGCCTCAGGCTGACGATGTCGTCCACCACCAGCGCGACCTTCGGATTCTTCTGGAGGTTGCGCCACTTCTTGGTGCGGCCCATCGCGTGGCCGCCGATCAGGATGGTGCCGTCGTCCTGCGGGAAGAAGCCGACCGGGTTCGCCTGCGGCTGTCCCTGCGGGTCGACGGTGGCCAGCCGCCCCAGCCGCTGGGACCTCAGGTACGCGCGCTCGGCCTCGCTGAATTCGGTCATGGCAACCACCCAAACACGCGCGAGCCGCCCGCACATCGGACTCCGGTCCTGGGCTCGTCCGGGGTGGACGGGGTGGACGGGGCGGCCGGGCCGGGGCCCGTCCGGGGTCGCGGTTCCGTGTCAGCCCCACAGCACCGCCCCCAGCCACGCGCCCATGATGAGCAGACAGGTGAACAGTTCCGCCAGCACGCTGGAGCCGCCCGAGCGCATCGCCTGCCGCAGGGCCGCCCTCGCCTCGCCGTGGCGGCCGAGGCGGAGCCGTTCCGAGACGTAGACGCCGGCCATGAAGCCGGGGATCGCGCCGAGCACGGGGACGAGGAAGAACCCGAGGAACGCGCCCAGACCGGCGTACACCGCCATCCGCGGGGTGGCCCCGCTGTCTCGCAGCCGGCGCGGTGGCAGCGCCCAGCGGACCACCTGGGACAGGAACAGGGCGGCGGTGGCCGACACGAGCACGAACCAGGCGAGCGGCTGCGGATCCTTCAGCGCCCACCACAGGACCGCCGCCCACACGAACCAGGACCCCGGCACACCGGGCACCAGAACCCCGACCAGGCCGAACAGCATGACCAGGCCGACCAGCAGGAGGTCCCACACTCCCATTCGTCCAGGGTGCAGGAGGGTGGCGCGAAGCGCAGATCAGCGCACGTCCGGCGGGGCCCGGCGACCTGGTGGGGGACGTGAGTTCGACGGATCACTCGACACGCCGTTCGACGGGTGCGGCGGTGCTTGATTTTCCCGATGCCCCGTTTTCATACGGCCGCCGCGGTGGACAATTAGGGGCATGAGCCAGCAGGGGGGAAGGCCCACCGGTCACGAGGACGACTGGTGGGGACAGCTGTACGACTCCACCGACGACACGGGCCCCGCACCTGCCCCGGACACCCTGGACGACCGCTTCGCCTCCGCCACGGGGGCGGTCGGGGACGCGGCGACCCGGGAGGGGCGTGGTGGCGGTGCCGGTGACCGGGCGGACGGCACGCCCCGGCAACCCGGCTCCGCGGAGGCCGGCGGCGAGGGCGAGCGGGCCGCCGCCCGGGCGGAGACCGGGGCCGGGGGGCAGTGGCCCGAGTCCGAGTCTGGGTCCGGGGCCGGGTCAGGGGACGAGTGGCGCGCTCGGGGCGGTGGCGGGGTTCCCGCGCCGCGTGCAGGTTCGTCCGATGCAGTGGGCCCATCGCCCGGCGGCCCCCGGACTCCGTGGGAACCGCCTCCTGACGCGCCCGCACCCTTCCCGCCCGGCCCCAAACCACCCGGCTTCGTCGCGCGCGCCCCAGAGGACCGGCCACCTTCGCCACCCGCTGGTCGCGCGTCCACGGAGACACCTCCGACCCCGACCGTCCCGGCCTCACGCATGCCGACCGACCCCCCGAGGCCGACCGAACCCCCGACACCGGCCGAACCCCCGCGGCCCCCGGCACCCCCGTACCCCTCCGCCCCACCGCAGAACACCGACGCCCGTGCCGAGGACGTGCCGGGTCCCGTGGGCGCGGCCGAGACGCGGCACGGTGCGGGCGACTGGTGGGCCACCCCGCCCGGCCCCGAAACCGGCGCCGCCCAGGAAGCCCCCGCCGGTCCCGGCTCCACCCAGCCCAACCCCGCACCCGAGCCCCCCGGACACGATCACGAAGCCGCCCCCGCTCCGCAGACACCCCGCACCGCCACCCGCCTCGACCTGCCCACCCTCCCTCCCGCCCCCGTCGGGTTCGTCGGCTCCGGGCCGCCCACCTATGACGCCGAACCCACCGCCCTGCCACCCGCCGACCCCGACGAGCTCGACGACCTGGTGGCGGACACCGTGCTGGACGGGGCCCGGTACGGAGCCTGCACTCTGCGGGCGGTGTCGGTGCGCGGGGACTCGGCCAGGTTCCGGGGCGAGCCACGGCGGGACTCCCTGCTCACCGCCCGGTTCGGCACCGGCGACCAGGCGCTGATCCTCGTCGCCATGGCCACCGGCGCCCGCGCCACCCCCGGCGCCCACCGCGCCGCCGCCGAGGCGTGCCACTGGATCGGCCGGGCCGTCGGACGCAGCCACGCCCGGCTCGCGCAGGACATCGGTGCCGCCCGCCGGGGCGACCTCAAGTCGGGGCTGCACCGGCTCACCGACCGCAGCCTCGGCAAGCTCCGCGCCAGCGCCGTCGAACAGGGCGTCGACCCGGAGGAGTACGCCGCCACCCTGCGCTGTCTGCTCCTGCCCGCCGACCCCGACTGCCGTGTCCGCGTCTTCTTCGGCGTCGGCGCGGGCGGCCTCTTCCGCCTCCGCGACGGCGAGTGGCACGACATCGAACCGCGGATTACCGACGTCACCGGCGAACCCGTCGTCGGCTTCGGCTCGCTGCCCTCCGAGACCCCCGACGGCGACCGCCTCACCATGGACCTCGGCATCCCCACACCCCCGAGCCCCTACGAACCCGCCCCGGAGCCGCCCCGCGAGGCCTTCCGCTTCCGCGCCTCCGTCGCCCGCCCGGGTGACACCCTCCTCATGTGCACCGGCGGCCTCGCCGACCCGCTGCGCGGCGAGCCCGAACTGTGCGACTACCTCACCGGAAGGTGGTCAGGCCCCCCGCCCGGCCTCGCCGCGTTCCTCGCCGACAGCCAAGTCCGGGTCAAGGGATACGCCGACGACCGTACGGCCGCAGCTGTTTGGGAGGCGTGATCGCGGCCAGTGTGGATTGATGGACCCAAGGAGACCGAAGGGGTGCATGGATCCATGGCCAAGCAGAACGTCGCCGAACAGTTCGTGGACATCCTCGTCAGGGCCGGGGTGAAACGCCTCTACGGCGTCGTCGGCGACAGCCTCAACCCGGTCGTGGACGCGGTCCGCCGCAACGCCGGCATCGACTGGGTGCACGTACGGCACGAGGAGACCGCCGCCTTCGCCGCGGGGGCCGAGGCGCAGATCACCGGGAAGCTGGCCGCGTGCGCCGGCTCCTGCGGGCCCGGCAACCTCCATCTCATCAACGGCCTCTACGACGCCCACCGCTCCATGGCCCCGGTCCTCGCCCTCGCCTCGCACATCCCCTCCAGCGAGATCGGCCTCGGGTTCTTCCAGGAGACCCACCCCGACCGCCTCTTCCAGGAGTGCAGTCACTACAGCGAGATGATCTCCACCCCCCAGCAGATGCCGAGGCTGCTCCAGACCGCCATCCAGAACGCCGTCGGCCGCTCCGGAGTCAGCGTCGTCTCCCTCCCCGGCGACATCGCCGACCAGCCCGCCCCCGAGAAGGCCGCCGAGACCGCCCTCGTCACCTCCCGGCCCAGCGTCCGCCCCGGCGACGCCGAGATCGACAAGCTCGTCGAGATGATCGACAAGGCCCAGAAGGTCACGCTCTTCTGCGGCAGCGGCACCGCGGGCGCGCACGCCGAGGTCATGGAGTTCGCGGAGAAGGTCAAGTCACCGGTGGGGCACGCCCTCAGGGGCAAGGAGTGGATCCAGTACGACAACCCCTTCGACGTCGGCATGAGCGGGCTGCTCGGCTACGGCGCCGCCTACGAGGCCACCCACGAGTGCGACCTGCTGATCCTGCTCGGCACCGACTTCCCGTACAACGCCTTCCTCCCCGACGACGTCCAGATCGCCCAGGTCGACGTGCGGCCCGAACACCTCGGCCGCCGCTCCAAGCTGGACCTGGCGGTCTGGGGTGACGTGAAGGAGACCCTGCGGTGTCTGACGCCGCGGGTGAAGGAGAAGACGAACCGGCGCTTCCTCGACAAGATGCTCAAGAAGCACGCCGACGCGCTCGAAGGGGTCGTCAAGGCCTACACCCGCAAGGTCGACAAGCACGTCCCCATCCATCCCGAGTACGTGGCCGCCGTACTGGACGAACTCGCCGACGACGACGCGGTGTTCACCGTCGACACCGGCATGTGCAACGTGTGGGCCGCGCGGTACATCTCGCCCAACGGCCGTCGCCGCGTGATCGGTTCGTTCTCGCACGGGTCGATGGCGAACGCGCTGCCGATGGCGATCGGCGCCCAGTTCACCGACCGCCGGCGCCAGGTCGTGTCGATGTCCGGCGACGGCGGGTTCTCCATGCTGATGGGCGACTTCCTCACCCTCGTGCAGTACGACCTGCCCGTGAAGGTCGTCCTCTTCAACAACTCCTCGCTCGGCATGGTCGAGTTGGAGATGCTGGTCGCCGGGCTGCCCTCCTACGGCACCGCCAACAAGAACCCCGACTTCGCCGCCGTGGCCCAGGCCTGCGGGGCCTACGGCGTGCGCGTCGAGAAGCCCAAGGACCTGGCAGGGGCGCTCAAGTCGGCGTTCAGGCACAAGGGCCCGGCCCTCGTCGACATCGTCACCGACCCCAACGCCCTGTCCATCCCGCCGAAGATCAGCGCCGAGATGGTCACCGGCTTCGCCCTGTCCGCATCGAAGATCGTCCTCGACGGCGGAGTCGGCCGCATGCTCCAGATGGCCCGCTCCAACCTCCGCAACGTGCCACGGCCCTGAGAGCCGCGTGACGGCTTCGCCGAGCGGGGGCGTCCCCGGTCGGCTCCTAGCCCTCGGATTTCACCCACGCGCGCTCGCCCGCGGCGTTCGTGCCGTACCAGAGACGGGTCAGGCCTTTGATGCTGCTCGTGCGGAACGGGCGGCCGTGGTCGTCGATGCGGACCGTGCCCGTGCGGCCCTGGGAGGACCAGTCGAGTTCCAGGTACCAGTTGCAGTCGTAGGTCTGTGTCGTCGCGGTGACCAGCAGCACCTCCGGGTCCGTGGCGGAGACCCGGTAGGGGAACTCCACCGCGGGGACGGTCTGTCCGGTGTCGTTGCCGGCGACCGCGTGGGCGACGGGGCGGTCGATGTCGAGGTTCACGTCGAAGCCGCGGGGGGTGATCCCGCCGCCGCAGCCCTGGTCCATGGCGTACGCGGTACCGGGTGCCGGGGAGCCGCGGCCGGTGATCCGGACGCGGAGTGCCTCCAGGACGACGGCCGTGGAGGACCGCCCCTGCACGGTGATCTGCACCTTCGTCTCCCGCCCGTGGATCGCGCCCTGGGTCGCCGCCCAGGTCCCGGCGTCCTGCACGAGCGGGGGCGGCGGAACCTGGGAGGGCGGCTTGTCGATGACGTAGTCGTGACCGCAGCTTCCCTCCCAGATCTGGGAGTTCGCGCTCCAGGTCAGAGGAGTGCCGACAGAGGTCCCCTGCTGCCCGGCCCCCGTGCTCTTCTTCGAGGTGCCGCGGCTGTGGGAGGCCGAAGCGGAGGGCCGCGTCCCGCTGGCCTCGGCGGAGGGGGAGGCGGACGTGGCGCCGGGACTCGGTGACGGCGATCCGGAGCGGGCGGGCGGACCCGACGCGGTCGCCCGGGACGACGGGTCGGGAGCCTGGGCCACCTTGTCCGAGGCGGGACGGCCGGACGGCAGCGCCGACAGACTGCCCAGGGTGGCGAGAGCGACCACGACGGCGGCCGCGGTGACGAGGAAACGCCGGCGGCGGAACCAGGGGAGGGGCGGCGGCGCGGACACCGTCACCCGCACGGTGTCCGGCGCGTCCGCCCGCCCACTGTCGCCCGGTCCCTCGTCTTCGCTCTTGCTCTCCTCCGCGCGCGGATCTCCCGCTGTCCCGGCCGGCACGACGAGGGCCTCCGAAGCCTCCGCGATCCGTGGCCGCTGCCTCGCCGCCACCGCCGACAGCCACAGCCGGTGCAGGTCCATCCGCTCCTCGGCCGAGGCCCCGCACAGGGCGGCGAACCGTTCCACCGGTGCGAAGTCGACCGGTACGGCATCCCCCGCGCAGTACCGGTGCAGCGTCGAGGTGTTCATGTTCAGCCGCCGGGCCAGCGAACCGTAGCTGCGGTCCGTGCGCTCCTTCAGCCGCCGCAGCAGAGCCGCGAACTCCTGGACATCGTCCTGTGGTTCCGGTGCCGACAACGATTTCCCCCTAGCTCCCGCATCCCAGCCACTCCCTGTACCTGCACGTCAGAGGGCCTGGGATGGTTCCATGCCGACGGATCCCGTGTCCCATGTTGCGTCCGCCCGGTGTGACCGCTGATGCTCTTGGTGTCGCACCGACCGGGCCGGACCGACCATCCGGCGTCGGCGTGGCATCCCACATCCCTGCACCCATTTTCTTGGTGCACGTATCTCACGGGGGACACCCATGCCCAAGCGCAGTCGAGCAGGCGCGCTCACCGTACTCTCTCTCACCGGCCTCATGCTCGGGGTCACCCTCTCCGTCGAGGCCGGGGCCGCGCCCGCCGCGCCCAGGTTCCTCTCGGCCGCCGAGCTCCCGCCGCACCCCTCGTCCGCCTGGACGGCGGGCAAGGTGACCGACGGCGTTCCGGACGAACTGCTGCTCTGCCTCGCGGACGCGCTGCCGGGCTACGACTCCCGGTACCGCGATTTCCGCACCGACCTGGACACCAGTGCCCGCCAGCTGACGATCGAGGTCGGCACCAAGGCGAAGGCCGCGGCCCTGGCGGCCCGTATGAACAAGGAGATCCGCACCTGCGCGGACCGCCTCGAACAGGGTGACCCGGACCTGGAGGCGACGTACAAGGACTACGGCAAGGTCGCGGTCGAGGAGGGCGCCCGGGTGCACGGTCTGCACACCGAGCACGCGATCGGCGCCACCGACATCCACCTGCTGTCCGTGGGCCGGGACGACCGGACCGTCACCGTCGTGGAGTGGTCCCAGATGGGCGACTTCGCCGACGCCCCGGTGAAGGCCTTCAAGAAGACGACCGCCACCGCGGTGAACAAGCTCTACTGAGAACCGGGGCCGCCCTCCCGCACGGGGGTCGGGCGGGCGGCCCCGCACGGACCACATCACCAGCAGCTCACACCGGAACGAAAACGGGGAACACGATGACCACGACCAAGACGACCCGCCGCGCCACTGTGGCCGTCGGCCTCGCCCTGGCCCTCGGCCTCGGCGTCACCGCCCAGGCCTCGGCCGGAGCCCCGCGCAGCGTCAGCGGGAAGCCCTCCGACAACATCACGCGCATCGCCGACTTCTACGGCGCCTACATCGACGCGGTGAGCGACGAGGGCGCCGGCGAACTCCAGGACGCGCTGCGCGCGCACTACCTGACGCCCGCCTTCCAGAAGGAACTGAACGCCTGGGAGGAGAAGGAGCACGCCGACGGTGTCCTGCGCGCCCAGAACGTACCGCTCGCGTGGAAGGTCACCGACAACGGAACCGCCGCCCGCACGGAGGCCGTCGTCACCCTCACCTGGAGCGCCGGACAGACCAGCACCCTCGTCGTCGACATGACCCGCGACAGCCACAAGATCCTCCACATCGGCGCCAAGGGCCTCAAGAGCAAGTAGCGGCCAGATCAGGCCAGTTTCCCTGCCGCCCCAGCCCTTCCCCGGATACGACGGGCTCGGCAGCGCGCGGTCGGCGGATCGGCCCACGCCGGGCGGTCCCGGTGTCCCGGAGCCGGGTGGGCCGGCGGGCCCTGCGGCACCGCGGACCCGGAGGCCCGCCGAGGTGGCACCCGCACCGGCTCACCCCCGCCCTCCGGGCCCCGTCCACCGGGCCCGGGCGGCGGGGGCGCACGCCGTGCACGGGGCGCGTGAGCCGTCGTACGGCAGGCTCCCGACCCGGCGCCCGGGCCGGGGCCGCGGGCGGCCGGGACCGGTCCTCACCTGGCAACCCCGTTCCGCTCGCTCCTCCCTGTCCTCGGAGCCACCCCGCCGACCAGGTACTTTCCCGTGCCTTCCCGCTCGTGAAGGGACGGCGCGCCGCGCGGCGGGTCGGCCGGGGCGGGCGCCGAGGGGCCGGGCACATGCCACCCGGGGGGAACCGGCGGCACAGGCACCGCAGGGCGGGAGGCCCGCAGGGACCGCCGCGGGGCGCCGTCGTCATGCGACCGCGCCGTCGCGCGCGGGGTGCCGCCCGGCGCGGTCCGGGCTTCCTCCGCTTCGCGGGCACGCCCCTGGTCGCCGCAGCAAACGTGGCCGAACACCTGGTCGTTGACGATTCGACATGACTGGCGCCTGAACTACGGGGGCATGGATCCCCGTGAACGTGTTCGAGCAGGAGGGAAACCGACATCGGCACGCGGGCGGGGGTCATGAAGAGGCAGGCACGAGGAGGCGGTCCCACGGCAGGAGGGGCCTTCTCGGCACAGACGATGGAGGAGAAGGCCGACAGCGCCCTGGAGCAGGCGCAGTCGCCTCAGCTCCGGCGCAGACTGGAGCGGGCGGACCTGGGGGCCGTACCGGAGACACGCAGGGCCTTGCGCGAGCTGTTACGACACTGGGGGAGGCCCGGACGGTCCGAGATAGCCGAACTGCTCACCAGCGAACTCGTCACCAACGCCCTGGTGCACACCGACCATGACGCGGTCGTGACCGCCACGGTCGGTCCGCGGGCCCTGCGGGTGGAGGTGCGGGACTTCGTCGCCCGCATACCCCGGGTCCGGGTGCCGAACACCGACGAGTGCACGCACGGCAGGGGCCTGGCCCTGGTCCAGTCCCTCGCGGACGCCTGGGGCGTACGGGCACACGGAGTGGGCAAGGCCGTCTGGTTCGAACTCGACGCCGGAGCGGCGTGAACCACGGGAAGGGGGCGTGACCGCTCGGTCACGCCCCCTTCCCGTGATGCTTCGGCCTCGCGGCCGCGCCCTTCAGGCCTCGGCCCTCGCCTCAGCCGAACTGCTGCTCAAGGTCCTTGAGTTTGCGCTCCAGCGAGTCGAGACGCGGCAGCGCCATTGTGTCGTCCTCCGCGGTGAGGTCGACCGAGTGCGACTCGGAGCCGCCCCGGACGGGCTGGAGAGAGGGCCGCTGGCGTACCGGCAGCGGCTCCGGGCTGGATATCGCGGGTTCCGCCGAGGCCCGCTCCAGGGCTGCCTGCGGCTGCTGCTCCAACTGGCGCCCGCCGCCCCGGCCCACGAACCCGCGATGGCCCCGGCTGATCGCCTTGAGCTGGGCCCGCTCGACCCGCTCCTGCTCGCGGCGCCTGAGACGGGCCGCCTCCTTCTGACGCTTGTCCTCACGGACCTCGTCCACCGCCTCGTCGAGGCTGCGCACGTTCTCCAGCAGCATCAGCGACCAGGCCTTGTACGTCTCACGAGGCGCCCTCACCCAGCGGACGATACGGATCTGCGGCAGCGGACGCGGCACCAGACCCTGCTCGCGCAGCGCGGCCTTGCGGGTCTGCTTCAGCGCGCGGTCGAACAGGACGGCGGCCGAGAGGGACATGCCGGAGAAGAACTGCGGGGCGCCGTCATGGCCGAACCCCCTGGGCGCGTGGACCCAGTTGAACCAGGCCGCCGCACCGGCGAACGTCCACACGAGTATCCGGGAGCCGAGGGCCGCGTCACCGTGGCTGGCCTCGCGGACCGCGAGCACGGAGCAGAACATCGCCGCCCCGTCCAGGCCGAACGGGACCAAGTACTCCCAGCCGCCGGACAGGTTCAGGTTCTGCTGGCCGAAGCCCACCAGACCGTGGAAGGAGAGGGCGGCGGCGACCGCCGCACAGCAGAACAGAAGGACATAGGAGGCGGTGCCGTATATGGCCTCCTTGCGCCTGCGGCGCTCCTCGCTCCGCTCCCACGAGTCGTCTTTCGCGTGCTCCCCGCCGGACCGCTTGCTCCGCGCGAGCACCGCCACCGCCGCCAGCATGCCCAGGAGCAGTACGGCGCCCGGAAGCAACCAGTTCAGCGATATGTCGGTCAGTCTCATCTGGGGTCCCTTGCATTGGGATAGGGCGTAACGCCCGCCATAGTGGCCCAATCCCAACGACCCTCAGGCGTTTTCGGGGCAAGAGGCCGCCAAGGAAGTGCAAGGGGTTGCCCAGGGCGGCATTCTGCTCGAACTGCCGCATGAGGGGCGGGAGTTGAGTTCGAATAAGACTACCCGTACGGGTGGTTCCCCGGAAAGTTCCTGCGCCAAGTGAGGAAGTTGTGAATTGCCTGTAACCGAACGGGCGTCCCAGTCGGCGTTGATCTTACGGGACGCCGAAGCGGTGTCCGCGCCGGGGGTCCCCTGAGGGTGCCTCAACTCGCCGCGGCCGCCGTGAGCTTGGCGATCCGGTCCGTGTCGCAGGTGCGCGGGCAGGTGACGCAGGTGTCCTCGGGGGCCAGCGTGTAGTACATGCAGCAGCTCACCCGGTCCCGGGTGAGCAGGGGCCCGCCGTCCGGTCCGGCGAGCACCCGGAAGGCCGGGGAGCCGGCGTACGGCTTCGTCGTCCCCGGCAGCAGGAGCTCCAGGGCGTGCTCGGCCCGGCGCTTCTCGTGCTCGCCGAACAGCTCGGCGACGTACCAGAGGCCCTCGACGATCTCGTCGGTCACCATGCCCCACAGCGCCCTGCCGCGTCGGCGCATGCGCGGGCCGAAGGTGGCGAGGAGCGGTTCCATGTGCTCGGCGATCGCCTCCCGCAACTCGGCGCGCAGGGCCTCCTCGTCGGGCACCGTGTACGCGCCCGGCAGTGCCGCCGCGGGGTCGTCCGGGAGGCAGGCGAAGGGCCCCGGGTGGACCGCGAGGGACATCGGACCCCGGGTGCGGTCGTAGGAGACGTGGGCGACCGGGTAGCGGGGGACCCGGCGCTGCAGGAACCACGGGACGGTGAAGAGGAGGCAGGCCGGCCAGGCGTACCGGTGCAGTCCGAAGCCGGCGATCACGTCCGGGCGGCCCTTCTGGGCGTTGTCCCTGAGGACCTGCTCGTCGTCCCAGGCGAGGAAGGCGTCCAGGGCGGGCGCGTGCTGTGCGAGGGCGGCTGCGGTGACCCAGCCGTCGGTGGCCGGGAGGGCGGTGTCCTGCGGCAGCTCCGTGACCGTCAGCGCCGGGAGGGCCTCGGTCAGGCGCGCGTAGGCGGCGGTGACGGCCGAACCGGCGGCCGGACCAGGGGCTGAACGGGGGGCGGGCAGCGGTACGGGCATGCGGGTCCACCGATTCGCAGTCGCTTAAAGGTAAGCCTTACCTTACCAACTCGTCCGGGATTTGAACTGGAGGGTTCTGCGCCTAAGGTGCTTGACGGGTGAGTAACAACCTGCCGTTAATGACCTCAAGTACTGACACGTCCGGAGGAGGGCCCGTGAAGCAGGGTGCGCAGGGCTCCGCCGGGACGACGGGTGCGCGGCGGGACGCCGGCGTGGGCGCGGTCCGGGTGCCGCCGCAGACACGGGTCTCCGACGGGGCGCGGGTCCGGGACGAGACCGGTTCCGGGGCCCGGGGCGAGCACACCCACAGCGAGGTGCCGATTCCGCGCCCGGTCGTGCAGCGGGCCTCGGTGCGGGGGCAGATCCTCGACGCGCTGCGCACGGCGCTGCTCGCGGGGGAACTGCGGCCCGGCGAGGTGTACTCGGCGCCCGCGCTCGGGGAACGGTTCGGGGTTTCGGCGACGCCCGTGCGCGAGGCCATGCAGCAGCTCGCGCTGGAGGGGGCCGTCGAGGTCGTCCCCAACCGGGGGTTCCGGGTGGTCGAGCGGGGTGCCCGTGAGCTGGCCGAGCTGGCCGAGGTGCGGGCGCTGATCGAGGTGCCGGTGGTGCTGCGGCTGGCGCGGAGCGTGCCGGTGGAGCGGTGGGCCGAGCTGCGCCCGGTGGCGGAGGCGACCGTACGGGCCGCGTCCTCGGGGTGCCGGGCGACCTACGCGGAGGCCGACCGGACGTTCCACCGCGCGGTACTGCTGCTGTCCGGGAACGAGCAACTGGTCCAGATCTCCGAGGACCTGCACCGGCGGTCCCAGTGGCCGCTGGTGGGCGGGCCCGCCGCGCGGGGGCGGGCGGACCTGATCGCGGACGCGGCCGAACACACGGCGCTGCTGGACGCGTTGATCGCGCGGGACCTGGATGTGGTGCGGGCGTTGGTGGGCGGCCACTTCGCCGGCGGAACCTGAGGGTTCCTGCGGTCGTCTGTCGTCCGCGGGCCGGTGGGGGCCGGTTGCGCAGTTCCCCGCGCCCCTGATGCCTGCGGCGGCCTGTGCGGCTCCGGTGGGCGTCTGCAATCCGCGGAGCGGTTGTCTGTTGTCCGCGGGCCGTTGGGGGCCGGTTGCGCGGTTCCCCGTGCCCCTGATGCCTGCGGCGGCCTGTGCGGCTTCGGTGGGCCCTTGCAACCCGCGGCCCCTCCTGGTGCGGGTGACTGCACCTGCCCAGGGGCGCGGGGAACTGCGCGATCAGCCCCCGCCGACCCGCAGTCGCCTCACGACCCTCACCCGCACCCCGTCAGCTCAGGCCGTGGCCGCCGGTGGGGCCAACTGCCGCGCCAGCCACGTGGGTACGCCCCCCAGCAATCGGTACAGCCGCCGCGCCTCCTCGCGCAGCCGGGACGCCTCGGGTTCCACCTCCGCGTCCGCCAGCGAGGCGAGCGCCGGTGCCGTGCCCACCAGGTAGCCCAACTCCTCGCGGATCCGCAGCGACTCGGCGAAGCCGTGCCGCGCCTCGGCCAACTCCCCTTCGCGCAGGGCCAGTCCGGCGAGGTGGCGCCAGGTGAAGGACAGCAGCAGGGAGTCGGACTGGGCCGTGGCGCCCGCGTGGGCGCGGCGGTAGGCCGCTCGGGCCGCCTGGGGGGAGTGGGTCAGGTTCTCCGCCAGCAGGCCCCGCCGGAAGTCCAGCAGGGCCCGCCCCTGTGCCCCCGGAGGGATCAGCGCCGCCGCGCGGCCCAGCGCCGCCCTCGCCTCGTCCGCGCGGTCCCGGACCCCGTGGAGCGTCGAGGCGTACGCAAGTTGCCCCCGTTCACAAGCGGCCGCTCCCCGTTCGTCGTCGCTGTGGGCCAGCGCCTCGGCGGTGCGCAGCGCGTCCTCCGCCTCCGCCCAGCCCTGCTCCGTGTACAGGCAGCGTTCCACCAGAAGTGCCGCTCTCTGCAGGGCCGCCGGCGCGGTGACCGGTTGGAGCAGGGCGGCCGCGTCGGCCCAGCAGGCTCTTGAGCGCAGCCGCCATACCGCGGTCTGGAGTGGATCGTCACCGGCGGTCGTTCCGTTACCAGACATGGCGGTATGCGCCACGTTGCCCTCCCCGAGCGCGCCGTCGAGCTTTGAGTGGTGGCGGCATCTCAGCACGAAACGACGGGCCCGGCCAAGGGGGTGGGTGAAGGAATTCACAAAGTCGTGGGAGTCCGGGCACCTCCGGGTTTCAGCTCATCCGCAGCGCCAGGAAGAAATCCAGCTTGTCCTCGAGGCGCGAAAGGTCCCGGCTGGTCAACTGCTCGATCCGCCCGACGCGGTAGCGCAGCGTGTTGACGTGCAGGTGGAGGCGGGTCGCACAGCGGGTCCAGGAGCCGTCGCAGTCCAGGAAGGCCTCAAGGGTGGGGATCAGCTCGGCCCGGTGGCGGCGGTCGTAGTCCCGCAGCGGGTCGAGAAGGCGGGCCGTGAAGGCGCGGCGCACGTCGTCCGGCACGAAGGGCAGCAGCAGGACGTGCGAGGCCAGTTCCTGGTGGCCTGCCGCGCAGACCCGGCCGACGCGGGCCGCCGCCACCCGGCGGGCGTGGCGGGCCTCCTCCAGCGCGCCGCGCAGGCCCTCCGCCGAGTGGACGGACGCGCTGACGCCCAGGGTGACCCGGCCGTCGTCGTCCAGGCCTGCCGACAGGGGGTCGCGGACCGTTTCGAGCAGCGCGTCCGCCAGGATGCCCGACTCCGAGCCGTCGTGCTCGGTCGAGACCGCGGGGAGGGGGACCAGTGCGACGGCCTCGTCGCCGGTGTGGGCCACCGCGATGCGGTCGGAGGGCTCGGGGCCGGTCGCGAGGGGGTCCACCAGGATCTCCTCCAGGAGGGACTGCGCCATCGGGCCGCCCTCCAGCTCGCCGTCCTGCCATTCCACCCGCGCCACCACGACCTGCCAGTGCGGGGCCGCTCCGAGGCCGGGAAGCAGGACGGGGGCCGCAACCCGCAGCCGGGCCGCGATCTCGGCCGGTGCCGCTCCGGTCTGGACCAGCTCCAGGACCTCCTGGGCCAGCCGGCGCCGGACGGTACGGGCGGCGTCCCTGCGGTCGCGCTCGACCGCGATCAGCTGGGCGACGCCCTGGAGGAGGTCCAGGCGCTCCGCCGGCCAGTCGCCGGCGTCCGCCTCCACCGCCAGCAGCCAGTCGGACAGGACCGTCTCGCGCACGTCCCTCGACGCCTGCGGGGCGCGCCCCGAGCTGCGGACCGGGAAGAGGGAGTACGCCGCCGGGCCGACCGTGACTCTGTGGGGGCCCCGGCGGCCGGTGCGGACCGCGGCCAGGTGCTCCGCCGCGAGCTTCGCGCAGGTGTCCGCGGGCAGGCCGGGGCCCGCCGCCTTCGGGCCCGCGATCAGTCGGCCGGTGGGGGACAGGACCCAGGCGCGCAGGTCCAGGTCCGAGCCCAGCAGGTCCAGGACCACGTCCGGGCCGCCGCCCGCCGGACCCGAGGTCATCATGCGGCGGTGCCGGTCCACCACGGCCGCCAGATCGCCCGCGCGCTCCCCGGAGACCTGCCGTACGACATGCTCGGTGATCGTCGCGAAGGCCACCGACTCGTGGACGGCGAACAGCGGCAGGCGGTGCCGGGCGCAGGCCACGACCAGGTCCTCCGGGACATCCCCCAGCTCCGCCTCGCCGGCCGCCAGCGCGACCACCCCGGCCTGCACGAGCAGGCGGACGAACGGCTCCGAGTCGGCGGCGTCCCGGCGCCAGGCGAGACCCGTCAGGACGAGTTCCCCGCCCGAGAGGTAGCGGCTGGGGTCGCGCAGGTCCGTGGTCATCACACCGCGCACGGTGCGATCCAGTTCGTCCTCGCCGCCGAGCAGCCGCAGGCCCAGCGCGTCGGTGTCCAGCAGTGCGCGCAGCCGCATTCTCGTCGCCGCCGTTCTTTGTCTCGAAATCTACGATGGGGAAGGGGTCCGGTGGAGTGGGGAGCGGCCGCTGCCGCCTCCGGTGCTGTGTCCCAGGTCACGTGGGCCGTGCCGCACGTTTCCGCAGGAAAACATGGAGGTTACTGAGGGCCTCCGTTCATACGAATCTACAAGATGAGGGCCGCGACCAGCCAACTCCTTCATGGTTTCCGTGACTGACCCCGTCGGAGTACGCCGCTGTGTACTGACCTCACTCCGCGTAAACAGCACATGAACGAGCCGGGCCCGCCGCACACGAACTGGCTCGATCCGTACGATCACGAGACGAAGAAGAGAGCCGGTCATGGACTTCCTTCGCCCCGCCAGCTGGGAGGAGGCGCTCGCCGCCAAGGCTGAGCACCCCACCGCTGTGCCCATCGCGGGCGGCACCGACGTGATGGTCGAGATCAACTTCGACCATCGGCGGCCCGAGTACCTGCTCGACCTGAACCGCATCGGCGACCTCACCGAGTGGGAGGTCGGCGAGGACGCGGTGCGGCTCGGCGCCTCCGTGCCGTACACCCGCATCATGGAGAGCCTGCGCGGCGAGCTCCCGGGCCTGGCCCTCGCCTCGCACACCGTCGCCTCCCCGCAGATCCGCAACCGCGGCGGCGTCGGCGGCAACCTCGGCACCGCCTCCCCGGCCGGTGACGCCCACCCCGCGCTCCTCGCGGCCGGCGCCGAGGTCGAGGTCGAGTCGGTGCGCGGGTCGCGCCGCATCCCGATCGACGAGTTCTACACCGGCGTGAAGCGCAACGCGCTGGCCCCCGACGAGCTCATCCGCGCCGTACACATCGAGAAGGCCGACGGGCCCCAGCAGTACTCCAAGGTCGGCACGCGCAACGCCATGGTCATCGCCGTGTGCGCCTTCGGGCTCGCGCTGCACCCGGCGACGCGGACGGTGCGGACGGGCATCGGTTCCGCGGCTCCCACCCCCGTTCGGGCCAAGGCCGCCGAGGACTTCCTGAACGCCGCTCTGGAAGAAGGCGGGTTCTGGGACAACGGCCGGATCATCACCCCGTCGGTCGCCAAGCAGTTCGCGGACCTGTGCGCCGCCTCCTGCAACCCGATCGACGACGTCCGGGGCACGGCGAGCTACCGCCGCCATGCGGTCGGCATCATGGCCCGCCGCACGCTGACCTGGGCCTGGGAGTCCTACCGCGGCACCGCCGCCACCACGGAGGGAGCTGCGTAATGCGCGTCAACTTCACAGTCAACGGACGTCCGCGGGAAGCCGACGACGTGTGGGAGGGCGAGTCCCTGCTGTACGTGCTGCGCGAGCGGCTCGGGCTGCCTGGTTCCAAGAACGCCTGCGAGCAGGGCGAGTGCGGATCGTGCACGGTGCGGCTGGACGGCGTCCCGGTGTGTTCCTGCCTGGTCGCGGCCGGGCAGGTCGAGGGGCGCGAGGTCGTCACGGTCGAGGGGCTCGCGGACTTCGCCAAGCAGCGCGCTTGCGGGCACCCGGCTCCCGAGGGGCAGGACTCCCAGACCGGCGAGGGCACCGAACTCTCGCCGATCCAGCAGGCGTTCATCGACGCCGGCGCCGTCCAGTGCGGCTTCTGCACACCGGGCCTGCTGGTGGCCGCCGACGAGATGCTGGAGCGCAACCCCAGCCCGAGCGACGCGGACATCCGCGAGGCGCTCTCGGGCAACCTGTGCCGCTGCACCGGCTACGAGAAGATCATGGACGCGGTCCGTCTCGCGGCCGCCCGGCAGGGAGAGGCGGTCTGACGTGTCCACTCCCAACGGAACCCCCACCAAGATCACCCAGGGTTCGCAGACCAAGGGCGGCATCGGCGAGTCCACGCTCCGCCCCGACGGCACCCTCAAGGTCACCGGCGAGTTCGCGTACTCGTCCGACATGTGGCACGAGGACATGCTCTGGGGACAGATCCTCCGCTCGACCGTCGCGCACGCCGAGATCGTGTCCATCGACACCAGCGAGGCGCTCGCCCTGCCGGGCGTGTACGCCGTGATGACGTACGACGACCTTCCGACCGAGGTGAGGAACTACGGCCTGGAGATCCGGGACACCCCCGTCCTCGCCCACGGCAAGGTCCGTCACCACGGTGAGCCGGTCGCGATCGTCGCCGCCGACCACCCCGAGACCGCCCGCCGGGCGGCCGCCAAGATCAAGGTCGAGTACCGCGAGCTGCCCGTCATCACCGACGAGGCCTCGGCGACCGCTCCCGACGCGATCCTGATCCACGAGAACCGCGACGACCACCACATCGGACACGTCCCGCACCCCAACATCGTGCACCGCCAGCCGATCGTCCGCGGTGACGCGCGACAGGCCGCCGAGCGCGCCGACTTCGTCGTCAGGGGCGAGTACACCTTCGGCATGCAGGACCAGGCCTTCCTCGGCCCCGAGTCGGGTCTCGCGGTGCCGGACGAGGACGGCGGTGTCCACCTCTACGTCGCCACCCAGTGGCTGCACTCCGACCTGCGCCAGATCGCGCCCGTCCTCGGCCTGCCCGAGCGCAAGGTCCGCATGACGCTGTCCGGCGTCGGCGGGGCCTTCGGCGGCCGCGAGGACCTGTCGATGCAGATCCACGCCTGTCTGCTGGCGCTGCGCACCGGCAAGCCCGTCAAGATCGTTTACAACCGGTTCGAGTCCTTCTTCGGACACGTCCACCGCCACCCCGCCAAGCTGTACTACGAGCACGGGGCCACCCGCGAGGGCAAGTTGACCCACGTGAAGTGCCGGATCGTGCTGGACGGCGGCGCGTACGCCTCCGCCTCCCCGGCCGTGGTCGGCAACGCCTCCTCGCTGTCGATCGGCCCGTACGTCGTCGACGACGTGGACATCGAGGCCATCGCCCTCTACACCAACAACCCGCCGTGCGGCGCGATGCGCGGCTTCGGCGCGGTCCAGGCGTGCTTCGCCTACGAGGCCCAGATGGACAAGCTCGCCGACGCGGTGGGTATGGACCGGGTGGAGTTCCGGCAGCTGAACGCCATGGAGCAGGGCACGATCATGCCGACCGGCCAGCCCGTCGACTCGCCCGCCCCCGTCGCCGAACTCCTGCGCCGCGTCAAGGCGATGCCCCTTCCTCCGGAGCAGCAGTGGCTCTCGGCCGGCGAGCAGGCGGACGTACGGCAGCTGCCGGGCGGTCTGTCCAACACCACCCACGGCGAAGGCGTCGTGCGGGGCGTGGGCTATGCGGTCGGCATCAAGAACGTCGGCTTCTCCGAGGGCTTCGACGACTACTCCACCGCCAGGGTCCGCATGGAGGTCGTCGGCGGCGAGCCCGTCGCCACCGTGCACACCGCCATGGCGGAGGTCGGCCAGGGCGGTGTCACCGTCCACGCGCAGATCGCCCGCACCGAGCTCGGCGTCACCCAGGTGACCATCCATCCCGCCGACACGCAGGTGGGCTCGGCGGGTTCGACCTCCGCCTCCCGTCAGACGTACGTCACGGGCGGCGCCGTCAAGAACTCCTGCGAGCTGGTCCGGGAGAAGGTCCTGGAGATCGGGCGCCGCAAGTTCGGCTCCTACCACCCCGCCTGGGCCACCGCCGAACTGCTCCTGGAGGGCGGCAAAGTCGTCACCGACGGCGGCGAGGTCCTCGCGGACCTGGCCGACGTGCTGGAGGGCGAGAGCGTCGAGGTCGAGGCGGAGTGGCGGCACCGGCCCACCGAGGCCTTCGACCTGCGCACCGGGCAGGGCTTCGGCCACGTCCAGTACTCCTTCGCCGCCCACCGCGCGGTCGTCGAGGTCGACACCGAGCTCGGCCTGGTCAAGGTGATCGAACTGGCCTGTGCCCAGGACGTCGGCAAGGCGCTCAACCCGCTGTCCGTCGTGGGCCAGATCCAGGGCGGCACCATCCAGGGCCTGGGCGTGGCGGTGATGGAGGAGATCATCGTCGACCCCGTGACGGCCAAGGTCAGGAACCCGTCCTTCACGGACTACCTGATCCCCACGATCCTCGACACGCCGACCATCCCCGTCGACGTGCTCGAACTCGCCGACGACCACGCGCCGTACGGGCTGCGTGGCATCGGTGAGGCACCCACCCTGTCCTCGACCCCGGCCGTCCTCGCGGCGATCCGCAACGCGACGGGGCTCGAGCTCAACCGGACGCCGGTCAGGCCCGAACACCTCACGGGCCAGGCGTAGCAAGTCCCTCCGGGCGGCACAGGGAACGTCACACTTCGCCGCGCCGCCCGGAGTACCCAGATCGTTCGTCTCGGGCCGTCCCCCGGGTCGTGCGGCCGCAGCACCTTCCCAAATCCCGTGACCGCCGAGGCGGTTCGCACGGGTGCCCCTGTGAACCTTGGGAGTAGGCCCACATGACCCAGCAGCAACTGGAGCCAGCGACCACCGCCGACGACGCGGGAGAAGGCACCCGCGTCCCGGCCGGCAGGTCCTGGCTCGACCGGTACTTCCACATATCCCGGCGAGGATCCACCGTCGCGCGTGAACTGCGCGGTGGCGTCACCACCTTCATGGCGATGGCGTACATCCTCCTGCTCAACCCGCTGATCCTGTCCGGCAAGGACGTGGCGGGGGACACGCTCGGCCAGAAGGCGCTCATCACCGCGACCGCGTTCGCGGCGGCCCTCACCACGCTCCTGATGGGCTTCTTCGGCAAGGTGCCGCTGGCCCTCGCCGCCGGTCTCTCCGTCTCCGGAGTGCTCTCCTCGCAGGTCGCGCCCGCGATGACCTGGCCGCAGGCGATGGGCATGTGCGTGATGTACGGCGTGGTCATCATGCTGCTGGTCGTCACCGGCCTGCGCGAGATGATCATGAACGCGATCCCGCTGGCCCTCAAGCACGCGATCACCATGGGCATCGGACTGTTCGTCGCCCTGATCGGCTTCTACAAGGCCGGCTTCGTCCACCAGGGCAAGGCCACCCCGGTGACCCTCGGCCCGACGGGCGAACTCGCGGGCTGGCCCGTCCTGTTGTTCGCCCTCACCCTCCTCGCCATCTTCATGCTCCAGGCGCGGGGCGTCCCCGGCGCGATCCTGATCGGCATCCTCGGCGGGACCGTACTGGCCGTCGTCCTCAACGCGGCCGGGGCCGTCGACCCGAAGCAGTGGGCGAGCGGAGCACCCGAACTGCACGGCAGCGCGGTCTCCATGCCGGACTTCTCCATCTTCGGCAAGGTCGAGTTCGGCGGCTGGGGCGAGGTCGGCGCGATGACGGTCGGCATGATCGTGTTCACGCTGGTGCTCGCCGGGTTCTTCGACGCGATGGCCACCATCATCGGCGTCGGCACCGAGGCGAAGCTCGCCGACGAACAGGGCCGGATGCCGGGCCTGTCGAAGGCGCTGTTCATCGACGGCGCGGGCGGCGCGATCGGCGGAGTGGCCGGCGCCTCCGGGCAGACCGTGTTCGTCGAGTCGGCCACCGGCGTCGGCGAGGGTGCCCGAACCGGCCTGTCCTCCGTGGTCACCGGCCTGTTCTTCGCGGCCTGTCTCTTCTTCACCCCGCTGACGGCCATCGTGCCGGGCGAGGTGGCCGCCGCGGCCCTCGTGGTCATCGGCGCCATGATGATGATGAACGCCCGCCATGTCGACTGGGCCGACCGCGCCACCGCGATCCCGGTCTTCCTGACCGTCGTGATCATGCCGTTCACCTACTCGATCACCGCGGGCGTCGCCGCGGGCGTCATCTCCTACGTCGCGATCAAGGTCGCGCAGAGCAAGGCGCGCGAGATCGGCGCCTTCATGTGGGGACTGACGGCGATCTTCCTGGTGTACTACGCCCTCAACCCGATCGAGAGCTGGATGGGCGTGCACTAGCCGTCCGGACGCACCTGTACGCAACCGCTGTGAAGGAGACCGAGACATGCTGGACATCGCCGACGAGCTGCACCGGTGGGTCGAGCAGGGACGCGACTTCGCCGTGGCCACCGTGGTGGCCGTCGGCGGCAGCGCGCCCCGCCGGCCCGGCGCCGCCCTCGCGGTGGACGCCGACGGCACGGCGATCGGCTCGGTCTCCGGCGGCTGCGTGGAAGGCGCGGTGTACGAGCTGTGCCAACAGGCCCTCAAGGGCGGGGAGTCGGTCCTGGAGCGCTTCGGCTACAGCGACGAGGACGCCTTCGCCGTCGGCCTCACCTGCGGCGGAGTCATCGACATCCTCGTCACCCCGGTCCGCGCCGGCGACCGCGACCGCCCGGTCGTCGCGGCCGCCCTCGAAGCGGCGGCGCGGGGCCGGGCGACGGCGCTGGCGCGGATCGTCTCCGGACCGGACGAACTCCTCGGCCGCACGCTCGTCGTACGGCCGGACAGCTCCTACGGCGGCTTCGGCGCCCACCCCGAACTGGACCGCACGGTGGCCGCCGAGGCCGGCGCCTTCCTGGACGCGGGCCGCACCGGCACCCTGGAGATCGGTGAGCAGGGCTCGCGCTGCGGCGCCCCGCTCACCGTGCTCGTGGAGTCCTCGGTGCCACCGCCCCGGATGATCGTCTTCGGCGCCATCGACTTCGCGTCGGCACTGGTGCGGATCGGGAAGTTCCTCGGCCACCGGGTCACCGTGTGCGACGCGCGACCCGTCTTCGCGACCGAGGCGCGCTTCCCGGAGGCCGACGAGGTAGTCGTCGAGTGGCCGCACCGGTACCTGGAGCGCACGGAGGTCGACGCCCGGACGGTCCTGTGCGTCCTCACCCACGACGCCAAGTTCGACGTCCCCCTGTTGCAACTGGCCCTCAGGCTCCCGGTCGCCTACGTGGGCGCCATGGGCTCCCGCCGCACCCACCTCGACCGCAACGAACGCCTGCGCGAGGTCGGCGTGACCGAACGGGAGCTGGCGCGGCTGCACTCACCCATCGGCCTGGACCTCGGCGCCCGTACGCCCGAGGAGACGGCCCTGTCCATCGCCGCCGAGATCGTCGCGGCGCGGCGGGGCGGCAGCGGTGTCTCCCTCACCGGCGCGCACACGCCGATCCATCACGACGAGACGTCGGCACCGGCCCGGCGGATCGGGTCGGTGGCCTGAGCGGACACCTGCGGCTGGTCCGGCCACGTGAAGGCGTAGCGCGGATCGCCGCCCCGGCTCAGCCGGACGAACCGCAGCAGCTCACGCACGATGCCCGCACCGCCCTGCGCCCAGTCGGTGCGGGGCACCAGCACGCTCGGGGTGGCCCGGTGCTCGACGTTGGACCAGCGGGCGCCGTCGGCGTCCCGGACCGCGCGGGCGGCGAGGTCGGCGACGAGGGTCCGCGCGAAGTCGTACGCCTGCGACCGCGCGGTTCCTTCGGCGACGCGGTCGCAGGCCAGGGCGAGGACGCCCGCCGTGCCGCAGCAGCGGCCGTTGTTGTCCCAGAACCCGGGCCGCAGCCGCTGGGGGAGTCCGGAGCGGGTGACCGTGTGCCAGCAGCGGTCGGCGAGGGCGGACCAGGCCGGGTCGCCATGGGTGTCGCGCAGCAGCCGGAAGATCTGCGCGTCGCCGGTGGGGCCGTGGCACCAGCCGTAGCTGATCGGCTCGATGAGGTCCGGGAGGTGCTGCGGAGTGGAGTGCCGGACCAGGAAGCCCTCCGGGCCGCCCTCGTCACGGGCCACGACGTCCGCGACCCCCGCCAGCGCCAGGTCGACCAGGTCGGCACGGCCGCTCGCGTGGCCGATCCGGGCGAGGGCGTAGGCGATGCCCAGCGTGCCGTGGGACATGTGGTGCATGCGGGCGTCCCGGCCGGGGCGCCAGGCCCAGGTGACGCCCCACGGGGTGTGCTCGGCCGCCCGCAGGTAGGGCTCCACCGCCAGGACGGCGAATTCCGGGTCGCCGACCGCGAGGGCGGCCAGGCCGATCCCGCCGTTGCCGCCCATCAGCTCGAAGAGCTCGCCCCAGCGCTCCCCGTCGAAGTGCGCCCGCACGAGGGCCGTCGCGCGGTCGGCCGCCGTACCGCAGGCGCTGTCGCCGAGTTGCTCGCCCAGGGTGTGCAGGACCAGGGCCATGCCGGACCGGCCGAAGTAGAGCGAGTCGTCCCCGTGGCCGTCGACGGCGGCGGCCACACCGCGGCCCGCGCGGAGCGCGAGGTCGGCGTAGGAGTCGTCGCCGAAGTGCCGCCACGCCTCCAGGAGTACGGCGACGATCCCGGCCGTGCCGTTGTACAGGGTCGGGTCGGTCACCTCCTGCGAGGGATCGGACGGCCAGGCGAGCCCGCCGTCCGCGGTCTCCCTCGCGGCGGACACCAGCCACCGCAGCCCGTCCACCGCGAGCCCCTCGACCTCGTCCACCCGTACCGCCGTGCCGTCAACCGCCGTCATGGCGCCCACTGTTGCACGTCCGTCAGCTGCCCCGCAGCAGCCGGTTCAGCGTCCGTCCGAACACCGAACGGGCCGCAGCGCCGAGCAAGGGCGCCGGGAACAGGGGAACCTGCAACTGCTCCCGCCAGATCACCCGGGCCCGGCCGCCGGGGCCCGGGTGCACCTCCAGTTCGGCCCAGCCCCGCACCACCCGGCCGCGCTTCTCCAGACGGCACAGACCGGAGACGCCCTCCGTCGGCGGGCGCCAGACCGTGACCTCCATGGGGTCGTCGAAGCCGAGCGGGCCCACCCCCGAGCGGGCGACGACGAGCGTGCCCTCGGCCGTCGGCCCCGGCGGCACGGCGGTGACGCGCGTCAGCGGGACGGACTCGCCGTGGCGGGGCCAGTCCGTGAGGCGGCGCCAGGCCTCGTCCTGGGAGAGCGGGGCGGTGCGTTCGAGGAGGAAGGTGACCACGAGCCGATCCTAGGGAATCCGGCCTGCTCAGCGGGGATTTCAAAGGGGTCTCACATACTTGGGGCAGTCCGGCTTCGGCAGCGGCGTACCGTGCGCCCCGCCGCCACCACTCGGCTCGGTGGACCGCGTCCCGACCGCATGGACCGGCCCCCCGCGGTTACCCGCCAAGGGGAAGCAGCGCACACGAGAGCCGGGAGGTGGCCGCATGACGCGCGTGCGCACGGTGCTGTTCGACCGGGACAGCATCCTCGCCGGGAACCCGTCCGACCCCGGCCGGGTGCGTGCGGCTCCCGGCGCCCGTGAGGCGCTCGGCATGCTGCGTCTGCACGGCGTCCGCACCGGGTTCGTCGCCGTGGAACCGGGCATCGGGCACGGCGGACTCGGCGACGCCGACGTGCGGGCCGTCAACCGGCGTGTCGACGAACTGCTCGGCCCCTTCGACATCTGGGGAGTGTGCCCGCACGGACCGCAGGACGGCTGTCACTGCCGTCCGCCCGAACCGGGCCTGCTCCTGTGGGCGGCGGGCCGGGTGTGCACCGGGCCCGCCGAGTGCGCGGTCGTGGGCACCGCCGCGGACGCCGAGGCCGCGGCCCGCGTGGGCGCCCACGGGATCCTCGTACCGGACGAGCGGACCGGGCCGCAGGAGACGGCACGGGCCGGTCATGTGGCGCCGGACGTCCTGACCGCCGTACGCGCGCTGCTGGCCGGGCCGCCGCAGGGGCGGGTCCTGGTCGACGAGCGGCCCATCGAGGCGGCCTTCGGAAACGGCGAGGCGTGAGGCTCAGGGTTCCGTCCAGCGGCACAGGAGACGGAACACCGCGAACAGGGCCAGGGGCCACACGGCCGCGAAGGCCCAGATCACCGCGGGCCGCGAGGTGACGATGCCCGTCACCATGAGCGTGATCGAGACAGTGAGCAGCAGGCCCACGGTCATTACGTGCGGCCGGTAGTGCGTCGCCCGGGAAAGGTCCGGCCGTCGGCGCAGCCTTCCGGTGCGCAACCGGCGTTCCAGACGGCGGTCGCGGCGCAGGGCGCGTTCCACCTCGTCCAGAATGCGCTGTTCGTGATCGGGGAGTCGCCCTGTCGTCACTGTCGCTCCTCGCGGATCCGAAGGGTCCTTCTCCTAGTGCCCGGAGAAGGACCCGCGACACCGTGCGCTCACTGGGCGTAGAAGGTCGCGTCCGCCCTGTCGGTGGCGGTGCCCGGGGCCTGCACGTACAACAGGTAGTCGTAGTGCCGGACATAGCGGCCCGGGTAGTTGGCGGACTCGTACGAGACTCCCGCCGGGTCGGCGAGTCCGGCCCGCTGGAGGAAGCTCGCGTCGGAGGCGAACGCCGTCGACCCGTCGTTCTTCTCCACCCACACCTCGAAGTTCCTGTGACGCAGGTAGTAACCGGGCAGATTGGCCGACTCCAGGGAGACCGTGCCGCTGCCGGCGAGACCGGTGACGACCCGGAACTGCGAGTCGGCCAGCGGCGACACGTTCGCCTCGATCCTCGCCCGGTACTCCCAGTGCCGGACGAACCGGTCCGCGAAGTTGTACGACGAGAAGCGCTTCGGGGTGACACCGTCGGCGACCGGGATGCCGAAGTCCGGGGTGCCGTCCGCCTTCCAGTAGACCTTCTGCACGCGGGTACGGCGGTTCGGGTCGTTCAGCGGGTCGCCGCTGATGTCCTTGTAGCCGCGGTCGTGGTAGACGAGGACGTCCGACCTCCCGTCCTCGGAGACGGTGAAGGAGTTGTGGCCCGGCCCGTACTGCGAGGTCGCCGCGCTGGTCCGGAACACCGGGCTCTGGCTCTTCGTCCAGGACGCCGGGTCGGTCAGGTCGGCCGTCGCGGACGCGGTGAGCATGCCCAGGCAGTAGTTGGCGTCCGTCGCGCTCGCCGAGTACGTCATGAAGACCTTGCCGCCGTGCTGGATCAGCGCCGGGCCCTCGTTGACCTTGTAACCGACCGTCTCCCAGGACAGCGTGGGCCGGGACAGTTCGGCCGGAGTCCCCTGAATCGTCCAGGGGTTGGACATCCGCGCGAGGAACAGGCTGGTGTTGTTGTCCTCCGACGGGTTGCGCTGCGCCCACGCCAGATAGCGCACGCCGTTCACGGTGAAGGTCGTCGCGTCCAGTGAGAAGCTCTCCCACTGGGTCCTGATCTGGCCCTTCTCGGTCCAGGAGGCGGTCAGCGGGTTGGCGCCGGTGCCTTCGAGGACGTACATCCGGATCGCCCAGACGTCACTGGTGGACCCGGCGGCGAAGTACACGTACCACTTGCCGTCGATGGAGTGGATCTCCGGCGCCCAGATGTGCGCGCCCATGACCCCGCTGGAGTGCTTGGTCCAGATCGTGGTCTCGGCCGCCGTCGACAGCCCCTGGAGGGTGGTCGCCCGGCGCAGCACGATCCGGTCGTACTCGGGGACGGTCGCGGTGAAGTAGTAGTAGCCGTCGGTGTGCCTGAAGATGTGCGGGTCGGCCCGCTTCTCGGCGATCGGGTTGGTGTAGGTCACGGCGGGGGAGTCGGGCACGGCGGCGTGCGCGGTGCCGCCGGGGCCGGCCAAGGTGGTGGCGAGAACCGTGAACAGGGCCAGGAGCAGCCGAACTGCGGTGCGTCTCAAGGGACTTCTCCAGAACAGGTCGTCGGGACGAGGCGCGCCCCCACCTATGTTCGTGATGTCGAACAAGGTTCGTAACTTCGGTCAAGGTAGAGGTGAAGATAGGGGTACGTCATGCCCTCGTCAACGCCTGCGTCCGAACGTGGTGGTGCCCCGTGCCGGGCGGCACGGGGCACCACGACCGTCATGCGAGCGGGTCAGTTCTCGCCGAGGAGCTTCTTCATCTCGCTGATCTCGGCGTTCTGCGCGGTGATGATGTCACCGGCCATGGCCGTGGCGGCCGGGGACTCGCCCTTGGCCTTCTCGGTGGTGGCCATCTCGACGGCACCCTCGTGGTGCTCGACCATCATGGTCAGGAACATGGTGTCGAAGTCCTTGCCGGACGCCTTCTTCAACTTCTCCATGTCGGCGCCGGTCATCATCCCGGCCATGCCGGAGTGCGCCGAGTGGTCCATGCCGGGCATCGTCTCGGGGACCTGCTCGCCCCAGGTCTTCAGCCAGCCGGTCATGGTCTCGATCTCCGGGCCCTGCGCCTTCTCGATCCGGGCGGCCAGGTCCTTGACCTCGGCGGAGGAGGCGCGGCCGTCGACCATGCCGGCCATCTCCACGGCCTGCTGGTGGTGCGGGATCATGCCCTGAGCGAAGGAGACGTCCTGGTCGTTGTGGGCGTCGGCCGATGACTGCGCGGACGCATTCGCGGACGCCGAGGTCTTCGCGGACGCCGAGTCGTCGCTGTCGCCGCCGCAGGCCGTGAGGGTGAGGGCGGCGCTCACGGCGACCGCCGCGAGACAGGCACGGCGGATCAGGGTACGGGTGGTGCGCATGCTGGAACTCCTGTGCTGTGAAAGGGATCTGGACGTGGCGGAGCACGCCGTGTCTAGATCCGCAGGAGCTGGAGTTCCGCGAGGGAGGGCGGTGCGCGGGAGCCTTCCCGGGACACGGCCGTCCGGGCGCGCAGGCCGACCGTGCCGAGGCAGGTGCCCGACGGGTCGGGCACGAGCGCGGGCAGCACCGGCCCGCCGCTCACGGCCCCCGACACGCAGGTCGCGTCGGCGTGGTGGGGACGACCCGAGCCGCAGCCGTCGTGACAGACCGCGTCGGCGACGACGGCGGCCGACGTCGTCCTGTGCGCCGACCTGCCCTCGTGCCCGCCCATGCCACCACCGGGGGCCAGGGCGTGCATGCCCAGCACTCCCACGAGCAGCCCGAGCAACAGCAGCGCCCGCCACAGGGGCGGACGCGCGGTGGGCTGCTCGGAGCTGATCATCGGGCTCATCCTAGAGAGGGCTGTGCCACGGCTGTGCGCGGACATCGTCCATCCCAGGTACGGCCCGGCACCGCCGACCGTTCAGCACAGTGGGCCTCTCATCCGTGTCGCGATGATCACGACGGCTCTCCCGGACGGGACTCAACGACCTGTTCCGGTGGGACTGGGCGATGCCGTCGCACAGCTCGGCGCCTCGGGCGCGTCCTCGGCGTGCCGCGTCAGCGCGCAGACCGTGCCCAGGGCGACCTTCCACCTCCCGTCCTGGAGTACGGCCGCCCCCGGGCCGCCGGTGTCCAGCCGACGGTCCTCGCGCGCGAGGTCGTAGGCCACCACGGCGTCCGCGTCCGAGGTGTACGCAACGGACGTCACCTCGGCGCGCAACGTGCTGCCGATCGGGTCGCGGAAGAGGTTGTCGATCATCAGGGCGTTCTCGTCGCCGTCCTCGACGGCGTCACTGCGCTGGTCCAGGGAGGACTTCGGGTCGAACAGGACCGTCCACGCCTGCCGGATGTCCTGCTCCGCCCGCTCCGGGTCCGCGGGGGCGGTCGCCGTCGGTGTCGGGGAGGCGGAGGGCGAGGGGGAGCCCCCGGCCGTGGTCGGGGGCGGCGAGCCGGTCGCGGAGGGCCGGCCCGTCCGGGAGGCCCCCTCGTCACTGCCGCCGTCGTCGCAGGCCCCGGTGAGGACGAGGGCGGCGACAGCCAGGGCCACCGCCCAGGTCCCGTGCCGTGCGGGGGAGTTCGCGCAGGTCATGGCACTCCATCTCCGGGTACGCCGTGTGGCTGGCCTACCCGGAGACGGGGGATTCATCCGGGGCGCGGCGGAAAACCCCCGGACCGGGTGCGGCGGTAAACCCCCGGACCGGGTGCGGCGGTAAACCCCCGGACCGTGTGCGCCTACTCCCCGGTGCCGCCCCGCCGCCGTACCGCGAGGACCACCGCGGCGACCGCCACGAGGAGACCCGCGCCGATCCCGGTCCACGCGGCCGCGGACAGGCCGCCCTCGTCGTTCTTGGTGGTGCCGGCGGCCTGCGGGGAGGTCCCGGGCGTCGTCTCCACGGCGGTCGGGGCCGGGCTCGCGGAGGCGCTCGGCGAGGGGCCGACTGCCTTCGCGCCCGGTGCCGCCGCCTTCAGCTTCAGGACCGGCGCCGGGTTCTCCCCGTTCTCGTCCAGCTCGATCCAGCGGTCGACGTGCCCGTCGCCGTAGGTCTGGAGGGTCTTGAAGGGCACCTCCTCCGCGTCGGGCAACTGCCGTACGACGACGGAGTACTCGGCGCTCTCGCCGGTCTTCAGCTCCTTGCCCCCGACGGCGTAGCCGTCGTCGGTCGTGCTGAACTTCCAGCCCTCGGGGCCCTTGCCGTAACTGACGTCGGCCGGGGTGATGCCCGCGGGCAGGACCACTCGCACTTCCTTGATCCCGGAGGTGTCGGACTCGGCCTCGGCGTGGAAGGAGACGGTGACGTTCTCGGCGAGGGCCTGGGCCTTGTCGGCCTCGACCTCGGTGTGGGCGGCGGCCGGTACGGCGGTCAGGAGTACGGCGGCCGCGGTCGCGGCCACCGCGACGGACAGCCGGGACAGAGGGATACGGGACATGGTGGTCTCCAGGCAGGGCGGTACGGCGGGGCGGCCCTCCGGCGTGGGCCGGCACGGCGTCCCCGTGGGGTCAGTGGGCGAGGGCTGTGCTCGCCGCCGGAGGACCCCGCCGCACCACCGGGTGCGCCGGCAACGGCCGCGCGGTGAGCGGCCGTTCGTCACGCGCCGGTACGACCGGCCCCGCGGCCGCCGGTGCCGGGGACACGGGGCGGGCGAACAGCGCCCGGGCGGCGGCCAGTCGGTGCCGTACCGCGTCGAGCGTCGCCGTCACCCCGCGGGCCACCCTCCAGCAGACCGCGTCCGCGCGGTGCAGCAGGACGGCCACGAGCGCGGCGACCAGTGCGTGGGCCGCCGTCATGGCCAGGGAGCCGTGGAACCGCTCGTGCCATGCCCAGTGGCCGTCGTGCACATGTCCGCCGGGGTGACGCGCGGCCGTCGTGAGGGTGAGCCACAGGTGCAGCCCGGACTGCCCCGCGACGCTGCACGCGACGACCGTCGCCAGACGCCTGGGCCGCTGCACACCGATCAGCCCCACCGCGAAGAGCACGGCCGTCGCGGCGGCACCCCGCCCCCAGGGCAGCGGGCCCTCGGCGAGCAGCTGGTGGGCACCGACCCCGAGCACGGTGCCGACGACGGCGAACACCGCGGCCCGCAGGACGGGCAGCGGCGCGCGCGTGGTCGTGGCCGGCAGGTGCATGGCCCGCTCATCATGGATCATCACGCGGCCGGTCGGCAGGGAAACCGCGGAGCGCGTGCGGGTGCCGGCCGGTTCAGCGGGCGCCGGGCCCCTGCTCGGTGCCCTCGGCGGCCCCGGGCCGCAGGACCTCTCCCTGGATGACCTGGCCCTCCGGCCGGTCCTCCCGCGCCGCGCGGGCCTCCGCCTTGAGGATGCGCGTCGACCTGCCCGCCGTACGGACCAGTTCCGGGCCCTTCTTCACGGCGATGACCGCTATGACGACGATCAGGATGATCGCGAGCTCGCTCAGTCCGAACATGGGAAGGCCTCCGTCAGGGTGACGCCGGAGTCGGACGAGATGCCCGCCGGACCGGCAGCGTACCCCGGGCGCGAGGGCACCCCTGTCGATTGCTTTGCCTGTCCTTTACTATTGGTGCGACCCGCCCCGACAGAAGGAGCCACAGTCCCGCAATGGGTGAGCCTCCCAGTACCAGCCCCGCCCCGTGCCGCCCGACCAGGCAGGCGGGGGTGACCCCGTGACCGAGACCCTGCTCCTGGTGTCGGCGCTGCTCCTCACCCTGGCCTGCGCCGTCTTCGTCGCCGCCGAGTTCTCCCTGACCACCGTCGAGCGCGGTGACCTGGAGCGGGCCGCCGAGGCCGGTGAGCGCGGCGCCGAGGGCGCCCTGAAGGCCGTACGCCGGCTGACCTTCCAGCTCTCCGGCGCCCAGCTCGGCATCACGGTCACCTCGCTGGTGATCGGCATGCTCGCCGAACCCTCCCTCGCCGCGCTCCTCAAGGGCCCGCTCAAGGCCGCCGGCCTGGGCGCGGCGGCCGCTCCGGTGGCGACCGCGCTGGGCGTGGCCCTGTCCACCGTCGTGCTGATGGTGGTCGGCGAACTGGTGCCGAAGAACTGGGCGATCTCCCGTCCGCTGGCCGTCGCCAAGGTGGTCGCCGGACCGCAGAGCGCCTTCACCGCGCTCTTCGGCCCGTTCATCCGCCATCTCAACGACACCGCGAACCGTGTCGTACGGCGCTTCGGCCTGGAGCCCGCCGAGGAACTCGCCTCCGCCCGCGGACCCGAGGAGCTCGTCGCGCTCGCCGAGCGCTCGGCCGCCGAGGGCGCCCTGGAGGCCGACTCCGCCGAACTGTTCGTCCGCACCCTGCACCTGGGCGAGCTGACCGCGGAGAACGTCATGACCCCGCGCGTGGACGTCAAGGCCCTCGAAGCCCACGCGACCGCCGCCGACGCCGCCAACCTCACCCACGCCACCGGCCTGTCCCGCTTCCCGGTCTACCGGGACAGCCTGGACGAGGTCATCGGCACCGTGCACATCCGTGACGTGCTCGCCCTGGAACCCGGGACGCGGGCCGCCACCCCGGTCACCGAACTGGCCACCGCGCCCCTGCTGGTCCCGGACAGCCTCCCCGCCGACCGGCTCCTGGAGCGGATGCGCGCCGGCCGCACCATGGCCGTCGTCATCGACGAGTACGGCGGCACCGCGGGCGTGGCCACGGTCGAGGACATCGTCGAGGAGGTCGTCGGTGAGGTCCGCGACGAGCACGACCCCGAGGAGATGCCCGACCTGCGGCCCGCCGGGGAGCGGGCCTGGGAGGCGGAGGGGTCCGTGCGCGTGGACCAGCTCGCCCGGATAGGCCTCACCGCGCCCGAGGGGCCGTACGAGACGGTGGCCGGGCTGATCGCCACCCGCCTCGCCCGCATCCCCGCCAAGGGCGACGACCTGGACCTCGACGGCTGGCGTCTGGAGGTCCTGGACGTCGACCACCACCGCGCCGGCCTGATCCGGATCACCGGACCCGCGCGGGTGCCCGTCCAGGCCCGGCAGGAGGCACGATGACCACCGTCCAGCTGCTCGTCGGCGCCCTGACGCTCCTGACCAACGCCTTCTTCGTGGGCGGCGAGTTCGCGCTGATCTCCGTGCGCCGAAGTCAGATCGAGCCCCGCGCGCGTGCGGGCCACAAGCGGGCCCGGATGACCCTGTGGGGCCTGGAGCACCTCTCCGCGATGATGGCCACCGCCCAGCTCGGCATCACCGTCTCCTCCCTGGTGCTCGGCGCGGTCGCCGAACCGGCCATCGCGCATCTGCTGGAGCCCGGCTTCGAGGCGGCCCGCGTCCCGGACGGCCTGGTCCACCCCATCGCCTTCGTGATCGCCCTGTCGCTGGCCACCTATCTGCACATGCTGATCGGCGAGATGGTCCCGAAGAACATCGCCCTCGCGGCCCCCGTGCCGACCGCGCTGCTGCTCGGACCGCCGCTCGTGGCCCTCACGCGCGCGCTGCGGCCCTTGGTGTTCGGCATCAACGCCTTCGCCAACGCCCTGCTGAGGCTGCTGCGGGTCGAGCCCAAGGACGAGGTGGAGTCGGTGTTCACCGACGACCAGCTCGCCCGGATGGTCGTCGAGGCCGGCGAGGCCGGACTGCTCTCGCCCGCCGACGGCGAGCGGCTCCAGGACGCCCTGGAGCTGGGCACCCGGCCGGTCGGGGAGATCCTCGTGCCGGTCCCGAAGATGCGGACCGTCGACGCCTCGGTCACCCCGGCCCGCCTGGAGCGGGTCGCCGCCGAGGCGGGCTACTCACGCTTCCCCGTCACCGGCCCGGACAGCACCCTGCTGGGCTATCTGCACATCAAGGACACCCTCGGCGTCACCGACCGGGACCGGCCCTTCCCGCGATCCGCCCTGCACCCCGTCACCCGGGTCCGCATCGACACGCCGCTGGACGACACACTCACCGCGCTGCGCGCCGACGGGAGCCATCTGGCGGCGGTGACGGGACAGACGGGGGTCGTCCTCGGATTCGTGACCATGGAGGACGTCCTCACCGAGCTGGTCGGGCCGGCGCCCACCGCCCTGTGACCGCCGGGCGGCCCCGCCGCCCGGCTGGTAGATCTGGGGAACGCCGCTTCCGTGCCGGCCGTGCACACAGCGCACATCACTACCGAAGGAGCAAGCCCGTGTCCGCCACACCGACGGACTCCGCCCGGCCCGAGCGAGGCTGACTCTCAGCTGCTCACCCGCTCGCTCACCGAGCCCGAGACCCCGGTCGGCGACCTCCGGATCCCGGCCGCCGAGATCACCTCGGTGCCGGGCTCCGCGGACCTCGACGCCGTCCTGCGCACGGCCGCCGACCACGACCGCACCCGCATGCTGGTCCGCGAGGGCGAGCTCGTGCTCGGCTCGCTGCACGCCCGTGACGCCCTGGTCGCCCGTGCCCAGGGTCGCACCGGCACCGCCCGCAGCCTGGCCCGCCCGGTTCCGGAGCTGACGGAGGACACCACGGTCGCCGATGCGATCGACCTCCTGCGCCGCAACCGGGCGTCCCTGGCGGTCGTACGGGACGCGGCCGGCAGGCTCACGGGAATGGTCACGCTGGACGACCTGCTGGCGCGGTATCTCCAGCCGCCCTGAACCAGGACGTACAGGACCGAGGGCGAGGATCACCGCTCGCCTCGCCCTCTTCAACGTACAGCCCACGGGGGGCCTTGCGGCAAGATCCCCGTCGTGCCGCACAATCGCCGTCCGGACCAGGGAGGGGGAATCCGATGATCGACGTGATCGTCGTCGGCGGCGGACCGACCGGACTGATGCTCGCGGCCGAACTGCGGCTGCACGGGGTGCGGGTGGTGGTGCTGGAGAAGGAGCGGGAGCCCGTCCCGTACATCCGCGCGCTCGGCCTCCATGTGCGCAGTGTCGAGGTGCTGGACCAGCGCGGTCTGCTGGAGCGGTTCCTCGCGCACGGGAAGCAGTCCCGAACGGGCACCTTCTTCGCGGGCGTCACCAGGGGCTGGCCCGACCGGATCGACACCGCGCACGCCTACACGCTGGCCATCCCGCAGACCGTCACGGACCGCCTGCTGGCCGAGCACGCCGTGGAGGTCGGTGCCGAGGTCCGGCGGGGCGGCGAGCTGGTCGGGCTGAGCCAGGACGAGGACGGTGTGAGCGTCGAACTGGCCGACCGTACACGGCTGCGCTGCCGCTTTCTCGTCGGCTGCGACGGTGGCCGCAGCACCGTGCGCAAGCTGCTCGGGGTCGGCTTCCCCGGCGAACCGGCCACGCGGGAGGCGCTGCTGGGCGAGATGGAGGTGGCTGCGGACCAGGAGACGGTGACCGCCGTGACGACCGAAGTCCGGCGGCGGGAGCAGTGGTTCGGCCTCGGGCCCGTCGGCAACGGCGTGTACCGCGTCGTGGTGCCCGCAGGGGACGTCAGCGAGGACCGCACGGTCGCCCCGACCCTCGACGACTTCAGGCGGCGGCTCCGGGCGGTCGCCGGCACCGACTTCGGTGTGCACACGCCGCGTTGGCTGTCCCGCTTCGGTGACGCGTCCCGGCAGGCCGAGCGCTACCGGGTGGGCCGGGTGCTGCTGGCGGGCGACGCGGCGCACGTCCACGCCCCGGTGGGCGGCCAGGGTCTCAACCTAGGTATCCAGGACGCCTTCAACCTCGGCTGGAAACTGGCCGCCGAGGTCACCGGCCGGGCCCCCGAGGGGCTGCTGGACAGCTACCACACCGAGCGGCACCCGGTGGCCGCGGCCGTGCTGGACATCGTCCGCGCCCAGTCCCTGCTGATGTCCTCCGAACCCGGACCGCGGTCGGTGTGCGGACTGCTGGCGGAGCTCACGCAGTTCGAGGACGTGAACCGCCACCTGGTCGAGAGGATCACCGGAATCGGGATCCGCTACGACTTCGGCGCGGGCCATGATCTGCTCGGCCGACGCCTGCGGGACCTCACGCTGAAGCGTGGCCGCCTGTACGAGCTGATGCACGGCGGCCGGGGACTCCTGCTCGACCGTACCGGCCGGTTCTCGGTGGCGGGCTGGGCGGACCGGGTCGACCACGTCGTGGACGCCGGTGCGGAGCTGGACGTGCCCGCGGTCCTGCTGCGGCCGGACGGTCACGTGGCGTGGGCCGGCGAGGACCAGCGCGAACTGCTGGGCCACCTGCCCAGGTGGTTCGGCGCGGCGGCCTGACCGGGTGCCCCCGTGCACAGACGGGCCGGCGGCCGCCGTCGCCGTCCCGGATCAGGCCGCGTGGCGTCGTCGGAAGGCCGGGGAGTCGGCGGTCGGGCATGGATGGTTGCCCTGTATACGACTCGGATCCCACCGCCCGCCACGCTGGAAAGCGTTTGTCACCGAAGCGGCCGGACGTCAGTGGGGGCAGGCAGCCCCCTGGCGGGCGTCAGGCCGGGGTGCGGCTGCGGCTGTCGGGGAGCGGGTTGCGGCCCTGCTCGTCCTGGACGAGCAGGGACAGCAGTGCCGCCACCGTCAGGCCGGCCTCGGCGGGGTGGCGCAGCACCTTGCCCGGATCGATCCGGTACGTGTTGCTGCGCCCCTCCCGTACGTGGGAGAGGTAGCCGTCCTGCTCGAGATCGGAAATGATCTTCTGCACGGCGCGTTCGGTGAGCCGGCAGTGCGCGGCGATGTCGCGGATCCGGGTGCTGGGGTTGTCGGCGATCGCGGCCAGCACTCTTGCGTGGTTGGTGACGAACGTCCATCCGGTGTGGGACTCGGGCACTCCATCCATGGCAGCAGTCTAGCGACCGAACATTCACGCATTCAAAAACCGGAACTTGGTTTCATGTATTGGTTGACGTATGTTGTCGGCAGAGGCGAATCTGAGGGACAGAGACACCCGCCGAGCACTTGAGGGAGAGGGCCATGTCGGAACCTGCGCACTCTGCGCAGCCCCTCACCATGCTGGACGCGCGCCCCCCGTGTCTGGCCACGATCAGGACGGTGGTGGCAGGGGAACGCACCGTCGTCGCCTGTCGCGGTGAGTTCGACATCGGAGCCCAGGAGCTCCAGACCGAGCTGTACGCCGCCCTCGACCGCTCGGCCACCGGGGTGGACCTGGATCTCGACGAGGTCGGGTTCTGCGACTGCGCCGGTCTCAACGTCCTGCTGGACCTGCGCCGGCAGGCCCTCGACCACGGCAAGACGGTCACCGTCCGGGCGTGCAGCCCGACCGTCGGACGCCTGCTCGACCTGACCGGGGCGCGGGAGCTGTTCGTCACCGAACACACCGGCGGCCCCGTCGGCGCGGCCCCGGCCGCCGGACCCGGGCCCCTCCCCGACGCCGAGGAACAGCCCCGGCCCATGGACGTCGACCGGGAACTGCGGGTGGAGGTCGACCAGTTGCGCCGGGCGATGCGCACCCGGCCGGCCATCGACGTGGCCCGCGGGATCGTCATGGCCTCCTTCGGGCTGAGCGCCGAGGACGCCTGGACGGTGCTCGTCACCGCCTCCCAGAACACCAACACCAAGATGCACCACCTCGCCGAGGACCTGATGGGCGCCGTCCACGGGGACCCGGTGCCGGAGCGGGTGCAGCGGCAGCTGGCGGTGGCCGTCGCCAAGGTGCGGGGGACGTCCGCGGCGACGGCGACCGACGACGGGGCGCGGCCGGACCGGCGGGCCCAGCCTTCGGCAGCCGCGTGAACCTCCTCGCCGAGGTACAGGGCGTCGGCGATGGCGCGGTTGCCGTGGCCGTCGGCACGACCTCCCGCGCCCGGTGCGTCAACCCCGGTGCGGGGCCGACCACATGGCCGAGGTCGCCGACGACCTCGTGGGCGAGCCCTGTCGCGAGGGTCAGCCCGTGTCCGTGCCGAACGCCCCCAGGATGCGTTCGGCGGCGAGCGTGGCCGTCAACTCACCGTTCCTGACCCGCTGTTCGAGCTCGGGAGCGAGGGCGCGGACGGCCGGGTCGGCGTGCAGCCGGCCGAGGAGCTCGTCACGGACCATGGACCAGGTCCAGTCGACCTGCTGGTCACGGCGTTTGGCGGCGAGCCGGCCCGTGGAGTCGAGCAGGGTGCGGTGCTGTTCGAGGCGCTCCCATACGGTGTCCAGGCCGGTCGACTCACGTGCGCTGCAGCTCAGCACGGGCGGGGTCCAGGCCGCGTCCTTGCCGTGCATCAGGCGCAGCGCGCCCGCCAACTCCCGTGCCGCCGCCTGCGCGTCCCGCTGGTGCGGGCCGTCCGCCTTGTTCACGGCGATCACGTCGGCCAGCTCCAGCACCCCCTTCTTGATGCCCTGCAACTGGTCACCGGTGCGGGCCAGGGTGAGCAGCAGGAAGGAGTCGACCATGTTGGCGACGGCGGTCTCCGACTGGCCGACGCCCACGGTCTCGACGAGGACGACGTCGTAGCCCGCCGCCTCCATCACCACGATCGACTCCCGGGTCGCCTTGGCCACCCCGCCGAGCGTGCCCGCGGTGGGGGAGGGCCGGACGAAGGCAGCCGGGTCGACGGCCAGGCGCTCCATCCGGGTCTTGTCGCCGAGGATCGAGCCGCCGGTGCGGCTGGAGGACGGGTCCACGGCGAGCACGGCCACCCGGTGTCCCAGCGAGGTGAGCAGGGTGCCGAACGCGTCGATGAACGTCGACTTGCCCACGCCCGGCACCCCGCTGACGCCGATCCGCCGGGCGCGGCCGCTGTGCGGGAGCAGCTCGGTGAGCAACTCCTGCGCCAGCACCCGGTGCTGGGGCCGGGTGGACTCGACGAGCGTGATCGCGCGGGCGATCAGCGCGCGCTTCCCGTCGAGGACGCCCTTCACATAGGTGTCGACATCGATCACAGCTCGTGCCCGAGGTCGGCCGAGAGCCGCCGGACGAGGTCGTGGGCCGCGTCCGGGATCACCGTCCCGGGCGGGAAGACGGCCGCCGCGCCCATCTCCAGCAGCGTGGGCACGTCCTGCGGGGGGATCACCCCGCCGACGACGATCATGATGTCCTCCCGGCCCTCCTCGGCCAGCGCCTCCTTCAGCGCCGGTACGAGGGTGAGGTGACCGGCCGCCAGCGAGGAGACGCCGACGATGTGCACGTCCGCCTCCACGGCCTGGCGGGCCACCTCGCCCGGGGTCTGGAACAGCGGGCCGACGTCGACGTCGAAGCCGAGGTCGGCGAAGGCGGTGGCGATCACCTTCTGGCCGCGGTCGTGGCCGTCCTGGCCCATCTTGGCGACCAGGATGCGCGGCCGGCGGCCCTCGGCCTCCTCGAAGGCGTCGACCAGGGCACGGGTGCGGTCCACGGAGGGCGACTCCCCTGCTTCGTTGCGGTACACGCCGGAGATCGTACGGATCTGGCTCGCGTGCCGGCCGTACACCTTCTCCAGGGCGTCGGAGATCTCGCCGACGGTGGCCTTGGCGCGGGCCGCGCGCACGGCAAGCTCCAGGAGGTTGCCCTCGCCGTCGGCGGCCCGGGTCAGCGCGTCCAGCGCGTCCCGGCACGCGGTCTCGTCCCGCTCCGCGCGCAGCCGCCGCAGCTTCTCGATCTGCTGGGCCCGCACGGAGGAGTTGTCGACCTTGAGGACCTCGATCGCCTCGTCGGTCTCGACCCGGTACTTGTTGACGCCGATCACCGGCTGGCGGCCGGAGTCGATACGGGCCTGGGTGCGGGCCGCGGCCTCCTCGATGCGCAGCTTGGGGATGCCGGCGTCGATCGCCCTGGCCATGCCGCCCGCCGCCTCCACCTCCTGGATGTGCTGCCAGGCCTTGCGGGCGAGGTCGTACGTCAGCCGCTCCACGTACGCGCTGCCGCCCCACGGGTCGATGACCCGGGTCGTGCCCGACTCCTGCTGGAGCAGCAGCTGGGTGTTGCGGGCGATGCGCGCGGAGAAGTCGGTGGGCAACGCCAGTGCCTCGTCGAGGGCGTTGGTGTGCAGCGACTGCGTGTGGCCCTGGGTCGCCGCCATCGCCTCGACACAGGTGCGCGTGACGTTGTTGAACACGTCCTGCGCGGTCAGCGACCAGCCGGAGGTCTGCGAATGGGTGCGCAGGGACAGCGACTTGGGGTTCTGCGGGTCGAACTGCCTGACCAGCTTGGCCCACAGCAGCCGCGCCGCCCGCAGCTTGGCGATCTCCATGAAGAAGTTCATGCCGATCGCCCAGAAGAACGACAGCCGGGGCGCGAACGCGTCCACGTCCAGGCCGACTTCGCGTCCCGCGCGGATGTACTCGACACCGTCCGCCAGGGTGTACGCCAGCTCCAGGTCGGCGGTCGCGCCCGCCTCCTGGATGTGGTAGCCGGAGATGGAGATGGAGTTGTAGCGCGGCATCCGCTGCGAGGTGAAGGCGAAGATGTCGGAGATGATCCGCATCGACGGCTTCGGCGGGTAGATGTAGGTGTTGCGGACCATGAACTCCTTGAGGATGTCGTTCTGGATGGTCCCGGCCAGCTTCTCGGGCGGCACGCCCTGTTCCTCCGCCGCCACGATGTACAGCGCCAGCACCGGCAGCACGGCGCCGTTCATCGTCATCGACACGGACATCCTGTCGAGGGGGATCCCGTCGAACAGCTGCCGCATGTCGTAGATCGAGTCGATGGCCACGCCCGCCATGCCGACGTCACCGGTCACGCGCGGGTGGTCGCTGTCGTAGCCGCGGTGCGTGGGCAGGTCGAAGGCGACCGACAGGCCCTTCTGGCCGGCCGCGAGGTTGCGCCGGTAGAAGGCGTTGGACTCCTCGGCGGTGGAGAAGCCCGCGTACTGGCGGATCGTCCAGGGCTGGTTGACGTACATCGTCGGGTACGGGCCGCGAAGGTATGGGGCCGTGCCCGGGTACGTCTCCAGGAAGTCCAGGCCCTCCAGGTCGGCGCCGGTGTAGAGCGGCTTGACCTCGATGCCCTCCGGTGTCTCCCACACCGGACCGTCCCCCTGTGTGGCCTGCTTCACGGCCGTACGCCACTCGTCGGCGCCGCCGTCGGTGGCCGGGGTGCCCAGTTCGATCCCGGTGAAGTCGGGGACGGAGGGGCCGGCGGGGGCGGTCATCAGGACACTCCCATGCGGTCGAGGGTGGCGGTGAGCACGGCGACGGCGTCGCAGCCCGCGAAGACGTAGGAGTCCACGCCCTCGTACGGCCCCGGCCGCCCGGCGAGGAACACGTGCCGCGCCCCCGCCGACCTGAGGGTCTGTACGACGTCGTCGGCCTGCTCCTCGTACAGCGCGTCGCTGGAGCACAGACAGGCCTCGGTGGCGCCGCTCTCCTCGAAGGTGCCGTCGGTGACGGGCTCGATGCCGCCGGCCTGGAAGAGGTTGGCGGCGAAGGTCAGACGCGCGGTGTGGGCGGCGGCCGGACCGAGCGCGGCGAGGAAGACGCGGGGCCGGGACCCGGTGGCCGCGAGGTGGGCGTCGGAGCGGGCGCGCAGTTCCTCGTACGCCTCGTCGCGCCGCACCCGGGGCAGGCCGCCGGTCCGGGCCTCCGGGGCGGGGGCGCGCTCCACGGGCTTCTCGCCGAGGTGCGGGAACTCGCTGACACCGGTGATGGGCTCGCGCCGGGTGGCGAGCCTCTTGGAACGCTGCGCCCACGTCGTCGCCAGGTCGGTGCGGAGCCGGCCGGAGCGCAGGACGGCCGCCTGGCCGCCGTCGCGTTCGATCGTGCGGAAGAACCGCCAGGCGGCCTCGGCGAGTTCGTCGGTCAGCCGCTCCACGTACCAGGAACCGCCCGCCGGGTCGATCACCCGGGACAGGTGCGACTCCTCGACCAGGATCGTCGAGGTGTTGCGGGCGATGCGGCGCGCGAACGCGTCCGGCAGGCCGAGCGCGTGGTCGAAGGGCAGCACGGTGACGGCCTCCGCGCCGCCTACCCCGGCGGCCAGGGTGGCGATCGTCGCGCGCAGCATGTTCACCCACGGGTCACGGCGGGTCATCATCACCGGCGACACCACGGCGTGCTGCGCCTGCGCCCCGGCACCGGGCGCCCCGCACACCTCGGCGACCCGCGCCCACAGCCGGCGCGCGGCTCGCAGCTTGGCGATCGTGAGGAACTGGTCGGCCGTCGCCGCGTACCGGAACTCCAGCTGCGCACAGGCCTGTTCGACGCCCATCCCGGCCTCGGTCAGTGCGCGCAGATAGGCGACGCCGGTGGCGATCGAGGCACCCAGCTCCTGCGCGGCCGAACCGCCGGCCTCGTGGTACGGCAGCGCGTCCACGGTCAGCGCCCGCAGCCCCGGGTACTTCTCGGCGCACGTGCGTGCCAGGGGAACCACCGGCGCGAAGTCCGAGGCCTCGCCGGTACGGGCCTCGTGGCCGAGCGGGTCGGCGCCGAGGCTGCCGCGCGCCGCCGTGCCGGCGATGCCGCGCTCGTCGTAGAGGCGCAGCAACGCGTCCGCGGCGGTGGCGAAGTCGCCGCCCGCGTCGAGGACGACCGGCGCGAGGTCGAGGTAGACGCCGTCGAGGACCTGGCCGAGGGAGGCGACCGGGATGCCGCCCTCGCCCACGACGAGCCACAGCGAGGTGACACCGTTCTCCAGGTCCGTGAGCACCGCGGTGTTGTCGGCGACCGCGTGCCGCTGCCGTACGTCCCAGCCGCCGGTGGTGTTCCCCTCGGGGCGGGCGCCGCGCACGAAGGGCGCGAAACCGGGGAGGCCGGGGTCGGGTGCGGTGTCGTGCGCCGTGTACAGGGGACGGGTGCGCAGCCCGTCCTCGAGCGCGGTGGACAGGGCGTCCTCCGCTGCCGCGCCGGAGACTTCCTTGCCCGACTTGCGCAGGACACCCGCCACCAGGCTGTGCCACTGATCAAGGTTCGCGTCAGGGAACTCGGCGGCCAGCGAGAGCCCGTCGTCAGGCAGGACCGTCATGCTCGGATGCTAGGCCAGACGGCCGAAGGAGCAGCAGGGGGCACGGCTGTGACCTTGCCCGCAACGACACTGTGACCCCGGTCTCCCGCGGCCGGCCGGGGTGTGGTCGCCGTGCCTCACGGCGACTCGTCCCGGGGCTCGCCGGAGGTGGGGGAGGAGGAGAACGACCGGAAGCCGTCGGCGCGTACGCCGCCCGTGACCCGGAGGAACTCCAGTTTCTCCGCGTCGGCGGAACCCGCGGCCACCGTGTAGACGACGAGGCGGATGTCGCAGCCCGGGACGGTGAGCACGTCGCAGTCGCAGGTCACCTCGCCGACCTGGGGGTGCACGACGGTCTTGCGCGCCGAGACGTGCGGTCCGACCGCGCCCTCGTCCCACAGCCGGGCGAACTCCGCACTGGTGGACCGCAGTTCCTCGACGAGGTCGGCCAGGCCGCGGTCGCGGGGGTAGGTGACGAGGGCGGTGCGCAGATCGGCGACCAGGGCGGGGCCCAGGGCGTCTCCGTCCTGGAGCACGGGCCAGGCGGCGAGACCTGAGGGCCCGGTGGTGAAGACCGACCGCACCAGGTTTCGCTCGACGGACGTCCGGGCGACGGGATCGCCCAGGAGCGCCGCCCACGAGGGGGTCCAGGACAGCAGGGTCCAGTCGGCGCTGAACACGCCCACGGGGAACTCCCCGAGGCGGGCCAGCATGCGCTGGACCCCCGCCGGGACATGCGTGGAGATCGTCCCCTCCTGGGGAGGCAGCAGGCCGGCCAGCCGGTAGGCATGGTCACGCTCCACGGGCTGCAGTTGCAGTGCCCTGGCCAGGCTCGCGACGACCTGCGCCGAAGGGCTCGTGGCGCGCCCCTGCTCCAGCCGCACCACGTAGTCGACCGAGAGCCCCGCGAGGTCGGCGAGCTCCTCGCGGCGCAGCCCCGCCGCCCGTCGGCCGGGCCGCGAGGGCCGTCCGACGTCGGTGGGGGAAAGCCGGTCGCGCCAGCGGCGCAACGCCCTGCCCAGAGTCTCGTCCACCCGCCCATTGTGGGCGCCGTACGGCCGCCGTGCCTGGTACCGGCAGTCCTACCGTCGCCCGGGGCACTGGTTGTCCTCCCGCGCCGGGCCGAGGCTGAACCCATGACCACGACCTTCATCACCGGAGCCAACAAGTCCCTCGGGTACGAGACCGCCCGCCGTCTGACCGAGGCGGGGCACACAGTCCTCGTCGGCGCACGTGATCCCGAGCGCGGCCGCTCCGCCGCCGAAGCGCTCGGCGCCCGGTTCGTCCGGATCGACGTGACCGACGACGCGTCGGTCGCCGAAGCCGCCGCCGACGTCGCGGCCCACGAGGGCGCCATCGACGTCCTGATCAACAACGCGGGTGTCCTCGGACCGCACGTGCCCGCCGACGAACTCACGGCCGCCGACGCGACCGCGGTGTTCGACGTCAACGTCGTGGGGATCGTCCGGGTGACGCACGCGTTCCTGCCCCTGCTGCGCAAGTCCTCGAACCCGGTCGTCGTCAATGTGTCCAGCGGCATGGGGTCGTTCGAACTGACCCATGACACCTCGCGTGCCGAGGGCCGGGCCGTGGCCCCGCTGTACACCGCGTCGAAGGCCGCCGTGACCATGCTGACCACGCAGTACGCGAAGTCCTGGCCGGAGGTGAAGGTGAACGCGGCCGACCCCGGTTACACCGCGACCGACTTCAACGGTCACAGCGGCCCGCAGACCGTGACCGAGGGCACCGACGCGATTGTCGAACTCGCCACCCTCGGCCCGGACGGCCCGACCGGCGTCTTCCGTGACCGCCACGGGGCGGTGGCCTGGTGAGACCTCGACCCGGGATCAGAGCCAGTCCCGGCGTTTGAAGATCACGTACAGGCTCACGCAGACGACCCCCATCAGCCCGATCGCGAACGGGTACCCGAACCTCCAGCTCAGCTCCGGCATGTGCTGGAAGTTCATTCCGTAGATCGTGCCCACCAGCGTGGGGGCGAACAGGATCGCCGCCCAGGAGGAGATCTTCTTGATCTCCTCGTTCTGCTCGAAGCCCGCCTCCGCCAGCGCCCGCATCTCCGCGTTCTGCTGCTGGGTGACGAGCGTGGCGTTGACCGTGAGGATGTCGGTGAGGGCCTGGCGGAAGCCGTCGACCCGCTCGCTGGTGTGGGTGACGTGGTCGGCGACGTCCCGCAGGTAGCGCTGGAGCTCCTCGTCCGTGCCGTACTTGGCGAAGCCGGCCATCAGGGCGTGCAGCATGCCGACCAGGGGGCGGGTCGCGCGCTGGAACTCGACCATCTCGCGGGAGAGTTCGTAGATGCGGCGGGAGACCTCCGGGTCACCGCGGAAGACCTCCGTCTCGATCTCGTCGATGTCGTTCTGCACGCCCGCGACGACCGGCGCGTAGCCGTCGACCACCGCGTCCAGGATGGCGTAGAGGACGGCCTCGGGGCCCAGCCCGAGCAGCTCCGGTGTCTGCTCCATGCGGTGGCGCACCGCCGAGAGGTCCGGGGCCGCCCCGTGCCGGACCGTGATCACGAAGTCCGGGCCCACGAACACGTGCAGTTCGCCGAAGTCGACCTCCTCGGGGGCGTCCAGATAGCGGGCCGCCCGCAGGACCACGAAGAGCGTGTCGCCGTAGCGCTCCAGCTTCGGGCGCTGGTGGGCCTCCATCGCGTCCTCGACGGACAGCGGGTGCAGGTCGAATTCCTCGGCCAGGGAGAGGAGTTCGCTCTCCGGCGGGCGGGCGAGGCCGATCCAGGCCATGCCGGAGGGCTGTTCGCGCAGTTCACGGAAGGTGTCCGCGAGCGTCGCGGGCGAGGAGACGCGCACACCGTCCCGGTACAGCGCCGCCTGGACGATGCTCGCCGGCTCGGGCGGCTCGGGGGCAGCGGGTTCGGCGGCCGGCACCGCACTCCTGGGTGGCGCGGAGGGCGGCGTCAGGGCGCGGCGCCAGGCGGACTTCCTGGCGGAGCCCTTCGAGGAGTTCTTCGCGGCGGGACGTGCGCGTCGCTCGGACATCGTGGCGGCCTCTCGCTCTGGGGTCGAGCCGCTGTCGGCGGGATCACGGAGCAGGGTATACGGGGCAAATGACATCCTGGGCGGGGCCGCGCGAGGGCGCGGTGAGAGTTGCGGACAGAACCCGTCCGCAAGCCCCTCTAGCGTGTACCTCATGACGAAGACGACCACGTCGGCCCCCGTGCTCGGCATCCGCGCCCTGAACCGCGCGACCCTCGACCGGCAGCTGCTCCTGCGCCGGTCCGGTCTGTCCGCGAAGGCCGCCGTCGGGCATCTGCTCGGTCTGCAGGCCCAGAACGTCAAGCCGCCGTACTACGCGCTCGCCGCCCGCCTCGACGGTTTCACCCCCGAGGCGCTGTCGCAGCTGATGGCCGACCGGGAGGTCGTCCGGATCGTCACCATGCGCTCGACCATCCACACCCACACCGCCGAGGACTGCCTCACCCTGCGGCCCCTCGTGCAGCCCGCCCGGGACCGCGAACTCACCACCTTGCGCAAGGGACTTCAGGGCGTCGACCTCGACCGCCTCACCGCCCTCGCCCGGGAGCTCGTCGAGGCCGAGCCGCGCACCATGAAGGAGCTGCGCGAGGCCCTCCTGACCGAGTGGCCGGACGCCGACCCGCAGGCCCTCGCCATCGCCGCCCGCTGCCGGCTCCCCCTCGTCCAGGTCACCCCCCGCGGGCTGTGGGGCAGGAGCGGCCAGGTCGCGCTCACCACGGCCGAGCACTGGCTCGGCCGCCCCGCAGAACCCGCCCCCGCCCCCGACGCCACCGTCCTGCGCTACCTCGCCGCCTTCGGGCCCGCCTCCGTCAAGGACATGCAGACCTGGGCCGGGCTCACCCGCCTCCGCGACGCCTTCGAGCGGCTCCGCCCGCAGCTGCTCGTCCTCCGCGACGAGAACGGCGTCGAGCTCTTCGACCTCCCCGACGCGCCCCGCCCCGCCGAGGACACCCCGGCCCCGCCCCGCTTCCTGCCGGAGTTCGACAACCTGCTGCTCTCCCACGCCGACCGCACCCGTGTGGTGCCGAAGGAGTACTGGGGCCGCAGCTGGCAGGGCAACCAGGCCTACCGCACGCTCCTCGTCGACGGTTTCCTCGCGGGTGTCTGGAAGCTCACCGCGGACACCCTCGTGGTCGAGTCCTTCGGCCGGCTCACCAGGGCCCAGCGGGAGGAGGTCACCGCCGAGGGGGAGCGGATGCTGGCCACGCTGCACCCGGGGACGCCGTACGACATCCGGTTCGGGACCGTCGTGGGAACGTGACCCCCGGTGAGGGAGCTCTCGGTCCTGGCGGTCGTTCACACACGGATCGCACCCATGGACAGGGGGCGTTGCGGGCCGCTCGTGGAGGCCCGCAACGCCCCCTTGCTTCGCACCCGAGCATCGGTGGGACGCTCAGGAGTGCCTCTGGGGACCTACGAGTTGACCTGCGCGGTCACCAGGCTGGAGAAGGTGGTCAGCCGGGTGTAGACACCCGGGTAACCGGCCTGCGCACAGCCCTCTCCCCAGGAAGTGATCCCTGCCAGGACGCCCCCGATGAGCAGGGGACCGCCGCTGTCGCCCTGGCAGGTGTCTGTGCCGCCGGAGGTGTATCCGGCGCAAACCATGTCGGACTTCACGAAGTCCGAGCCGTAGGAGCTCGCGCAGCTGGTGTCGGACACGATCGGGACGGTCGCGGTCCGCAGCTGGTTGGAGGAGCTGCCGTTGGACGAGGTGGTGCCCCAGCCGAGGATGCGGGCCGTGGTGCCGGCCGCGTACACGCTCGTCTGGGAGGAGGAGACGTACGACGCCGTCGTGTACGGCATCGACGTCGACAGGGTCAGCACGGCCACGTCGTCGCCGTTGGTGGCGTCCGTGTAGTCCGGGTTGATCCAGATCTTGCTGACGCGGCTGACCGTGCCGTTGGTGCCGTTGAGGTAGGTGCGGCCGCCGACGACTCTGACGCTGCTGGTGGTCTCGCCGACCATGCAGTGGGCCGCGGTGACGACCTTGGTCGCGGAGACCAGGGTGCCGCCGCAGAACTGGTTCTGCGAGGCGTCCGTGATCTGCATCATGAACGGGTAGGCGGTCGTGGTCGTCGTCGTACCGCCGACGATGGGCTGGGGAGCGGCGACAGCTTGGGGGGCGCCGAGCAGCGCGGTGGCGGTGGCGGCGGCGGCCGCCAGACCGACGGCGCCGGCCTTCTTCGCACGGGTGAGACCGAACATCGGTGAGTCTCCTCGGGGTTGCCGGTGGGGGGTCGCGCGGGTGTGGGGGTGATGCACGGGGGTCGCGGGACCGACCCCCGTATGCCCGGCGAGCGGCATGTGCATAAGCTAGAACCGGGCGGTTCCCGCTCCCAATGAGGGAACCCCCTAAGGGAGTTGGGCAGGGAAAACCCTCGGTCGGCCCCGGGGGCCGCGGTTCTGACGGTCCCTCGGCTACGGCCTGCGGCCGGCCGCCAGGCGGACGATGTCCACCCGGGAGCGGATCCCGAGCTTGCGGTAGACCCGTGTGAGCGTCGCCTCGACCGTCTTCACACTGATGAACAGCCGGGCGGCTATCTCCCGGTTGGTGGCGCCCTCCATCACCAGCGCGGCCACCTGACGCTCCATCGAGGCGAGCCCCTCCAGGCTCTCCAGCCCGTCCGCCGCGACGGCGTGCGCGGGCTCCGGCTCCACCGGCCGGGACAGCGCGGCCGCCTCCACCTGGCGCAGCCACGGCAGCGCCCGGCAGCGCCTGAACAGCCGGGCCGCCTCGTCGTACGACGTCGGACCGGGCCGCCGGGTGCGCAACTGGGCCAGGGCGAAGGCGGCGCGGGCCTCCTCCAGGCCGTGGCCCAGTTTGGCGAGACGATCCTGGACCGAGGTCAACTGCACCAGCGCCGCGTCGTGTTCACCCCGCGCCGCCCGCACCAGCGCCTCGGCCCGGTCGAGCACGGCGAGCACGCTCTCCCGGCCGAGCCGGAGCGCGTTCACCCGCGTCACGTCGATGACGTCCTGCGCCTCGCCGGTCTCCCCGATGCGTACCAGGGCCTCGGCGAGGTCGCCCTGCCAGCGGCCGCGGGCCGGGTCCGTGATGCCGAGCCCCTGCTCCAGCTCGCGCACCCGGCGCAGGGAACGGACCGCGCCCGGCGCGTCCCCGGCGACGAGCTGGGCGTAGCCGAGCGCGGTCAGGCCCCGGGACTCGTACATCTGGTCGCCGTTCTCCTCGGCGTGGACGACCGCCTCCCGGCCCAGCTCCAGCGCCCGTTCGACCTGTCCGCCCGAGGCCTCCGCGAAGGAGGCGAGCACGGCCGAGGCCACCTCGCCGATCCCGGTGTCCCGGGCCATCAGCAGGCTCTCCCGGGCCAGGTCGAGCGCGCGTCCGCAGTGCCCGGAGCGCAGTTCCGTCTCGGCCAGCCCGCGCAGGAAGTGCACCTCGCTCTCGACCGACCCGCGCCGCCGTACCTCGCGCAGCAGCGCGGTGACCGTCGCACGGGCCTCGGGCAGCTGGTCGCTCATGATCAGCCAGCGGAAGCGGGAGTACCCCGCCCCGTTGTGATGGACGGCCACCCGCGGGTCCTGGGGCTCCTTGAGAGCGCGCTTGATGGTCGTGGGGGCGTCCGGGTGGCCCATCAGGGTCTCGATCTGGGCCTGGAAGGCCAGTGCCATCAGCTCGTTGTAGCGGTCCCCGGCGCGTGCGGCCAGCGCCGCCGAGCGGGCGGCCTCCCCGCGCGCCTCGTCGAAGTCGCCCTCGACGAGCAGCGCGCGCCAGGCCAGCTGGTAGCGGATCAGGGCGAGCAGCTCGGGGTCGTCGCCCGCGTCGGCCAGGGCCTGCGGGAAGACCGCGTCGACCTCCGTCATGGCGTGGCCCGCGGTGTCGATCACGATGATCCAGGCCCGCACCCGGTCCGCGGGCACGGTGGCCCGGGTGAGCACGTCGCGGGCGATGTCCCGGGCGAGATCGAGCTCACCGGCGGTGATGGCGTCCTCGGCCGCCGTGAGCCGCCGCACGTCCGGGGCGGGCACGCTGTCGGCGGGGGTGTGCCGGGCCGACAGCAGCCCGAGGGAGGCGGCCATCGAGGGCGCGCCCCGGTCCCGGGCCAGGGCGGCGGCCTCGGCGAGCCGGGCGGCCACCTCGGGGTCGGTTCCGGTGGTCGCGAGGGCCAGGTGGCGGGCCCGTTCGATCGGGTCGGAGGCGGCCGTGGACAGCGCCCGGTGCGCGTCCCGCCGCTCCTGCGCGGGCGCCTCCGCGTACAGCGCGGCGGAGATCAGCGGATGCGCGAAGCGTACGGCGGGCCCCTCGGCCTCCGTCGCGAGCAGGCCCAGCGCGGCCGCCTGTGCCATCTCGGCCTCGGCGTCCCCGCGGCCGGCCGCGTGCAGCAGGGCCGGGGTGGGGCGGGCGCCCGCGCTCGCCACCAGGAGGGTGCGCCGGGCCTCCTCGGACAGCATCTCCAGGCGGCTGAGCACCAGGGCCCGGAGCGAGGTGGGCACCGGCAGCGGCTCGCCCGGGCGGGGCGGGGTCGGGTTCTCGGTGAGCGCGCGGCCCAGTTCCAGGGCGTAGAACGGGTTGCCGCCGCTGGTGCGGTGGATGTCCCGGACGGTGGAGCGCTGGAGGCCGGTGTAGCCGCGGTGGTCGAGGAGCGCGGCCACCTGGGCGCGGGTGAGCGGGTTGAAGCGGACGGCGAGACTGTCCGGCGGCAACGCGCGTAGATGGCGGTCGTACTCGGGGCCGTCGGTCCGGACCGCGCACAGCATCCGCACGGGGATGTCGCCGAGCCGGCGGGCGGCGAAACCGAGCAGCTCCAGGCTCGCGGGATCCAGCCACTGCACGTCGTCGGCGACGACCAGGACCGGCCCCTCGGCGGCGAGGGCGCGCAGCGCCGACAGCACCGCGAGGCGCAGGGCCAGACCGTCGCGCTGGAGGGTGGACTCGCCCCGGCCGGTCAGCGCCGATTCGAGCGCGGTGCGCTGGGCCGCGGGCAGCTTGTCGGAGATGTCGTCGAGGACCAGGCCGAAGAGGTCGGCCAGGGCCAGGAAGGGGAGGTGGGATTCCGACTCGGTGGCCGAGCAGCGCAGAACGGTGTGGGCGGCCTCGCCGCATTCCGCGGCCAGGGCCCGCAGCACGGTCGACTTTCCGATTCCGGCCGGACCGTGCAGGAGCACGCTGCCGCCGCGGGCCAGCTGCTCGCGGGCCTGTCCGAACAGCTCGTCCCGGCCGATGACCAGGTCGGGGCGGCATCTCGCAGGCTCCTGGAAGTCGCGTGGCACGGTCACCGCTCCCCTCCCTGTGTCGTGTCCTGGCCAATATTAGGCAAGGTGCTTCGAAATTCGACGGGAAGATGTGGTGAGGGAGACAACAACCGGTTCCGTAGGGGAGAAATTCAAAGCGCCCGTGAATGATGGAGTTGTTCACGAATGGTACGGGAGCGGCCGGGTTGTCAGGGCAGCAGTCCCGCCCGGCGGGCGGCCACCACCGCCTCGCCCCGCGTCCCGGCCCCGAGCTTGCGCATGGCCGACCGCAGGTACGCCTTGACCGTCTCGGCGGTCACGCCCAGTCGGTCCGCCGCCCCGGCGTTCGTCGCCCCGGCCGCCACACAGGCCAGCACGTCCAGCTCACGGGGGGCCAGACGGACCCCCTGCACGGGCACCGGACCTGCGGTCAGCAGCGCGCAGGCGTCCAGCAGCTCGGCCCGCAGCGCGGGATCGCCGATCCGCGGGGCCAGCGCCCGCAGCGCCGCGTGCGCCTCCCGGACCTGCTCCCGCGCGAGGGCGTCGCCGTGACCGGGCTCCGCCCGCGCCGCCGCCAGCACGTCGCGCGCCTCGTCGCCTACTACCAGGGCCTGCTCCACGTCCCGGGCCGCGTCCACCGCCGCCGTCAGCATGCGGTCACCCAGGGGCCGGGCGTCGCGCAGGGCGCCGTACAGGACGCCCCGCACCCGGCGCCGTACCACCACCGGGACGGCCAGCACCGAGCGCAGGCCCTCCGCGGCGACGGCGGCGTCGTACTCGTGACTGATCTGCCGGGACAGGGGGTAGTCCGCCACGGCGCACGGGCGGGCCAGCGCGACGGTCTTGCCGCCGAGGCCGTTGCCCGAGGTCACCGCCAGCGAGAGCAGGGAGGTGGTGGCCGTGCCGCTGAGTTCGCTGATGCGGATCTGCGGGCGGCCGGACCCCACCAGACCGCCGAAGGCGACCGGGAGGCCGGTGGTGCGCCGCAGTCGCACGAGCGCCCGCCGGATCTCCATCGCGCCTGCCGCGTCCACCGTCACCTGTTCGTCCCTTCGCCGCGGCAGACACCCCCGTCCGGGGGTAGTGAGACCTGCATCACGGATTACACGATGGCAGAGAGCCGCCCGGCAAGGTCCGGTCAGAGGAGGACGCAAGATGACGGCCACGGAGGATTTCCGCGGGGCGCGGGACTTCCTGCTGCAACACCGCGAGGACTACGCGACGGCGTACGAGGGCTTCGCCTGGCCCCGCCCGCGGCACTTCAACTGGGCGCTCGACTGGTTCGACGTCATCGCACAGGGCAACGACCGCACCGCCCTGCACATCGTCGAGGAGGACGGCAGCGAGGTCCGGCTGTCCTTCGCCGAGATGGCCGAACGGTCGAACCGGGTCGCCAACCTGCTGCGCGAGCGCGGGGTGGAGGCCGAGGACCGGATCCTCGTCATGCTGGGCAACCAGGCCGAGCTGTGGGAGACGGCCCTGGCCGCCATGAAGCTGCGGGCCGTCGTCATCCCGGCGACCCCGCTGCTCGGCCCCGCCGACCTGCGCGACCGCGTGGAGCGCGGGCGGGTGCGGCACGTCCTGGTGCGGGCCGAGGACACCGCCAAGTTCGACGAGGTGCCCGGCGACTACACCCGCATCGCCGCCGGCGGCGTACCGGAGGGCTGGCAGCCGTACGAGGACGCGTACGCCGCGCCCGAGGAGTTCCTGCCCGACGGGCCGACACTCGCCGACGACCCGCTGATGCTCTACTTCACCTCCGGGACGACGGCCCGCCCCAAACTCGTCGAGCACACGCACACCTCGTACCCGATCGGGCACCTGGCGACCATGTACTGGATCGGCCTGCGGCCCGGTGACGTGCACCTGAACATCTCCTCGCCCGGCTGGGCCAAGCACGCCTGGTCCAACCTCTTCGCGCCGTGGAACGCCGAGGCGACCGTCTTCATCCACAACTACACGCGCTTCGACGCCGCCCGCCTCATGTCCGAGATGGACCGGGCCCGGGTCACCACCTTCTGCGCCCCGCCGACCGTGTGGCGCATGCTCATCCAGGCCGACCTGACCCAGCTGCGCACGCCGCCCCGGGAGGTGGTCGCGGCCGGCGAGCCCCTCAACCCCGAAGTCATCGAGCAGGTCCGGCGGGCCTGGGGCGTCACCATCCGGGACGGCTTCGGCCAGACCGAGACGGCCGTGCAGGTCTCCAACAGCCCCGGACAGGTGCTCAAGACCGGCTCCATGGGGCGCCCGAGCCCCGGCTACCAGGTGGAACTCCTCGACCCGGTCTCCGGCGCGCCCGGCGCGAGCGAGGGGGAGATCGCGCTGGACCTGTCGGCCCGTCCGGTCGGCCTGATGACCGGCTACCACGGGGACCCCGACCGTACGGCGGAGGCGATGGCGGGCGGCTACTACCGGACCGGGGACGTGGCGTCCAGGGACGAGGACGGCTACCTGACCTACATCGGGCGCAGCGACGACGTCTTCAAGGCCTCCGACTACAAGATCAGCCCCTTCGAGCTGGAGAGCGCGCTCCTGGAACACGAGGCGGTGGCCGAGGCGGCCGTCGTGCCCGCGCCGGACGAGCTGCGGCTCGCCGTCCCGAAGGCGTACGTCGTGCTCGCGGCCGGCTGGGAGCCCGGCCCCGACACGGCCAAGGTGCTGTTCGAGCACTCCCGGCAGGCGCTGGCGCCCTACAAGCGGATCCGGCGGCTGGAGTTCGGGGAGCTGCCCAAGACGGTGTCGGGGAAGATCCGGCGGATCGAGCTGCGGGAGGCGACCGCGGCGGGCTCGGACGCGGAGTACCGCGAGGAGGACTTCCGGTGAACTCGTACACGCACGGCCTGGGCTCGACGGGGCTGCTCGGCGACACCATCGGGGCCAATCTGGACCGGGCGGTGGCGAGGTGGCCCGACCGGGAGGCGCTCGTCGACGTGCCGTCCGGGCGACGCTGGACGTACGCCCAGTTCGGCGCCGACGTCGAGGAGTTGGCGTCCGCGCTGCTCGCCTCCGGGGTCGCCAAGGGTGACCGGGTGGGGATCTGGGCGGTCAACTGCCCGGAGTGGGTGCTCGTCCAGTACGCCACCGCCCGCATCGGCGCGATCATGGTGAACATCAACCCGGCGTACCGCACCCACGAGGTCGAGTACGTCCTCGGCCAGGCGGGGATCTCGCTCCTCTTCGCGTCCCTGAGCCACAAGACGAGCGACTACCGGGCGATGGTCGACGAAGTGCGGGGCAGGTGCCGGGAGTTGCGGGAGGTCGTCTACATCGGCGACCCGAGCTGGGGGGAGTTGCTGCGGCGCGCCGTGCCGGACGCGGTGCACCCGGAACTCTCCTGCGACGACCCGATCAACATCCAGTACACCTCGGGCACGACCGGCTTCCCCAAGGGGGCCACGCTCTCCCACCACAACATCCTCAACAACGGTTATTTCGTGGGGGAGTTGATTGCCTACAGCGAGCAGGACCGGGTGTGCATCCCGGTTCCGTTTTATCACTGTTTCGGCATGGTGATGGGGAATCTGGCCGCTACGTCCCACGGCGCGTGCATGGTCATCCCGGCCCCCTCCTTCGACCCGGCGGCGACCCTGCGGGCGGTCCAGCAGGAGCGCTGCACCTCGCTGTACGGCGTCCCGACCATGTTCATCGCGGAGCTGAACCTGCCCGACTTCGCGACCTACGACCTCTCCACCCTGCGCACCGGGATCATGGCGGGCTCGCCGTGTCCGGTGGAGGTGATGAAGCGGGTGGTCGCGGAGATGCACATGGCGGAGGTCTCCATCTGCTACGGCATGACGGAGACGTCCCCGGTCTCGCTCCAGACCCGCAGGGACGACGACCTGGAGCACCGCACCGGCACGGTGGGCCGCGTCCTGCCGCACATCGAGGTCAAGGTCGTGGACCCGGCGACCGGTGTGACCCAACCCCGGGGCACGGCGGGGGAGTTGTGCACCCGCGGCTACAGCGTGATGCTCGGCTACTGGAACGAGCCCGAGAAGACGGCGGAGGCCGTCGACCCCGGTCGCTGGATGCACACCGGTGACCTGGCCGTGATGCGCGAGGACGGGTACGTCGAGATCGTCGGCCGCATCAAGGACATGATCATCCGGGGCGGCGAGAACATCTACCCGCGCGAGATCGAGGAGTTCCTGTACGGCCATCCGAAGATCGCGGACGTCCAGGTGGTGGGCGTCCCTGACGAGCGCTACGGCGAGGAGGTGCTGGCCTGCGTGATCCCGCGCGACCCGGCCGCACCGCCGAGCCTGGAGGAACTGCGCGCGTTCTGCGACGGCAGACTGGCCCACTACAAGATCCCGAGCCGCCTCCGGATCCTCGACGCCTTTCCGATGACGGTGTCGGGGAAGGTACGGAAGGTGGAGCTGCGGGAGACGTACGCGCGGGGGTGAGCGCGTGGCCGGCCCGGGGCGTGTGTACCAGTTCCCCGCGCCCCTGGGTGTGTGTGGCGGTGCGTGTTCGTCTGGGGGTTCGGTGGGGGCGGGCGTTTCTGCGCAGTTCCCCGCGCCCCTGAGTGCCTGCGGCGGCCCCTGATCGTCCGTGGCGCCGGGGCACTGCAACCTGCCCAGGGGCGCGGGGAACTGCGCAAAACGCCCGCCCCCACCGGCCGGTGGGCCGCGCGAGTTCGCCCGGCCCCGGCCGCTCGGGCGTGTGGTCCCTGTCCTGGCTCGCCCCCCGGCCCGTGGGCCGACCCGCCTGGCCCGCCGCTACGGTCCGTTCAGTTCGTCCGCCAGGGTGTTGACCGGCTGCGGTGTTCCCGTCAGGTCCAGGACGAACAGGGGGACGCCGAGGCTGTCGGCGCGGGTGCGGGCCTCCGTGGTGTAGCCGGCCAGGGAGAAGTACACGCAGTCCGAGGACTCCGTCATGGCCGTCAGCCACAGGCACTCCACGTCACGCGGTGAGGCGGGCCGCACGGTCGGGTCCACCTGCGCCAGCAGCCCGCGGGCCGCGAGGCCGATGCCGGACGGGGGCCGCTGGTCCGCGCGCCGGATGTCCTGGTAGCCGAGCCAGCGCAGATACAGCGCGGCGACGGTGACCGCGTCACGCGCGGTGCGGATCGTGATCGGCTGGAAGGCACGGCGCGGGGGAGCGGGGACCTCCACCCCCGGCTCCACCCCCGGCTCCACGTCCCGTCCCACCCCCGCCCCGGACTCCGGGCACGTGCCCCCGGCGACCGGGATCCGCAGGACCGTCCCGCAGCCACAGCCCAGCTCCGGCCGCGGCCACTGCGTCCTGCGCCCGCAGACCGCGCACTCCACGGCGACCCACGCCTCCTCCCACACCTGGTGGGCGACGGCCGCGGGCGCCCCGTACCGGTCCAGCGGCGGGCAGACGGGGGCGCCGCACTCGCACGGGTACGACGGCGCCGCGTAGAGGTGCTCGCGCCGGCAGACCGGACAGCGCACCGACACGGTCTCGGACATGGCCACATCGTCCTCCAGTGCCCGCCCGGTTGTCCGCCTCTTGACGGTCTTCACCCACCCACCTACATTGCTTCCAGATAGCAGAAAACTTATTCCGTATTGCGGAAGCACTCACCGCGGGGCGCGACGGGAGTACGCATCCGACAGCCGAAGCAGTAGAAGCAGTCGAAGCAGGAGTACTCGATGGCTCGAATGACCGCTGCCCGCGCGGCAGTTGAGATCCTCAAGCGCGAAGGTGTCTCGGACGCGTTCGGTGTCCCCGGCGCGGCGATCAACCCCTTCTATGCCGCGCTCAAGGCCTCCGGGGGCATCCACCACACCCTCGCCCGCCATGTCGAGGGTGCCTCGCACATGGCCGAGGGATACACGAGGACCCGCCCGGGCAACATCGGTGTCTGCATCGGCACCTCAGGACCCGCCGGCACCGACATGATCACCGGCCTGTACTCCGCGACCGGCGACTCGGTCCCGATCCTGTGCATCACGGGCCAGGCCCCGACCGCCGTGATCCACAAGGAGGACTTCCAGGCCGTCGACATCGCCTCCATCGCGGGGCCGGTGACGAAGATGGCGGTCACCGTCCTGGAGGCGGCCCAGGTCCCCGGCGTCTTCCAGCAGGCCTTCCACCTCATGCGCTCCGGCCGCCCGGGGCCGGTCCTGATCGACCTGCCGATCGACGTCCAGCTCACCGAGATCGAGTTCGACCCGGACACGTACCAGCCGCTCCCGGTGTACAAGCCGGCCGCGAGCCGCGCCCAGATCGAGAAGGCGCTCGCGCTCCTGGGCGAGTCCGAGCGCCCGCTGATCGTCGCCGGCGGCGGTGTCATCAACGCCGACGCCGCCGAACTTCTCGTCGAGTTCGCCGAGTTGACCGGCATCCCGGTCGTGCCGACCCTCATGGGCTGGGGCGTCCTGCCCGACGACCACGAGCTGAACGCCGGCATGGTGGGCCTGCAGACCTCGCACCGCTACGGCAACGCCACCTTCCTGGAGTCCGACTTCGTCCTCGGCATCGGCAACCGCTGGGCCAACCGTCACACCGGCAGACTGGACGTCTACACGGCCGGCCGGACGTTCGTCCACGTCGACGTCGAGCCCACCCAGATCGGCCGGATCTTCGCCCCGGACTACGGCATCGCCTCCGACGCGAAGGCGGCCCTGGCCCTCTTCGTCGAGGTGGCAGGGGAGTTGAAGGCCGAGGGCCGGCTCCCCGACCGCAGCGCCTGGGCCGCGTCCGCGCAGGAGAAGAAGGCCACCCTCCAGCGCCGTACGCACTTCGACGACATCCCCATCAAGCCCCAGCGGGTCTACGAGGAGATGAACAAGGCCTTCGGCCCGGAGACCCGGTACGTCTCCACGATCGGCCTCTCCCAGATCGCCGGCGCCCAGATGCTGCACGTCTTCCGACCCCGGCACTGGATCAACTGCGGCCAGGCGGGCCCCCTCGGCTGGACGATCCCGGCCGCACTGGGCGTCGCCAAGGCCGACCCGGAGGCACAGGTCGTGGCCCTCTCCGGCGACTACGACTTCCAGTTCATGATCGAGGAGCTGGCCGTCGGGGCCCAGCACCGGATCCCGTACATCCACGTCCTGGTGAACAACTCCTACCTGGGCCTGATCCGCCAGGCCCAGCGCGCCTTCGACATCGACTTCCAGGTCAACCTGGAGTTCGAGAACGTCAACTCCCCGCACCTGGGCGTCTACGGCGTCGACCACGTCAAGGTCGCCGAGGGCCTCGGCTGCAAGGCGATCCGGGTGACCGACCCGGCGGAGCTGGGCGCGGCCCTGGAGCAGGCGAAGAAGCTCGCCGCCGAGTTCCAGGTCCCGGTCGTCGTCGAGGCCGTCCTGGAGCGCGTCACCAACATCTCGATGTCGACGACGAACGACATCGGCAACGTGGTCGAGTTCGAGGAGATCGCGACGGAGCCGGCCCACGCGCCGACGTCGATCAAGCCGCTGAAGGTCTGACACCCCGGACGCCGAAGGGCGGTCCCACCGTGAAGGCGGGACCGCCCTTTCCCGTGCCCGGCTCCCCCGAAGCCGTTCCCCCGTCGTGTGGCCCGCCGCCCCCGTGCCGGCGGGCCCTCACGTGTAGAGAATGTGCCCGAGGCAGGGGCCCGTTGAAGCCCCCTGCCCCAGGTTCAGAGCTTGATTTGAGGATTCCGTAGCGGGCGTACGACCGCTGTCGTACGCCCGCTCACCGGTCGTGGTGCTCGGACAGTCCCGGCCAGTCGTCCGGACCGCCCCCCTGCCACTCCACGACGTCGTCGTCCTCGACCTCGATGCGGTCCAGGTCGGCGAGCCGGAGCAGCTCTACGACGTCGTCCAGGTGCGAGGCGACGCCCAGGTTCTCGTCGTCCGCGGTGACCCGCCGCGACCCGTCCAGGGCCGGAGCGTGCACCACGACATGGGGATGCTGTGCTGGATGTGCTGCCATGCCTTCAGAGTCCTGCGATCCGCGGCGCTGCGCACCCCGGGAACACGACAGAGCGCCGGATACGGGACCGTCCGTATCCGGCGCTCTGGGTTCCTGCGGTACTGCCGGGACCGCGGCGGCCGCGACGGGACCGGGACACGCTCCTTCCCTCAGGTCGAAGAAGGAGGGCCCGGGACCTTCACCACCGCACTGGCTCGCAGGCCGCCGCGGTCCTCCCCTGGCCGCACCCGGTACCGGGCGACCACCCCTCATCCGGGTCGCCGGGTCCGTCGGGCGCGGTCAGGGAGTCTGTGGGGAGCGAGGTCTCCTCGCTCCCGTCCACCGGCCTCGGGGGCCGGGCTGGTTCCGGGCGGCGCCACCGCCTGGGCGCGACAGGACAGATGTCAGCGGTGGCGCCGCCCGGAGTCTTCGGGGGCCGTCGGACCCGGCGTCAGACCCGCGCGCCGGACAGCCGCTCCACGGCCCGCAGCAGCGCCGAGTGGTCCAGGCCCCCGTCGCCCTGCGCGCGCAGACTGGCGACCAGCTGGGCGACGACGGCGCCGACGGGCAGGGCCGCGCCGACATTGCGGGCGGCGTCGGTGACGATGCCCATGTCCTTGTGGTGCAGATCGATCCGGAAGCCCGGCTTGAAGTCGCGCTGGAGGAAGTTGTCCTTCTTGCGCGTCAGCACGGTCGAGCCGGCGAGACCGCCGTTCAGGACGTCCAGCGCGGCCTTCAGGTCCACGCCCGACTTCTCCAGGAAGACGACGGCCTCGGCGCACGCCTGGATGTTCACGGCGACGATCAGCTGGTTCGCGGCCTTCACGGTCTGGCCCGAGCCGTGCGGACCGCACAGCACGATGGTCTTGCCGAGCGCCTCGAAGATCGGCTCGGCCTCGTCGAAGTCGGCCTGCTCGCCGCCCACCATGATGGACAGCACGGCTTCGATCGCACCGGCCTCACCGCCGGACACGGGCGCGTCCAGCACGCGGATGCCCTTGTCCTTCGCCGCCTTCGCCAGGTCGACGGACGTCTGCGGGGTGATCGAGGACATGTCGATCAGCAGGGCGCCGGAGCGGGCGTTGTCCAGGATGCCCTCGGGGCCGTACGCGATGGCCTCCACCTGCGGGGAGGCGGGCACCATCGTGATGATCACGTCGGCGTCCCGCACGGCCTCGGCGATCGAGGAGGCGGCGGTGCCGCCGGCGGCGGCCAGCCGGTCCAGCTTGTCCTGTTCGAGGGTGAAACCGGTGACGTCGTAACCCGCCTTGACCAAGTTCTCGGACATGGGGGAGCCCATGATGCCGAGACCTATCCAAGCAATCGCCGGGCGGGCTGGGTGGGAAGAATGCGCGAGGTTGCTCATGAGGGGGTGCCTCTCAGGAAAGGGGGGTCAGCGGGGCAGCCAGTCGAAGGCCTCGGCGCTCGGGCGGTCGCCCGGCTTGTACTCGAGGCCGACCCAGCCGTCGTAGCCCGCCTTCTTCAGCTGGTCGAGGAGGTCGGCGAGGGGCAGCGCGCCCGTGCCCGGAGCGCCGCGGCCCGGGTTGTCGGCGATCTGCACATGGCCGGTCCTCCCGGTGAACTCCTCGATCACCGCGGGCAGGTCCTCGCCGTTCATGGACAGGTGGTAGAGGTCCATCAGGAACTTCGCGTTGCCGAGGCCGGTCGCGTCGTTGACCTTGTCGACGATCCCGACCGCCGCGGGCGCGCTCACCAGCGGGTACCGCGGGGACTCGGGCCTGTTGAGGGCCTCGATCAGGAGGATCGCGCCGATCCGGTCGGCCGCGCGGGCCGCGAGGACGAGGTTCTCCAGCGCGAGCGCGTCCTGCTCGGCAGGGTCCACGCCGTCGACGCGGTTGCCGTACAGGGCGTTGAGCGCCTTGGTGCCCAGTGATCCCGCGAAGTCGGCGGCCACGTCGATGTTGGCGCGGAAGCGCTCCGACTCCTCGCCCGGGATCGACAGGGCACCCCGGTCCGGACCGGGCAGCTCGCCGGCGTAGAAGTTCAGGCCCGTGAGCTGGACGCCCGCGTCCTCGATCGCCCTCTTCAGGGCGTCGAGCTCGGACCGCTCCGGGGTCGGGGTGTCGATCCAGGGCCACCACAGCTCGACCGCGGTGAAGCCCGCCGCGGCGGCGGCCGCGGGGCGCTCCAGGAGCGGGAGTTCCGTGAAGAGGATCGACAGGTTGACGTTGAAGCGCTGGTCGGCGAATCCCATCGGGGTCGGCGCTCCCTTCCGTGTCGAGTAGTTCCGTAAGCGACTAGTTCCATAATGTGGAAGTTAGTTTCTGCTTATTGGAAGATTGCCGTCGGGTCGAAGGCGTTGTCAAGAGGGCCCGGCGGAAAACGGCACCTCGGGTTAGGTTGTGCGCGTGCGATTGAGAGTGGAGTTCACGACCGAGCCCTTCGACCTCGACGAGGCCCCGGCGCACGCGCTCGTGGCCCGCGAGGTCATCGAGGCGGCCGCGCTGGACGCGGTGGACGTCGGCCCGTTCGGCAACACCGCCGAGGGGGGTGCCGACGAGGTGCTCACCGCCGTGGACGCCCTGCTGCGCAGGACCCTGGCCTCCGGCGCCACCCGGATCTCCCTCCAGGTGAACGTGGTCGGGGAGGTCGACGCGTGAGCGCCGACGAGCCGTTCATCGCGGCGGTCAAGCCGCTGGTCGACGCCATGGGCGGCGAGATGCTCCCGCCGGACGAGGCCGGCCCCGACGACGTCGTGCTCTCCTGGGCGGGCGCCGACGTGGTCGCCGTGAGGCTGCCGCAGCTCGCGGACTCCCTCGATCACATCCTGGCCGCCATGGAGCGCAGGCGGGGCAAGCCGCTCGCCGACCTCGACCGCAAGGCCAAGCAGGAGGTCGTACGCATATTGGAGGCGCGCGGCGCCTTCTCCGTACGGCATGGCGTGGAGACCGTGGCGAGCGCCCTCGGGGTGAGCCGCTTCACGGTCTACAACTACCTGAACCGGGACAAAACGTAGGCGGCGGACCCCGACGGGTTTCGTAACCCCGAATTTTCAACAAAGTGTTGACGTGGTGTCGCGTGGGGGCGTTAGCTGACTCCCGTGACTTCGACTTCCACGTCCCCCGGCCTGGCCCGGTTCAACGTCCTGGAGGAGCACGCGGCCCACGCCCTCCTCCTGGAGGCGTGCGCCTCGACGGCGTGGGTTCGGCGTCTGCTCGCCGCCCGCCCCTACGCGAGTGCCGAGGACCTCTACACCACCAGCGACACCGCCATGGGCGAGCTGACCGCCGACGACCTCGCCGAGGCCATGGCCGGCCACCCGCCGATCGGCCGCCCCAAACCCGGCGACCCGACCTCCGCCCGCGAGCAGCGCGGCATGGCCGGCGCCTCCGAGGAGCTCAGGGCGGAGATGCTGGACCTGAACCTGGCGTACCAGGAGAGGTTCGGGCATGTCTTCCTGATCTGCGCGACCGGCCGCACCGCCGAGCAGATGCGGGACGCGGTCAAGGAGCGGATCGGCAACGCGCCGGAGCGCGAACGCGAGATCGTGCGCACCGAGCTGGGCAAGATCAACCGCATCCGGCTGGCCCGCATCGTCGAAGAGGACGCCTGACCATGAGCACGAGCACCACCGCATCCGTGTCCACGCACATCCTGGACACCAGCGCCGGCCGCCCCGCCGAGGGCGTCCGTGTCGAACTCGCGGCCCGCGCCGGCCGCCAGGCCGACTGGCAGGCGCTCGGCGGCTCCGCGACCGACGCGGACGGGCGGTGCAAGGACCTGCCGGCGCTGCCGGAGGGAACCACCCACGTACGGCTCGACTTCGCGGTGGAGCCGTACTTCTCGAAGAAGCAAGCCGATGCGCAGCAGGACGCCCCCGCGAATCGGGACAGCGGTGCCGGTGTGTTCTTCCCGGAGGTGGCGATCACCTTCGCCGTCGAGCCGGGCGAGCACTACCACGTACCGCTGCTGCTCAACCCGTTCGGCTACTCCGTTTACCGAGGGAGCTAGCGAGCAATGCCCCCCATTCTGGGTCAGAACCAGTACGGCAAGGCCGAGAACCGAGTCGTCAAGATCACGCGGGACGGCACCACCCACCACATCAAGGACCTCAACGTCTCGGTGTCGCTGAGCGGCGACATGGACGAGGTCCACTACTCCGGCTCCAACGCCAACGTGCTGCCGACCGACACCACCAAGAACACGGTGTACGCGTTCGCCAAGGAGCACGGCATCGAGTCCGCCGAGCAGTTCGGCATCCACCTCGCCCGCCACTTCGTGACCTCGCAGGAGCCGATCAGGACGGCCCGTATCCGCATCGAGGAGTACGCCTGGGAGCGGATCGAAACGGCCGGCGAGGACCGGCACTCCTTCGTCCGCCAGGGCCAGGAGACCCGGCTGACGCAGATCACCTACGACGGCTCGTCCTGGGAGGTGGTCTCCGGGCTCAAGGACCTGACCGTGATGAACTCGACCAACTCCGAGTTCTGGGGCTACGTCAAGGACAAGTACACGACCCTGCCCGAGGCGTACGACCGCATCCTGGCCACCGAGGTGTCCAGCCGCTGGCGCTTCAACTGGTCGGACGACGAGCAGCAGACGCCCGACTGGGAGACGTCCTACGAGCAGGTCAGGAAGCACATGCTGGAGGCCTTCGCCGAGACGTACTCGCTCTCGCTCCAGCAGACCCTGTACCAGATGGGCGCCCGGATCATCGAGAACCGGACCGAGATCGACGAGGTCCGCTTCTCGCTGCCGAACAAGCACCACTTCCTCGTGGACCTGGAGCCGTTCGGGCTGAAGAACGACAACGAGGTGTACTTCGCCGCCGACCGGCCCTACGGCCTGATCGAGGCAACCGTCCTGCGGGACGGCGCCGAGCCGAGGATCCCGGTGGACCTCACGAACCTCTAGCAACTCCATCGCGGCACCCGCGGCCGGGCAAGGGCTCCGGAAAGGCCCTCCGGCCGCGGCACTCAAACTCCCGGGGTCCTGCCGTGCCCTCTCCACCCAGCCCAAAGGACGAACCATGGCAGCAGACCGGCGCATCGTCATCGAGAACTGTTCGATCGCGACCGTGGACGCGCACGACACGGAGTACCCGAGCGGGTACGTCGTCATCGCCGGCAACCGCATCGAGTCGCTCGGCGCGGGCAGGGCCCCCGAGGGCCTGGAGAACGTCGACCGCCGTATCGACGCCACCGGCCACCTGGTGACCCCCGGCCTGGTAAACACCCACCACCACTACTACCAGTGGATCACCCGGGGCCTGGCCACCGACCACAACCTCTTCAACTGGCTCGTCGCGCTGTACCCGACCTGGGCGCGCATCGACGAGCAGATGGTCTACGCCGCCGCCCAGGGCTCGCTCGCGATGATGGCCCGCGGCGGCGTCACCACCGCCATGGACCACCACTACGTCTTCCCCGCCGGCTCCGGCGACCTGTCCGGCGCGATCATCCGCGCCGCCCGCGAGACGGGCGTCCGCTTCACCCTCGCCCGCGGCTCCATGGACCGCAGCGAGAAGGACGGCGGTCTGCCCCCGGACTTCGCCGTGGAGACCCTGGAGGGCGCCCTCGCCGCGACCGAGGCCACCGTCAAGGAACATCACGACTCCTCCTTCGACGCCATGACCCAGGTCGCCGTCGCCCCCTGCTCGCCCTTCTCCGTCTCCACCGAACTCCTGCGGGAGGGCGCCGCGTTGGCCCGCCGGCTCGGGGTTCGGCTGCACACCCACGGTTCGGAGACCGTCGAGGAGGAGCAGTTCTGCAAGGAACTGTTCGGCATGGGTCCCACCGACTACTTCGAGTCCACCGGCTGGCTCGGCGAGGACGTGTGGATGGCGCACTGCGTCCACATGAACGACTCCGACATCGCCGCCTTCGCCCGGACGAAGACGGGCGTGGCCCACTGTCCCTCCTCCAACGCCCGGCTCGCCGCGGGCATCGCACGGGTCCCGGACATGCTCGCGGCCGGTGTCCCGGTCGGCCTCGGCGTCGACGGCACCGCGTCCAACGAGTCCGGTGAACTCCACACCGAGCTGCGCAACGCCCTGCTCATCAACCGGCTCGGAGCGCACCGGGAAGCGGCCCTGAACGCCCGCCAGGCCCTGCGTCTGGGCACGTACGGCGGCGCCCAGGTGCTGGGCCGCGCGGCCGAGACCGGCTCCCTGGAGGCGGGCAAGCTCGCCGACCTGGTGCTGTGGAAGCTCGACACCCTCGCCCACGCCTCGATCGCCGACCCGGTCACCGCACTGGTCTTCGGCGCGGCGGCACCGGTCACGGCCTCGTTCGTGAACGGCCGTCAGATCGTCGAGAACGGACGCCTGTTGCACGTCGACGAGGACCTCATCGCCCGCTCGACGCGGGAGCAGGCGCAGCGCCTGGCCCGGATCGCCGGTCACTGAGTCCCGTACGGCATCGATCTCCGGCCGGGAGGGACGGCTCCCGGCCGGCAGCCGTGGACGCCCCGTGGTGTCCACGGCGGCCGTGCCCGGGGCGCGTGTCGGACGCACGCGCCCCGGAACGGTCCCCGTCACACGGTCCCCGCACGGCCGCGCACCACCTCCCTGAAACCCACGTCAGTGCCGACGTGCAACCGCCCGGAGGCGAGCCGCAGTGTCAGTCCACCCCGTCGACGAAAAGCTCCCCGCCCTCAAGATGGCGACCACCGGCCTCCAGCACGTGGCCGCCATGTACGCCGGAGTCGTCGCCCCGCCCCTGATCGTCGGCGCGGCCATCGGCCTCTCCGCCACCGACCTCACCTTCCTCACCGGCGCCTGCCTGTTCACCGCGGGCCTCGCCACCTTCCTCCAGACGCTCGGCATCTGGCGGATCGGCGCCCGGCTGCCCTTCGTCAACGGCGTCACCTTCGCCGGAGTCGCCCCCATGACGGCGATCGTCGCCTCCACCGACGACAGGTCCGAGGCCCTGCCGGTCATCTTCGGCGCGGTGATCGTCGCCGGACTCCTCGGCTTCCTCGCCGCCCCCTTCTTCAGCAAGGCGATCCGCTTCTTCCCGCCCGTGGTCACCGGGACCGTCATCACCCTGATAGGAGTGTCCCTCCTGCCGGTCGCCTTCGGCTGGGCACAGGGGCCCGACCCGGCCGCGAAGGACTACGGTTCGACGACGAACCTGGGCCTGGCGGCGGCCACGCTGACGATCGTGCTCGTCCTACGACGTTTCACCCGAGGCTTCGTCAAGCAGATCGCCGTGCTCCTCGGTCTGGTGGCCGGCACGCTCCTCGCGATCCCCTTCGGCGCCACGGACTTCGCACCCGTCACCGACGCGGCCGTCGTCGGCTTTCCCACCCCGTTCCACTTCGGCGCCCCGCGGTTCCAGATCGCCGCGATCGTGTCGATGTGCGTGGTGATGGTGGTCTCGATGACCGAATCGACCGCGGACATGCTGGCGTTGGGCGAGATCGTCGAACGTCCCGCCGACGAGCGGACCATCGCGGCGGGCCTGCGCGCCGACACCCTCGGCTCCGCGATCAGTCCCCTCTTCAACGGCTTCATGTGCAGCGCCTTCGCCCAGAACATCGGCCTGGTGGCCATGACGAGGATCCGCAGCCGCTACGTCGTCGCCACCGGCGGTGCCTTCCTGGTGCTGATGGGGCTGTGCCCGATGGCCGCCTCGCTCATCGCCGTCGTACCGCGCCCGGTGCTCGGCGGCGCCGGAGTGGTCCTGTTCGGCTCGGTGGCCGCCAGCGGCATCCAGACCCTGGTCAAGGCGGGCCTGGAGAAGGACAACAACGTCCTGATCGTCGCCGTCTCGCTGGCCGTCGGGATCATCCCGATCACGGCGCCGGAGTTCTACCACGCCTTCCCGGAGACCGCGAGGATCGTCCTGGACTCGGGGATCTCGACCGGCTGTGTGGCCGCGGTGGCGCTGAACCTGGTCTTCAACCACCTGGGCCGGAACCCGGACGCCCAGGACGTCACCCACCCCATGGAGGCCGTCCCCGCTCAGCCGATCTCGTAACCGTCCCCGTACACCTTCCACTTGAGCGGAGTGTCCAGGTCGAGATTGCCCGCGGTGAGGAACAGCCGCTGGGCGGTCTCGACCCGGCTCACGTCACTGTGCGCGGCCTCCTGCTTCATCGCCCGCACCCGGGCGTCCAGGAAGGCGTGCAGATACGCCGTCTGGTCGCCGCCGTCCGCGGGGGTGTGCGCGTCCTTGCGGGCCCGGTCGCGGATGGCGCCGAAGCTCAGGGCCTCCTCGCCGGGACCGTGCATGACCATCGCGTCGAAGTAGACGAACTGGCCGAGGGTGCCGAGGCCGTCCTTCTTGGCGCGCGCGACCGCCGGGTCGAAGTAGCCGCGGTCCCGCTCGTCCCGCTGCGCGGTGCGGAACTGCGCGGTCTTCGCCGCCTCCCGCCAGGCCGCGGGGAAGTCCGGGTCCAGCCCGTCGTGCGAGTCGGTGCCGTCCACCGCGCGCAGCGCGGGCAGATAGCGGGCCAGCGGATTGCCGGGGACCCGTTCCGTGTAGAGCTCGACCAGCGCCAGCATGTCACTGGTACCGGAGCAGAAACCGATGATGCCGGCGGTGTAGCCGCGGCCGTCGCCGATGTCCTCGATGTACGCGTACTGCGCCTCCCAGTCCAGCGAGGAGTTCTCCGCACTGGACACCAGGCGCATCGCGAGGTCCTTCTTGACCGGGTCGTCCAGCCCGGTCGGACCCGCGGCCTCGGCGGCGGGCCACCGGGAGCTCAGCACTCCGGCTCCGAGGGCGGCGAGCAGGGTGCGGCGGGCGGCCGCTCCGGACAGGAAAGCCACGTCGTCTCCCTGCGGGGCGCTGTGCAGGTGGGTTGAGTGTCGCGCGCCGGCCCGGGAGTGCCGTGAGGGGCCGGTGGCGGATCACTGTGAGGCCGGTTCACAGGCTGTCGATCACCTGGCAGGCCCCCGGAGCGGGAAGCCGGCCGGAGAAGTAGGAGCGCGGCGGCACACCCATCAGGGTGCGGAAGTCGGACGTCATGTGGGACTGGTCGTAGTAGCCGGTCTCGGCGGCCAGTTCGGCCGGGGCGAGACCGGTCGCCCGGGAGAGCACGGCGCGGACGCGGTCGATGCGGGCGTAGTGCTTGGGGGAGAGCCCGACCCCCTCGCTGAACAGGTTGCGCAACTGCCGCTCGCTGACAGCGAGTTCACGAGCCACGTCGCGGACATGGCCGGGTGTGCGGCCCGAGCGGACGGACAGGGCGGCGACCGCGGCCCGCAGGAGTTCGGCGCGTGCCCCCTCGGCAGCGGTGGGCAGCCGGTCCGGGAGGACCTCCGTGAGCCGGGCGGCGACCTCTTCGGGCTCCAGACAAGCGAGTTCGCGCGCCAGCCGCCGCGCGGCAGGGCTCGGCAGCGCCTCCAGCGGCACGATCCGTCCGACGAGGTCGATGGCGGGGACGCCCAGCAGCGGGCGGGTCGTGCCGGGCGCGAGCCGCACCTCCACGCAGGACACGTCCCTCTTGCCCTCGTGGTAGGTGGCCCGCACCCGGGGCCCCGAGACCAGCAGGGCCGTCCGGCCCCGCGCCTCGCTGCGGACGATCACCTTGGTGCTGGGGTCCGGCAGCCGGACGAACGGTCTCCCGGGATCCGCCGCCACGGCCAGGACCCCGGTCCCGGCGATCCACGGACCCGGAGCGTCGGGGGCCCGCTCGGAAACGGAGTTGGTCACACGTCCACCGTAAGCGCGGGAACAGGGGGTTCGGGGACACGAAACGTGCCGGAATTTCCTATCGGCCCCGGCGGTGCGGCGCCCACCGTGGTGGTCATGATCCTTGTCACGGGTGCCACGGGCACCATCGGAAGTGATGTCGTACGACGCCTCGTGGCGCGCGGCGAGAAGGTGCGCGCGCTCACCCGGGACCCGGGCAGGGCCCAGGTGCCGCCCGGGGTGGAGGCCGCCCGGGGGCACCACCGCGACCTGGACTCCGTGGCCTCGGCCATGACGGGCGCCGACACCGCCTTCCTCGTGGGCGTCTTCGGACCGGAGGACGCCGACAGCGACCGAGGGATGGTGGAGGCGGCCCGGGCGGCGGGGGTGCGGCGCGTGGTGAAGCTGTCCGCGATCAGCGCGGGGGACCCCAGGACGGGCCTGGGCGGGATCGCGCACGGCCACGGCGAGGAGGCGGTCCGGGAGAGCGGCCTGGAGTGGGTGCTGCTGCGGCCGTCGGCCTTCGCGTCCAACACGCTGAGCTGGGCGGGGCCGCTCCGCTCGGGTGAGCCGGTGCCGAACATGCTGGGCTCGGGCCGGCAGGGGGTCGTGGATCCGCGGGACGTCGCCGAGACCGCGGTCGCGGCGCTGGTCGGACCGGGGCACGCGGGGCGGACGTACACCCTGACCGGCCCCGAGACGCTCAGCCCCCAGGAGCAGGCGGCCACGCTCGGCGAGGTGCTCGGCCGCCGGGTGGAACTGCGTGACCTGACCCCCGCCCAGACGCGTGAACTGCTGGTCGCGTCCGGCTGGAGCGAGGAGTCGGCACAGGGGATGCTGCGGAGCGTCCGTTTCGTGGCCGAGGGCGGCAACGCGGTGGTCACCGGGGACGTGGCCGAGGTGCTGGGGCGTCCGGCGCGGACGTACCGGGAGTGGGCGCGGGACCACGCGGGGGCGTTCGGCGGACCTCGCTCCTCGGGGGAAGGGTGACCGCACCCACTCAGGGGCGCGGGGAACTGCGCGACCAGCCACGACGCGCCCGCGCCGGCTGGACCGCAGGACGGGGCACAACCGCAGCCCCGCAGCCTCCGCACCAGCCCGCCGTAGCAGCCCCACCGCGGCCAGTGGCCTGGGCTAGAGCAGGCTCGGGTCCGTGGCCAGCGCCTTGAACACCCCGCCCGCGTCCGCGACCAGGCGCCGCTCCTTGAGGTCCATCAGCCCGCCGACCGCGGTGATCTCGGCGGCCACGGTGCCGTCCTTCTTGCGGATCGTCTGCTGTATCCGGAACGTCTTGCCCTCGCCCCACTCGAACGCGCAGCTCACCTCGACCTCGTCGCCCGCCAGCAGCTCGCGCCGGTAGCGGATGGTGGTCTCCAGGGCCACCGGTCCCACCCCGCTGCCGATGAGCGCGGCCTGGGTGATCCCGGCGGCCCTGAGCAGCGACCAGCGGGCGTGCTCCGCGTAGTTGAGGTACACGCTCTGGTTGAGGTGGCCCTGTACGTCCGTCTCGTACCCGCGGACGGTCACCGGCACGGAAAACGGCTCGCTCACGTCAATCCCCTCTCACACCACGGCAGTTGCTGCACCCGATCCTGACATGTGGCCCCTACACCCGGCGCGGCGAGGCCAGCAGGTAGCGGCTCCTGGTGCGCGGCTGCGTGTACTCGCCGGCCTGCCAGCCGGCCCGCTCCAGGGTGCTCGCGCAGGCCCGCAGCGCCTCACCGTCCGGGGCGTGCACGGCCACGGCCTCGGGCTGCGGGGTCGCGCGCACCCGGTAGCCGGGCGAGCCGCCCGCCTCCGGAGCGTGCCCGGCCGCCTCCAGCGCCAGCGCGGCCGCCTGCACCAGATGGGCGCGCTCCCAGCCGCAGGGCCGGTCCGTCGCCCCGTCGGGGTTGGTCATCCGGCGCAGCTCCAGCAGTCCCTGCCAGGCGCTGTGCACCTCACGCGTGCGGGCCGGACCGGTGTCCACGGCTTCCGGCGTGCCGCCGACGTACGCGGCGAACACACCGCTGGGCGGGTCGTCGACGGGCCGCTCGGGCGCCTTCTCGGCCGTCTCCCGTACACGGTGCCCGGCCGGTGTCAGGAAGTGGTCGTGCGGCGGGCGGGGATGCCGGAAGGCCAGGCCGCGCTTCACCAGTGCGTCCAGCTGGGCGTCGGTGCCCTTGATCCGCCCGGTGACGGGATCGGCGGCGTCGATGACACGCCGCTGCGCGGCGGTGGGCGGTCGCGTCACGGCGTGCTCCTTCCTCGGGAGGGGGCCGTACGACGGGCCGCACGGATCACCGCCCCTCCGCTTCGAAGGCTACGACGGGGGTCTGACATTCCACCCGGCGATCACCGGCCGCCCGTGCTCGGTCCCCAGCCGGCACAGCGTCCCGGTGGCCAGCTGGAACAGCGCCCCGGCCGACGCGGGCAACCCGAGCCGACGGGCGGTGAGCACCCGCAGGAAGTGACCGTGCGCCACCAGCACCACGCATCCCTCGGTGTTCGCGTGCGCCGCGTCCACCTCGGCCAGCACGCGGTCGGCCCGCTCGCCGACCTGCTCTGGGCTCTCCCCGGGGTGGTCGGGCGGTCCGGGGGGCACCCCGTCCGTGAACAGGAACCAGTCGGGACGCTCCCGCTGGATCTCGACGGTGGTGACGCCCTCGTAGCCGCCGTAGTCCCACTCGCGCAGGTCGACGTCGACCCGCAGGTCGTGCAGCCCGATCAGTTCCGCGGTCTCCCTGGCCCGCTGGAGGGGGCTGACGAAGGCGGCGCCGATGCGGTGGGAGCGGATCAGCGGCACCAGACGGCGCGCCTCCTCCCGGCCGCGCTCGGTCAGCGGCACGTCCGTCCGTCCCGTGTGCCGTCCCGACCGCGACCACTCGGTCTCGCCGTGCCGCACCAGAAAGAGATCACCCACGCGCCCGCCCTTCCCGCTCGCCTTCCAGCACGGTCCCACAGGGCCCCGGCGCCGCGCAGGACGGACTGGGCCGGACGGCCGGGAGGCGGCCCGTCGGCCCGCCCCTCAGACCCCCGGCAGCCCCTGCACCGACTGCGCGAGCTGCCCCACCGCCACGACCAGCGGTGTCACCGGCTGTACGAACTCGTTCAGGCGGTCGAGGGCGCGGCGCAGGACCGTGGGGTGGGGTTCGGGCTCGTCGAGTTCCTCGCGGAGCCGGCGCAGCTCCCTGGTGGTGGCGTCGGGGTCCGCGAGCAGGGCCCGGTGCTCCTCCAGCAACCGCTCGACGTACGCGAGCAGTTCGGCCGTGCGCTCGGCGTCCTGGGGCTGGAAGGAGACCGAGCCGGAGAAGGCCTGGGCGCGGTGCCCCACGGCCTGGTTGCCCACGTGGTGGGTGCCGCCGCTGATCATGACGCCGTTGTTGACCGGAGGGTCCTGGCGGCTGTCGTCGTTGCCCATGATGAGGATCTCCTGCTCGCAAGAACGGACGGCCCGGCCTACTTGCCGGAGCCGCCGACGGCGCCCGTGGCCGCAGCACCCGGCTGCTGCGGGACGTTCTGCGTGGCGGTCGCGCCCGTGCCGATCGCCTGGTTGCCGATGATGCTCGTCCCGCCCTGCTGGATGAGCCCCTGGTTGAGGATGGTCTGCTGCTGGGCGCGGAAGTCGGTGATGTCGTAGCCGCGCGCGTCGAGGAACTCACGGATCGCGGCGAGGGTGTGGCGCTCCACCAGGGACGTGATCCGTGTGGCGTCCACGACCTGGAAGTAGTTGTGGTACTTCGGACTCAGCGCCAGCTCCCGGACGCTCACCCGGGCGCCGAAGTCGTAGACCGGGTCCTGCTCCAGGGCCTTGAGCTCGTCCACCATCCGTCTGCTGTGCCGCTCGTCGAAGTAGGCCTGCCGCAGGGCCCTGAACGGGGCCGCGGAGAAGGCCTTGCCGGTGCGGGGGACGGCGTCCAGCAGCACTCCCCGCCGCGCGGCGGGGGAGAGGGGCCCGCGCAGCCGGTCCACGATGTGGTACTCGGCGCGCACCGGACCGAGCACGTGGTTGCTGCAGTGCAGGTGGAGCGTCCGACCGGTGGTCGAGAAGTGCAGGAACACGCTCGGCACCACGTCCCCGCCCCACAGCGGCACATGGACCGCCAGATAGTGGCGGACCGCTCCGGTGGGCCGCTCCGTGATCCGCTGGACCTCGTCGGCCGACAGCCGTGCGGCCGGGGTGAGGCTCCTGGCCTTGATGAACCGCTCGTCGTCGCCGATGCTGGTGCCGCTCGCGAAGACCCGGTCCTCGACGACCAGGGTGGCGAGGGACTCCGCGAGGTCGGCCGCCGTCCCGTCCGCCGTGGCGCGCGTGGCGGTCGCCCGCAGCCGCGCGCGTACGTGGTCGACGAGCTCGGTGACGGTGAACGCCTCCGGGCCGCCGGGCCGCGTGATCCCGCCCATCGGGTGCCCCGCGGGCAGCAGCGGCACGGCGAGCGACCACTGCGAGGCGGCCTCCGCGTAGCCGATGAAGGGGGTGTAGCCGCTGTACACCGTGACGTTCCCGTCCTGCGCCTCCCGGATGGCCGCCAGCCGCTCGGCCATCCACTTGCGCCGCGGCACGGTCGGCCGCGGCTGCCGGGCGAAGGCCTCGCGGGTCATGGTCGTGCGCAGCAGCCGGTCGACGGCGAGATCGTGGCGTACGACCGTGACGTACGCGAACACCACCGTCGCGAGGGAGAGCAGCACGGCCGGAACCCCGGCGAGGTAGGCGCCCAGCAGCCAGCTCACGAAGCCGGGCGCGGGCAGGGCCGCGAGGAGGACGCCGAAGGCGAAGGCGACGAGCACGGTGATGACGGCCGTGATCGCGGTGCCCACCAGGAGCCTACTCTCGGGCTGGTGATGGCCCCGGGTGGCCCGGCTCGCCCGGCCGCGGGCCAGCTGGGCGGACGACGGGAGCACCGTGGCGAACACCAGCCACAGGGGCGCGAACACCGCGAGGACCGCGAAGGCCGCGGTCAGCCGCAGATCGCGGCGCTGACGCAGCTCCTGGGCCGTCAGACAGTGGCGCACCACCGTCACCAGGTCGATGTCGGGCGAGGCCGCCACGGCGCCGGCCTCGTCGGCCAGGAGGTCCTCGACCACCCGCTCGGCGAAGCTCTCGTCGACGTAGGCGGCGGCGCACAGATACCGGGTGACGTCACCCGGCGCGCTCCCGACCGGCATGTGCACCGGCGCGGTCGTCATGCCGAGCCCTCCCTCTCTCCAGCGGCGGAGCGGCGCCGGGACGGCGCCCTTGACTGTTCTCGGCAGACCGGCGGTCAGCAGCGCGAGCAGGGCGCCGGCCGCGAGGCCGAAGAGGAGAGCGCCGCGCAGCAGCTCCTTCGCCAGGATGTCGGCCGGTGCGAGCGGCACGTCGTCGACGAAGGCCTCGTGCAGGCCCCACCAGACCAGGTTGGCCAGCGCCGCGGCCAGCACACCCGCGGCGAGGCAGCGCAGCGGGCCGGCGGCCCCGCGGGCCCACAGCCGCCTGGCGAGGAACGCGAGCGCCGCGAGCAGGACCAGGACGGCGAGATCGTTGACGACCAGCGCGGACGTGCCGCCGTACCGTTCGCCGGACACCCCCCAGCGGGGCAGGAACGCGGCCTCCACGAGCCAGCGCAGGATCTTGTCGTCGGACAGCTCTATGTAGAACTTCTCGGTGTAGTAGTCCGAGAGCGGACGCTGCACCCACGGGCTGCCCGCGAGAACCACCAGCAGGACGAGCAGCGTGAGGCGGCCGCGTAAGGACGAGGGCGTGCCCAACGCACGCCGACGAGACATCAACACCTGGGGTCCCCCATCCCCCGATCCCCCCGGCCCCCGGGATCAGTGGCCGTACCCTACGGCATCCCCGCTTCCCCCGGGCGTGAATCCCTTCCACACCACCAGCTACTGCCGATACCCGCTCAGGAACCGTCCGATCCGCCCGATCGCCGCCTCCAGGTCCTGCGCGTGAGGCAGCGTCAGGATGCGGAAGTGGTCCGGGGTCGGCCAGTTGAAACCGGTGCCCTGGACGACCTGGATCTTCTCCCGCAGCAGCAGGTCCAGGACGAACTTCTCGTCGTCGTGGATCTTGTGGACCTTGGGGTCGAGGCGCGGGAAGGCGTAGAGCGAGCCCTTCGGCTTCACGCACGAGACGCCGGGGATCTCGTTGAGCTTCTCCCAGGCCACGGTGCGCTGTTCGTACAACCGGCCGCCGGGCGCGGTCAGTTCGTGGATGGACTGGCGGCCGCCGAGCGCGGCCTGGATGGCGTACTGCGCGGGGGCGTTGGCGCACAGCCGCATGGAGGCCAGCATGGTCAGGCCCTCCAGGTAGTTCTTCGCGTGCTGCTTCGGCCCGGTGACCACCAGCCAGCCCGAGCGGAAGCCTGCCACCCGGTACGTCTTGGACAGGCCGCAGAAGGTCAGCACGACCAGGTCGGGGGCGAGCGCGGCGACCGAGTGGTGCACGGCGTCGTCGTAGAGGATCTGGTCGTAGATCTCGTCGGCGAAGACCATCAGGCCGTGCCGGCGGGCGAGGTCGAGGATGCCCTCGATGATCTCCTTCGGGTAGACCGCGCCGGTGGGGTTGTTCGGGTTGATGATGACGACGGCCTTGGTGCGGTCGGTGATCTTCGACGCCATGTCGTCCAGGTCCGGGTACCAGTCGGCCTGTTCGTCGCACAGGTAGTGGACCGCCTTGCCGCCGGCGAGCGTGGTGACCGCCGTCCAGAGGGGGAAGTCCGGTGCGGGGATGAGGATTTCGTCGCCGTCCTCGACCAGCGCCTGGACGGCCATCGAGATCAGCTCGGAGATGCCGTTGCCCAGGAAGACGTCGTCGACGCCGACCTCCAGGCCCAGGGTCTGGTAGCGGCCCGCCACCGCCCGGCGGGCGGAGAGGACGCCGCGCGAGTCGGTGTAGCCGTGCGCCTGCGGAAGCATCCGGATCATGTCCTGGAGGATCTCCTCCGGCGCCTCGAAGCCGAACAGGGCGGGGTTGCCGGTGTTGAGGCGCAGCACGCTGTGGCCCGCCTCCTCCAGTGCGTCGGCGTGCTCGATCACCGGGCCGCGGATCTCGTAACAGACCTCGCTGAGCTTGCTCGACTGCCGGAACTCCATGCGCTGCCGCCTCTCCGGTTTCGTGTGTTGCTTGGTTTTACCAAGTAGGAGCTTGGAAAGTCCAACAACTTGTCTAGACTGCGTCGCATGTCACCTCGCCGAAGCTACGACCAGTACTGTTCCGCGGCCCGCGCCCTCGACGTCGTGGGCGACCGCTGGACCCTGCTGATCGTCCGGGAACTGCTGTCGGGCCCGCGCCGCTACACGGACCTGCACGCCGACCTGCCCGGCGTGAGCACCGACGTGCTCGCCTCACGGCTGAAGGACATGGAGCGCGACGGCCTGACCACACGGCGCCGGCTGCCCCCGCCCGGCGCGGCCTACGTGTACGAACTCACCCCGCGCGGAGCCGAGTTGCTGCCCGTGCTGCAGGCACTCGGCACCTGGGGCGAACCCGAACTCGGTGAACGGCGGCCCACCGACGCCGTACGCGCGCACTGGTTCGCGCTGCCCCTGCTGCGCGCGCTGGAGGGCGAGGGGCTCGTCGAGGTGCGGCTGGAGGAAGGGGAGTTCCATCTGCACGTCGGCGGAGCGCAGGACGGTCCCGCGTACGGCGACGGGCCGGCCCCCGGTGAGCCCGACGCGCGGCTGGTCCTGGACGCCGGGACCTGCGAGGCGCTCAGCCGCGGGGAGCTGAGCCTCCCGGGCGCGGTGCGGGACGGGCGGGTCCGGGTGACCGGGGACGGCACGATCGCCAAGGCGCTGCGGGCGGGGTGAGCGGGCGGGCGCAAAGGAAGAAGGCCCGCCGGAGCGGGCCTTCTTGATGAACCATCAGCTGTCCGGACGAGCTGTCAGGCGCCCGGCGGTACCCGGGAGGGCCGTCCCGAGCCACGGGTCAGCGCGTATCCGCCGACCCCGGCCAGCGCGGCGAGCACCCCGCCGATCGCGGTCCACACCCACCGGTCGGACCACCATCCCGAGGACCAGCCGTCCTCGGGTTCGATGGCGGACAGAACGGCGGAGGAGTCCTCCGAACCCTCCTTGTCCGCCTCGGACTTCACCGCGATCCCCGGCACCAGCGGCTCGGCCAGCGAACCGTCCACCGCGGCCGAACCGCCGATGTCCTTGGAGTCGGTGCGGACCTCGGTGCCGACCGGCAGACCCAGGTCGGCCGTGGTGAGGCCGACGGCCGTCAGCCGGATGTAGTAGGTGCCCGGCAGCGGGTCGTTGGCCCAGGTCTCCGACCAGGCGCGGACCGTGCGCAGGGTGCAGGCCAGCTCCACCGAGGAGGCGTCCTGCGCCGCGGTGCGGGTCTGGGCGCCGTACTGGCAGGACTGGCGGCGGCGCAGACCGTCGTACACGTCGATCTGCCAGGTCTGCGCGGCATGGGTCTCCGGCAGCTTCACCGTCGCCCGCACGGTGGGGCGCTGTCCGGCGTCCGCGGGGAACGACCAGTACAGGTAGTCGCCGGTGGAGCCGCTCGCCGTGGCCGTCTGCCCCTGCTCGACCTCGGTCGCGGTACGGAAGGACGTGCCCGCCTGGGTGGGCGCGTCACCGTCCGCCGAGGCCGAATCCGTCGGCGTCGGTGAGGAGTCGGCCGCCGCCGGTGCGACGGCCAGCCCCAGCAACAGCAGGGAAACGCTCAACGCGCGTGTGATCCGCATCAGTTGGTCCTCCAGACCGCGACCCGCCAGCGTGACAGCCAGCCCCACAGCAGACCGGCGACGAAACCGGCGAGGATCAGCACGCCGAGCAGCCACCAGCCGCGCCCGAGGCCGAAGGAGGCCACGTCGCTCGCGTGCGACGGCCCGTCCACGACGTCGACGGTCAGCTCCAGGGGCAGACCCGGGGTGGTCTTCACCCCGGCGGCCGCCGAGAAGGAGCTGGTGACCTGGAGGCACACGGTCTCGGCCGGGGCGTCCTCGTCGTCGCTCTCCGCCTTCGGGTACCTGAGCCCGGTGGAGATCACATCGGTACGGCCGTTGCCCGCGCCCTCCCCGCGCACGATCTCCCGGCCGTGCACGGTCACCGCCCGCAGCAGCACCCCGTACGACGGGTTCACCGCCCGGTCGGCCCCCACGCTCACCGAGGCCCGCAGCTCCTGGCCCGGATCGACGTCCACCCGGTACCAGCGCTGCTGGGTGAACTCCTCGCGGTCGGTGTAGAGACCGGACTTCAGCGTGGGCGCCGCGGCGCAGCTGCCGGCCCCCTCGGTGGCCACCGGCGTCACCACGGGGTCGGCGGCGCGGTCCACCAACTGGTTGACCTTGTCGCTGAGTTCGTCGGCGTGCTCGACCGAGGTGTAGGTACCGCCGGTCGCCTCCGCGATGCAGCTCAGCTGCTGCCGCATCTTGGTGTTCGGGACCAGCCCGAGGGTGTCGATGGTCAGCCCGATGCCCTTGGCGGCTATCTCGCGGGCCACCTCGCACGGGTCCAGCGGGGCGCAGGTGTCCTCGCCGTCACTGATCAGCACGATCCGCTTGGAGGAGGCGCTGTCGGTGAAGTCGCCCGCGGACTTCAGCAGCGCGGGACCGATCGGTGTCCAGCCGGTGGGCGAGAGGGTCGCCACCTGTGTCTTGGCCTCGGTGCGGTCCAGCGTGCTGACCGGGTAGAGCTGCGCGGTGTCCTTGCAGCCCGTCTTCTGGTTGTCGCCCGGGTAGTTGGCGCCGAGGGTCCGGATGCCGAGCTGGACCTCCTCGGGCGTCGCGTCCAGCACCTCGTTGAAGGCCCGCTTCGCCGCCGCCATCCGGGTGCCGCCGTCGATGTCCGCGGTCCGCATCGAGCCGCTCACGTCGAGGACGAGATCGACCTGCGGGGCGGTGCCGCCCGTGGGTTCACCGGCGGCCGCCGCGACCGGGAAGGCGATCCCGGCCGTCAGGGCGGCGAGCAGGGCGCCCACTCCTGCCGCCAGCCGTTTTCTTGTGATCATCGCCGGATCCTATTGATCAGGTGCGCCGGGCTCCAAAACGGCCGCTCACAGGAGGGGGTTGGGCAGTTCCGTCCACTGGTCTCCCGGGGTGCCCGGCGACAGCCGCATCAGCGTCAACGCCTTCGCGGGCAGCGGTCCTTCGAGCAGCGCCGCCAGATCGGGGGTGCGCGGCAGGTCTCGTACGGCCGACTCCAGCGCCCCTCGCAACGCGGGCGCCGAACCCGCCGTGGCCGCGAGGGCCCCGGCCACCAGGGAGCCGAACAGCTTGCGCCGCAGGGTCGTCTCGTCGTCGGTGACGACCCGCCCGGACAGTGCCGGGACGGGGATGCCGTGCCGGGCCAGCCTGGCCGGGCTGATCCGGATGTCGGCGAGATCCCGGTAGACCAGCCGGAGGGGCGCGCCCGACTCGGACAGGACCACGAGCAGGTTCTGCCCGTGAGCCTCCAGGGCGACGCCGAGCTCCAGGAGCCGCAGCCCCGCCGTGAGGGCGAGCCGGGCGAACTCGGCCAGCCACGCCGGGGATGCCGGGAGCCCGGTGGCGGCGAGGGCGGCCACGGGCAGGACCCGGTCGCCGTACACCTGGGGGGACTCGCGCAGCACGGCCGCAAGATCCGGTGAGTCGGCCGTCGCCGCCCCCAGGGTGCGGGTGAAGTGCAGCAGCCCGTCCATGCGTCCCGCCAGTGCCTCCGCGAACTCCGAGAGGGTCGCCGACACACTGATCGAGTAGACGGAGATGTCCCGCACCGACGAGGTGAGCCGGGCGCTGAGCGCGGTCTTCACATGCGGCCCGCCGCCGGTCAGGGCGAGGGTGCGCAGGGACATCAGCGGGTGGGCCGGGGCGCCTTCCGGGACGGCCCGCTTCAGCACGTGCTCCGCCTGCCACGGATGCACGGGCAGCAACAGCCGTCCCCCGTCCCGCAGCCCCGCCGGCCACGCGCCCGTCACCAGGCACTCCTCGACCGGCACGGGGACCGACCCCAGGGTGACCAGCGGCCGGTGCTCGGGCGCGTAGGCCAGTTGCTCGGCCACCGAGAAGCCGGGCCGGGAACGGCAGTTGGGGTGGTACGGGTGCCCGTCCACGATCCGCTGCTCCCACTCCCAGTCGTGCGTGGGCCACTCCTCGGAAAGGGGCGGCTGGGCGGCTCTCGAAAGCGCCAACGACGCCACGCTGTCGGCGAGTTCGGCCGCGAAGTCCGTCCCGTGCGGTACGCCGAGGCCGGTCATCAGGCGCGCCGGATCGTCGTGGGCGGCCTCGTCGAGATGCACGGCGCGCACCTGGGCGGCGGTGGCGAACGGGTCCGGGAGCGGGCCGTGCAGCCGGCGGCCGTCCGTGAGACGCAGGGTGAGCCCCTCTCGGCCTGTCTCCCGTGCCGTGACCCAGGGCAGCGGCTCGTGCGTGAGCCCCCGCCACAGCCGGGACAGCACCGCCGCGCGGGCGCCCGGCAGCTCGGCCGTGTACCGCGCCACGAGGTCGGGGCGCAGGACGGCCAGCTCCTCGGCGAACTGGACCTCGGCGGCGGGGGGACGGTGCACGGGCGGACTCCTCGGGTACGACTGGTGGCACAGCGGGCCGGTCACGGCAGACATACTGATCGTCATCGCCCCGGATGAACCGTAGAGAACGAGTGAACCGCGTGGATCTCCTGCCCCCGCCGGCCGGCACCGCCGCCGCCCACCGCGCCGACGCGTACGCGGCGGCGCCCCTGCTCAACTGCCTGCTCCGCGAGGTGGCCGAGCGGGTCCCGGAACCCGGCGAGCGCACGGTGCACCGGCTGCCCAGCGGCCGTCTGCTCAGGGTGCGGGGCGACCGGCGGCCCGCCGAGCCCGAGGTGCGCACGGCGACCGGCTGGCGGCGGGTCGGACACACCGAGCTCGTGAAACTGACCGCCGAGGAACTGACCCGGCACACGGGCGTGTCCAACCACGAGCTGCCCGCCGAGATGATCGACAGCCGGGACGCGGTGGCCGCCCTGCTCACGGCACGCGACCGGGCGACGGCACCCGGCGACCCGTATCTGCGCTCCGAGCAGTCCCTCGTCACCGGCCACCCTCACCACCCCGCCCCCAAGGCCCGCGGCGGCGGTCCTGTCGCCGCCTGGCTGCCGTACGCCCCCGAGGCCCATGCCCGTTTCCCGCTGGTCCTGCTCGGGGTGCGCGAGGACTCCGTCGTGGAGGAGGGCGACACCGCGGCCCTCGACGCGCTCGGTGAGGCCCCGCCCGGTTACCGGCTGCTGCCCGCCCATCCCTGGCAGCTCGGCCTGGTGAGCTGCGCGGAGGCCTTCGCGGACGGCCGTCTGGTCCGGCTCGGCGCGACCGGCTTCGAGACCTGGCCCACGGCCGCGATCCGCACGGTGTACGCCCCCGCGCGCGATCTCTTCCTCAAGTTCAGTCTCGACGTCCGCATCACCAACGACATCCGTCGGCTCTGGCGCCACGACCTGCTCAAACTCCGCCGTACGGACGAAGCGGTCGTGAGCGCCTTCGCCGCGAGCCCCCCGAGCGCCGCCTGGCTGAGCGACCGTGGCTACCGCACCGCCGACTTCGCCTTCGAGGAACTCGCCGTCCTGGTGCGCGACGGACTGCGCGGCCATGTGCGGCCCGGGGCGACCCCGCTGCTCGCGGCCGCCCTCGTGGAGGGCTTCGAGGGCAGCCCCCTCGACACCGTCGACGACCCCGCGGCCTGGTGGGAGGCGTACCTGGGCGTGGTCGTCCCGCCCGCCCTGGCGGCCTTCGCCGACCACGGCGTCGTACTGGAGGCGCACCTGCAGAACACCCTGGTCGCCGTGGACGCCGACGGCATGCCCGTGCAGGCGCTGTTCCGGGACGCGGAGGGCGTGAAGCTGCTCTCGGACGTCCCGCGCGCGGCCGGCTGGGAGCGGCTGGTGTACTGCCTGGTCGTGAACCACCTGTGCGAGGTCGCCGCGGCCCTCGCCGAACGCCGGCCCGGCTTCGACCCCTGGCCGGCCGCCCGCCGCGAACTGTCCCGCCACGACCTGCCCGAAGCCGTCGCCCTGCGCACCGCGCCGACCCTCCCCGGCAAGACCAACCTGCTGCTCAGGTGGACGGGCGCGGACGGGGCGGACGCCCGCTACCTGCCGCTGCCCAACCCGCTGGCGGTGCCAGGAGCTGAACTACCCTGAGCGGTGTGCTGCGCGAAGTGACTGCTGTTCGATACGTGACCCCGCTGCGGTCCGGCGGCTCGGTCCCCGCCGTCGTCGAGGCCGACGACCTGGGGACGTACGTCGTGAAGTTCACCGGCTCCGCGCAGGGCCGCAAGGCGCTGGTCGCCGAGGTGATCGTCGGTGAGCTGGCGCGGGCGCTGGGACTGCGCTTCCCCGAGCTGGTCCTCGTGCGCTTCGACCCGGCGATCGCCGCCGGCGAGCCGCACCAGGAGGTGCGGGACCTGCACGCGGCCAGCGCCGGGGTGAACCTCGGCATGGACCATCTGCCGGGCGCCAGGGACTTCACCCCCGAGGTCGCCCGGCACTGCCGGGTCGATCCGCTGGAGGCGGGCCGGGTGGTCTGGCTCGACGCACTGACCGTGAACGTCGACCGCACAGTGCACAGCTCCAACCTGATGGTCTGGCCGACGCTCGGCGTCGCACCCCCGCGGCTGTGGCTGATCGACCACGGCGCGGCCCTCGTCTTCCACCATCGCTGGGACGGCTCCGAGCCCGCCAGGCGCTACGACTTCCGCCACCACGCCCTCGGCCCCTTCGGCCCCGACGTACGCGCCGCCGACGCCGAACTGGCGCCCAGGGTGACGCGCGAGCTGCTGCGGGAGATCGTCGCGGAGGTGCCGGACGCCTGGCTGACGGACTTCGCCACGCCCGCCGAGATGCGCGAGGCGTACGTCGACTACCTGCACGCGCGTGTGCGGGCCTCCGCCGACTGGCTCCCCACCGATTTCCCCAGCCGGGAGGAACTCGCCGCCGAGGAGGCCCTGCGGGCGGCGCGGACGGAACAAGGACGGCCGAGCTGGCTCAAGCGGGTCCCCGACCTGCACGGCAAACCGGCCGCGCAACAGGATTGGTCGGTGCACCTCGGATGAGTCCCGTCGTACAGATCGAGTACTGCACCCAGTGCCGCTGGCTGCCCCGTGCGGCCTGGCTGGCGCAGGAACTGCTCACCACCTTCGAGGCGGAGCTGGGGGAGCTGTCCCTCAAGCCGGGCACGGGCGGGGTGTTCGTGGTGCGCGTCGACGACGAGGTCGTCTGGGACCGGCGCGAGCAGGGCTTCCCGGAGCCGACGGCGGTGAAGCAGGCCGTACGCGACCGAGTGGCCCCGGGGAGGTCCCTGGGCCACTCGGACAGGTGAGCGAGGTGATCAGCCGCGCAGCTGCTCGTAGGCCGGCAGCGTGAGGAAGTCGACGTAGTCGTCGTCGAGGGAGACCTGGAGCAGCAGGTCGTGGGCCTGCTGCCAGTGGCCCGCCGCGAAGGCCTCCTCGCCGATCTCCCGGCGGATGCTCGCGAGCTCCTCGGCGGCGACCTCGCGGGCCAGCTCCGGGGTGGCCTTCACGGTGTCGCCCGCGCGCTCGAACTCGACGCCCGCGTTGATCCACTGCCAGATCTGGGAGCGGGAGATCTCGGCGGTGGCCGCGTCCTCCATGAGGTTGAAGATGGCGACCGCGCCGAGCCCGCGCAGCCAGGCCTCGATGTAACGGATGCCGACCTGGACGGCGTTGACCAGGCCGTCGTACGTGGGCCTGGCCTCCAGCGAGTCGATCGCGATCAGGTCGGCGGCCTCGACGTGGACGTCCTCGCGCAGCCGGTCCTTCTGGTTCGGCCGGTCACCGAGGACCTTGTCGAAGGACTCCATGGCGATCGGGACGAGGTCCGGGTGGGCGACCCAGGAACCGTCGAAACCGTCGGCGGCCTCACGGTCCTTGTCGGCGCGGACCTTCTCGAAGGCCACCTTGTTGACCTCGGCGTCCCGGCGCGAGGGGATGAAGGCCGCCATGCCGCCGATGGCGTGCGCACCGCGCTTGTGGCAGGTGCGCACGAGGAGTTCGGTGTACGCGCGCATGAACGGGGCCGTCATCGTGACCGCGTTGCGGTCCGGCAGGACGAACTTGGCGCCGCCGTCACGGAAGTTCTTGACGATGGAGAACAGGTAGTCCCAGCGGCCCGCGTTCAACCCCGAGGCGTGGTCGCGGAGTTCGTAGAGGATCTCCTCCATCTCGTACGCCGCCGTGATCGTCTCGATCAGGACGGTCGCGCGGACGGTGCCCTGCGGGATGCCCGTGTACTCCTGCGCGAAGACGAACACGTCGTTCCACAGCCGCGCCTCGAGGTGCGACTCGGTCTTCGGGAGGTAGAAGTACGGTCCCTTGCCGAGGTCGAGCAGCCGCTGGGCGTTGTGGAAGAAGTACAGGCCGAAGTCGACCAGGGCGCCCGGCACCTGGATGCCGTCCGCGTCGACCAGGTGCCGTTCGTTCAGGTGCCAGCCGCGCGGGCGCATGACGACGGTGGCGAGCTCCTCGTCCGGGCGCAGGGCGTACGACTTGCCGGACTTCTCGTCGGTGAAGTCGATGCGGCGGGTGTAGGCGTCCGTCAGGTTGATCTGACCCCCGACGACGTTCTCCCACGTGGGCGCGGAGGCGTCCTCGAAGTCCGCGAGCCACACCCTGGCACCGGAGTTCAGGGCGTTGATGGTCATCTTGCGGTCGGTGGGGCCGGTGATCTCGACCCGGCGGTCGTCCAGGGCCGCGGGGGAGGGGGCCACCTTCCAGGAGTCGTCCGCGCGGATCGCGGCGGTCTCCGGGAGGAAGTCGAGGGTGGAGGTGCGGGCGATCTCGGCGCGGCGCTCGGCGCGGCGGGCGAGGAGCTCGTCACGACGGGGCGTGAACCGGCGGTGCAGCTCGGCCACGAAGGCGAGGGCCGCCTCGGTGAGGACCTCCTCCTGCCGGGGCAGGGGCTCGGCGTCGACGATGGCCAGCGGGGACGGCGCTGGTGCGGACATGAGCTGTCACTTCCTTCAGCGGTGGCACCGGGTGCCAGTCGAACCGGGTACGGCGAGCAGCACCCTGGGAGCGGTAGGGCGCTTCTGAACAGTGGATACTAGTTTCCTCATTGTGGAAGTTCAATGGTTTGTTGATGTCGAGATTCTCCGGGTCGAGCAAGGGTGGCTCCGCGTGCCACCGCGTTCACTCAAGGTGCGCCAGATCCTCCGGCGTGTCGATGTCGTAGGGCTGGGCCACGTCCCCGCACTCGACGAGCGTGATCGCGTCGTGGTGCTGCTTCAGATAGGCGCGTGCCCCCTGGTCCCCGGTCGCAGTCGCCGTGATCCCGGCCCAGTGCGCGGCGCCGAGGAGGACGGGATGCCCGCGTACGCCGTCGTAGGCGGCCGAGGCGAGCGAGTTCTCGTCCTCGTACGCGGCCAGCACCCGGCGCACGGCCGCCGGCCCGATGCCGGGCTGGTCCACGAGCGAGACCAGCGCGGCCCGCGCCCCCGTCCCGGCGAGCGAGCCGAGCCCGGCCCGCAGCGACGACCCCATGCCGTCGGCCCACCCCGGGTTCTCCACGAGCACGCAGTCCCCGAGTTCGGCCCGTTCCCTTACGGCTGCCGCGGCCGCTCCCAGGACCACGTGCACGCGGGCGCAGCCGGCCGCGCGCAGGACGCCCACCGCGTGTTCGACGAGCGGACGGCCCCGGTGTTCGAGCAGTGCCTTGGGCCGCCCGCCGAGCCGCCGCCCGCCGCCCGCGGCCAGGAGCAGTCCGGCGACCTGCTGTTCGTTCTCCGTCATGCGTCCTGCATACCTGACGCGCCGGCGTGCGCCGGGTTTCCGGGGGCTGAATTTCGGTCCGTACGGTGGCGCGCGCCGCCCCGCGTGGCGTTTACTGACCCGCGTCCCCCGGGGTCCGACCAACACCGGCGGGGTTCACGACGCTGGGGCGCACGCGGGAGTGCGAGGGGGAGAGCTGTGTTGCGGAGCTTGGGGCAGAGGCCAGTGACCGGCAGCGACAACGATCCGAGAGTGGCGGAACTGCGGACCGCGGTGTCCCGGCTGCGCCGCGAACTCGCCGCGCACCCGGCCGAGTTCCCCGACCGGGGCATCGCCGAGGACGAACTCGCCGCGCTGGCCGCCATGACGATCGACGGCACACCCGAAGTCCCGCGCCTGCGACGGTCGTTGCTGCTGATCGCGGGGGCGATCGGATCGGTGAGCGCGCTGTCCAGGGGGCTCACGGAGGTGCGGACCGCGGTGGAGCTGTTCGGGGAGCCGCACCGCTAGGGGAACGGACCCCGCGCACGAGATGCAGGACTTGAGCCGTGGCCGAGGTGCGGCGCGCAGTGCAGTGTCGCGATCCGCTCACCCCGGCCCGCCACCTCGACCGGCAGGGGCTGCGCCCACTCCGGAAGGCAGGCGAACGGCGTCACGCCGGGCTCTGCGTGGCCAGCGCCTGCGACAGTTCCGCCGCCACCTGCTGGAGCACCGGCACGATCTTCTCCGTGGCCGCCTCGGTGACCCGTCCCGCCGGGCCGGAGATCGAGATCGCCGCCGCGGTGGGGGAGTCGGGCACCGAGACCGCGAGGCAGCGGACGCCGATCTCCTGCTCGTTGTCGTCGACCGCGTAGCCCTGGCCGCGCACGTCCTTCAGGGCCGCGAGGAACCCGTCGGGCGTGGTGATCGTCTTCTCGGTCGCGGCCGGCATCCCGGTCCGGGCGAGCAGGGCGCGCACCTCGTCGTCCGGGGTGTTGGCGAGCAGGGCCTTGCCGACGCCGGTGGAGTGCGGCAGGACGCGCCGGCCGACCTCGGTGAACATCCGCATGGAGTGCTTCGAGGGCACCTGGGCGACGTAGACGATCTCGTCCCCGTCGAGCAGCGCCATGTTGGCGGTCTCGCCGGTCTCCTCGACCAGCCGGGCGAGGTAGGGGCGGGCCCAGGTGCCGAGCAGCCGGGAGGCCGACTCGCCGAGGCGGATCAGGCGCGGGCCGAGGGCGTAGCGCCGGTTGGGCTGCTGGCGGACGTATCCGCAGGACACGAGCGTGCGCATCAGGCGGTGGATGGTGGGCAGCGGCAGTCCGCTGCTCGCGGACAGTTCGCTCAGCCCGACCTCTCCGCCCGCGTCCGCCATCCGCTCCAGCAGATCGAAGGCGCGCTCGAGGGACTGGACCCCGCCACCGGCGGACTTGGCGGAGTCGGTGGTGCTGGCGCTGGACGTCGGCACGGCGCGTTCCTTTCGGGGCTGCCTTTCGGGTCTGGGCAGGAGGGCAGAAGCCTACCCGGCAGTCGGTTGACTCCCCGCTGGTGCATAGCTACGTTCTGCTTGCCGGAATTCTAATTCCGCCTTGTGGAAACGTCCAGAGTGTCGACGCAGGGTGCACTGTGGGGAAGTGTGCCCTTGACGGCGCCCGACCGGGAGTGAAGACTCCTTCAACAGAAAGTTGAATTCCGTTACGCGGAAGTTAACGGCGGCAGAGAGGGGTCCGGGTGTCCGACACTGAACTGGTGCTGCGCTCGAGGCGCGTCATCACACCCGAGGGGACGCGGGCCGCCTCGGTCGCGGTGGCCGACGGGCGGATCACGGCCGTCCTGCCGTACGACGGTGAAGTGCCCGCGGGTGCCCGCCTCGAAGACCTCGGCGACGACGTCCTGTTGCCCGGCCTGGTCGACACCCACGTGCACGTCAACGACCCCGGGCGCACCGAGTGGGAGGGCTTCTGGACCGCCACGCGCGCGGCGGCGGCCGGCGGCATCACCACCCTCGTCGACATGCCGCTCAACTCCCTCCCGCCCACGACGACGGTCGACCACCTCCGCACCAAGCAGCAGGTCGCCGCCGACAAGGCCCACATCGACGTCGGATTCTGGGGCGGCGCCCTGCCCGACAACGTCAAGGACCTGCGTCCGCTGCACGAGTCGGGCGTCTTCGGCTTCAAGGCCTTCCTGTCGCCGTCCGGCGTGGAGGAGTTCCCGCACCTCGACCAGGACGCTCTCGCCCGCTCCCTGGCCGAGATCGCCTCCTTCGGCGGCCTGTTGATCGTGCACGCCGAGGACCCGCACCACCTGGAGGCCGCCCCGCAGCAGGCAGGTCCCCGGTACGCGGACTTCCTGGCCTCCCGCCCACGGGACGCCGAGGACACGGCCATCGCCCAACTCATCGCCCAAGCCCAGGGGTTGGACGCGCGCGTGCACGTGCTGCACCTGTCGTCGAGCGACGCGCTCCCGCTGATCGCCCGCGCGAAGGCGGACGGTGTCCGCATCACCGTCGAGACCTGCCCGCACTACCTCACCCTCACCGCCGAGGAAGTCCCGGACGGCGCGAGCGAGTTCAAGTGCTGTCCGCCCATCCGGGAGGCCGCCAACCAGGACCTGCTGTGGCAGGCGCTGGCCGACGGCACCATCGACTGCGTGGTCACCGACCACTCGCCGTCCACGGCGGACCTCAAGACGGACGACTTCGCCACCGCCTGGGGCGGCATCTCGGGCCTCCAGCTGAGCCTTTCGGCGGTCTGGACGGAGGCCCGCAGGCGCGGCCACTCGCTGGAGGACGTGGTCCGCTGGATGTCCGCGCGGACCTCCCAGCTGGTGGGCCTCGACCGGAAGGGCGCCATCGAGGCCGGCCGCGACGCCGACTTCGCCGTCCTCGCACCCGACCGGACCTTCACCGTGGACCCAGCGGCCCTCCAGCACCGCAACCGTGTCACGGCCTACGCGGGCAAGACCCTGTACGGCGTGGTGAGGTCGACCTGGCTGCGCGGCGAACGCATCGTGGCGGACGGCGAGTTCACGGCCCCGAAGGGCCGGCTGCTCACCCGTACCCCCTGATCCACCCGCATCGGCAACTCCAGAAAGGCACATGTACGTGACGGCGATTCCCAGCTTCACCGGTGACGCGAACCCGTACGGAGGCGGTGACCCGTACGCCGACTACCGCACCGCCGACTTCCCCTTCACCCAGTACGCCGACCTCGCCGCACGCACCCTCGGTGCCGCCGTCATCGCCGCCAACGACGAGTTCTTCGCCCAGCGCGAGAACCTGCTGGTGCCCGGACGGGCCGAGTTCGACCCCGAGCACTTCGGGCACAAGGGCAAGGTCATGGACGGCTGGGAGACGCGCCGCCGCCGGGGCGCCTCGGCCGAGCACCCCTGGCCGACGGCCGAGGACCACGACTGGGCGCTGGTGCGCCTCGGCGCGCCCGGGGTGATCCGGGGGATCGTGGTCGACACGGCCCACTTCCGCGGGAACTACCCGCAGGCCGTGTCGGTCGAGGGCACGTCCGTGGCGGGCTCCCCGTCCCCGGAGGAACTGCTGGGCGACGACGTGAAGTGGACGACCCTCGTCCCGCGGACTCCGGTCGGCGGCCACGCGGCGAACGGCTTCCCGGTGTCCCTGGAACAGCGCTTCACCCACCTGCGGGTCAACCAGCACCCCGACGGCGGCATCGCCCGTCTGCGGGCGTACGGCGAGGTCGTCCCGGACCCGGCATGGCTGGAGGTCCTCGGCACCTTCGACGTGGTCGCCCTGGAGAACGGCGGCCGGGCGGAGGACGCCTCGAACCTCTTCTACTCACCGGCCTCCAACACCATCCAGCCGGGCCGCTCCCGCAAGATGGACGACGGCTGGGAGACCCGCCGCCGCCGTGACCGGGGCAACGACTGGATCCGCTACCGCCTCGTGGCCCAGTCGCAGATCCGCGCGATCGAGATCGACACGGCGTACCTGAAGGGGAACAGCGCGGGCTGGGCCTCGGTGTCGGTCCGCGACGGCGAGGACGGCGACTGGCGGGAGATCCTCCCGCGCACCCGTCTCCAGCCCGACACCAACCACCGTTTCGTGCTGCCGGCCCCGGCGGTGGGCACGCACGCGCGCGTGGACATCTTCCCGGACGGAGGCATCTCGCGTCTGCGGCTGTTCGGTTCACTGACGGAGGCCGGCGCGGCCGCCCTGTCGGCGAGGCACCAGGAGCTGGGCGGCTGAGACCGGGCTCCGCCCCGTCCCAGGGAGCAGCGCCCTCTGGGACGGGACGGGGTGGTCGGGACGGGTCGGACCGCGTGCACCTCAGCCCGCGTGACCTCAGGCCGCGTGCCCTCCGTCCACCGAGAACTCCGCACCCGTGACGTACTCCGCCTCCGCCAGGTACGCCACCATCGACGCCACTTCCTCCGCCGTCCCGAACCGCCCCACCGCGGTCAAGGCGGCCTGCCCCGCGGCGAACGGCCCGTTCCCCGGATTCATGTCCGTGTCGATCGGCCCGGGATGCACGATGTTCGCCGTGATCCCCCGCGGCCCCAGCTCACGCGCGAGGGCCTTCGTCAGCCCGGTCAGCGCCGACTTGCTCGTCGTGTAGAGGGCCCCGCCGGGGCCGGGCACCCGCTGGGTCATGCAGCTCCCGATCGTGATGATCCGTCCGCCCTCCCGCATCCGCGCGGCCGCCGCCTGAGAGGCCAGGAACACCCCGCGCACGTTGACGGCCAGCACCCGGTCGACCTCCGCGAGCGACAGCTCGCCCAAGGGGCCGAGCACCCCCACGCCCGCGTTGTTCACCAGGACGTCCAGCCCGCCGAGCGCCTCCGCCGTGCGCGGCACCGCCCCCGCCGCCTCCTCCGCGTCCGCGGAGTCCGCCCGCAGGGCCAGCGCCCGCCGCCCCAGCGCCTCGATCCGCCGTACGACGTCCGAGGCCGCTTCCTTGCCGTCCACGTACGTCACGGCCACGTCCGCGCCCTCGCGCGCCAGCCGCAGCGCCGTGGCCGCCCCGATGCCCCGGCTGCCCCCGGTGACGAGTGCGACCTTGCCGTTCAGAGTTCCGTAAGTCGTTGTCATGGCACCCATCCCACCGGCCCGGCACCCGGAGCGCTGGCGGCCGGCGGACACGGACCTCGGCGCCGGACCGGTGTTCGTGAAGACGCCGGACGGCAGGTTAACTCCCTGAAAACTCATCGGACTTGACGGCAAAAACTCCGAAGTTGTCATTGACATGCCACTGTCTACGCGCGTCATCATGAGGGCATGAGATTCCCCCCACGGATCACTCGCACCGCCGCCTCGGCCGTCGTCCTGTCGGCCCTCCTCGTCGGCGGCACCGTCACCACCGCCACCCCGGCGGCCGCCGCCGTCGGCAGCATCTGCTACTCCAGGCTGCCCTCCCAGGCCCACGACACCCTGGACCTGATCGAACAGGGCGGCCCCTACCCCTACTCGCAGGACGGGAGCGTCTTCCAGAACCGCGAAGGCGTCCTGCCGAGCCAATCGACCGGCTACTACCACGAGTACACGGTGATCACGCCGGGCTCCTCCACGCGCGGCGCGCGCCGGATCGTCACCGGGGAGAGGAGCCAGGAGGACTACTACACGGCGGACCACTACGCCACGTTCAACCTGGTCAACTACGGCTGCTGAGGGCCTCCGCGGCGGCGAACAGCGCGAACGCCAGCACGATCAGGGCGATGCTCGCGTAGACGCCGTAGCCGTCGAGGAAACCGATCCGCTGGACGAGGCCGACGTGCCAGTCGGTGAACTCGTGCAGCAGACCCGCCCCGCCCTGCACCAGGGCGAGGAAACCGAGCAGTTCCAGCAGGTGCTTCATGGGTAGAGCCTCGCCCCGCGAACCCCCCACGCACATCGGTCGCGGGGCGAGCCCCGTTCCACCGAAGCATCGGTCGCGCGCAGCGGTCCGCGCCGAAAGTCTGCGGTGCCGCGACTTTGGTCGCCGATCCCGCTCGCGGGGAGGTGCACCCGGTCCGCACTGCGTAGATTTGTCGACCGTGAGCGCTGACGAGACGGTTCCCGAGCCCCCGGTCTTCCCCGGCCGGCGCTGGCTGCTGCCGTCCGCCGTCATCCATGAGTTCGACCCCGCCGACGCGCGGCCCGGACGGCGCCCCCGGCGCACCGCGCGCGACTGGCTCGTCGACTTCTCCTGCTTCCTCGTGGCCGTCGTCATCGGCCTGCTCGCCGCGGACGCCGTCGGCGACAACCCGCACGTGTCGCGCACCGCGGCCGAACTGGACCAACTGCTCGGCGCGCTCGCCTGCGCGGCCGTATGGCTGCGCCGCCGCCTGCCGCTCGGCCTCGCCGTGGCCACGATCCCGCTCAGCGTGCTCTCGGACACCGCCGGCGGCGCCTGCATGATCGCCGTCTTCTCCCTCGCCGTGCACCGCCCCTTCCGTTACGTCGCCTGGGTGGCCGGCGCCAACATCGCCCTCGTCCCCCTCATCTACCGGCTGCGGCCCGACGCGGACCTGCCGTACCTCGTGTCTGTCGTCCTCGCCGTGGTGCTGGTCGCCGCCGTCGTCGGCTGGGGCCTGCTCGTGCGATCCAAACGGCAGCTCATGTTCAGCCTGCGCGACCGGGCCCGGCGCGCCGAGACCGAGGCACGGCTGCGGGCCGAGCAGGCGCAGCGGCTCGCCCGGGAGGCCATCGCGCGCGAGATGCACGACGTCCTCGCACACCGGCTGACCCTGCTCAGCGTCCACGCGGGCGCCCTGGAGTTCCGTCCGGACGCGCCCCGGGAGGAGGTCGCGCGGGCGGCCGGTGTCATCCGGGAGAGCGCGCACGAGGCGCTCCAGGACCTGCGGGAGATCATCGGCGTGCTGCGGGCCGCGGACCACGACGACACGGGCCGCCCCCAGCCGACCCTGGCCGCGCTCGACACTCTGGTCGCCGAGTCCCGGGAGGCCGGCATGAAGGTCGTCCTCGACAGCCGGGTCGCCGACCCCGCCGCCGTCCCCGCCTCCGTGGGACGCACCGCCTACCGCGTCGCCCAGGAGGGCCTCACCAACGCCCGCAAGCACGCCCCCGGCACGGAGGTCGCGGTCACCGTCACCGGCGGTCCGGGCGAGGGCCTCACCGTGTCCGTCCGCAACCCCCCGCCCGACGGCGAGGTGCCGCCCGTCCCCGGTTCGGGACAGGGACTGATCGGCCTCACCGAGCGCGCCACGCTCGCCGGGGGCCGGCTGGAGCACGGGGTGGAGGAGGACGGGGCGTTCGGGGTGCGGGCCTGGCTGCCGTGGGGGTGACCGTCCTCGCTGTCGTCGGCGCGGCAACCCGCCCGTCCACAAGGGTGATTGCCACGCGCCGCCGCGTGGTTACGTAGGGCCCATGACTGCGATCAGACTCCTCCTCGTCGACGACGACCCCCTGGTGCGGGCCGGTCTGTCCCTGATGCTGGGCGGGGCCGAGGACATCGAGATCGTCGGGGAGGCGGCGGACGGCACCCAGGTCGAGGCCGCCGTCGACCGGACCCGTCCGGACGTCGTCCTCATGGACATCAGGATGCCGGCCGTGGACGGCCTCACGGCCACGGAGCGGCTGCGCCGCCGCCCCGACGCCCCGCAGGTCGTCGTCCTGACCACCTTCCACGCCGACGAGCAGGTCCTGCGCGCCCTGCGCGCGGGCGCCGCAGGGTTCGTCCTCAAGGACACCCCGCCCGCCGAGATCCTCGCCGCCGTGCGCCGGGTCGCGGCCGGCGACCCCGTCCTGTCGCCCGCCGTCACCCGCCAGCTGATGGACCACGCGGCCGGCTCCGCCGCCGACACCCGGCGGGCACGCGCGCGTGAGCGCATGACCGCCCTCAACGACCGCGAACGGGAAGTCGCCGTCGCCGTCGGGCAGGGCCTGTCCAACGCCGAGATCGCCGCCGCCCTCTACATGAGCGTCGCCACCGTCAAGACGCACGTCTCCCGTGTCCTGGCCAAGCTCGACCTCAACAACCGGGTGCAGATCGCGTTGCTGGCGTACGACGCGGGACTTCTGGAGCAGTCCGAGCAAACCGAGCCGGACGGGCACTAGAGGAGGCCGCCCGGCGTTGACGGTGTGAAGGGGGAGTTCATGACCGACGCAGTGATCGATCTCGGGGAGTACGGCGAGGCGTTCCTTGCCGACCCGCACGCCGTGTACGCCGAGTTGCGCGAGCAGGGGCCCGTGCACCGGGTGCGGCCGCCCGGCTCCGACGCCGACTACTCGACCTGGCTCGTCGTCGGGCACGAGGAGGCGCGCGCGGCACTCGCCGATCAGAGACTGTCCAAGGACGGCCGCAAGATCGGGGCGCTGTTCCACGACGAGGAGCTGATCGGCCGCCACCTGCTGGGCAGCGACCCGCCCGAGCACACCCGGCTGCGGGGCCTGGTCGCCCGGGCCTTCACCATGCGCCGCGTCGAGCAACTGCGGCCCAGGATCCAGGAGATCACCGACGACCTCCTCGACGTGATGCTGCCGCACGGCCGCGCCGACCTGGTGCGGTCCCTCGCCTACCCGCTGCCGATCACCGTGATCTGCGAGCTCCTCGGCGTGCCCGAGATGGACCGCACCGAGTTCCGGAAGCTGTCCACGGAGGTCGTGGCGCCCACCAGCCCGGAGAGTTCGTACGACGCCGTCCTGCGCCTCGGCGCGTATCTGAAGGAACTCATCGAGGACAAGCGGTGCGCCGGACCGAGCGACGACCTGCTCGGCGACCTCATCCGCACCACCGCCTCCGACGGCGACCGGCTCTCCCCGTCGGAACTGCGCGGCATGGCCTTCCTGTTGCTGATCGCGGGCCACGAGACCACGGTCAACCTCATCACCAACGGCGTGCACGCCCTGCTCACCCACCCGGACCAACTCGCCGTCCTGCGCGCCGACATGAGCCTCGTCGACGGGGCCGTCGAGGAGACACTGCGCTATGAGGGGCCGGTGGAGAACGCGACGTTCCGTTATGCGGCCGAGCCCCTGGAGATAGCGGGACGGGCCATAGCCCAGGGCGACCCCGTGATGATCTGCCTGAGCGCGGCGGACCGGGACGGCTCCCGTTACCCGGCCCCGGACCGCTTCGACATCCGCCGCGACCCCCGCGGCCACCTGGCGTTCGGCCACGGCATCCACTACTGCCTCGGCGCCCCCCTGGCCCGCCTGGAGGCCCGCACGGCGATCCACACCCTCCTGGACCGAGCCCCCGCCCTCACCCTCGACGGCCCCCCGGGGGAGTGGCTGCCGGGCATGCTGATCAGGGGCGTGCGGAGTCTGCCGGTGCGCTGGTAGGGCTTGGCGGGCAGGTCGGGCAGGTCGGGCAGGTCGGGCAGGTCGGGCAGGTCGGGCTGGTCGGGCTGGTCGGGCTGGTCGGGCGGGGCGCGTGCCGGTGCGGTCGGCGGGAGTGACGGGTTCCGTTCGGGCAGGGTGCGAGTTCGGAGTCGTCGGCTGGTGGTCGTGCGGAACTGCGGTCGGTTCGCCGTGCCGGGCCCGATGCAGTGAATGTGCCGGGTCCCGTCGGTGGGGGAGGTCGTGCCGGGATGACCGTCGATTCACCGCGCCGGGGCTCGGTGGAGCGGACGTCCACAGGAGCACTCGCCGGTGGTCGTGTCGGGCTGCGGTCGGTTGACCGCGCCGGGATCCGATGGGGCGGGCGTGGCAGGTGTCGTGGAGTGGGCGCGCGGAGTCGTCGGCTGGTGGTCGTGCGGAACTGCGGTCGGTTCGCCGTGCCGGGCCCGGTGCAGTGAATGTGCCGGGTCCCGTCGGTGGGGGAGGTCGTGCCGGGATGACCGTCGACTCACCGCGCCGGGGCCGGGTCAGTGAGGGACGACCGGGGGCGGGCATGCCTGTGTGTGCGTGCCCGGGTCCGGTCAAGCGGACATGCCGGATCCGGTCGGCGGGGTGATCGGGACCGGTCGAGCAGTCGTACCGGCGCCGGGGCCAAGGGGTGCCGTCAGTCGGCCCCGGCGGTCAGAACGCGGACGCGCTCGTGCTGCCCGGGAGCTCCGCCAGACGTACGGCCCTGCGTTCACGGCGGGAGATCTCACAGGCCTCGGCGACCCGCAGCGCCTGCAATGCCTCGCGCCCGTCGCAGGGGTTCGCCCGTTCACCCCGGACCACCTCGATGAACGCGGCCAGTTCGGCCTCGTAGGCCGGTCCGAACCGCTCCAGGAACCCCGTCCACGGCTTGTCCGCCGCGGGCGGCCCGGTGGGCTCCGTGGACGCGATCGGCGTGCGGTCGTCCAGACCCACCACGACCTGGTCCCGCTCCCCGGCGAGCTCCATGCGCACGTCGTACCCGGCCCCGTTCAGCCGCGTGGCCGTGGCCGTCGCGAGGGTCCCGTCGTCGAGGGTGAGCACGGCCGCCGCGGTGTCGACGTCCCCCGCGGCCCGGAACATCGGCGGACCGGCGTCGGACCCGGCCGCGTACACGTCGACGATCTCGTGCCCGGTCACCCAGCGCAGGATGTCGAAGTCGTGGATCAGCGTGTCCCGGTACAGCCCCCCGGACAGCGGCAGCCACTCCGCCGGCGGCGGCGCCTGGTCGGAGGTGAGCGCCCGCACGGTGTGCAGCCGTCCGAGCCGCCCCGAGCGCACCGCCTCCCGCGCACCGGTGTAGCCCGCGTCGAAACGCCGCTGGAAACCCATCTGCAGAACCGTCCCGGCGGTCTCCACCTCGGCGATGGCCTGCATCGTGCCGGGCAGGTCGAGCGCGATGGGCTTCTCGCAGAACACCGGCAGGCCCGAGCGCGCCGCCCGGCCGATCAGCTCGGCGTGGGCGGACGTGGCCGTGGTGATGACCACGGCGTCCACGCCCCATTTGAAGATCTCGTCGACGCCCGGGGCCGCGGTCTCCCCGAGGCGGTGCGCGAGTTCCTGGGCCCGTGCCCCGTCCGCGTCCGTGAGGATTAAGGAACCGACCTCCCGATGGCGGCTGAGCGTGTTCGCATGAATGGTGCCGATGCGGCCCGTCCCTATGACCCCGATGCGCATGTGAACAAAGTGTGGTCGCGCACCCCGTGCTGTCAATCCGTATGTCCGGACAATCTGACTACACGACTTCCCGTCAACAGCGCCCGGAGCTACGCTCGGGCCCGTGCCGAAACCAGAAGTGGACCCGACCGTGACGCTCGAGCTCAGTGTGGACCGCAGCAGCCCGGTGCCGTTGTACTTCCAGCTGTCCCAGCAGCTGGAGGCCGCGATCGAGCACGGAACGCTCACTCCCGGCTCCCTGCTGGGCAACGAGATCGAGCTCGCCGCGCGGCTCGGCCTGTCCCGGCCCACCGTCCGCCAGGCCATCCAGTCGCTCGTCGACAAGGGCCTGCTCGTGCGCCGCCGCGGAGTCGGCACCCAGGTCGTGCACAGCCAGGTCAAGCGCCCACTGGAGCTCAGCAGCCTCTACGACGACCTGGAGGCGGCCGGCCAGCGCCCCGCGACGAAGGTCCTCGTCAACGCCGTGGTCCCCGCCACCGCCGAGATCGCCGCCGCGCTCGGCGTCGCCGAGGGCAGCGACGTGCACCGGGTGGAACGCCTGCGCCTCGCCCACGGCGAGCCGATGGCCCACCTGTGCAACTTCATCCCCCCGGCCCTCCTCGACCTGGACACCGCGCAACTGGAGACCACGGGCCTCTACCGCATGATGCGAGCGGCCGGCATCACCCTCCACAGCGCCCGCCAGACGATCGGCGCGAGAGCGGCCACTACGGAGGAGGCGGACCGCCTGGCGGAGGAGACGGGTGCCCCCCTCCTCACCATGCAACGAGTCACCTTCGACGACACCGGGCGAGCGGTCGAGTACGGCACGCACACATATCGCCCAACTCGCTATTCATTCGAATTCCAGCTCCTGGTCCGGCCTTAAAGGGGCGCGGGGAACTGCGCGATCAGCCACGTACTGCGCGCACCCGGCATGACGCGCGCACCCCCCTTTGCTGCCCCGTGTTCGGCACCCGCAGGGCCCGTGCGGCAGAATCGGGCCTTGATGAGCACCTACGGCAACTTCAGCGCCCCCATAGGCTCCCGCCGCGCCCCCGCCCTGCGGACCGTCGGCACGCGGGAACGCCGCTCACACCTGACCGCACCGCGCGTGCCGACGGTGGGCATCGACATCGGCGGCACCAAGGTCATGGCGGGTGTCGTCGACGCCGACGGCAACATCCTGGAGAAGGTCCGCACCGAGACCCCGGACAAGTCCAAGAGCCCCAAGGTCGTCGAGGACACCATCGTCGAGCTGGTCCTCGACCTGTCCGACCGCCACGACGTCCACGCGGTCGGCATCGGCGCCGCGGGCTGGGTCGACGCCGACCGCAACCGCGTGCTGTTCGCCCCCCACCTGTCCTGGCGCAACGAACCCCTCCGCGACCGCATCGCCGGTCGCCTCGCGGTCCCCGTCCTCGTGGACAACGACGCCAACACCGCCGCCTGGGCCGAATGGCGCTTCGGCGCGGGCCGCGGCGAGGACCACCTGGTCATGATCACGCTCGGCACCGGCATCGGCGGCGCGATCCTGGAGGACGGCCAGGTCAAACGCGGCAAGTACGGCGTCGCCGGCGAGTTCGGGCACATGCAGGTCGTCCCCGGCGGCCACCGCTGCCCGTGCGGCAACCGGGGCTGCTGGGAGCAGTACAGCTCCGGGAACGCGCTGGTCAGGGAGGCCAGGGAGCTGGCCGCCGCCGACTCCCCGGTGGCGTACGGGATCATCGAGCACGTCAAGGGCAACATCGGCGACATCACGGGCCCGATGATCACCGAGCTGGCCCGTGACGGCGACGCGATGTGCATCGAGCTGCTCCAGGACATCGGTCAGTGGCTCGGCGTCGGCATCGCGAACCTCGCCGCCGCCCTCGACCCGTCCTGCTTCGTCATCGGCGGCGGCGTCAGCGCGGCCGACGACCTGCTGATCGGTCCCGCGCGGGACGCCTTCAAGCGCCAGCTCACCGGCCGCGGCTACCGCCCCGAGGCCCGCATCGCCCGCGCCCAGCTCGGCCCCGAGGCCGGCATGGTCGGCGCCGCCGACCTCGCCCGCCTGGTCGCCCGCCGCTTCCGGCGCGCCAACCGCCGCCGGGTGGAGCGGCACGAGCGCTACGAACGGTACGTGGAGGCCCGCCGCACGTCCCGGGACACCGCATGACGGCATCCCTGCCGCGTCAGGCCGCGGCGCCCCCCGACGGGCCGGAGCCTCCGACCGAGGACCGCCGCCACATGATCCGGCGCAGGGCGATCACGCTGCTCATCATCGGCCTGCTCATCGGCGTCCCGGCCGGCTACCTGGTGATCTCCGCCAACCAGAGCCGCGACAGCGGCAAGGACAAAGAGGCCAAGTACTCGGCGACGGGCCTCACGCCCGGCTGGCCCTCCAAGGTCCAGCGCCGCCTCTACCAGGTGCCGGTCCCGCACCCCGCGGACATGGTCGCCTCCTACGAGACCAACAACTGGAAGACCAGCCGCCTCTACGTCAAGTTCCGCACGACGGACGCGGGCCTGGCCGCCTTCCTCACCGGCATGGGCGTCAGCCGTGCCGACCTGAAGAAGAACGAGATCTCCATCAGCGAGCGCGACCAGAAGATCACCGGCTGGAGGTTCGACGGCCCGCGCTCGTGGTGGGGCCTGACCCACGCGCAGAAGGACCCGGCGCCCACCCAGGACGTCATGGTCAACCTGACCGTGCCGAACGCCCCGAAGGTGTACGTCGTCTCGCGCACGGTTCCCTGACCCGACCGTCTCCGGAGCCGATTGTCAGACCCCGCCCGTAGAGTCGAAGACGAGTGATCCGACACGCGGGCGGGAGGTGACAGGACGTATGGGCGACAGCACCATGGTGGCCGAGCGCGGGAGCGAGCAGTGGGACGCGGCCGTCGCCGTCCGGCTCGCCGCCGTCTTCCTGCCCGCACCCCTGCCCCGTGAGGGCAGGATCGCGTTCTGGGACCCCGAGGGCGCACCCCTCCCGGCCGCCGAGAACCCCGGCACCACCTCCCCCGAGCGCACCGAGCTCACTGTCGTGCGCCCCCACGGAGCGGCAATCCGGCGCCGGACCGCCCCCGCCCTCACGCTCCCGGTCGCTGCGGCCCTGCCCCTCCTCGTCCGGGCCCGGCGCGATCCCGGCGCCCATCCCGCCACCGCCTGCTGGGGCGCGGCCGCCCTGCACGCGCTGCGGCTCACCGCCCGCGGCCGCCTGCTGCCCGGACTCACCGCCACCGGTCACGACGCCTGGCGGGCCGGGCCCCTGGACCCCGACGACATCGCCCACCTCCGCGCGGTCGCGGCCGCCCTGCCCCATGAGGGCCACGCGGTCCCGCTCCCCGGCCCCGGCCCGCTCCGGCTGCCGGATCCGGAAGCCCTGATGCGCTCCTTCCTCGACGCGGTCGCCGACACCCTGCCCCGCACCCCCGCCGCCCCCTACGCCTCCGGCAAGCCCTTCGCGGCCCGCGCACCGCAGCGGCTGCCGCACGCCCAGGACTGGGCCGCCGAAGTCGCCGCCGGCATGGACGCGGGCGTGCGGATCTCGCTCCGCCTCGACCTGTCGGCGTACGACTTGTTCAACGCCGACGCCGAGGGCGTGCGCAGCGCGGGCGCCGCGATCGTCCAGGTGCACAGCCTCGCCGACCCGACCCTGGTGACCGACGCGGCGGCGCTGTGGTCGGGCGACGCCGACGCCGTCTTCGGGCCACGCGCCCGCGTGGACGCGGCCCTCGCCGTGCGGCGCGCCGCACGGGTGTGGCCGCCCCTGGACCGGCTCTCCGAGCAGGACGTGCCCGACGTACTGGCCCTGTCCGACGAGGAGTTGGGCGACCTGCTCGGCGTGGCAGCGACCCGGCTCGCGGCCGCCGGAGTCGCGGTGCACTGGCCGCGCGACCTCGCGCAGGACCTCACCGCGGCGGCGGTCGTACGCCCCGCCCCGGGCTCGGCGACCGACGGCACCGGGTTCTTCGAGAGCGAGGAACTGCTCCAGTTCCGCTGGCAGTTGGCGCTCGGCGGCGACCCGCTCAGCGAGGCCGAGATGGACGCGCTGGCCGAGGCCCACCGTCCCGTCGTACGCCTCAGGGACCAGTGGGTGCTGGTCGACCCCGCCCTCGTCCGCAAGGCCCGCAAACGCGAACTGGGCCTGCTCGACCCCGTCGACGCGCTCTCCGTGGCCCTCACCGGCAGTGCGGAGGTCGACGGCGAGACGGTCGAGGCGGTGCCCGTCGGCGCGCTCGCCGCCCTGCGCGACCGCCTGACCGCCGGAGTGCGCCCCGCCGAACCGCCGCCGGGCCTGCACGCCACCCTGCGCGACTACCAGCTCCGCGGCCTGGCCTGGCTGGACCTCATGACCTCCCTCGGCCTCGGCGGCTGCCTCGCCGACGACATGGGACTCGGCAAGACCATCACCGTCATCGCCCTGCACCTGCGCCGGGCGCGCCGCGAGCCGACCCTCGTCGTCTGTCCCGCCTCGCTCCTGGGCAACTGGCAGCGGGAGATCACCCGGTTCGCGCCCGGCGTCCCCGTCCGCCGCTTCCACGGCACGGACCGCAGCCTGGACGACCTCGACGGCGGTTTCGTCCTCACCACGTACGGCACCATGCGGGCGGCGGCGGCCCGGCTGGCCGAGCAGCGCTGGGGCATGGTCGTCGCGGACGAGGCCCAGCACGTGAAGAACCCGTACTCGGCCACCGCCAAGGCCCTGCGCACCATCCCGTCGCCCGCGCGCGTGGCCCTCACGGGAACCCCGGTCGAGAACAACCTCTCGGAGCTGTGGGCCCTGCTCGACTGGACCACCCCCGGGCTGCTCGGCCCCCTGAAGTCCTTCCGCGCCCGGCACGCGCGCGCCGTGGAGAACGGCGAGGACGAGGAGGCGGTGACCCGGCTGGCGAGGCTGGTGCGGCCCTTCCTCCTGCGCCGCAAGAAGTCCGACCCGGGCATCGTCCCCGAGCTGCCGCCGAAGACGGAGACCGACCATCCGGTCCCGCTCACCCGTGAACAGGCCTCGCTGTACGAGGCGGTGGTGCGCGAGTCGCTGCTGGCCATCGAGACCGCACAGGGCATCGCGCGCAGGGGCCTGGTGCTGAAGCTGCTGGGCGCGCTGAAGCAGATCTGCGACCACCCCGCGCTGTACCTGAAGGAGGAGGTCCCGCCGACGGCCGGCGAGCGCCTGGTCGCCCGTTCCGGCAAACTGGCGCTGCTGGACGAGCTGTTGGACACCCTGCTGGCGGAGGACGGCTCGGCCCTCGTCTTCACCCAGTACGTGGGGATGGCCCGCCTGATCACCGCCCACCTCGCCGCTCGCGCGGTCCCGGTGGACCTGCTGCACGGCGGGACACCGGTGCCGGAGCGCGAGCGCATGGTGGACCGCTTCCAGAGCGGGGCAATCCCGGTCCTGGTCCTGTCGCTCAAGGCGGCGGGCACGGGCCTCAACCTCACCCGCGCGGGACACGTGATTCACTTCGACCGCTGGTGGAACCCCGCCGTCGAGGAACAGGCCACCGACCGCGCCTACCGCATCGGCCAGACCCAGCCCGTGCAGGTCCACCGCCTCATCACCGAGGGCACCGTGGAGGACCGCATCGCCGAGATGCTCGAAGCCAAGCGTGCCCTCGCCGACGCGATCCTCGGTTCCGGTGAGTCCGCCCTCACCGAACTCACCGACCGCGAACTGACCGACCTGGTCTCGCTCCGGAGGCCGTCATGACCCCTGGCCCCGCCGACGAGGTCCGCCGAGCCCTGCGGGAGGCACGGGAGCGGGCGGCACGGGAGACGACCGACGGTCCGAGCGGTGGGGGAGCGCGGGAGGACAGCGACGCTCCGACGGTGGGCGAGGCGGGTGGTGGTCCGGCGGGGCAGACCGGTGCTGCCGGGACAGGGAGCGCGACAGGAAGTGCGGGGAGCCTCGCGGCCGAGGGGGACGGCGACGTGGCGGCACCGCAGCCCGGGGACTCCTCGGTGACCGAGGCGCAGCGTTCCCTGGCTGAGGGCCCCGCGGGGGAGAGCAAGCATCCCCCGGCGGCGCAGGACGCGGCGCGTCACGGGGCCGAGGAGGCCTGGAGCCCTGCGGCGCAGGAAGAGGGGCGCCTCGCGGGCCCCGAAGAAGGCGACTCCACGGCGCCGGATGCGGGCTCGGAAGAGGACCGCGCGTCCGCTGAGGGCGCGCGACATCAGTGGAGCGCGGCGAGTACGCCGGGCAGGGCGTCCGAGGGCGCCGCGTCCGACCCCGCCGCGGCCGAGCCCCGGCCGGGGGACGTTGCTCGTGCCGCCCTGCGGGAAGCTGTCGCGGCGCGACGTGCCGCGCTCGCGGACGGTGCCACGGACCGGCCCCGGACGGACGCCGGTGACGCTGCCTCCGGCTCCGGCTCCGGCTCCGGCGGTCCCGTGCAGTCCGGTTCTCACGCAGCCCAGCCGGACGTTGCCGCTGCCCGCCCCGACTCGATCGCGCTCCCCACTGCCGCGGCCGACACCACGGAGCCGGACCCGAACCCGGACCCGGACCCGGATCGCCGCGCCGAGACGACACGACGGGACGTGGACGCCTCCGACACCGCACCCACCGAGCGTCCCGGCGCCCGCCCCGCGGACGCGGCACGCGAAGCGCTGCGGGCGGCCCGCAAGAGGCGGGCGGACACCGAGGCCGCAGAAGCCGAAGCCGCACGCGCACGCCGGTCGCGCAGGGCCACCCCGAGCGCGTCCCGAGAGCGGGGCCGGGACCGGAGCAGGACACCGGGTCCAGCTGCCGCCGTCCGGGCGCGTGACGTACGGGAGTTGCTGGCCGACGCCTTCCGCATGCCCGACGACATGACCCGGGAAGGGGAGGAGCACGGCGTCGAGCGCGAGGACAACAGCCTCACGCGGCAAGGAAGTTCCCTCCAGGAGACCCACCCTCCCGAGGACATCGCCCCGCACACCCCCGCGGCCCCCCGCCACCCCCACTCCATGGCCGCCCCCACCCGGGACAACGACCTGCGCCGCACCTTCCCCGCCTTCCCTCCCCACGCCTCCGAGGACGCCCGGTTCGCGGCCACGTGGTGGGGCAATGCCTGGGTCACCGCGCTGGAGGAGGGCGCGCTCGACGCCAAGCGGCTTGCGCGGGGCCGTGGTTACGCCGAGCAGGGGCACGTGGACGCGATCACCGTGACACCCGGGCTCGTGCTCGCCTATGTGCAGGGCAGCCGGGCCCGGCCGTACCGCGTGCAGGTGCGGTTGCGGACGCTCGGGGACGCCGACTGGGACCGCTTCCTGGACCTCGCCGCCGACCGGACCGGACACATCGCCGCACTGCTCGACAAGGAGATGCCCCAGGCGCTGGCCGAGTGCGGAGTGCCGTTGCTCCCCGGCCCCGGGGACCTCGAACCGCAGTGCAGCTGCCCCGACCGCGGGCACCCCTGCAAACACGCCGCGGCCCTCTGCTACCAGACGGCACGTCTGCTCGACGCCGACCCCTTCGTCCTGCTCCTGCTGCGCGGCCGGGGCGAACGCGAACTCCTCGACGCCCTCTCCCGCCTCAGCGCGGCGCGCGCGGCCCGGGCCGCCCAGGGACAGGAGCCGGCGCCGCTGCCCGGCGTACGGGCGGCCGAGGCCCTCGCGCCGCGCCGACTCCCGCCGCTCCCCGCGCCGTTGCCCCTCCCCGCGCACCCCGAGCAGCCTCCGGCCTACCCCGCGTCCCCGGGCGGTCCCGATCCCTTCGCCCTGGACCAGCTGGCCACCGACGCCGCGGCCCGCGCCCACGCCCTGCTCGGCACCGGCCGCGACCCGGTCGGCGAACTCACCCTCTGGCAGGACGCGGTCCGCCTGGCCGCCGCCCGCCCCGGCTCCGGCCTCACCGCCGGCACCCGCTCCCTCTACGCGTCCCTCGCCGCGGCCACCGACCGCACCCCGGCCGACCTGGCCCGCGCGGTCGCCGCCTGGAGACAGGGCGGCCTCGAAGGACTCGCCGTCCTCGAAGAACCCTGGGACCCACCGGCCGGCCGTTTCGACCGCGCCCGCCCCCTGCTCCTCGCCGCCGACCTTCCCGCCTTCCGCCCCTGGCGCAACCACCTCACCCACCCCCGCGGCCACATCCAGCTCCGGCTGGGGCGCGACGGCCTGTGGTACGCCTACGAGTCCGAACCGGGCCACGACGACTGGTGGCCGCGCGGCACCCCTGACCTGGACCCGGTCGGCGCCCTCACGGGCCTCGGCGCACCGACCGGCCTCTGACCCGACAGACCCGGCCCGACCGGAGCCGCCCCGGTGAAGGCCGTGTGAGAGTTCGCCGGTGATGTTCGGTAGCCGAGTGTGAGGAGTGGGGGCCAAGGGTCCGAAGCGTCGGAAAAGACGGTTAGCGTGGGGGCCGTGAGTGAGACGCAGACCCCCGCCCTCCAGTACCGCTTCGACGGCCCGGAAGACGCCCCCGTCCTCATCCTGGGGCCGTCGCTCGGGACCACGTGGCACATGTGGGACCGCCAGGTCCCCGAACTGGTCAAGCAGTGGCGTGTCTTCCGGTTCGACCTGCCGGGGCACGGCGGCGCGCCCGCCTACCCCGCTGGCTCCGTCGGCGACCTCGCCGACCGGCTGCTCGCCACGCTCGACCGGTTCGGGGTGCAGCGCTTCGGCTACACGGGCTGCGCGCTCGGCGGCGCGGTCGGCATGGAGCTGGCGCTGCGCCACCCGGAGCGGCTCGCCTCGCTCGCGCTGATCGCCGCCTCGCCCCGCTTCGGCACGGCCGACGAGTTCCGGCAGCGCGGCGTGATCGTACGGACGAACGGGCTCGACCCCATCGCCCGTACCTCGCCCGACCGCTGGTTCACCTCCGGGTTCGCCGCCGCCCAGCCCGCGATCACCGAGTGGGCCGTGCAGATGGTGCGCACGACCGATCCCGGCTGCTACATCGCGGCCTGCGAGGCGCTCGCCGCGTTCGACGTGCGGGCCGACCTCGCGAGCGTCGGGGTGCCGACGCTGGTGCTCGTCGGCTCCGACGACCAGGTCACCGGCCCCGCGGAGGCCCGCACCCTGGTCGCGGGCATCCCGGACGCCCGGCTCGCCGTCGTGCCCGGCGCCTCCCATCTGGTGCCGGTCGAGCAGCCCGCCGCCGTCACCGACCTCCTGGTCAGACACTTCTCCACCGCCTGGCAGCCCGCCTTCGACTCCAGCACCGGCCAGACGGCGATCCCCACGGCCCCCGTCACGCCGGTCCTCACGTCAGCGCCGCCGCACCCGGTGCCGATCGCCGAGATCGCCCCGGCCGCCCCGGACCCCCAGGCGACGGGCCGTGCCGACCCCTACGACACCGGCATCAAGGTGCGCCGCGAGGTGCTCGGCGACGCGCACGTCGACCGGGTACTGGGGCAGGCCGACGACTTCTCGGGCGACTTCCAGGAACTCCTGACCCGCTACGCCTGGGGCGAGATCTGGGACCGGCCCGGACTCGACCGCCGGTCCCGCAGCATCGCCACCCTCACCGCGCTGGTCGCGGGCGGGCACCTGGACGAGCTCGCCGCCCACACCCGGGCCGCCCTGCGCAACGGCCTCACCCCCTCCGAGATCAAGGAAGTGCTGCTCCAGGCCGCGGTGTACTGCGGTGTCCCGGCGGCCAGCAGCGCGTTCAAGGTGGCCCAGCAGGTCATCCGCGAGGAGACCACGCCCAGCGAGTGATCGTCCGAGGCGGGTGGCGAGAGCACCAGCCTGGGCTGCCCGTCCGTGCGGGACGCGGGGCAGGATGGACCCCATGAAGCTCACCAAGATGTCGCACGCCTGCGTCCGCCTGGAGAAGGACGGACGGACGCTCGTCCTCGACCCGGGGGCGTTCAGCGAGGAGCACGCCGCCCTCGGCGCCGACGCGATCCTCGTGACCCACGAACACCCCGACCACTTCAGCGAGGAACGGCTGCGGGCGGCCCTGGACGCCAACCCGGCCGCCGAGATCTGGACGCTGAAGTCGGTCGCCGAGAAGATCGGGGCGGCCTTCCCGGGCCGGGTGCACACCGTCGGCCACGGCGACACCTTCACCGCCGCCGGGTTCGACGTCCAGGTCCACGGCGAACTGCACGCCGTGATCCACCCGGACATCCCGCGCATCACCAATGTCGGCTACCTGATCGACGGCGGCACGGTCTTCCACCCCGGCGACGCCCTCACCGTCCCCGACCACGCCGTCGAGACGCTGATGCTGCCCGTCATGGCCCCCTGGAGCAAGATCTCCGAGGTCATCGACTACGTCCGTGAGGTCAAGCCGCAGCGCGCCTACGACATCCACGACGCCCTTCTCACGGACCTCGCCCGCCCGGTCTACGACAACCAGATCGGCGCCCTCGGCGGCGCGGAGCACCTGCGGCTGAAGCCGGGGGAGAGCACCGCGCTCTGAGTGTCAGTGCCGCCCGGTAGGTTGTGAGGCATGCGCATCGCGACCTGGAACGTCAACTCGATCACCGCCCGTCTCCCGAGGCTGCTGGCCTGGCTGGAGAGCACCGGCACCGACGTGCTGTGCCTCCAGGAGGCCAAGGTCGCCGAGGAGCAGTTCCCGTTCGACCAGCTCCGCGAGGCGGGCTACGAAGCAGCGGTGAACGCGACCGGGCGGTGGAACGGCGTGGCGGTGATCTCCCGCGTGGGCATCGAGGACGTCGTCAAGGGCCTGCCCGGAGACCCCGGATACGACGGCGCCCCGGAGCCCCGCGCCATCTCCGCGACCTGCGGCCCGGTCCGCGTCTGGTCGGTCTACGTGCCCAACGGCCGCGAGGTCGACCACCCGCACTACGCCTACAAGCTCCAGTGGTTCGAGGCCCTCAAGGCAGCGGTCGCCGGTGACGCGGCCGGCAGCCGCCCCTTCGCGGTCCTGGGTGACTACAACGTGGCGCCGACGGACGACGACGTCTACGACGTGGCCGCCTTCGAGGGCCTCACCCACGTCACCCCGGCCGAGCGCGCCGCCCTCGCCGCCCTGCGCGAGGCGGGCCTGTCGGACGTGGTCCCGCGGCCCCTGAAGTACGACCACCCGTTCACGTACTGGGACTACCGCCAGCTGTGCTTCCCCAAGAACCGCGGCATGCGCATCGACCTGGTCTACGGCAACGAACCCTTCGCGAAGGCCGTCACCGACGCCTACGTCGACCGTGAGGAGCGCAAGGGCAAGGGCGCGTCCGACCACGCGCCGGTGGTCGTCGACCTGGACGCCTAGATCCCCGGTGCGGACCGCCGGCCGGCCCGCCTCCCGCTCACGGGGGACGAAAGCCGCATCGCGCCGTCAAGGAGACATCGGCGGCACGTCAAGGCGCCGTGCGTGAAGTCGGCCGGAAACCGCAGCCCGCGCGCCTGTGGTGCACGCGGCCGGGTGAGTGACACGCTGGGCGTATGAAGATCCCTTTTCTGGGCGGCTGGAGTGAAAAACCAGGGACCCGCGACCCCGAGGGCATCGCCGAACTCCTCTCCGAGTGCGAGCTCCTGCGCTCCCATGCCTCCCGTTCGGGTGTCCGACTCGATGACACGGCGGCCTCGTTGGAGGCGCTGGACCAGTTGGTGCCGGGCTGGCGGGACGACGAGGAGATCCTGCTCTGGCTCGGCAACGACGCCGGGCTCTACCTGGGCACGGTCATCGTGCGGACCGTACCCGGGGCGGCCTGGGATCTGCGCTCGGACGGCCAGCCCGTGATCCGGCTGGAATCCGGCCGGGAGTTCGACGTCGTGGCCTCGGGACACGAGTGGGCCGCCAGCGGGGTGCCGGAGCTGTCCCAGCTCTACGCCGAGGTCGCCGAGGAGTGAAACCCTGGCCGTAAGCTCGGCGTAAATACGGCTTATGACCGGAAGGTGCGTGTCGTCCCGTATGTGCGATCTTGCCTCGATAGGTTGCGGCAACCACGACACAGCTGAGAGTGAGTAGGGCTGGGCATGGCCGTCGTCGATCCGTTGATCGAACTGCGTGACGTCAACAAGTACTACGGGGAGCTGCATGTCCTGCAGGACATCAACCTCACCGTCGGCAAGGGGGAGGTGGTCGTGGTCATCGGCCCTTCGGGGTCGGGAAAGTCCACGCTCTGCAGGACGATCAACCGCCTGGAGACCATCAAGTCCGGTTCCATCACGCTCGACGGGCAGCCGCTGCCCGAGGAGGGCAAGGCCCTCGCGAAGCTCCGTGCCGAGGTCGGCATGGTCTTCCAGTCCTTCAACCTGTTCGCCCACAAGACGGTCCTGCAGAACGTCTCGCTGGGCCAGATCAAGGCCCGCGGACGCAAGAAGGACCAGGCCGACCAGCGTTCCCGTCAACTCCTCGACCGGGTGGGCCTCGCCGACCAGGCCGACAAGTACCCGGCCCAGCTCTCCGGCGGTCAGCAGCAGCGCGTGGCCATCGCCCGCGCCCTCGCCATGGAGCCCAAGGCCCTTTTGTTCGACGAGCCCACCTCGGCCCTCGACCCGGAGATGATCAACGAGGTGCTGGAGGTCATGCAGCAACTGGCCCGTGAGGGCATGACCATGGTCGTCGTCACCCACGAGATGGGTTTCGCCCGCTCGGCCGCCAACCGCGTGGTGCTCATGGCCGACGGCCGCATCGTCGAGGACCGTGCCCCCGACGACTTCTTCACCAACCCGGACAGCGAGCGTGCCAGGGATTTCCTCTCCAAGATCCTCAAGCACTGAGAGGGGCGACGGCCATGTCCCCGAGCCTCGACTACGATGGTCCGCTCACCCCCGAGGTGACGGCGACCGAGCCGCCAGGGACCCTGCTGCCGGGTGGGGGTCCCCCCACGGCCCGTCAGCCGTAGGGGGCAGCAGTCACAGAGCCCTACCCGCCCGGCGCCGGCCGGAGATCACTGCTCGCGCAGCGGAATCGACACGTACGACGGGTCGTTCGCCGGCGAGGAGAAGGTCAGCTGAGCGCCGGACGGGTTGTGCTCGATGTAGAGCGGGTCGACCGTGTCCACCACCAGGGCCAGCCGGTGCCCTGCCGGGACGTCGTAGGCCGTGGAGAACAGCTCCAGGTCGACGTCGAACGGCTTGCCGGGCGTCCGCCCGTGGAAGGTGTACGGCGCGTGGGAGACCAGCTTGCCGAGGCCGAGCGGCCCCACGTCGTACAGATAGGCGACGAGGGTGCCGCTCTCCTTGGTGGGGGTGAGGGTGGTGTGCAACTTCGCGGTACCGCGCACCTGTTGGGCGCTCGGGTACTTCTCCGACTGCCACACGGCGGCCCAGCGGCGGGGGAGCAGGGGGATCGAGGCCACCGGGGGAGCCTGGGCCAGCTGGTCGAGGATGCTGGACAGGAAGACGATCCCGCCGTCAGCCTCTGAGTCGACGTTGGTGTGGATCGTGGTGGTGCCCGAGAGGGCGATCTTCTTCTGTGCCGCGCCCACGGACTTCCAGTCGGGGTAGCCCTCGTAGCCGCCCGTGGAACGGGACTTGAGCTGGACCGGCCGCTCACGGTCGATGCCGTTGTCGGCACCCTTGAGGTAGTGGTCGAACCAGCGCCCGGTGTCGGTCCACACGTCGTTGGGCAGGCCGAACAGCCCGGTCAGCTCGGCGGTGGCGTGGTCGCCGGGGCGGAACTCCAGTCTCTTCGGGCCGGTCAGCTTCTCGTAGAAGTCCGCGTACTGGTTGGGCGCGAAGACCGTGTCGCCCCAGGCGTTGGCCATCATGACCGCGGCGCCGTTCTTGTTCAGTTGGTCCACGTATGTGGCGACCGAACGTTTCTTCCCCCAGTCGATCATCTCCTGTTCCTTCGACAGGTTCGACGCGTAGAAGTTGTCGAAGATCTGGCGGATCTCGGCGCTCTGGCGGCCGGTGACCAGGCTCGCCCCGTCCAGCAGGGCGCCGGCCTGGACGTGCTGGGTGCGGCCGGAGTAGATCGAGTCGATCAGGTCGGCCCAGCCGCTGAGGGCGGCAACGGCCCTGACACGCTTGTCCTTCGCGGCGGTGAGCAGGCTGATGCCGGCGCCGTACGAGACGCCCGCCATGCCGATGTGCCGGTCGTCCGCGGGGGTGTGGGCGAGGGCCCAGTCGATGACCTTGGAGGCGTCGGCGGTGTCGGGAGGCCCCGCGACTTCTATCTCCCCGCCCGACTGCCAGAACCCACGGACGTTGTAACTGACCACGACGTAACCGGAGTTCGCCAGCTTCTGGGCCTGGGCGAGGTACTCGACCTGGGGCAGGCCCCAGCTCGTGGGCAGGACGAGCAGCGGGTAGCGCCGCGAGCCGTCGGCTCCGGCGGGCGTGATGACGTTCGCCTTGAGGACGGTTCCGCCGTCCCCCACGATGTCTACGAAACGGACGGCGTCCGCCGCCTGGGCGGTGGGGGCGAGACCGAGGGCGCTTCCGGCGATCAGAGTCGCGGAGACGGCGCCCACGGTGGTCGTACGCAGGGCCTTGCGAGGGTGTCCCACGGGTCACTCCCTACTCGTGTCACTGCAAAGTGACCCGACGGTAACCGCGACGCTTTACCGGAGGTAACCCGTCGGTAAGTTACGTGGGAGTAACGATTGTTGTGCTGTGAATCAATTCAGGACGCACGGTGGGAGTTCCGTGGAGCCGCGGGCGTCGGCAGCGGCGTCTGGGCCGCGCGCGTCACGTCCGCGACCAGTTCGGCGACATCGGGGCCGTACGCCTGCGAGTTGACCACCTTCAGCAGCAGGACGAAGGAGTTGTCGCGGTACTTGCGGGACAACCGCTCGTGGTTGCGCGCCAGATAGCGGGTCGCGGCCTGGTTGGTGATGGCCGTCTGGCCGCAGAACAGGAAGACGGGCCGGCTCTGACCGGGCTGTCCGGCGGTGAGGCGGGCGAGCAGGACGTACTCGGCCACCCCCTTCTCCAGAAGGTAGCGCTCGCTGCCTATCTGGTACGTCATACGGACCGGGCCGGGCTCCGACGAGTCGACCTTCACCAGCACCCCGGGCAGCATCGCGGCGATGTGCGCCATCATGCGCCGGTTCGACGTGGGACCGCCGACGCAGAACTCCGTGCGCTCCCCGAAACCCTGCCGGGCCGCGTCCTGGGTGATCACCTCGGCGTGTGCGCCGCAGTCCTTGATGAGGGCGGAGAGTTCGAGCAGCGCGAACACGTCGTAGCGGTGCACCGCGAGATCGGTGCTGCCCGCGTCCCGGTTCACGACCAGCAGCGATTCCGAGTTGTCCGGCAGCCCGAAGAACGCCTGCTTGCGGCGGAGCTTCCGCTTCCACAGGTAGGTCCGGGCGAGCCAGCCGAGCGCGGCGCTGATGCCCGCCGTCACCACACCCAGGACGATGTTGCGCACGTCGTCATTCATGTGCGCGCATGCTAGCGGGCCGACACCGTTGCTACGCACCGGTGTTCGAAGTGTGGCATTCGTATGACGCCTGACCCGATGAGGGCTGTCGGGGCCCCGGCGATGTGGTTACGCTGCGCGGACGGTCCTCGACTGGAGGTACGGATGCGTCGCCCTGTCGTACGGAAACTGTCGGTCCTGGCGGTCTCGGCCGCCGTGGTGTCGGTGGGAGCGGCAGCACCGCCGCAGACCGCCTCGGCACCCGGGAAATCACCCGTGGCCGTCGGCTACGGCGGCGCCGTAGCCAGCGTCGACGCGGACGCCTCCGCCGCCGGCATCGAGGTGCTGAGGAAGGGCGGCAACGCCGTCGACGCGGCCGTCGCCACCGCCGCCGCGCTCGGCGTCACCGAGCCGTACTCCTCCGGCATCGGCGGGGGCGGCTACTTCGTCTACTACGACGCCAAGTCCCGTACGGTCCACACGATCGACGGCCGCGAGACGGCACCGCTGAGCGCCGGCTCCGACCTGTTCCTGGAGAACGGCAAGCCGCTCGCCTTCGCCGACGCCGTCAGCAGCGGGCTGAGCGTCGGCACCCCGGGCACACCGGCCACCTGGGCCACGGCACTGGACCAGTGGGGCAGCAGATCGCTCGGCAGCGTCCTGAAGCCGGCCGAGAGGATCGCCCGCGACGGGTTCACCGTCGACGACACCTTCCGCTCGCAGACCGCGTCCAACGAGACGCGGTTCCGCTACTTCCCCGACACCGCGAAGCTGTTCCTGCCCGGCGGGCAGCTCCCGGTCGTCGGTTCCACCTTCAAGAACCCCGATCTCGCCCGCACCTACCGGGAGTTGGGCCGCAAGGGCGTCGGCGCGATCTACCACGGCGACCTCGGCGACGACATCGTCGACACCGTGAACCACCCACCGGTGGACCCGGCCTCGGGCTGGAACGCGCGGCCGGGCGAGCTGTCCGAGAAGGACCTCGCCGCCTACCGCGCCAAGCTCCAGAAGCCCACGAAGACCTCCTACCGCGGCCTCGGTGTCTACTCCATCGCGCCTTCCTCCTCCGGCGGCACGACGGTCGGTGAGGCCCTCAACATCCTTGAGCACACCGACCTTTCCAAGGCCAGTGAGGTCCAGTACCTGCACCACTTCATCGAGGCGAGCCGGATCGCGTTCGCGGACCGAGGGCGCTGGGTCGGCGACCCCGCCTTCGAGGACGTACCGACGAAGGGCCTGCTGTCGCAGAGGTTCGCCGACTCGCGGGCCTGCCTGATCAAGGACGACTCGGTGCTCACGAGCCCGGTGGCGCCGGGAGACCCGCGTCACCCCGGGGCCTGTGTGGACCGGGGCACCGCGGCTCCGACGACGTACGAGGGCGAGAACACCACGCATCTGACGGCGGCCGACAAGTGGGGCAACGTCGTCGCCTACACCCTGACCATCGAGCAGACCGGTGGCAGTGGGATCACCGTTCCCGGGCGCGGGTTCATCCTCAACAACGAGCTGACGGACTTCTCCTTCGCGCCGGCGAACCCGGCCGTGCACGACCCGAACCTGCCGGGGCCCGGCAAGCGGCCGCGGTCCTCCATCTCGCCCACGATCGTGCTCGACCAGCACAACAAGCCGGTGGTGGCGCTGGGTTCCCCCGGCGGAGCGACCATCATCACGACCGTGCTCCAGGTGCTGACCGAGTTCGTCGACCGGGGGCTGCCGCTGGTGGACGCGATCGCCGCGCCACGGGCCAGTCAGCGCAACGCCGCCCAGACCGAGCTGGAACCGGCGTTGTACAGCAGCGGGGAGCGGTCTCAGCTGGAGGCCATCGGGCACTCGTTCAAGCTCAATCCCGAGATCGGTGCGGCTACTGGCGTGCAGCGGTTGCCGGGCGGGAAGTGGCTTGCGGCTGCCGAGACCGTTCGGCGGGGTGGGGGGTCTGCGCAAGTGGTCCACCCCGCGCCGTAGTTGTCTGTGAGTGCGTGGGGGCTGGTCGCGCCCCGCGGCGGAGCCGCAGATCGATACAGCCCCGCGCCCCTAGGGAGTCCCGGTGAACGTCAGACCGTCCGGCCCTGTGTCCACTGTTACCCGGCCGCCGTCCGTGATCGTGCCGTTCAGCAGCAGGCGGGACAGCTGGTTGTCCACCTCCCGATGGATCGTGCGGCGCAGCGGGCGGGCGCCGTACTCCGGTTGGTAGCCGCGTTCCGCGAGCCAGTCCACCGCGCTGTCCGTGAAGGTGACCGTGACGCCCTGGGCGTGGAGCAGGCGGCGGGTGTTCTCCAGCAACAGCTTGGTGATCTCCCGTAGTTGCTCTCCCGTCAGCTGGCGGAAGACGACGATCTCGTCGATGCGGTTCAGGAACTCCGGGCGGAAGTGGTCCCGCAGGGGGCGCAGGATCTGCTCGCGGCGGGCCTCCTCGTCCGTGCCGCCCGGCCCGAAACCGATGCCCGCGCCGCGGCGGGTGATCGCCTCCGAGCCCAGGTTGCTGGTCATGACGATCACCGTGTTGGTGAAGTCGACCGTGCGGCCCTGGGAGTCGGTGAGCCGTCCGTCGTCGAGGACCTGGAGGAGGATGTTGAAGACGTCCGGGTGGGCCTTCTCCACCTCGTCCAGCAGGAGCAGCGAGTACGGGTGCCTGCGGACCACCTCGGTGAGCTGGCCCGCCTCCTCGTGGCCGACGTATCCGGGCGGGGCGCCGACCAGTCGGCTGACGGTGTGCCGCTCCTGGTACTCGCTCATGTCCAGGCGGACCATGCGCTCCTCGCTGCCGAAGAGGGACTCGGCGAGGGCGCGGGCCAGTTCGGTCTTGCCGACGCCGGTCGGGCCGAGGAAGAGGAAGCTGCCGATCGGGCGGTCCGGGCTCGCGAGGCCGGCCCGGGAGCGCAGGACGGCGTCCGAGACGACCCGTACGGCCTCGTCCTGGCCCACGACCCGCTCGTGCAGGTGTCCCTCCAGGCCGAGCAGACGTTCCTTCTCCTCCTGGGTGAGGCTGCTGACCGGAATGCCCGTCAGCCGGGACACCACCTGGGCGACGGCCTCCGCGGTGACCTCCAGGTGCTGACCCTCGTCGGCCTCGTCGCCCCCGGCGGCCTCGCTGATGCGCTGCTTCAACTCGGCGATGCGGTCCCGGAGTTGGGTGGCCTGCTCGTACTGCTCGTCGGCGACCGCCTGGTCCTTGTCCCGGGTCAGCTGCTCGACCTCGCGCTCCAGGGCCCGTACGTCGGTCCCCTTGGTCCGTGCGCGCAGACGTACGCGCGCCCCGGCCTGGTCGATGAGGTCGATCGCCTTGTCGGGCAGTCGGCGGTCGGTGAGGTAGCGGTCGGACATCTCCACGGCGGCCACCAGCGCCTCGTCGGTGTAGCGGACCTGGTGATGGGCCTCGTAGCGGTCGCGCAGCCCGCGCAGGATCTCGATCGCGTCCGCCGGGGTGGGCTCCGGTACCAGGATCGGCTGGAAGCGGCGGGCCAGGGCCGCGTCCTTCTCGATCCTGCGGAACTCCTCCAGCGTGGTCGCGCCCACGATGTGCAGCTCGCCGCGGGCCAGGGCGGGCTTGAGGATGTTGCCGGCGTCCATGGAGCCGCCCTCGCCGCCCCCGCCCGCGCCGACGACCGTGTGCAGTTCGTCGATGAAGACGATCAGCCGGTCGGAGTTGTCGCGGATCTCGCCCACGATGTTCGTCAGGCGCTCCTCGAAGTCGCCCCGGTAGCGGGTGCCCGCGACCACCCCGGTCAGGTCGAGGGCGACCACCCGGCGCCCGATCAGCACGTCGGGCACGTCACCGTCGACGATCCGCTGGGCCAGACCCTCCACGATGGCGGTCTTGCCGACGCCGGCGTCACCGATGAGCACCGGGTTGTTCTTGCCGCGCCGGGACAGCACCTCGATGGTCTGCTCGATCTCCTCGTCCCGCCCGATCACCGGGTCGATACGGCCCTGGCGGGCCAGGTCGGTGAGATCGCGGCCGTACTTGTCGAGGGTGGGCGTGCCGGTGACGCGCGGTGCCTCACCGCTCGGCTGCCCGGCGTCCGGCGCCGCCTCGGGAGGCAGGCCGGTGGGGGCGAACCTGGCCGAGTTGAGGATGTGCCCGGCGGCCGAGTCGGGGTTCGCGGCCAGAGCGCTGAGCACGTGCTCGGGGCCGATGTAGCCGGCGCCGCGGGCCCGGGCCAGCTCGTGCGCGTCGAGCAGGGCGCGCTTGGCGGCCGGGGTGAGGGACAGCGAGGTGGGCGGCGGAGCCTCCTCGGGCTGGTGCTGGACGGGGCCGGAGCGTTCGTCGATCTCCGAGGCGAGGGAGTCGGGGTCGGCTCCGGCCCGGCTCAGCAGGGTCCGGGTCGGCTCGGCGGTGAGGGCGGCCCGCAGCAGGTGCTGGGTGTCCAGGTCCCGGCTGCCGTGCTCGGCGGCGTACTGCGCGGCGCCCCGCACCAGCTCCCTGGCCGGCTGGCTCAGCAACTGGCCGATGTTGATCTGCCGGGGGCCGGGACGCGGCCCGCCGAAGAATCGGGCGAGGAACTCCCCGAAGGCGTCGTAGCTTTCCGGTCCGCTGAATCCGCTGGTCATGGCGTTCCCATCCGGCATCCCCACAGGGGTCCCGCCCCCCGGGGGCTGAGCCCGTTCGAGGTCTGGGGGAGGGCCGGGGACACCCTCGCTGATCGACGTGCCGGGGCCGGGTAACCCGGGTGTCAGCCGGTTACACCTTCGCACGGATGGGGGAGCGGGGCACTTTCAGTGGTCGCCGGGCAACGCGGGCTCGCGAGGGCCTTGCGGGCGCGGGGTTGCTCGGTCGCGCCCGTCGGGTGTCGCGCGCCCGCGATGATCAGGGACGCGCGCTGACTGAGCGCGCCGTGAGCACGCGCGGCCCGGCGTCCGTGATCGCCACGGTGTGCTCGACGTGTGCCGCGCGCGAGCCGTCGTTCGTCTTCAGCGTCCAGCCGTCCGGTGCCGTGTGGTACTCGTCCGTGCCGCCGGCGATGAGCATCGGCTCGATCGCGAGCACCATGCCGTGCCGCAGCGCCGGCCCGCGCCCCGGGCGCCCTTCGTTGGGCACCGGCGGGTCCTCGTGCATGCGGCGGCCGATGCCGTGGCCGCCGAAGTCCTCCATGATGCCGTAGCCGCCCGCCCGGCAGACCGTGCCGATCGCGTGGGCGATGTCCCCGATGCGGTTGCCCACGACCGCGGCCCCGATCCCGGCCGCCAGCGCCCGCTCCGCGGTCTCGATCAGCCGTACGTCGGCGGCGTGAGGCGTGCCCACCGTGAAACTGATCGCCGAGTCCCCGGCCCAGCCGCCGAGTTGGGCACCGCAGTCGATCGAGACGAGGTCGCCGTCACGCAGCCGGTAGCCGGTCGGGATGCCGTGTACGACCGCGTCGTTCACGGAGGCGCAGATGACGGCGGGGAACGGGGTGGTGGCGAAGGTGGGCCGGTAGCCGAGGAACGGCGAGGACGCCCCCGCCTCCCGCAGCACCCCACGCGCCACCTCGTCCAGCTCCAGCAGGGAAACACCCACGTCAGCGGCGTCTCGTACGGCGGTCAGGGCGCGCCCGACCACCTGTCCCGCCTCGTACATGGCTTCGATCGACGTGTTCGTCTTCAGCTCCATCATGCCAATTACTATACCGGTATTAGAATGGGGGTATGGTGCGCACCCCTCTCACTCCCGAAGAACGCGAACGCGGCGAGCGGCTCGGCCGGCTGCTGCGCGAGGCCCGCGGCGGCCGCAGCATGACGGAGGTCGCGGCGAGTGCCGGGATCTCGCCGGAGACCCTCCGCAAGATCGAGACCGGACGGGCCCCGACCCCGGCGTTCTTCACGGTGGCGGCGCTCGCCCGGGCGCTCGGACTGTCCATGGACGAGTTGGCCGGACTGTGTGAGCTCGCGGGTGTGTGACGGGAGTTCGCCCGACGGTGGAGGTGCGCCGGGAGGCTCCTGCTGCGCTCTTGAAAACTGTCCGTAGCCCGTTCGTAACACTGCTGGTGTTGCCTTACGGACCGGAGTGCTCCGGTCTAGCGGGAGTTGAGCGATGGCAGTGGATCAACTCCCGGGTCGGATGCGGGAGTTCGTGGCCTACCTGAGCGGTGTGCTGGCGCGTCTGGACCAGGGTGCGGGTTGGTGCGCGGTGTTCTGGCAGCGCGACCCGGACGGTATGCAGGCCTGCCTCGACGGCCGCGAGGTGCCGCCCTGGGACGTGGTCGAGGCGCTCCTCCAGGACTACGCCACGGTGTACGGCCCCGCGGCGGCCCACGCCGAGGCGGAACGGGCCCGCCCCCTGCACGCCGCCGCCCAGACCGCCCACGACGCCCGACCCGGCGGCCGGGACGCCCTCGGTGACCGCTTCGACGTCATGCTCCGCGAACAGCGCTACGCGGCGGAGCGCCAGGCCGAACTGGGCCGCCGCCTCGCCGCCGCCACCACCCAGGAGGAGGCCGACGCCATCCGCCTGGACCTCGCCTGGGCCCGCGACGACCACGAACGCGCCGTGCGACGCTGTGCCGAACTCCGGTCCCGTATGGCCGAGTTGGACCGGCTCACGAGGAACGGCCAGGCATGGGCGGTCCGACGGGGGCGGGACGCGGACGGAGCCGGTTTCGGGGTCACCGGGGCGCACGGGGAGGGGGGTGTTGGCCGCCACGAGGAGGGCGCGCGGGGGGCGGGCGCTCATGAGGCCGGCGCCCACGAGGCCGGAGTCCGCGAGGCCGACGGCCGACACGCCCCGGTCCCGGAGATGCCGCGACAGCGCGACGCCAGGTCGGCCACGCACTCCGAAGCGCCGGCCACCGGTCCGGCACCGCAGTGGCGGTCTCCCGCCGCGCACCCCGCATCCCAGGTCCCGTATCCGCAGGACCAGGACCTGGCCTCGGAGCAGTGGCCCTCTCCCGCCCCGCACCCCGCAGCCCCGGGCCCGCACCCCGTAGCCCCGGCCCCGTACCCGCAGGACCGGAACCAGGCCCCGGAGCAGCGGACCGCTCCCGCCCCGGACACACACCCCGATCGCACGCCCCCGCAGCAGCCCGCCCCCACCGCCCCGCCTCCGCCGGAGGCCAAGCGGAAGCGTCGGCGAGGCGGTGCCCGGTTCGCCGGTATGGCCGAGGAGGACGGCGCCCCCGTCGTCGTACCCCCCTCTGCCGTGCCCGATCTGCCGAGCGCGCCCGTGGCCAAGGGGCGCGCGCCGCGCGGGGCCCGTTTCGCCGGGGCCGCGGAAGTACCGGAGGCGGCCCCGCGGGAGCGGGCGGAGCCGCTGGACGCGGCGGCGCGGCGGGAGACCGCCGAGACGGTCGCGACGCTGGTGCGGCTGCGCTCGGAGGGGCGTACCGGCGAGGCGCACGCCCTGCTCGTCGAGGTCGCCCACTGGCCCGCCGACCGTTTCCCGCTGCTCGCGGCGGAGCTCCAGCACGCCGGGCTCGGCGCCGACTGGGCGACCCTGCTCTGGGAGGCCGCATCGCTGCCCGCCGACCGGCTGGTGGCCGCGGCCGACGCGCTGGTCGCGGCCGGGCGGAGCGCGGACGGGGAGCAGGTGCTCCGGCAGGGGGTCGCGCGCCCCGCCGGTGAGATCGGCGCGGCCGTGCTCGGACTGGTCGCCGAGGGCCGCCGGCGTGAGGTCACCGCGCTCCTCGACGCCTACGTCCGCGTCCGCACCCCCGAGGAGGCCGCCCGCAGCGCCGCGCCCGGCCCGGCAACCCTCGTGCCCCTGCTCCTTGCCGCGGCGCGAGGTGTCTCGGACGAGCGGCACTGGGACCTGGTGCACGCCCTGCGGGTGGCCGGATTCTCCGCCTGACAGGTCCTCCACAAGCCGTTGACCGGGCACGTCACTCCTCCACTGGAGTGTGAAACGTGATCGACTTCGCGGGTTAACGACGATGGTCTTGGCAAGCCTTCCCGGGAGGCTTACGTTCGTCCCTCTACGGCTGTGTCTACGGGCGTAGAGGCTCTGACGTCCCCGCCGAAGGAGCAGCTCATGGCCAACGTCGTTCGTGCCGCTCTGGTCCAGGCCACCTGGACCGGCGACACCGAGTCCATGGTGGCGAAACACGAGGAGCACGCCCGCGAGGCGGCCCGACAGGGCGCGAAGATCATCGGGTTCCAGGAAGTGTTCAACGCCCCCTACTTCTGCCAGGTCCAGGAACCGGAGCACTACCGCTGGGCCGAGCCGGTGCCCGACGGACCCACCACCACCCGTATGCAGCAGCTCGCCCGGGAGACCGGCATGGTGGTCGTCGTGCCGGTGTTCGAGGTCGAGCAGTCCGGCTTCTACTACAACACCGCGGTCGTGATCGACGCCGACGGCAGCGTCCTCGGCAAGTACCGCAAACACCACATCCCGCAGGTCAAGGGCTTCTGGGAGAAGTACTACTTCAAGCCCGGCAACCTCGGCTGGCCCGTCTTCGACACGGCCGTCGGCAAGGTCGGCGTCTACATCTGCTACGACCGCCACTTCCCCGAGGGCTGGCGGCAGTTGGGACTCAACGGCGCCCAGCTCGTCTACAACCCGTCGGCCACCCACCGGGGCCTGTCCTCCTACCTGTGGCGCCTGGAGCAGCCCGCCGCCGCCGTCGCCAACGAGTACTTCGTCGCGGCCATCAACCGGGTCGGTGTCGAGGAGTACGGCGACAACGACTTCTACGGCACGTCGTACTTCGTCGACCCGCGCGGCCAGTTCGTGGGGGACACGGCGAGCGACAAGGAGGAGGAACTGGTCGTCCGCGACCTGGACTTCGACCTCATCGAGGAAGTGCGGCAGCAGTGGGCCTTCTACCGCGACCGCCGCCCCGACGCCTACGAAGGGCTGGTGCAGCCGTGACCAAGGACCTGCTGGGACGTCACCGGGCGGTGCTGCCCGACTGGCTCGCCCTCTACTACGAGGAGCCGCTGGAGATCACGCACGGCGAGGGCCGGCACGTGTGGGACTCCGAGGGCAACAAATACCTCGACTTCTTCGGCGGCATCCTCACCACGATGACCGCGCACGCCCTGCCCGAGATCACCAAGGCGGTCAGCGAACAGGCCGGGCGGATCATTCACTCCTCGACCCTGTACCTGAACCGGCCGATGGTCGAACTCGCCGAGCGCATCGCCCAGTTGTCCGGCATCCCGGACGCCCGGGTCTTCTTCACCACCTCCGGCACCGAGGCCAACGACACCGCCCTGCTGCTCGCCACGGCCTACCGCCGCAGCAACACGATCCTGGCGATGCGCAACAGCTACCACGGCCGCTCCTTCAGCGCGGTCGGCATCACCGGCAACCGCGGCTGGTCGCCCACCTCGCTGTCCCCCCTCCAGACGCTGTACGTCCACGGAGGCGTCCGGACCCGGGGCCCGTACGCCTCGCTCGGCGACGACGACTTCATCGCGGCCTGCGTCGACGACCTGAAGGACATCCTCGGCCACACCCGCCCGCCCGCCGCCCTGATCGCCGAGCCGATCCAGGGCGTCGGCGGCTTCACCTCCCCGCCCGACGGCCTCTACGCGGCCTTCCGCGAGGTGCTCCAGGAGCGGGGCATCCTCTGGATCGCGGACGAGGTGCAGACCGGCTGGGGCCGCACCGGCGACCACTTCTGGGGCTGGCAGGCGCACGGGCAGTCGGGGCCGCCGGACATCCTCACCTTCGCCAAGGGCATCGGCAACGGCATGTCCATCGGCGGGGTCGTGGCCCGCGCCGAGATCATGAACTGCCTGGACTCCAACAGCATTTCGACCTTCGGCGGCACCCAGATCACCATGGCGGCCGGCCTCGCGAACCTGTCGTACCTCCTGGAGCACGACCTCCAGGGCAACGCCCGGCGCGTCGGCGGACTGCTGATCGAGCGGCTGCGGACCGTCGCCGCGCAGGTCCCGGGCGTACGGGAGGTGCGCGGGCGCGGGCTGATGCTCGGCGTCGAGCTGGTGAAGCCCGGCACCGACGAGGCCGACCCGCAGGCCGCGTCCGCCGTGCTGGAAGCCGCCCGCGCCGAGGGGCTGCTGCTCGGCAAGGGCGGCGGGCACAACACCAGCGCCCTCAGGATCGCCCCACCCCTGTCCCTGACCGTCGCGGAGGCCGAAGAGGGCGCCGCGATCCTCGAACACGCTCTGAGGAGCACCAACCAGTAGGCCCACAGCGAGGGAACACCGTCATGAGCACCACCTTGGAGCCCCTGGAGTCCGCGGCGCCGGCCCTGTCGGTCCGTCAGGTCCTCATGCTGGAGCGGGTCCTGGCCGGGGAGCCCGAGGTGGTGGCCGGTGCCGATCAGCTCGACCGGGCCGTGCGCTGGGTGCACGTGGCCGAGGCCGCCGACGTCGGCGTGATGCTCAGCGGCGGCGAGATGGTCCTCACCACCGGTGTGCTGCTGGCTGGTGACGACGACAAGCAGGCCGAGTACATCCGGTCCCTGCACCGCGCGGAGGCCGCGGCCGTGGTCCTCGGCCTCGGCAGAGCCTTCCCGGCCCCGCCGGACGTGATGCGCCGGGCCGCGGAGCGGTGCGGCCTGCCCATGGTGGTCCTGCACCGGCCGTTCCCCTTCGTGGAGTTGACGGAGGAGGTCCAGGCCCGTCTGGTGCGGCGGAAGTTCGCCGCCGTCAGCATGTCCGAGGCCGTGCGCACCGCCCTCACCGGACTCATCACCGCGGGCGCTCCGCTCCAGCGCCTGCTGGACGAGATCGCTCACCACAGCGGCTGTCCCGTGGTCGTCACCAACCTCGCGCACCGCGTCCTCGCCACGGCGGGGGAGCGGTCCGCCGTCGACGACGTGCTGCGCGACTGGGAGCGCATCGCCCGCCAGGCATGGGGGCACCGCCCAGGCCGTTCAGGCACTGGGGGAGGCAGCGAGGGCGACGGCTGGATCCGGGCCGAACTCGGCGGGCGCGGGGAGCGCTGGGGCCAGATCATGCTGTGCGGCTACCGCGGGGACACCGCCACGGGACGACTGCTCGCCGACCGCGCCGCCGAGTCCCTCGTCCTGCACCGCATGCTCGGCGGCACCTCCGCCCACACCTGGGAGGAGCAGTCCGCGCAGAGCCTGCTCACCGACCTGGTCAGCGGGGTCGTACCGGCACGGCAGCTGCTGCCCCGCGCACGGGCGGCCGGACTGCCCGTCAACCGCCGCACCTTCGTCCCGCTCGTCGTGCGCGACGGCGATCCTGCCGAACTGGACCGGGTGCTCCGGCTGTTGGGGCTGCCCGGCATCGTCGCCGAACTCGCCGACGGGGCCACCGCCGTCCTGTTGAGCCTGGCCCGGGACCAGGACGCCGCCGTGCTCACGGCCAACTTCGCAACGCGGCTGAACCGGACGGTCGTGGCGGCCGCGGACCCGCGCACCGCCTGGGACGACGTCCCCGCCGGTATGCGTGAGGCCCGGCACGTCGCGGACGCGGTCGCCTCCGGAGCCCTCGACCTGCCCGCCGTCGTCCGCCTCAAGGACGTCCATCTGCGCGGTCTGATACGGCTGTTGCGCGACGACCCGCATGTGCAGTCCTTCGCCGAGCGCGAGCTGGAGGGACTGCTGTGCGGGGCGGGGGACGACCTGCTGGCGGTGCTGCGCACCTACCTCGCCACCGGCCGCAACAAGTCCCGCACCGCCCAGCTCCACCACGTCTCCCGCCCCGCGCTCTACCGGCGGCTGGAAGCGATCCAGAGCCGGCTCGGCGTCGACCTCGACGACTTCGAGCAGGCCGCCTCCGTGCACATCGCACTCCTCGCGCACGACGCGCAACAAAGCTGAAACACGCTACGACCTGGGAAAACGGCGGTGAAACATGGGCGCACGACAGGGTGACACCGTGGCACGCCCGGGCCCCGCAGACGTGACACGCTGCAACTCAAAGCCCGCTTTCGGACTTCCTAGCCTTCTCGCACACCGAGCGACCGGAGGTCCCGATGAGCAGAGTGATTCGCGCCGCCCTCTTCCAGACCGCGTGGACGGGCGACAAGGAGTCGATGATCCAGGTGCACGAGCAGGCGGCCCGGGACGCGGCCGCGCAGGGTGCGCAGGTCCTGTGCTTCCAGGAGCTGTTCTACGGGCCGTACTTCTGCCAGGTCCAGGACAAGGCGTTCTACGAGTACGCCGAGCAGATCCCGGACGGCCCGATCGTCCAGCGATTCCAGGCGCTCGCGGAGGAGTTGGGCATCGTCCTCATCCTTCCGATGTACGAGGAGGAGCAGCCCGGCGTCCTCTACAACACCGCCGCGGTGATCGACGCGGACGGCTCGTACCTCGGCAAGTACCGCAAGCACCACATCCCCCAAGTGCCCGGATTCTGGGAGAAGTTCTACTTTCGCCCCGGCAATCTGGGCTGGCCGGTCTTCGACACCAGGGTCGGCAGGATCGGTGTGTACATCTGCTACGACCGCCACTTCCCGGAGGGCTGGCGGGCGCTCGGCCTCGCGGGTGCCGAGCTCGTCTTCAACCCGTCGGCCACCTCACGCGGACTGTCCGCGTACCTCTGGCAGCTGGAGCAGCCGGCTGCGGCGGTCGCCAACGAGTACTTCGTCGGTGCGATCAACCGGGTGGGTGTCGAGGAGCTGGGCGACAACGACTTCTACGGCACGACGTACTTCGTCGACCCGGAGGCCCAGTTCGTCGGCGAGGTGGCCTCGGACAAGGAGACCGAACTGGTCGTCCGCGACCTGGACATGGCCAAGCTGCGGGAGGTGCGGGACCGCTGGCAGTTCTACCGCGACCGCCGTCCGGACGCGTACCCGCCGCTGACCGCACCCTGACCGCACCCACCACCCTGGCAGGAGAGGGAACATGAGCAGCCGAACCGTCATCCGCGGTGGCCTCGTCATCACCGCGTCCGACGAGATCCACGCCGACGTGCTGATCGAGGACGGCCGCATCGCCGCCCTCGCCGTGCCCGGCACCCAGAACTGGACCGCGGACCGCACGATCGACGCCACCGGGAAGTACGTCATCCCCGGTGGCGTCGACGCCCACACCCACATGGAGCTGCCCTTCGGCGGCACCTTCGCCTCCGACACCTTCGAGACCGGCACCCGCGCCGCCGCCTGGGGCGGTACGACCACGATCGTGGACTTCGCGGTGCAGAGCGTCGGGCACTCCCTTCGCGAGGGCCTGGACGCCTGGCACGCCAAGGCCGAGGGCAACTGCGCCATCGACTACGGCTTCCACATGATCGTCTCCGATGTGAACCAGGAGACGCTCAAGGAGATGGACCTGCTGGTGGAGGAAGGGGTCACCTCCTTCAAGCAGTTCATGGCCTACCCCGGCGTCTTCTACTCCGACGACGGCCAGATCCTGCGCGCCATGCAGCGCTCTGCCGAGAACGGCGGCCTGATCATGATGCACGCCGAGAACGGCATCGCGATCGACGTCCTGGTCGAGCAGGCGCTGGCCCGCGGCGAGACCGACCCCCGCTACCACGGCGAGGTGCGCAAGGCGCTCCTGGAGGCCGAGGCCACCCACCGCGCCATCAAGCTCGCGCAGGTCGCGGGCGCCCCGCTCTACGTCGTGCACGTCTCGGCCATGGAGGCAGTGGCCGAGCTGGCACGCGCGCGGGACGAGGGGCTCAACGTTTTCGGCGAGACCTGCCCGCAGTACCTGTTCCTGTCGACGGACAACCTCGCCGAGCCCGGCTTCGAGGGTGCGAAGTACGTGTGCAGCACGCCTTTGCGGCCGCGAGAACACCAGGCCAAGCTGTGGCAGGGGCTGCGGACCAACGACCTCCAGGTCGTCTCCACCGACCACTGCCCCTTCTGCTTCGTGGGCCAGAAGGAACTCGGCCGCGGCGACTTCTCCAAGATCCCCAACGGTCTCCCCGGCGTCGAGAACCGCATGGACCTGCTCCACCAGGCCGTCGTCGAGGGGCACATCACCCGCCGCCGCTGGATCGAGATCGCCTGCGCCACCCCGGCCCGGATGTTCGGCATGTACCCGAAGAAGGGCACCATCGCCCCGGGCGCCGACGCCGACGTCGTCATCTACGACCCGCACGCCGAGCAGATCGTCTCCGCCGAGACCCACCACATGAACGTCGACTACTCGGCGTACGAGGGCAAGCGCCTCACCGGCCGGGTCGAGACGGTCCTCTCGCGCGGCGAACCCGTCATCACCGAGCGGGAGTACACCGGACGCGCCGGGCACGGCACGTACACCCCGCGCTCCACCTGTCAGTACCTCAACTAGGAGTGGCGCCCATGGACTTCGGACTCGTCCTGCAGACGGATCCGCCCGCCTCCAAGGTCATCAGCCTGATGAAGCGGGCCGAACGCAACGGCTTCACCTACGGATGGACCTTCGACTCCGCCGTGCTCTGGCAGGAGCCGTTCGTGATCTACAGCCAGATCCTCGCGAACACCTCGAAGCTGAAGGTCGGCCCGATGGTCACCAACCCGGGCACCCGCACCTGGGAGGTCACCGCCTCCACCTTCGCCACCCTCAACGACATGTTCGGCAACCGCACGGTCTGCGGCATCGGCCGCGGCGACTCCGCGATGCGCGTCGCGGGGCGCACCCCCAACACCCTGGCCCGCATCAGCCAGGCCATGAAGGTCATCAGGGCGCTCGGCTCGGGCCAGGAGGCCGACCTCGGCGGCACGGTGGTCAGGTTCCCGTGGATCAAGGAGGGCGCCGAACTCCCCGTATGGATGGCGGCGTACGGCCCCAAGGCGCTGAAGATGACCGGTGAGGAGGCCGACGGGTTCATCCTCCAGCTGGCCGACCTGTACCTGACCGAGTACATGGTGAAGGCCGTCAAGGACGCGGCCGAGGCCGCCGGCCGGGATCCGGCGGACGTGAAGATCTGCGTGGCCGCCCCCGCCTACGTCACCGAGGACGACTCGCCCGAGGCGCTCGCCCACGCGCGCGAGCAGTGCCGCTGGTTCGGCGGGATGGTCGGCAACCACGTGGCCGACCTGGTCTCCAAGTACGGCTCCGGTGGCGGGCTCGTCCCCCAGGAGCTCACCGACTACATCAAGGCGCGTGAGGGGTACGACTACTCGCACCACGGGCGGGCCGACAACCCCGACACCGCGTTCGTGCCCGACGAGATCGTCGACCGGTTCTGCGTCATCGGACCGGTCGACAAGCACATCGAGAAGCTGAACGCGCTGCGCGAGCTGGGCGTCGACCAGTTCGCCGTCTACGACATGCACGACGCCCAGGAAGCGACCATCGACGCGTACGGCTCCGACGTCATCCCCGCCGTCAGCTCCTGATCCGGATCACCCCACCGCTCGACCGACCCCCCACTCCTTGTCCCCCCTTCCCGCCGTCCCGGGGAGGGGTGGCGGGGCCGGGAGAGGCCTCCCCGCCCGTCCCGGCCCCGCCCGAGGCCCCCGCACGGCCCATCCCGTCCCGTCCTGATCGATTGGCCTGCCCATGACCGAAACACTCCCCCCGGGGTCCCCGATACCGCAGTCCTCCGGCGGCCGCGTCGAGCTCGCCCCCGAGGCGTTCCCCGCCGACAGCCCCTTCGCCAACGAGGACCTGCGTCCCGTACCGGTCTCCGAGCGCAAGTGGACGACGTACAACTTCGCGGCCCTGTGGATCTCCATGGCGCACTGCATCCCCAGCTGGACGCTGGCCTCCGGCCTCGTCGCGCTCGGCATGGACTGGAAGCAGGCCGTCTTCACGATCGCCCTGGCCAACGTCATCGTGCTGCTGCCGATGCTGGCCACCGGGCACGCCGGGCCCAAGTACGGCATCCCCTTCCCGGTCCTCGCCCGGGCCTCCTTCGGGCTGCGCGGCGCCAACATCCCGGCGCTGATCCGGGCGGCCGTGGCCTGCGGCTGGTTCGGCATCCAGACCTGGATCGGCGGCAGCGGCATCTTCGCGCTGGGCTCCAAGCTCACCGGCGGCCACTGGGAGGACGCGGGCAAGATCGCGGGCAACCCCTGGCCGCTGTGGCTCTGCTTCCTGCTGTTCTGGGCGCTCCAGATCGCGATCATCTACCGTGGTATGGACTTCCTGCGGCACTTCGAGAACTGGGCCGCACCCTTCGTGATCGTCGGCGCACTCGTCCTGCTGGTCTGGATCGCGGTCAAGGCGGACGGCTTCGGCGCGCTGCTCGACCAGCCGTCCAAGCTCGGCTGGGGCGCCGACTTCTGGCCGGTCTTCTTCCCGTCCCTCATGGGCATGATCGGCTTCTGGGCCACTCTGTCCCTGAACATCCCGGACTTCACCCGGTTCGGCGCCAGCCAGAAGGCGCAGACCTGGGGCCAGTCCCTGGGGCTGCCCACGACGATGACCCTCTTCGCGGTCCTCGCCGTGCTGGTCACCTCCGGCTCCGAGGTCGTGTACGGCGAGGCCATCTGGGACCCGGTCGCACTGGCCGCCAAGACGGACAACGCCTTCGGTCTGCTCTTCGCGCTGATCGTGGTGCTGGTCGCCACCATCTCCGTGAACATCGCGGCCAACGTGGTCTCACCGGCGTACGACCTGGCGAACCTGGCCCCCAAGCTCATCAACTTCCGTACGGGCGCGCTGATCACGGGTGTCGTCGGCATCCTGATCTTCCCGTGGAAGCTGATCTCCACGCCGGAGTTCTACATCTTCACCTGGCTCGGCGTGGTCGGCGGTCTGCTCGGCACGGTCGCGGGCATCCTCATCGCCGACTACTGGATCGTCCGGCGCACGGTCCTGCACCTCGCGGACCTCTACACGCCCGGCGGGCGCTACTGGTACGTGAACGGCTGGAACTGGCGGGCGATCGTCGCCTTCGTCGTCGGCGGACTGCTCGCGGTCGGCGGCTCGTACTCGGGGGTGGGTGCGGACGGCAAGAAGACCGGGCCGTTCCCGACCGACGGACTGATCCCGTTCCTCAAGCCACTGGCCGACTACGGCTGGGCGGTGGGACTCGGCGCCTCCCTGCTGCTGTACATCGCGCTGATGCTGCCCAGGGGCAGGGAGCAGGAGGGCATCGCGGCCTGACGGCCCGCTTCACGCGCGCGTGGAGGGCGGTCGGGGTCCGGGCCGGTTCCGCCGGCTCAGGCCTTCTGGCCGCTCTCCAGCGCCGTCACCGCCTCCTTGGCGGCCTTGATGGCGCCCTTGTTGATCTCGTCCGTGCTGGGCGCCTTCTTCGACTCGAAGTCGCTGCCGTTGTACGTCACGGTCACCAGCGCGTTGGACGCCTGGATCATGACCACGCCCTCGCGGGTCTGCTGCTTGTCCTCGGTGGTGAGGTTCACCACCGAGTACCCCGCGTCGCCGACCCCGGGCACGGTCCCGCCGCCGCTCTTCTCGGCGACGTTCTCCTTGAACGACTTGGCGGCCGCCGCGTCGGACGCCGTGATCTCGAAGGACACGTCGAGCCAGCGGTAGTCGAACCCCTTGAGCGCGTTCCAGGAGCAGGTCCGGCGCAGGGCCGCGTCCGTCGAGGGGATCTCCTTGCCGGCCGTCTTGGCGCCCGGCACCAGCGACTTGATCGTCGCCGCGCCGATGCTGCCGCAGGGTGCGGGCGCGGCGGCGTACCGCTTAGTGGCGGCCGCCGTGGACGCGCCCGAGGGGGTCTCGTCGGCGGACTGCGGCGCCGACTCCTTCTGGGGGGCCGGCGTCGTGGCCGGGCCCGACGTCAGCGCCCAGCCCGCCGCGGCGAGGACGACGACGGGCGAGATGCGCGCGGTGAGCGCGAGCGGCAGGGAAAGAGTTCGCACGGCGCACTTTTCGTGGGGGACGGACGGTGCGGACGAGTCCGCACTGCGGACGGGACGCCAGTTTCACATGTCTGCCTGTGGGGTGGAAGTGTGAACTCGCTCCGTACCGGGGCCGTCACTGTGCCCCGCCGTCGATGCGTCATGTGTCCGTTTATGTCCGCGCGATGGGGCGGTGCAGGGCCGATTCGACGCGGTCCACGGCCAGGAACGCCCCGTAGGCCACGAGGTGCACCAGACAGTGGTCGCTGTGCTCCGGCCGCCGCCAGGCCGCCACGTCCGCGTCGGTGATCCGGTACGGCGCGAGCGCGGCCAGCAGCACCAGACGCGCACCGGGGCGCTCCCGCCGGTCCGGGAAACCGCTCAGGTCGAGCGGCGGGTGCGACCCGTCCCAGTCCAGCAGTGTCTCCTCCACGAGGTCCTGGTCGTCGGTGCCGAGGAGGCCGGCGCCCGCCATGGCCGCCCGCAGCAGCGCCGCGTAGGCGAGTCCGACGGGCTCACCGTCCGCCCACGCGGGAGCCTCGCCGGGGTCGGGCAGGTCGAGCAGGTCGAGGGACGCGCCCGGCCGGGCCGGTCGGCGTACGGTCCGGGCGAGCGTACGGCCCGCCAGGCTGCGGACGGCCCTGAAGCGCTGGGCGTTGCCCGGCAACAGGTTCTCGGTGAGCAGGGCGGACACGATCCGGTTGATGAAGTGGAAGGCGAACGCCGTGCCGAGGTAGCCGGGGGCGTGGTCGCGCGGGAACGGGTACGGGGACGCGCCGAGGCCGCCCGGCACACGGGTGTGCCTGCCCCAGTCCAGTACGCGCGCGTGCTCCTCGTTCCGTGGCCGCTCTCCCCGGGCGACGCGTTCGGCCAGCGCGTGGTCGCCGGTGGCGTGCAGCAGCATGGTGTGCGCGTCCACGCAGAACGGGCACCGGTTGGCCAGGGACACCCCGAGCGCGGCCAGCTCCTTGCCGGTGCGGCTGCCGGGGCCGGCGATCAGCGACTCGCGCATCAGCGCCCACGCGGGGGCGAGGAGCTCCGGCGCGGAGGAGAGGACCACGAAGGTGGCGGGTTCGTCGATGCCGAAGTCCCGGGACAACTGCTCGTAGACCTCGGCGGTGCGGCCGGTGGCGGCCTTGGGCGACGGGGGCCGGGTGTGACGGAAGGTTGTGGACATGCACAGCAGCGTGCGCCTCCGGCCCGGGCCCGGTCGTCGTACGGCCGAAGGGAGTTGGCGCTGCGTCCGGGAGCGCGGGCCGGGCCGGCGACTACTACGGGGGGAGTAGCGCGGGAGTTGTCCACAGGGCTGACGCCGGTGTCGGTGCGGCGGTCTAGCGTGTGGTCATGAGCGGGCACTCGGCCGGTACGGCCATCTCCCAGCGGCTCGCCGACCTGGCCCTCGCGGTCGTGGTCGGCGCCCTTGCCGTGGTCGTGGCGGCTCAGGACGCGGACACCACCGCCCTGGACCAGGGGCTCCTCGTGGTGGGTGCGGCCGCTCTCGCCTTCTTTCGCGCGGTCCCGCTGGTGGTGCTGGCCGTGGCCACGGTGAGCGGGGCCGCGTACGTCCTGCACGCCCAGCCGGGCCCCCTCGGGGCGCTGACCGTGTTCGCGGCCGTGCACCTGGCGTCGCAACTGGGGCACCGGGGCTGGGCGGCGGGCGCGAGCGGGATCTTCCTGGCGGCCTACGCGGCGACGGGTCCGACGGCCCAGGAGGCGGTGGAGAGGACCGGGCTGCTCGCCGGCTGGTTCGTGTGCGCGGTGGTGACGGGGCTCGCGGGCCGCAACTGGCAGGCCTATCTGCGCCAGACCGAACAGCGGGCCCTGGAGGCCGAGCGGACCCGGGAGGAGGCCGCGCTGCGCCGGGCCGGTGAGGAACGCCTGCGCATAGCAAGGGAGTTGCACGACTCCCTCACCCACAGCATCTCCATCGTCAAGCTCCAGGCGGGGGTGGCGGTCCACCTCGCGCGCAAGCGGGGCGAGGAGGTGCCGCCCGCCCTGCTCGCCATCCAGGAGGCGGGTGGCGAGGCCATGCGCGAGCTGCGCGCCACGCTGGAGGTCCTGCGCACCGACGAGCCGACGGGCACTCCGGCGTTGCTCGTGGAGCGGGCGCGGGCCGCCGGGCTCGCCGTCGAGCTGAAGGTGACGGGCGAGGAGTGCGCCCTGCCGGCTCCTCTCGACCGGGCCGTGTACCGGATCGTCCAGGAGTCCCTGACGAACGCGGCCCGCCACGCGGGTCCGGCCAAGGTCCGGGTCGAACTGGCCTACGGCAAGGACGACTTGGCGATACGGGTGGACGACGACGGAGCCGCCCGCCCGGACCGCCCGCCCCGCCCCGGCCACGGCCTCACCGGCATGCGCGAACGCGTCACGGCCCTGGGCGGCACCCTGCACACCGGTCCCCGGGAGGAGGGCGGCTTTACGGTACGGGCGGAACTGCCCCTGGGGGTGGGGGAGTCGGTCTGAGTGGGGGTCGTGGATCACGGGTGGGTGTTCGGGAGAGCGGCCGCGAGGGCGGGACGGTGTCCCCGGTGGGGGCGGCAGGTCCGCGGGGCGGCCACGTGCTTGTGGTGGGAGCGGGACCGGCCACTGAGGCGGGGACGAGATCGCAGGTGTGCGGGGGATTTCGGAGGTGAGGGACCGGCGCGTTCGCACGGCGTGTGCGGGAGTGGCGGCCCGTGCGCCAACCGAGGTCCCGGCGGGGTGGGCAGCCGGGCGGGGGGCTTTCCCGGTAGGGCCCGCGTCGGCTTTGGGGGTGTCGGTCCGGGGCGGCTTCGGTCGGCCGGGCACGGTGCGGGTCCGGGGACGGCGACGGCGACCGAGGTGCGAGCGTCGCCCTGGCGTGCGTCTGCCCACGGGGCAGCGTCCCGGGGTGCGGTGGGCCAGGTGTTCGAGCGTGACGGCTGTCCAGAGGCCGCGTGCCGGTCTCGGGGAGTCGGTGTGTGGGGCGGAGAGCGGTCCTGTCGGGTGTGTGGAGGTGTGGGTGTGATCAGGGTGGCGCTCGTCGACGACCAGGCGTTGATGCGGGCCGGGTTCCGGGCCCTGCTCGAGGCCGAGGACGGTGTCGAGGTGGTCGGGGAGGCGGCGGACGGGGAGTGCGGTGTGGAGCTGGTGCGGGAACAGGTGCCCGACATCGCGCTGATCGACGTGCAGATGCCGGTGATGACGGGCATCGAGGCGACCCGGCGGATCGCCGCGGACCCGGAGCTCGCGGGGGTCCGCGTGGTGATCCTCACCAACTACGGCCTCGACGAGTACGTCTTCGAGGCGCTGCGGGCGGGCGCGAGCGGCTTCCTGCTGAAGGACACCGAGCCGGCCGACCTCCTCCAGGCCATCGAGGTGGTGGCCCGGGGCGAGGCACTGCTGTCGCCCGCGGTCACCCGCACCCTGATCGGCGAGTTCGTCGCACGCCCCCCGGACCGCTCCACCGCCCCCGGTCTGGAGTGCCTCACCCGCCGCGAACGCGAGGTCACCGCCCTGGCCGCCCGGGGTCTGAGCAACGAGGAGATCGCCGAGCACATGGTGATCAGCCCGCTCACCGCCAAGACGCACATCAGCCGCGCGATGACGAAGCTGGGCGCGCGGGACCGGGCCCAACTGGTCGTGTTCGCCTATGAGTCGGGGCTGGTGACGGCACGGAGCGCCTGACGGCCGCACGCCCCTGCGCAGGACCCCCGTTGCGGCTGCCGATGCGCGAGGAGATCCCCGGCCCGCCTGGGGGGGCCTCCGATCGGAAGGGGCCGAAGCCCCGTCGGCCGGGAACCGCGTCAGATGGCTTCGTGGGGCCAGCCGAGCAGCCGGGCGCCGATCACCGCCGTCTGGAGCATGTAGCGGTGGGCGGGGTCGGCAGGGTCGGCGCCGGTGAGTTTGTGAATGCGTTCCAGACGGTAGGTCAGGGCCCGCACGCTGAGGGTGAGGCGCCGCGCGGCCTCGGCGGCGACGCAGCCGGAGTCGAAGTACGCGGTGAGGGTGTCGAGGAGCGGCTGTGCGCCACCGCGGGCCGTGGTGAGCGGTCCCAGTGTGTCGACGACGAGGTCCGCCATGGCTTGGCGGTCGCGGGTCAGGACGGGGTAGACGAGCAGGTCGGCGGCGCGCAGCACGGGCTCGTCGAGGTCGAGGCGTTCGGCCAGTTCGAGCGCGTTGAGCGCCTCCTCGTAGGACTGGACGACACCCCCGGGTCCGGGCTGGGGGCGGCCGATGGCGACCCTGCCGCCGTCGGTGGCGGCGTGCGCCTGCTTGGCGAAATAGGTGAGGACCTCGTTCTGGTGGCCGGGGGCGATGCACAGCAGACGGCCGTCCTTGGTGGTGAGCAGTACATTGCGATCGCCGAAGCGGGAGATGAGCGCGCGCTCCACCTGCCGGGCCACCGGGTCGCCCTCGTCGTAGGCGGCGCTGCCCTGCCCGACGGCGACGGCGTGGGCGTGGGAGAGGCGCAGGCCGAAGCGTTCGGCACGCTCGGCGAGGCGGCCGAGGTCACTGCGGCCGTAGAGGAGGTCGTCGATGAACTCCCGGCGGGCGGCCTCTTCCTGGCGTACGGCGAGCAGCTGGGCGCGTTCGTACCCCTCGGCGAAGGCGTCGACGACCTGCTGCACGGCGGCGAGCGCCTCGTCGGCGGAGCCGGGGGTGCCGGGCCAGGCCGTGCGGGCGGCGGTCAGGTGTGCGCTGATCAGGGCGCGCAGTCCGTGGCCTGCTTCCGCGGCCTGTTCCCCCAGCGTGCGGCGGGAGACGATCTCGTCCCGGGTCAGGCGCCGGCCGGTGGCGGACACCTCGGCGAGGATGCGGTCGTAGCCGTCGAGATACTGCTCCGGAATCTCCCGGTCCGTCACGTCGTCCCCCGGATTCTTGACGTGCCGGTAACGGTTTCTTGGCGGTCACCGGCATGCAGACCCTAATGAACACTGCCGGGAACCGGCAATGCGCGCCCGGCACCCGCCGGTGCAGCATGGTTCGCGGGGAGCACGGCGGATGATTCCGGTGCCGGGCCCCGGCAGGGGCCCGGCACCGGAATCCGGACGGAACGTGCCCGGCGGAACGCGAGTTCCGTGCACCGCGTGCGAAGAGGGGGACCGGGGGATGCGGACCATGTTGGCAGCGGCTACGGGCCTGCCCACGATCCTGTTGACCGCCGCCCTCGTCGTGGTCGTCTGCTTCTGGCTCCTGGTCGCCGTGGGCGTCGCCGGCCCCGACAGTTTCGACACGGACGTGGACCTGCGGGCGTGGCGCATGGGCGGGGTGCCCGTGGCGGTCGCCCTCTCCGTGCTGACGGTGCTCGCCTGGTCCTTGAGTGTCGGCGCGGCGGTCGTGATCGCCGTGACGGCGCCCCCCGAGCCGTTCACCGGGCTGCTCGGCATGGTCGTACCCGTGGGGGCACTGCTGGTCGCCTGGGCCACGACCCGTCTGCTCGTGCGGCTGTTGCACCGACTCTTCCCGGACGAACCCGCGCCGCCCGTACCGAGTGCGGCTCGCGGGAGCGGTGGCCCGGAGCCACGAGGCGCCGGGAGCCGCGATCTCCACCGGGGCGTGCCCCCTGTCGCCGTGCGCCGGCCGCGGGACCGCGCCGCCTGAGTCCCGGCGCCGCCGGGGCCCGTCACCGGCCTTCCTCACGCTCACTTCCCTTACGCCCCAAGGACGTTGCCATGGTTGCCATGTTCGTGGGCATCGGCGCGCTCGTCGCCGTCTGCCTCGTTGCCGTACTCGTCGTCTCCCAGCTGTTCCGCAAGGTGGAGCAGGGCAAGGCGCTGATCGTGTCCAAGCTGCGGAAGGTCGACGTGACCTTCACCGGACAGGTCGTGCTGCCGGTGCTGCACAAGGCCGAGGTGATGGACATCTCGGTGAAGACCATCGAGATCACCCGGGCCGGCAAGGACGGTCTGATCTGCCGGGACAACATCCGCGCGGACATCCGGATCTCGTTCTTCGTGAAGGTCAACAAGACGGCCGAGGACGTGGTCAAGGTCGCCCAGGCCGTCGGCACCGCTCGGGCCAGCGACCGGGACACGCTGCAGGAACTGTTCCACGCGAAGTTCTCCGAGGCACTGAAGACCGTCGGCAAGCAGCTGGACTTCACCGACCTGTACACCAAGCGTGAGGAGCTCAGGTACCGGATCATCGAGGTCATCGGCGTCGACCTCAACGGCTACCACCTCGAGGACGCGGCGATCGACTACCTGGAGCAGACGCCGCTCACCCAGCTCGACCCGGCCAACGTCCTGGACGCGCAGGGCATCCGGAAGATCACGGAGCTGACGGCCGTCGAGCACGTGCGCACCAACGAGGCCCAGCGCACCGAGGAGAAGGAGATCACCCGGCAGAACGTCGACGCCCGTGAGGCCATCCTGGAGCTGGAGCGCCGCCAGGCCGACGCCGAGATCAAGCAGCGGCGGGAGATCGGCACCGTACGGGCACGGGAGGAGGCGGAGACCGCGCGGGTGGTGGAGGAAGAGCGGCTGCGGTCCCAGGGCGCGTTCCTGAGGACCGAGGAACAGCTCGGCATCCAGCGCGAGAACCAGGCCCGCGAGGTCGCCGTGGCCGCGAAGAACCGCGAACGGGTCATCGCCATCGAGAACGAGCGCATCGAGAAGGACCGGATGCTCGAAGTCATCGCCCGGGAGCGGGAGACCGAGCTGACCCGGATCGCCGCCTCCAAGGAGGTCGAGGCGGAGAAGCGGGAGATCGCCGAGGTCATCAGGGAACGGGTCGCGGTGGACCGTACGGTCGCCGAGCAGGAGGAGTCCATCAAGAAACTGCGCGCCGTCGAGGAGGCCGAGCGCGGCCGGCGGACGGTGGTCATCGCCGCCGAGGCCGCGGCGCAGGAAAAGCTGGTCAAGGACATCAAGGCCGCCGAGGCCGCCGAGCAGGCCGCCGTCCACCGCGCCGCCGAGGAACTCACCCTCGCCGAGGCCCGGTTGAAGAGCGCCGACCTCGACGCACGGGCCAAGCTGCGTCTGGCCGAGGGCATCCAGGCCGAGACCGCCGCCGAGGGCCTCGCGTCCGTGCAGGTGCGGGACAGGGAAGCCGAGGTCATCGAGAAGACCGGCCGTGCGGAGGCCGAGGCCACTCAGGCGCGGATGCGGGCCGAGGCCGAAGGCGCCCGGGCGAAGGTGCTCGCGGAGGCGGAGGGCATCAGCGAGAAGCTCAAGGCCGAGGCAGCCGGTCTTACCGAGAAGGCCGCCGCGATGGCCGCCCTCGACGACGCGTCCCGTGGCCACGAGGAGTACCGGCTGCGCCTGGAGGCCGAGAAGGACATCCGCCTCGCGGGGCTGGACGTCCAGCGCCAGGTGGCCGAGGCGCAGGCAACGGTGCTGGCCACCGGGCTGGAGAACGCCGACATCGACATCGTCGGCGGGGACTCGGTCTTCTTCGACCGGCTGATGTCCTCGATCGCGCTGGGCAAGAGCGTCGACGGTTTCGTCCAGCACTCCGAAACCGCCCAGGCGCTCGCGAGGCCCTGGCTGGACGGTACGTCGGACTTCACCGACGACCTCAGCCGCGTCCTCGGGTCCGTCTCCACGGCCGACGTGCAGAACCTGACCGTCTCCGCCCTGTTGATGAAACTCATGAACAACGGCGGCGCGAACGCCGGGCAGTTCCGGCAACTCCTGGACAGGGCAGGCGAGCTGGGCCTCGCCGACACCTCGCTGACCGCCCTGAACGGCAGCGCCAGGGGCTGACCGGCCCGCGGTCCGGAGCTGCCGCACAGGGGACGGCAGCTCCGGACCGCGTTCGATCCGACGTTCGGAAAGGGATCCCATGACCACCGGTCTGGACACCGGCACGTACGACGTGCTGCGCGACCGGCTCTCCGCGCAGGCCGCCGAGCTCGCCCGCCGCGTCGAGGCGCTCAACGAGCGCCGCATGGAGGAGTTCGGGTCGACACGGCTCCAGCTGGCCGGCACCGAGCGGCTGCGCACCGAGCACTCCTGCGTGCCCCGCGACATCGTCGCCATCGGCGACACACTGCTGTTCGGCCACACCATCCCCCTGGCTACCGAGCCCGGGTCGGCCGTCGGCGACGTCCTCGCGCTGTACGACCGTGACCTGCACCGGCTGCCCGACGACGCCGTGCCCGGCCTGCTCGACGACCCGGCCTTCCAGCGTGAGTTCGCCGCCCTCCACCGCTACTACCGCCAGGCCCGCCTGCTGCGACTGCGCCGCCTCGAAGGCAAGCTGCTGGCCGTCTTCCGGACCGGCGAGAAGGCCGACGACATCCGCGTGCTGCGCTGGGCGCTCACCGACGACGGACGGGCCGGCTTCCTCGACGCCCGCGGCGAACGCGACCACGTCCTCCCGCCGTCCCACGACTTCCCGTGGACGCGGACCACCCGGGAACACCACGTCCTCGGCCGCCACCCCCATGTCTCCATCGAGGGCGAGGTCTTCGTCGACACCGTCGGCGGCACCCTGACCGTCAAGATCGACAACAACACCGAGACGGGCGAGGGCATCCATGCCGAGCCGGTCGCCGAGCCGCTTCAGTCCCTTGCCGACGCGGACATCAGGTACGCGCGCGTGGGGGCCCTCGTCCTGATGGACGTGCTGCCCTACAAGGAGGACGTGCACCGCTGCCTGGTGTTCAACACGCTCACGAAGAGCGTCGTCCGCCTCGACGGTCCGGGGCAGGCGTGCCGGCGGCTTCCCGAGGACCAGGGCATCGTCTTCCCCGGCGGATACTGCCTGGCCACGGGCGAGCACCGGACGTTCGACGGGCTCGACACCGAGGGACTGGAATGCGAACGGGTGGTCCGCTCACCCAACGGCGAGGACGTCCTCTACGCCTTCCACGCACGCGTGGACGGCCGCAGCCTGCTGCTGCCCTACAACACGATCCGCAAGGAGGTCGCCACCCCGCTGTCCTGCCAGGGCTGGGCCCTCTTCGACGACGGCACGCTGATGATCCTGCGCGCCGACGACGACGAACCGCAGCGGCTGCACCCCGTCCAGTCGTGGAACTCCCCGTACGTCTCGGACACCCACGCCGCCACCAGACCGACGGCCGGCCCGCTCGCCCGGGTCGGCAACGCCGACCTCGTCCGCGGCATCTCCGACTGCCTCTCCATCACGCGCGCGGTCGCCGTGACCACCCCCACCAGCGAGGTGTACGAGGCTCTGGCCGCCGCCTGCGTCCGGGCCACCGACGCCCACCACTGGCTGAGCGAGCCCGCACTCGGTGACCTGCACGAGCCGCTCACCCAGGTGCGCGCCACGGCCGAGCAGGTGCTGTCCGAGTTCGAGACCGTCCAGACCCTCACCCGTCAGGCCGCCGACGCGCTGGCCGAAGCCGCCGCACGGGTGGCGGCGGTGGTCCGGCGCCTGCGCGGCGAGGCCCCGCGCGGCGCGGCCGCCTGGGTGCGGGGTCTGACGGAACTCCGTCGCGCACAAGGGCATGTGCTCACCCTCAAGGACCAGCCGTACGCCGACACCGACCGCATCGACGAGCTCGCCGCCGACGCCGGCGCGGACCTGGCCGCCTTCGGGCAGCGGGCCGTCGCCCACCTCGCCCGCGAGGACGCCTTCGCCGACCACCGGAGCAAGGTCGGGCAACTCGCCGCCGACGCCGAAGCGATCACCACCGCCGCCGAGGCCGCGCCCGTCGCAGCCCGGCTCGACGACCTCGCCGACGGTCTGCGCACCGTGACCGAGGTCGTCGCCGGCCTCGACATCGGTGACACCACCGTCCGTACGTCCGTCCTGGAGCGGATCGCGGAGATCCTCGGCGGCGTCAACCGCGCCCGCGCCACCCTCGACGGACGCCGCCGCACGCTTCGCGACCGAGAGGGGCGGGACGAGTTCGCCGCCGAGTTCGCGCTGCTCGGCCAGGCCGTGACCGGTGCGCTCGCCGCCGCCGACAGACCCGAGGCGTGCGACGAGCAACTCGCCCTCCTGCTGGTGCAGATGGAGAACCTGGAGTCCCGGTTCGCCGAGTTCGACGACTTCCTAGGCCGGCTGGCGGACCGACGCGACGAGGTCCACGAGGCGTTCTCCGCCCGCAAGCAGACCCTCGCCGACGCCCGCGCCCGCCGCGCCGAGCGCCTGGCCGACTCGGCGGGGCGTGTCCTGCGCACCGTCGTCCGCCGAGCCGGCACGCTCGCCGACGCGGACGCGATCGCGACGTACTTCACCTCCGACCCGATGGCCGCCAAGGTCCGCCGCCTCACCGACGAACTGCGCGAACTCGGTGACGGGGTCAGGGCCGAGGAACTGGACGGCCGGCTGCAGGCCGCCCGCCAGGAGGCGTTGCGCGCCCTGCGCGACCGCACCGACCTCTACGCCGACGACGGCCGCACCCTCCTCCTGGGCAGCCACCGCTTCGCCGTCACCACCCAGCCCCTCGACCTCGCCCTCGTCCCGGACGGCGACACCCTCGCCTTCGCGCTCACCGGCACCGACTACCGCTCGCCCGTCACGGACCCCCGGTTCGCCGCCACCCGGCCTTACTGGGACCGCCCCCTGCCGTCCGAGTCGCCCGAGGTCTACCGCGCCGAGCACCTCGCCGCCCGGCTGCTGGACGAACACGGGCCGGACGTGCTCGCGCAGGCCGATCTGCCCGCCGTCGTCCGGGAGGCGGCACAGGCGGCGTACGACGAGGGCTACCAGCGCGGTGTCCACGACCACGACGCGGCCTCGATCCTCGCCGCGCTGCTGCACCTGCACGAGGACGCCGGTCTGCTCCGTCACGAGCCCGCCGCACGAGCCGCCGCCCAACTCTTCTGGGCGCACGGCACGACGGCCGAGGAGCGCGACGGCTGGACCCGGCGGGCCGTGTCTCTGGCGCGCGCCCGGGACACCTTCGGGTTCGCGCCCGCCCTCGACGACCTGCGGGCCGAACTGGCGGCGGTCATCGGCACATCCGCGGCGGCCGCCTATCTCGTCGAGGAGCTGACGAGCGGCCCCGACGGCTTCGTCATCAGCGCCGGCACCCGCACACTGCTCGACAAGTTCCGCCGCACGGTGGGCACATCGCCCTACGACGACGACCTCGCCGTCCTCCCCGAACTGCCCGCACGCAGACAGCTGGTGGAGACATGGCTGTCGTCGTACACCACCGCGACCGGCACCGGGACGACCCCTGGCGACCTGGCCGAGGCGGTCGCCGCCGAGCTCTGCCCTGACCTGCCCCGCTACGAGTGCGACGCGCCACTGACCCGGCGCGTCGAGGGCCTGCTGGGTGCCCACCCGCGCATCGAGGCAGGCGGCCTCACCGTCCGTGTCGACGAACTCCTGGCCCGGACACGGCAGTTCCGCGCCCAGGAGGTGCCGGCCCACCGCGCCTACCAACGGCACCGTGCGGCGTTGACGACCGCCGAACGCGACCGCCTCCGCCTGGAGGAGTACCGGCCGGCGGCGATGTCCGGGTTCGTGCGCAGCAAGCTGATCGACGAGGTGTACCTGCCGCTGATCGGCGACAGCCTCGCCAAGCAGCTCGGCACCACGGGCACGTCCAGGCGCACCGACGGCGGCGGCCTGCTTCTGCTCATCTCCCCGCCGGGGTACGGCAAGACGACGCTGATCGAGTATGTCGCCGACCGGCTCGGTCTGCTGCTCGTGAAGATCGACGGTCCCGCCCTCGGCCACGCCGTCACCTCCCTCGATCCTGCCGAGGCCCCGAACGCGACGGCCCGCCGAGAGGTCGAGAAGATCAACTTCGCCCTGGAGGCGGGCAACAACACACTGCTGTACCTGGACGACATCCAGCACACCTCGCCCGAGCTGCTGCAGAAGTTCATCCCGTTGTGCGACGCCACCCGCCGCATCGAGGGCGTACGGGACGGCGAGCCGCGCACCCACGACCTGCGCGGCAAGCGCTTCGCCGTCTGCATGGCGGGCAACCCCTACACCGAGTCCGGCACCCGCTTCCGCATTCCCGACATGCTCGCCAACCGCGCCGACGTATGGAACCTCGGCGATGTCCTGACCGGCAAGGAGGACGCCTTCGCGCTCAGCTTCGTCGAGAACGCGCTCACCGCCAACCCGACCCTCGCCCCGCTCGCCGGCCGCGACCGGGCGGACCTCGGTCTGCTCATCCGCCTGGCCGAGGGCGACCCGACGGCCCGTGCGGAGCGCCCGGCCCACCCGTACACATCCGTCGAGCTGGAGCGGATCCTGGCCGTACTGCGGCACCTGCTGACAGCCCGCGAAACAGTGCTCGCGGTCAACGCCGCCTACATCGCCTCCGCCGCCCGGACCGACGCGACCCGCACCGAGCCGCCCTTCCGGCTCCAGGGCTCCTACCGCAACATGAACAAGATCGCCCAGCGCATCCGGCAGGTCATGAACGACACCGAGCTGTCCGCTCTGGTCGGCGACCACTACACCGCTGAGGCCCAGACCCTCGCCACCGGCGCCGAGTCCAACCTGCTGAAACTGGCCGAGCTGCGCGGCCGGCTCACGGGTGAACAGGCAGCACGCTGGGCCGAGTTGAAGGCGGCATACGTCCGCACCCGAGCCGTGGGCGGTCCCGACGACGATCCCCTCACCCGAGCGGTGGCCACGCTCGGTCTGCTCGCCGACCGGATCGCCGCCGTCGAGACGGCGATCGACCGCGCAACCGCCCCCCGGCACGCGGCCCGCCCCGGCACGGGCCACGGAGAGCACTGAAGTGCCGCGGGTACGGCAGCGGGGCGCACGACCGGCACGCTCCCCACGGCACCGTCCCAGGGCGAGCGGGGCAGTGCGCGCCCGCCCGGTGCCGTCACGGTCACGTGGAACGCAGCGTTCCGGCAGCCCCCAGCAGCTCGTGCAGGAGGTGGGAGGCCGTGATCACGCCCAGCAGGCGGATGCTGCCGTGCTCCCGGCCGCCGGGCTCGGCCCTGACCTTCTCGGCGACCGCCACCAGCGGGCTGCGTACCTGCGCCATCAGCGCGGCCACCTCCAGCGCGGTGTCGTCCGGGTCGGCGATCGGCGGCGGGGCCGCCTTGCTCGACAGACAGTCCCCGACCCGGCGGCCGGCCAGCGCCTGGCACAGCCGGTCGGCGTGCTTCTCGTCGACGACGGCCGCGAGGGCGGGGTCCTCGATGACGTAGGCGGGCACCAGCACCTTGATCATCTGGGAGGCGGGCAGGATCGCCTTCGGTTCGCCCTGTTCGTCCAGTACCAGCAGCCCCGGCAGCTTGTGCTCGGCCATCAGCCGGGCCGCGTCGACGGCGTCGCTGTCGACGCTGACCGTTTCGTATGCGACCGCCAGGTCACGAGCGCGCACGGCGGGTTCCCTTCCCACTGGAAAAGTTGCTGTGTTCAGCGTCGTACGGTTTCGGGGCGCGGGCCAGGCCATCGACGCGAAACCCGCACCCGAGTCACCTCACCCCGGCCACCCGCCGTTGCCGGGTGCCACTCCCACCCCCTGGGACCGCACCGTCCGCCGGTGGTACCGCTCGTTGACGGGGCGCCCAACCCGAGGGGGATCAGCCCGAAGGGGATCAGGCGGAAGCGAAGTACCGCAGCCAGACGTACCCCGCGGACAGTGCCACGGTGACGAAGGTGACGACCAGGCCGTACTTGGTGAACTGCCAGAAGGAGATGGGCTGCCGGTTGCGTTCGGCGATGCCCAGCACGACCACGTTGGCACTCGCGCCGATCGCGGTGGCGTTGCCGCCGAGGTCCGCGCCGATGGCCAAGGCCCACCACATGACGTGGTCGCCGGCACCCCCCATCGACCGCACGAGGTCGCTGGTGATCGGGGCCATCGTCGCGACGTAGGGGATGTTGTCCACGATGCCGGACAGCACGGCCGACGCGCTCAGCAGCAGCATCGAGCCGCCGAGTTCGTCGTCCCCGATCGCTTCGGCCAGGGACTTGGAGACCTCGCCGATGACGCCGGTCTCGATCAGACCGCCGATCATGACGAACAGCCCGGCGAAGAACGCGAGGGTGGGCCACTCGACCTCGCCGAGGACCTCGCCGGTCTCCACCGACGACACCGCGATCAGCAGGCCCGCGCCCAGCAGCGCGACGACGCTGGGCTCGTAGTGCAGCACCGGGTGGAGCACGAAGCCGACGACGACCAGAGCGAGCACCACGAGCCCCTGGACGAGCAGCCGGGGGTTCTTGATGGCCTCGCGTTCCTCCAGCGCCATGACCTCCTCGGCGCGCGCCTCGTCGTAGACGAAGGACGCGCGGAACAGGAAGCGGCACAGAGCGACGAGCACCACGACCAGGATCGCGGAGAGCGGCGCGAGGTGGACCAGGAAGTCGTTGAAGGTCAGCCCCGCGCGGCTGGCGATGATGATGTTGGGCGGGTCGCCGACCAGGGTCGCGATGCCGCCGATGTTGGACGCGAACACCTCGGCGATCAGGAAGGGAGCGGCGGGCAGCGCGAGACGCTCGCAGACCAGCAGGGTGACCGGGGCGATGAGCAGGACCGTGGTGACGTTGTCGAGCAGCGCCGATGTCACCGCCGTGATCACGATGAGCATGACCATCACACGGAACGGTCTGGCCCGTGCCCGTTTCACCGCCCAGATGGCCAGGTACTCGAACATGCCGGTCTTCTTGAGCACCCCGACGATCATCATCATGCCCATGAGCAGGAAGATGACGTTCCAGTCGACGCCGCTGTGCTCGGAGAAGAAGGCGGACTTGTCGTCGGTCGCGCCGATCGCGAGCATCAGCGCGGCGCCGCCCAGGGCCGCGCCCACGCGGTGGATCTTCTCGCTGATGATCAGGCCGTAGGTCACGACGAAGACGACGACCGCCGCCCAGCTCTGCCAGTCGTTCACAGTCCTCCGATGGGTCGTTCCGTCAGACGGGCACTCCTCACGGCGCCCGCCGGCCGGGTCCGGTCACGGTGTTGTCACACGCCCGCATGGCCGGCCTCCTCGGCGACACGGGACCCTTCGTCGCCGCCGGGTACACCGGCGAGGTCCTCGACGTCGAAGAGGCGGGCAATGGGAACATCGGTGGAGCTGTGCGCGATGATCGAGAAGGCGATGCACACGGCGATGAGCGTGAACGCCTCCTCGCCCTGCGGGATGCCGGCCTGCAACACCAGCAGCCCGTACACGACCGACGCGAAGCCCTTCGGCCCGAACCAGGCCGCGACCAGCTTCTCCCTCCGGTCGAATCGAGTGCCGACCAGCGAGAGCAGCAGGGAAGCCGGGCGGATCAGCACGATCGCCAGGACGACCACGACGTAGCCGCCGAAGGCCAGGTCCCCGAACAGTTGCGGCGTCAGCAGCGCGCCGAAGACCAGCAGCGCCGCGAACTTCGCCAGCTCCGCCAGCGCCTCGCCGAGCGGTTCGAACGCCTTCCTCGCCTCTGGTGAGCGCGCGGTGAGCACCGCGCCCGCGGAGAACGCGGCCAGGTAGGGGTTGGCGTGCGTAAGGTGGCACGTCGCGTAGAGGATCACGCCGATCGCCAGCGGCAGCAACGGCTGCAGCTTGGGCTCGGCGCCCAGCAGCCGGAACCGCACGAGCTCGATCACCACGAACGGCAGGACGACACCGAAGACCAGCCCCAGCACCAGTTCGAGCGCGATCCTCCCCAGTGACGCCTCGGCGTGCCCGGAGGTGGGGCCGGCCGCGGCGATCAGGACGAGCACGACCGGCAGAGCCAGTCCGTCGTTGATGCCGCTCTCCACGTTCAGCAGCTGCCGCAGCTTCGCCGGGACCTCCTTGCGGCCGACGATCGCCGAGGCGAACACCGGGTCGGTGGGCGCCAGCACGGCGCCGACCAGGAACGAGGTCGTCCAGTCCAGGCCCACCAGGCAGTGGGTGATGAGCGCCGTACCGGCGAAGGCGAGCGGCATGCCGAGTCCGAGGGCGCGGGCCGGGCTGCGCCAGTTGGCGCGCAGCTTGGGGAAGGAGACGTGCATGCCGTCGGTGAAGAGCACCGCGAACAGCGCCAGGTCGGCCGTCACGGAGACGATCCCGCTGTCCGGCGTGATGTGGATCAGCCCGAGGAAACCGTCGCTGACCAGGGCACCGCCGACCAGGAAGAGGAACGACGTCGACAACACGGTCCGGGCGGCCAGCCCCGACAGCAGAACGGCGATCAGCAGCGCCACCCCGAAGACCACGACGAGCACCATGACCCGAACCCCCGATCAGCGAAGAGAGTTGTCCTCACACGCCGACCAGGCTTCCCGGCTCACCGCTGGGAACCTTACACGTTGCTTACGCGGCATTGACAGGTCGCCGGCACGCACTCTGACGTGCCGGACATTGCCGGGTTCCGGAAAAACGACCTCGAGCGCCAGTGCGCCGGTGCGTCGCAACGGGACAACGTGCGCGTTCCGCGAGACGCTGCCGCCGGGACGGCGCCGAGGCGCCCCTCTCCCCGCCCCTGTCCGCTCTCCTCCCGGAGTCCGCCATGACGGCATCACCCTCCCCGACCCAGGACAACTACCGCTTCGACGACCTGCGTGCGCTCTTCATCAACTGCACACTCAAACCGTCCCCCCAGCTCAGCCACACGCAGGGGCTCATCGACAAGAGCCGGGCGATCATGGACGCGTGTGGAGCGACCACCGACGAGATCCGTGCCGTCGACCACGACATCGCTCCCGGCGTCTATCCGGACATGACCGAACACGGGTTCGCCACGGACGCCTGGCCCGCGCTGTACGAGCGGGTGATGGCCGCGGACATCCTGGTACTGGCCGGACCGATCTGGCTGGGTGACAACAGCTCGGTCACCAAGCAGGTCATCGAGCGTCTCTACAGCTGCTCCAGTCTCCTCAACGACCGCGGCCAGTACGCCTATTACGGGCGCGTCGGCGGGTGTCTGATCACCGGCAACGAGGACGGCATCAAGCACTGCGCCATGAACGTCCTCTACAGCCTGCAACACCTCGGCTACACCATCCCGCCGCAGGCGGACGCGGGCTGGATCGGCGCTGCCGGGCCCGGACCGTCGTACCTGGACCCCGGTTCGGGAGGCCCGGAGAACGACTTCACCAACCGCAACACCAGCTTCATGACGTGGAACCTGATGCACCTGGCGGCCCTGCTCAAACGCGCCGGAGGCATTCCCGCCCACGGCAACCAGCGCACGGAGTGGGACGCCGGCTGCCGACCGGGGGCGGACAACCCCGAGCACCGCTGACCCACGCACCGTTGACACAGGCGGGGCTCAAGCCGCGCGGGGCGATCGATAGCCTGCTGCGGGAGCGAACGCAGGAGCGCTCGGGTCCGGACTGTCCGGACCTTTCCCGGAATCGACCGCAAGCGCCGACCGGTTCGGCCGATGCGCGGAAACAGCGAGGTGAGAGGCCCCATGTTCACCACCCGCCCCACGCTTCAGGGCACCTTCGGCATGGTGTCCTCCACCCACTGGCTGGCCTCGCAGTCGGCGATGGCGGTCCTGGAGGACGGCGGCAACGCCTATGACGCGGCGGTGGCCGGCGCCTTCGTGCTGCACGTCGTCGAGCCGCACCTCAACGGACCCGCGGGCGAGGTGCCGATCCTGCTCGCGCCCGCCGGAGGTGAGGTGCGGGTGCTGTGCGGACAGGGCGTCGCACCGGCCGGGGCGACCGTCGCCCACTACAGGGGACTCGGCCTGGACCTCGTCCCCGGCACCGGCCCCCTCGCCGCCGCCGTCCCCGGCGCCTTCGACGCCTGGATGCTGCTGCTGCGCGACCACGGCACCAAGTCCCTCGCCGACGTCCTCAAGTACGCCGTCGGGTACGCCGAGGACGGGCACGCGCCCGTGGAGAACGTCGGCGCGACCGTCGAGAGCGTACGGGAGCTGTTCGAGACGGAGTGGACCTCGTCGGCGGAGGTCTATCTGCCGGGCGGACGCGCCCCCCGGCCGGGTGCGCTGTTCCGCAACCCCGCCCTCGCCGCCACCTGGAAGCGGCTCGTCGCGGAGGTGGCGGGCGCCGGCGACCGGGTCGCGCAGATCGACGCGGCGCGCGAGGTGTGGCGTACCGGATTCATCGCCGAGGCGCTCGTACGGCAGGCCGGGCGGCCCACCATGGACACCAGCGGCTCGCGGCACACCGGCACGCTCACGGCCGCCGATCTCGCCCGCTGGTCCGCGACCTACGAGACGCCGGCGACGTACGACTGGAACGGCTGGACCCTGTGCAAGGCCGGCCCCTGGAGCCAGGGCCCGGTCCTGCTCCAGCAACTCGCGCTGCTGCCGCCCGAACTGCCGCGGTACGGGTCCGCCGAGTACGTCCATCTCCTGGTCGAGGGCTGCAAGCTGGCCATGGCCGACCGGGAGGCCTGGTACGGGGACGCGGCCGAGGTGCCGCTCGACGAGCTGCTGTCGGCCCGGTACAACGCGGAGCGGCGTGCACTCGTCGGCGACAAGGCCTCGTACGAGCTGCGACCGGGCAGCCCCGGCGGACGCGCCCCGCGGCTGAGCGCGCACGCGCGCGTGGTCGTCACCGACGAGCCCGGTTTCAGCCCGATAGGGGTCGGCGAGCCGACGGTCGCGAAGAACCCCACGTCCCCCGTGCCGGGCGAGCCCGAGGTCGGCCCCGACGGCACGACCCGGGGCGACACCTGCCACCTGGACGTCGTCGACCGGTGGGGCAACATGGTCGCCGCCACGCCCAGCGGCGGCTGGCTCCAGTCCAATCCGGTCGTACCCGAACTGGGCTTCCCGCTCGGTACCCGGCTCCAGATGACCTGGCTGGAGGAGGGCCTGCCGAACTCCCTCACGCCGGGCCGCCGCCCCCGCACCACCCTCACGCCCTCGATCGCCCTGCGGGCCGGAGAACCCGTCCTGGCCTTCGGCACGCCCGGCGGGGACCAGCAGGACCAGTGGCAGCTCCACTTCTTCCTCGCCGTCGCCCTGCGCTCCCCGGTCCGCGGCGGCCTCGACCTCCAGGGCGCGATCGACGCCCCGAACTGGCACAACGACAGCTTCCCGGGGTCGTTCTATCCGCGGGGGATGCGGCCGGGGAGCCTCACGGTGGAGGCCCGGACGGATCCCGGCGTGGTCGAGGAGCTGCGGCGGCGGGGACACGACGTGACGGTGGGGGAGCCGTGGTCGGAGGGACGGCTGTGCGCGGTGGCGCGGGACCCGGAGACGGGGGTGCTGTCGGCCGGGGCCAACGCGCGGGGCATGCAGGGGTACGCGGTGGGCCGATGACAGGTCCGGGGACCGGTGCGGTGACCTGCATGCGGCTTGTGCGGCGAAGTTGCCGGTATGTGTCATTCAGGGTGATGAGCGCGCCCATCACCCCGGATCCCGGTGTTCACGGTGATTCCACCCGCCCTCCACCGGACGGGTGGGGATTGTCAGTGCCGCGTGCTCTCATGGAGTCATGATCGAAGACACGGAAACCATCGACGAGTTTCTCGACCGGCACACGGGCGACGTGGAAGAGGCGGTGCGCAAGGCCGCCGCGGCCGAGGTCATGCCGCGCTTCCGGCGGCTCGCCGCGCACGAGGTCGACCAGAAGGCCGGCCCGCACGACCTGGTCACGGACGCCGACCGGCTGGCCGAGCAGTACCTCACCGAGGTGCTCGGCACCCTCCTGCCCGGCTCCGTCGTGGTCGGCGAGGAGGCCGTCCACGCCAATCCGGCGTCGTACGAGGCGCTGAAGGGCGACAACCCCGTCTGGATAGTCGACCCCGTCGACGGTACCCGGCAGTTCGTGCACGGCGACTCCGGCTTCTGCATGCTGGTCGCGCTCGCCAGGCGAGGTGTCCTGCTCGCCTCCTGGACCTACGCGCCGGCCCGGGAGCAACTGGCCACGGCGATACGCGGCCGGGGCGCCTTCCTCGACGGCGAGCGGCTGCACTCGGGCGTCCCTGACCCGGGACGCGACCTCCAAGTGGCCACCTCGCACCCGGACTACACGACTGAGGAGCAGAAGCGCAGCCTGCTGGGGCTGTGGACGGACGGTGTCGCACCGCGCCCGTGCGGCTCGGCGGGCCTGGAGTATCTGGCCGTCGCCCGGGGCGAGTCGGACGCGGTGGCGTTCAACTGGGAGGCGGCCTGGGACCACGCGGCAGGGCTGCTGCTGGTCGAGGAGGCGGGCGGGGCCCATCTGACCCTCACCGGCGAGCCGTTCAGCATCCAGGGCGGCAACACCCTCCCCTTCACCGCCGCCCGCGACGCGGCGACGGCCCGGAGGGTGCGGGGGCTGCTGGCGGGCGAGGCCCGACGCGACGGCTGAGCACCGGAGGCCGCGGGCCGGGGGCCCCGGGCCGGGGGCCTCCAGGGCAACCGAGGCCGACGGACGGGGGCCGCCAGGGCAGCCGGGGCTGAGGGAACGGGGGCAACCAGGCCCCAGGGAACGGCGGCCGCCGGAGCCGTCCGCGGGCCGACTCGCCCCCACGCCCCGAGACTGTCGGTCCCCCGGCCTATCCTGATCCTCTGGCCATCGGCTGACGAAGGGGTCCGAAGGTGCCGTCGATGCTCGATGCGGTCGTGGTGGGTGCGGGGCCGAACGGACTGACGGCTGCCGTGGAGCTGGCCCGCCGCGGCTTCTCCGTGGCCGTCTTCGAGGCGCGCGGCACGGTGGGCGGGGGCGCCCGCACCGAGGAGCTCACCCTCCCCGGCTTCCTGCACGACCCGTGCTCCGCCGCCCACCCCCTCGGCATCAACTCCCCGGCGTTCCGCGCCCTGCCCCTGGAGCGCTACGGCCTGGAGTGGCTGCACGCCGAACTGCCCATGGCGCACCCCTTCACCGACGGCACCGCCGCCGTCCTGTCGCGGTCGGTCGCCGAGACGGCCGCCTCGTTCGGGCCGCGCGACGCGGGCACCTACCGACGGCTCGTCGAGCCGTTCCTGCCGCACTGGGACACCCTGGCCCGCGACTTCATGTCCCTGCCCGCGACCGCGCTGCCCCGCGACCCGCTCACCCTGGCCCGCTTCGGTCTGATCGGCCTGCCCCCGTCGACCTGGCTGATGCGCCGCTTCCGCGACGAGCGCGCGAAGACCCTGTTCGCCGGACTCGTCGCGCATGTCATGGCTCCCCTCAGCGGCGTGGCCACCGGAGCCATCGGTCTGGTCTTCGCCCTCGCGGCCCACGCGCGCGGCTGGCCCGTCGCCCGCGGCGGCTCCCAGTCCCTCTCCGACGCGCTCGCCGCCTATCTCGGGGACCTCGGCGGCAGCATCCACACCGACTACGAGGTCAAGCGGCTCGACGACCTGCCGCCCGCCCGCGCGTACGTCTTCGACACCTCGCCCACCGCCCTGGCCCGCATCGCCGGCTTCGGCACCTACTACCAGGGCTACCGCTACGGCCCGGGCGTCTTCAAGGTCGACTACGCCCTCGACGGCCCCGTGCCGTGGACCGCGAAGGAGGCGCGCGCCGCCGGCACCGTGCAGATCGGCGCCGACACCGCGGAGATCGGCACCGCGCTGCGCGCCGCGTCCCGGGAGGACCGCGCACCCGACCGGCCCTTCATGATCACCGTGCAGCCCAGTGTGGTCGATCCCGGCCGGGCCCCCGCCGGAAAGCACGTCTTCTGGGTCTACGGCCATGTCCCCAGCGGCTGGACCGGCGACCTCACCGACGCCATGGAGCGCCAACTGGAGCGCTTCGCACCGGGGTTCCGCGACCGCGTCCTCGCCCGTGCCACCGCGGGCCCGCCCGAGCTGGCCGCCCGCAACGCCAACTACGTCGGCGGCGACATCGCGTCCGGCGCGTTCAGCGGACTCCAGGCCATGCTGCGGCCCAAGCTGTCCCTGTCGCCGTACGGCACCCCGCACCCGGCCGTCTTCATCTGCTCGTCGGCGACCCCGCCGGGGCCCGGTGTGCACGGCATGTCGGGACACAACGCCGCGAAAGCCGTGTGGCGCAGGCTGCGACAGCAGACCTGAGGGGGCCGGAACCGGGCTGCCCCCGGCCGAGCGGGCTGCAAGAGTGGTGGTCATGACCACCATCAGGCTCGTCCAGGGCGACATCACCCGGGAGAGCGCCGACGCGATCGTCAACGCCGCGAACTCCTCCCTCCTCGGCGGCGGAGGAGTCGACGGCGCCATCCACCGCCGCGGCGGCCCCGCGATCCTCGCGGACTGCCGCCGGCTGCGCGCCTCGCACTACGGCAAGGGCCTGCCGACCGGCAGGGCGGTGGCCACCACGGCGGGCGACCTGGACGCGCACTGGGTGATCCACACCGTCGGCCCGCGCTGGAGCCGCGAGGAGGACCACTCGGAGCTGCTGGCCTCCTGCTACCGCGAGTCCCTGCGCGTGGCCGACGAACTGGGCGCCCGGACCGTCGCCTTCCCGGCCGTCTCCGCCGGCATCTACGGCTGGCCGATCGACGACGCCGCCCGGATCGCGGTGCGGACCGTGCGGGAGGCGGAGACCGCGGTCGAGGAGGTCCGGTTCGTCCTGTTCGACGAGAAGGCGTACCACGCGTTCGCGGGGCAGGTCGCCTGACGCCGGAGGGCCCCTACCCTGACGGCCGAACGCCCCTCGAACGCGGCAAACGGGGGAGTGCGAGGGGAAAGGGCCTGTTCAGGGCTGCCCCGAGGCGGTGGAGGGCGGGGAGCGAGCGCCGCAAGCGGTTGCGGGGCACCTCGCGGCTTCTCACGGTGGCCCTACCAAGCACTTCGAAAGGACCCCCGCATGCGCCCCCTCGTCCCCCGCGGCCTTCTTCTGCCGTCCCTGGTCTGCGCCGCGCTGATCCTCGGCCCGGTCGGCACCGCGGCCGCCGCCGTCGACGCAGGCCGCGGCGCCTCGGACCACGCTGTGGCCCAGCAGGCCACCGCGCACGGCACCGACGACGCGGACACCCTGACGGACCGTCTCGACGCACTGGACCACCTCGACGCGCTGGAGGGGCCCGGGCACGGCGGCCTGCTCCAGCCCCTGCGCCCCCTCCTGGACGCCGTCACCGACCTCGTCTCCCTGAACGGCAGGCACCTCGACGCGAGCGAGGCGGCCGCCCACGCGAAGGCGGTGGCAGCGGCCAACACCGAGCTCCGGGAGAAGCTGGGGCACCGCAACGGCACGGACCGGTCCGTGCCGGCGGCCGACCCGGTCTCCGACCTCCTGGACTCGCTCCAGTCCACGATCGACGACCTGCTGGAGTCGCTGACCTCGCTGGACGTCGGCGGTGTGCTGGGCGCGGTCACCGGCCTCCTGGGCTCCGTGGTCGGGGCCGTCACCGGTCTCCTCGGCGGTGGACTGCCCTCGCTGCCGGCCGCCGACTGACCCCGGCGGCACCTCGGCACCCGGGCAGCCCGGCACCCGGCCACCTGAGCGCCTCTGGAGAACCCCACGGCACCCCCGCGTGAGCGCACGCGGGGGTGCCGTATGTCGTCATGCGCCCAGGACCGCACAAAGTCCGACAGGGGTCATTGCCTCACACGTCTTCGGGATCTAGGTTGAGTCGCATCCTGAGCCTCAAAGTCACCAATAGCGCACAGGAATTGACGCTCCCTCAGTACGTACACCGCACTGTCGTCCCGAGGAAGGTTCCACCGATGCCCCACCCGTACCTGCCTGCCCCCATCAGCCGCAGGCGTCTGCTGGAGTCGGGGGCTGCCGTCCTCGGTGCCCTCGCCCTCTCCTCAGGCCCCCTGGCCGGCCGCAGCCGTGCGGCGGAGGGCGCCCCGGAGTGGAACGGCGCCATCGATCTCTTCCGGGTCGGCACCGAGCCCCCGCACACCACCCTCATGCCGTACGCCACCGTCGGCCAGGCGCTCGCCGCGGACCGCACCCGCTCGCCGTACCGCGTGAGCCTCGACGGCAGGTGGAAGTTCGCCTACGCCGACCGCCCCGGCGACCGCGACACCGACTTCTACCGCACCGACGTGGACGACAGGGACTGGGACTCCATCCCCGTTCCCTCGGTGTGGCAGGTGCATGGCTACGACTTCCCGATCTACGTCAACATCACCTACCCGTGGTGGGGCCCCAACGGCCTCGGCGAGGAGGCCCAGCCGCCCGCCGCCCCGACCCGCTACAACCCCGTCGGCCAGTACCGGCGCACCTTCACCGTGCCGGAGGACCTGGTCGGGGCGGCGCACCTTCCTGCACTTCGAGGGCGTCAAGTCGGCCCACTACGTGTGGATCAACGGCGAACTCGTCGGATACCACGAGGACTCGTACACGCCCGCCGAGTACGACATCACCGCGCACCTGAAGCCGGGCACCAACCAGATCGCGGTCGAGGTCTACCGCTACTCCGACGGCGACTGGCTGGAGGACCAGGACATGATCCGGCTGAGCGGCATCTTCCGCTCGGTCTACCTCTTCTCCACCCCGGCCGTCCACCTGCGCGACTTCAAGCTGGACACCCCGCTCGGCGACGACCACACCTCCGCCGAACTCTCGGTCACCGCGAGCGTGCGCGACTACGGCGGCGACAACCAGGGCCGCTACACGGTCGAGACACAGCTCTACGACGCGGGCGGCCACGCGGTCTGGTCCCGCCCGCTCCAGCAGGCCGTCGCCCTCGACGCTGGCGACGAGACGACCGTACAGGCGGCAAGAGCCGTGCCCGCGCCGAAGCTGTGGTCGGCCGAGCACCCGAACCTCTACACCGCCGTGCTGCGGCTGCGCGACCCCGCCGGCAAGGTGATCGAGACCCTCTCGCACCGCGTCGGCCTGCGCGAGTTCGCCCTGAAGGACGGGCTGATGCGCATCAACGGCAAGCCGGTCTCCTTCCGCGGCACCAACCGCCACGAGATGCACCCCGACCGCGGCACCGCGCTCACCCGCGCGGACCTCGTGAAGGACATCACGATCATCAAGCGGATGAACATCAACTCGGTCCGCACCTCGCACTACCCCAACAACCCGCTCTGGCTCGAACTCGCCGACGAGTACGGCCTGTACCTCGTCGACGAGACCAACCTGGAGACCCACGGCATCCGCGGCGAGTACCCCGGCAACCACCCCGACTGGAGCGCGGCCTGCGTGGCGCGCGCCCAGAACATGGTCCACCGCGACAAGAACCACGCCTCGGTGGTCATCTGGTCCCTCGGCAACGAGGCGGGCGGCGGCAGCACCTTCGTGAACATGCGCGACTGGATCAAGTCGTACGACACCACCCGGGTCGTCCAGTACGAGGGCGACGACCGGCCCACCATCAGCGACATCCGCTCGGAGATGTACGAGAGCCCCGCCCGTGTGGAGCAGCGCGCCAAGGACACCTCCGACACCCGGCCGTACGTGATGATCGAGTACTGCCACGCGATGGGGAACTCCAACGGCAACTTCAAGAAGTACTGGGACATCGTCCGCCGCTACCCCGTCCTCCAGGGCGGCTGGATCTGGGACTTCGTCGACCAGTCCCTCAGCGAGCCGGTCCCGGTGCGCCAGTTGCTGACGGAGAGCGGTCCCGGCGCGCTGACCGGTGAGGTCCTGCCCGCGCGCGCCAGGTTCGACCGCGACAACGGCGTCTCCGGCGGCACGGTCTTCGCCCGCGACGCCCGCCTCGACCTCACCGGCTCACTGACCCTGGAGGCCTGGTTCACCCCGAAGGTGACGGGTGGTCACCAGCCGGTCGTCGCCAAGGGCGACACCCAGTACGCCCTCAAGCAGTCCGGCAGGACAATGGAGTTCTTCATCTACGGCGGCGGTCAGTGGATCGCGGTCAGTTGGGCGCTCCCGGACGACTGGACGGGCCGGGAACACCATGTCGCCGGTGTCTTCGACGCGGCCGCGGGCACGCTGAGCCTGCATGTCGACGGTCAGGTCAGGGCGACCAGGACCACCACACAGCGGCCCGGCAGCACCACCGCGCCCCTCGCGCTGGCCGTCGACGTCGACAACCCCACCAGGGAGTTCAGCGGCACGATCAGGAAGGCGCGCGTGTACGCCCGTGCCCTGACCGCCGCCGAACTGGCCTCCGACGGCCGCGGGCCCGGTGACGAGGGCGTGCGGTTCTGGTTCGACGCGGCTACCGTGAGGCTCGCCGAGAAGAAGCCCGCCCAGAAGACCTTCTTCGCCTTCGGCGGCGACTGGGGCGACAACCCCAACGACGGCGCCTTCGTCGCGGACGGCATCGTCACCGCCGACCGCGGCCACACCGGCAAGGCCGCCGAGGTCAAGCAGATCTACCAGACGGTCAACGCGTCCTGGGCGGCGGACGGCTCGGTGACCCTGACCAACGAGAACCTCTTCACCGACCTGCGTGAGTTCGACGGCAGTTGGACGCTCTCCGCCGACGGGAAGGTGGTGCAGCGCGGCAGGCTCACCCGCGACCAGATGAACCTGGCACCGCTGTCGAGCAAGACCGTCACCGTCCCGTACCGGCTGCCGAGCACCCCCGCGCCCGGCACCGAGTACTTCCTCCAGCTCTCCTTCACCACCAGGGAGTCCACGCCCTGGGCGAAGGCCGGCTTCGAGGTCGCCAAGCAGCAGCTCGCCGTCGACGCGGACAGCCCGGCGGTGACACCGGTACCCCTCGCGAAGGTGCCGGCACTGACGTACCAGGACGCCTCCGGCCAGGTCACCGTCACAGGCAAGGATTTCGCCGTCACCGTCGACAAGGCCAGCGGGACCATCACGTCGTACCGCGCGCACGGCACCCGTCTGCTCACCTCGGGCCCCGTCCCGAACTTCTGGCGGGCACCCACCGACAACGACCACGGCAACGGGCAGCACACCCGCAACCAGACCTGGCGCGACGCGGGCGCGAACCGCAAGGTGACCGGCGTGAGCGTGCGGGCGCTCGGGGACCGGGCCGTCGAGATCAAGGTGAGCGGCACCCTGCCGACGACGACCGAGTCGGCGTACGGCACGACCTACACCGTCTTCGGCAACGGCGAGATCAAGGTGGACAACACCCTGCACCCCGGGGCGAGTTCGCTGCCGTACATCCCGGAGGTCGGCACGATCCTGTTCCTGCCGCGCCGACTGGACCGGCTGCACTACTACGGGCGCGGACCCGAGGAGAACCACTGGGACCGCAACGACGGCACGGACGTGGGCCTTTGGTCCGGGACCGTCGCCGAGCAGTGGACCTCCTACATCCGCCCGCAGGAGAACGGCAACAAGACCGACGTCCGCTGGGCGGCCCTGACCGGCCCGGACGGGGTGGGACTGCTGGTCTCCGGCGAACCCCTCCTGGAGGTCAACGCCTCGCACTTCACCCCGGAGGACCTGTCCAACGGGGTGCGCCACGACTACCAGCTCACTCCGCGTGACGCGGTCGTCCTCAGGGTGAACCACCGGCAGATGGGCGTGGGCGGCGACAACAGCTGGGGCGCGCACACCCACGACGAGTACAAGCTGTTCGCCGACCGGGACTACGCGTACACCTACCGGCTGCGGCCGCTGACGGACGTGCGCGGGGCGACGGCGGCTTCGCGGCGGCCCACAGCCTCCGCCTAGCGCGCGGAGCGGGTGAGGCGTCGCCGGTCCTCCGGGAACGCCTCACCCGCCTCGGCGAAGGAGACCCACCGCGACCAACGGCCCGCACGCCAGCAGCACCGCCAGCACCCCGTAGCCGTACGTCAGGGTCGCCGCCGCGGCCACTCCCGCGACCAGCAACGGCCCGCCGGCGTCCCCGAGTTCACGGCCGAGCTCGGCCGCGCCCATCGTCTGGCCCAGTCGTTCCCGTGGAGTCGCCGAGGCGAGCGCGGCGAACCCCAGGGGCGTGATCAGCCCCGTGCCGACGCCGATCAGCGTGGCGCCGAGGAGCACACCCACGAGCCCCGGCAGCATCGCGCAGCCCAGACCGGCCGCCGCCAGCAGCAATCCGGCACCGAGCCCGCCCCGTACCGTGAGCCGGCCCGCGTCCAACGCCCGCCCGGCACGCGGCTGGACGAGCGCCGCACACGCCGCGAGCACCGACACCGCGGCTCCCGTCGCCACCGTGCCGAGTCCCGCCACGGCCCCCGACACGGGCAGGAAGCCCACGCCGACCGAGAGCGCGGCGGTCGCCCCGGCGAGCGCGGCCGTGGGGACCAGGAACACCGGGTCGGCCAGCCGCCGCGCCAGGTCGACGAGCGTCTGCCGGGCCCGGGGCAGGGGCGGCACGACGGGTACGACGATCAGCGCCCACACCGCCACGGCCGCGGCCAGCGCCGCCAGCACCGTGAACAGCAGTCGCAGGCCGCCCGCCCACACCAGCACACCGCCGAGCAGCGGGCCCAGGGTGTAGCCGACGGACTTGGAGAAACCGTAACTCCCGAAGGCCCGCCCCTGCTTGGCGGCCGGATTCAGCCGGGCCACCAGCGCGGACGCGGCGGGGGAGAAGGCGGAGGCCGCCGCACCCTGACCGAGCCGCGCGGCCCACAGCCATCCCGGGCTTCCGGCGAGCGCGTAGAGCGCGGACGCGACGGCGAACGCCACCAGCCCGCCGACGAGCACGGGGCGGGCCCCGATCCGGTCGGCGATCGTGCCGAACAGCGGCTTGAGGACGACCTCGGCACCGTCGTACAACGCGAGCAGTCCGCCCAGCACCAGCAGGGAGGTGACCGCGTCGCCGGAGTCCGCGCCCAGGTTCGCGGCGATGCCGTGCGCACCGAAGGCGGTGGTGAACCCGGCCGCGTACAGCGGGCCCATCACGCGCCGGGTCGGCTCACTCGGTGGCGTCACTGAGCCCCAGCCGCAGGTGTTCCACGTGGTAGACGGCCTGGTCGAGCAGCTCGGCGACATGGTGGTCGTGCAGCGCGTACACCACCGACCGGCCCCGGCGCTCGCCCACGACGAGACCCAGGTTGCGCAGCAGCCGCAGCTGGTGCGAGCACGCCGACTGCTCCATGCCCACCTCGGCGGCCAGTTCCGTGGCCGGCAGCGGCCCTTCGCGCAGCCGCGCGAGGATCAGCAGGCGGGAAGGGGTGGACAGGGCCTGGAGGGTGGTGGCCACCTTGGCCACGTTCGCCGCGTCCAGACGTACGCGCTCGGCGGCTTCCTGCGCGGTGGTGACGGCTCCATGACCCATGGGCGGCATCTTACCCATCGCACATGAACAGATGAATGAGTCTTCATGTGTTCCTGTATGGTGCTCGGGTGTCCACGACTCTCAGCCCTGTCCGTGTCCCCACGCCCGCACATCCGGCACCCCGCCGCCGCACGCGGGTCCTCGCCCTGTCCGAGGCCCGCTGGGCGCTGGCCTCGACCGTCGCGTTCCTGCTCGCGCTCGCGCTGGACCTCGGCGGCCTGCCGTGGTGGGCGTGCGGCCCGCTGTACGCGTTCGCCTACGCCGCCGGCGGCTGGGAACCGGCCCTGGAGGGGCTCAGGGCGCTGCGCGACAGGACCCTCGACGTCGACCTGCTGATGATCGTCGCGGCGCTCGGCGCGGCCGCGATCGGCCAGGTCATGGACGGCGCCCTGCTGATCGTCATCTTCGCCACGTCCGGCGCCCTGGAGGCCCTCGCCACCGCCCGCACCGCCGACTCGGTGCGCGGTCTGCTCGATCTCGCGCCCACGACGGCGACCCGAGTCACGGAGAGCGGTGAGGAGACCGTCCCGACGAGCGAACTCGCCCTCGGAGACGTCCTGTTGGTCCGCCCCGGCGAGCGCATCGGCGCCGACGGCCGGGTCCTGGACGGCGCGAGCGAGGCCGACCAGGCCACCATCACCGGCGAACCCCTCCCGGTCGCCAAGGGCCCCGGCGACGAGGTCTTCGCCGGCTCCCTCAACGGCACCGGCGCGCTGCGCGTCCGCGTCGAGCGCGACCCCGCCGACTCCGTGATCGCCCGTATCGTGACCCTGGTCGAGGAGGCATCCCGGACCAAGGCACCGACCCAGCTCTTCATCGAGAAGGTCGAACAGCGGTACGCGGTGGGGATCGTGGCCGCCACCCTCGCCGTGTTCGGGGTGCCGCTGCTGTTCGGTGCCGACCTCACGGAGGCGTTGCTGCGTGCGATGACCTTCATGATCGTCGCCTCGCCGTGCGCGGTGGTCCTCGCGACCATGCCACCCCTGCTGTCCGCCATCGCGAACGCCGGGCGGCACGGCGTCCTGGTGAAGTCGGCCGTCGCGATGGAGCGGCTCGGCGAGGTGGACGCCGTGGCCCTCGACAAGACCGGGACGCTGACGGAGGGGACCCCCGAGGTCTCGGACGTACGACCGCTGCCGGACTCGGGGCTCACCCCGGACGGCCTCCTCGCCCTGGCCGCCGCGGCCGAGCACGCCAGCGAGCATCCGCTGGGGCGGGCCGTGGTGCGGGCGGCCGCGGAGCGCGGGCTGCGGATCGCGCCGGCCCGGGACTTCGCGGCCGTGCCCGGGAGCGGGGTGACCGCGGTGGTCGAAGGCCGGGTGATCGGGGTCGGGCGCCCTGGTGACCCGTCGGGGGGCGGCCTTCGGGATGCCGGGCCGGTGGATGGGCTGGGGGATGGCGGTCCGGGCGATGGTCTGCGGGATGCCGGCCGGGACCATGGCCTTCGGGATGCCGGACCCGCCCATGCCGCCGCGGCCGGTGTCACCGTCGTGCTCGTGACCGGGGACGGCGTCCCCCTCGGGACCCTCGCCCTCACCGACCGCCTGCGCCCGCACGCCCCCGCCGCCACCGCCGCGCTCACCACCCTGACCGGCACCGCGCCCGTCCTGCTGACCGGCGACAACGCGGGGGCCGCCGCCCGGGTCGCCGAGACCACCGGCCTGGTGGACGTCCGCGCCGAGCTGCTGCCCGAGGACAAGGTCGACGCCGTACGGGAGCTCCAGGCCGCCGGACGCAAGGTGCTGTTCGTCGGGGACGGCGTCAACGACGCGCCCGCGCTCGCCGCCGCCCACGCCGGTGTCGCGATGGGCAGGGCAGGGTCCGACCTCGCGCTGGAGACCGCGGACGCGGTCGTCGTACGGGACGAGCTCGCGACCGTTCCGGCGGTCGTACGGCTGTCCCGGACGGCCCGCCGGCTGGTCCTGCAGAACCTGGTGATCGCGGGCACCTTCATCACCGGACTCGTCCTGTGGGACCTCCTCGGCCACCTCCCGCTGCCGCTCGGGGTCGCCGGACACGAGGGCTCGACGGTCCTCGTCGGCCTCAACGGGCTGCGGCTCCTGCGCGAGTCCGCGTGGCGGCCGGGTCGAGGCTGATGTCGGATTCCCGCCAGCCGCGCTCTGCCGCGTGCTCGATGCTGGACGCATGCAGACGGGGATGTACACCGAGACCGAGCGCTGTGTGCGCGCCGTGCAGTCCAAGGACGCACGGTTCGACGGATGGTTCTTCACGGCGGTCCTGACGACCCGCATCTACTGCCGGCCGAGCTGCCCGGTCGTCCCGCCCAAACCCGAGAACATGACCTTCTACCCGAGTGCGGCGGCCTGCCAGCAGGCGGGCTTCCGCGCCTGCAAGCGGTGCCGGCCCGACACCAGCCCGGGCTCGCCCGAGTGGAACCAGCGCGCCGACCTCGTGGCCCGCGCGATGCGGCTGATCGCCGACGGCGTGGTCGACCGCGAGGGCGTGCCCGGCCTCGCCGCCCGCCTCGGTTACAGCACCCGGCAGATCGAACGCCAGCTCCTCGCCGAACTCGGCGCCGGCCCGCTCGCCCTCGCCCGCGCCCAGCGTGCCCAGACAGCGCGGCTCCTCATCGAGACGACCGCGCTCCCGATGGCCGACATCGCCTTCGCGGCCGGCTTCTCCGCGATCCGCACCTTCAACGACACCGTCCGCGAGGTCTTCGCGCTCGCCCCGAGCGAGCTGCGCACCCGCGCCGCGAGGAGGACCGCGCCGGACACCCCCGGCTTCCTGTCCCTGCGGCTGCCGTTCCGCGCCCCCCTCAACCCCGACAACCTCTTCGGCCACCTCGCGGCCACGGCCGTCCCGGGCGTGGAGGAGTGGCGCGACGGCGCGTACCGGCGCACCCTGCGACTGCCGTACGGACACGGCGTCGTGGCCCTCACGCCCCGCCCCGACTACATCGCCTGCCGGCTGACGCTGAGCGATCTGCGCGACCTGACCGTCGCCATCAGCCGTTGCCGCCGGATGCTCGACCTGGACGCCGATCCGGTCGCGATCGACGACCAGCTGCGCACGGACCCGCTGCTCGCGCCGCTGGTGGACAAGGCGCCCGGCCGGCGGGTCCCGCGCACGGTCGACGAGGCGGAGTTCGCCGTACGGGCCGTGCTGGGGCAGCAGGTCTCCACGGCGGCGGCCCGTACCCACGCGGCCCGACTGGTCACGGCCCACGGCGAGGCCGTCGACGATCCCGAGGGCGGCCTGACCCACCTCTTCCCGGCCCCCGGGGCGCTCGCCGCGATCGACCCCGCCTCGCTCGCGATGCCCCGCACCCGCCGTTCCACCTTCACCACTCTCGTCAGTCAACTGGCGGACGGATCACTCCGGTTGGGAGTCGAGCAGGACTGGTCCGAGACCCGGGCCCGTCTCCTCGCTCTTCCCGGCTTCGGCCCCTGGACGGCCGACGTCATCGCCATGCGCGCCCTCGGCGACCCGGACGCCTTCCTCCCGACCGACCTCGGCATCCGCCGCGCCGCCCAGGAGCTGGGCCTGCCCTCGACCCCGGCCGCGCTGACGGCCCGCGCGGCGGCCTGGCGGCCCTGGCGGGCGTACGCCGTCCAGTACCTGTGGGCGACCGACAGCCACCCGATCAACTTCCTTCCCGTATGAGCCCGTACAAGGACGTTCCGTGAAACAGCACACCGTGATCGACAGCCCCTACGGCCCGCTGACCCTCGTCGCCGACGACGGCGTCCTGTGCGGCCTCTACATGACCGACCAGCGCCACCGGCCGCCGCAGGAGAGTTTCGGCGCGCCGGACGACGGGTGGGCCGAGGAGGCCGCGGACCAGCTGCGGGCCTACTTCGACGGCGAGTTGAAGGAGTTCACCCTGGAACTGCGCCTGCACGGAACCCCGTTCCAGCGCACGGTCTGGGAACAGCTCCGCAGGATCCCGCACGGCGAGACCCGCACCTACGGCGAACTCGCCGACGCCCTCGGCAACCCCAGGGCCTCCCGCGCGGTCGGCCTCGCCAACGGCAGGAACCCGATCGGCATCATCGTCCCCTGCCACCGCGTGGTCGGCGCCGACGGCAGCCTCACGGGATACGGCGGCGGCCTGGAACGCAAGCAGCGCCTGCTGGATTTCGAGCGGGGCGCGGCGCTGTTCTGAACGCCGGGGCGCTCTCCTGTTGTGCGGTGTATTGTGGTGATGAATGGCAGGTTCTGCGCGGGTTACGAATAAACCGCCACGGATAAAATGATTCCTCCGTCCACTCTCACGGGGGTGGGATCATGGCGAGTCCTGCAGATCGCTCCGGTCCCCAGCTCACTTTCATTCATCCATCGCACCTGTACGGATCACCACTCCGCCTTTCGGCCGCCAGGTCGGTCCTCGGCCGGGATCCCGGCTGTGACATTCGGATAGACGATCCGTACGTGAGCGGCAGGCACGCGCTCCTGAGTCGTTCGGGCGCGACCGTGGTCCTGGAGGACCTCGGTTCCGCCAACGGCACATCGGTGAACGACCGTCGTCTTGCCGCCCCACAGACGCTGCACGACGGTGACGTGCTCACCCTGGGAAGCGCGCGCATCCGCTACGAATGGCCCGGCAGCGCCGAGCGGGAGCGGGAAGCCGCGCTGGGCACCGTCGTGATGCCGGCGGTGGGCCGTGCCCCGCGATTCGATGTGGGCCAACAGTACGGCGCCCACATCAACAACGTGGGCGGGCACCAGTACGTCGATCAAAGGCAGGAGAGCTTTCTCCGGCAGGTCGCGGCGGCTCGCACGCGGGCCCGCAGAATCATTCTGTTCGGTTTCCTGCTCTTCCTGGGCGGCTTCGCCGTGTTCGCCTACGGAATTCTGCGGTTCATGGGCCGTATCGGGGATCCCGTGTCCGAGAATCCCAATGAATGGCCCGACCCGGGAGACATGTTCGGCACGGAGATCGGTGGGTTTCCGGTGTTCCTTCTCGGTTGGGCCGTCGCAGGCGTCGGCACGGTCCTGATGATGACCGGGCTGGTGATGCATGTCATCGCCGCGTCCCGGCAACGCTCGTTCGACGCGGCCGTGCGCCGCCAGTGACGCAGACGAGGGGACATCCCGTGAGCTTCAACATCGGCAGCCAACAGGGCAACATCAACAACGTCGCCGGTGACCAGACCATTCACGGCGGCCAGCACGGACAGTTCGCGATGACCACGGATCCGCGTGCCATGCTCGGTCTGCTGCGCGCGGAGCTCGACCGGCTGGCCCTCCCGCCCCAAGTCGCGAGCCAGGTGCACACCGAGGTCGCGTCCCTCGATGCCGAACTCGCCTCCCCCTCCCCGGATCGCACCACCATGGCCGAGCGTCTGGTGCGGATCACCAGGCTGGTGACCGCCGCGGGCGCGGCCGTCACCGCCGGCGGAACCCTCGCGGGAGCCCTGTCCTCCCTGGCGGGCTGGCTGGGACCGGTCGGCGAATCCGTCCTGCGGGCCATCGGGTAGTCACTGCCCCCCGAGCGACCCGATCCTGTGCAGGAGTTCGGGCAGCGCCGTGCCGATCGGCTCCCGGATCACCTCGTCGGCGCGGTCGTCGTACGGGGTCGGCTCGGCGTTGACGACGACGAGACGGGCGCCGTGGTCGGCGGCGACACCCGCGAGGCCCGCCGCCGGCTGCACCTGGAGCGTGCTGCCGACCGCGACGAAGACCTGACATGCCTTGCTGATCGCGACCGCCTCACCGAGCACGACGGGGTCCAGACGCTCGCCGAACATCACGGTCGCCGACTTGAGGATGCCGCCGCACTCCAGGCACGGCGGATCCGCCTCCCCGGCCCCGACCCGGGCGAGCGCGTCCTCCATCGGGCCGCGGGCGTGGCACTTCGTGCAGACCACCTGCCGTGCGGTGCCGTGCAGTTCGAGAACCTTGCGGGCGGGCATCCCGGCGAGCTGGTGCAGCCCGTCCACGTTCTGCGTGATCACCCGCACCGGCACCCCGGACCTCTCCAGCTCGGCCACCGCCCGGTGCGCCGCGTTGGGCTCGGCCGCCGACGCGCCGCTCGCCCGCCGCATCTGCCACGACCGGCGCCGGATCTCCGGATCGCCCATGTAGTAGTCGTACGTGACGAGCTTCTCCGCCTCGGGATCCGTCTTCCACAGCCCGTTGGGGCCGCGGTAGTCGGGGATCCCGGAGTCGGTGGAGATGCCGGCGCCGCTGAGCAGGGCGACGAGGGGCTTGGCCATGGCGTCGAGGGTAGGACGGGTGATCCGGATCGGGCGAACGGATATCCGACCGCCCGCCTCCTGCCCGGTCACCGAGCCCGTCCGCGTCAGCCCACCCGATGACCGTTCTCCAGCTCCACCGTGCCCGACCCGTCCGTCAGCGCGTCCAGCGCGGCCAGCACGCGGCGGCCGAGGGCTCCGGGCAGATGATCGAGGAGCTCCGCGCGCGGGACGAGGCGCCAGGACAGCAGTTCCTCCTCCTGGAGGCGGATCGCCTTGAAGTCGTCCTCGGTGAGCACACCGCCGTCGTAGAGGTAGGCGACCAGCGGCGGGCGGGCCGTCCCGTGCACCCAGTCCACCGCGAGCAGCCGTCCGAGCGCGCGGTCCAGCCCGATCTCCTCGGCGGTCTCGCGGCGGGCGCCCTGACGCGGGGTCTCGCCGTCGTCGGACTCGATGGTGCCGCCCGGGAGCGCCCAGCCCTCACGGTAGTTGGGCTCGACCAGGAGGACCCGGCCGTCCGCGTCCCGGAAGAGCGCGGCGGCTCCGGCGATGATGCGGGGGAGACCGGCGATGTAGGTGGCGAAGTCCTGGGTGGTGGTCATCCTCGAAGGGTAACCAGCCCCCGGGGCCGCCCGGACGCCGCTCAGCAGCAGGTACGGGCACGGCGGTCGCCCGTGGCCGGTCGGCACCGGGGTCGAGGGGACGGACGCACCGGTAGCACTGGGCGGCTCGCGAGGTGTCACGCACGAGCACACCGACGGTGACTGTGCGCCCCTCGCGCTCCACGGCGCCGACCTCGTACGCCTGTCTCGGGAGGGCGAACGCCTGCCGCAGGCCCGTGCTCGTCAGGTCCTTCGCGGGCCTGCCGGGCCCGGAAGCCGATCTGCTCGTCCGGCCGGCACACCGTGTCGTCGCGCGTGCCCGCCTTCGCCGTCCAGGTCCCGTCCGCCGCCCAGGTCCAGGTGAAGCCGACACGCGCCCGCCGCAGCACCGACGCGAGCGCGTCCTGCCGACACTCCCGTCATCCATGCCCCGACCCTGGATCGCGACGGGCGCTCAGGTCTCCGTCTCCGCCAACCGCAGCGTCCGCTCGGCCAGTTCGCTGATGTGCACCCCGTCGAACCCGAACACCGCGCTGCGCACCCTGTCCTCCAGCGGGTCCTTCCACTGGTCCGGGATGGCGTCCGCCCCGGTGAGGACCCCGGCCACCGAGCCGGCGGTCGCGCCGTTGGAGTCGGTGTCCAGGCCGCCGCGGACGGTGAGGGTGATGGTGCGGGTGAAGTCGCCGTCGCCGTACAGCAGTCCGGCGGTCAGGACCGCGGCGTTCGGGACGGTGTGGATCCAGCCGAGCCCCGCGGTCTCCTGCGCGACCGTGGTCAGCGTGTCCTCCCAGGTCATCCGGGTGTCGTGCAGGGACGACACCCTGCGGACCGTGCGGGCGAGGCGGCTGCCGGCGGGGATCACCGCGAGCGCCTGGTCCACCGCCTGCCGCACGGTCCCGGCGGTGAACGCCGCCGAGATCAGCGCCGCCGCCCACATCGCCCCGTACACGCCGTTCCCGGTGTGCGAGAGCACCGCGTCCCGGCGGGCCAGCGAGGCGGCCCGGCGCGGGACACCGGGGGAGGTCCAGCCGTAGATGTCAGCGCGGATCAGCGCCCCGATCCACTCCTGGCAGGGGTTGTCGTACGTCGCCGTCAGCGGCGGTTTCAGCCCGTTGGCGAGGTTGCGGTAGGCGGCCCGCTCCGCGGTGAACGTCTGCAGGTACGGCAGCCTCAGCAGCCACAGGTCGCCCACCTGCTCGGTGCTGAAGCCGAAGCCGTGGGTCTCCAGCAGGTCCAGGCCGAGGATGGCGTAGTCGACGTCGTCGTCACGGCAGCTGCCGTGGATGCGGCCGCGCACGCACTCGCGCCACTCGGGCCGCAGCTCGAAGCCGTCGCTCTCGCCGACGGGCTCGGGAAGGTAGTCGGTCAGGGGCAGCGCGGCCGCCTGCCGCAGATAGCGGTCGATCCGGTCCCGTGTCCACAGGTCGCCCTGCTCGACCGGCTTGCCGAGCATGTTGCCCGCGATCCGGCCGAGCCAGCCCCCGTGGATGCGGTCGGCGAGCTCTTGCTCAGTGCCCACAAGGGTCATAGCTCCGGTTTACCCCATTCCGGAGCACCGCACAGAGGGTTCGCAGGGCCTTCTCAGGGTCTGGGCCGCGCATGACGCCGGGGTGCGTCTCCGGTTAAGGTCGCAGCGGCGCGACTGGCCTTGACGTGCGTGAGGCCCGGAGAGCAAGGGGAAGACGTGACACAGCGCGTGCTCATCGCCGCGGACAAGTTCAAGGGCTCGCTCACGGCCGTGCAGGTCGCCGAGCGGGTGACGGCCGGGCTGCGCCGGGTCGTGCCCGACCTGGAGGTCGAGTCGCTGCCCGTCGCCGACGGCGGCGACGGCACCGTGGCCGCGGCGGTCGCGGCCGGTTTCGAGCGCCGGGAGGTGGCGGTCGCGGGTCCCCTCGGGCAGGAGACCACCGCCGCCTTCGCGGTCCGCGGGGACACCGCCGTCGTCGAGATGGCCGAGGCCAGCGGTCTGCAGCGGCTGCCCGCGGGCGTTTTCGCCCCGCTCACGGCGTCGACCTACGGCTCCGGCGAGCTGCTGCGCGCCGCGCTGGACGCCGGCGCCCGCACGATCGTGTTCGGCGTGGGCGGCAGCGCCACCACCGACGGCGGCGCGGGCATGCTCTCCGCGCTCGGCGCCCGCTTCCTGGACGCCGACGGCGAGCCGGTGGCCCCCGGTGGCGGCGGCCTCGCCGAACTGGCCTCGGCCGACCTGTCGGGCCTGGACCCGCGGTTCGCGTCCGTCGAGTTCATCCTGGCCAGCGACGTCGACAACCCGCTGACCGGGCCCAAGGGCGCCCCCGCGGTCTACGGTCCGCAGAAGGGCGCCTCCCCGGACGACGTGGAGGCCCTGGACAGCGCCCTCGCCCACTACGCGAAGGTGCTGGAGGACGCCGTCGGCGCGAAGGCCGCCGAGTACGCCGCCTCGCCGGGTGCGGGCGCGGCCGGCGGCATCGGCTACGGCGCCCTCCTGCTCGGCGCCGCCTTCCGCCCCGGCATCGAGGTCATGCTCGACGTCCTCGGCTTCGCGCCCGCGCTGGAGTGGGCGGACCTGGTGATCACCGGTGAGGGCTCCCTCGACGAGCAGACCCTGCACGGCAAGGCCCCGGCGGGCGTCGCCGCGGCGGCCCGCGCCAAGGACAAGGAGGTGGTCGCGGTGTGCGGCCGCCTCGCCCTGCCCCCGGAGGCCCTCGGCCGGGCCGGCATCCGCCGCGTCTACCCGCTCACCGACGCCGAGCCCGACATCCGCAAGTGCATCTCCGAGGCGGGCCCGATCCTGGAGGACGTGGCGGAACGGATCGGCCGGGACTTCCTGGTCTGAACCGGGTGCCGAGGGGCGCCGGCCCGCCCCTCACCCCCGCGCCCCCGACAGCCGGTACGCGTCCAGCGCCAGCGTCATCTCGATCAGGTCCCGGGGCCGTGCCAGTGAGCGGGACGTGAGCTGTTCCAGCCGCCGCAGCCGGTTGAAGACCGTGTTGCGGTGGCAGTACAGCCGTCCGGCGGCGCGGCCCGCCGAGCCCTCGCAGACCAGCCACACGTCCAGGGTCTCCAGGAGCACGGCACGGTCGGCGGGCTCCAGTTCCAGGAGCGCGCCGAGCACGTCCGTCACCAGCCGGTCGGCGAGCTCGGGCTGGCTCACCACCAGCGCGGTCGGCATCCGCTGGTCGAGCCGTACGACCGCGGTGGCGTCCGGGGGACAGGTGCGCAGGGCCAGCTCGGCCAGGCGCCGGGCCCGCCCCAGCTCGGCCAGCCCCGGCACCACCGGACTGATGCCGCCCGGCCCCGAGCAGCGCCCCTCCAGCGCCCGCGCCACGCCGTCCAGGCCCTGACCGGGCGAGAGGGCGACGACCCCGATCTCGCAGTCGGCGCGCATCCGCCAGATGAACCGGAACCCGGCTCCCCGCAGCGGCTGCCCGTGCGCGTCCCGCCGTACCGCCCGCAGCACCACCACCGCGTAGGGGCCGTGCTCCGGCAGGTCGAGTCCCGCGGCGGCCCGCGCCGCCAGCCCCGGCGTCGCCTGCCCCTCCAGCAGCGCGTCGAGCAGCGCCTGCAACTGTTCGTCGGTCCGCCGCCGCAGCTCCGCCTCGGTCGCCCGGTACGCCTCCGACGCCGCCTGGGTCTGCGCGTCCACCGCCGACCACACCACCGTCGCCGACCGCATCAACGCCGCGAGCCGCTCGGGTTCCCGCCCGGCGACGCCCTCCACCAGCGCGTCCCACACCAGATAGCCGGCGTTGCGGTAGGCGTGCACCAGCAGATCCAGCGGCAGCCCCTGCTGCGCCCGGCGCCGGCCCAGGTCCTCGGCGTGCTCCAGGTCGCGGCGGGGCGATTCCCGCGGCGCCGACAAGGTCTCGACGCCGATCCGGATCGCCTCCTCCGCCTCCCGCCACTGGAGGTCGGCGGGGAGCACCCCCGCGTACACGGGGGAGTGCTCGGCGAGTTGCCGCAGATGCTCGTCGACCAGCTCGGGCACCCCCTCCAGCAGAGCCGTGCAGGACTCCGCGAGCAGTTTCCAGTCGTGGCCGGTCCGCAGTCTTCGCCCACCCATGACCGGAGGATGCCATCGGGACGAGCCCGCGCACAGGCCCCTGACACGCGGTCTTGTGCGCACGCACAACCGTGGCACCGGCCTGCTGGGCACCCGCAGCGATTCCGCCGCGGGCCGTGGACGCACGCCCGCGCCGGGTGCTGGGGTGAGCGCCACACCGAGCCACACCGAGTTCACACCCAGTCGGACAAGGGGGGAGTCCATGACCGGAGCCGGACTGGTCGTCCGCGACCTGTCGGTCGGATACGGCCCCGTGCGCGCCCTGCGCCGGGTGTCCCTGGAGGTGCCCGAGGGCACCGTGGTGACGGTCCTGGGCGGCAACGGCGCGGGCAAGTCCACGCTGCTGCGCGCGATCAGCCGGACCCTCGCCTTCCACGGCGGCGCGGTCACCGAGGGCACGGTCACCCTGGACGGCCGCCGCCTCGACGGCCTCCCGCCCGACCGGGTGGTGGCCGCCGGGGTCTGCCAAGTACCCGAGGGCAGAAGGGTGTTCGCACGTATGACGGTCGCCGACAACCTCCGCGCGGGTGCCCTCGGCGGCACCCGCGCGGGGCGCTCCGCCGCTCTCGACCGCGTCCACGAACTCTTCCCCGTCCTCGCCGAACGCGCGGGCCAGCGTGCCGGGCTCCTCTCCGGCGGAGAGCAGCAGATGCTCGCCGTGGGCCGCGCCCTGATGGCCGCCCCGCGCGTGCTGCTGCTCGACGAACCCTCCCTGGGCCTCGCCCCGCTCATGGCCCAGCGGATCGCCGACACTGTCCGCGAGATCAACGCCCAGGGCACGTCCGTCCTCCTCGTCGAGCAGAACGCGGCCCTCGCCCTGCGGCTCGCCACGCGCGCGTACGTCCTGGAGGTCGGCGAGGTCACCCTGTCCGGCCCGGCCGCCGAACTGGCCGCCTCCGACGAGGTCCGCCGCCGCTACCTGGGCGTGGTCGACGAGGACGCGGCGGCCGACGCGGACCGGCCGGCACAACGCACGCTCACGAGATGGAGAGGCTGACCCCGATGGACCCCCTGGAGGTGCGCGGGCTGACCGTCCGCTTCGCCGGGCTCACCGCCCTCGACGACGTCGGCTTCACCGTGCGTCCCGGCACCGTCCACGCCCTCATCGGGCCCAACGGCGCCGGAAAGTCCACCTGTTTCAACGTCCTGTCCGGTGTCTACCGGGCCACCGCCGGCAGCGTCCGCCTCGGCGCGCACGAGCTCACCGGCATGCCCGCGCACCGCATCGCCGCCCTCGGTGTCGCCCGCATCTTCCAGAACCTCGCGCTGCCGCCCCGCGCCTCCGTCGAGGACTGTCTGCTCCTCGGCCGGCACCGGCTCACCCGCACCGGCTTCCTCGCCGCGGGACTGCGGCTGCCGTCGGCGGCCCGCGAGGAACGGGTGCATCGCGAACGCGTCAGGGAGATCGCCGAGTTCGTCGGCATCGCGGACTGCCTGGCACGGCCGGCGGGCTCCCTGCCGTACGGGCAGCAGAAGCTCGCCGAACTCGCCCGCGCGCTGTGCATGGAACCCCGGCTGCTGCTCCTCGACGAGCCGGTCGCGGGCATGACCGCCGACGAACGACGCCGGACGGCCGCGGTGATCGCGGGTGTCCGCGACTCCCTCGGCATCTCGATCGTGCTGGTGGAACACGACATGGGGGTGGTGATGCGGCTCGCGGACGCGGTGACCGTACTGGACTTCGGGCGCCGGATCGCCGACGGCGCCCCCGCCGACGTACAGAACGATCCGGCCGTCGTGGAGGCGTACCTGGGAGCCGCGTCATGAGCACCTTCGCCGAGATCCTGCTGAACGGCCTCTCGCTCGGGTCGGTGTACGCGCTCATCGCGCTCGGCTTCGTGGTGATCTTCCGGGCCACCGAGGTCGTCAACTTCGCCCACGCCTCCCTGCTGCTCGCCGGCGGGTACGTCACCGCGACCCTCCACGACGACCTCGGGTTCTGGCCCGCCCTGCTCGTCGGGATCGCGGGCGCCGCGCTCGTCGGGGCCGCGGTGGAGTTCCTGGTGATGCGGCGCTACCGGGGCAGCGACCACAGTGTCCTCGCCATCGTCACCATCGGCGTGGACATCCTGCTCACCACCGAACTGACCCGCCGTATCGGCACGGACGTCCTGGCGCTCGGCGACCCGTGGGGGGACGCCGTGCTCAAGCTCGGGCCGATCTCCCTCGCGCACACCAGGATCGCCGCGTTCGTCGCCGCCGCGCTGCTCATCACCGCGTTCCTGCTGGCGTTCCGGTACACCTCGTGGGGCGTGGCGATGCGGGCGGCCGCGGAGAGCTCGGAGACCGCCGCGCTGATGGGCGTGCGGCTGGGCCGGGTCTCGCTGGGCGCCTGGGCGGTGGCGGGCGCGCTCGCCGCCGTGGCCGCCCTGTTCCTCACCGTGTTCCCGACGCCGGGTCTGGAGCGGGCCACCTCGCTGGCCGCGCTCAAGGCGTTCCCGGCCGCCATCCTCGGCGGGCTGGACTCGACGACGGGCGCCCTGGTGGGCGGTCTGCTGGTCGGCGTCACGGAGTCCCTCGCGACCGGCTACCAGAGCGATCTCACCTTCCTGGGCCGGGGCCTGGGCGACCTCGCCCCCTACCTCGTGATGGTCGCGATCCTGCTCATACGGCCCGCCGGGCTGTTCGGCACGAAGGAGCTCGCCCGTGTCTGAGGCGCTCGTGAAGCCGTTGCGGATGGTCCGCACGCGCGCGTGGCTGTGGGGTGCCGGGGCCGTCGTCCTGCTCGCCCTGCCCTTCTACCTGGACCGCTTCTGGCTCCAGGCCGGCCTGTTCGCGATGGCCGCCGCCATCGGCGCGATCGGCATCAACCTCCTCACCGGCGCGACCGGTCAGCTCTCCATGGGGCACGCCTTCTTCCTCGCCGTCGGCGCCTACGGCTACTGCGTGTTCGCGGCGGACGGCGGCGACGGACTGACCGGCCTCGGGCTGCCCACCTGGCTCGCGGCCGTGCTCGCGGTGCTCGTCGCGGGCGCCGCGGGCGGCCTGTTCAGCCCCATCTCCGGGCGGCTCAGCGGCGCCTACCTGGGCATCGCCACGCTCGCGCTGGTCTTCATCGGCCAGCACGTGATGTTCAACGCCCACGACCTGACCGGCGGCGCCAACGGCCGTGACGTCCCGCCGCTGAGCCTGTTCGGCCTCACCTTCGACGACCGGGAGCTCCTCGTCGCCGCCGTGCCGTTCGGTTCGGCCGAGAAGCTCTGGTACGCCGGTCTCGTCCTGCTGGCGGCCGGCGCCCTCTTCGCGCGGGGCGTCCTGCGCGGCCGGCCGGGCCGGGCCATGAACGCGATCCGCGACCACCGCATCGCCGCCGGCGTGCTCGGCGTGCCGGTCGCCCGGCACCGGGCCGCCGTCTTCGTGCTGTCGTCGATGTACGCGGGCCTCGCGGGCGTCCTGCTCGCGCTGGTCTTCCAGCGGACGGTCCCCGACTACTTCGGCATCACGCTCTCGCTCGAGTACCTCGCGATGATCGTCATCGGAGGGCTCGGCTCGGTCTCGGGGGCGGTGGCCGGGGCCGTGTTCGTGTCCCTGCTGCCGCAGCTGCTGACCCGCTACAGCGACGCGCTGCCGCTGGTCTCCGCCCCCGGCACGGGCGGGATCGCACCGGGCGAGGCATCCCGGTACCTCTACGGCGCCGCCGTCGTGCTGGTGGTGCTGTTCCTGCCCGGCGGCCTGGTCGGGACGGCCGTACGGCGTCGAGTCACAACCCACCCAGCGGAGGAACGATGATCAGGACGTACGGCGCCAGGGCCGCCGCGGGCGCGCTCGCCGCGCTGCTGGTGCTCGCCGGATGCAGCTCGAAGGCCAAGGACTCCGACGAAGGAGACGGCGGCAAGGGGGCCGCGGGCGGTGTGAAGACCGGGGAGGGCATCTCCGGGAAGACGATCACACTCGGCGCGCTCACCGACATGACCGGCGTCTACGCGACCCTCGGCAAGAGCGTCACCCAGGCCCAGCAGCTCTATGTGAAGCAGCTCAACGCCGCCGGAGGCGTCTGCGGCTACAAGCTGGACCTCGCGGTCCGCGACCACGGCTACGACCCGCAGAAGGCCGTCTCCGGCTACACCGAGCTGGAACCGAAGGTGCTGGGCTTCACCCAGTTCATCGGCTCCCCGTTCGTCGCCGCGGTCAAGCAGCGCGTCGACGGCCAGGACAAGGGCCTGGTGCTCCCGCAGGCCTGGTCGTCCGCGCTGCTCGGCAGCCCCTACATCCGCGTCATCGGATCCACCTACGACATCGAGACGATGAACGCGATCGACTTCCTGATCAAGGAGAAGGGGGTCGGGAAGGGCGACAAGATCGGCCACGTCTACTTCGAGGGCGACTACGGCGAGAGCGCGCTGGTCGGCTCGAAGCACATCGCGAAGGAGGCCGGGCTGACCGTCGTCGAGCAGAAGATCAAGCCCACCGACAACGACATGACCGCCCAGGTCACCGCTCTCAAGCAGGCGGGCGTCAAGGCGATCGTGCTCAGTGCGGGTCCGCGGCAGGCGGCCTCGCTGGTCGGGGTGGCGGCGGCGAGCGGCTTCGCCGTACCGGTCATCGGCAACAATTCGGCGTTCGCACCGCAGCTCCTCGCCACCCAGGCGGGGCCGGCCCTGATGAAGAACTACTACGTGGCCTCGCCCTCGCTCCCCATCGGCGCGGACACCCCGCGGGCGAAGAAGCTGGTCGCCGACTACCGGGCCGCCTACCCGAAGGACGCCCTGGACAACGGCATCGTCGCCGGCTGGACCGCCGCGGCGGCGTTCGGCGAGGCCCTGAAGGAGGCCTGCGCGAACAAGGACCTGACGCGGGCAGGCGTGGGCAAGGCCCTGCTGTCGATCGACTCCTACGACATCGGCTTCGGCGTCATCCAGAACTTCACCGACCCCAAGGCCCCGTCCTCCCGCGAGAGCGTGATCCTCCAGCCCGACAAGAGCGTCACGGGCGGCATGAAGGTCGTACGCGAGGCGGGGGCGTCGAAGGCGGCGGAAGGGTACACACCGGGATCCTGAGCACCGCACCCGCACACCCGAGGGGCCCGGCCCGGCAGCGGTCCGGGCCCCTCGGCAGTACGTACAACGGTCGGGCGCGACGGCAGCCGCACCGCCCGTGCCTCGCGCCGGTTGCCGGGGAGGTGGCGGAGGGGTGCATGCCGGGGCCTGGGCATCGGGTGCGCGTACGGCGGAGGGGCCCGGCCCGGCAGCGGTCCGGGCGGCCTCTCGGCCGTGCAACGGTCGGGCGTGACGGCAGCTGTGGCGCCTGTGCCTCGCGCCGGTTGCCGGGGAGGTGGCGGTGGGGTGCATGCCGGGGCCTGGGCATCGGGTTCGCGTACGGCGGAGGGGCCCTGACCGGCAGTGGTCCGGGCGGCCTCTCGGCCGTGCAACGGTCGGGCGTGACGGCAGCTGTGGCGCCTGTGCCTCGCGCCGGTTGCCGGGGAGGTGGCGGAGGGATACGCGCCGGGGCCTGGGCATCGGGCGCGTACGGCGGAGGGGCCCGGACCGATGTCGGTCCGGGCCCCTCGCTGGTACGACGGTCGGGCGCTACGGCAGCTGCGCCGCCCGTGCCTCGCGCCGGTTGCCGCGGAAGTTGTTCACCCGGCGGGCCGTGGCGAACAGCGGGATCACGGCGCCCATGACGAGCTGGAGCGCGCAGCCGGTCTGGAGCAGGAGCTGGCCGCTCGGGGCACCGAACGCCCAGGCCGCGAGCAGACCCATCGCCAGCACGATCCAGGAGAGCATCGCCACCGCGAGCCGCCCCCGCGGCTTCGGGTACTCCACCCGGCTCACCATCAGCCACGCGGTGCCCAGGATCGCCAGCAGCGTCGCCACGAAGGGCAGCTCAAGGAGCACGATCGCGACCACCGTGAGCGCGCCGAACGGGGACGGCATGCCCTGGAACATGCCGTTCGCCACCGTCACGCAGGAGAATCTGGCCAGCCGGAGGACCACCGCGAGCAGCACCACCACGGCACCCACCGCCGCCACCCGCTGCGAGGCGTCGTCGGCGACCATGCCGTAGACGAGCACGAAGTAGGCCGGCGCGAGGCCGAAGCTGATCAGGTCCGAGAGGTTGTCCAGCTCGGCGCCCATCGGCGAGGAGCGCAGCTTGCGCGCCACCAGGCCGTCGAAGAGGTCGAAGACCGCCGCGCACAGCATCAGGATGACCGCCGTGGCCGCGCTGTTGCGCGCCATGCCGGACTCCTGGCTGTCGGTCAGGTGCGGGATCAGGATGCCGGTGGTGGTGAAGTACACCGCCATGAAGCCGCACGTGGCGTTGCCGAGGGTGAGGGTGTCCGCTATCGACAGGCGGAGAGAAAGAGGCATCTCCTCGTCGTCGTCGACCTCGTCGGCCTCGGGCACCCAGCCCGCCTGTGTCTCGGGATCAATCACGGTCAATGCGAGTCACCCCAGCCACCGTCTTCTCGCCGACCTCGACCGCGACCTCCACGCCTTCCGGCAGGTAGATGTCGACGCGCGAGCCGAACCGGATCAGACCGATGCGGTCACCCTGCTCGACCTTCGTCCCCTGCGGGATGTACGGCACGATGCGACGGGCCACCGCGCCGGCGATCTGGATCATCTCGATGTCACCGAGCTCGGTGTCGAAGTGCCAGACGACGCGCTCGTTGTTCTCGCTCTCCTTGTTGAACGCCGGAACGAACCCGCCGGGGATGTGCTCGACCGAGGTCACCGTGCCGGAGAGCGGCGCGCGGTTGACGTGGACGTTGAGCGGGCTCATGAAGATCGCGACGCGGGTGCGCCCGTCCTTCCACGGCATGATGCTCTGCACCACACCGTCGGCGGGCGAGATGACCCGGCCCGGGGCGATCTCGCGCTCGGGGTCGCGGAAGAACCACAGCATGCCCGCCGCCAGCGCGGTGGCGGGCACGGCGACGGCCTTGGCGGCGCCCGACTTGCGCGCGCGTACCAGGCTCAGTGCTGCGGTGGCGACGGTCGGGAGGAGCCACGGCGATGCTCCGCGCGCGAGGCGTACGCCTGCCAGGCTGTCGCGAGGTGCAGAGGTTTGGCTGTGGGGCATGGATGACCTTCGTAGCGGATGATGCCGCGCACTAGACGGGGGACGGCGGCTTTCCGGGATCGTACCGGTCGCGGGCCACAACTGGGCAAGCCAGGAAGCCGAGTCGGCGGCTGAACCGTGGGAACGGGGTGTGATCTTCTTCTCCAAGAAAACACCCCGTATCCGGACATCTAGCCCTGGAACCGATACTCTTCGAGCAGCCTGCGACCGATGATCATTTTCTGGATCTCGGCGGTACCTTCACCGATCAGCAGCATCGGAGCCTCACGGTAGAGGCGCTCGATCTCGTACTCCTTGGAGAAGCCGTAGCCGCCGTGGATCCGGAAGGCGTCCTCCACGACCTCCTTGCAGTATTCGGAGGCGAGGTACTTCGCCATCCCTGCCTCAAGGTCGTTTCGCTCCCCGGAGTCCTTTTTGCGAGCCGCGTTGACCATCATCGCATGCGCGGCCTCGACCTTGGTAGCCATCTCGGCCAGCTTGAACTGAATCGCCTGGTGCTGGGCGATCGCCTTGCCGAAAGTGTGACGCTGCTGGGCGTACTGGACGCCCAGTTCGAAGGCACGCTGAGCGACGCCGCAGCCACGCGCCGCCACATTCACGCGGCCGACTTCCACTCCGTCCATCATTTGGTAAAAACCTCGGCCGGTGACCCCGCCGAGCACCCGATCGGCGGGAAGCCGCAGGCCATCCATGATCAGCTCAGTGGTGTCGACCCCCTTGTAGCCCATCTTGTCGATCTTCCCGGGGATGGTGAGGCCGGGGCGGACCTCTCCGAAGCCGGGCTCCTTCTCGATCAGGAAGGTCGTCATGGACTTGTGGGGCGCGGTGCCCTCGGGGTGTCCTTCATCACTTCGGACGAGAACGGCGACCAGACTTGACGTTCCGCCGTTCGTCAGCCACATCTTCTGGCCGTTGAGGACGTATTCGTCACCGTCCCTGACCGCCTTGGACGTGATGGCGGACACGTCCGAGCCGAGGCCCGGCTCCGACATCGAGAAGGCGCCCCGGATGTCGCCGGCAGCCATCCGCGGCAGGTAGTGGTCCTTCTGCTCCTGCGTGCCGTGCTGCTTGAGCATGTACGCCACGATGAAGTGGGTGTTGATGATGCCGGACACCGACATCCAGCCGCGGGCGATCTCCTCCACGCACAGCGCGTACGTCAGGAGGGACTCGCCCAGACCGCCGTACTCCTCGGGAATCATCAGGCCGAACAGGCCCAACTCCTTGAGCCCGTCGACGATCTGCTGCGGGTACTCGTCGCGGTGCTCCAGCTCGGTCGCGACCGGGATGATCTCCTTGTCCACGAAGTCGCGGACGGTGGACAGGATCTCCTGCTGGATGTCGGTCAGACCGGCGGTCTGGGCGAGGCGTGCCATCGGGCTCAGCCCTCCTGAAGTTCCGGGCGGCCGGGCTGCTCGCCGCCGCGCTCCTTGATGTAGGTCTCGGTGGGCACCATGACCTTGCGGCGGAACACGCAGACCAGCGTGCCGTCCTGCTTGTAGCCCTTGGTCTCGACGTACACGATCCCGCGGTCGTTCTTCGACTTGGAGGGCCACTTGTCGAGCACGGTCGTCTGGCCGTAGATCGTGTCGCCGTGGAAGGTCGGCGCCACGTGCTTCAGCGACTCGATCTCCAGGTTGGCGATCGCCTTGCCGGAGACGTCCGGCACGGACATGCCGAGCAGCAGGGAGTAGATGTAGTTCCCGACCACGACGTTCTTGCCGAAGTCCGTCGTCTGCTCGGCGTAGTTGACGTCCATGTGCAGCGGGTGGTGGTTCATGGTGAGAAGGCAGAAGAGGTGGTCGTCGTACTCCGTGACCGTCTTCCCGGGCCAGTGCTTGTAGACCGCCCCGACCTCGAACTCCTCGTAGGTGCGTCCGAACTGCATCGCGCTCAGGCCTCCGGGATCTCGAACTTCGACGTGCGCTGCATGCCCGCCGCACGCCCCTTGCCGGAGATGACCAGCGCCATCTTGCGGCTGGCCTCGTCGATCATCTCGTCGCCGAGCATCGCCGAGCCCTTCTTGCCGCCCGCCTCGGACGTGTAGTAGTCGTACGCGTCCAGGATCAGCTCGGCGTGGTCGTAGTCCTCCTGCGAGGGCGAGAAGATCTCGTTGGACGCCTCGACCTGGCCCGGGTGCAGCACCCACTTGCCGTCGAAGCCGAGCGCGGCGGCGCGCTGGGCGACCTCGCGGTAGCCGTCGATGTTGCGGATCTGGAGGTAGGGGCCGTCGATGGCCTGGAGGTTGTTGGCGCGGGCCGCCATCAGGATCTTCATCAGGATGTAGTGGTAGGCGTCCGCCGGGTAGCCGGGCGGCTGCTCGCCCACGACCAGCGACTTCATGTTGATGGACGCCATGAAGTCGGCCGGGCCGAAGATGATCGTCTCGACGCGCTGGGAGGCGGTCGCGATCTCGTTGACGTTGTTGAGGCCCTGCGCGTTCTCGATCTGCGCCTCGATGCCGATCTTGCCGACCTCGAAGCCCATGGTCTTCTCGATCTGGGTCAGCAGCAGGTCGAGCGCGACGATCTGCTCGGCCGTCTGCACCTTCGGCAGCATGATGCAGTCGAGGTTCTGGCCGGCGCCCTCGACGACGGTGACGACGTCGCGGTACGTCCACTCGGTCGTCCAGTCGTTGACCCGCACGACCCTCGTCTTGCCGGTCCAGTCGCCCTCGTTGAGGAACTTGACGATGGTGTGCCGCGCCTCGGGCTTGGCGAGCGGGGCGCACGCGTCCTCCAGGTCGAGGAAGACCTGGTCCGCCGGGAGGCCCTGCGCCTTCTCCAGGAAGCGCGGGTTCGAGCCCGGTACCGCCAGGCAGGAGCGCCGCGGGCGGAGACGGTTGACGGTCATGCGGGGACCTCCAGGGGGTCGAGCTTGTTCGCGTTGCGGATCTCGTCGACGATCCGGCCGATGATTCCGGTGATGTCGAAGTCCTTCGGGGTGAAGACCGCGGCCACTCCGGCTGCCCGCAGCTGCTCGGCGTCACCATTCGGGATGATGCCACCGGCGATCACAGGTATATCTGTGGCACCGGCCACACGGAGTCGTTCCAGGACGTCCGGCACCAGCTGGGCGTGCGAGCCGGACAGGATGGACAGGCCCACCGCGTGCACGTCCTCGGCGAGAGCCGCGTCCACGATCTGCTCCGGGGTCAGCCGGATGCCCTGGTAGACCACCTCGAAGCCGGCGTCACGCGCGCGGACGGCGATCTGCTCGGCCCCGTTGGAGTGCCCGTCCAGGCCCGGCTTGCCGACCAGGAAGCGGAGCTTGCCGACGCCGAGGTCCTTCGCCGTGAGGTCGACCTTGCGGCGGACCCCGGCCATCGCCGAGCCCTCCTCCGCGGGCACCGCCACCGGCGCCGAGGAGACACCCGTGGGCGCCCGGAACTCGCCGAACACCTCCCGCAGGGCCCCCGCCCACTCGCCGGTCGTCACGCCCGCCCGGGCGCACTCCAGGGTGGCCTCCATGAGGTTGTCCGTGCCCTTGGCGGCCTCCTTCAGCCGCTCCAGCGCCTTGCACGGGCGCGGGTGGTTGAAGGGCGGCTGGTAGCGGGTGTCGCGCCAGTGCTGGAGCCCCGCGATCACCCGCGCCTCGACGGCCGGGTCCACCGTCTGGATGGCGGTGTCCAGGTCGGCGGTGAGCGGGTTCGGCTCGGTCGTCTCGAAGATGTTGACGCCGATGATCTTCTCCTGCCCGGACTCGATCCGGGCCCGGCGCTCGGCGTGCGAGGAGACGAGCTGCGACTTGAGGTAGCCCGACTCGACGGCGGCCATCGCGCCGCCCATCTCCTGGATCCGCTCGATCTCCGCGAAGGACTCCTCGACCAGCTTCGCGACCTTCGCCTCGACGACGTGCGAGCCCTCGAAGATGTCCTCGTACTCCAGCAGGTCGCTCTCGTACGCCAGCACCTGCTGCATCCGCAGCGACCACTGCTGGTCCCAGGGCCGGGGCAGACCGAGGGCCTCGTTCCAGGCCGGCAGCTGGACGGCACGCGCGCGTGCGTCCTTCGAGAGGGTCACGGCCAGCATCTCAAGCACGATCCGCTGGACGTTGTTCTCCGGCTGCGCCTCGGTCAGCCCGAGGGAGTTGACCTGGACGCCGTAGCGGAAGCGGCGGTGCTTGGGGTTCTCGATGCCGTAGCGCTCCCGCGTGACCTGGTCCCAGATGCGGCCGAAGGCGCGCATCTTGCACATCTCCTCGATGAAGCGGACACCCGCGTTCACGAAGAAGGAGATCCGGCCGACGACGTCGCCCATGCGCTCCTGCGGCACCTGGCCGGAGTCCCGGACGGCGTCCAGGACCGCGATGGCCGTCGACATCGCGTACGCGATCTCCTGGACCGGCGTGGCGCCCGCCTCCTGCAGGTGGTAGCTGCAGATGTTGATCGGGTTCCACTTCGGGATGTGGGAGACCGTGTACGCGATCATGTCGGTCGTCAGACGGAGGCTCGGTCCCGGCGGGAAGACGTGCGTCCCGCGGGAGAGGTACTCCTTGACGATGTCGTTCTGGGTCGTGCCCTGGAGCTGGGTGACGTCCGCGCCCTGCTCCTCGGCGACGACCTGGTAGAGCGCCAGCAGCCACATGGCGGTGGCGTTGATCGTCATCGAGGTGTTCATCTGCTCCAGGGGGATGTCCTGGAACAGCCGGCGCATGTCACCGAGGTGCGCGATCGGCACGCCGACCCGGCCCACCTCGCCGCGGGCGAGGATGTGGTCGGAGTCGTAGCCGGTCTGCGTCGGCAGGTCGAACGCCACCGACAGACCGGTCTGGCCCTTGGCGAGGTTGCGCCGGTACAGCTCGTTGGACGCCTCGGCCGTGGAGTGGCCGGCATACGTGCGCATGAGCCACGGCCGGTCCTTCTGACGCTCTGTCATCTATGGCCTCCGCGGTCCTCAGATGTTCCGGAAGCGGTTGATGGCGTCGATGTGCTGGGCGCGCTTCTCCTGGTCGCGCACGCCCAGGCCCTCCTCGGGGGACATGCACAGCACGCCGACCTTGCCCTGGTGGAGGTTGCGGTGCACGTCGTAGGCGGCCTGGCCGGTCTCCTCCAGGGAGTAGACCTTCGACAGGGTCGGGTGGATCTTGCCCTTCGCGATGAGCCGGTTGGCCTCCCAGGCCTCGCGGTAGTTGGCGAAGTGCGAGCCGATGATCCGCTTCAGGGACATCCACAGGTAGCGGTTGTCGTACTCGTGCATGTAGCCCGAGGTCGAGGCGCAGGTGGTGATGGTGCCGCCCTTGCGGGTGACGAAGACGGAGGCGCCGAAGGTCTCGCGGCCGGGGTGCTCGAAGACGATGTCGATGTCCTCGCCGCCGGTGAGTTCGCGGATGCGCTTGCCGAAGCGCTTCCACTCCTTCGGGTCCTGGGTGTTCTCGTCCTTCCAGAACTTGTAGCCCTCGGCGTTGCGGTCGATGATCGCCTCGGCGCCCATCGCCCGGCAGATGTCCGCCTTCTGCGGCGAGGAGACGACACAGATCGGGTTGGCGCCGCCGGCGAGCGCGAACTGCGTGGCGTACGAGCCGAGTCCGCCGCTCGCGCCCCAGATCAGGACGTTGTCGCCCTGCTTCATGCCGGCGCCGTTGCGGGAGACGAGCTGGCGGTAGGCGGTGGAGTTGACGAGCCCGGGGGCGGCCGCCTCCTCCCACGACAGGTGGTCGGGCTTGGGCATCAGCTGGTTCGACTTGACCAGCGCGATCTCGGCCAGGCCGCCGAAGTTGGTCTCGAAGCCCCAGATGCGCTGCTCGGGGTCGAGCATCGTGTCGTTGTGGCCGTCGGACGACTCCAGCTCCACGCTCAGGCAGTGCGCGACGACCTCGTCACCGGGCTTCCAGGCGTTGACGCCCGGGCCGGTGCGCAGGACCACGCCCGCGAGGTCGGAGCCGATGATGTGGTACGGCAGGTCGTGCCGCTTGGCCAGCTCGTTGGTGCGGCCGTAGCGCTCCAGGAAGCCGAAGGTCGACAGCGGCTCGAAGATCGAGGTCCACACCGAGTTGTAGTTGACACTCGATGCCATGACGGCGACGAGCGCCTCGCCCGGGCCCAGCTCGGGCAGGGCCACCTCGTCGAGGTGGATCGACTTGCGCGGGTCCTTGTCGCGGGTCTCCAGACCCGCGAACATCTCCGTCTCGTCCTTGTGCACGGTGATCGCGCGGTACGAGTCGGGGAGCGGCAGGGCGGCGAAGTCGGCCGGCGTCGAGTCCGGCGACTGGATCGCGTCCAGGATGTCCTTCACGGTCACGGTGTTGCCTCCGGCGAATGGCGTCTTGAGGGGAGACGCTGAGGGTTACGTCGGTGCCGTCGGTTCGGCGGTCATGCAGTGCGGCAGCGCTTTGTGGCGCGGGAGGTTGCCTGTGACGCAGGCGTCCGGGCGGGCAGCTCGATGAGTTGCTGGGACAGCCGGCGTGCGAAAGGTCTCTGCACGCCGGCCGCCCGGACTCCTTCAACGTAAGACACCGCGTGCCACCGTGCAAGGCACTGAGTGCCAGAGATTGCCCTCAGATGAAATCTTTACGTAACAAATGAGCGATGATCGATCGAACGCGGCTGGAGAGATGGCTGAAAAGGGTCACTGACATGCCAAAACGGCCACCCCGAAGGGTGGCCGTCATCACAGCGTCGACGAGCTGCTCAGCGCTCCTTGAGCGCGTGCTCGATGGCCCGCATCACTTCGTCGAGCGGTGCGTCGGTGCGGGCGACGGTCACCAGTACCTCGCCCTGGGACGTCACCGAGGCGGGAGCCGGCCGCGTCGGGGCGGTGGTGTCCCGCCCCGCTCCGATACCCGTCCCGAAGGTCTTGCGCACGATCGCGAAGGCGTGGTCCAGCTGCGCCTCGACGTCCCCCTGTCCGCCGGCCCGCAGCCAGCGCCGCAGCACGTGGTTGTGCGCGGTGACGACGGCCGAGGCGGCGACCTCCGCCAGCAGGGGGTCGTCGTTGGCGTCGTCGTCATGGGCGTGCTCGTCGAAGTGCCCCAGCAGATACCGCGTGAACAGCCGCTCGTAGCGGGCCACCGACGCGATCTCCGCCTCCCGCAGCGTCGGCACCTCGCGTGTCAGCTTGTAGCGGGCGACCGAGATGTCCGGCCGGCCCGCGTACATCTTCATGACCTCCTTGATGCCGCGGCACACCGTGTCGAGCGGGTGCTCGTGCGCGGGGGCCGCGTTCAGCACGGCCTCCGCCCGGATCAGGGTGTCGTCGTGGTCGGGGAAGATCGCCTCTTCCTTGGAGCGGAAGTGGCGGAAGAAGGTGCGGCGGGCGACACCGGCCGCGGCCGCGATCTCGTCGACGGTCGTCGCCTCGTACCCCTTGGTGGAGAACAACTCCATCGCGGCGGCGGCCAGTTCTCGGCGCATCTTGAGCCGCTGGGCGGCCGCGCGACTGCCTGCGGCACTCTCCGGCGCGTCGGGCGTGGCTGGTGTACGGGACGACCTGGCGGGCTGGGACATGACCCGAACGTACTGCATGTGCGCAGGTTGGCGCGCGTGTCCGGGGTTTGTCCCGCCCGGACCCGGCAGGGAGCCGCCGGGTCCCGCGGGCGGGGAGGGACTGCCCGGATCGAGCAGTCCGCCCCAGTCCTCGCCGCCGGTGAACCAGTCGCCGACGTGCTCAGCGGCGGGCATATTCGCGGAAGCCACGGCCGGTCTTGCGGCCGAGGCAGCCCGCGGCCACCAGGTGCTCCAGGAGCGGGGCCGGAGCCAGACCCGGGTCGCGGAACTCGCGGTGCAGGACCTTCTCGATCGCGAGCGAGACGTCCAGGCCGACCACGTCGAGCAGCTCGAAGGGGCCCATCGGGTAGCCGCCGCCCAGCTTCATCGCCGCGTCGATGTCGTCGAGGGACGCGTAGTGCTCCTGCACCATCTTGATCGCGTTGTTGAGGTACGGGAAGAGCAGGGCGTTCACGATGAAGCCCGCGCGGTCGCCGCAGTCGACCGCGTGCTTCTTGATCCGCCCGCAGACCTCACGGACCGTGGCGTGGACGTCCTCGGCCGTCAGGACCGTGCGGACGACCTCGACCAGCTTCATCGCGGGCGCCGGGTTGAAGAAGTGCATGCCGATCACGTCCTGCGGGCGCGAGGTGGCGCGGGCGCAGGCGACGACGGGCAGCGAGGAGGTCGTGGTGGCCAGGACCGCGCCCGGCTTGCAGACCTTGTCCAGCGCCTGGAACAGCTGCCGCTTGATCTCCAGGTCCTCGGCGACGGCCTCGACGGCCAGGTCGACGTCCGCGAACGCCTCGTAGGAGCCCGCCGCGGTGATCCGGTCCAGGGTCTGCGCGGCCGCCTCGGCGGTCATCCGGCCCTTGTCGACAGAGCGGGAAAGCGACTTGCCGATACGGGCCTTCGCCGTCTGCGCCTTCTCCTCGCTGCGGGCGGCGAGGACGACCTCGTAGCCGGCCTTGGCGAAGACCTCCGCGATGCCGGACGCCATGGTGCCGGAACCGGCGACCCCGACCGAACGGATTTCACGGCCGGCGACCTTCTCGGTGCTTTCCAGGGGCGTCAGCGCGTCCCGCACGACCGTCGCGCTGCCCGGGGCCTCGTAGGTGTAGAAGCCGCGTCCCGACTTACGGCCCGTCAGACCCGCCTCGCTGAGCTGCTTGAGGATCGGGGCGGGGGCGTGCAGGCGGTCGTGGGACTCGGCGTACATGGCTTCCAGGACCGTGCGCGCGGTGTCGACGCCGATCAGGTCGAGCAGGGCGAGGGGCCCCATGGGCAGACCGCAGCCGAGCCGCATCGCCGCGTCGATGTCCTCGCGGGATGCGTACTTCGCCTCGTACATCGCGGCCGCCTGGTTGAGGTAGCCGAACAGCAGCCCGTCGGCGACGAAGCCGGGCCGGTCGCCGACCGCGACGGGCTCCTTGCCGAGGTCGAGGGCGAGGTTGGTGACCGCGGTGACGGCCGCCGGGGCGGTGAGCACCGAGGAGACGACCTCGACCAGCTTCATTGCGGGCGCCGGGTTGAAGAAGTGCAGGCCCAGGACCCGCTCCGGGCGGGCCGAGTCGGCGGCCAGACGGGTCACGGACAGGGCGTTGGTGCCGGTCGCGAGGATCGTCTCCGGGCGCACGATCGCGTCGAGCTCGCGGAAGATCTGGTGCTTGATCTCGTACGACTCCGGGGCCACCTCGATGACGAGGTCGGCGTCGGCCGCCGTGCGCAGGTCGGTGGAGGTGCGGACACGGGCGAGGACGTCCGCGCGCTCCTGCTCGCTGAGCCGGCCGCGCTCCACGGCACGGGCGGTCGCGGCCTCCAGGGTGGCGACGGCCTTGGCGGCCTGCGCCTCGCTGATGTCGATGCCGACGACCTCGCGGCCGGCCCGGGCGAGGACCTCGGCGATGCCGGTGCCCATGGTGCCGAGGCCGACGACGGCGATCGTCCTGAGCGGGGACAGAGAGGGGTCGGACAGGGGAGTGGCCATCGCGGAACTCCAGGAATGAGGGTGACGACTGGGAGCGCGAACCGGTACGCCGCAAGGCGCACCGGGCGCGGGAGAAACTGCTGGATGCGGGTGTTGCCGGGCTGCGAGCGCACACGCCCGGACCGTGCTCGCGGGCATCGCACATGCCCGCAGAACGGTGGAACCGACCGGCCCTGTCCCTGGCCGGGTCGTGCTGGTGGTACCCGAGGTACCGAACCGACTTCTCTCGCGGCGGCTGCGTCACCAGGCCACCGCAAGGAGTTCCGCGAGTGGGTAACTCGCTCGTCTGAGCTTAACCGGTGGGTAACGAGCGCGCCAGCCCCCGGATTTGTGATGTACGTCCCGCGCCCCGGGTCCGCCCCCTAACCTCGGGTTCATGGACGAAGAGTTGCGATCGGTCACGGAGCGCTTACGGCAGGAGTCGGGAGCGCCGGCGGACTTCGACCGTCTGGTGGCGACCGAGGACCCGGACGAACTGGCCGGCGTGCTGACCGAGCCCGGACAGCCCCTGTGGGCCCGGGAGCTGGCCGCGTTCCGGCTCGGGCTCGCGGGGGACCGCCGGGCCTTCGAGTCGCTCGTCCTGCTGCTCAACCACCGCGACCCACCGCGCTGCGCCGCCGCCGCGTACGCCCTCGCCCGGCTGGACGACCCGCGCACGGCCCGCGCAGCGGCAGCGCTCGCCACCAACGAACTGCGGGTCGCCTACGCCCTGCACCCGGTCCGGCTGCTCGCCGAGCTGCGCGCCCCCGAGTCCGTCCCCGCCCTGATCACCACACTGGAGCGCCGGCTGCGCCCGCACGACCCCTACCGCCGGGTGGCGCTCGCCTGTGTGGAGGGCCTCGGCACGCTGGCCGACGCCCGCGCCCGGCCCGTGCTCAACGAGGCCCTGGCGCATCCCGCGCTCGCGGAGGCGGCGGTGCGGGCGCTCGCGAGGATTCCCGGGCAGCGCAGAGGTGTCAGGGGGACAGGTCCCTGACGTACCGCACCTCGGGCACAGCCACCCCGTCCACCTCGTAGGGATCCTCGGCGCCGTCGGGCCGAAAGCCGTGGCGTTCGTAGAAGCGCCGGGCGCGGGCGTTGTCCTTGAGGACCCACAGGAGCATGCGGGGGTGGCCGGCGGCCGTGCAGCGGCGTACGGACTCCTGGAGCAGTGCGTGTCCGAGTCCGCTGCCGTACCGCCGCGCGTCCACGTAGATCGCGTACAACTCGGCGTCCCGGGTGCGGATTTCGCCGTCGCGGTAGGGGCCGTGACAGGCCCAGCCGAGGATCTCGCCGTCCCGCTCGGCGACCAGGTCCACCACGCTGCCGCCGCCCCGTCCGAACCGGGCTCGGCGGCGCTCGGCGTCCTCGGGCACGCTGAGCGCGTCGAGGAACGGCTGGGGCATGAGCCCCCGGTACGCGCTCTGCCAGCCCCGGATCCGGATCTCGGAGACGCGGTCGCAGTCGGCGAGGGTCATCTCGCGGATGAGGAGGGGGTCGTCCATGACGGCACCCTAGGCAGCCGCTGTCCTCACCGGCCTGCCATTTAACCGTCCAGCACCGCGAACGCCTCGACCTCCATCAGGAACTCCGGCCGCACCAGCGCCGCCACCTGCACGGCCGACGTCGCCGGCAGCCGGTCGTCGGGTATGTGCTCGGCGCGCGCGGCGCGGATCGCCGGCATGTGGGCCATGTCCGTGACGAAGCAGGTGAGTTTGACGACGTCGTCGAAGTCCGCCCCGGCGGCGGCCAGGCAGCGGCGGAGGTTCTCGAAGACCTGCCGGGCCTGTGCGGCGGGGTCGCCGTCCCCGACCAGCCCGCCGTCCTCGTCGACGGCGACCTGGCCCGAGACCGCCACGAGACGGCCGCGGCCCAGCACCACGTGGGAGTACTGGGCCGCGGGGGCGACCCCGGCGGGGGCGGGAATCCTGGTCAGCTCACTCATGCGTCCATGGTGGACCACGGCACTGACAACGCCCGTCCCCGACGGAGCGTCGGACGCTCAGCCGCGGGGGCCGAGCAGTCCGTGCAGCGCCGCGCCGCGCGAGGACGTCGACGCCGCCTTGGAGGTCAGCGGCTTCGGATCGGGCAGCGCGGCGCACACCGCGTCGGCCTCACCGCCGCCGCGCGGCACCCTGCCGTCGGTCAGATAGGCGGCCAGGTGCTTGTCGAGGCACTTGTTGCCGCTCAGCGTGATGCCGTGGTTCCCGCCGCCCTCCTCGACGACGAGACTGGAGTCCGCCAGCAACTGGTGGACCGTGGCACCGCCCTCGTACGGGGTGGCCGCGTCGTTCGTCGCCTGGAAGAGCAGGGCCGGCGGCAGCTTGCCGTTGGCGACGTTCACCGGGTGCAGCGACCTGGTGGGCCAGAACGCGCACGGCGCGTTGTACCAGGCGTTGTTCCAGGTCATGAACGGCGCCTTCTCGTACACGTCCCAGTTGTCCTTCTGCCACTGGCGCCAGTCGCGCGGCCAGGAGGCGTCACGGCACTGCACGGAGGTGTAGATGCTGTAGCCGTTGTCCCCGGACGCGTCCACGGCGCCGAAGTTCTCGTACGCCTCGACCAGCGGATCGGCGTTCCTGCCGTTCACGTACGCTGCGAACGCCTCGGCCAGATAGGGCCAGTAGCCGTTGTAGTAGCCGCCCGGGATGAAGGTGTCCTCCAGTTCGGAGGCGCCGACCTTGCCGCCCGCGGGCTTCTTCGCGAGGGCCGCCCGCATCGCGTACCACTTGGCCTCGATGCGCTCCGGGTCGGTGCCGAGCTTGTACGTGGCGTCGTACTTGGCGATCCAGGCCATCAGGGCGCGGTGCCGGTCGTTGAAGGCGTAGTCCTGCGCGAGGTTGTCGTCGTACCAGACGCCGGTCGGGTCCACGATGGAGTCCAGGACCAGGCGGCGCACCTGGTGCGGGAAGAGCTTCGCGTAGACCGCGCCGAGATAGGTGCCGTACGAGTAGCCGAAGTAGTTGATCCTCCTGGCGCCGAGGGCCTGGCGGATCGAGTCCATGTCCCGCACGGCGCTGAGGGTGTCGATGTACGGCAGGACACTCGCGTACTTGCGGCCGCAGGCGGCGGCGAAGGACTTGGCGCGCTTGAGGTTGGCCCGCTCGATCGCCGGTGTGCTCGGCACGGAGTCCGGGCGCACCGGGTCGAAGTGGCCCGGCTTGCAGTTGAGGGCGGGTTTGCTCGCGCCCACCCCGCGGGGGTCGAAGCCGATGACGTCGTACTGGGCGGCGACGGCCTTGGGCAGGCCGGAGGCGATGAATCCGGCGAAGGTCAGGCCGCTGCCGCCGGGGCCGCCGGGGTTGACCAGCAGCGGACCCTGGTACTTCTTCGCGGTGTGCGGGACGCGGGAGAGCGCGAGGGTGATCTGCTGTCCGCGCGGGTGCGCGTGGTCGAGCGGCACCTTGAGGGACGCGCACTGGAGCGTCGGATAGTCGGCGGTGCCGCATTTCTTCCAGGTGGGTTTCGCGGCGTGAGCGGCTTGGGGGGTGGAAGAGCTCTGGGTGTTCTGCGGGGTGCCGGCCTCGGCGGGGACCGCGGTGAAGGTCCCGGCCACGACGACCGCGGCACCGCACAGCACGGCTGCGCGCTTTCTCATGGGGTCCTCCCAGGACGGAGGGTGGCGGACCGCGAGTCTCACGGTCCACGCGGCATCGTCCCGGAAAGTAGGCCCGGAAGAACGTGTTCTGACAGAACTTGACCCGATTGGTCAGTCCGATGCGCTCGAACGCTCTCAGATCAACGTGAGTTGGACCGGCTCGGACACCGGCTCGACCTCGGGCTCCGGCTCGCGGATCCGCCGGGGCATCCCCGCGCCCGCGGGACCGATGCCGTACTCCTGGGCCAGCTCATGGACCTGACGGGTGATCCGGCGCTGGTACCACTTGGGAGCGTAGGCGCCGTCCGCGTAGAGCCGCTCGTAACGGCGTACCAGATACGGGTGCTCCCGGTTCAGCCAGGCCATGAACCACTCGCGGGCGCCGGGCCGCAGGTGCAGCACCAGCGGGGTGACCGAGGTGGCCCCGGCGGCCGCGATCGCGCGCACGGTCGCCCGCAGCTGCGCCGGAGCGTCGCTCAGGAACGGGATCACCGGCGCCATCAGCACCCCGCACCCGATGCCGTGCTCGCCCAGCGTCCGTACGACGTCCAGGCGCCGCTCCGGAGCCGGCGTGCCCGGCTCCACGGTGCGCCACAGGTCCGGGTCGGTGAAGCCGACCGAGACCGAGATGCCGATGTCCGTGACCGCGGCGGCCTGCCGCAGCAGGTCGAGGTCGCGCAGGATCAGCGTGCCCTTCGTCAGGATCGAGAAGGGGTTCGCCTGGTCGCGCAGGGCGGCGAGGATGCCCGGCATCAGCCGGTAGCGGCCCTCCGCGCGCTGGTAGCAGTCGACGTTGGTGCCCATCGCTATGTGGTCGCCGGTCCAGCGGCGCGAGGCCAGCTGGCGGCGCAGCAGCTCGGGTGCGTTCACCTTGACCACGATCTGCGAGTCGAAGCCGAGGCCGGTGTCCAGGTCGAGATAGCTGTGGGTCTTGCGGGCGAAGCAGTACACGCACGCGTGGGAGCAGCCGCGGTAGGGGTTCACCGTCCACTCGAAGGGCATGCGGGAGGCGCCCGGCACCCGGTTGATGATCGAACGGGCCCGGATCTCGTGGAAGGTGATCCCGGCGAACTCGGGCGTGTCGAACGTACGGCTGACCACCGCGTCGGCGCCGAAGAGGGCGGCGTCGGCCCGTCCGTGTTCCGCGGACTCGGTGAGGTTCTCCCAGCGCATGAGGCCTCCTCGGTAGCACTGCCCTCCGAGTGAAACACTTGTTCGAATTTCCGCGCAACCCCGATTTGGGCGGCCGTGGGCGGGGGTGGTTGGCTTGCTCCAAGCCCGAGAACTTGAAGTCCTGGAGGAAGTCGATGGCGCAGGTCGAGGCCACTACGGAGCGGATCGTCGCGGCGGACGCGGAGAAGGTGTTCGACGCCGTCGCCGACTACAGCGGCACGCGCTCGCGGGTGCTGCCCGAGCAGTTCAGCGAGTACGAGGTGCGCGAGGGCGGCGACGGCGAGGGCACCCTCGTCCACTGGAAGCTCCAGGCCACCAGCAAGCGGATCCGCGACTGCCTCCTGGAGGTCACCGAGCCCACCGACGGCGAGCTCGTCGAGAAGGACCGCAACTCCTCCATGGTCACCACCTGGCGGGTCACCCCGGCCGGCGAGGGCAAGTCCCGCGTCGTCGTGACCACCGTCTGGCAGGGCGCGGGCGGCATCGGCGGCTTCTTCGAGAGGACCTTCGCCCCCAAGGGCCTCGGCCGGATCTACGACTCCCTCCTGGACCGGCTCGCCGCCGAGGTCGAGAAGTAAGTCCCCGGCACCCGGCGGACGTTGATCCCGGTCACCGGATCGAGTGGATCTCCGTCCGGCCCCCCGGCCTGCCGTAACTCGTCGCGCTTGCTCGTAGTTGTCGCCTTATGCGGGAAATGCGGGGCAGGCGCGACGAGGGGAGCGGGACATGGGCGTGACGACTGCGACGCACGAGGAACGGGTCGAAACGCCACCGCAGCCCCCCGCACCGGCCGTCGAACTCGGCCCGCGCCGGGTGCGGTTGATCTTCTTCGGGCTGATGCTCGCGCTGCTCCTCGCTGCGCTGGAGCAGATGATCGTCGCCACCGCGCTCCCCAGGATCGTCGGTGAGCTGCACGGCCTGGACCGGATGTCCTGGGCGATCACCGCCTACCTGCTCACCGCCACGATCGGACTGCCGGTCTACGGCAAGCTCGGCGACCTGCTCGGCCGCAAGGGCGTCTTCCAGTTCGCGATCGTCGTCTTCGTGGCCGGCTCCGCGCTCGCCGGACGGGCCGCGACCATGGACCAGTTGATCGCCTTCCGCGCGGTGCAGGGCGTCGGCGCCGGCGGCCTCATGATCGGTGTGCAGGCGATCATCGCCGACATCGTGCCGCCCCGGCGGCGCGGCCGCTTCATGGGCCTGATCGGCGCCGCCTTCGGACTCGCCTCCGTCGCGGGCCCCCTGCTCGGCGGCTGGTTCACCGACCACCTCTCCTGGCGGTGGTGCTTCTACGTCAACGTGCCCTTCGGCCTGCTGACCCTGGCCGTCGTCTCCGTCGTGCTCAAGCTCCCGAAACCGCCGGTCAGGGCCCGGCTCGACCTCCTCGGCGCACTGCTGCTCGCCGCCGCCTCGACCTGCCTGGTGCTGCTGACCAGTTGGGGAGGCACCACGTACGCCTGGGACTCACGGACGATCCTCGGCCTCGCGGCCGGAGCGGTGGCCGCCACAGTCCTCTTCCTGGTCGCCGAGCACTTCGCCGCCGAACCCCTCATCCCGCTGCGGCTGTTCAGGGACTCCGTCTTCAACGTCACCGGTCTGGTGGGCCTGGTGACCGGCGTCGCGCTCTTCGGGGCCGCCAGCTATCTGCCCACCTTCCTCCAGATGGTCGACGGCGCGAGCGCCACCGAGTCCGGCCTGCTGATGCTGCCCATGATGGCCGGGATCGTCGGCGCGTCCGTCGTCAGCGGACAGCTCATCAGCCACACCGGCCGCTACCGGATCTGGCCCGTCCTCGGCAGCGCCCTCTCCGTGATCGGCATGTGGCTGCTGTCCCGGCTGGAGGCCGACACCCCCAGGCTGCACTACAGCATCTGGATGGCCGTCCTCGGCGCCGGGATCGGCATGGTGATGCCGGTGCTGATCCTCGCCGTGCAGAACTCCGTCCGCCCCGCTGACCTCGGCACCGCCACCAGTGCCAACAACTACTTCCGGCAGATCGGCGGCAGCGTCGGTGCGGCGGTCTTCGGCACCCTCTTCGCCGACCGGCTCGCCGACTCGCTCGAACAGCGGCTCCCCGACGCACAGGGGCTGCCCGACCCCGAGTCCCTCACCCCGCAGCTCGTGCACGCCCTGCCCCCGGCGCTGCGCGACGGCTACATCCGGGCCTATGCCGACGCCATGCCGAGGATCTTCCTGTACCTCGTGCCGGTGCTCGTCCTCGGCCTGCTCATCGCCTTCTTCCTCAAGGAGAAACCGCTGGTGTCCCCCCACACCGACACGGAGACCCCCGCCGTCCCGCAGGCGCGCTCACCGCATCCCTCCACGGCCCCCGTGCGCGGCACGGTGCGGCACTCCGACGGGACCGTCGTGCCCGGGGCCGCCCTCACCCTCATCGACGTGGCCGGAGCGCAGATCGGCCGCGAGGCCGGCGGCGCGGACGGCAGGTTCGCGCTGCCGGCGCCCGGACCGGGGTCGTACGTCCTCATCGCCGCCGCGAGCGGCCACCAGCCGCAGGCCGTCTCCGTGACGCTCGACGGGCACCCCGTCGAACTCGACCTCGTCCTCGGCGGCGCCGGACGGCTCACCGGCCGGGTGCTCACCGACGGCACACCCGTACCGGACGCCACCGTCACCCTCACCGACGCCCACGGCGAGGTCGTGGCCACCGTCCGCAGTGGACAGGACGGTTCCTACGCCGTCACCGAGCTGATCGCGGGGGAGTACACCCTCGCCGCCGGCGCACCCGCGTTCCGCCCCGCCGCGCTTCCCGTCACCGTCCGGGCCGGCCGGCAGACCCGCCAGGACGTCGAACTAGCGGGCGGTGCGGTGCTGCACGGCACCGTGCGGGGCGGGCGCGGACGATCCGTCGAGGACGCGCGCGTGACCCTCCTGGACGTCGCCGGAAACGTCGTGGACACCCTCACGACCGGCCCCGACGGCTCCTTCCGCTTCGCCGACCTGACCGGTGGCGAGTACACCGTCATCGCCACCGGTTACCCGCCGGTGGCCACCGTGCTCCAGGTGGCCGGGGGCGGCCGCACGGAGCGCGAGCTGCGGCTCGGGCACGAGGACTGACGGGGCATCAGCGCGGGGGCGCGCGCCGGGGCGACCGGGGCCGGGCCAATTCCCGCATTGCCGCACACCGTGACGGCCCGGCGCCGTACGGTGGAGCAGGCGGCACAGATCTTGCGGAGAGAGGGCCTGGGCCATGGACCGTGGCACCGAGAGGGGCACACCTCCCAGCCGCGGAGCCGGCGATGGCGCGGCGGACGGACACGCCGCGGCCGGCCGGGTCCCGCTGGCCGTGGTGGTCGTGGACCGCGACGGCCTGGTCTCGCACTGGAGCCGGGGCGCGAGCCGGCTGTTCGGCGCCGGCAAGGAGGAGGCCATCGGCCGCTCCGCCGCCGACCTGCTGCCCGTCTCCGGAGCCCTCCCCGACGAGGCGCACACCCCGGCCTACGGCGTCCACGCGGTCTACGACGGACTCGGACCCGACCTCGAGTCCTCCCTCGACGGCGGTCTCTCCTACCCGGCCGCAGGCCGCGCCCGCCTCACCGTGCCCGGCGCGGACCGCGTCGACGTCCTGTGGTGGGCCTACCCGCTGGTGGGTCCCGGCCGGGAGCGCCTGCTGGTGCTGGCCGCCGACGCCCGCGGACTCCAGCGGGACCTCGACCTGGACGAGGGCGGTACGGCCGTCGAGCGGATCGCGCCCGCCTTCGCCCTGCACACCGACTTCCCCGGCGCCGAGGAACTCGCCCGCCGGCTCCCCGAGATCCTGCCCAGCATGAGCGTCGGCGAAAGCGCCCGCATCGTCGCGCAGGTCCTCGAACTGGGCTATCCGGTCCTGGAGTTCAGCCAGAACGACCGGGTGCCCGTCACCCCCGACTGGGGCGTGCCCCGGCGCGCCGAGCGCAGGGCCCGCCGGGAGCGGGCGGCCCGGGCGGTCGCGGCCGGCCTGCCGCTGCCGCAGGACGAACCGGACGAGGGCGAGGACCTCGAGTACGTCGCCGTGCGCGAGCGGCTGGAGTTCCTCAACGAGGTCAGCGGGAAGATCGGCACCTCCCTCGACCTGTCCCGCACCATCGTCGAGGTCAGCAAAGCCGTCGTGCCCCGCTTCACCGACGTGGCCGGCACCTATCTGCGCGAACAGGTCGTCGCCGGCGAGGGGTTCCCCGACGGCGTGCCGGACACCACCACCATGTGGCACCGGGTGGCCCTGGAGCACACCGACGAACCGGGCCGCTGGGACGACGTGGTGCCGGTCGGCGAGGCCATGCCGTTCCCCGCGCACACCCCGTTCTTCCAGTGCATGACCAGCGGCGAGCCCGTCCTCGTGCCGCGCATCAGCGAACAGATGGGGCACGCGATCGCCTCGCAGTTCGAGAAGCGGGACATCAGGCCGCTGATCACCGGCCGCTCCATGCTCGTCGTACCCCTGAAGGCCCGCAACGTGGTCCTCGGGTTCATGATCCTGCTGCGGCACCCCGAGCGCGTCGAGTTCAACGACATGGACCGGGTCACCGGCGCCGAACTCGCCGCCCGCGCGGGCCTCGTGCTCGACAACGCGCGCATGTACACCTTCCAGGAGTCCGTCGCCGAGACGCTCCAGGACAGCATGCTGCCGCACATCCCGGCGCGCATGGCGGGCTGCGACATCGCCACCCGCTATCTGCCGGGCACGCTCCTCGGCCGGGTCGGCGGCGACTGGTTCGACTCGGTGAAACTGCCCGGCGCACGGACCGCCCTGGTCGTCGGGGACGTCATGGGACACGGGCTCAACTCGGCCGCCATGATGGGCCAGTTGCGCACGGCGGTACAGACCATGGCGGCGCTCGACCTGCCACCGGCCCAGCTGCTGCGCAACCTCGACGACCTCGCCCAGCGGCTCGGCGACACCTACCTCGCGACCTGCCTCTACGCCGTCTACGACCCGATCGCGAGCGAGCTGCACCTCGCCAACGCGGGACACATCCCGCCGGTGATCGTGCGGGCCGCGGACGGGCGCAGCGAGCTGCTCGACCTGCCCACCGGAGCGCCCATCGGCGTGGGCGGGGTGCCCTTCGAGGCGGTCCGGGTGCGGGTGGAGCCCGGGGACCGGCTGCTGATGTGCACGGACGGGCTTGTGGAGGTGCGCGGCGAGGACATCGGGGTGGGCCTGGCGACGCTCACCGAGTCCGCCGCCCATCCGGCCGCCTCCATGGACGACGCCTGCGACGCCATCATCCGGGCGCTCAACCCGCGGGGTGGACGCAAGGACGACGTGGCGCTGCTCATGGCCCGGCTCAACGGCATCGCACCGGACGACGTCGCCGAGTGGCGGATCTCCCTCGATCCGGCCGAGGTGGGACGGGCCCGGGCGGTGGTGCGGGAGCAGCTGCACGACTGGGGGCTGGCCAGGCTGGCCGACGGCGCGGAGCTGATGGTGAGCGAACTCGTCACCAACGCCCTGCGGCACTCCCACAGCCGGCCCGTCGAACTGCGGCTCGTCCGGGAGGACACCCTGCTGTGCGAGGTGGACGACGACGACCATGACCTGCCGAACCTGCTGAGCGCCGGGCCCACCGACGAGCAGGGGCGGGGGCTCAGGGTGGTCAGCACGCTGGCCAGGGAGTGGGGCGCCAGCCGCACCAAGTCCGGGAAGACCGTCTGGTTCGAACTGACCCTGCCGCGCCGCTGACCGGTCCCCGCGGGGGCGTGTGTTTGTCGAACTGGCAGTGAAGGAATGCGCCGTGCGCTTGTCCGCGTGACCCCGGCGCGATACACCGTACTGGCCCGTCAAATGTGGCGGGTTTGTGGCGCATCCTGGGGAGTTGGGCATGGGCGTGACTGGTCGGTACCGCGAGTCCTGGGAGGGCTTCTGGCGGGAGGCCCCGGGGCGGCAGGGGGCCGTGTTCTGGGACGCGGAACCTGTGTTGACCGCCGGAGTCCACCTCGCCCACTTCGAACCGCTCCTCGTCGATCCCGGGCTGCCCCTGGTGGACCTGGGCTGCGGGAACGGCACCCAGAGCCGTTTCCTCGCCGCCCACTTCACCCAGGTCGTCGGCGTCGACCTGTCCGCCGCCGCCCTCGACCGGGCGCGCGACGCGGACCCCGACGGGCAGGCGACGTACCGACTGCTGGACGCCTGCGACAAGAGCGAGCCGGAGAACCTGCACGCCGAGCTCGGGGACGCCAATGTCTACATGCGGGGCGTACTGCACCAGGCCGCGCCCGAGGACCGGCAGCAGCTGGTCGACGGGATCGCCACGCTGGTCGGGGAGCGCGGCCGGGCCTTCCTCGTCGAGCTGTCCGAGGCCGCCAAATCGGTCCTGGTGGGCCTGGCGCAGAGCCCCGACGGGCCGCCCGCGAAGCTGGCCCCCGTCTTCCGGCACGGCATCGCGCCCGGCGAGGTCGCCGACGAGGCGGTGCCCGTGTACCTCGGGGCGGCCGGCCTGACGATCGTCGCGAGCGGTGAACTGCCGCTCATCACCACCGAGTACCGCCCCGACGGCACCCGGATCGAGCTGCCGTCGAAGTGGTGGGTGGTGGGACGCGCCGCCTGACCGCCCGGTGGTGCACGCGCCCTATCGGCGTACCTGAGCCGGCAGCGCGCCGGTCGCGGGCGAGGTCTTCCGGAACGCCCATTCCATCCGCGGCTCCATCACACACCGGAAGACCCGCCGCACGGGGGCGGTGCACAGCACGGTCACCACCGCCCCGGCGACCAGCGTGGCGGCGATCTCGCCGAGCGGGGTGTGCGGCCAGCGGTGGCCGGCCCAGTCGACGTGCTTCCCGGCCTGGACGACGAAACCGTGCAGCAGATAGCCGTAGAGCGTGCCGGCGCCCAGGGTGGTGAACCACGTCCGGCGCCCCGGCACCCAGGACAGGAAGCAGGCGACCAGGACGAGCGAGCAGCCGAAGAGGGCCAGGGTCATCAGCGGGCCGTACCAGGCGGGCACCCCGAAGTGCTCGGCGGCGTCGCGGTGGAAGAACCACGCGTAGTCCATGCGCGGGACCGCCCAGTACGAGAACACCACCGCACCCGCGAACACCGGGACCGCGAGCAGCCGTACCCGCCACTGGCGCACCAGCGAGAAGTGCGCCGGGCGCAGACACAGGCCGAGCACGAAGTACGGCAGGAACTGCAGGACGCGCTGGAGGTCGAGGTCGTCGCCGATGGACGGGCTGAGCGTGGCGAGCGCGGCGACCGCGAGGGCGATCGGCAGCGGCCACCGCAGGCTGCGCCAGATCGGCGTGGTCAGCCGCCAGATGAACAGGGCGGCCAGGAACCAGGTCAGGTACAGCGGGTTCAGGAGAGTGACCGGGCGGTCGGGGACGCCGTCCGACCACCGGGTGAAAAGGGTGTATGCCGTCTCGAACACGACGTAAGGGACGACGACTCCGGTGACCAGCCGTTTGACCTTCGCCGGGCTCGCGTCGAACGAGCGGGAGAAATAGCCCGAGATGATGATGAACGCGGGCATGTGGAAGGCGTAGACGATCGTGTACAGCGCGGTGACGGCACGGCTGTCGGAGCGCAGCGGCTCCCAGGCGTGCCCCATCGCGACCAGCACGATCGCCAGGTACTTGGCGTTGTCGAAGAACGCGTCGCGCTGCTCGGGGCGTCCGGGCGGGTTCCCCGGAGCGGCGGTCGCCGCCGTCCGTCGTGCCGGCTGTACGGGCTGTGCGGTGTCGCTCACGCTTCTCCCTGTCCGTCTCCTGTGGAACCCGCGAGGGAGAATACGCGTCTTCCAGGAGTTGCCCGTGCGGCGGGGGTGAGCGGCATTCGGCTCGCCTCACCCCTCGTGGGCGACGTAAACCTCCGCGGCGCGTAACGTGGCGCACCATGAAGATCCTGATCAGCGCCGACATGGAGGGCGCCACCGGCGTGACCTGGCCGGCCGACGTGCTGCCGGGCACCCCGCAGTGGGAGCGGTGCCGGTCGATGTTCACCTCGGACGTGAACGCCGCCGTGCTGGGCTTCTTCGACGGGGGCGCCGACGAGGTGCTCGTCAACGAGGCCCACTGGACCATGCGCAATCTGCTCCTGGAGCGGCTCGACGAGCGCGCGCAGATGCTCACCGGCCGGCACAAGTCGCTGTCCATGGTCGAGGGCGTGCAGCACGGCGACGTCGACGGCATCGCGTTCGTCGGCTACCACGCGGGCGCGGGCCAGGAGGGCGTCCTCGCCCACACCTACCTCGCCAACTCCATCACCGGGGTGTGGCTGAACGACGTCCCCGCCAGCGAGGGACACCTCAACGCGCACGTGGTCGCGGAGTACGGCGTCCCCGTCGTGCTGGTCACCGGGGACGACGTGGCCTGCGAGGACGCCCTCGGGTACGCACCCGGGGCGCTGAAGGTCGCCGTCAAGGACCATGTCTCGCGGTACGCGGCCGTCTGCCGCACCCCGGCCCGCACCGCCGCCGACATCCGGGCCGCCGCGAAGGAGGCCGCACAGCTGGCGGCCCGTCAGGAACCGGTGCAGGCGGGCCCGTTCACGATCGCCGTCGAGTTCGACGCCGAGCACCTCGCCATGGCCGCCACCGTGGTGCCGGGCGTCGAGCGGATCGGGGCGCGGAAGGTGGCGTACACGAGCGGGACCATGTACGCGGGCATCCGTACCTTCAAGGCGGTCACCACCATCGTCTCGGCCGCCGTGGAGGAGCAGTATGGCTGACCAGCAGGCACTGGACGAGGTCGTCCGGTTCACCTCCGACCTCATCCGCCTCGACACCACCAACCGCGGCGGCGGCGACTGCCAGGAGCGCCCCGCCGCCGAGTACGCGGCCGAACAGCTGGCCGGGGCGGGCCTGGAGCCCCTGATGCTGGAGCGCACCAAGGGCCGTACCAACGTCGTCGCCCGCATCGAGGGCACCGACCCGTCGGCGGACGCGCTGCTCGTGCACGGTCATCTGGACGTGGTGCCCGCCGAGGCCGCCGACTGGAGCGTGCACCCCTTCTCCGGGGAGATCCGCGACGGGGTCGTCTGGGGCCGCGGCGCGGTCGACATGAAGAACATGGACGCGATGATCCTGGCCGTCGTCCGGTCCTGGGCCCGGCTGGGCGTACGGCCCCGGCGGGACCTCGTGGTCGCGTTCACCGCCGACGAGGAGGCCAGCGCCGAGGACGGCTCCGGATTCCTGGCCGACGAGCACCCCGAGCTCTTCGAGGGCTGCACGGAGGGGGTCAGCGAATCGGGGGCGTTCACCTTCCACGACGGCGCCGGGCGGCAGATCTACCCGATCGCGGCGGGGGAGCGCGGCACCGGCTGGCTCAAGCTCACCGCGCGCGGCCGCGCCGGGCACGGTTCCAAGGTCAACAAGGAGAACGCGGTCACCCGGCTCGCCGCCGCCGTGACCCGCATCGGTGAGCACGAGTGGCCGCTCAGGCTCACCCCGACCGTCCGCGCGGCCCTCGGCGAACTCGCCGCGCTCTACGGCATCGAGACCGACCTGACCGACGTGGACGGACTGCTGGAGAAGCTGGGCCCGGCGGCCAAGCTGGTCGAGGCGACCGTGCGCAACAGCGCCAACCCGACCATGCTGGAGGCCGGTTACAAGCTCAACGTCATCCCGGGGGAGGCCGTGGCCTACGTCGACGGCCGCTATCTGCCCGGCGGCGAGGACGAGTTCCGTACGACCCTGGACCTGCTCACCGGCCCCGACGTGGACTGGGAGTACAGCCACCGCGAGGTCGCCCTCCAGGCGCCGGTCGACTCGCCGACGTACGCCCGGATGCGGGCCGCGGTCGAGGAGTTCGCCCCCGAGGGGTACGTGGTGCCGTACTGCATGTCCGGCGGCACGGACGCCAAGCAGTTCTCCCGGCTCGGCATCACCGGGTACGGGTTCGCGCCGCTGAAGCTCCCGGAGGGCTTCGACTACCAGGCCCTCTTCCACGGGGTCGACGAGCGCGTCCCCGTGGAGGCACTGCACTTCGGCGTACGGGTACTCGACCGCTTCCTGCGAACGGCCTGAGCGAGTGGGGGAGAACGTGCAGACGTCGCCATACGGTTCCTGGCCCTCGCCCATCGACGCGGCACTCGCCGCCGCGCACGACGGGCACCCCGAATGGCTGGGCTTCGTCGGGGACGAGGTGTGGTGGACCGAACCCCGGCCCGCCGAGGGCGGCCGCCGCACCCTGGTGCGCAGACACGCCGACGGCCGGGAGGAACCGGTGCTGCCCGCGCCGTGGAACGTGCGCAGCCGGGTCATCGAGTACGGCGGCCGGCCCTGGGCCGGTGCGGTGACGGCCGGCGCACCGCTCGTGGTGTTCGTGCACTTCGCCGACCAGCGGCTGTACCGGTACGAGCCCGGGAGCGAGCCGCGTCCGCTCACCCCGGTCTCCCCGGTGGGCGGTGGACTGCGCTGGGCGGAGCCGCAGTTGAGGCTCGACCTCGGTGAAGTGTGGTGCGTCCTGGAGGAGTTCACCGGCGACGGGCCCACCGACGTCCGCCGGGTCCTGGCCGCCGTACCGCTGGACGGCTCGGCCGCGCAGGACCGGGACGCGGTGCGTGAACTCACCGACGACCGCCACCGGTTCGTCACCGGGCCCCGCCTCTCGCCCGACGGCTCCCGCGCGGCCTGGCTCGCCTGGGACCACCCGCGGATGCCCTGGGACGGCACGGAACTGATCGTCGCCGACGTCCACGAGGGCACGCTGCGGGAACCCCGCACGGTGGCCGGCGGTCCGCAGGAGTCCATCGCCCAGGCCGACTGGTCGCCCGACGGCCGCCTCCTGTACGCGAGCGACCGCACCGGCTGGTGGAACCTCTACCGCGACGGCGAGCAACTGTGTCCGCGCGAGGAGGAGTTCGCGGGCGCCCTGTGGAAGCTCGGGCACCGCTGGTTCGCCCCGCTGGACAGCGGACTCATCGCCGTCGTGCACGGCACCGGCTCGACCGCGCTCGGCATCCTGGACCCCGAGACCGGGGAACTCGTCGACGCGGCCGGCCCCTGGACCGAGTTCGCGCCCACCCTCGCGGTGCACGGCGAACGGGTCGTCGCCGTCGGCGCCAGCCCGCGCACCGCGTACGAGGTCGTGGAACTGGACACCCGCACGGGCCGCGCCCGGGTGATCGGCGCCGAGCACGACGACCCGGTCGACCCCGTCCACTATCCCGAGCCCCAGATCCGCGTCTTCACCGGGCCGGACGGCCGGGACATCCACGCCCACGTCTACCCGCCGCACCACCCCGGGTACCGGGCGCCGGGCGACGAGCTGCCGCCGTACGTCGTCTGGGCGCACGGCGGGCCCACCGGCCACGCGCCTCTCGTGCTCGACCTCTCGATCGCCTACTTCACCTCGCGCGGCATCGGCGTCGCCGAGGTCAACTACGGCGGCTCGACCGGGTACGGCCGGGAGTACCGCAACCGGCTGCGCGAGCAGTGGGGCGTGGTCGACGTCGAGGACTGCGCGGCCGTCGCGCTCGCCCTCGCCGACGAGGGCACCGCCGACCGCGACCGGCTCGCCGTCCGGGGCGGCAGCGCGGGCGGCTGGACCGCGGCCGCCTCGCTCACCATGACCGACGTCTACGCCTGCGCCACGATCGTCTACCCGATCCTCGACCTCACCGGCTGGGGCACCGGGGAGACCCACGACTTCGAGTCCCAGTACCTGGAGAGCCTGGTCGGACCGCTCGCCGAGGTCCCCGGACGGTACGTGGAACGCTCGCCCGCAGAGCACGCCGACCGGGTCACCGCGCCCTTCCTGCTGCTCCAGGGCCTCGACGACGTGATCTGCCCGCCCGCGCAGTGCGAGCGGTTCCTGGAGAGGATCGCCGGACGCCGGGTGCCGCACGCCTACCTCGCCTTCGAGGGCGAGGGCCACGGCTTCCGCCGCGCCGACACCATGATCCGCGCGCTGGAGGCCGAACTCTCCCTGTACGCCCAGGTCTTCGGGCTCAACCCGCCCGGCGTCCCGACACTGGAGCTCACCAAGTGACAGCACTCGTACGGCCGTCCAGACTCTCTCCCGGCGCCCGGGTGGCCGTGGTCGCGCCGAGCGGACCCGTCGTGGAGGAGCGGCTCCAGGCCGGGCTCGACCTCCTGCGCGGCTGGGACCTCGACCCGGTGGTCGCCCCGCATGTCCTCGACCGGCACGGCGAGCTGGGCTACCTCGCCGGCTCCGACGCCGATCGCGCCGCCGACCTCCAGCGGGCCTGGTGCGACCCCGCCGTCGACGCGGTGCTGTGCGCCCGGGGCGGTTACGGTGCCCAGCGGATGGTCGACCTGCTCGACTGGGACGCGATGCGCGCCGCCGGACCGAAGGTGTTCGTGGGCTTCAGCGACGTCACCACGCTGCACCAGGCGTTCGCCACCCGCCTCGGTCTGGTCACGCTGTACGGGCCGGCCGCCGCCGGAGCCGACTTCGTCAAGAACGCCGTCGCCCAGGAGCAGCTGAGGGCCACCCTGTTCGCCCCGGAGACCGTCCGCACCCTCACCTCCCGCGGCACCACCCTGGTCCCCGGCCGGGCCCGCGGGGTCACCCTGGGCGGCTGCCTCAGCCTGCTCGCCACCGACCTCGGCACCCGGCACGCCCGCACCGGCGCGCGGGACGGGCTGCTGCTCATCGAGGACGTGGGGGAGCAGCCGTACCGGATCGACCGCATGCTGACCCATCTCCGGCGCAGCGGCTGGCTGGACGGCGTCCGGGGGATCGTCCTCGGCTCCTGGGCGGGCTGCGGGCCGTACGACGCGCTGCGGGCGGTACTCGCCGACCGGCTCGGCGGTCTCGGGGTGCCCGTGGCCGAGGAGTTCGGGTTCGGACACGGCGAGGGGGCGGCGACGATGCCCTTCGGGGTGACGGCCGAACTCGACACCGAGGCGGGCACGTTGACGCTGGACGAACCCGCCCTGCGCTAGTCCGCGCCGGGGTGCGAGGGCGGCGGGCACGGCATCCGCGCCCGGTCACCCGGAAGGCGGAGCCCGCCGTGCGCGTCGCGGGCTGCGGGCTCACCCTGGTCGCATGAGCCCGAAGACCTCCGAGAGCGGCACGGCCACAGGCACAAAGGGCGCGGCGACCCCCGCCCGGCTGGCCGTCCTGCTGCTCGCCGTCCTCGCCCTGATCTTCGTCTTCGAGAACACCCGGGCGACGAGGATCCGGCTGCTGGCTCCCGAAGTGACGGTGCCCCTGTGGACCGCCCTGCTCGCCACCGGCCTGATCGGCGCCCTGTGCGGGGCGTATGCCATGAGGCGCCGAGGCTAGCCGCCGTAGGGTGGCGGCATGCCGCACATCGCATCCCGCTACCTCGCCGAGGGCCCCCGCGTGGGCATACGCCACTTCACCTACGAGGACGCCGCCGAGTTCACCGCGCGGGTCCGGGAGAGCAAGGAACTGCACCAGCCGTGGCTGTTCCCGCCGGACAGCGAGAGCGCGTACCTCGCGTACGCCGGCCGGCTCATCGAGGATCCGACCAAGGCGGGGTTCCTGGTCTGCGAGAAGGACGGGGAGCGGGGCGACGGGGCCGTCGCCGGGTTCATCAACATCAACAACATCGTCCAGGGCGGCTTCCGGTGCGGGGCCCTCGGCTACGGAGCCTTCGCGCACGCCGCCGGACGCGGCCTGATGCGCGAAGGGCTGGACCTCGTGGTCGGGCACGCCTTCGGGCCGATGGGGCTGCACCGCCTGGAGATCAACGCACAGCCCCGCAACACCGCCTCCCTCGCCCTCGCCCGCAGCTGCGGCTTCCGGCTCGAAGGGTTCTCCCCGAAGATGCTCCACATCGACGGGGAGTGGCGGGACCACGAGCGGTGGGCGATCACCGCCGAGATGCGGGCTTCCGGTTGATCTTCATGGTGTCGAGGTCCGTGACCGTCGACCGCAGATCGCGGAAGCCGTAACCGAGCCCCCGCAGCGCCGTCTCCGCGCGGTCCTCGGCGATCGCGCCCGCCATCTCCTCGCCGTCCGCCGCGTCCGACACCACCACGTACCGCATCGAGAAGTGCTTCAGCGGCGCCGGCTCGTACGACAGCGAGCCCTCCGCGCGGAACCGCATGCTCGCCATGCCGTGGTCCGCCGCCTCGGCGAGCAGCCGGGCGCGGGCCTCCTCGGTGAGCCCGTCCCAGGTCCCGCGCACGATCACCCGGTAGGTGTGCTGCTCACTCACTGTCGCTCCCTCGTGTATCTCCGTGGACGGTCGAGGGTACGTCGGCGAGGATGATCCGCATGCGGAATATCGTCGTGCTGGACGCCCCCTCCAACCTCGGCCTGCGTCCGCCCGCCCCCGGTACCGTGCCCGGCTGCTACAAACTCGCCGGCGCCCTGCGCGAGCAGCGGATCGTGCAGCGCTTGGGGGCGCTGGAGGGCGGGGTGGTGGTGCCCCCGCGCTACGACCGCGGGGACTGGCAGGAGGGCGACGGCGTCTTCAACGCCGCCGCGATCGCCTCGTACACCGTGAGACTGGCCGACCGTGTCGAACGCCTCGTGCGCGCCGGGGACTTCCCCGTCGTCCTCGGCGGCGACTGCTCCGTCCAGCTCGGCGCCTCCCTGGCCCTGCGCCGCGTCGGGCGCTACGGCCTGGCCGCGATCGACGCCTCACCCGACTTCCGGCACCCCGGCAACTCCGACCGGATCGGCGCGGCGGGCGGCGAGGAGGTCGCGCTGGCCACCGGGCGCGGCCAGGACGACCTGACGGACCTGGAGGGGCTGAAGCCCTATCTGCGGGACGAGGACGTGCGGTTCTTCGGGATCCGTGACGTGTTCGAGGAGGAGCGCGCCGAACTCGCCGCCCTGAAGATCCCGGTCGTGACCGTCGGCGACCTGCGGGAGTGGGGCGCGGACGCCCTCGCCCGCGCCACCGCGCAGGCCTTCGCGATCCCGGAGATCGACGGCTTCTGGGTGCACCTGGACGCCGACTGCCTCGACCCGTCCGTGATGCCCGCCGTGGACAGCCCCGACCCGGACGGCCTCCTGCCCGGTGAACTCACGTCCCTCCTGCGGCCGTTGCTCGCCTCCCCCTCCTGCGTCGGCCTCAACATCACCATCTACGACCCCGATCTGGACCCCGACGGCACGGCGGGCGCGCTGCTCACCGACATCGTCGTGGACGCCTTTGCGCAATCCTGACCGGCAGCTCCCCTGGCCGACCCGGAGCCGAGCGGCTTCCATGGTGATCGTGACGACGATCCGGCCAGACGTGATCACCCTGCCCGCCGCACCCCTGGGCCCGGACAACCCGCTGCCCCCGCTGCGACTCCCGTACGAGGTTCACCGCATCGACGTACGGGACCACGACGACCTGCCCCCTACGACTTCCGTATGCGTCCGGAGGCCGAGTACCCCTAGGTGACGTTGCGGTCCACGTACTCGTACACCACACCGTCCGGGTGCATCGCGATCAGGTTGCGGCCCACCGGAGTCGGCACCGGGCCCGCGACGATCCGGGCGCCCAGCTCGTCGAGGAGCCGGCGGGCCTCGTCGACGTCCTTCACGGCGATGGTCGCCGCGACCTTGCGCAGCACCTCCAGCTCGGCCTCCGGGCCGCTCATCAGCAGGAAGCAGCCCACCGCGGCCACCTGGACGCCGCCGCGCTCGAAACGGAGGGCCGTGGCGCCCGCGAGCCGTTCGTAGAAGACGACCGCGCTGTCCAGGTCGTCGACGCAGACGCGCAGCGTGGTTCCCAGAATCTCCATGCGACGAGCCTAGTTCGGGCGGCCGGGCCGGGGAGATCGTTTCACGCGATCCTCCCGACCCGGCCGCCGGTGCCGCACAGGCGGCCCGGAGCGTTATGCGTACGCCTGTACGGGTACCCGGCGGCCATGGAGCGCTTGGATCACCTGGAGCATCTGGACAAGCATCTGGTCGACGAGCTGGCGCAGGTGGCACGCGAGACCGTACGGGACGAACTGCGCGAACAGACGCGCAAGCAGCGCCGCACGGCCATGCTGTACGCCGCGTCCGGCGCCGTCGCGCTGTACGCGGGCGCCGCCCTGGCCCTGGCCGTGGGTCTCGCCCTCGCCCTCGGGCTGCCCGACTGGGCCGCCGCACTGATCACCGCCGTCATCCTGGGCGCCGTGGCCTATGTGCTGCGCGGCGCGGCCAGGCCCGCGGGAGCCCGGCCGACGGCCGGCGCGGGCCTCGGACCCGATCAGGCCGCCGCAGGCACGGCACCGGTGGCCGCCCCGGCGACCGGCCCCGGGACGCCGTATCCGCCCATGCCGCCGGTGGCGCCCGGAGCGACGGGCACGCCGGAGCCCGGCGCCGCGCCGACGCAGGGCGGTACCGACCCCGAGCAGCCGCACCACCGCGCGTGACGCCTGGTGCACGACCCATGGGAGGAAGCGCGCGTGAAGCACGGCAAGGTCGTCGTGGTGACCGGGGCCAGCGGCGGCGTGGGACGGGCCACGGCCCGCGCCTTCGCCGAACGCGGGGCTCGTGTCGCCCTGCTGGCCCGGGGCCGCGAGGGGCTCGCGGCCGCCGCCGACGACGTGCAGCGGGCAGGCGGTGAGGCGCTCGTCGTCAGCGTCGACATGGCCGACCCCAAGGCGGTCGACGACGCCGCCCAGCAGGTCGTCGACGCCTACGGGCACATCGACGTCTGGGTCAACAACGCCTTCACCGGGGTCTTCGCACCCTTCACGGAGATCACCCCGGACGAGTTCCGGCGGGTGACCGAAGTGACCTACCTGGGCTATGTGTTCGGCACCCGGGCCGCCCTGCACCACATGCTGCCGCGCGACCGGGGCACCATCGTGCAGGTGGGGTCCGCGCTGGCCTACCGGGGCATTCCCCTGCAGTCCGCCTACTGCGGAGCCAAGCACGCCATCCAGGGCTTCAACGAGTCGCTGCGGTGCGAGCTGCTCCACTCGGGCAGCGGGGTCCGCACCACGATGGTGCAGCTGCCGGGCGTCAACACCCCCCAGTTCGACTGGGTGTTGAACCGGATGCCCGGCAAGGCCCGGCCGGTGGCGCCGGTGTACCAGCCGGAGATCGCCGCGCGCGCGGTCGTCCACGCGGCCTCCCACGCGCGGCGGCGGGAGTACTGGGTCGGCGGGTCCACGGCGGCCACGCTGATCGCCAACGCGGTCGCGCCCGGCGTGCTGGACCGCTACCTCGCCCGCACCAACTTCGAGGCGCAGCAGGAAGAGGGCGAGCACGGCGGTCCCGGGAACCTGTGGGCACCCGCGGACGGACCGCACGGACGGGACCACGGTGCGCACGGCCGCTTCGACGACGAGGCCGTGCAGCGCAGCCCGCAGGACTGGCTCTCCCGCAACCGCGGGCGCATGCTCATGGCCGCCGCGGCCGGAGGGCTGGGCGCCGCGGTGACGGCCGGGCTGCGCCGCCGGGGCTGAGAGGGGGGCGGGGGACGGCGCCGGCCGTTCAGGCCAGGCGGTACTCCTCCACCTCGTCCGTCCGCAGCGTCAGGCCGTGGCCCACGCCCGCCACCGGACGGACCGTGCCGCCGGTGGGATCCAGCGCCCCGTCGAAGAACATGTCCTCGATGCGGACGTGGTCGTGGAACCACTCCATGTGGCGGATGTTGGGGATCGAGGCGGCGGCCGCCGCGTGCGCGTGCGGGGCGCAGTGCGTCGAGACCTCCAGACCGTGGGCCTGGGCCAGCGCCGCCGCGCGGAGGAACTCCGTCACCCCGCCGCAGCGGGTCGCGTCCACCTGGAGGCAGTCCACCGCGCCGGCCGCGACCATACGGGCGAAGTACGGCAGGTCGTAGCCGTATTCGCCTGCCGTCACCTCGCACGCGAGCGCGTCGCGGACCAGCCGCAGCCCCGTCAGGTCGTCCGAGGAGACCGGCTCCTCGAACCAGCCGACGCCCTCCTCCACCAGCGCCCGGCCCACCCGGACCGCCTGCTTGCGGGTGTACGCGCCGTTCGCGTCGACGTACAACTCCGCTTCGGGGCCGATGACTTCACGAGCCGTACGGACCCGGGACAGGTCGCGGGGGACCGCCCGGCCCCAGCTCTCGCCGATCTTCAGCTTGACGCGGGGGATGCCCTGGCCGTGCACCCAGCCGTTGAGCTGTGCGGCCAGATGCGTGTCGTGGTACGTCGTGAAGCCGCCGCTGCCGTAGACGGGGACGCGTTCGCGGGCGACGCCGAGCAGACGCGCCAGCGGGAGTTCCAGGATGCGGGCCTTCAGGTCCCACAGGGCGATGTCCAGCGCGGAGATCGCGCACGCCGCGATGCCCGGGCGGCCCGCGTTGCGGACCGAGCGGCACATCGCGTCGTGCAGCGCCGGGATGTCCAGCGGACTGCGGCCCTCCACGAGCGGCCCGAGCTGCCCGGCGAGGAAGTCACCGACCGCGGCCGGGCCGTAGGTCCAGCCCGTGCCGGTCTCCTCCCCGTTCGACACCTCGGCGATCACCATCGTCGTGCTGTCCCAGGCGAGCGTGCCGTCCGCCTCGGGGGCGTCGGTCGGCACCGTGTACACCGAGACGACCGGGCGGTGCAGTTTCACCGTTCACCCCTGCTGGAGCTGGGGCAGCACCTTCGTGCGGTAGAAGTCGAAGAAGCCGCGCTGGTCGGGGCCGATCTGGTTGACGTAGACCCGGTCGAAGCCCGCGTCGGCGAAGGCGCTCAGCGCCGAGACGTGCTGGTCGACGTCGTCCCCGCACACCGCCTTCTCGCTCACCATCTCGTCCGTGACCAGCGGTCCCAGCTGCTCGAAGTGGCGCGGCGAGGGCAGGATCTGGGCCATCTCGCCGGGCAGGAACTGGTTGAACCACAGCTCGCGGACCGTACGGACGCAGTCGTCGCGGTCGACGCCGTAGCAGACCTTCGTGCCGCCGATGACCGGCTTGCCGGCCCCGCCGCCCTTGCGGAACTGCTCCACCATCGACTCGTCCGGCGTCATCGTGATGAAGCCGTCGCCGACCCGGGACGCCAGCGCCGTGGCCGCCGGGCCGAAGCCGGAGATGTCGATGGGGACCGGCTCGTCGGGGATCGTGTACAGGCGGGCGTTCTCCACCGTGTAGTGGGTGCCGTGGTGGTTGACCTCCTCGCCCGTGAAGAGGCGCCGCATCACCTGGATCGCCTCCTCCAGCATCTCCAGGCGGATGTGCGCGGGCGGCCAGACATGACCGAGCACGTGCTCGTTCAGGGCCTCTCCCGAGCCGACACCGAGGCGGAAGCGGCCGTTCGTCATCACGGCCGAGGTCGCCGCGGCCTGCGCCACCACCGCCGGGTGGATCCGCACGGTCGGGCAGGTCACGGCCGTCTCGACGGGCAGCGACACGGCTTCCGAGAGCGCGCCGATCACCGACCACACGAAGGGGCTCTGGCCCTGCGCGTCGTTCCACGGGTGGTAGTGGTCGGAGATCCACAGCGAGCTGAAGCCCGCCTGCTCGGCCATCCGCGCCTGTTCCACGAGGTCCGCGGGACCGAACTCCTCGCACGACAGGAAATAGCCGTATTCGGGCATGGGGGGTACCTCCGGCGGTTCCGTGATGGGAGGGGCCTCGTCCGAGTACCCGGCGACCCGTGCGGAAACCGGCGTTTGGGCGCTCCGGGCAGGGGGACGCGGAAGGCTCCCGAGGTACGCGACAGCCCCGGAGGCGAACCGTGAGTCGACCCCGCATCGTGATCGTCGGTGCCGGCTTCGCCGGGTACCGGACGGCCAAGGAACTGTCCCGAAAAGCCCGCGGCAAGGCCGACATCACCCTGCTGAACCCGACCGACTACTTCCTGTACCTGCCCCTGCTGCCCCAGGTCGCCGCCGGCATCCTGGAACCCCGACGGGTGACCGTCTCCCTCTCCGACACCCTGCCGCGGGTGCGGCTGGTCCTCGGCGAGGCCGACGGCATCGACCTGGACGGCCGCACCGTCCACTACACCGACCCCGAGGGCGGCCGCGGCACCCTCGGCTACGACCGGCTGGTACTGGCCGCCGGCAGCGTCAACAAGCTGCTTCCCATCCCCGGCGTCGCCGAGCACGCGCACGGCTTCCGGGGCCTGCCGGAGGCGCTGTACCTGCGCGACCACGTGACCCGGCAGGTGGAGCTCGCCGCGGCCGCCGACGATCCGGAGACCTGCGCCGCCCGGTGCACCTTCGTCGTGGTCGGCGCGGGCTACACGGGCACCGAGGTCGCCGCGCAGGGGCAGCTGTTCACCGACGCGCAGGTGCGCAGGCACCCGCTGCGCCAGGGCATGCGGCCGCGCTGGATCCTCCTGGACGTCGCCGAGCGGGTCCTGCCCGAGCTCGACCCGCATCTCTCCCGCACCGCCGACCGCACGCTCAGGGAGCGGGGCGTGGAGGTGCGGATGGGCACCTCCGTGAAGGAGGCCACGCCGGAGGGGGTGCTCCTGACCGACGGCGAGTTCGTCGCGACCCGGTCGCTGGTGTGGTGCGTGGGCGTACGGCCCGATCCGCTCGCCGAGTCGCTCGGACTGCCCATGGAGCGCGGCCGGCTGCTCGTCGACCCGAACCTGCAAGTGCCGGGCCGGCCCGAGGTGTTCGCGTGCGGTGACGCGGCCGCGGTGCCCGACCTGGAGAACCCGGGGCAGTACACGCCGATGACGGCACAGCACGCCTGGCGGCAGGGCCGTACGGCGGCCCTCAACGTCGCCGCATCGCTCGGAGCCGGTGTGCGCCGCCCCTACGAGCACCGGGACCTGGGCTTCGTCGTGGACCTCGGCGGCGCGAAGGCCGCGGCCAACCCGCTGGGCATCCCGCTGTCCGGCCTCGCAGCCGGTGCCGTCACCCGCGGCTACCACCTCGCCGCGATGCCGGGCAACCGGGTCCGGGTCGCCGCCGACTGGCTGCTGGACGCCGTACTCCCGCGCCAGGCGGTCCAGTTGGGGCTCGTACGGTCCTGGTCGGTGCCCCTGGACACCGCCTCGCCGGAAGTGGCACGGGTCCCCGGACGGCCGCAGGAGCAGCACAAGGCCGACGCGCGCTCCGGACCCGGCGCCGCGACCGAGCGGGAGACCGCTCCGGGGCACGGGACGACGGAGCGCGGGGCGGCCGCGCGGCGCGAACCGGACGGGCCGGGTGACCCCCTGGAAGAGGCCGCGGAGGCCGCGGAGGCCGCAGAGGCCGCAGAGGCCGAGAGGGCCGACGCGCCGGAGTCGACCGACGTGGGGAGCGCGGGCGAGGCGGTGATCGCGGAGGCGAAGGCCCGCGAGACGGCCGAACGGGAGTCGCCCGAGCGGGAGTCGGTGCGGTGGGGGTCACCGGAGTGGCAATCGCCGGAGGAGGAGCCGCCCGGCCTCGCCCCGCAGGACCGGTCGCCCGCACCCGCCGGGAACCCGCCCGGCCCGGAACCGGCCAGGAACCAACCGGGACCGGAGCCCGCCAGGAACCAACCGGGCCCGGAGCCCGCCAGGAACCAGCCCGGTGGTGAACCCGCGAAGAACCAGCCGGCCGCCGAACCGGCAAGCAACCAACCCGGCGGTGAGCCGGGACAAGCCCCCGGCCCCGTCAAGCGCACGGACGCGGACCCCGCGGAAGGAGACTCATGAACACCGGTGAACTCGTAGAACTCGCCCAGCAGTTGCGCGTGGACAGTGTGCGCGCCTCGGCCGCCGCGGGCTCCGGGCACCCCACCTCGTCGATGTCCGCCGCCGACCTGATGGCCGTCCTCCTCGCCAACCACTTCCGCTACGACTTCGACCGCCCCGCGCACCCCGGCAACGACCGCTTCGTGCTGTCCAAGGGCCATGCCTCACCGCTGCTGTACGCCGCGTACAAGGCGGCCGGTGTCGTCGACGACGAGGAACTGCTGACCTTCCGCAAGCTCGACAGCCGCCTCGAAGGACACCCGACCCCGCGCAAGCTGCCCTGGGTCGAGACGGCGACCGGATCGCTGGGCCAGGGACTGCCGGTGGGCGTCGGCATCGCGCTGTCCGGGAAGCGGCTGGACCGCACCGACTACCGCGTGTGGGTGCTGTGCGGCGACAGCGAGCTCGCCGAGGGCTCGATCTGGGAGGCCGCCGAGCACGCCGGCCACGAACACCTCGACAACCTCACCGCGATCGTGGACGTCAACCGGCTCGGCCAGCGCGGCCCCACCCGGCACGGCCACGACCTCGACGCCTACGCCCGCCGCTTCCAGGCCTTCGGCTGGCACACCGTCGAGGTCGACGGGCACGACGTGGACGCCGTGGACCGCGCGTACGGCGAGGCCGAGTCCACCAAGGGCCAGCCCACCGCGATCCTCGCCCGCACCCTCAAGGGCAGGGGCGTCGCCGACATCGAGGACCGCGAGGGACTGCACGGCAAGCCGCTCAAGAACGCCGACGACGCCATCGAGGAGCTCGGCGGCGTGCGCGACCTGCGCGTCCAGGTGCACGAGCCGCCGGCCGCCCGCATGCTGCACGCCGTCCGCGCCGGGCACGTCGAACTGCCCAGGTGGGACACCGGCGAGGAGGTGGCCACCCGGGACGCCTACGGACAGGCCCTCGCCGCCCTCGGCACCGGACGCGGAGACGTCGTCGCCCTGGACGGCGAGGTCGGCGACTCGACCCGCACCGAGTACTTCGCCAAGGAACACGCCGACCGCTACTTCGAGTGCTACATCGCCGAGCAGCAGATGGTCGCGGCCGCCGTGGGACTGGCCGCACGCGGCTGGGTGCCGTACGCCGGGACCTTCGCGGCCTTCCTCACCCGCGCCTACGACTTCGTGCGCATGGCCTCCATCAGCGGGGCCGGCCTCAATCTCGTCGGCTCCCACGCGGGCGTCGCCATCGGGCAGGACGGACCCAGCCAGATGGGCCTGGAGGACCTGGCGATGATGCGGGCGATCCACGGCTCCACCGTGCTGTACCCGTGCGACGCCAACCAGACCGCCCGCCTGGTCGCCGCCATGGCCGGCCTGGAGGGCATCCGCTATCTGCGCACGGGCCGCGGCGAGAGCCCGGTGATCTACGGCCCCGACGAGGAGTTCCCGATCGGCGGCAGCAAGGTGCTGCGCTCCTCGGACGACGACCGGCTGACGGTCGTCGCCGCGGGCGTCACCGTGCACGAGGCGCTCAAGGCCGCCGAGGCGCTGGACCAGGAGGGCATCCGCATCAGGGTCGTCGACCTGTACTCGGTCAAGCCCGTCGACCGGGACACCCTGCGGCAGGCCGCCGAGGACACCGGCTGCCTGCTGACCGTGGAGGACCACCGCGAGGAGGGCGGCCTCGGCGACGCCGTCCTCGACGCCTTCACCGACGGCCGGCCCGTGCCGCGTCTGGTGCGCCTCGCCGTCCGTACGATGCCGGGCTCGGCCTCGCCCGAGGAGTCGCTGCACGCCGCGGGCATCGACGCCGAGTCGATCGCGGCCGCCGGACGGCTGCTGGTGGAGCAGGCGATCGTGTCGTGACCGGGGACGACGTACGGACTGTACGCGCGGGCAGGCACAGCGTCGAGGTGCACCGCCCGGACAAGGTGCTCTTCCCGGGCGGCGACGGCGCCAAGGAGTACACCAAGGCCGATCTCGTCGCCTACTACCGGTCCGTCGCGCCCTTCATGCTGCCGCACCTGCGGGGCCGTCCCCTGATGCTGGAACGGCATCCGGACGGTGTCACCGGGCCCCGGTTCATGCAGAAGAACACCCCGGACTCCTACCCGGAGTGGATCCACCGGACCGAGGTGCCGAAGGAGGGCGGCACCGTCTGCCACACCGTCTGTGACGACACCGCCACCCTCCTGTACCTCGCCGACCAGGCCTGTCTCACCCTGCACCGCTGGCTGTCCCGGGTCGGGAGCGTCGAGCGGCCCGACCGGATGGTCTTCGACCTCGACCCGGCGGGCGACGACGACTTCGCCCTCGTGCGCGAGGCGGCCCGGCTGCTCGGGGAACTGCTCGACGAGCTGAAACTGCCCTCGGCGCTGATGACGACCGGCTCGCGCGGACTGCACGTGGTCGTGCCCCTCAACGGCCGGCACGACTTCGACGAGGTCCGCCGGTTCGCCAAGGACGTCGCCGACACGCTGGTCGCGGACCACCCCAACCGGCTCACCACCGCCGCCCGCAAGAAGGAGCGCGGCGACCGCCTCTACCTCGACATCCAGCGCAACGGCTATGCGCAGACGGCCGTCGCGCCCTTCACCGTACGCGCGAAACCCGGGGCCCCCGTGGCCACCCCGATGGCCTGGGGCCAGCTCGACGACCCGGACCTGGACGCCCGCCGCTGGACCATCGCCGACGCGGTCGAACAGGCCCGCACCGATCCCTGGGCCGGGGTCATGGCCAAGGGGCGCTCCCTGGGTCCCGCGCGGCGCAGGCTGAACGCCTTGATGCCCTCCTGAAGGTTTGGCGAAGGAACGAGCGGCCACCCGAGGTGAGAGGTGCCATGTCGAACACAAAAAACTCATCGGAAGCACAGAATTCACGGAACTCCCACAACGGGACAGAAGAGGACACGGCGGAGAACGTGACGGAGAACCGGCGGCCCAATCCCATGGAGGTGCTGCGCAACGCGCGCACCCAGCTCGCCGAGCTGACCGGAATGGCCGCCGAGAACGTGTCGTCCTTCGAACAGACCGAGGACGGCTGGTCCCTCGAGATCGAGGTGCTCGAGCTGACCCGCGTGCCCGACACGATGAGCCTGATGGCGAGCTACCAGGTCGATCTGGACCCCGACGGACAGCTCACCGGCTACCGGCGCGTTCGCCGCTACGAACGCGGGCGTGCGGACGCACACAGGCAGGGTGGCCGTTAGGCCGCCCCACCACACAGACATCCGTTCACCAGCACACAGAAAAGGAGGCGCGGTCGACATGACCGTTGTCCCGGCACAACAGGGCGGTGGCGGAGGCGGCTCCAGCGGCCTCTACGACGTTCTGGAACTGGTCCTCGACAGGGGTCTCGTCATCGACGCGTTCGTACGGGTCTCCCTGGTCGGCATCGAAATTCTGAAGATCGACGTACGGGTCGTGGTGGCCAGCGTCGACACGTATCTGCGCTTCGCCGAAGCGTGCAACCGGCTGGACCTGGAGGCCGGCCCGCGCAAGGACCCCGGTCTGCCCGACCTGGTCGGCGAGATGACCGAGTCCGGCGCCCGCGGCAAGTCCAAGGGAGCGCTCTCCGGCGCCGCCGAGACCATCTCCGACGCCTTCAAGCAGGCGCGTGAGGGAGACGGCCAGAGCGAGTCCCGGCCGCGCGCCCGTAAGTCCACGGCCTCGCGCAGGAAGGAGGAACAGGAGTGAGCACGTACGTCTACGGCATCACCGCCGCTTCCCACCCCACGCTGCCCGAGGACCTGGTGGGCGTCGGCGACCCCGCGCTTCCGGTGCGGGTGCTGACGGAGGGCGACCTGGCGGCCATCGTCAGTGACACCCCCGAAGGGCTGCGGCCCAAGCGCCGTGACCTGCTCGCCCACCAGAACGTGCTGAGCGAGGCGGGTGCGGACGGCTGCATCCTGCCCATGCGGTTCGGCAGCGTGGCCCCCGACGACGACACCGTCACCGGGGTGCTCGCGGAACGCCAGGAGCACTACAAGGAGCGCCTGAGCACCCTCGAGGGCAAGGTCGAGTACAACGTCAAGGCCACGCACGACGAAGAGGCCGTCCTGCACCGCGTGATGTCCGACAACCCGGACGTCCGCGCCATGACCGAGGCCAACCGGCGTGCGGGCGGCGGCAGTTACGACGACCGCCTCAGGCTCGGCGAGATGGTCGTGGCCGCGGTCAAGGCACGTGAGGCCGAGGACGCCGCACAGGTGCAGCGAGCCCTGGAACCCGTCGCCGACGCGATCAGCGTGGGCCCCGAGTCCTCGGGCTGGCTCGCCAACGTGTCGTTCCTCGTGGAGCGCGACTCGGCCGCGTCCTTCCTGGAGGCGGTGGACGAGCTCCGCAAGGCCCATCCGCACCTCGACCTGCGGGTCAACGGCCCGCTGCCGCCGTACAGCTTCGTCGACCCGGGCCCGGCCGAACCCGCGGGCACCGCGGTCGGCATCGATCATGCGGAGGAGTGAGGCGGTGTGGGTCTCATCGGAGAGGTGCTGCTGCTGCCGTTCGCCCCGGTGCGCGGCAGCGCCTGGGTGATCAGGCAGGTGCTGCACGAGGCGGAGCGCCTCTACTACGACCCGGCAGCGGTCCGGGCCGAACTCGCCCGGCTCGAGGAGCGACTCGAGGCGGGCGAGATCGACGACGAGGAATTCGACCGACAGGAGGACGAACTCCTCGAACGACTGGAGATCGGCCTGCGCGGTGGCGCGGGGACTGGCGACGGGACGACGCGATGAACCGAGTGGGACTGGGCCTCGCCGTAGGGGCCGGATACGTTCTTGGACGTACGAAGAAACTGAAACTGGCTTTCGCCGTGGGCTCGGTGGTGGCCGGCAAGAAGATGCACCTGAGCCCGCGGGCCGTGGCCGACCTGGTCTCCCAGCAGCTGCTGAAGAACCCGCAGTTCAAGGAGATAGGCGACACGCTCCGCGAGGACCTGCGAGGGGTCGGCAAGGCGGCCTCCGGGGCCATGGTGGAGCGGCAGATCGACGCGATCGCCGACCGGCTGCACGGCCGTACCGCCCAGGTCCGCGACCAGCTCTCGGGCGTGGCGCCCGAGGTGCCGGGCCTCTCCGACGACGAGGACGACGAGCCCGAACGGGACGAGGAGTCCGAGGAGGAGGAGACTGGGACCGAGGCCGAGGCCGACGAGGAGCCCTCGGACGAGCACGACGATGAGGCCGAGGACGACGGCGAGCAGGACGAGGCCCCGGCCGCGGCGAAGAAGACCGCCGAGAAGGCCCCGGCCAAGAAGACGGCCGCCAAGAAGCAGCCCGGCCGCAAGCCGCCCGCGAAGAAGACGGCGCAGAGCCAGGGCCGCACGGCCGGCAAGAAGACCGCGGCCAAGAAGACCACGGCGAAGAAGGCGGCCGCCAAGAAGACGACCGCGGCCAGGGGAGCCGGCCGGAGCACCCGTTCCCGGCTGCCGAAGGGAGGCGGTGAGTGATGACCGAGACGCTCGGATCCGCCACCGACAAGGCGAAGAGCAACCCGCTCACCGACGTGGCCCACAGCGAGGCCGCCGACCGGCTCAAGGCCGAGCTGCAGGAGTACGTCGCCGCACAGGCCCAGCGCATGCTCGTCGGCGTCGGCCGCAAGCTGGGCGAGACCACCGGCAAGCTGAACGACATCGCCGAGGGCAACAGCCCCGGCTTCGCCAAGCTCGCGCTCGACGGCGGCCGCAAGCTCGCCGAGGGCAAGGGACCGCTGCGCAGCGCGCTGGAGGTCGGAGCGGGCCGGGCCAAGGACAGCGTGGTCGGCGCCTTCAAGAACCTCGGCGGCGGCAAGGGCAAGCGCAAGGGCGGGGCCGGCCAGAAGCCCACGGTCATCATCGAGTACATCGACGTCGGCGTGGATCTGCGCACGGCCTACGACCAGTGGACGCAGTACCAGGACTTCTCCACCTTCGCGAAGGGCGTCAAGAGCGCGAACCGCGCCGACGACACCCACACCGACTGGCAGGCGAAGATCTTCTGGTCCAACCGCGGCTGGAAGGCGACCACCACCGAGCAGGTCCCGGACGAACGGATCCAGTGGACGTCGGAGGGCGCCAAGGGAACGACCAAGGGCGTCGTCTCCTTCCACAAGCTCGCCGACAAGCTCACCCGTGTCCTGCTGGTGATCGAGTACTACCCCCAGGGTCTGTTCGAGAAGACCGGCAACATCTGGCGCGCCCAGGGCCGCCGGGCCCGGCTGGACCTCAAGCACTTCGCCCGCTTCATCACCCTCAAGGGAGAGGCCGAGGACGGCTGGCGCGGCGAGATCCGCGACGGTGAGGTCGTCAAGAGCCACGAGGACGCGGTGGCGGAGGAGGAAGAGGCCGAGGGCGCCGAAGGGGCCGAGGACGCCGAGGAAGAGGACGAAGAGGAAGGCCCGTACGCCGAGGACGAGACCGAGGACGAGACCGAGGACGAGGCCGAGGAGGAGCCCGAGGAGGGTGAGCCCGAGGACGCCGAGGACGAGTACGACGAGTACGACGAGGAGGAGGAGCCCGAGGACCAGGCTCCTGAGGACCAGGCTCCTGAGGACGAGGAGGACGTGCCCGAGGAAGAGGAAGAGGACTACGAGTACGCCGAGGGCGGGAGCCGACGATGAGCATGCCCAGCCGGCTCCCGGATCCCTACGGTCAGGGGAGCGGAGCCAACCTGGCCGACATCCTGGAGCGTGTGCTGGACAAGGGCATCGTCATCGCGGGAGACATCCGCATCAACCTGCTCGACATCGAGCTGCTCACCATCAAACTGCGGCTCATCGTCGCCTCGGTCGACAAGGCCAAGGAGATGGGGATCGACTGGTGGGAGGACGACCCCGCGTTGTCCTCCCGTGCCCGCCGCGACGAACTCGCCCGGGAGAACAACGAGTTGCGTGAACGGCTCGCGCGCCTGGAGGAGCTGGAGCCCCGCCGCCGCGCCGAGGAGGAGACTTCATGACCGGACTGCGGTACGTGTACGCCGTCTGCCGCCCCTTCGGCACCCCGTTGCAGGCCCAGCTGGCCGGGGTGGCCGGTGACCCGCCCAGACTGCTGCACCACCATGGCCTGGTCGCCGTGGTCAGCCACGTACCGGAGCGGGACTTCGCCGAAGAACCGCTCCGCAGGCATCTGGAGGACCTGGAGTGGCTGACCGGGACCGTGCGCGCTCACCAGAGCGTGATCGACGCGCTCACCGTCGTCACCACCCCGCTGCCGCTGCGGCTCGGCACCGTCTTCCGTGACGACAGCGGGGTCCGGGTGATGATCGAGGAACGCGAGGAGAGCTTCCGGCGCACCCTCGACCGGCTCCAGGACCGGGTGGAGTGGGGCGTCAAGGTGTACGCCGAGACGCCCACCCCGGAGCGCGCGGAGTCCGCCGGGACGGCCGCCAAGCCGGCCTCGGGCCGGGACTACCTGCTACAGCGGCGCCGGCGGGTGCGTTCGCGCGAGGAGATGTGGCAGCAGGCGGAAGCCTTCGCGACCCGGCTGCACGAAACGCTTTCCGGATATGCCGAGGACGCACGGCTGCACGCCCCGCAGAATCCCGCGCTTTCCGGGGCCTCGGGGCAGAACGTGCTGAATGCCGCCTATCTCGTGCCGCGCGCCGATTCCGAGGAATTCGTGGAAATGGTGGACCGTACGAAGGACGACGTCCCGGGCATGCGGGTGGAACTCACGGGGCCGTGGGCGGCCTATTCCTTCGCGGGGGAGGAACAGCAGCCGTGACCGTCATCGAACGCCGTGAGGTGGCCCTCGTCGACCTGCTCGACCGGCTGCTGGCCGGCGGCGTCGTCATCACGGGGGACATCACCCTGCGCATCGCGGACGTCGACCTGGTGCGCATCGATCTGAACGCGCTGATCAGTTCGGTCAACGCGCAAGTTCCCTCACCGTTCGAGGAGTTGCTGTGACGGCCCGACGCAACCGGCTGGACCTGGAGCCCGACACGGTCGAGCGGGACCTGGTCAAGCTCGTCCTGACCGTCGTGGAGCTGCTGCGGCAGCTCATGGAGCGCCAGGCGCTGCGCCGGTTCGACGAGGGCGACCTGAGCGAGGAGCAGGAGGAGCGGATCGGTCTGACGCTCATGCTCCTCGACGAGCGCATGACCGAACTGCGCGAGCGGTACGGACTGCGGCCCGAGGACCTGAACCTGGACCTCGGGCCGCTCGGACCGTTGCTGCCCCGGGAATGACGCCCGGAGAGAACCAGGACGGCCAGTGATTCAGGCGCCTTTCCGGCACAGGATCTCTCCGTGGAGCACACAGAACCAGCCGTCGTCCTGTGCGCCCCATTCCCGCCAGCCGTCCGCGACGGCCCGCAGCCGCTCCGGGGTGGCGTGGCCGCCCTCGGTGGCCCGCTCCGCATAGGCGGAGGCCAGCGTGCGGTCCGCCCACAGCCCGCTCCACCATTCCCGCTCCTCGGCGGTGGAGTAGGTCCAGGTGCCGGAGCTCGCGGTGATGTCCGTCAGCCCGGCCCGCAGCGCCCAGGACTTCAGTCGCCGGCCCGCGTCGGGCTCACCGCCGTTGGCGCGGGCCACCCGGCGGTAGAGGTCCAGCCAGTCGTCCAGGCCGGCAGTGGCCGGGTACCAGGTCATGGCCGCGTAGTCCGAGTCGCGCACCGCGATGAGTCCGCCCGGCCTGGTGACCCGCTTCATCTCCCGCAGCGCCTGCACCGGGTCCCCGACGTGCTGGAGCACCTGATGGGCGTGGACGACGCAGAAGGCGTCGTCCGGGAAGTCCAGCGCGTGCACGTCGGCGACCGCGAAGTCGACGTTCGTCAGCCCGCGGGCGGCGGCCGTGGCGCGGGCCTGGTCCAGGATGCCCGCGGCGTGGTCGACGCCGGTGACCCGGCCGCCCGGGACCAGGGCGGCGAGGTCGGCGGTGATCGTGCCGGGCCCGCAGCCGATGTCCAGGATCCTCATGTGGGGCTTGAGCGAACCGAGCAGGTAGGCCGCCGAGTTGGCGGCGGTGCGCCAGGTGTGCGAGCGCAGTACCGACTCGTGGTGGCCGTGCGTGTAGACGGCGGTCTCCCGCGGTTTCTCCGGTGGCGTGTCCTGTGTTGTCGGCATGGCCGGGCTCCCCTTCTCGACAGGTCCGTCGGTACTCCGTCGGTACGCAGAACCGTACGCGTGCATGTCGAATGGTGAGACCTCCGTATTGCCATATGGACTGACGGACACTCAGCCGCCGGGCAGGGGGCGATACACGGTGAGCGCCTCGGGCAGCTTCTCCACGGTCACGTCGCCCCCCACCTCGGTCACCTCACCGTCGTAGGCGAAGGGCGTGCCCGGGGCGACGCCCGTCAGACGCAGCCGTCCCACCTGGACCGCCGCATGGGCGGGGGAGCGGGTCAGCGGGCCCGCGACGGCGGCGGCGAGCAGGCGCAGCGCGGGCCGGCGCCCGCCGTGCACCACCCGTACGTCGAACAGGCCGTCGGCGAGGTCGGTGCGGCGGCCGGGGGTGAGCCCCATCCGGTGGTAGGTGCCGTTGCCGACGAACAGCAGCCACAGCGGCCGGGACCGGCCCCCGAACTCGGCCTCCAGCGGATGCCGGTCGGCCCGCAGCACCCGCAGCGCCCCGAGCACTCCGGCCGGCCAGCCGCCGATCCGGCCCGACCAGCGCTCCCGCTCCCGGACCAGCTCCGGGTACACGCCCAGGCTGCACCCGTTGACGAAGACACCCTCGTGGCCGTCGCTGGTGAACCGGCCCGTGTCCACACGGACGGCCTCACCCTGCTGGACGGCCCGGGTCAGATCGCGCGCCCCCTCCACGCCGAGGTCGTAGGCGAAGTGGTTGAGGGTGCCGCCCGGCAGCACCGCGAGGGGCACGCCGTGCCGCAGGGCGGTCTCGGCGGCGGCGTTGACCGTGCCGTCGCCGCCGCACACCCCGAGCACCGTGGCGCGGGCCGCCGCCTTCTCCAACTCGGCCCGCACATCGGACGGTTCGCACTCGACGATCTCGGCCAGCGGCAGCCCGTCGTGCAGGGCGCGCACCCGTTCGGCGGTGCCCGAGGCAGTGTTCGCCACCATCACCAGGCCCTCGCCGTCCGGCAGCGCGGGCACCTGCGCGCGGGGCCGGGCCGGCGGCACGATCTGGGCGCGCGTCGGCACCAGGCCCCGTACGGCGAAGGCGGCGCCCGCGCCCAGAGCGGCTCCCGCCAGCACGTCGCTCGGGACGTGCACGCCCGTGCGGACCCGGGAGAGCGCCACCGACCAGGCGACCGGGGCGACGGCCGCGCCCCAGCCCGGGGACTCCAGCGCCACGCCCGTCGCGAAGGCGGCGGCCGAGGCCGCGTGGCCGGACGGGAACGAGGTCGTGATCGGCCGGCGCCTCAGCTGCCGGACCACGCGGACCGGGTCCGGGACGGGGCGGGTGCGGCGCACCGAGCGCTTGCCGAGGGTGTTGACGGTCAGGGAGGCGAGGGCCAGGGAGGCGAGCCCCCGGGCGGCGGCGCGACGGGACCTGGGGGTACGGCTCGCGGCCATGGCGGCGGCGGTGGCGAACCAGAGGACGCCGTGGTCGGCGCTTCTGCCGAGCCGGGGGAGGACCGGCTCGGAGGCGGGCCGGCGCCGGGCCGCCGCGAACGCGAAGAGGCGGGAGTCCAGGGCGAGCAGGCGGTCGCGCAGCGGGCGCGCACCGGTGCGGAGGACGGTGGGATCAACGTCTGGGCTCATGCCCTTGCGGGTACCCGCCCGCGGGCTGCTCGGTCGGTGCCCTCTGCGGGCCGCATGCGGCTGGTCGCGCAGTTCCCCGTGCCCCTGAGCCGGGTGCGGTGCCGTGGTTATGCGTTTGCCCAGGTCCTGCCTCTGCACCGACAATGCGCCCCATGGGACATCTGGAAGCCGCGCATCTCGAGTACTACCTTCCCGACGGGAGGGCGCTGCTCGGCGATGTGTCGTTCCGGGTGGGCGAGGGGGCCGTGGTGGCCCTCGTCGGGCCGAACGGGGCGGGCAAGACCACCCTGCTGCGGCTCGTCTCCGGCGAGCTCAAACCGCACGGCGGGACGGTCACCGTGAGCGGCGGCCTGGGCGTGATGCGCCAGTTCGTGGGGTCCGTACGGGACGAGACGACCGTACGGGACCTGCTCGTGTCGGTCGCGCCGCCCGGCATCCGGGAGGCCGCGCGCGCCGTCGACGAGGCCGAGCACCTGATCATGACCGTCGACGACGAGGCCGCCCAGCTGAAGTACGCGCAGGCGCTGTCCGACTGGGCCGAGGTGCGCGGGTACGAGTTCGAGACGCTCTGGGACATGTGCACGACGGCCGCGCTCGGCGTGCCCTACGACAAGGCGCAGTTCCGGCAGGTGCGGACGCTGTCCGGCGGTGAGCAGAAGCGGCTCGTGCTGGAGGCGCTGCTGCGCGGCACGGACGAGGTGCTGCTGCTCGACGAGCCGGACAACTACCTCGACGTGCCCGGCAAGCGCTGGCTCGAGGAGCGGCTGAAAGAGACCCGCAAGACCGTCCTGTTCGTCTCCCACGACCGGGAACTGCTCTCGCGGGCCGCCGAGAAGATCGTCTCCGTGGAGCCCTCACCCGCCGGTGCCGACGCCTGGGTGCACGGCGGCGGGTTCGCCACCTATCACGAGGCGCGGCGCGAACGCTTCGCGCGCTTCGAGGAGTTGCGCCGGCGCTGGGACGAGAAGCACGCGCAGCTCAAGAAGCTGGTGCTGAACCTCCGCCAGGCGGCCAGCATCAGCCACGAGCTGTCCTCCCGCTACCAGGCGGCCCAGACCCGGCTGCGCAAGTTCGAGGAGGCCGGCCCGCCGCCCGAGCCGCCGCGCGACCAGGACATCACCATGCGGCTCAAGGGCGGCCGCACCGGCGTGCGGGCCGTCACCTGCACCGGACTCGAACTGACCGGCCTGATGAAGCCCTTCGACCTGGAGGTCTTCTACGGCGAACGGGTCGCCGTCCTCGGCTCCAACGGCTCCGGCAAGTCGCACTTCCTGCGGCTGCTGGCGGGGGACGACACCGTGGCGCACACGGGGCAGTGGAAGCTCGGGGCGCGGGTCGTGCCCGGCCACTTCGCGCAGACGCACGCCCACCCGGAGCTGTTCGGCCGCACCCTGCTGGACATCCTCTGGAAGGAGCACGCCCAGGACCGCGGCCCCGCGATGTCCCGGCTGCGCCGCTACGAACTGACCGGACAGGCCGAGCAGAGCTTCGACCGGCTCTCCGGCGGCCAGCAGGCCCGCTTCCAGATCCTCCTGCTGGAGCTCCAGGGCGTCACCGCGCTGCTTCTGGACGAGCCCACGGACAACCTGGACCTGGAGTCCGCCGAGGCCCTCCAGGAGGGCCTGGAGGCCTTCGAGGGGACGGTCCTCGCGGTCACCCACGACCGCTGGTTCGCGCGCTCCTTCGACCGCTTCCTGGTCTTCGGCTCGGACGGACGGGTGCGCGAGACGCCGGAACCTGTGTGGGACGAACGGCGCGTGGAAAGGGCCCGGTGACCGCCGGTCACCGGGCCCTTCCCAAGCCTCTCAGGCCCAGCGCAGCAGGGCGCCCAGGCCGCCCACCGGGACCTCGTCGGCCACCGGCGTCACCGACAGCGCCGGAGCGCCGGTCGCCACCGCCGACCTGATCAGCGCGTCGTCCGCGCGGGCCGACCAGGAGTTCTGCTCGCCGAGGATCTTCAGATCCGTGCGGCGGACCGCCAGCTGGTCCGGGTCCTCGCCGACCCACACCTCACGGTGCGCGTCGGGCCCGTCCGGGCGGATCAGCAGTTCGTCGATACGGTGCTCACGCGCGGCCTCGACCAGCGCGGGAACCCCTTCCACGGCCCCCGGACGGCCGTCGTCGCCCGGGGCGCGGGCCGCGAGGAACCGTTCCAGCTCCCGCTCCGCGCGCCCGCGCACATGCTCGCCGCGGGCCCGCTCCACGTCCTCGTCGAGCAGCCGGCTCCCGGCGCCGTGCTCCGCCTCCACCACCCGGTCGTGCAGCCGCTTCGGCAGCCGCTCGTGCACCGAGCGCTTCTCCCGCTCGTCACCGACCAGGATCAGCAGGTCGGCGCCGGTCTCCTCCTGGCAGACCGCGAGCGCGTCGGCGATCTCGGCCGCGTTGTGCTCCCAGGTGTTCTCCACCCGCAGCTGGAAGTGCCGCTCCGACCAGTCCGAACTGCTCGTCCGGTGGACGGGCCACTGCCGGCCGGAGACCGACCCGGCGCCCTTGCGCCCGAGCGCCCCGCGCAGCTCGAAGTCGGCGCCCTTGCGGTCGACGTACGCCACCACGCACACCGGATCCTCGCCGGCCAGCTCCAGCAGCGGCGCGGTGTGCGGCAGCGGTGCCCAGCGCACCAGGCTGCCCTCGGGCGACCTGGTCAGGGACGGCTCCAGGACGACCTCGCCGGCCCGGGCGAAGACGGCCCGGCCGTGCGGTTCGGACGAGTGCGTCAGTTCCTCCAGCGCCTCCCGCACGGCCACGCAGGTCTTCTCGTCGGCGCCCTGCGTGGACAGCTCGCGGGAGACCGCGACCGCCGCGAGGTGCCGCTCGTGGGGGGTGTCCTCGGTATGTCGCGAGGTGTCGACGTACACGGAGGCCCAGGGGCCCGGATGTTCGTACAGTGGGTGAAGGAAAGCGAGATCCATGGTTCCCTCCCGGATGCCGCTCGGGGGCAGTGCGGTAATGCTTGCGGGGCGGGTACCCGAAGCACATGAACGAACACGACGAGCGGGACACCACGATGACCGGAGTCGACCCCAGCCGGTTGGACGACCACCAGCTCATGAAAGAGCTGGAGACGATCCATCGCACCCGGCACGAAACGCTGCTCCACGGCTCGAACGACGCGCTCAGCGCCCACAACGAGCGCATGGCCCGGCTCGAGGGCGAGTACCTGCGCCGCAACCCGCGCCGGACGGTGGCCGCGGGCCGCACCCGTGAGGGCGCGCGGGAGCGCGGGTCGGGGGAGTCGGCCACCCCGGCGCTGGACTGACCGGAGGCGGGACTGACCGTAGGCGGCGCCGACCGGGGGCCGGGCCGACCGCGCAAGTCCGCCGACAGCCGACAGTGGCCTGCCGATCACTCGATCAGCAGGCCACCGGTGAGGTGCCCGAAGCGCTCAGTGGCGCGTCGGCGGCCGGTCCCAGTGCCGGTGCGCGGCGATCGCGGCCACGAAGGCGTCCAGGAACTCCTCGCCCGCCGGACCCGGGGACGTCTCCGTCACCACGCCGTGGTCGGCCTCCACATGGTGGAACTCCGCGGACAGACGCAGCCCCTCCGGCTCCAGCGACGACAGGATCCCCACACCCGAGCCGAGCGCGCCGATGGGCTTGCCGTGCCGGTAGGCGTCCCGCACGAAACGCGTCATGTCCGGGTCGGCGGCCGCCGGCGGGGTGCCCACGGGGCCGCCGGGCAGCAGGACGGCGTCGTACAGCACGGACGCGACGGTCGGCAGCGCCCGGTCGACCGTGTACAGCTCGCCGTCGGCACCCCGCACCTCCCCGTCCGCCGGTGCCAGCGCCTCCACGATCGCGCCCTCGGCGGCCAGCCGCTCCCGCACCGAGGTCACCTGCTCGGCGTCGATCCCGTCGGTGACGAGGACCGCGATCCGCCGGGTGCGGATGGAGCCGTCGCCGCGCAGCGCCTCCAGGCTGAGCGCGGGGGAGGCGAGCTTGTACGCCGTCTCACCACCGGACGGCTCCGGAACCCCGATGCCGCGCGCCACCCGGGCCGCCAGCTCGCCGTCCACCTTGGCGAGCTGCTCGACCGTCCGGGCCCGTACCGTCCGGGCGCCCACCTTGCCCAGCTCGAAGCGGAACGCCTCGACGATGTGCTGCTTCTCCCAGTCGGCCATGCTGTTCCAGAACAGCGCGGGCTGGCTCCAGTGGTCCTGGAAACTCGGGCTGCGCCGTCGGATCTTGTGCCCGTCGACCCGTTCCGCGTAGTGGGTGAACGCGTGTCCGTCGGCGCCCGCGTGGGCCGGGCAGCCACCGCCGAGGGAGTTCGGGAAGTAGTTCGTGCCCCGGTGGATCGCGCTCTGGTGGGCGCCGTCGCGCTGGTTGGTCCGCACCGGCGCCACCGGCCGGTTCACCGGCAGCTGGGCGAAGTTGGGACCGCCGAGCCGGGTCAACTGGGTGTCCAGGTAGGAGAAGTTGCGGGCCTGGAGCAGCGGGTCGTTGGTGAAGTCGATGCCGGGCACGACGTTGGCCGTGTGGAAGGCGACCTGCTCGGTCTCGGCGAAGAAGTTCTCCGGGTTGCGGTCGAGCACCATCCGGCCGATCGGCCGGACCGGCACCTGCTCCTCGGGGATCAGCTTCGTGGCGTCGAGCAGATCGAAGTCGAACGCGAACTCGTCCTCCTCCGGCACGAGTTGCACGCCGAGCTCCCACTCCGGGAACTCGCCGGCCTCGATGGCCTCCCACAGGTCGCGCCGGTTGAAGTCCGGGTCACGGCCCTGGCACTCCTGCGCCTCGTCCCACACCAGCGAGTGCACGCCCGGCTTCGGCTTCCAGTGGAACTTCACGAAGGTGCCGCGCCCCTCGGCGTTCACGAAGCGGAAGGTGTGCACGCCGAAGCCCTGCATCATGCGGTAGCTGCGCGGGATCGCGCGGTCCGACATCAGCCACATGACGGCGTGCAGCGTCTCCGGCTGGAGCGAGACGAAGTCCCACAGGGTGTCGTGCGCCGAGGCGCCCGTGGGGATGTCGTTGTGCGGCTCCGGCTTCACCGCGTGCACGAAGTCGGGGAACTTGATGCCGTCCTGGATGAAGAAGACCGGGAAGTTGTTCCCTACCAGGTCGTAGTTCCCCTCCGACGTGTAGAACTTGGTGGCGAAGCCGCGCACGTCCCGCACGGTGTCCGCGGACCCCTTGGGGCCCTGCACGGTCGAGAAGCGAACGAACACCGGGGTGCGCACCGAGGGGTCCTGGAGGAAGGCGGCACGGGTGAACTCGGCGCAGGACTCGTACGGTTCGAAGTACCCGTAGGCTCCCGCGCCCCGCGCGTGCACCACCCGCTCCGGGATCCGCTCGTGGTCGAAGCGGGTGAGCTTCTCCCGGAAGTGGAAGTCCTCCATCAGCGTCGGACCGCGCTCACCCGCGGTGAGCGAGTCGTCCGTGTGGTCGACCTCGACACCCTGGTCGGTGGTGAGCGGCCCGCCGGCGGGGTCGTCGGCGTGGAAGTGCTCACGCTGACGCTGTTTGCGGTCGGCAGGGTCCATCAGGCGGCCTCCTGGGCGAACACGTCGAGGAACGTCTGGCAGAACGCCTTGAGGTCGTCCGGCTTACGGCTGGTGACCAGCTTGTTGTCGCCGTGGTCGCAGACCTTCACCTGCTCGTCCACCCAGGTGCCGCCCGCGTTGCGGATGTCCGTCTGCAGACTCGGCCAGGAGGTGAGCACCCGGCCCCGTACGACGTCGGCCTCCACGAGCGTCCACGGCGCGTGGCAGATCGCGGCCACCGGGCGTCCCTGCGTGAAGAAGTCCCGCACGAACGCCACGGCCTTCTCGTCCATCCGCAGGAAGTCCGGGTTCGCCACCCCACCGGGCAGCACCAGCCCGTCGAAGGAGTCCGCGGACGTCTCGCCCACGACCTCCTGCACGGGGAAGGTGTCCGCCTTGTCGAGATGGTTGAACGCCTGGATCTTGCCGGGCTCGGTCGAGACGAGCACGGGTTCGTGTCCCGCGTCCACCGCCGCCTGCCACGGATCGGTGAGCTCGATCTGCTCGACGCCCTCGGGTGCGGTCAGAAACGCGATGCGCATGATGTCCAACGTCCTTTCCTGAAAAGCCTTTTCCTCACAGGGAGTCCCTGTCGTCCGGGTCCGCGCGGCTGATGTCGGCGAGCGCCGAGCCCGGGTCGCGGGCCTCGGCGATGTCCCCGAGGCTCACCATGCCGACGGGCAGACCGTCCTCGACGACCGGCAGCCGCCGTACGGCGTGGGCCCGCATCAGCGCGGCCGCCTGGGTCACCGGGTCGCCGGGGGCGACCGTCAGCGGGTCCGGCGTGCACACCGACCGGACGCTCACGGTCAGCGGATCGGCGCCGTCGGCGACGGCCCGGACCGTGATGTCCCGGTCGGTGAGCATCCCCACCACGTGCTGACCGTCGGCCACGACGACATCGCCGATGTCCTGCGCGCGCATCAGGCGCGCCGCCTCGACCAGCGAGGCGTCCGGGCGCACGGCCACCACACCGGGCGTCATCACGTCCCGGACGAGCTCCGCCGTCACGGGGTGCCCTCCGTCCGGGTCAGCGCCCGCGCGAGCTCCTGGACATTGGCGTAGTTCTCCTTGCGCGGCAGAGCGTCCACCGCCTCGGCAAGGGCGTCGGGGGCGTTCTTGCGGCGCAGTACCCGCACCAGCTCCTGCGCGGTGGCGGGGAACGAGCTGCGGCCCAGGAGCCGGGCCAGCTCCAGCCGGACGGTCTCCAGGGACGCCCCGGCGCTGCCCGGTGTCACGGGTCCGCCCCAGACCTGCGGATCGTCGTCGGCGGTCGGCTCCGGGTCGTGCCACTCCTCGGTCCGGGTGGGGTGCCCGGAGCGGAGCAGACCCTGGAGTTCGTGCTTCATCTCGTCGTCCCGGTGGCGGCTCAGCCGGTCGCTGCCTCGCTGCATGTCTCCCTCCAGATCTTCGGGGTCCGCACCGCGTACCCGAGCACCGCGGGCCGACACGGGGTTTGCCGTACGGAAGTCGGGAGACCCGTTCCCGACCCCCCGCGCACCTCCCTTGGGAAGGACATGGCGATGGTGGTCCTCGCCGCGCTCATACCGGTCCTCATGCTCGCCGCGCTGCTCGCGCTGGGCCGCTACGAGGAACTGATGCTCCCGGAGCCGGAGGGCGACCGGCCCGAACCGGCCGCCCTGCCGACGGCTACTTCTCCCGCCCCGGCAGGAACTCCTGCACCTTCGCCTTGAAGCCCTGCTTCACCATGGACCCCCGGTCGGCGTCGCCCTTCAGGATCGCGGCGGCCGTGGCCTCCATCTGCTCCCAGGTGGCGTGCGGCGGGATCGGCGGTACGGCAGGGTCGGTGAGGAACTCCAGGACCGCCGGCCCGTCCGCCTGCAACCCGGCCTGCCAGGCCGCCTCGACGTCCTCCGGCTTCTCCACCCGGATTCCGGTCAGACCGAGGGAGCGGGCGAACGCGGCGTACTGCACGTCGGGCAGCTGCTGCGAGGGAAGGAACGACGGGGCGCCCTCCATGGCGCGCATCTCCCAGGTGACCTGGTTGAGGTCGTGGTTGTTCCAGATGGCGACGATCAGCCGCGGGTCCTCCCACAGCTCGCGGTACTTGGCCGCGGTGATCAGTTCGGCCATGCCGTTCATCTGCATCGCCCCGTCCCCGACCAGCGCGATCGCGGGCCGGTCCGGGTGGGCGAACTTCGCGCCGATGGCGTACGGCACCCCGGGGCCCATCGTCGCCAGCGTGCCGGACAGCGACGAGCGCATACCGGGCCGCATGGTCAGGTGCCGGGCGTACCAGTTGGCGGTGGAGCCGGAGTCCGAGGTGACGATCGCGTTGTCGGGCAGCAGCGGATCGAGGGCGTGGGCCACGTACTCCGGGTTGATCGGGTCGGCGGACTGCTGCGCCCGCCGCTTCATCACCTCGCGCCAGCGCGTGACGTTGGCGCACACCGTGTCGTACCACTCCCGCCCGTCGCGCTCCACGTCGAGCATCGGGATCAGCCGCTGGAGCGTCGCCTTCGCGTCGCCGACCAGGTTCACCTCGTACGGGTAGCGCATCCCGACCATGTGCGGGTCGATGTCGATCTGCACGCCCCGCGCCTTGCCGAACTCCGGCAGGAACTGCGTGTACGGGAACGACGAGCCGATGGTGAGCAGGGTGTCGCAGTCCCGCATGAGCTCGTACGAGGGCCGCGTGCCCAGCAGGCCGATCGAGCCGGTGACGTACGGCAGTTCGTCGCTCAGCGCGTCCTTGCCGAGCAGCGCCTTGGCGACGCCCGCGCCCAGCAGTTCGGCGATCCGCTCCACCTCGGCCCGCGCTCCGGCCGCGCCCTGGCCGATCAGGATCGCCGGCTTGGCGGCGGAATTGAGGATCTCCGCGGCCCGCTCCAGGGACTCCGCCGAGGGCACCGCCGTCCAGGCGCTGCGGTCCAGGCTGGAGGGCACCATCTTGAACTCGTGCGTGGGCGCCGAGTAGTCGAGCTCCTGCACGTCGCCCGGGATGATGATCGCCGTGGGGCAGCGGCGGGCGTACGCGGTGCGGATCGCCCGGTCCAGGACGTTCGGCAGCTGCTCGGGGACCGTCACCGTCTCCACGAACTCCGAGGCGACGTCCTTGAACAGGGTGTGCAGGTCGACCTCCTGCTGGTACGAGCCGCCCATCGCCGTGCGGTGCGTCTGGCCGACGATCGCCAGGACCGGCACATGGTCGAGCTTGGCGTCGTACAGGCCGTTGAGCAGATGGATCGCACCGGGTCCGGACGTCGCCGCGCACACTCCGATGCGGCCGCTGAACTTGGCGTATCCGACCGCCTCGAACGCGGACATCTCCTCGTGCCGCGACTGCACGAACCTCGGCCGGTTCCCGGCCCGGCCCCAGGCCGCCAGCAGACCGTTGATGCCGTCGCCCGGATAGCCGAAGACATGGTCCACGCCCCACTCGCGCAGCCTTTCGAGGACGTGATCGGACACCTTGGTGCTCATGGGCTGACCTCCCGCATAGATGGCACAGGCAGCAGCCCTACGAGTCACCGTGCGGGCCCCGGGAAAACCTGTGGGTGTTTGGCCCACGGGGCCGGGGGCAGGCGCACTCACAGTGCTTCGGACCGGAGGCACGTCCGTGGGAGCGGCGATCGGCCGCCACGGCACTCGCCCGTCCGCACGCGGACGCGCTCCCCCGCCGATCGTCCACCAGAGCACGATCTAGGGAGTTGCGACGCACATGCCCACACCAGTGAGCGCGAAGCACCACCCGCACGACGACGCCCCGGACACGGCCGAAGCCTTCCGCAGGCTCGCCGCACTGCCCCCGGGACCCGAGCGCGAGACCCTGCGCGGACAGGTCGTCGAGGCCTGGCTGCCCATGGCCGACCGGCTCGCCGGCCGCTTCCGCAACCGCGGCGAGAGCTACGACGACCTCCGCCAGGTCGCCGCCCTCGGCCTGGTCAAGGCCGTCGACCGGTACGACCCCGCACGCGGCAACGCCTTCGAGAGCTACGCCGTGCCCACCATCACCGGCGAGATCAAGCGGCACTTCCGCGACCACATGTGGACCCTGCACGTGCCGCGCCGGGTCCAGGACCTGCGCAACCGGGTCCGCTTCGCCTCCCAGGACCTCGCCCAGACCATCCCCGGACGCAGGCCCACCGTCGCCGAGATCGCCGAGCGCGCCGACATGAGCGAGGAGGACGTCCTGGTGGGCCTCGAAGCGCTGGAGAGCTTCACCGCCCTCTCCCTGGACGCCGAACTGCCCGGCAGCGAGGACGGCTACTCGCTCGCCGACGCCCTCGGCTCGTCCGACCCCGCCCTGGACACGGTCGTCGACCGCGAGGCCGTCAGGCCCCGGCTGGCCGCCCTGTCCGAGCGGGAGCGCGCCATCCTCTACATGCGCTTCTTCGGCGACATGACCCAGAGCCGGATCGCCGAGCAGCTCGGCATCTCCCAGATGCACGTCTCCCGGCTGATCAGCCGCTGCTGCGGCCGACTGCGCGAGCAGATCATGCGCGACGCGTCCGGGTGAGGGGCGCTGCGGTGAGGCGGTGCCCGGGGGTGTTCCGGGCTGCCGTCCCGGTTCTCGCGTCCGCTTGGTGGCTGCCTGCGGTGGCTGGGCGAGCGGATCGCGGGGGAGGCGGTCGGGCGAGGGGTGGCTTCGGTGAGGCGGCACCGGGGGGTCCGGGCCTCTGCCCCGGTCTCCCGTCGGCTCAGCAGCTGCCTGCGGTGGCTGGGCGGGCGGATCGTGGGGATGGCGGCCGGGTGAGGGGCGGCTGCGGTGAGGTGGCGCCGGGGGTGTTCCGGGCCGCCGCTCCGGTCTCGTCCGCTCAGCGGCTGCCTGCGGTGGCTGGGTGAGCAGATCAGGCGGGACGCGGTCGGTCGACCGGAGCGACTGGGGGCGGATGCCCCGGCGGACGGCTGGTCCCCGGGGAGATGCCCATGGCGGACGGCCGCTCCCCAAGGCGGATGCCTCCGGCGGACGACGGCGCCCAGGGCGGCCAGACCGACGTTGCGTCGCAGGGCGGACGCCTCCGGCCGGCGGTCGCGCGAGGAGATCCGACGCCGCCCGGTGAGGGGACGGCTGCGGAGATTGCGGTGCCGGCGCCACCGCGTGTCACCCACTCGGCCCTCCCCGTCCCGCCAATGGCCTCCGGCCGCGCGCGGGACGGGGAGGGCCGGGCTGTGATGGCCGTGGGTGCGACCGTCGTGCCCCCGGTCCAGTCGTCGGGGCCCCGACGCCCGACGACGGGCCCCGCAGTCGTCGGCCGAAGGAGTCCACCCCATGCGCCGCACCGCCCGTCTCCGGGCCCTGACCGTCGTCCTCTTCGCGCTGGGCGTCACCCTGGGCTACGCCGCGCCGAGTGCCTTCGCGGACCCGGCCGCGGAGGTCAGCCCCAGCAGCGTCCAGCCGGGCGGCAGCGTCACCGTGTCCGTCTCCTGCGACCCCGGCACCGGCACGCCGCCCGCCACCCTCGACGCCACCTCGGAGGCCTTCGAGTCGCAGACCGTACGCCTGCAACTGGTGCCCGGCAACGACGACCAGGTCTCCGGCCCCGCCTACAGCGGCACCGCACGCGTCTCCGCCGACCAGGAACTCCAGGAGGGCACCGGCGGTACCGCCCCCGACTCCGCGTGGACCGTCGACGGCACCTGCCCGACCGCGGACCGCGCCCCCGGCAAGGCATGGAGCGCCACCTTCACCGTCACCCGGGGCGCCGACACCGGCACCAGCCACCGCCCGTGCCCCGAGCCGCGCACCGCCACCTGCGAGACCGCGGCCGTCCAGAAACCCGTCCGCGCCGGTCAGGGCGGTTCCTTCACCGACTCCGTGCCCGCCCTGGTCGCCGGCGGCCTGCTGATCGCGGGTGCCGTCGGCGGTGCCGTCCACCGGCTGCGCCGCAGAGCCCCCGGTGCGGACGCCTGAGGACCAAACCTCAGGATCGTGTGACAGGCGCGACCCGCGCGGGCGCCCATGGGCAGGCGGCTCCGTGGGTACTCGGACCGGCGAGGGACGCGCCAGGCGCGGGGAGACGAGACGGCGGACAGCGCCTTGCGGAGGTGACCATGCGGACCGACCCGGAGGGCCACGGCCCCGTCCGCTACGGCCCTCCACTGCCGGACGACGGGCTGCCCGTCCTGCCGGAGCTCACCGCCGTCCTCGCCGCCGCGGCCGCACGCCCCCGCGCCGAACCCGTCGGCGGCGGCACCGCGCTCCTGGAGGCCGCCCGCGGCTACGCGGCCCGGCGTGGCCTGCCCACCGAACATGACCACGTGGCAGCCGCCCCCGGCGCCCCCGCCCTCCTGCTCGCCCTGACCGCCGCGCTCGGCGGCGACGTCCTGGTGCCCCGCCCCTGTGCCGCCTGGTGGGCGCCCTACGCACGCCTGTTGGGCAGACCCGTCTTCCACGTGGCGACACCGGCCGAGTGCGGCGGTGTCCCGGATCCGTACGCCCTGCTGGAGACCGTGCGCCGGGTGCGCGCCGAGGGCGGTGACCCACGGCTGCTGGTGCTGTCCGTCGCCGACGACCCCACCGCCACCGTCGCCCCGCCCGAGGTGCTGCACGAGACCGTCGAGGCCGCCGCGGGCGAGGGCCTGCACCTGGTCAGCGACGAGACCTGGCGCGACACCGTGCACGCCCCGCACGAGACGGTCCTGCTCAGCCCCGCCGAGATGCTGCCCGACCGGGTCACCGTCGTCACCGACCTGGCCGGAAGCCTGCTCCCGGCCGGCTGGCCCGCCGCCTTCGCCCGCTTCCCGGCCAACGGCAGCGGTGACGGCCTGCGGGCCCGCGTGCTGGACATCCTGACCGCCCTCGGCGCCCGCATCGCCGCCCCGGTCGCCGCGGCCGCCGCCCACGCCCTCACCGAGCCCGAACCGGTCACCGCCCGCCGCACCGCCGTAGGACACCTCCACGCGCGCGTGGCCGCCGCCGCGCACTCCGTGGTCGTCGGCGCGGGCGCGCTCTGCAGGCCCCCACGGGCCGGCCGCCACCTCTACGCCGACCTCGGCCCGCTGCGGCCCGCGCTGGCCGCCCAGGGTGTCGGCGACGCCCAGGACCTGGAGGACTTCCTCACCGCCCGGCTCGGCATGCCCGCACCCGGCGGCCACCGCTTCGGCGACGACCTCGGCGCGCTGCGCGTACGGCTGTCCACCGGGCCCCTGCTCGGCGGCAGCGAAGCGGAGCGCGCGGAATGCCTCACGTCACCCGCGCCGTTGGAACTGCCACATGTGCAACGCGCGTTGAACACCCTGGAGTCGGTCTTCGACGATCTCCGCGACGACGCTCAGCGATGGGAGCCTCCTCGATGACGCAGCAGTCCGAGTCGACCACGAGCACACGAGTGGCCGACGAGACCCCGGCCCTCTCCTCCTTCGCACCCGCGTCCCCGCCGCTCGCCGAACCCCGCCCGCTGGGGGAGCGCAGAGTCTGGCCGAAGTCCTTCCACGACCGGCTGACCGCCCCGCTGCCCGGACTGAAGGCCATGGCCCGCTTCGCCCGCGAGGGCGCGGTGCGGCCCGGACCCGAGGGCCTCGCCGACATCCCGAAGCTGCCCTACGCCCCCGCCCCGCTGCCCGCCGTCGACTCCCGCACGGTCGCCGTATCCTGGGCGGGACACGCCAGTTGGGTGGTGCGGATCGGCGGCCTGACCGTCCTCACCGACCCGGTCTGGTCCCGTCGCATCCTCGGCACCCCGGCCCGCATCACCCCCGTCGGCGTCGACTGGGAGGCACTGCCGCGGATCGACGCGGTCGTCATCAGCCACAACCACTACGACCACCTGGACGCCCCCACCCTGCGCCGCCTGCCGCGCGACACCCCGGTCTTCGTCCCGGCCGGCCTGGCCCGCTGGTTCCACCGCCGCCGCTTCACCGCGGTGACCGAGCTCGACTGGTGGGAGGCGGCCGAACTGGACGGCGTCCGCTTCGACTTCGTCCCCGCCCACCACTGGTCCAAGCGCTCCCTCACCGACACCTGCCGCACGCTGTGGGGCGGCTGGGTCCTCACCGCCCGGGACGGGCAGCGGGTCTACTTCGCCGGGGACACGGGCTACGGCCACTGGTTCTCCCGCATCGGCCGGCGCTACCCCGGCATCGACCTCGCCCTGTTGCCCATCGGGGCCTACGACCCCCGCTGGTGGCTCAGCGACGTGCACTGCGACCCCGAGGAGGCGGTGCGGGCGGCCCAGGACCTCGGCGCGAGGAGGATGGCGCCGATGCACTGGGCCACGTTCGTGCTGTCGGCGGAACCGGTCCTGGAACCGCTCACACGGGTGCGGGAGGCCTGGGAGAAGGCGGGCTTGGACCGCGAGGACCTGTGGGACCTGCCCATCGGCGGCTCACGGGTCCTGGAACGCCCTTAGGGGGCGGGGCTTGTAGTCAGGTGCGGCTGTGCCGCGCCGGCGCGACCGGCCCCCGCGGACCGGCACCCCCGCGACGAACCCTCACTCCCCGGCCCGGACCCGCTTCCACACACTCGGCGCCGCGCTGATCGCCAAGGTCAGCGCGACCGCCGCCAGCACGCCCTCCCAGGGCTCCTTGAACAGCGAGCCGCCGAGGATCCCGATCAGCTGGTACGTCACGGCCCACGCCAGACAGGCCGGCAGGTTCCCCCGCACGAACCGCCGCAGCGGCCACTCGGCCATGAGACAGGCCAGCATCACCGGGATCCGCCCCGCCGGCACCAGCCGGGACAGCACCAGCACGGCCACCCCGTGGTCCGTCAGCTTCCCCTGCGCCTGTTCGAGCCGGTCCTCCGGCGCCCGGGACCGTATCGCCTCCAGCCAGCGCGACCCGTTCTTCGACTTCATCCCGCGCCGCCCCAGCCAGTACAGGGTGATGTCCCCGAGGAACGCCGCGAGCGAGGCCGTGGCGAACAGCAGCAGAAGGGTCAGCGGAGCCGCCCGGTGGAAGGCCACCACGGCGGCCGAACTCACCAGCGCTCCCGTGGGCACCACCGGGACCAGGGCCCCCAGAAACACCAGCAGGAACAAGGTCGGGTACCCGATCGCCTGCCCCGCGGCCCCGGATGTCGCCCCCGTGGTGGCGGCTGCGAGCCAGGTCACCGGGCGACCTCCAGCCGCACGCTCTCCCCGTGCTCCAGCCGGTGCACGTCCACGCCCGGCGCGAACCGGGCCGCCAGCCGCTCGAACTCCGCGCCCGGCGCGTGGAATTCGTGCGGCCGTACCGCGTCCATCCCGATCGGCCAGTACGTCCCGTAGTGCACCGGCACCGCACTGCGCGGCCCCAGCCGGGCCAGCGCCTGGGCCGCGCGCCCCGCGTCCAGATGCCCCTCCCCGAGATACGGCCCCCATCCGCCGACCGGCAGCAGCGCCACGTCGACCGGTCCGACCTCCTCGGCCATGTCGTCGAACAGCCCGGTGTCCCCGGCGAAGTACGTCCGCGCCGAGCCCTCGACGACGTAACCGAGCGCGGGGGAGCGGTGCGGACCGACCGGCAGCCGCCGCCCGTCGTGCCACGCGGGCACCACGCGTATCAGCAGGTCGCCGACGCGCCGCTGGTCGCCGGGCACCACCTCGTCCACCGTGAGGTGGGTGAGCCGGCGCAGCCCCGGCACCTGGCGTGGTGCGCCCCGGGGCACGAGCAGGCGCGTGCCGGGCTCCAGCCGCGCCAGCGAGGGCACGTGCAGATGGTCGGCGTGCAGATGGGAGACCAGGACGACGTCCGCGCGCCGGGCGCCGGGCGGGGGCACCGCACCGCGGCGCCGGCGCAGATGCGCGAGCCGGCGGGCGAACAGAGGGTCGGTGAGCACACGTACGGCCGAATCCGTGACCGTGCAGGTGGCGTGGCCCCACCAGGTGATCTCCACCGGCACCTCTTTGCCTCCTTCGCGCGACTCCCCGAAGCCTACGGGCTGGAGTAGGGTCGGCGGCGAAACCCGGAGGTGAGGGGGACACCATGGGAGCGTTCCGCGTCACGGCGATCGCGAGTCTGACGCCGCTGGAGGAACTCGACGCCGATCCCTTCCTGGTGGACTCGCGCAGCCAGCACGCCATGTGTGCGCGCTGGGCCGCGGAGCGGGGGTACACCGTGCGGCGGGAGCTGCTGGTGCGCGGCCTGCGTGCCGACCACTGCGTGCTGTGGGACGGGGTACGGGCGGGCCGCGACCTCTTCGTGGCGCCCAGCCGCCGGGTCCTGGAGAGCGCCCTGTCCTCCGTGGAGGAGTTCACCGCCGAGTGCGCCCGCCGCGGAGTGCGGGTCGAGACCGTCGGCTTCGCGGAACCCCTCTACGACGCCCAGATGAAGGCCAGGGTGCATCGCAGGCTGTCCATGCCGACGGCGGGATACGACGGACGCTGACTGTCCGGCCCGTATGACACGCTGGTCCCAGCGCCCGCACCGACGACGGGCCGGGACGTGAGGTGTGCGGGGCGTGGGTGCGGGGCGTTGGCGGCGGGTGGCCAGTCAGGTCGGGCGGAGCGTCACGGTGTGGGTCGTCTCCACCCTGACGATGCTGGTGCTGGCCGGCATCCTGCCGGACTTCCGGCTCCAGTCCCCGAGCGGTGACAGCGCGACCCGGATCGCGGTCACCGCCGCGTTCGGCGCCGGCGCCTTCGGTGTGCTGTCGGCCGTGGTGTGGCCGCTGCTCGTACGGCTCTTCCTGCTGGTGCCGACCCTGGTCCTCGGGCTCCTGGTCTTCTTCCTCAACGGAGCGCTGCTGCTGCTCGCGCTGCGACTGAACCCCGCCGAGCGCGGCGACGCCGCCCCGGAGACCGCGGTCGTGGTCGCCGCCGTGATGTCCGCGGTCGCCTCCGCCACCGGCGGTGCCCTCGCGGTGCGCGACGACGACGCCTACCGGCGCCGCCTGTACCGTCTCGCCGACCGCCGCCGCAGACGCGGCCCCGTCGGCCCGGCCGGCCCCGGCACGGTCTTCCTCCAGCTCGACGGCGTCGGCCACGACGTCCTGCTGGCCGCGGTCGGCGCGGGCCTGATGCCCACGATCGCCCGCTGGATCGGGCACAGCGGCACCCCGGGCCGCGCGGTGCGCCCCACCCACCGGCTCACCTCCTGGCGCACCGACTGGTCCAGCCAGACCGGCGCCAGCCAGCTCGGCATCCTGCACGGCAGCAACCACGACGTCCCGGCCTTCCGCTGGTACGAGAAGGACCGCGGCGAGGTGATGGTCTGCAACCGCCCGACCAGCGCCGTCGAACTCCAGCACCGCGCCGTGGAGCAGGCGGGCCACGGCGGACTGCTCACCGTCGACGGCGCCAGCCGCGGCAACCTCTTCTCCGGCGGCGCCGAGGAACAGGCCCTGGTGCTGTCCATCGCCACCCGCCGCCGCAGCCGCGAGACCCGCTCCCGGGCCGGCTACTTCGCCTACTTCTCCGACCCCGCCAACGCCGTGCGCACCGCCCTGTCGTTCGTCGCCGAGGTCGGCCGCGAGATCGGCCAGTCGACCCGCTCCCGGTTCCGCAAGGAGCGCCCGCGGGTGAGCCGCGGCGGCCTGTACCCGCTCGTCCGCGCCTTCGCGACCGTCGTGGAGCGCGACGTCGTGGTCGCCGCCGTCATGGGCGACATGCTCGCGGGCCGGACCGCCGTCTACGCCGACCTCGTCGCCTACGACGAGGTCGCCCACCACTCCGGGCCGACCGGCCGCGACGCCGCGAAGGTCCTGCAACGCCTGGACCGCTCGCTCGCCCTGATCGAGAACGTCGCCGAGCACGCCCCGCGCCCGTACCGGATCGTCGTCCTGTCCGACCACGGCCAGAGCCCCGGCGAGACCTTCCGCACCCGCTACGGACTCACCCTCGGCGACCTGGTCCGGGCCGGCTGCGGGCTGCCCGTGCCGCGCAGGGCCGAGCGCACCCACAGCGGGGCCGAGGCCCGCGCCGCCGTGCGTGCCGCGCTGCGCCGGCCCGGCAAGGAGGGACGCGAGGAGTACCGGCCCGCCCGCGGCTCCGAGCCGATCGTGCTGGCCTCCGGCAACCTCGGGCTGGTCTCCTTTCCCGACGTGCACCACCGCATGACCAAGGAGGAGCTGGACGCGCGCCACCCGGCCCTGCTGACCACCCTCGCCAACCATCCCGGCATCGGGTTCCTCCTGGTGCGCAGCGAGGAGCACGGCGGCGTGGTCCTCGGACCGTTCGGCACGGAGATCCCGCTGGACCGACTGGACGAGAACCCGGGGCCGTTGGCCGACTTCGGGCCCGGCGCGGTGGAGGCGGTACGCCGTACGCACACCTTTCCGCACACCGCCGACATCATGGTCAACTCCTGGTACGACCCGGCGGAGGGGGAGGTGCTGGCCTTCGAGGAGCAGATCGGGTCCCACGGCGGGCTGGGGGGTGCGCAGGCCAAGCCGTTCCTGCTGTCGCCGCTTGCCTTGTCCGCGCCGCCCGAGGAACTGGTCGGGGCGGAGGGCGTTCATCGGGTGCTGCGGCGGTGGCTCGACGAAGCGGGGGGTCCTCAAGTGCCGCTGGAGAAGGCCGAGGAGAAGGCCGCGTAGTTGTCTGGCTGCGGGCCGGTGGGGGCCGGTCGCGCCCACGCGGCGGAGCCGCACATCGATACAGCCCCGCGCCCCTGAAGAGCGCATACCCGAGCGTCGGAAAATCAGCTGCGGTCGCCCCGAGCCCCGCTCACACTGATCGAGTCATCCCGCTCTCGAACACCCCCTGGAGCCACCGCTTTGCAGGCTGCCGTCACCGTTTCGCCCTCCCGCATCCCCGACCTCCTCCTCGGCCTCGCCACCGTGCGGCCCGTCTTCGTCTGGGGCGCCCCCGGCATCGGAAAGTCCTCCCTCGTCAGGGAGTTCGCCGCCTCGCTTGGCCTGGAGTGCGTGAGTCTCATCGGTACCCAGCTCGCTCCCGAGGACCTGATCGGGGTGCCGCAGATCCGCAACGGCCGCTCGGTGTTCTGCCCGCCGGAGTCCATCGCGCGCGACGAGCCGTACTGCCTGTTCCTGGACGAGCTGAACGCGGCCACCCCCGATGTGCAGAAGGCGTTCTACTCGCTCATCCTGGACCGCCGCATCGGCGACTACGAACTTCCTCAGGGGTCCATCGTCATCGGCGCCGGCAACCGCGCCATCGACAACGCGCTGGCCCGCCCCATCGCCTCCGCCCTCGTCAACCGCCTCACCCACGTCCACCTGGAGGCGTCCGCGAAGGACTGGCTGGTCTGGGCCGCCGAGCACGACATCCACCCCTGGATCCTCGACCACCTCACCGACCGGCCCGACCACCTGTGGTCCAAGCCGCCGAAGACCGAGGAGCCCTTCTCCACGCCCCGCTCCTGGCACATGCTCTCCGACGCGCTGCACTCCTTCGGCCCGGACCTCGACGAGGAGACCCTGAAGGTCCTCGCACACGGCACGCTGACACCCCGGCACGCCACCGCGTTCTGCGGCTACGTCAAGATCGTGCGCAGCCGGTTCGGCATCGAGGCGATCATCAAGGGCGACGCCCGCTGGCCGAACCGCCTGGAGGACCGCGACCTGCTCTACTACCTCGCCGAGTCCTTCCGCGGCCGCCTGGTCAAGGAACTCCCCGTCAGCAAGGAGCACATGTCGGCGAACGGCCGGCAGACCGCCTACCGCGCCAAGTCGCTGCTGGTCCAGCTCGCCGAGATCTCCGTCGAGGTGGCCCAGACCGTCATCGCCGAGGGCGACGACGGCAACCCCGTCCTGCCGTCCTGGTTCCTCGTCGAGGCCGCCCGGGACATGCCCCGCCTGGTGGAGGCGCGGCGGTGAGCCGCGGCCCCGAAAAGAAGAAGAAGCGGGACCTCGCCGGTGAGGCGTTCGCCGAGGGGATGCGGCTGCTCAAGGCCAACCCGGCCCTCGCGGCCGTCGAGTTCGACGTGTGCCGCAGGGAGGACTGCCGCTTCGCACCCCGCGACGGCCTCGTGGTGGTGGACTCCGACGGGGACCTGCACGTCCACCCCCACCGCCTCGCCGAACCGGCCGCCTGGGCCTGGGCGCTGGCCCACGCCGTCCTCCACCTCGGCTTCGGACACGTCCCCGCCGTGAAGGGCGAACGCACCCAGCCCGACCGCTTCGACCTCGCCGCCCGCTGTGTCGTCGTCAACCGCTTCCTGCTCGGCTTCACCGTCGGCCGGACCCCCGAGCACCTGCCCGCCTCCTACCCCGACGGCGACGAGGAGCAGCTCGCCGCCCGCTGGCGGCGCGACGGCATCCCCGCCGTCTACGAGCACTGCGGCACCGCGGGCCCCGAGCCCGACCAGCTGCTGCTGCGGTGGTCCGGCTGGTCCCAGCCCCCCGACTGGCAGCTGGCGTTCGCGACCGCCCTGACCCGGACCGTGTCCGCGGCGATGGACATGGCGGGCGGCCGCCGCGACTCCCTCGACGGCGAGCTGCCCGAGCGGCGTCCCTGGCAGCGGGCACTGAGCTGGTTCGTCTCCTCCTACCCGCTGCTCGGCGGCATCGCGGCCGGCATCACGCTGGTCGCCGACGCCGAACTCGCCCGCGCCCACGGCATATCGATCGCCGCCGTCGACACCGAGGCCGCCGAGATCTACATCAACCCGCTGCGCCGCTTCGACGACGAGGAATGGCGGTTCGTCCTCGCCCACGAGATGCTGCACGCCGCCCTGCGCCACGGCGACCGCTGCGGCACCCGCGACCCCTACCTCTTCAACGTCGCCTGCGACTACGTCATCAACGGCTGGCTGAACGAGATGCAGATCGGCACCATGCCCGAGGGCCTGCTCCACGACCCCGGGCTCACCGGCCTGTCCGCCGAGGAGGTCTACGACCGCATCGCCGGCGACCTGCGCCGCATGCGCAGGCCGGCCACCCTCCGCGGCAAGGGCGCCGGCGACATCCTGGGCGGTCCGCTCGGCTCGCCCCGCGACTACGTCGACCTCGACGAGTTCTACCGCCGCGGTCTCGCCCAGGGCCTGGACCTGCACCAGCGGCAGGAGCGCGGCTTCCTGCCCGGCGGCCTGGTCGAGGAGATCCGCGCCCTCAGCCACCCGCCGCTGCCGTGGGACGCCCGACTCGCCCGCTGGTTCGACGAGTTCGTGCCCAGCCCGCAGCCCGTGCGGTCCTACGCCCGACCCGCGCGCCGCCAGTCCTCCACCCCCGACATCCCGCGCGCCGGCCGGTACTTCCCGCCCGAGGAGATCGCCCGCTGCACCTTCGGCGTGGTCCTGGACACCTCCGGCTCGATGAACCGCACCCTGCTCGGCAAGGCCCTCGGCGCGATCGCCTCGTACGCCGAGGCCAGGGACGTCCCCGCCGCCCGGGTCGTGTTCTGCGACGCGGCCCCGCACGACGCCGGCTATCTGCCCGTCACCGAAATCGCCGAGCGGGTCCGGGTGCACGGCCGCGGCGGCACCGTCCTGCAGCCCGGCATCGACCTGCTGCACCGCGCGGACGACTTCCCCGCGGGTGCGCCCGTGCTGGTGATCACCGACGGCTGGTGCGATGTGCTGCGGGTCCGGCGCGAGCACGCCTATCTGATCCCGCAGGGCGCCCGGCTGCCGTTCACCGCACGGGGACCGGTCTTCCGCGTGAGCTGAGCCGTAGTGTGATCGGATGGATCCCGCACCCCCGTCCGCGGGACCACACGAAAGGACTGACCGTGGCTACCACGCGCTCCGCACACACCGTCTGGGAAGGCAACCTCCTCGAGGGGAGCGGTGTCGTCAACTTCGACTCCTCCGGCGCCATCGAGGCCCAGCCGGTCACGTGGGCCTCACGCTCCCAGGACGCGAACGGCAAGACCAGCCCCGAGGAGCTGATCGCCGCCGCGCACTCCAGCTGCTTCTCCATGGCGCTGTCGCACGCCCTGAACGGCGCGGGCACCCCGCCCACCAAGCTCGTCACCTCGGCCGACGTCACCTTCCAGCCGGGCGAGGGCATCACGGGCATCCACCTCACCGTCGAGGGCACCGTGCCGGGCCTGGACGAGGAGGGCTTCGCCGCGGCCGCCGCCGACGCCAAGACCAACTGCCCGGTCAGCCAGGCCCTGAAGTCGGTCCCGATCACGCTGGACGCGAAGCTGGCCTGACCCGAAGGCGCCCGACCGCGCAGGCCGCCTGTCCGGGGCGGCCTGCGCGCGGCGCGGTGCGGCGACGGATTCGGCCGGTGCGGGAGGAGACGCGATGATTCCGGGAACGGCAGGCGGTACGGCGGCACTCGACTCCGGCACGCGTGCACTGACCCGTGTCGTCGTGCTGTTCAGCCTCACCGGCCGGCTGGAGGCGGCGCGCCCCGGGCTGGGCAGCCTCGTCGACACCTTCGACTTCGGCCGCTTCGCCCTGCACCTGACGTCCAGCGAGGGGGTGCTTCCCGTGCCGGTGCTCGTCGAGGACGTGCCGCCCGAGCAGCTGCGGCTGCCGCACGGCGATCACGGACTCGACCTCGCCACCGCCCAGATCGCCGTCCTCGCCACCCCCCGCGGGGACATCACCCTGGCCCTGGACTGCGGCTTCGCCGGACACACGCCGCCCGCCGCCCTCGCCGCCTGGCTCGCCGACAGCTGCTTCGACCGGGACCGGATCACGCTCGGCCCCACGGCCCTGCTCGACGCCCTGAGCGGACGGCTCGCCCCGCGCGAACCGCTCGCCTTCGGCCAGAACGTCCACCAACTCGTCTTTCCCGGCGGGGACCTGGAGAGCGACCTGCTGGACCCCGACGAGAGCCGCCTGCCCGCCCTGCTCAACGAGCTGGTGTACCGCGGCCGGCTCACCGCCTCCGAGCCGCCCCACCTCAGGAGGAACGGCCGCACGCTCTCCGCGCACGGCCGCGGGGTCTCCGTCCACGCCGGCTGGGCCGGGCACGTGGAGAACGGCCTGATCCTGGTCGCCGTGGGCATGATCTCCGCCCTCGCCGTCCTCCAGCGCACCAGGCTGGCCGCCTTCGAGACCATGCGCGCCAACGAACAGGCCTCGGCGAGCTCGCCCTACGAGATCCGTTCGCTGATCTCCCGGCTGTCGGCGGGGGTCAACGAGCTCCAACTCGACCTGGCCTTCGGTGTGGAGGCGTACGTCGACAGCCTGCTGATCCCGGAGATGGTCATGGAGGCCTTCCAGTCCTCCCTGCGCGACGCCTTCGGCATCCGGGACAGCCTGGACAACTCGGCCCGCATGGTGGAGCGGCTGACCTCCGTGATCAGCGCCCGCTCGGCGGCCCTGAACGCCGAGCTCTCGGAGCGCGACGACCGCAGGGACCGTACGGTCTCCGCGCTGGTGGCGATCGCCACGCTGATCGCGTTGCCGCCGACGCTCCTGCTCGCGTTCTTCGGCGCCAACGCCACGACCGTGAACGCCCACCGGTCCATCTTCGACGCGCGCTACCTCCCGGCGTACCTCCTGGCCTGGGTGCCCTTCCTCGTGCTCGCCGTGGTCGGCTACGTGCGGACGGCCCGCATCGGCCGGCGCTCCGGCTCGCTGCTGACCCCGCCCGCCCCGGTGCCCGCCCCGCGCCCGCCGTCCGGAAGCTGACCGCCGTATGCCCCGACGACCCGCCGTCTCCGCTCACCGCGGCGGATCCGAGCGCGCCGGTCCGGCGACCCGGGAGGCGTACGAGGACGCGGTCCGGTCCGGCGCGGACTACGCCGAGTTCGACATCCGTCGTACGGCCGACGGCGTCTTCGTCGTCTACCACGACCCCCGCGTGGGGCCTGCCGGCCCCCTGACCGCCGAGATCACCCACGCCGAGCTCAGCGAGCGTGCCGGGTACGCGGTGCCGGCCGTCGACGAGGTCATGTCCCTGATCGCGGGGAGGCTGGTCGGGCACCTGGACCTGAAGGAGACCGGCTACGAGCGGGAGCTGATCGACCGTGCGATCGCCCTGCTGGGCGTGGACGGCTTCATCGCCACGACCCTGGAGGACCGCTCCGTCGCGGCGATCGCGCGGGCCTTCCCGCGGGTGCGTACGGCGTTGTCCCTGGGGCGGGACGGTCGGGAGATCGCCCGGTCCCGGCTGGCCGGTGTGCGGCTCAGCGAGCTCCTGCCGATGCGCCGGGTGCGCGCCTGCGGCGCGAGCGGGGTCGCCGTGCACCAGCGGCTCGCCCGGGCCAACGTGCTGCGCGAGGCGGTCCGGCACGACCTGTTCACCATGGTCTGGACGGTCAACGACGACCCCCTCATGAGGGCGTTCCTCGACCATCCCCGCGTCGACGTGCTGGTCACCGACCGGCCGCGGCGGGCCGTCGCGCTCCGCGGGGGACCGCACGAGAGGCCCGAGCCGGGGTACTCGTCCCACTGAGCAGGGCCCACCCGCACCATTGACAAGAGCGCACTCAAGTTTTGTGCTGGAGTGGGGGAAGGCTCTCTGGTGGACATCCCTGGCGGAAGGGGACGGCGATGGGACGTGCGGTCGGGATCGATCTCGGTACCACGAACTCGGTGGTGGCCGTGCTGGAGGGCGGTGAACCCACGGTGGTGGCCAACGCGGAGGGGGCCAGGACCACACCGTCGGTCGTGGCCTTCGCCAAGAACGGCGAGGTCCTGGTGGGCGAGGTCGCCAAGCGGCAGGCCGTGACCAACGTCGAGCGCACCGCGCGCTCGGTGAAACGGCACATGGGCGACGGCAGCTGGCGCTTCCCGGACCAGGGTTCGGTCGACGGCACCCGGTACCGGGCGCAGGAGCTGTCCGCGCGGGTCCTGCAGAAGCTGAAGCGGGACGCCGAGTCCTATCTCGGCGAGGACGTCACCGAAGCCGTCATCACGGTGCCCGCCTACTTCGACGACACCCAGCGCCAGGCCACCAAGGAGGCCGGGGAGATCGCCGGCCTCAACGTCCTGAGGATCATCAACGAGCCCACGGCGGCGGCGCTGGCGTACGGCCTCGACCGGGGCGAGGAGCAGACGGTCCTGGTCTTCGACCTCGGCGGCGGCACCTTCGACGTCTCCCTGCTGGAGATCGGCGACGGGGTCATCGAGGTCAAGGCGACCAACGGCGACACGCATCTGGGCGGCGACGACTGGGACCACCGGATCGTGGAGCACCTGGTCAAACGCTTCAAGGGGCAGTACGGCGTCGACCTCGGCAACGACAAGATGGCGCTGCAGCGGCTGCGCGAGGGGGCCGAGAAGGCGAAGATCGAGCTGTCGTCGTCCTCCGAGACCACGATCAACCTGCCCTACATCACCGCCTCCGCCGAGGGCCCCCTGCACCTCGACGAGAAGCTGACCCGCGCGCAGTTCCAGGAACTCACCGCGGATCTGCTGGACCGCTGCAAGACCCCGTTCCACCAGGCGGTCAAGGACGCGGGCATCAAGCTGTCCGCGGTCGACCACGTGATCCTCGTCGGCGGTTCGACACGGATGCCCGCGGTGACCGAGCTGGTCAAGGAGCTCACCGGCAAGGACCCGCACAAGGGGGTCAACCCCGACGAGGTCGTGGCGGTCGGGGCGGCGCTCCAGGCGGGTGTCATCCGCGGTGACGTGAAGGACGTGCTGCTGCTCGACGTGACCCCGCTGTCCCTGGGGATCGAGACCAAGGGCGGCATCATGACCAAGCTCATCGAGCGCAACACCACGATCCCCACCCGCCGTTCGGAGATCTTCACGACGGCCACCGACAACCAGCCCTCGGTGGGCATCCAGGTCTACCAGGGCGAACGCGAGATCGCCGCGTACAACAAGAAGCTCGGCGTCTTCGACCTCACGGGGCTGCCGCCGGCGCCCCGGGGCGTCCCCCAGATCGAGGTGGCCTTCGACATCGACGCCAACGGGATCATGCATGTCTCGGCGAAGGACCTGGCGACCGGGCGCGAGCAGAAGATGACGGTGACCGGCGGATCGGCGCTCCCCAAGGACGACATCGACCGCATGATGCGGGAGGCCGAGCAGTACGCCGAGGAGGACCGGGGGCGCCGGGAGGCCGCCGAGACCCGCAACCAGGCCGAGCAACTCGTCTACCAGACCGAGAAGTTCGTCCGCGAGAACGGCGACAAGGTGCCCGCCGACACCAAGGCGGAGGTCGAGTCGGCGGTCGCCGAGCTGAAACGGCTCCTGGAGGAGAACGCCGACACGAACACGCTCCGGGGCGGTGTCGAGAAACTCGCCTCCGTCAGCCAGAAGATGGGCCAGGCGATGTACGCCCAGGCCCAGCAGCATTCCCCGCAGGACGAACCGGCCTCCCCGCCGCACGAGGAGGAGGGCGTGGTCGACGCGGAGATCGTGGACGACGAGAAGGACCACAAGGGCGGGGCTGCCTGAGTCACACGTGTGTGGTCATGAGCGCTCCCGGGCCGGTGCGGTCGGCAGGGTGGCGCACACGGCGTCGAGAACGGTCGCGTACGGAGTGCCGAAGTCGGTGAGCCGGGAACGGAGTTGCTCCAGGCCGTCGCGGTGCTCGGTGAGCAGGCCGAGGTCCCCGGTGCGGGCCGCGAACTCCAGCACCGCGGGGAGGAAGTCCGGCAGTTCCTCACCGGTGAGCTCCAGCCCGGCGGCCCGGTAGACCGCCTTGAAGCGCACCAGCGACATCCCGCGCCGCCGGGTGCCGCCGTCCTGCCACCGGCTCAGGTACAGACTGTGCCGGTTCTCGCAGTCGAAGACCTGCACGTAGTGCGCGGCCAGCTCCCGCGCGGGCGTCACCGCCGCGTGGTCGACGAACTCCCTCAGCTGCGGGGCCGCTTCCCGCAGCAGCGGCAGCCGCGCACGGAAGTCGTCGTCGGGATACGTCAGGCAGAGCGCCGCCGCCTGGTAGAGCACTGCGTCCGAGGGCATCAGGCCTCCTCCGCGTCGTCCGGCTTGTCCGAGCGGCCCGTCCCCCCCGGTGCCGGGCCCGACCGCGTCGAGCTGGGAGACGGCCCGTGCGACAGGGGAGCCGTCGCCGGGCGGGGCGTCGGTGAGCCGCCCTGCCGGGCCGGAAGAACCGCCCGGCCCGCAGCAACGCCGCGCCGGGCTCCCTCGGCGGCATCCGGGTGTCGGTCACGTGCGCTCCCTTGCCTGCCCGCGGCTCGCTTCGAACCTAGGGCGGGGCGCGGGAGCGCACCCGTTCACGGCACCCGTACGGGTCAGACCTTGCGGGCGACCCCCGCGTACACCGGCACGATGCCCTCCGCCTGGGCCGCCACGTCCTCGGGAGCCGGACGCCAGCCCGACACCGGGATCACCCCGGGCCCGAGCAGCTCCAGACCCTCGAAGAAGCGGGAGAACTCCGCGAGCGAGCGGGGGAAGAAGGGGGTGCCGCTGCGGCGGAACTGCTCGGCGGCCTTCTCGATGGCCGTGGGGCTCAGGTCGGGCGTGACCTGGGAGAGGATCAGGTAACTGCCCGGGGCGAGCGTGTCGACGTAGCGTGCGACGAGCCCGTACACGTCGTCGTCCAGGTAGTGGGTGAGCGCGACCAGGGACAGCGCGACGGGCTGCGTGAAGTCCAGGGACTCGCGCGCCCGGCCCAGCAGGGTGTCGATGTCACGGACGTCGGCCTCGACGTAGTCCGTGGCGCCCTCCGCGGACCCGTGCAGCAGCGCCTGCGCGTGCCGCAGCACGATCGGGTCGTTGTCCGCGTACACCACCTTCGCCTCGGGGGCGACGCCCTGTGCGACCTGGTGCAGGTTGGGCTCGGTGGGGATGCCCGTGCCGATGTCCAGGAACTGCCGTATCCCGGCCTCCGCGGCGGTGCGCACGGCCCTGGTCATGAAGCGGCGGTTGGCGCGCGCCCCGCGCAGCACCGTGCCGTCCACCTCCAGGATCCGGCGCGCGAGCGCCTCGTCCACCGGGTAGTTGTCCTTGCCGCCCAGCCACCAGTCGTACACCCGCGCCGGGTGCGGGCGGCTCGTGTCGATTCTGGGCGCGTCGGATCCGGTCATGCGCGGTCTTCTCCCCTGTGTCGTGATGCCTGTGCTCAGAAGTCCTCGCGGCGCTCCCGCAGCAGTTTCTTCGTGCGCTCGGCCGACGCGGCCCGCGCCGACATGTGGTCCAGGACCTCCAGGTGCGTGGCGACCTCCTGGCGGGAGTCGAGGTACAGCGCACCGGTCAGGTACTCGGTGAAGACCAGGTCGGGCAGCTCCGGCTCGGTGAAGCGGAACAGCGAGAAGGGTGCGTACGTCCCCGGGTGCGGGCCGTCCTCGAACTCGCAGACCTGGAGCGTGACCCGGTCGCGCTCGGCGAACTCCAGGAGTTTGTCGAGCTGTTCGCGCATCACCTCGGAACGGATGCTGACCGGGCGGCGCAGCACCGTCTCGTCCATGATCGCCCACAGATGGGGCGGGTTCGGGCGCTCCAGCAGCCGCTGCCTGGCCATGCGCAGCGACACGTGCCGCTCCAGCGCGTCCGGGCCCGCCTGCCCGATCGTCCCGGCCGTCATGACGGCACGCGCGTAGTCCTCGGTCTGGAGCAGACCGGGGACGAAGTGCGGCTCGTAGGAGCGGATGATCCCGGCCGCGCCCTCCAGGCTCACGTACAGGCTGAACCACTCGGGCAGCACATCGTGGAACCGCTGCCACCAGCCCGGCTTGTTGGCCTCCTCGGCCAGCTGGACGAAGGCCTCGACCTGCTCCTCCGGCACCCCGTACGTCTCCAGGAGCACCTGGACATACGGGATCTTCAGTGCCACTTCGGCCATTTCCATGCGCCGCACGGTGGCGGGGGCCACTCGCAGTACCTGCGCGGCCTCCTCGCGCTTGAGGCCGGCCGCCTCCCGCAGTTCCTGAAGCCGTCTGCCGAGCACCACCTGGCCCACGGTCGGCGCAGGCCGCCGCTCACTCACGCCACGCCTCCCCTACGCGTCGAAGCTTGCGTGCAGTGTGCCATGTTCCGGTGCCGGTCTCACCGGTCACGACCGCTTCCTTCCTTACCTCCCGGGTCATCGACGGCGGGCCGGGCGGCCGGGATCGTGGTGCTCAAGGGTTCCGGGCCGGCGCACTCCGGTCCGGGACCCGCGCCCGCTCCGCCCCCTCAGGGCAGCAGGGAATGAAGGTACTTGACCGTCGCCGGGTCGGCCGGGAGGAACGTCTCGATGGCCAGCTCGGCCACGGTCACGTCCATGGGGGTGTTGAAGGTGGCCGTGGACGAGACGAAGGACAGCGTCCGCCCCTCGTGCTCGATCCGCATCGGCAGCGCGAAGTAGGGGACGGGGTCCGTCTCCGCCGGGTCGTCGTCGGCCTCCGGAACCGGGTACGCCGCCACCTCCTCGTACAGCTCCCGCAGCGTCTCGGAGCGGCGCAGGGCGATCTGCCGCCGCATCTGCTCCAGCAGATGGCCACGCCACTGACGCAGATTGCGGATGCGCGGGGCGAGGCCCTCGGGGTGCAGGGTGAGCCGCATGGTGTTGAGCGGGGGCCGCAGCAGGGACTCCGGCACGCCGTCGAGGAGCATCATGATGCCCCGGTTCGCGGCCACGACGTGGTACGAGGCGTCGAACACCAGGGCCGGACAGGGCTCGTAGCCCTGGATCAGCCGCTCGATCCCCTCGCGCACGACGTCGAGGGCCGGGTCGTCGAGCGGGGTCTGCGCGAAGCGCGGGGCGTAACCGGCCGCCAGCAGCAGTGCGTTGCGCTCGCGCACCGGCACCTCCAGGTGCTCGGCCAGGCGCAGCACCATCTCCTCGCTGGGCCGGGACCGGCCCGTCTCGACGAAACTCACGTGCCGGGCCGAGGAGTCGGCGCGCAGCGCCAACTCCAGCTGGCTGATTCCGCGTTGTTCCCGCCAGGCTCGCAGGAGCGGACCGACGCCCCGGTCGGAAGGGGTGTCCGCGGCGAAGGGGAGCATGGTCATACGGAAGACGGTAGTCGAGGAGGGCGGACGAGCGGGCCCGGGACGGGTGGGCCGATGACCTTGCCGCCGCAGGTGTCCCCGGCCGGCCCCCGGGAACCCTCCTGACCAGGGCCGCAGCGGCACAGATGTGGGACGCTGAGGGCACCCGACCCCCCCCCAGGAAGGAGCGAGGCCATGCTCGTCGAACCCCTGTCGCAGAAGGAGATCGAGGACCGGCTCGCGGAACTGCCCGGCTGGTCCGTCGACGACGGCCGCCTCAGCCGCTCGTACCGCCTCGGCACCCACTTCGCCGCGACCGCGATGGTCGTGCACATCGCCCAGGTCCAGGAGGAGCTCGACCACCACTCCGACCTCACCCTCGGCTACAACACGGTCGCGCTGGCCGTGCACACGCACAGCGCGGGCGGCGCCCTCACGGAGAAGGACTTCGAGCTAGCCCAGCGGGTGGAGGCGCTCGCCGCAGGTCACGGAGCCCAGTGACCCCGTGCTCGACTACGACAAGGAGGCCGACGCCTACGACGCCACCCGCGGCGGCGAGCCCAGGGCCGCCGCGGCCGCCGACGCCGTGCTCGGCCTGATCCCGTCCGGCACCCGGCGCCTCCTCGACGTGGCCTGCGGCACCGGCATCGTCACCCGCAGGCTCGCCGCCGCCCGGCCCGCGACCCGGGTCACCGGCGCCGACCTGTCGTACGGCATGGCCCGTACGGCCGCCGTACGGCTGCCCGGCGCGGTCGTGCTGGCCGACAGCCGTGCGCTGCCGTTCCCGGGCGGGGTCTTCGACGCCGTCACCAGCGTGTGGCTGCTGCACCTCCTCGACCGCCCCGAGGACGTCCGGACCGTGATCGCCGAGTGCGCCCGGGTCCTGAGACCGGGCGGGGTGTGGGTCACCACCGTCGACAAGGCCGCCGCCCACGACGTGGGCAGCGACATCGACGCGGTCCTCGCCCCGCGCCCGCGCCGCCCGGCCCCGGACGCGGCGCCGCTCGTCGAGTCCTGCGCCGCCGCGCACCACCTGCGCCCGGCCGGGCGGGCCCGCTTCCCCGGCCGCGGTCAGGGCCGCAGCCCCCGGCGCACCGCCGCCGACCTGCGGCGCGGCTGGTTCACCCTGCTGCCGCCCGGCGATCCGCTGACGGCGGAGTTCGCCGCCCGTCTCGAAGCGCTGCCGGATCAGGAGCTCCCGCGCCCGGACCCGGTGTTCAGCGTCCTGGCGTTCCGGAAGGCCGACTGAAGTCCATGGTCCAGTTGGTCACCCAGGTCGTGCCGCCGTCGACGGAGAAGGCCTGCTCCCAGTGGGCCGCCGACGCCGACACGCCGGCCCACACGAACCGCACCCGCACCTTTCTCCCGCCGTGCATGTCGTCGCCGTGGAACTCGCCACGACCGCCCTCGAACCGTCCCACGACCGGCGGGAACAGCTTCCCGCTGCGGCTCGCGGCCCAGTGCAGCGACCACTGCCGGGTCTCCCGGTCGAACAGCCGCAGGGTCGCGCCTTTCGCCTCCAGGTGCGGCATGTCGATCTCGTCGACGTTCGCCGCCCCGTCGAACAGCGGCCGGCAGCTGCTCGTGGCGGGGAACTCCTCCCAGGCGCTGTCCGGGTCGAGGAAGTCGGTGCGGCGGCGGTTGCGCACCTCCCAGTCGCCGTGGAAGAAGTCGAAGTCGTGCGGGCTGCTCATATGCGGTCTCCGGTGGTTCCTTCGGGCAGGGAATCGGCCACGTAGGCCCTGAGGTCCGGTACTTCGGGGGCGAGCAGATGCCGTACCCAGGCGTCCCGTTCGTGCAGGATGGGCGGCAGCTCCCAGACGCAGCCGATCCAGGGCAGGTCCGGCACGACGAAGTGCGTGGGGTCGGCGTCCGGGCAGCGCAGCGCCGGCTGCCCGGCGGCGGCGCCCCGGAAGTGCAGCACGTTGTCCCACACCCAGCTGTAGGCGTTGAGGTAGGCGCCGGTGTCGGCGCCCCGGTGCAGCACGACGAAGCTCGCGGGCGGGGTGCCGTCCGGCTCCGGCAGCAGCTCCGGGAGCATCTCGTACGCCGCCTTCTCGACGTCGGGCGCGATGCCGGCCGGATCGCCGGTGACGTGGTAGCGCTTGACGTGCCGGCCGGCGACCTCGATCGGCGGCGGCACGGTCAGCAGCTTCTCGGTGAAAGCCATGTCCGGGACGCTAAGCCCGCTTCACTGACATCCTGTGGCAGTGAAGGCCGGCCGACTTCTCTCGATCCTGCTCCTGCTCCAGACCCGGGGCCGGATGACCGCCGCCCAGCTCGCCGAGGAGCTGGAGGTGTCCGTGCGCACGGTCTACCGGGACGTCGAGGCGCTGGGCGCGGCCGGCGTCCCGCTGTACGGCGACGCGGGCCACGCCGGCGGCTACCGCCTGCTCGACGGCTACCGCACGCGTCTGACCGGGCTCACCGCGGACGAGGCGGAGGCCCTCTTCCTGGCCGGAGCCCCCGGACCCGCCGCCGAACTGGGCCTCGGCCCGGTCCTCGCCGCCGCCCAGCTGAAGGTACGGGCCGCGCTGCCGGCGGAGCTGCGCGCCCACGCGGACCGGATCAGCGGACGCTTCCACCTGGATGCGCCCGGGTGGTACGCGCGGGCCGAGGAGGCGCCGTACCTGCCGCAGGTGGCTCAGGCGGTGTGGAACAGCAGGGTGCTGCGGGTGGTGTACCGCCGCTGGGCCGAACCCACCGACGTGCAGCGGCGGTTGGAGCCGTACGGGCTGGTGCTGAAGGCGGGGCGCTGGTATGTGGTCGCAGGACCGGGTCCGCGCACCTACCGCGTGGACCAGATCCTCGAACTCACCGTCCCCGGAGAGGAGTTCACCCGCCCCGAGGGGTTCGACCTGGCCGCCCACTGGACGTCCTACCAGCGGGACTTCCACGACCGGCTCCACCGGCACCAGGCGGTGGTGCGGCTGGCGCCGGGCGTCGCGCTGCCGCGGGCGGTCCACGACCGCGTCGACCCCGACGGCTGGACCGTCGCCCGGGTCCCCGTCGAGTCCCTCGCGCACGCGCAGGGCGAATTCCTGGCCCTGGGCACCGGCATCGAGGTGCTGGAGCCGCCCGAGCTGCGCGCACGCATGGCGCGGACGATCGCCGAACTGGCCGGAAGGTACGGCAACCCGGCTCCCGCCCGCGGCGACTGAGGGGGTGGAACCCGTCCGCCCCCACAGCACCGGAGGTCCACCGTGCCGCACCCCCACCCGTACCGCAGACGCCGTGTCCTCCTGCCGGCGCTGACCGCCGCGACGGCCCTCGTGGCCGCGGGACTCACCGTCCTGAGCCCCGGCACCGCCGAGGCCGCCACCGCCCGCCAGGTCGAGAAGCTCGACCGGGGCGTGGTCAGCGTGCACACCGGCAGCGGCAACCTGGTCAGCTGGCGCTGGCTCGGCACCGACCCGAACGACGTGTCCTTCAACGTCTACCGGGCCGGCACCAAGGTCAACGCGACGCCGGTCACCGGCTCCACGAACTGGTTCCACTCCGGCGCGCCCGCCGAGGCCGACTACACGGTCCGCGCGGTCGTCGGCGGAGTAGAACAGGCCGACTCGGTCCACGCGGTCCAGCTCCGCACCGGCTACAAGGACGTGCCGATCAGCCCGCCCGCCGGCGGCACGACCCCCGACGGCGTCGCCTACACCTACGAGGCCAACGACGCGTCCGTGGCCGACCTCGACGGCGACGGCGCCCTGGACCTCGTCCTCAAGTGGCAGCCCACCAACGCCAAGGACAACTCCCAGTCCGGCTACACCGGCAACACGATCCTGGACGGCGTCAGGCTCGACGGCACCCGGCTGTGGCGGATCGACCTGGGCCGCAACATCCGCTCCGGCGCGCACTACACGCAGTTCCAGGCGTACGACTACGACGGCGACGGCACGGCCGAGATCGCGATGAAGACGTCGGACGGCACGGTCGACGGCACCGGCGCGGTGATCGGCAGCTCCTCGGCCGACCACCGCAACTCCAGCGGCTACGTCCTGTCGGGCCCCGAGTACCTGACGATGTTCAACGGCCGTACCGGCAAGGCGATGCAGAGCGTCGACTACGTCCCGGCGCGCGGGACGGTGTCGTCCTGGGGCGACTCGTACGGCAACCGGGTGGACCGTTTCCTCGCCGGAACGGCCTACCTGGACGGCGCGCGTCCCTCCCTGATCATGGCCCGCGGCTACTACACCCGCACCGTGATCGCGGCCTGGGACTGGCGGGGCGGCGCCTTCACCCGCCGCTGGACCTTCGACACCAACTCCTCCACCAACAGCGGCAAGGGCTACGACGGTCAGGGCTCGCACAGTCTGTCCGTCGGGGACGTCGACAACGACGGCAAGGACGAGATCGTCTACGGGGCGATGGCGGTCGACGACAACGGCAACGGGCTGTGGACCACGAGGACGGGCCACGGTGACGCCCAGCATCTCGGCGACCTCGACCCCTCGCACGCGGGCCTGGAGTACTTCAAGGTCTCCGAGTCCACGTCACAGCCGGCCGAGCTGTACGTCAACCCGGCGAACGGCACGGTGAACTGGAAACTGGCCGCCTGCTGCGACAACGGGCGTGGCGTGGCCGGGGACATCTGGGCGGGCAACGATGGCGCCGAGGTCTGGTCCGCCTCCGACACCTCGGTCCGTGACGAGGCCGGTGCCACCAAGGGCCGCGAGCCGTCCTCGGCGAACTTCCTGTCCTGGTGGGACGGCGACACGGTCCGCGAACTCCTCGACGGCACCCACATCGACAAGTACGGCACCTCGTCGGACACCCGTCTGCTGACCGGGGCGTCGGTCCACTCCAACAACGGCACCAAGGCGACCCCGTCCCTGTCCGGCGACATCCTCGGCGACTGGCGCGAGGAGGTCGTCTGGCCGACGTCGGACAACAAGGCCCTGCGGATCTACTCGACCCCGGTCGAGACGTCGGTGAAGATCACGACCCTGCTCCACGACACGATGTACCGCACGGGCCTGGCCTGGCAGAACACCGCGTACAACCAGCCCCCGCACCCGAGCTTCTTCCTCGGCGACGGAATGCCGACCGCCCCCCCGGCCGACGGTCTACACCCCCTGACCGGGACGCTGTGAGACCCCGCCCGGCACCGCCGGGCGGGGTCTCTTTCGCGCGCGGGCCGGTTCAGAGCACGGTGCAGTTCTGGTCGCCCACCTTGAACGCGGTCGGTTTCGCGTTCGCTCCCGACCAGCTCCCCGTCAACCCGAAGCTCACGGAGGAGCCCGCCGCCACGCCCGCGTTCCAGCCGACGTTCTTGGCGGCGACCGTCGCGCCGGACTGGGTGACGGTGGCGTTCCATGCCTGCGAGACCGTCTGGCCGTCAGGGAAGGTCCAGCCGAGGGTCCAGCCGCTCCAGGCACTCGTACCCGTATTCGCGATCTGGACGTCCGCCTGGAAACCGCCCGACCACTGGTTGGTGATCTTGTAGGTCACCGCGCAGGCGCCCGTCGGAGTGGGATCCGGCGGGTCCGTCGGATCGGTGCCGCCGCCTCCGCCGCCCGTGTCGGACGTGTCGCCGTAGATCACGCCCCGGCCGTTGGTCGAGACGTACACCCGGCCGTACACCCGCGGGTCACCCGTGATCGCCGCCCCGGTCCAGCCCCACTGGTGGGCGTCGTCGTTGACGCGGGTCCAGCTGGCGCCCTTGTCCGTGGAGCGGAAGACGCCCCGGACGCCACCGATCTTCGCGCTGGTGTAGAGGGTCTGGTACGAGGCTCCCGGCGCCGCCTTGCCGAAGCCGATCGCGTCGGCCTGGTCGACGTTCGCGAGGTTCGTCCAGCTCGTGCCCCCGTCCGTCGAGTGCCACAGCCCGTACGCCCCGTCGGCCGTCCCGCCGGCCAGCCAGACATCGCCCTTCACCCCGGGCACCGCCTTGAAGCGCACGCTGTCCCCGGCGGGCAGGCCGGTCGCCGCGGACGCCGTGAACGTCGCCCCGCCGTCCGTGCTCACGTAGAACTTCCCGGACTTGAAGCCGTAGAAGGTCTTCGTGTCCACCCGGTCCGACTCCACGATCGCGCCGGCCGGGATGCCGCTCGACGCCGACCAGGACGAACCGAAGCCCGTCGTGTACTGCACGCCCGCCCCGTCGGGGCTCCACACGAACCGGCCGCCGTCCGGGGCGGCGGCCACCGTTCCGCCCCCGCTCACGCCCGAAGGGTCGCTGCCCGCGAACCAGTTGGCCCCGTTGTCCGTGGAGAACGCGATGTGCGGCCCCGAGTCCAGATTGCCGACCCGCACCACCGTGTTCGGGTTCGTCTCGGCGAAGTCCAGACTCGTGGTCGTGGTGAAGGTCGGGGAGGTGAACATCATCGACGGGACCTTGGTGAGGTCCGTGTGCCGGAAACCGCCCACGTCACCCAGCGCGCTCAGCAGCGGGGCGCCCGAGGGCGGTGACGCCAGGTCGTTGACCGCGGTCTCCTCCAGGCCCTGCACCATCGGCCTGATGGTGAACTGGCCGCCGGAGTCCCAGTTCGTGAGGTTCTCCGTGCCGTAGACCGTCGCCCCCGTCCCGTACATCATGCGGTTGGAGTTGAACGGGTCGATCTCCAACGACTCGGTCATCCACCCGAGTTTGGGCGTCTGCTCGGGCGGTGACGGGTTCGCGCCCCACGTCAGCCACGGGGAAGACGACACGTCCATGGTGTAGCGGTTCGCGCGGTCGGGGTACGACGTGTAGTCCCACGCCTTCGTCCAGGTCGCCCCGCTGTCCGTGGAGCGGAAGATCTGGGTGTCCGGCCACCAGGAGCTGTAGGCGGTGGCCATGACGGTTCCGGGCTTCTGCCGGTCCACGGTGAGACCGCTGAAGCCGTAGTAGGTGTCCGCCTCCGCCACCGGGCTGATGTTCGTCCAGGTGCCGGTCGCCGTCGCGTACCGCCACAGCTGGCCCTTGCCGCCGTCGTACGGCCCGCCCTTGTCGCTGTACGTGAGGTACAGGTAGCCGTTCACCGCGTCCAGGACGCCCTTGTGGGCCAGGTGTCCCGTCGGCTGCCCGGCGAGCCTGCTCCAGGTCGCGCCGCCGTCCGTCGACCGGTACACCGAGTTCTGGAGGTCGGCGACCCCGACGTAGATCGTCTGCGTCGCGTTCCCGGACGTGCCCGTCCGCTCGTCGAAGGTGACCCAGACGACGCCCTGGTTGTCACTGGCGTAACCGCTCGTGTCGCCCGGATCCTGCTGGTAGTTGCCGACGTTGGGGAAGTTCACCACCTGCGACCAGCTCACGCCCGAGTCCGTGGACCGCCACAGCCCCTTGCCGCTCGGCGCCCCGAGGTACAGCACGCTGTTCCTGTTCGGGTCGACCGCGAGCCGCTCGCCCATGCCCCGCCCCGGCATGTTGCCGCCCAGCTTGAACGGCAGCACGGTCTTCTGCCAGCTCGCGCCCCGGTTCGAGGACCGCATGACCGCGCCGTTCTCAGGGTCCCAGTCGTTGGTGTACGTCCCCACGGCCGCGTACACCTTGTCCGGGTCCACGGAGTCGGAGGCCAGGCCGACCACGCCCGTGTGCCCCCAGTCGTCCCAGCCGACCGAGTCCAGCAGCGGCGTCCAGGTCTTCGTGGACTCCTGCCAGCGGTAGGCCCCGCCGATGTCCGTGCGGGCGTAGGCCAGGTTCTTCTCCTTGCGGTTGAAGACGATGCCCGGCACGAAACCGCCGCCGTCGATCCGGGCGTTCCTCCAGGTGTACGTGTCGGCGGCGAGCGAGACCTTCGCGGTGCTGTCGGCCGCCAGTGCGGGCGGGGTGCCGGCGAGCAGCCCGGCCGCGAGCGCGAGCACGGCCGTGAGGATGCGGGTTCTTCGCACGGGGGAGTCCTTTCCGGAAAGGGGGAAAGTGGGGGGAAGTGAGGGGGGTAAGCGCTTTCCACTCAGTACGAGAGGTGCCGGGCGACCCCCAGTGCGGGAAGGGGCCGCCCGGCCGGTTCGGCCCCGTCGTCCGGTGACGGGGCCTGTTACACGGAGCCTTCGAGCGGCTCCGCAGGAGGAACGGTGCCCGGTGCGCCCCTCCAGGGGCGCGGGGAACTGCGCGACCAGCCACAACGGACCCGCAGCCGACCACGGTCCGACCCGCGGAGCGCCCGGCGGGGGCTATTCCAGAAGCTCCGCGTACGAACCCATGGCCAGGGCGATGTCCGCCTGGGCCCAGAACCGGTGGTAGGTGAACGACGGCACCGCGCCGCCGGCGAGATACGCCTGGATCTTCGACCAGGCCGGGTCGTTCTTGTAGAAGGACCGGATCGACTCGAACGTCGAGGAGGAGTTGATGGCGTCACCGTTGGGCATGGTGCCGGTCCAGCCGCTGGGGATGTACACCGGGTCGTCGAAGCGGTTGTAGTCCGCCCGGTTCTCCGGCACCGCGATGCCGAGGCTGTCCTGGTAGTTGGTCCACATGCCGTCCAGCAGGGCCTTGGCGGTGGTGGCGGCGGCCGTGTCACCGCTGCGGTCCGCGTAGTACGTCAGGGTCTTGGCGTACGCGGCGGCCACGCCGACGTCGTTGGTGTAGTCGGCGACGGTGACGTGCAGTGCGCTGTTGGTGCCGGGGCTTGTGGCGTTCCAGGTGTCGGGCTGGCCCGACCATTGCAGGGTGGAGGGGATCTGGTAGGTGCCGTCCGGGTTGATCGTGGTCTTGGACAGCGCCCACTTGACCCACTTGTCCAGGACCGTCTTGGCCTGTGCGTTGCCCGTCTGCTGGTAGTACTCGGCGACCCGTTCCATCGACCAGGCCTGGAAGCCGAACCACTGGTTGGACGGCGGGTCGTGGTAGACGGGCTGCTGGTCGTAGTACATGCCGTAGAAGGTCGACTTGCCGGCCGGGGGAGGCGCGTAGCGGCCGGCCCAGCTGTTGGTCGCACCGCCCGCGATGGCGCCCTCGTCGGACTGGAGCCAGCGGTAGAACTCCAGCTGCCGGTCAAGAGACTTGGCCCAGTCGGCCTGTCCCGTCGCCGACTTGGGCTTCAGGTCGGCGTACGAGCTCAGTGCGTAGGCTGCGAGAGGGTTCTGGTAGCCGCCGTGTGCGTGGCTGGATCCGATGCGCCAGGCCCAGCCGGCCGAGGTGTCGGTGGCGCCGCCCCAGGCGTAGTACCAGGACAGCAGGTACATCGAGGCATCCTTGCCGGTGCCGGCCGGGCAGGTGGACGGGCCGGCACAGTTGCCGATCTTCTTGAAGTACTTGTCGTACATGGCGTAGCGCAGGTAGTCGCCCATCTTGGCGGCCTTGCCCACGGTCGCGGAGACGTCGGAACTCTTGCCCTGCTCCTTGGCCCAGGTGGCGGCCCAGTACGCGGCCTGCACGGCCCGCGCGTCGGCGTCCGGGGCGTTGGTGAACTTCCACTGCTTGGCGTAGGAGGAGTCACCGGTGAACAGGTCCAGATAGCCGTTCTTGCCGCCGTACTTGAAGGCGTCACACGTCGGCTGTGGCACCGTCTCCCACACCGACTCCTGCACACCGCGCTGGAAGGTGTTGATGTAGGAGGGGCCGGTGTCCGTGGGGCCGGCCTCGCACTTGCCGGGCGAGTTGCCGTAGCCGTAGACGTTGTCGACGTCCTGGAGCCAGTGCATGCCGTAGATGTCGTCCGTGCCGTACGCGCTCTTCAGCTCGCCGGCGATCGGGTCCGAACCCACCGACACCGAGCTGTCCAGCTTGGCCGGGTACTCGTTGGGGGTGTCCAGCTCGGGCGCGTAGGTGGCCGGCTTGGAGGCGTTGTAGAAGGAGTTGGTCGGCTGGTCGGCGTGCGTGGGGATCATGTACTTCTCCATGATCTCCCAGGCGCCGTTGAACTTCGACCAGTCGCCCGTCACCTTGCCGTACATGGCCTGCAGCCACAGCAGGTAGCTGTACGCCTCCGAGGTGGTCTCATGACCGTGGTCCGGCGCCTCGACGATCAGCGTCTCGACCGAGTGGTAGGGGATGCCCTCGGGGGAGAAGTAGCCGTTCGCCGGATTGGTGATCTTGCCGTACAGATCGAGGAAGCGGGCGTTGTAGGTGCCCGTCGCCGTGATCTGGGTGACCGTCACCGAGGCCTTGGCGTGGCCGGTCGCCGTCGACTCGAAGGTCGCCGCGCCGGTGCCGGAGGCGTTGCCGGTGATGGTGACCGTCTGCGCGGTGTTCCAGTTCGACGGCGTGAAGGTGAGCGAGGCCCCACCGGTCACCGAGAGACCGGAGTTGCCGCTCGTGCGGGCGGTCGTGACCGTGACGTTCGCCGACGGCTGCGTCGACAGCTTCACGGTGTACGTGCCCGTCTTGCCCTGCTGGACAGCCAGTTGGGTGGCCGAGGCGACCACGGACGGGCCTGAGGCGACCGTGATGCCGACCGGCGTGGACTCGGCGGAGGCGCCCAGGCTGTCGTACGCCTTCGCCAGCAGCGAATGACTGCCCACGGTCAAACTTGAGACCGAGAGCGAGTACGGCGAGGTCGTGTCGGTACCGAGCAGCGTGGTGTTGTCGTAGAACTCCACCTTGCTGATCGTCGCGTTGTCCGCGGCGGCGGCCGTGGCGGCGAGCGGTACCGCGGCACCCTGGGTGTAGACCGCGCCCGCGGCGGGGCTGGTCAGCACGGTGATCGGCGGCTGGTGGGCACCGGTGCAACTGGTGCCGTTGACAGAGAAGTTGGTGGGCGCCGCGTTGGTGCCGCTGTAGGTGAACTGCGCCCCGGTGGTGACGGCGGCACCCGCGGCGATGTTCGCGTTGTACGTGGCGTTCTTGACCGTGACCGCCTGCCCTGACTGGGACCAGGTGCCGTTCCAGCCGTTGCTCAGCTTCTGGTTGCCCGCGTAGCTGTACGTCAGGGTCCAGCCGTTGATGGCGTCCGTGCCGCGGTTGGTGATCGTCAGGTCCGCGGTGAAACCGGAGCCCCAGTCATTGGTCTTGTAGTCGACGCTGCACTGAACTGCGGCTGCCTGTGCGGGAGTTGAAGCCGCACTGAGCATCGCGAACGGCAGTGCCATGGCCGCCACGACAGCGGTCCACAATCGCCGGGCGGTCCGGCGTCTCCTGGTGGGGGGCATTGCTGGTTCCTCCTTGTGCGGCTCGGAGAAGTCAAGGCTTGAACCAGTGGGAGCGCTCCCATAGTGGAGACGTGCGTTCAAGGGGTCAAGGTGCGTGAAGAGTCGAAAAGATTCGACGAACGAGGCTTGGGAAAAGTCAAGTAACCCCCTGTTCTTTGCCGTCACTTGGCGCTACCTTCCTCAACACCAGTGGGAGCGATTCCATCAGTCGACGCGTCCGTAACGGCGCGCTGATCTGCAAGGAGTCGCTCATGCGACACCCCCCGCGTTCAGTACTTTTAGCCGTTGCCGCCCCCGCCTGCTCGGTGCAGCACTCCGTCACCGGTCAGCGGGACAGCGGCTTCCGGGCGTCCGTGCGCATCAACGACAACAGTGCCGGCGTGCGCAGTTGCACGGGCGTCGGACCCACGCCCACGCCGGATCCGACGGACCCCGCCCAGGGGACGCCTCCGTGAAGGCGATCGCCGACTGGACGGCAGACACGGTCCGCATTCCCCTCCACGTGGAGTATGCAGGACCTCGTCGACAGCGGCCGGGGCACCGGCGCCGCCGACCTGACCCCGGCCGGCGGTGTCGCCTGCCCGGAACGCCTGGGACTGCTCCTCGGGGCTGTCCCTGATCAGCAGCCACCACGGCACACCCACGGCGTTCGGCACCGGGCTGCGTGACCATCTGCGTGCCCTGAACGGACAGCACCCGCTTGACGCACAGCACCCGCTCGACGGACAACACCCGCGAACGAGAAGGAAACCCGCACTCATGAGTCGTACGAGAACAGCGCTCCTCGCCGCCCTGGCGCTCGTCGCCGGAGCCTCCGGGACCGCGCTCGCCGTGACCTCCGGGGACACAGGTGTCGCCGCCGTCCCCTGCACCGTGGACTACAAGGTGCAGAACCAGTGGGACACCGGCTTCACCGCAGCCGTCACGATCACCAACAACAGCGCCGCCAAGACGAGTTGGTCGCTGAAGTGGTCGTACGCAGGGAACCAGAAGGTCACCAGCGGCTGGAACGCCAGGATCAGCCAGAGCGGAACGGCCGTCACCCGCCGCCAACGAGAGCTACAACGGCACGCTCGCCACCGGCGGTTCGGCCAGCTTCGGGTTCCAGGGCACCTACAGCGGCACCAACGCCGTCCCGGCCACCTTCACCCTCGACGGGGTGACCTGCAACGTCGACGGCGGCGGCCCCACCGACCCGGGCCCGACCGACCCCGGCACCCCGGGCACCCGGGTCGACAACCCGTACGCGGGCGCCAAGGTGTACGTGAATCCGGAGTGGTCCGCCAACGCCGCCGCGGAGCCGGGCGGCAGCCGCATCTCCAACCAGCCCACCGGCGTGTGGCTGGACCGGGTCGCCGCGATCAGCGGTGCCGGCGGGAAGATGGGCCTGCGGGCGCACCTCGACGAGGCCCTGAAGCAGAAGGGCAGCGGCGAGCTCGCCGTCCAGCTGGTGATCTACGACCTGCCGGGCCGCGACTGTGCCGCGCTCGCCTCCAACGGTGAGTTCGGTCCGACGGACATCGACAAGTACAAGACGCAGTACATCGACCCGATCGCCGCGATCCTCGCCGACTCCAAGTACGCCTCGCTGCGGATCGTCACCACGGTCGAGCTCGACTCCCTGCCGAACCTCGTCACCAACGTCTCGCCCCGGAACACCGCCACCCCCAACTGCGACACGATGAAGGCCAACGGCAACTACGTCAAGGGTGTCGGCTACGCGCTGAACAAGCTCGGTGACGTACCCAACGTCTACAACTACGTGGACGCCGGGCACCACGGCTGGCTCGGCTGGGACGACAACTTCTCGGCGACCGTCCAGACGATCAAGCAGGCGGCGACCGCCGAGGGCGCCACGGTGAGCGACGTCCACGGCTTCATCACCAACACCGCCAACTACAGCGCGTTGAAGGAGCCGTACTTCACCATCAACGACTCCGTGAACGGCAAGTCCGTGCGTGAGTCGAAGTGGGTCGACTGGAACCGGTACGTCGACGAGCTCTCCTACGCCCAGGCCTTCCGTCAGGAAGCCGTGAGCCAGGGCTTCCCCTCGGGCGTCGGCATGCTCATCGACACCTCCCGCAACGGCTGGGGTGGCAGCGCCCGGCCGACCGGTCCCGGCGCCATGACCGATGTGAACACCTACGTCGACGGCGGCCGTATCGACCGGCGCCTGAACACCGGCAACTGGTGCAACCAGGCCGGCGCCGGCCTCGGCGAGCGTCCGCAGGCCAGCCCGGCGGCCGGGATCGACGCCTACGTCTGGATCAAGCCCCCGGGTGAGTCCGACGGCGCCAGCAGCGCCATCCCCAACGACGAGGGCAAGGGCTTCGACCGGATGTGCGACCCGACGTACACCGGCAACCCGCGGAACAACAACAACATGTCCGGTGCGCTGCCGAACGCCCCGCTGTCGGGGCACTGGTTCTCGGCGCAGTTCCAGGAGCTCATGAAGAACGCGTACCCGGCCCTGTAGTCCACCGGGTACAGCACGCGACACCCCGCCGGGGTCTGGTCAGTGCTCTTCGGCCAGGCCCCGGCGGATCGCGAACTCCACTGCTGAAAAGTCGCCGTCGGGGCGGTGCAACTCGTACTGCTCCGACGGCAGCAGCGGCGGTTGAGCCATGAAGCGGGGCGTTGTGCCGTGGTGGGGCTGTGCCGCGTGCACCAGGAAGGGGTGGCAGAGGTAGACGTCGCCGGGGCTGCCGGTGGCGTGGGCGAGCGGGCGGTGGGCCGAGGCCTCGGCGACCTTGGGGCCCAACTCCAGGAAGGACGCGCCCTGTTCCCCGTACGGCTCAAGGACCGCGGGGACGTCGAGGTGGGAGCCCACCCTGATGCGGGTCGGGGCGTCGGCCTCGGTGACCTCGCTGAACAGGAACAGCATCAGCAGGGCGCGGTCCCTGGAGCGCAGGTTGGTGTGGTACATGCCGGGCTGCGCGCCCTCGGGGAGGTAGCTTCCCTCGATGTGCCAGCCCGCGTCGTCCGGTTCCTCCGCGTGCGGAAACCGCAACGGAAAACTGCCCAGTGAGTACCGGGACTGCCAGCGGTCCTCGCCCACCAGGAGGTCGAACGCCTCGTGCAGCACCGGGGTGTTGGCGGCCGCCGCGAACGGGCCCTGCGCCATGTCGGCCACCCAGACCACCGGGTCCTTCCAGGAAGCCGGGTCCTCACGGTCGTAACCCGTCTCCTGCCACAGCAGCGACGCGCAGTGCTGGGCGACGCGGGGCGGGATGGCGCCCTCGATCCTCACGAATCCGTCTTCGAGGAAGCGCTCCACCAGTTCGTCGTCCATGGGGTCATCGTGGGGGACGGGCCGGGGCGGACGCACCCCATTTTCTTTACGCCCGCTTTGCCGTGGTTCTTGCTGTCACGGCAACATCGCTGGCTTCCCCGCGGTGCGTCGGCGCACGCTGGCCGCATCCCGAGGAGAGGCTGGCACCATGGCGCACAACCACCACCACGATCACCAGCGCACCGACATCGACTGGTCCGCGATGGCCGAACACCTGGAGACCCAGGCCGAACTGTTCACCCCCCTCTACGAACGGGCCCTGGCCTGGCTCGGGCACAAGCAGACCGAGCCGGGGCTGGTCGTCGACGCGGGGAGCGGGCCGGGAGTGCTGTCCTGTCTGCTCGCCGAGGCGTTCCCGGGGGCCCGGGTGGTCGCCGTCGACGGGGCCGAGCCGCTGCTGGAGCGGGCCCGGGACCGGGCCGAACGGCTCGGGGTCGCCGATCGCTTCGGCACCCTCGCCGGTGAACTGCCGGGCGTCCTGGACGACTTGGACTACCCCGTCGACCTGCTCTGGGCCAGCCGGAGCCTGCACCACCTGGGCGACCAGCGGGCCGGGATCGCCGCGTTCGCCTCCCGGCTGGCGCGGGGCGGCACCCTGGCGTTGATGGAGGGCGGGCTGCCGGCGCGCTTCCTGCCCCGGGACATCGGCATCGGGCGGCCCGGGCTCCAGGCACGGCTGGACGTGCTGGAGGAGGAGTGGTTCGCGCAGATGCGCGCGGACCTGCCCGACTCCGTCCCGGAGGTCGAGGACTGGCCCGCGCTGATGGCCTCCGCCGGGCTGCGGCACACCGGGACGCGCAGCTTCATGCTGGACCTGCCGGCACCGACGACCGACCGGGCCCGCGCGTACGTCGCCGCCTCGCTCGGGCGGTTGCGGGACGTCTTCGGGGAGCACCTGGACGCGGACGACCGCGCCGCCCTCGACCGGCTGCTCGACCCCGAGGACACGGCGAGCGTGCACCGGCGGGCGGATGTGTTCCTGCTGGCGGTGCACACCGTGCACACGGCGGTGCGGACCGGCTGAGGGCACGCCTTCGGGTTCCCCGCCCGCCTCGGGGCACGGGCGTACTCCGTGACGAGGGCACCCTGGACGTTCTGGACACGGCCGGGCACGAAGCAGTCGGCCAGAACCCGTCGTTTGACCTCTTCCTGCGGTGTCCGGTCCAGTGGCTGACCGGTGGGATCGGAGACGGCGACGATCCGTTCCGTCGCCAGCACGCGGGCACGGATGACGGGCGCGGCGACCTCCGTGCCGTACAGCGTCGCCGAGGCCGCCGGGCCGCGGTCGAGTGCCAGGTCGCGCAGCCGCCCCACGGAGGCGGGATCGACGAGTGACCACACGCGGCGCCGGGCGGGCAGGTAGAGGACGCCGTCGGCGTGCGCGGCGGTCATGGCCCGGGCGATCGCGACGGCGTCGTCGGTGCGGCTCTCCGGGGTGCGCAACTGGAGGCTCACCGGAAGGAGCGCGAGGACGGCCGTGCCCAGGGCGAGGATCCGGGCCCGGCCCAGCCTGTCGAGGGCCGCGCCGATCAGCAGGGCGGTGCCCGCGTGACCGTAGAGGACGTAGCGGTCCACGTAGAGGGGCTTCAGCGGGCTCAGGAGGAGCAGCGTCAGCGCGGGCAGGACCGTCAGCGGCAGGGCCAGCCGGGGAAGAGGACCGTGTCGGAGCGGGAAGGCGCAGGCCAAGGCCAGTGCGCAGACCGCGGTGAAGGCGAGCAGCGTGCCCGCTCCCGGGCCGCCGATCCACGCCACTTGATCCGACTGGCGTGTGCTGAGGACGGCCGGGGGAGCCAGGGCGACGCAGACCCCGAGGGCCACCAGGAGCGCGGGACGACGGGCCGGGCGCGGGAGGGCCGACAGGTGGGCGGGCACGGCCAGTACCGCGAACTCGTGCAGCAGACACGCGGCGAGCAGGACCGTGCCGTACGCCGTCCAGGCACCGGCCGTACGCCGGTTCGCCGCCCGCACCAGCAGATACGTCGCCCAGACGACCAGCGCGCAGACCAGGGCGTAGGAGCGACCCTCCTGCGCGTACCGCTGGACCGGTGGGAGCACCGCGAAGGCGAGGCCGGACAGCAGGCCCGCGCGCGGTCCGGCGAGGCGGTGGCCCAGCAGGGCCAGGCCAGCGGCCGCCGCCGCGGTCGCCAGCACCGACGGAAGGCGCAGCACCAGCAGCGGGTCCGCCCCCTCGGACAACCGGAACAGGGCGTGCAGGAAGAGGTAGTACAGACCGTGCACGGCGTCGGCGTTCCCCAGCGCCGCCCACAGGTCGGGCAGCGAGCGCCGAGCCATGTCGTACGTCACCACCTCGTCCCGCCACATGCTGCCGCCGCGCCGGACGCCCCACAGGCCGAGGGCGAGGGAGAGCGCGGCCGGGACGAGCGCGTGCCGGGGCAGACCGGTTGCGGGCACGGTTCCGGACGGGGCGGCGGGCAACCGGACCGCCCGTGACAGGGGTCCTGGTGAGTGTGTGGTGGCGATGGCTGACTCCGGTGCGTGGCGGGAGCACGGGGCCCGACGGGCGGGCGTGCACCGACGAGTCCAGGGGCCGGCGGATTGTTGGGCACCCCCTGATCGGCGGACCAATCAATGCGCGGGCCCGGCCGTCGGCGGGTGGGACGGCCGTGAGCGAGGGGGGAGACGCCCATGGGGCGCCGGGAGAAGCCGCTTGATCCGAGGGCGGGGACCGTGCAGCGGTTCGCGTACGAGATGCGCAAGCTGCGCGCCGAGGCGGGCACCCCGACCTACCGCGCCATGGCCGCCGGGGCGGGCTATTCGGCGCCCACCCTCTCCGCCGCCGCGGCCGGCGAACGGCTGCCGACCCTGCCGGTGCTCCTCGCCTATGTCACCGCGTGCGGCGGCGACCCGCGGGAGTGGGAGGGACGGTGGCGGGAGGCCTGCGCCGAGTCGGCCGACGCGCGGGTCGCCGAGGACGCCGAGCAGGAGGACAGCCCCTACCCCGGACTCGCCCGCTTCGAGACGGGCGACGGGGAGCACTTCCACGGCCGCGACGACCTGATCGCCGAACTCCTCGCACTCACCGCCGGGAAGCGGTTCGTGGCGGTGGCCGGAGCGAGCGGAAGCGGCAAGTCGTCCTTGCTGCGGGCGGGGTTGATACCGGCCCTGCGGACCCCCTCGGCCGCGTCCCGCCCCGCACTCGCCGCCATCCGTCTGCTCACCCCCGGCCCCCACCCCCTCCGCACCCACCAGGCGCTCTTCACCCCGCACGACGGTCCCGGCGACACGCTGCTCGTCGTCGACCAGTTCGAGGAGGTCTTCACCCTCTGCGCGGACCCCGCAGAACGCGCCGCCTTCCTCGGGGAGTTGCTCGCGGCCGCAGACCCCGCGTCACGGCTGCGGGCGGTGATCGCCGTTCGGGCCGACTTCTACGGCCGGTGCGCGGAACACGGGCCGCTCGCCGAAGTGCTCAGCAACTCCACGCTGCTCGTCGGCCCGATGCCGCCGGCAGGGCTGCGAGAGGCGGTGGTGCGCCCGGCAGCCGCTCAACGACTGGTCGTGGAACGGGCGTTGACTGCTCGGATCGTCGCGGACGTGGCCGGTGAGCCGGGCGGACTGCCACTGATGGCGCACGCGGTGCGCGAGGTCTGGCGCAGGCGCACCGGCAGAACCCTCACCCTCGCCGCCTACGAGGCCGTCGGCGGTGTCCGCGGTGCCGTCGCGCACACCGCGGAGGCCGTCCACGCCCGGTGCACCCCCGCCGAGACCGCCGCACTGCGCCGCCTGCTGCTGCGGACGGTGAACCCCGGTGACGGCACCGAGGACACCCGCCGGCCCGTGGACCGCGCGGAACTGGACGCGGACGGGACGACGGCCCGCGTCCTCGAACTGCTCGTCCGCAACCGGCTGCTGACCGTCGACGGCACCACCGTCGACCTCGCCCACGAGGCGCTCCTCGGTGCCTGGCCCCGGCTGCGCGGCTGGCTGGACGAGGACCGCGAACGGCTGCGCCTGCACCGCGCGCTGACCGAGGCCGCCCTCACCTGGGACGCGCTGGGCCGGGATGCGGGCGCCCTGTACCGGGGCACCCGGCTCACGCGGGCCCGCGAGGCCTTCACCGACGCGGCGGAACTGAACCGGCTCGAACGTGACTTCCTGGCCGCGAGCGTCGAGGCCCACGAACGCGGCCGCCGTGCCGCGGCCCGAGCCGCCCGCCGACTGCGCGCCCTGACCGCCGCGCTCGCCGTCCTGCTGGTCCTGGCCGTGGCCGCGGGCGCGGCCGCCTGGCGGCAGAGCGGGGTCAGCGCACGGCAGCGCGACGAGGCCGAGGCCCGCCGGGCCGCCGCCCTCGTGGACACGCTGCGCGAGGACGACCCGCGCACCGCGATGCGGCTGGCCCTTGCCGCCTGGCGGACCGCCGACCTGCCGGAGACCCGGCAGGCGCTGCGCACCGCCGCCGCGCAGAGCGAGCGGGACGTGTTCACCGAGCCCGAGAAGGGGGACGCGCGGGCCCGGAACGCGCCCTCCTGGCTCAGCCGGGACGGGCGGATCCTGTCGACGGTGGTGCGCGACACGCTCGTCCAGTGGGACGTGCCGGCCCACCGGCGGCTCCGGTCGGTGACCCTCCCGGGCCTGTCCGAGGGCGTGAGAGACGTCAGCGACGACGGGCGCTTCGTCGCCCATTTCGCTCCCGGGGGCACCGGCCTGCTGGTCGCGGGGCTCACCGACGGCAGGACGTACCGGTTGCCGGTCGGCTCCTGGCGGGACGCCGACGTGGCGTTCGCACCGGGCGGCCGCACCCTGCTCGTACGGCGGCTCGTCCACGGCGCCGACGACGAACGGGCCACGCTGGAGGTGTGGGACGTGACGCGGCAGCGACTGCGGTTCCGGTACGAACGCGGCAGCGACGACGGCGCGTTGCCCGCCCAGAGCCCCGACGGCCGCCGCCTCGCCTGGTGCACGGACTACGGCGGGCACCTGCGCGTCCTCGACACCGGTGTGCCGCGCCCCGTCACCACCACGGTGCCCGACGCCACCGGCGGTCCCCTGTGCCGGGGCGACGAACTCACCTTCACCGCCGACAGCCGGGGCGTGGCGGCCAGTACCTCCCAAGGGATCGTGACCTGGGACCTGCGGACCCGACGCGAACGGCCCCGGCTCCCCCTGGCCGGCAGCGGGGACCTGGAGTTCGTCGGCGACTACGCCCTGACCTGGACCCTGGGATCGATCGCGCTGTGGCGCCCTGGCCTGCCCGACCCCGCGGACGACAGCGCGCGCGAGCCGCTGCTCACCTTCCCCGTCGACTCGTCGGCGGTGGGCGACCTGCGTCTGGACCTCGACGCGGGCGTGCTGCGCTACCGGGAGCAGGGGCGGACCAGTTCGGTGCACACGCTCTCGCTCCAGGGACTGACCGGCACCGCCTGGCGGGACCGGGCCGCGGAGACCGCGGCGTTCGACTACCGGGGCCGGCCGGTACGCGCCAGGGAGGCACCCGTCGTCGACCACCGGTCCACCGTCACCGTCGACCCGACCGGCCGCACCGCGCTGACCTCGGAAGGCACGCTCGTCAGTGTCTCGACGGGCAGGCGGCCCGCGGGAACCGAAGGTGTCGCAGGTGAGGACTACCTCACGGCGGGCGCCTTCAGCCCGGACGGCCGCCGCCTCGCCGTCGCCGACCTCCGCGGCCGCGTCACCCTGTGGGACGCGCGCACCTGGCGCAGACTGGCCGTGCTGCGCGGCGGCGGCTCCAACCGCCACGAGCCGGCGCTCGCCTTCTCCGCCGACGGCGCCCTGGTGGCCTCGAGCGACCCCGACGGCTCGGTGCACCTCTGGGAGACGGCCACTCCCGCGCTGCCGCCCGCGGTCCTCCCTGCGGGCGACGCCCCGGTGCTCGCCCTCGGGCTCACCCGCGACGGGGCCGCCTTGCACATCGCCACGCCCCATCTCGCCGACCGGGCACTTCCGTTGGCCCCGGAGAGCGCCGCACGCGCGGTGTGCGCGCGGGTGTCGACGGGACTCACCGAGGCGCAGTGGCGGCGCTGGTTCCCCTCGGCCGACCACCGCCGAACCTGCGGCACTTGACTTCGAGAACGCTTCAACTGATGTACTCCCCGGCGTCCAGGAGTTGACCGAGACACACAGGGGGAAGCCATGTCCGACGCACCGGTCGCACTCATCACCGGCGGTGGCAGCGGTATCGGCGCCGCGGTCGCGCGGCAACTGCTCGACGCGGGGCACCGGGTGGCCGTCACCGGCCGGGGTGAGCCGCGGCTGCGGGCCTTCGCCGAGGAACTGGGCGACCCGGAGGGGCTGTTGACGTTCGTCGGCAACGCGGCCGAGTACGGCGACGTCAGGGCTGCCGTGGACGGCACGCTCAAGGAGTTCGGCCGGCTGGACACCGTCGTGGCCAACGCGGGCTTCGCCACCCATGACACGGTGGCCGCGGGAGACCCGGCCGGCTGGTCCGAGATGGTGCTGACCAACGTGCTCGGTCCCGCCCTCCTCATCCGCGCCTCCATCGACGCGCTCAAGGAGACCCGCGGCCGGATCGTCCTGGTCGGCAGCGTCGCCGGGTTCGTCCACGGGCCCGGCAACATCTACGGGGCGACGAAGTGGGCGGTGACCGGGCTCGCCGAGAACGCCCGCCGTGAGGTCACCGAGTTCGGCGTCGGCGTCACCCTGATCGCCCCCGGCCGGACGGAGACGCCGTTCTGGGACAGCTACGGCAGCCTGCCTCCCGGTCACCTCCTGACCGCCGACCAGATCGCCGACTCGGTCGTGTGGGCCGTACGGCAGCCGGAGGGCGTCGACATCAACACCGTGGTCGTACGGCCGATCGGGCAGCCGGTCTAGGGCGGGGCCCACACGCACGACGGCCGGCGGCGCGTCCCGCGAACGGGAGCGCACCGCCGGCCGAACCGCACCGGGATCAGGCGGCGTTGAACGTCGAGGGGTCCGGGCCGAGGCGCCGGTCCTCGTTGAGCGCGCTGATCGCCGCCAGGTCCTCGTCGTCCAGGCTGAAGTCGAAGACCTCGATGTTCTCCGCGATCCGCGACGGGGTCACGGACTTGGGGATCACGACATTGCCGAGCTGGAGGTGCCAGCGCAGCACGACCTGGGCCGGGGTGCGGCCGTGCTTCTGGGCGATGGCCACGATCGCCGGGACCTCCAGCAGTCCCTTGCCGGAGCCGAGCGGCGACCAGGCCTCGGTCGCGATGCCCTGCTCCGCGTGGTACTCGCGGGCCGCGTGCTGCTGCAGGTGCGGATGCAGCTCGATCTGGTCGACGGCCGGGACGACGGACGTCTCGGCGATCAGCCGCTCCAGGTGCTCGGGTTCGAAGTTGGAGACGCCGATGGCCCGGATCCGGCCGTCCGCGTGCAGCTTCTCGAACGCCTTGTAGCTGTCGACGTACAGGTCGCGGGCGGGCGTCGGCCAGTGGATCAGGTACAGGTCCACGTAGTCCAGGCCGAGCTTGTCCAGCGAGGTGTCGAAGGCGCGCAGGGTGGAGTCGTAACCCTGGTCGCTGTTCCAGAGCTTGGTGGTGACGAAGATGTCCTCACGGGCCACTCCGGAGGCGGCGATGGCCTTGCCGGTGCCCACTTCATTGCCGTAGATCGCCGCTGTGTCGATGCTGCGGTACCCGGCCTCGAGCGCCGTGGCGACGGCGCGCTCGGCCTCGTCGTCCGGAACCTGCCAGACGCCGAAACCCAGCTGGGGCATCTCGACGCCGTTGTTGAGGATGATCGGGGGGACCTTGCTGCTCACGAGCTCTTGATCCTTACGGTTGTCGTCAGGTGGTACTCCCATCGTCAACGATCACGAGCCGTGATGCATTCCTGACCGGAGAATCTGTCCGGTCTCTTTGGTCCGGACCATTGACCGCCAACTGCCCTGCGGCCACCCTGGATTGCGTCACTGAACGTCGTACATGAATGTGAATGGTCTCTCTGTGAGGTGATGTATGTCATGAGCACATCCAGAAGGGCTCTGCTGGGCGCCGCTCTCGCCGGTGCGGCGGGAGCCGTGGGCGGCCTGCCCGCCACCTCTGCGCACGCCGCCTCCTGGCAGCAGAAGTGGGCCCCGACCGCGAGCGGCGACGGCCTCGGCGCCTTCGAGACGATCGAGGACGACCGCGCCGACTCGCACCCAGGCGGACAGCCCCACATCTACGCCACCGGCGACTACTGGCGCTTCAACATGCACATGGCCGACCGCGACACCTCCACCGATCGCCAGCGCCAGGAGGTCACCGGCCTGCGCACGAGCGGCAGCAGCTACCTGAAGTGGACGCAGGGCCAGACCTGGCGGGTCACCTACTCGATGTACATCCCGAGCTCGCTGAAGGCCACCACCAGCTTCACCCACATCATGCAGATGAAGCAGCCCGGCACCGGCACCTCGCCGATCGTCGTGCAGTCCCTGCGGCGGGTGAACGGAGCCCAGACCATCGAACTGAAACTGTTCGACAGCGACACCCTGGTGGGCCGCACCAGCCTCGACCCGCTGCACGACAGGTGGACCGACGTCGACTTCCAGATCAAGGTCGGCAACGGCTCGGCGGGCTCGGTCCGCTGGATCCTCAAGTCGGGCGGCTCCACGGTGGTCGACGCGTCGAAGACCGGGGTCGACACCTTCCTGGCGGACCGGGTGCGCCCGAAATGGGGCATCTACCGCTCCCTCGGCGACACCTCGGGGTCCCTCCAGGACACCTACCTGCTGCTGACCGGCCTGCGCGGCTACCAGCTCGTGTGAGGCGACTCAGGCCCGGTACAGCGCCTCGACCTCGTTCGCGTACGCCGTCTCGATCGCCTTGCGCTTCAGCTTCAGCGACGGCGTCAGCAGCCCGTGCTCCTCGGTGAAGGGCTGCGCCAGGATGCGGAAGGTGCGGATCGACTCGGCCTGCGAGACCAGGGTGTTGGCGGCCACCACCGCGCGCCGCACCTCGGTCTCCAGGTCGGCGTCGCGCACCAGCTGCGACGGGGGCATCAGGGGCTTGTCGCGCATCCCCAGCCAGTGCTCCACGGCCTCCTGGTCGAGGGTGACCAGGGCGGCGACGTAGGGCCGGTCGTTGCCCACCACGATGCACTGCGAGACCAACGGGTGGTCGCGCACCCGCTCCTCCAGCACGCCGGGGGAGACGCTCTTACCGCCGGAGGTGACCAGGATCTCCTTCTTGCGGCCGGTGATGGTGAGATAGCCGTCCTCGTCGAGGAAGCCGAGGTCGCCGGTGGCGAGCCAGCCGTCGTGCAGGGCCTCGTCGGTGGCCTTCTCGTTGTTCAGGTAGCCCTGGAAGACGTTGGCGCCGTACAGCCAGACCTCGCCGTCGTCCGCGATGTGCACGGTCATGCCCGGGATGGGCTGGCCGACCGTGCCGTAGCGGGTGCGCTCGGGCGGGTTGGCGGTGGCGGCCGCCGTCGACTCGGTGAGGCCGTACCCCTCGTAGATGTGCACGCCCGCGCCGGCGAAGAACAGTCCCAGTTTGCGGTCCATGGCCGAACCGCCGGTCATGGCGTGCCGGATGCGGCCGCCCATCGCCGCCCGCATCTTGGAGTAGACGAGCTTGTCGAAGAGCTGGTGCTGCATCCGCAGCCCCGCCGACGGCCCCGGACCGAGACCCCAGGCCTTGGCCTCCATGGCTTCGGCGTACTTCACCGCCACGTCGACGGCCTTCTCGAACGGTCCGGCCTTGCCCTCCTTCTCGGCCTTGCGGCGGGAGGCGTTGAAGACCTTCTCGAAGATGTAGGGCACCCCGAGGAAGAAGGTCGGCTTGAAGGCGGCGAGGTCCGGCAGCAGGGCGGCCGCGTTCATCTGCGGCTGGTGGCCGAAGCGGACCCCGCCGCGGATCGCCGCGACCTGCACCATCCGGCCGAAGACATGCGCGAGCGGCAGGAACAGCAGGGTCGCCGCCTCGTCGCCCTTCTTGGAGTGGAACACGGGCTCCCACCGCTCGATGACGGTGTCCGCCTCGTACATGAAGTTGCCGTGGGTGATCACACAGCCCTTGGGGCGGCCGGTGGTGCCCGAGGTGTAGATGATCGTCGCGACCGAGTCCGGGGTCACGGCCTGCCGGTGGCGGTGCACCACCTCGTCCTCGATGGCGGCGCCGGCGTCGTAGAGCTCCTGCACCGCGCCGGAGTCCAGCTGCCACAGCCGGTGCAGCCGCGGCAGCCGGTCGATGACCGTGGCGATGGTCATCGCGTGGTCCTCGTGCTCCACGATCGCGGCCGTGCACTCGGCGTCGTACAGCGCCCAGAAGCACTGCTCGGCGGAGGAGGTCGGGTAGACCGGCACCACCTGTGCGCCGATCGTCCACAGGGCGAAGTCGAACAGCGTCCACTCGTAGCGGGTGCGGGAGACGATGGCGACCCGGTCACCGAAGCGGATGCCCTGGGCAAGCAATCCCTTGGCGAGGGCCATGACCTCGTCGCGGAACTCCGCGGACGTCACGTCCCGCCACCGGCCGTTCTCGTCCTTGCGGCCGAGGGCGATGTGCACGGGGTCGTTCTGGGCATGCTCGAAGACGACGTCGGCCAGTCCGCCCACGGGGGGTGCCAACGCCAACGGAGGGTTGGTGAACTCGCGCAAACCCCGCTCCCCGCTCTCCCTGGCGCTCAGTGAAGCTCCGCACAGCGCCGTGAAAGCTACCCCACCCGGACATCCGGCGGGAGAGGGGTCGAAGCCGAGGGGTGCTCACGTATGGCCAGGTCAGTACCGGAAAATGCGCTCACATGGGGAAGGGTCGGACACAAAACTGACGGTTGAGTAAGTATCCGGGCCGCAATCTCCACGGAATCTGTACGTCCCGGCTACGGCTCGCCACCCTGGTGAAACGGTTGCCCACGGGGTGGTCGTCCATGGGATGCCGTCCCCTCTTCCCTCAGCGCCGCCGCCCCGTGATGCGTCACTCGGGCCGAGCGACTCACCCCCGGTGCAGCCGGTCCCCGCCCGCGAGGATCGCCGAGGCGAGCGCGTCCGCCGCCCCCTGGGCGGCCGTACGCCGACGGCCGTGGACCAGGACGAAGTCCACCCGCCCCAGCTCCGGCAGCCCGAAGCGGTCGGGCACCCGCACCAGCCCCGGCGGCACCAGCCCCCTGGAGTGCGCCATCACCCCCAGGCCGGCCCGCGCCGCCGCGATCAGCCCGTTCAGGCTCCCGCTGGTGCACACGATCCGCCACTCCCGCCCCTGCCGCTCCAGCGCCTCCAGGGCCAGCGTCCGCGTGATCCCCGGCGGCGGGTACACGATCAGCGGCACCGGGCGGTCCGTGTCCGGGCGCAGCCGCTCCGCGCCGATCCACACCAGCCGGTCGTGCCACACCAGCTCGCCCCGGGGATCCTCGGGCCGCCGCTTGGCGAGCACGAGGTCCAGCTTCCCGGCGGCCAGCTGCTCGTGCAGGGTGCCCGACAGCTCGACCGTCAGCTCCAGGTCCACCTCGGGATGGTCGTACCGGAAGCCCTCGAGGATCTCCGGCAGCCGGGTGAGCACGAAGTCCTCCGACGCCCCGAACCGCAGCCGCCCCCGCAGGCGTGTGCCCGTGAAGAACGCCGTCGCCTGCTCGTGCACCTCCAGGATCCGCCGGGCGAACCCCAGCATCGCCTCACCGTCCTCCGTCAGCTCCACGGAGTGGGTGTCGCGGCTGAACAGCTGCCGACCGGCGGCCTCCTCCAGGCGCCGCACGTGCTGGCTCACCGTCGACTGGCGCAGCCCGAGCCGCCGGGCGGCCTGCGTGAAGCTCAGGGTCTGCGCGACCGCCAGGAAGGTCCGCAGCTGCGAGGGGTCGTACACCGCCCCAGGTTATCGCGGAACGTGATGACAGTCAGAGCGGTATGCGGGATTCCCGATCAAGGAGTGAAGGAGGACGATGGAGGGGGACCCTCCGGCCAGAGGGAGGTGCCCGCCATGACCCCGTACCGTCGAACACGAGCAAGTGGAGCACCGTGAAGCGCCTGAAGTGGCCGGCCTGGATGCCGGTCGACCCGTACATCCTGCTGCTGCTCGGCACCGTGGGCCTCGCCGCCCTCGTACCGGCGCGCGGGACCACCGCGGACGTGGCCTCCGGAGCCTCCACGGCGGCGATCGCCTTCCTCTTCTTCCTGTACGGCGCCCGCCTGTCCACCCGTGAGGCCCTGGACGGCCTCAAGCACTGGCGCCTCCATGTCACGGTCCTCGCCTGCACATTCGTGATCTTCCCGCTGCTGGGCCTGGCCGCCCGCGGACTCGTCCCGGTCTTCCTGACCGACCCCCTCTACCAGGGCCTGCTCTTCCTCACCCTGGTCCCCTCCACCATCCAGTCCTCGATCGCCTTCACCTCGATCGCCCGCGGCAACGTGCCCGCGGCGATCTGCGCCGGTTCCTTCTCCTCCCTGGTCGGCATCGTCATCACCCCGCTCCTCGCGGCCGCCCTGCTCGGCAGCAGCGGTGGCGGGTTCTCGGCGGACTCGCTCCTGGAGATCGTGCTCCAGCTGCTCGTGCCGTTCCTGGCGGGCCAGTTGACGCGCCGCTGGATCGGCGGCTTCATCACCCGGCACAAGAAGGTCCTCGGCCTCGTCGACCGCGGGTCGATCCTGCTGGTCGTCTACACCGCGTTCAGCGAGGGCATGGTCCAGGGCATCTGGCACCAGGTCAGCCCGCTCAGGCTCGGCGGCCTCATGATCGTCGAGGCGGTTCTGCTCGCCCTGATGCTCACCCTGACCTGGTACGGCGCCAAGGCGCTGCGCTTCGGCCGCGAGGACCGCATCGCCATCCAGTTCGCCGGTTCGAAGAAGTCCCTCGCCTCCGGACTGCCCATGGCCAGCGTCCTGTTCGGCGCCCACGCCTCGCTCGCCGTGCTGCCGCTGATGCTCTTCCACCAGATGCAGCTGATGGTCTGCGCGGTGATCGCCAAGCGCCGCTCGCACGACCCCGTCCCGGAGGAGACCGGGAAGGTCAGCGCGTCCGGGTCAGCCGCAGCGTCACGAACCGCGGTCGGTACAGCGACACGTTCCGGCTGAGCTGCGCCGACGCCAGGGTCGTCTCCAGCCAGTTGACGTCGTAACTGAGCACCAGCCGTCCCCCGCCGCTCAGTTCGAGGTGCGCCTGCGGGTTGTACGCGGCGACCTGACCGGCGGGCAGGGACGGGGTGAAGTCCTTCTCCGGCCCGTGCCACGGCCCGGTGGGGGAGCAGGCCCAGTACGAGGTCACGGCGGCGAGCCCCTTCGTCCCCGCCGCCATGGTGAACAGCACGTACGTGCCGTCCTGCCGTACGACCGAGAAGGCACTGCCCACCCCGGTGCGCCGCCCGTCCCCGAGCACCGGGCGCGGGCGGGCGCCGGTCGTCCAGGCCGAGCCGTCCCAGTACTCCCAGGCACCCGGCTCGGCGAGAGCGCCCCTCGGCACCCGGGCCACGTAGGCCGAGGACACGGACCGGGACGCGGCCCGGCCGTCGTCACCGCCGAAGACGTACGTCCAGTCGCCGTCCTCGACCAGTGTGGTCCCGAACAGCACCCGCCGGGACGGGTCCCCGACCCGCCGCTCGTCGAGGACCTCGGTGACCGACTCGACGCGCAGGCCGGGCAGCGAGAGCGTGGCGACCTCGGTGGCGGTCGGGACGCCGTAGATCCACGGGGAGCTGCCCGCCGTCCGCACCCACAGCAGCACCCTGACGACCTGCTCGTCGGAGCCGGGGGAGCGGGGTTCGACACGGGCCGCGACCGGCCAGCGCCACTGGCCGGGACCGGGGTCGGGGAACAGGGGCGCCGGCAGGGTGGACTCCAGTCGGCCGCCGCGCATCAGCACTGCCGAGTTGCGCACCAGCGGGGCGGTGGTGTCCCGCCAGGCGTACGACTCGCCGAACGGGTTGGGCGGGCCGTGCACCTGGCCGAGGTAGGTGTCGGAGAACAGCCACAGCAGCCGCCCGTCGGGCAGCCGCACCGAATGGGTGCCGTCGCCGCCGGTCCAGTCGTCGCCGCGGGCGCCGTCGTCGCCGTAGCGGGCGAACTCTCCGGTGAGCCGGTCGTGCGCCGACCAGGAGCCCACGGTGAGCGGGGTGCAGTCGCCGCCGTCCCGCCCGCCGTCGTCCGGAAGGGCGGTGAGCAGCACGGCTCCGAGCACCAGCGCCAGCAGCAGACCGACGCCGGTGCCGGTTCGCTGTCGTGCTCGTGCGTCCTCGGGCACGGGTCGCGACGTTAGCGGCTCACGTCCACCCGGTCCATGGGCAGCCACAGGACGGCGTCCCCGGAGACGGCGCCCGCGCCGGTGATCTCCGCGTCGCTCAGGGCCCGGTCCCACACCCGGACCTCGTCGATCGCGCCGGTGAAGTGGGCCCGGCCGTCCATGCGCTGTCCGATGTGCACACCGAACGGCGCGTTGCGGCTGACCGAACCCGGCACGTCCGGTGCGCCGACCGCCGTGGCGTCGACGAAGAGCGTGAGCCTGCCGCCGCCCCGGCGCAGGGCCAGGTGGTGCCACCGGCCGTCGTTGTACGCGCCGTTCACGCTCACCGTCGCGGTCCGCACGGTCGTCGCGCCCTCCCGGACGGTGATCAGCCCGCGCACCCGGCCGCTCGCCGGTTCCCCGCGCAGCCACACCTGCGGCTGGGTGGGGCCGACGCCGCCCATCCACAGCATGGGCTGCTCCCCGGCCGCGGCGGTGTACCGGAACCACAGCGACGCGGTGAAGTCCCGGGCGCCGAGCGGGAGTTCCTCGCGATACGGCAGTCGTACGGCGTCGTCGGCACCGTCGAATCCCAGGGCCCCGCCGACGACCCCGGTCCGCTCGCGGGCGCCGCCGAGCACGGCCGCGGGAGGGGCGAGGGGAGCGCGGTCCGGAGTGGTCGGGTCGGGGCCGCGGCGCGGTGTCAGCGAGTCCTCGGAGAAGCGGGCGAAGCGGATCTCGTCGCGCGCGTCCGCGACCCCGCCCTCGTACAGCAGACCCACCGTGTCCTCGTCGACCGGGGCCATGTCGGAGTAGCCGGACCAGTCGGTGGTGACGACCGTGGCACGGTCGGGGGTGTCCCAGGTGCGGCCGCCGTCGTAGGAGGAGCGGATCGTCATCGTGCGGCGCCGGTCCGGGTCCGCCGGGCAGGACAGCAGCAGGCGCGCGCCCAGACCGAGGGTGGCGCACTGGACCTGCGGCGCGTACAGGTCCGGGACGGCCCGGAAAGGGGCGGTGAAGCTGTCGCCGCCGTCGGTGCTGAGGGCCTGGGTGCGGTGGCCGAGGTCGGTGCCGTCCTGTTCGCGTCCGCTGACGAGGACGGAGCCGTCGGCGCGCTCGGTGAGCGTGACCTCGGAGGGCTTCTGCCGGAAGGTGCCGTCGGCGGCGACCGGCCAGGAGTCGGTGGCGCCGACCCGCCAGTGCTCGCCGCCGTCGTCGCTCACCACCAGCGCCGCGTGGTTCGCGCTCACCCGGCTGCCGTCCCACGTCTCGGCGTTGACACCGAACACCAGCCGCCCGGCATGCGGGCCGTGGCCGAGCTGGATGCCGTGCACGGGGCCGGTGGCGTACCAGGAGGTGGGGGACGGGGGCAGGATCTCGTCGCTCAGGTCGCGGGGCGCGGACCAGGTGCGGCCGTCGTCGTCGCTGTACCGGAGGTGCGGGGTGCGGTCGCAGGGTGCCCGGCAGTTCCCGCTGTCCGCACGGCCCGTGTTGTACGTCTCGGCCAGCAGGACGCGGCCCGTCCCTCGGTCCACGACCGGAGCGGGGTTCCCGTGGGTGTCGCCCCCGCCCTCGTCGACCACCTGGAGGGGGCCCCAGGTGCGGCCGCCGTCCGTGGACCGTTTGAGGACGATGTCGATGTCGGTGGCGTCCCCGCAGTTGAGGACCCGCCCCTCGGCGAACGCGAGCAGGGTGCCGCCGGTCGTCCTCACGATCGCCGGGATGCGGAAGCAGGCGTAACCGGGATCCCGGTCGGCCTTGAAAAGGATCTGCTGCTCGAACCCCGGTGCGCCGGACGGGGGCCGGGCGTGCGCGGTGCCCGGCAGGGCGAGGAGGGCGGCGGTGGCGGACACGGCGGTCAGGGAGGATCTCAGACGTGCGCGACTCGACGTCACGGGCGCCCTTTCAGTTGTCCGTACTTGTGTCCGTGCGTCACGTCTGTCCGTACATCACTTCAGTCCGTACGTCCGAGGATGTGACCTTCGGGTCACGGACGGTAGTTCCGCACCCCGTGCGTCACAAGAACCCCACGCGTGTCCCGTCACGGATGGAGTACGACCTTCCCGAGGTTGCGCCGCGCCTCGATCACCCCGTGCGCCTTCGCCGCGTCCGCCAGCGGGAACTGCCCGTGCACGACGGGCCGCAGGGTGCCGTCCAGGAACATCTCCCACAGCTCCCGTCGCCACCGCTCGTACAACTGCGGCCGTTCGCGGGCGATCCGCGCCATCTGGAAGCCGGTGACGGACTTGGCGCCGACGAGCAGGTCGTACGCCTGGATGGTCCCGCCGCCCGAGCTGTACGCCACCAGCCGCCCGCCCGGGGCCACGGCGGCGAGCGCCGGGCCGAGCAGCTCACCGCCGACCGCGTCCAGGACGTAGTCGACGGGTTCCCCCCAACTCCCGTTCTGGTAAAGGACGGTGGCGTCGGCGCCGAGGGAGCGAACGAACTCCGCCTTGGCCGGGCCGGACACCGCGCCCACCACCCGGGAGGCGCCGCGGATCCGAGCGAGCTGCACGGCGAGGTGGCCGACCCCGCTCGCCGCCGCCGTGACCAGTGCCGTCTCTCCCGGTTCGGGCCGGGCCGCCGCCAGTGCGCCGAGCGCGACGAGCCCGCTGCGCACCAGGGCGACCGCGTCGACGGCCGAGGCGCCGTCGGGGACCGGCGAGGCCATGGACTCGTGCAGCAGCGCGAAGTCGGCGTAACCATGACCGAAGCACAGCCCCGTGACGCGGTCACCCGACCGGAAGCGGGTGACCCCGGCACCGGCGGTCACCACCTCGCCGGCGAGCTCGCCGCCGAGCGGCACGGGCTGCGCGGCCTCCGTCACCTTGCGGACGACGGGGAGCGTGACACCGATCGCCTCACAGCGCACGAGCAGCTCGCCCGGGCCCGGCTCGGGGGCTGGCACCTCCTCCAGGAACAGCGGGCCACCCGTGGACCGGTACCGGACGCGACGCATCGCACGACCTCCCGAGAATTCATTGGACTTCCCAACGATGACGAGGAACGACCATAGAAGGCAAGTCGTTGGGAAGTCCAATGAAATCTGGCTAGGCTGGCCGCATGGCCGAAGCACCCCTGCCCGCGATCCGCTCCCTCCCCAGCTGGCTCCTCGGACGCGCCGCCGCCCGCGGGCGGGCCCTGGTCGGTGAGGCGCTCGCCGCCGAGGGCATGAAGATGTGGCACCACGTGGTGCTCTCCGCCGTCCGCGACCTTGCCCCCGTCGCCCAGGCCGACCTCGGCCGCGCGGTGGGCCTCGACCCCAAGGACCTCGTCGGCATCCTGAACGACCTCCAGTCGGCCGCTCTCGTCCTGCGCAGGCCCGACCCCGGGGACCGCCGCAAGAACGCGGTCACCCTCACCGGCGAGGGGGCACGGCTGCTGAAACGCTGCGAGCGGGCCGCCCGCCAGGCCAACGACGAGCTGCTCGCCCCCCTCTCCACGGACGAACGCGCCCAGTTCATGGGCCTGTTGATCCGGATCTCCGGCACGGAGGGCTGATGACGGATAACGTTCCGTCATGACCGGACCCCTCGCGCTCGATCCCGCGCGCAGCGCCCTCGTACTCGTCGATCTGATGGACCGGATCGTCGCGCTGCCTCTGGAACCCCGCAAAGGCACCGAAGTCCTCGCCGTGGCCGAGGAGTTGGCGTCCGCTTTCCGTGCGGCCGGGGCACCCGTCGTGCTCGTGCGCGTCGAACGGCCCGGCGTCGCCGACCAGCCACCCGGCAGCGGCCTGGTGCCCGGCCTCGCCCGCCACGGCGACATCGAGATCGTGAAGCGGACCATCGGCGCCTTCCAGGGGACCGGTCTGGAGGCGCGCCTTCGCGAACTCGGGGTCACCACCCTCGTGTTCGGCGGGATCGCCACCAACCTCGGCGTCGAGTCCACCGCCCGGGCCGCCCTGGACCTCGGCCACGACCTCGTCTTCGTCGAGGACGCCATGACCGCCTTCACCGCCGCCGAGCACGAAGCCTCGGTACGGCTCGACTTCCCGCGCCTGGGCACGGTGGTGACGGCGGACCAGGTGCGCTTCGTGGCGGGGTGACCGCTCGGACCCCGGGCGGGCGAAGACCTGACCGAACGGCCGGGGCGGGCAGCCGGTCAGCCCCGGGCGGTCGATGCCTCCAGGGCCAGCCGGTGTTCTCCCGCGTACACGTTCATGGAGTGGCCGCGGAGGAAGCCGACGAGGGTGAGGCCGGTCTCGGTGGCGAGGTCGACGGCGAGGGAGGAGGGGGCCGAGACGGCGGCGAGGAGGGGGATGCCGGCCATGACGGCCTTCTGGGCGAGTTCGAAGGAGGCGCGGCCGGAGACGAGCAGGATGGTGCTGGAGAGGGGCAGGTTGCCGTTCTGGAGGGCGCGGCCGATGAGTTTGTCGACGGCGTTGTGGCGGCCGACGTCTTCGCGTATGTCGAGGAGGTCGCCGGTGGGGCTGAAGAGGGCGGCGGCGTGCAGGCCACCGGTCCGGTCGAAGACGCGTTGGGCTGCGCGGAGTTGGTCGGGGAGGGTGGCGAGGAGGTCGGGGTCGATGTGCAGGGGGGGTGTGTCGTGGAGGGGATGGTGGGTGGTGGTGCGGACGGCGTCGAGGCTGGCTTTGCCGCACAGGCCGCAGGAGCTGGTGGTGTAGACGTTGCGTTCGAGGGTGATGTCGGGGACGGTCACGCCGGGGGCGGTCTTGACGTCGACGACGTTGTAGGTGTTGGTGCCGTCGCTGGTGGCGCCGGCGCAGTAGACGATGTTCTGCAGGTCGCTCTGCCGGGCGAGGACGCCTTCGCTGACGAGGAAACCGGCGGCGAGGGCGAAGTCGTCGCCGGGGGTGCGCATGGTGATGGCGAGGGGTTTGCCGTTGAGGCGGATCTCGAGTGGCTCTTCGGCGACCAGGGTGTCGGGGCGGGAGGAGATGGCCCCGTCGCGGATGCGGATCACCTTGCGTCGTTCCGTGACTCGTCCCATATGTGTCTCAGTCCCGGTTCTGTACGAGCTGGTAGCCGAAACGGCCCTTGCTGCAGAGGCTGCCGTGGGGCACCGTCCCGTCGGCCGGGGCGGTGACCTTCACGATCTCATTGTCCTGCACATGGAGCGTGGGCCCGCAGCTCACTCCGTGACGCACACACGCTGCGGGTACGGGTCCGCGCCCCTCGTCGTCCCAGGTACCCGCCGCCCGCATGTCGAACTCCGACCTGAGGGCTCGCTGCCGAGTCACGGGTCGCGCTCGGCATGGCGGACCACCTCCCGGAGCTCATGGTAGACGAGAAATTGTCTACAGTATGGGTTGCGGCCGGGCAAGAGGGCGGTGCCCGAGCCGAACCCGACCCCGCTCAGGAAATCCACCGGCTCGACCGTTCGTCGCGTCCGGGATACCGCTCATCGCATACGGTCGACGTGCCGCCTTCTCAACTAACCTGATTGTTCCTACCGTTCGGGATCATGAGTCCCCCTGTCGCGCCGCCGGGCTGGAGCCGCTGGCTCGTCCCCCCGGCCGCTCTCTCGGTCCATCTCTCCATCGGGCAGGCGTACGCCTGGTCCGTGTTCAAGCCGCCGCTCGAGTCCGCGCTCGGTCTCAGCGGCACGCAGAGCGCACTGCCCTTCCAGCTCGGCATCGTGATGCTCGGCCTGTCCGCCGCGTTCGGCGGCACGCTGGTGGAGCGCAACGGGCCGCGCTGGGCGATGACGGTGGCGCTCATCTGCTTCTCGTCCGGCTTCCTGCTGTCCGCGCTGGGGGCGGCCACCGAGCAGTACTGGCTGATCGTCCTCGGCTACGGCTTCGTCGGCGGCATCGGCCTCGGCATCGGCTACATCTCACCGGTGTCCACCCTGATCAAGTGGTTCCCCGACCGGCCCGGCATGGCCACCGGCATCGCCATCATGGGCTTCGGCGGCGGCGCGCTCATCGCCTCGCCCTGGTCGGCGCAGATGCTGGAGTCCTTCGGTTCCGACAGCTCCGGGATCGCCCTCGCGTTCCTCGTGCACGGGCTGTCGTACGCCGTCTTCATGCTGCTCGGGGTCCTGCTGGTGCGCGTACCGCGCGGCGAGAAGCCGGTCGAGAACGCGCCCAGCGCCTTCGACGGCCCCCAGGTCTCGGCGCGGGGCGCGGTGCGCACGCCCCAGTTCTGGTGCCTGTGGATCGTGCTCTGCATGAACGTCACCGCGGGCATCGGCATCCTGGAGAAGGCCGCCCCGATGATCACCGACTTCTTCAAGGACACCTCGACGCCGGTCTCGGTGTCGGCAGCGGCCGGTTTCGTCGCGCTGCTGTCGGCGGCCAACATGGCCGGGCGCATCGGCTGGTCCTCGACGTCCGACCTGATCGGACGCAAGAACATCTACCGCGTCTACCTGGGCGTGGGTGCGGCGATGTACGGGCTCATCGCGCTGTTCGGCGACTCCTCGAAGCCGCTGTTCATCCTGTGCGCGCTGGTGATCCTGTCCTTCTACGGCGGCGGTTTCGCGACGATCCCCGCCTACCTGAAGGACCTCTTCGGGACCTACCAGGTCGGCGCCATCCACGGCCGGCTGCTCACCGCCTGGTCCACGGCCGGTGTCCTCGGCCCGCTCATCGTGAACTGGATCGCCGACCGGCAGGAGGAGGCGGGCAAGAGCGGCTCCGCCCTCTACGGGACGTCGTTCGTGATCATGATCGGGCTGCTCGTCGTCGGTTTCGTCGCCAACGAACTGGTCCGCCCCGTCAGCGCCCGCCACCACATTCCCGCACCGAGGGAGGCCGCCGATGTCACAGCCCGACAGCAGTCAGAGTCCGCCTGACCGGCGCCCGCTCATCGCCCTGGCCTGGGTGTGGGTGGGCACACCGCTCGCCTACGGGCTCTACGAGCTCGTGCAGAAGGCCACGCAGTTGTTCACCAAGTAACTGTTCGGCAGGTGTTCGGGCGTCCGAAGGGGTGAGGGAAGCCGACAACTCGGGCGCCCGTTTCCTGTGGCCTTACGTGCCCTCGTACCCGTGAGTCACTGATCAGACTGGTGGATCCCGCTACCCAAGGCAACGAGGGGGACCCCCATGAACGGCTCGCGGATCGCCGCAGTCGGCCACTACCAGCCCGCCAAGGTGCTCACCAACGAGGACCTGGCGGGCCTCGTCGACACCAGCGACGAGTGGATCAGGTCCCGGGTGGGCATCCGGACCCGCCACATCGCCGGTCCCGACGAGCCGGTCGACGAGCTCGCCTCGCACGCCGCCGCCAAGGCGCTGGCCGCGGCCGGGCTCACCCCCGCCGACATCGACCTGGTCCTGGTCGCCACCTCGACCGCCGTCGACCGGTCCCCGAACATGGCCGCGCGGGTCGCCGCCCGGCTCGGCATCCCCTCGCCCGCCGCCATGGACGTCAACGTGGTGTGCGCCGGCTTCACCCACGCGCTGGCCACCGCCGACCACACCGTCCGGGCCGGGGCGGCGACCCGGGCGCTGGTGATCGGCGCCGACAAGATGTCCGCGGTGACCGACTGGAGCGACCGCACCACCTGCGTGCTCGTCGGCGACGGGGCGGGCGCGGCGGTCGTCGAAGGAGCCGAGGTGCCCGGGATCTCGCCCGTCCTGTGGGGATCGGTGCCGGAGATGGGGCACGCCGTGCGGATCGAGGGCGAGCCGGCCCGGTTCGCCCAGGAGGGGCAGAGCGTCTACCGCTGGGCGACCACGAAGCTTCCGGCGCTTGCCCGGCAGGCCTGCGAACGCGCCGGGCTCACCCCGGCGGACCTCGCCGCGGTCGTGCTGCACCAGGCGAACCTGCGGATCATCGAGCCGCTCGCGGAGAAGATCGGCGCGGTCAACGCGGTGGTCGCCCGCGATGTGACGGAGTCCGGGAACACCTCGGCGGCGAGCATCCCGCTGGCCTTCTCCAAGCTGGTCGAGCAGGGTGCGATCGCCACCGCGGACCCGGTGCTGCTCTTCGGGTTCGGCGGCAACCTGTCCTACGCCGGTCAGGTGGTCCGCTGCCCCTGACGGAACGGATGTGATGAGACCGACGCCCGCTTTACCTGTCCCGTTGACGCCGTAGACTGTAGACAAAACGCAATGGACATGTCCGCCTGTCGAGGAGGGGGACCGCGATGTTGTCGACAGGACTGCCGCAGGGATCCGTGCCGAAACTCGAACGTCCCGGTCCGTTGCGGGATCGCGTCTACGAAGCCTTGCTTGAGTTGATCACGACGCGTGCTCTTCAGCCTGGTCAGCATCTGGTGGAGAGTGAGCTGGCGGGTCATCTGGGGGTGTCGAGGCAGCCGGTGCGGGAGGCTTTGCAGCGGTTGAACACCGAGGGGTGGGTGGATCTGCGTCCGGCGCAGGGTGCGTTCGTGCATGAGCCGACCGACGAGGAGGCCGATCAGCTGCTGACTGTGCGGACGTTGCTGGAGGCGGAGGCGGCAAGGTTGGCGGCTGTGAACGCGGGCAGTGCCGGTGTTGCCGCGCTGGAGGATCTGTGTGCGCAGGGGGAGAGGGCGGTGGCCGCGGACGACGTGGATGCCGCGGTGGCCCTGAACGCGCGACTGCATGCGAAGGTCATGGAGCTGGCGGGCAATGCGGTGCTGGCGGAGCTGGCGGGGCAGGTGGATCGTCGGGTGCGCTGGTACTACACGCCGATCGCCCGGCAGCGGGGTCACCAGTCCTGGATCGAGCACCGTGAACTGATCGCCGCGATCGCCGACCGCGACCAGGGGCGCGCCACGAAGTTGATGCGGGAGCACACGGAACACACCCGGACGTCGTATCACGCGCGTCAGCGGTCGTAGAGGGGCGTCGGAAGCGCAGGTGAGGGGTCTGGGGCGGGTGCCGGGCTCCAGGCTTGCTGGTGGCTGTCGGTCGGGGTGCCGCGCGCTGAGGCGGGGGCGTCGAGCATGCGGGACGTCGAGCAGAAGGCAGTTCAGGCCGCTCGGGGCCCGGGCCGACCATCGCCGAGCCGGGACACAGCGCTCGTCCCCGATCCCCCTCCCTCACCCCAGGCGACCCGGCATAGCGGGAGCTGGAGACGTCCCGGCCGTCGGAGGCACAGCGCCCGGGGCACCGGCCCCGGATCGGGCACCGGGCCCCGAGCACCGGTGATCGCCGGGCGCGGCCGGCGGCGGGCGCCGCGCGCTGGTGCGGAGGCCTCGCCGGGCGCGGTGGTTCCGTCCTGGCCGGGGAGCGCGGCGAGCGCGCGTGGGCGTCATCTCGCGCGCGGTGGCGGGCGTAGGTCATCTCACCGGAACGCCTCCGCGTGGTCCTCTGCCCACTGGGCGAAGGTGCGCGGTGAGCGGCCCGTGATCTGCTCCACCGTGGGCAGCACCACCGACTCGTCCAGCGTGCCGTCCACGAAGAAACGGAAGAAGGCGTCGACGTAGGGCTTCGGCATGCCGGTCGCCTCCATCTCGGCCCGTGCCTCCTCGTGCCCCAGTCCCACGGCACGCAGGCCCCGGCCGAGTGTCTCGCCGAGGATCCGGACACGATCGGCCGGCAACAGCGCCTCGGGACCGGTGACCTCGAGCACACGGCCCGCGAACCCGTCGGACAGCAGCGCGCGTTGGGCTACCTGGGCGATGTCGTAGGGGTCGATGTCGGTGGTGCGCGCGTCGGGGAACGGCACCCGGACCGTGTCACCCGCGCGGATCTGGTCCGCGAGCCGCAGCGCGTTGGTCATGAAGCTCGTCGGGCGGACGAACGTCCAGTCGAGCCCCGACGCGCGCACCGCGTCCTCCGCGGCGAGCAGATACCCGGCGACCGCGTTGTCCCGGTCGCCGGTGCCCGCCGACAGTCCGGAGAGCAGCACCACGCGCCGCACACCGGCGGCTCGCGCGTCCGCGAGGATCTGCCGCTGCCCGCCGTATCCGGGCATCAGGAACAGCCCGCGTACGCCGTCCAGCGCGTCCCGCACGGTCTCGGGCCGGTTCAGATCTCCCGCCACGGCCGTCACCCCCGCCGGCAACCCCTCGCTCCGCCCGGCCCGGCTGACCGCCCGTACCCGCTCACCGGACGCCGCCAGCGCCCGCACGAGTTCGGCGCCCACATTGCCCGTCGCACCCGTCACCACGAACATGTGCTCCCCCTCCGTCGGCCCTATCCTGCGGGGGCACACGTCGGGACACCAGAGGCAGGCACGTCTTTGTCCTGCGAGTGGGAAAAGTGGGCATCAATCTGCGCACAGCTTCTTCCCAGGTGCGACAACCGCTGCTACGTTCCCCTCGAAAGCCCGGCAGACCGGTGGCCGAAAGAGGCGGGGAGGGGCTCGTGAGACGCATGACGGCACGACCCGCGAACGCGCATCAGGCCAAGCTGCTCAAACTGCTGCGCGACGGAGGGCCCAACTCCCGTGCGCAGCTGGGCGATCAGGTCGACCTGTCACGGTCCAAGCTGGCCGTGGAGGTGGACCGGCTGCTGGAGACGGGCCTGATCGTGGCCGACGGACTCGCCGCCTCCAGGGGCGGCCGCCGCTCCCACAACATCCGGCTCGCCCCCAACCTGCGGTTCCTCGGCGTGGACATCGGCGCGACCTCGGTCGACGTCGCCGTCACCAACGCCGAACTGGAGATCCTCGGACACCTCAACCAGCCCATGGACGTCCGCGAGGGCCCGGTCGCGGTCTTCGAGCAGGTCCTGTCCATGGCCGCGAAGCTGAGGGCCTCGGGACTCGCGGAGGGCTTCGACGGCGCCGGCATCGGCGTCCCGGGACCGGTCCGCTTCCCCGAGGGCGTACCGGTGGCTCCACCGATCATGCCGGGCTGGGACGGCTTCCCCGTGCGGGAGGCGCTCAGCCAGGAACTCGGCTGCCCGGTCATGGTCGACAACGACGTGAACCTGATGGCGATGGGGGAGATGCACGCGGGCGTGGCCCGCTCCGTGGGCGACTTCCTCTGCGTCAAGATCGGCACCGGCATCGGCTGCGGCATCGTCGCCGGCGGTGAGGTCCACCGCGGGGTGACGGGCAGCGCGGGCGACATCGGGCACATCCAGGCCGTGCCCGACGGCCGCCCGTGCGCCTGCGGCAACCGTGGCTGCCTGGAAGCCCACTTCAGCGGCGCGGCCCTCGCCCGGGACGCCGTGGAGGCCGTCGAGCAGGGACGCTCGGAGGAACTCGCCCTGCGCTTCGAGGCGAACGGCGGGCTGACGGCCGTCGACGTCGCCGCCGCCGCGGCCGCCGGTGACGCCACCGCCCTCGACCTGATCCGTGAGGGCGGCAACCGGACCGGCCAGGTCATCGCCGGACTGGTCTCCTTCTTCAACCCGGGCCTGGTGGTGATCGGCGGCGGTGTGACCGGCCTCGGCCACACCCTGCTCGCCGCGATCCGCACCCAGGTCTACCGCCAGTCACTGCCGCTGGCGACCGGCAACCTGCCCATCGTGCTGGGCGAGTTGGGCCCCACCGCCGGAGTCATCGGCGCGGCCCGGCTCATCAGCGACCACCTGTTCTCACCCGCGTAGGCACCCGCCTCTGTCACGGCCCACCCGCACAGCGCCCTGCTTCGCCCTGCCCTGAAACCGGCCGCACGCCCGCCAAGGGGATCTCATGGCACCAGAACCACCGCTGCTCAGCATGTCCGGCATCACCAAGTCGTTCCCCGGCGTCCGGGCCCTCGACGGCGTCGACCTCGACGTCCAGGCCGGTGAGGTGCACTGCCTGCTCGGCCAGAACGGCGCCGGGAAGTCCACCCTCATCAAGGTGCTGGCCGGCGCCCACCAGCCCGACACCGGCCGCCTGCGCTGGCGCGGCGAGGAGGTCTCCCTGCGCTCGCCGATCGCCGCCATGCGCCTCGGCATCGCCACCATCTACCAGGAACTCGACCTGGTGGAGCACCTGTCCGTGGCCGAGAACGTCCACCTCGGCCATGAACCCACCACGGCCGGGTTCGTCGTACGCGGCAAGGCGGCCCGGCAGTCGACCGCCGCCCTGCTGCGACGACTCGGGCACCCGGAGATCGATCCGGCGCGCCTGGTGGGGGAGTTGTCGGCGGCGCAGCAGCAGATCGTGTCCATGGCGCGGGCCCTCTCCCACGACGTGCGCCTCATCGTGATGGACGAGCCGTCCGCCGCCCTCGACCCGGACGAGGTCGACAACCTCTTCCGGATCGTCGCCGGCCTCACCGCCGAGGGCGTCGCCGTCGTCTACATCTCCCACCGACTGGAGGAGATCCGGAGGATCGGCGACCGGGTCACCGTCCTCAAGGACGGCCGGGCCGTCGCGGTCGGGCTGCCCGCCAAGTCGACGCCGACACGCGAGATCGTGGCGCTGATGACGGGCCGCAACGTCGAGTACGTCTTCCCGCAGCGGCCGCCCACCGACGCGAAGGGCGAGGGCAAGCCACTGCTGGAGGTCCAAGGACTCACCCGCCAGGGCGAGTTCGAGCCCCTGGACCTGGTGGTGCACCCCGGGGAGATCGTCGGCCTCGCCGGGCTCGTCGGTTCGGGACGCTCCGAGATCCTGGAGACGATCTACGGAGCCCGCAAGCCCACCGCCGGTCACGTCACCGTCGACGGAAGGGCTCTCAAGCCCGGCAGCGTCCGCGCCGCCGTCCGCGCCGGCATCGGGCTCGCCCCCGAGGAACGCAAGGCACAGGCCCTGCTGATGCTGGAGTCGGTCACCCGCAATGTGTCCGTCTCCTCCATGTCCCGCTTCTCCCGGGCCGGCTGGCTGGACCGGCGCGCCGAACTCGGTGCCGCCCGGGCGGCGACCCGTGAGCTGTCGCTGCGGCCCGACAACCCCGCCGTGCCGATCCGCACCCTGTCCGGCGGGAACCAGCAAAAAGCCGTCCTGGCCCGCTGGCTGCTGCGCGGCTGCCGCGTCCTGCTGCTCGACGAGCCCACCCGGGGCGTCGACGTCGGCGCCCGCGCCGAGCTGTACGCGGTCGTCCGGCGCCTCGCCGACGAGGGACTGGCCGTACTGCTGGTCTCCAGCGAGGTCCCCGAGGTGCTTGGCCTCGCCGACCGTGTCCTGGTGCTCCGCGAGGGCCGTGTCGTGCACCGGGCGCCCGCCCGCGAGCTCGACGAACACCGTGTACTCGACCTCGTCATGGAAGGAAGCCCGGTGTCATGACGCAGCCTGTGTCCCCGCCCCGGGGAAGCGCCGACAAAGTGCCTTCGGTGAGCGAATCGCCTGCCTGGCGCGGGGTGTTCGCCCGCGCCGACGTCCGCACCCTCTCCCTCCTCGGCGTGCTCGCCGTCCTGATCCTCATCGGCGGCATCACCAAGCCCGACGAGTTCCTCGACACCCGCAACCTCCAACTCGTCCTCACCCAGGCCTCGGTGATCGGTGTCGTCACCGTCGGCATGACCTTCGTCATCACCTCGGGAGGCATCGACCTCTCCGTCGGCGCGATCGTCGCCCTCGCCTCAGTGTGGGCCACCACCGTCGCCACCCAGGAGTACGGCTTCGCGGGCATCCTCTTCACCGCGGTGCTCGTCGGAGTCGGCTGCGGCCTGGTCAACGGGCTGCTCATCGCGTACGGCGCCATGGTCCCGTTCATCGCCACCCTCGCCATGCTCGCCTCGGCCCGCGGACTCGCCCTCCAGATCACCGACGGCCGGACGCAGATCGTCACCGTGTCCTCCGTCCTGGACCTGGGGGAGCGCGACGCCTACGTCCTCGGGATACCGCCGCTCGTCATGGTCTTCGCAGTCGTGACGATCATCGGCTGGCTGGTGCTGAACCGCACCACCTTCGGCCGGCGCACCGTCGCGGTCGGCGGCAACGCGGAGGCGGCACGCCTGGCCGGCATCGACGTCCGCCGCCAGCGCCTCTACCTCTACCTGCTGTCCGGACTGTGCTGCGGCATCGCCGCCTTCCTGCTGATCATCCTGTCCGGCTCCGGCCAGAACACCAACGGCAACCTCTACGAGCTCGACGCCATCGCCGCCGCCATCATCGGCGGAACCCTGCTCAGCGGGGGGCGCGGCACCATCACCGGCTCCGTGCTCGGAGTCCTCATCTTCACCACGATCACCAACATCTTCGCCCTGAACAACCTGCAGAGCGACGTCCAGCAGATCGCCAAGGGCGCGATCATCGTCGCCGCCGTGCTGGTCCAGCGCCGTACCGCAAGCACGACCTGAGGAAAGGGTTCACGGATATGCCTGAGCTTACGAGCCGCAGAGGACTGCTCTTCGGAACCGCAGCCGTCGGGGCAGGTGCCCTCCTCGCAGGTTGCACCAGCAATGACTCCAAGGACGAGTCGCCGGCCGCGAACGACCAGCCGGCCGCCGACGACAAGCCGGGTAAGGAAGTCACGATCGGCTTCGCCGGGCCGCAGGCCGACCACGGCTGGCTCAACGCGATCAACGACAACGCCAAGAACCGGGCGAAGAAGTACTCGGACGTCACTCTGGAGATCACCGAGGGTTCCAACGACACCGCCCAGCAGATCGGGCAGATCGAGACCCTGATCAACAAGAAGGTCGACGTGCTGGTGATCCTGCCGGCCGACGGCAAGGCGCTCACCCAGGTCGGGCTGAAGGCGATGCGTGCCGGGATCCCGGTGGTGAACCTGGACCGGATCTTCAACACCCCGCAGGCGTACCGCTGCTGGATCGGCGGCGACAACTACGGCATGGGCCTCAACGCCGGCCACTACATCGGCGAGAAGCTCAAGGGCAAGTCGAACGCCAAGGTCATCGAACTGGCCGGACTCGACAACCTGGAACTCACCAAGCAGCGCACCAAGGGCTTCGACGACGCCCTGAAGAACTACCCCAACATCAGGAAAGTGGCCCGCCAGGCCGCCGAGTTCACCGTGGAGTCCGGGCAGGCCAAGATGGCGCAGCTCCTCCAGGCCCAGTCGAGCTTCGACGCGCTGTGGAACCACGACGACGACCAGGGCGTGGGTGCGCTGCGCGCCATCGACCAGGCCGGCCGCGACGACTTCCTGATGGTCGGAGGCGCCGGCGCCCTGTCCGCCTTCCAGGCCATCAAGCAGGACAACGGCGTCCTGAAGGCGACCGTCCTCTACCCGCCGACGATGGCCGCCTCGGCGATCGACCTCGCCCGCGCCCTCGGCCAGTCCAAGGGGATCGGCGGCCTCTCCGAGTTCGAGATCCCGGCCTCGCTCACCCTCTACTCGGCCGTCGTCGACAAGACCAACGTCGACCAGTACATGTCCACCGGCTTCAAGTGAGGCGTACCGATCCGGCACCTGCTCCACGGGCCGGGCAGGCCGGTGGCAGCACGCCCCGGCCGGACCGATCCGCGGGGCAGGTCCCAGCAGCCCGGTTCGTCGACGGACCGGGCTGCACCCCCCACCGCGCCACGACGACGAGGAGGACATCGCGCATGGCACAGCCGCAGCAGTCAGAAGGGGCCGAGGTGCCGCCGCTCCGGGTCGGCATGGTCGGCTACGCCTTCATGGGCGCCGCCCACTCCCAGGGCTGGCGGACCGCCGGACGCGTCTTCGACCTGCCCCGCCGCCCCGTGCTCTCGGTGATCTGCGGACGGGACACGGACGCCGTGCGCCGGGCCGCGGACCGGCACGGCTGGGCGGCCGCCGAGACCGACTGGCGGGCCCTGATCGAGCGGGACGACGTCGACCTCGTCGACATCTGCACCCCCGGCGACAGCCATGCCGAGATCGCCGTCGCCGCCCTCGCCGCGGGCAAGCACGTGCTGTGCGAGAAACCCCTCGCCAACACCGTCGACGAGGCCCGGGCGATGACCCGGGCCGCCGAAGAAGCGTACGAGCGCGGCCAGTTGACGATGGTCGGCTTCAACTACCGCAGAGTGCCCGCCACCGCCCTGGCCCGCCGGATGGTGGCCGAGGGCCGGCTCGGCAGGCTGCGGCACGTCCGGGTGGTCTACCTGCAGGACTGGCTCGTGGACCCGCAGGCCCCGCTGACCTGGCGGCTGCGCAGGGAAAAGGCGGGCTCGGGCTCGCTCGGCGACCTCGGCTCGCACATCGTCGACCTCGCCCAGTACCTGGCGGGAGAACCGCTGTCCGGAGTGTCCGCCCTGACGGAGACCTTCGTACGGGAACGGCCGCTGGCCGGGGGCGCGGTCAAGGGCCTGTCCGCCGTCTCCGGCAGCGGCACCGGTCAGGTCACCGTCGACGACGCGGCCCTGTTCACCGGACGCTTCACCTCCGGCGCCCTCGCCTCCTTCGAGGCCACCCGGTACGCGACCGGCCGCAAGAACGCCCTGCGCATCGAACTCAACGGGGACCGCGGCTCGTTGGCCTTCGACCTGGAACGCCTCAACGAACTCGCCTACCACGACGCCACGGAACCCGGCACGCACGCAGGCTTCCGCCGCATCCTGGTCACCGAGCCCGACCACCCCTACCTGGACGCCTGGTGGCCGCCCGGCCACGGCCTGGGCTACGAGCACACCTTCGTCCACCAGGCCCGCGACCTCGTCCACGCCATCGCCGAGGGCCGCCGCCCCGAACCCTCCTTCGCCGACGGGCTCCAGGTGCAGCGGGTGCTCGCGGCCGTGGAGGAGAGCGCCGAGAAGAACTCCGTCTACACCCCGATCGCCGTCTGAGGAGGCCCGGAACCATGCCGCGTCAGTTCACCCTGTTCACCGGTCAGTGGGCCGACCTGCCTCTCGAAGAGGTCTGCCGGCTGGCCCGCGAGTTCGGTTACGACGGTCTCGAACTCGCCTGCTGGGGCGATCACTTCGAGGTCGACAAGGCGCTCGCCGACCCCTCGTACCTGGACTCCCGGCACGCGCTGCTCGACAAGTACGGCCTCAGCTGCTGGGCGATCTCCAACCATCTGGTCGGCCAGGCCGTCTGCGACGCCATCATCGACGAGCGCCACCAGGCGATCCTGCCGCAGGTGATCTGGGGCGACGGTGATCCGGAAGGGGTCCGGCGGCGGGCCGCGGAGCGGATGAAGGACACCGCGCGGGCGGCTGCCGCCTTCGGGGTGGAGACCGTGATCGGTTTCACCGGCTCGGCGATCTGGCATCTGGTGGCGATGTTCCCGCCCGCGCCCGAGTCGATGATCGAGCGGGGCTACGAGGACTTCGCCCGGCGCTGGAACCCGATCCTGGACGTCTTCGACGAGGTGGGTGTGCGGTTCGCGCACGAGGTCCATCCCAGTGAGATCGCCTACGACTACTGGACGACCCGGCGGGCTCTGGAGGCGGTCGGTCACCGTCCGGCGTTCGGGCTGAACTTCGATCCCTCGCACTTCGTGTGGCAGGACCTGGACCCGGTGGGTTTCCTGTACGACTTCCGGGACCGGATCTACCACGTGGACTGCAAGGAGGCGCGCAGGCGTCTCGACGGCCGCAACGGCCGTCTGGGCTCCCATCTGCCCTGGGGTGATCCGCGCCGCGGCTGGGACTTCGTCTCGGCCGGTCACGGGGACGTGCCGTGGGAGGACGTGTTCCGGATGCTGCGCTCCATCGACTACCAGGGCCCGATCTCGGTCGAGTGGGAGGACGCCGGGATGGACCGTCTCCAGGGCGCGCCCGAGGCGCTCAAGAGCCTCAAGAAGTACGACTTCGAACCCCCGTCGGCCTCCTTCGACGCCGCGTTCGGAGGCAACGAGTAAGCCGCACCGCTCAGTTCCGGGATGACGGCGCATCCCGGCGTACCCACACCCACCCGTACGTCCGGCCCCACTCCGGAGGCAACCGTGCACGGGAAAGACCGCACCACCCCGACCGGCAGAATCGGGACCCACAGACCCCGCACCCCTCGGCACAGAGCGGTGGCCCTGCTCACCGGCCCCACGCCGGCCGCCACCACCCGGCTGAGAGGAGGGATCTCATGAACACAACCAAACGATGGTCCACGGCAGTTGCCGGCGCGGCCCTGCTCGTCGGCTGCGTGTCCCAGCCCGCCGCGTCGCACAGCGCCGACACCACACGGGTGCTGGTCTTCTCCAAGACGGCCGGCTTCCGGCACGACTCGATCCCCGACGGCGTGACGGCCGTACGCGAACTGGGGCAGGGCGCCGGCTTCACGGTCGACGCCACGGAGGACGCGGCCGCCTTCACGCCACGCAACCTGCGCCGCTACGACGCCGTCGTCTTCCTCTCCACCACCGGTGACGTCCTCGACCCCGCACAGCAGCGGGCGTTCGAGGGCTACATCCGCGGCGGCGGCGGATACGTCGGCATCCACGCGGCCGCCGACACCGAGTACGACTGGGCGTTCTACGGCGGCCTCGCCGGCGCCTACTTCCAGTCGCACCCGGCGATCCAGCCGGCCACGGTGACCGTCGAGGACCGGGCCCACCCCTCCACATCGGATCTGCCCCCGGCGTGGAACCGCACCGACGAGTGGTACAACTACCGCTCCAACCCCCGCGAGCGGGTCCACGTCCTGGCCTCCCTCGACGAGTCGTCCTACACCGGCGGCACCATGAACGGCGACCACCCCATCGCCTGGTGCCAGGCCTACCAGGGCGGCCGGGCCTTCTACACCGGCTTCGGCCACACCAAGGAGTCCTACGCCGACCCAGCCTTCCGCGGCCACCTGCTGGGCGGCCTCCGGTACGCGACCGGCGACGCACAGGCCGACTGCCGGCCGGAGAACGGCTACCGCCCGCTCTTCGACGGCACGGCCGCCTCACTGACCGACTGGAAACAGGCGGGACCCGGCTCCTTCGCCCTGTCCGACGACGGCACACTCACCTCGTCCGGCGGCATGGGGATGCTCTGGTACGCCGGTTCCGGCCAGGGCTTCGGCTCGTACTCCCTGAAGCTCGACTGGAAGACGGCCGGCGCCTCCGGAGACGACAACTCCGGTGTCTTCGTGGGCTTCCCGCCCTCGGACGACCCCTGGTCCGCCGTGGACAACGGCTACGAGATCCAGATCGACGCCACCGACGTACCCGAGAAGACGACCGGGTCCGTCTACGGCTTCCGCTCCGCCGACCTGGACAAACGCGACCGCGCGCTGAACCCGCCGGGGGAGTGGAACACGTACGAGATCCGCGTGGAGGGCGAACGCCTGCGCGTCTGGCTCAACGGCGTGAAGATCAACGACTTCACCAACACCGACCCGGCCCGGAGCCTGCGTGACGGGCATGTCGGCATCCAGAACCACGGAGCCGACGACCGGGTGTCCTTCCGCGACATCCGGATCAGAGAACTGCCCGTCAAGGGCGGCTGAGCGGCGACGGGCGGGGGACGCCGGACCCCCGCCCGCCGTCTTTCCCCTCCTGAGCGGGGTTCGCGTACGACGCGCCCGGCGTTCCACGGTCGGCGGCCACCCATGCCCGAACCACCGTCGACCTGCACCGGCATCCCCACGCGGCCCCCCACCTCGCCGAACACTCCCTCCCCTCCCTCCGTCAGGCAGTGGCGCTCTCACAAGGAAGCACTCCATGACCCACCCCCAGGCCCACCAGGCGACCCCCGCGGCAGACACCCAGGGCACCACCCTCGCCCGGACCCCGCTGCACGACCTGCACAGCCACCTCGCCGACCGCCTCGACGACGCCGCCCGCGACTGGCTCGAGAAGGCCCTCGACGAGGCCGCCGCCCACCCCGGCACCCACGGCCCGATCTCCGTGTGGGAGCTGCGCCTCGCCGAGGCCGGACGCCGCTGCGGCCCCGAACACGCCGACGCCGCCCGCATCCTGATCCTGCACGCGGCCCGCGCCGACCCCGACGCCCTGACCCGGGTCTACGCCCAGGGCACCGCCGCCGAACGCCGCGCCGTCCTGCACGCCCTGCCCCACCTCGTACCCGGACCGCAGGCCCTCCCGCTCGTCGAGGACGCCCTGCGCACCAACGACACCCGGCTCCTGGCCGCTGCCGTCGGCCCCTACGCCGCCCGCCACCTCGACGCCCACCACTGGCGCCACGCCGTCCTCAAGTGCCTGTTCACCGGCGTGCCCGTGACCGAGGTGGCCGACCTCGACCGCCGGGCCCGCGCCGACACCGAACTCGCCCGCATGCTCGGCGACTACGCCGCCGAACGCACCGCCGCGGGCCGCCCCGTACCGGAGGACCTGCACCGCGTCCTGACCCTCACCGACCCCACCGCCACCCCACCCGCGCCGGCCGCCGACCACGGCCCCGACCACGCGGACGGCACCCACGGCAAGGAGTCCTGATGCGCATCTTCGACCCCCACATCCACATGACGTCCCGCACCACCGACGACTACCAGGCCATGCACACCGCCGGCGTGCGGGCCGTGGTCGAACCGTCCTTCTGGCTGGGCCAGCCCCGCACCTCTCCCGCCACCTTCCTCGACTACTTCGACTCCCTGCTGGGCTGGGAACCCTTCCGCGCCGCCCAGTACGGCATCGCCCACCACTGCACCCTCGCCCTCAACCCCAAGGAGGCCAACGACCCGCGCTGCCTGCCCGTCCTCGACGAACTGCCCCGCTACCTCGTCAAGGACCAGGTCGTCGCCGTCGGCGAGATCGGCTACGACTCCATGACCCCCGCCGAGGACACCGCGCTGGCCGCCCAGCTCCAGCTCGCCGCCGACCACGAGCTGCCCGCGCTCGTCCACACCCCGCACCGCGACAAGCTCGCCGGCCTGCGCCGCACCCTCGACGTCGTCCGTGAGTCCGACCTGCCGACGGACCGGGTCCTGATCGACCACCTCAACGAGACCACCGTCAAGGAGGCCAAGGACAGCGGCTGCTGGCTGGGCTTCTCCGTCTATCCCGACACCAAGATGGACGAGGAGCGCATGGTCGCCCTCCTGCGGGAGTACGGCCCCGAACAGGTCCTGGTGAACTCCGCCGCCGACTGGGGCCGCAGCGACCCCCTCAAGACCCGCAAGGTCGCCGACCTGATGCTCGCCGAAGGCTTCACCGAGGACGACGTCGACCGCGTCCTGTGGCGCAACCCCGTCGCCTTCTACGGATTCAGCGGCCGCCTGAACCTCGACGTGCCGGTCACCGACCCCACCCACGAGGGCAACTCCATCCTCCGGGGCCCGCGCACCACGGAGGCGTGAGCCATGCGCTTCCGCCACCCCGACGGCACCACCGTCCACCTCGCCTACTGCACCAACGTCCACCCCGCCGAAACCCTCGACGGCGTCCTCGCCCAGCTCCGCGACCACTGCGAGCCCGTCCGCCGCCGCCTCGGCCGCGACCGCCTCGGCATCGGCCTCTGGCTCGCCCACGACGCCGCCCACGCCCTGGTCAGCGACCCCTCCGCGCTGCGCGGCCTGCGCGGGGAACTCGACCGCCGCGGCCTCGAAGTCGTCACCCTCAACGGCTTCCCCTACGAGGGCTTCGGCGCCGAGGAGGTCAAGTACCGCGTCTACCGGCCCGACTGGACCGACCCCGAACGCCTCGACCACACCACCGCCCTGGCCCGCGTCCTGACCGGCCTCCTCCCCGACGACGTCACCGAAGGCAGCATCTCCACCCTCCCGCTGGCCTGGCGCACCCCCTACGACGACGCGAGCGCCGACAAGGCCCGCACCGCCCTGCGCACCCTCGCCGAACGCCTCGACGCCCTCCAGGAACTGACCGGCCGCTCCATCCGCGTCGGACTCGAACCCGAACCCGGCTGCGTCGTCGAGACCACCCGTGACGCCCTCGCCCCCCTGACCGCGATCGCCCACGACCGCATCGGCATCTGCGTCGACACCTGCCACCTCGCCACCTCCTTCGAAGACCCGCACACCGCCCTGGACGCCCTCACCGAAGCCCGCGTCCCCGTCGTCAAGACCCAGCTCTCCGCCGCCCTGCACGCCGAACACCCCCACCTGCCCGAGGTCCGCGAGGCACTCGCCGCCTTCGACGAACCCCGCTTCCTGCACCAGACCCGCACCTCCACCGCCGCCGGACTGCGCGGCACCGACGACCTCGGCGAAGCACTCACCGGCGACGCCCTGCCCGACGGAGCACCCTGGCGCGCCCACTTCCACGTCCCCCTGCACGCGGCCCCCGCCGCCCCCCTCACCTCCACGCTCCCGGTCCTCGAGTCCACCCTCACCCGGCTCGTCGGCGGCTCCCGCCCCCTCACCCGCCACCTGGAGGTGGAGACCTACACCTGGCAGGCCCTCCCTCCCGAACTCCGCCCCCGCGGCCGCCCGCAGCTCGCCGACGGCATCGCCGCCGAACTCACCCTCGTGCGCGACCTGCTGACGGACCTCGGCCTCAAGGAGCTGCCATGACCCACCACACCCCGACAACGGGCCCGACCCCCCTCCTCGTCCTCGACGTCGTCGGCCTCACCCCCCGCCTCCTCCACCACATGCCCCACCTCAAGACCCTCGCCCGCTCCGGCTCCCATGCCCCGCTCGGCACCGTCCTGCCCGCCGTCACCTGCGCCGCCCAGTCCACCTTCCTCACCGGCACCCACCCCGCCGAGCACGGCATCGTCGGCAACGGCTGGTACTTCCGCGAGCTGGGCGAGGTCCTGCTGTGGCGTCAGCACAACGGCCTGGTCGCCGGCGACAAACTGTGGGACGCCGCCCGCCGCGCCCACCCCGGCTACACCGTGGCCAACATCTGCTGGTGGTACGCCATGGGCGCCGACACCGACGTCACCGTCACCCCCCGTCCCGTCTACTACGCCGACGGCCGCAAGGAACCCGACTGCTACACCCGGCCCCCGGCCCTGCACGACGAACTCACCGAGAAACTCGGCACCTTCCCCCTCTTCCACTTCTGGGGACCCGGCGCCGACCTCGTCTCCAGCCAGTGGATCATCGACGCCACCCGCCACATCATGGCCACCCGCCACCCCGACCTGACGCTCTGCTACCTCCCCCACCTCGACTACGACCTGCAACGCTTCGGGCCCGACGACCCACGCTCCCTCAAAGCAGCAGCCGACCTCGACCGGGCACTGGCCCCGCTCCTGGACGACGCCCGCGCGGAGGGGCGTACCGTCGTCGCCCTGTCCGAGTACGGCATCACCCGCGTCAGCCGACCGGTCGACATCAACCGCGCCCTGCGCCGCGCCGGTCTCCTCGAGGTGCACACCCAGGACGGCATGGAGTACCTCGACCCGATGGCCTCCCGCGCCTTCGCCGTCGCCGACCACCAGATCGCCCACGTCTACGTCCGCCGCCCCGAGGACCTGGACGCCACCCGCGCCGCCCTCGACGGCCTGCCCGGCATCGGGCAACTCCTCGACGACGAGGGCAAGAAGGCCCACCACCTCGACCATCCGCGTGCCGGCGAACTCGTCGCCGTGGCGGAGCCGGACGCCTGGTTCACGTACTACTACTGGCTCGACGACGACCGCGCGCCCGACTTCGCGCAGCTCGTCGAGATCCACCGCAAACCCGGCTACGACCCGGTCGAACTCTTCATGGACCCGCTCGACCCGTACGTCAAGGTCAAGGCGGCCACCGCACTGGCCCGCAAGAAGCTCGGCCTGCGCTACCGCATGGCGGTCGTGCCCCTCGACCCGTCGCCTATTCGCGGCAGCCACGGCCGCCTGCCCGAGAGCGACGACGAAGGTCCGCTGCTCATCTGCTCCACCCCCCGTGCTGTCGGCGACCGCATCGCGGCCACCGACGTGAAGTCACTCCTGCTCCGGCTGGCCGGTCTTTCCCGACCGGTCCCCAGTGAAGCACCCGCCACTGACAACGCCCTGTGACCCCGAGGAGTCCAGACATGAGCCGCAGGTTCCAGTCCGACCCCGAACTCACCCACCGCCTCACCAGACGAGGCATGCTCGGCGTGGCCGCGGGCGCCACCGCCGCCGTGCTGCTGGGCACCGCGGCCTCCCCGGCCGGCGCCGCCACCCAGGCCGCGACCGGCACCACCGGCCACGGCCGCGGACGCCCGGTCCTGCCCCCCGGCCGCCTCGGCATCCAGCTCTACAGCCTCCGCGACAAGGTCTCCACCCTCGGCTTCGCGCCGGTCTTCGCCGAACTGGAGAAGTACGGCTACGACGAGGTCGAGTTCGCCGGCTACAGCCAGGGCTCGGCCGGACCGATCACCCTCGCCCAGCTCAGGCGCCTGGCCCGCGACCACGGACTGAACCCGATCGGCAGCCACGTCGGCTACTACTCCGACGACCCGAACGCCTACACCTTCGCCCAGAACCTCACCCAGGTCCTCGACGACGCCCAGGCCCTCGGCCTCAAGCACATAGGCACCGCCTCGGGACCGTTCCGCTACGGCTCGACCGTCGACGCGTGGAAGCGTGCCGCCGAGGAGTTCAACACCTACGGCGCGGCCGCGAAGGCCCGCGGCATGAAGTTCTACCAGCACAACCACTCCGAGGAGTTCTCCTTCGCCACCGACAACCCCAAGGTCCGGCTCTACGACGTGCTGCTCAAGGAGACCGACCCCGACCTGGTGTTCCTGGAGATGGACATCTTCTGGGCGTACTCCGGCCAGTTCCGCTTCTCCCGGCGGCCCGACGGCACACCCGCACCCTTCGAGCCCCTGGACTACGTCCTCAGGCAGCCCCACCGCTACCCGCTCTTCCACGTCAAGGACGGGGTGCGCGACCCTGCCGACACCTACGGCTACCGCATGACCGACGTCGGCGACGGCGACATCAACTACCAGAAGTTCATCTCCGCCGTGACCCGCCTGCGGGGCGAACGCCTCGCCCACCACTGGCAGGCCGAACACGACCAGCCCGCCGAGTCGTTCACCTTCGCCCGCCGCTCCAGCGCCCACCTGCACTCGCTGCGGGAGAAGTGCTGACCGCACACGACTGAGGCGGGACCCCGAGGGCGCAGGGGGCGCTCCCCGCCGGTCGGGGTCCCGCCGCGTGCAGCGGGGAGGACCGTCAGCCCCGGACGGCCGGAACGACCGCCGGGGTGAGGCGCTCCTCTCCCGCGTGCACGTTCATGGAGTGGCCGCGGAGGCAGCCGATGAGGGTGAGCCGGTTTCGGTGGCGAGGCCGACGGCGAGGGAGGGTCTCACCTCCGAACCGTCCCGACGGGCATCCTCTCGATCCGGACCGCGGCCGCCTCGAACTCGACGGCCCCCGCGATCGGACAACTGGCCTTCGCCGCCGCCCGTTCGGCACCCGTCCCGTCCGGCGGGCGGCCGGTCATGAACGCCAGAGCCGGCCGCAACGCCGGATCCACCCACACCGGCGCCGTCGTCGCACCCCGCCGGGTGGCGACCCGCACCTCCTCGCCGACCACCACCCCGAAGCGCTCGGCGTCCTCCGGACTCAGCTCGACACACTCGGCCCGCCGCAGCGACGACGCCGAACCACTCCTCAGCAGCCGGGAGTTGTCCGTGCCGAGACGGCGTCCTCTGGTCAGCCGGACCGGATACGTCTCGTCCGTCAGATCGACGGGAGGCGTATGCCGGACCAGGTGGAACGGCGTACGCCGTCTCGGGTCGCCGTGACCGCGCCCGGTGAGCAGCGACAGGTCGGCCAGCGCGCGGGCCTCCGCCAGCCCGACGCCGTCGAACACCCCCACCGGCTCCCCGTGCCCCCAGCGGTACGCCAACTCCCTCACCGCGGCCGCCGGTACGCCCGTCACCTTCACCGCGAGCGACACCGTCCACGGCTCGACGAGCCGCCTGTACTCCTCGAAGCCGGAGGTCGAGCGCTCGATGAACTCCCGGTCGGCCAGCCCCGCTCGCACGATCTCCCGGCCGATCGCATGGGCCATCGGGACCCCGGTACCGGCGTTCGGCCGGTACCGGACTCCCGACCCGATGGTGTGGGCGCCCAGGTCCGTCATGCGGCGGACCGGAGCGCGAGCAGGTCGGAGAGGGCGTGGACGGTACGCAGCGTCGGCACGTCCACCCCGGTGATCTCCGCCAGCTCGATGACCGCGGTGAGCAGGACGTCCAGCTCCAGGGGCTTGCCGCGCTCCAGGTCCTGGAGCGTGGAGGTGCGGTGATCGCCCACGCGCTCGGCGCCGGCCAGACGACGCTCGATGGAGACCCCGACCGTGCAGCCGAGGGCCTCCGCGACCGCGAGGGTCTCGGCCATCATCGTCTCGATGACCTTGCGGGTGCCGCCGTGCAGGCACATCTGGCGCATGGTCGCACGGGCCAGCGCGCTGATGGGGTTGAAGGAGATGTTGCCCAGCAGCTTGAGCCAGATGTCGTCCCGCAGATCGGGTTCGACCGGACACTTGAGCCCTCCGGCCTGCATGGCCTCGCTGAAGGCCAGACAGCGGGGCGAGAGACTGCGGTCGGGCTCCCCGATGGAGAACCGCGTCCCCTCCAAGTGCCGTACGACACCCGGCCCTTCGAGCTCCGTGGCCGCGTAGACGACACAGCCGATGGCCCGGGAGGGAGCGAGCACCGCACTGACCGCGCCCCCCGGGTCCACGCTCTCGATGCGGTGGCCGTCGTGCGGGCCGCCGTGCCGGTGGAAGTACCACCAGGGGATGCCGTTCTGCGCGGCGACGACCGCGGTGGTGTCGGTGAGAAGGGGCTCGATCAGCGGCCCGCACGCCGCGTACGAGTTGGCCTTCAGACCGAGGAAGACATAGTCGACCGGGCCGATCTCGGCCGGGTCGTCGGTCGCGTGGGCAGGGGCGGTGAAGTCACCGCGCGGACTGAGGACCTGGACACCGTGCTCCCGCATGGCCGCCAGATGCGGACCGCGCGCGATGAGATGGACGTCGGCGCCGGCACGGTGGAGTGCCGCGCCGACGTAGGCACCGATGGCTCCGGCGCCGAGGACTGCGACTTTCATGGGTGGAAGCTCCGTTCGGTGAGGGTGACCGAGGAACTGCCGACTTTGTCGACTGGATATTGTCTACAGGATGGAGAGAGTGCTCAGCAAGAGTCGTGACGTCACCAAGCCGGTGAGCTGCCGCTACGCACCCGCCTGCCCTGCGATCACGGCCGTTGTGCGCCGTAGACTGTAGGCGAAAACCAATTCATACTTGACTCTCAGCTGCGGCGAGAACGCCGCACGGGAGGGACCGCGATGTTGCCGACGACAGGACTGCCGTACGGGACGGTGCCCCGGCTCGAGCGCCCCGGTCCACTGCGCGACCGTGTCTACGGTGCGCTGCTTGAGTTGATCACGACGCGTGCTCTTCAGCCTGGTCAGCATCTGGTGGAGAGTGAGCTGGCGGGTCATCTGGGGGTGTCGAGGCAGCCGGTGCGGGAGGCTTTGCAGCGGTTGAACACCGAGGGGTGGGTGGATCTGCGTCCGGCGCAGGGTGCGTTCGTGCATGAGCCGACCGACGAGGAGGCCGATCAGCTGCTGACTGTGCGGACGTTGCTGGAGGCGGAGGCGGCAAGGTTGGCGGCTGTGAACGCGGGCAGTGCCGGTGTTGCCGCGCTGGAGGATCTGTGTGCGCAGGGGGAGAGGGCGGTGGCCGCGGACGACGTGGATGCCGCGGTGGCCCTGAACGCGCGACTGCATGCGAAGGTCATGGAGCTGGCGGGCAATGCGGTGCTGGCGGAGCTGGCGGGGCAGGTGGATCGTCGGGTGCGCTGGTACTACACGCCGATCGCCCGGCAGCGGGGTCACCAGTCCTGGATCGAGCACCGTGAGCTGATCGCCGCGATCGCCGACCGCGACGAGCAGCGCGCCACCGCCGTCATGCGCCAACACACGGAACACACGCGGAAGATGTACCACGACCGCGAGAAGTAGCCCACGGGCACGGGGCGTTGCACAGTCCCGTGCCGGCGGATCAGGCGGCCCTCCCCCGACGAACGCCGTGGGGGAGGGCCGCCTGATGTCCGAACCGCTGTGCTCAGGCCGCGGCCTGTGGCTGCGGTGCCGCGGCCTTGCCCCGGGGCCGCCCCGGCTGCCGCAGCAGCAGCGCGATCGCCGCCGCGAGCATCGAGGTGACTCCGGCCAGGGCGTACGCCCCGTCGTAGCCCCAGGCCGCCACGACCATGGAGCCCAGACCGCCCCCGAACAGGCCGCTGATCAGCTTGCCGCTGTACACCAGTCCGTAGTTGGAGGCGTTGTAGTTCTCCCCGAAGTAGTCCGGGGTCAGCGCCGCGAACAACGGGTAGAACGCGCCGCCACCGAACCCGGACAGGAACGCGAAGAACAGGAACAGCGACTCGCTCCTGACGTCACCCGCCCAGATCACGCCGAACTGCGCGAGCCCCAGGACCACGATCACGAACACCAGCGTGGACTTGCGGCCCCACTTGTCGGACAGCCAGCCCACCACCCCGCGCCCGATGCCGTTGATGACCGCCATGACACCCATCGAGGAGGCCGCCACCAACGGGCCGAAGCCCACCTCCTTGGCGTAGTCCACCTGGAAGGAGATCCCGAAGATCGACACCCCCGCGGTCATCACGAGGGCGACCCACATGAGGGGAAGCATGCCGGTCCTGACGGCCTCCTTCGGCGTGAACTGCCGTACCGCGGGCGGGTTCTTGGCGAGCGCGACGGCACCCTTCCCGTCGCCGCCGTAGGTCAGCGGATCGATGTCCGCGGGCCACCAGTTCTTCGGCGGGTCCTTGAAGAAGAACGCGCAGCCCACGACCACGATCAGGATGTAGCAGCCGATGAGGTCCAGGACCCGGTGGTAGTTCGCCGTGTCGAAGCCGTAGTTGAAGATGAAGATGAAGGGCAGTGATCCGTACGCGAAGCCGCCGTTGACGAACCCGGTCCTGGCGCCCCGGCGTTCGGGGAACCACTTGCCGACCATGTTGATGCAGGTCGCGTAGACCAGTCCGGCGCCGATGCCTCCGACGACGCCGAATCCGAGGATCGCCAGCCAGACGTTGTCCAGGTGCGACAGGGCGAGGAACCCGACCAGACACATGCCCGAGCCGATGTACATGGCCCCCCGGGCGGTCAGGACGCCCTTCTCCCGCAGCCAGCCCGCCGGGAAGGCGATGCCGGCCTGGAAGAAGACCCAGACACTGAGGATCCAGAAGGTGTTGCTCTGCGTCCAGCCGTGGGCGTGGGACAGGGTGTCCTCGGCCGAGCCGTACGCGTACTCGAAGACGCTGATGGCCATCATGGTGATCCAGGGCAGATACACCATGAGCTTGCGCGAGTGACCGAGGATGTCCCGGTCGGTCTCGCCGATGCGGTAGACACGGCCGCCTGCGTCGGTCACTTCTCGGTAGGGACGTGGTGCGGCGGTGGAGTGTGCGGTCTTGTCGGTCTCGCTGCGTGCTGCGTACGGATCTGCCGTCATGTCAGGCCATTTCCTCGCCGAGCGGTTGCGGGTTGGGTACGGTCCGACGGCTGGTCCGGGGCCTGCCGGGCGCCTTGAGGAACAGTGCGAGGACCGCGGAGGCCAGGCCGATCGAGCCGGCCAGGACGAACGCGCCCTGGTAGTCCCAGGCGCCGACCACGATCGAGCCCACACCGGAGCCCACGAGCCCCGAGATGAGCTTCGAGCTGTAGACCATGCCGTAGTTGGAGGCGTTGTTGTTCTCACCGAAGTAGTCCGCGGTCATCGCGGCGAACAGCGGGAAGATCGCGCCGCCGCCGAAGCCGGAGACCATGGAGCAGAAGAGGAAGAACGGCATGCTGCCCATCTGGCCCGAGACCAGCACACCGAACTGCGCGGTGCCCAGCACCAGACACACGATGATGAGCGTGTTGCGGCGGCCGAACTTGTCGGAGATCCAGCCGATGACCCCGCGCCCGGTGCCGTTGACGATCGCCTTCAGCGACATCGCCGTGGCCACGATCCCGCCCGCGAAGCCCATGTCCTTGCCGAACGGCACCTGGAAGGCGATGCCGAAGATGTTGATGCCGGCCGTGCACAGCAGGCAGAACCACATCATCCACAGGACGGGCGTGCGCGCGGCCTCCTTGGGGGTGTACTGCTTGACGGCCGGCGGGTTCTTCTCCAGCGCCCGCCGGATCTTCGGGTCGTCCGTCATCCTCAGCGGGTCGACGTGCGGCGGCCACCAGTTCTTCGGCGGGTCCTTGAAGAACCAGCCGGCGAACGCCACCACCGAGCAGCAGACCAGGCCGACCGTCACCAGGACGCCCTTGTAGTTGCTCAGGTCCATGTACGACGTGAACAGGAAGACGAAGGGCACCGAGCCGTAGGCGAAACCGCCGTTGACCATGCCGGTCTTGCCGCCCTTGCGCTCCGGATACCACTTGCCGACCATGTTCACGCAGGTCGCGTACACCAGACCGGCACCGATACCGCTGCACACACCGAAGCCCAGATAGGCCACGATCACGTTCGGCGCGAACGCGAGCGACAGATAGCCGAGGACGGTGCCCAGCGCGCCCAGCATCATCGCGTAGCGGGCCGGAAGCTTCCCGCTCTCCCTGAGCTGTCCGGCGGGGAAGGCGATGGCCGCCTGGAAGAACACCCAGACGCCCATCAGCCAGAAGATGTGCCCGCTGCTCCACAGATGAGCCTCGTGCAGTGTGTCCTCGGCCGACGTGAACGCGTACTCCGAGGAACTGATGCCCAGCATGCCCATCCACGGGAAGAGCACCATGGTCCATCGTGGTCGTCCCATGATGTTCCGGTCGGTCTCGCCGATCCGGAACACGCGGCCGTTGCGGTCCGTCACCTCCCTGTAGGAGGCGGACGACGAGTAGTCGATGGTTGTCATAGTCTTCAAGCACTCCTTGCGTCGAAAGATCTGGCCAGCGCCCCCTGTCCAAATGCCTTTCGTGCGCGCACGGATCACCGGGGTCCGTCCGACGCGCACCGCCGCCGGACCCCGTGCTCATTCACGTCATGGACCACCGCCCGCAGGGCCGGGAACATGGCTCCGGTTCACCACGTCAGATCACCCCGCCCGCCCTGAGGAGCGCCAACTCCTCGTCGCCGAGCCCGAGTTCGCCGATGTATATCTCCTCGTTGTGTTGGCCGAGGAGGGGTGGGGTGGTGATGGTGGTGGGGGAGTCGGAGAGTTTGAGGGGGTTGCCGACCGTGGTGAAGGTGCCGCGTTCGGGATGCTCGACCTCGACGATCATGTCGTTGTCGGCGAGTGAGCGGTCCTCGATGATCTCCCGGGTGGACAGGATCGGCCCGCACGGAATGTCATGCGCGTTCAGTTTCTCCAGGACCTGCCACTTGGGCAGGGTCGCAGTCCATTCCTCGATCAGCTGGAACATCTTCGCCAGCTTCGGCAACCGCGCCTCGGGCGTGGCCCACTCGGGATCGTCGGCCAGTTCCGGGCGGCCGATCAACGCGGACAGCGGCTGCCAGCCCACGGGCTGGACGATGACGTACACGTAGTCGTTCGGCCCGCCCGGCGCGCACCGCACCGCCCACCCGGGCTGCCCGCCGCCGGAGGCGTTGCCAGAGCGGGGGACGTCGTCGCCGAAGTCGTCGTTGGGGTACTCGGCCAGCGGGCCGTGTGCCAGGCGCTGCTGGTCACGGAGTTTGACCCGGCACAGGTTGAGCACCGCGTGCTGCATCGCCACGTTCACCCGCTGGCCCGTGCCGGTCCTCTCCCGCTGGAACAACGCGGCCAGGATCCCGGCCACCGCGTGGATACCGGTGCCGGAGTCACCGATCTGCGCACCCGTCGCCAACGGCGGACCGTCCTGGAACCCGGTCGTCGCCATCGAGCCGCCCATCGCCTGCGCCACCACCTCATACGCCTTGAAACCGGTGTACGGGCCCGGCCCGAAACCCTTGATCGACGCGTACACGATCCGCTCGTTGATCTCCCGGATCCGCTCCCACGTGAACCCCATACGATCCACCGCGCCCGGCGCGAAGTTCTCCACCAGCACATCCGCACCCCGGATCAAAGCGGTCAGGATCTCCCTGCCCCGCCCCGTCTTCGTGTTCAGCGTGATACTGCGCTTGTTGCAGTTGAGCATCGTGAAATACAGCGAGTCCGCCTCCGGCACATCCCGCAACTGCCGCCGCGTGATGTCCCCGCCCGGCGCCTCCACCTTCACCACATCCGCCCCCAGCCACGCCAGCAACTGCGTCGCCGACGGACCCGACTGCACATGCGTCATGTCCAACACCCGCACACCATCAAGAGCCGGCGTCGTCACGGATCACCTCACCGTCAGCAGGCTTGGGCTTGGCACATTGCATACAGTCGACGAATACTGTATGAAGATTGTTATCCCGCATCCCGTGGGTGATGTCCAGGGGGCGTGCAGCACTTTTAAGGCGTGCACTTTTGAGACGGGAGCCGAACCATGGACCTGTACGAGCATGAAGCCCGGGCCCTCTTCGAGGAACACGGAATCGCGGTGCCGAGGGCGGAGGTCACCGACTCGCCCCAGGAGGCCCGCGCGATCGCCCGCAGGCTCGGCGGCAGCGTCGTCGTCAAGGCGCAGGTCAAGACGGGTGGCCGGGGCAAGGCGGGCGGGGTGCGGCTCGCCACCGACCCGGTCGCCGCCGAGCGGACGGCCCGCCGGATCCTCGGCATGAACATCAAGGGACACACCGTCGGCGAGGTCATGCTGGCCCAGCCGGTGGACATCGAGAGCGAGTTCTACGTCGCCTACGTCCTGGACCGGGCCGCGGGGCACTTCCTCGCCATCGCCTCGGCGGAAGGCGGCATGGACATAGAGGAGGTGGCCGCGGTCCGCCCGGAGGCGGTCGCCCGGATCCCCGTCGACCCCGCCGAGGGCGTCACCTCGGCAAAGGCGGCCGAGATCGCCGGGGCGGCCGGCCTGCCGCCGCAGACCGCCGACGTCCTCGTACGACTGTGGGAGGTCCTGGTCCGCCAGGACGCCCTCCTTGTCGAGGTCAACCCGCTCGTGCGCACCCGGGAGGGACACCTCCTCGCCCTCGACGGCAAGGTCACCCTCGACGACAACGCCCGCTTCCGGCAAGCCCGTCGGGGCGCCGAGAGCATCGCGCACGACGACCCGCTGGAGGCGGCCGCCGCGGCGAAGGGCCTCAACTACGTCAAGCTCGACGGCGAGGTCGGTGTCATCGGCAACGGCGCCGGACTGGTCATGTCGACCCTCGACGTGGTCGCCGGCTGCGGAGCCCGTCCCGCCAACTTCCTCGACATCGGCGGCGGCGCCTCGGCCCGGGTCATGGCCGACGGGCTGACGGTCATCCTGTCGGACCCGGCCGTGAAGTCCGTCTTCGTCAACGTCTTCGGCGGCATCACCGCCTGCGACGCGGTCGCCGACGGCATCGTACGGGCCCTGGACGAGGTGCGGCTCACCAAGCCGCTCGTCGTGCGCCTCGACGGCAACAACGCCGCCCGCGGCCGGGCCGTCCTCGACCGGCGGGCCCACCCCCTGGTCCAGCAGGCCACCACCATGGACGGTGCCGCCCGCCGTGCCGCCGAACTCGCCCACACCAGTTGAGGAGCGGGACATGGCCATCTTCCTGACCAAGGAGTCCAGGGTCCTCGTCCAGGGCATGACCGGCGGCGAGGGCAGGAAGCACACCCGCCGCATGCTCGCCGCCGGCACCGACGTCGTCGGCGGCGTCAACCCGCGCAAGGCCGGCCAGGCCGTCGACTTCGACGACCGTGTCGTACCCGTCTTCGGGTCGGTCGCCGACGGCATACGGGAGACCGGAGCCGACGTCACCGTCGTCTTCGTCCCGCCCGCCTTCGCCAGGGCGGCGGTCGTCGAGGCCGCCGACGCCGGGATCGGCCTCGCCGTCGTCATCACCGAAGGGATCCCCGTCCACGACTCCGTCGCCTTCACCTCGTACGCGAGGAAGAAGGGGACACGGATCGTGGGCCCCAACTGCCCGGGCCTCATCACGCCCGGCCAGTCCAACGCCGGCATCATCCCGGCCGACATCACCAGGTCCGGCCGCATCGGTCTGGTGTCCAAGTCGGGCACGCTCACCTACCAACTCATGCACGAGCTGCGCGACATCGGATTCTCCACCTGTGTCGGCATCGGCGGAGACCCCGTCGTCGGCACCACCCACATCGACTGCCTGGCCGCCTTCCAGGACGACCCCGACACCGAACTGATCGTCCTCATCGGGGAGATCGGCGGCGACGCCGAGGAACGGGCGGCCGCGTACATCCGCGAGCACGTCACCAAACCCGTCGTCGGCTACATCGCCGGATTCACCGCGCCCGAGGGCAGGACCATGGGTCACGCCGGCGCCATCGTGTCCGGTTCGGCGGGCACGGCGCAGGCGAAGAAGGCGGCGCTGGAGGCGGTCGGCGTCAAGGTGGGCAACACCCCCACCGACACCGCCCGCCTCGTGCTCACCCTGCTGGACACGGTCCGCGAGGCCCCTCGGGCCTGACCCGGAACCAGCCGACGGCGGACGGGGACCCACCCCGCCCCGCCGCGTTCCCCCCTACCCCGCCCCCGACTGTGCACCGAGAGCGGAGACATCGCATGACCACCACCCTCAACTCCACCCATCTCGTGGTGAAGTCCGGAACCTCCTGGAACGACGCCTGGCAACGCTGCCTCGCGGTCGCCCCCGAGGCATTCCGGGACGACCGCGTCCTCAACCTCTGGGCCTCCGCCTGGCGAGCCGACGGCCGGGCCCTGCCCGGCACCAGCCCCGTCGACGGCAGCCCCGTCGCCGGCCCGCCGCGTCTGGACCGGGAAGCCGCCCACCAGGCCGTCCGCGCCTCCCTCGACCAGCACCGCGCCTGGCGGCACATACGGCTCGAAGAGCGCCGGGCCCGCGTCGCGGCCACCCTCGACGCCCTCACCCAGCACCGCGAACTCCTCGCGCTCCTGCTCGTCTGGGAGATCGGCAAGCCCTGGCGGCTCGCGCAGGCCGACGTCGACCGGGCCATCGACGGCGTCCGCTGGTACGTCGACGGCATCGATCCGATGGTCGAGGGCCGGACCCCGCTGGACGGCCCGGTGTCCAACATCGCGAGCTGGAACTACCCGATGAGCGTGCTCGTTCACGCCATGCTGGTGCAGGCACTGGCGGGCAACGCGGTCATCGCCAAGACCCCGACCGACGGCGGCGTCGCCTGTCTCACCCTGGCCTGCGCGCTCGCCGCCCGCGAGGGCATCCCCGTCACCCTCGTCAGCGGCAGTGGGGGAGAGCTGTCCGAGGCGCTGGTGCGGGCGCCCGAGATCGGCTGCGTCTCCTTCGTCGGCGGCCGCGACACCGGCGCCGCCGTCGCCACCGCCGTCACCGACCTCGGCAAGCGGCACGTCCTCGAACAGGAGGGGCTCAACACCTGGGGCATCTGGAACTGCACCGACTGGGACGCGCTCACCGCCGTCATCCCCAAGCTCTTCGACTACGGCAAGCAGCGCTGCACCGCCTACCCGCGGTTCGTCGTCCAGCGCGAGCTGTTCGACGAGTTCCTGACGGCCTACCTCCCCGCGGTGCGCACCCTGCGCCTCGGACACCCGCTCGCCGTCGAGCACCCCGACGACCCCTACCCCTCCCTCGACTTCGGCCCGGTGATCAACGCGGCCAAGGCGAAGGAGCTCCGCGACCAGGTCGCCGAGGCCATCAGCCGCGGAGCCGTCCCCGTGCACCGCGGCAGCGAGGCGGACGCCCGCTTCCTGCCCGGCCAGGACACCTCGGCGTACGTCCAGCCGGTCACGCTCCTCAACCCGCCCCCCTCCTCACCCCTGCACCACGCGGAACCCTTCGGCCCGGTCGACACCATCGTCCTGGTCGACACGGAGGCGGAACTGCTGGCCGCGATGAACGCCTCCAACGGCGCCCTGGTGGCCACCCTGTCCACCGACGACCGGGCCACCTTCGACCGGCTCGCCCCGCAGATCCGCGCCTTCAAGGTCGGTCACGGCAAGCCGCGTTCCCGCGGCGACCGGGACGAGCTCTTCGGCGGCTTCGGCGCCTCCTGGCGCGGCGCCTTCGTCGGCGGCGAACTGCTCGTGCGCGCCGTCACCCAGGGCCCGGCCGGCGAACGGCTGCCCGGCAACTTCCCCGAGTACCAGCTGATGCCGTGAGGCGAGACCGGGCGGCGTCCGTGCGGAGCGCCGCCCGGCCACCGGCGAACACACGACGACGCAGAGATGGGTGACGAGCATGGCACTGGCTCTTGATGGTGTGCGGGTGTTGGACATGACGCATGTGCAGTCGGGTCCGTCGGCGACGCAGTTGCTGGCGTGGCTGGGGGCGGATGTGGTGAAGGTGGAGGCGCCGGGCGGGGACATCACGCGGCGGCAGTTGCGGGATGTGCCGGAGGCGGACTCGCTGTATTTCACGATGCTCAACTGCAACAAGCGCAGTATCACGCTGAACACGAAGACGGGGCGGGGCAGGGAGATCCTGACCGCTTTGATCCGGGGTGCGGATGTGCTGGTGGAGAACTTCGCGCCGGGCGCGGTGGATCGTATGGGGTTCACGTGGGAGCGGATCCGGGAGATCAACGAGCGGATCGTGTACGCGTCGATCAAGGGTTTCGGGCCGGGCCCGTACACCGGTTTCAAGGCGTATGAGGTGGTGGCGCAGGCGATGGGCGGCTCGATGGCCACGACCGGGTTCCAGGACGGTCCGCCGTTGGCGACGGGTGCGCAGATCGGTGACTCCGGCACCGGTATCCACGCGGTGGCCGGGATCCTGGCCGCGTTGTTCCAGCGGGAGAGGACCGGCACGGGCCAGCGGGTGAACGTGGCGATGCAGCACGCGGTGCTCAACCTGTGCCGGGTCAAACTCCGTGACCAGCAGCGCCTGGCACACGGCCCGCTGGCCGAGTACCCCAACGACGACTTCGGCGACGACGTCCCCCGTTCCGGCAACGCCTCCGGCGGCGGGCAGCCCGGCTGGGCGGTGCGGTGCGCGCCGGGCGGGCCGAACGACTACGTGTACGTCATCGTCCAGCCCGTGGGCTGGCAGCCGCTGTCCGCGTTGATCGGCCGTCCGGAACTGGCCGACGATCCCGAGTGGGCCACGCCCGAGGCGCGGTTGCCGAAGCTGGCGAAGATGTTCCAGCTGATCGAGGAATGGACTGCGACGCTGCCCAAGTGGCAGGTCCTGGAACGACTGAACGCGCATGACATTCCGTGCGGGCCGATCCTGTCCACCCGGGAGATCATCGAGGACCGCTCACTCGCCGACAACGACATGATCGTCGAGGTCGAGCATCCCGACCGCGGCACCTTCACCACGGTCGGCAACCCCCTCAAACTCTCCGACTCCCCCACCACCATCACCACCCCACCCCTCCTCGGCCAACACAACGAGGACATCTACGTCCATGAACTCGGGCTTTCCGCCGCCGAGTTGCCCCAGCTCAAGGAGCAGGGCGTCATCTGACCGACTCGACCGGAGTGAGGTAGCCCCATGTCGACTTCCGTACCCCGAACCGCGACGGTCACCGACCGGCTCGTGGCAGCCAACCGCGCCTACGCCGCCGGTTTCACCGACCCCGGAATGGGTGCCCGACCCGTCCTGGGCGTGGCCGTGGTGGCCTGCATGGACGCCCGTCTCGACCTGCACGCCGCACTGGGCCTGCACCTCGGCGACTGCCACACCATCCGCAACGCCGGGGGCGTCGTCACCGACGACACGATCCGGTCCCTGACGATCAGTCAGCGTGCCCTCGGCACCCGTAGCGTGGCGCTCATCCACCACACCGGCTGCGGACTGCAGACCCTGACCGAGGACTTCCGGCACGAACTGGAGCTGGAGGTCGGCCAGCGCCCCGCCTGGGCGGTGGAGGCCTTCCGCGACGTCGACCAGGACGTACGGCAGTCCATCCAGCGGGTGCGCACCTCGCCGTTCCTGCCGCACACCGACGACGTGCGCGGCTTCGTCTTCGACGTCACGACAGGACTGCTGCGGGAGATCACTCCGAACTCCTGAGATCCTCCGTCCCGTTGGGGGAGGGCCGAGCCGTCCGGCGATCGACTGACCTTGCGCCGTCACCTTCACACGCGGAATACTGTATGCAATCATCAATCGACAGTGGACAAACAGCCACGCCCGAGGGGGTCGCCCCGTGTCGTACCGCACCGCTCTCTCCGAAGTCCTGACCGGCACAGTCGGACCAGTCGCCGAAGCCACAGCCGTCCAGGGCCGGTTCCCCCGCGGCGCCGTGACGGCACTCGGCGGCGCGGGACTCCTCGGACTCACCGTCTCCCCCGAATTCGGCGGCGGGGGACGGGGGTTGGCCGAAGCCGTCGACGTGGTCGCGCGGACCGCGCGCGTCTGCCCGGCGACCGCGGCCGTGCTCCAGTCGCACTACGCGGCCGTCGCCGTCGTCGAGGCACACGGCGGCCCCTGGCTGCGCACCGAGATCGCCGCCGGACGCCATCTCGCCAGCCTCGCCCTCGCGGAGTGGGAGGAGGAGGGGGCCCCGGACGGGCCGGCGGCGGAGACCCGGTTCCTCGTGGCGCGCTCCGCGGCCACCCGTTCCGGTGAGGTGGTGGCCCTGCGGGCCCGCAAGCAGCGGGTGGTCGCGGCGGGGGAGGCCGACCTCTACGTGTGGTCGTCCCGGCCCCTCGCCGCCCCGGACGGGCTGACGCTCTGGGCGGTCCCGGCACACGCCCCGGACCTGTTCGTCCCCGCCCGGCCCGGCGCCGCCGGACCCCGCGGCAGCGGGACCTCCACGGTGTTCGCCGACCCGGTGCTGGTGCCCGCGCAGGCGATGCTCGGCGCGGACGGCGCCGGACGCGACATCGTGCAGCGCACGGTCCTGCCGTGGCTGCTCGAACTGCGGGCCGCCGCCGCGACCCGCCGTCCGCCCGTCCTCGACCCGGCACCCGGACCCGGACCCGGACCCGGACCCGGGGGCACGCGCCGCCCCGCCGGCTCCCTCGCCGCGTCCTGACCGTGCGGACGTCAGTCCTGGCTCGACCTGGCCGCGATCTGCCTGCGGTAGAACTCGGTCGTGCGCTCGGTGTGCCTGCGCATGACCTCGCCCGCCTGCTCCGCGTCGCCCTTGGCGATGGCCCTGATGAGCTGGGTGTGCTCGTTCCACGCCTCCTTGCCGCGTGGCCTGGCGATCGGCGTGTAGTACCAGCGGACCTTCTGGCCCACCTGGGCGATGAGTTCGGCCAGCACGGCGTTGTCGGCGACGGTGGTGATGAAGTCGTGCAGCGCGGTGTTGGCGGAGACCAGCCGCTCCACGTCGCCGTCGGCGAGAGCGGCGATGCCCTCCAGCTGGAGCTCGTCGAGACGCGTGATGTCCTCGGGCTTGGCGTTCTGCGCGGCGAGCTGGGCCGAATAGGTCTCCAGGACGGCCCGGACGCCGAGGAGTTGGGCGGCCTCCTCCTCGGTGGGGGAGTGGACGAAGGCGCCCTGGGCGGGTCGCAGATCCACCCAGCCGGCGGTCTGCAGCCGCTGGAGGGCCTCACGGACCGGCTGTCGGCTGACGCCGAGGTGTTCGGCGAGTTCCGCCTCGACCAGATGCTGGCCGGGCTTGAGGGAACCGTTGATGATCAGCTCGGTCAGGGCGTCGTACACGGCCTGGCGCAGCGGTGCCGGGCGGGTGACGCGCCGGGACGCTGCGGCCGTGAGTGCCTCGCGCATGGTTGTCCCGTTCTGCCGCCGGTGTCGCCGGGTGGCGGCTCTGCCAGGTGGAGGGCCGTGCGGAGGGTCGCCGACGGCCGCGCCAGCATACAGGTTTTGGTATGCAACCCCGCGAGTCACGGAGCCCGTTCGGCCCTGGTCGACGCACGTGCCACCGTCGTTCACGGCCTCCCCTCCCCGCTGCGGCAGGGTTGTGTATACAGAAGTCTGTATGGAGTATTGTCCGAGTCTCCTGCATCCCTCGCCGGGGACCCGCGTGACGGAAGGCGAAGCGATCATGACGACCAGCGGGAATGACGTGACGGTCGAGAGCGTGGTCCGGGGGGTGGTGGCCCGCCATCGCGGCGAGCGCGGAGCGCTGCTGCCCGTACTGCACGCCGTCCAGGCCGAGTTGGGCCATGTGCCGCAGGAGGCCGTGCCGGTGCTCGCGGAGGAGCTCAACCTCTCCCGGGCGGACGTCCACGGGGTCGTGACCTTCTACCACGACTTCCGCCGCGAGCCCGCCGGCCGCACCACCGTGCGCATCTGCCGCGCCGAGGCCTGCCAGGCGCTGGGCGCCGACCGGCTGGTGAGCTACGCGCGCGAGTCCGGACTGCCCCTGGGGGAGACCGCGGCGGACGGCTCGGTCACCGTCGAGCAGGTCTTCTGCCTCGGCAACTGCGCACTCGGGCCCTCCGTCGAGGCGAACGGACGGCTCTACGGACGAGTCGGCCCGGCCCGGCTGGGCTCGATCCTCAACGGGACGGTCTCCTCATGAACAACCCCGCCCACTCCACGGCCACCGTCTACGTCCCCCGCGACTCCGCGGCCAGGTCCGTCGGCGCCGACGAGGTCGCCCAGGCCCTGCAACAAGCGGCCGCCCGCGGCGACTTCGCCCTGGACGTCGTACGCAACGGATCACGCGGCATGCTGTGGCTGGAGCCCCTGGTCGAGGTGGTGACCCCCGAGGGGCGCGTCGGCTACGGCCCGGTGGCCCCCGAGGACGTCGACTCGCTCCTCGCCGCCGGGATGCTCGACGGCGCGGACCATCCACTGCGGCTCGGCGTCGTCGACGAACTGCCCTGGCTGGCGCGCCAGAACCGCGTCACCTTCGCCCGGGTCGGCGTGACCGACCCGCTGTCCGCCGAGGACTACGAGGCGCACGGCGGCCTCGCCGGACTGCGCGCCGCCCTGGAGCTCGCCCCCGCGGACGTGGTCGCCGAGGTCACCGCGTCCGGACTGCGCGGCCGCGGTGGCGCCGGATTCCCGGCCGGCATCAAGTGGAAGACCGTGCTGGAGTGCGCCGACGAGCTGAAGTTCGTCTGCTGCAACGCGGACGAGGGCGACAGCGGGACCTTCGCCGACCGCATGGTCATGGAGGGCGACCCCTTCATGCTCATCGAGGGCATGACCATCGCCGCCCACGCGGTCGGCGCGAGCGAGGGCTACCTCTACATCCGCTCGGAGTACCCGGACGCGGTGGCCACGATGCGCCGGGCGATCGGCATCGCGCGTGAGCACGGCTGGCTCGGCCGGAACATCCTCGGCTCCGGCCTCCACTTCGACCTGCACGTCCGCGTCGGCGCCGGCGCGTACATCTGCGGCGAGGAGACCTCCATGCTGGAGAGCCTGGAGGGCAAGCGCGGCACGGTCCGCGCGAAACCGCCGATCCCCGCCGTCGAGGGCCTGTTCGGCAGACCGACCGTGGTGAACAACGTCCTCACCCTCGCCACCGTGCCCGTCGTCCTGGCCGAGGGCGCCCAGGCCTACGAGCGCCTCGGCGTCGAACGCTCCCGCGGCACCCAGGTGTTCCAGCTCGGCGGCAACATCGCCCGCGGCGGCATCGTCGAGACCGCCTTCGGTATCACCCTGCGCGAACTCGTCGAGGACTACGGCGGCGGAACGCACTCCGGACGCCCGGTGCGCACCGCACAGGTCGGCGGCCCCCTCGGGGCCTACCTGCCGGAGTCGATGTTCGATCTCCCCATGGACTACGAGGCGTTCGCGGCCGCCGGAGCGATGGTAGGCCACGGTGGCGTGGTCGTGTTCGACGACAGCGTGGACATGGCCGCCCAGGCCCGCTTCGCGATGGAGTTCTGCGCCGAGGAGTCCTGCGGCAAGTGCACCCCGTGCCGGGTCGGCGCGGTGCGCGGCGTCGAGGTGATCGACAGAATCGTCGCCGGCACCCACCGGGACGAGAACCTCGCCCTGCTCGAAGACCTCTGCGACCTGATGACCGAGGGCTCGCTGTGCGCGATGGGCGGTCTCACCCCGCTGCCCGTGCGCAGCGCCCTCACCCACTTCCCCGACGACTTCCTCGGCGGCCGTCGACTCCTGGACATCCAGCCCGTACGGGCGACTGGCCCGAAGACGGAGGGCACGGCATGACACTCCTCAAGGAACCCGACTTCGGAACCCCCGAGCGGCCCGGCCCGGCGACGGTGAGCGTGGAGGTGGACGGCCTGCCGGTGACCGTCCCCGAAGGCACCTCGGTGATGCGTGCGGCGGCCCAGGCGGGCGTCGACATACCGAAGTTGTGCGCCACCGACAGCCTGGAGGCCTTCGGCTCCTGCCGCCTGTGCGTGGTCGAGATCGACGGCCGCCGCGGCACCCCGGCCTCCTGCACCACCCCGTGCGCCGACGGCATGAAGGTCAGCACCCAGACCCCCAAGGTGGAGAAGCTCCGCCAGGGCGTCATGGAGCTCTACATCTCCGACCACCCCCTGGACTGCCTCACCTGCCCGGCCAACGGCGACTGCGAACTCCAGGACATGGCAGGGGTGGTGGGCCTGAGGCAGGTCCGCTACGGCTACGAGGGCGAGAACCACCTCGACGCCGCGAAGGACACCTCCAACCCCTACTTCGACTTCGATCCGTCCAAGTGCATCGCCTGCTCCCGCTGCGTCCGCGCCTGCGGCGAGGTCCAGGGCACCTTCGCCCTCACCATCGAGGGCCGCGGCTTCGACTCCAAGGTCGCGGCGGGCGCGGGGGAGTCCTTCATGGACTCCGAGTGCGTCTCCTGCGGAGCCTGCGTCCAGGCCTGCCCGACCTCCACGCTCCAGGAACGCTCGGTCGTCGAACTCGGCATGCCCACCAGGTCCGTCGTCACCACCTGCGCCTACTGCGGGGTCGGCTGCTCCTTCAAGGCCGAACTGCGCGGCGACGAACTCGTGCGCATGGTCCCGTACAAGGACGGCGGCGCCAACGAGGGCCACTCCTGCGTCAAGGGCCGCTTCGCCTTCGGCTACGCCACCCACCCCGACCGGCAGCTCAGGCCCATGGTCCGCGAGCGGATCACCGACCCCTGGCGCGAGGTCGAGTGGGACGAGGCGATCGGCACGGTGGCCCGGCGGATGCGCGAGATCCAGAACCGCCACGGGGCCGGCGCGGTCGGCGCGATCACCTCTTCGCGGTGCACCAACGAAGAGGTCTACGTCGTACAGAAGATGGTCCGCGCGGCCTTCGGCAACAACAACGTCGACACCTGCGCCCGCGTCTGCCACTCCCCGACGGGATACGGCCTCAAGCAGACCTTCGGCGAGTCAGCCGGCACCCAGGACTTCCGTTCCGTCGCCGAGGCCGACGTCATCATGGTGATCGGCGCCAACCCCACCGACGGACACCCGGTGTTCGCCTCCCGGATGAAGCGACGGCTGCGCGAGGGCGCCCAGTTGATCGTGGTCGACCCGCGCCGCATCGACCTCGTGCGCTCCCCGCACATCGAGGCCCGGCACCACCTCCAGCTGCGGCCCAGCACCAACGTGGCCGTCGTCAACGCCATGGCCCACGTGGTCGTCACCGAGGACCTCGTCGACCGGTCCTTCGTGGACCAGCGCTGCGAAGGCTTCGACGAGTGGGCCGAGTTCATCGCCCGCCCGGAGAACAGCCCGGAGGCCGTCGAGGAGATCACCGGCGTCCCCGCCGCCGAACTCCGCGCCGCCGCACGGCTGTACGCGGAGGCGCCCAACGGCGCCATCTACTACGGCCTCGGCGTCACCGAGCACAGCCAGGGCTCCACCATGGTCATGGGAATGGCCAACCTCGCGATGGCGTGCGGCAACATCGGCCGCGACGGCGTCGGCGTGAACCCCCTGCGCGGCCAGAACAACGTCCAGGGCTCCTGCGACATGGGCTCCTTCCCGCACGAACTCCCCGGCTACCGGCACGTCTCCGACGACGCGGTCCGCACCGTCTTCGAGAACCTGTGGGGCGGAACCCTGCTTGCCGAACCGGGACTTCGCATCCCCAACATGTTCGACGCGGCCATCGACGGCACCTTCCGCGGCCTGTTCGTGCACGGAGAGGACATCGCCCAGTCCGACCCCAACCTGAAACACGTCACCGCCGCCCTCGAAGCGATGGAACTCGTCGTCGTGCAGGACCTGTTCCTCAACGAGACGGCCAAGTACGCGCACGTCTTCCTGCCCGGCGCGTCCTTCCTGGAGAAGGACGGCACCTTCACCAACGCCGAACGCCGCATCAACCGGGTGCGCTCGGTGATGAAGCCGAAGACGGGCAAGCACGAGTGGCAGATCGTCAGCGAGATCGCCACCGCCATGGGCTACGAGATGTCGTACGACCATCCCGGCCAGATCATGGACGAGATCGCCTCGGTCACGCCGACGTTCACCGGGGTGTCCTTCGCGCTCCTCGACAAGCTCGGCAGCGTCCAGTGGCCGTGCAACGAGGAGGCGCCCGAGGGCACGCCCATCATGCACGTGGACGAATTCGTGCGCGGCAAGGGCAGGTTCGTCGTCACCTCCTACGTGCCGACCACCGAGCGCAGCACCCGGCGCTTCCCGCTGGTCCTGACCACGGGCCGCATCCTCAGCCAGTACAACGTCGGCGCGCAGACCCGCCGTACCGGCAATGTCGCCTGGCATCCCGAGGACGTGCTGGAGCTGCACCCGCACGACGCCGAGGTCCGCGGCATCAACGACGGGGACATGGTCACTCTGGCCAGCCGCGTCGGGCGGACCACCCTGCGCGCGGAGATCTCCGACCGGATGCCGGCCGGGGTCGTGTACACCACGTTCCACCATCCCGTCACCGGCGCCAACGTGGTGACCACCGAGAACTCCGACTGGGCGACCAACTGCCCCGAGTACAAGGTGACGGCCGTACAGGTGGCGCTCGCCCGCCCGGACCGGTCGAGCGAGGCCGCGGCCACCGGGAACGACCTCGTGACGGTGGTGGACTGAGATGACCGCGACCGGGCCGGCGGAATGCAGGATGGCCAACGACATCGCCAGGAACCTCGGCCATCTGCCGGGGGAGGAGGCCGCGGAGGCGATCGCGGGGCACATCGGCAGGTTCTGGGACCCCCGCATGCGTGCGCGCCTCCACGAGTTCGCCGAGGCCGGAGCGGACGGCCTCGACCCCCTGGTGGTGGCCGCGGTGAAACTCCTGCACTGACCTGTGCCGTCTCCTCCCTGTACATCACCCCACACTGCATACAGTATGGAGCCCAGGATCCCAGGGGGCAGGGAGGAGCCGCTCATGCTGTTCCGGCAGCTCGAATACTTCGTGGCGGTGGCGAGGGAACGGCACTTCGCCCGGGCGGCGGAGTCCTGCTACGTCTCCCAGCCCGCGCTCTCGGCGGCCATCGCCAAGCTGGAGCGCGAGCTGAACGTCACGCTGATCAACCGCGGCCACAACTACCAGGGACTCACCCCCGAGGGCGAGCGGCTCGTCGTCTGGGCCAAGCGGATCCTCGCCGAACAGGACGCCTTCAAGGCCGAGGTGGCCGCCGTGCAGTCCGGCATCACCGGCACGCTCCGGCTCGGCACGGACCCCACGGCCTCCACCACACTGGCGTTGCCGGTGGCCGCCTTCTGCGCGGCGCACCCGCTGGCCAAGGTCCAGGTCCGCTCACGGCTGTCCACCAAGGAACTCCACCGCCAGCTCCGGGACTACGAACTCGACGTGGCCATCGCCCACTTCGACCCGGACGACCAGGAGGGCCTCCAGGTCGTCCCCCTCTACCAGGAGAGGTACATGCTCCTGGTCTCCGACGACCAGCTCGTGGCCCAGTCCGCCACGGTGTCCTGGGCGGACGCGGCCCAGCTGCCGCTCGCGCTGCTGACACCGGACATGCGGATCAGGCAGATCGTCGACACCGTGTTCGCGGAGAAGGGATACGTGGTCACCCCGCAGGTCGAGACGGACTCCATCGCCTCCCTCTACGCGCACGTGGGCGGCGGTGGCTGGGCGAGCATCGTGCCGCACACCTGGCTGCGCGCGATGCCGGTGGTCGGCCGCACCCGAGCGCTGCCCCTCGTCGAACCCGAGGCCGGCGCCCAGGTCTCGGTGGCCATCCACGCGGCGATGCCCGGCTCGGTCGCCGCCCGCGCCTTCGTCAACGCGGCGACGGGCCTGTCCCTCGACGACTTCTTCGCCCGCCCGCTACCCCCCGACCACCGAGTCCGCTGAGCCCGCCGACGGACCCGGGCCAGTCCTTGCTCACTGTCGGCCGGGAGGGTGCCGGGTCTGCCGTGATGCGATGTCCGGGCCGGCCGCCCGGGGGACGAGGCCGGTGCGTACGGAGCCTGCCGCCGGTCCCGGGTCGGTCTGGCTCGCTCTTGGCCGGGACGGCGGCGGGGTGGCGGGCTTGTCCCGGTGAGGGGTGCGGGTTGATGCGGGGTGTGCGCCGACGCCACACCGGCCCGCAGCCGAACACCTTTCGTCGGCGGCCCGGCCGCTCGCGGGTCAGCCCCGACGCGTCAACCGGCCTGTGCTCCGGCACCTGTCGTGGTGACCGGCCTGTGCTCCGGCACCTGTCGTGGCGATCGGCCTGTGCTCCGGCACCTGTCGTGGCGATCGGCCCGCCCCCGACACCCGGCGCGGCAACCGTCCCGCCCCCCACCACTGCCCCGGACACCCCCCCCGCCGACCACCGCGCCCCACCCCGCCACCGAGCCGCGGGCCCGGCGCCGCTCCCGTCACCCCCGTCAGGACGCGTACCGTGCCTGTACCGCCTTCCGATCCAGGCCCCCCTTCGCTGTGTACGGCAGCGCGGGGACCAGTTCGAGACGGTCCGGTACCTCGAAGGCGGCCAGGTGGTCGTGGCAGTAGCGGAGGATCTCCTCACGGCCGACGGGGTCGCCCTCGCGGAGCACCACGGCGGCACCGATCCGCTGCCCGTACACCGTGTCCGGCACCGCGAACACGGCCGCCTCCGCGACCCCCGGGCACCCGGCGAGGATGTCCTCGACATGTTCGGGCGAGATCTTCTCCCCGCCCCGGTTGATGAGGTTCTTGATCCGTCCGGTCAGTGACAGATACCCGTCCTCGTCCAGCGCCCCCAGATCCCCCGTACGCAGCCACCCGTCGACGAAGGTCCGCGCCGACTCGTCCCCGTCGGCCAGATAACCCCGGGCGACCGTCGGCCCCTGCACCCACACCTCGCCCTCCACCCCCGCCGGGCAGGAACGTCCGCCGCGGTCCACGACCCGTACCGCGACGCCGGTCGGCCGCCCCACCGACCCCTGCCGGAGCGCTCCCCGCTGCGGCAGCGGTTCGCTGGTGGCCTGGTGCGAGGACTCGGTCATCCCGTAGGCGGACAGCAGCGGCGCGCCGAACGTGCGCTCCAGCGCCCGCTGCGTCGCGGTGTTGAGGGGTGCGCTGCAACTCCGTACGAACTTCAGCGCCGTTGCCTGCGGCCCGGGAGACTCCCGTTCCGACCGGTCCAGCAGGATCTCGTGGATGGCCGGCACCGCCGTGAACCACGTGGCGCCCACGGCCCGCATGTCGTCCCAGAACGTGCCCGCCGCAAACCGCCCCCGCTCGGGCAGCAGCACACATCCCCCGCTCGCCAGGGAGGACAGCAGCGCCGCGAACAGTCCGTGGCCGTGGAAGAACGGCATCACCGCGACGGTCGCGTCATCGGGCACCAACTCGTAGGTGGCGCAGATGTTCCGCACGGAGGCGGCCACGTTGGCGTGGGTCAGCGGGACCATCTTCGCCCGGTCGGTGGTGCCGGCGGTGAACAGGACGACGGCGTCACGCTCCGACAACTCCCCAGCGGCGGAACGGACTTGCGTCTCTGCGCACATCCCGGGTTCCAGCACCACCACGGCCGTCCCCGCCCGCGAGACGTCCACGCGCAGTGGCCACGCGGGCACCGGAAGCGTCATGCCGTCGGACACCGACGGACCGAGGAGCACGGACCGGGCTCCCAACGCCGTCAGCCTGGCGGAGAGTTGCTGCGGGGGCAGCGCCGGATCGAGCGGCGCCGCGACCACCCCGGCCCGCGCCGCACCGAGCAACCCGACTACGAACTCGGCCGTGTTGGCACAGATCAGCCCGACCGCGTCCCCGCGCCGGAGCCCCGCCCCGCGGAGCCGGGCGGCCACGTCCTCGGCCAGGGCCGCGAGCGTCCGGTACGACAGCGGCAGCCGTTCACCGGTGACCACCAGGGCCCGGGCGTACGGGCGTTCACGCACCTGCCGGTCGAGGAGGTCGACGAGGCCCGTGACCTCCGGCGGCCGGTACCGGTTCGCGTCACGCACGGATGCCGCGGCCGGAACAGCCATGACCCCACCCCCTCGCACCGCTTCGACGAACATCCTCTGCGAGCGTGCGGTGCCACCCGGAGCACGTCCAATACCCGCTGGCGAACGGCCGATAGCGACCGTCTATCAAGGCCGTTCCCAGGCCCCTGACCAGCCCTCGATAGACGCCGTTTATCGGCTGGTCGCCGATGGGTCTTGGACGCGGACGAGCGCGCTGCCGATGGTGAGAGAAGTAGCCGCTCCGGCAGGACCTGCCCAAGGAGGACCTCGGACCATGACCGCTCCCTCGACCCTGGAGACCGCGGCAGCAGCCGACGTTCCGACCGAGCTCACCGACGGGTACCACCTGGTCGTCGACGCGCTCAGGATGAACGACGTCGACACCATCTACGGGGTGGTCGGCATCCCGATCACCGACCTGGCCCGGCTCGCCCAGGCGCAGGGCATCCGCTACATCGGCTTCCGGCACGAGAGCAACGCCGGACACGCGGCCGCCATCGCCGGCTACCTCAACAAGAAGCCCGGCGTGGCCCTCACGGTCTCCGCCCCGGGCTTCCTCAACGGCCTGGTCGCCCTCGCCAACGCGACCACCAACTGCTTCCCCATGGTCCAGATCTCCGGCTCCAGCGAGCGCCATCTCGTCGACCTCAAGCAGGGCGACTACGAGGAGATGGACCAACTCGCCGCCGCGCAGCCCTTCGTGAAGGCCGCCTACCGGGTGAGCCGGGTGGAGGACATCGGCCGCGGCATCGCCCGCGCCCTGCGCACCGCGATCTCCGGGCGCCCCGGCGGTGTCTATCTCGACATCCCCGCCGCGGTGCTCGGCGCCATCATGCCCAAGGCGGAGGGCGAGCGGACGCTGAGCCGGCTGGTCGACCCTGCCCCGCGCCAGCTCCCGGCGCCGGAGGCCGTGGACCGGGCGATCGAACTGCTGGCCTGCGCCGAGCGCCCGCTGATCGTGCTGGGCAAGGGCGCCGCGTACGCCCAGGCGGACGACAAGGTACGGCAGTTCGTCGAGTCGACCGGCATCCCCTACGTACCGATGTCGATGGCGAAGGGCCTGCTGCCCGACGACCACCCGCAGTCGGCCGCCACCGCCCGTTCGCTGGCGCTGAAGAAGGCCGACGTCGTGATGCTGATCGGCGCCCGCCTCAACTGGCTCCTCGGCCACGGCCAGTCCGGCTGGAACCCCGACGCGAAGTTCATACAGATCGACATCGACCCCAAGGAGATGGACAGCAACCAGCCCATCTCCGCGCCGCTCGTCGGCGACATCGAATCGGTGCTCGACGTGCTCGCCGAGCGCACCAAGCCCGGCCGGATCACGGCCCCTTCGGCCTGGCGCGAGGAGCTCGGGGCGCGCTCGGCGCAGAACGTCTCCAAGATGGCCGAGCGGCTGGCGGCCGACCCGCACCCCATGCAGTTCATGGGCGCCCTGAAGGCCGTACGCGACGTCGTGCGCGAGCACCCGGAGACGTACATCGTCAACGAGGGCGCCAACGCCCTGGACATCGCGCGCAACGTCATCGACATGCACGTACCGCGCCACCGTCTCGACAGCGGCACCTGGGGCGTGATGGGCATCGGCATGGGCTACGCCATCGCCGCCGCCGTCGAGAGCGGCGCCCCGGTCGTGGCCGTCGAGGGCGACAGCGCCTTCGGGTTCAGCGGCATCGAGATCGAGACGATCTGCCGCTACAAGCTGCCCGTCGTCACCGTGATCATGAACAACGGCGGGGTCTACCGCGGCGACGACACCAACCCGTACGACGACGCCCCCTCGCCCACCACCCTCATGTCGGCGGCCCGCCACGACCTGCTCATCGAGGCGTTCGGCGGCAAGGGCTACCGGGCCACCACGCCCGCCGAGGTCACCGCCGCCCTCACCGAGGCCCTCGCCTCCGGCGGCCCGGCACTCATCGACTGTGTGATCGATCCCTCGGCCGGCACCGAGAGCGGCCACATCTCGCACCTCAACCCCAAGGGCATCACCGTCGGCAACATCACGCCGGCCACGAAGTGACCGTCCAGACCGCCCAGACCGCCCAGCCCCCTGGGCCCTCCTCGACCGCGCAACTTCACGAAAAGGAAGCACACATGAGTGAAAAGCCGCTCGCCGGAATCAAGGTGATCGACTTCACCGGGGTCCAGGCCGGTCCCGCCTGCACGCAGATGCTCGCCTGGTTCGGCGCCGACGTCCTGAAGGTGGAGCGCCCCAACGGCGGCGATGTGACCCGCCGTCAGCTCCGGGACATCGAGGACCTGGACGCGCTCTACTTCACGATGCTCAACAGCAACAAGCGCTCCCTCGCCATCAACACCAAGACCGCCGAGGGCAAGGAGGTCCTGGAGAAGCTCATCAAGGACGCCGACGTCCTGGTGGAGAACTTCGCGCCGGGCGCCCTGGACCGCATGGGCTTCACCTGGGAGCGCATCCAGGAGCTCAACCCGCGCCTGATCTTCGGCTCGGTCAAGGGCTTCAACGACCAGTCGTCGTGGAACGACCTCAAGGTCTACGAGAACGTCGCCCAGTGCGCGGGCGGCGCCGCCTCCACCACCGGGTTCTGGGACGGCCCGCCCACCATCTCCGGCGCCGCCATCGGCGACACCAACACCGGGATGCACCTGGCGATCGGCATCCTCACCGCGATCATCGACCGCGGCAAGACCGGCCGGGGCCAGAAGGTCTCCGTCTCCATGCAGGACGCCGTCCTCAACCTCTGCCGGGTCAAGCTGCGCGACCAGCAGCGCCTGGAGCGGGTCGGCTACCTGGAGGAGTACCCGCAGTACCCGAACGGCGAGTTCACCGACGTGGTGCCGCGCGGCGGCAACGCGGGCGGCGGCGGCCAGCCCGGCTGGGTCCTCAAGTGCAAGGGGTGGGAGACCGACCCGAACGCGTACATCTACTTCACCGTCCAGGAGCAGAACTGGAAGCGCACCGCCGAGGTGATCGGCCACCCCGAGTGGGCCGAGGACCCGGAGTACGCCACCGCGCGCGCCCGCCAGTCGCACATCTTCGAGATCTTCGAGGAGATCGAGAAGTGGCTCGCGGACAAGACGAAGTACGAGGCGGTGGACATCCTGCGCGAGTGGGAGGTGCCCTGCGCCCCGGTGATGAGCATGAAGGAGATCGCCTACGACGAGGACCTGCGCAACAGCGGCACGGTCGTCGAGGTCGAGCAGAAGGGCCGCGGCACCTACCTGACCGTCGGCAGCCCGGTGAAGTTCTCCTCCTTCAAGCCGGAGATCGTCGGCGCCCCGCTGCTGGGTGAGCACAGCTCCGAGGTCCTGGTGGAGCTGGGCTACGACGAGGAGACGATCGGCCGGCTCAAGGAGAGCGGCGTCATCGTCTGACGCGGCACGCACGCGAAGCGGCCGTGACCCGCAGGTCACGGCCGCTTCCCCTACCGTCCGGCGGGCTCAGACCGCCGTGGTCTCGGCCCGGCGCCGCATCAGCTCCCGTTCCCGCTCGCGGCGCGCGGTGACGTCCCGGACGACCGCCCCGCAGTAGGGGCTGCCGTCGGGGCCCGACAGCAGCACCACGCTGAACTCGATGGACAGTTTCCGGCCGTCCGCCGCCAGCGCGGGAACGTTCAGCAGATCCGCGTCCCCGTACTTGCTGGACCCCCGTGCCATGGCCGCGTCGAAGCCTTCCTGGTGCCGCTTGCGGTGCCTCTCGGGAATGATGACGTCCAGGCTCCGGCCCGCCACCTCGGCCGCCGGGAACCCGAAGATGCGCTCCGCCCCCCGGTTCCAGTAGCGGATCAGCCCTTCGCCGTCGATGATCACTATGCCGTCCGGTGCCTGGCCTGCCATGCCCAGCACCACCGCGGATTCCAGATCTTCCATGTCGCCTCCGAGCCGGGGCCGTTGGATGGCAAACAGTATACAGAATACTGTCGTCACAGCCCCCGACCGGACGGAAACGCAGGTGAAAGGCACTCCGAAAGCTTGGTATTGTTGTGCGTGTCGCCGCGGGGAACACCCCGGTCAAGGCGACAGACACCTGGTCCGGGTGGCGGAATGGCAGACGCGCTAGCTTGAGGTGCTAGTGCCCTTTATCGGGCGTGGGGGTTCAAGTCCCCCCTCGGACACCAGTGAGACCCCACTTCCTGTGGGGTCTTTCGCGTTACGGCCCAGTTACGGCCCACCGGATGCCCTAATTCGGTTGACTCGGCCCGCCCGGCAGGGCTCAATACCCGGCATGGCCGACATCCAGGGCACCTACGACGAACTGTTCTCCGCGGTACCCAACGGCCTGGCAGCCCTGCTGGACGCCGGGGACGTGGGCGGGTCCGTGGCCGTCCTCGTGGGCGGTGAGGCGGTGGTGGACGTCTGGGGCGGGTTCGCCGACGCCGGCCGGACGGTGCCGTGGGAGCGGGACACGATCACCAACGTGTTCTCCACGACCAAGACGATGACGGCACTGTGCGCGCTGATCCTCGCGGACCGCGGCGACCTCGACCCGGACGCCCCGGTCGCCCGGTACTGGCCGGAGTTCGCCGCCGCCGGCAAGGAGAAGGTGCTGGTCCGGCACGTGCTCTCGCACACCGCGGGCCTGCCCCACTGGGAGGGCCCCGTCGAGGAGATCTACGACTGGCCGGCCGTCACCGCCCGCCTCGCCGCCCAGGCGCCGCTCTGGGAGCCCGGCACCGCGGCCGGCTACCACTCGCTCACCCAGGGCTTCCTGGTCGGCGAGGTCGTACGCCGCGTCACCGGCCTCACCGTGGGCGAGTTCCTGGCCCGGGAGGTGACGGGCCCCCTCGGCGCCGACTTCCACATCGGACTCGCCGCCGAGCACGACCACCGGGTCGCCCGCACGCTCCCGCCGCCCGGCCGCGACGAGGACTACACCGCCGGCGCCGCCGACCCGGGCCCCGACGCGACCCCCTCCTCCGGGACGGCGTTCCGCGTGCGGGACGCCAACTCCGAGGCCTGGCGGCGCGGGCAGATCCCCGCGGCGAGCGGCTTCGGCAACGCCCGTTCCGTGGCCCTCGTGCAGTCCGCGCTCGCCTGCGCAGGGACCGTCCGGGGCGTACGGCTGCTGTCCGAGGCGGGCGCCGCCCGTGCCCGGGAGGAGCAGTTCAGCGGCGAGGACCGCGTGATCGGCATGACGCAGAGCTACGGCCTCGGCTACGGCCTGTTCGGCACGATGCTCGGCTGGGGCGGCTGGGGCGGATCCCTCGTCATGATCGACCCCGACGCGCGCATGGTGGTCGCGTACGCGACCAACCAGATGCGCGAACCCGCCGAGGACACCCGGGGGTTGGACCTCGTCATGTCCGCCTACGACGGCCTCCAGGGGCTGCGCGGCTGAGCGCAAAAAACCCGGTGCGCCGCCGTGACCGGCTCCCTACACTCGCCATGACCAGGGGAGACGAGTGAGGGGAGTACGGCCATGTGCGAGCGCACAGCTGTCGCCGTACCCCGGCCGTCGTACGACGTGATCCTCGTGTCCCCGGCCTTCCGGTGCCCGCTGCGCGGCCGGCACCGGATGCCCGTGACGACTGTCTGAACGGTCGAACACCGCCGTGGCACGCCCATGTGACGTGCCGTCATGTCGTCGTACGGGTCATCGCGCCGCCCTGTCACCCACACCGTCCGAAAGGCCATGGGCCGTGCGCACCACCACCCACACCAACCCGCTCGCCGTCGTCCGCAATCTCGGCATCCTCGCCCACGTCGACGCCGGCAAGACCACCGTCACCGAGCGGATCCTGTTCGCCACCGGCACCACGCACAAGCGCGGCGAGGTCCACGACGGCACCACCGTCACCGACTTCGACCCGCAGGAGCGGGACCGCGGGATCACCATCTTCGCCGCGGCCGTGAGCTGTGCGTGGGACGGACACCGGCTCAACCTGATCGACACCCCGGGGCACGTCGACTTCGCCGACGAGGTGGAGCGCTCGCTCCGGGTGCTCGACGGAGCGGTCGCGGTGTTCGACGCGGTGGCGGGCGTGGAGCCGCAGAGCGAGTCGGTGTGGCGGCAGGCGGACCGGCACGGTGTGCCCAGGATCGCGTTCGTCAACAAGCTGGACCGCGCGGGCGCCGACCTCGACGCGGCGGTCGAGTCGATCCGGCGGCGGCTGCATCCGGCCCCGCTGGTCGTGCAGTTGCCCATCGGCAGCGAGGACGACTTCAGCGGCGTCGTCGACCTGGTCCGGATGCGGGCGCTGACCTGGACGGACGGTGGCACGGCCGCGGAAGGGCCGGTGCCGGACGACCTGCGTGAGGAGGCGCTCGGGCGCCGCCGCACACTCGAGGAGGCCGTCGCCGAACGGCACCCGGCGGCCCTGGAGGAGTTCTGCGACCGGGAGACCCTCTCCGACGGCACCCTCACCGCCGCCCTGCGGGACCTCACCCGCAGCGGCGACGGCGTGGTCGTCCTGTGCGGCTCGGCCTACCGCAACCGGGGTGTCGAACCGTTGCTGGACGCCGTCGTGGCGTATCTGCCGTCACCGCTCGACGTGCCCGCCGTCCGCGGGGAGCACGGCGAGGAACGGCCCTGCGACCCGGCGGCGCCCTTCGCGGCGCTGGCGTTCAAGGTGAACGCCGGCCCGACGGGACGGCTGACCTACCTGCGCGTGTACTCGGGCACGATCGAGAAGGGAGCCACCGTGTGGGACGCGGGCGCGCGCCGCGGCGAGCGCGTCGGACGGATCCTGCGGGTGCAGGCCGACCGGCACGCCCCGCTGGACCGGGCGGTCGCCGGCGACATCGTCGCCGTCGTCGGGCTGAGGTCGGCCCGTGCCGGCTCGACATTGTGCGCGCCGGACGCCCCGCTCGTGCTCGAACCGCCGAGCGTGGCCGAACCGGTGGTGTCCGTGGCGGTCGAGCCCCAACGGTCCGTCGACACCGACCGGTTGGCGTCCGCGCTGGCCCGGCTCGCCGAGGAGGACCCCTCGCTCGTGGTCCGCACGGACGCCGAGACCGGTCAGACCCTGCTGTCCGGCATGGGAGAACTGCATCTGGAGGTGGCGGTGGAGAAGGTGCGGCGTGAGCACGGCCTGGCCCTCACCCTCGGCAGGCCGGGAGTCAGCCACCGGGAGACGGTCGGGCGCGGGGTGTCCGGTCTCGTCTTCCGGCACGTCAAACAGGACGGCGGGGCGGGGCAGTTCGCCCATGTCGTGCTCGACGTCGAACCGGCGGAGGCGGGCTTCGAGTTCCGCTCCACGGTCGTGGGCGGGCGCGTGCCGCAGGAGTACGTCCGCGCGGTCGAGGCCGGCTGCCGGGACGCCCTGGCCGAAGGGCCGCTCGGCGGGCACCCGGTGACGGGGCTGCGCGTCACGCTCACCGACGGGGCGACCCATGTGAAGGACTCCTCGGACACGGCCTTCCGCACCGCGGGCCGGTTCGGCCTCCGTCAGGCGCTGCGCGCCTGCGCGATGGTCCTCCTGGAACCGGTCGCCGAGGTCACGGTCACCGTGCCGGAGGACGCCGTCGGCGCGGTGCTCGGCGATCTCGCCGCGCGCCGTGGCCGGGTCTCGGGCTCGGCCGTGCGGGGCGGCTCGGTCGCGGTCACGGCGACCGTGCCGCTGGCCGAACTCTTCGGCTACGCCACGCGGTTGCGCAGCCGGACCCAGGGCCGCGGAACCTTCACGGCCCGGCCGACGGGATACGCGCCGGCCCCGGCGGTGACGTCGGCACCATGACGTCGGCACGCTGATGCCGGCACGGTGACGTGACGTCCGGGACGGAAGTCCCGGGTACGAGGAAGAGGGGCCGGGCGGTCGCACCGCCCGGCCCCTCGCCCTGCGCACGAGGGTCCGCTCAGCAGTCCCTGAACTCCGGCGACTGGTTGAGCACCTGCGACCGCACCGACGTGAAGCGCGCGTACGTCTCACCGTCCACCGACTCCGGGCGGAAGGCCGCCACCCGGTGGCAGTTCTGGAAGGCGAGGGCCACGCCGAAGTGGCGCTCCAGGCTGCCCCGGATGGCGTCGCTGGCGAGGGCGCGCAGCAGCTGGCCGCGCTCCTTCTCCGACGGGGGAGGGGTCTGGTTGTCGGAGAACTCGGCGGCGCCGACCTTCAGTTCACCGGCCAGGGAGGCGATCAGGTCGTAGGCGTAGGGGAGGGACGTGCGGACCGTGGCCACGAAGTCCTCCTCGCGGATGTCGCCCTGTTCGGCTTCGGCGAGGAGCTTCGGGGATACGTCGAGGGACATGTGCTGCGGTTCCTGTCTGTCAGGGGAGGCGGAGGGTCAGGCGAGGGAGGCGGGGCCCGGTACGAAGTCCGGGTCCACCTGGGAGGTCAGATCGAGGCCGGTCGCCTCGTTCGCCCAGGAGCGGGCGTTGCGCAGGTGGAACTCGACCGCGTGGCGGTGGAGGGCGGGCCAGTCGCGGGGATGGGCGTCGACCGTCTCGCGCAGGAGCGACAGGGCGTGCCGGTTGTGGGGCTCCAGCGCGTCCAGGCCGCCCTCGGCGCGGCCCTGTTCGGCGGCGCGCACCCAGGGGGAGTGGACCAGATGGGTCAGCAGGTCGTCGCCCACGTGCTCCTTGAGGAAGAGCAGGTCGTCCTCGCCGGTCACCTTGTTGCCGATCACGGCGATGCGGATCCCGAACTCCCGGGCGTGGTCCCGGTACTGGCGGTAGACCGAGACGCCCTTGCGGGTGGGTTCGGCCACCAGGAAGGTCAGGTCGAAGCGGGTGAACAGGCCCGAGGCGAACGCGTCGGCGCCCGCGGTCATGTCGACGACGACGTACTCGCCGGGGCCGTCCACCAGGTGGTTGAGGTACAACTCCACCCCGCCCAGCTTGGAGTGGTAGCAGGCCACGCCGAGGTCGCTCTCGTCGAACTCGCCCGTCACCATCAGCGGGACGTCCCCCACCCGGCGGACGTGTCTGGCGTGCAGTTCGTCGTCGCCCAGCAGGCGCAGCAGACGTGAACCCCGGCCCGGCGGCGTGGTCTTGATCATCGCCTCGGGGGAGGCGATGCGCGGGTTGCTGCCCCGCAGGAAGTCCTTGATGGCGGGCACGTGCGCACCCAGCGCGGGGGCGTCCAGGTCGTCCCCCTCGTGGCCCAGTGCCTCGGCGAGGTGCTGGTTGATGTCGCCGTCCACGGCCAGCACCGGTGCGCCGGAACGGGCCAGGTGGCGGGAGAAGAGCGCGGACAGGGTGGTCTTGCCGCTGCCGCCCTTCCCGACGAAGGCGATGCGCACTACCGCTCCATCTTTTTGAAAATGGATGTCATGTCGGTAGGTTCTATGGCGTGCCGTGGATCACTGTCAAGTCGCCCCCGCGATCAAGGTCCGAGGCTTAATGCATATGATGTGCAAGTGCGTGACTACAGCATCAGGGCAGCCGGCCCGGACGACCTCGAAGGTGCGCGAGCCGTGATGCTCGACACCGTCTACCGCGACTTCAGAACCGGGTACGTGCCGCGCTGGCACGCCGACATCATCGATCCGGCCGCCGCCTATCTCGCCCCGGCCCGCCACACCCTCCTCGTCGCCCTCGACCCCGCGGACCAGGCCGTCGTGGCCACCGGCGCCCTCGACTCGCGCGGCCCCGCCCACCCGCCGAACCCGCGCGAGCTGGCCGAGCGCTACCCCTGCGGCAGCACGGCCCAGCTGCGCCGGATCTACGTACGCCCCGAGCACCGCAGGCGCGGCCTCGCCCGCCGCCTGGTCGGCGAACTGCTCGCCTTCGCGGCCGCCGACGGCGGCTACCGCTCGGTGTATCTGCACACCGACCCGGCGGTCCCGGGCGCCGAACCCTTCTGGCGCTCGATCGGCAAGGTCGTGCACGACGAGCGCGAGACCACGGGCGGCGCGAGCAACGTCGTTCACTTCGAGATACCGATGGGGCGGTGACCGCGATGCGCCGCCGTCACACCCTCGGCTCCCTCCTGCTCGCCCCGCTGCTCACCGCCTGCTTCGCCTCCCAGGGCGGCGACCCCGGCGGAGACGCCGGTGGCGGGTCCCGCCTCCGCGTCGCCCTCGCCTTCCCGCCCGCCGAGAGCCTCTCGCCGTACGGCGACGACGCCACCCTCCTCAGCCGCCTCGGCGTCACCGAAGGGCTGACGGCCCTCGACGCCAACGGCGCCGCCACTCCCGCGCTCGCCGCGTCCTGGCGCCGCGAGAACGACCGCACCTGGCTGTTCACGGTGCGCGAGGCCACCTTCCAGGACGGCTCCGAGGTGACCCCGGCCGCGGTCGCCGCCGCCCTCACCCACGCCGGCGAGGCCAGGCCCGCCCCGGCCGCCCTGACGGGCGTCACCCTGACGGCGAAGGCGGCGGGCGACGCCGTACGCATCACCACCAGGACCCCCGACCCCGTCCTGCCGCTCCGGCTCTCCAGCCCGAGCCTCGCCGTGTTCGCCGCGAAGGCCTACGGCGCGGACGGCCGCGTCGACCCGGTCGGCACCGCCTCCGGCCCCTTCGAGCTGACCCGGGTCACCGGCTCCGCCTCCGCCACCCTCGACCGCTTCGACGACTACTGGGGCGGCCGCGCCCACGCCCCCGGCGTCGACGCCCGCTTCATCGCCGACGGCACCGCCCGCGCCAACGCCCTGCGCACCGGCCAGGTCGACATCGCCGAGGCGATCCCCGTCGCCCAGGCCGCCACCCTCGATGAGGCCACCCTGCGGGAGACCGCCACCACCCGCACCACCGGCCTCCAGCTCAACACCGCGTCCGGACCTTTCAAGGACCCGGGGCTGCGCGCCGCGGCCCGCGAGGCCGTCGACACCTCCGCCGTCGTCCAGGGCGTCTTCGAGGGGTACGCCGATCCCGGCGACGGCCTCTACGGACCGGCCGTGACCTGGGCCGAGGGCAAGCGGACACGGCCCACCGGACGCGCCGCCGCCGCCGATCCGCACGGCACCTCCGTCACCCTCGCCACCTACGACAACCGGCCCGAACTCCCCGAGGTCGCCCAGGTCCTCCAACAACAGCTCCAGAAAGCCGGGTTCGAGGTCACCCTGGTGGTGCGTGCGTACACACGACTCGAAAGCGACGTGCTCGCGGGGAAGTTCGACGCGTTCCTCGGCGCCCGCAACAGCCTCGTCGACACCGGCGACCCCGTCGGCGTCCTCGCCGGCGACTACACCTGCGACGGCAGTTACAACCTGGCCCGGCTGTGCGACCGCACGGTCGACCGAGCGGTCGCCGAGGCAGGCGCCGTGGCCGGCACCGGCGAGCGGCAGGACGCGGCCCTGCGTGCCGAGGCCGCCGTCCTCGGCACCGACGCGGTGATCCCGCTGGCCCACCAGAGGATCATCACCGGTGTCGCCACCGACGTCAGGGGCGTGCTCCTCGACCCGTACGAACGGACCCTCCTCGGCCCCGGAACGCGACGCTGACCCATGGCGTACCGAGTGGCCACCCTGCTGTGGCGCGTGCTGCTCGCGGCCGCCCTGGTCTGCGGCATCGGCCTGCTGCCGTGGCTGGCGCGCACCGACCCGGCGCTCACCGTGCTCAGGGCGCGTTCCGCGGACCGGGACCCGACACCGCGCGCACTGGCCGACATCCGGGCCCAACTGGGCCTGGACCAGGGCCCCTTGCACCTCCTCGGGCAATGGTTCGGCGGCCTGCCCCGCGGCGACGCGGGCCGGTCCTGGCTGAACGGCACACAGGTCGCCCCGACCGTCCTCCAGGCACTCGGGGTGTCCCTGCTGCTGATGACGGCGGCGCTCGTGGTGGCCGCCGCCACCGCGGCCCTGGTGTGCGCCCGCACCCTGCGGCTCGGCGCGCACGGGCGCCTCGACGGGCGCCGGCCCGGGGGCGGCGGCTCGGCGATGCTCGCCGCGCTGCCCGAGTTCCTCACCGCCTCCGTGCTCGCCACCGTCGTCGGTGTACAGCTCGGCTGGCTGCCCGCCCTCGGCTGGTACGGGCCCCGGTGGACGGTCCTGCCCGCCCTCGCCCTCGGCCTGCCCGCCGGGGCGGTGCTCGGGCGCCTCCTCGACGACCTGCTGCCGGGCGCCTTCGCCGAACCCTGGGCGACGGCCGCACGGGCCCGCGGCCTGCCGGGCCGTACCGTCGCCGCCAAGGCGGTCCGCCGCTGCGTCCCCGCGCTGCTGCCCAACCTGAGCCTGTTCGTCGTGGGCCTCACGGCCGGGTCCGTCGCCGTGGAGCAGATCTACGACATCCCCGGCCTCGGCCGCACCACCCTCCAGGCCGCCCTCGCACAGGACCTGCCCGTCCTCCAGGCGGGCACCCTCGCCCTCCTGCTCCTCGCGGTCACCGCCACCGGCCTGGCCGCCCTCGCCGTCCGCCTCCTGACCGGACCCGCCCTGCGCGACGGCGCCCTGGACTCCCCGCACCGCCCACGCCGGTCCACCCGCAGCCCCCTGCCCCTCCTGTACGGCGCTCTCCTGGCCGCCGTCGTCGCGCTCGGCCTGTCTCGCGACCCGCTCGCCCTGGACACCGGAGCCCGGCTCCAACCCCCCTCCCCGGCACACCCGTTCGGCACCGACGCGCTCGGCCGGGACCTGCTCGCCAGGGTCGGACACGGCGCCCTCGACACCCTCCTGGCCGCCCTCGCCGTCAGTGTCACCGCGCTGGTGGCGGGCGTCCTGCTGGGACTCCTGCCCCGGCTGTCCGGGCCGCTCGTCGACACCGTCAACGCCGTACCGCCGGTGCTCGCCGCGCTGCTCGTGACCGCCGTCGCCGGGAGCGGCGCCGCCACGCCCGCGCTCGCCGTGGCCGCCGTCTCCTGGGCGGCGCTCGCCGCGCACACCTCCGCGCTGCTGCGGCAGGAACGCGCCACCGCGCATCTGACGGCCACCCGCGCGCTGGGCGCGGGCCGCCGGTACCTCCTGCGGCACGAACTGCTGCCCGCGATCCTGCCGCCCGTCGCCCGGCACGCCCTGCTGCGCCTGCCCGGCGTCGCCCTCGCCCTCGCCTCCCTCGGCTTCCTCGGCCTCGGCAGCCCGCCGCCCTCCCCGGAGTGGGGCCTGCTCCTGGCCGAGAACCAGCCCTACGCCGAACGCGCCCCCTGGGCCGTCCTCGCCCCCGCCGCCGCACTCGCCCTGCTGGGCGCGCTGGCGGTGAGCACGGCGGGCGGGGTGCGGTGGCCGCGACGGCGTGCGGAGCCGGAGGGGACCGTCCGATGACATCGACGCCGGTCGGGCCGCCGAGGACCACCCCCCGCCTCTCCCCGCTGCTGCGGCTGCTCATCCTCACCCAACTCGCTTTCAACCTCGGCTTCTTCGCCGTGCTGCCCTTCCTGGCCGAGCATCTGGGACAGGCCGTCGGGATGGCGGGCTGGCTGGTCGGGTTCGTGCTGGGGCTCAGGACCTTCAGCCAGCAAGGGCTGTTCGTGGTGGGCGGGGCGCTCGCCGACCGGTACGGGATCAGGCCGGTCGTCCTCGCCGGATGCGTGCTGCGGATCGCCGGGTTCGCCTGGCTCGGGTACGCCGAACGGACGGGAGCGGTCATCGGGGCCGTCCTGCTCATCGGGTTCGCCGCCGCGCTGTTCTCCCCGGCGGTGGAGTCGGAGGTCGCCCGGCAGGCCGTCGTCCACGAGCAGGCGGGCGGCCGACGCACCCGCGTGCTGGCCCTGTTCACGGTCGCCGGGCAGGCCGGAGCCTTCGTCGGGCCGTTGCTCGGAGCGCTGTTGCTGTCGGTGGACTTCCGCACGGTGTGCCTGGCGGGCGCCGGGATCTTCCTGCTGGTCCTCGCCGGGCACGCCTGGCTGCTGCCGCAGCACGTTCCCGGCCGGGAACGGGTGCGGCCCGCCGGAGGGCTGGGCGTGCTGGTCCGCAACCGCCGCTTCCTGGCGCTGTGTTGCGCGTACGGTGCCTACCTGCTCGCCTACAACCAGCTCTACCTCGCCCTGCCCGAGGAGGTGGAACGGGCGACCGGTTCGCAGTCGGCGCTGGCCTGGCTGTTCGCACTGTCCTCGCTGCTGGTGGTGACCGCCCAGCTCCCGGTCACCCGCTGGGCCGGCTCCCGGCTGTCGCTGCGCCGCTCGATGGGGGCCGGACTCCTGCTGATCGGTGCCGGGTTCGCGGTCGTCGCCGGGGGAACCGGCACGGCGGGTCTGCTGCCCTGCGCCGTCTTCGTCGTCCTGCTCACCTTCGGCCAGATGCTCGTCGCACCCGTGGCCCGGGCCTGGGTCCCCGATCTCGCCGAGCCGGGAAGGCTCGGCCTCTACACCGGGGCGCTCTCCTCGGTCTCGGGCCTGATCGTCCTGATCGGCAGCTCCGTCACGGGCGCACTGCTGGACGCGGGCCTGCCGGCCGCGGTGCCGTGGCTGGTGCTGGCGGCGGTGCCGGTGGCGGCGGTGGGGCTGCTGCCTCGGACGTAGGAAGGGCGGGGCCGGGAGCGGCGGGTGCGAGCCGCCCGACGGCTGGTGCGCCCCGCTCGCCGGATCACCGCAGGACCCGTGGGCCGCGGCGATAGGGTCCACCCCATGGAGACTCAGGACATCCGGGTGGAGATCGCCCGGGAGGCGGACCAGGAGCTCGTCGACGCCTTCGCGCGGATGCTGCCGCAGTTGTCCTCGACGGCCGAGGCCCTCGACCTCGCCGCACTCGACCGCATCCTGGCCTGTGACGCCAACACCATGCTGATCGCGCGGTCGGCGGCCGGGTCGGTCGTGGGCACCCTCACCCTCGTGATGTTCCCCGCGCCCGCCGGACTGCGGGCCCGTATCGAGGACGTGATCGTCGATCACGCGGCCCGCGGTCACGGCATCGCGGGTCTGCTGATCAGGGAGGCCATCCGGCTGGCCCGCGAGGCCGGGGCCCGCACCGTCGACCTGACGTCCCGCCCGGACCGGGCGGCGGCCAACCGGCTGTACGAGCGGCAGGGGTTCCGCCAGCGGGAGTCGACGGTGTACCGGGTACCGCTGAAGGGCTGAGCCCCCCGCCGCCCGCAGGATGTCTGCCTCGCCGGTGTCAGTTCCGGTTCTGGAAGTTCTCGTCCAGGCGCTGAGGTCTGCGCCGATCGTCATTGCTGGGCTGAGTCCTCACGGCGTGTCGGTCCGCGGGCCGGACGTCGACGGGCGCGGGCCGGTTCGCCGCTGCCGGTGTCAGGACCGGTTTCGGTAGTGCTCGGCCGGGCGGTTGACGTGCCCTGCGTGCCGCTGAAGGGTTGAGCCCCGTCCCACGGCCCGGCCGCGGCCGCCCGGTTTCTGCCTTGCCGGTGTCGGGTCCGGTTCTGGGCGCTGTGGTCTGCGCCGATCGTCACTGCTGAGGTGAGTCCTCACGGCGTGTCGGTCCGCGGGCCGGATGTCGACGGGCGCGGGCCGGTTCGCCGCTGCTGGTGTCAGGACCGGCTTCGGGGGTGCTCGGCCGGGCGGTTGAAATGCCCTGCGTGCCGCTGAAGGGCTGAGCCCCGTCCCACGGCCCGGCCGCGGCCGGGCCCGCCCGGTTTCTGGCTCGCCGGTGTTGGGTCCGGTTCTGGAGGTCCTCGTCCGGGCGCTGTGGTCTGCGTCGATCGTCACTGCTGAGGTGCGTCCTCACGGCGTGTCGGCCCGCGGGCCGGGCGTCGACGGGTGCGGCCCGGTTCGCCGCTGCCGGTGTCAGGACCGGCTTCGGGGGTGCTCGGCCGGGCGGTTGACGTGCCCTGCGTGCCGCTGAAGGGCTGAGCCCCCCTCAGGAGGTGGCGGGCGCCGAGGTCTGCCGGGAAGTGCCCGGTCGTGGCCCGTTCCGCCGAACCGCACCCGGGCCGCAGCCGGGCAGGGCTCCCCGGGAGCCGACAACTCGCCGTGCAGGCGCCGGGCTGCCTTCCGACGCGCCCGGCCGACGCACCGCAGCCGCGTCCCTCAGGACGCCACCGCCTGCGGTGCGGTCGCCGGTACCAGGTCCAGGAGCTCCTCCACCGCCGCCTGGTCCGCCCGGTGCGTGCGCCACAGCCACAGGACGTCCCGGCCGAACGACCAGAGCAGGGTCCCGAGGGCCAGCGCCACCACCCCGAAGGTCGCCGCGAACGGCAGGTACCCAGACGCGGCCACCAGCAGCAGGATCCCCTGGAGCGCGGCCACCGTCTTGCGGGCCATGCTCGGCGGCAGCGGGGCGTTCAGCCAGTTCCAGACGCGGGCCGCGGCCACGAAGCCGTAGCGCATGCCGCCGATCAGCAGCACCCACGGGCCCTGCGACATCGACACGTACACGCTGAGCACCAGGATCAGGAACGCGTCGACCTCCATGTCGAAGCGCGCTCCCAGCGGCGTCGAGGTGCCCGTCGCACGGGCCACCTTGCCGTCCACACCGTCGAGGATCAGGGCCACCGCTGTCAGGCCGACGAAGAGCGTGACCGGCGGGGAGTCCTGGAAGGAGTCCGCGACCAGCGCCGTGACCCCGCCCACCAGGGTCGCCCGGCCGAGCGTCACCCGGTTGGCCGGACCGAAGGACCGCGGCCGGGTGCGGTGCAGCGCCCTGGAGAGCACGGCCCAGGTGGCGACGGCGAAGGCGAGGCCGGTCAGCCAGCCCGCCGGCCCCATGCCGATCGCCGTGCCGAGCAGGGCCAGCAACAGGATCTGCACGCCCGCTCCGACAGCGGTCTCCTGCTGGACCAGCCTTGCTTCGTAAGTGTTGTTCAGGGCCACCGCACATTCCTCCGGCCAGATGACAGAGTCGATCAAGGCCGCGTACTGTGCGCGGCCTGTGCACATCTCGGTACGTGAACGAGGTACGTGCACGGGTTGCCGATCGTTCAGGAGGTTCTCGATGAAGCCCGCCGCACGCGCGTTCTGGCTCCGCTCCCCGGGTGAGGGCGAGATACGGGAGGCCCCCCTTCCGGCCCCCGGCGTGGACGAGGTGCTGGTCCGCGCGCTGTACTCGGGAGTCAGCAGGGGCACGGAGACACTCGTGTTCCGCGGCGGGGTGCCCGAGAGCCAGCACGCGGCCATGCGGGCACCGTTCCAGGAGGGCGACTTCCCGGCACCGGTGAAGTACGGCTACCTCAGCGTGGGGCTGGTGGAGGAGGGGCCCGCCGCGCTGAAGGGCAGGACCGTCTTCTGTCTGTACCCGCATCAGACGCGGTACGTAGTCCCCGCGAGCGCCGTGACCGTCGTACCCGACGACGTGCCCGCCCGCCGGGCCGTCCTCGCCGGCACGGTCGAGACCGCCGTGAACGCCCTGTGGGACGCGGCCCCCCTGGTCGGCGACCGGATCGCGGTGGTCGGCGGCGGCATGGTCGGCAGCTCGGTGGCCGCCCTCCTCGCCCGCTTCCCCGGCGTACGGGTGCAGTTGGTGGACGCGGACCCCGCCCGCGCCACGACCGCCGAGGCCCTCCGGGTCGGCTTCGCGTCCCCCGCCGACGCCCTCGGCGACTGCGACCTCGTCGTGCACGCCAGCGCCACCGAACAGGGCCTGGCCCGCTCCCTGGAACTCCTCGGCGCCGAGGGCACGGTCGTCGAGCTGAGCTGGTACGGCGACCGCCGCGTCAGCCTGCCGCTCGGCGAGGCCTTCCACTCCCGTCGGCTGACGGTCCGCAGCAGCCAGGTCGGCACCGTCTCGCCGGCCCGCGCGAACCGCAGCTACGGCGACCGTCTCGCCCTCGCCCTCGAACTGCTCGCCGATCCGGCGCTCGACGCCCTCATCACGGGGGAAAGCGCGTTCGAAGAACTGCCGGAGGTAATGCCCGCGCTGGCCAGTGGGGACATTCCGGCCCTCTGTCACCTCGTGAGGTACGGCAAGAGCGCCTGACCTGAGAAAAGAGTGAGATCCGGCTGAACACGGGGAAGCGGACAGCCGTACTACACGGCATCCACCGGCAGGGATCAGCCGGGGGACCAGACGCGCCGCACCTGGAGGGTCGTCCGTTGTTCAGCATCACCGTCCGCGATCACATCATGATCGCCCACAGCTTCCGCGGCGAGGTCTTCGGGCCCGCGCAGCGTCTGCACGGCGCGACGTTCCTGGTGGACGCCACGTTCCGGCGCGAACAGCTGGACGACGACAACATCGTCGTCGACATCGGACTGGCCACCCAGGAACTCGGTGCCGTCGTCAGCGAGTTGAACTACCGCAATCTCGACAACGAACCCGACTTCGCCGGAGTCAACACCTCCACGGAGTTCCTGGCCAAGGTCATCGCGGACCGGCTCGCCGAGCGCATCGAGAAGGGCGCGCTCGGCGAGGGCGCCAAGGGCCTCGCGGGCCTGACCGTCACCCTGCACGAGTCGCATGTCGCCTGGGCGAGTTACGAGCGTGCCCTGTGACCGACATGACCACCGGGCGGGCGGCCACACTCGACTACGTGCCCGTGCAGCACACCGCCCTCAAGAAGGCCGAGATCATCCCGATGTCCCTGCGCTCCGTGCACTTCGTGATGCCGGGCGGCGTGGACGACCCGACCGCGCCGAGCGGCGGCAACGCCTACGACCGGCGGGTCTGCCTGGACCTGCCCGGCTTCGGCTGGCAGGTCGAGCGGCACGCGGTGGCCGGCAGCTGGCCCCGCCCGGGAGCGGCGGCCCGCACCGAACTGGCCCGCACCCTGCGGGACCTGCCCGACGACACCGTGGTCCTCGTCGACGGCCTGGTGGCCTGCGGCGTCCCGGAGATCCTCGTCCCCGAGGCACAGCGGCTGCACCTCGCCGTCCTGGTCCATCTGCCGCTCGGCGACGAGACCGGACTCGAACCCCGGCTCGCCCTGGAGCTCGACGCCAAGGAGCGCGAGGTGCTGCGGGCCGTGCCCGCCGTCATCGCCACCAGCGACTGGGCCGTGCGCCGGCTCGTCTCCCACCACGGCCTCGCCCCCGAGCGCGTCCACGTCGCCACCCCGGGCGCCGACATCGCCCCGCTGGCCTCCGGCACCGACGGCGTCTCCCGGCTGCTGTGCGTGGCCGCGGTGACCCCCCGCAAGGGACAGCACCGGCTGATCGAGGCCCTGGCCGGCGCCCAGGACCTGCCGTGGAGCTGCGTGTGCGTCGGCGGGGTCACCCAGGATCCCGAGTACGTCGCCCATCTGCGGATGCTCATCAAGAGGTACGGCCTCCAGGACCGCCTGCACCTCGCCGGACCGAAGGCCGGGGCCGAGCTCGACGCCAGCTACAACGCCGCCGACCTGATGGTCCTCACCTCCTACGCCGAGACCTACGGCATGGCGGTCACCGAGGCCCTCGCGCGCGGCATCCCGGTGCTGGCCACCGACGTCGGCGGAGTGGCCGAGGCGGTCGGCCGGGCCCCCGACGGGGGAGTGCCCGGCATCCTCGTCCCGCCGGAGGACCCCGCCGCCCTCGCCGCCGAACTGCGCGGCTGGTTCGGCGAGGCGGACGTACGACGCAGGCTCAAGGCGGCTGCCCGGGGCCGGCGGGCCGCCCTGGACGGCTGGGCGACCACGGCCCGCAGCCTGGCCGGAGTACTCGGCCGACTCCCGAGCGAGCCCAGGAGGGCGGCATGAGGAAGACGGCGACCAAGCAGAGCGCGAAGATCCCGGCCCAGCCGGGCCCCAGGGAGGTGGCGACGGTGCAGACTGGTGTCCCCTCCGACGCGGAACCGGTGATCCCCGGTGCCGGTCCCAGCACCCGCCCCGGTGAGCGTCCGACCGTACGGCTCAGGGACGCCGGTCCCGACGACGCCCCCCGGTACGCCCCCGAATGGCTGGAGCTGCGGGAGGGACCCGACGCGGCCGCGCGGGCGGCCGACCTGCTCGACCCGCTGCGCATCCGGCTGGCCAACCTGCCCGGCAGGGCGGGACTCGTCATCCACGACCTGGGCTGTGGCACCGGCTCCATGGGCCGCTGGCTGGCGCCCCGCCTGGACGGCCCCCAGCACTGGATCCTGCACGACCGGGACCCCTACCTCCTGCACTTCGCGGCCGTCGCCTCCCCGCGCTCCGCCGCCGACGGCAGCCGGGTCACCGTCGAGACGCGCCGCGGCGACGTCGGCCTGCTGACCCCGGACGCCCTCGCCGGCGCCTCCCTGGTCACGGCCTCCGCTCTGCTGGACGTGCTCACCCGCGAGGAGATCGACGCCCTCGCCGCCGCCTGCACGGGCGCCGGCTGCCCGGCCCTGCTCACCCTGTCGGTGGCGGGCCGGGTCGAACTCACTCCGGCCGACCCGCTGGACGAGGAGATCGCCGACGCGTTCAACGCCCACCAGCGGCGCGGCGGGCTCCTCGGCCCGGACGCCGTCACCGTCGCCTGCGAGGCGTTCTCCGAGCGGGGCGCGACCGTACGGCTGCACCCGAGCGCGTGGCGCCTCGGCCCCGCCGAGTCCGCGCTCACCGCGCAGTGGCTGCGCGGCTGGGTCGGCGCGGCCGTCGAGGAGCGCCCCGAACTCGGCGAGCGCGCCGACCGCTACCTCCGGGACCGCCTGGAGGCTTGCCGCGCCGGGGAGTTGAAGGTCGTCGTCCACCACAGCGACCTGCTGGCGCTGTCCCGCCCGACGGGCGGAGCGTCATGAGCGTGGAGACGGTGCGGCCGCAGACGGGCCGCACCGAGGCAGGTCTGCCGGTACGGCGACCCGCCGGACCGGCGGGGCCCGGCGCGCTCTCCCACCGCGCCCGCATCCTGCGGGCCGAAGTGGTCCAGACCCGCGACGAGGTGCTCACCGCACGGACCGAGGCGCTGGTGGCCCGGGCCGAGATCCTCGAAGCCGCCGGTGTCCCCGCCCGGGACCTGACCGAGGCCGCCGTCTCCCACGACCGGATCGGCGTGATCGTCACCGAGGCCCGGCCCGCCCGGACCCCCCGGTGGCGCACCGCCCTGCGCGCGGTCCTCGACTCCCGCGCCCTGCGCACCCACTTCGGCACCGTCGCAGGCGTCACCATCCTCGCCGTCCTGCTGTGGCGCCTGGGCACCGGCGTCTTCCTGGACGGGCTGCGCCGGATCGACGGCCCCGCCCTGCTGGCGGCGCTCGCGATCGGCGTGCTGACCACCGTGTTCAGCGCCTGGCGCTGGCAGTTGGTGGCCCGCGGACTGGGCATCCGGCTGCCGCTCGGCGAGGCCGTGGCCGACTACTACCGGGCCCTGTTCCTGAACGCGGCCCTGCCCGGCGGTGTGCTCGGCGACGTGCACCGCGCGGTACGGCACGGGCAGAGCACCGGCGACATGGGCCGCGGCGTGCGGGCCGTCGTCCTCGAACGGGTCGCCGGTCAGCTCGCGTTGGCCGTCGTCGGCGGTGCCGTGCTGCTCACCATGGACTCCCCGGTGCTGGCCGAGGCCCGCCAGGCCGCCCCCGCAGCAGGGCTCGCCGCCCTGGGTGCGCTCGCCGTGGTTGTGGCCCTGCGGATGAACCGGGCCCCCTCCACCCGTCGGGGCCGGGCCCTGCGTGCGACCCTCGGCGAGGCGCGCGAGGCACTGCTGTCCCGCCGCAACTGGCCCGGCGTCGCCCTCTCCTCGGCCGTCGTCCTCGCCGGCCACCTCGGGATGTTCGTGCTCGCCGCCCGCATCGCGGGCTCCGACGCCTCCGTCGCCGTCCTGCTGCCGCTGGCCGTGCTCGCCCTGCTCGCCATGGGACTGCCCCTGAACGTCGGCGGGTTCGGCCCCCGCGAGGGCGTCACCGCCTGGGCGTTCGCCGCCATGGGACTCGGCGCCGGAGCCGGCCTCGCCACGGCGGTCGTCTACGGCGTCCTCAGCTTCGTGGCGAGCCTGCCGGGCGCGGTCGTCCTGGTCGCCCGCTGGTACCAGAGCGTGCGGCGCCCGGCGACGACCTACCCGGCGTCGGATTCGGTCAGCATCGAGAAATACGTCCCGAAGGATGCCGCGAGGCTCTCCAGCAAGGCTTTCCCCTTTTCCGCCGAGCCCAGTGAAGGGCGCCCGATGACACCGGAATCGGTGTAACCGGACATACCGAGGGTGAGGAGATGACGACGGTCGTCCGCGACGAAATCGGAGGTCTCGTAACCGGGGCGGAGCCATTCCGGGTGCGCGTGCAGAAGAATGGAGGTCTCGATTTCTCCCGCGTGCATGTCGGTGAGCAGCGAGGTCAGCACTCCCGCCTCCGCACGGGCCGCCTCCCAGTCCTCCGCGGCGGGGAAGAGCGCCATCCGCTCTCCGCGGGCGGAGGCCTCCTGGACGACGTTGCCCAGCACGTAGTTCCCCCCGTGCCCGTTGACCACCACCAGGGCCTCGACGCCCGAGCGGCGCAGCGAGGCGGCGATGTCCCGTACCACCGAGTGAAGGGTGACGGCAGAGATGCTGACGGTCCCCGGCCAGGCCGCGTGCTCGTGCGAGCAGGAGATCGTCACCGGGGGGAGGAGGTGCACCGGGTACGCCGCGGCGATCTGCCGGGCGACGGCACAGGCGACGAGCGTGTCGGTCGCCAGGGGCAGGTACGGACCGTGCTGTTCGAAACTCCCGACCGGAAGGACGGCGACCTGAGTTGAGACGTCCGCCCCCCGCGCCCGTACGTCTTCCGTAGTGTCCGTCGGCAACAGACCGTACGCCGCCGACCGTATTCCCGAACCGCTCATCTTTTCACGGCCTTTCGTCTCTGCTTAGGAAACAGATCATGACAGACAAAGTTGGCGTCCTCGGCAAGAAGGCACCACAGCGCACCGGCGTGGAACGCGTCGTGAATGCCCCGCTGCCCACCGTGTACGGGAAATTCCAGGCGGTCGGCTACCTCGATCACGACCGCGGTGACGAACAAGTCGCCCTGGTCCACGGAGACATCGGTTCGGACGACGTCCTCGTGCGCCTGCATTCCGAGTGCCTGACCGGCGACGCGTTCGGCTCCCAGCACTGCGAGTGCGGTGACCAGCTGGACGCCGCGATGCGGGCCGTGGTCAAGGCGGGCAGCGGGATCGTCGTCTACCTGCGCGGCCACGAGGGCCGGGGCATAGGCTTGCTGGCCAAGCTGCGCGCGATGGCGCTCCAGGCGGAGGGCCTGGACACCGTCGAGGCGAACCTCGCGCTCGGCCTGCCGGTGGACTCCCGCGACTACGGTGTCGCCGCCGGGATCTTCCACGACCTGGGCGTGAACTCGGTCCGCCTGATGTCCAACAACCCGCGCAAGCGCGAGGCGCTCCAGCGGCACGGCATCCAGGTCACCGAGACGGTGCCGCTGCTCATCACGCCGTGCGAGAGCAACATCACCTATCTGCGCACCAAACGGGAGCGCATGGACCACCACCTGCCCCACCTGGACGCGGTGGCCCACCTGTCCTGATCCCCGGACGGATTCCGGGAGGGCGGATCCGGACAGGAAGAGGGCATGACCGACGACGTCCTCTTCCTCTCCGGAGAGCAGGTCACCCGCCTGCTCGACGCGGACACGGCCATCGCCTCGCAGCGCGCTGCCTTCACCGCGCTCGGCGCCGGGACGGCCGACCTGCCGGCGAAGATCATGCATCCGAGCCGCTTCGACGACAGCGTGGTCTTCGCGTACGTCTCCCGGCTCTCCGCCGACTCCGGGGCCGTCGCGAAGTTCGGCAGCGTCAACCCGGGCAACGCGGCGGCCGGGCTGCCCACGATCCACGCCGTGGTCACCGTGCTCGACCCGGTGACCGGCCGCCTGGCCGCCGTGCTGGACGGCGCCGCGGTCACCACCGCGCGGACGGCCGCCGCGAGCGCCGTCGCCGTCGACGCCCTGGCCACGCCCGACAGCACCGATCTGGCCGTCCTGGGCTCGGGCACCCAGGCCCTGGCCCATGTGCGGGCCATCGCCCGGGTGCGGGACCTGAAGTCCGTACGGCTGTGGAGCCCGACCCCGCACCACCGCGCCCGCGCCGCCGGGACGCTGGCGGACCTGGGCCTGCCCGTCGAGGCGGCCGGCAGCGCCGAGGAGGCGGTGACCGGCGCCTCCCTGGTCGCGGCCTGCACGCTGAGCACGACCCCGGTGGTGCGCGGGGAGTGGCTCGCGCCCGGGTGCACAGTGGTGAGCGTGGGGTCCTTCGAACCGACCCGCCGGGAGGTGGACGCGGAGGTCCTGCGGCGGGCGGTGCTCTCCGGGGCCGTCGTCGTGGACGACCCGGCGACCGCGGCGGAGCACGCCGGACCGGTCGTGGACGCGCTCAGGACAGGACTGCTGACCGATCTCGTCGGCCTGGGCGACGTCCTGACCGGACGAGCCGCGGCCCGCACCGCCCCCGGCGGCATCGTCTACTACAACAGCGTCGGCCTCGGCATCCAGGACGCGGCGGCCGCCTGGGCCGTGGTGCGGGCCGCGCGGGAGGAGCGCGCATGAGCGTGGTCGTCGTCGGCGGCGGTGTCATGGGCACCAGCATCACCCGGCACCTGGCGCGCGCGGGCGTACCGGACGTGGTGCTCGTCGAGCGGGACGAGCTGGCCTCCGGCTCCACCTCTAAGGCGGCGGGCGGGGTGCGGGCGCAGTTCTCCGACGAGCTCAACATCCGGCTCGGGGCGCGCAGCCTGGAGGCCTTCGGGCGGTTCGCCGCCGAGACCGGCCAGGACATCGGGCTGCACCGGGTCGGCTACCTCTTTCTGCTGTCGACGCCCGAGGAGGTCGCCTCCTTCGAGCAGGGCGTCCGGTTGCAGAACTCCCTGGGCGTCCCGAGCCGCATGATCGACCCGGCCGAGGCGCGCCGGCTCTCCCCGCTCATCACCACCGACGGCCTCCTCGCCGCCGCCTTCTCGCCCGACGACGGCCACTGCACCCCCGAATCCGTGGTGCACGGCTACGCGGCCGACGCCCGCCGCCACGGCGCGACGATCCTGCGCCGCACCGAGGTCACCGGCATCGAGCGACGCGGCGACGACATCACGGCCGTCGTGACGACCAGGGGACGGATCGCCACCGACACCGTGATCTGCGCGGCCGGCGCCTGGTCGCGGGCCGTCGGCGCGATGGCCGGCGTGGACCTGCCGGTCGAACCGCTGCGCCGCCAGATCGCGGTCACCGAACCGGTCCCCGAACTGCCGCCCGACCTCCCCATGACCATCGACTTCACCACCAGCCTCTACTTCCACGGCGAGGGCCCCGGCCTCCTGCTCGGCATGTCCGACCCCGACGAGAGACCCGGCTTCGACACCGCCACCCACGACCGCTGGATCCCCCGTCTGGCCGAGGCCATGCGGCACCGCGCCCCCGCTCTCCTCGACCTGCGCCGCACCGGCGGCTGGGCCGGCCTGTACGAGATCACCCCGGACCACAACGCCCTGATCGGCGAGGCCACTTCGGTCTCCCGCTTCCTGTACGCGACGGGCTTCTCCGGCCACGGATTCCTCCAGGGACCGGCCGTCGGCGAGGTCGTCCGCGACCTGTACCTCGGCCGCGTACCCTTCGTGGACATCAGCCCGCTCAGCGCCGGCCGGTTCGCGGCCGACGCCCCGCGCCCGGAGGCCAACCGCGTATGACCGAGCTCCATCTGTGGCTGCGCCACGAGGTCCGCTCCACCGAGCGGCGCACACCCGTCGTGCCGTCCGACGCCCGCAGGCTCGTCGACAGCGGTGTGACGGTGACCGTCGAGGAATCCCCGCAGCGGATCTTCCCGGTCGAGCAGTACGAGGCGGTCGGCTGCGGTGTCGCCCCCGCGGGTTCGTGGGCCTCCCGGGCGCCCGGCGACGCCGTGGTCGTCGGCCTGAAGGAACTCCCCGACCAACCGGCCGCCCTGACCCACCGGCACGTGTTCTTCGGGCACGCCTACAAGGAGCAGCCGGGCGCCCGCGACCTGCTGCGCCGGTTCGCCGCCGGGGGAGGGGCCCTCCTCGACCTGGAGTACCTGGTCGACGACCACGGCCGCAGGCTGGTCGCCTTCGGGTACTGGGCCGGTTACCTGGGCGCGGCCCTGGCCGTCCTCCAGCACCGGGGCAGGTTGTCCGCGCCCCTCACGCCCACCTCGCAGGAGGAACTGGAGCAGGCGCTGCGGCCCGTCGCCGGGGACGAGGAGTTCACGGCGCTGGTGATCGGGGCGCTGGGCCGCAGCGGGCGGGGTGCCCGCGTCGCGCTGCGGGCCGCCGGGATCGAGCCGACCTGCTGGGACCTGGAGGAGACCCGGGACCTGGACCGCGCGGCCCTGCTCGCCCACGACGTGCTGGTGAACTGCGTCCTCGCCACCAGCCCGATCCCGCCCTTCGTCCGCGAGGCGGACCTGGACGACCCGGCCCGCCGGCTGCGCACCCTCTCCGACGTCACCTGCGACGTCGGCTCGCCCCTGAACGTCCTGCCGGTCTACGACCGCACCACCGAGTGGGCCGAGCCCGTCCGCCGGCTGCACAAGGAACCCCCGCTCGACCTGATCGCCATCGACAACCTGCCGTCCCTGCTCCCCGAGGAGTCGAGCGTCGGGTTCTCGGGCTCCCTGCTGCCCCTGCTGCTGGAGTTCGGGGCCGGTGGCGCGTGGGGGCGCGCTCTGGACCGGTTCCACCTGGCGTGCCGCGAACTCGGCGTCGACGAAGGGGAGTTCCGCCGTGACTGACCTGGTACCCGCGACCGGCACCGTCCACTGGGTCGGTGCCGGGCTCTCCACCGGCAGCGGCCTGGCCGCGCTGTGCGACACGGCCGGCCGCGTGCTGCTGTGGCACCGCACCGAGGAGCGGGCCGAGGAGGCCCTCGAAGGGCTGGGGCTGGGGGGACGGGCCGTGCCCCGCGCCTGGACACTGCCGGCGCTCGCGGCCGAACTGGCGCCCGGTGACGTCGTGGTGTCGATGCTGCCCGCGCCCGAGCACGCCGGGATCCTCGCCGTCTGCGTCCGCGAGCAGGCCCACTTCGCCTGCTCCAGCTATGTGTCCGACGCCGTCCTCGAACACGTGCCGGCGGCCCTGAAGGCGGGGCTCGTCGTCCTCACCGAGGCCGGCCTCGACCCGGGCGTCGACCACCTCTTCGCGTACAGCCTCGTCGCCCGGGCCCGCGCGGCGATCGGCGACCAGAGACCGGCGTCGTACGGCCTGACCTCCTACTGCGGCGGTGTGCCCGCCGTCCCGAACGACTTCAGGTACCGCTTCAGCTGGGCCCCGGCCGGAGTCCTGAACGCCCTGCGCTCGCCCGCCCGTTACATCGACCGCGGCACCCCGGTCACCGCCGAGCGTCCCTGGGAGGCGACCCGGCGCCATGTCGTGGACGGCGAGACCTTCGAGGTCTACCCCAACCGCGACAGCGTCCCCTTCGTCGAGCAGTACGGGCTGCCGGCCGCCTGGACCCCGCGGACCTTCGTGCGCGGGACCCTGCGTCTGGACGGCTGGCTGCGGGCCTGGGAGCCGGTCTTCGAGGAGCTGCGGACCGGCGACGACACCCGGATCACCGCCCTCGCCCAGGAGCTGGCGGCCAGGTACCCCACGACGGACGCCGACCGTGACCGAGTCGTCCTCGCCGTCTCCCTCGACGTGCGCGCCGAGGACGGCCGCACCTGGTCCGGCGGCTACCTCCTCGACCTGGTGGGCGACGAGGAGGACAGCGCCATGGCGCGCTGTGTCTCCCGCACCCTCGCGCTCGGCGTCGGCCACATCCTGGACGGCTCCCTGCCCGCGGGGCTGCACCGCGCCGCCGAGACGGCGCCGCGCGCGGACCAGTGGCTGGGCGAACTCGCCCGCAGCGGCGTGCACTTCACCCTGCGGGTCGATCAGTAGGGGGCCTGGTCGCCGGGGCGGGGGGGCCGGAGCTAGCCCACGACCGCCTCGTGGACCAGCCGCTTGAGATCGGGGAAGAGCTTGAGCGTCTTGGGCCGCACCTGGGTGTAGAACTGCACGGTCAGATCGCGGCCCGGGTCGACCCAGAACGTCGTGGACGCCGCCCCGCTCCAGCCGAAGGTGCCGGGAGTCGAGGGTGCCAGGGTGCGGTCGGGGTCGATCACCACGGAGACGCCGAGGCCGAAGCCGACGCCGTCGTTGCCGGGCTCGTCGTGGGCCGGTTTGGTGCCGAAGGAGCGCAGGTCGGCGCCGCCCGGCAGGTGGTTGGAGGTCATCAGGTCCACCGTCCTGGCCGACAGCAGACGGGTGCCGTCCAGTTCGCCGCGGCGGCGCAGCAGTTCGGCGAAGCGGTGGACGTCGTACGCCGACGCCGCGAGGCCGCCGCTGCCGGACAGCAGACGGGGACGGCCCCGCAGCGGCAGCCCGGGGACCGGCTCGATGGTGCCGTCTTCCTTCTCGCCGTACAACTCCGCCAGGCGGTCCGCCTGTTCGTCCGTGACCCAGAAGCCGGCGTCGGTCATCCCGAGGGGGCCGAAGACGCGCTCGGCGAAGAAGACGTCGAGACTCTGGCCGGACGCGATCTCGATGACCCGGCCCAGGACGTTGGAGGCGACCGAGTAGTTCCACTCGGTGCCCGGCTCGAACTGGAGGGGCAGGCTCGCGTACACGTCGACCGTCTTGGCGAGGTCCGAGCCGGGCAGTACGGACGACTCCAGGCCGGCCTCGCGGTAGAGGGCGTCGACCGGGTGGGAGTGGTAGAAGGCGAAGGTGAGGCCCGAGGTGTGGGTCAGCAGATGCCGGATCCGGATCGGACCGTCTGCGGGGCGGGTGGTGAGGCTGTCGCCGGAGCCGTCCACGTACACCCGGGGCCGCGCGAACGCAGGCAGGTACTCGGCGACCGGGTCGTCCAGCGACAGCCGGCCCTCCTCCACCAGGATCAGGGCGGCCACCGCGGTGACGGGCTTGGTCATGGAGTAGATCCGCCACAGGGTGTCGGCCTCGACCGGCAGGCCGGCCGCGAGGTCGCGCAGGCCGTGCGCGGTGAGGTGGGCGACGCGGCCGCCGCGGGCGACGGACACCAGGAAGCCGGGTATCCGGCCCTCGTCGACGTAGTGGGCGAAGTGCCGGTCCAGGCGGTCGAGCGCCTTCTCGTCCAGTCCCACCTCACCGGGATCGACCTCTTGCCGAAGCTGTGCCATCGCTCTCCTCCGTCGCAACCGTCGAGGTGCGGACCGACATACCCGGCCCGGACCACCTCAGACATCATCGTCGCTCAGAAAACCGCGACGAGCTGCGGGTCTGCCGGGAATCGACGGTCGCGGGAATGCCGGGCACGGGCGGGCCGGTTGATCGAGTCATGACCGAGGACGCGACACAGGACGCCCTGCTCCGGCTGCTCTCCGAGAGCCACGGCGGGGTGTTGATCACCCTCAAGCGCGACGGCCGCCCCCAGCTGTCGAACGTCACCCACGCCTACTACGCTGACGAGCGGACCATCCGGGTCTCCCTCACGGACGACCGCGCCAAGACCCGTAACCTGCGCCGGGATCCCCGTGCCTCGTACCACGTGACGACGTCGGACCGGTGGGCGTACACGGTCGCCGAGGGGACGGCCGACCTCACCCCCGTCGCCGAGGACCCGCACGACGAGACGGTCGAGGAACTCGTCCGCCTGTACCGCGACGTCCAGGGCGAGCACCCCGACTGGGACGACTACCGGGCGGCGATGGTCCGCGACCGCCGGCTGGTGCTCCGCCTGCGCGTGGAACGGGCCTACGGAATCCCCACCAAGCTGAACGCCGACTGACCCCCCGGCGGGGTCGGCGGGGTCCTACGACCCTGGGCGCAGGGCGGATGGCCGATGCGGCGGCGGGGAGTGGCTCTCTACGGTGGCCGGTACCACGAGGGAAGAGGTCTTCATGCCCGTCAACGGCCGCAGTCACCTGCGCATCGCCCGTCCCTCCCGGGACCTGGCCGCCGCCCAGCGGTTCTGGGCCGAGGGGCTCGGGCTGGGGGTCGTGTGGCGTGCGGAGGGCGGATCCGAGCCGGGTGAGCACGACCTGCTGATGCTCGGGTGGCCGGACGCCGACTGGCACCTGGAGCTGGTCCACGAGCGGGGCCGGCCCGTCGAGCCCCGGCCCACCGAGGAGGACCTCCTGGTGGTCTACGTCGACGGGCCGGTGCCGGACGACCTGGTCGCCCGGCTGGAGGCGCACGGCGGGAAGCGGGTGCTCTCGCCGAACCCGTACTGGAACGAGTGGGGCGTCACCGTGCAGGACCCGGACGGGTACCGGCTGGTGCTCTGCACGAGGAGCTGGTCCAACCGGTAGCCGCGACGGGCGGGGTCAGGCCGTCACCTTCTGCGGGTGCGGCACCTCCCGGGGCGTACGGGAGCCGAGGTCCTCCGTGGGCACCTTGTGGGTCTCGCGGGCCGTCACGGCGGCGATCACCGGCGGGACGCACAGGGCCGCCGTGAACAGGGCCACCGACGACCAGTCCGTCCCGTCGGGTCCCGCGATCCGTGCCGCGAAGGTGACCGCGAAACCGGCCACGGCGAAACCGATCTGGGTACCGATCGCCATGCCCGACAGCCGGACGCGGGTGGAGAACATCTCGCCGTAGAAGGACGGCCAGACACCGTTCGCGGCGCTGTACACGATGCCGAAGGCGACGATGCCGAGCAGCAGCGTCAGCGGGTAGTTGCCCGTGGAGATCGCCCACAGGTACAGGAACATCGTCACCGCGCTGCCCACCGCCCCGACCAGGAAGACCGGCCGCCGGCCGATGCGGTCCGACAGCGTGGCCCACAGGGGGATCGCCGCGAGCGCGACGAGGTTGGCCAGTGCGCCCACCCACAGCATCGAGGAACGGCTCATCCCGACCGCGTCGCTCGTCGCGTACGCCAGCGCCCACACCGTGAAGATCGTGGAGACGGAGGCGATCAGCGCGCCCCCGATCACCCGCAGCACGTCCGCCCAGTGCTCCCGCAGCAGCACCGCCAGCGGCAGCTTCACGACCTCGCCGGAGGCGGCCTGCTGCTCGAACGCCGGTGTCTCGTCCAGCTTGCGGCGGATCACGAAGCCGGCCACCGCGACCGCCACGCTCAGCCAGAACGGCACCCGCCAGCCCCAGGACAGCAACTGGTCCTCGGGCAGCGCGGCGACCGGCAGGAAGACCAGGGTGGCGAGCAGTTGGCCGCCCTGCGTGCCGCTGAGCGTGAAGCTCGTGAAGAAGCCCCGCCGGTGCCCCGGCGCGTGCTCCAGGCTCATGGAGTTGGCGCTGGCCTGCTCGCCGGCCGCCGAGATGCCCTGCAGGACCCGGCACAGCACCAGCAGGACCGGGGCGAGGGTGCCGACCTGGTGGCGGGTGGGCAGACAGCCGATGAGGAAGGTCGACAGGCCCATCAGGATCAGCGTGAAGACCATGATCTTCTTACGGCCGACCCGGTCGCCGACATGGCCGAGGAAGAGCGCGCCGACCGGCCGGGCCGCGTAGGCGACCCCGAACGTGGCCAGCGACAGCAGGGTCGCGGTGGCCGGGTCGGACTCGTCGAAGAACACCTTCGGGAAGATCAGGGCTGCGGCACTGCCGTAGATGAAGAAGTCGTAGTACTCCAGGGCGCTGCCGATCCAGGCGGCGGTGGCGGCCTTTTTCGGTTGCCCGACGGCTTTGGCGGGGACGGACAAGGGGTGCTCCTTCGGGGGGACTCCGGGAGCTATCCAGTTAATTAACCCACTGGATAGTTAGTAGCGGTTGCGGAGGATGGTGCGCCCGCATGTCCGGCCTGTCAAGGGGTCGCGCCTGGCCCGGCTCAGTCCGCCGCACGCTCCGCGGTCAGATACGCGATCACCATGTCCCCCAGCATGGCCCGGTAGTGCTCCCGCTGCTCCGGGGCGACCAGGTCGCGGCCGAAGAGGGCGCCGAAGGTGTGCCGGTTGGCGACCCGGAAGAAGCAGAACGAGCTGATCATCGCGTGCAGGTCGACCGCGTCCACGTCGGCCGTGAACAGCCCGGACTCCCGCCCCGAGGCCAGGATGCGGCGGATCACGTCGAGCGCGGGGGAGCCGATCCTGCCGAGCTTCTCGGAGGCGGCGATGTGCTCGGCCCCGTGGATGTTCTCGATGCTGACCAGGCGGATGAAGTCGGGGTGCTGCTCGTGGTGGTCGAAGGTCAGCTCCGCCAGGCGCCGGATCGCCGCGACCGGGTCCAGGTGCTCGACGTCCAGCTCCTGCTCGGCCTCCCGGATCACGGTGTAGGCCCGCTCCAGGACGGCGGTGAACAGCTGCTCCTTGCCGCCGAAGTAGTAGTAGATCATCCGCTTGGTGGTGCGGGTGCGGGCGGCGATCTCGTCCACGCGGGCACCGTCGTAGCCGGCCCGCGCGAACTCCTGGGTGGCCACGTCGAGGATCTCGGCCTGGGTGCGGGCGGCGTCGCGGGTCCGCCCGCCGGATCGTGCCGGTTCGTCGACGCTGGTCATCGGGTTCCTTCGGGAGAGCGGCCGGTGCCGCAGATTCTAGAAGGCGCCGCCCGGCTCTTCCCCGGCGGCCGTCCGGCTGATATAGCTAACGTACTGGTTCGTACATTAACGCTCGCCCGGGAGGTCCGCGTGGCCAAGGACTCGTTTCTCGTCGGACTGATCGGCGCCGGTATCGGCCCTTCGCTGAGCCCGGCGCTGCACGAGCGGGAGGCGGACCGGCAGGGCCTGCGCTATCTGTACCGGCGCATCGACATCGACGTGCTCGGTGCCCGCCCCGAGGCCGTCGGCGAGCTGGTGCGGGCCGCCCGCGACCTGGGCTTCGACGGGCTGAACATCACCCACCCCTGCAAGCAGCTGGTCGTCGGGCACCTGGACGGGCTCGCCCCGCAGGCCGAGGCGCTCGGCGCGGTCAACACCGTCGTCTTCGAGGACGGCCGCGCGACCGGGCACAACACCGACGTGACCGGCTTCGCCGCGTCCTTCGCCCGCGGCCTGCCCGACGTGCCCCTGGACCGGGTCGTGCAGCTGGGCGCGGGCGGCGCGGGCGCCGCCGTCGCGCACGCCATGCTCACCCTGGGCGCCGGCCGGGTCACCGTCGTCGACGCGCTCGCCGACCGGGCCGCCGGCCTCGCCGCCGCCCTGAACCGTCACTTCGGCGAGGGGCGCGCGGCCGCGGCCGGCCCGGACCGGCTGGCCCCGCTGCTGGCCGACGCCGACGGCCTCGTGCACGCCACCCCCACCGGCATGGCCGCCCATCCCGGCCTGCCCCTGCCGGCCGGACTGCTCCGCCCCGCACTGTGGGTCGCCGAGGTCGTCTACCGCCCGCTGGAGACCGAACTGCTGCGCACCGCCCGTGCGCTGGGCTGCGCCACACTCGACGGCGGCGGCATGGCCGTCTTCCAGGCCGTGGACGCGTTCCGGCTGTTCACCGGACGCGAGCCCGACGCGGCGCGGATGCTGGCGGACATCGGCGAACTGGCGGGGGCGGTCGGCGCCCCCAAGTAGTGCCCGGTCACTGGCGGTTGACGGTCCGGGTCACCCCGGCGAAGACCGTCGTCGCCAGGATCCAGCCCGCGATGACCAGGGCGTACGACAGCGACTGGTACCAGCCGCGCGGCGCGAAGGCGCCCTCCTGGCCGAAGGAGATCACCGGCAGCAGGAGGTCGAGGGTGTAGAACAGCGCGTTGAAGCGCGGGGCCTCGTCCGCCTTGAGCGGCGGCGGGTGGTGCAGGCTGTAGGCGACCGTGCCGACGGCGAGCAGGGAGAGCAGCCAGACGCAGGCCCGCAAGGGGTGGAAGCCGTAGCCGACGGTGGCGTCCTGGACGTGGCCCCACAGGCGCCCGTACCAGGCGAGCGTGGCGCGGTGGCGGCGCTGCTTGGCGAGCTGGACCAGCCGTGCGGCGCGGTCGTCGCCGATGCGCCGGTAGGCGGCGGTCAACTGCTCGTAGGCGTGCGGGACATAGCCCTCGCGGTCGCGCTCCAGCATGGGCAGCCGGCGCTCGGCGGGCTCCTGGGGGGTGAGCGAGGTGTAGACGAGCTTGTTGAACTGGACCTCCTCCGGCACCACGTCGGGTTCCAGGAACAGGTCGTCGATCTGGGCCCGGCGCAGGCTGAGGGTGCCCTGGATCGGCGGCCCCTTGCGCAGCCACAGCTCCCCGATGGTGGAGCTGTTCGCCCTCAGGGCCGCGTCGCCCGGGTTCGACAGATGCGCGTAACTGAAGTCGAGGCGGCCCGCGATCCGGGCGCCCCGCAGGCCGATCCAGCCGAAGGTGTGCACCCGGCGCAGATGCACGTCACCCTCCACGACGAGGGTCTGCGCGTCGAGGACGATGTCGCCGGGGTGGCTGAGCCGGGCGTCGTTGAGGTTGACGGAACCGGCCACGGAGGCTCCGTTGAGCCGGACCTCGCCGTGGGCGCGCAGTCCCGGGGCCCACAGGTCGTCGCCGATGCTCATGTGGTTGAGCTGGAGCGCGGGTTCCCCGGCGCCGACCGCGACGATCTCGGCGCGGTCCATGAACAGCGCCCCGGCGATCTGCGCCCCGCCGAGCCGCACCGGGCCGTTCACCCGGCAGTCCGTCATCCGCAGCACCGCCTCCACGCGCAAGGTGGCGGCGGTCAGCCCGGGCAGCACGGAGTTGCTGAGGTTCAACTGGCGCAACCGGCAGCCGTACAGCAGCGGCACGTCGTCGAAGTGGCACTGGCTGAGCCGGATGGCGTGGTCGACCGTCCCGTACTGCAGCCCGAGCACCCCGGTGATCCGGGCGCCGGAGACCTTCAGGGCGGGTATCTCGCCGTCCTCCTGCGGTCCGTTGAGCATCAGCGCCCGCAACACGGAGGCCCGCACGGTGCGTTCGGCGCCCCACTCGGCACCGCCCGTCACGTCCTCGTCCTCCGCCGTGCGGAAGTCCACGGGCTCGCCCTTCGGGAAGGCGTGCCACACCCGCAGTTCGGCCGGGGTCAGGTTGTCGATCTCCATCAGCCGTGACTCTCCAACGCGCACGTCACGGTGTCAACCGGCCCGCGGACGACGACGGCCCGGGAGCCTGAGCTCCCGGGCCGTCCACAACTGCCGTACTAGGCCCTCGTGTTCCACTCCGCGATCACCGGTCGCCCGTGCTCCGTCGAGAGCCGGCTCACGGTTCCCGTGGCGAGCTGGAACAGCCGGCCCTCGGCGGGGGACAGCCCCAGCCGGCGAGCCGTGAGCACCCGCAGGAAGTGGCCGTGGCCGACCAGGACGACGTCACCGCTCCCGCCCTGGAGCGCCGCGTCCACCCTGGCCAGCACCCGGTCGGCGCGCTGCCCGACCTCCTGTGGCGTCTCGCCCCGATGGCCGTCCGGGCCGTGCGGCACGCCGTCGGTCCACAGGTCCCAGTCGGGTCTGGTGCGATGGATCTCGATGGTGGTGATGCCCTCGTACCCGCCGTAGTCCCATTCGTGCAGCTCGGACTCGGTCTCGGCGTCGGTCAGGCCCGCCAGTTCCGCCGTTCGTACCGCCCGCTCCAGGGGGCTGGTGAACACGCGGGCGAACGAGCGCCCGCTGAGCAGTGGACTGAGTGACTTGGCCTGCTCCTCACCGTGGTGGGTGAGCGGCAGGTTGGTCCGACTGGTGTGCTGGCCCGACAGGCTCCACTTGGTCTCGCCGTGCCGGACCAGCAGTATGTCGCCCACCGTCGGCTACTTCTTCGACTCGACGGCGTGCCCGCCGAACTGGTTGCGCAGCGCCGCGACCATCTTCATCTGCGGGGAGTCCTCCTGCCGGGACGCGAACCGGGCGAACAGCGACGCCGTGATCGTGGGCAGCGGCACCGCGTTGTTGATCGCCGCCTCCACCGTCCAGCGGCCCTCACCGGAGTCCTGCGCGTAGCCCTTGAGCTTGTCCAGGTGCTCGTCCTCGTCGAGGGCGTTGACCGCGAGGTCGAGCAGCCAGGAACGGATGACGGTCCCCTCCTGCCAGGAGCGGAACACCTCCCGGACGCTGTCCACCGACTCGACCTTCTCCAGGAGCTCCCAGCCCTCGGCGTACGCCTGCATCATGGCGTACTCGATGCCGTTGTGGACCATCTTGGAGAAGTGCCCGGCGCCGACCTTGCCCGCGTGGACATAGCCGTACGGCCCCTCGGGCTTGAGCGCCTCGAAGATCGGCTGGAGCCGGTCCACGTGCTCCTTGTCGCCGCCGACCATGAGCGCGTAGCCGTTCTTCAGGCCCCACACCCCGCCGGAGACACCGGCGTCGACGAAGCCGATGCCCTTGGCGCCGAGCTCGGCGGCGTGCTTCTCGTCGTCCGTCCAGCGGGAGTTGCCGCCGTCGACGACCGTGTCACCGGGGGAGAGGAGCTCGCCGAGCTCGTCCACCACGGACTGGGTGGCGGCGCCGGCCGGCACCATCACCCACACCGTGCGCGGCGCGTCGAGCTGGTCGACCAGTTCGGCCAGGCTCGCCACGTCGGAGACCTCGGGGTTGCGGTCGTAGCCGACGACGGTGTGGCCGGCGCGGCGGATCCGCTCGCGCATGTTGCCGCCCATCTTGCCCAGACCGATAAGTCCCAACTGCATGTCAGTGCACTTCCTTCAGTTCACGGTAGGCGGCCACGAGGGCGGTGGTGGACGGGTCGAGACCGGGGACCTCGGCACCCTCGGTCAGGGCGGGTTCGACGCGCTTGGCGAGGACCTTGCCGAGCTCGACGCCCCACTGGTCGAAGGAGTCGATGTTCCAGACCGCGCCCTGCACGAACACCTTGTGCTCGTAGAGGGCGATCAGCTGGCCGAGGACCGAGGGGGTCAGCGCGCGGGCCAGGATGGTCGTGGTCGGGTGGTTGCCCCGGAAGGTGCGGTGGGCCACCTGCTCCTCGGCCACGCCCTCCGCGCGCACCTCCTCGGCGGTCTTGCCGAAGGCGAGTGCCTGCCCCTGCGCGAACAGGTTGGCCATCAACAGGTCGTGCTGCGCCTTGAGTTCGTCGCTCAGCTCGTCGACCGGGCGGGCGAAGCCGATCAGGTCGGCCGGGATGAGCTTGGTGCCCTGGTGGATCAACTGGTAGTAGGCGTGCTGCCCGTTGGTGCCGGGGGTGCCCCACACGACCGGGCCGGTCTGCCACTCCACCGGGTTGCCGTCGCGCTGCACCGACTTGCCGTTGGACTCCATGTCCAGCTGCTGGAGGTAAGCGGTGAACTTCGACAGGTAGTGCGAGTAGGGCAGCACCGCGTGCGACTGGGCGTCGTGGAAGTTGCCGTACCAGATGCCCAGCAGGCCCAGGATCAGCGGGGCGTTGGCCTCGGCGGGCGCGTTCTGGAAGTGCTCGTCGACGATCCGGAAGCCGTCGAGCATCTCGCGGAAGCGGTCCGGGCCGATGGCGATCATCAGGGAGAGACCGATCGCCGAGTCGTAGGAGTAGCGGCCGCCGACCCAGTCCCAGAACTCGAACATGTTGTCCGGGTCGATGCCGAAGTCGGTGACCTTCTCGGCGTTGGTCGACAGGGCGACGAAGTGCTTCGCGACGGCCTTGTCGTCCCGCAGACCGGCCGGGCCCTCCAGCAGCCAGGTGCGGGCCGAGGTGGCGTTGGTGATCGTCTCGATCGTGGTGAACGTCTTGGACGCCACGATGAACAGAGTCTCCGCCGGGTCCAGGTCCCGCACCGCCTCGTGGAGGTCGGCGCCGTCCACGTTGGAGACGAAACGGAAGGTCAACTCCCGCGCCGTGTAGGCCCGCAGGGCCTCGTAGGCCATCGCGGGGCCGAGGTCGGAGCCGCCGATGCCGATGTTGACGACGTTCCTGATGCGCTTGCCGGTGTGGCCGGTCCACTCGCCGGAGCGGACCCGGTTCGCGAAGTCGCTCATCCTGTCGAGCACGGCGTGCACCTGCGGCACGACGTTCTCGCCGTCGACCTCGACCACCGCGCCCGCGAGGGCGCGCAGCGCGGTGTGCAGCACGGCCCGGCCCTCGGTCGTATTGATCCTCTCACCGCGGAACATGGCGTCGCGCAGCCCGAACACGTCGGTGGCGGCGGCCAGTTCCTGGAGCAGGGCCAGGGTCTCGTCGGTGATCAGGTGCTTGGAGTAGTCGATGCGCAGATCACCCACGCGCACCACGTACCGCTCCGCGCGCCCGGGGTCGTCGGCGAACAGCTCGCGCAGATGCGCGTGCTGCTCGGCGCGGTGGTCCTCCAGGGCCGTCCACTCGGGGCGGCGCGTCAGAAGAGGGGAGTCAGACATGAGCAGGGGTCTCCTTGCCGGCCTCGCCCCGCAGGGCGACGGCGTACATCTCGTCGGCGTCGAGGCGGCGAAGCTCCTCGGCGATGAGTTCGGAGGTGGTACGGACCTTCAGCGCGAGGGTGCGGGAGGGCTGGCCCGGCAGGGACAGCGTGGCCAGCGGGCCCTCGGGGCGGTCGATGACGATCTCGCCGTTCGCGGTGCCCAGCCGGACGGCCGTGACGACCGGACCGGCGGTGACCACGCGGTCGATCCTCACCTTCAGCCGCGCCTCCAGCCAGCGCGCGAGCAGTTCGGCGGCCGGGTTCTCGGCCTCGGCCTCCACGGCCCCGGAGATGATCTCCGCGCGGGCCTGGTCGAGGGCGGCCGCCAGCATCGAGCGCCACGGCGTCAGCCGGGTCCAGGCGAGGTCGGTGTCGCCCGGAGCGTAGGAGCGGACCCGGGCGGCGAGGACGTCGAGGGGGTTCGCCACGGCGTACAGGTCGGTGATCCGGCGCTGGGCCAGCGCGCCCAGCGGGTCCTTGGCGGGGTTCTCCGGCGCGTCCACCGGCCACCACACCACGACCGGGGCGTCGGGCAGCAGCAGCGGCAGGACGACGGAGTCGGCGTGGTCGGAGACCTCGCCGTAGGTCCGCAGGATGACCGTCTCGCCGGTGCCGGCGTCGGCACCCACCCGGACCTCGGCGTCGAGGTGCGAGTTGGTGCGGTCGCGCGGGGTGCGGGCCTGCCGCTTGATGACGACCAGGGTCCGCGAGGGGTGCTCGTGCGAGGCCTCCTCGGCCGCCTTGATCGCGTCGTAGGCGTTCTCCTCGTCCGTGACGATCACCATCGTCAGGACCATGCCCACGGCCGGTGTGCCGATGGCGCGGCGACCCTGCACCAGCGCCTTGTTGATCTTGCTTGCCGTGGTGTCGGTCAGGTCGATCTTCATGGCCTGCGCCAGCTCCGTCCGTCTCGTGCGAGCATCTCGTCGGCTTCCTCGGGTCCCCAGGTCCCCGACGCGTACTGCGCCGGACGGCCGTGGTTCGCCCAGTGCTCCTCGATCGGGTCGAGGATCTTCCAGGACTCTTCCACCTCCTGGTGACGCGGGAACAGGTTGGCGTCCCCGAGGAGGACGTCCAGGATGAGCCGCTCGTACGCCTCCGGACTGGACTCGGTGAACGACTCGCCGTAGGCGAAGTCCATCGTCACGTCCCGGATCTCCATCGAGGTGCCCGGCACCTTCGACCCGAAGCGGACGGTCATGCCCTCGTCCGGCTGGACACGGATGACGATGGCGTTGGAGCCGAGCTCCTCGGTGGCCGTGGAGTCGAAGGGCGAGTGCGGGGCCGTCTGGAAGACGACCGCGATCTCGGTGACCCGGCGGCCGAGCCGCTTGCCGGTGCGCAGGTAGAAGGGGACGCCCGCCCAGCGGCGGTTGTCGACGTTCAGCCTGATGGCGGCGTACGTGTCGGTGGTGGAGGCGCCGTCGATGCCCTCCTCCTCCAGGTAGCCGAGCACCTTCTCGCCGCCCTGCCAGGCGCCCGCGTACTGCCCGCGCACGGTGTGCCTGCCGAGGTCCTCCGGCAGCTTCACGGCCCTGAGGACCTTCAGCTTCTCGGTGAGCAGCGACTCCGCGTCGAAGGCGGCCGGCTCCTCCATGGCGGTGAGCGCCATGAGCTGGAGCAGGTGGTTCTGGATGACGTCACGGGCGGCGCCGATGCCGTCGTAGTACCCGGCCCGGCCGCCGATGCCGATGTCCTCGGCCATCGTGATCTGCACGTGGTCGACGAACGAACGGTTCCAGATGGGCTCGTACATCTGGTTGGCGAAGCGCAGCGCCAGGATGTTCTGGACGGTCTCCTTGCCCAGGTAGTGGTCGATGCGGAACACCTGGTCCGGCTCGAACACGTCGTGGACGAGGGCGTTGAGCTCGCGGGCGGTCTTCAGGTCGCGGCCGAACGGCTTCTCGATGACCGCCCGCCGCCAGGACCCCTCGGGGGCGTTCGCCAGCCCGTGCTTCTTGAGCTGCTGGACGACCTTGGGGAAGAACTTCGGCGGTACGGACAGGTAGAAGGCGTAGTTGCCGCTGGTGCCGCGGGCCTTGTCCAGCTCGTCGACGGTCTGGCGCAGCTGCTTGAACGCCGTGTCGTCGTCGAAGTCGCCCGGGATGAACCGCATCCCCTCGGCGAGCTGCTGCCAGACCTCCTCACGGAACTCGGTGCGCGCGTGCTCGCGCACGGAGTCGTGCACGATCTGCGCGAAGTCCTCGTCCTCCCAGTCCCGGCGGGCGAACCCGACGAGCGAGAAGCCCGGCGGGAGCATGCCGCGGTTGGCGAGGTCGTAGACGGCCGGCATCAGCTTCTTGCGGGACAGGTCGCCGGTGACACCGAAGATGACGAGCCCGGAGGGCCCGGCGATCCGGGGCAGACGCCGGTCGCGCTCGTCGCGCAGGGGGTTCTCCCAGTCGGCGGTGATGGTCATTCCGCGTCCACTCCCTTGCTGTTCAGCGACTTGGTGACGGCGTCCAGCAGGTCCTGCCAGGCCGCCTCGAACTTGGCGACGCCCTCGTCCTCCAGCTGCTGCACGACCTCGTCGTACGAGATGCCCAGCGCCTCCACGGCGGCCAGGTCGGCGCGGGCCTGCGCGTAGCCGCCGGTCACCGTGTCGCCGGTGATCGCGCCGTGGTCGGCGGTGGCGTCCAGCGTGGCCTCGGGCATGGTGTTGACCGTGCCGGGCGCGACCAGCTCGTCCACGTAGAGGGTGTCCTTGTAGGACGGGTCCTTCACGCCGGTCGAGGCCCACAGCGGGCGCTGCTTGTTGGCGCGGGCGCCACCGAGGGCGGTCCAGCGGGCCGAGGCGAAGACCTCCTCGTAGGCCTGGTAGGCGAGCCGCGCGTTGGCGAGTGCGGCCTTCCCCTTGAGCGCGAGGGCCGCGTCGGTGCCCAGGACCGTCAGCCGCTTGTCGATCTCGGAGTCGACCCGGGAGACGAAGAAGGAGGCGACGGAGTGGATCGCGGAGAGGTCGAGCCCGTTCTTCGCGGCCTTCTCCAGACCGGCGAGGTAGGCGTCCATGACCTCGCGGTAGCGCTCCAGCGAGAAGATCAGCGTGACGTTGACGCTGATCCCGAGGCCGATGACCTCGGTGATCGCGGGGAGCCCGGCCTTCGTCGCCGGGATCTTGATCATGACGTTCGGGCGGTCCACCAGCCAGGCGAGCTGCTTGGCCTCGGCGATCGTGGCCGCCGTGTCGTGGGCGAGGCGCGGGTCGACCTCGATGGAGACCCGGCCGTCCCGACCGCCGGTCGAGTCGTACACCGGGCGCAGCACGTCGGCGGCGGCGCGGACGTCGGCCGTGGTCATCATCCGGACGGCCTCGTCGACCGTCACGCCCCGGGTGGCGAGGTCGCCCAGCTGCTCCTCGTAACCCGCTCCCGAGCCGATGGCGGCCTGGAAGATGGACGGGTTGGTGGTGACGCCGACGACGTGCTTCGTCGCGACGAGCCGGGCGAGGTTCCCCGACTCGATCCGCCCCCGGGACAGGTCGTCCAACCAGATGGAAACGCCCTCGTCGGTCAGGCGCTTGAGTGCTCCCGCGGTCGCGGTCGCTTCGGTCACAGTGATCATCTTCTTTCTGGCGGTCGGATCAACCACGCGCGGCGGCCAGTGATTCCCTGGCTGCTGCGGCGACGTTCTCGGGGGTGAACCCGAACTCGGCGAACAGGGTCTTCGCGTCGGCGGAGGCGCCGAAGTGTTCGAGGGAGACGATGCGTCCTGCGTCACCTGTGAAGCGGTACCACGTGAGACCGATGCCGGCCTCGACGGCGACGCGGGCTCGCACGGACGGCGGAAGGACGCTGTCCCGGTACTCCCGCGGCTGCTCCTCGAACCACTCCACGGACGGCATCGACACCACCCGGGTGCCGATCCCCTCCGCCTCCAGCTGCTCCCGCGCGGCGACGGCGAGCTGGACCTCGGAGCCGGTGGCGATGACGACGACGTCCGGGGTCCCGGTGGAGGAGTCCCGGAGCACGTACCCGCCCTTGGCCGCGTCCGGGTTCGGGGCGTACGTCGGGACCCCCTGGCGGGTGAGCGCGAGGCCGTGCGGGGCCGGGTCGGTGGCATGCCGCTTCAGGATCTCGGCCCAGGCGATCGCGGTCTCGTTGGCGTCGGCCGGACGGACGACGTTCAGGCCCGGGATGGCGCGCAGCGAGGCCAGGTGCTCGACCGGCTGGTGGGTCGGGCCGTCCTCGCCGAGACCGATGGAGTCGTGCGTCCAGACGTAGGTGACGGGCAGCTGCATCAGCGCGGACAGGCGCACCGCGTTGCGCATGTAGTCGGAGAACACCAGGAAGGTGCCGCCGTAGATCCGCGTGTTGCCGTGCAGGGCGATGCCGTTCATCTCGGCGGCCATCGAGTGCTCGCGGATGCCGAAGTGGACGGTACGGCCGTACGGGTCGGCCTCGGGCAGCGCGTTGCCCCTCGGCAGGAAGGAGCTGGTCTTGTCGATGGTGGTGTTGTTCGAGCCGGCGAGGTCGGCCGAGCCGCCCCACAGCTCGGGGAGCACCGGGCCCAGCGCCTGGAGCACCTTGCCGGAGGCGGCCCGGGTGGCGACGGACTTGCCCTCCTCGAACACGGGGATCGCGGACTCCCAGCCCTCGGGGAGCCGGCCGGCGACGATGCGGTCGAAGAGCTCGGCCCGCTCGGGCTGCTCGCCCCGCCACACGGAGATCTGCTTGTCCCAGGACGCGTGCGCCTCGGCACCCCGGTCCAGGGCCTGCCGGGTGTGGGCGAGGACCTCGTCGTCGACCTGGAAACTGCGCTCCGGGTCGAAGCCGAGGACGCGCTTGGTGGCGGCGACCTCGTCGGCGCCGAGCGCGGAGCCGTGGGCGGCCTCGGTGTTCTGCGCGTTCGGGGCGGGCCAGGCGATGATCGTGCGCATCGCGATGATCGAGGGGCGGCCGGTCTCGGCCTGCGCCGCCCTCAGGGCCGCGTACAGGGCGTGGACGTCGACGTCGCCGTCGGCGCCGGGCTCGATGCGCTGGGTGTGCCAGCCGTAGGCCTCGTAGCGCTTGAGCACGTCCTCGGAGAACGCGGTGGCGGTGTCGCCCTCGATGGAGATGTGGTTGTCGTCGTAGAGGAAGACCAGGTTGCCGAGCTTCTGGTGGCCGGCGAGCGAGGAGGCCTCCGCGGAGATGCCCTCCTCCAGGTCGCCGTCGGAGACGATCGCCCAGACGGTGTGGTCGAAGGGCGACTCGCCCTCGGGGGCCTCGGGGTCGAAGAGGCCGCGCTCGTAGCGGGCGGCCATCGCCATGCCGACGGCGTTGGCGACACCCTGGCCGAGCGGGCCGGTGGTGGTCTCGACGCCGGCGGTGTGCCCGTACTCGGGGTGGCCGGGCGTCTTGGAGCCGTGGGTGCGGAAGGCCTTGAGGTCGTCCAGCTCCAGCTCGTACCCGGAGAGGTACAGCTGGGTGTAGAGCGTCAGCGAGGTGTGCCCGGGGGAGAGGACGAAGCGGTCACGGCCGGTCCACTCGGGATCGGCCGGGTCGTGACGCATCACCTTCTGAAAGAGCGTGTACGCCGCCGGGGCCAGGGCCATCGCGGTGCCCGGGTGTCCGTTGCCGACCTGCTGCACGGCATCCGCCGCCAACAGGCGGGCGGTGTCGACGGCACGCCGGTCGAGTTCGGTCCATTCGAAGGTGTCCGGTGTCTGCGTGCTCATCTTCAAGAAATCCTCGATCGGAGCGGGATAGCTGGTCTGACGTGTTCAAACTTAAAAGTATGACTTTTACGGGGGAAGGTCGCGGTGTGCCAGCCTGTGGTGAAAGTGGGACACGGAACGCTCCAGGCAGGCGGCACGAGCAGGACATGGCGGACAGAACACCCCAAGGCTCCATCCAAGGTGGAGACCGTGACGGCACGGTGGACGGGATCAGAACGTTCCCCTTCCCCAGCGAGCTGAGTGTGTGCGGAGTGGGCATGCAGATCGGCCCGATGGGAGCCGACCGCACCTGGCACGCGGATGCCCCGCTGGAGCGCGTGCACCGCATCGACTTCCATGTCGTGATGCTCTTCGACTCCGGACCCGTCCGCCACATGATCGACTTCGCCGAGTACGAGGCGACCGCGGGCGACCTGCTGTGGATCCGCCCCGGCCAGGTCCACCGCTTCTCACCGACGAGCGAGTACCGCGGAACCGTCCTGACCATGCAACCCGGCTTCCTGCCGCGGGCCACGGTGGAGGCGACCGGGCTCTACCGCTACGACCTCCCGCCGCTGCTACGGCCCTCCGACGCCCAGTTGGCGGGCCTGAAGGCCTCGCTGACCCTGCTGCAACGGGAGTACGAGGACACCTCGACCCTTCCGCTGAGCCTGCACACCTCGGTCCTGCGGCACTCGCTGACGGCGTTCCTGCTGCGGCTCGCCCACCTCGCGGCGATGTCGGCGGAGCACGGGCGGCGGACCGAGTCGACGTTCACCCTGTTCCGGGACGCCGTGGAGAAGGGCTTCGCCACGAACCACAGCGTCAGCGCGTACGCCGACGCACTGGGCTACTCCCGCCGTACCCTGGTGCGCGCGGTGCGCGCCGCCACGGGGGAGACGCCCAAGGGGTTCATCGACAAACGGGTCGTGCTGGAGGCCAAGCGCCTGCTGGCCCACACCGACATGCCGATCGGGCGGGTGGGAGCGGCGGTGGGTTTCCCCGACGCGGCGAACTTCTCCAAGTTCTTCCACCAGCACACCGACATGACGCCGGCCGCCTTCCGGACGGAACTTCGACAGGAGTGACGCGATGGCACGACTGCGGGACATCGTCTTCGACTGCGCCCACCCCGCCGCGACGGCCCGGTTCTGGGCGGCCGCGACGGACGGGTACGCCGTCGCCCCGTACGACGACGAGGAGTTGGCCCGTCTCGAGGCCCTCGGGATCACGGACGTCGAGGACGACCCGACCGTGCTCGTCGAGTCCTCGCAGGGCGGGCCCCGGATGTGGTTCCAGCGGGTGCCGGAGGGCAGGAGCGGCAAGAACCGGGTTCATCTGGACCTGTCCGCCCCGGACATGGAGGCGGAGGCCGAGCGGCTCGTCGGGCTCGGTGCGACGGTCCGGGACCGGTTCGCGGACCACCTGGTCCTGGCCGATCCCGAGGGGAACGAGTTCTGCGTCGCAGGCCAGGACGGTTGACGTCCCGCCAAACTGGCTGCTCCTAGGCTTACTTGACCCCTCTTGCTGTTCACGTGACACGGAGCTGCCCCGCGGGACCGCTCGGCGGCCTCGTGGGGCAGCTCAACGGGGCGGTCAGTGACCGAAGTTGAACCAGTTCACGTTCACGAAGTCGGCCGGCTGGCCGCTGGTGAAGGTCAGGTAGACGTCGTGGGTGCCGGTGACGGCGCTGATGTTCGCCGGGACCGTTCTCCAGGACTGCCAGCCACCGGTGTTGGCGAGGGCGAAGCTGCCGATCGGTGTGGCGGTACGGCTGTCCAGGCGCACCTCGACCAGACCGCTGACCCCGCCCGCCGCGCCGCTCGCCACCCGGGCGACGAACTGCCTGGCGGCCGTGGAGCCAAAGTTGACGTTCTGGTAGAGCGCCCAGTCGCCGTTGGCGAGGGAGGCGATGTTCTGGCCGCCGCCGGTGTCGGTCGTGGTCTCGGTGCCGACACCGCTCTGGCTGGTGAAGGACTCCGCCTGGATGGTGCCGTAGGCGTCGACACCGCCCGTGGGCGGCGGTGTGGTACCGCTCCCACCCGCCGACAGCACCTGGACGTAGTCCACGACCATGGGCACGCCGGACTGGGTGCCGGAGTCGAGGCCGCCGCCGAACGCGTCCGGGAAGGCGCCGCCCATCGCCACGTTGAGGATGATGAAGAAGCCGTGGTTGGTGGCGTTGGCCCAGGTCGTCGCGTCCATCTGGCCGGCGTTGACCGAGTGGAACTGGGTGCCGTCGACGAAGAAGCGGATCGTCTCGGGGCTCACCGAGCGGTCCCACTCCATGGTGTAGGTGTGGAACGCCGACTGGCAGGTCGAGCCCGGACAGGCGACGTTGTTGCCGATGCCGCTCGTCTCGTTGCACGGGCCGCCGGGGTTGGTGCCGCAGTGCATGGTGGCCCAGACGCGGTTCATGCCCTGGACGTTCTCCATGATGTCCAGCTCGCCGACGCTCGGCCAGTTCTGGTAGTTGCCGCGGTAGGGCGCGCCGAGCATCCAGAACGCGGGCCAGTAGCCCTCGGCCGCGGTGCCGGTGACGTTGGGCATCTGGATGCGGGCCTCGACGCGCAGCTTGCCGCCGGACGGGGGCTGGAAGTCGGTGCGGTTGGTCTCGATGCGGCCCGAGGTCCAGTTGCCGGACGCGTCCCGGAGCGGGGTGATGCGCAGGTTGCCGTTGCCGTCGAGGGCGACGTTGCTCGTGCTGTTGGTCATCCTCTCGACCTCGCCGGTGCCCCAGTTGGCGGGGCCGCCCGGGTAGGAGGTCCCGGTCGCGTACTGCCAGTTGGAGGTGGAGACGCCGGTTCCGGCGGAGCCGTTGAAGTCGTCCAGGAAGACCTGCGACCAGCCCGAGGGAGGCGTGGGGGCGGAGGCGTCGGCGGGCAGGGTGGCGGCCGTCGCGAGGGCGGCCGCGAGGCCGAGGGTGCTCAGTACGGCGAGCAGGGCCCGTCGCCGTCTGGGGATGCCGGAGGTTTCGCTCATGGGGGTGCCTCTCGGGTACGGGGTGGGGGTGCGGATGCGCTTCGAGCGCACTCTGAGAGCGCTCTCAAAGTGCGCCCAATGTGCTCTCGGCCACTCCGGTCGTCAAGAGGTGAAACAGTGAAAGTCGCTGCGCCGCAGGTGAGTTCAGCGCGTGAAGGCGCCCCGGGTCCCGCGTCGAGCAGGAATCGACGACGGTGACCGGTGCCCGGCCGTTCCGCTCCAGCCCGGCCGGTGAGCGCCGGCAGCCAGGTCCGGGGGCGCCTGCGGGGCCCCGACGGAGTGCGGGCTCACGCCTTCGCCGCGAGCCCCCGCCACGCCTCCCAGGTGTCCAGGCGTTGCCGGTAGGCCGCCTCGACGACGGGATAGGGGTACGTGCCGAGGAAGAGCCGCAGGGGCGGTTCGTCGGTGTCGACCAGTTCGAGGACCACCTCGGCGGTGGCCGCGGGATCCTGCGGTGCGCGGGCCGCGGCCCCGGCCCGGCGAGCCGCGCGGACGGGGGCGTAGGCGTCGAGGGGTTCGGTGTGCACCGCGGAGGAGCCGGACCAGTCGGTGCCGTAGGGGCCGGGTTCGACGATCGTGACGCGGATGCCGAGCGGACCGACCTCCTGGGCGAGCGCCTCGCTCATGCCCTCCAGAGCCCACTTGGAGGCGTTGTAGAGGCCCAGGGAAGGGAAGGCGGCCAGGCCGCCGAGGCTGGACACCTGGAGGATGTGCCCGGCGCCCTGGGCGCGCAGCACCGGCAGGGCCGCCTGCGTCACCCACAGCGGGCCGAGCACATTGGTGTCCAACTGGGCGCGGGCCTGTTCCTCGGTGGTCTCCTCGACCATGCCGAACAGGCCGTAGCCCGCGTTGTTGACGACCACGTCCAGGCGCCCGAAGGTGTCGGCGGCCCGTCGGACCGCGGTGAAGGCGGCCGCCCGGTCGGTGACGTCGAGGGTGAGCGGCAGGACGCTGTCGCCGTAGGTGTCGGCGAGGGGCTTCAGGGACTCGACGCGGCGGGCGGTGGCGGCCACGCGGTCGCCCCGGGACAGTGCGGCCTCGGCCCAGATCCGGCCGAAGCCGCGGGACGCTCCGGTGATGAACCATGTCTTCTGCATGCCCTCGACCCTGCGCCTTCGGCCGGACGGCAGCCAGCACCCCCGGAGGGTTACCCTTCCGCAATGGCGGCCGACAACACGCTCGGAGAGTTCCTGAAGGCCCGGCGGGGCCGGGTCCCGCCCTCGCGGGCGGGGCTGCCCGACCACGGCAGGCGCCGGGTCGCCGGGCTGCGCCGCGACGAGCTGGCCCGGCTGGCCGGCATCAGCGAGCCCTATCTGACCCGTCTCGAACAGGGCGTCGACCAGCATCCGTCGCCGCAGGTGCTGCGGGCGCTCTCCCGGGCGCTGGAACTGGACGACGACGCCCGTGCGCACCTGTTCGCGCTCGCCGCACCCGAGCCCGGCCCCGTACGCCCCACGCGGACCGAAGTCGCCCCGGACGTGCACCGGTTGCTCGACGCCTGGGCGGGTACCCCGGCGTATGTGCGCGACCGGCTCTTCGACGTGCTGGCCGCCAACAAGTGGGCCCGCGCGCTCGCCCCCCTGTACGAGCCGGGACACAACCTGGTCAGGGACATGTTCCTCGACCCGGCGGCCCGCCGGCTGTTCCCCGACTGGCCCGAGATCGCCGCGCAGACCGCCGCGGCCCTGCGCGCCGAGGTCGATCCGCGAGATCCCCGGGTCGGGCGGCTCGTCGCCGAGCTGGAGGCGGACGAGGACTTCGGCCGCCTGTGGGCCCGGCACGACGCACGGCCCGCCCGTGACGAGCTCAAACGCTTCGCGCACCCGGTCGTCGGCGAGCTGGCCCTGCGGCGGCAGGCGCTCACCGTCGGGGGCGCCGAGCAGCAGGTGATCATCGTCTACCAGGCGGTGCCGGGAAGCCCCTCCGAGGCCGCCCTCGCCAGGCTCCTGTGACGGTCAGAGCGCGCCGCCGGCCTTCCAGTCCGCCCACGACAGGTTCCGGCTGTTGAGGCCGTTCGACGCCTCCACGGTCCGCTCCCCGGAGTTCTTCACGATCACGACGTCGCCGAGCAGGGAGCTCTCGTAGAACCTGTAGCCGTCCACGGAGCTGTCGTCCGCGCCCTTGGCGTGGCGCAGGCCGACACAGCCGGAGCGTCTGTGCCCTGCGGGGTGGTTTCGGTGTCTGCGGGGCTTGGGGGGCGGGGCGGGGTATGGCCGCCGGCTGCCAGGAGCGGTTGTCCGTGGTTCCCGGGCGCTGTTGTCCGTCGCGGTCAGGCGCTCGTCGTCAGGGGCCCGCTCGGCGGTGGTCGCGTCTCGCGGCCCGGACCGGTCGTGCGGGGTGGTTTCGGTGTCTGTGGGGCTCGGGGCGGGGTAGGGGCGCCGGCTGCCGGGAGGCGGCTCCCGTGGCTCCCGGGCGCCCGCCTCCGTTGCCGTCAGGCGCTCGTCGTCAGGGGCCCGCTCGGCGGTGGTCGCTTGTCGCGGCCCGGACCGGTCGTGCGGGGTGGTTTCGGTGTCTGTGGGGGTTCGGGGCGGGGTAGGGGCGCCGGCAGGCGGCGTCCGTGGCTCCCGGGCGCCGCCTCCGTTGCCGTCAGGCGTTCGCCGATGCCGACCGTTCCGGCGTCGCCGCCTCGCGCAGGCCGAATCGGTCGTGGACCGTGCGCAGTGGCTTCGGTGCCCACCAGGCGCGGCGGCCGAGGAGGGCCATGGTCGCCGGGACCAGCAGCATCCGTACGACCGTCGCGTCGATCAGGACGGCCAGGGTCAGGCCGAGACCGATCTGGAGGATGGGGGAGAACCCGCCGGTCATGAAGGCGCCGAACACGACCGCGAGGAGCAGCGCGGCACAGGTGACGACCCGCCCGGACCGGCGCAGCCCCGTCACGACGGACTCCTGGTCGTCGCCGGTCCGCTGCCGGGCCTCCCGCATCCGGGCCAGGATGAACAGCTCGTAGTCCATGGCGAGCCCGAAGGCGATCGACACGATCAGCGGCGGGGCGGTCAGGCTCAGCGCGCCCAGCCCCTCGCCGCCCAGCAGCCCGGCCCCGTGGCCGTCCTGGAAGACCCACACCACCACGCCGAGCGCCGCGCCCAGACTGAGCAGGGTGGTCGCGATCGTGCGCAGCGGGATCAGCACCGAGCCGGTGAAGGCGAACAGCAGCACGAAGACGGAGGCCAGGACGGTCAGCGCCGCCCAGGGCGCCCGGTCGGCGAGCATCGCGCGGAAGTCGACCAGCCGGGCCGCGACCCCGGTCACCTCGACGGGCTCGCCGCCGCGCACCTCCCTGACCCGCTCGACGAGGCCGGTGGCCGCCGCGCCGTCCACCGTGCCGGGCGGCCGCAGTTCCACGACGGTGTTGCCGCCCGGGAGGTCACGGGACTCGGCGTTCGGGACCAGGGCGCGGATCCGGTCGGCGGTCGCGGTGTCGGTGCCGGGCTCGAGGAGGACGACCACGGGGGAGACGCCGGTGCCCTTCGGGAAGTGCGCGTCCACGGTGTCGTACAGCTGCCGTGCCTCGGTGCCGGCCGGCAGCTGCCGGGCGTCGCCGATGGCGATGCGCAGGCCGGTGACGGGCAGGGCCAGGAGCAACAGGGCCGGGACCACGGTGACCAGGACGGCGATCCGGCGGCGCTGTGCGAAGCGGGCGAGGCGGGCGAAGACCCGGCCCTCCTCGTCCTCGGAACGCGCCTTCGAGGGACGGATCCGTCCGCCGAACTTCGTGAGCAGCGCGGGCAGCAGGGTGACCGCGGCCAGCATGTCGACCACCACGACGGCCGCGACGGCCAGGCCCATGCTGCGCAGGAACACGCTCGGGAAGACCAGCAGCCCGGTCAGGCTGACGGCCACGGTGAGCCCGGAGAACAGGACGGTCCGGCCGGCCGCGTCGACCGTGCGGTGCACGGCACGCACCACATCGTCGGTGTGCCGCCGTTCCTCGCGGAAGCGGACCAGCATCAACAGGGCGTAGTCGACGGCGAGTCCGAGCCCGAGCATGGTGGTGACCTGGATCGCGTACACCGAGATGTCGGTGACCTGGCCGAAGGCGAACAGCCCCAGGAAGGCGCCCGCGATCCCGCTCACCGCGATCACCAGCGGCAGCGCGGCGGCGCGCAGTCCGCCGAACACGACGAGCAGCAGGGCGAGTACGACCGGGAGGGAGATCAACTCGGCGTTCTTCACGTCCTCCTGGGCGCGTTCCCCGAGCTGCCTGCCGAGCAGCTCGCCGCCGCTGACGTGGACGTCGGGGGCGTCGATCCGCTTGATCGCCTCGACGGCCGTGTCGGTCGCCTTCTCCTCGTCCTCGTCGCTGAGCCCGCCCTCGAAGGTGACGGGGATGACGAGCGCCTGTCCGTCACGGGCGGTGAGACCGGGGGTGGTGTACGGGTCGGGCACCTCGGCCACCCCGGCGATCGCGCGGACCTCGGCGACGGTCCGCTCGACCTGGGCGCGCAGGGCCGCGTCGGAGACGGCCTCGCCCGCGACGACCGCGGTGACGGACTCGCCGGACGGGTCCACCTGCGAGAGACGGTCGTCGGCCACGTCGGACTCGGTGCCGGGCACGTCGGGCACGTCGTCGGAGAGGTCGGCGAAGACGCCGGTGCCGAGCCCGAAGCCCAGCAGCAGGAAGGCGGCCCAGAGGCCGATGACGGTCAGCGGGCGGCGGGTCGCCGCGCGGGCGAGTGTGGAGAGCACGGGGGCCTCCCGGCGGGTTGGCGGTGGTCGATGGCCCCCTCAGACTGCTGCCGCGGACGTGCGCACCGGATCGCCGGGACGGGCGGTTTCGGCGCCTCCGCCGTACGGGTGAGGCGGTGGGGTTCCTCCCTCCCGCGGGGGAGGAATCTTCGGTACCGGTCGGGGAGTTGAGCAGAGTCGACCTGGCAGACACCCATGAGGAGGCCGCATGTCCGAGGTACCGCCCGCCGTCCGTGAACTCAGGCTCGTCGTCACGGCGGAGGACTACGACGAGGCGCTGCGTTTCTACCGGGACGTCCTCGGGCTGCCCGAACGGGCCGCGTTCTCCTCGCCGGACGGGCGGGTGACCATCCTGGAGGCGGGACGCGCGACGCTGGAGCTGACGGACCCGAACCACGCCGCGTTCATCGACGACGTGGAGGTGGGGCGCCGGGTCGCCGGACACATCCGGGTGGCCTTCGAGGTGGACGACTCGACCGCCGTGACGGCGAAGCTGGCGCAGGCCGGGGCTGAGGTCGTCGCCGAACCGACCCGCACCCCGTGGAACTCCCTCAACTCCCGCCTGGAGGCACCCGGTTCACTCCAGCTGACCCTGTTCACCGAACTGGGGGACGAGCCCCGGGACTAGGGCGTGCCCGGCGTCACCAGGCCCGTCTCGTAGGCGCAGATGACCGCCTGCACCCGGTCGCGCAGCCCCAGCTTGCTCAGGACGTTGCTGACATGGGTCTTGACCGTGTGCTCGCTGACGAAGAGCGTCGTGGCGATCTCGGCGTTCGACAGGCCCCGGGCCAGCATCCGCAGGGTCTCCACCTCGCGGGCCGTCAGCACGTCCAGGCGGTCGGGGGCGGGTTCGGCGGCGGCCTCCTCGCGGCGGCGGCGCACGATGTCGGCGACCAGGCGGCGGGTGACGGTCGGCGCGAGCAGCGAGTCGCCGCCCGCCACCACGCGGACCGCGTGCACGAGGTCGTCCCGGCGCACGTCCTTGAGGAGGAAGCCGCTGGCGCCCGCGTACAGCGCGTCGTACACGTACTCGTCGAGGTCGAACGTGGTCAGCATGACCACCTTGCAGCTCGACTGCGCGCACACCCGCCGGGCCGCCTCCAGGCCGTCCATGACGGGCATCCGGATGTCGAGGAGCAGGACGTCGGGCGAGTGGCCGCGCACCGCCTCCACCGCCGCGGCACCGTCCCCGGCCTCGGCGACCACCTCGATGTCCTGCTGCGCCTCGAGGATCATGGTGAAGCCGCTGCGGACCAGTTCCTGGTCGTCGGCGACGACCACCCGGATGCTCACCCGAGGGCCGCTTCCCGGTCCGCGCCGGCGGGCAGCCGTACGACGACCCGGAAGCCCCCCTCCGGGCCGGGACCGGCCTGTGCGCTGCCCCCGCAGGCGGCCGCCCGCTCCCTGAGCCCGATCAGCCCGTGGCCGCCCGCCGACCCCGCGGGGCCGGCGCCGTCGTCCGTCACCGTGAGGGTCAACTCGTCCTCCGCCCAGTCGAGTTCCACCTGTGCGCAGGAAGCGTACGCGTGCTTCACCGTGTTGGTCAGGGCTTCCTGCACCGCTCGGTAGGCGGCGACCTCGGTGTCCGGGTGCAGCGGGCGCGGCCGCCCTCGGACGCTCAACTCGACCCGCAGGCGCGTCGATGCGGCGACCTGGGCGATCAGACCGGGCAGCCCGGCGAGATCCGGCTGCGGCGGCCGGACGGCACCGCCCCGGCGCTCCTCCTCCTTCAGTACCCCCAGAATGCGCCGCAGTTGGGTCATGGCGTCCCGGCCGCTGGCCGCGATCGCGTCGAACGCGGCCTCGGCACGCTCCGGATCGCTGCGCACCACGACCGGTCCCGCCTCCGCCTGCACGACCATCAGGCTCACCGCGTGCGCGAGGATGTCGTGCATGTCCCGGGCGATGCGGGAGCGTTCCTGGGCGATGGCGCGCGCGGTCTCCGCGGCCCGCTCCCGCTCCAGCCGGCGGGCCCGGTCCTCGACGGCGGCGGTGTACGCGCGCTGGACGCGGGCCAGGACGCCGAGGCCGTAGGCGCAGATCATGCCGGTGATGTGGAAGGCGTACTCGAAGGGCTCGGAGTGCTCCTTGTGCTGCATGGTCAGCACGGCTCCGAGGAGCCAGCCCGCCAGCATCGAGCGGCGCTGCCAGGGCAGGGCCTGGGCGGCCATGGTGTACAGGACGACCAGCCCGCCGTAGAGCACGTCGGGCGGTGGGGCGTGGTAGTAGGCCATGGCCGTGGTGGCCGCCGACACGGCCACGGCGCAGGAGTAGGGGAAGCGGCGGCGCCAGACCAGCGGGACGGCGGTGGCGGCGCCCAGCAGCCAGCCCGCCAGGCTCAGCGGATCGTCGCCCTCGTCCGGGAACATCCACTGCAGGGATGCGGCGAACAGCACCAGCACGGCGAGCGCGCTGTCGACGACGTACGGGTTCGTGGTCCTCAGACGGGCCACGACGGGGGCGTACCAGGACCGGGCGGCGGGCATGAGCGGCTCCTCGGGGCCGGGGCCGTTCCAGTATCACGACGCCGAGGCGGCCGGGGCCTCACCGGTGAGAGGGATATCCGGTGCCCGACGGGGGTGTGACCGCCGGCTGCCAGCCCAGCGCCCGGGAGATGCCGAGCGCGGCGAGCCGTACCGCCGGGACCAGCGCCGGCACCTGGGCGTCGGCCTCGGGCACGACGACCGACACGGCCGCCACCACCGTCCCGTCGGGGCCGCAGACGGGGGCGGCCACCGACAGGGCGTCGTCGGTGACCTGACGGCTGCTCACCGCGACGCCGGTGCGCCGCACCTCGGCCAGGACCCGGCGCAGCCGCGCGGGTTCGGCGATGGTGTACGGCGTGAAGACGGCGAGCGGGCTCGCGCAGTACTCCTCCTGCTCGCGGGGCCCGCAGTGCGCCAGCAGCACCAGGCCCACCCCGGTGGCGTGCAGCGGCCAGCGCGCCCCCACCCGGATGTGCACCCCGACCGACGAGCGGCCTGCGATCCACTCGATGTAGACGACGTCCGAGCCGTCCCGCACCGCCAGCTGCACGTTCTCGTGGGTGGCCTCGTACAGGTCCTCCAGGTACGGCAGCGCGAGCTGCCTGAGCGCGACCCCGCGCGGCGCGAGCGCGGCGACCTCCCACAGGCGCAGTCCCACGTGGTAGACCCCGGCGTCGTCCCGTTCCAGCGCGCCCCAGTCGGCCAGTGCGCCCACCAGCCGGTGCGTGGTCGTCAGCGTCAGCCCGGCCCGGCGGCTGATGTCGGTCAGCGACAGCGCCGGATGGTCGTGGTCGAAGGCGGCGAGCACGGACAGCAGGCGGTCCGGGGCGGAACGCGTCGTCATGGCCGGTCGGCGACTCTCAGCAGGAGGGCCTGGAGGGTGTCGCGCTCGGCGGGGTCCAGCGGCGCGAGCAGGTCGTTGGTGACCCGCCTGCCCGCCTCGTCGGTGTCGCGCAGGAACGCCCGGCCCTTGTCGGTGAGGACGACGGTCTTGCTGCGGCGGTCGTCGGGGGAGGGGCGGCGCTCGGTCATCCCCAGCTTCTCCAGGTCGTCGACGAGGCCGACGATCGCGCTGGGGTCGTAGCCGAGCCGGGTGCTCAGCTCCCGCTGGAGGGCGCCCTCGGAGCCGGCGAGATAGCGCAGCACCGCGTAGTGCCGCAGCCGCAGGCCCGACTCCTGGAGGAACGTGTTGAACAACTGGCCCGAGCGCAGGCCCAGGCGGTACAGCAGGTAACCGGTGTCCGCGTGCAGCCCGCGCATCCACGGCTCCTCCGAGTCGATGGGGTTCGCGGTGACGTGCTGGCGTGTGATGGCGGGCTCCTCGCGCTCGGTGGGTCAGGGAGATTCCAGCATGACGCACCCGAAGGTCGCCAACAACTATTGACGTCACCAATTATTGCTCTTAGCTTCGATCTCGCAGTCACACCGCGCTTTCCGAAGCCGCGCCACCCGCATCCGTTCGTGAAGGGACCTGCTCGTGCCCAGCATCGATCTCACCGGCAAGGCCGCCGTCGTCACCGGCAGCGGCCGGGGCCTCGGCCTCGCCTACGCGCACGCCCTCGCCGCCCACGGCGCCTCGGTGGTCGTCAACGACGTCGACGAGGCGGTCGCCGAGCAGGCCGTGAAGTCCATCGCGGAGGCGGGCGGCACCGCCGTCGCCGAGGTCGTCCCCGTCGGCACCACCGAGGCCGCCGAGCGCCTGGTCGACCGGGCCGTGGCCGAGTTCGGCAGGCTCGACGTCCTGGTCACCAACGCGGGCATCCTGCGCGACAAGGTGCTGTGGAAGATGACCGACGACGACTTCGACGCGGTGATCGCCACCCACCTCAAGGGCACCTTCACCTGCGCCCGCGCCGCCGCCGTGCGGATGCGCGAGCAGGGCGAGGGCGGCACCCTGATCCTGGTCGGCTCCCCGGCCGGCCAGCGCGGCAACTTCGGCCAGACCAACTACGCCGCCGCCAAGGCCGGCATCGCCGCCTTCGCCCGCACCTGGTCCATGGAACTGGGCCGCGCGAACATCACCGTCAACGCGATCGTGCCCGTCGCGGCCACCGCGATGACCGAGACCATCCCCGCCTTCGCCCCCTACGTCGAGGCCATGAGGAACGGCGAGCCCCTCCCGGACTTCCTCCGCAAGGGCGAGGGCTTCGGCACCCCCGAGGACTGCGCGGCCCTCGTGCCCTTCCTCGCCTCCGAGGCCGCCCGGTCCATCACCGGGCAGGCCATCGGCATCGGCGGCGACAAGGTGGCACTCTGGTCCCATCCGCAGGAGATCAGGACGGCGTACGCGGACGGCGGCTGGACCCCCGAGACCCTGGCCGACGCCTTCCCCACCTCGGTGGGCGCCGAGCTCCAGACCGTCGGCATTCCGGCGCCGAAGCTTCCGGAGGCGTGATGGACATCGAGTCACTGGTCGCCATCGACGTCCACACCCACGCCGAGGTCTCCTCCAAGGGCCACTCCTCGCTGGACGACGACCTGCACGACGCGTCCTCGGCCTACTTCAAGGTGAAGGGCAAGCGGAAGCCGACCCTTCAGGAGACCGCCGCCTACTACCGCGAGCGGAGGATGGCCGCCGTGATCTTCACGGTGGACGCCGAGTCCGCGACCGGCACCGCGCCCGTCCCCAACGAGGAGGTCGCGGAGGCCGCCGCCGCCAACTCCGACGTGCTGATCCCCTTCGCCTCCATCGACCCCTTCCGCGGCAGGGCGGGCGTCAAGCAGGCCCGCCGCCTGGTCGAGGAGTACGGGGTGAAGGGCTTCAAGTTCCACCCCAGCATCCAGGGCTTCTTCCCCAACGACCGCTCGGTGGCGTACGACCTCTACGAGGTCATCGAGGAGACCGGCACCATCGCCCTCTTCCACACCGGGCAGACCGGCATCGGCGCCGGGGTCCCGGGCGGCGGCGGCATCCGCCTCAAGTACTCCAACCCCCTGCACGTGGACGACGTCGCGGCCGACTTCCCGCACCTGAAGATCATCCTGGCCCACCCGTCGTTCCCCTGGCAGGACGAGGCCCTCGCCGTCGCCACGCACAAGCCGGGCGTGCACATCGACCTGTCCGGCTGGTCGCCGAAGTACTTCCCGCCGCAGCTCGTGCAGTACGCGAACACGCTGCTCAAGGACAAGGTCCTCTTCGGCTCCGACTTCCCCGTCCTCACCCCCGACCGCTGGCTCGCCGACTTCGGGAAGCTGTCGATCAAGGACGAGGTGAAGCCGAGGATCCTCAAGGAGAACGCCGCCCGTCTGCTCGGGCTGACCAAGCCGTAAGGGGCCCCGATGCGCAACGAGGGACTGGGTTCGTGGCCCGCACGCCGGGCCCGCAAGACCCCGCACCGCACCGCCCTGATCCACGGCGGCACCACAATCACGTACGCCGATCTGCACACCCGCGTCACCCGCCTCGCGCACGCCCTGCGCGCCCGGGGCATCCGGCGCGGCGACCGGGTCGCCTACCTCGGCCCCAACCACCCCTCCTACCTGGAGACGCTGTTCGCGGCCGGCACCCTCGGCGCGGTCTTCGTCCCCCTCAACACCCGCCTCGCCGGACCGGAGATCGGCTACCAGCTCTCCGACTCCGGGGCCAGGGCGCTCGTCTACGGTCCGGCGTCAAAGGCTCTGGTCGCCGGACTGCCCGGCAGCACCGACGTCCGTACGTACGTCGAAGTCGGCCCCGAGTACGAGCAGTTGCTGGCCGAGTCGCCGACCGAGCCGATCGACGAACCGGTCACGCCCGACGACACCTGCATCATCATGTACACCTCGGGCACCACCGGGCGTCCCAAGGGCGCCATGCTCACCCACGGCAACCTGACGTGGAACGCGATCAACGTCCTCGTCGACACCGACCTGATCGCCGACGAACGCGCCCTGGTCTCCGCCCCGTTGTTCCACACGGCGGGCCTGAACATGCTGACCATGCCGGTGCTCCTCAAGGGCGGCACCTGTGTCCTCGTGGAGGCCTTCGACCCCGACGCCACCTTCGACCTGATCGAACAGCACCGGATCACCTTCATGTTCGGGGTGCCCACGATGTTCGAACAGGTGGCGAGGCACCCGCGCTGGGCGGACGCGGACCTGTCCTCCCTGCGCATCCTGACCTGCGGCGGCTCCCCGGTGTCCACCCCCTTGATCGCCGCGTACCAGGAGCGGGGGCTCACCTTCCTCCAGGGCTACGGCATGACGGAGGCCTCACCCGGAACCCTGTTCCTGGACGCCGAGCACGCCATCGGCAAGGCGGGTTCGGCGGGCGTGCCGCACTTCTTCACCGATGTCCGGGTGGTACGGCCGGACCTGGCGCCCGTCGACGTCGGCGAGACCGGCGAGGTCGTGCTCCGGGGCCCGAACGTCATGCCCGGCTACTGGGGACTGCCCGAGGAGACGGCCGCCTCCTTCGCGGACGGCTGGTTCCGCAGCGGGGACGCGGCCCGCGTCGACGAGGACGGCTACGTCGTCATCGTCGACCGCATCAAGGACATGATCATCTCCGGTGGCGAGAACATCTACCCCGCCGAGATCGAGGACCTCCTCCTCGGCCATCCGGACATCGCCGAGTGCGCGGTCATCGGCGTCCCGGACGAGAAGTGGGGCGAGGTGCCACGGGCGGTGATCGTCCCGCGCGAGGGTGCCGTGCCCGACCCCGACGAGGTCCTGGCCTCCCTGGCCGGCCGACTCGCCAAGTACAAGATCCCCAAGTCGGTGGTGGTCGCGGACGAACTCCCGCGCACCGCCTCCGGCAAGCTCCTCAAGTCCCGGGTGCGCAAGCGCTACGGCAACAGTTAAGGAACCCCATGAGTCTTACCGTGAACGGCCTCGACGAACTGAAGAAGCTCGCGGGCAGCGACCTCGGCACCAGCGAGTGGATCGAGGTCACCCAGGAGCGCATCAACACCTTCGCCGACGCGACCGGTGACCACCAGTGGATCCACGTGGACCCCGAGCGTGCCAAGGACGGCCCGTTCGGCGCCCCCATCGCCCACGGCTATCTGACCCTCTCGCTGTTCATCCCCCTGTTCACCGGACTCCTGGACGTCCAGGGCGTGACCACCAAAGTCAACTACGGCCTGAACAAGGTCCGTTTCCCCGCCCCGGTGAAGGCCGGCTCCCGCATCCGGCTCGTCGCCAAGCTCACGGATGTCGAGGAGGTGCCGGGCGGTGTCCAGATCACCGTCGACGGGGCGATCGAGATCGAGGGGGGCGCGAAGCCGGCGGCGGTGCTTCAGAGTCTTTCCCGGTTCTACGCCTAGTCCTCCGGGAGGCAGTGGGGAACCGCGGGACCGTTGTGGCTGGTCGCGCCCACGCGGCGGAGCCGCACATCAACACAGCCCCGCGCCCCTGCCGAGGCGCTTGTCTCAGCCGACCACGTCTACGAAGACCGGGTTCGAGTAGAACCACGTGTCCGCCCACGGGTCGCCGTCGCCCGGCGTGTGGGGGATCGGGCCGTGCGGGTCGATCGCCGTGCCGAGGTAGCCCGCCCCGTGCCGCTTGCCGTCGCTGCCGCGCAGGCGGACGTAGAAGGACTCGTCCCCGGCGGTCAGCGGGACGCGCAGGGTGTACGTGCCCTTCCGGCCCGACACGTCCTTCGTGTGCACGACCCTGGTGTCGGGCGCCCGCCAGCTGTCCCGGTCGGTCACCGGACCGCGTACCGCGCCCCGGATCACGTCCACGTGCGCCAACTCGGGCAGGATCCCCTGGGGGTTGGGGCGGGAGGCGGAGGTGACCGTCACGTACAGCGTGATCCTCTCGCCCCTGCGGACCCGCAGCCGGCCGCCCAGCGTGACACCGCGTCCGGCGTCGCAGTCCCGCTTCACACGGACGTCGAGCCCGTCGAGCAGGTGCCCGTGGTCCACCCAGACGCGACCCGCACGCAGGCCCGCCATCACCGCGCGGTACCCGTAGCGGGTCACGCCGACGTGGGTACGGCTGAACTCGCCGGGCCAGAAGTCGCTGCCGGGCTGCGGGGTGCCGGTGTTCACCGGGTCGGGCAGCTTGCCGGTGTTGTCGAAGTTCTGCCCCGCCGGCCAGTCGCCGTTCTTCCAGGTGTCGAAGACGGTGCGGTGGTTGTCGGAGTTCGTGGTGATCGAGAACAGGCTGCCTTCGGCCAGCATCGAGTCCCACAGCCCGCCGACGGTCGCCGTCGCCCAGTCGAAGCCGCCGTACGTCAGGTATGCGTCGGCCGGGAAGCCGGGCCAGGACTGCGCCGACGGTTTGTTCTCGTACTCGCCGCGGATCGAGGTCGTCCCGCGCCAGCCCGGGATCGCCGCGCCCTGGGCGCCCGGCGCCCCCTCCATGCCGATCATGATCTCAGGGGCCGCGTCCCGCCAGCCCCGCATCTCGTGCGGGGAGTCGATGCCGAGCCGCAGCGGGTGGTTGGCGATGACGAGGACGTCGTCCACGTACCCCGAACGGCGCTGCTCCGCCAGCCACTTGATCGCCTTGACGGCGTGCGCCTCGTTGCGGGCGGTGTCGGCGGCACCCGCGGAGCCCTCGGTGTAGCCGAGGAGCTTGCCGTCGTAGGCGAGCTCGAACTGCGTGAGCAGGTCGGTCTCGTGGGGCCCGGGAGCCGCGAACACCGTGCAGTGCTCGGCGGCCGGGATGTACCACTCCAGACCCTGGAAGATCAGCTGCCGCGGGTTCTCCGAGCGGGCCCTGACGATCTCCGCGTGCTCCAGCTTGGCACCGTACCGGGCGTGCCCGAAGTTGGAGTGCTCGTTGAACACCATCCAGTCCAGGCCGTACTTGGCGGCGGCCCGCGCCTGCTGGGAGAAGGTGTACTTCGCGTCGTGGCTGTAGACGGAGTGCACGTGGTGGTCGCCGACGAGGTAAGCGAGGCGGGGGTCGTCGCCGCCCAGGCCCCGCTTCCCGGAAGCGGCGAAAGCGGGAGTGGCCGCCGACCCCAGCGCGAAGGCCGCGCCGAACAGGCCCGCGCGGCGCAGGAGTCCGCGTCTCGACACGCCCTGCGCGTCGAGGTCGGCGGGGGAGACGGAGGGGTCGGCCCAGGAGGGGAGCTGCTGCTCGGTCATGGTGATCCTCAGGAAGGGGTCAGTGAGTCATGAAGGACGAGACGGGCAGCGCCCGCGACACGATCCGGACGTCGCCGAGGCGGCCGTAGAAGATCTGGTCGATCTTGTCTGCGTAGGTGTAGCCGCCCAGCAGCCAGGGCCCGCCGACCGAGGTGATCCCGACGGCCGGCGCCTTCGGGTTGCGGACGACCGGGCAGCCCTGGACGTACAGCGTGGTGTGCTTCCCGTCGTTGACGACGGCGAGGTGCCACCAGGTCTCCAGCGGGGTCTCCTGGCCCCAGTTGGTGGCGATGCCCTGCTGGTTCAGTGGGCGCATGGCCCACTGCGGCTCGCGGTCGTTGGACAACGACAGCGTGGCGAGCGGCTCGTCGGGGTCGTCCGCCGTCTTGCCCGCGGCCCCGCCGGTACCCCGCCGACTGACCAGTCCCGCCCAGGCGTTGTGGTCCGGGTCCCAGTCGGCGGGCATGCGGTAGAACACCTCGATGGTGTAACCGTCCCTGAACAGCGCCGAGTTGAGCGGCGCCTTGTCGACCGTCTGGAGATACGCGCCCTTCAGCGGCGACTTCCAGCCCCGGAACTCCAGGCTGCCGTGACCGGGCTGGTCGGGGTGGTGGTCGGCGGACCAGCCGAGCGAGCCGCCGCCGACCGGGACCACGGTGAGGTCGTTGCCCTTGCCCGAGAGGTCACGGACCGTGCCGGAGACGGCCGAGTCGAAGCGCCAGTACGCGGCCGTACCCGGTATGAGCATCTTGGACGCCGGTCGGGCCGCCCGCGCGGGCACCGGGTCGAAGCCCGCGAAGCGCTCCGCGAAGTCGATGGCGACGGTGAACCGGTCGGCGTCGCCGCTGAGTTCGATCTCCTGCCGCTCCAGCTCGTTGAGGCCCTCGGCGGCCCGGCCGAGGATCCACGGGGAGACCGTCTCCACGTCGATCACCCCGCGATCGAGGTCGAAGCGGTACAGACGGATCATGGCCGCGCCGCCGAAGTACCGGTTCTGGTAGTTCGTCAGGTGCAGGTGGACGTCGTTGCCCGCCGTGTTCTTGCGGGTCGCCCGGCCGGCCGGCCAGTAGTGCCCGTTGAGGGTGAGGAAGATCTGGTCGTGGTCCTTGACCAGCCGGTCCCACAGCTGCTGCCCGTACGCCGACAACTGGTCGTCCGCGACGACGAGTTCGTGCGTTGTCAGGATCACCGGCGTCTTCGGGTGAGCGGCCAGGACGCTCTTCGCCCAGGCGTGTCCCTGGTCCGAGAGCCGCCAGTCCAGCGCGAGGACCATCCACGCGCGGCCCGCGGCCCGGAAGAGGTGGTAGGTGTTGTAGCCGTCGGGGGAGACCCCGCCGAAGGTCCTGTGGCCCCGGAACCGGTCCGGGCCGAACACGTCCAGGTACGGGGTCGGACCCCGCTGGTCGGTCGTGGACGACTTCACGTCGTGGTTGCCGGCGAGGACGCTGTAGCCGACGCCCCGCCGGTCGAGGAGCTCGAAGGCGTCGCTGATCGCGGCGAACTCGGCCGTCGCCCCGTTCTGCGTGAGGTCGCCCAGGTGGGACAGGAAGACGATGTTCTCGTCCTTCCCGTGCTCCAGGAGATAGCGCAGCGAGGCCTCGACGGGCGCCTTGTCGATGCTCGGCCCGTCGAAGAGGTACTGCGTGTCGGGCATGACGGCGAGCGTGAAACGCCGGCTGTCGGTGTCGGGACGCCGGCCGGACGCGGAGGCGGCCTCGGCCGTGGCGGATGACGCGGAGGCGGCCTCGGCCGTGGCGGCGGGCAGGGCGGCGCCCGCCGTGGCCGCGGCACCCAGCAGCGCCGTGGCCCGCAGGAAACTGCGCCGGCCGGCACCGGCCTGCGCGGCCTCCTGGCCGTGGTCGTGCTCATGCGAAGTACACACGTGTGCTCCAGGAAGAGACGTGGAAGTCGGTGAGGGGTCAGAGCGCGCGCAGCGTCCAGCTCCAGCGGTGGACGCCCGGCGTGACCAGGTAGGAGGCGAAGGTGTCGGGGCCGCACGAGGCGGTGCCGAGGCCGCGGTGGGCCGCGTCGATGTGCACCACGCAGGTTGCCCTCGGGACGAGCTCGTCGTGGTGGGCCACCGCGGTGAGGTCCGCGGCGCGGTACCGGCTCACGCCCACCTGGCGCGGTTCGTCCAGGACGACCGTGAGGCCGGTGGCGTCCGGCGCCGAGAGCGTGAAGTGCCGTACACCGTGCCGGCCGCCGCTCTCCTGCGGGCGCAGATAGGGGGTGAACAACTCGTCCACGGGCACCGAGTGATGGCCCACGGGCGCCCCGAAGGCACGGTCGGGGTACGACTCCCAGGGGCCCTGTCCGTACCACTCCATCAGGTCGAGCCCGGCGACCGTCTCGAAGACGGAGCCCACCCGGGCCACGTCGGTGAGGGTGTCCGGCAGTTCGGCCGACTCCTCGACGTGGATCCCGCCCTCGACCGCGGTGAGGACCTGCACATGACGGACGACACCGGCGTCACAGACGTACTCGGCGCGGACGGTGACACGTCCGGCGGTCTGCCGTATGTGCCCGACCTTGCGCACCAGGGCGTCGAGGCCCCAGCCGCGCCAGCGCGACGCCGTCCCGCCCAGCTCGTCGTTGTCGGTGGGCGCCCGCCACAGCGACAGGGTGGGGGCGGAGGTGAGCAGCGGATGGACCAGGAGACCGTCGTCGTCGACCTTGACGGAACGATTCCGCACCGGCTTCGGGGTCTGCGGCTCCGCCTGCCGCAGGCGTACCTGCGGCAGGCACACCACCGTCCCGCGCGGCGCCCAGGGTTCGTCCCCCGCGGTCGTCACCCGCAGGGTCAGCCACGCCTCGCCGCCGTCCTCGGGCAGCTCGAAGGGCAGCGGTACCGCCGCCGTCTCGCCCGGCCGCAGATCGGGCAGTTCGGCGGACGCGGTCAGGGTCCGGCCGTCGGCCAGCGACAGCTCCCACTCGCCCGCCAGCCAGGCGAGGCCCCGGAAGTGCTGGTGGTTGCCGAGCACGATGCCCTCGTGCCGGAAGCACTCGATGCGCACCGGCGCCGCGATCTCCCGGTGCTCGTACATCACCGGCTTGGGCGTGCGGTCGGGGAGGACCACGCCGTCGGCGACGAAGGCGCCGTCGTGGTCGGGTTCGCCGAAGTCGCCGCCGTACGCCCAGCGGTGTCCGGGCGAGGCGACACCGTTGTCGTAGAGCCCGACGCCCCCACGTCCGACCGGTCTGCCGTCGTTCACACGCTGGAGAATGCCGTGGTCCCAGAACTCCCAGATGAACCCGCCCTGAAGACCCGGCGTTGACTCGATGGCCGCCCAATGGTCCGCGAGCGTGCCGTTGCTGTTGCCCATGGCGTGCGAGTACTCGCACCAGATCAGCGGCTTGGTCTGGCGCCCGGAGAGCGCGTGGTCCACGCACTCCTCCAGGGAGGCGTACATGGGACATGCGATGTCGGTGGCGTCTCCGGTGGCCGCCCAGTCGAGCTTGGCGGCGCCCTCGTACTGGACGGGGCGGGTCGGATCGTGGCGCCGCAGCCAGCCGGCGGCCGCGTCGTGGTTCGCCCCGTAGTCGGACTCGTTGCCCAGCGACCAGATGATCACGGACGGATGGTTCTTGTCCCGCAGCACCATCCGCGAGACCCGGTCCACGAAGGCGTTCAGAAAGCGCGGGTCGTCGGCGATCTCGTGGGCGTGGTCGTGCGACTCGATGTCCGCCTCGTCGACGACGTAGAGACCGAGTTCGTCGGCGAGGTCGTACAACGCCGGGTCGTCGGGGTAGTGCGAGGTGCGGATCGCGTTGAACCCGAAGCGCTTGAGCGTGACCAGGTCCGCGCGCATGTCGTCGTACGACACCGTCCGCCCGGTCAGCGGGTGGAAGTCGTGCCGGTTCACGCCCCGGACGAACACCCGCTCGCCGTTGACCAGCAGGTCCCGGCCGGTGATCTCGACGTCCCGGAAGCCGGTCCGGTGCCGTGAGGTGTCGGCGACCGTGCCGTCGGCGCGGTGCAGCCGCACGGTCAGGTCGTACAGCTCGGGCGTCTCGGCGTTCCAGGTGCGGACGTCCTCGACGACGGTCCGCAGCCGTGCCTCGCCGAGGAAGTCGGAGACCCGCTCGTCCTCCCGGTTGAACCGGTCGAACTCCGCGTCCTGGGCCAGCGGCAGGCCCTCCAGCTCCCCGCTGACGTACCACCCGGCGGGCAGCGCCCCGCCCGCGTCCCGCACCTGGCAGTCGACCCGCAGCGAGCCGTCGCCGGAAGCCCGCACGGTCACGTCCGACAGGTGCAGCGGGTCCGTCGCGTACAGCAGCACGGAGCGGGTGATCCCGCCGTGCCACCACTGGTCCTGGTCCTCGATGTGCGAGGCGTCCGACCACTTGACCACGGTCAGCCGTACGACGGCCCGCTCGCCGGCGCGCACCAGTCCCGTCAGGTCGAACTCGGCCGCCAGGTGGGAGTCCTTGGAGATTCCGACGGGCCGTCCGTCCACGTGCACGAGGAGCACGCTCTCGGCGGCCCCCACCTGGAGCACGATCCGGCGTCCGGCCCAGTCGGCGGGGACCTCCACCTCGCGTTCGTACACTCCCGTGGGGTTCGCGGCAGGGGAGTGCGGAGGGAACTCGGCGAACGGCATGCGGACGTTGAGGTAGCGCGGCAGGTCGTCCGTGCCCTGCATGGTCCAGGCGCCGGGGACGTGGATCGTCGACCAGGAGCCGCCGACCGGCGCGTCCGGAGTGGGCAGCAACTGGAAACGCCAGTCGCCGTCCAGGGGGAGTGCTCCGGAGCGCCGGTCGACGGTGTTCATGGGCAGCCGCCCCCAGGAGGTCACCTCGGGTGCCTCCCAGGGACGCAGGGCGACGAGGGGATCGGTGGGGCGGGGGCGGCGGGCTGCGTCGGTCATGACCGTTCCGGAGTCGGTGGCGAGGTGGGTGGTGCGGGGGCGCGGCAGGACCGTCCGTGGCCGTGCAGGACCCGGCCCTGAAGGCCCCAGGCCGGGTCGACGGGGATCCCGAGCCGGTCCAGGACCGTGGGGGCGATGTCGATCAGACGCGGGGTGTCGAGCCGGGTGCCGCCGGGCATGCCGGGCTCGGCCAGGACGACGAACACCTCCCGTTCGGCCCGGGTGTCACCGCCGTGGCCGCCGGTGTCGAGGTGCCCGTGGTCCGTGGTGACCAGCACGGTCCAGCGCTCCCGGGCGCGGGCCGGGTCCAGGCGCCGGTTGCCGATGGCCGTCACCAGCCGTCCGAGGTGGGTGTCCTGGGTGAGCAGGGCCCGGTCGTAGGCGGGGCTGTGCGGGCCCTCGGCGTGGGCGGCCTCGTCGGTGGCGCCGAAGTACACGAACACGGCGTCCGGATCGTCCTGGGTGAGCCAGTGCTCGGCGGTACGGGCGACGAGGCGGTCCGCGGTGCCGTAGCCGTCCGTCTCGCCGTCGTAGCGCACCCGGCGGCCGACGGCGGGACCGAGGGTGCCGCGCCGGATCAGCTCCGGCCAGGACACCGCGGCCGCGGTGCGCAGCCGGCGCCGGGCGGTGCCGGCCCGGCTGAGGAAGTCCGGGTAGCGGGCGTAGTCGGCACCGGCGAAGTCGTTGCCCCGCACCCCGTGCCGGTCGGGCCACACCCCGGTCAGCACGCTCGACCAGCCGGGCCCCGAGTCGGTGTAGGCCATAACGGGGGACGGCCCGTCCGGGGCCCGGCCGTCCCTCTCGCCGTAGGGCAGCAGGCTGGTGCCGTGGGCACCCGCCGCCATCAGCCCGTGCAGCACGGGTGCCACGGCCGGGGACCGGGTGAGCAGGTCGTACCGCAGCCCGTCCATCCCCACCACCAGCACCTTGCCGACATCACGGCTCACCGCGCACCCCTTTCTCCCGGCGGCGGGCCGGCCGGCCGGGCCTCGGTGCGGGTTGTCCTGGCGGGCGTCCTGTTCGGGGCGTGGGCTGCCGTGCCATGGGCCGTCTTGCCGTGGGGCGGTGTACCGGGTGCGTGGGCGTGCCGCCGGGCGTCCCTTCCGGTCACGCGCACGGTGCCGACGTTGTGGCTCACCGCCCACCCCCTTTCTCCCGGCAGCCGGTCAGCTGCCCTGGACCGCGCCCTCGGTGGCGCCCGCGATGAAGCCGCGGGCGAAGATGCTGAACACGATGACCAGCGGGAGCGCCGCCATCAGCACACCGGCCATGACCATGCTGTAGTCGGTGGTGTGGCCGACGTTGAGCTGGGCGAGCTCCACCTGGAGGGTCACGTGGCCCGGGTCGGTGAGCACGACGAGCGGCCAGATGTAGTCGTTCCAGCAGTTGACGAAGACGTAGATGGCGAGGAACGACAGCGCGGGCCGGATCATCGGCAGCGCGATGTTCCAGTACTGCCGGAAGAACCCGGCGCCGTCGATGCGGGCGGCGTCGAGGAGTTCGTCGGGCACGCCGTTCTGGATGTACTGGTGCAGCCAGAAGATGCCGAAGGCGTTGGCGAGCGAGGGCAGGGCCAGCGCCTTGAGCATGCCCACCCAGCCGATCTTCGACATGAGGATGAACTGCGGCAGGATCGCCAGCTGGAGCGGCAGCATCATGAACAGCAGCAGCGTGCCGAAGAGGATCTTGCGGCCGGGGAAGTCGAACTTGGCGAAGGTGAAGGCCGCCAGCGAGTCGACGAACAGCACCAGGACGGTGGTGACCGTCGCGACCATCACCGTGTTGAGCATCGACCCGAAGAAATCGATGGTGTTCAGCACGTGCCGGATGTTCTCCAGCAGATGCGAGCCGAAGGTGAACTTCGGCGGGCTCTTGTAGATGTCCTGCGTGGTGTTGGTCGCCATGACGATCGTCCACGCGAACGGGAAGACCGAGACCAGGACGGCCACGACGAGGATGATGTGCGCTGTCAGGCCCTTGGGGCGGCGAGGTCGCCTGCCGCCCGTGGCCGGGCGCGCGGTGTCGACGGCGGTCATGCCTTCCTCCCCCTCGTGGTGAGGCGCCAGTTGACGGCGACGAGGATGATGATCAGTACGAAGAAGGCCCACACGATGGCCGCGCCGTAGCCGTAGTCGTTGTTGAGGAAGGCCGACTGGTAGAAGTACAGCAAGGTCGTCAGACCCGCCTGGCCCGGACCGCCGAGGTTGGCGTTGGCCGCGTTGCTGGCGAACAGGACCTGCGGTTCGCTGAAGCTCTGGAGCCCGTTGATGGTCGAGATGATGACCGTGAACAGGATGATCGGCCGCATGATCGGGATGGTGATCTGGAAGAACGTGCGGACCGGTCCCGCGCCGTCCATCTTCGCCGCCTCGTAGATCGAGCCCGGGATCGCCTGGAGACCGGCCAGATAGATGATCATGTTGTAGCCGGTCCACTGCCAGGTCATCAGCAGCGAGATGACCACCTTGATCAGCCACGGGTTGCTCAGCCACGGGACCGGCGAGATGCCGACCACGCCCAGGATCGCGTTGACCAGACCGAAGTTGTTGCTGAACACCGCGCCGAAGAAGATCGCGACGGCGACGATGGAGGTCACGTTCGGCACGTACAGCGCGATGCGGTAGAAGCCCTTGAAGCGGCGCACCGAGTGCAGCAGCGTCGCCAGCATCAGGGCGCCGAACAGGGTCGGCACGGTGGACAGCACCCAGATGACCAGGGTGTTGCGGATCGACAGCCAGAAGACCGGATCGTCCCACAGGAACCGGAACTGCTGGAGCCCCACGAACTGCATGGTGCCCATGCCGTCCCAGCGCTGGAAGGCCAGGTACAGCGAGTAGAAGACCGGGAAGAACGAGAACGCGGCGAAGACCAGGTAGAACGGCGAGATCGCCAGGTACTGCCGCCAGTACGCCAGCGGCCCGCGCCGCCTGGGCCGGGGGACGCCCGCGGGCGCGACGCGCCGCGGGCGGAACCGGGCCGGGCCCGGCCCGCCGCGGTGCTCGGGCACCGCGGCGGTTCCGGTGACCGGAGGGGACGTCACCTCAGCTCACCCCCTGCCGCCGGGCGATCTGCTTGGCCTGGGCGACCGCGTCCTTCCAGGCGTCGTCGGGCTTCTTGCCCTTGGCCTCGATGTTGGTCAGTTCCGTCATGAAGGGGGCCATGACGGCGGCGTCGGCGGGTGCCTCGTAGGCCACCTTGATGGCCTTGGCGGCCGGCCCGAAGACCTCGATGACCTTCTGTCCGCCGAAGAAGGCGTCGGGACCGGTCATGGCCGGTGTGGTGTACGCGGCCGGAGCGGCCGGGAAGATGGCGGCGTCCGTGAACCCGCGGGCGTCGTTGGCGGGGCTCAGGATCCAGCTGATGATCTTGAACGCTTCTTCGGGGTTGCGGCACTGCTTGGGCAGCGCCAGGTAGGAGCCGCCCTGGTTGGCCGGTCCGACCGGGTTCGCGCAGACCCGCCACTTGCCCTTGGTCTGCGGCGCCGCCTGCTCGATGTCCAGCGCGTGCCAGGCCGCGCCGAGCTCGGTGAGCAGGTTCTTGCCGACGGCGGCGTTCCAGGTGTTGTCGTTGATCTTGGCGTCGATGCCCAGGGTGTACGGGCGCACCGCTGTCGTCCACGCGGCGCGTATGTGGTCCCCGTCGCCGATGAAGTGGTTGTCCTTGTCGATGAACCGCTGGGTGCCCTGGCCGACCGCGATGTTGAAGACGGAGCCGATGTTGTTGACCAGGTAGGTGCCGGGGTTCTTCTTCTGGAGCTGGACGCCGAGCTGGAAGTAGTCCTCCCAGGTCTTCACGAGCTCGGCGACCTTGGCGGGGTCGGTGTCCACGCCGGCCTTGGCGAAGAGGTCCTCGCGGTAGAAGAGCGCGGTGGGGCCGATGTCGATCGGGAAGCCGATCTGCTTGCCGTCCTCGGTCTGGGCGAGCTTGGTCTTCCAGTCCAGGTACTGCGAGGAGATCTTCTTGAAGCCGAGGTCGTTCAGGTCGAGGAAGCGGTTCGCGTTGGGCAGGAAGGACGCGATGTCCTCGCCCTTGATGCCGGTGATGTCCGGCACGGAGGTGCCCGCGGCGAGGGTGGTGGTGAGCTTCTGCTTGAAGTCGCCGCCGATGGACGCCGAGGTCAGCTTGATCTCGCCGCTGAAGTGGGTCTTCGCCTCCGCGACCACCTTGTCGCTGAGCGCGCCGCCCCAGTACCACAAGGTGAGGTCCTTGCCGTTCTTGGTGCCGCCCGAGCCCGAGCCGCCGCCGCAGGCGACGGTCAGTCCGGGGGAGGCGGCCGCGGTCAGCGCGGCCGCCTGGAGGAAGCCTCTACGTGAAAGGTCCACGGGTCACTCCTGTTGTTCCTGTTCGTGGTGCTGAGGGGCGTGGGACTGTGGGGGCGTTGTGAGGGTCAGAGGTGCCGGGGCGGGGTGACCGGGGCGTGCCGCACCGGCGGGCCGACGTCCGCCGGCAGCCGGTCGGCCAGGAAGCCGTAGGTCCTGCGCAGCTCGGGATCGGTCAGCGAGCGCCACCAGCGGTCGACGCCGTACCAGCCGGGGGCCGCGAGGGCGCCGCCGTGGTGCCGTACGGAAAGACCCGCGGCGAGGACGGCGAACCGCAGCCGTTCCTCCAGCGGCCAGCCGCCGAGCGAGGCCGCGACGAAGCTTGCGCCGAAGACGTCTCCCGCGCCCGTGGCGTCGAGCACGTCCACGGCGAGGGCCGGGACGTCCGCGTACTCACCGGTGATCTGGTCGACGGCGACCGCGCCGTCCCCGCCGCGGGTGACCACGGCCACCGGCACCAGTTCGGCCAGTGTCCCGAGGGCCGCCACCGCGCTGTCGGTGCGGGTGTAGGCCATCGCCTCGCCCTCGTTGGGCAGGAAGGCGTGGCACAGCGCCAGCTGGTCGAGGAGGTCGGTGGACCACTCCTGGGTGGGGTCCCAGCCGACGTCCGCGTAGATCAGCGTGCCGTTCGCGGCGGCCTTGGCGAGCCAGGTGCGCGGTTCGGCCTCCAGGTGGACGAGGGCCGTGCGCGCCTCGGGCGGGTCGCCCATCAGCGCGTCCTGGGAGTACGGCGGCTCCTGGCCGTGGGTGACCAGGGCCCGGTCGTGGCCGTGCGCGAGCGCGACGGTGACCGGGGTGTGCCAGCCGTCCGCGACCCGCGAGAGCGAGAGGTCGACGCCTTCCTGACCTGCGAGGATCTCCTGGCAGTAGGCGCCGTAGTAGTCGTCGCCGAAGACCGTGGCCAGGGTGGTGCGCAGGCCGAGGCGGGACGCGGCGACCGCCAGGTTGGCGATGCCTCCGGGGCCGCAGCCCATGCCGGCCGTCCAGATCTCCTCGCCCGGCGTCGGCGGCTTCCCGAGCCCGGTGAGGACGAGGTCGTAGAAGAGCAGCCCGGTCAGGAGCACGTCGGGCCTGTCGTCGTCCACGCGATGAGCCTCTCGTCAAAACTCGTCAATTTCGATGACGGGAATCGTGCGCTGCTCCGCGAGATTGGTCAATACCCGAGCAGAACTGAGCATGGATTTGATTGAAGATGACGAGTAGTGTTCACGCCGTGCTGGCAGAACGACGACATCAACTCATCCTGCGGGCCCTGCGCTCCGGCGGCCCCGCGTCCGTGACCGATCTCTCCGAACAGCTGGGTGTGAGCCCCGCCACGATCAGGCGCGACCTGGTCAGACTCGAGGAGGACGGGCTGCTCACGCGGGTCCACGGCGGCGCCGTCGTGGAGGAGGGCGACCAGCCCTTCGCCGAGGTCGCCGAGGTGCGCGTGGCCGAGAAGGACGCCATAGCCGAGCGGGCCGCCGCCATGGTCGCCGACGGCCAGTCGGTGCTGCTCGACATCGGCACCACCGCCTACCGGCTGGCCCGCCAGCTGCACGGCCGCCGCCTCACGGTGATCACCAGCAATCTGGTGGTCTACGAGGAGCTCGCCGACGACGAGGGCATCGAACTGGTGCTGCTCGGCGGCATGCTCCGCCGCGAGTACCGCTCCCTGGTCGGCTTCCTCACCGAGGACAACCTGCGCCAGCTGCACGCCGACTGGCTCTTCCTCGGTACCAGTGGAGTGCGCCCGGGCGGGCAGGTGATGGATACGACGGTCGTCGAGGTGCCGGTGAAGCGAGCCATGATCAAGGCCAGTGACAAGGTCGTCCTGCTCGCCGACACCGCCAAGTTCCCGGGGACGGGCATGGCGAGGGTCTGCGGTCCCGAGGAGCTGGACGTGGTGGTCACGAACGCCCCGGCCGACCCGGTGACCCGCTCCTCGCTGGAGGAGGCGGGCGTCGAGGTGGTCGAGACAGGAAAGGTGCAAGAGTGAAGCTGACCATTCTGGGCGGCGGCGGGTTCCGCGTACCGCTCGTGTACGGCGCCCTCCTGGGCGACCGCGGCGAGGGCAGGGTCACCGAGGTCGTGCTGCACGACCTGGACGCCGGCCGGCTGTCCGCGGTGACCCGGGTCCTCGCCGAGCAGGCCGCCCGGGTCGAGGACGCCCCCCGGGTGAGCGCCACGACCGACCTGGACGAGGCCCTGCGCGGCACCGACTTCGTGTTCTCGGCGATCCGCGTCGGCGGCCTGGAGGGCCGTGCCGACGACGAGCGGGTGGCCCTCGCGGAAGGCGTCCTCGGCCAGGAGACGGTCGGCGCGGGCGGCATCGCCTACGGCCTGCGCACGGTCCCCGTGGCCGTGGACATCGCCCGCCGGGTCGCCCGGCTCGCTCCCGACGCCTGGGTCATCAACTTCACCAACCCCGCGGGCCTGGTCACCGAGGCCATGTCCCGCCACCTCGGCGACCGCGTCATCGGCATCTGCGACTCCCCGGTCGGCCTCGGCCGCCGTATCGCGCGCGTGCTCGGCGCCGACCCGAACGAGGCGTGGATCGACTACGTCGGCCTCAACCACCTCGGCTGGGTCCGCGGCCTGAAGATCGCCGGCCGGGACGAGCTGCCCCGGCTGCTCGCCGACCCCGACCTGCTGGGCTCCTTCGAGGAGGGCAAGCTCTTCGGCGTCGACTGGCTGCGGTCGCTGGGCGCGATCCCCAACGAGTACCTGCACTACTACTACTTCAACCGCGAGGCCGTCCGCGCCTACCAGCAGGCCGAGAAGACCCGCGGCGCCTTCCTCGCCGACCAGCAGGCCCGGTTCTACGACGAGGTCGGCGCCCCCGGGGTGAAGGCGCTGGACGTCTGGGACCGCACCCGCGCCGAGCGCGAGGCGACCTACATGTCCGAGAACCGGGAGACGGCCGGCGCCGGCGAACGCGACGCCGACGACCTCTCCGGCGGCTACGAGAAGGTCGCCCTCGCCCTGATGCGGGCCATCGCGCGCGACGAGCGCACCACCCTGATCCTCAACGTCCGCAACCAGGGCACGCTCTCCGTGCTCGACCGCGACGCCGTCATCGAGGTGCCCTGCCTCGTCGACGCCAACGGCGCCCACCCCGTCTCCGTCGCCCCGCTGCCCGACCACGCCACCGGTCTGGTCTGCTCGGTCAAGGCGGTCGAGCGGGAGGTGCTGGCGGCCGCCGAGTCCGCCTCGCGCGCGACCGCGGTGAAGGCCTTCGCGCTGCACCCGCTGGTCGACTCCGTCAATGTCGCCCGCAAGCTGGTCGAGGGCTACACCTCGGTCCATCCGGGGCTCGCGTACCTTAAGTAGCGTCCTTGTTTGGAAAGCGCTTTCTCCTCGCTTTCCGGCCGTACCAGCTCGCCCTCTCCCTCCCTGGAGACCCTTCATGCACGACGAACGCCGCCGCATCGAGGAGCGCGTCCAGCGCGCCCACGACCAGCGCATCAAGCCCGCGATCCACGCGGCCACGGTCCCCTTCGAGGTGGAGGCCTGGCAGGCGCCCGGCGAGCCGGTCTCCTTCGAGGAGGCCGCGGCCGCCCGCTACACGCCCTTCGCGATGAACACCCCGTGGGGCCCGCCCTGGGGCACCACCTGGTTCCGGATGCGCGGCCAGGTGCCCGCCGAGTGGGCCGGACGGCGCGTCGAGGCCGTCATCGACCTCGGCTTCGTCGGCGACTGGCCCGGCAACCAGGCCGAGGCCCTGGTCCACCTGCCCGACGGCCGCCCCCTGAAGGCCGTCAACCCGCTCAACCAGTACGTCCCCGTCGCCAACCCGGCGACCGGCGGCGAGCAGATCGACTACCTGGTCGAGGCCGCCTCCAACCCGGACATCCTCAAGGACAACTTCTCCCGGGTCACGCCGATGGGCGACAAGCTCACGGCCGGCTCCGCGCCGCTCTACACCTTCCAGCGCGCCGACCTCGCGATCCTCGACGAGGAGGTCTTCCACCTCGACCTGGACCTCCAGGTCCTGCGCGAGCTCATGGTCCACCTCCCCGAGCACGAGCCCCGCCGCCACGAGATCCTGCACGCCCTGGACCGGGCCATGGACGCCCTCGACCTGGACGACGTCGCCGGCAGCGCGGCCGCCGTCCGCGAGGTCCTCGCGCCGGTGCTGGCCAAGCCCGCGCACGCGAGCGCCCACACGATCTCCGGTGTCGGCCACGCCCACATCGACTCGGCGTGGCTGTGGCCCATCCGGGAGACCAAGCGCAAGACGTCCCGCACCTTCTCCAACGTCACCGCGCTCGCCGACGAGTACGACGACTTCATCTTCGCCTGCTCCCAGGCCCAGCAGTACGAGTGGGTGCGCGACAACTACCCGCACGTGTGGGCCCGCATCCAGGACTCCGTGAAGAAGGGCCAGTGGGCGCCGGTCGGCGGCATGTGGGTCGAGGCCGACGGCAACCTGCCCGGCGGCGAGGCCATCGCCCGCCAGCTCGTCCACGGCAAGCGGTTCTTCATCGAGCACTTCGGCATCGAGACCAAGGGCGTGTGGCTGCCGGACTCCTTCGGCTACACCGCCGCCTACCCGCAGCTCGCCAAGCTGGCCGGCAACGACTGGTTCCTCACCCAGAAGATCTCCTGGAACCAGACCAACAAGTTCCCCCACCACACCTTCTGGTGGGAGGGCATCGACGGCACCCGCATCTTCACCCACTTCCCGCCCGTCGACACCTACAACGCCCGCTTCAGCGGCGAGGAGATGGACCGCGCGGTCCGCAACTACGCGGAGAAGGGCGGCGGGCAGCGCTCGCTGGCCCCCTTCGGCTGGGGCGACGGCGGTGGCGGCCCCACCCGCGAGATCATGGAGCGGGCCCGGCGCCTGGCGAACCTGGAGGGCTCCCCGAAGGTCGTCGTCGAGCACCCCGACGACTTCTTCGCCAAGGCCCGCGAGGAGTACCCCGACGCCCCGGTCTGGGTCGGCGAGCTCTACCTGGAGCTGCACCGCGCCACCTACACCTCGCAGGCCCGCACCAAGCAGGGCAACCGCCGCTCCGAGCACAAGCTGCGCGAGGCCGAGCTGTGGGCGACGACGGCCGCGCTGCACGCGCCGGGCTACTCCTACCCGTACGAGAAGCTCGACCGGCTGTGGAAGACGGTCCTGCTGCACCAGTTCCACGACATCCTGCCCGGCTCCTCGATCGCCTGGGTGCACCGTGAGGCGGAGGCCGAATACGCCCGGGTGGCCGAGGAGTTGGAGGCGCTGACCGCCGAAGCCGTGGCCGCGCTGGGCGCCGGCGGCACCCGGGTCTTCAACACCAGCCCGTTCGACCGGGCCGAGGTGGTCCGTACCTCCGCGGGCTCCCTCGCGTTCGTGCGGGCACCCGCGAACGGCAGCGCGCCGCTGGCGGACGCCGAACCCGACCGGCCCGTGAAGGCCGAGGGCCGGGTCCTCGACAACGGACTGGTGCGCGTCGAGGTGGCCGAGGACGGCACCCTGTCGTCCGTGTACGACCTGCGGGCCGGGCGCGAAGTCCTCGGCGACAAGGGCAACCTGCTCCGCCTGCACACCGACCTCCCGAACTACTGGGACGCCTGGGACATCGACAAGCACTACAACAACCGCTACACGGACCTCCTGGAGCCCACGTCGGTGGAGCTCGTCTCGGACGACCCGCTGCTCGGCGCGATCCGTGTGACCCGCGCCTTCGGCAAGGGCTCGACGATCACCCAGACCATCACCCTGCGCGCCGACAGCCCCCGCGTCGACTTCGAGACCGACATCGACTGGCACGAGGCCGAGAAGATCCTCAAGGCGGCCTTCCCGGTGGACGTCCGGGCCGCGCACTCCTCCGCGGAGATCCAGTTCGGCCACGTCCAGCGGCCCACGCACACCAACACCAGCTGGGAGGCGGCCCGTTTCGAGGTCTCCGGCCACCGCTGGGTGCACGTCGGCGAACCCGGCTACGGCGTCGCGGTCCTCAACGACTCCACCTACGGCCACGACGTCTCCCGCACGGTCCGTGAGGACGGCGGTACGACGACCACGGTCCGGCTCAGCCTGGTCCGCGCCCCGCGCATCCCGGACCCGGAGGCCGACCAGGGCAGGCACCGCTTCACCTACGCGCTGCTGCCCGGCGCGAGCATCGAGGACACCGTCGCCGAGGGCTACTCCCTCAACCTGCCCCTGCGGGTGGCGGACGCGGCCGGTGCCCCCGGGCCGGTCGTCTCGGTCGACGGCGAGAACGTGACCGTGGAGGCCGTCAAGCTCGCCGACGACACCTCCGGCGACATGGTGGTCCGCCTCTACGAGTCCGGCGGCGGCCGCGCCCGGGGCGTGCTGCGCACCGGGTTCCCGCTCGCCGGCGCCCAGGTCACCGACCTGCTGGAGCGCCCGCTGGAGGACGCTCCCGTCGAGGACGGCGCGGTGGCGGTCTCGCTGCGCCCCTTCCAGGTGCTCACCCTGCGGCTGCGGAGGGGCTGACCCGTGCTGCAACCCTGGTTCACCGACGCCAAGTTGGGGATCTTCGTCCACTGGGGCATCTACGCCGTCGACGGCGTCCAGGAGTCCTGGTCGTTCTACGACGACATCGTCCCGCACGACCAGTACATGTCCCAGCTGGAGCGCTTCACGGGCGCCAAGTACGACCCGCGTGAGTGGGCCGACCTGTTCGAGCGGGCCGGCGCCAGGTACGCGGTGCTGACGAGCCGCCACCACGACGGCGTGGCCCTGTGGGACACCGGGTACGGCGATCTCAACCTCGGCAAGGACTACGTCGGGCCCTACGCCGAGGCCCTGCGGGAGAAGGGCCTGAAGGTCGGCCTCTACTACTCGCACTCCGACTGGAACCACCCCGACTACGCCTCCACGCGCAAGCCGGGCCGCCCGCCGGAGCAGGAGGACAACCGCTACTCCGAGGTGGCCGCCGAGGACGAGGACCTGGCGGCCTGGGAACGGTTCATCGCCTACCGGGACGGCCAGGTCCGCGAGCTGGCCTCCCGTTACCGGCCCGACCTGATGTGGTTCGACGGCGAATGGGAACGCAGCGAGGAGCAGTGGCGCATCCCCGAACTCGCCGCGCTCGTCAGGACGTACGTGCCGGACGTCGTCTTCAACGCGCGCATGCTCTCCGAGGGCGACTACGCCACCCCCGAACAGGGTGCTCCCATCGAACCGCCGGACGGCCCCTGGGAGTTGTGCCTGACGATCAACGACTCGTGGGGCTACCAGCACCAGGACCACAACCACAAGTCGCTCGCCCAGTTGATCCGCTACTTCACCGAGACCATCGGTGGGGGCGGCAACCTGCTCCTCGACGTCGGCCCGATGGAGGACGGGACCATCCCGCAGCCGCAGGTCGAACGGCTCGAAGGGCTGGGGGAGTGGATCGGGAAGCACTCCGAGGCGGTGTACGGCACCCGGCGCGGACTGCCCGCCGGGCACCACTACGGTCCCAGCACCCTCTCCGCGGACGGCCGGACGCTGTACCTGGTCCTCTTCGACGCGCCGCGCGCCGAGATCGGGCTGCGCGGACTGGTCACCCCGGTCCGCAAGGTCACCGTCCTCGGCACCGGCACGGAACTCGGCCACCGCATGGTCGGCGGACTCCACGACGCCGTGGGCATCGTGTGGATCGACCCACCGTCCGCGGCGGACCTCGACCCGTACGCCACGGTCCTCAAGGTCGAGCTGGACGGCGAGCTGGAGCTGTACCGCGGTTCGGGCCGGTCCTGACGGCGTGACGGTGCCTGCCGGCCGCCGGCCGGCAGGCACCGTGCGCTCAGCCGGTGAAGCCGGCCGTGATCGAGGTGAACTGCCAGTTGCTCTGGCTGATCCCGGAGCAGTTGCTCACCACGCCACCACCCGGGCAGGGCCGGTCGCGGTTGACCGACCAGAACGCGAGCCGGGCGATGTGATGCGCGTTCGCCCAGTCCCGGATCTGGGTCCAGATCGCCGGGGTCGTGTTCTCCTGCTGGTCGGAGAGCCCGTTCATGCCGGAGATGCCGATGTGGGAGTACGCGGTGGCGTCGTCCCAGCCGAAGGTGGACTTCAGCTTGGCCTTCAGCCCCTCCGTGGCGTTCACGGTGTTGCCGTACATGTCGGAGCCGCCGCCGAAGTCGAACGGCATGATGGTGAACACGTCGATGTTCGCGCCGAGCGACTGCGCCTGCTCGATGAGCCGGTTGCCGTAGTAGGTGGGGCCGGTGGTCGAGGTGCCGAAGGTGACGATGGTCTTCAGACCGGGGTTGTTGGCCTTGACCGTCTTCAGCGCGGTCAGGATCCTCGCCTGCACGGCCTCGTTCTCGAACTCGTCGGTGTTCTCGATGTCCATGTCGATCGCCTTGAGCGAGTAGGCGTCGATCACCTTCTGGAGGGCGGCCGCGAGGGCGCTCGCCGAGGAGCAGTTGGCGCCGAGCTTGCTGCCCTGCCAGCCGCCGAACGACGGCACGATGTCACCGCCGGCGGCACGGATCTGGTTGATGGCGGTCTGGTCGACACCGCCGGTCAGCGGCCGGGTGCTGTCCCACGCGGGGTTGCAGCCGCCGGAGTCCAGCATGAACGCCATCGTGAACCACTTGACCCCGGTCGCGCTCATCACCGTGGCCGGGCTCGGCGGATCGCCCCAGCCCTCGTACAGATAGGGCGCCGCCTGCTTGAAGCCGGTGCCGCCACCGCCGCCCGCGTCGGTCGTCACGCTCACGGAGTTGGACGCCCCGGAGGTGTTCCCGGCCGCGTCGCGTGCCTTGACGGTGAAGGTGTACGCCGTGCTGGGCGAGAGCCCGCTGACGGTGGCGGAGGTACCGGAGACGCTGAGGACGTTGTTCGAGCCGCTGTAGACGTCGTACGCCGTCACCCCGACGTTGTCCCTCGAGGCGTTCCACTTCAGCGACACGCTCGACGAGGTCTTGCCGGTGGAGGTCAGCCCGGTCGGCGCGGTCGGTGCCTGGGTGTCGGAGCCACCGCCACCGCCGGGGCCGTCGAGGCTGATGTCGTCGGCGTAGTAGCTGCCCTGGGCGTACCAGCCGTGGACGTAGATCTGCGCGCTGGTCTGCGAGGCGCCGGTGGTGAAGGAGACGGTCAGCTGGCTGTAGGCCGACGGGGAGGTCGTCCAGGTGGAAGCGCCGCCGTTCACACCGAGGTAGACGTAGGACCCGCGCACCCAGCCGCTCAGGCTGTACGTGGTGTTGGGCTGGACGGCGACGGTCTGGCTGCACTGGGCGTTGTCGCTCGAACTCACCGCGCCCTGAAGGGCCTTGGAGCCCCCGTGCACGGGAGAGGAGACGACCGAACCGAGGTTGCCGGTGCAGGTCCAGGGGGAGAGGCTCCCCGATTCGAAGCCCGGGTTCGTCAGGACGTTGGCGGCCTGGGCCGTCTGGGGAAGGGCGATGGCTCCGGCGAGCGCGAGGGCGGCCGAGCCGAGCAGAGCGAGGACTCTGGAACGTCTGAGTGGGTTGCGCACGCGATCTCCCTGAAGAAATGGGGGTGTTCGGGAGTGCAGAAAGGTGCAGGGGTGCGCAACCAAGTTGGTATGGACCAATGACCCTGTCAAGACAGCGGACGGGAACTGGAACCTACTCAGGGGCGCGGGGAACTGCGCGACCAGCCACAATCCACCCGCACCCGGCAGACAACCTAAAGCGGCAGTACCTGCCCCGCAGCCTCGACGGCGACAGGCTCCGCGGCCGCCGGCGCCGGCACAGCGGGCAACAGCTCCGGCACCTCGGCCCGCTGAGCCGGAATCGACACCGGCCGCAACTGCCTCGGCCCCGACACCACCGTGTAGTCCTGTCCCAGGAACGGCGGCTCGATCACCCCGGGGTCCTCACCCAGTGCCAACTGCACGGCCGCCCACGGCACGTTGACCCCGCAGAGCGACAGCTGGTGCAGACCGCCCGCCGGGCGCGTGTTCACGTCCATCAGGACGGGCCGGTCACCGAACATCCGGAACTGGACGTTGGCCAGGTAGTGCAGCCCGAACCCCTCGGCGATCAGCCGCGCCGGCTCCAGCCACTGCTCGTGCCGCGTGAAGCCGCGACGCCGCCCGTTCTTCGTGCGGCCGATCGCCAGCCGCACCCGGTTGTCGGGCCCGGTGAGGGTGTCCACGGACACCTCCGGCTGCTCCAGCCGCGGCATGACCAGCCAGTCCACCTGCTCGTCGGACTCCGCGAGCGCCCCGACGACCATGTCGAGCGAGACGTACGGGCTGGGGAAGCCGTTGAGCTGCGCGAGCGAGAAGGGGGCGCGCGTGATGACACGGAAGCCCACCCCGCCCGCGCCGGACGCGGGCTTGAAGCACGCCTTGTGGCCGTCGGCCTCCAGCGCCTCCACGGCCGCGACCAGTTCGTCCGCCGTGCGCACCCGCCACCACGGCGGCACCGGCACACCCACCGACTGGACCGCCTCGTAGGCGATCACCTTGTCGTGGAAGACGGCGACGGCCTCGGGCGGCGGGGCCAGCAGCGCCGTACCGGCCGCGGCGAACTCGGCGCGGTGGGCGACGATCGCCGCCTGGTGCAGCCGGGGCACGAACACGTCGATGCCCCGCTTGCGGCACTGGTCGAGGGCGAACTCGACGTAGGCGGCGGGCGACAGCCCCTCCGGCTCCAGCTCGGCGGTGTCGGCGGCGGCCAGCACGGGCGAGTCGGGGTCCCCGTGCGTCGCATGGATCTCGACGGCTCTGTCGCTGGGATTTCGCCGCAGCTGATCCATGAAGAACACGTTCTCCGCGTACGTGCGGTTGAGCCAGACGCGTACGCGAGAGTGCATTCAGGCCGCCTTTCGGGGTTTTCGGGCAGGGCGAAGCGGGCCCGTGCCCGGGCAGGGTGGTTGGAGGGACACCAAACCGCCCCTTGCGAAGGGAATTTTCTGCGGTGGTGTTGGGGCGATCATACGGCTTTCAAGGGGCCACGCGTGCAACACCCGTGTTACGGATTTCCCGATCATGAAGGGCCGCCGCCCGGGTCCACTCTTGTACCGGGAAAACAAATGTGTTCTCGTGGTCCCACTCGGGTGCTCGGAGGGGGCGGGAAGTGGCGTCTACGGCCGGTGGCGCGGCACAGCTTCTGGCCGTGAGCGACCTGCACATCGGCTACCCCGAGAACCGCTCCCTCGTCGAGCGGATGCGCCCCGGCACCGACGACGACTGGCTCCTGGTGGCCGGTGACGTCGCCGAGACCGTCGAGGACGTGCGCTGGGCCCTGAAGACCCTCGCCGGCCGCTTCCGCCAGGTGGTCTGGGTCCCCGGCAACCACGAACTGTGGACCCACCCCAAGGACACCGTCACCCTGCGCGGCGCCGCCCGCTACGAGCACCTCGTCGAGATGTGCCGCGGGCTCGGCGTCCTGACCCCCGAGGACCCCTACCCCCTCTGGGAGGGCCCCGGCGGCCCGGTCGCCGTCGCCCCGCTGTTCCTGCTGTACGACTACTCCTTCCTGCCCGCCGGCTGCACCACCAAGGAGCAGGGCCTGGAGTACGCGCACGGCACCGGCATCGTGTGCAGCGACGAGTTCCTGCTGCACCCCGACCCCTTTCCGTCCCGCGAGGCCTGGTGCCGGGACCGGGTCGCCGCGACCGAACGCAGGCTCGCCGCCCTCCCCGACGACCTGCCCACCGTCCTGGTCAACCACTATCCGCTGGACCGGCATCCGACGGACGTCCTGTGGCACCCCGAGTTCGCGATGTGGTGCGGCACCACGCTGACCGCCGACTGGCACCGCAGGTTCCGCGTGCAGACCATGGTCTACGGCCACCTGCACATCCCCCGGACCACCTGGCACGAGGGAGTCCGCTTCGAGGAGGTGTCGGTGGGCTATCCGCGGGAGTGGCGCAAGCGGCCGCAGCCGCCGGGACGGCTGCGCCGGATCGTGCCCGGGGAGGTCGGCGCGCTGTGATCGAGGAACTCCTGCCGGACTCGGTGGTGGCCGTGGAGGTCCACGGCCACGGCGAGCCGGAGAACGCGGCGCTGTATCCCGAGGAGGCCGCGCTCGTCGCGCCCGCCGTCCCCAAACGCCGCCGTGAGTTCGCCGTCGTGCGGGCCTGCGCGCGCCGGGCCATGGAGAAGCTCGGTGTGCCGCCGCAGCCGGTCCTGCCCGGGGAACGCGGCGCCCCGCGGTGGCCGGCCGGACTGGCCGGCAGCATGACCCACTGCGACGGCTACTGCGCCGCCGCCCTGGTCCGCGCCACCGACCTCGCCTCCCTCGGGATCGACGCCGAACCCCACGGACCGCTCCCGGAGGGGGTGCTGGAGAGCGTCTCCCTGCCCCAGGAGCGTCTGCGGCTGCGGGAACTCGCCGCGACGCACCCCGCGGTCCACTGGGACCGGCTGCTGTTCAGCGCCAAGGAGTCCGTCTACAAGGCGTGGTTCCCGCTCACCGGCAAGTGGCTGGACTTCACCGAGGCCGACATCGACGTCCTCGTCGACCCCGGACGTCCTTCCGGCGGCACCCTGCGCGCCCAACTCCTCGTCCCCGGCCCGTTGGTCGGCGGTGAGCGGCTCGGCGTCATGGAGGGCCGCTGGACGGTCCGCGACGGACTGGTCGCGACCTCGGTGACGGTGCCGCACGCCTGAACCCGCGGCACCGCCCCGCGCCCCCACTAGAACTCCGCGGGGCACCAGCTCTGCAGCAGCCTGAAGAACGCCTCCTCGTTGCCCGCGAGCCCCGCGTCCGCCAGGGCCTGCTCGGCCTCGGCGAGGACCGCCGGCGGGACGACCGGTGGCCGGGCGGTGTCGGGCGGGCCTGCCGCGGTGTCGAAGGCGGCTCGGACCGTGTGCAGCAGCCGCAGATACGCCTGGACGGCGGTGCGCTCACGGTCGGTCAGTACGGCGGTGGGCATCGGCGGCTCTCCCCAAGTCGTGTCGGTCATATGGGTGTGTGTCTCCAGCTTGCCGCCCACCACTGACAATCCGGCTTCCGCGCCCGATCGTTCGCCCGCTTAGCGGAGGCGAAACCTCACCGAAACCACCCTGGGAAAAGCGGCCCTACGCTGGGCGGAAGGGCTTTCGGCCGCCGCCCGGCGGTCAGGAGGACGGGAGGGCGAGCACATGGTCGACGACCCGCTCCGGCGCCCGGTGCGCGCCGTCCGGCTGCGCCCGGTGGGCGACGGAGACCTGGACCTGCGGTACCGCGTGGTGCACGGTTACCGGCGTGCCTTCCGCATGGCGGGCGAGGGCCCGCCGCTCGTCCTCATCCACGGCATCGGCGACTCCTCGGCCACCTGGGCCGGACTCATCGCCGACCTCGCCCGCACCCACACCGTGATCGCCCCCGACCTGCTCGGCCACGGCGACTCCGACAAGCCGCGTGCCGACTACTCGGTGGCCGCGTACGCCAACGGCGTCCGTGACCTGCTCACCACCCTGGGCGTGGAGTCGGCCACCCTGGTCGGCCACTCGCTGGGCGGGGGAGTGGCCATGCAGTTCGCCTACCAGTTCCCCGAGCGCACCGAGCGGCTCATCCTGGTCAGCGCCGGCGGTGTGGGCCGCGAGGTCAACCCCGTGCTGCGGCTGGCGTCCCTGCCCGGCGCCCACCTGATGCTGTCCGCCCTGCGGCTGCCCGGCATGCGGCTCCAGACCGGCCTCGCCGTACGCCTGATGAGGCTGCTGGACACCGACCTCGGCCAGGACGCCCCGGCCCTGCTGAACCTCGTCGACGCCCTCCCCGACGAGACCTCCCGCAACGCCTTCATCCGCACCCTGCGCGCCGTCGTCGACTGGCGCGGACAGGTCGTCACCATGCTCGACCGCTGCTATCTCACCGAGGGCATGCCGACCATGCTGCTGTGGGGCGACCGCGACAGCGTGGTGCCGGTACGGCACGCCTTCGGGGCGCACGAGGCGATGCCCGGCAGCCGGCTGGAGATCTTCGAGGGCGCGGGCCACTTCCCGTTCCACACCGACCCCGCCCGGTTCGTCGCGCTGGTCGAGGAGTTCACCGCCGGCACGGCCCCGGCGGACTGGAGCCGGGAGCACTGGCGGGAGCTGCTGCGGCAGGGCGGTCCGGGCAGCGAGCTGAGGGAGGCCGGTGAGCGCAGTGCCACCTGACCCCCGGTGAACTCTCAGCCCTGCGGCCCCAGGTACCCCAGCGACACCTCGATGCGTCCCGCCAGACGGTCCCGCTGGGCCGGACCGCGCAGCGGCGAACCCGCGAGCCAGGTGCGGCACTTGCTGGCCAGCAGCAGGCCGAAGCTCTCCGCCTCCCGCTCGTCGTCGAGGTCGAAGCGGCTGCGGGCGGCGACCTTGCGGACCGTGGCCTGGAGATCGGCGTCGTCGTGCAGGAGGCGGGCGGCGACCGCGGCGCCCTCGACGTGGTGGGAGCAGTGGCCTGCGTTCATGTGCCACAGCTCGTGACCGAGGATGACCAACTGGTGGTCCGGGGCGGTGCGTTCCTCGATCACGACGAGATCCTGGTCGGCCATGTCGAGCCACAGTCCGCTGGCGGTGCCGGGCGGGAAGGGTGCCGTACGGAAGTGGACCGGGCGGCCCCGGCGTCTGCTCATCGCGTCGCACAGGGCGCCGTAGAGGTCCTCGGGCCGGGCGGGGGAGTCGAGTTCCAGCTCCGCCACCAGCTCGCCGCTCAGGCGGCGCATGTGCTTACCGATGCCCACAGTTGTCTCCCGGATCAGGACTCGGGCCGCTTGACGCTCTCCAGGAGCATGTCCAGCCACTCGGCGACCTTGTCACGGTGCTGGTCGGTGGGCAGCTGTGCGGCCCGCCAGGCGATGCCGCGGACGCCGTGGTCCTGCAGCAGCCGCTCCAGCGGATCGCGGGCGGAGGCCGCGGCCTCCCGCTCCCGGTCGGCGAGTTTGTGCAGGAGCTCCTGCTCGGTGTGCTGGAGGGCGCCCGCGAGTGCCTCGGGGTCCTCGGCCGTGAGGAATCCGGCGTGCACCCGGAAGAACCGCTGGATGGCGTCGCAGTGCTCCATGGTGGGGCGCCGGTCGCCGTTGATGAGGGCGCCCGCCTGCTGCCGGGACATGCCGGCGCCGTCGGCGATCTCCTGCTGGGTGTACTTGCGGCCGTTGGGCTTCAGCCGGGTGCGGCGCAGCAGGTCGAGCCGCTGCAGGAACCGTGCCTGGACGTCCGGTTCGCCCGCGGGACGCCCGCTCAGCAGAGCCTTGACCACGGGTTCGGGGACGCCGGAGGCGACGGACAGCCGACCGGTGTCGAAGACCTGCGCGTGCGGCACGCCGAGCCGGGCGGCGAGTGCGGTGACGCGGGCGACGACGGCCGTCAGCACGACCGTTGCCGCGTCGTCCGGGCTCTCGAAGCCATCCGACACCGACAGATCTCCTACGTCTCTCACCCGACTTCTCACAGGCGGTCGCCGTGAACTTCCCGGAGAGTAGCCCGTTGTTCGAACTCACATCCAGGTCTCGCCACAACTGTGGCCAATTTCAGCCGTCAACCGCTACCGAATGCCACGATAGTTGACATGGCTCGCTCCGGGGAAGCAGGATCAAGGCGCCGCGTGAAGGCCGCATAGGCAAGAGGGGTGACCTCCCGATGGCATATCAGGCAGGTGGGCAGCGGTCGGAACTGCGGCCCGTCCCCGAGGGGCTCGAAGCCCAGGCGTACCTTCAGGACTACGCCACGCTCCTGGAAGCCGTCCCCTTCCCGTCCGTCGTCCTCGACCACCGCTGGGACGTCGTCCTCGCCAACACCGCTTTCGCGTCACTTTTCCGTGCCGTGGGTCCGCATCCGACGGCCATGCCGGGCGACAACTTCCTTCGGTTCGTCCTCTTCCATCCGGACGCGAGCAGTGTCCTCGGCGAGCACGAGTCCCGCTGGTGCCTGCCGATGCTCGCGCACTTCGCCGCAGCGGTGGAGCGGCACGGCCACGACCACGGCCTCCAGTCGATCCGCCGGGACATCGCCCAGGACCCGATCATGGACGCCGCCTACCGGCACGGCCTGCCGCACTGGATCCGCGCGGTCGGTGAACAGGCCGTGGAGCACGACGGTTCCGTACGCCCGCTGGTGCACCCCGACCCGCGCTGGGGTGCCACCGACTGCCGGGTCGTCGACGAGACCCCGCGCACCCTGCGCGACCTGGGCTACACCAGACTGACCCTGGTGCTCCGCCCGGCCGGCCGCAAGCGCGCGCGGCGCACGGCGGCGCACCTCACGGTGGTGCCCGCCCCCCAGGCCTGACGGGCACCGTCGGCGTTCAGGTCGTCGACGGCGCCTCGTCAGTGGTCGTCGGTCCCCGTGGAGCAAGGGCGTTCCACGGGGCCGCCCCTCCCGGCTCACCCGGCCACCACCAGCGCCAGCGGCACTCCGTCGCAGGGGATCAGCCGCACCCCGCCGGCCTGCCGCTCAGGGGAGTGGAGGCGCGTCGGACGTCGTGACCGCGGCGTCCCGTGCGACCCCGCGCTTGGCCGCCTGGATCTGCTCGTACACATGGGTGCGCAGTTCGGCGAAGCGCGGGGCCACCCGGGTGTGCAACTGGTCCCGCTCGTCGGGCAGGTCGACCTTCAGCTGCTCCTGTACGACCGTGGGGGAGGCGGACAGCACGATCACACGTTCGCCCAGGTAGACGGCCTCGTCGATGTCGTGGGTGACGAACAGGATCGTGATGCCCCGCTCCCGCCACAGTCGTCGTACGAGATCCTCCAGGTCGGCCCGGGTCTGCGCGTCCACGGCCGCGAAGGGCTCGTCCATCAGCAGGACCTCGGGTTCGTACGCGAGGGCGCGGGCGATCGCGACGCGCTGCTGCATCCCGCCGGACAGCTGCCAGGGGTACGCCCCCGCCGCCTCCGCGAGGTCCACCGAGTCCAGTGCGTCGGCGACCAGTTCGCGGCGTCGTGACCTGCTCAGGTCCTTCTGCTTCAGCGGGAGTTCGACGTTGTCGGCGACGCGCATCCAGGGGAAGAGGCTGCGGCCGTACTCCTGGAAGACGAAGGCCATTCCGGGCGGGGGGCCGCTCACCTTCCGGCCCGCCAGGCGGACCTCGCCGGCCGTCGGGGTGAGCAGACCGCCCATGCACTTCAGCAGGGTCGTCTTGCCGCAGCCCGAGGGGCCCACGAGACACACCAGTTCCCCCGTGTCCACGGTGAAGGTCAGATCCCGCACCGCCTCCACGCGGCGCCCCGAGCCCTCGTAGACCTTCTTCAGGCCGGATACGTCAAGAAGCGCGTGCATGGACCGCCCTTTCGCGTTCGGGTGACTCACGGGGACCGCCGGGCCGAGGCGCGCAGGCCGTGGTACCAGGCGAGGACCCGCCGCTCGACCAGCTGGAAGACGACGGAGAGCAGGAACCCGAGCAGACCGAGGACGAGGATCCCGGTCCACATGTCGGGGACCGCGAAACTGCGCTGGAACTGCACGACGGTGAAGCCGATGCCGTTGCTGGCGGCGAACATCTCGCTGATGACCATCAGGATGATGCCGATGGACAGTGCCTGGCGCAGGCCCGCGAAGATCTGCGGACTCGCCGCGCGCAGCACCAGGTCACGCAGGCGCGAGGGACCGGTGATCCCGTAGGAACGCGCCGTCTCCAGCATCACCGGGTCCACCGCGCGCACGCCCTCGACGGTGTTGAGCAGGATCGGCCAGACGCAGCCGCTCGCGATCACGGTGACCTTCATGGTGTCGCCGATGCCCGCGAACAGCATGATGACCGGGATCAGGACCGGCGGGGGAACGGCCCGCAGGAACTCAAGGACCGGTTCGCACACCGCCCGCACCCGCCGGTAGGAGCCGATGAGCGTGCCGACGGCGACCCCGACGACGGCCGCCAGGGCGTATCCCGCCGTGAGCCGCCAGAGGCTGGGCAGGACGTCGTCGCGCAGCCGGTCGGCGGTCCACACGTCCGGGAAGGTCTTCAGGATGGTGCGCAGCGGCGGCCAGAACACGTTGGTGCTGCCGTCCGAGGCGAACCACCAGATCACGACGAGCAGCGCGGGCAGTGCGAGCACGAGGACGAGCCGCAGGGCGAACCGCTTCACACCGCCACCTCCCCGCGCACCGACTGGTGCCAGGACAGCGCCCGTCGCTCCACGGTACGCGCGCCGACGTTGATGAGCAGCCCCAGAAGCCCGGTCACCACGATCAGCGCGTACATCTCCGGGACCGCCTGCGAGTTCTGCGCCACCGCGATCCGCGCGCCCAACCCCGGTGCGCCGATGACGAGTTCGCCGGTGATGGCCAGGATCAGGGCGACGGCCGCGGCCAGCCGCACCCCGGTCATCACGTACGGCAGCGCGGTGGGCCACAGCACGTGCCTCACCCGCGCCCAGGTGCCCAGACCGTACGACCGTGCCGTCTCGTCGGCGACGGGGTCGACGTCCTGGACGCCGTAGACGGTCTGGACGAGGACCTGCCAGAAGGCGGCGTACACGACGAGCAGCAGTACCGAGCGCAGTTCGCTGCCGTACAGCAGGACCGCCAGCGGGATGAGGGCGACCGAGGGGATCGGGCGCAGGAACTCGATCGTCGAGGCCGTCGCCTCACGCAGGTACGGCACGACCGAGACGACCACCCCGACCACGATCCCGGCCGACGCGGCGATGGCCAGGCCCAGGGCCCAGCCGGTGAGTGTGTCGCCGAGCGCCGTCCAGAAGGCGCCGTCGGAGAGTTCACCGGCGAACGCCCGCGCGACCCGGCTGGTCGGCGGGAAGTACTCCTCCTTGACCAGACCGAGCCGCGGCACCGCCTCGCCCAGGGCGAGGAAGGCCGTGAGCCCGGCGGCGCCCAGCGCCGCGTTCTGCAACCTCACGGCAGCAGCGCGTCGACGTCGGGGGTCTTCTTGAAGAACCCGTCCTGCTCACCCAGCTTCGCGAGCGCCTCGACGGACTCCCTGTCGGGCTCGGCCGGCCACTTCGGCAGGGTCACCTGCGCCAGGACCGACGCCGGGATCTTGGTGTACGTCGTGATGATCTGGCGTGCCTCGTCCGGGTGGGCGTCGGCGTAGGCGAGGGACTCGGCGGTGGCCTGCTGGAACTTCTTCACCACGTCGGCGTGCTGCTGCTGGTACCGCGTCGAGGTGAAGTACAGGGCCACCGTGGTGTTCGCGGCCACGTCCACCATCGGAGAGGCGATCACCCTGCCGCCCTGGCCCTTGATGGTGGCGAGGGCGGGCTCGACCGCGCAGGCCGCGTCCACCTGGCCGCTGTCGAGCGCGGCCGGCATCTGGTCGAAGGCCAGCTCCACGAACTTCACCTTGTCCGGGTCGCCGCCGTCCTTGCGGACCGACTCGCGCACCGCGGACTCGTTGATGTTCTTGAGCGTGTTGATGGCGACCTTCTTGCCCTCCAGATCCTTCGCGGACGTGACGGCGCTGTCCTTCTTCACCGCGATGCCCGCGAAGTCCTTGCCCGCGACGCCCGTTGAAGCGATGCCGTTGGAGACCGCCTTGACCGGCACCCCGGAGGACTGGGCGATCAGCAGGGAGGTGACATTGGAGAATCCGAACTGGAACTGCCCGCTGGCGACCCCGGGCACGATCGCCGCGCCGCCGGACGCGGTCGATATCTGAAGCTTCAGTCCGTGCTTGCCGTAGAAGCCCTTCTTCTGGCCCAGATAGATCGGTGCGACATCGACGATCGGGATGAGTCCGAGCTTGACGGTGGTGGTGCCGCCGGACGACGATCCCGAGTCCGAGGCCCCCGAGTCGCCGGACGAACCACAGGCCGACGCGGGGATCAGTAATGCTCCGGCCGCGAGGGCGGTGAGCAGACGACGCATGGCTCCTCCTGTGCAGACTTCGTTGTTCCGACAGGCTGTGCTCACGACAGGCTGTGCGCAGACCGCACAGTGGTGCTCAGCGCGAAAGGTATTGGTCTCGCGGGACGAGGTCAACACCTTTGGCTGACAATATTGTTGACATTTGCTCGACGGAGGCGACGACGATGTCCGAAGCAGCCCGCGCGCCCCACTTCGTCCGTTCCCTGGAGCGCGGCCTCGCGGTGATCCGCGCCTTCGACGCCGACCACCCGGAACTGACCCTCAGTGAGGTCGCCGGCCTCTGCGGGCTGACCCGCGCGGCGGCCCGCCGCTTCCTGCTGACCCTGGCCGACCTCGGGTACGTCCGCGCCGACGGTCGCACCTACCGGCTCACCCCGCGCGTGCTGGAGCTCGGCTACTCCTACCTGTCGAGCTTCTCGCTCGCCCAGATCGCCGAGCCGCATCTGGAGCAACTGGTCGTGCGGACACGGGAGTCGTCGTCCCTGTGCGTGCTCGACGGCGACGACGTGGTGTACGTGGCCCGGGTGCCCGCGCGCCGCATCATGACCGCGGCGATCACCGTCGGCACCCGCTTCCCGGCCCATGTCACCTCCGTCGGCCGGGTGATCCTCGCGCACCTGCCGCAGGAGGACATCGAAGTACGCCTGGCGCACGCCGAGTTGACTCCACTTACCGCCCGCACGCTCGTCTCCGCGGACCTGCTGCGGGCGGAACTCGACCGGGTGCGCCGGCAGGGGTACGCCCTCGTCGACCAGGAACTGGAGGAGGGGCTGCGCTCGATCGCCGCCCCGGTGCGGGACCGGGGCGGCGAGGTGGTGGCGGCGGTCAACATCCCCGTGCAGGCGGGGCGTACGACCCTGGCCGCGGTACGGCGGGACCTGCTGCCGCCGCTGCTGGAGACGGTCGCCGGGATCGAGGCGGACCTGCGGATGTCCACCCTGGCTACAGGTCCAGCACGAGCTTCTTCCCCCGGCACCGGGACACACAGATCATCATCGTCTCCCCGGCCTCCCGCTCCTCGTCCGTGAGCACGGAGTCCCGGTGGTCCGGGGTGCCGTCGAGAACGTCGGTCTCACAGGTGCCGCAGGTGCCCTCGGTGCAGGAGAACAGCACCTCGACACCGGCCGCGCGGACGGCGTCGAGCACCGAGACGTCCGGAGCGACCGTGATCGTCGTGCCGGTCTGCGCCAGCTCGACCTCGAACTGCGTGTTCTCGCCCTCCGGCCGGTACTTGGGCGTGAACCGTTCCATGTGCAGCAGCCCCGCCGGGCAGCGCTCCTCCACCGCGTCGAGCAGCGGGCCGGGCCCGCAGCAGTAGACCAGGGTCCCCTCCGGTACGCCGTCCAGCACCGGGGCGAGGTCCAGGAGGCCGGTCTCGTCCTGGGGGGCCACGGTGACGCGGTCGCCGTAGCGGCTCAACTCCTCGGTGAACGCCATGGATCCGAGGGTCCGCCCCCCGTACAGCAGGGTCCACTCCGCGCCCGCTTCCTCCGCCGCCGCGAGCATGGGGAGGATCGGGGTGATGCCGATGCCGCCCGCGACGAACCGGTACCGCGGCGCCGGCCGCAGGGCGAAGTGGTTGCGCGGCCCGCGCACCCGCACCTTGTCGCCCTGCCTCAACTGCTGGTGCACATGGGCGGATCCGCCGCGTCCCTCGGGCTCACGGAGCACGGCGATCCGCCAGCACGAACGGTCCGACGGGTCGCCGCACAGCGAGTACTGCCGCTCCAGACCGGGGCCGAGCAGCACGTCGATGTGGGCGCCGGGCTCCCATGCCGGGAGCTGCTCGCCCAGCGGGTGGCGCAGGGTGAGGGCGAGCACGCCGTCGGCCGCCGCATCCCTGCGGTCGACGACGAGTTCGGCTTCGTACGCGTCACTCATGAACTGTTTCCTCGCGGCTCGGGTGCGGGCGGCTCGTGTTTCTGGGGTGAGTGCCCGTTCGGGTGGGCGAGCATCCACTCCCACATCTCGACCGGGTCCTGCGAGGTGTGCTCGCGGCCGCAGTGACAGGTGCCGCGCAGGGTGTCGGTGCCCGGCAGCCAGTCGATGCGGTAGACCTCCCCGGTGGACGCGGCACTCACAGGACCTTCTCCACGGGCTTGTCGCCCTCCTCGACGAGACGGGCGAGGATACGGCGGGCGGCGAGGCCGCCGGTGTCGATGTTGATGCTGAGCTCCTGGTAGCCGGAGCGCTCGGTGCCGAGCGTCCGCTGGAGCAGGTTGAGCGCGTCGACGTCCTGCATGACCACGGTGTGGTTGTTGCCCCGCAGGAACTCGGTGACCTCGGCGTCCTCGGTCGCCCAGTCGCGCGAGACCATCCAGAAGTCGTACACGTGCCCGTCGCTGGACGGTGTGATGGCGTACGTGATCTCGGTGTGGAAGCCGTTCGGGTCGCTGCCGTCGGCCTCGGGGAGCACACCGACCGGGGCGATCCGGCTGTGCAGCAGGTACAGGCAGGGGGCGTGGTACTCGATGTCCTGCCAGCGCGTGATCCGGCCCTCGATACCGGTGGATTTGGCGTAGAACGGCGGGCAGGCGGCGTCGTCCATGTGCCGGCTGACCCGGACGATGCCCGCGCCCTCGTCGACCTCCGTGGTGATCGGCGTCTCGGCGACCTCCGGGGTGCCGATGTAGCCGCCGTGCAGATAGGTCTCGTGGGACAGGTCGAGGAGGTTGTCGACGAGCAGGCCGTAGTCGGCGTCGATCGGCTCCATGCCGCGGACGGTGACCCAGCCGGGGGAGTCGAGGTGCCGGGCCCTCGGGATGGTGTCCGCGTCGGCGAGCGCCGGGTCGCCGATCCACACCCAGACCAGGGAGTCCAGTTCGGCGACCGGGTAGGAGGCGACGCGCGCGGTGCGCGGTACGCGCTTCTGGCCCGGCACGTACACACAGGTGCCCGTCGTGTCGTACGTGAACCCGTGGTACCCGCACACGATCCGGTCGCCGTCGAGCCGGCTCGGCTTCTCGTGCAGCGGGAACCGGCGGTGCACACACCGGTCGGCCAGCGCGACCGGCGTCCCGTCCTCCTCGGTGCGGTAGAGGACGAGCGGCTCACCGAGGATCGTCCGGCCGAGCAGTTCCTCGCGTCCCACCTCGTGGCTGTAGGCGGCGACGTACCACTGGTTCCTGGCGAAGGCGGTCGTGTGCGGCATCGTTGCGGCTCCCGTCTGTCTGCTGTGCTGGCATCGTCTGGGCGCTCGCCGGGGGTCGGCAACACCGCTTCCGCCTCACGGAAGAGGAAGCCTGTGAGGAAAGGTGGCTCCGACTCCTGCTCCGGCACAGCCCAGGACGCATGGGCCTCCCTCCGGCCGGTCTGCGTATGCTCGTCCGGCCGTCGACCGGGAGAGGCTGAGGAGTGCACATGCTGAGGTTGCTCGGCTTCTTCGACGACTTCGGCCACCCCCGCGAGGTGTCCACGGGACCGCTGGCGGCCCAGGTGCGGGTGACCGGCGAACCGGACGAAGCGCACATCGTCGCGTACCTGGACCACGGGCATCGCCTCACCTCCTTCATGGAGGCAGGGGTCGACGCCCTCACCGGTGAGGTCCACCGGCACACCTCCGGCTGCTCGTCGCTCGTCACCGACGGCGTGTGGGTGTGGCGCGCGGACTTCGCGCACTATCTGGAGACGTACCACGTGCCGTTGCCCGCGGACTTCCTCGCCCGGGTGCGAGGACTCAGCCACCGGATGCCGGATCTCGTCGGTGCAGACTTCGCACCCGTCCACGACGAACTCGTCCGGGGATTCGGCTGGGCCTCGGCGGAGCCGTGGGACACGGAGACCGTCCTTCCCCCACCGGCCCGCACGGTCGCGACCCGTGCGGAATTCGTCGCCAGGGCCCGGCGTGACCGGCCGGTCGGCTCCTGGGGCAGGACACCACGCAAACCGCGAAGGGACACACAGTGATCGACATCGCCAGGGAGTACCGCGTCGCCCTGCCCGACTGGATCGACGAGGAACTCGCCCACGTGCCGGCGGCCCTGCCCTCCCGCGAGGACCGCATGCGCCTCGTGCACCGCCTCGCCGACCGCAACTGGCGCGAGGGCGACGGCGGCCCGTTCGCCGCGCTGGTCGCCGAGCGGGAGAGCGGCAGGATCGTCTCGGCCGGAGTCAACGTCGTCCTCTCCTCCGGGGTCTCCAGCGCGCACGCCGAGGTCGTCGCGCTCGGCCTCGCCCAGGCTGCCACCGGCAGCTGGGACCTGGGCGGTGACGGTCTGCCCCCTCATGAACTGGTCGTCAACTGGCGCCCCTGCGTGCAGTGTTACGGCGCCACCATGTGGTCCGGCGTGCGCGGCCTGGTGGTCGCCGGGGAGGGGCCGGAACTGGAGGAACTCACCACGTTCGACGAGGGCCCGCTCGGCGCGGACTGGGCGGAACAGTTCGAGACGCGGGGCATCGAGGTCGTCGGAGACGTCCTGAGGGACGGGGCGCTCGCGGTGTTCCGCGACTACCGCGAGGCGATCGACGCGGGCGAGGTCGTCGTCTACAACGCCCGCGGGAAAGCGGGGTAAGTCCCCGCCCCGGAAGGAGACCTCGACTCCGACGCCTCCCGTACCCCCGACTTTCACACCGGCGCCACCGCACCCTTCCCTGACGTTCGTTGCCCTTGGAACACTCGCTGCGCGCACCTTCCGTCACTTTCGGGCCATCGATGCGCAGGATTGAGAGGTCCCTCACTCATGTCCGACGTCAACCGGCGCAGATTCCTCCAACTCGCGGGCGCCACCACGGCCTTCACCGCCCTGTCGAGCAGCATCCAGCGCGCCGCAGCGCTCCCGGCCCACCACCGCACCGGGACCATCGAGGACGTCGAGCACGTCGTCGTCCTGATGCAGGAGAACCGGTCCTTCGACCACTACTTCGGCTCGCTCAGAGGTGTTCGCGGCTTCGGGGACCCGCGACCGGTGACGCTGGAGAACGGGAAGTCCGTATGGCACCAGACGGACCGGAACGGCAAGGAGATCCTGCCGTTCCGTCCCGAGGCGAACGACCTGGGCATGCAGTTCATCCAGGACCTCCCGCACGGCTGGAACGACGGACACGCCGCCTTCAACGGGGGCAAGTACGACAAATGGGTCCCGAACAAGGGGTCCACGACCATGGCGTACCTGACCCGCGAGGACATTCCCTTCCACTACGCCCTCGCCGATGCCTTCACCGTCTGCGACGCCTACCACTGCTCCTTCATCGGCTCGACCGACCCGAACCGCTACTACATGTGGACCGGCTACACGGGCAACGACGGCCAGGGCGGCGGCCCGGTCCTCGGCAACGACGAGGCCGGCTACGGCTGGACCACCTACCCCGAGCGGCTGGAGAAGGCCGGCGTCTCCTGGAAGATCTACCAGGACATCGGCGACGGCCTGGACGCGAACGGCAGTTGGGGCTGGATCCAGGACGCCTACCGCGGCAACTACGGCGACAACTCGCTGCTCTACTTCAACCAGTACCGGGGCGCCGAGCCCGGTGACCCGCTGTACGACAAGGCCCGCACCGGCACCGACTACACCAAGGGCGAGGGCTACTTCGACCGGCTCAGGGCCGACGTCAAAGCCGGCAGGCTCCCGCAGGTCTCCTGGATCGTCGCCCCCGAGGCCTTCACCGAGCACCCCAACTGGCCCGCGAACTACGGCGCCTGGTACATCGCCCAGGTCCTGGACGCGCTGACCTCGGACCCGAAGGTGTGGGCGAAGACCGCCCTGTTCATCACCTACGACGAGAACGACGGCTTCTTCGACCACGTGGTCCCCGCCTTCCCGCCCGGCTCGGCGGCCCAGGGCAAGTCCACCGTCGACCCCGCCCTCGACCTGTTCAAGGGCGACGCCGGACACCCGGCGGGCCCGTACGGGCTCGGACAGCGTGTGCCGATGCTCGTCGTCTCGCCCTGGAGCAAGGGCGGTTACGTCTGTTCCGAGACGCTCGACCACACCTCGATCATCCGCTTCCTGGAACGCCGATTCGGCGTCCACGAGCCCAACATCTCGCCCTGGCGGCGGGCCGTGTGCGGTGACCTGACCGCGGCCTTCGACTTCACCCGAAGGGACACCGAGCCGGTCGCCCTCCCGGACACCGACGGCTACGAGCCGCCGGACCGCGAGCGCCACCCCGACTACGTGCCCGTCCCGCCCGCCGTCGGCGCCCTGCCGAAGCAGGAGCGCGGCCTGCGTCCCGCCCGGCCCCTCAAGTACGTCCCGCGCGTGGACGGTTCGGTGGACGCGAAGAACGGCACGTTCACGCTGTCCTTCGCCTCCGGCGCCAAGGCCGGCGCCGCCTTCCTGGTGACGTCCGGCAACCGCACCGACGGCCCCTGGAGTTACACCACCGAGGCCGGCCGGACGGTCTCGGACACCTGGAACTCGGCGTACTCCAAGGGGGCGTACGACCTGAGCGTGCACGGCCCCGCCGGGTTCCTGCGCGTCTTCAGGGGGCCGAACAGGGCCGCGGGACCCGAGGTCACCGCCCGCCACAGCGGCGACGACGTGGAGCTGACCTTCACCAACAAGGGCTCCGGCACGGTCCGTCTGAAGGTGACGAGCGGCTACGGTGACCCGGCGCGGACCTTCACCGTGCGGCCCGGCGCCACCGTTCGGCACACCTTCGGCCTCGCCAGGAGTCGTCGCTGGTACGACCTCACGGTCACCTCCGACGCCGAGCCGGCCTTCCTCAGGCGATTCGCCGGACATGTCGAGAACGGGCGTCCCGGGGTGAGTGACCCCGCTGTAATCACCAGGTAAAGCCGCCAGGAGAAGCGTCGAACACGTGGCCGGATCGCGGTGGTACCGGGGTAGTGTGCCCCGGTGACCACGCATTCGAACACACCTGCAGGCTGGTATCCCGATCCGCACGGAGCGGCCCAGACGCTCCGTTACTGGGACGGGGCGCAGTGGACCCAGCACACCCACCAGGACCAGCAGGGGGCGGGGCAGGCCCAGGCTCAGGCCGTGCAGGCCCCGCCGGTCCAGCAGGCACCGCAGATACCCCAGCAGTCGGCCGGCCCCGACCTCCGCGTGCAGCGCCAGGTGCAGCAGCAGGCCGGGGTCACCGGAGGCGGTGCGGGCGGCGGCACGCTGTTCACCGAGCCGGTGCTCGTGGTCAACCAGAAGGCCAAGCTGATCGAGCTGACCAACGAGTACAAGGTCATGGACCAGCACGGCAACCAGCTCGGCTCGGTCAGCCAGGTCGGGCAGAGCGCCTTCCGGAAGATCGTGCGGTTCTTCTGGAGCATCGATCAGTTCATGAAGATCAAGCTGGAGATCCGCGACGCCCACGGGCAGCCGGTCATGCTGCTGACCCGGCCGGGGAAGATCTTCAAGTCGCGGGTGATCGTGGAGCGTCCCGACGGTACGCCGGTCGGTGAGATCGTCCAGCAGAACATGATCGGGAAGATCAACTTCGCGCTCATGGTGGACGGCCGGCAGGTCGGCGCGATCAAGGCGGAGAACTGGCGGGCCTGGAACTTCGCGATCGTCGACCACACCGAGAACGAGGTCGCCCGCATCACGAAGACGTGGGAGGGGCTCGCCAAGACGATGTTCACCACCGCGGACAACTACGTGCTCCAGATCCACTACCAGCTGCCCGAGCCGTTGCTGAGCCTGGTCGTCGCCACCGCGCTGACGGTCGACACGGCCCTGAAGCAGGACGCCCGCGGGTTCGGCTGAGCGTCCCTACAGCGGTGTGAGGTGCCCCGGCTCCGGCTGCCGGGGCACCGTCATGTCCCGCAGGGCCCGTTCCACGGACGCGGTCGACGGCTCGAGAGCCAGCACCGCCGCCACCGGGTGGTCGTCGTCGACCGGCACCGCGGGCCTCCGGGTCAGCAGCACCACACCCCAGGCCGCGAGGCCCGCGCCCGCCAGCGCGAGCAGCACGCCCGCCGCGCCGCCCCGCAGGCTCTCGCCCAGCAGGGAGAGGCCGATCACCGCGGCGGCCACCGGGTTGGCCAGGGTCACCACCGCCAGCGGGGCGCCCAGACCGTCACGGTAGGCCGTCTGGGAGAGCAGGAGCCCGCCCGCGGCGAAGGCCGCGACGAGCAGGGCCACGCCGATCACCTGGACGCTGAGAAGTGGCCCGGAACGGTCCGTCGCGGCCACCGTCACGGTCTGGGTGAGCGCGGAGGCGACCCCCGAGGCGACCCCGGACGCCGACGCGTGCCGTATGCCGGGCCGGGCGCCGGGACGGGCCAGCACGCCGATCAGGGCCGCGGTCACGGCCGCCACCGCCACCGCCTCGGACGTGCTCAGCACCTTGCCGGGCTCGGAGCCCGACGCCACCACGAGGATCGCGGCGAGGCCGGCCAGCGTGTACGCGGTGCCCCGCCACTCCGTCGTGCTGACCCGGCGCCCGGCGATCCGCGCGCCCAGCGGGACGGCGGCGACCAGGGTGAGGGCGCCGAGCGGCTGGACCACGGTCAGGGGGCCGTACTTGAGGGCGACGACGTGCAGCAGCGCGGCCGACGCGTTGAGCGCGACCGACCCCCACCAGGCACCGGAGCCCAGCATCCGCAGCACACCGGAACCGGGATCGCGGGAGGCGAGGCGCTCCTGGGCGACGGCTGCGGCCGCGTAAGCGACGGAGGACAGCAGGGACAGGGCGAGGGCGAGCAGGGTGGCGTTCATCGGCCCGCTCCGACCAGGACGTTCTCCTCGGACTCGGCCGGGGCGAGCTTCTGCTGCGCCCGGCCTGCCGTGGTGGCCGTCCGGTGCGGCAGGTGAACCACTGCGAGGGCGATGCCGAGCAGGGCCGTCGCCACGACCGCGTCCATCCAGTAGTGGTTCGCGGTGCCGACGATGACGACCAGGGTCACCAGCGGGTGCAGCAGCCACAGCCGGCGCCACCGCGAGCGGGTGGCCACGATCAGGCCGATCGCCACCATCAGGGCCCAGCCGAAGTGCAGCGAGGGCATCGCGGCGAACTGGTTGGAGAGCGAGTCCGTCTGCGGCGGGCCGTACACCGAGGGGCCGTAGACCTTCGCGGTGTCGACCAGGCCGGCCGCCGCGAGCATCCGCGGCGGGGCCAGCGGGAAGACCAGGTGCAGCACCAGGGCGGCGCCGGTGACGGCGGCGAGGACGCGCCGGGCCCAGACGTAGTGGGCGGGGCGCTTCAGGTACAGCCAGACCAGGAAGGCGACCGTGGCCGGGAAGTGCACGGTCGCGTAGTAGGTGTTCGCGAGGTGCGCGAAGGTGTCGCCGTGCAGCAGCAGCGACTGGACCGAGCCCTCTCCGGGCAGGTGCAGGGTCCGTTCCCAGTCCCACACGCGGTCGGCGTTGCGGTAGGCCTCGGTGGTGTGGCCCGTGACCAGTTGCCGGCCGAACTTGTAGACGAGGAACAGTCCTACGACGAGCAGGAGCTCACGGACGAGCGGCGGCCGCGCTGTGGCGCTCGGCCCCGCTTCTGAAGGCTCGGTGCGGGCATTCATTCCCCCGGCCCTTTCGCTGACGGTGGTGCTGATACTGAATCCGGACAACGTGGTGACTCGTCCGGATTCCAAAACTCATCGATACGACCTCGTACCGATACGCCAGTGTACCGATACGGTCGGGTACCGGTACACTGGCGTATCGATTGACATACGACACACTGGAAACCGGGAATGAAACGCGGCGGCCGCGCAGCAGCCCGGCCGCCGGAGCGAGGGAAGGGAAGAGCTGATGACGTCGCAGGCCGCGAACGGACCGGAGACGGTCGCCGCCTCGCGCCGCTCCAAGATCACGCCCGAGCGTGAGCAGGAGTTCTTCGACGCCGTGCTCGAACAGGTCCGCGAATGCGGATACGAGGCCGTGACCATGGAGGGCGTCGCCGCCAGCACCCGGTGCAGCAAGTCCACCCTCTACCGGCAGTGGAAGACCAAGCCCCAGTTCGTGGTGGCCGCCCTGCGCTCCCGCCGCAGGTCGAAGTTCGACGGGATCGACACCGGATCGCTCGCCGACGACCTGCGCGAGGCCGCCCGGGCCGCGGGCCGGTGGTCGATGCACGACACCAAGCTGCTCCAGGCGCTCGGCCACGCCGTCACCCAGGACGCGGAACTCGCGCAGGCCCTGCGTGAGGCGCTGGTCGAACCGGAGATCGCCGCACTGAGGCACATTCTCCAGCGTGGGGTCGACCGGGGAGAGATCGCCACCGGACACCCGGCGCTGGAATACATCCCGGCCCAGATGTTCGGTGTCATCCGCGCCCGGCCCGTGGTGGACGGGAAGTACGCCGACCCGGACTACCTGGTCCGCTTCGTCGAGGCCGCCGTACTGCCGGCACTCGGCCTGACCTGAGACCCAGGCCGCCGTCCACGGGATGACTGGACGGTGACCTGCTCGCGCCGCACCGTGGGGACGGGGGCGGCGCGCACCCCCCGGCCGGGTGGGGTTCCTCCTGAGCGGGGAGCGCCCCACCCGGCCGACCGGTGTCCGGGGGCCGGCCGTCAGACGTCCTGGCCGCTGCCGCCGCCCGTCGACACCTTGATCCCCTTGGTGATGTCGTCGATCACGGTCTGCCCCTCTTCGACGTCGACACCGAAGCGCACCACGACGATCTGCTGCGGGTTCGCCGGGGACGGGAAGGCCAGGGACTCGACATAGCCGTCGGAGCCCTTGCTGGTGACGGCCTTCCAGCGGACCCGGTAGCCCTTCTGCCCGGCCACGGTCACCGCCTCGGAGTCCAGTACGTCGTGCGAGGTGATCGAGCCGTACGTCTTGCCGCCGTAGGACTGTTCGGCGTTCGCCTCGATGTCGGCCTTGGCGACCGCCTCGGCCGTGCTGCCGCGGGTGCCGAGAGCCAGGGCGGGCGCCGAGTAGGCACCGCCCTTGGTGCACTTCTCGGAGGTGTCACCGGGGCAGGCGTAGGAGTCGTTCGAGGTCACGGACGCGCCGACCTGGATCTCCTGGCCGTACCAGTCGTCCGGAATGGGCAGGCTGATGCCGTCGATCGAGTCGGTCACCGAACCGCTCTCGATCCTCGGCGCCTCGGACCCCTGCGGAGAGGGCGACGCGCCCCCGGTGCCTCCGCTGCCCCCGGTGCCTCCGTTGCCCCCGTCGTCGCCGAACGGTCCGCCCGGGCCGCCCTGACCTCCCGGTGCCCGCGAGGTGGCCGAGTTGCCGTTGCCGCTGGCGTCGCCGTTGTCGGCCAGGGCGTACACGCCCACGCCTATGCTCGCCAGGACCACGACCGCCACGGCCACGGCTATGCCCATGCGTCCGCGCCGCGAGGCGGCCGGCGGCTGGGCGGGATACGGGGGATAGACGGCGTACTGTCCCGCGTCCCCGGGGCTCGCGACCTGTTCCGGGGGACCCCATGCGGCGGCCGATCCGGCGGGCCGGGTCTGCTCGGTCCACGCCTTGCCGTCCCACCAGCGCTCGGCGGCGGGACCGTCACTTGTCTGCCCGGGGTCGGGGTACCACCCGGGGGGAGTCTCCTGCGTCATGCCCCCACCGTATGAGCACTCGGTGAAAGTGCGATGAGAGGGGAGGGCGGATTCCGGCCGAGGCGTCCCGGCACCACCGGCGGTCATTCCAGTACGAGCCGCACCGGGCGCTCCCGCGCGGGTGGCGGCAGGCGCAGTCCCTCGCGGCCGGGGGTGACGGAGCCCAGGACGCGTGCGTGGCGGGCGCCGGTGCTCGTGGGCTCGGTGCCGGGGAGGCCGTGCGCGGTCGGAAAGCCCAGGACGGCGAAGGCGTACGCCTCTTTCGCCGCGGCCGGCAGTGCCGGGCTCGTCAGTAGCAAGACGGCCGAACGGACCGGCAACACGGGCCGTCCCACCCGGTCGCTGAGCAGGCCCGCCGGGAGGATCGTGGCAGCAGATCCGAGGTTGGCGAGCAGGGTCGCGAGCAGCGCCTGCTGGAAGCCGGCGTTCAGCGTGCTCTGGAGATACGCCGGAAGCACCACCAGGAAGGTGTGACCGGCCGCGGCCCAGCCCATGATCCGCCCCGCGCCGAGCGCGATCGCCCCGGCGTCCTCCCCCGCACCCGGCCTCTCCCGAGCCGCCTCCTCCCGTCCGGTCTCCTCCCGAAAGGCAGGCGTCTCGTCCAGCCGCAGTCGCAGCCACAGGGCCCCGAGTCCCAGCGGCAGCGTCAGCAGGAACGGCACCCGCCAGCCCCAGGACGTCAGTTGCGCCTTCGTCAGTACGGTGGCGAGCAGCGCGGCGAACCCCCGTTCCTGAGGGCGCTTCAGGGGCTGTCGGCGGGTGGGGAGTTCGGCGGTGCGGTGTCGGTGATGACGGAGTCCGCTCCGGCGGGACGGCGCGGGCTGTACGGGGCGTGGCAGTCGTTCACGGTGGCGTGGGGACTGCCGGCCGGCGCGGAGCAGAAGGCCGGCCCGAAGGAGGCGTACGTCCTCACCAGCGCCTCGGCCTCGCTGCCGCCCTCCGGGGTGAAGAAGCGTGCCGCGATGACCGTGGCGAAGCAGCCGTAGACACCGACGCTGACTGTCGGTCAGGTTTGTCGACAGCAGGTCACGGGCGGGGCGCGTCGCCTGCCCGTACCGCAGGTCACCCGTCAAGGCAACAGGTACCGCGACCGCCCTCCGCTTCCGCACCCGGACGGCTACGCTCGAGATCTGTACGTCGTTCGGGCGACTTGGGGAGGTAGCGGGATGACGGAGGTACGGCCCATGGCGGCCGCCCCGGCCTCGCTGTGGGAGCGTGACGAGGAACTCGCCGCCGTCGAACGGGTGATCGACTCCCTGTGCGCGGGCCGCACGTCCTCGGGCAGCGTGCTCCTGATCCGCGGCGAGGCGGGCTTCGGCAAGACCGCCCTGCTGAACGAGACGCGCCGCCTCGCCGAGGCACGCGGCTGCACGGTCTGGTCGGCCCGCGGCGGCGAGACCCTCAGGTCCGTCCCCTTCAACGTCGTACGCCAACTGCTCCAGCCGGCCCTCCTGTCGCTGATGCCCGAGGAGGCCCGCGAGTACCTCGGCGACTGGTACGACATCGCCGGCCCCGCCCTCGGCATCGCGGACCCGGGCGAGCGGCAGGCCGACCCGCAGGGCGTGTGCGACGGACTGGTCGCCGCGGTGCGCCGGCTGGCCCGCCGGGACTGGCCGCTGGTGCTGATGGTCGACGACGCCCACTGGGCCGACCAGGAGACCCTGCGCTGGCTCGCCGCCTTCGCCGAGCGCCTGGACGACCTGTCCGTGCTGGTCGTGGTGGCCCGGCGCCCCGGCGAGGCAACCACCGAGAGCGACCGCCTCCTGGAGACCGTCGCCGCCGCCGCGGGCCGGCCCGTCACCAGCCTCAGCGCCCTCACCCCGGAAGCCACCGCGGGCCTCACCCGCGCCACCCTGGGCGAGCACGCCGACGCCCCCTTCTGCCGCGAGGTGTGGGCCGTCACCGGTGGCAACCCGTACGAGACCGTCGAACTCCTCGCCAAGGTCCGCGACAGCGAGATGGAGCCCAGCGAGGCCTCGGCCAACGAACTGCGGGAGCTGAACCGCTCGGCCCGCGGCGGCGGACTCGTCGCCCGCCTGGAGGAACTCGGCATCGACGCCACCCGGTTCGCCTGGGCGGCCGCGATCCTCGGCACCGACATCTCCGTCGACCTGGTGGCCAAACTCGCCACCCTCAAGCCGGACAAGGCCGCACTCTGCGCCGAACTCCTGCGCACCGCCCGCATCCTGACCGACTCCGGCGTGGAGAACGGCGAGCTGGAGTTCGTGCACCCGCTGATCGCCACCGCCGTCTACGACTCCATCCCCGACGCCCTGCGCACCGCCATGCACGGCATCGCCGCCCAGCTCGTCACCGACTCCGGGCTCGGTGCCGCGGCCGCCTCCCGGCATCTGCTCCAGGTCCACCCGGACGACGACGAGGAGCTCGTCGAGCAGCTGCGCGAGGCCGCCCGCGAGCACCTCCTCGTGGGCGCTCCCGACGCCGCCCGCCGCTGCCTGGAGCGCGCCCTGCTGGAACCCCCGGTGCCCGAGGTCCACGCGCGCGTGCTCTTCGAGCTCGGCTGCGCCACCCTGCTGACCGCCCCCGCCAAGACCATCGGCCACCTCCAGACCGCGCTCGCCATGCCCGGCCTGGAGGGCTCCGCCCGGGTGGACGCCGTGATCCGCCTGTCCCAGGCGCTCATGCACAACAACCAGCTGGAGGAGGCCGTCCGCACGGTCGAGGCGGAGGCCGCCCGGCACGAGGAGGGCCCGGCCCGGCTCCGCCTCCAGGCCGTGCAGTACACCTGGGAGGGGCTCTACCCGGGCGAGACCACCTCGCCGGGGCGCTCCGAGCGCCTCGCCGCCCTGGCCGCGACGTGCACGGGCCGCGACAACTCCGAGCGGGCCCTGCTCATCCTGCGCGGCTTCGACGCGATGGCCCGCGGTGAGAGCGCCGAGGAGATCGCCGAGGTCTGCGACCGCGCCCTCGTCAACGGCCGCCTCGCGCCCGGCCTCGGCTGGACCGACACCGAGTGGGGCCTCGAACTGCCGCTGATGCTGGCCAGCGCGTACGCCTTCACGGACCGGCTCGACCGCGCCGAAGCCCTGTACACCGACGCCCTGCGCACCTACGAGTCGGCCGGCTGGAGCGGCGGCCACCTCGCGCTCGCCCACGCCTACGTCGGCCTGGGCCACCGTCGGCGCGGCCGGCTCCGGGAGGCGGAGACCTCCCTGCGCGAGTCGCTGCGGCTCGCCGAGCGGGTGGGGCGTGGGCTGCCGCTGTACTGGTCGGCGACCTGCAACCTCGTCGACACGCTCCTCGCGCGCGGGCATGTCGAGGAGGCGTGGGCGATCGCCGAGCAGTACGGGTTCGCGCCGCCGTATCCGTCCACGATCGTGCTGCCCGACCCGCGGTCCGTGCGCGGGCGGCTGCTGCTGGCCGTCGGCAGGACCAAGGACGGGATCAACGAACTGGACGCCGCGGAGAAGGCGGCGGCGGTCCGGGGCCACCACAATCCGGTGCTGGTGCCATGGGCGGTCGATCTCGCGCGGGCGCTCGCCGTCGAGGACCCGGTGCGGGCCGCCCAGCTGGCCTCGGAGGTCCGGCGGCACGCCGAGCGCCTCGGCACGGACACGGCGATCGGTGAGGCGCTGCGGTGTGCGGCCGCGTTGGAGACCGGGCAGCGGGCGGTCCGGCTCGCCGCGCAGGCCGTCGCCTATCTGGAGGCCTCGCCCTGCCAGTACGAGCACGCGGCGGCCCGGGTCGAGTACGGCATCGCGGCGCGGTCCGTGGCCGAGCTCAACCGGGGCCTGGCGCTCGCGCGCTCCTGCGGGGCGGACGGCTTGGTGACGCAGGCCCGCGAGGTGCTGGAGACGGGGCGGGGACTGCGCTGACCTCGTCCGCGGGCCGGTGCGGGCTGGTCGCGCCGGCCCCGCGCCCCTGGGGGAGCTACGGCGCGAGGAGTCGGTCCGTCAGCGTCGCCAGACGCTTCTGCACCTCCCCGTCGTACGTCTCCTCGTGGGCCCGTGCCGGACGCGTCCCGTCGAAGTATCGGCCCGTGCCCATGTCCCGCGTGGCCAGGGCCAGCACACCCGGCGCCCCGTCCGCCGGCGTCGACCAGGGCGCCACCCCGCCCTCCCGGACCATCGCCGTGTCCATGAAGGTCGCCGGGTGCAGGACGTTGACCGCGACCCCGGTTCCCGCCAACTCCTCGGCCAGGGCGAAGGTGTGGGCGGCCAGGGCGAACTTGGCACGGCAGTACGCGGCGAAGCCCGCGTAGCCGCGGGTGAACTCCGGGTCGTCGAAGTCGATCGGCTCCTGGCCCGCCGACCCCACGTTGACGATGCGGGCGGGTGGGTTCGCCCGCAGCACCGGAAGCAGGGCCCGGGTCAGTGCCACCGGCGCCAAGTAGTTCACCGCCAGCCGCAGTTCATGCCCGTCCCCGCTCACCTCGCGGCCCGAACCGGGCGAACCGGAGCCCACGCCCGCGTTGTTGACCAGGACACCGAGCCCGGGGTGGGCGTCGGCGACCCTCGCGCCCAGCTCGCGCACCTGGCCGAGACGGGCCAGGTCGGCCACGAAGCCCTCGGCCCGGCCCTCGGTCCGCAGCTCCGCCACCAGACGTTCGGTGCGGCCGGGGTCGCGGCCGTGGGCGAGGACGAGGTGGCCGGCGCGGACCAGGTCGAAGGCGACGTGGCGGCCGAGCCCGGAGGTGGCGCCGGTGATCAGGACGGTCGGCATGCCCCCACGGTAGGCACATCGCCGTACCGGGTGCCTGCCCCTGCCGGGGTCACCCTTCCGTCTCCTCCGCCAGCACCCGCTGGGCCGCGGCGAACGCCGAGTTCGCCGCCGGGACCCCGCAGTACACGGCCGTCTGCAACAGCACGGCCCCGATCTCCTCCGGCGTGAGGCCGTTGCGCCGCGCCGCGCGCACATGCATGGCCAGCTCCTCGTAGTGGCCGTGCCCGACCAGCGCCGTCAGCGTGATCATGCTGCGCTCGCGGCGGCTGAGCGTGGGGTCGGTCCAGATCTCGCCCCACGCGTACCGCGAGATGAAGTCCTGGAAACGGGCGGTGAACGGCGTCTGCCGGGCCTGCGCCCGGTCCACGTGCGCGTCCCCGAGCACCTCGCGCCGCACCTCCATGCCCCGCTTGGCGCCTCCGTCGAGATGCGTGCGCAGAGCGGTGAGGACGGCTTCCGGGCACTGCGCCGGGGCCAGGTGCGAAGCCCCCGGGAGTTCGACGAGCGTGGCGCACGGCACCGCGTCGGCGATCTCCCGCAGATGGGGCGGCGGGGTCGCCGGGTCCTCGCGGCCGGCGATCAGCAGGGCCGGCGCGGAGACCTGGGCCAGCCGGTCGCGCAGGTCGAAGGAGGCCAGGGCGTCGCAGCAGGCCGCGTACGCCTGCGGATCGGCCTCCGCGTGGTCCCGCACGAGCTCCGGCACCGTGAAGTCACCCGCGAACCAACGGGAGTTCGCGCTCTCAAGGAGCCACTCCACCCCCTCCCGGCGGACCCTCTCGGCCCGTTCGTGCCACGGCTTGGCGCCGTTGAAGTGCGCGGAGGAACAGATGACCGCCAGCGACTCGACGCGCTCCGGGTGGTGCACCGCGAGATGCAGACCGACGGCACCGCCCAGCGACACCCCGGCGTACGCGAACCGCTCGACGCCGAGCGAGTCGGCGAGCGCCAGGACCAGGTCGGCGAGGTCGCCCACGGTGGCCCCGGGACCGATCAGGCCGGCCGCCGAACCGCCGTGCCCGGGCAGGTCCCAGCGGATCACCCGGTGGGTGAGGGACAGCTCCGGCGCCACCTTGTCCCACAGGGCGTACGACGTCCCGAGTGACGGTCCGAGCAGCAGCGGGGGAGCGGAAGCGGGGCCCTCAACGCGGTGGTTGAGGAGTGTGTCGGTCAACGTCGCTCCAGAGCACGGTCGGTGAGAGCACCGGCGGAACCGGTGTAACGGGCGGGGTCGGTGGGCTCGTCGAGGTCGACGTCCTTCAACTCCGCTTCCTGAGACAGGAGTTCGGCCAGAGAGCGTCCTTCGCTGTAGGTCCGCCTCGCGAGGTCCGTGAGCAGTGCCTTGGCGCGGGCGCGGCCCAGCACGGGTGCCAGCTCGGCCGACAGCCGCTCGGAGACGATCAGACCGTGGGTGAGACCGAGGTGCGCCCGCATGGTGTCGGCGTGGACCCGCAGTCCCCCGGTCAGTTCGGCGGCGTCCCGTGCTGCTCCGCCGACCAGCCGCAGCAGGTCTCTGAGCGGTTCCCACTCGGCGTGCCAGGCCCCGGCGGGCCGCTCGTCCTCGGCGGCCAGCGAGCCGTACAGCGTGGCCGCGAGCTGCGGCGCGCGCCGGGCGGCGGCGGCGATCAGTGTGGACCGCACCGGGTTCGCCTTGTGCGGCATGGCCGAGGAGCCGCCCCCGCCGTCCTCCGCGAGCTCGGCGATCTCGGTGCGGCCGAGCACGAGCACGTCCGCGGCGATCTTGCCGAGCGCGCCGGCGGTGAAGGCGAGACAGCCCGCGAGGTCGGCGATCGGGGTGCGCAGGGTGTGCCAGGGGAGCACCGGTGCCCGCAGTCCCAGCTCCGCGGCGAAGGCCGCCGTGAGGGCCTGGGTGTCCTCGGCGCCGTAGGCCGTGAAGGCGGCCAGGGTCCCGGCCGCGCCGCCGAGTTGGACGGGCAGGGAGTCTCGTACGGCTGTGACCCGGTCCCGCGCGTCCAGGACCAGCGACCGCCACCCGGCGGCCTTGAGCCCGAACGTCGTCGGAACGGCGTGCTGGGTGAGCGTCCGGCCGGGCATCGCCGTGTCGCGGTGCTCGGCGGCCAGCCCGGCCAGGGCCTGCTGGACGCGGTGGAGGTCGGCGAGGACGAGGCCGAGCGTGCGGGACGCGACCAGCACGGCCGCGGTGTCCAGGACGTCCTGGCTGGTGGCACCCCGGTGGACGTACGGGCCGTGTTCCTCGCCGACCGCCTCGCTGAGATCGGCCACCAGCGGGATGACGGGGTTGCCGCCGCCGCGCGCACGCTCCGCGAGGGACCGCACGTCGAACCGGGCCGCGTCGGCCGCCTCGGTGACCGCGTCCGCCGCCTCCTGCGGGGCGAGCCCCAGACGGGCCTGCGCCCGGGTCAGCGCGGCCTCCGCGTCCAGCAGCGCCTGGAGGTGGGCGGCGTCGGAGGCAGCCGCGGCGGCGGGGGAGCCTGCCCACCCGGGGGCGAGCAGGCCGGTGTCCGGATCGGGAGAAGTCACTGGAACTCCAGGAAGACCGTTTCGCCTTCGCCCTGAAGGCGGATGTCGAAACGGTAGGCGCCATCGCCCTGCGGACGCGCGATCAGCGTGTCGCGCCGCTCCGCGGGCACCCGGGCCAGCAGCGGGTCGGCCGTCAGGGCCGCCTCGTCGTCCGGCAGGTAGATCCTGGTGTACAGGTGCACCAGCAGACCGCGCGCGAAGACGCACACGCTGATGTACGGGGCGCTGTGCCCGCGCGCTCCCGGCCGCAGCGTGCGGGCGCTCCAGTGCCCGTTGGCGTCGGTCTGGACACGGCCCCAGCCGGTGAACTCCACGCCGTTGCGGCCGAGGTAGCCGCCGGTCGCCGGGTCGCGCCGGATCGAACCGTCGACCCGCGGGACGTTGCCGTCCGGGTCGGCGCTCCACAGCTCCAGGAAGGCGTCCGGCAGCGGGTCGCCCTCGCCGTCGGTGACGTAACCCTGGAGGACGATCGTGTCCGGGTGGCCGACGGGCGCGATGTCGCCGCCGCCGGGGAAGGGCAGGGCGTGGCCGTAGAAGGGGCCGACCGTGTGCGACGGGGTCGGCAGCACGGTCTCCGGACGGCTGGTGTCGATCTTCGTCATGGCTGGTCAGCGTCCTTCTTCGATCCAGGTGGCCTGCGGTCCGTCGAGCACGATGTCCCAGTGGTAGCCCATCGAGAACTCCGGTACGGACAGGCTGTGGTCGTAGGTGGCGACGAGCCGCTGGCGGGCCGCGTCGTCCGTGACCGACTGGATGATCGGGTCGTAGGGGAACAGCGGGTCGCTCGGGAAGTACATCTGCGTCACGAGCCGCTGGGTGAACGCCGTGCCGAAGATCGAGAAGTGGATGTGGGCCGGCCGCCAGGCGTTGAGGTGCTGGCGCCAGGGATAGGGGCCCGGCTGGATGGTGGTGAAGCGGTAGCAGCCGCTGTCGTCGGTCAGCGTGCGCCCGACGCCCGTGAAGTTCGGGTCCAGCGGGGCGTCGTGCTGCTCGCGCTGGTGGGCGTAGCGGCCGGCCGAGTTCGCCTGCCAGATCTCGACCAGCTGACCGCGCAGCGGACGGCCGTTGCGGTCCAGGAGGCGTCCCTCGACGGTGATCCGCTCACCGATCGGCTCGCCGTGGTGCTGCCGGGTCAGGTCGTTGTCGATCTCGGTGATGTCCCGTTCCCCGAAGGCGGGCGAGTGCAGCTCCACCAGCTCCGGGTCCTTCGAGACGTCGATGCCGATCGGGGGCTGCTTCGGGTGCCGCAGCACCGAGGAGCGGTAGGGGGCGTAGTCGCGGCGCGGCTGGTGCTCGACGGGGGCGCCGTCGGCGAGCCGCTTCTCGTAGGCGGCGTGCTCGGCGGCGATTTCCCGGTCGATGTCCTGCTGGGTGAGAGTCATGGGGATTCCTGCGTTCCGTTAACGTTCGAGGACGAGAGCGAGACCCTGGCCGACGCCGATGCACAGGGTGGCGACACCGACTCCGCCGCCCCGGCGGGCGAGTTGATGGGCGACCGTGCCGGCCAGCCGCGCGCCGGAGGCACCCAGCGGGTGGCCCAGGGCGATCGCCCCGCCCTGCGGGTTGAGGATCGCCGGGTCGAACTCGGGCCACTCGGCGACGCATCCGAGCACCTGGGCGGCGAAGGCCTCGTTCAGCTCCAGCACGGACAGATCGTCAAAACCCTTGCCCGCCTTGGCGAGTGCCCGGTTGACGGCCTCGACGGGAGCGAGCCCGAAGTAGTGCGGGTCCAGCGCGTTGACGCCGGTCGCGGAGATCCGGGCCAGCGGCTCGCGACCGGTCGCGGCGAGGCCCTCGTCGTCGACGAGCAGCAGTGCGACTGCACCGTCGTTGAGCGGAGAGGCGTTGCCCGCGGTGACCGTCCCGCCGTCCTCGCGGAACGACGGCTTGAGCTTCGCCATGGCCGCGAGCGACGCGTCCGGCCGTACGCACTCGTCGGCGCCGAAGGCGACCGGCTCGCCCTTGCGCTGCGGGACCGGCACCGGCGCGAGCTCGGCGTCGAACAGCCCCGCCGCCCGGGCCGCGGCCGCCTTCTGGTGCGAGGCCAGCGCGAACTCGTCCTGCTGCTCGCGGCTGATCTTGTGCTTGTCCGCGATCAGTTCGGCCGACTCGCCCAGCGGAATCGTCCACTGCGGCTCCATCCGCGGGTTGACCATGCGCCAGCCCAGCGTGGTCGAGTACAGCTCGGCGTGCCCGGCCGGGAAGGGCTTGTCGGACTTGGGCAGCACGTACGGCGCCCGGGTCATCGACTCCACCCCACCGGCGACGACCACGGAGGCGTCCCCGACGGCGATCGCGCGGGCCGCCTGGATCACGGCCTCCAGACCCGAGGCGCACAGCCGGTTGACGGTCACACCGGGCACGGAGGTGGGCAGGCCGGCCAGCAGCGCGGCCATCCGGCCCACGTTGCGGTTCTCCTCGCCCGCGCCGTTGGCGTTGCCGAAGTAGACGTCCTCGATCCGGGACGGGTCCAGGTCGGGTGTACCGGCGAGGAGTGCACGGATCGCGTGGGCGCCCAGGTCGTCCGGGCGGACCGGGGCGAGTGAGCCGTTGTAACGGCCGAACGGCGTGCGGACCGCGTCGACGAGGTAGACGTTCTTCACCGCAGGTCCTCCGCGACGGTCAGTTTGGCGTCGGTCTTGGCGACGATCTCCTCGACGCCCACCCCGGGTGCCGTCTCGACCAGTACGAGACCGTCCTGCGTGACGTCCAGGACGCCGAGGTCGGTGATGATCCGGTTCACGCACGCCTTGCCGGTCAGCGGCAGCGTGCATTCCGTGAGGATCTTCGGGCTGCCGTCCTTGGCGGTGTGGGTCATCACCACGATGACCGTGCGGGCGCCGTGGACCAGGTCCATCGCCCCGCCGATCCCGGTGATCAGCTTGCCGGGGATGGCCCAGTTGGCCAGGTCGCCGGTCTCGGACACCTGCATGGCACCCAGTACGGCCACGTCGATGTGCCCGCCCCGGATCATCCCGAAGGACAGCGCCGAGTCGAAGAAGGAGGCCCCCGGCAGCACGGTGACGGTCTCCTTGCCGGCGTTGATCAGATCGGTGTCGACCTGGTCCTCGGTGGGGTAGGGGCCGGTGCCCAGGATGCCGTTCTCGGACTCGAGGATCACCTCGACGTCCTCGGGGAGGTAGTTCGGGATCAGCGTCGGCAGACCGATGCCGAGGTTGACGTACTGCCCGTCCTCGAGCTCCCGGGCCGCCCGCGCGGCCATCTCCTGGCGACTCCAGGCCATCAGCTGCTCACCGTCCGCTGCTCGATCCGCTTGTCCCTCGCCTGCTCCGGCGTCAGCGCGAGGACCCGCTGCACGAAGATCCCTGGCAGGTGCACCGCGTCCGGGTCGATCTCGCCGGGTTCCACCAGCTCCTCCACCTCGGCGATCGTGACCTTGCCGGCCATCGCCGCGAGGGGGTTGAAGTTCCGGGTGGACTTGTTGAAGACCAGGTTGCCGTGCCGGTCGCCCTTCGCCGCCCGGACCAGGGCGAAGTCGGTGCGGATGCCGTGCTCCAGGACGTACTCGGTGCCGTCGAACTCCCGCACCTCCTTCGGCGGGGAGGCAAGGGCGACGCCGCCCTTTCCGTCGTAGCGCCAGGGCAGCCCGCCGTCGGCGACCTGGGTGCCCACGCCGGCCGGGGTGAAGAAGGCGGGGATGCCGGCGCCACCCGCCCGCAGCCGCTCGGCGAGCGTGCCCTGCGGGATCATCTCGACCTCCAGCTCACCGGCCAGGTACTGGCGGGCGAACTCCTTGTTGGCGCCGATGTAGGAGCCGGTCACCCGGGCGATCCGCCCGGCGGCGAGCAGGACCGCGAGGCCGGACTCCATCGCCCCGCAGTTGTTGGAGACCACCGACAACCCGTCGGTTCCCTGCTCGTACAGGGCCTGGATGAGCACGTTCGGCACACCGCTCAGCCCGAAACCGCCCACCGCGAGCGACGCGCCCCGAGGCACATCGGCCACCGCCTCCCGGGCCGTGGCGACCACCTTGTCCATCCGCGTAGCCCCATCTCTCCCATTGCTCAGTGCACTGAGTATTTCAGCGAGGTTTCTCTTAAGCTGCCACTGTGGCAGCCTGGCGTCAAGGCTCACTACTCTTCAGTGCACCGATCAAAACTGCACCGACCACATCACATCAGCCAACCTGACTCGGGAGCGCACATGGCCGCGGTGGACCTCACCACCCACCCCGGGCACCTCGCCCGGCGGCTCCAGCAGGCGCACTACCTGCTGTGGAACACCATGGTCTCCGAGGAGATCACCTCGCCCCAGTTCGCGGTCCTGAACGCGCTCGTCGCCGAGCCGGGGCTCGACCAGCGCACGGTGGGGGAGCGGGTGGGACTCGACCGGTCCACCATCGCCGAGGTCATCAGCCGGCTCGGCCGGCGCGGACTGCTCGACAAGGTCCGCGACCCCCAGGACGGCCGCCGCTTCCTGCTGCGGCTGACCGACGACGGGGTACGCACCCACCGCAAGCTGACCGTGCGCACCGCCCGGATGAACCAGGTGTTCCTGGCCCCGCTCTCCGAGGACGAACAGCACCGCTTCTTCGAGCTGATCCGCCGGGTCGCGGACGCGGCGGAGGGGCTCCGCAATCCCGCGGAACCCCTCGTCCCCCAGCGCTGATCAGGAGGCCTTCGCGAAGACCACCCACACCTGGCCCTCGGCGAAGTTCACCGGGGAGCCGTCCGCGGTGGTGAACTCCGTGCCCTCGGCGGCCTTCGCCGCCGCTTCCAGTGCACGTCGAAGGCGCGTCCGTCGCGCAGCACCTTCGCCCTGCCCGAGCCCACCGTCACCGTGTACGGCGAGTTGTTGCCGAGGAAGTCGTGGAAGGCGGACTTGCGCACCTTCACGTACTGCACGACGACGGTGGCCGGGGCCAGCCGCTTGCCGTCGGCCGTCACGTCCGGCGCGCCGTCCATCGAGACGAGCCAGCGCTTGCGGCTCTGCGACCACGTGAAGCCGAAGCGGGCGGCGGGGTAGCGGACCGTCTCCGAGGTGTCCGGGGTGCCGCCGGCCGGCGCGGGGCCGTAGCGGAAGCCGGTCGTCAGCGCGGCCGCGCCCGGGGTGGTGGGCACCAGGCGCTTCGGGCGCAGGTAGAGGTTGTGCGGGATGGCCTTGTCGGTGCCGCGGAAGTAGGCGCCGGAGGCCTGCTCGGGGGTACGGGCGGTCAGGGGCGCCCGGTTGATCAGGGGCATCAGTTTGCCCTGGGCGCCGGAGAAGGCGAGCGTCGGGTCCTCGAACTGCCGCAGCAGCTCCAGGTCCGACTCCCGGGCGCTGCGCACGGGGCCGACGGCCTTCGGCAGCTTCGTCGCGTAGACCGCCATGAGGCGGCTGAGCCCGCCCTCGACCTGCTCGGCGTAGACGACGTCCGCGGAGTCGAGGCCGGTCTGCGGGCGCGCCGCGCGCACGTTGTCGATCTTCACGGCGAGCACGGAGGGACGGTGGGCCTTGCCGCTCGGTTCGGAGGTGTCCGGTGGTGCCGTGCGGATGTGTCCGCGTCCGTCGTCGGCCGGTACCGGGGTGCCGTGTCCCGTGCAGCCCGCGGCGAAGAGGCCCGTGGCGGTCAGCAGTGCCGCCGCCGTACGCGCGCGTCTCGTGCGCGCCCTGTGCTCCGTACCCACCATGCCCACCGTGCCCGCCCGTCTCGTGTCTTTGATTGTGCGCTTATAAGTTCATTGGTGGCCATACCCGTCTGTTTCTGATTAGTCGCGTCGACTACGCCGATCGGCCCTGGATCGCGGTTGGGCGGGAGCCCGCCCGGGTACCCGGGGCGCCTGTCCGAGGACCGACACATGACCTGACGGAGGGAGTGCCGGGCGATGAAGGCAGTGACCTGGCAGGGCAAGCGGGACGTACGGGTGGAGGAAGTGCCCGATCCGAAGATCCAGGAACCGACGGACGCCGTCATCCGGATCACCTCGACCGGACTGTGCGGCTCCGACCTGCACCTCTACGAGGTACTCACTCCGTTCATGACACCGGGCGACATCCTCGGCCATGAACCCATGGGCATCGTCGAGGAGGTCGGCGCCGCGGTGCCGGACCTCGCGGTCGGCGACCGGGTCGTCGTGCCCTTCCAGATCGCCTGCGGCAACTGCTGGATGTGCATGACCGGCCTGCCGACCCAGTGCGAGACCACCCAGGTGACCAGCGAGGGCATGGGCGCCGCACTGTTCGGCTATACCCGTCTGTACGGCGCCGTACCGGGCGGCCAGGCCGAGTACCTGCGCGTCCCGCAGGCGCAGTTCGGGCCCATCAAGGTCCCCGAGGGCCCGTCTGACGACCGCTTCGTGTACCTCTCCGACGTGCTGCCCACCGCCTGGCAGGCCGTCGCCTACGCGGACGTCCCCGAGGGCGGCAGCGTCGCCGTGCTCGGACTCGGGCCCATCGGCGACATGGCCTGCCGGGTCGCCCAGGTGCGCGGCGCCGGGCGCGTCTTCGGCGTGGACCTCGTGACCGAACGGCTGCGCCGGGCACGCACGCGTGGCGTGGAGACGTACGACCTCAGGAGCTTCGACAGCGAGAAGGAGCTGGTCCAGGCGATCCGCGACGAGACCGACGGGCGCGGCCCGGACGCCGTGATCGACGCCGTCGGCACCGAGGCGCACGGCAGTGCGGCCGCCCGCCTCGCGCAGAACGCCTCGGCCCTGCTGCCCAGGAAGCTCAGCGGGCCGTTCGCCGAGCGCTTCAGCATCGACCGGCTCGCCGCCCTGCACACCGCGATCGAGCTGGTCCGCCGCGGCGGCACCATCTCTTTGAGCGGCGTCTACGGCGGCATGGCCGACCCGCTGCCCATGCTCACCATGTTCGACAAGCAGATCCAGCTCCGGATGGGCCAGGCCAACGTACGCCGCTGGAGCGACGAGATCATCCCGTACCTGACCGACGAGGACCCGCTCGGCGTCGACGACTTCGCAACCCACCACGTACCGCTGTCGGACGCCCCGCACGCGTACGAGATGTTCCAGAAGAAGCAGGAGGGCGCGGTCAAGGTACTGATGCGGCCCTGACGCCGACGGACTGGCCTCGGCGCGGCTCGGAATGCGCGGGCTGGCCGGCTCCGACCGTGCGCGGCCTGGCCGGGGCGGCTCCGACCGTGCGGGTGTGGCTGGTGGGGGTCCTGGCCGCGGTTCGGCTGGTGCGGCCCCGGCCGTACGGGCTGGGCTGGTGCCGCGCCCGTCGCGCGGGCCCGTCGGATACGGCCCTGGCCGCGAGGGATCGCCTCGTCGGCTTCGCCCGCGCGGGCGCGGCTGGTGTGGTCCTGTGGCTTTCAGGGGCCCGGCCGGTGGGGCTACGACCCCGGCGCCTCGGCTTGTGCCGCTCCCGCCGCGTCGGCTCGGCTGACGCGGTGCCGACCGCAAAGGGTCCGGCTGGTGGGGGTTTGGACCTTGGGGGCTGGGCTGGTAAGGCGCCGGCCGCGCGGGCTCTATCCATGCGGTCCCGGTCGCGCGAGCCCGGCCGGTGGCTTACGACCGCTGGGGTTCGGCTGGTGCGGTGGTGGCCTGGGCGGGCCCGGCGGGTGCCGTTGGGACCGTGCTGACTCGGTTGCCGTGGACTTGAGCGCATCGGCCCTGCTGGTGCGGTGCGGACCGTATGGCTGGGCGGTGCGGCGCCGGCTGCGCGGGCTCGATCGATGCGGTGCCGGTCGCGCGAGCCCGGCCGGTGGCTTACGACCGCTGGGGTTCGGCTGGTGCGGTGGTGGCCTGGGCGGGCCCGGCGGGTGCCGTTGGGGCCGCGCTGACTCGGTTGCCGTGGACTTGAGCGCATCGGCCCTGCTGGTGCGGTGCGGACCGTATGGCTGGGCGGTGCGGCGCCGGCTGCGCGGGCTCGGTTGCACGTGGACCCGCTCGCGGGAGCCCGGCTCGTTGGTTTCGAGCGTGCGGATTCGCACTGGCGTGGCTGCGAACCGCGCGCCTCCGCTTGGGTGCCGTCCGGACCTTCGCGGGCCCCGCTGGGTACTTCAGGCCCCCGCGGGCTCCGCTGGTGCGCCTCCGACCGCGCGGGTTCGCCGGATGGGCTCCAGACCCCGCGGGCTTCGCTGGTGGCTCACGTCGCGCCCGCTCGACTGACGCGGTCCCGGCCGCGGAGGGCCGGCTGGGACGGTCCGGGTGCCTCCGTCGGTGACGCTGTGACCCGGTCGACCCCGCCGGCCCGGCCCTGCCTCGCCGCTCAGCCCAGGATTTCGTCCAGGTCGTAGCGCACCGGCTCCTCCAGTTGGGCGTATGTGCAGCTCTCCGGCGTGCGGTCGGGGCGCCAGCGGCGGAAGCGGGCGGTGTGGCGGAACCGTACGCCGTTCTCCATGTGGTCGTACGCCACCTCCGCCACCCGTTCCGGCCGGAGCGGGACCCAGGACAGGTCCTTCTTGCCCGACCAGCGGCTCGGCGCCCCGGGCAGCCGGGCGCTCTCGTGGGCGGCCTCCTCGGCCCAGGCGGCCCACGGATGCCCGGAGACGTCCGCCATCCGCAGCGGCTCCAACTCCTCGATCAGTTCGGCGCGCCGCTTCATGGGGAAGGCCGCGGACACGCCGACGTGCTGGAGCGCGCCCCGGTCGTCGTGGAGGCCGAGCAGCAGGGAGCCGACGACCGGACCGCTCTTGTGCAGCCGGTAGCCCGCGACCACCACGTCCGCCGTGCGCTCGTGCTTGATCTTGAACATGGCACGCTCGTCAGGGAGGTAGCGCAGGGTGAGCGGCTTGGCGACGACCCCGTCCAGGCCCGCGCCCTCGTACTCCTCGAACCACTGCCGGGCCACGTCGATGTCCGTGGTCGCCGGCGCCACGTGCACGGGCGGTGTCGTGCCGGACAGTGCCGTCGTGAGCAGGTGCCGGCGGTCGGTCAGCGGGACGTTCAGCAGGGATTCGTCCTCCAGGGCCAGCAGGTCGAAGGCGACGAAAGAGGCCGGCGTCCGCTCCGCCAGGGTGCGCACCCGTGAGTCCGCCGGATGGATCCGTTCGCTCAGCGCGTCGAAGTCGAGGTGCCCCTCCCGCGCGATGACGATCTCCCCGTCCATCACACAGCGCTCCGGCAACCGCTCCCGCAACGCCTCCACCAGCTCGGGGAAGTACCTGGTCAGCGTCTTGCCGGTTCGGCTGCCCAGCTCGACCTCCGGCCCGTCCCGGAACACGACGGCCCGGAACCCGTCCCACTTCGCCTCGTAGTGCATGCCCGGCGGGATCTTCGCCACCGACTTGGCGAGCATGGGCTTCACAGGGGGCATCACCGGCAGATCCATGGTCCGATTCTGCACGCGCATGCCCCGAAATGCCTGATATGCCGGGCTCGCTTACCGTGGCTCGCATGGGTGACGCGGTGGAACTGGAAGCGGGCGGCCGGACCGTACGGCTGTCCAGCCCGGACAAGATCTTCTTCCCGGAGCGCGGCTTCACCAAGCTGGACCTCGCCCGCTACTACCAGGCCGTCGCCCCCGGCATCCTGCGCGCGCTGCGCGACCGCCCCACCACCCTGGAGCGCTACCCGGACGGCGTGACCGGCGAGAACTTCTTCCAGAAACGGGCGCCCAAGAACATGCCCGACTGGATCCCGACCGCCCACATCACCTTCCCCAGCGGCCGCAGCGCCGACGAGATGTGTCCCACCGAGGAGGCCGCCGTGCTGTGGGCCGCCCAGTTCGGCACGCTCACCTTCCACCCCTGGCCGGTCCGCCGCGACGACGTCGACCACCCCGACGAACTGCGCATCGACCTCGACCCACAGCCCGGCACGGACTACGACGACGCCGTGCGCGCGGCCCACGAACTGCGGTCGGTCCTGGCGGAGTTCGGCGGTCTGCGCGGCTGGCCCAAGACCTCCGGCGGACGCGGACTGCACGTCTTCGTGCCCATCGAACCGCGCTGGACCTTCACCCAGGTGCGGCGGGCCGCGATCGCGGTCGGGCGCGAGATGGAGCGCCGGATGCCGGAGCACGTGACCATCAAGTGGTGGAAGGAGGAGCGGGGCGAGCGCATCTTCATCGACTACAACCAGACGGCCCGCGACCGCACCATCGCCTCCGCCTACTCGGTACGGCCCCGACCGCACGCCCCCGTCTCCGCACCCCTGCGCTGGGAGGAGGTCGGCGAGGCGCACCCGCAGGACTTCGACATCGCGACCATGCCCGCGCGCTTCGCCGAACTCGGCGACGTGCACGCGGACATGGACGATCACGCCTTCTCGCTGGAGCCCCTCCTGGAACTGGCCCGCCGTGACGAGCACGACCACGGCCTCGGCGATCTGCCGTACCCGCCCGAGTATCCGAAGATGCCGGGGGAGCCCAAGCGGGTACAGCCGAGCCGTGCCAGGAAACCAGGTACTACAGCTCCTTGATCCTGACGTCCCGGTACGAGACCACGTCCGTCGTGCTGTGCACCTGGAGCCCGACGTAGCCGGAGGAGAACCGCCGTCCGTCCGTGCCCGGGTCGTCCGAGCGGGCGGGATAGAAGTCCTGGCCGCCGATGTTGTCGAACTCGTTGATCAGCACGCCGTTGCGGTAGACCGAGTAGTGCTGGTCGACCACCCGGATCTCGTAGTCGTTCCACGTGCCCTTCTGGGTGACGCCCGCACCGGCGAGCCCCACGCGGTCGAAGCCGTAGACCGACCCGGTCTTGTACATGTCGCCGGACGGCGAGTCGAACACCTGCACCTCGTGGCCGTACTTGATGGCCGCCCACTCCGGCCGGGGCTCCTCCGGGTGGTCGTGGACCCACGGGAACCGCACGAACACACCGGAGTTGGCGTTGCCGGTGCCCGGGGCGTCGTCCCGCCACTGGAGCTTGAGCGAGAAGTCGCCGTACTTGCGCTCCGGGAACCAGAGCATGCCGAGACCGTCCCGCGTGGTGCCGGACGTGATCGTCCCGTCGCCGTTGAGGGCGAACGAACCGCCGCCCACCTGCTGCCACTTGGCGAAGGAGGCCGCGCTGCCGTCGAGGATCGTGCGGTAGCCCTCGGTCTGCCCCGGCCTGCCGATCCCGGACTCGCGGGCCGCCGCGTCGATCGCGTCGTACTCGCGCTCGTCGACGACCCCCTCCTTGTAGAGCTTGTCGAGGACCGTCTTCACGTGCTTGAGGAACAGCGCGTGGGACGTCCACTCCTTCTCGTCCTCGATCAACTCGTTGATACGGCAACGGCTGTTGGTGATCCGGTTCGGCACCCCGGAGTCGACCGTGCCGACGATCACCGTCAACCGCTCGTCGAGCTCCGCGCAGTGGGGCGCCGGAACCTGGCTCGAGACCACCGTGAAGGTCACCGTGCGTGCCGCCGAGGTGTTCCCCGCCTTGTCGGTCGCCCGGTACGCCAGGGTGTGTGTGCCCGCCCGGTCGACGACCACGGGAGCGCCGTACGCGAGGTAGGGCCCGGCGTCGATCGAGTACTCGACCCCGGCGACACCCGAGCCACCCTCGTCCGTGGCGCTCACGGTCACCCGGGCGTTGCCCACGTAGGCCCCGTCGGAGTTCCGCGTGCCGTCCACGGTCACGCCGGTCACCGGCGGGACGGTGTCCTGCGGTGCCGCCGCGACCACCGTGAACCGGACGCTCTTCTCGGCGGCCACGTTGCCCGCCTTGTCGGTCGCCCGGTAGCGCACGGTGTGGGAGCCGACCTGGTGCACCATCACGGGCATGGTGTACGGCTGCCAACTCCCGTCGTTCACGGCGTACTCGATGGTGTTGACCCCGGACCCGGTGTCGGACGCGGACACGGTCACCGTGGCCATGTCGACGTAGGTGCCGTCCGGGTTCTGCTCGCCGCTGACCGTCGCCGAGGTGTCCGGCGGGGCGGTGTCGTCGGAGGGCGGCGGGACGACCGTGAAGGTGACGCTCTTCTCGGCGGAGACGTTGCCCGCCTTGTCGACGGCCCGGTAGCGGACCTTGTGGTCGCCGACCTGGTCGACGACGACCTGGGCGGTGTACGGCTGCCAGGCGCCCGTGTCCCCGATCGCGTACTCGATCCGGTCGACGCCGGAGCCGCCGGCCTCGTCGGTCGCCGTGACCGCCACGCTCGCCGAACCGACGTACTGGCCCTGCGCGTTCTGCGTGCCGCTCACCTGGGCCGTGGCCGAAGGCGCGGTGGTGTCCTCGCCGCTGCCCTCGGTCACCACGAGGATGCCCTGCATCTGGCCGTGGCCCGGGATCGTGCAGTGGTAGAAGTAGCGGCCCGGGGTGAGGGTGACCTCGGCGGTGTGGCGGCCGCCCATGTCGTCGTTGGGGTTGGCGAGGATGTTGAGCTGGACGTCGTCGTTGAACTCGGGGTCGCTGGTCACGAAGGTCAGCGTGTGCGGCATCCCGGTGGTGTTGCCGGTGGCCGCGCTGTTCTCGAAGACGATCGTGGCCGAGCCCGCGACCGCGGTCGCCGGGGCCGAGGTGTACTTGGTGATGTCGTCGCCGGCGGACCAGGTGAGTGTCTGGGCCGCCGCCGCGACCGGGTCGGGCCGTGCTGCGGACGTCGACTGGAGGCCGAGCATCATCAGCAGGGCGGCCAACAGGACGGTCAGAGCTCTCCGGGGGTGCATCACTGCCCTCCTCTCGCGAGCTGTCCGGCGGCCGGGGTCGGTCCGCCGCCCTGGTAAGTGACCCGCCACAGCGCCGACTTGGCGTCCGAGGTGAAGAACCCTCGTCCGTAGTCGAGGACGTACAGCGCGCCGTCCGGGCCGAACTTCCAGTCCATGAGGTTCTTGATGCCGTCGTTGCCGACCGGCACGATCTTCTTGAGGGACTCGGAGTGGACGGGCAGCCCGCCCTCGCCGTGGTTCTTCGGATCCGTGATGACCGCGTTGCGCGGCTGGTCGGCGTCGTAGAAGTCACCGACGAACCACTTGCCGTCCCAGTAGGAGGGCCACTTGACGGTGCTCCCGGCCGCGGCGGTGTCGTAGCGGTAGACCGGCCCGTTCATCGCCGCCTGGCCGCCGCCCTTGAGCCACGGCAGCAGGTACTTGGCCTCCTCCTGCTTGTAGGACGGGATGCCGTTCGCGTCGCGCGGGTAGTCCGGAGCACCGCCCTGCGGCGAGTACCAGATGTTGTTGCCGGTGACCGGCGGCAGGTTGACCAGGCCGTCGTTGTTGGGCGACTCGTTCTTCGGGTGGTCGCAGTCGTACCAGCCCAGCGGCTGGTCGGGGTTGGGCAGGTTGCGGTCCCGGTAGGGCTGCTTGTTGCCCATGCAGTACGGCCAGCCCCGGTTGCTCGCCTTGGTGATGACGGCGAAGGTGTCGTACTTGGCCGGACCCCAGGTCGTGGAGGGCGAGCCGGCGTCCGGGCCGACCCATCCGGCGTACAGGACGTCGGTCTTCTTGTCGACGGAGATCCGGGCCGGGTTCCTGACGCCCATGACGTAGATCTCGCCGCGGGTCTTGCCGCCGCCCTCGGCGGTCTCCTTGCCGGTGAAGAGGTTCCCCTCGGGCAGGGTGTACGTCCCGTCCGCCTCCGGGTGGATACGGAGGATCTTGCCGTTGAGGTTGTTGGTGTTGCCCGCGGTGCGGCGCGCGTCCGCGAAGGAGACGCCCTTGTAGTTCGGCTGCGGGTTGTTGCCGGAGTAACCGCCGCTGAAGCCGCTGGAGTTGTTGTCCCCGGTGGCGATGTACAGGTTGCCCTTCGAGTCCCAGGCCATCCCGCCGCCCGCGTGGCAGCAACTGTGCACCTGGACCGGCCACTTGAGCAGGACCTTCTCGCTGTTCAGGTCCAGCTTGTTCGTCGCGAGGTCGAGGGTGAAGCGGGAGACCCGCCGCTCGGCCATCTGGGTGTCCCGGTTGAGACGGGAGTGCGGGGTGTAGTGCAGGTACACCCAGCCGTTCTCCTCGAAGCGCGGGTCCAGCTCGATCCCGAGCAGCCCCTCCTCGACCTTGACCAGCTCGTCGCCGCCGCCCTTGTTGCCGAACACGGTCAGCGCGCCCGCCAGGGTGACCTTCCTGGTCTTCGGGTCGTAGACGTGGATCTCGCCCTTGCCCTTGCCGATGTCGGGGTTGTTCCAGTCGGTGATCACGGGCTGGGAGGAGTCGGCGCCGCCCCGGCCGATGTACAGGACCCGTCCGTCGGGTGCGGTGACCAGGCCGTGCGGTTCGCCGATCTGGTCGTTCTGCCCCGGCTGGTTGGGCTGGGTGAGGCGCTCCGCCTTGTAGTTGGCGTTGATCGTCGCCTTGCAGTCGGCCTGGACGAGACGCGAGGTCCACAGCAGCGCGCCGCGCAGATGGGCCCGGAAGTCCGTCTCGTCGTACGAGGAGACCGTGCCGCCCATGCCGGTGTAGAAGGACCGGCCGCCGTCGTAGTCCCGGCACCAGCTCACCGGATGGTCCCAGCCGTTGGCGCCGGCACCGGGCTGGTAGGTCGACTCGCGGACCCGGGCCACGGTGTGCACGTCGCCCGACGGGTTCTTGGTCCAGTTGAACCACTGGTCGGGGCGCTTCCACTGCACCGGCAGGTCCTTGGTCGCCGGATGCTGCCGGTCGCCCACCTCAACAGTGGCCCGCTGGACGGCCGTTGGACTGGAGGCAGCCGGGCGGGCGCCGACGAGCCCCGTGAACCAGTCGGAGTACGGCTCGGCGCGGGCCGCGTCATGGATGCCGACGAAGCCGCCGCCCGCCTCCATGTAGGCCTCCAGGCCCGCTTCCTGCTCGGGGTCGAGGACATCGCCGCCACCGGTCAGGAAGACGATCGCGTTGTAACCGCCGAGTGCCTTCTCGTCGGTGAAGACCCGCGCGTCGTCGGTGGCCTCCGTCTCGAACCGCTGGTTCGCCGGACCGGACAGCCCGATGCTCTCGATCGCCGCGATCCCGGCGCTGACGACCGGCGACTCGTCCCCGCCCGCCGCGCTCCCGTAGAAGACCAGCACCCGTACGTCCCCGCCACCCGGCGGCGACTTGACGGACATCGTTGTCACGGTCGAGTCGGGGGCAGGCAGTGCCCCCGCGGCCGGTCCGGACATCAGACCGGCGGTGACGACCCCCGCGGTCACGGTGGCCGCCCAGATCCGTCTCCTCGCACTTCCTCCGCTTCTCGCGCTCAACCCTCGTAAGTGCATGGGCACCTCCTCGGTCACAGCAACAGCGCCTTGGAAGCTAGACCCCTTTGCGTCACTCGCCAATACCTATGACCGGGATCGGACGAACTTTGTCCTGAGTGTGGATAAACGGCTCCCCGACCGGTACCGTCTCACCGGTTCATCACAGGGACGTCTTGGCAAAACCCGTATCACGGTGGGGAGTTCCGCATGGGCGCACTGAACAGACGTGGCTTCAACCGGCGGGTGCTGCTCGGTGGTGCGGCGGTCGCGACATCGTTGTCGATGGCCCCCGAGGCCCGTAGCGACGCGGGTCCGGCGCAGGCGGCCCCCGGCGGCGGCGAGGTCAGGCGCATCAAGCTGTACGCCGAGAAACTGGCCGACGGACAGATGGGCTACGGGCTGGAGAAGGGGAAGGCGACCGTCCCCGGTCCGCTCATCGAGCTCAACGAGGGCGACACCCTGCACATCGAGTTCGAGAACACCATGGACGTCCGCGCGAGTCTGCACGTCCACGGTCTGGACTACGAGATCTCCAGCGACGGAACGAAGCTGAACAACAGTGACGTCGAGCCGGGCGGCACCCGCACCTACACCTGGCGCACCCACGCCCCGGGCCGCCGGGCGGACGGCACCTGGCGGGCGGGCAGCGCGGGCTACTGGCACTACCACGACCACGTGGTCGGCACGGAACACGGAACCACCGGCATCCGCAAGGGCCTCTACGGCCCGGTGATCGTCCGCCGCAAGGGCGACACCCTGCCGGACGCGACCCACACGATCGTCTTCAACGACATGCTCATCAACAACAAGCCGGCGCACTCGGGGCCCGACTTCGAGGCCACGGTGGGCGATCGGGTCGAGTTCGTGGTGATCACGCATGGCGAGTACTACCACACCTTCCACATGCACGGTCACCGCTGGGCGGACAACCGCACCGGCATGCTCACCGGCCCCGACGACCCGAGCCAGGTCATCGACAACAAGATCGTGGGCCCGGCGGACTCCTTCGGCTTCCAGGTCGTCGCGGGGGAGGGGGTCGGGGCGGGCGCGTGGATGTACCACTGCCATGTGCAGAGCCACTCCGACATCGGCATGGTCGGCCTGTTCCTGGTGAAGAAGACGGACGGGACGATCCCCGGCTACGAGCCCCACGAGCACACCGGCCAGCGTGCCGAGCACCACCACTGACCGATCATGGGCGGGTGACTCTTCTTCTCACACGCGGTGATCTGGAGACGGTGCTGGAACCGGCGACCTGCCTGGACGTCCTGCGCGACGGCTTCAGCGTCGCGGACGGCGTGCCGATCGCGGGACAACGGGTGCGCACGGACCTCCCGTTCCCCGGCACGGCGACCGCGCTGATCCCGGGCCTGCTGCCCGGCGTTCCCGCCTACACGGTGAAGGTCAACGCCAAGTTCCCCGGCGCCCGGCCCGCCCTGCGCGGGGTGATCTGCCTGCACAGCGGTACCGACGGCGAGCTGTTGGCACTGCTGGACTCGGCGACCGTCACGGCGTGGCGGACGGGGCTCGCGGCGGCCCTGGGCACCCATCTGCTGGCCGGCCGGGGAGAAGTCGTGGGAGTGATCGGGGCAGGCGCGCAGGCCGAGCTGATGGTGCGGGGCCTCGGAGCGCTACGGCCCCGCAGCGCCCTCGTCGTCCAGGACACCTCCGCCGACCGGGCCGCCGAGTTCGCCGCGCGGCACGGCGGCCGGGTGCTGTCCTCCGCCGCGGAGGTCGCCGGGGCCGCCGACATCGTCCTGACGGCGACCTGGTCCCGGGAACCGCTGCTGCACCTGAAGGACACCAGGCCGGGCCAGCACTTCACGAGCCTGGGCGTGGACGAGCCCGGCAAGGCGGAGCTGGCCGCCGATCTGCTGGAGGCCGCGCTGCTGGTGGTCGACGATCGCGAACTCACGGCAGGCGTAGGCGTGTTGAGGCGTCCCGACGCGACCCTCGGTGAGATCGTGCGCTCCGAGCACCCCGGCCGCACGACCGACGGGGACCGCACGGTCTACGCCCCCGTGGGCATGCCCTGGCAGGACCTCGCGCTGGCCTGGGCGGCGTACGGGCGGGCCGAGCGGGAGGGCATCGGACGGCGGGTGGATCTGCTGGCCTGAGGCCGCGGGAGGGCCGCACGCGTGCGACGAGCCCCTGCCGCCCCCCGGGACTCCCGAGAGCGCTCTCACCGGACCTCCCTGCGGGGGCTATCCTGATCCGCACCCGCCGACGAGGAGCCCCGCAGTGACCGAGACAGCGCCGCGCCCGACCCTGGAGGCCGTGGCGGCACGGGCCGGGGTGTCGCGGGCCACCGCGTCCCGGGTGGTGAACGGCGGGGACGGGGTCAGGGAACCGCTCGTCGAGCGGGTGCGCAGGGCCGTCGAAGAGCTCGGCTACGTGCCCAACCAGGCCGCCCGCAGCCTCGTCACCCGGCGCCACGACGCCGTCGCGGTGGTCGTGGCCGAGCCGGAGACCCGGGTCTTCGCCGACCCCTTCTTCGCGCTGCAACTGCGGGGCATCAGCAAGGAGCTGACCGCCCACGACAACCAGCTCGTCCTGCTGCTCACCGAGGGCCGCGACGACCACGCCCGGGTCGGACGCTACCTCGCCGGAGGGCACGTCGACGGCGCGCTGGTCTTCTCGCTGCACCTCGACGACCCGCTGCCCGGACTGATCCAACGGGCCGGTGTCCCCACGGTGTTCGGCGGACGGCCCGGCTGGAGCGACGGGACGACGGACGTCGTGTACGTCGACAGCGACAACCGGGGCGGTGCCCGCGAGGCCGTACGGCATCTGGTCGGGCTCGGGCGCACCCGCGTCGCCCACATCACCGGTCCCCTCGACCAGACCTCCGCGGCCGACCGGCTCGACGGCTACCGGGACGTCATGGGCGACGCCGATCCGGGGCTCGTGGTGCGGGGCGACTTCACCCATGCCGGCGGGGAGCGGGCGATGCGGGAACTGCTCGACCACCGGCCGGACGTGGACGCGGTGTTCGCCGCCAACGACCTCACCGCGTCCGGCGCCCTGCGGGTACTGCGCGAGCGTGGCCGCAGGGTGCCCGAGGACGTGGCGGTGATCGGCTTCGACGACATGCTGCCGGTCGCCGAGCAGACCGATCCGCCGCTGACGACGGTTCGTCAGGACATCGAGGAGATGGGCCGGTTGATGGCCCGCCTGCTGCTGCGGGACCTCGACCCCGCGCGCGCGGGCGCCGCACCGGCGGGTGTCGTCCTGCCCACCACGCTGGTGCGGCGCGTCTCCGCCTGACCGCGGTCGCCCTAGGGAGCCTGCCGCGGGTCGCTCTTGATCACCGCGAAACGGGCGCCGTACGGGTCGGCCAGCTTGGCGATCCGGCCGACGCCGGGCACGTCCGTGGCGGGCAGCCGGACGGTGCCGCCCAGCTCCTGCGTCCTCGCCACCGTCGCGTCGGTGTCCGTGACCTCGAAGTACGGCATCCAGCAGGCCCCGGCCTGCGCCTCCAGCGGGTCGTCGGCGAGCGGGACGATGCCGCCGAACATGCTGTCCTCGTCCTGTCCGTCCGGCAGGACGGTGGTGTACGTGCCGCCGGGGAAGTCGACGGCGTAGGTCTCCAGGCCGAGGGTCGCGCGGTAGAAGTAGGCGGCCATCGGCAGGTCGGCCGTGTACAGCTCGACCCAGCACAGCGAGCCGGGCTCCTGGGTGACGTCCAGGCCCATGTTCTGCCCGGGCTGCCAGATGCCGAAGGGCACGCCCGCCTTGTCGGCGAGGATCGCCATGCGGCCCTGGTCCAGCACGTCCATGGGCTGCATGAGCACCGCGCCGTGCGCCTGCTCGGCCGCCTTCGCGGTGGCGTCCGCGTCCGGGGTCTGGAAGTACACGGTCCAGGACGGCGGGCCCTGGTCCGGTGTGGTCTGCATGCCGCCCGCGGCGATCCTGCCGTCGAGCCGGAACAAGCCGTAACCGCCGGTCTCGGGCGGGCCCGGCCGGAACTCCCAGCCGAACAGGCCGCCGTAGAAGGTGGTGGCGCCGTCGATGTCGGGGGTGCCGAGGTCGATCCAGTTGGGCGCGCCGGTGACATAACGGGTCGTGAGCATCTCTGCCCTCCTCTGAGGGGTCCCGTTGCCTGTACCGCCGAGTCTTGCACCGTCCACTGACAATCGCTGCCGGGACGCCGCGGCGGCTCGGTGAGGCCCCGGCCACCCTGCCGCGGGACCTGGAGACACGCAGGCGAAACGATGCCGCGCGCCGCCGTGCGCCCCCGCGTCGCTCGGAGGACCATCAAGGCGGCGGGGAGCCGTGAACGGCGTCGTTGATCCCGCGTTGATCGAACGTTTTTCGCTGCCCGGCACGATCTCGGCCATGCACATCGACACCATCACCCCGACCGACCCCGCCTGGCAGGCGCAGGCGTTGTGCGCGCAGACCGGGGCGGACTTCTTCTTTCCCGAGCCGGGCAGCTCGGTACGGGAGGCGAAGCGCATCTGCGGCATGTGCGAGATGCGCCCGGCCTGCCTCGAGTACGCCCTGGCCAACGACGAACGCTTCGGCGTCTGGGGCGGCCTCTCCGAGAAGGAGCGCCTGGCGATCAGACGACGCCAGAACCCGTGAGCGGACGGACCGGGAGCGCGGCCGGGTTAACGGAGCGGACCCGGGCGTGACGCGGAGGGCCGGATACGGTCGGGCCACATGGCCGACGGAGCGCACGATCGACGGCCCGCGACGGCCCGCGACGGACGGCTGCGGCGGCGCAAGGTGCGCGGCGCCGAGTCGACTGCCGTCAGCGCCGGGGCCGTGGCGGCCTCAGCGACCGGCGCGAGGACGCGTCGCAGGCCGTGCCAGGCGACGCGTGCGTGTGCGGCAGGCCGCCCCGAGCCTGCCCGGTCCTCGAGTCGCCCTGGCGGCAGGTCGACGCCTCCCACCACCGGCTCTGATCGGGGCGGCGCAGGCCACCCTGAGGACCAAGCGGTGTCAGGCGCTCGCTCGGGCCGCCATCCGGGCCTTGCGTGCCGCGAGCTTCTCGTCGAACTTCACGGCCTCCGCGTCCAGCCCGCCCATGTACAGGCCGAGCTCGTCCTGCGCCTTCTGGCCCTCGGGACCGAGACCGTCGATCTCCATGACCTTCAGGAAGCGCAGGACGGGCTGGAGCACGTCGTCGTGGTGGATGCGCATGTTGTAGATCTCGCCGATCGCCATCTGCGCGGCGGCCCGCTCGAAGCCGGGCATGCCGTGGCCGGGCATCCGGAAGTTCACGATCACGTCGCGCACCGCCATCATCGTGAGGTCGGGCGCGAGCTCGAAGGCCGCCTTCAGCAGGTTCCGGTAGAAGACCATGTGCAGGTTCTCGTCGGTGGCGATGCGCGCCAGCATGCGGTCGCAGACCGGATCCCCGGACTGGTGGCCGGTGTTGCGGTGCGAGACGCGGGTCGCGAGCTCCTGGAAGGAGACGTAGGCCACGGAGTGCAGCATCGAGTGGCGGTTGTCCGACTCGAAGCCCTCGCTCATGTGGGCCATGCGGAACTGCTCCAGCTTGTCCGGGTCCACCGCGCGCGAGGCGAGCAGGTAGTCCCGCATCACGATGCCGTGCCGGCCCTCCTCGGCGGTCCAGCGGTGCACCCAGGTGCCCCAGGCGCCGTCACGGCCGAAGAGCGAGGCGATCTCGTGGTGGTAGCTGGGGAGGTTGTCCTCGGTGAGGAGGTTCACGACGAGGGCGATCCGGCCGATCTCGGTGACCTTGGACTGGCCCTTCTCCCAGGCCTCGCCGTCCTCGAAGAAACCGGGGAAGTTGCGGCCGTCGCTCCACGGCACGTACTCGTGCGGCATCCAGTCCTTGGTGACCTTGAGATGCCGGTTGAGTTCCTTCTCGACCACTTCCTCCAGCGCGTACAGCAGTCGCGCGTCGGTCCACTCGGAGGACGGGCTGCCGAGGTGAGGGGAAGTGATCGTCACAGGTACTCCAGGGGGACGCGACAAGAACGTATGCGGGGTCCGGCGAGCGGTGCCGGGAACCTACGGCATCGTAGGCTACGAAACCGTAGGTTACGAGACCGTAGGTTAAGGCTGCCGTAAAGGCCCCTGATCAGCGGTGATCCCCGGGTACGCCGACGGCCCCGGGAACCGCAGGTCCGGGGCCGTCGGGGTGACGCGTTCGCCCGATCAGGCGTACAGGTCCCGCAGTCGCACTGAGAGGCATGTCACACAGCCCTCGAGCTTCTCGAACTCGCTGATGTCCACCACGACCGGTTCGAATCCGAGGTCGGTGAGCAGTTCCGCGGTCTTCGGCGCGCTCGCGGCCATGAGCAGCTTGGGGCCGCCCAGGAGGACGACGTGGGCGCCCGCCTCCTCCGGTACGGACAGGAAGCGCGGGAAGAGCGCCGGCCGGTCCACCTTGGGGATGTGCCCGATGACGGTGCCGTCGGGCAGTGCGGTGACCGCCGACTTCAGGTGCAGCACCTTGCTCACCGGTACGGCGACCACCCGCGCCCCGAGCGGTTCGAAGGCCGCCCGCAGCTGCTGGACGCCGGCCGCGTTGGTACGCCCGCCCCGGCCCACGTAGATCGTGTCGTCGATCTTGAGCACGTCGCCGCCGTCCAGGGTGCCCGGCTCCCAGATCCAGTTCACCGAGCAGCCCAGGCGGGCCACGGCCTCCTCGACGCCGACGGTCTCCTCGCGCCGGGACTCGGCGCCGGAGCGCGCGATCAGGGCGACGTTCTTGTACATGACCACGGTGTCCTCGACGAACACGGAGTCCGGGCAGTCGTCCTCCGGGTCCACCTCGACGGTCTCCCAGCCGTGCGCGCGCAGGGCCTCCACGTACGCCTCCCACTGTTCGAGCGCGAGGTCGACGTCGACCTTCTCGCGCTCGACGTGCGTCACCAGACCTTCGGCGAGGCGCGGGCTGGGGCGGCGGACGAGGGCCTTCTTGCTGGGCACGAGGGAACTCCGTATCGGCGGGACAGGGGCGGCTCCCGTGACGGGCGCCGGTCAGCCATCATGCAGCGCCGGTCCGTGTCGACAAAACCCCCGCAGTCAGGCTGTGGCCCTCCTGAGACGCTCCACGGCCCCGCCCGGAGCGGCCGCCGCGCTCCGGGCGGGGCCGCTCCGGCCGCCGTCGGGGACGCTACGCGGGGAACTCCAGGTCCTCCGGAGTGACCTCCCGCAGCTCCCCGTCGAGCATCAGCCAGCGCGTGATGCCGATCGACTTCAGGAACGGCAGGTCGTGGCCGGCCACGACCAGCGCGCCCTCGTACGACTCCAGGGCCGAGGTCAGCTGACGCACGCTCGCGATGTCCAGGTTGTTCGTCGGCTCGTCGAGCATGAGCAGCTGGGGCGCGGGTTCCGCCAGCATCAGCGCCGCGAGGGCCGCCCGGAAGCGTTCGCCGCCGGACAGTGTCGACGCCTGCTGGTCGGCCCGGGCGCCCCGGAACAGGAAGCGGGCGAGACGGGCCCGCACCCGGTTGTCGGTGGCGCCCGGTGCGAGGCGGGCCACGTTCTCGGCGACCGACAGCTCGCCGTCGAGGACGTCCAGCCGCTGGGGCAGGAAGCGCAACGGGACGTGGACCGTCGCCTCGCCCGACACCGGCGGCAGTTCTCCGGCGATCGTGCGCAGCAGCGTCGTCTTGCCCGCGCCGTTGCGCCCGATCAGCGCGACCCGCTCGGGCCCGCGCAGGTCGAGACCCTTCACGTGGGCGCCGTGGGCGAGCCGGAGGTCCATCAGGGTCAGGACCGTACGGCCCGGTGGTACGGCCGTGTACGGCAGGTCGACGCGGATCTCGTCGTCGTCCCGTACGGCCTCCACCGCCTCGTCGAGCCGGTCCTTGGCCTCGGCGAGCCTGTCCTCGTGCATGATGCGGTGCTTGCCGGCGGAGACCTGGGCCGAGCGGCTCTTCAGCTTCATGACGGCCCGCGGTTCGCGCTTGGTGTCGTACATCTTCTGGGCGTAGCGCCTGCGGTGGGCCAACTTGGTCTGCGCTTCCACCAGTTCGCGCTTCTGCCTGCGCAGGTCGGACTCGGCGACCCGCACCATCCGTTCCGCCGCCTCCTGTTCGACGGCGAGGGCCTCCTCGTAGGCGGAGAAGTTGCCGCCGTACCAGCTGACCTCCCCCGCGCGCAGATCGGCGATCTGGTCGACCAGGTCCAGGAGTTCACGGTCGTGGCTGACCACGACCATGACGCCCGGCCATGAGGCGACGGCCGAGTACAGCCGCCTGCGGGCGTACAGGTCGAGGTTGTTGGTGGGTTCGTCGAGGAGCAGGACGTCCGGCCGGCGCGCAGCAGCAGCGCGGCGAGGCGCAGCAGCACCGACTCGCCGCCCGAGACCTCGCCGATCCTGCGGTCCAACCCGAGGTGCCCCAGGCCGAGTTCGCCGAGTGTGGCCAGGGCCCGCTCCTCGACGTCCCAGTCGTCGCCGACGGTCTCGAAGTGCTCCTCGGACACGTCGCCCGCCTCGATGGCGTGCAGGGCGGCGCGCCGCGCGGCGACACCGAGCGCCTCGTCGACCCGCAGGCCGGTGTCGAGCGTGACGTTCTGCGGGAGGTGGCCGACCTCGCCCGCGACGCGCACGGTGCCGCCGGACGGGGTGAGTTCGCCAGCGATGAGCTTCAACAGGGTTGACTTTCCCGACCCGTTGACGCCGACGAGGCCCGTCCGGCCGGGGCCGAAGGCGATGTCGAGGCCGTCGAAGACGGGGGTGCCGTCGGGCCAGGAGAAGGCGAGTGAGGTGCAGGTGAGGGAAGCAGACATGTGGGTCTCCGCGGTTGCTCGAAGCGAGAAGGGGCAAACGCGTATCGAGACACCCGCGACCACGGGGGAGGACCAGGAGACCGGAGGGCGGGGACAGGCCCTGCTCGTCGGGAACGGCTCGTATGCCGAGGTCGCACGCGGCGCACACACCTCAGGTGTGTGACACGGTGTCTCAAAACCTCAGACGAGCAACGTCCTTCTCCGATCGACGGCAACAGAAGCGTTCTACACCGTACGAGGCGGCCACAGGGCTGTCAACGAGTTAAAGCGCCTTAGGAGGCCCCGTGCCCGACGGCCCGCTCTCCCTGCCGGCCCACCTCTACCTGCTGGCCTGGGACACCTCGAAGTCCGAGGCCGCCGGTGCCGCCCAGGTACCCCAGCTGGTCCGGGCCGGTGCCCTGACCGAACTGGCCCGGCGCGGTCTGCTCCTGGACGTGGACGGCATCGCCACGCCGGTCGACATGGACGCCGAGAGCGGCGACCCCGTCCTGGACGGGCTGCTCGAACTGGTCCGCGAGTCCCGGCCGCACCGGTGGCGGAGCTGGGTGACGCCCCACACCCGGTACACCCTGGACGCCGTACGGGAACAGCTCACCGCGGGCGGACATCTGCACGCCAGGAAGCGGCGGGCCCTCGGGCTGTTCCCCACGGTGGAGTACGACCTGGCCCGCCCCGCCGCCGTGGAGGCGCTCCAGGACCAGGCCCGGCAGGTCCTGCGGGGGTCGGTGCCCGCCATGGACGTCTCCGAGCGGGACGCGGCCCTCGTCGCGCTCGCCGCGGCGGCCGAGCTGCGCACCCTGCTGCCCCGCGGGGAACACCACGAGGCGCGCGTCGAGGAACTGGTCGAGCGCGGCGGGCAGGTGGCGCCGGTGCTGCGGGAGCTGGTCCACGGAGTACGCGGGGCGGCGGCCTCCGTCGCGGCGCGCGCCTGACGCCGACGCCGGAATCCTGGCGGGCGCGCCCGCGGGGTCACCTCTTCGGGCACCGTGCGCGGCGCACGTCGAGGATGCCGCGGCGCACGTCGAGGATGTCGGGTACGGCGGCCGGGGTGGACCGGCCGGGTGCGGGCGAGATCGGGGGCCGGTGGCGGTGCAGGGCGGCTCGCGCCGTGTTGGGTTCGGGCGCTCTGGGGACTGTGCCGCCGGGCGGGCGCCGGACGACGCCAAGAGGCGTCGGACGGGCGCTGCGGGCGTCCGGTGCCTGGCACGGGGCGAAAGACGAGCTACTGGTGAGGGCGGGCGTGCCCACGGGCCCTCTGCGCCTCGACGCCCGCAGCCCTCTTCGTCGCCGGACAGGATCACCGTCCCCGGGGCCGTCGACCCAGGGACCGCAAAAGTCTCACCCGCCCCACCCACGCCCTGTTCCGCCGCGCCGCGCCGCGCGGGAGCTGCGGGACGCGGCGACGCACGCGCGCCCGCCGATGGGCTCGACCAGGACGAGCTCGGCGCCCTCCTGGGAAGCAGGCGTCAGTAGGCGTCGCGCATCAGCTCGGCCAGGTCGTGGTCGAGGTCGAGCTGGAGGTGCTCGAGACCGGTCGGCACGAGGTCGTTCGTCGCCTCCAGGAACCGGCGCAGCTCGCCCGTGCGCACATGCACGACGGCGGTGCCCTCCGGGGCGTGGAACTCGAGAACGGTGCGGTCGTAGCCGTACGGACGCACCCGGACGTCGCCGTGGCCCTCGGGCTCGTGCAGACCGGTGGTGAGCAGTTCGCGGCTGAAGGTCCAGCAGACCTCGACGCCCTCCAGCGTGGCCGGGGCGGGGAAGGTCATACGGACGGCGAACGGATCGCAGCGGTCGTAGTGCAGTGTGGCGGGAATGCTCGGCATCCGCGGTGCCGCGGCGACGAGACGGGCCTCTACGGGCTGCTCGATGACGGTGGACAACGCCTTGCTCCCTCGTGACGGCTGATCGGGCTTCCGGGTGGGACGGGCACTGGAAGAGACGTCGGAACGGGCCGGTCCGTGTACACGAAAGTCGAGTGACCTCTGTCACCGTCTTCATGCACGGGTGTGATCCAGTCCTTCTCCCGTGCCCCGAGAGGCACTTGTGACACCCCGCGCACCTCCGGGCGGCCGGCCGAGGGCCTCTGGACGGCGCCGGAGGCGTGGGCTAGCTTCGCCCGCCATGAGGCGCATGGGGAACACGCGAGGCAAGAGACGCACGGGCCTGACGATCCGGGCCGCCGCCGCGGGAGCGGCCTGCGCGGCGGTGCTGGCCGCCCTGACCGCCGTGCCGGCCGAGGCGCACGACCCGCACGGCCGGACACCGCACTGGGAGCTCAAGGACAGCGGCACCCCCGACGTACGGTTCCGCGGGCTGGCGGCGGTCAGCCGGGACACCGCCTGGCTGGCCGGCACCCAGGGCACCGTGCTGCGCACCACGGACGGCGGCGCGAGCTGGCGAAACGTCTCACCGCCGGGTGCCGCCGAGCTCCAGTTCCGGGACGTCGAGGCCTTCGACGCACGCCGGGCGGTGGTCCTGGCCATCGGGGAGGGCGAGGCGTCCCGCGTCTACCGCACCGAGGACGGCGGCGCGACCTGGACCGAGTCCTTCCGCAACACCGACGCCAAGGCCTTCTACGACTGCCTCACCTTCTTCGACCCCCGCCACGGCCTCGCCATGAGCGACCCCGTGGACGCGAAGTTCCGCATCCTGTCGACCTCCGACGGCGGCCGCTCCTGGAAGGTGCTGCCGGACAAGGGCATGCCGGCCGCTCTCGACGGCGAGGCGGGATTCGCCGCGAGCGGGCAGTGCCTGGTCGGCTCGGGGCCGCGGGACGTCTGGCTGGCCACCGGCGGGGCCGCACGCGCGCGTGTCCTGCACTCCGCCGACCGGGGGCTGACCTGGACGGCGTCCGACACGCCGATCCCGGCGGGCGACCCGGCCAAGGGCGTCTTCGCCCTCGCCTTCCGCGACCGCGGCCACGGTCTCGCGGTCGGCGGTGACTACCGCCCCGACCAGAGCTCCCCGTCGGCCGCCGCCCGTACCGCCGACGGGGGCGCGACCTGGCGACCCGCCGCCGCCCCGGTGAGCGCCTACCGCTCCGGGGTGGCCTGGCTCCCGCACAGCCGCGCCGCCGCCCTCGCGGTCGGCCCCACGGGCACCGACCTCACCCGGGACGGCGGCCGGACCTGGCACACGGTGGACACCGGTTCGTACGACACCGTGGACTGCACACCCGACGGCGGCTGCTGGGCGGCCGGGGAGAAGGGGCGGGTGGCTCGTCTGGAGAGGTGAGTGGCGGAATGTGGGTACCCGGTCGCCAACGGCGAAAGGAGTGAACCCACATGCCAGCCGGTTCGAACTCGAAGCGCGAACGCCAGTACGAGCACATCAAGAAGAGCGCGGAGGACCGGGGCGAGAGCACCGGACGGGCCAAGGAGATCGCGGCGCGGACGGTCAACAAGGAACGCGCCCGCTCCGGTGAGTCCAAGACCGCCAGCCGTACCTCGACCGAGGACATGTCCTCGGGCAAGCGGGGCGGCCAGCGGTCCGGAAAGGGCTCCCAGGGTCCGACCTACGACCAGTTGTACGAGGAGGCCAAGCGCAAGGGCGTCAAGGGCCGTTCGGACATGAACAAGAGCCAGCTCCAGCGTGCCCTCGGCAACAAGAGCTGACCGTCAGGCCCCGGGGTCCCTCAGCCTCAGCGGGGCGTCTCCCGGTACGGTTCCAGCGCCGGGGCCGTCTTCGTCGCCGCGAACTCGGTGACGCGGTACGCACAGACCCCGGCCGTGACGAAGGGGTCGCCCGCGACGATCTCCTCGATCCGCGCACGGTCCTCCGCGACGGCGATGATCACCCCGCCCTCGCGGGGGTTCTTGCGCCCGGAGGCCAGGAAGACGCCCCGCTCGTACAGCTCGTCCAGCCAGGCGACGTGCGCCGGCAGCACGGCGTCCACGGCATCGAGCGGGGCGGTGTAGCTCAGGTCCAGTACGAACATGATCGCGAGCCTACGCCGCCCCGCCGTAGGCTCGTTGCCACCATGACGACAGTGGACATTCCCGCGGGCTGGCCCGCGACCGAGGAACAGGCCCGGGCGGTCCAGGACCGGTTGAGGGCGGGCACGATCCTTGACGAGCCAGGCCCGCCGCCCGGCACCGGCCGTGTCACCGGGGTCGACGTGGCCTACGACGACGAGCGGGACGTCGTCGCGGCGGCGGCCGTGGTGCTGGACGCGGCGACACTGGAGGTCGTCGCCGAGGCCACCGCCGTCGGCCGGATCTCCTTCCCGTACGTCCCCGGCCTGCTCGCCTTCCGCGAGATCCCCACGGTCCTCGCAGCCCTCGACGCCCTGCCGTGTCCGCCCGGCCTGGTCGTCTGCGACGGCTACGGCCTCGCCCACCCCCGCCGCTTCGGCCTCGCGAGCCACCTCGGCGTCCTCACCGGTCTGCCGACGATCGGGGTCGCCAAGAACCCCTTCACCTTCACCTACGACGATCCCGGCGCCCGGCGCGGTGAGTGGACGCCGCTGCTGGCGGGTGCGGAGGAGGTCGGCAGGGCCCTGCGCACGCGTGCGGCGGTGAAGCCGGTCTTCGTCTCCGTCGGCCACCGCGTGAGCCTGGACAACGCCTGCGCCCACACGCTCGCGCTCACCCCGTCCTACCGCCTGCCGGAGACGACGCGCAGGGCGGACGCGCTGTGCCGGCGGGCGCTGCGGGAGGGGGTGCTGAGTACGTCGTCTGAGTAGCTGTACGGATGTGCGTGCCCCGGTGCCCCCGGCAGGCTGTCCCGCATGACGACGCACCGCATGACCCACCGTTCCCCCAAGCCCCTCACCGACCCGAACCGGCCCGTCGAGCGTGCCGTGACCGCCGCGCTGATCCTCGGCGTGCTCGCGGGGCTCGGCTGGATCGCGGGGATGATCTACACGGTGGCCGGCTGGTCCTTCTGACGGGCCCGCACCGGCCCGTAGCCCCGCGGGCTCTCCGACTCGCGGCCCCGCGGGTTCACAGGCTCCCCGCCACGCGGGCTCTCCGGCCCGTAGCCGCGCGGGCGCATCGGCTCGCTGCCGCACGGGCTCTCCGGCCCGTAGCCGCGCGGGTTCACAGGTTCCCCGCTGTCCGGGCTCTCCGGCAGGTTGCCGCGCGGGCTCACCGGCCTGTCGCCACCCGGGTTCACCGGCCCGCTGCCGGGCGGGTTGACGGGCTCCCCGCCATGGGGGCTTTTCGGCTCGCTGCCGCGCGGGTTCACAGGCCCCCGCTGTCCGGGCTCTCCGGCCCGTCGCCGCGCGGACGCATCGGCTCGCTGCCGCGCGGGTTCACAGGCTCCCCGCTGTCCGGGCTCTCCGGCAGGTCGCCGAGCGGGCTCCCCGGCCTGTCGCCACCCGGGTTCACCGGCCCGCTGCCGGGCGGGTTGACGGGCTCCCCGCCATGGGGGCCTTTCGGCCCGTAGCCGCGCGGGCTCTCCGGCCCGTAGCCGCGTGGGCTCTCCGGCCCGTCGCCGCGTGGGCGCATAGGCCCGTCGCCGCGCGGACGCATCGGCTCGCTGCCGCGCGGGTTCACAGGCTCCCCGCTGTCCGGGCTCTCCGGCAGGTCGCCGAGCGGGCTCCCCGGCCTGTCGCCACCCGGGTTCACCGGCCCGCTGCCGGGCGGGTTGACGGGCTCCGCGTCATAGGGGCCTTTCGGCCCGTAGCCGCGCGGGTTCACAGGCTCCCCGCTGTCCGGGCTCTCCGGCAGGTCGCCGAGGGGGCCCTCCGCTTCGTCGCCCCCCGGGTTCACCGGATCGCCGCCACCCGGAACGTGATTCCGGCCCGCCGCAGCCGCTCGATCAGTGCGTCCCCCATCGCCACCGCCGTCGTGACCTGACCGGACGTCTCCGGAAGGTCGTCGAAGGCAAGGGACAACGCCGACTCGGCGAACATCTTCGCCGTCTCGTCGTACCCCGGGTCGCCGCCCGCCACCTCGGTGAACACCCGGCGGCCGCCGCCCTCGCCGACGAAGCGCACCGAGAACCAGCTCCTGGCCCGCTTCTCGGGGCTGGGTCCGTCACCCGGCCGCACCCGGCCGGACAGCCAGCGCCGCGCGGGCGGCACCTGGGCCGCCGCGAACAGCGCGCCCACGGCCGCGACCCCGCCCACCGCGACCGGCAGCCGCCGTACGGCGGCGTAGTGCCGGTAGCGGAAGTCCGGGCCGTAGCGCTCCAGGGCCTTCGCCGACCGCCGGACGATCTGCGCGTCGATGGTCGGCAGCGGCAGGGCCCAGGCGCCGACCTCCTGGGCGTAGCGCGGGGCGCCGGTCGGCGTGGCGGCCCGCCGGCCCACCAGCCGCGGCTCGTGTCGTGCGCGGTCCCGGGCGGCGGCGATCATCTGCCGGCCGCGGGCGAACTGGTTGAGGGCCGAGGCGAAGGTCCCGCCGGAGAACATGGCGTCCGCGGTCACGAACCCGTCGACGGTGAGCGGCACGCCCTCCGGCAGCTGCCGGACCGTGAACCAGGCCCCCAGGTCGTGCGGGACCGAGTCGAAGCCGCACGCGTGCACCAGCCGTGCGCCCGTCTCTCGCGCGCGTGCGTCGTGCCGGACGTACATCAGGTCCACGAACTCCGGCTCCCCGGAGAGGTCCAGGTAGTCCGTCCCCGCGTCGGCGCAGGCCGCGACGAGCTCCTCGCCGTAGGTCAGATAGGGGCCGACCGTCGTGGCCACCACGCGCGCGTGCCCGGCGAGGGCGCGCAGCGAGTCCGGGTCGCGGACGTCGGCCGTGAGCACCCCGACCTCGGTGCCCTCCGGCAGCCGCTCGCGCAGCGCCCTGAGCCGGACCTCGTCGCGGCCGGCGATCGCCCACCTCAGATCGTCCGGGCCGTGCGCCGCGAGGTACTCCGCGGTGAGCGCTCCCGCGAAGCTCGTCGCCCCGAAGAGCACGATGTCGTAGGGACGGTCCGACCTTTTCAGCCTGCTCATGACACTCCTGGATCCCGCCGCACGCGCCGTTGTCGGTGGCCGAGGCTAGCGTGAGGAGTGCGGAGTCCGACGAGGAGGCCGGAGGCGGGACGGTGGCGGTGTCCGGGAATGCCCTGCGGAAGTGGGAGCAAGCACGCGAGTTCGCCCTCGGGCTGCCGGGCGCCGAGCCCGCCGGGTACGGCCTGGGCAGAGCCGGCTGGGTGCGCGTCCCGCTCGCGGAGCAGGGCGCCCCGGCGGCCGGTCTGCTGTGCGACTGGGTCGAGGAGAGCTGCCGCGCGATCACGCCGAAACGGCTGATAGCGGAGATCGCTGAGCGGTGACCGGCCGATAATTGGCTAAGCGCTTGCTCGTTCAGGTCTTGTGTCCGCTGGAACGTGTTCTTAGCATCGCTGGTGTTACATCAGTTGTGTCACGCCGATGGGGGCTGGATGACAACGGCAACGACGCCCGGGCCCGGCCCGCTCGCCGGCGTGCGCGTGGTCGAGCTGGCCGGTATCGGCCCCGGCCCGTTCGCCGGCATGCTCCTCGCCGACCTCGGGGCCGACGTCGTCCAGGTCACCCGCCCCGGCGGCGCCTCGCTCGCGATCGACCCGGACCGCGACATCACCAACCGCAACAAGCGCTCGGTGGTCGTCGATCTCAAGGCCCCCGAGGGACCCGCGCGCGTGCTCGACCTCGCCGCCCGCGCCGACATCCTCATCGAGGGCAACCGCCCCGGCGTCGCCGAGCGCCTCGGGGTCGGCCCCGAGGACTGCCACGCGCGCAACCCCGCCCTCGTCTACGGCCGGATGACCGGCTGGGGCCAGGAGGGACCGCTGGCCCCCCGCGCCGGGCACGACATCGCCTACATCGCCCTCACCGGCACCCTCGGCATGATCGGCGAACCCGGCCGCCCCCCGGCCGTCCCTGCCAACCTCCTCGGCGACTACGCGGGCGGCTCCCTCTACCTCGTCGTCGGCGTCCTGGCCGCCCTGCACCACGCGCGGGCGACCGGCACCGGCCAGGTCGTCGACGCCGCCATCGTCGACGGCACCTCCCACCTCTCCGCGATGATCCACGCCATGACCGCCGCCGGCGGCTGGCAGGACCGGCGCGGCGCCAACCTCCTCGACGGCGGCTGCCCGTACTACGGCACCTACGAGACCGCCGACGGCAAGTACATGGCGGTCGGCGCGCTGGAGCCGCAGTTCTACGACCTCTTCCTCGACCTGCTCGGCCTGACCGACTTCGGGGACGCCCGCAAGGACTGGACCCGCTGGGGCGAGCTGCGCGAGGCGGTCGCGGCCCGCTTCCGCAGCCGTACGAGAGACGAGTGGGCGGCCGTCTTCGAGGGCACCGACGCGTGCGTGGCGCCCGTCCTGTCGTTGCGGGAGGCCCCGCACCACCCGCACCTCGCCGCCCGCGGCACCTTCACCGACCACGGCGGCATCACCCAGCCCGCGCCCGCTCCCCGCTTCTCGGCGACCCCCACGGCCGTCCGCACCGGACCCGCCCGGGCCGGCGCCGACACCGCGGCCGTGGCACACGACTGGGACGTACCGGACCTCGTGAACGACAAGGAACTCCCGAAAGGCCCCGAATGAAGCGGCAGCTCTTCGCCCCCGAGCACGACGCGTTCCGCGAGACCGTGCGCGCCTTCCTGGCCAGGGAGGTCCTGCCGCACTACGCGCAGTGGGAGAAGGACGGCATCGTCTCCCGCGAGGCCTGGCGGGCGGCCGGAAGGCAGGGCCTGCTCGGACTCGCCGTGCCCGAGGAGTTCGGGGGCGGCGCCACCACCGACTTCCGCTACGCCACCGTCCTCGCCGAGGAGTTCACCCGCGCGGGCACTCCCGGACTCGCCCTGGGCCTGCACAACGACGTCATCGGCCCGTACCTCACCGGCCTCGCCACCGAGGAGCAGAAGCGCCGCTGGCTGCCCGGCTTCTGCGACGGCTCGCTCGTCACCGCCATCGCCATGACCGAGCCCGGCGCGGGCTCCGACCTCCAGGGCATCCGCACGCACGCGGAGGACCGCGGCGACCACTGGCTGCTGAACGGCTCCAAGACCTTCATCTCCAACGGGATCATCGCCGACCTGGTGATCGTCGTCGCCAGGACCACCCCCGAGGGCGGGGCCCGCGGACTGTCGCTGCTGGTCGTCGAGCGGGGCATGGACGGCTTCGAGCGCGGTCGCAACCTCGACAAGATCGGCCAGAAGGCCCAGGACACGGCCGAACTGTTCTTCCACGACGTGCGCGTGCCCAGGGAGAACCTCCTCGGCGAGCGCGACGGCGCGTTCGGGCACCTTATGACCAACCTCGCCCAGGAGCGCCTGAGCATCGCCGTCTCCGCGATCGCCGCCGCCGAACACCTCCTGGAGATCACCACCGCGTACGTCAAGGAGCGCGAGGCCTTCGGCCGGCCGCTCGCCACCAAGCAGCACATCCGGTTCGAGATAGCCGAGATGGCCACCGAGTGCGCCGTCACGCGGACGTTCGTCGACCGCTGCGTCGAGGACCACTCGGACGGGGGACTGGACGCCGTCCACGCCTCCATGGCCAAGTGGTGGGCGACCGAGCTCCAGAAGCGGGTCGCCGACCGCTGCCTGCAACTGCACGGCGGCTACGGCTACATGAGCGAGTACCCGGTCGCGCGGGCCTTCACCGACGGCCGGATCCAGACCATCTACGGCGGCACGACCGAGATCATGAAAGAGATCATCGGCCGTTCCCTGCTGAGCTGACCCTCATCGAAAGGCTTCCCCGTGAGCACCGAAGCGTACGTGTACGACGCGATCCGCACCCCGCGCGGCCGCGGCAAGGCGAACGGCGCCCTGCACGGCACCAAGCCCATCGACCTGGTCGTGGGACTCATCCACGAGATCCGGGCCCGCTTCCCGGACCTGGACCCGGCGGCGGTCGACGACATCGTGCTCGGTGTCGTCGGGCCGGTCGGCGACCAGGGCTCCGACATCGCCCGGATCGCCGCGATCGCCGCCGGCCTGCCGGACACGGTCGCGGGCGTGCAGGAGAACCGCTTCTGTGCCTCGGGTCTGGAGGCCGTCAACATGGCCGCCGCCAAGGTGCGTTCGGGCTGGGAGGACCTGGTCCTCGCGGGCGGGGTCGAGTCGATGTCCCGGGTACCGATGGCCTCCGACGGCGGCGCCTGGTTCAACGACCCGATGACCAACCTGGCCGTCAACTTCGTGCCGCAGGGCATCGGCGCGGACCTGATCGCCACGATCGAGGGATTCTCGCGGCGGGATGTCGACGAGTACGCCGCGCTGAGCCAGGAACGTGCCGCGACGGCCTGGAAGGAGGGCCGCTTCGACCGCTCCGTGGTCCCCGTGAAGGACCGCGCGGGCCTGACCGTCCTCGACCACGACGAGCACCTGCGGCCCGGCACCACCGCCGACTCCCTGGGCAAGCTCAAGCCGTCCTTCGCGGACATCGGCGACCTCGGCGGCTTCGACGCCGTGGCCCTGCAGAAGTACCACTGGGTCGAGAAGATCGACCACGTCCACCACGCGGGCAACTCCAGCGGCATCGTGGACGGCGCCTCACTGGTCGCGATCGGCTCCAAGGAGGTCGGCGAGCGCTACGGCCTCACCCCGCGCGCGCGGATCGTCTCCGCGGCCGTCTCCGGCTCCGAGCCCACCATCATGCTCACCGGCCCCGCGCCCGCCAGCCGCAAGGCGCTCGCCAAGGCCGGGCTGACCATCGACGACATCGACCTCGTCGAGATCAACGAAGCCTTCGCGGCGGTCGTCCTGCGCTTCGTCAAGGACATGGGCCTCTCCCTGGACAAGGTCAACGTCAACGGCGGCGCGATCGCGCTCGGCCACCCGCTCGGCGCGACCGGCGCCATGATCCTGGGCAGCCTGATCGACGAACTGGAGCGCCAGGACAAGCGCTACGGGCTCGCGACCCTCTGCGTCGGCGGCGGCATGGGCATCGCCACCGTCGTCGAGCGCATCTGACCCCCTCCCACGGATACGACGGATCACACGGAGCACTTCCACATGAGCACTCAGTCCACGACCATCCGCTGGGAACAGGACCGCGACGGCGTCGTCACCCTCGTCATCGACGACCCGAACCAGTCCGCCAACACCATGAACCAGGCGTTCCGCGACTCCCTCGCGCACGTCACCGACCGCCTGGAGGCCGAGAAGGACACCATCCGCGGTGTCATCATCACCTCCGCCAAGAAGACCTTCTTCGCCGGCGGCGACCTGCGCGACCTGATCCGGGTCACCCCCGAGACCGCGCAGGACCTCTTCGACGGCGGCCTCGCCATCAAGCGCAACCTGCGCCGCATCGAGACCCTCGGCAAGCCGGTCGTCGCCGCCATCAACGGAGCGGCTCTCGGCGGCGGTTACGAGATCGCCCTGGCCTGCCACCACCGCATCGCCCTCGACGCGCCCGGCTCCAAGATCGGCTGCCCCGAGGTCACGCTCGGCCTGCTTCCCGGAGGCGGCGGAGTCGTCCGCACGGTCCGCATGCTCGGCATCGCCGACGCCCTCCTGAAGGTCCTGCTCCAGGGCACCCAGTACGCCCCGCGGCACGCCCTCCAGAACGGCCTGGTCGACGACGTGGCCACCACGCAGGACGAACTCCTCGCCAAGGCCCGCGCGTTCATCGAGGCCAACCCCGAGTCCCAGCAGCCCTGGGACCGGCCGGGCTACCGCATCCCGGGGGGCACGCCCGCCAACCCGAAGTTCGCGGCGAACCTGCCCGCCTTCCCGGCGAACCTGCGCAAGCAGACGGGCGGCGCGCCCTACCCGGCCCCGCGCAACATCCTCGCGGCCGCCGTGGAGGGCGCCCAGGTCGACTTCGAGACCGCGCAGGTCATCGAGGCGCGCTACTTCGTCGAGCTGGCCGCCGGACAGACCTCGAAGAACATGATCCAGGCGTTCTTCTTCGACCTCCAGGCGGTCAACTCCGGCGCGAACCGCCCCAAGGGGATCGAGCCCCGGCAGGTCCGCAAGGTGGCCGTGCTCGGCGCCGGGATGATGGGTGCGGGCATCGCGTACTCGTGTGCCCGCGCGGGCATCGACGTGGTCCTGAAGGACGTGTCCCCGCAGGCGGCGGCCAAGGGCAAGGCCTACTCGGAGAAGCTGTGCGCCAAGGCGGTCTCCCGCGGCCGTACGACGAAGGAGAAGGCGGAAGCCCTCCTGGCGCGCATCACCCCGACGGCCGACCCCCAGGACGTGGCGGGCTGCGACGCGGTCATCGAGGCCGTCTTCGAGGACTCGGCGCTGAAGCACAAGGTCTTCCAGGAGATCCAGCACATCGTCGAGCCGGACGCGCTGCTGTGCTCCAACACCTCGACCCTGCCGATCACCGCGCTCGCCGAAGGAGTGGAGCGCCAGGACGACTTCATCGGCCTGCACTTCTTCTCGCCGGTCGACAAGATGCCGCTGGTCGAGATCATCAAGGGCGAGCGCACCGGCGAGGAGGCACTGGCCCGCGCCTTCGACCTGGTCCGGCAGATCAGGAAGACCCCGATCGTCGTCAACGACTCGCGCGGCTTCTTCACCTCCCGCGTGATCGGCCACTTCCTCAACGAGGGCGTCGCGATGGTCGGCGAGGGCATCGAGCCCGCGTCGATCGAACAGGCGGCGGCGCAGGCCGGCTACCCGGCGAAGGTGCTCTCCCTGATGGACGAGCTCACGCTGACGCTCCCGCGCAAGATCCGCAAGGAGACCAGGCAGGCGGTGGAGGAGGCGGGCGGCACCTGGACGCCCCACCCCGCCGAGGCGGTCATCGACCGCATGGTCGACGAGTTCGGCCGCACGGGCCGCAGCGGCGGCGCCGGCTTCTACGACTACGGCGACGACGGCAAGCGGTCCGCGCTGTGGCCGGGGCTGCGCGAGCACTTCACCCGGCCGGGCTCGGAGATCCCCTTCGAGGACATGCAGGAACGCATGCTCTTCTCCGAGGCGCTCGACACGGTCAAGCTGCTGGAGGAAGGCGTCCTGACCTCGGTCGCCGACGCCAACATCGGCTCGATCTTCGGCATCGGCTTCCCGGGCTGGACCGGCGGCGTCCTGCAGTACATCAACGGTTATCAGGGCGGCCTGCCGGGCTTCGTGGCACGCGCGCGTGAACTGGCGGACCGGTACGGAGAGCGCTTCACGCCTCCGGCACTGCTGGTCGAGAAAGCGGAGAACGGGAGCCGTTTCACGGACGAGTGAGCCGGACGCGTCACGAACGCCGGGCGGGGTGACGACGGCCCGTCCGGCGTTCGGGACCGTGCGGTGGTCAGGGCTCCCGCACCGGCGAGGACTCCCCGCCCACCTCCGACGTCCACTCCCGCAGTTCCTCCTTCAGGGACCGCTGGAAGGTCGTCAACAGGGCCTGCACGACCAGGGGTTCCATGTGCGCGGACAGCGACCTCACGTCCTGCGCGGCACGCTGGGCCACCTCGCCCCGGAACAGCTGCGACAACTCGTGCGCGGCGGCCCGGGAGTGCTCGATGAGCACCTTCCGCGAGGCGAGGATCGCCTCCTGCGACAGCGGGACGTCGAGCAGCCCGACGCCCAGCCGGAGCAGGCCCAGATCGACGTGGTAGCCGTCGCCGTCGCGCCGTACGACGTCCATCGCGGCGAGCCGCTCCAGGTCGTCGTCGCTCAGCGGCCGCCCCGCCCGCCGCCCGAGCTCCTCGTGTGTGACCCGCTCCACGACGTCCGGGGCCCAGGAGGCCACCACGGCCCGGTGGATCGCGAGGTCGTGGGCGCTCAGACCGGCCGGGAGCTGCTGCACGTACCGCTCGATCGCCGCGAGCGTCATCCCCTGGTTCTGGAGCTCCTCGATCAGCGCGAGGCGCGCGAGGTGCTCGCGGCCGTAGTGACCGACCCGGCGCGGACCGATCACCGGCGGCGGCAGCAGGCCGCGCGTGGCGTAGAAGCGGACCGTGCGGACCGTGACGCCGGCCCGCGCGGCCAGCTCGTCGACGGTGAGGGTCTGCTCCTCGGCACCGGGGGAGGGGTCGGTCGTCATGTGCAGCAGTATCGCTGTCTCACCATTGCTGTGACACCCGGTCGGCAGCCCCTTTCCGATCATGTGCGACGACTCCCGCTGTGACGTCCGCCACCGCGTGCGGGGCGGTTTCCGGGGAAGGAGGCCCCTTGGCCTGTGCCTTTCACCAGGAGGCACGGGCCGACGCACGTCCGGACAACCCGCGCGAGACCCGCCGGGGCGCACCAGAGAGTGGAACCACTGTGAGCAAGGACGCCGTGCACTCGGCACAGGCCGCCTCCCGCACCGACGTGGCCCGGGTGCCCGCCGACGCGGGCGACGCCGGCTACAGCAAGGACCTCAAGGCCCGCCACGTCAACATGATCGCCATCGGCGGCGCGATCGGCACCGGCCTCTTCCTGGGCGCCGGGGGACGCCTCCACACGGCGGGCCCGGCGCTGGCACTGGCCTACCTGGTCTGCGGCGTCTTCGCCTTCTTCGTCGTCCGCGCCCTGGGCGAGCTGGTCCTCTACCGGCCCTCCTCGGGCTCCTTCGTGTCGTACGCGCGCGAGTTCCTCGGCGAGAAGGGCGCGTACGTCGCCGGCTGGATGTACTTCCTGAACTGGTCGACCACCGGCATCGCCGACATCACCGCGATCGCGCTCTACACGCACTACTGGAGCCTGTTCACCGACATCCCGCAGTGGACGCTCGCCCTGATCGCGCTCGCCGTCGTCCTCGCCGTGAACCTGATCTCGGTGAAGATCTTCGGGGAGATGGAGTTCTGGTTCGCGATCATCAAGGTCGCCACGCTCGTCGGCTTCATGCTGATCGGCATCTTCCTGCTGGCCACCCGGCACGAGGTGGGCGGCGGCACACCCGGTCCGGGCGTGATCACCGACAACGGCGGAGTCTTCCCGCACGGCGTGATGCCGGTCGTCCTCGTCATGCAGGGCGTGATCTTCGCGTACGCCGCCCTCGAACTGGTCGGTGTCGCGGCCGGCGAGACCGCGGAACCGGAGAAGGTCGTCCCGCGCGCGGTGAACTCGATCATGTGGCGGGTGGCCCTGTTCTACGTCGGCTCGGTCGTCCTCCTCGCCCTGCTCCTGCCGGGCTCGGTCTACTCCGCCGACGAGAGCCCCTTCGTCACGGTCCTGTCGAAGATCGGCGTCCCGGCGGCCGGTGACGTGATGAACCTGGTCGTCCTGACGGCGGCGATGTCCTCGCTGAACTCGGGCCTGTACTCCACGGGCCGCATCCTGCGCTCGATGGCGACGGCGGGCTCGGCCCCGAGGTTCACGGCCAGGATGAACCGCAGCCAGGTCCCCTACGGCGGCATCCTCCTCACCTGCGCGGTCTGCGTCCTCGGCGTGGTCCTGAACTACCTCATGCCGAGCCAGGCCTTCGAGATCGTGCTGAACGTCGCCTCCCTCGGCGTCATCAGCACCTGGGTGATCATCATGGTCTGCCACCTGGTCTTCGTCCGCCGCGCCCGCTCCGGCCTGCTCACCCGCCCCTCCTTCCGCCTGCCCTTCAGCCCGGTCACCGAGATCACCACGATCGCCTTCCTCCTGGCCTGCCTGGGGATGATGTGGAACGACCCCGAGGTCGGCCGCAGGACACTCCTGCTGATCCCGGTGATCGCGGTACTCCTGATCGCCGGCTGGTTCGGCATCCGCCGCAGGGTCCAGCGAACGACAGACCGGGAACTGACCGAACTCACCGACTGAGGAAGCCCACTGTCAGTGACACCCCCTACGGTGGCGTCAAACTGATCGCGCATGTCTGCAACGGCACGGGGGGGGCTGGTGCAGGGGCTTCGTCGTGGCGGTGTCCCGACACCGGCCGGAACCGGAGAGGAACATGTCGACCTGCGGCGAGGGACGTGCCCCGAAGGGGCGCGGGGAACTGCGCGAACGGCCGCAGACGACCCGCGGTCGCCTCCTGCCCGCAGCCCCACGGCGAGAGGGCGGACCTCGCGGTCGCCGTCTACGACCACGGGGAGGGCTGACATGAGCCGGGACATCGACGTGCTCGTGCTGGGCGGGGCCGGGGTGGACACCATCGTGTACGTCCCCGAGCTGCCCCTGCCCTACGCCGACAGCTACATGATCGACTCCGGTATCCGTACCCGCGCCGGACAGACCGGGGACTTCGTCGCCGTGGGCCTCGCCGCCCTCGGCCTGAACACCCACCACCTCGACTTCCTCGGTGACGACCCCGAGGGCGAGCTCGTCCGCGCCCTGCACCGCGACCGCGGCATCGCGCTCACCGCCGTGCCCCAGCCCGCCGGCACCAAGCGGGCGGTCAACCTCGTCGGCCCCGACGGTCGGCGCCTGTCCCTCTACGACACCAGCCGCGCCCACGCCGACGACCGCATCCCGCCGGACATCCTGCGGCCCCTGGCCGAAGCCAGCCGCCATGTCCACGTCTCGATCACCCACCCCTGCGCCCACGCCCTCCCGCTCCTCCGGGAGACCGGCGCCACCCTCTCCACCGACCTCCACGACTGGGACGGCCACAACCCGTACCACGAGCCGTTCGCCCTCGCGGCCGACGTGGTCTTCCTGTCCGCGGCCGCCCTCACCGACCCCGAGCGCACCCTGCGCGACATCGCCGCCCGCGGCCGCGCCGAGGTGGTCGTCGCCACCGCCGGCGCCGAGGGCGCGTACCTCCTCACCGACGACGAGCTGACCCACGTCCCGCCGGTCGCCCCACCCGCCCCCGTGATCGACTCCAACGGCGCCGGTGACGCCTTCGCGGCCGCCTTCCTCCACGGCCGCCTGACCGGCGAACCCCCGCACCGGTGCGCCCTGTACGGCGCGGTGGCCGGCGCCCACGCCTGCACGGTGCCGGCCGCACAGACCGACGCGATCACCGGGGACACGCTCCGCGCCCGCGTCTCCCGGCTCTTGAAAGAGGAGGAACCGGGTACCCGGGGCAGGTGAGAAAGGCGCGGCGGATCAGCACGCTGGTACTCCCGGCCCTGCTCGGACTGGTCCTCGCGGGCTGCGGCAGCCCCGGGGAGCGCCGGTCCGACGCCGAGGCCGCCGCCGGCGGATTCGAGCGGCTGCTGCGCGCCGACGACCCGGCCGGCCTCTGCACCGCCCTCGCACCGGAGACCCGGAGCGAACTGGAGGAGTCCGAGAAGGAGAGCTGCGCAAAGGCGATCTCCTCCCAGGACATCCCCCTCGGCGGCACCACCCACCGGGTCGACCTCTACGGCAGACAGGCCCGCGTCGTCCTGGACGCGGACACCCTGTTCCTCTCCCTGTTCCCCGACGGCTGGAAAGTCGTCGCGGCCGGCTGCACCCCGCGCCCGGGCCGGCCGTACCAGTGCACCCTCCAGGGAGGCTGACGGCACATGCGGACCATGTTCACGCTCTGCCTGGTCGTCGTCCTCAGCGGCCTCGCGTACTTCATCGCCCTGGGGCTGATGCACCGATGACCACACGCACCCGCGGCTTCCTGCGCGACAACGGTCTCGGCCTCGCCTTCGGCATCGGGTTCCTGCTGGCCCTCGCCGGACAGGCGATCGCGGGCTACGCCGATTTCAACAACCAGCTCACCACCGCGGGACTCGCCCAGGTCGGCTTCGGCGAGTACCTCATGTCCTCCGACTTCGCGGTCGACGTGACCGAGAACTGGCAGTCGGAATACCTGCAGTTCTTCCTCTACATCACCGCGACCGTCTGGCTCCTCCAGCGCGGCTCGCCCGAGTCGAAGGAGATGCACAAGGCCGGGACGGAGTCCGACCGGGACCAGCAGGCCGGGCGGTACGCCCACCGCGACTCCCCGCGCTGGGCCGCCGCCGGCGGACTGCGCCAGGGTCTCTACTCCCACTCCCTCGGGCTGGTCATGGGGGCCATCTTCGTCCTGTCGTGGCTGGCCCAGTCGATCGGCGGGGTCGCCGCCTACAACGAGGAGCAACTCCGCGAGCTCCAGGCGCCCGTGAGCTGGACCAGCTACATAGGCTCCGCGGACTTCTGGAGCCGCACCCTGCAGAACTGGCAGTCCGAACTCCTCGCGGTGGCCTCCATGGCCATCCTCTCCGTCTACCTCAGACAGCGCGGTTCACCGGAGTCCAAGCCGGTCGGAGCGGCCCACACCTCGACGGGCGTCGAAGGATAGGACCGCCCCGAAGGCGCCCCGAGGCCCTACTCGCCGTGCTCGTGCACGTCGTTCGTCGCCGCAATCTTCCGCCACGACCTCGGCTGCGCGTGGGACTCAGCCGTCCTCGCGATGGACGCCCCCCGCGCCGCGGGCGCCGCCGGCTTCGACGGCTGGAACAGCCAGGTGTCGAACAGCCCGGCCAGCGGCTGCCCCGAGACCTCCTCGGCGTACCTCTGGAAGTCGGCGACCGAGGCGTTGCCGTACGCGTACTTCTGCGGCCAGCCCTTCAGCACCGCGAAGAACGCGTCGTCGCCGATCTCGTTGCGCAGCGCCTGGAGGGCCAGCGCCCCCCGGTCGTAGACGGCGATGTCGAACTGGTTCTCCGGCCCGGGGTCACCCGGCCTGACCGTCCAGAACGGGTCGTCGGCCGGGTGCGAGGAGTACACGTAGTCGGCGAGTTCTTGGGCCGTGCCCTCGTTCTCGTGCTCGGACCACAGCCACTGGGCGTACCGTGCGAAGCCCTCGTTGATCCAGATGTCCTTCCAGCCGCGCACGGACACCAGGTCGCCGTACCACTGGTGGGCCAACTCGTGCACCACCACGGAGGTGTTGGAGCCGTTGGCGAACTGGCGCGGGCTGTAGAAGGGCCGGGTCTGGGTCTCCAGGGCGTACCCGGTGTTCGTGTTCGGCACGTATCCGCCGAGCGCGTCGAAGGGGTACGGACCGAAGTAGCCGCTCAGCCAGTCGGCGATCTCCCCGGTCCGCTCGACGCTGGCCCGCGCGGCACCGTCGTTGGCGCCGAGGTCTTTGCTGTAGGCGTTGACGACGGGGATGCCGCTGTCGGTCGTGCCGGTCGACAGGTCGAAGCGGCCGACGGCGAGCGTCGCCAGGTAGGTGGCCTGCGGCTTGTCGGAGCGCCAGTTCCAGCGGGTCCAGCCCAGGCGCGAACTCGTCGACTGGAGCGTGCCGTTGGAGATGGCCTGGGTGCCGTCGGGCACCAGGACCGACACGTCGTAGGTGGCCTTGTCGAGCGGGTGGTCGTTGCTCGGGAACCACCACCAGGCGGCCTCGGGCTCGTTCGCCCCGACCCCGCCGTCCGCGGTGCGGTGCCAGCTCGTGAAGCCGTACGCCTGCTTCGACGACGGCACCCCGCGGTAGCGGACCACCACGGTGGCGGACGTGCCCTTGGCCAGGGGCGACTTCGGCGTGATCTCCAGCTCGTGCTCGCCCGACGTGGCGAAGGACGCCTTCGCGCCGTTGACGCGTACCTCGCTCACGTCGAGCAGGAAGTCCAGGTCGAAGCGGGACAGGTCCTGTGTGGTGCGCGCCAGGAGGGTGGCGGTGCCCTCCAGTTCGTCCGTGGCCGGCTGGTACTTCAGCCGCAGGTCGTAGTGGGAGACGTCGTATCCGCCGTTGCCGTAGTCCGGGTAGTAGGGGTCGCCGACACCCGGAGCGCCGGGGGAGAAGCCGGCCGCCGACGCCGGGATCGCCAGCATCAGGGAGGCCGCCGCGAGTGCGCCCGGTGCGATGAGTCTGCGGTGCACGAAAGCTCCAAGTCGTAGGGGCACGAGGTCTGTTCGCAGCCTATTCACCACCTGTGAGCTGGATGTGTCCACGGCCACCCCTGTCACACGATCGCCATTCGGCCGTCACGGACTCAAGGGGCCCTCTTTTGTACGGGAGTTGACCGCAGTACCGTCCGCGCATGTCGATACGCACGCGCTTCACGACCTGGAGACCGCTCGCGACCGCCACCGCGGCCACCGCCGCCCTGCTGGCGACCTTCCTCGCACCCGCGACCGCCGAGGCCGCCTCCCCGAGGGAGAGCCAACCCGTCTACTCGTACGAGAACGCCGTCCGCGAGGCCGTCTGGGTGGACACCCGGCTCGACGGCGACGGGGACGGCAGGACCGACCGCGTCGCCGTCGACATCGTCCGGCCCCGCGAACCCGCCAGGCAGGGCCGCAAGGTGCCGGTCATCATGGATGCCAGCCCGTACTACTCCTGCTGCGGCCGCGGCAACGAGAGCCAGCTGAAGACGTACGACGCGAACGGCAACGTCGTCCGGATGCCGCTGTTCTACGACAACTACTTCGTGCCCCGCGGCTACGCCTTCGTCGGCGTCGACCTCGCCGGCACCAACCGCTCCGACGGCTGTGTGGACGTCGGCGGCCGCTCCGACGTCCAGTCCGCCAAGGCGGTCGTCGACTGGTTGAACGGCCGGGGCACCGCCTACACGACCCGCACGGGCGCCACGAAGGCCAAGGCAGGCTGGACCAACGGCAGAACCGGCATGATCGGCAAGAGCTGGGACGGCACCATCGCCAACGGCGTCGCCGCCACCGGCGTGCAGGGCCTGAAGACCATCGTCCCGATCAGCGCCATCTCCACCTGGTACGACTACTACTTCGCCCAGGGCGCCCCGCTCTACGACTCCGGCCCCGACTGGCTCTCCGACTACGTCGACAGCCCCGACGCCCGCGCCAAGTGCGCCGCCGTCCAGCAGAAACTTGTCGACCAGGCCCCCCGCACCGGCGACTGGACCCCGCTGTGGACCGAGCGCGACTACGTGAAGGACGCGCGCAAGGTCAAGGCCAGCGTCTTCCTCGTGCACGGCATGCAGGACCTCAACGTCCGCCTCCAGCACGTCGGTCCGTGGTGGGACGCCCTCGCGAAGAACGGCGTAGAGCGCAAGATCTGGCTCTCCCAGACCGGACACGTCGACCCCTTCGACTTCCGGCGCGCGGAATGGGTCGACACCCTGCACCGCTGGTTCGACCACGAGCTCCTCGGCTACGACAACGGCATCGACCGCGAGCCCATGGCCGACATCGAACGCCGGCCCGACCAGTGGGTCACCTCCAAGTCCTGGCCCCCGCGCGGCACTTCGGCCACCACCGTGCGCCCCGCGCAGGGCACCTCGCCCGGCGTGGGCACCCTCGGCCTCAGCAAGGCCAAGGGCACCGAGACCTTCACCGACGACCCGGCGCTCAGCGAGACCGACTGGGCCGCACGGATCGACACCGCCACCCCCGACAAGGCGGGCTTCACCACCGGCACCCTCACCAGGGACCTCCGCCTGTCCGGCTCCTCCAAGGTGACCGTCACCGCGACGCCGACCACCTCGACGGCCCATCTCTCCGCCGTCCTCGTGGACCTCGGCCCCGACACCATCCGCGACTACGCGGCGAGCGGCGAGGGCATCACCACGCTCACCGACCGCACCTGCTGGGGTGCGAGCACCGCCGGAGACAGCGCCTGCTTCAAGCGGACACAGGCCAGGACCACCGCCGTCGACTACACAGTGGTCAGCCGCGGCTGGGCCGACCTCGGCACCTACGCCGACCCCGGCAAGGGCGTCCCGCTCACCCCGGGCAAGGCCTACACCCTCACCCTCGACCTCGGAGCCACGGACCACGTCGTGCCGGCCGGCCACCGTCTCGCCCTGATCGTCGCGGGCACCGACAGGGACCTCATCGACCCGCCGTCCACCAGGCCCACCCTCACGATCGACCTCGCCCGCACCTCGGCCCGCGTCCCGCTGGTCGGCGGCGCCGCCGCGTTCGCGCACGCGACGAAGGGCGCCGGGGCGGCCGTAGCACGCGAGGCGGGAGCCCTCGACGGTGTCCGGGCCCCGCGCACCGCCCAGCGCGTCCCGGAGGCAGGACGGTGATCCGGGCGGTCACCGCGAGCGTGGCGGCGCTCGCCGCCTCCCTGGTCGCGGCACCGGCCGAAGCCGGCGAGGCCCCGCCCCGCACCGGCTTCGAGCAGTCGGCCGGCGCCCGCTGGACGAGCGAGGGCGAGGAACAGGACTTCCTCACCCGGGTCGACCGGGCGAGCGGCCGGGTCCTGGTGGACCGCATCGGCACCACGAAACAGGGCCGCCCGCTCCAGCTCGTGCGGATCGGCGCCCGTCACGCCCAGAACAAGGTCCTGCTCGTGTGCAGCCAGCACGGCGACGAACCCTCCGGCCGCGAGGCCTGTCTCAGCAAGGTCCGCGACCTGGCCTACGCGAAGGACGCCCGCACCCGGCGCTTCCTCGACCGCACCACCGTGCTGGTCGTGCCCACCGCCAACCCGGACGGCCGGGCCGCCGACACCCGCGGCAACAGCGACGGCGTCGACATCAACCGCGACCACCTCGCCCTCGCCACCGCCGAGGCCCGCGCCATGGCGAAGGTCGTACGGGACCGGCGCCCGGACGTGATCTACGACCTGCACGAGTACTCCGCCACACCCCGCTACTACGACAAGGACCTCTTCGACCTCTGGCCCCGCAACCTCAACACCGACGAGGCCGTCCACGACGAGGCCGAGACCCTGTCGCGGGCGTACGTACGACCGGCCGCCGAAGACGCCGGGTACTCGACCGGCACGTACGGCATCTGGACCGACCCGGTCACCGGCGACCCCCTCAGACAGGTCGCCGGTGACGGTCAGGAACGCATCCTGCGCAACATGTCCGGCGTCAAGCACGCGATCGGCCTGCTGATCGAGAGCAGGGTCGAACCGCTCGCGGACCCGGACCCGGCGCGCAACAACCGGCGTCGGGTGGACTCCCAACTGGCCGCGTTGAAAGGCCTGTTCGGGTTCGCCGAGGAGCGCCGCGGCCGGATCGAGAAGGCCACCACCGAGGCCCGCCACCGGCCCCCGGCCGGACCCGTCTTCCTCGGCGGCGCCGACAACGACCCACCCGAACCCGCCGAGGTGATGCAGGACCCGCCCTGCGGCTACCGGCTCACCGACGCCCAGTACACGGAGGTGAAGGACGAACTCGCCCTGCACGGGGTGCGGTCCAGGGGCACCTACGTCCCCCTGGACCAGCCCCTGCGCGCCCTCGTCCCGCTGCTCCTCGACGAACGCGCGCCGTACCACCTGACGGCCGGGGAGCCCGACACCGGCTGCTGAATCGGTCGAGATCTGCGGCACCTGTGGTAGGTCCTGGGGAACTGTGTGAAAACCGGGGTATCCACCGCTCCAGGGGAAGGCGCCGCAGATGACTGAAGACCTGAAGAAGAGAGGCGGCCGAGGATTTCCCGCGGGCATTCTCGGCCACGAGACCGACCGGGTGGTGTTCGGTGTCACCGCCGTCATCACCCTGGCCTTCGTGATCTGGGGCTGGACGGCGACGGACTCCCTGGAGGACGTCTCCACCACCCTGCTGAGCGGACTGATCCACAACGGCGGCTGGGCCTTCATGCTGGCCGCCTCGTGCTTCGTGGTGTTCGCCCTGTGGCTCGCGATGAGCCGCTACGGCCGCATCCACCTCGGCGCCGAGGGCGAGGAGCCCGAGTTCAGGACGGTGTCCTGGGTGGCGATGATGTTCAGCGCCGGCATGGGGATCGGCCTGATGTTCTACGGCGTCAGCGAGCCCCTGTCGCACTACACGACCCCGCCCCCGGGCACGAGTCCCGCCAACTCCGGTGAACGCATGGAGACGGCGATGGCCACGACCCTCTTCCACTGGACGCTGCATCCCTGGGCGATCTACGCGGTGGTGGGGCTCGGCATCGCCTACAGCACCTTCCGCAAGCGCCGGCGCCAGACCATCAGCGCCGTGTTCACCCCCCTCATCGGGGAGAAGCACGCCAACGGCGCCGCCGGCCGGGTGATCGACATCCTCGCGATCATCGCCACCGTCTTCGGCTCCGCGGCCTCCCTCGGCCTCGGTGCCCTCCAGATCGGCTCCGGTTTCCAGGAGCTGGACTGGATGGACGACGTCAGCACCGGTCTGCTCGTCACGATCATCGCCGTGCTGACCCTGGCCTTCGTGCTGTCGGCCGTCTCCGGCATCGAGCGGGGCATCCAGTGGCTGTCCAACACCAACATGGTGCTCGCGCTGGTCCTCGCGGTGTTCGTGTTCGTCGCGGGCCCCACGATCATCGTGCTCGACCTGCTGCCCACCTCGATCTTCTCCTACCTCGGCGACCTGCCCCAGCTCGCCGGCCGCACCGAGGCCAGCGGCGGCAAGGGAGTGGCGGACTGGCTCGGCAGCTGGACCGTCTTCTACTGGGCCTGGTGGATCTCCTGGACGCCCTTCGTCGGCATGTTCATCGCCCGCATCAGCCGCGGCCGCACCATCCGGCAGTTCGTCGGCGGCGTCATCCTCGTGCCCAGCACGGTCAGCCTCGTCTGGTTCGCGATCTTCGGCGGTACGGCCATGAAGCTCAAGGAGGGCGGCGCGCTCGGCGGCGAGGACACCCCCGAGGGCCAACTCTTCGGCGTCCTCCAGGAGTTCCCCGTCGCCACCGTGACCAGCCTGCTCGTGATGATCCTGGTCGGCATCTTCTTCGTCTCCGGCGCCGACGCCGCGTCCATCGTGATGGGTACGCTCTCCCAGAAGGGCGCCCTCGAACCCGGCCGTTTCGTCGTCGTGTTCTGGGGCGTGGTCACCGGAGCCGTCGCCGCCATCATGCTGCTCGTCGGCAGCGGCCAGGGCGACGCGCTCACCGGACTGCAGAACCTCACGATCCTGGCCGCCGCGCCCTTCGTCCTCGTGATGATCGGCATGTGCGTGGCCCTCCTGCGCGACCTGCGCCGCGACCCGGTCATCGTGCGTGGCGAGATGGGCTCCGAGGCCGTCGAACTGGCCGTGATCGAGGGCCACCGCAAGTACGACGGCGACTTCGGCATCCAGATCGGCCCGGGCCCCGGCACCGAGACGGAGGGCGACCCGCTGGGCCACGACCACAGCTGAGCACGGGGCAACGCCGGGAGGAGGCGAGCCCCGTCCGCCTCCTCCGCGCCCACGGTCACCCCCTCTCCGGACGGTCCCCCTTCGACCATGCGTACGCCGGGCACGCCGGACCGCGCCACCAACTCCTCGCGGCCGTCGGGCGCTTGTGCCGCACCGCGTCGGCGGAATGAACCCGTGCCGCGCTCATACCGGCCCGAAGCCGGGAATACTCACACCATGTCTGCCGCATACGCGACCTTCGGCCTGGCACCGGCGATGCGTGCCGGTGGAGTCCTCGCCAACGGAGACTTCCAGGTGCACCGGGACTTCGTGGACTTCATCGTCGACGGCCGCCCGCTCCTCTTCCAGCTCTCCGACCTCGACGCCGTCTCCCCCCTCGCCTCCGACGTCCCGCCCGCCATCTTCACCGCCCAGGTCCGCAGCCTCCTGGGCGAGACGGACGCCCCGCTTCCGGACGGTCGTCATGTCGTCTACGGCTGCCCCGAGTGCGAGGACCTCGCCTGCGGTGCCGTCACCGCCGTCATCGAGCGGGACGGCGAGGACGTCATCTGGCGCGACTTCGCCTGGCAGACCGAGGAGGCCGTGGACCTCCAGCTCAACGGCTACCACGGCATCGGGCCGTTCCGCTTCCGGGGCGCCGAGTACCGCGCGGCGCTCGCCTCCCTGCTCCAGAGTGCCGCCGAGACGGAGGGCGGCCGCCGCCGCGTCCTGCTCGTCGGCGCCCGCGTCGCCGTCCTCGCCAAGCTCGCCGCCGCCCTGCGTGCCATCGGCATCGGCGCCGACATCACCCGCGAGGTGGGATCCGTCCACGCCGACGAACTGCGCGGTTACGGCGCCGTCGCCTTCGGCCGCGCGGTCACCGAGGAGGAACGGGCCGCCGTACGCCGCTCCTTCGAACGCGCCGGCGTCGACGTGGCCTACGTCGACGGGCTCGCCCCGATCGTCCCGCTGCTCGTGGCCCAGATAGAGCACGCCCTGGACCGCAGCCCGGTCGCACAGCGCCGGCTGACCCGCCTGGTCGTCGCCGACGGCGAGGCCGGCGTCGAGGTCACCTCGCCGTGCCGGGTGCGTCTGACGGCGTACCGCCTCGACCGGCTGTACCGCACCCACGCCCACGAGGTCTTCGACGGCGTCCTGGAGGCCGGCAGGCACCGGATCGCCCTGGACCCGAAGGCGGTCAGGGGGGAGTCCTTCGTGGTGGCGCGGACCTCGACAAGTGTGCTGGTGGAGGCGATGGCGCGCTGAGAGACCGGGGAGCGTCCGGTCCGGGGCGGCCACTAGGATCGACGGTCTGATGACTGCCACCCTCGTCGCCAAGAACCTCGCCGCCGGCCACGGCGACCGCTCCCTGTTCAGCGGGCTCGACCTCGTCGTCGCGCCCGGTGATGTGATCGGCCTGGTCGGGGCCAACGGCGCGGGCAAGTCCACGCTGCTCAGGATGCTCGCGGGCCTGCTCGCCCCCGAGGAGGGTGAGCTCCGGCTCTCCCCGCCGACGGCCACCGTCGGGCACCTGCCGCAGGAGCCCGAGCGGCGCCCGGGGGAGACCGTGCGCGCGTTCCTCGCCCGCCGCACCGGAGTCGCCGAGGCCCAGCGGGTGATGGACGAGGCGACCCAGGCCCTGGTCGACGAGGCCCCCGGCGCCGACGACGCGTACGCCACCGCCCTGGAGCGCTGGCTGGACCTCGGCGGCGCCGACCTCGACGAACGGGCCGAGGAGGTCGCCGACTCCCTCGGCCTGGCGGTCGACCTGGACCAGCCGATGACCTCCCTGTCCGGCGGCCAGGCGGCCCGGGCCGGCCTCGCCTCGCTCCTGCTCTCCCGCTACGACGTCTTCCTCCTCGACGAGCCCACCAACGACCTCGACCTGGACGGCCTGGAGCGCCTGGAGCGGTTCGTGAAGGGCCTGCGGGCCGGCACGGTGGTGGTCAGCCACGACCGCGAGTTCCTCACCCGCACGGTCACCAAGGTCCTCGAACTCGACCTGGCCCAGCAGCGGATCACTCTCTACGGCGGCGGTTACGAGGCCTACCTGGAGGAGCGCGAGGTCGCCCGCCGGCACGCCCGGGACGACTACGACGAGTACGCCGACAAGCGGGCCGCCCTCCAGGACCGGGCGCAGATGCAGCGCTCCTGGATGGACAAGGGCGTGAAGAACGCCCGCCGCAAGGCGAGCAACGACAACGACAAGATCGGCCGCAAGTTCCGCAGCGAGGCCAGCGAGAAGCAGGCCGCGAAGGCCCGCCAGACCCAGCGCATGATCGAACGCCTGGACGTGGTCGAGGAGCCGCGCAAGGAGTGGGAACTGCGCATGGAGATCGCCTCGGCCCCCCGCTCGGGCGCGGTCGTGGCGACGCTGCGGGACGCCGAGGTGCGCCAGGGCGACTTCGTCCTCGGCCCGGTGTCCCTCCAGATCGACTGGGCGGACCGGGTGGCGGTCACGGGTGCGAACGGCGCCGGCAAGTCCACCCTGCTCGGCGCCCTGCTGGGCCGGGTGCCGCTCACCTCCGGCCAGGCGTCCCTCGGTTCCGGCGTCCTGATCGGCGAAGTCGACCAGGCCCGCGAGCTGTTCCTCGGCGAGGAGTCCCTCCTGGACGCGTTCTGCGCGGCGGTCCCGGACACGGAACCGGTGGAGGTCCGCACCCTGCTGGCCAAGTTCGGCCTGAAGTCCGACCACGTCACGCGCTCGGCGGCCACCCTGTCACCGGGCGAGCGGACGCGGGCGGCGCTGGCCCTTCTCCAGGGCCGGGGCGTCAACCTCCTGGTCCTGGACGAGCCGACCAACCACCTGGACCTCCCGGCGATCGAGCAGCTGGAATCAGCCCTGGACGCCTACGAGGGCACCCTGCTCCTGGTCACACATGATCGCCGGATGCTGGACGCGGTGAGAGTGACGCGCCGCTTGGAGGTCGTGTCGGGCAAGGTGACCGAGACTCCCTAGGGGCGCGGGGAACTGCGCGACCAGCCACAACGGGCCCGCAGTTCCCCACGACCTGTACTAGCGCCTGCCGTTCTTCGGGTTGAGCAGCCCCGCCTTGCGCAACGCGTCAGCCATCGCACTGTTCCCCGGAGCAGGAGCCTGCCGCTGCTGCCGTTGCTGAGGCGGACGTCCACCCCGCTGAGGCTGACGCCGTTCCCCACCCGAGGACTTGGCCTGGGCTTCGTCGTCCAGCCGCAGCGTCAACGAGATCCGCTTGCGCGGGATGTCGACCTCCAGCACCTTCACCTTGACGATGTCCCCGGGCTTCACCACGTCCCGCGGGTCCTTGACGAACGCCTTCGACAGCGCGGAGACATGCGCCAGTCCGTCCTGGTGGACACCGACGTCGATGAACGCCCCGAAGGCCGCCACGTTGGTCACGACCCCCTCCAGCACCATCCCGGCGACCAGGTCGGAGATCTTCTCGACGCCCTCCTTGAAGGTCGCCGTCCTGAAGGCGGGCCGAGGGTCGCGCCCCGGCTTCTCCAGCTCCTTGAGGATGTCGGTCACGGTGGGCAGCCCGAACGTCTCGTCCACGAAGTCCTGCGGCCTCAACGACCGCAGCACGCCGGTGTTCCCGATGAGGGACGCCACCTCCTGCCCCGCGGTCTTCACCATCCTCCGCACCACCGGGTACGCCTCGGGGTGCACGCTGGAGGAGTCCAGCGGGTCGGAGCCGCCGCGGATCCGCAGGAACCCGGCGCACTGCTCGTACGCCTTGGGGCCCAGCCGGGCCACCTTCTTCAGCTCGGTGCGGGACGTGAAGGGGCCGTTGGCGTCCCGGTGGGACACGATGTTCTCGGCCAGCCCGGAGGTGATGCCGGAGACCCGGGCGAGCAGCGGGGCGGACGCCGTGTTGACGTCGACCCCCACGCCGTTGACACAGTCCTCGACCACCGCGTCCAGGGAGCGCGACAGCTTCACCTCGGACAGGTCGTGCTGGTACTGGCCGACGCCGATCGACTTCGGGTCGATCTTCACCAGCTCGGCCAGCGGGTCCTGGAGCCGGCGCGCGATGGAGACCGCACCGCGCAGCGACACGTCCATGTCCGGCAGCTCCTGCGAGGCGAACGCGGAGGCCGAGTACACGGAGGCGCCCGCCTCGGACACCATCACCTTGGTGAGCTTCAGCTCCGGGTGCCTGGTGATCAGTTCCCCGGCGAGCTTGTCGGTCTCGCGGGACGCCGTGCCGTTGCCGATCGCGATCAGCTCGACCGCGTGCTCCTTGGCCAGCCGGGCCAGCTTGGCGATGGCCTCGTCCCACCGGTTGGCCGGGACGTGCGGATGGATGACGTCGGTGGCGACGACCTTGCCGGTCGCGTCGACCACGGCGACCTTCACGCCCGTACGGAAGCCGGGGTCCAGGCCGAGCGTCGCGCGCGTGCCGGCCGGGGCGGCGAGCAGCAGGTCGCGGAGGTTGGCCGCGAACACGTTGACCGCCTCGTCCTCGGCGGCCGTCCGCAGCCGCAGCCTGAGGTCGATGCCGAGGTGCACGAGGATGCGGGTCCGCCAGGCCCAGCGGACGGTGTCCGTCAGCCACTTGTCGCCGGGGCGGCCACGGCCGGAGATCCCGAACCTGGAGGCGATGACGCCCTCGTACGAGGAGGGGCCCGGCTGCTCGGAGGGCTCCTCGGGCTCCAGGACAAGGTCCAGGACCTCTTCCTTCTCGCCGCGCAGCATCGCGAGAATCCGGTGCGAGGGAAGGTCGGTGAAGGGCTCGGAGAAGTCGAAGTAGTCGGCGAACTTGGCGCCCGCCTCCTCCTTGCCCTCGCGCACCTTGGCGACCAGGCGCCCGCGCACCCACATGCGCTCGCGGAGCTCGCCGATCAGGTCGGCGTCCTCCGAGAAGCGCTCGGTGAGGATCGCGCGGGCGCCGTCCAGCGCGGCCTGCGCGTCGGGCACGCCCTTGCCGGCGTCCACGAACGCGGCGGCAGCGGCGAGCGGCGCGACACCCGGGTCCCCGAGCAGGCCCTCGGCGAGCGGCTCCAGACCGGCCTCGCGGGCGATCTGCGCCTTGGTGCGGCGCTTCGGCTTGAAGGGCAGATAGATGTCCTCCAGGCGCGCCTTCGTCTCCGCGCCCCGGATCCGCGCCTCCAGCTCCTCGGTGAGCTTGCCCTGCTCGCGCACCGAGTCGAGGATCGCCGTCCGCCGCTCCTCCAGCTCCCGCAGATACCGCAACCGCTCCTCGAGCGTGCGCAGCTGCGCGTCGTCGAGCATCTCGGTCGCTTCCTTGCGGTAGCGGGCGATGAAGGGAACCGTGGAACCGCCGTCGAGCAGTTCCACGGCGGCCTTCACCTGCCGCTCCCGTACGCCGAGTTCCTCGGCGATCCTGCCTTCGATCGACCCTGCGCTGGTGGACCCGCTGGACCCGGGTGTCGTCACGATCCCGTACCGCCTTCTCACTGAGGTTGCGCGGCAATTGTGGCAGGCGGCACCGACAGTCGGGGATCAGGGCGCGGTCATCGGGCCGGGGTCGTCAGGCACTGCGGCTGCGCGTGGAGCCGGACGCACCGCCGAAGAGCCGGGCCAGTGCCCGGAAGGGCAGGGTCACCACGGTGGCGATGGCGCCACCGATCTGGCGCAGGACGTCTGCGATCGCGCGGAACATGTGCTTCCCCTTTCCTCTCCCGGCCACGACGACCGGGAAGAGGACGGGTACCTCCCGAGCGGCCCGGCAATCTTCGCGGCGCCGAAATCAGCGCTTGCCGATCAGGTCCGCGGGATAGGCCCCCGCGGTCAGGGCGGTGCGCGTGAACCCGACAGCGAGTTCCGTCAGCCGTCCTGTGCCCTCGGCCCCGAGGTGCTCGTAGGGGGCGAGGTCCAGCCGGTCCGTCTCCGCCTCGATCTCCTCCCGCAGGGCGACGCCCCGCTCGGTCAGCTCGCCGTCGGAGTCCAGCAGCCCGCGGTCGCGGAGCCGAGCCACGGCCGCGTCCCACTCCTGCCGGGTCCACCCGCGCGTGGTGAACACCCAGGACGGGGTCATGCCCCGGCCCGTCGCGGTGTGGGTCACCAGGGCCTCAAGGCCGTCCAGCTCCGCGGCCATCAGGACGGCCAGGTGTCCGTCGCCGCGGTGCTCGCGCAGCAGCGTCGCGGCGTGCCAGAACGCAAGGTGGGGTTCCTCGGGCACCGGCAGGTCGGCGTGCGCGGAGTACAGCGGCCGCGCGGCGCGCGAGCAGGCCTCGGTGGCCCGCAGCGCGAGCCGCGCGGCCTCGGCCATCCCCTCCGACGCCACGGCGTCGTCGCCGAGCAGGCGGCGCAGGGTCGCGTCGACGGCACGCGCGCGTGCGGCGAGGACTTGTTCGGGCGTGGCGGTCCGCCACACGGCGGGCACGTGCTCGGCCACCAGTTCGTGCTTGTAGTTGTAGAACGCGGCCGTCACCGCCCCCGGGCCGACCGGCCCCAGCGCGGCTGCCCGCACCGCGAAGTTGACGGCCCTCGGGTGTGTCACACCGATCGCGGCCATCTCCTTGCCCAGGTCGGGAGAGAAGTAGTGCGCGGCGTGCAGGGAGTTCAGCGGGTTCTGACAGCGTCGGCCGGCGCGCGGTTCCAGGGCGGCAGTAGTCATGCCGTGCAGGTTACCGACCGCTTGGTATCTCCGCTGCGGGGAGGTTCGCCATGGCAGGAAAGGTGGGGAACTCGTCATTGCGGCCTTCGCGACCCGCCCCAAGAATCGGGGACATGGCCCAGCGAACCGTTCTCCTCGTCCTCTTCGACGGCGTGCAGAGCCTCGACGTCACCGGCCCGCTGGAGGTCTTCGCGGGAGCCGAGCAGCACACCCCGGGCACGTACCGCATCCGTACGGCCTCACCGGACGGCGCTCCCGTCCGTACCTCCAGCGGCCTGACCGTCGTACCGGACGAAGCCCTCGCGCGCACCGACGCCCCGCACACCCTGGTCGTGCCCGGCGGCCAGGGCACCCGGCGCCCCGACGCGCTCCTGACCGACTGGCTGCGCGAGCACGGCCCGCGGGCCGAACGCCTGGTCTCGGTGTGCACCGGTGCCATCCGGCTCGCCGAGGCGGGGCTCCTGGACGGCCGCCGCGTCACCACCCACTGGGCGTACTGCGACAAGCTCGCCCGTGACCACCCGGCCGTGGAGGTGGACCCCGACCCGATCTACGTGCGCGACGGACAGGTCTCCACGTCCGCCGGTGTCACCTCGGGCATCGACCTCGCGCTCGCCCTGGTCGAGGAGGACCTGGGCCGGGACGCCGCCCTCGTCATCGCGCGCCACCTCGTGGTCTTCCTGCGCCGGCCCGGCAACCAGGCCCAGTTCAGCGCCCAGCTCGCCGCCCAGACCGCACAGCGCGAGCCGCTGCGCCAGGTCCAGCAGTGGATCACCGAGCACCCCGCCGGCGACCTGAGCGTCGAGACCCTGGCCGCCCGCGCCCGCCTCTCGCCCCGCCACTTTCGCCCGCGCCTTCCAGGCCGAGACCGGCATGACACCGGGCCGGTACGTCGACCGGGTCCGGCTCGAACACGCCCGCCGCCTCCTGGAGGACACCTCCGACGGAGTCGAGGAGATCTCCCGCGCCAGCGGCTACGGCACCCCCGAGGGCATGCGCCGCGCCTTCGTCAGAGCCCTCGGCACGGCCCCCTCCGAATACCGCCGCCGCTTCCACCCGACCCCGGCCCGCTGAAAGGACCCCCCGTGCAGATCGCGATCGTCCTCTTCGACCGCTTCACCGCCCTGGACGCCGTAGGACCCTACGAGACCCTCGGCCGCCTGCCCGACGCGGAGACCGTGTTCGTCGCGGAGCGGACCGGTCCCGTGCGCACCGACACCGGCAGGCTCGCGCTCACCGCCGACCGGACGCTCGCCGAGGTGCCGGACCCCGACATCGTCATCGTGCCGGGCGGCCCCGGGCAGACCCCGCAGATGGAGAACCGGGCGCTGCTCGACTGGCTGCGCGCGGCCGACGCCACCAGCACCTGGACCACGTCCGTGTGCACCGGTTCCCTGCTGCTCGCGGCCGCCGGGCTGCTCCGGGGACGCCGTGCGACCTCCCACTGGCTGGCCCTGGACTTCCTGAAGCAGTTCGGTGCCGAACCGACGGGCGAGCGGGTCGTGTTCGACGGCAAGTACGTCACCGCGGCGGGCGTCTCCTCCGGGATCGACATGGGGCTCACACTGCTCGGCAGGATCGCGGGCGACGAACACGCCCAGGCCGTACAGCTGTTGACCGAGTACGACCCGCAGCCGCCCTACGACGCGGGCTCGCCGCAGAAGGCGCCCGCGCACCTCGTCGAGGAGTTCCGCTCCAAGAGCCGCTTCATCCTGACGTAGTCCAGGTGAAGCGCGGTGTCCTGCGCTCCAGGAAGGCGGCGACCCCCTCCGCGGTGTCGCCGCTGCCGCGCGCCTGCTCGCTCCAGTGCGCGTCCCGGTCCGTGCGGCCGTTGGCGAACTCCTTCGCCGCGGCCTGCGTGAGCTGCGAGCGGGACGCCAGGATCCGGGTGAACTCCGCGGCCCGCTTGTCCAGTTCGCCCGCCGGGAGCACCTCGTCGACCAGTCCGGTGCGCAGTGCCCGCTCCGCGTCGATCAACTCGCCGGAGAACAGCAGGTACTTGGCGGTCGCAGGGCCGACCAGCGACACCAGGCGCCTGGTGGAGGACGCCGGATACACGATCCCGAGCTTCGACGGTGTCACCCCGAACAGCGCGCCCTCCTCGGCGAACCGCAGATCGCAGGCGGCCGCCAGCTGCGACCCGCCGCCCACGCAGTGCCCCCGCACCGCCGCCAGCGTCGGCTTCGGGAAGGCGGCCAGGGCCTCCTCGGCCCGCACCGCGAGCCCCTGCGCCTCCTCGGGCGACGAGCGCAGCGTGGAGATGTCGGCGCCCGCGCAGAACGTCCCGCCCGCACCGGTCAGCACGAGCGCACGGACGCCCGGATCGGCGGCCAGCGTGTCCAGCAGCGGCGGCAGCGCCCGCCACATCGCGGCCGTCATGGCGTTGCGCTTGGCCGGATGGTGGACCACGACGGTGGCGACCGAGTCGGTGACGGTGGGCAGCAGCTGCGGCTCCGGGAGCTCCATGCGTCGGATGCTAGCCCTCCGTGCGGGGCGCCGATCATCGGCATGGTCAGCGAACAGCACGAGGCGGCCTGTCGACCGACAGAATCCGAATTGTTCCGTGCCGAATCGGTCGGAGGCGTTCGATATGCGCTGACTTCTGTTCAGGCATCCGGAGGGGAGCGGCCCGCTGCCAACACTCGACATGTGGTGACAATCGAGCGCAAGGGTGGCGACCGAAGAATGGACGACCATGGGCGCGGGTCCGGCCCTCGCCCGGCGGACAGCGGAGAAGATCCCCGCGAACCGGACCCCGTCGCCCCGGGCCCCCCGGACCCGCTGCCGTACGAGGGGGTGTGGCGCTTCACCGCCCCCGCCGTCGACGCGTCGGTCCCGCAGGCGCGGCACGCCGTCCGGGACCTGCTGTACCGCCAGGGAGTGCCCGTCTCGGAGGACCTCGTCCAGGGCCTCCTGCTGATCGTGTCCGAACTCGTCACGAACGCCGTGCGGCACGCGGCCCTGCTCTCCCCGATGCTCGCCGTGGAAGTGGCCGTGGGGGCGGAGTGGGTGCGGGTGTCCGTGGAGGACAACCACCCCTACCGGCCGACCGCCCTGGAGACCGACCACAGCGGCGAGGGCGGCCGGGGACTGCTCCTGGTCCGTGAGATCACCCGGGAGGCGGGCGGGGCCTGCGACGTCGAGCACACGTCCAGTGGCGGCAAGGTGATCTGGGCCGCCCTGCCGCTCAAGGCCGTACGCGTGTCCTGAGGGCCCTCACCAGCCGACGGACGGGCCCGTCAGCTCCCTGACCGCGGGACGGGCCGCGTCCAGGACCGTCATGAACCAGGCCGAGAAGGTGTCCTTCGCGTGCCGCTCCGCCAGCTCGGCCGGGGTCACGAACGCGGTCGTGGCGACCTCCTCCGGGTCCGGGCCGAGCGGGGACTGCACCAGGCCGACGAACAGGTGGTTGTACTCCTGCTCGACCAGGCCCGAGTCCGGGTCCGGATGGTTGTAGCGGACCGTGCCCGCCTCGGCGAGCAGCGAGGGGGACACGCCCAGCTCCTCGTACGTGCGCCGGGCCGCCGCCGCGAAGGGCGCCTCACCCGGGTAGGGGTGGCCGCAGCAGGTGTTGGACCACACGCCGGGGGAGTGGTACTTGCCGAGCGCGCGCTGCTGGAGGAGCAGCCGGCCCCGCTCGTCGAAGAGGAACACCGAGAAGGCGCGGTGCAGCTGTCCCGGCGGCTGGTGGGCGGCGAGCTTCTCCGCGGTGCCGATCGTCACACCGTGCTCGTCGACCAGTTCCAGCAGGATCGCGTTCGCGGCGCCGTTCGACGGAGTGTGCGTCGTGGTGGCAGGTGTGGTCGGCATACCCATCCTTCACATCGGTCTTCGCGCCCCAAGTGTGCCGCACGAATCCGGCACTCCCGGCAGTTGATCGTGCCCGGCGCGGCGGGCGGGGAACCGCTCGGTGCGGGACTGTGGGGTGGAGGACGCGAAGCCGCGCCGGATCGCTGCATTCCGCCAGAACGGGCGTTTCATGCACCGTACACGTGTATCAGTGGCACAGGTGCGCCTCGTGCTCCGCGTGCCCGCCCGGCTCCAGCTGGAAGGTGCAGTGCTCGACGTCGAAGTGGTCGCCGAGGCAGTTCTGGAGTTCGTGCAGCATCTTCTCGTGGCCGATCGCGCTCAGCACCTCGGTACTCACCACCACGTGCGCGGACAGCACCGGCATGCCCGAGGTGATCGTCCAGGCGTGCAGGTCATGGACGTCCTCCACACCGTCGAGCGCCAGGATGTGGGTCCGCACCTCCGTCATGTCGACGTCCTTGGGCGCCGACTCAAGCAGGACGTCGAGGGTCTCGCGCAGCAGCCTGAAGGTGCGCGGCACGATCATCAGGCCGATGACCAGCGAGGCGATCGGGTCGGCGGCCTGCCAGCCCGTGGTCAGGATCACCGCCGCCGAGACGATCACCGCGAACGAGCCCAGCGCGTCCGCCGCGACCTCCAGGAAGGCCCCGCGCACGTTCAGGCTCTCCTTCTGGCCGCGCATCAGCAGGGTCAGCGAGATCATGTTCGCGACCAGACCGACGGCGCCGAACACGATCGTCAGCCCGCCCTCGGTGTCGGCCGGGGTCACGAACCGCTGGATCGCCTCGTACAGGACGTAGCCGCCGACCCCGAGCAGCAGCAGGCAGTTCGCGAGGGCGGCGAGGATCTCCGCGCGGGCGTACCCGAAGGTGCGGTTGCCGGTCGGGGGGCGGTTGGCGAAGTGGATCGCGAGGAGGGCCATGCCGAGGCCCAGCGCGTCCGTCGCCATGTGGGCCGCGTCGGCGACCAGGGCCAGGGAGTCGGCGACGACGCCGCCGACGATCTCGACCACCATGACGGTGAGCGTGATCGACAATGCCACCCGCAGCCTGCCGACGTACGCGGCGGTCGCCGTACCGCCGGCCGGCGCGTGCGCGTGCCCGTGATCGTGCCCTGCCCCCATGGAAGCCGCCTCCTGCGCGTCGATGCCGGACAGCCCGCCCGGGATCACAGTGAACTACGGGCGGGGGGTATCCGGCAACGCGGCACTGAACACCGTTGTCATGTGCCCTGACCTGGGCAAACGATCCGCAGGTCAGGGCAGCCTCACTGGTGGTGCAGCTGCCATCCGCGCCAGGCGGACTCGATCATCTCGCGCACCCCTCGCCGTGCGCTCCAGCCGAGCGTCTCCGCGGCCAGGGCGGCCGAGGCCACCGACACGGGTGCGTCCCCGGGGCGCCGGGGCTCCACGACCGCGGGCCGTCGGTCTCCGGTCACCTCGCCGATCACCGTGACCATCTCGCGCACGGAGACGCCCTCGCCGCGACCGATGTTGACCGTCAGGTCGCCGCTCCCGCCGCCCTCGGACAGCCGCCGGGCCGCCGCGAGATGCGCCTCGGCGAGGTCGGACACATGGATGTAGTCCCGTACACAGGTGCCGTCCGGCGTCGGATAGTCGTCGCCGAAGATCCGCGGGGCCTCGCCGCGGGTGAGGCGGTCGAAGACCATGGGCACGATGTTGAAGACACCGGTGTCCGCGAGTTCGGGCGCCGCGGCCCCGGCGACGTTGAAGTACCGCAGGCAGACGGTGGAGATCCCGTGTGCCCGTCCGGCCGCCCGCACCAGCCACTCCCCGGCCAGCTTCGTCTCGCCGTAGGGGTTCACGGGGGCGCACGGCGTCTCCTCCGTGATCAGTCCCTCGGCGGGATTGCCGTAGACGGCCGCGGAGGAGGAGAAGAGGAAGCGTTCGACCCCGGCCTCGGCGACCGCCTCCAGGAGGGTCGCGAGACCGCCGACGTTCTCCTGGTAGTAGCGGGTGGGCTGGGCCACCGACTCGGCGACCTGCTTGCGCGCCGCGAGATGCACCACACCCGTCACCGCGTGCTCGGCCAGCACCCGCTTCAGCAGGCCGCCGTCCAGCGAGGAGCCGCGGACCAGCGGCACCTCGGCGGGCAGCCGCGCGGGCACCCCCGCCGAGAGGTCGTCCAGGACGAGCACGCGTTCCCCGGCCCCCGTCATGGCCCGCGCCACATGCGCCCCTATGTACCCGGCACCGCCGGTGATCAGCCACGTCATGGTCGTCCACCCTATGCCGACGCCCCCGGACCTCCGCGATGTCCCGGATGTCCGCTCTGCGGGGCGCGGTTTGTGGGCGGGGCCCCGGATCGCCCATGATGATCGCGGCAAAGGCCGGGGGAGACGCTGTTGATCGGTCCGTTAACGGGCGGTGAACGCCGCCTTCTTGGCATCCGATAGCCTCTGCCGACATGCCGCCCGCCTGGTCCAGCCAAGGGGCGCCCCCATCGTGCACATGACCGGCGCCCGCGCGTCGGCACCCAGGGAGTGAGTTCGGTTGTCGACCGCCATCCTCACCGGTCAGCCGGTCCCCGGTTCGTCGATCGAGGGTGATCTGCGGTCCCTCGGCTTCGACGTGCGGGTCGCCGCGGACGCCGCCGACGCCGAGCGGCTGGTCGCCGAAGCACCCTGCGACCAGCGCGTCGCCCTTGTCGACGCCCGGTTCGTCGGCCACGTGCACGCGCTGCGCCTCGGCCTCACCGACCCCCGCTTCTCCCTCGCCGCCGTGCCCGGCGCCGTCACCGCGCAGCCCGACGGCCGCACGACCCTGACCCGGGCGCTGGCCCGCGAGAACTCCGCAGGCGGCGGCACGGCGGTCGCCGTGGACAGCCTCCCCGACCGCATCGTCACCGCGCTGGCCGACGACGGCGCCGAGGTCCACCGCCCCGAGCTCGGCAGCCTGGTCGCCGCCGTCCCCGCCGACCCCCAGGCCCGCAACGAGGCACGGCAGGCCGTCGCGGACGTCGACGACGAGGCCGTACGTCTGAAGTCCGCCGTGAAGTCCCGCGACGGCTTCTTCACCACGCACTTCATCAGCCCCTACTCCCGCTACATCGCCCGCTGGTGCGCCCGCCGCGGACTGACCCCGAACCAGGTCACCACCGCGTCCCTGATCACCGCCCTGATCGCGGCGGCCTGCGCGGCCACCGGCACACGCGGCGGGTTCATCGCCGCCGGCGTGCTGCTCATCGCGTCCTTCGTCCTGGACTGCACCGACGGCCAGCTCGCCCGCTACTCCCTGCAGTACTCCACCCTCGGCGCCTGGCTCGACGCCACCTTCGACCGGGCCAAGGAGTACGCCTACTACGCCGGCCTCGCCCTGGGAGCGGCCCGCGGCGGCGACGACGTCTGGGCCCTGGCGCTCGGCGCGATGGTCCTCCAGACCTGCCGGCACGTCGTCGACTTCTCCTTCAACGAGGCGAACCACGACGCCACCGCCAACACCAGCCCCACGGCGGCCCTGTCGGACAAGCTCGACAGCGTCGGCTGGACGGTGTGGGTGCGACGGATGATCGTCCTGCCCATCGGGGAGCGCTGGGCGATGATCGCGGTGCTGACCGCGCTGACGACACCCCGGATCACCTTCTACGCCCTGCTCGTCGGGTGCGCCTTCGCGGCGACGTACACCACGGCGGGCCGGGTGCTGCGCTCGCTGACCCGCAAGGCACGGCGGACCGACCGGGCCGCGCGGGCGCTCGCGGACCTCGCGGACTCCGGCCCGCTCGCGCAGGGCGTCGCGGGCGCCCTCAAGGCTCCCGCCCGCCGCCTGCCCGGCTTCGCCGCCCCCGTACTGGCCCTGCTCGGCGGTCTCGTCCTCGTCGGCCTCACCTGGCAGCCCGGCTTCGGCGGCCCCCTCGCGGTGGCCGGCGCCGTGATCTACGCCGTCACCTCGGGTCTCGCCGTCGCGCGCCCCCTCAAGGGCGCCCTCGACTGGCTGGTCCCGCCCTTCTTCCGCGCCGCGGAGTACGGCACGGTCCTGCTGCTCGCGGCCGAAGCGGACGTGAACGGAGCGCTTCCCGCGGCTTTCGGCCTGGTGGCCGCCGTCGCCTACCATCACTACGACACGGTGTACCGCATTCGCGGCAACGCCGGAGCGCCCCCGGCCTGGCTGGTGCGCGCCGTCGGGGGGCACGAGGGACGGGTTCTGCTCGTCACCGTCCTGGCCGCACTGCTCACCGCTTCGCAGTTCACGGTCGCGCTCACGGTCCTGGCCGTGGCCGTGGCCCTGCTGGTGCTCGTCGAGAGCATCCGCTTCTGGGTGTCCGCAGGGGCGCCCGCCGTACACGACGAAGGAGAACCCGCATGATCGGCCTCGTGCTGGCGGCCGGCGCCGGACGCCGACTGCGCCCCTACACCGACAGCCTCCCCAAGGCTCTGGTGCCGGTGGGCCCCGCGGGCATAGAGGGCGAACCTACGGTCCTGGACCTCACCCTCGGCAACTTCGCCGAGATCGGCCTGACCGAGGTCGCGGTCATCGTCGGCTACCGCAAGGAGGCCGTGTACGAGCGCAAGGCGGCCCTGGAGGCGAAGTACGGCCTCAAGCTCACCCTCATCGACAACGACAAGGCCGAGGAGTGGAACAACGCCTACTCCCTGTGGTGCGGCCGTGACGCCCTCAAGGACGGCGTGATCCTCGCCAACGGCGACACCGTGCACCCGGTCTCCGTCGAGAAGACGCTGCTCGCCGCCCGCGGCGAGGGCAAGCGCGTCATCCTCGCCCTGGACACCGTGAAGAACCTCGCCGACGAGGAGATGAAGGTCGTCGTCGACCCCGAGCGGGGCATGACGAAGATCACCAAGCTGATGGACCCCGCCGAGGCCACCGGTGAGTACATCGGCGTCACCCTCATCGAGGGCGACGCCGCCCCCGAACTGGCCGACGCGCTGAAGACGGTCTGGGAGAGCGACCCGCAGCAGTTCTACGAGCACGGCTACCAGGAGCTCGTGAACCGCGGCTTCCGCATCGACGTCGCACCGATCGGCGACGTCCCGTGGGTGGAGATCGACAACCACGACGACCTCGCCCGTGGACGGGAGATCGCGTGCCGGTACTGACAAGGCTGATCCCCTCGCCGGTCGTCGTGGACATCCGCCCGGGTGCCCTCGACGACCTGGCCTGTGTGCTCGCCGACGAGCGCATCTCGCACTCCGGCAAGCTGGCCGTCGCGGTCAGCGGCGGCTCGGGCGCGAGGCTGCGCGAGCGGCTGGAGCCCTCCCTTCCCGGGGCCACCTGGTACGAGGTCGGCGGCGGCACCCTCGACGACGCCATCCGGCTGGCCGGCGACATGAAGGCCGGTCACTACGACGCGGTCGTCGGACTCGGCGGCGGCAAGATCATCGACTGCGCCAAGTTCGCCGCGGCACGCGTCGGCCTGCCCCTGGTCGCCGTACCGACCAACCTCGCGCACGACGGCCTGTGCTCGCCCGTGGCGACCCTCGACAACGACGCGGGCCGCGGCTCCTACGGCGTGCCCAACCCGATAGCGGCCGTCATCGACCTCGACGTCATCCGCGAGGCCCCGGTGCGCTTCGTGCGCGCGGGCATCGGTGACGCGGTCTCCAACATCAACGCGATCGCCGACTGGGAGCTGGCGAACCGCGTCAAGGGCGAGAAGATCGACGGACTCGCCGCCGCCATGGCCCGCCAGGCCGGCGAGGCCGTGCTGCGGCACCCGGGCGGCGTCGGCGACAACGACTTCCTCCAGGTGCTCGCCGAGGCCCTGGTCCTCACCGGCGTCGCGATGTCGATCTCCGGCGACTCACGGCCCGCGTCCGGCTCCTGCCACGAGATCAACCACGCGTTCGACCTGCTCTACCCCAAGCGTGCCGCCGCCCACGGCGAGCAGTGCGGCCTGGGCGCGGCCTTCGCGATGTACCTGCGCGGAGCCCACGAGGATGCGGCCTTCATGGCCGGGGTACTGCGCCGGCACGGACTTCCGGTGCTGCCGGAGGAGATCGGCTTCACGCCCGCGGAGTTCGTCCGCGCCGTGGAGTTCGCCCCGCAGACCCGTCCCGGCCGGTACACCATCCTCGAACACCTCGACCTCAAGACCGACCAGATCAAGGACATCTACACCGACTATGTCAAGGCCATCGGTAGCTGAACTCCGTCCGGTCGTCCACCCCGCTGGGGTCAAGGACCGGCGCAGCGGTGAGCACTGGATGGGACGCCTCTACATGCGTGAGGTGTCCCTGCGGGTGGACCGCTACCTGGTGAACACCAGGGTCACGCCCAACCAGCTCACGTACCTGATGACCGTCTTCGGCGTCCTCGCGGCCCCGGCACTGCTGGTGCCGGGGATCCCGGGCGCCGTGCTCGGCGTGGTGTGCGTCCAGATGTACCTGCTCCTGGACTGCGTCGACGGCGAGATCGCGCGCTGGAAGAAGCAGTACTCGCTCAACGGCGTCTACCTGGACCGCGTCGGCGCGTACCTGACCGACGCGGCCGTCCTGACCGGCTTCGGTCTGCGCGCCGCCGACCTGTTCGGCAGCGGCCGCATCGACTGGCTGTGGGCCTTCCTCGGCACGCTCGCCGCCCTCGGTGCGATCCTCATCAAGGCCGAGACCGACCTGGTGGGCGTCGCCCGGCACCAGGCAGGCAAGCCGCCGGTGCAGGAGTCGGCCGCCGAGATGCGCTCCTCCGGCATGGCGCTGGCCCGCAGGGCCGCCTCCCTGCTCAAGTTCCACCGGCTCATCCTCGGCATCGAGGCGTCGCTGCTGATCCTGGTCCTGGCGATCGCCGACCAGGTGCGTGGCGACCTGTTCTTCTCGCGGCTCGGGGTCGCGGTGCTCGCCGGTATCGCCCTGCTCCAGACCCTGCTGCACCTCGTGTCGATCCTCGCCTCCAGCAGGCTGAAGTGAGCCGCGGCATGAAGGTCGGCGCGGTCATCATCACCATGGGCAACCGCCCCGAGGAGCTGCGTGCCCTGCTCGACTCGGTCGCCAAGCAGGACGGCGACCCGGTCCAGGTGGTGGTCGTCGGCAACGGCTCGCCCGTCCCGGACGTCCCCGACGGCGTCCGCACCATCGAGCTGCCCGAGAACCTCGGCATCCCCGGCGGCCGCAACGTCGGCATCGAGGCCTTCGGCCCCAGCGGTCGCGATGTCGACATATTGCTCTTCCTGGACGACGACGGTCTCCTGCCGAACCACGACACCGCCGAACTGTGCCGCCAGGCCTTCGCGGACGACCCCAGGCTCGGCATCGTCAGCTTCCGCATCGCCGACCCCGACACCGGCGTCACCCAGCGCCGGCACGTCCCGCGGCTGCGGGCCGCCGACCCGATGCGCTCGTCCCGGGTCACCACCTTCCTCGGCGGCGCCAACGCCGTACGCACCCAGGTCTTCGCCGAGGTCGGCGGCCTCCCGGACGAGTTCTTCTACGCCCACGAGGAAACCGATCTGGCATGGCGGGCCCTCGACGCGGGCTGGATGATCGACTACCGGTCCGACATGGTGCTGTACCACCCGACGACCGCGCCCTCGCGGCACGCGGTCTACCACCGCATGGTCGCGCGCAACCGCGTCTGGCTGGCCCGCCGCAACCTGCCCGCGCTCCTCGTCCCGGTCTACCTGGGTGTCTGGATGCTGCTGACGCTCGTGCGCCGCCCCTCGCGGCCCGCGCTCAAGGCCTGGTTCGGCGGCTTCCGGGAGGGCTGGAGCACGCCCTGCGGTCCGCGCCGGCCGATGAAGTGGCGTACCGTCTGGCGCCTGACCCGACTGGGCCGGCCCCCGGTCATCTGACAAGCTCGTTGCTGCGAGTGGCGGCCGCACCCCGGCCCACGCTCGTGCCCTGCCCGACCAGGCCGCGCATTCCGGACGGCCCCGGGCATCCCGAAGCATCCGAAGAGGAAAGCTATCCATCAGTGAGTGAGACAACGCACGACGGCACGGTCGCGCTGAGCGCGCCCGCGTCGCCCGACGAGGGCCTCACGGCGGCGCAGCTCGCCGGCCGCTACGGCCTGACCGTGAGCGGTGCCAGGCCCTCGCTCGCCGAGTACGTCCGCCAGCTCTGGGACCGGCGCCACTTCATCCTCGCGTTCTCGCGGGCGAAGCTGACCGCCCAGTACAGCCAGGCCAAGCTCGGCCAGCTGTGGCAGGTGGCGACCCCGCTGCTGAACGCGGCCGTGTACTTCTTCATCTTCGGTGTCATCCTGAACGCCAGCCGGGGCATGCCGAAGGACGTGTACATCCCGTTCCTGGTCACGGGTGTCTTCGTGTTCACCTTCACGCAGAGCTCCGTGATGGCGGGCGTGCGCGCCATCTCCGGCAACCTCGGCCTGGTCCGCGCGCTGCACTTCCCGCGCGCCTCCCTGCCGATCTCCTTCGCGCTCCAGCAGCTCCAGCAGCTGCTGTTCTCGATGGTCGTGCTGTTCGCCGTGGCGATCGGCTTCGGCCACTACCCGGACCTGTCCTGGGCGCTGATCGTCCCGGTGCTGATCCTGCAGTTCCTCTTCAACACCGGCCTGGCGCTGATCATGGCCCGCGCGGGCGCCAAGACCCCCGACCTGGCACAGCTCATGCCGTTCGTGATGCGTACCTGGATGTACGCGTCCGGTGTGATGTTCTCGATCCCGATCATGCTGGCCGACAAGCCGCAGTGGCTCGCCACGGTCCTGCAGTGGAACCCGGCGGCCATCTACATGGACCTCATGCGCTTCGCCCTGCTCGACGACTACGGCGCCGAGAACCTGCCCGACCACGTCTGGGCGGCCGCGGGCGGCTGGGCCGCGCTCTTCGCGGTCGGCGGCTTCGTGTACTTCTGGAAGGCGGAGGAAAGGTACGGCCGTGGCTGAGGACACCAGGGACGAGCGCACCCCCACCGTCATCGCGGACGAGCTGCACATCGTCTACCGCGTCAACGGCGCCAAGACCGGCAAGGGCAGCGCGACCGCCGCGCTGAGCCGCATCCTCAAGCGCGGCGAGGAGCGGGGGGTGCGCAAGGTGCACGCCGTCAAGGGCGTCTCCTTCGTCGCCTACAAGGGTGAGGCCGTCGGCCTGATCGGCTCCAACGGCTCGGGCAAGTCGACCCTCCTGCGGGCCATCGCCGGTCTGCTGCCGGCGGAGAGCGGCCGCGTCTACACCCACGGCCAGCCCTCGCTGCTCGGTGTCAACGCGGCGCTCATGAACGACCTCACCGGCGAGCGCAACGTCATATTGGGCGGTCTGGCCATGGGCATGTCCCGGGAGCAGATCAAGGAGCGCTACCAGGAGATCGTCGACTTCTCCGGGATCAACGAGAAGGGCGACTTCATCACCCTTCCGATGCGCACCTATTCCTCGGGCATGGCGGCGCGGCTGCGCTTCTCCATCGCCGCCGCCAAGGACCACGACGTCCTGATGATCGACGAGGCCCTGGCCACCGGAGACCGCAAGTTCCAGAAGCGCTCCGAGGAGCGCATCCGGGAACTGCGCAAGGAGGCCGGCACGGTGTTTCTCGTCAGTCACAACAACAAGTCGATCCGTGACACCTGCAACCGCGTGCTGTGGCTGGAGCGCGGCGAGCTGCGCATGGACGGCCCGACCGACGAGGTCATCAAGGAGTACGAGAAGTTCACGGGCAAGTAGTCCACCCCGCCCCGGACGAAAAACACCGCTTGGCTCCACCGGGCCCCGCCGGAACTGTTCCGGCGGGGCCACACGTCTGCAAAGGAAGCGTCAACTTCGGCGCCTCTTAGGAATCTTGGGGCCAATCGGTGTGTTGTTGTGATGTGCAGGACACCCCGACGATCCTTGCCGCGTTGTACAACGTAAGCTGTACCGGTGCCCAATCGCGGCAAGTAGGGCGATAATGCGCGACACCCGATCACGGGGACGCCGCGCGGACGGCTGGGCGGCGTGTCCGAAATAGTGCGTATTGGGTCCGCGGTGTAGAACGGGAGATGTGACGGCGATGGCTACGGAAACTCCCCAGCTCAACGCAGCACGTGCCGTCCCCGCCGCAGGCAGGCGGCGATGACCGAGACCGGCACGACGCGCCCCGGCACAACGGAGCGCGGAACGCTCGACAAGGCCGCGGCGGAGAACTTCCCCGTGGCTCCGTTCTTCCTGCCCAAGGACTGGCGCACCGACCTCATGGCGGTCTACGGCTTCGCGCGCCTCGTCGACGACATCGGCGACGGCGACCTGGCCCCCGGCGGCGCCGACGCCCGGCTGCTCGGCGTGTCGCCCGAGGAGGCCGAGGACCGGCTCGTCCTGCTGGACGCCTTCGAGGCCGACCTGCACCGCGTCTTCTCCGGAGAACCCCGCCACCCGCTGCTGCGCCGCCTGCGGCCCACGGTCCGGCGGCGCTCCCTCACCCCCGAGCCCTTCCTCGGCCTGATCGCCGCCAACCGCCAGGACCAGCTCGTCACCCGCTACGAGACCTACGACGACCTGCTCGCCTACTGCGAGCTGTCGGCCAACCCCGTCGGCCGTCTGGTGCTCGCCGTCACCGGCACCTCGACCCCCGAGCGGGTGCGCCTGTCGGACGCGATCTGCACGGCCCTCCAGGTCGTCGAACACCTCCAGGACGTCGCCGAGGACCTCGGCCGCGACCGGATCTATCTGCCCGCCGTGGACATGAAGCGCTTTCACGTCCAGGAGGCGGACCTCGCCATGAAAACCGCGAGCGCGTCGGTGCGCGCTCTGGTTGCATACGAGGCGCAACGCGCCCGCGAACTCCTGAATGAAGGCGCCCCCCTGGTGGGTAGCGTCCACGGCAGACTGAAGCTGCTGCTCGCAGGGTTCGTGGCGGGGGGAAGGGCGGCGCTCCGCGCGATCGCCGCCGCCGAACACGACGTACTTCCCGGCCCGCCCAAGCCCGGCAAGCTCCAGCTGCTGCGCGAGGTGGGCGTCACTCTGCGAGGAGAGGGGTGATCCGGACCGTGGAGTCACCATCGCACGTGTCCGCACCGGTACTCGCCGCCTACAGCTACTGCGAGGCAGTGACCGGACAGCAGGCGCGCAACTTCGCGTACGGCATCAGGCTGCTGCCGACGTCCAAGCGGCGTGCGATGTCGGCGCTCTACGCGTTCTCACGGCGCGTCGACGACATCGGGGACGGCGCCCTGGCGGACGGTGTCAAGGCCGCGAGACTCGAGGAGACCCGGGCGATGCTGACCCGGGTGCGGGAGGGCTCGGTCGACGAGGACGACACCGATCCGGTGGCCGTCGCCCTCGCCCACGCCGCCGAGACCTTCCCGATCCCGCTGGGCGGCCTGGACGAGCTCATCGACGGCGTCCTGATGGACGTACGCGGCGAGACCTACGAGACCTGGGACGACCTGAAGGTGTACTGCCGCTGTGTGGCGGGCGCCATCGGGCGGCTCTCGCTCGGCGTCTTCGGTACCGAACCAGGGGCGCGCGCCGCCGAACGCGCGCCGGAGTATGCCGACACGCTCGGCCTTGCGCTCCAGCTCACCAACATCCTCAGAGACATCCGTGAGGACGCCGAGGGCGGGCGCGTCTATCTCCCCGCCGACGACCTCGCGAAGTTCGGCTGCTCGGCCGGCTTCAAGGGGCCGAAACCACCGGAGGGCGCCGACTTCGCGGGCCTCGTGCACTTCGAAGTGCGACGGGCCCGCGCCCTTTTCGCCGAGGGCTACCGGCTGCTCCCCATGCTCGACCGGCGCAGCGGCGCCTGTGTCGCCGCCATGGCCGGCATCTACCGCCGCCTGCTCGACCGCATCGAGCGCGACCCCGAGGCGGTGCTGCGCGGCCGGGTCTCGCTGCCCGGGCGCGAGAAGGCGTACGTCGCCGTGCGCGGCCTGTCCGGCCTGGACACCCGGCATGTGACACGGCGGACCGTCAGGAGGCGCGCCTGATGGACCCTGTGGACAATTCGGTCCAAGGTGATGCGGCCGGAGAAGAACGGCACGCAACCCTCCGCTCAAGGACGGCGTCCCTGACTGCAACGGCCGGACGTGCACCGCTCCAGCACCACGGCGTCCGGGCAGGGGAGGGTGTGCGATGACCGACGGGCAGCGGTCCGGACGCGACGCCGTCGTGATCGGCGGAGGGCTCGCCGGCATCACCACCGCGCTCGCGCTCGCCGACGCCGGGGTCCGCGTCACCCTGCTCGAAGGCAGGCCACGCCTGGGCGGGCTCGCCTTCTCCTTCCAGCGCGGCGAACTGACCGTCGACAACGGACAGCACGTCTACCTGCGCTGCTGCACCGCCTACCGCTGGTTCCTCGACCGCATCGAGGGGACGGCGCTGGCGCCGCTGCAGGATCGTCTCGACGTGCCCGTGCTCGACCTGGCCCGGCCGGAGGGCCGACGGCTCGGCAGGCTGCGGCGCGACGCGCTGCCGGTGCCCCTGCACCTGGGACGCAGCCTCGCGACCTATCCGCACCTCTCGCTCGCCGAGCGGGCCGGGGTGGGGCGTGCCGCGCTCGCGCTCAAGGGGCTCGACCTCGCCGATCCGAACCTGGACGCACAGGACTTCGGCAGCTGGCTGACCGCGCACGGTCAGTCGGCGCGTGCCGTGGAGGCCCTGTGGGACCTGGTCGGGGTCGCCACTCTCAACGCGGTCGCGGGCGACGCCTCGCTGGGGCTCGCCGCGATGGTGTTCAAGACCGGTCTGCTGTCCGACCCGGGCGCCGCCGACATCGGCTGGGCCCACGTACCGCTGGGTGAACTGCACGACCGGCTGGCCCGCAAGGCGCTCGACTCCGCGGGCGTGCGTACCGAGGTCCGTACACGCGTCACCTCCATCTCCACTGACGAGAACGGCACTTGGAGCGTCGAGGTTCCCGGGGAGACGCTCCGGGCCGACGCCGTGGTGCTCGCCGTGGCCCAGGGCGAGGCGGCTGACCTGCTGCCGGAGGGTGCTTTGGACGCCCCCGAAAATCTTCGGGAGATCGGCACCGCGCCGATCCTCAACGTCCATGTCGTCTACGACCGCAAGGTCCTCGACAAGCCGTTCTTCGCCGCCCTCGGCACCCCCGTGCAGTGGGTCTTCGACCGCACCGACGCCTCCGGGCTGCGCGAGGGCCAGTACCTCGCCCTGTCCCAGTCGGCCGCGCACGAGGAGATCGACGAGCCGGTGGCCGTACTGCGCGAGCGCTACCTTCCCGAGCTGGAGCGGCTGCTGCCGCTCGCCCGCGGCGCCGAGGTGAAGGACTTCTTCGTGACCCGGGAGCGCACGGCGACCTTCGCTCCCACCCCCGGTGTCGGACGGCTGCGGCCCGGCGCCCGTACCAAAGCCCCCGGCCTCTACCTGGCCGGCGCGTGGACCGCCACAGGGTGGCCCGCGACCATGGAGAGTGCGGTCCGCAGCGGTGTGAGTGCGGCGGACGCCGCCCTCGCCGCCCTGGGCCGGCCTCGCCCCGCCCGTCTCTTCGACTTCGAGGAGGCCGCGTGATGCTCGACCAGCACGGCGTATCCGGCCCCAGCACCTCCGGTACCGCAACAAGAGGAGAGACTGTGCCCACTGTGCCCCCGGCCGAGACGGCCGCTGCGAGGTCCGCGGTGGACGTGACCGCGCTCCTGGAGCGCGGCCGGACCCTGGCCACTCCGGTGCTGAAGGCGGCCGTCGACCGCCTCGCCTCCCCGATGGACACCGTTTCCGCCTATCACTTCGGCTGGATCGACGCCCAGGGCAACCCGGCGGACGGCGACGGCGGCAAGGCCGTGCGCCCCGCCCTCGCCGTCCTGTCGGCCGAGGTCACCGGTGCCGCGCCCGAGACCGGCGTCCCCGGCGCGGTCGCCGTCGAACTGGTCCACAACTTCTCCCTGCTGCACGACGACCTGATGGACGGCGACGAGCAGCGCCGCCACCGCGACACGGTGTGGAAGGTGCACGGCCCCGCCCAGGCCATTCTGGTCGGCGACGCCCTGTTCGCCCTGGCCAACGAGGTCCTCCTGGAACTCGGTACCGTCGAGGCCGGCCGCGCCACCCGCCGGCTGACCACCGCAACCCGCGCCCTGATCGACGGCCAGGCCCAGGACATCTCCTACGAGCACCGCGACCGCGTCAGCGTCGAGGAGTGCCTGGAGATGGAGGGCAACAAGACCGGCGCGCTGCTCGCCTGCGCCTCCTCCATCGGCGCCGTGCTCGGCGGAGCGGACGACCGCACCGCCGACACCCTGGAGAAGTACGGCTATCACCTGGGCCTCGCCTTCCAGGCCGTCGACGACCTCCTCGGCATCTGGGGCGACCCGGTCTCCACCGGCAAGCAGACCTGGAGCGACCTGCGCCAGCGCAAGAAGTCCCTGCCGGTCGTGGCCGCGCTCGCGGCGGGCGGTGCCGCCTCCGAGCGGCTCGGCGAGATCCTCGCCGCCGACGCCAAGAGCAGCGACTTCGAGAACTTCTCCGAGGAGGAGTTCGCGGCCCGCGCCGCCCTCATCGAGGAGGCGGGCGGCCGCGAGTGGACGGCCGCGGAGGCCCGACGTCAGCACACCATCGCCATCGAAGCCCTGGACGCCGTGGACATGCCCGAGCGGGTGCGGGCGCAGTTCACGGCGCTCGCGGACTTCGTCGTCGTACGAAAGAGATGATCACTATCGGTCGAATAGCCCTCGCGTAGTCGCCGGCCGGTGCTGCGAGGAAAGGAAAGGCACCGGCCGACGGCGGACCCACAGCAGAGCACCACATTGCACACTGCACGAAGGGGAAGCCATGACAGCGACGACCGACGGAAGCACCGGGGCCCTGCCGCCCCGCGCTGCCGCGGCCAGCGAAATCCACCTCGAGACCCCCGTGGCGGCCGGGATACAAGAAGCCGCCCTGCGTGCCGTCCAGCGCGCCACCGACCACCTGCTCGCCCGGCAGGACGCCGAGGGCTGGTGGAAGGGCGACCTGGAGACCAACGTCACGATGGACGCCGAGGACCTGCTGCTGCGTCAGTTCCTCGGTATCCGCGACGAGTCGACCACCCGGGCCGCGGCCAAGTTCATCCGCGGTGAGCAGCGCGAGGACGGCACCTGGGCCAGCTTCTACGGCGGCCCCGGTGAACTCTCCACCACCGTCGAGGCGTACGTCGCCCTCCGTCTGGACGGCGACGCGCCGGACGCCCCGCACATGGCGAAGGCCTCCGCCTGGATCCGCGCCCAGGGCGGGATCGCCGCCGCCCGCGTCTTCACCCGGATCTGGCTCGCCCTGTTCGGCTGGTGGAAGTGGGAGGACCTGCCCGAACTCCCGCCCGAGCTCATCTACTTCCCCAAGTGGGTCCCGCTCAACATCTACGACTTCGGCTGCTGGGCCCGCCAGACGATCGTCCCGCTGACGATCGTCTCCGCGAAGCGCCCGGTGCGGCCGGCACCCTTCCCGCTCGACGAACTGCACACCGACCCGGCCGACCCGAACCCGGCCAGACCCCTCGCGCCGGTGGCGAGTTGGGACGGTGCCTTCCAGCGCCTCGACAAGGCGCTGCACCAGCTGCGCAAGGTCGCCCCGCGCAGACTGCGCAGAGCCGCCATGAACAGCGCGGCCCGCTGGATCATCGAGCGGCAGGAGAACGACGGTTGCTGGGGCGGCATCCAGCCCCCGGCCGTGTACTCGGTGATCGCCCTGCACCTGCTCGGCTACGACCTCCAGCACCCGGTCATGCGGGCCGGTCTGGAGTCGCTTGACCGGTTCGCCATCTGGCGCGAGGACGGGGCCCGGATGATCGAGGCCTGCCAGTCGCCGGTCTGGGACACCTGCCTCGCCACCATCGCGCTCTTCGACGCCGGAGTGCCCGCCGATCATCCGCAGCTCGTCAAGGCCGCGGACTGGATGCTCGGCGAGGAGATCGTGCGGCCTGGCGACTGGGCCGTCAAACGCCCCCAACTCCCGCCCGGCGGCTGGGCGTTCGAGTTCCACAACGACAACTACCCCGACATCGACGACACCGCCGAGGTCGTCCTCGCACTGCGCCGGGTCAAGCACCACGACCCCGAGCGGGTGGAGAGGGCCATCGGGCGCGGGGTGCGCTGGAACCTCGGGATGCAGTCGAAGAACGGCGCCTGGGGCGCCTTCGACGTCGACAACACCAGCCCGTTCCCCAACCGGTTGCCGTTCTGCGACTTCGGCGAGGTCATCGACCCGCCGTCCGCCGACGTCACCGCCCACGTGGTGGAGATGCTGGCCGTCGAGGGCCTGTCCCACGACCCGCGCACCCGGCGCGGCATCGAGTGGCTGCTCGCCGAACAGGAGCCGGACGGCTCGTGGTTCGGACGCTGGGGCGTCAACTACATCTACGGCACCGGCTCGGTGGTGCCCGCGCTGACGGCCGCCGGACTGCCCGCCTCGCACCCGGCGATCCGGCGGGCGGTGGCCTGGCTGGAGAAGGTCCAGAACGACGACGGCGGCTGGGGCGAGGACCTGCGCTCCTACAAGTACGTCAAGGAGTGGAGCGGCCGCGGCGCCTCCACCGCCTCCCAGACGGCCTGGGCGCTGATGGCGCTGCTGGCCGCGGGGGAGAGGGACTCCAAGGCCGTCGAGCGCGGCATCGCCTGGCTCGCGAGCACCCAGCGCGAGGACGGCTCCTGGGACGAGCCCTACTTCACCGGCACCGGCTTCCCCTGGGACTTCTCCATCAACTACCACCTCTACCGGCAGGTCTTCCCGCTCACCGCGCTCGGCCGCTACGTCCACGGAGAACCGTTCTCCCGGACCGAGGCCCTCTGATGAGCACGCGGCCCGCCTCCGCCCCGCTGCTGATCGCCTGCGCCCTCGGCATCGAGCACCTCGCCCTGCGCACCGGCGAGCGCGGCGGGGCCGGCGGGCCCGTCACCCTGCTCAGGACCGGCATGGGCCCCAGGGCGGCGCAGCGGTCCGTCACCCGGCGCCTGGCCGACCCGGCCCTCGCCGGGGCCGCCGTACTGGCCACCGGGTTCTGCGCGGGGCTCGCCCCTGGGATGCACCCCGGCGACCTGGTCGTCGCCGAGGAGACCCGCGATCCGGACGGAACCGTTCCGTGCGCGGAGACCGACCTGCTCGTCAAGGAGCTGGTACGGGCCGTGCCGGGACGCACCGTGCACACCGGACCCCTCACCGGCTCCGATCACGTCGTCCGCGGTCCCGAGCGGTCGGAGCTGCTCGCGACCGGCGCGATCGCGGTCGACATGGAGTCCGCGGCCACGCTCCTGAGCGCCGTGCGCGCGGGCGAGCGCCCCGTTGCGGCCGTCCGGGTGGTCGTGGACGCTCCACAACATGAACTCGTCCGGATCGGCACGGTACGCGGTGGAATATCAGCCTTCCGCGTCCTTCGTTCCGTCCTTCCCGCTTTCTATGAATGGCACCGTTCCTTGCTGCTCCCCAGGAGGTGAGCCAGATGGCCATGCCGCTGCGCCAGTCCATCAAGGTCGCTACATACTTGGCCGAACAGAAGCTCCGCAAGCGGGACAAGTTCCCGTTGATCGTGGAGCTGGAGCCCCTCTTCGCGTGCAACCTCAAGTGCGAGGGCTGCGGCAAGATCCAGCATCCGGCGGGGGTGCTCAAGCAGCGCATGCCGGTGGCGCAGGCCGTCGGGGCGGTCCTCGAGTCCGGTGCGCCGATGGTGTCCATCGCCGGCGGTGAGCCGCTGATGCACCCTCAGATCGACGAGATCGTGCGGCAGTTGGTGGCGAAGAAGAAATACGTCTTCCTCTGCACCAACGCCATGCTGCTGCGCAAGAAGATGGACAAGTTCACGCCCTCGCCCTATTTCGCCTTCGCCGTGCACATCGACGGGCTGCGCGAGCGGCACGACGAGTCCGTTGCCAAGGAGGGCGTGTTCGACGAGGCCGTGGAGGCGATCAAGGAGGCCAAGCGGCGTGGCTTCCGGGTCACCACCAACTCGACCTTCTTCAACACCGACACCCCGCAGACCATCATCGAGGTGCTCAACTTCCTCAACGACGACCTCCAGGTCGACGAGATGATGATCTCCCCCGCCTACGCCTACGAGAAGGCACCCGACCAGGAGCACTTCCTGGGCGTGGAGCAGACCCGCGAGCTGTTCAAGAAGGCCTTCGCGGGCGGCAACCGGCGCAAGTGGCGGCTCAACCACTCCCCGCTCTTCCTGGACTTCCTGGAGGGCAAGGTCGACTTCCCGTGCACGGCCTGGGCGATCCCGAACTACTCCCTGTTCGGCTGGCAGCGTCCCTGCTACCTGATGAGCGACGGGTACGTGCCGACGTACCGCGAACTCATCGAGGAGACCGACTGGGACAAGTACGGCCGCGGCAAGGACCCGCGCTGCGCCAACTGCATGGCGCACTGCGGCTACGAGCCCACCGCCGTCCTCGCCACCATGGGCTCGCTGAAGGAGTCCCTGCGGGCCATGCGCGAGACCGTCAGCGGAAACCGCGAGTAGCGCCATGACCGCCATTCCCTTGGGCGTCCCCGAGGTACCGGTCCGGCCGATCGCCGAGCGGCGCGTGTCGCGGCAGATCATGGTCGGGCCGGTGGCGGTCGGGGGCGGGGCCCCGGTGTCGGTGCAGTCGATGACGACGACCCGTACGTCCGACATCGGCGCCACCCTCCAGCAGATCGCCGAGCTCACCGCGTCCGGCTGCCAGATCGTGCGGGTCGCCTGTCCCACGCAGGACGACGCGGACGCGCTCGCGACCATCGCGCGCAAGTCGCAGATCCCGGTGATCGCGGACATCCACTTCCAGCCCAAGTACGTGTTCGCGGCCATCGAGGCCGGCTGTGCGGCCGTCCGCGTGAACCCGGGCAACATCAAGCAGTTCGACGACAAGGTCAAGGAGATCGCGAAGGCCGCGCGCGACCACGGCACGCCGATCCGCATCGGGGTCAACGCGGGCTCGCTGGACCGCCGTCTGCTCCAGAAGTACGGCAGGGCGACTCCGGAGGCGCTCGTCGAGTCGGCCCTGTGGGAGGCGTCGCTGTTCGAGGAGCACGGGTTCCGGGACATCAAGATCTCCGTCAAGCACAACGACCCCGTGGTGATGGTGGCCGCCTACCAGCAGCTCGCCGAGCAGTGCGACTACCCGCTGCACCTGGGGGTCACGGAGGCCGGTCCCGCCTTCCAGGGGACGATCAAGTCGGCGGTGGCCTTCGGGGCACTCCTGTCCAGGGGGATCGGCGACACCATCCGGGTGTCCCTGTCCGCTCCGCCCGCCGAGGAGGTCAAGGTCGGCATCCAGATCCTGGAGTCCCTCGGGCTCAGGCAGCGGCGCCTGGAGATCGTGTCGTGTCCGTCCTGCGGACGGGCCCAAGTCGACGTCTACAAGCTGGCCGACGAGGTCACGGCGGGCCTGGAGGGCATGGAAGTGCCCCTGCGGGTCGCGGTGATGGGGTGTGTGGTCAACGGTCCCGGCGAGGCGCGGGAGGCGGACCTGGGGGTCGCCTCCGGCAACGGCAAGGGGCAGATCTTCGTCAGGGGCGAGGTCGTCAAGACCGTCCCGGAGTCGAAGATCGTGGAGACCCTCATCGAGGAGGCGATGAAGATCGCCGAACAGATGGAGCAGGACGGCGTCGCGTCGGGGGAGCCGGCCGTCACCGTGAGTTGAACAGCACGGACCGAAGGGGGCCCGAGCGTGACCATCTTGGAGAACATCCGGGGACCACGCGACCTGAAGGCGCTGTCCGAGTCGGATCTGGGTGAACTGTCCGAAGAGATCAGGGAGTTCCTGGTGCACGCCGTGGCCAGGACCGGCGGACACCTCGGGCCCAACCTGGGGGTGGTGGAACTGTCCATCGCACTCCACCGGGTCTTCGAGTCACCGGTCGACCGCATCGTGTGGGACACCGGCCATCAGAGCTATGTGCACAAGATCCTGACGGGGCGTCAGGACTTCTCCAAACTGCGCGGCAAGGGCGGCCTGTCCGGCTACCCCTCCCGCGAGGAGTCCGAGCACGACATCGTCGAGAACAGCCACGCCTCCACCGCGCTCGGCTGGGCCGACGGGCTCGCCAAGGCCCGCCAGGTGCAGGGGGAGAAGGGGCACGTGGTCGCGGTCATCGGCGACGGCGCGCTCACCGGCGGCATGGCCTGGGAGGCGCTGAACAACATCGCGGCCGCCAAGGACCGGCCGCTGATCATCGTCGTCAACGACAACGAGCGGTCGTACTCGCCGACCATCGGCGGCCTCGCCAACCACCTGGCCCACCCTGCGCACGACCGACGGTTACGAGAAGGTGCTGGCCTGGGGCAAGGACGTCCTCCTGAAGACCCCCGTGGTCGGCAACACCATCTACGAGTCCCTGCACGGCGCGAAGAAGGGCTTCAAGGACGCCTTCGCGCCGCAGGGCATGTTCGAGGACCTCGGGCTGAAGTACGTCGGCCCGATCGACGGACACGACGTCGGGGCCGTCGAGTCGGCCCTGCGGCGTGCGAAGCGGTTCCACGGGCCGGTGCTGGTCCACTGCCTCACCGAGAAGGGGCGCGGTTACGAGCCCGCCCTCGCCCACGAGGAGGACCACTTCCACACCGTCGGGGTGATGGACCCCCTGACCTGTGAGCCGCTCGCCCCGTCCAACGGACCGTCCTGGACCTCGGTGTTCGGCGACGAGATCGCCGCGATCGGACAGGAGCGGGAGGACGTCGTGGCGATCACGGCGGCCATGCTGCATCCGGTCGGGCTCGGGAAGTTCGCGGCGCGGTTCCCGGACCGGGTGTGGGACGTCGGCATCGCCGAGCAGCACGCGGCGGTCTCCGCGGCGGGTCTCGCGACGGGCGGGCTGCACCCTGTCGTCGCCGTCTACGCCACCTTCCTGAACCGGGCCTTCGACCAGCTCCTGATGGACGTCGCCCTGCACCGGTGCGGGGTCACCTTCGTCCTCGACCGGGCCGGGGTCACGGGGGTGGACGGGGCCTCGCACAACGGCATGTGGGACATGTCGATCCTCCAGGTCGTGCCCGGCCTCAGGATCGCCGCGCCCCGGGACGCCGATCAGCTGCGGGCGCAGTTGCGGGAGGCGGTCGCCGTGGACGACGCGCCGACCCTGGTGCGGTTTCCGAAGGAGTCGGTGGGTCCCGCGGTGCCGGCGGTCGACCGGGTGGGCGGTCTCGACGTACTGCACCGCTCCCCGGACGTGCCGAACGTTCTCCTGGTCGCCGTCGGCGTCATGGCGCCCGTCTGCCTCCAGGCCGCCGAACTGCTGGAGGCGCGCGGCATCAACTGCACGGTCGTGGACCCGCGGTGGGTCAAACCCGTCGACCCCGCGCTGCCGGGCCTCGCGGCGGAACACCGGCTGGTGGCCGTCGTCGAGGACAACAGCCGGGCCGCGGGAGTGGGCGCGGCCGTGGCACTGGCCCTCGGGGACGCCGAAGTCGACGTGCCCGTACGGCGGTTCGGGATCCCGGAGCAGTTCCTCGCGCACGCCAAACGCGGCGAGGTGCTCGCCGACATCGGTCTGACGCCGGTCGAGGTGGCGGGGCGGATCAGTGCGAGCCTGGCCGTGAAGGCACAGGCCGAAGTCAAGGAGACGGCTGGATGACCACGGAGTTCGACCTCGGCAGACTCCTGGCCGAGCGCGGGGCCGAGCGCTACGAGCTGCACGGGAAGTACCTCAACCACCAGCTCCCGCGCATGCTGCACACCATCGGCTTCGACAAGGTCTACGAGCGGGGCGAGGGCGCCTACTTCTGGGACGAGGACGGCAACGACTACCTGGACATGCTCGCCGGGTTCGGGGTGATGGGGCTCGGGCGCCACCACCCCGTCGTCCGCAAGGCCCTGCACGACGTCCTGGACGCCTCCCTCGCCGACCTGACCCGCTTCGACTGCCAGCCGCTGCCCGGGCTGCTGGCCGAGAGGCTGCTCACGCACACCCCGCACCTGGACCGGGTGTTCTTCGGCAACAGCGGCACCGAGGCGGTCGAGACCGCGCTGAAGTTCGCCCGGTACGCCACCGGCAGGCCCCGCGTCCTGTACTGCGACCACGCCTTCCACGGGCTGACCACGGGCTCGTTGTCGGTCAACGGCGAGTCCGCCTTCCGGGACGGGTTCGCGCCCCTGCTGCCCGACACGGCCGTCCCTCTCGGTGACCTGGACGCCCTGGCCGCGGAGTTGAGGAAGGGGGACGTGGCCGCCCTGGTCGTCGAGCCGATCCAGGGCAAGGGAGTGCACGAGGCGCCGCCCGGGTATCTGCGGTCCGCGCAGGAGCTGCTGCGCAGGCACAAGGCGCTGCTCATCGCCGACGAGGTGCAGACCGGGCTCGGCCGGACCGGGGACTTCTACGCCTACCAGCACGAGGACGGGGTCGAACCCGACCTGGTGTGCGTGGCCAAGGCGCTCTCCGGCGGCTATGTCCCGGTCGGCGCCACCCTCGGCAAGGACTGGATCTTCAAGAAGGTCTACTCGTCCATGGACCGGGTGCTGGTGCACTCGGCGAGCTTCGGATCCAACGCCCAGGCGATGGCGGCCGGTCTCGCCGTCCTGTCGGTCATGGAGAACGAACAGATCGTCGCGAACGCCCGCGCCACCGGCGATCTGCTCAGGTCCCGGCTCACGGAACTGGTCGACAAGTACGAACTGCTCGCCGACGTGCGGGGCCGCGGCCTGATGATCGGCATCGAGTTCGGCAGGCCGAAGTCGCTCAAGCTGCGCAGCCGCTGGGCCATGCTCCAGGCCGCTCGCAAGGGTCTGTTCGCGCAGATGGTCGTCGTGCCGCTGCTCCAGCGGCACCGGATCCTCACCCAGGTCTCGGGCGACCACCTGGAGGTCATCAAGCTCATCCCGCCGCTCGTCGTCGGGGAGCGGGAGGTGGACCGGTTCGTCGACGCCTTCACGGACGTCATGGACGACGCCCACAGTGGCGGCGGGCTGATGTGGGACTTCGGCAAGACGCTGGTGAAGCAGGCGGTGGCCAACCGGTAAGGAGCTGCCCACCGGAAGGGTTTTGCCTCTGAGGCAAGAAATTTGCCGCAGAGGCAAAGGTCCGGCTCAATGGAGGTATGACCTCCCCGGAAGCCTTCACGGAGCTGCCCTCGGTGGCTCCCCAGCTTCGCGCACTGCGCCGGCGCGCCTCCCTCACCCTGGAGGCCGCCGCCGGTGCCGCGGGCCTGTCGCCCGCCCATCTCTCCCGGCTGGAGACCGGACAGCGCCAGCCGTCGCTGCCGATGCTGCTCGCCCTCGCCCGTATCTACGGTACGACCGTCTCGGAACTTCTGGGCGAGACGGCCGCCGACCGGGACGCCGTGGTGCGGTCCGCCGACATGGAACCGACCGTGGCGGGCGGCTGGACCTACTTCCAGGCGGGCGCCGCCGGCCGTGGCATGCAGGCCCTGCGCGTGCAGGTGCCGCACGGCTCCCAGGGCGACATGGTGCGGGTGCATCCCGGCGAGGAATGGCTGTACGTCCTCAAGGGCCGGCTGCGGCTGCGCCTCGGGGACACCACACACCGGCTCGGCCCGGGGGACAGCGCGCACTTCGACTCGCTGACCCCGCACCGCATCGCCGCCCAGGATCCCGACGGCGTCGAGCTCCTGTTCGTCCACACCCTGTTGCAGAGCCCCACGGCCACGCTGTGCCTGGGCCCCACCCCTGGAGAGACGCCATGAGTGACATGGAGGAGAAGTTCCCCCGCGCCCTGTGGGTGCGCCTGATCATCTACCTCGCCGTCGGCCACGTCTTCGCGGCCTTCATCTACCTGCTCTTCGAGGGTGGGCGCCGGGCAGTAGCGGCCGTACGGCTCAGTCGAGCAGGCGCTCCCGCAGCCGCTCCCGGCGCTCGGGAGTCAGGCCGAGGCCCTCCTCCAGATAGGTCTCGACACCTCCCCAGGTCTCCTCGATCGTCTCGAAGGCCGCCGTCAGATACTCGGCACGTGCCTCGAAGAGGGGGCTGAGCAGCTCCATGACCTCGGGGGAGTAGGCGTCGGCGGAGGTGCTGGTGCGGCGGACCTTGTAGCGGCGGTGCTTGGCGTTCGACTCCAGGTAGTCGGCGATGATCGCCTCGCGCTCCACCCCCAGGGCGAGCAGGGTCACGGCGACGGACAGGCCCGCGCGGTCCTTGCCGGCCGCACAGTGCATGAGGGCGGGCACGCTGTCCGCGGCGAGGGAGCGCAGCACCTCGGAGTGCTCGGCGGTGCGCTCCTTGACCATCGTGCGGTAGGAGTTGATCATGCGCTGCGCGGCCTTGCCGTCCCCGAGGAGCTCGCGCAGCTGCTCTATGTCGCCGTCGCGGACCATCTTCCAGAACCAGGTGCCCTCGGCCGGATCACTCAGCGGCAGGTTCACATTGGTGACACCCGGCAGGTCGACGTCGGGCCCCTCCAGCTTCTGGTCCGCCGCGTTGCGGAAGTCGAAGATCGTGTGCAGGCCGAGGGAGGCCAGGAAGGCCGCGTCGTCCTCGGTCGCGTGCGCGAGGTGACCGCTGCGGAACAGCACTCCGTACCGCACCCGCCGCCCGTCCACTGTCGGCAGTCCGCCCACGTCACGGAAATTGCGGACACCTGCCAGGTCGGGTTCGGTCGACGGGATCTGCTGCGTCACGGGGGCTCCTCCCAGCCGGACTCCGCCGACGCGGCTCGTCGACGGGGCACGCTCTCGACGATACGACACGGCTTCCTGGGGTGATGAGTTGTCCACAGGGTCGGCAATGACTTGTCCACAGCCATTGCAGCCAGGGCCTTGGCCCTTGATGATGTTGGGGCCTGAGCGCACCTGTTGGCACCTGTTCGAATCTGTGAGGAAGCACCATGCTGGAGATCGCCGAGAACGGCCGTACGTGGATTCTGTCCGGGCCGGCCAGCAGTTACGCCCTGCACCTCACCGCCGAGGACGAGCTGCTGCATCTGCACTGGGGTCCGAGGATCGCCCTGGCCGACGCGGAGGCCCTCGCCGTCCGTCCGCTGCCCGAGTACTGGCCCTTCGAGTCCCCGCTGGACGGCCGCGAGGAGTACCCCGTCGAGGGCGGCCCCCGCTTCACCCGGCCCGCCCTTTCCGTGCGCACCGGCGAGCGGCGCGGCACCGAGTGGAGCTTCGAGGCGTACGACACCGGGGACGACGAGCTGCGGCTGCGGTTCCGCGACGCCGGGCTGGCCGTCACGCTGCGCTACCGGATGCGCGACGACGTCCTGGAGCGCTGGGTGACCCTGGACAACCAGGGCCCGGAGCCGGTCGAGCTGCTGCGTGCCGACTCCGCCACCTGGACCCTGCCCGACCGCGAGGACGGCTGGCGGCTGTCCCAGCTGCACGGCCGCTGGGCCGCCGAGTCCCTGCTCACCCGGACGCCGCTGACCTACGGCGAGAAGGTCATCGGCAGCCGCCGCGGCCACACCGGGCACCAGCACCTGCCGTGGGTCGCGCTCGACACCGGGGCCGCCGAGGAGGCCGGCGAGGTCTACGGCGTCGCTCTCGGCTGGTCGGGATCCTGGCGCATCTCCGTGGCCCAACTGCCCGACGCGCGCGTGCAGATCACCGGCGGCGCCGGACACGACGACTCGGGCCTGCTCCGGCTGGATGCCGGGGAGTCCTTCACGACACCCGTCTTCGCCGGTCTGTGGAGCGACGGCGGCTTCGGCGGCGCGAGCCGTGCCTGGCACGCCTACCAGCGTGCGTACGTCATCCCGGACGCGGACCAGGACCGGCCCGTGCTGTTCAACTCCTGGGAGGCCACGAACTTCGACATCTCCGAGGAGCAGCAGGGCACCCTCGCCCGGCGGGCCGCGGCGATGGGTGTCGAGCTGTTCGTGGTCGACGACGGCTGGTTCGGCGCCCGCACCAGCGACCGGGCCGGGCTCGGCGACTGGGCACCCAACCCCGACCGCTTCCCCTCCGGCCTCAAGCCGCTCGGTGACCACGTGCGCGCGCTCGGCATGCAGTTCGGCATCTGGGTCGAGCCGGAGATGGTCAACCCGGACAGCGAGCTGTACCGCGCCCACCCGGACTGGGTGCAGTACCAATCTGGACGTAAGCGGACGGAATTTCGCAATCAGCTCGTACTGAACCTCGCCCGCGAGGATGTGCGGGAGTACCTGTGGGAGCAGCTCGACACCCTGCTCTCCTCGGCCCCGATCGACTACGTGAAGTGGGACTTCAACCGCTGCTTCACGGATGCGGGCTGGCCCGGCGAGCCCTACCCGCAGCGCCTGTGGGTCGACCATGTGCGCGGCTTCTACGCCCTCCTGGACCGGTTGCGGGCGGCGCACCCCGGTGTGGCGTTCGAGTCCTGCTCGGGAGGCGGGGGCCGGATCGACCTCGGGGTGCTCAGCCGTACCGACCAGGTGTGGACCTCCGACAACACCGACCCGCTCGACCGGCTCGCCATCCAGCACGGCTTCAGTCAGATCCACCCCGCGCGCGTGATGGCCGCCTGGGTCACCGACAGCCCCAACACGCAGCTCAACGGACGGGTGAGCTCGCTGCGGTTCCGGTTCGTGAGCGCGATGGCCGGAGTGCTCGGGGTCGGCGGGGACCTCGCAGAGTGGACCGAGGAGGAGCTGGCCGAAGCCGGTCGCTGGGTGGCTCTGTACAAGGAGATCCGGCCCGTGGTGCAGCGCGGCGACCTGTATCGGCTGCGGCCTCCGCGGGGCGGGCAGAGCGCGGTGCAGTACGTCCTCGGGGACGAGACCGTCGTCCTCGCCTGGCTTCAGGCACAGAAGTACGGCGAGCCCGTGCCCGCGCTGCGGCTGCGCGGACTCGACCCGGACGCGTCGTACGAATGCCTTGAAACGGGCGAAGTGCACCGAGGGGGCGTACTGCTGCATCACGGACTTCGCACCGGCTTGCGCGGTGACCTCGATGCGACGGTTATCCGACTGCGTCGGCTCTAGGGTTTCTGTCCGAATTGGCTGCTTCCGCCCAACTCCGCCCGGCGTGCGGGTTCCTGTGAATTCGTGACGTGAGGAGCGTCATATCCGTGACGGTGTGTCGCCCGTCATGTTCACGTAATTCGCAGGGTTATCAAGGGGATTCGAGGGGGTGGAGGGCGTCCGATCCACGCAGGGTGACCGGTAAATCTCACAAGGGATCAAGTAAAACGCTTTCCCGCGCAACCTCTCACTTGTCCCTTTGCGTCTTGCTCGTTTACGTTCGCCACCGATCCGGTCGGACGCCCAATCCTGCCGCCGAACGGATTCCCCACACCCACTCACCCGTGCACGGCAGGAGCGGGGGACCCACAGGTAAAACGCCTGTTCCGGTCTCCGGAACGGCTAGGGGTAAAGCCGCGTCTCGGCGCGGCCGGGCATCTCCAGCCCGCACCCGACAGCTCACCTCGCAGGCGCCGGAGAGGAATTCGCCATGCCCGCGAAGGGTAAGCACCGCCGCCCGAAGTCCCAGCGCTTCACCCGCTCGATCGCCGTCGCCGGAACCGGGGGTGCCGCGCTCGCCCTCCCGCTCATGGGGGCCACCGGCGCGCACGCCGCCACCCCGCAGTCCGTTTCGGAAAAGGCCGTTCAGTCGCTTCCGGTCACGCAGAAGTCCGCCGAAAAGACGGCCGCGAAGAAGTCCGCCGCGAAGACCGCGACCGTGCGCACCTATTCGGTGCGGGCCGGCGACTATCTCTCGAAGATCGCCGACGAGCAGAACGTCAGCGGTGGCTGGAAGAAGCTCTACGCCGACAACCGTGAGGCCGTCGGCGACGACCCGTCGTTGATCCACCCGGGCCTCAAGCTCTCGATCGGCAAGAAGGCCAAGACGAGCGCGCCGAAGACGCGGTCCTCCGCTTCGTCCTCCGCTCCCTCCTCCGCGAAGACCGAGAAGGCCGAGCCGAAGAAGGCCTCCTCGAACTCCACGACCGCCACCCGGAGCTCGGACACCACCAGCAGCTCCAGCGGGTTCACCCTGCCGGTCAGCGGTGCCACCGTCGGCACCGGCTACCGCGTCGCGGGCAGCATGTGGTCCAGCGGCTACCACACCGGCGTCGACTTCGTCGTCCCGACCGGCACCTCGCTCAAGGCCGTGGGCGCGGGCACGGTCGTCTCCGCCGGCTGGGGCGGCGCCTACGGCAACCAGGTCGTCATCAAGCTGGCCGACGGCTACTACGCGCAGTACGCCCACCTGTCCCAGCTCTCCGTCTCGGCCGGCCAGGCCGTGACCGCGGGTCAGCAGGTCGGCCTCTCCGGCGCGACCGGCAACGTGACCGGCCCGCACCTGCACTTCGAGATCCGCACCACGCCGGACTACGGCTCCGACGTGGACCCGGTCGCCTACCTCCGCTCCAAGGGCGTCGCCGTCGGCTGACGACCCCCCTGCGCCACCGAAGGCCGGACCCCGATCCCCGGGTCCGGCCTTCGGTGTTCGCGCGGCCGTACCCGGCTGCGTCTGCCTGCGTCTGCCTGCGCCGCCATGATCGCTTCGTTGCGTTCTTGTGGCGGCCGCGCCCTGGGCGTCGACAGGCGGGGGAGGGGCGGGGCACAGTGAACTCCGTTGCTGCGCAAGCGCTTTCTAAAGGGTCCAGTCCCTGCACGGAAGGAACCGTCGCCATGACGACCACGCGTAGAGCCTTCGGGGTCCTCGCCGCCGGTGCCGCCCTGACCGCCCTCGCCCCCGCGGCCACCGCGAGCGCCTCGCCCCGCCACCGCCGCCTCGTCGCCCACGACGACTTCCGCCACGGTCTCGGCCGCTGGGCCGTCGAACTCGAGCAGGGCGGCACGGTCACCGCGCGGCGCGGGATCCTGGAGGTCGATGTGCCGGCCGGTGCGACGATCTGGTTCAGGCAGCGGCTCGAAGGGCCGTACGTCCTGGAGTACACCGCCGTCCCCGTGTCCGCGGGCGGGGTCAACGACCGGGTGTCCGACCTGAACAACTTCTGGAACGCGGTCGACGTCAGGTCCCCCGACGACCTCTTCGCCACCCACCGGGGCGGGGCGCTCGCGGAGTACGACCACCTGAAGACCTACTACTCCGGCTACGGCGCCAACTACAACACCACGACACGGCTGCGCCGTTACGTCGAAGAAGCCGGGGTGCGGCCCCTGATCCGCGACTACACCGAGCCGTTGCTGGTCGCGAACGAGCCGAACCGGGTGCGGATCGTCTCCGACGGCTCCAGGGTGCAGTGGTGGAACAACGGGCGGCCGGTCTTCGACTACACCGACCCGGAGCCCTACACGAGCGGGCACTTCGCGTTCCGGACGACCTGGAGCCACTTCAGGATCAGTGACTTCAGGGTGTGGCGGTCGCAGCGTCAACATTCCTGATGAGAGGGCTATTCCTCAGTTGGCCAACACTTTAGGAGTGGCTTATCTCACCGACCGTCAAGTCCTTCCTACGGTCGCGTAGGTCACATTCGAAGGTGAATCATGAACGGCTGTGGCAGACGATTCGAAGAATGACAGCAGCTCAGTGATCGGGTCGTACGTGGCGGTGGGGGACAGCTTCACCGAGGGCGTCGGCGACCCCGGCCCCGACGGGGCGTTCGTCGGCTGGGCCGACCGGTTCGCGGTGCTTCTCGCGGACCGGCGGCCCGAGGGCGACTTCAGGTACAGCAACCTCGCGGTACGCGGGAAGCTCCTCGACCAGATCGTCGAGGACCAGCTTCCGCAGGCCGTCGAACTGGCACCGGACCTGGTGTCGTTCTGCGCCGGCGGCAACGACATCATCCGGCCCGGTACCGATCCCGACGAGGTCGCCGAACGTTTCGAGCGGGCCGTCGCCCGGCTCACGCAGGCGTGCGGCACGGTCATGGTGACGACCGGCTTCGACACCCGTGGTGTGCCCGTGCTCAAGCATCTGCGCGGCAAGATCGCCACGTACAACGGACATGTGCGGGCCGTCGCCGACCGGTACGGGTGCCCGGTGCTCGACCTGTGGTCCCTGAAGACCATCCAGGACCGGCGGGCCTGGGACAACGACCGGCTGCACCTGTCTCCCGAGGGGCACACGCGCGTGGCGCTCCGCGCGGGACAGGTGCTGGGCCTCGAGGTCCCGGCCGACCCGGACCAGCCCTGGCCGCCGCTTCCCCCTCGCGGGCCGCTGGACGTGCGGCGGGACGACGTGCACTGGGCGCGGGAGTTCCTGGTGCCGTGGATCGGACGCCGGCTGCGGGGCGAGTCCTCCGGGGACCACGTGACCGCCAAGGGTGTGCTCTCGCCGGACGACATCAAGACGCGGATCGCATCGGTGGCTTGAGGAGCGGGCGGGGTCGGCCTCCGTGTCGGGCCCGCGTCTCCCTGGGGCGCGGGCTGGGCGGGCGGGGCGGGCGTCTCGTTTGCGTGCGGTTTCTGGGTGGGCCTTGCGGCGTGCGGCGGCTTGAGGCGTGCGCGGTGCTGGTGTGCCTGGGCGGGGGTGGGGTGTGTCGGGCGTTCGTGGTTGAGGCGTCTGGCGGGCGGGGGGCTGTCCCGGCTGCGTGCGGTTTCTGGGTGGGCCTTGCGGCGTGCGGCGGCTTGAGGCGTGCGCGGTGCTGGTGTGCCAGGGCCGGGCGGGGTGTGTCCGGCGTTCGTGGTTCGCGCCTCTGGTGAGCGTCCCGACTGCCTGCTGTTGCTGGGCGGGGCTCGTGGCGTGAGATGGCTGAGGTGTGCGCGGTTGCTGGTGCGGCGGGGTGGGTCCGGTGTTCGTGGTCGGGGCGTTCGGCGGGTGTCCCGGTGCTACGCCGGCTTCGTTGCGTCCAGTCCGAGCTCCCGGGACAGCGCCTCGTCCACCCACTCCTGGGCCCGTGACCTGGGCACCGCGCCCGCGTAGGACGTCAGCTGGACGGCCAGGCCGTCCAGGAGGGCGGTGAGGCGCAGGGCGGTGGCGGCCGGGTCCGGGCAGTGGAACTCGCCCGCGGTGACGCCCTCGGCGATCACCTCCGCGAGCGCTGCCTTCCAGCGTCTGTCGAGGTCACGGGTGACCTCCTGGAGCGCCGGCTCGCGCAGGGCCACCGCCCAGCCCTCGATCCACAGGCGCCAGCCCTTGGCCTGGCCCGTCGGGGCGTACCAGCGCACGGCCGACCTGAGCCGGCGCAGGGCACTGGTGCGGCGGCCGAGGAGCTTGCGCAGACGTGCCAGGTCGTCCTCGGCGGCGTAGGTGAACGCGGCGGCGACCAGCTTCTCCTTCGTGGAGAAGTGATAGAGGACCAGGGCGTTGCTCACCCCGAGCGCCGAGGCCACGTCGGCGATCCGGACGGCCGCCACGCCCCGTGCCTCGATCTGCTCGATCGCGGCCCGCAGCAGCTCCTCGCGCCGCTCGGCCACTGTCAACCGCACTCTCGCCACAAGGTCACCCTAATCCGTTCGCCTGTGCGGTAGCGCGGTACCGGCCAGGTCAGCGGTACCGGCCGAACCGCTCGGCGATCACCGGCAACCGGTCCGCGGCCAGCGCGTGCGCGGCGGCCCGCGGCGAGATGCCGTCCGCCTCGGCGCGGGCCAGCACCTGCTCGACCAGGGCACGCATGGACCGCCGTACGTGTGCGAAGGCATCGTCCGCGTCCGCGCCGATGTCGCCGAACAGGGTCCACCACCACCAGGCGTTCGTCCCGGAGTTGACCACCACGTCCGGCAGTACGGTCACCCCGCGCGCGGCCAGCAGCGCCTCCGCCGCCGGCCGGACGGGCATGTTGGCCGCCTCGACGATCCAACGGGCCCGGACGCGCTCCTGGTCGGAGCTGTCGATCGCGTACGAGACCGCCGCGGGCACGAGCACCTCCACATCGAGCGACAGCCAGGCATCACCGGGCAGTTCGCGGTCGGCGGGGCGCAGGGCGGAGCGGTCCACGGTGCCGTGGGCATCACGTGCGGCCAGCAGCGCCTCGACGTCGAGCCCGTCCGGGTTGAAGACCGTGCCCTTGATGTCGGCGACGGCCACGACCGTGAGCCCCGCGCGCGTGAGGAAGCGGGCCGTCGCCCCGCCCATGGTGCCGAGCCCCTGCACGGCCACGCGCGTGCCCGCGTACGGCACTCCCGCCGCGTCCAGGGCCGCGAGCGCCGACTCCGCCACCCCGCAGCCGCCCGCCAGCGCGTCCAGCCCGATGCCGTCCACCTCCACGGCGAACGCGTCCGCGAGTCGCCGACGGGCCGCCGCCTCGTCGTCGAGCAGCGGATAGACCGCCTGGATCGAGGAGACCAGGCCGGCCTCCGAGGCCGCCCGGTCCACCAGATCCTGGCTGAGACCGAGGTCCTCACCCGTCGTCCAGAAGCTCTCGATGTACGGCCGTACGGCGCGCAGGTAGCGCACGAGCAGGCCGTACGCCTCCGGATCCCGGGGGTCGCAGTCGATGCCGCCCTTCGCCCCGCCCAGCGGGACGTACCGCGCCTCGGGGTCGTAGTGCAGGGCCTCCTTCATGGTCATGCCGCGGGCGAGCCCGGTGACCTCCTCCAGCGTGCAGCCCGGCCGCATCCGCAGGCCGCCGCTGGCGACACCCCGCACCAGCCGGTCGACGACCAGGAAGCCCTGGCGGCCGGTGACGTGGTCGGTCCAGGTGAGCGACAGCAAGGGGGTGGTCACGGGGGCTCCGCTGCGGTGGACTGTTACTGAACGGGGAGTCAGTATTGGCATCCGGGTGCACCCTGTCAACGTGATCGGCTCCGACGGCGTCCTCAGGGGTGTGACCGGGCGGACCCCGGCGCTGTCAGTGGGGCGGACCATAATGGATGCCTCAGCGACTCCACCTGGAGGTACCGTGACCGGCTTCCGTCCCCTGAGCTCCGGGCTCCGCGCGCTGCAGCCCGCGGCCTTCGGTGCGGACCCGAGCGGTGAGCGCATGGCGCGCATCCGCAGATCCCCCCACTTCGCCGACGGTGTCTTCCAGAACCCCGGCGGCATCGCCAGGACGCGGCCCGAGGGGTCGGCGCTGGAGTTCGCCAAGATCTTCTTCGACAGTGACGGACGGCAGCAGCGGGCTCCCGAAGGCCGGATCCCGGTGCACGCCACGACCCTCGCCGACCTCCACAAGCCCCCTGCCACCGGTCTGCGGCTGACCTGGATGGGGCACTCCAGCGTGCTCGCCGAGATCGACGGTCGGCGGGTGCTGTTCGACCCCGTCTGGGGTGAGCGGTGCTCCCCGTTCCCCTTCGCCGGGCCCAAGCGGCTGCACCCCGTGCCCCTGCCGCTCGCCGCGCTCGGACCGGTCGACGTGGTCGTCATCTCCCACGACCACTACGACCACCTCGACATGCCCACGATCAAGGCCCTGGCCGGGACGGACACCGTCTTCGCCGTACCGCTCGGGGTGGGGGCCCATCTCGAGCACTGGGGAGTGTCCGCGGACCGGCTTCACGAACTGGACTGGCACGAGTCGACCCAGGTCGCCGGGCTGACGCTGACGGCCACCCCGGCCCGGCACTTCTGCGGACGGGGGCTGCGGAACACCCAGCACACGCTGTGGGCCTCCTGGGTCGTCGCGAGCGGGGAGCACCGGATCTACCACAGCGGTGACACCGGGTACTTCGAGGGGTTCAAGGACATCGGCGCGGCCTTCGGGCCCTTCGACGCCACGATGATCCAGCTCGGCGCCTACTCGGAGTTCTGGCCTGACATCCACATGACGCCCGAGGAGGCCGTGCGGTCCCATCTGGACCTGCAGGGCGGGGACGCGGCGGAAGGGGTGCTGCTTCCGATCCACTGGGGGACGTTCAACCTCGCGACGCACCCCTGGGTGGAGCCCGCGGAGCGGACGATGCAGTTGTCCCACAAGGCGGGGGTCGCCATGGCCACGCCGAGGCCGGGGGAGCCGTTCGAGCCGGGGGCGGCGCCGGTGGTCGATCCCTGGTGGCGAGGGGTGGCGAGGGCGCCGGCCGGGGGGTGGGTCGAGCTGCCCGCGGGTGTGGGGGAGCGGGAGGCCGTGGTCGAGGGGGAGCGGGAGGCTCTGGCTGAGGGGTGAGGTGGGGGCGGGGGGTGGTGCCGGTTGGGGGCCGGGGTGGGGCGCGGTGTCGTCCAGGGCGGGGATCGGGAGCCGGCGGGTCCCCGGGCGCGCATTGAGGGACGTTGAAGTCTGCGCGTGGGACCGCGAGCTCTTGTGGGGTGCCCGGGTCGGGGCGGTCGGCCGCCGCGGATAGGGCACGGTGACGTCCGTATGCGTACCGGCGAGGGGGGTCGGCGAGCCGTTGGTCAGGGGGCCGCGGCGGTCCGAGGCCAGGTGCGTCGACACAGTCAGTGACGGTCCGGAAGGTTCGGGCCAAGGCTCTGGAGGGGTGTCGTGGGGTCCTGCCGCGCCCGGGGAACGGGGTGAGGTGGCGATCGAGGTGCACATGCGCCCTGCGCCCTCGGCGGTCGCGCCTGACCGGTTCTGACCAGGGCTGATCGGTATTCACTCGTTCGGGTAAGCCCGGCCGGTCGGCTTGTCGTTCTGTCGTGCGAACCCTCATACCAGAGCGGGACGCTCCGCGGGGGAGTTTGTCAACTGCCGCTCGCACATGATGCGTTGGCGACTACTGTGAGTGTCCGCCGGGCGACGAGGTGTTGAAGTCTTCGGTTCTCTCGACCGGTACGCCATGACGCATGCCCACGGCGAAGAGCCGAGGTGCGGGGAGGAGGGAGGCGACGCGCCGGTGACCGACGACCATGCCGCCGCGCGAGCCGCCCGGCACCCCGCCCCGAAGCCCGTAGGGGCACGGGCCGGAGCCCGCCGACCCGGGCCGGCCGGCCCGGAGCCCTCCGGCCAACAGGACCGACGGACCAGTACAAGGACACCGATGTCTCACCTCCGCGCACCGGCCGCACGCGCTGACCGCCGCGAGGGCGGGCGGCACGGGCGGCCGGTCGCCCGCCCCGCCCCCTCGCTGCCTGAGACGCACATACGGCCACAACTGCTGCGGCTGGCCGTGCTCCCGCCGGTCGCGGTGGCCCTCAGCGGCTGTGCGGCAGTCCTGTTCACCGTCCGCTCCACCGAGGCACGACCCGGCCTCATCCTGTGGGGAGTCCTGGCGGGCGCGGTCTCCGTGGCACTCGCCGCCATCCTCATCGCCGCCGTGGCGGCCGACCGTGCCGCGAGGACGGTGGGCGACCGCGTCGGCGCGTTGCGCCGCAGCAGCGCGCGCCGCGAGGCGGACCTGCGCGCCCTGGTCGAGGGGCTGCGCCGCGGTGAGATTCCGCCGGGGCGCACCCCGCGCAGCGGTCCACCCGGCGACGCCGACGAGTTCGAGCTGCTCGCCGCCGATCTGGCCCGTGCCCACGACGGGGCCGTCACCGCCGTCGTCCAGGCCGCCCAGCTCTCCAGCCAGGCCGGCAGCGAACAGAAACTGGAGGTCTTCGTCAACCTCGCGCGGCGACTTCAGTCGCTGGTGCACCGTGAGATCTCCATCCTCGACGAGCTGGAGAACGAGATCGAGGACCCCGATCTGCTCAAGGGGCTCTTCCACGTCGACCACCTCGCCACCCGGATCCGTCGCCACGCCGAGAACCTCGCCGTCCTCGGCGGGGCCGTCTCGCGCCGGCAGTGGAGCAATCCCGTCTCGATGACCGAGGTGCTGCGTTCCGCCATCGCCGAGGTCGAGCAGTACTCACGGGTCAAGCTCGTGCCGCCGATCGACGGAACCCTGCGCGGGCACGCCGTCGCCGACGTCATCCACCTGCTCGCCGAACTGGTCGAGAACGCGACGGTGTTCTCGGCGCCGCACACCCAAGTGCTGTTGCGCGCCAACCTCGTGACCTCCGGGCTCGCCGTCGAGGTCGAGGACCGCGGGCTGGGCATGCCGGTCGCCGAACAGCACCGGATGAACGCCCTGTTGTCGGATCCGGACCAGGTCAACGTGGCGAGTCTGCTGGCGGACGGGCGCATCGGACTGTTCGTGGTCTCGCAGCTCGCGAAGCGGCACGGGATCCATGTGCGGCTGCAGAGCAACATCTACGGCGGTGTCCAGGCCGTCCTCGTCGTACCGCAGGCACTGCTGGGTTCGGCGCCGGGGGCGGTCCGCGCACACCCGCCGGAAGCCGCGGGCACGGGTGGGGGCGCGGGGGCGGCCGTGGCGCCGCAGGGTCCGGGCCGGCCGCGCTCCGGACACGAGGCACGGCACCGGGGAGTTCCCGCGGACCCGCGTCGGGAGTCCCGGGGCACCGAGGCCGGCCCGAACGGCAGTACGGCGCCGACGGCGACGACCGGCACGGCGGTGCCGGTGGGGCAGGGCGCCCGGCACGGACGCGACGGCCGTGGGCCGCGGCTCCTGAACGGGAGCGGTCGCGCGCCGGCTGGTGGCGCAGGAGGATCCGTCGGAGACGGGCCTGCGCCGGACGGCGGCGGGGCCGTGTCGAGGAGTGCGGGACGTGGGCCCGGCGGCAGGGAGTCCGTGCCCGGTGGTGAAGGGCACTTCCTGAACGGCGGCTCGGGGGCACCGGGCAGCGGAGGAAGCGTTCCGAACGCGGGCGGGCGCCCGTCGGGCGGGGGCGGAGCCGGTGCGTCCGGCGGCGCTTCTCCCGAGGGTGGCCGGGTGCCAGGTGACGGCGCGCTGTCGAGTGGCGGCGGGGCCCTGTCGGTCGGTGACGGCGGTGCTCTTGCGCCTGGTGGCGGAGGTGTGCCCGGCGCCCAGGTGGCCGGTGGGGGGATCCAGGCCGGTGGCGGCGGGGTTTCTCCGAGCGGCGGGCCGGCTGGTGTCAGTCCGGTGGTGCCTGGGGGTGACGCTCTGGCGGGTGACGGTGGGCCCGGTGGGTCCTCCCTGAACGAGGGCCCGACCGTACCCGGTGGAAACGGGGCGGTGGGCGATCGGCAGCGCGGTGGCGGAAGCGGGGCGAGCGGCGCGCGCTCCGGGCGTCCCGCTCCGCTGCCCGTGCGCGGGGCCCGCGGGACACGGCCCACACCCGCCGAGGCCGTGCCCGGGATCAGGCCCGACGACCGGCGGCTGGTCGCGGAGCACGTGACCGCGCCGCCCACCCCGAGGACCGGGACCGTGCGCGGCACCATGGGCAAGCCCCAGCTGCCCCGGCGTCGCGCCCAGGAGCACATCGCACCCCAACTGCGTGGCGGACCGGCCCCGCGGCAGGACACCGAGTACGTGGCCGGCCACGACCCGGGGCTGATGGCGGCCTTCCAGCGCGGGATCGGCCTCGCCGAGGCCCAGCAACACCTGGAGCAGGAGGACGGTGAACCGGCCACGTCACCGCCCTTGCCGCTGCCCTCACCGCGTACGGAGGCCGACCACATGGGCTCGACACCCACGGGTTCGACACCCACGGGTTCGACACCCACGGGCCCGACACACATGGACGCGGCACACATGGACTCCGCCTACACAGGTGCGCCAGGCACCGGCACAGCCACCGGCACCGGCTCCTCCGCCTCCGTCCCCCTGGAGTCACGTACCGCCCCGTCCCCCCACCCGTCCGCCTCCTTCGACTTCGACCTTGACCTCGATCAAGGCGCGAGCCACATGGATGCCGCGCCCACGACCGACGCCGCCGCCACTGACGTAACCCCTATGGAGCGGCCCCACATATCCCAGGCGCACGGCCTCGATCACGACCGCACCACCCCCCGGCACGACGGGAGCGCACCCGCCGGATGACCACCCCCGCGTACACCCCACCCCCCAGCGCTCCCGCAGACCTTCGTACCTCAAGGAGTCGATCCACCATGGCGAGCGAAGCGCCGACCGGCCATGTATCCGACCTCGACTGGCTGATGAGCGGCCTCGTGCAGCGCGTGCCGCACACCAGCAGCGCGGTCCTGCTGTCCTGCGACGGGCTCGTGAAGTCGGTCCACGGGCTCGACGGGGACAGCGCCGACCACATGGCGGCCCTGGCCTCCGGTCTCTACTCCCTCGGCCGCAGCGCGGGCGTCCGCTTCGGCGACGGCGGAGACGTCCGCCAGGTCGTCGTCGAACTCGACTCGACGCTGCTGTTCGTGACCACCGCCGGCTCCGGCACCTGTCTCGCCGTCCTGGCGGGACGCGAGGCCGACGCCGCCGTGCTCGGCTACGAGATGGCGATGCTCGTCAAGAGCGTGCGCCCCTACCTGGTGACCGCGCCCCGGCAGCACGCCGTCGAATCCCCGGCGATGAGGCCTTGAGCGTGGCGGCGGCCGGCGACGGGCCCTGGCTCGACGACGCGGCCGGGCGGCTGGTGCGGCCCTTCACGGTCAGCAACGGCCGCACCCGGCCGTCCATCGCGTTCGACCTCCTGTCGCACGTGATGGCCACCGGTGCCACCCCCATCGGCTACCTCGGCCCCGAGCACGCGCAGGCGCTCGACCTGTGCCGCGCGCCCGTCTCGGTCGCCGAGGTCGCCGCCCATCTCAAGCTGCCGGCAGTGGTCACCAAGGTGCTGCTGTCCGACCTCGTCGACTGCGGGGCGCTGACCACCAAGCCCCCCGAGTTCACCCACAACCCGACTGACCGGGCTCTTCTGGAGGCAGTGCTCGATGGACTACGACGACAGCTCTGATCCCTTCCCCACCGCACTGAAGATCCTGGTGGCGGGAGGGTTCGGGGTAGGCAAGACGACCTTCGTGGGCGCGGTCAGCGAGATCGCCCCCCTCAGCACGGAGGAACTGCTCACCACGGTCAGCGCCGCGACCGACAGCCTCGACGGCATCGAGAACAAGGTCGAGACGACCGTGGCCATGGACTTCGGCAGGATCACCCTCGATCCGGAACACGTCCTCTACCTGTTCGGCACGCCCGGCCAGGAGCGGTTCTGGTTCATGTGGGACGAACTCTCCGAGGGCGCGCTCGGCGCGGTGATCCTCGCCGACACCCGCAGACTGGAGGACTGCTTCGCGGCCGTGGACTTCTTCGAGCAGCGCGGCCTCGGATTCATCGTCGCGATCAACGAGTTCGACGGGGGGTACCGCTACGACCCCGAGGAGGTCCGTGCCGCGATCGACCTCCCGCCGGAGATCCCGATCGTGCGCTGCGACGCCAGGATCTCCAGTTCCGGTGTGCAGACCCTGCTCACCCTCGTACGGCATCTCATCGCCCACAGCCCGGCGCCCGCGCCGAGCCACGGCGCCCACATGTGATCCCCGCATACACCGCCACGGAGCCGCATATGACCGACGTCCACAGCGACGGCCGCCCATGAGCTATGACCCACCGCGCCCGGCCGGCCGGCTGCTGCTCACCCCCGAGGACAAGGAGGCCCCGGACCGGGCGCGACGGCTGCACCGGTTAGGGCTGGGGGAGCATCCGGAGCCCGCGCTCGACGCCTTCGCCGAGCGGCTCGCCGAGCGCACGGGGGCGCCGTACGCGATGGTCAACTTCCTCGGCGAGAACCGGCAGTTCTTCGCCGGTCTCAGGATTCCCGCGGCCCGGCCCCCGGCGGACGGCGAGGAGGCCAAGCCGGAAGTGGGCCGCTATATGGCGCGCGACCATGGGTTCTGCCCCCATGTGGTGGCCCGGCGCAAGGCGTTGGTCCTGGAGGATGTCCGTGACTACCCGCGGTTCGCGGGCAACCCGGTCGTCGACGAGTTCGGCATCCGTTCCTATCTGGGTGCCCCGCTCATCGACTCCACGGGGATGGTGCTGGGCACGGTGAGCGCGGCCGACGTGAGGCCGCGGACCTGGGGAAAGTCCGGTCTGGAGACCATCAAGTCGTCGGCCGCGGAACTGGTCGCCCGTCTGGAGCGACGGGAGGCCGACGGGCTCCCGGTGCTGTGACGGAGGAGACGGTCCCGTCCCTAGCCGACCGGTCTAGTACCTCCGTACACTGGGTGTGTGGGACGCACCAGTGACGCCCGTCAGAAGATCCTCGGTGCCGCACGCTCGCTCATCGAGGGGCGCGGCTACTCGGCGCTGGGCGTGGCCGAGATCTGCAAGGCCGCCGGCGTGCCGAAGGGCAGCTTCTACTACTTCTTCGAGTCCAAGGAGGCCCTGGCGCTCGCCGTCGTCGACGAGCACTGGGCGGCTCAACGGGCCGAATGGGAGAGCGCGTTGGGCGCGGACGAGGCCCCCCTGCGACGGCTGCGCGCCCTCTTCGAGCAGACCGAGGCCGGCCAGCGCGCCGTCCAGGACGGCTGCGGCACGGTGTCGGGCTGTCTGTTCGGAAACCTCGCCCTGGAGCTGAGCAACCATGCCGAACCCGTGCGCGGACGGCTGCAGGAGATCTTCGACGCACAGGTCGACATGGTGGAGGCGGTCCTCGCCGAGGCCCGGGACCGCGGCGACGTCACCGCCTCCGACACACAGCGGGCGGCGCGGGCGGTGGTGGCCCAGCTGGAGGGCCAGGTGATGTTCGCCAAGCTCTACAACAGCCCCGAGCGCCTGGGCGCCCTGTGGGACGACTGCCGGGCGCTGCTGGGGGTCACCGGCTCCTAGTAGCCGCGCCAGACATTGTCGAAGGCGGCGTCCTCGATGACCTTCCGCTGGCGCACGGCCTCCAGCTCCATCACCGCGTCCCCGACCGCGGCCAGCACGGCGGCCACCTCGTCGGCGGGTTCCCCGGCCGGTTCCTCGCCGATCCCGGCGGCGGCCGCCAGGGCGGCGAGGACGGGTTCGCCCGCGTCTCGCCGCTCCTCGGCCTGCCGCCGGGCGGCCGAGTCGACCAGCTCCGTCCGGCCCGTCCGCAGCGGGATCCGCCGGCCGCGCCGCCGGGACGTGAGCCCGATCCGCTCCAGGTCGTCGACGTAGGCCGCGGACAGTCCGCGCCCCCGGCGCCACAGCCAGTCCTCGACCGACTCGTACGGTTCCTGTCGTACGAGCGTCCCGGCCGCCTCGTCCAGGAGGCGGTCGCCCGTGGGGGCGGGGGCGTTGGGCAGGATGCGGTCGCCGTCCAGGACGAGGGCGTGGGCGTCGAGGAGGTCGAACAGCTCGGCCCCCGCGAGCGCGAGCGAGAGATCGCCCTGCTCCACCGGCTTGTCGGCGGCATCGAGGGCGACGATCGCGAGGTCCCGTGCGGTGGTCATCAGCGGCTCCACGTCGGTTTGGCCGGACAGGGCGGGGCGGTATTCAGGGTCGGCCGTGGTGGGCCGGGTGCGGCGGCGTGTGCCCGGGGCCCGCCACCATGGCCGGGGTGCAACGGTTCGGTGCTCAGGGCCCGGCCCTGGTGGACCGGGTCTCCCCGTTCGATTCTCGCTGTTGATCGCGGACCGTGTGACCCGATACGACGATGTGGTGCGGGAAGCCGATCCGCAGTACGCCGGCGGTCACGGCCGCGAGCAGGACCACCAGAGCGGCCGACAGCAGCGCCGAGTGGTGGCCGTGGCGCAGCAGCGGGGCCACGGCCGGCGGACCCAGGATCTGTCCGACCGAGTATCCGGCGGTCAGCAGCGCGACCGAGCGCGGGGGTGTGGACGAAGCGCCCGACCCCCATGGCAGCCGTGAGGGCGGCCGCGGCCCGGGTGAGGTGACCACGGGGGACGGAGTGCTCACTTCGTGCCGGGGTCGTTGGGGTGCGGCTGGAGCGGGGTGACGGTGAGGGTCATCCACGGGCGCAGCGGCAGACTGCCGAGCACCTTCGCGTGGAGCTCCTCCTCGTCGGCGGCCCGCCACACGCCGATGCTGCGCAACTCGCCCACCGGGCGCCACAGTCGGGCCAGATGACCGGTCGCGGCCAGTTCCCGCGCGCGGACGGCCTCGGCGGCCCGTCGCCGGTCCACCTCCTCCTGTCCGGTGCCCTCGGGGACGGTGGTGGTGATCTCGACCAGGAACTCTCGCACGGTGTCCTCCGTTCGTCGTCGTGGCGCTCGTCTTGCGCTCGTCTTGCGCTCGTCTTGCGCTCGTCTTGCGCTCGTCTTGCGCTCATCGTGCGCGCGTCACCTGCGCCGATGCCACGACCGGGTTCCTCGTTGCTGAGAGGCGCAGCCTCCCAGCGCGCGTACGATGACGCCCGTGGAACTGCGCCAGCTGCGGTACTTCGTCGCGGTCGCCGAGGAGCTGAACTTCGGCCGGGCCGCCGAGCGGCTGCTCATCGCCGGCCCCTCGCTCTCCCAGCAGATCAAGGCACTCGAACGGGATCTGGGCGTCCGGCTGTTCGACCGCGACCGCCGCAGGGTCTCCCTCACCCCGGCCGGCGCCGCGCTCCTGCCGCACACCCGCGCCCTGCTGGACCGCGCCGACGATCTCAAGCGCCGGGCCGGCCGACTGTCCGGTTCGCAGGCGGTGCGGCTCGGATACGTCAACTGGCTGCCCCCGGACCTGATGTCGCGTACGGCAGCGGTGGCCCAGGTGCACATCGACGCCTGGGTCGCCCCTTCCCACACCCAGGCCGCGCGCGTCGCCGACGGCAGTCTGGACCTCGCCGTCTGCTGGGCGCGCACCGAGGATCTCCGCAGGCTCGGGCTGCGGGCCCGGCTGATCGGCGCCGACCGGCTCTACGCGGTGTCCAGGGGCGGCGACAGCGGCGACGTACCCGAGGTGACCGCACGCGACACCGACGTGCTCATCGACGACGACCTCACCGCCTGGGCGTCCTGGAACGCGTACGGCGAGGAACTCGCGCGGACCACCGGCGCCCGCACGGTCCGCATCTCCGACGGCGCGATCACCGGCCCGGCCTTCTTCGACCACGTGCGCCGCTGCACCCGCCCGGTCGTCAACTCGCCCAAGGGGCAGACCAGTCCGCTTCCGCCGGATCTGGTCCGCCGCGAGATCGTCGCACCGAAGGTCTACTGGACCTGGTCCCTGGTCCGGCGCGAGCACGAGGACCGCGCGGGTGTCCTGGCCGTCGTCGACGCGCTGTGCGAGAACGTCGGCGAGCTCGGCATCCACGCCCCGGACGCCTGGCTGCCCGCCGACGATCCGTACGCCCTCCGGGGCTGACCTGCGCTGGGAGCCGCTGCCTCCCAGCCGGGAGGAAGCCGGTCCTTCCGCCCTGCGTCGGACCGGCCTACCTTCCAAATAGTCGACCGGTCGGCTAGTACCGGTCACCGACTCGGAGAAGGTCACCATGAGCACGCAGAACCAGAAGGTCGCGATCGTCACCGGCGCCTCGCAGGGCATCGGCGCCGCCCTCGTCGAGGGCTACCGCAAGCTGGGGTACGCCGTCGTCGCCACCTCACGCACCGTCGCACCCGTCGACGACGCGGACGTCCTCACCGTCCAGGGCGACATCGCCGACCCGGAGACCGCGGAGCGCGTGGTCGCGGCCGCCGTGGAGCGGTTCGGGCGGATCGACACCGTGGTCAACAACGCGGGCGTCTTCGTCGCGAAGCCGTTCACCGAGTACACGGCCGAGGACTACGCCACCGTGACCGGCATCAACCTCGCCGGTGTCTTCCATCTCACCCGGCGCGCCGTCCCGCACCTGCTCGCCCAGGGCGGCGGCCACATCGTCAACGTCACCACCAGCCTGGTCGACAACGCGGACTCCAGGGTCCCGTCCGTGCTGGCCTCGTTGACCAAGGGCGGTGTGCAGTCCGCCACCAAGTCCCTCGCCGTCGAGTACGCGACCCGCGGCATCCGCGTCAACGCCGTGTCGCCCGGCACCATCAAGACGCCCATGCACGCCGAGGAGACCCACGAGTTCCTCGCCGCCCTGCACCCGGTCGGACGGATGGGCGAGATGAGCGACATCGTCGACGCGGTGCTTTTCCTGGAGACGGCGCCGTTCGTCACCGGGGAGATCCTGCACGTCGACGGCGGCATGAGCGCCGGTCACTGATGAACCGTCAACTCACGCAGGAGGGATCAGACATGACCAGCCCAACCGACGACAAGGCGATCCTGAGCCATGTCCTCGACCGGTGGAAGTCCGGAGTCGACGCCCACCGACCGGAGCGCGTGGCAGCCCTGTTCACCGAGGACGCCGTCTTCCAGGGGCTGCGTCCCTACAGCGTGGGCCGGAAGGGCGTCGCGGAGTACTACGACTCCCAGCCGCCCGGCCTGAAGACGGCCTACCGCGTCCTCGAGACACGGCGCCCCGCCGACGGTCTCGTCCTGGGCTATCTGGACGCCGAGTTCTCGTTCACCGACCGGCCCGCCCTCGCGGTCAAGCTGGCGGTGCTCCTGACCCGTGCGGAGGACGACTGGTACATCGCCCACTACCAGGTGTCCCGCATCGACTAGGGGGCGGCGGGTCACCGTACGACAGCAAAGCCCTCGTGGCGCCGGGCGGCGGAGTGCATTCGAGCCGAGCCGCAGCCCGGCGCCGAGGTCGCGGCGGACGCCCGCGCGCCCGTTCGGGGTGCCCTAACCGCGCCCGTCGTGCGCTGCCTGATCGGTCACCGGGGCGACGTCCGTCGCTCGTTCAGGCACGCCATTCGCACATTGTCGCCGGGTTCGCGGGCCGGGAGGCTGATCCGCGTCGTTGGAGGACAGCGCCGGCCCGTGCCAGAGCCGCCGCACGCTGAAACGAGGTGACCATGGGCGCCGCACAGGACCTGCCCGCCGATCCCGGGGGCTACGCCGCCCGGATCCTGGCCCGACTGGTCGCAGCGCCGGACCGGACCGCCACGCACTGGCGCGGACGGGCCGCCACGGCGGGGGAGTTCGCCCGGGCCGTCGCCGGGGTGGCCCGCACCCTGCAGGGGCTCGGCGTGGGACCCGGCAGCGTCGTCGGCATCCTGGTGGCGCCCAACAGCCCCGACACCCTGATCGCCCGGTACGCGGCCCACCTCCTGGGTGCCGCCGTCACTCATCTGCGGTCGGCCAACCCCGGCTCGACCGCGCCCGTTCTGCCGCTGGACGCCCAGCTTCGGATCCTGGTGGACACCTCGGTCGACGTGCTGTTCACCGACGCCGAGAACGCCGGTCGCGCCCAGGAGTTGTGCGCCCGCGTCAACCGGCGGCCCGCCGTCACCGGGTTCGGCGTCGGAGCCGGGGGTGCCGTGCCCGCCGAACCCGCGGACCCGGCCCGTCTCGGCCCGCTCACCGCGGCCGATCCGAGCGATCTCGCCGCTGTCGTCTTCACCAGCGGCAGCACCGCCCAGCCCAAGGGGATCCGGCTGTCGGTGCGCGCCTGGGAGAGCGTCGTCGCCGCGACCGCGGCCTCCCTCGGCACGGACGACCCGCGACTGCTCGTCGTCACACCGCTCAGCCACACCGCGGGACCGATGGCCGACGCCGTCCTCGCCGCGGGCGGAACCGTGGTCCTGCACGAGGAGTTCGACCCGGCGCGCGCCCTGCGGGCGGTGGCCGACCACCGCATCACCCACACCTTCATGGCCACCGCCCACCTGTACGGGGCGGTGGACCACGCCCGCGGCGAACCGGCCGATCTCTCCTCCCTGCGGCAACTGATCTACAGCGGCAGCACCGCCGCGCCCGCCCGGATCGAGGAGGCCGCGAAGATCTTCGGGCCCGTCCTCGTCCAGGGCTACGGGACCACCGAGGGCGGCCGGATCACCCTGCTGGACCCCGGCGAGCACATGGACCCACGGCTGCGGACCACGGTGGGGAGGCCCTTCAAGGAGACCGCCGTCAAGATCTGCGCTCCCGAGACGGGCGACGAACTGCCCGCCGGGCACAGCGGAGAGGTGTGGGTGCGCTCGCCCCACGTCATGGACGGCTACCTCAAGGACCCGGGCCTTACCGCGCTGGTCCTGCGAGACGGCTGGTACCGCACCGGCGACATCGGACGCGTCGACGCCGAGGGATATCTGCACCTGCTGGACCGGGTCGCGGACATGGTGAAGGCCGAGGGCGTCAAGATCTACCCCGCCGTCGTGGAGCGGGAGATCGCCGCGCTGGCCGGTGTCGCGAACGTCGCCGTCTACGGCGTACGGGACATGGACGGCATCGAGCACCTGTACGCCGCGATCGTGACGAAGCCCGGCGCCCGGGTCGGGCCGGCCGAGGTCCGCTCCCGGGTCGGCGCCGCGCTGACAGCGGCCCATGTGCCCGAGGAGATCCGCTTCCTCGACGAACTCCCGCTCAACGACTCGGGGAAGCCCGACAAACGGCGTCTGCGCCGGCTCTCCGCCACCGTCTGAGCGCCACTGCCCGAGCACGACCCTTCTCGCCCGGTTCCTCGGATGCCGGTGAAGGTTCAACGTCCCTTACCAGAAAGCGAGTTCGCACCATGACCCAGCATCTGGACTTCTTTGCGAGCGAGATGAGGGAGTTCGCCGACAGCAAGCGGTCCTTCCTGGAGATCGGCCGCCGCGCAGGGCGGTTCCCCAGCGCCACGGCCCGGACCGCGGGCGACGGCCGCGACCTCGACATCAGCGTCTGGTGCAGCAACGACTACCTCGGCATGGGACAGCACCCCGCCGTGCTCGATGCGATGCGCACCGCCCTCGACGCGTTCGGCGCGGGCTCCGGCGGCTCGCGCAACATCGGCGGCACCAACCACTACCACGTCCTGCTGGAGAACGAACTCGCGGCGCTGCACGGCAAGGAGAGCGCCCTGATCTTCAGCTCCGGCTACACCGCGAACGACGGCGCGCTGTCCGTCCTGGCCGGGCGGATGCCCGGCACGCTGGTCTTCTCCGACGAGCTGAACCACGCCTCCATCATCGACGGGCTGCGCCACAGCCGCGCCGAGAAGCGCATCTTCCGCCACAACGACGTGGCACACCTGGAAGAACTGCTCGCCGCCGCCGACCCCGAGCGGCCCAAGATGATCGTCCTGGAGTCGGTGTACTCGATGTCCGGCGACGTGGCCCCGCTGAAGGACATCTCCGCCCTCGCCCGGCGCTACGGCGCGACGACGTTCATCGACGAGGTGCACGCGGTCGGCATGTACGGACCCGAGGGTGCCGGGATCGCCGCCCGCGAGGGCATCGCCGACGAGTTCACCGTCGTCATGGGCACGCTGGCCAAGGGGTTCGGCACCTCCGGGGGTTACATCGCCGGACCCGCCCCGCTGATCGACGCGGTCCGCAGCTTCTCGCGCTCGTTCATCTTCACCACCTCGCTGCCCCCGGCGCTGGCCGCAGGCGCGCTCGCCGCCGTCCGTCACCTGCGCGCGAGCGAGGAGGAGCGGGACCGGCTCCGGGACAACGCCAGGTTGCTGCACCGCCTGCTGGACGAGCGGGGCATCCCCTACATCTCGCCGATGTCGCACATCGTGTCCGTCTTCGTCGGCGACGACGCCCTGTGCCGACGGGCCTCCGCCCTCCTGCTGGAGCGGCACGGCATCTACGTCCAGGCCATCAACGCGCCCAGTGTCCGGGCCGGCGAGGAGATCCTGCGGGTCGCGCCCTCGGCCACCCACACCACCAGTGACGTGGAGAAGTTCGCCGAGGCGCTCGGCGGCATCTGGCAGGAGCTGGACATCGCCAGGACGCGGACCGCGCACACCCTGTGACCGGTACCGCCCTGCACGGCGCCCCGGCTCCGAGGCCGGGGCGCCGCGCGCGAGAGCGCACGTCGAACACTGCTGAGCGGAGGTCCCATGTCCCTGTCGGTGGCGGCGATCCTCGCCGATTCCGCGACCCGGCGCCCGGACCACCCGGCTGTCGTGTTCGGTGACGAGCGGGTGACGTACGAGCGGCTGTGGCAACGCGCCAGGAAGTACGCTGCGGCCCTGGCCGGTCTCGGCGTCGGTCCGGGGGACCGAGTGGCGCTGCTGATCGGGAACTCGCCCGAGTTCCCGGCCGTCCACTTCGGGGCGCTGACGTGCGGCGCGGTCGTGGTCCCCGTGCACGCGCTGCTCAAGGCGTCCGAGATCGACTACGTGCTGCGCGACTGCGGCGCCTCGGTCCTGGTGTGCGAGGGGGCGCTGCTGACCGAGGGCGCGCCGGGCGCGGAGCTCGCCGGGGTGCCGCTGGTCACGGTACTGGCGCCGCGGGCCGCGGACGCGCCCCGGCTGGACGCGCTGGCCGACCGGGCGGAGCCGGCCGACGGCTGGACGCCGCGCGAGCCGGGCGACCTCGCGGTGGTCCTCTACACCTCGGGCACCACCGGCCGCCCCAAGGGTGCGATGCTGACGCACCGCAACATCGTGAGCAACGTCGAGGTCGGTGTGGTCTCGCCGTTCGACTTCCGGCCCGCCGACGTACTGCTCGGCTGCCTGCCGCTGTTCCACACCTTCGGGCTGGTCTGCGCGATGAGCACCTGCTTCCGGGCCGGGGCGACCATGGTGCTGATGGAGCGGTTCGACGCCGAGCCCGCCCTCGAGCTGATGATCCGCCACGGCTGCACGGTGTTCATGGGCGTACCCACGATGTACCTGGCGCTGCTCGAGGCGGCGCGGCACGAACCCCGGCGGCCCCCGCTCGACCGGGCCTACTCCGGTGGCTCCGCGCTGCCGGTCAAGGTGCTCGACGAGGTCGAGCGGACCTTCGGCTGCCCGGTGTACGAGGGCTACGGACTCACCGAGACGTCCCCTGTGGTGGCGTACAACCAAAAGGCCTGGCCGACCCGGCCGGGCACGGTGGGGATGCCGATCCGGGGTGTCGAGGCCGAGATCGCACGGGCCGACGTGGAGGGCCGGATCGAACTCGTGGCGGCGGGCACGGTGGGCGAGATCGTGGTCCGCGGCCACAACGTGATGGCCGGGTACCTGGGGCGCCCCGAGGCGACCGCCGAGGTGCTGGTGGACGGCTGGTTCCGGTCGGGCGACCTCGGTGTCAAGGACGAGGACGGCTATCTGTCGGTGGTGGACCGCAAGAAGGACATGGTGGTGCGCGGCGGCTACAACGTGTACCCGCGCGAGATCGAGGAGGTACTCGTGCACCACCCGGCCGTCGCGCAGGTCGCGGTCATCGGCCTGCCCGACGAGCGGTACGGCGAGGAGGTGTGCGCGGTGGTCGTGGCGCGGCCCGGCGTGACGGCCGGGCCGCCGCTCGCCCAGCGGATCGTGGCCTGGAGCCGGGAACGTCTCGCCGCCTACAAGTACCCCCGACGAGTGGAGTTCGTCGACTCCTTCCCGCTCGGACCCAGTGGAAAGGTCCTCAAGCGCGAGCTGGCGGCCCTGGTCGGTGGCGGCTCAGCGGCTTCTGACCGATAGGCGGACACCATTCGACGACACGTGTTGCACAGACGACAGGTGTCGTGGAACGATCGGGGCCGACGATCCTCGGAAGAGAATGGACACCCACACCCATGAGCAAGGACAACGCGGCGCCGCCGGTGGCCGCGGACGACTCCGACCGCATCGGCCCCGATCTGTGGTGGCTCACCGGCATCCTGGTGCTGGGCGGGTTCGCCACCCTCCTGGACAGCACGATCGTGAACGTCGCCGTCGGTACGCTCGCCAAGGAGTTCGACGCCGAACTGTCCGCCGTCCAGTGGTCCGTGACCGGCTATCTGCTGGCTCTGTGCATGACCATCCCACTCAGTGGCTGGGCCATCGAGCGTTTCGGCGCCAAGCAGACCTGGCTCTTCTCCCAGGTGGTTTTCCTCGCCGGTTCGTTGCTCGCGGGGCTGTCCTGGTCGGTGGAGAGCCTGATCCTCTTCCGCGTGCTCCAGGGCATCGGGGGCGGTCTGGTGATGCCGGTCGGTCAGTCGCTGCTGGCGCAGGCCGCGGGCACCAAGCGGCTGGGCAGGCTGATGGGCATCGTCTCCATCCCGGCCATGTTCGCCCCGGTCGTCGGACCGACGCTCGGCGGAGTCGTCATCGACGACATCGGCTGGCGCTGGATCTTCTACCTCAACCTGCCCCTCGGCCTGATCACCATCGCGCTGTCCCTGATGAAGATCAGCAACGTGGTCGTGCCCGGCCGCTCCCGCCTGGACGTGCTGGGTCTGGTCCTGCTGGCGCCCGGCCTCGGGGCCTTCCTGTACGGCCTGTCGGAGGTCGGTGAGGAGGGCGGCTTCGGCAACGGCCGCACGCTCGCCGGACTGATCGCCGGTGTCCTGCTGATCGCGGCCTTCAGCGTGCACGCGCTGCGGACCCGCTTCGCGCCGCTGATGGACCTGCGGCTGCTGCGGGAGCGCAACTTCACCAGTGGCACGGCCGCGACGTTCTTCCTCAGCATGGCGATGTTCGGCGCCATGATCCCTCTGCCGCTGTACTTCCAACTCGTGCGCGGCGCGGACGTGATGGAGTCGGGTCTGCTGCTGATGCCGCAGAGCATCGGCTACTTCCTCGCCATCGTGGTGGTCGGCCGGCTCACCGCCATGTACGGTGCGCGGTCGGTCTCGATCGGCGGTGTCGTCCTCGCGGCCGTCGCGACCCTTCCGTTCGGTCTGATCACCGCCGACAGCAGCAAGGTCCTGCTCTGCTCGTCGATGGTGATCCGTGGCTTCGGCTTCGGCGCGGCCATGCTCCCCTGCATGACCACCGCCTACTCGAACCTCGAGGCCGCCACGGTGCCGCACGCGACCAGCGCCTTCAACATCTTCCAGCGGATCGGCGCCTCGGTGGGCACGGCCGCGCTCGCGGTGGTGCTCCAGCAGCGCGCGACCACCGAACTGGACGGCCGCGCCGCCGGGTTGACCCAGGTGCTGCCGGACAGCGACATCGCGCACTCCTTGTCGGGGGCCTTCTCCACGACGTTCTGGTGGGCGCTGGGGCTGACGGTCCTCGCCCTGCTGCCGTGCATGGTGCTGCCGAGCAGGCAGCCGCACGAAGCGCCGTCGCCGGCTGCCGAGCCCGCGCAGCTCGGCGAAGCCGCCGTCTGACCTCCCGGACCGACCTTCGCGGCGGGCGGCGCGGCCGGACGGACCTCACGGTCCGGGCCGCGCCGCCCTTCCGTCGCGTCCTCGTGCCCTGGCGGCTCCTCTTCCTCGCGGCGGACTCGGGGCATGCCCATCCCGTGCGGGAACCCGTGCGAACGAACGCAGCGGTACGAACTCCGGCGCCGGCCACGCCCGGGGGAGACACCGACCCCGCACGGAACATGGCTGTGCCCGACCGATGCCAGTGGCCGGCCGGGGCGGCCGGGCGGCCCCGGCAGGTGATGACGAAAGGCCCGTCCCGACCCATCGGGGCGGTCGGGACGAGCCCGGATGCAGGCTTCGCCGGGGACCGGGCGGGGCCTGTCGGGTGGGCGGGGCTGCTTACGGCTGCGGGGGCGGGTCTCGTCGGGTAGTCGGGGCCGTTTACAGCTGCGGGGCGGGGCCTGTCGGGTGGGTGGGGCTGCTCACAGCGTGGGGGCGGGGCCTGCCCGATGGTCGGGGTCGTTTACAGCTGCGGGGCGGGGCCTGTCGGGTGGGCGGGGGCTGCTCACAGCGCGGGGGCGGGGCCTGCCCGGTAGTCGGGGTCGCTTACAGCTGCGGGGCGGGGCCTGTCCGGTGGGCATGGCCGCTTACAGCTCCGGGGTGGGGCTCCTCCCGAATGCGGGGACGCTCACAGCACCGGGGCCGGGCACGTCCGTGCGTGCCCGGCCCCGGTTTCCGCGCCCCACCTCAGTCGTGCGCCTCCTCCTCGCCCGCCGGCAGGGTTTCACGCCGCCCCAGACCCAGCAGCAGCAGCGCCAGCGAGGTGCCCGGGCGGCCGAGCGCCGAGTGGTAGAGGCGCAGTACGGCGTTCTCCCGGGCCAGTTCCACACCGGGCGAGCCGAGCCGGCGGCTCAGCGAGGCGAGTTCCGCCGCGGCCTCGCTGCGCCGGACGACGAGATCGATCAGCGACCGGTCCAGCTCCCCGATGTACTCGTGCTGCCGCGTCACCCGCTCCTCGGCCGACCGCACCCCGCTCACCGCTCCGCCCTGTGGTCCGGGAGGCGTACGCAGGCCTCGCCGCGCACGGTGACCGGACCGTCCTCGATCCGTACGGTGACGGACAGCCGGGCCCGGCGCACCCCCTCGTCCTCGTCGATCGCGGTGACGCGGGCCGTGCAGCGCAGCACGGCGTGGACCGGGGTGGGCGCCGAGAAGCGGACCTTGAACGACAGCAGGTCCTGGACCGGTACCCAGGTCGTCAGCAGACGGCCCAGCAGCGCCATGGACAGCATGCCGTGCGCGATCACGTCGTCCAGACCGGCCGCACGGGCCGCGTCCGAGTCGATGTGGATCGGGTTGTGGTCACCGGACGCGCCCGCGAACAACGCCAGCAGCGTCCGCGTGACCCGCACGCCCGGAAGTTCGGGCAGTTCGGTGCCGACCTCGGCCGAGGCGGGGGAGAACACGCTCATGCCCCCTCCCCGCCCCGGCTCGCCGGCCGTACCGCGATCACCTGGTGCAGGTCCGCCACCGGCTCCCCGCCGGGACCCGTCACCGCCGTGTCGCGCACCACGAACTCCAGTGCCCCGCGGGCCCTGATGTCCGTGATGACCGGCGCGAAGGTGAGGGTCTGGCCCGCGTACGCCGGGCGGTGGTAGACGAAGCCCTGCTCCACGTGGAGCACCCGGTCGAGGTCCACGCCCATCTCGGCCAGGAGATCCGACGGGTCCGCGAGGTCGAGGCCGAACAGGAAGGTCGGCGGCACCGGCAGGTCCGGGTGCCCGGCCCGCCGGGCGGCGTCCAGGTCGGTGAACTCCGCCCCGGGCGCCCCCACGACCTCGTTGAACATCCGCAGCCTGCCGCGCTCCACGTCCGCCGTGAAGGGCACGGACCTGCTGCCCACGAACGCCGTGTCGATCACCGGATCACCGCCTGACGGCCCTTCTCCCGCGCCGCGTGCAGCAGTTCGCGGTTGCGGATCAGCTTCCCGTTGCTGGTGCGCGGCAGCGCCGCCGCGCTGAAGTGGAACACCTTGGGAATCTTGTGCGCGCTGAGCCGGCCCCGGCACCAGTCCAGCAACGCGCTCTTGCCGAGCGACCCCTTGACCACCACATGCGCCTCGATCGCCTCGCCGAAGACCACAACGGCCTCACCGACCTCGGGATGGCCGGCGAGCACCGCCTCGACCTCCGTGAGATCGACCTTCAGCCCTCCGACGGCGACCACCGAGTCGGCCCGCCCGTTGATCTCCAGGACCCCCGAACCCGGCTGCGCCCGGCACCGGTCGTACGTGTTGAGCCAGCCGTCCGTGAACCGCTCGGCGCGGTCCGTGTGCAGATAGGGGTCCTCCGCCAGGCGCACCCGCAGGGTCCCGTCGACCACGGCCGTCTCGACGCCGGGCGCCGGAAGCCCCACCACGGGCGGGCCATGACGTCCCGTCAGGTCGGTGGCGATGATCCCGGCCTCGGTCATCCCGTACGCCTGGCCCACCCGGACGCCGTAGCGCCGCGCGAACCGGTCGAAGACCTCACCCGACAGCATCTCGCCGCCGGAGACCGCGAGCCGCAGCGCGGGCAGCGGTGGCGGCGCGGCCGTCCGGCTCAGCAGGTCGAAGTGGACCGGCACCCCGAACACCGCGTCCACCGGACGCTCCGCCATCAGCTTCAGCAGCTCGAAGGGCTGCGGGCGGGCCGCGAAGTGCAGCGCCACCCCGGCCGACAGGGCATGCAGCACACCCCCGATCAGCCCGAAGGAGTGCATCAACGAGCTGAGCAGCAGCAGGTTCTCGCCCCGCTTGGGCATGTCGGGCAGGTCGGCGAACCGCTCCACCTCCGCGAGCAGCGACCGCCCGGACCGGCCGATCACCTTGGGCAGCCCGGTCGAACCCGAACTGAACTGGAGCAGCGCGTGGTCGCTCTGCGCCGGCCGGCCGGTCCGGCGACGCTCCACGACCACCTCGCACTCGTCCCGGAAGACGGCCATGGGCCGGCCCCCACGGGAGGAGGTCAGATGGAACTGCGGCTCGCACAGCTCCAGCAGCCGGGTCGTCTCGGCGGCCGTCAACCGCGGGTCGAACAGCATCACCTGCGCGCCCGCCGACCACAGCGCGAACACCGACCACAGCAGGGTGAAGCTCGGCGGTACCTGGACGGCGACCGTGCTGCCGCCCCTGACGCCGTGCGCCCCGAGGGCCGCAGCCGCGCGCTCGGTCCCGGCGCGCAGCCGGTGCCGGGTCACCACGGTCTCCCCGTGGGCCCACACCTCGTCGAAACGTTCCCGGTCCGACAGGAGAGCGGCGAGCCAGGAGTCGAAGTCCGTGGCGGCAGCCATCGCGTCATCCCTTCCGTCAGGCTCCGTGCGGAGCGCGGACGTTGAGGCGAGGACCGGCATCCCGTCGGGGCGGATGCCGGCGGTACCTCGCGCGTCGGTCACTTCTCGATGCAGAACTCGCCCACCGGCCATCCGACGTGCCGCTTGTCGGTGGCGAGGTAGCCCAGCAGCTTGTCGCCGGGCTTCAGCTCGGTGCAGTTCAGCACCGTCGCGCCCGGACCGAGGACCCGTACGTGCCAGTCGTCCTGGAGCGTCAGACTGACCTCGACACCGCTCTCCGAACGCGCCCGGACCGTCAGCAGCGGACGCGACTCCAGCTTCACCCGGCCCACCACGATCCGCCGGGTCCGCCCGTCGGCGGTGACACCGAGGACCGTGCTGCCCGCCTTGAGCTCGCTGAGGTAGTTCGTCCGGTTGTCCGCGCCCAGCACGTACGAGTGCAGCGCGCCGGCGTTCACCCGGAACGGCCTGGTCGGCATGTACGGCAGCGGGTGCGTCTCGCTCACGCACAGCACGAAGCCGTGCGCGTACGAGCCGACCAGGATGCCCTCGTCCTTCTCGAAGTGCGTGCAGGTGTCGACGCACACCCGGTCGCCGAGCCCGTTGTGCTCGATGGACTCCACGGTCAGCGTGGTCAGGTCCAGGTCGGGGGTGCTGCTGGCCAGCAGCGTCGTCAGACCGAAGATGTCGTTGGCGTCCTCGGGGGCCAGCAGCAGACCGTCCGAGCCCTTCTCCAGAACGTCGACGATGATGCCGGCCTCCTCCAGGCTGCCCGCCTCGCAGATCAGGCGCCCCGGGGACTTGTCGGCCGCGGCGATCACGATCTCCAGCGGGATCTTCGTGGGGTCGCGGAACTTGACCACCGTGTACTCCAGCGCCTGCGCGGCAGCGCACGCCACCCGCAGCGTCGGGTCGTCGACCACCTCGACGAACGCGCCGCAGCGGTCGGGCCGGTCCGCCGCCGACAGCTTCAGCTTGTCCAGCTCCGCCATGGTCCCGATCCGGGTCAGCACCACGTCGGCGACGTCGGCGGCCTCCGGCGCGAGCGTCGCGCCGTCCTCGGTGACCAGCAGCTTCTGCACCGTCGGCGGCAGGAGCGCGAGTGTCTCCAGCCGGTCGTCCAGCACACCGGCCAGCCGGGCATGGACCGTGGCGTCGACGATCGACTCCCGCCGGTCGGCGGCGACGGAGCGGAGATCAACCCAAGCGAATTTCACAACTACCATCCCTACGGTCGGCTCGCTGACTGCCAGAACCCTCGCATCGGGCGTCCGCGCCCCCCATGCTCGATAGGACTGCTCGACCGGGCTCCGCACCGGCGGGGTCCCACCTGCCTGTACGGCTACCTCCATCGCGCTGCCCGCGGCCGCCCTACAGACGCTCCATTCGGGGGCTGCCGTGTCACGGCTCCCGCGCCAGACTCCAGTTGCCCGCCGAGGTGCGGCGACATCCGAACGGAAACCAGGAGTTGATGGAGTATGACTGCACGGTCCGACGGGCTCGCCGTTCGGCTGGCCCGGCTCTCCCGGCACCGGGACGGGCGCTTCCTCTTCGTGCCGATGGACCACTCGGTGGCCGACGGGCCGATCGTCGACGCCGCCCGATTCAACGGGCTGGTGGGCGACGTGGTGGCCGGCGGCGCCGACGCGATCGTCGTGCACAAGGGCCGGGCCAGAACGGTCGATCCCCGGCTGCTGCGCGAGTGCGCCCTCGTCGTCCACCTCAGCGCGAGCACCCCGCACGCGCTCGACGGTGACGCCAAGGTCCTGGTCGGCGACGTCGAGGAGGCGGTCCGGCTGGGCGCCGACGCGGTGAGCGTCCACGTCAACATCGGCTCCGACAGCGAGGCGGCGCAGCTCTCCGACCTCGGCTCGGTCGCCGAGGCCTGCCAGCGCTGGAACGTCCCGCTGCTGGCCATGGCCTACCCGCGCGGCCCGCGCGTCACCGATCCGCACGACCCGGCACTGCTCGCCCACGTGGTGAACGTGGCCGCCGACCTCGGCGCCACCCTCGTCAAGACCTCGTGGCCGCGGCCGTTCGAGCGGCTCGCCGAGATCGTCGAGAGCTGCCCCATACCGGTGCTGCTCGCGGGCGGTCCCGCGGGCACCGCGCTCAACGAGTTCGCCGCTGCCGCGATGGCCGCCGGAGCAGGCGGCCTCGCCGTCGGCCGCGGCGTCTTCCAGCACCCCGAGCCCGTCAAGGCGGTCCGTGAACTCGCCTCGGTGATCCACGGGTTGCCCGACTCCGCGGAGCTGCTCACCGGCCGGGTCCCGGCCGTCGTGCGGTGAGCGGGCGCCCGACGCGCCCGGCACCTCCCGCCCTGTCCACCCGCTGCCGAAGGAACCACTCATGCATGAGGAAACCCGCGCGTTCGTCCTGACCGTGGTGCGCGACGTGATCAACCTGCCCCTCCCGGACCGTGTCGACGACAGCACCCCCCTCGGTGACGCCGGCCTCGGCCTGGAATCCCTCGCCACCATCGAGCTGATGCTCCAGCTGGAGGGCGAGTACGACATCGAGCTGCCGGAGTCGGAGATCGATCCCGCGGTCGTCTCCACGCTCGGCGAACTCGTCGCGGTGGTGGTCGAGCGCCGTTCCCGCGTGGCCGCCGGAGGGGCCGCTCAGTGATCTCCGTCCACGACGTCGTACGGATGCTCGGGGAGTGCGGCTTCCTCGCCGAGGACGCCGACCCCGACGAGGAGTTCGTACTCGACTCCATGACTCTGGTCTGGCTGGTGCACCTGCTGCAGGAGGAGCACGGCATCACCGTCGGCCCTGACGACGAGGAGGAGCTCGCCTCCTGCACCTCGGCGGCCGAGCTGCACCGCCTGCTCACCCGCACCACGGCCAAGGAGGTCGTCCATGACGCATGAGGTGGCGATCACCGGGTTCGGCGTGTTCACCGCGTTCGGGTTCGGGGCCCAGGCCCTGCGCGACGGCGTGTTCGCCGGACGGCCCGGATTCTCGCCGGTCACCCGCTTCGACCCGGCCCCCTACCGGGCCGCGTACGCCGGGACCTACGAGGGCGACGGGCCGTCCGTCCCGGACGTGCCGGTCAAACCCGGGTACACCCCGGCCCAGGCCGACGTACTGGACGCGTGCGCCGCGGAGGCGCTGCGGATGGCGGACACCGACGCCGCCGGCGCGCCCGTCCTGCTCGGCACCAACGGCGACTACGCGGCGGCCCGTTCCTTCTGGGAGGACAGCGCGGCCGGACACCGGCCCGCCGACCGGCGCATGCTGGACAGCCTGCCCGCCCGCCTCGCCCATCGGCTCGGCGAACGCCACGGCCTGGGCGGCAGCCGGCTTGCCTTCGTCAACGCCTGCGTCGCCTCCACCAACGCGATCGCGCACGGCGCGGCCCTCGTCGCGAGCGGCGCCGCGCACACCGTGGTCTGCGGCGGCGCCTACCTCGTCACCGAGGACGTGTTCGCCAAGTTCGACTCCGGCAAGGCCCTCAGCCGCCGCGACCGCGTCCGTCCCTTCGCCGCCGACCGCGACGGACTCCTCCAGGGCGACGGCGTGGCCGTACTCGTCCTGGAGGACGCCGCCCGCGCCCGCGCCCGAGGGGCCGAGGTGCAGGCCCGAGTCGCCGGATGGGGCATGGCGGCCGACGCCCACCACGTCATCCAGCCGCACCCGCAGGGCCTGGGCCTGGCCGCGGCGGCCGGGGCCGCGCTGCGCCGCGCCGGGATACCGCCCGAGAGCCTGGGATACGTCAACGCGCACGGCACCGGCACCCCCCTCAACGACGTCGCCGAGACGGCCGCCCTGCACCGCATCCTCGGACCGCACACCGGCTCCGTACCGGTCAGCTCCACCAAGAGCAGCACCGGCCACATGCTGGAGGCCACCGGCGCCGTCGAGGCCGTGATCACCCTGCTCGCCCTGCGCGACGGCGTACTGCCGCCCACCGCGGGCCTGACCGAGCCGGACCCGGCCTGCGACCTCGAACACATCCCGTCCGTGGCCCGCCCGTCCGAGGCCCGCTACGCGCTCTCCCTCAACGCGGCGTTCGGCGGGGTCAACGCCGCCCTCGTGCTGGAGCGCCCATGACACCCGCCGCCCCCCACCCGGCCCCGCCGACGAAGGACGTCCGTATGCCGACCGCGCTCACCCGGCCGCGCGCCATCGCCGGCGCCGCCTGCCGCACCCCGTGGGGGGAGGCGGCGGCCGGGCTGCCCGGCGCCGCCGACACCGAACTGCCCAAGGTGGTCGGCTTCGTCGTCTCCCGCTTCAGCCCCCTCGTCCACGACGTGGTCACCGCCTGCCTGGGCACCCCCGGCACTCCCGACGACCTGGTCGGCGACCTCGGACCGCGTACCGCGATCGTGCTGGCCACCCTCTACGGCGACACCACCACCACGGACACCGCCACCCAGCGCCTGGTCGCCGGCCAGGTCCACAGCCCGCTGCTGTTCTTCCAGTCCGTCACCACCTCGATCCTCGGTCACCTCACCAAGCGGTACGGCATCACCGGGCAGCTCACCTGCCTCTCGGCGGGCGGCGACCTGGCCGCCGACGCCCTGCGCACCGCCGACCTGCTGCTCGACCAGGACGACGTGGAACAGGTCCTGGTGATCGGCGTGGAGACCGAGCCGGGGGAGCGGGCCACCTGGGTGCACGAGCGGACCGCCGCCGAGGACGGCCTGGACGCGCTGCCCGCCGGTGACGCGGCGGTCGCCCTGCTGCTGCGCCGCACCGCGCCGGGACTGCCCGAACTCAGGTCCGTGCCCGCCGAGCCGGGCCCCACGGCCGACGAAACCGTGCCGTGGAGCGCGCCCTTCGGATGGCTGCGCGCCCTCGTCGAGACGGCGCAGGCCGCCGAACGGGTCAGCGGCGGCCGGGTGACCCGCGCGCTCGTCCACAGCAGCGGCCCCGACCGCTTCCAGGTCGGCCCCACCACCTCCTGACCGACCCGAGAACCACAGGAAGGTTGCGCATTGAACACGCACGCATCGCACGGCCGCGCCCCCGCCGCCGGGGACGACACCGCCCCCGACTGCGTCGTCGTCGGAGCCGGACCGGCCGGACTGCTGGCGGCGCTGCTGCTCGGCCGCCGGGGCCGGCGCGTCGTCGTCCTGGAGCGCCGCCCCGACCCCGCCGGTGCCGCACCGGCCGCCGGCGGGGCCGTCATCGTGCAGCCGGTCACCCTCGGCCTGCTCGAACAGGCGGGACTGCTCGCCGCCGCCGCCGAGGGAGCCGGCCGGATGCTCGGCGCCGAGGCCTGGTTCGGCGGCGCCCTCGCGGGCAGCTACCGGTACGACGAACTCCCCGGCAGCCCCCTCCCGTACGCGCTGTCGATACGGCCCGGCGCGCTGCTGGCCGGCATGCTCGCCGCGCTGGACGCCCTGCCGAACGTGACGCTGGTGTGGGGCGCCGAGGTCGAGTCGCTCGGCGGCACCCCCGGCGGCACCCGCACCCTGACCGTACGTACGCCCGACGGCACCCGCGAGTACCGGCCCGGGTACATCCTGGCGGCCGACGGCCGCGACTCCGCCACCCGCGCGCTCGCCGGGATCCCCGCGGAGGTCACCGCGTCCGGCGGCGGCTACCTCGACGCGGGCGTGCCCATCCCGCCCGGCTGGGACGAGCTGACCCGGGCGCACTTCGGCGCGCACGGCTACCTTCTGGAGACCCGCCGCGGCGAGGACGGCCTGGTCATCGTGTGGATCACCGACGCGGCAGCCGCCGCCGCGGTCCTCGACGGGCCGGTGGAGGGCCTGGTGAAGGTGTGGTCCGACGTGGTGCCCCGGCTGGGCGACTGGTTCGCACGGCACATCACCGACTGGGACCAGGTACGCCGCGTCCAGCACCACTCGGTTCGGGCGCGGACGTGGAGCGCGGGCAACGTCGTCCTGCTCGGCGACAGCGCACACGGGATGCACGCCTTCGCGGGGCAGGGCATGAACACCTCCCTCCAGGACGCCGTGTGCCTCACGGACGCCATCGACCAGGCGCTGACCGGCCAGGACACCGGCGGCTTCGACGCGTTCGAACGGATCCGCCGCCCCTACATCGAGGCCCTCCAGAACCTCCAGGCCACCAACACCCCCGCCCGCGCCGACCAGGCGGCACCGGAGCGGGAACGGGCCCCTGAGTTCGAGGTCCTCGCCCTGGGCCAGCCCGAGATCAGGCCGCTGCTCGCCCGGGCCGCCGCACACCAGGCGCGGTACGCCGCCGCGAACCACTGACACACCACAGAAGGAGTCCGCAGATGGACCGGATCGGCTTCGGCGCGTTCCTCTCACCGCTGCACCCGCTCGGCGAGGACCCGACCCTCAGCATGTGGCGGGACATGGAACTGGTCGAATGGCTCGACCAGCTCGGCTACGACGAGTTCTGGGTGGGCGAGCACCACTCGGCCGGCTGGGGCACGATCGCCTCGCCCGAGCTGTTCATCGCCGCCGCAGCCGAGCGCACCCGCCACATCAGGCTCGGCACCGGCGTCACCAGCCTGCCGTACCACCACCCGTTCATGGTGGCCTCGCGGGCCGTGCAGCTCGACCACATGACACGGGGCCGCTTCCAGCTCGGCGTCGGCGCCGGCTCGCTCCCCTCCGACATGCACATCCTCGGCATCGACCCGGCGCAGACCCGCCCGCGTACTGCCGAGGCCCTGGAGGTGATCCTGCACCTGCTGCGCAGCGAGGAGCCGCTGACCCGGAGCACCGACTGGTTCGAACTGCGCGACGCGCGCCTCCAGCTGCGCCCCTGGTCGGCCGGCGGCATCCCCATGGCGGTCTCCAGCGCCTCCTCGCCGAGCGGGATGCGGCTGGCCGGGCAGCACGGCATCGGCGTGCTCTCCCTCGGCACCCCCCGCCCCGGCACCTCGCCCAGCGACCTGCGCGCGCAATGGGAGCACGCCGAGGAGGCCGCCGCCGAGCACGGCCGCACCGCCGACCGTGCCGACTGGCGCGTCACCCTGCCCGTGCACATCGCGGAGACCCGGGAGGACGCCTACCGCGACGTGGTGGAGGGCTGGCTGCGCTACCGCAACGAGTACTGGGCCCAGACGCTCGGACTGCCGATCGCGCTCTCACGCGCCGACGCCCGCAAGGCGCTGGAGACGGCCGTCGACAACCATGGTGCGATCATCGGCTCCGTGGACGACGCCATCGAGGCCGTCGCACGCGTCCAGGAGGCCACCGGCGGCTTCGGCCGGCTCCTGGTCACGGTCCAGGACTGGGCGCCCCGCGACCGTATGAAGCACAGTTTCGAACTGCTCGCCCGATTCGTCGCGCCCCGCTTCAACGGCTCGTTGCGCGGCCTCGAGGCCTCCCAGGAGTGGACCTCGCAACAGACCCGGGCCTGGGCCGAACGGCACGGCGCCACCCTGCTCGGCCGTCCGGCGCCCGCCACCAAGTAGCACCGGAACACCGATCACGAAGCCGGGCGGCGGCCCCCGGGGAGGGGGCCGCCGCCCGGCTTCGCGCGGTGCGCGTGCTCAGTGGCCCATGCCGAGACCGCCGTCCACCGGCAGGACCGCCCCGGTGACGTACGCGGCCTGGGGCGACGCCAGCCAGAAGACCGCCTCGGCGACCTCCTCGGCGGACGCGCTGCGGCCCAGGGGCACCTCGCTGAGGATCTGCTCGCGCCGCCGCTGTCCGAGGCCCTCGGTCATCTCGGTGTCCACCAGACCCGGCGCGACCACGTTCACGGTGATCGACCGCGGCCCGAACTCGCGGGCCAGCGACCTGGCGAGGCCCACCATACCCGCCTTGCTCGACGCGTAGTTGGCCTGCCCGGCCGAGCCGCGCAGCCCGGCCACCGAGGACAGGAACACCATCCGCCCGCCACGCCTGCGCACCATGTCGGCGGACGCCTGGCGGGCCACCCGGAACGCACCCCCGAGGTTGGTCTCCAGCACCTGGGAGAACTGCTCGTCGCTCATCCGCATCAGCAGCCCGTCATCGGTGATGCCGGCGTTCGCCACCAGCACCTCCACCGGCCCGTGCGCGGTCTCCGCCTGCGCGAACGCCTCGGCGACCTGCTCGGCGTCCGTGACATCGCACTTGACGCCGAGCAGACCCTCCGGGGCGCCTGAGCCGCGGTGGGTGACGGCCACCGAGTCGCCGTTGGCGGCGAACCGCCGGGCCACCGCGAGGCCGATGCCGCGGTTGCCGCCTGTCACCAGTACCGAACGTCCCACAGTGGTGTGCTCCTTCTCGTGTCGGTTCACGGATCGGTCAGGTCCTCGCCTGCGCGGGCCGGGGGCCAAGGACGGTGTAACCGCCCTGGTGGTGGACGAGCGGACGCCGGACCGGGTCGGCCGCGTGCACCGCGCCGACCCGGCCGAGGAACAGCACGTGGTCGCCGCCCGGGTAGACGTGCTCGGTACGGCACTCCAGGGAGAACACCGCACCCGCCAGCAGCGCGTGCCCGCCGTCGCCGATCCGGCCGCCCAGGCGCTCCTGCGCCAGGTCGCCACGCGGCCGGTCCCGGCCGGCGAACACCGCGGAGAGCTCCGCCTGGTCCTCACCCAGTACGTTCACGGCGAAGCCGCCCGCCTCCTCGATCGCCCCGCGCAGTCTGCCCGTCGCGCCGACGCTCACCAGCACCAGCGGCGGGTCCAGTGAGATGGAGGTGACCGAACTCGCCGTCACCGCCTCGGTCGTGCCGCCGCTGCCCGCGGTGACGACCGTGACGCCGGTCGGCAGCAGGCCCATCGTGCGGCGGAAGAGCGCGGCGTCCACGGAGGCGGCACGGCCACCCGCGCCGCCCGGCCGCCGCGCAACGTGCATCGACATGCGTTCGCCTCTCTCGGGTTCAGCGCTTGTAGACCAGGCAGGTCAGCCTGGCCGTGCAGGTCAGCCGCCCCTGGTCATCGGTGATGGACACCTGGTACGAGGCCACCCGGTCGCCCCGCTGGAGCGGGGTGCACACACCGGTCACCAGGCCGCTGCGGGCGGCGCGGTGGTGCGTGCAGGACAGTTCGAGCCCGGCCACCGTGCCCCGCGGTGCGACGTGGAGGCCGGCCGCGACCGATCCGAGGGTCTCGACGAGCACCGCGTTGGCGCCGCCGTGCAACCAGCCGAACGGCTGCTGGTTGCCGTCCACGGGCATCGTGCCGACCAGCCGGTCCGGGTCCCAGGACACGATCTCGATGCCCATCCGCGTCGCGAGCTGCCGGTCCGCGAGCGCGGGCGGCACGGACAACACGCTGCGGGGCACCGGCGGTTCGGCCGGCGCCGGGACGTCGGCCTTCACGGCCCTGCTCTCCATAGGTCTCTTCTCCTGGGTCGCGGACCCGAGCACCGTCGGGCACCGGGCTTCATCCGTACTGTCGCGCGCCCGGGCAGGCCGGCCAAGACCTGATCCAGGTACCCGAATCTCATCCGCCGGGGACGTCATCGGGGTGCACCATCGAGCAGGGCAGTCGGGTCTTATAAGCGCGAATCCGCTCTTCCAGAATTCATCCCGGCAGCGTTTCAGCGAGCCGCCCGACTGACGCATCCCGAGCCATCGGAGAACTCCTTGGAATTCGCGCCCCATTCCCCCTTGCCCGCGGATTCCGACCGTCTCCCCTGGCCGGAATACCTGGACCGGATCGGCTACGCCGGGCCGGTGGAGCCGACCGCGGACTGCCTGCGCGCCCTGCTCACCGCCCACCTCGGCGCCGTCCCCTACGAGATGCTCGAATCCCTCGAGGGGATCCGGCCCTCGCTGGAGTACGCCGACATCTTCGAGAAGCTGGTCCGCCGCCGGCGCGGCGGCACCTGCCTGGAGGCCACCCCGCTGTTCGGCGCGTTCCTGCGGTCCGCCGGCTTCGACGTGCGGCTGGTGGCCGCGCAGATGTGGCGGGTCAGCGGCGAGTGGTGGCCGCACTGGGACCACCTGGTGCTGCTGGTCACCGTCGAAGGGACCACGTACCTCGTGGACGTCGGCTTCCTCATGCTCTCCCCGCCGCAGCCGCTGGACATCGCCGGCACCCCGGCGGAACAGGGCGGATGGACGTTCCGCGTGGTGGCCGAGGACGACGGCCCGACCCTGCTGCGCGCCGACGCCCACGGGGTGTGGACGCCGGTGTACCGCTTCGCCTCGCAGCCGCTGGACATCCCGGACTACGCGTGGATCGTCGACTTCCACCTGACGGCCGAGGACTCCCCGCTGACCGGCAGCCTGCTGTGCTCGCGCACTCTGCCCGACGGCAAGGTCGCCGTCCTCGGCGACAACGTCGTACGGGCCCGCGGCGGCACCCAGACCATCGACTACCTCGCCGACGCCGACGACGCGGCACAGGCGCTCGGGGAAGTCCTCGCGGGCCACCCCGAACTCGTCACCGAGGCGGTCGAGGCCTGGCGAAAAGCCAGGGCGAACCGGCGTGAGAAGGCCCGCCGAATCATCTGAACCCGCTCACCGAAACGAACAGGAATCGTCGCATGGGCATATTCGGAAAACCGCTTGAGCGGTCCTGGGGAGTGGGGATCCGGGCGGTAGGCGGATATCTCCCCGAGAAGTCGGTCAGTAATGCCGACCTGGAGGAGATCCTCCTCACCCGGGACGACTGGATCAGGGCGAACATCGGTGTCGAGACCCGCCGGATGGCCGCCGACGACGAGCGCACCTCCGACCTCGGGGCCGCCGCCCTCAAGGACGCCTGCGCCCGCGCGGGCATCGACCCCGCCGAGGTCGACCTCGTCATCTGCGGCACCTACACCCCCGACAACATGGCACCGCCCGCCGCGATGCTGGTGATCGACAAGGCGGGCGCGCACGGCGCCGCCGGGTTCGACGTCAACAGCGGCGCCTGCCCCGGAGGGGTGTTCGCCCTCGACGTCGGCGCCAAGTACCTGGCCTCCGGCGAGTACCGGCGTGTCGCCGTGGTCCTCGCCGACGTCAACACCCGGACCATGGACTGGAAGGACCCCGGCCCGGCCGTCATCTTCGGCGACGGAGCCGCCTGCTACCTGCTGGAGCGCTGCCGCCCCGACCGGGGTCTCGGTCCCACCCTGCTGCACAGCGACCCGACCCGCTACCAGTCGGTCTGGGTGGCCCGCGAGAAGCGCGCCCTGCGCGACGGCACCCCGCTGACCAGCGGCTTCGGTGACAACTTCGCCCAACTGTCGGGCCGCGACGTGCACGACTTCGCGGTCGGTGAAGTCCCCGGCCTCATCCAGCAGTTGCTGGGCCGGGCCGACCGCAAGGCCGACGACATCGACCTGTTCGCGCTGCACCAGGCGAACCTCTACATCGTCCGCGGCATCATGGCCGCCCTCGGCGTCCCCGAGGACCGCACCGTCACCAACATCGAGAAGTACGGCAACACCTCGGGAGCCAGCGTGCCCCTGGTGCTGCGCGAGGCCCAGGACCTCGGCAGGCTCGCACCGGGCGACGAGGTCGTGCTCGCCGCGTTCGGCTCCGGCCTGAGCGTCGGGGTCGCGCTGCTGCGCTGGTGCGGCGCCGAGGACTTCGAAACGGTGGCGACCGCGTGAACACCTCTGCCCCGCACACCCGTTCCGCCTTCCGCGGCGCTCCGACCGGCCTGCTCGGACTCGGCACCTACCTGCCCTCCCGCAAGATCACCAACGAGGAGATCGCCGAGCGGATCGACAGCTCGGACGAATGGATCCGCAGCCGGTCCGGCATCCGCGTCCGCTACTGGGCCGAACCCTCCGAGACGGTCGAGTACATGGCCGCCACCGCAGCCGAACGGGCCCTGGAACACGCCGGGATCGACGCCCGCGAGGTCGGATGCGTGATCGTGTCGACCGTCTCCCACCTGCACCAGTTCCCCTCCCTGGCGGCCGGGGTCGCCCACCGCATCGGGGCCGGCGCGCCCGGGGCCTTCGACATCTCCGCAGGCTGCGCGGGCTTCTGCTACGGGTTGTCCCTGGCCTCCGACATGATCACCGCGGGCAGCGCCCGCCATGTCCTGGTCATCGCCGTCGAACGGCTCTCCGAACTCCTCGACCCCACCGACCGCCACACCGCGTTCCTGTTCGGCGACGGGGCGGGCGCCGCCGTCGTCGGACCCAGCGACGAGCCCGGCGTGGGACCCGTGGTGTGGGGCTCCGACGGCTCCCAGAAGGACACCATCCGGCAGACCCACTCCTGGGCCGCGCTGCGCGAGACACCCGGACCGGGCATGCCCCACATCACCATGGACGGCCGCGAGGTCTTCCGGTGGGCCGCCTACCAACTCGGCCCGATCGCCGAAGAGGCCCTGGCACGGGCCGGGGTGAGCGCCGCCGACCTCGACGCCTTCGTCCCGCACCAGGCCAACGCCCGGATCACCGACGAACTGGTCAAGGGCCTCGACCTGCCCGCCGGAGTCGCCGTGGCCCGCAGCGTCGAGATCCACGGCAACACCTCCGCGGTGTCCGTCCCGCTCGCCATCGAGGAACTGCTCGCCGGCGGCGACGCCCGGCCCGGCGGCCTCGCGCTGCTGCTGTCCTTCGGCACCGGCCTCGTCTGGGCCGGCCAGGTCGTACGGCTGCCCCCGGCACCCGCCGGACCGCCCCGGCCGGCCGTCACCGCGCCCACCACCGACACCAACCCCACCGCACCCGCGAAGGAGACCCAATCATGACCGCAGTGCAGAGCGACACCCTCCAGACCCTCAAGGAGATCCTCGACGAGGTCGCCGGAGTACCGGCCGAGGACGTCACACCCGACAGCTCCTTCACCGAGGATCTGGCCCTGGACTCGCTGACCGTCGTGTCGCTGTTCGTCCTGGTCCAGCGCCGCTTCGGCACCGAGGTGCCCAACGAGGTCTTCGACCGGCTCACCACCGTCGGCAAGGCCGTCGCCTACCTCGAACGTGGAGAGATCCCGGCCTGACGGCCGCCCCCGCCCCGACTCGACGAGCCGGAAAGGCAGTTCATGCATCTCATGGCCAGGCCGACCAGAAAGCCGCTGCACGGCGAGCTGCTGGTCCCTCCGTCCAAGTACCACGTGCACCGCGCGCTGATCCTCGCCTCCCTCGCCGAGGGCACCAGCCGGATCCAGGGCGTCTCCGACGCCCGCCACGTGCGGTACACCGTCCGCCTGCTGCGCGACCTCGGCACCCGCATCACCGTCGAGGGCGACACCTACGTCGTGACCGGCGGCCGCTACCGGCCACGCGGCACCTCCGTCTCGGCCGGCAGCTCCGGTACGACGCTGTACTTCATGCTCGGCCTCGCCTCACTGGCCGACGCCCCCGTCACCGTGACCGGCCAGAAGTACTTCCGGCGCAGGCCGGTCGGGCCGCTGCTCGACGCGCTGCGCGACCTGGGCGTGCACCTGGAGTCAGCCGACGGCTGCCCGCCCGTGCACCTGACCCCCGGCCGTCCCACCGGCGGCCGGGTGGTCATCCCCGGCACCCTGTCGCAGTGGATATCGGGGCTGCTGCTGCTCGCCCCGTTCGCCTCCGGACCCACCGTGGTCGAGGTCGAGGGCGAACTCAACGAGCGCCCGTACGTGGAGCTGACGGTGGCGATGATGCGCCGCTTCGGACTGCGGGTGGGCGTCGCCGACGACTGGCGGCGCTTCGAGATCGAGCCCGGCCAGCAGGCCCGTCCCACCGACCTGGTCCTGCCGCCCGACATCGGCTCGGCCGCGTTCGGCATCGCCGCCGCCGCCCTGCACCCCTCCGACGTCCTGCTGCGCGGGATCACCCGGCTCGACGGCGACCCCGGCGACCATCCCGAGATCGGCTTCCTGGACGTCGTACGGCGCATGGGTGTGCCGATGGCCCTCGACGAGGCGGCGGGCGGGGTCCGCATCCGCCACGACGGCACCCGCCTGCGCGGCACCACCGTCGACTGCCGGCAGGTGCCCGACATGCTCCCTGTGCTGTCCACGCTGGCCGCCCTGGCCGACGGCGAGACCGTCTTCGAGCACGTCGGGCATGTTCGCCTCAAGGAGTCCGACCGGGTCGCCGCGATGCTCCAGCTCAACGCGATGGGCGCCGACCTCGCCCTGGACGGCGACCGGCTGCGGGTGCGCGGCGTCGGCAGCCTGACGGGCGCCCGGCTGTCCTCGTACAACGACCACCGGATCCTGATGTCGCTGGCCCTGGCCGGTACCCGGGCGCACGGCGTCACCACCCTCACCTACCCGAAGGCGTACCAGATCTCCTACCCGGCGTTCCTGACCGACATGACCGGTCTCGGGCTGCGGCTGACCGTCGAACAGGGCCGCGGGCCCGCCGCGAGCACCGCCCCCGCCGACCAGTTGCGCCACTGGGCCGCCCGCCGCCCCGACGAGACCGCCCTGGTCGACGCCCGGGAGGACCACGACACCAGGCTGACCTGGGCCGAGCTGGACCGGCGCGTCGACCGTGCCGCCACAGCCCTGCTCGGCCTCGGGGTGCGACCGGGCGAGGCCGTGGCCTACCAGCTGCCCAACTGGGCGGAGTTCGTCGAGGTGTCCCTCGCCGTCCTGCGCATCGGAGCCGTCTGCTGCCCGCTGATGCCGATCCTGCGCCAGCGCGAGATGGCGTTCGCGCTGCGCCGCTCCGGCGCGAGCGTACTGCTCGTCGCCGACCGCTTCCGCAACCGCGACCACCGCCGCGAGACGGAGGCCTGGTTCGCCGAGGAACCCGCGGGCCGCGCCCGCGTACGCCATGTCGCCGTCGTCAGCGGAGACCGCGAGCCGGTGGAACTGCCCGCCGGCACACCCGGCGTGTCCTGGCACGACTGGGGCAGCGTCACGGCCGGCGCCGAGATCGACCCGGCCGCGCTCGCCGCCCGCCGCCCTCGCCCCGACGCACTGGCCCAACTGCTGTTCACCTCCGGCACCACCGGCGAGCCCAAGGGAGTCCTGCACCGCAACGACACCCTCGCGCACGCCGCCCGCCTCCAGGCCGAACGCATCGGCCTCGACGACCGCGACGTGGTCTTCATCCCCTCCCCGCTCGCCCACCAGACCGGCTTCCTCTACGGCATGTGGTCGGCGATCGCCCTCGGAGCGCCCCAGCTCCTCCAGGCGCACTGGAACCCGCGCACCGCGCTGCGCGTGATGGGTGCCCACGGCGCCACGTTCATGCAGGCCGCGACGCCGTTCCTGGCCGACCTGGTCAAGGAGGTCGAGGCGGGCGGCGCCGCCCCCGAGACGCTCGGCGCGGTCGTGGTGACCGGTGCCGCCGTGCCCCGGACCCTGGCCGAGCGGGCGACCGCCGTCCTCGGCACCGCCGTGTGCGGAGCGTTCGGCACCACCGAGACCTGCCTCGGCTCGCTCTCCGCGCCCAGCGACCCGCCCGCGAAGGTGTGGGGCACCGACGGCCGCGCCCTGCCCGGTGTCGGACTGCGCGTCACCGACGACAGCGGACGGACTCTGCCCGCCGGCAGCGAGGGCCACTTCGAGGTCCGCTCGGACACCTCCTTCGTCGGCTACCTGGACCGCCCCGACCTGACGGCCGAGGCCTGGGCCGGCGACGGCTGGTACCGCACCGGCGACCTCGCCGTCATCGGCTCCGACGGCTACGTCCGCATCACCGGCCGGGTCAAGGACGTCATCAACCGCGGCGGCGAGAAGGTGCCCGTGGCCGAGATCGAGGAACTCCTGCACCAGCACCCGGCGATCGACGAGGTCGCCGTCGTCGGCACCCCCGACGAACGGCTCGGTGAACGCGCCTGCGCCTACGCGTCCCTCGTCGACGGCGCCGACCTCGACCTGGAGGCCATGCGCAAGTACCTCGACCAGCAGCAGGTCTCCAAGCACTACTGGCCGGAGCGGCTCGAGATCGTCGCCCGGCTGCCCCGCAACCCCGCGGGCAAGGTCCAGAAGTTCGTCCTCAGGCAGTGGGCCGAGACCCGCCGCCCCGCCCCCCTCCAGGAGCAGCAGGCATGACCCTCACCACCGAGGCCGCGACCGCGGCGCCCGGCATCGACACCGCCGAGTTCGAACTGCTGCGCGCTGAAGTCGCCGCGTACGTGGCCGGCCCCGCCGAGGCCTGGGCCGAGCGGATCGAGCACACCGGGGAGGTTCCCGAGGAGCTGTGGAGCGAACTGCGCGAGCGCGGCTACCTGTCACTGGCCGCCCCCCGCGAGTACGGCGGACGCGGACTGTCATTCCCTCAGTGGATGGACCTGATGGAGCTGTTCTCCCGCTCTCACGGCTCGCTGCGCATGGTCGTGCACGTCGTCAACGGCACCTGGCGGGCCATCGACCGCTTCGCCACCCCCGAGCAGCGCGAGCGGTTCGTGCTGCCGTCGATCGCGGGCCGCATCAAGGCCGCGTTCACGCTCACCGAACCGGATGCCGGGTCCGGTGCCGACATCCGCGCCAGTGTCGTGCGGGAGGGCGACACGTACTACCTGACCGGCGTCAAGCACCTCATCACCTTCGGGGTGCGGTGCGACTACTGGCTGCTGGCCGCACGGCTCGCCGGCAGCAGCGGCCACGAGGGCACCGTCGCCCTCATGGTCCCGCGCGACGCGCCCGGCGTGCGGGTCGAGGACACCTCGCAGACCATGGGCGTCACCGGCACGGACCACGCCCGGCTCACCTTCGACCGGACCCCCGTCCCGGTCGCCAACCGGCTCGGCGCCGAGGGCGACGGCCTCGCGGTCGCCCTCGGCGGGTTCCTCACCCCGTCGCGGATCTCGGTGGCGATGAGCTGCGTGGGTCTGGCCTGCCGCGCCCAGGAACTGGCCCTCAGGTACGCCCGCGACCGGGTCACCTTCGGGCGGCCGCTGACCTCCCGGCAGGCACTCCAGTTCATGCTGGCCGAGAACGAGGCCGACATCGAGGCGGCCAGGCAGCTCACCCTGCACGCGGCCCGCCGCTGGGAGGCGGGCGACGCCGATGCCGCGATGCTCTCCTCGATGGCCAAGCTGACGGCCGTCGACATGCTCGGCCGCGTCACCGACAAGGCCCTCCAGGTGCACGGCGGTTCCGGTTACTGGAAGACCAGCCCCATCGAGCGGGTCTACCGGGACGCCCGGGCCCAGCGCTTCGAGGAGGGCACCAACGAGATCCAGAAGACGATCGTCTTCCGCGAGCTGCTCAGCCGTACGGAGGCCGGCCGATGACCACGTCCGACAGGCCGTTCCAGGACCGGGTGGCGCTGATCACGGGAGCGTCCCGCGGCATCGGGCGGGCCCTGGCGCTCACTCTCGGGCGCGGCGGCGCCACCGTGGTGGTGAACTACAAGAAGAACGCCGACCTCGCCGGGAAGACCGTCGCCGACCTGGAGGAGGCGGGCGGGCGCGGCTTCGCCGTACAGGCCGACGTGGAGACCGTGGAGGGCGTGACGGAGCTGTTCGCCGCCGTCCGCGAGGAGTGCGGCAGGCTGGACCACTTCGTGTCCAACGCGGCGGCGGGCGCCTTCAAGAACATCCTCGACCTCAAGCCGCACCACCTGGACCGCACGTACGCCATGAACCTGCGCCCGTTCGTGCTCGGCGCCCAGCAGGCCGTCCGGCTCATGGACTCCGGCGGCCGGATCGTGGCCCTGTCCAGCTACGGCAGCATCCGCGCCTACCCGACCTACGCGGCGCTCGGCTCGATGAAGGCGGCCCTCGAGTCCTGGGTCCGCTACATGGCCGTGGAGTTCGCCCCCTACGGCATCAACGTGAACGCCGTCAACGGCGGCCTCATCGACTCCGACTCCCTGGCGTACTTCTACGGCGTCCCCGGCATGGCCGACATGAGGACCGTCCTGGACCGGGTGCCCAAGGGACGGGCCGGCACGGTCCAGGAGGTCGCCGACAGCATCGCCTTCCTGCTGTCGCCCGGCGCCGAGTACATCACCGGCCAGAGCCTGGTGGTCGACGGCGGCCTCAGCGTCGCGGCACCGCCGTTCTTCGCCGACACCTCGGCACCGCTCAGCCTCGGCGAGCGGCCCACCTGGGAGGCGTAGGTGCTGGAGCACGCCTTGCGGCCGGGCACCCTGGGCGGCCTGCGGCTGCCTAACCGCATCGTCATGGGAGCCATGCACCTCAACCTGGAGACCCGCGACGACGGCGGCGCCGCGATGGCCGCCTTCTACGCGGAACGGGCCAGGGGCGGTGCCGGTCTCATCGTCACCGGAGGCTGCGCGGTCGGCCCGGAGGGCTCGGGCGGACGGCACTACGCCAGGATCGACGACCCCGCCCGGCACCCGGCCCTCGCCGCCTGGGCGGCCGCCGTCCACCGCGAGGGCGGCCGCATCGCACTCCAGCTCTTCCACGCGGGACGCTCCACCACCCGGCAGGCCACCGGACACACCCCGGTGGCACCGTCGGCGCTCGCCGGGGGACTGAGCCGCGAGGTCCCCCGGGCGCTCGACGAGGCGGGCGTCCACGAACTGGTCGGCCGCTTCCACGACGGCGCCCGTCGGGCCCGCGAACTCGGCTTCGACGCGGTCGAGGTGATGGCCTCCGAGGGCTATCTGCTCAACCAGTTCCTGTCCCCGCTGACCAACGTCCGCGACGACGCCTGGGGCGGCGACCCCGAACGCCGTGCCCGCGTCCCGCTGGCCGTGCTGGACGCCGTACGGACCGCGGTAGGCCCCGGATTCCCGGTGCTGTTCAGGATCTCCGGCACGGACCTGATGCCCGGCTCCAGCACCCCCGAGGAGATCGACCGCTTCGCCGTCCAACTGGCCGGGGCCGGCGCCGACGCGCTGAACGTCGGCGTCGGCTGGCACGAGTCGCGGGTCCCGACCGTGCAGAGCCTGGTCCCGCCGGGCGCCTGGACCGGCGAGGCGGCCCGGATCCGCCGCGCGGTACGGGCGGCGGGCCTGCGCACCCCGGTGATCGCGTCCAACCGGATCAACCGGATGGACCTCGCCGACCGCGTACTGGCCTCCGGGCAGGCCGACTTCGTGTCCATGGCACGCCCGTTCCTCGCCGACCCGGAGATCGTGCGCAAGGCGGGGCGCCCCGGTGGCGCGCCGACCAACATCTGCATCGCCTGCAACGAGGCCTGCATCGACCGCTCGCTGGGCGACGAACCCGTCTCCTGCCTGGTCAACCCCCGCGCGGGACGGGAGCTGGAGTACCCGCGCCGCGCCGGACGGCGGCGGCCCCGGCAGCCCAGGATCGCCGTGGTGGGTGGCGGACCGGCCGGGCTCGAGGCGGGCCGGACCCTGGCCGCACTCGGCCACCGGGTCGAGCTGTACGAGGCGGCCGACGAACTGGGCGGCCAGTTCCGGCTGGCCCGGCTCGTCCCCGGCAAGGAGGACTTCGGCGACACCGTCCGCTACTTCTCCGCCGAACTGCACCGACTCGGCGCGCGCGTCCACCTCAACCGGCCGCTGAACACCGCCGACACCGACCTTCTGCGCGGCTTCGACGGGGTGCTGCTGGCGACCGGCGTCGTCCCGCGCCCGGCAGGCCTGCCCGGCGAGCATCTGCCGCACGTCGTCGACTACCGGCACGCCCTGCGCCACCCCGGGCTCCTGGGACACCGGGTGGTGGTGATCGGAGGCGGCGGCATCGCCGTGGACCTGGCGCACCTGCTCTCCCGGCGGGGACACGAGGTGTGTCTGCTGCGCCGCTCGGGACGCGTCGGCGAGGGCATGGGCCGCAGCACCCGGTGGGCCGTACTGGCCGAGCTGCGTGAGCGGGGCGTGCGCTGGCGGACCGGGGTGCGCTACCGGGCCGTACTGCCGCAGGGCGTGCTGCTGCGGGACGCCGAGGGCACCGAAAGGCTGGAACCGGCCGACACCGTGGTGATCTCGGCCGGGCAGGCTCCGGTGGACGCGCTGCGCCCGGTACTGGCAGCGGTGGGCGTCAGTCACCGGGTCGCGGGCGGAGCTGCCGACGCCCGCGGGCTGAACGCGGTCCGGGCCGTGGAGGAGGGCATGCGGGCCGCGCACGCCCTGGCCCGCGAGGTGGCCGCCGACGCCGGCCTCAGGAGGGGCGCCGCAGTCCTTCCCACGCGGCAGCCGCAGCCTCCCGGTAGGACAGCCGGTCCGGCCTCGTCAGCCATTGGGTGATCAGGCCCACGAAGGCACCGGCCAGGTAGTGCGCGCGCAGGTCGTCCGGCAGTGCGCCGGACGGCCGGGCGCCGGGGGTGCGCAGTTGGGCCATCACCTCCTGCGCGAGCAGGTCCCGCAGCCGGTTGACGAAGCGGGCCGTGCCGGACGGACCCAGTAGCCGCCGGTACAGCGTGGCGTTGGAGTCGATGTGCCGGAACAGCTCCACCAGCTCGGGAGGCATCCGGTCCGGTGGATGGGCGAGCGGGCAGCTGGCGGCGGCGCGGGCGAGAGCGCTGATCTCGCTCTCCATCGCCGCGAGCAGCAGCTCGTCCCGGTCCTTGTAGTGGAGGTAGACGGTGGCCCGGTTCACTGTCGCCCGCTCGGCGATGTCGGCCATCGTGATGCTGTCGGCGTCGCGCTCCGAGGCCAGTTCCAGCGCGGCCGTGCGAAGCAGCGCGCGCGTCCTGAGCACCCGGGGGTCGACGCGGCCGGTCGAGGTCTCTGCGTTGGGTTCCACCACCCTGCCACCCTACCCGTGGACGACACCGAATGGATAAGCGACGCCTGTTGTATAGTCGAACCGTTTCGCAGTCCACCAATGGGAGGCCGAGCATGTGGACCGAGGCCCGGACCGATCCGGCCCGCCCCTGATGCGACCTCAGCAGGCATCGCCCCACCGATGCCCCCGACCTGTGACCAGCCCGCGGCCCGGAGCGGCAGGAGGGAGCCGCGGGTTCCGGCTTCGCCGGGCGGCCGCGCGGGTGAACGCCTTCGAGGGCCACCGCCGGGACAGCCTGGACCCGCGGCACGACGACGGGACCGTCCTGGTCCTGGCCGGGGGCCGCGACGCGCCGGCCGGCGGGCGGGGCGACGCGCGGCTCCACGCCGAACCCGACGGAACCACGCCGGCCTCCCCGTTCCCAGGGGGGCCGCAGGCCCTGGCCGACGCGGCCGCCCTCGACATCCCGGACGCGCGTGCCGGGCGGCTCCCACGCCGGACGGCCGAGGACGGCCACGTCGGCGCCGCCGCCCGGACGGGCGTGGAAACGACCCACGAGCGTCCCGCCGCCCGTGGGCCGTTTCCACGCCCGGCTCAGACCGCCAACAGGCCGTCCTCCATGGCGCGGACGACGGCCAGGGTGCGGTTGGGGCAGTTCAGCTTGGCCAGCACATTGCCCACCAACCGCTTCACACCGTGCTCGGAGATCTGGAGCTGGCGGGACACCTGCTTGTTGCTCAGTCCCTCCGCGACCAGCCGCAGCACCTGGAGCTCACGTGGCGTCAGGGTCGCACCGGCCGGGCCCCAGGGCTGCACACCGCCCAGCGAGTTGGGACCGGCCCGGCCCAGCAACCGCCGGGCCAGTGAGCTCGACACGTGGAACTTGCCCGCGGTGACGTCGGCCACCGCGTCGGCCAGGATCCGCGGTTCGAGGCCCGTCCAGTCCACGAACCCCTGCGCACCGATGTGCGCCAGCCACGACGCGTCGAGCCCGTCCGGGCCGTCGATGAGCAGGAGCACCTTCGTGCCCCGGTTGCACAGTGCGCGGATGGCGTCGCGCGCCTCGTCGGTCACGAGGTCGTCGGCCGCGGCGAGCACGACGTCGAACTGCTGCCCGTCCCAGGTCCTGATCTCGTCCAGGCCGAAGCTGACGCTGTGGACCGAGCTGATTCCGCTGAGGGAACGGATCATGCCCTCGATGCCATAGCGGTGAATCGTGTTCTCGATAATCAGGGAAACGCGCAACCCAGCGGCGCTCGACTGAGTTCCCACTGTGAGAAATCTCCTTCAATAAGGCAGGGAAAGAAGAGGAGGAAGGACCGCCTACTCGGCAGGGAATGCCACAGCGGCGAAATGATCAGGCCCGCTGGGCAGGTTATGTACGGTCCAGGTGTTCACCGGACAGCCGCCGACCGAGTGGCGAACCAGCGCGCGCGAGCGCTCCGGATGCACATCGAGACGCCCCATTGCGGCCTCGATGCCGATACCGCTCGCCTTGGTCACGGCTTCCTTTCGCGTCCAGCAGCGGATGAACTCGGCCGGGAGCCGTTCGGCGGGAACCTCTGCCAAATAGGACCGCTCACCGCCCGTCAGAACGGCTTCGGCCAGCCGCGCCAGCCGCCCGGCGTTGAACGGTCGCACCCTCTCGATATCGGCGCCCACCCGTACCCCGTCGGCGACCGCGCACAGCCAGTACGGCCCTGACCTGGACAGACTCAGCTCCAGCGAGGTGCGCGGCGCCCGAATGAAGGGGCGGCCGTGGCTCGTCCGGCCGCAGCCCGGGCACCTGTGACGATCGAAGCGGATATCGCCCGCGCCGCAGCCGAGCAGATCCGAGAGCATGCGCCGCACCGCCGCGTGCGCGGCTGCGTAATGGGCTCCACGGACCCGGTCCCGGAAAGCCGAGAGCCTGGCTCTTTCCTCCGGGCCGAGCAGTGCGAGATCGCGTGAGTGAAGGGTGTCGGACGCCCGTCCGGACCGGAAAACGATTCTTGCGTCGAGTATCGGTCCGACCGTCATGTTCGGTGCCGCCCCGAAGGGTAATCCACGCAGGACTGCATACCTGTGTTCTGCATCGCCATATGCTCCCCCGTCGAGTGATAGCGCAGATGGAATGATCTTACGAATGTGCTGAGGAAGTTGCAAGGATGAAGATTCCGCCAGACCTCCACCACCTTTGGACAGGTTCCCGACCGGCCTGGCGTCGGTTTGGCGCCCCGTGATATTACGGACCTGACGTAAGGGTATTCCTTTCGTAAATTCGCAACCCGGATGTTTATCGATGGGGTGACCGGTCCCGGCATCCCCGAGGCCGGTGTGCGAGGCGTGAAGCGCAGCTGTGGCACCGCTTAAGAAAGTCTCGATGGACCGGGACGGTGCCGTACGGCAGATTGCTGGGCGTTTCCACCCCTCGCACCCACAGGAGCCGTACCTTGAAGGCGCTGGTCAAGGAGAAGGCGGAGCCCGGGCTGTGGCTCGCGGACGTCCCGGAGCCGGCCGTCGGCCCCGGCGACGTACTGATCAAGGTGCTGCGCACCGGCATCTGTGGCACCGATCTGCACATCCGGTCCTGGGACGGGTGGGCCCAGCAGGCCATCCGGACCCCGCTCGTGCTCGGGCACGAGTTCGTCGGCGAGGTCGTGGAGACCGGGCGCGACGTGCCGGACATCCGGGTCGGGGACCGGGTGAGCGGCGAGGGGCACCTCGTGTGCGGGAAGTGCCGCAACTGCCTCGCCGGGCGCAGGCACCTGTGCCGGGCCACGGTCGGACTGGGCGTCGGCCGGGACGGGGCCTTCGCGGAGTACGTCGTCCTGCCCGCCGCCAATGTGTGGGTGCACCGCGTCCCCGTGGACCTCGACGTGGCCGCGATCTTCGACCCGTTCGGCAACGCCGTGCACACCGCGCTGTCCTTCCCGCTCGTCGGCGAGGACGTGCTGATCACCGGCGCCGGACCGATCGGGCTGATGGCGGCGGCGGTCGCCCGGCACGCGGGTGCCCGCAACGTCGTCGTCACCGACGTCAGCGAGGAGCGACTGGAGCTCGCCCGCAAGATCGGGGTGAGCCTCGCGCTGAACGTGTCGGAGGCGCAGATCGCCGACGGGCAGCGGGAGTTGGGGCTGCGCGAGGGCTTCGACATCGGCCTGGAGATGTCCGGGCGGCCGGAGGCCCTGCGCGACATGATCGCCAACATGACGCACGGCGGCCGGATCGCGATGCTGGGACTGCCGGCCGCGGAGTTCCCGGTCGACTGGGCCCGGATCGTCACCTCCATGATCACCATCAAGGGCATCTACGGCCGTGAGATGTTCGAGACCTGGTACGCGATGTCGGTCCTCCTGGAGGGCGGCCTCGACCTCGCCCCGGTGATCACCGGCCGGTACGGCTACCGCGACTTCGAGGCGGCGTTCGCCGACGCGGCGAGCGGCCGCGGCGGCAAGGTCATCCTCGACTGGACCAACTGACTTAGGGACTGACGATGTTCGACTCCGTGCGCGACGACCTGCGCGCCACCCTCGACGAGATCCGCGCCGCCGGACTGCACAAGCCCGAGCGCGTGATCGACACCCCGCAGTCGGCGACCGTGCACGTCTCGGCGGGCGGCCGCCCCGGCGAGGTCCTCAACTTCTGCGCCAACAACTACCTCGGCCTCGCCGACCACCCCAAGGTGGTCGCCGCCGCGCACGAGGCCCTGGACCGCTGGGGCTACGGCATGGCCTCGGTCCGCTTCATCTGCGGGACGCAGGAGGTGCACAAGGAGCTGGAGGCGCGGCTGTCCGCCTTCCTCGGCCAGGAGGACACGATCCTGTACTCCTCCTGCTTCGACGCCAACGGCGGTGTCTTCGAGACGCTCCTCGGGCCCGAGGACGCGGTGATCTCCGACGCCCTGAACCACGCGTCGATCATCGACGGCATCCGGCTGTCCAAGGCCCGCCGCTTCCGCTACGCCAACCGTGACCTGGCCGACCTGGAACGGCAGTTGAAGGAGGCCGCGGGCGCCCGGCGCAAGCTGGTCGTCACCGACGGCGTGTTCTCGATGGACGGTTACGTGGCACCGTTGGCGGAGATCTGCGACCTCGCCGACCGCTACGACGCCATGGTCATGGTCGACGACTCGCACGCGGTCGGCTTCGTCGGCCCCGGCGGCCGCGGCACCCCCGAGCTGCACGGGGTGATGGACCGCGTCGACATCATCACCGGCACCCTCGGCAAGGCGCTCGGCGGCGCCTCCGGCGGCTACGTGGCCGCCCGCGCCGAGATCGTCGCCCTCCTGCGCCAGCGCTCCCGGCCGTACCTCTTCTCCAACACGCTCGCCCCGGTGATCGCCGCTGCCTCCCTGAAGGTCCTCGACCTGCTGGAGTCGGCCGACGACCTGCGGGTGCGGCTGCGGGAGAACACCGCGCTGTTCCGCCGCCGGATGACCGAGGAGGGCTTCGACGTCCTGCCCGGCGACCACGCCATCGCGCCGGTGATGATCGGCGACGCGGCGAGGGCGGGACGCCTCGCGGAGCTGCTCCTGGAGCGGGGCGTGTACGTGATCGGCTTCTCGTACCCGGTGGTCCCGCAGGGACAGGCACGCATCCGGGTGCAGCTCTCGGCGGCTCACTCCACCGAGGACGTGAACCGCGCGGTCGACGCCTTCGTCGCGGCCCGGGCCGAGCTGGCGGAGTAAGTCCGGACCTGTTGCGATAATCGATCCCATGATCGAGGCACGGCGGCTCCACATCCTCCGTGCGGTGGCCGACCACCGCACGGTCACGGCGGCTGCCGCCGCGCTGTACCTCACGCCGTCGGCGGTCTCGCAGCAGCTCACCGCCCTGGAGCAGGAGACCGGCCACCGTCTGGTGGAGCGCGGCGCCAAGGGCGTACGGCTGACCCCCGCGGGCGAGATCCTGCTCAGCCACACCAACGCGGTCCTCGCCCAGCTGGAGCGGGCGGAGGCCGAGCTGGCCGCCTACAGCTCGGGCGCGGCCGGCACGGTCACCGTCGCCTCCTTCGCGACCGGGATCGCGCTGGTGGTGGCGCCCGCGGTGGCCCGCCTCGCCGCGACGGCCCCCGGCATCCGCATCCGCGTGCAGGACGCCGAGGGCGACGCCAGCCTGCCGATGGTCCTCGACCGGCAGGTCGACGTGGCGGTCGCGGTGGAGTACCGCGGGGCCCCGCCCGCCGACGACCCCCGCCTCGCGCACGTGCCGCTGTACGCCGAGCCCTTCGACGCGGTCGTGCCGGTGAGCCACCGGCTGGCCGACGCGGGCGAAGTGCCGCTGGCGGAGCTCGCCAAGGACCCGTGGATCGGCCCCTACCCCGGCAACCCCTGCCACGACGTCGTGGTCCTCGCCTGCGAGCACGCCGGTTTCCAGCCACGCCTGGAGCACTCCTCGGACGACTTCCGCGCGGTGGTCGCCCTGGCCTCGGCGGACGCCGGAGTGGCGCTGGTGCCGCGGTCCGCGCTGATCGGGATGGACCTCGCCGGAGTGGTCGTCCGGCCGGTCGACGGGGTGGCCCCGACGCGCCGGGTCTTCGCGGCCGTACGGCGCGGAGCCGAGGAGCATCCCCTGATCCGTCCCGTCCTCGACGCGCTTCAGGCCGTCGCCCAGGGGTAGGGAACCGGCCACCGGTCGGACAGTGTCTGGACGGTCATGCGTGTGACGATGATCCTTCCGGCCCTGACCGAGGCGACCAGCCCGCTGTTCCGGCCCATCAAGTACTCGCTGTTTCCGCCGCTCGGCCTCGCGACCCTGGCCGGCCACCTGGACCCCGACGACGAGGTCACCCTCCTCGACGAGCACGTGGAGCGGCTCGACCTGGAAGCCCTCGGCACCCCCGACCTCCTGGTCGTCCAGCCCTACATCACCTCGGCCGGCGCAGCTACGAGATAGCCGACCACTTCCGGGCGCGCGGCGTCCATGTCGCCATGGGCGGCCTGCACGTCACCTCGCTGCCCGAGGAGGCGGCCGCCCATGCCGACACGATCTTCACCGGCCCCGGCGAGGACACCTGGCCGCTGTTCCTGAAGGACTTCCGCGACGGCGTCCCGGCCCGCCGCTACGACTCCCGGCTGCGCTCCCTCGCCGGACTGCCCCCGATCAGACGTGACCTGATCAAGCGTCACCTCTATCTGGTCCCCAACTCGATCGTCGTCTCCCGCGGTTGCCCGCACCACTGCGACTTCTGCTACAAGGACGCCTTCTTCGAGGGCGGCAAGTCCTTCTACACCCAGGCCGTCGACGACGCCCTCGCGGAGATCGACCGCCTGCCCGGCCGCCACCTCTACTTCCTCGACGACCACCTGCTGGGCAACCGGCGCTTCGCGCAGGCGCTGTTCGACGGCATGAAGGGGATGGGCCGACTGTGGCAGGCGGCGGGAACGGTCAACTCGGTACTGGTGCCCGGCCTGTTGGAGCGGGCGGTCGAGGCGGGGCTGCGCAGCCTGTTTGTCGGCTTCGAGACCGTCAACGACGCCAACCTCGCCGAGCGGCGCAAGAACCAGAACATCGGCACCGACTACGCGGCCGCGGTACGGCGGCTGCACGACAACGGCGTCATGGTCAACGCCAGTTTCGTCTTCGGGCTCGACCAGGACGGACCCGACGTCTTCGACCGGACCGTGGCCTGGGCGGTCGGGCAGGGCATCGAGACCGCGACCTTCCACATCATGACGCCGTATCCCTCGACCGGACTGTGGAAGCAACTGGAGTCGGAGAACCGCATCGTGCACCGCGACTGGGACCTGTACGACACCCGCCACGTCGTCCACCGCCCCAAGGGCATGACACCGCGCGAGCTGGAGGACGGCTACTGGAGGGCGTACCGCGACTTCTACCGCTGGTCCAACATCTGGCGCGGCTCGGCGGCCCAGCCCGGCCGTCGCGAACGGCTGCGGCACCTCGCGTACGCGGGCGGCTGGAAGAAGTTCGAGCCCGCGTGGGACCTGCTGATCCGGTCGCAGCGGGTGGTGCGGGCGATGCCGGCCCTGGAGCGGACGCTCGTGGCGTTCGGAGGCAGGGAGTAGCGGGCGTCTCATATATGGGATAGCGTCCCGGATATGAAACGCCAGGAACCCGGACCCGGCCCCGTGGGCCCCGTAGACCCCGTAGACCCCGTGGACCCCGTGGACACCCGCCTCGGCCTCCGGCTCGCCGCACTGCGGGCCGAACGGGGCTGGTCCCTGGGCGAGTTGGCCGAGCGCAGCGGTGTCAGCAGGTCGACCCTCTCCCGGGCCGAGCGCGCCGAGATCAGCCCCACCGCCTCGCTGCTGAACCGGCTGTGCGGGGTGTACGGGCGGACCATGTCCCAGCTGCTCAGCGAGATCGAGGCCGAGCCCGCCCTGCTGGTGCGGGACGCCGACCAGCCGGTCTGGGAGGACCGGGCCTTCGGGTTCGTACGGCGGTCCGTGTCGCCGCCGCACCCCGGGCTGCGCGGCGAACTCGTCGAGGGACGGCTCGCCGCCGGGGCGGACATCGCCTACGACCGGCCGCCCGTGCCCGGTCTGGAGCAGCACATCTGGGTCCTCGCGGGCACGCTGGACGTCACCGCCCAGGACGTCGAGCACCACCTCGGCACCGGGGACTGCCTGCGGCTGCGGGTGTGGGGGCCGACACGGTTCCGGTGCGCGGGACCCGACGCGGCGCGCTACGTGCTGGCGGTGGTCCTGCCGTGATCGTCACCCGCCTCGACGCCACCCACCTCGCGGACCGCGTCGATCAGTTGGCCGACCTCCTGGTCGACACCGTGGACGGCGGAGCCTCCGTCGGGTTCCTCGCACCGATGGACCGCCCCGCGGCCGTCGCCTGGTGGAAGGAGCGTGTCGGCGCGGTGGCCGCGGGACACCAGGCGGTGTGGGCGGCGTACGACGGACACCGCGCGGTCGGCACCGTCGGCCTCGCCTTCCCCGACAAGCCCAACTCCCGCCACCGCGCGGAGCTGATCAAGCTGATGGTGCACCGGGACACCCGCGGGCAGGGCCTCGGGCGCCGGCTCCTCGATACCGCGGAGCAGGCCGCCCGCTCGGCCGGCGTCACCCTGCTCCACCTCGACACCGAGGCCGACAGCTCCGCCGAACGCCTCTACGCCTCGGCCGGCTGGATCAGGGCGGGCGTCATCCCCGACTACGCGGCCGATCCCGCCGGGGTGCTGCGGCCGACCACCCTCTACTACAAGCTGCTCGCAGACACCGCTCCGACCAGGTGATTGTCAGTGCGAGCCGCTACGGTGCCTGTCATGCCGGACGCCGAAGACGTACGCCGTATCGCCCTGTCCCTGCCGGACACGACGGAGAAGATCGCCTGGAGCATGCCCACGTTCCGGGTCGCGGGCAAGATGTTCGCCACGCTGCCCGAGGACGAGACCTCCATCGCCGTGCGCTGCCCCAAGGAGGAGCGGGACGAGCTGGTGCTGGCCGAGCCGGGGAAGTTCTGGATCGCCGACCACGAGGCACAGTTCGCCTGGGTGCGCGCCCGTCTCGCCGCGATCGAGGACGAGGGCGAGCTGCGGGACATCCTCGCCGACTCCTGGCGACAGGCCGCCCCGTCCCGGCTCCTCGACGCCTATCCGGAGCTGGGGCTGCCCAGGGGGTGAGCAAGGTCCAGGACCCGGTGCGCCCGAGGAACGCGGACGGCCGTACGACCTCGACCAAACGTGAGGTAGCCGGGGAAAGGGGTGCGCGACCACCGACCCGAGTGCGGTATGGTTTCTCTGCGCGTTCGGCCAGGGGAAACCCCAGGTCAGACGGCACCGGGACGTGGCGCAGCTTGGTAGCGCACTTGACTGGGGGTCAAGGGGTCGCAGGTTCAAATCCTGTCGTCCCGACGGTGCGAAGGGTCTTCGCGGGCGAGAGCCTGCGGGGGCCCTTTTCGTGTGTGCCGTCCGCCCGGGGGCCGGGTACGGGGCCAGCCCAGCAGGCTGAGCGCCACCGCACACATACCTGGGCGGCGCCGCTCACGGCCGGCCGTACTCGCTCATCGCGTCGATGAGCCAGCGGGCCAGGTAGTCGGCGAACGAGGACCGGGGCAGCAGGCGGTACGTCGGGGCGTCGTCGGTCTGCCAGAGCAGCACCGCGACCGGGCCGACCGTGGTGGACACCGCGCGGCCGGGGCCGAACGCCCGCGGGTGGAGGTCCAGTGGGCACCCCTTCTCCAGGACCTCCCGGGCGGACGGGCCGCTCAGCTCCAGGGTGGTGCGGTTCGCCGACACGTCCACGACCGAGCCGGGGTCGCCCGAGAGGGCTTCCCGCAGCGCCCCGGTCAGGGCGCCGGGGTCGTCCCGGGAGAGCACGAGCCACTCGTCAGGGCCCAGCCAGACGGCCGTACGGTGGCCGTGGGCGGCGGTGTCGCCGCAGCGGCGGGGGAGCGGTTCCCCCAGGGCCCTCCCGATCCGGCCGGCCGCCTCGGACGCGGGGTCGACCCGCACGTTCACCATCGTGCGGAACGGCAGCTCGGCCAGCGTGACGCCCCGGGCGCCGGTGACGGCGGCGGCACGCATCCGCTCCTCCAGGTGGGACAGGGGGCTGGTGCGCAGCGCCACCGGTCCCGCCGTGCTCGGTTCAGCCATCTCGCCTGGTCCCTTCGGGGTCGTAGAGCACGAAGTCGGTCACCTCGACCGGCACCAGCGACTCGCCCACCGGCGCCAGCAGGGTCTGGCCCTTCCTCGCCCGGCCGTCGGCGACGAGGGCGAGGGCGAACGGGCGGCCGAGCGCCGGGCTGTGGTAGCTGGAGGTGACATGGCCGAGCATCGGCACCGGCACCGCCCCCAAGTCGACGTCCGGAGCGACGAGTTGGGTGCCCTCGGGCAGCCGGGTCGTACGGTCGGCCGGGAGCAGGCCGACCAGCTGCTTGCGGTCGGGGCGTGAGGTGTCCGCGCGGGCGAAGGACCGCTTGCCGATGAAGTCCTTCTGCCGGGACACCACCCAGCTCATGCCCGCGTCCTGCGGGGTGACCGTCCCGTCGGTGTCCTGGCCGACGATGATGTACCCCTTCTCCGCCCGCAGGACGTGCATGGTCTCGGTGCCGTACGGGGTGATGCCGTACGGCCGTCCGACCGCGTCCACCTCCTCCCAGACCGAAAGGCCGTACCAGGACGAGACGTTGATCTCGTAGGCCAGCTCGCCGGAGAACGAGATCCGGCAGATGCGGGCCGGGACGCCGGAGGCCAGGGTCGTCTCGCGGAAGGCCATGAACGGGAAGGCCTCGTTGGACAGGTCGACGTCCGGGGCGAGACGGGCGAGGACCGCGCGCGACTGCGGGCCGACCACGGCGATCGTCGCCCACTGCTCGGTCACCGAGGTGCAGTGCACGTCGAGTTCGGGCCACTCGGTCTGAAGCCACTCCTCCAGCCAGTCCAGGACGTTCGCCGCGCCACCGGTCGTGGTGGTCATGAAGTAGCGGTTGTCGTCGAGCCGGAGCGTGACACCGTCGTCGAAGATCATGCCGTCGGGCTTGCACATCACGCCGTAGCGCCCCGTGCCGGGCTTCAGCTTCTTGAAGGCGTTGGTGTAGATCCGGTTGAGGAACTCGCCCGCGTCCGCGCCCCAGATCTCGATCTTGCCGAGGGTCGACGCGTCCATGAAGGCCACGCCCTCCCGGGCCGCCCGGCACTCGCGGGCCACCGCCGCGGCCATGTCCTCGCCGGCCTGCGGGTAGTACCAGGGGCGCTTCCACTGCCCGACGTCCTCGAACCGCGCGCCGTGCGCCACGTGCCAGCCGTGGATCGAGGTCGTGCGCTCCGGGTCGAACAACTCGCCCCGCTCACGCCCCGCCAGGGCGGCGAAGGCGATCGGCGTGTACGGCGCCCGGTAGGCCGTGGTGCCGATCTCGCCCGGCGAACCGCCGAGCGCCTCGGCGATCACTCCGATCGCGTTGACACCGGAGGTCTTTCCCTGGTCGTTGGCCGTGCCGAGCGAGGTGTACCGCTTGACGTGCTCGACGCCCCGCATCCCGGCGCCGGTCGAGCGCCACACGTCGGCGACCGTGACATCGCGCTGGAGGTCGACGAAGTGGTCGTCCCAGGTGCCGGGTTCGCCCTCGGAGGCGGGCACCAGCCACAGGGCGCGCGTCGGGCCGGGGGCGCGCCGCGCGCTCTCGGCGGGCACGGCCACCGGGAAGCCCGCCGCCGTCGCCGCCAGTGCTCCGGCCCGGGTCCCTTCGGCCAGACAGTCGCCGAGGTCGTACGTCCCCCTGGCCGCCCCCACGACCTGCTGGTCCCGTACGGCCCCGTCCGGCACGAACGCGACCAGGTCGGAGTCCCAGCGCAACCGCCCCTGACGCTGGCTGTGCAGATGTACCACCGGGCTCCAGCCGCCCGAGACGGCGAGCAGGTCGCAGGTGAACGACTCCGGCTCACCGGTGAGTCGCCCCTCCGCGTCGAGGGCCCGGACGGTGACACCGGCGAGCCGGTGGTCGCCGCAGGTGCCGACCACCGCGCTGCCCGTGAGCACCCGCACACCTGTGGCCGCTGCCACCGCGGCGGCCCGGCCGGTGAGTTCGGGGCGGGCGTCCACCACGGCGGCGATGTCGATGCCGGCCGCGTGCAGATCGGCGACCGTGTCGTAGGCGCTGTCGTTCGTCGTGCCGACCACCACCCGTGAACCCGGCGCCACGGCGTACCGGTTGAGGTAGGTGCGCACGGCCCCGGCGAGCATCACGCCCGGCCGGTCGTTGCCCGCGAAGACCAGCGGACGTTCGTGCGCGCCGGTCGCCAGGACGACCTGGCGGGCACGGATGTGCCACAGCCGCTGCCGCGAGACCCCCTCGGGGGCGCCCGCGCCGAGGTGGTCGGTGCGCCGCTCCAGCGCCAACACGTAGTTGTCGTCGTACGATCCGAAAGCCGTGGTCCGATGCAGTACGACGGCCTCGGGGGCGGCGTCGAGGGCCGCGCGCAGCTCCTCGGCCCACTCCCGGCCGTCCGGCTCGGGCTGCTCGTCGACGAGGATCACGCGCGCGCCGGAGGCGGCGGCGGTGGCAGCCGCCGCCAGGCCCGCCGGTCCGGCGCCGACGACCAGGACGTCGGTGTGGACGTACTTCTTGTCGTAGACCGCGGGGTCCGCGGTGGGGTCCAGCCGGCCCATTCCGGAGAGCGTGGTGGCGGACAGGCCGTCGTACAGCTCGACGCTCGTGGCCGGGAGCATGCCCTCCGAGCACGAACCGCCCAGCTGCACCAGGGCGTTCGGCTCCTCGACGCCCGCGGCGACGATGCCGCGGGGGCGGCCGCGGTAGAGCGACGGGGCGACCTCGACCAGGCCGTTCGCCAGCATCGCCGAGGCGAGGGTGTCGCCGGGATGGCCGGTCAACTCCCTTCCGTCGACGGTGAATCGCAGCAGGGTGCCGCGGTCGATCCGGCCACCTCGCGGCAGCCGGAAGAGCTGGTCGGTCATCGGTTCCCTCCGGGGCGGGGCTCGTCGGGCCGGTACGAGGTCAGCACCTCGTGGGTGGCGGTGTCGCGCAGGACGTTGAACCAGCGGCGGCAGCCGATGCTGTGCATCCACCGTTCCGCGAAGGGGCCCTTGGGGTTGTCGCGGTAGAAGACGTACTCGGCCCACTGCTCGTCGCTGAGGTCGGCGGGGGAGTCCGGGTAGGGCACATGGGCCTGTCCGCCGTAGCGGTACTCCGTCTCGTTCCGCGGCCCGCACCACGGGCAGGTGATCAGCAGCATGGCGTTCTCCTCAGTGCCTCATGCCTCGATGCCTCGATGCCTTGATGCCTCAATGGGCCACGGCCGCGGCGCCGTGCTCGTCGATCAACGCGCCGGTCGTGAACCGGTCCAGGGCGAAGGGGGCGTTCAGCGGATGCGGCTCGCCCGTCGCGATGGTGTGCGCGAAGGTCCAGCCGGCCGCCGGAGTGGCCTTGAAACCCCCCGTGCCCCAGCCGCAGTTGACGTAGAGGTTCTCGACGGGGGTGCGGCCGATGACCGGCGAGGCGTCCGGGGTGACGTCGACGATGCCGCCCCAGGTCCGCAGCACGTGCGCCCGCGCGAAGACCGGGAACAGCTCCACCGCGGCGGCCATCTGCTGCTCGATCACATGGAACGAGCCGCGCTGGCCGTAGCCGTTGTACGCGTCGACGCCCGCGCCCATCACCAGCTCTCCCTTGTGGGCCTGGGAGACGTAGACGTGCACGTGGTTCGACATGACGACGGTGGGATGCACCGGCTCGTGCAGTTCGGAGACCAGGGCCTGGAGCGGGTGGGACTGCACCGGCAGCCGGATGCCCGCCCGCTCGGCCAGCACGCTGCTGTGCCCGGCGGCCGCGAGACCGACCCGGCCGGCGTGGATGCGGCCTCGGTTCGTCTCGACGCCCACCACCCGGTCGCCGTCCTTGAGGAAGCCGGTGACCTCGCAGCCCTGGATCAGGTCCACACCCAGCTCGTCCGCGCGGCGGGCCAGCGCCCAGGCGACGTGGTCGTGCTTGGCGATGCCGGCCCGGGGCTGGAAAGTGGCGCCGAGGACCGGGTACCGGGTGCGGGGCGAGACGTTGAGGATGGGGCAGACCTTGGCGACCTCGTCCGGCTCCAGCCACTCGGCGTCGACCCCGTTGAGGCGGTTGGCGCCCACGCGCCGCACGCCCTCGCGGACGTCCTGGAGGGTGTGCGCGAGGTTGAGGACACCGCGCTGGCTGAACAGGAAGTCGTAGTCCAGTTCCTCCGGGAGCCGCTCCCACAGCTTGAGCGCGTGCTCGTAGATCGCGGCGCTCTCGTCCCACAGGTAGTTGGAGCGGATGATCGTGGTGTTGCGGGCCATGTTGCCGCCGGCCAGCCAGCCCTTCTCCAGGACGGCCACATCGGTGATGCCGTGGTTCTTGGCGAGGTAGTAGGCGGTGGCGAGGCCGTGACCGCCCGCGCCGACGACGACGACGTCGTACGACCGTTTCGGGTCGGGGTTGCGCCACAGGAAGTCCGGGTGTTCCGGCAGGGGTTCGGCGGTCATGCCGGGCCTCCGTCGAGGTGGGGGTAGAGGGGGAAGGCGGCGGCGAGCTTCTCGACCCGGCCGCGCAGTTCGTCCTCGGGGCGTTCGCGCTTCAGGGCCTCGGCGATGACGTCGGCGACCTCGCGGAACTCCGTCTCGCCGAATCCGCGGGTGGCCAGGGCGGGCGTACCGATCCGCAGCCCCGAGGACACCATCGGCGGGCGCGGGTCGAACGGCACGGCGTTGCGGTTGACGGTGATGCCGATGCGGTGCAGCAGGTCCTCGGCCTGCTTCCCGTCGAGCTCGGAGTTCCTCAGGTCGACGAGGATCAGATGGACCTCGGTGCCGCCGGTCAGGACGGTGATCCCGGCCTCGGCCACGTCGTCGGCCAGCAGCCGGCCCGCGAGGATCTTCGCGCCGCGCAGCGTGCGCCGCTGGCGTTCCTTGAACTCCTCGCCCGCCGCCACCTTGAAGGCCACCGCCTTCGCCGCGATCACATGCTCCAGCGGACCGCCCTGCTGACCGGGGAAGACCGCGGAGTTGATCTTCTTGGCCAGGTCGGCGCGGCTGAGAACGACACCGCCGCGCGGGCCGCCGAGGGTCTTGTGGGTGGTGGTCGTGACGACGTCCGCGTACGGCACCGGGCTCGGGTGCAGACCCGCGGCGACCAGCCCCGCGAAATGCGCCATGTCCACCATCAGGTACGCGCCCACCGCGTCGGCGATCCGGCGGAAACCGGCGAAGTCCAGCTGCCGCGGGTAGGCCGACCAGCCCGCGATGATCATCTTCGGCCGGTGCTCCAGGGCGAGCCGCTCGACCTCGTCCATGTCGATGCGCAGGTCGGACTCGCGCACGTGGTACGGCACGACGTCGTAGAGCCTGCCGGAGTAGTTGAGGCGCATGCCGTGGGTGAGGTGCCCGCCGTGCGCCAGGTCGAGGCCGAGGATCGTGTCACCGGGCTTCAGCAGGGCGAACATCGCGGCCGCGTTGGCCTGGGCGCCCGAGTGCGGCTGGACGTTCGCGGCCTCGGCGCCGAAGAGCTCCTTCACCCGGGCGACGGCCAACTGCTCGACCACGTCGACGTGTTCGCAGCCGCCGTAGTAGCGGCGCCCGGGATAGCCCTCGGCGTACTTGTTGGTCAGGACCGAGCCCTGGGCCTCCATCACCGCGGCCGGGGCGAAGTTCTCCGAGGCGATCATCTCCAGCGTGGACTGCTGGCGGTGCAGCTCGGCGGCCACGGCGGCGGCGACGTCCGGGTCGACTGCGCTGAGGGGGAGGGTGAGCGGCGAGGCGGGCGTGGTGAGCGGCGAGGTGGGCGGCGTGCTCGTTGCCATCTGTGCACCATCCTGAGAGCCAGGTAATGAGCAACTGATATATCAGCCTGTGCGGTAAGGTATGGGAGCTCGCCGCACAGGTCAAGGGGGCATCCGTGGAGCAGGTCGCGACCGAGATCGAGGAGCTGTCGCTCGCCGAGCGCGCGTACCGCGCCATCCGGGACCGGCTCGTCATGCTGGAGATCCGGCCCGGCGCGCCGATCAACGAGGAACAGCTGGGTCAGTCCCTCGGCGTCGGCCGGACACCGGTGCGCGAGGCGCTCAAGCGGCTCCAGTACGAGCGCCTGATCACGACCTACCCCCGGCGCGGCACCTTCGCCACCGAGGTCAACATCACCGACCTCGCCCACATCTCCGAAGTGCGCCAGGAACTGGAACCCCTGGCCGCGGCCCAGGCGGCGCGGCGCGCCACGGCCACCGACCGGGCGCACCTGACGGACCTGCTGGGGGAGCTGGGAAGCGCGGGCACCTCCGGCCGGGAGGCCGCCGACCTGATGCGTCTGGACCTGCGGGTCCACCGCGCCATCTACACCGCCACGCACAACCCGTACCTGGAGGACACCCTCGTCCGCCACGACAACCTGGCCACCCGCATCTGGTGCCTGTTCGTGGACCGGCTGGACGACATGGCCGGCCACGTCGAGGAGCACGGGCCGCTGATCGCGGCGATCGTCGCCGGTGAGGTGGACAGGGCGGCACGGCTCGCCCGCAGCCACGTCGAGGGTTTCGAACAGGCGATCCGCGCGGCCATGTGACCGGCCGGTCACCGAACGGACAGGACCTGAACTCCGCGTCCGGTCCTGGGCGACGGCCGTGTCCCCGTCGAGGCCGACGGCGTACGGCAGCGGTCAAGGCCACGCCCGGCGGCTACCCGGCACCGGCCCCGTCACCGTCCAGGTCGGTGCGCTGGCGCAGCACCCGCAGCTCGTCACCCTCGATCCGCATCTCGTACAGCTTCCCGCGCGCGTTCTCGAACGGACGGTGGAGGATCATCATCAGCGTGCCGTCGAAGGTCCGGAACAGCATGCCGTGCCCGCTGTCCTCCCGGACCAGCGGCCGGCGCTGCTCCCAAGGGCCGGTCAGCGCACCGGACCTGGAGACGGCGTAGGTCTGCACGTACCCGCCGGTGAGGGTGCCGTCGGCGGCGGCCGTGTTCTTCTCGTACGTCGACCAGAGCATGAGGAGGGCGCCGTCAGGGGTGCGGTGGAGCTGCGGGCCGTCGGTGACGTACGGCGCGAGCTGGTGCGGCACGCCCGCGGGGATCTGCTCACCGAGCCAGAACGCGTCCGAGCCCTTGAACAGGAAGACGGGCTCGCCGACCGTCCCGCTCAGATCGGGAGTCAGCCGCACGGCCTCCACCGTCCCGTCGACGGTCTGCAGCCACTCGTGCGCGTACACCATCCACGGCTGCCCGTCCGGATCGACGTGGAGCGTTCCGTCGAGGGTCATCAGATGGGCGGGCGGAGTGGGCCCGGACGGATCGACGACGGTGAACGGACCGAGCAGCGAGTCGGACACGGCGGTGACCGTGCCGCGCGCGTGGTTCGGCAGCCTGAAGGGTGTGCCCCAGCGTCCGGCGGGCGGCACCGGCAGCACCCGGCCCTCGTCGTGCAGGGTGGTGAACAGGTAGTACCTGCCACCCCAGGCGTGGACCTCCGGCGCCCATCCGCCGTCCCGCGCCCAGATCCCCTCCTGCTCGGCGGTCCTGAACACCACGACGGGCCGCGTCCACTCCCGCAGGTCCCGGCTGCGGTACACCATCGTCCCGACGCCCTCCACGCCCGACACGGACGGCTCGTTCGACGTGTACAGGTGATAGGTCCGTGTCCGCTCGTCCGCGACGACGAACGGATCGTGCAACGGCATGTCGGGCAGCCGCAGGGGCTCGGTGTCGGTCACGGCCGAACGATACGGGGCAGTGCTGGTGCGGCTGCCGGGCCGGCCCCGGGGGAAAAGCGTTCGGACGCCGCAGCGTCGTCTGTCACGCTGGGCCGGTGCTGCTCAAGCTGACGGGTTCCAGTTGTTCCGGCAAGTCCACGCTCGCCCTGGCCGCGGCCGGCCGGTTCTCGGGGATCGCCGTGCACGACTTCGACGAGATCGGCGTTCCCGACCGCCCCGGGCCGCACTGGCGGCACCGCGCGACCGAGTGGTGGGTGCGGCGCGCGCTGGAGTACCAGGACCGCGGGATCGATCTCCTGCTGACCGGGCAGTCGCCGCTGGGCGAGGTGCTGGCCGTCCCGTCCGCGCCGCTGCTGGACGGGATCGCCGTGTGCCTGGTCGACGTCGACGACGACACCCGGCGCGCCAGGCTCGCCCGGCGCGACCCCGGCCGATGGGACGCCCCCGCGGTCGACGCCTTTCTCGGCTGGGCGGCCTGGCACCGGGGGCACGCCGCCGACCCCCGGCACCTGCCCGAGGCCGTCGTCGACGGCGGCTGGCCCGACATGGTCTGGCACCGCTGGACGTCATGGGCCGCCGGCGACCCGCGCTGGCACACCCACCTGCTCGACACCACCGGCCGGCCGCTCACGGCGTCCACGGAAGCGATGGTGCGCTGGATGAGCGCACAGCGGGAAGCACACCGGTCCGGACGGCTCGCCCTGAGCCGGGGCTGGACGGATGCCGGCGGTGCCCGGTCCGCGTCCCGGTGACCGTGTCAGAAGCGGACCGTCAGCTCCACCCGCACGTCGTCCCCCGCGGCGAGCCCCTCCGGCACCCGCACCGCGTTCTTCAAGGGCAGCAGATAGCCGCCGTCCTTCGGGAACAGCGATGTCGTGAAGGTGACCTCGCCGATCCGTGCCTCGACCGGGATCACGCCCCAGCCGTAGGTGGCCATGCGGGCCACCTCGCCGATGTCGGCGGACTCCTGGTCCGGCACCGGGACGAAGAAGTACGGCGCCGGGCCGCGCCATTCGATCACCCGGCCGGTGAAGGTGAGCTGCATGAGACCCCGTTCCGACGACGTCAGGACCGTCCGTACCGCGCCGCGACGTCCGTGAGATACCCGCGCAGCAGTATCTTCGCCTCCTCCAGGAGCGCCGCGTCCCCCTTCGTGTCCCGGCGGAAGGCCTCCTGGGCGAGGGCGTCGGCGGCGAGGATCGCGGCATGGCACACGCGGGCGAGGATCTCGTCGTCCTCGGCGAGCCGCAGCGCGAGCAGGACACGGCGGATCCCGTCGGCCATGCGGAGCTTGTGCTCGCGGTCCGCGGCCCGGGTGCGCTCGGTCAGTCCGCTGCCGAACCACAGGGCGCGGAAGCCGTGTTCGGTGCGGTAGATCTCGGCGTACGCGTCGACGAGGACACCCACCGGGTCCTCCCAGTGCTCGACGGCCGCGGCCGCCACGAGCGCGTCCATCGCGGCTTCCAGTTTCGCGAAGTAGCCGGCCGCCAGCGCCTCGATGATCGCCCCGCGGTCGGGCAGGTACTGGTAGAGCGAGCCGACCGACACCCGGGCCTCGGAGGCGATCCGGGTCGTGGTGAGCGACTCCACGCCCTCCTCCACCAGGATGCGCTCCGCGGCTTCCAGCACCCTGGCCAACCGGGCCCGGCTGCGTGCCTGTTGGGGAGTGCGGCGCAGGGAGGCGATCCATGCGGCCGGGTCGGCGTCCGGGGCGGACTCAGCCACGGCACGACCTCCGCTCATCCACGTGACGATCCCACGCGACAACCTCCGAACGTGAACGTGACTTTGTTTCAGGTTTAGGTTAGCGTCGCGCGCATGACCGACTCAAGCCCGGCGCTGAGCGAGGAGCGGGCCGCCGTGGCGGACGCCTGCCGCCGTCTGGGGGCCGAGGGACTGCTCATCGGCACGGCGGGAAACGTCAGCGTCCGCGTCGAGGACCGGGTGGCTATCACCGCGACCGGCGCGATCCTGGCCGAGCTCACCCCGGACCAGGTGACCGTCGTCGACCTCGACGGGGAGATCGTGACCGGCAGCCTCCTGCCGACCTCGGAACTCGACCTCCACCTCGGCGTCTACCGCCGCTACGGCACCACCGCGGTCGTGCACACCCACGCCCCGATGGCCACCGCCCTCTCCCTCGTCCTCGACGAACTGCCCTGCGTCCACTACCAGTTGCTGGCTCTCGGCGGCACCGTCCGGGTCGCCCCCTACGCCACCTTCGGCACCCCGGACCTCGCGGAGTCGGTCCTCACCGCACTGGAGGGCCGGGGCGCCGCCCTGATGGCCAACCACGGGGCCGTCACCCACGCCCCGACCCTCGACAAGGCGGTCGAGCACGCACTGCTCCTGGAGTGGGCCTGCGGTGTCTACCAGCGCGCGGCCGCCCTCGGCACCCCGCGCGCCCTCGACGAACAGCAGCAGATCGCGGTGATCGAGGCCGCCCTCGCCCGCAACTACGGCACCACGCAATCCGCTCAGGAGGGAACCCGATGAAGGCGCAGAACGTCGTCACCATGGGCGTGCACGTGCTGGACGTCCTGGTCCGGCCGGTCGAGGAGATACCGGAGGGTCAGGGCGCGACCCTGGTCGAGGACATCCGCATGACCGCCGCCGGCACGGCCGCGGGCACCGCCCTCACCCTCGCCAAGCTGGGCGCCTCGGTGCGCACCGCGGGAGCAATCGGCACGGACCCGACGGGCGACCTGCTCACGCAGCTCCTCGACCGGGCGGGGATCGACACCTCGCTGCTCGTCCGCCGTATCGACACCTCCACCTCCGCGACCGTGCTGCCCATCCGCCCCAACGGCGACCGCCCCACCCTCCACCTGCTCGGCGCCAACATCACCTACGGTCTCGACGACGTGCCCTGGGACGCGGTCGCCGAGGCGAGCCACCTGCACCTCGGCGGCCCCGAGCTGATCGGTGCCGACGTCGCCGCCCGCATCCTGGCGCACGCCAAGGAGCACGGTGTCGTCACCTCCGTGGACCTCCTCGCCCCGGGCGAGCTCGGCACCTTCGACCAGATCGAACCGCTGCTCCCGTACGTCGACTTCCTGCTCCCCAACGAGGACCAGGTCCTCGGCTTCAGCGAGGAACAGGACGTCGTCACCGGCGCGAAGAAGTTCCTGGCCGGCGGCGTGGGCCTGGTCGCGGTCACCCGGGGCGGCGACGGCGCCCTCCTGGTCACCGCCGAAGGCACGGAGACGGTCCCCGCCTTCGAGGTCGAGGTCGTCGACACCACCGGCTGCGGCGACGCCTTCTCGGCGGGCTTCCTGCGCGGGATGAGCCTGGACCGCACGCCACGCGAGGCGGCGGTCCTGGGCTGCGCCGCGGCGGCACTGGTGGCACAGGGCCTGGGCAGCGACCACGGCGACTTCGACCTGGCGGAGGCCGACGAGTTCTCCATGACCGCCAAGACCCGCGCATAAGCCGCAGCCAAAGCTTGCGAAGGGCCAGGGAGCGCGGAATGGGCGCGGGGCGGCCGGTGTTGCGGCAGCATCGGGTCCGTACCCCGCCACCGCACTCCTGGGAGTTCCCATGCCCCGCTCCGAAGCCCGCGTCGCCACCGACCGGCCGCACCGCTACGCCAAGCAGCTCGCCTCGCACCTCGGGCGCCGCAGCGAGACCACCTGGGACGAGGAGAGCGGTGAGGGCAGCCTGCTCTTCCAGAACGGGGGCAAGGGCTCCCTCACCGCCACCGAGGGCGCGCTGCTGCTGACGCTGGAGACGGAGTCCGAGCACCTCGATCTCCTGGAGGGCGTCGTCGGCAGCCACCTGGTCCGCTTCGGCAGCAAGGACGAACTCGTCGTCGAGTGGACCCGGGACGACGGCGTGCCCGGTACCGCCCAGCGCAAGGAGACCGACTGACCGGGGGCGGCCGGGGGACTCAGATCGCGCAGCCCACGTGCGCCAGCGCCTGCTTGAGCAGCACCCCGTGACCGCCGGGCATCTCGCTCGCCACCGCCGGTGACAGTGCCTCCTGCGGGCTGAACCACACCAGGTCCAGAGCGTCCTGCCGGGGCCGGCAGTCGCCGGTCACCGGGACGACGTAGGCCAGGGAGACCGCGTGCTGGCGCGGGTCGTGGTACGGCGTGATGCCCTGCGTGGGGAAGTACTCCGCCACCGTGAACGGCTGGAGCGAGGACGGGATCCGGGGCATGCGCCACCGGTCCCAGGTCCTTCTCCAGGTGCCGCAGCAGGGCGTCCCGGACCCGCTCGTGGTGCAGGACGCGGCCGGAGACGAGAGTCCGGCTGACCGTTCCGTCGAGTCCGATGCGCAGCAGCAGGCCGACGCTGGTGACTTCGCCGCTGTCGTCGACGCGCACGGGCACGGCCTCGACGTACAGGATGGGCATCCGGGCGCGCGCCTGCTCGAGATCGTCGGCGCTCAGCCAGCCGGGCGTGGTTTCGGTCAAGTCAGACATTGCTAGATCATACTTTCCGGGGACGGCGGGTGCTGAGTCGCGCTCGCCTGGTGGGACGGGGACGGGCGGGAAGTCCGTAGAGGCGGCGGGCGTTGTCCCCGCTCGTCCAGGCCGCGACGCGCAACGCGTCCGGCAGGCTCAGCTCGTCGGCGTCCACCCGCTCCTGGAGCAGCCCGGCGAGGCCCTGCCGGAAGGACAGCGCGCCGAGCAGATGGAATTCGGCCACTCCGTAGGCGTCGGAGCTGTACAGCAGCTTGCGGAACGGTGTGATCTCCAGCGCCTCCGCCAGGATCGCCCGGGACCGCGCGGGGCCGACGTGGTGCAGGGTCAGGCCCACGTCCAGGTACACCTGCTCGAACACCGCGGCCAGATAGGCGGCCTGCCGCTGGTAGGGCCAGCAGTGCAGCAGCAGAACCGGGATCGTGCCCGCGGTCAGGTGCAGCCAGTCCGTGAGGTGGGTGGGATCCACCCGGTGCATCCGAATGTCGCTGTCGCCGAACCCGGTGTGCAGCTGGAGCGGCAGCCCCAGGTCCACGGCGGTCCACAGCAGATGCCGTACCAGAACGGGATCGGCCAGCCGTCCGCCCCGGGCGAGCCAGTCGGCGGCGGCCCGGGCGGCCTCCGCGTCCGAGGGGCGCGCCGGGTCCAGGTCGAAGCCGGTGCGGTAGGCGGCGACCGACTTCACGGCCACCACGTCCGGACGCCCCACGGCCTCCAGGGCGGCCGCCCGGAACGCGTCGGCGTACGCGTCCGGTTCCACGCCCCGCGCGGCCACGGCCTCCGCGACACTCTCCAGCCGTACGACCTCGTAGGCCGTCCCGCCCGCGATCGCGGCCAGCTCCCGGGGCGAGGTGATGCGGTCCGTCGTGTACCCGGTGTCGACGCAGAACACCTCCGTGCCCGCGGCGGTCAGGAAGCGGCGGTTGACCTCCTGCGGGCCGAGTTCGGCACGGCGAGCCACATAGACCTCGGGCGGCGCGTGGCGGGGGAGGTCCAGCAAGGGTGCGCAGTGCCGGCGGACCGCCACCCCGACGGGGCTGTCGAAGGGGGAGATCCCGGGCCAGGCCGAGCCCTCGGTGAGCAGCGACTCGAAGCCGGCCCGGTCGAGTGCGTCGCCGACGACCCCGTGGCAGTGGTGGTCCACCAGCCGGGCGGCGACGAGGGCCTCGTGGACGGGTCCGCCCATGCTCAGTACTTCCAGCGGTACGCCGCCGCGATCTGCTCGTCGTCCAGGTCGGCCACGCAGTCGCTCTCCCCGAAGCGCACGGCGACCACGGCGTCCGCGAGGACCGGCCCCAGCGCCGCCCGCAGCTGCTCGTCGGCGCGGAAGGCCCGGACCGCCTGGGACAGGGAGGTCGGCAGCCGGCGTACGCCCAGGGCAGCGGCCCGGTCGGCGGCCAGCAGGGCCGGATCGCCGGTGATCTCCCGCGGCAGGGGCATGGCCGAGGTCAGCCCGTCGAGTCCGGCGGCGATCAGACCGGTGAGCGCGAGATACGGGTTCGCTGCCAGGTCCACCGGCTTCAGCTCCAGGTTCGCCGCCCGGTCGGTCAGGCCCGCCGTGCCGGTGACGATCCGGACGGCCGCCTCCCGGGTCTCGCGGCCCCAGGCGGTGAACACCCCCGCCCACTGGGAGGGCTTCAGACGCAGATAGCTGGCCGGGCTCGGCGCGGTCAGGGCCGCCAGCGCGTGCAGGTGGGCGAGGACACCCGCGACGAACCACTCGGCCTCGCGCGTCATGCCGTACCGGCCCTTGCCGCCCGAGTGGAGGTTCACGCCGTCGCGCCAGGCGGACAGATGGAGATGCCCGCCGTTGCCGACGCCCTCCGCGAAGACCGCCGGGGAGAAGGAGACCACGAGCCCGTGCCGCTGGGCCACCGCCCGGATCGTCTGCCGCACCAGGACGCTGACGTCGGCCGCCGCCACCGGGTCCAGGGCACCCGTCGAGATCTCGAACTGCCCGGCGGCGTACTCGGGATGCAACTGCTCCACCTCGACGCCCTGCTCGGCGCAGGCCGCCAGCACGTCGGCCGCGTAGTCGCTCAGCTCCACCTGCCGGGTGGCGCCGTACGCCGGTCCCGACACGGCGGGCACGAAGTCGCCCTCCGCCGCCGGGCCCCGGCCCACCGCCCACTCGATCTCGATGCCCGCCTCGAAGGTGATCCCGTGCCGCTCGGCGGCCGCCGTGACGATCCGCCTGAGGACCGTGCGGGAGCAGCCCGGGTGCCGCTCGCCCTCCTGCGTGATCCGGTCCACCGGCGCCCACGCCCAGCCGGGCTGCGCGGCCAGGGCCACGAGCCGGTCGAGATCGGGGAACAGGCGCAGATCGCCGTCGGGGGAGCCCAGGGTGTCCGTGGTGACGATGGAGTCGTTCGCCAGGAAGGTGTCGAACACCGGCGACATGCCCACGCCCCAGGCCGCGGCGGAGGCCAGCCTCGCCGTCGGGATCGTCTTCACCCGGCAGATGCCCGCGGTGTCGACATAGGCGAGCACCACACCGTGCACGCCCTTCGAGGACAGCTCCTTGCTCAGTGCGGTGGCCCGGTCCACGTCCCCCGGGCGGCCTCCGGGGACGGGGTCGGCAAGGGTGGTCATACGTCCTCCACGACGGGCTCGGCCGAACGGATCCCGCGTCAGGGTTTCACGGCCACCGCGCCGTACTGCGGTACGACGGCCGGGGAGTCGGACCCGGCACGCCACCGGGAGCAGGAGACCAGGCCCGGTTCGAGCAGGTCGAGGCCCTCGAAGAACGTGGCGATGTCCTCGCCGCTGCGGGCCGTGATCGGCGGAGTGGCGTTCTCGTTCCAGAACTTCATGGCCGGGATCTGGCCCTCGCCGCCGAGCTCGGCGTCGAACGTGGGGTGGGTCAGGGCCAGATGGCTGCCGGCGGGCATCGCGGCCATGATCTCGTGCGCGATCCGGCGCGCCTCGCCGGTGTCCAGCACGAAGTTGAGGATGCCGAGCATCATCACCGCGACCGGCTTGGTGAAGTCCAGCGTCCGCGCGGCCCGTTCGAGGATGGCGGCCGGGTCGTGGACATCGGCGTCGATGTAGTCCGTGACGCCCTCGGGGGTGCTGGTCAGCAGGGTGCGGGCGTGGACGAGGACGATCGGGTCGTTGTCGACGTAGACGATCCGCGCGTCGGGCGCGATGCGCTGGGCGATCTCGTGGGTGTTGTCCACCGTCGGCAGACCGGTGCCGACGTCCAGGAACTGCCGGATGCCCTGCTCCTCGGCGAGGAAGCGCACCGAGCGGCCCAGGAACCAGCGGTCCGCGCGGGCGATCTCCCGGATGATCGGGAACATCCCGGCGACATGGTCGCCGACCCGCTGGTCGACCTCGTAGTGGTCCTTGCCGCCGATCCAGTAGTTCCACACGCGCGCGTTGTGCGCCACACCTGTGTTCAGCCTCGCCGACGCACCCGACGGGGTGTGGCTCTCGCTCACGACTGTGCTCCTTCTCGCCCCTGCGGCCCTTGCCGCCATTGTGCCGTCCGATGATCAGCTTGTCCCGGAAACCGCGACTCGAACGCCCTGCCCGGGGTGCCGGGCGCCTGCCCGGCGGCGAGACTGGCCCGGTACGCCCGCCCCCGCCCGCGGACTTCGAGGAGTGCGCATGCTGCCCGGATTCCTCGCCAAGGTCGTCGACCTGATGCTCGGCCGACAGGGACGCCCGCTCCATCTGAAGGCGGCGGGCGGCGCGACCCTCGTCCTCCTCGCGGTGATGCTCACCGGTTCCTGGGCGGTGGTCGCCGCCGAGGAGGGGGCCCGGGGCGCCGATCTGACCTCGTACCCGAAGGCCCTGTGGTGGTCGGTGGAGACGGCGACGACCGTCGGGTACGGCGACTTCTACCCCGTGACCTGGTGGGGCCGGTTCGTCGGCACGGTGGTCATGGTCGTCGGGATCACGACCTACGGCATGGTCACGGCGGCGCTCGCCACCTGGTTCGTGGCGCGGGAGCACAAGCGGCGACACCCGGTGGGTGCCGAGGCGCTGCATGCCCTGCACGAGCGGTTCGACCGGCTGGAGGAGCTGGTGGCGGCTGAGAAGAAGGGGTGACCCGGCTTTCCCCTCTTCCCGTGTCGACGGGCCGCGCTGTTCAATGGGGCTGCACACGAGAGGAGGGCGCCCGTGGCCCCTGGACCCGTGCCGTCCGTCGGTGCGCGGATCCGGCTGGCGCGTCTGGAGCGTGGACTGGGGCTGCGCGCCCTGGCGCGTGAGGTCGGTGTCTCCGCGAGCCTGGTCTCCCAGATAGAGACCGGGAAGAGCCAGCCGTCGGTCAGCACCCTGTACGCCATCACCACGGCCCTCGGCATCTCCGTCGAGTCCCTCTTCGAGGGGCGGGAGACCGCCGCGGCGGTGCACACGGGCCCCGTCCTGCACGCCCTCGCGGCCTTCGCGGCCGACCCGGCGCGACGCATGGGCCCCCTGGTCACCCCGGGGGAGCGGGAGGTGCTGGAACTGGACTCCGGCGTCGTGTGGGAACGGCTCGGGCACGTCCCCGGCACGGACGTGGACTTCCTGCTCGTCACCTACCGGCCCGGCGGCGCCTCCTCCGGTTCGGGCGCTCTGATGCGGCACGCCGGCACCGAGTACGGCTATCTGACCTCCGGCGAACTCGTCCTCACCCTCGGCTTCGAGGAGCGGGTCCTGCGCCCGGGCGACGCCGTCTGCTTCGAGTCCGCCACCCCCCACCGCTACCGCAACGACGGCGAGGAACCGGCCGTGGGCGTCTGGTTCGTGGCGAGCCGAAGTGTTCAGTGACGCTTGACACTCCCCGGGGACGGTCGTTGACTCGATGGTGGGGGTGGTCGCGATGGCGATCCGCACATACGGCCCCAATGCCGTCGACTGGGAAGAGCGCGTCGACCTGGACCGGCTGCGCCGGCAGCGCCTGGCCCGGCTCCACGACACGCTGAACCGCTCCGAGCTGGGCGCCGTGCTCAGCTTCGACTTCGCCAACATCCGCTACATGACCGCCACGCACATCGGCACCTGGGCGATGGACAAGCTGATCCGCTTCGCCCTGCTGGTCCGCGGCGGCGAACCGGTCGTCTGGGACTTCGGCTCCGCGGCCCGCCACCACCAGCTCCACAACCCGTGGCTCGACTACAGCGACGGCAAGGGGGGCCCGCCCACCGGGGCCCGCGCCGGCATCTCCACCCTGCGCGGCGCCTTCCACCCGGACGCCGGCATCGCCGAGGACGTCGCCGCGAAGATCGCCACCGAGCTCCGCGCCCACGGCCTCGCCGGGGAACCGCTCGGCGTCGACGTCGCCGAGATGCCCGTCCTGGCCGCCCTGCGCGCCGAGGGCATCGACGTCGTCGACGGCCAGCAGGTCTTCCTGGAGGCCCGCCGCATCAAGACCGGCGACGAGATCTCCCTGCTCGCCCAGGCCTGCGCGATGGTCGACGCGGCCTACGAGGAGCTCTACGCCCACCTGCGCCCGGGAGTCCGCGAGAACGAGTGCGTGGGACTGGTCAGCAAGGTGCTCTACGACCTCGGCAGCGAGTACGTCGAAGGCGTCAACGCCATCTCCGGGGAGCGCTGTTCACCCCACCCGCACGTCTACAGCGACCGCCTGATCCGCCCCGGGGACCCCGCGTTCTTCGACATCCTGCACAGCCACCTCGGCTACCGCACCTGCTACTACCGCACCTTCGCCGTAGGCAGCGCCTCCCGGGCGCAGCGGGACGCCTACGTCCGCTGCCGGGAGTACATGGACCGGGCCATCGCCCTCGTCCGGCCGGGCGCCACCACCGCCGACATCGTCCAGGTGTGGCCGCGCGCCGAGGAGTTCGGCTTCCCCGACGAGACCGCCGCGTTCGCCCTCCAGTACGGCCACGGCGTGGGGCTGTCCATCTGGGAGAAGCCCATCTTCAGCCGTCTGGTCTCCCTCGACCACCCCGAAGTCCTCGAAGAGGGGATGGTGTTCGCGCTGGAGACCTACTGGCCCGCCGCCGACGGCTGGTCCGCCGCCCGGATCGAGGAGGAACTGGTCGTCACCGCCGACGGCTGCGAGGTCATCACCAGGTTCCCGGCCGAGGAGCTCCTGGTCGCGGGCCGCAAGTACTGGACGGTGGGCGGCGAACTCGACACCGCCCGCGAGTCGCAGTCCCACCTGAACACGGGGACCGCGGACGGGCACCGGGGGAGCGGCGATGGACACCGCTGAACTCCTCGCCCTCTACGAGCAGATGGCCCTCATCCGCCGTACCGAGAAGGCCGCCCACGACCTGTTCCTCCAGGGCCTCGTCAAGGGCACCACGCACCTCGCCGCCGGCCACGAGGCCATCGCCGTCGGCGCGGGCGCCGCCCTGCGCGACGACGACTACGTCTTCGCCACCTACCGCGGCCACCACCACGCCCTGGCCCGGGGCGCCACCCCCGAGGAGTGCCTCGCCGAACTCATGCAACGGGCAACGGGGTTGTGCCGGGCCAAGGGCGGCTCGATGCACCTCACCAAGGCGGCCGTGAACATGCTCGGCTCCTACGCCATCGTCGGCGCCCACCTCCCCATGGCGGTCGGCGCCGCCTGGTCGGCGAGGCTGCGCGGCACCGGACAGCTCGCGGTCGCCTTCTTCGGGGACGGCGCCACCAACATCGGCGCCTTCCACGAGGCGTTGAACCTGGCCGCCGTGTGGAAGCTGCCCGTGCTGTTCGTCTGCGAGAACAACCTGTACATGGAGTACACGCCGATCGCCGACGTCACCGCGGTGCCCCGGCCCGCCGCCGACCGGGCGTCTGCGTACGGCATCCCCGGCGAGGCCGTCGACGGCAACGACGTCGTCCTGGTCCAGGAGGCGGTGGCGCGGCTGGCGCGACGGGCCCGGGCCGGGGACGGGCCCGCCGTGCTGGAGGCGGAGACCTACCGGCACTTCGGGCACTCCCGGACCGACCCGGCGGCCTACCGCCCGGCCGAGGAGGTCGAACGCTGGCTCAAGCACGACCCGTTGGACCTCGCACGGGGACGCCTGGTGGAGGCCGGGGTGCCCGAGGAGCGGCTCACCGAGGCCGACGAGCGGGCGCGTGACGTCGTACAGCAGGCCGTCGACGCGGCGAAGAACGCGCCGGCGCCCGATCCGCGCGAGGCGTTCACCGATGTGTGGGCCGACGGAGGTGCCGCATGGCGGACGTGATCACCTACCGCGAGGCCGTCGCCGAGGGCATCGCCCGGGAGATGCGGCGCGACGCGTCGGTCGTCTGCCTGGGGGAGGACATCGGCGCGGCGGGCGGGGTGTTCAAGACCACCGCCGGGCTGCACGAGGAGTTCGGGCCGGAGCGGGTGTGGGACACGCCGATCTCCGAACAGGCCATCGTGGGAGCGGCCATGGGAGCCGCGATGACCGGGATGCGGCCCGTCGCGGAGATCATGTTCTCGGACTTCCTGGCCTGTTGCTGGGACTACCTCGCCAACGAGATCCCCAAGGTGCGGTACATGACGGGCGGTCAGGTCACCGTGCCCCTCGTCGTGCGCACCGCCAACGGCGGCGGGCTCGGCTTCGGCGCCCAGCACTCGCAGGCCACCGAGAACTGGGCGCTGACCGTGCCCGGGCTGAAGATCGCGGCACCCTCCACCCCCGCCGACGTCGTCGGGATGATGGCGGCCGCGATCCGCAGCGACGACCCGGTGGTGTTCTTCGAGCACAAGGGGCTGCTCGCGAGCAAGGGAGCGCCCCCGCCGCCGGACCACGTCGTCGCACTGGGCCGGGCCGCCGTCGTGCGCGAGGGGGCCGACGTGACCCTGGTCGCGCTCGCCTCGATGGTGCCGGTCGCGCTCACGGCCGCGGAGCGGCTCGCCGAGGAGGGCATCGGCACCGAGGTCGTCGACCTGCGCTCCCTCGTGCCGCTCGACACGGCCACCGTCCTCGCCTCGCTCGGCCGGACCTCCCGGCTGGTGGTCGTCGAGGAGAACCCGTACCAGGGCGGCTGGGGCGCGACCCTGGTCTCCGTCGTGGCCGACGAGGGGTTCGGACTGCTGGACGCACCGGTGCGGCGGGTGGCGGGGGAGTGCGTGCCGCTGCCCTTCGCGGACGCCCTGGAGGAACAGGTCATCCCCACCGTCGACAAGGTCGTGGCGGCCGTCAGGAGCCTCGCCGCGTACTGAACACCCCCTAGGAGGAAGCGCGATGACCCATCGGACACTCCTTCGAGCCGGACACGTGCTCTCCATGGACCCCGGCATCGGGGACCTGCCGAGGGGGGACGTCCTCATCGAGGACGGGTGGATCGCGGCCGTGGACCGCGAGATCAGCGCGGACGCGGAAGTCCTCGACATGACCGGCCGCATCGTGATCCCCGGTTTCGTCGACACCCACCGCCACACCTGGGAGGCCTCGATCCGCAACGTGGCGCCCGACGCCACCCTCGACGACTACTTCGTCGACATCCTCGACACCTTCGCCCCCCTCTACACCCCCGAGGACGTCTACGCGGCCAACCTCGCGGGCGCCCTGGAGTGCCTCAACGCCGGCATCACCACGCTCGTCGACTGGTCCCACATCAACAACACCCCCGAGCACCCCGACGCGGCGATCCGGGCCCTGCGGGAGACCGGCATCCGCGCCCAGTACGCCTACGGCAGCGCCAACACCTCCCTGGCCGACTACTGGTTCGAGAGCAAGATCGCGATCCCCGGCGACGACGTACGCAGGATCCGCACCGAGTACTTCTCCTCCGACGCCGGACTGCTCACCCTGGCCCTCGCCACCCGCGGCCCCGGTTTCTGCGTGGGCGACGTCGTCACCTCCGAGTGGGCCCTCGCCCGCGAGCTGGGCATCCCGATCACCGTGCACGTGGCCATGGGGCGCCTCGCCGGCCGCTTCGGCATGGTCAAGCAGCTCCACGACCTCGGACTGCTCGGCCCCGACACCACCTACATCCACTGCTGCTACTTCAGCGAGGAGGAGTGGCGGCTGGTCGCCGACAGCGGCGGTACGGTCTCCATCGCGCCGCAGGTCGAGACGCAGATGGGGCACGGCTGGCCGCCGGTGATGAAGGCGATCGAGCACGGCCTGCGCCCCTCGCTCAGCATCGACGTCGTCACCACCGTGCCCGGGGACATGTTCACCCAGATCCGCGCGGCCTTCGGCGCCGAGCGCGCCCGCGTCAACGCGGACAGCTGGCAGGCCGACGTCCCGGTCCCCGACACCATGCTGACGGCACGTCAGATGCTGGAGATCGCCACCCGCAACGGTGCCCACGTGGCCGGTCTGGAGGACCGCACCGGATCCCTCACCCCCGGAAAGCGCGCGGACGTCGTCGCGATCGACGCGACCGCCCTGAACGTGGCCCCCGTGCACGACGCGGCCGCCGCCGTGGCCCTGAGCGCCGACGTGTCCAACGTGGAGACCGTCATCGTCGACGGCGTCGTCCGCAAGCGCGACGGCAGGCTCACGGCCGACGTGGCGCGTGCCCGGCGCCTGGTCGAGGAGTCCCGCGACCGGCTGCTGGCCGCGAAGGAGGCCCGGGCGTGACACGACACCTGGTGCGCCGGGGCACCGGCCTCCCGGAGTCGTCGTACGACGAACACGGCTTCCGGCGACGGGAGTTGGTCGGAGAGGCCGACGGCAGCTCGCACACCGGTTTCGGGGTGTGCGAGCTGCGCCCCGACGGCGCGGTCGCGGCCCATGTGCACTCGTACGAGGAGAGCTTCCACGTCCTCGACGGCGCCGTGGTCCTCGACGTGCCCGAGGGGTCGTACCTGCTGGAGGAGGGCGACTACGGGCTCCTGCCGACCGGTGTCCCGCACGCCTGGCGCGGCGGCGGGGACGGCGTCGCCCGCTGGGCGGACATGCTCGCGCCGGTGCCGCGCGCCCGCTACGGGTACGACACCCAGTCGGTGGCCCCGTGGCCGGTACGCCCGCCGGTCCGCGTCGACGTCCGTGACCCGCGCACCCGGTCCTTCGGTCACTTCGAGCCCGCGCAGATGGACCCCGGCAAGCAGTCCCAGGACCTGCTCGCGGTGTCGGCGAGCATGCGGACCGCGCTGCTCGTCTACAGCGGGATCACCGTGAAGATGATGGTCGACGGCGATCTCGGCGCGGTCGCCTCGACGATGTTCATGGTGCAGTACGCGCCCGACGGCGTCGCGGGCACGCACGACCACCCCTTCGAGGAGACGTACCTGTTCCTGGAGGGCGAGGCGGACGCGGTCTTCGACGGCTCGCGCTACCGGCTCGGGCCGGGCGACTGCGCCTGGGCGGGCGCGGGTTGTGTGCACGGCTTCTCCAACGCCGGTGACCGGCCGCTGCGTTGGCTGGAGACCCAGGCGCCGCAGCCGCCGGTGCGGCACTCCTACCGGTTCACGCGGGACTGGGAGTACCTGAGGGAGGCGTCCCGATGAGCGCTGTGGTGGTGGTCGGCGGGACCTCGGGCATCGGGCGGGAGTTCGCCCGGGTGCGGGCGGAGCGCGGCGACGAGGTGGTCATCACCGGACGCGATGCCCACCGCACCGACACCGCGGCCAAGGAGATCGGCGCCCGGGGCCTCGCCCTGGACCTCGCACGGCCGAAGGGCATCGTCGACGCGCTGAGCGACGTGGGACCCGTCGACCACCTGGTGATCGCGGGCATCTCCCGCGACGAGAACCGGGTCGCCGCGTACGACATCGACGCAGCCGTCCACCTCGTCACCCTCAAGCTCGTCGGCTACACCGCCGTCGTGCACGCGCTGCGGTCCCGGCTGCACGACGACAGTGCCGTCGTGCTGTTCGGCGGACAGGCCAAGGAGCGGCCCTACCCGGGGGCGACGACGGTGGCGACGGTCAACGCCGGGGTGACCGGGCTCATGCACACCCTGGCCCTCGAACTCGCCCCGGTCCGCGTCAACGCGATCCACCCCGGGGTGGTCGGGGACAGCCCCTACTGGCGGGGCAAGCCGGAGGAGGTCCTGGCGGCCCTGCGGGCCAGGACCCCGACCGGACGGCTCGCGACCGTGGCCGACGTGGTGGACGCCGTGGACTTCCTGCTGCGCAACGGCTCGGTCAACGCCGTGGAGTTGAGCGTGGACGGCGGATGGCTGCTGGGATGACGGCTCAGCGCTTGACGCCGACCCCGCCGTACAGCGACACCGGCTCGCCGTCCTCCCGCTCGTCCGGACGCCACCGCGACAGGGACACGATGCCGGGCTCCAGTACGTCGAGTCCCTTGAAGAGACGGCTGACCTCGTCGTGGGAGCGGGCCACCAGGGTGACCCCGCCGGCGGTGTAGGCCGCGATGCCCGCGTTCACCTTCTCCGGGTCGAAGTCCGCCGTCATCGCCGACAGCACCAGACAACTGCCCGGTGCCAGCGCGCCGACCAGCGTCTCCACCAGCTCCTGGGCGCCGTCCTCGTCGGGGATGAAGTGCAGCAGCGACAGCGCGACGGGCTGCTCGAAGTCGAGGACGGCGGAGGCGCCCTGCAGGATCTGCCGCGGTTCGCGGGCGTCGGCCTGGATGTAGTGCGTCGCCCCCTCCGGGGTGCCGTGCAGCAGGGCCGCCGCGTGGGCCAGGACGATCGGGTCGTTGTCGACGTACACGATCCGGGCGTCCGGTACGGCGGACTGGGCGATCTGGTGCAGGTTGGGCTCGGTGGGGATGCCGGAGCCGATGTCGAGGAACTGGCGGATTCCCGCCTCCCGTACGACGGCACGGGTGGCCCGCTCCATGAACCGGCGGTTGGCGCGCGCCTGCCGGGGGGCGTCGCCCTGCGCGGTGATCCGGCGTCCCAGCTCCTCGTCGACGGGGTAGTTGTCCTTCCCGCCGAGGAACCAGTCGTAGACCCGGGCCGGATGCGGCCTGCTCGTGTCGATCCGTCGGCCGGCCGACTCGGTCCCGGTCACACAACGCTCCTCTGCTCGACAGGATGTGCGAGCAGTGTGCCATGTCACCCGGCGCGGCGGAGGCTGTCCTCGGCCACCCCGTCGTCGATCGCCGCCCGCACCAACGCGGCGGCGAGGACGTCGGGTTGGGCGTCACCGGCCAGCTCGACCAGCCGGTCGGGATCCTTCGGCAGGCCCAGCCGCTCGGCACCCGCGAGCACCTTGCCGTCCAGACAGGGTGCGACCTCGGGCCAGACGCCCTGCACCTCACGCAGGAAGATGTCGGCTCCGGCGGGTCCGATGCCGGGGAACTCCTGGAGCAGGCGCCGCAGTTCGCTCACGTCGCCGTCCGCCTCGGCGCGCAGCCGGCGCAGGTCGCCGCCCCAGCGCTCGTTCAACAGGTCGGCGCCTTCGCCGAGTTGGGTGGCCGTACGTTCGTCGTAGCGCCGGTAGCCGCCGCGGCCCAGTGCGTCCACCCGCTTCTGCCGGCCGGCCTGGGCCATGCTGCGGGGATCACGCAGTCCGGCCCGGTGCAGTTCGCGGGCGGCGGCGATCGCGACGGAGCCGCGGATGCGGGCACTGAGCAGAAGGGACAGCACCAGCAGCCGGTACAGGGGCTGCGGGGTGTCCTTCAGCGTGATGCCCGCCTCCGCGGCGTACGTCCGTCCGTGCGCGCCGACGAGTTCCCGTACGACGCGCTCCGCCCTCGTCACCGCCTGAGCGGGTCGTGTCCGACGGACATCAGCCGGTGCCGGCGGAGTGTCTCCTCGGCCTCGGGCTCCTTCTCCACGTCGGCCTCCGCGGCGACGGTGTCCACGACCTCGTACATCACGTCGATGTCGTCGTCGGTCAGGTCCGTGCGCCGCTTCTGGAGGATCGCGAGGACGTGCTGCCCGGTCGGCTCACCCGCGTGCTCCGGCAGCGGCTCGGCGGACTCGTCGGCGTCGCTGACCCGCAGCCAGGCGGCCAGTTCCTGGGAGGTCATGTTCACCGCGCGGTGGAAGTCCTCCCACAGCGCGTCGAGTTCGAGGGCGTCGGTCATCGCGTGCGCCTTTCCGTGGGTGTCTGCGGCCGGTCAGTCCCGGGGCCAGTTCTCGGCCTCGAACATCCAGCGCTGCTTCTCCAGTTCGGCGGTGATGCCGATGAGCAGGTCCTGGGTGACCGGGTCGGCCTTCTCGGTGGCCTCGATGCGCTCGCGCAGCCGGCCGATGGCCGCCTCCAGCGTCTCCACGATCAGCCGGACGACCTCGTCGTCCCGGATCCAGCCGCTCTTCGAGCCGGGCAGCGTGTAGGCGGCGGCGATCGTCTCGGGGCGGCCGTCCGGCGGCACGCCCAGGGCCGCGGCGCGCTCGGCCACGGTGTCGGAGAACGTACGGGCCGTCGACACCACCTCGTCCAACTGGAGGTGGATGGAACGGAAACGCGGGCCCACGATGTTCCAGTGCGCCTGCTTCCCGATCAGCGACAGGCCGATCAGATCCACCAGGGTGCTCTGCAGGGCGTCCCCGGCCGTCTCGCGGGCCGAATCGGACAGGGTGCTCCTGACCACAGTCATACCGTGCTCCTCCTTCTGGCATGGTCAATGCCGGTACGGAGCAGTGCGTCGCGTTCCTGCTCGCAGGTTCCGCCCCACACGCCGGAGGTCTGCCCGCTGCTGAGCGCCAGGTCGAGGCACTCGGCGGTCACCGGGCAGCGGGCGCACACGCGCTTCGCCGCCGCGACGTCCCGCAGCGCGGGTCCTTGCGTGCCCACGGGGAAGAACAGCTCGGGGTCCTCTCCCACGCAGGCCGCTCGACGCAACCACTCCATGGGGGCGCGGGTGCCCCGGGCGTACTCGTGCAAACAGGGCGGTCTCAGGGTGTGAGCACGCCCTCGATGAAGCCCGTCACATCTGCGAAGACCTCCGCCCTGTTCGTCTCGTGGAACACCTCGTGGCGGGCACCGGCGTAGATCCGCTCGCTGCACAGGGGCCCCCTGATCTCCTCGATCCCGGCGCGGCTCCCGGCGAGCGGGACCAGCCGGTCGTCGTCACCGTGCAGCCACAGCAACGGGAGCGGGCCGAGCCGGCCGCCCTCGGACACGGTCCTCAGGGTGCGGGCGAACGCCTCCACCGTCGGCCGCTTCATCGGCCCGTGCCAGACGAGGGGATCCGCCCGGTAGGCGGCGCCCACCCGGGGGTCACGGGAGAGCGAGGCCGGACTGACGGGGGTGTCCGGGATCTCGTCGAGGGCGAGCAGGGCTCCCGGCAGCTCCCAGGCGCCGATCACCGGCCCCGACAGCACGAGCGCGGTGAGCTCGTCGCCGTACCGCTGCGCGAAACGGGCGGCGATCAGACCGCCCATGGAGTGCCCGACCATGACGAGCGGCACCCCGGGGTGGACGCCCCGGGCCAGGTCCGCGACCGCGTGCACGTCGGTGACCACGTCCTCGAAGTCCTCGATCAGGACCCGTTCCCCGCCGGACCTGCCGTGCCCGGTGTGATCGGGCCCGATGACGGCCGCGCCGTGCGCTGTGAGGACCCCGGCGAGCTCCTCGTACCGGCCGGCGTGCTCCCCGTACCCGTGCACCACGAGGGCCACGTACCGGGGGCGGCCGTGGGGCCACTCGCGCACGGTGAGGGGACCGTGGATGCCGGTGAGGACGTGCTCGGCCATGTCTGCTCCCGCTGCGCTATAGTCCGAAACTAGCGGTGCTAATTAAAGCGGTCCGGAACCCCTACGGTCAGGAGTCTTCCCGTGCGCCCCGTCCACTTCGCGGCCGCCCGCCGCACCCCCATCGGCAGACTCCGCGGCGCGCTGTCCGCCGTACGCCCCGACGACCTCGCCGCCACCGTGATCCGCGCCCTGGTCGCCGACGTGCCCGCACTCGACCCGGCGCGCGTCGACGACGTCTACTGGGGCGCCGCCAACCAGGCCGGCGAGGACAACCGCAACGTGGCCCGCATGGCCGCGCTGCTCGCCGGACTGCCCGAGACCGTGCCCGGCGCCACGGTCAACCGGCTGTGCGCCTCCGGACTGGAGGCCGTGACCACCGCCGCCCGCACCATCGCCGCCGGCGAGGCCGACATCGTGCTCGCGGGCGGCTCCGAGTCGATGAGCCGCGCCCCCTTCGTGCTGCCGCGCCCCGACGAGGCCCTCCCGCACCGCATCGAGACCCACGACACACGGCTCGGCTGGCGTCTGGTCAACCCGGCCATGAAGGAACTGCACGGCCTGCTGCCCATGGGCGAGACCGCCGAGGAGGTGGCCCAGCGCTACGGCATCGGGCGCGAACGCCAGGACCGGTTCGCCCTGCGCAGCCACCGACTCGCCGCCGAGGCACGCAAGAACGGCCACTTCGACGACGAACTCCTCCCCGTCGAGCGCCCCGACGGCGTGCTCGTCGACAGCGACGAGTGCATCCGCGAGGACACCTCCTACGACAAACTGGCCCGCCTCAAGCCCGTCTTCCGGGCCGGCGGCACGGTCACGGCGGGCAACGCCTCCCCGATGAACGACGGCGCGGCGGGACTCCTCCTGGTCAGCGAGGAGGCACTGAACGAGCTGGGCCTCGAGTCCCTGGGCCGCTACGTCGCCGGCGCCTCGGCCGGTGTGCACCCCGACGTGATGGGCATCGGACCGGTCCCCGCCACCCGCAAGGCGCTCGCCCGCGTGGACTGGAGCGTCGACGACATCGAGGAGGCCGAGTTCAACGAGGCCTTCGCCGCCCAGGCCCTCGCCTGCGTGGACGAACTCGGCATCGACCCCGACCGCGTCAACCCCACCGGCGGCGCCATCGCGCTGGGTCACCCGCTCGGCTGCTCGGGCGCCCGCATCCTCACGACCCTGCTGCACCGGATGCGGCGGACGGGGGCCGCGCGCGGGCTGGCGACGATGTGCGTGGGAGTCGGACAGGGCAGCGCAGTCCTGGTGGAGCGGCACTAGGGGCTGCCCGAGGACGTCAACAGGACCACTCGGCGAGACGGCACTTACCGGACCGGTTGCCTGCACATAGCATCGGTCTCCGCATGGACACGATGACGCTCTGGCACATTTCCGGCTGGGAGTTCGCCGCCCTCGCCGCCGCGGCACTGCTCGTGGGCTTCTCCAAGACCGCCGTGAGCGGGGCCAACACGGTCAGCCTCGCGATCTTCGCCGCGGTGCTGCCCGCCCGCGCCTCCACCGGCGCGCTGCTGCCGATCCTGATCGCCGGGGACGTGCTCGCGGTGCTCACCTACCGGCGGCACGCCCACTGGCCCACCCTCTGGCGGCTGTTCCCGGCGGTCGCGGTCGGCGTGGTCGCCGGCACGCTGTTCCTCCGGTGGGCGGACGACGGGATCGTACGGACGTCGATCGGCGCGATCCTCCTGTTCATGGCGGCGGTGACGGTCTGGCGCCGCCGCACGGCCGACGCCGAGGAGGAACCCGACTCGGTCGCCACCCGGACCGGCCGCGTCAAGGCCCGCTCCTACGGCGTCCTCGGCGGCTTCACCACCATGGTCGCCAACGCCGGCGGCCCCGTGATGTCGATGTACCTGCTGTCCGCGGGCTTCCGCAAACTCGGCTTCCTCGGCACCTCGGCGTTCTTCTTCCTGATCGTCAACGTCTCCAAGGTGCCCTTCAGCGTCGGCCTCGGCCTGATCGACGGGCACTCGCTGCTGCTCGACCTCGCCCTCGTGGCGTTCGTCGTGCCCGGCGCGCTGCTCGGCAAATGGGCCGTGAACCGCATCAACCAGCGGCTCTTCGAACAGCTGGTGATCGCGGCGACGGTCGTGGGCGGTCTACAGCTCCTGCTGCGCTGACGCGCCGAGCAGCGCCGGCAGGTCCGCGAAGGAGTCGATCACGTGGTCGGGCCTGCCACTGGCCGAGCGGTGGGTCTCCGGGAGGTACTTGCCGGTCCTCACCAGCACTCCGGTGAGCCCGGCGCGCTGCGCGGCCAGCACGTCCGACTCGATGTCGTCCCCCACCATCAGCGCCTCGTCCGGCCCGGCCCCGAGCCGCGCGAGTGCCGCCTCGAAGAACGCGGGCGACGGCTTGCCGGTGACCTCGGCCTCGGTCCGGGCGGCCTGCTCCAGACCGGCCAAGAAGGCCCCGGCGTCCAGCTGGAGCCCGTCGGCGGTACGCCAGTACAGGTTGCGGTGCATCGCCACCAGCCGGGCCCCGCGCTGGAGGTGCCCGAAGGCCCGGTTGAGCGCCGCGTAACCGAACTCGGGCCCGGCACCTCCGAGCACGACGACGTCGGCGTCCTCGGCCTCGTCGCCGACCAGCGTGACGCCCGCGAGGTCCTCGGCGATGTCCCCGCTGTTCAGCAGGGCGCAGCGGGCGCCGGGACAGTGGTGGGCCAGATACGCGGCGGTGACCGCGGGCGCGGTGAGGATGTCCTCCGCCGATACGGCGAACCCTGCCCCCACCAGCACCGAGGCGATCGACGCCCGCGTCCGCGAGGTCGTGTTCGTCACCAACGCGACCCCGAACCCGGCCTCCCGCACCTCCCGCAACGCCGCCACCGCCCCGGGCAGGGGCTCCCACGAAACGGTGAGGACACCGTCGATGTCGATGAGGACCGCACGCACGGATGCCATGCCCGGACCATAACCAGGGACGGGCTGGAACGCCTGTTGTCCGACGCCCCTGATGTTCTGCCGGGGTGGGCGGACGTGGGCCGAGCCGCACACCCTGCCGGAGGGGGCGGGCGTTGGTCCCGGCGGGGGACCGGACCGTGCCGCATGCCCCACCAGACGGCGACGGGCGTCGGTCGCGGCCGTGCGCGCGCCGTGCCACATGCCCTGCCGGAAGGGGCGGGCATCGGTCGCGGCGGGGCACCCGGCTGTGCCGCATGTCCCACCGGGGAGGGCGGACGTCGGCCGCAGTTCCGGAGGGGACGGACGTCGGCCGCAGTTCCAAGGCCGACCGTGCCGTATGTCATGCCGGAGGGGGGCGGGCGTGGGCCGACGGCATGCACCCGCCGTGCCGTCTCGCGCCCCCTGACCTCGTACGCTACCCGCCATGTCCCCGCACATCCTGATCCTCGGCGGCACCACCGAGGCCCGTGAACTGGCCGCCGTGCTGGCGGCGCGGCCGGGTGTGCGCGTCACCACCTCCCTCGCGGGGCGGGTGACCCGGCCGGGCGCGGTCGCGGGGGAGGTGCGGATCGGGGGGTTCGGCGGGGTCGAGGGGCTGGCCGACTGGCTGCGGGACGAGCGTGTCGACGCACTGGTCGACGCCACCCACCCCTTCGCCCGCGCGATCACCGCCCACGCGGCACGGGCGGCCGCGGCGACCGGCGTGCCCTGCGTGGTGCTGCGCCGCCCCGGCTGGCGGCCGGGGCCGGGGGACCGCTGGCACCAGGTCGACTCCCTCGACGAGGCCGCTCGGTTGCTGCCGAGCCTCGGCCGGCGGGTGTTCCTGACCACCGGTCGCACGGAGCTCGCCGCCTTCGCCCACCTGACCGAACTGCACTTCGTCGTACGGTCGGTGGAGCTGCCCGAGCCGCCCATGCCCCCGCACACCGAAGTCCTTCTCGCCCGCGGCCCGTTCACGGTGGCCGACGAGTCGACGCTCCTGTACGACCACTGCATCGACGTCCTGGTCACCAAGGACAGCGGGGGCACGGCCACCTCCGCCAAACTCACGGCCGCCCGCGAACTGGCCGTGCCCGTGGTGGTCGTACGCCGACCGGCCCTGCCCGACGGGGTGACGGCGGTGCCGGACGTGGCGGGCGTCGAGAGGTGGCTGGACCTCGACCGCCTTTGACACGCACGCGGTTCAGCCGGCGGTGCTGTTCGCCAACTCCCGTGTCCGCTGCGGCAGTCCGCTGTTCAGGTCCTCCACCAGGAGCCGTTTCGCGATCGTGTCCACCGCTGCCCTCAGGTCCGTGCCCGAGGGGCGGCCGATATCCTGCTGCACCCGGTCCGCAAGCCAGTTGCCCCACGCCGTACTGATGACCCGGGCCTCGCGCGCGCCCCCCGGGGTGTGGGAGAAGAGATGGCCGGCCCGGGTCAGATAACCCTCCTCGACCATCCGGTCGAAGACGGGCAGCAGCACCTCGGGCGGCAGATGCCGGCGCGCGGCGATCATGCCGAGGCTCGCGTGCCCGACCATCCGGTTGTGCAGCTCCACCTGCATCACGGCCCACGCCCCGGCGATGTCGAGCCGGGTGTCGGAGTCCGCGATGATCCGGCGCGCGGTGTCCAGGTCCGTACTGCCGATGATCTTCCCGACGGTGCTCTCCAGCACCCGCTGCGAGTCCGCCCCGGACGGTGACGCGAACCCCTCGCCCATGTCGGTGGAACCGGCCCGCGCACTGTCGCGCAGCTGCACCTGCTTGAGGAACAGGGCGACGACGAAGCCGAGCGCCGCGACCGGCACGGTCCACCGGAACACCGTCTGGATCGTGTCGGCGTACGCACTGATGATCGGCGCTGCGACGGCCGGGGGAAGGTCGTGCAGGCCCTCCGGGCTGGTCGCCGCCTTGGTCACGACGGCCGGATCCAGCCCGCCGCCCGCCGCCCGCACCGCGGAGGCGATGCCGTCCTTCAGGTGGGGCGTGAGGGAGTTGGTGTAGATCGTGCCGAAGACGGCGGTGCCGAAGGAACTGCCCAGCGTACGGAAGAAGGTGACGCCCGAGGTCGCGGTGCCGAGGTCGGCGTACTCGACGGTGTTCTGCACGGCGATCGTCAGGACCTGCATGCACAGCCCGATGCCGGTGCCCAGCACGAACATGTACAGCGACTCCAGCCACGCCCCCGTCGACGGCCCCATCAGGGACATCAGGAACAGCCCGAGCCCCATCACCAGGGAGCCGGCGATCGGGAAGAGCCGGTAGTGCCCGGTCTTGCTCACCACGTTCCCGCTCGCGACCGACGCGATGAGCAGGCCGATCACCATGGGCAGCGTCCGCACCCCGGAGACAGTGGCCGAGTCGCCGTCGACGTACTGCAGATAGGTCGGCAGATACGTCATCGCGCCCAGCATCGCGAAGCCCACGATGAAGCTGAGGATCGAGCAGACCGTGAACACCGGGTTGGCGAACAGCCGCATCGGCAGCATCGGTTCGGCCGCCCGGGTCTCCACCCAGCAGAAGAGCCCGAGCGCGATCGCCCCGCCGACGAACAGACCGATGACGACGCCGGAACCCCACGCGTACTCGTTGCCGCCCCAGCTCGTCGCCAGGATCAGTGCGCTGGCACCCACCGCGACGAACGCGATGCCCAGGTAGTCGATCACCGGCCGCACCGCCGACTTGACCACGGGGATCGTGCGGGCGGCAGCGGCCACCACGACGACCGCGACGGGGACGTTGACGTAGAACGCCCAGCGCCAGGTCAGATGGTCGGTGAACAGGCCGCCGAGTAGCGGTCCGACGACCGTGGCCACCCCGAACACGGCTCCGATGGCGCCCTGGTACTTGCCGCGCTCACGCAGCGGGATCACGTCGGCGATCAACGCCATCGCCGTCACCATCAGACCGCCGGCGCCGACTCCCTGCATCGCCCGCCAGACGATCAGCAGCGTCATGTTGGAGGCCAGGCCGCACAGGAACGAACCGGTGATGAACACGATCGCCGACACCTGGAAGACCACCTTGCGGCCGAACAGGTCGCCGAACTTGCCCACCAGCACGGTCGCGACGGTCTCCGCGAGGAGGTACGAGGTCACGACCCACGACATGTGCTCGGCGCCGCCGAGATCCGACACGATCGTCGGCAGGGCGGTGCCCACGATGGTCTGGTCGAGGGCGGCGAGCAGCATCCCCAGCATGATCGTCACGAAGACGACGTTGCGGCGGCGCGCGTCCAGCACGGGTGGCTGGGCGGCGGCGGTCGGTGTGGATGGCCCGGATTCCTCGGCGACTGTCACAAGGGCACGATCACACCGCTGGGCCATCCGTGCATGCGGGGCGGTCCGCCCGGGTGCCTACGGCTGCTTCGGATGCCGGCGCAGCAGATACGTGTCCATGATCCAGCCCTTGCGCTCCCGCGCCTCGGCGCGCAGCCGCTCGATCCGGGGCGCGGCCTCGGCGATCGGACCGGAGGCGAGGATCTCGTCCGGTGTGCCGATGTAGGCGCCCCAGTAGATGTCGATGTCCTGGTCGGCGTAGGCGCGGAAGGCCTGGTGGGCGTCGAGCATCACGACCACGTCGTCCACCCCCTCCGGGAACCCCTCGGCCAGGCGCCGGCCGGTGGTGATCTGGACGGGCCGCGCGACCCGGTTCAGCCCGGTGCGATGCCGGGCCACCAGCGCGGACACACTGCTGATGCCGGGCACGACGTCGTACTCGAAGGACACCGAACCCCGCTCCAGGATCTCCTCGAGGATCCCGAGCGTGCTGTCGTACAGCGCGGGGTCCCCCCACACCAGGAACGCGCCGCTCTCGCTCTCGCCCAGCTCCTCGGAGATCAGCCGCTCGTAGATGTCGGCGCGGGCGCTGCGCCAGTCACCGACGGCGGGGGAGTACGCGGAGCCGCCCGCACTGCGGTCCCGCTCCGGGTCCCGGGCCTCCACGACCCGGTACGTCCCCTCCGGTATGTGCGCGTCCAGCATGTCCCGGCGCAGCTGTGTGAGATCGCCCTTCACCTCGCCCTTGTCCAGGACGAAGAACACGTCCGTGCCGCGCAGCGCCCTGACCGCCTGGAGGGTGAGCTGCTCGGGGTCGCCCGCGCCGATACCGATGACATGAATCTTTCGCACACCCCGAGTCTGCCCCACGCCACTGACAGCGACGGCACCGCGTCCGGCATCGGACCCCGGGCCGGCGAGTTACCGGGCGCGGAACGCGGTCACGATTCCCGATGCTGGGGTCTGGGGTCTGGGGTCTGGGGTCTGCGGACTGCGGGCCGGGCGGGGCGTCAGTGGCGGTGGAGGGGTTTGTGCGGCAGGCCCCGCGCCCGCGGCCGTGGTGGAGCCGACCGCCGAGTGTTGCTGTTCCACTGCCCACCTGGGGTGTCGCGCCTGCGGCCCCGAGTGCCGCGCTGCCGGCCGGGCGCAGCGCACGCGGCCACGGTGCCGACCCACCAGGCGGTGTCGTGCTTGTCGCCGTGATGTTGGGCTGCCCGCCCGGCATCGGCCTCAGCCAGTCGGACTGCGCGCCTGGCACCTCCCGGCACCGCTGCCCGACCGCCGTGCGGCGTTCGCCCGCCCCCGTCATCCCCGCAGCCGAGGACCACGGCTGTGCGCGTCCACCGCCGAGCCGCTCCGCTCCACGTCGTCCGCCAGCCGTCGGGCCCATCCGCCGAGCCCGGTCAGGTCCATCCCGTACGGCCGCTCCCGCCCGGCGGGCGACGCGGCCCACTCCTCCACGGCCCCGGCACCGCGACGCAGCAGCCTCGCGCCGCCCGTGACGTTCCCCCGGGCCGCGTGGGTCAATCCCACCGCGAGCTGGGCGAGCCCCCGCCACAGGGCCCGTTCCTCGTCGGGGCCCGATTTCCAGGCGTCCTCGAAGACCTCGTGGGCATGAAAAGGGCGCCCCAGGTCCAGCAGTTCCTGCGCCTCGGCCACCGTCTCCTCCGGAGCGCGCACCACGCCCTCCGGCTGCCGGGCGACGCCGTCGGCGCCGTACGGGAGCGGTCGTCCGAGCCCGTCCCGGGGCCGGGCGTTGCGTGCCCGGCCCTCGCTGTCCCGGTCCCGCGCGCCCGGCTGCCGTCCTGAGGATGTACTGGCCATGCGTCGATTGTCCCGCGCCTGGTGCCCGCTTCGGTCCTGCCCCCTGTGTGGGGTAAAGTTCTGTACGCGCGTTCCCGCGGTCGACCGCGGGGCAGCGCACCGGGACGTGGCGCAGCTTGGTAGCGCACTTGACTGGGGGTCAAGGGGTCGCAGGTTCAAATCCTGTCGTCCCGACGGTGCGAAGGGTCTTCGCGGGCGAGAGCCTGCGGGGGCCCTTTTCGTGTGTTCCGGCGACGACGTCCGGCCGGTGGAGGCACGTGCACGCCGGTCTGCCGCACCAGGCCGGGCACCCGACGCCAGCGCGGAGAGGCTCCAGGCCCGCAGCCGGGCCACCTCAGTCAGACCCCTCAGCCTCGTCCCCCCCCTCAACCCGGCCCCCGATTCCCTGCCGGGCCGCTTCGGGGCGGTGGCTGCCCCGGGGGCGGTAGCCGAGTTCCTCGGAGCGGCCCAGCAGATCGGCGAGGTGCCAGACGATGGCCGGCCACATCCCCGTGCCCTGGAGGCCGGGTTCGGGGCCGGGTCCCGCCGAGCCCGGCCCGAACCTGAAGCCGGCCCGCCTGCCGACGCGAGAGCGCCCCGGCCGGCTGCCGCTCGGCCCAGTCGCGGATCTCCCCGGAGCGGTACCCGTCAGCGGCGTGCCCGAGCTGCCGGGTGCGCAGCCACAGAGGGTGGGCCACGTCGAGCACGTTGCAGGCGTTCTCCCGTCCGGGACCGAAATGCCGGGCGCCGCGCGCATGGTCCAGGACCGTGTCCACGACCCGCTCCGGATACGGCACGGGCAGCCCGAACTGTGCGAACGACCGGCCCGGAATGGTAGAAGCGGTCATGACCAACTCGCACCAAGCCCGCTTCCGCTGCTCCTCCCGTAATGCCCGTACCTCCCGCTCCACCTCCCGGACGGCGGGTGTCCGATGACCGAGGGCGTCGACATCCCCGACCGCCGGGGCCGCACCGGACTCGACCGCACCGGCCTGGACCTGACACGCAACCCGCGCGTCAAGGTCCGCGAGGTGAAACTGCTGTCCAGCCACTGGTACGTCGAGCGGGCCACCACGTTCGACCTCCAGCGCGCCGACGGCACCTGGAGCACCCAGCAGCGCGAGACCCACGACCGCGGCAACGGCGCCACCATGCTGCTGTACGACACGGAACGCGAAACCGTGCTGCTCACCCGCCAGTTCCGGTTCCCGGTGTACGTCAACGGGCACCCCGACGGACTGCTGATCGAAACCCCCGGCGGTCTGCTCGACGACGATGACGAGCACCCCGAGATCGCCGTGCGGCGCGAGGTCGTCGAGGAGACCGGGCACACCATCGGCGAGGTCCGCCACGTCTTCGACGTCTACATGAGCCCCGGCTCGGTCACCGAGCGCGTCAGCTTCTACGCCGCCGAGTACGCCCCCTCGACCCGTACCCACGAGGGAGGCGGTCTCCATGAGGAGGGCGAGGACATCGAGATCCTCGAACTGCCCTTCCGCAGAGCCCTGGAGATGATCCGCACCGGGGAGATCGCCGACGCCAAGACCATCATGCTGCTCCAATGGGCGGCTCTGGAGGGCCCGTTCGCCAAGTGAGCGCGCAAGTCCTTGACTTCGTGTGCGCTCCAGCATGAAGACTCCCGTGTGCCCCCGTACCAGGGGCTCACACGGGAGGACATCACCATGCGCTACCGCACCATCGGCACCGACCCGGCGACCCGCCGCGAGGTCAGCGTCCTCGCGCTCGGCGCGATGCTGTTCGGCTCACGGACCGACGAGGAGACCTCCTTCGCCGTACTCGACCGCTATGTCGAGGCCGGCGGCAATTTCATCGACACGTCCGACAACTACGCCTTCTGGGAGGGCGGCGGACAGGGCGGCCAGAGCGAGGAACTGCTCGGCCGGTGGCGGCGCAGCCGCGGCATCGGCGACGAGATCGTCATCGCCACGAAGCTCGGCGCCCGCCCCCTGGCCCCCGGCACCAGCTACGTCGACAACGCGGAGGGCCTGTCGGCCAAGGTGATCCGTGAGTCGGCGGAACGCAGCCGGGAACGCCTCGGCGTGCCCAAGCTGGACCTCCTGTACGCGCACATAGAGGACCACAAGGTCCCGCTCCAGGAGACGGTGGAGGGATTCGCCGAACTGGTCACCGAGGGCACCGTGGGTCTGCTGGGCGTGAGCAACCACGCGGTGTGGCGGGTGGAGCGGGCCCGTGCCCTGGCGGCGGCGGCAGGCCTGCCGGGCTACGAGGTCCTCCAGTACGCCCACAGCCATCTGCGCCCCCGCACCGACGTCCCGGAGCCCCTCTTCCCCGACGGCAGCCTCGGCCACGCGGGCCCGGACCTGCTGAGCTACCTGCGCGCGGAGCCCGCCCTCACCCTGGTCGCGTACTCGCCCCTCCTCAAGGGCGCCTACACCCACCCGGACCGCCTCCCCGCCGACTTCGACCACCCGGGCACGCCGTCCCGCCTGAAGGCCCTGACGGAGGTGGCGAAGGAAACGGACGCCACCGTCAACCAGGTGGTCCTGGCCTGGCAGCTCGGCGGCGATCTGCCCGTCATCCCGCTCGCCGGGGTGTCGTCCGTGGCCCAGCTGGAGGAGAACCTGGCGGCGGTGGAGCTGGAGCTCACGGGGGAGCAGCGGGCCCGGTTGGACGGGGTTCACTGACCGTTTGGACCGTTTGGGCGGCTTGTGATGGTATGTCGGGCTCGTCACGCCGTGTCGGTGAACCGGTCGAGCAGCGCGTCCAGCCCTGCCGCCAGCCCTTCCGGTCCGCCGCGGTCGGCGAGTGCGGGGGCGATGTCCCGGAGAGCCGGCAGTTCTTGCGGTGGCATCCGGTGCAGGCCCAGACGGAACGCCGGGTCCGACTCGTCGGGGTTGTCCACCATCGGACGCAGCTCCACGGACACGTAGCCGAGGAGCCAGGCGGTGAAGGCCCGGAAGGCGACGGCCACCCGGTCGTCGTCGAATCCGGCCTCCCGCAGGAGCACCAGCACCCGCTCGTGGTCCCTGAGCACGGCCGGCGGCCGACGGGCGAGCGGCACCGCCAGCATGCGCGTGGTCAGCAGCGGTACCGCCTGGGGATGGTCGAAGCAGACGTCGTAGGTCGCCCGCGCGACGCGATGGAGCCCCGTACGCCATCCGGGTGCCCCGGTGGTCTCGTCCCCGCGCCCCTGTTCGGCGGTCAGCCGCTCCTCCAGTTCGAGGTAGAGGGCCTCGACCAGACCGTCCAGCAGGGCCTCCTTGCTCGCCGCATACCGGTACAGCGCCATCGCCTCCACGCCCAGCTCGGCCCCGAGCCGCCGCATGCTCAGGGCCGACAACCCCTCCTGGTCGACCAGGTCGAGGGCGGCTGCCAGCACGCGCTCGCGATTGAGCCTGCCGTAGCGCCCGCGATCGCTCGCGCGACGTGCTGGGTCGTTTCCGGGTCCGTTGACCATGCCGCGCCTCCTTGCCCCGCGGTCCAACAGGGGCGACCGTATTCATATACGTCGTAAACATACCTGGCATGGGTCATCTGTTGGCGTCAGTGCGGGGATCGGCGGAGCATTGACGAGGTGGTACCGGCCGGGTGGCGGGCACGCCGGAGCTACCGGTGCCGCTCGGTGATGAGCAGGAGGGCCCGATGAACCGTCCACTGCGCGTCACGGTGGTGACGCACGCCGGAGTCATCGGTGGCGCGGAACTCTGGCTGCTGGCGCTGCTCGACGCCACCGACCGGCTGGACGTGGACGCGGTCATGCTGGGCCCGGGACCGCTGGACGAGCAGTTCCGCCGCAGGGGCATACCGTGCGTCACGCGCTCCACGGGCCGGACCGGAGTGGCCGTGGCGGCCTCCGCGGTGTCCCTCGCGCGCAGGTTGCGGGTGAATCGGCCGGACGTGGTCCTCGCCAACGGGGTCAAAGCGGCGTGTGTGTGCGGACCGGCGGCGTGGCTCGCCGGCGTGCGATGCGTGTGGGCCAAGCACGACTACACCCATCCCCGCCTGATGAGGCTCCTGGCCATGCTCACCGACGATTGCGTGGCGACGGCGGAGGGACTGCTCCTCGCCTCGAGACATCCCCGGGCCGTGCTCGTTCCGTTCCCCGCGCCGGAAGGCACCGCGCTGTCCCGCGAGGCCGCCCGGGAGGAGCTGGCACGACATGGGGCACGGCTCGCGGAGGGCCACGACGAGCCGCTGTTGCTCACCGTCAGCCGTCTGGTCTCCAACAAGGGCGTGGACGACGCGATCGAGGCCTTGGCGAAGCCTGGGGGCGAGCGCTGGCGACTGGCCGTGGTCGGTGAGGACGCGCCGACCGAACCGGGGGAGCGGAGCAGGCTCTCCCGGTTGGCCGCCGATCTCGGAGTGCGTGACCGCGTCGACTTCACGGGCTGGATCCCCGACGCCTGGCGGATCATTCCCGGTGCTGACGTGGCCGCGGTGCTGACCAAGCCCACACCGTCCATGCCCTATCCGGAGGGGTTCGGTGCGGTCGCGCTGGAGGCGATGCGCTCCGCCGTCCCGGTGATCACCACTGCGGGCAGCCCCGTCGCCGAGCGGGTGGCGCAGCCGGGTGCGGCGAACGCTGGGATCGCCGTGCCGCCCGGCGACTCCACCGAGGTGGCTCTGGCGCTGCGGCGTCTGGCGGACCGTGACACCCGTGCCGCCATGGGCGCGGTGGGACGCCGCCTGACCGCAGCTCACCCCGGGCCTGCCGAGTGCGCCGGACGGCTGGCGCAGGTCCTGTCCGAGGCCGCGCGGCTGCCGGGTGCGGGGCTGACCGGGACCGCGCCGGTCTCGGTGGTGACCACCGTGCTCAACGAGGCCGACGTGATCGACCGGCTTCTCGAACTGCTGGTACCCCAACTGGTCGAGGACGGCGACGAGATCGTCGTCGTGGACGGCGGGTCCACCGACGGCACGGCCGACCGGGCCGAGGCCTGGGCCTCGAAGGACGCCCGGATCCGCCTGCTCCGGCTCCCGGGCTCGGGTATCTCGGCCGGACGCAACGCCGGCGTGCGTGCGGCGCGCAACTCGCTGATCGCCTGCACCGACGCGGGCTGTGACCCCGGTCCGGACTGGCTGGACCGGCTTCGCGCGGCGGCGGCGGAGCCCGTCCCGGCCGACCTGATCACGGGCGTCTACCGGGTGGACGGCCACCGAGCGTCGGCCCGTGCCATGTCGGCGGTGGGGTATCCGGTCCCCGAGGAGGCCCGCCGTCCGCGACCGTGGACCCGCGTGTACTGCCGGCTGTTCGGCCGCGGACTCGACGCGACCATGCCCACGGGGCGTTCGATGGCCTTCTCCCGCGCCGCCTGGCAGGACGCCGGGGGCTTTCCCGAACATCTGCGCACCTGTGAGGATGTGCTCTTCGGCCGCGCCGTGGTGGGTACCGGCCGCCGGGCGGTCCTGGCCTCGGCGGCCGAGGTCCGCTGGGAACAACGGCCGACCCTGCGCGGGACGGCGGCGATGTACTTCCGTTACGGCGAGGGCGGCGGACAGTCGGCCGACCCGCACCTGGTGGCCCGGGACCTGGCCAGGGCGTTCGCCTACACCACCGCCGTCGCCGCGGTGGTGACCGGCCCGCGCGCCCGGTCCGTCGCGATCAGCGCGTTCGCGGTCTACGTGTCGGTGCCGCTCACCAGGGTCGTGCGCCGGCGCCACTGGGCGGCGCTGCCCCTGGTCCCCTTCGCGGCGGTGGTGCGCGACCTGGCCAAGGTGGCCGGCGCCGGGCGCGGACTGGTCCGGGGGACGAGAGCGGACGGACCTGCCGCGGACGATCCGGATACGGACGGTTCTCCATGACTGGGGCCCTTCCGGTCAGGTCGCCGCTGGTGCTGATGTACCACGGTGTCGGCACACGGCCCGCCCGAAAGGACCGGGACTGCTTGTTCGTACCGCCCGACACGCTCCACAGACAGCTGCGGGGACTTCTCGACCGCGGCTGGACGCCCCTGACGCTCGACCGGTACCTGCGCGGTGACTTCCCACGGCGCAGCGTGCTGGTGACGTTCGACGACGGTTACCTGGCCCTGGTGGAGGAAGGGCTGCCGGTCCTGCGCGAGCTGGGGGTACCCGCGACGGCCTTTGTGCTCGGCGGCATGCTGGGCGGCACCGCCACATGGACGGCCGGGATGCCCGACGAACCACTCCTGGACGCGCAGGGCGTACGCGCCCTGGTCGATGCGGGGTTGGACGTCGAATGCCACGGATGGGACCACGGCGACCTGGTGAACGCCACGGCCGGGACCTTGGCCCGCAGCCTCGTGGACGCCGCTGCGGTGGTGGCCGACCTCACCGGGAGGCGTGTCCGCGCCTTCGCCTATCCCTACGGAAGGCACGACGCCGCCGCACGCAGAGCGGTGGCCGAAGCCGGATACGAGATCGCCTTCGGCGTGCACGAGGGTGCCGGACGCTACGCCGTCCCCCGTGTCGACATCAACGCCACCGAGACCGACGCGACCTTCCGCCTGAAGACCTTGCGGAGCTATCCCGCCCTGCGCCGGATGGCCGGGGCGGTGCCGTCGTTGCGCCCCGCCCTGCACACGCTGATCGGCCGCGCCCACCGGCCGTGACCACGTCTACCCGGCCGGCGCGTCCACCCTCGCAGGGTCCGCGCCACGGAGGCCCGCGGCCCAGACCCGGTGGGCGTCGTCGTACACGGTGTCCATGCGCTCGACGACCTGGCGCACCCCGTGATGGCGACGGATGTGTGCCTGCGCCTCGGCGCCGAGGGCACGACTGGTCGCCGGATCGGCCAGCAGACGTGTCACGGCGGCTGCCAGAGCGCCCGGCTCCTCCAACGGCACCAGGGCGAACGGCACATGAGGGGCCGGGAGGAATTCCCGCGCTCCCGGCACGTCGGTGACGACCACGGGGCGGGAGCATGCCATGGCTTCCAGCGGGGCGAGTGCCATCCCCGCTTCCCAGCGCGAGGCCAGCACCACGAGATCGGCCGCGAGATACCAGTCACGGGGATCGACGACGGCTCCCGCGAACCCGACTGTGGGCGACGCCCGTGCCGTCAGGAGCGAACCGTCCGGACCGCTCCCGACCAGCACCAGCCGTGCCTCCGGCAGCCGGGCCTCCACCTCCGTCCAGGCGTCGAGCAGCACGTCCTGCCCCTTCTGTCGGCACAGACGTGCCACGCACACCGCCAGTGGTCCCGTGCCAAGGACGCCGAGGCGGTACCGCGCGGCCGCACGCGAGGAGGCCCCCGGCGGGGTGAGCCAGTCGAGGTCCACCCCGTTGCGGACGACCGTGCACCGGGACCGGATGCCCGCGGCCACTCCCTGGGCACGCTCGCCCTCGCTGACACACACCACCTGGTGGGCCCAGCGGGCTCCCGCCCTCTCCCACCGCACGGCGGCGGTCCGCAAAGCGGGGGACACGGCGGCGAACGGCCATGCATGCGGTTGATAGACGGTGGGAAGGCGCCCGCGCAGCGCCAGGCGGCCTGCGAGGCCCGCCTTCGCGCTGTGCAGGTGCACCACGTCCGGTCGCACCAGGTCCACGATGCGCCGCACTCCGGCGACCTCGCCCGGAAGCGCCGGACCGGGCGACCGTACGGCGTCCCAGCACACCGTTCGGGCCCCGCGCTGCGCTGCTGTCCACGTCAGCGTGCCGACGCCCGGACACGCCACGGTCACCCGGTCGCCTTTCGCGCACTGCCCGGCGGCCAGGTCCGTGACCACTCGGGCGACGCCTGCTTCGCTCGACTGGGTGATGTGCAGGATGGCCCGTGTCACGGCGCCGCACCCTTCCGTGACAGGAGCGGATCTGCCGGAGCACGGACGGTCCGGTCCGGCGGCTCATGCCCGTGCGGGTGCCCGTCCGGGGCACCCTTGTCCGGCCGGCGCAGGGTGCGCACCGGTTTCGTGAGCCGCCGGGCCACGGTGGCGCTGAAGCGCACCGACTCGGCGACCGCGGGCAGCGGATCGTCCCCGCTCAGCCAGGCCCGTTCGAGGTCGCGCCGCGGCAGCGCTGTCGGGAGCCGGCGTTCGCGCCAGGCGGTCACCGTCGCCGATACCGCGTCCAGATTGCCCACGATGAAGCCCCGGTCGTCGATCTGTGTGCCGTCCGGGACGTGCCGATCTGTCAGGTCGAGGTACATCGCCCGGACCACGTCCATTCCTCCCGCGGTGCTGAAGAGGCGGAACTGCTGTCCGAACCGAGGGTTGAAGTCCACCAGCTTGTACAGGCCGTCGCGCCGGTCGAAGCGCCAGTCGAGGTCCGCGATCCCGCGGTAGCCGAGGGCTCGGCACAGCTCTGCTGCCAGGGTGGCCAGGACGGTGTTGGCCCGGGCCCGCGCCCGGGTGGTGAGGCCTGTCCCGGGCGGCCAGGAGCGGAGCTTGCGCCCGGTGAAGACGAGCCGGGGTATGCCTCCCGCGTCCACGTAGAGGTGGGTGAACCACTCCTCGGCACGTTCCAGAGGGATGTACTCCTGCACGACGACGGAGGGAGAACCGGCCCTCCCGCACCGGGCGAGCAGCTCGGCCTCGTCGCGGACCACTGTGGTGTGCCCGACGGCTGGGTCGTTGAGCTTGGTGAACGGCTCCCTGTCCTTCAGGACCACGGGAAAGCCCCAGTCACGGCCCACCGCGACCAACTCGGCGCGGTCGACCGGCGATCGGGTCCGGGGAGTGGGCACGCCGTACTCCTGGCAGATTCCGTGCAGCCCCTCCTTGCTGGCCAGTCTGCGGGGCAGCCCGGGCGGCACAGGGGGAAGCACGAACCGTTCGGCCAGACGGTCGGCGTTCTCCGCCAGCAGGACGGCGGCCTCGTCGCCCTCCGCCACAGCGACGGTGGGGCGCCCGATCTCCCGGCCGATCCGCAGGAGGGCCGAGACCAGCTCCGAAGCGTCCTCCCCTCCGGTCGTCGGTCGGACGAAGCGGCCGGCGAGATGTCGTGAGAGGGCGACCGGGGTGAAGCGGTCCTCGACCATGGCGTACGTCGGCACGCCCATACGCCCCAGTGTGCGCACCACCCCGAGGCCGCCGTGCAGCTGCGGAAACCGGCCCACCTTGACGAGCAGCGCCGGTGCTCGGTCGCTCATGCGGGGCTCCTTCGGTGCGCGCGTCGACCGGGGTCAGGCCACGGCACGGTTCAGCTGGCGCCGGTCCGGCGCACGACCGCGGACGGCGTCCGCAGCAGGATGGACAGGTCCAGGGCGGCCGACCAGTTCTCGACGTAACTCACGTCGAGTCGGATCCGCTCTTCGGTCGGCAGGCGAGAGCGGCCGCTGACCTGCCACAAACCGGTCATGCCCGGCTTCACCAGAAGCCGGTGACTCCCGTCTTCGCTCAGGGCGGCGACCTCGTCCTTCACCAGTGGTCTCGGACCGACCAGGGACATCTGGCCCGCCAGCACGTTGAACAGCTGCGGCAGCTCGTCCAGGGAGGACGAGCGCAGGAAGGACCCCGCGCCGGTGACCCGAGGGTCGTCCGCGATCTTGAAGAACCGGTCGCTGCCGTAATGGTTGAGGTGGGCGAGCTCGCCCTTGCGCCGATCCGCGCCACGGTGCATGGTCCGGAACTTCAGAAGAGTGAATTCATGACTGTCGCGCCCGATTCTGCGTTCCCGGAAGAACGCGGGACCTGGGCTGTCGAGCCGTACCCAGGCACCGATGACCACCATCAGTGGAGTCAGCAGCAGGATGCCCAGCAGGGCCAGCAGACGATCGGTCAGCTCCTTGGGGAGGCGGGGCAGCCCGGAAAGCGCGGGCGCGCGCAGCTGCAGAAGGGGCACCCCGGCGACCGGACGCACGGCCAGTCTCCGGGCCGCGACGTCGGCGAGGACCGGCGCGAGCATCAGGTCGACGCCCTCCGCCCGCAAGTCCCAGGACAGCCGCCGCAGTCTATCGGCACCCAACTCGGGGCCCGGCAACGCGATGACCGCGTCGCAGCCGGTCCGCCGTACCACCCTGAGCAGGTCCATGGCGTCGCCGGACATCCCGGCCTCCGCGCCGGCCCGGCCGTCGGCGGCCGTCGGGCCGGCGCGGTGGACTGCGACGACCTGCGGCCGCGGGCCGTGCCCCCGGCGCAGTGCCGCAATCAACTCGGAGGCGGACTCGGCCGGGCCGAGTACGAGCACCCGGCCGGCGCTCCGGCCTGGACCCGAGCGCAGGCGAGCCGGTCGGTACCGGCGCAGGCCGACCGTCAGTGCGGCGGCGAGCGGCAGCGCGACCAGCGCGTCGTGCAGCAGGTCGTCGCGCGGCGCGAACCACCATGCGGTACCGGCCGCTGCGGCGGCCAGGCAGGCCGCCCCCATAACCCGGCGGGAACACCCCGTGTCGGCGGCGGGCCCGTATGCCCGCTGTGACGCCAGCGAGAGGAGCCACAGCGGAACGAGCAGGGCCGGGACGAACCAGCGATGGAAGAGCAGCTGCACCCCGCACGCGGCGATGGCCGCGGCGGTCGCGTCGACCGCGACCAGGAGCGGGACGGAAGATCTGCGGCGACGGCGCATGCGTGAGCTTCCCGCGGTCTTCGCCGGCCCGGTGCCGGTCGTTTCGTCCACGACGGCCATGGTTCGCAACCTCACCTCTTGGCCGGTCTTGAATGCCCAAACCTGTACGTTTACGATGTATACATACATACGCTGCACAAGGGCCGAAAGTCAAGAAACCGGGAAGCCATGAAGCCTTCAGGACACACCGAAGTCGCCGTGGTCGGAGCAGGCCCCTACGGACTCTCGATCGCCGCCCACCTCCGGGGCCGCCGCGTGCCGTACCGGATCTTCGGGGAGCCGATGCAGGGCTGGCGCTCGCACATGCCGCGCGAGATGCACCTCAAGTCGTCCCCGTTCTCCTCGTCGATCTCCGCCCCCGCACCGGGGTACGGGCTCGGAGATTTCCGGGTCCAGGAGGGACGCCACCCGGGCCGCGAGCGGGAGCCGGTGCCGCTGTCCGAGTTCGTGCGCTACGGGATCTGGTTCCAGCAGAACTGCGTCCCCGAGCTGGAGCGGACCGCGGTGTGCTGCCTCGACCGCTCCCACGACGGCCGGTTCCGGGTCACGCTGGACTCCGGGGAGGAGTTCGCCGCGCGCACCGTCGTGGTCGCCACGGGCGTCCATCCCTTCGCGTACGTACCACGGGAGTTGACCGGGCTGAGGGACGACGGCCTCGTCTCGCACACGGCGGATCACACCGACCTGGCGGTGTTCGAGGGACGACGCGTCGTCGTGGTGGGCAGCGGCCAGTCCGCCCTGGAGACCTCGGCCCTGCTGAACGAGGCCGGAGCACGGCCCACGGTGGTCGCCCGCAGCCGCCCGTCCTTCGGCCCTCCTCCCGAGGCCGACTGGGCGCAGGACCGTCCGCTCCACGCTCGACTGATGTGGCCGGAGGCCGCGATGGGCACGGGATGGCCGCTGGTGGTCTGCAGCCGCGGACCCGCGGCCATCCGTCACATGCCGGCCCACATCCGTGCCCACCTTCTGCGCACGGTCCTGGGGCCGTCCGGCGCATGGTGGCTCCGAGAACGCGTGCAGGGCCGTGTTCCGGTGCTGCCCGGCCGTAGTCTCCGCTCGGCGGCGCGCGAGAACGGCGGTGTGCGGCTACAGGTGTCGGATGCTGGCGGAGACGTGGAGACCCTGTACGCCGACCACGTCATCGCGGGGACCGGATACCTGGTGGACATCGACAGGGTGGCCCTGCTGAGCCCGGAACTGCGCCGGGCGGTGCGCAAGAACGCGGTCGGTCCGCCCCAGTTGGCCGGTGCGCCGCGACTGTCCGCCGACTTCCAGGCCTCGGTGCCCGGCCTGTACTTCGCGGGGCTGGCCGCAGCTCCCACCTTCGGGCCGCTCCTGCGATTCGTGTGCGGCACGGGCTTCACCGCCCGCCGGATCAGTGACTCACTGGCAGCGGGCAACGCGGCACGGAACAAGTGAGGCGACGCATGACCCATGGGACAGACGCCCGCGGTGGACGGCGCGTCGGCGACCGGGGACGCTACGGGCGGCTGAGCCGCGAGCGGGTGCTGACGGCCGGTCTCGATGTGGTGGACCGTGAAGGACTGTCCGCGCTGAGCATGCGCAGGCTCGGCGCGGAGCTGGAGGTGGAGGCCATGGCCCTCTACCGTTACGCGGCGGGCAAGGAGGCACTGCTGGACGGCCTGGTCGAGGCTCTGTACCTCGAACTCGAGGAGAATCTGGCATCCTCCGAGCCGGCACCGGGTGAAGGAGTCGGCGAGCCCGTTCCATGGCGCGACGAGCTGCACCGCATCGCCCAGGAGAGCCGCCGCGTCTCCCTGGCACACCCCCATGTCGCGCCGCTGCTCGCCACCCGCATGCTGGCTGTGCCCCTGGCCCGGCGCCCGATGGCGGTGCTGCGGTTCCACGAGCGCCTCCTGGCCCTCTTCGACCGGGCCGGCATGGACGAACGCACCGCCGCGCTGGTCCTGCATGCGGTCACCGCCTGGCTCCTCGGCTATTTCCTGGTCGAGCTGCGGGCCATGGTGGACAACCCCGAGGAGCCTGAGCCCGCGTTCCGGCTCGGCCTGCATCTCATGCCCGCGCAGGAACTCCCGCGGCTGCGGGCCATCGCGCCCGGTCTCGCCGAGCGCGGAGGGCCCGAGCCACTGGCCGCAGGCCTGAACGCCCTGCTCGACCGGTTCATCGTCGGCACGTGACGGCAGGGCACGTGACGGCAGGGTGTCAGGTCATCCCGACGTCGGTGCGGGCGCCTGCATGGCGTGGAAGCCCGCGAAGAGCAACTCGGTGTTGTCCGCCCTGAGCCCTACTCCGCCCGGTCGGCGCAGCGGCCCCGGGGTGCGGTCCTCGGCCGTGAGAACGGTCTTGCCGTCGATGTCGAGTCGGAGCCGGACTGATCCCGAGTCCAGGTTGACGGCGCTTGCCGACACCCGGTGCCAGGTGTCGTAGGAGATGGCGTGTCTGCCCTCGGCCAGGGTGGCGTAGCCTCCGGTGTCCTCGTCCTCCGGGCCCCAGCCCGGAATCTTGCGCTTGATCACCACCGCGCCGTCGCGGCGGCGGAAGCTGATCGCGTACAGCTCGTCGGGGCTGTGGTACCGCAACCAGATGTGGCCGCCGTCCCAGTCCCGGGCGGGGGTCTTCGGCGTGGTGACGGGCGGTTCCAGTCGACTCCGCACACTCACCGTGACCGGACCGAAGTCGCGCCGACGCGAGACCAGACGGAAGACGGCCGAGTCGGTGTGACGGGCGGAGTCGGCGCCGGTGTCGCCGACGTCGGGCACGCCCGTCCAGCCCGCGCCGTCCTTGGCGAAGAGGGAACCGCTGGTGGCGATCCAGTCGCGGGACGCCCTCGCCTGCCGATTGCGCGGGTGGAGGTAGGCGAACTCATTGGTGACCAGGCCCCCCTTGGCGAAACGCGGCTCGAACGGGGCGAAGCCCGGCTCTGCGTCGACTGCGGGCTTGCGTGGTGTCTCCCCGGTCATCCTCATGACCAGGGCCGTGCCGGTCCCGATGAACGCGGCGGTGGCCAGCAGCAGGACGAAGACGAGTGTTCGCCGGGAGGCCCTCCGGCCCTCGGTCCGGAGGGCGCTGCGTGGCTCGTCGCTCATCCGCCCGCCACGGGTACGACCTTGAGGCCGGCGAGGGGCGGCCAGGAGAGCCGGGTGGCGTCCCGGTATGCGGCGTAGGCCACGCCTCCGGCCTCTCCCTCGGCGGGCAGCGTCATCCGAACCGTGCCGTCCACCCTGATCACCGTGGACCGGCCGGTCACCGTGACCGACACCTGGTGGGAGTCGGCCGCCTTCAGGTCGCGTGCTCCGACCAGGCTCTGACTGTCGGCGTTCCCGGAGAGCACCTCCAGGCGGCTGTGGGAGACCTGCACGCTGATCACCTGCGGACTGCCCACCCTGACCTGAATTGCACCTTTCACCCCAGAATCGTACAGCTTGGAGATGGTGCCGCTCGTCGTGTAGTCGGTCCATTCCTGCGTACGGGCGGGCTCGTACGCCCCCAGGGACGACAGGGCGACACGGCCCAGGGGCGTGATCGCACCGTCCTTGATCTGGAACGGCGCACGCACCCCGGGGGCGCTCTGCCAGTAGGCGTTGGGGGCGAGCGGCGCCGATTCGGTCACGGTCTGCCGGGTGACGGCGGCCGTGGGGGTCTTCTGCGGCAGGGGGGAAAGACGCAGCTCGCTGAAGGCCGGGGGTGCGGCGCCCGTACGGTTGCTGCCGACCCGGATGCCGAAGCCCCCGGTGAGTTCGGTGGCGGGGACGTTCTCGGCGACCCAGCTGAGCTCGGTGGTGCCGTCCACCCGGGCCGTGGTGGTGGCGCCGCGCACACTGACGCTCAGGGTGTGCGAACTCTTCTGCGCCAGCTTGCGGACGACCACCTTCCGTCCGCCGTGTTCGAGTGTGGCCGTGTCTTGGCTGACGCTGATCACCACCAGGTTCCTGGTGCGGTTGCGTACCGAGACGGCGGCCTGGTTGGTCCCGTTCGCGAGCCCGGTGATGGTGGCGTCCACCCGGTAGTCGGTCCAGTCCACGCTCCCGAGAGGGCGATAGGCGGCGGCGGCGTAGTGGTCCGTGCCCGCGAAGGGCCTGCGCCCGGTGAAGACGTCGATGCCGCGCCCACCGGTGCCGTCGTCGCGCGTCCACAGCGCGGGTTCGGTCAGCGGGGAGGAGGCGACGGGCGGCCTCTGGGTCCACTCGGCGACGTCGGAGAGCAGCTCGTCGGGGGTGGTCGAGTCGGTCACCTCGAGCCGCTGGACCGTCCGGTCCGCCGCGGCACGGCGGCTTGCGGCGACCGGCGGCCCCAGCGGATCGGGCGACTTGTTGGACAGCGTGGCCGCGTAGTGCTTGGACAGCAGGCTCCGCAGAGTGGACCCGGTAGGCAGGTTTCCGCGCTCGGAGGCCTCGCTGAAGGGGTAGGCGAAGAGCTGGGGCGTCGGCAGGCCGTGGCTCCTGAACTTGTCGATGTTCGTCCTGATGTCCGCGGACACCCGTGCCTGGTACTCCGACCGGGTCTCCAGCCGGTGCCGGTCGTTCAGCCACAGCCGGTTGGAGAGGGCGGAGCCGCGGTGGCCTGCGGCGTCCGTGGGGGCGCGGTGGTGCAGGTTGTGGGTGTGCGCCTGGAAGTCCCACCGGCCGGAGCCTGCCATCCGCCCGATCTCCCGCCAGGAGAGGTAATAGGGGCGGTCGTCCACCCGGGAAGTGATCAGGAAGACGGAGCCGTGCAGGTGATGCCGGGCCAGGATGCGGTCCGCATTGCTCCACAGCCCCCGTGGGCCGTCGTCGAAGGTGATGAAGACCGACCTGGGCGGAGCGGGGCCGCCCTTGAGGTAGTTGACGAACTCCTGGCTGGTCAGGCTGCGGTACCCCGCCTTCTTCAGCGCGGCCATCTGGGCGTCGAACGCGGCGGGCGTGACCACGTACTTGCTGGGGTTGCCGCTGTTGACGTCGTGGTAGGTCAGCACGACCGGTGCCGTGGCCGCCGGCAGCTCCAGGGACAGCCGTGACGCCGTCGCGGCCGCGGTGGCGTCGATGTGGGTGACCGGCGGGCTGGCCTGCTTGCTCACGTACTTCTGCTCCAGGTAGTACTGCGAGGCCACGTAGAACGGCAGCATGAGGACGGACAGGGCGAGCAGGATCAGCCCGGCGCGAACCAACCAGTGGCCGAGAAGGCGGACGCTTCGCCCTGCCCGACCGCGGAGGGCATCGAGCAGGGGGTTCGGCTCCGGCGTGGGCCCGGTCGCGGTCACGGGAGGATGCCTCCTCGGGTGAGCACCATCGAGTACAGGAGCCCGACCACGGCGAGGGACAGCAGGAGGCCGAGCAGGCGTCCCGCCCTGCGGAGGTGGACCTTGTACGGGTTGATCACCGGGTGGCACTCCTCGACCGGCTCCCTCGCCGGAGGACGACGGGGCGATCCGGCGGTGGTCGCCCGGGTGGCCGGTCCTGATGGCGAGCCCGTGCGGGAAGGCCTCCCCGGGTGAGCACCGTCGATTCTCAAGAGGCCGATCACGGCGAGGGACAGCAGGAGGCCGACCAGGTGTCCGGCCTTGCGTAGGTCGACCTTGCGACGGGTGTCCATCACGTAGCACTCCTCGACCAGACCCCTCGCCGGATGGTGGCGAAGGAGTACGGCAGCATCCAGGCCAGGAGCAACGTGGAGAGCAGGCCCATCGCCGGCCGGTAGATCCAGCGGCTGTCGCCGGGGTTGTCGATCAGGAAGGCGATGCCGTAGGCGCAGCCCTTGAAGATGATTCCGCACAGATAGAGCACGGTGAGGAGGGCCGCCCCGTGCATCGGCGCCCAGATCATGTGCCGGAAGGCCATCAGCGGTGCGGCGGTCACCCACAGGACGTGGCCGTAGTAGAGGGTCGCCGGCCCAGGGCCCATGCGCCACATGAAGGTGCCGGTGAAGCACAGGTTGCGGATGAAGCTCTTCTTCCAGCGGATCTGCTGCTTCATCAGGGGCCGGAAGCGGGGCGGTGCATTGGTCCACACCTTGGCCGAATAGACGTAGCCGACCCGCCATCTGCGCTCCGGGTAGTCCCGCTCCGTGACGAACGGCGAATCCGCGTACTGGGCCTTGAGCGACTGGCCCCTCCACACCTGCCCGAGGACGTACCCGGTGAGCTGGCGGTCGGTGGAGAAGCGGAAGGGGGCGCCCATGAAATGGTCGTTGGCCCAGGCGGGCAGGTAGTTGAAGATGGCGTCGCGCCGGAACACCGCCAACGGGCCGGAGACGCAGGTGACGGTGCCGAAGGTGGCCTCCGTCGCCTTCACCACCCGGAACTGGCCCTCGAACCAGACGTCCTGGGCCTTCGTCCAGAAGCTGAAGTCCGCGTTGAGCGCACGGGCGTGGCCGCTCACCGCGCCCAGTTCGCGGTGCGTGACGAGCGCGCGTACGCAGCGGGTGAGTGCGTCCGGGGCGAGGAAGCAGTCGGAGTCGGTCATGGCGATGATGTCGCCGTCGGCCTCCTCGCAGGCGCGGACCAGGGCGCCCTTCTTGCCGAGGTTCTTGTCCAGGCAGATGACCCTGATGTCGAGCTCCGTCTCCAGCCGGCGCAGCACGTCCTGGGTGCCGTCCTCGGACAGGTCGTCGACCACGACGACCTCGAGGTTCGGGTAGTCGCTCGTGGCCATGGAACGCACGCAGTCCTCGATGCACTCCACCTCGTCCTTGACCGCGAGCAGGAAGCTCACCTTCGGCGTCGTGGGCAGCGCGGGAAAGCTGTCGAGATCCTTCGGCCGTTTCCGCAGGGGGCGTTCGGACGGGTCGTCGTAGCGGGTGTAGGCGAGGTAGAACATGATGATCGTGCCGAGCAGGACCATGAAGCCGTAGCTCAGCAACAGGGGGTCCTGCAGCAGCGCCGGCGCCCCGCGGGCCAGGAGCACCAGCAGCGGCAGCAGACAGATCAGGGTCAGTACGCGCCGTGCGTCGAAGCGGGTGTCCGGGTCCATCCGGTCCAGGCAGCGTCGCACCGGTCCGGGGCGGTGCGGCCGTGCCGAGCGAAGTGGTGGCAGGGGCGGCGGCGCCGGCTTCGGCCGGGTGGGTATGCCCTGATCCGGTCCGGACCGCTCCGGTCGCGGCCCGGTGGGCTGCACCTTCAGCCCCTGCGAGGCCGACACCGCGCCCGCGCCGGGAGGTCTGCGGTCGGCGTACGCGGCGTTCACAGGACCGCCTTGGCCTTGAGCGGTCCGAGACTGTAGGTGGCGTCCAGCACGGCCGGCTGATCGGCGAGCCATTCCAGTTCGGTGCCGGGCTGCACGGTGTGCACCACGACCAGGTCCCACTGCTCCGCCTCCGGCTCGGTGACACCGGCGAAGAGGTCGGGGCCGAGCTTGAGCGTGGTGATCAGCGGATCCGTGAAGTGCACCTTGGCGCCTTCGTCGGCCAGCTCCGCCAGGATCTCCAGGGCAGGCGACTCGCGCAGGTCCGCGACGCCCGACTTGTAGGTGACGCCCACGATCAGGATCCGGGCGCCCGCGGTGCTGGTGCCCCGATCGGCGAGGACGTCGTGCACGCGCCGCACCACCTGTCGCGGCCGGGCCGCGATCGCGGACATGGCTGTTTCGACGAGCGGGGAGGTGACGCGCAGCGCCCGCAACTGCCAGAGCAGGTAGTGCGGATCGCAGGGGATGCAGTGGCCGCCCACGCCCGGCCCGGGGTAGTGCGCCACGAAGCCGTAGGGCTTGGTCGCCGCCGCCTCGATGATCGGCTGTGGCTGCAGGCCGAGAGCCCGGCAGTCCTCGGCGAACTCGTTGGCCAGTGCGAGGTTGACGGCCCGGAACGTGTTCTCCCACAGCTTGGTCATCTCGGCTTCCTCGGTCGAGGGGAGCACGTGCACGGCGGGGGCGGTCCGGTGCAGCACGGCCGCGGCCAGGCTGGTGCTCAGCTCGCCCATGCCGCCGACCACGCGGGTGGTGCGGTTGTGCGGGTGTTCGGCACGGCCTGGGTCGATGCGCTCGGGCGAGAACGCCACGAACACGTCGCTGCCGACCTGGAACCCTCGCTCGGTCAGCGGCTGCGCCAGCAGATCCCGGGTGGCGCCCACGTAGGTGGTGGAGGTGAGGATCAGCAGCTGACCGGGCACGGCGTGCTCGACCACCGAGGCGCAGGCCGCGGAGAGTGCGTCAAGGTCGGGTACGAGGTGGCGGTCGATCGGGGTGGGCACGCAGATCACGACGGTACGGGCCCGGGCGATCGCGGCGTGGTCCGACGTGATGGTGAACCGCGGGTCGTCCACGTACGCGGCGAGGCGCTGGTGGTCGGCGGGCAGCAGATCCACCTCTTGGCGGCGGATGGCCTCCAGCCGGTTCTCGCTGAGGTCGATGCCGATGACCTCGTTGCCTGCTGCGAGCAGGGCCAGGCTGGTGGGCAGGCCGACGTACCCGAGGCCGACGACAGCGACGGGTGCCGCGGCGTGGTCGATCTGTGCGGACTTGTGGCCGTTGCCGACATCAGGGACCCGCTGGGCGCTCTGCGGGACAGGAAGTTGAGGCATCGGTGCTCACCCGGCCTGGAGAGTGGATGGATGTATCCTGATGATGTATGTTTACAGCGTATATGTCCATATTGGCACCGCGTGAACGGGGGGTCAAGGGGTGGACGGCCTGCCGGTACGGAAGCGGTCGAGCCCGGCGTTGACTCGCGCGTCCCCTCGTGTGACGATATTCGTATACGACGTAAATATACGGCTTAACGCCCGTGGGGCGATCATGAGTGCTCCCATTGAGGACTACGCCCTCATCAGTGACCTGGAAACGGCCGCCATGGTCGGCAGGGACGGCTCCGTCGACTGGCTGTGCCTGCCCCGTTTCGACTCGCCGGCCTGTCTGGCCGCGCTGCTCGGCACGCTTGACAACGGGTTCTGGCGGGTCGCCCCCGTCGCCCCCGTCGCATGCGCACAGCGGGCCTACCGGCCGGACACGCTGGTTCTGGACACGCGGTGGGAGACCCCGACCGGGACCGTGCGGGTCATCGACTTCATGCCGCCCCGGGCCCAACTTCCCTGCGTCGTGCGGGTGATCGAAGGGCTCTCGGGCGCCGTACCCATGCGCAGCGAGCTGCGACTGCGCTTCCATCAGGGCCGGGTGGTGCCCTGGATCCGGGCCGTCGACCGGTGTGCGGTGGCGGTCGCCGGCCCGGACGCCGTCTGGCTGGACGCCGACGGCCCGGTGTCGGCGCTCGACCGCGAGGACTCCACTCTGTACGACTTCACGGTCCCGGCGGGACGGCGGCTGGCGCTGACGCTGGCCTGGTCGCCCTCCCATGTGCCGCAGACGCCTGCGCCGCTGAGCGTTCCGGCCGAGACCCTGCTGAAGGAGACCGGTGACTTCTGGCGGCGCTGGAGCGCCCGGTGCCGCTACGAGGGACCCTGGCAGGACGCCGTCGTACGCTCCCTGATCACCCTGAAGGCGCTCACCTACGCACCCACGGGTGGCGTCGTCGCCGCCCCCACGACGTCATTGCCCGGATGCATCGGCGGCGAACGCAACTGGGACCACCGCTACTGCTGGCTGCGCGACTCCACCCTGACCCTGTCCTGTCTGCTGCGCAGCGGTTACCGCGACGAGGCGGCGGCCTGGGTGGACTGGCTGGTGCGGGCGATCGCGGGCGATCCCACCGACCTGCAGACCGTGTACGGCGTGGGCGGGCAGCGGCTGTTGCCGGAGACCGAGGCGCCCTGGCTGCTCGGCTACGAGGGGTCGCGGCCGGTCCGGTTCGGCAACTCCGCGGCGGGCCAGTTCCAGTTGGACGTCTACGGTGAGGTCCTGGACGCCCTCTGCCTGTCGCTGCGGGCCGGGATCCCCATGCCGGCCCATGTGTGGAGCCTGGTGGAAGCGATGATGGGCTATCTGCAGCGGCACTGGCGGGAGCCGGACCACGGGCTGTGGCAGGTGCGCGGGCGGGGACGGCAGTTCGTCCACTCGAAGGTCATGGCCTGGGTGGCTGCCGACCGGGCGGTGCGGATGGGGGAGTTGCTCGGCCGCAACGGCTCTTCCGGCCAATGGCGTGCCATGCGGGACGAGGTGCACCGTCAGGTGTGCCGGGAGGGCTGGGACGCGCACCAGCAGTCGTTCGTGCAGTCCTACGGCTCCACGGCTCTCGACGCCTCCGCGCTGTTGATGCCGCGCCTCGGCTTCCTGCCGGCTCGGGACGAGCGCGTGCGCGGCACGGTCCGCGCCATGCGGGGCCTGGACCACGGCGGCTTCGTACGGCGGTACGCGGCGAGCGGCGACGGCGTCCACGCGGTGGACGGCGTGAGGGGATCGGAAGGAGCCTTCGTGGCGTGCTCCCTCTGGTACGCCGACGCCCTCGCCGGGACCGGGCGTGCGGAACAGGCCCGGGAGGTCTTCGAGCGCGTGCTCGCCACCCGCAACGACGTCGGCCTGCTGGCCGAACAGTGGGCCCCGGACACCGGCCGTCAACTGGGCAACGCACCGCAGGCGTCCAGTCACATCGCCCTGGTCGAGACGGCGTTCGCCCTCAGCCCTTCGAGTCCGGGCCCTGCATCGCGCCACCACGGCCGTGCAGGTTGAGGTGCTCGAAGCGCCAGACGTCCTGGCACATGTCGGCGAGGTCGTGCGTGGCATGCCAGCCCCAGTCGCGCGCCACCGCGCTCGCGTCGGCGACCAGTGCGGCCACATCGCCCGGACGGCGGGGCCCGATCTCGTACGGGATGGTCCGGCCGCATGCCTCGGCGAACGCGGCGACGACCTCCAGTACCGAACTGCCCCTGCCGACGCCCAGGTTGTACACGTGCATGCCGGGTGAGTCGGCGAGGTGGTCGAGCGCGACGCGGTGCGCCTCGACCGTGTCCATGACGTGGAGGTAGTCCCGGATCGCGGTCCCGTCGGGCGTGGGGTAGTCGCCACCGAACACCCGGAGCCGTTCGCGCCGGCCGGCGGCCACCTGGGCCAGGTACGGCATCAGGTCGTGGGGGTCGCCGAGGGGCTCGGGGCCGAGCAGTCCGCTGGGATGGGCGCCCGCCGGGCTGGAGTACCGCAGGGACAGCACGGTGTACTCGGGGCGCCGTCGGCACACGTCGGCGAGGATCTGTTCGCAGGCCCACTTGGAGGCCGCGTAGGGGGTGGTCGGCCGGGCCGGGGTGGCCTCGTCGAGCGGGCCCCGTCCGGCGTCGCCGTAGACCGCGCAGGACGACGAGTAGACGAGCCGGTGCACCCCGTGTTCGTGCATGGTCCGCAGCAGGGACATCGTGCCGCCGACGTTGGTGTCGTAGTACTCGACGGGCATCCGGGTCGACGCGCCCACGGCCCGCACACCGGCGCAGTGCACGACGGCGTCCAGGGCATGCCGGTCGAAGACGGCCGACAGGGCGCGCTGGTCACGGATGTCCAGCTCGTAGACGGCGCCGACGAAGCGGCCGGCGATCCGCTCCACCCGCGTCAGCGCCTGGGGCGTGCTGTTGGAGTAGTTGTCGACCACGATCACCTCGTAGCCGTGGTCGAGGAGTTCCACACAGGTGTGCCCACCGAGGAAACCGGCCCCGCCGGTGACGAGGACGGTCGACGGCAGTGGCTCACTGCGTGCCATTCCAGGACGCTCCCGCGTGTGCGAACGTCGTATGTTTACGGCGTATACCCACGACCTTCTCTCTGTGCGCCCGCCGAAGTCAAGTGGTGTGGCGTGCCGTCCGCGGCCGGGCGCCAGTGGGGCGGCCGGTTCAGGCCCTGACCAGCAGCTGGAAGTCGAACGCGTACCGTGACGCGCGGTAGATGTGGCTGCCGTACTCGACCGGGCGGCCGGTGTCGTCGTAGGCCGTGCGTTGCATGGTCAGGACCGCCGCGCCCGCCCGTTCGTCGAGGCGGGCGGCCTCCTCGGCGGTGGCGGAGCGGGCGCCGATGGTCTGGCGGGCGCTGTGCAGGGTGATGCCGGCGGTGCGCAGCATGCGGTAGAGGCCGGTGGACTCCAGACGGGTGCTGTCGAGGTCGAGCAGGTCGGGGGGCAGGTGGTTGCTGAGGAGGGCCACCGGCTGTCCGTGGGTCAGGCGCAGCCGCTCCAGCACCGTGACCGGGCCGCCCTCCGGGAGGGACAGCGCGGCCGCCACGTCGGCCGGCGCCGGCACGGTCTCGTTGCGCACGACCCGCGTCGCCGGGCCCTGACCGGCCGCCTCCAGGTCGTCGTAGAGGCTGCTGAGCTCCAGGGGGCGCTTGACCTGGCTGTGCACCACCTGCGTGCCCACCCCGCGGCGGCGGACCAGCAGGCCCTTGTCCACCAGGGTCTGGATGGCCTGGCGGACGGTCGGGCGGGACAGGCCGAGGCGGACGGAGAGGTCGATCTCGTTGCCCAGGTGGTTTCCCGGGGCGAGCACGCCGTGTTCGATCGCCGCCTCCAGCTGCCGGGCGAGCTGGTAGTACAGCGGCACCGGACTGCCCCGGTCCAGGGCGAAGTCCAGGCAGTCGAGCGCGGGGGTGGTCGCGGCACGTGACGTGCCGCGGGGCTTCGCCATTCCATTGCCTCCCTCGGGGAGCGGGGCCGTCACAGGTGGGTGCGGCGTGCGGACGCCTGGCGGTCGTACTCCGTCCGCGCCTGCACGGCGGCCGTGCGGGACGCCGTCTGGGCCACCGGCACGTCCCACCAGGCCTCCGCCGGGGGAGCGGCCGGGTTCGCGGTGTCCGTCTCGACGTAGACGCAGGTGGGGCGGTCCGAGGCGCGGGCCGCGGCCAGGGCCTCGCGCAGCTCCCGGACCGTCTTGGCGCGCAGCACGTCCATGCCGAGGCTCGCCGCGTTGGCGGCCAGGTCGACCGGGAGCGGGGCCCCGCTGAAGGTGCCGTCGGCGGCCCGGTAGCGGTACGCCGTGCCGAACCGCTCGCCGCCCACCGACTCGGACAGACCGCCGATCGAGGCGTAGCCGTGGTTCTGGATGAGGACCACGTTGATCGGCAGGCCCTCCTGGACCGCGGTGACCAGCTCCGTCGGCATCATCAGGTATGTGCCGTCGCCGACCAGCGCCCACACCGGGGTGTCCGGGGTGGCCTGCTGGACGCCGATCGCCGCCGGGATCTCGTAGCCCATGCAGGAGTAGCCGTACTCCAGGTGGTACTGGCGCGGGCTGCGGGCCCGCCACAGCTTGTGCAGGTCGCCGGGGAGCGAGCCGGCCGCGTTGATCACCACGTCCTCGTCGCCCACGACCGCGTCCAGCGCGCCGAGCAGCTGGGTCTGGGTCGGTACGGCGCTCTCGTCGGCGGCGCTGTAGGCCCGGTCCACCACCTGGTCCCAGCGCTCCTTGCCGACGCCGTACCCGGCCTCGTAGGCCGTCTCGACGCGGTGGCCCGCCAGCGCGGAGGCGAGCGCCTCCAGCCCCGCCCGCGCATCGCACACGACGGTCCGTGCGGCCAGCTTGTGGGCGTCGAAGGCGGTGATGTTGAGGTTGAGGAAGCGGACGTCCGGGTCCTGGAAGAGGGTGCCGGAGGCCGTGGTGAAGTCGGAGTAGCGGGTGCCCACGCCGATGACGAGGTCCGCGGTGCGCGCCAGGTCGTCGGCGACCGCCGTGCCGGTGTGGCCGATGCCGCCCACGTCGGCGGGGTGGTCGTGGCGCAGCGAGCCCTTGCCCGCCTGGGTGGCGGCGACCGGGATGCCGGTGGCGTCCACCAGTGCCTTCAGCGCCTGTTCGGCCTCGCTGTGGTGGACTCCGCCACCCGCCACGATCAGGGGGCGGCGGGCGGACCGGATCGCTTCGGCCGCCTCCGCCAGCTCCACCGGGTCCGGCGCGGGCCGCCGTACCCGCCACACCCGCTCGGCGAAGAACTCCTCGGGCCAGTCGTGCGCCTGCGCCTGCACGTCCTGGGGGAGGGCGAGGGTGACCGCGCCGGTCTCGGCCGGGTCCGACAGGACGCGCATGGCCTGGAGGGCGGAGGGGACGAGGGCCTCGGGGCGGTGGATGCGGTCGAAGTACCGGGAGACCGGGCGCAGGGTGTCGTTCACCGACACGTCCGCCTCGGTGGGGTGCTCCAGCTGCTGGAGGAGCGGGTCGGCGGCGCGGGTGGCGAAGTAGTCGCCGGGCAGGAGCAGGACCGGCAGACGGTTGATCGTCGCCAGGGCCGCGCCGGTGACCAGGTTCGTGGCGCCCGGGCCGATCGACGTGGTGACCGCCTGGGCCGACAGGCGGTTGAGCTGGCGGGCGTGGCCGACGGCCGCGTGGACCATCGCCTGCTCGTTGCGGCCCTGGTGGAAGGGCATGGCGTCCTCGCCCGCCTCCAGGAGGGCCTGCCCGATCCCCGCCACGTTGCCGTGGCCGAAGATGCCCCAGGTCCCGGCGATCAGCCGGTGCCGTACGCCGTCGCGCTCCGTGTACTGGACGGACAGGAACCGCACCAGGGCCTGGGCGACGGTCAGACGGGTGGTGGTGCTCATCAGGGCTGCTCCGGTGCGGTGTGGGGCGGGTGCGGGGAGGTCGGACGGCGCCGCGGCGGGGCCGGTCGGGCGGGTGGCCCCTGGGGGAAGCCGTCGGCGGTGCGGACGGTCACGCCGGACGCCGACGGTGCCCGGCGAAGACGCCGGGTTCCGTGAGGGTCTGGTGGAGACGGGCGCCGAAGGAGCCGGCTCCGACACGGGCGGCGACCGCGACGTGGGCGGCATCACCACTGACGGACCCCGTGAAGGAGCGGGTCCGGGCCGGCGGTGCCCCCGACCGCAGCGGGTGGAGATCAATTCCGATACGGCCCATACTGATCACGTCGAACTGCTGCACTGGCTCGACCATGCGCGACGCTCCTCGATCCGGGCTGGGGACGCGGGGCCCTCCGGGCCGTTGCCTCCCAGGTGTAGGACTTGAAGGGCGACGCTGTCAATAGTTTGTACTTACATTCGGACCTGAGCGTGAAATGATGTCTTAACAAAGTATTGACAGCGGCCGCGCCAGGGGAGTTGGATCCCGTCCCAACGCAAGTTGGCGCGTTTTCACAGATCCCGCCCCCTTTCCCGACGTTCTCCCCGTCGCACAGTGAGGTGCAAGGAAAGATGGACCGCTCTTCTCTCTCCCGTTCGCGGAGATTCGCTCCCGCCGTGGCCCTGGCTGCGGCCGCGGCCCTGACGCTCGCCGGCTGCTCCAGCAGCTCGGGCGGCAAGAAGTCCGAGGAGAGCGCGGACGGCGCCTCCGCGGGCAAGGCCACCACGCCCCGGATGACCATCGCGCTGGTCACCCACCAGTCGCCCGGTGACACCTTCTGGGACATCGTCCGCAAGGGCGCCCAGGCCGCCGCCGCCAAGGACAACGTCAAGCTGGTCTACTCAGCCGACCCGAGCGCGGCCAACCAGGCCAACCTGGTCCAGAACGCGATCGACCAGAAGGTCGACGGCATCGCGATCACCCTCGCCAAGCCGGACGCCCTCAAGGACGTCGTGGCCAAGGCGAAGAAGGCCGGGATACCCGTCGTCGGCCTGAACTCCGGCGTCAGCGAGTGGCAGAAGCTCGGTCTGATGGAGTTCTTCGGCCAGGACGAGACCGTCGCCGGCGAGGCGCTCGGCAAGCGGCTGAACGAGGAGGGCGCCAAGAGTGCCGTCTGTGTCATCCAGGAGCAGGGCAACATCGGCCTCACCCAGCGCTGCGACGGTGTGAAGAAGACCTTCACCGGCAAGCTCCAGACGCTCAACGTCAACGGCACCGACATGCCGTCCGTGAAGTCGACGATCACCGCCAAGCTGTCCCAGGACAAGTCCATCGACTACGTCGTCGCCCTCGGTGCGCCCTTCGCGTTGACCGCGACCCAGTCGGTGACCGACGCGGGCAGCAAGGCCAAGGTGGCCACGTTCGACCTCAACAAGGACCTGACGGGCGCCATCAGCAAGGGCACCATCCAGTTCGCCGTCGACCAGCAGCCCTACCTCCAGGGCTACCTGGCGATCGACTCGCTGTGGCTGTACAAGAACAACGGCAACTACATGGGCGGCGGCGAGCAGCCGGTGCTCACCGGTCCGGCCTTCGTCGACAAGTCCAACGTCGAGACCGTGGCCCAGTACGCCGCGAAGGGCACCAGGTGATGGGGATGACCCAGCACGCCGAGCCGGCGGTGACCACACCGCCGGCCCCCGGCCCCAGCAAGGTCAAGGACGGCCGGACCTCGGAACGACCGCTTGCCCTCAGGCTGTTGGCGCGCCCCGACGTGGGTGTGTTCCTGGGCGCGGTGGCGGTGTGGGTGTTCTTCCTGATCGCTGCTCCGCCGGTGCGCGAGGGCAGTGCGATGGCGAACATCCTCTACCAGTCGTCCACGATCGGGATCATGGCGCTGCCGGTCGCCCTGCTGATGATCGGCGGGGAGTTCGACCTGTCGGCGGGTGTCGCGGTGATCACCTCGGCGCTGACCGCGAGCATGTTCGCCTTCCAGCTCACGCTGAACGTGTGGGCGGGCATCTTCGTCGCCCTGCTGGTGTCGCTGGCGATCGGGTTCCTCAACGGCTGGCTGGTCGTCAAGACCGGTCTGCCCAGCTTCCTGATCACCCTGGGCACCTTCCTGATCCTCCAGGGTGTGAACCTGGCGGTGACCAAGCTGGTCACCGGGAACGTCGCCACCGACGACATCTCCAACATGGACGGCTTCGACCAGGCCAAGAAGGTCTTCGCGAACTCCTTCGAAGTGGCCGGCGTCCAGATCAAGATCACAATCGTGTACTGGCTGGTCTTCGCCGCGCTGGCGACCTGGGTGCTGCTGCGCACCAAGTACGGCAACTGGATCTTCGCGGTGGGCGGCAACAAGGACTCCGCCCGGGCCGTGGGTGTCCCGGTCAACTTCACGAAGATCAGCCTGTTCATGCTGGTGGGCTTCGCGGCCTGGTTCGTCGGCATGCACAACCTGTTCTCCTTCAACACCGTGCAGTCCGGCGAGGGCGTGGGCCAGGAGCTCATCTACATCTCGGCCGCGGTGATCGGCGGCTGTCTGCTGACCGGCGGCGCGGGCAGCGCGATCGGCCCGGTGTTCGGGGCGTTCATGTTCGGCATGGTCCAGCAGGGCATCGTCTACGCCAACTGGAACCCGGACTGGTTCAAGGCCTTCCTCGGCGTGATGCTGCTGGGCGCCGTCATGATCAATCTGTGGGTCAGCCGCACCGCGACCCGGAGGTAACTGCGCTATGACCACTGAAGAGACCGGCACCCACGGCGCGATCCTCGCCGACACCCCCGAGACCGCCGGCACGGACGGGGTGATCGTCGAACTGCGCAACGCGGGCAAGTCCTACGGCAACATCCGCGCCCTGCACGGGGTGAGCCTCCAGGTCCGCCCGAGCCAGGTCACCTGCGTGCTCGGCGACAACGGCGCCGGCAAGTCCACCCTCATCAAGATCATCTCGGGTCTGCACCAGCACACCGAGGGCGAGTTCCTCGTCGACGGGCAGCCCGTACGCTTCACCACCCCGCGCGAGGCGCTGGACAAGGGCATCGCGACGGTCTACCAGGACCTGGCCGTGGTCCCCCTGATGCCGGTGTGGCGCAACTTCTTCCTCGGCTCCGAGATGACCAAGGGCCGCTGGCCGCTGCGCCGCCTGGACATCGAGAGGATGAAGCAGACCGCCGACCACGAACTGCGCGAGATGGGCATCGTCCTGGACGATCTCGAACAGCCCATCGGCACCCTCTCCGGCGGCCAGCGCCAGTGCGTGGCCATCGCCCGCGCCGTCTACTTCGGCGCCCGCGTGCTGATCCTGGACGAGCCCACCGCGGCGCTGGGTGTCAAGCAGTCCGGTGTGGTGCTCAAGTACGTGGCCGCCGCCCGCGACCGGGGACTCGGGGTCATCTTCATCACCCACAACCCGCACCACGCCTACATGGTCGGCGACCACTTCAGCGTGCTGCGCCTGGGCGCCATGGAGCTGTCCGCGGCCCGCGACCGGATCACCCTGGACGAACTCACCAACCACATGGCCGGCGGCGCCGAACTCGCCGCGCTCAAGCACGAGTTGTCCCAGGTCCGCGGCGTCGACACCGAAGCGCTCCCCGAGGAGCAGGACCTCACCGCGCCCGTCGCCTCCGGCGGCGAGGGAAAGTCCTGAGATGGCGGCCCCGCTCGACCGCATCCGCGTCGGTTCGGCCCCGGACTCCTGGGGCGTCTGGTTCCCCGACGACCCGGCCCAGGTGCCGTGGGAACGCTTCCTCGACGAGGTCGCCGAGGCGGGCTACTCCTGGATCGAGCTGGGGCCGTACGGCTATCTCCCGACCGACCCGGCCCGCCTGACCGACGAGATCGCCAGGCGCGACCTCAAGGTCTCGGCGGGCACGGTCTTCACCGGACTGCACCGCGGGCCCTCGGTGTGGGAGCCGACCTGGGAGCACGTCAGCCAGGTCGCCGCGCTCACCCAGGCGATGGGCGCGCGGCACCTGGTCGTCATCCCCTCCTTCTGGCGTGACGACAGGACGGCCGAGATCCTGGAGCCGCCGGAGCTCACCCACGAGCAGTGGGCCCACCTCACCAAGGGCATGGAGCGGCTCGGCCACGAGGTGAAGGAGGCGTACGGGCTCGACCTCGTGGTCCACCCGCACGCCGACACCCACCTCGACACCGAGGACCACGTCGAGCACTTCCTGGACTCGACGGACTCCGAACTCGTCAACCTCTGCCTGGACACGGGCCATTACGCCTACTGCGGCGGCGACAGCGTCAAGCTCATCGAGACGTACGGCGAGCGCATCGGCTATCTGCACCTCAAGCAGGTCGACCCGGAGATCCTCGCGGACGTCGTGCGCGACGGGGTGCCGTTCGGCCCGGCCGTCCAGCGCGGGGTGATGTGCGAACCTCCCTCCGGTGCACCGGAGTTGGAGCCGGTGCTGGTGGCCGCGCAGAAACTCGGCGTGGAGCTGTTCGCCATCGTCGAGCAGGACATGTACCCGTGCGAGCCGGACAAGCCGCTGCCGATCGCGGTGCGCACCCGGAAGTTCCTGAGGTCCTGCGGCGCCTGAAGGGAGGACCATGACCGAGCGAGCCACGCTGGGTGTCGCCGTCATCGGCACCGGCAAGATGGGCGCCGACCACGTCCGCCGAATCCACGAGGTCGTCAGCGGGGCCCGGGTGAGCGCCGTCGTGGACCTGGACGCGGAACGCGCCAAGCAGATCGCCGCCCGCATCGAGGGCTGCACCGCCTACACCGACCCGGCCTCCGCGATGGCGGCGGCCGACGTCGACGCCGTCCTGATCGCCTCACCGGGCCCCGCCCACGAGGCGGCACTGCTCCAGGCCTTCGAGCACGACCTGCCGGTGCTGTGCGAGAAACCGCTCACCCCCGACGCGGCCTCCGCGATACGGGTCGTGGAGGCCGAGCAGCGACTGGGGCACCGGCGTGCCCAGGTGGGGTTCATGCGGCGCTACGACGCCGAGTACATGAAACTCAAGTCGCTGCTGGAGACGGGCCAGTTGGGGCGGCCGCTGATGCTGCACAACCGGCACCGCAACGCCGCGAGCCCGCCCTTCTTCACCAGCTCCATGCTGATCAGCGACTCGGTGGCCCACGAGACCGACGTGACGCGCTGGCTGCTCGGGCACGAGATCACCGCGGTCACGGTGTGGCGGCCCACCCCGTCGGCGAACGCCCCGGACGACCTCCAGGACCCCCAGTTCGTCGTCTTCGAGACCGACGGCGGCGCCCTCTCCGACGTGGAGATCTTCGTCAACTGCGGCTTCGGCTACCAGGTCCAGGCCGAGGCGGTCTGCGAACGCGGTACCGCCCGCATCGGTGACGGGCACGCCATGGTCACCAACATGGCGGGACGCTGGGGCGGCACCATCGCCCAGGACTTCGTCGAACGCTTCGCCGACGCCTACGACCGCGAGGTGCAGGCCTGGGTCGACGCCACCCGCCGCGGCCAGGTCACCGGCCCCAGCGTGTGGGACGGCTACGCGGCGGCCGCGGTGTGCGAGGCCGGAGTACGGTCGCTGGACGAGGGCGGCCGGGTGCCGGTGGAACTCGTGGAACGGCCCGCGCTGTACGGCTGACTCCGTGCCGTGCGGGGGGAGTTCGACGAGATTCCCCCGTGCTCGCTACGTACCCGGTGAATCGCGGAAACGGCGCGACCCCTTGTGCCACCATGGCGCGGCTGTCCTCGGCGGGGCGGCGAGGGGGTGGTCATGGGACTCGTACGGATATTCCTGCCGTTGCCGCGCGCGGCGGCCCGACTGGCGCCGGAAAGGGGCGGACCGCTGCTCGGGGCGGCGCTGTCGTACTGCGTCACCCCCTCCTGGGCGGGACTGCGGTCGCCGTCGCCGGAGCGTCGGCTGGCCTGGGCCGACGAGGCGGCCGCGGTCTACCGCGGCACGGGCGACACGGAAGGGCTCGGCCGGGCCCTGGCGCTGCGCGCCCATGCGCTGCTGCTGTCCGGCCGGTACGAGGAGGCGTGCGCGGCCGCGGCCGACGTACCGGGCGAGGTGTCACCGGCGCCGGCCGCCTTCGCCGGGGACGTGCGGGCGCAGGCCCTCGCGGGCCTGGGGCGGACCGCGGAAGCCGTCCCGGCGGCCCGGTCGAGCGTGGCGGCCTACCGCCGCCTGCCCGCCCCCGACCGCAGGGACCGGGCGCTCGGCAGCCTGCCCGGCGCGCTGCGGACGTACGGGTGGCTCCTGGCCGCGACCGGCCGCACCGAGGAGTCCGTGGCCGTCTACGAGGAGTGCGCGGCGCGGCTGGCCGCCATGTCGCTGCGCGAGTTGGCGCACGTCGAGCTGGTGCGGCCGCAGGTGCTCGCCGAACTGGTCGGCGTGCTCCGGGCATCGGGACGGTACGAGGACGCGCTGGGCGTGGGCCCCGAGGCCCGGGAGGCACTGCGGGGCCCCCTCGCGTGGACCGTCCCCGAGATCGTGCTGCCCCTGCGGGTACGGCTCCTGATCGACCTCGCCCGCTGCCACACCGCCACCGGCGACCCGGCCGAGGCCGGCGCCTGTGCCGCGGCGGCGGTGGCCGAGGCCCGCAAGCCGCACGGCGCGGGCGAGTTGACCTCGGCCCTGGACTGCCTCGCCGACGTACTCGGCGAACTGGGCCGGACCGACAAGGAGTCCATCACCCGGCGCGAGGCGGCCGAGCTGCGCGGGACCTAGGACGTGCGCGGCCGCGGCTCGAAGCCCGCCGCCCGGTAGGCCTCGTCGATCAGCGTCATCGTCGACACGGCGTCGTCCGCGTCCAGCGGCAGCGGGGCACCTCCGCGCACCCGGTCCGCGAACGCCTCCAGCTGGTAGGTGTACGACGACCGGGTGCCGAGCCGCTCGGTGCGCTCGCCGGCCGCCGTGCGCACCACGACCCGGTCGTCCGTGTGCGGCAGCACGAAGTTCGGCGCGAGGACCTCCCCGTGCGAACCGATGATCCGGCAGCTCATCTCCAGCCGGTCGTACGCCATGTGGCAGCGCGCGGAGCCGGTCGCACCGCCCGGGAAGGCCAGGTCGGCGTCCAGCCACTCGTCGACGCCGGGGGCGCCCGCCCGCTCACCGCCCCGCGCGGACACCAGCCGGGGCGCGCCGCCCGCCCAGGGGGCCAGCATGCGCAGCGCGTGCAGGCTGTAGCAGCCGAGGTCCATCACCGCGCCGCCGGCCAGCGGCAGCGACCAGCGCGGGTCGGAGTCCGCCGGAGCCTGGATCGCGACCATGGCCTCGACGTGCCGCAGCTCGCCGATCTCCCCGCTCGCGAGGACCTCGTGCAGGCGCCGGGTGACCGGGTGGAACAGATAGTGGAAGGCCTCCATGAACACTGTCCCGGCCTTCGCGACGGCCTCCCGCACCTCCGCCGCCTCCTCGGCGTTGCTCGCCGACGGCTTCTCGCTCAGCACATGCTTGCCGGCCGCGAGCGCCGCGAGGTTCCACGGCCCGTGCAGCCCGTTGGCGAGCGGGTTGTAGACGACCTCGACCTCGGGGTCGGCGATCAGCTCGGCGTACGACCCCGCCACCCGCTCCACACCGTGCCCGGCCGCGTAGGCCTCGGCGCGGGCCCGGTCGCGCGCGGCCACCGCGACGACCCGGTGGCCGGTCGCCCGGGCCGGCCCGATCAGCGAGGACTCGCTGATCCGCGCGGCTCCCAGCACTCCGATGCGCAGCGGTTCGCTCATGTCTGCCGTTCCTCCTCGATCGTGGCGGGGCCGTCGTCCCGCCGGGTCAGTGTGCCCTGTGCGGGCGGGAAGTGGCGGCGCGCGAGGTCCTGGGCGTGGGCCACCGTGCACTCGACGAGTTCGAAGGCGGGCAGCCCGCCGACGAAGTAGGTGCGGTCCTGCCCTTGCAGCGCGTCGAGCCGGTCCAGTGCCCCGTCCCTGAGGTCGGCGCCGCCGAAGTGCGGCATGAACGCCCACTCGCGCCGCAGATGCACCTCCTCCAGCCGCCCGCCGAGGGCCGCCACGTCCTCGCTGAGCAGTGCGGTGACCTCACCGGGGCGGCCGTAGGAGTAGAAGGTCCGCACCTCGCTGCCCGGGTAGCGGTGGTGGTACGAGACGCAGTGGCCGGCCGTCTCGCGGCTCGTGGTGTGGGCGGCGAGGAAGTAGAACGCGTCCGAGGGGAGGCCGGACGCGGCGGCCAGGGTGGTGTGGTAGGCGTTGCTGCGGATCCGTGCGGCGAGGTCGCGCTCCTCGTCGGTGGCGTCCAGGACCGGCAGGATCCGGTCGAGCGCGACCGCCAGCACCACCTCGTCCGCCGCGACCGGGCCCGAGTCGGTGTGCAGCCGCACCCCGTCCGGGCGGCGCTCCACCGATGTCACCCGCACCCCGCACCGCACGTCCTTCAGCTCCTGCGCGACCCGCCGCCACAGCGTGGCGAACCCGCCCACGACGGTGAAGTCACCGGGGTGCCCGAGGAGTTCGGGGCCCGGGTCCAGCAGGCCGGTCATCTCCGCGTACTTCACGAAGTACAGCGCGGGAACGTCGTCGTCGAGGTGGCCGTAGCCGGCGGCCGTGTAGCCGGTGCCGAAGGACTCGGCCATGGAGTACAGGCCGTGGTCGGCGATCCACCGGCCGACGGGGGCGGCGAGGGCTCGCGCGGAGTGGGCGAGCCCGGGTTCGGCTATGCGGGGGAACTCCCGCTCGCGCAGGGCACGGTAGCGCTGGAGGGAGCCGTCGCGCAGGAACGCCATCGGCTGCCGCACGGCACGTCCCCGGGCGTCGAGGACGCGGTAGCGGCTCGTGCGCTCCGTCTCCACGTCCAGTTCGCCCAGCAACTCGGCCACCCGTGCGTACCTGTTGGTGCAGATGTGGCCGCCGAGGTCGAAGGCGTGCCCGTCCACGTGCACGCTCTGGCACTTCCCGGCCACCGTGTCCTGCTCCTCCAGCACGGTCACCCGGTGCCCGGCACGCTCCAGTTCGCGGGCGACGGCCAGGCCGCTCGGTCCCGCGCCCACGACGGCCACGGTTCGGGGGCCCGTACGGTCCGGTAACTCCTGCATGCTCGTGACTCCTGGGTCGGTCGGACGTGGGAGGCTCTCATCGTCGTACGGAGAGATCACGTGACCGTAAACGGGCGTCGCGGGCGGAGCGTTCACCCGCCGGGTCCCGGGCGCGGGCGCCCGGGACCCGGGGGACTCAGGCGGAGCGGACCTCGGCGATCGTCACCGGGCGGTGCTCGTGCAGGGACAGCGTGCACGCCTCGGCGATCCAGCCCGCCTCCAGCGCGTCCGCGACGGTGCACGGCGAGGGCCGGGTGCCGGCCACGACCTCGGTGAACGCGGTCAGTTCGGCGCGGTAGGCCGCGGTGAAGCGGTCCATGAAGAAGTCGTGCGGGGTGCCCGCGGGGAAGGTCACCCCGGGCTCGACCGAGCGCAGCGGCAGCTTGTCCTCCAGGCCCACGGCGATGGAGTCGGTGAAGCCGTGGATCTCCATGCGGACGTCGTAACCCCGGGCGTTGTGGCGGGAGTTGGAGACCACCGCGATCGTGCCGTCGTCGAGGGTGAGGATCGCGCCGGTGGTGTCGGCGTCGCCCGCCTCCTTGATGTAGTCGGCGCCGCGGTTGCCGCCCACGGCGTACACCTCGACGACCTCGCGGCCGGTCACCCAGCGGATGATGTCGAAGTCGTGCACCGAGCAGTCCCGGAAGATGCCCCCGGAGGCGGCGACGTACGCGGCCGGCGGCGGGGCCGGGTCAAGGGTGGTCGAGCGCACGGTGTGCAGCTTGCCCAGCTCACCCGACCGGACGGCGGCCCGCGCGTTCACGAAACCGGTGTCGAAGCGACGGTTGTAGCCGATCTGGATCGGTACGTCACTGCCCTGGACGGCCTTGAGGACCTCGACGCCCTCGCTCATGTGCTTGGCGACGGGCTTCTCGCAGAAGACGGGGATGCCGGCCTCGACACCGGCCAGGATCAGTCCGGGGTGGGCGTCCGTGGCGGCGGCGACCACGATGCCGTCCACGCCGGCGGCCAGCAGGGCCTCGGGCGAGTCCACGACCTCGCCGCCGAACCGGTCAGCGGCGGACTTGGCGGCCTCGGCGAAGGGGTCGGTGAGCACGAGGGAGTCGACCACGTCGAGTCCGGAGAGGGTCTCGGCGTGGAAGGCGCCGATGCGGCCGAGGCCGAGGATTCCGATGCGCATGGGGGTGCAGCTCCTTGAGGGTGTTTCGGTGAGCGGTGTGAAGCAGTCGGGGAGGGGGTCAGTCGAGGCCGCCCAGGACGTTCTGGTCCCAGTCGATCACCGATCCGGTGACCACGCCCGACCGGTCGGACAGCAGCAGGACCACGAAGTCCGCGATCTCGTCGGGCTGGCCGAGCTTGCCCATCGGGAGCCTGGCCGCGGCCTCCTCGCGCCAGTCGTCGCCGGCGCCGTGGAAGGCCTTCTGGGTGGCGTCCTCGCCCTCGGTCGCCGTCCAGCCGATGTTCAGGCCGTTGATCCGGACCCGGTCCCAGCGGTGGGCGTGCGCGGCGTTGCGGGTCAGACCGATCAGGCCGGCCTTCGCGGCCACGTAGGGCGCGAGGAAGGGCTGCCCGCCGTGCGCCGAGGACGTGATGATGTTGACGACCGTGCCGGGCGCCCCCCGGCCGACCATGTCCGCGACCGCCGCCTGCATCGCGAAGAACGGCGCCTTCAGGTTGATCGCGATGTGCTGGTCGAACAGTTCGGGCGTGGTGTCGAGCAGGGTGCCCCGGGAGGTGAGCCCCGCGGAGTTCACCAGGCAGTCGACCCGGCCGTACGCCTCGACGACCCGGGTGACGGAGGACCTGGCCTGCTCGGCGTCGGCGAGGTCGGCGCGGACGAACAGCGCCTTGCCGCCGGCCGCCTCCAGCTCGGCGACCAGCGCCTCACCGGGCTCCGGCCGGCGCCCGCTGACCGCCACGACCGCCCCCTCGCGCACGGCGGCCCGTGCGATCGCGGCACCGACGCCCTGGCTGCCGCCGTTGACGAGGACGACCTTGTCGTCGAGAAGTCCCATGAATGTGCCCGTACCTTTCAGCTCGTGCGCCGGTCGGCGCCCGCCCGGAGTTCGTCCCTGAGCACCCGGGCGTTCCATCCCTCGGCGAGCGCCCGCCGTACGAGGTCGGCCTGCGAGGGCGGGGCGAGTCCGTCGACCGGCGGGTCGCTGTCGAGATTGGTGGGGAAGGGGTAGCCCTCGGCGCTCGCGGCGATCACGTTGTCCAGCCACTCCGCGTCCGCGCCGTCCGTCTTGCGGCGCAGCAGCGCCGGGTAGACGGCGTTCGACACCGCCTCCCGGTCCACGGTCTCCATGGCGCGCCCGAAGGCCGAGGACACCTGGAGCAGGTTGGCCATGCGCCGCACGTCGGTGGTGCGGTTGGTCCCGGCCGCGTGGAACAGCGCCGGGTTGAAGAACACCGCGTCGCCCTTCGCGAGCGGCAGCTGGACGTGGTGCTCCTTGAAGTACGCCTGGAACTCCGGCCGCCGCCACGCCAGGTACCCGGGCTCGAACAGCTGCGAGTACGGCAGGTACAGCGTCGGCCCCGACTCCACGGGCATGTCGCAGTGCGCGACGGCACCCTGGAGCGTGAGCACGGGGGAGAGGCGGTGGACGTGCGCAGGGTAGGCCGCGGCGGCCTCGTCGGAGAGGAATCCGAGGTGGTAGTCCCGGTGTGCGGTCTGCGCGAGACCGCCCGGATTGACCACGTTGACCTGCGAGGTTACCTGGTAGCCGGGGCCGAGCCAGGCCTCGGACACCAGGGCGAGCACGGGGTTGGCGTAGTAGTCGGCGAACGCCGCCGGGTCGTAGAGGGCGGCCTTCTCCAGCGCGTTCCACACCCGCTCGTTGGCGCCGGGCTTCGCGAAGTGGTCGCCCGCGGTCGTGCCCGCCGCGTACTGCTCGCGGATCAGCGAGTCGAAGACCTCGGTGAAGCGGTCGACGACCGCGGGATCGGGGAACGCGCCCCGGAAGACCGCGACCCCGGGGCCGTCGGCGAGGGCCCGCACCAGCTCCTCCTGCACGTCCCGGCGGTCCTTGGCGCCGCGGACGCGCTCGGTGTCGTACAGCAGGACGTTCCGCTCCACGGCCGAGGCGTACGGGTAGTCGGCGGGGTCGGCGGTCCGCTCGACGAGCACGCGGAACGCCTCGAGGTCGCAGTCCTGCTCGGACAGCCAGGCACGGCGGTGTACGGCGGTGAAGGACATCGGCGTCCTCTCGGTGACAGGGGCGACTCAGCGCTGTCATTCTTGTCATGACAAAGCCGTCGAACAACCAGCAGGCAGCCATCAAAAACCCCTCAAGGAGCGAAGGCGTGGGCCACCCCTACCCGATCCGGGAAATCGCACGTCAGGCGGGGCTTAGCGAGGCCACCGTCGACCGCGTCCTGAACGGCAGGGGAGGCGTCAGGGAGAGCACCGCCCGCGAAGTCCGCCAGGCGATCACCGACCTGGACCGGCAGCGCACCCAGGTACGGCTGATCGGCCGCACCTTCATGATCGACATAGTGATGCAGACCCCGGAGCGCTTCTCGACGGCCGTACGCGCCGCCCTGGAGGCCGAACTGCCCGCGCTGCACCCCGCCGTCCTGCGCTCACGCTTCCACTTCCGTGAGACCGGCCCGGTGGTGGAACTGACGAGGATCCTCGACCGGATAGCCCGGCGCGGCTCCCAGGGAGTGATCCTCAAGGCCCCGGACGTCCCCGAGGTCACGGCGGCCGTCGGCCGGCTCGCGGAGGCGGGCATCCCGGTGGTCACCCTCGTCACCGACCTGCCCGCCACGGCCCGCCTCGCCTACGTCGGCATCGACAACCGGGCGGCGGGAGCGACCGCCGCCTACCTCATGGGCCAGTGGCTCGGCGACCGTCCCGGCAACGTCCTCACGAGCCTCAGCAGCGGGTTCTTCCGCAACGAGGAGGAGCGGGAGATGGGGTTCCGCAGCGCCATGCGCGCCCGGCATCCGCAACGGGCGGTGGTGGAGATCGCCGAGGGGCAGGGCCTGGACGCCACGCAGTACGACCTCGTGCGGGCCGCGCTGGAGCGGGACCCGCAGATCCGGGCGGTCTACTCGATCGGCGGCGGCAACATCGCCACGCTCCGGGCCTTCGAGGACCTCGGCCGGGAGTGCGCGGTGTTCGTGGCCCACGACCTCGACCACGACAACGACCGGCTGCTGCGGGAACACCGCCTGTCGGCCGTACTGCACCACGACCTGCGGCAGGACATGCGCGAGGCGTGCCACATCGTGATGCGGGCCCACGGGGCGCTGCCGCCGGCGGGACCGACGACGCCTTCGGCGATCCAGGTGGTGACGCCGTACAACATGCCGTACTGAAGGGCTGCGCCGAAGAGACGGCACTGAAGAGACGGCACTGAAGAGGCCGCACTGAAGAGGCCGCTCCGAAGGGGCTGTTCTACACGTCCACCCACGAACCGCTCTGCGCGGACCGGGACATGGCGTCCAGTACGGCCGCGCTGTGCACCGCGTCCTCCAGCGTGGCCCCGTACGGCGTGCCCTCGGCGACCGAGCGCAGGAAGCGGCAGGCCTCCACGACCTTCAGGTCGTCGTAGCCCATGGCGTTGGCCGCGCCCGGCTGGAAGGCGCCGAACTCGCCGTCGCCCGGGCCGACGTACACCGTGCTGACCGGCTGGTCCTGGTAGCGGCTGCCACGGCTGACGGCCAGCTCGCCCATGCGGCGGAAGTCCCAGAACACCGCGCCCTTCGTGCCGTGCACCTCGAAGCCGTAGTTGTTCTGCTCGCCGACCGAGACCCGGCAGGCCTCCAGGACACCCCGGGCGCCCGAGGCGAAACGCAGCAGGCAGTTGACGTAGTCCTCGTTCTCGACCGGTCCGAGTTCGCCCGTGGCGAGGGTGTGCCCGGCCGTGGCGCCGGTGGGGCGGGCGCGCTCCGGCACGAAGATCGCCGTGTCGGCGGTCAGGGAGACGATGTCCCCGAGCAGGAAGCGGGCCAGGTCGGCGCCGTGCGAGGCGAGGTCGCCGAGCACGCCGCTGCCGCCGCGCGCGCGTTCGAAGCGCCAGGTGAGGGCGCCCTGCGGATGGGCCGCGTAGTCGCTGAGGAGCCGGACGCGGACATGGGTGACCGTGCCGATCTCCCCGGCGGCGATCAGCTCGCGGGCGGCCTCGACGGCGGGCGCGTTGCGGTAGTTGAAGCCGACCGTGCTCCGCACACCGGCCCTCGCCGCCGCGTCGGCCACCGCCCGGGCGTCCCCGACGGTGAGGCCGACCGGTTTCTCGATCCACAGGTGCTTGCCGGCCTCCGCCATCGCCACGCCGATCTCGCGGTGCAGGAAGTTGGGCGCGGTGACGCTGACCGCCTCGACCCGTGGGTCGGCGGCGACCTCGCGCCAGTCGCGGGTCGCCCCGGCGAACCCGAACTGCGCCGCGGCCTCCTCGGCCCGCCCCGGCACGTCGTCGGCGACGGTCACGAGCTCCGGACGCAGGGCGAGCCGGGGGTAGTGGTGCGGGACACGGGCGTACGCCTGGGTGTGCACCCGCCCCATCCAGCCGAATCCGACGACGGCGACGCCGAGCGTGTCCACCATGACTGACAGCCCCTCTTTGGACCGGTCCATATCCTGTCCAGGTCACCTTGGGCGGCGTCTTCGCCTGCTGTCAACCCTTTGACAAGCCGCCGGACGGCATGGAACGGTCCATACCCATGAGAGCGCCGACGATCCGCGATGTGGCCGACCGGGCCGGTGTCTCCAAGTCGCTGGTCTCCCTCGTGCTGCGCGGTTCCGACCAGGTGCGCCCGGAGAAACGGGAGGCCGTGCTGCGGGCCGTGCGCGAACTCGGCTACCGCCCGAACGCCGCCGCCCGCAGCCTCAGCGAGCAGCGCACCCGCACGGTCGGCGTCCTCCTGAACGACCTGCGCAACCCCTGGTTCGTCGACCTGCTCGACGGCCTCAACTCGCTGCTCCACGACAACGGCCTGCGCATGCTCCTGGCCGACGCCCGACTCAACCGCCGTACCGGACAGGACCCGGCCGGCCCCTTCCTGGAGCTCGGCGTGGACGGCCTGGTCGTGGTCGGCACCCTGCCCGAACCCGCCGCGCTCCAGGCGGTGGCCGAACGCCTCCCGGTGGTGGTGGCCGGCGCGCGCGAGCCGGGTCCGCCGGGGGTGGACATCGTCGCCAACGACGACGAACGCGGGGCCCGCCTGGTCACCGAGCACCTGATCGGCCTCGGCCACCGCCGTGTCGCGCACATCGCGGGGTACGGGGCGGTCGGCGAACTGCGTCGGCGCAGCTTCGAGGCGACGATGCGGGCCCATGGCCTCGCGGCGGAGGCGGTCGTCGAGCCGAGCGACATGACCGAGGAGGGCGGCTACCGCACGACGGTCCGGTTGCTGAGCCGCCCCGACCGGCCGACGGCCGTCTTCGCCGTCAACGACATCGCCGCGATCGGCGCGGTCTCGGCCGCCGAGGAACTGGGTCTGGAGATCCCGCGCGACCTGTCCGTCGTCGGCTACGACAACACGAGCATCGCCCGGCTGCGCCACGTCTGGCTCACCACCGTCGACAACGCCAGCCACGAGGTCGGCCGCCGCGCCGCACGCCGTCTGCTCGACCGGTTCGAGGGACGCGGGGGAGAGGGCAGTACGACACTCGCCGCGCCGGCGCTGGAGATCCGGGGGACGACGGGGGCCCCGCCGGACGGGCGGTGACGGCGGCCCCGGCCCCGTCAGAGGTTGATCGCGTAGGCCTTCCGCAGCGTCTCGTGCACGGTCCACGTCGTACGGTCGCCCTGGCGCAGTACGGCCATGTCGCCGGGCCCCACGTTCAGCGTCGGGCCGCCCTCGACCTCGATGGTCGCCGAGCCGCTGACGACGACGAACAGCTCGTCCGCCTCCGTGTCGGTGACGACGCCCGGGGTGATCTGCCAGATGCCCCGGATCTGACGCCCGTCCTCCGACTCCCAGACCACCTTCCCGGTCACCTCGGGCGTCCCGGAGACGATCTGCTCCCGTGCGAGGGGCTCCGACGTGAGCTCGGCGTCGGGGACGTGCAGTACGAAGCTGTGATCCATGGGGCGACCCTAGCGAGGTCGTTCCGGGCCCGTCCGTGGACAGTGTGTGGGGTGTCGAGGCAGGCCGGCGGACACTCCGTCGCGGACTGGCGGCCGCTCGCGGCCCGGGTGATCGTGGAGGACATGGCGGACACCGAGGCTGCCGCGGTCCGGCCGTACCGGCATGACACCCGTGAGGCCGTCCTCTTCGGCGGGGTCTACGGCTCGGTCCTGGCCTGCTCCATGGTCGCCGCGCTCACCCAGTACGGGCACACCTCCCGCGGCAGTCGCCGCTACGACGCCGTGTGGCTCCTGGTCACCGCCCTCGCCTCCGCCCTCGCGCACGGCTACGCCCACTACATCGCCGAGCGCGCCCCGCACCGCCGCGGGGACGCGCTGCGCACCCTGGCCGACGAGTGGCCCCTGGTCGCCGCGGTACTGCCGACGGTCGCCCTCCTGGCGGGGGCCGGCTGGGGCTGGTGGCCCGCGAACGGCGTCGAGTACCCGGCCTTCGTCCTCAACATCGCCCTGCTGTTCACCCTGGGCCTGGTCACGTCCCGCCGGTCCCACCGGCCGTGGCGCACCGCGGTCGTCGTCGGGGCGGTGGACGCGATGCTGGGAGCGGTGGTCGTGGTGGCGAACGCGCTGATCAAGTAGAGGACTGCGCGCGTGCGGTGGCGGGGCTGTCGGCGGTGCCCCTCCGGGAGGGGTGCACGGCGCCCACGGTCAGGGTGGGCGCCGCGCCGTACGGGGGCGACGTCGGCGCCGATGACGCAGGAGCCCGGGACGAGGGGCCGGGCCGCGGGCATCGAGCGATGTCGAGTCCGCGACCGACGGCTATGAGCAACACCCCGACCGGCAACGGGGGCTGCCCGCCCGGTGGAGCCCATACGTCACCGAGCTCCACGCCAACTGCGCATGCAATACGGCAGACAAAATTGTTGACAATCTTGTCTGGCTAGATTTAGGTTCGACAGGCACTCACTCAGGGAGGGCAACGATGCCGAAGGAAGCCCGTCCGAGCACCGGGGAGCAGGCCAAGCAGCATGCGTTCGCGCAGCTGCGGCAGGCGATCCTGCACGGCGAGATGGCGCCGGCACAGCGGCTGGTGGAGAACGAGCTCGCCGAGCAGTTCGGTGTGACACGGGCCAGCATCCGGGCCGCGCTCATCGATCTGGAGGCCCAGGGCCTCGTCGAGCGGATCCGCAACCGGGGTTCCCGGGTGCGGGTGGTGACCGTCGAGGAGGCGGTCGCCATCACCGAGTGCCGCATGGTCCTCGAAGGGCTGTGCGCGGCCAAGGCGGCGACCCTGGCCAGCGACGAGCAGCTCGCCGAGCTGACCGAACTGGGCACGGCGATGACCAAGGCCGTGGCCGACGGCGAGCCGGTGACCTACTCCGAGCTCAACCAGGAGCTGCACGCCAAGGTGCGGGAGTTCTCCGGCCAGCGGACCGCCGTGGATCTGCTGGAGCGGCTCAACGCCCAACTGGTGCGCCACCGCTTCCAGTTGGCACTGCGTCCGGGACGCCCGCAGCACTCCCTGAACGAACACCTGGCGATGATCGAGACGATCAGGGCCAGGGACCCGCAGGCGGCCGAGAAGGCCGTCCGCGCCCACCTCACCAGCGTGATCGAGGCGCTGCGCGACTGAGCCGCGCGAGGCGGGCGCGAACTGTCCACTCCAAGGAGATTTCAGCAATGACGCAGTCAGGCGCGCCCGCCCCTCCCCGTTCGACACTGGTGATCACCGCGCATGCCGGGGACTTCGTGTGGCGGGCGGGCGGAGCCATCGCCCTGGCCGCCTCCCGGGGCGAGAAGGTCACCATCGCCTGTCTGACCTTCGGTGAGCGCGGGGAGTCCGCGAAAGCCTGGCGCGAGGGCAAGAAGCTCGACGAGATCAAGGCGATACGCCGGGACGAGGCCGAGCGCGCCGCCGCCACCCTCGGCGCCGAGGTCCGTTTCTTCGACGCCGGCGACTATCCGCTGGTGGCGACCGCCGAGCTGACCGACCGGCTTGTCGAGGTCTACCGGGCCACCCAGCCCGACGTGGTGCTCACCCACCCGGTCGAGGACCCGTACAACGGCGACCACCCGGCCGCCAACCGCATGGCCCTGGAGGCCCGGGTCCTCGCGCAGGCCATCGGCTACCCGGGCGAGGGCGAGATCATCGGCGCCCCGCCGGTCTTCTACTTCGAGCCCCACCAGCCCGAGATGAGCGGCTTCAGGCCCGAGGTCCTCCTCGACATCACCGAGGTCTGGGAGACCAAGCGCAAGGCCATGGAGTGCCTCGGCGCCCAGCAGCACCTGTGGGACTACTACACCGACCTCGCCGTGCGCCGGGGCGTCCAGCTCAAGCGCAACGCGGGCCCGAACCTGGGCCTGGCCCACAGGACCATGGCCGAGGCGTACATGCGCCCCTACCCGCAGATCGCGAAGGAGCTGGCATGAGCGGCGTGATCGTCACCGACCCGCCGAAGGCGGACCTGAAGGACGTCGACGCGCTCGCGCGGTACGGCGTGGCCACCGTCTCCGAGGCGATGGGCCGAACGGGCCTGCTGGGCCCGGAGATCCGCCCCGTCCAGCAGGGCGTACGGGTCGCGGGCACCGCGGTCACGGTGCTGAGCTGGCCCGGCGACAACCTCATGATCCACGCGGCCGTCGAGCAGTGCGGCGAGGGCGACATCCTGGTCGTCACCACCACCTCCCCGTGCACGGACGGCCTGTTCGGCGAGCTGTTCGCGACCGCCCTCCAGCAGCGCGGGGTGCGCGGGGTCGTCCTGAACACCGGCATCCGCGACACCCAGGAGCTGCGGGACATGGGCTTCGCCGCCTGGTCGCGCGCGGTGTCCTCGCAGGGCACGGTCAAGGCCACCGGTGGCTCGGTCAACGTGCCGATCGCCATCGACGGCCAGGTGATCCACCCGGGCGACGTGATCCTCGCCGACGACGACGGTGTCGTGGTCGTCCCGCGCGAGCGGGTGGCCGCGACGGTGGAGAGGTCCGAGGCCCGCGAGGCCAAGGAGGCCGCCACCCGCGCCGCCTTCATCGACGGCCAACTGGGCCTGGACCGCTACGGATTGCGGGAGACCCTCAAGAACCTCGGTGTCGAGTACCGGTCCTACGAGGAGTACACGGGGGAGCGGTCGTGACCGCGCTGCCCGAGGAGGTGCCCTGCATGCTGATGCGGGGCGGCACGTCCAAGGGCGCCTACTTCCTCGCCGACGACCTGCCCGCCGAACCCGCCCTGCGCGACGACCTGTTGCTGCGGATCATGGGCAGCCCGGACGACCGGCAGATCGACGGCCTGGGTGGTGCGCACCCGCTCACCAGCAAGGTCGCCGTCGTCTCGCCGTCCGCCGATCCGCAGGCCGACGTCGACTACCTCTTCCTCCAAGTCATCGTCGACCGGCCGGAGGTGAGCGACCGTCAGAACTGCGGGAACATCCTCGCCGGCGTCGGCCCGTTCGCCGTCGAGCGCGGACTCGTCCCGGCGGGGGAGCAGGAGACCTCCGTCCGGATCCGCATGGTCAACACCGGCGACCACGCCACCGCGACCTTCCCCACCCCCGGTGGCCGCGTCGACTACACCGGGGACGCCGAGATCTCGGGCGTGCCGGGAACGTCCGCGGCCGTGGTGATCGAGTTCCCGCCGGGCGCGGGGAAGCTGCTCCCGACCGGCAACGCGGTCGACGTCATCGACGACGTCGAGGTGACCTGCGTGAACAACGGGATGCCGACCGTCCTCATCGCGGCGACCTCCCTCAAGGTCACCGGCTACGAGCTGCCCCGGGACCTGGAGGAGGACGTGGCCCTGGCCGACCGGCTGCGCACGATCCGGCTGGCCGCGGGCCGCCTCATGGGCCTCGGAGACGTCTCCGACGCCACCGTGCCCAAGCTGACGCTGCTCGCCCCGCCCCGCGACGGCGGTGCGGTCACCACCCGCACCTTCATCCCCGTGCGCTGCCACACCTCCATCGGTGTCCTGGGCGCGGCGAGCGTCGCGGCGGGCCTGCGGATCGACGGGAGCGTGGGCGCCGGGCTCGCGGAGATCGATCCCGGGAGCGAGCGTGTACGCATAGAACACCCCACGGGGTTCCTGGACATCGAGAGCAGCGTGGATGCCGTCCCGGGCGGCCCGCCCTCGGCCCGCCGTACCGCCGTGGTCCGCACGGCCCGCAAGATCTTCGACGGCACCGTCTTCCCCCGGGCCGCCGACCGACCCACAGGAGGTCACCGATGACTCCGCCGCTCGGCGACATCGCCCACATCGGCCACACCCAGCTGTTCACGCCGGACCTGGACGCCAGCGTCGCCTTCTTCACCGACTTCCTCGGCCTCACGGTCAACGGGCACGACGGCGACACGGTCTACCTGCGGACCTTCGACGACTACGAGCACCACAGCCTGGTCCTCACCGCCCGCGAGCAGCCCGGCCTCGGCCGCCTCGCCCTGCGCACCTCCAGCGAGGAGGCACTGCACCGCCGGGTGAAGGCGGTCGAGGAGTCCGGCGGCACCGGCACCTGGGCCGAGGACGAACCCGGCCTCGGCAAGCTCTACGTCACCACCGACCCGGACGGCCACGAACACGCCCTCTACTGGGAGAGCGAGCACTACCGGGCCCCCGAGGAGCTCAGGCCCGCACTGAAGAACCAGCCGCAGGCCAAGCCCAACAGGGGAGTCGGCGTACGGCGGTTGGACCACATCAACTTCCTCGCCGCCGACGTGCTCGCCAACGCCGAGTTCCAGCAGAACGTCCTCGGCGCCCGGCCCACCGAGCAGATCCGGCTGGACAGCGGGAAGATCGCGGCGCGCTGGCTGACGTACACGAACAAGTCGTACGACGTCGTCTACACCTCGGACTGGACCGGCAGCGAAGGGCGGCTGCACCACATCGCCTTCGCGACCGACACCCGCGAGGACGTGCTGCGGGCGGCCGATCTCGCCATCGACACCGGGGTGTTCATCGAGACGGGACCGCACAAGCACGCCATCCAGCAGACGTTCTTCCTCTACGTCTACGAGCCCGGCGGCAACCGCATCGAGCTGTGCAACCCGCTCACCCGGCTGGTGCTCGCGCCCGACTGGCCGCTGGTCACCTGGACCGAGGGAGAGCGCAAGAAGGGCCAGGCCTGGGGCCTGAAGACCATCGAGTCCTTCCACACGCACGGGACGCCGCCGGTGGCCTGAGCCGCGCTCCGCCGAGCCACCCCTGGATTGTCGATGAGATTGTTGACAAAAGCGTTGACAGTCCGGGGGTGGCTCCTTAGCGTCTAGCGCACCAAGTACGAGAGGTAACCAACGATGTCTTCCTCCCCCTCCCTGACCGCTCGCGGCAGCAGACTGGCCCTCCTGGTCGTCGGTCTGTGCTGGCTGGCCGTGCTGTTCGACGGTCTCGACATGTTCATCTACGGCTCGGTGCTGCCGCACCTGCTGGAGACCAGGACCTTCGGCCTCACCCCGGACCAGGCCGGCGACCTCGGCAGCTACGCCACCTTCGGCATGCTGGTCGGCGCCCTCGTCGCCGGCACGGTCGCCGACCGCATCGGCCGCAAGAAGCTGATGGTCTCCTGCGTCGTCCTCTTCTCGCTCGCCTCCGGCCTGTGCGCGCTGGCCGACGGCGTCGCGGTCTTCGGCCTCGGCCGCACCCTGGCCGGCGTCGGCCTCGGCGGTCTGCTGCCGACCGCGATCAGCATGGTCTGCGACTACGCCCCGCGCGGCCGCGGCGCCCTCGTCATCGGCCTGCTGATGACGGCCCACCACGCGGGTGGCATCCTCTCCGCCTACGTCGCCAAGTGGCTGATCGACCCGGTCGGCTGGCGTGCCGCGTTCGGGGTTTGCGTGCTCCCGCTGCTCTTCGCCCCGGTGCTGGCGAAGTTCCTGCCCGAATCGCTGAGCTTCCTGGTCGCCAAGGGCCGCGACGAGGAGGCCAGGGCCCTGGCCGCGCGCTACGACGTCGAGGTGCCGGCCGCGAGGACCGGTGGCGCGGGGGACCGCTGGACCAACCTCGCCAACCTCTTCCGCGGCAACGAGTGGATCCAGACCCTGCTCTACTGGGTGGCCTCCTTCGGCGGTCTGCTCCTCGTCTACGGAGTCGCCACCTGGCTGCCCACCCTGATGCGGGCCGAAGGCTACGAACTGGGCTCCGCCCTGTCCTTCGTGGTCGTCTTCAACCTCGGCGGCATCGTGGGCATGCTGATCGCGGGCCGGGCCGCCGACCGCTTCGGCGCCCCGCGCATCTCCGCCCTCTGGTTCGCGCTCACCGCCGCGGGCGTCTTCCTGCTCAGCGTCCACATGCCGATGACCGTCACGATGATCGTCGTCTTCCTCACCGGCGTCTTCCTCAACAGCGCCCAGACGATGATCTACGCCACGGTCTCCATCCGCTCCGACGCCGACAACCGCGCCACGGCCGTCGGCTGGACCTCGGGCATGGGCCGCTTCGGCGCCGTCTTCGGACCGTGGCTCGGCGGCCAGCTCCTCGCCTCGGGCAACGGCGACTGGGGCTTCACGGCCTTCGCCGTCGCCGGCCTGTCGTCCATGGTCTTCATCGGCATCGCCGCCCTGCGCACCTCCCGGCAGGCCCCCACCGGCAGCGAGCAGGAACTGGTCGGGGCGCACTGAGCGGTACGCGCCCGTGAACGGCCACCCCCGAGCTCCCGGCCGTTCCCGTGCGGTAGGGTCTACCTGCGCGATCACACGGGGAACCCCGTGTCCGTCGCGGCCGGGACGTGGCGCAGCTTGGTAGCGCACTTGACTGGGGGTCAAGGGGTCGCAGGTTCAAATCCTGTCGTCCCGACGGTACGAAGGGTCTCGCGGGCAACAGCCCGCGAGGCCCTTTTCGTATGGGCCCATCGGCCCCCGCGCAGGGCCGACCGGCCCCTGGGGAGGGACGGGTGGGTCCTGTGCGTCAGGTGAATGTCGGGGAAGCATGTAAAGCTGAGCTAAGGGAAGCGCTGCCCATGACCTGACGAGACATGGTGGTGAGCGCCGTGATCACAGGCGACAGGAACACCGTGGGGCCGGCCACCGGCCGTGTCGATCCGCTCGGGGACCCGTTCTTGCGTACGCGCTTCGCGATCCCGTCGCGGCCCGCCACGTTCCTTCCTCGCGGACGCCTCACCCGGCACCTGGCAGAGGGGCTCCGAACGCCGCTGACCATGGTCAACGGCTCGGCCGGCGCGGGGAAGACCCTGCTCGTCGCCGACTGGACCGCGAGCCTGGACCGGCCCGTCACCTGGCTCACGGTGGAGGCGGAGGCACAGCGCCCCGGTATGTTCTGGGCGTACTTCCTGCAGGCTCTCAGCGCCTCCGGCACCCCGCTGTCCGACCGCGTCCGCCGCCCCGCGGACCCGGGCCGGGTGAGCCGCACGATGCTGTCGGAGATCGCCGAGGACCTGGTCGGACGCGACCCGGCCCCGGTCGTCGTGCTCGACGAGTTCGACCGGGTGAGCGCGTCCGAGGTGGCGGAACAGCTGGAGTTCGTGCTCCAGCACGCCGGTTCGGGGCTGCGTCTGGTCCTGGTCACCCGCAACGAACCGATGTTCTCCCTGCACCGGTACCGGGCGGCCGGAACCCTGACGGAGATCCGCGACGCCGAGCTCGCCATGACCCCCGAGGAGGCCGCGGCACTCCTGGAACTGCACGGACTCAGCCTGCCCGCCGACGCCGTGCGCGCCCTCGTGGACCGCACCCGCGGCTGGGCCGCCGGTCTGCGGCTGTGCGCGCTGGCCGCCCAGCAGAGCCCCGAACCGGAGATGTACCTCAAGGAGTTCGAGGCCGACCACAGCGCGGTCGCCGACTTCCTGCTGGCGGAGGTCCTGCGACGCCAGCCGCCGGCGACTCAGGACCTGCTGCTGCGCGCCAGCGTCCTGGACCGCTTTTGCCCCGACCTGGTCGACGGGCTGACCCACCGCACCGACGCCGGGCCCATCCTGGCCGAGCTGCACCGTGACAACGCCTTCGTCGAACAGCTGGGACAGGGGTGGTACCGCCTGCACCCGTTGTTCGGGGAGATCCTCCAGACCCACCTGCGGGTGCGCCACCCCGGCCTCGAACCCGATCTGCACCGGTCGGCGGCCCAGTGGCTGCGGCGGCGCGGCACCCTGCCGGAGGTACTCGCCCACGGAGCCGCCGCCGCGGACTGGGACTTCACCGCCGCCGCACTCGTCGACGACCTCGCCATCGGACAGTTCTTCACCGGTCTGCGCTCCGCCGAGCTGAACGAGCTGTTCTCCCGTATGGGACCCGAGGCCACGGGCCCCGCCACCGAGCTCGTCCGGGCGGCCCGGGACCTCGCGCACAGCGACCTCGACCAGGGCGTGGCCCACCTCCAGCACGCCGAGGCACGGCTGGCGGGCGAGGAGGGGGAAGAGGGCGATCCGGCGGCCGCCCGCCTGAGCTGTGCCTTCCTGGAGACGCTGGCCGCCAGACTGACCGGTTCTCCCGCACGGGCCGAACAGGCCGCCGAGACCGCCGACGGCATACGCCCGGAGGTCCCCGCGCACCTCCTGGCCAAACACCCCGAGCTGTCCGCTCTCCTGCTGACCCACCTGGGCTCCGCGCGTCTGTGGGCCGGACACTACGAGGACGCCCGGGCCGCGCTGTCCGAGGCGGCCGACTGTCCCGGCGGGGTCCTGACGGTCGGCCCACGGGAGGAGTCCCTGGGCCACCTCGCGCTGCTCGACTACCTGGACGGCTGGCCCGGCAGAGCCGAGCACAAGGCCCTGGCGGCGCTGACCGAGAGGGAACGGTTCAGCCTTCCGCAGCCCTCCGGCTGCGGCATCGCACGGTTGGTGCTGGCCGCCGTGGCGGTCGACCGCCACGAACTGGGCCGGGCCCAGGCCCTCCTCGACGAGGCCGGCGAACAGGGTCTCGACACCCAGGACCCGGTCGAGGCCGCCGGGCGGGCGATCGCCACGGCCCGGCTCCACCTGGCTCGGGGCGACGCGTGCGCGGCCATGGAGTCGGCGGCCCCGGCCCTGTCCACCGCCGTCGCCTCACCCTGGGCGGACAGCCTGGGGCGGCTGGTCACCTCCACCGTCCAGCTGGCCGAAGGACGGTCCGAGACGGCGGCCGAAGGGGTCCGGCACCTGCCGGACGGCCGGCCGGCGTGGGCGGTGGAAGCCGCGCGCATCCAGCTCGCGGCGGGCCGAGCCGACGAGGCGATCGACCTGCTCGACAGCCTCGCCGCCGACGGCCGGTCCGGACCCGCGGTGACCGTGCGGGCGGCGCTGGTGCGGGCGCGGGCCGCACACGGGGCGGGAGACAGCGAGACAGCCCGCAGACTGGTCGCGCAGGCCCTCGTCCTGGCCAGGAGCGAGCGGCTGCGCCGGCCCTTCCTCGACGCGGGACGCTGGATCAGGCCGCTCCTGGTCGGGGCGCCCCTGCGGCCGCTGGCCGCCGGATGGCTGCTGCCCGCCCCGGCGCCCGGCGGCGGACCGGTGGCCGCCCCGCGCCCCGCGCCGCTCGTCGTCGAGGAGCTGAGCGAGCGCGAGCACGACGTCCTGCGACGGCTGGCGCAGATGATGTCGACCCAGGAGATCGCCGCCGACCTGTACCTCTCGGTGAACACCGTGAAGACCCACCTCAAGAGCCTGTACCGGAAGCTGGGGGTGAACCGCCGCAGCGAGGCGGTCCGCCGCGCCCGGGAGCTGCGGCTCCTGTGAGACCCGCCAGGTCGCCCGCGGCGGGTGAGGCACCGCCCGCCCCTCTCCGCTGACATGGAAGAAGCGGCCGCCCCACCGCCGCTGCGAACCGACCCGGCGAGGTGGTCACCGTGAGACGCTGGCGCGCACTCATCGTCCTGGGAACGGCCCAGTTCCTGATGGTCCTGGACACCTCGGTCATGAACGTCTCGATCAGCCAGCTGGTCGAGGACTTCGACACCGAGGTCACCACGATCCAGGCCGTCATCACCCTGTACGCGCTGGTCATGGCCGCATTCATGATCATCGGTGGCAGGCTCGGCGACATCCTCGGGCGCCGCCGCCTGTTCTTCCTCGGACTGATCGTGTACGGCACGGGCTCGGCCCTGACCGCGCTGGCCCCCACGGTGTGGGTCCTCGCCCTCGGCTGGTCGGTCATCGAGGGGCTCGGTGCCGCCATGGTGCTGCCGGCCATGGCGGCCCTCGTCGCGGAGTCCTACCGCGGGCCGGACCGGGCCGTCGCCTACGGCGTCATCGGGGGCCTCGCGGGCGCGGGGATCGCCGTCGGACCGCTCCTCGGCGGCTGGGTGACCACCTACCTCACCTGGCGGCTGGTCTTCGCCGGCGAGGTCGTGGTCGTCGTGGCCATGCTGTGCTGCCGCCGGATGATCACCGAGTCGGCCCGCACCGGACCCCGTCCCCGTCTCGATGGAGTCGGCGCGGTGCTGTCGGCCGCCGGGCTCGCCCTGGGCGTCCTCGGTGTGCTCCAGAGCAGCACCTGGGGCTGGGTCTCACCGCGCAACCCGCCCTTCACCGTGCTGGGCTTCGCCCCGACACTGTTCGTCGTCGGAGCCGGGGTGGCCGTTCTCGCCCTGTTCGTCCACTGGGAGCGGCGGCGCGACGCCCGGGGCGGCGAGCCCCTCGTCCACCTGCCCCTGCTGGGCCGGCCGGCGCTGCGCTCCGGACTGCTGACCCTGCTGGGCCAGAACCTCATCCTGCTGGGCCTGTTCTTCGTCATCCCGCTGTACCTGCAGGTCGTGCAGGGCTTCGACGCCTTCCAGACCGGACTCCGTCTGCTGCCGGTTTCCATCGCCATGCTCGCGGCCTCCATGCTCGCCTCCTCGCTGGGCCGGGCCGTGGGACCGCGCCGGATGGTCCGGCTGGCCCTCGCCACGCTGGTGGTCGCCGTCGTGTGGCTGCTCGCCACCATCGACCCCGTCATCGACGACGCGCAGTTCGCCGGAGCCATGGCCCTGGTGGGCGTGGGCACCGGCCTGCTCGCCTCGCAACTGGGCAACGTCGTCCAGTCCAGCGTCGGCGAGGAGGAACGCAGCGAGGTCGGAGGACTCCAGTTCACGGCGCAGAACCTGGGCTCCGCGCTCGGCACGGCGCTGATCGGGTCGATCCTCCTCGGCGCCCTGGCGCACGCCTTCACCGCGGAGGTCGCCGACGATCCGCGGATCTCCGAGGCGGCCCGTACCCAGACCGGTGTCGCCCTGGAGTCCGGGATCTCCTTCGTCACCACCGACCAGGTGCGCGCGGCGGCGGTGGACGCCGGACTGCCGCCCTCCGAGGTCGACGCCGTCACGGAGTCCTACGCCTCCGCCCAGCTCGACGGTCTCAAGGCGGCGATTCTCGCCACCGGCGGCGTCACGCTGGCCAGTTTCCTCGTCACACCGAACCTCCCGGCCGGGGGCAAGAGCCGTACCGGGGGCCGGGGGAAGACCGCGGCACCGGCCCCGTCTGCCGGGCCGACGCGCTGACCCTCAGGAGCACCGATGTCGACGACCGACCACTCGACGGTGCGCGGGACCGCTGCGGAACGCCGGGCCCGCGCCGACTACACCGGCGGTGTCTACGGGTCCATGCTGGCGGCCTCCGTGGTGATCGGCGCCGGCACCCTGGGCTCGTTCCCCCGCGTGGAACTGGTGGTGCTGTTGCTGCTCACCGGCGTGGCGTTCTGGATCGCCCATGTGCACTCCCAGCTGTTCGGGGCGCGGCTGGCACAGGAACCGCTCGACCGCCGGGTCGTCTTCCACGCCTGCCGTGAGGAGTGGCCGATCGTCAAGGCCGCCGTGCCGCCCGCCGCGGCGGTGGCCGTCAGCCCCCTGCTGGGCCTGGACGTGCAGGGCGCCCTCTGGCTGGCGCTCTCCGTCGCGGTGGCCGGGCAGGTGGGGTGGTCCGTGGCGGCGGCCCGGCGAGCCCACGCCTCCTGGCGCCTGGTCGCCGCCACCGCCGCGGTCAACCTGCTGCTCGGCCTGCTGATCATCTCCTTCAAGGTGATCCTCAAGCACTGACCCGGCCCGCCAATCACCTTCACCGGGTGAAGCCGCCGGGCCCGCCGCGAGCGGACCATCGCAGACAAGGGCACAGCCGCCTTCCAGACCGCCTTTCCGGGCAGCCATCGGGAGTACAGCCCATGCGCTACGAGATCCGCGTCGACGGACACATGTCGGACACACTGGCCGAAGCCTTTCCCGAGCTGGAACGCGTGGTCATGTCCGGACAGACCGTCCTGTTCGGGTCCGTCATCGACGAGGCGCAGCTGTTCGGCCTGCTGGCCCGCTGCCAGTCACTGGGCCTGCACGTGGTGGAGATGCGGCGGATGCCCGACTGAGGGGGCGGGCCCCGGACGTCCCGGCGCTGCCCCGCGGCCGCCGCGGGGCCCGTCGCGCGCTCACGGCGACGGCCGCGCGCCCTCCCGGGGAACGGGATCGCCACCGGCCGGCGCCCACGGCGCGGCCCGTGCGGGTTCGGTTCTCCGTCCTCACCCGGTGTCTGATCACCCGCGCCGGGTGAGGTGGTCCGCTCCTTGCCGTGGGCACGCTGAAGTCGGCACACAGGCGCCGGGCGAAGGCCCCGGACGGAGGAGACAGACATGAGTGCGTCCACGTACCTCGCATACGACTATCCGCTGCTGAGCGTCTTCTGGTCCATGCTGTGGTTCTTCCTGTGGATCATGTGGTTCGTCCTGCTCTTCCGGATCGTGGTCGACATCTTCCGCGACGACTCACTGAGCGGCTGGGCCAAGGCCGGATGGCTGGTGTTCACGATCGTCCTGCCGTTCCTGGGCGTCTTCGTCTACGTCATCGCCCGCGGCAAGAACATGGGCCGCCGTGAGGTCGCACAGGCGCGGGAGCAGCAGCAGGCCTTCGACTCGTACATCCGTCAGACCGCCCAGGGCGGCACCAGCAGCGTCGACGAACTCGCCAGGCTCTCGGAGATCCGGGCCAAGGGCGACATCACGGACGCGGAGTTCGCCCGGGCGAAGGAGCTGGTCCTCAGCGGCCACGGCCCGGGGACGTCCACCGGCGTCACCGCCACCTCCCGGCGCTGAGTACGCCGGCCGACAGCGAAACGAGGAATCAGGATGACCGCCACACACACCGCACACCGGTCCACGGCCAAGCAGGACTGGGCCGCAGGCACGATGGTCTTCGCGGCCGTCATGCTGATGCTCGCCGGACTGCTCGACATCTTCCGGGGCATCATGGCCATCGCCGAGGACGACGTCTTCGTGACAACGCGCAACTACGTCTTCCAGTTCGACCTGACCAGCTGGGGCTGGATCCATCTCGCCCTGGGCGTGATCGGCGTCGTGGTGAGCCTCGGCCTCTTCCGCGCGGCCACCTGGGCGCGGGTGTCCGGGGTCGCCATCGCCTCACTCATCATCATCGCCAACTTCCTCTCCCTGCCGTACTACCCGGTCTGGTCGGTCGTGATGATCGCGTTCTCCGGATTCGTCATCTGGGCGCTGTGCACGGTCCGGCGTGACGACTCCTTCGAGCCGTTCGAACGTCCCGGACGGGATATGTGACGACCCGCCACTCCGGAACCGGGAGGGAGGGCGAGGGCGTGGCACGAGACCGGAGCGGCGGTGCGCGGACCGGCCGTGTCCTCCGGGCCCGCCTCGCCCTCCTGGCCCTCCTGGCCGGCATCCTGGTGCCGCTCCTGGTGGCCGGACTGCGCAGCGTGCTGTGGGCCCTCGTCGGCATCGCCGGGCTGGCGCTGGCCGCCGTAGGAGTGTGGTGGACGCTGGCCCACACCGGCACCCTGCGCGTCCTCGGGCTGGTGCTGTCGGTGGCCGCGCCGCTCACCGTCCTCTCCCTGTACGGCGCGTCGGGACTGCTGTGGCCGGCGTGTCTGTCCCTGGCCCTGTGGATCCTGGCGGTGGCCTCGGCACGCACCGCCCTGGCACCCCCGAGTGCCGCGGCCGGACGTGCGGAGGCGCCGCACGCTCCCTGGATCGTGATGAACCCCCGCTCCGGCGGCGGCAAGGTGGAACGGTTCGGCCTGGTGGGAAAGGCCCGGGCGGCGGGCGCCCGGGTCGTCCTGCTGGACGGCCACCGGGACGTGGCGGCCCTCGCGCGGCAGGCCGTGGCCGAGGGCGCCGATCTGCTGGCGGTGGCCGGTGGCGACGGCACCCAGGCCCTGGTGGCCGAGGTGGCGGCCCGGCACGGCGTGCCCTTCGCCGTCATCCCCGCGGGCACCCGCAACCACTTCGCCCTCGATCTCGGCCTGGACCGCGACGACCCCGCGGCGGCGCTCCAGGCACTCACCGACGGCGTGGAGCTCCGCGTGGACCTCGGATTCGCCGCCGACCGCGTGTTCGTCAACAACGCCTCCTTCGGGACCTACGCGTCCGTGGTGGCCGACCCCGCCTACCGCGACGCCAAGCTGCACACGACACTGCGGACCCTTCCCGGGCTCCTCACCGGTGACCGTGCGCCCGGTCTGAGGATGCGGGCCGGCTCCCGGCAGATCGGCGGACTCCAGGCGCTGCTCGTCAGCAACAACCCCTATCTGCGGGCCGTCGACGCGGCCCGTCCGGGACGCCGGGAACGGCTGGACTCGGGGCTGCTCGGAGTGCTGGGCGTGCGGGTGGCGAACACGGCCCAGGCGGCCGGACTGGTGCGCGGGGACCGCTCCGGGTCCGTCCTGCGCCTGCGGGCCGACGAGGTGGTCGTGGACGCGGACACCGCCGACATCGCCGTCGGCATCGACGGAGAACACGTCATGCTGCCGACGCCCGTGGTGTGCCGGATCGCTCCCGGGGCGTTGCGGCTGCGTGTGCCACGCCGTCGCCCCGGCAAGCCGGTGACCGGGGGGCGGGCCGACTGGCCGGCGGTGGCGCGGCTCGCGTGGGGTGGAGGGCGTCCGTCCCGGGGCGGAACAGAGACGGCCGAGACGGGCACCGGCGGGGAGCGGGGCGACTGACGGTGCGGGGCGGGTTCACGGCCGGCCCGTGCTCCGGCGCCCCGCAGGTCGCTTCCCCGGACGCGCGCCCCTTCCTCCGCACCCGGTTCCTGCGCACCTGGTTCCTCCGCATCCGGTTCCTGCGCACCCGGTTCATCGTGAGCCGGCCGGACGGCCGTGCGTACCGCCGTACCAGTCGTGGACGACCGCGCTGCCCGTCACCACGTCCTGCAGCGACGCCGCTCGGCGGCTGACGGGGATCCACAGCAACCCGACGGGCAGGACGACGCACAGGACGGCCCGGAACAGGGCGGTGCCCGCCGTCAGACGCCGCCCCGAACCGGCCGTCACCCGAAGGCCCATCAGCTGGTCCCCGGCGGTGCGCCCGCCGAGGACCCAGCCGCCGACCAGGTAGGCGACGAGGACCGTGTAGCCGAAGGCCACGGTGAAGCCGGGCCCTGGATCCGGGAGGGCGAAGGGCTGTCCGGTCAGCAGGGAGCGTGCCGCCGCGTATCCGGACTGGAGGGCGAGAAGGATCGCCAGCACCACGAAGGCGTCGACGGCGGCCGCCACCGTGCGCGACACGAGCCCCGCGGGACGCCCCTGGATCTCCGGCGGGCGACGGGTGCGGGACGGGGCTGTCACGGTGTCTCCAGCGGTGCGGCCGGACCGGGCGGACGCCCGCCCGAGGAGCCGTCCGCTCCGGACGGGCCCGCTCGGTGGAGCAGCCGGTCCGTGATCCGCTGCACGAGCCGGTCGGCACGCGCGTTCTGCTCGCGGAACGAGTCCAGTGTCTCCGCGGTGATGCTTCCTCCGGTGTCCCGGACCACCCGGCCGAGGTCGAGCTCGTCGAGAACCGACTCGGCGTATGTCACGAGGTCCACTCGGGCGAGGACGCTGTCCGGGTCCACCCGCGCGACCAGCGCGTCCAGATCGACGCGGTCGAGAACACTGTCCAGGTCGACCCGGGCCACCACGGCGTCCGGGTCGACGCGGTCGAGGACGCCGTCCAGGTCCACCCGGGCCAGCACGGCGTCCAGGTCGATGCGCGCGGCGACGCGGTCGACGTCCAGCCGGTCGGCCACCGCGTCGACGTCGATCTCGTCGAGGACGGCGGCGGCGACCGTCCGCACCAGCGCTCGGGCACGCAGTGCCGCCTCGTCGCGAGCCCGCAGCCGCTCCGCAGCACCGAGCGCACGCCAGCGCGTGATCCGCCTGGCGACGGCATCCGTCGCACGGGACGGCACCAGCAGGCGCACCGCGGCGCGGGTGCCGGGCGCGGCGACGGCACCGACACCCGCCAGCACCCACGACGACCGGCGCCGCAGCTCCAGGGCGAGCCCGAGCGCCGCGTCCGGCACCGCGGTGACGCCCTCGGCCCGCGCGTGTGCCGCGTCCCGCGCGGTGTCGGCGACGGCCCGTACGGCGAGATCGACCAGCCCCACGGCCAGCCGTGCCGCCTCCGCGGCGGCCCCTCTGTCGGTGCTGCCCATCCGCTGCACCTCCTGTCGAGCGGTGGGGTGCCGGAGCCGGTGGCCCACTCGGCTCCGGTGCTGCGGCTGAAGGCGGTGACGAAGTTCCTGGCTTGGCGGGAGCGAGGCGCGCCACGGATGCGAGGACCGTTCCCCGGACCCGGATCGCTGTGTCCTCGAAGGATCCGACGGTGACGCCCGCGCGACCTCACCCGCCGGGGGTGACCCGGGGGCCACGGGCCGGGGCGCCGCCGTAGCCCTCCGGGCCGGGCGTCAGCTCATGGTCCGGTGCTGGAGGGCACGCGCCCGTTCACGTCCTCGGAGAACACCGTGAAGGCGTCGAGGACGATCTTGCCGGACTTCAGGGTGAAGGTCACGGTGTGTCGGCCGTCGGGCAGACCGCGCAGCGAGTACGTCGCCCGGCGTTTGTCGGTGGCGGTGGTCTTCGCGTCCACCGCGACCGTCCGGCCGTCCACGGAGACGTCGAGGACCGCGCTTCCGTCGTTGCCGCCGATGACGTCGATGCGCGTGCCGCGGAACGGGACGGTGACGGTCGCGCCGGCCGTGCCGCTGGTCGACGTCGTGCGGTACCAGTTCATCGCGTCGCCCAGCGCGGCGTTGCGGCTCCAGGTGCCGTCGTAGGCCACCGTCCGGTCCATGTTGTCGGTCAGCGCGGTGGCGTACGGGGTGTGGCCGGCGACCTTCTCGACCTTCAGGTTGTCGAAGGCCGTCCGGTGGAAGTCGGTGCCGAGCTTGACGCGGCCCCCGGTCACGGGTGCCGGGTCCTGGTACGTGCTGACGGCCTGTCCGTCGACGTACGCGGTGACGGTCGCGCCCCTGGCCTCCACGGCCAGGCGGTAGCCCTCGGACGCGGTGACCGTCCCGGTGCTGACGGCCGTGCCGTACCTGTAGAAGGTCCAGTTCCCGGACCGCCCGATCCCGACGCTGTACGCGGCGTCGGTCGCGGCCATGCCCTTCTGCTGGCGTACGCCCAGGGTGGCGAGGCCGCCGTGCGGGTCGGGGAAGGAGACGTCGACCGAGGCCCTGTAGTTCTCCCAGCGGAAGTCGCCGACCGTGGTGTTGGGGGTGTTCCGGTTCCAGGCGCCGGTGTCCTTCATGGACTGGTCGAGGTACTGGTAGAGCACCTCGTCGCCGTTCGCGTCCTTGCCGACCTCCCACGCGCCGGTCTGGTCGACCAGGTAACGGGGCTGGTTGCCACGGGACTTGAGATAGGGCTGGGACACCGTGCGGGCGCCGTTGTCGGTGCCGACCCGGACCCGGCCCTCCTCCTCGTAGCCGAAGTCGTCGGCGTACAGGACGGTGTCGCGGGTGTCGTGCCGCTTGCCGCTCGCGTCGGTGTCGAGCACGGTGCGGGCCGCGGACCGCGGGAGGCGCTGTGCCGTCGCCTTGTCGTGGCTGCGGTCGAGCGTGGTGAACGTGACGATCGAGCGCGGCTCGACGGTGTAGGTGAAGTAGCCCTCGCCGTCGGGGCGGAGCCGGGCCGCGAGGTGCTTGAAGTTCGCGTCGTACGCCTGGCCGGGGTCCGCCGCGCGGGTCTCCCAGACCTCCATGACGGGATCGGCGCCCAGGTCCATGTTCTCGGCCTTGATGCGGTAACTCTGCGTCCGGTCGCTGTCGTTGACGGCAATCGTGGAGAAGTCCGTCCTTCTCGGGTCGGCGAGTGTCAGGTAACTGGGCGCGCCGTTGGAGCCGTCGACGTTCTCGGTGCCGCTCGCTCCGCTGTGGCTCGCCTCCGGCACGGTGCGCCAGATGCCGGCCGTGTTGGTGTCGTTCTCCCAGCCGGTCCTCGCGAACTGCGTGAAGTGCTGCATCACGTACACGGCGGCGTCGTAGTGGATGCTCCCGGACCACGGGTCGCGGGCGCTGACCAGTTCCTTGTGGCTGTACTGGGCGCCCTCGTAGAAGGCACCGATCGCCGGCTGGAAGATGTAGTGCGTCCGCTTGGAGCTGGCATAGCTCTTCACGGAGCGGTTGGCGAGGTCGAGGGCGCTCTGCACGCCGCCGATCCCGGTGCTCGCGCCGCCCGGGCCCTCGGTGTTGGCCACCCGGTAGTCCGTCCAGCCGAAGGAACCCACGCCCTCGCTGTACCAGACCTCCTTGTCCTGTCCCGCGGCGGCGCCGGTCGCCAGCTTCGTGTAGGGCCGGTAGGTGGCGCTGTCGGGGGTGCCGTCGAGCCGGTCGTCGGTGGTGTAGTGGTAGCCCACCGCGTCGACCATGCCGAAGAGCTCGGTGTCCGTGAGCATCGCGGGCCCGATGTTCTTCGTGGTGTTCTCGTCCGAGGCGACGATCTTGACGGCGTGGTACGCCTTGGCCGCCGCCTTCTGCTGACGAGGCGTCAATCCGTAGCGGGGATCGGCGAAGTCGGTGTCGTTCACCAGCGTGCTCTTGTACCACTTGATGAAGGAGACGTCGGGTTTCGTGGTCTCGTTGGTGTCCGGATCGACGTAGTCGACCATGTACCCGTACTTCTCGTACGCGTCGAGGATCGTCTCCTTGTACCACTTGTACATCTCGTCGGTGCCGGTGCCCTTGTTCCATTCGGTCTGCACCCACTGGGGCATGACCCAGCGCAGGATCGAGACCTTGAGGCGGGGGTTGACCGTCTTGGCGTCGGCGGCCAGTTGGAAGCCGGGGGAGCGGGAGGCGTCGGCGAGTTCGTCCGCCGTGCGCATGGTCGCCGGATCGGCGCCGGTCGACGTGTTGGTGTCGGACCCCATCTCGATCTTGACGTGGTTGATGAGCGGGTTCCTCCCGCCGAAGAGCACTCGGACGAGCTGCCAGTAGCGGTCCGGGTGCTCCGCCTTGTAGTCCATCAGCAGGTTGCTCGTGCTGTTGCAGCTGAGCAGACCGAGTCCCTTGTAGGTCAGGCCGTTCATGTTGTCGGCGCGTACGTCGTCCCCGTCGACCACGACCTGCACGGGATCGTCCGCGGAGTGGGCGGCGGGGGCCGCGGTCACTCCTGCCGCCAGTGCCATGGTGGTCGCCGCGGCGAGCGAGGCCCAGCCGAATCTTCGCTGCATACCCATTCGGGGGACCGTAGGCGGCAAGCGCTTTCTACGTCAATCCCCTTGCGTCACTTGGGATTTGACGGTCCCCAACGGGCGTGACCTGCCGGAAAACGCGTGGACCGCGAGGTGGGTGCCGCGGGACACTGCCGAACTCGGACCGCAATCCTTCGAACACACAGGGTGAGGATGCAGACGCCTGAGGCACAGAAGACCGCACCGCCCAAGGGGGCGGTGCTTCTCGCACTTCGCTACTACGGAAGGGAGTTGGCCCGTCTTCGGTGGCTGACGCTGCCCGCCATGCTGCTGTCGGCGCTGGGCAGCATCGGCATCAACTACATCGCGCCGCTGATCGTCGCGAAGCTCGCCGGCACCATCGCCGACGGCGGCGGCACGACCGTCGGCTCGGCGCTGCCGTACGTCCTGGGTTTCGCCGGCGTCCTGCTGCTCGCGGAAGCGCTGTGGCGGGTCGCCCTGCACTGTCTGAACCGTCTCGACGCCCTCGGCATCGAGCACCTATACGTGATCGGGATGGACGAACTCTTCGCCAAGGACGCCTCGTTCTTCCATGACAACTTCGCCGGGTCGCTCACCAAGCGCGTTCTGAGCTTCGCCACCCGCTTCGAGCCGTTCGTCGACACCCTGGCGTTCCAGATCGTGGGCAGCCTCGTCCCGCTGCTGTTCGGCTCGGTGGTGCTGTGGCGCTACGAACCGCTGCTCGTCGTCGGGCTGTTGACGATGATCACGCTGACGGCGCTGTGCGCGGCACCCCTCATCCGGCGCCGGCAGATGCTGGTGGCCGAGCGCGAGGCGGCTGTCGCCCGGGTGTCCGGGCACGTCGCCGACAGCCTGATGAACATGGACACCGTCCGGGCGTTCGGCGCCGAGGCCCGGGAGGCCGCCGAGCACCGCTCCCGGGTCGCGGTCTCGCGCCGGCTGATGCTCAGGTCCTGGGACTACGGCAACCTGCGCATCGACACCTTCGTCGCGCCGATGTCCGTAGTGACCAACGCGCTCGGCCTGTTGCTCGCGGTCGCCCTCGGCGGGGGCGGGCACAACGTCGAGGCGGTCGTGGTGGCCTTCACCTACTACTCCAACGCGACCCGGATCATGTTCGAGTTCAACCAGATCTACCGTCGCCTGGAGAGCTCGATGACGGAGGCCGCGCAGTTCACCGAACTGCTGCTGACCCCGCCGACCGTGCTCGACCCGCCGTCGCCCGAGCCGCTGCTGCCCGGCGCCGCGGACGTCCGCTTCGAGCGGGTGAGCTTCGCCCACGCGGGCGCCGAGCGGCTCTTCGAGGGGCTCGACCTGGTCGTGCCCGGCGGGACCAAGGTGGGACTCGTCGGCCGCTCCGGCGGCGGCAAGACCACGCTCACCCGACTGCTGCTGCGGATGCAGGACATCGACGGCGGCCGGATCCTCGTCGGCGGACAGGACATCAGCAGACTGCGCCAGAGCGACCTGCGCAGTCTCATGGCCTACGTGCCGCAGGACCCGGCGATGTTCCACCGGACCCTGCGGGACAACATCGCCTTCGCCCGGCCCGACGCCACCGACGCCGAGATCCGCCGTGCCGCCGAGGCGGCCCACGTCACGGAGTTCGCCGACGCGCTGCCGGAGGGGTTCGACACCCTGGTGGGGGAGCGCGGCGTCAAACTGTCCGGCGGACAGCGCCAGCGCGTCGCGCTCGCCCGGGCGATCCTGCGCGACGCCCCGATCCTGCTGCTCGACGAGGCGACCAGCGCGCTGGACTCGGAGAGCGAGATCCTGGTCCAGGAAGCGCTGTGGCGGCTCATGGAGGGACGGACGGCGCTCGTGGTGGCCCACCGGCTGAGCACGGTCGCCGGCATGGACCAGCTGGTCGTCCTCGACCGGGGGCGGATCGTGGAGCAGGGCAGCCACCAGGAACTGCTCGCCCTGGACGGGCCGTACGCGAAGCTGTGGCACCACCAGTCGGGCGGGTTCCTCGAGGACGACCCGGTGGAGGCCGAGCTGCACCGAACGCGGTGAGCGGGGCGTCCCGCGCGGGGGTGGCGTGCGGACCGTAAGACGGTACGGGCCGGTCACCCCGTTCCGCACGCCGAGGCAGGCGGCCGCCCACGAGGCCCCCTGCTGAGGCGAGTTGGGCGAGCCGTCCGGCGGAGCCGGCCGATCCCGTCCGATGGAGCCGGCGATCCCGGCCTGCGGACATCGGCGTCCTGGTCGGCTGTGCCGCCCGGCGCCCGCCCCGCGGGATGTCGTCCCGCCTCCCGGAACTTCCGTCGTCGCAGGTCGCGAGGGTCGCCCCCATGGCCGAAACACCCACTGTGATGGTGGCTGCATTACCCCTATCTCCAAATCGTAAGCACATATTCCACACATCCCCCCTTGCAGACGGGTCCCGATGGTCTAGATTGACCTTGCTGCCCATGGTGGGACACGGGGCGACAAATAGTGATCTATGGGTCCGATGCTGCGGACACTGAGCAGAAACGTCTCGGCGTCAGGCTCGGGGGTGATCGGTTCTGGAACCCGAGGGGGGCTTCGGGTGCGGGGAGCATCCGAGGTTCAGTGGGTTCCCGCGCAACTGCGAGACCGGCGGAAGGGGCAAGTCCGCTGCTTTCGAGGTGAGTTGCCTGCGCAGTGTTGACGTAGGCATGTCATGCGCGGGCCGTGTCTCCCGGGAGAGGAACAGCACGGCGCAGGGCGGGGGGTCCTGCGAGGAACGTGGCGGGAGGCGGGGGCCTCCTGGGGGGAGGAACGATGTCTGGCATCCACGTCGTACCACTGGGGACCGGGGGGGTTCTGTGCGGGAGGGGGGAATAGTCAGGCCCCTTCCGTCGGCGCACGAGCGTCTGGCGGACGGGGCGATGGGCCAGCCGGCGAACGACTGGGAGCAGCGGTACCGCCGTACCGTGATCACCAGCGACACCGTGACCACCGCCTTCGTGGTGGCGGGGATCGGCGAGTTCTTCGGGGCCCGGGACGCGGCCAACTGGCACGAGAAATGGACGATTCTCGCGTTCGGCACCGAACTGCTGGTGCTGGGAGCGCTCGCGGTGGGCCGGGCATGGGCACCGGCCGTGCTCGGCCAGGGTGCCGAGGAATTCCGCAGGCTCGGACGTTCACTCTTCGCGGCGACCGTCGTGCTCGCGCTCGGCGGGATCGCCCTCACCTCACGCAACATCAAGCTCTGGATCTTCGTCGCGATCCCCGCCATCGCGCTGGTCACCATGACCGCGCGCTATGTGCTCCGCCTCGGGCTGCACAAGCAGCGCAAGGAGGGCCGGTGTCTGAGACCGGTGCTCGCCGCCGGGAGCCCGGCCACCGTCAGCGACCTGATCAGCCGCACCCGGAAGTTCCCGCACCTCGGATGGCGGGTGGACGGGGTGTGCACCACGGAAGGCCGCGGGCTCGACGGTGACGAACTGGACGGAGTGCCGGTCGTCGGCCAGCTGACGGACGTCGCCAAGTACGTGGACAACGACGGCTATCGCGTCGTCGCCATCACACCGGACCCGTACTGGACACCGGACCGGCTCCAGCGGCTGGCCTGGAACCTTGAGGGCAGCGAGGCCGAGATGGTCGTGGCCCCGGTGCTCATGGAGGTGGCAGGGCCGCGGCTGCACGTCGACGCCGTGCTCGGGATCCCGCTGCTGCGGGTCAGCATGCCGACGTTCACCGGAGGCCGCCGGGCCATCAAGGCGGTCGCCGACCGGTTGGGCTCGGCGATCCTGCTGGTCCTGTTCGCGCCGCTGATGCTCTGCGTCGGACTGCTCGTGGTGGCGGACAGCCGGGGCGGGGCCTTCTACCGCCAGCGCAGGGTCGGCAAGGACGGCCGCGAGTTCACCATCCTCAAGTTCCGCACCATGGTCGTGGGGGCCGACCTGGCCCGTGCCGAGCTGGCCGACCGCAACGAGGGCGCGGGGCTGCTGTTCAAGATGCGCCGGGATCCCCGGGTGACCCGCATCGGAACCGTGCTGCGCCGGTACTCGCTCGACGAACTCCCGCAGCTCTTCAACGTACTCACCGGATCGATGTCGCTCGTCGGTCCGCGCCCTCCGCTGCCGGAGGAGTCCGCCGCGTACGGCCCGGACATCCGGCGGCGACTGCTGGTCAAGCCCGGCCTCACCGGCCTGTGGCAGATCAGCGGACGCAGCGACCTGCCGTGGGAGGAGGCCGTCCGCCTCGACCTGCGGTACGTGGAGGACTGGTCGCTGGCCCTGGACGCGGTGATCTTGTGGAAGACGCTGCGCGCGGTGATCTACGGCCAGGGGGCCTACTGATGTGCGGGGGGCGCCGTCGGGACGGCGGGCAGACCGCAGGCCGCAAGGGCCTGGCTGGGGGGAGGAACGGGTCATGAGAATCAGCGTGTTCGGGCTCGGCTACGTGGGCTGCGTGTCGGCCGCGTGCCTGGCCGGCATGGGGCACGAGGTCATCGGCGTGGACGTCAACCAGGTGAAGGTCGACCTGGTCAACGACGGCAAGGCCCCGGTGGTCGAGGAGCGGATCGGCGAGCTGACCGCGGAGGTCGTGGCGACCGGGGCGCTGCGCGCCACCACCGACGTCCGTGAGGCGATCATGGGCAGCGAGGTGTCGCTGATCTGCGTGGGCACCCCCTCGGAGCCCAACGGCAGCCTGTGCACCACCTACTTGGAGCGGGTCACGGAGGAGATCGGCGCCGCTCTGGGCGAGGGGGCCGAACAGGGGAGCCGGCACACCGTGGTGTTCCGCAGCACCATGCTCCCCGGCACCTGCCTGAACCTCCTGGTGCCGATCCTGGAGAAGAACATCGGCGGCACCGCCGGAGTGGACGTCGGGGTCGCGGTCAACCCGGAGTTCCTGCGCGAGGGCACCAGCGTGCGGGACTTCTTCGACCCGCCCAAGACGGTCATCGGTGAGCTGGACGCGGCCAGCGGTGACGTGGTGGCGGCGCTGTACGAGGGCCTGCCCGGCGAGGTGTTCCGGGTGCCGGTCCCGACGGCCGAGGCGATCAAGTACGCGGACAACGCGTTCCACGGCCTCAAGATCGGCTTCGCGAACGAACTGGGCGCGGTGTGCCAGGCGCTCGGGGTGGACTCGCACCAGGTGATGGACGTCTTCCTGGCCGACCGCAAGCTGAACATCAGCCCCGCCTACCTGCGGCCCGGCTTCGCCTTCGGCGGCTCCTGCCTGCCCAAGGACCTGCGCAGCCTGGTCCACGCGGCGCAGCGGGCCGACGTCTCGGTGCCCATCCTCTCCCATGTGCTGGCCTCCAACTCCGACCACCTCCAGCGTGCGGTGGACCTGGTCGAGCGCACCGGCAAGCGGAAGGTGGGCCTGTTCGGGCTCTCCTTCAAGCCCGGCACCGACGACCTCCGCGAGAGCCCGCTCGTCGAGCTGGCGGAGCGGCTCCACGGCAAGGGGTACGACCTGCGGATCCACGACGCCAACGTGAGCCTGTCCCGGCTGATCGGCGCGAACCGCGAGTACATCGAGACCCGGCTGCCGCACCTCGCGCAGCTGCTCGCGGACTCCGTCGAGGAGGTGCTCGACCATGCCGAGGTGTGCCTGGTCGGGACCAAAGACCCGGCCGTCCTCGCGGCCCTGCCTCATGGCGGCGGCCCGGTGATCGTCGACCTCATCCGCCTTCCCGACGCCGAGACGCGCCGGACCGAACCGGGATACGTGGGCCTTGCTTGGTAACGAAGTCAGCGGCGACGGCTCGGGCCGGCGCGCGCTGATCCTGGTGGAGAACCTGTCGGTGCCGTTCGACCGGCGGGTGTGGCAGGAGTGCACGACGCTGCGCGACGCGGGCTGGGAGGTGCACGTCATCTGCCCCCGCGGCGAGAAGCGGGACACGGAGCCGGAGGCGGTGATCGACGGGGTGCGGATCCACCGCTACCCGCTGCGCGCCGCCACCGGAGGACCGGCCGGATATCTCCAGGAGTACGGCTCGGCGCTCTGGCACACGGCCCGGCTCGCCCGCAAGGTCGGCCCGGTCCACGTGGTCCACGCCTGCAACCCGCCCGACCTGCTGTTCCTCGCGGCCCGCAGGCTCAGGCGGCTCGGCGCGCGGTTCGTCTTCGACCAGCACGACCTGGTGCCCGAGCTGTACCTCTCCCGCTTCGACCGCGGCAAGGACCTGCTCTACCGCGCCGTGTGCGCCGTGGAGCGGCGGACCTACCGGGCCGCGGACATCGTGCTCGCGACGAACGAGAGCTACAAGGACGTCGCTGTGAGCCGCGGCGGCAAGCGGCCCGAGGACGTCTTCGTGGTGCGCAGCGCACCCCAGATCGAGCGGTTCCAACCGGTGCCGCCCGAGCCTGAGTTGAAGCGCGGCAAGCCCCATCTGCTGTGCTATCTGGGCGTCATGGGCCCGCAGGACGGCGTCGACTACGCCCTGCGCGCCCTCGCCAAGCTGCGCGACGAGTTCGGGCGGACCGACTGGCACGCGGTGTTCGTCGGCTCCGGCGACGCCTTCGACGCGATGGTGGAGCTGTCCCGGGAGCTCGGGCTCACCGAGCAGGTGCAGTTCACCGGACGCATCCCCGACGCCGACCTGCTGCGCTACCTGTCCACCGCGGACGTGTGCCTCTCTCCCGACCCGCGCAATCCGCTCAACGACGTGTCGACCATGAACAAGGTCCTGGAGTACATGGCGATGGGCCGGCCGATCGTCTCCTTCGACCTGAAGGAGGCGCGCGTCTCCGCCGGTGACGCCGCCGTCTACGCGCCCGCCAACGACGAGACCCGGTTCGCCGAGCTCATCACGGTGCTGCTGGACGACCCGGACAGGCGGGCCCGGATGGGCAAGATCGGCCAGGAGCGGATCGGCGGGCAGCTTTCCTGGCGCAACTCCCAGGCGTCGCTGCTCGCCGCCTATGCCGCCGCCTGCCGGAACCGCGACGCGGTGCCGGCGAGCGGTCCGGTGCGCACGAGGAAGAAGAGGCAGCGCAGTTGAACGAAGACACCATCCGCCTTGTCACGATCGGGCGGATACTCCGGCGGCGGTGGCGGCTCCTGGCCGTCCTCGCCGTGGTGGGCGCACTGTTCGGTTACGGCACCTCGGTGCTGGTGTTCCCGCCGAGATACACCGCATCGGCATCGGTCCTGCTGCCGGGGGTGTGGGAGGAGCGCGAGCTGCTCACCCAGGTCGACATCGCCACCAGCCTGACCGTGGTCGACCGTGCGGCCGACGCCCTGCACTGGTCCGACGTCAGCCGCTCCGAGCTGCGGGACGACGTGAGCGCCACGGCCGCCGACGGGAACATCATCACGATCTCGGGCACGGCCGACACCCCGGAGCGCGCGCAGCATCTCGCCGACGGCGTGGCCCAGCAGTTCGTGCAGTTCGCCGCGCAGGTCGCGGGCAGCGGCGCCGACGCCTCGGTGGCCGCACAGACCGAGGCGCTGCGCAAGCAGGTGGCGGAGACCAATCGGCGCATCTCCGAGCTCGCCGAGGCGGCCGACCCGGGACAGACCGTGGAGAGCGTGCAGTCCCGCACGGCACTCGAGAACCTGCGCACCTCGCTGGAGGCGGCCATGAAGAAGCTGGAAGAGGCCGACCCGTCGACCAGCAGATCCGGCATGGTCGTCATGGGGCCGGCCCCCCGGCCCACCGGCGAGGCGCCGCCGACGAGGATCCACCTCGTCGTCGGCGGGGCGCTGGTGTTCTTCCTGCTCGCGGTCGTCGGCCATCTCGTCGCCGCACGGATGAACCGTCGGCTGCGCACCGAACCCGAGATCGCCGCGGCCCTGGGCTCGACGCTGCTCGGCGCCGTGGACGTGCCCGGTGAATGGCCCGTGCACGGGACGGAGAGCGGGGTCCGGGGAGCCCGGATCCGCCGGCTCCTCGGCACCGACACCCGGTGGGACGAACCGGCCCCGCAGAAGTCCGTCGACGAGGCCGCCGGACGGCTCCGCTACCGGCGGGTGTGCGCCCGGCTCCGGGAGCAGCTGCCGGCCCCCCGGCGGCTGCTGGTCGTCGTACCGGACGGCGACGAGATCGCCCGCCGGGCCGCGGGGCAGCTCCTCGCCGAGGCCAAGAACGACCCGCAGCTGCGGGTGGTGGAAGTGTCGGTGGACCGGCCGATCGTGCCGGACCGAGGGACGGAGAACGGTGCCGTGGTGGTCCTCAGCGCGAACAGCCGGACCGCGGAGGAGCTCGCCGGCATCGCCGAGGCGTGCGCGGACGGCCGGCACGACGTCGTCGGCGTCGTCGTCGCGGGCCCCGTCCAGGCCCGCCCCACGCGCTCTGCCGCCGACCTGCCGGACGACGCCACGCTGACGTTCGCGGTTCCCGGCCGTGCGACGGGAGGTCGGGCGTGACGACGAACACGACGTCACCGGAGTCGGCCGCCACGCCGCTCCTGGACCTCCAGGCGCTGGTGGTGGCAGTGCGCAGGCGCCGCCGCCTGTGGTGCGCCATGGCGGTCCTGGGCTTCTCGGCCGGCGCGGCCGTGGCGGTCCTGATGCCGCCGCCGCCGAGCGCGACGACCAAGGTGCTGGTCGCCCACGCGGAGGACCAGCCGAACGACACCGGAACGCTGATCCGCACCGACGTCGCGCTGCTGCACACCACGCGCATCGCCGACGCCGCCCTGAAGTCCCTCAAGTCCCCGGAGAAACCGGCGGACTTCATGAAGGACTACCAGGGCACCGGCCTGACCAACAACCTGTTGCAGATCGAGGTGACCGGCGACGACGACGCGCAGGCGGTGGCCCGTGCCAAGGCGCTCGCCGACGCCTTCGTCGCGGACCACGTGCAGCGGATGAAGGCGACCGCGCAGGCCGAGGCCAAGGCCCTGCTCGACCAGCGCGACCGTACGCGCGACGAACTCGCCTCGGTCAACAAGCAGATCAACGAACGGGCCGAGGCCGGCGACACGACGGGGGCGGCGAGCCTCGAGTCGCTCTACGCCCGCCGGGCCGAACTCAACTCGCGGATCTCCGACTTCGACGCGCGCGCCGCCGACGCCCGCACCGGCACGCCCGCGGTCGTCGCCGGCACGCAGATCGTGGACGCCCCGAGCCCGGTACGGCACTCCCTGCCCAAGGCCGCCGCCACCGACGCCGGGATCGGACTGGTCCTCGGGCTCTTCCTCGGGCTCGCCCTTGCCGCGGTCGGCGTGGTGGTCGCGGACCGCCCCGTACTGCGCCGGGACATCGCCGCGAACCTGGGTGCCTCGGTCGTCTCCGAGCTGCCCCGCCGGTCGGGCAGACCGTGGCAGCGCCGGCGGACCCGGCTGGCACGCGAACGGCTCACCGTCTCCCTGGCCCGCACCGCGCGCGACTGCGCGCAGCCGCTGTCGCTGCTGGAACTGGGCTGTGCGCGCAGCACGAGCGAGATCGCCCTGGACGTCGCCCGGGCACTGGAGGCCGACGGGCCCGTGGCCGTCGTCGACGGGCTGCCGAACTCGGAGCTCTCCCGCCGCCGCCCGAAGCCGGGGGACCCCACCGTGGTCAGCGGACGGCAGGCCACCACGGTTCCGGACGGCGGGCGCCTGCTCGGCGTCGGCTCGGTGGCACCCGGCACCGCGTGGACCGACCTCCGGTACCTCGGTACCCAGACCGTGCTCGTCGTGCGGGCCGGACACGGCAGCGCCGCCTGGCTGCACACCGTGGCGCGGCAACTCGCGGACCAGCGCATCACGGTGGTCGGCGTGGTGCTGATCGACCCCGATCCGCGGGACCGTACCGACGGCACCCTGTGGGACGGGCTGCACGTCGCGCTGCGGGGGCACAGCGAGCGGACGGCCCGGCAGAACGGGAACGGCCAGGTGAAGACGGAACGACAGCCGATGTGGGCCGCACGCGTCCCGGACAGCGACCAGGAGGTGCGGTAGGACATGTGTGGCATCGCAGGGACCTACCGATGGCCGGACGGCAAGATCGTGACCGACCGGCTCACCGAGACCCTCGCCCACCGCGGCCCCGACGGGGCGGGCCGCTACGGCCACCCCGTCGGTGACGGCGAGGTCCAGCTCGGGCACCGCAGGCTGTCCATCGTCGACCTGTCCGAGACCGGCGCCCAGCCGATGGCCAAGGACGGCCTCGTCCTGACGTACAACGGCGAGTTGTACAACGCGCCCGAGCTGCGCGCCGAGCTGGAGGCCGCCGGGGTGCGCTTCCGCGGCACCTCCGACACCGAGGTGCTGCTTGAGGCCTGGCGGCGCTGGGGTACGGACTGCCTGCCCCGGCTGCGCGGCATGTTCGCGTTCGGCGTCTTCGACGAGCGCACCGGCGAACTGGTGCTGGTGCGCGACCAGTTGGGCATCAAGCCGCTGTTCCTGATCCGGCGCGGCGAGGGTCTGGCGTTCGCCTCCGAGCTCAAGGCGCTCGCCGCCGCGACCGGCGGGTCGCTGGAGGTGGACCACGCGGCGCTGGTGGCCTCGCTGCTCTACTACTGGGTGCCGGACACCCGGTGCGCCTTCCGCGAGGCGGAGAAGCTGCCGCCGGGGAGCTGGCTGCGGTGCCGGCCCGACGGCCGGGTGGAGCGCGGCCGGTTCTGGAACCTGAAGGACGTCGCCGCCGAGGGCCAGGAGCGGGCCCGGTCCGGTGAACTGCCGGACCTGGCCGCCGTCGTCGAGGAGTCGACCCGCAAGCACCTGCTCGCCGACGTCCCCGTGGCCACCTTCCTGTCCGGCGGCCTCGACTCCAGCTGGCTGACCGCCCTCGCGGCCCGCCACCAGCCGGGGATCTCCGCCTACACCATCGGGTTCCGCGCCGAGGACGCCCGGTTCGAGGCCATGCCCGACGACCTGCGCTACGCCCGGCAGGTGGCCCAGCAGTTCGGCGTCGACCTCCACGAGATCGAGATCGCCCCGAACGTGCTCGACCTGCTGCCGCAGATGACGTACTCCCTCGACGAGCCGATCGGCGACCCCGCCGCCATCAACACCTTCCTGATCTGCCAGGCGGCCCGGGAGGCCGGGGTCAAGGTGATGCTCTCGGGGATGGGCGCCGACGAGCTGTTCGCCGGGTACCGCAAGCACCTGGCCAACCTGATCGCACTGCGCTACCAGCGCGTGCCGGGGCCGCTGCGGCGCGGGGTGTCCGCCGTCGTGGACCGGCTGCCGGTCGCCACGTCCCGCCGGGGACTGAGGTCCGTGCGCTTCGCGAAACGGTTCCTCTCCTTCGCCGATCTGCCGGAGGAGACCGCGTTCCGGCGCAGCTACACCATGTACGACCAGGACGAGCTGCTCGCCCTGGTCGATCCGGACCTGGCCGGGACGGTCGACGACGTCCTGACCGAACACGCGGACATCTACCAGGACAACGAGCTCGACGACTTCGTCAACCGCATGTGCCTGGGCGACGCCCGGATGTTCCTGCCGGGCCTGAACCTCACCTACACGGACCGCTCCAGCATGGCCGCCTCGACCGAGGTACGCGTGCCGTACGTGGACGTCGAGGTGGTCAGGGCGGCGTTCGCCGTGCCCGGCAACCGCAAGATCGTCAAACGGCAGGGCAAGGCCGTGCTCAAGGAGGCGGCCACCTCGATCCTGCCCCGGGAGATCGTGTACCGGCCCAAGGGCCTGTTCAGCGCCCCGCTGCGGGCCTGGATGAGCCGGGACCTGGCACCGCTGGTGCGCGAGGTGGTCAACGACGGCGAGCTCGTGCGTTCCGGCTTCCTGCGCCGGGACGCGCTGAACCGGATGGTCGCCGTGGACGCCGCCGGACAGCAGGACTTCTCCAAGCATCTGTGGCATGTGCTGACCCTCGAGTACTGGTACCGCGACGCGACCTCCCGGTCCGGCCAGAGCACTCGGCAAACGGCTTAGGAATCAGGGGACTTCGGTGAAACAGGTCGTACAGAACTACAAGAGCGGCGAGCTGGCGGTGCTCGACGTGCCGGTGCCCGGGTGCAAGCCGGGCGGTGTGCTGGTCCGCACCGCCTATTCGCTGATCTCCACCGGCACCGAGCTCATGAAGGTGTCCGAGGCCGGCATGTCGATGCTGGGCAAGGCCCGTTCCCGCCCCGACCAGGTGGCCAAGGTCATGCAGAGCGTGGCCACCAACGGGGTGCCCGCCACGTACCGCAAGGTGATGGGCAAGCTGGACTCCTACACGCCGCTGGGCTACTCGCTGTGCGGGGTGGTCGAGCAGGTCGGTGCCGGGACCGACGACGTGAAGGTCGGCGACCTGGTGGCCTGCGCCGGCAACGAGCACGCGCTGCACGCCGAGCTCAACTGGGTGCCGAAGAACCTTTACGTCCCGGTGCCCGACGGCCTCGCGCCGCAGCACGCGGCCTTCGGCACCGTCGGCTCGATCGCCCTGCAGGGTGTCCGCCAGGGTGAGCCGCAGCTCGGCGAGGTGGCCCTGGTCATCGGCCTCGGGCTGATCGGCCAGCTGGTGGTGCAGCTCCTGGCCGCCGCCGGAGTCCGCGTCGTCGGCGCCGACCCCGACCCCTCGCGCTGCGAGCTGGCCGAGCGCCTGGGCGCCGCGGCCTGCGGCGACCCCGCCTCCACCGCCGTGGAGAACGCCGTCGCCGAACTCACCGACGGACACGGCGTGGACCAGGTGTACCTGGCCGCCGGCGGCGGCAGCAACCAGCCCGTCGAACTGGCCGCCAAGCTGGCCCGGGACCGCGGCCGGGTCGTCGACATCGGCAAGTGCCGCCTCGACCTGCCGTGGAACGCGTACTACGAGAAGGAACTCGACGTCCGCTTCTCCCGCAGCTACGGCCCCGGTCGCTACGACCCGTCGTACGAACTGGAGGGCCGCGACTACCCGATCGGCTACGTCCGCTGGACCGAGCGCCGCAACCTGGCCTGCTTCCTCGACCTCGCCGCCCGCGGCAAGGTCGACGTGGAGCCCCTGATCTCCCACGTCGCCGACTTCGACGACGCCGTCGAGACCTACCAGCGCCTGAAGGACGGCGAGTTGAAGGCCGTCACCGCGCTGTTCCGGTACCCGGAACAGGCGCAGGAGGCGGCGGAGGCGACGGCCCCGGAGGTCACCGTGCCCGCGGTGGCGGTGAAGGCCGGTCCGGCCCGTGCCGCCAGGACGCCGGTGAAGCTGGCGTTCGTCGGCGCCGGCAACTACGCGACCTCCATGCTCCTGCCGCACCTCGCGCAGCGCGAGGGCGTCGAGCTGTCGACCGTCGTCACCACGACGTCGCTGTCCGGGGCCAACGCGCAGCGGAAGTTCGGCTTCGCCAAGGCGACCACCGACCTCGACGCCGTGCTCGGCGACAAGTCCGTCGACGCGGTGTTCGTGGTGACGCGGCACAGCTCGCACGCCGAACTCACCCGGCAGGCCCTCCTCGCCGGCAAGACCGTCTTCGTGGAGAAGCCCCTGGCCCTCACCGAGGACGAGCTGTCCGGCGTGCTCGCGGCGGTGGAGGAGTCCGGCAACGACCGGCTCCAGGTGGGCTTCAACCGCCGCTTCGCGCCCCTGCTCCAGGAGGCCAGGAACCACTTCGGCGCCCGGAGCGGTCCGGCGCACCTGCGCTACCTGGTCAACGCGGGCCGTCTCGACCACGGCAGCTGGTATCTCCAGCAGGGCTCCGAGGGCTCGCGGTTCGTGGGCGAGGGCGGGCACTTCATCGACACGGCGAGCTGGCTGCTCGACGCCGACCCGGTCTCGGTGTACGCGACCGCCACGTCCGGCAACGAGGACCTCCAGGTCGTGCTGCGCTACCCGGACGGCTCCACCGCCACCATCAGCTACGTCACCACCGGCCCGTCCGGCTTCCCCAAGGAGACGCTAGACCTGGTCGCCGACGGCCGCGCGCTGCGGCTCGACGACTTCGTGCGGGCCTCGGTGTACGGCCGTAGGAAGTGGGTCAGTTCGCGGCTGCCCAAGGCGCGGGACAAGGGCCAGAACGCCGAACTGGCGGCGTTCGTCAAGGCGGTTCGCACCGGCGGGCCGATGCCGGTGCCGCTGGAGTCGCTGGTCGCCACCACGGCGGCCACCCTCGCCGTGCAGACCGGCCTGGCCGGTGGTGTGCCGGTGACGTTGGCGAGGTCCAAGTGACCATGAGCGTGGGCTGGTACCTCCGGCGGCTGTCCCGGATGGGGCCGCAGGAGGTCGCGGGCCGGGTGGCCGACACCGTGCGCAGACGGCGCTGGCGGTCGGCGCCGCCCGACTGCCCGAACGTGACCGGCGCCCGGTTCACCGCCGTCCTGCCCGCCGGGACGATCACCGCCGTACCCGCCGACGCCGCGAAGCGTCTCGTCGCCGAGGCGGACCGGCTGATGGACGGGCACGCCGAGTTCTTCGGCGTGGTCCGCGACGACCTGGCCGACCCGGACTGGTGGTTCGACCCCAAGACCGGGCGCCGGGCCCCCTCGGGGTACGCCTTCGACGTGCCGTACCGCAGCGAGGACGCGGTCGGGGACATCAAGCAGATCTGGGAGCCGTCCCGGCACCAGTACCTCACCCAGCTCGCGGCCGCCTACGCGATCACCGGGAACGAGCGGTACGCCGAGCGCGTCGCGGAGCACCTGCGGTCGTGGTGGGAGGCCAACCCCCCGCTGCGCGGCGTCCATTGGCTCAGCGGCATCGAGCTGGGCATCCGGCTGCTGTCCTGGGTGTGGGTCCGCCGGCTGCTCGACGGCTGGCCGGGCGCGGCCGACCTGTTCGAGAACAACCCGGTGGCCCGCAACCAGATCTGGCACCACCAGCGCTGGCTGGCCGCCTTCCCCAGCCGGGGTTCCTCGGCGAACAACCACGTCATCGCCGAGGACGCCGGGCAGTTGGCCGCGGCCTGCGCGTTCGACTGGTTCCCCGAGTCGGCACGCTGGCGGGCCGGCGCGTTGCGCTCGCTGGACCGGCAGCTGCGCGCCAACACCTACGGCTCCGGCCTCAACCGCGAGCTGGCCACCGAGTACCACGGCCTTGTCCTGGAGCTCGGCCTGGCCGCGCTGGCCGAGGCCGACGCAGCCGGAGTGCCGGTCCCCGCGACCGTCCGGCTGGTACTGCTGCGCATGACCGACGCGCTCGCGGCCGTCGTGGACAACCGGCTGCGACCGCCGCGTCAGGGCGACGCGGACGACGGACACGGTCTGATCGTGGACGGCACGGGCACCGACCGCTGGGCCTCGCTGCTGACCACCGGGGACGCCGTGTTCGGCCGGCTCGACTGGTGGCCCGAGGTGACCGCCACCGACGTGCGCACCCCGCTGCTTGCCGCGCTCGTCAAGCCGTACGCGAAAAACGGAACCGGACCGGCCGTGTCCCGCCCCGCGAGCCGACCCGCCCACTTCGCCGACGCGGGCATGACGATCCTGCGCGGCCCGGAGGAGATCTGGTGCCGCTGCGACGGCGGGCCGCACGGCTTCCTGTCCATCGCCGCGCACGCCCACGCGGACGCCCTGTCCGTGGAGGTCCGACACGACGGCGTCGACGTGCTCGCCGACCCGGGGACGTACTGCTACCACGGGCAGCCCGAGTGGCGGCAGTACTTCCGCTCGACCCTCGGGCACAACACCCTCCAGCTGGACGGCGCCGACCAGTCCGTCTCCGGCGGACCGTTCCTGTGGACCCGGCATGCCCAGAGCCGGGTCCTGACGGCGGAGGCGGCCCGCTGGAGCGCCGAACACGACGGCTACCAGGGCACTGTGCACCGACGGAAGGTGGAACTGACCGCCGAGAAGCATGAGTTGATGATCGTGGACGAGGTGCGCGGCCCGTGCCGCCAGGCACGCCTGGCGTTCCACCTCGGCCCGGCGATCACCGCCGACCTGGTCGGGAACCGGGCCCAACTCACCTGGACGCGCGACGGCGAGGACCGCTCCGCCGTGCTCGACCTGCCCGCGCACCTGTCCTGGCAGGCGCACCGCGGCGAGACCGAGCCGCCGCTGGGCTGGTACTCCGCCGGATTCGGGCGCAAGGAACCCGCCACCACCCTGATCGGCACCGGCTCCACCGACGGCACGGAGGGTTTCACCACCGTGCTCAGGTTCGGCAGCTAGGGGGCGGCACGTGGGGATCAAGAGGCGGCCCTGGGCGTGGGCGGTGGCACCGCTCGCGCTGGCCCTGCTGGCGGCGACCGGCTGTGACGGAGGCACGCCGGCAGCCGACGCGAAACCGACCGCCGTGCCGACCACGTCCGGGGCCCGGTCCGAGTCCCTGGCCCGGGTGTGCGCCCACCCCGCGGCCGGACCGGCGAAGGCACCGGCGGGTGCGGTGACGGTCGACCCCGCGAAGGTCGGCGACCTGGCGGCCAAGACCAGGAGCAACCCCCCGAACACCACGTTCTGGCTCCGGCCGGGCAGGCACCGGCTCGACCCGGACCGCTACGCCCAGGTCGTCCCCAAGAAGGGGGACCGCTACCTCGGCGCGCCGGGCGCGGTGCTCGACGGCGGGAAGAAGAACCAGTACGCGTTCAGCGGCAACGCCCCCGACGTCACCATCCGCTATCTGACCGTGCAGGGGTTCGTGGCGCCGTCCGACGAGGGCGTGGTCAACCACGACTCCGCCGACGGGTGGATCGTCGAGGACTCGACGATCCAGGACAACTCCGGTGCCGGCCTGATGGCCGGTGCCCGCCAGCAGGTCCGCGGCAACTGCCTGCGCAACAACGGCCAGTACGGCATGAACGCGTACAAGGGCAAAGGCCGCCTCACCGGCCTGGTGGTCGAGGGCAACGAGATCGTCGGCAACAACACCGGCGACTGGGAGCGGCGCAAGCCGGGCTGCGGCTGCACCGGCGGCATCAAGTTCTGGGCCGTCGACGGCGCCGACGTGAGCGGGAACTGGGTGCACGACAACCGGGGGACCGGGTTGTGGGCGGACACCAACAACAACGACTTCCTCATCGAGAACAACGTGATCGAGGCCAACGACGGTGCCGCACTCATCTACGAGATCAGCTACAACGCGATCATCCGCAGCAACACGATCCGGCGGAACAACTGGGTCGAGGGCCGCAAGGCGGCCGACAAGGGCGACACCTTCCCGTTCGCGACGATCTACCTGTCCGAGTCGGGCGGGGAGCCGCGGATCAAGGCCCGCACCGGCAAGATCGAGATCTACCGGAACCTGCTGGAGGACAACTGGTCCGGGATCACCCTGTGGGAGAACGCCGACCGGTTCTGCAACAGCCCGGCCAACACCTCCTCCGGTGACTGCACGTTGCTGGTGAGGAAGACCGGTAGCTGCGCGAAGCCGGCGATCTCCAAGGCGCCGCTCTACTCCGACTGCCGGTGGAAGACCCAGCGGGTGGACGTCCACGCCAACCGCTTCGTGCTCGACACCTCCGTCGTCGAGTGCACGACGAAGTGCGACCGGATGGCGGTGCTGTCCAACTACGGCACCTATCCGGACTGGTCGCCGTACAAGGGCGAGGCAGTGGCCGACGCGATCACCACCGAGCAGCACAACCGCTGGCGCGACAACGTCTACGTCGGACCCTGGAAGTTCGTCGCCCACGACCCGGCCCGCGTGCTCGACTTCGCGCAGTGGCAGGGCACGCCGTACCGGCAGGACACGGGCAGCACCCTCGCCCTCGACCCGAAGGCGGGTGGTTGAGATGGAGGCGGAGCGCACACCGAGGATCGTCGGGGTGGTCTGGGGGCTGCTGGTCCTCAACACGCTCGGTTCCGCCGGGGCGAAGACCATCGTCCCGCTGCCCCGTTCCCTCATCCAGATGGTCACCATGGGCTCGCTCGTCGCCGCGTTCGCGCTGGCGCTCGCGGTCAACGCCCGGCTGCGGATCCGGCCCAGTGCGTACGTGTTCCTGCTCACCCTGCTGCTGGTGACCAGCGTGATCTCCAGCGCTCACCTGGAGTCCGGGTTCGGCGCGCTGTTCCGCTGCTTCCGGCTGACGCTCTTCGTCGGCACGCTGTGGCTGCTCAGCCGCTGGTGGGACGGCAGCCTGACGTTCGTACGGCACCACATCCGGATGTACTTCGCGGTGCTCGGGTCGGTGGCCCTGGGCCTTGCCGTCTCACCGGGCGCGGCCCTGCCCGACCTCTACGGCGGGCGGCTGGTCGGCGCGCTGTGGCCGCTCACCCCGCCGCAGATCGGCCAGTACGCCGCGGTGATCATCGGGCTCACCGTGCTGCTCCTCCTGGGGCGCCGGACCGACAGGACCAGCGCGGTGGTCGTCATCGTGCCCTCCCTCGTGCTGCTCGCGCTGACCCACACCCGCACGGCCACGCTCGGCCTGCTCATCGGGCTGGTGCTGGCGATCGGCTCGCTCCTGCTGACCAGCGCCGCGGCCCGCCGCTTCTTCACCTGGGCGGTGGCGATCGCCACGGTGGCAGCGGTGGGGTTCGCCGGCGCGCTCCAGGCGTGGTTCCTGCGCGGCCAGAGCAAGGACAACTTCTCCAGCCTCACCGGTCGCGCCAAGGTCTGGGACGCCCTGCTGGCCGCGCCCCGGACGACCGGGGAGAAGTGGTTCGGCGTGGGTCTGGGCGACAAGTCGTTCGGCGGGCTGCCCATCGACAACAGCTGGCTGGCCGTCTACAACGAGCAGGGTCTGATCGGCGTCTGCCTCGTGGCGGCGTTCATCGTCGTGCTGGGCGGCGTGGCGCTGCTGCGGCCACCGTCGCTCCAGCGGGCCTGCGCGATCTTCCTGATCAGCTACTGCGCGATCGCGTCGTACACCGAGGCCGGCCTCGGCGACGCCTCGCCGTATCTGCTGCACCTGGCCGTGGCCGTCTCGCTGCTGGCGTCACCTGCCAAGCCAACCGCGCTGTCGGCGCCCGCCGTCCCCCGCCAACGCGTCCCGCGCTGGGCCCAGAGATCGGAGGTGAGGTGAGCATGCGCATCCTCGTGGTGCACAACCGCTACGCCTCGGCGCAGCCGAGCGGCGAGAACAAGGTCGTCGACCAGGAGGTGCAGCTGCTGCGCGAGGGCGGCCACCGGGTCGAGACGTTCGAGCGGCGCAGCGACGACATCGGCTCCATGTCCCTCCTCGCCAAGGTCGCGGTGCCCCTGCGGGTGCCGTGGAACCCGGCGGTCCGCACCGAACTCGCCGCCCGGCTGCGCACCGAGCGGCCGGACGTCGTCCACGTCCACAACGTCTTCCCGCTGCTGTCGCCCGCGGTGCTCGCCGCCTGCGCCGACGCCGGCGTGCCCGCAGTGGCGACGCTGCACAACTACACCCAGGTCTGCCCGCCCGGCACCCTCCAGCGGGACGGCCGGCCGTGCACCGAGTGCGTCGGGTCGACGCCGCTGCCCGCCGTCCGGCACGGCTGCTACCGGGGCTCCCGCCTCGCGACCGTCCCGCTCGCGGTCAGCCTGTCGGCCAACCGGCGGCGCTGGTGGTCCGGCGTGGAGCGCTTCCTCTGCATCTCCGCGGCGCAGCGCGACGTCCTGGTGAAGGCCGGGATGCCAGCCGAGCGGCTGGCGGTGAAGCACAACTTCGTGCCGGATCCGGACGCCCGCCGCACGGACGCCGGCGAGCATGTGCTCTATCTCGGCCGGCTCGCGGAGGCCAAGGGCGTACGGCTGCTCATGGCCGCGTGGGAGGAGATCGCGGCGAGCGGCGGTGTGGGAGTACCGCTCGTGATCGCCGGCACCGGACCACTGGAGGCGGAGGTCACCGCCTGGGCGGCGGGCCGGGACGACGTGCGCTACGTCGGCCTGTACGACACGGCGGAGTGCCAGAAGGCCATCGCCCGGTCGGTCGCCGTGGTGGCCCCCTCGACGTGGCTGGAGGCGTTCGGCCTGGTGGTCGTGGAGGCCATGGCGGCCGGGGTCCCGGTCGTCGCCGCCGGCCACGGCGCCTTCGTCGAACTTGTCGAGGACGGGGTGACCGGGCTGCTGCACCGGCCGGGCGACTCCGCCTCGCTCGCGTCCTGCCTTCGCCGGATCGCGGCCGAACCGGCCCGCAACCGGGAGATGGGCGAGGCGGCCCGGCGCCATTACGAACAAGGTTTCAGCCCGGCGGTCGGCCTCGACCGTCTGGTTGACGAGTACCGCACCGCGATCGCGGGTCGGTCAGCACTGACTCGCGACGGGGACACCCGCGCGAGCTGGGGGGATGGGAACAACAGATGACACGATGCCGACTGTGCGGCTCGGAAGCGATGGCGAGCGTCGTCGACCTCGGAGCGACGCCACCGTGTGAGAGCTTTCTCGCCGCGGACCAACTCGACCAGCCGGAGCCCGCGTACCCGCTGCACCTCCAGGTGTGCACCGACTGCTGGCTCGCGCAGATCCCGCCGCTGATCACACCGGAGGAGACCTTCAAGGAGTACGCGTACTTCTCGTCGTTCTCGACCTCCTGGGTGGAGCACGCGCGGACGTTCGTCGCGGACGCCGTCGAGCGTGCGGGACTCGGGGCCGATGGCTCCGACGCCTTCGTGGTCGAGGTCGCGAGCAACGACGGATACCTGCTGAAGCACGTGGTGGACCGGGGGATCCGCTGCCTGGGCATCGAGCCGTCGGTGAACGTCGGCGCGGCGGCACGGGACAAGGGCGTGCCCACGCTCACCGAGTTCCTGAGCCCTCAGACCGGCGCGGCCGTCCGCGCCGAGCACGGCCCGGCCAACCTCGTCGTGGCCAACAACGTGTACGCGCACATCCCCGACGTCATCGGCTTCACCCAGGGGCTGCGTGCCCTGGTCGCCGACGACGGCTGGGTCTCCATCGAGGTGCAGCACCTGCTGACCCTGATCGAGGAGAACCAGTACGACACGATCTACCACGAGCACTTCCAGTACTACACGGTCGCCTCCGCGATCCGGGCCCTCGCCAGCGGCGGACTCGCCCTCGTGGACGTGGAGTTGCTGCCCACGCACGGCGGCTCCATCCGGCTGTGGGCCCGCCCCGCCGAGGTGGCCGGCGAGCCGAGCGAGCGGGTGGCCGACGTACTGGCCCGCGAGAAGGCCGCCGGGCTCCAGGAGCTGTCCGGCTACACCGAGTTCTCCGCCCGGGTGGCCAAGGTGCGCCGCGACCTCCTCAAGTTCCTCATCGAGGCGGCCGAACGCGGCGAGACGGTCGTCGGCTACGGCGCCCCCGGCAAGGGCAACACCCTGCTCAACCACTGCGGCATCCGCCCCGACCTGCTCGCGTACACGGTCGACCGCAACCCCTACAAGCACGGCCGGTTCACCCCGGGCACCCGCATCCCGATCCTGCCGCCCGAGCAGATCGCCGCCGACAAGCCGGACTACGTGCTCGTCCTCCCGTGGAACCTGCGGGCCGAACTCACCGAGCAGCTGTCCTACGTGCACGAGTGGGGCGGCCGACTGGTCTTCCCCATCCCGGAACTGAGCGTCGTCGAGGTCGCGTCCCGAAAGGTCACAGCATGAAGGTCGTTCTGTTCTGCGGCGGTTACGGGATGCGGATGCGCAACGGCACCGCTGACGACGTGCCCAAGCCGATGGCGATGGTCGGCCCCAGACCCCTGATCTGGCACGTCATGCGCTACTACGCGCACTTCGGGCACAAGGAGTTCATCCTGTGCCTCGGCTACGGCGCCCACCACATCAAGGACTTCTTCCTCAACTACGAGGAGACGACGTCCAACGACTTCGTGCTGCGCGGCGGCAGGACCGAGCTGCTGTCCACCGACATAGCCGACTGGACGATCACGTTCGCGCAGACCGGCATCGAGTCCCCCATCGGGGAGCGGCTGCGCCGCGTGCGGCACCACCTGGACGGCGACGAGATGTTCCTCGCCAACTACGCCGACGTCCTCACCGACGCCCCGCTGCCCGAGATGATCGAGAAGTTCTCCCAGCGGGACGCCGGCGCCTCGATGATGGTCGTGCCGCCCCAGTCCTCCTTCCACTGCGTGGAGTTGGGCGAGGACAACCTGGTCGGCGGCATCACCGCGGTGAGCGACATGCCGCTGTGGGAGAACGGCGGCTACTTCGTGCTCCGCCAGGAGGTCTTCGACCACATTCCGGAGGGCGGCGACCTCGTCGCCGACGGCTGCGCCCAACTCGCCAAGCAGGGCCGCCTGGTGGCGCACCAGCACCGCGGCTTCTGGAAGCCGACCGACACCGTCAAGGAGCGCGCCGCGCTCGACGACGCCTACGCCCGGGGCGAGCGCCCGTGGGCCGTGTGGGAGCAGGACAGCGCGGCGGTGACCGCGTGATCGGGCTCGGTGCCGGGCAACGCCTGGACCGCGTCGTCGCGGTGGGCGCGCACTGCGACGACATCGCCATCGGCGCCGGCGGCACGCTGCTGACGCTGTGTCACGCGCGGCCGGGTGTCCGCGTCGACGCGCTGGTGCTCTCCGGTGGCGGTACCGAACGCGAGCAGGAGGAAAAGGCCGCGCTCGCCGCCTTCTGCCCGGGCGCCGACCTGCGGCTGACCGTCCTCAAACTGCCGGACGGCCGCATGCCGGTGCACTGGGACGAGGCCAAGGCCGCCGTCGAGGAACTGCGCGCGCAGACCGACCCGGATCTGGTCCTGGCCCCGCGCACCGACGACGCCCACCAGGACCACCGCGGCCTGGCCCAGCTGATCCCCACCGCCTTCCGCGACCACCTGGTCCTCGGCTACGAGATCGTCAAGTGGGACGGCGACCTCGGCCGCATGTCGGCCTACCAGCCGCTGTCGACCGAGATCGCCGAGGAGAAGGTGCGGCTGCTTCAGGAGCACTACGCCTCGCAGCGGCACCGGCCCTGGTACGACCGGGAGGCCTTCCTCGGCCTCGCCCGGATCCGCGGCATCGAATGCCATGAGCGATACGCCGAAGCGTTCGCCACCACCAAACTCACGCTCAACCTGGGGGGTTGAACCCATGCGCGTACTGCTCACCGGACACCAGGGTTACCTGGGAACCGTCATGGCCCCGGTCCTCGCCGCCGCCGGACACGAGGTCGTCGGCCTCGACTCCGGCCTGTTCGCCGACTCCGTCCTCGGCGACACACCCGCGGACCCGCAGGGACACCGCGTCGACCTGCGCGACGTCACGGCCGAGCACGTGGCCGGGGTGGACGCCGTGATCCACCTGGCCGCGCTCTCCAACGACCCCCTGGGATCGCTGGCCCCGGAGCTCACCTACGACATCAACCACCACGCGTCCGTACGGCTGGCCCGGCTGGCCCGCGAGGCCGGAGTGCGGCGCTTCCTGTACGCGTCCACCTGCTCGGTCTACGGCGCCGCGGGCGGCGACGACCTGGTCGGCGAGGACGCCCCGCTGCGCCCGGTGACCCCGTACGCGGAGTCCAAGGTGCGGGTGGAGGACGACCTGCACGCGCTGGCCGACGGCGACTTCACCCCGGTGTACATGCGCAACGCCACCGCCTTCGGCTACTCGCCCCGGCTGCGCGCCGACATCGTGCTGAACAACCTGGTGGGCCACGCCCTGCTGTCCGGTGAGGTGCTGGTGCTCTCCGACGGCACCCCCTGGCGCCCGCTGGTGCACGCCGCCGACATCGCCCGCGCGTTCACGGCCGCGTTGACCGCGCCGCGCGAGGCGGTCCACGACCGGGCGTTCAACATCGGCAGCGAGACCAACAACGTCAGGGTCGCCGAGATCGCCGAGCAGGTCGCCGAGGCGGTGCCCGGCGCCAAGGTGCGGATCACCGGGGAGAACGGGGCCGACCCGCGCTCGTACCGGGTGGACTTCTCCCGGTTCCGGGCCGCGATCCCCGGCTTCGACATCGAGTGGTCCGTCAAGCGGGGCGCGCTCGAACTCGCCGACGCCTACCGGAAGTTCGGGCTGACCAAGGAGGACTTCGACCAGCGCTTCACCCGGCTCGCCGTGCTGCGCGCCGCGTCCGAGGCCGGCACCGTCGACGACACCCTGCGGTGGCGCCGATGACCGATGTCGGCGAAGAGATGCACGCCCTGGTGGAGCGGCTGTACCCGCTGTGCCGGAGCATCACAGGCGACGGTGTCCGGGCGACCCTGGACATCGTCGGCGAGTACCTCCCGCTCCAGGTGCACGAGGTGCCGACCGGGACGCAGGTCCTCGACTGGACGGTGCCGCAGGAGTGGAACATCCGCGACGCGTACATCGCCGACAGCACCGGCCGGCGGGTCGTCGACTTCGCCGCGTCCAGCCTGCACGTGCTCGGCTACAGCGTCCCGGTGTCGGCGACCATGCCGCTGTCGGAGCTGCGCCCGCACCTGCACACCCTGCCGGACCAGCCGTCCTGGGTGCCGTACCGCACCAGCTACTACAAGCCGGAGTGGGGCTTCTGCCTGGCCCAGGACACCCTGGACGCGATGCCGGACGGCGACTACGAGGTCCGCATCGACTCCACGCTCGCCGACGGCCACCTCACCTACGCCGAGCACGTGGTCCCCGGGCAGGTCGCCGACGAGGTGATCGTCTCCTGCCACGTCTGCCACCCGGCACTGGCCAACGACAACATGGCCGGCGTGGCGGTGGCCACGTACCTGGCCCGGGAGCTGGCGCGGCGGACGCCGTACTACACCTACCGGTTCATCTTCGCGCCCGGCACCATCGGCGCGATCACCTGGCTGGCCCGCAACGCGGAGCGGGTGGAGCGGGTCAAGCACGGGCTCGTGCTGGCCTGCGCCGGCGACCGGGGTCACCTCACCTACAAGCAGAGCAGGCGCGGCGACGCGGAGATCGACCGGGTGCTGCGGCACGTGCTGACCGCCTCCGAACGCCCGCACAAGATCAACGAGTTCACCCCGTACGGCTACGACGAGCGGCAGTACTGCTCGCCCGGGTTCAACCTCGGCGTCGGCTCGCTCACCCGGACCCCGTACGCGGGCTATCCCGAGTACCACACCTCGGCGGACAACCCGGACTTCGTCTCCCCGGAGGCGATGGCGGACACCCTCGCCGTCCTTCGCGAGGCGTTCGCCGTCCTGGACCGCAACCGGCGCTACCTCAACCTCAGCCCCTACGGCGAACCGCAGTTGGGCCGCCGCGGGCTGTACGACGCGCTCGGCGGCCGCAGCGACACCAAACAGGCCCAGATGGCCATGCTCTGGGTGCTCAGCCTCTCCGACGGCGAGCACACTCTGCTGGACGTCGCCGAGCGGTCCGGGCTGCCCTTCGACACCGTCGCCGACGCGGCCGGCGCACTGCACGAGGCAGGGCTGATCAAGACATGACGTCGATGCCCGTCGAGGGGGAGAACCCGCCGACAGCGGTGCCACGGGCCGGATCCGCCAAGCGGGCCCTCCTCGGCCGGCTGTCCTGGGGCTTGGCCGACCAGGCGGCCTCCAGCATCAGCAACTTCGCGGTGGGCATCTACGTGGCCCGCTCGCTGGGAGTGACCGCGTTCGGCGTGTTCAGCCTCGCCTGGGTCACCTACGGCGTGGTGCTGAACGTCTCGCGCGGCCTGTCCACCGACCCGCTCACCGTGCGCTTCAGCGGAGTGCCGGAAGCGTCCTGGCGACGGGCGGTGGCCCGGTCCACGGGTACCGCGCTCGGCGTCGGCACCTCCATCGGCGCGCTGTCCCTGGTGGTCGGGCTGGCCCTCGGCGGCCGTCTCGGGGCAGCCTTCGCCTGCCTGGGCGTCATGCTGCCGGGCCTGCTGCTCCAGGACGCCTGGCGGTTCGCGTTCTTCGCCGCGGGCAACGGGCGCAAGGCCTTCGTCAACGACGTCGTGTGGTGCGTGGCGCTCGTCCCGGCGATGGTGGCGGCGGCCCACGTGGACACCGTGGGCGCCTTCGTGCTGGCCTGGGGCGCGTCCGCCGCGGTGGCCGCCGCGTACGGCTGCCTCCAGTCCGGCATCCGGCCCCGGATGACCAAGGCGCGCGGGTGGCTGCGCGAGCAGCGCGACCTCGGCTACCGGTACCTGGTCGAGAACGTCAGCCTCAGCGGCGCCAGCCAGCTGCGGGCCTACGGGCTCGGCGCGATCGTCGGGCTCGGCGCGGTGGGCGCCGTACGGGGCGCCGAGCTCCTGATGGGCCCCTTCCTCGCCGTACTGATGGGACTGTCCCTGGTCACCGTCCCGGAGGCGGCACGGGTGCTGCGGCAGTCCCCGCACCGCCTCGGCAAGTTCTGCCTTCTGCTCGGCGGGGGACAGGCCGTCGCCGCCTTGGTGTGGGGCGGCTCGTTGCTGCTGCTGCCGAACCGGCTCGGAGACCTCCTGCTCGGCGGCGTCTGGCACTCCTCCTCGCACCTCATCGTTCCCATCACCTTCAGCGTCGCGGGCGCCGGCCTCGGCACCGGCGCGGCGGCCGGACTGCGCGCCCTCGGGGCCGCCCGGCGCAGCCTGCGCTGCCAGCTGTTCGCCTCCGCCTTCTACGTCGGCGGCGGGCTCGGCGGGGCGGCCCTGGCCGGCACGGTCGGCTCGGCCTGGGGCGTCGCCGCCGCGACCGTCGGCGGCTCGGCCGTGTGGTGGCTGCAACTGCGGTCCGCCCTGCGCGAGCGCCACCACGAATCCGTTCCCGAAGTGAGGACCTCATGACCGACCGACCCAGACTGAGCATCGGCCTGCCCGTGTACAACGGCGAGGAGTACCTGGCCGAATCGCTCGACGCGCTGCTCGGCCAGACCTACGAGGACTTCGAACTGGTCATCTCCGACAACGCCTCGACCGACGGCACCGAGGAGATCTGCCGCAAGTACCTCGCCCAGGACTCGCGCATCCGGTACATCAGGCTGCCCCGGAACATCGGCGCGACACCGAACCACAACAAGGTGCTCGACGAGGCCCGCGGCGAGCTGTTCAAGTGGGCCTCGCACGACGACCTCTACGGCCGCGACCTGCTGCGGCGCTGCATCGAGGCACTGGACGAACGTCCGGACGTGATCCTCGCCCACACCGACCAGGCGGTCATCGACGGCGACGGCCAGGTGAAGGTCCCCTACGAGTACACGCTCGCCACCGACTCGCCGCACGCACCGGACCGCTTCCGCAGTCTGCTGTTCGAGCCCGGCGGCGACGACTTCTACGGGGTGATGCGGACCGACGTGCTGCGCCGGGTCAAGCCGATGGACAGTTACCACCACGCGGACCGCACGTACGTCGCCGAGATCACCCTGCACGGGCGCTTCCACCAGGTGCCGGAGCTGCTGTACTTCCGCCGCGACCACCCCACCCGCGCCGAACGCGCGAACCCGTCGAAGCGGTCCCGGTGCGTCAACCTGGACCCGCGCCGGGCGGGCCTGCTGCACCCGACGCCCCGGCTGCTCGCCGAGTACGTCTGGGGCTTCGCCTCGGCGATCCGGCGGGCCCCGCTGTCCGCGGCCGACCGGCGCGAGTGCTACCGCCACCTGGCCGCGTGGATGACCAGCCGGGTCCGGCCGGGCGCCGGTGAGCGGGTCGAGGACCGCGCCCCGGTCGACCCGGCCAAGCTGACCGTCTCGGTCGATGCCCTCGTCGCCGGCCGTGAAGGGAGGGGGGCATGACGCCGAAGGACGGGACCCCGGCTCGCGTCGGGGTGTTCGGCCTGCTCGGCTCCGGCAACCTCGGCAACGACGGGTCGCTCGAAGCTGTCCTTCGCTACCTCCGCGCCGAGCATCCGCAAGCGGCCGTCGACGCCCTGTGCGGTGGACCCGAGGCCGTCACGGCCCGGTTCGGGATCCCCGCGACACGGCTGCACTGGTACCGCGGGGAGTACCGGACCGCGTCCCGCGCCGCGGCGATCGCGGGCAAGGGCGTGGGCAAACTCCTCGACGTCTTCCGCACCGCCGCCTGGGTGCGCCGGCACGACGTGGTGATCGTGCCGGGCATGGGGGTCCTGGAGGCCACGCTGCCGCTGCGGCCCTGGGGCTTCCCCTACTCGCTGTTCCTGCTCTGCGCGAGCGGCCGGCTGCTGGGCACCCGGGTCGCGCTGGTCAGCGTCGGCGCCGCCGAGATCAGGAACCGCCCGACCCGGGCCCTGGTGCGCTGGTCGGCACGGCTCGCCGCGTACCGCTCGTACCGGGACGACCAGTCCCGCGACGCGATGCGGGCGATGGGCGTGGACACCGCGCGCGACGAGGTCTACCCGGACCTCGCGTTCCACCTGCCCGCGCCGCGGACGGGCGAGCCCACCGGCACACCGAGCCCCGTCTGCCTGGGCGTCATGGACTTCCACGGAGGCAACGACGACCGCGACCGGGCCGAGGAGATCCACCGGCGCTACCTCGACGGGACGATCACGTTCGTCCGCGCGCTCGTCGCGGAGGGCAGACCGGTCCGGCTCCTCACCGGCGACGAGTGCGACCTGTCGGTGGTCGCCGCGATCCTCGACGCCGTCGACTCACCGCTGGTCACCGCGGCCGAACCGGCCTCGCTGGCCGACCTGATGGACGAGATGGCGGCCGCCGACACCGTGGTGGCCGTCCGCTACCACAACCTGATCTGCGCGCTGAAGACCGCAACGCCCGTGCTCGCCGTGTCCTACGCGGCGAAGAGCGACGCGCTCATGGACCGGATGGGCCTCGGCACGTACTGCCACCCGGCCCGCGAGGTCGACGCCGACCGGCTCCTCGAACAGTTCCGGGACCTGGAGAAGCACGCGGTCGAGGTACGGCGGACCCTCACCGAGCGCAACCGGGTCGCCGCAGAGCAACTCGCCCAGCAGTTCACCGCCTTGACCACGACCCTGTTCCCGGCGGACTCCCACGCCCACGCCCCGCGGAAGGCCCCATGAAAGCGACCCAAGTCCCGGAGATCGCCGGCGCGTACCTGTTCGAGCCGACTCCGTTCTCCGATGAACGCGGCTTCTTCAGCCGCACCTTCGACGTCGACGTGTTCCGCTCGGTGGGCCTCGACCCGCACGCCTTCGTCCAGGACAGCGTGTCCCGCTCGGTCCGGGGCGTGCTGCGCGGCCTGCACCTGCGCTCCGGCGCCGGCGAGGCCAAGCTGGTGCGGTGCTCGTACGGCGAGATCTTCGACGTCGTCGTCGATCTGCGGCCCGACTCGCCGACGTACCGGAACCGGGCCTTCTTCGAGCTGTCCGGCGAGACGCAGAAGAGCGTCTACATCCCGGCGGGATGCGCCCACGGCTTCCAGGCTCTTACCGAACTCGCGGACACCTCTTACCGTATCGACCGTGAGCACGATCCGTCCGAGGACGTGACGATCGCCTTCGACGACCCGGAACTCGCCATTCCCTGGCCGCTACCGGTCACCTCGATGTCCCCACGCGACCGTGAGGCCCCGAGCCTCGCCGACGTCCTCAAGCACACGGAAAGGTGAAGTCGGCTTGCCCAGCGAAGACTTCCGACTGCCCCGGTCGCGTGCGGCCAACGAACGGCTCCACGCCCTGATCCCCGGCGGCGCCCACACCTACGCCAAGGGCGACGACCAGTACCCCGAGAACCTGGCCCCGGTCATCAGCCACGGCCGCGGTGCCCATGTGTGGGACGTGGACGGCAACCGGTACATCGAGTACGGGTCCGGCCTGCGGTCGGTCAGCCTCGGACACGCCCACCCACGGGTGACCGAGGCGGTGCGGCGGGAGATCGACCGCGGCAGCAACTTCGTCCGGCCGTCGATGGTGGAGGTCGAGGCCGCGGAACGCTTCCTGGCCACGGTGCCGACCGCCGAGATGGTGAAGTTCGCGAAGAACGGCTCCGACGCCACCACGGCGGCCGTACGCCTGGCCCGTGCCGCCACCGGGCGCCGACGGGTGGCCCTCTGCGCCGACCATCCGTTCTTCTCCACCGACGACTGGTTCATCGGCACCACACCGATGTCCGCCGGCATCCCGGAGACGACCAACGAGCTCACGGTGGCCTTCCCCTACGGCGACCTGGCGGCCACGGAGGAACTGCTCACCCGGTACCAGGACGACATCGCCTGTCTGATCCTCGAACCCGCCACCCACACCGAGCCGCCGCCCGGATACCTCGCCGGTATGCGCGAACTGGCCGACCGGCACGGCTGCGTCCTGATCTTCGACGAGATGATCACCGGCTTCCGCTGGTCCGAGGCGGGCGCCCAGGGCCTGTACGGCGTGGTCCCCGACCTCTCGACCTTCGGCAAGGCGCTGGGCAACGGATTCGCCGTCTCCGCACTGGCCGGACGCCGCGAGCTGATGGAGCGGGGCGGGCTGCGGCACGACGACGAGCGGGTGTTCCTGCTGTCCACCACGCACGGCGCGGAGACGCACTCGCTGGCCGCCGCGATGGCCGTGCAGACCGTCTACGCCGAAGAGGGCGTCACCGCGCGGCTGCACACCCTCGGCGAGCGGCTGGCCGCCGGTGTCCGCGACGCGGCGGCCGGCATGGGCGTCGGCGATCACGTCGTCGTCCGGGGCCGGGCCAGCAACCTGGTCTTCGCGACCCTCGACGAGAACGGGCAGCCGTCACAGGAGTACCGCACCCTGTTCCTGCGCCGGCTCCTCGCGGGCGGGGTGCTGGCCCCGTCGTTCGTGGTGAGCAGCGCGCTCAGCGACGCCGACATCGATCACACCGTCGACGTGGTCGCCCAGGCGTGCGCGGTGTACCGGAAGGCACTGGACGCCGCCGACCCCACCCCGTGGATGGGCGGGCGGCCGGTGAAGCCGGTGTTCCGACGCCTGGCGTGACGTCAGCGGTGCTCTCGCCGACCGGCGCCGGCCGACCGGTCCACCCACCGGTCGGCCGCCGTGTCGACGAGCCACGCGGTCACCGGCAGCACCGCCAGCGCGGTGCACCAGCCACCCAGCGCGTCGGTCGAATAGTGTGCGCCCAGCGCGACCTGCGCCCATCCCATCGCGGCGCCGGCGACCAGCGTCACGGCGAGCACGAGTGACGTGCCGGCCGTACCGCCGAGGCCGAGCCGGTCGGTCGCGAGCAGCCCCGCGACGAAGGCGATCGCCGTGAGGAAGGCCGTGTGTCCGCTCGGGTAGGACAGGTTCTCGGCGCCGTGGATGGTGCGGCCCACCAGGTGCTTGAGCAGCGTCGCGGTTCCCACGGCGAGGCCGGCGCCGGCCACCGCGAGCACGGCCGCACGAGGGCGCCGAAGCAGCAGGCAGCCCGTCACGGCGGCCACGACCACCATCACCGATCCCGTGGGTTCCCCGAGAAAGTCCAGGCTGTGGGCGAGGTACCGCAACGGAGGCCGCACGCTGTCCGCCGTCGGCGGGACGATCCACCTGTCCACCCTGCCGGGTCGGCTGTCGCCGGCGTACCGGACGGCGAGTGCGGCGACCACCAGCGCGGCGAGAGCCGCGACCAGCCCGAGCCGCGCGCGCAGCGACGGCGGCAGCACGGCGGTCGTCGGCCGGCCGGTCAACCTCCCACCGCGTCCGGTCGAACCGCGGTCACCTTCTTGTCGCCCGTGATCATGGACGACACGCTATCGGAAGGCCCAGGCAGCCGGGCAGGATGCCGAAATATTATACGTTTTGATGGGAATGGGCGTCATGCGCGCTCCACGAGGTGGCCGTCCCTCTCGTCGTACAGCGCACCCGTCTGCGGACACTCCCAGGCATCCGGCTCGCCCTGCCGCTCCACCAGTCGTACGCCGGCCCGCCCCACCCAGCCGATGCGGCGCGCCGGAACACCGGCCACGAGGGCGTGGTCGGGCACGTCGCGGCTCACCACGGCACCCGCCGCGACCAGCGCCCAGCGGCCGATCCGTACGGGTGCCACGCACACCGAACGGGCCCCGAGTGACGCCCCTTCGGCGACCTCCACGGCCACGGGCTGCCAGTCGCCGCCGCGCTTGAGCTGTCCCTCCGGGGTCACCGACCGCGGGTGGCAGTCGTTGGTGAGGACCGCCGCAGGCCCGACGAACACCCCGTCGCCGAGCACCGCGGGCTCGTAGACCAGGGCGTGGTTCTGGAGTTTGACGTTGTCGCCGATCCGCACCCCCGGACCCACGTACGCACCCCGGCCCACGACGCACCCGCTCCCCAGCCGGGCGTTCTCGCGGATCTGGGCCAGGTCCCAGACCGTCGTCCCCTCGCCGAGCACCGCGGTCTCGTCGACCTGGGCGCTCGGCCGTACCCTCACGCCGGGCTCAGGCGAGGTGGGGGTCGACATGGATCTTCGGGCCCGGGCCGGCGCCGGGTGGCCGCTCCCCGGCGAGTACGGCACCGATCGCGTCCAGCGCGACGGTCGCGGCCACGAGCGGCCTCGGGTCGATGACCTTCTCGGCGTACGCCTCGATCGTGGCGGCGAGCCCGGGGGAGGCCGACAGGATCCCGACCGCCGTCACGTCCTTCAGGACGAGCGCGCGGGTGTCGATCCTGCTGGGCTCACCGGCCAGCCCGATGTACACGAGCCGGCCGCCCGGCTCGACCAACTCCTGGGCCAGCTCGGGCAGATGGACCGCGTTGGTGGCGTCCACGACCGCGTCGAACGGCAGGTCCGGCAGCGTGGCCTCGCGCCAGGCGTGCGGGAAGCCCAGTGAGCGTGCGAAGGCGAGGGAGTCCTCGGTCGCGCCCATGAGGTGCACCTCCGCACCGGCGGCCCGGGCGAAGAGGGCGACCAGCAGACCGATGGTGCCGGGGCCCAGCACCAGGACCCGGTCGCCGGGCCCGGCCCCGGTGGCCCGCGCGGCCCGCAGCGCAGTGCCGCCCGGCTCGACCAGAGCGCCCAGCTCCGGGTCCACGGAATCGGGCAGTGCGTACAACGAGCCGACCGGCACGGCGAGTTGTTCGGCCAGAGCCCCTGCTCGCCCGCCCCGGATGCCCACCTCCTGCCGCTTCTCGCAGACGTGCTGCCGCCCGCGCCGACAGCGGCGGCAGGTCCCGCAGCCGAGCATCGTGTCACCCATGACTCGGCGCCCGACCCACCCGGGATCGACCCCGGCGCCGACCGCGCGCACCCGGCCCGCCCACTCGTGGCCCAGCCGCATCGGATAGCCGGCGTGCCCCTGGTGCAGATAGGTCATGGCCCCTGTGAAGAACTCCAGATCGGTGCCGCACACCCCGACCCGCTCGACGTCGACGACGACCTCACCGGCGGCGGCGACGGGCACCGGCACCTCCTGCACGGCGTACTCGCCGGGAGCCGTGAGGACGAAGGCGCGCATCAGAAGGGCTCCTTCAGGGGGCCGAGCGCCTCGCGGATCTCCTCCACCGCCTCCACCAGCACCCGCAGCGGGGTCCGGTACGCCAGCGCGCTCACGCTCACGGCCCCGGAGGGAGCCCGCGGCGAGGTGCCGTACACGGGCAGGGCGAGGCAGGTGACACCGGGCTCGTTCTCCTGGTCGTCCAGGGCGTACCCCCGCTCCCGCGCGTCCACCAGCTCGCGGTGCAGCTCCTCGGCCGTGCACCGGGTCCGGGGCGTCCGGCGTTCCGGGGGGACCTCGCCGATCCATCGCCGTACGGCGTCGAGGGTGCCCAACTCGTGGGCGAGCAGCACCTTTCCGACCCCCGTGGCATGGGCGGGGTTGCGGCCGCCGACCGTGGAGGTCAGCCGGACGGCACCGGTGGGCGGGTCGACCTTGGCGCGGTACACGACGTCTCGGCCGTCGAGGACGGCGTAGTGCGCGGTCTCCCCGAAGCGGGCGGCCAGTGACTCCAACAGCGGCCGCACCCGCACGTGTTCGGGGCGGGCTTCGTGATGGGCGAAGGCCATCCGCAGGAACTCGTCACCGAGCAGATAGCGGCCGCCGGGCTCCTGACCGGCGAGACCGGCCCGGCGCAGTGCGGCCAGGGCCCGGTGCACGGTCGGCTTGGGACTGCCGATCGCCCGGGTGAGCTCGTCCAGCGCCGCCCCGTCCGGATGCCGGGCCAGCTCCTTGAGCACGGCGAGCACCCGGTCCGATCCCACCGGACGGCCGCCCTCCGCGCGGTTCGTGACGGGGGCTGCCGAAGCGGGGAAGCGCTGCGTATGCTGCATGGCGTTCCGGATAGTAGACCGCCGTACCGATTACCGGAAAGAGCACCGGCGATGAACCTTCGCAGCGCGCAGTGGTACGCGGGACAGGACCGCAACGCCTACATCCACCGGGCCTGGATGCGCCGGGGCGTCCCGGCCGACGCCTTCACCGGCCGGCCCCAGATCGCCATCGCCAACACCGCCTCCGACCTCACCCCCTGCAACGCCCACCTGGACGAGGTGGCCAGGTCCGTGCGCGACGGCGTGCACGAGGCGGGCGGCATCCCGCTCGATCTGCCCGTGGTGTCGCTGGGCGAGACCAACGTGCGGCCCACGGCCATGCTCTGGCGCAACATGGCGGCGATGGCCACGGAGGAGATGCTGCGGGCCAACCCCCTCGACGGGGTGGTCCTGCTGGGCGGCTGCGACAAGACGATCCCCTCCCTGCTGATGGCCGCCGCCTCGGTGGACCTGCCCGCCGTGGTGGTGCCCGGCGGGCCCATGCTGACCGGCACCTTCCGCGGCACCCCGCTCGGCTGCGGCACGGACGTGTGGCGGCTGTCGGAGGAGGTCCGGGCCGGAACCCTGTCCCAGGAGCAGTTCACCCGCTCCGAGTCGTCGATGATCCGCAGCCGCGGACACTGCAACACCATGGGAACCGCCTCCACCATGGCACTGGTCGCCGAGGCGCTGGGCACGGTCGTCCCCGGGGTGGCGGGCACCCCCGCCCCGGACAGCCGGCTGCTGGAGGCCGCGCACGGCACCGGACGGCTCGCGGTGGAGCTGGTGTCCGGCGACCGCCGCCCGAGCACCTTCCTGACCAAGGGGTCCTTCCACAACGCGATCGTGGCGCTGGCCGCCATCGGCGGCTCCACCAACGCCGTCGTCCATCTCCTGGCCGTCGCGGGCCGGTTGGGCGTCGAACTGACCCTGGACGACTTCGACCGCATCGGCTCCCGGGTGCCCGTCCTGGTGGACCTCCAGCCCGCCGGGCGCTTCCTCATGGAGGACTTCCACCGCGCCGGCGGACTGCTCGCCGTGCTGCGCGAGGTCGCCGACCTCCTGGACCCCGACGCGCTGACCGTGACCGGACGGCCCCTGGTGGACCACCTCACCGACGCGCCGATCTGGGACGCCGAGGTGATCAGGACCCGGGCCCGCCCCCTCGTCGAGGAGGGCGGGATCGCCGTCCTGCGCGGCAGCCTCGCCCCCGACGGGGCACTGATCAAGCCCGCGGCGGCCTCACCGCACCTGCTGCGCCACCGGGGCCGGGCGGTCGTCTTCGACAGCATCGAGGACTTCCACGCCCGCGTCGACGACCCGGACCTGGACGTCGACGCCGACTCCGTCCTGGTCCTGCGCGGCTGCGGCCCCAAGGGCTACCCGGGCATGCCCGAGGTGGCCAACATGCCGCTGCCCACGAAGCTGTTGGAGCAGGGGGTGCGGGACATGGTGCGGGTCTGCGACGGCCGGATGAGCGGAACGGCCTACGGCACCGTCGTCCTGCACGTGGCCCCCGAGGCGGCGGCGGGCGGGCCGCTCGCCCTCGTCCGGACCGGCGATGTCATCAGTCTCGACGTCGAGGCCCGCCGCATCGACCTGGAGGTGCCCGCGGACGAACTCGCCGCCCGCACCCCGAACGCGGCCACCCTGGCGGGCTTCGCCGACCCGCGGCGCGGCTGGCAGCGGCTGTACGTCGACCATGTCCAGCAGGCGGACAAGGGCGCGGACCTGGATTTCCTCGTCGGCTCCAGCGGCTCGGAGGTCAGCCGCGAGTCGCACTGACCCGGAAGGGGACGAAGGGGGCCGCCCCCCGGCCCCGCCCACCTCGTGGACGCCCCCTTGACGTGCGCCCCGGCCCGATCGACACTCCAGACGGGAATCCTAGTGAACAGGTAGGGAAACATGGGGCGCGTTGCACCGGCCGCCGGCCGAGAGAGCCGTACACCGCGGCGTTCGCCTCTTCTGACCTCCCGCCTGCACATCGACCTGCTGCGTGTCTGCAGCGCGATCAGGCCGCTGGGCTGAGCCCGGCCGCAGCCGCCCCCGCCCTGTCAAGGCCCGCACCTTCGGCCCGACGACGCTTCCGCCGCGCGTACGTCTGCGCACCGACACCCCGGGGAGACCCATGTCCGTCACACCGCTCGCCCACGTCCCCGCAGCCCACCCGGCTCCCGCCTTCCGGGGCCGGATCGGACGGGACGCGCGCAGTGGGCACTACGCCGTGCCGCGCCGCTACCGGCTCCACCTGGCCGCCGCCTGCGCGGACGGTCTGCGCATCGCCGTCGTGCACAGCCTGCTCGGCCTCGACGACGTCTGTCCCGTGACCTTCCTGGACCCGGTCCCCGACTGTCCCGACGGAGGCCACTCCGCACTGCGCCCGCTGTACGAGGCCAGCGCGCACCGGTACACCGGCGCGGCCGTCGCCCCGGTGCTCAGCGACGACTGGTCGGGCCGGATCGTCAGCACCCACGCCGCAGACATCACCCGCGACCTGGCCCGGCACTTCGGCTCCGGACGCCCCGCGCTGTACCCGTGCGGCGCCGAGTCGGAGACCGAGGCCGTCGAGCGGATGTGCCGGGGCATCGAGCAGTCCGCACAGCACGCCGGATCGGCGGGCGGCGAGGCCGAGGAGCGGGCCGCCGCACTGGAGCAACTCCTTGACGCCCTCGGCTCCCTGGAGCGCTGGCTGGTCGGACGCGACCACCTGATCCGGGATCACATCACGGCCACCGACGTCGAGTTGTGGGTCACCCTGGTCCAGCTCGACACCGTGCACCGCCACCACCTGGACGCCGCCGCCGTGCACCGCGTCGCCGACCACCCCACCCTGTGGGGCTACGCCCGCCGCCTGACCGCCCACCCGGCCTTCGGAACCCACCTCGACCTGGCCGGCATCGCCCGCCGCCACCATGCCCGCTGTCGGGGCCTGGAGGCCGCCGGGGCCGCCGTACAGATTCTGGACTGGGCCGCGCACGCGGCTCGCAGCGCCTGACCGTTTCACCTGACGGACCGGCATTGACAGCGGTTCGGACGACTGCCTTAACCTACGGGTCCAGCAGGGCCCTGTATCAGCCACGGGCCCACCAGGGTTCCGCGGAACCCCCGAGAACAGCGACGGTGACCGACATGTACGCAGCTCCCAGGACGGCCGCACGCCGTTCTCCGGGCTGCGTACGGCCGTACGGCGACCCGCTGGTCGTCAACCGGGCCGTCGACCTGCTGCGCGTGAGCAGCGCACTGTGTACCGCACCGGGCCGTGCCCGCTGTCGGGGCTGACGTTTCTTCCCAGCCCCCGCGTTCCTGACGAACACCGCGCTCGCGGTGTGTCGTTGTCCGCCCAGCCCCCGGTGCCCGTGCGTCACGTCCTGCCGCCGTAGGACGCTGTCGCTCGCCGTGTCCCAGGGGTGACCCGACTCCGCCGGAGCCCCTCATGAGTGAACCCCCAGGCGCCGCCGTGTCCGTGACCGAGGCGCCGCCCCGGTCCGACACCCCGTCAAAGCCTCTGGCAGCACAGCGAGTTCTGCCGCTGCGGCGGCCGGGCCGCTGGATCGCCACCGCCGTCGTCCTGGTCCTGGCGGCCCAGTTCGTCCACGGCCTGGCGACCAACCCCTTCTACCAGTGGGACCGCTTCGGCTACTGGTTCCTGCGGCCGACCGTCCTCGACGGCCTCCTGATCACCCTCGAAGTCACCGCCTACAGCGCGGTCCTCGGCCTCCTCGGCGGCATCGTGCTCGCCCTGGCCCGGCTCTCGAAGAGCCCGGTGCTGCGCGCGGTCAGCTGGACCTACGTCTGGGCGCTGCGCTCGATCCCGCTGATCGTGGTCCTGCTCTTCCTCTACAACTTCTCGGCCCTGTACAAGACGTTGAGCGTCGGTGTCCCCTTCGGGCCGGCCTTCTTCTCCTTCGACGAGTCCCGGCTCGCCACCGACATGGTCATCGCCGTGATCGGCCTCAGCCTCAACGAGGCCGCCTACGCCGCCGAGGTCGTCCGCGGCGGCATCCTCTCCGTCGACCAGGGCCAGCACGAGGCGGCCTCCGCGCTCGGCCTGCCGAAGGGCTACCAGTTCCGCAGGATCGTCTTCCCGCAGGCGCTGCGCTCCATCACCCCGAACTACGTCAACCAGCTCATCGGCCTGGTCAAGAGCACCTCGCTGGTCTTCTACGTCTCCCTGCTCGACCTGTTCGGGACCGTGCAGTCGATGGGCGCCACCTACCCCGGCGACATCGTGCCGCTGCTCCTGGTCGCCACCGTCTGGTACCTGGTCCTCACCAGCGCCGTGTCCGTCGTCCAGTTCTACGTCGAGCGGCACTACGCCCGCGGCGCCACCCGCTCGCTGCCGCCGACCCCGATCCAGAAACTGCGGGCCGGCCTCGCCGACCTGCGCGCCCGCATCCGCACGGAGGCCGCCGTATGACCGCCGCAGCTCTCGAAGTGCACGGCGTGCACAAGTGGTACGGCGCCCACCGGGTCCTGGACGGAGTCGATCTGAGGGTGCGCCCCGGCGAGGTCACCGTCATCCTGGGCCCGTCCGGCTCCGGGAAGTCCACCCTGCTGCGGGTCATCAACCACCTGGAGAAGCCGGAGATCGGCTACGTCAGCGTCAACGACGAGCTCATCGGCGTCCGCCGGCAGGGCGAGCGGCTCAAGGAGCTGAGCGAGCGGGCCATCCTGACCCAGCGCAGCCGCATCGGGTTCGTCTTCCAGAACTTCAACCTCTTCCCGCACCTCACCGTGCTGGACAACGTGGCCGCCGCTCCGGTGGCGACCGGCAAGACAGGCAAGGCGGAGGCGCAGGAACTGGCCCGTGAACTCCTCGGTCGGGTCGGCCTGGCCGACAGGACCGCCGCCTACCCCCGGCAGTTGTCGGGCGGCCAGCAGCAGCGGGTGGCCATCGCCCGCGCCCTCGCCCTGCGTCCCGGCGTCATCCTCTTCGACGAGCCGACCTCCGCCCTCGACCCGGAACTGGTCGGTGAAGTGCTCGCCGTCATCAAGGACTTGGCGACCAGCGGCACCACGCTCGTCATCGTCACCCACGAGATCGGCTTCGCCCGCGAGATCGCCGACCGGGTCGTCTTCATCGACGGCGGGCGCGTCGTCGAACAGGGGCCGCCCTCCGAGGTCCTCGACCGGCCCCGGCACGAGCGGACCAGGGACTTCCTCAGCAAGGTCCTGTGACCGCACCGCTCCCACGAACTCCCCCCACGCGCACCGCCTTTCACCTCTCTCATCGGACACGATCGAACACCTAGGACGGACATGTCTGCCCACTTCACCCGACGCGGCCTGATACGCGGCATCACCGCGGCGACAGCCGTCGCCACCCTCGTCGGCGGGCTCGCCGCCTGCGGTGGGGACAGCGACGCCGCCACGCAGACGAACGACAGCGCCGGCACCGTCACCGTCGGCCGGCTGTCCAACGGCGCCGCCAAGGAGACCACCCTCGAGGTCGCCGAGGTCAAGTCCATCAGCGCCGAACTGCCCGACGCCGTCAAGAAGAGCGGCAAACTCGTCATCGGCTCCGGCACCCTGCCCTCCGGCTCCCCGCCGCTGGGCTTCGTCGGCAGCGACCAGAAGACGCTCACCGGCTCCGAGACCGACCTGGCCCGCCTGGTCGCCGCCGTCCTCGGCCTGAAGCCCGAGGTCAAGCGGTTCACCTGGGAGAACCTCTTCGTCGGCATCGACAGCGGCAAGGTGGACGTCGGCTTCTCCAACATCACCGACACCGAGGAGCGCAAGCAGAAGTACGAGTTCGCCTCCTACCGCAAGGACGACCTCGCCTTCGAGACGCTCAAGTCCTCCAAGTGGAGCTTCGACGGCGACTACGAGGCCCTCGCGGGGCAGACCGTCTCGGTCGGCGCCGGCACCAACCAGGAGCGGATCCTGCTGGAGTGGCAGAGCAAGCTGAAGAAGGAGGGCAAGAAGCTGACCGTCAAGTACTTCCAGGACAGCCCGAGCATCTACCTCGCCCTCAACAGCGGGAAGATCGACTCCTACCTCGGCCCCAGCCCCAACCTCTCCTACCACGTCACCCAGACCGCGAGCACGCCCAGCCCGACGAAGATCGCGGGCCAGTACTCCGGCGCCGGTGAGTCGCTCCAGGGCCTGATCGCCGCGACCGCGAAGAAGGACAGCGGCCTCGCCGAGCCCCTCGCCGACGCCATCAACCACCTGATCGACAACGGCCAGTACGCCAAGTGGCTCGCCGCGTGGAACCTCTCGAACGACGCCGTCACCAAGTCAGAGGTCAACCCGCCCGGACTGCCGCTGGACAACTCCTGACACGCGCTCAGGAAGTGCTGCACATCCACCGGTTGACTCGGGAAGGACTCCGCCTCCGTGGCCCAGCAGATCGACGTCCGCGGAGGCGGAGCCTCCCTGAGACTCACCGCACCCGACACCTCCGTCCTCGACAACGCCGTATGGGCTGCCCTCACCGGCCCGCACGCCCACCTGGCCGACCGCGTCGGCCGCGCCGCCCGCTACCCCGACGACGTCTACGCCGTAGCCGCCCTCGCCGATCCCGGCGACCCGGCCGCCTGGGCCGACCTGCTCACGCTCGTCGGCCCCGGAACCACCGTACGGATCAAGCCCGTCGACCGGGTCCCGGACGGCTGGGAGGTCGTCGGCGGGGGAGTGGGCGTCCAACTGGTCGACACCGCGCTGCGGGCCGAACCCGCACCCGAGGCGGTACGGCTGGGCCCCGACGACGTGCCCGAGATCCTGGACCTGGTCGCCCGCACCAGACCCGGCCCCTTCCGCAGGCGGACCATCGCACTCGGCACCTACCTCGGCATCCGCGACCGGGGACGCCTGATCGCCCTCGCCGGCGAGCGACTGCGCCCGCCCGGCTGGACCGAGATCAGCGCGGTCTGCACCGACCCCGCACACCGCGGCAGGGGACTGGCCACCCGGCTGGTCCGCGCGGTCGCCGCCGGGATCCGGGAACGCGGCGACACCCCGTTCCTGCACGCGGCCCCGGACAACACGAACGCCATCCGGCTCTACGAGTCGATCGGCTTCACCCGGCGCCTCCGCTCACCCGTGCTCCTGGTCCGCAGCCCGGGAACATCGCAGGAAAGCAGGGTGTTGTGACTCACGACGAGATCTGCCGGGCGCCGTCGCGCGCCCAGAAGGAGGAGGTGACGGGCGTGATCCGCGTACTCCGCTCCGCCCACCTCCACTCCCGGCCGCACATCGATCTCCAGCGCGTGTCCACCGCGCTCTGTTGTTCCTGACCCGTCAGCTGCTCCAGCCGCCGTGCCCCGCCCCCCGCGAGGGCCGGCCCTCGCGTACGGATCTCCAGGAAGGCACTTGCTCGTGTCCCCTTCTTCCCCGCTTTCTTCCCCGCTGCATCTCGCCGTCGCCCTGGACGGCACCGGCTGGCACCCCGCCTCCTGGCGTGAGCCGGTGGCCCGGCCCCGTGAACTGTTCACCGCCGCCTACTGGGCCGACCTGGTCGCCGAGGCCGAGCACGGCCTGCTCGACTTCGTCACCATCGAGGACGGTCTCGGCCCGCAGTCCTCCCGGTTCCTCGACCCGGACGAGCGCACCGACCAGGTCCGCGGCCGCCTCGACGCCGTGCTGATCGCCTCCCGCATCGCCCCGCTCACCCGGCACATCGGCCTGGTCCCGACGGCGGTGGTCACCCACACCGAGCCGTTCCACCTCTCCAAGGCGATCGCCACCCTGGACTACGTCAGCACCGGCCGCGCGGGTCTGCGCGTGCAGATCACCGCACGACCCGACGAGGCCGCGCACTTCGGCCGCCGCACCGTCCCGCGCATCGAGGCCTACGACAGCCCCGAGGCCCAGGACCTGGTCACCGACCTCTTCGACGAGGCCGCCGACTACGTGGAGGCCGTGCGCCGCCTGTGGGACAGCTGGGAGGACGACGCCGAGATCCGGGACGCCGCCACCGGCCGCTTCATCGACCGATACAAACTGCACTACATCGACTTCGAGGGCAGGCACTTCAGCGTCAAGGGCCCCTCCATCACCCCCCGGCCGCCGCAGGGCCAGCCCCTGGTCACCGCCCTCGGCCACCAGACCGTCCCGTACCGGCTCATCGCCCGCCAGGCCGACGTCGGTTACACCACCCCGCACGACACCGGCCAGGCCCGCGCCGTCGTCGCCGAGATCCGCGCGGAGCAGGAGGCGGCCGGCCGCGCCGACGAACTCCTGCACGTCTTCGGCGACCTGGTGGTCTTCCTCGACGACGACCCCGCCGAGGCCGCCGCCCGCCGCGACCGTCTCGACGCGCTCGCGGGAGAGCCGTACCGGAGCGACGCCCGCGTCTTCACCGGCACCCCGGCCCAACTGGCAGATCTGCTGGGCGAGTTCCAGGAGGCCGGACTCACCGGCTTCCGCCTCAGGCCCGCCGTCCTCGGCCACGACCTCCCGGCGATCACCCGCGGCCTGGTCCCCGAACTCCAGCGCCGGGGCGCCTTCCGCACCGCGTACGAGTCCGACACCCTGCGCGGCCTCCTGGGCCTCGCCCGCCCCGCCAACCGCTACGCCGCCGCGTCCGCCTGAGCCGGAAGGACCCCGCACCCATGTCCAAGCCCCTGAAGCAGATCCACCTCGCCGCCCACTTCCCGGGCGTCAACAACACCACCGTGTGGAGCGACCCCGAGGCGGGCAGCCACATCGAGTTCAGCTCCTTCGCACACTTCGCGAGGACCGCCGAGCGCGCCAAGTTCGACTTCCTCTTCCTCGCCGAGGGCCTGCGCCTGCGCGAACAGGGCGGCAAGATCTACGACCTGGACGTGGTCGGCCGCCCCGACACCTTCACGATCCTCGCCGCGCTCGCCGCCGTCACCGAACACCTGGGCCTGACCGGCACCATCAACTCCACCTTCAACGAGCCCTACGAGGTGGCCCGCCAGTTCGCCAGCCTCGACCACCTCTCCGGCGGCCGCTCCGCCTGGAACGTCGTCACCTCCTGGGACGCCTTCACCGGCGAGAACTTCCGCCGCGGTGGCTTCCTGCCCCAGGAGGAGCGCTACTCCCGCGCCAAGGAGTTCCTCGCCACCGCCCAGGAGCTCTTCGACTCCTGGCAGGGCGACGAGATCCTCGCCGACCAGGCCTCCGGCGCGTTCCTGCGGGACGCGAAGGCCGGCTCCTTCGCGCACAGCGGCCGGCACTTCGACATCCACGGCCGGTTCAACGTCCCGCGCTCCCCGCAGGGCCGCCCGGTGATCTTCCAGGCGGGTGACTCCGAAGAGGGCCGCGAGTTCGCCGCCTCCTCCGCCGACGCCATCTTCAGCCGGTACGCCACCCTCAAGGAGGGCCGGGCCTTCTACACCGACGTCAAGAACCGCCTCGCCAAGTACGGCCGCCGCCACGACCAGTTGCTGATCCTGCCCGCCGCCTCCTTCGCCCTCGCGGACACCGACGCCGAGGCCGAGGAACTCGCGCGGACCGTCCGACGCCGGCAGGTCAGCGGCGCCACCGCGCTCAAGCACCTGGAGTTCGTCTGGAACCGGGACCTGTCGTCGTACGACCCCGACGGACCGCTTCCCGACGTCGACCCCTTGGTGAGCGAGGAGCACATCTCCCGGGGCCGCGCCCAGGTCCGCATGTACCGGGACCCGCTGGCCACCGCCCGCGAATGGCGCGAGCTGGCCGAGGCCAACAAGTGGTCCATCCGCGACCTGGTCATCCACACCGGCAACCGGCAGAACTTCGTCGGCTCACCGGAGACGATCGCCCGCACCATCAACGAGTACGTGCAGGCCGACGCGAGCGACGGTTTCATCCTGGTCCCGCACATCACCCCGACCGGCCTCGACGCCTTCGCCGACAAGGTCGTCCCGCTCCTCCAGGAACAGGGCGTCTTCCGCACCGAGTACCAGGGCCCGACCCTGCGCCACCAGCTCGGCCTCGCCCACCCGGACGACCTGCCGGGGGAGCAGCGGGCGGCGTCGTGAAGTTCACTCGTCCCAGTCGAGCTGACGGGCGGGCGTCCCCACCGACCGCCCGTAGGCGACCGCCGCGGCGCGGCCCGCCTCGTCGCCGCGCCGATGACGGAAGACCTTTCCGGCGAACACCACCACGCGTTCGTCCCCGGCGACGAAGTCGGCGTACCAACCCAGCTCCGGCTCCAGGGCATCGGCCAACGCGTCCGCGAGCGCGTCGATGTCCTCGCCGTCGCTCTCCCACTCCACCAGCGTCCACACGGGCGGCTGCCCGCCGCTCGCCCCGGCGACCTCGACCCTGCTCACCTTGCGCAACCGCAGCCCGTGCGGCGCGAACACCGCACCCGTCCTGAGACTCTCGCCGATGACGTATCCGCTGATCACGTGCTGTCTCCCTGCTGTTCGGAGGCTTCGCGGACGACGCTACGGCCCTATGGCTGACATCCTCTGTCAGTCATGGATGGATGGGGTGATCGCCCGATGAGAGCGGACCGGCTGCTGTCCCTCCTGCTCGCCCTCCAGTCCCGCGGCCGGGTGACGGCCCGTCAACTGGCGGCGGAGCTGGAGGTGTCGGTCCGTACCGTCTACCGGGACCTTCAGGCGCTCAGCTCCGCCGGCGTCCCGGTGGTGGCGAACGGCGGCCCGGGCGGCGGCTGCCGCCTCCTGGAGGGCTGGCGCAGCCCGCTGCTCGGGATCAGCGCGGAGGAGGCGACGGCGTTGCTGACGGTCGCCTCCGGGAGCGGCCCGCTGGAGCGGATCGCGCTGGGCGACGCACTGGCCCAGGCCCGCCTGAAACTCCTGGCCTCTCTCCCGGCCGCGGGCCGCGAGCAGGCCGACACCACCGCGAGCCGCTTCCACATCGACACCCAGGCCTGGTTCAGGCCGCCCGAGCGCGTCCCGCATCTCGCCGTGCTGGTCGATGCCGTACGACGGGACAGATGCCTGCGGCTGACCCACGCGAGCCGTCCCGGTGCGACGGGAACGGTGGACCCCCTCGGCCTCGTCGCGAAGGCGGGGGTCTGGTACCTGGTCGTCCGGTCCGACCGGGGTGTCCGGACGCACCGTGCGTCGAGGATCACGGACGCGGAGCTGCTGGCCGAGTCCTTCGACCGCCCCGCCGACTTCGACCTGGCGGCCCACTGGGCCCGCTGGACCGCCGAGTTCGAGGCGAGCCTGGACCGACTCCCGGTCACCGTACGCCTGACGGCAGCGGGCCTGGCCGCGCTTCCGCAGGTGCTCGGGGACACCGGCTCGGCGGCACGGGCGACCGCGGATCCGGCGGAGCCCGGCCGGTACCGCCTGGTCCTCCACTTCGACGACCGGGAGGCCGCCTGCCGCCGCCTGCTCGGCTTCGGCCCGGATGCCGAGGTACTCGAACCGGTGGACGTGCGGGAGCAGTTGGCCGACATGGCGCACCGCACGGCCGCCCGCTACCGCAACGGGGCCGACCCCATGCCATGATCACCACCATGGCAGTCCGCATCGACCTCGCCGACGTGAACGACCTCCACCGGATCCTGGAGGACCACCCCCGCTACTGGGGCGAACGCGACCTGCGAGCCCTCCATCTCACCGCGCTGGTCCGCGAGTTCGGCTCGACCTGCCTCGTCGCCCGCGCCGAGGACGGCATCCGCGGCTACCTCATCGGCTTCGTCACCCCCGACCGCACCGGCTACGTCCACCTGATCGCCACCCGCGACGACACCCGCGGCACCGGCCTCGGCCGTACCCTCTACGACACCTTCACCGCCACCGCCCGCCGCCAGGGCGCGGTCCGCCTCAAGGCCATCACCTCGGTCACCAACGAGGGTTCCGTCGCCTTCCACCGCAGCCTCGGCTTCGCCCACCGCGTGGTGGAGGACTACGACGGCCCCGGCCGACCCCGAGTCGTCTTCACCCGCGACCTGGACTGAGGACCGGGGACACACGTCGATCAGGGGCGGCCTTTCCCTCCGCACCCCCGGAACGCCGCGTGGCCGGAAGTACGTATCCCTCCCCCGAAGGTTACGTACTTCCGGCCATTCCCCCGGCGCCGGACAGTGGTCCAGCCCCGCCCGTGTGCGGCCCGACTGTGCTGTCACCAGCACATGACCGCGGTTTCCCCCGAACCCCACGCGGAGTACAGGCGCACACGGACGAAGTAGCGGCGGCCCTTCACGAGACGGGCCCTGAGCGTTGCGTTGTGCGGGGTGCCTCCGTCGTCGCGGCCGGCGAGGTAGCGGGCTTCTCCGTCCCGTTCCTCGAAGACCACGACGACGGTGTCCCCGTCGCCGAAGGTGCCCACGGTGTACTCGCGGGTCTCCGGCGGTTCCACCGTGAAGTCCGCCTGCTCACCCGGGCCGAGCCCGAGCGGCACGGACCGGAAGGGCACCAGCGCCGGCGGCCGGACCTGCTCGGCAGGCGGGTACCAGCGCAGGACGTACTCCTTGTCGGCGGCCGACAGGGTGCCGGGCGGGTGGAGACCCCCGCGGTACTGCTCCGGCTCCAGGATCAGCCCCGCCTCGAAGGGATACTCCATGATCGACTGCGGGTCCCAGACGGAGCCGTTGACCTCGTCCGGGTCGAGCTTGCGCAGGATGTTGAAGAACGTCCGGTCCCGGCTCCAGAAGTTCGGCGGGCCCGCCAGATCGGCGTAGACGGCCTCGGCGTCCCAGTGGATCCCGGCGAACGGACTCTGGTGCTCGTGCAGCATGCCGAGCGCGTGCCCGATCTCGTGCAGGGCCGTCCCGCGCTCCCCGGGCGCGGTCAGGTCCCAGCCGAAGTTCATCGTGCGGTCGTTCAGGCCGATCCGGAGCGCGTCCTTGCCCACGGCCGACCAGGAGCCGTCGCCGATCTGGAACCCGATGCGCAGCTCGGCCTCCGAACGGTCGCCGACCTCGGCGAACCGGACCCCGATCCCGAGGTCCTGCCACTCCTTGAAGCACTCGCGTACCACGTCCCGCTGCTCCTTGGGGCCGCCCCACGACACCCGACGCGACTGCCCGGTCCCCGGAACAGGAATGACCGACCCGTCGGTGTCGCCGTCGAAGAAGCAGTAGTGCAGGACCGTGTTGTTGACCCACATCCGGCTGCCGCCGATGAGCGCACTCAGCCGCTCGGCGGCCAACCCCGGCGCGAACGCCGGAGCCGACTGCTGCGCGAGGGAGCAGTAGCGTGCGGTCATGGCGTTCAGCCTGCCGTCGGCCGCCCCGGGACGCCTGAGTCGGGGGCTACTCAAGTCCCCCTGTATCAGGACTGAGTAGCGGTGCTCTAGCTTCCGTGACGACTTTCGAACGGGACGCGAAGACCCTGGAACTGCCCTGGCCCTTCACCGGGCGCGAGGACGAACTGGAGCTGGTCCGCGGGGCGGTCGCCGGCGGCCGGCAGGGCATCGTGGTGACCGGGCCCGCGGGCCGGGGCAAGACCCGGCTCGTCACCGAGGCCGTACGGGGGACGGACTGCGCAAGGGTGGCGGGCACGCCTGACACCCACGGACTGCCGTTCGCCGCCTTCGCGCACCTCCTGCCGGAGACGGTGTCCCTGCACCGAGCCGTCCACCTCCTGTCCTCCGTACGGCTCCTGCTCGTCGACGACGCCCATCTGCTGGACGACGCCTCGGCGGCCCTGGTCCACCAGCTCGCGGTGCACGGCCGCACCCGGCTGCTGGTCGTCGCCACCGAGGGCGCGCGGACGCCGGGCGCGATCTCCCGGCTGTGGACCGCGGAGCTCCTGCCGCGGCTCGCCCTGGAACCCTTGCCCCGCGAGGAGACCGCGCGACTGCTCGCGGCCGGCGCCGGCGGACCGGAAGCCCTCACCGTCAACCGGCTGTACCGCCTGTGCCAGGGCGATCTGCGCCTGCTGCGCGAGCTGGTGGACGCGGTGCGCGAACGCGGCCTGCTGCGCCGGGTGCCGGACTCGGCCGAGTGGGAGTGGCGCGGCCCGGTGCCCCTCACCGCGACCGTACGCGAACGCGTCGCGCACCTCCTGGACCGCACGGGTCCCGGTGAGCGCGAGACCCTGGACCGCCTGGCGTTCGGCGAGCCGCTCCCCGCGGACGCCGACACGCTCGACCTCGCCGCACTCGAAGCCCTGGAGGCCGACGGCCTGGTCCACGTCGACGAGCACGGCACCGTCCGCCTGGCGCACCCTCTCCACGGCCCGGCGCTCCGGGCGGCGGCCGGACGCCTCCGGGCCCGCCGCCTGGCCCGCACCCCGTCCGACCGCACGGCCGCCCTGGAGACCGAGACGGCCGGGCTCACCCGGGCGATCGCCGAGTCGGACGTACGGGCCGTCCCCGCGCCGGTGGGGGAGTGGCTCGTGGACGAGGGCACCGGCATCCCGGCCCCGCACGCCGCCGTACGAGCCCGTTTCGCCCGCCTGCGCGGGCAGCTGCGGGAGGCCGCGGCCTGGGCGAGAGAGGGCCTGCGCAGCACCCCCGACGACCGACCCTGCCGTTGCGAACTCACCCTGGCGACAGCCCAGTCGGGCACCCCGGTGCCGGGGGCCACGCAGGCGGAGGGGCCGGGGTCGGTGGTGACGCGGGCCGGTGATCCCGAGCCGGCGGGGGTCCAGTGGAGCGCTTCCGTGCCGCGCGACGCACAGGCGGAGGGGCCAGGGTCGGTGGTGACGCGGGCCGGTGATCCCGAGCCTGTGGGGGCCCAGTCGGGCACCCCCGTGCCGGGGGACACACAGGCGGAGGGGCCAGGGTCGGTGGTGACGCGGGCCGGTGATCCCGAGCCTGCGGGGGGACGCGCGGGTGACTCGGAGCCGGTGGGGGCCCGGGCGGGGGCCGACGGCGGCCGGGCGGCCGTCTCGCCGGGCGGCCCCGGAGAGCGCGGCTCCGCCGTCCTCCGGGGGAACGCCGGTGACCACCGCCCCTCGGACCCCGCGGCCCCCTCTGCCGGGCCGGCCGGTCGACCCGCCCCGCCCGCCGCCGACTCCGACGCCCCCCGAGTCACCGCCCCCACCGTCCCCTCAGCCGGCGCAGCCACCTGGCGGGCCGCCGTCCGCGGTGATCTCGAAGCGGCTCTCGGGGCGGCCGAGGAGGACCCGTACGAGGCCGTCCGGCTCGGCGCGCCCGACCGGGCCGTCGGCCGGCTGTCCGGGGTCTTCGCCGCCCACGCCGAGGCACTCGCCCGCAGCGACGGCCCCGGCCTCGACCGGGCCGCCCAGTCCCTGGAGGAGCGCGGTTTCCTGCTCTTCGCGGCCGAGGCCTACGCCCAGGCCGCGGGCGCGCACCGCGACCCGAGCGCCGCCCGCACCGCACGGACCCGAGCCGTCGCCCTGGCCCGGCGCTGCCAGGGCGCCCGCACCCCGGCCCTGTCCGGGCTGGTCCTCGGCGAACTCACCGCCCGCCAGCGGCAGATCGTCACCCTCGCGGCCGCCGGACTGAGCAACCGCCAGATCGCGGAGAAACTCACCCTGTCGATCCGGACGGTCGGAAACCACCTCTACAGCGCGTACGCCCGCCTCGGCGCGAGCGACCGCGACGCCCTGCCGTGCCTGGTGGAGCTGCCGGAGGCACAGCCGGCCTGAGCCGTACACCGGACCGGGGCGGTCTGACCCCCAGTATTCGGGGGAGGGGTCAGGCCGCCCCACACCTCCCGCACCTCACACCTCCCGCACCTGCCGCATCCCCCGGCGCGCGCGACCCTCACGCCGCTCCGAACGCCGAGAACGCCCAGCCCGTCGCCCGGTGCACCGAGTCCCCCGGCAGCGACGCCCGGGCGTCACGCAGCGCCTCCGCCAGGGACGCCCCCGCACTCAGCCCCTTGTGCAGACTGAGCATCAGCGGCACCACCGCCTCGTCGTTGACCGGCGCGCTGCACGCCACCACCCCGGCCGTGCCCAGCGGCAGCAGCGCGGTGACCAGGCCGAGCAGTTCGTCCGCGCCGACCGAGGCGAAGCGGGCGGTGTCGCAGCAGGACAGGATGATCCGGTACGGGCTGCGGTCCAGGCGCTCGAAGTCGTGGACGATGAGCGGCCCGTCGGCCATCCGCAGCGACGAGAACAGCGGGCTGTCCGCACGGAACGCGCCGTGCGCCGCGATATGGGCCAGGGCAGCCCCGTCCAGCTCCTCCAGCACCCGCGGCACGCGCGCGTCGTCGTGCTCCAGGACGGTCGCCGAGCCGTAGAGTCCGGCCAGCTCGGGCACCTCGGCGCCGCCCGTCGCCAGTCCCGGCCCGCGCACGAGCACCTGACCGCCGTGCGCCGGCGGCGGTGTCTCCCTCGCCCGCAGCCAACTGCTCGCCGACGGCGACACGCTGAACACCCGCTCCCGCAGGGAGGGCAGCAGAGCCCAGGGCACCTGGTGCAGCCGCCCCGGCGGCACCACCACGACCGGTCCGGGGCCGAGCCGTGCCGCGGCCGGTCCGAGCAGCAGCTCCTCCAGCCGCCGCCCGGCCGCCTCCACCACCGGAAGCCGGGCTTCCGCCCCCGGGTGGGCCAGCCGCCGCAGCCCCGCCTGGACATGCTCCGCCTCGCGCTCGGCGTCGGCCAGCAGCCCGCCCTCGAACCGCCGCACCCGCCCCTGCGCACACAGCAGCACCTGGACCCGCCCGTCGAGCACGGCGAGCTCCACCAGCCGTACCTCGTCCCCGAGCCGGTCCAGCAGCCTGCGCGGGTCGAACCGGTAGCCGTCACCGGGAGCGTCGCCCCGGATGTGCAGCGTCCGGGAGCGGATCTCCCGTTCCAGGCGGCGCTGTTCACGTTCCAGCGTCGGCACCGGCCGGCCCTCCATCCGGGCTCCCTCCGCGCGGGCCGCGATCTCCCGGAAGGCGGTCAGGCCGCTGAGCAGCGCCGGGTCGGCCGGTGGGCGGGTCGGCGGCGCGGACAGCACGGTCGCCCGCCAGCGCTCGCTCCACACCAGCAGGCGTCGCGGCCCGCCCGACGCGAGCGAGGCCCGCGCCGCGAGCCCGGCGAGCTCCGCGCCCTGCGCGGTGGCGCGGGCCCGCAGTTCCGAGGCGCCCAGGGTCGTACGGTGGTCGTCGAGCACGTCCAGGCCCCGGCGGCAGGCTTCCAGTACCTGCCGGTCGGACCCCACGGCCCGCGCCCACAGCGCCCGCGCCGCCCATCCCGTCATCCGGGCCAGCGGTGGCCCGCTGTGCCGGCTGCGGGCGGCCACCTCCAGATGCCGCCGGGCGTCCTCCCGCCACCCGAGGCCCAGCGCGATCCGGCCGGCCAGCAGCGAGGCCTCCGGGGCGGCCGGCGCGCCGAAGGAGGCCAGCCGGTCCGCGACCGCCGCCGCGTCCGCGACCAGCCGTCCCGAACCGCGCCCTGCGGCGACCCGTGCCTCGATCAGCACCAGCCGGGCATGCGTCTCCCACCAGGTGCGCCGCTGCCCGGCGAACAGCCGTACCGCCATGTCGGCGCGGGCGATCGCGGTGTGCGCGTCCCCCGCGTGCCGGGCCGCGCGCGCGGCGGCCAGCAGCAGCTCCGCCTTGAGGGTGGACTGACCGCCGATCCCGTCGAGCACCTTGATCGCCGCGTCCGCCTCCGCGAGCGCCTCCGGGGCGAGCCCCGCGGCCATCAGGACCTCGCACCGCCGGATGGTGAGCATGAACGTCGGCGTGCCGAGCTTGGCGTACCGCTCCTGTGCCTCGTCGAGCAGCCGCAGCGCGGCGGGAACGTCCCCCGACCGGTAGGCGGCAAGACCCCTGCTCTCCACCGCGTCGGCCTTGTCGTGCTCCTGGCCCGTGGTGTCCCACAGCGCCTCCGCCGCCGTGAAGTCGGCGTCCGCCCGCTCCACCGCCCCGAGCGCCAGATGCACGGTGGCCCGCAGGGTCAGCGCGCGCGCCGTCCAGATCACGTCGCCCGCCTGCCGCAGCACCGGAACCGCGCGCCGTACGTCCTCCAGCGCCGCCCGGTGCTGCCCAAGGACCCACGACGCGTACGCGCGCCGGAACAGGACCTGCGCCCTGGTGTGCCCGCTGCTGACCGCGACGCCCCGCTCCAACGACTCCAGGCCCTGCCGGGTGCGCCCCGCGTGCACGAGGGCGACCCCGAGCGCCGCCAGTACGTCCGCCTCCCGGTCGGCCGACTCCGAACGGGCCGCGAGGTCACGGGCCCGGCGCAGATGGTCCAGGGCGATCCGCATGTCGCCCCAGTCCCGCTGCCAGATGCCGATGACCTGGTGGGCGACGGAGGCGTGCAGCGGTGAGGGGTCCGAGCCGAGTACGTCCTGCGCCCTCGCCAGCGCCTGGTTGGGGGCGGCGAACACCATCGGCAGAAGTTCGAGAACCGAGTCGCTTCCCGCTGTCACTCCATGGATGGTAGTGGCCCAGGTGGCAGGCCACACCGGTTTGGCGCTGTATCAATCAACGGTCCCGCGGCTCTGACTGACGACCGCCGCCCCAGTGGGAGGACACGCCATGGCACCTCAGCGATTCCACGAGCAGTTCGACCAGATCCAGCGCTCCATGCCCGACGTCCCGCTGGCGCTCGGACCCGACGACGCCTCGGAGTTCATCTACGAGAAGGGGGTCGTCCTCGCTCGCGACGGCCGTGACGCGGCGCTCGTCGAGGAGACCGTGCGCACCCACTTCACCGCGGCGACCGGGCTGACCGGCGACTACGTCCGGCGGGACAGTCCCGAGACCAACCGCTCGGGCATCACCCGCATCAAGGTCGGCGACCCCGGCCACGGGGACCGGCGCGGCGACCGCGCGGTCACCCACGCCCTGCGCGCCATGAGCGAACGCGAGGGACGCGCCGGGCACCGTCTGGTCAGCCGCAACCACGTGGTCTCCATCGCGGTCAACTCCTGCCCCGGCGACGAACCCGTGCCCGCCTCGCTCAGCCAGGGCACCAACCCGGCCCCCGCGGAAGCGGTTCACGACCCCGACACGGCCGTGGGCGTCCTCGTCGTCGACAACGGCCTCACCCACGACCACCCGCTCGTCCCGCTGCTCGCCCACGTCGCGGGCGACCTGCACGGCACCGAGACCGACGGGGCCGGGAACCTCCTCCAGTACGTCGGCCACGGCACGTTCATCGCCGGTGTCCTCGCGGCCGTCGCGCCCAACACCGACATCACCGTCCGCAACACCCTCAACGACGCGGGCGCCATCCTGGAGTCCGAGCTCGGCGAGAAGCTCTTCGAGGCTGTCGACGGCGGCTGGCCCGACATCATCAGCCTCTCCGCGGGCACCTCCAACGGCCGCACCGACGGTCTGCTCGGGATGGCCGCGTTCATGGAGGAACTGCGCGCCCACGACACCCTGCTGGTCGCCGCCGCCGGCAACAACGCCAGTGCCAGCCCCTTCTGGCCCGCTGCCTACGCCGACCTGCCCGACTACCGGGACGTCGTCCTGTCGGTCGGCGCGCTGCGCGGCGACGGCGAGTTCGGCGCCTGCTTCAGCAACCACGGCTCCTGGGTCAAGGTCTACGCCCCCGGTGAGCGCCTCACCAGCGCACTGACCGGCTTCGACGCACCGGTGCCGTACCAGTACCAGCACTCCACCTACGACGCCTGCCGGTACGGCTTCACCTACGTGTGCACCTGCCAGTCCCCCTCCCACGTCGGCGTGTTGAGCGAGGACGGCAGTGTCACCAAGCCGGACCAGGTCATGTTCGAGGGGTACGCGCACTGGAGCGGCACCTCCTTCGCAACCCCGGTCGTGGCAGGGCTGGTCGCCGCCCACATGACCGCGAACAAGGAGACCGACCCGCGCGCGGCCCGGCAGCAACTGCTGGCCGCCAACACTCAGTTCGCCGAAGTGCGCGGGGCGCACGTGCCGGCGCTCAGGCCGGCCGGCTGGCGCCCGGTGCCGGTCGTGCAGCGTCCGGTCGGCGCATGACGGCCGGAACGGCCCCTTCCACGGCGTACGATGACTTGCCGTACACGAGGGGTGGGACCGTGGACCGAGCAGATGTCGGTGCGCTGGTCCAGTCCGCCGTCGACGGTGACGCGGCGGCCTGGAAGGCGTTGGTGGAAGGGCTGAGCCCACTGGTGTGGGCCGTGGTGCGCGCGCACCGGCTCTCCGACGCCGACGCGCACGAGGTGTACCAGACCGTGTGGTTCCGCTTCGCCCAGCACCTGGGGCGGATCCGCGAACCCGACAAGGCGAAGTCGTGGCTGGCCAGCACCGCGCGCCACGAGTGCCTGAAGGTGCTCAAGAGCTTAAGGCGGCTGACCGTCACGGACGACCCGCAGCTCCTGGACCGGATCAGCGAGGACCGTACGCCCGAGCAGTCGTTCATCGACTCCGAGGAGGCGGCCGCCCAGAGCGAACGCGTGCGGTACCTGTGGCAGGAGTTCGAGGAACTCGGCGAGCGGTGCAGGCAGTTGCTGCGCATCCTGATGGCCTCGCCGAAGCCCGGCTACCAGGAGGTGTCCGCCGCCCTGGGGATCGCGGTGGGCAGCATCGGACCTCTGCGCCAGCGCTGCCTCAGGCGGCTGCGGGCGCGGCTCGAAGCCCGGGGGGCGGTATGAGCGACAGGAACGACGACTTCGGCGACGACGTCCTCGACTCCGGTGCGGACGCGCTGCCCGACGAGGAGTTCGCCCTGGAACTGCTGGAGGAGGAGCTCCGGCAGGCGACGGCCATCCTCGATCCGGTACCGCCGGACCTGCGGCAGATCGCCGTCGAGGCGTTCGCGCTGCACGACCTGGACAGCCGGATCGCCGAACTCGCCTTCGACTCGGTGGTGGACGCCATCCCGGTGAGGGGAGCGACGGGGGCGCCGCGGATGCTGACCTTCCACGCGGGAGAGGTGACGGTCGACGTCGAACTCACCCCGCAGGGCCTCATGGGGCAGGTGCTGCCGCCCCAGTCGGCCCGGATCGAGGTGCTCAGCGGTCCGCAGGCGGGCTCGCCGCTCACCACCGACGACATGGGACGCTTCACCTGCGAGGCGTCCCCGGCCGGTCCCTTCGCGCTACGGCTGCGGACCGGCGAGCAGGTGATCGTCACCGACTGGCTGACGGTCTGAGGGATGATCCGGGCGGATCAGGCGAGCGCGTCCACGAGGGCGGCGAGTGCCTTCGCGAGCTCGTGGAGCCCTGGCCCGGCGGGCCCGCCCGGCTCCGTCATGTACGTGTCCCGCCGGATCTCCACCATCAGGGCGCTCACCCGGAGATCGCGGCCGTAGAACTCCAACGGTACGTAGGTTCCGCTGAAGGGACTGTCCAGGCCGGCCTCCCCGAACGCCTCCCGGGCCGCGGCGAGCAGCTCGGGAGGGGTGTGGAAGGAATCGGTACCGAGACAGACGGGTGGCCGCGGCCCCTCGCCGTGCAGCTCGTAGGGGAGCGGAGCGCTCGGATAGGAGTGCACGTCGATGACGACCGCCCGCCCCGTGACGTCCAGCCGACGCGCCACGGCCTCGGTCATGGCCCGGGCGTACGGCCGGAAGTAGCGCGCGAGGAGCGGCTCGGGATCGGTGCCCGCGGGCCGCAGCTCCTCCCGCCCCGTGGTCCTCGTGTACACGGCCCCCATCCCAACAGCGAGCATCTCCTCCCGCTCGTCCGGGAACCGCTCGGGATCCACGACCAGCCGCGACAGCCGGTTCACGAACCGCCACGGGGCCACCCGGGACAGCCGAGCCGCCTCCTCGGCGAGTTCCGCCGTGTGCGCGTCGACGATGTGGTCGAGCTCCCGCTCCAGCGCCGGGTCGTCCAGCACGATCCCGTCCCGCACGTCGGCGGGGATCTCCCGCGCCGAGTGCGGCACATGGAGGATCACCGACGACCGCTCGGCACCGGGCAACAGGTCGAACGAGGGCATACGGGTGCTCCCGGGGGCGTGGTCAGTGACGTGCCGCATCATCTCAGCATGAACACCGAAGACGGGACGGCGACTGCCCACGGGTTCCCGCGGGTTCGTCGCGCGCACCTGCGGCTGATCGCCACGCGGGACCGGTGAGTTCACGGTCGTACCAGCGGCGCCGAGGCGGGGGTCCCGTTCGGGGAGGCCGCCGGTGCGCACTGGACCCGCACGTCCAGCAGGGAGTGACGGCAGTGGGGAGTGGGGACCCTGTCGACGAGCACGCGGTAGACGACTGTCGTGCCGCAACCGAGGCGCCCGGGACCGATGTTCAGCTCGGCACCGTACAACCAGGCTGGTGGGGCCTCGGCGTCGTCGGGCTTCGAGGTGGTGTTGAGGAGTCTGGCGTACGGCACGTCCAGGCGTATGCGGAACGGTTCGTCGCGGTCGAAGTCGCGGCTGCCTATGTCCCGGCGACCGGTGTTCGCGAGTGTCACCGTGACCACCTGCGGGTCGGTCAGGAGGATGCCGTTGTGGCTGAAGTCGAGGTTGCCGCTGCCGGGGCCGTCGACCAGTGGGGCGTGGCTGACCGTGTAGGTGAGCCGGCGCCGGGGGTGCGCCGCGCGAAAGACGGCCCAGATCCCGCCGTATCCGAGGACGACCGTGGCGACGACCCCGGCCGCGGCGATGAAGGTGTCCACCCCGGAGACGGAACCGGACGCGACGGGCTGGGTGGTGAAGACGTCGTACACGGGCAGCCCCCCTGGCCGGTCGGTTCAGCGGCGTCGCGGACGGCCGTCGCCGGCTGTCGCGAGGAACGCTCGCCACTCGCGCGGCGAGAAGGCGAGACCAGGCCGCCCCGGGTCCTTGGAGTCCCGGACCGCGACCACACCTTCGACGAGGGCGATCTCGACGCATGCCCCGTTGCCGGTGCTGTAGCTGCTCTTGTGCCATATGGCGTTCATGAGTCCTGCATCTCCCTTGTGATCCGTTCCAGCAGGGCGGGAGCCTCCAGCGGATCCGGGGCCGCCGCCCGCAGCAGGTCGAAGGTCTGGATGAAGGTGCGTACGTCCCGCTCCTTCTCCAGATAGACATTGCCGGCCATGGAGTTCACGTAGACGACCGTGGGCGTCTGGGGCTCGAACTCCAGCAGGGAGAAGGCGCCGGACAGGGCCGCGTGGGCGCCCTTGGCGGTCGGCATGATCTGGAGGGTGACGTTCGGCAGGGCGGCGGCCTCCGCGAGGTACCGCAGTTGTGCCGTCATGACCTCCCTGCCGCCGACCGGACGCCGCAGCGCGCTCTCCTCCAGCACCACCCACAGTTCCAGCGGGTCGGGGTCCCGGGTGAGCAGTGCCTGGCGCTCCTTGCGGAAACGCACCAACTGGTCCGTTTCGTCGGGCTGGTTGTACGGCAGCGGGGCTATCACGGCCCGGGCGTAGTCCTCGGTCTGCAACAGGCCGTGGACCACCATCGACTCGTACGACCGCAGGGCGCGCGCGTCTGCCTCAAGGCCCGCGTAGGTGGCCATGCCCGAGGGCAGCACGTCGCCGTAGTGTGCCCACCAGCCCTGCTGCTGCGCGTCCTTGTGGATCTGCATGACGGTCTCGATGCGGACCGGATCGGCGACGCCGTACCACTCCAGCAGGTCCCGCACGTCCCGGGCCTTGATCGGGGCCTGTCCCGTCTCCACCCGGCTGATCTTCGACATGGAGCATTCCAGGTGGGCGGCGACGTCCTCGATCCGCTTGCCCGCGTGTTCGCGCAGTCGCCGCAGCTCCGCGCCGAGTTGACGTCGACGGACCGTGGGACCCCCGGCCGTGGCCATTGCCTCACCCCTCGCAACCGACCTCGTGGTGTAGTGCTCCAGGCAAGTGTGCCCCACCGACAATCCGCTTGTACTGCCAATGAGTTGGCTTGAGACATTTGGCTCACGCACTTGCGTGGCGGAAGTCCTTTTGCCCGCCTGACGCCGGATGCACGACCGCCCCGGTCGGGCAGCAGCCGGCCGGGGCGGGGATGTGCAGCGGGTGGGCGTCAGTTCAGGGACGCCAGCGCCTCGTTCCACGTCGTCGACGGGCGCATGACCTTCGCGGCCTTGGCCGGGTCGGGCTGGTAGTAGCCGCCGATGTCGGCCGGCTCGCCCTGGACGGCGTTCAGCTCGGAGACGATCGTCTCCTCGTTCGCGGCGAGCGTCTCCGCGAGCGGGGCGAAGGCCTTCGCCAGGTCCGCGTCGTCGGTCTGCGCGGCCAGCTCCTGGGCCCAGTACAGGGACAGGTAGAAGTGGCTGCCGCGGTTGTCGATGCCGCCGACGCGACGGGTCGGGGACTTGTCCTCGTTGAGGAAGGTCGCCGTGGCGCGGTCGAGGGTGTCGGCGAGGACCTTGGCCTTGGAGTTGTTCGTGGCCGTCGCGTACTGCTCCAGGGAGGGGACCAGCGCGAAGAACTCACCGAGGGAGTCCCAGCGCAGGTAGTTCTCCTTGACCAGCTGCTGGACGTGCTTCGGGGCGGAGCCGCCGGCACCCGTCTCGAACAGGCCGCCGCCCGCCATCAGCGGGACGACCGACAGCATCTTGGCGCTGGTGCCCAGCTCCAGGATGGGGAAGAGGTCGGTGAGGTAGTCACGGAGCACGTTGCCGGTCACCGAGATGGTGTTCTCACCGCGGCGGATGCGCTCCACCGACAGCTTGGTGGCCTCCACGGGGGCGAGGATGCGGATGTCCAGGCCCTCGGTGTCGTGCTCCGGCAGGTACGCCTTGACCTTGGCGATCAGCTGCGCGTCGTGCGCACGGGTCTCGTCCAGCCAGAACACGGCCGGGTCACCGGTGGCACGGGCGCGCGTGACGGCCAGCTTCACCCAGTCCCGGATCGGGTCGTCCTTGGTCTGGCAGGCGCGGAAGATGTCACCGGCGGAGACGGTCTGCTCGATGACGGCGTTGCCGTTCTGGTCGACCAGGCGGACCGTGCCGGTGGTCGGGATCTCGAAGGTCTTGTCGTGGGAGCCGTACTCCTCGGCCTTCTGCGCCATGAGGCCGACGTTCGGCACCGAGCCCATGGTGGAGGGGTCGTAGGCGCCGTTGGCCCGGCAGTCCTCGATCACGGCCTGGTAGACACCGGCGTACGAGGAGTCCGGGAGCACCGCGAGGGTGTCGGCCTCCTGGCCGTCCGGGCCCCACATGTGACCGGAGGTGCGGATCATGGCCGGCATCGAGGCGTCCACGATCACGTCGGACGGCACGTGCAGGTTGGTGATGCCCTTGTCGGAGTCGACCATCGCGAGCGCCGGGCCCTCGGCGAGCTCGGCGTCGAAGGACGCCTTGATCTCGGCGCCCTCGGGCAGGGACTCCAGGCCCTTGTAGATGCCGCCCAGACCGTCGTTGGGGCTCAGGCCGGCCGCGGCGAGCGTCTGGCCGTACTGCGCGAAGGTCTTCGGGAAGAACGCGCGCACCACGTGACCGAAGATGATCGGGTCGGAGACCTTCATCATCGTGGCCTTGAGGTGCACGGAGAACAGCACGTCCTCGGCCTTGGCGCGGGCGATCTGCGCGGTGAGGAACTCGCGCAGCGGGGCCACGTGCAGCACCGAGGCGTCGACGACCTCACCCGCGAGGACCGGTACGGACTCGCGCAGCACGGTGGTGGAGCCGTCGTCGCCGACGAGCTCGATGCGCAGCGAGCCGGCCTCGGAGATCACCACGGACTTCTCGGTGGAGCGGAAGTCGTCCACGCCCATGGTGGCCACGTTGGTCTTGGAGTCCGAGGACCAGGCGCCCATGCGGTGCGGGTGGGTCTTGGCGTAGTTCTTGACCGAGGCGGGGGCGCGCCGGTCGGAGTTGCCCTCACGCAGCACCGGGTTCACGGCGGAGCCCTTGACCTTGTCGTAGCGGGCCTGGATGTCCCGCTCCTCGTCGGTCTTCGGGTCGTCCGGGTAGTCCGGCAGCGCGTAGCCCTGGGCCTGCAGCTCGGCGACGGCGGCCTTCAGCTGCGGGATCGACGCCGAGATGTTCGGCAGCTTGATGATGTTGGCCTCGGGCGTCTTCGCCAGCTCGCCCAGCTCGTGCAGGGCGTCCGGGATCCGCTGGTCCTCGGTCAGGTACTCCGGGAACACGGCGATGATCCGCCCGGCCAGCGAGATGTCCCGCGTCTCCACGGAGACACCCGCCTGCGAGGCGTACGCCTGGACCACCGGCAGGAACGAATACGTCGCCAGGGCCGGGGCCTCGTCAGTGTGCGTATAGATGATGGTCGAGTCAGTCACCGGGTGCTCCGCTCCACGTCTGCAACATTGCTCGACATCAAGATATCTCGTGACCGCCCCGGTCTCGACAGCGGTCCTGGCCCGACGGCCGGATCCCGCACCTCCCCCGAGGCAACCGAAGCGTCTGATCTTGTGGTCATGCACGTTGATCACAGTCGTCCGACGGCCGGACCCGACCACCCGGCCGCCCGAGGGAAAGCAGACCATGAGATATCGCACCAGAGTGACGGCCCCGGCAGCGCTGCTCGGCACCGTGGCGGCCCTGTCCGTGGCCGCCCCGGCGCACGCGGACCCGGAGACCGCCGCCCCTGGCCCGGAGACCCTCGGGGACCCCGTCTTCCCGGCCCTCGGCAACGACGGGTACCGCGTCTCCGCCTACGACCTCGACCTCGCCTACGACGCCACGACCCGGCTCGTCGACGCGACGGCGACCCTGACGATCGCCACCACCCAGGAGCTGAGCCGCTTCTCCCTGGACGCGCGGGGTCTCGACGTGCACGAGGTGCTGCTCGACGGCGTCCGGGCCGCCCGGGAGCAGGTCGGCGGAAAGCTGCGGATCACCCCTGTCGCCCCGCTGGGCGCGCGGACCACGGCGACCGTGACCGTGACGTACACGGCGGACCCGCGCGCCGCCCTCACCCCCACCGCCTGGGTGCCCACCCCGGACGGCTTCGCGATCTGCCCCCAGCCCAACGCGGCGCACACCGTCTTCCCCTGCAACGACCACCCCTCCGACAAGGCGGACTTCAGCTTCCGCATCACCGTCCCGGCCGGTCTCAAGGGCGTGGCGAGCGGCCGGCTGGTGAGCACGGAGGACCTCGGTGACGGCCGGACCGCGTACCGCTACCGGTCCCGGGAGCCGATCGCCACGGAGGTCGTGCAGATCACGGTCGGCGACTACGTGATCAAGGACCGGCAGGGCCCGCACGGACTGCCCCTCAGGGACGTCGTCCCGACCGCCCGGGCCGCCGCCCTGGAGCCCGCCCTGGCCCTGACCCCGAACCTGGTCGGCTGGATCGAGCAGCGGCTCGGGGCCTTCCCCTTCGAGACGTACGGCCTGCTGCCGTGCAACAACGACGCCGCGAACGCCTTCGACTTCACCGGCCTGGAGACCCAGACCCTCACCCTGTACAAGCCGAACTTCCTGCTCCAGGCGGAGAAGAGCATCGGCTCGCACATGATGCATGAGCTGGTCCACTCGTACTTCGGCAACAGCGTGAGCCCGGCCACCTGGTCCGACCTGTGGCTCAACGAGGGCCACGCCGACTTCTACGGGCTGCTGTACCGCTACGAGCGCGGCTGGGCCGACTCCCTCGGCCTGACCACCATGGAAGCCCGCATGAAGGACACGTACGGGCGCGGCGACCAGTGGCGAAGGACCTCGGGCCCCGTCGCCGCCCCGAACGAGGCCAACCTCTTCGACAGCCAGCGCTACCTCGGCGGCGTCCTCGTCCTGTACGCGCTGCGGCAACAGGTCGGCGAGAGCGTCTTCGCCGCGATCGAGTCCACCTTCCTGGAGCGCTTCCGCAACGCCTCGGCGTCGACACGGGACTACATCGCCGTCGCCTCGGAGGTCTCCGGCACCGACCAGTCGGGCTTCCTGGAGGCCTGGCTCTACGGCACCAGGACCCCGAGGATGCCCGGTCACCCGGACTGGACGGTGACGCCGGTCAGCTCCGCGCTGCGGCAGCCGCAGAACCGGACGGACGGCCACTGGCACGACAACTCGGCGACCCTGTAGGGCCTCAGTCGAGCCGGGCGGCGGGCAGCTCGCCCGGCTCGACCACGGTGTCCGCCCCGCGCTGGTGCGGGATCGACACCGAACCCTGCTGGAGGGCCACGGTCCGCGTCGGCGCCGGGATCCGGATGCCCTCCTCGCGGTAGCGCTTGTGCAGCTGCTTGATGAACTCGTGCTTGATGCGGAACTGGTCACTGAACTCACCGACACCCAGGATGACCGTGAAACCGATCCGCGAGTCGCCGAAGGTGTGGAAGCGGACCAGCGGCTCGTGTTCGGGGACCGCGCCCTCGACCCCGGTCATGACCTCGGTGACGACCTCGCAGGTCACCCGCTCGACGTGGTCGAGATCGCTGTCGTAGGCCACCCCGACCTGCACCAGGATCGTCAACTGCTGCTCGGGACGCATGAAGTTGGTCATGTTCGTCTTGGCGAGCTCGCCGTTGGGGACGACGATCAGGTTGTTGGAGAGCGCGCGGACCGTGGTCTGACGCCAGTTGATGTCCTCGACGTAGCCCTCCTCGCCGCTGGCCAGCCGGATGTAGTCGCCGGGCTGGACCGTCTTGGAGGCGAGGATGTGGATGCCCGCGAAGAGGTTGGCGAGGGTGTCCTGCAGGGCGAGCGCGACCGCGAGACCGCCGACGCCCAGGGCGGTGAGCAGGGGCGCTATGGAGATGCCGAGGGTCTGCAGCACGACCAGGAAGCCGATCGCCAGGACCAGCACCCGGGTGATGTTCACGAAGATCGTGGCCGAACCGGCGACCCCGGAGCGCGAGGTGGTGACCGTGCGCACGAGCCCCGCGACCAGCCGGGCCGCGGCCACCGTGACGACGAAGATCAGCAGCACGGTCAGCACCTGGTTGACGGTGTGCTGGACCGCCCTGGTCAGCGGCAGCGCCGCCCCGGCGATCGCGAGGCCGCCCGCGATCGCCGCCGAGGGCACCACGGTCCGCAGCGCGGCCACGATGACGTCGTCACCGCCCCACTTGGTGCGGTCCGCGTGCTTGCCCAGCCACTTGAGCAGCATGCGCAGCAGGAAAGCCGCCACCAGGCCCGCGACCACGGCGACGCCGGCGCCGATCATGTCGTCCATGGTGAGATCCCGTTGAAATGCCGTCACGTTGCCACCTGTTCGTTCTTGCGGGATGTGCGATCGCGTCGGCCGTGTGAAGGTTCCGTGGCCGGCGCGACCGCTCATCCTGCCGTATCCGCTACAGGAGTTCGTACCTGGCCCGAGGCCGGATCGCCGGGTTTCAGACGATCCCCTCCGAGAGTTCGGCCTGTTCCCGGTCGGAGTACGCGGCCGTCGTGGGCGTGCCGTACGAACGCCGGGCGACGAACCACCACACCGTGGCGAGGAGCAGGACCACGACCAGCGCCACGGAGGCGTAGTTCATCGTGTCCGCCGTCACCGGCGAGGACTGCGGCAGACAGAACAGCACCGTCACACACGCCACCCACACCACTGCCGTCCATCCAATGGGCTTGCTCCACCTGCCCAGGCTCCACGGACCCGGCTGAAAACGGCTCCCCGCGCGCAGTCGCAGCAGCACGGGGATGGCGTACGCGGGTGTGATGCCGATGACGTTGATCGCGGTCACCGCACCGTACGCGGTCGCCGAGTACAGCGAGGGCAGCGCCAGCACCCCGGCGACCACGACCGACAGCCACACGGCGGCGACCGGCGTCTGGGTGCGGGCGCTGACCTTCCGCCAGAGCGCGGAGCCCGGCAGGGCCTTGTCTCGGCTGAACGCGAACACCATCCGGCTGGCCGCGGCGACCTCGGCGTTGCCGCAGAAGAGCTGGGCCACGATCACCACGACGAGCAGCGCGCTCGCCCCGTCCGTGCCGAGCCCGTCGAGCAGGATCTGGGCCGGGGGCACCCCGGTCGCGCTGGCCCGCGTGGCGTCGTAGTCCTGGATCGCGAAGGTGAGCCCGGCCAGCAGCACGAACCCGGCGATCCATGACACCCAGATCGAACGCACGATGCCCTTCGCCGCCGACACCGAGGCGTTGGAGGTCTCCTCGGAGAGGTGGGCGGAGGCGTCGTAGCCGGAGAAGGTGTACTGGGCGAGGAGCAGGCCGATCGCCGCCACGTAGAGCGGGTTGTGCCAGCCGGTGTCGTTGACGAACTCCGTGAACACGAAGGACGGCGACTGGTGGCTGTCCGGGACGATCCACAGGGCGCCGACGATGACCGCGACCCCGATCAGGTGCCACCACACGCTGACCGAGTTGAGCACGGACACCAGCCGCACCCCGAACAGGTTCAGCGCGGCGTGCAGCGACAGGATCGCCACGAAGATCAGCATGGTCTTCTCCGGTGTCGGCTCGAAGCCCCACTGGAGGTTGGCGAACGCGCCCGCGAACAGGGCGGCGCCGTAGTCGATGCCGGCGATCGCGCCGAGCAGACCGAGCAGGTTCAGCCAGCCCGTGTACCAGCCCCAGCGGCGCCCGCCGAGCCGGTCCGCCATGTAGTACAGGGCGCCGGACGTCGGATAGGCGCTGGTGACCTCCGCCAGCGCGAGTCCCACGCACAGCACGAACAGGCCGACGCCCACCCAGCCCCACAGCATCACCGCCGGCCCGCCCGCGCCCATGCCGAAGCCGTACAGGGTCATGCAGCCGGACAGGATCGAGATCACCGAGAAGCTGATCGCGAAGTTGCCGAAACCGCCCATGCGCCGGGCGAGCACGGGCCGGTAGCCGAGTTCGCGCAGCCGCTGTTCCTCGTCGGGCTGCGGGACCTGCGGGGACAGAGTCGGTTCGGATGACACGGGCAGACCTCCGGTGAAGTGGCGGGAGACTTACGGCTGTCAGGGACCCTGCACCGCGGACCGGCTGCGCGCCCGCGCCTGAAGGAAGACCTGCACGCCCCGCGCCTGGTCGCCGTCGGCACGGTAGGACCAGGGCAGCGGCGTGAAGTACGGGCCGATCGCGTCGAACACCTCGCTCGCCGCCCCGAACCGCAGCGCACCCCACAGGGCGTGGGCGAGGTGGTTGAGGTCCAGCGGGCCGCGCTCCTCGGCCGGGGCGAGCCCGAACCACCGCTCGTGGGCCCGGTCCGCCTCCCGGATGGCGTCCTCCGCCACCCAGTGCAGGTCCAGGGCGGCACTGCTGCCGCCGCCGCGCCGGTACCGCTCCACCCGTACGTACAGCGGCAGGACGTGCAGCGCCGAGCCCGGCGGGGCGGACTCCGCCGCCCAGTGGGCGTAGCCGACCGCCTCCGCCAGCCGCCCCGAGGACGCCCGCGCGTACAGGAACTGGAGCATCCGGTGGTGGGCCTCGCGGTTGTACGGGTCCCGCTTGTCGGCCTCGGCCAGCAGCCCCCACGGCCCCGGCGGCAGCATCGGCCCGGGCGGCTTCGCCCGGTGCTCCTCCCACAGCAGCCGGTGGTCGAGCTGGGCCAGGGCCAGCAGGCACACCCAGGGCACCGGGTCGTGCGCGGCCACCCGGGCGGCGGTCCGGCTGACGTCCCAGGCCTCGATCCACAGTTCGTGCGTACGGCGGTGCCGCTCGCGCCGGGCCCGCAGCGCCCTCTCCACGGCGACCCTGGCCCGCATCACCGTGGCCGGCACGCTGCCGGGCTCCTCGGCGAGCCAGGCGCGCACCACGTCGGTGCCCGCGGCCGCCGCGGCCAGCACCTGGGTGCGCTGGGTCCACTGCCACCAGGCGGTGGTCCGCTCCAGCAGGGTGCGCATCGACATCCAGCGCCCGGTACGGACCTCCTGAAGGGCCGCGCGCAGTTCGGGGTCGTGGCCGGCGGGATCGTAGACGGGGCGTGCTCCCTCTCTGGCCATCACCGGCCCGCCCCGGACGCGGGACCGGGCAGGACGGCGGGGTGGAGTAACAACAGCCCTCCTCGGGGCGGCGGTTGAGGAGATCGCGCGTCGGTCGGCGGTCACTATAGGGGCGGACATCGGAACAGCACACCACCTTCCCGATCATTGAGAACTACTTGTGAAACAGGGCAAGTTGACTGGTGATCGACCAGTCAACGCGGCCGGGCGACCGCAGGTGGGAGCGCCTTGACGCGGTACGGACGGCAGCGGCAGGCTGTCGGATCGTGATCACTTCGGGAGGGGCGCGATGACCGGTCCGGTGCTCGCCGTCGACCAGGGCACCTCCGGCACCAAGGCCCTGGTGATCTGCCCCGAACGCGGTGTCCTCGGCACCGGGTTCGCCGAGGTGCGGCCCCGTCACCTCCCCGGCGGGCTGGTCGAGGTCGACCCGGCGCAGCTGTACGACTCGGTGATCGAGGCGGGTTCGCGGGCCCTGTCGGAGGCGGGTGAACCTGTGACCGCGCTGGGCCTCGCCAACCAGGGCGAGACCGTGCTCGCCTGGGACCCAGCGACGGGCCGGCCGCTCACCGACGCCCTCGTGTGGCAGGACCGGCGGGCCCAGTCCGTGTGCGCCGAACTCTCCGGACACGGCGACGAGTTGCGGGAGCTGACCGGACTCCCACTGGACCCCTACTTCGCCGCGCCGAAGATGGCGTGGATACGACGGCACCGCACCCGGGAGGGCGTGGTCACCACCAGCGACGCCTGGCTGGTCCACCGGCTCACCGGGGCCCTCGTCACGGACGCGGCCACCGCCGGACGCACCCAGCTCCTCGACCTCGACCGCGCCGAGTGGTCCTCCCGGGCCCTCGCCCTGTACGGACTCGCGGACGAACGGCTCCCGGAGGTCGTCGACAACGCCCGACAGGTGGGGGTGACACGGGCGTTCGGTCCAAGGACACCGCTCACCGGTCTGGCCGTGGACCAGCAGGCCGCCCTGCTCGCCCAGCGCGTCACGGCACCCGGCGGCGCCAAGTGCACCTACGGGACGGGGGCGTTCCTCCTCGCGCACACCGGGTCCGAGCCCCGGCGCGGCGGTTCGGGACTGGTGAGCTGTGTGGCCTGGCGGCTCGACGGGCGTACGCGCTACTGCCTCGACGGTCAGGTGTACACGGCCGCGGCCGCGGTCCGCTGGCTCACCGACCTCGGGGTCATCGGGGGCGCGGCCGATCTCGACGCGGTGGGCGGTTCGGTGCCCGACAGCGGCGGGGTCACCTTCGTCCCCGCGCTCGCCGGACTCGCCGCGCCCTGGTGGCGGGGCGATCTGCGGGGCTCTCTGACCGGCCTCGGCCTGGACACCGGTCCCGGGCACCTGGTGCGCGCCCTGTGCGAGGGCCTGGCGGCCCAGGTCGTGGAGCTCGCCGAGGCCGCCGCGCGGGATCTCGGCTCGCCGCTGGAGGCCCTGCGCGTCGACGGCGGCCTCACCCGCTCCGCCCTCCTCATGCAGACCCAGGCCGACCTGCTCCAGCGCCCGGTCGAGGTGTCTGCCCTGCCGGACGCGACGGCGCTCGGCGTGGGCGCCCTGGCCCGCCTCGGCGCGGAACCCGGCCTGGAGCCGGCCGACGCCCTGCCCGACTGGAAGCCGGCGGCGGTGTACGAACCGCGGGTGTCGGCGGAGGAGGCGGGGGAGCGGTTGGGCCGGTTCCGGCGAGCGGTGGCGGCACTGCTCGACGGAGGGGCCGCATGACAGCGGCCGGGCGAGGCCCCCGAGGAGCGCGGGGAACTGCGCGGCCGGCCACGACGCAGCAGCGGTCGAAGGACGTCACCGTCACCCGGCAAGGTCCGCTCCCCGCATCGCCGTACGACGTGACGGTCGTCGGCGCCGGCGTGGTCGGCAGTGCGATCGCACGCGGTCTCGCCCGCCACCCCCGCCTGCGCGTCGCCCTGGTGGAAGCACAGGACGACGTGGGCCAGGGCAGCTCGAAGGCCAACACCGCCATCCTGCACACCGGCTTCGACGCCACCCCCGGCTTCCTGGAGGCACGCCTGGTCCGCGAGGGCGCACGGCTGCTCGCCGAGTACGCGGCAGCGACCGGCATCCCCGTGGAACCCGTCGGGGCACTCCTCGTCGCCTGGGACGAGGAGCAACTCGCCGCCCTGCCCCGCCTGGTGGACAAGGCCGGACGCAACCACCACCCGGACACCCGTCCGATCGGCCCGGAAGAGCTCTACGCCCGCGAACCCCACCTGGGCCCCGGCGCACTCGGGGCGCTGCACGTGCCCGGCGAGAGCATCATCTGCCCGTGGACGACGACCCTGGCGTACGCCACCCAGGCCGTCCGCAACGGCGTCGACCTCCACCTCAACACCCCGGTCAGGGCGGTCGGCCGGGACGACGGCACCCACGTCCTCGACACGGGACGGGGCATCCTGCGCACCCGCTGGCTCGTCAACGCCGCCGGTCTGCACGCCGACACCCTCGACCGGGCCCTGGGCCACGACGACTTCACCGTCACCCCGCGCCGCGGCCAGCTCCTCGTCTTCGACAAGTTCGCCCGCGACCTCGTACGGCACATCCTGCTGCCCGTCCCCACCGCCCTCGGCAAGGGCGTCCTGATCACCCCCACCGTGTACGGCAACGTCCTGCTCGGCCCCACCGCCGAGGACCTGCACGACAAGCGGGCCACCGGCTCCACCGCCGAGGGCCTGGAAGGACTCCGCGACAAGGGCCGCCGCATCCTTCCCGCACTGCTCGACGAGGAGGTCACCGCCGTCTACGCGGGCCTGCGCGCCGCCACCGAGCACGAGGACTACCGGATCACCGCACACCCGCAGCAGGCGTACGTCACCGTCGGCGGCATCCGCTCGACCGGGCTGACCGCCTCGCTCGCCGTCGCCGCGCACGTGAGGGACCTGCTCGCCGACGCCGGGCTGGACCTCGGACCCGCCGGGGAACTGGAACCGGTCCGCATGCCCAACCTCGGCGAGGCCTTCCCGCGCGCCTACCAGCGGCCCGAACTCATCGCCGCCGACCCGGAGTACGGCACCCTCGTCTGCCACTGCGAGCGGGTGAGCCGCGGCGAGATCCGCGACGCCCTCACCGGCACGATCCCCCCGGCCGGCCTCGACGGACTGCGCCGCCGGACCCGGGCGCGGGCAGGGCGGTGCCAGGGGTTCCACTGCGGGGCCGCGCTACGGGAGCTGTTCGAGGAGGCGGGCGGATGAGCCGGGTGCGCCAGGTCGACGTCCTGATCGTCGGCGCCGGTCCCGCGGGGCTCGCGGCCGCCGCCCGTCTGGCGGCCGCCCGAGTGCCCCGGGTCGAGGTCCTGGACCGGGAGCAGCAGGCCGGGGGAGTGCCGCGGCACTGTGCCCACGGCGGTTTCGGCACCTGGCCGCACCTCCTGACGGGCCCCGCACACGCCCGCCTCCTCGTCACCGCCGCCGAGAGCGCCGGAGCCGTCGTGCGACCGGGGGTCACCGCCCTCGACTGGGCCGGTCCGCTGTCGCTGCACACCGTCGGTCCGCGCGGTCCCGAGACCGTCGAGGCACGGGCGGTCGTCCTGGCCACCGGCGCCCGGGAACGCCCGCGCTCCGCACGGCTGGTGCCCGGCACCCGTCCCGCCGGCGTCCTCACCACCGGCGAACTCCAGCAGGCCGTGCACCTGTACGGGCAACGCATCGGGGAACGCGCGGTCGTGGTGGGCGCCGAGGACGTCTCCTACGCGGCCGCGGCCACCGTGAGGGCGGCCGGAGCGGAGGTCGTGGCCATGCTCACCGGCCTGCCCCGTGCGCGGACCCGGCCCGCCCGCGCCGCCGACGCCCGCCTCCGGCAGGGCATCCCGCTCCTCACCGGCACGACGGTCGCCGAACTCCTCGGGCACGGACGGCTGTCGGGGGTCCGCGTACGGCACGGGGACGGCAGAGAGGCCGTGCTCTCCTGTGACACCGTCGTCTTCACCGGAGACTTCGTGCCCGACCACGAACTCGCCCGGCGCGGCGGCCTCACCCTGGACACCGGCACCCGGGGCCCGGCCGTCGACGGGTCGCTGCACACCTCGCGGCCCGGTGTGTTCGCGGCCGGCGGCGTGCTGCACCCCGGGGAGAGCGCGGCGACCGCGGCCCACGAGGGAGCGCACGTGGCCGGAGCCGTCCTGGAGGCACTCGCCGGAGCCGCGGCCCCGGACGGCGTCCCCCTGTCGGTGACGCCGCCGCTGCGCTGGATCGTCCCGAACCGGGTCACCCCGGCCGACCGCGGGCTGCCGTACCTCCTGCGCACGACGGCCCACCTGACCCGCCCGCTCCTCCAGGTCACCCAGGACGGGCGCACCCTGCACCGCCGGCGCCTGGCCAGGGCGGTTCCGTACCGGACCCTCGGCCTGACCGCACGGTGGACCCGCCTGGTCGACCCCGGGGGCGGCCCGGTACGGGTGACACTCGGCGACCGGTGAACGACCCGGGCCCGGATCAGATGACCTTCAGCCGCACCAGCGCGCCCAGTGTCAGCGCGCCCGGCACCAGCGGCACCCACACCGTGATGATCCGGTAGGCGAGCACCACCGCCGTGGCCACTGCGGCCGGGCCGCCCGCCGCCACCAGGGCCACCACCAGGGCCGCCTCCACCGAACCGACCCCGCCCGGGGTGGGCACCAGGGCCACCGCGCAGGTCGCCGCGAGGTAGGCGAGAGCCATGTGCACGGGCGGCACCGACAGCCCCAGCGACTGCCCCACCGCGGCGAGACCGGCCGCCTGGAGCGCGGGGAAGGCCAGCGAACCGCCCCACAGGGCGAGCACCCGGGACGGGCGGGCGTGCACCGAGCGGGCCTCGCACAGCGCGGTCCGCAGGAACGAGCCCACCGCGCTTCGCACCCGGCGGACAGCGGCGAGCACGCCCACGGCCACCACCAGCACCGCGCCGAGCCCCAGCAGCAGCGGACCGACGGCCGTGTCCGGCAGCAGGGCGCCCAGCCGCAGCGCGTCCGGGAAGGCGACGAGCAGCGCGGTCAGCAGGGCGAGCCGGCCGATCGACTCGGCCAGCAGATACAGGGCGAGCGCGGCCGAGGAGCGGGCGAGCGGAACCCCGCACACGGTCATGAAGCGCAGATTGACCGCGCCCGCGCCGAGGCCCGTCGGCAGCAGATGGTTGGCCGCGCCCGCCGCGAACTGCGTGGCCAGCAGGCGTCGCCGGGGCAGCCGCTCCACCACAGCCCCCTGCCGGGTGAAGGAGGCGGCCACCCACGTCAGACAGGTCGTGCCCACCGCGGCCGCGAGCCACGGCCACTGGGCGTGCCGCAGATGACCGAAGCCCTCGGCGAGCACGGAGCGGTGCCGCACCGCAACGACGGTGACCAGCAAGAGCGGGACCAGACACAGGATCTGGCGGATACGGCGGACGGGGAGGCGCTGGAGAGGGCGTCCCTGGGGGAGTTCTACCGCTGTCACACCGGGAGAGGTTCTCCCCGCCCCGCCAACGGCGGGTTGCGGAAGCGGGACCAGGGTCTTGCGTACGGTCATCGAGTCCTTCGGTCGGGCGGTCGAGGTTCGGGCGTTGACCTCGACAACGCTTGAGGTTCTAAGTTCTCTCCCATGAGCATGGAGACCACAGCCTGGACACAGCTGCACAGTGTCATGAACGCCGAGCAGGAGCGCCGCCCGTTCGCCCGTGCGACGCTGCGCCGCATCGGCGCGTTCGCCCGTCCGCACCGTACCCGTATCGCCCGCTTCGTCGTGCTCGGCGTGGCGACCGCGCTGCTCGCCGTGGCCACGCCGGTGCTGGCCGGCAACGTCGTGGACGCGATCGTGTCGGGTGACGACGAGGGCAAGGTCGTCCGTCTGGCCCTGCTCATCGCCCTGATCGCGGTGGCCGAGGCCGCGCTCGGCATCCTCGCCCGGCGCCTGTCGGCCTCCCTCGGCGAGGGACTCATCCTCGATCTGCGCACGGCTGTGTTCGATCATGTGCAGCGCATGCCGGTCGCGTTCTTCACACGCACTCGTACGGGAGCGCTCGTCTCCCGTCTCAACAACGACGTCATCGGCGCCCAGCGCGCCTTCAGCAACACCCTGTCCGGCGTGGTCAGCAACCTGGTCACCCTGCTGCTGACCCTGGTGGTGATGCTCACCCTGTCCTGGCAGATCACCCTGCTGGCGCTCGCGCTGCTCCCGGTGTTCGTGATCCCCGCCCGGCGCATGGGCAGCAGGATGGCCCGGATGCAGCGGGAGGCGGCCACCCTGAACGCGGCCATGGGCACCCGGATGACCGAGCGCTTCTCCGCGCCCGGCGCCACCCTGGTCAAGCTCTTCGGCCGCCCCGAGCAGGAGTCCGTGGAGTTCGCGGCCCGCGCCCGTCAGGTGGCCGACATCGGAGTGCGCACGGCCACCGCACAGTCGGTGTTCATCACCGCCCTGACCCTGGTCTCCGCCCTGGCCCTCGCCCTCGTCTACGGCCTCGGCGGCTGGTTCGCCCTGCGCGGCAGCCTGGAACCGGGCGCCGTGGTCTCCCTCGCCCTGCTCCTGACCCGCATGTACGCCCCGCTCACCGCCCTGGCCGGCGCCCGCGTCGAGGTGATGAGCGCGCTGGTCAGCTTCGAGCGGGTCTTCGAGGTACTGGACCTGAAGCCGCTGATCGAGGACAAACCGGACGCCCGTGCGGTCCCCGAGGGCCCGGTCGCCGTCGAGTTCGAGAACGTCCGCTTCGGCTACCCCTCCGCCGACAAGGTCTCCCTGGCCTCACTGGAGGAGGTCGCCTCCCTCGACACCCGCGGCGGCGCCGAGGTCCTGCACGGCATCTCCTTCCGTGCCGAACCCGGCCGGACGGTCGCGCTCGTCGGCTCCTCCGGCGCCGGCAAGTCGACCGTCGCGCAACTGCTGCCGCGGCTCTACGACGTCGACGAGGGCGCCGTACGCGTCGGGGGTGTCGACGTCCGCGACCTGAGCGCGGACTCCCTGCGGGCCACCCTCGGCATGGTCACCCAGGACGGCCACCTCTTCCACGACACCGTCCGCGCGAACCTGCTGCTGGCCCGCCCGGAGGCGACCGAGACCGAACTGTGGGACGCCCTGCGCCGCTCCCGGCTCGACGCCCTCGTACGGTCCCTGCCCGACGGCCTGGACACCGTGGTCGGCGAACGCGGCTACCGGCTCTCCGGCGGCGAACGCCAGCGCATGACCATCGCCCGGCTGCTGCTGGCCCGCCAGCGGGTCGTCATCCTCGACGAGGCCACCGCCCACCTGGACAACACCTCGGAGGCGGCCGTCCAGGAGGCGCTCACCGAGGCGCTGGAGGGCAGGACGGCGATCGTGATCGCCCACCGCCTGTCCACCATCCGCACGGCCGACCTGATCCTGGTGGTGGAGGACGGCCGGATCGTGGAGCGGGGCACGCACGAGGAACTGCTCGCCCGCGACGGCCGGTACGCCGAGCTGTACCGCACCCAGTTCGCCCCGGACGACGGCGAGGTGACACCGACCGCCGTCGCCTAGCCGGTCACCGGGTGTCCGTCTCCCCACCGGTGACCGCGATGACCTCGCCGGTGACGAAGCTCGAATCCGCGTCGGAGGCCAGGAACACATAGGCCGGGGCGATCTCCTCCGGCTGCGCCGGACGGCCGATCGGTGTCTCGCTGCCCACCTGGGCCAGGTCGCCGGGAGGCATGTGCCGGTCGGCGACGTTCAGGACCGTCCAGGTGGGGCCGGGCGCGACGATGTTGGCCCGCACGCCCCGCGCCGCCAGGTGCGGGGCGATGGACTTGGTGAAGGTGATCACAGCGGCCTTGGAAGCCGCGTAGTCGATCATGGTGGTGCTGCCCTTGAGGGCTTCCTCCGTGGCCGTGGCGATGATCGAGTCACCCTTGTCCAGGTGCGGGAGGGCGGCCATGACCAGGTGGAAGTAGGCGTAGGCGTTCGTCTTGAACGTCCGGTCCCAGTCGTCCGCCGTCAACTGCTCCAGATGCAGCTTGCTGTTGAGGTAGGCGGCGTTGCTGACCAGGATGTTCAGCCGTCCGAGCTCCCGCACGGTGCGTTCGACGACGTCCTTGCAGAACTCCGGATCGCACAGATCGCCCGGCAGCAGGAGACACCTGCGGCCCTGCTCCTCGACCACCTGCCGGGTCTCCTCGGCGTCCGGCTGCTCCCCCGGGAGGTAGACGATGGCGACGTCCGCACCCTCCCGCGCGTACAGCAGGGCCACCGCCCGGCCGATCCCGGAGTCGCCCCCGGTGATCAGGGCGACCTTGCCGGTCAGCTTGCCCGCCGCCCGGTAGCGCTCAGCCCGGTACCGCGGCCTGGGCTCCATCTCCGATTCCAGCCCGGGCGGGTCCTGCTTCTGCTCGGGGAAGTCCGGGGTGGGTTCGGAAGCGATCACCGCAGGGGTGTCGATCCGGTTCCGGTCCTGCTCCTGCATCGGTTCTCCTCGCGCGGTTCGTCGGAAAACGACCATGACCGGGCGCGGGTGCCCTGGCCCTGAGGGGGAGAAACCGGAACCGGCGTCGCCGTCAGGGCGTGAGCCGGTCCTGGTGGCCCGCCCGCCACTCGGTCAGCAGGACGGTGGCGTCGTCCTCCAGCCGGCCGGAATGGTGGTCGAGGACCGCGTGCATCAGCCGGCGCAGGGTCTCGTGCAGCGTCTGACGGCCGGAGTGGTGGCGCACCACGAAGTCCACGAACCGCTCACGGCCGAACCGCTGCCCCTCAAAGTTGCGTGCCTCGACGATCCCGTCCGTGTACATCAGCAGCCGGTCGCCGGGCTCCAGTTGCTGGCGGCAGACCACGATCGGCAGTCCCAGGCAGGTGCCCATCGGCCCGGCCGGAGGGCAGGTCGGTTCGACGGTCCAGCGGTTGTCGCGGATGACGAGCGGCAGAGGGTGACCGCGGTTGATCCAGGTCAGACGCCCCGTGTCGAGGTCCAGGTCGGCAAGGATGCCGGTGACGTACCGGCTGGTGCCGAAGTGGGCGACGAGGACGCTCTCGACGGCCCGGCTCGTCTCGGCCAGCGAGGCCCCTTGACGACGGGCGTTGCGGCAGGCGGACACCGCCACGTTCGCGGTGATCCCCGCCGTGGTGTCATGCCCCATCGCGTCGAACACGGACAGATGCAGGACGTTGCCGCTGACGGCGTAGTCGAACGCGTCGCCGCCCATCTCGTAGGCGGGCTCGCTCACCCCGCCGACGGTCACGTCCTGCCCCGCGAAGGCGGTCGGCGGCATGAGCTTCCACTGCATCTCGGCCGCCACGTTCATCGGTTCCGTGCGCACCAGCCGGGCGAAGGAGTCACTGCAGGACCGCTTGCTGAGCACGACCAGGGCCACCAGTGAGGCGAGATCCCGCAGATCCTGCCGTACGGCCGCCTCGTCAGCGTTCTCGGAGTCCGCACGCAGCACCCCGATGCGCTCGACACCGTCGGTCACCGGCACCCACCACCGCCGCCGTGCCCCCGCCTCGCGCGGCGCTTCGGCGACGACCGTCACCCGCTGGTAGGCCCGTCCGGGCAGGGTGCCGTCGATCCGCACCTCCTCCCCGCCCGCCGCCGCGTCGAGACCGCGGCCGGTGATCTGCCGCAGCACCGTCTCGCGGAGATCGACGGCGAAGACGGCCACGTCGTACAGGCCCGCGGAGTCGGCGTGGCCGGCGATGAGACCGGGCAGCTGCTCCAGCGTCACCGTGTGCGCGGCCTGCAGCAGGTGCCTCAGCATCCGCCCGGTGTCACCGGTGTTCTCCATGCCACCACCCCGGTCGCAGGATCCGACACCCCTCGCGTACCCGGGACCGGACACCTGACTCCTGAGCCACGGCCGTCACTGCCGAAGCCACGGCCCAGGATGCTGGTGCCGGCACGGAGCGCGGCCGGTCAGCCGTCCTTGCCCATGGCCTTGCGCACGGCGTCCCGGGTGCGGTCGACCAGGGCGGCGACCGGTCCCAGGGCCATGTTCCCGGCCGCCGACTCGGTCCCGGGGTGGGGGTGGGTCGGGGCCACGGCCTCGGCCGCCTTCAGGGCGGTGGCCATGGCGGACAGCCGGGCCTTGTCCGCGTGGCGGCGGATGTGGTTGAACTCGTACCGTTCCTCGGCGCGGGCGTGCTTCATCACGTCCAGGCGCAGCGTCATGAGTTCGGGCAGGAACTTGGGGTCGTCCGTGTCCATCCCGTCGAGCCGGGAGAGGAGTTCCTTGGCCTCCCGCTCCTCGGCCAGCCGCTCGTCCGCCACCTTCGCGCCGTCCGGCACGGAGGTGCGGGTGAAGGGACGCACGACCTCCTCCTCGGCCGTCTCGTGCACGGCCAGAAGCCGGACCAGGCTGCGGAACGCCGCCCGGCGCTCGTCCCCGGCCGTCCGCTCCACCTCGTCGAAGAGGTTGCGGATGTCACCGTGCTGACGCATCAGCAGGGCCACGACATCGGCGTCGCTCGCCGCGATCCCGGCCATGTCAGCTCCTCTCCCGGGAGGCGGCGTCGGGGTGCTCGCCCTCCGTCTCGATGCGGTACTCACGGCCGAACATCTCCCGGTGCTGGGCCATCACCCGCTCGCTGGGCGGCTCCTCGCCACCGTGGATCTGCTCCTGCATCCGCTCGAACCGCTCGTGGGCGTCGCGGACGTAGCCGGTGCCGAGGGTCGTGAGATCCATCTGGGTGTCCAGCAGACCGCGCACGAACTGCTTGTTCTCCTCGAAGGTCAGCACGTTCGGCAGCTCCGGGGCGAGGATCTCCTGCGGCTCGCGGCCGTCGTGACGGCGCATCAGGTCGCAGGCGATCCGCAGGTGTTCGAGCTCCATGTTCAGATGCAGCTCCCAGACCGCCTTCACCTTGGGGTCGGGCTCCTGCTCCATGAAGGAGTGGTAGAGGTAGCACTCGTTGTACTCGTGGGTGACGAGCTGCTCCCACCACGACTCACCCGGGTCGACCAGCGACTCGTAGTGGGTGACGTGCTCCTCCTCGATCAGCCCGATCTCCTGGTACAGCTGGCGGGCGATCGGCTCCATGTACTGGGGGCCGACGTTCATGTAGAAGTTCATGGTCTGCTGCTCGGCCGACATGATCGTCAGCGCGTGCAGCCGGGACAGCGGGTTGACCGTCGAGCGGTCGTAGGGCTCACGCACGTTGTCCGCCGGGTGCCGGTGGTGGAACTTGGTCGGCCGTCCCGGCATCACCTCCGTGAGCCCCTCGACGATCGACTCCGCCTTGCGGTGCTCGATCATCTCGTAGAGGTTGGCGTAGCGGTACAGGTGGTCGAAGTCCTCCAGCACGCCGAACTCGTACGCCTGCTTGAGGTACGGGTCCGGTTCGTGGCGGGCGATCCAGCCGGTGAGATCGACCGCGACCTGCTCGTAGGAGATGGTCGTCTCCAGGACCGAGGCGAGGCCGGGGAGCAGCCAGTTGACCACTTTCTGCTGCTGTTGCTCGATGTAACGGACCTCCGCCAGCTGCCGTTTGACGTCCGGGTCGGGACAGTGGCGGGCGAACTGGTGGCTGAAGAGGATCGCCTCGACCTCGATGCCGTTCATCGCGATGATGCGGCACTTGGTGTACGGATCGCCGTGGTCGGGGTCGACGGGCTCGACGTCGAGCTCACGCCAGTTGCGCAACTGGCGTTCCAGCGGGATGCCTTGATGTTCCAGTGGGTTGAAGCCCATGGGGGGTCTCCTCGGCTGTGGGCCGGAGTGGAGCCGCGCGGGTACCCGTGCCGGTGGGGTGTAACCGGGCGGTGAAGGACATGGAGGAGCGGAATCGGCCGACCGTGCCGGGACCGTCCCCGCCGTTCCGGGCAGGCTTCCGCGCCCCCGTCCGGACCAGCGCTGACCGGCAGGTCAAGGCGCTGAGCCGGGCTGTGCCGGTGTCGACTCGGAGTCCGGTCGCGTCGCGGGGAACAGCAGCTCGGTGGCGGCCCTCGCGTGCAGGGAGTCCAGGGTCGTGATCTGCCGCACCGCCCTGCGCAGCAACTCCTCCAGCCGGTCGGCGTCCAGGCGTGAGTCCTGTGCCGACGCGGCGAGCAGCCCGCGCCACAGGGAGGCCTTGCCCTGCGTGCCCAGCCGCAGCGCCTCGATCTCGACCAGCAGGGCGAGGCCGGAGCGGCGCAGCAGACGGCCGTTGGGCTTCATGCGCCCGACCTTCTCGCCCAGCCAGGCCCCGTACGTCTTGTAGCGCCGGACGGGGACGTCGAGGTCGGCGAGGAGGCGCACCAAGGCCTGCCGGTCCTGGGCGATCTCCTTGCGCAGGCTCTCCAGGGTCTCGCCGTAGGCGGTGCCGTGGTGCTCGTGCGTCATGCGGCGGGCGAGCTCAACGCCCGCCGTCGCACCGGCCAGGTGGTCGTTGAGGTAGATCACCAGGCGTTTCTGCCGTGCGGGACCGTCGTCGAGCGAGGTCCGTGCCGTCGTGTTCATGGTTCCCCTCCGGCCGCCGGAGTCCTGTGATGGCCTCCGAGTGCCCCGGCCGGGCCGGTCAACCACCCCGCCCCGGAACCCCGGCGCGGACGACGGGTACGGGCCCGTCCGGCGGCGGCGTACCAGCCCACCCCCATCAGCACGGCCAGCCCCGCTTCCACCAGGTCGCCGCCGTAGTACATCCACTGGGCGCCCTGATGCAGGTCGGCGGCGCCGAAACCGGTACCGGGCGGGGGCCGGGAGTACAGCGTGCGGGCCAGCACCGCGTGCGCGGCCCCGGCGGCCAGTACGGTCGCGCCGCGCACGGCGAGGCCCCAACGGCGCCGCACGGGATCGAGCCCGCCCACGGCGAAGGTGAACAGCAGTCCCGCCACCGCCATGTGCACCTGGACCGCACTGTGCGGCCACGGCCGGTGTGCCGTCGCCGCGAACAGGTCCGTGCGGTACAGCAGCCACAGCCCGCCCACGTCCAGGACGGCCGCCAGGGGAGGGAAGAGCAGCAGCCCCACGGCACCGGAGTGCGCGAGGGCCACCAGGCGCCGCCGTGCCCGGCCGGGTGCGAGGGCGCGCAGGGCGAGGGTGAGGGGGCGGGCGGCGACGCACAGCAGCGGGGCCGCCATGCCGACGACCAGGTGCCGCACCACGTGCTGGGTGAAGGGTCCGCCCCACGTCTCGCCGAGGGTCGCCCAGGCCGTGGCCACGCCTCCCGCCGCGAAGGACATGTCCCGGGTCACGGGCCAGGCGTCCCCGCGCCGCCGCAACCGGCCTGCCGCGGCCAGGTAGAGGACGGTCGCCAGCAGCGCGGCCCCGGCGACGACCAGCTCGGCCGGCCCCGGGGCGCCCGGGTGCACGTGCGCGGGGTTCATTCCGTCCGTCCGCTGTCACCGTGCCGCCGGCGCGCGGCGCGCACGGCGAGGCCCGTGCCGGCGAGCAGGAGAAGCAGTCCCGCGAGGTTCCACGCCACGTCGTACGGGGTCACGTCCACGCCGTAGCGGATCTGGTGCAGGCGCAGCAGCTTGTGGTCCACGACACCGTCGAACAACTGGAAGGCGCCCATGCCGAGGAGGAGGCCCGCCCAGGCGTGCGGCACCGCCAGGGACCCGCGGCGGCGCAGATCGGCGTAGAGGAAGAAGCCGGCGCACAGGGCGAGGAGTTCGGCGGTGTGCAGGAGTCCGTCCGAGAGCAGGCCCGTGCTGGTGGTGGCGCGGTCGTAGAAGTGGTGCCAGCCCAGGATCTGGTGGAAGACGATCTCGTCGACCGCCGCCGTCACCGCCGCCCCGATCAGTGCGCACACGGCCATCGACCTGCGCGGTTCGACGCGCGGGCCAGGGGCGGTGTCCTGCCTGACCGATGCGGTCATGGCTTCGTCCTCCTCAGGAGCGCTCACCCTCGTGGCCCTCGGCGTCGATCACGTCCCGTCTGCCGGAGTGCCGCTTCTGGTCCAGCTGTGCCGCCTCGGGGTGGTGGAGGTCGAAGGCGGGGGATTCGGAGCGGATGCGGGGCAGGGCGGCGGAGAAGTTGTGGCGCGGGGGCGGGCAGGAGGTGGCCCACTCCAGGGAGCGGCCGTATCCCCAGGGGTCGTCGACCACGACCTTCGTGCCGGACTTGGCGGTCTTCCACACGTTGTAGAGGAACGGCAGGGTGGACAGGCCCAGCAGGAAGGCGCCCAGGGAGGAGAGGGTGTTGAGGGCGGTGAAGCCGTCGGCGGCCAGGTAGTCGGCGTAGCGGCGGGGCATGCCCTCGGCGCCGAGCCAGTGCTGGACCAGGAACGTGGTGTGGAAGCCGACGAACAGCGTCCAGAAGTGGATCTTCTCCAGGCGGTGGTCGAGCATGGTGCCGGTCATCTTGGGCCACCAGAAGCTGAAGCCCCCGAACATCGCGAAGACGATCGTGCCGAACAGCACGTAGTGGAAGTGGGCGACCACGAAGTAGCTGTCGGTGACGTGGAAGTCCATCGGGGGCGAGGCGAGGATCACGCCGGTCAGCCCGCCGAACAGGAAGGTGACCAGGAAACCGGCCGCCCACAGCATGGGCGGTTCGAAGGAGAGCGAGCCCTTGAACATGGTGCCGATCCAGTTGAAGAACTTCACCCCCGTCGGCACGGCGATCAGGAAGCTCATGAAGGAGAAGAACGGCAGCAGCACCGCGCCGGTGGCGAACATGTGGTGCGCCCACACGGTCACGGAGAGACCGGTGATGGCGATGGTGGCGCCGATCAGGCCGACGTAGCCGAAGATCGGCTTGCGGGAGAAGACCGGGATGATCTCGCTGATCACGCCGAAGAAGGGCAGGGCGAGGATGTAGACCTCGGGGTGGCCGAAGAACCAGAACAGGTGCTGCCACAGCAGTGGTCCGCCGTACTGGGCGTCGAAGACGTGCGCGCCGAAGTGCCGGTCGGCCTCCAGGGCGAGCAGGGCGGCCGCCAGGACCGGGAAGGCCAGCAGGACGAGCACCGAGGTCAGCAGCACGTTCCAGGTGAAGATCGGCATCCGGAACATGGTCATGCCGGGGGCGCGCATGCAGATGATGGTGGTGATGAAGTTGACCGCGCCGAGGATGGTGCCGAAACCGGCCAGCGCGAGCCCCATGATCCACAGGTCGGCGCCGACGTAGCCGCTGCGGATGGGGCCGCTGAGCGGGGTGTAGGCGGTCCAGCCGAAGTCGGCCGCGCCCTGCGGGGTGAGGAAGCTGCCCATGACGATCAGGCCGCCGAACAGGAACAGCCAGTAGGAGAACATGTTCAGCCGGGGGAAGGCCACGTCCGGCGAGCCGATCTGCAGCGGCATGATCGCGTTGGCGAACCCGGCGAAGGTCGGCGTCGCGAAGAGCAGCAGCATGATCGTGCCGTGCATCGTGAACGCCTGGTTGTACTGCTCGGTGGACAGGAACTGCAGCCCCGGCCGGGCCAGTTCCGCCCTGATCGCCATCGCGAGGACCCCGCCGACCAGGAAGAAACAGAACGACGTGATCAGATACAGATGCCCGATCTTCTTGTGGTCGGTCGTGGTCAGCCAGGACACCACCACGCGCCCCCTGCTGCGGCCTGTCACCGCCGGAACCGGGGTCACCGGTTCGGTATGTGTCGCCATCGGCCCGCCCTACGAATGCTTGTGAAGTATGCGTGCAGGGCGGTGTAACCAGCCTGCGGGGGGCCATTCATCGCACTTTTCGCTCCGGCCTCCCCTCAGGTACCGGCGGGACCGTTCTCCTCGTCCTCCGTGTCCTCGCCCTCCGCCTGCGAGGGAGTCGTCCTGGGCACGTCACGACGTCCGGACGCCTCCTGCTCGTCCTGGGTGCTCTCCTCGCGCTCGCCCTCCGCCTGGGACGGTGTCTGCTCACTCATGGTCGGTCTCCCTGTCGTGTGTCGGGGGTCGATGGTGGCGCCTTCTCCCGCTCACGACGCCTTCCCGCGGGCGGCGCGCAGCCAGGCGCCGATCCAGCCGGTCTGCATCGCCGCGTCGAGGAGGTACGTCGGGCGGATACGTCCTTTCGGCACGTAGACCAGGTCCACGGCCAGCAGGGTCACAGCGGTGCCGAGTCCGATCCGGCGGGCCTGGGCCGGGCCCTGGGGGCCGGGGGCGGCGGCGAGCTGGGCGGCGCCGGCGGAGGCCAGCAGTCCGCCCGTCGTCATCTGGAGCCACACGTCCGTCTTCGGTCCGAAGACCCACTCGAAGCTGCGCAGGTGCACCAGCGGCCACAGACCGCCCACGAGGTTGAAGAGGCCGTGCGTGACGGCGAGGGTGTCCGCGGGGTCCCGCCTGTTCGTCCTGTGCATGAGCCCGCTCCTTGTCCGGTACGGCCGGGTACCCCTGCCCGGGCGTCCTCACTCCGCGGCCAGGGCCACCGTGGTCGTCACACGGGTGAGGGAGGGCTTCCTCGGCACCGACCCGAACCCGAAGCGCACGGGCGGGACGACGGGTGCCGCCGCACCGAGGTCCTCGCCCTCGAAGACCCCCGACACCGTGTGGACGGGGCGCAGGTCCCGGGCTCCGTACCATTCCCGGCGGCCCCCTCCCGCACTGCCGCGGGTGCGCACCCCGGGCAGCAGGACGCGGGCGGGGAGGGACGTGAGCGCGCACCAGGCCGGCTGCCGGGCGAGCACTCCGGGCACCGCCCGCAGCAGCAGCCCCAGCCACTGTCGGCCACCCACGGTGAAACGCAGGTCGAGGGAGCCTGCCGCCACGCTCCAGGTCCCGTCGGCGACGCGTACGTCGACCGGGACGACCCGTACGGTGTCGAAGACGTAGGTGTCACTGACGAAGTCCGCCGTCTCCCGCGTCGGGGCGAGCAACAGCCGTTCTCCGTCGGGCCGTTCCAGCATCACGTCGCTGAACGGCCCGAACGGCGACCGCGGCCAGTGCCCGAGCACGACGCGGGTCCCGGAGGCCGTGCCCAGGCCGGCGATCCAGCCGTCGAAGCGCAGGCGCCCGCTCATGCGACCAGGGGCCGGGAGGGCCCGAGCCGGACGTGCCGCACCCCGGGTGAGTAGTGCACGACGGGCTTGTCGAGCGGGACGGGCAGGCCCACCGCGGCGGTCAGTGTCTCCTCCAGCACGTCGACGGCCGCACCGGCCAGCGGCCAGGGCTCGTGCTCCACGGGCGTCTCGAGGAGAACGCCCAGCCGGCGGGTGTACGCCCGCCAGCGCGAGGTCAGCCACACATCGCGCTCCGTCGGCTGGACGGGCTCACCGGGGCGCACGTCCAGGCGGTAGGAGACGCGCCCGCCCCCTTGCCGGCCCGTGTACGACACGGTGTCGCCGTCCGTGCCGACGCGCAGGTGCCCCAGCGTGTACGGGGCCCCGACGGCACGGGCCGCGAGCATCAGCGGGCAGGCCACCTGGACGGCCAGGAACCAGATCCCGTCCCGTCCGTCCTCGCGCCGCACATAGGTCCGCAAATTGGTCTCCGCGAACGACGGGAGTCCGGGCACGGCGGCGGGGACCCCCGCGGGGCGCACGTCCGCCATCACGAACGGCGTGAGGCCCACCCATGTCACGCCGTCGTACTCGTCCGCGACCAGCTCCCGCGGCAGCAGGGCCTGCACCGCCTCCGGCGGGAACGGCCAGTGGACGAACGTCTGCCGCAGCCACCGCGTCCGCAGGACCGGCACCCGCACCCGCTGTTCGGCTCCGTAGGCCACCACGAGCGCCGGGTCCCCACCCGGGGACGGCGAAAACGCGGCGGCCACGGGGCGGGGTCGCCCACGCCGCGTTTCCCGCCGGGGGCGCAGGGCACTCGCGGCCTCATGAATCAGAGTCGTCCGCCGATCGCCGACAGCTCGCTCGCCCTCCTCGCCAAGGGATACACCTGGCTGCCCGACCGCTGGCGCCGCACCGGCGCTCCGCTCGTGCGCACCCGGCTGATGGGGCAGCACGCGGTTGCCCTGCAAGGCCCGGAAGCGGTGCGGTTCTTCTACGACGAACGGCACGTGGAACGCGGCACCGCCCTTCCCGGTCCCGTGCTCAGCACCCTGTTCGGTCACGGCGCCGTGCACACCCTGGACGGACCGGCGCACCGCGTGCGCAAGGAGATGTTCCTGTCCCTGCTGACCGGCCCCAAGGCGGTCGCCGAAGTCGTCGACCGCGTGACGGAGGTCTGGGACGAGGCGGTGCAGTCGTGGCCCGAACGCCCGGTCGTCCTGTTCGACGAAGCGAGCCGGATCCTCACCCGGGGCGTCTGCCAGTGGGCCGGCATCCCCGTGGACGACGCGGATTCCGTGGCCCGGGACATGGTCGCGATGGTCGACGGCTTCGCCACACCGGGACCGCGCCACTGGCGGGCACGCAGGGCCAGGTCACGCAGTGAGAGCTGGCTGGCGGGGCTGGTCGAGGACGTGCGCGCGGGCGACGCCACGGCCCCGGCCGGGTCGGTGCTGGAGGCGGTCGTCAGCCACCGGGACGCCGACGGCAGGCCCCTGGACCCGCACACCGCCGCCGTCGAACTGCTCAACGTCATCCGCCCCACCGTCGCCGTCTGCTGGTTCGTCTCCTACGCCGGTCACGCGCTGCGCACCCCGGGTGTCAAGGAACGGCTGCGCGAGGACGACCCCGCCTACGCCGTGGCGTTCGCCCACGAACTGCGGCGCTTCTACCCCTTCGCGCCCTTCCTCGGCGGCCGGGCCGTGACCGATCTGGAATGGCGGGGCGAGCCGATCCCGTCCGGCACCCTGATCCTGCTCGACCTCTACGGGCAGAACCACGACCCCGACCTCTGGGACGCGCCGTACGCCTTCGCCCCGCAGCGCTTCGTGGGGCGGCCGCCCCGGCCCGACGAACTCGTTCCGCAGGGGGGCGCGGACCGGGCCACCGGCCACCGCTGCCCCGGCGAGGACATCACCGTCGCGCTGCTCGCCGCCCTCGGCCCGCGGCTGGCCCGGCTGGAGTACGACGTCCCCGAACAGGATCTGCGGATCCCGCTGAACCGCATGCCGGCGCGGGTGCGCAGCGGGTTCGTCCTCCATGCGGTCCGCGCCCGCGTCACGGCGTCGGCGCACTGAGGACCATCGACCGGTCCCGCGGCCGCTGCCCGTGCCCGGCGGTCACGGCCGCTGCGGCCGGCGCGGCGGCGAGGGCGGTCCCGGAAACCAGGTGAATGTCTTCCGCACTCTGCAGGGCGCGGCTTCACCCCGATGTCCCCGCTCGGTCCCCGCTTCCGGTGTGCCCGCCAGGTCTGAGCATCTGGCTCATGGCCAGTTCGCGGTAGAGGGCGCTGTCGGCCAGCAACTCCTCGTGGCGTCCGCCGGCGGCGGTGCGGCCGTCCTGCAGCACGACGATGTGGTCGGCGTGCTGCACGGTGGACAGGCGGTGCGCGATGACCAGCAGGGCGCACTCCTGGGCGACGTCCTTCATGACGGCGGTGAGCGCCGACTCATTGATCGCGTCGAGGTGTGAGGTGGGTTCGTCCAGCAGGAGCAGCGTGGGGCGGGCCAGCAACGCGCGGGCGAGGGCGACACGTTGGCGTTCGCCGCCGGAGAGGGTGCCGCCGCGTTCCCCGATGACGGCGGTCAGCCCGCCGGGCAGCCGGTCGACGACTTCTTCGAGCCGGGCCAGTTCCACCACGCGCCGGATCTCCGCTTCCGTGGCGTCGGGCACGGCGTAGGCGATGTTGTCGCGCAGGGTGCCGCGGACGACGTGCGCGTTCTGGTCGACGACGGCTATGCGCCGGCGGCACGCGGCACGGGTGAGTCCGGTCGCGGGCCGCCCGTCGAAGAGCACGTGGCCCGCGTCCGGCTCGTAGAACCTCGCCACCAGGGCGAACAACGTGCTCTTGCCGGCTCCGGACCGGCCCACCAGGGCGACGTGCTGCCGGTGCCCGACGGTGAACGAGACGCCGCGCAGGACCGGCCGGTCCGGGTGGTAGCCGAAGTGGACGTCGCGCAGGGCGAGGGCGGGCTGCTCGGAGGTGTCGGACGGACCGGCCGGCGGGAGTGTGGGGACCGGGTCTCCCGGGAGGCGCGGTGCGGTGGGCTCGACGGGCAGGCAGAGCGTCTGGTCGATGCGCCGGTAGGCGCCCATCCCGCGTTGGACGAGGCCCATGGTCGTCACCGCCGACGGGCGCACCGTGCGGCACACCCGGTGGTGGACGCCGCCGGAACCGGACCGGCCGCTCGCCGAAGCGGCGCCCCTCATCCGCACGGCACTGGGAGAGGCCGTCGACGCGCGCACCCGGCAGGGCGGCGTGGTCAGCTGCGATCTCTCCGGCGGCCTGGACTCGACCTCCGTCTGCTTCCTCGCGGACCGCTCCCCGGCCCACGTGGTGGCCAGTACCTGGCCGGGACGCGATCCGGCGGACACCGACCTGTACTGGGCCCAACAGGCGATGGGCCACCTCCCGGACGTCGAGCAGGTGGTGTGGGACGCCGACGCGTCGCCCCTGGTCTACGAGGATCTGCTCGCCGTCGACGACCTCCTCGACGAGCCCACCATCGGCGTGATGGACCGGTCCCGGGTCCTGCACCACCCATGGCGTCCTGCGGCGGAACGGCGGTGACCGCACGCCACAGGGACGTCTCGAACAGGGGATAGGGGGCTGGCCACAGCAGTCTCGCGGCCGGCTCTTCCACGTCGGGGTCGACGCCCAGGACGGCGGCGAGCGTGTCGGCACGGGTGGCGGCCACCCGCACGCCGTTGATCTCCGCGTGGAAGACGAGTCGCAGTCCGGAGGCGGTGCCCTGCACCCTGATCTGTCCGTCGAGGGCGCCGACGAGGTGGAAGCTGCCGGGAAGGGACCGGGCCAGTGCGTCGAGGTGCGCGAGATCACGCAACCCTGCGACCCGGCGCCGCAGTTCGCCGGCTTCGACGGGGCAGCAGCCGACGACGGCCACGGCGGCGCCGCCGACGGTCGCCGTGACCATGTCGTCGGCGTGCCAGCGGCCGACCAGCCAGGGCCGGCCCGACGCATGTGCGAGGATCCGGCTTCCGGGGCGGGCGAAGGAGCGGGCCACGGCGGCCGCCTCCGCGCGGTCGGTGAAGACCGCGAAGTGCGCGTCGCCGGGGCCCGTCCCCGCACTTTCGTGCAGTTCAGTCATGACGTCGAGTCAAGGACCGTCGGTCAGTGAGTTCTTGCTCAGGATCAGCCGGTCGTTGCCGGAGCGCTGAAGGAGCCCCGTCTCCTTCCGGAAGGTGCCGAGCCGGACGAGCGTCGGTGCCTCGTATGCCTTCTACATGACTACTCCTCAGGTGCAGGTGTCCCGGCCACCTCCCTGAGCGACGGCCCCGCAACTGCCCAGCGTGCCGTCGGTCTGCCCAGGGTTCATCGGAAACCCGGGCCAGGAGGTGGGCGCAGCACCCAGCTGGCTGCAGACCGTGAGCCCGGGGCAAGAGCGCTGAGGAAGCTCAGACAATAGGGAGAATCTGAACTCCTCGGAGTGTGCGCCGACGGCGGTCACGGGCAGCGCCGCCGGGCGCACTCCTGGCTCCTGGCCGTGCGCCGCTCTCCTTCGCCCCACCCTCCGCTCGCTCCACCCTCCGCCGACAGGGCCGCAGGCCGCCGGACAGCAACGGACGGCACCGGCGCGCTCCTCCCCGGCCCGCCCGAGCGCTTGCCCTCGGCGCACGATGTGCCGGCGAGTCTTTTGGTCGAGGACCTGCCGATGTACAGTGACGGATGCCCCTGACCTGCAGAAAGCCGGCGGGGAGCCGTCTTCCAGGAGTCCAAAGTGCTGCGTACTCTGTTCAAGTCCAAGATCCACCGCGCCACCGTCACCCAGGCCGACCTGCACTACGTGGGATCGGTGACCATCGACGCGGATCTCCTCGACGCCGCCGACCTGCTGCCCGGTGAGCTCGTCCACATCGTCGACATCACCAACGGCGCCCGGCTGGAGACCTACGTCATCGAGGGCGAGCGCGGTTCCGGGGTGATCGGTATCAACGGTGCCGCCGCCCATCTCGTCCACCCCGGCGATCTGGTGATCATCATCAGTTACGCTCAAGTGACCGACGCCGAGGCACGGGCTCTGGTACCCCGGGTCGTGCACGTGGACCGCGACAACCGCATCCTCGCCCTGGGGGCCGATCCGTCGGAACCCGTGCCGGGTTCGGACCAGGAGCGCAGCCCGCGTTCGGTGCCGGCCTGACCCTGCTCGACGACCTTCGGACCAGGAGCGTGCCCATGAGCGACATCGAGATCCGCGACGACCGGCCGGCCGGAATGCTGGAGGCCGTCGGATCAGAGGGAGACGAAGTCGTCGGCCACATCCAGTACTTCGTCCTCGAATCCCCCGAGCGCGCCCTGGTCCCGGTCCACACCGTCGTGGAACCGGCCCACGAGGGCCAGGGCATCGCGGGCTCCCTGGCCCGCGAGCTCTACGGCATCGCGGCCCGCGAGGGCGTGTCCGTCGCCCCTCTGTGCCCCTACGTCGTCAAGTGGGCCGAACGCCACCCCGACGAGGCCCCCGCCGCCGACCCCGAGCTGCTCCGCGCGGCGAAGGAGTGGCTGGTGGCCCACCCCGAGGGGTTCTGAGCGCGCGGTTGCGACGTCCGGGCCGGGTCGAGACCTGCCCGCGCCCGGACGCACCCAGGCGGGTCCCGCTCGTCATACGGGCGGGTGACTGGCGGCAGGGCCCACGGGTACGCGGGGGAGTAGTCCAGAGCCGACGCCGACCGACTGGCTGGAGGACCTGATGACCGATCCGTACCCCGACCCCGTCCCTCCGGGCCCCACTCCCGGCCCCGGGCCGGTGCCCACGCCAGGGCCGGCTCCGGAGCCGCCGTCACCCCCGAACCCGACCCCGAGTCCGGGCCCCGGCCCCGGTCCGGCGCCCGACCCGGTCCCGCCGGGACCCGGCCCCGACCCGTCGCCCTCCCCGGTCCCGCCGGGCCCCGAGCCGGTGCCGAACCCGGAACCGGGACCGCCGCTCAGCTGACGGCACCCACCCGGACAAAGCGAAGGAGGGCCACCGGACGGTGGCCCTCCGCCATGTCAGGCGAACACTCTCAGCCGGTCACCTCGGACCGGTCCCCGCCCCACAGCGTGTGGAACGAGCCGTCGCGGTCCGTGCGCCGGTAGGTGTGCGCGCCGAAGAAGTCCCGCTGCCCCTGCGTCAGCGCCGCGGGCAGCCGCTCGGCACGCAGCGCGTCGTAGTAGGCCAGCGCCGCCGCGAAGCCCGGCGTCGGCACACCCTGCCGGGTCGCCGCGACGATGACCTCGCGCCAGTCGTCCTGGGCGTCGGCGATCTCCTGCGCGAAGGTGTCGTCGGAGAGCAGGCTGGGCAGGTCCGCGCGGGTGTCGTAGGCGGACCGGATGCGGTCCAGGAAGGCCGCGCGGATGATGCAGCCACCACGCCAGATCGCCGAGACGGCACCCAGGTCGATGTCCCAGTCGTACTCCTCACGGGCGGCCGCGATCTCGTGGAAGCCCTGGGTGTACGACACGATCTTCGAGGCGTACAGCGCCTGCTCCACGCGGTCCGCGAAGGCACCCGCCTCGGACTCCGACAGCGGGGACGCCTTGGGCCCGGCGAGAGAGCGGGACGCCTCACGCAACTCCGCGTGGCCGGACAGGGAGCGGGCGAAGACCGCCTCCGCGATGCCCGAGACCGGGACGCCCAGGTCCAGGGCGATCTGCACGGTCCAGCGGCCGGTGCCCTTCTGCTCGGCCTGGTCCACCACCACGTCCACGAACGGCTTGCCCGTCTCGGCGTCCACGTGGGAGAGCACCTCGGCCGTGATCTCGATCAGGTACGAGTCCAGACGGCCGGTGTTCCAGGTGCGGAAGATGTCGGCGATCTGCGCGGGGGAGTACCCGGCCACGTCCCGCAGCAGCTGGTACGCCTCACCGATCAGCTGCATGTCGGCGTACTCGATGCCGTTGTGGACCATCTTCACGAAGTGCCCGGCCCCGTCGGGACCCACGTGGGTCACGCACGGAGCGCCGTCCTTCGCTTTCGCGGAGATCTTCTCCAGCATCGGGCCGAGCGAGTCGTAGGACTCCTTCGGGCCGCCCGGCATGATGCTCGGTCCGTTGAGCGCGCCCTCCTCGCCGCCGGAGACGCCCATGCCCACGAAGTGGATGCCCTGCTCGCGCAGTTCGCGCTCCCGGCGCCGGGTGTCCGCGAAGTGCGCGTTGCCGCCGTCGATGATCATGTCGCCGGGCTCGAGCAGCGGCGCGAACTCCTGGATCACCGCGTCGGTCGGCTCACCGGCCTTCACCATGATGACCAGCCGGCGCGGCCGCTCCAGCGCCGCCACGAACTCCTTGGCGGTCTCGGCCGCGATGAAGTCGCCCTCGCTCCCGAACTCCTCGACCAGAGCGTGCGTGCGCGACGCGGTCCGGTTGTGCAGGGCGACCGTATAGCCGTTGCGGGCGAAGTTACGGGCCAGGTTGCGGCCCATGACCGCGAGGCCCGTGACGCCGATCTGCGCTGTGTTGCTCATACCGCCTGCTCCCAAAAGATCCTGTGGATCGCGTAGGTTGTCTATCGCTGCCGGTCGTGCTTGTCAGTATCGTCCACCGGTCATCCTGGCCCGTCGGGGGCCTGACCGCACACCAGGGATACGGTTCGGGCGCCTCGTTGCGTTCAGCCGGACGCACCGGCCCGGCGCGCGCCCCCACGCGGCTGGTTGCCGTCTTGTCATGGCCTGTTCGCAGCGCTTACTTTTGCCCCTCCTGGCGCCTGACGCATGTCTAGGGGGAGGCCTCCATGGCCGTACGAGGCCGGCACCGCCGGTATCAGCCGAACAGGATCAACCGCGCCTCGCTCACCGTCACCGCGGGCGGCGTCGGCATCGCGGTCCCGCTCATCGGCACCGGCACGGCCCAGGCGGCCGACGTGGACACCTGGAACAAGGTCGCCGCGTGCGAGTCCAGCAGCAACTGGAGCATCAACACCGGCAACGGCTATTACGGCGGGCTCCAGTTCACCCGGTCCACCTGGGAGGCGTACGGCGGCACCCGGTACGCGGCGCGCGCGGATCTGGCCACCAGGGACCAGCAGATCGCCGTCGCCGAGAAGGTGCTGGACGGACAGGGACCGGGCGCCTGGCCGACCTGCTCGGTTCGGGCCGGACTGACCCCGCGGCGGCTCCGCCCCGGACGTCCAGCCGCTCACGAAGAAGACGGCCTCCGTACGGGACGTCCAGCCGCAGACCACCCCGCAGTCGCGGGCCGGGTCCGCCGAGATGTACACCGTGGTCCGGGGCGACTCGCTCTCCGGGATCGCCGACGCGCACAAGGTGCGGGGCGGCTGGCGGGGCCTGTACTCCGCCAACCGGCAGACCATCGGGGCCGATCCCGACCTCATCCTGCCCGGGCAACGGCTGAGGCTGCGGGCCGGCGCCGGTACGCCCACCACAACCGAGCACACCTCGACCTCGACGAGGAAGACCTCCTCCGACACCGGGAAGAAGACCGAGAAGGCAGCGGACACCGGCCTGGTCGCCCCCGTCAACGCCTCCCTCGGCACCCCGTACCGCAAGGCGGGCTCCGCCTGGTCGAAGGGCTACCACACCGGCGTCGACTTCGCGGTGCCCACCGGGACCTCCGTGAAGGCGGTCGCGGCCGGGAAGGTCGTCACCTCCGGATGGGGCGGCTCCTTCGGCTACCAGGTGGTGATCCGGCACGCCGACGGCCGCTACACGCAGTACGCCCACCTGTCCGCGATCTCCGTCAAGTCCGGGCAGAGCGTGGGCGCGGGCCAGCGCATCGGCCGTTCGGGCTCCACCGGCAACAGCACAGGCCCGCATCTGCACTTCGAGGTGCGGACGGGGCCCGGTTTCGGCAGCGACATCGACCCGGTGGCGTATCTCCGGGCCGGCGGCATCAGGATGTGACCCGGCTCCGATGCCGGTCCAGGACCGGCATCGGGATGTAGGCGGCGCCGTAGAAGGGGCCGTAGTACGCCGGGGGCTCGCCGCCCGGGTCGGGCAGCTTCTCGGACGAGCCGCCCGCGGACGCCGCCTCGGGCAGGCCGGGAGCCGGCACGAGCAGCTCCTCGGTGAGGCCGGGAGCCGGCACGAGCAGCTCCTCGCGCAGGGCGGCGATCTGCTCGACGAGCACGCCCTCGCGCACCAGCGCGTCGGCCGGTTCCTCGGCAGGCGCCGCGACCAGCACGCTCCCGCCGCCGGTGTCCGCGGCCGCCGCCGGCTCGGCGTGGGTGCGCTGGATCCGCTCGGTCGTCAGCAGGATCAGGCCGCCCGCCGCCACCACACCGCAGCTCAGGGCGAGCGCGGTGCCCGTGGTGCCGTAGCGGAAGGTCTCGCCGAACATCGTGATGCCGACCACGGCCGCCACCACCGGGTTCACGACCGTCAGCGTCGCCAGCGGGGCCGCGAGACCGGCGCCGCGGTAGGAGGCCTGGGACAGCATCAGTCCGGCGGTGGCCAGGACACCGATCGCGGCCAGCGAGGGCAGGTCCCCCGCCGACAGCCCGCCGCTCCAGTCGACGGCGACCGTCTTGGTGAACACCGAGGACATGCCGAACGCTATGCCGGACGCGGTCGCGAGCAGCACGCTGCGCACCACCGGGTGCCGGTGCGCGGCCCGGCCCGCGATCATCAGCGCGAGCACCGCAAGGGCCGTCACCAGCCCGGCGAACACCCGCTGGGCCGTGCCGAGCGAATGCGCGTCGGAGGCGCCCACCAGGGAGAGCAGACCGGCCAGACCCACCGTCGCCATGATCGCGCCCCGCCAGGCGGTGGCCCCGGCCCTGCGGCCGACGAACAGCGCGGCCATCGGCAGCGCGAAGACGATCGTCAGGGCGCCCAGCGGCTGGACCAGGCTGAGCGGGCCGTAGGCGAGCGCCACCACGTGCAGGAGTCCGCCCAGGCCGTTCAACGCGACCGCCGCCCACCAGCTCGCCCGGCGCAGCGGCGCGAACTGCTCGTCGGGGTGCGACACCGCGACCTGCTCCTGCACGATCGCTCCGCCCGCGTAGGCGACGGCGGAGACGAGGGAGAGGAGCACGGACAACGCGAGGGCACTCATGAGCTGCTCCTCTGCGTGAGGCGGGGGCATGCTGCCCGGCGCGACGAACGGTCGTCTTCCATGAACAACACGATGCCCGGAAAAGTTCTTCCCGTCGTCGTCCCTGAGCAGGCAATGGGTCCTACTGCCGATGGAGTACAAAACGGTCCGTGTCCTCCCCAGGGCGGGTGACACGGAGGGGAGGCCCCCTGGAGGGCACCCCTAGGGGTCTTGGTACTACTGCTGGTCGTGGACCTCGACCCGGATCTCGCGGCGCTGCGACCGCTCGGCGCCTTCTTCGTACTACGGACGATCGGCGGCCCTGTCGGGGCATCGAGCCCGGCGCTGCCGACTCTCGCACAAGTCTACGAGAACCAGCCGTCGGATGTTTACGGAAATGCCCTGACTTTTCGTGTCCGGAAGGTCTCCGGCGCCCTGTGCGCCCCCGAACCCCGGATCGCGGCCTCCATCGCCCAGCTGGGCCTGGCGGCCCGGTTGTGGTCGGTGGCACTCGGCTGCGCCGCGCGGTACGGGCACCTCCCCGACCTGGACCCCCACCGGCTGCGCTGGGACCCCGACGCGAGCGCACCCGACGATCTTTGGCTGGACGCGGTGGCACCGCTCCCGGCCGACGCCGCGACCATCGCCCGGGTCGTGCTGCACGGCCATCTCGAACCCCTGACGGCGATGCTGCGCACGGACTACCGGCTGGCCACCGGACTGCTGTGGGGCAACGCCGCCTCCGCGCTCGCGGGAGCCGTCCGGCAGCTGGGCCACCACGGCGCCCACGCCCTCGCGTCGGAGCTCCTCGCCCACCCCCTGCTCGCGGGAACGCTCGACGCCGCCGGCCGCCGCCGCAGCTGCTGTCTGTACTACCGGTTGCCGGGGGGTGGCGTGTGCGGTGACTGTTGCTTCACACGAGCCCCGCGCTCTTCCCCGCGCGGCGCATCTGGGTGACCATGAAAGCCGACCAGCCGCAAAGACAGGGGGTTCCGGGTGCGAGTGGGCCTGCTGACCCGGGAGTACCCGCCGGACGTGTACGGCGGTGCGGGTGTCCATGTCGAGTTCCTCGCCCGGGAGTTGCGGTCCCTCGTCGACCTGGACGTGCACTGCTGGGGCGAGGGCCGCGCGGAAGGCGTGGCCCGGCACCGGCCCTGGCCCGTGCTGGACACCGCCAACGACGCGCTGCGCACCTTCTCCGTGGACCTCTCCATGGCCGCGGGCCTCGAAGGCCGTGAGCTGGTCCACTCGCACACCTGGTACGCCAACCTCGCCGGCCACCTCGGCAAGCTGCTGCACGGCATTCCGCACGTGATGACCGCCCACTCCCTGGAGCCCCTGCGTCCCTGGAAGGCCGAGCAGCTCGGCGGCGGTTACGCGCTGTCCAGCTGGGCCGAGCGCACCGCGATCGAGTCCGCCGACGCGGTGATCGCCGTGTCGGGAGCCATGCGCGAGGACATCCTCGGCTGCTACCCGGCACTGGATCCGGCCAAGGTCCACATCGTGCACAACGGCATCGACACCGCCCTGTACCGACCCGACCACGGCACCGAGGTGCTGGACCGGATCGGCCTGGACCGGAACCGGCCGTTCGTGCTGTTCGTCGGCCGCATCACCCGCCAGAAGGGTGTGCCGCACCTGCTGCGCGCGGTCCGGGACATCGACCCGTCGGCGCAGGTCGTCCTGTGCGCGGGAGCTCCGGACACCCCGGAGATCGACCGGGAGTTCCGTGAGCTCTTCGAGGAGCTGAGCCGGGTCCGCGAGGGCGTGCACTGGATCCCGCAGATGCTGCCGCGCCCCGAGGTGATCCAGCTGCTCACCCATGCGGCCGTGTTCGTCTGCCCCTCGGTGTACGAACCCCTCGGGATCGTCAACCTGGAGGCGATGGCCTGCGGGACCCCCGTGGTGGCGTCCCGGGTGGGCGGTATCCCGGAGGTCGTGGACGACGGCAGGACCGGACTTCTCGTGACCGTGGACGACGCGTTCGAGACGGCCCTCGCGCGGGCACTCGACTCCGTGATCGGCGATCCGGACACGGCACGGCGGATGGGCGAGGCGGGCCGGGAGCGCGCGGTGGGCGAGTTCGGCTGGGACGCGGTCGCACGGCGCACGGTCCGGCTCTACGAGGAGATCGTCAAACAGGCGTAGCGAGCCCCCGGCAAGGGCAGGCATCGGTCACAAACCAGGTGAGGGGAGCGGCCATGCGTCGTGGCGGACCTTCGGTGCTCGGCATCGTACTCGCGGGTGGAGAGGGCAAACGCCTGATGCCCCTGACCACGGACCGCGCCAAACCGGCGGTCACCTTCGGAGGAACGTATCGCCTGGTCGACTTCGTCCTGTCCAACCTCGTCAACGGCGACATCCTGCGCATCTGCGTGCTCACGCAGTACAAGTCGCACTCGCTGGACCGGCACATCACCACCACCTGGCGGATGTCGAGCCTGCTCGGCAACTACATCACCCCGGTGCCCGCCCAGCAGCGCCTCGGACCGCGCTGGTACCTGGGCAGCGCGGACGCGATCCTGCAGTCCCTGAACCTGATCTACGACGAACGCCCCGAGTACGTGGCGGTGTTCGGCGCCGACCACGTCTACCGCATGGACCCGCGCCAGATGCTCGCGCAGCACATCGAGTCCGGAGCCGGGGTCACGGTCGCCGGGATCCGCGTCCCGCGCTCGGAGTCCCCGTCCTTCGGGGTGATCTCCCCGGGCTCGGACGGCCTCACGGTGGAGCGTTTCCTGGAGAAGCCCGCCGACCCGCCCGGGCTCGCGGACGACCCGGAGACCGTGTTCGCCTCGATGGGCAACTACATCTTCACCACCAAGGCCCTCATCGAGGCGCTCCAGCGGGACTCCGAGGACGAGAGCTCGGTGCACGACATGGGCGGCTCGATCCTCCCGCAGCTCACCGACCGCGGGGAGGCCCAGCTGTACGACTTCAGCGCCAACCACGTCCCCGGCGAGACCACCCGCGACCGCGGCTACTGGCGGGACGTCGGCACCCTGGACGCCTACTACGACGCCCACATGGACCTGATCGCCGAGCGCCCCGCCTTCAACCTCTACAACCGGCAGTGGCCCATCTACACCCACTCCGGCCAGCTCTCCCCGGCCCGCTTCAACGCCGGCGGCATCGCCAGCGAGTCCATCATCAGCGCGGGCTGCCTCATCCGCGGCCAGGTCACGCGGTCCGTGCTCTCACCCGGCGTCCTGGTCGACCCGGGGGCCGTGGTCCAGGGCTCGGTCCTGCACGACAACGTCAAGATCGGCCGGGGCGCGGTGGTCCGCGGTGCCGTCCTCGACAAGAACACCGAGGTCCCGCCGGGTGCCACCATCGGCGTGAACCCGGAGCGGGACGCGGAGCTGTACACGGTGTCCAAGGGCGGGGTGATCGCGCTCGGGAAGGGCCAGCTGGTGTCCTAGGCGCCGGCCGGGTCCGCCCCGCCCCGCAGGGACCCGAACTTCTTCACGATCACCTCACTGGTCCGGCGCAGCTCCGGTACCCGCAGCGGGGCTGCGTCTTCCGGGGCGTGGGGGGCCGTCGCGGGAAACCTTCGGCAACTCCGTCTCCTTCTTCCGGCGGCGGAGGGTTCTTCAGGCCATGGTCCGCGTGCGGCCCGTCCAGGGCGTGCGGAGACAGACTTGTCATGTCCCTGGACGGCGGGGCGGAATCCGTGTTGTCATGCCAACTCCTGCCCATGACAACGTTGTTATGGAGGCTTCCGTGCACAGCAGGCACCTCACCCGTCTCAGAGACCGGCTGGCGTTACTGTTCGCCGCCCTGCTCGGGCTCGCCGGCCTGACCGCGGCACCCGCCCTGGCCGACGACCCCGTCCAGGCCCGCGGACTCAAGGGCGAGTACTGGACCCAGTCCGCCCCCGGCGCCTTCGACTTCCACGAGCTCAAGGCCACCACCTTCGACCCCAACCTCGACTTCGACAACCTCGAACCCCGGCTCGCCGCCGCGACCGGCCGCTCGGACGACGTCAGCGTCCGCTGGACCGGCAGACTCGTCCCGACCGCGTCCGGCCCCCACACCTTCTCCGTCATCGGCGACAACGGCTTCCGCCTGTGGCTCGGCGGACAGCTCCTCATCGACCACTGGGTCGACGACTGGGACCGCGAACAGACCGCGCAGCCCGTCGAGTTGACCGCCGGACAGTCCTACGACATCAAGGTCGAGTACTTCGAGCACTACGGCGGCTCCAACCTCCACCTGCGCTGGCTCCCGCCCGGCGGCACCAAGGAGGCGGTCCCGCAGTCGGCGTTCCGGCTCCCCGAGGGTTACGACTACGACGGGCCGGTCGCGACCACCGTCCTCGGCACCGGTCGCACCCTGAAGCTCGACTTCGCCCAGCCGCTCGCCGCGCCCCCGGCCGGCCTCACCGACCACCTCCAGGCGGTGATCGGCGGCGCCAAGTGGCCCTTGGGAGCGGTGAAACAGGACCCGGGGGACCCCCGCGTGCTCCTGGTCGACCTAGCCGAACCCGTCGTGGGCAACAGGACCGGCACCGCCCGCGGCACCGCCGATCTGCGCTACGACGGTCAGGGCGGGCTCACCGGCGCCGACGGCAACGTTGTCAAGGCGTTCTGGAGCAGCGGCCCCAACCGCTCGACGTACGAGCTGCGTACGAAGTGGGCGGACGACGTGGGCCCGGGCAACGCCCATCCCGAGTACCCGCGGCCGCAGTTGACCCGCGACCAGTGGCAGAACCTCAACGGGCGCTGGCAGTTCGCCGCCGCCGAGGCCGGTGAGCAGCCGCCCGTGGGCCGGAACCTGGCCGAGCGCATCCTCGTCCCGTACCCGGTCGAGTCCCAGCTCTCCGGTCTGGAACGGCACGAGGACCGCATGTGGTACCGCCGCACCTTCACCGTCCCGGCCGACTGGCAGATCGGCTCCGGCAAGCGCCTGAAGCTCAACTTCGGCGCGGTCGACTGGCGTTCCGAGGTGTACGTCAACGGGACCAGGGTCGCCGAACACACCGGCGGCTACGACAAGTTCAGTGCCGACATCACCGACGCGCTGAAGCCGGGCCGCACCCAGGAACTGATCGTTGGCGTGTACGACCCCACCGACGCGGCCGACGGCGAGAACCCGCCCCTCGGCAAGCAGCGTCTGGACCCGAGCGGCATCTGGTACACCCCGTCCTCCGGCATCTGGCAGACCGTCTGGATGGAGCCTGTCGCCCGCGACCACGTCGACTCCCTCAAGCTGGTCCCCGACGTCCCCACCGGACGGCTCACGGTCGAGGCGCGGGGTGTCCGCGACGGCGTACCGGTCACGGCGACGGCGTACGACGGGAAGCGGAAGGTCGCCACGGCCCGCGGCCGGACCGGTGGGCCGCTCACCCTGACCCTCGCCGACCCGCACCTGTGGTCGCCCGAGGACCCCTTCCTGTACGGCCTGAAGGTGACCGTCGGCGCCGACCGCGTCGGCAGCTACTTCGGGATGCGTTCCATCGCCGTCCAGAACGTGAACGGCACCCCGCGCACGGTCCTCAACGGCGAGCCGGTCTTCATGATGGCCACTCTCGACCAGGGCTTCTGGCCCGACGGCCTGCACACCGCGCCCACCGACGAGGCCCTCGCGTACGACCTGAGGGTGCACAAGCAGCTCGGCTTCAACGCCGTGCGCAAGCACATCAAGGTCGAACCCGACCGCTGGTTCTACTGGGCCGACCGGCTGGGCCTGATGGTCTGGCAGGACATGCCCGCCATGACCGCGGGAGTGAACCCGAGCCCGGCCTCTCGCGCGGAGTACGAGCGCGAGATGAAACAGATGATCGACGAACACATCAGCAGCCCGTCGGTCGTCATGTGGGTGACCTTCAACGAGGGCTGGGGGCAGTACGACGTCGGCCGGGTCGCCGAACAGGCCAAAACCTGGGACCCGACCCGCCTGGTCAACAACCAGTCGGGGCTCAACCTGGGCGCCGACGGGAACGCCGGCGACATCATGGACGAGCACGGCTACCCCAGCCCCGCCCTGCCGCCCCGTCCGGACGGCAGACGTGCCCTGGTCAGCGGCGAGTACGGCGGCCTCGGCCTGGCCGTGCCCGGACACGCCTGGTCGGTCCAGCAGTCGTACGTCGACGTCGATCCGGCGACCTACACCGACGACTACCTGGCCAGACTCGACGAGGTGCGGGCCCTGGCCTGCCGCGGTGGCAACGGAGCCGTCTACACCCAGATCTCGGACGTCGAGGGCGAGCTGAACGGACTGCTCACCTACGACCGCGCGATCCTGAAACCGGATGCCGAGCGGGTCCGGGCCGCACACGCGGCCCTCATCCGTGACGCCTCCCGGGCGACTCCGACAGGGTGTTGATCCGCCACGGATGAGCCCATCCGCACCAGGCGTCCCGCCCCTTTCACCAGGGGCGGGACGTAATCTGCTGTTAACTGAGCGTAGCTTGATCGTACTTGACCGTAATCGCCGGAGGGCGATTGACTGCTGGTCCACCCGTTGTCGACGCGAGGCAAGCCATTGACTTCTGACCTGCTGGCCCCTCTCGACCTGGCGTTCTGGAACATGGAGTCCGCCGAGCACCCGATGCACCTGGGGGCGCTCGGCGTCTTCTCGGCACACTCGCCCACCGCCGGCGCCCACGCGGCCGACCTGCTCGCGGGCCGCGCCGCCGCCGTCCCCGGACTGCGGATGCGGATCCGGGACGTGTGGCCGCTCGGCTTCCCCTACGCCTTCGGGGGAGCCGCCCGCGTCCCCGACCCCGGCTTCGACCCGCTCCGCCACGTCCTGCTGCACGCCCCGACCGCGGACTTCCACACCGAGGCCGGCCGCCTCATGCAGCGGCCGCTGGACCGCGAACGCCCGCCCTGGGAGGCGCACGTCCTGCCGGGGGAGGACGGGGTCTCCTTCGCCGTGCTCTTCAAGTTCCACCACGCCCTGGCCGACGGACTGCGGGCACTGACGCTCGCCGCCGCCGTCCTGGACCCGATGGAGATGCCCACCCGCCGGCCACGCCCCGAGGAGCCCGCCAAGAGCCTGCTCCCGGACGTCCGCAAGCTGCCGGGGCTGGTCCGGGGTGCCGTCTCCGACCTGGGCCGCGCCCTCGACATCGGCGCCTCCGTCGCCCTGTCCTCCCTGGGCGCGCAGCCCTGCGCCGCCCTCACCTCCGAGCCGAGCGGCACCCGCCGCACCGCCGGGGTCGTCGTCGACCTCGACGACGTGCACCGCGTCCGCAAGAGCCGGGGCGGCACCGTCAACGACGTCCTGATCGCGGTCGTCGCGGGCGCCCTGCGCCGCTGGCTGGACGAGCGCGGCGACGGCAGCGAGGGTGTGGCCCCCCGTGCCCTGATCCCCGTCTCCAGACGCCGTCCGCGCACCGCGCACCCGCAGGGCAACCGGCTCTCCGGGTACCTGATGAGGCTCCCGGTGCACGACCCCGACCCGCTGGGCCGCCTCGACACCGTCCGCACGGCCATGGACCGCAACAAGGACGCCGGGCCGAACCGGGGCGCGGGCGCGGTCGCCCTGCTCGCCGACCACGTCCCGGCTCTCGGCCACCGGCTCGGCGGGCCCCTGGCCGGCCAGGGCGCCCGGCTGTGGTTCGACATCCTCGTCACCAGCGTCCCGCTGCCCGGCATCGGCCTGAAGCTCGGCGGCAACCCGGTCACCGAGGTCTATCCCTTCGCTCCGCTCGCCCGTGGCCAGTCCCTCGCGGTCGCCGTCTCGACCTACCGCGGACAGGTCCACTACGGCCTCGTCGCCGACGCGGAAGCGGTGCCTGACCTGGACCTGCTGGCCCGAGCGCTGACCGAGGAGGTGAAGGAGCTGCTGGTCGCCTGCGGTTCTTGATCGTTTCCGGTTTCGGGCGGGGCCCCGCGCTGAAGTAAAATTCCGCGTTCGACCAGCGGACGCGGCCACAGCCGCACGGGTGACCAGGGAAGCGGCAGCGCGATGACGGTGACAGAGGACGGCTCGGCGACGACCATGGACGAGGTCGTGCGCGAGCCCGGTGGCGAGGGCGACTTCGGCCCCGGCATCGACCCGGAGCGGCTGGCCGTCTGCCTCAGCGTGCTCGACGAGCTCGACAAGCTGGAGGTCGACCACCCCGACGCGATCGCCGTGCGCCGGGCCACCGCCGGGATCTACCGGACCGTCAAGCAGCGCCGCCGGCAGGAGCGCCGCGCCGCCAAGACCGCCCACGACAAGGCGGTCACCGAGGCCACGGCGACCGGCTCGGCCCAGCGCATCGACGACGAGACCGAGGGCATCCTGCCGTCGTCGCGGACCGAGGAGGGCAGGATCGCGGGGATACTCCAGCGCCCGCGCTCCTGCTACACCTGCAAGACCCGGTACGTCGAGGTCGACTACTTCTACCACCAGCTCTGTCCGGACTGCGCCCGCCTGAACCGCGACAAGCGCGACGCCCGCGCCGACCTCACCGGCAAGCGGGCCCTGCTCACCGGCGGCCGTGCCAAGATCGGCATGTACATCGCGCTGCGGCTGCTGCGCGACGGCGCGCACACCACGATCACCACCCGTTTCCCGAAGGACGCCATCCGCCGCTTCAAGGCCATGGACGACTCCGGGGACTGGCTGCACCGCCTGGAGGTCGTCGGCATCGACCTGCGCGACCCGGCGCAGGCCGTGGCCCTCGCCGAGCAGGTCGCCGAGGCGGGCCCGCTCGACATCCTCGTCAACAACGCGACCCAGACCGTACGCCGGCTGCCCTCCGCCTACGCCGCCCTGGTCGACGGCGAGAGCGCCCCGCTGCCCGCCGGTGAACTCCCCGCCCACCACGTCATCGGCGCCTTCGGCTCCGGCGCGGTCGACGGACTCGCCTCCCTGCCCGCCGGGATCTCCGGCCTCGACGCCCAGCAGGTCGCCGACCTCGCCCTGGTCGCGGGCAACGCCAGCGTGGCCCGGCACCTCGACGGCACCGCCATCGACGCGGGCGGCCTCGTCCCCGACGTCGTGGACAGCAACACCTGGGTCCAGACCATCGACCAGATCTCCCCGGTGGAGCTCCTGGAGACCCAGCTCTGCAACTACACGTCCCCGTTCATCCTGATCAGCGCGCTGCGCCCGGCCATGGCCGACGCCGCGAAGAAGGCGGCCAGCGGACGCGCCTACGTCGTGAACGTCTCCGCGATGGAGGGTGTCTTCGGCCGCGGCTACAAGGGCGCGGGCCACCCCAACACCAATGCCGCCAAGGCCGCCATGAACATGGTCACGCGAACCAGCGCCCAGGAGATGTTCCAGACCGACGGCATCCTGATGACCTCGGTCGACACGGGCTGGATCACCGACGAGCGCCCCCACTTCGACAAGCTCCGCCTCGCTGAGGAGGGCTTCCACGCCCCCCTCGACCTGGTCGACGGCGCGGCCCGCGTCTACGACCCGATCGTGCGCGGCGAGGACGGCGAGGACGTGTACGGGGTCTTCCTGAAGGACTACGCGCCCGGGAAGTGGTGAGCGGGCTGCCCTGACCGTCGGCGGCGGCCCCGTGTGTGGGCCGCTTCCTGCGGGGAACGCGGACCGCGAGGATTCTCCGCCGGGAGTTGTCATGCCACGTCCACACAGCATCGATCCGCGCGCCTTCAACGATCCGCGCAACCACTACCCGACCGACGAGGAGTTCTACGCGAGCGACCGTCCGGTCCACCCCGAGCTCCCCGAGGACCGGCCCCGCGGTGGGGCCTCCGACCCGCTCAGGCACCCCTGGAGCTGGGGCATGATCGCGTTCGTCGTCTTCGTGTGTCTGATCGTCCTCATGGGCATCGCCCTTTTCCCGTGACGCCCTCAGGAGTCCGGCGGGGCGTGCGACCGCAGCCGGTCGTGGACGGCGTACCCGCCCGGGTGCGCCGCCCGTACCCGTGTGCCCCCGTCCACCAGCAGATCCGCCCCGGTGATCCACTCCGCCGCGTCGGACACGAGCCACACCACGGCCCGCGCGATGTCCGCCGGCTCGCCGATGCGGCCCAGCGGCAGCCCGACGGGCCCCTTCTCCCACACGAACCTGGCCATCTCCGTGCGTACCAGACCGGGCGAGACGGAGTTGACCCGTACCCGCGGCGCCAGCTCGCCCGCGAGCTGCTGGGTCAGGTGCAGCAGGGCCGCCTTGCTGGTGCCGTACGCGCCGACGTTCGGGCCGACGTGACCTGCGCCCTCCGTGCAGACGTTGACCACCGACCCGCCGTGCTCCCGCATCCATCCGCGCCACACCGCCTGCACCAGCCGCAGCGGTGCCTCGACGTTGACGGTGAAGGCCTCGCGCCACGCCCGGGGGTCCACGTCCATGAGCGGTCCGTACGGCTGATTCGTTGCCGCGTTGTTGACCACGATGTCGATCCGGCCGAACTCGCGCAGGGCGAGGTCCACGAGGGCGCTGTGATGCGCGGGGTCGGCGACGCTGCCCTCGAGTCCGATGCCGCCGAGCTCGGCGGCGGTGCGCCGGACCTCCTCCCGGTCCCGGGCCGTGACGCACACCAGCGCGCCGGCGTCGGCCAGTTGCCGGGCCACCTCGCGCCCGATCCCGCGGGTGCCGCCGGTCACCAGGGCGGCTCTGCCGTGCAGTCCGTACGGGGACGTCATCGCCGTACCGTCTCATGACGAGCCGTCAGTCGACAGTCTCCAGACGGGAGTTGCGTGCCGCGACCAGCTCCAGGACGGCACGCCAGTCCTCCAGGACGCCGGCGTCGAAGCGGGCCGTCCGGCTCTCCTCGGACGCCAGGCGCAGCAGTTCGTCGTCGGGGGCGGGGCCGAGGCGGCACACCAGGCGGTGGACCCGCTCCCCGAGCAGGGTGCGGATCACCCCGGCCGGCTGCCCGGTGTCCATCACCAGGCCCGCCACCTGGAGTTCCTTGTCGGCGGGCCGGCTGCGGCGCAGCAGTGCCGCGGTCCGCAGGGCGTGTTCGCTGCCGCAGGCGTGCAGCAGATCCATCAGTTCGTCGACACTGCGCAGTTCCATACGTCAGACCTCCCGCCGGTCCGGCCGTTGCCACGGGTCAGCAGAACATGGGCGCCTTGCGAATCGGCCAACGGGACTTGAACTGCGCGCCCGAGGGGTCGGAGGACCGGTCGACCGGTAGGCCGAACGAGTGACTCCAGAAAGGTTCTTAAAGTGATAAATCAGGCGAAAAACGGGGCGGACAAGCCACAGTGAATTGCAATGGTTACACCTTGTTTTCACTCGCTATCGAGCGGCCCCCCGCTCATCTGGTTAATCTGTAGCCGACGGACGGCAGTACGGGGTCCCACCCACACCCACAGTCCGTCCCGGGACAAGCCGGTCACCACGGCCTGCTCTCACATGAGTTGCACGGCGCCACCGCGTCCGAACCGATCTCGACCCAGACCCGAGCGGACGTCCAGGCACCGACCGTAGGTTGGCCAGGTACGTCCCGAGGGTGAGCCCGACACATAAGGAGTGCGCGGTGACACCGGAGAAGACGAATCGCGAACAGCGCCCCAAGGAACGCCCGGAGCGCGCGGGCCGACGGCCCGGAGACATCGGCAGCCTCGACGTGTGGGCGCGGTCCGCCCCCATCCGTCTCGCGGGTTACGAGGACGACCTCGCCGAGCCCCACATCCTGCCCAGCGTGGACTGACGGCAGGACCTTCGCGATCGCCGACGGCATGGGCGTGCGAGACTCACGCCCATGCTGATCAGAGAAGCCGTGGCCGACGACTGGCCACGGATCTGGCCGTTCTGGCACCGGATCGTGGCCGCCGGCGAGACCTACGCCTGGGACCCCGACACCTCCGAAGAGGCCGCTCGCGCCCTGTGGATGAACCCGGCCAAGCGGGTCCACGTCGTCGAGGACGAGACCGGAGCGGTCGTCGCCTCCGCCTACGTCACCCCCAACTACGGTGGTCCGGCAGCCCGGATCGCCAACGCCGGCTTCATGGTCGACCCCGACCAGGGCGGCCGCGGCATCGGCCGCGCCCTCGCCGAGCACGTCCTGGCCACCGCCGCGGCGGACGGCTACCGGGGCATGGTGTTCAACGCCGTCGTGGAGACCAACCCGGCCGTGCGGCTGTGGACCTCGCTCGGCTTCACGATCCTCGGCACCGTGCCGGACGCCTTCGAGCACCCCCGGCACGGGCGGGTCGGCCTGCACGTCATGTACAAGGCCCTCTAGAGCACGGTGTTCAGTCGAGCGGTGCCGTCCGCCGCCACGGCCGCCGCCGCTCCAGCTCCTCCGCGACCCCCAGCAGCACCGCCTCCGACCCCGGCCGGCCCACCAGTTGTACGGCGGTGGGGGCGCCCGAGGGCAGAGTGCCGAACGGGACCGACATCGCCGGCCAGCCGGTGAGGTTCCAGGGCGGGGTCAGCGGCGAGTAGGCGGTGTTGGCCAGGACGTTGCGCAGCCAGCCCCGTTCGTGCCACGCCTCGGCCTTGGGGGAGCGGCGGGCCAGCGCCGGAAGCACCAGCACGTCGTGCTCGGCGAAGAACGGCTCCAGGCGCTCGCGCAGTTCCTGCCGGGCCCCGCCCTTGCGCACGCTCTTCACGAAGCGCCGGCCGATCGCCGCGTGCACCCGGGTGCGCCGGGCCAGCAGACGCGGGTCGAGCCCCTGGGCGTCCACCGACGTACCCGCCGTCCAGGTGGCGAGCGAGGTGACGCCCAGCGACAGCGGGTACGGCGGGTCGGCGCGCCGCACCTGGTGCCCGGCCTTGATCAGCAGCCCGGCCGCCTCGCGGACCGCCTGCGCGTACGGCGCGCTGACGGTGACCCCGGCGAGCGGGCTGCGCAGGGACACGGCGATGTCGAGAGTGGCGGACGCGTCCCGTCGTACGAACTCGGTGTCGGCGAGGACCGAGAGCAGCAGGCGGGCGTCCTCGACGGTGGTCGCGAGGGGGCCGTTCTCGGACATGCCGAACCAGTCGCCGTCGCTGATGCCCGCCGGCACCACCCCCGAGCCGGGCTTCAGCGTGACGAGGCCGCAGTTGGCCGCCGGGATGCGCAGGGAGCCCATGCCGTCGTTGCCGAGGGCGATCGGGACCAGGCCCGCGGCGACCGCGGCCGCGCTGCCGCCGGACGAGCCGCCGGCCGTGCGCGAGGTGTCCCAGGGGTTGCGGGAGGTGCCGTGGACGCCCTCCGTGGTGCCGAAGACGCACAGCTCCGGGACGTTCGTCAGCCCCACGACCACCGCGCCCGCGGCCCGCAGCCGGGCCACGACCTCATGGTCGGCGTCGGCGGGCGTGTCCGGGGTCGCGGTCGAGCCGACCCGGTTGGTCTCGCCGCGCACCGCGAGGTTGTCCTTGACGGCCACGGGCACCCCGGCCAGGGGCAGTTCGCCGAGGTCGCCGCGGGCGCCCACCTCGTCGGCCTCTGCCGGTGCCGCCTCGGCACGGACCACCCGGAACGCCCCGATCCGCCCGTCGAGCCTCTCGATCCGGGCGAGATGCTCGGCCACCACCTCCCGGGGGGTGGCCCGCTTCTCACGGACGGCTGCGGCGATCTCGGCGGCGGTACGGCCGACCCAGTTGGTCACGTGGCGCTCCTCGGGGCTACTGGCGAGTACGTAAGGAGAACTCTGCCCGGCTGCGGACGTCACGTCGAGAGCGTCCGGGCTTGGACATTCGTGTCGGTCTTCTTGGACTTTTCACGGCACGGAAGCCCTGAAGGGGCTCGCTGACGTGCAGGTCATCCGATCTCTGGCCCAACTGGGCTTCGGTTCAGCCCCGTTGACAGTGCTACTGGTGACCTCAATCATCAGCCATCCGATGAATGGGGAGTCGCTCATGAGGAAACGGCTGGGATTCGCCGTCGTCGTGGCGCTGCTGACGCTGTTCCTGGCGCCCGTGCCGGCGGTCGCCCGCCCGGACGCGGGACCACCGGTCACCGTGCCGGCCCTGGCCCGGTGGACTCCGGAGCCGGGCGCCTACGTCTACCGGCCCGGGGCCCGCCTGATAGCGGACGGCCCCGCCGAACGCCGGGTCGCCGCCACGCTCTCCGGTGATCTGCGGGCCGCCGGCCATGGCTCGGTCCCCGTCGTACGCGGCGGGGCCCGCGCCGGTGACATCGTTGTCGACATACGGCCGTCCCGGGCCTCCCTCGGCACCGAGGGCTACGAACTGCACTCCGGCACACGCCTGTCGATCACCGGAGCGACCGAGACCGGCGCCTTCTACGGCACCCGGACCCTCCTCCAGCTCCTCGCCCAAGGCGACCGGATCCCCGCCGGACGCACGGTCGACGTGCCGCGCTACAAGGAGCGGGGCGTGGGCGTGTGCGCCTGCTACATCCACATCTCGCTGCCCTGGCTGGAGAACCTCGTCCGCGAGATGGCCTACCACAAGCTCAACCAGCTGCTCGTGGAACTGAAGGTCAGGAGCGACACCCACCCCGAGGCCAACACCTGGGGCTACTACACCAAGGACGAGATACGCCGGCTCGTCGCCCTCGGCGACAAGTACCACGTGGAGATCATCCCCGAGATCAACTCCCCGGGGCACATCGACCCGTGGATCGAGAACCGCCCGGACCTCCAGCTGACCGACTCCGACGGCGTCAGGCAGCCCTCGCGCCTCGACATCACCCGGCAGGCGGCCTTCGACTACTACACGAGCCTGATGGACGAGTACGCCCAGGTCTTCACGGCGAAGTCCTGGCACATGGGCGCCGACGAGTACATGCTCGGCTCGGACTTCGCGAAGTACCCGCAGGTTCTCGAGTACGCGCGGGAGAAGTACGGTTCCGGCGCCACCCCCCAGGACGCCTTCGTCGACTTCGTCAACCGCGTCCACGACCACGCGGCGGACCAGGGCGTGCGGCTGCGCATCTGGAACGACGGGCTGACCGGCGCCAACACCGTGCCGGTGCGGACCGACACCACGGTCGAGCACTGGCTGAACGTCGCGGTCACGCCGAGCCGGCTCATCGCGCAGGGCTACTCGGTGATGAACTCCGCCTACTCGCTCTACCTGATCCGGGGCGGCTTCCACAGCGACACCGGGTCGCTGTACGAACGGAGTTGGGACCCGCGCAGCTTCGAGGGCGAGGAACTGGCCTCCTCCCGGGGCGTCACGGGCGCCAAGATCAGCCTGTGGCCGGACAACGGGCGGGGTGAGACCGAGAACGAGGTCGCCGTACGGCTGTGGCCCGCGTTGCGTCATGTCGCCCAGGCCACCTGGGGCGACCCGCACCCCGACGCCACCTACGCCGAGTTCGTGGCGCGAGGTACGGCGGTCGGACACGCGGCCGGACGGCGGGACCTGACCCGGGTGCCGGTCGCGGACGGGACGTACCGCTTCGGGCGGTCCTTCACGGCCACGGTCCGGCGCACCGCGGACGGGTACGTGACCTTGCGGTCGGCGGCCGGCTGTCTCGCGGTCAGCGGCGGAAGGCTCACGCTCAACGTGCCGCTCCAGCCCGGCGTCGAGGCGACCTGGGACAGCTGCGACGCCGCGAACACCCTGCAGCGCTGGGAGTTGAAGCCCGCGGCGGGCGGCCACCTGCTCGTCAACGCGATCACCCGGATGGCGCTCACCGTCACGGACGACGGCCGGCTCGTGCAGTACCCGCCCGACCAACGTGCCCCCGCAGTCTGGCACTTGAGCTGAGGAGCAGACCCATGACCCTCTCCAGACGCCTCTTCGTCACCGCCGCCGCCGGACTCGCCGTGACCGGTGTTCCCGGTCCGGCGGCGGCCCTGGCCGGTGACCGCGGCCGGCGCATCCCCGTCTCGCCGGACGACACCGAGGCGGACCTCGTCCGCAAGGCGTCCCAAGTCCGGCCCACCGCACGGCAGATCGCCTGGCAGCGCCTGGAGCGCACCGCGTTCCTGCACTTCGGCGTGAACACCTTCACCGGCCTGGAGTGGGGCACCGGCGACGAGGACCCGGACGTCTTCCAGCCGGCCCGCCTGGACACCGACCAGTGGGCGGCGGCCCTGAAGGACGGCGGCTTCAGACTGGCCGTCCTCACCGTCAAGCACCACGACGGCTTCGTCCTCCACCCCTCCCGCTACACCGGCCACTCGGTGGCGTCGAGCAGCTGGCGCAACGGCCAGGGGGACGTACTGCGGTCCTTCACCGACTCCATGCGGCGCTACGGCCTCAAGGTCGGCGTCTACATCTCGCCCGCCGACGAGAACCAGTACCTGCACGGGGTGTACGCCAACGGCAGCGCCCGCTCCCCGCGCACGATCCCGACCCTCGTGCCGGGCGACGACCGCGCACCGGACCGCTTCCACACCCTCGACGCCACCGACTACGGCGCCCACATGCTCAACACGCTGTACGAGGTCCTCACCGAGTACGGTCCCGTGGACGAGGTGTGGTTCGACGGCGCCCAGGGGCACATCCCGTCCGACAAGGTGGAGAGCTACGACTGGGACAGCTGGTACACCCTGGTGCGGGCCCTCGCCCCGGACGCGGCCATCGCCGTCACCGGTCCCGACCTGCGCTGGGTCGGCAACGAGAGCGGCATCGCGCGCGAGGACGAGTGGAGCGTGATCCCGGTCAAGGAGAACCAGTACGGCCGCACCGACTGGGCGCTGTCGTACGACACCCCCGACGAGGGCAGCCGGGCCGCGCTGGTGAAGGCGCAGCCGACGACCGACTACCTCCAGTGGTGGCCCGCCGAGTGCGACGTCTCCCTCCGCGACGGCTGGTTCTACCATGCCGGCCAGCAGCCCAAGTCGGTCGACGACCTGACGGAGATCTTCTTCGGTTCGGTGGGCCGCAACGCGGTGCTGCTGCTGAACGTCCCGCCGGACACCGACGGTCTTCTGCACGCCACGGACGTCGTCCGGCTGCGCGAGTTCCGTGAGCGCATCGACCGCGAGCTGCCCCGCGACCTGGCGCAGGGCGCCCGCAGGACCTCGGCGCCGGACCGCGTGACGCTGGACCTGGGCCGCGAGACGGAGGCCGACCGGATCCGTCTCGCGGAGGACATCCGGCACGGCCAGCAGGTGGAGAACTTCGTCGTCGAGGCCTTCCGCGACGGCACGTGGACGCAGGTCACGGCCGCCGGCACCATCGGCGCGAGCCGCATCCTGCGGCTGCCGGTTCCGGTGCGGGCCCGGAAGTGGCGGCTGCGGGTGACCCGGTCCCGCGGCGCCGTGCGGCCCGCGGGGTTCGGGCTGTACCGGTCGGAGGTCTGAGGGGGGCGGGAAGGACTCCTGCGCGGACGCGGACACCGCCTCACGCGCAGGTGTCGGCGCAGGCGCTTCCCGCAGAACTCCACGGTCATGTTCATCGACGCAGGCCGTGTCGGCGGTGTCGCCCCGGCGCCTGCCGTCGCCCCCGGCTCAGGCGCCCCGCGCAGCTCCGGTGCTGTCCCGCACGATCAGCCGCGGCACCGGCACGCGTACGGTCCGGGCCGGGCCGCCGTCCAGCAGGGCGGTCAGTTCCCTGGCAGCCGTGCGGCCGAACTCCACGCTGTCCCGGGACAGCGCCGACAGCCAGGGCTTGACCATGCGGCACAGTGCCGAGTCCTCCCAGGCCACCACCGACACGTCCCCGGGCACCGAGCGGCCCAGTTCGGTCGCGGCGGCCACTCCGGCGAGGGCCATCACGTCGTTGTCGTAGATCAGCGCGGTCGGGGGAGCGGGCGCCTCCAGGACCCGGCGGGTCACGGCCGCGCCCTCCGCGTCGGAGTAGTCGGTGGTCACCGACTTCACCCCGGTCAGCCCGCGCCGCCCGGCCTCCGTGCGCAGGGTGCGGATGCGGCGCTCGGTGTGGGCGAGACCCGGCAGGCCCGCGATGTGCACGATCCGCCGGTGGCCGAGCGCGTACAGCTCGTCCACGACTGCGGCCATCGCTCCGGCGTCGTCCGCCCAGACGGTCGACAGCCCCGGATGGCGTTCGTCGGGGGCGCCGCCGATCACCACACCCGGCAGTCCCAGTTCGTTGAGGACTCCGGTGCGGGGGTCGTCCGTGCGCGGGTCGACCACCAGGACACCGTCGACCCGGTGCTCGGCCCACCAGCGCCGGTAGACCGCGCACTCGTCCTCGACGTCCTCCACCACCTGGAACAGCAGCCCGAGATGACGCTCCGCCAGCACCTCCTGTATCCCCGAGACGAGTTGCAGGAAGAACGAGTCGACGCCGAGCGTCTCGGCGGGGCGGGCCAGGACGAAGCCGACCGTGGCCGCGCCCTCGCCGGACAGCGCGCGGGCCGCGGTGCTGGGGCGCCAGCCGAGTTCCTCGGCGACCTGCCGCACCCGGTCGCGGGTGTCCTCGGACACCCCGGGGCGGCCGTTCAACGCGAAGGAGACCGCGCTCTGGGAGACCCCGGCCCGCCGCGCGATGTCCTTCATCGTGGGTCTGCGGACCGGTGACCGCTTGCCTGACACGCTGTTTCCCCCATCTCCGCAGGTTCGTCCGGACAGTATGCACTAATGCGGTTCAGCTCCGTCAACCTAATGCGCATTAGTCACTAAACAAATTAGCTGTGCGATATGCATTGACGGGCCTGTGGAGGGGCGTGCAGGGTCTCCGTCGTTGACCAACTCCGCCGCAAAGGAGAACGGTTCGCCGTGCCCATTTCCCGCAGAACCCTCGCCGCCGCTGCCGCCGCCTGTCTCCTCGTGCCGCTGAGCGCGTGCGGCTCCGGGGGCGACGACACAGGCTCGTCCGACGCCTCCGGAAAGATCGAGGGCGACATCACCTTCCAGACCTGGAACCTCCGGGCGAACTTCAAGGACTATTTCGAGGGCTTGATCACCGACTTCGAGAAGAAGTACCCCGGCACCAAGGTCAAGTGGGTCGACCAGCCCGCCGAGGGCTACGCCGACAAGATCAGCGCCGACGCCGCGGGCGGCACCCTGCCCGACGTCGTCAACGTCTCCCCCGACCTGGTCGCACCCCTGGCCAAGGCCGGCCTCGCGCTCGACCTCGACCAGGCGGCCGGACAGTACAAGAAGGAGTACCTGGACGGCGCCTGGGCCAGCCATCAGATACCGGGCATGACCGGTACGTACGCCTTCCCCTGGTACCTCAACACCGGCCCGCTCTTCTACAACAAGACCCTCTTCAGGCAGGCCGGCCTCGACCCCGACCAGCCGCCGAAGACGTACGACGACCTCTTCACCGACGCGCTCGAACTGGCGGAGAAGAGCGACGGCAAGGTCGCCACCCTCGCCAACGTGCCCACCATCGAGGACTTCGGCCGCTACGGGGTCCCGCTCATGAACGACGAGGGCACCGCCTTCGCCTTCAACGACAGCAAGGGCGTCGAACTCCTCACCAAGTACAAGGAGTTGTACGACGCCAAGGCGCTCGACCCGCAGGCGCTCACCGCCACGCCCGAGTCCTCCGGCAAGAAGTTCCTCACCGGAGCAGTCGCCATGAACCCCGGCAGCGCCCTGGACCTCGGCAACTTCAAGAAGCAGGCGCCGAACCTGTACAAGAACATCGGCATCACCGACCAGATCACCAGCACCGGGCACGTCAACATGTACGTGATGGGCGTGATGGTGAACGCGCAGACCAAGAAGAAGGCCGCCTCCGTCGCCTTCGCGCACTACGTCACCGACGCCGAGCACCAGATGTCCTTCGCGAAGAAGGTCGCCATCTTCCCGAGCACCGCCGGATCGCTGGACGACCCGTACTTCACCAAGGAGGACGGCACGGACGAGACGCGGGTGCGGATCGCCGCCGCCAAGTCCCTGAAGAACGCGGTCAACTACACGCCCGTGCTGTTCAGCGAGCAGATGAAGACGGCCCTGCGCAACGAGGTCGCCAAGGCGCTCCAGGGCAAGGAAAGCCCCAAGGAAGCTCTCGACAACGCTGTCAAGGCGTGCGACACGCTGCTCCAGCAGCAGGGATGACCAATGTCCTCGTCCACCGTCCCCCGGGTCCGGCCCGACAGCCGCGCGCCCGACGTCCCCCGCGGGCGTCGGGTGCGGCGCCAACTGCCGACCAGTCCCTGGCTGTTCGCCGCACCCGGGCTGATCGTCATCGGCGCCTTCATCCTGTACCCGTTCGTCTCCACGCTGGTGAACGCCTTCACCGACAAGCGCACCCTGATCCCGGGCGAGTTCGTCGGCCTCGCGAACTTCCGTGAGCTGCTGCACGACGACATGTTCTGGATCGGTCTGCGCAACAGCACGCTCTACGTCCTCGGAGTCGTGCCCGCGCTGGTGATCCTGCCGCTGCTGCTCGCCCTGCTGGTCCAGAAGAACATCCCCGGCATCACCTTCTTCCGGTCCGCCTTCTACACCCCGGTCGTCGCGTCGATCGTCGTGGTCGGACTCATCTGGGTGTGGCTCCTCGACGAACGTGGCCTGATCAACTCGCTGCTGGAGTCCGTCGGAGTCGGCCGGATCGGCTTCCTGAGCGACCAGTGGCTGCTCCTGCTGAGCGCCATGGCCGTCACGGTGTGGAAGGGCCTCGGCTACTACATGATCATCTATCTGGCCGCGTTGGCGAACGTGCCGCGCGAGCTGCACGAGGCCGCCGCGGTCGACGGGGCCGGAGCCGTCCGCCGGTTCGTCACGGTGACGGTGCCCGCGGTCCGCTCGACCATGGCGCTCGTCGGGGCGTTGTCCTCGGTCGCCGCCTTCAAGGTGTTCTCCGAGGTCTACCTGATGGCCGGCCCGAGCGGCGGACCGGCCGGCGAGGACACCACCCTCGTGATGCTGGTCCAGCGCACCGGCACCGGACTCACCGGCCGGGTCGGCTACGCGTCCGCCATCTCGATCGTGGTCTTCGTCGTCACCGTGGCACTGATGCTGCTCGTGCTGCGCGCCGACCGGAGGGCGGAGTCGTGACCCGGGTGCGCAAGCGCGAACTGGTGCTGCGGTACGCCCTGTTGCTCGCCGTCCTCGCCCTGACCACCGGCCCCTTCCTCTGGCAGCTGTCGACCTCGCTCAAAGGACCCACCGAGGACATCTACAGCTCCCCGCCGAGCTTCCTGCCCCAGCACCCCACCCTGCACAACTACGAGCGGGTCTCCGACACCATCCCGGTCTGGGACTACGCCCTCAACTCCCTGAAGGTCGCCACCGCCAACGTCGTGACCAACTGCGCCGGTTCTGCCCTCGCCGGCTACGCCCTGGCCCGACTGCGCTACCGGGGCCGCCGCGCGGCCACGCTCGCCTTCGTCCTGGCGATGCTTGTGCCGGTGGAGGGCATCATCATCGCCCAGTTCACCACCATGCGGGAGCTCGGCCTCAACAACACCCTGATCGGTGTGGTCCTGCCGGGCTGCATCGGAGCGATGAACGTCCTGCTGATGCGCAACGCCTTCCTCAACCTGCCCTACGAGATCGAGGAGGCGGCCTACGTCGACGGCGCCAACGTCTGGCAGCGGTTCCTGCGGATCGCCCTGCCGTCGGTGAAGGGCACGGTGGCCGTCGTCGCGATCTTCGCCTTCATGGGTGCCTGGGACGACTTCCTGTGGCCGCTGATCGTGCTGAGCGACCCGTCGAAGTTCACGCTGACCATCGGACTCAACTACCTGCACGGCACCTTCGCCAACGACGAACGGCTCGTAGCCGCCGGCACGGTCATCGCCGTGGCCCCGCTGATCGCCCTTTTCGCCTGCCTCCAGCGGTACTTCTTCCGCGGGGTCGGCGAGGGCGCGGTCAAGGGCTGAACGAACCCCCAGAGCCAAGGATCCCCGTATGCCTTCTGCCGTGCGCTTCGGCGTCAACTACACCCCGAGCCAGGGGTGGTTCCACCACTGGCTCGACTTCGACCTCGACTCCGTCCGCGCCGACCTCGACTCCGTCGCCGCCCTGGGCCTGGACCACATCCGGGTCTTCCCGCTGTGGCCGTACTTCCAGCCGAACCGCGCCCTGATCCGGCAGCGGGCCGTGGCGGACCTCGTGCGGCTCGTCGACGCCGCCGCCGAGCGCGGTCTCGACGTCAACGTCGACGGCCTCCAGGGGCACTTGAGCAGCTTCGACTTCCTGCCCGCCTGGACCCGGACCTGGCACCGCCGCAACCTCTTCACCGACCCGCAGGTCATCGAGGGCCAGGCCGCCTATCTGCGCACCCTCGCGACGGCACTGGCGGACCGGCCCAACTTCCTCGGCATGACCCTCGGCAACGAGGTCAACCAGTTCTCCGCGGGCCCCCACCCCGACCCGGACCGGGCCACCTCCGAGCAGATCGACGCCTGGCTCACCCGCATGCTGGCCGCCTGCGAGGAGGGCGCTCCCGGCAGGCTGCACCTGCACGCCGAGTACGACGCCACCTGGTACCAGGACGACCAGCCCTTCACCCCCGCCCAGGCCGCCCGCCACGGCGCCGTCACCGCGGTGCACTCCTGGGTCTTCAACGGCACCGCCCAGCGCCACGGCCGCACCTCCGTCCCGGCCGAGCACCACGCCGCCTACCTCGTCGAACTCAGCAAGGCCTGGGCCGACGACCCGCACCGGCCGGTCTGGCTCCAGGAGGTCGGCGCCCCCGCACCCCTGGTCCCGCCCGAGCACGCGGCCGCCTTCACCGAGGCCACGATCGCCAACGCCCTGGACTGCCCCGACCTGTGGGGCATCACCTGGTGGTGCTCCCACGACGTGTCCCGGGAACTGGCCGACTTCCCGGAACTGGAGTACGGACTCGGCCTGTTGACCAACGACCGCAGACCGAAGGACACCGCCCGGGTCCTGGAACGTGCGGCCCGGGCGGGCTCGGCCGCACCCGAACGCCGTACGACCGCACTCGTCGTCCCCGCCGACCCCGCCTCCCGCTCGCTCTGCGCGCCCGGCGGGCCCGTCTTCGACGCGTACTTCCGGCTGGTCGCCGACGGCGTCCGCCCCACCACCGTCCTCGACACCCGCGCCACCGACCGGGACCACCTGGCCGCGCGCTCCATCACCGAGGTCGTCACATCCGATCAGGTACTCCCACCCCACAAGGACCACTAGGAGGCACCCGCTCGTGAACCCCACCAGACGCACCGTCCTGCTCGCCGCGACCGCGGCGGCGCTGCTCCCCGCGCTGCCCGCGAAGGCGGCGACGGCGACCGCGCTCCAGCCGTACGCCACCTACTGGTACCCGGACTCCCTGCCCTCCGGCAGCCCCGGCACCGGCATCACCTGGCGCAGCCTGAAGACCTGGCGGGCGGCCGAGGACGCCGACCTCGCCTTCAACGCGGCCGCCGTGCCGCTCGCCGGCCGCTTCACCCCGACGCCCGCCAACCCGACGGCCCGGGCCGACCAGGCACGCATCCAGTCGCTGGTCTCCTTCGGGCCCACGGCCGGCAACCCCTCGCAGGGCTCGGCCACGTCCGACTACTACGCCTTCGGGCACTGGGCCTACGTCGACGAACTGGTCTTCTGGGGCGGCTCGTCCGGCGAGGGGCTGATCCTCGCGCCGAACGCCCCGATCGTGGACGCCGCCCACCGGCACGGCGTGCCCGTCCTCGGCAACATCTTCCTGCCACCGGCCGCCTACGGCGGACAGTTGCAGTGGACCCGGGACCTGGTGCAGAAGGACGCGGCCGGCCGGTACCCGCTGGCGGACCGGCTCGTCGCGGTCGCCACGGCGTACGGCTTCGACGGATGGTTCGTCAACGCGGAGACCGGCGGAGGGGACGCGGCTCTCGGGGCGGACATGCTCGGCTTCGTACGGGAGTTGAAGGCCCTGTCCGCGGCGAGGGGGCAGCGGGTCACCTGGTACGACTCGATGACCGTGAACGGGACGGTGAGCTGGCAGGGCGCGCTGAACAGCCGCAACCAGGCGTTCTTCGAGGCCGCGGACGACATGTTCGTCGACTTCCGGTGGACGGCGTCCAGTCTGGCCTCGTCGGGCACCCTCGCCCAGCAACTCGGGCGCAACCGGTACGAGTTGTGGGCGGGCGTGGACGTGGAGGCGAACGGCTGGAACACCTCCGAGAACTGGGACGCGATCGTGCCGGGGGACAGCCCGCACGTGACCTCGATCGGGTTGTACCGGCCGGAGTGGACCCGCAACCACCTGCCCGCCGACCAGCGGTCGCCGCGCGACTTCCACGCGGCCGACGACCGCTTCTGGACCGGCAGGTCGCTCGACCCGTCCCGCCCGGACGCCACCGACCCCTGGCACGCCCCGGCGGTGTCGGTCGCCGACCGGTCGACGGTCACGGCGGTGCCGTTCGCGAGCGTGTTCAACACCGGGCACGGGCTGCGGTGGTACGAGGAGGGCGTGGTCACCTCGGACACGCCCTGGAACCATCTCGGGCTGCAGGACCGGCTGCCCTCGCGGCAATGGATCGTGCGGACGCGGGGCACGCGGCCGGCCGTCTCCTTCGACTTCGCGGACGCCTGGCGGGGCGGCAGCAGCGTGCTCGTGGACGGCGTGCTGGACGAGCCGGTCACCGTGGACCTGTACGCCGTACGGCTGCCGGTCAGCGGTGACACCGTGGTCGAACTGACCCACCGGACCGACGAGGGCGAGGTGGGCGTCGAGCTCGCCGTGGCCACCGCCGAGCCCGGCGCGCCGGGCGAGACACCGCCGTACACCTATCTGCCCGTGGCCGCAGGCGACGGCTGGCGGACCTCGACCGTACGGCTGACCGGGCTCGCCGGGTCCGTCCACGCGCTCGGCGTGCGGCTCACCGGCACCGGCACGCTGAAGTGGCGGCTCGGCTCCATCGCGGTGTACGACACCCCCCGCACCCCCGGCCCGCCGACCGGCCTGCGCGTCACCGCGGCCAGTGGCGGCGACCTGCGCCTCGCCTGGAACCCCGCCCCGGGTGCCGTACGCCACTACACCCTGCACCGGCTCCTGCCCGACGGCACCCGGCGCTTCCTCGGCGGCACCTGCCAGCGCGCCTTCTTCGTCCCCGGCCTGCGCCCTGAACAGGGCGAGCGGCGGGCGCGGTTGGAGCTGCGTGCCGTGGGGGAGCTCTACACCTCGTCGGCCCCCGTGACGGTCACCCATCCCTGGTGACCGCGTGACCCACCTCTGGTAACCCCCGGAATCCTGGAGAGCACCCCGCATGCATGACGACCGCAGCCTGGTCGAGGCCCGCCTCAAGCGCGTCCTCGACGAGCGCCTCCGCCCCGCCGTGTACCCCGAGTCCGTGCCGCTTGAGGTGGCGGTGTGGCACGCGCCCGACGAACCGGTGCCCGTCGCCGAGGGCCTGGCGGCCGAGCCGGAGCCCATCGCGGTGGGCGCCCGGTGGGGTGCTCCCTGGGGCACCAGCTGGTTCCGCGTCACCGGGACCGTCCCGAAGGAGTGGGCCGGCAGGACCGTGGAGGCGATCCTGGACCTCGGCTTCGACGAGAACATGCCCGGCTTCCAGTGCGAGGGCCTCGTCTACCGGCCCGACGGCACCCCCGTGAAGGGCCTGAACCCGCGCAACCAGTGGGTGCGGATCGGCGCACCCGTCGAGGGCGGCGAGGAGGTCCGCCTGCACGTCGAGGCCGCCTCCAACCCCGTCATCCTCGACTACCACCCCTTCCTGCCCACGCAGTTGGGCGACAAGGAGACCGCGGGCAGCGAACCGCAGTACCGGCTGGCGCGCATGGACCTCGCCGTCCTCGACGAGACCGTGTGGCAGCTGGTGCTCGACCTGGAGGTGCTCGGCGAGCTGATGGCCGAACTGCCGGTGGAGTCGGGGCGCCGCTGGGAGATCCTGCGGGCGGTCGAGAAGGCTCTGGACGCGCTGGACCTCCAGGACGTGAACGGCACGGCGGCCCAGGCGCGCGTACGGCTGGAGACGGTCCTGTCCGAGCCCGCCGTGCCCTCCGCCCACCGCATCAGCGCCGTCGGCCACGCCCACATCGACTCGGCGTGGCTGTGGCCGCTGCGCGAGACGGTCCGCAAGGTGGCCCGGACCACCTCCAACATGACCGCGCTGCTCGACGACGAGCCGGAGTTCGTGTTCGCCATGTCCCAGGCCCAGCAGTGGGCGTGGGTGCGCGACCACCGGCCCGAGGTGTGGGCACGGGTGAAGAAGGCCGTGGCCGACGGGCGCTTCGTGCCCGCCGGCGGCATGTGGGTCGAGTCGGACACCAACATGCCGGGCTCGGAGGCGATGGCCCGTCAGTTCGTGCACGGCAAGCGGTTCTTCCTCGACGAGTTCGGCATCGAGAATCAGGAGGCGTGGCTGCCCGACACCTTCGGGTTCGCCGCCGGACTGCCGCAGATCATCAAGGCGGCCGGCTCCAAGTGGCTGCTGACGCAGAAGATCTCCTGGTCCCAGACGAACAAGTTCCCCCACCACACCTTCCAGTGGGAGGGCATCGACGGCACGCGGATCTTCACCCACTTCCCGCCCGTCGACACCTACAACTGCTCCATGAAGGGCAGCGAGATCGCCCACGCGGCGAAGAACTTCAAGGACAAGGGGGTCGCCCGGCACTCCCTCGCCCCCACCGGCTGGGGGGACGGGGGCGGCGGCACGACCCGGGAGATGATCGCCAAGGCGGCCCGGCTGCGCGACCTCGAAGGCTCGGCGACCGTGGCCTGGGAGACCCCGGCGGAGTTCTTCGAGAAGGCCGAGGCCGAGTACCCCGAACCACCGGTGTGGGTCGGCGAGCTGTACCTGGAGCTCCACCGCGCCACCCTCACCAGCCAGGCCAAGACGAAGCAGGGCAACCGCCGCAGCGAACACCTCCTGCGCGAGGCCGAGCTGTGGGCGGCGACGGCGGCCGTGCGGGCCGGATTCCCCTACCCGTACGAGGAGTTGGACCGCATCTGGAAGACGGTTCTGCTGCACCAGTTCCACGACATCCTGCCCGGGTCCTCGATCGCCTGGGTGCACCGCGAGGCCCGGCGCACCTACGAGCGGCTCGCGGACGAGCTGAACGCCCTCATCGACGCGGCCCAGCGCGCACTGGCGGGGGAGGGGGGCCAGGAGCTGCTCTTCAACTCCGCACCCCACGCCCGTGGCGGGGTCGCGGCGGGCGGCGCCGGAACCGCGGTCGTCGAGGGCCGCACGACGGTGACCGGGCGCCCCGGCGGCGGACACGTCCTGGACAACGGCATCCTGCGGATCCAGATCGACGCGCGGGGCCTGGTCGTCTCCGCGTACGACATCGAAGCCGACCGGGAGACCATCGCACCGGACCGGGCAGGGAACCTCCTCCAACTCCACCCGGACTTCCCGAACATGTGGGACGCGTGGGACGTGGACGAGTTCTACCGCCACACCGTCACCGATCTCACCGACGTGGACGAGATCACCCCCGAGGGCCCGCACGGGGTGCGGATCACCAGGACCTTCGGCGCCTCCCGCGTCACCCAGCTCCTGTCGCTGGCGCCGGGGGAGCGGCGGCTGCTGGTGGACACCGAGGTCGACTGGCACGAGACGGAGAAGTTCCTCAAGCTCGCCTTCCCGCTCGACCTGCACGCCGAACGGTACGCGTCGGAGACGCAGTTCGGGCACTTCCACCGGCCCACGCACACCAACACCTCCTGGGAGGCGGCGAAGTTCGAGGCCTGCAACCACCGTTTCGTACACCTGGAGGAGCCCGGCTGGGGCGTGGCGGTCGTCAACGACTCGACGTACGGCCACGATGTGACCCGGACCGTGCGCACGGACGGCGACCGGGGCACGACCACCACGGTCCGGGCGTCCCTGCTGCGCGCCCCGCGCTTCCCCGACCCGGAGACCGACCAGGGCGTCCACCGCTTCCGGCACGCCCTGGTGCCGGGGGCCGGGATCGGGGACGCGGTGCGCGAGGGATGGCGGATCAACCTGCCGGAGCGGTCCGTACGCGGCTCCGCGGAGGTCGCTCCGCTGGTGAGCGTCGACCAGGACGCGGTCGTCGTCACGGCCGTGAAGCTGGCCGACGACGGCAGCGGCGACGTGGTGGTCCGCTTCCACGAGGCGCACGGCGGACGGGCGCGGGCCACCGTCAGGGCGGACTTCGAGGTCACCGGGGTCACGGCCACGGACCTGCTGGAACGCCCGTCGGACGATGCTCCCGCGCTGCGGCGGGAGGGGAACGAGGTCTCCCTGCGGCTGCGGCCGTTCGAACTGGTCACGCTGCGGTTCACGCGGGCCTGAGCGGCGGGGGGCGGGCAGCCGGCCCGCCCCTCCAACCCACCCGACGGGGAGCCCGCTGTCACTTGTGGTTACTCGGGAACTGTAGGAGAGTGCGCTTTGACCTGGACGAACGCTCTTTTCGGTGACTGGGGGACCTGATGGGGACCAGAGAGTTCACGGGCTCGCCCGAGGACGCGGACCTGAGGCGCGCCGACTCGCTGGCGCGCGAGATCTTCTCGGACGTCGCCAACAAGTGGGCGTTCCTGATCATCGAGGCGCTCGGGGAGCGCACCCTGCGCTTCAGCGAGTTGCGCGACGAGGTGGAGGGCGTCAGCCACAAGATGCTCACCCAGAACCTGCGCATGCTGGAGCGCTACGGCCTCGTCGACCGCAAGGTGCACCCCACCGTGCCGCCGCGGGTGGAGTACACCCTCACCGAGCCGGGCCGGGCCCTGCGGGCCACGGTCGACGGCATGTGCGGCTGGACCCACCAGTACCTCGGGCACATCGAGGCCGCCCGGCGCCGCTTCGACGGGTGACGGGCCGGCCCCGGGCGGCTACTCCGAGCGCAGCCCGGCGAAGAGGTCGTTCTCGGGTACGGCCGCTCCGGTGGTGTCCCGCACCCGTACGAAGGTCTCCACACCCATCAGCTCGCCGAACCGCTCCTTGCCCATCTTGAGGAAGAAGATGTTCTCGCCCTGGCTGGCGTGCGCCGCCAGCGCGTCGAACTTCTGACCGCTGAAGCCGGTCGTGTCCACCCACGTGGTGACCTCGTCGTCGGGCAGGCCGATCTCGGCCGGCGCGGCGGCCTCGGCGGGTTCCGGCTCGGGCACGTCCTCACCGAACTCGCGCATGACCTCGCCGAACCGCTGCATCATCGAGTGGGGCATCGTCGTCCAGTACACCTTCGGTGTCAGCTCGGTCATCTCCAGCGCCGCCATCGTGATGCGGTGGGCCTGGATGTGGTCGGGATGCCCGTAGAAGCCGTTCTCGTCGTAGGTGACGACCACATCGGGGCGGTAGTGCCGCATGAGTTCCGCGAGGCGGGCCGCGCCCTCCTCGACGGGGGTCCGCCAGAAGGATCCGGGGGCGTCGTTGCTCGGCCAGCCCATCATCCCGGAGTCGGCGTAGTCCAGCATCTCCAGGTCGCTGATCTTCAACACCTCACAGCTCGCCTCCAGTTCCTGCCGGCGCAGCAGGGCGACGGCCGCCGGATCGTGGCCGGGATCGCCCGGCTTGACACCCCCCGGCCCGTCACCGCATCCACCGTCGGTACAGGTCACGAGTACCGTGCGGACGCCTTCCGCCGCGTACCGCGCGAGGACCCCTCCGGTTCCGGTGGCCTCGTCGTCGGGGTGAGCGTGCACGGCCATGAGCGTCAGGGGTCGGTCGGTCATGGGAACAGTCCTCCTGCGGAAACACGTCTGGATGCGGGTGCGGCGGGTGCACCCCGATTCCGGGGCGCGGCTGCCGACGGGGCGCAGGACCTGATGATCTCCGTGTCCCCCGCCCGGCGACGCCGGTCCCCTGGTCGGTGCAACCGCGCCGGCCGGACCGGGTGTTCCCGCTGGGGCGCTTGATTTCCGCGGCGCGCCCGTGCAGTCACCCGGCCGGGGGTGGAGGCGTCGTCGTCGCGCGGGTGGCCACGGCGGGCGTCTCCACGAGCTGATCCAGCGTGGTGCCCAGGGGCGCGGGCGAGGGTGACGAACTGGTCCGCGGCGAGCCGACGCCGGCCGACCTCGATCACTCGCCCGGCGTTCGGGCCTCTTGGTCTGGCGGCTCGCCTACGGTTCCGGGTCCTCGTCCTCGGGGTCCAGTGGCTCGCCTGCCGTTCCGGTTTCCCGTGGTCTGGTGGCTCGCCCACCGTTCAGGTCTCCGAGGTCCGCTGGCCCGCCCGGCGTCGGGCTCCCGTGGTCTTGTGGCTCGTCTGCCGTTCCGGGTCCTTGGCCCGGTGGCTCGCCCGCCGTTCAGGTCTCCGAGGTCCGCTGGCCCGCCCGGCGTCGGGCCCCCGTGGTCTGGTGGCTCGCATACGGTTCCGGTTCCTTGGTCCGCCGGGTCGCCTACGGTTCCGGGTCCTCGTGGTCCGGTGACTTGCCTACCGCGCAGGTCCCCGTGGTCGAGTGGCTCGCCCACCGTTCCGGTTCCCCGAGGTCCGATGGCTCGCCTACCGGGCCGGCCCCCCGAGGTCCGATCGCCCGCCCGCCCTTCACGCCCCGAGCTGTGCCCGCAGCCACTCCTCCACCTCGCCGACATGCGCGGCCGCTGCCGCCCGGGCCGCCTCCGGGTCGTGGGCGACGAGGGCGCGGTGGATCGCCGCGTGCTCGCGCCGCGTGCGTTCGAAGGCGCCCTCCTCCTGGTAGCCGCGCCAGACGCGGGCGCGGAAGGTGCGCGAGGACAGGCCCTCCAGGATCGCGGCCATCGTGTCGTTGCCGGCGGCCACCGCGATCTCGCGGTGGAAGGCCAGGTCGTGGGCGAGGATCTGCTCCGGGTCGTCGGTGGCGTTCATGGCCGTGAGGTGCTTCTCCACCTCGGCGAGCTGGTCGGGGGTGATCCGGGCCGCGGCCAGCGCGGTCGCCGTCGACTCCAGGATCCGGCGGACCTCCAGGAGCTCCACCAGGCGCGGCCCCCGGGAGAGGTCGGCGACCACACCGAAGGTCTCCAGCAGGTCGCCGGCCTCCAGCTGGGTGACGTAGATCCCCGAGCCGTGCCGCGCCTCCAGCACCCCCAGGACCGTCAGCGCCCGGATCGCCTCCCGCATCGAACTGCGGGAGATGCCCAGCTGGACCGCCAGATCACGCTCGGTCGGCAGCCGCTGGCCCGGTTCCAGCCGGCCCTCGCCGATCATCGCCTTGATCTGCTCGATGGCGCGCTGCGTCACGGTGCCCTTCTGGGGGGCTGTCTCGTCCACGCCACTCCTCCGCTCACCGGCTGCCACTCACCGGGTGCGCCGAGTCTAGCCGCCGATGTGGTCGGACCACTATGGCCGGAAGACGGGAAAATCTGCCCTCCGAGGGTATTGCCAAGGGCGAGTGGTCTGATAAGTATGCCGTCATCGCTCGAACACGCTCGTGCTCGATCACGGGAGAACACGCTCAACGAGGAGCCGCCAGATGCCCGTCAGAACAGTGGGGAAGCGCAACGGATTGCGGATCGTCGGCGCGGTCGCCGTGGCGGCGAGCGCCTCGCTCGTGCTCGCCGGGTGCGGCAGCACCAAGGACACCGGCAGCGCCGGCAGTGCGGGAGGCGACGGCACCGGCAAGGTGGGCGTGATCCTGCCGCTGCTGACCTCGCCGTTCTGGCAGTCGTACAACGACTACGTGCCGAAGACGGCCAAGTCCGAGGGGGTGGACGTGCTGAAGACGGTCAACTCCAACAGCGATCCCTCCCAGCAGATCACCGACATCAACAACGAGCTCAACCAGGGCGTCAAAGGCCTGGTCGTCGCCCCGCTGGACAGCGCCGCCATCGAGGCCGGCCTAGACCAGGCCGAACGCAAGGGCGTCCCGGTCGTCGCGGTCGACGTGGCCCCCGACAAGGGCAAGGTCGCCATGGTCGTCCGGGCGAACAACGTGGCGTACGGCGAGAAGGCCTGCCAGTACCTCGGTGAGCACATCACCTCCGGCAAGGTCGTGCAGATCATGGGCGACCTGGCCTCCGTCAACGGCCGCGACCGCTCCGAGGCGTTCCGGGCCTGTGTGAAGAAGAACTTCCCCAAGCTCAAGGTGCTGGAGATCCCCGCCAAGTGGGAGTCCGACGCCGCCGCCTCGCAGCTGAGCACCCTCCTGAACGCCAACCCCGACCTCAAGGGCATCTACATGCAGGCCGGCGGCGTCTACCTGGCGCCGACCCTGCAGACCCTCAAGTCCAAGGGGATGCTGAAGAAGGCGGGCACCGCGGGCCACATCGTCGTCGTCTCCAACGACGGCATCCCGCAGGAGTACGACGCCATCCGCAAGGGCGAGATCGACGCCACCGTCTCCCAGCCCGCCGACCTGTACGCCAAGTACGGCATGTACTACATCAAGGCGGCGATGGAGGGGAAGACCTTCCGGCCCGGCCCGACCGACCACGACTCCACGATCGTCAAGCTGCCGAGCGGCATCCTGGAGGACCAGCTGCCCGCGCCCCTGGTCACCAAGGACAACGTCGACGACCCCGAGCTGTGGGGCAATACGGTCAAATGAGCACCCCACTGGCTGAAGCCCAGGGGGTCGTCAAACGGTACGGCCCCACGACCGCCCTCGCCGACGGCCGGCTCACCGTCCTGCCCGGCGAGTCCCACGCCCTCGTCGGCCGCAACGGAGCGGGCAAGTCCACCCTCGTCACCCTCCTCACCGGTCTCCAGGCCCCCGACGAGGGCACCGTCCGCTTCGACGGCGAGCCCGCGCCCCCGCTCACCGACCGGGACGCCTGGCGCCGCAAAGTCGCCTGCGTCTACCAGAAGCCCACCGTCGTCCCCGAGCTGACCGTCGCCGAGAACCTCTTCATCAACCGGCAGCCCCTCAAGCGGAGTTTCATCAGCTGGCGTGCGCTCCGGTCGCAGGCCGCCGAACTCCTCGACACCTGGGACGTCCGCGTCGACCCGGAGGCGCGCACCGCCGACCTCAAGGTCGAGGACCGCCAAATGGTGGAGATCGCACGGGCGTTGAGCTTCGGCGCCCGCTTCATCGTCCTCGACGAACCGACCGCGCAGCTCGACAAACGGGAGATCGAGCGCCTCTTCGGCAGGATGCGCGCACTCCAGGAGTCCGGTGTCACCTTCCTGTTCATCTCGCACCACCTCCAGGAGGTGTACGAGGTGTGCCAGACGGTGACGGTCCTCAGGGACGCCCGCTGGATCACCACGGCCCCGGTCGCCGACATGCCCCGGGCGGCCCTGATCGAGGCCATGGCCGGCGAGAGCATCACCGAACGGGAACAGGCCGTGCGCACGGCAGAGGCCGACGCCCCCGTCCTCCTCGACGCCCGCGGCCTCACCTCCGACGCCTACCAGGACGTCGACCTCACCGTGCGCCGCGGTGAGGTCGTCGGACTCGCCGGCATCAGCGGCAGCGGCAAGACCGAGCTCGCCGAGTCCTTCACCGGACTGCACACACCGACGAGCGGCACGGCCCGGCTGGACGGCAGGCCACTGCCGTTCGGCGATGTGCAGGCCAGCCTGAAGGCGGGCGTCGGATTCGTGCCGCGCGACCGGCACACCCAGGGCCTGGTCTTCGACATGACCATCGGCGACAACGCCACCCTCAGCGTCCTGGACCGGCTCGGCCGGCACGGCTTCGTCGGCACCGACCGCAGGCGCGGCTTCGCCACCGAGCTGATCGACCGTCTCGACATCCACACCGAGGGCCCCGACCAGCCGGTCTCCGACCTCTCCGGCGGCAACGCGCAGAAGGTCGTCATGGCCCGCGCCCTCGCCTCCGACCCCCGCCTGCTCGTCCTCATCAACCCCACCGCCGGCGTCGACGTGAAGTCCAAGGAGTCCCTGCTCTCCCGCGTGGACACCGCCCGCGAGGACGGCACCGCGGTCCTCGTCGTCTCCGACGAACTCGACGACCTGCGCCGCTGCGACCGTGTCCTCGTCCTCTTCCACGGCCGCGTGGTCGCCGAGCACCCGGCCGGCTGGCGCGACCACGAGCTGATCGCCTCCATCGAAGGAGTGGACCACCATGGCTGACACCCAGGCTCCGCCGGTCAAGCAGGTGCGGGTGCCCGAGGCGCGGGCGGCCCGGACGGTCCTGCTGCGCCGCGCCCGCGAACTCGCTCTGGTCCCCGCGCTGTTGCTGCTGCTCGTGCTCGGCGCACTGCTCAACGACTCCTTCTTCACCGAGGCCACCCTGATCTCCATTCTGGCCTCGTCCGCGCCGCTGGCGATGGTGGTGCTCGCCGAGTCGCTCGTGCTCATCACCGGCAAGTTCGACCTGTCGCTCGAATCGATGGTCGGCATCGCACCGGCGGTGGCCGCGCTCCTGGTGCTGCCGGTCGCCCAGTCCGGCTGGGGCACGGAACTCCCCACCGCGGTGGCTCTGTTCTCCATCCCCTTGGTGGGCGCGGCCATCGGCGCCTTCAACGGCATCCTCGTGGTGAAGGCGAAGCTCAACGCGTTCATCGTCACGCTGGCCATGCTGATCGTCCTGCGGGGACTCCTGGTAGGGGCCACCAAGGGCAAGACGCTCTTCGGCATGCCGGACGCGTTCTTCTCGCTGGCCACCACCACGTTCCTGCACGTCCCCCTGTCGGTCTGGCTCGCCGCCGCGGCCTTCGCCGTCGCCGGGCTGGTGCTCAAGTACCACCGTCTCGGCCGGTCGTTGTACGCGATCGGCGGCAATCTGGAAGCGGCCCGCGCCGCAGGCATCCGAGTCGACCGTGTCCGGCTGGGGGTCTACGTCGTCGCCGGCGTTCTCGCCTCGATCGGCGGACTCATGTACACCGGCTACGTCGGTGCGATCGGCGCGAACCAGGGCGAGAACATGATCTTCACGGTGTTCGCCGCCGCCGTCATCGGTGGTATCAGCCTCGACGGCGGCCGCGGCACCATGTTCGGGGCCCTGACGGGCGTTCTTCTGCTGGGCGTGGTCAAGACCATGCTCACCATGGCCCAGGTGCCGTCCTTCTGGATCGACGCCATCTACGGCGGAATCATCCTGCTCGCCCTCATGATCGCCCGCCTCACCACGGGCCGCGCCCAAGACTGACCCCCGGCACCCGACTGAAAGGCACTCCGTGTCCTCGACCCCCGCCCGCATCAGCGCGGTAGACACCTACGACATCCGCTTCCCCACCTCGCGCGAGCTCGACGGCTCCGACGCGATGAACCCGGACCCCGACTACTCGGCGGCCTACGTCGTCCTGCGCACGGACGCGGCCGACGGGCACGAGGGGCACGGATTCACCTTCACCATCGGGCGGGGCAACGAAGTCCAGGTCGCCGCGATCGAGGCGCTGCGCGGGCATGTGGTGGGCCGGTCGGTCGACGAACTGTGCGCGGACCCGGGGACGCTGAACCGCGACCTGATCGGCGACAGCCAGCTGCGCTGGCTCGGCCCCGAGAAGGGCGTGATGCACATGGCGATCGGCGCGGTCGTCAACGCCGTGTGGGACCTGGCCGCCAAGCGCGCCGAGAAGCCGTTGTGGCGGCTGCTCGCCGAGGGCGACCCGGAGTGGCTGGTCGGCCAGATCGACTTCCGCTACCTCACGGACGCGCTCACCCCCGAGGAGGCCCTGGACATCCTGCGGCGGGGCCGGGAAGGCGCGCGGGAACGGTCCGCGCAGCTGCTCACCCACGGCTACCCGGCCTACACCACCTCCGCCGGCTGGCTCGGCTACGACGACGAGAAGCTCACCCGGCTCGCCGCCGAGGCCGTCGCCGACGGCTTCCGGCAGATCAAGCTCAAGGTCGGCGCGGACCTGGAGGACGACATACGGCGCTGCCGCGTCGCCCGCCAGGTCGTCGGCCCCGGCATCCGCATGGCGATCGACGCCAACCAGCGCTGGGACGTCGACGAGGCGATCCGCTGGACCCGGGCGCTCGCCGAGTTCGACCCGTACTGGATCGAGGAGCCCACCAGCCCCGACGACATCCTCGGCCACGCGGCCGTCCGCAGGGCGGTCGCCCCGGTGAAGGTCGCCACCGGCGAGCACGTCCAGAACCGTGTCGTCTTCAAGCAGCTCCTCCAGGCCGGCGCCCTCGACGTCGTCCAGATCGACGCGGCCCGCGTCGGCGGCGTCAACGAGAACCTCGCCATCCTGCTCCTCGCGGCCAAGTTCGGCGTGCCGGTCTGCCCGCACGCGGGCGGCGTCGGCCTGTGCGAACTCGTCCAGCACCTCTCCATGTTCGACTACGTGGCCGTCACCGGCACCACCGAGAACCGGGTCATCGAGTACGTAGACCATCTGCACGACCACTTCGTCGACCCGGTGGTGATCCGGGACGGCCACTACACGGCACCCACCGCACCCGGCTTCTCGGCGGCCATGCGCCCGCAGTCCGTCGCGCGGTACACGTTCCCGGGCGGCGCCTTCTGGGCAGAAGACCTCGCCGAGGACACACCCAGGAAGGGGCAGGCGGCATGAGCGACTTCGAGGGCCTGAGGGCCCTGGTGACCGGCGGCGCGTCCGGCATCGGCCGGGCCACGGCCGAACTCCTTTCCGCGCGCGGCGCCCAGGTCGCCGTCCTCGACCTGGACCCCTCCTCCGTCGAGAAGCCGCTGCTGGCCTACCGCGCCGACATCACCGACGACGCCGCCGTGCGTACCGCCGTCGCCGCGGCCGCGGCCGACCTCGGCGGACTCGACGTCCTGGTCAACAACGCGGGCATCGGCGCCCAGGGCACCGTGGCCGACCACGACGACGAGGAGTGGCACCGCGTCCTGGACGTCAACGTGGTCGGCATGGTCCGGGTGACCCGCGCGGCGCTGCCCCACCTGCGCGAGTCCTCCCACGCGGCGATCGTGAACACCTCCTCCATCGCGGCCACCGCGGGCCTGCCGCAGCGGGCGCTGTACAGCGCGACCAAAGGGGCCGTGTACTCCCTGACCCTCGCCATGGCCGCCGACCACGTCCGCGAGGGCATCCGCGTGAACTGCGTCAACCCCGGCACCGCGGACACCCCGTGGATCGGCCGCCTCCTCGCCAAGGCCCCCGACCCGGCCGCCGAACGCGCCGCGCTGGAGGCCCGCCAGCCCACCGGCCGGCTCGTCTCCGCGGACGAGGTCGCCGGCGCCATCGCCTACCTGGCGAGCCCCCTGTCCGGCGCCACCACCGGCACCTCCCTCGCCGTCGACGGCGGCATGCAGGGCCTGCGCCCGAGGCCGGTGGGCCGGTGAACAGCAACACGCTCGGCACCAGCGGCGTCCCGGTCAGCGCACTCGCCTTCGGCGGCGCGGTCATCGGCAACCTCTTCACGGAGGTGACCGACGAGGAGGCCCACGAGGCGGTCACCGCCGCCTGGGAGCGCGGCGTCCGCTACTTCGACACCGCCCCGCACTACGGCCTCGGACTGTCGGAACGGCGGCTGGGCCAGGCCCTGAAGGACCGCCCGCGCGCCGAGTTCACGATCTCCACGAAGGTCGGCCGGCGGCTGGAGCCGGCCACGGGGGGCGGCGACGACCTGGCCAACGCCTTCGCGGTGCCCGCCACCCTGCGCCGGGTCTGGGACTTCTCGGCCGACGGCGTACGGCGCACCCTCGACGCCAGTCTCGAACGGCTCGGCCTCGACCACGTCGACGTCGTCTACCTGCACGACCCCGACGACCACGCCGAACAGGCCTTCCGCGAGGGCTATCCGGCCCTGGAGAAGCTCCGCTCGGAGGGCGTCGTCGGAGCGATCGGCGCCGGCATGAACCAGACCGGGATGCTGACCCGCTTCGTCCGCGAGACCGACGTCGACGTGGTGCTCTGCGCGGGGCGGTACACCCTGCTCGACCAGAGCGCGCTCACCGAGCTGCTGCCCGCCGCCGTCGAGCGGGGCGTCTCGGTGGTCGTCGGCGGTGCCTTCAACTCCGGTCTGCTGGCGGACCCGAGACCGGACGCGACGTACAACTACGCACAGGCGCCGGGTGACCTGCTGGACCGTGCCCTGCGCATGCGGGAGGTCGCCGAGCGGCACGGCATCAGCCTGCGGGCCGCCGCCCTCGCCTACTGCGCGGCCCATCCGGCCGTCGCGAGCGTCCTCGTCGGCGCCCGCTCGGCGGCCGAGGTCCACGACGCGGCGGACCAGTTCGCCACCCCGGTGCCCCCGGCCCTCTGGCAGGAGCTGCGCGACACCGGACTGCTGAGCGCCGAGGAGCCGTCATGAGAGTCGCCCTGCACACCAAGGTCCGCGCCGACCGCATCGAGGAGTACGAGGCCGCCCACCGCGAGGTCCCGGCCGAACTCACCGACGCGATCCGCGCCGCCGGGGCCACCTCCTGGACGATCTGGCGCAGCGGCTGCGACCTCTTCCACGTCCTGGAGTGCGCGGACTACGGCCGTCTCCTCGCCGAACTGGAGAAGCTCCCGGTGAACGTCACCTGGCAGGCCCGCATGGCCGAACTCCTCGACGTGGTGCACGACTACTCCGGCGAGGGCGCCGACGCCGGCCTGCCCGTCGTGTGGGAGCTGCCGTGAACGTCGTGGACGCCCATCACCACGTGTGGGACTTGTCGGTACGGGACCAGGACTGGATCGCCGCCGACAGCCCGCTGCGGCGCACCTTCACGATGGCCGACCTGGCACCGCAGGCCGCCGCGGCGGGAGTCGGCCGCACGGTCCTCGTGCAGACGGTCACCGTGCCCGAGGAGACCCCTGAGTTCCTGGCCCTCGCGGCCGAGCACGAGCTGATCGCCGGTGTCGTCGGCTGGACGGACCTGACTCGCCCCGACGTCGCCGACGAACTGGCCCGCCTGCGCGAACTGCCCGGAGGCACCTACCTCAAGGGGATCCGCCACCAGGTCCAGAGCGAGCCCGACCCGGAGTGGCTGCTGCGCCCGGACGTACGCCGGGGACTGGCCGCCGTGGCCGACGCCGGGCTCGTCCACGACCTGGTCGTCCTCCCACACCAGCTGCCGGCCTGCGCGAAGGCCGCCGACGCCCTGCCTGACCTCACCTTCGTCCTCGACCACCTGGGCAAGCCGCCCATCGCGTCCGGCTCCCTGGAACCCTGGGCCTCGGCCGTGCGCGGCCTCGCCGCCCTCCCCAACACCGTCTGCAAGCTCTCCGGCATGGTCACCGAGGCGGACCCCGCCGCCTGGACGGTCGACGACCTGCGCCCGTACGCCGACACGGTCCTGGACGCCTTCGGCCCGGACCGCCTCCTGTTCGGCTCGGACTGGCCGGTGTGCACGCTTGCCGCGACCTACGGCGAAGTCCTGGAGGCGGCCGGCCAGTTGACCGGCGCCGACGACCGGGCGCAGATCTTCGAGGGCACCGCTGTCCGTGTCTACGGCCTCTGAACCGTCTCCGTCAGCCGTGTCGGCGGCAGGTACTCCCGCACATAGGTCCGCTCCCAGCACGCCCCCGTCTCCCGCAGCTCCCGCCACGTCGTGTACCGGTAGCGGAAGAGACGGGCTCGCACGTAGCGGGGCGGGGCGTCCGCCGGGAACGGGGAGCGGCGCAGCAGCCGCAGTGTGGCGGGGTCGTTCTCCAGCAGCCGTTCCACCATCGTGCCGAACCACGCCCCCGCGTACGCCGGGGACAGCGCGGCGAACCACATCATCCAGTCCAGGCGCAGATGGTAGGGCGCGAACTGGCGCGGCCAGTGCCGGGGATCGCCCGGCTTGCCCCTGAACTCGTACTCCCGCCACTCGGAATCCCTGCGGGGCGCGTCGTCCGCGGTGCCCTCGACCACGACCTCGTAGCGGATCCTGCTGACGCTGCCGAACGCGCCGTAGGTGTTGACGAGGTGGAGCGGGTCGAAGGAACGGTTCATGATCTGGCTCCGGGAGATCATGTTGCGGACCGGGTGGTAGCTCAGGGCGAGGAGGAGCGCGGCGACGGCGAGGACCGTCACCTCGTACCAGAGCGGGGTGACGGGCAGGCGCGGGGCGTCACCCGGGAGATCCAGCGCCGGCACCGCCAGCACGATCGTCACCCAGTTCAGCCAGGCGAAGTTGCCCGACAGCACGAGCCACAGCTGGGTCACGATCATCAGTGACGCGGCCGCCGTGGCGACCGGCTGCGGGGTGAACAGCAGGAAGGGCACGAGGAGTTGGGTGACGTGGTTCGCGGCCACCTCCACCCGGTGCACGGGCTTCGGCAGATGGTGGAAGAACCAGCTCAGCAGTCCCGGCATCGGCTGTGTCTCGTGGTGGTGGTCCAGGCAGGTGAGCTTGCGCCAGCAGGCGTCGCCGCGCATCTTGATGAGCCCGGCGCCGAACTCGACCCGGAACAGCACCCAGCGCAGCAGGAACAGCACCAGGACCGGCGGGGCCACGTCGTCGTTGCCGAGGAACACCGCGAGGAAGCCGACCTCGAGCAGCAGGGACTCCCAGCCGAAGCCGTACCAGGTCTGGCCCACGTTGACGATCGACAGGTACAGCAGCCACGGCACCAGCCACAGCAGCATCGCGCCCCACAGCGGCAGACGGGAGTCGAGGCCCGCCGCCAGCGCGACGGCCACCGCGCAGCCCGTCCCCGCGCACAGGGCGAAGAAGCGGTCCGAGTAGTGGAGTTGGAAGAGGCTCGGTGCCCGCCGGAAGGGGACCCGGGCGACGAACCGGGGGATCGGCAGCATGCCGCGCTCCCCGAGCAGCGCCCTGAACTGCAGGGCCGCCGTCAGGAACGCGACGAAGTACAGCCCGGCCAGAGCCCGCTGGAAGACCAGCCGGCTCATCCAGTACTCGGGTGCGGTGAACCAGTCCACGGCCGTGCTCTCCTGCCTCCATTGTCCAGCCGACCCCTGCGTGACGCTCCGTGTACCTTCCTTCCGCTTGCGTAACCCCGGGGAGTGCAGCAGACAGTAGTGACGAACTGCCCGGGACGAACGGAAGAACGCGGTGCGGACATCCACCACAACCCTCCTGACGGCGGGCGCGCTCGCCACGGCACTGCTCGTCACGGGATGCGGCGGTGCCCCCGGGAACACCGCCGACGCGACCGGTGAACTTGTGCTGCAACCGGCGGCGGCCCGGGGACCGCACCCCTTCACCCGCTCCGCGGCGACCGCGCCACCGCCCGTCACCCGAACGCCGCAGCGGGACGCCACCGCCCCGCGGACCGTCTCCGGCGGGACGCCCGGCCTCTACGGCGGGACCGGGCGCGTCGGCAGTTGCGACGTGGAACGCCTGATCGGCGACCTGAGCGCCGACCGGTCGCGGACGGGCGCGTTCGCGCGGATCGCGGGCGTCTCCCCGGCCTCGGTCCCCGGCCGTCTGCGCGGACTCGCCCCGGTCGTCCTGCGCGCCGACACCCGGGTCACCGACCACGGCTACCGCGGCGGCCGGGCGAGCGGCCACCAGGCCGTCCTCCAGGCGGGCACCGCCGTCCTCGTCGACGACCGGGGCGTCCCGCGCGTCCGCTGCGCCGGCGGCAGCCCCCTGGCGCCGCCGGTGCCGCTGCGGGGCGGCGCGGTCCTGGGCGGGCGGCCGTGGCCCGGGTACCGGCCCGGCCAGGTGATCGTGGTGACCCCCAGCGAACAGGTCATCACCGACATCACGATCATCGACCTGGTCGACCACTCCTGGATCGAACGCCGGATCGACCACGACTGCCGACACGACCACGTCCTGCGCCCACCGGCGCCACCCCCACCCGCCCCCACCGGCCTCCCGGGCGACAGCACCGCCCCCCGCGCACCCGCCCCGCACAGCCCGGCACCCGCTTCGGAGACGCCCCCCGGGCAGGCCGCGCCCGCCTGCAGGCCCACGACGGTCCTCGGGACGGACGAGAGCTGTCCGGTCCCTGTGGCACCACCGACCGACCCGGACCCGGCCCCCAGCACCAAACCCGACCCCGACACTGAACCCGGTCCCGACACCGTCCCGGACACCCCCGACCTCCCCGACGGCGGCGGCCTGATCCCCGACGATCCCGAGGCCACCACCGGTGCCGTCCCGGGTACCCCCGCCGGCGTCACCTGAGGGCTGCCGACGGCGTGCCCCCCCGGCTGGAGCCGTCACCCCGCCCACGCTCATCCGGGGGCCGGGGGCCGGGGGCATTGAAAACGGGGGCCGGACCCCCGAAGGTCCCGCTGCCCCGACCGGCGCCGACACCGCCCCCGGCCCCAAGGCCGTCCCGGACCACTCGATCTCGCCCACGGTGGCACCCGGTCGCCCCCCCCCGGCACCGGCCTGCCCCCACACCCCCCGGCCGAACAACACCCCGCCCCCCAGTCGAAGAATCGGGCAAATCCTGGCAAGGTGGCTCCATGGTTGATCGGGGAGCGAGCGCCCTGTCACTCCCGGACGACTGGCCCGCCCACCCGGACCCGATCCTGGCGCTCAACCGCATGGGCAGCTTCGACTGGGACCTCGACAGCGGTCTGTTCCACATGGACGCTCAGGCCCACGAGGTCTTCGACCTGCGCCCCGACGAGTACGACGACAACCCCGTGTCCCTCGCCGTACGGGTGCCGAGGACCGAGGCCCACCGGCTCGACGCCCTGGTCTCCCAGGCGATCAAGGACGGCAGCGAGAACTACGGCACCTACTTCCGCATCCGCTGCCGCGACGGCACCCTGCGCTGGACCCACACCCAGGGCTACATCCGGCGCGACGAGACCGGGCGCCCGCGCCGGATCATCGGGATCCTCCGAGACGCCACCCAGGAGATGGGCGAGCTGGAGGCCCGCCGGGAGCAGGCCGCCCAGGACGAGGCCCGGCGCCGGCAGACCAACGTCGTCCAGCTCACCACGGCCGCCCTCGCCCACGCCCGGACCGTCCAGGACGTCATCGACGTCCTCAAGGACACCCACGGGCTCACCCACCTCGGCGCCACCAGCCTGGTCATGGGCCTGGTCGAGGCGGGCCGCATCCGGCTGATCGCCGAGGGCCCCGCGGGCAGCTTCGTGCCCGGCACCGACATCACCCGGATCGACGAGCCGTACCCGATGAGCGAGGCCGTGCGCACGCTCACCCCCCGGTTCATCGAGTCGCCGGAGGAGTTCGCGGACCGCTACCCGATCCTGTGGCCGCACCTCACCGGCCTCAAGATCACCTCGGCCGCCTACCTCCCGCTGATCGCCGAGGCCCGCCCGATCGGCGCCATGGGCCTGCTCTACAGCGACCGGTACGGCTTCACCCCCGAGGACCGCAACGTCCTCATCGCCCTCGGCAGCAGCATCGCCCAGAGCCTCCAGCGGGCCATGCTCTACGAGCAGGAGAAGGACCTCGCCACCGGCCTCCAGCAGGCCATGCTGCCCCGCACCATCCCCAGCGTCCCCGGTGCCGACGTCGCCGTCCGCTACCGGGCCGCCAGCGCCGAGGGCTCCCTCGCCCGGGACATCGGCGGCGACTGGTACGACCTGATCCCGCTGCCCGGGGGCACCGTCTCCGGGGGCGGCCGTGTCGGTGCCGTCATCGGAGACGTCCAGGGCCACGACACCCACGCCGCCGCCGTCATGGGCCAGCTGCGGATCGTGCTGCGGGCCTACGCCGCCGAGGGCCACACCCCGGCCACGGTGATGGCCCGGGCCTCCGTCTTCCTCCACGAACTCGACACCGACCGCTTCGCGACCTGCCTGTACGCCGAGGCCGACCTCGCCACCGGGGTCGTCCAGGTCGTCCGCGCCGGCCACATCGACCCGCTGGTCCGGCACGCCGACGGCAGCTGCCGCCGGGTGACCGTCCACGGGGGGCTGCCGCTCGGTCTGTCCGCCGAGTTCGGGCAGCTCGACTACCCCGTGTCCACCCTCGAACTCGATCCCGGGGGCACCCTGCTGCTGTGCACCGACGGGCTGGTCGAGCAGCCCGGCGCCGACCTCGACGACGGCATGCAGAGCCTGACGCGTCACATCGCCCTGGGCCCTGCCGACGTCTGGGAGCTCGCCGACCGGCTCATCGACGTCGCCGAGGAGCGCGGCGGCGACGACGACGTGGCCCTTCTCCTGCTGCGTCGCCGCGCCCTGGACGCCCCCCAGTCCGGCGGCCGCCTCCAGCAGCACGTGGCGCCCGGGGACCCCGAGGCCCTCACCCAGGCCCGGCACATGATCCGGGCCGCGGTCGGCGCCTGGGGCGCACGGGAGCGCTCCGACGAGATCGAACTGGTCGCCGACGAACTGATCACCAACGCGCTCATGCACACCGAGGGCTCCGCGATCGTCACCCTGCGCGTGCTGACCGGCTCCGACCGGCGGATGCGCGTCGAGGTCGAGGACTCCTCCAGCGCCCTGCCGCGCCGCCGGGAGGCGGGCGAGTCCGGGGTCTCGGGCCGCGGACTGCTCCTGGTGGACCTGCTGTGCGACGTGTGGGGCGTGGAGGCGCGGGGCGGCGGGAAGTGCGTGTGGTGCGAGTTCGTCGTGCCCGAGCGCACCTGACCTGACCACGGCGGCCCCCGGTGGCACTCTTGACGTATGCCGGAACTCCCCGAGGTGGAAGCGCTCAAGGACTTCCTGACCGAGAACCTGGTCGGCCACGAGATGGTGCGTGTGCTGCCGGTGGCCATCAGCGTCCTGAAGACGTACGACCCTCCGCTCTCCGCCCTCGAGGGCCGCGAGGTGGTCGCCGTGCACCGCCACGGCAAGTTCCTGGACCTGGAGACGGGCGGCGGACCGCACCTCGTCACCCATCTGGCCCGTGCGGGCTGGCTGCACTGGAAGGACCGCCTGCCCGACGGCCCGCCCCGGCCCGGCAAGGGCCCGCTCGCCCTGCGGGTGGCGCTGGAGACCGGGGCCGGCTTCGACCTCACGGAGGCGGGTACGCAGAAGCGCCTCGCGGTGTACGTGGTGGCCGACCCAGGGGAAGTCCCGGGTGTCGCCCGTCTGGGCCCGGACCCCCTGGCCGAGGACTTCGACGCGGCGAGCCTCGCGGCCCTGCTGAAGGGCGAGCGCCGGCAGCTGAAGGGCGCTCTGCGCGACCAGACCCTCATCGCCGGGGTGGGCAACGCCTACAGCGACGAGATCCTGCACGCGGCGAGGATGTCCCCCTTCAAACTGGCGGCCTCCCTGACCCCCGAGGAGACGGAGACCCTCCACCGGGCCCTGCGCACGACCCTCACCGAGGCGGTGGAACGCTCGCGGGGAGTGGCGGCGGGCCGGCTGAAGGCGGAGAAGAAGTCCGGCCTGCGCGTGCACGGCCACACCGGTGACCCCTGTCCGGTCTGCGGCGACACCGTCCGGGAGGTCTCCTTCAGCGACTCCTCCCTCCAGTACTGCCCCACCTGCCAGACGGGCGGGAAGCTGCTGGCGGACCGGCGGTTGTCGCGGCTGCTCAAGTGACCGGACGCCGTCAGCCCGGCTCCAGCGTCACCAGATGCTCCCCGCCCGAGGTCCTGACCTCGTAGTGGTCGATCTGGTCGGCGTGGAAGGTGGAGCTGCCCATCATGGTGTTGTCGCCGGTGTCGTGCCCGGTGGCGTTCCAGCCGGTGACGGTCTCCTCCGTGCCGTCGTGGCTGACGGCGACGAGGTGGCAGGAGCGCGGGCCCGACTCGTCCTTGACCTTGAGCTCCACCTGGGTGCCCCAGTCCTCGTCCTCGGTGGTGACCTGCGCCCACACACCGGACCGGGCGTCGGTGGCCTGGACGCTGGTGGCCCGCGCCGCGTCGGCGCCCGTCGTCATCGCGAGGGTGGAACCGCCCACGGTCAGCACCACCGAGGCGGCCACCGCGTACAACAGCCGCCTGCGGTGTGCCCGGCGGCGGGTCGCGACCTCGGCGAGGAGGCGGTTCAGGAGCTGCGGGCCGGGCTGGGCCATCGGGTGCACGACCCGCGGGGTGGCCCGGCGGTACAGCATCATCTGGCGGGTCACTGGACCGAACTCGGTCACGTGTGCCGCGCACTTGGGGCACTCCATGAGGTGGTCCTCGAAGCGGAAGGCCTCCGCCTCGTCCAGCACGCCGAGCGCGTACGCGCCGACGTCGCGATGCCTCTCCAAGGACCTCATGCCGAAACCTCGTGCCGTTGGGTGTGGGTGGGGTTACTCCTTGCTCCCACCGGTACGCACCAGCCCGCCGAATCACTCAAGGCATGCACTGAATCGTGATGAAGGGATTCGGAGCGGTCGGCCCCGCGGATTGGTCCGGATCGAAAGGAATCTAGAAAAGGTGGATGGCGAGATGGCCGAGCGGCAGACCGAGCTGCCAGGCCGGTGTCCACACCTTCGGACCCTCGTCCTCGCCGCCCCCGGCCCCGCCGCCCGGCACGGCGTTCAGATCGGGTGCCAAGAGCTCCGTCTCCTCCAGCCAGCGCCAGGCCGCGGCCGCGAGTTCGAGGTCCGCGGCGGGCTCGCCGGTGGCGACCGCCTCGGCGGTCAGCGCGGCCATCCGCTCGCACACCCAGTCCTGCCACGGCTGGTCGTACGCCGTCAGGGACAGCCAGTTCTCCAGCTGCGAGACGACCTGGATGCCGGAAAGCTCCCCCTCGGTGTCGGCGAGGAAGACGGTCAGCGCCAACGCGTCCCGCCCGGCCCGGAACTCGAAGGACGTCGGCGGCATCAGATCGCCGGACCGCAGCAGCTCGTCGGCGATGTACTCGGCGTACAACCAGGCCATGGGAACGACGAGTTCGCCGCCGCCGGTGCCGTCCGTGCTCTCTTGACCTCTGTGCAGCATCCCTTCCTGCCTTCCTCCGGTGCGTGCGCGTCGCCCGACCCCGGGCTCCCAGTCCGGAACACGGATAGGGACAGCCGATTACTCAACCGGGGTCCTCAGCAAGGCGCTTTACGGAGGTTTGACTTTCCCATTGGTTTCACCGCAGGTCGGCCGCGTATCCGGGAAGCACCCGGCGCAGGGCGCGCAGCGCGTAGTACGCGCGGGACTTCACGGTACCGGGTGGAATTCCCAGTATTTCGGCGGCTTCCGCCACACTCGCCCCCTGGAAATACACCAGCACCAGGACTTCACGGTGCTCCGGAGTGAGTGTCTTCACAGCCTCGCGGACATCGAGGGCGGCGGCGGCCCGCTCGGCGTGGTCGGCGCACACCCGGGCGTTCTCCAGCACCGCGTCGCCGACCTCGGCGGGACGCGCCTGCCGGGCCCGCCGCGCGTCGATCGCGAGCCGCCGTCCCACGGTCAGCAGCCATGGCCGTACGGACTCGAAGTCGTCGGCGCGCAGCGCCTCGGGGTGCTGCCAGGCGCGTACGAGGGTCTCCTGCACCAGGTCCTCGGCGCGTTGCCGGTCGCCGTCGCTGAGCCGGAGGAGGAGCGCGAAGAGGGGCCGGCCGTGCTCCCGCTGCAGTGCGGCGAGCTCGTGCTCGGCGGTCGTCCCGTTCGTGAGGGTGGTTCCGGCCGTCATGGCCGTATGGCACCTCAGTGCGGGGCCGGGGGACAGGGCGCGCACAAGGATCTGCGGCGGACGGTCGATCGCGTCGACGAACGGTTCGATGAACGGTCCCTTCCGCCCCGGACGGGTCAACAAGGCGGCCAGGCCGTTTGCCGACAGGGACAAGTTCATACCCATTCGTCAGTAAATATGACCTGAGTGGGGTGAGCTGATGATTGCACGCAGACGGCAGGTTGCCCTGGCCCTCACGGCCCTTCTGGCCGCAGGAGCGGCCTGCCAGGCGCACGACCACGACACATCCGGGCATCCGGCCCCGGCCGCGGCCGCACCGCGCGGCTTCACACTCGTCGCCTCCGGGGACGTCCTGCCGCACAGCTCGATCATCGACCGGGCCCGCTTCGACGCGGGCGGGAACGGCTACGACTTCCGTCCGATGCTGGCCGGAATCCGGTCCGTCGTCTCCCGCGCCGATCTGGCGCTGTGTCACATGGAGACCGTCTACGGGGCGAACGGCGACTACACCGGCTACCCGACCTTCAAGTCACCGCCCGAGGTGGCCCGGGCCCTCGCCGTCACCGGTTACGACGGCTGCTCCACCGCCTCCAACCACAGCCTCGACGACGGCTCCGAGGGGATCCGCCGCACGCTCGACGCCCTGGACCGCGCGGGTGTACGGCATGCCGGTTCGGCCCGGACCGAGGGCGAGGCGCGCACGGTCACCGTCCTGCGCGCGGGTCCCGCGAAGCTCGCTCATCTCTCCTACACCTACGACACCAACGGCTTCCCGTTGCCCCAGGGACAACCCTGGGCGGTGAACCTGATGGACGAGAGCAAGATCCTGGCGGACGCGCGGGCCGCCCGGAAGGCGGGCGCCGACGTGGTCGTCGTGTCGCTGCACTGGGGCACCGAATGGCAGGACGCGCCCGACGAGCAGCAGCTGGCGCTCGCCCGCGACCTGACCGCCGCCCGCACCGGCGGACGTCCCGACGTCGACCTGATCCTCGGCACCCACGCCCATGTCCCGCAGGCGTACGAGAAGGTCAACGGCACCTGGGTGGTCTACGGCATGGGCGACCAGATCGCCGGCGAGATGTCCAACCACGAGGGCGCCCAGGACCCGCGCGGCAACCAGTCCACCCTCGGCCGTTTCACGTTCGCCCCGCCCGGCCGGCCGGGCGGGCGCTGGCGGGTCGCGAAGGCCGAGTTCGTGCCGCAGATGTTCGACGTGGACGCCGGCCGGGTGGTGAACCTCAACCAGGCGATCGCACAGGGCGCCGACGTCCAGGGCGTCCGCGACCGGATCCGGGAGGTGGTGCTGAGCCGGGGCGCGGCGAAGGACGGGCTCACCATGGGGCAGTAGGTCAGTCCACGTCCCCGTGGTCGAAGGTCCGCAGCATCTCCTTCAGCACACGTACGCACGCCCGGAGTTCGGCGTCGGTCAGCTCACCGCCGCCGACCTGCCGGTTCAGGGCGTGCTCACGCGCGAGGACCGCGGTGATGACGGCCGTGCCCTCGTCCGTGATCCGGATCAGCGAGGACCGCTGGTGGGCGGGGTTGGGCACGGCCCGCGTCCAGCCCCGGTCGATCGCCTCATTGGTCATGCGCTGCACGAACTGCCGGGTCAGCGCCATGATCCGGGCCATCTGAGGAACCGTCATGGGCCCGTACCTGTGCAGCAGGACGAGGACCGAACGCACGCCGACGGACATCCCGCGGTCCGCCTCGTCCTGCTCCAGTGTGCGCAGGCCGCGCCGGTAGAGCGCGCCGACCAGGTCGAACACCTCGCTGACCCGGTGGCCGAGATCGTCGGGTGGCAGTGGCTCGTCGATGTCGTTCACCCGCTCATCATGCACCGCGATCCATCATGACAACCTGGTTGTCAAACTCCCGCGAAGATGACACCTTGGTTGTCATGACAGTCGCTTCGGAACTGAGCTACCACGCGTCCGCCGACGGGGACATCGCCTGTCTGGACACCGGCACCGGCGCCCCCGTCGTCCTCCTGCACTCCGGCTACGTCGACCACCGGCTCTTCGAGGCTCAGACACCCGCACTGGCCGCCGGACACCGCGTCATCGCCGTGGACATCCGCGGCCACGGCTGGAGCGCCAACGCCACCCAGCCCTTCCGCTGGGCCGACGACCTCGCAGGCCTGCTGCGTCATCTCGACGCGGGCCCCGCCGTCCTGGTCGGTGTCTCCATGGGCGGGGCCGTCGCAGGCGACACGGCGATGGAATATCCGGAACTGGTCCGGGGGATCGTGCTGAGCGGCGCCTCGGTCAGCGACTTCCAGTACACCCACGAGTGGACCCGGCAGATCGTGGCCGAGTCACAACGGACCCTGCACTCGGGCGACATCGAGGGCTGGCTGAAGGTGTTCCTCCGGTCGGTCGCGGGCCCCTTCCGCGAGGCCGGGGACATCGACCCGCGGATCCTGGACCACCTGCGCGAGATGGCCCTGCACACCATCGCCAAACACACACCGGGCGAACGGAACTGGCACGTGCCCATGACCGACACCTGGGCCCGCGTCCCCGAGATCGACGTACCGGTGCTCACCGTCAACGGCACGCTCGACTCCCCGGACCTGCTCGCCGACGCCGAACGCTTCGCGAGCACCGCGCAAAACGGCCGCTCGGTCCTGGTGGAGGGCACCTCGCACTTCCCCAACCTGGAGAAGCCCGAGGAGTTCAACGCGATCGTGCTGGACTTCCTGCACTCGCTCTGACCCCGCGCGGGCCCGGGGCGGCGGTGCGGCCCGCCCGCTACGGCACCACGGTCACCGGCCAACGGCCCGCCTTGACCAGGCGTACCGCGACGGAACCGACGATCCGGTGGCCGGCCTGCTCCGAGGCGCCGACGACCACCGCGTCGGCCTTGAGCTCGTCCGCCGCCTTCGTCAGCCCGCTGTAGGGGTCGCCGCGGAAGGTGTGGAACTCCCAGCGCACATCGAATATCCCCTTGTTCTGCTCGGTCGCGAGCCGGATCTGGGCGACCAGGTCCTCGGCGATCTCGTCCGTCGTCTCGGCGACCGGGGCGCCGAGCGCGGCTCCCGAGGCGATCACCGGCTGGACGTACACCACGGCGAGAAGCGCGTTCTGCCGCCGGGCCAGACCACCGGCGTAAGCCGCGGCGCGGAGCGAGGAGTCGGAGCCGTCCACGCCGACGACGATGACCTTGGGCCCGTCCGTGCCCCGCTCGAACTGGTGCGAGTGCTGTTCCGTCACGGCTGTGAGGCTATCGGAAGCCGCAGGTCCGGACGGCATTCGGGGCCCGTCGGCAGCGGTGTGCACACTTTGCCGAAAAAGGGCACCCGAAGGGCGGGTTGCGCACGGGCCGTTCACCGAGGCCCGTCGCCGCCCTCGGCACCCCGGCCTCGACGGAGGGGACGAGGCCGGGGCCGACGCCGATCGCCCCCCTGCGACGTCGTCCTGACGCCCTGCCACGCAGCTCCGGGGCCTTTCGCTGGGCCGGGCGGGTGTATTCGTGCCGCCGCACCGGTGTTGCTGAGGTGCGTCGGCGCTCCGCCGGGCGACTGATGAGTCATGACGAAGGATCAGTTGCTCACACGGCTGTCGTCGAAGGCGGCGGCGGTGCTCACGCGGCGCCGGGCCCTGCTGGCCGGGGCCGCCGCTGCCGGGGCCGCCGGCACGGCCGGAGTGTTCGCGGCCCTCACGGGCCGGGACCCGGTACGCCCGGCGCTCCCCGCCGCCGGCCCGCCCGCCCGTCGCGCGGTCAAGTCCTCGGCCTACCGCCTCCAGCCCCTGACCGGATACGGCCCACCGCAGACCGCCCCCCGCAAGACGCTCGTCCGCCACGAGCCGTTGCTGAAGGTGTCCGGACGCGGCCGGACCATGGTGCTGACCTTCGACGACGGACCCGACCCCCGCTACACCCCGCACATCCTCGACACGCTCGCCGAGTACGACGTCCGCGCGATGTTCTTCGTGTGCGGGGAGATGGCGGTCGACAACCAGGACCTGCTGGCCCGGATGGCCGACGAGGGACACGTCGTCGGCAACCACACCTGGTCCCACCCGCTGCTCACCCGCCTGACCCGCTCCCGCATCCGCTCCGAGATGGAACGCACCAGCGACGTGATCGAGGACGCCTACGGCGAACGTCCGGCATGGTTCCGGGCCCCCTACGGCGCCTGGAACCGGGCCGCGTTCCAGCTGGGCGCCGACCTCGGCATGGAACCCCTCGCCTGGACCGTCGACACCCTCGACTGGACCACCCCGGGCACCCGCCGCATCGTCGGCCGGGTGGAGAACGGCGCCGCCCCCGGCGTCGTGGTGCTCTCGCACGACGCCGGGGGCGACCGCTCCCAGAGCGTCCGGGCCCTGCGCGACTATCTGCCGCACCTCATCGATTCCGGCTATCACATCACCGTTCCGCGACGGCAGTACGCATAGCCGGAATACGCCCGCCGGGTCGGGGAACGCTCAGCGGACCTCGACCAGGCGGGCGAAAGCGACGACGTTTCCCGCATAGCCGCTCTGCTTGGAGAAACCGCCCCCGCAGGTGATGACCCGCAATTCGGGGGTCCCCTTGGAGCCGTACACACGGTCGCCGGGGAAATTGTTCTTCTCGAAGACCTCGATGCCGTAGATCTCGAAGATCGCGGTCTTTCCGTCCGTGCGTCTGATCTCGACGCGATTTCCCTTCTTCAGAGCCCCGAGGCCGTAGAACACGGCGGGGCCCTGTTTGTTGTCGACATGGCCGACGACGACCGCGGTGCCCTTCTCGCCGGGGGACACCGCGCCGGTGAACCAGCCGGCCAGGTTCGGGTCCTCCGGCGGCGGCGCGCCGACCCAGCCGTCCGGGTCCAGGCCGACCGGCACCATCGGCGCGTCCACCCGGATGGCCGGGATGGAGACCCGGTCGGGCGCGGCGAACGGCAGGGGAGCGGGGGCCTCGCCGAAGACGGTGCCGTGCACCCGGCTGTCCGCCGCGGCCGCCGACGCGGGCTGCGGCGGCCCGACGTCGAACTCCCCCGAACCGTTCCGGATGAGCGCGAGGCCGGTCAGCAGAACAAGCGCTATCACGCCCCAGGGAGCGCGCTTCTTCCGCTGCTCCTCCTCTTCGGCCAGATCGGCCAGCTCGGACGCAGACATTGACTTCCCCTCTCGACGCGGCCGTCGCCACGTCATTCGCGCATACGAGAAAGCTAAGTCCCGCGCGCGCAACCGGCGACGGGGCAACGGCGAACGGGTGGCCCCCGAACGCGGGTGGTGAGCCATCCGAGTTGCCGTGAACAGGAATTTTCTGACGGTCCGTGACCTGCGAAGATATCCGATTGTGCGCTTTTCGTTCGGCGTGTCCTCTCACCAGGACGGACCATTCTCGAAATGCGGGCGCGCGCAAGGCGTCTGAGGGTCTTTCTGGGAGGCGTTCTCTCGCCGATCCACCGGGGACCGTTCCCGGGGCGTCTCCCGCGGAGGATTCACATGCGTACTACTCGTGCCCTGGCAGCCGCCGGCGCCGCGGTCGCCGTGCTCGGACTCACCGCCCCGGCGGCCGTCGCCCGGGACGGCATGAACCTGAACCCGAGCAACGTCGTGGCCCTTCCCAACGTCATCGCCCGGGGCGGCCAGCTGACCATCACCGTCAACAACTGCACCGGCAACGCCACCGCGAGCTCGGACGCGTTCCGGACGATCAGGCTCACGACGGGGGCCAACAACCTGGCGACGGGACGCGCCACGGTCAACCGGAACGCGGCCACGGGTTCGCACAGCATCAGCGTCGTCTGCGGCAACGGCACCGTGATCAACCCCACGGCCTTCACCGTCATCGGGGGCGTCCGGGGCGGTCTCGGCGGCAGCACCTCCAGCGGGGCCACCCCGACCGACATGGCCATCGGCGGCGGTCTGGTGGCGCTGGCCGTCATCGGCGGCGGGGTGTTCTGGATGCGCAGGCGGTCCGAGCGCCACATCTGATCTCCGCCCCTTCGGAGGAGACCTCCGCCCCGGCCTGACGAGGACCCGGGGCGGAGGTCTGCGCGCCCGGGAGTCAGGCGCCGTCGTCGCCGGTGCGGCGACGGGCGAAGAAGTACGCCGCCCCGACCGAGCCCGTGATCAGCAGGGCGCCCATGCCGAGCTCCTTCACGTCGAGCCCGGCGAAGCTGCCGCCCTCACCGGCGTGCACGCCCCGGTCGGGGTTGAGGGGCACCGGCGTGGGACCGACCGGGCGGCCGCCTGCGATGGCCAGGCCCGTGCTGCCGCTCACACCGTCGCAGGTGAACGTCACCTGGTAGACCGCACCCGGCCTGGCGTCCCAGTCGACCACCACCGTCGCCTGGCTCTTGTGCGGCGGGATGACGACGGTGTCGAACACGCCGGACGTCACGGTGGCGGAGCCCGTGCAGCCGCCGTGGTTGCGTTCCAGCAGCAGCGCCACCTCCCCGCCCGGGGCGATGGTCGAGGGCAGCACGCTGAAGCCGAAGGGCGTGATGTTGTCGCCCTTCGCCACGGCGGCCGGCGCGGACAGGGTCAGGGCGGTCACGCCCAGCAGTGCGGCCGAAGCGACGCGTATCGCGCGCATGGTGGTTCCTCCGGTCCCCGAGGAGCAACTGCGGATCTGTTCCGCCTGGGTCAGAAATGCGCCTCGATGACCGAAACGCTAGGAACGGGGGTACGTCCGCGCGATCGCTGTGGCTCCGAATGGGGCACACATGTGGGCCGCTCAGGGGACACCGGCGGCGTGTCGGGCGCCGGAGTCCCCCGGGGAGTGTCCGCGGTGCGTGCCGTCAGCCCTTGACGTCGGGGAAGAGGGCGAAGAACGGATCCGCCGACGCCGTGATCCCCCGGCTGTAGGGGGCGTCGAAGTCCCAGATCAGGAAGAGCAGGAAGGCGATCAGCGCGGAGAACAGGCCGGCCAGGATCAGCTCGCGTGTCGTGCGCCGGATCTGCAGCGCGAAGACCATTCCGATCGTGACGACGGCACCGCCCAGCAGACCGAACCAGACCACCCCGGGCATGGTGGGCTCGACCGAGTCCGCCCGGGCGTTGCGGGCCTGGTCCACCGCGGCCACCTGGTCGACGAGCGGCTGGTAGGCCTGGGCCTCGAAGTCGCTCCTCGGCTCGTAGGAGGTGACGTCCGTGCGGAGGCGGTCGAGGAGCTCGGTGCCCTCCTCGGTCATACGGCGGTGGTCGGCCATCTCCTTCCACTCCGTCGTGACGACGTGTCCGACATAGGCGTTGACATCGGCGCGAATGCGGTCACGGACGCCGGCCGGATAGACCTGGACCCGCTCCGAGATCTCGTGCAGCGCCTGCGCCTCCGCCTGGACGTGGTCCTGGGCGGCGCTGCGGGCCTCCCACACGCCCGCGATGGCCAGGCCCAGGACGATGGCGTACACCACACCGATCCACATCGTCATGTACTCGATGACGTCCGGGGTCTCGCTGGGATCCTCGTCCACGGGTGCCGCCTTGTGGCGGATGAGCGTGATGACGACCACCACCGCGCACGCGGCCAGCATCGCGAGGATGAGAACAAGCCATTCCGGCAAGGGATGCCTCCAGGATCGGCACTAGCGGGGCCGCAGGGCGGCCACGGCGACCACCGCGGGCGCGGTGATGAGCAGGACGTAGATCACGGGCGAGGTCGTGCTGTGCGTGGGCCGGTCGGGCGCCTTCGCGTGGCGGTAGGCCGGATAGCTCACCAGGGGTGCGGAGGGACCCGGGGCCGGCTCGGGCGGCGGCGTCCGTGTGGGGGTGGGAGTGGGGGGAGGGGGCGGAGCGGGGGCGGGAGGTGGTGCCGGCCGCGCTCGCGGTGGCGCCGGCTCGGGGACCGGTGCGGGCGGCGGAGCCGGCGGCTCCGGCGTCGGAGTGGGCCGGGGCTTCGGCGGCCTGTGCGTCGGCGGCGGCTTCGGCGGAGGGTCGGGAGACGGCGTCGGAGTGCAAGGAGGCTCTGTGGGAGTGGGGGTTGGAGTGGGGGTGGGCTTCGGGCAGGGCGGGAGGGTGGGCCAGGTGAGGCTTCCGGCGACCGCCACCACCTCGGCGCCGCCGGGACCGGCCGAGGCGTAGGCGCAGGCATCCGCCTCGGCCACCCCCGCCGTGGGGCCGATGAGCGCCCACGCCAAGGTCAGCAGGGCCAACGCACGTATGGCGGTGGCGGATTGGGGTGATTCGGGTCGATGCACGACGGAGATCATGAGGCCTGTCGGGCGATCTCACGCGCGGGCGCGAAGAGATTGCTCCGAAGGAGGGATGAAAGGTCGCCCGATGTTTGACTCCTGGGCGCTTGTCCGTCCGATGAGGCGAACCTCTGTGCGGTCCGGGGCGGGTGTGGTCACAGCTGCCGGAAAGAAATATGCGGGACGGTTGAACACAACCCCTGCTCCGCTGCGTATCCATGGTCGTGCGGCGGCGCAGCAGGGCGCTGCAACACCCTTTTGAATTATGGGGAGTTGACGATGAAGACCTCCTGGCGGAACGCCTCACTCGTGGCAAGCGCCGCGGCGGTGCTGGCGCTGACGACGGCGTGCGGTCAGGAAGGCGGCACGTCGTCGGTGGGCAGCCAGAACGTCGGCGCCACGGCGGCGGCGGGCGGCTACGGCGGTGTCGGCTCCGGAATCGGGACGGGCACCAGCCCCAGCCCCACCGCGACGTCCACCGCGATCGGCCAGGGCAACCTGGGCGCCCAGTCGGCCTCGGCCGGAAAGTTGCAGGTGTCCGCGAACGCCGAGCTCGGGGACGTGCTGACCGATGCCACCGGTCTCACTCTCTACCGCTTCGACGAGGACACCGCCGAGCCGCCGAAGTCCAACTGCAACGGCGACTGTGCGACGGCCTGGCCCCCGGTGCCCGCGGACGACGCCTCGGCCGGTGCCGGGATCGACAAGGCGCTGCTCGGTGAGGTGACCCGGGCCGACGGCAGCAAGCAGCTGACCATCGGCGGCTGGCCGGCCTACCGCTACGCCAAGGACACCAAGGCCGGTGACCTGACCGGTCAGGGCGTGGGCGGCAAGTGGTACGCGCTGGCGCCCACCGGCAAGAAGGCGTCCGTCGCCAGCCTGCCCGGACTGTCCACGCGCAACGACCCCGACCTGGGCGAGATCGTCGTCGACAAGAACGGCATGACGGTCTACCGCTTCGCCAAGGACAAGGCCTGGCCCGAGCCGGTGTCCAACTGCACCGGTGCCTGCCTGGAGAAGTGGCCGGCCGTGGCGCCCGTGTCGGCGAACGACACCAAGGGTGTGCAGAAGAAGGGCCTGATGAGCTTCACGCGTTCCGACGGCGTCAAGCAGCAGACGGTCAACTGCTCGCCCATCTACACCTTCGCGGCGGACAAGCAGCCGGGAGACACCAACGGCCAGGGCGTCGGCGGCACCTGGTACGCCGTCCGCCCCAACGGAGAGATGGTCGGCGTCTCCGACAAGTGACACCGGCCCCACCGATCCACCGGTCCGACCCCTCCGCGCCGCACGGAGGGGTCGGACCGGTTTGCCGTCGTTCCGTAGAGAATCCGCAGCCATGTTTGGACGGCACGTGCCGCAGGCAGTGACCGGGAACGGACGGTCAATTTCCGTTTCCGCTCGCTCCATTGGCGGGCGATCAGTAGCCTCAGCTCGAACACCGGATCGCCTACGCCTTGGAGAGATACATGGAGCGTCCCGCCTGGGCTCCCCGGAGCATCGACATCTCGGTGCCGAGCGTGGCGCGTATCTACGACTTCTACCTGGGCGGTTCGCACAACTTCGAGGCCGACCGGGCGGCGGCCCGCAAGGCCATGGAGCACGTACCGGGGCTGCCGAAGATCATGCAGGCGAACCGGGCGTTCATGCGCCGTGCCGTGCGCTTCGCGGTCGACCAGGGCATCACGCAGTTCCTCGACATCGGCTCCGGCATCCCCACCTTCGGCAACGTCCACGAGGTCGCCCAGAGCGCCAGTCCCGGCGCCCGGGTCGTGTACGTCGACCACGATCCGGTGGCGGTCGCGCACAGCCGGGCGGTCATCGCGGACAACCCGGACGCCGACGTCGTCGCGGCCGACCTCCGCAAGCCCCAGGAGATCCTGGAGAGCGCCGAGGTCCGGCGGCTGATCGACCCGAACCGTCCGGTGGCGGTGCTTCTCGTTGCCATACTGCACTTCGTGGAAGACACGGACGACCCCCAGGGAGCGGTGGCCGAGCTGCGCGACGCGTTCGCGCCCGGCAGCCTGCTGGTGCTCACCCATGCCGCCTACGAGGGCATCCCGCTGTCGCAGGAGCAGGTCCAGGGCGCGATGGACGTGTACGAGGACATCCGCAACCCGCTGATCATGCGCTCGCACCACGAGATCGCACGGTTCTTCGAGGGGTACGACATGGTGGAACCCGGACTGGTGCCGATGCCGCGGTGGCGGCCGGAGTCGGAGAACTGGAACCCCGACGACGAGGATCCGTGGGCCTTCTCCCAGTTCGGCGGCGTGGGGCGGACGGCGTGAGCGCGGAGCCGGACGGCCCGGAGGACAGACTGCGCCGGTTCGCGACGATCTGGAGCCGGGCCGTGTTCCCGGTGACGTCGACGTCCGCGACCCGGCCGGAGTTCGAGGAGCAACTGCTGCCGCTCGCCCGCCGGTTGAGCGAGGCACTCGCGGCCAGGACCGTCGACACGGACGCGGGCCGGGCGGTCGGCGCCGCCCTCGTCGGCGCGCACTGCACCGACCCGGAGGCGCTGACCCGCTCCCTGGACTGCGTCGACGCCTATCTGGTGCTCTACTGCGGCGGTGACGGCGACCGCGAGGACCTGCGGTCCCGGTCCGCACGCCTCCAGCACGCCATGGCCGCCGGGTTCGCGCAGGCGCTGCGCGAGCGGACGCTGGCCGAGCAGGAGGCCATCGCGCAGGCCGCGCTGGAGGCGCAGGGCGTGGTGGCGCAGGCGCTGCACGCGACCGAGGCCCGCTTCCGGGCGGTGTTCGAGGGCGCGGCCATAGGAATCGGCATCGCCGACCTCGACGGCAACGTCCTCCAGGTCAACGGGGCCCTGCTGCGCATGTTCGGCATCACCGACCAGACGATGCGCGGCCGGAACGTGCGGGAGTGGACCCACCCCGACGACGCACCCCAGACCTGGACGCTCTACGACGAACTCGTCCGCGGCGAGCGCGAGCACTACCACCTCGAAAAGGCCTTCTACCGCCCGGACGGCACGGTCCTGTGGACCAACCTGACGGTCTCCCTGCTGCGGGACGCCGACGGCGTCCCGCAGTACCAGCTGGCCCTCATGGAGGACACCACCGAGCGCCGGCTGCTCAACCTCCGGCTGCGCTACGAGGCCACGCACGACGCCCTCACCGGGCTGCCCAACCGCACCCTGTTCTTCGAACGCCTGGAGAAGGCCCTCAGCGCGGGCGAGGGCCAGCGGTTCGGCCTGTGCTACCTCGACCTCGACGGCTTCAAGACCATCAACGACAGCCTCGGCCACGCGGCCGGCGACCGGCTGCTCGTCGAGGTCGCCGACCGGCTCCAGTCCTGTGCGACCGCGCCGGGCGAGATGGTGGCCCGCCTCGGCGGTGACGAGTTCGTGGCGCTGACCACCGGTCCCGACACCGAGAGCGAGGTGGACGACCTCGCGGCGCGCATCATGAACGTGCTGCTCGCCCCGGTTCGCATCGACGGCCGGGAGCTGACCGTGCGCGGCAGCATCGGCATCGTCGAGGGCCCGGCGGGGGAGCGGGGCCCCGCGGAGGTGCTGCGCAGCGCCGACATCACGATGTACCGGGCCAAGTCGGCGGGCGGCAACCGCTTCGAGCTGGCCGACCCGGAGGCCGACGCCCGCGCCATCACCCGGCACGGGCTGACCACACAGCTGCCCGCGGCCCTTGACCGTGGCGAGTTCTTCATCGAGTACCAGCCGCTGGTGCACCTCGGTGACGGCAGTGTGCGGGGTGCCGAGGCGCTGGTGCGCTGGCTGCACCCGCAGCACGGCGTCCTCGGGCCCGACCGGTTCATCCCGCTCGCCGAGCACACCGGGCTGATCGTGCCGCTCGGCCGCTGGGTCCTGGAGCAGTCGGTGCGGCAGGCCCGCGCATGGCGAGAACGGTACGGCGAGAACACCGCGGGCGGACCGCTCCGCATCAACGTCAACCTCTCGCCCTGCCAGCTCAGTCACCCCGGCCTGGTGCAGGACACGGTGGACATCCTGGAGCGCGCCGGGGTGTCCCCCGACGCCCTCTGCCTCGAAGTCACCGAGTCGGCCCTCATCGGCGCCGACGACGACCTGCTCAAACCGCTGCGCCGACTCGCCGAGATGGGCGTCGACATCGCCCTGGACGACTTCGGCACCGGTTACTCGAACCTGGCGAACCTCCGCCGCCTGCCGGTCAGCGTCCTCAAGCTGGACCGCTCCTTCACCCAGAGCATGCAGCAGTTCCCCGCCGACCCGGTCGACCTCAAGATCGTGGAGGGGATCGTTTCGCTCGCCCACGGCCTGGACCTCGCGGTGACGGTCGAGGGCGTCGAAACCGGCGCGCAGGCCGAGCAGTTGCGGATACTGGGCTGCGACACGGCCCAGGGCTGGTACTACGCCCGCCCGGGCCCGCCGGAGCGACTGCACGAGCTGGCCCTGGTGGACGCGACGGGCTGAACGCGCGACGCAGGGCGCCGGAACCGGGTGCGGGCCACGACGACGGCGTGCCCCGCCACCGCCGCTCAGCGTTCCAGCAGCATGCGCTGCAACTCCCGTGCCGCGCGAGGTGGAGCCACGTCGCTGCGGTGGGCCAGGGCGATGGTCCGGTGCAGTCCGGGCCGGGCGAGCGGGGTGACCCGCAGCCCCCGTCCGGAGCGCGTGGCCACCATGCGCGGCACGACGGCCACGCCGAGCCCGGCCCGTACGAAGCCGAGGACGGCGTCCATCTCCCCGCCCTCCACGGCGAAGTCCGGTTCGAAACCCTCCGCGCGGCACGCTGCCACGGTCAGCTCGCGCAGGTCGTATCCGTGCCGGAACATCACCAGCGGTTCGCTCTCCAGGTCGGCGACGCGCACGGTGCGCCGGCCCGGACCGCCCGGTGCCGGGGCCTCCGGCGAGGAGACGACGACCAGGTCCTCCCGCAGCAGTTCCACCGTCGTCAGCGCCGGGGACGGCGTGGGCAGCGGGAGGACCACCAGGGCCAGGTCGAGGGCGCCGCGCGCGAGCAGCCGTACGAGATCGTGGGAGCCGCCCTCCTCGATCAGCAGGCGGATGCCGGGATAGCGGTCGTGGAAGGCGCGCAGCACGTCCGGCAGCAGACCGGTGCACAGGCTCGGGGTGGCGCCGAGCCGGACCCGGCCGCTGCGCAGCTGCACCAGTTCCTGCACCTCGTGCCGGGCCGTGTCCGCGTCGGCCAGGATGCGGCGGGCCAGCGGCAGCAGGGCCTCGCCCGCGTCGGTGAGGGTGATGTTGCCGCGTGCCCGCGTGAACAGGTCCGCCCCGAGCTCCCGTTCCAGGGCCCGGATCTGCTGCGACAGCGAGGGCTGGGCGACATGGACCGCCTCGGCGGCACGGGTGAAGTGCCGGGTCTCGGCGACCGCCACGAAGTACTGGAGCTGCTGGAACTGCATCCTCGTACGATAGCCGTTGGCTATGGAATCAAGCCGGACCATGTCTTGGACCGATCGGGACCTTCGGCCCTAGCGTGATGACCCATGGCTCTGGCAACGCGGACGGACCGACGGCCGTCCATGGCACGCACCGTGTGGGACAGCTCCGTCGGCAAGAAGACCGTGATGGCGGTCAGCGGACTGATCATGCTGCTGTACCTGGTCGTCCACATGATCGGCAATCTGAAGATCTTCTTCGGGGCGGGTGAGTTCAACCACTACGCGCACTGGCTGCGCACGGTCGGCGAACCGTTCATGCACTACGAGTGGACGCTCTGGCTGATCCGGATCGTGCTGGTCGTCGCCGTGGTCGCGCACGCCGTCTCCGCCTACCAGCTCAGCCGCCGGGACATCCGGGCCCGGCCCGGCAAGTACGTCCACAGGAAGCCCCGGGCGAGCTACGCGACGCGCACCATGCGCTGGGGCGGGATCATCCTCGGCCTGTTCGTCGTCTGGCACATCCTCGACCTGACGACGGGCACCGTGCACTCCGGCGGCTTCCAGGAGGGCCGGCCCTACCAGAACGTCGTGGACACCTTCTCCACCTGGTACGGCAACGTCGTCTACATCGTCGCGATGCTCGCCCTCGGCCTGCACGTCCGCCACGGCTTCTGGAGTGCCGCGCAGACCCTCGGCGTCGGCAGCCGCACCCGCGACCGGGCCCTCAAGGCCGTCGCCAATGTCCTCGCACTGCTGCTCACGGCCGGCTTCATCGCCGTCCCCGTGGGTGTCATGACCGGAGTGGTGAGCTGAACATGACCTACGTCGACTACACGACCGGCGCGCCGCTGACCGACGGCAAGGCGCCCTCCGGGCCCGTCAACGAGCGGTGGGACAAGCGCCGGTTCGAGGCCAAGCTCGTCAACCCCGCCAACCGGCGCAAGCACACGGTGATCGTGGTGGGCACCGGCCTCGCGGGCGGCTCCGCGGGCGCGACCCTCGCCGAACAGGGCTACCACGTCGTGCAGTTCTGCTACCAGGACTCCCCGCGCCGCGCCCACTCCATCGCCGCGCAGGGCGGCATCAACGCGGCCAAGAACTACCGCAACGACGGCGACTCGATCCACCGGCTGTTCTACGACACCGTCAAGGGCGGCGACTTCAGGGCGCGCGAGTCCAACGTGCACCGCCTGGCGCAGATCTCGGTCGAGATCATCGACCAGTGCGTGGCGCAGGGCGTGCCCTTCGCGCGGGAGTACGGCGGTCTGCTCGACACCCGCTCCTTCGGCGGGGTCCAGGTCTCCCGGACCTTCTACGCCCGCGGCCAGACGGGACAGCAGCTGCTGCTCGGCGCCTACCAGGCCCTCAGCAGGCAGATCGCCGCCGGGAACATCGAGATGCACCCGCGCACCGAGATGCTCGACCTGATCGTCGTCGACGGACGGGCGCGGGGGATCGTGGCCCGCGATCTCATCACCGGCCGGATCAGCACCTACTTCGCGGACGCGGTGGTGCTGGCCTCCGGCGGCTACGGCAACGTCTTCTACCTGTCGACGAACGCCATGAACTCCAACGCGACCGCGATCTGGCGGGCCCATCGCCGCGGCGCCCACTTCGCCAACCCCTGCTTCACACAGATCCATCCGACCTGCATCCCGCGCACCGGCGACCACCAGTCCAAGCTCACGCTGATGAGCGAGTCGCTGCGCAACGACGGCCGGATCTGGGTGCCGAAGGCCAAGGGTGACACCCGTCCGCCGAACGAGATCCCCGAGGACGAGCGCGACTACTACCTGGAGCGCATCTACCCCTCCTTCGGCAACCTGGTCCCGCGGGACATCGCCTCCCGCGCCGCGAAGAACGTCTGCGACGAGGGGCGCGGAGTCGGCCCCGGCGGTCAGGGCGTCTACCTGGACTTCGCCGACGCGATCGAGCGGATGGGGCGGGGGGCCGTCGAGGCCAAGTACGGCAACCTCTTCGACATGTACCAGCGGATCACCGACGAGGATCCGTACGAGGTGCCGATGCGGATCTACCCGGCCGTGCACTACACGATGGGCGGGCTGTGGGTCGACTACGACCTCCAGACCACCGTGCCCGGCCTGTTCGCGATCGGCGAGGCGAACTTCTCGGACCACGGGGCGAACCGCCTGGGCGCCTCGGCGCTGATGCAGGGCCTGGCCGACGGCTACTTCGTCCTTCCGGCGACCATCAACGACTACCTCGCCCGCAACCCGCACCAGGACCCGGTGACCGACGAGCACCCCGCCGTGCAGGAGGTGCTGGCGGAGACCGAGGACCGGATCAACCTGCTCCTCGCCGTCGACGGCGACCGTACGCCGGACTCCTTCCACCGCGAGGTCGGCGAACTCATGTGGGAGTTCTGCGGGATGGCCCGCTCCGACACGGGACTGCGCAAGGCGCTGGAGCGCATCCCGCAGATCCGCGAGGAGTTCTGGCGGCGCATCAAGGTCCCGGGCACCGGCGAGGAGTTCAACCAGTCCCTGGAGAAGGCCAACCGGATCGTCGACTACCTGGAGCTCGCCGAGCTGATGTGCCTGGACGCACTGCACCGCGCCGAGTCCTGCGGCGGTCACTTCCGCGAGGAGTCCCAGACGCCCGACGGCGAAGCCGCCCGCAGGGACGACGAGTTCGCCTACGCGGCCGCCTGGGAGTTCACCGGCACCGGCGAGGCGCCCGTCCTGCACAAGGAAGACCTGGTCTTCGAGTACGTCCACCCCACCCAGCGGAGCTACGCATGAAGCTCACCCTGCGCGTCTGGCGCCAGAAGAACGCCGACGCCGACGGAGCGATGTCCACGTACGAGGTGGACGGCATCTCGTCCGACATGTCCTTCCTGGAGATGCTGGACACCCTCAACGAGGAGCTCATCCTGCGCGGTGAGGACCCCGTCGCCTTCGACCACGACTGCCGCGAGGGCATCTGCGGCGCCTGCTCGCTCGTCATCAACGGCGACGCCCACGGGCCCGAGCGGACCACCACCTGCCAGCTGCACATGCGGTCCTTCTCCGACGGCGACACGATCGACATCGAGCCGTGGCGGGCGGCCGCGTTCCCGGTGATCAAGGACCTGGTCGTGGACCGCTCGGCCTTCGACCGGATCATCCAGGCCGGGGGATACATCACCGCGCCCACCGGATCGGCCCCGGAGGCGCACGCCACGCCGGTGCCCAAGCCCGACGCCGACTTCGCCTTCGAGCACGCCGAGTGCATCGGATGCGGGGCGTGCGTGGCCGCCTGTCCCAACGGCGCGGCGATGCTGTTCACCTCGGCGAAGGTGAACCATCTGAACGTGCTGCCGCAGGGTGCCCCCGAGCGGGAGACCCGGGTGCTGGACATGGTGGAGCAGATGGACGAGGAGGGCTTCGGCGGCTGCACGCTGGCCGGTGAGTGCGCCACGGCCTGCCCCAAGGGCATCCCCCTGGTCTCCATCACGAGCATGAACAAGGAGTGGCTGCGGGCCACACGGAAGGTGGGGAAGCGGTAGCCGGATCACCGGGCGTGCGCGCCGCCGTCGTGGCTGGTCGCGCCCACGCGGCGGAGCCGCATATCGATACAGCCCCGCGCCCCTTCAGGGCGCACCGCCAGACGTTCGCCGATCAGCGCGGACGGGTGGGGCCGGACGTGGTGCTCATGCCCGGCCCCACCACGCCTGACCGCTCTCCGTCACCGGTGGGACACCGCCCGGTCGGTGGAGGCGCAGGTCCCGGACACCTTGTGCGAGGCGTTCAGCCTCCGCACACCCGGGCTCTCCGAACCGGTCACGTACACGCCAACCGGCGTCGGAAGAACAGGGGCAGCGGCACCGCTCGCCGCCCCCGCCCGTGACCTGGAGAGTGCCATGACCGGCGTTTCCACCCTCGACCGACCGTCGCAGAGCGTCGCCCCCACCCGCTACACCGTCACCCTGGCCCGCGACGAGAACGACGTACGGGCCGCGCAGCGGCTGCGGCACGACGTGTTCGCCGGGGAGATGGGCGCCCTCCTGACCACCCCGGAACCGGGCCTCGACGTCGACGGCTTCGACGCCTACTGCGACCACCTGCTCGTCCGCGACACCACGACCGGCCAGGTCGTCGGTACCTACCGGCTGCTGCCCCCGGAGCGCGCCGCGGTCGCCGGACGCCTGTACTCGGAGAGCGAGTTCGACCTGGCGCCGCTCGACGCGATCCGCCCCGGGCTCGTCGAGGTCGGCCGCTCCTGTGTGCACCCCGACCACCGCGACGGAGCCGTGATCGGCCTGATCTGGGCCGGGATCGCCCGCTACATGGTGGACCGCGGCCACGAGTGGCTGGCCGGCTGCTGCTCGATCCCGCTCGCCGACGGCGGGGCGCTCGCGGCCGGAACCTGGGACCGGGTGCGCGCCAAGTACCTGGCTCCCGAGGAGTTCCGGGTACGACCGCTGCTGCCCTGGGAGCCCGCGGAGGGCACACCCGCCGCCCGCACCGAACTGCCCCCGCTGCTGCGCGGTTACCTCCGCCTCGGCGCCTGGGTCTGCGGACAGCCCGCCCACGACCCGGACTTCGGGGTCGCCGACATGTACGTGCTGCTGTCGATGCGCCGGGTCAACGCCCGCTATCTGCGGCACTTCCTCTCGCTGGTCCCGGCCTGATGAGCGTCTGGCTGCCCAGCGCGCCCTGCACCCCGGGGGCGTGCCTGGAGCGGACGGGCCCGGCCGCGGCCGTACCCCGGGCCGTGCTGCGGCTCCTCGCGCTCACCGCCGTGCTGCTCGCCGGGATCGCGCTGCTCCCGGTCGGCCACCGGGTGCCGGCCGGCGCGGTGAGGTGGTGGTGCCGGGCGGTGGTGCGGGCCTCGGGGGTCCGGGTCCGGCTGTCCGGCGCCGCCGCGCCCACGGGCGGGGTGCTCCTGGTCGCCAACCACATCTCCTGGCTCGACATCCCGCTGATGGCCGCCGTGCGCCCGGCCAGCATGCTGGCCAAGTCCGAGATCCGGCAGTGGCCGGTGGCGGGACGGCTGACGGCCCGCAGCGGCGCCCTGTTCATCGAACGGGACCGGCTGCGTGCCCTCCCGGAGACGGTCACCCGCATCGCCGACGCGCTGCGCGGGGGCGGCGCGGTCGCCGTCTTCCCCGAGGGAAGCACCTGGTGCGGCCGCGCCCAGGGCCGGTTCCGCCGCGCGGTGTTCCAGGCGGCCCTGGACGCCGGGGTGCCCGTCCAGCCGGTGAGCCTGCGCTACCGGCTCACCGACGGCGGATCCAGCACGGCCCCCGCCTTCGTCGGCGACGACTCGCTGCCGGCCTCGGTGTGGCGGGTGGTGTCGGCACGGGGACTGACGGCCGAGGTGGAGGTCCCGTCCCCGATCCCTCCGCACACCCACCCCGACCGCCGCTCCCTGGCCCGCACGGCACAGTCGAGCGCGTGCCAGGGCCGGACGGGCGAGCACACGGACCGATCGTCTCCGATCGCCTGAGCCACGGCTCGGGACGCCCGCGTCTCCCGGCGGCCCCGTCGCCGGGCGGACCGTCGCGCCGACGCAGTCACGCGCTCGAGCCCAGCGCCCGTGCCAGATAGGGAGCCGTCGAGCTGTCCGCCACCCCGGCCACGTCGCATGGCACTCCCGCCGCCACGACGCGGCCGCCCGCGTCGCCGCCGCCCGGGCCGAGGTCGATCACCCAGTCGGCGCCCGCCACCACGGACATGTCGTGCTCGACGACGATCACCGTGTGGCCGGCGTCGACGAGACCGTGCAGCTGGCGCATGAGGACCTCGACGTCGGCCGGGTGCAGTCCGGTGGTGGGTTCGTCGAGGAGGTACAGGGTGTGGGCGCGCCCGGCGCGCTGGAGTTCGCTGGCGAGCTTGATGCGCTGGGCCTCGCCGCCGGAGAGTTCGGTGGCGGGCTGGCCGAGGCGGAGGTAACCGAGGCCGACGTCGAGCAGGGTGGTGAGACTGCGGGCCACCTGCGAGGTGTCCGCGAAGAAGTCCGCCGCCGACTCCACCGTGAGGTCGAGCACCTGCGCGATGTTCCGTCCCCGGTACGTCACTTCGAGCGTCGCGGGGTTGTAGCGGGCCCCGCCGCAGTCCGGGCAGGGCGCGTAGGTGCTCGGCAGGAAGAGCAGCTCCACGCTCACGAACCCCTCGCCCTGGCAGGTCTCGCAGCGTCCTCCGGCCACGTTGAAGGAGAACCGGCCCGCCCCGTAGCCCCGTTCACGCGCCGCGTCCGTGGCGGCGAAGACCTTGCGCACGACGTCGAAGAGGCCCGTGTAGGTGGCCAGGTTGGAGCGCGGGGTCCGGCCGATCGGCTTCTGGTCGACCGAGACCAGGCGCCCCACCCCCGCGGACTCCTGCGTGATCGCGCCGACCAGCGTGGACTTTCCCGAGCCCGACACCCCGGTCACGGCGGTGAACACACCGAGCGGGAACTCGGCCGTCACCCCGCGCAGGTTGTGCCGGTGGACCGGACCGACCTCCAACCGGCCCCGGGGCGACCGCACTTCACGCCGCACGGCGGGGGCGCCGTCGAACAGGAACCGGGCGGTGGCGGACTCCTCGACCTTCGCCAGCTCCGCGACCGGCCCGCTGTGCAGCACCCGGCCGCCGTGCTCACCGGCCGCCGGGCCGACGTCCACCAGCCAGTCCGCGCCCCGCATGACGTCCAGGTGGTGCTCCACGACGAACACCGAGTTGCCGGCCGCCTTCAACCGGGCCAGCACCGTGAGCAGAGCCTCGGTGTCCGCGGGGTGCAGTCCGGCGGAGGGCTCGTCGAGGACGTACACCACCCCGAACAGCCCGGACCGCAACTGGGTGGCGAGACGCAGTCGTTGGAGTTCGCCCGCGGACAGGGTGGGGGTCGCGCGGTCCAGGCTCAGATAGCCGAGGCCGAGCTCCACCACGGGAGCGATCCGGGACTTGAGGTCCTCGGTGAGGACCCGCGCGGTCTCGCCGCGCCCGGCCAGTGCGGCGGCCAGCTCGGTCAGCGGCAGCGCCGCGAGGTCGGCGATCGTGCGCCCCGCGAAGGTGACCGCCATCGCCTCCGGACGCAGCCTGCTGCCCCCGCAGACCGGGCACGGGGCGGATTCCAGGAACCGTTCCGCCTTGGCCCTGAGCGTCTGGCTTCTGGAGTCCGCGAAAGTCTTCAGCACATAGCGGCGGGCGCTCATGTACGTGCCCTGGTAGGGGCGTTGGATACGGTCCGCGTCCCGCACCGGGTGCACGGTGACCACCGGCTGCTCGTCGGTGAACAGGATCCACTCGCGCTGTCCGGCGGGCAGCTCGCGCCACGGCCGGTCCACGTCGTACCCGAGCGCGTCGAGGATGTCCCGCAGGTTCTTGCCCTGCCAGGCGCCGGGCCACGCGGCGACGGCGCCCTCCCGGATCGACAGCGACGGGTCGGGCACCAGCGACTGCTCGGTCGTACGGTGGACGCGGCCCAGGCCGTGGCACTCCGAGCAGGCGCCGACGGCCGTGTTGGGGGAGAAGGAGTCCGAGTCGAGCCGTTCGGCACCCGGCGGGTAGTCGCCCGCCCGGGAGAACAGCATGCGCAGCGAGTTCGAGAGGTTGGTGACCGTCCCCACGGACGAGCGCGACGTCGGAGCCGCACGCCGCTGTTCGAGCGAGACCGCGGGCGGCAGCCCGGTGATCTCCCCGACCTTCGGCGCGCCGACCTGGTGGATCAGCCGGCGCGCGTACGGCGCCACCGACTCGAAGTACCGCCGCTGGGCCTCCGCGTAGATCGTCCCGAACGCCAGCGACGACTTCCCGGACCCGGACACCCCCGTGAACACGGCCAGCACGTCCCGTGGCACGTCGACGTCCACCCCCTGAAGATTGTGCTCACGGGCGCCGCGCACGCGGACGTAGGGGTCGTGGGAGGTGTGGGGGCCGTGCATGGGAACGACTCTAACCGGAGGTGATCGCAGCCAGCCGCCGATAGGACTCCAGCAGGGCCGCGCGGTCGTACGTGCTGGTCGTGACCAGTACCTCCTGCGCCCCGGTCTCCTTCAGGACCGTCTCCAGCTCGTGGGCGACCTGCTCCTCGGTGCCCGTGATGTGGCCGGCGAGTCCGGATGCGTAGAAGCCGCGCTCCCTGGCCGTCATCGGGAGCGTCTCGACGCGCTCGGCGGGCGGCAGCGGGGGGAAGGTGCCGTGGGTCCGGGAGTACGCCATCGACCAGGCCTCCGGGATCAGCAGGCGCCGCGCCTCCTCGGGAGTGGCGGCCACCGCGATCGTGCCCGAGACGACGACGTACGGCTCGGACGCCCAGGGGGAGGGGCGGAACCTCGCGCGGTAGTGGTCGATGCCCCGCTGCATCTTCTCGCGGTTCCTGAGGTCGCCGATGACCATCGGCAGGCCTGCGCGGGCCGCGATACCGGCACCCTCGCCCATGGCCAGCACAAAGGGCGGCACGGTCAGGCCTTCGGCCGGGCGGGCGTGCACCCCCGTCGGGGAGGTGCCGCGGAACCAGCCCAGCAGCTCCTCCAGCTGCCCGGCGAAGTCGTCGGCGTCGTCCTTGCCGCGGCCCAGCGCCCTGCGCACGCCGTCGGTGAAACCGACCGAGCGCCCCAGGCCCATGTCGATCCGGCCGGGGAAGAGGGACTCCAGCACCCCGAACTGCTCGGCGACGACCAGGGGCTGGTGGTTCGGCAGCATCACACCACCGGTGCCGACCCGGATGGTGTGCGTGGCCGAGGCCACGGCCGCCGCCAGCACGGTCGGCGCGGAGCCCGCGACTCCCGGCACTCCGTGATGCTCCGAGACCCAGAAGCGGTGGTAGCCGAGCCCCTCCAGCTCCCGCGCCAGGCCGACGGTGTCCCGGAGCGCCTGCGCGTTCGTGCCGCCCTCGCGGGTGCGGGAGCGGTCGAGGACGGAGAAGCGGGTGGCGGCGGTCAGGGAGCTCACACCGGGTTCAACGCCCGGCCGGAGGCGGTATTCCCGCCACCCCGACCGCCAGGAAAACCGGATGACCGCGATCGCCGCAGGTCAGCACAATGGGCCGGGTGACCGTCCAGAACATCCTGCTCTCCGGCGTCGTCGGCTCGACCGCGTACGGACTCGCCCGCGAGGGCTCCGACGTGGACCGGCTCGGCATGTTCGCCGCGCCCACCGAGACCCTGCTCGGCCTGCACACGCCGAGGGAGTCGCACGTCACCACCGCCCCGGACCGCACCCTGCACGAGGCGGCGAAGTGGTGCCGGCTCGCCCTCGGCGGCAACCCGACCGTCATGGAGCTGGTGTGGCTGCCGGACGAGCTGTACGAGGTGCGCACCCCGCTGGGCGACGAACTCATCGGCATCCGCGGGTCGTTCCTGAGCGCGCGGCGGGTCCGGGACGCCTATCTCGGCTACGCCACGCAGCAGTTCAGGAAACTGGAGAGCCGCGGCGGCGACCACCGCACTGCCAAACACGCCCGGCACCTGAAGCGGCTGTGCCACCAGGGCCTGGAGCTGTACACCTCCGGGCGGCTCACGGTGCGGGTCGAGGATCCCGAGGAGTACCACCGCTTCGGGGACGCCGTCGCCGCCGACCCCGCCTCGGCGCGGTCGCTGCTCGCCCACTACGAGACCGCGTTCGCGAAGACCCGCAGCGCGCTGCCGGACCGGCCCGACGAGGCGCCGGCCGAGGCGTGGCTGCGCCGCGTCCGCGCGGCGTTCTACGACACGGCGGCGTGAGCGTCGGTGCCGACGGGCTCGTGGTCGCAGGTGTCGTCGACGCCGTAGGTCTCCCAGGCCGGGAAGGGGTCCAGCGGCGGGCACTGCTCGTCCGGGAACATGAGACAGGCGGCAAGGGCCCGGTGCAGTGCCTGTGGCGCCAACTGCGTGCCGATGAAGACGAGTTCCTGGGCGTACGGCGCCTCGGCGTCCCGTGCGGCGGACGGCTCGAAGCGGGCCACCGCACCGGCCTGCGACCACAGCCCGGTCACCTGCGGGCGGCTGGCCAGCGTGAAGAAGCCCTTCGAGCGCAGGACCCGCCCGTACGCCCCGCTGTCCAGCTGCTCGGTGACGAAGTCCCACAACCGGCCGGGGTGGAAGGGGAGCCGGGAGCGGAAGACGGTGGAGGAGACGCCGTACTCCTCGGTCTCGGGCACGTGCTCGCCGTTGAGCTCCTGGACCCAGCCCGGTGCCTGCTGGGCGCGCTCCAGGTCGAACAGACCCGTGCCGAGGACCTGGCGCAGGTCCACGCGCGCGTGCTCGGCCTCGACGATCCGGGCGACCGGGTTCAGCCGTACCAGGGCCGCCCGCAGCCGGGCCGCCGCCTCCGCGTCGACCAGGTCGAGCTTGTTGAGGACGAGGACGTCCGCGAACTCGATCTGGTCGACGAGCAGATCGCTGACCGTGCGTTCGTCGTCCTCGAAGGGCGCGAGGCCGCGCTCGGCCAGTTCGTCGCCCCTCTCCAGCTCCGGCAGGAAGTTGGCCGCGTCCACCACGGTGACCATGGTGTCGAGACGGGCGACGTCGCCGAGGGTGGCGCCGTCGTCGCGGGCGAAGGCGAAGGTGGCCGCGACCGGCATGGGCTCGGAGACACCGGAGGACTCGATGAGCAGATGGTCGAAGCGGCCCTCCCGGGCCAGCCGGTCCACCTCCTCCAGCAGGTCGTCGCGCAGGGTGCAGCAGATGCAGCCGTTGGTCATCTCGACCAGGCGCTCCTCGGTCCGCGACAGCGCCGCCTCGCCGCCGCGCACCAGCGCCGCGTCGATGTTGACCTCGCTCATGTCGTTGACGACGACGGCGACCCTGAGGCCCGCCCGGTTGGCGAGGACATGGTTGAGGAGCGTCGTCTTGCCCGCCCCGAGGAAGCCGGACAGGACGGTGACGGGCAGCAGACGGTCGTAGGACATGCGGTCCTCAGCCCTCGGGGCGCAGCAGGCCGCGCTCGTACGCCTTGACCAGGTTCTGCGGGACGAGATGTGCGACGCCGTCGATCGTGACCGGCACCAGCTGGGTGGTGCCGGCCTTCCACTGCGAGCGGCGGTGGCGGGTGTTGCTGCGGGACATCTTCCGCTTGGGGACAGCCATGGCGGGAACCTCTTCACGGGCCTCGGTGGGTGGGCACCGAGGACGCTACATGAAAATGGATCCCATTAACAATCAACGTCGGCGCCGGGACCGCACCCGGGCCTCCCGCGGTGGCTCGATGAACTGCAGCTCCAGTGTCAGCGGCGGCTCGGCGACACCGGGGCCGCCCGCCGCCGCCCACCGCACGACCTCCTCGGTGCTCTCGTCGTCCATGACGAACCCGATCCACGCGGCCTTGCCCCCGGCCCGCCGCCCGGCCGCCGAGGGGCGCACGACGATCACGTTGGCCTGGTCGCAGGGGCCCAGGCAGTCGGTCGTGCGGACCTGGAAGCCGTGCTCGGCGGCTCCCGCCCGCAGCAGCTCCAACTGCCAGGTGTGGTCGGTGCCGGGGTGTTTGCGGGCGTCGCCGCAGCAGCAGCCCCGGCAGACGACGAGAGTGCAGGAGCCGGAGCCGGTCAGGAAGGTGCGGGGCGTCGGAGACATGGGAGAAGCATGCGGCCTGCACTGATCGGGTGGTCCGGGCGGGGGTCTCCCGGGCCGGCGGCGTGCCGCCCGGCTGAAGGAGTTGCCGTACGGGGACGAGAAGATCGCCGGGGCTAGGGTGGGTGGTGTGACCGACAGCGACAAGCGCCCGCTCGCCGTGTTCGACCTGGACAACACCCTGGCCGACACGGCCCACCGCCAGCGGTTCCTGGAGCGCAGGCCGCGCGACTGGGACGGGTTCTTCGCGGCCGCGCCCGAGGACCCGCCGCTCCCGGAGGGCATCGCGCTGGTGCTGGAGAACGCCGAGGAGTGCGAGATCGTCTACCTCACCGGGCGGCCCGAGCGCTGCCGGCGGGACACCCTCGCGTGGCTCACCGCGCAGGGTCTCCCGGAGGGCACCGTGCACATGCGCCGCAACGACGACCGGCGGCCCGCCCGGCGCACCAAACTGGAGATCCTCAAGCGGCTCGCCAGGACCCGGGAGGTCCGGGTCCTGGTGGACGACGACGAGTTGGTCTGCGAGGATGCCAGGCGGGCCGGCTTCACCGTCGTACTGGCACGCTGGACCGCCCCTTCCGCGACACTGGAGACGGCGCAGGAGCGGGAGGGGCGGACCTGACGGCCGTAAGGTCAGTCGGACTCGTCGAGGCGGAAGCCGACCTTCAGCCCCACCTGCCAGTGCTGGATCTGTCCGTCCTCGATCTGGCCCCGCACCTGGGTCACCTCGAACCAGTCGAGGTTGCGAAGGGTCTGCGAGGCACGGGCGATGCCGTTGCGCACGGCCTGGTCGACGCCGTCCGGCGAGGTGCCGACGATCTCGGTCACGCGGTAGGTGTGGTTCGTCATGGTTCCACCGTGCCCCAGGCGGCTGCCGGGCGCGAGCCGTCCGCCGGTTCGTCTAGGGACCGCCGCGGCCTATCTTGGGCCCATGGACGGTATGCCGCGAGACATCCCAGCCCCCGCCGCCACCGACAATCCGCTGCGCCGGCTCACCCTGGAGCAGCTGCGACGCCGCACGAGCATGAAATGGCGGACGTACCCGCAGGACGTGCTGCCGCTGTGGGTGGCCGAGATGGACGTCCCCCTCGCCGAACCGGTCGCGCGGGCCGTGCGGGACGCGGTGGCCCTGGGGGACACCGGGTACCCGGCCGGAACCGCCTACGCCGGGGCGCTGGCCGACTTCGCGGGCAAGCGGTGGGGCTGGGACGGGCTCGCGGTGGAGCGCACGGCGATCGTCCCGGACGTGATGCTGGGCATCGTCGAGATGCTCAAGCTGGTCTCCGGGCCGGGTGACACGGTCGTCGTCAACTCGCCCGTGTACCCGCCCTTCTACCAGTTCGTCGGCCACATGGACCGCCAGGTCGTCGAGGCACCGCTCGGCGAGGACGGCCGGATCGGCTTCGAGGTCCTGGAGGACGTCTTCCGGCGGGTCCGGAAGGGCGCTGCCCGGCCCGCGTATCTGCTGTGCAGCCCGCACAACCCGACCGGCACCGTGCACTCGGCCGAGGAGCTGGCCCAGGTGGCCGTGCTGGCGCGGGCGTACGGGGTGCGGGTCGTGGCCGACGAGATCCATGCCCCGCTCATCGCGGCGGGTGCCAGGTTCGTCCCCTACCTGAGCGTGCCCGGCGCGGGGAACGGCCTGTCCCTGATGTCGGCGTCCAAGGCGTGGAACCTGGCCGGGATCAAGGCCGCCGTGGCCGTCGCCGGACCCGACGCGGCCGGGGACCTCGCACGCCTTCCCGAGGAGGTCGGTCACGGGGCCAGCCACGTCGGTGTCCTCGCCCACACCGCCGCGCTGCGGGACGGCGGCGCCTGGCTCGACGCCCTGCTCGCCGGCCTCGACGACAACCGCCGGCTGCTGGCGGAGCTTCTCGCCGAGTCGCTGCCCGCCGTGCGCTACGCACCGGCCGAGTCCACGTTCCTGGCCTGGCTGGACTGCCGTGCGCTGGGTCTGGGCGACGATCCGGCGGCCGTCTTCCTGGAGCGCGGCCGGGTAGCCCTCAACTCCGGTGTGCCGTTCGGCACCGGGGGCGCCGGCTTCGTGCGGCTGAACCTCGCGACCTCGCCCGAGCTGATCACCGAGGCGGTACGGCGGATGGCCGCCGCCCTGGACTGAGGGTGGTGGCCGGGCGAACCGGCCCCCACCCTCGGTCTGTTACCGGACCACGCTCAGCGAGAGCGCGAAACGCCCCTGTTCGTCCGTCCACCAGTGCGCCAACTCCAGCCCGGCGGACGACAGTTCACTGCTGACGCCCTCCTTGCGGAACTTCGCCGAGATCTCGGTGTACAGCTCCTCGTCCGCCGCGAAGTCCACGGCCAGGTCGAGCGCCGGGACCTTCACGGTCTGCTCCGTGCGGGAGCGCAGGCGCATCTCGATCCACTCGTTCTCGGCGTCCCACAGGGCCACGTGGTCGAAGGCGCCCGGATCGAAGTCCGCGCCCAGCTCACGGTTCACGACCGTCAGCACGTTCTTGTTGAACGCGGCCGTCACCCCGGCCGCGTCGTCGTACGCCCTGACCAGCACGTTCTCGTCCTTGACGAGGTCCGTGCCGAGCAGCAGCGCGTCACCGGGGGAGAGCAGGGCGCGCACGGAGGACAGGAACGCGGCGCGCTCGACCGGCAGCAGGTTGCCGATCGTGCCGCCGAGGAAGGCCACCAGGCGCGGACCCGGCGTCCCCGGCAGGGTCAGACCGCCCGTGAAGTCGGCGATGAGCGCGTGCACGCTCAGCTCCGGCCGCTGGGCGATGAGCGCGTGCCCGGCCTGGGTCAGCGCGCTCTCGCTGACGTCGACCGGCACGTACGTGTGCAGCCCGGTCAGGGCGTCGAGCAGGTACCGGGTCTTCTCCGACGAGCCCGAGCCCAGCTCGACCAGGGTGCGGGCGCCGGTCGCCGCGGCGATCTCGCCGGAGCGCGCGACGAGGATCTCCCGTTCGGCACGGGTCGGGTAGTACTCGGGCAACTCGGTGATCCGCTCGAAGAGTTCGCTGCCGTGGGCGTCGTAGAACCACTTCGGCGGCAGCGTCTTGGGCGTGTGCGTCAGGCCCTTGAGGACGTCGGCGCGCAGGGCGGCCTCGGTGGCGTCCTCGGGCAGGGTGCGGGTCAGCAGGAACGGACTCACGTGCGGGGCTCCTCGAGTGGTTCCAGGGACTTCAGGGGCGTCAGCAGGACATCGGTGCGGCTCGCCGCGAGCAGCGTGCGGTCGGGCACCTCCCGCCAGTGCGGATCGTCGTCGTACGGCTCGGAGGCCACGACCGTGCCGGCGCCCGGCCGCTGGAGGTACCAGAGGGTGTCGCCCCAGGCGGTCGCCGCGATGGCCTCCCCGTTGGTGAGCAGGAGGTTGAGCCGGGAGCCGGGTGCCGCCTCGGCGACCTCCAGGACCGTGTCGGCCAGTGCCTGGCCCTCCTCGTCGCCGCCGCGCAGCCGGTTCAGGACCAGGGCCCACACGAACGCCGAGTCGTTGCGGGCCTCCATGGACAGCAGTTCCGCCGGGGGGAGCGTGGCGGTCAGGGGCGCCAGTGAGCCCGGCCAGCCCTTGATCGCGCCGTTGTGGCTGAACAGCCAGGATCCGGCGGAGTACGGGGCCGCGGCGGCCTCGGCGTCGGCTCCGGCCAGGGTCGCGTCCCGCACGGCGGCCAGGACCGCGGTGCTGCGCACGACCCGGGCGAGATCCGCGAAGGACAGGTCGGCCCAGATGGGCCCGGCCCGCCGGTACCGGGCCGGGACGGGGTCGCCTTCGGCGTACCAACCGACCCCGAAACCGTCGGCGTTGACGGTGCCGTACCGCTGCCGGCGCGGTGCCCACGACTGGTGGTACAGGCCGTGCGAGGGCTCCACGAGGAGCCGGCCGAGCGGCTCGCCGGGTCCCACGTACGCCAGGTGACGGCACATCAGACGGCCCCCGTGGAACGCGCTGTGCGGAAGCCGGAGAAGATCTGCCGACGGATCGGGTAGTCCCAGTTGCGGAACGTGCCACGGCAGGCCACCGGGTCCACGGCGAACGAACCGCCCCGCAGCACCTTGTGGTCGGGGCCGAAGAAGACCTCCGAGTACTCCTTGTAGGGGAACGCCTGGAACCCGGGATAGGGCTCGAAATCGCTCGCCGTCCACTCCCACACGTCACCGATCAACTGCCGTACCCCGAGCGGTGACTCGCCCTCCGGGTAGCTGCCGGCGGGGGCGGGCCGCAGATGGCGCTGGCCCAGGTTGGCGTGCTCGGGCGCCGGGTCGGCGTCGCCCCACGGGTAGCGCATCGAGCGGTCACCGGCCGGGTCGTGGCGGGCCGCCTTCTCCCACTCCGCCTCGGTCGGCAGCCGCCGTCCGGCCCAGCGGGCGTAGGCGTCGGCCTCGTACCAGGACACGTGGACCACCGGCTCGTCGGGCGGCACGACCTCGGTGACACCGAAGCGCCTGCGCAGCCACTGCCTGCCGTCCCGGCTCCAGAACAGCGGCGCGTGGAGGGAGTGGGCGCGGATGTGCGCCCAGCCGGCCGGGGCCCACCAGCGCTCGTTCCCGTAGCCGCCGTCCTCGATGAAGGCCTGGTACTCGGCGTTCGTCACCGGAGTGGTGTCGATGTAGAAGGCCTCCACCTCCCGCCGGTGCGCGGGGCGTTCGTTGTCCAGGGCCCAGGGCTCGTCGGAGGTGCCCATGGTGAACGGGCCGCCGGGGACGAGGACTTCGGCCGGCCCGGTGAACAGCGGGGCCGGCTCCGGGTCCGGGGCGGTCAGGGCCTGGGGCCCCTTGCGGAGCTGATGGGTGATCAGCATCGTCTCGTCGTGCTGCTGTTCGTGCTGGGCGATCATCCCGAAGGCGAATCCCGCCTCGGTGAGCCGGGTCCCGTGCAGCGCGCTGCTCTCCAGGACGTCCAGGACCCGGCCGCGCACCTCCGCCGCGTAGCGCCGGGACTCGGCGGGCGACAGCAGGGGCAGGGTGGGGCGCTCGGAGCGCGGGTGCTCGAAGGCGTCGTAGATGCCGTCGATCTCCGGCCGTATCGCCTCCTGCCCGGCGACCGTCCGCAGCAGCCACTGCTCCTCCTGGTTGCCGATGTGGGCGAGGTCCCACACGAGCGGCGACATGAGCGGCGAGTGCTGTGCGGTCAGGTCCGGGTCCTCCACGCAGCTGGTGAGGAGGGTCGTGCGCGCCCGGGCGGTCACGAGCGTGGACACCGCCCGCGCACGGAACGTCTCGGGATCGGCGGACAGGTCGACAGAGGGGTCGGTCATGTGCGGACTTCCTTCCCGAGCGAACCGTGCGTCCGGTCCAGCAGATCGTCGGCGGGGCAGCGGCCCCGGATCACATAGCGGTGCAGATACGCGCCCACGGCGTCGGTGACCCCGGTGGTGGCGCCCAGCCGGGGCAGGGCCTCCAGGGCCGCCGCGAAGCACGCGATCGCCGCCCCGTGCAGTTCCGGGTCGGCGAGGCCGTGGCGGGCCGCGTCGTTCCACAGCGGGTTGTGCGGGGCGGGCAGCGACAGGGTGCGTTCGGCCAGCGGTTTGACCACCCGGTAGGCGGTCTCGGCGGCCTCCGGGTCGTCGAACAGCGCCGCCGTCAGGGCGAGCGGGACGATCCAGCCGTCCTCGCCGGGCTGGGCGTCGATCATGCGCAGTTCCAGATGGCCGCGCGGTCTGACCGGCGGGAACAGGGTCGAGACGTGGTAGTCGAGATCCTCCCGGGTCGGCTGGCGCGGCGTCCCCGACCTGGCCCACTCCCGGAAGGTGAGCCCTTCGGGGACGTCCCAGGGGCCGCTGTCCCGCCTCAGGCACATCACCGGCGCGTCCAGGACGTGCCGGGCCCAGGCGGTACGGGGGTCGGTGTCCAGGGACGGACCGCCGGCCCGGCCCTTGCCGATCTGCGTCCAGCGCAGCTGGCGGGTCGAGAGCCAGCCGGTGGGCTCGGAACGGGCGAGCGGGGAGTTGGCGAAGGCGGCCACCAGGACCGGGCCCAGCTGGTGCGCCAGCCACCAGCGGCGTCCCAGGCCCAGGGGGCCGGGCTCCTCGTACCCCGCGTCCACGCACACCTGCACGGAGGCCGAGGTGCACATCATGGCGCGGCCTGCCGGTCCTGTGCGGTCCAGGCAGGTCTCCATGGCGTCGTAACGAGGTTCCCGCAGGTATCTGCGGGGCGGATGCCAGGGGTCGTGGCCGAGACCGACGAGGCCGAGACCGTGCTCGGCGAGGGCCGCCCGTACGGCGGCCAGGTCGGCGGAGACGGTACCGATGCACTCCATCAGGGAGTCGGCGGGCTGCGAGCTCAGCTCCAGCTGGCCGCCGGGTTCGACGGTGAGCGCCGCCTTCAGGGGCACGGTCCGCAGTGCGGCGTACGCCGCCGCGAGTCGTTCGGGTGTCACGGGGAGCCGCGGGTCGCGCAGCTCGTGGACGAGCCATTCCACTTCCACCCCGATGCGGCGGGGTGGGCCGGTCTTGAAGCAGATGCCCCGGACCAGAGCCTCGAGCTCTGCTTCGGGGAGCGACGTACGAGGCTTCGTACAGTCGCCCAGTGAGTCGGACATGTCGGGATCCTCCTGAGATTCCACCATGCCACCGGTCCGGGGATCATGGTGGGTCGGACCGGCAACGCTCGTCCCACCCAAGACCCTCATCTCGTTCCGCACAAGGGGGCACATCCTTGCATTAGGGGCTGTGGATCTCCGTTCTCCCGGGGTTTTCGAGGTGTTTTCCGGTTCTGGCGGGTGCCGGAAACTCTGTTGCACCGCACCACCGGCATCACCCACGATTCCTGCATGGGCACAACGGGGGAGACCGCGCGACGTGCGGTCATGGCGCTCACGGGGGTGGCGCCATGAGCGCGCGTCTGCGCGCGATCGCGCAGGAGACGGAACGGATCGTCGCGGCGGGGCACTACCGCGCGCCGGACGGGCGCGAGGTCTCCGTGGCCGCCGCGATCGAGGCGGCGCGGGCGGGGACGCGGATGTACGGCCCGGAGCCCGTGCCGGTGCCGGACTTCACCGCCGTGCACACGCGCTTCGAGGTCACGGCGGAGAGCAGCCTGGAAGCGGCCCGCCGGCTCGGCGGCCGGACGGCCGTGCTGAACTTCGCCTCGGCCCGCAATCCGGGCGGCGGGTACCTGAACGGCGCCCAGGCCCAGGAAGAGGCCCTGTGCCGTGCCTCCGCCCTGTACACCTGCCAGCTCCGGGCCCGCGAGTTCTACGACCACCACCGGGCCCACCGCGACCCGTTCTACACCGACCGGGTCATCCACTCACCGGGCGTGCCCGTCTTCCGGGACGACCGCGGCGACCTGCTGGACCCGGCGTACCTCGTGGGCTTCCTGACCGCGGCCGCCCCGAACGCGGGAGTGGTCCGGCGGACGGCACCCGAGCGTGTCGCCGAGCTGCCGGCAGCGCTCGCGGCACGGGCCGAGCGGGTGCTCTCGGTGGCCGTGGCGCAGGGGTACCGGCGGCTGGTCCTCGGTGCCTGGGGCTGCGGGGTCTTCCAGAACGACCCCGCACAGGTGGCGGGGGCGTTCCGGACACTGCTCGCCCCCGGCGGACGGTTCGGCGGTGCCTTCGAGCACGTGGTGTTCGGGGTGCTGGACCGGACGCGGGGAGCGGTGGTGCGGGAAGCGTTCGCACGGGCGTTCGCGGAGCCCGTGCCGCAGCGGGGCTAACGGTCAGGAGGCGTTCGTACGCGTTCGCGGGCCCGTGCCGCGGCGGGGCCGGCGGTCAGGAGGTCTTCGTACGGGCCTTCGCGGGCCCCGTACCACGGCCGGGCCGGCGGTCAGGTCCAGCCGTACCGCTCGTGCAGCCGCTGCCTGACCAGGTTGAACCGGCCCCGGTCCAGCGCGCACGCCTCCCGGCGCATGCCGGCCTCGTGGAGGCGCAGGATGCGGTCGACGTCCACCCAGGAGTCCCGGCCGGTCCGGTCCCAGGGGCCGCCGCCGATCGGCACCCACTCCCGGTCCCCGTCGTGCCGCTTGCTCGACAGCTGGACGGCGAGGACGGTGCCGGCCGCCTCCCGGGCCACCACGAGCACGGGACGGTCCTTGCCGCGGCCGTCGTTCTCCTCGAAGGGCACCCAGGTCCACACGATCTCGCCGGGGTCGGGGTCGCCGTCGTGCGCGGGGGAGTACTCGGTGCGCACCCGGCCCACCTCGCGGGGGTCGGCCTCGGTGGTGGCGGTGGCGCCGAAGCGGCCGGGGACGTTCTCATCGGTAAACGCAGTCACGGGGGCACCTTATGGCGTCCGCCGAACCGGGGGAGTAGTACGGTCGGTCGGATGAACGAAGCGGCGGGCGCGGTCACCTTCGTGTGGCTCGGGATGGTGCTGGCGATCTCCTTCCTGGAGGCGCCGCTGAAGTTCCGTGCCCCGGGAGTGACGATCCAGGTCGGTCTGGGCATCGGCCGCCTGGTCTTCCGGGCCCTGAACCTGGTGGAGAGCGTCCTGGCCGCCGCGGTGGCCGTACTGGTCGCCGTCGGCGACGCACCGGCCCCGGTCATCGCGTGGACCGTGGCGGTGCTGGTGCTGCTCGTCGGTCAACTCGCCGTGGTCCGGCCCCGGTTGAACCGCCGCTCCGACCGTGTCCTGGCCGGCGAGGACCTGCCCCGCTCGCGCGGACACCTCGTCTACATCGCCTTCGAGATCGCGAAGGTCCTCGCCCTGACCGGCCTGGGTGCCACCCTGCTCGCGCGGTGAACGCGGGCGGTCCGGGGCCCTTGCCGTAAAGGGCCCCGGACCGCCCGTCCCCTACTCCTGGACCGGCACCTTCTGGGCGGGCGGCGGCGCGGCCACCCCGTTGAGCGAAGTGCCGGTGGGCGTCTGCCCGTTCTGGTTCATCGACGCCAGCAGCTGACGGGCCAGGCCCAGTCCGGTGCCGCCCATGGTGAGCGCCTTGGCGAACATGTCCGCCATGCCGTCGGCGCCGTTGAGCACCACCATGTTGTCGACGTTGCCGAACGCGGACGCGCCCGCCTTGACGATCTCCGGCCAGTTCTCGGCCAGTTGCTGGGCGACCACCGCCTCCTGGTTCTCGGCGAGCGCGGCGGCGCGGGCCTTGATGGCCTCCGCCTCCGCGAGACCCTTCGCCTTCGCGGCCTCCGCCTCGGCCAGGCCCCTGGCCTGGGCCGCGGCGGCCTCGGCCTCACCGGTGGCCCGGGTGGACGCGGCCATGGCCGTGCCCCGCGCCTTGGTCGCCTCGGCCTCGGCACCCGCGGCCGTCTTGACCCGGGTGGCCTCGGCGGCCGCCGCGAGCTCGGTCTCCTTCGCCTTGGCCTCGGCCGCGGAGATCCGCGCGTCGCGCTCCGCCTCGGCGAGCGTGCGCTTCTCGTAGGCCTTGGCGTCCGCCGGCTTGCGGACGTCGGCCTGGAGCTGCTGTTCGCGCCGGTGCGCCTCGAGTTCGGCGACCCTGGTCTCCTGGACGACGACCTCCTGCCGGGCGGCGGCGTCGGCGAGCGGCCCTGCCTGGCGCGCCTTGGCGCCCGCCTTGTCGCGCTCGGCCTGGTAGCCGGCCTGCAGGATCTCGCTGTCCCGGGTGGCCTGCGCCATCCGCGCGAACGACTGCTGTTCGGCCTCGGTGGCCAGCCGGTTCGCCTCGGCCTGCGCGATGCGCGCGTCCCGCTGGACGGCCGCCGCGTGCGGCATCGCCAGGTTCTGGATGTACCCGGTCGGGTCCTCGATCTCGTGGATCTGGAGGGAGTCCACGATGAGCCCCAGCTTCTCCATCTCGGTGCCGCAGGCGGCCCGGGTCTGCCCGGTGAGCTTCTCCCGGTCCCGGATCATGTCCTCGACGGTCAACCCGCCGACGATGGACCGCAGATGACCGGCGAACACGTTGTGCACCCGCTCGGACATCAGTTTCTGCTGGTCGAGGAACCGGCGACCGGCGTTGGCGATCGACACGAAGTCGTCGCCCACCTTGAAGATGACCACGCCCCGTACCTTGAGCGGAATGCCCTGGTGGGTCACGCAGTCCACGTGCAGTTCGGTCTCGTTCAGGTCGAGCGAGAGCTTGCGCACCGCCTGCACACCGGGCAGCACCAAAGTGCCGCGCCCGGTGACGATGCGGAATCCCATGCCCTCCTCGAGGCCCTCGGTCCTGTGCTTGGAACCAGAGATGATCAGTGCCTCGTTGGGTTCCGCGACACGCCACATCATCTTGAACAGACCGATCAGAACGGCGACGGCAGCTACGGCCACCCCCGCCACGACGCCGACAACCATCGGCATACGCCCCCTTTGCATGGTGCCCTTTCGGCACCGAACGAAGGGAGTGTGCGCCTGTTCGAGGCCCGGGAGAAGACGTCGGCGCATCCTTGTCGAAACCTTGATGCACGCGCCTCTCACGTGCGCGTGAGCAGGCTCAACTGTCGTATGCCGCCTGTACGTAGACCGTCCTCGGCGGCAGGTACTCCACCACCATGACGACCGTGCCCCGCTCGATCCGGTCGGTGCCGGAGGCGGGGTAGGCGAGGAAGTGCTCGGCGCCGCCCCGCACCCGGACGATCACCTCGCCGACGAGCCCCGGCCCGATCGTCCCCGTGACCCGCCCCATGAGCCCGACCATCGACGCATCGTCCATGGTCACAGGGTACGGGCCGGGGTGCTCACGCGGCCGGTGAATCCGCGGTGACGCCGGGCCGCGGCCACCGCTCGTGCCAGCGCAGTTCGACCTCCAGTTGCGAGGCGAGGGAGAGCAGGAGCGGCTCGCTGTTCGCGGGGCCGAGCAGCTGGGCGCCGACGGGCAGTCCGCCGTCGACGAACCCGGCGGGGACGTTGACCCCGGGCCACCCCAGCACGTTCCAGGGCCAGGCGTAGGGGCAGGCCGCGATCATCGCGCGGTCCGTGGCCAGCCCGCCCAGCCGGAGCATCGCCCCGATGCGCGGCGGGGGAGCGGCCGTCGTCGGGGCGAGGACGACGTCGTACGACGTGAAGAACCCGCCGATACGGCGGTGCAGGAGCGCCTCCGCGCGCCGCGCCGCCCTGAGCGGGACCCCGCCGAGCAGTCCGCCGAGCCGGGCCGCGTCCCGGGTGCGGCGGTCCAGGAGCGCCGGGAAGGGAGCCTCCCGCACCCGTTCGGCGAGACCGACGGTGGCGCGGGGGACGAAGGTGAGCCCGATCTGGCCGTACGGCGGATCGGCCTCCTCGACGGTGTGCCCCAAGGCCCCCAGTTTCTCGGCGAGTTCGACGACCCGCGCCCGCACGTCCGGCTGGAGTCTGGCGGGCAGCGCGGTGAACGGCGGCTTCAGCGCGAGCGCGATGCGCAGCCGGCCGGGATCGCGGCCGACCGCCGCGGAGGCGTCGACGGCGGGCGGACGGTGCGGGTCCAGGACGTGGTTGCCGCTCGCCGCGTCGAGCAGCAGGGCCGCGTCGGCGACCGTGCGGGCGAGTGTGCCGTTGACGGTGATGCCCTGGAAGGACTCGCCGCGGGGCCAGGTGGAGATGCGGCCGCGCTGCGGCTTGATGCCGATGAGATGGGTCCAGGAAGCGGGGATGCGGACCGACCCGGCTCCGTCCGAGCCGAGCGCGGCGGGCACGAGACCGGCGGCGACGGCCGCGGCGGACCCGCCGGAGGAGCCGCCCGGCGTGTGTTCCGGGCTCCACGGGTTGCGGGTGGCGCCGAAGGCCGGTCCCTCGGTGAACGGCCACTGCCCGAACTCGCAGGTGTTGGTCTTGCCGACCACCACGGCCCCGGCCGCGCGCAGCCGCCGTACCGCCTCACCGTCCCTGGCGACGGCCGGGAACTCGCCCCGGCAGCCGAACGCGGTGGGTTCACCGGCCACGTCCATGTCGTCCTTGACGGCGACGGGCACGCCGAGCAGGGGTTTGCGTACGCCTGCGGCCAGTCGGGCGTCCGCGGCCTCGGCCTCGGCGAGGGCGGTTTCGGTCCGTACGATCCGGAAGGCGTTGAGCGTCTCCTGGCTGCCGTCGATCCGTGCCAGGGTCTGCTCGACGAGTGCCCGGGAGGTGACCGTGCCGTCGGCCAGCGCACGGGCGGTCTCCACCAGGCCTGCGGAACGGTCGTACGCCATACGGTCCACCTCCGGGACGCCGGAACTCCGGGACTTCGGGACTCCGGGCTCCGGGCCGACGTTGTCTACTGAACGGTAACGTCGGAAAGCGCTTCGCCGGAACGGCCCTCGTGGGAGCGGCGGTTCGGGCGGGCGCCACAGCTGCCTCACGTGGCTCGGCAGGTCCTGCGCAAAGCATTGACGCGTGCAAGTCACAGCCTTACCTTCTGATCGACTTCCCGAACCGTGTTCGATATGTCGGACATGCAGAGCCGCGCTGTCCGTGTCCTTGCCCCAGGGAGAGCCGCCGTGACCACACGACCCCCCACGCCGTCCCGTCGCACCCTGCTGCGCGCGATGACGGCCCTGCCCGCCTCCGCCGTCCTGCTGGGCGGACTGCCCGGCGCGGCCTTCGCCGCCGCCCCGCCCAGCGGCTCGGCCACCCGCTACACGATCGTGCCGTTCCTCAACAGCAACGACGGCACCGTCAACGTCTACCAGTCCGACGACGCCACGGACTTCCGGCTGCTCAAGTCCTCCGCCTACACGCCGCCCAGCAACAGGATCCGCGACGCGAGCGTCTTCAGGCACACCGACGGCTACTACTACCTCACGTACACGACCCACACCTGGCAGGACGTCAGCACCACGATCGGCTTCGCACGCAGCTCCGACCGGGCCAACTGGACCTTCCTGTACGACTACACGGTCCCGATCGCCAACCTGTCCCGCGCGTGGGCGCCGGAGTGGTTCGTCGACAGCGACGGCAGCGTCAACGTCATCGTGTCCTGCTCGGTCACCAGCGACGAGTGGATCTTCACTCCGTACCGGCTGAAGGCCACCAACTCCGCGCTGACGGCCTGGAGTTCACCGGTGGCTCTGTCCGGCATCGGCGCGAACCACATCGACACGTACATCGTGAAGGCCGGCTCGACCTACCACGCCTTCACGAAGAACGAGACGACGAAGTACATCGAGTACGCGACGGCATCCTCCCTGACCGGGCCCTACACGATCTCCCGGACGGGCGACTGGGCCGGCTGGGGCAGCTATCGCGAGGGCCCGTCCGTGATCCAGCTCGACAACGGCGCCTGGCGGATCTTCTTCGACGGCTACGGCGACGGGAACTACTACTACAGCGACAGCTACGACACCTTCGCCACCTGGTCGGCCCCGACCGCGCTGCCGGTGGTCTCCGGCACCGCCCGCCACTTCACGGTCATCAAGGAGACGGTGTCCGGCGGACCTTCGCTCGCGAAGAACGTCACGCGTTCCTTCCAGTCGGCCAACTACCCGACCCGGTACTGGCAGAACCAGTCCGCCCTGCTCAACCTCCCGGTGGTGACCGCCTCCAGCACGGCCGCCGAGAAGTCGGCGTCCACCTTCACGGTCGTCGCGGGCCTCGCCGACGCGGGCGGCTGCTCCTTCCGCGACTCCTCGGGCAACTACCTGCGCCACTGGGACTTCCGCGGCCGCTTCGACCCCAACGACGGCACGTCGACCTTCGCCAAGGACGCGACGTTCATCGCCCGCACGGGTTCGTCCTCGGGGGCGATCCGCTGGGAGTCGTACAACTATCCCGGGTACTACCTGCGCCACTACAACTACCAGCTCCGGGTGGAACGGACCGCGGGGACGGATCTGTTCCGGCAGGACAGTTCCTTCGTGCCGGTGGCTGCCTGGGGCTGAGCCCTTGTGAGGGGGTGCGGCCCTGGCGTTCGGTGCAGGAGGCTCCCGGGAATGAACGCCGACCTTGATTGTTGAAAGCGGTATGAAAAAGATCGGGTTCCTGTCGTTCGGGCACTGGACGCCGTCGCCGCACTCGCAGACGCGCTCCGCAGCGGACTCCCTTCTCCAGGCGATCGACCTCGCGGTCGCCGCGGAGGAGCTGGGCGCCGACGGCGCGTACTTCCGAGTCCATCACTTCGCGCGGCAGCACGCCTCACCGTTCCCGCTGCTCGCCGCGATCGGCGCGCGTACCAGCACGATCGAGATCGGCACCGGCGTGATCGACATGCGCTACGAGAACCCGCTGTACATGGCCGAGGACGCCGGAGCCGCCGACCTGATCTCCGGCGGCCGACTCCAGCTCGGCATCAGCCGGGGATCCCCGGAGCAGGTCATCGACGGCTGGCGCCACTTCGGGCATCTGCCCGCCGAGGGGGCCACCGACGCCGACATGGCACGCGCCCACACCGAACGGCTCCTCGACGTGCTGACGGGCGAGGGATTCGCGCAGCCCAACCCCCGTCCCATGTTCTCCAACCCGCCGGGGCTGCTGCGCATCGAGCCGCACTCGGAAGGCCTCAGGGACCGTATCTGGTGGGGATCCAGCTCGAACGCCACCGCGGCGTGGGCGGCGAAGCTGGGGATGAACCTGCAGAGCTCGACCCTCAAGGACGACGAGAGCGGCGAACCGCTGCACGTCCAGCAGCGCAAGCAGATCGAGGTCTACCGGGAAGCCTGGCGCGAGGCGGGGCACACCCGCGAGCCACGGGTGTCGGTCAGCCGCAGCATCTTCGCGCTGGTCGACGACCGTGACCGCGCCTACTTCGGCCGTGAGGCCAACTCCAAGGACCAGATCGGCTACATCGACGCCGACACCCGCGCGATCTTCGGCCGTTCCTACGCCGCCGAACCCGACGTGCTGGTCAAGCAGCTCGCCGACGACGAAGCGGTCGCCGCCGCCGACACCCTCCTGCTCACCGTGCCGAATCAGCTCGGGGTCGCCTACAACGCCCACGTGATCGAGAGCATCCTGACCCACGTCGCTCCGGCCCTGGGCTGGCGCTGAGCACGGTCGGAGGCCGTGCACGGCAGGAGGCGGGAGGGCCGTGCACGGCAAGAGGTGTGTGCTCAGCCGGCAGACGTGGACGGGAGGGAGCTGGGGGTGGCGCGGTCGGCCCGGGCCGCGTCGGCGAGGGCGGCGGCCGCGGCCTGCGCGGCCTGGGCGGTGTCGCTCGCCGCATCGGCCGGCCTGTCGTCCGCGGGCTTCTCGCGGGTGGCCGGTGACTGCGGAAGCGCCTCGGTGAAGGCGCGGGACACGCCCTGGAGTGCCGAGGTGACCTCGCTGGGTATCACCCAGAAGGTACTGCCCGCACCCTGCGCGAGCTGGGGGAGGGTCTGGAGGTACTGCCAGGCGAGCAGCTTGGGGTCGGGGTCGTTGCGGTGGACGGCCTGGAAGACCTCGTCGATGGCCCGGGACTGGCCCTCGGCCTGGAGGATCGCGGCGGTGCGATTGCCCTCCGCGCGCAGCACGGCCGACTGCTTGTCGCCCTCCGCGGTGAGGATCTGCGACTGGCGCTGTCCCTCGGCGGTGAGGATCGCGGCCCGCTTGTCCCGTTCGGCCCGCATCTGCTTCTGCATCGCGTCCTTGATGGACTGCGGCGGGTCGATGGCCTTGATCTCCACCCGGTTGACCCGCAGGCCCCACTTGCCGGTGGCCTCGTCCAGCACGCCACGCAGCTGGCTGTTGATGGTGTCCCGAGAGGTGAGGGTCTTCTCCAGGTCCATGGATCCCACGACATTGCGCAAGGTGGTGACGGTGAGCTGCTCGACCGCCTGGAGGAAGTTGGCGATCTCGTAGAAAGCCGCTCGCGGGTCGGTGACCTGGAAGTACAGGACCGTGTCGATCTCGACGACGAGATTGTCCTCGGTGATGACCGGCTGCGGTTTGAAGGAGACGACCTGTTCGCGCAGGTCGATCAGCGGGTGAACGCGGTCGATGTAGGGGATGACCAGGCTCAGGCCGGGAGTCAGGGTGCGGTGGTAGCGGCCGAGCCGCTCGACGTTGCGAGCGCGCGCCTGCGGCACGATGCGCACCGCTCGCACCACGGTGAAGACGACGAACAACGCGAGGATCACACCGGCAATCAGGAACGCCGAGGTTTCCATGGGTTCACTCCCGGGGGTAGACGAGCGCGGTGGCACCACTGATCTCGATGACGTCGACGGTCTTTCCGGCGGGGATCACCAGCGTCTCGTCGTAGGGGCGGGCCGTCCATTCCTCGCCGTCGATACGGACCCTGCCGCCCAGGTCCGTCACCTCCGTGACGACATAGGCGGCCTTGCCGACGAGTGCGTCCACGCCGAATCGTGCCGCCTGGGGCTGGACCAGGTGCCGCACCGCGACGGGGCGCACGAACAGCACGGTGACGGTGGCGACGGCGGCGAACACCAGGAACTGGAAGGGCACCGGCAGCCCGAGTGCGGCGGAGACGGCCGTGACCCCCGCGGCCGCGCTCAGCATTCCGAGCGCGGTCGTCAGGGTGAAGATCTCCGCCACGGCCAGCACGGCTGCGACGATCAGCCAGATCACCCACGGATCCATTGCGTGCCTCTTCTCGCCGGGAGCGGGGTGCGGAAGGGCTTGCCTCACCCCATTGGACCCCGACACGGGACAACCGTGATACCCCCCGAGCACCTTTTCGAAGCGCTCAGGGCGTCTGAGCCCCGCATCTCAGGACTGTGCGGCCTTCGCGTCCGAGCCGATCGAGTCGCCTCGCTCCTCCGGTACGAAGTCCACGTCCACGACGCCCTCGACGCCGCGTACCAGCCTGGCGGCAACGGGGATCAGGTACGGGTCGCTGACGCGGCCGACCAGCCTGACAGCTCCGTCGTGCACCTCGACACGGATGGCCGACGAGGGGGTGGGGAACAGGTACGGCACCACTTCGCGCCGCACCTCCTCGGCGATCTCCTCGTCATCGCGCAGGAACACCTTGAGCAGGTCGGACCTGCTGACGATGCCCTCCAGCAGACCCTGTTCGTCCACCACCGGCAGCCGCTTGACCCTGGCGTGCGCCATGGTGCGGGCGGCCTGGGCGAGTGTCGTGTCCGGGCGAACGGTGAGTGCCGGAGAGGTCATCAGCTCGGCTGCGGTGACTGCGCCGGCCTTCGCCAGGTCGGTCAGGCGGCGCAGCTGGGTGCGGCGGTCGGGGTCGCTGTCGCGGAACTCCTCCTTGGGCAGCAGATCGGCCTCGGAGACGACGCCGACGACCCGGCCCCCGCCTTCGAGGACGGGCAGGGCGCTGATCTTCCGGTCCTGCATCAGCTGCACGATCTCCTTGAAGCGGGACTCGCGGCCGACGGCGGCGACGGTGCGGGTCATGACATCGCTGACGAGGTGCGGAGTGCCGTGCATGGTGACTCCTCGCGTTCAGAAGGTGCTGCCGGAACCGTGCGGGGCGTACAGGTCCAGGAGCCGGGTCCGGGCGGAGCGGAGGCGGTGGGCGAGCACGTCTCCCACCCACAGGGCCACCGTGTTGCCCATGGCCGGGTCCTCCTGGCACATCCGGCGCACGGCCGTGGCGTCGAACTCGTAGGCCCGTACCGGGGTCGTGGCCTCGGCGCCCAGGTGATAGGTGTGCGGGGTGAACAGCCAGGACCAGCCGACGAGTTCGTTGTGCCGCAGGGTCTCGATGACGGCCGCTCGACGGCCGGGCACGTGCATGTCGAGCTCGACGGTGCCCGTCCGGATGATCCAGAACCGGTCGGCCAGGGACCCCTCCTCGAACAGTCGCGTCCCTTGCGGGAAGGACACCTCACGGGCGACGCGCATCAGCCGTTCCCGGTGCTCGGCGGGCAGGGCGCGCAGTGTGCTGGGCGTGTAATCAGTGATCATGGCGTGCCTCCCGACGGGTGTGGGAACTCCCACTGCCAGCGTGTGCCCGCCGTCGCCGCCCGCGCTTGGGCCGGTCGGACCAACGGTTGGACCACTCGGCTTCGCCGCGACGACCTTCGGCACCCTGCACCGCCGCCGCCACGGCTGTTGCATGAAGGCGTGAGACAACCCGCCCGACGGAGGGGGGTGAGTTCTGTGGGTACCTCACTGACTCCCGATTTCTGGACGCTGTTCGCCGTGCTTCTGGTGATCTTCACCGTGGTCACCGTCGTGGTGAGTGCCGGAGTCGACGCACTGGTCGTACGGCTGCTGGGGCGCCGGCGGCCCGTCCACCGCCCGAGCAGGACCGCTGATCGGCCCGAGCGGCCCCTGGCGCACCTCTGAGGCGGGCCCAGAGGTGCGGAGCGAGAGACATCGGCACCCCGCCCCGTCCACCGTCGCCTCCCTCGCCCCGCTCGTGCAGCCCGCGGCCGGTTCGTCCGTCGGACCGGTCAGCCCATGGCGGCGGAGGGGGAGGCACCGCCGGCCGGCGTGGCGGCTTCCGTGGCGGGCAGGTCAGGGTGGATCTCGAACACGCCGCCCAGACCGGTCGCACGCAGGATCCGCAGGAAGCGGGCGTCGGAGGTGACCAGCCGGAGCCGTCCGTGGAGTGCCCGTGCGCGTTTCCGTGCCCGGCACAGCACGGCCAGTCCGGCGCAGTCGATGAAGGACACGGGACGCAGATCCAGCACCAGGTCGGGATGCGGTCCCGAGGTCAGGGTGTCGAGATGTGCCGTCAACGGCATCGCGGTCACGAGGTCCAGCTCGCCTTCGAGCGTGACGGTCGTGGTCCCGTCGACGGTGCGTACCGTGCGGGACAGAGCGGACCTCGTGTGGTAGGCGGACATGACCAGATATAAGCCGCATCGACGTTCTGCCGGGTAGGGCCGAACGGCCCCTGCCGGGCCGACCGGAAGGCCTGCGGACCACTGCGGTCGGGGCCCCCGGGTCTGCCGCGTCGGTGAACGCCGGTCGGAGCCGGTCCGGCCGGTGCGGGTCGGCCGGGAAGGTCCTGCTCGCTTCTGCCAGTGCCGGACATCGACCGGCTCATCGGGCGGTGTGCCCCGAAGGGCCTCGGCGTGGCAGGCGCAGGCCGCCCGCTGCGCCGACGACGGCAGCGCCCGGGTCTGCCGCGTCGGTGAACGCCGGTCGGAGCCGGTCCGGCCGGTGCGGGCGAAGACGCCCCGCTCGTCTCGGCCGGTGTCGGCCCTCGCCTCCGCCACTGCCGGCCCTCGGCTCTGCCACTGCCGGCCCTCGGCTCTGCCACTGCCGGCCCTCGGCTCTGCCACTGCCGGACACCGGACGGTTCACCGGGCGGCGTGCCCCGAAGGGCCTCGGCGCGGCAGTCGTACGCCGCCCGCTTCGCCGACGACGGCGTACCCGGGGTGCCGTGCCTGGCGAGAACAGGGAGCCGGACGTGTCCCCGGACACCGGCGATGTCGTGCCCGGCCGGTCGACGCGCCCCGCTCACTCGTGCGCCACCACGGCAACCGGGCAGCCGGCGTGATGCATCGCAGAGTGCGCGACGGACCCGGTGCGCGTGCCGAGGCGGCCGGTACGGATCCGGCGCCCGACGACCAGCAGTCCGGCGTCCTGCGCGGCGACCTGCAGAGCCCGCGAGGGGCGGGCCTCCACCACCAGTTCGCGGACCTCCACGGCGGGGAACTTCTCCCGCCACGGGGCCACGGCCGCGGACAGTGCACGCGCGGACGACGCGGCCACCGCCCGGTGCGCCCTCGCGACCGCCGCGGCCTGCACATACGGCAGCCGCCATGCGTGCACGACGCTCAGCGGAGCGGCACGCAGGGCCGCGCTCTCGAAGGCGAACGAGAGCACCTCCTCGCACGGGTGTCCCGGATCGACGCCGACCACGACGTCGCGGTACGGGGTGTGCGTCGAGGGCAGCCCCTCGGCGTCCGCCAGATGCTCGTCCGCCAACGTCTCAAGGGCCCGCACGAGCACGACGGGCCTGGCCACGTGGCCCACGACCACCTGGGTCACCGAACCCGCGAGGAACCCGCCGACTCCACTGACCGCCCGACTGCCCAGCACCAGCAGTTCCGCCTCGGCGCCCACCGCGACCAGGACGTCGGTGGCGGCACCCGTGATGTGCCGGGTGCTCAGGGAGAGCTGCGGGTAGGTCTCGCGCAGCCGGTCCGCGGCATCGCCGAGCATGCTCCGTGCCAGACAGCGCGGCCCGTTGAGTTCCGGCTGTTCCGTGTCACAGGGCGCCGTCACGCCCTCCCACGCCTGCACGACCTGAAGAGGCAGGCCGCGCCTGAGGGCCTCCCGGGCCGCCCAGCCGGCGGCGGCGAGGCTTCTGGTCGAACCGTCCAACCCCACGACAACAGGGCGCAACACGGTCAACACCTCCTCTGGCCGGTGCCCGCACGTCGATGTGCGGACCTCCGCGATTTCAGCATCGCCGCGCGGAAGCGCCACCGTGAGGGGCCGGTACGTCCAGAGCGTGAGGCCGAACGGCCCCTCCGCCTCCGGATGTTGCGTCGGGGACTGCCCCGGACTCCGCTGCCGCGAGCCCGCCGGGCCGGCCGCTGCCGGTGCGACGGCGGTCCCCCACAGCAGGAGGGCCGGAACGCGACCGCGTCCGCGACAGGCAGGTGCGTGCGTGTGCACGGTCGTGCACCGGGGGCCGGGGTCCCTGCCGACGCCGACAACCAGGGATGGTCAGCCCGGTGTGCGGTCGTCCGTTCCCGCGGGCAGGGCTCCGTCGTCCGGCAGCCGCAGACCGGTCTGTGCAGAGAACAGGTGTACGTCGTCCCCGTGCGGGACGATCCGCAGAGGCGAGCCCTTCTCCCAGCGTCCTCGCCCCGGGGCCCGGACGACGACCTGCGCGAGCTCCTGGCCCACCTTGGCGGTGGTGTGCAGATAGGTGACCGCGCCGGTGTCCTCGACGGCGTCGATCACGACCTCCAGGGCCGGCGTCTCCAGGTCCTCCGTGGACAGGAGCGTGAACTGCTCGGGGCGCACCCCCAGGACGATCTCCGGTGCCCCCTCCTCGTGGACCGCGGCGAGGACGGACCGGGGCAGGGCCAGGGGGAGGTCACCGAGGGCGGTGCCGTCCGCGGTGAGCGCGAGCCGGAAGAGGTTCATCGCGGGCGAGCCGATGAAGCCGGCGACGAAGGCGTTGGCCGGCTGCCGGAACACTTCCCTCGGGCTGCCCACCTGCTGGAGCACGCCGTCCTTGAGGACCGCCACCCGGTCGCCCATCGTCAGGGCCTCGACCTGGTCGTGGGTGACGTACACGGTGGTGGTGCCGAGCCGGCGCTGGAGCGAGGCGATCTGGGTGCGGGTCTGCACCCGCAGCTTGGCGTCCAGGTTCGACAGCGGCTCGTCCATCAGGAACACCCGGGGTTCACGGACGATGGCCCGCCCCATCGCGACCCGCTGACGCTGGCCGCCGGACAGGGACTTGGGTTTGCGGTCCAGGTAGTCGCCCAGGTCGAGGATGCCGGCCGCCTCGGCCACCCGGCCGCGGATGTCGCTCTTGCGCATCTTGGCGATCTTCAGGGCGAAGCCCATGTTGTCCGCGGCCGTCATGTGCGGATAGAGCGCGTAGTTCTGGAACACCATCGCGATGTCACGGTCCTTGGGCGGCAGACGGGTCACGTCCCGGTCGCCGATGCGGATGGTGCCCGAGTCGACCTCCTCGAGGCCGGCGAGCATCCGCAGGCTGGTGGACTTCCCGCAGCCGGACGGGCCGACCAGGACCATGAACTCGCCGTCGGAGATGTCCAGTTCGAGTGCGCGGACGGCGGGGCGGTCCATCCCGGGGAAACAGCGGGTTGCCCTGTCGAAGGTGACCGATGCCATGATCATTCCCTCCCCGAAAGCCCCCGGACTACGGCGTACCCGGAACGCTCGGCGAGGGGCGCGCCGGGACCCGGTCGTGTGGCACGGCTCAAGAGTCCGCTGGACGGCCCGGTCCGGGCAGGAGCCGGACGTCCTGTCTGTCGGTCCGGTCGACCCATGGGCGAGCGCGTGCGGGGGCGCGAGTCTGAGTACGGAGGGAGAGCCGCGTCCGGCTTTTCGCCGGAAGGGGGAAGACCATGATCCCGGGCAGGAACGGCGGGCCACGGTGGCACCTGCCGCACCGCGTGCGCAGCGCGGCGGGCACCGGGACCCTGCCGCTGACCCGGCCCGCGGTCACCCGGGCCGCCGCGGCGCCGGACGAGGCGCAACCCGTCTTCACCGACCGGACCGGGCGCCGCGCCCGCGTTCTTCGCCGACTCGCCTGGATCGTGGGGGTGTTGCTGACCGGCTACACCACGGTCCTGGCTCTCAGTTTCATGGGCGCGACGCCCTTCGCGCCCGGTTCCGTGCTTCCGGTACCGGGGGTGCCGTCCGAGGAACCCGGCACCGTACGGGAACCGCCGGGACAGGATCTCCCCGTCACGTCGGTCCCACCGTCCGCCCCGTCCGCCTCACCGACGGACATGCCGTCACCTTCGGGTTCGGTGACTGTGCCGCCACCGGGCGAAACCGCCCCGGTCACCCCGAAGCCGACGCCGACGCCGACAGCGACCGCGACGGACGGCGGTACACCGACGGCACCGCCGAGCACGCCGAGCACGCCGAGCACGCCCGGGACTCCGAGCCCGACCACGGGTGGGTCGGCCACCGCACCGGCCACCGGCCCGGGTGAACCGACGGCCACCTCCCCGTCCACGGTCCCAGGCGCGTCGTACGACGTCGCGTCGCCCGTCTCCACGGACACCGTCTGATGTCCGCGCCGGCCAGGAACTCTCCCCGCGGCCCGCAAGTCGTCCCCGCGGGGCGCCGCGGTGGCGCCGCGTCGCGTCCGCGGGTCTTCCTCCCGCTGCTCCTGCTGACCGCCCTCGTCGGCGTCCTGCTCCTGCACGGCTACGTCCACGGCGACTTCGCCGCCGACCACCGTGTGCATCCCCCGGTCTCGGCCGACCGGGTTCCGGACGAGGTGCTGAGCGGCGGACCCGTGGTGGACGCGCGCGGCTCCCCGGTGCGCAGCCATCGGATGCCGGCCGGCACCGTCGCCCTGACCTTCGACGACGGCCCCGACCCCACCTGGACCCCCCGGATCCTGGACGTGCTCGACCGGTACGGGGCCAAGGGCACCTTCTTCGTCACCGGATCGTCGGCCGCCCGGCACCCCGGTCTGGTCCGGCAACTGGTCGCCTCCGGTCATGAGATCGGCGTCCACACCTTCACCCACCCGGACCTCGGATACCAGTCGCAGGCCCGGCTGGACCGCGAACTCGCCCAGACGCAACTGGCGTTGGCGGGCGCGGCGGGTGTCCACAGCACCCTCGTGCGGCCCCCGTACTCGTCCGAGGCGGCCGATCTGGACAACCGGTCCTGGCCCGTGGTGCGCAGGCTCGGCGCGAAGGGGTACGTCACCGCCTTCGTCGACGTGGACGGCGAGGACTGGCGACGTCCCGGCGCCCACGCCATCGCCGACCGTGTCACCCGACCGCTGACCGGCCGAGGCGCGGTGGTGCTGCTGCACGACTCCGGCGGCGACCGGTCGCAGACGGTGCGCGCACTGGAGCGGATCATCCCCGCCCTCACCGACCGTGGCTACCGTTTCACCACCATCACCGGGGCACTGGGCGCGGACAGTGCGCAACACCGGGTGCACGGAACCCAGTTGTGGAGCGGGCGGATCTTCGTGGTGGCAGTGGTGACCGGCGAGCGGCTTGTTCCCCCGCTCGCCCTGCTGCTGGCCGCGGTCGGCGGACTGGTCCTCGCCCGACTCGTCGTGATGCCCTTCCTCGCCCGCCGGCACGCGGGCGTGCGCGCCGGCCCGCGCTTTCGCTGGGGACCCGAGGTCACCGAACCGGTCAGCGTCGTGATCCCCGCCTACAACGAGCGCGAGTGCATCACCCAGACCGTGCTGTCCGTGGTCCGCAGCACGCACCCCGTCGAGGTCGTCGTGGTCGACGACGGCTCGACCGACGGCACCGCCGACATCGTGCGCTCGCTCGCACTGCCCGCCGTCACCGTCGTACGACAGCCCAACGCGGGCAAGGCCGCGGCCCTCAACACCGGCGTGGCGCGGGCCTCCCACGAACTGATCGTGATGATGGACGGCGACACCGTCTTCGAGCCCGACACGGTGCACCGGCTCGTGCAGCCGTTCAGCCGCCCGGTCGTCGGCGCGGTCGCGGGCAACACCAAGGTCGCCAACCGCGGCCGGCTGCTGGGCACCTGGCAGCACCTCGAATACGTGATGGGCCTCAACCTCGACCGCCGTATGTACGACCTGCTGCACTGCATCCCCACGGTGCCCGGCGCCGTCGGGGCCTTCCGCCGCACCGCACTGCGGCACACCGGCGGGGTGAGCGCCGACACCCTCGCCGAGGACACCGACCTCACCATGGCACTGCACCGGGGCGGCTGGGACGTGGTCTACGAGGAGCGGGCCCGCGGCTGGACCGAGGCCCCCGCCACGCTCGGGCAGCTGTGGCGGCAGCGCTACCGGTGGAGCTACGGCACGCTCCAGGCGATGTGGAAGCACCGCCACGCGGTCGTCGAACGCGGACACGCAGGCCACTTCGGGCGCTACGGCCTCGCCCTCGTCGCCCTGTTCACGGTCCTCACACCCCTGCTCTCTCCCTTGATCGACCTGTTCCTGCTGTACGGACTGCTGTTCCAGGACCCGCGGCGCACGCTGCTGGCCTGGGGCGGGCTGCTCGCCGTGCAGCTGCTGTGCGCCGCCTACGCACTGCGGCTGGACGGTGAGAGGCTGCGCGTGCTGTGGGCGCTGCCGCTGCAACAGCTCGTCTACCGGCAGCTGCTGTACCTCGTGCTGCTCCAGTCCTGCGTCACAGCGGTGACGGGGGCCGGACTGCGCTGGCACAAACTGCGGCGCACCGGCCGGGTGACCGCCCCCGCGGCTCCGCGTCCCCTGCCCGCACCACCACCCGCCCTCCCACCGCCCGCCGGCCCACCGTCCGTGCCCCGGCGCCCGCGGGCCCCGGCGGAACCGGAACAGCCGAAGAAGGGCGGCCGGGACCTCTACCTGGACCTGCTGCGGGCCCTCGCCCTCGTCCGCGTGGTGGCCTACCACACCTTCAACTGGGCCTGGCTCACCCTGGTCTTCCCCGCCATGGGAGTGATGTTCGCCCTGGCCGGATCCCTGATGGCCCGTTCCCTGGACCGGCACGACCGCACCTCCGCGGCGGTGGTACGAGCCCGTATGCGCCGTCTGCTGCCACCGCTGTGGGCCTTCGCCGCCTGTGTGGTGGGCGTCATGCTGGGGCGGGGCTGGAACCCGGGGGAGGACGGCCGCGGCCTCCGGGGTTGGGCCGAACTCCTGTGGTGGATCGTGCCGTTGCACGATCCGCCCACCGACGGCAGCGCGTGGGCGCTCCAGGTCGCCGCCCCTCTCTGGTACATCCGCGCCTACCTCCTGTTCGTCCTGCTCAGTCCCCTCCTGCTGCGGGTGTTCCGCAAGGGGCCCTGGACGTGCGTGGCGGGCTTCCTCGTGCTCGCCGAGATCGCTCAGACCGGTCTCGTCCCGATGCCCGGCGCGCTGCGGGGGCCGGTCACCGACCTGGTCGTCTTCGGGGCCTGCTGGCTGCTGGGCTTCGCCCACCGCGACGGCCTGATCCACCGGCTCCCGGCGGCCCGCGTGGGGGCCCTGGCCGTGCTGACGACGGCGATCGGCGGCTGGTTCGCGTTCACCCGTCCCACCGACGAGGGCTACGACCTCGGCGAGATCCCGTTGGCGCAGGCCCTGTGGTCGTTCGGCTTCGTCCTGGTGCTGATGCGCTTCCGGCCGCGAGGCGACACATGGGTACGCCGGTACCGTGCGGTGCACGCGGCGGTGGTGCTGCTCAACGCCCGGGCGGTCACGGTCTATCTGTGGCACGAGGTGGCCCTCGTCCTCGGCGTGCTCCTCATCGACCGGATGTGGCGGGTGCACGCCCTGGAGACGACCCTGCCGCTGGCAGCCGACTGGTTCCTGTTCCTGCTCGCCTGGCCGCTCATCGGCGGGGCCGTCCTGCTGACGGGATGGGTCGAGGACGTGGCGGCACGCCGACGGCCCCGGCCCTGGCCGCGGCCGGCACCGCGCGCCTGATCCCGCGTCAGCCGGCGCATCCGCGCGCACGATGAGTGCCGTACGGCCCATACGCCCTGGTCCGTACGGCACTTGGAGCACTCGCGCCGAAGGAGTTGGCTGGGATCGTCGGAGGAGAATGCCATGCGTACGACCACGTCCACCCCGCGAACGTCCCCCTGGCTGCGCCCCGTGTCCGTCGCCGTGGCAGCCCTGCTCGTGTCATCCGTGGCGAGCGCGTGCGGCAGCGACACCGGTGCCGCGGGCACCTCGCCCGGCACCGGACAGCCGAGCACCCCGACCGCTCCGGGCACCCCGAGCTCACCGGACGCCGGCGGCACGGGCGGCACGGGCGGCACCGCGCCCCCGCCCGCCCCCAGCGGCTCCGGCCGACCCGGAACGTCCACGGCGCCGGCGACACCCTCCCGGCCGGGCGGCACACAGCGCCAGGTTCGGGCGTCCGTCTACTTCCTGCACGGCGAGAAGATCTCGCCCGCTCCGCGCACCGTGACCCCGCCCGCCACGGCGGCAGGGGCGCTGCGTGCCCTGCTGGCCGGGCCGAACCGCTTCGAACGCGCCCACCGGCGCACCACGGCCATTCCGTCGGGCACGGCACTCCGCTCGGTCGTGGTGCAGCGCCACGTCGCCACGGTGGACCTGTCCGGCCGTTACGACGACGGCGGCGGCAGCCTGTCCATGCGGGCCCGACTCGCCCAGGTCGTGTTTACCGCCACCCGCTTCCCGGCCATCGAGAAGGTGCGCTTCGAAGTGGACGGCAAACCGGTGACGTCCTTCGGGGGCGAGGGCATCGTCCTCAACGGACCGGTGGGCCGCGCCGACTTCGAGGAGCTGGCGCCGCTGGTGCTCGTCGAGTCCCCCCTGATCGGTGACACGATCCGCACGCCGGTACGGGTCTGGGGGAGCGCCAACACCTTCGAGGCCACCTTCCGGCTGAAGATCACCGACGCCGCCGGACACCGCGCGGCCGACGTCTACGCCACGGCGACCTCCGGCACCGGAACCCGGGGCACCTTCGACGTGACCATCCCGTACCGGACGACCCGCTCGGGCGCCGGTCTGCTCACCGCGTACTGGAACTCCATGGAGGACGGTCACGCGGTGATCGAGGACACCGTGCCCCTGACGCTCACGCGGTGAGACACACCAGGAGTCGGTGACGGTGCCTGATCCCGCGGCGGTCCTCGCAGTCGGTCCGGCGGTGTCGCCGGTGGACAAGGGGCCGGTCGGACCACGGTATGAATCGGTCGGCCCCTGCCGCGGACGTCGGCCGCGGTGCGAGGGTGAGGGCGAGCCCGTGAGAACGGCGGAGCCCCCCTACGGGGGTGCCGGTGTGGGGACCGGCGTCCGCCGCCGCGGCGACTCCTCGGAAAGGAAAGGCGGGGACGGGGCTGGCCGTTCGTCCTCGCACCGGGCCCACGCCCGCCGACCTGGTCGTGGGCCCGGTGCGCCTGCCTGCGCCAAAGCGCACACGAACTCGCCGCGGACGTAACCCCCGTGCGGCACAGGTCACTTGACGGTCTTGATGCCCGAGATGAGTCCGGTCGCCAGATCGGACTGGATCATCAGATGGGTACGGTGCGTGCGGTGGCCGTCCTGCCAGGTCAGGGTGACCCGGCTCCAGCAGTGCCCCATGCCGCTGTCGTTGTGGACGACGGACCACTGAGCGGGGACGCCCTTGGCGCGGAGCACGCCGTCCATGTGGTGGACGGCCTCCCACCGGGCCAGGGCGCGTTGCAGACCGGTCGTGAGGTAGTGGGCGCGCAGGGCGCCGGAGAGCTGTCCGTGGCCGGAGTCGTACAGGACGTCGACGTAGGCGCCGTAGAAGTCGGCGACCCGGTCGACGGCGGACGTCGGGCTGCCGCCGCGGCCCGGTGCGACGGCGGTGGACGTGGCGTCCGCCGTGTCACCGGTGACGGTTGCCGTCGCGAGCAGCCCGAGGGCCAGTACGACGGACCCCGTGCCTAGGTGGTGGAACGCGCGCAACGTGGACATGACGTTCTTCCTCCTTCCAGGAGGAGTGCGGAGCTGCCCTCACCACCAGTACATCGCGCGCGAGGGGGAGTCGGGTGGGCCAACCCGGCCTGTTCCGCGGGCCGTTCGGCACGGGTTCGCACCGACCGGTGCCGCGGAGGCCACCGCCGCCCGCGTCGACAGGTGGTCTCCCCGCCTACGGGTCGGGCGGGACGTGTGAGGTGACGTGGGAACGCGGGGCCGACGCGGACCGGGCGGCCCGCGCGAGCAGCGAGGCCACCTCCGTGTCGGAGGTCTGGGTGAAGTCGTGGTACCAGGCGCCCACCGCACCGAGGAAGCGCGGGCTGTGCAGGCACACCACCTCGTCGGCGGTCCTTCGCAGTCGCGCGACCGCGGAGGCCGCGCCCACGGGCACGGCGAGTACGATCCGTGCCGCTCCTCGGCCTCGTACCACCTCGCAGGCCGCATCGGCGCTGGCGCCGGTGGCGAGTCCGTCGTCGACGATCAGCACCGTCCGCCCCGCCGGCGGAACGGGGGCGCGCCCTTGACGGTAGCGGCTGACCCGCCGCTCCAGTTCGGTCCGCTCGGCGTCCTCCACGGCCGCCTGCTCGGCAGGGCCGAGTCCGCACGCTGCGACGACGTCGTCGTTGAGGACGCGCACGCCGTTCTCCCCGAGTGCGCCGAAGCCGAGCTCCGGCTGCCGGGGCACGCCGAGCTTGCGCACCACGAGCACGTCCAGAGGAGCGCTCAGCGCGTCGGCCACCTCGTAGGCCACCGGCACTCCGCCGCGCGGCAGTCCGAGCACCAGCACGTCCCGGCCGCGCAGGAAATCCAGACGCCGGGCCAACTGCCGCCCGGCCGCCCGGCGGTCGTCGAATCGCATCGGTCGCCTCCCTGCCCGCATACGCGCCCGTCGTCACTCGCCCCCGGGACGCGCGGTACCGGGGGGTCCTTCTCCTCTCCCTTCATTGCACCGCCGGACAGCGGGCGGGGGCAGGGCCGACGGCCCCCCTCCCGGGGCCCTTCGGCCCTGCCGCTCGCGGCCGGACACCGGGGAGACTGGAAGCGCAGGGGCGGACTCCGAGCGCCCGCAAGCGCCGCTCCGCCCGCGCCGTCGCGCCACCGGGAGGCGACCATGCGGCACATCGACGAACCCGTCGTGGACACCGGTTCCGCCCCGGACGGGCAGCCCCCGAAGACGCTGGAGCGACGGATGCGGGCCCTGGAGGAACAGATCGACATCCTGACGCTGGCCGTGCGCGCGCTCGTCGAGGGACTGGAGCGCGCGCCGGGCCTCCCGGGCGGGGGCGGCCGTGCCGCCAAGGGGGCGGATCTCGCCCACGACATCCTGCGGTCCCGGGACCGCACCTCGCCGCGAGCCGGGAGGTCGTACCACCATGGTCCGGCCGGCACGGACAGTTGAGCGCCGGCTGACGCCGCGCGGTGGGGTCTACCTCGCCCGCCCGCGCAGTCCTCACCGTGCCGGTCACCGCGGCGCGGACCCCCCGGTCGCCCTGCTCGGGGTCCGCCGTGCCGGCCACCACACCCTTTCCCGTACGACCGCCGGTGCGCGGTCCCGTTCCACCCCGCGCGCCGGCCTCTCACCACAGCCCTCGGGCGAAAAGGAGGACCCGATGTCCGCGCTGCGACCATGCCGACGAACGGGAGCCCTGCTGCTCCCCCTGCTGACCGGGGGTGCCTTGGCGCTCTACGCGCTGCGGTTCCGTCCCAGGCTGCTGACCTGGGGCGCGACCCAGGAGGAGACCGAGAGCGTCTACCCCGGCGACGAACTGGTGCCGGACGCCGACGGCACCTCGACGATGGCCACCACGCTGCCCGCGCCGCCCGAGGAGATCTGGCCCTGGCTCGTGCAGATGGGCGGTGACCGCGCGGGCTGGTACAGCTGGGACTTCCTGGACCACTTCGGAGAACCCAGCGCCGACCGCATCGTCCCCGAGTGGCAGCGGCTGGAGGAAGGACAGCGCCTGCCCGCAACACCTGACGGCAGGTCCTGGTTCACCGTGTCCCGACTGGAGCCGAACCGCACCCTGGTCCTGCGCTCCGACCTGAACCTGGCCTCCGGGCGCTCCTTCGATCCGCGCTCGCGCCCCCTGCCGGCAGCCCGTCTGGACGGAATCTGGAGCTTCCATCTGAAGCCCGCGCCCTTCGGGGAGAGCCGACTGGTGGTCCGCACCCGCGGCCAGGGACGCCCCCGTTGGCTGGCCGCCCCGCTCGACCTGCTGTTCGGGGAACCTGCGCACTTCGTGATGCAGACCCGCCAGTTCCACAACCTGCGCACCCGGCTCGACGCACGCCGCTGAAACGTGCCGGGTCACCGGCCCCGGGGCCTCGGAGGGCCTCCGGGGCGAGATGAGGTGGAGTGATGAGCGCGAGAGACCGCAAGAGCCTCTGGGACTACGCAGTCCACTCACCCGGGCCGCCCCTGAGCGGGCACGTCCTGGTCGGCGTGGACGGATCGCAGGAGGCCGGGCGTGCGCTCGACCGGGCGGCGGCGGAGGCACGGACCCGCCTCGCGCCGCTGGAGATCCTGCACGCCTGGCCGTGGGCCGGGCACGCGGCCGGGCCCGGCGCGGACGACCCGCGCTCCCGCGTCGACCGGGCGCGGGACGTCCTGGAGGACGCCGCCGCCCGTGTGCGCGAGCACGCCCCCGAACTGGAGGTGATCCAGACGCTGAGCCCGGAACCGGCGGCGACGGAGCTGGTGCGGCGCGGTGACCGGGCCGCGCTGACCGTGCTGGGCAGCCGTGGCTCGGGCCGGGTCGCCGAGGTGCTGGCACGGTCGGTGACCCTGCGGGCCGCGGCCCGCTGCGGCAGCCCGCTGCTGGTGGTGCGCGGCGCCTGGGCGCCCGTCGAACCGGAGCACGGCACGGTGCTGGTGGGGGTGGCCGACGACGTCGATGCCGGTGCCGCGCGGTTCGCCTTCGAGGAGGCACACCGGTACGGGGCGCAGGTGTGGGCTCTGCACGTGTCGGCCGTGCCGGAGCTGTCGGGCGGCCTGCGGGCGCCTCCCGCCGAGCGGCCGGGGACAGACCTGAGGACTCTGCTCGAGAGCGAGGCCGCGGTGCCCCGGACGACGGTGGCCGCGCTGCGAGAGAAGTTTCCGGAGGTGGGCGTCCGGATCGACACGGTCCGGGGTGCCGCCGGGGCCCTGGTGGAGGCCACGCGCGTGGCCGACCTGGTGGTGATCACGGCACGTCACCGGCACGGGCGGGGACTCGGCCCCCATACCGGTTCGTTCACCCACGCCCTGCTCCACCACGCACACTGCCCGGTCGCCCTCGTGCCCGTCGGCTGAGGACGACCGAAGGGAGCGATGGGATCCGCGCACCGGATCCGCATCGGTCGACAGTCATGACGCAGACCAGGAGGCAGCCATGTCGCACACGCTGGAATGGACGGTCCGCCTCTTCCTCTTCGAGGACGAGGGCGCGACGAAGGCGCGGGTGGTGCTGGACACCGGAACCACCTCGCTGACCGGTCATGGAGCCGCGCACTGCAGTCCCGCGGACACCGACGTGCCGGAGATCGGTGACGAGCTGGCCGCGGGCAGGGCTCTGCACGACCTCGCCCGGCAGCTCGTGAACACCGCCGAGGGCGACATCGAGGGCCTGGGCACGTCGGCGACGAAGCGGGAGACGCCTTCGGCGGTCGGCTGGTCCATGTGACCTTCGGACGACAGCCTGTGCCGTTGCTGCGGGCGGGAGCCGACGCGCGGCGGCCCTCGGCGAGCGTGCCGGTCACCGGGGCGACGATGACCGGCACGCTCCGCTGCGACTCCCCGCTTGCCGGGTGTCACATCCGTCCGCCGGAACCGCACCGGGCGCCGTCAGTCCGAGGGCGGACGGGACGGCAATGCCGAGAAGGCCAGCAGGGCTCCGGCCGCGGCGACGGCGGAGCCGACCGTGAGGCCGAGGCCCATACCGCTGACGAACGCCGAACGGGCCACTTCCGCGAGCATCCGACCCGCCGTGCCGCCGACCCGGTCGGCCAGCGAGAGCGCCCCGCCGAGCGAGCCGAGGACGCTGTCCGACACCTCCGCGGGCAACCGGTACGGGGCCAGCCGCGGCCCCATGCGGTCCTGGTAGCGGGTCGTCAGCAGACTGCCGACGACGGCCACGCCCAGCGCCCCGCCGAGTTGGACGGAGACCCCGTTGGTCGCCGACCCGACCCCTGTGTCACCGGGCGGCAGGGTGCCCATGAGGGAGTCCAGGGCGGCCGGGACGACGAGACCGGCGCCCAGGCCCAGCAGCATCATGCCGCCGAGCACGTCGCCGTACGTCGAGGAGGACTGCGCGGTGGACAACTGCCACAGGCCGCCGGACACGACGAGCAGTCCCGCCCCCACCACCGCCTTGGTGCCCGCCCATCGCACCAGGACGGGGGACAGCGGCGCGACCACCGCCAGCAGACCGGCCACCGGCAGGATGCGGACGCCCGTCTCCAGAGCGGTGTAGCCGAGACCGAACTGGAGGTACTGGGTCAGGACGAACAACGCCCCGAACAGCCCGAACATCGCCAGGGACACCGAGGCGGTCGCGATCGAGAACCGGCGCCTGCGGAAGAAGCCCAGGTCGAGCATGGGGTGCGTGCTCGCCCGCTCCCAGAACACGAAGCACACCAGTACCGCAAGCCCGGCGCCGCCCGCCCCGAGCACCACGCCTGACGTCCAGCCGCGCACCGGCGCCTCGATGATCGCCCACAGCAGCAGGCCGAGTGCGGCGATCGACAGCACCGCACCGACCGGATCGGGGCGCAGTGCGGCCGGGTTGCGGGACTCGGGCACCAGCAGCAGCACACACACCAGGCCGACGAGGGCGACGGGGATGTTGACCCAGAAGACCGAGCCCCACCAGAAGTGCTCCAGCAGCAGGCCGCCGGCCACCGGGCCGATGGCGATGCCCAGCCCGCTGGTGCCGGCCCAGACGCCGATCGCCCGCCGCCGCTCCACGGGGTCGCGGAACACGTCGGTGATGATCGACAGGGTGGCCGGCATCATCATGGCCGCTCCGATGCCCATGGCCGCCCGTGAGGCGATGAGCATGTCGACGGAGCCGGAGTAGGCGGCCCACGCCGACGCGCCGCCGAACACCACGAGGCCGGCGGCGAAGACCCGTCGGCGCCCGAACCGGTCCGCGCTGCTGCCGGAGACCAGCATCAGCCCCGCGAAGACCAGCGCGTAGGCATCCACCACCCACTGCAGTTCGGTCGTCGTCGCGTCGAGTTCCCGCACCAGGGCGGGCAGGGCCACGTTCAGGATCGTGTTGTCCAGCGACACGATCAGCAGGGACACACAGAGCACCACGAGCGTGCTCCAGCGGTTGCCCGTCCCGTGGTCTTCCGGCGCCTCGGAGGCCGGGGGCATGTCCCGTACGTTCGCCATGGCCGCTCCTTCGTCAGGCGATGGTGACGTCGTCGTCGAGGTAGACGTCCTGCACGGCGTGGAGGAGGTCGATGCCCTCGCGGGTGGGGCGTTGGAAGGCTTTGCGGCCGGTGATGAGTCCGGTGCCGCCGGCCCGCTTGTTGATGACCGCGGTCCGCACGGCCTGGGCCAGGTCGCCGTGACCGGCGGAGGCGCCGCCGCTGTTGATGAGTCCCACCCGGCCCATGTAGCAGTTGGCGACCTGCCAGCGGGTGAGGTCGATCGGATGGTCGGTGGTGAGCCCGCCGTACACCAGCTCGTGGGTCTTTCCGAAGCCCAGCGCGCGATAGCCGCCGTTGTTCTCCGCCTGCTTCTGCTTGACGATGTCGGCCTCGATCGTGACGCCGAGGTGGTTGGCCTGGCCGGTGAGGTCCGCCGACGTCGCGTAGTCCACGCCGTCCTTCTTGAACGCCGGATTGCGCAGATAGCACCACAGCACGGTGAACATGCCCAGCTGGTGGGCGCGGGCGAAGAGTTCGCTGACCTCCCGCAGCTGGCGGTCGGACTGCTCCGAGCCGAAGTACACCGTGGCGCCCACCCCGGCCGCGCCCAGGTCGAAGCACTGCTGGACGCTGCCGAACATGATCTGGTCGTAGTGGTTGGGGTAGGTCAGCAGTTCGTTGTGGTTGAGCTTCACGACGAAGGGGATCTTGTGCGCGTACCGCCGTGACACGGCCCCGAGCACGCCCAGGGTGCTCGCGACCGCGTTGCAGCCGCCCTCGACGGCGAGCTCGACGATGTTCTTCGGGTCGAGGTAGCGGGGGTTGGGGGCGAACGCGGAGGCCGCGGAGTGCTCGATGCCCTGGTCGACGGGCAGGATCGACACGTATCCGGTGCCGGCCAGGCGGCCGTGGTCGAAGAGGGACTGGAGGTTGCGCAGCACCCGCGGCGAGCGGTCCGTCGCGGCCATGACCCGGTCGACGAAGTCGGGTCCCGGGAGCTCCAGGTCTTCCTTGGGGATGCCCTGGGCGGTGTGGGTCAGCAGGTCCTTGCCCTCGTCGCCCAGCAGTCCTGGGATGTCGGTCATCGTTCCACCTCTCCTTGCTGTCCGGTTGTGATGCGCCGTGGGGAAGGCGGGCCGGCCGACACCCCGCACGGGACACGGCCGACGTCCGCCGCGCGGGCCACGGTGCCGGTGCGCCGCGAGATCCCGTACCGCGGCGGATCGGGCCGGTCCTCCCGCGGGCCGACGGCCTCGAAGCCGTGCTCTTGGACGTCCCCGCGGATCCCGGTGTCGCGGCCTGAGCCGTCGCCGCCGGTCACAGCAGCGGCGGCCACGTTTTCCTCCCTCCCCCGAGTGGGTCCGGTCGAGGTGACGTCAGGAAGCGGCGCCCACCCGGTGCCCGATGCGTGCGTCCACCGAGACCACGCCGTCGACGCCGGCACACAGTCGCTCGATGACGGGGACCAGGCTGGGCGCGTCGACGGAACCCCGCAGGGTCACCCGCCCCTCCCGCACCTCGGCTGTCACGTCGAAGGGCGCGAGGCCCAGCGTCTCGTGCAGCACGGACCGCATGATCTCCTCGCGGATGGCCTCGTCCCTGCGCAGGAACACCCGCAGCAGGTCGGCGCGGCTGACGATGCCCTTGAGACGGCCTGCCTCGTCGACCACGGGCAGCCGCTTGACGCTGCGGAAGGCCATGAGGCGGGCCGCCTCGACCACGCTCCACTCCGGCTGCGCGCACACGGCAGGGGCCGACATCACCTCCTCGGCGGTGACGCCCTCGGCCCTGGCCCGCTCCCACTCCTGCGGAACCGGCAGTGGCACAGGCGTGGCCGGGTCCGTCCGAGTGGCGCACCTGCGCAGCAGATCGGCCTCGGACACCACGCCCACGGGCCGGTCCAGCTCGTCCACCACGGGGACGGCGGTGACGTCGTTGTCGGCCAGCATCCGGACGATCTCCTTGAACGCGGTGTCACGCCGGGCCCGCACGACTTCATGGGTCATCAGATCGGCAACCGTACGGTGACGCATGGCGCGCCTCCCTGCTTTCCGGGTGACGGACGGCGGCCGTCACCCTTCCAGGGTGTCAGCGCTCCGCGTCGCGATGGAGTGCCGCCCAGGTTCCCTTGAGGGCCGGACGGCCCGGAATCAGGGGCCGTTCGGCCCACCCGGAGGAGGTTCCAGAGCCCAAGCGGCGGCCCGTCGCCGGTGCCAGGGTGGATACAGGAGCAGTCCGAGGAAGCGGGTGGAGAACATGCGAGCTCAACTCGGCGACGTACTCGTGGTGGAGAGCCCGACGACCGGCGTCACCAAGCGGGACGGCCGGATCGTCGGACTGCACCACGACGACGGAACGCCACCCTACGAGGTGCGGTGGTCGGACACGGACCAGGTGACGCTCGTGTTCCCCGGCCCGGATGCCCACGTCCGGCACGTCCAGGACGCGGCCGGCTGATCGGACGCGCCCTTCCCTCGTACGTCGTTCCGGTGCCGGAGGGGCAGACGGGCACCGGACCGTCCTGTGCGGCATGTCCGAGCGCCGTCGCGCGCCGAGCCGCACCCCGTGTGCGTGACCGTTCACCGGCGGTCACGCACACGTTCGCGTGCCCGCCGCCGTCTCCGCCGTCTCCGCCGTGTCCGAGGTGTCCGAGGTGTCACTGGAACGCCGCATGCACCTCGCTCTCCGTCGCGGCGTGGGAGACGACGAGCACCACGTCGCCCTCCCTGAGTGAGAAGTCGGGGGCGGGAGCCATCGGGTCGCCGTCGCGCACGACGGTGGCGACGACGATGCCGGACGGCACGGCCAGATCCGCGAGGGTGTGACCCACCGCGCGGGACTGTCCGGTGATGACGGTCTCGATCACGTTCACACCCGCCTTGCTCAGCCGCAGCAGCGCGACCGTGTCGGTGGCGCTGGTCGCCTCCTCGATCAGGGAGATGAGCGGCGCTGCGGCCGGTACGGCGGTGTCGACACCCCAGTGCGGGGTGAAGAGCCAGGCGTTGTCGTCGTCGTTGACGCGGGCGATGACCCGGGCGACTGCGAACTGGCGCTTGGCGAGGAGGCTGATGACCAGGTTGTCCTCGTCCTCCCCGGTGGTGGCGACGACGAGGTCGGCTCCGTGGGCGCCCGCGGCCTCCAGGACGGACGGTTCGCAGGCGTCCCCCACCCGCACGTCCGCGGGCACGTGTCCCTGGAGTTCGGCGGCCCGGGTGTCGTCCTGGTCGACGAGCGTGACCTGGTTGCGGGCGGCGCCCAGCACCTGGGCGACCTGGGTGCCGAGGCGCCCGGCCCCGGCGACGACGACCTTCATGTCCCGAGCTCCTTGTCCAGGAAGCCGCGCAGCCGGCCCAGCGCGTCGGCGGCGACCGCGAACGTGACGAGATCGTCCGTCTCGGCCGGCGTGTGGTGCGTGGGCAGGAACGACCGGCCCCCGCGGGTGACCTCGACGACCCGGATCTCGCCCTCGACCTCCAGGTCACCGAGCGGCCGGCCGGTGAGATAGCCCGGCAGCAGGGAACGCAGCAGCAGGGTCTCGCCGTTGCCGAAGTCGAGTTCCGGTGTGAGATGGCGGTGCAGCAGCATCTGGTGCAGCTGATGGACCGTCCAGCGCACGCTGGCGATCGTCGGGATGCCCAGTTCGCGGTAGATGTCGGCACGCCGGGGGTCGTAGATGCGGGCCAGCACGATCGGCACGCGGTACGTCTCCTTTGCCGTGCGGGCGCTGACGATGTTGGTGTTGTCGCCCGAGGTGACGGCCACGAACGCGTCGGCGAGCTCGATGCCCGCGCTCTCCAGCAGCGTGCGGCTGAACCCGTTGCCGTGCAGGACCTGACCGGAGAACCCGGGGGGCAGCAACCGCTCGGTCCTGGGATCGCGGTCGATGACGCGGACGTCATGGCCCTCGTTGACCAGTTGGGCGGCCAGCGCGGAACCGACGCGGCCGCAACCCACCACGACGACTCTCATGACGTCGCCTCCTTGTCGTTGTCGACGGCGGCCTTCTCGATGGTGACCGGGGTGCGGCGCACCCACCACTTGCGGGCCTCCTCGGCGGCCAGCAGCAGCATGCCGAAGCCGGTCAGGACCGCCCAGTCCGTCACGGCGAGAGGTGCCGTGTGGAACACCCTCTGCAACGGAGGCGCGTAACTGATGGCGGCCATCAGTGCGACGCCGAAGCAACCGGCCGCGATCAGGCGCGGGTTGGAGAACAGTCCGGTGCCGAACACGCTGAGCCGGTCGGTGCGCACGGCCAGGGCGTTGAAGAACTGGCCCACCACGATGGCGGCCTGCGTGAGGGTGATCGCCTTGCGGTAGGCGGGGTCGTCGGCGGTGAAGTCGGCGTAGGCGATCCCCGAGGCGTGTATCTGCCAGAAGAACACGGTGCACACCCCGAGGGACATCAGGGTGCCGAGGAAGAGGAACCGGCGCACGAGTCCGCCGGAGAACAGCCGCTCGTGGCGGTCGCGGGGAGGACGATCCATGGTGTCGCGCTCGGGCGGCTCCGCTCCCAGCGCCAGGGCCGGAAGAACGTCCGATCCCAGGTCGATGGCGAGGATCTGCATGGCGGTCAGGGGCACCAGCGGGAAGCCCGCGAAGGCGGCGGCCAGGATCGGCACCAGTTCGGCGATGTTGTGGCTGAACAGATAGGCGAGGAACTTGCGGATGTTGCGGTAGACGGACCGGCCCAGCTCCACCGCGGCGGTGATGGACGCGAACGAGTCGTCGAGAAGCACCATCTCGGACGCCTCGCGGGCGACGTCCGTGCCACCGGCTCCCATGGCGACGCCGATGTCGGCGTGTTTGAGCGCGGGCGCGTCGTTCGCCCCGTCGCCGGTGACGGCGACGACCTCGCCGCGGGCCTGAAGCGCCGCGACGACCCGCATCTTGTGCTCGGGACTGACCCGGCACAGCAGCAACTGCCCCGGGGCCGCCACCAGGGCGTCGAGCGCGGCCGCGTCCAGGGTGTCGAGCCGGGAGCCGGTCACCACGGTGGGGGAGGGGTCGGTGACGATGCCGACCCGGCGGGCGATCGCCTCGGCGGTCAGCGGGTGGTCACCGGTCAGCATCACGATCCGGATGCCGGCCCTGCGGCACGCCCGCACCGCCTCGGACACCTCGGACCTGGGCGGATCGAGCATGCCGAGCAGCCCGAGGAAGGTCAGGCCGGACTCCGCCGCCGCCACGTCGTCGGTGGCCTCGTCCATCCGGCGTACGGCGACGCCCAGGACCCGTAGTCCCTGGCCGGCCATCGAGTCGTTCGCGTCGACCACGCCCTTGCGCAGTTCCTCGGTGAGCGGCAGCGCCGTGTCGTGGAGCCGTATGCGGGTGCAGCGGGCGAGGAGTTCCTGCGGTGCGCCCTTGACGCACAGCGTGTCCCCGTCGGCCCGGCGGTTCCGGGTGCTCATCAGCTTGCGGACGGGATCGAAGGGGAACTCCCCGATCCGTGGGGCCGCCTCCTTCTCCGCGTCGGCGTCCAGCCCCGCCTTGGCCGCCGCGACGATGATCGCGCCCTCCGTGGTGTCCCCGAGGATCCGCCACCCCTCGTGCCCGGTGGGCGGCACCAGCCGGGCGTCCGTGCACAGAACGGCGCTGCGCAGCAGCTCACGCACGGGACCGGCGTCGGCCACCTCGCCGACCGGCGCGTATCCCACGCCGGAGACCGGATGCCAGGCTCCCTCGCCCCAGATCCGGGTGACGGTCATCTCGGCCTGGGTGAGGGTGCCGGTCTTGTCCGTGCAGATCACCGTGGTGGACCCCAGTGCCTCCACCGCGAGCAGGCGCTTCACCAGAGCCTGGCGGCGGGCCATCCGGCGTACCCCGATGGCCAGCGACACCGACAGCGTCGCGGGCAGCCCCTCGGGTACGAGAGCGACCATCACTCCCAGCGCGAACACGAAGGCCGACACCAGTGGCTGGCCCGTCTGCAGGCGCAGCGCGAACACGGCGGCCCCGATCGCGATCGCGAGTGCCGCGACGCGCCGGGCCATCAGCGCCACCTCGCGCTGCAACGGCGTCTTCTGCTGCGGTGCCTCCTGAGTGAGCCGGAAGATCCGGCCGAACTCCGTGGCCGCCCCGGTCGCGTGGACGACGGCCTTGCCGGATCCGGAGACCACCGTGGTGCCCATGAAGACACAGTTGCGGGAGTCCAGGGCGCTGGCCGCGGAGCTCGGCTCGGGTGTCCGGCCGACGGCCGAACTCTCCCCGGTCAGAGGCGCGTTGTTCACCGACAGACCATGTGCCTCCACGACCCGGCAGTCCGCGGACACCGCGTCCCCCGCCTCCAGCGACACGAGGTCGCCGGGCACCAGCGCCGCGGACGGCAGCTCCCGCCGCCGGCCGTCCCGCAGGACGCGGGAGGTGTGGGGCACCATGGCCTGGAGCGTCTGGGCGGTGCGCTCGGCGGAGTACTCCTGGACGAAGCCGATCACGGCGTTCAGGACGACGACGCCCAGGATCGCGAAGGCGAGCTGGAGGTTGCCGGCGTCACGCGGGTCCTGGAGCGCGTACGCGAGGAACGTCAGGGCGGACGAGACGAGCAGGACCACCGCGAACAGGTCGGTGAACTGCGCCGCGAACCGGCGCCACAGTCCCCTGGGGCGCGGTCGTGCCAGCTCGTTGGGGCCGTACGTCCGCAACCGTACGCCCGCCTCCTGGGAGGAGAGCCCGCGCGCGGAGACGCCGAACGCCTCGAAGACCTCGTCCGGAGCCAGCCGCTGCACCGGCGGGCCGGGTCCGCCGGGCGGCGTGGCCGCTCGCGGCGGGGCGCTGTCGGCCGGAGCACCGGCGACGAGGTGACGTGGCACCGGACCCCCAGGGGCGACAAGTCGGTCAGACGGACACGCCCGGCCCCGGCCGGACGCCCGACGCGGGCGGATTGGGCGGGATGCTGCGGCCGAAGCGACGAGGGAACACGACGAGCCGGTGCGCCCGCGCCCCGGCAGGCCACGGCGTGGGGCCGGGCAGCTCCGTCGGCACGGGCATGCTGCGCTCCTCCTCGTCAGCGCCGGCCGCTGCGGTGCGTCTCATCGGCGGGCCTCAGCGGGCGACAAGGTGGTCGTCCACCTCGTACACGTCGGGGATCGCCGCCACTTCCGAGGTCAGCCGCGGTATCAGCTTCCGGTCGAGGCTGCCGGTGAGCGTGACGGTGCCGTTGCGGACGTGCACCTCCACGTCGCCCGGGTCGATGCCCAGCCGGTTCGGTATGACGTGGGAGACGATCTCCTCACGGATCGCCTGGTCGTCCCGGATCAGGGCGTGCAGCAGCTCGGCACGGCTGACGACTCCCACGAGCCGGTTGCGGTGATCGGTCACGAAGATCTGGCGGATCCGGGAGCGGGCGGCCGTGCGGGCCGCCTCCGCCACGGGCGTCCAGGGGCGGACGGTGAGGGCCGGAGCCGACATCAGGGCGTCCGCCGTGTCGCCCGTCTCACCGTCGTTCCGGTGGCGCCCGAGCAGCCTGGACAGCGCGCGGGAGTGTCCGCCGGGGGCCGCCAGGTCACTGGCCCGGGCGAGCAGATCGGACTCCGCGATCACGCCCAGGACGTGCTGGGTGCCGTCCACCACGGGGACGGCACCGATCTGCTGGCGGGCCAGCATCCGGGCGACGTCCAGGAACGGAGTGTCGGCCGGGACGCCGGTGACGGAGCGCTTCATGACGTGCCGCACCTGCAGGTCGGCGATCGTGGCCGCCCGGGAGGCGGGTGGCGACACCGCCGTGTCCCGGCCGGACGCGGCGGTGGCCGGCTCCGCGGCCGCCTGTGCCGCGTGTGAGGCGACGGCCTGGAGGTAGCGCACCATCATGGTCTGACGGAACTCCTCGGCCGGTTTCGGCGCGTACAGGGGTACCGCGTGACGTGCCTCGGCGGACGCGGCCGCGCCTTCCCGCGCGTCTCGGTCATTCATGGCTACCTCCCGCGGTGCGCGGAACATGACCCCTGAGCCCACTCTCCCGCCACCACGGCCGGGGGCACAGGGCCGTCCGGCCCCCTTTCGCAGGTCGAACGGCCTCTGTGGCCGGTCAGGCCCCGTCCCTAACGTGAAGACAGGAGACGTGAAGGCACTGTGGCGACACGGAGGTGCCCATGCCCGCGCTGCGCGAGTTCCTCGCACGCTGGCGACCGTCAGCCCCACCCGGCCGGGCGGCCGGCGGAGCCGTGCCCGCGGACCGGACCGCCGAACTCACCGCCGAACTCGAGCCCACCCTCGCCCTGCTGGACGGCACCGCCGTCGAAGCCGCGGCCATCCGCGAGGACGCCGGCCGCAGGGCCGACGAGCGCCGCCGCGTCGCGGCCGACGAGGCCGCCCGGACCGTGCGCACAGCCCGGGCACGCGCCCTGCGGGTCAGGAGCGAGACCGCGGCCCGGCTCCGCGCGCAGGCGGTCACCGACGCCCGACGCGAGGACGCGGCGGCGCGGCGCGCCGTTCGGGACCTGAGAGAAAGGGCACGCGCGCGCACCCCGGAGCTGACGGCACGCATGGTGGCCCGGGTGGCGAGGGACCTCGGGGCCGAGCCGGGGCGGGAGGCGCCATGAGCGCCGGCTGGGTCGCCGGGGCCACCCGGGCCAGGGCGATGGCAGCCGCGCGCGCCGGACCCCGGGCGGCACGGGAACTGGCGACGGCACCGAGCCTGTCCGAAGCCCTGCGCCACCTGGCGAACACCGTCTATCGTCGCGGGCTCGACGTCACGGCAGGCCCCGGCCAGGCCCAACGGGCCGTCTCGGACGCCCTGCTGTGGCAACTGCGGGTACTCGCCGGATGGCAGCCGGGTCCCGGTGCCGCTGCCGTACGCCTGCTGGCCTCCGGGTTCGAGATCGCCAACACCCGGGACCGGCTGCGCTCCCTGGCCGGCGCCCCGCAGCCCCCTCCCTACCGGCTCGGAGCGCTGGCGACCGCCTGGCCACGGCTGTCCCGAGCCGCTTCCCCGGCCCAGGTGCGGGCCGTCCTGGCCGCCTCCGCGTGGGGCGACCCGGGATCCGGCACCCCCGGGGCCCTGCTCACCGGGATGAGGCTGTCGGCGGCCGCCCGCACCGCGGCACACGTACCCGTGGCCGCCCACTGGGCCGCCGGTGAGGCCGCGCTGGTGACGGCCCGCGAGGTCCATCTGACCGGGCACCGGCTGACCGGGACGGCCCGGCAGGACGCCGTACGCCTGCTCGGCACGGCCGCCGTCGGGGCGTCCGCCTTCAAGGAGTTCCGGGCCAGGCTGCCGGCGTCCGCCCGCTGGGCGCTGGAGGGCGTCGAGGAGCCGAAGGACCTGTGGCGTGCCGAGGCCCGCTGGTGGCCGTCGGTGGAGCGGGACGCGGCGTCGATGCTGGCAGGAGCGCGGTTCGACCTGTCGCCCGTCGTCGGCGCGGCCGCCGCCCTGGGCGCCGACGCCTGGCGCGTGCGCGCCGCACTGGAGTGTGCCGCGCAGGGCGGCCGTGCCCTGGAGGACTTCGATGAACTCATGGGCTGACTCCCTGACCCCGGACCGTATGCGGCGGGTGGCCGTGGTCGCGCCTGCCGACGCCCTGCGCGACACCCTCGTACAGGTCGCCGACGCGGGCTGCGTCGAACTCGACCTGCCCGAGGGCCCCGCCGCCTCCGGCCCCGCGGCCCGGCACCTTCAGTCGCTGGGCACCACCCGCGAGCCCGCCGTGCTGTCCCCGGCGGAACCCGATCTGGACACCCTGCGTCGCGAGGGACGCACCGGCCTTCTGGCGGGCGAGGCAGAGCTGGAGAGGTGCCGCGAGGCGGCGGTCCGCCGAGGGAGCGCCGCCGCACTCGCCGGATGGTGTCCTGCGGCGGAACTGCCCCGGCTCGCCGCGCGGCTGGCGGACGCCGGTGGCGCCGTGGTCCCGCTGCGCGCGCCCGGGGGCGTCGACCCTCCGACCCGGTTGTCCGACACCGGCACCGTGCGTCGCTCTCTGGTCCCCCTGGTACGCACCTACGGCACCGTGCCGTACGCCGACGTCGATCCCACCGTGCCCGCCGGTGTCGCCTACGTCGTCATGTTCGGGATGATGTTCGGCGACGCGGGCCACGGCCTCCTGCTCCTGCTCGCTGCGCTGCTGCTGCGCTCGGGCCGGCCGAGGCGCCTCGCGTTCCTGCGCCCCCTGTGGCCCTTCCTGGCCGGGGCGGGCGCGGCGAGCGTCCTCGCCGGAATCGCCTACGGGGAGTTCTTCGGCCCCACCGGCGTGCTGCCGGTGCTGTGGCTGGACCCGCTGGAGGCGCCCATGCGGCTGCTGGCGTGGGCGATAGGCCTCGGCGCGGTCCTGCTGGTCCTGGCCTACGGAACCGGCATCGTCAACCGATGGCGGGAGGGCGGCCCGGGGAAAGCCCTGTACGCGGCGTCCGGAGTCGCGGGAGCCACCGTCTTCCTCGGCTTCGCCGGGCTCGCGGCCGGAGTGGCCCTGCACCTGCCGCCGGTCGTGGTGAGCGGCTCGGTCCTCGCTCTCGCCGGCCTGGGCCTCGTCGCCACCGGACTGCTCGCGACGACCGGAGGAGGCGCCGCGGGCGCCCTGCAGACCGGCGTCCAGCTCTTCGACGTGGTGATCCGCATCGGCTCCAACACGGTCTCCTTCGCCCGGCTGGCCGCGTTCGGGCTCACTCACGCCGCCCTGGGCGGCATCGTCTGGCAGGGCACCACCGCCCTGACCGGCGCCGGGGCCGTGCCCCTGCTCGCCGGGCTCCTGCTCTTCCTCGCCGGCAACGCGCTGGCCTTCGCCCTCGAGGCACTGGTGGCCAGCGTGCAGGCGCTGAGGCTTGAGTTCTACGAACTGTTCTCCCGCGTCTTCGACGCGCAGGGGCGCCCCTTCCGCCCCTGGCACATACCCACCCTGACCTGCGACGGAAAGGTATCCGCAGCCCACGGCACGGAGGTGACATCATGATCGTCTGGTTGCTCGCACTACCGGTGCTGGTCGCGGCGTTCGCCGGGACCCGTCGGCTGCTGCGTCACCACGGTCCGGCCGTGCTGCGGTCGGTCCTGGCGGCGGACGCGGCACTGTTCACCGGAGCCCTCGTGCTCCTGCTGGTCGCCCTGAGCGGCGGCCCGGCCTCCGCGGACACCGCCACCACGGCGGCCGCGGAGAGTTCCGGCTCAGGGTCCGCGGCCCTGATCGGCGCCGCCATAGCGGTCGCCGGCGCTTCCATCGGCGCGGCGATCGCCGTCGCCTACACGGGCGCCGCGGCCCTCGCCGCGCTGAGCGAGCGGCCCGAGCTGTTCGGCCGGGCCATGGTCATCGTCGGCCTCGCGGAAGGCATCGCCATCTACGGACTGGTCGTCGCCATCATCCTGATCGGGAAGACCTAGCCATGGCGCACATCGCAGCGATCGGGGAACGGCAGCGGGTCATCGGGCTGGCGGCCGTCGGTGTCGCGGTCTTTCCCGCCCCGGACCCGGCAGCGGTGCGCGCCGCCTGGCACGCCCTCCCGGCGGGCGTCGGCCTGGTGATCCTCACACCCACGGCGGCCGACGCGCTCGGCCCGCAGACCGCCCCGGGGGACGATCGGCTGATCGCGGTGATGCCGTCATGAGGGCCCGGCCGCCCGCCGGGTCCACGGCGCCCCTCGCCGTGTCCGCCGGGGAGGACCCCGGCCCGGTGACCGCCGCACCCGGTGATTCTCCGAAGGTGGTGCTGTCATGAGAACCTCCCCACCCGCCGGGGCCACCGCGGCGCTCGCACCGGTGCGAGCCCGGCTCCTCCGGGACGCCAGGGCTGACGCGGGGGCCCTGCTGGTTGCTGCCGCCGGGGACGGCCTCGGTCCGGTGACCGCCGCGACCGGTGAGTCTTCGAAGGTGGTGCGGTCATGAGAACCTCCCCACCCGCCGGGGCCATCGCGGCGCTCGCACCGGTGCGAGCGCGGCTCCTCCGGGACGCCAGGGCTGACGCGGAGGCCCTGCTGGTCGCTGCCGCCGGGGACGCCGAGGCCCTGTCCGGGGACGCCGAGGCACAGGCCGCGGAGATCCTCGCCGAGGCCCGTGCACAGGGCGCCGCCGACGCCGAGGCCGCCCGCCGCGCGATCCGCGCCCGAGCGCGCAGGACCGCCCGCGCCCGGGAACTCGCGGCCCGTCGCGAGTGCTGGGAGGAACTGAGCCGACAGGTCGTGCGAGGCGTCGAGGAACTGCGCAACAGCCACGCTTACCCGGACCTGCGCCGACGACTGGCCCTCCGGGCCCGGCAACTGCTCGGCCCGGACGCCCGGATCCGCGAGGCACCCGGCGGAGGAGTCGTCGGCGCGGCCCGGGGCCGCCGGGTCGACCTCAGCCTCGCCGCCCTCGCCCGGCAGGCCCTCGACCGGCACGGCGCGGAACTGGAGGAACTGTGGACACCCTGACGCACGTCTCGTACGGCACCGGCCGCATCCTGCGGGTCACCGGGCCGCTCGTCGAGGCCGAAGGCGTGAGCGGCAGCGCCATGTACGACCTGGTCGCGCTCGGCGAGTCCGGGCTGCCCGGCGAGATCGTCGCCATCCGGGACGCCGTCGTCACCGTGCAGGCGTACGAGTACACCGGCGGCCTCGCGCCCGGCATGCCGGTGCGGGCGCTCGGCCACCCCCTGTCCGCGACCCTCGGCCCCGGACTGCTGGGCGGGATCTTCGACGGACTGCTGCGTCCGCTGCCCGCCGCCGGGGCGTGGCTGGAGCCGGGCGCCATCGACCGGGGGTCGGGGACGGAGCCGCCGATGTGGACGTTCACGCCCCGGGTCGCGGAAGGCGACGAGGTCGCCCCGGGGGAGAGCCTCGGCGAGATCGAGGACGCGGGGCCGGTGCGCCTTCGGGTCCTGGTGCCTCCCGGCTGCGCGGGACGGGTGGAGAACATCGTCGGACCGGGCCGGCACTCCGAGGACACCGTCGTCGCGACCGTGGCGGGCACACCGATCGGCATGACGAGCCGCTGGCCCGTCCGTGTCCCACGCCCGGTGCGTGAGCGCCGGGACACCGGCCTGCCGCTGCGCACCGGCCAGCGCGTCATCGACCTGCTCTTCCCCGTGGCGCTGGGCAGCACCGTCGCCGTCCCCGGCGGCTTCGGCACCGGCAAGACCGTCCTGCTCCAGCAGATCGCCAAGTGGTGCGACGCCGACGTCATCGTCTACGTCGGCTGCGGGGAGCGGGGCAACGAGATGGCCGACGTCATCGACGAGTTCACCGCCCTCACCGACCCGCGCACCGGCGGGCGCCTCGCCGACCGGACCGTGATCGTCGCCAACACCTCCAACATGCCGCTGATGGCCAGGGAGGCGAGCGTCCACTCCGGTGTCACCGTCGCCGAGTACTTCCGCGACATGGGCCTGGACGTCGTCGTCATCGCCGACTCCACCTCGCGCTGGGCCGAGGCACTGCGCGAGTTCGCCTCCCGGACCGGCGCGCTGCCCGCCGAGGAGGGCTACCCCGCGGGCCTGGCCTCGGCGATCGCCGCGTTCTACGAGCGGGCGGGAGCGGTGACCACGCTCGGCGGCGGCACCGGTTCCGTCACCGTCGTCGGTGCGGTGTCCCCGCCCGGCGGCGACATGGCCGAACCGGTCACCGCCCACACCCAGCGCTTCGTCCGCTGCCTGTGGACTCTCGACCGCGACCTCGCCTACGCCCGCCACTACCCGGCCGTGTCCTGGGCCGAGTCCTTCTCCCGGGACGCCGACACGCTGGGCACCCACCACGCCGCCACCGACGACCCGGATTGGCCGGCCCGCCGGGACCGGGTGGCCGGTCTGCTCGCCGAGGCCGACCGGCTCGCCGACCTGGTCGACCTGCTCGGTATCGGAGCGCTGCCCGCACAGGAACGCGTCAGCGTTCTGGGCGGCCGCCTGGTGCGCGAGGGGGTGCTCCAGCAGAGCGCGCTGTCCGCACGGGACGCCTACAGCGGCGCGGAGAAGAGCGCGGCGCTGGCCGAAGCGGTCCTCGCCGTCGTCGACCGCTGCCGCGAACTCGTCGGCCGGGGCGTGCCGGCGGCGCGGATCGAGCAGGTCGACTTCGCGCCCGTGCTCCGCGCCCGTGAGGAAGCGGGCCCGGAGGACGCCGCGACCGTACGGAGCCTGTGCGAGACCATGGTGGCCCGGCTGGGGGAGCTGACATGAGCACCCACGTGGAGTACACCTCGGTGCGGGAACTGAGCGGTCCGCTCGCGGTCGTCGACAAGGTCGAAGGCGTCGGCTGGGACGAGTTCGTGCTGCTCACCCCCGACTCCGGTGCACAGCGGCACGGACTCGTCCTGGAGGTCGACCGCGGTACCGCCGTCGTCCAGGTCCTGGAGGGCACCGCCGGCCTGGACCCGGAGCGGCTGAGCGCCGCCTTCACGGGATCGCCGTTGCGCGTCCCCGTCGGCCCCGGCTGGCTGGGCCGGGTCTGCAACGGCCGCGGCGAGCCGCTCGACGGGGGACCGCCCGTCTTCGGCTCCGCCGCCTCCGCGGTCGGCGGCCGTCCCGTCAACCCGGTGCGCCGCGATCCGCCCGCCGAACCGGTGCTCACCGGGATCAGCGCGGTCGACGCCCTGACCACGCTCGTCCGCGGCCAGAAGCTTCCGGTGTTCTCGGCGGCGGGTCTTCCGCACCTGGAGCTGGCCGCCCAGATCGCGGCCCAGGCGACGGTCGGCGGGGAGCCGTTCTGCGTCGTCTTCGCCGCCATGGGGGTGACCCACGCGGACGCCGGATTCGTACGGAACGCGCTGGAGGAGCGGTCCGCGGCGGGCGAGCTGGTGCTCCTGCTCAACACCGCCGACGACCCCGTCATCGAACGCATCCTCACCCCTCGTATCGCCCTCACCGTCGCCGAGCACCTCGCCTTCGCGGAGGGCCGCCACGTCCTGGTCGTGATGACGGACATGACGAGCTACGCCGAGGCGCTGCGCGAGGTGTCCGCGGCCCGCGGCGAGATTCCCGCCCGCCGGGCCTACCCCGGCTACCTGTACAGCGATCTGGCTTCGCTGTACGAGCGCTGCGGGCGGCTGCGCGGCCTGCCGGGCTCCGTCACGGTGCTGCCGGTGCTCACCATGCCCGCCGGCGACATCACCCACCCCGTGCCGGACCTGACCGGATACATCACCGAGGGCCAGATCGTGCTGTCCCGTCAGATGCACGCGCGAGGCGTCTATCCGCCGGTGGACGCGCTGTCCTCGCTGTCCCGTCTGATGCGCAAGGGAGCGGGGTCCGGCCGCACGCGCCCCGACCATCTCGACGTGGCGGCACAGCTGCTGTCCGCACTCGCCCGGGCACGCCAGGTCAGGGAACTCGCCGACCTCGTCGGACAGGCGGCGCTCAGCCCGGCCGACCGGTGCTCCCTGGACTTCGAGGACGCCTTCGCGCGGGGGCTCGTCGACCAGGGGCGGGACGAACTGCGCACCCTGGACCAGACGCTGGAGCGCGCGTGGCAGGTGCTGCTGACGCTGCCCCGCGGTCAACTGACCATGCTCCCAGCCGAGTTGCTCGACGCCCGCCAGGTGCCGGAGAGCGGGTGATCGCATGGCCGAACTGCGCGTACCCCCCGGCAGGGCCGGTCGGCTCAAGCTGCGCCGCGGCCTGGAGGTGGCGCGCCGCGGGGCCGACCTGCTCGACCGGAAACTGCGCGTGCTGCACACCCGCCACGAGGAGTTGCTGCGCGCCGAGCACGTCGCGCGTAACACGTGGCACACGCGACTCGCGGAGGCGGAGTCCTGGCAGCGGCGCGGCCTGCTCCTCACGGGCGAGGAGTCTCTCGGCACGACGGCGCCGAGGTCTCCCGCGGAACTCGAGGTCACCTGGACGTCGACCATGGGGGTACGCCATCCCCGTACCGCCTCGTGCGCCGTGCCGGAGCCCGACCCGGACGAACCGGCGCCCGCGAACACCGCGCTGTTCCACGCGGAGGGCGCCTACGCGAGCGCGGTGCGCGCGGCCGCCGAGTACGCGGCCGCCGGTGCCGCGGCCCGTGCCGTGGGCGACGAACTGCTCAGCACCCGGCGGCGGGTGCGGGCGCTGCGGCGGCACTGGATTCCGCGGCTGGAGACGGCGCTCGCCCGTGTCGAGGCGGGCCTGGAACAGAACGAGCACGAGGACGCGGTCCGCAGGAAGTGGGTGGCGGACTTCTCGGCGCGGGACAGCTGACGCCACTGCGGGGTGGTCGCTGTCCTCGGCCGGAGCAGCACAGGGCGGGAAGGGCTCATCCGCTTCTCGCGGATCCTGATTGCGCGGTGCGCACCCCGAAGGCGCTTCCCCGCGTCTCCCGGCGAGCCCTTCCCGCCACGTCCAGCACACCACTTCGGCCGCTCGTCCACCAGGGCCGACCGGTCCCCATTTCGTGGGGCCGCGGGGCCACCTGGGCGTCAGTAGGGGAGGGGACGCCCCGAGGGCGTGCGCAGGTCCTGGGGCTCCGGTCGGCGCGGAGTGCGGGGAAGCCTGGTCTGCTGTATCCGCCTCATGATCGCCGCCTCCTCGGACTCGGTGCGCGGTGCTCCGCTCGAATCCGGAGCAGCGTGCGCCAAGAAGTCTTCTCCGCGCCCGCTTCCCCCGCATGAGGCCGAAGACCCCGGATCACGGGTCGGGCGGCCCTGCCGTGCGGGCCGACCGGCCCTCTCCTGCCCGCGTTCGCAGGTGCGCCCTGTCAGTGCGCGGGCCGGTCGTCCCTCTCCGGCTGGTCCAGGTGGGAGGCGAGGACGGCGGCCTGGACGCGGCGCTGGACACCGAGTTTGGCCAGGAGGCGGGAGATGTGGTTCTTGACGGTCTTCTCGGAGAGGTAGAGGCGCTTGCCGATCTCTCGGTTGGTGAGACCGTCGCCGATCAGGCCGAGGATCTCGCGTTCGCGAGGTGACAGGGCCGCGATCTCGGGGGCGGTCTGCGGTGCCTGAGCGGGTTCGGTGCGCAGGGAGCGCATCAGGCGTGCGGTGGTCGCGGGGTCCAGCAGGGACTGGCCGGAGGCGACCGTGCGGACCGCCGAGACCAGGTCGGAGCCCCGGATCTGCTTGAGGACATAGCCCGAGGCCCCGGCCATGATGGCGTCGAGGAGGGCGTCCTCGTCGTCGAACGAGGTCAGCATCAGACAGGCCAGCTCCGGCATCTGGCTGCGCAGTTCGCGGCAGACGGTGATGCCGTCGCCGTCGGGCAGGCGGACGTCGAGCACGGCCACGTGCGGGCGTACGGCGGGCGCGCGCAGGAGGGCGTGTCGGGTGTCGGCGGCGTCGCCGACCACGCTGATGTCGTCCTCGGCGTCCAGCAGATCGGCCACACCACGGCGTACGACCTCGTGGTCGTCCAGCAGGAAGACCCGGATCGGATCCTGAGCGCTGAAGGTACGTACGTCTGTCATCTGGACTCCCTCGCTCCCGTGAGCCGCAGCGGTGGGCCGCCTGCCCCCGCCGTCATCGCGCCGGACCCGGTCCGAAGGGACCACCCGGTTTCGTACGCACGTCCAGTGTGCCCGTCAGAGAGCGTGCAGCACGCGCGAGGCGCACCACGAAGGGGCGGGGTGCCGGCCTCGGACGCTCTGCGCTAAGGGCCTGCCCCGGACGCCGTCGGCGGACCGGGCGGCGGCCCTCCGCGAGTTCGCACATCCGCGCCCGGTAGGCGGCGGCGTCGATCCGGCCGTGCAGCCGCTGTGCCACCAGCCGCTTCTCCGTCGCCCCCGGCCCGCGTCCACGTCGCAGCCGTGAGGTCCCGTGGCGGGACGCGCACAAGCGGGCGGTGTCGTACAACGCGCCCGCGAGGATCAACAGGTGCAGGAATGCGGCCAGGACGACCATGGCAACCGCCCTACGGGATGCGGCGCCGCACGCCACGGCGCGCTCACCGTCAGCCTCCAAGACCTGCCGGGCCTTGGGCAGAGGCCGACCGGGCCCACCGCCGGGCCGGGAGGCTCTCGACTTCGCCGCGAAGAGCGCACTCGCCCGTGAGCAGTGCTCAACCGGTCCGATGTCCCCAGCGGGGGCCGATCAGGTCCCACTCCTCGCCCCACCGGTCCAGGCGGCGACGGTCCAGTCCCCGGCGCACGACGCTCCCCGCTCCCCACACGACGCCCGAGAGCGCGAAGGCGGACGCCGCCCCCAGCAGCGCGGACTCCACGGACGCCTCGGTCCGGCTCGGCGGTGCGGTGGCCAGGCCGCCCTGGGGGCCGGTCCACACCCCGACCTCGGCTCCGGCCCGCAGACCCGATTCCACGAGGGCCTTGTCCTTGTGCACGGACCCGTCCGGTGCCGTCCAGCGGACCGCGGCCAGGACGCGGTAGCTGTGGGCGGTGGCCCGCGGGGTGTCGGACAGGAGCACGGCCCTGACCGCAGTCCGTTCGGCGCGCTGCCGCGCGAAGACCTCGTCCGCCGCCTGAGCCGTCAGGACACCGGCGACCGTGCCGCCCACGGCGACGAGTACCCAGACGGCCAGCACGAGCCACGCCTCCAGCACGTCGTCGTGCCGCCGCAGCGGGTTGCCGCGCCACCGCCACAGCCACTTGCTCGTACGCCCGGCCATGGGTCCGCACCTCTTTCCCCATCGTCACTGTCGTCCTTCAGGAAGGTGACAGCCGGTGACCGTGTCCGGCAGGGGCCGGTCAGGGGTCGTCACAGGGGCCGTCGGGGTCACGTCGCGCGTCCGGCAGGGCCGTTCGGCCCGGTCCAGGTCGGCGGGCCGGCCGTCCCGGCCTGCCGGGCGCTTATGCGGTACCCCGGTCGGCCTCGGGCGAGGGACCATCGACCCCCTCACCGCGCCCCGCCTGCTGCCCCACCCTCGAAGCACAGGACTCGTCCGACGCTCGTGCGGGAGGAGGGCATCATGCGCATCGCATCTCTCGACGCCACGACCCTGGAGGCCTGTCTGTCGGCCGCCGTGGCGGCGCCTTCGTTCTTCAACAGCCAGCCCTGGCGCTATCGGCTGGACCCGGACACGGTCACCCTGGAGGTGCGCGCCGCCCCGGAACGGAGCCTGCGCCACGCCGACCCCGTCGGCCGAGCCCTGCACCTGTCGGTGGGCGCGTCCGTCTTCAACCTCCGGGTCGCCGCACTCCACTTCGGCTGGTCACCCGTGGTACGCCTGCTGCCCAGGCCCGAGGACCCCGGTCTGCTCGCGATGGTCCGCATGACGGCCCCCGTCCACCGCAACGCCGGGAAGTTCCGCGCCGACCTCTATCCGGCCGTCTGGCGCAGGCACAGCAGCCGTATGCCCTTCTCCGACCGTCCGGTCCCCTCGGCGGTCCGCGCCGAGCTCGCCGAGGCCGCGCACACGGAGGGTGCCCTGCTCACCTTCCCCGAGCACACCGAGACGGTCCGTCTTCTGCGGGTGGCCGCCGAGGCCGAGCACCGCAGCCGTACCGACACGGAGCGCGGCATGGAGAGCCGCCGCTGGCTGCACCCGGACGAGGACGCGGCCGCCGACATAGGTCTGCCGGCGGCGGCACTCGGACCGCAGGACGCGCGCGAGCAGATCCCGATGCGGGACTTCACCGCGCAGCGGCATCCCGAACGGCTGCCCGCCCAGGCCTTCGAGACCACCCCGGTCATCGCTCTGCTCACGACCGAACACGACCGGCGCACCGACTGGCTGCGTGCCGGAGAGTCGCTCGAACACGTGCTGCTGGTGGCCACGGCGAACGGCCTGTGCGCGTCCCTGCTGCACCAGCCCATGGAATGGCCCGACCTGCGCCTGGATCTCAACCCCGCGCCCGACCACACCGGCCATGCCCAGATGCTGATCCGCCTCGGCTACGGCCCCCAGGGCCCCGCCACTCCACGGCGGGCACCGCACCTGGTGTCGGAACCGTGGACGACACCGTGATGATGCCGACGACGACTTGGGAGGAAGCTTCATGCCCGGCATCGTCATGGTCGGCCTGGACGGTTCACCCGAGAGCGTCGCCGCCGCGCAGTGGGCGGCCGACGACGCCCTCTCCCGTGCGGCCCCGCTGTGTCTCGTGCACGCCGGGGACCAACCGCCTTACGACTACGTGCCGTTCGCGGGTGAAGCCGTCGCGCCGCCCGACGCGGACCGCGCCGCCCACATGCTGCGCGAGATCGCGGCAGTCCTCGCGTACCGCCGGCCCGGCCTGCACCTCACGACGGCCCGGCTCTCCGGCCGGCCCGCGGCTGCGCTGACCGAGGCCGCCCGCGGGGCGGAGCTGCTGGTCCTCGGGTCGCGGGGCCTCGGCCGGGCCGCCGGGTACCTGCTCGGCTCCGTGGCGTCGGCCGTGCTGGCGCGTGCCGAGCGGCCGGTCGTCCTCGTCCGGGCCACTGCGGGACAACGGCCGCACCCTGGGGGGACCGCGGCCCCGCCCGGCCCGCGCCGAGACGTGGTCCTCGGCCTCGACCTGCGCGACCGCCCCGCCGAAACGGTTCTGGAGTTCGCCTTCGACATGGCCGCTCGCCGTCGGACCGGCCTGAGAGTGCTCCACGGCTGGAGCTCGTCCGGCGCGCCGGACGACGGGGGCCGTCAGATGCCGCAGACCGGAGCGGGCGAGGCGCTCGCCGACGCGCTGTGGCCCTGGCGGGAGAAGTTCCCCCGGGTCGAGGTGGCCGTGGAGACCGTGGTCGGCACCGCCGGGTCCCACCTGGTGGACGCCTCCCGGGAGGCGGTGCTCGTCGTTGTCGGCCGCAGGCGCCGGCCCGCGCTGCTCGGCCCGCACATCGGCCCGGTGACCCACCAGGTGCTCCGTGCGGCGCTCTCACCGGTGGCTGTCGTGACCCACGACTGACCCGCACACCGAGCACATGACCGCAGCCGGCGACGGATCAGCTGTCGACCGGGGTCAGGCGGATGCCCGTGACCAGATCCGGCCGGATACGCACCGCGTAGTCCATGGTCTGCTCCACCCAGGGCCGAAGCAGCGCCCGGAACCGGTCCAGCTCGTCCGGGTCGGTGACCAGGTGGGCGTAGCCCGTGACCACCACGCTCCAGCCGAGGTGCGTGTCCGGGTCGATGGCGTCGGCCTCGTACACCACGACGACCCCGGGGTCCTCCGCCCGCCGGGCGTGTGACGTCAGGGCCGCGCCGGCCTGGGTCCGGATCACGATGTCCCCGTCGACCAGGACGTGGTTGACGGGGCGGATCGCCGGCAGCGCGTGCTGGGTGAAACCGATCCGCCCGAAGGAGACGCCGCCCAGGAGCCGCAGTGCCTCGACGCTGCCGAGCCCGATGGTTCGGCGGGGTTCGGCCTGGCCGGGCTGGGCGTTGCCGGAACTCATGAAGGATTCCGTGGTGGTGTACGGGGAGCGTGCGTCTGTTCCATGGTCAGAACATTGGAGCCGGTCGAGGCCGACGGCGACAGGGCCGGTCGGCCCTGATCCGGTGCCCGCCCGGCCCTCCGTTCCGGGCCGGCCGAGCGCGTACGCCGACCGGCCGGTCATGACGCCGGGTGCCACCCGAGAAGCCCCTCGCCCCGTCAGCCCTGCTGTTCGTCCGCCGGGCCGCCCCGCCACGGAGGCGGGTCGGCGCTCCCGCGGGAGGCGTCCTGGCGGTGCGTCATGCACTCCCCAGTCGGCCGCGCAGCCGGTCGGTGAGCTCGACAGCGCGTCAGGTGATCTCCTGCTCGTCCACGTCGCCCTCGGCCCGCACCCCGACAGGCTCCGCGACGGGGCCGACGGCCCCGGTGCCCTTGGAGGCTCTCCGGTCAGGATCTTGAGGTCCGGCGGACCCCGTGGGGCCGGACGTCCCCCGGTGCACCCCGTACGGCCCAAGCCCTGCCGCGATCGGCCGCAGGAGACTGGCGGGGAAACGGACACCGACCGGGGAGGACGACGAACATGAGCGTGCGCGTGGGAATCAACGGCTTCGGCCGTATCGGACGCAACTACCTGCGTCTGGTGCTGGAGCGCGCGGAGAAGGAAACCGGCACACCGGTCGAGGTCGTGGCGGTCAACGACATCACCTCGCCGGCCGCACTGGCCCATCTGCTGGCCTACGACTCGACGTACGGCCGCCTCGGCCGCCCCGTCGAGCACGACGACGACTCCATCACCGTCGACGGACACCGCATCGCGGTCACGGCCGAGCGCGATCCGGCCGCGCTGGCCTGGGGCGACCTCGGTGTCGACATAGTGATCGAGTCCACGGGCCGCTTCCGGACCCGTGAGCAGGCCGGAGCGCATCTGAAGGGCGGAGCGCGCAAGGTGCTGCTGTCCGTGCCGGGCAAGGGCGTCGACGCCACGCTGGTGATGGGCGTCAACGAGGGAACGTACGACCCCGAGCGCGACCACGTGGTCTCCAACGCCTCCTGCACCACCAACTGCGTGGCCCCCATGGTCAAGGTGCTCGACGAGCACTTCGGCCTGGTCAAGGGGCTGATGACGACCATCCACGGCTACACCAACGACCAGGTCGTCCTGGACGGCCCGCACAAGGACCTGCGGCGCGGCCGCAGTGCCGCCGTCAACATCATCCCCACGTCCACCGGGGCCGCCCGGGCGGTCGGCCTGGTGCTGCCGGAGCTCGCGGGCACTCTGGACGGGATCGCCGTGCGGGTCCCCGTCGAGGACGGGTCGCTGACCGACCTGAGCGTGGTGCTGGAACGCCCGGTGACCGTGGACGAGGTCAACGCCGCCTTCCGGGAGGCCGCCGACGGTCCGCTGAAGGGCGTGCTGCGGGTCTCCGACGCCCCCATCGTCTCGCGGGACGTCGTGGGCGACCCGGCCTCGTGCGTCTTCGACGCCCCTCTGACCCAGGCGCACGGAGAACTCGTCAAGGTCTTCGGCTGGTACGACAATGAGTGGGGCTACACCAACCGGCTCCTCGATCTGACGCAGTTCGTCGCCGCGCGGCTGCCGCGCGGCTGACCGACGGGGCCACCCGGGCGACACCCGGCCACCTGCCCCTGTATCGCCCGGTGCCCGGGACCATTACCTTGGCATTTGACGGCACGGGGGGCCGGCGCAGGGGATCTGGAGGTTCGCAGGTGGGTGGCTCGGAGGGAACCGGGGAGGCCCGTGTCGGGCTGCCGCAGCTGAGGCTGGACGAGCTGTTGGAGGAGCTGCAGGCCCGTCTGGACGCGGCCCGCGGCACTCGTGACCGGGTGCACAGCCTTCTGGAGGCGGTGCTCTCGGTCGGCCGCGAACTGGATCTGGAGCAGGCGCTGCACAGCATCGTCGAGGCGGCCGCCGCGCTGGTGGACGCGCAATACGCGGCCCTCGGCGTGATCGGCCCCGACGGGAAACGGCTCTCCGCCTTCCACACCGTCGGGGTCACCGAGGAGCAGATCGCGGAGATCGGACCGTATCCGGAGGGGCACGGCATCCTCGGGGAGCTCATCCGCCACCCCGAGCCCCTGCGGCTGAGCAAGCTCTCCGACCACTCCGCTTCCTATGGCTTCCCGCCCCACCACCCGCCGATGAACACCTTCCTCGGCGTCCCGATCCGGGTGCGTGAGCAGGTCTTCGGCAACCTGTACCTGACGGAGAAGCGGGGCGGCGCGCAGTTCGACGAGGAGGACGAGGCTGTGCTGTCCACGTTGGCGGTGGCCGCCGGTGTGGCCATCGACAACGCGCGCCTGTACGAGGACTCCCGGCTGCGTGAGCGCTGGCTGCGGGCCAACGCGGAGATCACCCACCGTCTGATGTCCGGCGCCGCTCACACGGAGGTGCTGCGGCTGATCGCGGACCGGGCCCGGGAGAACACCGGTGCCGCCCTCGCGCTGGTCGCGGCACCCATGGGCGACACCGACTCGCTCACCGTGGAACTGGCCGTGGGACAGGGGGCCGACGCGCACCGCGGGCTCGTGCTTCCCGTGACGAGCAGTCTCATCGGCCACGCTTTCGCCTCCGCGTCTCCGGTCACCAGCGCCGATGCCTCCACCGACGAGCGGGTCGCGGGTGCCGCGGAGCGTTTCGGCGGGCTGGGTCCGGCGGTCGCGGTGCCGATCGGTTCGGGCACGGAAGGGGTGCGCGGGGTCGTTCTGCTGGTGCGGGAGACCGGCCGGACGCCGTTCACCGACAAGGAGATCGAGCCCTTGCGGGGCTTCGCCGCGCAGGCCGCGGTCGCGATGGAGCTGGCGGAGCGCCGCCAGGACGCCGAGGAGATCGCGGTGCTCAAGGACCGCGACCGGATCGCCCGTGATCTGCACGACCTGGCCATCCAGCGGCTCTTCGCCACCGGGATGACGTTGCAGAGCGCCGGCCGTCTGATCGAGCACGCCGAGGCCTCGGAGCGGGTCGTGCGCGCGGTGGACGACCTGGACGAGACCATCAAGATCATCAGGTCCACGATCTTCGGGCTGCGCTCGCGCGAGGGCGGGGCCGGGTCGGGACTGCGGGCCCGGGCGGTCCGGGTGGTCGGCGAGGCGGCTACGGTGCTGGGCTTCGCTCCCAGCATCCGGATGGAGGGCCTGGTCGACACGGACGTGCCCCGGGAGATCGCCGACGACGTGATCGCCGTGCTCTCCGAGGCGCTGACCAACGTGGCCCGCCACGCGCGCGCCGGCCGCGCGGACGTCGTCCTGGAGACCGACGGGCGTGAGGTTCGGCTGACCGTGTCCGACGACGGAGTGGGCATCCCGGCCGAGGGCCGCCGCAGCGGGCTGCGCAACCTCGCCGACCGCGCCGAGGGGTACGGCGGTGACCTGACCATCGACTGTCCCGCGACGGGCGGCACGACGCTGGTGTGGCGGGTCCCGGTAACCGACTGACCCCGTCGCCCAACAGGGGTCCTGTGGCCGCGTCTTACGGCCGGGTGGCCCATCGCGCTCCTTCGTGCGCCCGACGACCCTGGAAGGTGAGCCCCCCGCAGCCTGCCGGGTCCAGGAGGCCCTGGCGCGGGGCCGTCCAGGCCTCTGCGGACCACGCCGGTGCGTGGGTGAGCGGTCGGCGGAAGGTGCACGGGAGGTGCCATGGATGCTTTCCCCCCTGCCTCGGACGCGGACCCGCGCACCGCACACGAGCGGCGCGCGGCCCCGCCCGTGGTCGTCGGCGACGACGACTTCCTGGACCTCGTACGTCGAGTTCGGCGTCAAGGAGGGCGCCGAACTCGCGAGGACGGGAACTCCCCGCCGATCTCGGCCCGGTGGCCGCCGATCAGTACCCAAGCCGCTGGGACCGTTCTGGTCCCGCCCCTTCGAAGGAGTGCACCGACATGCCCGCGAAGCTGCACAACGGCACCGTCGGGCGCGTCACCGCCACCCGGGCGGCGCGCAGGGCGATCGCGGCCCTGCACACCGCCCACGGCGGGCCGGTGATGTTCGTCCAGTCCGCCGGCTGCTGCGACGGAAGCGAGCCGAGGTGCTTCCCGGCCGGCGAGTTCGCCCTGGGCGACGGCGACATGCTCGTCGGCGTGGTGGACAACTGCACCTTCCACATGAACGCCGACCAGTACGAGGCCCTCGGCCGCCCCGTCTTCGTCCTCGACGTCGAAACGGGCACGCCGGGCGGCTGCTCCCTGGCGGCCGGAGACGGGCGGCGTTTCGTGACCCGGATCAAAACACCCCGGAACGGCAACAGTTGAGGAGCGGACCATGAAGGCAGCAGTCGTCACCGACTTCGGCAAGCCCCTGGAGATCCAGGACCTGCCGGTCCCGGAGCCCGGCCCCGGCCAGGTGCTCGTCAAGATGGCGGCCTCCGGGCTCTGCCACACCGACATCCACGCCGCCCACGGCGACTGGCCGGTCAAGCCGCGGCCGCCGTTCGTCCCCGGTCACGAGGGCGTGGGCGCCGTCCAGGACGTCGGACCCGGGGTCTCCCGGGACCTCGTCGGCGAGCGGGTCGCGATCCCGTGGCTCGGCTCCTCCTGCGGCACCTGCCGCTTCTGCGTCTCCGGCTGGGAGACCCTGTGCGAGTCGCAGGTCAACTCCGGCTACTCGGTGGACGGTTGTCACGCGGAGTACGCCGTCGCGAACGCGGGCGCCGTGGTCAGGGTGCCCGAAGGTGTCCCCTCCTTCGACGCGGCACCGCTGACCTGCGCGGGCGTCACCACCTACAAGGCCATCAAGGTCGCGCGGGTGACCCCGGCCGAACGCGTCGCCGTCTTCGGTGTCGGTGGTCTCGGCCACCTGGCCCTGCAGTACGCGCGTCTGGTCGGGGCCTTCGTCACTGCCGTCGACCTGGAGCCGGACAAGCTGGGCCTGGCCCACCGACTGGGAGCCGACCAGATCGTCAACGCACGCACCCACGACCCGGTCGAGGAGATCAGGAACGCCGGCGGCGCGGACGTGGCCGTGGTGCTGGCCGCGGCGCCCAAGGCGTTCGAGCAGGCCTACAGGTCCCTCAACCGCGGCGGACGCCTGGTCATGGTCGCGCTGCCCGCGGACGACGCGGCGATCAAGGTGCCGATCTTCGAGACCGTCCTCGGCGGCATCTCCGTCATCGGCTCCATCGTCGGCACCCGCCAGGACCTGACCGAGGTGTTCGCCCTGCACGCCGCCGGACGCACCCAGGTCATCGCCGAACCCCGGCGCCTGGACCAGGTGAACGAATCCTTCGACGAGGTCCTCGGCGGACGGGCCGAGGCACGGCTCGTCTTCGAGTTCTGAGACCCGCACCCGGGTCCTGCCGAGAGAGGCAGCAGATCATGGCAGACGTCACCGTAGCCGCCGTACGGGAAAGGGCACCCGGCGAACGCCGGGTCGCCCTGGTCCCCGAGGCAGTCACCCTCCTGCGCCGCGCCGGGATCGACGTGCTCGTCGAGACCGGGGCCGGCTCCGGCGCCTGGTTCACGGACGCCGACTACACCTCCGTAGGAGCGAGCGTGGTGGCACCGGACGAGTTGTACGCACGGGCGGACGCCGTGCTGTGCGTGGGACCGCCCGATGCGGAGACCGCCCGGGCGCTGCGCGCCGGACAGACCCTGATCGGACTGCTCGGACCGCTGCGGCAGCCCGCCCTGGTGCAGGACCTACACCGGCGCGGGGTGCGCACGGTCAGCCTCGATCTGCTGCCCCGCACCCTCAGCCGCGCCCAGTCCATGGACGCGCTGACCTCCCAGGCGAACATCGCCGGCTACAAGGCGGCCCTGCTCGCGGCCGACTCCTACGACCGCTTCTTCCCGATGCTGACCACCGCGGCGGGCACCATGCGCCCGGCGCAGGTCCTCGTCCTCGGCGCCGGAGTGGCGGGGCTGCAGGCCATCGCCACGGCCCGCCGCCTCGGCGCCGTCGTCACGGCGTACGACCTACGCCCCGAATCGCGAGGGGAGGTGGAGTCACTGGGTGCCCGGTTCCTCGACGTCCAGAGCCCTCAAGAAGAGGATCCGGGCACCGAACGCGGTGGCTATGCGCAGGAGTTGACCGTGGCGGAGCAGAAGGTCCAACGGGCGGCGCTGGAGGAGCACATCGCCCGGTCCGACATCGTCGTCACCACCGCCCAGGTGCCGGGACGCCGGCCGCCGCTCCTGGTCAGCGGCGCCGTCCTGGCGCGGATGCGGTCCGGCGCGGTCGTCGTCGACCTCGCCGCGAGCGAACTCGGCGGGAACGTCGAGGGCTCCGAGCCCGACAAGACGGACGTGCTGGCAGGCGGAGTCACCGTCATCGGCGCCGGACACCTGCCGTCCGCGATGGCCACCGCCGCCTCCACCGCGTACGCCCGCAACCTCGTCGCCCTGCTGCGCCATCTGGTGCGCGACGGCGAACTCGTCCTCGACCCGGCCGACGAGATCACCGGGGCCCTGATGGGAGGAACGTCATCATGAACGACCTGGATCTCCTCACCGCGATCACCGTGTTCGTGCTGAGCGTCCTCGTCGGCATCGAGGTCATCAGCAAGGTGCCCGCGACGCTGCACACCCCGCTGATGTCCGGTTCCAACTCGGTGCACGGCATCGTCGTCATCGGCGCGATGCTGATCGCGGCCGAGTCGGACACCTGGCTCGGCTACGGCCTGGCCTTCGTGGCCATGGTGTTCGGCGCGACGAACGTCGTCGGAGGCTACGTCGTCACGGACCGGATGCTGGAGATGTTCAAGGCCAAGCCGCCCACCGGAAAGGAGGTGCGACCGTCATGAACGTCTCCGACACCGTCCACTACGTCTTTCTCGCCGCGGCGGCCTGCTTCGTGATCGGCCTGCACCTGATGAACCACCCGCGCACGGCCCGCCGGGGCAACACGCTCTCGGCCGGGGCGATGACCGTCGCGATCGCCGCCACGGTGTGGCTGGTGGCCGACGAAGGCACGATCAGCCGGGCCGGCTGGTTCGTGCTCGCCTCGGGCGGACTCGTCGGCGCGGCCCTCGGGCTCTACGCCGCCCGCGAGGTCAGGATGACCGCCATGCCCCAACTGGTCAGCCTCTTCAACGCCGTCGGCGGCGGGGCGGCCGCGCTGATCGCTGTGAACGACCTGCTCCGGATCGAGAACGCGGGCGCACGGGTCTCGCTGCCGGGCGCCCTGGACATCGTCATCGGCGCGGTGACCTTCTCCGGGTCGCTGGTCGCCGCCGGGAAGCTCCAGGGGCTGGTGTCGGGGGCGCCGGTCGTCTTCCCGGGAGCACGCTCGCTGAACGTGCTGCTGCCCGTCTCCTTCGTCGCCGGTTCCGTCTGGCTGGTCCTTGCCCCGGACTCCCGTACGGCGCTGTACGGGCTGGTGGCCGTGGCCCTCCTGTTCGGCGTGACGCTGGTGCTGCCCATCGGCGGCGCCGACATGCCGGTCGTCATAGCCCTGCTGAACGCCTTCACCGGCTCGGCGGTCGCGATGGCGGGCTTCGTCCTGAACGAGACCGCGCTGATCGTCGCGGGCATGCTCGTCAGCTCCTCGGGCGGCATCCTGACCAAGCTGATGGCCGACGCCATGAACCGCTCGATCGCGGGGATCATGGTCGGCGGCTTCGGTACCGGCGACAGCGCCCCGGCGGCGGCCGGCTCCGGTGCTCCGGCGCGGGTGCGGCCCGTCTCCGCGGACGACGTGGCCGTCCAGCTGGCCTACGCGAGCAAGGTCGTCTTCGTCCCCGGCTACGGCCTCGCCGCCGCCCAGGCCCAGCACGAACTGGGCGACCTGGCCAAGCTGCTGACCGACCACGGCATCGACGTCAGCTACGCCGTCCACCCCGTCGCCGGCCGGATGCCCGGGCACATGAACGTGCTGCTCGCCGAGGCGAACGTGCCGTACACGCAGCTGAAGGAGATGGACGAGATCAACCCGGAGTTCCCGCAGGCCGACGTCGCCCTGGTGATCGGTGCCAACGACGTGACCAACCCGATCGCCCGCCGCCCCGGCAACGCCATCTCCGGTATGCCGATCCTGGACGTCGACAAGGCCAGGAGCGTGGTGGTCATCAAGCGGTCGATGGGCCACGGCTACGCGGGCGTCGACAACGAGCTCTACACCGATCCGAAGACCGGCATGTTCTTCACCGACGCGAAGAAGGGGCTGAGCGAACTGAAGGCGGCCGTCTCGGAGTTCGTCGGCTGACCCGCAGTCACTCCTCCGGCACCATCTCGATCGCCCCGCTCGGGCACTCCGCCGCGCACAGACCGCAGCCCTTGCAGTAGTCGAGATCGATGGCGAAGCCCTTGCCGGGCCCCAGCTTGGTGATGGCGTTGTCGGGGCACACGCCGTAGCAGTTGTCGCACTCGAAGCAGTTCCCGCACGACATGCAGCGCCGGGCCTCGAAGAGGGCGGTGGACTGGTCGAGCCCCTGGACCACCTCGTCGAACGTCGAGACCCGGCGGGCCAGCGAGAGCGTGGGCCGCACCGTCGCCGGGGCGTCGGAGTAGTACCAGGTGTTCAACCGGTCGAAGTCGGCCGGAGCGTGCCTGGGCGCGGGCTCGTAGGGCGTGCCCCGCAGGTACGCGTCGATGTGCCGTGCCGCCTTCTTGCCGTGTCCCACGGCCACCGTGACCGTGCGCTCGGCGGGCACCATGTCGCCGCCGGCGAAGACACCGTCGTGGCCCGTCATCAGCCCCTCGGCCACCCGTACCGTCCCGTGGTCGACGGAGAGGTCCGGTACGTCCTTCAGGAGGGACAGGTCGCAGTCCTGGCCGAGCGCGAGGACCACCGTGTCGGCGGCCAGCTCCTCGAACTCCCCCGTGGGCTGCGGGAATCCGGACTCGTCCAGCTCCATGCGCTCGATGGTGATCCGCCCGCCGTCGGCGTGCTTGATGGTCGACAGCCACTTCATCCGCACGCCCTCCTCCAAGGCCTCCTCCACCTCCATGTCGTGCGCCGGCATCCGGTCCCGGGTGCGCCGGTAGACCACGACGGCGTCGGTGGCGCCGAGCCTGCGGGCGGTGCGGGCCGCGTCCATGGCCGTGTTGCCGCCGCCGTAGACGGCCACCCGCCGGCCCAGCAGGGGGCCCTCCGTGCCCTCGACGCCGGCCAGCAGCGCCACCGCGTCGAGGATCCTCGCGCTGTCGCCCGCGGGGATGTAGGCGCGGCGGCCGATACCCGCGCCCACCGCCAGGAACACCGCGTCGAAACCGCCCTCGCGTTGCGCGGCCAGCACGTCGTCGACCCGTCGGCCGAGTTCCAGCGTGATCCCGAGGGCCAGGATGCGGTCGGTCTCGGCGTCCAGCACCTCGCGCGGCAGACGGTAGCGCGGGATGCCGTAGCGCATCATGCCGCCGGGCTTGTCCTGCGCCTCACGGACGGTCACCTCGTGCCCGAGCAGCCGCAGATGGTAGGCCGCGGACAGGCCGGCCGGACCGGAGCCGACGACCAGGACCCGTTTGCCGGAGGTCTCCCGTGGCGCCTCGACCGTCCAGCCGCGCCGGATCGCCTCGTCACCGAGGAAACGCTCGACCGCGTTGATGCCGACGGCGTCGTCCACCTGGACCCGGTTGCAGGCCGTCTCGCAGGGGTGGTAGCAGACCCGGCCCATCACGGCGGGCAGCGGGTTGTCGCGCATCAGCTGCCGCCACGCGGACTCGTAGTCGCCGCTCTCCGCGTGGAACAGCCACTGCTGGACGTTCTCCCCGGCCGGGCACGCCTGGTTGCACGGCGGCAGCCGGTCGACGTAGGCAGGACGCTCGGTCCGCCAGGCCCCGGTGCGGTTGGCCAGGCTGGAGCCCACGTCCAGGGTGATGGCGAACGGCTTCTCCTTCATGACGACGCCTCCTTGTGCGCCAGCAGCCCGAAGCGGGCGATGTTGCGGTCGGCGGCCCGCTGGAGGCGGGCGATGACATCGGTGCGGACCTCGGGCTCGAACAGGTGCGCGTACCGCTTCTGCGGCCGCAGGTAGTCCTCCACCGGGACCCGCCTGCGGAGGGGCGTCACGTCGGTGACCTCACCGTCGCGCGCCTCGAACACCGGGAACAGGCCGCTCTGTTCGGCCAGCCGGGCGATGCGGACCGTGTCACAGGACGCCGTGCCCCAGCCCAGGGGACAGGGCACCAGCACATGGAGGTACCGGGCGCCGCGCAGGCCCATCGCCCGGTGCACCTTGGCCTCCAGGTCACGCAGTCCCGCGACCGTGGCCGTGGCCACGTACGGGATCTCGTGCGCCATCGCGATCAGCGGCAGGCTCTTGCCCTGCCCGAACGGGGCGCCCGGGTCCTCGCCCACCGCCTGGGTGGTCGCCGTGCGCGCGGTCGGCGGAGTGGCACCGGAACGCTGTACGCCGGTGTTCATGTACGCCTCGTTGTCGTAACAGACGTAGAAGACGTCGTCGCCCCGCTCGAACATGCCGGACAGACAGCCCAGCCCGATGTCCACGGTGCCCCCGTCGCCGCCCTGCCCGACCACTCGGATGTCGGTACGGCCCTTGGCGCGCAGGGCCGCGGCGACGCCCGCGGCCACGGCCGGCGCGTTGCCGAACAGCGAGTGCAGCCACGGCAGTTGCCAGGAGGTCTCGGGATACGGGGTGGAGAACACCTCCAGGCAGCCGGTGGCGTTGACCGCGATCACCTTGCCGCCGGACGCCCGCTGGGCCGCGTCCAGCACGTACCGGGCGCCGAGTGCCTCGCCGCAGCCCTGACAGGCACGGTGGCCCGAGGTGAGCGCGTTGCAACGGCCCGGGTCGGCCTGGTCGGAGCGCAGCTCCGGTGCCAGCAGCCGGTTTCCGGCCGCGTGGCTGCCGACCTGGTAGAACTTCACCTGCTGTACGGCACTCATCGGTTGCTCCCCAGGTCGCGCAGGATGTTCTCCGCGGACGGGCCGGACCTCCTGGTGCGAGCCATCCGCGCCAGCTCCCGCTCCACCAGCTCCGTGTCGAGGTCCAGGAACTCCAGCTGCCCGAGACGTCCGGCGATCGCGTCGGTGAACAGCCGGTGCAGCGAGTCCTTGGTGATCGGCCGCCCGCCGAGTCCGGCGACGACCGTGTGCCCGTCGAGCCGGATTCCCGACAGCGCGGTGCGCACGTTCGCCGAGACGATCCCTCCGATGCCGACCGCGAGGGCGCGCTCGAGGACGACGACCCGCTGGGCGTTGCCGAGCACGGTCCGTACGGCCTCCAGGGGGAACGGCCGGAAGGAGGTGATCCCCAGCGCCCCGATCCGCACCCCGGCCTCACGCATCTCGTCGACGACGTCGCAGACCGTGCCGAGCACCGAGCCGAGGGCGACGACGATCGTGTCGGCGAACTCGCAACGGTAGGGGTGGATCAGCCCGCCGGAGTCCCGCCCGAACGCCTGCCGGAACTCGCGCGCGATGTCCGGGATCGCCTCCAGCGCCCGCATCTGCTTGGCATGGGCGAGGTAGCGCACCTCCGTGAACGCCTCCGGGCCGACCATCGCGCCGATCGAGACCGGCTCGTCGGGGTCGAGGACCTGGCGGGGTTCGTACGGCGGCAGGAAGGCGTCCACCTGTGCCTGCTCCGGGACCTCGATCCGCTCCCAGGCGTGCGTGAGCACGAAGCCGTCCATGCACACCATCACCGGCAGGGACAGTTCCTCGGCGAGCCGGAAGGCCTGCGGGTGCAGGTCGGCCGCCTCCTGGTTGTCGCGCGCGTACAGCTGGATCCAGCCGGAGTCGCGCTGGGACATGGTGTCGCTGTGGTCGTTCCAGATGTTGATGGGGGCGCCGATGGCCCGGTTGGCCACCGTCATCACGATCGGCAGGCCCAGGCCGGAGGCGTTGTAGAGCGCCTCCACCATGTACAGCAGGCCCTGGCTCGCGGTCGCCGTGTAGGTACGGGCGCCTGCCGCCGAGGCTCCGATGCACATCGACATCGCGGCGAACTCGGACTCGACGTTGACGTACTCGCAAGGGCCGAGCACGCCGGACTTCACCAGGCGGCTGAGCTCCTCCACGATGTGGGTCTGCGGAGAGATCGGATAGGCGGCGATCACTTCCGGCCGGCAGTACGCGACGGTCTCGGCGACCGCACGGGATCCCTCAGTCTGCTTCAGCATGGACGTGCTCCTCCCGCGCGTGCCTCACGTGCTCGTACGCCTCCCGGGCGGCGTCCGCATTGGCGGTGCCGAGCCTGCCCGGGAAGCGTTCCCCGACGGCTGCCACGAGCGAGTCGATCGCCACACAGCCGGTCAGCGCGGCGAGGCCGCCCAGCAGGACGGCGTTCGGCACCGGGCGCCCGAAGTGACGCAGGGCCAGCGCGGTCGCGGGCACGGTCAGCACACGGCCGGCCACCACGAACTCCGCCAGCCCCAATTCCTCAGCGGAAAGCGGTGAGTTGACGAGTACGGCACCTCTGGGGTGCAGTCCGTCGAAGACGTTCACCTGGTGCAGCAGCGTCGGGTCCTGGACCACCAGCGCGTCCGGGCACATCACCGGCTCCCGTACCCGGATCGGCCGGTCGTCGATGCGGCAGAACGCCATCACCGGCGCGCCCGTGCGCTCCGAGCCGAAGCTGGGGAAGGCCTGGGCGTACCGGCCCTCCACGAACGCTGCCACCGACAGCAACTCCGCGGCCGTGACGGCACCCTGTCCGCCGCGGCCATGGATGCGTACCTGGAACACGGCACTCTCCTTCCGGACGGCCTCTTTCCGTCGTACCGCCGAACCGCCCGGCTCCTCAGGGGCCGGACGGCCTCAGTGAGGGGCCGGACGGGGTGCGTTTCGCCGTCACTCGTGCGGCACGACGGCGACCGGGCAGCGGGCGTGGTGCAGGACCGCGTGGGTGATCGGCCCCGTGTGGGCGCCGAGCCTGCCCGGACGGATCCGGCGTCCGACGACCAGCAGACAGGCGTCGCTCGTGGCGTCCAGCACCCGCTGGGCGGGGCGCCCCTCCTCGGCCAGCGGCTGGAGCGCGACGGTGGGGTACTTCTCCCGCCACGGAGCGAGCACGGAGGCCAGTCTCCGTTCGGCGATCTTCCGTACCGCCTCGCGGGCCTTCGCCTCGGCCGCACCCGGCATGTACGGGAGCTGCCACGCGTACACCACCCGCAACGGCGCCGCGTACAGGGCGGCGCTGTCGAAGGCGAACGCGAGCAGTTCCTCGCAGCGCGCCGGATCGACGCCGACCACGACGGCACGCTCGGGGGTGCGGGCCGGGGACAGGCCGGCCGGATCCGGCAGGTGCTCGTCCTCAGGAGGCTGATCGGCTCGTACGAGGACCACGGGCCGTACCACGTGGGCCACGGTCGCCGACGCCACCGAACCGGCCATGAAGCCGCCGAAGCCGCTGAACGCGCGGCTGCCGAGGACCAGCAGTTCCGACTCCGCGCCCGCGTCGACGAGTGCGTCGGCCGCGGGCCGGGCGATCTGGTCGCCGCTCAGAGCCAGCTGCGGGTACCGCTCGTCGAGACGGTCCATGGCGCCGCGCAGGATCCGCCGCGCCCAGTAGCGGGGTGCCTCCAGTTCGGGAAGGTCGGCCGCGTCGGACGGCAGCCCCTCCCAGGCATGGATCAGGCGCAGCGGAAGTCCGCGCAGCAGGGCCTCCCGCGCCGCCCAGTCGGCGGCCGCGAGACTCTCACGTGAACCATCCAGACCAACGACGATGGGGCGAAGCACGGCCAACACCTCCCTGGTGGGTGTCCTTCACGGACTGTCCTGTGACTGCCTGCGGCTGTCCGGCGGCTCAGGTCCGGCCGGTTCCGTGCCTCCCATGTCCAGGCGGAACGGCGGGTACTCGTCCGTCATCAGGGCGACGTAGGCGGCGACCCGCAGCACCCAGCGGTTGAGGCCGAGCACCAGGTCGAAGATCTGCTTCGGGTACTTCTCGGTGAAGGCCAGGATCACCGCCGCGACGAGCGTCAGCACGGCGATCAGGCCGCCGTCCCACCAGCCCATGCGCAGGCCGCCCAGGAAGAACCCGATGACGATGTAGTGCGGAATGGCCAGCAACCACCACTTCACCAGCACCAGACCACGGGAGAGGTGCTCGGGGTAGGCCACGTCCAGCCGGGTCGGGTAGTCCGGTTCCTCCTTGAGGCTGAACGGCGGATAGCGGTCCGTGCCGAGGGCCCCGTACGAGTAGTACGCGACCCGCCAGCTCCAGCGCAGCACGCCGAGGTTGAAGTCGAACAGCGGGCGCGGGTAGCGGCCCGTGAACAGGATGGCGAAGAACGCGGCCACGCTCACGAAGGTGAAGCCGATCCAGAGGAAGAACAGCACCACGTAGTGGGGAATGACCAGGATCCACTTCACCAGCCACAGCCAGCGCGACAACGGTGCGTCGAGCACCGCTTCGACCCGGACCGGTCGGTCCGGTACTCCGGCAAGGGTCGTCATGGTCGATCAGCTCCTTCGCCCCGGGACGGGACACGCTGCATCAGTCCTACGACCAGCGTCGCCGCCGCACGCACCCGGCCGCGAGGGCCGTGCGGGCAGGCCGGGGGGTCCGACGGGCCCTTGCCGTACCGGCCTGTGCGGCGACCGGCACCAGGACCACCGGGCAGTGCGCGTGGTGGAGCAGGGCATGGGGCACCGGCTCCCTTTCTCGCGGGCGCCGCAGGGGCGCGAGATCCCGGGCCGTGGAGCGAGCCGGCGGAAAGTCCCGGCGGGCCTCGAAGGCCGGGTGGGGACCTTGACGGGGACCGGTCGGCCCATGCGCTTCCCGGGCCGGCGGCCCAGTCTGGAGTCAGGACGTCCTGCGCCCTGCCCGAGGGCGTGGCCGTCCGTGTCCCGGCAGCACCGGAGGCCACCATGCACGGCACCCCGCACACCGTCGCAGACGTGATGACCCACACCGTCGTCGCCCTGGTGCGCGACACGGTCTTCAAGGACATCGTCAAGGCCATGGGCCGGTGGCACGTGAGCGCCCTGCCCGTCGTCGACGGCGACCACCGGGTCCTGGGCGTGGTGTCCGAGGCGGACCTGCTGCCCAAGGAGGAGTTCCGCGAGGGAGACCCGGACCGGTACGCCCGGTTGCGCCGGCTCTCCGACCTGTCCAAGGCCGGGGCGCGGACCGCCGAGGACCTGATGACGGCCCCCGCCGTCACCGTCAGGGCCGACGCGACACTCGCCCAGGCGGCGCGGGCCATGGCGCGGGGCAAGGTCAAACGGCTGCCGGTGGTGGACGCCGACGGCGTCCTGGAGGGCATCGTGAGCCGCTCGGACCTGCTGAAGGTGTTCCTGCGGGACGACGAGGACATCGCCGGGGAGGTACGGGACCAGGTCGTCGCGTTTCTCTTCCCCGATCCCGTGGAGCCGATCCGGGTGACGGTGCGCGACGGCGTCGTGGCCTTGACCGGCCGGGTGCGGGACACCTCGATCGTGCCGGTCGCGGCCCGTCTGGTGCGGGCCGTGGAGGGAGTGGTGGACGTGGACTGCGCCCTGCTGGGCCCGCCCCGCAGGCCGGACCTCGACCCGGACCTTCCCGGCGCCACCCCGGCAGGCGGCGCGGACCGGGACCTTCCGGCCCCGTCGGACAGCCACCGGTGAGAGGAGGTGCCGACTCATGGCGAGGACGACGCGGGGGCGCATGAGGAGGAAGCTGCTGTGGCGGTGGCGGCGCAATCCGCTCCGGCGGCGCAGTGACAGGGTGGAGACCTGGATCGTCCTGGCCACCTGGATCGTGGCGCTGGCGGGCGGCTGGCTCGCGGGGCAAGCGGCGGGCGTGGCCATGGAGGACGGGCTCGCCGCCCGGCGAGCCGCACTGCACGCCGTATCGGCGACACTCATCGAGAACGCGGACGGAACCCCCGCGCTGACGGGGGACGGCGCCGGCGACACGGTGCGGGCGAAGGTGCGCTGGACGGCTCCGGACGGTTCCACCCGCACGGGAGTGGCCCGGGTCGGACTGGGCGGCACGACGGGTTCGGCGGTCACCGTGTGGATCGATCGCCGGGGCGACCTGGCGCGGACCCCGCTCACCCCGGCCGAGGCGCGGCTCCAGTCGGCGCTGACGGGTGTGCTGGTCGCGGCAGGCACCGGTGCCGTGGCCTTCGGATGCGGATGGCTGGCCCGGCTGCGGCTGGACCGGCGGCGGATGCGCGACTGGGAGTCGGAGTGGGCGCGCGTCGCGCCGAGCGGTGGAAGGACCTGACCGGTGCGGTGGAAGGACCTGACCGGTGAGGCGGAAGGCCATGACCTGTCATGCGGAAGAACAGGACCGTCCGAAAGGGCCGACCGGGTCCCTCGCGGGGCCGGTCGGCTCACGCGCGTACCCGTCCTCGCGCGTGACGCTTGAACCGTCACGAGCGAAGAGGAGGGTGACATGAGCGGCATGATCGAGCGGCTCACCGGCTGGCCGGCCCTGCCCGACCTGTTCGGCTGGGTCGAGACCGGCCTTCCCGTGGCGCACACGGCGCCGGGGACGCACGGTATCCGGATCGAGGAGCGGTTGACGGACGGCACGTACGTCCTGCGGGCGGAGCTGCCGGGCGTCGACCCTGCCAAGGACGTCGAGATCACTGTCACGGAAGGGGTTCTCATCCTGCGGGCGGAGCGGACCGAGGAGGTCGAGGACAAGCACCACACCGAGTTCCGCTACGGCACCTTCACCCGATCCGTCCGGCTGCCGGCCGGTGCCAAGGGTGACGACGCCACGGCGGACTACAAGGACGGCGTGCTGACCGTCACGGTTCCGGTCCCGGAGACGAAGGCGGGGACCAAAACCATTCCCGTGCGGCAGGGCTGAGCGCCCCGACGCGGTGAACGGCGTGAGCGGGTGTGCGGCCGGACAGCTGTCCGGCCGCACACCCGCTCACGCCGTTCACATGGCGTCACCCGTCGCGGGATCCAGGTCGAGGACGACCGCCGGCGGCTGCCGCAGCGTGTTGTGCACGGTGCAGTGCGAGGCGACGGCCAGCAGGGCCGCGTGACGCTGTGCGGACAACGCGGGCGGAGGAGTCAGCGTGATGCGGAGCGCGCCGACGCGGGCCGGCGAGTCGGTGGCCATGGTGAACTCCGCGCGCACCCGCAGCCCGCGGCGGGACAGGTGGTGCCGGTCGAGGTAGCGGCCCGCGTAGAAGGCGACGCAGGTGGCCAGGGACGCGGCGAACATCTCGACCGGGGTGGGCGCGACATCCGTGCCGCCTGCCTCCACGGGCTGGTCGACGAGCAGCCGGTGTCCGCGGATGTCGACGTCGTACGCGTCCCCGTTGGCGTGCGCGACCTCGATCAGGTGCACGTCCGGTGCGTACGGCTCCCTCGTGGAGACGGTCTCTGCTGCGGTGTGCGTCATGGCGGGGCCTCCCTCGGCCTCGGCTGCCTGTGCTTCCAGTGGAGCGCGCGTGGGTCCGCGGGGTCATGGGCCGGACAGAGCACGCCGGATGGCCGTTCGGTCCCTCATCCGTGTCCACAGCCGACCGTGCTCGGGCCCGGTCGGCCCATCCTCAGGGCCTGTGCGAGGCCGCACGCTGGAGACGCAGGCAGCGGGGGAGAGGCGAACGAGGGCGCGCACCGAAGGAGCCGTGTGTCATGACCACTGTGGTATCGGGACCGGCCGGTCCGGCAACAACCTCGTCCCGGCCCGCCCTGCTGACGTTCCTCGGCGGCGTGGGCACCGTGACGGGCAGCAAGTTCCTGGTCGAGAGCGACCACGCCCGTGTCCTGGTCGACTGCGGTCTCTTCCAGGGCATCGCGGAGCTGCGCAGGCGCAACTGGCGCGGACTGCCCTGTGACGCCGCGGACATCGAGACGGTCGTGGTCACCCACGCCCACCTGGACCACTGCGGCTACCTGCCCCGGCTGGTGCGGCACGGTTTCCGGGGCCGGATCGTGACGACGGAGTACACCGCGCGGCTCATGGAGATCGTGCTGCGCGACAGCGCCAGACTGCAGACGGAGACGGCCCGGCACGCCAACGAGCACGGCTGGTCCAAACACCGCCCCGCGCAACCGCTGTACGACGACTCGGACGTCGACCGCACCCTGAAGCTCGTCGACGCCGTGCCGCCCCGTACGACCGCCGGCATCGCCACCGGGACCAGCCTCAGCCTGCACCCCGCCGGGCACATCCTCGGATCGTCCTGGGCCCGGCTCACCCTGGAGGACGGCCGCACCCTGGCCGTCAGTGGCGACCTCGGCCGCCCGGGCCACCCGCTGCTGCTCCCGCCCGAGCCGTTCTCCGGAGCCGACGTCCTGCTCATGGAGTCGACCTACGGCAACCGGCGCCACGAGGAGCAGGCCGGCCGGACCCACTTCGCCGACGTGCTGACCCGGACTCTCGCCCGGGGCGGCACCGTCGTCATCCCGGCGTTCGCACTCGACCGCACCGAGATCCTCCTGCACGAACTCGCCGGACTGCGCCGCGAGGGCAGGCTCCCGGCGGCGGTGCCGGTCTACGTCGACAGCCCGATGGCCCTGGCCGCCCTCGACGTCTACCGTGACGCGATTGCCGCCCGGGCCCCCGAACTGCGCCCCGAGGTCGCGGTCGCGGGTACCGCCGCTCTGAGTCCCGAGCCGTTCCGCGCCGTACGCTCGATCGACGAGTCCGTCGAACTCAGCCGCTCGGGCGGACCGGCCGTCATCGTGTCGGCGTCCGGCATGGCCACCGGCGGGCGGGTGCTGCACCATCTGCGGCGCCTGCTGCCCGATCCGCGCAACGCCGTCGTCGTGGTGGGCTTCGCCGCCCAGGGCACCCGGGCACGGGATCTCGTCGACGGCGCCAAGGTGATCAAGATGTTCGGCGAGTACGTCCCGGTCCGCGCTCTCGTCGCCGACGTGCCGCACTTCTCCGCACACGCCGACGCCGCGCAGATCATCGACTGGCTCCGGGGCGCCCCCGCCCCGCACGCCACCTACCTGGTGCACGGCGAGCCGGAGGCGGCCGCCGCACTGCGCGACCGTATCGACCGGACGCTGGGCTGGACCGCGGCGGTGCCGCGCTCGGGGGAGCGGGTCCTGGTGCGGTGACCCGTCCCACGGCTCCGCCTCCCACCGCCGGCCCGGTACAAGGGCCGCTGTGGCCCCGGATGCGGGCCGGTCGCCTCATGCGCCGACGGCGGCGGCGGAGTGGACTGGAGGCACGAGGGGAACGACGCCGATTCCGAGAGGGGGAGAGGACCGTGGGTACCAGTCTCACGCCGGAGTTCTGGGAGAGGTTCGTGCTCCTGCTGTTCGCGTCGATGGGTGTGACCGTCGTCCTCACCGCACTCTTCGACGCACTCGCGCTGCGCGTCGCACGTCGCCGGGCGCAGACGCCCCCCGCTCCGGCGCCGCCTCGGCCCGTGGAAGCGGACCGGCGTGCGCGCGTGAGCCATTGAGCAACCCGTCGGCCGCCGGCCCGCGAAAGGGCGACGACCGACGGGCCCGGCCCTTCGGCGGTGGCCTGATCCGCCGGTCGGCTACACGACGACCTCATACGGTCCGACGGCCCGCAGAGCAGACGCCGCCCGGCACCGCCCCCGCACCGGCGCCGCCTCGGCCCGTGGAAGCGGATCGGCGTGCGCGCGTGAGCCATTGAGCAACCCGTCGGCCGCCGGCCCGCGAAAGGCCACCGCCGACGGGCCCGGCCCTTCGGCGGTCGCCTGATCCGCCGGTCGGCTACACGACGACCTCATACGGTCCGACGGCCCGCAGAGCCGGCACGGGCCGCTCGGAGACCGGCACCGGCACCGCCACCACGGGGACCGGGGAACCCCGAAGGCACTCACGGCCCACGGAGCTGACCGCCGGCCGCGGCCCGTCCTGGACGGGACGGCTGAGGCCCAGGGCCAGCAGAAGGGCACCGCGCGACTGCTGGAGCAGGACACGCGCAGCCGGGCCCTCGACCAGGACGGCACGCACCGCGGGATCGACCCGGGGGCCGACGGTCTCCCGGACGGCGGCGGCGAGGACTTCGGCCGCACGCTCCCGCTGAGCCGCCTGCTGGGCGCGGTCACGCACGCGGGCGTAGGGGGCGAGGGCCGGCGCCGGGTCCCAGGCGTGCACGGCCACGACCTCCGCTCCGAGTCGGCGCGCCGCCTCGGTCGCCCAGCGCAGCGCCGCCCGGGACGCCTCGGAACCGTCGACACCCACCACGATGCGGTCGCCGCCGTCGGCGTGTTCGGTCATGGCCGCCTCCCGGATCCGTTTCTGCTTCCACGGTGCTGCGGGGCGGCCGTCAGCGACCCGGGCCGACCGGCACGGTGTTCGTGCCGGTCGGCCCCTGGTGCGTGCCGTCACCCGGTCATGTCCGGTAGTGACGGTGATCCTCGCCGTCTCCGATGAAGTGCTTCTCGATGACGACCTCGTGCTCACCGGGCCGCCGGACCACGCCCGGCGTCGACATGAACGCGATCAGACCCAGGACGCCGACCGCCATCAGGACGAAGCCGACGATGAACGAGCTGTACCCGAACACCAGGCCGGCGCCCACCACGGCCGCGCCCATCAGCAGGAGAGGAACCATGACTGTCTCCGATCGTCCGTGTGACCGGCAAGGGTCACAACTTGCGCAGCCAGTTGTCGGCCACGCCGTGCAGGGCCTGTTCGGCCGGCTGGAGCCGCGCGTCGTCGAGCCGGTACGTGAGGCGGTCGACCACGCCCACGACCCCGTCCACCCGCCCGGTGGTGCGCAGGGCGATGGACTTCTCGCTGCGGCGTTCCAGCTCCCCCGCGAGGGTCACCACACCATTGCGAACGGAGACAGTGACGTTCTGCGGAGCCAGCCACAGGGTGTTGAGGAGCACCTCCTGCTGCACCGCGCGGCGGATCTCCTCGTCGCTGCGCAGGAAGACCTCCAGGAGATCGCGGCGGGTGACGATGCCGACGAGCCGGTCCTCCTCGTCCACCACGGGCAGCCGTTCGACGCGGCGGTGGGCCATGAGCCGGGCGGCCTCGGGAATCGTGTCGTCGGCCCGCACGGTGACGGCCGGTGCCGACATGAGTCCGCCGGCGGTCCGGGCCCGGCTCTTCGCCGCGGTTCTGCGGCTGCCACGGCGCAGACGCCCCCGCCACGGACGGGTGCGGGTGCCCATGGCCTGCCGGAGCATCAGGTCCGTCTCCGAGATCACCCCGAGGACCTTGTCGTCCTCGTCGACGACCGGCACCCCACTGATGCGGTGGTCGCCCAGCACCCGGGCGACTTGCTTGAACGGGGTGTCGCAGGTGACGGCGACGACGTCCCCGACCATCACGGAGCCGATCTTCGTGGCTTTCATGGCTGGTCCTCCTTCACTGCCTTCGCTTTCAGCGTCGAGCCGGACCCCGTACCTGCCCAGGGGCTGAGCGGGCCGGTCACCGGGCCGAGTGGCCCTCGCCGGCACGGGTCGTTCCCCGCTGTCCCGCGCGGGGGCCGAACGGCCCCTGGCGAAGACCGGCCATCGGAGCGACCGTGAAGGTGGAGCCCCGTGCCGCACGCCCCGTGCGGTCCGACGAAAGGTGGTGGGGACGGTGGAGCTGCCCCTGATCGTGGGAGTCGACGGATCGGACTCGAGCCTGGTCGCGCTCGACTGGGCGGTGGACGAGGCGGCCCGCCAGGGCCTGCCGCTGAGGCTGGTGTACGCATCGCTGTGGGAGCGCTACGAGGATGTCGCACCCTCCGCGGGCCTCGACCGTCCGACCGAACAGGTGATGGCGGAGAACATCGTGGGGACCGCGGCGGAGCGCGCCCAGCGGCGCAACCCCGACGTGAAGGTGTCCGCGGAAGTGGTTCCCGAGGAGGCGGTGGACGCGCTTCTTCGCGAAGGTCACAACGCTTCCGCGCTGGTGACGGGTTCGCGGGGACGCGGCGAGCTGAAGGGCCTGCTGCTCGGTTCGGTCGGTCTGGCCGTGGCGGCCCGGGCGCACTGCCCGGTGATCGTGGTCCGGGGTGACAAGGCCGGCGTGGCGGGAACGCACGAACGGATCGTGCTCGGCGCGGGCGATCCCGCGTCCGGCGGTGAGGCCGTGCGCTTCGCCTTCCGCGAGGCCGAGACGCGCGGCGCCGTTCTCGACGTCGTACGCTCCTGGCGCTGCCCCGCGCACGAGGGCGCCGACGAGCCCCGGCTGGCCGAGGACCCGGCGCACCTGCACGAGGAGCGGGCGTCCGCGCAGCTCGACGCCCTGCTGTACGACGCGGTGGCCGACCACCCGGGGGTCCGGGTACGCCGCAGCACCGTCGAGGGTGCGGCGCGCAAGGTGCTGCTGAACCGCTCCGCCGCCGCGGACCTGGTGATCGTCGGAGCGCGTCGGCGGACCGGTCACTTCGGTCTGCAACTGGGCCGGGTGGCCCATACGTTGCTGCACCACGCGCAGTGCCCGGTGGCGATCGTGCCCCAGCGGGTGTGAACGTGCGTCGGCCCGGTTGAGCAGGCTCCCGGGGAACTGCTGGTGTGAGGAGGGTCGACGTGACGGGCTGGACCTGGGAGTACGAGGGTTACGTTCCCGCGGACGAGCGGCTGCGGGAGTCGCTGTGCACCTTGGGCAACGGCCGCTTCGCCACCCGGGGAGCGCTTCCCGAGTGCGCCGCGGACGAGGTCCACCACCCGGGGACGTACGTCGCGGGCTGTTACAACCGGCTCACCTCCGAGGTGTCCGGCCGCCAGGTCGAGAACGAGGACATGGTCAACGTGCCCGACTGGCTGTCCCTGCGGTTCCGCCTCCCCGGCGGGCAGTGGCTGACACCCGACAACGCCACCGTCCTCGATCACCGCACGGACCTGCACCTGGACTCCGGACTGCTGGAGCGGCGCACGCGGTACGGGCTCGGCGAGGGCCGGGAGCTGGAGGTGCGTCAGCAGCGTCTGGTGCACATGGCGGACCCTCATCTTGCCGCCCTGCGCACCGAGTTCACGGCCCATGGATTCTCGGGCGTGCTGGAGGTCGAGGCGGCGCTCGACGGCGGCGTCACGAACTCCGGTGTGGCCCGCTACCGCGACCTCGACGGCCGTCATCTCACCCATGTGCAGGCCGGTACGGCCACCGGGGACACGGTGTGGCTGCGCTGCCGCACCCGCACCTCGGACATCCGGATCGGCATGGCGGCCCGGCTGACCGCCGGGGCCGAGGTGACGCCCGGACACGACGAGCTGCGTGCCGTCCAGTGCCTGCGCCCGGAGCTGTCGGCGGGCCGTACGGTCACCGTCGACAAGACGGTGGCCCTGCACACCTCGCGCGACCCGGCCATCAGCGATCCGCTGTACGCCGCCGTCGAGCGGGTCGGACGGGCACCCGGCTTCGAGGAGCTCCTCGAATCGCACCTGACGGCGTGGGACCAGCTGTGGCGCCGCGCCGACCTCGACGTCCCCGGGGAGTCGGGCCGCATCCTGCGCCTGCACCTGTTCCACGTGCTCCAGACGCTGTCCCCGCACACCGCGGACCTCGACGTCGGGGTGCCGGCGCGTGGACTGCACGGCGAGGCCTATCGCGGGCACGTCTTCTGGGACGAGCTGTTCGTCCTGCCCTATCTGAACCTGCACTTCCCCGAGGTCTCCCGGGCCCTGCTGCGTTACCGTCACCGCCGCCTGGAACGGGCCTGCACCGCCGCCCGGGCGGTGGGCCGCCGCGGGGCGATGTACCCGTGGCAGAGCGGCAGCGACGGACGCGAGGAGACCCAGCAGCTGCACCTCAACCCCCGTTCCGGACGCTGGCTGCCGGACCACTCGCACCTCCAGCACCATGTCGGCTCGGCGATCGCGTACAACGTGTGGCAGTACTGCCAGGCCAGCGGTGACACGGAGTTCCTGCACACCAAGGGCGCCGAGATGCTGCTGCAGATCGCGCGCTTCTGGGCCGACTCCGCCGTCTGGGACGCGGGCCTCGGGCGCCACCGGATCAGGGGCGTGGTGGGGCCCGACGAGTACCACGAGGCCTACCCCGGAGCTCCTGGCCCCGGCCTCGACGACAACACGTACACCAACGTCACCGCCGCCTGGGTGCTCGCCCGCACGCTGGAGCTGATGGAGAACCTGCCCGAGCCGCGCCGCCGGGAACTCGTCGAACGCACGGGACTGGACGGCGGCGAGCTGGAGCAGTGGGAGGACGTCTCCCGCACCCTGCACGTGCCCTTCCACAGCGGTGTCATCAGCCAGTTCGACGGCTACGGCGACCTCGTCGAACTCGACTGGGAGCGCTACCGGGAGAAGTACGGCGACATCCGGCGCCTGGACCGGATCCTGGAGGCGGAGGGCGACACCGTCAACCGGTACCAGGCGTCCAAGCAGGCCGACGTGCTGATGCTCGGCTACCTCTTCTCACCCGGTGAACTCCGGGGCCTGTTCCAGCGCCTGGGATACCGCCTGGACGACGACACCTGGCACCGCACCGTCGACCACTACCTGCACCGCACCAGCCACGGCTCGACGCTCAGCGGGCTGGTCCACGGCTGGATCCTGGCCCGGGCCCGGCGCGCCGAGGCGTGGAAGTTCTGCCAGGAGGCACTCCAGGGCGACATCGCCGACGTCCAGGGCGGCACCACCGGGGAGGGCATCCACCTCGGCGCCATGGCCGGCACCCTCGACCTCGTCCAGCGTGGCCTGACGGGGCTGGAGACCCGCCAGGGCGCCCTGTGGCTGGACCCGGTGCCGCTGCCCGAGCTGTCGTCCTACGGCTTCGCCCTGCGCTACCAGGGCCACTGGGGCGTACGGCTGCGCCTGGAACACGGCCGGCTGGAGATCGCCGTACCGTCGTCCGACCGCTCACCCATCGACGTACAACTGCCGGACCGCGCGGTCTGCGTGCGGCCGGGGGAGACGGTCCGCCTGCTGCTGACCGACTGAACACCGGGGCCGGACGGCCCCGCGCACAGCCCTGATGGCCCCTCCTCGGCCGCCCGGCGGGACGCCACGCTGGGCGTGAGAAGCAGTGGGAGTGAGGGTGAGGTGTACGTCATGCTCGCGTCGGTGATCGCAGGAGTGGACGGATCGGCCGAGAGCCTGGCCGCGGCCGAATGGGCCGCCCGTGAGGCGCAGCGCCGGGGCCGGAAGCTGCGGCTGGTGCACGCCTGGCAACGAGGCCCGGGTGCCGGCCGGGAGGCGTCGGCGGGCGCGGTGCAGCGCCACTTGGCGCGACGGGTCCTGCGGCAGGCGGAGGACCGGGTCCGTGCGACGAGCCCCGGCACGCGCCTCGACGACGAGCCGGCACAGGGCCCGGCCACCGAGGTGCTGCTGCGCGCCGCCGAGCAGGCGGACCTGCTGGTGCTGGGCTCGCGCGGGCTGAGCGGCTTCACCGGATTCCTCGTGGGATCCGTGGCGTTGGGCGTGATCGCGAAGGCCGAACGCCCCGTGGTGCTCGTCCGGGCCGGGGAGGAGGCCGCTGACGAACACCTGCCTGCGGCGGACGGCAGCGCGTCCACGCGCACCGGTTGTCGCGACGTGGTGCTCGGCGTCGATGTCGCCGACGTGTGCGACGAGGTGATCGGGTTCGCCTTCGAGGAGGCCAGGCTGCGCGGCACCCGGCTGCGGGCGGTGTATGCCCGGCAGGCCGGTGCTCCGCTGGGCACGGGACCGCGCGAGGCCTCCGCGGACCCGTCGCGCGAACTCCTCGACGACAGGCTGCGGGCGTGGGAGGAGAAGTACCCCGACGTCGAGGTCCTGACGACCGTCGCCACCGGAAGGGCTCAGTCCGTGCTGGTGCGCGCCGCCTCCGGTGCTTCCCTTCTCGTCGTGGGCCACCGGCTCACCGAGCGGCCCGTGGGGCCCCGTACCGGTCCCGTCACCCACGCCGTCGTCCACCACGTGGACTGCCCGGTGGCCGTGGTCCCGCACTCCTGAGGACACATCCGGGCCGGGCGGGCACCCCGCGCCGGGACCAATGGCCCGGGTGCGGGACCTGTGGCCGCTCACCCGGCCGGACGTGGCGGAGAAGGATCGAAGCAGGAGGGAGACCTCAGCGGCTTCGAGCAGAGGGAGTACAGCCATGTCCAGGTCGGCGAGGGGCGGGGCAAGGCCCGCTCCCGGAGCGCAACTCGGCCTGTCCGCCGCGTCCGCGCTGGTCATCGGCAGCATCATCGGTACCGGAGTCTTCGCCCTGCCGTCGGCGCTCGCACCCTACGGGCCCATCGCCCTCGTGGCGTTCGGCGCCGTCACCCTCGGCGCACTCGCCCTGGCCGTGACGTTCGGGTCGCTGTCCCGGCGTGTCCCGGCGAGCGGCGGCCCGTACGTGTACGCCCGCGAGGCCTTCGGCGAGTTCACCGGGTTCCTCAACGCGTGGTCGTACTGGATCACCGCCTGGGCCGGGAACGCGGCGATCGCGGTGGCCTGGGTCGGCTACGTCGAGGTCTTCCTCAACACCGGCCACAGGACCGGGTTCTCGATCCTCATCGCGCTCGTCGGGCTGTGGATCCCGGCCGCGGTCAACCTCAGCGGAGTGCGCAACACCGGCGCCTTCCAGCTGATCACCACGGTGCTGAAGTTCGTCCCGCTGGTCCTGATGGCCACCCTCGGTCTGCTGTTCATCGACCCGGACAACTTCGGCGCCTTCAACGCCAGTGACCAGTCGGCGCTCGGCGCGATCTCGGCCGCCGGGGCCATCGCCCTGTTCAGCTACCTCGGCCTGGAGGCCGCCTCCGTGGTCGCCGGCCGGGTCCGCGATCCCGAGCGCAATGTGCCGCGCGCCACCGTCTACGGCACCCTCGCCTGTGCCGTCATCTACCTCCTCGGCACCCTCGCGGTCTTCGGCACCGTCTCGCACGGCGAACTCGGCGCCTCCACCGCCCCGTTCACCGACGCCGCCAACAACATCGTCGGCGGCACCTGGGCGGGTGACGCCGTCGCCGCGGCCGCCGTCGTCTCCGGCATCGGCGCCCTGAACGGCTGGACCATGCTGTGCGCGGAGATGCCGTACGCCGCCGCCCGCGACGGGCTCTTCCCCGAGGCCTTCGCCCGGCTGCGCGGCACGAGCGGTGTCCCGGCCTTCGGCATCGTCGCCTCGACCGTACTGGCCTCGCTGATCACCGTGTTCAGTTACACCCGCTTCGAGGACGTCTTCACGCGCATCGTGCTGCTGAGCGTGCTCACCGCCGTGATCCCGTACCTGTTCTCCGCCGCCGCCCAGCTGTACTGGCTGCTGGCCCGGGGCCGGGACAACCTGAGCCCGCGCCGCCTCGCCCGGGACGGGACCGTCGCCGCACTCGCCATGGCCTTCTCCTACTGGTCGATCCAGGGCAGCGGCTACCAGACCGTCTACTACGGCCTGTTCGTGCTGCTGCTCGGCCTGCCGGTCTACGTCTGGCTCAAGCGGGACCGCGGCGAGTACGGCACCGGGACGTCCGCCGCGCCGGGGGCCCCGCGGGCCCGGGCGCCCGAGACACCACCGTCGGCCCTCCCGCGGATCCCGCGGGCCCGCCGCCCCCGCGGGTCCTTCCTCCGCCACCACGACTGAGCCGTCCGGAAGGATTGTCATGAACCGCTTCCACGTGGACTCCGAAGTCGGCCGGCTCCACCAGGTGATCCTGCACCGACCCGGACTCGAACTGTCCCGGCTGACCCCCCGCAACGTCGATGCGCTCCTCTTCGACGACATCCTGTGGGCCAGGCGGGCCCGCGAGGAGCACGACGCCTTCGCACAGGTGCTGCGCGATCACGGGGTCCGGGTGCACTACTTCGCCGACCTGCTGGCGCAGACCCTGGACGTCCCCCACGCCCGGGAGTGGTTGCTGGAGCGGATCGTCACCCCGGCCACCGTCGGCCCGGCGCTGATCGATCCCGTCCGGCAGCTCTGCGCGGAGCTGGACGGAGAGACCCTCGCGCAGTATCTGATCGGCGGAATCCTCAAGAGCGACCTGAGGATCACCAGCCCCCACAGCCTGGTGTGGAGCGCGCTCGACACCGAGGACTTCGCGCTCACCCCTCTGCCCAACCATCTCTTCCCGCGAGACAACTCCTGCTGGGTGTACGACCGGCTGTCGGTCAACCCGATGGCCCTGCCGGCCCCGGCGGCGCGAGAGCCTGCACGCCCAGGCCGTGTACCGCTTCCACCCCATGTTCGCGGCCACCGCTCCGGCACCGCTGCTGGAGGGCCCGGTCGGCACCCTGGAGGGCGGGGACGTCCATGTCCTGGGCAACGGCGCCGTCATGGTCGGCATGGGGGAACGGACCACCGCCCAGGCCGTGGAGAACCTGGCGTCCCGGCTCTTCGCCACGGGCACGGCATCCCGGCTGATCGCGGTCCAACTCCCGTCGACACGCGCGTACATGCACCTCGACACCGTGGTGACCATGGTCGACCGGGACGCGTTCACCATCTACCCGGGCCTCGCCGACACCCTGCGCTCCTGGACGCTCACCCCCAGCACCTCCCTCGCCACCGGCTTCGACGTCCAACCCGACTTCGACCTGGCCACCGCACTGGCCGAGGCCCTGGACCTGGACAAGGTGCGCATGCTCTCGGCGTCCCAGGACCTCCGCGGCGCCGAGCGAGAACAGTGGGACGACGGCAGCAACTTCCTGGCCGTCGCCCCGGGAGTGATCGTCGGCTACGAGCGCAACGTCACCACCAACACCCATCTGCGCAAGCAGGGCATCGAGATCGTCACCGTCGCCGGCGCCGAACTCGGCCGCGGCCGTGGCGGACCGCGCTGCATGAGCTGCCCGATCGAGCGCGACGCGGTCGCCTGACCGAGCGGAGGGGACCACCATGACCGTCGACCTGCGAGGCCGCTCCTACCTGAGCGAACTCGACTTCACCGCCCGCGAGATCCACCATCTCCTCGACCTCGCCGCCCGCCTCAAGGCCGACCGGCGGGCCGGCACCGAACGGGCCCGCCTCACCGGCCGGCACCTCGCGCTGATCTTCGAGAAGACCTCCACGCGTACCCGCTGCGCCTTCGAGCGGGCCGCGGCCGACCAGGGCGCCACCACCACCTACCTGGGCCCGGGCGACACCCACATCGGGGTCAAGGAGTCCATCGCCGACACCGCCCGCGTCCTCGGCCGGATGTTCGACGCGATCGAGTACCGCGGCTCCGCCCACACGCTCGTCACCGAACTCGCCGCCCACGCCGGGGTGCCCGTCTACAACGGCCTGACCGACGCCGCGCACCCCACCCAGAGCCTGTGCGACGTGCTCACCATGCGCGAGCACAGCCCCAAGCCGCTGTCGGACATCGCCTACTGCTACCTCGGCGACGCCCGCAACAACATGGGCAACTCCCTCCTCGCGATGGGCGCCCTGCTCGGCATGGACGTGCGCATCGGCGCGCCGCCCCGGCTGTGGCCCGAGGCCGCGCTGCTCGCCCACTGCCGTGCCCTCGCCGAGAACAGCGGAGCCCGGATCACCGTCACCGAGGACGTCGAGACCGCCGTCCGGGGCGCCGACTTCCTGCACACCGACGTCTGGGTGTCGATGGGCGAACCCGCCGAGGCCTGGGGCGAACGCATAGAACTGCTGCTGCCGTACCAGGTCAACGACAAGACGCTCGCGCTCACCGGCAACCCCGGCGTCAGGTTCATGCACTGCCTGCCCGCCCTGCACGACTGCGGCACCCGCCTCGGCCGGGACGTACTGCACAACTACGGCCTGGACGCGCTCGAGGTCACCGACGCCGTCTTCTCCTCACCCGCCTCCCTCGTCTTCGACCAGGCGGAGAACCGACTGCACACCATCAAGGCCGTTCTCGTCGCCACCCTGGAGGACTGAACCATGCGCATCGTCGTCGCCCTCGGCGGCAACGCCCTGCTCCGCCGCGGCGAACGCCCCGACGCGGACGTCCAGACCGCCAACATCGACCGGGTGGCCACGGCGGTCGCCGCCCTCGCCATCGACCACGAGGTCGTCCTCACCCACGGCAACGGCCCCCAGATCGGACTGCTCGCGGTGGAGAGCGCCACCGACCCGGCCCTCAGCGCCCCCTACCCGCTGGACCTGCTGGGCGCGCAGACCCAGGGCATGATCGGCTCGCTGCTGCTGCGTGCCCTGTACGACACGCTGCCCGGGCACCGGATCGCCGCGCTCGTCACCCACACCCTGGTCCGGGCCGGCGACCCCGCCTTCCTGCGGCCCACGAAGTTCGTGGGACAGACCTACTCACGGGAGGCGGCCGGCCGGCTGGCCCGCAGGCACGGCTGGCGGGTCGCCGAGGACACCACCGGCTGGCGCCGGGTCGTGGCCTCCCCGGCTCCGGTCGGCGTCGTGGAGACGGACACGATCCACGAACTGCTCTCCGGCGGCACGCTCGTCATCTGCGCCGGCGGCGGAGGCGTACCCGTGGTCGCCGACCCCGACACCGGTGCCCTCACCGGCGTGGAGGCCGTCGTCGACAAGGACCTCACGGCCGCCCTCCTCGCAGAGGACCTCAAGGCCGACTTCCTCCTCGTGCTCACCGACGTCCCCCACGTCTACGCCGACTACGGCACCCCGCGCCAGCACCCCCTGCACGACGCCACCCCCACCACCCTGCGCCACGGCCACTTCGCCGCCGGCTCGATGGGCCCCAAGACCGAGGCCGCCGCCCGCTTCGTGGAACGCACCGGCGGCCTCGCCGCGATCGGCTCCCTGGACGCCGCGTACGAAATGCTGCACGGCCGGGCGGGCACCCTGGTCCGCCCGGATCTGCCGGTCGTCGGATGAGCGGAACCGTCGGATGCGCCCGGGGTGCCGGTGGCCGGTGTGGCCGGCACCACCTCATGGCGCGAGCGAGAAGTAGTTCTCCTCCTCCTGCGTGAAGTGCAGGCGCAGCACGGTGTGCAGCCCGTACAGACAGGCGCGCAGGTCGTCGAGCTGCTCCGGGGCGAGCGTGCCGTCCGGCCCGGAGAGCGTGAGGTGGGTGGCGACCCGGCGGGCCAGGCGGTCGATCTCGGCGTGGGCGCGGCTCATCGTGGCGGTCGCCTCGGGACCGCCGAGGGCCGGGGCGAGCGCGGGATACAGCTGGTGCTCCTCGGCGTACTCGTGCGGCAGCAGTCGTTCGGTGAGCAGCCGGTGCACCTCGGCCACCGCGGCGAGGGACGTCGGTCCGGCGCCGTCGGAAAGCCGGTCGGCGGCGTCCCGTACGGCGTCGAGGACGTCCCGCAGGTCGTCGTGCTCCGCCGCGAAACGGTGGATGAGCGCTTCCGTGGCCGGCGCCAGCGGGGGCCGGCCCTCCCTGTCGTCGCGCAGCACGCGCAACGCGTTCAGGATCACCGCGACGTCGATGCCCTCCTGAAGCAGCGCACCCAGGGCGGGCGTCAGCAGTCCGCACGCGGCCGCAGCCATGGCGGCCAGCGACAGCGCCATACCGCCGAGCGCGCTCTGCACCGCGATGCGCCGGGACCGTACGGCGATGGCGACGGCGTCGGCCAGGCGGTCCACCCGGTCGGTGGTCAGCACGACATCGGCGGCCTCGGAGGAGGCTGTGGCACCTCGCGCGCCCATCGCCACGCCGATGTCCGCGGCCGCGAGGGCGGGGGCGTCGTTGACGCCGTCGCCGATCATCACGGTGACCGCGCGCTCGCGTTCCGCGCGTACCGCGGCGACCTTGCCGGCCGGAGTGAGGCCGGCGCGCACGCCGTCCAGACCGAGAACGGCTCCGACCTCACGCGCGGGCTCACGACGGTCCCCGGTGAGCATCACCAGCCGGTCGATGCCCGCCGCACGCAGCCGGCGCAGTGTACGCGACGCGTCCGCGCGCAGCGGATCGCGCAGCAGGACGGCACCGACGGGCACGCCGTCCACCGTCAGCCACGCGACGGAAGCCCCGTCGAGCAGGGCCCGGTTGTCCACCGAGCGGGCCCAGACCGGCAGTTCGGCGCCTTCGGTAAGACGGCCGACGGCCATCCGGCGCCCGGCGACGGTCCCGACGGCACCGCGCCCCGGTTCCTCGGACACGTCCGTCGGCGCGGACAGCCGCAGTCCGCGCCGACGGGCCTCCTCCACGACGGCCCGGGCCAGGACGTGCGGGGAGTACTGGTCGAGGGAGGCCGCCAGCCGCAGTACCTGGGCCGACTGCCAGCCGGGCGCGGCCGCCACGTCGAGGACGCGGGGACGGCCGCCGGTGAGGGTGCCCGTCTTGTCGAGCATCAGGGTCCGGGCGCGGCCGAGGTTCTCCAGCGCCCCACCGTCACGTACCACCACCCCGAGCCGGGAGGCCCGTGACAGACCGGAGACGACGGCGACCGGAGCCACCAGGAGCAGCGGACAGGGGGTGGCGACCACCAGGACCGCCACCGCCCGTACGGCGGAACCACTGATCAACCAGGCCAGGCCCGCGGCCGCGACCGACAGCGGCAGGAACCAGGCCGCGTACCGGTCGGCCAGCCGGACCACGGGCGCCGACTCCGCGCCCGCCTCCCGGGCCAGCCGCACGATCCCGGCGTAGGTGCTGTCCTGCTCGCGCGCGGTGGCGCGCAGCTCGAAGGCGCCGCCCGCGTTGACCACCCCGCTGCTCACCGGCTCGCCCTGGGCGCGCCGAACACCGAGGGACTCACCGGTGAGCGCGGACTCGTCCAGGACGGCCGCCTCTGCTGCCACCCGGCCGTCCACGGGCACCACTTCTCCCGGTCCGACGACCAGCAGATCACCGACGGCGACCTCGGCGGACGGCACCGTGCGCACACCGTCGCCGGTCAGCAGCCGGGCGGTGCGCGGCGCGCGCTCCAGCAGCGCGCGCAGATCGCGCGAGGCGCGCCGCTGCGCCGCCGACTCGAGGCTGCGGCCGGTCGCGAGCATCAGCGCGATGAGCGCTCCGGCCAGGTACTCGCGCACGGCGAGGGTGCCGCCCAGCGCCAGCACCGCGATCAGGTCGACGCCCGCGCGGCCGCGCCGCAGTGCGTCCAGCACCCAGCCGACGGCCGGGACGACGGCGACGGCCGTGCCGAGGCCCCAGCACAGATCGGCCGCTCCGGTGGCACCGGCGAGCCGGAAGACGCCACCCGCGGCGAGCGCGACCGCCGTGACGGCGAGCAGGCTCGGCTCGAGCCCCGGTGACGAGAACAGCCGGCGCAGCGGACTCCTCGCAACGGCACGGGCCATGACGGTCCCCTCGGACGGGCTCAGTCGTGCGGGACGACGGCGACGGGACACGACACGTGGTGCAGGGCCGCGTGCGCGACCGGGCCGAGCTTCCACGAGAGGGGAGACGGATGACGCTGCCGGCCCACCACGGTGAGCGCGCTGTGCGCCGAGGCCGCCAGCAGAACCTGTGCCGCGGTTCCCCTGCTCACCTCGTAGGTGACGGCGACAGCGGGGAACTTCTCCCGCCACGGCGCCACGGCGGCGGCCAGACGGGCCTGTTCGTCCACCTCGTAACCCTCGTCCTGGTGCGTGCCACGGGGGTGGGTCACCAGGGACGACAGCGGCAGTGCCCGCACCGCGCGCACCCGCTGCCCGCGCGCCTCGGCCGCGGTGAAGGCGAACTCCAGCAGCGGATCCGAGACCGCTCCGGCCTCCTGCACCCCTACGACGATCTCGTACCGGTCGGTCCGGTCGTCGGAGCCGTTCGCACGCACCGTCACCGCGGGACACCGGGCGAGGCCCAGGACGTGCAGGCTGACGGAGCCGAGCAGGAAGCTCGCCACCGAGCCGTGGCCGCGGGAACCGAGCACGAGCATGGCGGCGCTGTCGCCGAGGTCCACGAGGGCCTTCGAGGCGGGGGCCGACACCAGTTCGGTGGTCAGCTTCAGGTCGGCGTGACGGTGCAGCAGTTCCGCCTCCATGCGGTGCAGGACCTGACTGCCGTAGCGCTGTTTGCTGAGGGCCTCCTGAGGGATGGGCACATTGAGCGGCTGAGTGGTCCAGGAGTGCACCAGCAGAACGGGCAGCCGCCGTTCCATGGCCGCCCGGGCAGCCCACCAGGTGGCGGTGACACTCGCGGGGGAGCCGTCGAGTCCGACGACGACGGGTCCGGTCATGGCACACCTCCGGAGCTCGGCGCGACACAAGGCTGTCGCGCATCTGTCTCCCACCTCCAGGTTCGTCGCTGCCCGGCCGCCGGGGGAGGGCCGGACGGTGCGCCCTTGGGTCCATCCGGCCCACTGCGGTGCCGCACGGGCGAGCGGAGGGTGGAGACGTGGACGTCGGACGGGGCCCGGCCGACGGAAGTACCCCGGCCCCGGCCGCTCGGTGCTGCCCTCGCCCCTGGGGCGGAGACGGCCGGAGAACGGAAGGGGAGGGCTGACATGAGTGGTCCGGTCCTGGTGGCAGTCGGCGGTTCGCCGTCGAGCCCGGCCGCCGTGGAAGCGGCGGCGAAGGAGGGGCTCAGGCCGACCCACGCCCGCACCTGGGTACCAGCGCACCTCGCGCCCGGAGTGCCGCCCTGCGATCGGGACGGGGCCGCGACGCCCGCGAGGCCGCCAGCCCTCCTCGGAGAACGGCGTGCTGCCCCACCAGCCGTCCCGATCGGCGAGCCGGCGGCCCTGCCGGCAGCGCAGTCGCACACGGCGTCACTCACCGTGGTGGGCGGCCGCCAGGCGCCCGGTGCCCGCGGCCGGCTGCCCGGCTCCGCCGCCGGCCAGCTGACGTCCCGCGGCCGTTGCCCCCTGCTCGTGGTCGGGGGGAGAAGCGATCCGTACGGCCCTGTGGTGCTGGGTGACGACACGTCAGGGGAGGCGGCCGAGTCCGCCTTCGCGCCGGCCGCCCGACGCGGCACCGACCTGCTCGTCCTGCGTCGCGGTACCCGCACCGCGCGGCCCCTGTCCGTACTGCGGAGGAAACACCCCGCCGTCCTGGTGCACCGCCGACGCACGGGCTCCTGGACGGGGCGCGCCCTCGTCGAGGCGAGCGCCGCCGCCCGACTCGTGGTGATCGGGGCACGGCACGGGATCACCGACACCCTGCGCCTCTCCGCGGCCCGGACGCTCGTCGACCACGCGCACCGCCCCGTCGTCGTGGTCCCGCCCAGGAAGGCGTGACCGTGAACGGCCCGGCCGTCGCAGAGACCGAGCGGAACCCCGCGGGGGCGGAGATCCGGGACCCGCACCTGCTGACCCCGGCACAGGTGGCGGCCGCCCTCGGTGCGGACCCGGACGCCGGCCTGAGCGCACGGCAGGTCGTCGAACGGGGCGCCGCCCACGGCCCGAACCGGCTCGCGGAACCCGCCCGGCGACCGGAGTGGCTGAAGTTCCTGGACCAGTTCCGCAACTGGCTCATCGGCATCCTGATCGGTGCCGCCCTGGTCGCCGGCGCGATCGGCGACATCAGGGACGCACTGGTGATCACCGTCGTCCTCCAGATCAACGCGGTCCTCGGCTACCTCCAGGAACGGCGTGCCGAGCGCAGCCTGGAGGCCCTGCGCCGGATGCTGGTGCCGACCGCGCGGGTCCGCCGCGACGGCATGGAGCAGCTGGTGGAGGCGGACACCCTGGTGCCCGGGGACGTGGTCCTGCTGGAGGCGGGAGACCGCGTGCCCGCCGACGGGCGCCTGGTCGTCGCGGAGACGGTGGAGGTCGCCGAGGCGGCCCTGACCGGCGAGTCCCAGCCGGTCGCCAAGGACACCGGGGCGACCGGCCCGGTGCCGCTGGCCGAGCGGACCGGCATGCTGTTCATGAACACGGCGCTGACCCGCGGCCGCGCCGAGATGATCGTCACGGCCACCGGTATGCGCACCGAACTGGGGTCGATAGCCGAGGCGTTGCGCACCGGCCCGGAACCGCCCAGTCCGCTCCAGCTCCAGCTGGACAGTCTCGGCAGGCGGCTCGCCCTGCTCAGCGGAGTCGCGGTCGTCGCCTACGCGCTGGTCGCCCTCGTCCGTGGCGAGGACCTCGCGGACATCGCGCTGCGCGCGGTGGCCCTGGCCGTGGCCGCCATCCCCGAAGGGCTGCCGGCCGTCCTGGCGCTGACCCTGGCGCTCGGTGTGTACCGCATGGCCCACCGCGGAGCCATCGTGAAACGGCTGGCCTCGGTGGAGTCACTGGGCTCGGCCACGGTCGTGTGCAGCGACAAGACGGGCACCCTGACCCTCAACGAGATGACCGTGCGGGCTCTTTGGGCCGGTGGACAGGTCCACGAGGTCACCGGCGAGGGCTACGGCACCAAGGGCGACGTACGAGGGTCCGAAGGGGCTCTGGTGTCCGCGATCCTGCCGTTCGCCCTGTGCAACGACGCGCACCTGACCGACGAGGGCTTCGTCGGCGACCCCACCGAGGCCGCTCTGCTCGTCCTCGCCGCCAAGGCGGGCCTGGACGCCGACGGGCTGCGGGCCGAACTGCCGCGCACCGGTGAGCTGCCCTTCGACGCGGCCACCAAGTACATGGCCACCTTCCACCGAGAGCCGGACGGTCGGACCCGTGTCTACGTCAAGGGCGCCGTGGATGTGCTGCTGGGGCTGTGCTCCCGGGCGGTGACGGAGGAAGGGGTGAGCGAGCTCGACGACCGGTGCCGCGGCGAGATCCTGGACGTGACCCGGGACCTGGGAGGCTCGGGACTGCGCGTCCTCGGCGCGGCCACCGCCGTCGTGGACCGGGCGCCGGATCCGGCGTCGTTGCCCGGCCTGACCCTCGTGTCCGTCGCCGGGATCGCCGATCCGCCGCGCCCGCAGGCACGGGACGCGATCGCCCTGTGCCGCACGGCGGGTGTGACCGTCAAGATGATCACCGGGGACCACGCGGACACCGCCGCGGCCATCGCGCGTGAACTGGACGTCGAGGGAGACGTGGTGACCGGGGCGGACCTCGACCGGATGGAACCGGAAGAGCTCTCCCGGCGCATCGACGGCATCGGGGTGTTCGCCCGCGTCGTCCCGGAGCACAAGGTCGCCATCGTGCGGGCGCTGTCCGAGCGGGGCCATGTCGTCGCCATGACCGGTGACGGCGTCAACGACGCCGCCGCGCTGCGGGCCGCGCACATCGGGGTGGCGATGGGAGTCACCGGGACCGACGTGGCCAAGGAAGCCGCCGACATGGTGCTCACCGACGACGACTTCTCCACCATCGTGCGCGCCGTGCGCGAAGGGCGCGCCATCTACGCGAACATCGTCAAGTTCGTCCGCTTCCAGCTGGCCACCAACATCGGCGCCATCCTGACCCTGCTGGGCGCTTCGGCGGCCGGACTGCCCGCGCCGCTGACGGCGGCCCAACTCCTGTGGATCAACATCATCATGGACGGGCCGCCGGCGATGGCGCTGGCGGTCGATCCGGCCGACGACGACGTGATGCGGCACCCGCCGCGCGATGCGCGCGAGCGCATCCTGGACGCCCGCCGTCTCGTCGCGATCAGCAGGGCGGGCGCGGTCATGGCCCTGGGCACCGTCGGACTGCTGGCCCTCGCCCGGCCCTGGGCCGGTACTGACACCGCACTGACGATGGCGTTCACCACCTTCGTCCTGTTCCAGCTCTTCAACTCGCTCAACGCCCGCGCCGATCACGGCGCGCTGCTCGGCCGCGGGCAACTGCGCAACCGCACCCTGTGGTGGTGCCTGGCGGGCGTCCTCGTCGTACAGATCGCCGCCGTCCATGTGCCGTGGGCGCGCACGGTGTTCGGCACCCAACCGCTCGACCTGGCCCAGTGGGCCCTGTGCCTGGCCACGGCGGCCACGGTGCTGCTGGTCGAACTCCTCGTGCGGGGGGCGAAGCGGCTCGTCCACCGATGACGGCTCCCGTGCGTCGCGGCTTCGCGGGGCGCGGCCGGACAGGCGTACGACGAGCACGGCCACGTGCGCGCCTACGGCGGGCGCGCGCAGGAGGACGTGCCCGGTACCGGCGGCCTCGCCGGCCACGCGGACGACGGGCGGGCGGTGGCTCGCCATGGGGACGCGACGGGTACGTCCCGGCCCGACAGGTCCCCGGTTAAGGGCCGTTCAGCCCTCTGGGTCCCGACCTTCGGCCTGCGGCGCGGGTGCCCCGGGGCGAGCAGAGTGGGCGGTGCAAGGAACGAGTCAACGGCACCGACCCCCGAAAGGATCACGATCATGGCTGTCCACGATCACCCGCACCGACACGCAGGTTTCCGGTTCCCGTCGCTGCGGCGGGCGGGAACGGCTGACGCGGCCGCCGGGACGGCGACGGCGACCAGCGCGTACGTGTTCGCCGGACTGCGGCTGCTGACCGGGTTCGTCTTCCTGTGGGCGTTCCTGGACAAGACGTTCGGTTTCGGCTACGCGACCCAGTCCGGCAAGGGCTGGATCGACGGCGGTTCGCCGACCAAGGGTTTCCTGAGCGGTGTGGCCGCCGGTCCGATGGAGTCCACCTTCCACGCGTGGGCCGGGGACGCCTGGGCGGACTGGCTGTTCATGCTCGGTCTGCTGGGCATCGGTCTGGCCGTGATGGCGGGAATCGGCCTTCGGCTCGCCGCCGTCGCCGGTACCGCGATGATGGCGCTGATGTGGATCGCGGAGTGGCCGCCCGCCAAGCACCTCTCGGACGGCACGCCGAGCATGTCGACGAACCCGTTCGTCGACTACCACCTCATCTACGCCGTGGTCCTGATCGCCCTGGCGGCCGTGGGCGCCGGCGCGGTCTGGGGACTCGGCAAGGCGTGGGCACGCCTGCCCTTCGTCAGCCGCAACCGCTGGCTCCAGTGATCCCCGCAACGGCACGGCGGGCCCCCGACGGGGCCCGCCGTGTCACGCCGGGGGCCGGTCGGCCGGGATCCGGGACCAGCGGCCCCTGCACCACCGGGCCTGCCCGCACCAGGCTGGAGACAGACATCCAGATCAGGAGGCGACATCATGGTCCGCACCGTTGTCGCAGGTCTCGACGGCTCCGCCGAAAGCCGGGCGGCAGCCGAATGGGCGGCTCGCGAGGCCGCCTCGCGCGGCCTGCCCCTGAAACTGCTCCACGTCTTCGAACCCGTGCCCGACGTGATGGCCCAGGCCCCGCTCCTCGGCGGTGAAACCCTGCAGTACTGGAGCGAGAAGATCCCGCGGGACGCGGCGGACGGAATCCGGCTGCGGCACCCCGGTCTCCAGGTCGCGGTGGAGCACGCCCCCGGCCGGCCCGCCGACATCCTGGCGGAGGCGGCCAAGGACGCCGAACTGGTGGCCCTCGGCTCGGGCAGGCTGAGCGGGATCAGCGGATTCCTGCTCGGTTCCGTGGGCCTGGCGGTCGTGGCGCACGCCGAACGGCCGGTCGTCCTGGTCCGTGCCGGGGAACAGGCTGCCGACGAGCACCGGACGGACCCGGCAGGCGCCCCCTCGGCGGGCACCCCGTTCCGCCCCGTCGTGCTGGGCCTCGACCCGAGCGAGCCCGACGACTCGCTGATCGAGTTCGCCTTCGAGGAAGCCGCCCGCCGCGAGACCGCCCTGCGGGCCGTGGCCGGCTGGAACCTGCCGCCCTACTACGTCTACGGCCTCTCCCTCGACCCGCTGCTGCATGACGAGCTCACCCGCCGCAAGGCCGCCGAGCTGACCGAGATCCTGCGTCCCTGGCGGCAGAAGTACCCGGCCGTCGAGGTCGCCGAGATCTCCCGCTCCGACAGCCCCGGCCGCCAGCTGGTCGACGCCTCCCGCGACGCCTCGCTGCTCGTGGTGGGCCGCCGGGTCCGGCGCCGGCCGTACGGCGCCCACATCGGGCCCGTCACCCACGCCGTCCTGCACCACTCCACCGTCCCGGTCGCCGTGCTTCCGCACCGCTGACCCCGGTCGGACGCGACCCCGAAGGCGCGGGCCACTGCCGCCCAGGGCGGCACCGGGGGCCGACCGGCCCTCAGCTCACCCCCGGTCAGCCCATGGGCCCCGGTCCCGTCCCGCTGGACGCTCGAAGTGCACAGAGACCTGAGGAGAACCGCGATGAAGGACGACACGCTCAGCGGTCCCCGGACCCACGCCCTGCTCGCGGACGGCACCACCGTGTGCATCCGCCCCGCCCTGGCGAGCGACCACGAGCAACTGCAGGGCCTGTACGAGGAGATGTCCCCGGAGAACCTGCGTCTGAGGTTCTTCGCGGCGAGCCGGCGGTCCGCACAGATGGCGGCCGACCGGGCCTGTGCCCCACCGCGTCCCGGCTACCGTGCCCTGCTGGCCGAGCGGAACGGCCAGGTGATCGGTCTCGCCGAGTACGAGACCGGCGACAGCGGCACCGAGGCCGAGATCTCCGTCGCCGTCGCCGACGGACTGCACCACCGGGGCGTGGGCACCCTCCTGCTCGAGCACCTGGTGTCCGCGGCCCGCGCGGACGGTGTCACCTCCTTCACCGCCGACGCCCTGAGCGAGAACCATGAAGTGCTGCGCCTCTTCGCCGACCTCGGTCTGCGCACGGCCCGCCGCTTCGAAGGGCCCGAAGTGCGCTGCACGATCGCCCTCGACGAGGACGACGACTACCTGACGGCAGTGGAGGAGCGCGGCCGCGCCGCCGACGTGGAGAGCCTGCGGCCCCTGCTGCGGCCGACGGCGGTCGCCGTGGTCGGCGCGGGACGCACGCCCGGGTCGGTGGGCCGCGCGATCCTGCACCAGGTGAAGTCGGGTGCCTACACCGGACGGCTGTGGGCGGTGAACCCGGCGGCCGCCTCGATCCTCGGCGTGCCGTCCTACCCGAGCGTCAGCGCGCTGCCCATGACTCCCGACCTCGTGGTGGTCGCCGTACCCGCCGCGGCCGTGCCGGCGACCGCGCAGGAGTGCGGAAAGGCGGGCGTACGGGCTCTGCTCGTCGTCACCGCCGGGCTCGACGCCGAGCAGGCGCACGCCCTTCGGACAGCCTGCCGCACCCACGGCATGCGCATGGTCGGGCCCAACTGCCTGGGCATCTCCGACACCGACGCCCTGCTGCGCCTCAACGCGACCTTCGCCGCGCACCCCCCGCGCCCCGGCACCGCCGGAGTGGCCGTCCAGTCCGGCGGGGTCGGCATCGCCCTGCTCGACGGCCTGTCCCGGCTGGGCATCGGCGTGTCCTCGTTCGTCTCGCTCGGTGACAAGTACGACGTCAGCGGCAACGACATGCTCCAGTGGTGGGAGACCGACGGCTCCACCGACCTCGCCCTGCTGCACCTGGAGTCCTTCGGCAACCCGCGTGCCTTCTCCCGTACCGCCCGCCGGGTGACCCGGCGCATTCCGGTGCTCACCGTCGACGCCGGTCGCACCGACGCGGGGCGCCGCGCCGCCGCCTCGCACACCGCGGCGGCCGCCACCCGCACCATGACCCGCCAGGCCCTGTTCACTCAGGCCGGCATCACCGCGGCCCACTCGGTCGGCGAACTCCTCGAAACGGCAGCCCTGTTGCACTCCCAGCCGCTTCCGGCGGGATCCCGGGTGGCGATCGTCACCAACGCGGGCGGCGCCGGTGTGCTCAGCGCCGACGCCTGCGCGGAGGCCGGGCTCGCCCTGCCGGCGCCCACCGCGGAACTCGTCGACGACCTGCTCGCGGTGCTGCCCGAGGGGGCCGCCATCGGCAACCCCGTGGACGCCACAGCCGCTGTCACGGAGGAACAACTCGGTGACTGCGTGGACCGGATCATGCGGCATCCGGGCGTCGACGCCGTCCTGGTGGCCCTCGTGCCCACCGCGGTCGCGGTCGCCACGGGTGACGACCTCGTCAAGGCCGTCACCGGCAGGCCGGGACATCGGCCGAAGCCGGTCGTGGTCGTCCGGCTGGAACAGGCCCTGCCCGTCGAGCTGCTGCCCCGCACCGGCGCGGGCACCGTACCCGGGTACGCCGAACCCCAGGCCGCGGCGCGGGCGTTGGCGCACGCGGCGCGCCGAGCCGCCTGGCTCGCCCGGCCCGCCGGCACGATCCCCGAACTCGACGGCATCGACACGGCCCGCGCCCACGCCTGTGTGGAGACCTACCTGAAGATCCACCCCGACGGGGGCTGGCTCGACCCGCGCGCCTGCGCCGAACTCCTGGACTGCTACGGCATCCCGCAGCTGCCGTGGGCCTGGGCCACGACCGAGGACGAGGCGGTCCTGGCCGCCGACCGGATGCGCGGCGCCGACGGCCGCGTGGTCATGAAGGGTCACTGGCCCGGCCTGCTCCACAAGACCGCACAGCATGCGGTCCACCTCGACCTGCGCGGCGACAGCCAGGTCCGCGCCGCGTTCCGGGACCTGGGGACGCGGTTCGCGGGACGGCTCACCGGTGTGGTCGTCCAGCCGCTCGCGGCCCGCGGCACCGAACTGTTCGCCGGGGTCGTCCAGGACGAGGTCTTCGGACCGCTCGTCCTGTTCGGTCTCGGCGGCACCGCGACGGAGGTCCTCGCCGACCACGCCGCCCGGCTCGCGCCGCTCACCGACCACGACGTGCACGACCTGATCACGTCCCCGCGCTGCGCCCCCCTGCTCTTCGGCGCCGGCGGTGGCGGACCCGTGGACCTGCCCGGTCTCGAACAGGTGCTGCACCGGCTCTCCCGTATGGCGAGCGACCTGGCGCAACTGGCCGAGGCCGACTTCAACCCCGTACTCGCGGCGCCGGGCGGAGTGACCGTCCTCGACGCCCGCCTCCGCCTGCTGCCGCGCCGGCAGCAGGACCCCTACCTTCGCCGGCTCCGTTGAGGAGGAGACAGCCATGAAGCACAGCAAGGTGGGCTCCGTGATGACCATGGAGGTCGTCCGCGCCACCTACGGCACCACGTTCAAGGAAGTGGCACGTCTGCTCCGCGAGAACCGCATCAGCGGACTGCCGGTGGTCGACGAGGACGACAAGGTCATCGGGGTCATCTCCGAGACGGACCTGATGACCCACCAGGCCCTGCTGCCCGACCCGTACGCGCCGGCAAGGCGGTTCCGGCTCACCGGCCTGACAGCCGCCGGGCGCAGGCAGGCGGCGAAGGCCCGCGCGCGCACCGCCGGGCAGCTCATGAGCGAACCGCCCGTCACGATCCACGCCGACAGCACGATCGTCGAGGCGGCCCGCACGATGGCCAAGAACCGTGTCGAGCGACTGCCCGTACTGGACGAGGAGGGCCGGCTGGTCGGCATCGTCACCCGGCGCGACCTGCTGAAGGTGTTCCTGCGGCCGGACGCGGAGATCCGCAGGGAAGTGGTCGAGGAGGTGCTGGTGCGGGCGCTGTGGCTGGCGCCGCGCAGTGTGGACGTGTCCGTGACCGAAGGCGTGGTCACCCTGACCGGCCAGATGGAACGCAAGAGCGAGACCGAGATCGCGGTCGCCATGACCGTCCGGGTCGACGGAGTCGTCGCGGTCGTCGACAAGCTCACCTACCGGCTGGACGACGCCCGGATCCAGCCCGACGAGCAGGCCCTGCACGGTGTGGCCGACGACTGGCTGCGCCGCACCTGAGAGGAGGCGGACCATGACCACCGACGTCCTGGTCGTCTACGGCACCACGAACGGATCCACCGCACAGATCGCCGAGACCGTGGCCGAGGTGCTGAACAAGGAGGGGCTCACGGCCTCGGTGCGCCCAGCCGCCTCCGTCGACGACCTCAGCCCCTACGACGCCGTCGTGGTCGGCGGCGCCCTGTACGCGGGGCACTGGCACAGGGACGCCCGCCGCTTCCTGCGCCGGCACCGCCGCGCCCTGGCCGACCGGCCGCTGTGGCTGTTCAGCAGCGGCCCGCTCGACGCCTCGGCGTCCGAGCGGGACATCCCACCCGTGCCCGCAGTCGGCCGGGCCATGACCCGGCTCGGCGCCCGTGGGCACGTCACCTTCGGCGGCTGCCTGGAGGAGGGCGCCAAGGGATGGGTCGCGGGCATGATCCTGCGCAACGGCAAAGGCGGCGACTTCCGCGACTTCACCGCGATCGAGCAGTGGGCGGCCCAGGTCGCCCAGGATCTGGCAGGCGTGCGGAAGGACTGACCGTCCGACGACCGCACGGTACGGACGCTCCCCGGCGCGCGGGGCCGGCGCCGGGGTGTCTGCGTGTCGCGCACGTCCGGCACAGTGCGCACTGCGCACCGCGGACCGTCGGACGAGAGGCCACGGCTCACGAAGGGCGTGATCACGATGACCGACATGGTCGAGAAGCCCGGTCGCGCGGCACTGCGTCTCGCGCGCGCCGCATCCTTCGCTCCCTCGCCGCACAACAGCCAGCCCTGGTTCTTCGTCGAGGAGGGGCATGACCGGGGCTTCGAAGTGCATGCGGACCCCGGGCGGCGGATGACCCTGAGCGACCCGGACGGCCGGGAAATGGTCATCGCGTGCGGGGCGGCCCTCTTCAACGCCAGGATGGCCGTGCGGCACCTGGGCTTCCAGCCGGTCGTGGACGTCCTGCCCGCGCTCGCGGACCAGGACTTCCTGGCGCGGGTCGGCTTCGGGTCCCATGCCCCGGCCACGGAGCAGGAGGAGTCGCTGGCGCGGGCCGTGCCCCTGCGCCACACCCACCGGGGGCCTTTCGGGCCCGAGCCGGTGACGGAGGAAGTGCTCTCGGACCTCCGCGACCAGGCCCGGGCCGAGGGCGCGGTCCTTCAGGTCCTCGACGTCCCGGAGAAGGCGGGGCTGCTGGCCCGGCTGGTGAACACCGCGGAGCGGGCGGACCGAGCGGACTTCTGGCGTGCCGTCGAGCTGGCGGGCCGGGTGGGCCCGACCGGGGTGCCGGTCGCGGGCTGCCGTGCCCACCCCGACCTGACCCTGCTGGCGGGCCGCGACTACCTCGGCCTGTCCCGCCGGTACACCGTTCCCGCACGCCGCCGCGGCTGCGGAACGGGAGTCGTCGCCGTCCTGTGCACGCCCTACGACCACCGCGCGGACTGGCTCCTCGCGGGACAGGCGCTCCAGCGCGTCCTGCTGTGCGCGGCCGGGCACGGAGTCATGGCCGGCTTCCACACCCAGCCCCTCGAACGGCCCGACCTGCGCCAGGAGGTGCGCCGGTGCATCACGGCGGGCCGCCATCCGCAGCTGGTGCTGCGCCTGGGCCGTCCCCCGCACACCTGCCCGACACTGCGTCGCCCCGTCCGCGACGTGCTCACACGCGGCCCGGTCCCGCTCGGGCTATGACAGGAGTCAGCAGATACGGGGGAGTTGCTCGCCCAACGGCATGTCCACGATGCGCCGGGCACCGACCAGCGTGCGCAGGGTCACCCGCCCGGACGGACCCTCGGGCAGCACGTCACCGATCCGCACGGCCCCGGCCCCCTCCGGCAGCGACCGCAGCGCGGCGAGCGCGTCCCCGGCGGCGCCCGCGTCGACGAAGGCGACCAGACAGCCCTCGTTGGCGACGACCAGGGGATCCAGGCCGAGCAGGTCGCAGGCGGCGGCGACCGGCCCGGGTACGGGCACCGCGCTCTCCTCGATCTCGACGGCCACGGACGAGTCGCGGGCGATCTCGTTGAGTGCGGCGGCGAGTCCGCCCCGGGTGGGGTCGCGCAGCACGTGCACCGCGGCACCCAGCGGCACCAGTGTGCGTACCAGCCGGTGCAACGGGCGGCTGTCGGAGGCGATGTCGCCCTCGAAGCCCAGCCCTTCGCGGGTGCTGAGCACGGTCGTGCCGTGCAGCCCGATCGGGCCGGACAGCAGGATCGCGTCACCGGGCCGGGCCAGCGCGGCGGACGGGTGCAGCGCGCCGTGCCGCTGCCCGACGCCGGTGGTGTTGACGAACAGCCTGTCGGCCGCGCCCCGGCCCACGACCTTGGTGTCCCCGGTGACCACCGGCACGCCGGCCTCCTGAGCGGCCTTGCCCAGGGAGTCCATGACGGAACGGAGCTCCGCCAGCGGCAGCCCCTCCTCGATGATGAGGGACACCGACAGGGCGATGGGCCACGCCCCGCGCATGGCAAGGTCGTTGACCGTGCCGTGCACGGCCAGGGAGCCGATGTCGCCGCCGGGGAAGAAGAGCGGACTGACGACGAAGCTGTCGGTGCTGATCACCAGCTCCCGGTGGCCGGGCAACAGCGCCGCGTCCTCCAGAGGGCCCGGAGCATCCCCCAGGGACGGCAGGACGATCTCGCCGAGCAGCTCCGACGTCAGCCGGCCGCCGGCTCCGTGGCCCAGCATCACGACCTCGTCCTCGTGGCGGGGGGTGGGGCATTCGACGGTCATGGCGCACTCCTGGTACGTCCGGCCGCGAAGAACGCGGCACAGGTGCCCTCGGACGACACCATCGGCGCGCCGAGCGGATGACGGGGCGTGCAGCGGGTGCCGTACGCGGAACAGTCGGTGGGCAGTCTCGCCCCGGTGAGGATGGTCCCGGCGATGCACTCGGCGTCCTCGACGGGGCTCAGTCCGCCCACGTCGAAGCGCCCGGCGGCGTCGAACCGGGCATAGGTGTCGGTGAGTTCGAGGCCGCTGGCGGGAAGCGCCCCGATACCGCGCCAGGAGCGGTCGGTGACCCGGAAGACCTCGCGGACCGCGTCCTGGGCGGCGGTGTTGCCGGACCGCCGTACGGCCCGCACGTACTGGTTCTCCACCTCGTGCCGACCCGCTTCCAGCTGCCGAACGGCCATCAGGATGCCCTCCAGCAGGTCCAGCGGCTCGAAGCCGGTGACCACGACGGGCACCCGGTAGCGGTCGGCGATCGGTTCGTACTCGCGCCAGCCCATCACCGCGCACACGTGCCCTGCCGCCAGGAAGGCCTGGACCTCGCAGTCCGGGTCGTCGAGGAGCGCGGTCATCGCGGGCGGGACCAGGACATGGCTGACGAGCATCGAGAAGTTGGTGAGGCCCAGGCGCGCCGCGTGCAGCACGGCCATGGCGTTGGCGGGGGCCGTCGTCTCGAACCCCACTGCGAGGAAGACCACCTCGCGGTCGGGATGTCCGGCGGCCAGGCGTACGGCGTCCATCGGGGCGTACACCACACGCACGTCCGCACCCCGGGCCCGCAGGGACAGCAGGTCGGTCTCGGTGCCGGGGACCCGCAGCATGTCGCCGAAGCTGGTGAAGATCACGCCGGGGCGGGCGGCGACGGCCATGGCCCGGTCCAGGGTCTCCAGCGGGGTGACGCAGACCGGGCAGCCGGGGCCGTGGATCATGCGCATGCCGGCGGGCAGCAGTTCGTCGATGCCCTGGCGGACCAGGGTGTGGGTCTGCCCGCCGCACACCTCCATGATCCGCCACGGACGCGTGGCGGTCTCCCGCAGCTCCTCCAGCAGGCGCCGGGCGAGCACGGGGTCCCGGTACTCGTCGAGGTACCTCATCGGTGCGTCAGGTCCAGCCGGATGTCGACGACCCCCTCGACCGCCCGGATCGCGCGGGCCACCACGGGCACCAGGGTCCTGTCGGGCAGCGTGCCGCTCAGCGTGACGACTCCTTCGGCCACGGCCACGGTCAGGGAGTCGGTGGTGACCGGGAGCCGGGACAGCACGTCGTGCCGGATCTCCTCGGCGATCTCCTCGTCCCCGCGCAGGAACACCTTCAGCAGGTCGCCGCGGCTGACCACGCCCTGGAGCAGTCCCACGCCGTCCACGACGGGCAGCCGCTTGACGTGCCGCCGGGCCATGATCCGGGCGGCCTCGGCGAGCGAGGCGTCCGCGTGCACGGTCACGGCCGGGGTGCTCATCAGCTCGTCCGCGATCAGCCCGCCGGCCTTGGCCCGCTCCGCCAGATCGCCCTCCTCGGTGTCACGGAACTCCTCCTTGGGCAGCAGGTCGGCCTCCGAGACCACCCCGATCACGCGCCCCTCGCCCTCCAGGACGGGAAGGGCGCTGACCTTCCACTGGTCGATGAGCTCGACGATCTCCTTGAACGGGGCGTCGCGCCCGACGGCGATGACGGTGTGGGTCATCACATCGCTCACGGTGTACGGCGATTCAGGCATGAGAGCCTCCCGGGGTGCGGACGACCGTCAGGTCGAGGAAGTGCGTGGAGCAGGAGATGCACGGGTCGTGGTTGCGGATGGCCCGCTCGCACAGGGCCGTCAACTCCTCGTCTCCCGGGTCGTGATCGGTGAGGGCCCGCTGGGTCAGCCGGAGCAGGTCGTGCTCGATCGCCCCCTGGTTCTGGGCGGTGGGCGGCACCAGCAGCGCGTCGGTCACCGTGCCGTCCGGGGCCAGCTCGTAGCGGTGGTAGAGGATCCCGCGGGGTGCCTCGGTGGCACCGTGGCCGATGCCCGCGAGCGGCGGCACCTCGACGAAGGAGCGCTCGGGAGGCTCGTACGCCTCGACGATCCGCAGCGCCTCGCCGACGGCGTACACGATCTCGACCGCCCGTACCAGGATGGACCGGTACGGATTGCGGCACACGGCCCCTTCGCGTGGATCGCCCAGACCGGCCTCGATCGCCGCCTGGACCGCCACCGGTGACAGCCGGCGGCCGCCGACGGCGAACCGGGCGAGGGAACCGGTCAGATGCAGATGTCCGTCGAGCCGGGAGTGCAGCGCGGTGGAGTGCGGGACATGGCTCTCGCGGACCCGCTCGGTGAAGTCCCGCACCGGGAAGGAACCGCAGGTGCCGTCCGCGCGCAGCAGCGTCGGGGTGCCGCTCTCGATGGCGTAGGTGTCCGGGGAGGCGAGCGCGAGCAGGACGGCGTCGGTGTGCGCGTCCGGGAACTCGAAACCGGCCACCCAGCGCACGGTCGCCCAGGCGTCGTCGAGCGCCCGCTTCAACTCCTCCGACAGCGAACGGAGTTCGCCGCGGGCAGGTGCCCGGTGGAAGCCGCCGAGGCGCACGTTGACGGGGTGGATGGCTCGCCCGCCGAGCACCTCCATCAGCGAGTTGCCGGCCTTCTTCAGCCGCAGCCCCCGCTCGACCTCGGCCCGGTGCGTCCGCGCCAGCTCGATCGCGCTCGCCCGCCCCAGGAAGTCCGGGGCGTGCAGCAGATAGATGTGCAGGGCCTGGCTCTCGATCCACTCCCCGCAGTACAGGAGCCGGCGCAGATCGCGGATCACCGGATCGACGCTCACCCCGCAGGCGTCCTCGATCGCCGCGCAGGCGCTCATCTGGTACGCCACCGGGCAGATCCCGCACACCCGGGCGGTGATGTCCGGAGGCTCCGTGTAGGAGCGGCCGCGCAGGAACGCCTCGAAGAAGCGCGGCGGTTCGTAGATCTCCAGGTGGGCCTCGGTGACAGTGCGGCCCTCGACACGCAGGCGCAGCGCGCCCTCGCCCTCGACCCGGGAGAGCGAGCTGACATGCAGGACACGGGATCCACGGTGCGTCACGACGACCTCAACTCCTCATCGAAAGCTGCCGCGTTGAAGGTGTGCAGGAAGCGTTCCACGGCGTCCTCGTCGAGACCGTCGCGGCGCAGCAGCGGGATCAGGGCGGGCAGGTTGACCGACCCGGACGGCCCGAAGCAGCCGAAGCAGCCGCGCCGGTAGGCCGGGCACAGGGCGCCGCAGCCGGCCTGCGTGACCGGGCCGAGGCAGGGTGTGCCGTGCGCGACGGTGACGCACACCGTGCCGCGCTGCTTGCACTCGAAGCACACGCTGTGGTTCGGCACGTCCGGTTTGCGTCCGGCGAGGAACGCGGTGATCACTTCGAGCAGCTGACGCCGGTCGATCGGGCAGCCGCGCAGTTCGAAGTCCACGTCCACATGGGCGGAGACGGGGGTGGAGGTGGCGAGCGTGGAGATGTACTCGGGGTGGGCGTAGACCACGCGCCGGAACTCGTCCACGTCCGCGAAGTTCCGCAGAGCCTGGATGCCGCCCGCCGTCGCGCACGCGCCGATCGTCACCAGGTGGCGTGAGGCCGCGCGGATCGCCCGGATCCGTTCGGCGTCCTCGGGCGTGGTGATCGAGCCCTCGACGAGCGTGAGGTCGTAGGGGCCGGGCTCCACCGCGCTGGAGGCCTCCAGGAAGTGGGCGATGCGCACCCCGCCCGCCAGTGCCAGGAGTTCGTCCTCGCAGTCCAGCAGGGTGAGCTGGCAGCCGTCGCAGGAGGCCAGTTTGAACACGGCGAGGGTCGGGGCGCTCATCACAACTCCCGTACGGAGAGGAGGGGTTCGGCCTGGTCCCAGCCGACGACCGGCCCGTCCCGGCACACCAGCAGCGGACCGAGCTGGCAGTGCCCGCAGTGTCCGGTCGCGCAGCGCATGTTCCGTTCCAGCGAGACCCGGATGCGGTGCGGGGGCATGCCGCGCCGGGCCAGTTCGCGGGCGGTGGCGCGGATCATGGGCTCGGGGCCGCAGACGAACGCACATGTGTTCGCCGGTTCGAAGGGGGCCCGGTCCAGGAGCTGGGTGACCACCCCCACGTCGCCGCGCCAGGCCGCGTCGGGCCAGTCGACGGTCACCCCGGTGCACGCGGTGTGCCAGAGCTCCGGCTCCTCGCGGGCGATCAGGTCGGCCGGGGTCCGGGCGCCGATCAGCACACTGATCCGCCCGTACGCCTCCGGGTCGGCCAGCGCGCTCAGGACCAGCGGCCGCAGCGGGGCGAGGCCGATGCCACCCGCGACGACCAGCACGTCCCGGCCGCGGGCCTGTTCGAGCTCCCAGCCGGTGCCGTACGGTCCGCGCAGCCCCAGCACGTCCCCGGTGCGGGCCTCGCACAGCCCCGCGGAGACCGCGCCCACGGCGCGGACCGTGTGGGCGAGCCCGCCCGTGGACTGCACGGAACTCACGGACAGCGGAATCTCCCCGCGCCCGAAGCAGTGCACCATCGCGAACTGCCCCGGCACGAAGTCGTCCAGCGCCTCGGCCAGCGGTTCGACCCACAGGGTGACCGACTCCGGGGTCTCCCGTCGGCGGTCGACCACGAGATACGGGACGGGCAGGGCGGTCATCGTCCCTCACCGCCCGCCGGCGCGCCGTACAGGTCGACCAGCCGGACCCGGGCCGCGCCCAGCCGCTGGGACAGCACCCGGCCGAGCCACACGGCCACGGCCCGTCCGAACTCGGCGTCGTCCTCGCACAGCAGCCGCACGGCCACGGCGTCGAACTCGTAGGCCGTCACCCGTGTGACCGTGTACGCGCCCAGCTGCCACGCGTACGGCGCGAACAGCCACGACCAGCCCACGAGGTCGCCGGTGCCGACGGTCTCGATGACGGGGGTGCGGTGGCCGGGCACGTGCAGGTCGAGGGCGACCGTGCCGTCACGGACGATCCAGAAGCGGTCGGCGCGCCCGCCCTCGTCGAACAGCCGGGTTCCCGGGGGGAGGTCCACCTCCCGGGCCATGCGCAGGAGTTGCTCCCGATGCGCGGGGGACAGGGCGTGGGTCAGGCGCAGGGCGATCGAGGGAGCCATGGTTCACGCCTCCGTCTCGGACTCGGCGTGCAGGGCGGTGACTTCCTCCGTGATGTCGATGCCGGCCGGGCACCAGGCGATGCAGCGCCCGCAGCCGACGCATCCGGAGCTGCCGAACTGGTCGTGCCAGGTGGAGAGTTTGTGGGTGAGCCACTGCCGGTAGCGGGCCCGCCCCGAGGGGCGCACCGGGCCTTCGTGCAGGAACGAGAAGTCCAGGTCGAAGCAGGAGTCCCAGCGCTGCCAGCGCTCGGTGTGGTCGCCGGTGAGGTCGGTGACCTCCTCGGTCGTGGTGCAGAAGCAGGTGGGGCACACCATGGTGCAGTTGCCGCAGGTCAGACAGCGCGCGGCGACATCGTCCCAGCGTTCGGCCTCCAGGCTCGCGCCCAGCAGCGTCCGCAGGTCGACCGGCGGCAGCGCCCGGCCCATACGGTCACGTGCGGAGTCGACCGAGGCGCGGGCGACGGCCTCGGTGACCATGTCGGTGTCGCGATGGGGCACCTGCTCCAGCAGCCGTGCGCCTTCCTCGCTGCCGACCCGCACGAGGAACCGGTGGCCGTCGTCGTCGACGACCTCGGTCAGGGCGAGGTCGTATCCGGGGTCGGCCGCGGGGCCGCCGCCCGTGGAGACGCAGAAGCAGGTCGCGCCGGGCTCGGTGCACTCGGCGGCGATGAGCAGCGCGCCCCGCCTGCGGGCTCCGTAGCCGTCGTCCGCGTACCGGCCGCCCGTCAGGACGCGGTCCTGGATCGCGATGGCCCGCAGGTCGCAGGGCCGGACACCGAGGAACGCGTACGCCCGCGCCGCGGGCTCGTGCCGCTCGAAGGACACGTCGCCCTCCGGCCCGCGGTCGGCGCTCCACAGCCGCTCCCGCGCCGGATGCAGATACGACTTCCAGGACTGCGGCCCCGCGCTGTGCGCGAAGACGGCCCCGTCGTCGCGGGGGACCAGCCGGTACCGCCCGGCCTCCAGCTCGACGCCCCACCCGTAGGGCAGTTCGTCCGCGGATGCCAGCTCGGCGAGCACGACGGCCCCGTCCCGAACGGTCGGCCCGACGACGGTGCGCCCCTCGTCGACGAGTGCGTCGACCAGAGAACCGAGCCCGTCCCGGTCCAGTACGGCGGTGTCGACGGCGGCGGTCATGACGGTCCTCCTCGCCTCGGACGGCTCCACTACCAGCGTGTGGCACGGACCGGTGGGCGGGGCATGGGCCGACCGTCCCCTCCTGGGCCCTTCAGGCCCCCCGGTGCGGGCCCGCTCGCCCCGTTGCGACCGGATCACTCACGGCCGGCGACTCCGCGGCAGGCAAGGGCTCACCCAGTTCCCCCTCCACCGCCCCCGCCATCGCCCGCAGCACGTCCAGCGTGCGGCGGGCCTCCACCTCGTCGACCCGGGTGATCGCGAACCCCACGTGCACGATCACGTAGGACCCGACGTCCGCGTCCGGCGTACAGCTCAGGCACACCTCGCGCCGTATCCCCCCGAAATCCACGGTCGCCATCCGCAGCCCCGCGTCGTCGTGCACCTCCAGCACCCGCCCCGGGATCCCCAGACACATCCGCCCTCACTCCTTCCCGGACAGCCGGGCGGCCGCGATCGCCGCCTGGCCGTAGCTGATGCCGCCGTCCCCGACGGGAACCTGTCCGCCGACCAGCACCCGCAGCCCCTGCGCGCGCAGCCGGCGCCGCACCTCGGTCAGCAGCCGCCGGTTGACGAAGCAGCCGCCGCCCAGGCACACCGTGCGGGGCGCGCCCTCGGCCACCGCGCGGGCGGCCAGGTCCGCGGTGACGATCGCCAGCGTCAGATGGAAGGCCGCGGCCAGCAGGGCGACCGGCTCCCCGGCGAGCTGCCGCGCCAGCAGGTCGGCGAGGGTCGGGGCCGGGTCGTACACCCACAATCCGTCCGCCCGCACCAGCCGGTGGGCGAGCGGCACGGCGTGCGTGTCACCGGCCGCCGCCTCCAGCAGGACGGCCGCCTCGCCCTCGTAGCCGACGTGGTCGGCGAGGCCGAGCAGGGCGGCCACGGTGTCGAAGAGCCGGCCGGCGCTGGAGGCGCGGGGGCAGTTGACGTCCCTGGCCACCATGGCGGTCACGGCGCTGACCTCGTGCGGGTCGAGCCGGTCGGTGAAGGGGCGGGTCAGCCACGGGTACGGCCGGGGCGAGCCCAGTGCCTCGCCGCCGAGCAGCCGGCCGAGGGCGGTGCGGGAGGGATGGCGTACCGCCGCGTCGCCGCCGGGCAGGGGCGCGGTCGCGAACCTGCCCACGCGGCGGTAGCCGGTCAGATCGGCGACGAGGATCTCGCCGCCCCACAGGGTCCCGTCGTCCCCGAGCCCGAGCCCGTCGTAGGCGATGCCGAGGAACGGCCCGCGCACCCCGTGCTCGGCCGCGCAGGCGGCCACGTGCGCGTGGTGGTGCTGCACGGCGAGGTGGCGCAACGGCTGCGCCCGGGCCCACTGCGTCGACAGGTAGCCGGGGTGCAGGTCGTGCGCCAGGACGCGCGGCTCGATGCCGGTGAGGTGTCTGAGATGGCCGTACGACGCCTCGAACGCCTCGTGGGACGCGAGGTCGGACAGGTCACCGGTGTGCGGACCGAGCACGGCACGGCCGTCCGCGGCGAGTGTGAAGGTGTGCTTGAGCTGGGCCCCGGCCCCGGCGACCGGCTCCGCCACGCGCAGGCGCAGCGGCGCGGGGGCGAGGCCGCGGGCACGCCGGACCGTGATGCGGGTCCGGCCGGCGAACTGCACCACCGAGTCGTCGTAGCGGGCCCGGATCGGGCGGTCGTGGGTGAGGAACCCGTCCGCCACGCCGGCCAGGGCGCGGCGGGCCTCGCTGTCGTCCACGGCGATGGGCTCGTCGCTCAGGTTGCCGCTGGTGACCACGAGAGGCCGGGCCAGATCGTCGAGGAGGAGGTGGTGCAGGCCCGTGGTCGGCAGGAACAGGCCGATCCGCGTGAGACCGGGGTGCACCCCGGGAGCGAGCCGCGGGGTCCCGCGCCACCGGCGGCGGGCCAGCAGGACCACGGGACGCTCCGGTGACGTCAGGGCGCGCTCCTCCGTCGCGCCGATCATGGCCAGACGCGAGGCCGTGCGCAGCCCGTCGACCATCACGGCGAAGGGCTTCGCCGGACGGTGCTTGCGCCGCCTGAGCTCCGCCACGGCGCGCGTATCACCGGCGTCGCACACCAGTTGGTAGCCGCCCAGGCCCTTCAGGGCGACGATCCCGCCGCCGGCGATCGTCTCGACCGCCGCCCCCAGCGCCTCCTCGCCGCGCAGGTCCCGCCAGGCGAGCCGGGGGCCGCAGACGGGACAGGCGACGGGCTCGGCGTGGAAGCGCCGGTCGGTCGGGTCGGCGTACTCGGCGGCGCAGTCACGGCACAGCGGGAACGCCCGCATCGTGGTGCGGACCCGGTCGTAGGGCAGGTCCTCGATGATCGTGGCGCGGGGACCGCAGTCCGTGCAGTTGACGAACGGGTAGCGGTGTCTGCGGTCGCCCGGGTCGCGCAGTTCGCGCAGACAGGCGTCGCAGATCGCGGCGTCGGGCGGGATCTCGCGCGCGGCCGGGTCCGGGCCGGCGGGGGCGCTGTGGCGCACGTGGAAACCCTCGCCGTACGACGGCCCGGTGCCCTCGGTCAGCCGGACCCGGCGCACCCGGGCCAGGGCCGGCGCGTCGGACCGCAGCCGGGCGGCGAACGCCTCGATGCGGCCGGCGGGCCCGGCGACCTCGCCCTCCACGTGGCCGTTGACGTTGGCCACCCAGCCGGTCAGCCCGAGTTCGGCCGCGGTGCGGTACACGAAGGGACGGAAGCCGACGCCCTGGACGGTGCCGTGGACCTCGAAGCGTCGCGCGTTCACGGCCGGCTCCCGAACGCGGGGTGCGGATGACGGGCGATGTCGTTCTCGACGGCGTCGGCGAGCGGGTCCACGGCGGCGGCCACCGCGGGGGAGAGGCCGGTGCCGAAGTCACCGTCGGCGCCCTCCACGGCGTAGACGACCAGTTCGCGCGGCAGGAGGCCGAGCACCCGGGCGAGTTCCACGGCCTCGCCGAGCCCCAGTCCGTGCGAACTGGTGGACGTCGGCGCGGACAGCCGGGCGTCATGCAGGGCCAGGCGGTGCACACGGCCGGGAGTGCCCGGGTGGGCGTGCGCCGCGTCCACGACGACGGCCAGATCCACGCCCTCCCACAGGGCGATCAGCCGTGCGGGATCCCCGTCACAGGTGGCGAGCACGATGTCCGGCGGCCACTGCCGCCGCGCGGCCCGCTCCCGCAGCCGGGCCACGACGGCCCAGCCCACGCCGTCGTCGCGCCGGAACTCGTTGCCGACGCCGACGACGGTGATCCGTGTGCACGCCCTCATGCGCTCACCGTGCGTCGTCGCCGGCCGTTGCGACAGGGGCCGAACGGCCCGTGCCGCAGGGCCGGTTCTCCTTCCGCCCCGTTGACCGGCCACGGTGACGGCCGTGAAGAGGGCCGAACGGACCCGGCGCCGGCCCTGGCGGCCCATGTCCGCACAGGAGCGCCGGAGCAAGGCTGGAAGCGAGGAGCGGACCGAGCGCTGGAGGTGCGCGTCATGCCCCTGCCCGTCATCGCCGCAGTGGACGGTTCGGCCGAGAGCCTCGCGGCGGCCGAGTGGGCGGCCCGTGAGGCCGTACGGCGGAAGCGGTCGTTGCGGCTGGTGCACGCCTGGAGCTGGCACCCCCGTCAGGACGGTGAGCCCGCCACCGCGGCTCAGCGCCTGATGGCGCGCCGGGCCCTGCGGCAGGCCGGGGAGCGCATCGGCCGTGCCTGCCCGGAACTGCGCTTCGAGGAGGAGCAGGTTCAGGGTCCCGCCACGGAGGCGCTGGTGCGTGCGGCGGAACAGGCAGACGTCCTGGTGCTGGGGTCGCGGGGCCTGAGCGGTTTCACGGGCTTTCTGGTGGGTTCGGTCGCCCTGGGCGTCGTCGCGCGTGCCGGCCGGCCCGTCGTCCTCGTGCGGGCGGACGGGGAGACCGCGGGCGCCGGCCTGCCCGCCCCGCCCCAGCGGAGCGGGCGGCGGGACGTGGTACTCGGGCTCGACCTGGCGGACCCGTGCGAGGAGGTCATCGACTTCGCCTTCGAGGCGGCACGCTGTGGCGAGGGCCGGCTCCGGGCGGTCCACGCCTGGCAGTCACCCGCCCCGTTCTCGCTGGGACCCGGCGAGATAGGCCTGATCGACGGGCCCCGGCGCGCTGACGAATGGCGGGACTTCATGGCCGCGGTCCTCACGCCCTGGCGCGAGAAGTACCCCGGTGTCGAGGTCGTGGAGACCCTCGCCGAGGGCCGGCCCGCCGCTCCCCTGATCCGCGCGGCCTCCGGAGCGGATCTGCTCGTCGTGGGCCGCCGGATCACCCCGGGCCCGGTGCTCGCCCGCACCGGCCCCGTCACACACGCGGTCGTCCACCACGTCGGCTGCCCCGTGGCTGTCGTTCCGCATGAGTGAGATCCCCTGACCGACGGGTCTCCGAGCCGTGCTGACACCACCCCCCAGGTCATCGGTTCGACAGGGGAACGGGGGAGCCGAAGCAGGCTCAGCCGTCGTCCCTGTCGCCGCCCGTCGCCGCCTTGGAGTAGCCGTCGTGCCACGCGGCCTTCGCCCCCGAATCACCGATGCGGTAGACGTCCACGGCGGCTCCCACGGCCACGACGAGCGACAGAACCGCAACCGCGACACGCACCGGCGCCGCGGACCGGCGTATGCCGCGCGTGGTCCCGGACCCGGACGTGGTGGTGCGGCGGGCCGTCCACCAGACGAGCACCGCCAGCAGGAACAGGCCGCCGGCCCAGGGCAGCAGGCCGTCCCCGAGGGCGGCGTGCCGGCGCACCAGGGCATCGCTGTCGACGTGTGCCTCCAGCCACTCCCCGGCCTCCGTCGCCAGCGGAACGCTCACGAGGGTGACCAGGGCCAGCAGCGGCAGTACGAGGCCCATGCGCTGCGCCGCGCTCGACCAGACCGCGCAGACGCCGAGTGCCAGTGCGGTGAGAGGAACGAGTACGACGACGAAATGCACGAGAAGGACGTGCGCGGGCAGGCCGTTGATCACGCTCATAGGTGTTCCTCCACCGGGTTGGTCACACGCGATGCGTCGAAGGCGCGCCAGCCTCGCACAGGAAGTTCTCAACTTCCTCTGAGCACACCAGGGACATATGGGGATGAACCGGCATCCGGGTTGAAGGGACGGTGGATATCGCACCATCCTTCCCCCATGTCTCTCACGTCCCCTGCCTTCGACCTCTCCGGCCTGCGCGACTACGCCCACGACTGGGCGTTGGTGGACGTGGAGACCTCCGGGCTGGTCCCGCGCCGGGACCGGGTGCTGTCCGTGGCCGTCGTGACGCTGGGACCGGACGGCCGACAGACGGGGGAGTTCTCGACCTTGCTGAACCCCGGCTGCGATCCGGGTCCGGTGCACGTCCACGGGCTCACGGCCGAGCGGCTGCGCGGTGCGCCGACCTTCGACCAGGTGGCCGACCGTATCGGCGCGCTGCTCGCGGACCGTGTGCTGGTGGCGCACAACGCCCAGTTCGACTACGACTTCCTCGCCCACGAGTTCTCCCGGGCGCGTACGTGGCTGCCCGTCACGCGGCGGCTGTGCACCCTCGCACTGAACCGACGCGTCGACCCGCCCACGGACGACCTGAAGCTGGGCACACTCGCCGCGCACTACGGCGTGCCCCAGGTGAAGGCGCACGACGCACTCGACGACACCCGTGTGCTCGCCGGAGTCCTGCGCGCCTCACTGCAACAGGCCGCGCGCCTCGGCCTTCCGCTGCCGCTGGTGACCTGCCCGCCGCGGCAGGACCCGCAGTTCGCGCCGCAACCGCCCAAGACGCCGTGCGGCTACCGCAATCCGGGACGCCTCACCCTCGGCGGCCCCCTCGTACAGGGCATGAAGGTGGCCGTCACCGGGGAAACCCGCACCGCGCGGGCCGAGTTGGTGGGCCGATCGGTCGCCGCCGGGCTCAACATGGTGGGCTCCGTGAGCCGGCACACCAGCGCGCTGGTCACCAATGACCCCGCGTCCGGAACGGCCAAGGCCCGGCGGGCCCTGGCCGAGGGCGTCCCCGTCATCGACGAAACCGCCTTCCTCCGGCTGCTGGACGATGTGCGGCCCGGTACCCCGCACGAGCAGGCCAGGTCCGCGGCCCCTGCCGTCCCCTCCGTGCCGCCGGCCACGCTGCCCGCCGTGCCCGCGCCCCGACCGCCGGAGCCGGCCGAGTCCACGACCGTTCGCGCCTCTTCCGTTCCGGCCCCGGCCGTGGGCTCCGAACCGGTGGCGGTGGACCCCGAAGCGCAACCCCAGGCCCGCTCCAGGAAGTTGAGCGGTCCACTGTCGGGGCGGCGGGTGCTGGTTCTGGGCGGCACGCACCCCGAAGCGGTCGCCGCTCGCACGCAGGTCGTCGAACTGGGCGGGGCCGCCGCCATCAACCTGTCCGCGAGCGTCACCGACGTCGTCCTCCTCGACGGGGGAGAGGCCGACCGCCGCATGAGCCGGATCACCTCCCTCGCCTTTCCCACCCACGACGCCGCCTGGCTCGACGCCCCCGTCGCCACCACACAGCCGCGCTCCGGCGGACGGGGCGACGCCGCCCACGTGCTGCCCCGCGGCGGTGTCGTCGACCTGCCCTCCCTCAACCGGGCCGGAGTGCCGGACCGCTGGACCGTCAGCGCCTCCTGGGGCCAGCGGACGGCCGACGAGATCGACCTCGTCGCCTTCGTGGTCGACGAGGACGAACAGGTCTGCTTCGACGAGGACTTCGTGTTCTACGGGGCGCCCGAGAACCCGGCCGGGACCGTGCGCCTGCTGAGCGACGGGCCGACCGAACAGACCATCAGCATCGACCTCGTCACCCTCCCGCCCGCCACCCGCAAGGTCGTCGTCGCAGCCGCCATCGACGGCACGGGCACCTTCGGTGATGTCGGCGCCGTCCACATCAGCTCGGGCCCCGGCACCAGCGCCGCGCCACTCGTCCAGGCCACCCTCGACGCGGCCACCACCGAGCGGACCCTGCTCCTCGCCGAGATCTACCGGCGCGGTCCCCGCTGGCGCCTGCGCGCCGTAGGCCAGGGCTACGACCATGGTCTCGCCGCCCTTGCCGGGCGGTACGGCGTCGACGTCGCGGACTGACGAGCGGGGGCGTCGGCTTACCTTCTCCGGCAACTCCTGCACGCCGTCCGGACCGGGCGGGCTTCGAACTGACCGGACCGGACACCTCCTGACGCGAACCCGCCCCCGTGTCAGCCGCCCTCCAGTTCCGTCCCCGTCTCCTCCGCCAGTGTGCGCAGCAGGCGCTCCTGGAACTCCTCGTCGTGCACGGCCGGGTGCGGGTCCTGCCTCTGCTGGTGGTACCAGTACCCGCCCGAGGTCAGCGCCGCCGGCTCGTCGCTCGACGCCAGCCACTCCTGGGTCCGGTGACCGAGTTCCAGATCGTCCGGCGCGTTCGGCCCGCCCATCCTCGTGGGGCCCAGCCCGGATCCACGGCATTGCTCAGCACACCGGGGCGCAGCCGGGCCACCGCCGCCGCGAGCGTGGTGACGAACAGCTTGCTGTCGGCGTACGACCCCGCGCTCCCTCCCCGCCAGTCGATCCCGGTGAGCGAGGGGCGGCCGCCGAAGTGCGAGCCGCTGCTCAGGTACACCAGTCGGCGCGGCCCGGGAAGCAGGGCGGTGAGCAGGTACGGCGCGATGACGTTGACCGGCATGACGGCGGGTCCGCTCCACACACCGGCGTTGTGGATCACCGCGTCGAGCGGCGCCGCGTCGTGCAGCTCGGCCGCGATCCGTCGTACGGCGTCCCGCTCCGCGAAGTCACCCACCACCACCTGTGCCCCGCGGGCCGCCAACGCGTCGAGGGTCTCCGCGCGCCGCTGGTTCCGGGCGTGCACCACGACGTCGTGCCCCGTGGACAGGAGCGCCTCCGCCGCGGCACGCCCCAGTCCGTCCGCGGAACCGGTCACCAGAATCCGACTCAAGATCGCACCGCCTCCCAGCTGATCGCTGTCCCCAAGTGAACCCTTTCGCGGTCCGTCCGGTCAGACGTGGGAGAGCGCGAAGGAGACCAGGAAGCCGCTCACGGTGATCAGTCCGATGGCCAGGTGGGCGTCCTCGAAGGCCTCGGGGATCATCGTGTCCGCGATCATGGCGAGGATCGCTCCGGCCGCCACGGCGGTCACCGCGGCGATCACGGCGGGGGAGAAGGAGCCGACCACGGTGTAGCCGAGGACGGCCGACACGGTGCTCGCGGCGGCGATCGCGGCCCAGACGCCGAAGACGTACCCCTGGGAGCGACCGGCCTTCTTCATCCCGGCCGAACTGGACAGCCCCTCGGGCACATTGCTGATGAACACCGCTGCCACGGTGACCAGGCTGACCGCGCCGCCGTCGAGCAGGCTGACGCCGATCACCGCCGACTCGGGCACGCCGTCGAGCAGCGCGCCGAGCGCGAGCGCCGCCCCGGAGCCACCCTGCTGCGCCTCCGAGGGCTGCGCCGCCGACTCCGCGTGACCGGAGCGCTTGCGGTGCCGGGCGCCCCGGCGGGCCAGCCACACGTTGCCCGCGGTGTAGGCCAGGGCGCCGATGAGGGTGCCGGCGACCGCGGGGGTGAGCCCTGCCTCGTCGTACGCCTCCCCGACCAGTTCGAAGGAGACCGCCGACAACAGCACTCCGGCACCGAAGGCCATCACCGTGGCGATCACCTTCTGCGGCACCCGCAGCCCGTATCCCAGCGCGGCCCCGAGCAGCAGCGCCGAGCCCGCCACCAGCCCCCACAGTCCCGCTTGCACCACTTCAGCCATGCCGACGCGTCTACCCGTTCTGGATGTGGATCAACGGATGCCGTGCTCCTCGGAGGTCCGCAGGGGGCATGGCCGGCCTTTTGACCAGGCAAGACGGCCGTATGAGGTGATGGCGCGCAGATGCGGGGAAGAAGGTGCGGCAACGGATGGGAGGTTGCTGTGGAGGGTGGAGATCTGGAACTGGGCGAGCTGCTGGCCGCCGCGGAAGCGGCCCCGCCCGGTGAATCCGTAGACGTGGTCGCACGCGACCTGCAGAAGCGGCTGGGTGCGGAGCGGGTGTCGTTCCTCTTCGTCGATCTCATCGGTCAGCGGCTGGTACGGCTGGTCGCGGCCGGCGCCGATGTCGCGGAAGACGCCGAGCCGATGGCCCTGCGGGGCAGTGTCTACGACAGCGTGCTGCGCACCCAGCGCCAGCACGTGCAACCGGACGGCCAGGGCGGACGGTGCGTCATCACGCCCGTCAGCAACCGCGGCGACTGCCTCGGCGTGCTCGAGGTGACCCTGCAGAGCGCCGACGAGACCGTGTTGCGCCAGGTCCGCGACGCGGCACACGCGCTGGCCTACATCATCGTCACGGACGGGCGCTTCACCGACCTCTACCACCTGGGCCGGCGCACCACCGAGACCAGCCTGGCCGCGGAGATCCAGCACCAGTTGCTGCCCTCGGCCCCGTGCTGCGAGGCGGCCCAGTTCACCCTCGCCGCCGGTCTCGTGCCCGCCGACGACATCGGTGGCGACACCTACGACTACGCCCTGGACCGCGACACCCTTCATGTGTCCATCACCGACGCGATGGGGCACGACACGAACTCCGCGCTGCTGGCCACGCTGCTGGTCGGCGCGCTGCGGCGGTCGCGCCGCAGCGGCTGTGACGCCCTCAAGCAGGCCGACCACGCCCACCAGGCCCTGCTGACCCAGAGCCGCGGGCTGGCCACCGGGCAGTTGCTGTGCGTCCACCTGGAAACCGGCCTGTGCGAACTGGTCAACGCGGGCCACCCCTGGCCGCTGCGGCTGCGTGAGGGCACCGTCGAAGAGGTCCGGCTCGCCGTCAACCTGCCGTTCGGCGTGGTGGCGCCCGGCTCCTACCGGCTCCAGGAACTGCAACTGCACCCCGGTGACCGCCTGATCCTGCTCACCGACGGCATGCTGGAACGCGGTGCCGCGACGGCCGACCTGACCTCGGTCATCCGGGACACCGGCGCGCTGCATCCACGAGAGGCCGTCCGGGCCCTGACCGGCGCGGTCCTCGAGGCCTGCCACGGCAGCCTCCGGGACGACGCCACCGTCCTGGTCCTGGACTGGCACGGCGATCGCCGCTGGCCGGTCGGGACCGGGCCGGACGCCGAGCGCTGATCCGCGCCGTCCGGCCGTGGAGGTCAGGACCTCAGGACCTCAGGGCCTCAGAGCCTGTTCGAGCGTGGGATGGCAGGCGATGACGGTGTCGAGGCCGACGAGCTGGACGACCCGTGTCACCGGTTCCTGGGCGGCGGCCAGCCGCAGCCATCCCCGGGCCGCGCTGACCTTGTGGTGGACATGGACGAAGACGTTGATGCCCGTGGAGTCCAGGAAGGCCACCCCGCCGAGATCCACCACGACACGGGGGACCGAACCGTCGTCCGCACCGTCCTCGGGGAGCAGTGCGGTCGTCAGCGCGTCCTTGACGTCATGGTCGATGTCTCCGTGCAGGGTCACCACCCGGATGCCGTCGACGGTGGAGTGCGCGATGGACAGCCGTTCCGGTCGGCCTGTTGGCGATATGTCGGTCACCGTTCCTCACCCTGAGCCCAGGCTGCCGTGGGCAGCGTCCGTGGACGATTGTGCCGCACCGTACCGGTCGGTCGCACCAGTCCGGCTCTGTTCGAACATCGTCGCGGATGTGCATGCCCGTACGACAGGCTGGGCACCCGCGCGCGGAGAACGCGTGGAGAAGCGGAGAAGCGGAGGAACGGGTGATGCCGGTGGGCTCGCGATCCGAGGACGGGGACTGTACCGGGCGCGGTGCCCTCCCCCTGCGCGCCGGCCTCGCCCTGTCCGGCGACGACGGATGCATCGCGCGGGCCCGGCGCCACGCCGCCGACTTCCTCACCCGGCTCCGCGAGGGGTCCGGCCCGCCGATCTCCCCGCCCATCGTGGGGATGGTCCAGCTCATCGTCAGTGAGCTGGTCACCAACGCCCTCAAGTACGCCCCCGGACCGGTCCTCATGGAACTGCGCGTCACCGGTGCCGGCCTGGAGATCGTCGTCGGGGACAGCAGCCCCACCCTGCCGTCGGCGCAGCCCGCGGACCCGGGCCGGGTCGGCCGGCACGGGCTGGAGATCGTCCGGGCCATCGCCCAGGACGTCGTCGTCCAGCGACTGGCACTCGGCAAGCGCGTCACCGCCCGCATCGCCCTGACCGACAGTCCGGCCTCGGGCACCGTGCGGACGTCTCCGCCCAGAGGTGCCCGGCCATCGTGACGCCGTGGCCGACCGCCCAGCCGCGCACGAACCGGACCGACCCCGCTCACCGCACCGCAGACACCCCGCGCCCCGCACCGCAGACACCCCGCCTCTCCCGGTGCACACCCGCAGGCTCAGCGGCGGTACCGGCCGGGAGAGCACCCCTCCGACGGTCCTGTCATCCGCCGGACGGCACCCGGCAGGGCGGCCGCACGAACGGCGAACACGTGACGGCGGAACCGCGCCCCCGAGCGCGTCCCCGCCGCCCCGACAGGGGAGAATGAGCCCCGTACCCAACGATCGACCCTTGCGGAGGAGCGGGTAAATGCAGAACGCGCGAGCGGGGCAGGTCGCCGGGCCCGACGACCTCATCGACGTGGCCCGTCTGGTGACGGCGTACTACACGCTGCACCCCGACCCGGCCGAACCGGGCCAGCGGGTGGCCTTCGGCACCTCGGGGCACCGCGGTTCGTCCCTCGCGGCGGCCTTCAACGAGGACCACATCGCGGCCACCAGCCAGGCCATCTGCGAGTACCGCGCCGCCCAGGGCACCGACGGCCCCCTCTTCCTCGGCGCCGACACCCACGCCCTGTCGGAGCCCGCGCGGATCACGGCACTGGAGGTGTTCGCGGCCAACGACGTGACCGTCCTCATCGACCAGGCCGACGGCTACACGCCCACCCCCGCCGTCTCGCACGCCATCCTCACCCACAACCGGCACCGGACCTCGGCGCTCGCCGACGGCGTCGTCGTCACCCCCTCGCACAACCCGCCCGCCGACGGCGGCTTCAAGTACAACCCGCCGAACGGCGGCCCCGCCGGTTCCGAGGCGACCTCCTGGATCCAGGACCGTGCCAACGAGATCATCACCGGCGGCCTGAAGGACGTACGGCGCATCCCGTACAGCCGTGCCCTGGCCGCCCCCGGCACCGGACGCCACGACTTCCTCGGCGCCTACGTGGCCGACCTGCCGAACGTGCTGGATCTCGACGCGATCCGCTCCGCCGGGGTACGCATCGGCGCCGACCCGCTGGGCGGTGCCTCCGTCGCCTACTGGGGCCGGATCGCCGAGGAGCACCGACTCGACCTCACGGTGGTCAACCCGCTCACCGACCCTACCTGGCGCTTCATGACGCTGGACTGGGACGGCAAGATCCGCATGGACTGCTCGTCGCCGTACGCCATGGCCTCGCTCATCGAGCAGCGCGACCGGTTCGACATCGCCACCGGCAACGACGCCGACTCCGACCGGCACGGCATCGTCACGCCCGACGCCGGCCTGATGAACCCCAACCACTACCTGGCCGTGGCCATCTCGTACCTGTACTCCCACCGCGAGCAGTGGCCAGCGGGGGCCGGGATCGGCAAGACCCTCGTGTCGTCCAGCATGATCGACCGGGTCGCGGCGGACCTCGGCCGGACGCTGGTCGAGGTGCCCGTCGGCTTCAAGTGGTTCGTGGACGGCCTGTCCGACGGCAGCATCGGCTTCGGCGGCGAGGAGTCGGCCGGCGCCTCCTTCCTGCGCCGCGACGGCTCGGTGTGGACCACCGACAAGGACGGCATCATCCTGGCCCTGCTCGCCTCCGAGATCACGGCGGTCACCGGCAAGAGCCCCTCGCAGCACTACGCCGAGCTCACCGACCGCTTCGGCGCCCCCGCCTACGCGCGCGTCGACGCCCCGGCCACCCGCGAGGAGAAGGCCCTGCTCGCCAAGTTGTCCCCGAGCCAGGTCACCGCCGACACGCTGGCCGGGGAGCCGGTCACCACGGTCCTCACCGAGGCCCCCGGCAACGGCGCCGCCCTCGGTGGCATCAAGGTGGCCACCGCCAACGCCTGGTTCGCGGCCCGCCCCTCGGGCACCGAGGACGTCTACAAGATCTACGGGGAGTCGTTCCTCGGTCCGGACCATCTGAGCCAGGTCCAGGAGGAGGCCAGGTCCGTGGTGCTGGCGGCACTGAAGGCCTGACCCGGCGCCGACGCCCGGCCCGCGGTCGTGATCCGTTCACGAACGCGGGCCCTGGGATGTGACGGATGCCTCACCTGACCCCTCGCGGAAAGGGTCGCCGTGCCCCTCACCGGGGACGATGGTGGGCGACATGAGCGATCGCGACGAGGCGACGAACGGCGAGGCCGACGAGGTCCGCCGGTTCTGGGGCCGGCTGGGGCTGCCGGGCCTGATCGACGTGCACACCCACTTCATGCCCGAGCGGGTCCTGCACAAGGTCTGGGAGTACTTCGACACCAACGGGCCGCTGATCGGCGGGCTGGGATGGCCGATCACCTACCGGAAGGCGGAAGCGGAGAGAACGGCCCTGCTGCGGGGGTTCGGGGTCCGGGCCTTCACCGCGATGCTCTATCCCCACAAGCCCGGCATGGCCAGGTGGCTGAACGGCTGGGCAGCCGACTTCGCCCGCCGCACCCCCGACTGCCTGCACACCGCCACCCTCTTCCCCGAGCCGGACGTCGAGACGTACGTCCGCGAGGCCGTCGAGGCAGGCGCGCGGGTCTTCAAGGCGCATGTCCAGGTGGGCGGCTACGACCCCGCCGACGAGCTCCTCCAGCGGACCTGGGGGCTGCTGGCCGAGGCCGGCGTCCCCGTGGTGATCCACTGCGGCTCCGGGCCCGCGCCCGGCAAGCACACCGGGCCCGAGCCCATCGCGCGGGTGCTGGCCCGCCATCCGCGCCTGCGGCTGATCGTCGCGCACATGGGCATGCCCGAGTACGAGGAGTTCTTCGACCTGGCCGAGCGGTACGACCAGGTGCGGCTGGACACCACGATGGCGTTCACCGACTTCACCGAGGACTTCATGCCGTTCCCGCGCCGCACCCTGCCCCGGCTCGCCGCACTCGGTGACCGCGTCCTGCTGGGCTCCGACTTCCCCAGCATCCCCTACCCCTACCTGCACCAGCTCCAGGCCCTGGAACGGCTGGACCTCGGCCCGGAGTGGCTACGGGCCGTGTGCCACGACAACGCCGGAAGTCTGTTCGCCGTGTGACACCGTCGTCGGAAGCACCGTCAACGGACCCACCCTCATCGGACCAAGGAGAACCGGCATGACGATCCAGCGGATGGACAACGTCCTCATCGTCGTCGAGGACCTCGACGCCGTGATCGCGTTCTTCGTCGAACTCGGCATGGAACTGGAGGGCCGGTCGCCGGTGGAGGGGCGGTGGGTGGAGCGGATCATCGCCCTCGACGGCGTACGGCAGGACGTCGCCATGCTGCGTACCCCGGACGGCCACGGGCGCGTCGAGCTGGCGAAGTTCCACACGCCGAAGGCGGTCGGCGGGGCGCCGCGGGACGCGCCGACGAACACGCTCGGCATCCGGCGCATCATGTTCGCGGTCGACGACCTCGACGACACCGTCGCCCGCCTGCGCGCCCACGGCGCCGAACTCGTCGGCGAGATCGTGCGGTACGAGAACGTCTACTGGCTCTGTTACGTCCGCGGCCCCGAGGGCATCGTCGTCGGCCTGGCCGAACAGCTCGGCTGATCCCGTCCGGGATCCGCCACGGGCAAGGAATGGAGGAAGGACCGCCGCGACCTCCCCAGGTGTGACGGCCCTTCCTCCGGGTAAGCATCGACTCAGCTACCCCGAAGATCCGGACTCATGCCCGACAGATCCGGACGCCTGCTCGACGACCTCCCTGGCCACGCTTCCGCTCCGCTGGTGGCGGGCGCCCGGTGCCGTGGTCAGTTGATGCAGAGCAGGTTGAGCACGCACAGTCCGGACGGATCGGTCGCGGCGGACGAGGTGCCCGTCTGCGACGACTGCGAGCTGTCACCGCTCGTGCCCGTGCTCGTGCCCGTGTCGGTCGTGCCGCCGGTGGCCGTGGACGAGGACGACGAGGAGGTGTCCGTCGTCGTGCCGGTCGTGCCGGTCGTGCCCGATGTCGTGGTGGTCGAGCCGGTCGTGCCCCCGGTGCCGCCTCCGGCCGCTACGGACGTCGAGTGCGACCCCTGGGACCGGGACCCCGAGGCGGTCGTCGCCGTGGGCACGGGGGAGGCGGCGGAGTCCGTGTGCACCGACGACAGGGTCGCGGTGGAGGCCGTTCCGTCGGTCCGCCGGTGCGAGCCGGCCTTCGTGGCGGGCGTGGTCGTGGACGCCTGGTGTGCCGTGGCGGGTGTCGACTCCGGCAGGGCGTCGTCCGAGGTGGGCAGTTCCGCCATCCCCATGGACCTGGGGTCCGGCGACGTGGCCGCCTGGGTCCGGGCGCCGGACTGCTGGCTCATCGCGGAGACGGTCAGACCACCGCCGACGAGGGCGACCGCGGTGGCGACCACGGCCTTGCGCTGGTTCTTCTTCCAGCGGGCCCGCTGGCGCCGCCGTGCCGCCCGCCCCTCCGTGACCACGGGCCCGTCCACCACGTCCTCGGACACGACGTCGGGGCCGGTCCCGGTCGCCGGCTCCTCGTGGAGGCCCGTCTCGTGCCACTTGGGTGCTTCGTCCCACGTCGCGGCCGCCGTGCCGGTCGTCGTACGGAGGTGGGCGGGGGGAGCGATGTCCGGGGCGTAGGCGCCGCATCCGGGACACGCCAGGGCGCCGTTGAGATGCCGACGGCACGAGGAGCAGTAGTCCATCTGGTCTTCCTGAGTCGACTGCACCATCGGCCCGATGGCCGTGGCCGGTCTCGTTCGCACGGGGGATCGAGCCGGAGGCAAAAGTAGCGAGGCTTTCGAAAGGCGGTGTGCAGCCTGTGTGATGCTCCTGCGCAGATGTCCAAGGGGTGCGGTGGGCGCGAGAGGTGTACGTCGTATTCGCGCCACTTGTCCGGGACGCCACCCTCGCGCACATCCCGGTCGGGCGCATCGCCGCTCAACGCAGGCCCCGGCATGGCGAGTTGGCCGTGAACGGGGTCCGTGCCGCCGAGCCGGTGCCGCGCGTATGTCGGCCGGCCTCGGGAAGCCGCTCGAAGGTCGGTCGCGCCGGGGGCCCGGAGGGTGGGGTGGCGGACGCCGCCGGGGCCCGCGGGATCGGTCGGGGCTGTCGCGCCGTTGCCGACGGCGAACTTTCCGGCCACGCCGGTGCTGACGATCCGGCCGGGCCCGGGGCGGAAGGCGCGCACGTCGTAGGCGCAGACGTAGGCCATCACGCCGGCGCGCGTGCCGCCAGTGCCTCCAGCAGGAGGTCCACCGCCGCGTCGAAGGAGCTGTCCGCCATTCCCGGCAGCTCGCGGCGTACCGCGGTGAGCGCCGGGTACGCCACCGGGTCCAGGTCCTGGTAGACCTCCCGCCACGCCCGGTGGTCGGCCTCCCGCTGCCGGCGGGGGAGGGCCTGGAACGCCGCGTCCGTGGCGGCGTGGCTGAGCACGGTGTCGATGAAGGCCAGGTACAGGCGGGCGGCGTCGGCCGGCTCGAAGCCCGCGGACAGCATCAGGCCGATTCCGGTGTCCACGGCCCGGATCTCGTTGGTGCGCCGGGTCACCCGGTGCGCGGCCAGGGCGGCCGCCCGCGGATGGGCCAGGTATCCGGCCCGCACCCGCAGGGCCATCTCGCGCAGTGAGGCCACCCAGTCGTCCCCGGGGACGAACCCCGCCATCGCGTCGCCGATGATCCGGTCCGCGATGGCGAGCACCAGGTCGTCGGTGTCGTGGAAGTAGCGGTACAGGGCGGTCGGGTCGCAGCCCAGCGCCGCGCCGAGCCTGCGCACGCTCAGCGCCTCGGAACCGTGCTCGCCGATCAGCCGCAGGGCGGTCTCGACGATCAGGTCCTCGGACAGCAGGACGCCGGTGCGGGTGGGCCGCCGGCGTCGGCGTTCCTCGGGGACACGGCTGGACACGACCGGACTCCTCTCGCCGGGGGGCCCTCAGTGAACGGCCCCAGGGCGCCTTACGTCAACAGGGTTGACCCAATGTGGACGCCGGCTGTTCCATCACCTCACCGCGTGGCTCTTCCCCCCACTCCCTCTTCCTCGTCCTCCGTCCCCGAGGAGCCCACCATGTCGTCCAGACCGCCCCTCTCCTCCGCACCGAGCCCGGATCTGCGCCGTTCCCTCGGCGTGGTCGACGGCGTCGCCATCGCCGCCTCCAGCACGGCGGCCACCACCAGCATCGCCATCGGCATGGGCACGATCGCGGCCGTCGTCGGCCTCCAGGCCCCGGCACTGCTGCTCCTGGCCTTCCTGCCGGTCCTCGGCATCGCCACCGCCTACGCCCGCCTGAACCGCTCGGAGCCGAACTGCGGCAACGGCTACGTCTGGGTCGGCAAGTCCCTCGGCCCCTGGCCGGGCTTCCTGACCGGCTGGGTCACCCTGGTCGGCTCCGTCATCTTCTGCGCCTACACCAGCGCGATCATGGGCTCGGTCGTCCTGGCCTTCGCCGACAAGGCCGGTCTGCACAGCGTCGCCGGGATCGCCCTCGATCCGACGTCCACCGGCGTCACCACGGCCGTCGGACTGGTGATCCTCCTCGCCCTCACCGCGCTGGCCGTCACCGGCGTGCGGGCCGCCACCCGCTTCCAGTTCGCGCTCCTGGTCTTCGAGTACACGGTCCTGCTGGCCTTCTGCGGCTGGGCCCTGATCACCGGCGACCACGCCCTCTCGCTGTCCTGGTTCAACCCCTTCGAGATCGCCGGCGGCACCGCCTTCGCCCAGGGCATGGTCCTCGCGGTGTTCTTCTTCTGGGGCTGGGACGCGGCGTTCAGCGTCAACGAGGAGACGAAGAGCCCCGGTGACGCGGCCCGCGGCGGTCTCATCGCCCTGTTCGCGATGCTCGGCCTGTTCCTCTTCGCCTCGGTCGCCTTCCAGCGGGAGATGAGCCTGGCCGAACTCGTCAGGAACGGCCCCCAGGCCCTGCCGTACCTCGGCGGGAAACTGGCCGCCGAACCCTGGGCCACCCTCCCCCTGGTCGCGCTGATGTTCTCCGCGGTCGCCTCCGTGCAGGCCACCCTGATCCCCACGGCACGCGGCCTGTTCGCGATGAGCCGCGACCGCACGATGGGCCCGGTGTGGACCCGCGTCCACCCGCGCTGGGGCACCCCCGCCACCGGCACGGTCGTCGTGATGGCCGTCGCCGGTGTGATCGCCGTGCTCGCCGTCGCCATCCCCAGGCTCAGCGACATGCTGCTGGCCGCCGTCAACGCCATCGGCCTGATCGTCGCCCTCTACTACGGCCTCACCGCGCTCGCCTGCGCCGTCCGCTTCCGCTCCGCCCGCCGCGAGGGACCGCGCGAGGCACTCCTCGCCATCGGTGTGCCCGCCGTGTCCGGCCTGATCCTGCTCGGCCTCGGCGGCTACCTCGGTTACTCCTACCTGACCATGAGCGACCACTTCGAACTCAGCCCGGACAACGGGTGGTTCATGTTCTCGCTGCCCGCCGCGATCGTCCTCGCCGGCCTCGGCATGGCCGCCGTCGCCAAGTACGTGAGGCACTCGCCGTACTTCAGCACGGGGCGCGGCACCGACGCCGAGTCCCTGACCCTCCCGATGGACCGCACGGCGGTCTGACCCCTTCTGGAGCCCACCCCCATGTCACACACCGCGGACCTCGTCCTCACCGGCGGACCCGTGCACACCGTCGATCCCGCCCGCAGCCGCGCCACCGCCGTGGCCGTGCGCGACGGGCGGATCGCCGCCGTGGGCCACGACGAGGTGCACGAGCTGATCGGCCCGCGCACCGAAGTCGTCGACCTGGCCGGGAAGCTGCTGATCCCCGGCTTCCAGGACGCGCACGTCCACCCACAGGGCGCGGGCCTCGAACTGGGCCTGTGCCATCTCGCCGACACCGTCGACCCGGACGCGTACCTGCGCCGCATCAAGGCCTACGCCGACCAGCACCCGCACGCCGAGTGGATCACCGGAGGCGGCTGGTCCCTGGAGGCGTTCCCCGGCGGGGCGCCCACCGCCGCGGCCCTCGACACGGTCGTCCCCGACCGGCCCGTCTTCCTGCCCAACCGCGACCACCACGGAGCCTGGGTGAACAGCCGGGCCCTGGAACGCGCGGGCATCGACGCCCGTACCCCGGACCCCGCCGACGGCCGGATCGAACGCGACGCCGACGGCAACCCCACCGGCATGCTCCAGGAGGGCGCCGCCCACCTCGTGGGCAGGCTGGTCCCCGACCCCACCCCGGAGGAACAGCTCACGGCCCTGCTCCGGGCCCAGGCCGTGCTGCACTCGTACGGGGTCACCGCCTGGCAGGACGCCATCGTCGGCGCGTACACCAACATGACCGACCCGGCGCCCTCCTACCTGGCGGCCCTCGACCGCGGCCTGCTCACCGCCCGGGTCGTCGGCGCGCTGTGGTGGGACCGCGAACGGGGCGCCGAACAGATCCCCGAACTCATCGCACGGCGCGAGGAGTTGAACCGGGGCCGGTTCCGCGCGGGGACCGTGAAGGTCATGCAGGACGGCATCGCGGAGAACCACACCGCCGCGATGCTCGACCCCTATCTGACCGGCTGCGGCTGTGCCTCGGACAACAGCGGCATCAGCTTCGTCGAACCGGACGACCTGCGGAAATACGTCACCGAGCTCGACGCGTCCGGTTTCCAGGTCCACTTCCACGCGCTCGGCGACCGCGCGGTGCGCGAGGCCCTCGACGCCGTGGAGTCCGCGCGCACCGCCAACGGCCGGCGGGACACCCGGCACCATCTGGCCCACCTCCAGGTGGTGCACCCGCACGACGTCCCCAGGTTCCGCGACCTGGGCGCGAGCGCCAACCTCCAGATGCTGTGGGCCGCCCACGAACCGCAGATGGACGAACTGACCCTGCCCTTCCTCGGCGACGAGCGCGGGGCACGGCAGTACCCCTTCGGCGACCTGCTGCGGGCCGGTGCCACCCTGGCCGCCGGCAGCGACTGGCCGGTCAGCAGCCCCGACCCGTTCCAGGCCATCCATGTCGCCGTCAACCGGATTACCCCCGGCGCCCCCGAGGGCACCCCGGAGTTCCTCCCCGGGCAGCGCCTCGACCTGGGCACCGCCCTCGCCGCGTACACGGCGGGCAGCGCCTACGTGAACCACCTCGACGACGTCACCGGCAGCATCGCCGTGGGCAGAGCGGCCGATCTCGTCGTCCTCGACCGCGACCCGTTCGCGGGCCCGCCCGAGGAGATCGCCGCCACCCGCGTCCTCCAGACCTTCGTCGAAGGACGGCGGGTGCACACGGCCGACGACGCCTGAGCCCGCCGGGCCGAGCGGGGCGGCTGATTCGGATGACGGCCGACGGGGCACAGGAGTAGCTGGTCCGGAACCCGTCGACCCGAGGAACGTCATGGCACCACACAGCCCCGCCCAGGTCCGCGGAGCGGCCCTGCTGGCCGACCCCCTCCTCAACAAGGGCACCGCCTTCAGCTCCGAGGAGCGCGCCGAACTCGGCCTGGACGGGCTGCTGCCACCGGCGACGGAGACGCTGGAGGAACAGACGGGCCGGGCGTACGCGGCGTTCCTCGGATACGACAAGACGCTCAACCGGCACATCTACCTGCGCCAGCTCCAGGACACCAACGAGGTGCTCTTCCACGCTCTGCTCACCCGGCATCTGGAGGAGATGCTGCCGGTCGTCTACACCCCCACGGTCGGCGAGGCCTGCCGCAGGTTCAGCGAGATCTACCGCAGGCCGCGGGGGCTGTTCCTGACCTACGAGGACCGGCACCGCTTCCGGGAGATCCTGCGCAACCGGCCGGGCGGCGAGGTCGACGTCATCGTCGTCACCGACGGCCAGCGCATCCTGGGCCTCGGTGACCAGGGCGTGGGAGGCATGGGCATCCCGATCGGAAAGCTCAGCCTCTACACCGCGATCGGCGGCATCCACCCGGCGCGCACCCTGCCGATCCTTCTCGACGTCGGCACCGACAACGAGCAGCTCCTGGCGAACGAGCACTATCTGGGCCGCAGGCAGCACCGCGTCACCGGGGAGGCCTACGACGAGATGATCGAGGCGTTCGTCTCCGCCGTGGAGGCCGAACTCCCCGGCACGCTGCTCCAGTGGGAGGATTTCGCGACCGCCCACGCCCGCCCGATCCTCGGCCGCTACCAGGACCGGCTCCTCACCTTCAACGACGACATCCAGGGCACCGCGGCCGTGGCGCTCGGCGCGCTGACCACCGCCACGAAGGTCGCCGGGGCGGCCCTGACCGACCACCGGATCGTGGTCCTGGGCGCGGGCTCGGCGGCGGTCGGCGTCGCCGACATGATCCGCACCGCACTCGTGGAGGAGGGGCTCTCGGCGCAGGAGGCGGCCGACCGGTTCTGGTTCGTCGACATCGACGGCCTGCTGACGGACTCCCGCACCGACCTCACCCCCGAGCAGCGGGTCTACGCCCGCGACGACGAGGACGTACGGCAGTGGGGCGGCCCGGACGCGCCCGACCTCGCCCGGGTGGTCGGCGAGGTGCGGCCGACGGTGCTGATCGGGCTGTCCACGGCACACGGCGCGTTCACCGAGGAGATCGTGCGGACCATGGCCGACTCCTGCGACCGGCCGGTGATCCTGCCGCTGTCCAACCCCACGTCCAATGCCGAGGCCGATCCCGCCGACCTCGCGCGCTGGACCGACGGCAGGGCCCTGATCGCCGCCGGGTCGCCGTTCCCGCCGCTGACGGTGGACGGCCGCGAGGTGCCGGTCGCGCAGGCCAACAACGTCTACGTCTTCCCCGCCGTCGGTCTGGCCGTGACCGCCGCCCGGGCCAGGCGGGTGACCGACCGCATGATGGTGGCCGCGGCCCGCGCCGTGGGGGAGTGCGCGGTACGGGCGGGCACCGACGGAGCCACCCCGCTGCTGCCCCCGCTGGCGAGCATGCGGGACGCGGCCCGCGAGATCGCGCTCGCGGTGGCACAGGCGGCCGTCGAGGACGGCGTCGCCCCCGAGGCGACGGAGGCCGACCTCCGCGAGGCGATCACGAGGACCCAGTGGACACCGCGGTACACGTCCTGACGCCGGTGTGCGCCACCGCCGGCCTGCCGCCGGGCCGGACGGCGTCGCACACCGCCGCAGTCGAGGAGGCGGCCCGGCGCCTGTGACAGTATCGGCGGTGGGCGTGAGGCCGCCCGCTCGGGTCGAGGGCAGAGGACGGGTGACATGGACCGGCCGCCGGGCATGATGGACGTGGCCCGGGAGGCCGGCGTCTCGCACATCACCGTCTCCCGTGTCATCAACGGCCACCCCTCGGTCCGGCCGGAGACCAGGGCCCGGGTCGAGACGGCGATCCAGAAGCTGGGATACCGCCGCAACAGCGTCGCCAGGGCCCTCAAGAGCCGGCGTTCCTCGACGATCGGTGTGGTCGTCGTCGGGTCGGAGCTGTTCGAGCTGCCGCGCATCCTCCTCGGTGTGGAGACGGCCGCGAAGCAGGCGGGTTACTGGGTGAGCCTGGCCAGCCGGCAGGGCGAGAGCACCACCGCGGACCTCCTGGAGACGCTGCAACGGCTCACCGACCAGTCGGTGGAGGCGATCGCGGTCGTCGCCGACCGGCCCGACACCGTGGAGGCCCTGTCCGGCCTCTCCCTCGGGGTGCCCGTGGCGGTCGTGATGTCCGGCAACGCGCCCGACCCCGGGCTGAGCTTCGTCGAGGTCGACCAGGAACTCGGCGCCCGGCTCGCGGTCCGGCACCTCCTCGGTCTCGGACACCGCGACATCGCCCACCTCACGGGTGCGCTGCGCACCTTCGACGCGCGGGCCCGGGTCGAGGGCTGGCAGTCCGAACTCACCGCCGCGGGAGCCCGAGGAGCCCTGCTGGAAGGGGACTTCGGCGCGGAGAGCGGGTTCCGTCTCGCGCACGAACTCTGCGCGGCCGGCGGCGCCCTGCCCACCGCCGTCTTCGCGGGCAACGACCAGATGGCCATGGGTGTGCTGGCGGCCTTCGCCGAACGGGGCGTGAAGGTGCCGCACGACGTGTCGGTCGTCGGGTTCGACGACATGAAGGGCGCCGGATTCCTGGTGCCCGCCCTGACCACGGTCCGCCAGGACTTCGCCGAGCTCGGCAGGAGCGCCATCGAACTGCTGGTGCGCAGGGTGGCCGGCGAACCGGCACAGCGGCACAAGCTCACGCCGCGACTCGTCGTGCGGCACAGCACGGCCGTACCGCGTACGGACTCCTGAAGCGCGGCTCCGGTCCGGGTTCCGCCGCTCCGGGTCTTGACAGCTTGTTAACGTTAACATCACCGTGGTTCCAGGACGCCGTCCTCATCTCCTGGCTCTCACCGGAAAGCGACCCGCATGTCGACAGCCCAGTCCCTGTCCTTCCCCGCGCACTTCCTCCTCGGCGCCGCGACCGCGGCCTACCAGATCGAGGGCGCCGCCGACGAGGACGGGCGCGGCCCCTCCATCTGGGACACCTACTCCCACACGCCGGGCAAGACGTGGAACGGCGACACCGGTGACGTGGCCGCCGACCACTACCACCGCCTCGACGAGGACCTCGACCTCATGGCCTCCCTGGGCCTGAAGGCCTACCGGTTCTCCCTTGCCTGGCCGCGCATCCAGCCCACCGGCCGGGGCCCGGTCAACCCGAAGGGGCTGGACTTCTACAGCCGCCTGGTCGACGGCCTGCTCCAGCGGGACATCGCCCCGGTGGCGACCCTCTACCACTGGGACCTGCCGCAGGCCCTCGAGGACGAGGGCGGCTGGACGAGCCGCGAGACCGCCTTCGCCTTCGCCGACTACGCCCGTATCGCCGGTGAGGCCCTCGGCGACCGGGTCGCGATCTGGACCACGCTGAACGAGCCCTGGTGCTCCGCCTATCTCGGCTACGGCTCCGGAGCCCACGCCCCCGGCCGCACCGACGGGGCCGCGGCGCTGACCGCGGTCCACCACCTGAACCTCGCCCACGGGCTGGCCCTCCAGCAGCTCCGGGAGGTCACCAGCAACGACCCGCAGTACTCGGTCACCCTCAACTTCCACGTCCTGCGCGGTGAGGGGGAGGGCGCCGAGGAGGCCGTACGGCGGATCGACGCGCTGGCCAACCGCGCCTTCACCGAGCCGCTGCTGCGCGGCCACTACCCGCAGGATCTCGTCGAGGACACCGCGGGCATCACGGACTGGTCGTTCGTCGAGGACGGCGACCTCGCCCGGATCCACCAGCCCCTGGACCTGCTCGGTGTCAACTACTACGCCACCACCAGGGTCCGGCTGTGGGACGGCGCCACGGCACGGCAGAACAACGACGGGCACAAGGACATGGGCGGCTCGCCCTGGCCCGGCTCGCCCCAGGTCGAGTTCGTCGCACAGGAGGGCCCGCACACCGCCATGGGCTGGAACATCGACCCCGACGGCCTCGAAGAGCTCCTCCTGGACCTCCACGCCCGCTTCCCGGACCAGCCGTTGGTGATCACCGAGAACGGCGCGGCCTTCGAGGACCACGTCACCACCAGCCCCGACGGCAGTCACGCCGTCCACGACCCGGAGCGCGTCGACTACCTCCGCCGGCACTTCCTCGCCGCCCACCGGGCACTCGCCGCCGGTGTCGATCTGCGCGGGTACTTCGTGTGGTCGCTGATGGACAACTTCGAGTGGGGTTACGGCTATTCGAAGCGCTTCGGCATCGTCCACGTCGACTACGACACCCAGCGCCGCACCCTGAAGGACAGCGCCCTGTGGTACCGGGAACTGGCCACGACGGGCAGCATCCCGCCGCCGGCGGTACCGGAGTAGCCCGTACGGCGTCGGACTGATGGTGATGTGTCAACCACGTCTACACTTTTTCCATGGCTGACACAGTGCGATGGCTGACGCCCGAGGAGCAGCGCGCCTGGCGGGGTTTCGTCCGGCTGCACGAGCGGATCGGCGGACGTCTCGGACGCAGGCTGCAGTCCGAGTCCAGGGTGTCGCCCGCCGACTTCGCCGTGCTGGTCCATCTGACGGACACCCCGGAGGGGCGGCAGCGCTACCAGGACCTGGCCCGGGCCCTGGAGTGGGAGAAGAGCCGGATGTCCCACCACATCGCCAGGATGGCGGGGCGGGGCCTGGTGGTCCGGGAGGAGTGCGCCGAGGACGCGCGCGGCGCGTTCGTGGTCGTCACGGACGCCGGCCGGGCGGCCATCGAGGCGGCGGCCCCGCGTCATGTCGAGGCCGTGCGTGAACTGTTCCTCGACCACGTCACGCCGGCCGAACTGCGGGTCCTGGCCCAGATCTCCGAGCGCGTGCTCGGCAGGCTGGACGAGGACCCGGCCTGACCGGCCGGGAGCGGAATAGCCGGAGGAGGGCCTGTGTTGCAGGGCTATAGTTGATGCATCAACCACCAGGAAGGGTGAGGGCGATGCAGTTCGGCATCTTCACCGTCGGTGACGTGGCGACCGACCCGCACACGGGTCGGACGCCGACCGAGCACGAGCGGATCAAGGCCATGGTCGCGATCGCGCGGAAGGCCGAGGAGGTCGGGCTCGACGTCTTCGCGACCGGTGAGCACCACAACCGGCCGTTCGTGCCCTCGTCGCCCACGACCCTGCTCGCTCACGTCGCCGCGCGCACCGAGCGCATCATCCTGTCGACCTCGACCACGCTGATCACCACGAACGACCCGGTGAAGATCGCCGAGGACTACGCGATGCTCCAGCACCTGGCCGACGGCCGGGTGGACCTGATGACGGGCCGCGGCAACACCGGGCCGGTCTACCCCTGGTTCGGCAAGGACATCCGGGACGGCATCGGCCTCGCCATCGAGAACTACGCCCTGCTGCGCCGGCTGTGGCGCGAGGACGTCGTGAACTGGGAGGGCAAGTTCCGCACGCCGCTCCAGGGGTTCACCTCGACGCCCCGCCCGCTGGACGGCATACCGCCGTTCGTCTGGCACGGCTCCATCCGCTCGCCGGAGATCGCCGAGCAGGCCGCCTACTACGGCGACGGCTTCTTCCACAACAACATCTTCTGGCCCAGGGAACACACCGGGAAGCTGATCGACCTGTACCGGGAGCGGTACGCGCACCACGGCCACGGCACGCCCGAGCAGGCCATCGTGGGACTCGGCGGCCAGGTCTACATGCGCCCCAACTCCCAGGACGCGATCCGTGAGTTCCGCCCGGTCTTCGACCACTCGCCGGTGATGGGAGGCGGGATGCCGATGGAGGAGTACATGGAGCAGACCCCGCTGACCGTCGGCACTCCGGAACAGGTCGTCGAGAAGACGCTCAGCTTCCGCGAGTACGCCGGCGACTACCAGCGCCAGCTGTTCGTCGTGGACGGCGGTGGCATTCCGCTGAAGACGGCGCTCGAACAGATCGACATGCTGGGCGAGCAGGTCGTACCGGTGCTGCGCGAGGAGTTCGCCAGGAACCGCCCGGCCGGCGTGCCCGACGCCCCCACCCATGCCTCCCTGCTCGCCGCCCACGAGGCGGAGCGGGCCGGGAGCGTCGAACCGGCGGTCTGACCGTCCGCACCCCGGAAACGGAGAGGAATCATGACCGACAACCTCAACGCCTACGCGGCCACCGGCGGCGTGGCGCCCGACCGCTGGGCCAGCGCGCTGCACCTGTTCGACAACGGCGTCGGAGTGCCGCGCGAGGAGAGCACCGTCGAGCGCTGGGAGCGGGCCCGGCTGCTGTTCGAGGCGCGGGACTACAGCGCCGCCGCGAAGCTCCTCGCCGTCGTCGTCGAGGAGGCCCCGGAACAGACCGGACCCCGGCTGCTGCTGGCCCGCGCGTACTACCACTCCGCCCAACTCAAGCGCGCCGAGGACCAGTTGCGTGTGATCGTCGAGCACGATCCGGTGGAGCACTACGCCCACCTGATGCTGGGACGCACGCTCCAGCGCCAGGGCCGCCGGGAGGAAGCGGAGCCCTGGCTGCGGATGGCCGGCGCCTTCGTGGGGGAGTTCCCGGACGACGAGTGAGCGGCCCCCGGTCGGCGTGCACGAGCGGGCACGCCGACCGGGGCTCTCCCGGTTCGGGGGGCGTAAACGGGTTGCCCGTGGGCGAGAGCGCGGGTGCAATGTCCTGCATGATCACCCAGGTGCGTCCGGCGCAGCCGGTCCGGATCGGCGTTCTCGTCCCCCTGACGCGGCCCGGTTGGGTCGAGGCGGGCCGGCACCTGCTGGCGGGCCTGGAGTTGGCCGCCGCCGAGGTCAATGGCGCCGGTGGGATCGGCGGACGCCCCCTCGAACTGCTGGTCCGGGATACCGCGGCCGATCCGCAGCGGGCGACGGCGGCCGTGGAGGAACTGGCCGAACTGGGCGTGGCCGCGCTGGCGGGCGAGTACCACAGCGTCGTCGCCCGCGCCGCGGCCGCCAGAGCCGACGCCCTCCGGGTGCCGTTCCTCTGCTCGTCCGCCGTTCTCGACGCGTTGACCGACCAGCCGACCGAATGGGTTGCGCGGCTCCCTCCGCCGCAGTCCCACGGCTGGCGCGTCTACGCGGACTTCCTCCTCGCGGCGGGCCACCGCCGTATCGCCGTGGCGAGCGAACCTAGCGTCTACTGGGCTGCGGGGACCCGCATCCTGCACGACGATCTCGCACCACGCGGCGGCACGGTCATCGAACTCGACGCACGGGCACTGACTCCCGAGGCCGTGTGCGACCGGCTCGTCGGCCGACGCGCCACGGCCCTGCTGCTCCTGACCGGCTTCCCGGAGCCGGCCGTGCCGATCGTCAGGTCCGTCCGCCGCGACCCGCGCCTCGCCGACCTCATGATCGGCGCTCCGGCCGGACAACCCGAGTTCGCGCGGTGGGCGGCGTCGCTGGGGGACGACGGCACCGCGGTCCCGTTCCTGCGCTATCTGCCCGAGCGTCTCGGTCCACTCGGTGCACGGGTCGACAGGGCCCTCGGCGAGCGGCTGGGCGCGGCGCCCTCCTTCGTGGCCTTCGAGGGCTACGACACGATCGCCGTCCTCGCCGACGTGCTGCGCGCGCACGGCACGGACCGGGCGGACATCGCCGCGGCCTGGCCGCGCGTGGCGGTCGAGGGCACCCGCGGGCTGATCCGCTTCTCCCGCACGCCCGGCATCAGTGTCTGGCAGTGGGACCGGGCGCCGGTCCGCGTCGTCGACCGGGATCCCGAGGAACCGGGCCGCTTCCGGATCCGGCACGCCGAGTGAGGCGCAGGATCAGGCGGGCTGCCACAGCTCGATGCGACGACCCTCCGGGTCGGTGACCCAGCCGAAGCGACCGACACCCTCCATGTCCTGAATCTCCTCGTCGACGTCCGCCCCGGCTGCGCGCAGCTGCGCGAGCATCGCGTCCAGGTCGCGGACCCGGAAGTTGAGCATGGTCTGCTGGTCGCGGGACCCGAAGTAGTCGGTCCCGGACTCGAACGCCGCGAACACCGTGGGTCCGGCTTCCTGCCGCCACAGGCCGTTCTCGTCGGCGTCCAGCCCCAGATGGTCGCGGTACCACGCGCTCAGGGCCGCGGGGTCGGCCGCCCTGAGGAAATAGCCGCCGATGCCGAGCACTCGTTCCATGCCGGCCATCCTGCCAGGCGGCCGGCCCGGTGGCCCGGCACACGCTTCCCCGGGGTCTCCGGCGGCGAAGGCCAGGTACCGGCGCCGTACGACGTCGGCGGCCACGGTCCCAGTCCTCTACTCGGTGCCCAGCCAGAGGTCGGGGCCGAACACCTCGTAGTGGACGGCGTGCGCCGGCAGGCCGAGTGCGGTGACGTCGGTGCGGCCGACGGTCGCCTCCCGGCTGCTCTCGCCCAACTCCTCGCACCACAGGTGCAGTCGGGCGTTGGGGAGGGCCTCGACGAGTCGGCGCTGTTCCTCGTGGTGGGCGTGGTCGGCCGGGGTGCGCTCGGCGTGCAGCACCGTCACCGGGCGGGCCGGGTCGGTGGCGGCCAGGTGGTGGAGCATGGACAGCATCGGGGTATTTAAGAGAGTCGATGCGCGTGCGAACTACGTCACAGGCGCCCGCTCGTCCAGGAGACCCTCGCCGCGCAGGTCGTCCCACAGCCCGGCCGGGATCTCCGCACCGAACGCCGCCATGTTGCGACGCACCTCCTCCGCCGTGCGCATGCCGACGACGATGCCCGCGACCGCCGGGTGCCGGAGCGGGAACGCCATCGCCAGTTCGGGGAGGGTCACGCCGTGGGCCTCGCAGACGTCGGCGATGCGGTGCGCGCGGTCCAGCAACCGCGGTGCGGCGGGTGCGTAGTCGAAGGTGGCACCCTCCGTCGGACGGGCCGTGGCCAGAAGGCCGGAGTTGAAGACCGACGCGGCGAGGACCGAGACACCGCGGTCCATGCAGGCGGGCAGGAGTTCGTCCAGCGCGCTGTGGTCCAGGAGCGTGTAGCGGCCGGACAGCATCACCACGTCGACGTCCGCCTCCCTGACCAGCCGGGTCAGTCTGCCCGGGTCGTACATCCCGGCGCCGATGGCCCCCACCACGCCCTGGGCGCGCAGTTCGGCCAGGGCCGGGTAGCCGTCGCGCAGGGCGTCCTCGAAGCGCTCCTCCGCGTCGTGCAGGAACAGCACGTCGACACGGTCCACGCCCATCCGCTCCAGCGAGTCCGCCACGCTGCGCAGCACGCCGTCCCGCGTGAAGTCCCACACCCTGCGGTGGGTGGCCGGCACGGCGAAGCTCTCGTCCATGCGGCCCGCCGAGTCCTGCGGGACCAGCAGCCGGCCGACCTTGGTCGACAGGGTGAACTCCTCGCGCGGCCTGCCCCGGAGCAGGTCGCCGGTGCGGCGCTCGGAGTGGCCGATGCCGTAGTGCGGGGAGGTGTCGAAGTAGCGGATCCCGCCGTCCCAGGCCGCCTGCAGGGCGGCCGCGGCCGTCTCGTCGTCCAGTGGTGCGAAGAGCCCGCCGAGCGGACCGCCCCCGAAGCCCAGCTCCGTGACGTGCACTTCGGTCCTGCCGAGCCGGTTTCGCCGCATCCGTCGTTCCCCTCGTGTGGTCGACACCGAGCGATCATCCTGCCGTGGCAGGAGCAGTCGGGCCAAGATGATTTACCGACGGGTGCCCTACCTGTCGTTCCAGGCCTCGTGACCGAGCGCGGTGACCCCGGGGCGGGCCGGGTCGGTGAAGGCCGCCAGGGCCATGGTGTCGGTGTCGGACTCCGCCGCCGTTCCCCGGTAGGTGATCGTGTCCGGGAGCATCGCCAGGGCCGTGGTGCCCTGTCCCGCCTCGGACGGGCGGAGCTGGACGCGGATGCCGTGCCGGTCCGCGAGCCGGCCCACCACGTACAGGCCCATGCGCTGGGAGATCGCCGCGTCCACGGTGGGCGGGTCGGCCAGGTGGTGGTTGATGTCGGCCAGTTCCTCCGCCGGCAGCCCGATGCCCCGGTCATGGATCTCGACCATGATCCGGCCGTCCGGCAGCCTCGCCGCCGTGACCAGGACGCGGGACTGCGGCGGCGAGAACGTCGTCGCGTTCTCCAGGAGCTCGGCCAGCAGGTGCACCAGGTCGGTCACGGCGCGGCCGTGGATCTCGGCCTCCGGAACCCCCGACAGATCGACCCGCTCGTACTGCTCGACCTCCGAGGCCGCCGCGCGGATCACGTCGACCAGGGGCAGCGGCTGGTCCCACTGCTGGGCGGGGGTCTCGCCGCCGAGCACGAGGAGGTTCTCGCCGTTGCGGCGCACACGGGTGGCGAGGTGGTCCAGTCTGAAGAGGTTCTCCAGCTGGTCGGGATCGGCCTCCGTGCCCTCGAGGCTGGTGATCAGGGCGAGTTGACGCTCGATCAGCGACTGGTTGCGGCGGGCCAGGTTGCTGAAGATCGTGTTGATGTTGGCGCGCAGCAGGGCCTGTTCGGCGGCGAGCCGGACGGCCTCGCGGTGCACGTGGTCGAAGGCGCGGGCGACCTCGCCGATCTCGTCCGTGCTGGTGATCGGGATCGGCGTCACCCGGGCGTCGACCCGCCCCGGAATGGTCCGGGTGAGCTGGGTCAGCAGAGCGGGGAGGCGCTGCCCGGCGATCTCGTGGGCCGAGGCGCTCAGCCGGCGCATGCTGCCGCTCATGGTCCGGGCCACCCAGGCGGCGAGCAGGAAGGCGGCGAGGACCGAGGCGAGGACCAGCGCGGCGTTGACGACGGCGTCGTTGCGGGCGTCGTCGGCGATGGTGTGGGCGTCCGCCAGGGCGCTGTCGGTGAGGTACACCTCCACATCGCGGTACGCGTCGAAACCGAGGGTGGAGGCGGCGAAGAACGTCTCGGCCGTGATGCCCTGCGCAGCGAGTTGTGCGGCCGACTTGCCCGAGGCGATCTCGCCGGTCATCTTGTCCAGGCTCGGCGGGGCCACGAACGTCCTGCCCGCCGCCTGGGCCTGCGTCCGGGCCGCGGCGGCCTGATCCCGGCCCTGCTTCTCCGCGTCGGACAGGGCCTTGCGCAACCGGGCCAGGTCCGCGGCGGTACCGGCGCCGGCGTACTCCTGGAGCGCAACCTTCTCAAGGTGGACGTAGGAGCTGAACGAGCCGAGCTGGGCCTGGAGTTCGCCGGGAGCGAGCTTGTCGCGGTCCTCGACCAGGAGGTGGGTGCCGATCGACCGGATCAGGGACTCGGCGGCCTGGGTGAGGGAGACGGCGTAGAGGGTGCGGCCGAAGCTGGCCTGGTTGCTGCTGCCGAAGCCGAGCTCGTTGGAGATCTCCATGAGGGGGTGCTGGACGGCGTGGTAGCTCTCCTCGGTCTGCACGCCGGTCAGCCGGTCGGTGAAGGCGTTCGCGCGCACGGAGGCGAGCTGCTTCTCGCCGGTGCGGACGAGTTCGACGCGGCGCAGCAGTCCGGCGGTCCGCGGCATCCGCTCCACCGCCTCGTCGAACCTCCTCGCGTCCGCGTCGGTGACGGCGCGGGCCTTCGCGACCGTGCTCGACGTGCGGTCGCCCTTGACCAGGGGGATGACCGAGACGTCTCGCTCGTCGATGGCGTCGCTCGCGTACTTGTTGGCCGCCTGGACCAGTTCCGCCACCCGGACCGCGTCGTCGGCGTCCTGCCAGGTGTCCACCGAACGCTTGACGCGCAGGCCGCCGAGGACGAGGGCCACGATCACCGGGATCAGGAGGACGGCCTGGAGTTTCCCGGCCATGCGCCAGTTGCGGGTTCCCCAGCCCCGGCGGGCGGCGGTCGGTGCGTTCGACAAGATGGCCTCACGGTTCTGGTGCGTCTCGCGTCCCTGCACCTCTAAGAACGCGGCGCACAGGGGTGGTTGTTCAGATCAGCCACCAGGACGGTCGGCGCCGCGCGGCCGGGCGGTTCTCACTAGCGCAGGGAGCGGCGGACCGTCAGGACGGCCACGTCGTCGTGCGGGCCGCCGTTCCCGGCGAACGTCCGGGCGTCGTCGTGCAGGGCCTGCGGCAGCTCGGTGGGGGACAGGTCGACGTACGTCGTCAGGCGCTCGTCGAGCGGGTAGAACGCGCCGTCGGCCGAGCGGGTCTCCGTCAGGCCGTCGGTGCTCAGCAGCAGCGTCGCGCCCTCGGGGAAGTCGAACCAGCCCACGGTCGTGGGCTCGTGGGCGAGTTCGGCCAGGCCCAGCGGTACGCCGGGTTCGAGTTCGAGCGTGCTGACCGTGCCCTCGTGCAGCACATGCGGCAGGACGTGCCCGCAGTTGACCGCCTGCACCTCCGTGTCCGCGTCGACGCAGACGATGAGCGCGGTGACGAACCGCTCGTCGTCGCCGGTGTGCAGGGCGTAGGAGTTGTGCCGCACCACGGCGGCGTCCAGGGCGTCCACGAGCGCGGTGAGGGTGGGCTCGCGGTGGGCCGCCTCCCGGAAGGCGCCGATGACGGCGAACGCGGAGCCCACCGCGGCCAGCCCCTTGCCCTGCACGTCCCCGATCAGCACCCGGGTCCCGAAGGGTGAGTCGACGACGTCGTAGATGTCCCCGCCGACCAGCCGCTCCTCCTGGAGCGGCTCGTAGACACCGTTGACCAGGACGTCGTCGGTCAGCAGGGGCAGGGGGTGCAGGATGTGCCGCTGCATGGCCGCGGCGGTGGACCGCAGCCGCAGCATCGCGTCCTCGCGTCTGATGCGCCGGTGGCAGCCGTAGACGGAGGTCGCGGCCAGGACGACGGTGAACAGGATCAGCAGGAGCCGGTCGAACCAGTGGCCCGCGTCGCGGTCCCGCAGCAGCACGCTGGCGGTGACGACGAGCGTGGTCCACACGGCGACGAACGCCGTCTGCCGGACCGTGCCCAGCGCGGAGGCGGCGCCCGGGAGGAACACCAGGAGCCCGAGGAGCCACACCTCGGACCCGGACAGCGCGCCGAGGAACTCGACCAGACCGGTCACGATCACCACCGAGGCGACCAGCTGGGCGTCGCCCGGAGGTTCGATGGCGTCGAAGGTGTCGCCGGGTCTCTTGCGGCGGCTACCGGTCATGCGTGCTCCCGGGCAGACGGTGATCTGCCTCTACGGTATGCAGCCACGCTCCGGCTCCGGGCGGCGCCCCGCCGGTCGCACCCCGCCGGAACAGGGGCGCAGCCGCTCAGCGCCCGCGTGGCGCACGGCGGGGTGCGAACGGTACCGGCACCGGATCGGCGCCTCCCGCCATGGCCCCGGCGGGGGTGGGGGTGCCGGATCGGCGGCTGGCTGCGTGGCCGGGGTGGGGGTGGGGGTGCCGGATGGGTGGTTGCCTGCCGTTGCCCCGGCGGGGGTGCGGGTGCCGGATCGGCGGCTGCCTGCGTGGGCGGGGTGGGGGTGGGGGTGCCGGATGAGTGGCTGCCTGCGTGGCCCGGGTGGGGGGCCGGTGCCGGATCCTCGGTGGCTGCCTGCCGTTGCCCCCGCGGGGGTGCCGGTGCCGGATCGGCGCCTCCTGCCACGGCCGGGGCGGGGGTGCCGGGATCGGATCGGCGGCTGCCTAGCGTTGCCCCGGCACCCGTACCGGTACCGGATCGGCACCGCCTACCACCGCCACGGCAGCGGTGCCGGTATCGCCCGCGCTGCCGACCGCTGTCCCGGCATCCCGGCGCCGCCGCGCCTTCATGCGGCTCGTCGCCGTAGGCCCGTCAGTCCCGCGGCGACCAGCAGCGAGGCCACTCCCAGCACCCCCACCGCACCGGCCAGGCTCCCGGCAGCCGACTCCCCGGCCAGCAGTACCAGCGGGCACACGAACTCGCCGCCGAAGAACGCGGCCGTCCACAACCCCGTCCCCCGGCCCCGGTCCTCGAAGGCCAGCCGGGACATCGCGCTCGTGAGGAGGGCCGGCAACAGCATGCCCGTACCCACACAGTTGATCACCGCGCCGATCACCAGCAACGGAGCATTCCCCGCGAGGCACATCACCCCGAAACCGGCCGCGCACACCGCGAACACCGCGGGCAGCATCGGCTCGGGCGCGCGCTTGAGGCGGGCGAAGGCGACCGCCCCGGCCACCGTGGCCGCACTGGCGACCGCCGTGGCCAGGCCGATCACGCCCGAGTTCGCCACCCCGAGGTCGTCGAGCAGGTACGACATCTCGACCGGCACGGTGTAGAAGACCATCGCCCCGAAGAAGGTGAGGGCACAGATGCCGGCCAACTGCCGCCAGGGAAAGGCCCGTTGCGCACCGGCCGGGCGCACGTCCGCGGCCACCCGCCCAGCGGTGCCGGGCAGCGCCGAGGCCATCAGCGGAGCCAGCACCAGGCTCACGGCGTACACCCAGAACGGCACCCGCCAGCCCGCCGACCCCACGGCCCCGCCGAGCACGAAGAACACGGTCGCCGACGCGGACGCGCACATGGTCTGCAGCGCGAGGTACTTCACCCGGCGCCGCCCCGAGTAGTAGTCCCCGATCAGGGTCGTGCAGCACGTCATGATCGCGGCCTCGGTGACCCCGACCAGCGCCCGGCTCGCGATGATCGCGCCCAGCGACTCCAGCCACAGCGGTGCCGTACCGAACACGGCGTACAGCAGCGTCGACGCGATGAGCAGCCGCTTGCGGCCGAGCCGGTCCACGATCACTCCCGCGAACGGCGCCAGCAACGCCACCGCCAGCGCGGGCACGGTCAGCGCGAGCGGTACCAAGGCCTTCGCGCCCGGCACCGACGCGAAATGGTCCTGCATCTTCGGCAGCACCGGGGCGATCAGCACCGCCCCCAGGATCGGCAGACAGCTGCCGGCCATCAGCAGGGTCACCCGCAGCCGGTGGACCGGGCCCGACACGGTGACGGGGGAGGGGACGGTGTCGTCCACCGCGGCGGGGGACGGGGACAGGGATCCGGGCATGACGACTCCAGGGAAGGCGTACGGGGAGCGGGCATGCGGTGAGCGACGGGTCCGGGAGGGCGCTCGGCATGCCGGGGGCGTCCGCACACCGGAGGCGGGCCCGGACGGGCGGCTGCTCCGGACGCCGGCGTGCGGGCTGGCACGACTATGAACGCTCCGGGCGGTCCACCGCCATCCTCCACGCGATCCGATTCCCGTATCGGGTCCATCCATGGAATGGATGGCCCGGGCGAAGGGGTGAAGGGGCGATGGGGTGAAGGGGCGATGGGGCGGCGGCCCGCCGGTGCCGCGCACGGCCGGTGGGGTCCGGCACGGAACGCGGCGGGCTGCCGAGGGAGGCGTCCTACCCCCCCCGGGGCCCTCCTCAGCCCCCGTACTCCCGCAGTTTGCGGTACAGCGTGGCCCGCCCGATGCCGAGTGCCGTCGCCGCGCGGGACTTGTTGCCGCCGTGGCGGTGCAGGGTCTCCAGGATCGTGGCGCGTTCGGCCTGTTCCATCGGGCTGAGCGGGCGCGCGGCGGGGCCTTCCCGCACGAAGTCCGGCAGTTCGGCCCGGCGGACCGGTCCCGAGACCCGTCGGTGCTCCGCCAGGGCCTGGACGACGTGGGCGAGTTCGGTGACGTTCCCGGGCCACGGGTGCCGTTCGAGCGCGCGCAGGGCGTCCAGGGTCCAGGTCAGTGGCGGGTGGCCCGGTGCGGGGCGCGGCGCGAGGGCCGACAGCAACTCCCTGATGTCCTCCGTGCGTTCCCGCAACGGCGGCAGGACCACCGTACGGGCGGCCAGCTTGTCGAGGAGCCGCTGAAGACAGGGGCCGGGCGGGGTTCCCGGGGTGTGGGTGACCAGCAGCCGGGTGTCCGGGTGCGCGTCGAGCAGGGAGTTGAGCGCGGCGACGGCGGGCTGCGTGAGCCGCTCGGCGTGCCGGAGGACGAGCGGGCCATCCCCGGCCCATCGCGCCAACTCTCCTTCCAGCGAGCCGCCTTCGGCCGCGTCGACCAGCTGCGGGGCGCCCGGGCCCAGCAACTCACGGGCCAGCGCGGTCTTTCCCGTCCCGCGTTCGCCGGTCAGCAGCACCGGCCCGGCGGAGCGGGCCAGCCCGGCGGCGCGCTCGGCGGCGTGCCGCCACGGCGGCGAGGAGCCCGCCAGACAGGGCAGCGGGCGCGGCCGGGTCCTCGGCGTGTTCTCGCCGGTCGGCTCCAGGACGGCCACGATCCCCACGACCGCGCCCTCCTGCCGCACGAGGTCGATCCGGGCGTCGCACCCTGCCCCCTCGGGCAGTTCGGCGGCCCCCGGCGCGTCCGTGTGCCGTGCCGCCCTCGCCGTGTGCTCGAGCGCCCGCAGCACCTCGGGAGTCGCCAGCCGCTCCGCCGCCGCGTTGATCAGGCGGTTGCGGCCGTCCAGCGCGACCACCGCGCGGTCCTGCGAGCGTGCCGCCTTCAAGTAGGCCTCCAGGAGGACCCGTTCGGGCCCTGCCGCCCGGGCCGGCAGTGCGGCCTCGACCGCTGCGGCGGCGGCCTCGGCGAGCCCGGCCTGCGGGTGCGGCGGGCGCCCTGAGCGCAGGCGGGAGGCGACGGTGAGCGTGCCGAGCGGCTGTCCGCCCGCCGGCGCGAGGAGCGGGACGCTGACCGCGGACACGTCCTGCCACACGTCGAGGAAGTGCTCGGGTCCGTGCACCTCGGCACGGGCGCGGCGGCGCAGGGCGAGGACCGCGCTGTTGTGACCGACCTCCTGCTCCGACAGCACCGAACAGGGGATGAGCCCGGGCGCGCTCCCGGACGTCCACAGCACGCGCAGCCGTGCGTCCGTGAGGAGGAGGACCGAGGGGCCGGCGCCGAGGGTGGGGGCGATCCGTTCGAGAACGGGGCGGGCGGCGCCGAGCAGCGGCGACCGCGGCGGCCGGGGCGGATCGGCGGCGGGCTCCCGCAAGTCGTGCGGTACGCCGAAGAAACGGGCCCGCCGCCACGCCGCGAGGACCTCCTCCGGCACACCGTCGGGCAGCGGGCGCCCGGACAGGAAGCGCTCGCGCGCCACTCGCAGGGGTGGGAGCGCGCGGACTGCGGGGGAGGGCTCTGTGGCGGTCACGACGTACCCACCGTAGCCGGTGCAGTTGAACAGGCAACAACCCCCCTGCGCGGCTGCCGTGTCCGGTACGGCACCACCGGGTGCCGTAGGGACCGCGGTTGCCGCCGCGGGCGCAGCCGCCGCAGCTCCACTCCCCACTCACCCTCCCCGCTCACCCCTGTCCGCCCGCCGCCGCTGTATCGAATTGAGACACCCGCGACCCGCCGTTCCCCAGCATGATCAAAACTGCCCCCGTCCGTGAGCCCCCGCCTGGAGCGCCCGTGTCCCCCGTCGTCGAGACCGACGTCCTGATCGTCGGCAGCGGCCCGGCCGGAGGCTCGGCCGCGCTCGCCCTGAGCACCTACGGCGTGCCGAACATCGTCGTGACCCGCTACGCGCGCCTCGCCGACACCCCTCGCGCGCACATCACCAACCAGCGGACCATGGAGGTGCTGCGCGACCTCGGCGTCGAACAGGGCGTCATCGCGCGGGCCACTCCGCAGCACCTGATGGGCAACACCACCTTCTGCACCAGCCTGGCCGGCGAGGAACTCGGCCGGGTGCGCTCGTGGGGCAACGACCCGCTCGTCCAGGCCGCCCACGAACTCGCCAGCCCCACCCGCATGTGCGACATGCCCCAGCACCTCATGGAGCCGGTGCTCGTCGACGCGGCCGTCGCCCGCGGCACCGCCCTGCGCTTCGAGACCGAGTACCTCTCCCACACCCAGGACGCCGACGGCGTGACGGCCACCGTGCGGGACCGGCTGCGCGGGGACACGTACGAGATCCGGGCGAAGTACCTGATCGGCGCGGACGGCGGCCGCTCCCGCGTCGCCGAGGACGCCGGGCTCCCGATGGGCGGCCGGATGGGCGTGGCCGGCAGCATCAACATCGTCTTCGAGGCCGACCTGACCAGGTACACCGCCCACCGGCCCGCCACCCTGTACTGGGTCCTCGCCCCGGGCGCCACCGTCGGCGGCATCGGCGCGGGCCTGGTGCGCTGCGTCCGGCCCTGGAACGAGTGGCTGATCGTGTGGGGGTACGACGTCACGGCGGGCGCCCCCGACCTGACCACCGAGTACGCCGAGTCCGTCGTACGGCAGCTGGTCGGCGACGACGAGATCCCGGTGACCATCAAGTCGTCCTCGGCCTGGACCGTCAACGAGATGTACGCGGAGAGCTACTCCCACGGCCGCGTCTTCTGCGCCGGGGACGCCACCCACCGTCATCCGCCGTCCAACGGCCTCGGCTCCAACACGTCCATCCAGGACTCCTACAACCTGGCCTGGAAGCTGAAGCTCGTCCTCGACGGCACGGCCTCCCCGAAGCTCCTCGACACCTACACCGCCGAACGCGCCCCCATCGGCAAGCAGGTCGTCACCCGCGCCAACCGGTCCATCGGCGAGACCGCCCCCATCTTCGAGGCCCTGGACGGACTCTCCCCGCAGACCCCCGCACAGCTGTGGGCCAACATCGCCGCGCGCAAGGACGCCACCGAGGCCGCCGAGAAACAGCGGGCCAGGCTGCGCGAGGCCATCGCCTTCAAGGTGTACGAGTTCAACGCGCACGGCGTCGACCTCAACCAGCGCTACACGTCCGAGGCGATCGTCCCGGACGGCACCCCGGCGGAGACGTTCGCACGCGACCCCGAACTCCACCACCAGCCCACCTCCCGCCCCGGCGCCCGCGTCCCGCACGCCTGGATCACCTCGAGCACGCGGACGGTGTCCACCCTGGACACGGTCGGCAAGGGCCGCTTCACCCTCCTCACCGGCATCGGTGGCGAGTGCTGGCTGCGGGCCGCCGAGGCGCAGCAGGCGGACATCGCCACCGTGGTCGTGGGGCCGGGACAGGAGTACGAGGACCCCTACGGCGACTGGGCGCGGCTCAGGGAGATCTCCGACGCGGGCGCCCTGCTCGTACGGCCCGACGGGTTCGTGGCCTTCCGGCACGCGACCGCCGCTCCGGACGCCGAAGCACTTCTGTCCGGCGCGCTGCGTCGGATCCTCGGACACGCCTGAGACGCGCGACCATGGAAGAACCCGCACGTCGACCAGGAGGAGCCGGGATGACCACGGACGCGATCGGGGCCGGTGTCACCGAGGAGGCCGTCGCCAGTCTGCACGCGACCGCTGACCCGCGCCTGCGCGAACTGCTCGCCGGACTCATCGGCCATCTGCACGACTTCGTGCGCGAGACCCGGCTCACCCAGGAGGAGTGGGAGAAGGCCGTCGCCTTCCTGACGGCGACCGGGCAGAAGTGCACGGACACCCGGCAGGAGTTCATCCTGCTGTCGGACGTCCTCGGCCTCTCCATGCTCGTCGAGACCGTCAACGGCGACCGCGTGCAGGGCGCCACGGAGTCGACCGTCCTCGGCCCGTTCCACATGACCGAGTCCCCCGTCCGGGAACTCGGCGACGACATCGATCTGGTGGGCGGCAGCGAGCCGTGCGTGGTCAGCGGCCGGGTGCTGTCGGCGGACGGCACCCCGCTGCCCGGCGCCGTCCTCGACGTCTGGCAGGCCGACGACCAGGGCTTCTACGACGTCCAGCAGCCCGACGTCCAGCCCGCGGGCAACGGACGCGGACTGTTCACCGCCGACACCGAGGGCCGCTTCTGGTTCCGCACCTGCGTGCCGGCGCCGTACCCGATCCCCACCGACGGCCCGGTCGGCGACCTGCTCCGGGCCACCGGCCGGCACCCCTACCGCCCCGCGCACATCCACTTCATCGTCGGCGCCGAGGGCCACACGCCGGTCACCACCCACATCTTCGTCGCGGGCAGCGACTACCTCGACTCCGACGCCGTCTTCGCCGTGAAGCGGAGTCTGGTGCAGGACTTCGCGGAGACCGACGACCCGTCCCTGGCAGCGGAGTTCGGCGTCCCCAACCCGTTCCGGCACGCCCGCTTCGACCTCGTCCTGGAGCCGAACGCATGACGTTCATGGGCGAGTTCACCTACGAGAGCCGTCCCGTGCGGGTCGTGTTCCGGCCGGGCGCCGCCGTGACGGCGACCCCCGGCGAGGCCGAACACCTGGGACTGCGACGGCTGTTGGTGGTGTGCGGCAGCCGGGGCGAGTCCGTCGCGCGGGCCGTGGCGGACGCGCTCGGCGACTCCTGCGCCGGGCTGCACGCCGAGGCCCGCATGCACGTGCCCGCCGAGGACGCCGACCGGGCCGTGACGGTGGCCCGCGAGACCGGGGCCGACGGTGTCGTCGCGGTCGGCGGCGGCTCCTCCATCGGCCTCGGCAAGGCGATCGCCCTGCGCACCGCCCTGCCGCTGATCGCCGTGCCGTCGACCTACTCGGGCTCCGAGATGACCCCCGTGTGGGGCCTGACCGAGGGCGGCGCCAAGCGCACCGGACGCGACCCGAGGGTCCAGCCCCGCAGTGTCGTCTACGACCCCGAGCTGACCCTCTCCCTGCCGGTACCGCTCACCGTGACCAGCGGCATCAACGCCCTCGCGCACGCGGCCGAGGCGCTCTACGCCCCGGACACCTCCCCCCTGATCGCGCTGATGGCGCAGGACGGCGTACGGGCGATGGCCGAGGCGCTGCCCCTGCTGGCCGCCGACCCCGGGGACCTGGATGCGCGCGGCCTGGCCCTGTACGGGGCATGGCTCTGCGGGGCGTGCCTCGGGGCCACGACGATGGGCCTGCACCACAAGCTCTGCCACGTCCTGGGTGGCACCTTCGGGCTGCCGCACGCCGAGACGCACACGGTCGTCCTGCCGTACGCGCTCGCCTACAACGCCCCCGCCGCCCCCGACGCGTTGACCGCGCTGGGGCGGGCACTCGACGCCGACGACCCGCCAGGAGCCCTGTGGGACCTGGCCGGCCGCCTCGGCGCCCCACGCTCCCTCGCCGCACTCGGCCTCCAGGAGACCGACCTGGACCGGGCGGCCGCAGAGGTGGCGGGGCAGCCGTACGCCAACCCGCGTCCCGTGACCGCGGACGGCGTGCGGGCGGTGCTCCGGGCGGCCCACGAGGGCCGTCGGCCATGAGTGCCGCGGCAGAACAGCAAGTCCCCTAGGAAAGGTGAACATCATGGCCCTCGCACTCCTCAGGCGCCGGCGGTCCAAGGCTGCCCATGCCGAGGCGGCGGGCCTCTCCGTCCCCCTCCCCGAAGGTGCGGGCGCCGTGGCCCGCGAGATCGTCGACCCGATGGGCTCGCCCATGCCGGGCGCGGACGTCACCGTCACCGCCCTGGACACGCACCGGGTCGCGGCCCGCGGGACGACCGACCCCTACGGCTACTTCGTCGCCGTACTGCCACCTGGCCGCTACAGCCTGCTGGCCGCCGCCGAAGGACTCCAGCCGCACCGCGAGACGGTCGAGGTCGGGCCGAGCGGCGCGGCACCGTCCGAGCGGGTCTGGCTCCAGCCGGCCCAGGCCCTGCAACTGCCCTCACCCGGCGTCTGGTTGTTCGATCCGCCGCACACCGCGATCCGTTTCATCGCCAAGCACGTCGGCATGGCGCACGTCCACGGCCGCTTCGAGCGTTTCGAGGGCGGCATCCAGATCGCGCAGGACATGTCCCAGTCCCGCGTCCAGGTCCGCATCGACGCCTCCAGCATCACGACGGGCAACACCACCCGCGACAACCACCTGCGCTCGGGCGACTTCCTCGACGTGGAGCGCTTCCCCCACATCGACTTCGTCAGCAGCCGTTTCGCCTACCGGGGCGGCAGCAAGTGGACCTTGCAGGGCAGCCTGACCATGCACGGGGTGAGCCGCTCGGTCGCGCTGGACACCACCTACCTCGGCACGGTCAACGGCGGTTACGGCGAGGAACTGCGCTGCGCGGCCCTCGCGACGGCGGAGCTGCACCGTGAGGACTACACGCTCAACTGGCGGTCCATGCTGGCCCGGGGCATCGCGGTGGTCGGCCCCACGGTCCAACTGGAGCTGGACGTCCAGGCGATGTACCGCACCCACGACACGCCGACCCCGCCGGAGTAGGAGGCAGGGCCGGTGCCCGTGGCTGGAGTGACACGTTCTCCACGGAAAACTCACACGACCCAGCTGTAACTTTATGTTTCAAGCGTTACGCTCGCCGTCATCCGAGTGCTCGGGGGAGCGGCTCGTCCGCCACGGCACTCCCTCCCCCCACGGTTCAGGAGACTCGGCGTGAGTGACGGCGACGTAGTGGTGATCGGCGGCGGCTATGCGGGCGTCCGGCTGGCGAAACGGCTGGACACGACGGCCCGGGTCACCCTGGTGGACCGCAAGGAGGTCTTCTTCCACCGGATCTCCTCTTTGCGCGCGGGAGTGCGCAGGGAGTGGAGCGCGACCCCCTTCATCCCCTACGACCGGCTGCTGCGCCACGGCCAGGTCGTCGTGGGCAAGGTGGTGCGCATCGACACCACCGAGCGACAGGTCGTGCTGGCCGACGGCACACGGCTGCCCTACGACGTGGTGGTGATCGCGACCGGCGCCGACTACCCGGAACCGGCCCGGTTCGCCGGGACCACCACCGAGGAGGCGATGAAGTCCTTCGCCGAGCACCAGCAGAAGATCGCCTTCGCCGAGCACGTCCTCGTCGTCGGCGGGGGCCCCTCCGGCGTCGAACTGAGCGCCGAGATCCGGCTGGCGCGTCCGGACGCCCGGGTCACGCTCGCGCACTCCGGTCCCGCGCTGCTCGGCGGCACGGGCAGCGAACGGGCAGGCCGCAGGGCGCGCGCCTGGCTGGAGGCGCACGACGTGGAGGTACGGCTCGACTCCTTCATGTCCCCGGGCAGCGACTTCGGCACCTACCGAGACGCCCGCGGCGACGTCCTCACCGCGGACCTGTCCTTCTGGGCCACCGGCACCACTCCCAACACGCTCTGGCTGCGCCTGGGCGGACACGGCGACTGGCTGACCCCCTCCGGGCACGTGAAGGTCGACCGCTCACTGCGGGCCGAGGGGCAGCTGGACGTCTTCGCGGTCGGCGACGTCAACGACGCCACCGAGCTCAAGATCACCCCGGCCGCGCTCGCCCAGGCCGACCTCGCCGCCTGGAACATCCGCGCCCACCTGCGCAGTTCGGGCCGCCACCGCAAGGAGCCCCGCTTCTACCGGCCCGTCCACCGCACTCCGCTGATCGTGCCCTTCGGCCCCGCCGACGGGGTGACCATGCTGCCCGTGCCGGGCGGCGAGACGGCGGTGCTCGGCGGCCGCACCAGCACCCTGGCCAAGGCGAAGACCCTCATGACGCCCTACATGCGACGCCAGCTCGGTTACACGGCGGCCTGATCGGCGAGGGGAGCGTGTCGGCACCGGTGTGCCCGGTTTCCCGGTGCGCGGCGATCCGCGCGCACGCCTTTGGGCGGGCGTCGGCGGGAAGGGCGGAAGCCCGGGTGGACTCACCCGTCTCCTGGGGGAGTTGAGACCGACCGCCCCGCCATGCGGCGCCCGGCGGAGCCCCGGAGCCGGGTGGCGAGGAGCAGCTCGTGCGGGGCCCGCCGCGGGCGTGCGGCACCCGCCGTCCCGGCCTCGCCGCGGGTCGGCCGGCCGAAGCGGCGACAGCGGGCAGGTCGGAGAGGGCTCACGCGTGCAGCACGTGCTGCGTGGGCCGGACCAGGCCCGACTCGTAGGCGAACACCACCGCCTGGACCCGGCCGCGGGCACCGATCTTGGTGAGGATGTTGCTGACGTGGGACTTCACGGTGGTCGGGGCGATGGAGAGCCGGTCGGCGATCTCGGCGTTGGAATCGCCGGAGGCGACCGCGGTGAGCACGTCGCGTTCGCGGTCGGTGAGCGTGTCCAGCCGGTTGCCCGGGAGCGGACTCTCGTCGAGGGCGCGCCGGGTGCGGACGACGTCGATGAGCGCGCGGGCCAGTCCGGGGGAGACGACGACGTCACCGGCGGCCACGACCCGGACGGCCGCGACCAGTTCGTCGGCGGTGGCGTCCTGCGGAAGGTGACCGGCGGCTCCGGCGCGCAGGGCGCCGTAGGGGTAGGTGTCGTCGCCGCTGGTGAGCAGCAGGACGTGCGGGGCGTGTCCGTCCGGGGCGTGGGCGAGGCGGCGGACGGTCTCGACGGTGTCGGTGCCGGTGCCGCGGTCGTCCAGCAGGACGACGTCCGGCCGGAGCAGTGCGCTCAGCCGGACCGCCTCGGGCCCGTGCGCCGCCTCGCCGGCGACGGTCAGGTCGGACTGGGACTCGAGGAGCATTCGAAGGCCGACACGCTGGAGTGACTGGCCGGTGGCGATGAGGACGCTGGTCATGGCGTGCGTGCTCCATCCTCGTCCAGCGCGCAAGATGCTGAACGAAACGGTTTCGTTCTCGTGGGAGTCAGCCTAGCTCCGGAACTATCGAGACGGGAGCGTATCGATTGTGGGGTGGCTCACATTCGTACTGGCGGACGTCGCGTCAGCCGCTCTCCACCAGGCTCTGCGTGCCCAGCACCGAGATCAGCCGCAGCTTCTCGGCGGCCTCGGTGCCGGGCTCGGCCGAGTACACGAGGATGTGCAGGTCGTTCTCCTCCACCCGGAGCAGGTCGCAGTCGAGGGTGAGCATGCCGACCTGCGGATGCTCGACCGTCTTGTGCGAGGTGGCGAGACGGCCCACGACCCCGGCGTCCCACAGTTCCGCGAAACGCTCACTCCGGGCGCGCAACTCCGCTACCAACGAGGTGAGTTGGCGGTCGGCGGGATAGCGGGCGGCGGTCGCGCGCAGTTCGGAGACCATGCCCGTCTCGAAGGCACGCCGTTCCTCCGGGGTGTGCCGCACCCGGGTCGGCATGCCCGTGAAGTTGCGCCACACGCCGTTGCGTTCGAAGCCCCGCAGGGCGGACGGGTCACCCATCAGGGCCGCGTACATCGGGTTGGCCAGCAGCAGCGTCATGGCCGCATCGGAGACCGCGACGGGGGTGTCGACCAGCCGGTCCAGCAACCGCTGCACACTGGGCGTGATGAACCCGGGCACCACCTCCGGGCCCGGCGGCACCAGACCCGCGAGACCGAAGAGGTACGTGCGCTCGTCCCCCGAGGGCGACCTCCTGCCAGCGGCCGCGGGCGGCCAGGACCGGGTGGTCGAGGAACGCGGAGACGTCGTTGACGCCCGCGCAGGCGATGCCGATGCCCTCCAGGTCCTTCAGCACCTGAGCGGCCTCGGAGCACGCGATCCGTTCGGCGACCACGGCGTTGAGTTCCTCGCGGTGGGCGACCCGGGCCGAGCCGGTGGCGAAGCGCGGGTCCTCGGCCAGCTCGGGCCGCCGCAGGAAGTCGGCGCACAGGACGATCCACTCGCGTTCGTTCTGGATGGAGAACAGCACGTCCTTGCCGTCGGCGGCCGTGAAAGCGCCGTACGGGGCGATGGTGGCGTGCTGGGTGCCCAGACGCGGCGGCTGACTGCCTCCGTAGCGGGTGTAGTGGGCCGGCTGGCTCATCCACTCGGCCAGCGCCTCGAACAGGGACACCTCCACCGGGTGGGCCCTGCCCGTGGTGGCGCGGGTGTACAGAGCGGTCAGGATGCCGCTGTAGGCGTACATCCCGGCGGCGATGTCGGCGACGGAGATACCGACCCGGGCGGTCTCCTGCGCGGTTCCGGTCAGCGACACCAGGCCCGTCTGGCACTGCACCAGCAGGTCGTACGACTTGCGGTCGGCCCACGGCCCGTCCGTGCCGTACCCGGAGATCGTGCACGGGATCAGCCGCGGCAGGCGCTCGGCGAGGACGTCCACACCAAGGCCCAGCCGGTCGGCCGCGCCCGGGGCCAGATTCTGGACGAACACATCGGCGCCGTCGAGGAGTTGGTGCAGTATCTCGATGCCGCGCGGGTCCTTGAGATCCAGCGTGAGCGACTCCTTGGACCGGTTGAGCCACACGAAGTAGCTGGAGTGGCCGTGCACGGTCGTGTCGTAGCGGCGGGCGAAATCACCCTCGCCCGGCCGCTCCACCTTGATCACCCGCGCGCCGAGGTCGGCGAGCTGGCGGGTCGCGTAGGGCGCGGCCACGGCCTGCTCCAGGCTGACCACCGTGATCCCGGACAGGGGAAGCTGCGGCACGCTCATGCGGATCTTTGTACGGCCGGACCGGAGAGGGTGTCAACGATCACCGAGCCCCCGCGGTGCGACCCCCGTCCCCGTCGCTCGGTGTCGCTCGGCGCCGCTCAGTTCCGCCGCTCCGGATGGCACAGCACCATGACCGCCCGGGCGACGAGCTCCCCGGCCCCGCCGAGTTCCTGCCGGTAGCGGCCGGTGATCTCCCGTACGGCCGCGACGAAGCCGGGGTCGACTGCGCGGGCCCGGGCCGGGGCCGGGAGCTGCGAAGCCATCTCGCGACGGCGCGCCAGCAGCGCGATGATCTCCTCGTCGAGACGCTCTGTCCGACCTGAACACCTTGCCCGTGGCGGCCGACGGCGATTCCTCCCGGACCCGGCGGAGCTGGCACTGATTCAGGCCGGTACGCCGAGGGATTCCAGAGCTCTTACGAGGGGGGCGAGTTCGGGGGTGCCGGCGGCTTGGTCGAGGGCTTCGCGCAGGGCCTTCTCGTTGGTGGGGCGGGCCTGTTCGAGGAGGGTGCGGCCGGTGTCGGTGACGTCGGTGTAGATGCCGCGGCGGTCGGTGGGGCACAGGTAGCGGGAGAGCAGGCCGCGGTCCTCCAGGCGGGTGACCAGGCGGGTGGTGGCGCTCTGGCTGAGGACGACGGCGTCGGCGACCTGTTTCATCTGCAGGTGGCCGCCCTCGCCGTCGTGCTGGCGGCCCAGGACGTCGAGCAGGGAGTACTCGCGCACGCTGAGGTCGTGGGCGGCCTGCAGGGCCTTCTCGATGTGCGCCTCGATCCGCCCGTGCAGCAGCGAGAGCGCACACCAGCCCTGGGCGAGCGCGGTGAGCGAGGGGTCTGTGGCGGTCATGGGGCCTGCTTCCTCCGTCCCGATACGGATACCCCCAGGATATTGCATCGCTGAAACTTTCAGCGTCTGCTTCTATTGTGCGCGCGCAACTATCGGGCTCCGCATGTTCGGTACCCGTATCCGCACCGCCCACAGAGAGCGACTCCGATGACGACCCGGCCCTCCACCACCACCCTGTGGCGCCCCACCGGCCCCAAGGAGCTGGACCTGGTCCGGCAGCTCGACTGGCGCGCCTGGCCGCCGAGGCTGCCCGAGCAGCCCATCTTCTACCCGGTCCTCGACGAGGGCTACGCGATCAAGATCGCCAGGGACTGGAACGTCAAGCACGACGGCGCCGGCTTCGTGACCCGCTTCGAGGTCGAGTCGGACTTTCTGCGCCGCTACCCGGTCCAGCAGGCCGGCGGCCGCACGATCCTCGAACTGTGGGTCCCGGCCGAGGAGCTGGACGCCTTCAACGCACACATCGTGGGCCGGATCGAGGTGGTGCACGAGTTCCGCCGACCTCCGCGCCGCCGCTAGGGCCGCGCCAGGTGCCGCATCGTCAGGGCCAGTTGCAGCCGTAGCCGTCCCTGGGGTGTGCGCAGGGGCCAGCCCAGCAGATGCTCCGCGTGGGAGAGGCGGTCCTGGAGCGTGGAGTGGTGGACGTTGATCTCGGCGGCGGCCGCCCGCAGGCTCACCGTCGAGACCACGGCGTGCAGGGTGGCGAGCAGCCACGGTGTGCCCGCCCCGGCCGCCTCCAGCACCTGGACGTCGGGCGGCGGTTCCGCCCCCGGGGCGACGATGTCGGCGAGCAGTGCGACACCGCCCAGTTCGTCGGCGTGCACGACCATCGGCCCGGGGTCCTGGGCCGTGCCCTCCGCGGTGAACCGCAGCGCGGTGCGGGCGTCCGCCCAGGACCGCGGCAGTTCCAGCACGGGCACGGCGGGACCCACCCCGACCCGCCCCGCGGGCAGCCCGGCGTCGGTCCGGGCGGCCACGATCCGCGGCCGCCCGTCGAGCGCGGCCAGCGCCCGGGCGGCGGCCGAGGGATCCAGCCCCAGCCCACGTGCCGCGTGCAGACGTACGTCCTCGGGAGCGGCCGCGTCCAGCACGGTCTCCACCAGGGCGGGGTCATCGAGGGGGGCGCGTCCCCGGGTGCGGTCCAGGACGAGCCGTACCGCCCCCGCGGCCCGCTCCAGAATCACCGCGTCGACCACACTGGGTGCCGCTTCGGCCCGCTCCAGCCACAGCGCGGCCACCCCACCGGGCGCCAGCGCGGCGGAAGGCCAGCCGGGATCAGGCGGCGCTCCGGAGTCCCGGCGCGTCCCGTCGGCCTCGACCCGCACCTGCACCCGCCGCTCGGCATCGACGAGCCGCGCGGGCACCCCGGCCAGCACGGCCGCCCCACGCACCAAGGCCTCGAGCCCGGCCCGTGACTCCGACAGCCGATCGAAGTAGCCGATCACCCGCACCGCGGCCCCGGCATCCGGATCCAGGGCGGTCAAACGCCCGGCCAGCTCTTTCATACGCCCATGGTGCGCCACGCCATGCTCCAGGAGGACCCCCAGCGCACCCCACAGAAGCCGAAGAACTGCGGGACCACCGCCCGACAGGGGCGCGGGGAACTGCGCGACCGGCCACGACGCACCCGCACACGTCCTCCCCGCCCCGCCCCCACAACCCCTAGCTGCCCAGCAACCTCCGCAACCAAGAAACATGCGCCCCCCGCGCCGCCTGCGACAACGCCGCCTGCGGAGCGAACCCGTCGAACCCGTGGAAGCCCCCCGGCCACACATGCAGCTCCGCCACCCCACCCGCCTGCCAGATCCGGGACGCGTACGCGACGACCTCGTCCCGGAACGTCTCCGCCGACCCCACGTCCAGGAACGCGGGCGGCAACCCCGACAGGTCCTCGGCCCGGGCCGGCGCCGCGTACGCCGGTACGTCGGGACCACCCCGCGCCTCGCCCAGCAGCGCCGTCCAGCCCGTCTCGTTGGCCGTACGGTCCCAGACCCCCAGCCCCGCCATCTGGTACGTGGACGGACTGTCGTTGCGGTCGTCCAGCATCGGGCACATCAGCAGCTGCCCCACCGGCCGCGGCCCCCCGCGGTCCAGGCTGAGCAGCGCCAGCGCCGCCGACAGCCCGCCCCCCGCACTCGCACCGGCGATCACGATCCGCCCGGGGTCGCCGCCCAGCTCCTCGGCGTGCTCGGAGGTCCACACGAGCCCGGCGTAGACGTCCTCGACCGGTGCCGGATGCGGATGTTCGGGCGCCAGCCGGTACTCCACCGACACCACGACCGCGTCGAGTTCCCTCGCCCAGGCCAGCGGACCGTCCACGCCGACGCGGTTGTTGCCGATGACCATGCCCCCGCCGTGGACGTGGTAGATCACCGGACGCCCCGTGCCCCCGGACGGCGCGGCGGGCCGGCAGATCAGCAGCGAGATCTCGGGGGCACCCTCGGGACCCGGCACCGACCGGTCCTCCACCTCGAAGAAGCCGTCCCACGTCAGGTCCAGGTCGGCCAGCATCGCGATGCCCGGCCCCTGGCGCACGTCGTCGATCTCGTCCAGGGCGAGGCCGGGGGAGATCACGTCTTTGATCAGATCCAGGGCGGCACTGAGTTCGGGGTCGAAGGGGGGCGGCACATGCGTCATGGCTTCTCCTCACGCGGGGGCGCGGCGGCTCGTGGCGTCATGATCGGGGCAACGGCGGCCGCCCGGGGCGCCGCCGTACGGCGGAACCTGCCCGCCGTACGGCGGGGAGTGAGCGTCGAGATTCCGCCATGTCCGGTATGACCTGCGGTTCCTTGCCGGGACATGATCCGTTGTTCGCCTTTCAGCGGGCGGAGGTGGAACGCGCGGGGTGACGGGACGCGCACCCCGGGTGCCTCCCGGAGCGGTGCGCCCTTGACTTCGTGAGCACTTCAAGTCCTAGCGTCGGCAAGGTCGGCGACGGTCCCGTGAACGGAGACGGACATGCGTGTGGGTGTGCACATCAACCGGTTCGACCACCCCGAGGGCGCACCCGCTCTCGGGGCCGAGCTCGCCGCCGCGGGTGCCGCCGCCGAAGCGGCCGGGGTCAGCTGGCTGTCGGTGATGGACCACTACTTCCAGATGGAGTTCAACGGCGGTGCCGAGGACCCGATGCTGGAGGCCTACACGACCCTGGGCTTCCTCGCGGCCCACACCGAGACGGTCCGGCTCGGCGCGCTGGTGACCGGGGTGACGTACCGCCACCCCGGACTGCTCGCCAAGATCGCGACCACGCTCGACGTGCTCTCCGGCGGCCGGGCGGCGCTCGGCATCGGGGCCGCCTGGTACGACCGGGAGCACGAGGGGCTCGGCGTGCCCTTCCCGCCCCTCGCGGAGCGCTTCGAGCGTCTGGAGGAGGCCCTGCGGATCTGTCTGCAGATGTGGGACCCGGCGGCGAACGGCCCCTTCGAGGGCACCCATTACCGGCTCGCCGAGACCCGGTGCGTGCCGGCGCCGGTCAGCAGCCCGCACCCGGAGATCATGATCGGCGGCAGCGGCGAGAAGAAGACGCTCCGCCTGGTGGCCCGCTACGGGGACGCCTGCAACCTCTTCGCCACCACGCCGGAGGAGGTCACGCACAAGCTCGACGTGCTGCGCCGCCACTGCGACACCGAGGGGCGGGACTACGACGCCATCCGCAAGACCATGACCTACTCGGGCGAGGCGGCCGACGACGGTGACCTGGACGCCTTCCTCCAGGACATCGACGGCTACGCCAAGCTCGGCCTCGACACGGTCATCCTCGCCCCGCGCACCGGCGCCCCCGCCGAATGGATCGAACGCTTCACGGCACCGGCCGTACGGCGGCTCGCGGAACTGGACTGACCGCCCGCGTGGCGGCCCGTCCCGACCGGGTCGAGCGGGGCCGGGAGCGGGGGAGTCGCCCATCGACGACCGGGCGGCTGCGGGAGCACCCTCGGGGGACGTGCGCGCCGGGCCGGCGACTCGCCGAGTCGCCCGAACGACACGCTCTAACCCGCCCGCGCGGCGGAGGGCCGGCTGCGGGAGACGACGCGGGTCCCGCGGCCGTCCGTCACGCGGACCTGCAACGAGCCGCACGCGCAGCGGGTCCACGCGGTTCCGCCCGTCGCCGTGCCGTGCCGGGACACCACCTGGAAGGGTTCGGCCCCGTCCGGCCAGCCGCAGTGCGGGCAGACGGCGCGAGTCGTGCTGGTCATGGTGACTCCTGCAACCTCGGGAACGGATACGGCCGTCGCGACACAGCCCAGGATGCGGCGGGGCCTTCGTTCACGTCCAGGTTGACTTCCTGGACGTCACCTTGAAGCGTGGGCTTCATGATTGACCTGCGCCGGCTCCACGTCCTGAGGGCGGTCGCCCACTACGGCACGGTCACCGCGGCCGCCCGCGCCCTGCACTTCACCCCCTCCGCCGCCTCCCAGCAGATCCGCCAGCTCGCCCGCGACCTCGGCGTCGACCTCCTCGAACCCCAGGGCCGGGGGATCCGGCTCACCCCGGCGGCCGAGAGCCTGCTCGCGCACGCCGACGCCATCCAGGCCCGCTGGGAACAGGCCGAACTCGATCTGCGGGCCGACCACGACGAGCCCGCAGGACCGCTGCGGGTGGGCGGTCTGCCGGTGGCCGTCTCGGCGCTGCTCGCCCCGATGGCGGTCCGGCTGCGCGAGCGGTACCGCAGGCTGACCGTCAGCGTCCAGGAAGCGGGCGTACCGGAGAGCTTCGACCTGCTCTTCGAGGGGGAGATCGATCTGGCCGTCGTGGAGGCGACCCCGCACAACCCGCCCATGAGCGACATCCGCTACGACCAGCAGCCCCTGCTGGACGACCCGTTCGACCTGGTCGTACCCGCGGGCCATCCGCTGTCCGGCCGCGACCGCGTGGATCTCGCCGACGTGGCCCACGAGGACTGGATCGCCCCCTTCGCGGACAGCCCCTGCCGCACGCACGTCATGTCGGCCTGCGGCGCGGCCGGTTTCACCCCGGGCGTGGTCCACCACGCCCGGGACTGGGACGTCACCGCCCACCTGGTCGCCCACGGCCTGGGCGTGGCCCTGATCCCCCGCCTGGCCCACCTGACCCCCGACCTGCCGATCACGCGGGTTCGCTGCGCGGGCGACCCGCACCGAAAACTCCTGACCTGTACCCGGCAGGGCGGCCACGAACGCCCGGCGATCGCGGCCGCGCTTTCGGCACTACGAGACCTGGCACCCACGGCGGTGGCCTGAGGCGCGTCGAGGTGGGCGCCCCCAGGGGCGCGGGGAACTGCGCGACCAGCCCCCGACCCGCGGACAGAACACGACAGGGGCCGGAGTACCAGGACTCCGGCCCCTGTCGGGGAACCCGCTCACGCACCGCAGGTTCAGGCCGCGGCGACCTCGCCCGAGTTGCTGTGCAGCTGCGCGACGACCTCGGTCAGCTGGGCGGCGACCTCGGCGTCGTCGGCCGGGTGGGTCTCGGCGAAGCGCACCACGGAGCCCGGGATGGACAGCTTGACGTCCTCGAGGACCTTGCCGCCGGCGATGCCCACGGCCTTGCGGGTCTCGTCCTGCGCCCACACACCGCCGAACTGGCCGAACGCGGTGCCGACCACGGCGACCGGCTTGCCGCCGAAGGCGCCGGCGCCGTAGGGACGCGACAGCCAGTCGATGGCGTTCTTCAGGACGGCGGGGATGGTGCCGTTGTACTCGGGGGAGAAGAGCAGGAACGCGTCGGCGGCCTGCGCGGCCTCGCGCAGCTTCGCGGCGGCCGCGGGGACGCTGCCCTCGACGTCGATGTCCTCGTTGTAGAAGGGGATCTCGGCGAGGCCCTCGTAGAGCACGACCTCTGCGCCCTCGGGGGCGTGCTTGACGGCCGCCTCGGCGAGCTGACGGTTGTGCGAACCGGCGCGGAGGGATCCGACGAGCGCAAGGATGCGAACAGACATGCGTAACTCCAGGGGGTGGTGAAACACTGCGGTAACGTTCCGGACCGGGGTCCGTTTTAATTTCTAGCACCTTAAACGGACCGAGGTCCAGTTTTCTTCCCGATGCTTTACGCTGGCTTCATGTCCGCGACAGTGCCGCCGTTCCCGACGCCTCAGGAGCCCTTCGACAAGCCCCAGCTCCTGAAGGTCGGCTCCGCCCCCGACGATCCCTGCCTCCGCGCCGACGCGGCCCGCAACCGCGCCCGTCTGCTGGAGGCCGCGACCCGGCTGATCGCGGAGCACGGCGTGGCGGGAGTCACCATGGAGGCGGTGGCCTCGGCGGCCGGCGTCGGCAAGGGCACGGTCTTCAGGCGCTTCGGCGACCGCACCGGACTGCTCATGGCGCTCCTCGATCACTCCGCGCGCACGCTCCAGGCGGACTTCCTCGGCGGCCCGCCGCCGCTGGGTCCCGGCGCCCCTCCGGCCGACCGGCTGCGGGCGCTCGGCACGGCCCTGCTGTACCGCCACGCCGAGCAGCTGGACCTGCTGCTCGCCGCGCAGTCCGAGCCGACCCGCCGCCACTCCCACCCCACGGCCGGCGCACTGCACATGCACACCGCCATGCTGCTGCGGCAGAGCGTCCCGGGCGCCGACTGCGAGCTCCTGGCCCACACGCTCATGGCGTACCTCGACCCGGCCCTCATCCACCACCTCACCCGGCAGCGCGGAATGCCGCTGGAGCGCCTGGAAGCCGGCTGGAACGACCTCGTCGCCCGGGTGACCGGCACCGATCCGCTGCGCTGAGCGAAGCGGCAACCCCACATGTGGGCGTCGTCACAGCTTCTGCAAAGATGACGATCGTCATGGTGCAGATACAGAACACGTCCGCGTCCTCCGTCACGCGCCCGGTTCCCACGAGCGCCGATGTGGCCCGCGTGGCCGGCGTCTCGCGCGCGACCGTCTCCTACGTCCTCAACAACACCAGCGCCGTCCGGATCAGCGAGCCTACGCGCCGCCGTGTCCACGCGGCCGCGAAGGAGCTCGGGTACGTCCCGCACGCGGCCGCCCGCAGCCTGCGGGCCGGCCACAGCCGGATGGTCCTGATGCCCGCCCCGTCCATCCCGGTCGGCCCGCTCTACAGCCAGTTCATCAGCGAACTCCAGGGTGCCCTGGGCCGGTTGGACTACACCGTCGTGCAGTACGGCAGTGTCGGCCTCCAGGGCGACGAGGCGGCCCGCGCCTGGGCCGAGCTGCGTCCCGTCGCCGTCCTGGTGCCCGGCGCGGGACTCGGCCCCCAGGGCGTCGCCCTGCTCCGCCGCTCCGGTGCCCGCGCGGTGGTCACCCTCGGCCCCGAGGCGGTCGAGGGAGCCCACGCCCTGCTCATGGACCACGCGGGCGTCGGCCACGGCGCCGCCGCCCACCTGTACGCCCGCGGCCGGCGCCGCATCGGCGTCGTGGTGCCCGAGGAGACGGGTCTGGAGGCCTTCTCGCTGCCCCGTCTGGCCGGTGTGCGCAGGGCCCTGCACGGCACGGACGCCACCCTGACGGAGCTGCCCCTCGCCTTCGAGGAGCAGTCCGCCGCCAAGCTCGCCGCCCGCTGGCGGGAGCTCGGTCTGGACGCCGTGTTCGCGTACAACGACGAATACGCGATGCTGTTAATGCGGGCCCTCCAAGACGAGGGCGTGCGCATACCGGAGGACACGGCGGTGGTCGGTGCCGACGACCTGCTCCTCGGGCGGCTGCTGCGGCCCCGGCTGAGCACGGTCCACATCGAGCTCCCGTCCGGCCGTGACCTCGCCGAACTGGTCGACCGCGCGGTGCGTGAACCGGGCGCCGCGACCGAGACGCACACGGTGCTGGGTGCCACGGTCGTGCACCGCGACTCCAGCTGACGCAGGGAGCCTGCCATGCGCACCACGGTCGGGATCATCGGCGCCGGCCCCGCCGGACTGCTCCTCGCCCGCCTGCTGCACCTGGCCGGCATCGACTGCGTGGTCCTGGAGAGCAGGACACGGGAGTACGTGGAGCACCGCCAGCGCGCCGGAATGCTGGAGCAGGGCACGGTCGACGCCCTGCGCGCCTGCGGTGCCGCCGGGCGCCTGGACGCGGAGGGGCTGGTCCACCAGGGGATCGAGCTGCGGTTCGCGGGGGAGCGGCACCACCTCGACTTCCCCGCTCTCACCGGCGGCCGTACGGTCACCGTCTACGCCCAGACCGAGATCGTGAAGGACCTCGTCGCGCTCCAACTGGCCGAGGGGCCGCCGCTGCTGTTCGAGGCGGAGGCCCTGGCGGTCGAGAAGCCGCAGAGCGAGGCCCCTGTCGTGCGGTTCCGTCACCAAGGCCGCGAGCAGACGCTGACCTGCGACTGGGTCGCCGGCTGCGACGGCTTCCACGGCATCTCCCGCGCGGCCTTCCCGACGGCGACGAGCAGGACGTACGAACACGACTACCCGTACTCCTGGCTCGGGATCCTCGCCGATGTCGCCCCGTCCTGCGACGAGTTGATCTACGCCCGCGGGGAGCGCGGATTCGCCCTGCACAGCATGCGCTCGCCCTCGGTCTCCCGGCTCTACCTCCAGGTCCCCAACGGCACCGACGCCGACGACTGGTCCGACGAGCGGATCTGGGACGAGCTCGCCGCCCGCTTCGCGATCGACGCCGACTGGACCCTCGCCAGGGGCCCGATCACCGCCAAGTCCGTGACCCCGATGCGCAGTCACGTCCACGAGCCGATGCGCCACGGCCGCCTGCTGCTCGCCGGGGACGCCGCCCACATCGTGCCGCCGACCGGGGCCAAGGGGCTCAACCTCGCCGTGTCGGACGTGTCCGTGCTCGCCCGGGCGCTGACCGAGGCGTGCCGCGCAGGATCGACACAACTGATCGACAGGTATTCACAGTTGTGCCTTTCTCGTGTGTGGCAGGCCACCCGTTTCTCGGATGACATGACTAGGATGTTGCATGCTCAACCAAATGGGGATGCGTTCGAGAGCCGGATGCAGCTCACCCGGCTGCGCCGCATCACCGCATCCCGCCATGCGGCCGCCGAACTGGCCGCGAACTACACGGGACTACCGCTCCCCGTGTGAGTCCCACCGGTGATCGAACGGAGAGCCGTCATGTCGTTGCTCGACCCCAAGAGCTGGCAGCCCCACACCCTGTCGGGACCCGAGTACGCGGTCACCGAACCCGCCACCGGCGACACGCTCGCCACCGTCACCCTCGCCGGCGGCGAGGACGTGGAGCGCTCCGCCGAGACCGCCCGCGCCGCCCAGGCCGAATGGGCCAGGCTCCCGCACTTCGTGCGCGCCGGGGTGCTGCGCAAGGCCGGCGACCTGTTCGCCGCGCACGCCGACGAACTGCGCGGATGGCTCGTCCGGGAGTCCGGCTCCATCCCCGGCAAGGCGGACTTCGAACTGCACGTGGCCGCCCAGGAGTGCTACGAGGCCGCCGCCCTGTCCTCCCGCCCGGCGGGCCAGGTCCTGCCCAGCGAGGCGCCGAGGCTGTCGTACACCCGCCGGGTCCCGGTCGGTGTCGTGGGCGTGATCTCGCCCTTCAACGCCCCGCTGATCCTCTCGATCCGCTCCGTCGCCCCGGCCCTCGCCCTCGGCAACGCGGTCATCCTCAAGCCGGACCCGCGCACCGCGGTCTGCGGCGGCATCTCCCTCGCCGCGGTCTTCGCCGAGGCCGGACTGCCGGAGGGCCTCTTCCACGTCCTGCCGGGCGGCCCGGACGTCGGCCAGGCCCTGGTCGCCGACCCGCGCGTCCCCGTCATCTCCTTCACCGGGTCGACCGCGGCGGGCCGGGCGGTGGGGGAGGCGGCCGGACGCCACCTCAAGCGTGCCCATCTGGAACTCGGTGGCAACTCCGCCCTGATCGTCCTGGAGGACGCCGACATCGAGGCCGTGATATCCACGGCGGCCTGGGGATCCTTCTTCCACCAGGGCCAGATCTGCATGACGACGGGCCGCCACCTGGTCCACGCGTCGCTGTACGAGGAGTACGTCGAGCGGCTGGCGGCGAAGGCCGACTCGCTCGCCGTCGGCGACCCCAACCGCGAGCAGGTCCACCTCGGCCCGATCATCGACGACAACCAGCTGGCCAAGGTGCGCGGCCTGGTCGACGCCAGCACCGCGCAGGGAGCCAAGCTGGCCGCCGGCGGCACGCACGACAAGCTCTTCTACCGCCCCACGGTCCTCGCCGGCCTCGACGACAGCACGCCCGCCTACGCGGAGGAGGTTTTCGGGCCCGTCGCACCCGTACGGTCCTTCAGCAGCGTCGACGAGGCGGCGGCGCTCGCCGCGGCGGGGCCGTACGGACTCTCGCTCGGCATCGTCACCGGGGACGCGGCCCGCGGTCTCGACCTGGCCGAACGGATCCCGACCGGCATCGTGCACATCAACGACCAGACCGTGAACGACGAGGCGGTCGCCCCCTTCGGCGGCATCGCCGCGTCCGGCACCGGCGCCCGCTTCGGCGGCGAGGCCAATGTGGAGGCCTTCACCGACGTGCGCTGGACGACGGTACGTGCGGACGTGGCGACGTATCCCTTCTAGGGACTGGACGTAGTCCTTTCAGGGACTACTGGTCGTTCTGCTCGGCCTGGGCCTGCTGTGCGGCCACGGCCTTGCGGACCTCGTCCATGTCCAGCTTGCGGGCCTGCCCGATGACGTCCGTCAGGGCCGACTCGGGCAGCGCGCCCGGCTGGGCGAACACGGCGACCTGGTCGCGGACGATCATCAGCGTCGGGATCGACTGGATGCCGAAGGCCTGCGCCAGCTCAGGCTGCGCCTCGGTGTCCACCTTGCCGAACACCAGGTCGGGGTTGTCCTCGGCGGCCTTCTCGTAGACCGGCGCGAACTGGCGGCAAGGACCGCACCAGGACGCCCAGAAGTCGATCAGGACGAACTCGTTGTCCGTGACCGTCTGGTCGAAGTTCTCCTTGGTGAGCTCCACGGTGCTGCTCATGACGTGATCCCTCTTCCTGGTCTCGGAGCGAAGCCGTCGGCACAACACGGCTTGTCGGCCGGGTATTCCACAGCTGTCACCACTCGGTATCCGGCGCGCGTACCCCTGGTGGCCCGAGCGCACACCACCCACCAGACTGGGCCCATGACGGAAACGGAAAACATCGCCCACAGCACCTACGACGTGGTGGTGCTCGGTGCCGGTCCCGTGGGGGAGAACGTGGCCGACCGCACCCGTGCGGCCGGCCTCTCCACCGCGGTCGTGGAGAGCGAGCTGATCGGCGGAGAGTGCTCCTACTGGGCCTGTATCCCCAGCAAGGCCCTGCTGCGGCCGGTGATCGCCCAGGCGGAGGCGCGCCGCCTGCCCGGTCTGAGCGCCGCGGTGCAGGGCCCCCTCGACGCGGCCGCGGTCCTCGCCCGCCGGGACTACTGGGCCTCGGACTGGAAGGACGACGGCCAGGTTGGCTGGCTGGAGGGCATCGGCGCCGAGATCCACCGCGGCCACGGCCGTCTCAGCGGGGAGCGCACGGTCACGGTCACCGCGCCCGACGGCACACGGAAGGTGCTGACCGCCCGGCACGCCGTGGCCGTCTGCACCGGCACCCGGGCCGTCCTGCCCGACCTGCCGGGCCTCGACGCGGTCAAGCCCTGGACCAGCCGCGAGGCCACCAGCGCCAAGGCGGTACCCGGACGCCTGGTCGTGGTCGGTGGTGGAGTGGTCGCCACCGAGATGGCCACGGCCTGGCAGGCCCTCGGCTCCCGGGTCACCCTCCTCGTGCGCGGCAAGGGCCTGCTCAACCGCATGGAGCCGTTCGCGGGCGAACTCGTCGCCGAGGCGCTCACCGAGGCGGGCGTCGACGTCCGCACCGGCACCTCGGTCGCGTCGGTCACCCGGGAGAACGGCACCGTCGTGGTCGTCACCGGCACCGGCGACCGCATCGAGGCCGACGAGATCCTCTTCGCCACCGGACGCGCCCCGAAGACCGACGACATCGGCCTCGACACCATCGGCCGGGAGCCGGGCAGCTGGCTGGAGGTCGACGACAGCCTCCGTGTCACCGGCAGCGACTGGCTCTACGCGGTCGGCGACGTCAACCACCGCGCGCTCCTGACCCACCAGGGCAAGTACCAGGCCCGCATCGCCGGAGCCGCGATCTCCGCCCGCGCCTCGGGGGCCCCGGTCCAGGCGGACCCGTGGGGCGCCCACGCCGCGACCGCCGACCACGACGCCGTGCCCCAGGTCGTCTTCACCGACCCGGAGGCCGCCGCCGTGGGCCTCTCCCTGGCGGAGGCCGAGCAGGCGGGCCACCGCGTCCGCGCGGTCGACTACGACCTCGCCTCGGTGTCGGGGGCCGGTCTCTACGGCGACGGCTACCGGGGCCGGGCCCGCATGGTCGTCGACCTGGAACGCGAGATCCTGCTCGGCGTCACCTTCGTCGGACCCGGCGTCGGCGAGCTGATCCACTCCGCGACGGTCGCGGTCGCGGGCCAGGTCCCGGTCAGCAGGCTGTGGCACGCGGTCCCGGCGTTCCCGACGATCAGCGAGGTGTGGCTGCGGCTGCTGGAGGCGTACCGGGACAACTAGGGCAGCTCGAAGCCGAGGGACGCGGCCGCCCGCTCCGGCGCCGGCTGCGTCCAGTGCTCCGCGACCGCCTGGTTCGAGGACAGGGAGCGCAGTTCGGCGCGGTCCAGGTAGAGGGTGCCGTCGAGATGGTCCGTCTCGTGCTGGACGATCCGCGCGGGCCAGCCGCCGACCACCTCGTCGACCGCGTGGCCGTTCTCGTCCTCGCACCTCAGCCGGACCTCGGCGGGCCGCGCCACCACGGCCTGCCACCCCGGCACACTCAGGCACCCCTCGAAGAACCCCACCCGTGCGGTGCCGACCGGCTCGTACGACGGATTGACCAGGACCCGGAACGGCAGCGGCACCCGCCCGCGCGCCAGCCGGATCTCCTCCGGTACGGGCGCCGGGTCCTCCACGACCGCGATGCGCAGCGGGACGCCGACCTGCGGGGCCGCCAGGCCCACACCGGGCGCCGCGTGCATGGTGACGCGCAGCGCCTCGACGAAGCGGGCCAGGAGCGCGGGCTCCAGCTGGCCGTCGTAGCGCTCGGTGCCGCGCCGCAGGACCGGTTCGCCGGCCGCCACGATCGGCAGCGGGCCGTCCGTGGCCAGGAGTTCCTCGACCAGCTCGGCAAGGGGTGCGGGGTGACTCGGAGTTGCCATCGCGCCAGGATGCCATGAAGCACCTTGTGACACAGGTCACTTGGGAGCCCGGGAACTCGACGCTTCTTCCCTCCGACTACTGGACCGCCACCGTCCCCAGCTTTCGGAGAAGCCGCCGATGTCCCTCGCCCCCTCGACGACCACCGACGAGGCCCCACAGCCGGCCGCCCCGGCACGGGCCCCCGGCGGATGGGCTTCGCTGCGCCCGCTCGTCCTGCGTCTGCACTTCTACGCGGGTGTGTTCGTCGCCCCCTTCCTGCTCGTCGCCGCCGTCACCGGCTTCCTGTACGCGGGCGCCTTCCAGGCCGAGAAGATCGTCTACCGGGACGAGATGACCGTCGCCGCCGTCGGCGACGCCAAGCTGCCGCTGTCCCGGCAGGTGGTCCGCCGCCCGCAAGGCGCACCCGGAGGGCACGGTCTCGGCGATACGCCCCTCGCCCGAGGCCGACGCGACGACCAGGGTGATGCTGTCGGGCGTGCGGGGCGTCGACCCGGACCACACCCTCGCGGTGTTCGTCGACCCGTACACCGGCGAGGTCCGCGGCGCCCTGGAGCAGTACGGCTCGACCGGCGCGCTGCCGCTGCGCACCTGGATCGACGAGTTCCACCGCGACCTCCACCTCGGCGAGAACGGCCGCCTCTACAGCGAGTTCGCCGCCAGCTGGCTGTGGGTGATCGCGGGCGGCGGCATCGTGCTGTGGTTCTCCCGCCGCCGGGCCCTGCGCAAGGTCCGCGGCACCAGCGGGCGGCGCCGCACCCTGGGACTGCACGCGAGCGTCGGCGTGTGGGCCGCGGCGGGCTTCGTCTTCCTGTCGGCGACCGGACTGACCTGGTCGGCCTACGCCGGCGCCAACATCGACGAACTGCGCACCTCGCTCGGCCAGTCCACGCCCTCGGTCTCCGCGGCCGCGGGCGGCGACCACGCGGGCCACGGCGCCTCCGCCGCGGACGGCGGCGCCGAGCACGGCGTGGGTGTCGACAAGGTGCTGGCCGCGGCCCGCGCCGAAGGACTCGGCGACCCCGTAGAGATCGTCCCGCCCGCCGACGACACGTCGGCCTACGTCGTACGACAGGTGCAGCGCAGCTGGCCCGAGAAGCAGGACTCGGTCGCCGTCGACCCGGCCGGCGGCCAGGTCACCGACACGCTGCGGTTCGCGGACCACCCGCTGCTCGCCAAGCTGACCCGCTGGGGCATCGACCTGCACACCGGCGTCCTGTTCGGGCTGGTCAACCAGCTCGCCCTGATGGTCCTCGCGCTCGCGCTGGTCCTGTTGATCGTGTGGGGCTACCGCATGTGGTGGCAGCGCGGCCGGGGCTCCGCGTTCGGGCGGCCGATCCCGCGCGGCGCCTGGCAGCAGGTCCCGCCGCAGATCCTGCTGCCCGGCGTGGTGGTGGTCGCCGTCCTCGGCTACTTCGTGCCCCTGCTCGGCATTCCCCTGGCCGGCTTCGTCGTCGCCGACGTGGTCCTCGGCGAGATCGCCCGCAGGCGGGGGAAGAAGACGGCTGCTTGAGGCCCAACTAGGCTTTGAGGGCGACGAGTTCCTTGTTCGCCCGCTCGGTGATGAGGCTCAGTACCCGCCCGGCCACGACGAGGTCCTCCTCGGGGATGCCCTCGTAGACCCGGGCGGTGATGGGCGCGGTCGCGGCCGAGGTCGTCGCGAACAGCTCCCGGCCGGCGTCCGTGATCCGCACCTGGGACGGCCCGTGGGGAGCCACCAGTTCCTCGGCGACCAGTTCGTCGAGCACGGAGCGCGCCTGAGCGGGGTCGGTCTTCAGCGCGCCGACGACGTCCTCGATCACGCGGTCACGCTCGACCGGTCCGTCCGCCACGGCGGCCAGGCGCAGGGTGACGGACTGCTGGAAGGTCATGCCGTGGCGGGCCAGGGCGTGTTCGAGGAGCGCGCGGGCCGCGTAGTGGGCCAGGGCTATGACGCGGGGGTTGAGCGCGGGAGTTGTGGTGGTCATGACTGCTCCTTGAGGTTCTCGTTCGTCGGATCGAGGGGGGCGTCGAGCAGGGCCGTCAGCTCACGCTTGAACTCCCGGGTGCGTGCGCTGTCCAGGCCGCCGAGAGGCGCCAGCAGCTGCTCCAGCAGCCCCTGGACGACCCCGATGGCCTGCCGGGTCCGCTCGCGGCCCTCGTCGGTGAGCGCCAGTTGCACCGCGCGCGGGTCGCGCGGGTCGCGAGCGCGCTCCAGGAGCCCGGCGCTCTCCAGGGAGCGCGCCAGCTTGGAGACGTAGAGAGGTTCGAGGCCGGTCCGGTCGGCGAGGCGTCGCTGGCTGGGGCGGTCGCCGCCGCGCTGCATGCCGTACAGCGAGGCCACCAGCGAGTACTGGGCGTGCGTCAGGCCGAGCGGCGCCACCGCGCGGTCGACCGCGACCCGCCACTTCATCGACAGTCGCCAGACCAGGAAACCGGGCGTCGCGCCCTCGGATGCCGTACTCATGCTCGATACAGTACATGGCTACTATAGCCATGGCTACTATTATCGGCGACGGGGCCTGACGGGAAGCGCCTCACGGGACTAGGTTGGGCGGCATGAGCAATCTTGATCGCCAGGCGGTTCCCGCCCTGTGCGGCGGCCGCGGCTTCGTGGTGGCGGAACCCGTGCGCGAACTCCTCAGTCCCCGCCGCGTGAAGCTGGGCGAGTCCAGCGAGGTGCGCCGACTGCTGCCCAACCTGGGCCGCCGTATGGTCGGCGCCTGGTGTTTCGTCGATCACTACGGCCCCGACGACATCGCCGACGAGCCGGGCATGCAGGTGCCCCCGCACCCGCACATGGGCCTGCAGACCGTGAGCTGGCTCCACCAGGGCGAGGTCCTGCACCGCGACTCCACCGGCAGCCTCCAGACCATCCGCCCCCGTGAGCTGGGCCTGATGACCTCCGGCCGCGCGATCAGCCACTCCGAGGAGAGCCCGAAGTCGCACGCCCGCTTCCTGCACGGCGCCCAGCTCTGGGTCGCCCTCCCGGACGGGCACCGCCACACCGACCCGCACTTCGAGCACCACACCGGGCTTCCCCAGGTCACGGCCCCCGGTCTGACGGCCACGCTCATCCTCGGCGAGCTCGACGGCGCGCGCTCACCCGGAACGGCGTACACGCCCATCGTCGGCGCCGACCTGAGCCTCGCCCGCGGCACGGACGTACGCCTGCCGCTGGAGCCGGACTTCGAGTACGCCGTCCTGTCCATGTCCGGCGAGGCACACGTGGACGGAGTGCCGGTGCTGCCCGGCTCCATGCTCTACCTCGGCTGCGGCCGCACCGAGCTCCCCCTGCGCGCCGAGTCGGACGCGGGCCTGATGCTCCTGGGCGGCGAGCCGTTCGAGGAGGAGCTCGTCATGTTCTGGAACTGGATCGGACGGTCCCAGGCGGAGATCGAGCAGGCCCGCGAGGACTGGATGACGGGGACGCGCTTCGGCGAGGTGAAGGGCTACGACGGCGCCCCGCTGCCCGCTCCGGAACTCCCGCCCCTGCCGCTGAAGCCGCGGGGCCGGGTGCGCTGAACTGTCCGTGCGGCCCCGGGTTCGGACCAACCCGGGGCCGCACGAGAGGTGTTCGGATCAGGCGTAGGCGTCGAAGGGGATGCCGGACGGCTTGGAGTGGTCGAGGGCGTACTGGAAGTCGCCGTCGTCGATCTTCAGGGTGGCCGAGCCGAAGTCGGCGCCGATGAGCTTCTCCCGGTACCCGGCCGGATAGCCGTTCCAGCCGACGAGCCGCGGGAAGAACCAGCCGCCCGTGGCGTTCTCGGGCGGCTCGTCGTTGCCGCTCGCGAACCGGAAGCAGTGCGTCGAGACTCCGTCCTTGTGGTAGACGATCTTCGGATGGGTGCCGTCGAAGCGGACCGCCGAGCGGGCGGCCACCTGGTAGCCGGAGTGCTGGGACACCGACACGTACTGGACCTGGTCGCCGGCCACCCACACCACGACGTGCTCCCAGTCGTGGGTGTGCCCGATGGCCGCCGGACCCAGCGTCGCCTGGTCCTTCTCGAAGTAGCTGGCGTACATCACGGCACACCAGCCGTTGTTGCACTTCGCCCGTGAGTAGGTGTTGGCGTTGGCGAGCTGGGCGTAGTCGTGGCACTTGCCGTTGACGTCGCCGCCCAGCTTCAGACCGGGGTTGATCGTGCCGTCGGCGCCGATCGCAGCGGTGGCGTAACAGCCGTCGCGGTCGTAGTCGTAGGCGGGGGAGTAGGTCTGCTCCAGGCCGTCGGCGTTCTGCGGGAGCAGGGTCAGGACGTTGGCGTGGGCGGTCGCGGGGACCGACACGACGAGGGCCGCGGCGGCGCCCAGAGCCGTCACCAGGGATCTCAACCTGCGCATGGTGTGCCCCTGTCAGCAGTAGAGGTTGCCGCCGGGGGAGACCCCGAGGATCGACGTGAACCGGTTGTAGGCGTCGACGCGGCTCTGCACCTGGGCCGGGTTGCGTCCGTCGCACTCCAGGGAGCCGTTGATGGAGCGGATCGTCTGGCCGAAGCCGGCCTGGTTGACCATGGCGTTGTGCGGGGTCATGGTGCCGGGGCCGGACTGGGTGTTCCAGTACCACAGGCCGGTCTTCCACGCCACGGCGGAGTCGTTCTGCACCAGCCAGGGGTTGTTGAGCAGGTCGATGCCCAACGCGTCTCCCGCGGCCTTGTAGTTGAAGTTCCAGGACAGCTGGATGGGACCGCGACCGTAGTAGGCCGCCTGACCGGCCGGGCAGCCGTACGACTGGTTCCAGTCGCAGTAGTGCGGGTAGTTGGCGGTGTTCTGCTCGACGATGTGCACCAGGCCGCCGGTCTCGTGGTTCACGTTGGCGAGGAAGGCCGCCGCCTCCTGCTTCTTGACCGTGTCGCTGCCGGTGGTGGCGAAGCCGGGGTAGGCGCTCAGCGCCGCGACCAGGCCGCTGTAGGTGTAGAAGGAGTTCCGGTTCGGGAACATCTGGTTGAACTGTGCCTCGGAGACGACGAATCCGGACGGTGTGCCGCCGCCACCGCTCGCGGGCGCGTTCCACTTCTGGTTGGCCGTACCCGCACAGGTCCAGATCTGCAGCCGGGTGCCGTTGGCGCTGTTGTTGTCCCGGACGTCCAGGCACTTGTTCGCGGCCGGGTTGACGATGTCCCGCGCCCCGGAGACCACCCACTGCTGGTGGGCGCCGCCCGAGCAGTCCCAGAGCTGGACGGCGGCGCCGTCGGCGGTGCTGCGGTCGGTGATGTCGAGGCACTTGCCGAGCGCCCGCAGGGTCCCGTCGCCGGGGTTGGACCAGATCTGGGCACCGGTGCCGTTGCAGTCGTAGAGCTGGACGGCCGTGCCGTTGGCGGTGGACGCGCCCGCCACGTCGACGCACTTGCCGGCGAGGCCGGTGATCGTGCCGGAGGCGGCGTGCGCGGGTGTCACCGTGAGCAGCGCGGTGAGGACGGCGGCGAGGACGGCGAAGACCGCGAGGCGGCCTCTGCGGAGGGATGAGGACATGGCTGGGCACGCTCCTTGCGCGGGGGGTGGGGGAGGCCGCCCCCCGATGAGGAGGGGCGGCCGAAGGACGGAGCTCCTACGGGTAGCTGGTCAGGTTCGCCACGTTGGTCGAGGAGTTGGACGGACCGCCGGTGCCGTTGACGACGTGCCGGATGGTGCCGGTGCCGCCGAGGGAGACGGTCACCATGCTCTGGAAGCGCACTCCGGAGGTGTTCGGTGCCTCGATGGCCCGTTCCGCGGCCACGGCCGGGTTCACATTGAAGTAGCAGTAGCTCCCGAGGCCGTAGGCCTGGTGGCTGGTGACGGAGTCGGCGACCTTGTAGGCGGCGTAGCCCTGCGTCGAACCGTTCATCCAGGCCGCCTGGTTGGGCGGGTCGTAGGGCATCTCGTTCTGGTAGAAGTACGTGCGGCCGCCGTTGCCGTTCCAGACGGTCTGGTACTTCTGGTAGTGCTCGACGAACAGGCCGTAGGCGGTGACGTTGTCGCCGTTGACGACGAGGCCCGTGTCCGCGGTGTTGCTGGTCCACCCGACGCCGCTGCCGTGGTCGGCGCGCCAGATCCACATGTGGTCGCCGATGACGTTGTCGCTGTTGATGACGAGGCTGGTGGTGGCCTTGCCGACGCCCGCGCCGCCGACGCGGAAGTACACGTCGTGCAGGGAGGTCGGGTTCGCGGCGTGGGAGGCGGCGGAGCCGGCCGGCCCGACCTCCATCAGGGTGGGCGAGTTGGTGGTGCCCGCGTCGAAGAGGACGCCCGCGACCTTGACCCCGTCGACGTCGGCCACCTTCATCGCCGTGACGCCGTTGTCCGGCACGAAGGTGGCGAGACCCAGCCCGAGGACGACGGTGTCGGCGCGGTTGACCTGGAGCGTCTGGTTGAGGTGGTACACACCCGGAGTGACCAGCAGGTTCTTGCCCGCCGCCAGGGCCGCGTTGATGTCCGCGGCACTCGCGCCCGGCTTCACGACGTAGAAGGTGTCCAGGGACAGGGAGCTGCCCGCCGGGGTGCCGTTCGCCCAGCTGGTGCCCGTCGAGTTGGACCGCACCGACGGCACGAACACCTTGTAGGCGCCGTCGCCGTCGACGTACAGGAACGGCTTCTCCCGGCTCACCGGGGACTGCGCGACCGTGGTGTGGGGCGGGTTGGGGAAGGTGGTGCCGGGGACGCCCTGACTGCCGACGAAGACCATGTTCCAGTTCGAGCCGGTCCAGCTGCCGAGCTGGGAGTTGCGCGTCAACCACTGTTGCTGACTGCCCGAGTTGACCTGTCCGTCGATCTTCGTGTCGGCGAGCAGACCGCCGCTGGACCAGCCGTTGTCGTCGAGGGCGAGGTTGCCGCGCAGATGCATGCGCCGGTACGCCGCCGCCTGCGACACCGCCCAACGGTCGCTGCCGTTCACGGGGTTGACGGACAGGTTCTCGGCCCCGCGCCAGAAGTTCTGGGTCGCGTTGCCCTGGAACCAGTCGGCCTCGGCGTGCACGGCCCCGTTGACGGTGACCGCGTCCGGGGTCAGGCCCAGTCCCGCCACCTGGGTGTAGAAGCCGACGTTGGCGTCCGCGCTGTAGGAGCCGGGCTTGAACAGGACGGCGTAGCGCTGGGAGCCGAACTGGTTGGTCTCCTGCTGCTGGAAGATCGAGTTCAGCCTCGACTGGATCGTCGAGGACGGCATCGAGGGGTCGAAGACGACCACGTTGGGGCCGAGGTCGGGGTTGGTGGCGGACTGGGTCACCGGGACCACCTGGAAACGCTGGGCCGCGCTGCCGTTGCAGGTGTACTGCACGAACTGCACGCTGTCGGCGGTCGAGGCGCCCGGGTCGTCCAGGCACTTGCCGCTGTTGCGGTTGACGAAGTGGTAGGCGCCGCCGCCGTCGTGGACGGGTAGCCACTGCTGGTTGGCGCCGCCGCCGTAGGTCCACAGGTGGACGGGCGCGTTGTCGGCGGTGGAGACGTCGGCCACGTCCACGACCTGGGCGGTGTTGTTGCGGTTGTCGATGCGGACGTAACCGTCGCTGGTGGCGGTGAAACTCCACTGCTGGGCCGTGCTGCTGTTGCACGCGTACTGCTGCACGACGGTGCCGTTGGCGGTGCCGGCCGACCTGGCGTCCAGACAACGCCCGCTTGCCGCGTTCATGACAGTCGAGAAGCCGGTGGGGAGCGCGGTGGCGGCGGCGTGAGCGGGGGTGGTCGTGGCGGTCAGCGCGGACGCGGCGGCCACGGTGACGAGCGTGGCGGCGCCGGATCTGCGGAGGCGCGTGAGGGTGTGCATGGGCAGAGCCCTTCATGGGGGGTGGGGTGTCGCGAGGTGTGTCTGGCTGACCCGTGAACCTAAAGGTATGGACCACTTACGTCAAGAGATGAAGTAAGGTCTGAGCGAAGGCGGTTGGAGTCGGTCGGATGTGGGAAGTTTCCGGCTGGATGCCTTGGCGGGCGCCGAAGGGATACCCGGCTGTGTGTTGCCGGCCGGGAGGGAACCCGTGTTGTGATCGCCGTCGCTGTGTCGCTGCTGCCCGCCCTCGGGATGCTGCTGTACGCCATGGACCGGATCGAGGACCGATTGTCGGCCAGGTCGTCCCCGCCGCGTCACGCAAGGGGGCGTCACCTGCGGTTGGTGCGTGGAGCGGGTCCGTCCCGCACCGAGGGCGGGTCTGGTGAAGGGTCCGGGCGACGGCTCGATGCGGCGTGACGGTGCCGGGGGGGCTTGCGGGCTGTGCCGCACGCTCGGGTGAGTGTGGGGCGTGGTGCGAGGTGGGGCCAATGCCGCGCGACGGGCTGGGCCGCCCGGGTCGTGGTGACTGCCCGTGTGAGTGGCGGGCGGGGGTTTGCGACGGGGCACCCGCTCGGGCCGGAGCCGGGTGTGGTTGGCGGGGTGTGGCACCCGCTCGGGCAAGTGCCGTGCGACGGTTCGCGTTCCGCTTCCGCCCGCGGGCGGAAGCGGAACCCGGCGGGATGCGGAAGCAGCCCCCCCGGCAAGCTCCGGCGCCGTGGCGGTGTGCTCCCGGCCTGCCTTTCCACCCACCTGTTGTGCCGCAAGGGCCCCGCGCGTCAGCTCGGTCGGCACAGGGGAGCGGACATCCCCGGCCCACCGCCGGAGGCACTCGCGGGCTGATTGGCCGGGCGTCCGAGGGTACTCGGCGTGCATGAAGCTGCATCTTCCTGGACGTAAAGACCACCACGGGAGCGACGAGGATGAGGAACGCGAGGTTCCGTCGTCCGAGGAGGTGGGCCCCGGGCCCGCCGTGGAGGAGCGTGCTCCGGACACACCGTCAGAACTGCCGAAGACGGCCTGGGGTGCGGTGCTGCGGGGCAGCATGCGGGAGTTCAAGGACGACGAACTGACCGACCGGGCCGCCGCACTGACCTACTACGGCCTGTTGTCGCTCTTCCCGGCCATCCTGGTCCTGGTGTCGATGCTCGGTCTGACCGGCAAGTCCGCCACGGACTCGGTGCTGAAGAACCTCAAGCAGTTCACCCCGGGCTCGGCACGCGACATCATCACCGGGGCCGTCGAGCAGCTCCAGGGCAACGCGGGCGTCGGGTCGGTCATGGCCGTCGTGGGCCTGGTGCTGGCGGTGTGGTCGGCGTCCGGGTACGTGGCCGCGTTCATCCGTTCGGCCAACCGGGTCTACGACATGCCGGAGGGCCGCCCGATCTGGAAGATCCTCCCGGTGCGGGTCGGCCTGACCGTCGTCCTCATGGTGCTCGCCGTCGTCAGTTCGCTGATCGTCGTCTTCACCGGCACCCTGGCGAGCAAGGCCGGCTCGGCGCTCGGGATCGGCGACACCGCCCTGACGGTCTGGTCGATCGCCAAGTGGCCCGTCCTGGTGGTCCTGGTCACGGTCATGATCGCGCTCCTGTACTGGGCCACGCCCAACGCCCGGGTGAAGGGCTTCCGGTGGATCACGCCGGGCAGTTTCCTCGCCCTCGTCATCTGGCTGGTCGCGTCCGCCGGGTTCGCGTTCTACGTGGCCAACTTCGCCTCGTACAACAAGACCTACGGCACCATGGCGGGTGTCATCGTCTTCCTGGTCTGGCTGTGGATCAGCAATCTGGCGATCCTCCTGGGCCTGGAGTTCGACGCCGAGACCGTCCGGCAGCGGGCGATCGCCGGAGGGCTGCCGCCCGACAGGGAGCCCTACACGGAGCCGCGCGACACCAGGACGTGGGACGAGCAGGATCTGCGCAGGCTGGACGAGTCGGGTCCGACGCACGAGGCGTGACGGACTGATCCGCAGGCGGGCCGCTTATCTCGGGGAGTTTGGGACAACCGCAGGTCATGAGGTTGCTGACGGACTTGTACGAGATCGACGGGGTGCTGACGCGGCAGGCCGCCTCCCGGATCCCGCCGGGTGTGGCCAAGGCGCTGTCGGCGGTGGAGGAGTCCGCGGAGAGCACCAAGCTGTGGTGCGGCGCCGCCGTCGCGATGGCGTGGAAGGGCGGGTGGCGGGGGCGCAGGGCGGCGGCCGCCGGACTGGTGGCCCTGACCGTGGCCCAGCTTGTCTCGAACGGGCTGTGCAAGCAGCTGGCCGACCGCCCCAGGCCGCCCGAGGAGTGGATCCCGCACGACGAGGTCGCCGACCGGCCCGACTCGTCCTCGTTCCCCTCCGGGCACACGGCGGCCGCGGTCGCCTTCACCGCCGCGGTCGCCCCCACCTGGCCCACCGCGGGTGTGCTGTGCGCGCTGCCGGCCGCCATGGTCGCGGTCGAACGGGTGCAGTCGGGTGCCCACTACCCCAGCGACGTCGCCGGCGGCGCGGCCGTCGGCCTGGCCGCCGCCTGGCTCACCCACCGGGCCCCGGCTCTGCTCCTGCGCCTCTGGCGGCCGTAGCGGCCACGGGCGAACGGCGACGGGCCCCCGCACGCACACCACCGGCGGCGCCCCTCACGTCGGAACGACGACGGACGGCGCCGCGCGAGCGAAGAGCGTCAAGCGGGCGAAGAGCAACGAGCGGGCCATGAGCATCGGCAACGTGCGCGTCGGCCCGCTCGAACCTGCTGAGCGGGCCGACGCCGCTGTGTGCCAGCAGCCCCACACCGCGGGCACACTCGGGACAAGCCACCGTGAACCGCCGCCGCGGCTCCCCAGGGGACCCGGCGTGCGGGTAACCCGTATCCCACGGGGTAATCCTCGCGATCCGTGACGTGTGTGGCCCAGGAGCACGGGCCGAGGAGCGTTGACCGCGGAACCGGGTTCGTCCTACCGTCGTCGCACGGAACTGCCGGAACGTTCCGGCACAGGAGCGGCGGCATGCCGCGGAAGCGGAGCGGACCCATGGGCCTGCCGTCCACGGACTGGCTGGTGCGACCCGTCGCACCGATCGACGAAACCGCCGCCACGGCCGTGCTGACGACCCGGTTCGGGGTGCGGGGCACCGTACGGGACCTGGGCAGTCAGCAGGACCGCAACTACCGGGTCCGCAGCGAGGCGGGGGAGTACGTCCTCAAGGTCGCCAACCCCGCCACCGGAACGGGCGAGCTGCGGGCGCAGTGCGACGCCGTGGAGCACCTGGCCGGCGCGCTGCCCGGTCTCCGGCTGCCGCGGGCGCTCCCCGGCGCCGACGGCGACGTGGTGCAGCCCTTCCCGGTGGACGGAGCCCCGCTCGACTGCCGGCTGCTGGAGTTCGTGCCGGGCGAGCCGATCATGGACAGCGGCTACCTCGCCCCGGCCGTCGTGGCGCGCCTCGGCGACATCGCCGGGCGGATCGCCGCGGCCCTCGCGGACTTCACCGCCCCCGAGTCCGACCGTTTCCGGCCGTGGGACCTGCGCAACGCCCTCGCGGTGACCGAGGCCCTCGCCCCGCACTGGCCCGACCGTGCCCGCGCCGACCGGGTACTGAGTGCGGCCCGCACCGCGTACGCCCTCGTGGAACCCCATGCGAAGGACCTCCCGGTCCAGTTCGTGCACGGCGACATCACCGACAACAACGTCGTCTGCGAGACCGCACGCGACGGCCGGCGGATGCCCGTCGGGGTGATCGACTTCGGGGACCTCGGCACCGGCTGGACCGTGGCGGAGGCGGCCGTGACCTGCACCTCCGTCCTGCACCACCACGGCGCCGGCCCCGCCTCCGTCCTGCCCGCCGTCCGCGCCTTCGACGCCGTCCGCCCGCTCCTGGACGAGGAGGTGGCCGTGCTGTGGCCGCTCGTCGTCCTGCGGGCGGCCGTCATGGTGGTCAGCGGGCAGTACGACGTCCTCCAGGACCCGGACAACGGCTACGCCTCCGCCGCCCTGGACCGGGAGTGGGCCATGTTCGAGTCGGCCGTCTCCGTCCCGGCGCAGGTGATGACGGCCGGGCTGCGCGAGGCACTCGGCCGCCCCCTGCCCCGGGTCGCGGTCCGGCCCGCGCACCGCATGCTGCCGGGCCTGCCCGACGCCGTACCGGTGCTCGACCTGTCGGCGCAGAGCGACGACCTGCACTCGGGCCGCTGGCTGGCGGCGGACGCCGAAGCCGCCCTGGTCGCCGGCCGGCCGGCGGTCCGCACCCGGCACGGCGAGTTCCGCCTGACCCGGACCACTCTCGACACCACGGACGCCCCGGCCACCTGCGCCCTCGGAGTGGACCTGCGTCCAGCGGACCCCCTGGAGGTACGCGCGCCCTGGCCGGGCACGCTCACCCGGCACGCCGACGGCACCCTCGACCTGCGCGGCGAGGGACACCCCGTCCTGTGGCTGTACGGCGTCACCGACCCGGCCGCACCCGGTCCCGTCGCCGCCGGACAGCGCCTCGGCTCCGTCGCCGGGCAGGACGGCGGGCACACCCTCGGCCTCCAGCTCTCGACCCTGACCGACCGGCGCCCACCGCGTTTCGCCACGCCTGACCTGGCCGCCGGCTGGCTGGCGGTGAGTCCGGACCCCACGGCGCTGATCACCGGGCAGGACCCCGCGGAACCGTCCGCCGACAAGGACCTCCTCGACCGCCGCGACCGTGCCTTCGCCGGAGTCCAGGAGCACTACTACGACGAGCCGCCCCGCATCGAACGCGGCTGGCGCCACCACCTCGTCGACACCCGCGGCCGCGGCTATCTCGACATGCTCAACAACGTGACCATCCTCGGTCACGGCCACCCCGCGCTCAGCGACGCCGTGCACCGGCAGTGGCGGCGCCTCAACACCAACTCCCGTTTCCACTACGGCTCGGTGGTGGAACTCTCCGAGCGGCTCACCGCCCTGCTGCCCGCCGAACTGGACACCGTCTTCCTCGTCAACAGCGGCTCCGAGGCCGTGGACCTCGCCCTGCGCCTGGCCTGGGCGGCGACCGGCCGGCAGGACACGGTCGCGGTCGAGGAGGCGTACCACGGCTGGACCTACGCGAGCGACGCGGTCTCCACCTCGATCGCGGACAACCCGAACGCCCTCTCCTCACGCCCGGGCTGGGTGCACACCGTGGCCGCCCCCAACTCCTACCGAGGCCGCCACCGCGGTGCCGAGGCACGGCGGTACGGCCCCGAGGCCGCCGCGCGCATCACCGCACTCGCCGACCAGGGCCACCCGCCCGCCGCTTTCATCTGTGAGCCGTTCTACGGCAACGCGGGCGGCCTGCCCCTCCCCGACGGCTACCTGCGGCACGTCTACGACGCCACCCGAGCCGTCGGCGGTCTGTGCATCGCGGACGAGGTGCAGGTCGGCTACGGCCGGCTCGGCACCCACTTCTGGGGGTTCGAGCAGCAGGGCGTGGTACCGGACGTGGTCACCGTGGCCAAGGCGATGGGCAACGGCCATCCGCTGGGCGCGGTGATCACCCGGCGGGAGATCGCCGACGCCTACCGCACCCAGGGCTACTTCTTCTCCTCGGCCGGGGGCAGCCCGGTCAGCAGCGTGGTCGGGCTGACCGTGCTGGACGTGCTGCGGGACGAACGGCTCCAGGACAACGCCGTGCGGACGGGCGGGTACCTGAAGCGGCGGCTGGAGGAACTCGCCGAGCGGCACCCGCTGATCGGCGCGGTGCACGGCTCCGGGCTGTATCTGGGCGTCGAGTTCGTCCGGGACCGCGAGACCCTGGAACCGGCGACCGAGGAGACCGCCGCGATCTGCGACCGCCTGCGTGAGCTCGGCGTGATCGTCCAGCCGACCTCGGACCGGCAGTGCGTCCTGAAGATCAAGCCGCCACTGTGCCTGACCCGGCACAGCGCCGACGTGTTCACCGCCGCGCTGGACGACGTGCTGACCCACGGCTGGTGAGCGGCGTGCCGGCCAGCACCCCCCGCACCCCGACCGGACCGGGCGCGCCCGCCACCATCGCCGACGTCGCGCGGGAAGCGGGCGTCTCCAAGACCACCGCGTCGGACGCGCTGCGCGGCCACGGCCGGGTGTCCGACGCGACCCGCCGGGCCGTCCTGGACGCGGCCCGGCGCCTCGGATACACCCCCAACCGCAGCGCGCGCAGCCTGCGCACCTCCGTGACGGAGACCATCGCGCTGCACATCCCGGAGTTCCTCACCAGCGCCGAGTACTACATGGCGTTCGTGTTCGGGGTCGCCGAGCAGGCCGCGCGGGCCGGGCTGAACGTGACCCTGGTGTCCTCCGGCCGCCTCCCGCAGGTCGACGGGGTGATCCTGTGCGACCCGATGCCGGACAACCCGGTCGTGGACCGGCTGATGAAGGCGGGGCTGCCGGTCGTCACGGCCGAGCGCTACGGCGGCGACGGCCGGCCCGCCGGGGTGATCTGGTCCGACCACGAGACCTCGCTGACCGAACTCCTGGACCACCTGCGGGCGAGGGGCGCCCACCGGCCCGCGTTCATCGCCTCCGACACCACCGCCGACTGGGCCCTCACGCTCCAGCGCACCTACGCGCGCTGGTGCCACGCGCACGGTGTCCAAGACCTGCTGCGCAAAGCCTCGTTCGGCGCCTCACCCGAGGTGCTCCGGTCCGTCGTGCGGGAGTTGCTCGCCGAAGTGCCCGGCACGGACGCGATCGTGTGTGCCGCCGACGGGGCCGCGGCGGCCGTCCTGCCCGAGATCCGGTCGGCGGGCCGGGTCGTGGGCGAGGACCTGCTGCTGGCGTCCTGCGTCGACAGCCTGGCGATGCGGACCGCGGAACCGCCGATCACGGCGATCGACCTGAGGCCCCGTCACATGGGCGCGGAATGCGTCCGGTTGCTCTGCGAGATCCTCGCCGGCGAGACGAAGGCCGGCACCGCCCGCACCCTGGCCATCGAGACGACCGTGCGGGCGTCGACGCGTTCGTGAGGCGTCGGGACGGTACCGCGCTCAGCGTCCCGGAGCCGGCCCGCTGCTGGCACGGATCACGAGGTCGACGGGGACGAGGGAAGCGGGACGGGGCGGCTCGGCCGAGTCGTCGATCCGGCTCAGCAGGAGCCGCAGCGAACGGGTGCCGATCTCCGCGAAGTCCGTGCGCACGGTCGTCAGCGGCGGCAGCAGATGCGCGGCCTCGGGGATGTCGTCGTACCCCACCACGCTGACCTCGCCCGGCACCGGACGGCCCGCCTCGTGGAAGGCGTGCAGGACCCCGAGGGCCATCTGGTCGTTGGACGCGAACACAGCGGTGACGTCCCCGCGCCGGGCCAGCCGGCGCCCGAGGTGGTAGCCGGAGTCGGCGCTCCAGTCGCCGAACAGGGGCTCGGGCACGGGTGCCCCGGCCGCCTCCAGCGTGGAGCGCCAGCTCGCCAGGCGCTGGTCGGCGGAGGTCCAGCCGCTCGGTCCGGCGATGTGCCAGACAGTGGGGTGGCCGAGCCCCAGCAGATGCTCGGTGGCTTTGCGGGCACCCTCCCGTGAGTCCCCGGTGACCCGCTCGCTCTCGGGGTCGAAGCCGTTCTCCAGCACCACCAGCGGGGTGTCCAGACGGGTGTCCGCCAGGGCGTGGCCGACCCACAGCTGCGGGGCGATGGCGATCACCCCGTCCGCGCCCTCGGCGCGGAGCCGGTCGACGGCCTCGACTACCGTGTCGTGCTCGGCCGAGTCCAGGGAGATGGAGCTGAGCAGATAACCCGCCTGCTGCGCGGCGGTGTTGATCGCGGTCAGGATCGCGGCCGGTCCGTAGCGGGCCGCGTCGAAGCTGATGACCCCGAGCATCCGGGTCCGTCCGCTGGCCAGCGAGCGGGCGCTGCGGCTGGGCCGGTAGCCGAGGCTCCGCATGGCCGTCAGGACCGCCTCGCGGGTCTCGGGGCGGACGGACGGATGCTCGTTGAGCACCCGGGACACGGTCTGCTTGGAGACACCGGCGAGCCGGGCCACGTCGTCCATCACCGGGCGCGAGCCGGCGAAGTTGCGTCGGCTGCGCCCCTTCGGCACGGCTCCCTCGGCGGCGCTTGGGGTCATGATGGCGAGTTCCTCGACGTGGTGGCAGTGGTACGGCGGTCCCGGCCCGCCCGGGGAGCACAGCATAGGCGGGCCGGCGGACCGGGCTCCGGGGCAGGTCAGCCCGCCAGGACCGACCGGGTGTGCCGGGTGATCCACTCGGCGCGGGTGACGGCTGCGGTCCCCCGCTCGCCCCGTGCCTGCTCCGGCAGACGGACCGGCGCCTCGGCGTGCAGCGGCAGCACCCGCAGCCGCAGGCCCTCGGCGCGCAGCGCGTCCGCGGGCAGCCGGTCCAGGCCGATGTCCCAGACCCGTCCCGCCCAGAACTGGTCGGCGACCAGTGTGTCCCCCACGTACGCCCGCCCCACGTCCCCGTGCCAGTGCAGCCGCAGGAGCGTCCCGGGCGGCAGCCCGTCCGGGACGCCGACCCGGTATTCGGCGGCCACGGTGTCGAAGTACTTGTCGGCCGGTGCGCTCGCCCGGCCCTGGACGCCGGTGACGGTCTCCGGGGCGGGTCCGGCGGCCCGCACGAGGGTGACCTCGGGTGCGGACTCCTGGACGGCCGACGCGGCGGCCGGGACCCGGTAGCGGACGAACACCCCGTCCGCGACCGCCTGTGCCGTCACCCCGTCCACCACCGGCGGCCGCCCGGGCGCGGGCAGCACCGCGAACGACGTCGCCGCACCCGAACCGTGCAGCCGTACCTCGTCCCGGTCGAAGACCACCCCGTCCCCGCTCAGGACCAGCCGCTCGGCGCCCCAGGCCTCGCCCCGGTAGACGGTGCGGGCCGTCGCCGCGTCCAGCACCAGCAGGCCGGCCCTCCCGCCGTCGGCGGTGTCCACCTCCACGAGGGCGTCGGTGCCGGGGCGCAGTCCGGTCACCAGCAGCCGGCCCCCGGCCGGGGTGACAGTCCCGGTGGGCGTGCGTACGGCCGACACCGTGGCCGCGTCCAGGGCGAGTTCGGGCGCGATACCGTCCGTGGCGGCCAGCACCAGGACCGTACGGCCGTCGACGTCGACCGTGCACACCGGCTGCGCGGTGGCCCACTCCAGCCGCAGACCGGCCACGTCGAGACGCAGCGGCCAGCAGAAGTAGGCGCCGCTGGGAACCGTGACGGGAGCGCTGGGCAGCGCCAACTCGTCCCCGCCGGACGCGAAGGCGACCGTGAACGAGGTCTCCGGGTGCTCCGGGAGCTGTTCGTGCGGCTGGTGGTTGTTGACGAACAGGAAGCCCGAGGTGCCGTCACCGCGCACCGCCCAGCGCAGGGTCTCCCGGTCGAACTGCCCGTCCGGCCGCCGCTCGGGCAACGTGGACTCCATCGGTGCGATCACCTGGCCGAAGTCCGCCAGCAGCAAGTGCTGGAGGCGCAGTTCGTGATAGGTCCGCCGGTACTGGCCGTACTCGCCGAGCGGTGCCTGGAAGTCGTACGTCAGGACGGGCAGGTCGTTCGGGTAGCCGGTGGCGTGCGACTCCTGGAGCGTGCTGAGCTCACCGGCGGGGTTGGTGCCGCCGTGGAACATGTAGTAGCCCTGCCAGACCGAGCCGCAGCCGATCTTGGTGAGGCCGAGGGCACCGATGTCGTCGGGGCCGACGTACGGCCGACGGTGGTAGGACACCGCCATGCCGCCGCCCAACTCGCAGGTGGCCCAGGGGAATCGGTCCGCGAACGCGTCGGGCTCGCTGCCGCGCACCCGCACCGGGCGCAGGTCGGACCCGATGCCCTCGTCGTCGCGCTGGTGGGTGAAGAAGAAGTGCTTGCGGCAGGTGTCGGGCCAGCCGCCGTCGGCCTCGGTCCAGAACGCCTCGGTGTAGCCGCCGTACAGCGGAAGCAGTTCGTCCGGCGGGAGCCGGACACCGCCCCAGGCGGTCGCGGTCCACAGGGGCGCGCTGAGGCCGGCCTCCTGGGCCATCCGCTTCAGGGTCAGCAGATGGCCGGGCTGGTCGTAGAGCTCGTTCTCGATCTGGATGGCCACGACCGGGCCGCCGTGGGCCCGGTCCAGACCCGCCAGCTGTTCGGCGATCGCCGTGAACCACGGGCGTACGGCCGCCAGGTACGCGGGATCGTCGGTGCGGGGCACGCAGTCGCGGGCCAGCACCCAGTCGGGCAGCCCGCCGCCGCGGACCTCCGCGTGCGACCAGGGGCCGATGCGCGGGACGAAGTCCAGCCCGTGCCGGGCGCACAGCTCGGCGAAGCGGCGCAGGTCGAGGTCGCCGTCGAAGCGGACGCGCCCCTCGGTCTCCTCGTGGTGGATCCAGATGACGTAACTGGCGACGGCCGTGACCCCGCCCGCCTTCATCTTCAGCAGTTCCTCCTCCCACTCCCCGGCGGGGCAGCGGGAGTAGTGGAACTCACCCGAGACCGGGAACCAGGGGCGGCCGCCGCGGGTGAGCCAGCGGCTGGTGACCGCGATCGGGTCGGGCACCCCGGGGGCGTCCGCGAAGGGCAGGTGGCCGGTCAGCGGGGGCCCGGCGGGGGAGGGGAGGCGCACGTGGTGCGGCTGGGGCATCAGTCGGTCTCCGGTCCGAGGTCGGGCGTGCCGGTGAGCAGGGCACGCGTGCCGGTGGTGGCGTGCAGCTCCAGCAGCACCAGGTCGTTGGCGCCGGGGCGCAGCACGGGGGCGGGGACGTACAGCGTGCGCTGCGGGCCCCGGTTCCAGTAGCGGCCGAGGTGGAAGCCGTTGATCCAGGCCTGGCCCTTGGTCCAGCCGGCCAGGGACAGGAAGGTGTCCGCCGGGTCCGCCACCTCGAAGGTGCCCTGGTGGAAGGCGGGCGCCGCGTCCGTGGTGGCCCCGGACGGGCCGAACGGCACGGCGGCCAGGTCGTCCAGGGGCACGGCCCGGCACTCCCATCCGCGCAGTTCGGCGCCCTGGAAGGACACCGGGCCGAGCAGTCCCTTGGGCGCCCCGATGCGGGGACCGTAGTTGACCCCGCCCATGTTCTCGACCAGGACCTCCAGGATCGCACCGGCGTGCGGCACCCGTACGGCAAGGGTCTCGTCGTGCCGCTCACGCTCCAGTACGCCGGCCGGGGCGCCGTCCACGAAGACCTGGGCGCGGTCCCCGACCCCGCCCGGGAAGTGCAGCAGACCGTCGCCGGAGCCGGGAAGCGCGGTGCGGTAGAGCACGTAACCGGTGTGCACGCCCAGCTGGTTCATCGTCACCGGTGTCCCGGTGTCCGTCGACGGCAGCCCGCGCAGGTACGGCAGGAGTGCCGCCCGGTGGTCCAGGTCGACCTCGGTGAGCGGGAGTTTGGGCGCCGGGGACGGCAACGGCTGCCGGGGCAAGCCCGTGTGACGGGCGATCACCTCGCGGAACGCGTGGTACTTGGGGCCCGGGTCGCCGCTCTCGGTGAGCGGGGCGTCGTAGTCGTAGGACGTGACGGTGGGCTCGTAGGCGTGCTTGTGGTTGGCGCCGTTGGTGAAGCCGAAGTTGGTGCCGCCGTGGAACATGTAGATGTTGACCGAGGCGCCGGCCGACAGCAGGCGGTCCAGGTCGGCGGCGGCGTCGGCGGCCGACCGCACGTGGTGCGGGCCGCCCCAGTGGTCGAACCAGCCGATCCAGAACTCCGCGCACATCAGCGGGCCTTGCGGCTGATGGGCGCGCAGGGCGGCCAGGTTCTCCTCGGCCCGGCTGCCGAAGGTGACCGTGGCGAGCGTGCCCGGCAGGGAGCCGGCCGCCAGGTGCCCGGCATTCGCCTGGTCGCAGGTGTACAGCAGCTCCTCGACCCCGCGGTCGCGCAGCGCCCGGTGGACGTGCTTGAGATACGCGGTGTCGTCGCCGTACGCCCCGTACTCGTTCTCCACCTGCACGGCGATCACCGGACCGCCGTGCGCGGCCATGAACGGGCGCAGTGCGGGCAGCAGTCGGTCCAGGTAGCCGTCGAACGCCGCCGTGAACCGCGGGTCGCTGCTGCGCGGCCTGATGCCGGGGTCCGCGAGCAGCCAGGCGGGCAGACCGCCGTCGTCCCACTCGGCGCAGATGAAGGGCCCGGGGCGCAACAGGACGTGCAGGCCCTCGTCCTGGGCGAGGCGCAGCCAGCGGGGCAGATCGAGGAAGCCGTCCAGGACGAGACGGCCGGGCTCGGGTTCGTGGAGGTTCCACGGCAGATACGTCTCGACGCTGTTGAGGCCCATCAGCCGTGCCTTGCGCAGCCGGTCGGCCCACTGGTCGGGGTGGACGCGGAAGTAGTGCAGGGCCCCGGAGATGATCCGGAACGGCTCGCCGTGCAGCAGGAAACCGTCAGAGGACGTCGTCAGAGCGGGCATGCGGGGCATCCCTTCGAGTCGGCGGGGGTCAGTGGGTTCGGGTGCCGCGGACGAGCCAGAGCGTCGCGGCCAGGCACAGTGCCGAGACTCCGCTGAGCAGGAGGGGGACGGCCCGGATCCCGGACCACTCGATGGCCTTGCCCAGCGTGGGTCCCGCCGCCACGCCGCCGATCATCGAGGCGGCGATGACCAGGGCACCGGCCCGTCGGGCGCCGGGGGCCGCCCGGTGCAGCCAGGGCAGGCCGGTGGGGAAGATCGGCGCGATGAACAGACCGACACCCGCGTACGCGTAGGGCGCCAACTCCCGCACGGACGCGAGGAGCAGACAGGCCGTCATGCCCGCGCAGGACACGGTGACGATGGTCTGCGCCGAGAAGCGCAGGGCGATCGGGGCGACCAGGAAGCGGCCCACGGTCATCATCAGCCAGTAGACGGAGGTGGCGGTCGCGGCCACCCCGGCGCCGTATCCGACGGTCTCCAGATGGGTGGGTTCCCAGCCGCCGACGCCCGCTTCGATGCCCACGTTCAGGACGTACAGCGCGACGAACACGCAGAGCACGGAGGCCAGGCTGCGGCCGAGGACGCGGGGTGTGCCGGGAACCGTGCCGGACGGCTGCGGGGCCTGGTCCCGCACGCCCTTCAGGCACAGCAGCAACGGCAGGTCGACGAGAGCGAAGCCGAGGAAGACCGCCGGATAGTGCTCGGCCCCGACCGCGCCGATCAGCGCCGGACCGAGGACGGCGCCCACCCCGAAGTGCGCGTTGAGGATGTTCAGCATGGCGGTGGAACGGTGACCGAAGCCGACCGCGAACAGCTGGTTCAGGCCGTAGTCGACGCCGCCGAAGCCGAGACCGGCGAGCAGTGCGGCGGTCAGGGCGGCGGGCCAGTTCGGGGCGAGCGCGAAACCCGCCGCGCCGAGCGCCATCAGCAGGTACGAGGCGCCCAGGATCCGCCGGTTGCCGATCCGGCCGAAGAGCCGGTCGAAGAGCAGGACACCCGCCACCCCGCCCACGAAGTGGGCGCTCAGTCCGAGCCCGGCCGCGGAGGGGGACAGGCCGAACTCCTCGCGGAACGCGGGGATCGCCGGGCCGTACAGCGCTTGGAGGGCGCCGATGAGCACGAAACCGACGCACGAGGCGACCACTGCGGCCGGGCTGAAGACCGGAGTGCGCGCGGGTGCCAGTGTCGAGGACATGGAGAGTGATGTTACCGGTAACATCCCAGCCGTCAAGATCCGTGGGCGATGGGGTGGGGGATCGTTTGGTTGGACTGGTGGTCCAGGGATTGGATTGCTAGTCTAGAAGAACTGGTGGAGGCAGGAGGGTGCGATGGAGGCCGAGCGGGACGCGATCATCGCCGCGCTCAGACCGGTCGTCGACGGGATCGCGGCGACCTTCGGGCCGGTGTGTGAGGTGGTGCTGCACGACTACCGGCGACCGGAGAACTCGGTGGTGGCCATCGCTGGCTCGGTGACCGGGCGCACGGTGGGCGGGGCGATGAGCGAGATCGGCCTGCGGATGGTGGCCCGGGGCGACGAGGCCGCCGACGAGCTGAACTACCTCACGCGGACCGGCACCGGCAAGCTCGTCAAGTCGTCGACGATGCTGCTGCGGGACTCCTCGGGCGCGGTCTTCGGCGCGTTGTGCGTCAATGTCGACGTCACCGCGGCGAGCGAGGTCCACGCCCTGCTGGGAGCCCTGGCCGGGATCGGCACCGCCCCCGAGGAACCGCCCGTGACCACCTTCGGTGACGACATCGACTCCGTCGTCGACGTCATGCTCGACGCGCACCGGCACCAGTCGTGGGCGCTGCTCGACCGCGCCGGACGCCTCGACCTGTTCCGCAGCCTGGACGAGCGGGGCGTGTTCGCGGTCCGGCGGGCGATCGAGCAGGTGGCCGGACGGCTCGGCATCTCCCGTGCCTCCGCCTACAGCTATCTGTCCCAGTCCCGGAAACAGGCGAACACCGGAGGCCACTCGTGACGACCACCATCCCACCGGTCACCCTGGACGACGTCCGGGACGCGGCCGCCCGGCTCCAGGGCGTCGCCCACCGCACACCGGTGCTGCGCTCCCGCACCCTCGACGCGAGGGTCGGCGCCGAGGTGCTCCTCAAGTGCGAGAACTTCCAGCGGGTCGGCGCCTTCAAGTTCCGCGGCGCCTACAACGCGGCCTCCCGGCTGACCCCGGAGCAGCTGGCCCGGGGCATCGCCGCCTACTCCTCCGGGAACCACGCCCAGGCCGTCGCCCTGGCCGCCCGCGAACTCGGGACCACGGCGGTGATCGTCATGCCCGAGGACGCCCCCGCCTCCAAGCGGGCGGCCACCGAGGGCTACGGCGCCGAGATCGTCACGTACGACCGCTACACCGGGGACCGGGAGGCCATCGCCGAGGCCCTGGCCGCCGAGCGGGGCCTGGCCCTCATCCCGCCGTACGAACACCCGCACGTGATCGCGGGGCAGGGCACGGCCGCCCTGGAACTCCTGGAGGAGACGGGGGAGTTGGGGGCGTTGCTCACGCCGGTCGGCGGCGGCGGGCTGATGGCGGGGAGCGCGACCGCGGCCAAGGGCCTGTATCCGGGCATCCGCATGATCGGGGTGGAACCGGAGGCCGGCGACGACACCCTGCGGTCCCTGGCGGCGGGGCGACGCATCAGCATCCCGGTGCCGAAGACCATCGCGGACGGACAGGCCCTGCGCACACCCGGCGAGCTGACCTTCTCGGTGAACCGGCGGCTGGTCGACGAGATCGCGCTGGTCTCCGACGACGAGATCCGCGCGGCCACGCGCTTCGCCTTCGAGCGACTGAAGATCGTCGTCGAGCCGAGCGGCGCGACTCCGCTGGCCGCCCTGCTCAGCGGCCGGGTCAGGGGCCTCCCGGACCGGATCGGGGTGATCGTCTCCGGCGGCAATGTCGACGCGGACCGCTTCGCCCGGCTCTGCGCGGGCGGGGACTGAAGCCGGCCTCCGTCACCCGAATGGCAGGCCCGGGCGGCCGGGCGGACCATGGAGTGATGGGGCCCGGCCCCCGCCGGTGCCGCCCAGGCAGGGTGGGAGACGGAGACCGGCCCCGGCCGTACCGCAACACGGCCGGAAGGGAGAGCCGTCATGTTTGAGGTGAAGACGACCGACAAGCCGGACGAGCGCCGGGACTTCCCGCGGGGCCACCTCGAAGCGGTCCACATGAGCGGACTGGACTTCGCCGTGGGCACCTTCGAGCCCGGCTGGCGCTGGTCCGAGTCCGTGGCGCCCATCGCGGGCACCCAGAGCTGCGAGGTCCACCACAACGGCTACGTGGTCTCGGGCCGCATGCACATCACCATGGACGAGGGCGGCGAGGGTGAAGTGGGCCCCGGCGACGTCTTCGTGGTGTCACCCGGGCACGACGCCTGGGTCGTCGGTGACGAGCAGTGTGTGGTGTACGACTTCGCGGGTGGCATGGCGAAGGACTACGCGAAGGGCAAGTGAGGCTCGTCCGACCCGTCCCGTGGTGTCACCTCCGGCACCGTGACGACGATCTTCGCGCGGGCGTGCTCCACCTCCAGATGCCGGATGGCCTCGGCCGCCCGGTCCAGCGGATACGTCCGCTCGACGGCCGGCGCGATCTCGCCTGCCTCGGCGAGTTCGCGCAGGGCCGTGAGGTTCTCCTTGCGCGCCCTGGCCGGAAGCTGGAGCACGCGCTGGCGCACGAAGGGGGAGAGGAGCGTTCCGCGCAGCGTGAGCCACACGGGACCGAGGACGCTGCCGCCCTCGTACACGCCCCCGCCGGACAGCACGACCGTGCCGGCGGGAGCCGTCGCCCGCCGCAGCTCGCCCAGTGAACGATTGCCCACCAGGTCCAGCACCACGTCGTAGCGGCGTCCGGCGCGGGTGAAGTCCTCCCGGGTGTAGTCGATGATCTGGTCCGCGCCGAGCGAGCCGACGAGCTCGACGTTGCGCGCACTGCACACGCCGGTCACCTCGGCGCCGAAGGCTTTGGCGAGCTGCACGGCGAAGGTCCCCACCCCGCCCGACGCGCCGTTCACCAGGACGGACTGGCCGGCCCGGACCCCGGCCACGTCCCGCAGTCCGATGAGCGCGGTGTTCGCGGCCACCGGCATCGCGGCCGCCTGCTCGAACGAGAAGGCGGCGGGCTTGAGGTCCGTCCGGCTGTCCTTGGCGCACACGAACTCGGCGAAGGTCCCGTCCGCCTCGCCGTACACCTCGTCCCCGGGGTGCAGGCCCTTGACCTGGGCGCCGACGGCCTCGACGCGGCCCGCGAAGTCCCGGCCCCGGATCCGCACCTTCGGCGCGCGCAGTCCGAACGCCAGTCGGGCGATCTTCGGGTCGCCGCGGAGGTAGTGCCAGTCGTAGGCGTTGACCGAGGCCGCGTGCACGCGCACGAGCACCTCGTCGGCGGCCGGCACGGGCTGCTCGACCTCCCTCAGCTCCAGTGTGTCCGCCGAGCCGTACCGGTCCTGGACGACTGCCTTCATGGGACCCCCTCCGTCGTTTCGGAGCGTAGGGAAGGGGCCCCGCCTTGCCATCGGAAACCGATCGGTTTACGCTACGGGACGTAGGTAAACCAATCGGTTTCTCGACGTTCCCGGAGACTCCCATGACCACCATCGAAGGTTCCGTCGCCCTGGTCACCGGCGGCAGCCGCGGCATCGGCCGGGCCCTGGTGACCGCCCTGTACGAGCGCGGCGCGAAGAAGGTGTACGCCACTGCCCGCGACCCGCGGACCGTGACCCACCCCGACGCGGTGCCGCTGGCCCTGGAGGTGAGCGACCCCGCCTCCGTGGCGGCCGCCGCCGAACAGGCCCAGGACGTCACCCTCCTGATCAACAACGCCGGCGCCGCGGTCAGCGCGAACTTCCTGGACGCCCCCGTCGACGACGTCCGCCGCGAGTTCGAGACCAACTTCTACGGCCCGCTCCTCGTGACCCGCGCCTTCGTCCCGGTCATCGAACGCAACGGCGGCGGCCACATCCTCAACGTCCACTCGGTGCTGTCCTGGCTCGGCGTCGCCGGCTCCTACAGCGCCTCCAAGGCCGCCCTGTGGTCCCAGACCAACTCCCTGCGCCTGGACCTGAAGCCGCGCGGCATCGAGGTCACCGGACTGCACGTCGGATACGTCGACACGGACATGACCGCGAGGATCGACGCCCCGAAGGTCACCCCCGAGAGCGTGGCCGCGCAGGCCCTCGACGGCATCGAGTCCGGCGCCTTCGAGGTCCTCGCCGACGATCTGTCCCGCCAGGTGAAGGCGGGCCTCGCGGCGGATCTCGGCGCGCTGTACCCGCAGTTGGCGGCCTGAGCCACCTGCGGGGCCCTCGCCTCGCCCGAGGGGCGGGGGTCAGATCGGCAGCAGCCGCCCCACCAGGGCGCTGAGCTGGCGGACGTTGCGGCACTCGTGCATCTCCACCAGCTCGGCGTACTCGTACGCGGCCGAGTCGCCCGTGCCCCACTGGGCGCGTGCCTCCGGGTTCAACCAGTAGACGCGGCGCGCCCGTTCGGTGATCTCGCGGACGGCGGGCAGGTTCGGGTCGCTCATGTTGGTGCGGGCGTCGCCGAGGACGAACACCGTGGTGCGCGGGCTCAGCGCGTCCCCGTACAGCGACGCGAACTCGCCCAGCGCCACACCGTAGTCGCTGCTGCCGTGCCACCCCGTGAGCGTGGCCTCGGCCCGGATGCGGGCGCCGAGCCCCTCCGGGTCGGCCGCGCCGTGCCGCAGGAGCGGGGTGACCTCGTCGAGGCGGTTGACGAACGCGAACACCCGCACCTTGCCGAACTGGTCGTGCAGCGCCTGCACCAGCAGCATCGTGAAGTCCGAGAACCCCGACACCGAGCCGGACACGTCGCACAGCAGCACCAGTTCGGGCCGGGCCGGCCGGCGCCTGCGCAGTACCGGCTTCATCGGCATCCCGCCCGTCGACAGCGAACCGCGCAGGGTCCGCCGCAGATCGATACTGCCCCGGGCGGCACGACGGCGACGGGCCGCGAGCCGGGTGGCGAGCTTGCGGGCCAACGGCTGTACCGTGCGCCGCAGTTCGGCCAGCCGGTCCTTGCCGGCGAACAGGAAGTCGACCCGGTCGGTCGTCGGGGCCACCGCCCGCCGCGCGATCTCGTCCCGGTCGCGCCGCTCCGCGACCCGCCGCCGGGCCTCCGCCGCCACCAGCGCGCGGAACGCCTCGATGCGCCGCCGGATCTCGTCCTCCAGGAGCCGGTCCGTGAACCCGGACATGCCCTGCCGCCCCCGCACGTCGTCCCGGACGCGCGCGAGCAGGGTCTGCGGACGCAGCCGGTCCAGTGTCTGGTACGACGACCAGCCGTCCGAGGAAGGGGAGTTGCCGTATCCGCCGAACCCGTCGACGGCCTCCGCCGCGAGGCGCGCCATCAGCGTCTCGTCGTTCGTGGCGAGCGCCCGGGCAAGACGCTCGCGCAGCTCCTCCCGGTCCGCGGGGCCGGTGCCGGGCGCGCCGACACCCCGCGGGAAGTACAGATCGAAGACCGGGTCGAACACCTGCCGTTGGGCAGTGCTGTGCAGCAGGGTCGCCGCCAGCCCCTCCCGCAGCAGCTCGCGGTCGGACAGTCCGAGCGCCTCGACCGCCTGCGCCGCGTCCACCGTCTCACCCGTCCCGATCCGCACCCCGTGCGCGCGCAGGGCGCCGACCAGGGAGGTGAGCCGCTCGGCGGTGCTCACACCGCGTCCAGGTCGAGCTTGGCCCCGGCCTTGAGGATGTCGTCCTGGTGCTTGAGGAGCACCCCCAGGCTGTCCCGTACGACCGTCTCGTCGAGGTGGTCCGCACCGAGCGCGAGCAGCGTCCGGGCCCAGTCGATGGTCTCCGCGACCGAGGGCACCTTGCGCAGGTCCATGGCTCTGAGCGCCCCCACGACCCGTACCACGGACTTCGCCAGCGTCTCGTCGAGGCCCGGCACCTTCAGCCGTACGATCCGCCGCTCCAGCTCCTGCTCGGGGAACCCGATGTGCAGGAACAGACAGCGCCGGCGCAGGGCCTCCGACAGCTCGCGGCTGGCGTTGGAGGTGAGGACGACGAAGGGCCGGCGGGACGCGGTGATCGTGCCCAGCTCGGGGACCGTGACCTGGAAGTCGCTGAGCACCTCCAGGAGCAGGCCCTCCACCTCGACATCCGCCTTGTCGGTCTCGTCGATCAGCAGCACCTTGGGCTCGTCGCCGCGGATCGCCGTGAGCAGGGGCCGGGAGAGCAGGAACTCCTCACTGAAGATGTCCGTGCGGGCCTCGTCCCAGGTCTCGTCGCGGCCGGCGCTGATGCGCAGCAGCTGCTTGGCGTGGTTCCACTCGTACAGCGCCCGGGACTCGTCCACGCCCTCGTAGCACTGGAGCCTGACCAGTCGCGCCCCGGCGACCTCGGCCACCGCCTTGGCCAGCTCGGTCTTGCCGACCCCGGCGGGGCCCTCGACCAGGAGCGGCTTGCCGAGCCGGTCGGCGAGGAAGACGGTCGTGGCGACCGCGGGGGAGGCGAGGTAACCGGTCTCGGCGAGGCGTGCGGAGACGTCGTCGACGGATGTGAACAGCAACGGGGCCTCCCGGGCGGCGCGAACTCGTTCCGCCGACTATCTAAGCGCTTGTTCACCGGTTCTGTCACGGGGTGGGAGAGCGCACGGCGACGGGCGTCACCGAAGTGACGCCCGTCGCCCGCAGGGCTTCTCACGCGGCAGGGCCCACCGCCTTAACCGCGGGAGTACGCAGCACCCCGCGGGCCGTGGCCAGGCTCGTCCCGATCGTCGCGGCCACCGCGATCGCCACCACCGCCAGCCAGATGCCGAGCCCCTGGTGGGGCAGCACCGAGTCGGTGCGGACGGCGGTGAACGGGATGATCCCGGCCAGCGCCGCCACCGTCCCGAAGAACAGCCCGACCGCGGTGAGGATCAGCCCCTCCACCCCCACCGTGCCCAGCACCTGCCCCGGACTCGCCCCGGCCAGCCGCTGCCGGCCGAACTCCTCGCCGCGGTAGGTCGTCGCCGCGTACAGCGAGTTGACCAGCATCACGCACACGAACACCACGATGATGCCGACGACCGTGAGGTTCAGCGTCTGAAGGTTCTTCGCGTCGACCGTCCTGACCGCGCCCGAGGCCGTCATGGCGTCGCTCTCCACACCCTGCATGTACAGCGTGGCCACGGACACCGCGGTGAACAGGATCAGCGACATCAGGATCCCGGAGACGTGGTCCGCCCGCCGGCGCAGGTTCCGCACGGCCAGCCAGCCGCTCGCACCGCTCAGCGGCAGCCGGTCCAGGACACCCCTCAGCAGCCGCGGCGCGAGCAGAGCGCACCCCACCGACAGCAGGATCGCCCCGTACGCCGGTGTCGCCATGAGCGCCTCGTCCGTCGCCGAGAAGGCGAAGATGGACGTCACCGACACGGCCCCGGCGCCGAGCGCTGCGTACGCGAGGAACGTGCGCGCCCGGCCCTGCTGCCGGGGCCCGCGCGTGGCCCGTCGTACGGCGAGGAAGGCGGCGCCCGCCGCCGCGGCCAGCGTGATGACGGTGCCCGACAGCAGCGCGACGGGACCGAAGGAGGGCTCGACGTTCTCCGCGACCTGACCGCTGTCCCGGAAGACGTCCAGCAGCGCCCGCCCGCCGAGCACCGCCGCACCGATCGCCGGCACGGCACCGGCGAGGGCGACCGCCACCGCCTCGCCCACGACCATCCGCCTGATCTGACCCGGTGTCGCCCCCGAACAGCGCAGCAGCTCCAGCTCATCCGCCCGCTGACGGACGTTGACCGTCAGGGTCGACGCCACGGCGAAGAACACCAGGAGGGTGCCGTAGCCGCCGACCACACTCGCGGACAGGGTCAGGGTGTCCGAGCTCACCGGGTCGACACCCGGCTGGTTCGCCGTGTCGTACAGCGAGTTGAACGTCATGACGACCCCCGCGCCCAGGAAGGCGGCCAGCAGGGTCGAGACGAACCGTCCGGGCCGTTGCCGTATCGACCGCATCGCCAGCATGAACATCGCTCAGACCTCCGCTGTCACGTCGTCGCCCAGGTGCGCGAGGCGCTCGGCCACCGCCGCCGGTGTCGGCGCCTCCATCCGGCCCGCGAGCCGGCCGTCCGCGAGGAACAGCACGGAGTCGGCGAAGGAGGCGGCGACCGGGTCGTGGGTCACCATCACCACGGTCCGGCCGTGCACCCGTACCGCCTCCTGGAGCAGCCGCAGCACGTCCCGCGCGCTGCGGGTGTCCAGGGCGCCGGTCGGCTCGTCCGCGAAGATCACCCGGGGGTCCGAGACCAGCGCACGGGCGATCGCCACACGCTGGCGCTGACCTCCGGAGAGCTGGTCGGGTCGGTGGCCGAGCCGGTCGCCCAGACCGACGGCCGTGAGGACCTCCGTGACCCGCCGCCGGTCGATCCGCCGGCCGGCCAGCTTCAGCGGCAGGACGGTGTTCTGTGCGACGGTCAGCGTCTCCAGCAGGTTGTACTGCTGGAACACGAACCCCACCCGCCCGCGCCGGAACCTCGTCAGCTCCGCCTCGCCGCCACCGGTCAGCTCCGTGCCGTCCACCCGTACGATCCCGCTGTCCGGCCGGTCCAGACCGGCCGCGCACTGCAGCAGCGTGGACTTGCCGGACCCCGACGGCCCCATCACCGCGGTGAAGGTGCCCCGGCCGAGGCTCAGGGTGACCCCGTCCAGGGCGGTCACGGCACTGTCGTCCGTGCCGTAGGTCCTGGTGACCTTCACCAGCCGCAGCGCTTCCGCGGCGGGTCCCGCGTCGGGCGCGCCTCGTGAACCTGTGCGAAACATCCTCGTCCCCCTTCGTCCGGCACGCGGTGTGCCTCGCTGAAGAAGCTACGGAGCCGCGGGCCGGGGCACAGGGGGCGCAGAACCCGTCTTCCGGGGTGCACTCAGTGACACCCCCCGGTGGATACGGCAGGGTTGACCGTCATGACCGACGGAATAGCCTGGCTCGCCCAGCCGCAGTCCATCGCCTGGGGCGGCTACAGCGTGGTGATCGCCCTCGACCTCGAATCGGAATCGCTGGCGAGGCGCGTCGCCGAGACCGCTCACCGGCCCTGCCGGCCCCGCTCCATCGGCGAACTCACCGGCCGCCAGGTGCAGGATCTGCTGGAAGGCCTGTACGGAGACGTCCTGGGCGGCATCGCCCTGCGCCACGGCGAGCTCGACGAGTGGTCGTACGTCATCAAGTACGGCGGCTGGCAGGGCGAGTTCGGCACCGGCAGCCGGCCGGTCGACCGCGGCGGTCTGCACGTCTACCACCTGGAGTACGAGGAGGAGAACGGCAAGCCGGTGCCCCCGCACTTCGCCTACCGCCACGACGAGAACCTGATGTGCGCGTTCAACCTGCACCTGGACGGCAGTTGGGGCGGCGGCGGTCCCGAGGGTGATCCCGGGGTGACCGCCGCCGTCCAGGAGCGGCTCACCGCCGCCGGGCTTCCCGACGACGACCTGGAGCACCGTGTCGTGCACCGGGCGTGCCTGGAGGTGCTCCAGCGGCACTTCGGCCTCACCCTGCCCCGCGAGCGGATCCTGGAGGACACCCTGCCCACGCTCCTGCTGACCGGCCCCTGAGGGGACGCGGAGGCGTTGTCGGTGGGGCGCTGTAACTTCGGCGCATGGGGATCTATCTGGTGAGCGTGGGCGCGCGGGAGTGGTTCGACGCGGACGAGGACGAGGGCGGCCGGGGCACCCTCGCCGCGGCGCTCGACGAGGAGTTGAGCCGGCGGGGCCTGCCGCCGTACGCGTCCGTACCGGAGGAGCCGGAGCGGGCGGTGCGCGGGGCGGGCCTCTCGTTCGAGGAGAAGCTGGTGCCTCCCATGGACGGTTTCGGGGCACTGTGCCTCGCGCATCTGTCGCAGGAGGAGTACGAGGTGATCTGCGGCTGGTCGCTCCTGGTGCCGTTCGCACTGGAGGAGGAGATCTGGCTGCCGGTCGAGAACTCCTACGCCGACACGACGATGGTCGCCGGTGCCCCGCGGGTGCTCGCCCTCGCCGAACGGCTCGCACGGGCCGTCGGCCTGCCGGTGGATCAGATACCCGAGGCCTGCGACAACCTCGACCTCACCATGTGGTTCCTGGACGGCGAGGCGAAGCGGGTCGCTGCCGCGCGTCCCGGACCCTGGGCCGAGGACCTCGACGCCGCGTTCTACGTCGCCCTGTACCTGCGCGCCGCCCAGCACTGCCTGCGCCGCGGCTGCCCGATCGTCTACAGCTGACCCGGCCGCGGCCCAGAAGGTCCGTCAGGTCTTTGAACGGTTCAATCCACGCCGCGGACAGTGGACACCCGCTGTATTCGCCAGTAGCTTCAACCGCCGGACCGACTGAATCGATACAACCCCGAGCCGCCGAAGGGACCACGGCATGACCGACGGAGTCCACCCCACCGCCGTCGAGGGCCTCACGGTGGAGCACCGCACGGATCCGCTCGGCGCGGACGCGGCCCGGCCGCGCTTCGGCTGGCGCACCGCGTCCAAGGTGCGCGGCCGGCGGCAGACGGCGTACCGCATCCTGGTCGCGTCCAGCCCCGGTCTGCCGGCCGAGGGCCGCGCGGACGTCTGGGACAGCGGCCGGACCGACGCGCCGGACTCGGTGGCCGTGCGCTACGCGGGCCCCGAGCTGCACGCCTCGACCCGCTACCACTGGACGGTCCAGGTCTGGGACGAGCACGGCCGCAGGCTCCCCGACGCTCCGGTGGCCCGTTTCGAGACCGGCCTGCTCAGCACCGACGGCGTCACCGGCTGGGACGGCGCGCGGTGGATCTGCATGGCGGGCAAGGCGCCGAACAGCGCGGGCGCGCCGCTCCTGCGGAGGCAGACCTCCCTCCGGCCCGGCCGGGTGCGCGAGGCCCGGCTCTACGTCTCCGCGCTCGGCGTGTACGACGTCCACGTCAACGGACACCGGGTCGGCGTGCCCCAGGACGGCGGCACCACCTACGAACTCCTCACCCCGGGCTGGACCAACTACGACACCACCGTCAGCTACTTCACCTACGACGTGACGGACCTGCTGGCCGGGCAGCCGCAGGTCACCCTCGCCGCCGTCCTGGGCAACGGCTGGTACAACGGCCGCGTCTCGGCCAACAGCGTCTACTACTCCGAGGCCGGCAACCCCCTGGCCCTCAAGGCCAAGCTCCTGATCCGCTACGAGGACGGCTCGGCCCAGACCGTCGTGACCACGCCCGGCGACGACTGGAGGGCCACGGACAGCGGTCCGTACCGCGCCGACGACATCTACGACGGCCAGACCTACGACGCCCGCCGGGAACTGCCCGGCTGGACCGCGAACGGCTTCGACACCTCCGCCTGGTCAGCGACCGAGGAACACGACTTCACCACCCGGTTCCCCGGCTCCCGACTGGTCGCCTACCCGGGCGAGTCGGCCCGGCTGATGCCCCGGTGGGACCGCGGGCCGCGGACGATCACCGTGTACACCGGTGACGGTGATCCCGTCGCCGACCCCGCCCGCACCGTCACCGACCCCGGCGAGGCCGCCACCGCCCCCCTCACCCTGAACCCCGGCGAGACCGCCGTGTTCGACCTCGGCCAGAACATGGTCGGCGTCCTCCGCTACACCCTCCGGGGCCCCGCCGGAGCCGAAGTCGCCTTCCGGCCGGGGGAGATGCTCAACGACGCCGGCGCCGGCGCGGACGGCCCCCCGGGCTCCGTCTACCGGGCCAACCTCCGCACCGCCGAGGCCACCAGCACCTACATCCTCAAGGGCGACCCGCAGGGCGAGACCCACCAGGACTCCCTGACCTTCTACGGCTTCCGCCACATCTGCGTCACCACGTCCGAGACGGTCACCCTCACCGGACTGACCGGCAAGGTCGCCACCTCCGCCCTCCAGGACATCGGGGACGTCACCACCGACGCCCCCGACGTCAACCAGCTGATCAGCAACGTCCGTTGGGGCCAGCGCGGCAACTACCTCTGGATCCCCACCGACTGCCCGCAACGCGACGAACGCTGCGGCTGGACCGGCGACACCCAGGTCTTCGCCCAGACCGGGCTCTACAACGCCGACTCGGTCGCCTTCCTGAGCCACTTCCAGGACACCCTGATCGACTCGCAGCGCACCTACGGCGCGGACGGCGCCCAGTTCACCTGGATCGCCCCCGGCGCCCGCTACAACGATCCGGACCCGGCGAGCGGCTGGGCGGACTGCGGGGTCGTGCTGCCCTGGACGGTGTGGCAGATGAGCGGCGACCCCACCGTCGTCGACCGCAGCTGGGACGCCATGACGGCCTACATGGACTGGATCCGGGCGCGCACCGGCGACACCTGGGCCGGACAAGGAGCGATCTTCGGCGACTGGCTGGCCTTCCAGGTCACCAGCACCCAGCTGGTCAGCGACGCCTACTACGCCTACAGCGCCCGGCTCATGGCCGACATGGCCCGCGCCACCGGCCGCACCGCCGAGGCCCGTACCTACGAGGACTTCTTCGCCCGCATCAAGCGGGCCTTCGTCACCAAGTACCTGAGCACCGACGGCGGTCGCCTCACCGTCCGTTCCAGCCTCGGCTCCCCGCCGCCGTGGACACCCGGCGGCAGCCCCACCCGGACCGAGGACGACAGCCAGACCGCCCTGCTCTGGGTCCTCAAGCTCGGCCTGTACGACACCGACGCCCAGCGGCGCGCGATCGTCGATCTCCTCGTCCAGAACATCGGCAACTCCGCCCACTACAAGGCCGCCCACCCCGACAGCACCCGCGTCGAGTACGCCGAGAACACCCTCTCCGTGGGCTTCCTCGGGGTGAACGTCCTGGCCCCGGTCCTCACCGAGGAGGGACACGCCGACCTGGCCTACGAGGTGCTCCACCAGGACGCGATGCCGTCCTGGCTGTACTCGGTGCGCAACGGCGCGACCACCATCTGGGAGCGCTGGAACTCGTACGCGAGGGAGGACGGCTTCGGGCCGGTCGAGATGAACTCCTTCAACCACTACGCCTACGGCGCGATCATGGAGTGGATGTACGAGAGCATGGCCGGCATCGCCAAGGACGCGGCCCACCCGGGCTTCAAGCACTTCTTCCTGCGGCCCCACCTCGACCCGACCGGCAGGATCACCCGGGTCACCGGCTCGCACCGGTCGCCGTACGGCGAGATCGTCAGCGCATGGACGGTCCGGGACAGCACGTTCACGCACCGGGTCGCGGTCCCCGCCAACAGCACCGCGACCCTGCGCGTGCCCACGGCCGACCCCGACTCCGTGCGCGAGGGCGGCACACCCCTGGCACAGGTCGGGGAGGTGGCGTACCTGGGCTTCGAGGACGGCGTCGCCTCCTATGAACTCCCCTCGGGATCCTACGAGTTGACGTCCTCGCTCGGCTGAGAGCCCACCAGCACCACCTCCAGGGTGCGCGGACCGTGCACCCCCTCGACCCGGTCCAGCTCGATGTCACTGGTCGCCGAAGGACCGGAGATCCAGGTCAACGGGCGTACCGGGTCGAGCCGTTCCAGTGCCTGCGGCACGGAGGAGACCACCTGGTCCGGGACGCGCACGACACAGATGTGGTGGTCCGGGACCAGGGTGATGCGGCGGCGGCCCTGGTCCGGGCCGCCGTCCAGCACCAGGGTGCCGGTCTCGGCGACGGCCACCGCGCACGCCGTGACGACACTGTCGACCCGGTCCAGTTCGTGCGGGGTGCTTCCGGCCCGGTCCGGGACCTGCTCGGTGCCGGCGTCCGCGAGCCACGCCGGCTCAAGGCCGGGGGGCACGAGGACCGTCTTCGCGCCCCGGGCCGCCAGCATCCCGGCGAGTGTCGCCGGCAGGCCGGCGGCCGTGCAGCGGTGCACGATCGCCCGGTAGTCGGCGAGGTTCTCGGCCAGCAGCTCGACCGTCTCCTCGACGCTCCGGTCGCCGTGCTCCCGCAGATACCCGCGCTCGACCGGGACGTCCTCGCCCGGCGCGTCGGCCAGTGCGCGCCGCACCCGGCCCAGGATCCGCTCCCTGCTGCTCACTTGCCGCCCTCCTTGCCGCCGTTCGTGCGCTGCCACCAGTCGCGGAACGGTTCCGCGGGCACCGGCGGCAGATTCCGGGTGTCGCTCCACGCCCGGCCGGGACCCGGCAGTGTGCGGGGATGCAGACGCCGGGTCCGTGAGGCCGCCCGCTGTCCGGTGCGCAGCACCCCGGGGTGGGTGAACGCCCAGCGGGCCGCCCGCATCGCCGCCCGCTCGGCCGCGTGTCCCTTGGCGGGCTTGAGCACCACCTTGTTGCCCTCGCGGACCACCGGCCCGCCCTCGACGACCCGCTCGCGCAGGTGCACCAGCACCTCGGGGATGTCGATGGCGACCGGGCACACCTCGTAACAGGCCCCGCACAGCGAGGAGGCGTACGGCAGGGAGGCGTCGATCTCGCTGGCCGTGCCCCGCAGCTGGGGGCTGAGGATCGCACCGATCGGGCCCGGGTAGACCGAGCCGTAGGCGTGCCCGCCTGCCCGCTCGTACACCGGGCAGACGTTCAGACAGGCCGAGCAGCGGATGCAGCGCAGGGCCTGGCGCCCGACCTCGTCGGCGAGGGTGTCGCTGCGGCCGTTGTCGAGCAGCACCAGATGGAAGTTCTGCGGGCCGTCCTCGTCCGTCGTGCCCGTCCAGGTGGACGTGTACGGGTTCATGCGCTCGGCGGTCGAGGAGCGGGGCAGGGTCTGGAGGAAGACCTCCAGGTCCTGCCAGGTCGGCACGATCTTCTCGATACCGACGACCGAGATCAGCGTCTCGGGCAGGGTCAGGCACATCCGTCCGTTGCCCTCGGACTCCACCACCACCAGGGTGCCGGTGTCGGCGACCATGAAGTTGGCGCCGGAGATGCCGACCTTGGCCCGCAGGAACTTCTCCCGCAGATGCAGCCGGGCCGCCTCCGCCAGTTCGGCGGGCGTGTCGGTGAGGCCCTCGGGGGCCGGGCGGCCCCACTCGCTCATCTCGCGCTCGAAGATGTCCCGGATCTCGCCCCGGTTGCGGTGGATCGCCGGGACCAGGATGTGCGAGGGCCGGTCCTTGCCCAACTGCACGATCAGCTCGGCGAGATCGGTCTCGTAGGCCCGGATGCCCTCGGCCTCCAGCGCCTCGTTGAGCCCGATCTCCTGCGTGGCCATCGACTTGACCTTGACGACTTCCGACTCGCCGGTCATCTTGACGAGCCGGGTCACGATCTCGTTGGCCTCGTCGGCGTCGGCGGCCCAGTGCACGGTGCCGCCCGCCGCCACCACCGACTCCTCCAACTGCACGAGGTAGTGGTCGAGACGGCGCAGCGTGTGGTCCTTGATCCGCTTGCCCGCCTCGCGCAGCTCCGCCCAGTCGGAGACCTCGGAGACCGCCTTCGCCCGCTTGGCGCGGATGGTGTGCGTGGCGTGGCGCAGGTTGCCGCGCAGGGTCTGGTTGTGCACTGCCTCGTGCGCGGCCTCGGGGAAGGCCGGCATCCCTACGAACGTCCCGCTCATACGGCCGGCTCCTCTTCCGTGCTCGCCAGGATCTCCGCGATGTGCACCGGCCGGATGCCCGACTCCAGCCGGCCCATCGTGCCGCCGATGTGCATCAGACAGGAGTTGTCGGCCGCGCACAGCACCTCGGCGCCCGTCGACTCGGCGTTGCGCACCTTGTCCGCACCCATCGCCGCCGAGACATCGGAGTTCTTCAGCGCGAAGGTGCCGCCGAAGCCGCAGCACTCGCCGGCGCCCGGAAGCTCCTTCAGCTCAAGCCCCTTGACCGCCTGGAGCAGCCGCCGGGGCCGGTCTCCGAGCCCGAGGCCGCGCAGCCCGTGACAGGTAGGGTGGTACGTCACCGTGTGCGGGTAGTGCGCCCCGACGTCCGTCACCCCCAGCACGTCCACCAGGAACTCCGTGAGCTCGTACGTCTTGGGCACCACGGGCGCCAGCGTGGCCGCGAGGCCCTCCCCGCGCCCCTCGGCCCGGGCCCGCTCACCCATCCGCGGGTACAGCTCGCGCACCATCGCCCCGCACGATCCGGACGGTGTCACGATCGCCTCGTAGTCCCGGAAGACATCGGAGAAATGCCGGGCCAGCGGCTCCGCCTCGTGCCGGTAGCCGGTGTTGTAGTGCGCCTGCCCGCAGCAGGTCTGGGACATCGGGAAGTCGACGTCAACGCCCAGCCTGGTCAGCAGTTTCACCACAGCGCGCCCGGTGTCCGGATAGAGCGTGTCGTTGACACAGGTCAGGAACAGGGCGACACGCATCGCGGCTCCTTGTGGTCGGTCATCGGATGAGTGAAGCGTAGTCCGGGACGGGAGCCCGGGGGAGGCCGCGGTCAGTTCCCGCCGAGCCGGGCCTGGGCCTCGCGCCAGCGCGCGGTGTCGCCCCGGGGTTCGTACCGCGTGAGCCGCTGGGTCCGGGTGAGCAGAGCGCGCCCGTCCGCGAGGTCGCTCACGAGCCCGTGGGCCCGCGCCTGGACCAGGACGTTGCCGAGCGCGGCCGCCTCGGTCGGCCCCGCCACCACCGGCAGCCCGCAGGCGTCGGCGGTGAGCTGGCACAGCAGCGCGTTGCGCGTACCGCCCCCGACGACGTGCACCACGTCGACGGGATGGTCGGCCAGCCGCTGCGCCTCCTCGACCGCCTTGCGGTGGGCGAGGGCCAGCGAGTCGAGGATGCAGCGGGTCACCTCGGCGGGTGTCACCGGCACCGGCTGCCCCGAGGCACGGCACGCCTCGGCGATCCGCTCCGGCATCCGGCCCGGCGCGAGGAACCTCGCGTCCCCCGCGTCCACGACCGACCGCAGCGCCGGCACCTCGGCCGCCTCCGCCAGCAGCTCACCCAGGTCCGGGTCACCCCAGGCCCGTACGCACTCCTGGAGCAGCCACAGCCCCATGATGTTCCGCAGATACCGGACCGTGCCGTCGAGCCCCAGCTCATTGGTGAAGTTGGCGGCCCGGCTCTCCTCCGTCAGCACCGGCGCGTCCAGTTCGAGGCCCGCGAGGGACCAGGTGCCGGTGCAGATGTAGGCGAACCGTTCACCGGAGGCGGGCACGGCGGCCACCGCGGAGGCGGTGTCGTGCGACCCGACGGCCGTCACCGGCACGGGCCCCGCGAGACCGGTCTCCTCCAGCACCTCGGGCCGCAGCAGACCGGCCGGATCACCGGGCTGCCGCAGCGGCGCGAACAACTCCAGGTCGATGCCCAGCCGTTCCGCGAGGTCGTACGACCAGCCGCGCGTCCGGGGATCGATCAGCTGGGTGGTCGAGGCGTTGGTCAGCTCGGTGCCCTGCTCGCCGGTCAGCCAGTAGGTGAGCAGATCGGGGATGAGCAACAGCCTGCGCGCGCCGGTGAGTCGCTCGGCGACGAGCTGGTACAGCGTGTTGAAGGGCGCGTACTGGATGCCGGTCGCCGCGTACAGCTCGGGCGCGGGCACGGTCGCCCACACCTTCTGCGCGACCCCCTCGGTACGGGAGTCCCGGTAGTGCACCGGGTTGCCGATGAGCGCCCCGTCGGCGTCCAGCAGCCCGTAGTCCACGGCCCAGCTGTCGATGCCGACGGAGTCGACCTGGCCGGCCGCCCTCAGCCCGTCCAGGACACCGCCGTACAGCGCGAGGATGTCCCAGCGCAGGCCCTCCGGGAGCCGGACCGGCCGGTTCGCGAACCGGTGGGCCTCGGACAGCTCCAGGCTGTCGGGGCCCACGCGGCCGACCATGACACGTCCGCTGGACGCGCCGAGGTCGACCGCGGCGTACGACTTCACGGCCCCGCTCATCGCAGGAAGGCGGCCGCGACGCCGGCGTCGACCGGGACGTGCAGCCCGGTGGTGTGCGTCAGCTCCCCGCCGGTCAGCGCGAACACGGCGTTGGCCACGTGCTCGGGGAGCACCTCGCGCTTGAGGATGGTCCGCTGGGCGTAGAACTCGCCCAGCTTCTCCTCCTCGATCCCGTAGGTCGCCGCCCGCTGGGCGCCCCAGCCGCCGGCGAAGATGCCGGAGCCGCGCACCACACCGTCCGGGTTGACGCCGTTGACGCGGATGCCGTGCTCGCCCAGCTCGGCGGCCAGCAGCCGCACCTGGTGGGCCTGGTCGGCCTTGGTGGCGGAGTAGGCGATGTTGTTGGGCCCGGCGAACACGGCGTTCTTGGAGACGATGTAGACGACGTCGCCGCCCAGCTTCTGCGCGATCATCACCCGGGCCGCCTCCCGCGACACCAGGAAGGAACCGCGCGCCATGATGTCGTGCTGGAGGTCCCAGTCCTTGGCGGAGGTCTCCAGGAGCGGCTTGGAGATGGAGATGCCGGCGTTGTTGACGACGAGGTCCACCCCGCCGAAGGCCAGCAGGGCGGCCTTGAACGCCCCGGCGATCTGCTCCTCGTCCGTCACGTCGACGGTCACGGCGACGGCCTTGTCGCTGCCGCCGAGCTCCTCGGCGACCGCGGCCGCGTTCTCGCCGTTGAGGTCGGCGACGACGACACACGCGCCCTCGGCGACCAGCCGCTGCGCGATGGCCTTCCCGATCCCGCTGCCGGCGCCGGTCACCAGCGCGACTCGCGTCGCGAGCGGCTTGGGCTTCGGCATCCGCTGGAGCTTGGCCTCCTCGAGGGCCCAGTACTCGATGCGGAACTTCTCGGACTCCTCGATGGGCGCGTACGACGAGACCGCCTCGGCGCCCCGCATCACGTTGATCGCGTTGACGTAGAACTCGCCCGCGACCCGGGCGGTCTGCTTGTCCTTGCCGAAGGAGAACATGCCGACACCCGGGATCAGCACGATCGCCGGGTCGGCGCCGCGCATCGCCGGGGAGTCGGGCAGGGCGTGCCGCCGGTAGTAGGCGGCGTACTCCTCGCGGTACTCGGCGTGCAGCTCGCCGAGCCGCGCGACGGCCTCCTCCAGCGGAGCGGTCGGCGGCAGATCGAGGACGAGCGGCCGCACCTTGGTCCGCAGGAAGTGGTCGGGGCAGGAGGTGCCGAGGGCGGCGAGCCGCGGGTGCTCGGCGCGGGCCAGGAACTCCAGCACTGGCTCCGAGTCGTTGAAGTGCCCGACCTGCGGCTTGTCCTGGGAGGCGATCGCGCGGACGTACGGCGCGAGCGCGGCGGCCCGCTCCCTGCGGTCGGCCTCGCCGAGTGCGCCGTACCCCTCGACGACGGGCCCGAAGGGCTCGGCCTTGCCGCGCTCCTCCAGGAACTTCTCGGCGGTCCGGATGATGTGCAGCGAGTTCTTCTCGCACTCCTCGGCACTGTCGCCCCAGGCGGTGATGCCGTGCCCGCCGAGGACAACCCCGATCGCCTGCGGGTTGGCCGCCTTGATGGCGGCGATGTCCAGCCCCAACTGGAAGCCGGGCCGCCGCCACGGCACCCAGGCCACGGTGTCGCCGAAGCACTCCGCGGTCAGCTTCTCCCCGTCGGCGGCGCAGGCGAGCGCGATACCGGAGTCGGGGTGCAGGTGGTCGACGTGCGCGGCCTCGACGAGCCCGTGCATGGCGGTGTCGATGGAGGGAGCCGCCCCGCCCTTGCCGTGCAGGCAGTAGTCGAACGCGGCGACCATCTCGTCCTCGCGCTCCACCCCCGGGTACACGTCGACGAGCGCCCGCATCCGGTCCAGCCGCAGCACGGCGAGCCCGGCCTCGGTGAGCGTCCCGAGGTCACCGCCGGACCCCTTGACCCACATCAGTTCGACGTCACCCCCGGTGACGGGATCGACATCGGTGCCTTTGGCGGACGCGTTGCCCCCGGCGTAGTTGGTGTTACGGGGGTCCGAGCCCAGCCGACGGGAACGGGCGAGAAGGGCGGCGGCTTCGGGGTGGAGTGCCATGAACGTCCAGTCCTTACTGAAAAGAGGGTGAGATTGCTTCCCTAGGGGCGCGGGGAACTGCGCGACCAGCCACAACGGACCCGCACCCCGCCTACGACAGAACCCGGCAGACGCTTACGCGCCCCACCCGGCCTGCTCCCCACCGACCCGTGAGGCCACGATCTTCTCGCCCCACCCGGACCGCTTGTACGCGGCGATGGGATTCGCGTCGATCCCCAGCTCCTCGCGCACCTCGGCGAGCAGCGGCCGCACATCCGTGTTGTACGCGTCCATCAGCACCGCGTTCGCCTCCAGCACATCCCCCTCGCGCTGAGCCACCGCAAGGGCATCCCGGTCGACCAGCAACGCCTTCGCCGTGGCTTCCTGCACGTTCATCACGGACCGGATGATCGCCGGGATCTTCGCCTCGATGTTGTGGCACTGGTCGAGCATGAACGCCACGTCGGGCGTGAAACCGCCGCCCCGGATGACCTCGTACATGATCCGGAAGAGCTGGAAGGGATCGGCCGCCCCGACCATGAGGTCGTCGTCGGCGTAGAACCGCGAGTTGAAGTCGAACCCGCCGAGCTTGCCCTCCCGCAGCAGCGTGGCGACGATGAACTCGATGTTGGTGCCGGGCGCGTGGTGCCCGGTGTCGACGACGACCTGCGCCTTGGGCCCGAGCTTCAGGCAGTGCGCGTACGCCGTGCCCCAGTCCGGCACGTCGGTCGAGTAGAACGCCGGCTCGAAGAACTTGTACTCGAGCAGCATCCGCTGCCCGTCACCCAGCCGGTCGTACACCTCGGCCAGACCTTCGGCCAGCCGGTCCTGCCGGGCCCGCAGATCGTCCTGGCCGGGATAGTTCGTACCGTCGGCGAACCACAGCTTCAGGTCCTGGGAGCCGGTCGCGTCCATGATGTCGACGCACTCCAGCAGGTGGTCGAGGGCCTTGCGCCGCACCGAGGCGTCCGGATGGCAGATGCTGCCCAGTTTGTAGTCGTCGTCCTGGAAGGTGTTGGAGTTGATGGCGCCCAGCCTCACGCCCCGCTCCTCGGCGAACTTCGCCAGCGCGGCGTAGTCCTCGACCTTGTCCCACGGGATGTGCAGGGCGACGGTCGGGGCCACCCTGGTGAACGCGTGCACCTGCGCCGCGTCCTCCAGCTTCTCCTGCGGGGTACGCGGTACGCCCTGCTGGGCGAACACCTTGAAGCGGGTTCCGGAGTTCCCGTACGCCCACGACGGCGTCTCGACGGCCTGGGTCTTGAGAGCGGCCTTCACCGCGGCGAGCTCGGTCACTTGAGGGCTCCTGTGACGTCGGGTCTTGAGGGGTTCCGAACTGCTTCACTGTGAAACGATTCAAGACGGGAAAGTAGGGCGACCTGGCAGGGGTGTCAACCCCTGCGACCAAGGCTGTTGCTCGTGACCCGGCCGTGACCTGAGTTCATCGAAAGTTTTTCGACACGAACCCATTGACGTGACATGCGCTCCGTGTCTAACGTCCCGGCAACCAAGTTGAAACCTTTCACGACGCCGTGAGGGCCGTCCCGCCGGCGTCGTCGAGGAGCCCCCAATGACCCACCCGTCCACCACGGGTCCGGCCCCGGTTCTCGCGCTCAGGGACATCTCGAAGTCCTTCGGTGCGGTTCGCGCCCTGCGGGACGTCTCCCTGGAGCTGTTCCCCGGGGAGGTGCACGCCCTCGCCGGCGAGAACGGCGCGGGCAAGTCGACCCTCATCAAGACCCTCGCGGGAGTGCACCGGCCGGACACCGGCCAGGTACTGCTCGACGGCGAGCCGGTCGTCTTCCACGGTCCCGGCGACGCACGCGACGCCGGTATCGCCGTGATCTACCAGGAGCCCACACTCTTCCCCGACCTGTCGATCGCCGAGAACATCTTCATGGGCCGCCAGCCGCGGCGCGCCCTCGGCCGGATCGACCACAAGGCGACCCACACCGCGACCCTGGCCCTGATGCAGCGCCTCGGGGTCGAGCTCGACCCCGAACGCCCGGCGCGCGGCCTGTCCATCGCCGACCAGCAGATCGTCGAGATCGCCAAGGCGCTGTCCTTCGAGGCCCGGGTCCTGATCATGGACGAGCCCACGGCCGCCCTCACCGGCAGCGAGGTGGCCCGCCTCTTCGGCGTGGTCAAGGCGCTGCGCGAGCAGGGTGCCGCGGTGCTGTTCATCTCGCACCGCCTGGAGGAGATCTTCCAGATCTGCCAGACGGTCACCACCCTGCGCGACGGCGCCTGGATCTCCAGCGAGCCGATCGAGGGCATGACCGAGGACGACCTGGTCCGCCGCATGGTCGGCCGCGACCTCGACGAGCTCTACCCCAAGCAGGACGTGCGCCCCGGCGAGGTCGCGCTCACGGTGCGCCGGCTGACTCGGGAGGGCGTCTTCACCGACGTCTCGTTCGAGGTCAGGCAGGGCGAGATCGTCGGTCTCGCGGGCCTCGTCGGCGCGGGCCGTACGGAGGTCGCGCGAGCGGTGTTCGGCATCGACCGCTGGGACGCCGGAGAGGTCTCCGTGGGCGGCAAGGCGCTGGTCAACGGCGCGCCCTCCACCGCGATGGCCGCGGGCCTCGCCCTGGTCCCCGAGGACCGGCGCGCCCAGGGCCTCGTGATGGACATGTCCATCGAGCGCAACATCGGCCTCACCGGACTGCGCACGACCGTCAGGGCGGGCCTGATGGACCGCGGCGCCGAACGCAGCCGCTCCCTCGACTGGGCCGTCAAGCTCCAGGTGAAGTACGCCCGGATCGCCGACACCGTGAACACGCTGTCGGGCGGCAACCAGCAGAAGGTCGTCCTCGCCAAGTGGCTGGCCACCGGCCCCAAGGTGCTCATCGTCGACGAGCCGACCCGAGGCATCGACGTCGGCACCAAGGCCGAGGTGCACCGGCTGCTGAGCGAGCTGGCCGCCGACGGGGTGGCCATCTTGATGATCTCCTCCGACCTGCCCGAGATCCTCGGCATGGCCGACCGCGTGCTGGTGATGCACGAGGGCCGCCTGACCGCCGAGATCCCGCGCTCCGACGCCACCGAGGAAACCGTGATGGCCGCAGCCACCGGGAGGGCCGCCGCATGACGGTGACGACTCCCCACCAGGCCCCCGTGACCGACGTACCCAAGTCCAGCGGCACCCGCCTGGTCGACCGTGTCTTCAAGATGCGTGAGCTGGCCATCCTGGTCGTCTTCCTGGTGATGATCGTCGTCACCCAGATCGGGAACAGCGACTTCCTCACCGAGCAGGGCATCAAGGACCTGCTGCTGAACGCCACGATCCTGGTGCTGGTCGCCACCGGCCAGTCGCTGGTCGTGATCACGAGGAACGTCGACCTCTCGGTCGGCTCCACCCTCGGCATCAGCGCCTTCGCCGCCGGCACCTACCTCCAGGGCGGCGGCAACCCCGTCGTGGCGATCGTGCTCGCGGTCCTGCTGGGCATCGGCTTCGGCCTGCTCAACGGCCTGCTCGTCAGCCTCGGCCAGGTGCCCGCGCTGGTGGTCACCCTCGGCACCCTCTACATCATCCGGGGCATCGACTCCATCTGGGTCGGCTCCCGCCAGATCACGGCGGCCGACCTCCCGGACAGCTTCGTGAACTTCGGCTCCGGCGGCATCTCCGCGGTGCCCTGGCTGGCCCTGATCGCGCTCGCGGTGCTCGTCGCCACCGCCTATTGCCTCAAGCACTTCGGCAGCGGACGCGAGCTGTACGCACTCGGCTCCAACCCCGAGGCCGCCCGGCTCGCCGGCATCCCGGTGCTCAAGCGGATCCTGGCCGCGTACACCTTCTGCGGCGCCCTCGCCGGCCTCGCCGGAGCGATGTACCTCGCCCGGTTCGGCAACGTCGACTCCGGGACCGGCACCGGCTACGAACTCACCGTCGTCAGCGCGGTCGTGGTCGGCGGTGTCGTCTTCACCGGCGGCTCCGGCAGCGTCTACGGCGCGGCCCTCGGCGCCCTGCTGCTGACCTCCATCAACAGCGTGCTGCCCGCCCTCGGCGTCAGCTCGGTCTGGGTGCTCGCCATCAACGGCATCCTGCTCATCCTCGCCATCGCGGTCGACCGGGTCGTCGCGCTGCGCGTGGCCTCCGCCCTGAAGAAGAGGAACGCCCGCCATGCCTGAGTCCCTCAGCCGTGCGATCCGCTGGGACACGGTCGTCGGCACTCTCCTCATCGTGGTGCTGCTGCTGTCCTTCGGCACCGTCGACGGCTTCGGCAACGCCCTGAACCTGTCGTTCCTGATCGGCAACACCCTGCCCATCGCGCTGATCGCCCTGCCCATGACCATGCTCGTGGTCTCCGGCGAGATCGACCTCTCCGTCGCCTCCACCGCCGGTCTGTCCGGCGCGGTGATGGGCGCCCTGTGGAACCAGGGCCTGACCATCGAGGTGATCATCCCGATCTGCCTGCTGCTCGGCGTGGTCTGCGGGCTGGTCAACGGCCTGCTCGTCACCCGGCTCGGACTGCCCTCGCTCGCCGTCACCATCGGCACCCTCGCCGCCTACCGGGGCATCGCACAGATCGTGCTCGGCTCCGACGCGGTGACCGACTTCCCGACCCAGTACCTGGACTTCGCGGCCGGGCGCATCGGGGACACCTTCGTCCCGCAGGCGTTCATCCCCTTCCTCGTGCTGCTCGCGATCGCCGTGGTCGTCCTGCACGCCACGCCGTTCGGGCGGTCGGTGTTCGCGACCGGCGCGAGCGAGGAGGCGGCGCGGTTCGCGGGCATCCGGGTCAAGCGCCAGAAGCTCGTCCTGTTCACGGTGACGGGCCTGATGGCCTCCCTCACCGGCATCTTCTGGGCACTGCACTACGCCAGCGCCCGCTACGACAACGCCACGGGGCTCGAACTGTCCGTCGTGGCGGCCGTACTGCTGGGCGGCATCGACTTCGACGGCGGCAAGGGCACGCTCGGCGGCGCGATCGCGGGAGTCTTCCTGCTGGGCGCGCTGCAGAACGTGATGAGCCTCCAGGACGTCTCCGCCCAGTCGCAGATCGTCGTCACCGGCGTTCTGCTCGTCCTCTCCGTGCTCGGCCCGCGGGTCGCACGGCAGATCGCGGTTGCGAGGGCGGCACGCTCCGCTGGATGACCGTGATGCAGCTGCCGGTCCGTCGTGGCCGGTCGCGCCCGCGCGGCGGGAGCCGCACATCGCTACAGTCCCGCGCCCCTGAGGGGCGCAACCGTTCACCTCCGTCACAAAGGACCCGTCATGCGCAAGTCATCCCTCCGCCGTTCCTGCGCGGCCCTCGCTGCCGGCACCTCCCTGGCCCTCGCGCTCACCGCGTGCGGCGGCACCACCAAGAAGGACGTGCAGGACGAGGGCGCCTCGGCGGCCTCCACCGCCAAGGCCGACCCGAACGCGGCCACCAAGAAGGGCCTGACCGTCGGGTTCCTGCCCAAGCAGGTCAACAACCCGTACTTCACCTCCGCCGACAAGGGCGGCGAGAAGGCGCTGACCGAACTGGGCAGCAAGTACAAGGAGGTCGGTCCCTCCAGCGCCACCGACACCGCAGGGCAGGTCTCCTACGTCAACACGCTCACCCAGCAGCAGGTGAACGCGATGGCCGTCTCCGCGCAGGACCCCGGCGCCCTGTGCACCGCCCTCAAGCAGGCCATGAGCAACGACATCAAGGTCGTCACCTACGACTCCGACACCAAGCCGGAGTGCCGCAACGCCTTCGTCTCGCAGGCCTCCGCCGAGGACCTGGGCCGCACCGAGGTGCAGCTGCTCGCCGAGCAGATCGGCTACAAGGGCGAGATCGCGATCCTGTCCGCCGCCCAGACGGCGACGAACCAGAACACCTGGATCGACTTCATGAAGGACGAGCTGAAGGGCGACAAGTACAAGAACATCAAGCTCGTCAAGGTCGCCTACGGCAACGACGACGCCCAGCAGTCCTTCCAGCAGACCCAGGGCCTGCTCCAGGAGTACCCGAACCTGAAGGGGATCATCTCCCCGACCACCGTCGGCATCAAGGCCGCCGCCCAGTACCTCTCCGGCTCCAAGTACAAGGGCAAGGTCAAGCTGACCGGCCTCGGCACCCCCAACGACATGCGCAAGTACGTCAAGAACGGCACCGTCGAGGCGTTCGAGCTGTGGGACCCGGCGAAGCTCGGCGCCCTGGCCGCGCAGACCGCCGTCGCCCTGGTCTCCGGTCAGATCACCGGCAAGGAGGGCGAGACCTTCAAGGCCGGCGACACGACGTACACCATCGGCAAGGACGGCGTGATCAACCTCGGCAAGCCGACCGTGTTCGACGCCAAGAACATCGACCAGTTCAACTTCTAGGATCTGGAGTCCGCCGATGCAGCGCGTGTGCTTTCTGCTGAAGGTCCGGCAGGACCGTCTGGAGGAGTACCGCGAGCGGCACGCCGCCGTGTGGCCCGAGATGCTCGAAGCACTCTCGGCCACCGGCTGGCGGAACTACTCGCTCTTCCTCAGGGAAGACGGTCTGCTTGTCGGTTATCTGGAGACCGAGGACTTCGCCGCCGCCCAAGCCGCAATGGAAGCCACCGAGGTCAACGCCCGCTGGCAGACGGAGATGGCGCCCTTCTTCGAATCGTTGGACGGCGCCCGCCCCGACGAGGCCATGAAGCCGCTCACCGAAGTGTTTCACCTAGCCTGACGTCCCCCCAAGGAGCCGCTTCCATGAAGAGACGAGCCGTCCTCGCCTCCGTCGTCCTGGCCGCGGTGGCAACGCCCGGCACCGCCCGCGCCGCCGACCCCGGCCCCTCCGTCACCCGGACCGGCACCACCACGCTCGACAGCCAGGCCGTCTTCTTCGTCTCCTACGACGGCCTCGTCAACAACAACTCGTTCCAGAAGAACGGCCTGCTGACCTACAAGGGCCACCAGTACGCCGTCTGGTACACCGCCGACAAGAACGCCGTGGTCGGCCGCCGCGTCCTCGGCGGCAGCACCTGGTCCACCGTCCAGGTCGGCCACACCCTCAAGGCGAGCGACTCCCACAACGTGATCTCCATGGGCGTCTCCAAGGTGGACGGCCGCCTCCACCTCACCATGGACTCGCACAGCGACGGCTTCACCTACGTCAAGTCGGTCGCGGGGCTCATGGACAACCCGTCCGGACTGAGCTGGACCGCCGCCCGTTTCGGCGCACCCCAGTCCACCCTGGACGGCCTCACCCTCACCTCGCAGTTCACCTACCCGCAGTTCGTCTCCACCCCCGACGGCAAGCTCCAGCTCAGCTACCGGGCCGGGATATCCGGCAACGGCCGCAACGCGCTCGCGGAGTACGACGGTTCGGCCTGGACCAACCTCGGGGAGTGGTCCAGCTCGACGGGCACCTACACCAGCGAGCACGGCTCCTCCACGGCCCGCAACATGTACCTGCACGGCATCGACTACGACCGGAACGGCCGGCTGCACTCGTTCTTCACCTGGCGCGAGCAGAACGGCGCCGTGATGTGCAACAGCGGCGGCATCACCAACCACGACACCGGCTACGTCTACTCCGACGACCGCGGCCGCACCTGGCGCAACAACGCCGGCACCGCCGTCGGCACCACCGGCGGCTCCGACAAGGTCGCCGTCACCGACTCCGGCCTGGTGGTCGACGCGCTGAACCCGGACCACTCCCTGATGAACCAGGAGAGCCAGTTCACGGACTCCGCGGGCCTGCCGCACGCGATCATCAGTTACGTCCCCGGCCGCTTCGGCCAGTGCACCACGAACTACGTCGCCGACCGCACCGCGAACGGCCGCGCCTTCCACGTCCGCAAGAACTCCTCGGGCAGCTGGCAGAAGACCGAGATCCCGGTCGTGCTCGGCTCCAGCCAGCGCACCAAGCTCGTCCTGGACAAGTACGACAACGCCTACGCGGTCTTCCCCTTCGGCCGGATCGCCGCCGCCTCCAAGTCGTCCGGGTACACGGACTGGAAGATCCTCTTCGACGGCAGCGGCCTCAACGCCTTCGGTGAGGTCGTGATCGACGAGACGCGGATCGTCCAGGACAACGTGCTGTCCTTCATGTACCAGGAGAAGTCGAACGGTACGACCCCCTCGGCGCTCCACGTCGTGGACTTCGCGCTGCCCGCCTGACCGCATCCGATGTGGGGGCGGCCTGCGGGTAGTGTGAAGGCCCCCCGCCGCCCCTTCTCCCCTGGAGGTCCCTGCCCGATGGCCCAGTCGGTGGGTATCAAGGACGTCGCCCGCGCCGCCGGAGTCTCCGTCGGCACGGTCTCGAACGTCATCAACCGTCCGGACTCCGTCGCCACCGAGACCCGGGCGCGCGTCCTGTCCGCGATAGACCGGCTCGGCTACGTCCGCAGCGAGTCCGCGCGCCAGCTGCGTGCGGGACGCAGCCGGATCATGGGGCTGCTCGTGCTCGACATGGGCAACCCCTTCTTCGTCGACGTCGCGCGCGGCGCGGAGCGGGCCGCCCGCGAGGACGGCCTCGGCGTGATGGTCTGCAACAGCGCCCAGAGCGCGAGCGAGGAGGCGGAGTACCTGTCCCTCTTCGCCGAGCAGCGGGTGCGCGGTGTCCTGCTCACCCCGACCGACGCCTCAGGGCGCAACATCGACTCCTTCCGCCGCCACGGCATCCCCTTCGTCCTGGTCGACCGGGTCGCCGAGGGCACCACCGAGTGCTCGGTCTCCGTCGACGACGTCGCGGGCGGCGCGCTGGCCGTGCGCCACCTCGTGGACGCGGGGCACCGCTCCATCGCCTACGTCAGCGGTCCGCCCGGACTCAACCAGGTCCGCGACCGCCGCACCGGCGCCCTGAACGCACTCGCCGAGGCGGGCCTCGGCCCCGAGCACCTGCGCGAGCTGCCCACCGAACGGCTCGACGTGGCCGCGGGCCGGGACGCCGGCGCCCGTCTGCTCGGCCTCGCGGACCGCCCGACCGCCGTGTTCTGCGCCAACGACCTCCTCGCTCTCGGCGTCCTTCAGGCCATGTACGCGGCCGGGATCACGGTCCCCGACGACCTCGCGATCGTCGGCTACGACGACATCGAGTTCGCCGCCGCCGCGGCCGTCCCGCTCACCTCGGTCCGCCAGCCCGCCGTGACCATGGGCGCGCTGGCCGCCGAGCTGCTCCTGGAGGAGACGGAGGCGGAGACCACCGGCAAGCGCCACGAGCACCGCCGGGTGGTGCTCCAGCCGGAACTGGTGGTGCGCCGCTCCAGCCTGGCGGCCCGCTGACCCACGAGTCAGTAAGATTTCATGATCGAGGGGGTCCGTCGACGGACGAACATGTGCTGAACTGGGACGCGCCCTGAAGAATCCGTCCGTCCCGGGAGCCCTGTTGACCGCGACCTACCGCCAGCCCGGCATCGTTTTCACCGACCGCCGCTTCACCGTCCCCCTCGACCACGACGACCCGGCCGGGGAGACGATCGAGCTCTTCGCCCGCGAGGCCGTGGCGAGCGACCGGGCGGGCCAGAACCTGCCGTGGCTGGTCTACCTCCAGGGCGGCCCCGGCTTCGGGGCGAACCGGTTCGTCGGCAAGGGGGCCTGGTTCGGCCGGGCCCTGAAGGAGTACCGCGTCCTCCTGCTCGACCAGCGCGGCACCGGCCACTCCACCCCGGCCAACCGCCAGACGCTCCCGCTGCGCGGCGGCCCCGCCGCACAGGCCGACTACCTGGCCCGCTTCCGTGCCGACTCCATCGTCCGCGACTGCGAGGCGATCCGCGCCCAGGTCACCGGCGGCGCCCCCTGGACCGTCCTCGGCCAGAGCTTCGGCGGCTTCTGCGCGACGACGTACCTCTCCCTCGCCCCCGAGGGTCTCGCCGGTGCCCTCATCACCGGCGGCCTGCCCTCCCTCGACGCCCACGCCGACGACGTCTACCGGGCCGCGTACCCGCGCATCGAGCGCAAGGTCGCCGCGCACTACGCCCGCTACCCGCAGGACGTCGAGCGGGCCCGCCGTGTCGCCGACCACCTGCTGACCCACGAGGTGACCCTGCCCAACGGCTACCGGCTGACCGTCGAGGCCTTCCAGTCGCTCGGCATCGTGCTCGGCGGCGGCGAGGGCAGCCACCGGCTGCACTACGTCCTGGAGCACGCCTTCGTCCGCACCCCGCACGGCCCCGCACTGTCCGACGCGTTCCAGGAGGAGGTCCAGGGCCTCCTCTCCTTCGCCTCCCACCCGCTGTACGCCCTCGTCCACGAGGCCACCTACGGCCAGGACGAGCGGCCCACCGCCTGGTCGGCCGAACGGGTGCGCGCCGAGTTCCCGCAGTTCGACGCGGCCAAGTCGCTCGCCGGTGACGAGCCCCTGCTGTTCACGGGGGAGTCCATCCACCCCTGGCTGTTCGACTGCGACCCGTCCCTGCGGCCGCTGCGCGAGACCGCCGAGCTGCTCGCCGCCCGCACCGACTGGCAGCCCTTGTACGACCCGGCCCGCCTCGCGGCCAACGAGGTCCCGGTCGCCGCGGCCGTCTACCACGACGACATGTACGTCGACACGGCCCACTCGCTGGAGACCGCCCGTGCGATCCGCGGTCTGCGCACCTGGGTGACGGACGAGTTCGAGCACGACGGCGTCCGCGCGGGCGGTCCCCGCGTCCTGGACCGGCTGCTCGCCCTCGCCCGGGACGAGGTCCGACCCGACGGTTGACATGCCCCTCTCGTCAACCCGGCATAAGGTTCATTTCGGTCATGTGTCGTTGCCGGAGCCCGAGAGGACGTCACCCGATGAGCACACCGCCACCCCACGGACGGTCCCGGACCGCCGCCCTCGCCGTGGTGCTGGCCGCCGCGGGCGCACTCACGCTGTCGGCCTGCGGCGACGACTCCGGCGGCTCGTCCACGTCCTCCGCGACACCGACGGCCCCGGACACCGCCTCCTTCTCCGGTGACGGGGCCTCCGCGCTCGCGTCCCTCAAGGCCTCGGTGCGGGCGGAGGTCTCCGAGCGGGCCGCTTCCGCCTCGGCGGCCGCCTCCTCCTTCGAGGCCTCCGTCTCCGCCGAGACGGAGCGCGCCAACAAGGCCGCCAGGACCGAACTCGCCGAGGTCGACGGACAGGGCAACGCCATGTCCGAGGTCACCATGAGCGGCAAGCCGCGCTCCGAGACCGGCGGTCTGCTCGCCGTCGTCGTCACCATCACCAACAAGTCCGGCGGGACGGCCTCCTACGCCGTCCAGGTCGACTTCCTCGACTCCTCGGGCAAGGTGGTGGAGACCCGGTACGTCGGCGCCGAGGACCTGAAGGCGGGGGAGAAGGCCCAGCCCGTCGCCGTCAGCCGCAAGCCCGCCGAGCCCGTGCTGACGCCCAAGCTGGCGAAGGCACAGCGTTACTGACCCGCGACGTGCATCATGTGATCGTCTCGCTTTCACGGACGACACGGGGGTGGCGTGAACGGAACGGATCTGCTCGCGGAGCGCTTCCAGGAGCACCGTGGGCGCCTCAGGGCGGTGGCCTACCGCATGCTCGGTTCGCTGGGCGAGGCGGAGGAGGCACTCCAGGAGGCATGGGCCGGCCTGAGCCGCGCAGCGGCCGGCGGGACCCCGGATGCGGACAGCCGGCTCATCACGGCCGTCGGCCGGGTCTGCCTCGACCGGCTGCGCTCACGCACCGGCCACCGCGACGCCCACGTCCCCGACCCCGTGATCGCGCCGCTGGCCGCCGCCGACCCCGAACGGGAACTCCTGTACGCCGACGCGCGCGGTCTCGCGCTGCTGGTGGCGCTGGAGAACCTGGAGCCCGCCGGGCGCCTCGCGTTCGTCCTGCACGACATGTTCGCCGTGCCCTTCGACGACATCGCGCCGGTCCTGGAACGCACCCCGGCCGCGGCGAGGCAGCTCGCCGGTCGGGCCCGGCGCCCGGTGCGGGAGGCCGCTCCCACCGCGGCACCCGACCCGGACCGGCAGCGCGAGGTGCTCGAGGCGTTCCTCGCGGCCGCCAAGGCGCGGGACGGCGACGCCGTGGTCGCCGTGCTCCACCCCGACGTGGTGCTGCGCGCGGACTCCGGGGCGCCGGCCTTCGTGGTCCGCGGGGCGCGGGCCGTGGCGGAACAGGCTCTGCGGCACCGGCGGTTCGCCGACTGCGCCCGCCTCGCCCTGGTCAACGGCGAGATCGGGATCGTCAACCTGCCCGAGGGCCGTCCCCTCGCGGTCGCGGGCGTCACCGTCGCCGAGGGCGGGATCGTCGCCCTGCACGTCCTGGCCGACCCCGAGCGGCTCGCCCGGCTCGCACTGCCCGGCACCGCCCGCTGACTCAGGCGGCCACGGCAGGCGCGCCGGGCGCCCGGCGCGGGCTCACGACCCGTCCGTCCGGCAGCAGCTCACCGGTGTCGTCGAAGACGATGGTGCCGTTGCACAGCAGGCTCCAGCCCTGTTCGGGGTGGGCCGAGACGATCACCGCGGCCCGCCGGCCGGGGCTGTCGGCTTCGGGGCACGGGGGCTGGTGGCTGCACATGACGTCTCCTCGATGCGTTCGGCTCCCGCCTCGGTCGGCCGTTGTCTCTGTGGTAGTCGAGTTTGTTTTCCGTTGTATGAGGAGACCCCCACATCGCCGGGAACTCAGCGGTGAGTTCCCGTCAGACGGGCCGGTCCGCGGTGCCGTTAGGCTGGCCGTGATGCAAGAACAGACGACCGACCTCAAGGGCGACTGCGCACGGTGCTTCGGGCTGTGCTGTGTCGCCCTGCCCTTCGCCGCCTCCGCGGACTTCGCCCGCGACAAGCCGGCCGGCAAGCCCTGCCCCAACCTGCGGGACGACCACCGCTGCGGCATCCACGCCAAGCTCCGGGACGAGGGCTACACCGGATGCACGGTGTACGACTGCTTCGGTGCCGGGCAGAAGGTCTCGCAGATCACCTTCGGCGGCCGGGACTGGCGTGACGGCCCGCGCGCCGACGCCCGCCGGATGTTCGACGTCTTCCCCGTCGTGCGCCAGCTCCACGAACTGCTCTGGTACCTCACCGAGGCGCTCACCCTGCCCGCCGCCCGCACGGTCCACGCCGATCTGCGCCGCATGCTGGAGCGGACCGAGGCGCTCACCCGGGGCAGTGCCGAGGAGCTCGCCGCCGTGGACGTCCCCGCGCACCGGCAGGAGGTCAACCTCCTTCTGCTGCGCACCAGTGAGCTGGTGCGGGCAGGGGTCGGCGGCAAGAAGAAGGACCGCCGGGGCGCCGACCTGATGGGCGCCCGTCTCAAGGGCGCCGACCTGCGCGGGGCCACGCTGCGCGGCGCCTACCTCATCGCGGCCGACCTCACCGGTGCAGACCTGCGCGGAGCGGACCTGATCGGTGCCGACCTGCGCGACGCCGATCTGACGGACGCGGACCTGACCGGAGCGTTCTTCCTCACCCAGCCCCAGCTCAACGCGGCCCGGGGCAGCGCAGGCACCCGGCTGCCGGAGTCAGTCTCCCGCCCGGTGCACTGGGCAGCGTGACGCGGGGACGGAAACCTCGCCGGGACCGGCCACGGCGGCGGGCGCGGCACTGCCGGCCTGCCGCCGCTCCAGGTGCAGCCGCAGCCCCTCCGGCATCAGCGTCAGCCGCTCGGTCACGCTGAGCCGGTAGCCGGGGTCGGCCCGCAGCTCGTAGCGGCGCAGCAGCAGTCCGAGCACCAGAGTGGCCTCGTGCAGTGCGAACTGGCGGCCGATGCAGGCCCGTGCCCCCGTGCCGAAGGGCTTGAAGACATGCGGGGGACGCGCGCGGACGGCCTTGGGGTCGAAGCGGTCCGGATCGAACCGCTCGGCGTCGGCGCCCCACACCTCGGGATCGCGCTGGAGCATCGGCGTGAGCACCAGCGTCCACGCCCCCCGGCGCATCGGGTGCTGTCCGGCCAGCACGGTGTCCTCGACGGCCTCCCGGGCGAACGCGGGCGCGGTCGGCCACAGGCGCAGCGACTCGTCCAGGACCCGGCGCACGTACCGCAGCTTCGCCACCTGGTCGTAGCCCGGCACCTCGGCGGAGCCCCAGACGCGGTCCACCTCGGCACGCGCGCGTGCGGCGACCTCGGGGTGGCGGGAGAGGTAGTGCAGGGCGAAGGAGAGCGCGCCGGACGTGGTCTCGTGGCCGGCCACCAGGAAGGTGATGACCTGCCGGCGGACGTTCTCCGGGGACAGCCGCTCGCCGGTCTCCGGGTGGGCCGTCTCCAGCATCCGGTCGAGCAGGTCGCCGTCCCCGCCCGTCGCCCGCCGGGCCCGGACCAGGTCGTCGACCATGCGGTTGAGGTAGGCGATGTCGTCCGCGTTGCGCCGCGCGGCACCCCGTAGCAGAGCGGGGAACGGCACGGAGTTGAGGCGCTGCGCGTAGGTCAGGGTGCCCACCATCGCCGTCACGAAGGGGTGGGGCCGGTCCCGCTCGAAGGAGCCGAAGTCATGGCCGAACCCGGTCCGCGCGATGGTCTCCAGGGTCAGCTTGGTCATGTCGCCGGGGACGTCCACCGACCGTCCCGCCGCAAGCTCGCGGTCCCAGTGGTCCGTCAGCCGGCCGGCGACGGCCAGCATCATCGGGTGGTAGGCCTCCATCGCCTCCCGGCTGAAGCCCGGGGCCAGCACGTCGTGCGCCAGCTGCCAGTTCGGCTCGTGGTTGTAGGCCGTGAACAGCCCGTCCCCGGCCACCGGCCGCAGATTGGCGACCCCGAGGCCCACGTGCTTGGCGAAGCGCGACTCGTCCGCCAGGTCCGCCACCAGATCGGCGCCCCAGGTGAACACGAACTCCCGGTTGAAGGCACGGCGCCGGTAGATCGGCCCCAACCGGCGGGCGAAGCGCAGGGAGTCCTGGATCGGGGTGGCGCGGTTGACGCCCAGCACGTCACCGAGCAGCGGGAGCCGACGCGGCGGACGCGGAATGCGGTGCAGCTCGGGCCACCCCAGCTCGGCGCTGCGGAATCCCGTGGTCCGGGTGGCCGTCGTCGTCTCCGCCATGACGAGATCTCCCTTGATCCAGCGGCAGTTGAGCATGTTGTACGTGGGTTCAACAACGCGCCTCAGTCTGGTCCCCTTGTTGAACCGGCGTCAAGTAAAGTGCGGGCATGGCCGGGAAGCAGGGCGAGCGCACGCGCCGCAGGCTCAGCACCGGGGAGCGCCGGGAGCAGCTCCTGTCGGTGGGGGCGAGGCTGTTCTCGGAGAGCCCGTACGACGACGTGTGGATCGAGCAGGTCGCCGAGATCGCCGGTGTCTCGCGAGGCCTGCTCTACCACTACTTCCCGACGAAGCGGGAATTCTTCGCGGCGGTCGTCGAGCGCGAGAGCGAGCGGATGCTGGCCATGACCGCCGCCGTGCCCGGCATCCCGGTGCGCGAACAGCTGACGGCGGGTCTGGACACCTACCTGGAGTACGTCCACGCCCACGCGCACGGCTTCCGCGCCTTCCACCGTGCCGACGCCGCCGGAGACCAGGCCGTGCGCCGGGTCTATCAGCGGGCGCTGGCCGCGCAGGAGCGGCAGATCCTGGCGGCGCTCGCGGCGGATCCCGAGTTCGGTCCGGCGGCGCAGGAGCGCCCCGACCTCCAGCTGGCCGTGCGCGGCTGGCTGGCGTTCACGACGGCGGTGTGCCTGGAGTGGCTGCGCGGCCCGGACCTCTCCCGGGAGCAGGTGCGCGACCTGTGCGCACGGGCGTTGCTCGGCGTTCTCAAGCCCTGACCTGCCGGCTCACGCCCTGACCCGACTCACGCCCTGACCGGATTCGCACGTCCGTCACACGTCCTCGGTTGGCTTCGTCGCCGATCTTCGCTAGGTTAGGCTAGCCTTACCTAAGGAGGAACGGATGGGTGACAGCCCAACGTGGACGGCCGCGCCTTCCGCGGCGGAACACGCCCGGTCGGTGCTCGCCGCCTCGTGGTCCTGCGCGGTGACCGCCGAGGGCGGCCGCGAGGAGTTCGTCGGAGCGCACACGGTCGCCGAGGACGGGCGGGTGACGCTGGCGGTCCCCGAGGACAGCACGCTGGTCGCGGCCGCGATCTGTGCGCCCCGGGGCGAGCCGTCCGCGGTCCTGGAGTTCGCCGACGTGGCACCCGTCCCCGTGCGCAGCCGTATCCGCGCCCGGCTGTGGATCGCCGGCCGGTTCGTTTCCGGGGACGGCCGGCTGGAGTTCGAGGCCACCCGCGTGGTGCTGCGCAGGCCGTCCGGGGCGGTGGTCGTCGACCTCGACGAGTTCGCCGCCGCCGCGCCCGACCCGCTCGCCACGGCCGAGGCCCGGCTGCTCACCCACCTCGCCGACTGCCACCCCGACGCGATCGAGCGGCTGACGCGGCTCGTGGAGCCCGACAGCCTGCACGGCGCGGTCCGCGTCCAGCCCCTCGCCGTGGACCGGCACGGACTGACCCTGCGCATCGAGCGCGCCCGCGCCCACGGCGACGTACGCCTGCCCTTCCACGCACCCGCCGACGACGTGGCGCGCCTGACGGAGCGCATGCACGTGCTGCTGAACCAGGCGAGCGCGGCGTCCTGCCCGCGCGCCCTACAGCGGCAGCGCACAGACGGCGACGGGTGAGGCGAACGGCTTGCCCGCGCGGCGCAGTTCACCGCTCCCGATGTCCACGTGGAACACGCTGACGGTGCCGGACCTCTGATTCGCCGCGAAGAGCAGCCGGCCGTCGGGGGAGAAGGCGATCTGGCGCGGGAAGTCGCCGTCGACCGGCACGGTGTCGAGCAGCCGCAGCCGGGCGCCGCCCGACTCCACCGCGTAACGGGTGAGGCTGTTGTGGCCCCGGTTGGCGAGATAGGCGAACGCGCCGTTCGCGGTGACCAGGAACTGCGCCGGGTAGTTCGTGCCCGAGCCCGTCCCCGTGGACTGCGGTCTCCCGACGGACAGGCGGCCGGTTCCGCGGTCGTAGGCGCAGACCGCCACCGTGTTGTCGGTCTCGTTGGCCAGGTAGGCGTACCGGCCACCGGGATGGAAGGTGAGGTGGCGCGGCCCGGCACCCGCCCGGGTGTGCGCCCGCGCGACCTCGGTGAGGGCACCGGTGCGTTCGTCGAGGCGGTAGCTGTAGACGGTGTCCGTGCCCAGGTCGACGGCGAGCACATGGCCGCCGTCCGGACCGGTGATGAACTGGTGGGCGTGCGGGCCCTGCTGACCCGGCCCCGGCGCCGGACTGGAGTGCGTGACCGAGTCCCTGAGCTCGCCGAGCGCGCCCGAGGAGTCGATCGGATGCACGGCCACACTGCCGGAGCCGTAGTTGGCGCTGAGCAGCCAGCGCCCGCCCGGATGCACCGACAGATGGGCGGGCCCCGCACCGCCGGTGCTCCGGCTCCCCAGGACCTTGCGGTCCGACAGACGCACGGCGGTCACGGCACCGGCGTCCTGCTCCGCGACCGCGTACAGGGTGCGGCCGTCGGGATGCGGCGCGAGATACGACGGGTTGGTGACGCCGGTGATCGTGCCGATGCCGGTGATCCGGCCGCCGGCGGCGTCGTAGGCGGCGACGCCGATACCGGCGCCACCGCCCTCGGCGGAGGTGTAGGTGCCCACGTACAGGGGGCGGGGCCCCTTCGGAGCCGGTGCGGACGACGTGCGCGTCGGGCCCGGTGAGGCGGCCCCGGGGGAGCCGGGAGTCTCCGGCGACGCAGGTCCGGACGACGCCGACGACGGCGTGGAGGACGTCGAGCAGCCGACGAGCCCCGCGCCCGCTCCCGCCACGGCGCCGACGAACCGGCGCCTGCTCCAGCCGCCGTTCGCACTGCTCATCCCTGCGCACCCCGGGTGATCGCTCGTCTCGGACCTGGACAGCCACCTTCACCCGGACCGCCCGGCCGGTGCAACCCGAGCCGCCGGCCGCCCCCTACCAGTCGCCGTCCTCGACCGGCTTGCCCGGCGCGTCCCCCAGCGGCTTCACCTGGCCGGGCGCGGGCTGCTGCCAGGGCTCGTGATCGTCCCCGAGCCAGTCGCCCACCGGTTTCACCCCCTCCAGCGTGTCCGTGGGGGCGAGATCCTCCGCGTCCTGGTCGTAGTAGTCGAACCAGGGCAGCCCCGCCCTGGTGTACGCGGCACGGTCGACGGGCGACGGCGGGGCGGCCTCGCCGGTGATGCGACGCCACTCGGGCGGTGTCACCAGGTGCACGAAGACCCGCCCGGCCGGTGCGTCCGCCCAGTCCGACAGGGGCCGGTCGTCCCGGTAGACCTCCTGGCGCATGGAACCACCGACGCCGAGTCCCATCGCCGGGGCGCTGCGGGGCGGCGCCCCCGCAGGAGCCGCGGGCGCGGCCATCGCCATGGGCGCGGCGGCGCCGTAGGCCATCGCGGGCCGGGCCGCCGACCCCAGCCGCCGCTGCGCCTCCCGCCACTCGGCCAGCCGCTCCTCGACCAGCGGGAAGGCCTGGAGCTGTACGCCGCCCCAGACCTCCTCGCCCGTCACCTGTCCCTCGACGGTCGCGCCCAGACCGAGCGGCACCGCGACGAACTGGCGGACCGTGCCCTTGCCGGAGTTGATGCCGTCCAGCCACGGCTGGCGGGGCAGGACCACGTAGTTCTGCGGATCACGGGCGAGCCGGTCGCTCCAGGGTTTCCCGGAGACCGCGCACACCTTGCCCACCCCGACCTGGAGGGCGGCCGGCTCGACGGTGCCCCCGAAGCTCAGCCACATCGCCTCCCGCAGATACACCGGCAGCATCACCCCGCCGCGGGCCCGCCACTGCTCCGGCACGGTGTCCGGGTAGTCCGAGACCCGGCGCACCGGGAACTCGCCGAGCCCCGGCGGCAGCGGATGCGTACCCGTCTCGGGCAGCCGCAGGGTGCGGACGAACCGCACCGCCGCTCCGCCCGGCAGCCGCAGTGTGTTCCCGTCGATCCGCACGCTCGTGTCGGTCATCGGCCCGCCCCCTTGTGCTCGTCCCGCTTGTGCTCGTCCGCTGTGCCTGTGTCACCTGGAACGACGGGAGAGTACCGGGCGGTTCCTGCGCCAGCGTTCCTGCATCCGGGTCAGATGCGGCATCCGCTCGCGCTGCTCGCGGGAGGCCCGGTCCAGCTCCTCCAGCAGACGGCGGGAGCGGTGCTCGGTGTCCAGTTCGTCGAGGATGCGGTTGACCTCGGTCAGGACGGCGCCGTGCAGCTGCCAGTGGCGGGTGTCGCGCTGGATCTCCTCGAGCAGCAGCTGGGCCAGCTTGTCCCGGGTCGCCGAGGCCTGCCGCAGCTCAGCGGTGAGCCGGCCCTCCGCGGACTCGGCGCTCACGCTGACGTGGGTGGTGACCAGCACCGCGAAGCTGACGACCGCGTCGCCGATCTCGGACAGCAACTGCTCCACGGTCCGGCCGGTCTCAGGACTGAACAGTGGCTCGGGAGCCTGATCCTCGTCGATCGGGAACGGATCGTCGGCGAAGGGGTCGCGTTCCTTCGCGAGGTCGGTGAGGGTGCGGGCGAGGACCCGCAGCACGACCGTGCAGATCTCCAGGGTGTCCAGTCCGGTGCGCAGCACCACCCGGTGCAGCAGGCCCTCCTTCACCCTGGGGTTCAGCTTGAGGCTGTCCTCGGCCTGCCGCAGGGCCGCGTCCACCTCGACGATGTCGTGGTCGAGTTCCCGGGCCTCGTACAGGCGGGCCGTCGCCACGTCCACCGGCGTACGGCCGGCGGCCTCCTCGCCCATCCGCAGCATCAGCTTGCGCACCCGGCGGGCCAGCCCCTCGATCGACTCGCCCGCCTCGTCCACCCACACCGGGGGAGCGAGCAGCAGATTGCAGGCCAGGCCGACGACCGCGCCGATCAGTGTCTCGACCACGCGTGCCCAGGCGGTGTCCCCGACCGTCGTCACCCCGAGCACCAGCATCGCGCTGATCGCCACCTCGGGAACGAACTCCTCGACCCGCACCAGCCGTCCGACGACCAGTGACGCCACGATCAGAAGGGCGAGGCTCCACCAGGTCAGCCCCACCAGCAGGCTGAAGGCGATGGCGACGAGGACTCCGGTGACGACCGAGTTCACGCGGCGGACGCCGGTGGTGAGTGTGGAGTAGAGGGTGACCTGGACGACGAGCAGCGCGGTCAGGGGCGCGGTGAGCGGGGCCGCCTCGGGGCTGAGCCGCAGGGCGATGACGTACGCGATCGTCGCCGCGGCCGCCGACCGCAGCGTCTGCACGACCACGGGGTCCCGGCGCCGTTTCACAAACCGCACCGGGGACGCCGTCCACTCACGTACATCTCGCATCCTCAGTGTGTTCCCCTTCCACAAAAGCGACGGGTGCACTCCTGGCGGAATGTGAAGATCCGCCCGCGTGCCCCATTGTGGGGCGGGCCCGCGCCACGGCAAGGACCCGGGGCAGTGACGGCGGACACCCCGCGCCACCTCGCACGATTCCTGGGGAGCACCCCCACCGCCAACGGTGGCCCGCCGGATGGGCCGCGGCCGGTCCGGGGCGACAGCGGGGAGCGACGAACCGACTCCTTCGCCCTGGAGGCCCCCTGGAGCACCGGATCGTGCTCGCCGTTGGGCAGGACATCGTCAAATGAGGTGCGGGCTGCCTCCTCGGCGGGTGATCATCCGGTGAGTCGTGGACGAGTCCTGAGCGAGGTGACACCGGTGGGTCCAGGCACGTCGGCACGAGCGCGGGCGGCGCTGGAGCATGTGTCGGCCGCGTCCGAGGGGCCGGCCGTCGACCCGGACCTGCGCATCACGCTGAACTTCCACCCGGACCGCCTCGCACGCGGTCTGCCCCTCCTGGAGGCGCTGGCCCAGGACGGCGTCTACCACTCGCAGTTCGTCACCGGCACGAGCAACGGAGGACTGACTGCCCGCCCCGGCGGCGACCGGTGGCGCTGGGAGAGCCGTATCTTCGGCGGCGCGTACGACGACGCGGACGCGCACGAGCGGCCCGTGTACGGCGCACTGAACTTCCGCCGTCAGATGGTCGGAGCCGCCCCGCGCTTCGGCTCCTCGCACTTCCGGCTGGCCCCCGAGACCCTGGCGCGTGCCACCTTCTGCTACCCCGACAGCGCCGCCGAGCCGGTCCACTTCGGCGTCGCCGCCGGCATGTCCCTGATCGCCCTCGCGGAGGCGGACGAGCGGGACGCACTCGACGACTACATCGAGGCCCAGGTGCACGGCGGCGTCGACCTGGGCCGCGACGTGGAGGCCCTGGTCCTGGACGCGAGCTACCGCGGGACCCCCGTCGAGGCGGCGGCCCGCCTGCTGCCCGTCCCCGTCGAGTGGCACCCGGGCCACCGGATCACCGTCGCCGGCCTGTACCGCCACGCCCACTACCGCGGGCGGGAGTACGCCGACCTGGGCGCGAGCATCGCCGAGGACGGGCTGGTCGACCCGCGCGTCATCGGCGACGCCGCCCGGACGGGCCGCCATGAGCTCCAGCACCTGAAGATGGTCTGGCACACCCTGGCCCGGTTCGGGGCACCGGACGGCACCGCCTGCCCGGGTGCGGCGGCGGGAGGCCGGACGCCGGTGGTCAGCACCCCGAACGCGTAGACCCGCCCGCGCCGTTCCGTACGGGGGTCCGCGCCCCGCCGACAGCCGCCGCAGGTGGTGGCTGGCTCAAGGTCCGGGAACTTCTCGGGGCCGGTGGCCGTGTGTACGTCTGCGGGGGCGGATCACGAATGGCGCCCGGTGCGCGGGACGCGTTCCGTACCCTGTTGCAGAACACACGCCCGACGCCGACGGGGCGGCCGCCGAGCGGTGGCTCGACCGGCCGATGCGGGACGGGCGCCGCATCGAGGACGTGTGCGCCACGGGGTGAGAGAAGGGGCGGGACGCAGGTGGACTCCTGGGAGTGGGCTCGGCAGGTGCTGGAGGGCGCGGGCCTCGACCCCGGCCGGCTCGCCCGCGTCCGGCCGCTGAGCGGCGGCACCTACAACACCGTCGAGGAACTCCTCCTCACGGACGGCACCCGGTATGTCGTCAAGGTCCCGCCCGCGGCCACCGTCCCCGGCCTGCGGTACGAGCGCGGACTGCTCGTCGCCGAGGCGGAGTTCTACCGCAGGGCCGCAGAGGCCGAGGTCGCGGCGCCGCACGTGGTGGCCTTCGGTGCCGGCGTCGTCGTACCGCATCTGCTGATGACCGCCTGCCCCGGAGATCCGTGGGACGGGTCGGTCACCGACGCCGAACGCCCGCCGCTGCGCAGGGAGCTGGGCCGTCAGGTGGCCCGGCTGCACTCGGTGACCGGACCGGGCTTCGGCTATCCCTCGCGGGCCCTCGGCCCGCTCGCCCCCGACTGGCGGACCGCGTTCACCACCATGGCCGACGCGATCCTGGACGACGCCCGGGACTACGGGGCGCGGCTGCCCCGCTCCGTCGAACAGGTGGCGGACACGCTCAGGTCCGGTTACCCCGCCCTCGACGACGTGTCCGTCCCCGCGCTGGTCCACTTCGACCTGTGGGACGGGAACATCCTGGTCGACCGCCCGGCCGACGGACCGCCGCGCATCGGCGGGCTCATCGACGGGGAGCGGATGCTCTGGGGCGACCCCCTCGCCGACTTCGTGTCCCTGGCACTGCTCGGGGACATCAAGAAGGACGAGGCGTTCCTCGCCGGCTACCGGGCGGCGGGCGGCCGGGCCGAGTTCGACGTCCCGGCCCGGGTGCGCCTGGCCCTGTACCGTGCCTACCTCTACCTGATCATGCTCACGGAGACCGTCCCCCGGGCGGTCGACGACGAGAAGGAACGCTGGGTCCAGTCGGCGGTGGCCCCGGAGCTCGTCGCCGCACTGGACGAGATCGAGGCCCTCGCCAGGGTCACGGGAGCCTGAACCCCCTTGAACAAACGCACCGTACGCGACCTCAGACGCGCCAACCGCACGGCCGTACTGCAGCGCCTCTACTTCGACGGGCCCCTCAGCCGCTTCGAGCTCGGCCCCGTCACCGGGCTGAGCTCCGGCTCGGTCAGCAACGTCGTCGCCGACCTGGTGGCCGACGGACTGGTGGAGGAGGCGGGCAGTGTCGAATCCGACGGCGGACGCCCCCGCACCCTGCTGCGGGTGGCGCCCGGCAGCGGCCACATGATCGGCGTCGACGTCGGCGAGACCCGGGTGCGCATCGAGCTGTTCGACCTCACCCTCACCGAACTCGCCCGCGCCGAAAGGCCGTTGACCCAGCGGAGCTACGACGTCGATGCCATCGTCGGGCACATCCGCGACGGCATCACCGAAGTGCTCACCGCTGCCGCGATCGAGCCCGAGGCACTGCTCGGCGTCGGCATCGGAGTGCCCGGCATCGTGGCGCACACCCCCGGAAGCGGCGCCGTCGTGCACGGACAGACCATCGGCTGGGACGCCGTCCCGCTGGAGGCGCTGCTGCGCACCGGCTCCCCGCTGCCCTCCGGCGTCCGCTACTTCATCGACAACGGCGCCAAGACCCTCGGCCAGGCCGAGATGTGGTTCGGGGGCGGCCGCGGTGCCCACAGCGCCGTCGTCGTCCTGTTCGGCTCCGGCGTCGGCGCCTGCCTCGTGACGCCCGAGGTGGAACACGGCCGGGCGGTCGAATGGGGGCATCTGACCGTACGGGTCAGGGGGCGCCGCTGCCGCTGCGGTGCCCTCGGCTGCCTGGAGGCCTACGCGGGCGCCGAGTCACTCCTCGAGCGCTGGCGGGAGGAGGGCGGACGGCCGCCCGAGGGCGTCGACGAGGAGAGCGCGCTGGCCGCGATGCTCGCCGCGGCGCATCCCGCCGACGGCACCCCGGGCGATCCGGTCGCGGTCGCCGTCCTGGAGGAGACCGCCGAGTACCTCGGCGCCGGCCTGTCCGACCTGATCAATCTCTTCCAGCCCGAGCGGATCATCGTCGGCGGCTGGGCCGGCCTCCAGCTCGGCGCCCGGTTCCTGCCCGCCGTACGCCGTCACGCCACGGCGTACGCGCTGCGGTACCCGGCCGAGAAGGTCACCGTCGACCTCGGCCGTCTGGGGCCCGACGCGGTGACCGTCGGTGCGGCCATCCTCCCGCTCGCCGACTTCTTCGCCCGCGGCGGCCGGCGCCCCGAACCCGCGCCCGAGGGTCCGGCACCGGCCTGGCGCACGGCTCTGGAGGAGCGCTCACCGCACTGACGTTTCGCCGACCTGCGCGGAGGTACTCGCGCTCCCGCCGTCGACACGTGAGGAGGACGTCGTGGACCACCGCAACGAAGGACCGGGCGAGAACGCAGACCCCGTCCCGAGGGATCTGCCGGACCAGCAGGCGGGCGAGGGCGAGGACCCCTGGGAGGTCGCGAGCGTCCCGGACGGGGAGCCCGGCGCCGACGAGTCGGAGGACGTGCCCGACACCGACGAGGCGGGGACCGGACGGCAGGGGGCGCCGCGGTCGGACACCGTGCACCCCGAGCACCCGGGCGCCGAGGAGTCCTCGGGCTGACCCAGGGCCTGCCCGGGCTGATCTCCGGGACTGCCGGGTCAGCCGACCTTGCGGCCCTGCATCGGCTCCGTCCGCGCCCCCGCGCCCTGCTGCATTCCCCGCAGGAACTCCTCCAGGACCTCGGTCGCCGTGTGTTCCGGGTGCCAGCCGAGTTCGGTCCGCGCGCGCGTGCAGTCCATCAGGGGCAGCCGCAGCACCGCGTCGAACAGATGCGGGGAAGCGGGCAGCAGATGCAGGCCCCACGCCGCGGCGATCGCCGAACGGGCCGCGGTCCGCGGCAGCCGTACGGGACGCGCGCCGAGCAGCTCGCCCAGCAGCTCGGCGTCGACCGGCGGCTCGCCGGCCAGGTTGAAGGCGCCCCGCACGTCCGAGCGCACCGCCAGCGCGTAGGCCCTGGCGGCGTCGTCGGTGTGCAGTGCCTGGACGCGCAGACCGGGGATGTCGGGCAGGAAGGGCAGCAGGTCGGGCCGGGCGAGCTGACCCGGCAGGAACCGGCCGCCGAAGATGCGGCGCTGCTCGCTCGCCGACTCCCGCTTGAAGAGGAACGCCGGGCGCATCCGTACGACCCGGACGGCGGGGTGGTCGCGCTCGAAGGTGTCCAGGGTGCGCTCCAGATACGCCTTCTCCCGGCAGTACGCGGCGTCCGGCCAGCCGTGGGTCGGCCACGACTCGTCGACCGCGTGCTCCTTGGGGCCCGGGGAGTAGGCGCCCACCGACGAGGCGTGGACCAGTGTCGGCACCTTGGCCGCCGCCACCGCCTCGAACACCCGGATCGAGCCGAGGACGTTGGTGCGCCAGGTCACCGCCGGGTCGTGCGTCGGCTGGAACGCCCACGCGAGATGGACCACCGCGTCGGCACCCGCGAACTCCTCGGCCAGGTCGGTCCGTTCCGAGGAGAGGTCGACCGCGGACCACTGAGTCTTCGCGGGCGACCAGTCCGGGATCCGCCGGGCCAGGCCCCGTACGGAGCCGACCTCCGGATCCTCCGAGAGAAGGCGCACCACGCTGGTTCCCACGTTGCCGGTGGCGCCCGTGACGACGATCCTGCTGCCGGTTGAAGTGCTCACCTTCAGGCTCCTTCGGGCCGCTGGGGCGGGGAGCCACCCGAGTACCCGGCACAGCGGGATGCACGCGGTGCACGGGCCGGTGCGCGGCCGCGCGATGATCACCTCATGAGCGAGATCATCCTGATGTCCGACGCCCGTGTCGCCGCCGTCCCCGTCCGGGAGAACGGCGAACAACTCGTGGACGTCCGCGGCCACCTCCTCGTCGACGACCGCAAGCACGAGGACTCCCTGGGCGCCGAGGTCCATCTGCGCCGGGGTGTCCTGGACCGGCTGCTGCGGGCGCAGGCCCTGCTGCCCGACGGCCTGCGGCTGCTGTTCGTGGAGGGATACCGGCCGCCGGCGCTCCAGCGGCAGTACTTCGAGCAGTACGCCGGCGAACTGGGCGCCACCCACCCCGACTGGTCCGCGGACCGCGTCCACACCGCGGCCAGCCGCTATGTCTCCCCGCCCGGAATAGCCCCGCACAGCGCCGGCGCGGCCGTCGACCTGACCCTCGCCGACGCCGACGGCCGCGAACTCGATCTGGGCACCGCGATGAACGCCAACCCGGAGGAGAGCGACGGCGCCTGCTACACGGGCGCGGGCAACATCACGGAGGAGGCGAGGGCCAACCGCGCCCTGCTGGGTACGGCCCTGACCGCGGCGGGCCTGGTCAACTACCCGACCGAGTGGTGGCACTGGTCCTACGGCGACCGCTACTGGGCGCTTCAGACAGGCGCACCCGCCGCGCTGTACGGCGCTACGGAACTCACGACGCCGTAGCGCGCCCCCGCGACGCCGCGGGACCGGCCGGAGGACAGGCGCCGGTAAGGCCCCGCCCTGGAAGAGGCCCGTCCTCCCCCCGGGGACGGATGGGGCCGAGCTCAGGCCCACCGAGCGCAGGGGCGCTTCCCGATGCCCGGGGGCTGGGCGTCGGCCTTCCCGAGTGGTGCCCCCGGCGGTCTGGCGGCAGCGCGGCCCGACGACACCTGTGGTGCCCTGCGTCATCCCTGTGGATCGGTGTTCCGGCGGTTCGGACGGCGGCGCGGTCCCACGGCACCTGGGGTGCCGGGCGTCAGCCCTGTGGAGTGGAGTCCCGGCGGTCTGGGCGGCGGCGCGGCCCGACGACACCTGTGGTGCCCTGCGTCATCCCTGTGGACCGGTGTTCCGACGGTTCGGGCGGCGGCGCGGTCCCACGGCACCTGGGGTGCCGGGCGTCAGCCCTGTGGAGTGGCGTCCCGGCGGTCTGGCGGCGGCGCGGCCCCACGACACCGGCGACAGCCACGCAGGGCGGTGCCCCAGATCTGGGTGGCAAGCCGTGCCGAGCCGCATCTGATCCCCTGGCGCCCACCTGCCCGAGGACCCGGCGTCAGCCGCCGACCTTAGCTGTCCCGGAGTGGGCTACCCACCACTTCAACCGCCCTGGGCAGCCGCCACCGCGTCGGTCGTGCGGCTCAGGCGAACGCGTTCACGCCTGTCAGCTCTGCCGACAGGGTCCACAGGCGTTCCGCCTGGTCCGGGTCGATGGCCCAGTCCTTGACCCCGCTGGTCGCGTCGCCCTCGACGGCGGGCTCGGCGATGTCGCAGTCCTCCAGGTAGACGCCGCCCATGCCGGCCAGCTGGGGCGAGGTCGCCGCCCACACCTGGGTGGCCGCACCCTGCTCGGGGCTCTTGAAGCCCGAGGGGTTGAGCGCGTTGCCCTGTTCGTCGATCCAGCCGCGCTCCACCATCTCCGCCTTGGGAAGGTGGCGCTGCAACGGGGTGAGGATGCCGCCCGGGTGGAGCGAGAAGGCCCGTACCCCGCGCTCGGCGCCGAGCCTGTCGAGGTGGACGGCGAACAGGACGTTCGCCGTCTTGGCCTGGCCGTACGCCTGCCACTTGTCGTAGCCCGTCCGCCAGTGGACGTCGTCCCAGCGCATGCCGGAGAAGTGGTGGGCGCGCGAGGACACCGAGACCACGCGGGCACCACCGGGCTCGACGGCCGGCCACAGCCGGTTGACCAGCGCGAAGTGGCCGAGGTGATTGGTGGCGAACTGCGCCTCCCAGCCCGGCCCGACCCGGGTCTCCGGGCAGGCCATGATCCCGGCGCTGTCGATGAGGAAGTCGACGGTGCGGCCCGAGTCGAGGAAGCGCTCGGCGAAGTCGCGCACGCTGCCCAGGTCACCGAGGTCGAGCTCGTCCAGCTCCACGCCCGCCAGGCCCGCCAGGGCCTTCCAGGCGGTGTCGGGGCGCCGGGCCGGGACCACGACCCGGGCGCCCGCCTTCGAGAGCGCACGGGTGGTCTCCAGACCGAGCCCCGAGTAGCCCCCGGTGACGATCGCGAGCTTGCCGGACAGGTCGACGCCCGCGAGGACGTCGTCGGCCGTGCTGTGGGCGCCGAACCCCGAACCGATCTTGTGCTGTGCAGTGCTCATGACGGGAACGCTACGAATTGGAGTGCTCTCGAAGTCAAGCGCACCCCACCGGCGCCGTTTCCGGACAAGAGGAAGCCCCGACCGGACGGGGGAATCACGGTCGGGGCGGTCTGGTGGTGGGCGCGGATGGCGGTCGCCTCTCGGCGAAAGGCTCCACAGGGCTTCAGCCGAACGATCGTCCCTGTGGGCAAAAGGTGAGGCCCGGGGACACTGTCCCATCCGCACCCACGCACTGTTCAACGGGCAACGACCCTCCGGTGTTCCGCCGATCGGGACGTCATGGCGTGAGCTGTGTCACCCGTGCCGACCGGTCGGAACGGTCTCGCTCCACAGGTTCTCGGCCTGCAACAGCAACGTCCCCAGCACCGTCGTGCCGTCGGCCCCCCGCCCCGCGTGCTCCCGCAGTCCCTCCTGGAGCTGACCGCGCAGTTCCCGCATCGCCGCCTCCGCGTGATCGTCCGGCCGTGGCTCGTCGCCGGCCGCGAGCAGGCGGTCGCCCTCCGCGCGGCAGGCGTCGCCGATCAGCTGCAGGAGGTCGGCGTAGGAGTCCAGTACCGGCCCGGCGGGCGGTGCCGAGGAGCGGTCGTCGTCGGCGGCCACGGCCAGGGTCCGGGTGAGCGCGCGGATGTGCCCGGTGACCCGGCTCCAGCGCTCGTCCTCCTGTTCCGACGGCAGCGACGCGGGCGGCCGCCGTACGGCGCGCAGCGGGGTGGCGGTCAGCCGCAGGCTCTCCCGGCTCCAGCCGCGGGCGGACCGCAGCGCCTCCAGCCGGCGCTCCAGCCGGGCCGAGGCATGCGACCAGCCCTGGCTGTCCCACTCACCGTCCCGCAGGTCACCGGCCACGGTGTGCAGGGTGTCGCCCGCCTCCCGGGCCAGCGCCGCGAGGTTCTCCCGGACGTCCCGCAGATGGATCGGCGGCAGCACGAACGCGTTGACGGCGAGACCGATGACCGCGCCGAGTGCCGCCTGGCCCACCCGGTGGCCCACGGCGGACGCCCCGGCGGCGCCGGTGGAGAGGGTGAACAGCGCGGTGGTGGCGCCGTAGATCCCCTGGTCGCCGAAGCGCGGCCAGTTCGCGAGGAGCACCAGCAGCGGTACGGACAGGGCCACGGCGCCCAGCGTGCTCCCGGTGACGGCCAGTGCCACCGACGCCAGCACGGTCCCGCAGCAGATCGCCGCCAGCTGCCGTACGGCCTGCATCAGCGAGCTGTACACGGTGGCCTGCATCAGCACCACCGCCACCCAGGGCGCCATCAGGGCCATCGGGTCCCCCATCCACACGCCCGCCACGAGCCAGGCGAGGATCGCGGCGGCGGAGGCCTTGAGCGACTGCACGAGCAGATCGCGTTCCCGCCCCGGCCCCCGGCAGGCGGCGCGGGCGGCCCTGCCGACGGCACCGGCCTCCTGCCGCAGGGCGTGCGTCGGACGGGGCTGTCGGCGAGAGGCTGTGGTCACACCAGTCATGCGCTGTGGGTTCCGTGCCTGCGGGCACGTCATGCCAGGGGACTGTCCGCAAGGGATGCCAGCAGGTGGGCCGGATCGTCGTAGATCGCCCGGGCGCCCGCCTCCTCGAGGTCGGCGCGCGGGATGCCGCCGCACAGGACGCCGACGCAGCGCACTCCCGCCCGGGTGCCGGCCTGCATGTCCCAGACGGTGTCGCCGACGAAGACCGCGCGCTCGGCGGGCACCCCGGCCAGCTCCAGCGCGTGCTCGACGGGCTCGGGGGCGGGCTTGCCCTCCTCGACGTCGTCGGCGCTGGCGGTGGCCATGATGGCGTCGTCGGCGGAGATCGCCCGGCGCAGCGCGGACAGCTCGGCCCCGCCCGCGGAGGTGGCGAGGACCACCCGCCAGCCCTCGTGGTCCAGCCGCCGCAGCAACCGGCCCGCGTCCTGGAGGGCGGGCAGCCGGTCGAAGTACTGCCCGTACAGGGCCTTGTGGGCGGCGCTGAGCTCGTCGTCCCGGTCCTTGTCGCGGTCCTCGCCGAGGAGGTGCGCGACCAGATCGTCGGAGCCGAGCCCGATGGCCCGGTGGACGGCGTGCATCGGCACCCGGTGCCCCGCCTGCCGCAGCGCCTCCCACCACGTCGTCACATGCAGGTGGTTGGTGTCGACCAGGGTGCCGTCGACGTCGAACACTGCCGCCCGTTCCATGTACCGCTCCTTTGCTGTCGGGTCGCTCGGGTACCACCTCAGGCGTTCGCCACTCGGGCCGGCACCCGGCCGTCCCGGGACCAGGCCAGCAGTTCGTCCAGGTCCCAGGTGGTGACGACCCGCTCGGGCGGCACCACGCACTCCTCCGCCCGCGCGCACCCGAGGATCTGCCAGTCGAGCTGTCCGGGGGCGTGCGCGTCGGTGTCGACGGAGAACAGCACGCCCGCGTCGACCGCCTTGCGCAGCAGTCGGCGCGGCGGGTCGAGGCGCTCCGGGCGGCTGTTGATCTCCACGGCCGTGCCCGATTCGGCGCACGCGGCGAACACCTCGTCCGCGTCGAACTCCGACTCGGGCCGCCCGCGCCCGGTCACCAGCCGTCCGGTGCAGTGCCCGAGGACGTTCGCGTGCGGATCGCGTACGGCGGCCACCATCCGCCGGGTCATCGAGCGGGCGTCCATGCGCAGCTTGGAGTGCACGGACACGACGACCACGTCCAGGCGGTCCAGGAGTCCGGGTTCCTGGTCCAGGGAGCCGTCGTCGAGGATGTCGCACTCGATGCCGGTGAGCAGCCGGAAGGGCGCCCAGGTCTCGTTCAGGGCCGCCACCACGTCGAGTTGTTCCCGCAGCCGCTCCGGGGACAGTCCCCGGGCCACGGTCAGCCGCGGCGAGTGGTCGGTCAGCACCGCCCACTCGTGGCCCAGCTCCGCCGCGGTGCGGCCCATCTCCTCGATCGGGCTGCCGCCGTCGGACCAGTCGGAGTGCAGATGGCAGTCGCCGCGCAGCAGTGCCCGCAGTTTCTCGCCGCCGCCGGTCCGGGGCGCGGTGGACTCGGCCTCCAGCTTCTCCAGGTAGGCGGGCGTGCCTCCGCCCAGCGCCTCGCGCACCACCTGGGCGGTCTTCGGGCCGATGCCCTTGAGCGACTCGAGCGACCCGGCCTCCGCGCGTTCGCGCACCTCGTCCGCGGTCAGGCCGGTCAGCACCCGGGCCGCCGTACGGAAGGCACGGACGCGGTACGTCGGTGCCAGGGACCGCTCCAGCAGGAAGGCGATCCGTTCCAGCGCCTCGACGGGATCCATGGCCACCTCCACCTCCAGAGTTCCCCAGGGGCCCGGGAGCCGCACGACGGGCGGGCGGTTTGTGCGGTACGGCGCCGGGTACTGCGATGCCTCACCGGATCACCTCCGGGTGTCCGGCAGCTGCCTCGTCGTCCCCGACGACGTCCCCGCCCCACGAGGAGGCCGACATGTCCGCCCCCACCGCACCCCGCAGCAAGGTGGCCGTGATCACCGGAGCAGACTCCGGCATAGGCCGGGCCACCGCCGTCCGCCTGGCCCGGGCCGGGATGGACGTCGGCATCACCTGGCACAGCGACCTCAAGGGCGCGGAGGAGACAGCCGAGGAGGTACGCGCCCTCGGACGGCGCGCGGCCGTGGCGCAGATGGACCTGACCCGGCTGCCGGTCGCGGCCGGCACCGTCGACGAGCTGTGCGACCGGCTCGGGCGCCTCGACGTGCTGGTCAACAACGCGGGCACCGGCACCATGACGCCCTTCCTGGACCTGGAGCTCGACACGTTCCGCGAGGTCCTCGACGTCGACCTCGTCGGCCCGTTCCTGTGCGGGCAGCGGGCCGCCCGGCACATGATCCGGCAGGGCGACGGCGGCCGGATCGTCAACGTGACCTCCGTCCACGAGCATCAGCCCCGGGTCGGCGCGGCCCCGTACTGCGCGGCCAAGGGCGGCCTCGGACTGCTCACCCAGGTCATGGCCCTGGAGCTCGCCGAGCACGGCATCACCGTCAACGCGGTCGCGCCCGGTGAGATCGCCACCCCGATGACGGGCCAGGAGGACACCGACGTGCACACCGAGGAGCGCCCCGGCGTCCCGCTCGGCCGCCCGGGTGACGCCCGCGAGGTCGCCGCCGTGATCGCCTTCCTGGCGGGGCCCGAGGCCAGCTACGTCACCGGCGCGTCCTGGAGCGTCGACGGCGGGATGCTGAGGATGGGGCCGCAGGCCGGCTCGCACCTGGAGGACGACGAGTGGAGGCGCCCTTGAGACTGCGGACCAGTTCCTGCGACCGCCCCGGCTTCACCCGCGTCCGCTGTGGCCGGGGCTTCCGCTACCGGGACGCCGAGGGCCGGCCGGTCACCGACCCGGACGCGCTCGCCCGTATCCGTGCCCTGACCATCCCGCCGGCCTGGCGCGAGGTGTGGATCTGCCCCTGGCCCAACGGCCACCTCCAGGCCGTGGGCACCGACGATGCGGGACGCCGCCAGTACCTGTACCACGAGCGGTTCCGCGAGCAGCAGGACCAGGCCAAGCACGAGCACGTGCGGGAGGTGGCCCGGGCACTGCCCGCGCTGCGCGAGCGGGTCGCCGAGGACCTCGCGGGCCGGGGCCTGAGCCGTACCCGGGTCACGGCCTGCGCGGTGCGCCTGCTCGACCTCGGCTTCTTCCGGATCGGCAGCGACCGGCACACCGCCCGCATGGAGACCTACGGCCTGACGACCATGCTCCGCGAGCACGTCACCTGCGGTCGCGAGGAGCTCACCTTCGCCTATCCGGCCAAGGGCGGCATCGATCTGGTCCGGGCCCTCGTGGACGAGGACGCCCTGGCCGTCGTACGCGCGCTCAAGCGCCGCAGGCGGGGCGGGGACCGGCTGCTGGCGTTCTGGGAGCGGGGTGCCTGGCACGACCTGCACGGCGCCGACCTGAACGAGGCGCTGCGGAGGCTGTCCGGGACCGACGTCACCGCCAAGGACTTCCGCACCTGGCACGCCACGGTCCTTGCCGCCGTCGCCCTCGCCGTCACCGCCGAGGACGCCCGGGCCACCGAGACGGCCCGGCGCCGGCAGATGGCCCGGACCGTACGCGAGGTGAGCCACTACCTGGGCAACACGCCCGCGGTGTGCCGGGCCTCGTACATCGACCCGCGGGTCTTCGAGCTGTTCGAGCAGGGGAGGACCGTCGCCCCCGCGCTCACCCGACTGGGCGAGCACGGGGACTTCGGACGACCGGCCACCCAGGGGGCGGTGGAGGCGGCGGTCCTCGACCTGCTGGGCGGGTGACGCCCGCCTCTCCCTCCCGTGTGATGCGTTCTACGCTCGTTCCATGACCGAAATCGCGAGCCCGCACATCGGCAAGCCGCGGATCATCGTGCTCGGGGTGCAGCCGACCACGCCGCCGTTCCGCATCGTGGAGATCGACGGGGAGGTGGTCGGCGAGGCGAGGGCCGTCACCGACGTACTGGAGGCGGCCGCCGCCTTCGGCATCACCGTCCACGACCTGGACGATCCGGACGTGGTGCGCTGGGTGGGCGGCGACAAGTTCACCTGGACCCGGCACTGACCGACCGGCTCAGCCGACCGTCCACTTCTGGTTGGCGGCGCCCGTGCAGGTCCACAGCTGGAGCCGGGTGCCGTTGGCCGAGTTGTTGCCGGTCACGTCGAGGCACTTGTTCGCCTGCTGGTTGACGATGTCGCGTGCGCCCGTGACGGTCCACCGCTGCGCCCCGGTGCCGTTGCAGTCGTAGAGCTGTGCCGGCGTCCCGTCCGCGGTGCCGCCGCCCGTCGCGTCCAGGCACTTGCCGAGCGCGCGGATCGTGCCGTCGGAGCCGACGGTCCACTGCTGGGCGGCGGTGCCGTTGCAGTCGTAGAGCTGGACCGCGGTCCCGTTCGCGGGGTTCGCCCCGGCCACGTCCACGCACTTGCCGGCCAGTCCCCGGATCGCCGTCCCGGTGGCCGTGTCGCCGGTGGTGACCGAGACGTGGTCCACCACGAGCTGCTGCGGGAAGGCCGTGGAGCCGTCCGGGTCGCCGGGCCAGTAGCCGCCGACGGCGAGGTTCAGGATCAGGAAGAACGGCTTGTTGAACACCCAGGTGCGGCCGCCCAGGTCGGCGGGGGTGCGCCGCTGGTAGACGGTGCCGTCCACGGACCAGGTGATGGAGTCGGGTGCCCAGTCGACGGCGAAGGTGTGGAAGGCGTCCGCGAAGGCCTGCCCGTTCGGCAGGGTGTAGCCGGCGCCTATGCCGCCCGAGCCGGAGTAGCCGGGGCCGTGGATGGTGCCGTGCACGGTCGAGGGCTCGAAGCCGACGTTCTCCATGATGTCGATCTCGCCCGAGTCGGGCCAGTTGACCGGGGTGCCGAGCATCCAGAACGCGGGCCACATGCCCTGTCCGCGCGGGATCTTCATCCGTGCCTCGACGTGTCCGTACTGCGCGGTGAACTTCCCGGAGGTGTTGAGCCGGGCCGAGGTGTACTGGCAGGTGCCGTACCAGCACTGGTAGTTCGCCGGGTTCTCCTTCCGCGCGGTGATCACCAGGTGGCCCTGGCCGTCGAGGGCGGCGTTCTTGTTGCCCGACGTGTAGTACTGGCGCTCGTGGTTGTTGACGTTGTCGCCGGTCTCGATCTGCCACTTCGAGGAGTCGACCGCGGCCCCGGCGGGCCCGTCGAAGGTGTCGGAGAATGTCACCGCCGCCGCCGCGGCGGAGACGGCGGGCGGGTCCGCCTGGGCGGCGGTACCCGACGCGATCAGTACGGCGGACAGGGCGGCGAGGAGACATCCGCGCAACAGGCGTGAGGCGGCCACGGCTCTTCCTTCGAGGTGGGGGGTGAAGATGTCGCCTCTTGATTTAAGGAGTGAGTTAAGGGGCCGTCAATACTTTGGTACGGACCAGAAGTCGAGGGGAGCGGGACCGCCTACGCCTTCTTCGCGGGCTTGTGCACCGCCCGGCTCAGCCGCCGCCCCAGCAGCAGGTAGCCGATCAGGGCGCCCGAGGTGTTGAGGATGACGTCGTCGATGTCGAAGGCCCGGCCCTCCACCAGCGCACCCTGCGCGAACTCCACCAGCAGCATCACGACGGCCGTCAGCAGCACGATCCGCAGCATTCCGCGGGTCTTCGGGGCGATGATCGGGACCAGGATGCCGAACGGCACGCCCAGCAGGACGTTCCCGCCGATCTGCTTGACCGCGTCCCGCATCTCGGGCTGGTCCAGATAGGCCTTCAGGGAAGCGCCCGGATGCAGGTTGGTGTGGGTCAGATCGACCGAGGCGGGCGAGGGTTCGAGCGTCAGCCGGGCCAGCACGACGGCGAACGCCACCATGAACGCGAAGGCGAACACCATTGCCACGAAACGGACGACGAGGGAGAGCGGATCCCGCCGGGGACGGGCGGGTTTCGCCGCGCGCTCGGTCTTGGGGGTGCCGGTGTCCGACCCCGCTCGCGCACGTGAGGGCGCCCAGGCCATTGCATTCCTCCGCTCTTCAACTTCCCTGTGTCGTAAGGCGATTACCCCCGAACGGTCCGAGGATGCCGCCGCACACCGACGGCCTCCGGTATCCCTTCGTCCGGCCGGGGCACTGGGGGTCAGCACCGCGCGCGTCGCCACAGCGCGCGCCCGGGGCGACAGGCGTACGACACTCCTCGCCACGGCCGAACTCGCCGGCCGGTGTGCCGCGCCCGCCGTGCTCCGGCTCGTGCTCGTCAGCACCGTGGACCCTGGAACTCGCCGCTGGCGCGGGCGCCGCAGGCCTCGGTCCCCGGCCCGAGGACGGTTCCGGGTACGAGACGACCGGGCCGGCGAGCGGCCCGAGACCCGGCACCTGCTCAGGCATGCGGGTGGCTGATCAGGTGCCGTAGGTGACCTCCACCTTCTTGAAGCCGAGCGACCCCAGCAGACCCTTCAGCATGTGGGTGGTGTTGGTCTCGGCCCGCTTGGTCAGCTCGCTCTCCTTCGCCGCCTCGGTGATGTGCCTGACCGCGAGCTTCTGCACCGCCTGCTCGCTGTTGGGGTTGTCGGAGAAGAAGTCGCCGAGCCGGTCGAGCAGACCGCGCTGCTTGGAGACCGCGTAGGAGCGGTCGGCGTCCAGCGTGGCCTTGCCGAGCTGGGCGTGCGGGAGGTGCAGGGTGGCGGCCGTGCGGTCCTCGTTGACCGTCACGTCGCTCTTGGCGACCTTGCCGAGGTCGACATAGGCATCCACCGCGCCCGCCCCGACGTACAGGGTGCGCGAGCCGCGGATCGCGTCGGGCAGGAACTTCGTGTCCTTCTCCAGGTCCACGACGACCTGGAAGTTGCCGGAGGCGGCGTCGTAACGGCTGATGTCCTGGATGGACTCCAGAAGTGCGGGACCCGAACGGTCGTGGGTCTCGGTGCCGAACAGGTCCTTGAGGCCAGGGAGCACACTGAACCGGATCCCGGCGAAGAACACCACGAGCACCACCACGACGGCGGTCAGTACCTTCGCCCAGCCGGGCATGCGCCTGGACACGCGCCTGATGGGAGTCGTCATGCGACGGCCCTCCTTCCTACTGCACGGATGCCCACGGATGACACCCAAAAGCCGGGCCGGGCCGTCTTGTTGGCCAATTGCGACACAGACGGGGGCATGAGCGGCGCACTAGCGTGGAGACCTCTGCCCGCCGGTGTGTCTGGAGACCCGGATGAGCACGGACAGCACGTCCCGGACCCTTCTTCCCATGCACCGCATCCCCCTGCCGGAGAACGGCCCGCCCCGGCTCACCACCCTGGCCACCGGCACTCCCGTCTGGCTCGTGACCCGCTACACCGACGTGCGCCGGGTGCTCATGGACCCGCGCTTCAACCGGAAGTCGCTGCACGAGGAGGGCGCACCGCCGCTGCTCGTCGTACCGAACCTGCTGGACTCCCCGGACGGGCTCCTCAACCAGGACGGCCCGCCCCACCAGCTGCTGCGGAGCACGGTCCAGCGGGCCTTCACCCCGCGCGCGATCGCCCGCTGGCGGCCCTGGACCGCCTCCGTCGTGGAGTCCCTCCTCGACGACCTGGCACGGCGGCCACAGCCCGCCGACATCGTCGAGGGGTTCACCCGCCGGCTGCCGGTGTCGGTGATCTCCCGGCTGATGGGGCTGGAACACGCCGACTGGGAGCGCATCCGCCACTGGGCGGACCACGCCCTGTCCGGCGGCGCGCACACCGCCGAGGAGGTCGGGGCGGCCATGCGGGAGTTCGGCCTCTTCTGCGCGGAACTGGTCGCCGAGCGGCGGGGACAACCGGGCGACGACCTGGTGAGCGCCCTGGTCGTCGCCGGTGACGGTCTCGGGATCGAGGAGCAGCGCCTGGTCGTCCTGGTCCTCGGCCTGGTGGTCGCGGGACACGAGACCACGATGACGGCGCTCGGGAACATCGTCGTGCACCTCCTCACCGACGGGCGGCAGGCCTGGCCGGGCCTCGCCGAGAGCCAGGAGGCCGCCGGGACCGCCGTCGAACAGCTGCTGCGCACGATCCCGCTGAGCGAGGGCAGGGTGCTGCCCGGGCTGATCCGCAGGGCCGTCGAGGACGTCGAGGTCGGCGGGGTGACCATCCCGGCCGGGGCCGTGGTCGCCGTGCAGACCAACGCGGCGAACAGGGACCCGGACGTCTTCCCGCCGCCCGGGGAGACCGATCTGTTCGCCCCGCCGGCGACACCGAGCGTGGTGTTCGGCGCCGGTCCCCACCACTGCCTGGGCGCGTGGCTGGCCCGCCTGGAGCTGGGCCTGGCCCTGCACCGGCTGGCGGTCCGCTTCCCGGGACTGCGGGCCGAGTTCACCCCGGAGACCATCGAGTGGCGGGAGGGACAGATGACACGGGGGCCGCGGCACCTGGCGGTGTCCTGGTGAGCGCTCCCGGTGAGGCCTGAGCTCACGCTCGCCCGAGGCTCGGGACCACCGCACGCCCTCGCCGTGCGTGAGCCCGGGCAGCCGCAGTTCGATCTCCCGCACCCGGCGGAACGGGAGACCGCCGGAGATCATCCAGCTCGTGGTCCCGCCCGTCGTGCCGGTGAACTCGGCCCCCGCGGCGGCGAGTTGTCGACGTGGGCCGGAATGCCGATGTTCAGGGTGCGCATACGAAGGTCGAGTCCTCGAGAACCGTGGGCCGAAGGAGGCGCTGGGTCCATTCGAGGAGCCGGCGCATGCGGGGGATCCTGACGCGAGGGGACCCGGCCGGGGCCATGATGGCGTCCGCGCACCGGGGCACCGCGAGCGCATCACGGCGGCAAGTAGCATGAGCCCGGCCATCCCAGATGATCATCCGAGGAGCAGGTCCGTGCGAGACATCGCCGTGTTCAGCGGTAGCGCCCACCCCGAGCTGGCGGCGGAGGTCTGCGCTCATCTGGGGGTGCCGCTCAGCCCCACCCGGGTCAGCCGGTTCGCCAACGACTGCCTGGAGGTGCAGCTCCAGGCCAACTGCCGCGAGCGGGACGTCTTCCTCGTCCAGCCGCTGGTCAGGCCGGTCCAGGAGCACCTGGTGGAGCTGCTGCTGATGTGCGACGCGGCCCGCGGTGCCTCCGCGCGCCGGATCACCGTCGTCATGCCGCACTACTCCTACGCCCGCTCCGACAAGAAGGACGCGCCCCGCATCTCCCTCGGCGGACGTCTCGTCGCCGACCTGATGGTGTCGGCCGGAGCGAGCCGCGTCCTCGCCATGACCCTGCACTCCCCGCAGGTGCACGGCTTCTTCTCGGTACCCGTCGACCATCTGCACGCGCTGCGCGAGCTGGCCGCGCACTTCCGGCAGTACGACCTCACCCGCACCACCGTGGTCTCCCCGGACCTCGGCAACGCCAAGGAGGCGGCCGCCTTCGCCCGGCTGATCGGCGCCCAGGTGGCCGCGGGCGCCAAGCAGCGGTTCGCCGACGACCGGGTCAGCATCAGCGACGTCATCGGCGAGGTCGCGGGGCGGGACGTCATCGTGCTGGACGACGAGATCGCCAAGGGCAGCACGGTCCTCGAACTGCTGGACAGACTGCGGGAGTTGGGGCCGCGTTCCATCCGGGTCGCGTGCACGCACGGCCTGTTCGCCGACGGCGCCCTCAAGCGGATCGGCGAGCAGCCCGACGTCCTGGAGATCGTGTGCACCAACACCGTGCCGGTCCCCGACGAGGAGCGCACCGACAAGCTGCGGATCCTGTCCATCGCCCCCGCGCTCGCCGAGGCGGTCCGGCGCATCCACAACGGCGAGTCCGTCAGCGCTCTGTTCGACGCGCCCCGCGGCGACGCGTCATAACATCCGGGACGTCATGACGTCCCAGACGTCATAACGTCCCGGACGTGGTCTCCGGCTGGCCCAGGGCCGCGTCCAGAGACGGCAGCGGGGGCAGCAGCCGGGCCAGGCCGGTCGCCCTGATGATCCGCAGGGTGAGCGGGTGCGTGCAGACCAGGAGCAGCCTGCCGTCGTGGTCGAGTACGCGCGAGCGGGCCCGGTACAGCAGCCGCAGCCCGGAGCAGTCGAAGAACTCCACCGAGCTGAGGTCGATCACCAGCCGCACGCCGGACTGCCCGGTGACCTGGTCCAGGTAGGGGAGCAGCTCGACGGCCGCGGCGATGTCGATCTCCCCGCGGAACTCCAGCACGGTGTGGCCGCGGTCCTGGTGGACGCGCAGATGCCGGGGCGGCGGCGCAGGTTCCTGCTGCACGACGGCATCGCCTCCAACCAGCTGCTCGGGGAGCTCGGGGTGCGTGCTCACCTTTTCCCCCGCCCTGAAGTTACCCTCGATGGAGTGCATTTGAGCATGTTCGATTGACATATGTCTTGGAATTGCGACCGCCGGTTGGCGCCGGGTTCACGCGGGGCTCGCGCCCGGCTCACGACAGGGCGTGCCAGGCCCTGGTCAGCGCCTGCCGGAACTGTTCGGTCTGGTGTGCGGTGAGATCGCGCACCATCCGCTCCTCCAGCTCCCGCACGGGGCCCGCGTGCTGAGCGAGCAGTGCGCGCCCTTCCTCGGTCAGCAGGATCAGCAGTTCACGGCGGTTCTTCGGATTGCGCTCCCGGCGCACCAGTCCGCGGGTCTCCAGGGAGCGCACGAGATCGGCGATCGACTGGGCGGTGACGAAGGAGTCCCGGGCCAGTTGCGCCGCGGACAGTCCGTCGTGCCGCTCCAGGACCGTCAGGGCCGTGTACTGCAACGCGGTGATCCCGGACGGCCTGACCAGCTCGTCCAGGTGGGAACGGACGACGAGCTCCACCTGTTTCACCATGTAGAGGAGTGACGGGGGCGCCTTGGTCACCTGTGTGTCGAGCATGGGTTCAGGCTAGACCATTGACAGGAAACCTGGCTGTAAAGAGACTGCGAACCAACAGGAATCCTGTTTGTTGAAATCTTGGCGACGAAGCTGAGGAGCGGCGATGTCCTCCATCGAGATCGAACCCGGACGGCTGTGGGTGGGCGGCCGGTGGCGCGAGGCCGCCGACGGCGCGCGCACCGAGGTGGTCGACCCGTCCCGGGGCACGGTCCTCACCACCGTCGCGGAGGCGGGCGCCGAGGACGTGGACGCGGCCGTCCGCGCCGCCCGGGAGGCCTTCGACGGCGGCGCCTGGTCCGGCCTCAGCGGCCGCGAGCGTGGCCGGATCCTGCACCGGGTCGCCGAGCTGATCCGCGAGAACGCCGACGACCTGGCCCAGCTGGAGAGCCTGGACGTCGGCAAGCCGATCTCGCTGTGCCACGCCGTGGACGTGACCAACGCGGCCAACGACTACGAGCACTTCGCGGCCCTCGCCCACTCCCTGGACGGCGCCGTCCGCGACACGCCCATGAACGCCCTGGCCTACACCAGGCGCGAACCGCTCGGCGTGGTCGCCGCGATCACCCCCTTCAACTTCCCGCTGATCCTCGCCGGTTCGAAGATCGGTCCCGCTCTCGCCGCGGGCAACACGGTCGTGCACAAGCCGGCCGACGAGACCCCGCTCAGCGCCCTGTACATGGCCGGACTGCTGCAGAAGGCGGGCGTGCCCGACGGCGTCGTCAACGTCGTCACCGGCGCCGGGCCGGTGGCCGGCGAGGCCCTGCTGCGCCACCGCGGGATCGACAAGGTCGCCTTCACGGGCTCCACCGCGATCGGCCGGCACGTGGCCGCCACCGCCGGTGCGGCCCTCAAGCCCGTCACCATGGAGCTCGGCGGCAACGCGGCCAACATCGTCTTCGAGGACGCCGACCTGGAGAAGGCGGTCGGCGCGATCATCAAGGCGTTCGTCTTCAACACCGGCCAGTTCTGCATGGGCGGCCCGCGCCTGCTCGTGGCGCGCTCGGTCCACAGCACCCTGCTCGGCATCCTCGCCGACGCGGTGCCCGGCGTGCCGGTGGGCGACCCGCGCGACCCGGAGACCGTCGTCGGCCCGATGGCGGGGGAGAAGCACCTGAAGAAGGTCGAGGAGTACGTCGACCTCGCCCGCAAGGAGGGCGGCCGGATCGTCTGCGGCGGCGAACGCCTCGACCTCGACGGGGGCTTCTACTACAAGCCCACCGTGATCGCCGACCTCTCCGACGACTCCCGGGTCGTGCAGGAGGAGATCTTCGGCCCGGTCCTGACCGTGCAGCCCTTCGACACCGAGGACGAGGCCGTCGCACTCGCCAACTCCACGCCGTACGGCCTGGCTTCGGGCGTCCAGACGACCAACCTCGCCCGCGCGCACCGGGTCGCCGACCGGCTCCAGGCAGGCATCGTCTGGGTCAACGACTGGGCGATGCTCGACCCCGCGGTGCCCTTCGGCGGGGTCAAGGACTCCGGCTACGGCCGCGAGTACGGCCCCGAGGCGCTCGACGCCTACACCAAGGTCAAGTCCGTCGTCGTCTCGCTCGACTGAGCGCCCGCAGAGGAGTTCGTACGATGCCCATCACCACCCGTGCCGCAGTGGTCGAGTCCGGCGGCGCGCCCTTCACCCTCTCCGACGTCGTCCTCGACGAGCCGGGACCCCGTGAGGCGCTCGTCCGCATGGTCGCGACCGGCCTGTGCCACACCGACCTCGGCGTGGCGAGCGGCGGACTGCCCTTCCCGCTGCCCGGAGTCCTCGGGCACGAGGGCGCGGGAGTCGTCGAGGCCGTGGGTGCAGCCGTCACCGGTGTCGCTCCCGGCGACCATGTCGTGCTGTCGTTCACCTCATGCGGCGACTGCCGAAACTGCGCCGGCGGACACCCCGCCTACTGCGCGACCTGGCTGCCGCTGAACCTCCTCGGCGGCCGCCGGGCCGACGGCACCAGCACCCTCAGCCGCGACGGCGAACCGCTCGGCGGACACTTCTTCGGCCAGTCCTCCTTCGCCGAGCGCGCCCTGGTCGACGAGCGCAGCCTCGTCAAGGTCGACCCGGACGTGCCCCTGGAGTCCGTCGCCCCGCTCGGCTGCGGAGTGCAGACCGGCGTGGGCGCCGTGTGGAACGTCCTCAAGCCGGTCACCGGCTCCACGGTCGTCGTCCTCGGCGCCGGAGCCGTCGGCCTGTCCGCGGTCATGGCCGCCGCCCTCACCCCCGCCACGACGATCGTCGCCGTCGATCGGGTCGCCGAACGCCTCACCCTGGCCCGGGAGCTGGGCGCCACCCACACCGTCGACGCGGCCGAGGAGAACCTCGGCGAGGCCCTGGACGCGATCACCGGCGGACAGGGCGCGGACGGCATCGTGGAGACCACGGGCAACGTGAACGTCCTGCGCCAGGGCGTCGACGCGCTCGGCGCCCGCGGCACGCTGGTCGTCGTCGGCGCCCCGCCCTTCGGCACCGAGGTCTCCCTCGACGTCAACGGACTGCTCGGCGGCAAGCGGGTCGTCGGACTCACCCTGGGCGACGCCGAGACGCAGAGCTTCGTCCCCGCCCTTGTCCGCCTCGTGAAGGAAGGACGGCTCCCGCTGCACCGCCTGATCAGCACCTATCCGTTCGCGGACATCGACCAGGCGGTGCGGGACATGGGCGCGGGCAAGGCGATCAAGCCCGTGCTGACCTTCTGAGGCGGGGTCACTCCGTCACGAGGACCAGCTTCCCCTTCGTCCGGCCGGTGTCGCCCAGCGCGTGCGCCTTCGCGGCATCGGCCAGCGGGAAGGTCCCCGCGATCGTGGGCCGCAGCTCGCCCTTCTCGACCAGCTCGGCGATCGCCTCCATTCCCGCCCGGTCGGCGTCCACGAGCATGCGCACGGCCCGCACCCCGAGCCGCTCGGCCTCCTGGCCGAACTCGTCCGAGCCGACCGGCAGGATCGACACCACGATCCCGCCCGGCCGCAGCACCCGCAGCGAGTCCACGGACGTCCGGCCGCCGAGCGTGTCCAGCACGACGTCCACGTCCTTCACGGCCTCGGTGAAGTCCGTCTCCCGGTAGTCGATCACCTCGTCCGCGCCCAGTTCGCGCAGGAAGTCGTGCTTGCCCGCGCTCGCGGTGCCGATCACATGGGCGCCCAGCGCCTTGGCGATCTGCACGGCCACATGGCCCACCCCGCCGGCCGCCGCGTGGATCAGCACCCGCTGACCCGGCCGCAGGTCGGCGCGCTCGACCAGCGCCTGCCACGCGGTCAGCGACACCAGGGGCAGCGCGCCGGCCTGGACGTGGTCGATCGAGGCCGGCTTGTGGGTGAGGGCCCGCACGGGCGCGATCACGTACTCGGCGTGCGAGCCGTGGCCCCACGGGTACGGCAGCATGCCGAACACCTCGTCACCCGGCTCGAAGGCCGCGACCCCGATGCCGACCGCCTCGACCACGCCGGAGACGTCCCAGCCGAGGACGAACGGCGGCTCGCCGAGGAAGCCGCCGGTGGCCCGGTGCTTCCAGTCGGTCGGGTTCAGGCCGGCGGCCCGGACCCGGACCAGTACCTGGTTCGGTCGCGGCGCGGGGCGCTCGACCTCGATCTCCTTGAGGACCTCGGGACCGCCGAGGATGTCCTGGCTGATGGCTCGCATGGTGTTCACAGTGCTCATGGTCGACCAGCCTGCCCGGCACCGCCCGTCAGGGAAATGGCATGATTGCCAAGCTTCGATAGGATCGTGCCATGCGACATGTGGAGCGGACCGAGCGCGTCGTGGTGCTGGCCCTGGACGGCGTGTACCCCTTCGAGCTGGGCATCCCCAGCCGGATCCTCGGCGCCGCCGACGGCCGCTACGAGGTGCTGACCTGCTCGGTCGACGGCCGACCGGTGCGCACCAACGCCGACTTCACCATCGGCGTCGCACACGGACCGGAGATCCTCACCACCGCCGACACCGTGGTGATCACACCCGTCGCGGCGGAAAGGATGCCGGTCGACCTCCCGCGGGAGGTGCGCGAGGCCCTCGCCCTCATCCGCCCCGACGCCCGGATCGTCTCCATCTGCACCGGCGCCTTCGTCCTGGCCGCCGCCGGCCTCCTGGAGGGCCGCAGGGCGACCACCCACTGGCAGCTCGCCGACCACTTCCGGCGCCTGTACCCGCACGTCGACCTCGATCCCGACGTGCTCTTCGTCGACGACGGCCGCATCCTCACCTCGGCCGGAGCCGCCTCCGGCGTGGACATCTGCCTGCACCTCGTCCGCAGGGACCACGGCAGCGAACTCGCCAACACCGTCGCCCGCCGCTGTGTGGTCCCGCCCTTCCGGGACGGCGGCCAGGCCCAGTACATCGAGCAGCCCGTCCCGGAACAGGGCGCCACGAGCACGGCCGCCACCCGCGCCTGGGCGCTGGAACGCCTCGGCGAGCCCCTGACCCTGGGCGAGCTGGCCGCCCACGCCCGGATGAGCCTGCGCACCTTCGCCCGCCGCTTCAACGACGAGGTCGGTCTCAGTCCCGGCCGCTGGCTGATCCAGCAGCGCGTGGTCCTGGCCCGGCACCTGCTGGAGTCCAGCGACCTGTCGGTCGACCAGATCGCCGCGCGCGTCGGCTTCGCCACGGGAGCGTCCCTGCGCCAGCACCTGCACGCGGCCATCGGGGTGTCACCGCAGGTCTACCGGCGGACGTTCCAGACGGCGGCCCGCTGAACGTTCCCGGCCCGCCCGGCGTCGAAGGATCATGAAGGCGGACGGCGTACAGGGGGCGGGAATGCGCAGGGGGCTGTGGGTGGCCATGGCGGCCGTGGTCATGACGACGGTGGGCTGTGAGTCGGGAGAGGGCCTGGTGATCGAGGGCGAGGCACCGGCCACCGTCTACGACGGACCGATGAACGTCCCCACCGAGGAACTGGACGAGCACACACCGCGGGCGCTGCGGCTCGTCTCGGGGGCCGCGGGCCGGGCCCTGGAGTGCGCCGGGGAGATCCACAACGGCAACGGCCCCGACGGCTGGAGCGAGGACGACGGCGGGGACGGCCCGGAGGAGGGACTGGAGCTGTACTTCGACCTGTTCGACCCGGGCGAGCCCCGCTCCGGGTACCGCGTGGAGCGCCGGGAGGCGGACCGCGTGCTGTACTCCTACGACGTCGGCGGCCGGACCAAGGTCGCCGTCGTGGTGGCCAAGGACCAGAAGGGCAGACCCGGTTGGGGCCCGGAGACCAGCGCGTCCTGCGACCCGTCCGAGCTTCCCGCGGCGTGGACGGCCTCCCACGGCTACGAGATCTGGACCGACCGCGCGGGTGAACGGGTGCCGACCAGCGAGGTGAGCAGCCGGCCGGGGGACGACCACTGCGGCTGGAGTGAGGTGCACTTCCTCGATCTGGGCGGGCGGGAGTACGCCCGTGACCCGGAGAGCCTCCTCGAACCCGGCGTGCTCACCGCGTCCTACGACGGCTCGGCCACCCTGCCGCCGGACGCCCGCGACACCGGATACCGGTACGAGGAGCGGGAGTTGTGGCTGGCGGACGACTCGCGCTCGGCGTACGTCCGCACGCCCCAGGGTGTCGAGGCATGGCCCCTGCTCGGGGAAGAGGTGGCCTGCATGTGAGGCGGGTTCACCGGCTGGCGTGCAGGGCGACGAGCAACTGCCAGACCTGGTCGGCGATGTCGGCGGCGCCGGCGTCGAGCAGGCCGTGCAGCCAGTCGGCGAGGACGCCGGCGAAGGTGGCGGCGACCGCCGAGGCGACCAGCGGGGCGTCGGCGGCGCCCGCGAGCTCGCGCTCCCGCAGGCTGTAGGCCCGCAGGTCCCGGTGCAGCACCCGGCCCAACGGTCCGCCGCCGCCCGGGGCGAGCAGGGACCGGTACAGGGCGGAGTGGGGGGTGAGCGAGGCGAAGAACTCCGCCAGCGCGGGCGGCGCGTGCACCGGGTCGGGGCGCCCGCGCCAGGCGTGCAGTGCCTCCACGGCGTCCCGTACGACGTCCGCGCAGGCGTCGACCGCGAGCGCCTCCAGGCCCTCGTAGTGCACGTAGAAGGTGGCCCGGCCGACCCCGGCCCGCCGCACCAGCGCGGCCACGCCGACCTCCTCCAGGGGACGCTCGGCGCACTCCGCGAGCAGTGCCTCCCGTAGCCGCGCCCGGGTGCGGGCCGCCCGCGGGTCCTCGGGTGCGGGGCGGCTCACCGTGCGAGGAGGACGGCGGCCAGGGCGAGCGCGCCCGGCAACGCCTGCGCGGCGAGGATCCGGACGTTGGCGGTGACGGCGCCGTACACACCGGCGACGATCACGCAGACCAGGAAGAACACCTGGACCCGGAAGCCGGTCGGGTCCCCGGCGACCAGGCCCCACACCAGGCCCGCCGCGAGGAAGCCGTTGTACAACCCCTGGTTGGCGGCCATCGCGGCGGTGGCCCGGGCCATCTCCCGGTCGAACCCGTGGAAGGACATCCCCGGCTTCTTCTGCCACAGGAACATCTCCATCACCAGGATGTACACGTGCAGCGCCGCCACCAGCGCGACCAGCACGTTCGCCAGGATCTCCATCAGCTTCCCCTACTTCTTGGACGTGTGTCCACTATAGCTGGACAGTCGTCCAGGAAGTCCAGCTGTCAGTGTCGGCCGCTAGCGTGCGCGCCATGACCACCGACGAAGACCTCACCGTCCGCCGCGCCCGAACCGACGACATCCCGGGGCTCGTCGCCTCCAGCGCGGGCCTGTTCGCCGAGGACGCCGGGACCAGGGACCCGAGCGTCGACGTCGACTGGCCGCGTGAGCACGGGGCGGCCTCGTTCACGACGGCCCTGGCGGACCCGGGGCGGCTCGTCCTGGTGGTGGTGCACGAGGGCGAGGTGGTCGGCCACCTGACCGGATCTCTCACCGAACCCTCGGCCGTACGGCCCGTGAAGTCGGCCACGCTGAACGGCCTCTACGTCCGTCCGGCCCACCGGCGCTCGCGGGTCGGTGCCCGCCTGGTGGCGGACTTCCTGGCCTGGGCCGAGGCCCAGGGGGCGCGGCAGGCGGAGGTCGCCGCCTACTCCGCGAACCCGGAGGCGATCCGCTTCTACGAGCGTCAGGGGTTCGGCGCCCACGCAGTGACCCTGCGGCGCGCCCTAGGACGAAAGGCGGAGGTGGAAAGCGGTTCGAACGACCAGACTGATCGCGTCAGTTGACGAGCCCGCAGGAGGACGCACACCGATGGCCCCGCAGCCGCCCCGCACCCCGAAGCAGCGCAAGCAGGACACCTTGCACCGACTGGAGCACGACGAGGACGTCTGGGTCGCCACCGCCCCGGACGACGACTCGGGGGTGCCGTACCTCGTCCCGCTCTCGTTCCTCTGGGACGGCTCCGCCCTCCTCCTCGCGACCCCCGCCGCCGGCCCCACCGGCCGGAACCTGAAGGCGACCGGCCGGGTGCGGCTCGGACTCGGACCCACCCGGGACGTCGTGATGATCGAGGGCAGTGTGGACACCGTCACCCAGGCCGAACTCACCCAGGAGGAAGGAGACCGCTTCGCCGAGCGGACCGGCTTCGACCCCCGCCGACTCACCACGCCCTACCTGTACTTCCGCGTCCACCCGCGGCGCGTCCAGGCCTGGCGGGAGGCCGACGAGCTCACCGGACGTGAGCTGATGCGGGACGGACAGTGGCTGGTCGCCGACTGAACGGGCCGTGCCGGGATATCCGCAAGGTACAGGGCCGCGGGGCCCGACGCCCCGTGGCCGGACCCTTCGGAGGAGACATGGCACTGGTGAAAGCGGGGGTGGTCGTGCTCGACTGTGCCGAGCCCGAGAAACTCGCCGTGTTCTACAAGGAGTTGCTGGCGGCCGAGGAGACCGACGCGACCGCGAACCGCGTGGAGATCAGGGGAGCGGACGGCTTCCGGCTGGCGTTCCGCCGTGACGTGAACGCCACACCGCCGAGCTGGCCCCGGCCCGAGAACTCCCTCCAGGCCCACATCGACTTCGTCGTGGAGGACCTGGACGAGGTCGAGCGCAAGGTGGTGGAGCTCGGCGGGCGCCCCCTGGACACGAAGGACGCGGCGGGGCCGTTCGAGGAACGAGGCTACGCCGACCCCGCCGGACACTCCTTCACCCTGCGGACGGTCACCCCGACCGCGCCCAAGCAGGGCTGACTCAGTCGCGGCCGCCCTTCTCCTCGGACGGCCAGACTCCGGTGGAGCGTTCGATGGCGGTGGCTCCCGCGCGGTCCACCGCGCTGCGGACCACGGCGAAGATGGCGCCCTGGACCGCCGCGGCCAGCAGGATCTCTCCCCAGCCGCGGTCACGGTCCAGGGCGTCGGGCGCGTTGTCCTCGTGCCGGACCGCCTTCCAGGTCTTCTGGAAGAACAGTCCCGCCAGCGTTCCGCTCGTCCATCCCAGTACGAAGCCGAGGGGCTTGTAGGCGAGGGGCAGCTTCTTCTTCTTTGCCACGTCAGTCTCCTTGCTCAGTGGTGGGTCGGTGGTGCGCGGGGACCGCCTCGGCCGTCGGCACCGGGCCCGGCGGGGTCCCGTCGCCGAACGGACGGCCGCCGAGCCGCTCACGGTGGTGCGGCGTCAGCCAGCCCGCCAGGTCCGGCCCGAGCGGCACGATGCCGGTCGGGTTGATTCCGCTGTGCACCTGGTAGTAGTGCCGCTTGATGTGGTCGAAGTCGACGGTGTCCCCGAATCCCGGCGTCTGGTAGAGGTCGCGGACGTACGCCCACAGCACCTCGTTCTCCGCCAGCTTCCAGCGGTTGCACTTGAAGTGACCGTGGTAGACGGCGTCGAAACGTACGAGTGTGGTGAACAGCCGGATGTCCGCCTCGGTGATGGTGTCCCCGACGAGGTACCGCTGCCGTGCCAGCCGCGCCGTCAGCAGGTCGAGCCGGCGGAACACACCCGCGCACGCCTCCTCGTACTCCTCCTGGCCGGTGGCGAAACCCGCCCGGTACACACCGTTGTTGACGTCCTCGTAGACCTCCGCCATCACCGTGTCGATCTCGTCGCGCAGCGCCCGCGGATACAGGTCGGGCGCTCCCTCCCGGTGCAGGGCCGTCCACTCGGTGGCCAGGTCCAGGGTGAGCTGCTGGTAGTCGTTGGTGACGAGCTTCCCGCTCGGGACGTCCACCAGCGCGGGCACGCTCACCCCACCGGGGTAGTCGCTCTCCCGCCTGTCGTAGGCCTCGCTGAGGTAGCGGATGCCGAGCACCGGGTCGCGGCCGTCCGGGTCCAGGGTGAAACGCCAGCTGCGGTCGTCCTGGATCGGGTCGGCGATCGCCATCGAGAGCGCGTCCTCGAGGCCGAGCAGCCGTCGCGAGATCACCGCCCGGCTGGCCCAGGGGCACGCGCGGCTGACCACCAGACGGTAGCGGCCGGCCTCCACCGGCCAGCCGTCCCGGCCGTCGGCGGTGACCCGGTCCGCGAAATGGCTCTTGGACCGTTTGAACGCCTTGTGGCCGTACGCGCTGTTGCCGTCGTCGGCGCTGCCCATGCTGCCTCCTGTCTCACGCCAGTCCTGTTGGACGCGTTCCCCGTTTTCGGGAATCGGCACGGTGTGAGTGCCCGGGAGGCGGGCAGTCGGCGTGGGTGAGCGGGACATCGACGAACGAAAAAGCGGACAGGAAAACCCGCGTCACCGTCCTGGTGGCGCTCGCGGCGAACCTGGTGATCGCCGTCGCCAAGGCCGTGGGGGGCCTCCTCGCGGGCTCTCCCGCACTCCTGTCGGAGGCGGCGCACTCCGTGGCGGACAGCCTCAACGAGGTCTTCCTGCTGGCCGCGCTGCGCCGCAGCCGCCGCCCCGCGGACCGGCGACATCCCTTCGGCTACGGCAAGGAACGGTTCTTCTGGTCGCTGATCGCGGCTGTCGGCATCTTCGTGATGGGCGGCTGCTTCTCCTTCTTCCAGGGCGTCGAGGCGCTCCGCAACGGCGCCGAGGAGGAGCTCAGCGGCTATGTGGCGGGTCTGATCGTGCTGGGGGTGGCCTTCGTCGCCGAGGGGGTCTCACTGCTGCGTGCGCTGCACCAGGTGCACAAGCAGGGCGGCGCCGCCCAGGGCATGCGCGATCCGGCCCTGCGCACGGTCGTCGCCGAGGACGGCACGGCGGTGCTCGGTGTCACCCTGGCCATGATCGGCATGGCGCTGCACATGGTCACCGGGCAGGTGGTGTGGGAGGCGTCCGCGTCACTGGCCATCGGTGTGCTGCTGGTCTACGTGGCCTACCGGCTGGGCCGTGAGGCCAAGGGACAGCTCATCGGCGAGGCAGCCGACCCCGAGTCCAGCGCCCGGATCCGGGCCGTGCTGGACGCGCAGCCCGAGATCGACAGCGTGGAGGCGCTGTTCACCATGAAGATGGGGCTGGACTCGGTCCTGGTGGCGGCCCGGGTCGACCTGGTTCCGGGCCTGGACAGCGAGCAGGTCGAGGAGGTCGCCGTGCGCATCAAGCGGTCCGTGTCGCGGACCGTGGCAGAGGCGGACCAGATCTTCCTCGACGTGACCGACCGGCCGGCCGAGGAGGCACGGGAAAGCCCCGCCGCGACGGGGGAACGCGGCGGGGCCTGACGCTCGGGTGCCCGGCCGCAGCCGGTTCATGCGTCCCGGGCCGAAGAATTCTGCGGGCGCGGTCAGTCGCCGTCCACGGGCTCCAGGACGAACACGGGTATCACCCGGTCCGTCTTCTTCTGGTAGTCCGCGTACGGCGGGTACGCGGCCACGGCACGCTCCCACCACTCGTCCTTCTCGGCGCCGGTGATCTCCCGGGCGACGAAGTCCCTCTTGACCGGGCCGTCCTGGAGCTCGACGTGCGGGTCGGCCTTGACGTTGTGGTACCAGACCGGGTGCTGGGGCGCGCCGCCCAGGGAGGCCACCACCGCGTACCGCCCGTCGTGCTCGACCCGCATCAACGGCGTCTTGCGGATGCGGCCGCTCTTAGCGCCGCGGGTCGTCAGCACGATGACCGGCATCCCCGTGTCCAGGAGCGTGTTGCCCTCGGTGCCGCCGGAGCTCTCGTACAACTCCACCTGCTCACGCACCCACTGGGTCGGGCTGGGCTCGTACTCGCCCTCAAGAGGCATGGTTTCCCTCTCCTCGTCGTCGGCTACCGCGTTCTCGCACGGCTCTTCAACACGGCGCGGATCGGGAATCATCCCTTCCGGCGGCGACGATCTCCGGCCAGATTCCCCTCGCCACCGATCTGGCCGAACTTCTCGTCGCCTTATGGATGCCCTGGGCATCTAATGAGGATCTGCACGATGCACCCTTCGTCTGCGAGGTCTTCCATGACGGAAACGGAACCCGTCGCCTTCCCCCAGGACCGGACCTGCCCCTACCACCCGCCCGCCGCCTACGACCACCTGCGCGCCGGCCCCCCGCTGTCCCGGATCACCCTCTTCGACGGCCGTCCTGCCTGGCTGGTCACCGGACACGGCACCGCACGCACCCTGCTCGCCGACCCCCGGCTGTCCACCGACCGAACCCGGGACGGCTTTCCCGCGCCCACGGCACGTTTCGCGGCGATCCAGAAGCGGAGGACCGCGCTGCTGGGTGTCGACGACCCCGAGCACCGCGTCCAGCGACGCATGATGGTCCCCAGTTTCACGCTCCGCCGGGCCACCGAACTCCGCCCCCGCATCCAGCAAACAGTCGACGAACGCATCGACGCGATGATCGCCCAGGGGCCGCCCGCCGAGCTGGTGAGCGCCTTCGCGCTGCCCGTCCCCTCGACCGTCATCTGTGCGCTGCTCGGTGTGCCCTACGGCGACCACGACTTCTTCGAAGGACAGTCCCGGCGACTGCTGCGGGGCCCCACGGCCGAGGACGTCACGGACGCGCGCGACCAGCTCGAGGCGTACGTCGACGAGCTGATCGACCGCAAGCGGAAACAGCCCGAGCCGGGCGAGGGTGTGCTCGACGAACTCGTGCACGGGCAGCTGCGGGACGGTGAGCTGACCCGTCAGGACGTGATCGCCCTGGCGATCATCCTGCTGGTCGCCGGCCACGAGACCACCGCCAACATGATCTCCCTCGGCACCTTCACCCTGCTTCAACACCCCGACCGGCTCGCCGAGTTGCGCACCGAGCCGGCGCTGGTCCCGGCCGCGGTCGAGGAGCTCATGCGGATGCTGTCCATCGCCGACGGGCTGTTGCGGATGGCCGTGGCGGACATCGAGGTGGCCGGGACGACGATCCGGGCGGGGGAGGGGGTGGTCTTCTCGACCTCGGTCGTCAACCGCGACGAGGACGTCTACGCCGACCCCGACGCCCTGGACTGGCACCGGCCCGCCCGGCACCACATCGCCTTCGGCTTCGGCATCCACCAGTGCCTCGGCCAGAACCTCGCCCGCGCGGAACTGGAGATCGCCCTGCACACCCTCTTCGACCGGCTGCCCACCCTGCGCCTCGCGGCTCCCGCCGAGGACATCCCCTTCAAGCCCGGCGACACGATCCAGGGGATGCTCGAACTCCCCGTGACCTGGTAAGAGGCTCCGACGATGCCCGTGGACATCGACATCGACAAGGACGTCTGCATCGGGGCGGGCCAGTGTGCCCTGGCCGCCCCGGGCGTCTTCACCCAGGACGACGACGGCTACAGCACGCTCCTGCCCGGCAGGGAGAACGGCACCGGCGACCCCATGGTCCGCGAGGCCGCCCGGGCCTGCCCTGTCGCTGCCATCACCGTGTCGGAGACGGTGAGCTGACGCGGCGGGTCGGGTCGGGGGCCGCCGACCCGACCCGCCGTGACACCGCCCCACGCCCGAAGCCCTTACACGGGCTGCGGGCCCCCGTCCAGGGACCGGCACTCACCGCAGGTTGCGCTCAGCGGGAGTGCAACAGCAGTCGGAAACCGCTCCCCGTGCCTCGTCGCGTGTCAGTGGGCGTGCAGCAGCAGGCGGGCCGCTTCCCGTGCCTCCCCGGCAGGGCGGGTGGTGCCGGTGATCCCCGCCGTCACCATCGCCCCCTCGGCGAGCAGGAAGAGCGGTCCGGCCAGGGCCGGGGGACGCCCCGCGGCGGCCACGAGTGAGGCGAGGTAGTCCGCGAACGCCCCCTTGTGCGCCCGGACCTGGGCCGCCACCCGGTCCGAGGTCGCGCCCAGCTCGCCGTACGAGTTGATCCAGGCGCAGCCGCGGAAGCCCTCCTCGCCGAACCACTGCTCCAGCCAGTCGAACACCGCGAGGATCCGTTCCTCCGGGCCCGGCCGGAGCTCCACGAACTCGGCCAGGCGACCGCGCCAGCGCCCGTCCCGCCGCTCCAGACAGGCCTCCACCAACTGCTCCTTCGCCGGGAACAGCTGGTAGAGCCGCTTGAGCGAGACCCCCGAGGCACCGCGTATCTCGTCCATGCCGACAGCCTGAATGCCCCGCCCGTAGAACAGCTCCTCGGCGGCGTCCAGCACCCGGTCACGGGCCACTGCGCTGTCCATGGACGACCACTCCTTGACGTGAGAACGAGCGTTCTCCTACGGTAGCAGGCACGCCGGAGAACGCCCGTTCTCCGCCTGCCCGGCCGTTTCGGCCACGGAGGACGCCATGACCGACCGCCCGCCCCTGCCGCCCTTCACCCGCGACACCGCCGCCCAGAAGGTGCAGGCCGCCGAGGACGCCTGGAACACCCGTGATCCGCACCGTGTGGCGCTCGCCTACTCCGAGGACTCCGTCTGGCGCAACCGCGGCACCTTCGTCACCGGCCGCGCCGAGATCGCCGAGTTCCTCACCGCCAAATGGGCGCGCGAGCGGGAGTACGCCCTGCGCAAGGACCTGTGGGCGTTCGACGGCAACCGCATCGCGGTCCGCTTCCAGTACGAGTGCCAGGACACCGAGGGGCAGTGGTGGCGGTCGTACGGCAACGAGCTGTGGGAGTTCGACGAGCACGGACTGATGACCCGGCGCGAGGCCAGCATCAACGACGTGCCCATCGAGGAGAGGGAGCGCCGCATCCGCGGACCGCGCCCCGACAGCGAGCGGGGACTGTCCTTCCCGCTTCAGTAGAGTTCCGGCGTGACCCGACAGGACGAGACACCGCCCTTCTTGTACGTCGTCGTGTGCGCCGCCGGCATCGCGGCGGGCGTCGGCAGGCTGATCACCGCCGCGCAGGAGCGGGAGTGGAGCGTGGGGGTCATCGCCACGCCCACCGCCATGGACGGCTTCTTCGACGCGGCCGCCGTCGAGGCGCAGACCGGCCGTCCGATCCGTTCCGCATGGCGTCGCCCGGGGGACCCGCGGCCCTTCCCGGACCCGGACGCGGTCGTGGTCGCCCCGGCCACCTTCAACACGATCAACAAGTGGGCGGCGGGAATCGCCGACACCCTCGCCGTGGGCACGCTGTGCGAGGTGGTCGGACGAGGCGTCCCGGTCGGCGTCCTGCCCTGTGTCTCCGACGACCTCGCGGGCCACCCCGCCTACCAGGACAGTCTGATCCGGCTGCGGGGGACGGGCGTCCGGTTCGGGCACCCCCACCAGGGCGTCGAGGGGGCGGACTTCGGGTGGGAGCGGGCGCTGGACCTGATCGAGCAGGGGTGAGCGGGGACCTTGATCGCCCGCGACGCCGTACGCTCCCCTTCGGACCCCTCTCGAAGGCAGGAGCAGCAACGATGCAGTACGTGAAGCTCGGTTCGACGGGCCTGGACGTCTCGCGGATCTGTCTGGGCTGCATGTCCTACGGCCTGCCGGACCGCGGCGTGCACGAGTGGACCCTCGACGAGGAGGCGTCGCGGCCCCTGATACGGCAGGCGCTGGACGCCGGTATCAACTTCTTCGACACCGCGAACGTCTACTCCGACGGCACCAGCGAGGAGATCGTCGGAAAGGCCCTCGCGGACTTCGCCAACCGCGACGAGATCGTGCTCGCGACCAAGGTGCACGGCCGGACGCGGTCCGGGCAGAACGCCGCGGGGCTCTCCCGCAAGGCGATCATGGCGGAGATCGACCACAGCCTCAGGCGCCTGGGCACCGACTACGTCGACCTGTACCAGATCCACCGCTTCGACCCCCGCACCCCGGTCGAGGAGACGATGGAGGCGCTGCACGACCTGGTGAAGGCGGGCAAGGTGCGCTATCTCGGGGCCAGTTCGATGTACGCCTGGCAGTTCTCCAAGATGCAGTACACCGCCGAGCGGCACGGCTGGACCAAGTTCGTGTCCATGCAGAACCACTACAACCTCCTCTACCGCGAGGAGGAGCGCGAGATGCTGCCGCTCTGCGCCGACCAGGGCGTCAGCGCCCTGCCGTGGAGCCCGCTGGCCCGCGGCCGCCTGACCCGGGACTGGGGCACGGTCACCGACCGGAGCTCCACCGACGACTTCGGCAGCCGCCTCTACCAGGAGGGCGACCGCTCCATCGTGGAGGCCGTCACCCGCATCGCCGGCGACCGGGGCGTCCCCCGCGCCCAGGTGGCCCTCGCCTGGCTGCTCGCCCAGGACACGGTGGCGGCCCCGATCGTGGGCGCGGGCAAGCCGCACCACATCGAGGACGCGGTCGCAGCGGTCGAACTGGAGCTCAGCGACAAGGAGATCGAGGAACTGGAGCGGCCGTACACGGCCCGCCCCGTCGTCGGCCACAGCTGAGTCCGGTCGCAGCCTGCTAGTGCGGTCCGTGCGGTGCGAACTCCGTACCGCACGGACCGGCCCCCTCGCTCTCCGGCAACGGGACCCGCGCGCCGCTCATCGACAACGTCCGGTAGTAGTGCCCGATCCGCTCGGTCGAAGCCCCCACGTAGTGCCCGATGAACGAGCGCCGGAAGCGGTCCGCCGTACGGTTCGGCTGCGAGCCGTGCACCAGGCTGCCGTTGAAGAACAGGACGTCCCCCGGCGCCATGTCGACGGGAACCGCGGCGAGCCCCGGAGGCGGTGCCACGTACTCCCGTGCGAACGACACCGCGGAGTCCGCGAGTTCGGGACAGAACAGGTCCATCCGGTGCGTGCCCGGGACCACTTCGAGGCCTCCGTTGTCCCGGTCGATCTCGTCGCAGGCCACCCAGGCCGCGACGCAGGTGCCCGGCTCGACCCGCAGATAGAAGTTGTCCTGGTGCAGCGCCTGCCCCCGCGCGCCCGGCGGCTTGAAGTAGAACATGCTCTGCGCGGCCAGCACCTCCTCCCCGAGCAGCGACTCCAGCACCTCCCGCAGCCGCTCGTCCAGCAGGAACCGCAGCGCCAGGTCGTCGATCTCGTGCGGCTGCATCACACGCGGATACCTCCGCAGCGGATCCGTCGACTCGCCCGGTGCACTCGGCTCGAAGTGCCCCGGCACCGGACCGCCCGCGTGCAGCGCCGTGAACCGCCCGCACAGCCGGTCGATCTCGTGGCGTGCGAACAGCCCGCGGACGACCGTGAAGCCGTCCTCCTCGAACTGCCGGAGCCCTGTCTCGATGCCCGTGACTGTCATCCGGTCACTCCCTGGTCGTCCCTGGTCGGATGTGTTCCACTCGTCACGCTAGGCCGCAGCCCGTGCGAGGAGGATGCCCGTGACCGCCCACGGATTGCCCGAGACGACTGCGTCCGCGGACCCCGGGCCACCGCCGGGTCTCGTGGTCGTCGGCCGCTACGACGAACTCCCGGGCTACACCATGCACCGACCGGGCGGCGCCGACAGCTGGCTGTTCACCTGGACGGTGCACGGCCGGGGCACCCTGCGCCAGGGACGGACCGAGACCGTCGCGGACGCCGGGGACCTGGTGGTGCTCGCCCCCGGCACCCCGCACCGCTACGGCGTCCGACAGGGCGCCGAGCACTGGGAGTTCTGGTGGGCGCACTGCGCAGCCAGACCGTCCTGGACCGCCTGGCTGAAGCCGTACGGCAGGGGAGACGGTCTGTACGTCATCACCCCCGCCCGCCCTGGCCCCCCGGGCGCCCCGGATTCCGTGGACCGCGCGGATCCCGCCGACGGCGGGCCGCACGCCCGGATCGATGCCGCCTTTCGCCGGATGCTCGCCGACGCCCGCTGGACCGGTACGGGCACCCCGCCCGCCCCGGCCGCGCCCGGCGACCGCGTCGCCGTCGCCGTCGCCGTGGCGCACGGCAGCACCGCACGCGAACTCGCCCTGGGCGCACTGGAGGAGGTCGTCCTGCTCGCCGCCGGCTCCGCGCACGCGACCCGGACCGGGACCGGGATCGACCCCCGGGTCCAGCGCGCGCAGGAGCTGATCGCGGCGGACCCCGGCGCCCCGCACACGGTCCGGTCGCTCGCCGGGCAGGTCTCGCTGTCACCGTCCCGGTTCGCCCACCTCTTCACCCGGCAGCTCGGCCGCTCGCCCATGCGGGCGCTGCGCGAGGCCCGGCTGCAACACGCCGCCCGGCTGCTGGAGAGCACCGACCTGTCCGTGGAACGTGTCGCGGCCGCTTCGGGTTTCGCCAGCCCCTTCCACTTCAACCGCGTCTTCCGCGACCGCTACGGCACACCGCCCGGGGCCTACCGGGCCGCGGGCCCAATGGTTGGACCATGACATCGCGGGACCGCCGGGACGCGCTGTGTAGTGGACGTTCAATGGTTCCCTGGATCCCTTCGCGGAGTTAACTGGGTCCTGTTTCCAAATACGGAATCACCCCAGCGGCATTCCTCGGCGCTTCGGTGTTGACGAATCGTCTATCTATGCGGGGAGAACGGGAAGCGCAAAACCGCGAGATCACTTGTTCGACGTCCCTGACCTGTGCAAAGGTGTGCCTTGTCGGCGCACAGACAATGCATATTCCCCCTGTGTGCTCTTGACCCGCTCCGTACGCCCCTCATGCTTCAAAAGAGCTGTCCCAGGCGGACGCACCCATTGGTATGGACTTAATGCAATGCAGCATGCCCTCGGGAGGAAATGCCGCCGTGAAGGATGCAGGCCTGTCGAATTCCCCGTCTCCGGTTCGCCCGTACGACGTCACGGACGAACAGCTGAGCGCCGAGCTCAAGAAGTGGAGCGGCACGACGCCGGCCCTGCAGCCCGTCGGTGAACTCCTCGACCGGCACTGGGAAGCCGCCTTCGCCTACGCGCGGCTGTGCACCGACGGTCCCCGTCCCGCGGGCATGCTCACCACGGCCGCGTTCACCCGGCTCTTCGGCGAGTCCCTGCGCCACACCGGACCCACCGCCGCGTGGCGGCCCCATCTGCTCGTCACCGTCCGCCGGATCGCGGCCGAGTGGGACTCCGACGGCCGCCGGGAGATGCTCCACCCCGAGCTGAGAACCGAGGCGGGCGGCGGCCGAGCCGCGGCCCGTCTGCTGCCCCCCGCCGAGCGACGGCTGCTGTCCGGCGCCTTCCAGAGGCTTCAGCAGTCCGCCCGCTGCCTGCTGTGGCACACCGAGGTGGAGGCCGAGCCGATCGGCGTCCCCGCGGGCCTTCTCGGCCTGGACGACGAGGACGCCCGCGTCGAACTCCGCCGGGCTCGCGAGCGGTTGCGCGAGGAATGCCTCCAGGTCCACCGCGAGCTCGCCCCCGAGCAGGAGTGCCGGCACTATCTGCGGCTGCTCGACGTGACCTACCGGCGTGGCGGCGCAGACCTCGACCCCGATCTGCGCGAGCACCTGGAGCGGTGCCGGCACTGCATGCACACCGCCGACCAACTGCACCAGTTCAACGGGCAGCTCGGTCTCGCTCTCGCCGAGGCCGTGCTCGGCTGGGGTGCCGCCGCCTATGTGCAGGCACGGCTGAGTGTCGACGACACGGACACGGCGCACGAGGCCCGACAGCACGCCCCGGCACGGCCGTTCGTGGCCGAGGCCTTCGGCACACCGATGCCCTTCCCCACCCCGGGCCAGGACATCGCCCCCGGTCCCGTGCCCGCCGACCCGGCGCCCGCCGCCCCCGGTCATCGCGCCGGTGCCCGCTCCGCCTCCCGCCGCTCGGCCCACAAGGCCGCCCGCCGCACCTCGCGCCGCAACCTCGCCGCGGCCGTCCTGACGGTGAGCGGGCTCGTCGTCCTTCCCCTCGTCATGTGGTCCTCCTTCCACTCGGACGACAGCGGTCCGGCCGACGCCACCCCGTCCGAGGCGCCCGGCTCCGACACCGCCTCCGCGACCAGCGACCCGTCGTGGGCCGGGGCGAGCGAGGCGCGCCGGGGCGACCTGCGCGGCCGTCTGCACAACGTCGAGTCCGGACGGTGCGTCGGTGTCGTCGGCAAGGAGCTCGCCCGGGGCGCCGAGACCGAACTCGCCGAGTGCTCCGCGTCCCAGGACCAGCAGTGGACGTACGAGACCGACGGGCTGCTGCGCAGCGCCGCCGACCCCGACCTGTGCCTGGACTCCCGCCTCGGGTTCTCGGTGCGGCTCGCGACCTGCACGGGCGCCACCGCACCCGACGCCAAGGACATCCGCTACGACTTCACCCTCCAGGGCACCCTCGTACCGCGCTGGAACCAGGACCTCGCGCTGGCGCCCGCCGCCACCGACGGATCCGGCGCGCTGGTCCTGAAGAACCGCGAGGACGGCCCCGCCCAGCGCTGGGTGTTCGACACCTCCAGGACCGACCCGCAGATGGAGGCGGTCAACTGGGACGCGGACAGCAGCGCCACGCCGACCCCGAAGTCCGCCCCCGCGCCGTCCAGGACGCCCACCCCGACCCCGACGGCGACCGCCACACCGACGGCCACCCCGACCCCGTCGAGCACGTACCCCGGAGACCAGTGCTCCACCGATCCCTACTCCTGCTCCTGGGGCGATCAGAGCGGTGGCGGATCCGGCTACGGCGGCGGTTACGGCTCTGGGGGTGGCTACGGGTACGGCGGTGGCTACGGGTACGGAAGCGGCGGCTGGGGCGGCGGGCGCTGACCCCGCTCAGGCTCCGACGAGCTGGAGCGAGCCCCACAGGGCCACCACCGCGGCCACGAGCGCGGTCGGCACGGTCAGCAGGCCGAGCCGGGTGAACTCCCCGAGCCCCACCTCGTGGTCGTCGCGGTGCAGGATGCGCCGCCACAGCAGCGTGGCGAGGGACCCGGCGTAGGTCAGGTTCGGGCCGATGTTCACCCCGAGCAGCACCGCGAGGACCGCGCCGGGCCCGGCCGCCGCGGTGAGCGGCAGCAGGACCAGGACGGCGGGCAGGTTGTTGATCAGGTTCGCCAGGACGGCGGCCAGCGCGGCGATCCCCAGCAGCGCGAGGAGGCCCATCCCGTCCGGCAGGACGTGGTGCAGGGCGTCGGCGAGCCCGTTGTCGACGACCGCGCGCACCACGACGCCGAGGGCGAGCACGAACGCCAGGAAGGCCGGAGCCGCCGCCCGCACCACCGAGACGGGGCTCGCCTGCCGCCGGACGAGGGCGCGGCCCGCCAGCACGAGCGCCCCGGCACAGGCGACCCAGGCGGGATCGACGCCGAACGCGGAGGCCACCACGAATCCGGCCAGCGTGCACCCGACGGTGACCAGCGCGAACAGCGGCAGCGCGGGTTCCTCGGCGGGCTCGGGGGAGTGGTCGACGACGGTGAGGTCGCTTGCGAAGAAGCGCCGGAACACGACGTACTCGACGGCGATCGCCGCCAGCCAGGGCAGTGTCATCAGCAGCGCGAACCGGGTGAAGCTCACCCCGCTCGCCTCGAAGGCCAGCAGGTTCGTGAGATTCGACACCGGCAGCAGCAGGGAGGCCGTGTTCGACAGGTGCGCGCACGCGTAGACGTGCGGCTTCGCACGGGCCCCCATCCGGGAGGCGGTGACCAGCACCACGGGCGTGAGCAGCACCACGGTGGCGTCCAGGCTCAGCACCGCCGTGATCGCCGAGGCCAGCCCGAACACACCGGTCAGCAGCCGCCCCGGCGAACCGGCCGACCGCCGCGCCAGCCAGGCCCCGCAGGCGTGGAACAGCCCCTCGACGTCACAGAAGTGGGCGAGCACCAGTACCGCGGCCAGGAACCCGACCACCGGCCCCAGCCGCTCGGCCTCCGCCCACGCGTGCTCCGGGGAGATCGCCCCGGTCACGACCGCGAGCCCCGCCGCCGGGACCGCGACCACGGCCTCCGGCCAGCCGAAGGGGCGTAGGACCGCCCAGACGAGTACGGCGACGAGCAGGGAGACGGACAGGGTTTCGGCGAGCGGGGTGTTCAGGGCGGTTCCTTCAAAGGGGCGGGCAGACGTGCCAGGTCATGAAACCAGGCCAGGGTAAGAACTCTCTCCGGGCCCCCGCCCCCGGCTGTTCAGGCCCCGGTGCCCGGGCTGAAGGGGATGAGCCGCACCGACGACTCGGTGCCGGACACCGGGACCTCGCCGCCCTTCCAGGTCACCTTCAGCGGGTCCTCCTCGTCCGGCGGGGTCACCAGAAGGGCGGCAGGGGTGGCGGTGCCCGCCCCGCTGACCTCGGGGTTCGCGAAGGACAGGCCGGCCCAGGCGCTGCGGCCCGGTGCCAGCCGCACCGTCTGCGGATCGCCCGAGGACCGCTCGGGGTCGGGGCCCAGCTGCCTGCCGGAGGCGTCGACGAAGGCGGTGCCCGGGTAGCCGTGCAGCGTGCAGGTGCGGCTCGACGTGTTCGTCAGCACGACCGGGAAGTTCTCCTGCCCCGCGCCCGGGTTGTTGCGGCCGACGGACGCGCTGAGCTCGGCGGTGTGGCACCGGGTCCCGCCGGCCGGGGACTGCGGCGCGGACGGGGTGCGGGAGTTGCTGACCGCGTCGGTGGGGACCCCGCTCGGCGCGCCGCTCGCGTCCCCGGACGCGGGCACGGAGGCGGACGGTGTGGTGGTGCCCGTCGCCGGGGCCGCCGTGCCGGACTCCGTGGGCGAGGCGCTCGCCGAGCCGTCGTCGCCACTCCCGCAGCCCGCCAGCAGGCCGAGCAGTGCGACCGAACTCGCGAGCAGTGCCGCCCGCCGTCCACCCAGCAACCTGTTCGTCATGTCTCCACACTCCCGGAGATCTCGGGCACGCGCGCGTACGGGACCTTGTGCCCCGTCACCTGGCTCCGATGTGCATGGCCGGAAAGTCGGCCGACGGCCACCGTGACGGGGGCGGCCGCCCCACGGCGGGCGCTCCAGGTGCGTACCCGGCCGCGCCGGTCGGTACGCGTGCCGTCGCGGGCGCGGCTCATTCCAGGTCGAGGAGCCCGATCTCCGCCCAGATGGTCTTGCCGTCGGCCGTGTGCCTGCTGCCCCAGCGCTGGGTGAGCTGGGCGACCAGGAGCAGCCCCCGGCCCCCCTCGTCCCAGGTCTTGGCGCGCCGCAGGTGCGGGGCGGTGTGGTTGGTGTCGGACACTTCGCATATCAGCGTGGTCGCGTCATGGATGAGACGCAGCCGGATGGGGCGGGCGCCGTAGCGGATGGCGTTCGTCACCAGCTCGCTCGTCACCAGCTCCGCCGTGAACGACGCCTCGCTCAGGTCCCAGCGGGCGAGCTGCTCCACGACCTGCTTGCGCACGGGCGCCACCAGCGAGGGGTCGGCGGGGATGTCCCAGGTCGCCACCTGGGAGGCGGGCAGGCCCAGGGTGCGGGCCAGCAGCAGGGCCACGTCGTCCGTGGAGCCGCCGGGCGGCAGCAGCGCGTGCAGCACCCGGTCGCAGCTCTCCTCCAGGGAGTCGGCGGGCATGGCCAGGGCCTCGCACAGCATCGCGTGACTGGCGTCCACGTCCCGCTCCCGGGACTCGATCAGCCCGTCCGTGAACAGGGACAGCAGGGTCCCCTCGGGCAGCGCGAGCTCGGCGGACTCGAACGGCAGCCCGCCCAGGCCAAGCGGCGGCCCCGCGGGCAGGTCCACCTGGCGCGCCTGCCCGCCCGGTGTCAGCATCACGGGTGCCGGATGCCCCGCCCGGGCCAGCGTGCAGCGCCGCGACACCGGGTCGTACACCGCGTACAGACAGGTGGCCCCGACCTCGCCGGGGCTGCCCTCACCGCCGGCCTCCGCGGACAGCCGTACGACGAGGTCGTCGAGGTGGGTGAGCAGCTCGTCGGGGGCCAGGTCGATGTCGGCGAGGGTGCGGACGGCGGTGCGCAGCCGGCCCATCGTCGCCGAGGCCTGGATGCCGTGCCCGACCACGTCCCCGACGACCATCGCGACCCGCATGCCCGACAGGGGGATCACGTCGAACCAGTCGCCGCCCACCCCGGCCCGGGCGGCCGGGAGATAGCGGGAGGCGGCCTGCACGGCGGCCGTGCGGGGCAGGGAGCGGGGCAGCAGACTGCGCTGGAGGGCCAGGGCCGTCTCGCGCTCGCGGGAGAAGCGGCGGGCGTTGTCGATGCAGATCGCGGCGCGCGCGGTGATCTCCTCGGCCAGCAGCACGTCGTCCGGGGTGAAGGGGTCGGGCCGCCGGTACCGGGTGAGGACGGCGACCCCGAGGGTCTGGCCGCGGGCCTGGATGGGCACGGACATCGTGGAGTGGACGCCGTACTCCTTGACCCGCTCGGCACGTGTCCTGTTCCAGGTGAGCCACTCGTCCAGGTGTCCGGAGGCGACCGTGGCCACGATGGTCCGGCCCGCCGTCAGCGAGTCGGCCTGCGGTGAGGAGGCGGGGTACACCTCCGTGTGTCCCGGCTTGACCACCGCCAGCGGATTGCCGGGTTCGACGGACTGGTGGGCGGCGCGGCGCAGCTCGACGGGCGGTGCGAGCCTCGCCGGTGGCTCGCCGTTCTCCTGCGGGTCCAGCAGGTCGATGCTGACGAAGTCACCGAGTGCCGGAATGCACACGTCGGCCAGTTCCTGGGCCGTGCGGGTGACGTCGAGGGTGGTGCCGATGCGTACGCTCGCCTCGTTGACCAGCTGGAGCCGCTCCCGGGCGAGGAAGAGGTCGGTGAAGTCGTGGGCGGCCAGGCACACACCGCGCACCCGGCCCGCCGGGTCGGTGATCGGCGCCATCCGGGCCAGCCAGGCGTGCGCGCTGTCCTCGCCGCCGGTGCGCATGTACGTCTGCACGTCTTTCGCCCGGCCGGTGGTGAGCACGTGCAGCAGGTGCTCCTCCAGCTCCTCGCTCTGCCGCTTGCCGCCGATCTCGGAGAGTCTCAGGCCCTGGATCCGCTTCTCGGGCAGCCCGATCACGTCCGCCATCGCGTCGTTGATCCGGCGCAGCCGCAGCTCGTCGTCGTAGACGGCGACGGCACAGGGCGATTGGGTCAGTACGGCCGTGCCCAGCGGGTCGTCGGGGGAGCGGGGACCGCCCGGCTCCAGCGGGGTGACCACGAGCCAATGCCCGGGGCCGCCGTCCGAGGAGTTCTGGTGGTGGGCGAGCAGCCACACCGTCACGGCCGTGCCGTCGCGGTGGCACAGGGTGAGGGTGCCGTCCCAGCGGGCGCCGACGGGCCCGTCGGGCAGCTCACCGCCTTGGCCGACCAGGAGGTTCGCCGCCGGTCTGCCCACGACCTCGGCGGGCGACCAGCCCAGCAGCCGCTGCGCGCCGGCGTTCCACGCGACCAGCGTGCCGTCCTCACCGACGACGGCCCGCGCCGTCGCCGCGTCGTCGAACGGGTACACGAGGGTCATCGTCGCCACTCCATTGCGCGCACTCTCAGTGAACAGACACGTCACTTGGGTTCCAAGCGTAGTGCGTCGTGCCCGCGCACGAACGGCGAACCCCTGCGCACGCCCCATCCCCGGACGGACCGCCGTCAAGGCGTAAATCCGGCCGAGGTGACATGGGGGGACAGAAGCCCACGACCGCACCTTGACGGCCGAGACCCGGGGCGCGGTGCGCATCGCCGAGATGGTGGTGCCGGGTACCTGAACCGGGCCGACGGCGGTCCGGACGGAAAACCCGTCCCGTCCGGACCGTTGACGGGGTGTCATGACTGCAACAAACATGGCCTGCGACCCTCAGTTGGGAGCGCTCCCATAGTGGGCGCGGCCCGTACCTCCCCGAGGAGCCCGGACGTGAACAGACGCAGAACCGCCCTGTTGTCCCTGACCGCTCTGCTGGGCGCGGCACTTGTGGCCGCGCCCGTCTCCCCGGCCGCCGCCGAGGAGGTCGAGCAGCTCAGGAACGGCACCTTCGACACCGCCGTCGAGCCCTGGTGGACCACCAGCAACGTCACCGCGGCCGTGTCCGACGGACAGTTGTGCGCGGACGTGCCCGGCGGCACCGCCAACCGCTGGGACGCCGCCGTCGGCCAGAACGACGTCACCCTGGTGAAGGGCGAGTCGTACAAGTTCTCCTTCACCGCGAAGGGCTCGCCCGAAGGGAATGTCGTGCGCGCGATCGTGGGGCTGCAAGTGGCGCCCTACGACACCTACTTCGAGGTGAGCCCGCAGTTGAGCGTGTCCGGGAACTCCTACTCGTACACCTTCACCTCGCCCGTCGACACCGCCCAGGGCCAGGTCGGTTTCCAGCTCGGCGGCGGCGCCGACCCGTTCCGCTTCTGCATGGACGACGCCTCCCTGCTGGGCGGGGTCCCGCCCGAGGTGTACGAGCCCGACACCGGACCGCGGGTGCGGGTCAACCAGGTCGCCTATCTGCCTGCCGGACCGAAGAACGCCACTCTGGTCACGGACGCCACGACCAAGCTGCCCTGGCAGCTCAAGAACGCCTCCGGTGCCGTCGTCGCCCACGGCTCGACCGTGCCCCGGGGCGTCGACGCCTCCTCCGGGCAGAACGTCCACTCCATCGACTTCGGGGCCTACAAGAAGCGCGGCGAGGGCCTCACCCTGGTCGCGGACGGCGAGACCAGCCGCCCCTTCGATATCGGCACGGGCGCCTACGAGCAGCTCCGCCTCGACGCGGCGAAGTACTACTACACCCAGCGCAGCGGCATCGCCATCCGCGACGACCTGCGCCCGGGCTACGGCCGCGCCGCGGGGCACGTGAACGTGGCCCCCAACCAGGGTGACAAGAACGTGCCCTGCCAGCCCGGCGTGTGCGACTACACCCTCGACGTCACCGGCGGCTGGTACGACGCCGGCGACCACGGCAAGTACGTCGTCAACGGCGGCATCTCCACCTGGGAGGTGCTGAGCACCTACGAACGCGAACTGCTGGCCCGCACCGGGCAGCCCGCCAGGCTCGGCGACGGCACCCTCGCCATCCCCGAGAGCGGCAACAAGGTCCCGGACATCCTCGACGAGGCCCGCTGGGAGCTGGACTTCCTGCTCAAGATGCAGGTGCCGGACGGGCAGCCGCTGGCCGGGATGGCCCACCACAAGATCCACGACGAGCAGTGGACCGGTCTGCCGCTGCTGCCGAGCGACGACCCGCAGAAGCGCGAACTGCACCCGCCGTCCACCGCGGCCACCCTGAACCTCGCCGCGACGGCCGCGCAGGCCGCCCGTCTGTACAAGCCGTACGACAAGGCGTTCGCGGCGAAGGCCCTCGCGGCGGCCCGCAAGGCCTGGACCGCCGCGCTCGCCCACCCCGACCTGTACGCCTCGGAGAGCGACGGCACCGGAGGCGGCACCTACGCCGACAACAACGTCACCGACGAGTTCTACTGGGCCGCCGCCGAGCTGTACCTCACCACGGGGGAGAAGGCCTTCCAGGACCGTGTGCTCGCCTCGCCGGTGCACACCGCCGACATCTTCAGTCCCGTCGGCTACGACTGGGCCCGCACGGCCGCGGCCGCCCGGCTGGACCTGGCGACCGTGCCCAGCAAGCTGCCCGGCCGCGACAAGGTCCGCCAGTCGGTGGTCAAGGGCGCCGACGGCTACCTGGCCACCCTGAAGGCCCACCCCTACGGCATGCCGTACGCCCCCGAGGGCAACCTCTACGACTGGGGCTCCAATCACCAGATCCTGCACAACGGGATCGTCATCGCCACCGCCTACGACATCACCGGCGCCTCGAAGTACCGGGACGGCGCTCTCCAGGGCATCGACTACATCTTCGGCCGCAACGCCCTGAACATCTCGTACGTGACCGGCTACGGCGAGGTCAACTCCCAGAACCAGCACGCCCGTTGGTACGCCCACCAGCTCGACCCGAACATGCCGAACCCGCCGAAGGGCACCCTTGCGGGCGGGCCGAACTCGGGCATCCAGGACCCCTACGCACAGAGCAAACTCCAGGGCTGCGTCGGCCAGTTCTGCTACATCGACGACATCCAGTCCTGGTCGACCAACGAGCACACCATCAACTGGAACTCGGCCCTGACCCGGATGGCGTCCTTCGTGGCGGATCAAGGCTGACCCGCGCATGCTCCACCAGCTCACCGGGCCGTTCGTGCGCGGTGAGCGTGTGGAGCCGGGCCTGATCGAGCGGCTGGTGCACCTCCACGTACTCACCGTGCGGCAGCCGCTTGATCACCCCGGTCTCCCGGCCGTGCAACACCAGCTCGCGGTCCCGGAGCTGGAGGCCGAGGCAGATCCGCCGGGTGGCGACGAAGACGACCACCGGGACGACGAACATCCCGATCCGTACCGCCCAGGTGACGGTGTTGATCGACAGGTGGAGCCGGGTCGCCACGATGTCGTTGCCGCCCCCGGCCAGCAGGATCAGATACAGGCTGATCCAGGAGGTGCCGATCGCCGTGCGGACCGGACGGTTGCGCGGGCGGTCCAGCAGATGGTGTTCCCGCCTGTCCTTGGTGAACCTGGCCTCCAGGAACGGGTAGACACCGATGAAGAGCAGCAGGAGCGGGAAGACCACGACCGGGACGAGCACTCCGAGGATCAGCGTGTGCCCCCACAGGGTGATCTCCCAGCCCGGCATCACCCGCACCAGCCCCTCCGCGAACCCCAGGTACCAGTCCGGCTGGGCGCCGGTGGACACCTGGTCGGCACGGTAAGGGCCGTACGACCAGACGGGGTTGATCGAGGCCACGGCCGCGATGAGGGTGAGCGTCCCGAAGACCAGGAAGAAGAAGCCGCCCGCCTTCGCCAGGTACACCGGGAAGAACGGGGTGCCGACCACGTTGCGTTCGGTCTTCCCCGGGCCCGCGAACTGGGTGTGCTTGTGGTACACGACGAGGATCAGGTGGGCCACCACCAGAGCCGCCATGATGCCGGGGATCACCAGGATGTGCAGCGAGTAGAAGCGGGCCACGATGTCATGGCCGGGGAACTCGCCGCCGAACAGGAACAGCGCGAGATACGTCCCGACGATCGGCACCGACAGGGTGGCGCCGTACACGAACCTCAGACCCGTGCCCGACAGCAGGTCGTCCGGGAGCGAGTAGCCGAAGAGGCCCTCGAACAGGCCCAGGAACAGCAGCGTCCAGCCGAACATCCAGTTGACCTCGCGCGGCTTGCGGAACGAGCCGGTGAAGAAGTGCCGCATCATGTGCGTGAGCATCGCGGCGACGAAGATCAGCGCCGACCAGTGGTGGAGCTGCCGGATCAGCAGCCCGCCGCGCACGTCGAAGCTGATGTCCAGCGTCGACGCGTACGCCTCCGACATGCGCACCCCGTTCAGGGGCGTGTAACTGCCGTGGTACGTCACCTCGTTCATCGACGGATGGAAGAACAGGGTGAGCCACACGCCGGTCAGGATCAGGACCACGAAGCTGTAGAGGCAGATCTCGCCGAGCAGGAAGGACCAGTGGTCCGGGAAGACCTTGCGCAGGTACTTCGCGCCGAGGGTGCGGGTGCCGAGCCGTCCGTCGAGCCAGCCGGACAGCCGCTCGCCCTTCCCCGGCTCCGCCGGGCGTTCCGTGCGTGTCACGCCTCCTCCTTCTGCACATGCGTGAGCTTGTCGGGATTGCTGACGACGAAGAGGCCCGAGACGCGGTCGCCCTCCGCGGTGAGGTCCATGACGATCACCGCGTAGGGCGCGTCGCCCTGGAACAGCACGGCCGCGTCGTCGCCGTTGACCCGGCGGTAGCGCAGCTCCAGGGAGCCGGCCCCGGCCCCGCCCCGCTTCGCGTAACCGGTGAGCAGCCGTACCGCCTTGTCCCGGCCGTGCACCGGGCGCAGCGCCGCGGGCCTGCGGTTGCCGCCGCCGTCCGTCCACACCGTCACGTCCGGCGCGAGGATCTCCATCAGCTCCGCGATGTCGCCGCCCACCGCGGCCCGCACGAACCGCTCGGTCGCCTCCCGGCGGACCCGCGGATGCGCCTCGTACAGCGGACGGCGGGCATGGACATGGGCCCGCGCGCGACGGGCCACCTGCCGTACGGCGGCCGGGGTGCGGTCGAGGATCTCCGCGATCTCGGTGTGCGCGTACCCGAACACCTCGTGCAGCACGAACACCGCGCGTTCCAGCGGGGACAGCGACTCCAGGACCACCAGCATCGCCAGCGACACGGACTCGGTGCGCAGCGCGGGGTCGTCGGCGCCGTCCTCGTCGGCGACCAGGGGCTCGGGCAGCCACGGGCCGACATAGGTCTCCCGGCGGCGGCTGACCACCGCCCGCCGCTGGAGCGCGTGATTGACGGCGATCCGCACCAGATAGGCACGGGGGTTGTCGACCCCGCCCGGGCCCCGGCGCGACCACGACAACCACGTGTCCTGGAGCACGTCCTCGGTGTCGGCGACGCTGCCCAGCATGTTGTAGACGACGCCGAACAGCAGCTCCCGGTGCTCGACGAAGACACCGGTCGCCGCCTCGGCGTCGGGTACGGGGATCTCGGACATTCCTGTGGCCTCCCGGTAGCGCGCTCACTACTGCGAGGTCCCGCGGCCCCGGAATGTGACATCCGGCTCGCGAATGTGACCCACGCCTCATCCAGGACGCGTCGTGGAAGACGATCCCCAGCGCGTGCCTCCGGCCGGAGCGCGCCACGCTCACCCCGTGCCGCATCGCCGGGGGAGCACGGTCGCCGTGCCCCGGGGCTGCGCTCGGGGCCGCTGCTCGACCAGCAGGAACTCGCCGCCCGTGTAGTCGGTGCCGTGCTCGGCGAGGCCGATCACCGCGCCGCGTGGCAGCGCTCCAGCCACTCCTCCAGGGAGCCGGGCCAGGGGGCCGGACGTCCGAGCCGGGCCGCCCAGCTCACGGGCGACGGGCAGCAGCCGCGGACAGAGTTTTCGAGTGTGGGAGGCTGCCCACCGCCCCTCCGGCGGGAGTCGGACACCGCTCTCGGGCCTTCGCGGTACCGCTCCACAGCCGCCCCGAGCTGCGCGTATTTACGGTCAAGTACCCGCGCGGTACCGTTGAGAGCATGCCAGCTCTCAATGTGGAGTTCAGCGATCGCGAGCTAGAGGACCTGCGCCAGATCGCCAAGGAGCGCGGTACGTCGATGAAGGCCCTCGTGCGTGAGGCCGCCGCGGCCGACATCGCCCGGCACCGGGCCCTTCAGGAGGGCGCGGAGGCGTTCCGGCGCTTCTTCTCCGCCCACGCCGACGAGTTCGCCGCCGCCTTCCCGGAGGACGAACCGGCCGCCAAGGGCGCGGGGCGGGTCGCCTGACCGATGGCTTCCGTCGTCCACATCGACGTGCCCTGGCTGCTCCAGCGGCACGAAGAGGTCCTGCCAGACCAGCCCACGATCAACGACTTCTCGGCCCTGGTCGCCGCCGTCGCCCGGCACCGCGTCGACCCGCCCCGCCTCGGCGTGGACTCCGACCCGGCCTGGCGCGCCGCCGCCCTCCTGCACACCCTGGCCCTGCTCAAGCCCTTACCGTCGGCCAACGCCCGCTTCGCCTGTGCCACCGCCGTGGCCTACATGTTCGTCAGCGGCGTCGGCATCGACCCGCCCTACGGCGCCCTCGTCGACCTGGCCCGCGATCTGATCTCCGGCAAGACCGACGTGTACGGCGCGGCCGACCGGCTGCGCTCCTGGCAGATCTGAGGAGGCCGGGGCGCGCAGAAGGTCCCGAGCAGGACGCGAGTGCCCCGGCCGGACGCCGACCACCTCGCCCCCGGGGCCGCCGACCGAGGGCGGGAGGAACGGGGTCGGCGGCCGGGGTGTCGCGCGGAAGAGCCGCCGTCCCGCGCGGGGGCCTCCGAGAAGGGCCGACTCCAGTGGACTACCGCTCACCGCCCCGGGGGAGCGTGCGCGGTGCTCCGGCGCGTGCGCGGGTTTCACACGGGGCGCACGGAATGTCGAAAGCCGGTGCGAGGGCACGCAGTTGCGACTTCGTCTGACCATCTTTCAAAGTGATGCGGATGTTGCCCGGGTGCCTTGTTGGCCGTGAGTGACCTGTGCAAGGGTGAACCACCTGTGTGGGGGGCAAGGCCGGGTCGCATTCGTCCCGTGGGGAACCGGGTCGGAGGGGCGCCGGCGAATTCGTGCTTCCCACCCTCGCGTCCGAAAGGAATGCCCCTTCGGCACTCCTTTTCGGCAGGGGAACTTTCTGTGAGTCCCATGTCCGTGGGAAGGAAACCCGCTCAGTGCCAACCCCCCACCCCCCGCTCCCTCCTTACCCGCCGCCCGGCGGCGCCTCGGGAGAATCCGACGAGGATCTCGCCGCCCGCCTCAGGGGCCGCCCCGACGCCGAGGCCACCCAGGCCGTCGCCCTGCTCATGGCCCGCCACTGGAAGCCGGCCCACGAATACGCGGTCATCTGCCTCGCCTCCCCGTCCGAGACCGCCACCATGGTGGCCGCGGCCGCCTTCCACCAGGTCCTGGACCGGCTCGCGCTCGGCGAACCGGCCCTCGCGCTGCGCCCCAGAACCCTCGTGGCCGTGCGGGACACGGTCAAGGAGTGGACGGCCGAGGACCGGACGACCGGTGTTCTGCCGGACCTGGTGAAACCGAACGGCGGCCGCGGGATGCGGGCCGCCAAGTCCATGACCCCCGAAAACCGCAAGCTCGCCGAGCGCTCATTCCAGTCCCTTCCCGGACTCGCCCGCTGTCTGCTGTGGCACACCGAGGTGGAGGCGGAGTCGATAGCCGTGCCCGCCGCGCTCCTCGGCATGGACACCGAGACCGCGTCGGCCACACTCGAACAGGCGCGTGAAAAATTCCGCGAAGGGTGTGTACATGCCCATCGGGAACTCGCGCCGACGAAGGACTGCCGCTTCTACAACCGCCTCCTCGACGTTCCCATTCGCCGCGGCGGAGCCCTGTTGCCGGATGTCCAGCAGCATCTCGCGGAGTGCCGATACTGCCGTTCCGCCGCGGAACAACTGAGCCATTTCGAGGGCGGTCTGGGCATCCTGATCGCCGAGTCGGTGCTGGGCTGGGGTGCCCGCCGCTACCTCGAACTGCGCGCCGGGCGTACGCCCCCGACGGCGGCCCGCGGCCGGGGTTCCGGCCGGCACGGCGCGGCACGCCGCCGCATCCTCGCGCGCATCCCGGCGCCCGGCCGCCGCGCTCCCGGCGAGGGCGGGGGCCTGCGGTCGTCCCGGACGCTGCTCACCGGAGTGGGCCTCACCTCCGCGGGCCTCCTCGCCGCCATGCTCGCGGCCGGCCTGTGGTCGCACGACGGCGGTGCCGACCCGGCCGCCTCCACCAGCGCCACCGGAGGAGACCCGACCCCGGACACCGCCACCCCCACCCCGGGCACCGCCCAACTGCCCACCGCACCGGCGGTGACCCGGCTGCGCAACGCCGCCGCCGACCTCTGCCTCGACATCCGGGGCACCGTGAGGGCGGGCGCGGCCACCGAACTCGCCGCCTGCTCGACCGACCTGACACAGCGGTGGTCGTACGGCATCGACGGGCTGCTGCGCAGCGAGGCCAACCCCGGGCTGTGCCTGGACTCGCACAAGGACGCGGGCGTGGTCGTCCTCGGAACCTGCGCCGACGAGAAGGCGCAGCGGGCCGACGACGTGCGCTACGACCTCACCGTGCAGGGGGAGTTACTGCCCCGCTGGGACGAGCGGCTCGCCCTCGCGCCCACCGCCGAGGACCCGGGTGCCGACGTCGTCGTCAAGGTCCGCGACGGCTCGGACCAGCAGCGGTGGCTGGCCGACGCGGCCACCGGCGCCAGTCCCGGCTCGCTGTCGGTCACCGGGAGCGAGGGCCCGCAGGCCCGGCCCGCCGAGCTCACGGACCGGATCTAGGGACTCCGCTCGTGGATCTCGTGGTGGCCTCCCCTCAGGAGGGGGCCTCCACGAGGTCGTCGGGGCCGACCGTGGCCGGGCTCGCGTGTCCGGAGAGGGCGAGCGTGAGGTCCAGCTCGGCGAGCAGGCAGCGGATCACGTGCTCGACGCCGGCCTGTCCGTCCAGGCCGAGGCCGTAGACGTACGGACGGCCGAGGAGCACCGCGCGGGCGCCGAGCGCCAGGGCCTTGAAGACGTCGTCGCCGGTGCGGACACCGCTGTCGAAGAGCACGGTCAGCCGGTCGCCGACCGCCGCCACCACCCTCGGCAGCGCGTCGGCCGCCGCGACGGACCCGGCGACCTGCCGGCCGCCGTGGTTGGAGACCACGACCCCGTCCATGCCGGCGTCGGCGGCGAGGCGGGCGTCGTCCGGGTGCAGGACGCCCTTGAGGACGATCGGCCCGTCCCAGTGCTCCCTGAGCAGCGCGAGGTCGGGCCACGTCTTGCCGGGATCGGAGAACATGCCGACGAAGTGCAGCACGGCCGCGTTCGGATCCTCGTGCACCGGCTTGGCCAGGCCCGCCTGGAAGGCCGGGTCGGAGAAGTAGTTGGCGGTGCCCACCCCGTGCAGGAACGGCAGATACGCCTGGTCGAGATCGCGGGGCCGCCAGGACAGCAACGGGGTGTCCAGGGTGACGACCAGTGCCGTGTACCCCGCCGCCTTGGCCCGGTGCAGGAAACTCAGGGCCACCTGCGGGTCCTTCGGCCAGTACAGCTGGAACCAGCGCTCGGCGTCCCCCATCGCCTCGGCGACCTGCTCCATCGGCGTGCTGGCGGCGGACGACAGGATGTAGGGCACGCCCTGTGCCGCCGCGGCCCGCGCCGCCGCACGCTCCGCGTCCGGGTGCATGATCGACAGGACGCCGACCGGTGCGAGGGCCAGCGGGGCGGGCAGCGGCCGGCCCAGCACCTCGACGGACAGGTCGCGTTCGTGGACGTCCCGCAGCATGCGCGGGACGATCCGGCGCCGCTCCAGCGCCGCCCGGTTCGCCCGCGCGGTACTGCCGTCGCCCGCGCTGCCCGCCACGTAGCCCACGGGTCCCGGGCCGAGGCGCTGCTCGGTGAGCTCCTCCAGCCGGGTCAGGTCGGTGGGCAGCCGGGGCACCGCACCCGACATCCCGTTCAGATAGATCTCGTACTGGAAGTCCGCCCAGTGCCTGGCCATCCGCCGCAACCGCCTCTCCTCGTCGGGTGCGCCGACGATATCGGGGGCGGCCCCTGGTCAGGAGGGGGAGGCCGGGCCCAGGCCGGCGAGAATCCCTGCCAGTTCGGCCGGCCGGGAGAACATCGGCCAGTGTCCGGTGTCGATCTCGACCAGCTCCCAGTGCCCGCTCTTCACCAACTCCGCCACGACGGGCGGCGGTTCCTCGTCGTCGAGGCGGCACTTGACGTACGTCGCCGGGAGTTCGCTCAAGGGCCGGGTGAGGACGGCGGGTTCGGTGAGCGTCGCCCCCGGGTGCGGGCACGAGCGGTCGATGATCCGGGCGATCTGCTCGTCCGTGAGCCCCTGGCCGGCGAAGTGGTCCGCGGGGGCGGGCGGCCAGAAGCCGTCGTGCTCCGCCACGGCCTCGCGGATGTGGTCGCTCTCCCACCCCGACAGAAACGACTCGCCGTCCACGGGTACTTCGGAGTCCACGAAGACCACCCGTGCCAGCCGGTCACCGATCCGAGCGGCCGCCTGCCCCACGGGGACACCCGCGTAGCTGTGCCCGACCAGCACGACCTCGCGCAGGTCGAGGCGCTCGACCTCCTCGACGACGTCCCGCACATGGGTCTGCTGCCCCGCGGGGACGCCCCGCTTCTCCGCGAGACCCGACAGCGTCAGCGGATGGGGCCGGTGGCCGGCCGCGCGCAGCTCGGCCGCGACCTCGTCCCACGCCGACGCCGACAGGCGCGCTCCTGCCACGAGTACGAAATCAGTCATGCCCGCAACGTAGCCGACGGCACCGAAGGTGCCCCGGGCCCGGTGACCGGCGGCACCGGTACCTCGACGGTGCGCGCCAGCCGGGGCCCCTCGGGCCCGTACACGGCCCGCGGTTCGGGGAAGAGCCGCAGCAGCGTCAGGAACAGCACCGCGGCCACCACCAGCGACAGCGGCAGGCTGATGTCGACGCCGTTCGCCAGATCGCCCAGCGGGCCCACGAACTGCCCCGGGATGTTGGTGAACAGCACGCCGAGCACCGCGGCCACCCACCACGCGGTCATGCCCCGCCAGTTCCAGCCGTGCGTGAACCAGTAACGGCCGCCGCGCTGACGCCGGTTGAAGACCTGGAGGGCGTCCGGGTCGTACCAGCCGCGCCGGGTCCAGAAGCCCAGCATCATCACCACCATCCACGGGGTGGTGCAGGTGATGATCATCGTGGCGAAGGTCGAGATGGACTGCACGAGGTCGAGCCCGAAGCGTCCGACGAAGATGAACACGATCGACAACACGCCCACCAGCAGCGTCGCCTGAACCCGTGACAGCCGCGGGAACACCGAGGAGAAGTCGAGGCCGGTGCCGTACAGGGCCGTCGTGCCGGTCGACATGCCGCCGATCAGCGCCAGCAGGCAGACCGGCAGGAAGTACCAGCCCGGCGAGATCGCGAGCAGTCCGCCGACGAAGTCCGGGGCGGCGGGATCGACGTAGTCGGGCGCCTTCGCCGCGATGATGCTGGCCGTGGCCAGCCCGAAGACGAACGGCACCAGCGTCGCGAGCTGGGAGAGGAACGCGGCGCCCATCACCCGGCGGCGCGGGGTGCCGGCCGGGATGTAGCGCGACCAGTCGCCGAGGAACGCGCCGAACGACACCGGGTTCGACAGCACGATCAGCGCCGCGCCGATGAACGACGGCCAGAACAGGTCCTTGGTCGCCGCGTCCGCCGTATCCGTGAAGACGCCCGCGTACGACGCGTCGAAGTCGCCCGCGAAGGCGATCGCGCCCAGCAGGAAGAGCACGGTCGCCGAGGCCACCGCGACCTTGTTGACGAACAGCATGAACCGGAACCCGTACACGCACACGGCGAGGACCAGACCGGCGAACAGCGCGTACGCGAGGGCGTACGTCAGATCATCGCGGCTCAGGCCGAAGAGCCGGTGCGCGCCGCCGACCAGGGCGTCGCCGGAGCTCCACACCGAGATGGAGAAGAACGCGATCGCCGTCAGGAGGGAGAGGAAGGAGCCGACCACCCGGCCGTGCACGCCGAGGTGAGCGGAGGAGGAGACGGCGTTGTTGGTGCCGTTGACCGGGCCGAACACCGCCATCGGGCACAGGATCAGCGCGCCGACGAGCACGCCGAGGAGGGTGGCGGCGAGCCCCTGCCAGAAGGAGAGCCCGAAGAGGATCGGGAAGGCGCCGAGGACACAGGTGGAGAAGGTGTTCGCGCCGCCGAAGGCCAGGCGGAACAGGTCGAGCGGGGTCGCGGTGCGGTCCGCGTCGGGGATGCGCTCCACCCCGTGGGTCTCGACCTCGGTGAGGGACTGCTCGGCGGTGCCGGACTGCGGGGACAAGGGGGCTCCAGCGGGGAGTACGGCGGTGGAGCGCGGGGTGGCGCGGCGGGGGAGGACGGTCCGGGCACACCGCGGGGTGTACGGCGTACACGGAGACCGTCCTGCTGGGGTGTGCCGACGGTACGGCCGGTCCACGTTCCGCGGCCAGTGGACGTTTCATCCATCTTCAGGGCCCCCGGTGGAGGATTCGGCCACCCCCTCGGTGTCGGGCCCGCGCTCGCGCACCCGCTGGACGTGCTCCAGGGACTCGCGCAGCTCGGAGAGCCAGTCGTCGGTGTGCCGCTGGACCAGCCGGACGCACCAGGCGAGCGCGTCGCTGCGGCTGCGGGCGACCCCGCCGGCGATGAGGGTGTCCAGGACCTGGCGCTCGGGCTGGCGCAGCCGGGTCATCACGGGCGCGGCCACATGCGTGAACAGGGCGCGCTCACCGTCGCACTCCACGCCCCAGGACACCTTGCGGCGGAACTGGTGCTCGGCCTCGCGGGCGACCGCGACCCGGTCCTCGCGGGTGCGCTCCCGGAACTCCTGGATCCGGCCCTGTACGGCCGCCTCCCGCTCGGCGCCCGAGACGTCCCCCGTGAGCCGGGGCCCGGGGATGCGGCCGATCACGGTGATCTCCTCGCGGTCGGCGACCACCTCGACCAGGGCTTCGAAGAGGTCGTCGGGCAAGCGGCCGGTGAACCAGCCGCGCAGCTTCTCTCGCTGTTCGTCGGTAATCATGTAATGACGATTACTCCACGCCCTCATGAACGCAAGGGGCCGTGACGAGGTGTGCCGACAGCTGAAGCGGAATGTTTCAGGCCTATTGCCGAGGCGGGGTAATCAGGCCATCCGGCCGGATCGGGCGATCAAGAACCGCCGGGTTGAGGGGCTCAGCTGTTCGGATGATGTGACTTCACGCCACTGATTCAACACGCAAGGTTACTGAAAGCTGTGGGGTCGATGTGAAGTTCGGGCCGGGACTCGGCAGACTCGCGCTCGCCGCTCCGGCACCGACCGAGTCGGAGGGCACACCCTCGAATCCAGCGGAAGGATGCACACAATGCGGAACACCGCGCGCTGGGCAGCAACCCTCGGCCTCACGGCCACCGCCGTCTGCGGGCCCCTGACCGGGGCCGCCCTCGCCGAACCGGCCGCCGCCCAGGGCCTGTACGCACCGTCGGCCCTGGTGCTCACCCTCGGCCACGGCGAGAGCGCCGCCGCCGTCACCCCGGAACGCGCCGTGACCCTGACCTGTGCCCCGACCTCCTCGGGCACCCATCCGGCCGCGACCGCCGCCTGCGCCGAACTGCGTGCCGCGCAAGGGGACTTCGACGCCCTCGGGGCCGGCTCCGACGCCATGTGCACCAGGGAGTACGACCCCGTCGTGGTCACGGTCGAGGGCGTCTGGCGGGGCCAGCGCGTCTCCTACGAACGCACCTTCGCCAACGAGTGCGTGAAGAGCTCCTACGGGACCGTCTTCGCGTTCTGAAGACCGGGGTCGCGTGGTACCCGTGACCTGCCCGGGGGGCCCGCAGTTGGGGAGTGCCGCCCCTCTCACGGAACCCCGTGATCCCGCACCGAGGTCCGGCGGACGGAGTGGGGCCGTCCGCCGGACCCTCGGGTCACATGCCTTCCTCCCCTAAGGGCAGCACGGTCGTCGGACTCCCGTGCCATGGCCGCCCCGCATCGACTTCTTGGCTATGAACGGGTCCGCTCACGGTGGCTGGTGTCGCACCACGGATAGCGTCGACTGCGCCGGCAGGTGCACAGTGCCACCCGGAAGCGGTCGGAGGCGACCGTGGAGCCGTCCTCCAGCTCCACCTCCACGGGTCCCTCCACGAGCAGGGGGCCGCGGTGCTGGACCCGGATGCGGCACGGCCGGTCGGAGCCGGAGTCAGAGGGGGAGTTCGGCACGGACGACCACCAGCTCTTCCTTCTCGTCGGCCGCGGACAGCAGACCACGACGGCGCAGCCAGTCCTCCCGCGTCCGCAGTACCGGTCCGAACGCGACGCGGTGACGGCGGGTCACGGCGGCCTTGAGACCGGCCTCGCGCAGATGCCCCACGGTCCGTCCGGAGTCGCTCAGTTCGGAGTGCACGATCAGCAGCACTCCGCCGGGGCGCAGCAGGGCGGGGGCCTCCCGGCAGACACGGTCCAGGACGAACCGCCCGTCGTGCCCCGCGTCCCAGGCCCGCGCCTTTCCGCGCGGCGGCCGGGCACCCGTCGGCGCCGGCACGTACGGCGGGTTGGTCAGGATGAGGTCGAACGACTGGTCCCGCACGGGGTGGAAGAGGTTTCCGCGCCGGACCCGGACCGACGCGCCGGTCAGCCAGGCGTTCGCCCGGGCCGTGCACACCGCCCGCCACGACACGTCGACCGCGGTCACGCGGCTGCCCCGGCGGGCCGCCTGGAGGGCGAGGGCACCGGTCCCGGTGCCCACGTCCAGGACGTCCGCGCCGGGCGGCAGCGGTTCTTCGCTCAGGGCCCCGGCCAGCAGCGCGGTGTCCTCCTGCGGGCTGTAGACACCGGGGAGGACCAGAGGGGGGTTCAGTGATCTCACCATGCCCAAGTACCCCGGCATTCAGGAAATATGGTGGATTTCGGAAGCCAGCGGAGTACGCAGGGAGGAACGCCCGTCCCGCCAGTCACGCAGGAGCCGGTCCGCGAGCCGGTCCTCGACATGACCGGTGACGTCGATACCGAAGGCGACGTCGGCGGCCAGATGCGGTTCCTCGGCCAGCAGGCCGCCGATCACCTCATGCCGTACGACCTGTTCGTGGACGGCGTCGGCCTCGACGTGCTCGTCGTAGAAGTGCTCGGCGGCCGGTCCCGCGCCGGTGCGGCGCATCGCCTCGGCGAGCCGCCTGGAGCCGGGCGACGAGGTGATCTCGACCGCCGCGAAATGGCCCACCAGCGCTCCGCGCAGGCTGCGGTGCAGGCCCAGCAGGGACATGAGGTTCACCGTCGCGAGCATTTCCGCGCAGGCCGCGTCCAGATAGTGCCCGTACGTCGTGTCCAGGCCCAGGTCGGTCATCAGGTTCGCGAACAGGAGGGCGTGGACGCGGTCGGGGCGGCCGCCGCCGAACTCGTCGAACTCCACCGCCGCCATGCCCGCCTTGGCCCGGCCCCAGAGCCTGGGCAGCACCCAGGCGTGCGGGTCGGCCTCCTTGAGGTGGTAGAGGGAGCGCTGGGCCGCGTACTCCCGTACGTGCCACAGGTCGCCCTCCTTGCGCAGGAAGTGGCTGACTCCGGTGCCGTCGACCGGTTCCACGAGAAGCCCGGCGAGCGCGTCCTCGACGCTGTCGTGGACCGGGGTGTCCGAGCGCAGGGCGGTCAGGAAGCGGTGTTCCAGCGCCGCCCTGGTGCGCAGCAGGTCGGGGTCCCACTCGTGGTCGGGGGAGACGCCCCGGAAGCCGCGGTAGTGCAGTTCGTAGCAGATGTAGAGGGCCAGCTGGAGGTCGTCGCCGTACACGTCCGCCCCGGCGACGGTCTCGTGGCGCGGCAGCGGTCCGGCGCCGAGCAGGTATTCCTGGACTGCGGCGGAGACCGGGCCCCGGGCCGGCGGCAGCTGTGGTTCTCGAGGGTCCTGAGGCATGGGCCCCGGGTACCCGGGCGGCGGCGGATCACCCACCGTCCGCCCGGGGCCGGTCCGGCGTCACTCTCCGGAGGCGTCCTCCTGGGCGTGCTGATTGGGGCTGGTCGCGTCCCCGGCCTCGCCCCTGTGCGCCCGCTGCTCGTCGGAGTCCCGGACCCGCTTCTCGGCGTCCTCGAACTCGTGCAGGACCTCGTCCAGGGCGCTGTCGGGCTTCTGCTTCTTCTCCGGCACGGCTGTCTCCTCGTTCTCTCGTTCAGGTGGTGGCGGCCGCGATGCGCAGGGGCACCGGCTCAGCGGGGACGGTGTTCTCCTCGTTGCGGCGGGCGATCTCGGCCCACCAGGAGGCGCCGTCCTCGATGTGGCGCAGCAGCACCCCCTCGCGGATCGCCCAGGGGCAGATCGTGACGGTCCTGACCCCGGTGAGTTTCATGGCCGTGTGCCCCACGAGGGCACCGGCCAAGCTCTGTGCGGCGCGCGGAGCGGAGATTCCGGGCAGCTCGGCCCGCCGTGCGGCCGGGAGGACGGCCAGACGCTCGACGGCCTCCCGCAGGTCGGCGCGGTGCATCCGGCGTTCCACGAACGGCCCGCGCCGCCCGGGCGGGGTCCCGCACAGCCGGCCCAACTGCTCGAAGGTGCGTGAGGTGGCCACCGCGGTGCGCGGTCCCTCCCAGCGGATCCGTGACGCCACGTCCCGCAGCTGGTGGCGGACCTTGCGGCGCAGCGCCCGCACCGCCTCCGGGGGCGGCGGGTCCTGCCCCTCGAAGAACTCGTGTGTCAGCCGGCCCGCGCCCAGCGGCAGCGAGGCCACGTAGTCCGGCAACCGCCCGCGCCCGAAGGCGACTTCGAGTGACCCGCCGCCGATGTCGAACAGCGCGAGCGGTCCCGCGCGCCAGCCCATCCAGCGCCGCGCGCCCAGAAAGGTGAGCTCCGCCTCCACCTCGCCCGGCAGGGTGTACAGCCCGACGCCGGTCCGGGTCCGGACGGTGCGCAGCACCTCCTGACGGTTGGGTGCCGAGCGCACGACCGCGGTCGCGAAGGCCAGCGGTCCGGCCGCGCCCCATCGGGCGGCGGTCCGGCTCGCGCCTTCCACCGCCTCCACCAGGCGTTCCACGGCCTCGTCGGGTATCGGGCCGCCCGGCCGCACATGGTCGGCGAGTCTCAACCGCCACTTCGCGGTGTGCACCGGCAAGGGCACCCCGTCCTCGGCGTCCGCCACCACCAGACGGACCGTGTTCGAACCCACATCCACCACGCTTATCCGCATGGCCCTGTGGGTACCCACGCAGAACCCCTTCCAACGCCGGGCGCGCAGACGAAGCGTCGCTCTCAGCCACCGGACGGGCACCATACGTCGGCACCGCGCCCGCAAGTGACGCCCCGTCATGGCGGATGCGGTGCCCCCGGGCAGCGAGAAGGGCCGCCGTCTCCCTGCTGACGGCGACCCTTCGGGCCGGCGGCTCCCGGTGCTGCGACTACATGTGGACGACAGGCGCGGCGTCCGCGTCCTGCTCCGGCACCCCGCGCCGGAAGAGCAGGAAGGCGATCAGCGCTCCGGCGGCGAAGAGCACCGCCGACCACCAGAAGGCGGTGGTGTAGCTCTCGATCGTGGCCCGGGCCTGGACCAGCTTGTCGGTCGGGTCCTTGCCGGCCAGGTAGTCGGTGGCGGCGCTCGCGGCCAGGGTGTTCAGGAGGGCCGTACCGATCGAACCGCCCACCTGCTGCATGGCGTTGACGGTGGCGGAGGCGACTCCCGCGTCCTCGGCCGCGACCCCGCCGGTGGCCAGCTGCATGGCCGGCGGCATGACCAGGCCGAGGCCGAAGCCGGTCACGATCAGCTGGGGCAGCACGGCGGACAGGTAGCTGGAGCCGACGCCGATCCCGGTCAGCCAGGCCATGCCGACCGCGGCGACCGCGAAGCCGAGCGGGACGACCGTCTTCGGTCCGATCCGGGGGACCAGCACGGTGGTGCCGACCTGGGCCGCGACCATCAGGGCGGCGACCATCGGCAGGAACGCCACACCGGTCTTCGTCGGGCTGAAGCCCAGGTTCAGCTGGAGGTAGTAGGTCAGGAAGAGGAACACGCCGAACATGCCGCCGCCGGAGATCAGCACGGCCAGGAAGGAGGCCGCCCGGTTGCGGTCCAGCAGGATGCGCAGCGGCAGCAGCGGGTGTGCGGCACGGGTCTGCCACCAGGCGAAGGCGGCCAGCAGGACACCGCCGGCGATCAGGAAGCCCCAGGTCGCGGGGGAGTCCCAGTCGTGCGTCTCGGCGTTGGAGAAGCCGTACACCAGGGAGAAGAGGCCGGCGGCGACCAGCAGCGTGCCGGGCACGTCCAGCTTGGAGTTCGCGGCGTCCCGGTGGTTGTGCAGCAGCAGCCAGCCGCCGGCGAAGGCGACGACGGCGATGACGACGTTGACGTACAGCGTCCAGCGCCAGTCGAGCGCGTCGGTCAGGACGCCGCCGAGCAGCAGACCCACCGCGCCACCGGCGCCGGCTATCGCGCCGTACACGCTGAACGCCCTGGCCCGCTCGCGGGCGTCGGTGAACGTCGTGTTCAGCAGGGACAGCGCGGCCGGTGCGAGGAGCGCGCCGAAGGCGCCCTGCAGGGCACGGGCGGTGACCAGCATTTCGAAGTTGGTGGCGGCACCGCCGAGCGCGGAGACGGCCGCGAAGCCGAAGACCCCGACGAGGAAGGCGGTCTTGCGGCCGAAGAGGTCGGCGATCCGGCCGCCGAGCAGCAGCAGGGAGGCGAACGCCAGGGCGTAGGCCGTGACGATCCACTGCCGGTTGCCGTCAGAGAAGCCGAGGTCGGCCTGGGCCGAGGGAAGGGCGATGTTCACGATGGTCGCGTCGAGCACCACCATCAGCTGGGCGAGCGCGATGACGGCGAGGATCCACCACCGCTTGGCCGAAGCGGCGGCCGGTGCTTCGACGGCACCCTCCCGCCCGCTTTCGGTCAGGGTCTTCTGGGACATGGGAGAACTCCAGGGAAAGTCGGCCGGTGCTCATCCGGTTCATAAACGAAACCGTTTCGTACGCGACGAGATTAGACCACCTGGAGCGAAACGGCAACGTTTCGCTAGCGAGGGGTGGCGCGGTGTACTCGCATGCCTTGACTGGCATATAACTCACGAGGCATATTGGGTGCCATGTCCGACGCCCGGCTCTGGACCGCCCTCGCCGACCCGCACCGGCGGGCCATCGTCGCGCTCCTCCTCGAGCGGCCCCGGCCCGTGGGGGAGATCGTGGAGGCGTGCGGACTGAGCCAGCCCAGCACGTCGAAGCATCTGCGAGTGCTCCGGGACGCGGGCCTGGTCCGGGTGCGCCAGGACGCGCAGCGGCGGGTCTACGCCCTGGACCCCGGCCCGATCGCCGAGCTGGACGCCTGGCTGACTCCCTACCGCAAGCTCTGGAACACGAGCCTGGACGCACTCGGCGACCGCCTGGACGCGACGGCGCCGGACACCCCCGAGGAACCCGCCCCGAAGGACTGATCCACCATGGCCGCAGACCTCACCGGCACCTACCTGACCCTGGACGACGGCCGCTCCGCCGTCCGCTTCAGCCGCACCTACGACCATCCCGTCGCCCGGGTCTGGCAGTTCGTGACCGACGCCGACGAACTCGCACACTGGTTCCCGTCCCGGGCCGAGATCGAGCTGCGCCCCGGCGGCACCGTCAAGTTCAGCGGTGATCCCCACATGGAGGACTCCACGGGCCGGGTCGTCGCCGTGGACGCACCCCGTCACCTGTCCTTCGCATGGGGCGGCGACGAAGTGCACTTCGACCTGGAGGCCCTGGACGAGAAGCGGACCCGCTTCACCCTCACCAACGTCCTCGGCGCCGCCGACTCCGCCGCCCGCAACGGTGCCGGATGGGAGGTGTGTCTGGCCTCCCTCGACGCACGGGCCGGCGGCGGGCATCGTGAGGAACCGCACTGGAAGGAGCTCTACCAGGCGTACGTCGACGCCGGGGTCCCCTCGGGCGCGCCGGTCCCCGGGACGGGCTGACGGGAGTCCCGCCTCACGCCATCTGACGCCGTACCAGCTCGTGCAGCCGCCCGCCCGTATCCGCGAGGAGCTGTGCGGGCGGGCCCTGCTGGGCGACCTTGCCGTTCTCCATCACGATCACGCGGTCCGCGTCCAGCACCGTGGACAGCCGGTGGGCGATGACGATCCGGGTGGCGTTGAGGGCCTTGGTGGACTCGATGACCGTGCGCTGGGTGTCGTTGTCCAGCGCGCTGGTCGCCTCGTCGAAGAAGAGGATGCGGGGCCGCCGGATCAACGCCTGGGCGATCATCAGCCGTTGGCGCTGGCCGCCGGAGATCGCCCCGCTGCCCGAGACGATGGTGTGCAGCCCCATCGGCATCCGCTGGATGTCCTCCGCGAGCCCCGCCATCGCGGCCGCCGCCATCGCCTCCTCGGGCGTGTAGGGCTCGGTGCCGCAGATGACGTCCAGGATGGACCCGGTGAACGGCTGGGCGTGCTGGAGCACGACACCGCACTGCCGGCGCACCGCCGACTGGTCGAGGGCGGCCAGGTCCTGGCCGTCGTAGAGGACACTCCCCGATACCGGGCGGTCGAAGCCGATCAGCAGCCTGAGCAGGGTCGACTTGCCGCAGCCGCTCGGGCCGACGATCGCCACGAACTCGCCGGGCCGGATCTCGAAGGACACGTCGTCGAGGATCAGGGGGCCGTCGTCGGAGTAGCGGAAGGAGAGCCTGCGGGCCTCCAGCGCCCCCGTGAGCGGCCCCGGCCGGGTGCTCGCGGTGCGCACCTCCGGCTGGGCCTCCAGGACCGGCTTGATCTCCTCGAACAGGGGGAGCGCGGCCACCGCCGAGACGAAGGCGCCGGTGAGCTGGGTGACCGCGGTCAGCAGCATCGTCACCGAGGTGTTGAAGGTGAGGAACTCCGCCGCCGACATCGAGCCGCGCGCCGGGCCCGCGAGCAGCATGAACATCAGCAGGGTGCACAGGGGGAGGTAGACCGACCCCATCACCGAGGTGAGGTTCTTGATCCGGCCCACCTTCTGCTGGAGCTCCCGGCTGCGGGCGAACTCCGAGGCCCAGGCCGCGTACGCGTAGTTCTCCGCGGCCGCCACCCGCAGTTTGGGCAGACCGCGCAGGGTCTGGAACGCCTGGTTGTTCAGCTTGTTGCCGAGCACCACCAGGCGCCGCTGCCAGCGCACCTGCCACAGCCCGAGCCCGAGGAAGCCCGCCGCGATCACGACGAGCATGCCGATCGCGGCCATGGCCATCGGGACGCTGTACCAGAACAGCAGACCCAGGTTCATCGCGCCGATGGTCACCGACTGGGCGACGGTGGGGCCGATGCCCGCCATCATCCGGCGGATCGAGCTGATCCCCATGGCCTGACTGGCCAGTTCACCGGTCGAGCGTTCGGTGAAGAACTTCGTGGGCAGCCTGAGCAGCCGGTCCCACACCGCCGGCTGGAGGGTTGCCTCGATACGGCCCTCCAGACGCAGCATGGTGAGGTTCTGCAGCAGCATGAACGCGGCCGTCACCACACCGCTGAGCATCACGGCCAGACACACCTGCACGATGAGGTCGGTCTGCGCCTTCGGCACGAACTCGCCGAGCACCTTGCCGGTCGCGATGGGGACCAGCGCGCCGATCGCCACCGTCACCAGACCGCTGAGCAGCAGATTCGTCACATCGCCGCCGGTGCCGCGCATGCTGAACCGGACCAGCCCCAGCGGGCTCAGCTTCCGGTCGGGCAGCGGACGGTAGAACATCACCGCGCGCGGCTCGAACTCCTCCGCGTTGTCCTTCTCGATCGGTGTCTCACGCCCGGTCGCCGGATGCACGGCCACATAGCCGCCGCGCCGCCACAGCAGCGCGACCGGCGCACCCGACAGTGCCCGGTGGCCCACCAGCGGGCCGACGTCGTCCCGCCACCAGCGCCCGTCCAGTCGTACGGACCTGATGCGGACGCGGGAGGCGAGCGCGATCCGTTCCACCGGGTCGAGGCGGTCGCTCTCGGTGCCGCCGTGCGCGTTGTCGGCGAGCGCGATCCCGGCCGCGTCGGCGACCAGCTTGCACGCCGCGTAGCTCGCGTCGGCGTCGGCGGCCGTGGCCCGCTGCTTCGACCTGCCGATGGACGCGAGCAGGGTCCGGTCGGCCTGGGCCCTGACCGCCTCACCGGCCCTGATACCGGCGGCGGTCCGGGTCTCGTGGGTGCGCTCCAGCTGCTCGATCCAGCGGTCGAGCGTGGTCAGCAGCCGGTACTGCTGGTCGACCATCGACTGCCAGACCGCCGGGTCCATCAGCAGGTCGGCGGCCGCCTCGGCGCCGTAGAGCGAGCCGTACTGCACACTGCCCGGCGGCACCTGCATCCAGAAGACGTCGTCGTCGGTGGGGGCGGCGGCCCGCTCGTCGGCCATCGGCGCCTGGAAGAGGATGGAGAGACTGCGGCCGACGCCCAGCGCGAGGGCGTACTCCAGGGGGCTCGTCGTCGGCGGCACGTACTGGGGGTTGCCGTACGCGTCGTACGACCAGGTCTGGGTGTGGGCGGGCTCGTACAGCTCGCGCAGGCCGATGCGGTGGACGACACAGTCCCTGAGCGGGCGTGCCACCAGGGTGTGCTGCGGCCCCGCCACCGGTCCGAGCAGCAGCGCGCCCGGCTCCAGACGGCCCAGGTGGTGCCAGTGGCCCTGCTGTCCGGCGTCCACCGCGAACAGGTCCACCGCTCCCGACACGACCAGCCACAGCACCTGCGGGCCTTCGAGGTCGATGCGGCTGAATCCGGCGCAGTCGATGCGCGTGCCCATCTGCCCGAGGGCGCCCAGTACGACGTCCCCTTCGTGTGCGGTCGTCATCTCACCGTTCCTTGACCAGAGCCGCGTACACGCCGCCGCGCGCCACCAGTTCCTCGTGCCGCCCGCGCTCCACGATCGTGCCGTGTTGCAGTACGACGATCTCGTCGCTGTCGCGCACGGTGCTGAGCCGGTGCGCGATCACCACACAGGCGCAGCCGCGCTTGCGGAGGTTGTCCATGACGACCAGCTCGGTCTCCGCGTCCAGCGCGCTGGTCACCTCGTCGAGCACCAGGATGCTGGGGCGGCGCACCAACGCCCTTGCGATCTCCAGGCGTTGGCGCTGGCCGCCGGAGAAGTTGCGGCCGTCCTGCTCGACCCTGCTGTGGATGCCGCCGGGCCGGCGCATGACCACGTCGTACAGGGCCGCGTCCCGCAGCGCGTCCACCACGGCCTCGTCCGGGATCGACGGGTCCCACAGCGCCACGTTGTCGCGGACCGAGCCCTCGAAGAGGAACACGTCCTGGTCGACGAAGGACACCGAGGAGGCGAGCGCGCCGCGCGGGATGTCGTCCAGGCGCTGTCCGTCGATGCGGATCACTCCCTCCCACGGCGCGTACAGACCGGATATCAGCCGCGAGACGGTCGACTTGCCGCTGCCCGAACCGCCGACCAGCGCCACCTGCTGGCCGGGGCCGACGGTCAGGTCGAAGCCGGTGAGGAGCGGCTTGTCGAGCGGGTTGTAGCCGAAGGTGATGTTCTGGAGTTCGACGTGGCCGTGCAGGCGGCGGGTCGAGTCGCCCGCGCCGGGGCGGCCGTAGAGCGGGTCGGCCTTGAAGTTCTCGACGTCCTTGAGGCGGGCCACGTCGGCCGCGAAGTCCTGGATGCGCCCCGCCACGCCGTTGAGGCGGGTGATCGGTGCGGTGAAGCGGGTGACCAGGGCCTGGAAGGCGACCAGCAGGCCGACGGAGATACCGCCCTCGACGGCCCGCATGCCGCCGATCCACAGGATGAGCGCGCTGTTGAAGGTGGCCAGCATCGGCGCGACCACGCCCAGCCAGGCGCTCGGCACCCCGAGCTTCTGCTGTTCCTCCAGCGTGGTGGCGTGCTGTCCGGCCCACTTGCGGAAGTAGCCGTCCTCGCCGCCGGTCGCCTTCATCGTCTCGATCAACTGGAGGCCCGTGTAGGCGGTGTTGGTGAGCCGGGCGCTGTCGGCGCGGAGCTTGGCCGTGCGGGTGGCCCGCAGCCGGATCACGACCCGCATGGCGGCCACGTTCAGCAGGGCCACGCCGATGCCGACGAAGGTGAGCTGGGGGTCGTAGGTGTAGAGCAGGATCGCGTACAGGACGACCACGACCGCGTCGACGCCCGCCGCCGCGAGGTCGCGGGCCAGGGTCTCGGCCACCTGGTCGTTGGACTGGAGGCGCTGGACCAGGTCGGCGGGGCTGCGCTGGGAGAAGAACGTCACCGGCAGGCGCAGCAGATGGCGCAGGAAGCGGGCGCTGGACAGGGTGGAGGAGATGATCCGGCCGTGCAGCAGGTTCGCCTGCTGGAGCCAGGTCAGGGCGAGGGTGAGGGCCACACAGGCGCCCATCGACGCGAACAGCACACCCAGCAGCGAGGTCTGGCCGCCGATCAGGAACATGTCGATGTAGGTGCGGGAGAGCGCGGGGGTGGCCGCGCCGACCAGCACCAGCAGCAGGCTCGCGAGGACCGCCGCCGGCATGGTGCCCGCGGTGCCGCGCAGCCGGGCCGGCATCGCGCCCAGCACACCCGGCTTGCGGCCGCCCTTGGTGAAGCCCTCACCGGGCTCCATCACCAGTACGACACCGGTGAAGCTGCCGTCGAAGTCCTCCATCGGGACGAAACGGCGGCCCTTGCCGGGGTCGTTGATGTACACCCCGCGGCGGCCGAAGCGGCGGCCCATGCCGTCGTAGACGACGTAGTGGTTGAACTCCCAGAACAGCACGGCCGGGGTCTTCACCTCGGCGAGGGCCGCCGTGTCCATCTGCATGCCCTTGGCCGTCAGGCCGTAACTGCGGGCCGCCTTAAGGAGGTTGCTGGCGCGCGAGCCGTCGCGGGAGACACCGCAGGCGATGCGCAGCTCCTCCAGCGGGACGTGCTTGCCGTAGTGGCCGAGCACCATCGCGAGGGAGGCGGCGCCACACTCCACGGCCTCCATCTGGAGGACGGTCGGTGTCCGGACCGTCTTCGCCCTCCCCTTGGGAACCGGGCGCTTGGGCGGGGCGGAGCGGCGTCTGCTCCGGGTGTCCTGTGCGGTGCTCACGGCAGCAGCCAATCGACGGGGCGCTGATCGGCCAGCCGGATCGAACCCGTGGCCAGGGTCATGGAGGTGAGGGCGAAGGGCGGTCCGTCCGCGGACGACCACCGGTAACCGCTCTTCGTGGCCTTCGACCTGTCCAGCCTCACCAGTACGGCGACCGGCCGGCCGTCCTTGGTGAACTGCTCACCGAGCTGGCCGTCCCCGAGGAACGCGGCGATCTGCTGCGCCGACTGCGCCGAGCGGTCCACCGACTTCACATGGCCGCGCAGCACGCCGTACTCCTGGGTGGGCACCGAGGAGACCGTTAGGTCCACGGCCGCGTCGTCCGGTATGGAGGCGGCGTTCTCGGCGGGCACGTACACCGTGGCGTACATCGGATCGGAGGCGTGGGCGACCTTCTCCACGGCGGCGACGTTCGCGCCGGTCGAGATGATCTGGCCGATGGTGGCCGCCAGCGCGGTGACCCGGCCGGCGGCGACCGTGCGGACGACGGTGTCGCCCTCGGACGTACGGACCTTCAGTACGGGGGAGTCGGCGGGCAGTTGGCTGCCCTCTTCGGCGATCACCTGGGTGACCTGGCCCGCGACCGGACTCTGGAGGATGTAACTGCCCTGCCCGTGGGTGAGGATGGCGGGCGCGCTCACCGTGGAGGCGACCGAACCGGTCACCGCCCACACCGAGGCGGCGGCCATCACGACCACCGTCACCGACATCACCAGCCAGCCCTGCGGGCGGGCGAAGCGCACCGGAAGGTCGAGCTCCTCCGGTGACTGGAGCTTGGCGAGGGCCTGTTGGCGGAACTGCACGGGTCTTCCCTCACCTGCGAAAGCGTGCGAATGCGACGCATGCTGCCAATGACAAAGGACCGACTCTCACGAGCCGGCCGGTTTACGGCACCCAAGAGTCCCGGAACCGCCGGTTTGCGGCTCCGGGACGGGTCGACCACAAGAAAGTGATCAGATCACGGAGAATGTGATCAGAGACCGGCGACCAGGCCGGTGACCGGGGCGGTGTTCAGGCCGGTCACACCCTCAACGGTGCCGACGGCCGTGTTGACCAGGCCGGAAACCGGGGCGACGCCGTCCACCAGGCTGGTGACGGTGCCGAGGGCGTTGAGCTGCAGGCCGCCGGAGACGTTGTCGAGGTCGGCGTCCGAGATCTCGACGGTCTCAACCTGGGGGGTGGAGTTCATGATGGAACTTCCCTTCGTATGGGTATTTCACAAGGGGGGAGCGGCCCCCTCTGGGGACAGACGACGGCCGCAGTCACAAGGCGCCGGATTCCCGTTTCCGGGAACCCCGATGGCCTTGCGGTGCGATGGATCAAAGCACGCTGCGGCTCCGCGCTTCCAATCAACCATCTTTCTCACCAGGGAACTTGAGTCACAGAAAGCTTCATCCGTGCAGACTTGCGCACGCCTTGATGCCGACTTCTTCACAGGTGATGTCACGGCGGCGTGAACGGGGCCTTGTCGCTGCCGCGGCGAATGCGACACACCTCGCCAATGGCATGGGTGCCGGTCCGCGCTTGTGCAGAACTCCCGCTCCCGGTGACCTGGTTGCGCATTCGATGTGCAGATTCGCTGGAGAGGGGATTCGGGGCGGTATTCACAACGGACCGTTGTCGAACGCTTGCTGAGCGTGTCAGCCCAGAAGTGCGTAGACCGTGCTCGCCCGGGCCGCGAGGTCACCCGTCGCGGAGTCGGTCATCGTGATGTCGGCGAAGGCCATGCGCCGGCCCAGTTTGGTGACGACCGCCTTGATCAGGACATCCGAACCGGTCACCGCCCGCTGGAAGCTGGTGGACTGCTGCACCGTCGTCATCGGTCCGTAGGCGCCCCGGGCCGCCGAGACCGCGATCACCGTGGCGGTGTCGGCAGCGGCCATCAGGGCCTGGCCCGACAGCGCGCCCCCTTCCCGGGCCAGCCGCTGTGACCAGGGCAGACGCAGCACGGCATGGTCGGCGCCGAGGGACTCGACGCTCAGGGCGAGGTCGAGGACCCAGGGGGCGAAGTTGTCGGCGAGGATCTTGTCGGCTTCGGCGGGCGTCATCGTCATATGGGGGATTGTTCCCGCCCGCCGCGCGCCCGGCCCGGCCCGTGGCCGAATCGGCGTGGCAATCGGGGCGTAAAGAAACGGCATTGAACGCCCCGTGCACACCGTGCGTACCCATGGCCATCCAGGCGCCCCGAACAACCGACTGCCGTACGGCGGTCACAGACTCCGGTCCCCCCAGGAGGTCGAGAAGTTTGAGTCACAAGCGAATTCCGAAGCGCAAGGCCGCATTCGCGGCAGGCACCGTGGTGGCGCTCGGAGCGGCCGCGATTCTGCTGCCCAACGCCAACGCGTCCCAGGACGGCTCGTCGAACGACGCGGCGGCCATCGCGCCGAAGACTCTGAAGGCGTCGGACGCCTCGGACCTCGCCTCGCAGCTCGAGGAGTTGCTGGGCGACGCCTTCGCCGGGTCCTACTACGACTCCGACAGCGGCCAGCTCGTCGTGAACGTCATACCCGGCGACAACAACAACGTCGTCGTGCAGGCGAAGAAGGCCGGGGCCAAGGTCCGCGAGGTCGAGAACAGCCTCACCGAGCTGGCGGCCGGCGCGAAGACCCTCAAGGAGGAGGCGACCATCCCGGGCACCGCCTGGGCCGTCGACCCGCGCACCAACAAGATCCTGGTGACCGCCGACAGCACCGTCACCGGCGCCAAGTGGAACACCCTCGAGTCGACCGTGAAGAGCCTCGGCTCCGGCATGGCGACCGTGAAGAAGTCGGCCGGCACCTTCAAGACCTTCGTCTCCGGCGGTGACGCCATCTTCGCCGGCGGCGCCCGCTGCTCGCTCGGCTTCAACGTCACCGCGGGTGACGGCAGTCCCGCCTTCCTGACCGCCGGTCACTGCGGGGTCGCGGCCGAGCAGTGGTCCGACACCCAGGACGGCCAGCCGATCGCCACCGTCGACCAGGCCACCTTCCCCGGCGACGGCGACTTCGCCCTGGTCAAGTACGACGACCCGGCGACCCAGGCGCCCAGCGAGGTCAACGTCGGCGGCGGCCAGACCGTCGCGATCAACCAGGCCGCGGACGCCGAGGTCGGCCTCCAGGTCTTCCGGATGGGCTCCACCACCGGACTCGCCGACGGCCAGGTCCTCGGCCTCGACGCCACCGTGAACTACCCCGAGGGTACCGTCACCGGACTCATCCAGACCGACGTGTGCGCCGAGCCCGGCGACAGCGGCGGCTCGCTGTTCACCCAGGACGGCGCGGCGATCGGTCTGACCTCCGGCGGCAGCGGCGACTGCACGGTCGGTGGCGAGACCTTCTTCCAGCCGGTCACCACCGCACTCCAGGCGGTCGGCGCCACGCTCGGCGCGGGTGACGCGGCCGGCGGTGCGGGCGGCGACCAGGCCGGCGGCGAGGAGGCCGGCGCCGGTGGCGACGCCGGGGCCGGTGCGGGCGACGAGGCGGGCGCGGGCCAGGAAGCCGGTGCCGGTGGCGACGCCAGTGCGAGCCCCGGTGACGAGGCCGGCGCGGGCCAGGAGGCCGGCGGTGACGTGATCGGCGGCGAGGAGGCCGGCAACGGCCAGGACACCGGAAACGGCACCGGTGACGCCGCGGGTGACGCTGCGGACCAGTCGCACAACTGACCCCCCGCACGACACCCTGAACCGGCCGCGTCGGCAGCGGCCCCCCCACACCCCCCGCTGCCGACGCAGGCCCTGTGACCGCCTCCCGGCCACACCGCTGTCCCGGCCCGGGAGGTGCAACGGTCCGGCCCTCCGGCGGGAGGGCCGGACCGGCGTGCTTCCGGCGTCCAGAACAGCGCGGGGACGGTCCGGCGGATCAGCCCGCCGCCCGCAGCAGGAGCAGGGCCACGTCGTCGCTCCGCTCCCGGGCCGCCGCGCTGCGGCGCACGAGTTCGTCGGCCAGCTCGTCGAGCGGACGGTCACCGGCCTCGGCCAGTTGCCGTCCCAGCTCGGCGAGCGCGTCCTCGATGTCGACGCCCGGGGACTCGATCAGACCGTCCGTGTAGAGGACGAGGACGGAACCGGGCGCGAGATCGACCTCCGTCGTCGGGTAGCCGGCCGAGCCGTCGATGCCCAGCAGCGGGCCCCCGGCCAGGTCCAGCACCCGCACCCGGCCGTCCGGCCGGCGCAGCAGCGGCGGCGGATGCCCGGCCCGGGCCATGACCGCCCGCCCCCGCGCCGGGTCGAGCCGCAGATACAGACAGCTCGCGAAGAGCTCGGCGCCGAGGTCGATGAGCAGCCGGTTGGTCGAGCGCATGACCTCCTCCGGCGTCTGACCGACGGTCGTGTACGCCCGTACCGCCGTCCGGAGCTGCCCCATCAGCCCGGCCGCCGTCACGTTGTGGCCCTGCACGTCCCCGATCACGGCGGCCGCGAGCCCGTCCACCGGCACCAGGTCGTAGAAGTCGCCGCCGATGTCCATGCCCTGGGTGGCCGGCAGATAGCGGGCCGCCGCGTCGATGCCGGGCAGCGTCGGCAGGGTGTGCGGGAGGAGGGCCGCCTGCAGACCGTGCGCCAACTGGTGCTTGGCGTCGTACAGGACGGCCCGCTCCAGGGCCTGCGCGATCAGCCCGCCCAGGCTCGTCAGCACCGCCCGCTCGTCCGCCGGGAAGGGGTGCCGTTCGGCGTAGGCCAGCACACAGGTGCCCACCGGGCGCCCGGAGGCGATCAGCGGCAGATAGGCCCAGGCCGCGAACCCGTCGGGGGTGGCGTGCCGCATCGGGTACAGACGTTCCAGCTGTTCCCTGGAGTCGAAGAACGCCGGCACCCCGGTCGTCAGGGCATGCGTCCCCGGCGTCGTCTCGCTCAGCGGCAGTCCGTCGAACCGCTCCACGACCCGCGCGTCCGGATATCCGCGATGCCCGAGCACGTGCAGCCGTCCCGCCCGTGAACCGAGGACGACCAGGGCCTGGCTCCCCACCGCCGGGGCGATCTCGTCGGCCACCAGCTGCACCACGTCCTGCACCCCCACGGCCTCGGTCAGCGCTCCGGCCAGGCTCAGCACCTGCGAGATCGTCACCAGCCGGGCCGGCGCGTCCCCGGGCCGCGGGCCGGCCCGGTTCATCTCCGTCACCGCCCGGGCCCGGCTCACTCGGACGCTCAGCCCGGTGGTGCTCGGGTACAGCCGGAACGACAGCCAGTCCCCGGGCGGCCGCAGCGCCACGAACGAGGTGCTGTGCTGGCTGAGCAGCGCGCCCCGGTAACGGTCCTCGTAGACCGGGTCGTTGAGCCAGGGCACCGCCGCCCACAGCTGCGAGCCCAGCAACCGGGAGACCGGGACGCCGATCAGCTCGGCCGCCGCGTCGTTGGCGAAGGAGATCCGCCCGTGCAGATCGAGCGAGCACAGTCCGTACGGCAGCCTCGCCACCATCCGTGCCGCCTCCACCGTGCCCAGCGTCCCGGCCGGGCTGCCGACGTGGGCCGCGGCCAGCAGATCCGGCTCGGTGTGCGGCGACACGCTGTCCTCCACCGCCCGCTCCAGCCGCACCGCGAGCCGCCCGCAGGCCGCGGTCAGATGGTCCCGCTCCCGGTCGGACAGGTCCGGCGGGTGCGAGCCGGGCCAGGTCACGAAGACCGCGCCGTACACCTTGGCCGCGGTCGCCACCGGCACCGCGGCCAGCGCGAAGGGGTACGGCAGCACCACGGCGATCCGCGGATAGCGGCGTGCCATCTCGTGCTCGCCGCCCACCCACACCAGCCGCCGCTCCCGCGCCGCCTCCGCCACCGGGATCGGCGCGCTCAGCCCCACCCGCTCCCAGGGCGCCGCGAACGCCCGCGGCAGGCCGGCCATCACCGCCATCTCCAGTACGGGTTCGTCGGCGGCCATGAGGTACACCGCGCCGGAGTGGGCGTGCACCTCGTCCATCATCGACGCCAGCGCGAGGGTGAGCAGCGGCCGTCCCACCCGGGTCCGGGCGCCCGCCGACGCCGGGGACATATGCCCGTCGGACACGCCGACCACCTCCTCGCACGGGCGCGTCCCGCAAGGAGCGTAGGCAGCTGCCGCGTGCCGCGCCCCCGGGATCAAATCTCCACCCTCACGGCGTGTCCCGCACGGCGAGTGCTTCCCGGGTGCGGGCACACGGGTAGCCACGTGACGGCGAGAACGGCCGTGTACCCCCTCGGTCCCGGACCATGCCCCCACAGTCGAAGCGCGTCACGGGACACGGGCGCCGCTCGTGCGCCCCCGCGCACCCTGATGGCCAATTCTTCGCGCCCGAGGCCGGTCCGGGACCCGAACAATGGGGCACGCGTTTCATGCCACGGAACCGAGCCGCGCCAACCGAGGGGGACGAACAGTGATCCGGGTGCTTCTGGTGCACGACGCGTGTCTGGTGAGATCGGCCCTGGCGGAGTGGCTCCGCCGGGAACCCGATCTCGGGGTGTTCGACACCCCGTGGCACAGCGCGCCCGGCCGTCTGCGGACCGTGCGGCCGGACGTCTGCGCGGCCGACCTCGAATGCTCGGACGCGTACGGCATCCCCCCACTGGGGGAGTTGTCCCTGCGCGAGAAGGACCCCAGTACGCCGCGCCTTCTCGTGATGGCCAGCGCCAACCGGCCCGGACTGCTGAAGCGGGCCGTGGAGGCGGGAGCGCTCGGGTACGTCGACAAGGAGGGGGCGGCGCCGGAGCGGCTGGTGCGGGGGATCCGCCGGGTCGCCGAAGGGAAACGTTTCGTCGATGACTCGCTGGGCTTCGGTTTCCTCCAGGCCGCGGAGATGCCCCTGACCAGACGTGAACTGAGCGTGTTATCCCTCGCGGCCGAGGGGGCCTCCATCGCGGAGATCGCGGGGAGCCTGTGCCTGTCCCACGGGACCGTGCGCAACTACATGGCCGCGATCACCCGCAAGACCGGGGCCCGCAACCGCATCGACGCGATCCGGATCTCGCAGGGGCAGGGCTGGCTCTGAGCGCCCGGGGGGCACCGCCGTCCAGCCGCCCACGAGTGCGCGGTAGGCGGGCGACTTCCGCACCAGCTCGTCGTGCGTGCCGTACGCCGTACGCGGGCCGTCCATCAGCAGCACGCGGTCCGCGCGGCGGGCCGAGCTGATCCGGTGGGCGACGACCACCAGCGTGGTCCCCGGCCGGTTGGCGAAGGCCCGCTCGGCGCGCTCCTCGGACCGCGGGTCCAGATGGCAGGTCGCCTCGTCGAGCAGCACGAGGGGGGCGTACGACAGATGGGCCCGGGCCAGCGCGACGAGCTGCCGCTCGCCCGCGGACAGCGTGGCCGGGTCGACGGCCGCCCGCGGTCCGCCGAGCGCTTCGAGGAGCGGGGTGAGCCCGACGGCCTCGGCCGCCGCGAGCAGCTCCGGCTCGGGCACCGGGTCCTGCCTCAGATGGCCGAGGTTCTCGGCGAGGGTGCCGCTGTGGACGTACGCCTCCTGCGGGATGAGCACGCGCAGCGCGGCCGCGGCGGGTGAGGGCACGGGGTGTCCCCACAGCCGGATCCTCCCCCCGGTGGGCTCCAGGAGCCCCGCGATCAGAGCGGTGAGCGTGGACTTCCCGATCCCGCTGGGCCCTACGACGGCCAGGTGGGCGCCGGGCGCGAGGTCGAGGTCGAGGCGGTCGACGACGGGAGTGGCGGCGGGGCCGTAGGCGAAGGAGAGGGCGGTGAGGGAGAGCGCGGGGGCCCCCAGGGGGTGGGCGGTGGGGAGCCGGGGTGTCGTCGGCCGCGTCGGAGTGGGTGAGCCGGAGCCGGCGGCCCGTTCGAGGGTGGGGGAGTGGTCGGGTCCGAGGGCTTCACGTCCGTGCGCGGGGAGGCCGTGGGCCGCCGGGCGGACCGCGTCGGCCGGGTCGGTGGTGTCGGCCGGGCCGGGCGGAGGGTTGGTGTCGTGGGGTGCCGTCCGCGTGGGCTCGCGGACCAGCCGCCGTAGGACCACCACCAGGCGCGAGCCGCTCGTGCCCAGGCCGTGGACCAGGTTGCGCAGGGCCGGGAGGAGGGACTGGGTGACGTAGGCGAGGGCGCCGACGAGGGCGCCCGCGGTGATGCCGCGGGCCAGGAGCCAGGGGGCGCAGGCGAGGAGCAGGACGATCGGGAGCTGGCCGCCCAGGGCGAGGGAGGCCACGCGCAGGACGGACCAGCGGGCCAGGGAGTACGCGGCCCGCCGCTCGGTGTCCACGAGCCGGCCCGTGTCGGCGGCGACCCGCTGCTCCGCGCCGGCCGCCGTGATGTCCCGCAAGCCCGGACAGACCCTGCCCAGACCGTCGGCCAGCGCCTCGTCGGCGACCAGGAACTCCTCCTGGCGCCGGGCCAGCGGACGCAGGGTGGCCGCGAACAGGCCCAGTCCCGCGGCGAGCGGCGGCCCCACGACCAGCAGCAGCAACGGGTCGAGCGAGGCCAGTCCGACCACGGCGCCGACGGACGTGAAGACGAACGAACGCGACACCATCACGAGCCCGGCGAACGTGTCCCGCGCGATCTCGACCTGCTGCGTCAGCCCGGACAGCGCACCCGTGTCCGCATCCCGGACCCCGCGCTCCACCACCCGCCGGACCAGCAGGTCCCGCAGCGGCTCCACCAGCGCGGCGACGGCGGCGTACACCCGTACCGTTCCGTACGCCCCGACGAGCACCCCGATCGCGGCCGCCCCGAGCCATCCGAGTCCGACACCGGGCCGTCCGGCCAGGAACCCCTCGTCCAGGGCGCGGGCGGGCGCGTACCCGGTGAGGAAGGTCTGCCCGGTCTCCAGCACGGACCAGCCGCCGAGCCGGACCAGCACCCGCCAACGGGCCCGCAGGAACCGGAAGCCGCGCCCGTACATCCCGCCGCCGCGGGCCGGGCCGGCGCTCATGACGGTCCCCCGTCCGAGGCGTCCGCCCCCTCGGCCTCGCCCCCGAACACCGCCCGGTACTCCGCCAGCCGCCACAGCTCCTCGTGCGGTCCCACCGCCCTCACCCGCCCGCCGTCCAGCCAGGCCACCGCGTCCGCGCGGGCCGCCGTGGCGGTGCGGTGGGCGACCAGCAGACGGGTGCCGGCCGCCCCGCCGCCCACCAGGGCCTCGGCGATGCGGGCCTCCGTGACCGTGTCGAGGCTGGAGAGGGCGTCGTCGAGGATGAGCAGCCGGCCGCCGTGGGCGAACGCACGGGCCAGCCCCAGCCGTTGGGACTCCCCACCGGAGCGGGGAGCGTCCGCGACGAGGGTGTCGTAACCGTCGGGGAGCCGGCGCACGAAGTCGTCGGCGCGGGCCGTGCGGGCGGCCTCGCGGACCCGGGCGGGGGAGGGGGAGGCGAGGGCGAGGCCGATCTCCTCCTCGACGGTGCCGCCGAGCAGGGCGGGGCGTTCGAAGGCGTACCCGATCGAGCGGCGCAGCTCGTCGTGGGTGAGCTCGCGCAGCGGCACCCCGTCGAGCAGGACCTCCCCGGCGTCCGGGTCGGCGAGGCGCCCGGCGACGGCGGCGAGCAGCGACTTGCCCGCCCCCGACCGGCCGACCACCGCCAGGGTCGTCCCGCCCGGCACCACGAGGTCGACCCCGTCGAGGACGGCGCGTGCGCCGCGCAGGGCGGTGACGCCCCGCAGTTCCAGCCGCCCCGGGCCGGGCGGCAGCCGGCGTCCGCCGTGCTCGACGGCGGGCTCCGCGAGGACCTCGTCCAGACGTCCGGCCGCCGCCCGGGCCCGGGCCAGGCCGGCGAGCCGGCCCACCAGCACGCCCACGCCGGCCGCGAGGACCGCGTACCGGGAGGCGGCGAGGACCTCGCCCACCGTGACACGGTGCCGGGCGAGCAGGACCCCGGCCACGGCGACCACGGCGATCTGAAGCAGCGGGGCCACGGCGACGGACTGGCCCGAGGCCCGGCCCTGCACCCGCCACATGCGGTGCCCGGCCTCGGACAGCTCGGGCAGCGGGCGCAGGACGCGGGCGGTCTCCCGGTCCTGTGTCCCCGCGGCCCGGATGGTGCGGTGTCCGCCGACGGCCTCGGACAGGGCCTGCGCGATCCGGCCCTGCACCTCCTGGTAGCGCGTCACGCACGCGCGGGTGTCCCGGGCGAAGGCGCGCAGCAGCAGGGCGAGCACCGGCGCTCCGGCCAGGAACACGGCGGCGAGCCAGGGGGAGATGAGGCCGAGGGCGACGACGGCGCCGACCGGTCCGGCGAGCGCGGCGCACAGGGCGGCGCGGGCGGTCGGTGCGGTGCCGGCCTGGGCGGCGTTGCCGACGAGGCGGGCGACGAGGTCTCCCGGCCCGAAGCGGGCGCCGGCGCGCGGCCCGACGGCCAGGACGTGCCCGGTCAGACGCCGGCGCAGCCAGGCGGTGGTGCGGGCGTCGAGGGTGCCGCCGAGGACGGTCTCCGCCGCGTCGAGCAGGGCGACGAGGAGGACCAGTGCGGCGCAGCCCAGGACCCAGCGGGTCGCCGGTGCCTGGGCGAGCAGCAGGTCCAGGGTGCGGCCGAGAGCCGCGGGCAGCAGCAGTCCGGCGCCGGTCGCCGCCGTGCTCACCAGGCACAGGACCAGACAGCGGGCGGGGGCCGGACCCAGGAGACCGTGCGTGGCCGGAGGCGAGGTGTCAGTCGTCATACGGCGGCCTTCCGCAGGTGTGCAGGACCCCGGGCGGCCCCTCCCTCGCGGGAGTGGACCGCCCGGAGTCATGGGCGCACGATGCCTGTCAGAGACAGAGCGTGACGCTCGCGGCGCTGACGCAGGACAGCAGGCTCAGGGTGCTGTTGCCGCCGCCGCCGGTGTGCTCGTCGGACTCCATCGTCTGCAGGTCGAGAAGTGCCATCTCGGTTTCCTTTCCTCGGTGTCGTCCACCCGTGGGGACGGGGTTGGGTCACGGCTCCATCACATCGCGGAACCGCGTTCTCGGGGCCGCCGGAGCGGCGGCAGGAACGGCAGGTGGGCGGCGGTCGGGGCGCCGGGGGCCGCGTGGGCCGCGCCGAGCGCGAGCAGGCACCCTGCCGTTCCGGTGCCCAGGTCCATCGACAGCCGCATCATCTGGTGGCCGGGGAAGGCCAGTTGGCCCTGGTAGTCCATCGAGAACCAGCCGAGCCCGTCGATCTGCTGGGCGAGCCGCTCGCGGGTCGCGCCGGGGGTGTCCGTGCGCGCGAGGTGCAGGATCATCCCGGCGCGGCCCTGGAAGAGGCCGGGCTGGACGTAGAAGCGGCTGGTGGCGGCGGTCAGCACGCCGGCCCGTGCCCGCTCGAACTCGCCCTCGGTGTCGGCGCCCTGGGCGAGGTAGTCGTCCAGGACCATCCCGATGCCGGCGCTTCCCTCCCCGAGGTAGGGCAGCGTCCGCCAGCCCTCGTCGACCTCCAGCGAGCCGCTCGGATGCGTCACGCAGCACTCCAGGTCCCTGCGCAGCGCCACCTCGGCCGCCCGCAACAGCAGTGGCTCGTGCGTGAGTTCGTACTGCCGCAGCAGGAACAGCGCGGGCCCGGTCCACCCCTTCAGCAGCCCGGCCCGGCGCCGCCTGGTGTCCGCGGGGGGCTGCGCGAGTCGCCGTACGAGGACGTCGGCGGCCTCGGCGGCACGGTCCCGCAGCTCCGACTCGCCCGTGGTGCGGGCCAGTTCGCCGAGGACCAGGCCGAGTCCGGCCAGGCCGCCGTGCAGGTCGGAGGAGAGGTTCTGCCAGCGCTCCGCGAGCACCCGCCCGACCAGGTCGAGGGCGCGCTGCCGGTGGCCGAGCCGGTCCAGGACGTGCGCGACGCCCGCGAGGCCGTCGTAGAGCCCGAGCGGTGTGCCGGTCGGCGGGGGCGCGGTGCGGGCCAGGAGCCAGCGCTCGCCCTCCTCGTAGCGCTCGGCGCCGACCGCGTCCAGCGCGTACAGGACTCCGGCCGCGCCGTGCGCGAGGCCGAGGCCGCCGCCGTCGTTGAACTGGGTGATGTCGCCGGGGAAGAGCCGGTCCTGGCGCTCCGGGGTGGCCGAGGCGAGGAGCGCCTTGACCATGGAGTCGCGGCTGTAGGGCCAGTCGCCGGGTTCGAGGTAGGACGGCGCCGTCTTCAGGGCCCTGCGCTCGCCGCCGGTGTCCGGGGCGGTGTCCCGGGTGATCTCCGCGACCGCCTCGTCGAGGAACTCCCGCGGCACGTCCGGGAACTGGCGGAGGACCACCTCGGCCAGATGGGCGGCCTTCCCCCGGTCCACCACGAACAGCGTGGTCACCGGCAGGAACAGGGCGATCCGCAGACAGGCCAGGGCGTAGCGGTCGACGTCGACGCCCTTGCGGTCCGGCGGGGCGAAGAAGCCGGGGTGGGCGACCACCTGGCGGCCGTTCTCCTCGACCGGCGCGGCCGCCTCGAAGTCGAGCAGCGACACCGACTCCTCGTCGGGGCCGACCATGATGTTGAAGACGTGCAGGTCGTTGAAGACGATCCCGCGGGCGTGCACCGCCTCCACCGCCCGTTCCACCGCGCCGTGGATGCGCACCGCCCAGGCGGTGTAGTCGGCGACGGCCTGCGGATCGGGGTCCGGACCGAGCAGCGGATGCCGCTCGGCGAAGAAGGAGTTCAGCGGGCGCCCCTCCAGGAAGTCCATGACGAGGAACCGGTGGTCGCCGAGGGTGAACCAGTCCCGCACCTCGGGCACCACGCCCGTCCCCGCCACCCGTTCCAAGGCGTCCTTCTCCCGCTCCAGGCGGGCGACGGCGTCCGCCCCGTCGGCGGCGAGTCCCGCGTGCGGCCGGCCCTCCTTGAGGACGACCTTGCGCCCGTCGCGGGTGTCGGTGCCGGTGTAGACACCGCCGCCGTTGGAGAAGTGCAGCGCCTTCTCGATCCGGTACGGCAGCTCGCCGACCGTCGTGGTGTTGCGCGCCTGAAGATGCGGCTCCAGGAAGGCGGGCAGCGTCACCCATTCGGGCACCTGGAAGGACGGTGCCCGCCGGTCCGGCACCAGCTTGCCCTCGCCGTCCCGCACCGCCGGTACCAGTGAGCCCCGCTCGTCGACGACGAACATGCGCGCGAAAGCGCCGTAGCGGACGTAGAGCGGGCCCTCGTGCCAGCGCAGGTCGGTGAGGATGTACGGGCCCTCGAAGCCCTCCAGGAGTTCGCCCAGCTCGCGGAGCACCTCGTGCAGCTGCTCCTCGTCGGCCGGGTAGACGGTGACGAACTTGCCGCTGGTGTCGCGGGCCGCGTACTTGGTGTTGCGCAGGTGCAGCAGATGCGGGCCGGGCACGAACTTGAACGGGATGCGCCGGGGCACGCAGTAGTCCCACACGACGGCGGCGATCCGCTCCGCGTTCTCCCGGGTGGCCGAGGCGTGGATCTTCCAGCCCTGGGACGGGCCCGGCACCGGCTTCCCGTCCGTGCCGAGCGGTGTGAGCGTCAGCCAGTCGCCGATGCGCGCCGCGTCCCAGCCGGCCGGCACCGCGCGGCGCGCCGTCTCGTAGACGGGCGCCTCACCGGCGGAGATCCGGTCGGGCGTCTCGTAGAAGTGTCTGTCGGCGAGCGCGTACACCTCGTAGCGCTTGTCCATGCGTCCCCTCCTTGGCCCACCGCAGAGCCTTCCAGCGGGCGGTGGCCACGGACAGTCACGGCTGTCACGAGAGCACTGTGCGAAACGCATGCGTCAAGAATTGTTCGAGAGGTTTCGAGCGTCCCCGGCCGCGGTCGCTCCACGGAACGCTCACAGGGGCTGCGCACGTGCCGTATTAGCGCTGTAATGGCGAAGTGGTGAGTGAGGGCGCTGCGGGACGCAGAACGAGAGCGCTGCGTGCCGAAAATGCCCTGACAGCGCTCACGGACGGTCCTGAGTCGCCGGAGCGGCTGCGCCGTGTCCTGGAACAGGCGCTCGTCTTCACCGGGGCGACACTGGCCGCCGTGTACATGCCCGGTGAGGACGGGGAGGTGCTGCGCCTCGTCGAGTCGGCCGGTGTCCCCCGGACGGTCTACGGGCTGCGCGACAGCTATCCGGGCTCCGGCGACTCCCCGCCCGCCGACGCGCACCGCTCCGGCAGGCCGCTCTTCCTCGGCCCGGACGAACTCGCCGCCTGCGCCGAGTCCCGCACGGTGGCCCGGCGGGACGTCCACCTGGCCGTGCTGCCCGCCCACGGCGACGACGGCCAGGCCTGTCTCGTCGCCGTCAGCGAAGGCCCGCACGGATTCGACGACGAGGACCGCAAGTGCCTCGAACTGATCGCCGACGCCGTCGTCTGCCCCGCCCCCGCGGCCGCCCCGGACGGCACGGAACCGGGCTCCCACACGTTCAGCCTCGAGATGGACACCGGCCGGGTCGAGGTCGGCGACGGCATCCTGGAGCTGTTCGGCATGAGCCGGACCGCCTTCGACGGCAAGATCGAGACCCTGCTCGGCCTGACCGTCCCCGAGGACCTGCCCTCGCTGATGTCCCTGTTCGAGGCCGGTCACCTGTCCGCCGGCGACCGCGAGCTGGAATTCCGCATCCTCCAGCCCACGGGACCGCCCAAATGGCTCCGGCTGCGCGGCCGCATGCTGCCCGGCGGCGACGACCGCCCCGCCCGGCTCGTGGGCACCGTCGCCGACGCCTCCACCCTGCGCTCCGACGTCACCGACGTGGCCCGCGTCCAGCGCCTGGCCGCCGCCCTCTCCATGGCGGGCACCGTCCGCGACGTCAGCCAGGCCGTGGTCTCCGCCCTGCGCGCCCCGCTCAGGGCCGACCGGATCGCCCTCGCCGAGCTGGAGAACGACCGGCTCGTCGTCACCGTCCTCGACCCGCCCGAAGCGGAGTCCTGGCCCGAGCTGTGGCGCCTGGAGTGGCGCAGCGAGTGGCCCGAGGCACCCGTACGGGCCATGCCCACCCTGGCCGGCGCCCTGCGCGAGGGCCGCGCCCAGATCTGGCCGGCCGGCACCCTCCTCGAACCCGCCCTCGCCGACGTCGGCCCCGGCGGCCTAGCCGTCCTGCCGCTGCCCGCCGCGGGCCGTATGGCCGGCGCCTGCCTCATCGGCTGGGACACCCCGCACCACTTCGACCCCGACGAGCGTGCCCTGCTCACCGCCTCCGCAGGGCTCGCGGGGCAGGCACTGATGCGCGCCCACGCCCTCGACGCCGAGCACGAACTCGTCGGCATGCTCCAGCGCCAGCTGCTGCCCCGCCGCCTGCCCCGGCTGCCCGGCGCGGTCGCCGTCGCCCGCTATCTGCCCAGCACCGCGGGGCTGGAGCTGGGCGGAGACTGGTACGACGTGATCCCGCTGCCCGACCACCGCGTCGCCCTGGTCATCGGTGACGTCCAGGGCCACAGCGCCGCCGCCGCGACCCTCATGGGCCAGATGCGGACCGCGCTGCGCGCCTACGCCGTCGAGGGCCATCCCCCGGACGTCGTCGTCGCCCACGCCAACAGGCTCCTCATGGACCTGGATTCCGAACTCTTCGTCACGTGCACCTATGTGGACGTCGACCTGGAGGAGGGCACCGCCTGGTGCGTGCGCGCCGGGCACCTGCCACCGGTGCTGCGCCGCCCCGACGGCACCACGGAGATCGCCGAGGCCGACGGCGGCCCCCCGCTCGGGGTGCTGGCCCAGGCCGACTTCCCGATGACCCCGCTCCGGCTGGCGCCCGGCACCCTGGTCGCCCTGACCACCGACGGTCTGGTGGAGTCCAAGGAGTCCGACATCGACGAGGGCATGGACCGCTTCGCCCGCGGGGTGGCCGCCGCCGACCCGTCCCACCTCGGCCTCGTCGCGGACGTCCTGCTCGGCGGCGCCCGCCGCAGCGACGACGTCGCCCTGCTCCTGCTGCGCTACGACGGCATGGCCACCCACCCGCTCCGGGAGAGCTGGACGGTGTGGCGGGTCCCGGAGGCCACCCGGCACGCCCGCCGCTTCACCCGCCGCACCCTGCGCGGCTGGGGCGTCCCCGAGGACGCCATGGACAGCGCCCTGCTGGTCGTCTCCGAACTCGTCACCAACGCCCTGGTGCACACCGGCGGCCAGGTCCGCCTCGACCTCACCCTCGTCGGCCGGAGGCTGCGCGTCTCCGTCGCCGACGCCTCGCCCCGGACCCCCGTCAAGCCCACCAGCATCGGCTGGGAGGCCACCGGGGGGCGCGGCATCCTGCTGGTCGAGGCCGTGTCGTCGGCCTGGGGCAGCGTGCCCGTCAGCGGCGGCAAACAGGTGTGGAGCGAAATCGCACTGGACGCCTGAGGAGGGGTACCCGAAGCGGACCATCCCCGCAGCAGAGAGGTACGTCATGACTCAGCACGTCAGCGACATCATGACCAGCGCCCCGGTCACGGTGGAACCGCAGACCTCCGTGACGGCCGTCGCCAGGATCATGCGCGACCAGGACCTCGGCGCCGTCCTGGTCACCGAGGGCGACGAACTGCGCGGCCTGGTCACCGACCGCGACCTCGTGGTGCGGTCCCTCGCCGAGGGCGGCGACCCGGAGCAGACCACCGTGGCCGGGGCGTGCAGCGACGACCTGGTGACCGTCACCCCCGAGGACGACCTGGACCACGCGATCGAGCTCATGCGCGAGCACGCCGTGCGGCGGATCCCGGTCGTCGACCACGGCCACCCGGTCGGCATCGTCGCCCTCGGCGACCTGGCCATGGAACGCGATCCTGAATCGGCCCTCGGCGACATCAGCGTGGCACGGCCCAACACCTGAGCGGGCGGGCCGGTTCGGCCGTCCGTCAAGTTCAGGTTCCCCGACCCCTCGACGAATGTGTGTGCGGGGGCGGCGGGCCGACGGGCCTCACGGTCCGTTTGTCCCGCGGCCCCCTGGGGACCCGGAGGGGAGCATGGAAGGACGGTGAACCGCCGTGACCCCGCAGACCGTTGAGAAACCCGCAGCACGCCGGCCCGAGACGGGCTGGTCCACGGCACGCCGCCTGCGCGGCAAGGGAGACCTGCGGACCTGTCTGCCCGCGGTCCAGGACCGGGTGGGCCCCGGCACGGCGCACACGGGAGAGGACAACATCTTCCGCGGCGAGGACTGATCCCTTACTCGGCGCCACCGTGGAGTCACCCCCCGTGACGGATCCGGGCTAGGGTGGCGCAAATGAAGGCCCTCGTACCGTTCACCGGGGCCGGTGTCCGTTCGCGGCCGAGTGCGCCCGCCCCGGCCGAACAGCCGGCGTCCGTCGCCCGTCAGCCAGTCTCGTCCCACGGCCTGCCGCTCCTGGCGGGCCCGCTGCTGATCCGTGACACCCCACGGGCAGACGCCCCGAACGCAGACGCCTCGCGCGCAGACATCCCCAACGCAGACGCCCTACACGCAGTCGAGCCGGCGTTCGCCGTCCGTCCCGCCGAGCCGACCTTCCCGCGAGCCCGCCCCCACTCCGCACTCTCGTGCGTGGCGGCCTCGGAGGTCGCCGAGACGGTGCCCAGGCGCAGGCACGCGCTCTCCGACTCCGGCACGACCCGGGTCGGCCCCACCCGCAGCCGGGCCTTTGACGGGCCCGCACCACGCCCCACCCGCAGCGCCCCGGCGCGCGACCGGTGGACGGAGGTCGCGCCGGACTCCCACCGGGACCGGCGGTCCGCCCTGCACGAAGCACCGCCACACATCCGCAAGGAGATTTCCCAGTGAAACGTCACGAGTTCCTGCGGGGGCTCCACCAAGCCAGCGCGAACCGCAACTACCTGGAGATCGGCGTCAACGACGGCCGCAGCCTGACGTTCTCCCGGGTACCGAGCATCGCGATCGACCCGGCGTTCAAGGTGGTCACCGAGATCCGCTGCGACGTCCACCTGGCGAAGGCCACCAGCGACGACTTCTTCGCGCGCGAGAACCCCCTCCAGCACCTCAAGGGCGGCCGCCACCCGCTGCGCAACATCATCCGCAACCGCAGCCCCTTCGGGTACTGGAAGGACGTCACGCTCGACCTGGCGTTCATCGACGGCATGCACCTGTTCGAATACGCCCTGCGCGACTTCATCAACGTGGAGAAGCACTCGGACTGGGCCAGCGTGATCGTCTTCGACGACATGCTGCCGCGCAACGTGGACGAGGCCGCGCGTGACCGGCACACCAACGCCTGGACCGGGGACGTCTACAAGATCATCGAGGTTCTGAACCGCTACCGCCCCGACCTGGTGACGATCCTGGTCGACACCGAGCCCACCGGACAGCTCGTGGTCTTCGGCGCGGACCCGGCCAACACGGTGCTCAAGGACAAGTACGACGAGATCATCGCGGAGTACGTCGTCCCCGACCCGCAGAAGGTGCCCGAGACGGTCCTGGAGCGGACGGCGGCGATCAGCCCGGAGGCACTGATCGAGGGCGCGTTCTGGAAGCCGCTGGTGAACGCCCGCAACCGCGGCAGCAAGCGGGACCGCGGCTGGGAGCACCTGCGCACCAGCCTGAAACAGCTCAGCGACGCCGGCTGAGCACAGCGGCGTGGAGCCGGGGAGGACGCGCCCGCGTCCTCCCCGGCTCCACGCGTACGTCTCGGTGTCTACCTGCCGAGCGCCCTGAACCTGCGGACCAGCTTCCCGGCCAGCCGCCGCCCCCTGCGGACCAGCGTCCGGCCCACGGGGGGCCGGGGCGCGCGCACGGCCACCGCCTCGACCCGGCCCCTCTTGACCCGCAGCGCGAAGGGCAGCGGATGGAAGCGCGGCTCCTCGGCCTCGGGCGCCGGGCTCAGCGCCACCCGCCAGTCCGCTCCGGGCAGGTCACCGACCGGCAGCACCGCGTCCAGGAGGGCCGCGGAGCCCTGGGGCCGCAGCGTGCCGGGCACCTTCGCGGGCGCGGTGCCGGAACCACGGGTGAGTTCGAGCAGTACGGGCGTGTCACGGGGGACGTGCATCGGTACCGGCATCTCGACGCGGTCGCCGGCGACCGTGACCTCCCCGGGCGTGACCCGCTCGAAGCCCAGCCGCTTGCGCGCCGCGTCGACGTCCAGGGCGAGGCAGCCCTTCGCGGTCCAGTACGGCAGGACGACGTGGCCGCCCGTGACACCGGCGTTCGCGGCCGACCGTCCCGTGAGGGGGACGGGGCCCAGCCGGCACTGTTTGGTGCAGCCGGCGAGCTTGACGCGGACGAACACGTCCCACTGCCCGGCGCCGAGCGGGCCGCCGTCGGCCGCAACGGCCGGATCCACCGTCGCCGTGCCCCGCAGCACCAGCCGCACCCGGCCGTCCTCGTCCGGGACGCTCTCCCGGGTGAAGTCCACGGGCTGGAAGTACTGGGCCGAGCTGGCGCGTTCCTGCACCAGCAGATCGACCGTGGCGCGCTGGAAGCCGTCCACGGCGTGGGCGCCGACCCAGTCCACGGCTTCCTCGACGGAGGCGGGCGGCTTGGTGAGCGGCGTGGCGCCGCCCTCGGCGGGGAACGTCAGCGGCGCACCCCGGGACGCGAGTTCGGCGGACAGGCCGATCCGCAGCACACCGTCCTCCCACGCGACGCCGTCCGGCCCGGCCTTGGCGGCGATGGGGGCCTCCCACTCGGCGAACGCCACCAGGTCGTCGAGCCTGCCGTCGGCGATCAGCGCGGCGACGACCTGCTGGATGGGCTGGAGGCCGGCCGCGACGCCGGGGCCGAAGCGCTCGACGACCACCCCGCGGATCTCGGTGAAGAGCTCCTTGCGGTAGTCCTCGGGCGCGGCCAGCAGCCGCCTGCCGCGCATCCGCTCGACCATCTCGTTGCGCAACCAGCGACGGAACAGCCGGTCGCGGGAGGGCCCCGGCTCGGTGTACTTCTCGACGATGTCGAGCGCCTCGCGCAGGTTCGCGAAGTAGCCCACCGGGTCGAAGCGCTGGAAACCCGCGTTGGAGGCGTCGTCGCGCTTGAGGTGGTAGTAGCAGACGTAGTCGCTGAGCACGGAGACGTTGTCCGCGCGCAGATACGCCTCGGTGACGAAGACGTGGTCCTCCAGCCGGCGCCTGCCCTCGGGGAAGCGCAGGCCGATGCGGTCGAGGAAGGCCCGCCGGAACATCTTGTGCGGGGTCAGGCTGTCGATCAGCGGGGCGCTGTCGACGGTGGCGCGGGGGTGGTTGCGGCGGAACAGCTCCACCGGGACGCCGCGCCCCTTGCCGGCCATCTTGCCCACGACCACGTCGGCGCCGTTGGCGACCCCGTAGTCGTACATCCGCTCCAGGGCCTCGTCGCCGAGGTAGTCGTCGTTGTCGACGAACATCACGAACTCGCCCCGGGAGGCCTCGATCCCGACGTTGCGGGGCTTGCCCGACCAGCCCGAGGCCTCCTGGTGGATGACCGTGATGTTCGCGACCTCGGCGGCCAGCGCGTCGAGCCGGGCCGGTGTGGCGTCGGTCGAACCGTCGTCGACGAAGATCGCCTCGAACTCGTCGGGGGGCAGGGACTGCCTGCGCAGCGAGGCGACGCAGTCCTCGATGTACTCCCCGGGGTTGTAGACGGGGATGACGACGCTGACCTTGACCGGCATCGGGGTCCGGACTCCTTGGGTGGTTTGTGGCTTGCGTCACAATTGGCGCAATGCGGGCCGATGCTAACGACCTCGGGCCCCTGCCGTTTCCCGCCTTCCGTGGGCGGGAGCCGCCGGGTTCGGGCACTCGGGGTGGGGGCGGTGCCGCCCGTGACGTGAGGCTCACGACGCCGACCTCGCCTGTTGCCGTGCGCCGCCGGGACGGGGCCGCATTGCGGTGGCCGCCGACGGCGTCGACCTGTTGCCGGCAACGTCACCCGGTCCAAAATCAAGGGAAGTTGACGGATGGACGGGGTGGCGAGGGGGCGGTCCGGTTCAGGAGGCGTGCCGAGGCAGTACGTCCCGGACGCTGTCCGCAGGCTCCTCTAGGGTGATCCCGTGCGTCTGCTGCTGATGTCCGACACCCATCTCCCCAAGCGCGCCAAGCAGCTCCCGGGCCGGCTGCTCGACGAACTCCCGCGCGCCGACGTCGTGTTCCACGCCGGGGACTGGGTCGACGCCGCCACCCTCGACCTGCTGGAGAGCCGCAGCGCCCGCCTCGTGGGCGTCTACGGCAACAACGACGGACCCGAACTGCGCGCCCGGCTGCCCGAGGTGGCGTAAGTCGAACTGGGCGGCCTGCGCTTCGCCGTCGTCCACGAGACCGGTGCCGCGCAAGGGCGGGAGGCCCGCTGTGCCGCCCGCTATCCCGACACCGACGTCCTGGTCTTCGGGCACAGCCACATTCCCTGGGACACCACCGCGCCCGGCGGCCTACGACTGCTGAACCCCGGCTCGCCGACCGACCGCCGCCGCCAGCCATACTGCACGTACATGACCGCCACCGTGGCCGACGGCCGCCTCGCGGACGTCCAGCTGCACCGGCTGCCGCCGCACCGGTGACGCCGGTCCGGCATGGGGAGGGGGTCCGGGCCGCCCCGTGTACCGGAGAGCGGCCCGGACGCTACGAGTGTGCGCTTTCACGGACCTCCTTCCCGATCGGAGGCGGGTGAGGGCTCCCACACCCTCTCCCGTAGCTCGGCGGCTACCCCTGTGAGCGCGCCTCACACGCTTCGCGGTGCACTTCCTCGATTCCGTCGTCCTATCCGCGTGTCCGCGACCACCACGTCGGCCGCCGCCGACGCGGCCACGGCCCGCCCGGCGCCCGGTACGCCGGTCGCGCGCAGCAGGCCGAACGGCTCGCCGTCGGCTTCCTCGGCCTGCCGGGGAGCAGTTCCTCACCCAGACGGGTGGATGGCGCCCGCCGTCGCGGTCAGCGGGGCGCCGCTGCCGCCCCAGCGCAGGGCGATGATCTCGGCGGCCACGGACACGGCGACCTCCTCGGGCGTACGGGCTCCCAGGTCGAGGCCGACGGGCGAGCGCAGCCGGGACAACTCGGCCTCGGTCAGCCCCGCCTCGGCGAGCCGCTTCAGCCGGTCGTCGTGCGTACGGCGGCTGCCCATCGCCCCGATGTACGCGGCGGGGCGGCGCAGCGCCTCCTCCAGCAGGGGCACGTCGAACCTGGGGTCGTGGGTCAGCACGCAGATCACCGTGCGGTCGTCGGTGGCGGTGCCGCTCAGGTGGCGGTGCGGCCAGTCCACGACCACCTCGACGCCCTCCGGGAAGCGCTTCGGCGTGGCGAAGACCGGGCGGGCGTCGCAGACCGTGACCCGGTAGCCGAGGAACGCGCCGATGCGGGCGACGGCGGCCGCGTAGTCGATCGCGCCGAAGACCAGCATGCGGGGCGGCGGTGCGAAGGAGTGCAGGAAGACGCCGACCGCGTCCTCACGCCGCTCGCCGCGCGGGCCGTAGTGCCGCGACCCGGTCGCGCCCAGGGCGAGTTCGCCGCGGGCGTCGGCGGTGACCGCCACGTCCAGGCCGGTGGTGCCGAGGGTGCCCGCGACGCGGTCCGGCCACACGGCGAGCGTGGCGCCGCGCGGTGCGGGGCCGTCCGTCACCGTCGCCACGGTCACCGGGGCGCCCGCCGCCACCGACTCCGCGATCTCGCCGAACGCGGGATCCAGGGCGGCCGTCACGGGCCGTACGAGGAGGGTGATCTCCCCGCCGCAGGTGAGGCCCACCGTGAACGCGTCCTCGTCGCTGTACCCGAAGGTCTCGAGGCGGGCCTCGCCGCTCGCCACGACCTCCTTCGCCACCTCGAAGACGGCGCTCTCGACACAGCCGCCGGACACACTGCCGACGACCTCGTCGCCCGGGCCGACCGCCATGGCCGCCCCGGGATCGCGGGGCGCGCTGCGGCTCGTCGAGACGACCGTGGCCAGTCCGAACGGCAGCCCCGCCGTGTACCAGCCGTTCAGCACCGGGAGGATGTCACGCATCGCCGGCTCCTTTCACCACCGCCGCCGGACGCTCCGGTGCGGCCATGCTGTGCCCCTCGACGAACGCGTCCACGCTCGCCGGCGCGACCGGGGTGCGCCTTGAGCGGATCGGCCCGGATCACCCGTGCGCCGACCGGTGCAAGCCTCGCATCCGGGCCGCGAGCAGCTCCGGATCGCCACGCTCCCGGCCGTCCGGCAGCACCACCACGACCGCCGTGGGCCCTGCCGGTTCCAGCGGTCCAGGACCTCCCGCGCGGCTCACCGAACCGGGTACCCCGGCGCCGGTCGGGCACGGCCCCGGCGAGCGCCGCCATCGCCCGGTCCGTTTAATCCGTTGCCTCCGGGAGCGCGCACCTGCTGCACTTCAGAGGTCCGTGCCTCGCATGATCCTGGAGCCGAAATGCGCACTGCGTCCCTGTCCATCCCGGAAGGAATCTCCCTCTCTCCAAAGGACATGACGCTTCGTGCACCTGCTCAACCTCGGGATTCTCGCCCACGTCGACGCCGGTAAGACCAGCCTGACCGAGCGGCTGCTGCACTCGGCCGGGGTCATCGACGAGATCGGCAGTGTCGACGCCGGCAGCACAAGGACCGACACGCTCGCGCTGGAGCGCCGGCGCGGCATCACCATCAAGTCGGCCGTCGTCTCCTTCCCGGTCGACGACGTGACCGTCAATCTGATCGACACCCCGGGCCACCCGGACTTCATCGCCGAGGTGGAGCGGATCCTCGGCGTGCTCGACGGCGCCGTGCTCGTCGTCTCGGCCGTCGAGGGAGTCCAGGCGCAGACCCGGATCCTGATGCGGACCCTCCAGCGGCTGGGCATCCCGACCCTCTTCTTCGTCAACAAGATCGACCGCCGGGGTGCCCGTCCCGAGCAGGTCCTGCGGACCGTCGCCGAGCGGCTCACGCCGGAGATCGTGCCGATGGGGACGGTGGACCGGCCCGGCACGCGCGAGGCCCGTTTCGTCCCCGGGATCGGTGCCCACGACGTCCTCGCGGACCACGACGACGACCTGCTGTCGGCCTGGGTGGAGGGGCGGGTCGACGAGGGGCTGCTGCGCGGGGCGCTGGCCGCGCAGACCCGGCGGGCCCTGGTGCACCCGGTGTACTTCGGTTCGGCGGCCACGGGCGCGGGAGTGCCCGAACTGATCACCGGCATCACGGAGTTGCTGCCCGCCTCCGACGGCGACCCGCAGGGGCCCGTCTCCGGCACGGTGTTCAAGGTCGAGCGGGGACCGGCAGGGGAGAAGATCGCGTACGCGCGCCTGTTCTCCGGCACGCTCGGTGTCCGCGACAGGGTGCCGTTCGGCGAGGCGCGCACCGAGGGCCGTGTCACCGCGATCAGCGTCTTCGGCGGCGGCACCGAGGCCCCTCGGGAGACGGTCCCCGCGGGCCGGATCGCCAAGCTGTGGGGGCTCACCGGCGTCCGCGTCGGCGACGCCCTCGGCGAACCCCGCAAGGCCCACGGCCGCTTCTTCGCCCCGCCCTCCCTCGAAACGGTCGTCGTGCCGGGCCCGGGCACGGACGCGAGGTCCCTCCACCTCGCCCTCACCCGGCTCGCCGAACAGGACCCGCTGATCGACCTGCGCCACGACGAGGTACGCCAGGAGACCTCCGTATCCCTCTACGGGGAGGTCCAGAAGGAGGTCGTCCAGGCCACGCTCGCCGAGGAGTTCGGCCTCGACGTCACCTTCCGTGAGACCACGCCCCTGTGCGTCGAGCGTCCGGCCGGGACGGGCGAGGCCGCCGAGTTCGTCAAGAAGGACGCCAACCCCTTCCTCGCCACCGTCGGCCTGCGCGTCGACCCGGCACCGATCGGCTCCGGTGTGTCCTTCCGCCTGGAGGTGGAGCTCGGTGCCATGCCGTACGCCTTCTTCAAGGCCGTCGAGGACACCGTGCGCGAGACCCTCGGCCAGGGCCTCGCCGGCTGGCAGGTCACCGACTGCACGGTCACCATGACCCACTGCGGCTACTGCCCCCGGCAGAGCCATGCCCACCAGGGCTTCGACAAGAGCATGTCCAGCACCGGAGCGGATTTCCGGGGCCTGACCCCGCTGGTCCTGGTCGAGGCGCTCCGCCGGGCGGGTACCCGGGTGTACGAGCCGATGCACCGCTTCCGCGTCGAGGCCCCGGCCGACACCCTCGGCGCCCTGCTGCCGGTGCTCGCCGCTCTGAGGGCCGTCCCGCGGACGACGGAGACCCGGGGCGACCGGTGTGTCCTGGAGGGCGCGGTTCCGGCCGCCCGGGTGCACGGCCTCGAGCAGCGGCTGCCCGGACTGACGCGCGGCGAGGGGGAGTTGGAGAGCGGCTTCGACCACTACGCGCCGGTCTCGCACGGAACCGTTCCGCGGCGCCCACGCAGTGATCACAACCCCCTCAACCGCAGGGAGTATCTGTTGAACGTGACACGTCGAGTCGGCGGATGAGGCGTCGAAAGCGACGAAAGTGAAACTTACTCATCAGTCAGATGGTGTTGACGTTGTACCGAAATGGCCGGACTGTAATGGACATGCCGAATAAACGCGCACGTCTGCTCGTTGTTCTGGTTGTCCTCTGTGGATTCCTGACGGTCGCGGGCGTCCGGCCCGCTCCCGCCGACGCCCTCACCGACTCCCTCCCGTTCGACGGCACCGCCCTCACCGTCCGGAACGGACGGTTCGTCGACGGCAACGGCCGCGAGGTCGTGCTGCGTGGCTACAACGTCTCCGGCGAGACCAAGCTCGCCGAGAACAAGGGCCTGCCCTTCGCCTCCGTCGCCGACGCCAGGAAGTCGGCCACCGCGCTCAGAGCCCTCGGCGGCGGCAACTCCGTGCGCTTCCTGCTCTCCTGGGCCTACGCGGAACCGGTGAGGGGCCAGGTGGACACCGCGTACCTGGCGAGCGCCACCGCGCAGCTGCGGGCCTTCCTCGACGCGGGCATCCGGGTCTACCCCGACTTCCACCAGGACCTGTACTCCCGCTGGCTGTTCAACCAGGGCAGCTGGTACACCGGCGACGGCGCCCCCGCGTGGGCCGTGGCGCTGGGCGGCTACCCCGCCGAGTCCTGCGGCATCTGCCTGCTGTGGGGCCAGAACATCACCCAGAACGGCGCGGTGAAGGCGGCCCAGTACGACTTCTGGCACAACAGGTACGGCCTCCAGGACGCCTTCCTGACCACCGCCGAGAAGACCATGGCGTACCTCAGGGCCAACCTCTCCGCCGAGGAGTTCGCCGGTGTGGTCGGCTTCGACCCCTACAACGAGCCCTACGCCGGCACCTACGACTCCGGGCAGAACAGCCGCACCTGGGAACGCGACCTGCTGTGGCCCTTCTACGTGCGGTTCCGGGCCCGGATGGACGCGGCGGGCTGGACGGACAAGCCCGCGATGGTCGAACCGAACCTCTTCTGGAACGGCAACGTCAGCAAGGAGGAGGGCGGCCTCCTCGACGCCGGCACGCTCGGTTCCCGGTACGTCTTCAACACCCACTTCTACGACCAGAAGGCCATCTCCGGCATCCTGATGTGGGGCAACGCCTCCGACGGCCAGTACACCGGCGACTTCGGCACGGTCCGCGACCGCGCGGCGGCGGCCGGGACGACGGCCGTGGTGAGCGAGTTCGGGCACCCGCTGAACGGCTCGACCGCCGGCAAGGCGCCGACCGTGCTCAAGGCCATGTACCAGGCGCTCGACTCCCGGGTGAAGGGCGCCGACTGGTGGTCCGTGCCAGCCGGTTCGGGGCCCGTCCTCTCCGGCAGCCAGTGGCAGTGGGACATCTACAACGGCCGTCACCACGAGCTGATGAACGACAACCCCGCCAAGGTCAGGACGTCCGGCGACGCCTGGAACGACGAGGACCTGTCGGCCGTGCGGCTCGACGACTCGGGCACGGCGGTACTCCGCCAGGACGCCCGGCTCCTCGACCGGATCTACCCGAGCGCCACCTCGGGCACCACGGTCGCCTTCACGTACGAGGACCGCTCGCGCGACGGCTCCACGACCCTGACCTGGAACCCGGTGCCGAGCGGCCTGCCCAAGGTGTCGTCCCTCGTCGGGTCCGGTCAGTACGCGGTGCTGGTGTGGCGCTCGGCGAGCGGCTCGGCGCCCACCGAACTCCATCTGCCCGCCTCTTTCCCGACCGCGACGACCACAGTGGTCTCCGACCTGGGCACGGTCTCGGGTCCGCCCGCGTACACCTCGTCGACGCCGGTCGGCGCCGCCTCCGAACCGGGCGGCACGGGCAGTCGCCGCCTGCTGCTCACCGACTCGGACTCCGGCGTCCCGCACTACGCGCTGGTGACCAACGGGGCGACCTCGCCCTCCGCGTCCGCGCTGAGCGCGGCCAAGGTCGAGCTGGCGGCCTGGGTGGCCCAGAAGATCGGCTGAGCACGGCGGTACGGGCTCGTTCGGGCCCGCACGCGAGACCGGGCACCGCCTCGGTGAGGAGGCGGTACCCGGCCCGGTATGTGCAGGATTCCCGCGGTCTACGAGGAGGGGCTGGTCCAGTCCGCCGCCACGTGACCCAGCCGCACCCGCTGCGGGTGGTCGCCCACCGGCACGGACGCCGTCTTCTGCCCGGTCGCGAAGTCGATCGCGGTGACCTGGTCGGCGCCGCTCTCGGAGACGACACAGCTCCTGCCGTCGCCGCTGACGGTCGCCCAGTAGGGCTTCGAGGCGGTGACCAGCGGGCCCTCCTGGAGGGTGCTGCGGTTCACGACGGTCGCGTAGTCGTCCATCGTGCCCGCGACGCACAGCTTGCTGCCGTCCGGGCTGATCGAGAGGCCGTGGTGGCGCGAGTCGTTGACCATGGTGGTGCGGTCGTCGCTGGTCGCCGGGTTCTTCGGCAGGGTCTTGGTGCGGGTGATCTTGTCGGTGGCGACGTCGTACTCGAAGAAGCCGTTGAAGAACGACACCTGGAAGTACAGCTTGGACTCGTCCGGCGAGAAGACGGCCGGACGGACGGCGTCGGAGTAGTCCGTGAGGCCGATCGCGTTCAGCCTGTCCCGCATGTCGATGGTCTTGACCTGCTTGTAGGTGGTCGCGTCCACCACCGTGATGTGCCGGTCGCCCTTCGTCCAGTCCAGCCAGGGCGCGTCGGAGTCGGTGTTCACGTCCCCGATCGCCATGTTCCAGATGTACTTGCCGTCCCTGCTGAAGATGTTCTCGTGGGGCTTGTCGCCGGTGGCGAACGAGCCGAGCTGCTGACCGGTGTTGATGTTCAGCACGTGCACGGTGTTCGCCGTGGAGGCCGACACCGCGACCCGGGTGCCGTCGGGGGAGACCGCCATGTGGTCCGCCCGGTACCCCGAGACCTTGAAGCGCCAGTTGATCTTCCCGGTGGCCAGGTCGATCGACACCACGTCCGCGAAGCTCGGCCGTGAGACGACCACCGACCTGCCGTCCGGCGTGGAGTACATGTCGTCGACGAACTGGTCGTGGCCCTCGCCGACGCTGTTGCGGATGGCCATGAAGTAGATCCACTTGATCGGATCGGCGTTGATCTCCGCCATCCGCGCGTCCTTGTCGGGGACGACGTTGATCCGGCCGATTCTCGCCAGGTCCCCGGAGGACTTGATGACGTCGGCCGTGCCGTCCCAGTTGTTGCCCACGAACAGCACCTCGCGCAGGGCGGCGCTGTCCGCGGCGGAGGCGGCGGTCGCGGGGGCGGTGACGGTCAGGACGACGGCGGCGGCCATGGCACACAGGTGCCGGGGCTTGAGAGCAGGCATGACAGGTCTCCCTCTGGGCGGCTCGTGACGGGGGCATGCCAAGACGACGAAACTGAAGACGTGTGCTTTCAGAGTGAACTTACTGCAAAGTAAGGAAGAGGCGCCCTTCTCCACAAGACTGCGTACACGACAAAATTGGTGCTCATGGCGAGGCCGGACTCTCCGGCCGGACAGGAGGTGCGGTGACGGGCAGGCTCAAGGCCCCGACCGGTCGCTACGGCGGCAAGACGGCCGCGGAACGGCAGGCCGAGCGGCGCCGCCGCTTCCTGGACGCGGCGCTCCAGCTCTTCGGGGACGCTCCCGGCTACCGCGCCACGACCGTCGCGGCCCTCAGCGAGGCCGCGGGCCTTTCCACCCGCCAGTTCTACGAGGAGTTCCGCACCCTCGAGGACGTCCTGGCCGCGCTGCACCTGGAGGTCAACGACTGGGCGACGGCGGCCGTGGTGGCCGCGGTGGCCGAAGCGGACCACCTGCCGCTCGCCGAGCGCGCGGCAGCGATCTTCCGCGCGTACGCGGCGAACGTCACGTCCGATCCCCGCCGGGTGCGGATCACGTTCGTGGAGATCATCGGCGTCAGCGCCCGGCTGGAGGAGCAACGGCTGGCCCGCCGGGCGCACTGGGTGGATCTGGTGTGCGCCGAGGCCGACCGTGCCGTCGCGCGGGGCGAGGCGGCCCAGCGGGACTACCGGCTCGCGGCGACCGGGTTCATCGGCAGCGTGAACGGGCTGCTGCACGACTGGAACGCCGGATGGGTGGACGCGACCCTGGACGAGGTGGTGGAGGAACTGGTGCGGCAGTTGCTGGGCATTCTGCGGCCGCCCGGATGGGAGCCGACCCGGGCGTGAGCCGCGTCCGCTGCCTCACAGCCGGTCAACGGCCGCCAGTACGGGCGTCACCCCGTCCTCCGCGCGGATGCCCGCCCCGAGGGCACGCGCCCGCTCCCGGTACTTCCTGTCCCGCGTGACCCGGACCAGCGCCGCCTCCAGTGTGTCGGCGCTCAGACGCCTGAGCGGTACGGCCTGCGGCGCCACACCCAACGCCACCAGTCTCGCCGCCCAGAAGCCCTCGTCGAACTGGACCGGTACCGGTACGGCCGGAACCCCGGCGCGCAGACCGGCCGCCGTCGTGCCCGCACCCGCGTGGTGGACCACGGCAGCCGTCCGCGGGAAGAGCGCGGAGTGCGGCACCTCTCCGACGGTCAGCATGTCGTCGCCCGTCGCCGAGAGGCCCGCCCAGCCGCGCTGGATCACCCCGCGCAGACCGGCCCGGCGCAGCGCCCGTACGATCTCGGCGCTGGTCCGCGCCGGGTCGGGCACGGTCGCGCTGCCCAGACCCACGAACACCGGTGGCGGGCCGGAGTCGAGGAACCCGAGCAGGTCGTCGGGGAGCGGCTCGTCGCCGTCGTACGGCCACCAGTAGCCCGCCACGTCGAGCCCGGGCCGCCAGTCGCCGGGCCGGGCGACCACCTGGGGGCTGAAGCCGTGCAGGACCGGCCAGCCCTGTCGCTCGCGGGCGCGAAGTGCCGCGGCCGTGCCCATGGGCGGCAGGCCCAGTCGGGCCCGGAGCGGGGGCAGGGCCGCGGCGAAGACCTGCTCCACGGCCAGGTTCAGGCCCAGCCCGGCGACCCGGTTGCCCAGGGTGCCCATGGAGGCGGTGCCCAGCATGGGAGGCGCGAACTCCCGTGTGGGAGCGAGGGGTTGGAGGTTGAGTCCCAGGCTGGGCAGGCCCAGGCCCACGGCGACGGCGTGGCCCAGCGGGGCCACCGAGCCGGACAGGAGCAGCGCGTCGCTCGCGCGGCCGGCGGCCACCAGGTCGTCGGTCATCTCCACGGCCAGCGCCCGTGCCATGGAGACCACCCGCATGAGCTTGCCCACGCCGGTCGTACTGCGGTGCAGGGCCCGCCCCCGTGCGGACTCCAGCTCGGCACGGGGGTCGACCGGCAGGGCGTGGAAGCCGAGGCCCGCCCGCGCCGCGAGCGGTGCGAAGCGGCCGTGGGTGACCAGCGTGACCTGGTGTCCGACCCGCGCCAGAGCGTGTCCCAGTCCGGTGAAGGGGGCCACGTCGCCCCGGGAACCCGCCGTCATGATCGCTACTCGCACGCCCGACAGTATGGCCCCGGCTCCTACCGTCCCGGGCACGGTTCATCCCCGGAGCGTTGCGAGCCAGCCGGTCAGCAGGCGGTTGACGTCGTCGGGGCGCTCCTGCTGGACCCAGTGGCCGCAGCCGTCCAGGAGGTGACGGGCCGACAGACCGGGGAGGGTGGTGGGGAAGGCGTCGATGGCGTCGGACATCCAGGTGGTGGAGGCGTCCAGGGCGCCGCCGATGAACAGGGACGGCTGCTTGATCGGAGCTCCGCGGTGCGGGGCAAGGTCTTCCCAGTCCCGGTCCATGGCGCGGTAGCGGTTGAGTGCGCCGGTCAGACCGGTGCGCTCGAACTCCCCGGCGTAGACGTCGAGATCCTCCTCGCTCAACCAGGCCGGGAGCGGGCCTGCGGGAAAGCGGTCGCGCAGCCGGCCGCCGCCACGGGCGACGAAGTGCGGGTCGGGCTCGCCCCGGGCGGGCATGGTGTCGGCGGACAGAGCCGCGTAGAAGCCGGCGAGCCAGCCCCGGACGTCGGGCTCGATCTCCGCCTCGGCGCGGCCGGGGTCCTGGAAGTAGGAGACGTAGAACTCCTGCTCGGGGCCGCCGATCCGGCCGAACACGTCGCTGGGGCGGGGCCCGCCGGGCGGCGCGTAGGGGACGCTCAGCAGCCCGACGGCGCGGAAGACCTCGGGGTGGAGCAGGGCGGAGGCGGCGGCGATGTTGGAGCCCCAGTCGTGGCCGACGGCCACCGCGCTCTCCTCGCCGAGGGCACGCACGACGGCGACGTTGTCCTCCACCAGGTCGAGCATCCGGTAGGCATCGGACGCCTCCGGTTTGGAGGAACGGCCGTAACCGCGCACGTCGATCGCCGCTGCCCGGTAGCCGGCCGCGGCGAGGGCCGGGAGCTGGCGGCGCCAGGAGTACCAGGACTCGGGGAAGCCGTGCACGAGCAGGACCAGCGGGCCGGTGCCCTGTTCGACCAGGTGCAGGCGCCCGGCCGGGGCCTCGACGGTGCGGTGGCGGAGGTCGGCGGTCGGCTCGGGCTGCATGGGCTTCTCCTCGGATCGCGGCGCGCGGCTACCCGTCGATCATGCGGCGCAGCACCCGCCCGGCGCGATCGGCCTTGCCAATCTGGCAACCTTGCAGGATGGAGCGGTGCAGCGCCGCGAGAAGGAGCGTGAGCGGTGACAGTCGACGACGTGGACGGCACACTGGCCGCGATGGGGCCCCGGCTGCGGGCCGCGCGCGAGCACCACGGTGCGACGCTCGCCGGTGTCAGCTGCGCGACCGGCATCTCGCCCAGCACGCTGTCCCGGATCGAGACCGGCCGGCGCAAGCCCACGCTGGAGGTGCTGCTGCAGCTGTCGAAGGAGTACGGCGTCTCCCTGGACGAGCTGGCCGGCACGGCACCCGCCCCCGCGGCCGAGCCGCGCGCCACGGCACCGCTGAGCTTCGGCGACGACAAGGCGGTGCTGCCGTTGACCCGGTACGTCGGCGGCCTGCACGCCCACAAGCACGTCCTGCCCGCCCTCCAGAACCCGCCCGCGAGGCCCCGGCAGGTCTCCCACGACGGCTACGAGTGGCTGTGCGTCCTGTACGGACGGCTGTGGCTCGCCCTCGGCGACCAGGACCTCGTCATGACCCCCGGGGACGTCGCCGAGTTCGACACCCGCACCCCGCACGGGGTGGCGAACACCAGCCCAGGCGGCCCGGTCGAGTACCTGGTCATGTTCGGACCGCAGGGCGAACGCCAACGGCAGCGCACCCCTTCAGCCACTGCTCGCGGGACTGGTGACGGCAAGGCCGCTGAGTGAGCGGGCGCCGGGAAGGTCCAGGTCGTTCGTGAGCTGGACCTTCGGCGTCCTTTTCGCTACTCGTCCCAGGCCTGGATCATGGTCTGTTCGACGATCTTGCCGTCCCGGAGCGTCAGCATCGACTCGGAGAGGACGCGTACCCCGTCGGAGTACAGGCAGGACTCGCTGAAGGCGACGTGGTCGCCCTCCATGACGCACTGCTCCAGCTTGTGCGTCATGTCGCGGCTGTACACGTCGTCGAGCATCGCGCTGATCTGGTCCCTGCCGTGCAGCACGGTGGGGTGGCTGGGCTGGCTGTTGCGGTCCACGACGCGTATCTCGGCGTCGTCCGCGTAGAGCGAGAGAAGATTCGCCGCGGATTTTCCTTCCACGCCGCTGCGGAGGGTTTCGGTGCTGAAGCCGGAGTGTGCCGCGGTGCCCATGATGACCTCCTGTAAGGGCAGCGGCCCGACGAGGAGCGGGTCGCGTGGGGCTGTCTCTTCGAGACTCCTCCGCCCCGGCGGCCACGGCAAGCGCAGACCGGGCGCTCCGCCTGACGGGTGAGGGCTGTGGGCCGGCCGTGTCCGGCAGGGCCCCGCCCGCGTTGCTGACAACATGATCTCAACTCGACGTATGGTCGCCGCCGTCGGTCTCGCCGTCGGCGTCACCGGACTCACCGCTCCCCTCGCGAACGCGGCCGAGGCGGCCGCCCCGGACGCCGGGCGGGTGAACCCGATCGCCGTGCTCGACTCGCTCGCCTCGAGCGACATCCCCGCGGAGCACAAGGACGAGATCCCGCCGGTCTCCCGGCAGCTCGCCGGCCTCAACCAGCTCAACGACCTGAACCAGCTGGGCCAGCTCACCGGCCTCGTCGCCCCGGTCACCGGGCTGGTGCCGGCCGTCCACTGATGCCCCCGTAGGGGAGAACCGAGGGCCGCCCTGGAGCACCGGGCGGCCCTCGACGCATGTCCGGGGCGCACCCGGGATCACCCCGCGGTGGCGAGGAACTGCGTCGCCGCCAGCTCCGCGTACAGGGGGTCCCCGGCGACCAGCTCCCGATGGGTTCCCACCGCGCGTACGCGTCCCGCGTCCATGACCACGATCCGGTCGGCCATGGTCACCGTGGACAGCCGGTGCGCGACGACCAGGACCGTGGTGGTCCGTGCCACGTCGGCCACCGTGTCCCGCAGGGCCGCCTCGTTCACCGCGTCCAGCTGGGACGTGGCCTCGTCCAGCAGCAGGAGCCGGGGCCGCCGCAGCAGGGCCCGGGCGATCGCCACCCGCTGCCGTTCGCCACCGGACAGCTTGGTCCCCCGGTGGCCGACCAGCGTCTCCAGCCCGCTGGGCAGCTTGGCCACCAGACCGTCGAGCCGGGTCGTTGCGAGCACGCGCGCGACCGCGTCCGCGTCCGCCTCCGGATTCCCGAGCAGCAGGTTCTCCCGCAGGGACCCCGACAGGACGGGTGCGTCCTGCTCGACATAGCCGATGGCGGAACGGAGCTCGGGCAGGTCCCACTCCGCGAGATCCCGTCCGTCCAGGGTCACGATCCCGGCCTCGGGGTCGTAGAACCGCTCGATCAACGAGAACACGGTCGTCTTGCCCGCCCCCGACGGCCCGACGAACGCCGTCATGCCCCGCGCGGGCACATCGAACGTCACCCCGTGATGGACGTACGGCAGGTCATCGGCATACCGGAACCGGACGTCCGCGAAGGCGACGGCGGCCGGCGCCGCCCCGTCGGCCGGCAACGGCGCGGGCGGCGCGGCCGGTTCGGCGGGCAGCCGTAGCGCCTCCTGGATACGGGCGAGGGCCGCGGCCCCGGTCTGGTACTGCGTGACCGCCCCCACGACCTGCTGGATCGGCGACATCAGATAGAAGACGTACAGCAGGAACGCGACCAGCGTGCCGACGTCGACGGCACCGGTCGCGACCCGCGCGCCACCCACCGCGAGCACCGTGATGAACGCGATCTGCATCGCGAGCCCCGCCGTGTTGCCCGCGGCGGCCGACCACTTGGCGGCCCGCACGCTCTGCCGCCAGGACTCCTCGGCCGCCGCGTGCAGCGTCAGCTCCTCCCGGTGCTCGGCGCCGGACGCCTTCACCGTGCGCAGCGCGCCGAGGATGCGTTCGAGCGCGGCGCCCATCACGCCGACGGCGTCCTGGGCCTGCCGGCTCGCCCGGTTGATACGCGGGACGATCACCCCGACGACCGTGCCCGCCGCCAGGATCACCGCCAGGGTGATGCCCAGCAGCACCGGATCGACCAGGCCCATCATCGCCACGGTCGCCAGCAGCGTGAGCCCGCCGGTCCCGAGGCCCACGAGCGAGTCCGTGGTGACCTCGCGCAGCAGCGTGGTGTCCGAGGTGATCCGGGCCATCAGGTCGCCGGGCTCGGTGCGGTCCACGGCCGTGATGCGCAGGCGCAGCAGATACGACGACAGGGCGCGTCGCGCACCGAGCACCACCGACTCCGCGGTGCGCCGCAGCACGTACGAACCCAGCGCGCCCACCGCCGCGTTGGCGACCACCAACCCCGACATGACGAGCAACGCGCCGGTGATCGTACGGTCGTGGGACAGGTCGTCGATCAACTCCCGTGCCACCAGCGGCAGCAGCAGACCGGTGGCCCCCGTCAGGAGCGAGAGCACGGCACCCGCCAGCAGGGTCCACCGGTGCGGCCGTACGTATCCGAGGAGCAGTCGCCAGGCAGGCGGCCCGGTCTCCTTCTGGGTGCTGCTCACGGTGCTCCTCGGGTCCCGGTGGTCTGCGGAGGCTTCAGGCTACGTCGGCGCTCTCCCTCGGGGTCATCGGCGGGGGGGGCGAGCGCGGCCAGGGTCCTGTCGAGGTCGGTGGCGCGCGGCCGGTTGTGCGGCAGCTTCCCCAACAGGGCCGCCACGTCATAGGAGTTGGTGAGGGCACCCGCGGTGAGGCGGACCTGGCGTTCCATGGCCCGGACGGTACGCGTGCCCGAGGCCGGCCGGTCGAGCCGCTGTCCGGCCGCCGCCCAGCCGTGTGTACCGCCGGTCAGGATGAGGGTCTGTACGCACGCCGTGCTCGGCCAGGAGCTCGCACGCGTTCCCGTGGAGGGCATGTCGTACCTGATCCTTCCTGAGAGGCTGGTGACAGCCGGTGGAGACCGCGGGGAGGTAAAATACCCCCAAGGGTATGCAGAGGAGTGATGGTGGAGCTTCAGTTCGAGGGCGATGAGCTCAAGTCCGTGCTGAACCGGCTGCGCCGGGCGCAGGGGCAGATCTCCGGGGTGATCAAGATGATCGAGGAGGGCCGGGACTGCGAGGACGTGGTGACCCAGCTCGCGGCGGCCTCCCGCGCCCTCGACCGGGCCGGCTTCGCGATCATCGCGACGGGGCTTCAGCAGTGTCTGACCGATCCCGAGGGGAACCGGGTCGACGGCGAGACGACGGAGCAGATGAAGGCCCGGCTGGAGAAGCTGTTCCTGTCGTTGGCGTGACCGTCACTCCATCGGCCTGACCACCGTCACAGGACGGCGTCCGCGAGCAGGAACGCGGCCACGGCAGGCGGCGCCACGGCGAACGTCCGCCGGCGCACGCCTTGGCGCCAGGCGCCTGCTGCACCCCCGCACCGAGCAGCGCGATGCCCGCGACCGGGGCGACCGCGCCCCAGACGACGCCCACCGTCGTGCCGGCGCGGGCCGCCGACGCGGCCGGGGAGTTGACGGTGATGACCAGCAGGCTGGTGCCGACGGCGGCCGCATGCGCAGTCCGACCACATTCACCAGGGTCGGCACGGCGAGGCCCCCCGCCCACGCCCAGCACACCGGTCACCGCGCCGAGCCCCGCCCCGGTCCGGGCGACGCGACCGGTGCGCACCGGTACACCGTCCGGTCGTACGGATGCCGAGGGCCGCAGCATCCGGACGGCGGCGAGGGTGGCGACCAGGGCGAACGCGCCCGTGAGCACAGCGGACGGCAGCCACCCGGACACCGCCCCGCCGACGGCCGCAGGTACGAGTCCCGCCGCCGCGGACAGGACGCCCTCACGCCGGCGCACCGCACCCCCTCGGGCGTGGGTGACCAGGTCGGTCACGGAGGTGAGGGTGACGACGAGCCCGGCGGTGGTGGCCGCGACCGGACTGAATCCGAGCAGGTGGATCAGGGCGGGTACGGCGAGCATGCTGCCGCCGCCCCCGAGCGCGCGAGCGCCGAACCGGTGAGGCCGTGCCCTTACTGATCAGTTACGCGTAGGGTCGGAGGGACGTACACCGGGCGACAGAAGGGGTCAGGGCCATGGCGCAGGAGGTACGCGGAGTGATCGCACCCGGCAAGGACGAGCCGGTGCGGGTGGAGACGATCCTCGTGCCCGATCCGGGACCGGGGGAGGCCGTCGTACAGGTGCAGGCCTGCGGGGTCTGTCACACCGATCTGCACTACAAGCAGGGCGGGATCAACGACGACTTCCCCTTCCTGCTCGGCCATGAGGCCGCCGGTGTCGTGGAGTCGGTCGGCGAGGGGGTGACCGATGTCGCGCCCGGCGACTTCGTGATCCTCAACTGGCGGGCCGTGTGCGGCAATTGCCGTGCCTGCCTGCGCGGTCGCCCCTGGTACTGCTTCAACACCCACAACGCGAAGCAGAAGATGACCCTCGTCGACGGCACCGAGCTCTCGCCCGCCCTGGGCATCGGCGCCTTCGCCGAGAAGACGCTGGTGGCCGCGGGACAGTGCACCAAGGTCGACCCCTCGGTCTCGGCCGCGGTCGCGGGCCTCCTCGGCTGTGGCGTGATGGCGGGCATCGGTGCCGCGATCAACACGGGGAACGTCGGCCGGGGCGACACCGTCGCCGTCATCGGCTGCGGCGGCGTCGGCGACGCGGCGATCGCCGGCTCGAACCTCGCGGGCGCCGCCAGGATCATCGCCGTGGACATCGACGACCGGAAGCTGGAGAAGGCCCGCACCATGGGCGCGACCCACACCGTCAACTCGAAGGACGCCGACCCGGTCGAGGCGATCCGGGAACTGACCGGAGGCTTCGGCGCCGACGTCGTCATCGAGGCCGTCGGGCGCCCCGAGACGTACAAGCAGGCCTTCTACGCCCGCGACCTCGCCGGCACCGTCGTCCTGGTCGGCGTGCCCACCCCCGAGATGAAGCTGGAGCTGCCGCTCCTCGACGTCTTCGGGCGCGGCGGCTCGCTCAAGTCGTCCTGGTACGGCGACTGCCTGCCCTCCCGCGACTTCCCCATGCTGATCGACCTGCATCTGCAAGGCCGCCTTGACCTGGAGGCGTTCGTGACCGAGACCATCCAACTCGACGAGGTGGAGAAGGCGTTCGAGCGCATGCACCACGGCGACGTCCTGCGCTCGGTGGTGGTGCTCTGATGGCCGCCCGCATCGAACGCCTCGTCACCTCGGGACAGTTCAGCCTCGACGGCGGCACCTGGGACGTCGACAACAACGTCTGGATCGTCGGCGACGACCACGAGGTCGTCGTCATCGACGCCGCCCACGACGCCGACGCCATCCTGGAGGCCGTGGGCGACCGCAGGCTGACCGCGATCGTCTGCACCCACGCCCACAACGACCACATCGACGCCGCCCCCGCCCTCGCCGAGCGCACCGGCGCCACCATCTGGCTGCACCCCGACGACCTGCCGCTGTGGAAGCAGACCCATCCCGACCGGGACCCCGACGCCCATCTGCGCGACGGCCAGGTCATCGAGGCCGCGGGCGCCGACCTCCAGGTGCTGCACACCCCCGGCCACGCGCCGGGCGCGGTCTGCCTCTACGACCCCGGTCTCGGCACCGTCTTCACCGGTGACACCCTCTTCCAGGGCGGCCCGGGCGCCACCGGCCGGTCCTTCTCCCACTTCCCGACGATCATCGACTCGATCCGCGAGCGGCTGCTGGCCCTGCCGCCCGAGACGAAGGTGCTCACCGGTCACGGCGACCCCACCACCATCGGTGCCGAGGCCCCGCACCTGCAGGAATGGATCGACCGTGGCCACTGACGAAGTGGTGCACCGCAGCGGGGTGAACGTCCTGCACTGCACCCCCGACGGACCACCGCTGGACGGCGAGCGCGCCGCCCTCGACCTGATCGGCGACGCGATGGGCCGCGACGCCCAGGTGGTCGCCGTCCCCGTGGCACGGGTCGCCGAGGACTTCTTCCGGCTGCGGTCGGGTGTCGCGGGCGCGGTGATGCAGAAGTTCGTGACCTACCGGGTCCGGTTGGCGGTCGTCGGTGACGTCACCCGCCACCTCGACGACAGCACCGCCCTCAGGGACTTCGTCCACGAGACGAACCAGGGCGGCCACATCTGGTTCCTGCCGGATCTGGACGCCCTGGACGGGAAACTGCGCGCGACCGGGTGACCTTCCCGTAAATCACGACAGAGGTTGTCCGGCTTCCCGGCCATGCTCGACGAGTCAACGGGCACAAACGGGAGGTCGGACAATGTCACAACCACTGCGGGGCAAGGTCGCGCTGGTCGCCGGAGCCACACGGGGAGCCGGACGCGGGATCGCCGTGGAACTGGGGGCGGCGGGAGCGACCGTGTACGTCACCGGACGCAGCACCCGCGCCCGCCGCTCCGAGTACGACCGCCCGGAGACCGTCGAGGACACCGCCGACCTCGTCACCGCGGCCGGCGGCCGGGGCATCGCCGTACCCACCGACCACCTGGACCCCGCCCAGGTCCGCGCCCTCGTCGACCGCATCGCCGACGAACAGGACCGCCTCGACGTCCTCGTCAACGACATCTGGGGCGGCGAACACCTCTTCGCATGGGACAGCCCGGTGTGGGAGCACGACCTCGACAACGGCCTGAGGCTGCTCCGGCTCGCGATCGACACCCACGCGATCACCAGCCATCACGCCCTGCCGCTGCTGCTGCGCAGCCCCGGCGGCCTGGTCGTCGAGATGACCGACGGCACCGACGCCTACAACCGCGAGAACTACCGCGTCTCCTTCTTCTACGACCTCGCCAAGACGTCCGTCATCCGCATGGCGTTCGCCCTCGGCCACGAACTCGGCCCGCGCGGCGCCACCGCCCTCGCGCTCACCCCGGGCTGGCTGCGCTCGGAGTTGATGCTCGACCACTTCGGCGTCCGGGAGGACAACTGGCGCGACGCCCTGGACCGCGTCCCCCACTTCGCCATCTCGGAGACCCCACGCTACGTGGGCCGCGCCGTGGCCGCGCTGGCCGCGGACCCCGACGTGGCCCGCTGGAACGGCCAGTCCCTCGACAGCGGCTCGCTCGCCCGGACCTACGGCTTCACCGACCTCGACGGCAGCCGCCCGGACGCCTGGCGCTATCTCGTCGAGGTCCAGGACACGGGCAAGCCGGCGGACGTGACCGGATACCGCTGATCCGGCATGCCCTGGAGCGCCGGTGACAGCGGCCAGCGCGCCGAGTGCCCGGGCGGCAGCGCGAGATCCTCCCGAACGGCCGCGTAGTACCCCTCGCGTCCGGCGCGCTGGCGCTCCACCATCGCCTGCCACGCCGCCGGATCACGTGTGCCCGCGCGCAGGAACGCCTCCATCTCCAGCAGGACGACCACCCAGGCGCGGGCCCGCTCCACCACCTCGGGACTGCCCAGCAGGATCAGGGCCTCCCCGGCGGGGTCCCGCTCGATCGTGGCCTGGGCGAGCAGCGGTTGGGCCTCCTCCGGGGTCAGGGGATGCGGGTGCCGGTCGTTGCCGAAGTGGGCGGCGGCCCGGTACGCGAGGGTGACGGACTTCTTCAACGTTCTCGCGTAGTCGCCGTACACGGCGAGTTTGCGCTCCTCCCAGCGGGCCGCCTGCTCCCGCTGGAACCGCACCCGGTCGCCCCGCACGACCGCCACGTACGAACCGAGCGCGCCGATGACGACGCCGATGAGCGCGGGGAGCTGTTGTATGAACGCGGACATGGACGCACGGTATCTGCCCCGTTGATCACCGAGCGGCTATCTTCGGCGCATGACCGACACCAAGCGCTTCGAGGGACACACGGCACTGGTCACGGGCGCCGCCCGCGGAATCGGCGCGGCGGCCGCCCGCAGGCTCGCCGAGGAGGGGGCGCGCGTCGTGCTGGCCGACCGCGACGGGCAGGTGGTCGAGGAGACGGCGGCGCGTCTGCGCGAACAAGGTCTCACCGCGCAGGCGTTGGAGTGCGACGTGGCGGACCGCACGGCTGTCGAGGCGGCCGTCGACCACGCCGTGACGGCGTTCGGCTCCCTCGACGTCCTAGTCAACTGCGCCGCCCGGTGCACTCCGGAGACCCCGCTGTTCGAGGACGACTCCGACGACGAGTGGGCGCGGGACCTGGACGTCACCCTGGGCGGGCCGTACCGCTGCTCGCGGGCCGCGCTGCCGCACCTGGTCGCCTCGGGGCGCGGCGCGATCGTCAACATCGGCTCCGTCAACGGCCTCCAGGACTTCGGCAACCACGCCTACAGCGCCGCCAAGGCGGGCCTCGGCTCCCTGACCCGCACCCTCGCCGGGCACGCGGCCGCCCGCGGGGTCCGGGTCAACCTGGTCGTCCCGGGCACGGTCCGCACCTCCGCCTGGGAAGGGCGGGAGGCCGAGCTCGCCGGGATGCGGCGGCTGTACCCCCTCGGCCGGGTCGGCGAACCCGAGGACATCGCCGCCGCGGTCGCCTTCCTCGCCTCCCGCGACGCGGCGTGGATCACCGGCACCACGCTGGTCGTCGACGGCGGGCTCACCGCGGTCAACACCGGCTTCCACGCCACGGTCCATCCGGACCGGGGCACGGTGTCGTGAGCTTTGTCACCGTTCCGTCCCAGCAGGCCTGGCGGTACAACGATCGGGCAGGCACACCCGTCTAGCTGGTAGAGATCGCAGGACCTTACGAAGGGGACAGGACCCATGGGGGACATACGCAGACGGGGTGCCGTCGCGCTCGGGATCACCGGACTGGTCGCACCGCTGACCATCGCACTGGGCGCCGCGCCCGCGCAGGCGGCGAGCTGCACCACACAGGCCGGGCCGTACCAGAAGAAGGTGGAGAAGTTCCTCGGCCGCCCGGTCGACGGCCGGCAGTCCACCGCCGACTGCAAGGCGATCAAGGCCTTCCAGACCAAGCACGGCATCAGCCCGAACATCGGCTACGCGGGATCCGTCACCTGGGGAGTGATGGACCTCATGACCAAGCAGAAGGCGGTCGGCAGCAACCCGAACCGCGACGGCAAGTGCCCGACGAACAAGGGCCGCATCGCCTGTGTGAACCTCACCCTCCAGCTGAGCTGGATCCAGGACGGCGACCGGCTCGTCTACGGCCCGGTCCCGGTCCGCACCGGCCGCGACGGCTACGAGACCCGCACCGGCCTGAAGAAGATCTACTGGCGTGACATCGATCACGTCTCGTCGATCTACCACGTGCCGATGCCCTACAGCCAGTTCTTCGACGGCGGCCAGGCCTTCCACTCCGTGAACCTCAGCATGTGGAACCCGCCCGGCTCGCACGGCTGCACCAACATGACGCCCAAGGACGCCAAGAAGTACTGGTCGCTCCTGAAGAAGGGCGACGACGTCTTCGTGTACGGCCGCAAGCCGGGCACCTGAGACACCAGGCGCCCGGCGTGACGACACGCTCACGCCTCGGGCGCGTCCCCGAAGTCCGGGATCTCCAGCCTGGCTCCACCCTGCCGCGCCGAGTCGTGCGCGATGATGCCCGGCAGGGTGTAGCGGGCCGCCACCCAGGCGTTCACCGACGGCAGGGTGCGGGTGTTCACCGCGGTCACGAAGTCGTCCACCAGGAAGTGGTGGCTGCCTTCGTGGCCGTTGTGCAGGTTGTCGAACGACCGGGGCAGCCGTGTCCGGTCGTGCACCGGGGCCGACCCGGACGTGAACGCGGCCCGCAGGTCCGGCGCGATGTGCTGGAGTGACGGGTCGTCAGGAGCCAGGGTGGGCTTGGGCTCCAGGAGTTCACTGATGTCCTTCACGCCCTTCTTGTCCTGCCAGAGGGCGACCGTGGCGAGCTGTTCCATGCTCGCCTCGGTCCCGAAGAACCGGAAGCGCGACTCCCGGATGTGGGAGGGGTAGCCCACCCGCCGGAACTCGTTAGTGCGGAACGAACCGCCGCCCGCCACCTCGAACAGAGCGGTCGCGTTGGAGAAGTCGTTGCCGAACCGGCTGACCTCCTTGTCGAACACGCCGTCCCCGCGGTCGTCGACCACACCGATCGCCGACACGCTCACGGCGTGCGTCTGCCAGGCACCCAGCACCCCGCCCACCGAGTGCGTCGGGTAGAGCAGCGGGGGATAGCTGGCGGTCTCCTTCCACCGTTCGCCGCCGCTGTACCGGTACGCCTCGTAGAACCCCAGGTCCATGTCGTGGACGTAGTCGCCCTCGGCGTAGAAGAGCCGTCCGAAGGCGCCCTCGGCGATCTGGTTGCGGGCGTGCACGGTCGCCGGGTTGTACTGGCTGGTCTCGCCCATCATGTACGTCAGCCCGGTCGCCCGGACCGTGTCGATGATGGCTGCTATCTCCTCGGTGGTGATGGCCATGGGGACGGCGGAGTACACGTGCTTGCCGGCGTTCAGGCCCTGGAGCACCAGGGGGCCGTGAGTCCAGCGCTGGGTGAAGATCGCGACGGCGTCGACCTCCTTCGACTCCAGCATGGCCTCATAGGTGGGGAAGGTGCCGGCCAGGCCCTGTGCCGAGGCGAGCTGCTCGGCGCGCTCGGGCAGCAGATCGGTGACGTAGACGTCGCCGACACCGGGGTGGGCCTGGAACAGCGTGGCGAACTGGCCGGAGAACTGGCCGGCGCCGACGATGCCGAGGGAGAACGTCATGAAGTGCGTGCCCTTCACTGGTGGCGGGATCACTGCGAGAGGATCAGGTTGATCTGGTCGTTGGTCTCGTCGAGGCTGGTCACGGACCTGCCGTTGCCGAAGATGTCCTGCATGGCGGGGTGCATCAGCGCGTACACGTCCGCCGCGTAGGTGGTGATGGGGTAGGAGAAGGTCGTGAAGTCCTTCTTGTCGGCCACCGGCTCGGTGAACGCGGTGACGTCGATCCCCTTCTTCCGGTAGGCGGCCACGGCGGCCGCGGTGCCGTCAGGGGTGGCGGGGAAGACGATGCCGTAGCCGCCCACCGTCCGCTGGCACTCGTCGGACGCGAGGTACTTCACCCACTTGCGGGCGCCCTCCTTGTTGCGGGCGTTCCTGGTGATGGAGTCGGCGAGGCCGTTCATCATGGTGGCGCGCTTGCCGGTGGGGCCCTCAGGGGTGACGGCGGTGCGCATGTCGAGGCCCTTGAACCCGGCGTAGGTCGAGATCATCCAGGCCCCGTCGAAGGCGGTCGCCGCCTTGCCTGCCGCGATCTGGGTGTTGGCCTGGTTCGACTGGGAGTTGTAGTCGGTGAAGGGCGCCATGTAGCCCTTCTCCGCCAGTCCGAAGTACCACTTGACCGCCGACTGGAAGGCGGGGCTGTCGTACTGGTACTCGGTGCCCCACCGTTTCTTGTCGGTGTAGTTCCAGCCGGCGGAGGCGGTGAAGGGGCTCCACTGGGTCTGGCCGTCGCCGTCCCCGCCGCCGTTGGTGGCGAGGCCGTACACCTTGACGTGGTCCTTGTCGAAACCCGGCTCGTCACCCCGCCTGCCGTTCCGGTCGACGGTGAGGTGGGCGACGGCCTTCTCGAAGCTGCCGCCGTCCTCGGGGTTCCAGGCGAGGTCGCCCAGCTGTGCCGCCGTGAGCCCGGCCGCGTCGGTCATCTTCTTGTTGTAGAAGAGGGCGACGGTGTCCCAGTCCTTGGGTGCGCCGTAGCGATGGCCGTCCTGGCCCATCCAGTTGGCCGCGAGTCCGGGCTGGTAGGCGGTGTCGTCGATGCCCAGGTCGTCGAGGGGTTCGAGGACCTTGAGGTCGGCGAACTGGCCGAACTTCTGGATGTGGTCGGTGAACACGTCCGGCTCGGTGCCCGCGATGAAGCTCGCGGTGAGCTTGGTCCAGTAGTCGTCCCAGCCCAACTGGGTGATCTTGACGTGGAGTCCGGGGTTCTGCTTCTCGAAGGCCGTGGCGCAGGCCTGGTAGGCGGGCTGCTGGTTGGCGTCCCACAGCCAGTAGGTGACCGTGTTCGAGGAGGACCCGGCGGAGCCGCTCCCCGCACAGCCGGTCAGACTCAGGGCCAGTGCGCCGGCCAGTGCGGTCAGCGTACGAAGTCGCATCAGGAGTCCCTCACTTGATCCCGGTGAAGCTGATGGTGGACACGATGCGGCGGGCGAAGAACCCGAACAGCACCAGCATCGGCAGCGCGGCGATGAGCGTCGCCGCCATGAGCCCCGACCAGTCGACGCCCGACTGCGGGGTCTGGGCCCGGAAGATGGCCAGCGCCACGGTCAGGACACGTGAGCTGTCGCTGTAGGACACCATCAGCGGCCAGAAGTAGTCGTTCCAGGACGTGATGTACGTCAGTACGGCCAGCGTGAGGACCGGTGCGGACGCCATCGGCAGCAGCACCCGGAAGAAGATCCGTACCTTCCCGGCGCCGTCCAGCAGGGCGGCCTCCTCGACCTCGCGGGGCACGTTCATGAAGAACTGCCGCAGAAAGAACACCGCGAACGGCGTCATGAACATCGTCGGCAGGGCGATGCCCAACAGGTTGTCGATCAGGCCGAGTTCCTTGATGAGCACGAAGTTCGGCAGCAGCGTGAAGATGGTCGGCACCATCAGCCCGGCCAGGAACAGCGCGAACACCCTGTCGCGGCCCCGCCAGCGCAGCCTGGCGAAGGCGTAGGCGGCCATCGCGGAGAAGAAGATCTGGCAGCCGGTGACCAGGGTCGAGACGATCACCGAGTTGAGCAGATAGCGCCAGAACTTCAGCCCGCCGCCCGCGCCGCCCTGCGCGATCGCGTCCTTCGTGGACTCCAGGCCCAGGGCGCGGGCGAATCCGGTACCGGTCGGATCCACCGGCAGCGGGTCGGAGGCGTGGGCGGCGAGTCCGGAGTTGGTGGACAGCGCGGTGCGCAGGATCCAGTAGAACGGCAGCAGGGTCACGAGCACGATCGCACCCATCGCCGTCCACGCGAGGACCCGGCCGGGGGAAAGCGCGCGGCGCCGGGTGGGCCGTATCCGTGTCGTGGTCGTGGTGGTGGTCACGGCAGCCATGTCGACTCCTTCCGCGTCAGCCGAGATCGGTGTGGCCGGCCCGGGTGAGCCGGTACTGCAGGACGGTGATCGCGCTCAGCACCACCAGGAGGGCGACGGACATCGCGGACGCGTAGCCGAACTGGAAGCGGCCGAAGGCCGATTGGTAGATGTAGAACTGGAGCACGTTGGTCGCGTTGGCCGGGCCGCCCCCGGTCGTCACGGCGACCGTGTCGAAGACCTGGAACGAACCGATCACCGTCATGATCAGGACGACCGCCAGGACCGGCCTGAGCAGCGGCATGGTGATCCGCCAGAACATCCGCCACTCGCTCGCGCCGTCCACCTTCGCCGCCTCGTACATGTCGTTCGGGATGGCCATGAGGCCCGCGAACAGCAGCAGCGCGGTGTAGCCGACGTGCCGCCACACGTTGATCAGGGCGATCGTCGGGACCGCCCAGGTCTCGTCGGCGAGGAAGGGGATCCGGTCGAAGCCGAGCCCGGCGATGATCTCGTTGCCGATGCCGAGCTGGTTGTCGAGGATCCACAGCCAGACCAGACCCGCGACGACGTTCGACATCAGATACGGCGTCAGCACGATCCCGCGCAGTACGGGGGACTGGGTCAGGCGCTGCAGGAGCACGGCGATGGCGAGGGCGGACACGGTCTGGACACCGATGTTGATGACCACGTACTCCACGGTGACCTTCAGCGAGTCCCAGAAGACGGGGTCGTGGATCATCCGGTCGTAGTTGGCGAACCCGACCCACTCCGCCGGGGTCAGCAGGTTGAAGCGGGTGAAGCTCAGGTAGATGCCCCGCAGGGTCGGCCAGAGCAGGAAGACCACGAAGCCGATCAGGGCCGGGGCGATGAACACCGCGGCCAGGCGGCCGTCGCCCCCGTGGGACCTGTCCGGGCTCGGGTCCTCACCCGGTTCGGTCCGTGCCCCCTCGGTGCCGCTCAGCGGCAACCGCGACGGAGGGCTGCTGGAGGCGATGGTCATCGGGAGACTCCCTCGTCTTCGGTGGCTCGTCCTCGGCCACTTACTTTTGTCGCGAAAGAATCCAGGCGTCAAGGGTCCTGCGAGTTTCTTTTCAGGGCGGCCGTTCGGCCATAACATGGTCATGTTGGTTTTATGGCGAAAGAAATCGTGTGGGAGTCTGATCTCCATGACCGCAGTTGCCGCCAGCTGGCTACCCCTGAGCGCCGGTGAGCGCTCGGTGGCGATCGAGGTGCTCGTCCACGGCCCGCTGTCGCGCACCGAGCTCGCCCGCCGCCTCGACCTCTCCGCGGGCAGCCTCACCCGGCTGACCAAACCGCTCATCGAGTCGGGGCTGCTGATCGAGGTCCCCGAGGCGGGCGCCCCGGCCGAGGTGCGCCAGGGGCGCCCCTCGCAGCCCCTCGACGTGGTCGTCGGGTCCCGCTCCTTCGTCGGGTTCAAGATCACCGAGGACATGGTGTACGGCGTCGTCACCACGCTCAGGAGCGAGATCGTCGCCCGCCATGACCGGCCCCTCGCCGGCCACGACCCCGCCGAAGTCGCCGACCTCCTAGCGGAGATGACGAGCGAACTGGCCCGCGTCCACCCCCGGCTCGCCGGCATCGGCATCGGTGTCGGCGGCTTCGTCCAGGAGCGTGCCGTGGTCGGCGAGTCCCCCTTCCTGCACTGGCGTGACGTCCCCCTGGGTGAACTCGTCGAGGAGCGCACGGGATTGCCGGTGGTGGTCGAGAACGACGTCGCCGCCCTCGTCGAGGCGGAGACCTGGTTCGGTGCGGGACGCGGCCTCGACCGCTTCGTCGTCCTCACCATCGGCGCCGGCATCGGCTACGGCCTGGTCCTCGGCGGCCGGCGCGTCCCCTACGCCGAGGAGGACCGGGGCTTCGGACGGCACTGGATCATCGACCCCGGCGGACCCCTCACGCCCGACGGCAACCGCGGCAGCGCCGTCTCCCTGCTCACCATCCCCAGCATCCGCTACCAGGTGCACGCCGCCACCGGACGTGACCACACCTACGAGGAGATCCTCGCCCTCGCCGCGGCGGGCGACCCCATGCCCGCCCGCGTCATCGCCGAGGCCGGGCGCGCGCTCGGCGTCCTGATCGCCCAGATCGCCAACTTCGCCATGCCGCAGAAGATCATGCTGGCCGGGGAAGGGGTGGGGCTGATGGACGTGGCCGGCAAGACCGTCGAGGAGGCGATCCGCTCCCACCGCCACCCCCTGGCCACCCCCGTCGACCTGGAGACCCGGGTGTCCGACTTTCACGACTGGGCCCGCGGTGCCGCCGTCCTGGCGATCCAGGTGCTGGTGCTCGGTGTGGCCGAAGTGTGAACCGGGCCACACCTCTTGACAGGTGGCCCACAGTCGGACGTGATCAGCAACACGGTCCGATATGCCCTTTTCTGGTGTGATTACTCACGGCGCCTTCACTTCCGGGGCCGTATGCTTCACACCATGTCCACCACTGTTGAACCCGTGACCGATCGATCGGCCGACGAGGTCAACGAGGAGATCCGGGCCCTGTGGCGCCGGGCGGGCGGGACACTGAGCGGCGAGCAGCGTGAGGAGTACCAGCGCCTCGTCCTGGAGTGGGCCGCCGCCGCTCCGCAGCCGGTCCGGGCGGCCTGACCCCGGCGACCTGCGCGGGGCATCACCGCCTCGTCCCTGGGCACCCCTGACGGGATGGGCCCTCTCCTCGCACTGGCCTCAGCGGTCTGCTACGGCATCGTCGACTTCACCGGCGGTCTGCTGTCCCGCCGCGCCCACTTCGCCGCCGTCACCTTCCTCGGCCAGATCGGCGGCCTCCTGCTCGCGACCGTCGCCGCGCTCCTCCTTCCCGCCGAGGCCGTGCACCCTGCCGACCTCCTGTGGGGCGCCCTCTCCGGCATCGGAAGCGGCGCCGCCATGCACTTCCTCAACCGCGGTCTCAGCCATGGCGCGATGAGCGTGGTCGTACCCGTCAGCGCCGTCACCGGCGTCGGCCTGTCCGTGGTGTGCGGGGTGCTGCTCGGCGACCGGCCGACCGCGGTGGCCTGGCTGGGCATCGCTCTCACCGTGCCCGCGCTCTGGATGGTCTGCGGCGGCGGTATCGACGGCGGCGGAGGCGTCCCCGACGGGCTGCTCGCCAGCGCCGGCGTCGCGCTCCAGTACATCGCCCTCGCCCAGGCCGGTGCCTCGGGGGGACTGTGGCCGGTGGCCGCGGGACGGGCCGCCGCCGTACTCGTCCTGCTGCCCGCGGCGGCACGGCGCCCCCGGCGGCTGCACCTGCCGCCCGTGCGGGCCGTCCAGGCCCTGCTCGTCGGAGCGGGCGCCGCCCTCGGGCTCATCCTCTATCTGCTCGCCGCCCAGCGGCAGTTGCTGGCCGTGGCCGTCGTCCTGGCCTCGCTCTACCCGGCACTCCCCGTCGTCCTCGGACTCGCCCTGCTGCACGAGCGGTTGAGCCGGAAACAGGTGGTGGGCCTCGTGGGAGCGGGACTGGCCACGGTACTGCTCACCCTGGGATGACCCCGTTGGATGACCGCGTCTCAGCCCCAGGTGGCCGAGTAGTACCGCTGGTAGGCCTTGCGGTCCTGCTCCGAGCGGATGTACCGGGTCGCCACGAGCGCGATCAGGCTGCCTCCGAGAACCAGCAGCCCCGGCCCGACGTTGCGGGTGTCCGTGAGCCGGCTCAGCAGGGGCGTGCCCTCGGCCCCCTGCACCGCCGCCGAGGAACCGGGGGAGGCGGCACCGGGAGCGATCGAGCCCTGCGCGGAGGTGGCCGACGGCGCGGGAGAGGCCCCGCCGGCGGCGGCCGGGTTCGACACGATCAACTGCATGCCGAGATCCGACAGCGCCTTCGTCACCGGCTGGAAGAACGTCGTACCGCCCTGGGTGCAGTCACCGCTGCCGCCGGAGGTGATGCCGAGCGCGATCCCCTCGGAGAACATCGGCCCGCCGCTGTCCCCGGGTTCGGCGCACACGTTCGTCTCGATCAGCCCGGTGACCGTGCCCTCCGGGTAGTTCACCGTCGAGTTGACCCCCGTCACCTGGCCGTCGCGCAGCCCGCTCGTGCTGCCGCTGCGGAACACCCGCTGCCCGATGGCCGGATCGCCCGCGCCGGTGATCTGCACGCCCTTGCCGTTGCCGATGAACACGACACCGGCGCCGTCGCCCGCCTTCCCGTCGGCGTACTGGACCAGGGAGTAGTCGTTGCCCGGGAAGCTCTGGGTGACCGTCCTGCCCAGCTGGTTGGTGCCCCCGGTGTCCGCGAACCAGGTCGAACCGGTGGGGCCGCAGTGCCCGGCGGTGAGGATGAAGTCGCTCTGGCCGTTGGTCACGTTGAAGCCCGCCGAACAGCGTCCGCCGGTCGACAGGATGGGCTGCGCCCCGTTCAGGCGCGGAGTGAAGGTGCCCTCGGTGCGCTCCATGCGGACGAAGCCGCCGATGCCGTCCGCGACCTTCGTCATCGCGGCCCAGTCGGACGCCGAGACGGTGCTGTCGCCCTGCACGACCACCTCGTTGGTCCGGTAGTCCATGGACCAGGCCGTCCCCGCCACCCGGGGCGCGGAACGCAGCGTCCTCGCCGCCGACTTGAGCTCGTCCATGCTGTGTCCGACGACCTTCGCCCGCGCCCCGGCCTTGCGCACCTCGGCGGCCGCCTGCTCGTCGGTGACCGCGACGACCGGCTTCCCGTCGGCGCCGATCCAGGTGCCGGCGGTACGGGCGGAGCCGAGGCGCGCCACCAGGTCCGCACCCGTCTGCCCGGCCTTCATGGCGTACGTGTGCGGTACGCCGGCGGTGGCGGGAGGCTCGCTCGCGACGGCCCGCGTGACCATCACACCTCCCAGGAGGAGTCCGCCGACTGCCGCCAGCCGTGTCACTCGCCGGACGACCCGTCGTCGTGCGTGCCTCATGCATGGCTCCCGAACCCGAACAAGCGGTGTCTGCACCGCGGGGCCCTCCGGTCGTTGAGCGCCCTCCTTGCATACGCGGCCGGGGCCGGACGCGTTCACGACAGCGGGTGTTCGAGTGGGGCGAGATCCCGTTGAGGTGCCTCAATCGGCCTTGTTCACAAGCGCGTTGGCCGGATCCCCGTGACTTGAGGACCCGGCTCGGTCGAGTCGACGCGTGAGTGCGGTCGGGTGCCGTCCGCCACCCCGGCCCCGTAGGCACCAACCCGTGTCCCGCGCGCCGCCTCGTGCCCCACCACCGATGACGCACACGCACCGCACCTGCGCGGATCGAACATGTTTGCCTAGACTTCGGTCATGGACGACACGCCGCTGGAGCGGCTCGGTGCGGGCAAGTACCTGCTGCTCACCAGCTTCCGCAAGAACGGCACGCCGGTCGCCACCCCCGTGTGGGTGGTCCGCGACGGGGACACGCTCGGCGTGTGGACCGCCGCCGACACGGGGAAGGTGAAACGGATCCGGGCCCGCGCGGACGTCCTCGTCGGCCCCTGCGACGCGCGGGGCAACCCGACCGGCGACCAGATCCCGGCCACGGCCGAGATCGGCGACGCGACGACCACCGCCCGCTACCGGGATCTCCTGGCCCGCAAGTACGGCCTCCTGGGCCGGCTCACACTCCTCGGCAGCAGGCTGCGCCGGGGGCTCGACGGGACGGTCGGGATCCGCGTGACCCTGTGACGTGCGGGGCCCGGACGGACCGGACCCCGCACGAGAGGGTGCTCACGCTCGTTCGTACGGCGTGCTCACGGCCGGTCGAGCACCGTGCCGGTCAGCGCCGGCCGGTCGGGCAGCGGCTCGGCGTTGCGGTCGGTCAGCGCGAGGCGCATCGACTCGGTCGGCTCGGCGACCTGGTCCCGCACGGTCGGCACGACGAAGTCCACGCTGGTGCTGCCGGGGGGAATGTTCAGCCACACCCACAGGCTCGCGTCGGACAGCCGCCGCTCCGGGTCGGGCACGTCACCGGACCAGTCCCTGAGCCACTGCGGGTCCACGTCCTTGGTGGACAGCTCGGTGCCCTCGGTGACCGGAAGGACCCGCACCGGCTGCCAGATGTCCACCGTCGCGGGCGCGTCGATGGACAGCCGCCAGGTCAGCGTCTCGCCCTCGGTGACCCGGTCCGCGACCGGTGACAGGGTGATCACCGGCTCGGGGTCGTCGTTCTCGACGGTGACGCCGCCCCGGTACTTGCCGACGACGGAGCTCCGAACGGCCTTGACGGCGATGTCGTGCTGCACGTCCTCGCCGTAGGTGGTGTCGCCCTTCACCTCGACCGGCACGTCGATCGCGTGGCTGCCAGGCCGTACCGTCACCAGCCTGTTCTCGGCGCGGCCGCTGCCCGGGTCGAGGACGTAGACGCGGACCTGACCGCTGCCGTGGCCGGAGATCTTCACCGGGACGCGGTAGGTGCGGGTGCCCGAGTCGCCCTCCTTGACGACCGTGCGGCCCACGTCGACGCGGGGCAGCGCGGCCGCCTTGACCGCGGGGGTGCCGGGCGCCCAGCCCCAGGCGTCCATCAGCCAGGCCCGCCCGGACCGCGAACGGGGCGTCAGATCGAGGGACGTGACGTGCCGCAGATCGAGCCCCGCCCGGGCCGCCGCCGTCAGCGGGAGGCGCAGTTCCTGCGCCCAGTAGGAGGCGGTGTACCGGGAGCCCGGCAGACCGGCCATGGTGACCCGGCCGAGCGTCACCCGGCGGTGGGAGGAGTCGGTGACGGCCACGTCGAACTTGGTGCCGGTGGTGTTCGGGGGTACGAAGACGCGCAGCGCGAGCTGCTGCGAGCCGCGCAGGGAGAGCGGCTTGGCCGCGGTGATGCGCGCGGCCCTGCCCGGCGCGGACCACTTCAGGTCCACCGCGCTGCGGCCGGTCTCCTTGCCCGTCTCCCACTGCGCGAAGTGCGGTGAGGATCCGGGGGCCTCGGGGTCCAGACAGGCCACGGCAGGGTCGGGGTCGACCGCCGAGCACAGCCGGGCGCCGGTCACCTTGGCGCCGCCGTCCGGCAGGAAGCCGCCGCTGCGGCGGCCGCCGACCGCGTGGGTGAGGACCCGGGCCGGGTCGGCGGACGGAGCCCGCTTGCCGGAACCGTCGAGCAGCGGGCGCACCCGGTCGTCCCCGGAGAGGAAGAGGCGGGCCGCGGCGGCGATGTACGTGGCGCCCGCCTTGTGCTGCTGGGCGGCGGTCAGGCGGGTCGCGGCACCCGGGGAGCACACCGGGTCGGGCTGCTCCGGGTCGCTCCCGAAGTCGTCCTGGGCCGGTGCCTGGGCCTCGCCCGGGGTCCACTCGCTGTTGAAGTAGTTGTGGTTGGCGCCGACCACGTAGACCGCGCTGTGCAGCGCCGCACCCCGGCTGACCCCGCGCGTCCCGTCGACGAAGTCCTCGCCCTGGAGGTCCGACACGTCACCGTCGCACCCCGGCAGCAGCGTCACGGACGGCACGTCGGCGACCGGATTCTGGCCGAAGATCGTCGGCCCGACGAGCACGGTTCCGCGCACCTTCCAGCGCACCGGGCCCCGGTAGCCGTCCTCCGCGGCGGGCGGCGGGTAGAGGCTGTCCATGGCGGCCCGGTTGACGCCCTCGCCGCCACGCGAGTGCCCGACGAGCAGGACCCGGGAGAGATCCGCCTTCGCCGCCGCTCGGACGACGGCCGGGGCGGAGGAGCGGTGGGCGCCCCAGTCGGCCCAGCGGGCGAGGTGCTGCCGCACCAGCGAGGAGCGCGCCTGCGCCCCGGCGTCCTCGGCCTCCCAGTCCTGGGCGTTGATGCTGTTGGCCGAGATCGACACCGTCACATAGCCCTGGGAGGCGAGCAGTCGCTGGTCGCGCAGATAGCCCAGGTGGCTCGGGATCGGCTTGTAGCCGGCCGCGCAGGGCCAGTCGCCCGTGACGTCGTCCTCGGAGCCCGGCTTGTAGCAGGTGTTGTGACGGCCGTGCAGGAACAGGGCGAGCGGCCGGCTGCCGGTGGCGTTCTTCGGCGCCACGACCTCGGCGGTCATCTCCACCGGGGTGGCGAACCCGGGCAGGCGCACCGGGGCGAGGTCGTAACTGCCGGTGACGGTCCGGTACGAGCCGGGCCTGCCCGGATCGACGCCGTTCGCCGGTGCCGGCGCGGGCACCCGTGGCGCGGGCGGGCGGGACGCGTCCGTGTCCTGCGCCGCGTCCAACCGGCGCCCCGCCGCCGTCACTTGGAGGTCCGTCAGCCGCGTGGGCCGCGCGTCGGCGAGGGGGAGCCGGAAGGTCCGGCCGTCCTTCGCCGGTCTCGGCACCCCGAGCAGCCGGTCCCCGGTGCGGAACTCGACGCGCGCGTCCCCCATGGGCACGGCTTCGGGCGCGCGCCAGACCAGCTCACGCGCCCCGCGCTCCCCGTCGATCCGCCACCCCCGCGGAAGTGGCTGGTCGTCCGTCGCGCTCAACGGCCCCGCAGTGTGCGGCTGTTGAGCCTGTGCCAGTCCGGGCGAGCCCGCCAGGGCCGCCAGCACCGCCACGGCGGTCACACATATTCGCCGGGCACGGATCAATGGTTCTCTCCTCAAAACCCCGTGCGCAGGCGTCCCGTCGGTCCCGGGCGCCTCTCGCGTCACGTAGGAGGGGAGAGGGGTGTCTGTGGGTTGTCTGTGCACCGCCGCTGTCCGCGGGTGGGCGACGCGATCAAGCCACGGGGGTCACGGGGACTTCCTGGAGGCGGTCGAGGAGACCGGCAACTCCCTCACCGTCGCCTTCTTCGCACGAGGCCCACGGCGGGGAAGACCCGCGCATGCCCGACGCGCTGTTCGGGCCCGTGGACACCGGTGCCGCGACGCGTGCGACAACCCCTGAACGGGACAGTGCCCCGGCGTCGGGCGTGGGCATCGCGGCAGACCGGGGTTTCGAGACGGGGCAGCCGGTGCGCGGCGTGGTGAGGCCCGGGACGGACCGGGTGTCAGCTCCAGGCGCGGTAGGGCTCGTCGATCAGCTGGAAGACCGGCTCACCGCGGACCGGGTCCTTGGCCGTCGACATCCGCACCCGGTCACCGCTGTGGATCGCGGCCGGCGGGCCCATGACCCGGCCCCGTACGACGAATCCCTCGGCCAGCTCGATCAGCGACACATTGCGTGCGGCGGGGGTGTTGCGGTGGACCACCGTGGAGTGCCGGACCGTGCCCACGCCCTCGCTGCGCTCGGTACGCAGGTCGCCGCCCTGGCAGACCGGACACAGCAGCCGGTGGTACATCGCCGTGCCGCACCAGGTGCAGCGCTGGAAGAGGATCGCGTCCGTGGCCGGAGCGGCGGGCTCGAGTACGCCCGCCGCGGAACCGGCTGCCTGACGAGCAATGCTTCCTGAGGGGTGGTACACGCTGGTCAACTCCCTGCGCTCGGCCGGAATCCCACGTGCTCGGGTAACCGTGCACGGACGTGCGCGGCTCCCGTGCCGCCGTGCACACCGTCAGCGTATGGCACTGAGTGTCAGCCGTAAAGGTACTGCGTACCCTCAACTTGCGCGGAACGACGGGGGTGGCCGAGGCGCTCAGTCCCCGTCGAGCGTGGACTCGATCTCCTGGACCACCCGCCACAGCGGCGCGCCGCGGCGGGAGACGATCACCACCACGTCCTCGGCCGGCTCCTCGGCGGCCGGCGCCCCCGCCGCCCCGAAGGCCGCCTGCACATAGCCGAGCGCGTGCTCCACGGCCTGCTCGGCGTCGCCCTGCCCGTCCGAGCGCAGCCAGGAGCGCAAAGCGTTGTTGTGGGCCGCGGCCACGGCGGCGGCGATCACGTCGGCCCGCAGCGTCCCGTCGTGGAGCCCCTTCAGACGCCCGCGCAGATACTCGGCGAAGGACCGCTCGTAGCGCCACACCACGGACAGCTCGTAGGCGCGCAGACCCGGCACCTGCTTGGTGAGGCGGTAGCGCTGCACCGAGAAGGTCGGGTTCTCGGTGTACATGCGCAGGACCAGCCTGACCGCCTCGCAGACCCGCTCCAGCGGGTCGCACCCGGGGTCGCTCGCGTCCAGGAAGGCCGTCATGTCGGCCAGGCAGCGCTCGTGGTCCGGGAAGACCACGTCCTCCTTGGAGGGGAAGTACCGGAAGAACGAGCGGCGTCCGACCCCGGCGAGCGCGACGATGTCGTCGACGGTGGTCTGCTCGTAACCCCGTTCCAGGAACAACTGGAAGGCTGCCGCGACCAGCGCGTCCCGCATGGCGGGCTTGGTGGAGCTCATGGTCGCGAACGTAGCACCTGAACGCTCGGGATGGCACTGGGTGCTGCGCCGAGAGGGAACTGAGTGCTCTTCCTCCGCGTTGTCGGGCGCCGGTTCCGCCGCATACGATCGGCGCCCGCCCGCCGAGGAGTCCCGCATGTTCCGCCGCCCCGCCCTCCTGTACGTCACCGACCTCGCCTACCAGGCCCGCGGGCGCCGCTACTGCGACGAGGACATCCTCCTCACCGCGCGCCTCAGGGAGGACTTCGACCTGGCCCTGTGCCATCCCCGGGACGCCGCCGCGCTGGCGGACGGGTTCGACGCCGTCGTCGTCCGCAACAGCGGGCCGGTCCTGGCCCACCAGGAGGCGTACGACGCGTTCCGCGAGCAGGCGCTGCGCAACGGCACGCGTGTGTACAACCCGCTGTCCGGCAAGGCCGACATGGCGGGCAAGCAGTACCTGCTCGACCTCACCGCCGCGGGACACCCCGTCATCCCTACCGTCGACCGTGCCGAGGACCTGGACCGGCTGCCCACAACGGACCGGTACGTCGTCAAGCCCAGGCTCGGCGCCGACTCCATAGGCCTGCGGATCGTGTCCGCCGACGAGGTGCGCGCACACATCGACGGACAGGTCCTCGTCCAGCCGTGCGTCGACTTCGCCTACGAGGTGTCCTTCTACTTCGTCGATCACGACTTCCAGTACGCCCTGTACGCGCCGCACCCCGACCGTCGCTGGGCCCTGGAACCGTACCGGCCCACCCCGGAGGACCTGGAGTTCGCCCGGCGCTTCATCGAGTGGAACGCTCTCGGTCACGGCATCCAGCGCGTGGACGCCTGCCGGGCGCCCGGCGGCGGACTCCTGCTGGTCGAACTCGAGGACCTCAACCCGTACCTGTCCCTGGACGCCCTGGACGACGGCGGCAGGGACGCGTTCGTCGCGGCCGTGAAGGCATCCCTGCACGGCTTCCTCGCCGCCGCTCCCCGCTGAGCGGCGGGCCCGGGCAACGCAGCGGACGAGCTGAACTCCCGGGCCCGCGGCGCCGTATCACTCCCCGGGGGACGGTCCACACCCCGTGTGTGCGGGACGGAAGGAGACCAGGATGCCGACACCGTCCGACCGGGAGGTGCCGCCGAGCGTGCCGCCCATCGAACCCGTCCGGGTGCTGCGGCCTCGCCGCACCGACGCGCTCGCGGAGCTGATGAAGGACATGCCGCCCCGGGCGGCCGTCGGATACGAGTCCTTCGCCCTGTCCGGCCCGCCGTCCGGGACCGAGGACGCGACCCAGGAACTGCCGCCGGTCCGCGACGGCCGCGAACGCACCCGGCGTCCCCGGGACATCCCGCGCGGGCGGGTGCCGGGACTGCGCCGCACGGCCGTCCCGGGGGCCGTGACGGCTGCCGCGGTGATCGGTTTCGGCTGCGCGCTCCTGCTCGTCGAACGCGGCGAGCACTCCGCCGCGGCGGCCGACCCGCAGCCGACCGCCACCGCGCCCGCGACCCCCACACCCACCCCGACGGCCTCCGGCGCCACCGACCCCGACGGTCCCGGCACCCTCCGCCAGGGCGACAGCGGCCCCGACGTGACCGACCTGCAGGAACGCCTGCGCCGCATCCCGAACGTCTACGACAACGGCTCCACCGACGGCACCTACGACCCGACCCTGACCGCCGCCGTGGCCCGCTTCCAGCTCTGGTACGGCATCCGCGGCGACGAGGACGGCGTGTACGGCGACGACACACGGCGGGACCTGGAGTCCCGCACCGGCGGCTGATCGAGGAGGATGGCGGCATGGACGTGTTCATCGACCGCCTCGACCCCGACATGTGCGTCGTGACCGCCGCAGCGGACGGCGAACGCGCCGGCTGTCTCGTCGGATTCGCCTCGCAGTGCTCGATGGAGCCCGTGCGGTACGTGGTGTGGCTGTCGAAGGCCAACCGCACCTACCGGGTGGCCCGCACCGCGAGCCGCCTCGCCGTTCATCTGCTCACCCGCGAACAGCGGGCCCTGGCCGAGCTGTTCGGCGGCCGGACGGGGGACCGCACGGACAAGTTCGCCCGGGTCCGCTGGCGGGAGGAGGCGGGCGGGGCCGTCGTGCTGGAGGAGGCGGCGGCCTGGTTCGTCGGCACGGTCGTGCGGCGTGTCGAGGGGGGTGACCACGTCGGGTTCGTCCTGGAACCGCAGACGTGGGGCGGGCGCGAGGACACCGGGGGCGCGAGGCTGCTGCGGCTGTCCGACGCGACTTCCATCTCGCCCGGCCACCCGGCCGGCTGAGCCCGGCCGGACGCACCGCGCGGGTGCCGGCGGGCTCACTCCGGGCCGGACGGCACCCGGATGTCCACGACGCAGACGTCGTCGCGCCGGTCGCCCTGAAGCACCGAGCCCAGCAGCGGGGCCAGGGAGCCGGGCTCGTCCGTGTGGTGGGCCGCGACGGCCGCGGCGAGCCGGTCCAGACCGTGGTCGATGCCCTCCGAGGGCCTCTCGACCAGTCCGTCGGTGTAGAGCAGGACGCGGTCACCCGGCTCCAGGAGACAGCGCGCCTCCTGGAAGTCCGGATCGGAGCTCGCCCCCAGCAGTATGCCGAGCGGGCGGTCCAGGTAGCGCACCTCCCCGCCGCGCACGAGCAGCGGCGGCGGATGGCCGGCCTGCGCCCACACCAGGCAGTGCTCGCCGGGGTCGTAGCGGGCCAGGACCATGGTGGCGGTGCCATGGGAGTCGCGCGAGTGCAGCAGCAGGGTGTTGAGACGGGCGAGCGCACCGGTCAGCGACGAGCCCGTGATGACCATGCCCTTGGCCGTGAAGCGCAGTTGGGCCATGGTGGCCACGGCGTCGATGCCGTGCCCGGCGACGTCACCGACCACGAACAGGGCGTCGCCGTCGGGCAGTTCTATGGCGCTGAACCAGTCCCCGCCGACATGGATCCCCGACTGGGCGGGCAGGTAGGCCACTTCGACGCGCAGTCCGGCGAGGCGGACCGGCCGGGTGGGCAGGGGCAGCAGCGCGTGCTGGAGACGGGCGGCCAGGGCTCGCTCGGCGTGCAGTACGCCGTGCTGGGTCTCGATCGCCTGCTCACTCTTGACGAGGGCCAGTTCGGCGCTGCGCTGTGCAGTGAGGTCCTGCACGAAGCCGTGCACCTCGACGGGTTCGCCCTCGGTGTCCGTCACGACCTCGGCGACCATCCGCAGATGGCGGACCTCGTCACCGGCCCGGATCCGGAACGGGACGTCGAACTGGAGCCCGGAGCGCACGAGTTCCCGCACGGCGTCGGCGAGTACCGGTACGTCCTCGGGCAGCGCGAGCCGCGGCAGGTCGGCCAGGGGGACCGGTCCGAGCGCAGGGTCCCGGTTCATGACGAGGAAGGTCTGGGAGGACCAACTGCCCTCGCCGGTGACCAGGTTCCAGTTCGCCCAGCCCAGGTTCCCCAGCCGCTGCACGTCCGCCAGCCGCTGTTCCTGACGGTCGGAGGAGGCGTGGCGGACCCAGGTGACGACCAGGGCGCCACCGAGGCGGGCCGCGCGCACGGCGTACGTGGACAGTTCGGCGGAGCCGTCCACGACCTCCTGACAGGCGAAGGGCTCGCCCTCGAACGGTTCGCCGGTGGTCAGCGTGCGCAGACAGCCGTGCCACACCGCCTCGTCCGCCATGCTCGGGAAGCACTCCAGGATCCGTCGGCCGAGCAGCTGCCTGCCGGTGCGGCCCACGACGTCGACCGCCTCCTCGGTGGCGGCGTCGATGCGGTAGTCCACGAGCTCTCCCGAGGGGCCGCGCAGCGGGGTGAGCAGCATGGCCGAGCCCGGCAGTGAGTCGAACACGGGCTGGGCGGTGGCGGCCGGGGCGGTGTCACTGTGCTCGGGTCGGGTGCCGAAGGAGCGCAGCCAGCCGGCGCAGAGCCGGACGACGGCCTGCAACAGGTGCCGGGTCCGGGGCGGGAACGGCCCGCCGCGGGTACGCAGGATCCCGAGGCAGACCTCGGCCCCGTCGCCGGCCGGCACCGGCAGCCAGGCGCGGGACAGCCAGCGCTCGGGCGGGTCCCCGATGAGCAGGTGCCGCTCCCGGTCCGTCGCGAAGTCCTCCAGCCAGCGCGGCTCCCGTGCCCGCAGCGCCTCGAGCGCGGCGATGCCGTTCAGCGGGGGAACCCGCGCCCACTGGGAGGCCAGGATGGGGTCGATGCCCGCGTGGCCGATCAGTTCGAGCCCTCCGGCCGGCAGGGACCGGAAGAGCAGGAGGGCGTCGGCGTCGACGTCCGCAGTGAGCTCCTCCAGGAGACAGCCGGCCAGGTCCTGGGGGGTGGCCGCATGGACGAGGGCCTTGCCGAGGCGGGCGAGGACGCTGAAGCCGTCGTCGGGATCGCAGCCTTCCCGCAGGGCGGAGTCGTCGGTGGCGGGTGGGGCGGACCGCGGGCCGGCCGGGCCGGGGATGGCGGACAGCGGGGCGTCGTCACCGGCGGGGGACTCGGTGGTGGTGCCGAGCGGGGGCAGGGAGCCGAGGGTGAGCCAGCACTCCTCCAGCAGTGTGCGCCGGCCGGCCCTGGCACGCTGGAGCAGGTCCTCGCCGGCCGCGTCCGGTGTGCACCCGGTCAGAGCCATGATCGCGCCCTTGGCGCGCTCCAGTACCGCGGAAGTGGCGGCCTGGTCCCGCAACCGGTCCATTTCCGCACGTTGTCGGGCCACGACCTTGGCCAGCGCGGCCATGTCGGGCGTGGTGCCGGCGTGCGTGGGGCCGGTCGACTCGCTCGTCACGGGTTGAGCATGGCACATGCGTCACGGGTCGATCGCGCCGATGCGAACGCGCATCCCACACACCGGTGACCGTCCCGGTTGACGAAAGCGGCCGGGCTCCCCGTTCCGGGCCGGGTCAGTGGTCGGGCGGCGGGTAGAGCCACCTGCGCAGCACCCGACTCAGCAGCGGCATCACGAGGTAGGTGAGCACCGGCAGCAGGAGCACGGGGAAGACGGCGGCCCGCAGCGGCAGGGGCCAGGCGGCGGTGCGGGGCGACACCAGCCACTGGATGAGCAGCGTGAACGGGAAGGCGCCGAGAAACGTGGTGAGCACCATCTTCCAGCGGACCGGGGGCCGCACGGTGGTGCCCGGCAGGCTGAACCAGGTCTCGAGGCCGGTCGTCGACTGCCGTTCACTGCCGAGTTCCGTGGCGATGTCGTGGACCCGCGCGTGCCAGTCCGCCCGTTCGTCCGACTCCAGCCACGCGCTGAGCCGGTGCGCGTCGGACCAGCGGAGCACGGCGTGGAAGCGGTGACCGTCCTCGGGACGCAGCCAGGAGACGCCCTCGTTGCCCGGGAACCGTCTGGCACAACGGGTGATCCCGTGCGTCCAGCGCTCGAACTCGCGCTCCCGGCCGGGGCGCACCTCCCAGGTGAGGACCGTGGTGACCGGATCGCCTCGTCGTACGTCGGTGGTGCTCATGCTCACCACGGGTTTCACGTACGGCGTGGGTCATGCCCCGCGGGCGGGTTCAGCGCCCGTGGTGGTGGTCGACCAGGGCCCGGGTGACCGCGCGGATGCTGCGGGCGATGTGCTGGAGCTGGAGCACCTCGGCCGCGTACAGCTTGATCGTGTGCTCGATGACCGACTCCGGCAGCCCGAGCGAGGGCAGGTCCGCGCGGGCGGTCTGGAGCGCGGTGCGGGCGACCCGGATCTCGTGCTGGACCTGGATCTGCGCGTGCCGGGCGAGGAGCACGGTGTGCCGCGTCAGGGCCGGATAACTGGCGTACCGCGCCGGCACCAGCTCGCGCAGCCACTTGGCGGCCGAGCGCTCCCAGTCGTAGCTGCCGGGCGTCTTGACCTGGCAGGGCCAGTCCGGGCCGGGACGGGTGGTGGTCCGCGTGGTCGTCAGGGGCATGGTGATCGCTTCCGGGTGTGCGGCGTCGTGCGGGTGGTCCGACGGTTTGGGCGGCCCCGGCCTAGGGGATGACCGGGGCCGCCATGGGCTCGCGTGCAGGCGAGGCCCTACCGAACACCCCGGGCGCCGACGCGGGTAGGTGACGACGGCTCGGGATGTCCGTGAAGGAGCCCTCTCGGGCGGGTGGGGGTGGGGACGGGGACAGGGGTGCGGACGGTCCCGGAGGTCCCGGGGGTGATCCGTGAGCAGTATTTATATATGCCGTCCGCTTGGCAAGACGTATGAAAACATTCATGCTCGATTTATTACGGCTGCCCCGGTCTGAAGGTGTTTGACCGGGGTGGGTGCGGTCAGTCCCGGAGGAAGAACTGGTGCTGGTCGGAGATCTGCTCGTACTCCTCGAGCCGCGCCTGGGTGCGCTCGGGGTCGGCGTCGGTCATCGCCTGGAGCAGGGCCGCGGCGATCACGCCGGGCGCGGCGTAGGAGTCGAAGACCAGCCGGGAGCCCGTGCCGGTGGAGAACAGGACGTCCGCCTCGTCGGCCACGTGCCCGAGCGCCAGGTCCGTGACGAGGGCGATCCTCAGTCCGGCGCTGCGAGCGACCCGCAGGGCCGTGAGGGTCTCCTGGGCGTGCCGCGGCATCGAGAAGGCGAGCACCCAGGTGCCGCCCGCCTCGCGTGACTGAAGGAGAGCGTCGTAGGCGACACTGCCACCGCGGGTGACCAGCCGTACGTCGGGGTGGATACGGCGGGCCGCGTAGGCGAAGTACTCGGCCAGGGACGCCGAGATGCGCAGGCCCAGGACGGTCAGCGGGGTCGACCCGGACAGATCGCGGCCGAGCTGGATCACCCGGTCGGGGTCGGCGAAGTCGCGGCGCAGGTTCTCCAGGTTCTCGATCTCCGCGTCGACCGCGGCCTGGAGTTCGTTGCCGCGCGACTCGTCGTCGGTGACCGGCCCGCCGGCCAGCGTGCCGAGCGCGATGGACTGGAGCTTCTCCCGCAGCGCGGGATAGCCGCTGAAGCCCACGGCCGCGGCGAACCGTGTCACCGAGGGCTGGCTGACGCCCACGCGCTCCGCGAGATCGGTGATGGACAGGAACGCCGCCTCGGTGATGTGCTCGATCAGGTACTGCGCGATGCGCCGCTGCCCGGGGGACAGCCGGGGCCTGTCGAAGAGCGTCCTGAGCTGGGAGGCCGGGGCCGCCTCCGTTTCCGGTGCGGTCTTGCCCGAGGTGATCGCGGATGCCTGTGCGCGTGCCTGCTGGGGCGATGACACCGGGGCGCCTCCTTCGTCTGCCACGGGGAGTCAACATAGCTCACACCCCCCGGTGACCAGCGCTTGTACGAAGGCGTCCGGCCACCGCCGATCGGGACGGGTACGCGGCGCCCGAGCGGGAACCCGCCGCTGGGCAAGGCCTTCGACGACACCTGAGGAGCAGTCCCGTATGACGGTCCCCGAGGAGAACCGGCGCAAGACGGACACCACCGACCGGCTCTTGGAGAACCAGCACGAGGAGGGCGGCGCCCCCGCCCCCGGCGGCAGCGGACGCACCCTGCGCGAGGCGTTCGAGGAGGCGCGGGTACGCCCCGACGACTTCGCGCAATGACGGCACCGCACGGCAAACCACGGCTATCGGCAGGTGAGACGCAATGGGTGCGCTGAGCGCGCTGGAACAGGCAATGGAGCACGGGTGGGAGGCGCTGTGGGCGCGGGTCGTCGACCGGGAGCCGGTCGAACTCCTCGACGCCCTGCGACGCGAGTGCGACAGCAACGTGGTCGTGTGCAGCGAGAGCAGGGTGGTGGTCCCGAACGCGTACGACGTCGAGCTCGCGGACTTCGCCTACGACGAACTGGTGCGCCGGGGCAGCGATGTGGGGCAGGAGCTCACGGACAGCCTGGCCCGGCACGGCGAGCGTCAGGGATATGAATGGGCGGGCCCGCTCGCCGTGCACATCAGCCGGTCCGACCGGGTGCCCAACGGCCGTTACCGTGTGACGAGCCGGGCGATGGCGCACGTGAGCGCCGAGGGGTTCCAGGACGCGGTGCGCTGAGCGGACTCTGCTTCCTCTCGCCTTGGTGGTCATCGGCGGTAGATCGTGATCGAGTGGCCGACCTCGTCGACCGGCCGGCTGCTGTCGATCAACTCGGCCAGCCGGCCCTTCGCCTTGGCGACCGAGGAGTCCGAGACGACCAGCAGTCCGCGCACCTCGTCCACCGGCACCTCGCGCGGATCGGCCGCCTCGATGCCGTAGGAGGACGGCACGCCGCTGCCCTTGTAGACGAGCCAGATCCGCTCGTCGGGGTAGCGCTCGCGCAGCCGGTCGGCGAGCCGGCCGAGGTCCTGGCCCCAGTCGACGTTGGAGTCGTGCAGCCGCAGATGGGTGCGGGCCGGTCCGCCGAACGCCTCGTTGGAGTACGGCAGATAGTAGGGAAAGGTCCGTGCCAAGCTGACCGCGACGAACAGCACCAGTGCTCCCGTCACGACCGTCGCCCAGCGCCGGCGCACCGCGAGGACGCAACCGGCGGCCACCGTCAGGAACATGGGCAGGAACAGGGTGTACCGGGTGCCGAAGTCGCGTGAGCCCGTCATGGCCGAGGCCAGCAGCACCCCGGCGGGCACGAGCAGATACGGCGCGGCGGGCCGCAGCCGTCGTACCGCCACCAGCACGGCGGCACCGGCGGCCCACAGTGCGAGCAGGCCCAGCGGGGTCTTCACCAGGAGCGCGGCCGGCAGGTAGTACCAGAGGTGCCCGGTGTACACCCGCCCGAACAGGAAGCCCTCCCACGGGTGGTTCTCGAAGCGGAACTGGATGCGCATCCCGTCCGCGTAGGCCCGCGGGAACGGCAGCAGATCGGCCAGGGTCCCGCGCAGCCCGTGCACCACCGGCACCTGGTCCTGGGCGGTCCCCCGCAGCCGCGGATCGACCACCAGGTACGACGCCCAGACGACGGCGACGGCTGCCAGGGCCAGGACCGCGGTCCCGGTGAGCACCCGCAGCAGTCGCGCACGCGTCCCGTCACCGGGACGCGCGCTCCACACCGAGAGGGCGGCCAGTCCCAGCAGGACCGGCACGGCCGGCAGTGCGCTCATCTTGGTCGCCAGGGCGGCCCCGAGCGCCAGTCCGGCGAGGGGCACGTACAGACGTGGCCGGACGCGGGCCCGCCACAGCAGCCACACCGAGGTCAGCAGGAAACCGGCCATGGGCACGTCGAGCGTGGCCAGCGATCCGTGGGCGACGACGTCGGGAGAGAAGGAGTACAGGGCCAGAGCCGTCAGCCCCGCCGCCCGTCCGGCCAGTTCGCGGGCGAAGGCGAACACGACCAGCCCCGACAGCAGGGTCAGCACGATCACCGGGAGCCGGGCCCAGAACATCAGCTGCCAGGGGTCGTTGCCCGACGCGTACAGCAGATGCGGGCCCAGGTCCACCTGGGGGCCGTCGAACGCCGTGTCCACGTGCGGGGCGGCGATCGCCACCCCGGCGGCGATCACCAGCTTGCCGAGCGGTGGATGCTCCGGGTTGTGGCGCACGCCCCGGCCGTGCAGGTAGTCGGCGGCCGTGGCCACGTAGACCGGTTCGTCGATCGTGGGCGTCTGCTGCACGGCGGTCGTCACCATCACGGCCGCCATCTGCGCGAGCAGCAGGACGACGAGGAGCGGCACGAGCCATCGTCGGACCGGCCGCGGAGGTCGCACCGCGTCGTCGCGTGGCCGGGGCACGGAAGCCGCGTCCAGGACCGTCTGCTGCTCGCTCGCCATCATCCGCCCCGCGGTGGGACCGGCCGGGCGGCGGGAGCGATCCGGAGGCACCTCATGAGGGCCACTCTCGCATCAGCTCCCGCCCCCGGCGGGCGTCACCGCTTCAGGAGTCGTACCGACAGACCTTCCGCCGTGTAGACGGGTACGGCCCGCAGGGTGTCGGAGTTCAGCTCGATCCGGTCGAACTGGCCGCGCAGTCCGCGGCAGCCGAGGACCCGGACCGTGTGTCCGGCCTTCGGCGGCTTGTGCGCGTCCAGCGTCAGCGAGAGCACGCTGCCCGCGCCGAGCACCGCGCGCCGCGTCACCTCCAGGACCGGCTCCTGACCCGAGCGCAGGGTCAGTTCCAGCGCGCCGGACTCCTGGCTGTACATGCCGTGCACCTGGAGCGACTCGCCCACCGTCAGCGTCCCGCCCTGCACCCGCACGTCGCCGTGGCCGAGCGCGTGGGCCGAACCGGCAACCAGCGCACCCTCCTTGAGCACGGTCCCGCCGGTGTAGCGGTTGTGGCCCGTCAGGGTGAGCGTGCCGCTGCCCCGCTTGGTCAGACCGCCGCAGCCGTCGATGTCGTTGCGCCAGGCGTCGGCCGCGTGGAAGCCGCCCGAGGCCGCGTCCAGCGTGACGGTGACGTCGGAGGCGAAGGAACCGTAGCCGTCCGCCGCGGCGAACAGGTTCAGCCGGCCCCACTGCTCGAAGCCGTCCAGCAGGACGTAGCCCGAGGGCAGCCCGGTGGTGCGCAGCACCTCACGGCGCTGTGCCGCGTCCAGGTAGGGCAGTCGTGTCTCCAGAAGCACCTCGGCGCCCTTGGGCACGGTGAACGGCTCGTTGCCGCCGTCCCGGTGCAGCACATAGGTCAACCGGGGCCGCACGGAACGGGCGTTGGCCTCCCGGTCCGCGTACGCGTCGGCGGGGTCCGAGTGGGCGTAGGCGAAGAGCGTGTCGGCCGTGGTGCCCGTCCGCTCGGTGAAGTACGTCAGCGCCTGCGCCCGGGCCGCGGCCTTGAGGCCGGCGTTCGCGGGGTCGGCCAGCGCGGCGGCGGCCAGCGCGGTGGCCATGATGCGGCCGCCCATGACGTCGACCGTCGAGTGCATGCCGGACATGATGCGGGTGTGGCTCAGCTCGAAGGCACGGGTGACCAGTTCCTGGAAACGCTCGGGCACGGCGTACGCGAACGCCAGGGCCGCCAGGTGGAAGGCGTTGGTGTGACCGCTGGGGAAACCGCCGTCGTCCACCGGGGAGGTGCTGCGCTGGCGCAGCAGCTGGGGGGCGACGACCACCTGGGAGTCGTAGACCGGGTAGCCGAGCGCGTCCTTGGCGCCGGTGTCGACGACCTGGCTGTCCTCGTTCATGCGCCAGGGGCGCGGGTACTGGAAGGAGTACTTGGCGGGGTTGCCCGAGGCGTAGGGGCCGCGGACGGTGTCGACCAGCTTGGCCACCTGGCCGAGCGAGGAGTCGTAGGAGCCCGCGCCGAGCGCCGAGCCCGCGGGGGCGTCGGCCGGTACGGCGTCGCTGATCGTGGTGGGCGGGGTGGAGTCGGGCGCGCCGGTGATCGAGGTGACCGCCCTGGCGCCGGACCGGTAGAGGCCGGCGAGCGGGCCGAGGCCGCCGATCATGGCGTAGCTCTGGTGCTGGCGGTCGTAGAGGAAGGCCTCCTTGGCCTGTGCCTCGGTGCGCGCCTGGGTGACGCGGGCGCAGTAGCGCATGTTGGCGCGCAGGATCTCGGGCCGCAGGGCAGTGCCGGTGTTCCAGGTGTCGCCGGTCTTCCATATGCGGGCGAAGCCGCCGAGTGCCCGCACCACCGCGTTGGTCTCGGCCGTCAGGTTCGCCATGACGTTGGACTTGTAGTCGTCCACGAACGCGACCGCGGCGGTGGCGGCCTTGGCGTCCGCGGCGCCCAGCCAGGAGGCGAAGGTGGGCGCGGCCAGGACGCCGGCCGAGGCGCCGAGAGACGTCTTGAGGAAACCCCTCCGCTTCATGGCACGTTCGGTGAGCGGCGCGGGGGAGTGCTGCCCGGCGGATGACGGCATGGGTGTCTGCCTCTCTCTGGAGTTCTGCGGCCGTGCGGCCGGGGGAGGTGGTGCGGATGCGACTCATGATGCGCCGGACGGCACGTGCGCCGAATGCGCTTTCTGAAGTCGTACGGGCGAAGAACTACGGGCGGGTCATGTCGGAGCGGAGGAGACCCGGCGTCCGGCGGATGTCACAGAAGTGAACGGGCCATCGCCACCGCGCCGTCCACCGGTGGTGCCCGCAGGGGGCGCGGCCGTGCCGACGGCACGCCCTCGGCCAGCGCGGACGCGAAGGCGTCGTACAGCGACGGCTGGGCGAGGACGGTACTGCCCGCGACCACGACGTCGTCGACCACCACCCCGCGGGCGGCGAGCCGTTCGACGAGCGCGGCCAGGGCGCGGCCCGCCTCGGCGATCACGGTGCGGGCAAGCGGGGATCCGGCCTCGGCGGCGGCGAAGACGGCCGGGGCGTGCCGGCCCCAGTCGGCGGAGGCGGCCGTGGCGTGCTCCAGGGCGGCGCCGAGCGCGGGTACTTCGGGGACGTCGAACCCGGAGAGCAGGCCGAGCGCCAGCGCGTCGGGCTCCTCGCCGCGGTCGTGCGCCGCCCACACGGCCCGTACGGCCTCGCGGACCAGACCGGCGGCGCCGCCCTCGTCGCCGAGCAGCGCGCCCCAGCCGCCGACCTGGACCGGGGTGCCGTCGGCGAAGCGGCCCACGGCGACCGAGCCGGTGCCGGCGACCAGGCCGACTCCCTTGTCCAAACCGGCGGCGGGGACGAGCAGTTCGGCGTCTCCGACGACCAGCGCGGGCGCGGCGAAGTGCAGTTGGAGGGCGGTGCGGATCTGCGCGCACTGGCGCGGGGTCTCGCAGGCGTGCCCGCCGACGGCGAGGGCGGACGGGCGGGCGCCCGCGGGAAGCGCGTCGGCGGCCAGTGCGGCCAGCCATCCGGCGGCGGCCACCGGGTCGTGGGGCCGCCAGCCGCTGCTGGACCGGACGTGATCTGCGACAGGGGTGTCGCCCGCGAACGCGCGGAGCTGTGTCTTGGTGCCGCCCACGTCGATGCCGACAACCAGGGGTGCGGTGTCCTGCACGGAACCTCTTTCGTCGTTGCGCTGTGTGCTGCGACGGTGGGCGAACCGTGCCTGAGGGCAGGGCAGTTGAAGGTCTAGCGAAGCCCCGGGACGGGCCTCTGACGGACCACGGCAGGCGAGTACCGTGACGTTCGTTAGGAAGTTAACTAACGAAGTACAGTGCCTGTCAATAGGCGTCGCGCACCCGTCTTCCCGGGCTCCCCGTCCCGGGCGGGAGCGCACGGCGCCGGAGCAACCCATCGCCGTCCCCCGCCGTGCCGCCAGGCCCGGAAGGGCGGCCTGTGACCTGGGGGAAGTGTGGAACACGACGTGGCGAGAGCCCCCCGTCTGACCGAGAGCGCGAGCGCGGTCTTCGCCGTGCTGGCCCAGGCGGGCACCGCGACCCGGCCACAGCTGGCGAGCCTGGCGCGCCTGTCCAAGCCGACGGTCTCCTCCGCCGTCGCCGAACTGGAGGGCGTCCATCTCGCGGCCCACTCCGGCACCTCGTCCGGTGCCACCGGACGCAGCGCCGCCGTCTACCGCCTCGGCCCGGCCGCGGGCGCCGTGCTCGCCGTCGACCTCGGCCCCGCCCTCACCCGGGTCCGCGGCTGCGCGCTGGACGGCACCCTGCTCGCCGAGGCCACCGGCCCCCGCGACGAGGCCGCCGACGTCGTCCGCGACGCCCTCTCGGCACTGCCCCCCGACGCCCCGCTGCGCACCATCGTCGTGGCCGTCGGTGACGTCACCGCGCCGCAGAAGATGCGCCCCGCCACGGCCAAGGCCGGACCCGTCTTCGACGCCGTGACCGTCGCGCTGCCGCCCGGCGTGCCCGTCCACCTGGAGAACAACGTCAACTGCGCCGCCCTCGCCGAACTGCACGAGGGCGCCGCCCGCGGCCGGTACACCTTCGGTTACCTGCGGATCGGCGTCGGTATCGGTCTCGGCATCGTGGTCGGCGGACAGGTGCTGGCCGGCGCCAACGGGGCCGCCGGAGAGCTCGCCAGGTTGCCCTACCCCTGGGACGACGACCTGGAGCCCCGCCACGAGGCGCTGGAGGAGTACATCGGCTCCCGCTCCCTGCTGCGCCGGGCCGCCGAGGCCTGGCCGGAAGCCGACGGTGACTGCCCGCGCACCGCCGAGCAGCTCTTCGCCCGGGCCGGCCAGGGCAGCGCCGCCGCCCGCGCGGTCGTCGACCGGCACGCCGTGGACGTGGGCCGGCTGGCCGCCGCCGTGACCGCCGTACTGGACCCGGGGCTGCTCGTGCTGGGCGGCAGCACCGGCGCGTATCCGCAGCTCCTGCCCGGTGTGCGGGCCGAGCTGGAGCGGCTGAGCTGGCCCACCGAGGTGGTCAGCAGCCAGGTCGGTGATCTCGGCACCGTCGTGGGTGCGGCACGGCTCGCGGTGGCCCGAGGAGTCCAAACCGTGACCCAGGCGGCGCGGACGAAGGATTGACGGGTTCGGACTCGGTCTGCCAATGTCCGGACAAGCGCTTTCTAAGTCGGCCGGGACGCCGGCTTGGGCGAGCGTCCCGCCCGTACTCGACGTACGGCAACCGCACGAGGGCGTGCCCGTGCGGCGGCGGCCACAGCGGCCGGGGACCCTCGCCCGTCAGGATGACGCGGCCGGGCGAGGCCGCGCCCTCGGAAAGCGAACCTTCCAGCACAATGCACCCGTGCCGCCTCGGTCGGCGCCGTGCTCCGTCCCCTACCTCGAAAAAAAGGGATCGAAGATGACCACTGTGGGTGTGCGGCGCTCTCGCCGTCTCGGCCGCGGCGGCACGCGCCGCCTGATCTCCCTCGCTGCCGCTGTCACGGCAGGTGCTCTGACGCTCACCGCCTGCGGCGGGGACGGCGGCTCCGGCGGCACCTCCAAGTCGCTGACGTTCTGGATCTCCACGGTTCCGGGGCAGGACGCGGGCTGGAAGAAGATGGTGGCGCAGTACAAGAAGGAAACCGGCGTCAACCTCAAGCTCGTCAACATCCCCTACGACGGCTACACCACGAAGCTGCACAACGCCGCGCAGGCGAACTCCCTGCCCGACGTGGCGGCCGTGCCGGCGCTGGACCCGATCTGGTCGAGCAAGCTGCTCGACCTCAGCTCCATCGCCGACAAGAAGAGCAACAACATCAACCAGAACTTCCTCGCGAAGGACTCGTCCGGGAAGGTGCTGTCCATCCCCTCGGACGTCACCGCGTCCGGCCTGTTCATCAACAAGTCGCTGTTCGAGAAGGCGGGCGTCTCCTTCCCGACCGAGCCGTCGAAGACCTGGACCTGGACCGACTTCATCGCCGCGGCCGACAAGGTCCGCGAGAAGACCGGCGCCAAGTACTCCCTGACCTTCGACCAGTCACCGTCGCGACTGCGCGCCATGGTGTACGAGATGGGCGGCAAGTACGTCCACGCCGACGACTCCGGCAAGTTCTCGGCGGACGCGGCGACCAAGAAGGCCGTGAACACCTTCGTCGGCTGGAACGACGACAAGACCATGCCGAAGTCGGTGTGGACGTCCGGCGCCGACCCGTCCGCCATGTTCCAGAGCGGTGACGTGGTCGCGTACTGGTCCGGTGTGTGGCAGGTCGCCTCCTTCGCGGACAGCATCAAGAAGTTCGAGTGGGCGAGCGTTCCGACCCCCGCCCAGCCGGTCCAGGCGAGTGACGTCAACAGCGGCGGCATGGTGGTCGGCTTCAACAACAACGGCGACGCCGCCAAGGCCGCCACGAGCTTCCTGTCCTGGCTGTACGAGCCGGCCCACTACAAGGCGCTGTGCGAGGCGTCCGGGTTCCTGCCGGTCGAGAGCGGGCTGAACCCGACGTACCCCTTCAAGTCGGAGGCGGCGCAGGCGGCGTTCAAGCTCTACAACGAGTCGATCCCGCTCTACGCCCCGATCTCCGGCTACTTCAACAACGCGCAGACAGAGTGGGTGCTGAAGGGCAAGAGCCTCACCGAGGACCCGACCAAGACGGAGCTCGGCAAGGCGATCAACGGCCAGCAGTCGGCCGACAAGGCCCTGCAGAACATCGTGGACGGCTACAACCAGCAGGTCGGCGGCTGATCACAGGCCCCACGGGCCCGGGCGGCGGCGTCCCGACCCCACCGCCCGGCCCCGGCCGCCCACGTGATGCCGGGCTCATGGCCTGAGCCCACCGCAACCCCTTCCACCAGCACGGAGTCAGCAAGATGACAAAACGCGCCGCGGACGTGTCTGTGAGCCCGCCGAGTCCGCCCAGGAGACGCAGTAAGTACACCCTTGCGCCGCTCGTCCTCATCGCGGCCAACGTCGTGCTCTTCGCGCTGTTCTTCGTCTGGCCGGCGGTGATCGGGCTCGTCTACTCCTTCACGAACTACACGGGCGTGGGGGTGTTCCAGTGGGTCGGACTGGACAACTACCAGAACCTGTTCGGGGACTCCACCTTCTACGACGCGCTGACCCGGACGCTGCTCTACACCGTCCTCTTCGTGCCGTTGAACTTCGTCGTCTCGCTGCTCGCCGCCAACCTGGTGGTGAGCAAGCACGCCAAGGGCGGGTCCGTCGCCCGCGTCGTCTTCTTCATCCCGTGGCTGCTGTCGCCCATCGTCGTGGGTGTCCTGTGGCGGTGGATGTTCGGTGAGAACTTCGGACTGGTCAACTACGTCATCGAGAAGTTCGGCGGAGACGCCGTTCCGTGGCAGTCGAACGCGGACCTCTCGCTGCTCGTCGTGGTGATGGCAGCGGCCTGGGCCTGGACCGGTTTCACGATGCTGCTGTTCATCGCGGCGATCAAGAACGTGCCGGTGTCGTACTACGAGGCCGCCTCGCTCGACGGCGCCGGCCCCTGGCGCCAGTTCTTCAGCATCACCCTGCCGAGCATCGCGCCCACCTCGTTCATCGTGATCCTGCTCAACACGATCAACTCGATGAAGGAGTACCCGGTGTTCGTCGCCCTCAACAACGGCGGCCCCGGCACCTCGAACAACCTGCTCGTCCAGTACATCTACGAGACCGGCTTCAAACGGGGGCAGATCGGCTACGCGAGTGCCGCGTCGTTCGTGCTCATGCTCATCCTGATGGCCGTCGCGATCATCCAGCTGATCGTCAACCGGCGGGTGGAGAACCGATGACAACCACAGACATCCCGCGCCCGGCCGACGTCGACTCCGGTCGCAGCGTCTCCAGGAAGCGGCCCCGCAAGACGTCCACCGGCGGGATCCGGCAGGCGGTGTCCGCGACGACACTGCTGTGGATCATGGCGTGCCTGTACGGGTTCCCGGTGCTGTGGTTCGTGCTCAGCTCGCTCAAGCCGGCCAGCGACCTGTTCTCCTATCCGCTCACGCTGGTCCCGCACAACCCCACCCTGTCGGGATTCAAGGCCGCGTGGGACAGCGCCAACTTCTCCCAGTACTTCATCAACACGGCCATCGTGTGCGTGATCACGACGATCCTCACGGTGGGTGTCAGCTGCTGCACCGGCTACGCGCTGGCCAAGTACGACAACCGGTGGCTCAAGGCGTTCTTCATCTGCATCCTGGCCACCACGATGCTGCCGGGCGAGGTCATGCTCGCCCCCGAGTTCCTGGTGGTCCGCAACCTCGGCCTCTACAACTCCTTCGCCGGCATCATCCTCCCGGCCGTGCTCACCGCGACCGGATGCTTCATGTTCCGCCAGTTCTTCCTGACGGTGCCCGACGAACTCGTGGAAGCCGCGCGCATCGACGGCGCCCGTGAGCTGTCGATCTTCCTGCGGATCATGGTGCCGCTCTCCCGGCCCATCATGCTGACCCTGGCCATCCTGTCCTTCCAGTGGCGGTGGAACGACTACATCTGGCCGCTGCTGATGCTCAACGATCCCAACAAGTTCACCGTGCAGATCGGCATCCAGAGCATTGTCGGCGCGCAGAACATCAACTGGTCGGTCCTGCTGGGCGCGTCGGTCATCTCCATGATCCCGCTGATCGCGATCTTCCTGGTCTTCCAGCGCTATGTGATGGGCGCCGACATCAACGCCGGTCTGAAGGACTGACCTTGGCGGCCCCGATCGACCACGAGTTCGTCCGCGCGGCGGCGCTCGCCGCCGACGGGTCGGCCGACCCGTCGGCGGAATTCATCGAGCCGCACCGCGCCCTGGCCCGGCGGGTGAAGACCCTGGTCGCGGCGTACCGCTCGCCGGAGTCGGCCCTGCACGGCAGCGAGCGGGCCGTCGCCGCGGCGCTGACGCACCTGCGTGCCCTGCGGGCCGTGCAGACGCCCTCCGGTCTCTTCTCGGGCGGCGACAACGTGCAGTCGCCGCCGGACTCCGCGTTCACCGTCAACGACGTGTGCGACGCGTACGTCCTCGCGGCGGGCGCGGGACCCGAACTGGCCGACGTCACGGCGGCGCTCGCCGAGATCGCCGGCGCCGCCACCGACAGCCTCCTGAACGGCGGGGTGCACACCCCGAACCACCGCTGGGAGCTGTCCGCGGCGCTCGCCCGGCTGCACCGGTCGTTCCCCGACGACCGGCTGCTCGCCCGCGCCGAGGAGTGGCTCGCCGAGGGCGTCGACATCGACGCGGACGGCCTGTACTCGGAACGCAGCGCCGTCTACGCGTCCATCGTGACCAACCCGGCGCTGCTGCTGGCCGAGGTGCTCGGGCGCCCCGACCTGGTGGACGCCGTCGAACGCAACCTCACCGCGACCCTGGACCTGATCAGGCCGGACGGCACCGTGGAGACCGTCCACTCGCGCCGCCAGGACCAGCGGATGTCGTTCGCGCTGTGGCCCTACCTGCCGCACTACCGGCTGCTCGCGATCCGCACCGGCCGGGGCGACTTCGCCCGCGCGGCCCGCCTGGCGGCCGCCGGCGGCATCCACGACCCCGACCTGCTCGCCCAGACCCTCCTCACCCCGGATCTGTGCCGCCCCCTCCCGGCCCCGGACGCGGAGAAGCTCCCGCGCGACCGGTACCTCCCCACCGCACGCCTCGCGCACCATGCCTCGGCCACCGCGCACACCGTGGTGTACGGCGGCTCCGACGTGCCCGAGCACCGGCGCATCCGCTCGGGGCTCGCCTGCAACCCCACCTTCCTGCGCATGTACGCCGGTGCCGCCGTCCTCGACGCGGTCCGTCTCTCGCGGGTGTTCTTCGACCTGGGCCCGTTCCGCGCCGCCGACATGGAACGGCTCGCCGACCACCGGTACCGGCTCACCCAGACCCTCACCACCGCCTACTACCAGCCGCTCCCGAAGGACCGCAGGCGCGACGACGGCGCCTACCGGCTGGTGGACGAGGGCCGCTTCTCCGCGGCGATGAGCTTCCCCGACCGCCCTCAGGACGAGGTCTCCCACACCACCCGCATCGAGGTCGACCTGCGGGACGACGGGGCCGACCTGCGCATCGACATCAGTGGACCCGCGGTGCCCTGGGCCCTCGAACTGACCTTCCGGCCGGGCGGCGAGCCGCAGGGCGCCGTACCGCTCGGCGACGGACGCTGGTGCCTGACGACCGGGCCGATGACCTACCGGGTCGGTGACGACGAGATCCGGGTCGAAGCCGCCGTCGAGACGGGCGAACCGCTCGCCGGACCCGACCGGAGCGACGTACTGCGCTACGACCCGGGGCAGGACTACACCGTGGCCGGCGGCACCGACGCGACGACCGGGAACCGCGTCTACCTCGGTGGGCACGGACCGCAGACACTGACCCTCGCACTGCGCGCCACCTCTCAGGCATGAAGGGCTGATCTCCTTGCACCTCCCACGCCAGCTCGGGCCGCTGCACGACCTGCCGGACACACCTGAGGCGTACGACGCCGTCCTCGCCGACGTCACCGAGCAGGCCCTCGCGCGCCTCACCCCCGAGGGCAACCTCGAACACCCCGACTGCGTCGACGACATCGGCGACACCTCGCTCGGCATCACCTCGCTGCTCGCCCTCGCCTGGCAGCGCACCAAGGACGACCGCCTGCCGGAGGCGGTCCGCCGCAGCCTCGCCTTCCATCTGCGCGAGCGCGTCCACGTCGACGACAACCCCGGCTACCCGAACCTCAGGATCCGCAACTCCGGCCTGCCGTACGCCCGTTACACCCTGGCCGCGGGAGCGCACCCCATCGGTGACTGGCCGAGCACGGTGTGGGCGCTGCTCCAGGCGGTGAACGTGCTCGACGCGGCGGAGGGCCTCGTCGACGACGGTCAGAAGGCCGAACTCCTCGACGTGGCCCACGGATACTGGCGCTGGCTGACCGAGGCGACCTTCTTCAACCCGCAGGAGGCGGGCAACCAGGCGATCGGGTGTGTGGTCGGCGGCCTGATGCTGGCGGCCCATCTGCCGGAGCCGGAGGGGGAGTCGGTGCGCGCGCGGGCGCTGCGGCTGTATCGGGACGAGATCCGCGCCCACCGGGTCGAGGACCGGGGCGCGGCCCTGCCTCCCGAGCACGGCGGCGCCTACGACAACAACTACGGCCCGATCTCCCTGTCCTTCCTCGCCCAGGCCCACCGGATCAGCGGCGAGGAGATGTTCGCCGAGGACGGCGACACCCTGGCCCGCTACATCGACGCCCGGCTGACCAACGGCGGCTTCGACAACGGCGGCCCGCGCTACAGCGAGCAGCACTCCGCCTTCGAGTCCGTCCTGGGACTGCGCTACTTCGGCGCCCGCATCGGCGCCGACCTCGGCCGCTACCGGGGCGACAGCCGCTGGGCCCGGCACGCGGTCAAGGAGGACGGCGGGGTGGACGGCCACTTCGCCTGGATGCTCGTCTGGCAGATCCAGGACACCGCACGCTGGCACCGGCAGCCGTCCACGGCGAGCGCCCGCCACCAACTGCGCGCGGGCACCGTCTCGGTGGCCTTCGACTCCAGGATGACCCCGGCGGTCGTCGAGGCCGCGGGCACCTACTACCTGCCCGCGGCCGTCAACCGCCAGCACGGCTTCGGCCCGGTCGTGGACGGCTTCCTGCTGTGCCGTCCCATGGGCGAGGTCCGGGTGCGCGACGTGCGCGCCGACGGCCTCGCGGCCAAGCTGGTCACCAAGCCGGTCGTCGGCCGCGACCACGTCCTGCGACACCTCCTGTCCCTGTACGTCACCGACGGCACGACGCTGTGGACCACGGTCACCGTGGAACGCCTCCCCGGCACGCCCTACCTGCTGGCCGGGCTGCCGTACGCCGAGGACGACGGCGACCGGGTGCGCCGGACGGCCGAGGGCGAGGTGAGCTCCGTGGGCGCCCTGCGGCTGACGCATCCCGAGGCGGAGGGCATCGACCACTTCGACGCCCGCTCGCAGACGACCCAGGAGCAGGCCGCCTTCGCGCTGGCCGCCGACCCCCGCGGCTACGGGAACCCCGACGAGGGCTGGAGCCACCTGGTCCGCTCCACGGCCCTGGAAGCCGGCCCCGCCCCGGACGCCCCGGCCGACCTGCACGCCTTCGCCGTCCGCTACGGCCCCGGAGGCGCCCCGGTCACGGCCGCCTTCGCCCGTGACGGCGCCGGACTGACGGTCCGCACCGAGGCGTTCACGGCCCGGCTCGGCGATCCGGCGGGCGACGCCCACGGCGAGCCGGAACTGACCCTGTCCGCCCGCTGAGCCGAGGGTGCGGCGGTCACACGTCCACGCCGGGCAGCGCCGACTGCGGCACCACGAGGTCGGCGCGGTCCCGCGTGGCCGCCACCAGCTCAGCGTTGGCCTGGTCGGAGCGCCGCACCCACGCCACCGCCTCCTCGTGCGTCTTGCCGAACTCCTCGTGCCGGGCGATCAGCCGGCGCAGCCGCTCGTCCTCGTCGAGTGCGCAGAACCACACCTCGTCCAGCTGCGGCCCGACCCGCGCCCACGCGCCGGTGCCGAGCAGCAGGTAGTTCCCCTCGGTCACGACCAGACGGGCCGTCGGCGGGACCGGGATCGCCCCCGCGAGCGGCTGCTCCAGCATCCGTTCGAAGCCCGGCGCGTACACGACGTCCCCCTCCGTCTCCTCGCGCAGCCGCCGCAGCAGCGCCGCGTACCCGGCGGCGTCGAAGGTCTCGGGGGCACCCTTGCGGTCCCGCAGCCCGAGCCGTTCCAGCTCCACGTCGGCCAGGTGGAAGCCGTCCATGGGGACGTGCGCCACCCAGGGCTCGCCCGGGCCGTTCAGCGCCCGCACCAGATGCTCGGCGAGGGTCGTCTTGCCCGCGCCGGGGGAGCCTGCGATGCCGAGCACGGCACGCCGTCCGGGCTCGGCGAGGGAACGCGCGCGGGTCACAAGGTCGTCGAAGGTCAGCGGCACACGCCGAGTGTGTCATTCGATGACTTCAGGTCGGCCAGGCACCCTGGAGGGCGCAAGGGGGAGAAAGGAGCCCCAGTCGTGCCCCAGTACTACGACGAGTCCGGCGCCCCGGGCGCGTCCGGCGCCTGTGACGACGAGGCGCAGATCCGTGCCCTGATCACCGAGTGGGCCGCGGCCGTCCACCGCGGCGACCTCGCCGGCGTGAGCGCGGGCCACGCCCAGGACATCGTGATGTTCGACGTGGCGTCACCCCACCACGGCATCCGGGGCCTCGCCGCCTACCGTGCCACCTGGCCGCCGCTGTTCGCCTGGCAGGCCCAGGGCGCCCGCTTCGACATCGAGTCCCTCCACGTCACCGCGGGCGCGGACGTCGCGTACGCCCACGCCCTGGTGCGCTGCGGCACGCCGGAGGAGGTCGCCGCGCACCCGGGCTTCCGGCTCCGGCTCACCTTCGGTCTGCGCAAGGAGCGCGGCCGCTGGCTGGTGGCCCACGAGCACCATTCCTTCCCGCACGACTGAATCCACCTGTTGACGAAGCGAAAGGCAGGGAACCGTGTCCTGTATGACGGAGCTCGGTCTACCCGCAGAGATCAAGGCCTGCCTGTTCGACCTCGACGGGGTCGTCACCAGGACGGCCGTCGTGCACGCGGCGGCCTGGAAGGAGATGTTCGACGCGTTCCTGCGTGAACGCGAGGGGGAACACTTCCGGCCTTTCGACGACCACGACTACGACGAGTACGTCGACGGCCTGCCGCGGGCCGACGGCGTGCGCACCTTCCTCGCCTCCCGCGGCATCGAACTGCCGGACGGGAAACCGGACGACCCGCCGGGCGCGGAGACGGTCCACGGCCTCGGCAACCGCAAGAACGCCCTCGTCCTGGAGAAGATCCGCACCGACGGCGTCGAGGCCTACGACGACACCCTGACCTACATCCGCGCGGCCCGCGCCCAGGGCCTGCGCACCGCGATCGTCTCCTCCAGCGCCAACTGCCGTGACGTCCTGCGCGCGATCGACGCCGAGGACCTCTTCGACGTGCGCATCGACGGCGTGGTCGCAGCGGAGCGCGGGCTCCCCGGCAAGCCGCACCCCGACACCTTCCTCGCCGCCGCCGCGGACCTGGGCCTCGACGCACCCCGCTCCGCCGTCTTCGAGGACGCCCTCGCCGGCATGGACGCGGGCCGCGCCGGTGGTTTCGGGTACGTCGTCGGCCTCGACCGCGTCGGGCAGACCGACGCCCTGTACGAGCACGGCGCCGACATCGTCGTGAAGGGCCTCGCCGAGCTCGGAGGACACGCGTGATCACCCAGCGCTCCTACACCGTCGAGCCCTGGGCGGTCCGCGAGACCGACCTCAAGCTCGACGTCCTGGCCCAGAGCGAGTCCGTGTTCGCCCTGTCCAACGGCCACGTCGGCTGGCGCGGCAACCTCGACGAGGGCGAACCGCACGGCCTGCCCGGCTCCTACCTCAACGGCGTCCACGAACTGCACCCGCTGCCGTACGCCGAGGCCGGCTACGGCTATCCCGAGTCCGGCCAGACCGCCATCAACGTCACCAACGGCAAGATCGTGCGGCTCCTCGTCGACGACGAGCCCTTCGACCTGCGCTACGGCCGTCTCGTGGCCCACGAGCGCTGCCTGGACCTGCGCCGGGGCGTCCTGGAGCGGTCCTGCGAGTGGATCTCGCCGGCCGGCTCGCGGATACGGGTGCGCTCGACCCGGCTCGTCTCGCTCACCCAGCGGGCGATCGCCGCCGTGGCCTACGAGGTGGAGCCCGTCGACAGCCGCACCCGGGTGGTCATCCAGTCCGAGCTGGTCACCAACGAGAGCCTGCCCGGACCGAACGGCGACCCGCGCGCCTCCAAGACGCTGAAGTCGCCGCTGGAACACGAGGAGGGCTTCGCCGACGGGACCCGGCTGCGCCTGGTGCACCGCACCCGGCACAGCGGGCTGCGGGTCGCCGTGGCCGCCGACCACGTGATCGAAGGGCCCGAACGCACCACCACGGGCAGCGAGGAGACGGTGGACCTGGCCCGGCTGACCGTCACCTCCGTCCTGGAGCCGGGGCAGCGGCTGCGGGTGGAGAAGCTGGTCGCCCACGGCTGGTCCGGCACCCGCTCCCGGCCCGCGATGAGCGACCAGGTCGACGCGGCCCTGGCGGCCGCGGCCCACAGCGGCTGGGACGGACTCCTGGACGAACAACGCTCCTACCTCGACGACTTCTGGGCCCGCGCCGACGTGGAGGTCGACGGCGACGAGGAGATCCAGCAGGCGGTCCGCTTCGCCCTCTTCCACGTCCTCCAGGCGGGCGCCCGCGCGGAGCAACGGGCCATTCCGGCCAAGGGACTGACCGGCTCCGGTTACGACGGGCACGCCTTCTGGGACACCGAGACGTTCGTGCTGCCCGTGCTCACCTACACCGAGCCGCGTGCCGTGGCCGAGGCCCTGCGCTGGCGGCAGAAGACCCTGCCCGCCGCCCGCGAGCGCGCCGCGCAACTCGGCCTGAACGGCGCCGCGTTCCCGTGGCGGACCATCGAGGGCTCGGAGGGGTCGGCGTACTGGCCGGCCGGCACCGCCGCCTTCCATGTCAACGCCGCCGTCGCGGACGCCGTCGTGCGCTACACCGAGGCCACCTGCGACACGGAGTTCGAACGCGACACCGGCGTCGAACTCCTCGTGGAGACGGCCCGGTTGTGGCGCTCGCTGGGCCATCACGACCACCACGGCGTCTTCCACATCGACGGCGTCACCGGTCCCGACGAGTACAGCGCGGTCGCCGACGACAACACCTACACCAACCTCATGGCCCGCGCGAACCTCCTCGCCGCCGCCGACGCCTGCGGCCGGTACCCGGAGCGGGCCGCCGAGCTCGGCGTCGACGACGAGGAGAGCGCGGCCTGGCGGGACGCCGCCGAGGCCGTGCACATCCCCTACAACGACGAGCTCGGCGTGCACGAACAGCACGCGGGCTTCACCCGCTACCAGCGCTGGGACTTCGAGAGCACCCGGGCCGACCAGTACCCGCTGATGCTGCACTTCCCCTACTTCGACATCTACCGCAAGCAGGTGGTCAAGCAGGCGGACCTGGTGCTGGCGATGTACCTGTGCAGCGGCTGGTTCGAGGAGTTCCACGACGAGGAGCAGATCGCCCGCAACTTCGCCTACTACGAGCCGCTGACCGTACGGGACTCCTCCCTGTCGGCCTGTGTCCAGGCGGTCGTCGCCGCCCGCGCGGGACATCTGTCCCTCGCCTACGCCTACACGGCCGAGGCGGCGCTGATGGACCTCGTCGACCTGGAGAGCAACACCCGCGACGGACTCCACATCGCCTCCCTCGCCGGCACCTGGACGGCCCTGGTCGCCGGGTTCGGCGGACTGCGGCGCGACGGGGACTCCCTCCGCTTCGCGCCCCGGCTGCCCGAGCGGTTCAGCCGTCTCGCGTTCAACCTCCAGCTCCTCGGCCGCTGTCTGCGCGTGGAGATCGGTCCGGAGAAGGCGACGTACACCCTGATGTCGGGCGAGCCCCTGACGATCCGCCACCACGACACCGCGCTCACCGTGAACGGCGACGGGCCCGTCGTCCGCCCGGTCCCGGCCCCGCGTGACCGCCCCGCTCCGGAGCAGCCCCGGCACCGCGCCCCGCACGCCCGCTGAGCCGGACGGGAGATCCGGACAGGCACCGCTTGGCCGAACTCCGCCCTGCACCCCCTCCGGCCCCGGGTTAGGTTGTCCCTGCCTTCGAGGACAGAAGTCCCCGAGGACAGAAGCCTTCGAGGACCGGACCAGTCCCCGAGGCACACGGGGTGAGGGATGGACCATGGCACACGGTGACAGCGCCCTGCTCGTCGGAGGCAACCGGCGCACACCGTCGGCTGCCTCCGACGCTCTGCGGCGCTCCGGAAGCTCCTGGGCGCTCGCGGCGGTGGCCGCCGTCTTCACCCTGGCCCAACTCGTCCTCGTCCGCCCCGGCATGGGCCTCGGCTGGGACGAGACGGTGTACGTCAGCCAGGTCGGCACCCAGGCCCCGGCGGCCTTCTTCAGCGCCCCGCGCGCCCGCGGTGTCTCCCTGCTGGTCGCGCCGGTCGCGAGCTGGTCGACCTCGACGGAACTCCTGCGGGTGTATCTCGCCGTGCTGTCCGGTCTCGGCCTCTGGCTTGCCCTGCGCGCCTGGCGCGGCCTCTTCCCGGTCCGCGTGCTCGCCGTCGGCGGCGCCCTGTTCGCCTCCCTGTGGATCACCGTGTTCTACGGTCCCCAGGCCATGCCCAACTACTGGGTCGCCGTCGGCGGACTGGGCGCGGTCGGCTGCTTCCTGCGGGCCCGCGAGAACCCGAGGGCCCTGTGGGGGGTGGTGGCGGGCGCCTGCCTCATGGCGTGGATGCGGCCCACCGACGCCGTGTGGGTCACCCTCCCGCTGCTCGCCGCCGCAGCCGTCGGCCGCAGTGCACGATCCGTCCTCGCCCTCGTGGCCGGACTGGTGGCGGGCGGCGCGCAGTGGGTGATCGAGGCGTACCTCGACTACGGCGGTCTCGCCGAGCGCCTGCACGAGGGTTCCCGTATCCAGGGCGGGCTCGGCCCGCAGTTCGCCGTGGACGACCAGCTGCGCAGCCTGAGCGGCCGGTCCCTGTGCCGTCCCTGCACGGGGCCGCTGCCGGACCCCGCCGTCATGGCCTGGTGGGCCGTCCTCCCGCTGCTGGCCGCCGTCGGACTGGTGGTCGCCGTACGGGCCGGGCGCACCCGGGCCACCCTCGTTCCGCTGGCCTGCGCCGGGACGGCCGCCGTGCCCTACCTGTTCCTGATCGGGTACGCGGCCCCGCGCTTCCTGCTGCCCGCCTACGCCCTGCTGGCGATCCCGGTCGCCGACGCGCTGTTCCACCTGGCGACCACCCCGGCCGGCCGGTGGCGGCCCGTCCCGGCGGTGCTGCTCGCGATCGGGCTGGCGGGGCACCTGGCGGTGCAGTACGCCGTGCTGGAGCGCACGGTGAAACGCACCACGGGCCACCACCGCGACTGGGCCCGCACCGCGGCCGAGCTGCACCGCCTCGGGGTGCGCCCGCCCTGTCTGCTCACCGGCCATCTGTCGGTGCCCGTCGCCTACTACGCCGGGTGCACCTCCGCCGCGGCCCGGGGCCCCAACACCAACAGCACCGAGGCCGGGATCGTCGGCGCCTCCCGCCGTACGCCCGTCGCCGTCCTCACCCGCCCCGGAACCGCGCCCCCCGCCTACGCCCGTGACTGGCACACCGTGCCCGCCGCCGGGATGGACCTCCACGTGGCGCCGGCCGCGCGTGCGCGGTGACCGGCGCGCCGTCTGGCCGGCCTGATCCGGCAGAACCTCGGCCCGGCCACCCGAGGACGAACGCGGCGCCTGACAGGGCACTTTCCCCAGTCGTGGGCAATCCACCGCCCGATGACGGCCGCCCCTGACTCCGCTCCGCCCCTCCTCCCCGCCACCGCCCCCGCGAGGGGCTCGGCATGGCACCGCGTCCGTGGCTCCATGACGCGGCAGGAGTGGGTCAGGGCGGGCGGCATGGCCGCGGTCGTGGTGGCGCTGCACGTGATCGGCTGGTTCACCCTCGTGGCGGTCGTCGCCCCGCACCACTACGGCGTCGGCGAGAAGTCCTTCGGTATCGGCGTCGGCGTCACCGCCTACACGCTCGGCATGCGGCACGCCTTCGACGCCGACCACATCGCGGCCATCGACAACACCACCCGCAAGCTGATGGGCGAGGGACGGCGGCCGCTGTCGGTGGGCTTCTGGTTCTCGCTCGGCCACTCCAGCGTGGTCTTCGTCCTGGCGCTGCTGCTCTCGCTCGGTGTGAAGGCCCTCGCGGGCCCGGTGCGCGACGACGACTCCCGCCTCCACGACGTGACCGCCGTGATCGGGACGACGGTCTCGGGCGCGTTCCTCTACCTCATCGCCGCGGTCAACCTGGTGGTCCTGGCGGGCGTCTGGAAGGTGTTCCGGCGGATGCGCTCGGGCCGCTACGACGAGGCCGCGCTGGAGGAGCAGCTGAACAACCGCGGGTTCATGAACCGCCTCCTCGGCCGGGTCATGAAGTCGATCACCAAGCCCTGGCAGATGTACCCGCTCGGCCTCCTCTTCGGCCTGGGCTTCGACACGGCGACGGAGATCGCGCTGCTGGTCCTGGCCGGGTCGGGCGCGGCCTCCGGGCTGCCCTGGTACGCGATCCTCACCCTGCCCGTCCTCTTCGCCGCCGGCATGTCCCTCCTCGACACGATCGACGGCACCTTCATGAACTTCGCCTACGGCTGGGCGTTCTCGAAGCCGGTCCGCAAGGTCTACTACAACCTCACCGTCACGGGTCTCTCGGTCGCGGTGGCCCTCCTCATCGGCACGGCGGAACTCCTGGGCCTGCTGGCCGACAGACTCCACCTGCACGGCCCGTTCTGGACCTGGGTGTCCGGCCTCGACCTCAACCTCCTGGGCTTCGTCATCGTGGCCCTGTTCTTCGCCACGTGGATCGTCGCCCTGGCGGTGTGGAAAGTCGCCCGGATCGAGGAGAAGTGGACGAAGGGCCCGGCGGGCGGGAAACCCGCGGAACGGGCAAGCACGCCCTGACGTTCAGACCCGCACCCTGAACTCCTTGCGCCACTTGGTGAACTGCCGTTCCGGGTCGCCGGTGTACGACCACGGTGTGCGGGTGCCCCGGCGGCCGAGCAGTTGCAGGAGGGGGACCGCGATCTCCGGAAGGCCCGCGTGACAGGCCGCGTGAGTCAGGTAGTTGAGGTCGCGCAGCTCTCCGGGGGCCACCGTCTGGTCGGCGCGGCCCACGATCCAGCGCTGCCAGGTGCGCCGTACGTCACTGACGGCTCCGTCGTTCTTCCAGTGCTGTCCCAGCCCCAGCGAGGTCCGCCTGTCCTCGGCGGCGTCCGTCGCGATGCGGTACTCCTCGACCCGCGCGTACTGCACCAGCACCGGCAGCGCGGAGCCCGGCGGCGCCACTCCGGCCGCGTCGCGGGCGAAGTCGTACATCAGGCCGTTCGAGCCGTGCCAGCGGGCCGAGTAGTAGTGCAGCACCTGCAGGTGCCCCTCGACGCTGTACGGATCGCGGCTGTGCAACTCGTCCCACCAGCGCCCCAGTTCCTGCCGCCGTACACCGGCCGGGTACAGCCTGGCCACGGAGATCAGGGAGATCCACGGCGTCGGGTCGTCCACGAACGCCTCCGACGCCTGGAGGCAGGCCATCACCGCGGCATCGACGCGGCGCTGGTCGATCGGCACACCCCGGCCCGCGGCGATGGCCAGATTGAACGCCCGGGCCGTCTCGGTGGCCGCCCGCAGCACCAGGGCGTCCCCGTTGTGCGGCTCGGCCGCCAGCCACGACTCCACCGTCGAACTGCCCGCGCACGCCTGGGCGAGCACCCGCACCCGGTGCCCCCGTGACAGCCAGTCGGGCCCGGTGGCGCGCAGCAGTTCACGCAGGCCCTGCCAGCGGCCGATGACGATGTCCTGGCGGGCGGTCGTGAGCGGGACGTCCCCGCAGTCGGGATCGAACTCGGGGGCGAAACGGTCTCTCGCCATCGCACAACCGCCTCAGAAGTCGGTGGGGAGACCCTCGTGGACGAGCGAGGGCCCGGCCGTCGCGCCGTCGGGCAGGTAGTCCGTCTCGACGGTACGGCTCGCGTCAAGCTTCGCGGGCCGGTAGTAGTCGCTGCCCCGCCTCCAGTACCAGAGCATCGGGACCAGCCCCACGGCCAGCCCGCCGACGCCGATCGTGATCGCGGCGGTGCTCAGCTCGCCCAGCGACTCGACGAAGATCCAGAACATGAACAGGGCGCCCAGCAGCGGCCACAGCCCGCCGAGCAGGAAGTCGGTCGGGGACTTCAGCAGCATCTTGCGGTACGCGACGACGACCGCGAGCCCGCTGAGGCCGTAGTAGACGGCGATCTGCAGACCGATCGCCGAGATGGCGTCGGAGAGGATGTCGCCCACCGACCCCAGGGAGTTGGAGGCGATGAACATCAGCAGCGCCACCGCGCCGACCACCACGATCGCCACCCACGGGGTGTTCCAGCGGCGGTGCACCCTGCCCAGCGCGGACGGCATCGTACGGTCCCGGCCCATCGCGAACAGCGAGCGCGTGACCTGGATCAGCGTGGTCTCCAGGGTGGCGATGGTCGACAGCATCACCGCGACGATCAGCAGCTTGCCGCCCCAGCCCGGCCAGATCTCCTCGCCGAGCACGGCCAGCACGTTGGCGTCGTTGTCCTCGATCTGCTGCGAGGTGAGGATGACGTTCACCGCGATGGTGAACACCTCGAAGAGGAGGAAGACGATCCCGACGCCGATGAGCCCGGCGAGTCCCGTCGTACGGCGGCTGTTGCGGGTCTCCTCGCTCAGGTTGCTGGTGACGTCCCAGCCCCAGTAGTAGAACGCGGCGATCAGCGCACCCGACGCGAAGCCCGCCATGCCGTCGAAGTGACCGAAGCCCAGCCAGGACCACTCGAAGGAGCGCGCGTTGCCCGTGTGGAAGAGGGCGAGGACCGCGAACAGGGCCAGTATCGCCAGCTCCACACCGGACATGACGAGCTGGGCGCGTACGGTGAGCCGGGCGCCGCCGAGCACCACGAGCAGCATCAGCACGAACCAGGCCGCGCCCACGACGGTCGACAGCGCGGTGTCGTCCGCGAGGTCCTGGTCGAAGAGGGCCAGCGTCATCGAACCGGCGGGGAGCGAACCGGCCACCATGAAGATGGTCGCCGAGATCACCAGCGCCCAGCCGGACACGAAGCCCAGGAAGGGGTGGAGCGTACGGCCCACCCAGGAGTAACTGGCGCCGGCGTTCACGTCGATGCGGCTGAGATAGCTGAACGCGAGCGCGATACCGAGCATGGGTATCGCGCAGTACAGCAGAGCCGCCGGACTGGCCAGGCCCACCGAGCCGACCAGGACCGCGGTGGTCGCGGCGATCGAGTACGCCGGCGCGCTGCCCGCGACGGCCATCACCACGGTGTCGAAGGTACCGAGGGCATTGGCCTGCAGCCCTCTGCCCCTGCTGATGCTCATGGTTGTGCTGCTTTCGGTAGGGCACGACGCACGGCGGAGGGGACCGCGCGGCGCAGAAGGGGTGGGGGGTGGCTTTGTCCCGGACGGCGAGAGGGGTGGCCTCGGGCCGGGGCGGTGAAGAGGGGAACCGAAGGGGTGCGCAGGACCGGACGACCGCTGCGTGGACGGCCGGTCACTCCGCGTGTGCGAGTGATGATAGCCCTATTCCTTGACCCTTCAAGATTAACTGGGGGGTAACCTTCCGGCTGTGGAATGCCTTACTCCGGCAGTCTTTTGAGGTTGGGGAGCGCATACGGGGAAACGCGGATCAGGACACCGCACGGAACCGCACGCGACGCGCGAGGGAGGCAGCCCATGGGCACCGAACCGACACCTGCCGAGCCGATGGCCGACGACGCCTACCAGCCCACCGGGACCAACGAGGAGCAGGAGGACGCGTCCCCGCTGGACCTCCAGGACGCCCTCGACGAACGCACCTACGACGACACCCTCGACGAGGGCTACTCGCCGCCGGAGAAGCCCCTCGGCGTCACCCGGTACGGCACCACGGCCGCCGAACAGCACGAGGGCGAGAGCCTCGACGACCGCCTGGCCCAGGAGGTTCCCGAGGGGACCGAGCCGCTCGGCGACGAGATCGGCGACCTGCCCGGCGGGGAGGGCGAACCGGTCGACCCGCAGGCCGGTGCCGACCGCGCCGGGCGCCTCGTCGCCCCCGACGAGGGCGCCCACCCCACCACCACGAAGGACGAGGTCGCCACCGACGTGGGCATCGACGCGGGTGCGGCCGGCGCGGAGGAGGCCGCCGTGCACGTCATCGAGGACCCCGAGGAGCTCTGAGCGGCGTCAGTCCCCGATCCGGTCGATCTGGCGGAGCCTGTTCGTGGCGTCCAGCGCCGCGACCTTGTAGGACTCGGCGAGCGTCGGGTAGTTGAACACCGCGTCGACCAGATAGTCGACCGTGCCGCCGCAGCCCATCACGGTCTGCCCGATGTGGATCAGTTCGGTGGCTCCGGTGCCGAAGCAGTGCACCCCCAGCAGGGTCCGGTCCACGGGGGAGACCAGCAGTTTCAGCATGCCGTGGGAGTCCCCGATGATCTGCCCGCGGGCCAGCTCGCGGTACCGGGAGATGCCGACCTCGAACGGCACGCTGTCCTCGGTGAGCTGGTCCTCGGTCCGCCCGACGAAGCTGATCTCCGGGATGGTGTAGATGCCGATGGGCTGCAGGCGGTGCATCTGCCCGACCGGCTCACCGAAGGCGTGGTAGGCGGCCGACCTGCCCTGTTCCATGGAGGTCGCCGCGAGCGCCGGGAAGCCGATGACGTCCCCCACGGCGTAGATGTGCGGCACCTCGGTGCGGTAGTGCTCGTCGACGGTGATCCGGCCGCGCCGGTCGGCGGACAACCCCGCCTTGTCCAGGTCCAGTTCGTCCGTCAGGCCCTGTCGGCCGGCCGAGTACATCACCGCGTCGGCCGGGATCTTCTTGCCGCTCTCCAGGACGGTCAGCGTGCCGCGCGGATGGCGCTCGACCGCGGCCACGGTCTCACCGAACCGGAACGTCACCGCGAGGTCGCGCAGATGGTACTTGAGCGCCTCGATGACCTCGATGTCGCAGATGTCGAGCATCCCGGCCCGCTTCTCCACGACCGTCACCTTGCTGCCGAGCGCGGCGAACATGGACGCGTACTCCATGCCGATGACACCGGCGCCCACGATCACCATGGAGCGCGGGACGCGTTCGAGGGCGAGCACGTTGTCGGAGTCCATGATCGTGCGGCCGTCGAACTCGACGCTGTCCGGCCGCGCCGGGCGGGTGCCGGTGGCGATGACGATGTTCTCGGCGCTGATCAGCCGCTCGTGACCGGTGACCTCGCGCAGGGCGACGGTGTGCGGGTCCACGAAGCGGCCGGTGCCGCCGAAGAGGGAGACGTGGTTGCGGGAGAGCTGACTGCGGATCACGTCGACCTCGCGGCCGACCACGTGCTGGGTGCGCGCGGTCAGGTCGGCGACGGTGATGTCCTCCTTCAGCCGGTAGCTCTGGCCGTACAGGTCGCGCTGGGTGAGGCCGGTCAGGTACAGCACCGCCTCGCGCAGGGTCTTGGAGGGGATGGTGCCGGTGTGGATGGAGACCCCGCCGACCATGTCGGGGCGGTCGACGACGGCGACCCGGCGGCCCAGCTTGGCCGCGGCGATGGCGGCCTTCTGGCCACCCGGACCGGATCCGATGACAAGCATGTCGAAGTCGGGCACCCTCGGAAGTCTGGCAGCCGCGGGGCCCCTTTCGAAAGGGTGAGCAGTCAACCGCCGCGACTCGGAGCCGGCGCGGACGGCGCGGAGTTGCCGCGGGACCGCCGGGCAACGTGCCGTGGAGCGCGACAGCTCCGCCGCACCGCGGGACAATACGCCCATGGGCCGACGACTCGCCGACACGAGCACCCCGGCCCGGCTCGCCGCCCCCGACGAGGGCATCGGCCGGGACGAACTGTCGCTCGCCACCCGCAACCACGGCCTGCCCCTCGAAGCGATGCGCCACGACCTGACCCCGCCGGGCCTGCACTACGTCCTCACGCACTACGACATCCCGTACGTCCCCGAGGACACCCCCTGGCGGCTCGACGTCGCGGGCCGGGTCCGTCGCCCCCTCGGCCTCACCCCTGCCGAGGTGCGGGCGCTTCCGCGGGTCAGCACACGGGTCACGCTGGAGTGCGCGGGCAACGGCCGGGCCCTGCTCACCCCCCGCCCGGTCAGCCAGCCCTGGCTGGTCGAGGCCGTGGGCACCGCCGAGTGGACCGGCGTGCCGCTGCGCCTGCTGCTCGCGGCTGCCGGGGTGGAGGAAGGCGCCGTCGACGTGGTGTGCACCGGCGCCGACCACGGGGTGGAGCGCGGTGTCGAACAGGACTACGAGCGGGCCCTGCCCCTCGACGTGGCCACCGGAACCGAGCCCGAGGTGCTGGTGGCCTACGAGATGAACGGCGCCCCGCTGCCGCCCCAGCACGGCGCCCCGCTGCGGCTCGTCGTGCCCGGCTGGTACGGCATGGCCCACGTGAAGTGGCTGCGCCGGATCACCGTCACCGACGCCCCGTTCACCGGGTTCCAGCAGGCCGTCGCCTACCGGCTGAGGCAGGACCCCGGGGACGAGGGCGAACCGGTCACCCGGATCGCGCCGCGCGCCCTGCTCGTCCCGCCCGGCTTCCCGGACTTCATGTCCCGGGCCCGGGTGGTCCGGCCCGGCACGGTGACGCTGGAGGGGCGTGCCTGGTCCGGGCGGGCGCCGGTCGTCCGGACCGAGGTGAGCACGGACGGGGGACACACCTGGCACGAGGCGGATCTCGAACCGGACACCGGTCACCGCTGGGCCTGGCGGCGCTGGAGCTACAACTGGCGCGTCGAGCCGGGGGAGTTCGTGCTCAGCGCGCGGGCCACCGACGCGGAGGGGCACACCCAGCCGCTGCAACAGCCCTGGAACCGGGGCGGCTTCGCCAACAACCTCGTGCAGCGGGTCGAAGTGCTGTGCCTGGACACGGAGTCGGCGGAGCGCTGAGGGGCGCAGTCGCGGCCCGTGCCGGTCACCGAAGGGGTGTTCGGCCGTCCCGGGACAGCCGAACACCACCCGGTCGCAGTCAGGGCAGGAGCTTGTCGAGCGCGGCCGGGCCCTCCGTCTCCAGCTTGCGCCGGGCCCATTCGAGACTGTGCGGGGTGATGTCCTTGCCTGAGGCAAGGACGAGGTCCTCCGGCGACACCTCGGTGCCGGTACGGGTGTGGAGCAGGTCGTCCGGGGTGGTGCGGTCCTCGGACGGCCCGGACACGTCGGGCTGTGACGTCGGCATGATCTCTGCTCCTCGGATCCGGATCGCTGTGCGGTCCCGGTGCTGTCAACGGGTCCGATATCACCATTCAACGCCCGGGCCGACCCTGCATCCCGAGGAGCCCGGGATGCCCGGATGATCGGAAAGGCGTGTAATGGAAGTGTTGCTCTCGCGGGTACGGCAGGGAAGACGATGCCATGGCCAGTCGAAGGCGAAACAGCCCCAAGGGTGGTCTGCGCAGACTGGGGGAGTGGTGCGCCCGGCACTTCGTCATCGTCCTGATCGCCTGGCTCGTCGCGCTCGTCGCGCTGCAGACCCTCAACCGGTCCTTCGGCGGTGACTACTCCGACAACTTCTCCCTGCCCGGCGTCCAGTCCCAGGAGGGCCTCGACGTACTGAAGAAGCACGACCCGGCCGCCGGTGGATACAGCAGCCAGATCGTCCTGCACGACGGCGACAAGGCGCTCTCCTCCCTCGGCTCGCAGATCTCCACCACCGTCAGCGATCTCCAGAAGCTGCCGCACGTCCTGTCGGCGCAGAACCCGCTGTCCACGTCCGCCTCGAAGGTCGGCCCGCTGTCCTCGGACGGCAAGACGGCGTACATCACGGTCCGCTTCGACGTCCAGCCCTCCACCCTCGGCGACGGCTACCTGCACGGGGTCGACGACGCCGTGCAGCCACTGCGCTCGGCAGGGGCCGACGTCGAGTACGGCGGACCCCTCGGCGAACTCGCCCGGCCGGACGCCGACGACAGAGTGAGCGAGCTGATCGGGTTCGCGGTGGCGATCGTCGTGCTGCTCGTCGGGTTCGGCAGCGTGATCGCCGCCGGGATCCCCTTGGTCACCGCGCTGATCAGTGTGGTCGGGGGACTCGCGTGCCTGGGCCTGCTGGCCTCCGCGTTCAGCTTCGCGACCGTCTCGCCCACCCTGGCCACGATGATCGGACTCGGCGTCGGGATCGACTACGCACTCTTCCAGATCACCCGCCACCGGCAGAGCCTGATGGACGGGAAGGATCCGGTGCGCGCTGCGGGCGGGGCCACCGCCACCAGCGGCCGAGCCGTCCTGGTCTCCGGCTGCACGGTGATCATCGCCCTGGCCGGACTGTCCGCGTCCGGGGTGGGGTTCATCGGCAATCTCGGTCTCGCCGCCGCCGTGACGGTCGTCTCCGCCGTCCTGGGCGCCCTGACCCTGGTCCCCGCCCTGCTGGGGCTGATCGGCAGCCGCATCGACCGCTACCGGGTCAAGCGACCCGTGGCCGAGACCGGCGCCGCCGAGGGCGAGAGCCCGCAGGGGACCTGGCACCGGTACGCCCAACGGGTCGAGCGGCGGCCGTGGCGCTACCTGGCCGCGGGCGTGACCACCGTGGTCGTCCTCGCCATCCCGGTCTTCTCCATCCAGCTGGGCCACATCGGCGACGGCGCCGACCCCACCTCCTTCACCGACCGGCGGGCCTACGACCTGATGACCGACGCCTTCGGCCCCGGCTCCAACGGCCCGCTCACCGTCGTCGTCGACCAGACGTCCGTACCGTCCTCCCAGCGCTCCGACCTGTCCTCCAGGGCGCAGAAGACCCTCGACGGCGTGTCCGGCGCCGCCGTGGTCACCCCGCTGACGCCCACCAAGGACGGGGACGTGCTGCTCTCCACGGTCTACTCCAAGGAGTCCCCGCAGAGCGCCACCACCACCGACCTCACCAACCGCCTGGTCGACACCACCCTGCCCGCCGCCGTCTCCGGAACCGACGCCAAGGGGTACGTCACCGGCACGACCGCCGCCCAGGTCGACTTCCGCGACATCGTCTCGAGCCGGCTGCCGCTGATCATCGGCGTGGTCGTCGCCCTCGCCTTCCTGATCATCCTCGCGGTCTTCCGTGGACTGCTCGTCGCCGTGAAGGCAGCCGTCCTCAACGTCCTGTCGATCGCCGCCTCCTACGGCGTCGTCGTCGCCGTCTTCCAGTGGGGCTGGGGCGGCCCCGCGCTCGGCGTCTCCGGCAAGGTGCCCATCGAGAGCTATGTGCCGATGATGATGTTCGCGATCATCTTCGGGCTGAGCATGGACTACGAGATCTTCCTGCTCTCCCGGGTGCACGAGGCCTGGCTGCGCACCGGCGACGCCAAGGCGTCCGTCGCCCACGCCCTGGAGATCACCGCCCGGGTCATCACCTGCGCGGCACTGATCATGGTGAGCGTCTTCGCCGCGTTCATCGTCAGCGACAACATCGTGGTCAAGATGCTCGGACTCGGCCTCGCGGTGAGCGTGCTGATCGACGCGACCGTCGTACGGCTGCTCATGGTCCCTGCCGTGATGACCCTGCTGGGCCGGCACGCCTGGTGGACACCGCGGTGGCTGGACCGGATCCTCCCGCACATCGACGCCGAGGGGGAGCACGAGGCGGACGGGGCGGTCAGCGGGGTTCCGGGGCCGCGGGCGCGAGAACGAGCATCGTGACGTCGTCCTGGAGCGCCGGGGCGAAGCGGACGAGGTCGGCCCAGACCCGCTCGACGAGGTCCGGCAGGTCCCCCGCGAACCCGGTGATCCGGTCGAGCAGCGGATAGAAGGCCCCGTCGGCGTCCCGGGCCTCCCAGACGCCGTCCGAGGCCAGGAAGAGCAGGTCACCGGGGAGCAGCGGAACCAAGACCCCGGTCGGCGGCGAGGCGTCGGACAGGCCCAGGCCGAGCGGGGTGCCCACCGGCACGGCGAGCTCCACGGCCTGCCCGTCGCGGAGCAGGACCGGGCCGGCCTGCCCGCACGCCACGACCCGTACGGCCGTGGCGCCGGGGGCGAACTCCAGCACCACCGCCGTGGCGAACAGCTCCGAGTGCCGTACGGCCGCGGAGTCCACCACCAGCCGGCGGTCCAGCCGCGCGGCCACCGACTCGGGGTCCGGCCGGTCCAGCACCGCCTCCCGGAAGGCCCCGAGCAGCGAGGCGACGGTGGCGACGGCCGACAGCCCGTGCCCCTGCACATCGCCCATCACCGCGCGCACCCCGCGGGGCCCCTCCCGCACATCGAAGAAGTCGCCCCCGACCAGCGTCCCGCGCTGCGCGGCCCGGTACAGCCCCGCACACCGCACGCCCGCCACCCGTTCCGGCAACGGCGGCACGACGGCCCGCTGCGCGGCCTCCGCGACCGCGCGCTCGGTCACCAGCTGGGCGTCGCGCCGGCTGCGCACGAACGAGACGAGGACACTGAGCGCCGCGACGAAACCGACGGTCAGCAGGTCCGTGCTGCCCGGATCGTTCAGCCGGAACGCCGGCACGTTCAGCACGACAAGGACCAGTGCGCCGAGTACGGCGGTCGCCAGCGGTCCGTAGGACAGCACGGCCAGCGGCGGGATGGCGCCCAGCAGGAACCCGATGTCGAGCGGATCAGGGCTCGCGAGAGTGGCCACGCACACCCCCGCCAGCAGCGCGGCGGGCAGCACCCGCACCCAGCCGGGCGGCGGTGCGCCCCGCAGCCAGCTCCGCCGGTCCCGGTCGCGCGCTCCGCTCACACCACCACGCTGCTACGACCCGCCCGGACCCGCACGCCGAACCGGTCCTAGAACGGGGTGAGCGTCAGCCGGATCCCCGTCGGAGCCGTGTCCTGGACGTAGGAGGCGAAGTCGGCCACGTCGTCGAAGGCGAAGCCGTACGCCTTGCCGTCCGCCGTGGCCGCGTGCATGGCCTTGGCGTAGTGGTTGGTGAGCGCGGTCCGGTAGAAGGCGGCGGGGTCGGTGGCAGGCTGGGCGGCGGAGCTCACCAGCGTCGATCGGTTGAACCCGGCACCGAGCACCGCGGCGACCGGGCCGGTCGTGCCGTCGTTGGGAGCGGCGAGCGTGCCGTCGCAGAAGAGCACGTCCCGGGTCGACGGGCGGGCGAAGGAGACCTGCCCGGGCCCGGTGAACACCAACTGCTCTCCGCGCACCCGGCCGGTGAAGGCGCCCGCGTTCGTGGTGACGGTCAGGTCCCTGCCGGTGTACATGCTCCACACCTCGTCGATCTGAGGCGCGAAATAGTCCGCCGGGAACAGGCCGGCGTCCAGACCGTGACCCGGCGCGATGACACGTGTGTCGTCCACGACGAGGGGTGCGAACTCCTCGACCTCGCGCACGGCGGCGAAGGCACCGGCCCGCCCGGAGGCGCGCAGGGTGCCCGTCGTCTGGTCCTGTGCGCCGGTGAGCCGGATGCTCAGCGGCACACTGAACATGTCCACCATCGTCGTGTTGCAGAACATGCCCGCCGCGTTGTAGGTGAACTCGGCACAGTCGTGCAGCACCGGGTAGTTGGGGTCCGAGGCCACCCAGCCGGCCGGGTACTGGAGGGCGGGATTGCCGTTGCCGTCGGTGACCACCTTGAACTTCAGCTTCGCGCCCAGGGACACGTAGATCCGGCCGGACAGATAGGGGAGCGACAGAGTGGTCCCGCCGCTTCCGGCCAGCGGGATCGCGTAGTCGGTGTAGCCGTCGGCGCCGTTGTCGGAGAGGGCGACCGGAGCGAGTGTGCCGTCCGGAGTGACGCGGACCTGCCTGCCGTCCTGGTTGCCCACGATGTAGACGTGGACGTTGGCGTTGTCGAAGGCGCCGGTGTCGTTGACGACGGTCAGCGGCAGCGAGCCGGCCGCCTTGGCGCGGTCGCTGTCCGCGAGGGCGTGGGGGGCCAGGGCGGCGACGGCGGGCGCGGCGGCCATCGCGCCGCCGAGGGCGAAGAGGACCTTGCGGCGACCGAGCGGACGCTGGTGACGAGGTGTCATGTGGGGGGTCTCCTCGGAGGAATGAGAGCGCTCTCACGCTGTGGACGAGGCCCGATGGTACGGACGGCGGGCGGCGCGGCCCACCGGACGGACGGCGCTTAACCCGGCCTTAAGGACCGTTTAAGCGGAGGCAGTTGTACCGGTCCTGTGTCCCCGTAAGCCGGTGGACGATGCTCCCGGAGATCCCGTAACGTGAGCCGCCACGCCTCGAGACCGACGGAAGGAGGCGAGTGCCGTGCAGTCCACCACCCTTCAGCGCTCCCTCTCCGTGGCCCCGGCGTGCTTCGTCTGACCGGGAGCGCTCCCCGCAGTACGCATCCCGGAGGAATCCACCCATGACCGATCTGGTCGTCCGCGCGCTCGACGAGAGCGACGCCCACCTGTTCGACGCCCTGCCCGACCCCCTCGGTGCCCGCGACTCGCACCGGCTCACGCACCACCGTCCCGACTGGAAGCGGGTCGCCCTGCGCGACGGCGAGGTCGTGGCGCGCGGCGCCTGGTGGGGCGGCCCCGACGACACCGCTCCCCTCAACATCAACTGGTTCGACGTGGCGGAGGGGGAGGAGGAGGCCGGTGTCGAACTCCTGCGCAGCGCGCCCTGGCAGGTCGACCTGGAGATGAACCTGCCCGCGGGCTGGCGCGAGGACCCCGCGCAGCGGGCCGCCGCCGAGGCCCGCTTCGCCGCCGTCCACAAGGCCGGCTACGAACTCCTGGTCGAGCGGTTCCTGTACCGGTGGACGCCCGAGCAGGGGCTGCCCGAGCGGCCCGGACGGCTGGAGTTCCGTCCCGAGCCGGACGACGCGGTCTTCTTCGACCTGCTGCGCCGCATCCACTCCGCCACCCTCGACGCGCACGCCCTCAAGGCCGTCGAGGAAGGCGGACTCGACCGGGCCGCCCAGGAGGAGCTCGACTTCTTCCACTGGTGCCCCTCGCCCCGCGCGTGGTGGCAGCTCGCGTACACCCCGCAGGGAGACGTCGCCGGGATCCACATTCCCGCCCACAACCCCTCGGGGCCCTGCGTGGGGTTCATCGGGGTCGTGCCGGAACACCGCGGCCGGGGGTACGCCTACGACCTGCTCGTGGAGTGCACCCACTACCTCGTCGAGCAGGGCGCCGAGTTCGTCTCCGGCGCGACGGACCGGGGCAACTTCCCCATGGCCGCCAACTTCGCCAAGGCGGGCTACCCCGTCGTACGGGAACGCCTGAACTACTGCCGGACGCACACCGCCTGAGCCTGCGTCCGGTGGTCGGTGCCCGGTGCGGGCGGGGACATCCTGATCGAGGCCGCCGGGCCGCTTCGTCGCGGGACCTGGATTCGCAGGCGCGCTCCCCGCGCGGTCCCGCGTCGGCGTTCCCGCTCCCCATCGAAGTGCCGTACGGCACGCCGTCCTGCGCGAGGAGCAGTCGGGGCGCTACGTCGTGGGCGTCGCGGTTCCGGCGCCCAGCAGGGTCTCCGCCTCGACGAGGATCTCGGTGACCCGCAGGCCGAACGCGGCGTCGCAGGCATGGGGGCGGCCGGTGCGGGCGGCGGCCAGCAGGGCGTCGGCCGCCCGGAGCACCGCCGGTACGACACCCTCGGACGACTCCGGGAGCCGGACCACTCCGCCGGCGCCCCGCAGCTCCACACCCGCGCCCGCCGCCGCGGGCGGTGCCGTCAGACTGAGCGTCAGGGTGCTCGACGCACCGCCCGTGTGCCGCAGGACCAGATGAACCGTGTCCCCGGGACCGTGCGCGGCAGCCGCCACCTCGCGGACCTCGCCCAGCACCGGCAGCAGCACCGACAGGGCATGCGGACCCACGTCCCACAGGGCGCCCTTCTCCTGCCGCCAGGGCGAGTCGGCGAACGGGCTCTCGCTGGTGAACACCGACCCGAGCCACTCGGCCCGCCCCGTGAACCAGCCCTGCACGCCCGCCTGTTCCACGATCCACGCCTCGGTCTCGGCGAGGAAGCGCGAGGTGAAGAACACCACCGAGGCGACCCCGGTCTCCCGCGCCGCCTCGACCACCGCCCGCCCCTGCTCGACCGTCGTGGCAAGGGGCTTGTCCAGCAGCAGATGACACCCCGCCCGCGCGGCCCGCGCCGCGAGAGCGGCCTGCACGGCGGGCGGCAGGGCCACGGCGACGGCGTCCACGTCGGCGAGGAGCGCGTCGACATCGTCGTAGGCACGCGTGCCGTGTTCCTCGGCCAGCTCCGTCGCGGCCTCCGCGCGACGGCCCCACACCCCGACGAAATCCAGCTCCGGATGCGCGCCGAGCGCGGGGGCGTGAGCCATCCTGGCCCAGGGACCGGTGCCGAGCAGTCCGATGCGCATGCCGTCGCCTCTCTGTCCTCACTACCGAATGTCATGGTGACCGGGTTGGATCACCGTGCCGGTCGAGGCGAGGGTGTCACACGGACGGAGCGCACACGCAACCCCGTCTCGTCCCCCGGCCGGGACGGTCGGCGGGGTCCTCGATTCAGCAGTTCCGTCGCTGAATGCGTTCTCATTCTTCTATTGGACCTCCGGAGGGTGCGGCGCCAGGCTGAGGAGAGCCCAGATCCGCGTGGCAGGCGAAAGAGGTCCGAGGTCATGCACACCCGCCGTATCGGTGATGTCGAAGTGAGCGCGATCGGTCTGGGCGCCATGCCCATGTCCATCGAGGGGCGGCCGGACGAGGAACGCTCCGTCGCCACCGTCCACGCCGCGCTCGACGCGGGCGTGACCCTGATCGACACCGCCGACGCCTACCACCGCGACGCCCACGAGGTCGGTCACAACGAGACCCTGATCGCCAAGGCCCTCGCCTCCCACGACCGGGGCAAGGACGTCCTCGTCGCCACGAAGGGCGGGCATCTGCGTCCCGGCGACGGCAGCTGGACGCTCGACGGCAGTCCCCGGCACCTGAAGGAGGCCTGCGAGGCCTCGCTGAGCCGGCTGGGGGTGGAGGCGATCGGGCTCTACCAGTTCCACCGGCCCGACCCCCGCGTCCCCTACGAGGAGTCCGTCGGCGCCGTCCGCGACCTCCTGGACGAGGGCAAGATCCTCCAGGCGGGCATCTCCAACGCGAACCCCGACCAGATCCGGCTGGCCGACGAGATCCTCGGCGGTCGACTGGTCTCCGTGCAGAACCAGTTCTCCCCGGCCTTCCGCTCCAGCGAACCGGAGCTGCGCCTGTGCGACGAACTCGGTATCGCCTTCCTGCCCTGGAGCCCTCTCGGCGGTATCTCCCGGGCGGGTGAACTGGGCTCGGCGCACGCCCCGTTCGCGCGGATCGCCGAGAAGCACGGGGTGAGCCCCCAGCAGGTCTGCCTGGCCTGGATGCTCGCCAAGTCGCCGGTGGTGGTGCCGATCCCGGGCTCCAGCCGGCCCGAGACGATCCGGGACTCGCTGGCCGCGGCCGATCTCGTGCTCACCGCGGACGAACTCGCGGAGCTGGACGCCGCCTGACCCCTCGTGCACCCGCGCGGACTGGCACCGGCGGACCTGGTGTCCCTAGGATGGACTCCCTGTCCTGCCGGGCCAGTTGGCGGCACAAGCTGGGGGAAGAATGAGCACCGGTAAGAAGCTGTCCACGTCGATCGACGCCTCGGTCCCCACGGCCGCGCGCATGTACGACCACTACCTCGGCGGCAAGGACAACTACGCGGCCGACCGGGCCGCCTGCGAGGAGCTCGACAAGGTCGTCCCGAGCACCCGCAGACTCGCCGTGAACAACCGTCGCTTCCTCCAGCGGGTGGTGCGCACGCTCTCGGCGGAGTACGGCATCCGGCAGTACCTCGACCACGGCTCCGGCCTGCCCACCCAGGACAACGTCCACCAGGTCGCCCAGCGCATCGACCCCACCACCCACGTGGTCTACGTCGACAACGACCCGATGGTCCTCGTCCACGGCCGGGCGCTGCTGGAGCAGGACGAGCGGACCGCCGTCATCCACGCGGACATGCGGGAGACCGACGAGATCTTCGGCCACGAGGACACCCGGCGGCTCATCGACTTCTCGCAGCCCGTCGCCGTGCTGTTCAACTCGGTCATGCACTGCATCCCGGACAGTGAGACGAACGGGCCGGCCGCCCTGGCCCGCCGGGTGCGCGAGCGGCTCGCACCCGGCAGCTTCATGGTGATGTGCCAGCTGGTCAGCGAGGAGCCCGAGGTCCGCGCGTTCGTCACCGACTTCATGGACAAGGCGACCCAGGGCCACTGGGGCCGGGTCCGCCAGGAGAAGGATGTCGCCGAGTGGTTCGAGGGCCTGGAGATCCTCGACCCGGGCCTCGTCGAGGTCTCCACCTGGCGCCCCGACTCCGAGGTTGCCCCCCGCCAGCTCACCCACGAGTGGATCGAGTTCGGCGGCGTCGGCCGCCTCCCCTGACCCGAGACGCACGCCCCCGGCGCGACCTGGGCCGGTCCGCGCCAGGGGCGCACACCTGTCGGCGGGAGCGCGTTCCGAGCGCCCACGCCGGTCGGTTCCTGGCTCGCGGACGGACGCCGGCGGTGCTCCGGGCGGCCGACGGGGCCGTCAGCCGCCGTACCGCTGCTCCATCGTCTGCTGAAGCAGCCGCAGCGAGTCGCGGGGTTCGAGCGCGTCGTCCGCCAGACGGTCCAGGGCGAGCCGGTACTCCTCGGTCTCGTCCCGGTCCTCCAGGAAGTTCGCGCTCTTGATGTGCTCCAGGTAGACGACGTCCGGCAGGTCGAGACCGCCGAAGCGCAGGTAGGTGATCGGGATGGCCGGGGCGGAGGCGTTGGTCACGTCGAGCGGGATGATCTGCAGGGTCACATTGGGGCGCTGGGCCATCGTGACGAGGTGGGCGAGCTGCTCCCGCATGACCTCCCGGCTGCCCAGCACCCGCAGCAGCACCGACTCGTCGATCACCGCCCACAGCTGCGGGGCGTCCTCGCGCAGCAGCAACTGCGCACGCCGCATGCGCAGTTCGACACGGCGGGCCACCTCGCTCGCCGCCGCGGCCGGCAGACCGCGCTCCACGACCGCCCGGGTGTAGTCCGCGGTCTGGAGCAGGCCGGGTACGTACTGGATCTCGAAGGTACGGATCGCCGCGGCCGCCTCCTGGAGCCCGACCAGCCGGTCGAACCACTCGGGCATCAGCCGCTTGTCGTAGCGCTGCCACCAGCCCGGGTCACCGGCGCGCTGGAGCAGCTTGAGGAGCACCGAGGACTCGTAGTCCTCGGTGCCGTACAGCTCCAGGAGCGCGCGTACGTCGCTCTCCGACGGGGGCCTGCGGCCCTTGCCCGACTCGATGCGGGACAGCTTCGCCGGGCTGAACCCGAGCGCCCGGGCCGCCTGGTCCTGGGCGAGCCCGGCATCCTCGCGGAAGCCCGCCAGCTGGACGCCGACCAGCATCTTCAGCAGGGTGGGAGCCGGCTCGGTGCGGTCCAGGTACGGTTCCAGGCGGGAGATGCGGTGGGACGCGGCAGACATCCTGACTCCCAGTAAACCGGCACAGAGACGACTCACACTATCGCACGCAGCGTGGCCGTACCGCATCATTCCGTAGACACCGGTGTGGGTACGGGAGTTGGAGACCGGCGCGCATCCGGCCCCTCACAGCAGGTGGTCGAACTCCCCGTCCTTGGCGCCCGCCAGGAACGCCGCGACCTCGGCCGGTGTGTAGACCAGCGCGGGGCCGTCGGGATCACGGGAGTTGCGCAGCGCGACCGCGCCGTCGACCAGGGTGGCCACTTCGACGCAGTTGCCCTCGGCGTTGCTGCGACGGCTCTTGACCCAGCGGGCGTCGAGCGAGCTCGCCCGGACTCCGTTCTGCACTGGCACTGCAGTCTCCTTGCTGTTCACGATCTTGCCGGGCGCCGTGCCCGGCCGTGCGGGGCGGGGGCGGGAGCGCGCATCCGCAACCTCCGTGACCCCACCCGTCGTTCGCGCAATTTCTCGTGCAATTGCACGCGGGCGCCTTCAGCGTGGATAATAGCTCCGGCGTCAACCCCTGCGGTTGCGCCCCGTCTTGACGTCGCATCAAGGAGATGCCGTGTCGTCACCTGCGAACCACGTGCTCCGGCCGCCGAGCCAGGCTGTGCCGGAGGTGGGTGATGCGGGCCCGGCCGGTGAGACCGTGCGGCGTCCGGGCCCCTCCGACCCGCAGCGGCGACCGTCGGGGCGCAGCCCCTTCGTCTCCGCCACGCTCCTCGTCAGGTGCAGCGCGGAAGGGTTCGCCCGGGCCCGCGCCTTCACCCGGGAGACGCTGAGCTGCTGGTCCCTGGACCACCGCAGTGACGACGCCACCCTCGTGATCACCGAACTCGCGGCCAACGCCGTGGCCCACGCGGTGCTCCGGCCCGCCACGGGAGGTGCCGCCGAGGTGTGGCTGGGGTTGTCCTTCGACCCCACCCATCTGCTGGTGACCGTCTCCGACCCCGGTGACGAGCCGCCCGCGTACACCCCCGGTGACGTCACCGCCCTGCGGGAGCACGGCCGGGGCCTGTACATCGTCGACGCCCTGGCCCAGGAGTGGGGCTGGACCTCACGGCCCCCGGCCGGCAAGACCGTCTGGGCCAAGCTGTCGACCGCCCCTCCTTCCTGACATGACCGCCGCGGAAAGGTTTCACGCCATGCGCACCGCTCCGGACCAGCCGAGCAACGAGCGCACCAGCTGCCCCGTGCCCACGACCGGGGTGGCGCGGACCACGCCCCTCGCGGCGCTGAGCCGGGTCCCCTGGGGCGAGATCCAGGACTCCACCGGCTGCGCCGCGGCCATCCCCCTGCTCCTCAACAGCGTGGCCTGGGGGGACCCCGAGACCGCCAGTGCCGCGCTCGGCGACCTGCGCAGGCGCATCTGCCAGTTCGGATTCGTCGTGGAGCAGGCCACCGCCGCCACCGTCCCCTTCCTGTGGGAGCTGGCCCAACTGCCCCAGGTGTCGTGCCGGGCGGAGATCATCCAGCTGCTCAGGAGCATCGCCGGGGCCCGCCAGTGGGAGACCACGGCCGCCGTCTACCCCAAGCTGCTCAACCACCGGGAGAACCCGGTGGTGTGGGAGCGCCGGGCACGTCAGGCCGTCCGCGCCAAGAGCGGCGCCCTCAGTCGGCTGATGGCCGACGACGACAGCGAGATCGCCCACGCCACCACGGAACTCGCCCGCACTCTGGACGAGTAGGAGTGCTCGTCGCCACCTGGTGTAGTCCTTGCCGACGAGGGGCAGAAAGCGCTTGCCCTCCACACGGCAACCGGAAGGACCACCGACGATGGCATCGTCGCTGGAAAGACCGCTCGACCATCGCTACCGGGGCGAGCACCCCGTCCGCACACTCGCCTATCTGCTCCACGCCGACCGCCGCCGACTGGCCGGCGCCGTCGCGGTGTTCACCGTCAAGCACAGCCCCATCTGGCTGCTGCCCCTGATCACCGCGTCCATCATCGACACCGTCGTCCAGCACCAGCCGATCACCCGGCTCTGGACGAGCACCGGCGTCATCCTCTTCATCCTGCTGGTCAACTACCCCCTGCACCTCCTCTACGTCCGCCTCCTGTACGGCAGCGTCCGCCGCATGGGCACCGCCCTGCGCTCCGCCCTGTGCACCCGCATGCAGCAGCTGTCCATCGGCTACCACTCCCGGGTCAGCGCCGGGGTGCTCCAGGCCAAGGTCGTGCGGGACGTCGAGACGGTCGAACAGATGGTGCAGCAGACCGCGGAGACCGGCCTCGGCGCCACCACCGTGCTGATCGGCGGGCTGGTCATCATCGCCGTACGGACACCGGAGTTCGTGCCCGTCTTCCTCGTCGTCGTGCCCGCCGCGGCCTTGGTCGTGGCCCGCCTCAGGGCCCGGCTGCGCACCCACAACGAGCACTTCCGGCACGAGGTCGAGACCCTGTCGTCCCGGGTCACGGAGATGACCCGGCTCATCCCGGTCACCCGCGCCCACGGCCTGGAGGGCAAGGCCCTGCGTCGCATGGACGGCACCCTGAGCCGACTGCTGACCTCCGGGATGCGCCTCGACCTCGTCAACGGCCGCTTCGGCTCCCTGGCCTGGGTCGTGCTCAACGTGGTCGGCGTGCTGGTCCTCGCCGGTGCCGCGCTGGTGTCGTACTACGGCGTCTGGGGCGTCACCCCCGGCGACGTCGTGATGCTCAGCGCGTTCCTGACCACCCTCACCAACTCCACGACCACGCTGGCAGGGCTCGCCCCGGTGATCACCAAGGGCCTGGAATCCGTCCGTTCCGTCGGCGAGCTGCTCCAGGCGCCCGAACTGGAGGACAACGAGGGCAAGACAGAGGTCGACTCGGTGCGCGGCGCCGTCGAGTTCCAGGGCGTGAGCCACGCGTACGACAACGGGCGGCCCGCCGTCGGGGACTTCACCCTCTGCGTCGCTCCCGGCGAGACCGTCGCCCTCGTCGGCGCGTCCGGCGCCGGCAAGTCCACCGTCCTCAACCTCGTCATCGGTTTCATCCGGCCCACCTCGGGACGGCTGCTGCTCGACGGGACCGACATGAACACCCTCGACCTGCGCACCTACCGGCGCTTCCTGTCCGTCGTGCCGCAGGAGTCCATCCTGTTCGACGGCACGATCCGCGACAACGTCGCCTACGGCATGGACGACGCCGACGAGCGGACGGTGCGCGCGGCACTGCGCGACGCGAACGCACTGGAGTTCGTCGACCGCCTGCCCCAGGGCCTTGACACCCTGGTCGGCGAGCGCGGGGCCCGGCTGTCGGGCGGGCAGCGCCAGCGCCTGGCCATCGCCCGCGCGCTCATCCGCGACCCGCGGGTGCTGGTCCTGGACGAGGCGACCTCGGCCCTGGACACCCGCTCCGAGGCGCTCGTCCAGCAGGCGCTCGCCCGGCTGCTGCACGGACGGACGACCTTCGTGGTCGCGCACCGGCTGTCGACCGTGCGGGGTGCCGACCGGATCGTGGTCATGGGGGAGGGCCGGATCCTGGAGACCGGCACCCACGAGGAACTCCTGCGCCGCGGCGGGGCCTACACCGCGCTGCACGCCGGACAGCTCGCCTGAGACCCGCCCCGGCAGCCGGGCCCGGCCTCAGGCCGCGCTGCTGCTCCGCGGCACCCGGCGGGGGCACGTCGAGTCGTGGTCGGTGCCGCAGCTCGTCCACCAGCGTTCACAGCACGCGGTGTCGAGCTCGGCGCGGACGATGATGTCGTCGGCGGCCCCCGCCCCGGCCCCGTCGGGCCGCCCGCGCGTTTCGGCCAGGGCGCGCCGTTGTTCGCACAGCACGCTCTCGCGCACGACCGCGATGACCGGGACCAGGCTCGCGGCGGCGAACAGACACGCGGCCCACGGGGGGTCGTGTCGCAGGGCGTGGACCGCGGTCCAGGCGAGTCCGGTGCTCGTCGCGAGATAGAGGGCGCTGAGGAGACCTGCGGAGCGGTTCATGGGCGTATACCGTTCATGGTGCGAGGGATGCCCCTTGTTCAACGGTTTGCGGCCTTCGGGAAGCGGGTCCGCCCGCACGGTATTGCGCCAATCGCGTGCCGGGGAGCGGCGGATGGGATTGGGCCGGTGCAGAGGGGGCATACGCAGCGAAAAATTCGAGAGAGGGGCGCTTCGTGCTCATTCCGGACCCGAAGGCCGTCAGAACCCTGTTGACCCGCTACGCGTCGCTGAGGATCGCGCAGGCGGAGAGGGAGAGCCCGGCGACGGCTCGCGAGCTGGAGGACGTCAGTTACACCCTGTGCGTGATGATGGGCACCACCGATGTCCGTGAGGCGGTCGCCAGGGCCGACGCCCTGCTTCCGGCCGCCGGGTGCGCGGACCCGGACGGAGAGAGCAGCCTGCCACTGGCGGGATGACACCACGCCGGACCCGGCGGGCGCTCAGGTGCGCGCCTTAGCCGGGACGGCGTCCTTTGTGTGGAAGGCCGCGCGGTAGGCCTGCGGGGTGGTCCCGACGACCCGGCGGAAGCGCTCCCGGAACGCCGTGGGGGAGCCGAACCCCGCCTGCCGCGCGATCCGTTCCACGGGATGGGCGGTGTTCTCCAGCAGGTACTGGGCACGGCGTACCCGGGCCCGCAGCAGCCACTGCAGCGGTGTGCTGCCGGTCTGTTCGCGGAACCGGCGGCTGAAGGTGCGCTCGCTCATCCCCGACCGGGCCGCCATCGCCCCGAGGGTGATCTCGTGCGCCAGGTTGTCCTCGACCCATTCCAGCAGCGGTTCCAGTGTCGAGCCCCGGGGCACGGGCGGGTGGTCGTACACGATGAACTGGGCCTGTCCGCCCTCCCTTTCGAGGGGCATCACCGACATCCTGGCGGCATGGGCCGCGACCGCCGATCCCAGGTCCCGGCGGATCATGTGCAGACACAGGTCGAGGGCCGCGGCGGCGCCCGCGGAGGTCAGGATGCGGCCGTTGTCGACGTACAGCACGTCCGGCTGGACCTCGACGGCGGGGAAGCGTCGTGCCAGCTCGTCCGCGGCCGCCCAGTGCGTGGTGGCGCGCAGTCCGTCCAGGAGCCCGGCCGCCGCCAGCACGAACGCGCCCGCGCACACGGACGCGATCCGGGTGCCGGCCGCCGCGGCCTCCCGCAGCGCCTTGAGGACGCGCGGGGACGGCGGTGCGGCCGTGGGGGAGCAGCCCGGCACGATGATCGTGTCCGCCTCCGCGAGGGCCTCGAGTCCGTGCTCCACCCGCAGGGCGAAACCGCCGTCCGCGCGGACCAGCGGCGACTCGGCGCACAGCCGGACCCGGTAGGCGGGGCGGCCGTCGGGCAGCCGCGTCCAGTCGAAGACCTGCATGGGTGCCGCCATGTCGAACGGCACCACGTCGTCGAGGACCAGGATCGCCACGGAATGCATGGCCGCCACGATAGACGGATTCCCGCCAGTGCCAGGACCACGGGCCCAGGTGGAACACCCTGTCAGGGGCGTTGGCGGGAATCCGTTGGAAGCTGTCGTTTCAGCCTCTGTGTGATCACTCGGCGGCTTCCTAGCGTGGACGGGCACCGCCGACCGCACCGGAGAAGGACACGCCACCCCATGACCAAGTTCCTGCTGACCCTGCACGTCCTCGCCGCCATCGTCGCCGTGGGGCCGGTGACCGTCGCGGCCAGCATGTTCCCGCCCGCCGCCCGCCGGGCGCACACGCAGGAGGCCGGGATCGGCACGGTACGGCTGCTGCACCGCATCTGCCGCGTCTACGCGGGCGTCGGCGTCGCGGTCCCCGTCCTCGGCGTCGCCACCGGAGCCGCGATGGGCGTCCTGGGCGACGCGTGGCTGACCGCCTCCATGGCGCTGACCGCCGCGGCGGCCGGAGTTCTCGCCGCCTTCGTCCTTCCCCGGCAGGGCGAACTGCTCGAGGAGTTGACCGGACAGGGGAGCGTCGAACGCCGCGCGACCGCCCAACTGGCCATGTTCACGGGCATTTTCAACCTTCTGTGGGCGACCGTGACCGTCCTGATGATCGTCCGCCCGGGGTCCACCACCGGCGCATGACCGGCCGTGCGCCGTCAAGCCCGGCACCGGAATTCGCACGTCGGTGCGTGGAGGCGCCTAGACTCGTCAGCCGTGCCCATGCGCGTGGGCCCGCGAAAACGAAAGGCGCGTTGACGGGTGTTCCAGGATTCCCCCATCTACGACCGACTCGTCGCCGAGCGCGGCGACGTCCCCGCTCTGACCCGCAGGGAGGCCGAGCGCGTACGCAGGGAGCTGGAGTACGTCATGCGGCCCCTGCAGTCCCTCATGCCCCCGCCCGCCCCCGAGCGCCCGGCCGCACCGGGCCAGGGATGGGTGCCCGCTCTGCCGCCCGCCGCCCCGCGGCCCTACTGATCCGGCCTCAGCACCCCCCGGTGCTCGCGCCGTTGACGGGGCAGGGCGGTCCCGGGCCGGGCCAGCCACTCGGCGATGCTGCGCGCGATCGGCTGGCCCGTCTCCACCTCGACGAAGCCGAACTGCCCCGACTGGTTGCACTCCAGGAACCACCAGGTCCCGTCCCCGTCCTCGGCGAAGTCGAACGCCCCGTAGGCCAGTTCGGCCGCCCGGAGGTAGTCCAGGACGGCCGCGGCCACCCGTGGCGGGACCTCTGCGGGCTCCCAGGAGGAGGTGGGCGGCGCGAACCGGACGTCCACCTCGTCGTCGGGACCGGCCACCTTGCGGGCGGCCAGCAGCGTCTCGCCCACGACGGTCAGACGTATGTCGGCCCGCTTGGCCACCCGCCGCTGCAGCAGGGTCGGGCCAAAGGCGACGGCCGTGAAATCGGTGTCCGGTGCCACCCGGCTGGTCGGCACCGCACGCGGCGGATCCTGCGGGTGCGCCCCGGAGACCGGCTTGACCACCAAATCCGGATAGCGTTCGGCGAACTCGCGTGCGGCCTGCGGGAACGTCGTCACGATCGTGGCCGGGACGGGCAGACCGCAGCGCTGGGCGAGCCGTAGCTGCCAGGGCTTGTGACGGGCCCGGCGGGCCGCGTCGGGGTGGTTCATCCAGCGGGCGTCACTGCCCCGGAGCATGCCGTACAGCGCCTGGGCGGACTCCTCGGTCAGCCACTCCGAGGGCGCGGCCGCCCGCGCCGCGGGGGTGCCGGGGCGGCGGACCCAGATCGAGCGCAGCCCGGAGATGCCCACGAGACGGCCGCCGGCCGACAGATGGCCGCGGAAGGTGCCGTGCACGTACTCCCCGGACAGTGCGACACCGTCGGTCAGGTCGGCCGGGTCGAGCCGCACCACCGGTACCCCCGTGGCGTTGAGGTGCACGACCACCATGTCGGCCGTGACGTCCTCTTCGCAGGTAAGAATCAACACGGTCATCGATCGCCGGCCGTGTTCAGTCGTCGAAGTGAGTCTTGGAGCCCGCCGTGCTCGTGGTGGTCCCCAGTTCCCTCATCAGCGCGTGGTCGCGGGCGGCGACCCGGCCGTCCATGAGCACGTTCAACTGCAGCCCGGAGTCGTAGACGTACGGAGCGGTCGCCTCCAACGTCGCTGCCGGACGTGCGTAGTTGAGCGCGAACGGTTGCATCGTCTCTCCCTCGCCGGTACTGCCTCTCGCAGACGGCCGTCACCCCACGACGCCGTCAGGTCAGCCGACTTCCTTCGGCTCCCAGAGACTTATACGAATCGAACGAGTGATTGGTTTCCTTACGCTGCGTAATCACGGTCGGCGGGGCGTCTTACCTTCCCGCCCGTCGAGCCGCAGCATCGCTCGGTCGGCGGGGGAGCCGCGCAGGGTGCGCAGGGCGAGCAGCAGGACACCGATGTCGTCGAGATACACCGGATCCGGCACCAGATCGGTCGGCAGGACGAAATACAACAGGGCGCCCCAGAAGACCCACCGGGGCCCGGTGGGAAGTCCTGCCCGCCGCAGACCGCGCCGGGTGCGCACGAGACGTACCAGCAGCCCCACGGCCACCGCCAGCGCCAGCGCCGCGAGCACCGCGGCGGCGACGATCAGTGCTGTGGTCGAATCCACGGCCCGGCCTCCTCCTCCGGGCACCGAACGGCCCGCTCCCTGACGGATTCCCGCATCCGGTCCCCCTATGGCTCGCCGGGGGCCGCACTCACACCCGTGGCCCACCCGAGTGGCACGCCGTCGTGCACCCGCATACGAATGGGTCATCTCGATGTCGCGGTCGCACGACGGGGGCGCCTGGGAGCGACCGCCACCCTTTGTCTGGAGCAGAGCATGACCACCGGCCCGACAGCACCTCTCCCGAACGAACCCGCCATACCGATGGACCGGTCGTACGGCGATCCCGTCGGCGACCTGGTGCGAGCCGCAGTGGCCGACCGTCCGCTGGAGGACGTCGTCCACCTCATCACCCTGCTCGAACAGTCACCCCAGTACGCCCAGGCCACCGGCGCCGCCCTGCGCGCCGTGGGCGTGGACCGCTCCGTGGAGGACGTCACCCGGCTCGTCTCCCTGCTGACCCGGCCGCCACGGGACGCGGACAGCGCCGACGAGGCGATCCGGGCCGCCGCCGAGTCCCGTCCCGTCGAGGACGTGACCCGGTTGGTGGCCCTCCTGAGCCGCTCGGAACTGCGGCCCCACTGCGGGCAGGAGGCGGTGCGCGCGGCGGCGACCGGCAGGCCCGTCGAGGAACTCGTCGAGCTCATCGGGCGCCTGGCGACGCAGGAGCCCCCACCACCGCCGGCCGAGGCCCCGGCCCCGTACGACGAGCAGTGGCGGCCCGGAGCCGAGATGCCGGGCGCGTTCCCGGCCCCGCCGCCGCACCCGCCCGGGGCGGGCCGGATCCGAAGGGCACCGGCCTGGCCGGGCCGGATCGCCGCCCTGGCACTGCTGGTCTGCGGTGCCCTGTGCTTCCCGGCCCAGCGGTACGGCGCATCCGCGCAGGAGTACGGCATCGCGCTCGGGGTGTCGCTCGCGTGCGTCCTGCTCGCCCTGCTGACCCTGCGGCCCGTCCTGCCGGTCCTGGCCCTCGCGGTCGTGGTGCCGGCCGCGGTGGCCGCAGGCCAGGTGATCGCCGGACGGTTCGGCTCGGCCGGGCTCGCCCGGGCCCTGGAATCACCACCGGCGCCGGCCTGGCTGGTCGGGACGGCGGCCGTGTGCGCTTCGCTGGCCGCGCTGACCGCCCTCGTGGTGCATCTCGCGTCGGCACCGTCCCCGGAACGCGTCCTGGCGGAACGGCGGACGGCGCAAGCCATTCGCGAGGCGGCCGACGCCCCGATGGCAGCGCAGCCGACGCACTCCCCGGGAGCCTGAGCCGCCGGGGACCTACGAGCCGCCCCTCCGCCGGAGTCCGCCCAGCACGCGGTCCGGTGTGAGGGGCAGCTCGCGCAGGCGTACGCCCGTCGCGTGGAAGACGGCGTTGCCGATCGCCGCCGCCGTGCCCACGATGCCGATCTCGCCGATGCCCTTGCTGCCCATGGGGTTGAGGCGGGTGTCGTGCTCGTCGATCCAGTGCGCCTCGATGTCGGGCACGTCGGCGTGCGTGGGCACGTGGTACGCGGCCAGGTCGGACTCGGCGAAGTCGCCGAAGGCGGGGTCCGTCGTGCTGCCCTCGGTCAGCGCCATGCCGAGCCCCATTGTCATGCCGCCGACGAACTGGGAGCGCGCGGTACGGGAGTTGAGGATGTGCCCGGCGGCATACACCCCGAGCAGCCGGCGGACCCGGGTCTCGCCGGTGACCGTGTCGACGGCGACCTCCGCGAAATGGGCGCCGAAGGCGTGCCGGGCGTAGGGGCTGTCGGCGTCCGCGTGCCCGGCCGTGTCGGCACGGACCTCGATCCCCTCCGCGGGCAGCGGGCCCCCGGCCGGACGTTCCGCGAGACGGGTGCACGCCTCGTGCACCGCCCAGCCCCAGGACGCGGTGCCCGACGAGCCGCCGGCCAGGGACGCGGCGGGCAGCTCGCTGCTGCCCACCTCGGTCCGCACCCGGGCCACGGGCACACCGAGCGCGTCCGCGGCGATCTGCGCGAGCACCGTCCGCGCGCCCGTGCCGATGTCGGTGGCGTTGATCCGTACCAGGAAGGTCCCGTCGGGCAGCGCCCGGGCCGTGGCCGTGGACGGCTGCACCATCACCGGGTACGTGGCGGCGGCCACCCCCGAGCCCACCAGCAGCGGGCCCTCGCGGCGCGAGCGCGGCCGTGGGTCGCGCTCGGACCAGTGGAAGCGGCGGGCGCCCTCGCGCAGGCACTCGACCAGGTGCCTGCTGCTGAAGGGCCTGCCGCTGTCGGGCTCGGTGTCCGGCTCGTTGACGATCCGCAACTCCACCGGGTCCATGCCGAGTTCGCCGGCCAGCTCGTCCATGGCCGACTCCAGCGCGTACATGCCGGGCGCCTCGCCCGGGGCCCGCATCCAGGACGGGCTGGGCACGTCGAGGGGCGCCACGCGGTGTGCCGTACGGGAGTCGGGGGCGGCGTACATCACCCGTGCGGGCACCGCGGCCTGCTCGACGAACTCCTTGATCCGTGACGTGTGGGTGGTGACCTCGTGGATGAGGGAGGTGAGCCGTCCGTCCGGGTGCGCCCCGAGGCGCAGGCGGTGCAGGGTGGGCGCGCGGTGTCCGACGACGCAGGGCAGGAAGCGGCGGGGGAGCGCCAGGGTGACCGGCCGTCCGGTGTGCCGGGCCGCCATCGCGGCGAGCACGACGTCCGGACGGGGCGTGCCCTTGGACCCGAATCCACCGCCCACGTGCGCCGCCCGGACGGTGACGTGGTCCTCGGGGAGGCCGAAGAGGCCCGCCAGGACGGCGCGTACGGCCGTGGAGCCCTGGGTGGAGGTGTGCACCGTCAGCCGGCCGTCGTGCCACTCGGCCGTCGTCGCGTGCGGTTCCATCGGGTGGTTGTGCAGTGGCGGCACCCGGTAGTCGGCGTCGATCCGGACCTGGGCGGACGCGAACGCGCCGTCGGGGTCGCCGTGTTCGCGGGTCCCCGGGTGTCCGCCGTTGGCCTCCTCGGGCGCGTAGGCGTCCGGGTGCGCGGCACTGAGGGTGACGTCGTGGTCCTCGACGGCGTAGTCGACGTGGACGGCGGCGGCTCCGGCGCGGGCGGCCTCCGGGGTCTCGCTCACCACCAGCGCGACGAACCAACCGCGGTGCGGGACCCGGGAGTCGCGCAGGACGGCGAGCGTGGGGTCGTCCGGCTCGGACAGCCTCGGCGCGTTGTCGTGGGTGAGCACGGCCAGGACTCCCGGCACGTCCAGGGCGGCCGCGGTGTCGATGCCGGTGACCCGGCCGCGGGCCACGGAGGCGGGCACGGGCCAGGCGTGCGCGCGGCCGGGACGGGGCTGTTCGGCCGCGTAGCGGGCGGTGCCGGTGACCTTCTCCCGGCCCTCGCGGCGCTCGACGGGAGAGCCCAGGGCGGTTGCGGCCCCGGTGGTGGCGTCCATGCGTCCTCCTCAGGTCCTGGCGGCCGCGGTCAGCCGCGTCAGGACGTCCAGGGCGAGCGAGCGCGCGAGGGGCAGTTTGTAGGCGTTGTCCCGCAGCGGCTCGGCGGCGGAGAGTTCCAGGTCGACCGCGTGCTCGAAGGCCGCCGTGGTGGGCGCGGCGCCCACCAGTGCCTCCTCGGCGCGGCGGGCCCGCCACGGCCGGTGGGCCAGCGCGCCGAAGGCGATCCCGGCATGGTCGACGACCCCGTCCGTCACCCGCACCACGACGGCCACGGAAGCGAGGGCGAAGGCGTACGACGCCCGGTCCCTGGCCTTGCGGTAGGCGGACGGCAGCCCGGCCGGGGCCACCGGCAGCAGCACTCCGGTGATGAGCTCGCCCGGGAGGATCTCGGTGTCCCGCTCGGGGTGTTCCCCCGGCAGGCGGTGGAAGTCGGCCACGGGGACGCTCCGGGCGCCCTCGGTGCCGTACAGCTCGACGCGGGCGTCCAGCGCGGCGAGCGCGACCGCCATGTCCGAGGGGTGGGTGGCGATGCAGTGCGGGGAGTGCCCGAGGACCGCGTGGTCCCGGTGCACGCCCTCCCGCGCGCCGCAACCGCTGCCCGGCGCCCGCTTGTTGCACGGTTTGGAGACGTCCTGGAAGTAGGGGCAGCGGGTGCGCTGGAGCAGGTTGCCGCCCGTGGTGGCCGCGTTGCGCAGCTGGCCCGAGGCGCCCGCGAGCAGGGCCTGGGAGAGGACCGGGTGGCGGGTGCGGACGAGCGGGTGGGCCGCCATGTCGCTGTTGCGGACCATGGCGCCGACGCGCAGCGAGCCGTCCGGGAGTTCCTGGACCTCGTCCAGGGGCAGCCGGCTGACGTCGACGAGCACGTCGGGCTGTTCGACGCCGAGCTTCATCAGGTCGACGAGGTTGGTGCCGCCGCCGAGGTAGCGGGCGCCGGGGTGAGCGGCGTAGAGCTCCGCCGCCTCCTCGGCGCTGGTGGCCCGTACGTAGTCGAAGGTCTTCACCGGATCACGTCCTCGACCGCATCGACGATGCGGGGATAGGCGCCGCAGCGGCACAGGTTGCCGCTGAGCCGCTCGCGGATCTCGTCCCGGTCCAGCGGCACCGGACGGCCGGGTTCGGGACCGTCGGCGGAGGGGTCGCCGGTGACGTGCGAGGGGTGGCCCGCCGCGGCCTCGTCGAGCATGCCGAGCGCCGAGCAGAGCTGGCCGGGGGTGCAGTAACCGCACTGGAAGGCGTCGCGGTCCAGGAAGGCCCGCTGCAGGGGGTGCAGTTCGTCGCCCTCGCCGCCGAGACCCTCGACGGTGCGGACCTCGCTGCCGTCCAGGGCGACCGCGAGCAGCAGGCAGCTGTTGACGCGGCGCCCGTCCACCAGGACCGTGCAGGCCCCGCACTGCCCGTGGTCGCAGCCCTTCCGGGCACCGCACAGGTCCAGGTCCTCGCGCAGGACGTCGAGCAGGACGCGCCGGTGGTCGACGAGGAGGGTGCGGGGTTCGCCGTTGACCGTGAGTTTCGTCTCCGAGCAGGTGGCGCTGTCGCTGTTCTCGCCGCTCATGACGGTGACCTTCCGGACGGACCGAAGTGCTGTCCCCACCGCGTATCCACAGCGGGCCCTGCGACACCTCCCGTCACGCCGCGACTGAGCCCCGCCTAGGCTGGCGCCATGGACACCGACGTGCTGCGCGCCGCCTACGGGGCCTTCGCGGCCGTCGTACGCCCCCTCGGCGACGAGGAGTCCTGGCTGCCCACCGGCTGCGCGGGCTGGGCGGTGCGCGACCTGGTCTTCCACTGCGCCGGGGACGCCCAGCGGACCCTGGTCGCCCTGCACACGCCCGCGGCCGGGCCGGCCGACCGGGACGCGGTGACCTACTGGCGGGACTGGGCGCCGGACCCGGTCGGCGCCGCGCACGGCCGGCGCTGGAACCGGGTGAGCGCCAGCATGTTCCTCGACTTCGGCCGGCTGCGCGAGCTGTACCTGGAGACCGCCGCGGCCACCGTGAACGCCGCCGCGGACGCCCGGCCGGACCTGCGGGTCTCCACCCAGGGACATGTGCTGACCGCCGGCGACCTCGTGCTCACCCTCGCCGTCGAGGCGACAATCCACCACCTCGACCTCGTCACCGACCTGCCGGGGGCCGCCGGACCGTCCCCGGCGGGCCTGGCCGCGGTGCGGGCCACCCTGGACGGTCTCCTCGGCCGGCCCGTGCCGCTCGACTGGAGCGACGAGCACTACGCCCGCGCCGCCACCGGACGCACACCGCTGACGGACGCCGAACGCCTCGCCCTCGGCGCGGACGCGGACCGCTTCCCGCTCTTCAGCTGATCTGCCGGTCCTGGTCCTCGTCGCGGGCCGCGGGCCGCAGCCCGTCCTTCCAGCGACCGAACGTCTTCGTCAACTGCTGCAAGGGCGAGGTGGTCTCCGGGTCCGTCCGGGGCTGCGGCGCCGGGGCGTTCTCGCGGTAGATCGCCAGCGCCTCGTTGGCCCGCTCGGCTGCCTCCCGGTACAGGTCCCGGGACTTCGTCATGGCCTCCAGCGCCTCGGCGTACATGGTCACGAGCGCGCGCTCGCGTTCGAGTTCCTCCTGAAGCGTCAGGAGCTGCCACTGCTCCCGCAGCGCGGTCACGGCCGCCTCCCCGCCCTCGGGCAGCGGCTTGGGCATCGCGGCGTAGCGCGTCACCGTCGCGATCAGCTCGGTGGGTTCCGAGCCGTCGAGGAACACACTGCGAACGGAGAAGTCCCGGCCGTCGTAGCCGGGCGGCACCGGCGTCCCGGGCAGCACCACGGCACCGCCGCGCGGCACCTCGACGCCGAACTCCTTCACGGCCCAGTTCAGGACGCGCAGCTGGTGCGGCTGCGCCCGGTGCTCGACCACCCGGTGGCGCAGGCTCGGCGGCAGCATGTCCGCCAGCGGGCGGCGGCCGCGCTGGTCGGTGGTCATGGCCTCGTGGACGACGACATGGACCGCCCAGCTGCCCCGCACGGCCTGCCGGAGCACCCGCCGTACGTCCTTGTCCTCCTCGGGCAGCACGCTCAGGTCCCTGAGCCGCAGCCCCGTGGCGGCGTCACGGTCCCAGAAGACGTCGCCCGCTGTCCGGCCAGAACATGGTCGCGGGCGACGGCCAGCGCAGATCCCACGGCTGTTCCGCCTCGGCCGCCAGCACCCACTCCTGTCCGCCGCTCGCCACGGGGGAGAGCGAGAGCCGGGCCCGGACGGTCACCTCGTCGGCCACCCGCCAGCGGGCCTCGAAGATCCGCTCCGGGGCGTCCCCGGTCTCGGACGTCGGCTCCTGGAAGTCGTCGAGGGTCGCGCTCTCCTTCAGTCGCTCCAGGTTTCCGCGCAGGACGTCGGCCGCGTCGGATCCGAGATGGCGGCCGCGGGCCAGCCAGACGGTGGAGGGTGCCGTGGGGTCTGCCGTGGGAGTGCTTGACATGGGTCCATCTGTGGGAGGGGGTGGTGCGTGCCAGGGCCAAGTATCGTCGCCGCCGACCCGTACGGACCAGGCGGGTCCGGCAGGCGGACACGCCCGGCACACGGTGCCGGGCGAACGGGGCGCTCCTCATGATCTGCCCCGCGCACACGGGGCGCACACGCCGCGCACAGAGCAACGACGGTTCACTCGTGCCCTGTTCACGCCCCGGCACGCCAAAATGACCTCTCGAACAGGGCCCGCCCACCATCCGCATTGGGGCGGGCCCTGTTCGCGGTCCCGACCCCGCGCACCGGCGATTCGGCTGGCTGAATATATCGGGAGCCGATATATTCGTGTTCATGGCACCGAGGAACATGACACAGGCGGCGTTCTTCGTACTGACCGCCCTCGCCGACCAGCCGCGGCACGGCTACGGCATCCTGCGCGAGGTCGAGGAACTCTCCGAGGGGGCCGTGCAGATGCGCGTCGGCACCCTCTACGGCGTGCTGGACCGGCTCACCGCCGATGCGCTGATCGTGCTGGACCACGAGGAGGTGCAGCAGGGCAGGCTCCGGCGCTACTACCGCCTCACCGACGAGGGGACGGCGGCCCTGGCCGCCGAGGCGGAGCGGCTGGCCGCCGGCGCGAGCGCCGCGAAGAAGCGGATCGCCGAGGGACGTCGCGGCCCCGCAATCACCGACGCGCCCGCCACCGGGCCCGGACTCGCCGGAGGTCTGGCATGACGACGCTGCTCGAAACCCGTTACCGCGCCGTCCTGCGCCTGCTGCCCGCCTACTACCGGCGCGAGCGCGAGGAGGAGATGGTCGAGACCTACCTCTGGGACGTCGACCCGGAGACCCAGGAGCAGAGCCGGCCCACCCTCGGGGAGGTCGCGAGCATCGTCGCGCTGGCCGTGCGCAGCAGGCTCGGCGCACCCGCCGCACCCCGCCGGTACGCCGTGCTCGGCTCGGCCGTCCGCCTCTTCGCGCTCTTCGCCGTCCTGCTCCAGGCGGCCTCCGCCGTGGTCGACCGGGTCCTCGAGCTGACCTGGGCGTCCACCCGCGGCGGACGCCAGTGGGACATGTTCACGGACGGTTTCGCCGGCCACGGAGCGTGGGCCGGTGCGGGCGCGGTCGTCCAGTGGTTCCTCCCGCTGCTGTGGACGGTCGCCTACTTCGCCCTCCTGCGCGACCACCGTCGCCTCGCCCAGGTGTCCTCGCTCGCCGCGGCCGTGCCGACGCTCTGGCCGCTGGCAGATCTGTGGGCCCGCGCCTTCGCCCCCTCGGACTCCGCCTACGTCCTCGCGGCCGCCGTGCTGGCCTGGGCGTCGGCGCTGGCTCTGTGCGCGGCCCACCACCGCGACGCGCCCCCGGCGGTTCTCCCCGCGGGCGCGCCCGGCCTGGTCTTCGCCGCCTGCTGTGTGCTGATGGGCGGCTCCGTCGTGGCACTGCCCGGCGGGGTCGACACCGTCTGGGCACTGGTCACGTGCTACCTCGTGGCGGCCCTCGCCTGGCTCCTGTACCGCGTGCGGGGCGAGGGCCGCGTCCCCGCGGGAGAGGCCGCTGCCCTGGCGGCCCTCGGGCTGCTGCTCCTGGTGGTCAGGATCACCGCGGTCTACCCGTGGCTCGACGTCCTGCCCGGGGCACTGCGCGTGGGTGTCCTGACCCAGGCGGCGGCCCTGGTCGCACTGACCGCCGCGCTGGCCGTCGTGAGCGGACGCGCCCTGGTCAGCCGTGGTACGTGATGTACCCGTTGCCGTCCCGGTCGTCGGCGCTCTTGGTGTACGCGTGGGTGTCGGCGTGCGCGCCCGAGGGCTTGTAGAGGCGGATCGTGTCCTTGTCGTTGTTCCAGAGGAAGTTGCAGTTGTTGCGGTAGACGACGTTGTTGGCGTCGGAGTCGGTGCCGCGGCCGCCGCGCAGCTTGACGTAGTCGCCGGGCTGGAGCGTGTGGTTCTTCGTGAACGTGAACTTGTTGGTGCTGGTGGAGTCCCTGACGACGTACCCCTTCAGGTTCACCGTCGCGGTCCGCGAGTAGTTCTTGATCGTCAGGTACTCCTCGTCGGTGTTGCCGGTGGAGCAGCTGTTGGAGTCCCGGCCCGGGGCGTCGTACTGGACGCCCTTGATCTTCAGTGCCGACGAGTACTCGGCCGCATGGGCCGGAACCGCGGCCAGCACGGTCAGCGCGCCCGCGGCCACGGCGGCGGCTATGTGTCCTCTGCGCATCGAAAAGCCCCCCTGTGAAGGTCTGGTGAAGAAGACCTGGAGCGTATACAACGCCGGAGGGCCAAGGGGGCTTTTCGGTTGAATCAGTTGAATCAGTAACCGACTCGGAATGTTGCGTCCTGCTTCTCGGCGGCGGTGGAGACCGGGTCGATGCGCAGCACGTAGTTGGAGTGGCGGATGTAGCGGGTCGGGTTGTTGTAGGAGCGGAAGGAGGCCCAGCTCGTGTCCGCGAGGCCGGCCGTGCGGTAGAAGGTCGCGTCACCGGCGAAGGTCGAGGTGCCGTCGTTGGCGTCGAGTTGGAGCGCGTAGTTGTAGTGCCGCAGGTAGCGGTCGGGGTAGTTGACCGACCGGAAGGAGACGCCGGCGTTGTCGGCGAGACCCGGGACGAGGGTCCACAGGGAGTCCTTGTAGGGCTCGACGGGGTACTCGTCGATGCGGCCCGCGTAGTTGGAGTGGCGGACGTAACGGGCCGGGTAGTTGTAGGACTTGAGCCGGTTCCAGGTCGGCGCCCCCCACTTGGCGAGCAGGTTGGTGTACTCGGCCGTGGTGATCGTGGTGATGCCGCAGTGCTTGGAGTTGACCGGCTGGGTGTAGCTCTTCTGGTCCACGGCGGTCCAGGTGCCGGTGGCCAGGTTGCCCGACTGCCAGGCGTAGAAGACGCCGTTGGGCGTGTAGGTGTCGCCCCACAGGTACCAGGTGCCCGACGTGAGGGACTTGACGAGGGTCGGGGCCTCGGTGCCCCCGTGGGAGACGGCGGTGCTGAACTCGGTGAAGCTGCCCGGGTTCAGGGAGGTGGATCTGGCGCCCACCAAGGTCCCGCTCTTCTTGAAGTAGAGGTAGTTGTAGCCGTTCACGCCGACGGCCATGTCGCCGTCGATGACGTCGTAGCCGGGATCGAAGAAGACCTGCGGGGCCGAGGCGGTGACGAAGTCGCTGGTGTAGTTGACCATGATGACGTTGTGGCCGCTGCTGTTCACCGACGAGTAGATGACCGCGTACTGGCCGCGGCCCGCGTCCCAGAACGCCTCGGGCGCCCAGCTGTGGGTCGTCATGTCGTGCAGCTTCAGGCGCCGGTAGCCGGTGAAGGTGCGCAGGTCGGCGGAGTCCCAGACGTGGATGTACTGGCTGTTGTAGTTCCAGTCGGTGCCCTTGAGGTCGGTGGCGAGGACGACGAAGGTGCCGTCCTGCTTCCGCATCAGGAACGGATCGCGCAGACCGAGCGCGCCGGCTGTGGGGGTGACCAGCGGGTTGTTCTGGTTGAGCGGTGTCCAGTTGAGTCCGTCGGGGCTGACGGCCAGATGGAGGCCGTAGTCCGTGCCGTCGCCGAGGTTGGTCGACTCGGTGAAGTAGACCATCGCGTACGCCGAGTCGGCGGCCTGCGCGGTGCCGGCGCCGAGTGTCAGGGCGAGCGGTACGGCGGCCGTCATGCCCAGGAGGCCGCGGCGGGACAGGTGGGGGTTTGCGCTCATCTTGCTCTCCAAGGTGGCGTGCGGAGGGCACCTCAATGACCGGTATTTCGAACGCAGTTCGGCAAATCGATCAGAAAGTAGGGCCTGGCCATGACCGCGTCAATCGTCCCGCCGCTCTTTTGTGATTCCTGTGCACCCGGGGCACTCAGGAGCTCAGCGCCCCGGGGCGGTTGGCTCAGCGCTGGGTGTAGATGAAACCGACCTTGTCGACGGCGTCTCCCGAGCGTCCGTGGAACCCGGCGATCTGCCGGCCGGAGGGGGCGGTGCGGGTCACGCAGTCGGAGGTGGTGGTGCCTCCGGCCAGCGTGCGGCCGAGGTTGGTGGTGAACTTCGCGGAGAAGATCCGTGTGTGCCCGTTGTACTCGCCCTGGCAGAGCTGGGCCGTGGTCACGTACTCCCCGCTGCCCAGGGTCAGGGAGGAGGCGGTGCCGCCCGTCCCGCCGTGGGTGAGGGTCGTGCCGTTCGCCAGGGTGAGGTTCATCTGGTCGACGCGGGAGCCGCTGCGCAGCCCGATGGTGGCGGCGCGGGCGCCGGCGGGGACGCTGGTGATGTCGTTGAAGTAGTCGCCGTGCGGGCCGCCGAACTGGTCGCTGAGCTGGTAGGCGGTGGCGCGCGACCAGGTGAAGCCGACGGTGACGGGGTCGTGGTCGGAGAGCATCAGGTTGTCGCCGTTGAGGAACTTGGCGTGCTCGTTGTTGTACGAGGTGGCGTTGAGGGCGACGAGTGGGCTGCCGCGGTAGAGGACCTTGTCGACGACCTCGCAGGTGTTGGGGACCGTCGTGCCGCTCTGGTCGCAGACCAGGGCCTCGCTGCCCTTGGCCGGCGGGGTGCCGCCGCGGACCAGCTGGACCCAGGGGTCGGTGAGTCCGTTGGCGGCGGCGAACTCGGCGATGGTGTCGCCGGAGCGGGTGTAGCGGGTGTTGGTGTCGCCCATGACCACGACGGCGTTGCCGGCGGAGTGGGTCCTGATGAACGCGGTGAGCTGGTTGAGGTTGTCCGCGCGTGAGGCGAGGTCCCCGTCGTTGGTGCCCGCGTTGGTGTGCAGGTTGTAGAAGTCGATGTAGACCCCCTCGGCGAGCCGCTCCCGCATGAAGGTGAAGCCCTTGGGGGTCAGGCAGTCGCCCGAGTCCACCTGGCAGGAGTTCCAGCGCACCCGCTCGAAGTCGTCGACGTCGTAGGGGATTTTGGACAGCGTGTTCAGGCCGCTGCCGATGCCGGCGCCGCCGCTCGTGGGGGTCCGGTAGGCGTGGTTCGTGTCGCCCGCGTAGAGGTGGGCGTGGTAGTTGAAGTCCTCCTCCACGTGGACGATGTCGTACGGCGCGATCCGCCGGCCGATCTCCGTGGTGCTCGGCTCGCGGGGCGTCGGGGCGCTGGAGATGGCCTCGGGCAGGCCGGCCACGTTGTAGCTGAGGACGCTGAAGCTGCCCGAGTCGGCGGCCGTGGCGGACGGGGCGGCCGCGGTGAGGCCGCCGAGGGCGGCGGCGGTCGCCGCCAGGGCGGCGAGGAGTCTGCGCATGGGGGTGTCTCCTGAGGGGGTGGCACGGGTGAGGGCGCGGGGCGGGACAGAAGTTACCGCTGGTTACCCCATGTTGTCGCGGCCTTGAGCGCTTCCGGCTCATCAAGTGCCCCCCGATTGAGGGGTGTTCGCGGCCCGTGCGACCCGCCGTTCATCTCGGCTTCACGCGCGATGGCTGAATCTCGGTCCCTCGGAAGCCGTGGTTCTGGCGCGATACGAGTTGTGGAATTTCCGCGCGGCATATCTGTCTACGATATGAAGATCGTAGGGAGAGGGAACGCGCGTGAGTGAACCACCAGTCCTCGTCTGCCCGGAGTGCGGGGCGCCCAGGGCGGCGGACGGCACTCCCTCCTGCGCCTGCGCACATCGCGCTTCCGAGGCCCACCGGGAGTCCCGTACGGCCGAGGCGGCCGCGGCGGAGGACTTCGACCCGGTGCGCATACGCCCCTTCGTCGAGGTCAGCGAAGAAGCCGCCGACCCGGCCGCGGAACCGGAACGGCCGCTCCCCGCCGGGGACTTGAACGACGTCACCACCGCTCCGGCGGGCCCGGGACAGGTACCTCGCGAGGAGCCGCGCGAGGAGGACCTGGCCGACAGCGCCCCGCGCGGCGGCAGACGGCGGACCCTGGTCGTCGCCGGGGCGGGAGCAGCCGTCGCCGTCCTGGTCACGGGGGGATTCGTCGGCGGGCTCTTCAGCTACGACAGCCCTTCCCGGGACGGTTCGGTGGCCGGCGGCGTGCGCGCGGGCGTCCCGGAGGCGCCGCCGCCGTCGTCGAACGGTCCGTCCGGCACGGCTTCCTCTCCCACGGCGACCTCGACGCAGTCGTCCGCACCGCCCTCCTCCTCGCCGAGCGCGGAGTCCAGTGGCGGCGCCTCCCCGACGGGCACCGCCACGCCGACCGGGGCCCCGTCGAGCGCCGCCGCCACCGCCACGGTGGCCCCCGCTCCGACCGTGTCGAACGGGCAGCCGCCCGTGCTCGGTCTCGGCGACCAGGGGCCCGAGGTCGTCGAACTCCAGCTCCGGCTGCGGCAGGCGGGCGTCTACGACGGGGAGGCCGACGGCGACTTCGACCAGCAGGTCCAGAGCGCCGTACGCACCTACCAGGTCACCCGCTTCGTCCTGCAAGACGACTCCGGCGTCTACGGCCCGGCGACGCGCGCCAGGCTGGAGTCCGAGACCACGGAACCGTGACGGCCAGGCGCTACTTCCGGTGCTCGCCGGAAGGACGGGCACGGTCGTAGGGGCGGGGGTAGGCGGTCGGGGTGTAGGGCAGGTAGCGGGCCTCGGAGGCCGGATCGGCCGCAGTGGCACGGGAGTTGAGGGCGGCGGCAGCACTGCCCAGCCAGCGGCCGCTCCTGATCCGGTCCTCCAGCGCGTGCAGAGCGGCGATCTGCTCGCCGGGGCTGAAGGTGCAGTGGCCAGCGTTGTCGACATAGCGCTGCCGCAGCAGTGCCGCCGAGCCCGCGGCCGTGGCGGCCCCGCGGTAGGCGCTCTCGGACTGCACCGGGATCAGTGCGTCGCCGGTGGTGTGGATGTTCAGCTGGGGCTTGGTGAGGCGTCCGGTGAAGGAGCTCGTACGGCTCATCCAGTCCACGGCGTGCCGGTCGGCACGGGTGCGCGGGGCCCTGTCGAGGGTGTTGAGGTCGGACTTCAGGGAGAGTCCGGCCTTCGCGTACAGCTCCTCGACCTCCTTGAGGTACGGGGAGTCGCGGAGCATCGCGGAGTAGTCGACCCCGGTGTTCCACGACATGCTGCCGCCCGCCCGGGACTCGGCCTCCTGACGCCAGACGAAGGCGGGGAACTTCACGAGCCCGACGACGGCCTGGTACTGGCCGGCCTGCTGGGCGTCCCGGTCCGTGGGTGCGGGGCGGGGCTGTGCGGGGTCGTTCCAGCCGGGGATGTTGTGCAGCGCGGCGGCCAGCGCGATGCGGGCCCGACCGCCGGCGGTCTGCTGGGCCCCGGTGAGGACGGCCGTCATGGCGTCGGAGGCCCGGGCCGCGGCGGCCGGGTCCGGCAGCCCGGTCAACGGGATCCCGGAGCCGGGAGCGAGCAGCGTCTTCAGCGCGAACACCGGGTCCAGTGTGCTGTTCCAGTTGGCGACACCGCCCTGGACCAGCCCGCACATCGACAGGGAACCGGCGAGGCGGGACGCGTGGCGTTCCGCGAGGGCGGTCGTGACGAGACCGCCGTAGGACGTGCCCCAGGCGATGGTCCGGCCGGCGCGCCCGAAGCGGGCGGTGAAGGTGTCGAGGGTGGCGAGCTGGTCGGGTACGGCCTCGGTGACGGCCCAGCCGGTGGTGGCGTACGAGGACCCGATGAGCGCGTAACCCTGCTTCAGGAGAAGGGACTTGGTGGTGTCGTCGGGCGCGTTGCGGGCCGGGTTGGGGACGCCGGGCGGTGTGTAGCCGTGGCTGTAGAGGAGGACCGTGCCGTTCCAGTCGGCCGGTACGTCCATGAGGTAGGTCGCGCCGGACGGCAGCCGGCCCTCGACGTGGACGTCCTCGGCGGGCCGGGCGGCCGAGGTGAGGGGGACGGCGAGCAGCAGTGCCGCCACGGAGACGAGCGTACGGGTGCGGATGCGGTGCGTCACGGGACGTGGGCTCCTTGGGCGCAGTCCGATTTCCTGCGGTCGGGGGGACTGACACCGGCGAAAGTAGGCGTGTACATTGCGGGCGTCAATGATGTGCACAACATCAGTGGACGGGTCGTGAGACGTTCTGCCGTCTCGTCAGGAGGGCCCCATGCAAAGGCGCTTGCTCGGACTTGCCGTTGCGGTGGTGACCCTCGCGGGCGCCGCCGGGTGCGGGTCGTCGGACTCCGGGAGCGGCGGCACGTCGTCCGCGGGCGGAGGGAAGAAGTCGCAGGTCACGGTCGGTGTCATCCCCATCGTCGACGTGGCGCCGCTCTATCTCGGGCAGAAGAAGGGCTTCTTCGCCGACCGGGGGATCGCGTTGCGGATGGTGACCGCGCAGGGCGGTGCGGCGATCATCCCCGGAGTGGTGAGCGGTCAGTTCCAGTTCGGCTTCAGCAACACGACGTCCCTGATGCTCGCCCAGACCAAGGGCGTTCCGGTGAAGTCCGTGGTCAACGGAGCGGCCTCCAACGGCAAGGTGGGAGGCGACGTCACCGGAGTCCTGGTGAAGAAGGACAGCGCGGTGAAGTCCGCGAAGGACCTGGCCGGACGCTCGGTCGCCGTGAACACCCTCCAGAACATCGGGGACACCACGGTCCGCGAGTCGGTGCGCGAGGACGGCGGCGACCCGGCGAAGGTGAAGTTCGTCGAGATCCCCTTCGACCAGATGCCGGCCGCACTGGACGGCGGCCGCGTGGACGCCGCGTGGATGGGTGAGCCCGCCCAGACGGTGGCCAAGGCGCAGGGCGCCCGGGTCATCGCCTCGCCGTTCGCCGAGACCGACCCGAAGCTCACCGTGGCGACCTGGTTCACCTCGACGAAGATCGCGCAGCAGAACCCGGAACTGGTGAAGAAGTTCACCGAGGCCATGACGGAGTCACTGGCGTACGCCACCGGCCATCCGGACGAGGCCCGGCAGATCCTCACCACCTACACCAAGATCAGCGGCGATGTGCTGAGCGAGCTCATCCTCCCGAGCTGGCCGGCCCAGGTGGACATGGCCTCACTCGAGAAGCTCGCCGCCCTCGGCGAGGAGGACGGCATCTTCGGCGGCAAGAAGCCGGACGTCCAGGCGCTGTTCTCCTGACCGGCCCGGTTCGCGGCCGGGTTCAGGACTTGGGGCGCCGTCCACTGCGCCGCGGAGCGGGCTCGGAGCCGTCGAGCAGTTCGCGGCGGCGCTCCTCGCCGTGCTCCTCCACCTGGAGCACGACCTGTCGCAGCCCCTCCGCGAGGCCCCGGCACTCGGCGTCGCTGAGACCGGCCGTCACAAAGGCCTCCTCCTCGTTGAACGCCGGGAAGACGCGGCGCATCAGCTCCTCGCCCTCGTCGGTGAGCCTGAGCAGCACGAGCCGCCCGTCGGTGGGATGCCCGGCGCGGCTCAGCAGCCCGCGCGACTCCAGGGTCCGCGAGACGCCGGTGAGCGTGCCCTTGGAGATCCCGGCCTCCTCCGCCACGTGCCGGGTCTCCGACTCACCCCACACCCAGACCACCCACAGCACGACGAACGCCGTCCACGTCAGGTCCGAGCCGCGCAGTACGGAGTTCTCCAGGTGCTGGCGCACCGCGGAGGCGGCCCGGTAGATGTTCGCCACGGCCGCCATCTGGTCCCGCCGGATCGGGAACCCGCCGAGCTTCTCGGCCGCGAGCTTCTCGGCTTGGGTGATGGATCGCTGGCCGGGCACGGGCGGCTCCTTCGTCTGGCGCAGGTCGTTCGGGCTCAAATTCTAGTGGGGGTGCCGCTCGGCCCAGAGGTTCGCCTCCCATTCCAGAAGCCCGGCCAGGTCCTCCTCCGAGGGGCGGGCGGTGGCCGAGGGGGCGGGGGTGCCCCGGGAGATGCTGCCGCTGACGGTGATGTTGTGCTCCACGCGGGGGCGGCGGAGCGTCTCGTAGAGGGCGAGTGCCGCATCCGTGCCGGGGGCGTCCCGCAGGGCCTTGGCGAGGACGACCGCGTCCTCCAGCGCCATCGAGGCACCCTGGCCGGTCGCGGGGGAGGCCGCGTGGGCGGCGTCGCCGATGAGCAGGGTCCGCCCGGAGCGCCACGGGGTGCCGGTCGGGATCTCGGTGGCATGGGTGACCATGAGCTCGTCGCCGGTGGCCGCGACGAGCTCGGCGGCCGGTGTGGTGTCCTTGCGCAGCAGCGGCAGCAAGAGATCACGCCAGTCGGTGGGAGTGCGCTGCGCCAACTCCTCGGCGGACAGCGGCTCGCCGGTCACACGGGCGAACCAGTACACCTCCCCGCCGGGCGACACCGCGTAGCCGAAGGCGGACCCGCTGCCGCGGACCATGGTGATGCACGCGTCCGGCCCGTGAGGGGACGCGGCGCGCGTGTAGCCGTAGAAGACGTACTGGCCGGCGTGGAGCGGCCGCGTGCCGGGGGAGAACGACCGGCGTACGGCGGAGTTCAGGCCGTCTGCGCCGATCAGCAGGTCCCCGGTCGCCGTGGTGCCGTCGGCGAAGCGGGCGGTGACCCGGTCGGGGCCGTCCTCGACGGAGACGAGCCGTGCGCCGTGCCGGACGGTGACACCGCGGCGGGCGGCCTCCGCCTGGAGCGCGGTGTTGAGCTCGCCGCGCCGCAGGCACCGGTAGCGCAGGCGCGGGTCGGAGGTCTCGCCCATGGGCGCGTGCGCCAGTTCGCCGCCGCCGTCGTCCAGGACCCGCAGCGAGGTCAGCGGGAAGCCGATCGCGGTGACCGCCGCCGAGGCGTCCACCTGGGCGAGGGCACGCATGCCGTTGCTCGCCAGGGTGAGGAAGGCGCCGATGTCCTCGGCCGAATCGGGATGGGCCTCGTGCACGACGGCCTCGAAACCCGCCTTGTGCAGCGCCAGAGCCGTCGCCGTACCGGCGATACCGCCGCCGATGACCAGTACGCGTGCCACACCCACCCCGTTCGTCCCGCGTCGGCCCGCACGGTCGCACGGACACGAAGGGAACGCCGGGGCGGCGGCGAGGGTTCCGCGCACAGCACAGCACAGCACAGCACAGCACAGCACAGCACGACGCCGGACGTGCCGGCCCCGGTGAGGCTTCGGCACGGCCGGCGTCGGTGGTGGATCAGGCGCCGCTCTCGCGCAGCATGTCCTCGCGCTCGACGAGCTTCACCCGCTCGCGGCCCTGCGGCACGCCCAGCGCCTTCTCGGCGGCGTCCAGCTTGTACCAGCCCTCCCAGGTGGTGAAGCGGACGTTGCGCTCGGCGAGGAACGCGTCCACGGCCTCCGGCTCGGGCGAACCGGGCTTCTGGAGGCGGTCGTTCGCGAAGTCGTCCAGGAGGTTCGACACCGTCTCGTTGGCGTCGCCCTTGGTGTGGCCGATGAGTCCGACCGGGCCGCGCCGGATCCAGCCGGTGACGTACGTCGACTGGAGGTGCTCGCCGCTCTCCTGCATGACCCGGCCGCCCTCGTCCGGGACCGTGCCCGAGTCGATGTCCCAGGGCAGCTTGGGCAGCTTGTCGGAGAGGTAGCCGACCGCGCGGTAGACCGCGGTGACGTCCCAGTCCTTGAACTCGCCGGTGCCCTTGACGTTGCCCGTGCCGTCCAGGGCGGTGCGCTCGGTGCGCAGGCCCACGACCTTGCCGTCCTCGCCGAGGATCTCCGACGGCGACTCGAAGAAGTGCAGGAACAGCTTGTGCGGGCGGTCGCCGACGTCGCGGATGGCCCAGTTCTCCAGGGTCTTGGCGACCATGTCGGCCTGCTTGTTGCCCCGCCGGGTCTCGATCGAGCCCTCGTCGTAGTCGATGTCCTCGGGGTCGACGATGACCTCGATGTTCGGGGAGTGGTCCAGCTCCCGCAGCTCCATCGGGGAGAACTTCGCCTGCGCCGGGCCGCGGCGGCCGAAGACGTGGACCTCCAGCGCCTTGTTGGCCTTCAGGCCCTCGTAGACGTTCGGGGGGATTTCCGTCGGCAGCAGCTCGTCGGCCGTCTTGGCGAGGATGCGGGCCACGTCCAGGGCGACGTTGCCGACACCGAGCACGGCCACCTTCTCGGCCTCCAGCGGCCAGGTGCGCGGCACGTCCGGGTGGCCGTCGTACCAGGAGACGAAGTCGGCGGCACCGTAGGAGCCGTCGAGCTCGATGCCCGGTATGCGCAGCTCGCGGTCGGCCGTCGCGCCCGTGGAGAAGATCACGGCGTCGTAGAACGCGCGCAGGTCGTCCAGGTTGATGTCGGTCGGGTAGTCGACGTTGCCGAACAGCCGGATCTGCGGCTTGTCGAGCACCTGGTGCAGGGCCGTGATGATGCCCTTGATCCGGGGGTGGTCCGGAGCCACGCCGTAACGGATCAGTCCGAACGGGGCCGGCATCCGCTCGAAGAGGTCGATGGAGACACCGGGTTCGGCGGCCACATCGGACTTGAGCAGCGCGTCGGCGGCGTAGATCCCGGCGGGGCCGGCTCCGACGATGGCTACCCGCAGGGGGCGGGGCATGATCAGGTTCCCTTCGAGCGGTGACAGATCAACTCGGGGGAAGCCTAAGCTAAGGCAAGCCTAAGTCGGTACGCGGGTCCGGTCTATGAGCTCATAAGATCACTTTATGGGCAGGGAAAGGAGCCCGATCCCGGTCACGGCAGCGGCTGTTCCGCCCAGATGACCTTGCCCGCCGGGGTGTACCGGGTGCCCCAGCGCTCGCTGAGCTGGGCGACGAGGAACAGGCCGCGGCCGCCCTCGTCGGTCATGGCCGCGTACCGCAGATGCGGTGAGGTGCTGCTGGTGTCGAACACCTCGCAGATCAGAGTGCGGTCGAACAGCACGCGGACGTGGATGGAGTCGCCGCCGTAACGGATGGCGTTGGTGACGAGCTCGCTCAGGATCAGCTCCGTGGCGAACGCGAGGTCGTCCAGGTCCCAGCGGGCGAGCTGCCGGGTCACGGCGGCCCGTACGTCCGAGACGGCCGCCGGGTCCGCGGGCACCTGCCACTCGGCGATCCGGTCGGCCCCCAGCGCCCGGGTGCGGGCCACGATCAGGGCGATGTCGTCGGTGGCCCGGGCCGGCGGCCGCGCGTCCAGCACCGTCCGGCAGGTGTCCTCGGGGGACGGGCCGGCCTGCTCCAGGGCGGTCCGCAGCAGCTCCAGGCCCACGTCGATGTCCCGCTCCCGGTCCTCCACGAGACCGTCCGTGTAGAGCACCAGGCGGCTGCCCTCGGCGAGTTCCAGGTCGGCCGTCTCGAACGGCAGGCCGCCGAGGCCGAGCGGCGGACCCGCGGGCACGTCGGGATACTCGACGCTGCCGTCGGGATGGATGAGGGCGGGCGGTGGATGGCCGGCGCGGGCGATCGTGCACAGCCGGGAGACCGGGTCGTAGACGGCGTACAGGCAGGTCGCCCCCGTGACCGGGGAGTTGCCGCTCTCCTCCGCCTCGTCCTGGTCGATGCGGGCGACCAACTCGTCGAGCAGGGCGAGCAGTTCGTCGGGCGGCAGGTCGAGGGCGGAGAAGTTGTGCACCGCCGTGCGCAGCCTGCCCATCGTGGCCGCCGCGTGCAGCCCGTGGCCCACGACGTCACCGACCACGAGCGCGACCCGAGCCCCGGACAGCGGCAGCACGTCGAACCAGTCGCCGCCCACCCCGGCCTGCGCGGGCAGGTACTTGTAGGCGATGTCCAGGGCGTCCTGCTCGGGCAGCCGGCGCGGCAGCAGACTGCGCTGGAGCGTCACCGCCATGGTGTGCTCGCGGGTGTAGCGGCGGGCGTTGTCGATGGAGACCGCGGCCCGCGTGACGAGTTCCTCGGCGAGGGCGACCTCCTCGGTGTCGAAGGGCTGGGGCTTGTCCGAGCGCCAGAAGCTGACCGTGCCCAGAACGAGGTTCCCGGCCCGCAGGGGGACGGCGATCAGCGAGTGGATGCCGTACTCCATGACGTGCGCGGAGCGCTCCCTGTCCTGCGCGTGCCACCCGGTGGCCTCGGCGAGCCGCGGCTCCAGGACGGCCCGGCCGCTGCTGATGCCGCGGGCCTGGGGAGCGGAGTCGACCAGGGGGATGCGCTCGCCGACCTTGAACAGCGGCGCGTCCTCGCGGATGCCGCTGAGCGCGGTCCGGCGCAGGGTGGTCGCCGCCTCCGGCTGCCCCCCGCTGAGCACCGCGTCGAACAGGTCGACGGTGGCGAAGTCCGCGAACCTCGGTACGGCGAGCTCGGCCAGTTCCTCGGCGGTGCGGGTCACGTCCAGACTCGTGCCGATGCCCACCGTCGCGTCGTACAGCATGTCGAGGCGCTCGCGGGCGACCTCGGCACGGCCGGACAGGGCCCGCAGTTCGGTCGAGTCGCGCAGGGTGGCGACGCTGCCCGGCGGCCCGCCCTGGATGTCGGTGGGCCGCTGGTTGACGGCCAGGAGGCGGTCCTTGACCCGGTGCACCTCGTCGGTGGCGACCCGTCCGGAGGCCAGCAGCAGGGCCGTGTCGGCGGGGAGCGCGAGGTCGCGGACGTGCCGGCCCTCGGCGTCGGCGGGCAGGTCGAGGAGCCGGTGTGCCTCGTCGTTGGCGAGCAGCAGCCGGCCCTCGCCGCCGACGATCAGCACGCCCTCGCGCACGGCGTGCAGCACGGCGTCGTGGTGCTCGTACATGCGGGTCATCTCGTGCGGGCCGAGCCCGTGCGTCTGACGCAGCAGCCGTCTGCTGACCAGCGCCGTGCCCCCCGTGGCCAGGGCGAGCCCGACCGCGGCGGCCATCAGGAGCAGCGGCAGCTGCTCGTCGGCGGTGCCGCCCACCTTGGCGGTGGTGATGCCGGCCGACACCAGGCCCACGACCTTGCCGTCGTCCTTGATCGGGACCACCGCCTGCACGAGCGGCCCGATCGTGCCGGTGATGTCCTCGGTCACCACGCGTCCGGCCAGCGCGGGCGCGATGTCCCCGACGAACTTCTTGCCGATGCGGTCCGGCTTGGGGTGCGTGTACCGGATGCCGTCGGTGTCCATGACGACGATGAAGTCGACGTCCGTCGCCCGGCGGGCCGCCTCGGCGCGCGGCTGGAGCACCGCCGAGGGGTCGGGGCTCTTGAGGGCCTCCACGGTGCCGGGGGCGTTGGCGAAGGCCTGGGCGACCGCCACCGAACGGTTGCGGGCCTCGACGGTGCTGTCGTGCCGCACCTGGAGCACCAGGGCCACCACCGCGGCCACGACCAGCAGCAGGACGATCACGACCTGGAGGACGAACACCTGTCCGGCCACGCTGCGTCCGCCGACCGCCGCCCGCAGGGCTCCCGGCCGCCGCCGCTCCGGCGAGCCGTCGCGCTCCACCCGCGTGGGCGAGCTGCCCTTCAGCGGGGCCTCGTGCCGGTCGTGAGGGTGGTCGGGTGTCTGCGCTGGGCGGGGACCGCCGGGGCGACGGGCCGACCCGCCCCCGAAGCGGCCCGGGAGTCGGACCATGTGCCCATGTCTACACTGCCGCGCCGCGGGAGGCGAGGGGCGTCACACGGTGTGACAGAACATGAACAAACCCGCCAGACTCTCCTCATGGCGACCGGGTCGGTGTCGCGCGCCGGGTGGCGAGCAGCAGCGCGATGTCGTCGGGGCGGTCCAGGGCGTGCCGCGCGGTCGCCGTGAGCCGGTCCGCCACACCCGCCAGGAACCGGCTGCCCGGGCGGGCGGCAGGGGCGCCGGCCTTGGCGAGGGCCACCCGCAGCGCGGTGATCCCCTGGTCGATGTCGCTGCCGGGCTTCTCCACCAGGCCGTCGGTGTAGAGCGCCAGGATCGCGCCGGGCTCCATCCGGAGCTCGGTCACCGGATAGCGGGCCCGCGGTGCCACGCCGAGGACCACCCCGCCGGGCAGGTCCAGGACCCGGGTGCGCCCGTCGGGGCTGCGCAGCAGGGGCGGCGGATGCCCGGCGCGGGCCGCCCTGGCCACACCGGTGGCGGGGTCCAGCCGGATGTAGCAGCAGCTGGCGAACAGGCCCGGATCGAGGTCGATGAGGAGATGGTTGGTGCTGCTCAGGACCTCGTCCGGGGGCCGGTCGCCGAGCGCGAACGCCCTGACCGCGGTGCGCAGTTGGCCCATGGTGGCGGCCGCCTGCACGCCGTGTCCCTGGACGTCCCCGATGACCAGGGCCAGCCCGTCACCGGACTCGACGACGTCGTACCAGTCGCCGCCCACCTCCATCCCCGCGGTGCCCGGCAGATAGCGCCCGGTGGTCTCCAGCAGCGGGTGCGCCGCCAGACGGCGGGGGAGCAGCGCCTGCTGGAGGCCCCGGGCGAGCACGGTCTCCGACTCGTAGCGCTGCGCCTTCTCCATGGCGTGGGCGATGAGTCCGGCCAGCGCGGTGAGCACGGTGCGCTCCTCGGTGCTGAAGCTGCGCGGCCGGTCGAAGCCGAGGATGCAGGAGCCGACGGGGCGTCCGGAGGCGATCAGCGGCAGGAAGGCACGGGCGCCCTCGGCGGCGTCCAGGGGGATGCCGGGGTAGGCGGCCGTGAGCTGCTCCATCGAGTCGAAGAACAGCGGGCGGCCGGTGGTGAGGGTCTCCACGCCGGGCAGGCGGGCGCCCAGGTCCACGCCCTCGAAGGGCGCGAGGAAGCCCTTGGGGAAGCCTGCCTCCCACTCCAGGTACAGATGCCGTTCCTGGAGCAGGTAGATCGCGAGCCGGCGGCCGCCGAACGCGGGCAGCAGCTCCCGCATCACGACCGCGGACACCTGCCGGGCGGTGGACGCCTCGGTCAGGGCGATGGCCAGCGCGATCGGCCGGTACAGCGGCGCGAGCGGGCTGACGCCCCCCTCGGACATCTCCTGCCCCGCGGGACTGTCCGGCACCCGGCTGGCGGGCCGCACGGTACAGGTCAGCCGGTCCGGCCCGGAGTGCACGGAGAGAGCGAGCCAGTCGCCTTCGTACGGCTGCGGAGAGGCGCTGGTGTCCTGGGCGGGGGCGATGTGGGGGGTGGCGGGAGGGGGTGGCCCGGGGTCGGGAGCGGGCCGGGGTGAGCCGGGGTGGTCGGCAGGGGGCGGTGGCCCGGTGTCCTGAGCGGGCGGGGGCGATCCGGTGCCGTGAGCGCGGGAAGGGGATCCGGCGTCCCGGGTGGGCAGCGGCGACTCGGAGCCCTTCGCGGTGGGTGTCGTCCCGGTGTGGTGAACGGAGTGCGGTGCCTGGGGTTCCTGTGCGGTGGGTCCCGGCCCGGGTTCTCCTGTGGTGGGTGTCGTCCCGGTGTGGTGAACGGAGTGCGGTGCCTGGGGTCCCTGTGCGGTGGGTCCCGGCCCGGGTTCTCCTGTGGTGGGTGTTGTCCCGGCGTCGTGGACGGACTGCGGTTGCCGGGCTTCCTGCGCGGTCGGTCCCGCTCCGGGTTCTCCTGTGGTCGGTTTCGTCCCGGCACCCTGAACGGACTGCGGTTGCCGGGCATCCTGCGCGGTCCATCCCGGCCCGGGTTCTCCTGCGGTGGGTGTCGTCCCGGCGTCGTGGACGGACTGCGGTTGCCGGGCTTCCTGCGCGGTTGGTCCCGGCCCGGGTTCCGCTGCCGTCGGCCTCGCCCCGGCGTCCCGCTCGGGCTCCCGCGGAGCAGGAGCCCGGCCCGGCCCGGGCTCCTCCGCGCCTGGCTCCGCCGAGGTGTCCCGCGCGGGCGAGCCAGTCTCGGGCTCAGGCACCGTCGAACCCGCCCCGGGCTTCCCCGCGGTCGGCCCCGCCCCGGGCCCCCGCACACTCGGCTCCGCCGAGGAGTCCCGCTCGGGCGGCCTCGGCTCGGGCTCCAAGAGCTCCGGCCCCCGCACGGTCGAGCCCGTCTGGGGCTCCCCTCCGGGTGGTCGTACGAGATGGAAGTGGACCGGGTCCGGGGTGAGGAGAGCCGCTCGCAGGTGGTCCTCGAAGTCGGGGCGGGCCAGCCACGGCACGGCCTCCCACAGATCGCGGCCGACGAGTTCGGCGCGGGGGCGACCCAGGAGCTGGGCGGCGCGTGGATTCGCGTAGACGACCAGACCGAGCCGGTCCACGCAGAACACCCCTTCGGGCAGCAGGTCGGCCGCCGAGTCCGCCGTGGGGGCGGGGCCAGGGGCCACGACGACGCCCCGGACCGCGGGTGCCGCGGGCGGTTCGCAGGCGTTCCACAGGTCCAGCAGGCGCAGCTCGCCGTCCTCGTCCCGCAGGTACAGGGGCAGCGCGGGAGGGCGGCCCACGGCGGTGTCCCGCAGGGTGGCCAGGATGCGGTGCGCGTCGCTGGGGGCCACGGCCTCGGCGAACGCCTCGATCGTGCCGGCGAACTCGCTGGGCGGTACGCCCAGGAGGGTGTGCAGGTCCTCGTCGAGGGTGATGTAGGTCGTCTCGGGGTCCCAGGCGAAGCGCCCGACGCGGCCCACGGACGTGGAGGCGGTCGGCGGACGCAGACACACCGGCTCGCCGTCCCAGGCGACCTGGTCCGGGTCCTCGTCCTCCAGGCCCCGCAGCGCCTCGGCCAGCTCCTGGGCAAGGCGTACGACCCGGTCGCGGCCGGACAGCACCTCGGCGGCGTCGGTGACGGCCGGACGCAGCACGGTCAGCACCCCGTAGGTCGTGGCACCGGCGACGACCGGGACGTAGAGCGAACCGAACTGGAAGGGCAGTCCGGCGGCGAACTGCGGATAGCGCCGCATCGTCTCGGTGGCGTTCGGCAGGATCACCTGGACACCGAGCCGGTAGGCGTCGGCGACCGGGAAGGGGCGGTCGGCGTGCAGGCGCCACCAAGGGCGGAACAGGGGTCCGGGCAGTCCGGCCAGGACGGCGAGCCGGAGCAGTCCGGGCGTGCGGGAGCGCAGATAGATCCCACCGGCGTGGCCGCCGGCCGCACTGATCGCCTCGGTCGAGGCGTCGATCAGCAGCGCCGCCAGCCGCCCGGCCGTCGGGTGTGCGTCCTCGACGCTCCCAGTCATCGGCCCTACCTAGTCCGTGCACCGTCCTACGGGCGACACAGCAAGAATGCGCCACAACGACACCGGCCCGCACCCGGGCGGCCCATATGTACACCTCGCCGGACGCGCTGGACAACCACCGGTCACACACTTAGGCTGCATATCCAGATCTAGACAATCAGTCTATTCGGGATTGTGGTTTCCCGTTCGGGACGGAGCTGCGGTGACGGGCGTGGTGAGCGGTGCGGACGAGCACCTCATCGGTGAGGCCGAGAAGATCGCTGTCGCGCTCGGCCGCATGTTTCCGGGCCTGTGCGAGGTCGTGCTGCACGACCTGCGGGACCCCCGGCACGCGATCCGGGCGATCGAGAACAACCTGTCGGGGCGCCGGGTGGGAGACTCCGCGACCGAGCTGGGGCTGGCCCGCATTGCCGATCCGGACTACCCGAGCATCATCCAGAACTACCCCAACCGGTTCCCCGACGGCCGCCCGGCCAAGAGCACGTCCATCGGGATCAAGAACCAGGCCGGTGAGTACGTGGCGGCCCTGTGTCTCAATCTCGACGTGTCGGTGCTGTCACCCGTGACCCTCGCCCTGTCCAACCTCGTGGCCACCGACACCGACACCGACACCGAGCGCCGCGAGGAGCCCCTGGAGACCTTGCGGGACCGCACGGCGCGGGAACTGCGGCGGACGGTGGAGGAGTTGGCCGCCGAGCGCGCCGCCACTCCGCGGTCGCTGAGCCGAGAGGACAAGAAGGCGCTCGTACGCCGGCTGCACCGGGACGGGTACTTCGACTCGCGGGACGCCGCGCAGACCATCGCGGATCTGCTGGGCGTGTCCCGGGCGACCGTCTACAACTACAGCAAGTGACAGCCCCGTCATGACCGCCGCCGACACAGCAGGTGCGAGCTCCGCCACGACCGATGTCGGTGCGGTGAGTGCGGGATCCGACACGACCGCCGCCGCATCACGTCCCGGCCCGCCACCGGTCGACGGCCCCCTGCCGCACATCACCGAGGAGCGGACCGCCGCGGTCGTCGACGAGGAACTGGCCCTGGAGGCGGCCCGCGCCGCCTTCGCCGCGGCGGTGGACGGGCCGGTCTTCCCCTCGCTCGCCGTGCACGCATCCGATCCGCGCAACCGGTTCAGTCTCAAGCCGTCCGCGTCCGCGACGCACGCCGGAGTGAAGATCGGCACGTACTGGCCGGGGAACGCCGAGCGCGGGCTGCCGCGCCACTACTCCGCCCTGCTGCTGTTCGACCAGACGGTGGGCAGGCTCGCGGCCGTCCTGGAGGTCGGCACGGCGAACGCCTGCCGCACTGCCGCCGCAAACACCCTCGCCGTCGACCTGCCGGCCCGTCCGGAGGCCGGCACCTTGGCGGTGTTCGGCACCGGACACGGCTGGCCGCGGTCAGGGGCGGGCACGCGGCGACGTTCGAGGAACCGGAACGGACGCTGGAGCTCCTCACCGGTTTCCTCCAGGACCTGCACCGGCGACCGCACCCCGCGCCCTACCCCACCGACTCCGACGGCCGGTCGCCGGGTCCGGGTTCCCGGCGGAGCGCCCCGGCTCCCCGCCGCCCCCATGAACGCTGACCACGTCACCGCCCAGGCACCCCACCAGGTGCGGGCCGTCTGCCGGGTCCGGCCCGTCGCCGAGGTCCTGGTGGTGGGCCGGACGGCCGAGCGCGCCGAGTGCATGGCGGCGGCACTGACCGCGCAGGGCCATGAAGCCCGTACCGCGGGCGCCGAGGAGCCTGTGCCCGGGCCGACGTGGTCATCACCGCCAGCAGCGCCCGCGACGACTCCCCCCTGTTCGAAGCCTCCTGGATCCGTCCCGGTACGCACTTGTCCTGCATGGGCGCCGACGCCCCCGGCAAACGGCCAGTACGCCCCCGCGGACACGGTCCTCACCCCGCTCGGAGAGGTCCTCACGGGCCGGCTGGCAGGCCGTACCGCCGACAGTGCAGGACCTGTATCCGGGCCTTGCCCTACTCGAGAAGATGGACATCTCCCTGTGACCAACCCCGTGCGCCCCGCGACCCCCGTCGGCCCCGTGGAGGCCACCGCGAGTGCCGCCGCGCGGACCCTGGCCGATCCGGACACGCCGTTCGCCGTCGTCGACGTCCACAAGGTCAGGCGGAACGTCGAGCGGCTCGCGGCCAGGGCGGAGCGGCTCGGTGTCACCCTGCGGCCCCACGTGAAGACGGCCAAGAGCCTGGACGTCGCCGCCCTCCTGCACGAGGGCGACCGGCCCTGCCCGATCACCGTGTCCACCCTGGCCGAGGCGGAGGCGTTCGCCGACGGCGGCTACACCGACATCACCTACGCCGTGGGTGTCGACCCCCACAAACTGCCGCGTGTCATCGCCCTGTTGCGCCGCGGGGTCATCCTGCGCGTGCTGCTGGACAGCGCGGAGCAGGCGGAGTTCGTGGCCGAGGCCTCCCGCCGGGCCGGACTTCCCGTCCCCGCCCAGATCGAGATCGACTGCGACGGTCACCGCGGCGGCCTCAGGCCCGAGGCACCCGGTCTCCCCGGCATCGGCCGCGTGCTGCACGAAGCGGGGTGTCTGGACGGGGTGTTGACCCACGCGGGCGAGTCGTACTTCGCCCGCACCGCCGAGGAGCAGCGCCTGGCCGCGAGGAACGAACGCGACAGCGCGGTCACCGCGGCCGAGCGGCTGCGCGCGGCGGGTCTGCCCGTCACCACCGTCAGTGTCGGCTCCACCCCCACCGCGCACGCCGCCGACGACCTCACCGGGGTCACCGAACTGCGCGCGGGCAACTACGTGTTCTTCGACCTGGTGATGGCGGGCCTCGGGGTCTGCCGCGTCGACGACCTCGCCCTGTCGGTCGTCGTGACCGTCATCGGCCACCGCCCCGAGTACGGCTGGATCCTCACCGACGGCGGCTGGATGGCCATGTCCCGCGACCGCGGCACCGCGGCCCAGGCACAGGACCAGGGGTACGGTCTGGTCGCCGACCTCGACGGCAACCTGCTCCCGGGGCTGGTCATGACCGCCGCCAGTCAGGAACACGGCACCCTCACCGCCCGCGACGGCACCCGGCTGCCCGAACTGCCCATCGGCACGCGCCTGCGCGTCCTGCCCAACCACGCCTGCGCCACGGCGGCCCAGCACCGCGGCTACCACGTCGTCGAGGGCACCGGACCGACGGCGAGTGCACCGGCCGTCCAGGCTTACTGGAGCCGCGTCAGCGGCTGGTGATCGGGTGCCGGGCCCGGGCGTCGAGGCGGCACCCCGCCCTGCCGCCCCCTCCCGCCCACGGTGACGACACGCCGAGATGTGACCCAAAGTCGACCTACGCGCAAGGGTAAAGTGCCGCGCGGGAAGGGAATCACCCTTGTGGAGATCGTGGCTTGTGGTATTACAGAGGCCGTTCAAGGGGTAACTACCACCCTGCGCGGGTCTTCAATCGTGGTGATGATCATGATGTGATCAGAGGGTGCCCCGGGCTACGTTTCGGCTGTGATCACCTCTCAACTCCCCGTAACGACACCCCCGCTGACCGAGACCGCCGCGATCCGGCACCTCCTCTTCGGTGCGCAGGACGAGATCCACGAGCCCTGGCGCCGACTGTTCAGCTCCGACGTGTTCGCCTACCACGAGGGGCTGACCCACCAGGAGCGCACGGAACTGTCCTATCAACGCCTGCGCACGGTGAACGCGGCGGTGTCGGATCCCCAGGCCCTGGCGCGGGACCCGGTCGCCCTGAGCGCCCTGCACGAGTGGGCCGGGGTGGTGGACGCCGGCATGACGACGATCGCCAGCATCCACTACAACCTGTTCCTCGGCAGCCTGCTGGAACACGACCACGAGGGGCGTGACCTCGGCCCCTATCTGCGGATGGAACGCATCGGCACCTTCCTGTGCACCGAGCAGGCGCACGGCAACGACGCGGCCCAGATGGAGACCACGGCGACCCTGGACCGGGCCACGGGCGGATTCGTGCTCACCACCCCGACCCGGGGGGCGCGCAAGTGGATGCCCAACACCTCCGTGGCCGGCGGCCCGAAGGACGCCCTGGTGGCCGCCCGTCTGGTGATCGACGGCAAGGACCAGGGCGTCTTCCTGTTCCTGACCTCGCTGACGGACACGAACGGGCGCCATCTGCCGGGCGTGGAAGTGGAGTTGCTGCCCCAGACGGCCAGCAGTCCGGTCGACCACTGCGCCACCTCCTTCCATGGCGTACGGCTGCCGCGGACGGCCATGCTCCAGGGCGAGCACGGCCGGCTGACGGACGACGGGGAACTCGTCTCGTGCCTGGGGAGTCCGCGCAAACGGTTCCTGCGCTCCATCGGCCGGGTGACCATGGGCAAGCTGTGCATGAGTGCCTACAGCCTCGGGGTGACCCGGCACGCCCTGGCCGTCGCCGTGCGCCACGCCCACCAGCGGGTCACCTCGGGCATGACCAGCGGGCAGCGGGTGCCGCTGTTCTCCCATCGCAGCCACCACACCCCGCTCGTGGAGGCGCTCGCGACGACCTACGCCGCCACCCTGCTCCAGCGCGCGGTCGTACGGCGATGGGCGCGGGCGGCGGAGGACGAACGCGAGGAGGCCGAGCGGCTGGTGGCCATCGCGAAGGGCTGGATCACCTGGCAGGCCCGGGCCGTGATGACCGAGTGCCGGGAACGCTGCGGCGCACAGGGCCTGTTGCTCGCCAACGGGATCGCGGGGCAGCTCGCGGCCAACGAGGGCACGATCACCGCGGAGGGTGACAACACCGTCATCTGGGTCAAGGCGGCCGGGGAGTTGCTGCTGGGCGGCTTCAGCCCGACACCGCCCAGCGACGTGCCCCCGGCCACCCGGAGCCTGCACGACCCGGCGCACCTGCACGATCTGATGGGCGATCTGGAGCGAATACGTCACGAGCGGGCCCGTTCCCGGCTGCGCGCTAAACGGGCCGGCTCACCCCTCGACCGCTGGAACGGCGCCTCCGGCGCGGCGCTGTCCCTGGTCGACGCCCACGTCCACCGGCTGGCCGCGCAGGAACTCCTCGCCGCGGCGGCCCGGTCCGCCGACCCGCAGGTGGCCCTGCTGCTGGAGCACCTGCACCGGCTGTTCGCCCTGCGTTACCTCTCCGCGCACAGCGGTGAACTGCTCGCGCACGAGCGGCTGACCGCGGAGCAGGTCCGTTACCTGCCGGAGGTGCTGGAGGCCACCGTCGCCGCACTGGTGCCGCACGCCCTGGCGCTCACCGACGCCTTCGCCGCGGCGGACGAGATCATGGAGCGCCATCCCATGCTGCGGTCCGAGGTGGTGCCGGCGTGACGGTCGCCCTCCCTTCCTGAGGCAGGGGCCGCGGAGAACTCCGCGGCCCCTCGTCTTGTTTAAGGCTTGGCTTATATAAGCGGTGAGTGTCATAGTGGGTCACGTGCACGCGTTCGACGTACTCGGGGATCCGGTCAGACGCCGGATATTGGAACTGCTCGCCGCAGGGGAGCAGGCGTCGGGCGAGGTCAGTGCCGTGATCCGGGACGAGTTCGGGATCTCCCAGCCGGCCGTGTCGCAGCATCTGAAAGTGCTGCGGGAGAGCGGCTTCGCCTCCGTGCGCGCCGACGGCACCCGGCGGCTGTACGCCGTCGAGACCGCCCCGCTCAGGGAGGTGGACACCTGGCTGGAGCGCTTCCGCGGTTTCTGGGACCAACGGCTCGACGCGCTCGGTACGGAGCTCGCGCGGGGAAAGCGCGAGCGCAGGCTGCAAGGAGAGGTGAGCGAGCATGAGTGAGATCGCCGACGCGATCAACCGTACGCACCGGAGGGTCGGCACCCGGCAGGTCGAGGCCGGTCAGGCCCGGACGGTCCTGCTGCGCCGTGCGTACGACGCCGAGATCGCCGACGTGTGGGACGCGGTGACCTCGCCGGAGCGGATCGCACGCTGGTTCCTGCCGGTGAGCGGTGAGCTCAAGGTGGGCGGCCGCTACCAGCTGGAGGGCAACGCCGGCGGCGAGATCCTCGAGTGCGTGGAACCCGAGCGGCTGCGGGTGAGCTGGCTGTACGGCCCCGACCCGGGCTTCAGCGAGGTCGAGGTGCGTCTCACGCCCGAGGAAGGCGAGCGCACGGTCCTCGAACTCGAGCACGTGGCCGTCGTACCGGACGACTTCTGGGACCAGTTCGGGCCCGGTGCCGTCGGAGTCGGCTGGGACCTGGGCCTGTACGGACTCGCCCTGCACCTCGCGGGCGGCGGTCTCAGCAAGGAGGAGGCCGCGACCTGGCACACCACGCCCGAGGGCAGCGCGTTCATCACCGGCTCGGGCGAGGGATGGGGCGAGGCGTACGCCGTCTCCGGGGCGGACCGGGAGACGGCGACGAGGACGGCGGCCGCGACGATCGCGTTCTACACGGGCGCGGAGGCCTGACGCCGGGGCTTCGGCTCAGGTCGTGTGGAGGGTGCGCCGCGCGAGCTCGTAGCCGGGGAGCATCTTCTCGTGCTCGTCGGTGTCGAGCCCGCCGAGGTGCACCACCACCGGCCCGTCCGCGGTGGTGACGGCGAAGGCGCTCTCCTTCTTCGTCTCCTCCAGGAGCTCACTGGCGTACAGGTACTCGACCTCCACGCCGGAGAGACCGCCGGATGTGAAGGCGCCGTACTTCTCGCCGCTCACCCCGTCCTCGGCCGCGACGAAGGCCTCCAGCACGGTCCGGGCGTCGGCGTCACCGGCCTTCCCGGCCCAGACCCGCAGGAAGCCGATGCTGCCCGCCGGCTTCGCGTCGATCTCGCACGCCAGGGTGACGGGCCCCTGGCTCAGCGGCGCCTCCACGGCCTCGGCCCTCCAGCTCTTCGCCGTGTCGAAGGCGACGGGCAGCTCGCACGCCGAGCCCGCGGCGCCGATCGTGCCGCCGCGGACCGCGGCCGAGTCGACCGCACCCGACGTCTCCGCCGTCGCCGACGAGCCCGCGGACGCCTTGGAGTCGTCCCCCGCGGCCTCCGAACAGCCCGTCAGCACACCCGCAAGCAACGCCGCATGGGCCATCCGCAGCCATGTGTTCCCCGCCCTGACCGGCATGGCCCTGTCTCCCTCTGTTCGGTGGTGGTACCGGAGGAAGTCAGGTTAGGTGGCAGGGATGAGGCATCGTGCAGCGGAGGGGGAAGCGTTGTTGACCTTCGAGGAGTACTGCGACGCGATCGTCGCCCAGACCGACCTGCTCGCCCGACACGTCAAGGGGGCCGATTCGACCGCTATGGTGCCGACCTGCCCCGGCTGGAACCTCGGCCGGCTGCTGCGGCACGTGGGCGGTGACCACCGGTGGGCCGAGGACATCGTCCGGACCCGCGCCACCGCACCGGTCGACGACGGCATGGTCAACGACCCCGCCGCCTACGCCCACCTCGACGACACCGCGCTCGGCGACTGGCTCGTCGACGGCGCCACGAAGCTGGCCGGCACCCTGCGCGCGGCCGGGCCCGACGTTCCGGTGTGGACCCCGGCCGACGAGCAACTCGTCCGGCAGACCGCCATGTTCTGGGCCCGGCGCATGACGTACGAAACTCTCCTGCACCGGGCCGACGCGGCACTCGTGACCGGCGCGGACTTCACGGTCGGGGAGGCCCTCGCGGTGGACGCCGTCGAGGAGTGGCTGGAGTTCTCCACCGTTCCCGAGGCGTACGAGCCCCTGCCGGGCGTACCGGAGCTGCTCGGACCGGGACGGGCCCTCGGCTTCGACGCGGGGACTGCGGGGCGGTGGCTGCTCGACCTCGGCGCGGAGCGGCCGGTGTGGCGGCGCGGGACCGGCGCGGCCGCCGTGAACGTGCGCGGGCCGGTGACGGACCTGCTCCTGTTCCTCTACGCACGCCCGGCGCCGGGTGTCGGGACACGTGGGGACTCGGAGCTGCTGGAGCTGTGGCTGAAGCGCACCCGGTTCTGGCTGGAGGCGTAGGGAGCGCAGCTGCCGGTGTGGCCGAGGCCACGTGCCGGGTGAGGCCGGAGCCATGTCGTCCTCACCGGGGCGCGGGCTACCGTTTCGCGCAGTCCCCTCTCCCACCAGCACCTCGGACGGCCCGGCAGTGCAAGCAGATCTCTCCCCGGTCATCGCGGCGACCGCCCACTGGCTGACGCGCGCCTACCCGCCCGCGGGCGGTGCTCTGGCCGCCGCGCTGTGCGAGGTACAGGCGCGGCAGGCCGTGACGGTCGCCGCGTGGCTGCGCTATCCGACGGCGATGGACGCGGCGCTCGTCGGCGTGGCGGGACCGGGCGGCTCCGCCCGCCTCGACTGGGTCACCGGCGCGGACGCCGACACCGACCGGCACGCCGAGGAGCATGCCTGGCGCACCTGGGTGGACGAGGTCGTGGCCAGCTGGGCCGCCTGTCTGCTCAGCGACCCGGAGCTGGCCGAACGAGCGGTGGCCGACATCGCGCAGGGCGAGCACACGACGGGCTCACCGGCCGCGTTCCGCCGTCTGCTCGCCCCGGACTCCGCGGACCGGGCCGCCGCCGCGCTGCTCCGCCACCCGGACCTGCTCGCGGACGTGGCCGGTCTGCACCGCGGCGGGCTGCTGGACCGGCTGGGGCCGGACGAGGCGCTGGCGGCCTGAGGACGGGCGGCGGGCACCCGGGGCCGTCCCCGCGCGGTGCCGACGCCGCCCGGTCGAGCTGCCGGCCGGGCCCCGTCGTCGTCGCTGTCCGACGCCGACCGTGCCCGCGACGCCCGACCGGCTCCCCGGACCTCAGTCCTCCTTGCCGCGGCCCGAGAGCGCGTCCCGGAGCCGGTCGACCAGACCGGTCCCCGGCGCGAGGAGCTTGTTGGCCGGAGGAGTGTCGGGGGCCGACGGGTGCGGTCGGGTGGGCGCCATCTTCTTGGCACGGCGCACCTTCTCGCCCAGTTCGTTCAGCTCCTTCTCCGAGCACGCGACACGCAGCTGCGGGAAGAGGGTCTCCTCCTCCTCGGCGATGTGCGAGCGGACCTCGGCCATCAGCTCGCCGACGAGCCGGTCGAACTCCGGATCGTCCGCCCCGCAGCGCTCCAGGTCCTTCATGAGCTGCTCGGCCTTGGAGTGGTCCTCGATCTCCCGGTCGGCCATGGTGTTCCCGTTGACCAGGTGCTCCCGCACCGCCGGGTAGAGGTACTCCTCCTCCGCCACCGAGTGCCGGATCAGCTCCATGGTGACCTGGTCGGCGTACACCTTCCGGTTCTTCTCGCCGGGTGCCAGCGCCTCGATCTTCCCGAACAGTTCCTCGACCTCGTGGTGATCGGTCACCAGCTCGTCGATGACGTTTCCTCCGTGTCCCATGTTCCTTCACCTCCGCCGCCCGGGTGCCCTGCCCCACACGCTCTATGCCTGGTCACAGGCTTGCCAGGACCTGTGGGGACAGTTGTTTGATCAACGTGTCGGTCCAGCGCATCTGGCGCAGCGTCTGCGGGTGGCAGGCGGACGCCAGCTCCAGCAGGCGTTCGTCCCGGGTCGCCTGGGCGGCCTGAGCGAGCATCTCCCAGTGCAGCGAGTTCTCCGTCGCGGCCAGGTGCAGGGCACGCAGGTCGTACAGGAGCAGCAGCCCCTCGGGGGCCTCGCCGGCGAGGGGTTCGGGCCTGTCGTCGTCGAGGCGCAGGCCGTCGGCCGCCGCGAACTCGGCCAGCCGCCCGGCGTGCTCGCGCGACCACGCGGCGAGGTCGGTGGCGACGTGGTGGACCTCGTGTTCCCCGGCATGCCGTTCGGACACGGCCACCAGGTCCCGTGCCAGGCGCCGCTCCCCGTGATGCAGGGCGCGCAGGGTGTGGGCGATGCCGTCCTTCATGACGTGCCTCCCGGGCCGCTGTCCTGTGTCGCGTACGCCTGCCGCCCGCCGGCCGTGGCCGGCACGGAGCCGGGGGCCGACGGGGCCGAGGCCGTGGTGGTCGGGGCGGGCGCGTACCGTCCGTCCGCGTGGGCGACGAGGGTGAGCGCGGCGGCCGCGGTCTTGAACAGGGGCTGCTTGGAGGCGGGGTCCCAGTCGGTGATCGTCGTCTCGTTCGCGGCGCGTCCGGGACCGCCGCGGTCCGGGCCGTCGCCCTCCTTGGTGTCCCAGTAGCCGTAGTGGAAGGGCACGAAGAGCAGGCCCGGGCGGATGTCCGTCACCCGCAGCCGCGCCTCCAGGGCGCCGCGCGGGGTGGCCACCCGGACGAGGTCGCCCTCGCCCAGTCCCAGGCGGGCCGCATCCGCCGCGCAGGCCTCCACCCACACCTCGGGCGCGGCCTCGTCGAGCTGTGCCACCCGGCCGGTCTTGGTCCGGGTGTGGAAGTGGTAGAGCGTCCGGCCCGTCGAGAGCTGGAACGGGTACCGCTCGTCGGGCATCTCGTGCGGCTCGACGTACGCGGCCGCTTTGAGCACGGCCTTGCCGTCCGGGTTGAGCGAGCGGTACTCCACCGGGTCCACGGCGGCCCCGGTCTCCAGGTCCTTGCCGTAGCTCTCGCAGTCGTCGGGGTGGGCCCAGGTGATGCCGTCCGTGTAGAGCCGCTCGGTGCCCCGCGGGTTCGCCTCGGTGCAGGGCCACTGGATGCCACCGGCGCCGCGCAGGCGGTCGTAGGTCATGCCGGTGTAGTCGCAGGGGCGGCCCGCGCTGCACCGCTTCCAGGCCTCGAACGCCTCCTCGGGCTCCCGCCAGCCGATCAGCGGGCCGCCGTCCTTGTCGCGGAAGTCCATGCGGCGCGCGAAGTCGAGGAAGATGTCCAGGTCGGGCCTGGCCTCGCCGGGCGGCTCGACCGCCTTGTCGCACAGGTGTACCGTCCGGTCGGCGTTCGTGATCGTGCCGGTCTTCTCGCCCCAGGTGGCGGCGGGCAGGACGACGTCGGCGAGCCGTGCGGTCTCCGTCAGGAACAGGTCCTGTACGACGGTGAAGAGCCGTTCCTGCGCCAGCAGGGCGCGGATGCGGGCCAGTTCGGGCAGGGAGACGGCCGGGTTGGTGCCGCTGATCCAGAGCATCCCGATCGAGCCTTGCTCGGCGTAGCGGAACATCTGCATCGCGTGCGTGGGCGGCGCGAAGTGCGGGATCGTGGACGGCTCCACGTTCCACACCCTCGCCAGATCGGCCACATGGGCGTCGTTCTGCCAGTTGCGGAAGCCGGGCAGATCGCCGTCGGCACCGCACTCGCGCGTGTTCTCCGCACTGGGCTGGCCGTTCATCTGGAGCACTCCCGCGCCCGGGCGGCCCAGCATGCCGCGGATCAGATGCAGGTTGTTGACCTGAACGGCCGCGGCGGTGGCCTGGTGTGCCTGGTAGAAGCCCTGGAGGACCGTGGACAGCAGGGCGTCCGCCGTGCCGACGAGTTCGGCCGCCTCACTGATCCGGGCGGCCGGCACGTCACAGATGTCCGCGGCCCACTCGGGCGTGCAGGACGCGACCCGCTCGGAGAGCTCCTCGAAACCCACCGTGTGCGCCTCGACGAAGTCGTGGTCGACGCGGTCGTGCCGGATCGTCTCGTGCAGCAGGGCGTCCATCAGCGCCACGTTGGTGCCGACGCGCGGCGCCAGGTGCACGGTCGCGTGCCGGGCCACCTGGGTCGGGCGGGGGTCCACGCACAGCAACCGCGGCGGATCGCCGCCGGCCAGCCGGTCGAGGACGCGTGTCCACTGCACGGTCTGCGTCTCGGCCATGTTGTGGCCGAACAGTGCGATCACGTCGGCGTGGTCGAGATCGTCGAAGCTGCCCGGCTGGCCGTCGCAGCCGAAGGACTCCTTCAGGGCTTCGGCGGCGGTCGCGGTGCACAGACGGGTGTTGCCGTCGAGATGGTTGGTGCCGATGCCCGCCCGGGCGAGCACGGCGAGGGTGTAGTACTCCTCCAGGAACAGCTGTCCGCTGGTGTAGAAGCCGACCGAGCCGGGGCCGCGCTCGGCGAGCAGTTCCCGGGTGCGGGCGGTCACCAGCTCCATCGCGGTGTCCCAGTCCGTCTCCACGAGGTGTCCGTCGCGCCGTACGAGCGGCCTGGTCAACCGGTCGGGGGAGGCGTTCGCCTGCCAGCCGAACAGGTCCTTGGGCCCGAGCCTGCCGCGGCTGACGCGGTCCGCCGCACGCCCCCGTACGCCCGCCATACGGCCGTCGACGACGGCGATGTCCATGGCGTCACCACCGGAGTGCAGCAGCGAGGCCGCCGCCACCCACTTCTGCACCGCGCCGGGCTCCACGCCCTCGGCGAGGTGTGCGTCCACCCTGGAGGGCCAGTCCCCGTGGCGCCGGTACGGCGTCCGGTCGCCCCATGGCTCCGCAATCCGGTCCGCCTTCATGAAGGCCTCCCTGCGAACTCCTGTTGTCCGCTCCTGAGTACCCGTGGCCCGTGACCGGTAACGGCGACCAGGGTGTAAGGCGGCCCGCTGGAAGGAACCCGCACCAGGACACAGGCGTACGACGTTCCTGGGAGGCCGATGTGACCGACGCCGTGGACGAGGTGCTCGCGCGAGTGCGCGGAGAGGTGGCCGCACGGGCGGATCGGCTGTGGGACATGGCGCGGATGCTGCACTCCGACCCGGAGTACGCCTTCGAGGAGCACCGGGCGGCCGCACTGCTGTGCGGCGAACTCGAGTGGGCGGGATTCACGGTGCAGCGGGATGTCGCCGGACTTTCCACCGCCTTCACCGCCCGCTCCGGCACCAGGGCCCGCCCCGCGGTGGCCCTGCTGCTGGAGTACGACGCGCTGCCCGGTCTCGGCCACGCCTGCGGCCACAACCTGATCGCCGGGGCGGGCCTGGGCGCGGCGCTGGCCGCCCGTGCCGTCCTCGACCGGGACGCGGGCACCGTGTGGGCCATCGGCACACCCGCGGAGGAGGGCGGCGGGGGCAAGGTCGCCGAGACCGAGGCGGGATTGTTCGACGACGTCGACGCGGCGCTGATGTTCCACCCCGGGGTGCACAACTGGCAGTGGGCGCCGCTGACCGCGCAGGCCCAGTACCGGGTCGGGTTCCGCGGACGCGCCGCCCACCCGACCGGGAACCCCACCGAGGGCATCGACGCGCTCGCCGCGCTCGTCCAGCTGTTCAACACGCTGGCCGTGATCGGGCGCAGGCTGCCCGAGGGCTCGCACGTGCAGGGCATCGTCACGGACGGCGGCAAGGCGACCAACATCGTCCCCGAGTACGCGGAGGGCCTCTTCGGGCTGCGCGCGGTGACGACGGCCGCCCTGGAGGACCTGGCCGGGGAACTGCTGACCTGCGCCCAGGGGGTGGCGCGGGCTACGGGCACGACCGTCACGGTGGAACGGGCCACGCCCCGATACGAGCACTTCCGGGACAGCGCGGTGCTGTCGGACCGGTTCGCCCGGCACCTGGCGGGGACCGGCATCGCGATGACACCCCCCGCGCCGGGCGTCTACCTGGGCTCCTCCGACGTCGGCAACGTCAGCGGACGGGTGCCCGCCATCCACCCCTTCGTGGCGATCATGGAGGAGGACGGCTCGGACCACACGCCCGAGTTCGCCGTCGCGGCCGGCTCCGAGCGTGGCCGCCAGGTGATGCTCGCGGCGGCGGAGGCGCTCGCCCGCACGGCCGTGGAGGTGCTGTTGCGCCCGGAGCTGCGGGACCAGGCGTGGGAGGACCACGACCGGGCGTCCGTCCGCGGCTGAGGGGGCGCTCAGCCGCGGACGGGGCCCGGTCGTGGTCCTCAGCCGGCGTGCAGGTGGTAGACGTTGAACGCCCGCCGGATCACGGGCTGGGCCACGTTCCGCACCCGCACGCCGCCGGCCGTCATCCCGTGCTCCGTGCCCGCGTGGGCGTGTCCGTGCACGCACAGGTCGGCCCCCGCGGTGTCGATCGCCTCGGCCAGCAGGTAGCTGCCGAGGAACGGGTAGATCTCCGGCGGCTCACCGGCGAGCGTGTCGGCGACGGGGGAGAAGTGCGTGAGTGCGACCCGCGTCTCGCAACCCTGCCGCCCCAGTTCCTCCAGCGCCGTACGCAGTCCGTCCGCGCAGCGCCGTGAGTACCGTACGAACTCCTTCATCAGCGGCTCGCCGAACTCGCCCGCGCTGCGGCCCACGAACCCGCCGCCGAACCCCTTGGTGCCGGCGACGCCCACGCGGGTGCCGCCGCACTCGACGACCGTGCCCTCGCCCTCCAGGACCCGGACACCGGCGTCCTCCAGGAGGGCCGTGACCTTCTCGGGCTGCTCGTCGTGGTGGTCGTGGTTGCCGAGGACCGCCACGACCGGCACCGGGAGGTCCCGCACCTCCTGGGCCACCACCCGGGCCTCCTCCGGTGTGCCGTGCCGGGTGAGGTCCCCGGCCAGCAGGAGCAGGTCGGCGCAGTCGGACAGGGTGTCGAAGGCGGGACGCAGCACGCCCTGGCTCTCGAGCCCCATGTGGATGTCCCCCACGGCGGCGACGCGGATCACGGCAGCTCCTCCGCATGATCGGGCGTGGCGGTCTCGGCCACCACCACGTCGGTGTGCACGGACAGCCCGGCCAACTCCTCGCGGACGGTGCGCAGGACGGTCTCCCGGCACTGGGCCGAGGGCACGGTGCCGGTGACCACGACCGCTCCGGCCCGCACCTCGGCGCGGACCCCCAGCTCGCCGAGTTCCTCCGCGGCGAGCCGGTCGCGCAGGTGGGCGACGCGGTACTCGATGTTCTCCCCGGACTCCGGGGCGGTCCCGCTCATGAGCGTTCCACCTCGCTCCTCGGCTCGATGACCCCCAGCCGTTCCAGGAAGTAGAAGAACGCGTCCGGCATCGGCGCGTCCCCGCAGCCCCGGCGTACGGCGTCCCAGTCGACCTTCTCCCGCAGCGCGCGGGCGATCGGCAGGACGGCACCGAAGTCGCAGTGGTGCTCGGAGAACGCGGACAGCAGGCTGTGCAGCAGGTCCGTCGGGGAGAGCACCGGCATGAACACCGAGTCCACCGACAGTTCGTCGGCGCGTGCCAGCAGTTCCGCGGTGACCGGCTGGTGGGCCAGTTCGAAGATCAGGTCGACCTGCTGGCCCATGCAGTCGGCCTTGAGCAGCCAGTCCTCCGGAGGGGTCCGGACCTCCAGACCCGCCTCGCGCAGGGTCTCGGCCACGGACTGCGCGTCCTCGGGGAGGATGGCGAAGTCGACGTCGTGCTGGAGATTCTGGGCGCCGCCGTGCGCGTACACGGCGACGCTGCCCGCGAGCGCGAACGGATGCCCTTCCCGTTTCAGGATCGCGCCGACCTGTTTGGCCGCTTCCAGGATCGCCTGGTTGCGGTCGACAGGCAGACTCGCGGCGAGCGCGTCGGCGGCGCTCCCCGTCGCCAGTCGGAGTCCGGCGGCGCCCCCGTGGCGGTCGACGTCCTCGTCGGCGTGCTGCGTCATCAGTGCCCCCTTCCTGGCCGGCCCGCATCCGAGGGGCCGTGACGGCGAGCCCCGAGTACCCGGGGCCGGGGGTTCGACACGGTGGTCCATCGGGGACGTGGGGAGGGGCTGCGGTGGGTCGATCGTCGTCTGCGGGCGGCTGGCGGCGAGCGCACGGTTCGCCGCGCCCCTGGGGCAGTGGTGCGGGGGCCGGCCGGGACGGGACGCGCCGCCCTGCGATCGCGGATCAGCCGTGAGCGGGAGGGCGGGGCTGCTGTTCCGAAGGCCAGCCGTTCCGCTCCGCCAGGTGCAGTACCAGGCCCGCGATGTTCCACGCGTCGTCCTCGCCGCGATGGTGGCGGCCCTCCAGGGGGAGCCCGGCGTGGGTGAGTGCCTGGGCCATGCCCGGGCGCTTGCGCAGGCCGTGCACCTCGGTGAAGACGGCCTTGGCGTTGGTGTGGCGGCGCCCGAAGGGATACGGCGTTCCCGTGGCCGCGCACTGCCGGGTGAACTGGTGACGGTCGTAGTCGCCCCAACTCGCCCACGGGCGCGTACCGCAGGCGTGGTCGCGGGCCAGCAGCCGGCAGGCGTCACCGAACGTCAGCCCCCGGTCGACCTCTTGCTGGGTGAGGCCGGTCAACTCCGTGCAGAAGGGGCTGACACGGGAACGGGCGGGCCGTACCAGGATCCGGTGCCGGCCGACGCGCTCGGCGGTGGACAGGTCCACGACCGTCAGCCCGATCTCGATGATCTCGCTGACCGCGCCCGGGGGAGGGGAGCCGGGCCAGCAGGTGGCTTCGACGTCCACCACGTTGAGGAGGTGCCCGGTGTCCTGGCTGGTCATGACGAGAACCGTAAGGGCGCAGATGGGGGCGAGTCATCTCGTTTTCCCTGTACGGAGGTTCGAGAGGGGTGGCGGAACCCGTTGTTCCGTATGAGAGTGCTGTGAATTTCCGAGGCGCTTGAACACAGGGGGCCCGCCGTCCGTATGGGGCGGGGGATTTGCATGCCCGGAGAGTCGACACGCGCAGGAGTAGTTCCGTGGGACGCAGCAATCGCAGACGACCGACAGGCGCACGACGTGCGACCTTCGCCGCAGTGGCCCTGATGCTCGGGGGTGGTGGCCTGGTCGCGGCGAACGTGTACGCCTCCGCCACCGAGAGCGGCACGCCGCAGCAGACATCGTGGGGAGCCGTGACGATCGACTGCCCGGACGTCGGGGACACGCTCACCAGCGTCCCGGACGAGTCACGGGCGGAGGTGGACAAGGAACTCGCCCTGCTCGACCAGCAGATAGCCGAGGCCTACCAGCAGTTGCAGGATCCGTCGGTGACGGACCGTGATTCCGCACAGAGCCGGATCGTCGACCCGCTCCAGGAGAACCGCGCCGACACGATCGAGCGCATCACCGCCGCCCTCGAACGCGCGGGAGGACAGCCCGACGGCCTCGGCGACATGGCCGGCTGCACCCTGCGCCAGACCGAGAACCAGAACGGCGACGGCCAGGACCAGGGAGACCAGCAGGGCGAAGGCCAGAACCAGGACGGCCAGCAGGGCGACGGCCAGGACCAGGGGGACCAGAACGGCGACGGCCAGGACCAGGGCGGTCAGCAGGGGAACGGCGGGCAGGCCGGCAACGGTCCCGTCGCCGCGGACTACGCCGACATCAACAGTGCCCCGCCCGCCGCACAGGCGCCGCCGGCTCAGGGCGACGCCTCCCGCGGCACCTTCGTCACCAGCTGCGGTGTGAACGCGAACGGCCTGTTCAACTCGGACAACGTCATCGTGGCCCCGGGCGTCTCCAACGGCGCCCACCACTTCCACGACTACATCGGCAACCAGTCCAACACCGCCTTCGCGAGCGACCAGGACCTGGCGAACGCCGAGACCAGCTGTGTCGACCAGGGCGACAAGTCCACGTACTACTGGCCCGTGATCCGGCTCCAGAACGGCGCGCAGGAGCAGGACGCCGACAAGCCCGGTGGCGGCATCGAGGGCAACGCCGGTGAGATCGTCACCCCGAAGGAGGTGACGCTGACGTTCGTGGGCAACCCCCGCAGCAAGGTCACCGCGATGCCCCGTCTGCTGCGCATCATCACCGGTGACGCCAAGGCCTTCGTCAACGGCACCGCCAACGCCAACGCGTCCTGGAGCTGCACCGGGTTCGAGGACCGGCAGCTGAAGGACAAGTACCCGCTGTGCCCGCAGGGCAGTGACGTGGTGCGCACCTTCAAGTTCCAGAGCTGCTGGGACGGCCGTAACATCGACAGCGCCAACCACCGCACCCACGTGGCGTTCGCCCAGAACGACGGCACCTGCCCGAACGGCTTCCAGGCCATTCCGCAGCTGGTCCAGCGGATCGTCTACGACGTCGACGCGCCGAGCCTGAACGACGGCGGCCGCACGACCCCGCTGTTCGCGGTCGACTCCTTCCCGGAGCAGCTGCACAAGCCCGTCACCGATCACGGCGACTTCATCAACGTCTTCGACGAGAACCTGATGAACGAGATGGTCGGCTGCATCAACGACGGCCGTGAGTGCGGCGCGGGCACGGGCCAGGACGACCCGGGCAACGGCGGCGACAACGGGAACGGCGACAACGGCGACAACGGGGACAACGGGAACGGCGACAACGGGGACAACGGCGACGGTGGCGGCTCCGCCCCGGACCCCGGCGCCACCCAGAACCCGGGTGACGGCAACGGCGACGGCAACGGCGGCAACGGCGACGGCAACGGTTCCGAGGACACCCCCGGAACCGGCGACGAGCCGCAGCAGCAGCCGACCCGGACCGCCGAGGCCCCCGCGGGCGACGAGCAGACGACCGCCCCGGCCGACAACGAGCCGAAGACCTACAGCTCACCCACCGCCCACAGCACGACCGCCCCTTCGCCCGGAACCGGCAATGATCAGGCGGCCCAGCCCGCTCCGCAGGACGGCACCAGCACGGAGGCCGCCGGTGCCGTCGCCCAGCCCCCGCTCGCCGCGCAGCCCGCGGCCCAGGGCGACCAGGGCAGTCTCGCCGAGACCGGCACCCAGATGTGGCCGGCCGCACTCGGCGCGGTCCTCCTGATCGCCGGGTTCGTTCTCCTGCGCCGCACCAGCCGCCGCTCCATGTGACGGGGACCGGCGCGAACACCTAGCGAAGTGGCTGTCCGCCGTGTGATTCCAGCGGCGGGCAGCCACTTCTTCCATTCGGGCAGAAGGGCAGAGGGCAGAAGGGCAGAAGGCGCCGGCGCCGGATGCGTCGAGCGCCTGACGCGGCCCACATGGCAGCTCGAAATCGACGTGGTTATGGTGGGTGTGGGAAACCGAATTCGGACCGTACCTCCGGCGGGGTGAATTCACGGCACGAGTCCGTGGCTCTGCGTCCCCACTTCCGGGAGCCCCCATGTCTCTACGTCGATCCCGTCTGCGAGCGGCCACCGTCCTGGCGGCCTGCATCACCGCGCTGGCCCCGGCGACGGCTGGTGCCACCGAATCGCCGGGTGACCAGTCGCTCCAGCGTCAGCTCGACGCCTTCGTGAACCGCACGGGCGGGCCGCCCGGGGCCGTCGCCGTCCTGCGGACCGAGAACGGCACGCGGGTCGTGCGCGCCGGGGTCGCCGACGTCGGCACGGACCGCCGGCCCGGCCCCGACGACCACATGCGCATCGCCAGTACGGCCAAGGCGTTCAGCGGGGCGGTGGCCCTCACCCTGGTCGACCGCCGTGCTCTGCGCCTGGACGACACCCTGGGCGAGCGGCTGCCCCAACTCCCCGACGCCTGGGCGTCAGTGACGCTCGGTCAACTCCTCGGCCACACCAGCGGTCTGCCGGACTACTCCAAGAGCGACGGGTTCGTGGACGAGCTGCGGGCCGACCCCCTGCACCACTTCGACTCCCGGCACCTGCTCGACTACATCGCCGACGACCCCCTGCTCTTCAAGCCGGGCACGCAGTACCGCTACTCGAACTCGGACAACATCGCCGTGGCGCTCATGGCGGAGGCGGTGACGCACAAGCCGTACGAGGAACTGCTGCGCGACCTCGTGTACGCGCCGCTGGGGCTGGAGTCCACCAGCCTTCCGCAGGGCAACCGGATGCCGGAGCCCTACCTGCACGGCTACGACGTCAGCCAACCCGCCACCCCGCAGGACGTCAGCGAGGTCATCGGCATGTCGGGCGTCTGGGCCTCCGGAGGCATCGTCTCCACCCCGGCCGACATGACCCGCTTCATCCGGGGCTACGCGGCCGGACGGCTGTACGGCCGGACGGCCGTCGAGCAGCAGCGGCAGTGGGTCGAGGGCGCGTCCGAACCGGCCGGACCGGGCCGCAACTCGGCGGGCCTGGCCGTCTTCCGGTACGAGACGCGATGCGGTGTCGTCCTGGGGCACACCGGTAACACGCTCGGATATACGCAGTTGATCGCGGCCACCCCCGACGGTCGCCGTTCTCTGACCTTCTCGGTGACCGCCCAGATCACGCAATCCTCGGACGCGCAGGGGCTGCAGAGAATGCGGGCACTTCAGGAGAACTTCGTCTGCGCGTTGTTGCGCGACAGGAATCGATAAGGTTTTCCCGCGGCGTTCACTTTTCAGTCCAGCACGATTTCCCAGGTGTCGACGGCGTAATGGACCGACATTCCGTTCCGTGCGTACAACGCGGGGGCTCCGGTGGCGTTCTCGGTGTCCACGCCCAGTCCCACGGTGTCCCGCCCGCGGGCCGCGAACGCCGCGAAGGCCTGCCGCAGCAGCAGTCCGCCGAGGCTGCGGCCGCGGGCCTCGCGGACGACGCCGAGGCTGCGGATCCAGCCCATGGCCTCGCGGTCGTCGCGGGCGATGAGGAAACCGACGTCCCCGAGGTCCTCGGTGGAGACCAGCCACACCAGCGACCAGTCGAGCCGGTCCGCGTGGATGTCGGCCAGCCACTGTGCGTACGAGCGCGGCTGGAAGTCGAAGTGTTCGGCGAAGGCGCTCTGGTAGAGGGCGTACACCTGCTTCTGGTCCGCCTCGTCGGCGCAGGCCCGCACCCGCACGCCCGCGGGGAGCTCGGGCGGCAGGTCCTCATCGGCCCGCAGCGCCCGCTCCAGCACGTGATAACGGCGTACGGCCGACCATCCGCGGGCCCGTATCAGTGCGAGGTCGGTCGTGGGCGCCGAGTTGAGGTGCAGGTGGAGCACGGCCTTCGAGGCGCCGTTCGCCCGGGCCTTCTCCAGTGCCCGGGTCTCGACCGCCTCCAGGAGGAGCTCGCCGGCCTGCTGGTGGTCGGGAAGGACGTAGTGGTCGGCGTCGACGCGCTCGCCCTTCGAGTCGTCCCAGACCAGGGCGTAGGCCACCAGGCGTGGTCCGTCGAAGGCCAGCCAGGAGTCACGGTCGAGGTCGACTTCGGGGTGGGCCAGGTCGGACTCCACCGTGTGCAGGTCGGTCTCGGGCCGCCCGATCTCGATCCGGTCGATCTCGTTGAGCAGGTCGGTGACGGCTGACGCGTCGGTGGGCGCGGCAGCGCGCAGGAGATAGGGCATGGGGCAAGGGTCGGGGGCGGGCGCGCCGGCCGCAAACGAGTTTTCCGTGAGCGGGGCGGGGCGTTCTCACGACCTTGGTAGGCTGCGGCAGTTGATCATGGAAGAGGGGTCCGACCAGGGGATCCGTGCGGCCGCCCGGGCGGCGGCCACCGCCCTGGGCCGACAGCCGATGAGGCGTTTGCGGGATCTTTGTGGAGGGTCGTCAAGTGTGGCGCGCGGTACGCCTGTTGACACTGTGATGGCTGATAAGATCATTACACTTTTCAGTAGGCTGATGACGCGTCATACGCGCGTACGGGGGACAGCCAAATCGGCCCCATCGTGAAGGAGTGACGGTTGGTCCGCCGGTAGGGCCCGCGCCGCACGGCGGCGGGCATTTCCGGGGTCCCATGCACGGTCAGTCTCCCGACGCGAGGCGACTTGAAGAGAGTCTCATGACGTCATTGTTCGAAGATCCACTCCTGTGGATCCTGCTCGTGGTACTCATCGCTGCGATATTCGCAGTGATGCGCGCACGGAGAACCAACATCCAGCTCCGCGCGAACAACAACAAACTGCACGGCGACATGGCGAGCGTGCGAGGTCAGCTCGCCGAGCTCCAGACGACCTACTCGTCGGTGAGCGCACGGCACACCGCGGACCTGGAAGAGGTGCGCAAGGACGCCGAGTCGGCGACCAAGGCGACCCTGAAGTCGGCCGTCGGCACCCTGGCGACCCTCGCCGAGGAGCAGCTGGCCCTGCTCGACGGACTCCAGCAGAAGTACGGCGACGACAACGCGGTCCTCGCCGACCTGATGCTCGTCGACCACACCGGCAGCCAGTTCAGCCGCCGTACCAAGGGCATCTCGGTGCTCTGCGGCGGCTGGCTCGGCCGGCGTGACCGGGACGCCTCGGTGTACGACGTCGCCCGCAGCGCCCAGGGTCGGATCCGCGACTTCGAGCGGGTCAAGGTCCACTCGCAGGCCAATGTCGCGATCACCAGCCGGGCGGTCGAACCGGTCGCCATGGTCCTGGCCGAACTGCTGGACAACGCCACCAAGTACAGCGCCCCCGGCACCCCCGTCGAGATCAACATCCAGGCCGTCCCCACCGGGATCTGCCTGATCGTCGACGACGCCGGTCTCGGCATGGACCAGGAGACCAAGGCACGGGCCGCGTCCCTGCTGACCTCCGGCGGAGCCGTGGACATCACGAGCCTGGGCGACCCGCCCAAGTTCGGCTTCGCGCTCTCCGGGAAGCTCGCCGCCCACTACGGCTTCCACGTGTCCGTCGACGCGGTCTCCCCCTACGGCGGTGTGCGGGCCGTGATCCGGGTGCCCGAGAACCTCCTGACGGCGGACGTGCCCGCACCGGCCCCCGTCGAACTCGACGAGCACGCGAGCGAGCCCGTCGCGGCCAAGCCGACCCCGGTCACCTCCCTCGTCGTCGGGCAGACCGCCGGAGGCCTGCCCAAGCGCCGTCGCCGCCGCAACGGCACCGTCTCCGTGGTCGCCACCCCCAGCACGGAGGTGCCCGACCTGGACGCGGCCGGCGAGGAGACCGCCTCACGGCTCAAGGCATTCGCTCGCGGAACCCTGCTCGGGCGGGACTCAGACAACACGGAAGGACCTCAGAACCAGTGAATCCCGACCTGTCGTGGGTGTTGAACGACGTGCTCGAGGTACGCGGAGCCCGCCACGCCATCCTCGTCTCGGCGGACGGCCTGCTGATGCAGCGCTCCGACGGCATCGTCCGTGACGACGCGGAACGGAACGCCGCCGCGATGAGCTCCCTGCAGTCCCTGTGCCGCAGCGTCGCCCCCTTCGTGGGCGGTGGCAAGGGCCTGTGGAAGCAGACACTGATCGAGTTCGACGGCGGATGGATCTTCCTCATCGCCGGGGGCAGCGGCTCCTACCTCGCCGTGTCGACCGCCCTGGACGTGGACATGGAGGCCATGTCGATCCGGATGCAGAAGACGGTGGGCGCGCTGACCAAGGCGATGAGCGCCACGCCGCGCCAGCACACCGGCGCAGACGCATGACCTGGCCAGGCGAGGACGCTCCGGTAACCAGCGACTTCGTCCGCTCCTACGTCATCACGGGCGGCCGTCGTCTCCCCTCCGACGACGACCTGGCCCTGCACACGCTGGTGTGCCTGGCCCCCGACCGGACCCTGCCGCTCGGGGCCGGTCCCGAGGTCCGGGCGATCTGGGAGCTCTGTTCGGGCGGCTATCTGTCGGTCGCCGAGGTCGCCGGGCATCTGGGACTGCCCGTCGGCGTGGCCCGACTGCTGCTGTCCGATTTATTCGAGCAGGGGCACCTCCTGCGCCGCGCTGAACCGGCCCCCGCCCAGCACGTTCCCCGAGCGATACTCGAGAAGGTTCTGCATGGACTCGAAACCCTCAACATCGGCTGACCCCGGGGCGAACGGCTCCATATACGTCTCCTCCGAGGTGACCACCGCCGCGAAGATCCTGGTCGTCGGACACTTCGCCGTGGGCAAGACGACCTTCATCGGGTCCCTGTCGGAGATCACTCCTCTGCGCACCGAGGAGAAGATGACCCAGGCGTCCATGCACGTCGACGACCTGCGCGGGGCACCGGAGAAGGCGACCACCACCGTGGCGCTGGACTTCGGCCGGCTGACCCTCAGCGACGAGCTGGTGCTGTACCTGTTCGGCACCCCCGGACAGCAGCGCTTCATGCAGCTGTGGGAGGACATGGCCCGCGGCGCGCTCGGCGCCCTGCTCCTGGTCGACCCCTCCCGGCTGGAGGAGACGTTCCCGGTCATCGACCTGATCGACGAGTACGGCCTCGAGTACGCGATCGCCGTCAACACCTTCTCGCAGACCAGCCACTTCGAGGAGGAGGAGATCCGCGAAGCCCTCGACCTGCTCCCGGACACCCCGGTCATCTACTGCGACGCCCGCGACCAGCGCTCCTCCGCCCGCGCCCTGATCGCCCTGGTGCGCCACCTGCTCGACCGCGCCGCCTGAACCACCACCCCCCGCCCGGACCGCACGGTCCGGGCCACCAAAGGACACAGACATGGACGTTCACGACACGGCCGCCACCGGTGCGGCCAGATGCCCCATGTACGACGGCTCCTTCGCCGCCGACCCGCAGAAGGTCTACGACTACCTCCGGGCGCACGGCCCCGCCGGACCGGTCGAACTGGCCCCCGGCGTCGACGCCACCCTGGTCGTCGACCACGAGACCGCCCTGCGCGTGCTCCAGAACCCCAACCTGTTCGCGCGCGACGGCCGCCGCTGGACCGCCCTCAACGACGGCCGGGTGCCCCTCGACAGCCCCGTCCTGCCGATGATGGCCTACCGGCCCAACTGCCTGTTCACCGACGGCGCCCAGCACCTCAGGCTGCGCAAGGCGGTCACCGAGAGCCTCGACCGCCTCAACGTCACCCGCATCCGCCGCGACGTCGAGCCGATCGCCGCCTACCTCATCGACCAGTTCAGCGAGCGGGGCCGGGCGGACCTGATCAACGACTACGCCAAGCTGCTGCCGCTGCTGATGATCAACAAGCTGTTCGGCTGCCCCGCGGCCATCGGCGACCGGGTCACCAGCGCCATGGCCGACATGTTCGACGGCAAGGACGCGCTCAAGGCCAGCGACGAACTCACCGCCTGCTTCATGGAGCTGGTCTCCCTCAAGCGCCGCGAACCCGGCGACGACATCACCTCCTGGCTCGTACAGCACCCCGCCGGCCTCAGCGACGAGGAGCTCAAGGACCAGCTGGTGATGCTGATCGGGGCCGGCGTGGAGCCCGAGCGCAACCTCATCGCCAACGCCCTGCTCCTGCTCCTGGACCGGGACGGTGGGGACGGCCCGAGCATGCAGATCGAGGACGCCCTCGACCACGTCCTGCTCAACAACCCGCCCATCGCCAACTACGCGACACACTTCCCGCTCCAGGACGTCGACCTCGGCGGAGTGGTGGTTCAGGCGAACTCCCCCCTGGTCATCAGCTTCGCCGGGGCCAACAGCGACCCCGCGCTCGCCTCCTCGGGCCAGGCCCACAGCCGCGGCGCCCACCTGGCCTGGGGTGCGGGACCGCACGCCTGCCCGGCCAAGAGCCCCGCCCAGGTCATCGCGGTCACGGCCATCGAGCTGATCCTCAACGCGCTGCCCGACCTGGTCCTGAGCGTCCCGGCCCAGGAACTGCAGTGGCGTCCCGGCCCGTTCCACCGCGCCCTGGCCACCCTTCCCGTGCAGTTCAGCCCCACCCCGGCCACCCGGATGGCCTCGGCGTACGGCGTGCCCACCGCGCCCCGCCCGACCGTCGTCCAGCAGCCCCAGCAGGCGGCGCGCGTCCCCGCGCCCGCAGCGCAGAAGCCGGCCAAGAAGGGCTTCTGGAGCAGCTTCCTCGAGATCTTCCGTGTGTGACGGCTTAGCACCGCCCGACCGGTGCCGGAGAGGGGACTCACGACCGCACAAGTCTCCTCTCCGGCACCTGCGTTCGTTCGGGGGACGTAACGCCTCCCACGCGCCCGAAAGGCCCTCCTTCGGGGCAGAATCGACTCCCCGACAGCACAGCGCGCAGTGCGAGGAGCGGCTCATGGAGTACTACGACCTCGGCTCCCACGGCCGGCCCGTCAGCACCGACTCCGCCGAGGCCCAGCTCTGGTTCGACCGCGGCCTGGTGTGGACGTACGCCTTCCACCACGAGGAGGCCGTGGCCTGCTTCGAGAAGGCGGCCGCCGCCGACCCGGACTGTGCGATGGCCCACTGGGGCATCGCCTACGCGCTGGGCCCCAACTACAACAAGCCCTGGGAGTTCTTCGACGACCGTGACCTGGCCCGGACCGTCGAGCGCACCCACGCGGCCGTCGAGTCGGCGCACGAGAAGGCTGCCGTCCGGGCCACCGTGGTGGAGCGGGCCCTGATCGGCGCCCTGCGCGCCCGTTACCCGCAGGCCGAGCCCGCCGAGGACTGCGCGGTGTGGAACCCGCCGTACGCCGACAGCATGCGGGCCGTCCACGAACTCGCCCCGGACGACGCGGACGTGGCCGCCCTGTACGCGGACGCGCTGATGAACCTCACGCCCTGGCAGCTGTGGGACCTGCGCACCGGCGAGCCCGCCGCCGGCGCCCGCACCCGCGAGGCCCGGGCCGTCCTGGAACGATCGCTCGCCGGCGTCACCGGCCGCACCCACCCGGGCGTGCTCCACCTCTACGTCCACCTCATGGAGATGTCACCCACGCCGGAACTGGCCCTTCCCGTCGCGGACCGGCTGCGCGGCCTGGTCCCGGACGCCGGGCACCTCCTGCACATGCCCTCGCACCTGGAGGTGCTGTGCGGCGACTACCGGCGGGTGGTGGCGGACAACAGCGCCGCGATCGCCGCCGACGAGAAGGCCCTGGAGCGGGGCGGAGCGATGAACTTCTACACGCTCTACCGCTCGCACAACCACCACTTCAAGATCTACGGGGCGATGTTCCTGGGCCAGTCGCAGACCGCCCTGGAGGCCGCCGCGCAGCTGGAGGCGTCCATCCCGGAGGAGCTGCTGCGGGTGGAGAGCCCGCCCATGGCCGACTGGCTGGAGGCCTTCCTCGCGATGCGCGTCCACGTCCTGATCCGCTTCGGCCGCTGGGCGGACATCCTGGACCTCCCGCTGCCCGCCGACCCGCGCCTGTACTGCGTGACGACCGCGATGCTCCACTACGCCCGGGGCGTGGCCTGCGCCGCCCTCGGCCGCATCACCGACGCCGAGCGCGAGCGCGCCCTGTTCCACCGCGCGGCCGGCGAGGTCCCCGGGACCCGGATGCTCTTCAACAACACGTGCGCCGACATCCTGGCGATCGCCTCCGCGATGCTGGACGGCGAACTCGCCTACCGCAAGGGCGAGTTCGACCTCGCCTTCGCGGCGCTGGAACGGTCGGTCGCACTGGACGACAACCTCCCCTACGACGAACCGTGGGGCTGGATGCAGCCCACCCGCCACGCCTACGGTGCCCTCCTGCTCGCACAGGGGCGCATCGCCGAGGCGGAGGCCGTCTACCGCGCCGACCTCGGCCTCGACGACAGCCTCCCGCGCCCGCTCCAGCACCCGGGCAACGTGTGGGCGCTGCACGGCCTCCACGAATGCCTGGTCCGCGGGAACAAGCACGGGGAGGCCCGGATCGTCGCCCAGCAGTTGCGGATCGCCGCCGCGCTGGCCGACGTACCGGTCGAGGCCTCCTGCTTCTGCCGCCTGGACACCGGCGCGCCGGACTGCTGCGAATAGGCTTCGTCAACTGGCCGACGAGGACGGGGACGTGCATGCGGAACACGGGCGCGTTCATCGCGGACGCCTACGGACTGGGTGCGGGAACCTGGACGATGACGCCCGTCGCCCGCGGCGCCCTGGGACAGATCTGGAAGCTGTCCGGGAACGGCACCGCGTGGGCGGTGAAAGAACTGCTCTTCGAGAAGGACGAGCCGGACGTCGGCGCCGAGTCCGCCCTGCGGGACGCGGCCGGGACGCTGGGCGTGTCCGCGCCCCGTCTGCTGCCCGACCGCACCGGCGCCCGTGTCGTACGGCTTCCCGAAGGCTCCTGGACGAAGCTGTACGACTGGGTCGACGGCACCCCTGCCGACCCGTCGGACCCGGAGCTCCTGAGCTGGTGCGGCCGCACGCTCGCCCTCCTGCACCGGGCGGGCGAGGGCGCGAGCGGGACTCCGAGCGGCTGGTACGAGGAGTGCCCCCGGGACGTCGCATGGGCCGAACTCCTGGAGAAGGCCGAGCGTGCGGGCCTGCCGTGGGTGCGGGAGCTGGGAGCCTTCGTCGCCACGACCGCGGCGGAACTGGGACGGCACGTGTCGCCGTCGGCCCCCGGCGACGTGGTGACCTCCCATCTCGACATGCGGCCGCACAACGTCCTGGTCGGCGCCGACGGGCCGGTCCTCCTCGACTGGGACAACGCCGGACCCGTCTCGGCCGAGCGGGAACTCGCCCGTGCCCTGTACGTGTGGTCGGGCGGCGAGGACCTGGACACCGAGGCGGCGCGGCGCATCGTACGGGCCTACCGGGCGGCGGGAGGCCGGGCGGTCGTGAAAGGCGTGGACGCCTTCTCGATGCTGTTCGCGACCTTCCTCAACTACGTGTACGTGCAGGCCGGCTGCGCGGTCGATCCGGCGGTCATCGACGAGCAGCGCGCGTTCGCGAGCCGCGAGACCGCGCATCTGCTCGGCTGCCGGCCGGACGCGGCCACCGTGCTCCGGCTGACGGAGGCGGTGGATGCGGAGTGGTGATCCCGTCCGCCCCCCCCGTGGCCTCAGCCGGCCACGCGCTCCCGCAGGGGCTGATCCGACGGCACGCGCTTCGGCCGGGTGCGCGGGCCGAAGGCGGCCAGGACGATCGCGCCCGCCAGCCAGGTGCCCGCGATGAAGTAGAAGACGCTCTGGTAGCCGTGGCCGTTGTAGAGGGCCGCGACGATCAGGGGTCCGGCGGCGTTCGACAGGCGTCCCAGGCCGTAGGACACGCTGGTGCCCAGGGAACGGCCCCGGGTGTCGAACAACTCGGGGGAGTAGGCGTAGCCGAGGGCCGTGTAGCCGCGCTCGAAGAGGTTCACCAGGAAGCCGAACACCACGATGAGCAGCGGGTTGAAGGTCAGTCCGTACAGCAGACCGCACAGCGCGATGACCGTGCCGAAGGCGACCAGGCACCACTTGCGTTCGAACCGGTCGGTGACCAGGGCGGCGAGACAGGAGCCCAGCGGGGCGCCGACGGTGGTGAGGGCGACGTAGAAGACGGACTTCTCCACGCTGAAGCCCTCCTTGGCCAGCAGGGTGGGAGCCCAGCTGGAGTAGCCGAAGAAGCCGATGGTCTGGGTCACCCACAGCACGGTGAGCAGCAGGGTCGGCATCAGGTACTTCCGCTGGAGCAGCACCCGCAGCGAGGCCTTGGCCGCCGGGGCCTCCTCGACGGGCGGCGCCGGCTCGGGCAGCGGGCCCTTCTCGGCGGCGACGCGTGTCTCGATCTCCCGCAGGACCGCGTCCGCGGCGTCGTGGTCGCCGCGGCTCTCCAGCCAGCGCGGCGACTCCTTGAGGTGCCGCGTGAACAGGACGAGCAGCAGACCCAGCGAGCCCCACAGGTAGACCAGCCGCCACGACCAGTCGCTCAGCGGCACGACCGCGCTCGCGATGAGGTTGGTGGCCGGGGTGCCGCAGATCCCGATGACGATGGCGTACGCCTGGAACTTCCCGCGGACGGCCGACGGGTACATCTCGTTGACGTAGATCACCGCCACGACGGTCATCGCCGCCAGCCCCGCGGAGGTCAGGACGCGGAACACGCCCAGCGAGGCGAGGTCCCAGGAGAACGCCGAGGCGAACGAGAACACCCCGAAGAACAGGGTGGTCAGCAGCAGGGTCCGCTTGCGGCCCCACCGGTCGGCCATGGTCCCGGCGACGACGGAACCGATGAACATGCCGACGAACGACAGGGACGTGACGTAGGCGATCCGGTCGACGGTGAGGCCCCACAGGTCGATCAGCTTCGGGGCGGTGGTGGCGAAGGTGTTGATGTCGGCGAACTCGAAGAAGTACGCGAACGACACGGCGAGCAGGGTGACTTTGTGGAAGCGGGAGACCGGCAGCCGGTCCAGCCGGTTCAGCGCGTTGGCTCGTTGCATGTGCGGCCCTTGTCGGAGTGGGAGGGGAAGGCGGGGACGTCCTCAGGCCTCGTCGGGCCAGTACAGGCGCGTCGGGTTGTCGACCAGCAGCCGCCGCTGCTGCTCCTCGGTGGGCGCGAGGTGCGGGATGTGGTCGACGAGGAGCCCGTCGTCGGGCATGTGGTCGGTGAGGTTGGGGTGCGGCCAGTCGGTGCCCCACAGCACCCGGTCGCCGAACTCCTCGACGACCCGTCGGCCGAAGGGCACGACGTCGGTGTAGGCGTTGCGCTGACCGTCGAGGGCGGCGGGACCGGTGACGCTGAGGCGCTCGGGGCAGGTGACCTTCACCCACACGTCGTTGGCGTCGACGAAACGCAGGAAGCGGCTGAACTCCGGGCCGTCCACGGGCTGGGTGACGTCCGGCCGGCCCATGTGGTCCACCACGAGCGGTGTGGGCAACGAGGCGAAGAACCCTTCGAGTGCGGGCAGGTCGGCGCTCTCGAAGTACAGGACGACGTGCCAGCCGAGCGGGGCGATCCTCTCGGCGATCGCGCGCAGGTCGTCCTCGGGTGAGGCGTCCACCAGCCGCCGGACGAAGTTGAACCGCACACCGCGTACGCCCGCCGAGTGGAGGGCTTGGAGTTCGGCCGCGTCGACGTCGGGCCGTACCGTCGCGACGCCCCGTGCGCGGTCCCCGGCAGCGCGGACGGCGTCGACCATGGCGCTGTTGTCGGCACCGTGACAGGTGGCCTGCACGACCACGTTGCGCCTGATGCCCAAGTGGTCGCGCAGCGCGAAGAGTTGCTCCTTGCCGCCGTCGCAGGGCGTGTACTTGCGTTCCGGCGCGAACGGGAACCGCGCCTGCGGGCCGAAGACATGGCAGTGGGTGTCGACGGTGCCGGCCGGGAGCCGGAAGGAGGGGACGGTCGGGTCCGGGTGCCAGTCGAGCCAGCCGGGGGACTTGGGGGAGAGCAGGTGCATCCGGATCAGCGCCCCTGTCGCCGCAGCAGGGCGTCCAGCCGCGGGTACACGGCACGCGCGTTGTGCTCCTGGACGGCGGCCAGGTCGTCGGCGGGCAGCTTCGCGGCCTCGGCGTAGCGGCCGGTGTCGTCGAAGTGGTGGCCGGTGCACGGGTCGACGTCCCGGACGGCGCCGATCATCTCCGACGCGAACAGGATGTTCTTCGCGGGGACCACGTCGAAGAGCAGGTCGATGCCGGGCTGGTGGTACACGCAGGTGTCGAAGAAGACGTTGCCCAGGACGTGCTCCTCCAGCGGGGGTTTCCCCAGTGCCATCGCCAGGCCCCGGAAGCGCCCCCAGTGGTAGGGGACCGCTCCGCCGCCGTGCGGGATGACCAGCCGCAGGGTCGGGAAGTCGGTGAAGAGGTCGCCCTGGACGAGCTGCATGAACACCGTGGTGTCGGCGTTCAGGTAGTGGGCGCCCGTGGTGTGGAAGGCGGGGTTGACGCTCGTGCTGACGTGCACCATCGCCGGGATGTCGTACTCGACCATCTTCTCGTACACCGGGTACCAGGAGCGGTCGGTGAGCGGGGGAGCGGTCCAGTGGCCGCCGGAGGGGTCGGGATTGAGGTTCACCGCGACGGCGCCGTACTCCTCGACGCAGCGGATCAGCTCAGGGACGCAGGTGGCGGGGTCGACGCCGGGGGACTGCGGGAGCATCGCGGCGGGCGCGAACCGCTGCGGGTACAGGGCGGCTATGCGGTGGCAGAGCTCGTTGCAGACGGCGGCCCACGCGGCGGAGGTTTCCAAGCCGCCGATGTGGTGGGCCATGAAGGACGCGCGGGGCGAGAAAACCGTGAGGTCGATGCCGCGTTCGTCCATCAGCCGCAGCTGGTTCGGCTCGACGCTCTCCCGCAGCTCGTCGTCGCCGATCCGCAGGTCGGACGGGGCCGGGGCGGCGGTCCGCTCGCCCAGCGCGGCGATCTGCCGGGCCCGCCACGCCTCCAGCGCCGGGGGCGCGGTCGTGTAGTGGCCGTGACAGTCGATGATCATGTGCTGCTACCTCCGTCATACGGTGTCGTCGTCGACGGGAGCAGCGTCGGACCAGGTCGGAGGCGTCGGGAGACCGCCCGGCGCAGAACTAACGTCTCCTTAACAGAGCGGCGGAGCGCACCGGAAGGTGGTCTACATTCGGACCCGGACCCATGCCTTCCGGACATGGGCGAGGCCGCGGCGGATGCAGGAGAGGAGGCGGGCGGCGTGGACATACTCCTGGCCGAGGACGACGACGGAGTGGCCGCCGCCCTGGTGGAGGTGCTCTACGACCACGGGCACGTCACCCGGCGGGTGCGGTACGGCCGGGACGTCCTGACCTATCACCGCAGCGCAGATCTGCTCCTCCTCGACCTGGGCCTGCCGGACACCGACGGCCTGGACGTGCTGCGCCGGCTGCGGACGGTGAGCGACATGTCCGTGGTCGTGCTCACCGCACGCGGCGACGAGCGCTCCGTCGTGCGCGGGCTGCGGCTCGGCGCCGACGACTACCTCGTCAAGCCGGTCCGCCTCAAGGAGCTCCTCGCCCGTATGGAGGCCGTCACCCGCCGCAGCGTGGCCCGTGGCGGCCCGCCGTCCCTGCCCACGGTCCGGGTCGGTGACGTGGAGGTCGACCTGGACGCCCGCCGGGTCCGGGTGGCCGGGTCGGGGATCCAGCTGACCACCAAGGAGTTCGACGTCCTCGCCGTCCTCGCCGCCAGGGCGGGCACCGCCGTCAGCCGCGAGCAGCTGCTGGACGAGGTGTGGGGTGACGCCTACCAGTCCGTCTCCCGCTCGCTCGACGTGCACCTCACTCAGCTGAGGACCAAGCTGGGGCGCCCCGACCTGCTCACCACGATCCGCGGCTTCGGCTACCGCTTCGGCGACTGAGGAACCGCACGTGCGTACCAGGGTCCAGGCCGTGCTGCTGATGTTCGGGGTGCTCGCGGTGGCCGCGTTCGCCGTCCCGCTGCTGCTGTTCACCGCCTCCGACCGCACCCAGCAGCTCGTCCTCGCCCGCAGTTCCGACCTCGACCGCTTCGCCTCCCTCATGGACCAGGCCGCCCGTACCGGAGACACCTCCGCGCTCACCGCGGAGGCCCGCCGCTACACCCAGCTCTACGGCGAACCCCTCGTGGTCACCGACACCCGCCGCCGCCCGGTCGTCGAGACCGGTGGCATGCGGGCTTCGGACCCCGGGGTGGCGCGGCTGGTCGCCGCGGCCCTGCGCAACCAGACCGCGCACCCGACCGGCTCGCTGCATCCCTGGTCACGGGGCCACCGGATGTTCGCCGAACCCGCAGGCACCGGCACCCAGGTCTCCGGAGCGGTCGTGCTGCGTGCCTCGGTCGGCACGGCGGCGGACGACATCACCTGGCGGTGGAGCGCCGTGCTGGCCGGCACCGCCCTGGTCGCGCTGGCCTGCACGGTCCTCGCCCGGGCCGCGACCCGCTGGGTGGTCAGCCCCCTGCGCCGCCTCGACCGCGCCGTCGGTCAACTGGCCGCGGGCCTGCCGCCCGACCAGACCCGGGCCGGCGGGCCGCCGGAACTGCGTCTGCTGGCGACCGGCTTCAACCGGATGGCGAGCGCGGTCACCGCCGCCCTGGAACAGCAGCGACGGCTCGTCGCCGACACCTCCCACCAGATGCGCAACCCCATGGCCGCCCTCCGGCTGCGGGTGGACGCCCTCTCCGCCCACCTGCCCGCCTCGGCGGACCGCACCTATCAGGGCGTCACCACGGAACTCGAACGGCTCGAGACCCTTCTCGACGACATGCTCACCCTCGCCACCGCCGAGCACCGCGCCGGGGAACTCACGGTCACCGACCCCCTCGACGCCCGCTGCGACGCCGCCGAGGTCGCCCTCACCCAGCACCGGTTGTGGCACCCGGTGGCCCACCGGGCAGGCGTCGACCTGACCGTCACGGCCGGCACTCCCGCCTCAGCGGCCTGCACCGACCGCGAACTGGCCCAGATCACGGACGTCCTCGTCGACAACGCCATCAAGTACGCGGGACCCGGCGCCCACGTCGAACTGCGCTGCACCACCGAGGGCCCGCACACCGTCATGACCGTCACCGACGACGGCCCCGGCCTCACCCCCGACGAGCTCCGGCAGGCCACCACCCGCTTCTGGCGCTCGGCCCGCCAGAACGGCACCTCCGGCACCGGACTGGGCCTCGCCATCGCCGAACAGCTCCTGGCCGGAAGGGGCGGCCGCCTCGAACTGACCCCGGCACACCCGCGCGGCCTGACGGCCAGAGCGGTTCTGCCGGGCGGAGGATCCCGGTGAACCGCCGCACCGCACTGCGTGCCGCCCTCGGCCTCACCGCCGCCGCGGCCCTCGGCGGCGCCCTGACCGGCGACACCTCCTCCCGGCGCCCCGGCCCACACGGTGTCCTGCGGCTGGCCACCGGTGAACCCACCGCGTTCTACGCCGCCTTCGGCCGCCTCCTCGCCGCCGAACTGGAATTCTCTTACCCGGGCCTGAGCTGCCGCATCCGCACCACCGCGGGCAGCATCACCAACATCGAGCTCATCCGTGACGGCCGGGCGGACCTCGCCCTGGTCCTCACCGACACGGCCCGCGCGGCCCAGGACACCGCGCTCTTCCCCCGTCCGGTGCCCCTGCGCGCGATCGGACGGGTCTACGAGACCTACCTCCAGTTCGCCGTCCGTGCCGACGCCCCGGTGCGCTCGGTGGCCGACCTCGCAGGTCATCCCGTCTCGCTCGGTGCTCCCGGGTCGGGCGCCGCCCTGCTCGGCGAACGCCTCCTGAACGCCGCCGGCCTCACCCCGGGGACCGACCTACCGGTACGCCACCTGCGGCTGGCCGACGCGGCCCGCCAGCTGCGCGCCGGATCCGTCGCCGGACTGCTCGTCGCGGGCGGCGTACCGTTGCCCACCCTGACGGACCTCGACGCGGACCCCGGGCTGCGGTTCCTCCCCCTGGCCGGTCAGCTGCCCGGCGTCGCGGGTCCCGGGGGTCTCGCCGCTTCCGGACTCGAGGAAGTGGAACTCCCGCAGGACGCCTACCGGGCCTCCGCCGGTGTCGCCACCATCGGCGTGTCCAACCTCCTCGTCTGCCGCCCCGACCTCGCCCCCGAGACCGCCGAGGCCCTCACCCGCCTCCTCGTCCTGCGGGCCCCGGCCTTCGTGCCCGAGGGTGCCGTCGGCGCCCAGTTCCTCGACGTCCGCAGCCTGATCGGCACGGGCAGCATCCCCCTGCACCCCGGGGCGGTCGAGGCGTACCGGTCGCTGCACGGGTGAGGCGGGGCGTCCTGAACCCGGGCGTGCCGACAGGGTCCGGGGCCCGTGGGCGCCGTTCGGCGCCCCGCACTAATGTCCTCGTCATGAGCGAAAACTCCGCGCGGTCCGTCACCGTCGAGCGCACCAGCACCGGCCACTTCGTCGCCACCAACATCCGGGGCGGCACGATCAGCTTCGGCACCGGTTCCGACAGCGAGTTCACCCCGGTCGAACTGTTCCTCGCCGCCCTCGGCGGCTGCACGGCGGTGGACGTGGACCTCGCCACCACCCGTCACGCCGAGCCCGACGCGTTCACGGTCGAGGTGAGCGGCAACAAGGTCGCCGACGAGCTCGGCAACCGGCTGACCGACCTCGCGGTCACCTTCACCGTCACCTTCCCGGACGGCGAGGGCGCGGACCGGGCCCGCACGATCCTGACCCGGGCGGTGAAGACCTCCCACGACCGCCTGTGCACGGTCAGCCGCACGGTCGAGATCGGCACGCCGGTCACCGCGCGGGTCGAGGACGCCTGACCTCTGCGTAGCCTGTCCCCGTGTCAGCCTCCCGCCTCCGCCGTGTCGCCGTGCTCATCCTCGAAGGCGCGAAACCCCTGGACGTGGGCATCCCCGCGCAGGTGTTCACCACGCGCGCGAGCATGCCGTACGAGGTACGGCTGTGCGGCGCGGCACCCGGGCTGGTGAGCGGCGGGGACGGGCTGTCGTACCACGTCGCCCACGGTCTGGAGGCGCTGGCGTGGGCGGATCTCGTCTTCATCCCCGGCTACCGGTTCCCGGATCGGGAGGATCCGCCGTCGGCCGTCGTCGAGGCACTGCTCGCCGCGCACGGCAGGGGCGCGCGGCTGGCCGCCATCTCGACGGGCGCCTTCGCGCTGGCCGCGACCGGCCTGCTCGACGGGCGGCGCGCCACGACCCACTGGCACTACACGAGGGCGCTCGCGGCGAAGCATCCTCTGGTCCGGGTCGACGAGAACGTCCTGTTCGTCGACGAGGGCACCGTGCTGACCTCGGCCGGCGCCGCCTCCGGCATCGACCTGTGCCTGCACGTCCTGCGCGGCGACCTCGGGGTCGCCGCCTCCAACCACGCCGCCCGGCGCCTGGTCGCGGCCCCCTACCGCAGTGGCGGTCAGGCGCAGTACGTGCCGCGCAGCGTGCCCGAACCCCTCGGCGAGCGCTTCGCGGCCACCCGGGAATGGGCCCTGCGCCGACTCGACGAACCCCTCACCCTCGACGTCCTCGCGCGGCAGGCCGCGGTCTCGCCGCGCACGTTCTCACGCCGTTTCGTCGAGGAGACCGGGTACACGCCGATGCAGTGGGTCATGCGCGCCCGCATCGACATGGCCCGCGAGCTGCTGGAGCGCTCCGAGCGGAGCGTCGAGCAGATCGCCACCGACGTCGGGCTCGGGACCGGCGCGAATCTGCGGACACACTTCCAGCGGATCCTGGGGACGACGCCGAGCGAGTACCGGCGCACCTTCACCCGGGGCGAGTAGTCCCTCCCCGCCCCGCTCCGAAGAGGTCGCTTGGCGCGATCCTTTTGAACCGTGGCGATCGCGCCACTGTCAGCGGGCAAGGCCGCGCGCGAGCCTGGTGGGCACAGGGAAGGGACACCATTCATGACTCGCATCGCCATCAACGGATTCGGCCGTATCGGACGCAATGTGCTGCGCGCGCTCCTCGAACGCGACAGCGCCCTGGAGGTCGTCGCCGTCAACGACCTCACCGAGCCCGCCACCCTCGCCAGGCTGCTCGCCTTCGACAGCACGGCCGGCCGCCTCGGCCGCCCGGTGACCGTCGACGGGAACACCTTGGTCGTCGACGGCCGTCGCATCGCCGTGCTCGCCGAGCGCGAGCCGGCGCAGCTGCCCTGGGCCGAACTCGGCGTCGACATCGTGCTGGAGGCCACGGGCCGGTTCACCTCGGCCAAGGCCGCCCGCGCCCATCTCGACGCGGGCGCGAAGAAGGTCCTCGTCAGCGCGCCCTCGGACGGCGCCGACGTCACGCTCGCGTACGGGGTCAACACCGAGGCCTACGACGCGGACGTGCACACGGTCGTCTCCAACGCGTCGTGCACCACCAACGCGCTCGCCCCGCTGGCGTCGGTCCTCGACGAACTCGCAGGGATCGAGCACGGCTTCATGACCACGGTGCACGCCTACACCCAGGAGCAGAACCTCCAGGACGGCCCGCACCGCGACGCCCGCCGCGCCCGGGCCGCCGGGGTCAACATCGTGCCGACCACGACCGGTGCCGCCAAGGCGATCGGCCTCGTGCTGCCGAACCTGGACGGCAAGCTGTCCGGCGACTCGATCCGCGTCCCGGTGCCGGTCGGCTCCATCGTCGAGCTCAACACGACCGTCGCCCGCGACGTGACCCGCGAGGACGTGCTCGCCGCCTACCGCACCGCCGCCGAGGGACGCCTCAAGGGCGTCCTCGAGTACTCGGAGGACCCGCTGGTCTCCTCGGACATCACGGGCAACCCCGCCTCGTCGATCTTCGACTCGGCGCTCACCCGGGTGGAGGGCCGCCATGTGAAGGTCGTCGCCTGGTACGACAACGAGTGGGGCTTCTCCAACCGTGTGATCGACACGCTTGAGCTCCTGGCCAACGGCTGACCGGACCCGTGCCGGTGATGACCCCGACGGGAGGGATCATCACCGGTACGCGGTCAGCAGGTCGAGTTGGTCTGGGTGAGCAGGCCCAGCCGCCACGGGAGGCTGTTGTAGTCACCGCCGGCGTTGGGGTCCTTGCCCTGGTACAGGTACTGGAGCCGGCAGGCGGGGATCGTGAGTGTCTGGTCGTAGCCCGCGCGGATCATCTCGCCGTGACTGATGTCGCGGGTCCAGGCACCGGAGGGGAACGTCACGTTGCCCGACTTGGCGAACGGGTTGCTCTCGGACGCGGCCAGAGGTGACCAGGAGCCGGCGAGGCTGCTGGAGGTCCAGGAGCGGAAGTAGCGCCGGCCGTCCGAGCCGATGGCCTCGACGAGGAGCAGGTACTGGTTGCTGCCCTGCACCTTGTAGACGTTGCTCGCCTCGAACATCGCGTACTTGGAGTCCTGGGCCGCGATGACGGTGTCGGTGAACCCGTTGGGGAACTGGCCGACGCTCGTCCGGGAGCGGTACAGGTGTCCGTTGTCGTCGGAGGAGAACAGATAGCAGTTGGCGCTGTCGCAGATCACCCACATGTCGACCCAGTAACCGTTGCCGATGTTCTGCCGGATGATGTCCGGCATCGACGAGTAGAAGTTCTTCGGGGCGCTCCACCCGTTGGGGTTGCTGATGTCGGGATTGGTCGAGTACGACGCGTTGCCGGTCTGGTAGACGAGGTACCACAGGCGTTGCGGCGCGTTGTAGAAGACCTGGGGCGCGGCCCGGTAGCCGGTGCCGATGGCGGTGCGGTCCAGGTAGTGGTGGGTGGCCGAGCCGGCCTGGGACCAGTCGGAGAAGCTCAGGTACACCAGGTTGTACCCGGCGGAGTTCGCGGTGCTCGCGAACACGTGGTACTTGCCGTTGTAGTAGACGACCGACGGGTCCTTGATCCCCGCGATGTTGTGCGTCGAGTCCGGCTTCGGCGCGATCAGGGCGCCGCTCGAACTCCAGCGGAAGGAGGAGGGGAGCGCCGCGGCGGACCGGGGCGAGGAGAGGGCCGTGCGCTGGGCCGCCGCACTTCCGCCCAACGCCGTGAGCGTCGACTGGTAGGCGGCCTTCTTGTTCCCGTTCCGGTCGAACAGCAGCGGGTTCTCCCCGCTGCGCCAGGAGTCGCTGTCGCGGATGCCCCAGACGGTGATGCCGGTGCAGCGTGCCACGTTCATGCAGGCCCGCACCGTGTTCGCGTACGCGGTCGGCGGCGCCTGCGCGATGTCGAGCTCGGTGATCTGGACGTCCACGCCGAGCGCGGCGAAGCTCGACAGCGTCGTCTGGAAGCTCGACGGCGGCCCGCCGGTGCCGAAGTGGGACTGGAGGCCGACGCAGTCGATGGGGACGCCCCGGGACCTGAAGTCGCGGACCATGCGGTAGACGCCCTGGGTCTTGGCGTCGTTCCAGTTCTCGATGTTGTAGTCGTTGTAGCAGAGCTTGGCCGACGGGTCGGCCGCCCGCGCAGTGCGGAAGGCCTCCTCGATGAATCCGGTGCCCAGCACGTCCCGGAAGACGGAGCTGCGCATCTGGCCGCTGCCGCCGTCGGCGAAGGCCTCGTTGACCACGTCCCAGGCGTAGATCCTGCCCTTGTAGTGGTTCATCACCTGGGTGATGTGGTTGTTCATGACGCTGCGCAGGGTGCCCGCGTCCCTGATGGAGCTGACCCAGCCGGGCAGTTGGCTGTGCCACACGAGCGTGTGGCCGCGCATGCGCTGGCCGTGGGACGCCGCGCGGTTGACGATCTGGTCGCCGGGACCGAAGTTGAACGAGCCACGGGAGCGCTCGACGGTGTCCCACTTCATCTCGTTCTCCGGGGTGACCGAGTTGAACTCCCGGTCCAGGATGCCGGTGTACGTGCCGTCACCCAGCCTTCCGGCGGCCACCGCGGTGCCGAAGTACCGTCCGGACTGGGCCGCTTGGGCTCCCAGCGTGGAGGCCAGGACCGCGTCCGGTGCGTCGGGGGCGGCGGTCGCGGCCGTCGGCGTCACCAGGGCGCCGACGGCCAGCAGGGCTAACGCCGAGGCTCGGCGACGGCCGAGCCGCGTGAGCGGGTTCATGGTTCTCCTCTACGGTGTGCGGGGGGTTGGGTGGTGCGGTCGAAGGGATCGGGTCAGGGTGTCGACAGCTCGAAGCGCAGGACGCGGACCGAGCCGCCGAGCGCCTGGGTGGCGTGGTTGAAGAGGGCGAAGCGGTAGCCCATGAAGAACCGCCAGTCGTTGCCCATCGAGAAGGTGGGGCCGAGGCGGGTGAAGTTCGTGCCGTCGGTGCTGTAGGAAAAGGTGCCGGGGCGTGCCGAGCCGGGGCGGATGTCCGCGTTCGCGCGCAGCCAGAGGCGGCCGCCGGAGACGGGTGCGCTCGCGGCCTCGGTGCCGGTGCCGGTGGTGTTCCAGTTGCCGTCCATGGTCAGGCCGTTGACCATGGCCACCCGGGTCGCGCCGCCCTCGCGCTTGACGCCGATCCATGCGGAGGAGTCACGCAGCAGCGCGAGTCCGGCCCGGTCGCCGTCCCGCATCGCCGAGAAGTCGAGCTGGACGGTTGCGGTGGAGGTGGGCCCCTGGATGCGGTGCGTGAGGGTGTTGCGGGCCCAGTACAGGTCGTTGGTGACGGTCGCGGTCCGCAGGGTCAGTCCGTTGTCGACGGACCACTTGGTGTTGTCCGGGTTGTGGTTCCACTCCCACCTCGGCTTGAGGCTCGTACCGTCGAAGGTGTCGACGCCGGTCATCGGGGTGACCTGGCGTGGTGGGGTGGGCACTGCGGGGCTGGGATAGGACGTGCCCCACGCGCCGTTCACGAGTTGGACGACGGGCCAGCCGTCCGCGGTCCACGTGACCGGTGCCAGGGCGGGCATCCGGCCGCCGGGGTAGGCGTCGACGAAGGCCATGTAGTACCAGGCGCCGCCCTGGGTCTGGACGAGTCCGCCCTGGTGCGGGACCCCGCCGCCGGGGATCGGCCCGCGCAGGTCGAGGAGGACCTGCCGCATGGTGTAGGGGCCGAAGGGGCCGCTCGACGACTTCAGGATGTACTGGCCGTTCGCGGGGCGGGTCAGGAAGATGTAGTACTGCCCGTTGATCTTGTAGAAGCGGGAGCCCTCCAGGGTCCCGACGCTCGACGGTGTGGTGAAGACCTGCTGGGTGCGGACCTGGGTGCGCCCGTCGGGCGAGAGCTGGGCCACGCTGATGGTGGTGTTCCCGTACGCCACGTACAGCGTGTCGTCGGTGTCGACGAGCAGTCCCGCGTCGTAGTACGGGGTGCTGATCGTGGTGAGCCGGTTCCACGGCCCCTCGACGGCGGCGGCGGTGTACACGTACGTCCTGGCGAAGTCGATCTGGCCGAGCCAGTAGAAGGTCCTGTTGCTCGGGCGGTAGGCCAGCGACGAGGCCCAGATGCCCCGGACGTAGCCGCGTGCGCCGTTCAGGTCGTACTTGGCGCCGAAGTCGAGGACGGGCACCGAGTGGCCGGCGATCTCCCAGTTCACCAGGTCGTAGGAGCGCAGGACGGGCGCTCCGGGCGAGTAGTGCATCGTCGAGGCCGAGGCGTAGTAGGTGTCGCCGACGCGGATGACGTCGATGTCCGCGAAGTCCTGCCAGATGACCGGGTTCGTGTAGGTCGCGGCGGCTGTGGCGGCCGCGGCGGTCCTGGGGGATCCGGTCAGGGGCAGGAAGGCGCCGGTGACCAGGCCGGCGCCGGCGGCCAGCGCCTGTCGGCGGCCCATGGATTGATGAGAGCATGACATATCAAACCCCTGTTCGAAATTGCGAACGATGGTCGAGCGGGGGACACCCTGGATCGTAGGTGGTGGAGAGCTCCCGTCAATATGTCTCGCATGATTCGTCGCGAGCACCGAAATGTTTCGCCATCTGGCGACCTGATGAAGCCGCATCGGGGGAAATTCGGCACGACTGGGGCGGTTGACAACCTCAGCAACCTCCCTAGTATCCGTGGCGGCGAACGTCCGGAAAGGAGTCGAAATTTCGAATACAGCGAACTGTCATGTACCTGCCATAGATCGATGAGTGCGCTCCAGTCATCCACTGTCTGACGTCGGCATGCCGACCACCGCAGCACCCGCACCGAAAGGAATCCACCGTGCCCAGACGAACGGGCAGACAACTGCTTCGTGTCCTGGCGGCCACCGTCCTGACGGTCGCCGCGTCCGTCACGGCCGCGGCCCAGACCACCGCCACGGCCGCGCCCGGCAGCCCGGCGCTCACTCCACCGCTCGGCTGGAACAGCTGGAACAGCTTCGGATGCGGGGTGACCGAGACGCAGGTCCGGCAGGCCGCCGACGCGATGGTGTCCTCGGGCATGCGGGACGCCGGCTACCGGTACGTCGTGGTCGACGACTGCTGGTTCGACCCGCAGCGTGACGGGGCGGGCAACCTGCGGGCCAGTCCGACCAAGTTCCCGAGCGGGATGAAGGCCCTGGGGGACTACATCCACGGCAAGGGCCTGAAGTTCGGCATCTACCAGGTGCCGGGCGACCGCACCTGCGCGCAGACCAGCGGTGCCTATCCGGGTTCGACCGGCAGCAGAGGACACGAGGCCCAGGACGCCGCCACGTTCGCCTCGTGGGGCGTCGACTACCTCAAGTACGACTGGTGTTCGTCGAGCGGTACCCGCGACGAACAGGTCGCGCGGTTCACGCTGATGCGAGACGCCCTGCGTGCCACCGGGCGGCCGATCGTGTACAGCATCAACCCCAACAGCTTCCACGCCATCACCGGCGCCACGTACAACTGGGGCGAGGTCGCCGACCTGTGGCGGACCACCGAGGACCTGCTCGACATCTGGCAGAACGGCAACACCAACAGCTATCCGATGGGCGTCGGCAACGTCCTGGACATCACCGCGCCGCTGGCGGCACAGTCCGGCCCGGGCCACTGGAACGACCCCGACATGCTGGTCGTCGGCCGCCCGGGGCTGTCCCTGACCGAGTCCCGCTCGCACTTCGCCCTGTGGTCTTTGCTGAGCGCACCGCTCATGGCCGGCAACGACATCCGCACCATGTCCGCCGACGTGAGCGCGATCCTGCGCAACCCGCGGCTGCTCGCGGTGAACCAGGACGCGCTGGGCGCGGGCGGGCGCAGGGTGCGCGACGACGGCGACACCGAGGTGTTCGCCAAGCCGCTGTCCGACGGCTCGGTCGCGGTCGGTCTGTTCAACCGGGGCGGAGGCACCGCGACGGTCAGCACCACGGCCGCGCAAGTCGGCCTGTCCGGGGGGCCGTTCACCCTCACCGACCTGTGGACCGGTGGCACGTCGAGCACGTCCGGGCAGATCTCGGCGAGCGTGCCCGCGCACGGCGTGGCCGTGTTCCGGGTGAGCGGTGGCAGCCCGCTGGCCGCCACCACCTCACGACTGCGCGGCAACGGCTCCGGCCGCTGCGTGGACGTGGACAACGCCTCCACCGCCGCCGGGGCCACGGCACTGATCTGGGACTGCCACACGGCCGCCAACCAGCTGTGGACCACGTGGGCCGGCGGGGAGATCCGCGTCTACGGCGACAAGTGCCTGGACGCCTACAACCAGGGCACCACCAACGGCACCCGGGTCATCACCTGGCCCTGCAACGGCCAGGACAACCAGAAGTGGACCGTCGGCTCCGACGGGACGATCCGCAACACCCGCGCCGGGCTGTGCCTCGACGTCAACGGGGCCGCCACCGCCAACGGAACCCCGCTGGTCCTGTGGACCTGCAACGGCCAGGCCAACCAGAAGTGGACCCGCACATGAGGGGCACCGAGCACCGGCCGGCAGCCCGTCCACCAGCCAGCGTCCCCCGGAGGCCACGATGACGACGGCTCGACCGTCACCCCCCGCCGGCACGAGGCTCACCCGGGCAGCGGCCTGGGTGGTGGGTCTGCTCCTCGTGCTCACCGTCGTCCCCGCCGCGGTGCAGCCCACCACGGCCCGGGCCGACAACCCCATCGTCCAGCACGTCTACACCGCCGACCCGGCCCCGCTGGTCCATGACGGCCGCGTCTACCTCTACACCGGGCACGACGAGGACGGCTCCACCTACTTCACCATGAAGGACTGGCGGGTCTGGTCCTCCGCCGACATGGTCAACTGGACCGACCACGGCTCCCCGCTCGGCCTGACCACCTTCAGCTGGGCGTCCGCCGACGCGTGGGCGGGACAGACCGTCGAACGCAACGGCCGGTTCTACTGGTACGTGCCCGTGAAGAACCGGGCGACCGGCCGGATGGCCATCGGCGTCGCGGTGTCGGACAGCCCCACCGGACCGTTCCGGGACGCCCTGGGCCGTCCGCTGGTGGAGAACGGCGAGATCGACCCGACCGTCTTCATCGACGACGACGGTCAGGCCTACCTCTACTGGGGCAACCCGAACCTGACGTACGTCAGGCTCAACGCCGACATGACCTCCTACGCGGGCAGCCCCACCAGGATCCCGCTCACCACCGCGGGGTTCGGCACCCGCACCGGTGACCCCAACCGCCCCACGCTGTACGAGGAGGGCCCCTGGGTCTACAAACGGAACGGTCTGTACTACCTGGTGTTCGCGGCCAAGTGCTGCTCGGAGTTCATCGCCTACTCCACGGCGCCCGGCCCGACCGGGCCCTGGACCTACCGCGGGACGGTCATGCCCACCCAGGGCAGCAGCTTCACCAACCACCCCGGAATCGTGGACTTCAAGGGCAGTTCGTACTTCTTCTACCACAACGGCGCGCTCCCGGGCGGCGGCGGCTTCACCCGCTCGGTCGCGGTGGAGAGGTTCTCCTACAACGCCGACGGCACGATCCCGACGATCAACATGACGAACTCGGGCGCCCCCCAGGCCGGCACGCTCAACCCGTACGTACGCCAGGAGGCCGAGACCATCGCCTGGGGCTCCGGGATCGAGACCGAACCGTCCACCGAGGGCGGGATGAACGTCGGCTGGATCGAGAACGGCGACTACATCAAGGTCAAGGGCGTGGCCTTCGGGGCGGGCGCTTCCTCCTTCACCGGGCGCGTGGCCTCCGGCAGCGGCGGCGGCACCGTCGAACTGCGCCTCGGCTCGCCGAGCGGGACCGTCGTTGGCCGGTGCGGGGTGCCGGGCACCGGGGGCTGGCAGACCTGGACGACGGTGACCTGCCCGGTGAACGGGGCGACCGGAACCCAGGACCTCTACCTGCGGTTCACCGGAGGCAGCGGCTACCTCCTCAACATGAACTGGTGGCAGTTCACGCCCGCCCCGCAGAAGGGAGTTGCACGATGACAAGGACCAGGTCCCTCTTATGGCCCGCGATGGTCGCGGTGCTGCTCGTGCTCAGCATGGGCGGCACGGCGCTGGCCGCCGGCCAGGGCGCCGGCAGCCGGGCCACGGCCTCCGGCACGGCAGCCGCACCCCTGCGCACCGCTGCCGCCAGCCCCGGCTGCGGCAAGGCACCCGGCCTGACGAGCGGTACGTACACCATCCAGAGCGGAGGCAAGAACCGGAGCTTCATTCTGCGGGTCCCGGACGGCTACGACCGTACCCGCGCCTACCGGCTGGTCCTCGGATTCCACTGGTGGGGCGGCACCTCGACCGACGTCGCCACGGGCCGCACCGTGGAAACGGGCACCTGGGCCTACTACGGGCTCCAGCGGCTGGCGAACAACAGCACCGTCTTCGTGGCGCCCCAAGGCCTCGACAACGGCTGGGCCAACTCCGGCGGCGAGGACGTCACCTTCGTCGACGACATGCTCCGGCGCATCGAGACGGACCTGTGCGTCGACACGACCCAGCGCTTCGCCCTGGGATTCAGCTACGGCGCCGCCATGTCGTACGCCCTCGCGTGCTCGCGGGCAACGGTCTTCCGTGCGGTCGCGGTCCAGAGCGGCGGGCAGCTCAGCGGATGCGACGGCGGCACCCAGCCCATCGCCTACCTCGGAGTGCACGGCCTGCGGGACAACGTCCTCGGCATCTCCGGCGGACGGGCGATGCGGGACAGGTTCGTCAGGAACAACGGCTGCACCGCCCAGAACCCGCCCGAGCCCGCACAGGGCAGCCTCACGCACCGGATCACCACCTACGCGGGCTGCTCCGCGGGACATCCGGTCGCCTGGGCCGCGTTCGACGAAGGGCACATCGCCGCTCCGCAGGACGGGGCGCCCGGCGACAGCGGCCGGACCTGGCTGCCCGCAGAGGTGTGGAAGTTCTTCACGCAGTTCCAGACCTCAGACCCGCCGCCGGGAACGGCCACCTGCCGGGTCACCGACACCGTCAGCGCCTGGAACAACGGTCTGACCTCCAACATCACACTCACCAACACCGGCACCACCGCGATCGACGGCTGGTCCCTGGTCTTCACCCTGCCCGCCGGCCAGGCCATCACCTCCGGCTGGAACGCGGACTACTCGCCCGCCTCGGGCCAGGTGACGGCCAGGAACCTCGCCCACAACGCCACCATCGCACCCGGCGCGTCCGTGGGCATCGGCTTCCAGGCCGTGCACACCGGCAACACGGCCGCGCCGGGTTCCTTCACTCTCAACGGCACCGCGTGTGCGGTCACGGGGGGTTGACCGATGCGATGAGGCGGGGGCGGTCAGGTCGTGGTGTCCCGTCGCGGCCAGGGATCAGGGGAGGGACTGTGCGCACCAGATCGTTTTTCCGTACGTGGTGTGCCGGGTGCCCCACCCCTGGGTGAGCTGGGCGACGAGGAGCAGACCCCGGCCGCCCTCGTCGAAGGCGCGCGCCCGGCGCAGGTGCGGGGCGGTGTTGCTGGCGTCGGAGACCTCGCAGATCAGGGAGGTGTCACGGATCAGCCGCAGCCTGATCGGGGGCGCCCCGTACCGGATGGCGTTGGTGACCAGCTCGCTGACGACGAGTTCGGTGACGAACGCGGCCTCCTCCAGGCCCCAGGCGTCCAGTTGGTCGAGGGTGAACTTCCTGGCGCGCGGCACCTGCGCGGGGTCGGGCTCGATCTCCCAGTCGGCCACGTGCCGGGGATTCAGCGCGTGCGTGCGTGCGAGCAGCAGGGCGGCGTCGTCGGTACGGCGCTCGGGGAGCACGGCGTTCGTCACCGTGTCGCAGAGGTCCTCCAGTGAGGTGGCGGACTGGTTCAGCACCCGTAGCAGTTCGGTGACCCCCTGGTTGACGTCACGCTCGCGGCTCTCCACCAGCCCGTCGGTGTAGAGGGCGAGCAGGCTGCCCTCGGCCAGCTCGATCTCCGTCGCCTCGAACGGCAGCCCACCGACGCCGAGCGGGGGCCCCGGTTGGGCGGGCACCGGGGTCTGGGTGCCGTCCGGGGAGATGACCAGCGGCAGCGGATGGCCGGCGCTCGCCAGCGTGAAGCGGCGGGAGACCGGGTCGTAGACGGTGTACAGGCAGGTGGCCCCGAACTCACCGGTCGGCTGGAAGGGCCCGGCGGGCTGGAGGTCGCTGGCAAGGTGGAGGACCAGGTCGTCCAGGTGGGTGAGCAGTTCGTCCGGCGGCAGGTCGACGTCGGCCAGTGTGCGGACCGCCGTGCGCAGCCGGCCCATGCTGGCCGAGGCGTGCAGCCCGTGGCCGACCACATCGCCGACGACCAGGCCGACCCGGGCGCCGGAGAGCGGAATGACATCGAACCAGTCACCGCCCACCTCCGCGGCGGCCCCGGTGGGCAGATAGCGGGACGCCACCTCGAGCGCCTCCTGGTTCGGCAGTCGCTGCGGCAGCAGGCTGCGTTGCAGGGTCAGGGCCGTCGCACGCTCGCGTGAGTACCGGCGGGCGTTGTCGATGGCGATGGCCGCCTTGGCGGTCAGCTCCTCGGCGAGCATCAGGTCGTCGGCGGTGAAGGCCTCAGGGCGGTCGCTGCGGGAGAACACGACGACGCCGAGCAGCGCGCCGCGGGCCCGGAGGGGCACGGTGATCCGGCCGGTCAGCCCGTCCGCGGCGAGGGACCCGTCGATCAACGGGTTCCCCGGCGGCCAGTGGGCCGGGTCGGCGGCGAGTCCGGGCCCGAAGGCCCATTCCCCGCCCTGGCTGGGTTCGGCGGCGAGCTGGACCGCGGACCGGCCGGTGATCATGCAGCGGGCGGCGACGGACTCCGGAGCATGGCTGACCGGCATCGCCGGCCCCGCACGCCGGTCGATGCCCTCCCGCGCACTGTGCCGGGCGGCCCGGCGGAGCGTGAGGGTGTCGCCGGGAGCGAACGTCGCCGGGGAGGGCGGTTCCTCCCCGCGCAGCACCTCGTCGAAGAGGTCCACGGTGACGACGTCGGTGAATCCCGCCACCGAGGTGCCCGCCAGTTCCTGGGCGGTGCCGACCACGTCGAGTGTCCGTCCGATACCGCTGCTGGCCTCGTTGAGGATGAGCAGGCGTTGCCGGGCCCAGTACTCGGCGCTCATGTCGAATCCCCAGTTGGCGACCGCGCGGACCCTGCCCTCGGCATCCCGTACGGGCCAGATGCTGGTGGCCCAGGCGTTGGCGTAGTCGCTGCCGCGCGGGCGGAAGACGGTGATCAGACGTGTGGGCTCGCCCGTCCTCGCCACCTCGGCGAGGGCGTCGGTGTAGGGCTTGTCGTCCCGTTCGGGAAACAGTGAGCGGTCGAACTCGGGAAGCACCTCGCGGTACTTCCTGCCGAGCACCTGCTCCTCGGAGTGCGCGATCACCCGGCCCGAGGAGGCGTTGATCCACAGGAACCGCAGCTCGGGGTCGTAGACCCCCAGAGCGAAGGGACTCTGCTCGAAGGCTTGGTCGGCGATCACCGGGCGACGTTCCCAGCGCTGGAGCGTCACCACATGACCCAGCGCCCGGCCCTGCGTGCCGCCCAGCGGGTGAGCCGTCACCACGGCGTCCACCGTGGAACCGTCCCGGTGGCGCAGGGGGACGGGACTCGTGTGATCCGGAGCGGCGGCGAAGCTGTCGGGGAAGCCCGGTGGCGGGGGAGCGGCCAGCAGATCGGTCACCGGGCGGCCGACGGTGTCCTCCGCCGTCCAGCCCAGCAGCAGCCGACCGCTCTCGCTCCAGCCGCTCACCAGGCCGTCCGCACCCACCACGAGCGCGGCAGCAGGGGCATCCTTCTCGTCGGCCATGTCCATCCCGACGCCTCCGTCCGGACAGCCGTGCCCCTCAGGGCTGGTTTCCAGCGGCTGCTTCCAGCGTAGATCCCCTTCCGCCCGACGGCGCCTCGACCGGTACGGCGCCGATTGGTGCCGCCGTTCCAGGCGGCCGCCCCCCGCCTTGAGGAGGTGCCGGTGCAGTTGTCGCCGGAGTGGCCGATCACCTGGTAGCCGGGGGCCGGGCGAAGGGAGGAGGTGTTCCGGGTGCCGTACAGGGCGGAGGTTCCGGTGCAGCCGACGTTCGTGAAGGCGACGGCGCCGACGAGGGGCCGTATTCAGGGGATGGCGCCGGAGAAGGTGAGCTTCAACGCGTAGGCGTCCGCGCTGTACGGCGCCGAGGACGGCAGGGCGACCGTGAGACCGGAGGAGTTCTGGGCCGGCGTGGGCAGGTCGATGTAGGTGCCGGCGGTGGAGCCGAGGAGCTGCACGGTGGTCAGCGAGGAGAGGTCGATCCGGTCCGAGCCGAGCGTCTTGATCGTCAGTGAGCTGCCGGGCCAGCCCAGGACGGTGGCGTACAGGACGTTGCCGGCCTTGTTGCGGGTGAAGCGGATGTCCTGCGCGGTGCCGGCCGTCGGGTTGGTGAAGGCGCCGCCGCCCATCTTCGTGGGGCCCTCGCCGTACACCGTCCAGGCGCGGGTCGAGTACACCGACTCGCCGAAGCGCCTGAGGTGGTCGCCCATGCCGAGGAGAATGTCCTTCTGCGCCTGGGGAATGGTGCCGTCGGCCATCGGCGCGATGTTCAGCAGCACGGTGCCGTTCTTGCTGACCCGGTCGAGGAACGAGTGCAGCATCTGCTGGACGGTGTAGTAGCCGATGCCCTGCGTGTAGCACCAGCTGGAGCTGGAGATGCTGTCGTCGGTGAGCCAGTACGGGCTGGTGAGGTCGGCCGGGCCGCCGCGCTCGTAGTCGAAGACCTCGCCCTTGCCGTTCATGCCGTCCTTGTACGTGGCGACGACCTCGCGGCCCCAGGCGCCGGCCTGGTTGTAGTAGTAGGAAAGGAAGTCGAGGCGCTGCCGCTCGTCGACCGCGTCCAACTTGAAGTCCTGCCACAGGATGTCGGGCTGCGCCCGGTCGATGACCTCCTTCAGCTTGTCGTACCAGAGCTGGTCCTGCTGCGTCCTGTCCAGCTGGCCGTAGAGCTTCTTGAGGCTGGGGTCGGTCTGGGCGGGGGCGAACTCGTAGAAGCCGTTGTAGTGGTAGGCGTGGTGCATGGCGACCAGCAGCTTCAGGCCCTTGGCGCGGATCGCCGTGGAGAACAGCCGCAGCAGGTTCAGCCCCGGCCCCTTGTCCACCGAGTTCCACTCGTTGACCTGGCTGTCCCACATGGAGAAGCCGTCATGGTGCTCGGCGACGGGGCCGGCGAACCTGGCGCCCGCGTCGACGAACAGCTGCGCCCACTCGTCGGGGTCGAAGTTCCCGCCCGCCGACTTCAGTCTCGGCGCGAACTGCACGAAGTCGCCCGCCAGGTTACGCGCCCCGTCGATGAAGTTGTGGTACGGCCATGCCGAGGGCGAGCCGTAGGTCGCGAGGTGGTGCTGGTTGGCGCTGTCCCCGCTCTCGTACATGGTGCGTGGGTACCACTCGTTGCCGTGGGCGGGGACGCTGAAGACGCCCCAGTGGAAGTAGATCCCGAACTTGGCGTCCTGGAACCACTCCGGAGCCGGCGGGTGCTGGTCCACCGAGCTCCAGTCGGGTGTGTACACGGTGGGCGCGGCTTGGGCGACACCGGTACCGAACGTGGAGCTCGACATGACACATCCCTGGGGGCGGAGGGGACTGGGGGGAATGCAGGGCCAGGCATGAAGGTCGGCCATACCGCCCTGGCGTGTCAACCAGGTACAGAGATGAAAGTTGCTGATTGATGGGATGGATCTTGCTCTCAAGGTGTGACCTCTAGAGGACAAACAATCGTAAAACGGTCCTTGTTCCGCGATGTTGCGCCGAGGTCTGGACGTGATCTTCGAACGCCTCTATAAACATCCCATCTCTACTGCGCGGCGATACACGGATGTCGTCCAGGCGCAACATCTCCCGCTACGGGACCGGCGCGAGGAAGCACCGATGAGACCGATGAGACTGAGCACCGCCTTCTGTTCCGCCGTCGCCGCCCTGTCCGCACTGGCGCTGCTCAGCGCGTGCGACAGCGGCTCCACCACGTCGGCGTCGTCGGGTGGCGCGCCGCTGGTCGGCGTCGACTACCCGCGCTCCGACACGGACTTCTGGAACTCCTACATCAAGTACACGCCCGAGTACGGCAAGCAGCTCGGCCTCTCCCTCAAGACCACCAACTCGCAGAACGACGTCGCCAAACTCACCGCCAACGCCCAGACGTTCATCAGCCAGGGCGTCAAGGGCATCGCGATGGCCCCGCAGGACACCGCCGCCGTCGCGCCGACCCTGGCGCAGCTGGAGGCGAAGAAGATCCCGGTCGTCACCGTGGACACCCGCCCGGACAGCGGCAAGGTCTTCATGGTGGTGCGCGCCGACAACCGCGCCTACGGCGAGAAGGCGTGCCAGTACCTCGGTACCAAGCTCGGCGGCAAGGGCAAGGTCGTGATGCTGGAGGGCGGTCTCGACTCCATCAACGGCCGTGACCGCACCGAGGCGTTCAACGACTGCATGAAGAAGCACTACCCCGGCATCAAGGTGCTCGGCGAGGCCACCAACTGGGACGGGGCCGTCGCCGCGCAGAAGCTGCAGACCGACCTGACCGCCCACCCGGACATCAGGGGCGTCTACATGCAGTCCAGCTTCGCCCTGTCCGGCACGCTCCAGGTCCTCAAGCAGAAGGGCCTGCTGGTCGGGCCCGAGGACAGCAAGCACGTCTTCGTCGTGTCCAACGACGGCATCCCCGAGGAACTCAAGGACATCGCGGCGGGGAAGATCGACGCCACGGTCTCCCAGCCCGCCGACCTCTACGCCAAGTACGCCCTGTACTACCTCAAGGCCGCGATCGACGGAAAGACGTTCAAGCCCGGCAGGACCGACCACGGCAGCACCATCATCCAGGTCCGCGACGGACTGCTGGAGGACCAGCTCTCCGCCCCGCTGGTCACGGCCGACGGCGGCACCTACGGCGGCGTGCCCAGCGTCAGGAGCGACGACAAGTCGCTCTGGGGCAACAACCTCGGCTGATCGCCGCACGTGCGGGCAACGGCTCACGAGAACAAGGCGGTGGAGATGAGCGACGGGCAGCGAGCAGTTCCTCCCGCGCCCGCCCCGGCGGGCGACGGACGGATCCCGACGGGTCCGCCCGTCGTGGAGGCGACGGGCATCGTCAAACGATTCGGTCCGACGGTGGCCCTGGACGGCGCCCGGATCGTCATCAGGCCGGGGGAGACACACGCGCTCGTCGGCCGCAACGGAGCCGGGAAGTCGACCCTGGTGTCGGTCCTCACCGGCCTGCAGTCCCCCGACGAGGGCACCGTCGCCTTCGGCGGCCGACCCGCTCCCCGGCCCGCCGACCGCAACGCCTGGCGGCAGCGCGTGGCCTGCGTCTACCAGAAGTCGACGATCATCCCGACGCTGACCGTGGCCGAGAACCTCTTCCTGCACCGGCACGACCGCGGGCCGGGCCGGCTCATCAGCTGGCAGGCCACCCGGCGCCGCGCCCGGGACTTGCTGGCGACCTGGTCGGTGGACGTCGACCCGAACACCCTCGCGGGCGAACTGAGCGTCGAACAAAGGCAGTTCGTGGAGATCGCCCGGGCACTGTCCTTCGGCGCGCGCTTCATCATCCTCGACGAGCCGACCGCCCAGCTCGACGGGGCGGCGATCAACCGGCTCTTCGACCGCATCCGCGACCTGCAACGGCAGGGCGTGACGTTCCTGTTCATCAGTCACCACCTCCAGGAGGTCTACGAGATCTGCGACATGGTGACGGTCTTCCGCGACGCCCGGCACATCGTCACGGCGCCGGTCGCCGAACTGCCCCGCTCCGACCTCGTCGCCGCCATGACCGGTGAGGCGGCGGCCGACCGGCAAGGGGAACGGGCCGCCACCCTCGTCCCCGGCGCCGGGCCCGCACTGCGTGTGCGTGGCCTGCGGGGCGAGGTCTACGACGACGTCGGCTTCCAGGTGGGTGCCGGTGAGATCGTCGGCCTCGCGGGCGCCGCCGGCAGCGGTCGCACCGAGGTCGCCGAGACGGTCGTGGGGCTGCGGGCGGCAGCCGCGGGCCAGGTGGAGATCGCCGGGCGCCGGCCCCGGCCGGGCAGCGTGCCCGCCGCGCTCGCCGCCGGCGCCGGGTTCGTCCCCCAGGACCGGCACCACCAGGGCTTCGTCCCCGGCATGTCCGTCGCGGACAACGCCACCCTGTCCGTGCCCGAGCGCCTCGGCCCGAACGGGTTCCTCAGCCGCAGCCGCCGCGACCGGATCGCCAAGGGCATGATCGAGTACCTGGCGATCAAGACCCCCGGCCCCGAACTGCCCGTCTCCGACCTGTCCGGAGGCAATCAGCAGAAGGTCGTCATGGCCCGCGCCCTGGCCAACGACCCGCGTCTGCTGGTCCTGATCAACCCGACCGCGGGGGTGGACGTGCGCTCCAAGGAATTCCTCCTCGGCAAGGTCGAGGAGACCGCCCGGACCGGCACCGGAGTGCTCATCGCCTCCGACGAACTCGACGACCTGCGCATGTGCGACCGGGTCCTGGTGATGTTCCAGGGCCGGGTGACCTCCGAGATCGCCCGCGGCTGGCACGACCACGACCTCGTGGCCGCGATGGAAGGAGTGGACCTCAATGCCTGAAACCGTCCTCGCGGACACCGCCGCCCCCACGAAACCCGAGGCGAGGCGGACCACGCTGCTCGGTGGCCGGATACCCCTGGCCCGGCTGCGCGACCTCGCGCTCGTCCCCGCCATCGTGGTCATCGCGATCGTCGGCCAGATAGTCAACCCGGTCTTCCTCCGGACGGACAACCTCGTCAACGTCCTGCAGACCATGTCCGAGATGGCCCTGCTGGTCCTCGCCCAGACGATGATCCTGATCGTCAGGAAGATGGACCTGTCCCTGGAGTCGACGATGGGCCTCGCGCCCGGGGTGGCGGCCTGGCTGGTGGTGCCGACCGGCGCGGGACACGGTCTGGGACTGCTGCCCGGCGCCTGGTCGATCCCCGTCACGCTCGCCGTGGGCGCGGTCGTCGGCGTACTCAACGCGCTGCTGATCATCCGCTTCGGCCTCAACGGCTTCATCGTCACGCTCGGCATGCTGATCGTGCTGCGCGGCGTCCTCACGGGCATCTCCGGCGGCCAGACGTTCTTCCAGCTGCCGGAGTCGATGCTCTACCTCGGCACCGCCGAATGGCTCGGCATGCCCGCCTCCATCTGGATCTGCCTGGTGCTGTTCGCCGCCGCGATCGTGGTGCTCGGCTGGACCAGCTTCGGCCGCTCCCTGTACGCCATCGGAGGCAATGTCGACGCGGCGAAGGCGGCCGGCATCCGGACCGACCGGGTGCTGTGGATCGTCCTCGTCACCGGCAGCGTGCTCGCCGCGCTCGCCGGACTGATGCTCTCCGGACGGCTGGCCTCCGTCGCCTCGGCCCAGGGAAACGGCTACATCTTCACCGTCTTCGCCGCCGCCGTCATCGGCGGGATCAGCCTCAACGGCGGCAAGGGCACCATGTTCGGGGCGTTCTGCGGCATCCTGCTGCTCTTCCTGATCCAGAACGTGCTCACCCTGGGCGGTGTACCCGCGCAGTGGATCGGCGCCCTCAACGGCCTGATCATCCTGGTCGCCCTCGCCATCTCCCGCATCACGGGCGGCAAGGTCCAGGACTGACCCGCGCGGCCGAAGCCCCCTGGCCTTCCGCCGCCGCCCCACCCTTCCGCCGCAGTGGGTCCGTGTGCCCCGCCTGCTCCACAGGAGTTGCCGCCATGTCCTCCTCCGTGCCCGCATCCGCCCGCATCATCGCCCTGGACGTCCTCGACGTGCGCTTCCCGACGTCCGAGCACCTGGACGGGTCGGACGCGATGAACCCCGAACCGGACTACTCCGCCGCATACGTCGTCCTGCGCACCGACGCCGGCGACGGACTGGAGGGCCATGCCCTCGCCTTCACCACCGGCCGCGGCAACGATGTCCAGGCCGCCGCCGTCGCGGCCCTCGCCCCGCACGTGGTCGGCCTCCCGGTCGAGACGGTCTGCGCAGACCTCGGCGCGTTCTCCCGCTCCCTGGTCCACGACCCGCAACTGCGCTGGCTGGGCCCGGAGAAGGGGGCCATCCACATGGCCGTCGGGGCCGTGGTCAACGCCGCCTGGGACCTGGCCGCCAAGCGCGCGGGCAAGCCGGTGTGGCGCTTCCTCGGCGAGATGACCCCCGAGGAACTGGTCGCCCAGGTCGACTTCCGCTGGCTCAGCGACGCCCTCACCCCCGAGGAGGCCCTGGAGATCCTGCGCCGCGCCGAACCCGGCCGTGACCGGCGCATCGACCGGCTGCTCGAACGCGGCTACCCGGCCTACACCACCACCCCCGGCTGGCTCGGCTACTCCGACGAGAAACTGGCCCGCCTGGCCCGTGAAGCCGTCGCGGACGGCTTCACCCAGATCAAGCTGAAAGTCGGCGCCTCCCTGGAGGACGACGTACGGCGCATGCGCACCGCACGCGAGACGGTCGGCCACCAGGTCCGCATCGCCGTGGACGCCAACCAGAGATGGGACGTCCGGCCCGCCATCGACTGGATGCGCGCCCTGGCCCCCTACGACCCGTACTGGATCGAGGAACCCACCTCCCCCGACGACATCCTCGGCCACGCCGCGATACGCAGCGCCGTCAGCCCCATCAAGGTCGCCACGGGCGAGCACATCGCCAACCGGGTCGTCTTCAAGCAGCTCCTCCAGGCCGGCGCGGTCGACATCGTGCAGATCGACTCCGCCCGGGTTGGCGGCGTCAACGAGAACATCGCGATCCTGCTGCTCGCCGCCAAGTTCGGCGTGCCGGTCTGCCCGCACGCCGGAGGGGTGGGCCTGTGCGAGATGGTCCAGCACCTGTCGATGTTCGACTACGTCGCCGTCTCCGGCACCATCGAGGACCGCGTCATCGAGTACGTCGACCACCTGCACGAGCACTTCGTCGACCCGGTGCGCATCGCCGACGGCCACTACCTCGCACCGACCGCGCCGGGACTCAGCGCGCAGATGCACACGGACTCCCTCAAGGAGTACGCCTACCCCGACGGCCCCGTCTGGTCCGCCCGTGTCTGACGGCCGCCGTACGCCGGGAGCCGTCCGCCCGCCGCCCGACAAGAAGGAGAGGACACTCCCGTGCTCCTGACCGGACTGCTGCATCCGGGCATCCTCGAATCCCTGGCCGAGCCGGGTCACGGCGCCCGCGTCCTGCGCGCCCTGCCCGTCGAGGCAGCCCACGTGATGGTGCCGCCACCGCGTTCTACGGCCTTGCGCCCGTCGCCGCACAGGGAGACACGACGGCCGGAACGAGCTGATCACACCCCACCGAACATCGTGCCGAACCGCGCAGCACACATCGCCACGGATGCCGAGCCCTCGGTGTCCGCCCCCGGTCTGCGCCGAAAGGACTCTGCCCCGTGACACTCGCCGTCCGCTATCTGTCCGCCCGCACCCTCGACACCGCACCGGCCTCCAGCGCACCGCCGGGACCTGGTGAGGTGGAGCTGGCTCCCGCCTATGTCGGTATCTGCGGCACCGATCTGCACATCTTCCACGGTGACATGGACGCCCGGGTGTCCGCGCCGGCGGTCCTGGGGCACGAGATGTCCGGGCGTGTGGTCCGGGTTGGGCCGGGCGTCTTGGACTGGCAGGCGGGTGACGCGGTCACCGTGATGCCGCTGCGCTGGGACGACACCTGCCCGGCCTGCCGCAACGGACACCAGCACATCTGCCAGCACCTGGACTTCATCGGCATCGACTCCCCCGGCGCGATGCAGCAGCGCTGGACCGTGCCCGCCGCCACCCTGATACGGCTGCCCGCCTCGCTCCCGCTGGAGCGGGCCGCGCTCGTGGAGCCCACCGCGGTGGCGGTGCACGATGTGGGCCGGGCCGGGGTGCGCGAGGGCGAGCACGTCGTTGTGGTCGGCGGCGGACCGGTCGGCGTCCTGATCGCCCTGGTCGCCCGGGCGGCGGGGGCGGATGTGCGGGTGGTGGAGCTGAGCGCCCACCGGCGTCTGCTGGCCCAGGAGTTGGGGCTTGCGGTGTGGGACCCGGCCGCCGAGGACCTTCCCGCACTCGTCCGGGACTGGACCGGCGAGGCGGGCGCGGACGTCGCTTTCGAGGTGTCGGGGGCGGCGGCAGGTGTGGACAGCGCGGTCGAGGTGCTCGGGGTGCGCGGCCGGCTGTGTCTCGTCGCGATCCACTCGCGGCCCGCGCGAGGTGAACCTGCACCGCTTCTTCTGGCGCGAACTCACCCTGGTCGGGGCCCGGTTGTACGAGCGCAGTGACTTCGAGAAGGCCGTGACCTTGGTGGCCGACGGGACCATCCCGGCTGACCGGCTGATCAGCAAGGTCGTGCCGCTCACCCAGGCACCGGCCGCCTTCGAAGCCCTGGAGGGCGGCGGCGACGTGATGAAGATCCTGGTGGACTGCACCACCGACACCGACGAGACCCAGGGGGCTGCCGTATGAACGCCTTCGACCTCACCGGACGGCTCGCCGTGGTCACCGGCGCCCGGCGCGGCATCGGGAGGGCCATGGCCCGCGCCCTCGCCGAGGCCGGCGCGGATGTCATCGGCGTGAGCGCCAACCTGGAGCCGTCCGGCAGCGCGGTCGAGAAGGAGGTGACCGCCGCGGGCCGCTCGTTCGAGGCGATCCGCACCGACTTCGCCGACCCCCAGGCCGTGCGGGCGCTGGGCGCGGACCTCGCCGGGCGCAAGCGTGCGGTGGACATCCTGGTCAACAACGCAGGCACCATCCGCCGCGCCCCCGCGGCCCAACACACCGACACCGACTGGGACCTCGTCCTCCAAGTCAACCTGAGCGCCCAGTTCACCCTGGCCCGCGCCCTCGGCGCATCCATGGTGGCCCGCGGCCAAGGGAAGATCATCTTCACGGCCTCCCTCCTCAGCTTCCAGGGCGGCATCACCGTGCCCGGCTACACCGCCGCCAAGCACGGCATCGCCGGGCTCACCAAGGCGCTGGCCAACGAATGGGCACCGCACGGCGTCAACGTCAACGCCCTCGCACCCGGCTACATCGCCACCGACAACACCCAGGCCCTCCAGGACGACCCGGCCCGCAGCAAAGCGATCCTGGACCGCATCCCCGCCGCCCGCTGGGGCAACGCCGACGACCTCGCCGGCGCCACCGTCTTCCTCGCCTCCGACGCCGCCAACTACATCCACGGCACCATCCTCCCCGTCGACGGCGGATGGCTGGGCCGGTGACGGAGAGGAGCATGTCGTGATCGACGCGGTCGCCCTCGGCGAGGTGATGCTGCGTTTCGACCCCGGTGAGGGCCGTATCCGGACCGCCCGCAGCTTCCAGGTGTGGGAGGGAGGCGGCGAGTACAACGTCGTACGCGGACTGCGCCGCTGTTTCGGGCTGCGCACCGCCGTCGTGACCGCGCTCGCCGACAACGCGGTGGGCCGGCTCGTCGAGGACCTGATCCTCCAGGGCGGTGTGGACACCTCACTGATCCGATGGGTCTGCGACGACGGCATCGGGCGGACCGCCCGCAACGGCCTCAACTTCGTCGAACGCGGCTACGGCATCCGCGGCGCGCTCGGAGTCAGCGACCGCGCCCACACCGCCGTGTCCCAACTCCGCAAAGGAGACGTCGACTGGGACGCCATGTTCTCGGCCGGGGTGCGCTGGTTCCACACCGGCGGCATCTTCGCCGGCCTGTCGGACACCACGGTCGACGTCCGCCGACGAGGCGATGGCCGCGGCGCGCCGCCATGGCGTCACGGTCTCCTACGACCCCAACCACCGCCCCAGCCTCTGGGCAGGCCGCGGCGGCGCCGAGCGGGCCCGCGAGGTCGACCTGCGACTCGCCCGGCAGGCCGACGTCGTGGTGGGCGCTCTGGGCCTGGCCGGGACGTACCCGGGGCAGGCCCGCGTCGGTGTCGACGAGGTGGCGGACGCGCTGGCCGCGGTGTCCGGTCTGCTGCCCCGGGCGAAGGTGCTGGCGACCACCCTGCGCGAGGTTCCCTCGGCCGGGGTCAACGACTGGTCGTCGGCCGCCTGGTCCGCCGAAACGGGCTTCGTCACCGGTCCCCGGATGCCCGCTCTGCAGGTCCTGGACCGCATCGGCTCCGGCGACGCCTTCGCCGCCGGTCTGATCCACGGACTGCTCGGCGGCACCGGACTGGAGCGGGCCCTGGCGTACGGCACCGCTCACGGCGCGCTCACCATGACCACCCCCGGGGACGTGTCCATGGCCTCGCTCCAGGAGGTCGAGGCGCTCATCGCGGGCGGATCGGCCCACGTCAGGCGCTGAGGCGGGCCGAGCCCACCCGACGACGCGATCGTCTTCCCGCCGACGCGTCCCAGTATCATCAACGTCGCCCTAGGCGTGCGGACTCCCGAACAGGTCGGACGGAACGTGGAACACCGTGATCAGCACCTCTCCGGCGGCCTCCCGGGCGCTTTCCGGCCTCGGGGCCCGATCAGGCCGGAGGCGCCCGCTGCGCACGGTGGGGGGAGGGATGAGCGGTGTCTCTGACGGACAAGGCCATCGAGGACATCCGTGAGCTGATCCGGACCGGTGCGCTGCCCCCGGGTTCGAAGCTCCCGCCGGAGCCCGACCTGGCCGCCCAACTGGGCCTGTCCCGCAACCTCGCCCGTGAGGCGGTCAAGGCCCTGGCCGTGGCCCGGGTCCTGGAGGTCCGCAGGGGCGACGGCACGTATGTGACCAGCCTCCAGCCGAGCCTGCTCCTGGAGGGGCTCGGTGGCGCGGTGGAACTGCTCCAGGGCGACTCGGTCGCGCTGCAGGACCTCATGGAGGTACGGCGGCTGCTCGAACCGATGGCCACGGCTCTCGCCGCCACCCGGATCTCCGACGCCCAACTGGACGAGGTGAAGCGGCACCTGGACGCCATGCGCGAGGCCAGCGACGACGTCGCACAGCTCAACGCCCACGACGCCGCCTTCCACCGCGCCGTCGTCTCGGCCACGGGCAACGAGACCCTCCTCACCCTCCTGGAAGGGATCTCGGGCCGCACCCTGCGCGCCCGCATCTGGCGCGGTCTGATCGACGACAAGGCCGCGGGCCGCACACTCGCCGAGCACGAGGCGATCTTCAAGGCGCTGTCCACCCGTGACTCCGCCCTCAGCCAGGCCGCAGCCCTGCTGCATGTCAGCAACACCGAGCAGTGGCTGAGGGAGCACCTGCGCTCGGGTGAACCCCTTCCGTTCGGGACGACAGTGCACAAGTGACGAGCGGACGCTCACGCGCTTGTCCGGGTCAGCCCACCTTGAAGGCGGCCGCCTCGGTGTCCAGTGTCGTGTCGCCGTTCTCGGCGGTGGCCAGGACGGCCACGTGCCACAGGCCCCGCGGGGACGCGTCGGCGTCGGCCCGGGTGACGGCGACCCGGTAGCTGCACCGCTCGGTGTCCCCACCCGAGGGCTTGCAGACGGCCGACTCCACGGCGGCCATGTCCTTGGCGGTCAGCCCCTTCTTCGCGAAGGACGAGTTCGCGGGCCAGGCCAGCACCTTCACGCTCTTGAGCCCGGAGGACGCCGTGACGTCGGTGGTGAAGGCCAGCGAACCGTCGCGGTCCCCGTCGGGCGCGGTGTAGCGGGCCGTGCTGTGCGCCAGCGCCGGCGACCGGTCCCCGGCGTAGGCGAGGGCGAAAGCACCCGCACCACCGAGCACGACGACACCGGCGACCACGGACACAACGATACGACGCGACATGAGGATTCCCCCGACGGTTCAGTTGGATCACACCGGCACCTCTGGTGGCGCCGTGCACCCATCCTGGCCGCGCGGCGGGCAGCGGGTATGAGCACGTGTACTCAACTCCCGCCTGAGTAAAGCGAGCGGTGGTTCACCTAGAGGAACGGCGTGCCGGCGTCCAGCCCCGACAGCACCCTGCCGTACAGCTCCAGACTGGCCGCGGGGTTGACGAAGGAATGCAGGTTCAGGGCGTTGAGGTCCCGCACGGCACGCTGGAGGGGGACGTCCAGGCGCAGTGACGACGCGCCGGACGCGGAACCGATCAGATCCACGGCCTCCTTGCACAGCCGCGCCACATGGCCGCTCTGGGCGCGGATGCGCGCCCGTTCCCGTGTCGTGTACTGGTTGCCTCCGGCTGCCCGGGTGTCGATCAGCGAGACGAAGTCGTCGGTGAGCAGTTCGGCGCAGGAGATCTTCATCGCGGCCTCGGCGAACTGCAGATGAGTCAGAGGGGCTTCGTGCTGATGCTCGTACACCGTGTAGGTGATGCCCCGCTGGTGGACGCGTTCGCCGAACTCCTCCAGCGAAGCCCTGGCCGGCCCGAGGGCGCCGGCCGCCGTCCAGACGCAGAACAGCAGGAGGACGGGCATGCCGTAGAAGGGGTCGGCGCTGTTGAGCCGGGACGGGAAGGAGCCGGCCAGCAACGGCCCGAGGGGCAGTGCCCGGTGGGCCGGGACACGGACGTCACGGGCCACCACGCTGTTGCTGCCGCTCCCGGCCAGACCGGACACGTGCCAGTCGTCGAGCACGTCGAGCTCGGCCATCGGAACGGCCGTCCACAGCAGCTCCGGCGGCCGGCCGTCCCCGGAGTCCGCCACCGCGGTCAGCAGGTGCCAGTCGGAGTCCTGGCAGCCGGTGGCGAACGGGGAGGTGCCCTCGACGACGTAACCCCCTTCCACCGGACGGGCCTTCGCCTTCGGGACGAGGGTGCCGCTGACCCGGACGCCGGGGTCGGCGAAGATCTCGTCCTGCGCCTCGTCCGGGAAGAGCGCCGCGATGAACGCGCACCCGGCCTGGATCAGCGTGGTGAAACCCGTGGACCCGCAGGCGGCGGAGATCTCGCTCAGCACGTCGACCTGGGTGCGGGCCGAGGACTGGTAACCGCCGTAGCGGCGGGGGATGTTCATGCGGTGGACCCCCGCCTCCGTCAGGGCGGTGACGACCTCGCCGACCACCCGGCGTTCCCGCTCCGTGCGCAGGGCGTGCGCACGGATGAGGGGCTGAAGTTTCCGTACCCGTTCGACGAGTTCGGTGTCCGAGTGCGGTGCGGATGAACCAGCCAAGGCAAGACCTCCGAGCCCGATGCGCGCGGGGGAAACCCTCACCGTGACGCCGAACGCGGTGGGTGTCAACGCCCCCTTCAGGCCGTCCTGTCGATACCGTCTCGCTTCCCCGATACATCGGATGGATGGCGGGAGAAGGTCTGGGCCTGCTGACGTGCGAATCTCGGCCCAATGACCTCCATGTGGCTGAACTTTGCTGCAATTACCGGTGCGTTGTCGTCATTGACAGGTACACGAGCCCCTCTTAGGTTCCCCGATACACCCGATGTATCAGGACCCGCTCTGGAGGACGCCGATGACCTCACAGCCGGAGAGCCACCCGCAGCCGCCGCGCAGAGCCGTACTCGGCACCGCGCTCGGCGGAGCCGCGGCGGCCGCGTTACCCGGTACGGCTCACGCCGAAGCTCCGGCGTCCACGCGGCGGAGCACCGCGCGCCCCTGGAAGCTCCGCGACACGATGACCACCGACGGTGCCTGGGCGGCATTCCTGCGTGCTCAGGACCTGCTGTGGACCAGGCTGCCCACCCTCTGGCACGAGGGCCCGTTCCTCGGCGACGGTCTGCTCGGCAGCATGATCTACCAGGAGCCCGGCACCGACCGGATCCGCTTCACCGTCCAGCACGGACGGGTACAGGACCACCGCCCCGAGTTCGGCAGCGGCTGGGGCACCTGCCGCCTGCCCGTCGGCCACCTCACCCTCGAACCGGCCGGCACCATCACCGCCGTCGACTGGCGGCTGAGCCTGTGGAACGCCGAACTCACCGGCACCGTCACCACCACGGCCGGCACCCTCACCCTCGCCGCCCTCGTCCACGACGAGGTTCTCGCCGTCCGCGTCACGGCCGACGGCGGCGAACGGGTCACCTGGACCTTCCACCCCGAGGAAGCCGTCAGCCCCCGCAAGATCAGTGAGGCTCCGCCCGCCGGCTACACCGCCAACCCGCCCTGGACCACCCGCACCGCTCCGGACGGCACCGAACAGGTCCTCCAGCCGCTCACCGGCGGCGGCCGGACCGCCACCGCCCACCGCCGCACCGGCGACGACCTGCTCCTCAGCGTCGGCCACAGCCACCCGTCCGACACCGCCGCGGAGGCCGACTCACTGCGCAACCTCCGCCGCGCGAAGTCGTACAGCGCGCTGAGGCAACGGCACACCAGCTGGTGGCACGCGTTCTACCGCAAGAGCTTCGTCTCGTTCCCCGACCAGCGCCTTCAGAGCTTCCACTGGATCCAGCTCTACAAGGTCGCCTCCGCCAGCCGCGCCGGCGGTCCCGTCATGGCCACCTGCGGGCCCTGGCTGGAGCCCACACCCTGGCCCGCGGTCTGGTGGAACCTCAACGTCCAACTGGAGTACTGGCTCATCCACGGCTTCAACCACCCGGAGCTCGACTCCCTGGCCACCACCCTGCGCCAGAACCAGGAACAGCTCATCGCCAACGTGCCCGCCGCCTACCGCGCCGACAGCGCGGGCATCGGCCGCAGCTCCGACATGTTCGCCAACCGGGGCGTGGGCCGGCCGGGTTCCGGAGCCGAGACCGGCGACCTCACCTGGGCCCTGCACAACGTGTGGCTGTCCTACCGCCACTCCATGGACCGCTCCCTGCTGCGCGACACGATCTACCCCATCCTGCGCCGGGCGATCAACTACTACCTGCACTTCCTCACCCCGGGCAGCGACGGCAAGCTCCACCTGCCCAGCACCCTCTCGCCCGAGTACCCCGTAGTGCCGCCGCAGGACACCAACTACGACCTCGCCCTCATCCGCTGGGGCTGCCAGACCCTCATCGAGTCCGCCGAACTGCTCGGCGTGGACGATGAGTTGAAGCCACGCTGGCAGGACGTGCTCGCCCGGCTCACGCCGTACCCGGTCGACGACGACGGTTTCATGATCGGCGCCGAGACCCCGTACGCGCAGTCCCACCGGCACTACTCACACCTGCTGATGGTGTACCCGCTGTACCTCGTCAACTGGGACCAGCCCGAGAACCGCGACCTGATCTCCAGGTCGGTGACCCGCTGGCACGCGCTGACCGGCGCCCACCGCGGCTACAGCTACACCGGTGCCGCCTCCCTGTACGCCATGACCGGCGACGGCGACACCGCGATCACCTACCTCCGCAAGTTCTTCGACCCGACCACCCGTTACCCCTGCCGGGCCAACACCCACTACACCGAGGCCGGCCCGGTCATCGAGACCCCGTTGTCCGCCTCGCAGTCCCTGCACGACATGTTCTGCCAGAGCTGGGGCGGGACCATCCGCGTCTTCCCGGCCGTCCCCACCGCCTGGGCGGACCTCACGCTGCACAACTTCCGCACCCAGGGCGCCTTCCTGGTCAGCGCCGTCCGCAAAGCGGGGACCACCCGCTTCGTCCGGGTCAGGAGCCTGGCGGGCGAACCCCTCAAGCTGCGGCACGGCCTCACCGGCCGGCTCACCGCTGTTCTGGAGGACGGAACCGCGGCCCGCACCCACGACCTCGGTGACGGCACCCTCGCCATCGACCTGCCCCGCGGCCGCGAGGTGCTCGTCCACACCGGTTCCCGACCCGACCTGAGCATCGCGCCCGTCGCCGTCAGCGAGCCGGGACCGGCGTGGGGACTGCCGTAAAGGCCGACAAAGGCAACACAACTCGGAGGCTTTCGATGGCAGTTCCGATCAGAACCGCGGTCACCGCGCTCTGCGCCTCGCTGGCGGCCGCACTCCTCACCACAGCACCCGCCCGAGCCGAACAACACGACCGGCACGACCGGTCCTGGTCCCTGTCCGCGGGAGCACACGCCCCGCGCGCCGAGGTCACCCTCGACGACAGCAGGGGCACGCTGAGCCTGGCCGTCACCCGGGACGGCCGTACGGTCATCGAGCCGTCACCCGTCGGCCTCGTCACCGAACAGGCCGACCTTTCCGCGGACTTGCGCTTCCTGCACCGCAAGAGCCCTACCGTTCAGGAGCGTTACCGCACCAAGTCCGGCAAACGGCTGGACCGGCGGGTCCGCATGAACGAGACCCGGCTGTCCTTCACCACTGCCGCGGGCGCCCGTCTCGACCTCGTCGTCCGTGCCTCCGCGGACGGTGTCGCCTACCGGTACGTACTGCCCGCCACAACCGGTGACGTCCTCGGCGAGGCGTCCGCCTTCAACCCCCCGGCGGACGCGAAGGCCTGGCTCGGCACCTACCGGGCGGACAACGAGGGGCAGTTCGCCCAGTACACCGCGGCGACCGCCCCCAGCGGCGAGTACTCCCCCCAGGCCCTGTTCTCGACCGACGGCGGCTACACCCTGCTCGCCGAGTCCGGCCTCGACGGCTCCTACTCCGGCGCCCGCCTCGCCCACACCCAGGGCTCCGGCGGCTACCGCGTCGAGCTCGCCGACGCGCGGGTGACGAGCGACGGGCCCCTCGCCACCCCCTGGCGGGCCATGGTCACCGGCGACCTCGCCACCGTCACCCGCTCCACCTTCACCGACGACCTGGCCCCCGCGTCGAAGGTCCGCGACACCTCCTGGATCCGGCCCGGCACGGTCCTGTGGACGTGGCTCGCGGGCGGCAGGGAGGCGGGCCAGAGCCTCGCCGCGCAGAAGGCGTACGTCGACTACGCGGCCGAACGCCACTGGCCGTACGAGGCGGTCGACGCCGGCTGGTACTACCGGCCGGGGGAGTGGGACGTGACCGACCCCGACTGGCAGACCGACAGCTGGCTGCCGGAACTCGTCCGGTACGCCCGCGCCAAGGGCGTCGGCATCATCGTGTGGATCCACCAGCGCGACCTCGACACTGCCGAGGAACGCGCCCGGTGGCTGCCGACCCTGGAGGCGTGGGGCGTGAAGGGCGTCAAGATCGACTTCATGAACTCCGAGGCGCAGCCCATGCTCCGGTGGTACGACACCGTCCTCGCGGAGACGGCCGCCCACCACCTCATGGTCGACTTCCACGGCTCCACGGTCCCCAAGGGCATCCAGCGGACCTGGCCGCAGGTCATGACCCTGGAGGGCGTCGCGGGCGAGGAGAAGCGCACCAACACCGCCGTCCACCTCACCACCCTGCCCTTCACCCGCAACGTCATCGGCTCCATGGACTTCACCCCGGGTGCCTTCCAGCGCGTCGGCCTGCGCCCCAACTCCGACGCGGCCGAGGTCGGCCTCACCGTCGCCTACGAGTCGGGTCTGCAGATGTTCGCGGGCACCCCGCAGTCGTACGAGGACCGACCGCTGGCCCGCGCCTACTTCGACCAGGTCCCGGCGGCCTGGGACGACACCCGTCTGCTCGTCGGCGGACCCGGGCAGGAGGCCGTCCTGGCCCGCCGCAGTGGGGACCGCTGGTTCCTGGGCGGGCTCTACGCCGGTGCCGCCCGCACCGCCGAGGTCCCGCTGTCCCTGGGGCCGGGCCGGTGGCTGGTGGAGACGATCCGGGACGGGGCCGACGGACTCGTCCAGGACCGGCGGGTGCTGCGCGGCGGCGACCCGCTGACCGTCGACGTCGTGGCGAACGGCGGCTTCGCGGGCCTCGCCTGCCCGTGGCGGCCGGGCGTCACCACCTGCTACCGCTGACCCCACCACACGGATCCGGCCGTGCGCCACGCCGGGCCCGAGCCGCCGATGCCACGCCCGTGTCAGGGCACACAGTGGAGGCATGACCGCGGATGACAGGAACATTCTGGCCCGGGGGCGCGTGGCGACCCGGCTGCCCGCCCAGGACCTGGAACGGGCCCGGCGCTTCTATGCCGAGAAGCTGGGGCTCGAACCCGTCGACGAACGCCCCGGCGGACTGCTGTACCGCTGCGGGGGCGCGGACTTCGCCCTCTTCCAGTCGACGGGTGCCTCACCCGGCACCTTCACCCAGATGGGATGGGAGGTCGACGACATCGAGACGGCCGTGTCCGAACTGAGGCAGCGCGGAGTGGTGTTCGAGGAGGTCGACGTTCCCGGTCTGCGTACCGTCAACGGCATTGCCGACGTCGACGGCAACTACCCGAGCAAGAACGCCCGGGGGGAACGCGCGGCCTGGTTCCGCGACAGCGAGGGCAACCTGCTGGGCATCGGTGAGCCGGTCCGCTGAACCGTGCGTCAGTCGGAGCTGCGCAGCGCGACCCAGGTGTCGTGCGCCACGACACCGTCGGCGTTCAGGCCCCGCTCGTCCTGGAAGGCGCGGACCGCGGACTCGGTGCCGGACCCGAACTCACCGTCCACGCCGGTGCTTCCCACGCTGTAGCCGCGCTCGGTCAGCATGCACTGCACCTGCTGGACGCGTCGGCCGCTGTCCCCGGGGCGGGTGCGTCCGTAGCCGTCGTAGTAGGTGCACTCCGAGAGCCAGGGAGCGGTGTCGGTCCCGGCGGACGGACTGCCGGAGGACGGGGTGGGGGACGGCGTGGCGGACGGATCGCCACCCGGGGGCAGAGCGGCGTCGTCCCGGTCGTCGGTGGGGTTCGAGGTCCGGGCCTCGGCCGAGGTGGCCGCCCCGGCCGTCGCGGCTGCGCCCTCGGCCACGGCGCCGTCGGCCTCCGGTCGGCTCAGTCCGCCCTTGCCCGGTGACACCGGCCCGTCGGAGGGGTCACGGGAGCTGGAGCCTTCCGATGTGCCGACCCCGGGTCCGGGAGCGGCGGTGACGGGCGGGTTCTGGCGGACGAGCAGCAACGCCACCGCGGCCACGACACAGATCGTGAGGGCCGCGGCGGCGACCAGTAACGCCCTTCTGCGCCTGTGGGCGGACTCCTCCGCAGGGCCCGGCACGGGAGTGCTCGCGGCCTGCGCGGACGGCGGCGCATCCGAAGACGCGGGCAGGGCGGCGGACAGGGGAGCAGGCCGCGGCGGACGCGCGGACAGCGGCGGCGGCGCACCCGGCGACCGCAGACAGCCCAGATCCGCGACCGGCAGACCGTGCAGCGCCTCGTACGCCTGCTGCCGGGCGAGCACCTTGCCGCCCAGCGGCTCCGGCCAGGCGGCGGCCACGGGGTGCGCCCGGGCGGCGTCGACCAGCTCCTGCGGGGTCGGCCGCCGCGCGGGCTCCTTGTCGAGACAGGCGGTCAGCAGGGCGCCGAGCTCCTCGTCCGCCGCCGAGATCCCCCCGATCACCCCGGGGTTGGGGTCCTCGTACGCCACCCGGTGCATCACGTCGACCCCGGTGCCGTCACCGAACGGCGCGCGGCCCGAAGCGGCGTACACCAGCGTCCCGGCCAGCGAGAACACGTCGGACGCCGTGTCGGAGCGGCCTTCCCGCAGATGCTCGGGCGACATGTAGGCCGGAGTCCCCACCCGGTTCCCGGTGCCGGTGATCGCGCTCGCGTCCGCGGCCTTCGAGATCCCGAAGTCGATCACGTGCGCGCCGCGCAGGGACAGCAGGACGTTGGACGGCTTGAGATCGCGGTGCACGATCTCCTCGACGGCCAGACCGGCGAGCGCCTGCCCCAGCTCCGCCACCAGCCGCCACACCGCGTCCGCGCCCAGGGCGCCGTACTCCTTCACCGCCTCCGCGAGATCGAAACCCGGGAGGTACTCCGTGGCCATCCACAGCAGCTCGTCCTCGAAGCCCGTGCCGCACAGGCGCGGTGCGTGCGGTGTCCGCAGGCGGGCGTGCACGGCCGCCTCACGCTCGAAGCGGCGCCGGAACCTGGGGTCCTCCGCGTACTCCGGCCTGATCACCTTGACCGCGACCAGACCCGGGCTGTCGTCCGCGGGACGCGCCAGATAGACCCGTCCCATCCCGCCACTGCCGAGCAGCGCCACCGGCGCGTACGGTCCGACGCGCCTCGGGTCACCGAGCCGCAGGGGTGAGGCACCGGTCTGCCGCAGCGCGGCAGCCGCGTCGTCCGCCGACTCCGGCCGCTGTCCCGACAAGAAATCCCCCGAAGTCACATTCGATGCACGCCAGTTCGCCCGCAGCGGGAGACGAGCGTAGCTCAGCTCGCGCAGGTGTTCAGGAAATCGCTCACCTCCGTCGCCCGCCACCTCGGGTCGGCACTTCCCGCCCCGGTGCCCGGAGTCATCGAAGGTGACGGCGATGACACCGACCATGCGTCTGCGGGCCGGATCGAGCGCGCGGCCGGTGCCGTGCCGGTGGATCTCGACGGTGGTCTCAACAGGCCGTCCGTCGGGACGAGTCGGGAATGAACCCGTGGTGTCTGCACGTTGTCCACCGCCGACCGCCTCTCCTGTCCCCGGGTGGAAAGCAGGCTCATGACGTCCTCGCCGAGCACGATGCGCGCGATCCGGCTCTCCGCTCCCGGCCCGGTGCACAACCTGCGGCCGGCCACACTCCCGCTCCCGGCCGAGAGGGACGGCTGGGTGCGCATCCGCGTGGAGGCGTTCGGCCTCAACCGCTCCGAGCTGAAGCTCCGGCTGGGCCTCAGCGAGGGCGTGAGCTTCCCCCGGGTGCCGGGCATCGAGGCCGCAGGCACCGTCGACGCGTCCCCGGCCGACAGCGGGCTCGTCACCGGACAGAAGGTCGTCGCGATGATGGGGGACATGGGGCGCACCTACGACGGCGGCTACGCCGAGTACACCTCCGTGCCGCTGTCCCAGGTCATCCCCGTCGACACGGACCTGCCCTGGGAGGTGCTGGGCGCGCTGCCGGAGATGGTGCAGACCGCCTACGGCTCGCTCACCGTCGGCCTGGACCTCAGGCCCGGCCAGTCCGTCCTGATCCGCGGCGGCACCTCGTCGGTCGGTCTGGCCGCCGTCGCGCTCGCCGCCTGGCGCGGTGCCACCGTGCTGTCCACCACCCGGCGGGCCGACCGCCTCGCCCTGCTGGCCGGGCACGGCGTCGACCACCCGGTCCTGGACACCGGCGAGATCGCACCCGCCGTGCGCGAGCTCTACCCGCACGGCGTCGACGCCGCCCTCGACCTGGTCGGCACACCCACCCTGCCCGACACCCTGCGCACGGTCCGCGTCCACGGCACGGCCTGCTTCGGCGGCAGCCTCTCCAACCAGTGGACGGTGCGGGACTTCTCCCCGAACGAGTACCTGCCGAGGGGCGTACGCCTCGCCGGCTACTTCGGCGACGCGGCCGACCTGCCCCGGGCGACCTTCCAGGAGATCCTGGACGCCGTCGCCGCCGGCCGGCTCACCTTCCCCGTGGACCGCGTCTACGACGGCCTCGACCAGGTGCCGCAGGCCCACGACGACATGGAGCACGACCGGGCCACCGGCAAGCTGGTCGTCCGCGTCCGGCACGCGGACCGTTGAACCGTCGTCCACCGCGGACCGCGGCTCACGCAGGGGCCGCGGTTCGGTCCCGGCCGGCACTGGTTGCGCAGGAGTAGCACCGGCGGAGGTGGGGACTTGAAGGGCAGGCCGGGCGCGGTGGCGTACCCCATGGGGGCCGCGCCGGCCAGGCTTCTCCGGTTCAGACACGAGCCGGGGAGGCCGTGTCAAGGTGCGGCCTCCCGGCCATGCCCGTCGCCTCCCCGCCCGCACGCCGGGGGGCGACGGCCCGCTTGCAGAAGCCCTCGACCGGCTGCTGCCGGAGCCGGCGACCACCGATGACCTGGCCCGTCGCGGCGGGAGCCGCACCGCGCCGCCGTCGAGCGGGTGCCGGGTGCCCCCGGGACCGGGCACCCCCGGCCGCAGCCCACGGTGGCGCGGCGGCCGGGACCGGGTCGGCGGTAGGGTGGCCGCACCGGTGGAGGTGGGTGGTGGCGGTGGAGTGGCGGGAGTTCGCCGAGGCGATGGCCCAGCTTGCGCGGAACCTGCTGGCGCAGGAGTCCGTCCAGGGCACGCTGGACGAGATCGCGGCGTCGGCGGTGCGTCTGGTCGAGGGCTGCGACGCGGCGGGGATCCTGGCGGTCCGCAAGGGCCGGGCGGTCACCCTGTCCGCCTGCGGCGACGTGGTGGAGGCGTCCGACCGTTTGCAGGGCGAGCTGGCCGAGGGCCCGTGCTTCGATCTCGCCGCCCGCGCCGACGGCGGCAAGGGGGAGCGCGTGTTCCGCATCGCGGACATCACCCGGCCGCAGCCGGCCTGGCCGCGCTTCGCGGAAGCGGCCCGCGACCTGGGCATCGGCAGCATGACCGGGGTGCTGCTCTACACCCATGACGAGGACTTCGGCGCGCTGAACCTCTACTCCCGCCGCCCCGGCGCCTTCGACAAGGACATCGAGACCGCCGGCTGGATGCTGGCCTCGCACGCCGCCGTCGCCCTGGCCGACGCCCGTACGATCGACCAGCTCGAGGACGCCATGAAGACCCGGCATGCCATCGGTGAGGCCATGGGCATCCTGATGGAACGGCACAAGCTGAGCGAGGACGACGCCTTCAGCGTGCTGCGCCGCATCTCGCAACAGCACAACATCAAGCTGCGCGACGTCGCCCAGCGGGTCCGCTCCGACCGCCCCGGCCAGGCCTGACCGGCCGCTCGTCGCCCGGCTGCCGTGCGACCGCACACGGCCTGCGTACGCGCCCGGCGACCGGGTAGCCGCAAGAGCGGCAACCGGCCAGAAGTGGTTGAACGCGACGAAAGAGCTCCACATGATCATCCCGCTTATGCAGCAGGCGGCGGATGAGGTGGGCAGGGACGATCATGCCAGGCTGCGCTATGCCGCGGCCTGGGGTCCGAGCACTCCCCGCGCCGTGGAAGCGCGGCGGGATGTGCGCGCCGTCCTCGCCCACGCTCCGGGCAGCGACCGCCCGGCCGTCCCCGACTCCCGGCTCACGGACGCCGAACTCGTCGTCAGCGAGCTCGTCACGAACGTGCTGCGGCACGCCCCCGGCCCCTGCGCCCTGACGCTGCGGCTGACCGGCGAGGAACTGTCGATCAGCATGTACGACTCCTCGCCCGACGCGCCGGTGGTCCAGCCGCCCGACCGCGGCCGTGTCGGCGGGCACGGCCTGCGCCTGGTGCACTCGGTCAGCGACAGAGTCGTCGTCACCCCCCGCGGCAGAGGCAAGGAGATCACCGCCCACCTGCGCCTCACCGAGAGTGACGACACCGCTCCCGGCGAGCTCGCCGCCGGATAGGGGCCGGGCGATCACCCGTGCCATGTCGTCACCCCGCTGCCGTGCCCCGGATTTCGGTGAGCGACGACCAACCAGGCACGGGAGTCGAACCACACGCCCTCACCGGTGTCGTGCGCCTGTAGAGTCCCGCGCAACCGGTCCAGGGCACGCTCCGCGGAGACGGCGTCCAGGTCGGTGACCCGGTCCTTCACCATCCGCAACTGGCGTACGGCAGCCAGCGCGCGCTCGGCGTCCGGGCCGTAGCAGACGGGCTCGCGTACGTCGGTGACCTCCACCGCCGTGAAGCCGGACCGGGCCAGGACATCGGTCACGACGTGCGGCTCGGCCAGCGAGAAGGGGCCGTCGGCCGTTGATGAGGACGCCGGCCGAGCTGCCCCGGGAGAGAGCGCCGCCCGGATCGCGGTGTGCCACTCCTGACGCTCGGCGGCCTGCCAGACCAGCTGCACGAAGCGCGCACCAGGGCGCAGGGCCCGCCCGATGTTGGCGAACGCGGCGACCGGGTCGGAGAAGAACATCGTGCCGAACCGACTGACGGCCGAAGCGAAGTGCTCCGGCGCAAAGGCGTACTCCTGGGCGTCGCCCTGCACGAAATCGATGTTCCGCAGCCCTTCCACCCCGGCCTTGCGGCGGGCCCGCGCCAGCATCGGGCCCGAGACGTCGATGCCGAGGGCGGTACCCGGTGACGCCGCCCGGGCCGCGTCCCGGGTGGTGAGGCCGGCGCCGCAGCCGATGTCGAGGACACGGTCACCGGGGCGGACGCCGAGTGCCTCCAGCAGTCGCTCGTGATGGCGAGCGAGCTCCACGTCGTAGTCGAACACGGGCAACCCCTCCTCAAGCCGCAGGGCCGTCGAGGAGCACGCCTCCCCATCCGCCGCAGACCCTACGACGATGTCGTATCCCGGCGTCCAGGGCTGGGACCGGCGCGCCACCGCCGGCCTGACCCAGCGGTGGTGCGAGGAAGGGGATCACGGTGCGCCCAGGTACGTTGTCGCCTCGACGTCGTGCAGGTGGACGAGGATGTCGTGGGCCCGGCCGAGGGCGGTCGTGTACTTCGTCGGGTCCGGCCATCCGGCGCCGATGTTCCAGGTGCCGCGCTCCTGGTCCAGCCAGGCACGCGCGGGCTGAGGGGCCGTACGCAGGTCGAGGATGTAGTCGTCCTGGTGTGCCTTGTCCAGGGTGTGTTCGTTGGAGCCCGGCTTCGCGGCGCCCACCCGGTAGGTGCGCATCACGTTGTCCTCGGTGCCGAAGGCCTTGAAGGCGCCCTTGTAGAAGCTGAAGCCGATGCTCACGTAGTCCTTGCCCAACGCGTCGCGCAGGAAGGCGCCCTGGGTCTTGGGATACCGCGCGTCGAACGAGTCGTAGGACACATGTGTGTTGTGCGCCGACAGCAGGATCCGGTCGCCGGTGTGCCGGTGCCACCAGGCCACGTTCTCGGCCATGACCTGGTCACGCAGCTTCATCATCGCCGCCACCTGGTCCTCGTCCGCGAAGTCGAAGGCCATGCCCCTGGCCATCTGGTGGATGGCCCTGGCGTGCTGCACCGTCCACCCGTGTTCCTGCTCGTCGGTGCCGGGGGCAGGACGCTGTGCGCGCAGGAGGTCGTACACTTTCCCGGTCCGCTCAGCCCGCTCCTCGCGCTCGGCGAGCGGCAGTTCGAAGTACTCCTCGCTGTAGGTGCCGGCATCGGTGGCCGGTGCCAGACCGCGGTACAGCTCGGTGACGCGGCCCAGCAACCGCGGGTACCTGCGGGCCACATAGGCGGTCACACGCTCGTACAGCTCGGGCCCGGCATAGCCCATGTCGTCGCCCATGAACTGCACCGGGTCGTCCGGATGGCGAAGGTTGTAGCCGCGCATCCACTCGACCAGGTCGAGGTAGTCCTGGTTGTTCCAGATCCGGTACGACCCCTGGAACTCCTCACGCGCGATGTCCCTCAACTCGCCCTTCCCGCCCAGCACGTACTCGTTGAGCCGCACTCCGCTGCTCCAGGGAAGCTCCAGGGAGAAGGACCGAAACCCCTTCTCCTCGACCAGGTAGCGGAAGACCCGGTGCTTCATGCGGAAGAAGTCCCGCGAACCGTGGGTGGCCTCGCCCAGCCCCACCACCTGGGAGTCCCGGACCATACGGCCCAGCGCGCGCAGGTCCCGCAGACCGCCCTCGGGATCGGTGCCCTGCAGCGTGTGAGCACCGCGCTCGACGGCGGTGACCACACGCTCCTCGTACTGCGCGGAAGCGGATGCCGATGCCCTCGACACCGGGGCCGAAGCGGGCGGTTCGTGCCCGGTGTCGCCGACGGCCGGAGTGGCGACCGCCAGCGTGCCGAGGGAGAGCAGGACCGAGGAGAGGACTACTGCCTTGTGTCGCGTCATGGCTTCAGACTTCCGTGTGCACAAGGTGTGTCACCAACCCGTACGCTGCCTGGCGTCGGGTGGCGCAGGCGCTACTGCTACCGTGCGCCGATGTCCACGATCAAGCAGTTCCAGGTCACCTTCGACTGCGCGGAGCCCGAGCGCGTCGCCCGCTTCTGGTGCGAGGTGCTGGGGTATGTCATGCCGCCGCCGCCCGCGGGGTTCGCCACGTGGGAGGAGTACAACGGGTCACTCCCTCCTGCGGATCAGGGGGCGTGGGCCGCCTGCCTCGATCCCTCGGGTGTGGGCCCGCGGCTGTTCTTCCAGCGTGTTCCCGAGGGCAAGGTCGTCAAGAACCGGGTGCATCTCGACGTTCGGGTCGGCACCGGGCTCGTGGGTGAGGAGCGCCTGGCCACGCTGGAGGCCGAGTGCGCACGGCTGGTCGCGCTCGGCGCGGTCCGCGAGCGACTGCTGCCGGCCGATGACGCGAACGAGTCGTGCATCGTGATGCGGGACGTCGAGGACAACGAGTTCTGTCTCGACTGACAACTGCTCATGGTTCGGCCCGTCCGGAGGGCCGTCCGGACGGGCTCTGCGCGTTCGCCGCGTCCGCGGCCTGCTGGGCGTCCCTGGCGAGTTTGGCGATCCTCGTCTGCGCTGCGGTGATGCCGCGCAGGATGAGACGCAGGTGGGTGGTGGACTGCGGTACGGCGGCCTGGAGTTCTTCGAGGCGCCGCTGCTGTGCGGCGAGTTCGGCCCTGAGCCGGGCGGCCCGGTCGGGCGGTGGGGGAGGGGCCGCGCCGTTGAAGACGATGTTGTGCAGGGGGCGTTCGGTGTGGACGACTTCGCGTTCGGCCGTGTGTGCGTCGTCGGGGTAGTCGATCCGTATGCCGATGACGCGGGAGCCCCAGGGCTGTTGTTGCAGGTGTGTGCGGATACGGGTGAGCGGGCACGTGGAGATGCCGACGTACAGCAGGCCTTCGAGCCCGTAGAGGCGGTACAGGGCGGTGCGACCGGCGGTGTGCAGGCTGCCTTCCTCGTCGAACAGGCTGCGCAGGAACTGTGTGTCGATGTCGGTCATGACGCGGCCTTCCCCGGCTCGGGGCGTGCGGTGACCGTCGCGGCCGGCTCCCACCCTCCGCACGCCGTTCGTCCATCCCTTCACGGTGCCACGCGGGTGTGACACTGCCCCGGCTGCTGAGTCATCGCCATCCGACGCTGGAGAGTGAGCGTCAATTGCAGATTGACGATCGACTGTCGTCAACTTAAGATTGACGCATGAGCCCACTCGACATCAGCCTCGCCGACCTGATCGCCAGGCTCGACGAGGAACTCCCCGACGCCGACGTACTTGCCCGCATCAGTGAGGCGCGACTTCGCGCCCAGACGCTGTCCGACCTCGGTGACCAGCTCATCGACCACTACGTCAGCAAGGCGAAGCGGAACGGTGCGTCGTGGACCGAGATCGGCGATGCCATCGGAGTGACCAAACAAGCCGCCCAACAACGGCACGCACCGGGCCCGTTCGAGCGGTTCACCCGTCTGAACCGGCACGGCATCGTCCTGGCGCAGGAGGCAGCCCGGACGCACAAGCACGACTTCATCGGCACCGAGCACATGCTGCTCGGCCTCCTCGGCGAACCGCAGGGCCTCGCGTACGAGGTGCTGGTGGCGAAAGCGGGACCGGAGCAGCGCATCCGCGACGCGATCGAGGAAGCGATGCCGCCGGCCGGGGAGAAGGCACTCCGGGGGCACATCGCGTTCCGTCCGGAGAGCAAGGAGGCCATCGAGCAGGCACGCCGCGCTTCGACCGAGCTCGGCCACGACTGGGTCGGCACGGAACACACGCTGCTGGGTCTGATCCGCGTCGAGGAGAGCCCCGCCGCGCAGATCCTGCACACCCTCGGCTTCACGGCGGACGAGCTGCACGAGTCGGTCAGGACTGCCGTCCGGCCGTGAGCCGCGGTGGTGGTGAGGTGGCGGGACTGTACAAGTGGCGCGCCCGTGTCACCAGTCGGACAATGGAATGGCGCTCAGCACGGATGAAGGCACGCGGCCACGCCCGGTTGCCCATCACTGACTTGGGCGACTCACCCTTCACTCCGGGCGCATGCACAGCCCCGCATGGAGGTGTTTCCGTGATGACGAAACCCACCGAACAGCAAGCCCCGACCGCCCTCGGCTCCCCCACGACGTGGGATGTGTACTGTCCGGAGGAGGACCTCGCCGTCCTCCCGGGGTTCCCGAGCAAGCAGGCCGCCGGGCACGCCGCAGCCGAGCACAACGCGCAGTTCACCCCGCGGCACTCGGCCGTGGCACGGAAGCACACGCCCGGCCCCGAGGATCCGCCGCCGCACCTTACGCCGGCTCAGCGCGAGGCGTTCCAGCAGAACGAGTCCGACTTCGCCGAGTTGGAGAATCGCAGCCGTTCCGTACGCGAGGCCGCCGAAGCCCGCCTGCGTCACGCGGACTACGACCCCGGCGGTCCTCTGTACTGCTACGTCTGCACATGCAGCAGCTTCGTCGCACCTGACGACGACGGCGGTCTCGACGCTCGATGCGAACGTGAATTCTGTCGGCACACGTCGATGCAGCATGCCTGAGCGACTCGGTCAGCCGGGGTGCCTGCTCAAGGCGTACGCCATCTTTGCCACTTGGGACCTTTTCGCCTTGGAGGAGTAGGCATAGAGAAAGGGCCACTGCGGCCCGTCGAAAGCCGTGGGCGCCCATCCCATCTGCCGGGCGAGCCCCGACACCAACTGGTAGGCCCCCGCTGCCATTCCGGCGATGCCCATGGCGTTCCCGGGGGCCAGCACGAAGTCCACCGCCCCGGCTGCCAGCGCGATGCTGCCGACAGCCGTGGCCATGGGGCGCTCACGCAGCTCGCTCAGAGGGCTGCGGAAACGGTCTCGGCTCACCGTGTGGCGCAGTTCGCGGATGATCAGGCCGTCGAGTTCCCGCCGGGGATGGTGCCGGTACCGCTCGCACACGTCGGCGATCCACTGGACCAGTTCCTGACGGCCCCGTCCCCGCAGGAACGTGTCGAGGTCGCGCGGGCCGGCATGGACGTCCAGGAGGCGCAGAACGTCGAGCAGTTGTACCGCCAGCTCGGAAGCCAGATTCCGGGAAGGTGCCGTAGGGGCCGGTACCGGAACACCGTCAGCTGTCCGAGCCCGGGTGATCAGCCGGACGAAACGACGGTCCGCCTGGCTGAGCAGCAAGGGGACTTTGGCGCCCGAGAGTTCGAAAGCGGCGCCGTGGTTGTAGGCATCGCGCAGGATCAGTTTGGCGACGTTGAAGGGCATGCCGTCGGTGGACCATCTCGCCGTGTCGAGCGTTCCTTCGGGGATACGACGAGCCGCGCCCGCACCGCGGTAGGCGCCGTACCAGTACGCGACTTGCCCGGGATCGCGGGCCAGCCGCTCCGCCGCCAAGTCCGCACCGCGTTCGGGCGGCGCCGCGAGAACCCTGCGTTCGCTCTCCGGCAGCCCCTCGTCGTTGCGGAGGATCGACAGCAACGCCCCGTCGATCTCGTCGTCCCAGCGGGCGTAGTCCCAAGGGTGCCCGTCCCGGTGTGCACGGTCGGTCAGCCAGGGTTCGCGGGCCTGGATACGGATGAACCCCTGCTCGACGTAACGAACGAAGGATTTCGCCGGGATCTGGGTCGCGTGGCGGATGAGCACGCTGGAAGGGGCCCACAGATTGAGGGGTTGGCTCAGCGCGAGCAGGCTGTGGAGGCTCTGGTACCCCGGCTCGCCGTACTCGCTGATGTGACAGAACGTCGGGAAGACCGAGCCCGCCGTGCCGGGCGCGCCGACCGCGCCGGTCACGCGGCCAGGGCGCGGTGTCGGGTCGCGTCAACCCGCTCGGTCTTGCATGGGGCGGTGCTTCGCATGTGTCCCCCTAGAGTCAACTGTGTTGTCGCCAACACATGTTGAGAACACCATGGCAGAGGGGCCGGGGAGCGGCCAGCCCACCTGCGGACCGGCGCGACCCCCCTCTGCCGCTGTCCCGGAGACCGTGCCGGGGGCTCTTGGCCGCGGCGGACGGCGAAGACGTACAGGCGCAGGACGGCGAAGCGGCCCAGGCCCGCGAGGGCGGAGGCGCTGAGGTAGACGGTCTGCTCGGTCAGGATGCCGGGGGCCGGCTGGATCAGGTGCAGGACGTACACGGCGGCGGTGGTGACCAAGTAGGCGACGGTCGCCGAGCCGGCGGACTGCCAGTGCTCCCGCCACCTGGCGCGGCGCCCGGTGCCGAAGGTGAAACGGGCGTGGAGCTCGGTGCACAGCAGGGTGGAGGCGGCGGTGACGAGGGCGTTGGCGACCGCCCAGGGCAGCAGCGTGGCCAGCAGCGGAACCGCGAGACCGGAGAGGGCCCCGACGCTGCCTCCGAGGATGACGAACCGTAGGAAGGAGGCGACGGGGCCGGGGCCTGCCGAGGTCGCCGTCTCGGCCCTGTGTACGAGCGGCGACGTCATGACGGAGTTCCTTCCAGCGGTTGCGGGTCAGAGGCTGCGGGCGGTGATGTCGCCGTGGGAGGTGCCGGCGTCCAGGGCGGCGGAGGTGGCGGTGGCGAGGGTGATGTCGCCTTGCTGGGTGGTGAGTTCGAGGGTGCCGGTGACGGCCTCGTGGATGGTGATGTGGCCGCGCTGGGTGCTGATCGCCGGGGCCGGTGATCCGCAGGACGCCGTCGCGGTGCTCGACCTCGATGTGCTCGGCGGCCTTGGTGTCGCGGTTCCGTGCGGGGTCGGCGGGGCGGATCTCGACGGTGGTGTCGGTGCGGTCGGCGGCGATGACCTGGACGTGTGCGGTGGGCAGGTCGATGACGGTGGTCAGGGGGGCGGGGGTGTCGAACTTCTGCATCAGGTGCTCCTGCGTTCGTCGCTGTTTCCGATGAACGAAAAGCTACGTTGCATTCACGATCCCGGCAACATACTTGTTGCGCTAAATCCGTATTACCGCAGGCAGTTGAGGCAATTTCATTGCAACAGATTCAAAGACAACGCAACGTCAGCTGGACGATCGTTGCAACAGATCGAAGGTGAACGCTATAGCGACCCTGCCGCGACCTTTCGGCGGCCGAGTTGTCCGTGAACCCTCCCGGATTTGTCCTTGATCCGTAACGGACGCATCCCCCAGCCGCCGTTCCTCGTCTAGCCAGGTGGTCACGGAGTGATCAGGGCATCGACGAGGAACTGCGCGGAAGCGGGGCGGACATGGCACGGCACGGTGGGCGGGGCTGGAACGGCAAGGTGCTCGGGGCGGCACTCGGGGTGACGCTGCTCGCCACCGGTGCCTCCGTGTGGACCGCGCAGGCCGGTGCCGTGGGTACGTCGCCCAAGACGGCCACCTCGACCACGCCGGCCAGTGCGGTGAAGCCGGTCGCGGTGACCATCGCGCACGCCTCGGACAAGGGCGCCCGCGGCGTCAACATCACGATCGACGACGGACCCGACCCCGTATGGACTCCCCAAATGCTCGACGTGCTGCGGGAGTACGGAGTCAAGGCCACGTTCTGCATGGTGGGGACCCAGGCGCAGGCCCACCCGGAGTTGGTGAAGCGGGTGGTGGCCGCCGGGCACCGGCTGTGCGACCACTCGGTCTCCCACGACACCACCATGGACAAGAAGTCCGAGGCGTACCAGTCACAGCAGATACTCGACGCCGAACGCATGATCACCCAGGCGTCAGGCGGCGTGCGACCGATGTACTACCGGGCCCCCGGCGGTGCCTTCACCCCCTACAGCCGTAAGCTCGCCGCTTCCCGGGGCATGCGTCCGCTGGGCTGGAACGTGGACTCCAAGGACTTCGAGCGACCGGGCACGGCCGCCATCGTCGCCACGGTCGAACAAGAACTGCCGGGTGGCCCGACCGTCCTCTTCCATGACGCGGGTGGCGACCGTTCCCAGACCGTCGAGGCCCTTCGCCTGATCCTGCCCCGGCTCAAGGAGCAGGGTTACTCGTTCGGTTTCCCCGTGCGGTGACCCCTACTGCGTGAAGTCCGGTTCCCAGGGCAGGACCCGGAAGTCGCCGGTGCCGTTCTTCACCTTCTCGAACGGCGCCGAACTCACGCACTTGGGCAGGTCCTTGGTCTCGATCGGGTTGCCCACCGAGGCCCAGCTGTAGCCCAGGCGATCGTGCCTGCCCACGTCGTGCACGGTGAAGCCGACCCGGTTGCCCTTCGCTCCCGGCAGGTCGGTGTCGGTGATGACCCCGGTTGCGACCGCGACCTTGCCGCCGGTCAGCAGGCAGTCGATCCTCCCCTCGGCCCAGGCGCCCTCGGCGTCGAGGTAGTGGCTGAAGCGGAACGTCCCCGTGGCCTTCGCGGGATCCATCCGGTGCTCGGCCGCGAGGTGCGCGTCGAAGGTGAAGGTGATGTCGTCGCCGAGCGGCCGGTAGAGCTTGGCGGACCCCGTCAAGGCTGCGGCCTCCTTCGCGGGGCGTGGGGACTCGCTCCCTGTCGAGCGGTCGAGGGCCGCGGCGGACGCGGTGCACGCGACGGTGATCAGGGCGGCGGCGCCTGCGGCGACACGGACGCGGGTGCGGGTGGAGGTGGGCGCTGTGCGGCTCATCGCTGGTCCTTCCTCGTGGGTGGGCGCCCGCTCTCCGTGGGCGCCACCCCAGAGTCCCGCGGGCTGACGGTGCCTCACATCGCCCGCCGAGTTGACGTATCGCTCCGCCGCTCGGGGCACCCGCGTGATCGCCGTGCGCCCGCGGAGGTACGCCCGCCTGCGCCCCTGGTCTCACGCCCGGGGCAGATGTCCAGGGCTGCCTTTCCTACGGCTCGGCGCACTCGCGGGACACGTCATCCGCCCGCCGCCTCGTCGGCTTCCCAGCGCAGCAGGTCACCCGGCTGGCACTCGAGTACCTCGCAGAGCGCCGCGAGCGTGGTGAAACGCACCGCCTTGGCGCGGCCGTTCTTGAGCACCGCCAGGTTGGCGGGTGTGATGCCGACGCGGTCGGCGAGTTCGCCCACCGACATCTTCCGCTTGGCCAGCATGACGTCGATGTCGACGGTGATCGGCATCAGATCACCTCGGACAGTTCGGCCTGCATCTGCGAGGCCTCGGCATCGCGCGCGACGGCCTGGGCGAGCAGCATCCGCAGCACGTACACGATCAGCGCGACCCCCAGGATGGCCACACCGATGCCGCCCATGATGACGCTGACACCCGGATCCTCCCGCTGGCCCGGCGCGTTGACGACGGTGACCGCGAACCATAGGAGGGCGGCCGCCACGATCGCGCCGATCACGCCGTCCACGTACCGGAAGGCGGCGTGGGAGAACACGGTTCCGCGGCGCACCATCGTCACCAGACGCCCTACGCACACCACGGCGACCTGTACCGACACCATGCCCAGGACGGTGATCACGCGCAGTGCCGTCAGCGGGAGCGAACCGTCCTCCGGGTCCTTCCCGCTGACCAACGTCCACACCATCAGCGCCTGTACGAGCAGGGTGCCGGTGAATACCCCCGTGAGCACCGCACGCAGGGCGTTGACAGCCAGTTTTCCCATGACCCAGCCTTCCATCGAGTTACGATGGAAATCTATCGAATATCGATAAGCCTTGGCAAGCCGGCAAGTGTTACGTCATGCGGTCAGGCGTCGAAGCAGGTCGAGCAGGGTGGCGCGGTCCTCGTCCGGCAAGGGGGAGAAGCAGTCGGCGAGCACCTCGTCGGCCACCTTGTGACCGGCCGCAAGGACCCGCTCGCCGTTGGGTGTGAGGTGGTGTTCGATGCGCCGCCCGTGTCCCGGCCGGCGCTCCACGAGATCCTGGGCGGTGAGGCGCCCGGCGAGCGTGCCGAAGGCCTGCTCGGTCTGGAAGGTCGCCGCGGCCAACTCGCGTGCGGAGGCTCCGGGGGAGCGGCTGATCGCGCGCAGGGCGTCCCACTGGGCCAGTGTCGTGCCGACGGACAGGAGGGCGCTGTCGAGGGCCCTGTGCTGTCGGTACTGGGCCTGCTTGACCGCCCTGCCGAGTTCTTGCAGCTCACCGTGCATGCGTCGAGTCTACTTCATGACCAAGCTAGCTTATATAAAGATGTTTAGTTAAGGTGGTGGCATGTCCACCGACGCATCAGCCGCATACGCCGACCTGTCCCTCACGCTGTCCGAGGCCGGAGCGGGAAGGCCGGTCCTCGTCCTGCACGGTGGCGGAGGACCCGCCACCGTTGCCGGCCTGGCCCAGCACCTCTCCCGTACCGCGCACGCCATTACGCCCGTGCACCCCGGCTGGGACGGCACCGACCGCCCCGCGTGGCTCACCGGCATGGCCGACCTGGCCCTCGCCTACCTGCACATCCTGCGCGAACGCCGACTGAGCGACGTTCTCGTCGTCGGATCCTCCCTCGGCGGCTGGGCGGCCGCCGAGATGGCCGCCCGCGACACCGGGGGAACCATCACCGGCCTCGTCCTGATCGACGCCGTCGGCGTACGGGTCGAGACGGAACCGATCACCGACTTCTTCGCCCTCGACGCCCGCGGTGTCGCGGAGCACTCCTGGCACGACTCCGACCGCTACTACCTCGATCCGTCCGACGCCCCCGCCGAAGAGCTCGCGCGCCGACAGGCCAACATGGCCACCATGCGCATCCTCGCCGGCGACCCCTACATGCATGACCCCACGCTGCTGTCCCGGCTCGGGCGGATACAGGTGCCCGCCCTCCTGCTCTGGGGCGAGAGCGACCGCATCGTCACCCCGGCCTACGGCGCCGCGTACGCCGACGCGTTCGGCGACGGCCGGCTCGAGGTCATCCCCGAGGCCGGCCACCTCCCGCAGATCGAGCAGCCCGACGCCACCTTCGCCCTCATCGACGAGCACCTGCGCCGGACGAGCCGTCCCCCGCGTCAGGGCTGAGAGATCCCGGACTCACGCCTCACCGCTCGCCGAGGGCCTCACCGTGCCGGACGCTGCCGGCCTGCTCCTGGAGCCAGTGCGCCTCGCCCGCGTCCAGGAGTTCGGCGACCACGACACCCCCGCGGGCTCCGTGCGCCCACCTACCCGACGACGGAAGAGCTGAACTGGCGCTCTGGAAGCACCGTACGCACGAACAGGCAGAACGGGTGCCCCGCCGGGTCGAGCAGGACGCGTACATCGGCTTGAGGCTGGAGGTCCGCCACAGTGGCGCCCAGCGCCAGGGCGTGGTCGACGGCCGACGGCAGGTCGTTCACCTCGATGTCCAGATGCATCATCATCTGCTGCTCGGACCCGCGGGACGGCCACCGCGGACGTTCGAAGAGCGGTTCCGTCTGGAAGGACAGCCCGGCAGTGCCGTCGGGCGACACGATCTCGACCCAGCCCGGTTCCTCCTTCCGTGTCCGCCATCCGAGGAGGTCGCGGTAGAACAGCGCGAGCGCATGGGCATCCGGTGCGTCGAGGGTGGTCGCGGCCAGTGTGAAACGCGGTTGAGGGTCCATGGGGTAGTGCTGCCCGGACTCCCTGCTGTCAGGCCGACCGGGGCCAGCACTTCGCCCGCAGGGGTGGGACGGTCGGCCCGGGGTAGCCGCGACTGTACGAAGGCTCCGACGTACAGAAGGTGCCGTCGACCTACTCGGGAGGACCGTCATGCCTGGCATGTTGGAGAAGATCAAGCAGTTCAGCAGGAGCCCGCAGGGCCGGCGTGCCGCCGAGCAGGTGCGCCGTGCCTCGGCCGATCCGCGTCGCCGGGCCCAGGCGCGCCAACTGCTCGGCAAGCTCCGGGGGCGGAGCCACTGAGGCGGGCGCAGGTGACGCCTCCAGGTTTCCGGGCGGTCCGCGCGGGCGCTGCGCGGACCGCCCGGAAGCGACCTCGGGGCACATCCGCAGGGGCGCCCGCATCCGTCGGCGCGGCCGGCGGCGAAGAAAGGTGAGCAGCGTGCTCACCAGGGGCCGGGGAAGGAGGCGCGGAGCTGATGACCGACCTCCGTGACCGACTGGGCAGGGCCGTCTTCCGGCGCGTGGCCGGCCCGGACGGGCCCGCCAACCGCGCCCGGATCCATGGCACTCCGGGGCCCCGCTGGTTCGGTCCTGAACGGCCCATCCGCACCGTCCACGGCGACGCGTCGATGTTCATCGGCGGGCTGAGCGCGCTCCTTCTGCAGTCCCTGCATCCGCTCGCCATGGCCGCCGTGTCCGCGCACTCCGGGTTCCGCGGTGACCCCTGGGGGCGCTTGCAGCGCACCAGCACCTTCCTGGCCGTCACGACCTACGGCACCGCTTCCGACGCCGAGGAGGCCGTGGCGCGGGTGCGCGGTATCCACGAGCGGGTGCGGGGGACGACGACCGAGGGACTGCCGTACCACGCCGGGGACCCGCATCTGCTGGGCTGGGTGCACGCGGCCGAGACCGACAGCTTCCTGCGCGCCCACGAACGCTACGGTGCCCGGCCGCTCGACGCGGCCGGGTACGACGGCTACGTAGCCGACACCGCGCGGGTGGCCGAGGCGCTGGGCGTGATCGATCCGCCCCGTGACCGTCAGGCCCTGGCCGCCCAGCTGGCCGTGTACCAGCCCGAACTGCGGGCCACTCCCGAAGCGCGCGCCGCCGCCCGGTTCCTGTTGCTGCACCCACCCGTACCGCTCGCGGTGCGGCCCTTCTACGGCGTCCTGGCGGCCAACGCCGTCAACCTGCTCCCATCCTGGGCGCGGAGTGTCCTGCGGCTTCCCCGGGTCCCCGTAGTGGAGGGCCTCGCGGTCCAGCCCGCCGGCCTGCTGCTGACGCACACCATCCGCTGGGCCATGACCCCGACGAGGTCGCGAACCCCGGTGGAGTGAGGCCGTGGAGGACGACCGTCCTTCAGGATGCCGTGCCGGTGACCGAGCCCTGCGACTTGGTGACGTGGTAGGTGACGGTGGCGCCGCTGTAGAAGTGGAAGGTCAGCGTCACGGCTTCGCCGTCACGGAGGGCGTTCAGGAAGGCGGGCGTCAGAATGATCGTGCTGCCCGGGTAGTCCGGTGAGAAGGCCTGGTTGAACTCCTGGTACGGCGTCCAGGTGGTCGGACCGGCGTTGCTGCCGTCGGCGTACCTGGCCTCCATGGTCGCCAGGGTGTCACCGCGGTACTGCGTGGGGACGGTGAACGAGTCGGTCGTCCCGGTGGAGTTCGACAGCACCGGAGTGTCGTGGGTGACCACGTCGATCTGCCAGGGCAGTCCGCGGGAGAAACGGGCCTGGAGCGTGGCGTTGACCCCGTAGGCGCGGTCGCCGGTCAGCCGGGTCAGCGCCGAGGGCGTGAGGGTGACCTGGTCGCCGGAGAGGGTGTAGTCCCGTCCCGCGACGAGCGCCTTCGGGCCCTGCCACAGGCCGCGGAAGCTCGTGCCGTTGAGGTTGAGGGTGAGCGTCCTGGCCGTGACGGGGCTGGACTTCGGCACGTAGACCTTGTCGAAGGAGGCGGTTCCCGAGCGAGTGGTCCAGCTCGACTTGATCCAGGCGAACAGGGCCGGGTCGCGCCACTCGAGCGTTGCCCGGTTCAGGAGGGAGAAGGGGTCCCACAGGGCGGTGGTGACCCCGGCGGCGCGCGCCGCGTGACCGACGTGCTCGAAGTACTTCAGCGCCTCACCGCGCTCCACACGGTCCGGGTGGTTGAAGTCCGGCCAGCTCAGCAGGCCGTACTCGCCCAGGTAGACCGGGATGTCCCTGGCGACGAACGTGTCGTGCATACGGGCGAAGGCCTCGTTCAGGTCCTTCTGGGCGGCGGCGTCGTAGTGGGTGCCGCCCGCGATGTTCACGCTGAACGGATACCAGCTGTAGTAGTGCACGGTGGCGACCAGGTTGCTGTCGTGCAGGGCGCCCATCATGGCGGACAGGTCGTCCATGAGGCCCTGCGAGGGCGTGCAGCCCTGGGTGGGCAGGACGAGGAGCCGGTTCGCGTTCCCCCCGCCCGATGCGCGGACGATTCTGTGGAAGGAGGTGTTCAGCTCGTCGAGGAGCTGTGTCTTCTGCGCGTCCGTGGCGTTGTCGAAGACCGGTTCGTTGACGCTCTCGAAGAGCAGGGCGCGCGGCTCGTCGCGGAACGCCGAGGAGACCTGCGCCCAGACGGCGTCGAAGCGGGCAAGCACGTTGTCGTGGTCGGCGGGCATCCTGTTGATCCACTGCCACGAGTCGTGGTGGACGTTGAGGACGACGTACAGGCCGTCGGCCAGGGCCCAGTCCACCACCTGCCTCACGCGGCTCATGAAGGTCGCGTCAATGGTGTAAGGGGCGGTGGCGGACTGGTGGTCGGTCCAGGTCACCGGGATCCGGACGCTGCGGAAGCCCTGCGCGCGGATGGTGTCGAACAGGTCCTTGGTGACCTTCGGGTTGCCCCAGGACGTCTCGTCGGGGATGGCGTCCAGGGTGTTGCCCAGGTTCCAGCTGGGCTGCATCGCGGCGACGGCGTCCATGGCGCGGGCCGGCACCACGACCGTCGACGACGTCGGTTCCGCCGAGCGGTCGGGCACGGCCCCGGCGGTGCCCGCGGACAGTCCTGTGACGACGAGCAGCGCCGTCAGCAGGCCGGCCAGGCGTCCGGGGCCGCGGCCGCGGTGGCGAGCGGGTTGCCGTATGTCCCTCATGTGCTTCCCCTTCCTCGGGTCGTGCCGTGGGGCATGCCGGTCGGCCGCTCGGGCTTCACGCCTCGAGGGGCTCGTAGTCGAACCAGTCGAAGTGGACGGTGCCCGCCGCGGCGTACATGCCGATGACCCGGCCGGTGAAGCCGCCGGCGACCTCCGTCGAGAGGTAGCGGCCGTCGAGGGCCGCGAGCTCGGTGAACGTGCCGTCGGACTGCTCGAAGCCGAGGGAGACGACGTCGGGGCCGGTGCACGGCCCGTGGGACGTCGGCGGTTCCGCCGTGGTGACGGCGAGGACCACCGGACCGGCGGGCACGGCCTGCTCGGCCACGACCGTGCGCAGGGAGCCGACGCGCGCGACCACCCGCACCTGTGCGCCGGACACCTCGATCGCGTAGTGGTGCCGCTCGTCGAGCCGGACGGCGAGCCCACCGCTGCCTTCCGCGGCGTCGACCAGAGTGCGCGCCCGGCAGCGCAGATGCTGCTGGCGCCGGCCGGTGAACACCACGTCGGGCTCGTCCAGGGAAGCGCCTCGCGCGCGGAGCGTCAGCCAACCGGGCCGCTCCTTGGTGGAGCAGAGTTCGGCGGGCCGGTCGCGCAGGGAGATCCAGTGCGGCCGCAGCTCGGCCGACTCGAAGTCGTCGCGCGGCCGCTCGGCCCGGCCGGGGGAGAGCGGCCAGGGCGGCTCGGGCAGGTCCAACACGACCTCGCCGACGACCGGCCAGCCGTCCACCCAGGTCACGGGGGCCAGGAAGGTCTCGCGGCCGAGGACGTGCCAGCCCGGCGTGCCACCTTGCGGTCGTACGCCGAGCAGGACCATCCACCAGGAGTCGTCCGGGCCCCGGACCAGGTCGGCGTGCCCGGTGTTCTGCACCGGGTGGTCGGTGCCGCGGTGGGTGAGGACCGGGTTGGCCGGGCACGGTTCGAACGGCCCGTTGGGCGTGCGGCTGCGGGCGATCGACACTCCGTGGCCGCGCTCGGTGCCGCCCTCGGCGATGAGCAGGTACCAGTACTCGCCGATCCGGTACAGGTGCGGTGCCTCCGGTGCCTTGGCGCCGGGCCCGCCCGACCAGAGCCCGTGCGGAGTGCCGTACGTCCGACCGGTGGACGGGTCGATACGGACCTGCGCGACCCCGGCGACCGTGCACCAGCAGGTGCCGTCCTCGTCCCAGGCGAGGTCGGGATCGATACCGGGCACCCCCGGCGCCAGGACGGGATCCGACCACGGTCCCGCCGGGTCGGTCGCCGTGACGATCAGATTCCCGCCGCCCTCGCTGCAGTTGGTGACGATCAGCCAGAAGCGCCCGTCGTGGTGGCGCAGGGTGGGTGCGTAGACACCGCCGGAGGACGGCATGCCGACCGGCAGCCGCAGCTGCTCCGGCCGGTCCAGGACGTTGCCGATCTGCGTCCAGTGCACCAGGTCACGGCTGTGGAAGAGGGGGACGCCGGGGAAGTACTCGAAGCTGGAGCAGGCCAGGTAGTAGTCGTCGCCGACACGGCAGATGCTGGGGTCGGGATGGAAGCCGGGGATCACGGGGTTGGCGAGTGTGACGTCCGCCTGGTCCTGGTGGGACACCGAGGGGTCCTCTCGTGCTGTCGAAGCGCTTCACCGGAGCGCAAAGGTAATGGACAGATTTCACGAGAGACAAGAGCCCTGTCTGCCAAGAAACTTTCTGTGGTGGGGGATTGGTGGGAGAGGTCAGGAGGTGGCTGGTTGTCGAAGCGCTTCGAATGAGGATCCGCGAACGGGACATGCCCTCTGACGTTCCTCCCGCTGCCGGACCAGTTCCGCCCTCACGGCCCGTCCGGGCTCCAGCTCGGGCGGCGCCGCGGCGGTCCGGCGAGGATGAGCCGCTCCAGGCCGGCGTACCGCTCGCGTGCGCGACGGGCGCTGCGGCGACCGCTCAGGAAGGTGCACAGCCAGCCGCACGCGAAGCCCACCGGTACCGAGACCAGGGCGGTCGTGGTGAACGGGAACCAGTTCAGGTCGGCCTTAGGGAAGGCCGCCGTGGGTGACCCGGAGACGAGGCGGGTTCCCGACATCAGGACCAGGACGGCGACCGAGCCGCCGATCAGCGTGCCGAGCAGCCCGGCCTTGCTGAAGCGGCGCCAGAACAGGGAGTAGACCAGCGCGGGCGCGATGGCGGAGGCGCCCATGCAGAAGGAGAGGGTGGCCAGGGGCTGGAGGCTGCGGTGCTGGGCGAGGGCGGCCAGCAGCACCACGGGCAGGCCGACGATCAGCGCGCAGGCCCGCGCCAGGGTCATCTCCCGCAGCGCGGACATGCCGTTGTTCCGGGAGGCGACGACGTCGTGCGCCAGGGAGTTGGCGCAGGCGAGCGTCATCCCGGCGACGGACGCCAGGAGGGTCAGGAAGATCGCCGTGGTGACGGTGCTGAACACCAGGCTCTCGGCGCGGGAGACGTCGGCCCCGAACACGGCGCGCGCGCCCAGCAGATAGGCGGTGCTGCCGTGCGGGTCGGCGGCCGTGATCCGCTCGCGGCCCACCAGTGCCGTGGCGCCGAGGCCGATGACCGTGATCACCAGCATGAACAGGGCGACCGAGGACACCGCCCAGGACATCGTGCGCCGTACCTGACGGGCGTTGCCCGCGGTGTACATCCGCATGGTGACGTGCGGCAGGCAGGCACCGCCGAGCACGATGGCGACCTGTGTGCTGATCATGTCGAGGCCGGGGTGCGGCCCGTCCGAGAACTGGAGGCCGTACTGGAGGAACGCCTGGCCGGTGCCGCTGCGCTGCGCTGCGGTGTCGACCATCGTGCCCGGGTGCCAGCCGAAGGAGGCGAGGATCAGCACCGCGACCACGAGGCCGGAGCCGAGGAGTATCACCGTCTTGATGATCTGGATCAGCGCGGTCCCCCGCATCCCGCCCAGTGCGGCGTAGCTGATCATCAGGATGCCCGCGCCCACGATGCAGCCGGTCTGCATGGCACGGTCGGAGAAGCCGAGGATGAACGCCAGCAGTTGTCCCACGCCCGCCAGTTGCACGATCATCATCGGGATCAGCGACAGCAGGGTCACCACGCACGCGGTGATGCGTACGGCCCGCCCCGGGACCCGGCGGCTCAGCGCGTCGCCCATGGTGAACCGGCCGGTGTTGTGCAGGGGTTCGGCGAGCAGGAACATCAGCAGCAGCAGCGACAGCAGTGTGCTCAGCGCCAGGACCACGCCGTCGAAGCCGCACAGCGCGATGACCCCGCCGATGGTGAGGACGGTCGCGGCGGAGATGTAGTCGCCGGCGACCGCCAGGCCGTTGCGCAGCGGGGAGAGCGTGCGGTAGCCGGTGTAGAACTCCTCCAGGTCGTCGCGGTCGGGGCCGGTCAGAACGCACAGCAGAAGGGTGAGGGTGACGACGCTGCAGAAGGCGACCAGGGACCAGGACTGCGCGGAGCCGCCGAGGTCGGTCATGCCCGGGCCCGTCCGTCCCCGTCGTCCGGGTGTGCGTACCGGCTGACCCTGCGGGCCAGGGGGTCCACGAACCGCCGGGCCGAGTACTCGAACAGCAGGACGGCCAGCCAGGTGACGGGAATCTGGACGACGGCGAGCAGCAGGCCGGTGGGGAGCCCGCCGGGGGCCGGGCGGGCCATGAAGGCGGGGGCCTTCACGGTCAGGGTGAGGAAGACGGCGAAGTAGCCGAGGGCGACGAGCGTGGCCACGCGCCGCTGCCACCGGCAGGCGCGGCGCAGGACACGCAGCGCGCGGTGGTGACCGGACCAGGAACGCGGACGGGCCCCGCTGCCCGCGCGTACTCCTGCCGACGCGAGGGACGGCGGCCGGAGAGCGGAGGAGGGGACCCGTCCGTTGTGCCGGTGCGGCAGGGATAATTCCGAGCGGTCGTAGGACATCCCAAAACTCCTAGCGCGGTGGGCCCGGAAGTCACGGACCGCAAGAAGGTGGGGGGAGCGGAGGCGGTTCGGGTCACCGCACGTTATGCGGGTGTCCGGGCGGCGGATGTGTGTTCCGTTGAACTTCCTGACGGAAGCCCCGCGGGCGAGCCGGCCTCGATGGGTGCCCGTGGTGAGGGTGTGACGGAAGTGACGCAGGGGTTTTCTGCGGCCTCCATCTCCCGGAATCGGTCGTTCGTACGTCGTACACCAGTGTCAGTCGCCGTGGGCCGCGTCGGCGGACGCCGACCGGGTGCCGGGACGACCGCCTGTACGTCACATTCGGCAGTGCGGTGCCATCCGATGTGGGGGTGGTACTGGTGGCATATGCCCGCCGGGTATCGAGCCGCTCGAATGTGCCCCGGTGCACGCCTCCGGGAGAGGCGGCACCGACGGCGGTGGTCAGCGCTGTTCGCGTCGGCCGCGGACGCTCAGGGCGATGACGGAGACGAGGAACCAGAAGGCACCGAAGGCCGAGTACCCGGCGACGGTGGACAGGCTGCTCGTCTCCGACGCGGAGCCGGCGGCGATCGTGGCCCCCGCGAGGACGGACTGCGCACCGCTGATCATCATGGGCCACTGGGCGCCGACGGAACGCCGCCGTCGGACCGCCACGACGAGCTGGACCGCTCCGGACAGCAGGGCCCACACACCGAAGACGAGAAGCGAGGTCCGGACGACGGAGAAGGCGGCGACGACCATGGCGGCGGTGGTGGTGAGGCCGAGCGCCAGGTTGACGGCACTGACGCGGTCCGTGGATCCGGTGCCGGCCAGTCGACGCTCCAGGAGCGTGGCGATCACGTCCCACAGGGGGTAGACGATGAGCAGCACGGCCGCGATCACCGTGGGCCTGTCCGCCGACACGAGCGAGGCGGACGTCGTGAGGACCAGCGCCACCCAGATCAGGGAGAAGGCGACCCGGATCAGGTGAAGCGACCGGAGCCCGGAGGGGTTCGTCGTGGACGTGGTCGAAGCCGGCGAAGTGATGGTGGTCTGTGTCATCGGGTGTCCCGTTGCGATCGTGTCGGTGGAGGCGGGCGCCTCGACGAGGAGTCTCGGCGGCCTCGGACCCGGCCGTGTACTTCGAACGAAGTAGTTCTGCCGTCCACTTCCGCCGTCCTCCGCGACGGGGCGGGGTCGGTGGCGCTCGCAGCGGGCGAGCCGGCTTCGCCGTCTACAACGTTCGAAGTACACGGCCACGGATCACGTGAACGAGAATCGGCTCATGGCCAAGGCGCACAACAGACAGGACGGGCCGGTGGCACCCTTGTGGGTCCGCCGCCCCGAGGCGCTGCACCGAGCCGCCTACGCGGTGGCCGCGCTGGTGTTCACCGTCCAGATCGCGGCAGTGGTCCTGCGGGGTTCGGACTGGCCGACGGTCCTCTCCGTGCTCCTCGCCGGGAGCGGCGTCGCCCTCTCGTGGAAGCAGCCGTGGGCAGGACTGGTCGTGGTGAGCGCGGCGTCCTTCGCCGTCACGGCGGTGGGGCACGATCCGCTGTCGGTGTGGATGATGGCGGTGCTCGTCCTGTTCTCGGTCACCCTCAGGGGAAAGCAGCCGCTGGTCGGAACGGGCGTCGTGGCGGCGTTCTTCCTCGGCGCGTTCATGACCGTGGGAGGGTTCCGGGGCGGGGCGGTGGTAGGTGCCGCCGCCCTCTTCTCGGCCATGGCGGGAGGTGCGACCGGGGCCGCGCTCCGCATCCATCGCGAGCACTGGTGGATCCTGGAGGAACGGGCCGAGAGTGCCATCGCCACCCGCGAGATCGAGGCCACCCGGCGAGTGACCGAGGAGCGGCTGCGCATCGCCCGGGACCTCCACGACGTCATCGGCCACCAGGTCGCGATGCTGAGCATGCACCTCGGCGCGGCGGAGATCGGACTGCCCGAGGACGCCGAGGACTCCCGGCAGGCCCTCGTGTCCGCCAGGTCCAGTGCCCGCACCGTCGTGGTCGAGACGCAACGCATCCTCGCGCTCCTCCGCCTCGGGGACGAGGTCCGTGACGGCGAGGCGTTGCGCCCGACCCCGGCGCTCAGCGGTCTGGAAGGACTGATCGCCTCGTTCGAGAGCGTCGGTCTGGACGTGCGGGCCGCCATCGAACTTCCCGACGGTTTCGTGGAGCCCAGTGTCGGTGTGACGGTCTACCGGGTCGTCCAGGAGGCCCTGACCAACGCCTACCGGCATGGGGAGGGGACGGCGACGGTGGAGGTGCGCGAGTGCGACGGCCGGATCCGCGTCACGGTGGAGAACCGCGTCGCCCCCTCCTCACATGACTCCGGTTCCGGCGGCGGACTGGGGCTCGTGGGGATGCGTGAACGCGTCGAGTCCTCCAACGGGCGGCTGACGATCGACAGCCACGACGGGCTGTTCCGGGTCCGTGCGGAGTTCAGCCTGCTGGGAGCGGTCGTCCGATGACCCGGATTCTGATCGTCGACGACCAGGAGGACATCAGGGCCGGAATCCGGGCCATGCTCCGGCTCGACCCGGGTCTCGTGGTCACGGGGGAGCTCTCCGACGGGCTCCAGGTCGTTCCCTTCCTGCGGGACCACCCCGTCGACCTCGTGCTGATGGACATTCGCATGCCCGGCATCGACGGCGTCGAAGCAACGCGCCGGATCCGCGCCGAGCACCCGCCCGAGCAGACGCGGGTGATCGTGCTGACCACCTTCGACCAGGACGACATCGTCCTCGCCGCGCTGCGCGCAGGTGCCAACGGGTTCCTGAGCAAGACCGTGAGCCCGGCCGAACTCGTCGCCGGAATCAACGAGGTCGTCGGCGGCGGAGGTGCGCTGTCGGCCGCCGCGACGGCCGCGCTCATCGGGCACATGACCGACAGCCCACCCCCGGTGATCGACCGGGAACTGCTGCGACGCTTCGACGCGTTGACCCCCAGGGAACGGGACGTGGTCCTTCTCGTGGCGAGCGGCCTCGGCAACGACGAGATCGCCGCCCAGCTGTCCGTGTCGCCCTTCACCGTGAAGACGCACGCGGTGCGGGCCATGACGAAGGTCGGCGCACGCGATCGGGCACAGCTGGTCTCGTTCACCTTCCGCGCCGGGCTTCACCCCTGACGCCTGCCGCTGTCCCCGCCCGCGCGGTCGGTCAGTGCCGCCTTCGGATGCTGTCGATGACGCGGGTCCAGTTGTCGCCGCCGTGTCCGTTCTCGATCGCGTGCCGGTAGTGGGCCTGTACGGCCCGTGGAAGGGCGAGGTCGAGGCCGAGCGCGGTGCTGGTCTCGACGATGTGGTCGGACGTCGCACCCATCATGGTCACGGTGCTGAGGTCGCCGGGATGCTCTCCTGCGTCCAGCGCGGTACCGAGCTGCTCCTCGCCGGCCCTGAGCATGTCGCCGATCGAGTCGGCGGTGGAGAGCAGCTCCGGCAGCGCTTCCGAGGCCTTCAGGCCCGCGGTGCCCAGCATCGCGGTGGCGTGCATCAGCGCCGACAACGTGGTGAGGAACACCGTGAGTTGGGCCTGGTACATCATCTGGGCGAGGCCGGGGTCATCGCCCAGATACCTGGGTGTTCCGAGGGGCGCCAAGGCCGTCCGGTGCTTCTCCATGACCCGGTCGGGACCGCTGTAGTAGACGTAGGACGCCTCCGTGCCGACCATCGGCGCGGGAACCATGACACCGCCGGTGAGGAAGTCGGCGCCGTGGCCCGCGGCCCAGTTCGCCGCCTCGCGCGTGCGGTCGGGTGTGTCGGAGCTGAGGTTGACCAGTGTGCGGCCGGCGAGCGACGCGGTGGCGCCGCCGAGGATGTCGTACATCGCCCGGTAGTCGGTGAGGCTGAGGACGACGAGGTCGCTCGCCTCGAGAGCCGCGCCGGGTGTCGCGGCGAGGGTCGCTCCCTCGGCGACGACGCCGTCGGCCCGGGAGGCGGTGCGGTTCCAGACGGTGACGGGGCGGCCGGGAGCGAGGAGGGTGCGGGTCATCGCCTGGCCCATCGGACCGAGCCCGATCACGGTGACGGCGGTGTTCTGGCTGGTGGTGGCGTTCCGTTGTGCGTTCACCCCTCCATGCTCGGAGAGCGCCGCTAGTGTCGGAAGTACCCACTAATTTCTGCGGTACTTACCTTTTAGTAAGGGGTTCAGTGATGGCCAAGGCGCCGAGACGCGGGCCGTACATCTGCGGTATTGACGCCGGGCTCGACGTGGTGAGCGGGAAGTGGAAGGGGCTGATCCTCTGGGAACTCGAAGCCCATGGCGTGCGCCGCTTCGCCGAACTCCGTCGTGGCTTACCGGGAGTGAGCGAGAAGATGCTGACGCAGCACCTGCGGGAGATGGAGGAGGACGGTCTCGTGCACCGGAAGGTGTACGCCGAGGTGCCGCCCCGCGTGGAGTACACCCTCACCGAGCACGGGCACACGCTGAACCGAGCGCTTGAACCGCTCGGCGCCTGGGGTGTTGAGCGGATACGCCGAGAAGGCTCCGAAGTCGCGGAAGTCGCCGAAGCGGCCGAGGTGTCCCACAGCCGGCCGTAGGGCCGTGAGGAACTCCTCGGGGCGAGGTCAGTGAGCCGCCTCCGCCTCGGAGGGGTGTGGCCGGCGCAGTCCCGCGACCAGGAGTGCGACCAGGGCGCGAGCGTCGTAGCCGGGGTCGTTCTCCGCGCCGACGCAGAGGTTGCCCACGCCCCGCATCAGCTGGAGCCCCCCGATGCCGGGGCGGATCTCCCCGGCGGCCACGGCGGCGTCGAGGAGCTGCGTGCACACGGGGACGAGGTGGTCGATGAAGTAGGCGTGCAGGGTCTCGAAACCGGCGTTGTCGTGCTGCAGGGCGGCGGCGAGTCCGTGTTTCGTCACCAGGAAGTCGACGAACAGGTCGATCCACCGCTCCAGCGCCTCGTAGGCGGTGGGGCAGCTCGCCAGCAGGGCGGGCCCGGCTTCGACGCAGGTCTCGACCTGATGGCGGAAGACCGCGACGATCAAATCCGCCCGGGTGGGGAAGTGCCGGTAGATCGTGCCGATCCCGACGCCTGCCCGGGCCGCGATGTCACGTACGGGCGCTTCCACGCCCGAGGTGACGAAGACGGCGGCAGCCGCGTCCAGCAGGATCTGCTTGTTGCGCCGGACGTCCTTGCGCTGGGGCGCGGCGGTCTTCTCCGTGCCCTGGCGGCTGTCGCTCACGGCGAGTCTCCTCTCGGCGGATCACGCGGAACGGATCCGGGTCGCGTCGTTCATGGAACGGGGTTCCGTTTCGGCCATGATGACAGATCGGTCACACGACCCGGCGTCCGGAGCGGGGCCTGTCACGAGCACGTACTGCTGCACCCCGGCCACGCGTCGACGGTGCTCACCGTGACCCGGCCGAGCACGGCCGGGTCACGGCTCCCGTGGGAACAGGTCAGACCTCGGTCGGCCCGCCGAACCAGCGCGAGAGGTGGGCGTCCAGGTCCTGCTGATCGTCGCCGATCCAGGCCACGTGGCCGTCGGGCCGTAGCAGGAGGCAGGGGACGTCCAGTGCCGCAGTGGGATCCGCGAGATGGTCGACCCGGTCCGCCCAGCCGCCCACGGTCAGGCGTCCGGTGCGGTCCAGCAGCAGACCGCGGCCGCGGTGCAGCAGACCGTACAGGTGACCCTGTTTCACTTCGATGTCCCCGAGACGGCGGCCGAGCAGGTCGGGTTCGGGGCCCGCGGCGAAGTCGTAGCGGATGCCGATCGCGGTGATCTTCTCGACCAGATGACGGTTCACCTCGTTGAAGTCCATCAACTCCGAGAGCAGCCTGCGCACCGCCCGCGCGCCCGGCTCGTCGGACATGAGTTCCGTCTGGGCGCGGGTGTTGTCGAGCACGTCCGCGGCGACCGGATGCCGCTCGGCCTCGTAGGTGTCCAGCAGGGTGTCCGGCGCCCACCCCCGGACCTGAGCGGCCAGTTTCCAGCCGAGGTTGAACGCGTCCTGGAGGCCCAGGTTGAGGCCCTGTCCACCGATGGGCGGATGGATGTGTGCCGCGTCGCCGGCCAGCAGCACCCGCCCCACCCGATAGCGTTCCGCCAGCCGCGTGGCATCCCCGAAGCGGGAGAGCCGGCGCGGGGAGTGCGCGCCGAAGTCCGTCCCGGCGACGGCACGCAACCGCTGTCGGAATTCCTCCAGGGTGGGCGGTGTCGCGCGGTCGCCGACCTCCGCGGCGGGGACGACGACGCTGTAGACCCCCGCACCGAAGGGCCGCAGCCAGAAACGGGGGTTGGCCTCGCGGACCTCGGCCATCCTGGCGGCGATCTCCTGCTGCGGCACGCCCAGTTCCATCTCGCCCATCAGCGTGTCGTTCCGAGCGGGCTCCCCGGGGAAACCGACTCCGAGCAGTTTGCGCACCGTACTGCGCCCGCCGTCGCAGCCTACGAAGTAGCGCGTACGCAGCTCTTCTCCGTCGAGCAGCCCGACGGACACGCCTTCGTCGTCCTGCCGGAATCCGGCGACCGCGCACCCGCGCCGGACCTGAGCGCCGAGTCGGACCGCGTGCTCTTCCAGCAGGTCGACGAGGACGTGCTGCGGGATGCCCAGCAGATAGGGATGTGCCGAATCCAGGCCCTGGGGCACGGGTTTGTCGATGGCCGCGAAGAATCCGCCGGCCGGACGCTGCCTGCCGTGTGCGCGAACGCGGTCCAGCAGTCCGCGCATGGCCATCAGTTCGAGACTGCGCATGTGCAGACCGACGATGCGGACGAACGACCCGGGCTCGGAGTCCTTCTCCAGAACCAGTACCCGCACGTCGTGCAGCCGCAGTTCGGCGGCCAGCATCGCGCCGGTCGGCCCGCACCCGGCGATGATCACGTCGAAGTCGAAGGGCGGAGAGTCCATCGGTGTTGCCTTTCGGGAGTGCCTTGTGGTCGAGGCGCTCCCGGCGACACCTACGTCTGCCGCCGGCCGTGACGGACAAGGGGGAGCACCCACATCGCTGCTGCGTTCATGGGTCCCACCTCCTCGAGCCGTGTCACGGACGACGGCAAGCTACAAGCCCGGCCATACCGCCGTCCAACCCTTTTCCGGCAACGTGCCGCAACGCACGAGAAAGGGCCTTGCAGCACCACGGGGGAACAGTGCTGCAAGGCCCTGCACCCCGTCTGCCCGGCATCACTCGCTCCATGCACCCGAAGTCAGAAAATTTGGCCGGCCGGCTGACCAATGGGGCCGGACGGCCCCGCGAAAAGCCCTGGTGGCCCCTCCCCGGCCGCCCGGCGGGGCGCAACGCTGACCATGAAGAACGGAACGGGCCGCCCCGCGAAGCCGAGCGCCGCGGTCGTGCACCGCGGCCGACGCCCGCCTGCGACGGAGAGGGAGTGACCGCTGTGTACGGGAACAACCACGACATGAACGGCTGGGACTGGTTCGTCATGTCGGTCGGCACGGTCCTGTTCTGGGCCCTGCTCATCACCGTGGCCGTGCTGCTGTACCGGGCGCTCACCCGCGCCCCGCAGCAGCCGTACCCGCCCATCGCCCCGGCCTCGCCCGAGCAGCTGCTCGCCGAGCGCTTCGCCCGTGGCGAGATCGACGAGGACGAGTACTGGCGCCGACGGTCGGTGCTGCGCTCCGACGACGTCGGCCTGACCAAACCCTGAGGAGGTGCGCCGTATGAAGGCGCGTCCACTCGACGAGCGGACCGTCACGGCACTGGTCACCGCCGCGACGGCCGCTCCCTCGCTCCACAACGCGCAGCCGTGGCACTTCTCCTGGCGCTCGGCCGACCGCACCCTCGTCCTGAGAGCCGACCTCGGCCGGGCGATGCCCCGCACCGACCCCGACCACCGCGCCCTGCACCTCGGCTGCGGTGCGGCCCTGTTCAACCTGCGGGTAGCCGCGGCTCACGAGGGCCTGCACACCGAGACCCTCCTGCTGCCCGATCCGTCCGACCCCGTCCTGCTGGCCACCGTCCGCATAGGGGAGGCCGGCCCGGCCGACCACGACCTGGCAGAGCTGTTCCCGGCGATCGACCGGCGCCACACCAGCCGCCATCCCTTCACGGACCGGGCGATCCCGGCCGACGTGGAGAAGGCCCTGCGGGACGCCGCCGGCCGGGAGGGCGCGCAGCTCGTCCTCCCTGGCGCCTGGCACACGGAGGCCCTGCTCGACCACGTCCGGGACGCCGAGGGACGCGACACCCTGGAACCCGAGAGCCTGGAGGACGTACTGCGGTGGACGGGCAGGGGCCCCGAGGCCACCGACGGGATACCGGACCACGCCCTGGGACCGCGCGCACGTTCCGGCCGGGCGCCGGTGCGTGACTTCGCCGGCCGCCGGCACGTACCCGGCCGCCCCACGGCCGACTTCGAGACCAGCCCGCACCTCGCCCTCCTGGGCACCACCCGCGACGGCCCCGCCGACTGGCTGCGTGCGGGACAGGCACTGGAGCGGATCCTGCTGCTGGCCACACTGAACGGACTGGCCACCGCCCTCAGCTCACACGCCCTGGAACGTCCCGACCTGCGCGAGCTGGCCCGGGACCCGGCTTCCGACATGGGACATGTGCACATGGTGCTGCGCCTCGGCTACGGCCCACCCGGCACGGTCACGCCTCGACGACCCCTGACCGAGGTCCTCGACCTGCACTGAGCGGCCCATGGGCCCGGCGTCACGGCGCAGGTGCGGGGCTTGAGAGACTGTCGGTATGGACATCGCGGGCAGGAACCACGTGACCGTCACCGGCAACGCCGAGGGGCCCACTGTGCTGCTTGCGCACGGCTTCGGCTGCGACCAGAACATGTGGCGGCTGACCGTGCCCGCCCTGGTCGACGACTACCGCGTGGTGCTGTTCGACTACGTCGGATCCGGCCGCTCGGACGCGTCCGCGTTCTCGGAGGACCGGTACTCCACCCTGGACGGGTACGCCCTCGACGTGGTCGAGGTGTGTGAGGCGCTCGACCTGCGCGACGCGGTGTTCGTGGGCCACTCGGTCAGCGCGATGATCGGCGTGCTGGCGGCCGCCAGGGCTCCCGAGCGCATCGGCGCCCTGGTGATGGTCGCCCCGTCCCCCCGGTACATCGACGACGGGGACTACCGGGGCGGGTTCAGCGCCGAGGACATCGACGAACTGCTGGCGTCGCTCGAGGCGAACTATCTCGGCTGGTCGGCGGCGATGGCCCCGGTGATCATGGGCAACGCGGACCGGCCCGAACTGGGCGACGAGCTCAGGAACAGCTTCTGCGCCACCGACCCGGACATGGCACGCGTCTTCGCCCGGACCACGTTCCTGTCGGATTCCAGGGACGACCTGAAGAACGTGAGCGTGCCGACACTGGTGCTGGAGTGCACCCAGGACGCGATCGCCCCCCGGGAGGTCGGGGCCTTCGTCCACCGGGCGATCTCCGGCTCGACCCTGGTCACACTCGACGCGACCGGCCACTGCCCGCACCTGTCCGCGCCCGAGGCCACCAACGGGGCGATCGTCGACTTCCTCGCGAGCCTGTGATGATGTCCCGAGCCGGTCAGCAGCCCGACCCGCAGGACGCCGACGCCGACCCGGACAGCGACCAGGCCGCGGACGCGGCGTTCGCAGCACTGCTGGAGGACGGAGCCGAGGACCTGTACGACAACGCCCCTTGCGGCTATCTCTCCACGCTGATGGACGGCACCGTCGCGAAGATCAACGGCACCCTGCTGGGCTGGCTCGGTCTGGAACGGGAGGCCGTGGTGGGCCGGATGCGGTTCACCGACCTGCTGACCGTCGGCGGCAGGCTGTATCACGAGACGCACATGGCGCCGCTGCTGCGGATGCAGGGCGAGATCAGCGGGATAGCCCTGGACATGAAGCGGACCGGCGGTGGCCGGATGCCCGTGCTGGCGTCGTCCGTCATCAAACACGGCACCACCGGCCAGCCCCTGCTGATCCGCACCACCGTCTTCGACGCCCGGGACCGGCGCGCCTACGAGGAGGAACTCCTGCGTCGCCGGGAGGCGGCCGAGGAGGCACGCCGCCAGGCGGAGGCCGACCGCGCCCGGCTGCAGGAGGCGCTCGCCGTGCTCCAGCAGTCACTGCTCCCGGACACCCTGCCGCCGGTCCCCGGCGTACAGACGGCCACCCACTACCACACCGCCTCACCGGACCGGCTGGGCGGCGACTTCTACGACGTCTTCGCCCTCGACGGCAGACGCTTCGGGTTCTTCCTCGGGGACGTGTGCGGCAAGGGACCCCAGGCCGCCGCCCTCACCTCGCTGACCCGCTACACCCTGCGCGCCGCCGCCCTGCACGACCCCGACCCCGTCTCCGCCCTCACCATCCTCAACACGGTGCTCCACGAGCGCTACGCGGCCGGCGGCGACCCGCGCTACTGCACCGCGGTCTACGGCACCCTCGAACCCGACCCCGCGACCGGGCAGCTGTCTGTCCACCTCGCGGCGGGCGGCCATCCCCCGGCCATCGTCCTGCGCGCGGACGGCACCGCCGACTTCCTGCCCACTCCGGGCGGCCTCCTCGTCGGCATCCTGCCCTCCGCGCCCTTCACCGACGCCAAGACCGTGCTCGGCCCCGGCGACACGCTCCTCCTGTACACGGACGGCCTCACCGAAGCCCGCACCGGCAAGGACCGCACCGGTCTCTACGGCGACGAGGCGTTGCTCGCTTTCGTCACCGACTACGCGGGAAGACCACCGCATGCCGTCGTCCAGGCCCTGACCGGGCTGCTGGACAGCTTCGGTGACGGTCTCGACGACGACACCGCCCTGCTCGCCATCGGTGTCCCCGCCTCCGACCCCCGGACGAGAAACGAACGATGAGCCCGCTGAAGATCACTACTCGAGACACCGCGACCGGTCCCGTTCTGGAGATGGCCGGGGAACTCGACTACGCCAACGTCTCCGAACTGCGCTCGGTGCTCGCCAGCCTGTCCCTCCGGAAGGGCCAGTGCCTGGTCCTGGACATGAGTGGGCTGGAGTTCTGCGACTCCAGTGGCATCACGGCCCTGATCGCCGCGCGCGGCAACGCACAGGCCGTCGAGGCGGACGTGGCCCTGGCGGCCGTACCGCCGAACACCCTGCGGGTCCTGCGCATCGTCGGACTGGACCAGATCTTCACCATCCACCCGGACAGCGAGACCGCGACGCGTCCCTGAGCCGGGCCCCGGGTGTGCCGGGGCGGAGCCGGGGTCCGGCTCCGCCCCGGACTCTCAGGACAGGATCTCGACGTAGCCGTCGGTTCCGTGCACGCGGATCCGCTGTCCGTCCCGGATCCGCCGGGTGGCCTGCGCCACGCCCACGACGGCCGGCAGGCCGTACTCCCGGGCGATCACCGCGCCATGGGTCATCTGGCCGCCCACCTCCGTGACCAGGCCCGCGATGCCGACGAACAGCGGTGACCAGCTGGGGTCCGTGAAGGTCGTGACCAGGATGTCGCCCGCCTCCAGGTCGGCCTCCGCCATGTCGAGGATGACGCGGGCGCGCCCTTCGACGGTCCCGGTGGAGACCGGCAGGCCGATCAGGGCGCCGGCCGGGACGTCGTCGCGCCGGTACGCCCCTGAGAGGGCCTCGCCGTCCGAGGTGAGGACCCGGGGCGGGGGTGAGTGCCTGGTACGAGCGGAACGCGTCCTTGCGCTGCCGGACGAGCCGTTCGTCGACCTGCCCGGAGCGCACGACGTCGTGGAACTCCTCGAAGGTGAGGTAGAAGACGTCCTCCCGGTCGGCCAACACACCCGCCTCCACGAGGCGGTCGGCCTCCGCCATCAGGGCCTGCTTGTAGACGAAGTAGCGGCTGATGATGTCGTACTTCGGGTACTCCCGGTATCCGATGAAGGTGCGGACCCGGTCGATCATGCCCTTGGTCTCCTCGGCCTTGCGCTCCCCGTCCGGCAGGTCCCGCAGGCGCGACAGCACCTCCCGTTCCTTCTCCAGCGCCGCCTGGCGCCCCCGCTCGAAACGCCGTCGGGCCGCGCCCGGTCCGAAGTTCCTGACGTTGTCGAGGATCACGGGGACGAGCGTGCTCGGGCGCTCGCGCCAGCGCGGCCTCGTGATGTCGATCTCACCGACGCAGCGCATGCCGTACCGGTCGAGGTAGGCGTCGATGGCGTCGCGTGCCTCGGCCCCGCCCGGGAGCTTCGCCAGCTCGTCGAGGAAGCCGTCGTCCTCGACACCCTCCAGGAAGGCGACCACCTCCGGATGCGGGCGGACGACATCCGCGACGTCGAGCAGGGCGAGCCCCATCTCCGACGTGACGTTTCCGGGGGCCGACAGGGTCAGCGTGTCGGCCGCGTTCTTCTCGCCGAGCCACTCCTCCAGGTGGTCGTTGAGCCACCAGGTGGCCTCCATGCCCGCCATGATCGCCTGGAAGTTCAGCGGATCCGTGAGGACGCGTTTGTGCTCCTCGAAGGCCACCGACAGGAAGTCGAACACCTCAGGGCCGGTCTTCGTCAGGGCGTCGCGCCGCAGGGCGGCGAGGGACGCCTGGCTGCGCTCGATCAGCCCGGTCACGACGGCCGGGTCGGTGGCGACCGGCTCGGGGGCCGCGCCGGGGCGCGGTCCGGCGGGCGGCGCGTCCGGGAGCGTGGGGACGAAGTCGTCACGTTCGAGGACGGTCTCCAGCGCGTCCCTGACCAGCGGGTCGCCCCGCCCCATGAGGTCCAGCAGAGCGGTACGGCTCGCGGGCGCGGCCAGGCGCCCGGTGACGTCGACGAACAGCCTCCCGCCGGCCTCGTGCATCCGCGCCATGGCCGTCAGCTGCCACATCGACACGCCCAGGGGCTTCATGGGGTCGGTCATCATCTGCTGGTGTCCGACGGAGACGTAGACGTGGTTCTCCTGGTCACCGCTCTCGGGGACCGGGAACAGTGTCGTGATCGGCCGGCTCTGCACGATGTGGAAGTCGTCGTCGACCAGGCACCATTCGATGTCCTGCGGCCGGCCGAAGTGCGCTTCGATCCGTCGCCCCAGCTCCACGAGCCGGACCGCCTGCGCGTCCGTCAGCGCCGGCTGCTCCTGGCGCGGCGAGTCGACCCGCACTTCCTGCGTGCCACCGGTGGGCAGGGCGCGCACCTCACGCTCCTTGGCGGAGATCGTCCTGGCGACGACCTCGCCGTGCCGCACCTTGAAGACGTCCGGGTTGACCAGGCCGGACACCAGGGCCTCGCCGAGGCCGAAGCCGGCGTCCACGGTGGCGACCGTCCGGTTGCCGGTCACGGGGTCGGCCGTGAACAGGATGCCGGAGGCGTGCGGGAAGACCATCCGCTGCACGACGACGGCCATGAGGACCGTACGGTCGTCGATGCCGTTGCGCCGCCGGTAGGTCACGGCCCGCTCGGTGAACAGCGACGCCCAGCACCGGCTCACGTGCCGCAGGACGGCCGCGGGGCCCCTGACGTTCAGGTACGTGTCCTGCTGGCCCGCGAAGGAGGCCGTGGGCAGGTCCTCGGCCGTCGCGCTGGACCGGACGGCGTACGGGACCTCCTCACCCGACCGGCCGAGCGCCCGGGTGATCGCCTCGGCGAGATCGTCCGGTACGGCGATGTCCTCGACGGTCCGGCGGATCCGCGCGCTGAGCGTGCGGATCGCCTCCTGGTCGTCCGGGTCCACCCGGGACAGCTGGTCCAGCTGCGCGTCGAGCGACGGCGACTGCGCCACGACCCGCCGGTAGGCGTCCGTCGTCACACAGAAGCCCGTGGGCACCCGGATCCCCCCGATCCGGGACAGGCTGCCCAGGTGCGCGCCCTTGCCGCCGACGAGGGCGCGACGGCTCTCGTCGATCTCCTGAAGATCCAGTACGTACTGCCCGGTCATCGCGCCACCTCCGAGGCGGCCGCGCCGTGCTGCACTGCGGTGCCCGATCGAATGTGCAGGTCTGTCGAACCATTGGTCGAGCACGTCGTCATCCGCGGTTGCCTTCCCCTCGACGAGTCGGTCGGTCGCTCCGCCCTTCGGGGCGCTGCGCACCATACGTCGACAACAACACGTCGTTTCCCCATTTCCGCAGGTTGTGGCCTCGGCCGATGATTCTGCGGGGTGACGGGGGGCTTGCCGCAAGCCCCCTGTCGCGCTATAACTTGAGGAGAGGCAGGGAGAGTTATCTCCTTGCCTTTTCCTTTTGCCGTCCTCCGGAGCGGGCCAGGTGCTTGGTCGACGCGTCATCGGGTACCGCGTTTGAATGAGGTCGGTATCTGTATGGCCAAGCGATTACTGAAAGCGATGGGTGTGTGACTCGTCTCAGTGGCTCGGGGGACGACCAGTCGAGCGGACCGGGTGACGACCCACTCTCCGTCGCGCTGGAGGTCGCCGACGCCGTGGACGGTCTCGCGAACCTGTGGTCGGTGGCCGCCCAGGGAGCGAGCCTGAGGCTGTCGCCGCACCAGCTCAGAGCCCTGCGGATCCTGGAGTCGGAACCAGGACTGAATCTCACCACCCTGGCGGAGAGCATGGAGATAGGGCCGCCGACGGCCAGCCGGCTGTGCGACCGGCTGGAGGCGGCCGGTCTGCTGGAGCGTCTGCTGCACCCGCACCGGCGACGCGAGGTGCAGCTCGTGCTCACGGGACGCGGTCGTCACGTGCTGGAGGAAGTGGCCGCGCGGCGGTCACAGGCGCTCGCCGCGGTTCTCGCGGCCATGGAACCCGGCGAACGGGCGGCGTTGCGCGGGGGGCTGCGGGCCTTCCTGACCGCTCAGGACGACTCCGGCAAGGAGACCGACGACCCCGCGCGCTGACCGGACGGTCAGCCCTGGCGGCCGTGCCAGTCGAGGCAGACCACGGCGGCGTCGGACATCAGTTCCTTGCTGCCGTAGTGCTCGATCAGCCCGGCGACGACCGCGCGTGCCGTCTCGTGCGGCGCCGCGGAACGGGTGGCGCCCAGGACCTGGCGCAGGACCCGCTCGCCGAACAGGTCGCCCGACGCGGAGCGCGTGCCGTGCACACCGCTGCTGACCACGATGAGACGGTCACCGGGCTCGACCTGGAACGACTGCTCCGTGTAGTGGGTCTCCTCGAACATGCCGAGCGGCAGCTGCGCCTCCAGCTCGATCCGCTCGGTGCGGCCGTCGCGCTGCTGGAACAGTTGGGGCGAGCCCGCGTCGACGGCGTGCACGAGCCCCGTGGCCAGCTCGAAACGCAGCAGCAGGGTGGACGCGTACGACTTGCCGCCGTACTGGGCGTAGACGGCCTGGTCGGCGAGGCACGCCTGGTCGGCGAGGCCTATGCCGGCGCGGCGGGCGTTGCGCAGGGCGCCGGTGGTGAGCCCGGCGAGCAGGGAGGCGTCGATGCCGTGTCCCATGCCGTCGGTGACGGTGAGGAAGAGGTGGTCGGCGCCGGTGGACCAGTCGAAGGTGTCGCCGCCGATGGAGTAGGCGGGTTCGAGGTGGGCGCCGATGACGTACTCCTCGCGGGCGCAGCCCCGGCCGGGCAACAGCTGCCACTGCATCTCGGCGGCGAGGGTGAGGCGACGTGTGCGGCGGGCCTGGAGGTAGAGGTCGGTGTCGCGGCCGGCGGTGGCGACCTCGTGTCCCAGTGCCGTGGCGAAGTCGCCGAGCTGGAGCACGGTGTGCGGGTCGACGGCACCCGCGGGCAGGCGCACCGACAGGACGCCGAGCCGGTCGCCGCGCACGGTGATGGGCAGGTGCGCGAGTTGGCCCGCCGGGACGTCGAGGACTTCGAGCACCGGTTTCTGGGTGAGGAAGGCGCTGCCCGCGGGCCCCTCGTGCGCGGAGACCGCGGGGCCGGTCTGCGGAAGGTGGGTCACCGGCTGCAGGACGGCCAGACCGTAGTCGGCGAGAAGCAGGCTCACCTCCTGGGCGCCCACCCGTTCGGCGAGCAGACGGCGGGCGGTGGCGACCAGTGCGTGCGGTGGGGCCGCGCGGAGCTGGGCCTCCGCGGACGGCTGTGGTTCAGAGGCTTTCACGAAATCCACCCTCTCGCCTTGTGTCCTTCACGCTACCGCGAGCAGGTGGGCTGTCAGACCCCTGGGGGACGGAGCGGGACCGGTTCGTCTTCCGGGGCCGCTCCTGTGCCGTCGGGGCCACGGTGTGACACAGCAGCAGGCAGACGTCGTCGTCCCGTTCGGAGTCGTACAGCAGGGGCTTGAGCAGGGCGTCCGCGGCGGCGTCCAGGTCCTGCTCCAGCTCCGGGGTGCCGAGCGACTCCAGGGCGCGGCCGAGCCGTCCGATACCGGGGTCGATGCCCTGTCCCCGGCGTTCGACCAGCCCGTCGGTGTAGAGCACCAGCGAGGAACCGGCGGGCAGGTCGGCCCGCTGGTCCGTGTAGACGTAGGGCAGCGGGATGCCCAGCATCACCCCGGGCTTGGCGTCCAAAACCCGTACGGTGCCGTCGGCGGCGCGCACGACGGCGGGCGGGTGGCCGGCCGAGGCCCAGACCACTTCCGGTTCGCCGGGCCGGAAGCGGGCGATCAGCGCGGTGGCGTACAGCTCCGGCTGGAGGTGGCCGAGCATGCGGTGCAGTCGGGTGAGGATCTCGCCGGGGGTGGCGTTCTCGACGGCGTAGGCGCGCAGGGCGGTGCGCAACTGGCCCATGACGACGGCGGCGTGCAGCCCGTGGCCGGTGACATCCCCTATGACGGCCAGCAGGCTGCCGTCGGGCTGGAGGAAGGCGTCGTACCAGTCGCCGCCGATGTTCATGCCCCAGGTGGCGGGGAGGTAGCGCGCGGCCAGCAGCACTCCCGGCAGGGTGGGCAGGTCGGTGAGCTGGGCGCGCTGAAGGGCTTCGGCGGTGTTGCGGGACTGCTGGTAGCGGTGGGCGTGGTCAAGCGCGACGCCGACACGGCGGGCGAGCTCGACCAGCATCACGGAGGTGTCCTCGTCGAAGCGGGGGCCGGGGGCGGTGAGGGTGAGGACACCGAGCAGACGCTGGGCGACGAGGGGGATGGCCAGCAGCGGCCGCCCGGGGGACAGGGCGGAGGGCGGCAGGTCGTCGACGCCGGGAAGGGCGCCGGGGTGGGCGGCGGCGTGCTGGGGGCGCCCCGTGCGGGCGGCGGCCACGGCGGCCGCCGAGTGCTCCCGCACGCGGTGTGCGCGCTCGTCGTCGGGTTCCTCGTACTCCTCCTCGTCGAACAGCCAGACGTCGAGCTGTTCCGCGTACTCCGGGACCAGCATGTCGGAGAGGCGGCGCAGGATGGCCGTGTGGTTGAGGGAGGAGGTGATGGCGGCGCTGGCGTCACCGAGGAAGGTCAGCAGGCGCCGGGCCCGCTCCGCCGCGGTGCGTGCGGCCCGCTCGGCCTCCAGGAGCTCGCGCTGGGCGCGGGCCGCTGCCTCCAGGTCGGCGTGCAGCGCCAGGACGCCCTGGTTGGTGTGGTGCAGTTCCTCCCGGTGCAGCCGGACCAGGCTCTCCTGTTCGTCGAGCAGCCTCAGCACCGCCGCGGTGTCCTCGTCGGCGCGCAGCAGGGCCTGCGGCAACGAGGAGGCGGTCCGCCGGCTCCTGCGGGCCGGGTGGTGCGGCAGGGCGCAGGTGAGGGCCGTGGTCTCGTCCCGCGGGCCCGGCTCGCCGTCACCGGCCGGGCTCAGCGACACCTCCAGCAGGGCGGGCTGCCCGGGGGCGGACTGGCGGACATGGAGCCGGAGTTCCCACTCACCGGCCTCGTCGGCACAGCGGCGCAGGCCCGCGGTCAGCGCCGTCAGGAAGCGGGCCCGTTCCAGCGTCGGCGCCCCGCCGTCCGCGGCGAGGCGGCCGACGGCGGCCCGGGCCCGGGCGGCGTCGGCGACCGACGCGATCTTCCAGACGTCAGGGGATACGGTCATGCGGGTCCGTCCGGGGGTCAGGAGCCAGTACGGCCACACTGGCGTCGTCGCGCAGGGGCCGGGCGGCGCTCCCGGCGTCTCTGAGGACGACCGCGGCCACCACGGCCGGGTCGTGGGCGCCGAGTCGGGGGTCGCCGGGGGGTACCCAGCGGCTGGGGAGCCCGTCGCTGTGCAGGACGAGCAGGCTGTCCGGCGTCCAGATGCTCTCGCGCAGGGGCACGCCGGCGGGGAAGTGGGCTCCGACGATGCCAGGGTGGGAGATGAGGGGATGCCATGCGCCGTCGGCGCGCAGTCTGGCGCCGATGTTGCCGACCCCGGCGAACGAGAGCCGGCCGGTGTCCTCGTCGAGCTGTGCGACACCGACCGCCGCGCCTCGCGTGGCCCGCAGTGCGGTGTGCAGCCGCCTGAGGATCTCGGCCGGCGGCAGATCCGCGCACCTGCGCAGCTCCTCCACGGCGGCCGTGGACGCGTCGGCCGCCTTGTCCCCGTGGCCGAGACCGTCCACCAGCATCAGGGTGAGCCGTGGACCGGAGCGCACACGGCTGAAGGCGTCGCCGGAGTGCTCGGCATGGCCGAGGGAGGTGGTGATCCCCCCGGCGCGGGTGCCGGTACGGGGGCGGACCTCCCGCGGGTGCGGGCCCCCGGGCGAGCGCGCCGGGGTGATGCGTGCCACCGCGACGGTGCCCCGACCCGGTCTGCTGTGCAGGTCGAACTCGCTGGAGACGCGCCGGCAGGTGCCCAGGCCCGCACCGAGTGAGGAAGAGGCGGTGGTGTGGCCGTCCCGCATGGCCGCAGGGACGTTGTCGATGCCCGGACCGTGGTCGAGTGAGGCGATCTGCACGCAGGGCACGTCCTCGGCGAGCGTGTCGGAGAGGGCGGTCAGGTTGATGAGGACACGGCCGCCGCCGGCGTGCTTGACGAGGTTGGTGGCCAACTCGGTGGCCACCAGCGCCGCGACCGCCGTGGCATGGGCGTCCAGCGCCGCCCGGGCGCAGGCGGCTTCGGCGGCGACCCGTACGTCCCGGACGCGGGTGCTGTCCTGGACGGGGATGTCCCACACCCTGCTCAAGGGGCACCTGTGCGGGGCGCGGGCAGGCCGGAGACCCAGTCGGTGACGGTGACGGTCGTGCCCTCGCCGGGGCGGGTGTCGAGAGCGAACTCCTTGACGAGCCGCTTGGCTCCGCTCAGGCCCATGCCGAGCCCGTTGCCGGTGGTGTACCCGTCGGTCATGGCGAGTTCGACGTCCCGGATCCCGGGGCCCGCGTCGACGAAGGACAGCCGCAGCCCGTGGTGGGCGCCTTCGGCCAGCACCGTCATCTCCATGTGGCCGCCACCACCGTGGACGAGGGCGTTGCGGGCCAGTTCGCTGGCCGCGGTCACCAGCTTCGTCTGCTGGACCAGGTTGAAGCCGAGGGCAGCCGCGGTCTGGCGCACTTGCTGTCGGACCCAGGCCAGGTCCGCGTCCGAGCCGATGGGCAGGCGCGTGGTCGAGGCGATGGGGGCATGCATCATGCACCCTCTTCCGGGTGTGCGGTCGGAGCTGCCGCGGCGGCGGGGCCCAGCAGGGACAAGGCTTTCTCGACGTTCAGGGCCGTCCCCAGGCCGGGCAGGGTCAGACCCATCTCGACGAGGGTGATGGCCACGGCCGGACGCATGCCGGCCAGCACGGTCCGCGCGGCCAGCAGGCGCGAGCTCGCGGCGATCTCGGCCAGGACGCGGCCGAGGAAGGAGTCGACGATCTCCACCCCGGAGATGTCGATCACGACACCGTTCACCGGCGTCGCACTGGACGCGATGCGCTCGGAGATGTCGTGCTGGAGCTGTTCGGCCGCCCCGTCGTGCAGCTCGCCCTGGAGGGTGACCAGCAGGACGTCTCCCAGCGCCAGCACCGGTACCGGGCCGGGATGCATGGCGGGGGAGTCGGTCACCGCGGGACCGCCCCCGTCACCGGGCGTGGGGAGACGACGATGCCCTGCTGGGCGAGCGCGTAGGCCAGGGCGTCGGCGAGCCCGGCCCGCGTGATGATCGACCCCAGATCGATGCCGAGGTGGACGATGGTCTGCGCGATGGCGGGCCGGATGCCCGAGACGATGCACTCCGCGCCCATCAGCCGGGCCGCGGCGACCGTCTTCATCAGGTGCTGGGCCACGAGCGAGTCGACGGTCGGGACGCCGGTGATGTCGAGGATGGCGTACGCGGCCCGCTGGTCCACGATGGCTTCGAGGAGGCTCTCCATCACGACCTGGCTGCGGGCGCTGTCCAGGGTGCCGATCAGCGGCACGGCGACGATGCCGTCCCACAGCTTGATGACCGGGGTGGCCACCTCCAGCAGCTGTTGGCGCTGGCGGGCGATGAGCTCCTCGCCCGCGCTCACGGTCGTCTCCATGATCACCAGGCGGAGGGTGGCGGTCAGAACCGCCAGCGCCTGTGCGCACGCGTTGGCCCGCGCCTCGTCGGCGGTGTCCTGGAAATCGGCCAGCAGCAGGGCGGCCGCAGGCTCGCGCAGCCCGGCGACCTCGCCGGCGATCTGTACGGGGGTGAACCCGGCCCGGGCGCGGGCCGCGGCCATCCGGCCGAGCTGGTCGCGCACGGTGTCGAAGCCCGGAGCGTCGACGTCCTCCAGCCGCCCGGAACGGGCCACGTCGGCCAGGGCGTCCACCACGGCCTTGCACGCCTCGACCGCCTCGTCCCGGGAGACGGTGAAGACCGTACGGAACAGGGCGGCATCCGCCCAGCGTTGAGCGATCTGCTCACGGCGTCGCTCCAGAAAGGCGCCCAGCTCCTTCGCCGTCTCAAGGGCTGTGTCGTGCTGCGCCACCTGCATCGTCTCCCTGCCTGCGAGGCCGTTCCGGCCCACCGGGCGGTCAGGGCCATGTGGCAATTATTGCCGCATGGCAAACGTTAACGTGAGCCCGTCCGGGGAACAACATGCCCCCACCGAAACGGGCGGACACCCGTCAGTCGAACCGCGGCCTGCCGTGCCAGTCCAGACACACGACCAGCGCGTCGTCGTCCGGCATTGCCTCGCCGCGATGGCCGGTCAGCTCCCGCAGGACGGCACGCGGCACCTCGGCCGCGGGCAGCAGCCGGGTGGCGTGGATGGCCCGGGCCAGAGCGCCCTCCCCGTATGCCTCACCCTTGGGGGAGGCCACCGTGTGGACTCCGTCGCTGACGAAGACGAGCCGGTCACCGGGCTCGACGTGGAAGTCCTGCGCGATGTAGTCCGTCTCCTCGAACATGCCCAACGGGAGCTGGGCGTCGAAGGCGACGCGCTCCACGGAGCCGTCGCGCAGCCGCAGCAACTGCGGCGAGCCGGCATCGACGACGGTCGCCCGGCCGGTGGCCAGGTCGAAGTCGAACATCAGGACGGACAGATAGCAGCGTCCCCGGTAGTGGGCGTAGACGGCCTGGTCGGCCAGGGCCGCCTGGTCGGCGATGGACAGCCCGGCGCGCCGGGCGTTGCGCAGCGCGTTGATGGCCAGGTTCGTCAGCAGGGAGGCCTCTATGCCCTCGCCCATGCCGTTGGTGACGTACAGCATCAGATGGTCCGCGGTGGCGGACCAGTCGAAGTTGTCGCCGAAGATCGCGTAGGCCGGCTCCAGCTGGGCCCCCAGCTCGTACTCGGGGCGGGCGCAGGCGCGGCCGGGCAGCAGCTGCCACTGCATCTCCGCGGCCAACGTCAGCCGGTCCTTGCGCCGCGCCTGGAGGTACACGTCGGTGTCGCGCTCCGCCACGACCACCTCGTGCCCCAGCACGTCGGCGACATCGGTCAGTTCGGACTCCCACCGCCGCGCGGCCTCGTCGGACAGGGCCACGGACAGCACACCGAGCCGGTCGCCGCGCACACTGACCGGCAGATGCAGACGCGTGCGCCCGTCGCGCCCCTGCTCCCGGTACGGCTTCTGCGAGCCGAAGGCCCGGCCCGCCGGACTGTTGTGCACCGACACCGGCTCCAGCGTGTGCGGCAGCACCGACACCGGCTGGAGCACGCTCAGGCTGTAGTCGGCCATGAACAGCTCGACGTCCTCCGCGCCGTACTGCTCGATCAGTACGGCGCGGATGGCGTCGAGCAACTCGTGTGGGGCCGCTGTGCGCAGTGCGCGTTCAACGGCCAGAAATCTCTTCATGCTGGAAAAACACCTGTCCTTCGCGGGACGACGTACGGGGTCACTCACGAGGCGGGCTCGCTTCGACCGTCCCGGTCCTGTGTGGTCGGCGCACGCGCCTAGTACGCTGACAGGCACCCCAGTGCCTGCGAGAGTGTGATCGTGACTGCCTTCCGCCGCCGCTCCGAGCCTGATGAGGTCGCACGCGTGACCACCACGGCCGTCGAGCTGCTGGAGGTCGTGTGGGGCCGGGCCTCGACCGCGCCCACCTCCGCGTCGCAGCTCAGGGTCCTGCACATCCTCGAGCACCACGACGGCATCAACCTGCGCACGCTCGCCGAGTTCCTCGCCTCGACCCCGCCGTCCACCAGTCGGCTGTGCGACCGGCTGGTGGCGGCAGGGTTCGTCGAGCGGGTGGTGAGCGAGGAGAACAGGCGGGAGGTTCGGCTGCACCTCAGTGGGCGGGGTCGCGCCTTCCTCGTCGACCTGCGCGCGCGCAGGGAGAGGGAGTTGCGGACCGTGCTGGCGGACATGCCCGCCGCCAAGCGGGTCGCGCTGCTGGAGGGGCTGGAGGCGTTCTGTGCCGCCGCGGCGGCGCAGACGCACGACGACGCGGCGGGTTCCGACAGCAGGACCGCCTGAACCGCCGATCGCACCGTCGGCGTCCTCGTCACCTTTCGACACGGGTGACCAGCACACGGAGTCCTCTCCGCCCACCGGAGCATTCCAGGTCCTTCCCCGTACGTCCGACACGGTTACTGTGTTGCTTCCCGGCTTTTGTTGTCAAACGGCAACAGTGCGTCTGACGCCCTTACCTGAACTCGGTTACCCCGTCGCGGCGAGTTGTGCCTGGGGTGTGCCGTATGTCTCTCGATCGGGGGAAGCCGCGCATGCGCGGAGCGGGTCGGGGAATGTGATTTGTTTTTGCGCCGCTCAGCCGAAGCGGAGAATGCGCGGCCCGAAGGTGCCCTAGGGGCCGTCGGCCCGGCCGACCGACCACACCGCCCCCTGCCCGGGACCGGTGCGAGCCGCAGCGTTCGGGAGTGGCCCTCGCCGGCCACCGGCGGTTCGCCGTGCTCGACGAGCGACTGCCCGTTCCAGGCGAGGAAGTCCGGTCCGGGGACGAGCGGAGGAGTGCTGCCGGGCGGGCCCCACTTCTGCGAGCGGGCTACAGCGACCCAGGCAAGCTCACCCGACGGGGAGGCCGCCAGCGAGAGCTGACCGAGCCGAAATCGGGCACCTTGCCCAGCCGGCCCGGCTCACCCGCGCCCGGGAAGGTGGTGTCCCGGCTCCACGCCATGCCGTCCCAGCGGTACAGCATCGGGCGCGGCCGTCGGCGGCCTGCTCGTACCCGGTCGCCCACGCCTCGGCCGGCCCGCGCGCGGCGAGGTCGGACACGGTGACGGGAGGAGCCGCCGCCGGCACCGACAGTGCCGACCAGACCGGTGTCACAGCGGAGGCCGGCGTCACGCCGCGGCCGGTGACACCATCGCGGCACAGGCGATCAGGCCGCCGCTCGGGCCGTCCGTCCGCCGGACACGTGGGTCCCGGCGCTCAGACCGAGGTGGGGGCCGTCCGGTCCGACACCGGTTCCAGGCGTACGACGATGCCCTTCGACGTGGGCTGGTTGCTGATGTCGGCGACGCTGTCCAGCGGCACCAGCACGTTGGTCTCGGGGTAGTAGGCAGCGGCCGAGCCCTGCGCGGTGGGGTAGGGGACCACCTCGAAGCCCGGGGCGCGGCGCTCGGTGCCGTCCCCCCACACACTCACCAGGTCGACGCGGTCGCCCTGGGCGAGGCCGAGTCCGGTGAGGTCGGCCGGGTTGACGAGCACGACGTGGCGGCTGCCGTGGATGCCGCGGTAGCGGTCGTTGAGCGTGTAGGGAATGGTGTTCCACTGGTCGTGCGAGCGCAGGGTCTGCAGCAGCAGATGGCCCTCGGGCGCCTGCGGGACGACCCGCTCGTTGCGGGTGAACAGCGCCTTGCCGGCCTTGGTGTTGAACACGCCCTCGTTGACGGGGTTGGGCAGCTGGAAGCCGCCGGGGCGTGTCACCCGCGCGTTGAAGTCGTGGAATCCCGGCACGATGCGGGAGATGTGGTCGCGGATCGTGTTGTAGTCCCCCTCGAACCGGTCCCAGGGAATGTCCGGCTTGCCGGCGAGGGTGCGGCGGGCGAGCCGGCACAGGATCGCGACTTCGCTCAGCAGCAGGTGCGAAGCCGGTTCGAGACGGCCCCGGGAGGTGTGCACCTCGCTCATGGAGTTCTCCACGGTGACGAACTGCTCGCCGTCGGCCTGGACATCACGTTCGGTACGGCCGAGCGTCGGCAGGATCAGCGCCGTGTCACCGCACACGGTGTGCGACCGGTTCAGCTTGGTGGAGATGTGGGCGGTCAGCCGGCACGAACGCATCGCCTCCTCGGTCACCTCGCTGTCGGGAGCCGCGCGCACGAAGTTGCCGGCCAGGGCGAGGAACACCTTGACGCGGCCCTCACGCATCGCCTTGATCGAGTTCACCGAGTCGAGCCCGTGCGGGCGCGGCGGGTCGAAGCCGAACTCCTTCTGGAGCGCGTCGAGGAACGAGTCCGGCATCTGCTCCCAGATACCCATCGTGCGGTCGCCCTGGACGTTGCTGTGGCCGCGCACCGGGCAGACGCCGGTGCCCGCCCGCCCCAGGTTGCCGCGCAGCATCATGAAGTTGACGATCTCCCGGATGGTGGGCACGCCGTGCTTGTGCTGGGTGATGCCCATCGCCCAGCAGACGACGACGCGTTCGCTGCGCAGGACCTCGTCGCGGACCTTCTCGATCTCCTCACGGGTCAGTCCGGTCGCCGTGCGCACGTCGTCCCAGTCGACGGAGCGGGCGTGCTGGGCGAACTCCTCGAAGCCGGCGGTGTGCGCGTCGATGAAGTCGTGGTCCAGGACGGTGCCGGGCCGGGCGTCCTCGGCCTCCAGCAGCAGACGGTTGAGGGCCTGGAACAGGGCGAGGTCGCCGCCCGGCTTGATGTGCAGGAAGCGGTCGGCGATCTGGGTGCCGCGTCCGACGACCCCGCGCGGCTTCTGTGGATTCTTGAAGCGCCGCAGCCCCGCCTCGGGCAGCGGGTTGACCGCCACGATGCGGGCACCGTTGCGCTTGGCCTCCTCCAGGGCGGTCAGCTGGCGCGGATGGTTGGTACCGGGGTTCTGCCCGACCAGGAAGATCAGGTCGGCGTGGTGGAGGTCGTCGAGGCTGACGGTGCCCTTGCCGGTGCCGAGCGTCTCGCTCAGGGCGAAGCCGCTGGACTCGTGGCACATGTTGCTGCAGTCGGGCAGGTTGTTGGTGCCGAAGGCGCGGGCGAAGAGCTGGAGGACGAAGGCGGCCTCGTTGCTGGCCCGGCCCGAGGTGTAGAAGACGGCCTCGTCGGGGGAGGAGAGCGAGGTGAGCTCGTCGGCGAGCACGCCCAGGGCTTCGTTCCAGCCGATGGGTTCGTAGTGGTCCGAGCCCGGCCGTTTGATCATCGGCTCGGTGAGCCTGCCCTGCTGGTTGAGCCACATGTCGGAGCGGGCGGCGAGGTCCGAGACGCTGTGCTCACGGAAGAAGTCGGCGGTGATACGGCGCTTCGTGGCCTCGTCGTTGATGTGCTTGGCGCCGTTCTCGCAGTACTCGTTGCGATGGCGCTGCCCCGGTGCCGGGTCCGCCCAGGCACAGCCGGGACAGTCGATCCCGCCGACCTGGTTCATGGCCAGCAGGTCCACGCCGGCCTTGCGCGGGGACGTCTGCTCCAGGGAGTACTCCAGCGCGTGCACGACCGCGGGGACACCGGCCGCCCACTTCTTCGGCGGTGTCACGGAGAGGGTGGTCTCCGGCTCCTCGCCGGGCGGGTTCTGCATGGCATCGCCTTTCTCTTGCCGCGACTGGCTCGCCGCTGTGTGACTGCGCGTACGGTCCGCGGGTCAGCCGACCGGCCACTGGGCCACTCGGCTCCTCGGCGGTTCCGGGTGGTCGTGCTGAACTCGGCCGTTGCGGATGGTGCCGCGCCAGGCGCCGCCCGCCTGTCCCAGCCCCTCGATGAACACCTTGAAGTTCTGGAGTTCGCGACGCACCAGCCGGGCGGTCACCTGGGTGACCTTGGAAGAGCCGGTGAGGCGTTTCGTGGCTCCGCGCGGCTCCAGGAGCATCCGGACGGTGATGGCCGTGCCGCCGGACTCCGTCGGCCTGAACTCGACCTCGCCCTGATGGGAAGGGCGCTGCTCAAGACCGCGCCAGGCCAGGTAGGCGTCGGGGTCCTGCTCCACTATCTCCACAGCGAAACGCCGGCGCAGCGGCCCGTAGCCGATGGTCCAGGCGGTCACGCTGGGCCTGACCTGCTCCACGCCGTGCACCACGCTGGAGAAGCGGGGGAAGGTCTTGAACTGCGTCCACTGGTCGTACGCCGTCCGTACGGGCACCGCGACCTCGACCGTCTCCGCGATGTGCTGCCTGCGCAACGGCCGGCGGCGCGTGACGCCGTCACCGTCGGGGCGCATCTCCGGCGTGTTCGGGACGGCCTGCTGTGAGTCGTGTTCACGCGCCATCGTGGCCTCTCCTCCGGGGAGGGCGCCGGAGCGTCGCGCTCTCCCCGGCCCCCTTCGTGCGTCAGGACTCCACTACCGGTTCCCACATCGGGGTTTTCGAGTCGCCCGGATGGGGGTCGGGTCTCGGTGGGTGTTCCGGGGGCGGGGGCGGATCCCGGTCGGTCGTTCAGGCTGGGGTTGCCGGGTGTGAGTCGTGGGTGGGTTCGCTCCCGGGCTGCACATGTACGGCCGATGCCCAGCCGCGGTCGTGCCGACCGTGGACCTGGCTCAGGGCTCCGGGGGTCGTGCCGCGGTGGAGGCGTACGGCAGTAGTGGGCGCCTCTGGTGCCGTAATGGGCCAGGTGCAGGGTCTCGCCGGGGCCTCAGCGGACTGACCTGACCTGACGGACGGGGCCTTGGCGACCGCGCCGCTCACGGTCGCCCCGCGGGTTCCTCTCGCCCTTGGACGGATGCCTCCGCGCCGTCGGTCCGGGTCTCCAGGGCGTGCAGGACGGCCACCATGTCCTCCTCGCCGTGGCCCTGTACGACGGCCTCGCCGTACAGGGCGTGGCAGGCGTCGAGGAGTGGAGTGGACAGGCCGGCCTTGCGGGCGGCCTCGGCGATGAGACGGTTGTTCTCCAGGACGTTGGTCGCGGCGGCCTGGACGCTGAAGTCACGGGCCAGCAGTTTGGGCCCCTTCACCCGGGAGACGGCACTGGCCATCGGGCCCGCGTCCAGGACGTCCCGCAGCAGGCGCTGGTCGAGCCCGTGGCGGTCGGCGAAGTGGAACGCCTCGGCCAGCCCGGTGACGAGGGTGATCAGGAACAGGTTCACCGAGAACTTCATCAGCAGCGCGCCGGGCACCGGGCCGCAGTCGAACGTCTCCCGGCACATCGTGGCCAGCAGGGGACGTACCGCTGCGACGGCATCGTCCTCGCCCGCCGTCATCCCCACCAGCTCACCCTGCTCGGCGGGAATGCGGGAGCCGGAGACGGGCGCCTCGACGTACCGTCCGCCCGCCGCCCGGACGGCATCCTCCAGCCCGGCCGAGTACTCGGCCGAGGTCGTGCCCATGTGGACGACGGTGCGTCCGGCCACGAGGGCGGGGAAGTCCGGGGTGCCGCGCCCCAGCACGGCGTCCACGGCGGCCTCGTCGGCCAGCATGAGGAAGACGGTCCCCGCCCGCTCAAGGACCTGAGCGGGGCTCGCGGCCACCTCGGCTCCGGCGGCCCGCAGGGGCTCGCAGCGGCCGGGAGTGCGGTTCCACACCACCAGGCGTGTTCCGGCCCGGGCGAGGTTGAGGGCCATGGGCTGCCCCATGGTTCCGAGGCCGATGAATCCCACGTACACAAGGCACCGCCTGTCCGGCTCTCAGCGAGCTGTCGCGCGCACTATGACAGCGGTCATAGTAGGCGACTCTATGACGGCGGTCATAGAGTGAATGCCGCACAGAAGCACACCTGGAGGTCGGCGATGGCGGTGTCCGAGAGGGGCCCTCGGGAGCGGATGGTCTTCAGCGCGGCCCAGCTCATCCGACGTGACGGCGTCGCCGCGACCGGCATGCGCGAGGTCGCCGCCCACGCCGGTGCGCCGCGCGGTTCCCTTCAGCACTACTTCCCCGGCGGCAAGGAGCAACTGGTCAACGAGGCGGTGGGGTGGGCGGGCCGATACGCGGGCAACCGGGTGGCCCGTTTCCTCGCGGCCCTGCCCGAACCGACACCGAGCGGGCTGTTCGCGGCGATGGTGCGCCAGTGGACCGACGAGTACGAGAGCGCCGGCTTCGCCGGTGGCTGCCCCGTCGCCGCCGCCACGGTGGACTGGGCGGAGTCGACGGAGTCCACGCGGGCTGCCGCGGCTGAGGCGTTCGCGACCTGGACGGGCCCCGTGGCCAGGGCACTGTCCGGCATGGGCGTGCCCGAGGAGCGATCCGGCTCACTGGCGACGCTGATGGTGAGTTCCCTGGAAGGCGCGATTCTCATGGCCCGGGCGGAGCAGGACGTACGTCCCCTCACGACGGTGGCCCGCGAACTCGGCCCCCTCCTCGACGCGGCGGTGCGCCGGGACGGCTGACCAGGGCTACCGCGACGGACCGGCCTGCCCGACGGGCTGCGGGGCCGCAATCCATACGCCCATCCACTGTTCGGCGTCCCACTTCACGAACCGTTCCAGCTCGGTGAACCCCAAGGTGGCCGCGAGACGCATCGAGCGGCTGTTGGCGGTCTGGGTGTAGAGCACGACGGGCACTCCGGGACGCGCTTCCGCGAACCAGTCGAGTGCCGCCGTACACGCCTCGGTGGCGTACCCGTGCCCCCACGCCCCCGGCAGGAACAGATAGCTGAGCTCGGCCTCCCCGGTGTCCGGCCGGACCCGACCGCGACGTTCGCCCTCGTGCGGGCGGACCTCGACGGTGCCGATCATCGCTCCCTCGCGCTCGATCACGAAGAGTCCGGGGCGCCGTCCCGGTGTCTCGGGCACCGAGCGCTCGAGCTCCTCGCGGGTTTGCGGGCCGCCGAGGTAGGTGTGCACCTCAGGTGAGGAGAACAGCTCGACGAAGGCCGCACGGTCCCCGGCCTTGGACTCGCGCAGCACGAGCCGCTCGGTTCGGATCGGGTCAACTGGCCTGGCGACGGCGTCGAGTTCAGTCATGGCGGCCAACCTAGCGTGTGGCTGCAAGGGTTGATCGCCGAGCCGGGCGAGTGATCCCGGCAGGGCGAACGGCCCGGCTGCGCCGCCCAGTGGGCACACGAATGTGCAAGATCGTGCTCACGGCATGACAAGCTGTGCTTCCCACTGCCCGAACCCAGGAGGTCACGATGACCGCAGAAGCTGCATCCCCAGAAGGTTCGGAGCCGGCTGAGCCCGAGATGTCAGCGCTCGCGCCCGACAGCGACGGCAACTACGACCTCAAGCGGAAGTTCCGTGAGGCCCTGGCCCGCAAGCGCGGCGCGGAGGCGGACGCGGCCGACCTCGCCGCCAACCCGCACGCGTCGAAGATCCGTGGGACGCACGGCCCGGCGTCCAGCCAGCGGTCCTTCCGGCGCAAGAGCGGCGGCTGAGCCGGACCCCACCGTGCGCCCCCGGACGTCCGGGGGCGCATGTCACCTCTGTGCACGCTTCCGGGCACCCCGTCACCTTGCCGTCGGCCGGGGTGCCCGGCGCGTGCCGGGCGTGGAAGCCCGGGCCGCCCGGATACACCGTTGACCGACCCGGATGCACCGTTGAACGATCTGTCACCGCCGCATAGGTTCCGACCTATGACGAAGGTACGGATCGGTGTGATGTACGACCGCGACTGGGCCCCCGAGGGACTTCCGGAGTTCGCGCGGCAGGCCGAGGCGCTCGGCGTGGACGACCTGTGGGTGGTGGAGGACCTCGGGTGGAACGGCGGGGTGTCCGCCGCAGCCGTCGCCCTGGGGGCCACGGAACGCATCAGGGTCGGCATCGGCATCGCCCCCGCCCCGCTGCGCAGTCCAGCCCTCCTCGCGATGGAACTGGCCACCCTGGCACGGGTGTTCCCCGGACGGCTGGTCGCCGGGATCGGGCACGGAGTGCAGGAGTGGATGGCCCAGGTGGGCGCCGCGGCACTGTCCCCGCTGGCCCTGCTGGAGGAGACGATCACCTCCGTACGGGCGCTGCTGCGCGGAGAGCGGGTCGAGTTGGAGGGCCGCGAAGTGCGCCTGGACGGTGTCCGGTTGACACATCCTCCGGCCGAGGCCCCGCCGGTGGTCGCGGGTGTGGTGCGCGCTCGCTCACTGGAACTGTCCGGGCGGGCCGCGGACGGCACCGTGATCGCGGAGGGGCACGGCCCGCAGGACCTGGAGAACGCCCGGGCGCTGATCGCCAAGGGCGGTGCCGAGTCCGACCACACCTTGACGGTTTTCGCCTTCACCTGCGTCGGTGACGACGCCGACGAGGTGACCCGGATCCTGCGCCCGCACGTCGAGGGCCACGGGGCCTGGCTGGGCCGCCCGCCGCACGAGGTGTTCACCGTCTCCGGCTCCGCCTCGCGGGCCGCCGGACTCATCCGCGAACTGGCGACGGCCGGTGCCGACACGGTCGTCCTGCGGATGACCGGCCCGGATCCGCTGGGGCAGCTGAAGGCCGTGGTGGAGGCGGCCGCGCAGCAGAACTGACGTCAGGGGACGCGGTTGTCGTCCGGGCAGAGGCCGGGCGGGGGCAGGGTAGCTACCTGGGCGGCAGGCTCGCCGCGAAGGCGCGGCCCTCGTCGATCCACGACTCCAGGGCCTCGTCCTCCGTCACCGCGGCCCCGGACACCACGACCCAGCCGCGCATCGGGCGCCCGGTCATGTCGAAGAGCCGGGCCCCGGGCCGGGCGAGGGCCGCGTCGGTGGCGTCCGGGCCGACGCGGACCATGAGGTCTGCGCCGGTCACGCCGACGGCCATGTTGCCCTCGTACAGAAAGGCGATGCCGCCGAACATGCGCCTCTCGGCCACGCCGGGATCCGTGCCGAGGCCCTGGCGGACCCGCTCGGCGAGCGCTTCGTCGTACGCCATCAGAGGCCTCCCTGCCGTTCGGAGAGTCTGTGATCGAGGTCGCGCAGATCCTTGGTGTGAAGCCGCCGCCCTCCGCCTGCCGGGTCAGTTCCGCGGTACGGATGCCCTGCGTCCACTCGGCGTCATGGCGCCAGTCCATGGCGTACGCGGCCACCCGCTCGGGCGGCAGCGGGATGACGCGCCGTACCGTCACGTCGATGCTCATCGTGTCACCGCCTCGTACCCCGGCTCCGGCTGCGGTCGTCACTCGGTCGTCACTCGCTCGTCGCCGGTGTCGTCTCCAGCATGGCGGGGATCGGTGGCGGGTGCGCGCCGCGGGATCGGCGCGGTCGCCGGTGGTGGCCGCGCCGGTCCCGCAGGGGGTGCGGTGGGGGATGCTGGGTCGGTGGGAGCGGGCGACCGGGAGGTGTGCGGATGCGATGGTGGGCCGGGGGTTGGCTGATCGTGGGCGTGGTCGCCCTGGTGGCGTGCGGCGGTTCGTCCGGTGGGCCGTCCGAGGACGGTGCCACGGTGCCGCCGACCAGTAGGTCGACCGGAGGTTCGGCCGGTGGGTCGACGTCCGCGTCGGCTTCGGTGTCCTCATCGCCCTCATCGCCCTCGTCGCCCTCGTCGCCCTCGTCGCCCTCATCGTTTTCGTCGTCGATGAGCTGTGCCGGCGGGCACGTGGAGTTCACCGTGTCCCCGGGTGATCCGGCCCGGCGGCGGATCTGTGTGCGGCCCGGGACCGTCGTGTCGCTCGTCCTGCTCCCCCGTACGGACGGCAAGCGGTGGACCGCCGTACGCAGCTCCGCGCCGGTCTTCGTCCTGCCGTCGGACTGGCGGTCGGACGCGGACGGTACGGCGAGGGTCTCGCTGCGCTGCCCGGGCACCCGGGGCGGTACCGCCGAGATCAGTGTCCTGGCGAAGGAGCCGGACCTGGCGGGGGCGGGCGGCGTGGCCTCCACGCTCCAGGTCGACGTGGTGCCGCACACCACGGCGGGGTGACCCCGGAAACCGGGACCACCCCTTGACCGTGGTGCGCGACGGGTTCCTCAGTCCAGGTCCCGCACCTTGAAGGTGTAGATGCCGCGGCCGTGCGTGGCCGCGTACAGCGTGCGGCCGTCGGGGCTCAGCTTGAGCTGGAGCACGGCGACGGCCGGGAGCGAGCCGACGCGCCGCCACCTCGTGCCGTGTGCCGCGCGGTGCAGGACGCCGAGGTCGGTGGCGACGGCGAGGCCGCCGTCCGGTGTGACGACCGCCGAGTCGGCCGGCACGTCGGGGAAGTTCTTCGAGATGTCCTTCCAGGTGGTGCCCCCGTCCCTGGACTCGAAGACGTGGCCGACGCCGGCGCCCGGCCCCTCGGTCCACTGCCGCGAGAACCCGTTGACCGTGAGGTAGACGTGGTCGGCGTTCTTCGGGTCGACGGCGAAGCCGCTGAGATAGCGGTTGGGTACGGTCCCCTCCGCGCCGGTGGCCGGCAGGCTGATGTCGTGCCAGCCGGTGCCGTCGGCGTTCCCGACGGAGATGCCGCGGGCGAAGCCCTGGTTGTTGCAGGGGCCGCACCAGGCCGCGTACACCTTGCCGCCCGAGGCCGCGACGGCGGTCGCGGTACGGCCTGCGCCGAGGTCGTACACGCTGCTCCACTCCGACCCGCTGCGGATGGCGTAGCCGTGGGTCTGGACCCAGATGTGACGCCCGCCGGCGATCCAGGTCGAGCTGTTCTTCGCGTCGGCCGCGAGCGGGGCGATGAAGCGTGCCTCGCTCGTGGCGTTGTCGGGCGGAGCCACGTTGTACGACGTGGCCTTGCTCGGGTCGTCGAGCCAACCGCCGTCGTTGACGGCGCAGTTCTGGGTCACCTGGACGGAGAGGTAGACGTACTCCTCGGCGATGTCGCACCCGTCGGCGGGGTCGGTGAGGGTGTCACCGCCGTCGCCGCCGAAGTTGGAACCCATCACCGTGTCGTTGCTGCGCAGGACGGACTGGCCGTTGTCCTGCAGACCTCCGGTGACGGAGACACCGCCGTGGTCCAGGTCCCTGCCGACTCCGACCGAGTAGTACTGCAGGGTGTCGATGGTGCCGTCGTTGAGCGAGGTCCAGTCGGTGGCGTGCCCGGAGGAGTCCTGCGCGCCGTTGAGGGGGCGCTTGTAGACGCCACCGTCGTTGCCGACGTACACGAAGCTCTTGCCGTGGTAGCGGCCGATCGCGACGCCGTGCTGGTCCGAGTGGGTGGTCTGGCTGCAGTCGCCGGTCTGCTTGGCCGGGTCGATGCTCCAGCAGGGGAAGTTGAAGTTCCAGTACGGGCCGACGGTCGACCAGCTGCCGCCGCCGTCCTTGGTCTCGTAGACCTCTTCCAGGCCCGCGTACACGTGCTCGGGGTCGGCGGGGTCGACGGTGAGGAACTGGTTGTACCAGGCCTGCACACCGGGCATGTAGCCCGGGGAGGTGAGGGCCGAACCGGACGCGGCCAGGCTCTGGTAGTCGGCGACCTTCGTCCAGGGGCCGCCGGGAGAGCCGGACTTGGAGACGTAGATGCCCTCCAGGCCGCTGTCCGGGTTGGTGTTGAGTTGTTCCGGTGACTGGTCGACGGCGTAGTAGCGCGAGCCGTCGGCGGAGCGGGCGAAGGTGACGCTGCCGACGTCGTCCGGGTCGGTCGGCAGGTCCCCGAAACCGCTGGTGATCCTGGTCCAGACGCCGTTCGTCCTGGTGTAGAAGCCGTTGTAGTCGTCGCCGCTGCGCCAACCGACCGCGAGGACGACCCTGGAGGGATTCTCCGGGTCGATGGCGATGTCGTTGGTGATGTTCTTGTACGCGGCGTCGGGGTCGTGGGCCTTCGGACCGCCGGGCAGGTAGGCGGGGTTGGGCGCGAACTCCAGCTTCCAGGCGCCGCTGAGCCTCTTCGTCGGGTGGCTCCACACGCCCTCACTGGTCGCCGCCCACACCTTGCCACCGCCGAAGCGCAGCTGGTGGATGGTGGTGGACTCCAGTTCGTCGCCGCCGACGCGGCCGCGCGCGGAGAACGTGCCGTGGTGCGGGCGGGACAGGACGTAGACGCCGCTGCCGAGGTAGGCGTCCGCGTTGGTGGTCGCCTCCCCGGTGCCCAGCCACAGCCGTCCGCCGCCGTCCAGCGCGAGCGCGCCGGTGGACTGTGAGGACAGCCGGTCGCTGATGGGCTGCCAGTGCCCGCCACCACTGCGGGACCGCCACACCCCGCCTCCCGCGCTGCCCGCGTACACGTACCCGTCGTCGTCGGCGGCCATCGCGGCCATCCGGCCGGTGACGTTGCCCGAACCGCCACTGGAGTTGGAGTCGATGTCGCGGTAGCGCGGGTCGTCGGAGTTGTACGGCAGATCGGTGACGTTGCGCCAACTGCCGCCGGTGCGCGGTAGCTTGGCGAGGCTGCTCCATGCGGCCCCGTAGGCGCCCGGGGCGACGACACCGGGCGAGGTGCGGGCCTCGGCGTACTGGTCGGCGCCCTCCGCTATCTCGTCGGCCTCGTTGCCGTCGTCGCCGTCGTCCGCCTTCGCCCTGGGGCTCATGGCGCCCACCGACTGAACGCGCTCTTCGGCGAGTTGAGCGAGTGCGCGGGCTCCGAAGGGGGTGCTGTCGGATCGGCCGGGCGCGGCGCTCGCGGGTAGCGCGACGAGTCCGGCGGTTGCGGTGATGGCGCAGATCGTGAGCCATCGTCTTCTGTGGGTTGGTGATGACACCGGGTCCTCCCGAACGGGCGGTGATACAGCCGTCGGTGGAGACCCGACCACGAGCGGGAGGAAGCTTCCGGGGCTTGGCGAGCCTTTGACCAGAACCTGCCATTTGCGCACCCAAGCGGGTGAGTTGCTTGGGCACCGGCACGCTTGGAATCCACTGAGCGGCCCTCGGCCTACGCTCGGTCCCACCCGCACGAGAGGACGACATCTGTGAGCGACAACGGGCAGGACATGGCCGATGTCCAGCGCGAGCACTGGCAGCACACCTACACCGCCCATCCCGGCATGTACGGGACGGAGCCGTCCGCCCCGGCCGTCCATGCCGCCGCCGTCTTCCGTGCCGCCGGGGCCCGGGACGTCCTCGAACTCGGCGCAGGCCACGGCCGGGACGCGCTGTACCTGGCCCGTGAGGGCTTCACCGTCCGGGCCACCGACTTCTCCACCACGGGCCTGGAACAACTGCGCGAGGCCGCCCGCCGTCTGGGGGTGGCCGAACGGGTCACCACCGTCGTCCACGACGTGCGCGAGCCGTTGCGGCTGCCGGACGCGTCCGTGGACGCGGTCTTCGCGCACATGCTGCTGTGCATGGCCCTGTCCACGAAGGAGATCCACGCGCTGCTCGCCGAAGTACGCCGCGTGCTGCGGCCCGGCGGTGTCCTGGTCTACACCGTCCGGCACACCGGCGACGCCCACTACGGCGCCGGTACCGCGCGCGGAGACGGCATCTTCGAGCACGGTGGTTTCGCCGTGCACTTCTTCGACCGTGCCTTGGTCGACGCGCTCGCCGAGGGGTGGACGCTCGAGGAGGTCCACTCCTTCGAGGAGGGCGAGCTGCCACGGAGACTGTGGCGCGTCACCCAGAGCCTGCCGGACTGACACAGCTGGACCGGCCGACACGTGTGCCCTAGTGGGTGGGCCGGCGGCTCCCCTGGCCGCATTCAGCTGTCGACTGGGGCGCCGCCATGGCGAATCTACTGGCGGGCTCTTGAGGGGTGGGGGCGGGCGCCGGGACGCAGCGGGAGGCGCAGACGGTCACCGAGTCGGCGGGGTCTTGTGGGGTTCCTCCAGGGGGCACGGGCAGTTCGAAGAGGGAGGTCATGTCCCGGGAGGCCAACTGGCGACGTCATACCTTCACCGGGCAGGTGCGTCAGGACGTCCCGAGACCATTGAGAAGGGTGTCGACCACGACGTCCGCCGCCTGACCCGCACTCAGTTCGGGCAACTGCCGGGACACCAGGTGCATGAGCTGGGGCAGCAGCGCGCTCGCCCAGCCTTGCGGAAGACCCGGCCGCAGCAGGCCCTCGTCGGTGGCGCGCCGGAGGAAGGCGTCGACCTCCTCGACGGCCGCGTCACGCCGGGCGTGGACGCTGTCGTCGGTGAGCATGCGGGTGAGGTCGACGGGCCAGGTGCGGTTGACGGTGATGATGTTCTCGACGTAGCGGTGCAGGGCGACGGTGACGGGTGCTTCGCGGAGTCGGGCGTCCTGGATGGCGTGTTCGATGGCGGTGAGGCGGGCGTCGTAGATGGCCGCGAGGAGGTCTTCGCGGGAGGCGAAGCGTCGGTAGACGGTGCGTCGGTCGACGCCTGCTGCGGTGGCGATGCTCGCGATGCTGGTGCCGGGGTCGGCGGCGAGCATGCGTGCGCCGGTGGTCAGGACGGCTTCCAGATTGCGCGCTGCATCAGCTCTCACCGCACTGATTCTAGTGGCGGAATGTGATGCCTGAGACATCTAGCGCCTCTCAGGAGTAGAAGGCTGACCTCTAAGTGCTACATTCTAGTGACAGATAGGCCTGGTAGTGCCAGGTCATTGAGTCTTCTGGAAAGGCACCTGCTGATGTCGAAGGCAGACAACTCCTCCTCACCCAAGGCGGGCGGTGTCGCCGCCGCGATGAGCGCGCTGGTCCTGGCGGTCCTCCTCGCCGCACTGGACCAGACGATCGTCTCGACCGCGCTGCCCCGGATAGCCGAGGACCTCAACGGCTTCGACGACATCGCGTGGGTCAGCGCCGCCTACCTGCTCGCGTCGACCGCGGTCACGCCTCTGTGGGGCAAGCTCGGAGACATGTTCGGCCGCAAGAGGCTGTACCTGGCCTCGACCTCGGTCTTCCTCATCGCCTCCGTGGCCTGCGGCCTGGCACAGAACCTGCCCGAACTGGTCGGTGCCCGCGTCCTGCAGGGCGTGGGCGGCGGCGGCATGATCGTGCTGACCTTCGCCCTCGTCGGCGACATCGTCGCCCCGAGCGAACGCGGCCGCTACCAGGGCATGTTCGGCTCGGTCTACGGCGTCGCCAGCATCGTCGGCCCCCTGCTGGGCGGCGTCTTCACCGACCAGCTGTCCTGGCGGTGGGCGTTCCTGGTGAACCTGCCGGTCGGCATCGTCGCCCTGGCCATCGCCGCGCGGGCCCTGCCCGCCGCCACCCGGGGCACCCGGGCCCGCATCGACTACCTCGGCGCCACCGTGCTGGCCGCCATCGCCACCGGCCTGGTCCTCGTCACGTCCTTCGGGGAGCGCTGGGGCTGGGGTTCACCGGCCATCGTCGGTCTGATCGCCGCAACGGTCGCGCTGGCCGTGGCGCTGGTGCCGGTCGAGCGCCGCGCCGCCGCCCCGGTCCTGCCCCCGGCCATGTTCGCCTCCCGGACCGTGGTGTTCTCCTCGCTGATCGCCTTCTTCGCCAACGCCGCGATGTTCTCCGTACTGGTCTACCTGCCGACCTACCTCCAGATCGTCCACGGCGTCTCGGCCACCCTCTCCGGCATCCACATGCTGCCCCTGGTCGCCGGACTCGTCGTGAGCCAGTCCCTGGCCGGACGCTGGGCCGCACACGTCGAGCGGCTGCGGACGATCCTGCTCGCGGGTCTGGTCGCCAACCTCGCCGGACTTGTGCTGCTCGGCACCATCGGGGCGGCCACCGACACCCTCGTGCTGAGCGTCTACTTCCTGATCACCGGTATCGGCATCGGCATGGTGCCCATGGTCGTGCTGACCACCGTCCAGAACAGCGTGCCCGCCACCGACCTCGGCGCCGCCAGCGCCGTCGTCACCTTCGCCCGCTCGATCGGCGCGGCCTTCGGAGTCGCCGTCTTCGGTACCCTCCTCAACACCGGCTTCGCCGATCGTACGAGCGGCCTGCCGACCGCGGGCGGCTTCGACGCCACCCGCCCCGACACCATCGGCCGCCTCCCCGGCACCCTGCGCGACACCGCACTGGACGCCTTCGCCCACGCCACGGCCGGCGGCTACCTATGGATCGCGCCCGCCCTCGCCGTCGGGATCGTCCTCGCCCTGTTCCTGAAGCCGGCACGCGAGAGCGGCGAGACCGCGACTACCGACCCCTCCGCGACTACCGACCCCTCCGAGCCCGCGCCCGCGGCCGGCCCCGCCGAGGATCCCGTCCGGGCCGCCTGACCACCGTGCCCTCGACCGGCCGACACCGGCACCCGACTCCGTGCGCCCATGCAATCGCTGGAGTGACGTGAACGGTGGTGTCGTCGCACCCCGGACGGCGAAGATCGTCGTACCCGGCACAGAACATTCCACAGCAGATGACGAGATGAGGGACTGCCGTGACGAACCTGACCGCCGCCATCGAGTCCGTGGCACAGCTCCGCACGGTCTGGCGGGCCATGGTGCTCGACCGGAACGGGGAGGCGGACGTACGGGATATGCCGGGCGTCGCCGTCCGCTGGGCCGACTGCCGCTTCGCCTTCTGGAACGCGATCACCCTGACCAAGACCGGGGCCGACGCCACGCTCCTGGAGAAGCGGCTGCGGCAGGCGGCGGACATCATGCGGTCAAAACGGCAACCGGGCTTCCTGTGGTTGTTCGAGGACCTGCTCGCCGACGACGCCCGCGCCGCACTGGACGAGGCAGCGGAGCGCGCGGGCCTCGCCCACGCCTTCCCCGGTACCGGCATGGCAGGCGACCTGCTCCCCATCCCCGAACCCCGCCACCCGGAGCTGACGTTCGAACGGGTCACCACCGACCAACACCTGCTGGCTTACGCGGACCTGAACTCGCGGGCCTACGGCTTCCCCCTCGACGACGGCCGCGACGGACTGGCGGGCTCCAGCCTGTGGAAGCAGGAGGTGTACGCCTACCTGGCCCTGCGGGACGGCACACCGGTCGCCTGCGCCGCCACCGTCGAGGCCCAGGGCAGGCTCTTCGTCGTCCTCGTCGCCACCGACCCCGGCCAGCAGCGCCGCGGCTACGGGGAGGCGGTCACGCGAAAGGCGCTGTACGAGGGTGCCCGTGCCACCGGCCTCACCCGGGCGACCCTGCACGCGACCGTCGCCGGGGCACCGGTGTATCCGCGGATCGGTTTCGAGCCGAACTCCCCGATGCACTTCTACGCGCTCAAGGGCTGAGGCGGGCCGGCCGCCGCCGCGCTGGTGGCGGTCCAGTGCCGCAGACAGGTGCACGAGTCCGGCACCCGCAGGAGCATGTCGAGGAAGCGTGCCGACCGGACGCACTCCTGTTGGCCGCACCGACCCGCCACAGCCACACATGCGACACATGTCGCCCTCACCGAGGACCTCGACCGGGGTGTCTGGGCCCCGGGGCCGCTGGAGCGCAGGCTGCCCGCCTTCTGGTGACCTGTGCCGGAGACGGCCGGTTCACGCCGGTCCGGCTGCGCGAGATCCTCTGGGGGGGGGGGCGAACTGGCAGGCGCCGCGCAGTTGTTGGAGCGGGTGGTACGGGAACCGGAGCCCCCTGCGCATCCCGGCCGGTGACGTGGTCATCGTTCATGGGGGCGGCGGGGAGCCGGGACGCTCCGCCGGGAACCCGGTCCCGGCGGCCGGCCGTCGGGGGCGGTGGGGGAGGGCGCGGGGTGGGGTCGTGGGTGGAGGTCGTGGAGGAAACCGGTGAGGAGCTCCAGCGTCCGTTCCGGTTCCTCGAAGGTCGCCGCGTGCCCGCCCTTGACCGCGGCCAGCCGTGCGCCGGGTATCCCGTCGGCGAGTTCGACCGAGTGCTCCGGGGCCACCAACTGGTCCCCCGTGGCCGCGACGACCAGGGTGGGAGCGGTGACGGCGGCGAGATCGCCGCGCAGGTCGACGCCCAGGGCGAAGGCGATCTGCTGGGAGACACCGGGTGCGGATCCCGCCAGTCGGACGGTCAGCCGCCGGGCCGCCTGCGAGGTGTGCGCGGCGAGATAGGACCGGGAGAAGGACAGCGAGGCGAGGAAGGCGTTCAGCTCGGCGTCGCCGCGTACCAGCACCGACGCCCACATCTCCAGGCCGAGCCAGAGTGTGGTGCGGGGCCGGGCGAATCCGCAGAGGGTGAACAAGCCGCGCACCGGGCGGGGATGGCGGGCCGCGACGGCTACGGCGACGGCCGCGCCCAGCGAGGTCCCGGCGATCACGAACTCCGTCAGCCCGGCCTCGCGCGCGGTGGCCACCACCTGGTCGGCCACGGCATCGACCCGCAGCGGGCCCTCGGGCAGGGGGCTGCGACCCGACCCCGGGAGGTCGATCGGCACGACCGTGTGCTCGACCGCCAGTTCTGTCAGTAACAGCTCCCAGGTGTCCGCCGCGGTGCCCCCGATTCCGGCCAACAGGACCAGACCGGGTCCGCTGCCCAGGACGTCGTACGCGAGCATGCTCACCTCTTCCCCACTTCCCCGGGGGCACGAGCTTCCCCAGGAACACGAGCTTCCCCAGGACCACGAGGGAGGAGGATCCAGGGTGCCGGGCGGAGCCTACCGGGATGTGTGTCGCGCGGAGTCCGGTTCCGTCTGCCTGGCGGTCCAGGAGGCGAGGATGCGCAGGGCGTCGTGGGAGGAGCTGCCGGGTTCGGCGGTGAGGACCATCAGGCGTTGTCCGGAGCCGTCGCCGGCGGCCCAGGTGTCGCAGTCCAGGGTGAGGTCGCCGACCAGGGGGTGGCGGTAGTGCTTGGTGCCGTACGTCGCGCTGTTGACGCGCTGCTGGGCCCACCAGGTGCGGAAGTCGGCGTCCTGGATGGTCAGGTCGCCGACCAGGCGGGCGAGTTCCGGGTCGGTGGGGTCGGCCGCGGCCTCCATGCGCAGGGCGGCCACCGCGTCCCGCGCGTCGTGGGCCCACTCCTTGTGCAGCCCCCGGACAGCGGGGTCGGTGAACATGAGACGCAGGTAGTTGCGGTGGTGGGCCGGTACGGCGGCGAAGTCGGTGTAGAGGGCGGTGGCGGTGGGGTTCCAGGCGAGGATGTCGAGGTGTTTGCCGAGGGCGAGGGCGGGGGTGTGGGTGAGTTGGTCGAGGAGGCGGCGCATGGCGGGGCGTAGGTGTTGCGGTTGTCGGCGGTGTCGTGGGCGGTCGTCGGTGCGGCCGGCGAGTTCGTACAGGTAGCGCTCCTGGTCCTGGTCCAGGCGCAGGGCGTGGGCGAGGGTGGTCAGGACGGTGGTGGAGGCGCGGACGCGGCCCTGTTCGAGGCGGGTGTAGTAGTCGACGCTGATGGCGGCGAGTGCGGCGACTTCTTCGCGGCGCAGTCCGGTGACCCGGCGTGGGGAGTCGGTGGCGGGCAGGCCGCACTGCTGGGGGGCCAGTTGTGCCCGGCGGGCCCGCAGATAAGCACCAAGGGCATGTGGGTCGTGATGTGCGCTCATGTCGTCGATTCTCCTGGGGGTCACACACCAGGGCGATGTGTCGATGGGATCGGGAAACGGCCGAGGGCGGCGGGACTCCGTTCGGTCCCTCCGCCCTCCGGGGGTGTCAGCGGACGGTGGCGCGGGCCGCGCGCTCGATCACGTCGGCCACCAGGTGCGGGTGGGAGACGGCGACCGAGTGGGAGGCGGCGATCTCGGTGGTGTGCGCGTGGGCGCGCTGGGCCATGAAGCGTTGCACGGCCGGGGGGATGTTGAGATCTTCAGTGGTGACGATGTCCCAGCTGGGGATGGTCTTCCAGGCCGCGGTGGTGGTCTTCTCCTCCAGGGCGGCCTGGGCGATGGGACGCTGCTCGGCGGCCATCAGGGCGGCCTCGTTGGCGGGCACGTCGGCGGCGAACTGGTGGTGGAACTTGTCCTGCTGGATGTACAGGTCGGTGGCGGTGGTGCCGTCGGCCTGCTGGTAGGTGACCGGGTCCAGGGTGCCGGGGAGGGTGGAGCCCGGGTACTTGTTCGTGAGCTCCAGGGCGCTCTCGCCGGGGGCGGGCAGGAAGGCGGCCACGTAGACCAGGGCCTTGACCTCGGGGTCGTCGGTGGCGGCCTCGCTGATGACGTTGCCTCCGTAGGAGTGGCCGACGACGATCTTCGGGCCCTTGACGTGGTCGAGGACGGTGCGCAGGGCGGCGGCGTCGGAGGCCGGGCCGCGCAGCGGGTTGGCGGCGGCGACGACAGGGTAGCCGTCCGCGCGCAGGTCGGCGATGACGCCGTTCCAGCTGGAGCCGTCGGCGAAGGCGCCGTGCTCCAGGACGACGGTGGGTTTGGAGTGCTTGCCGGCGCTGGTGTTGGCTGCTTCGGCGTTCGCGGTCGCGCCGTTGGCGGTGCCGCTGAGGGCGAACGCGCCGAGCGCGAGCCCCGCCGTGGCCGTCGCGACCGCGCCAGTCATCAGTCGCTTGCGTCCACCCTTGATACTCACCACGACATGACCCCTCTCAGGAATGCTTCTCGGTTTTGGTACTGACGGCGTAGATCGTCACCTGTCAGGACGGTGATGTTGGCTGAGGTTGTGCTGCTGTCGGTGGCTGGGACTCAGAGGTGGTCGGCGTCCACCACGGCCTGGGCGAAGGCGGTGGGCGCCTCCTGCGGCAGGTCGTGACCGATGTCCGCGATCGTCCGGTGCAGGTAGGGGCCGGTGAAGTGGCTCCGGTACGAGGTGCCGTCGCCCGGCGCCGTGAACGGGTCCAGGGCCGCGTCGAGAGTGACGGTGGGGACGCCGATGGGGGGCTGGGCCGCCAGTCGGCGCTCGTAGCGGTCGTAGCGCCGGTCGCCCTCGATCAGGCTGATGCGCCAGCGGTAGTTGTAGAGGACGATCGCGGCGTAGTCGGGGTTCCTGAAGGCCTCGGCGGTGCGCGCGAAGGTGGCGTCGGAGAAGTTCCAGTTCGGGGAGACGAGGGTCCACACGTAGCGGCACAGCGCGAGGCGCTGGTCGACGTCCTCCATAGCCTGCACGCCCCGGTCGGTGGCGAAGTACCACTGGTACCACCAGTTGTGCTCCACGGCCGGGATCGCGGGCTCCAACTGCGCCTTGCGGTTGGTGATGAGGTAACCGCTGGTCGAGACGAGGGACTTGACGCGCTCGGGCCACAGGGCGGCGATGATGTCGGCGGTCCGCGACCCCCAGTCGAAGCCCGCGAGGACAGCCTTGTCGATCTTCAGGGCATCCATGAACGCGATGATGTCCAGCGCGATCGCGGACTGCTCGGCGGTGCGGGGGGTGTGGCGGGACAGGAAGCGGGTGCTGCCGTGGCCGCGCAGGTACGGGACGAGGACCCGGTAGCCCAGGTCGGCCAGGAGCGGGGCGACGTCGACGAAGCTGTGGATGTCGTACGGCCACCCGTGCAGGAGGACGACGACCGGGCCGTGCGCGGGGCCGGCCTCGGCGTAACCGATGTCCAGGACTCCCGCCTTGACGTGCTTCAGCGTGCTGAACTCGGTGTGGGCGCCGGGCGCGACGGCCGGCACCGTGGGAACGGCGGCGCCGCTCGGCCGCTGCGAGGCGGTTGCGGCTGACGCCTGGGTTTGAAGCCCGGCCAGGGAGACCGCGGCCGCGCCGGTGCCCAGACCGACCGCCTTGCCGAAAGTACGCCTGTTGATCATGTGAAGTCCTCCGTGGTGGGTTCGAGATGACCGGCCCGTGCTCGCCGAGCCCGCGGCGTGACGACCCTCGCATAGCGCGCGTCACCTGTCAAACAGGTGACGAGAAGGCTCGGTGGTCACACGCGGTCGCCCGGAGGGCCCGCTGTGCCGCCGAGCCCGCGAAGGTAGGTGTCGACCGCGACGTCCGCCGCCTGCCCCGGACTCAGGTGGGCGAGCCGATGTGCCGCCAAGTGCACCAGCTCGGGCAGCAGTGGCCCCGCCCAGCCCTGTGGCCGGTCCCGGCGCAGCAGGCCCTCGTCGGCCGCCCGCCGCAGGAAGGCGTCGACCTCGGCGATGCAGGTGTTGCGGCGCTGCCGGATCGCCTCGTCGGTGAGCATGCGGGTGAGGTCGACGGGCCAGGTGCGGTTGACGGTGATGATGTTCTCGACGTAGCGGTGCAGGGCGACGGTGACGGGTGCTTCGCGGAGTCGGGCGTCCTGGATGGCGTGTTCGATGGCGGTGAGGCGGGCGTCGTAGATGGCCGCGAGGAGTTCTTCGCGGGAGGCGAAGCGTCGGTAGACGGTGCGTCGGTCGACGCCTGCTGCGGTGGCGATGCTCGCGATGCTGGTGCCGGGGTCGGCGGCGAGCATGCGTGCCCCGGTGGTCAGGACGGCTTCCAGATTGCGCACCGCATCAGCTCTCATCCCGCAAGAGTACCGATGGTGTAGATGATCGATCCCTCCGCTGCACTCTTATGAGAACTTAACCAATAGAAGTGCTACATTAAAGTGGCAATTAGAAAGCGGTCCATGACTGCACCGGAAGAGAGAACGCACATGATCACCTATGACCGACTGTTCATCGGGGGCGCCTGGGTCGAGCCGAGCAACCCGGAGCTGCTCGACATCGCCTCCCCGCACGACCGGTCGGTGATCGGCCGCGCCGCCCAGGCGCAGCCGGCGGACATCGACCGTGCGGTCGCCGCGGCACGGGCCTCCTTCGAGAAGGGCGAGTGGCGCCTGACCCCGCCCGCCGAACGCATCGCCACCCTGCGGCGGTTCAACACCCTGCGGGAGGAGAACGCCGAGAAGATCGCCCACCTGATCTCCCTGGAGAACGGCTCGGCGGGCTGGTTCACCCGCGCGGGCCAGCCGGGCCTGACTCGGCAGGCGAACGCCTACCTGAAGGCGGCGGAGGAGTTCGCGTGGGAGGAGACGCTCGTACCCTCCGACCCGGCGTCCCCGGTGCGCAGCGTGGTGCGCCGCGAGGCGATCGGCGTCGTGGCCGCCGTCATCCCCTGGAACTCGCCCTTCTCCTCGGCCACTTCGAAGATCATCCCGTCGCTCCTCGCGGGCAACTCGGTGGTCCTGAAGGTATCCCCGGAGAACTCGCTGAGCATGGGTTTCCTGGCCGAACTTCTCGAGCAGGTGGGTCTGCCCGAGGGTGTGATCAGTGTCCTGTCCGCGGACCGGGAGACCAGCGAGTACCTGGTCTCGCACCAGGACGTCGACAAGATCGCCTTCACCGGCTCCACCCGGGCCGGCCGCCGCATCGCCGCGATCGCCGGCGAGCAACTCAAGCGGGTGAGTCTGGAGCTGGGCGGCAAGTCCGCCGCGATCATCCTGCCCGACGCCGACATCGCCAAGGCGGTCGCGGGAGTGAAGTTCGGCTCCCTCCTCAACAACGGAGAGTCCTGCATCGCCCAGACCCGCATCCTGGCTCCGCGCAGCCGGTACGAGGAGGTCGTGGCCGGGCTCAAGGAACTGGTCGAGTCCCTGAAGGTCGGCGACCCGAACGACCCCGACACCTTCATCGGCCCGATGATCCGCCCCGACCAGCAGGAGCGGGTGCGCAACTACATCCAGCTCGGCATCGACGAGGGTGCCCGTCTGGTCACCGGCGGGCCGCACGTCCCCGAGGGCCTGGAAAAGGGCAATTACGTCACCCCGACCGTCTTCGCCGACGTCGACAACTCCATGCGGATCGCACAGGAGGAGATCTTCGGCCCGGTCCTGGTGGTCATCGCCTACGACGACGAGGACGAGGCGGTCCGCATCGCCAACGACTCCGAGTACGGCCTGTCCGGGGGAGTCTGGTCCGCCGACGAGGCCCACGCCCTGGAGGTGGCCCGCCGCGTCCGCACCGGCACCGTCACGGTCAACGGGGCGTCCATCGCCTTCGACGGCCCGTTCGGCGGGTTCAAGGCCAGCGGCATCGGCCGCGAGTACGGCGCGGTCGGCCTCGGCACCTACACGGAGTACAAGACCGTCACGGTCTGACCCGGAACCGTACGCCGACCCCGTGGTCACTCACCTGACTATCGTCACCTGCTTGACAGGTGACGCATGGGGAATCATGCTGAGAGTCGTCCGGACGACAACCAGGACGCCGTCCACGGTCGACGAAGTGGAGCACGGTCATGAACAAGGGGCTCAACACGGAAGCCGCCGAAGCGGCGGTACGGCATGCGCGGTTCGGCAAGCTTCCCGAGCGCATACGCGTCGAGGACATGACCGAAGCGGTCGAGGCCGCCCCGGCCGGCGGGGCGAACGGATCGTACGACCCCGAAGGTTCGTGGAAGTACTACTCCTGCCTCGCCCTCGACCTGGGGCTGTAGACCTGGATCGCAGGATGTCCGACCTCGAGGGCTCCCAGGTGTCCGTCACGGCCCGAGAACCCAAGGAAAACAAGGAGACCCAGCCGAACGCCGTCAACGCCCTGATCCCCAACGACCAGGAACGCTGCGGCCGGCCCGACGAGATCGCCGCGGCCGTGGCGTGTCTGTGCAGCGACTACGCCCAGTACGTCAGCGGAGCCACCATCCGCGTGGGCGGCGGCCTCATCCGCTCCGCGTTCTGAACCCGTCCCGGGACCGGACGCGGACGGCTACCCGTCGGCGCCGTCCGGGCCGGCCGAGGGAGGCTGTGGCAGGCCGGAGGTCCGGGTGACCGGACGGAGCATGTCGGCCAGGATGTCCGCCAGTTGGTCGTTGTCGGCCGAGGCGAGCGCGGTGGTGCCGATGACGGTGCGCAGCAACCACGTACCGGCGGTCACCGCCAGCCCCAGTTGTGCCCGCACCTCCGCGTCGGAACTGTCGAGCAGACCGGCCAGCCGGACTCCCACATGGGTCTCGATGCCCTGCCGGACGATGTCCACCGCTTCCGGGTCCGCCGCCGACTGCAGCAACAACAGGAACCGGTCGAGCTGTTCGGCGCCCGGCCCCGTGCGCTCGGCCAGTGTGCGGGCGACAGAGTCCGCCAGACCCGGCAGCCGGTCGCGGACCACCGTCGGCGGCGCGGAAGCACGTTCGACGGCCTGGGCGAACAGCCGATCCTTCGAGCCGAAGCAGCGGTTGAGCATCGTCGCCGTGACCCTCGCCCGCTCGGCGATCTGCCGCACCCCGGCGCGGGCGTACCCGTGCTCGGTGAACTAGAGAGTCATATCCAGGTGTCGAGCCACATCCTGGCGTGCCAGTCGGCGTACGGGATCGTCTGCCCGGTGTAGATCGGGAAGAAGTAGACGAAGTTCCAGGCGATCAGCAGCACCACCGCGCCCACGGCCACCGCACCCTGGACGCGCCGTCTGCCCGTCGCGCCCGGCGGACCCAGGAGGGCGCCCAGCGTCATCGCCACGGCCAGACACAGGTAGGGCACGAACACGACGGCGTAGAAGGAGAAGACGGTCCGGTCCTGGTAGAGGAACCAGGGCAGGTAGCCGGCTCCCACGCCGCACAGGACGGCTCCGGCACGCCAGTCGCGACGCAGGGCCCACCGGTAGAGCAGATAGCCGAGCGCACCACACGCGGACCACCACAGCGCCGGCGTGCCGAGCGCGAGGATCGTCTGCGAACAGTCGACGGTCGTACGGCACCCGTCCACCCCTGGCTCGGGCGACTCGTAGTGGAACAGCACCGGGCGGCCCAGGACCAGCCAACTCCAGGGGCTCGATTCGTACTTGTGGGGTGAGTGCAGCCCCACGTTGAACACGTACACCGCGTGCTCGTAGTGCCACAGGCTCCGCAGCGGTGCCGGGATCCACGCCCAGGGGCCGCCGCGCCCGTCCGCCCAGTGCCGCCCGTAACCGTCGTCGGACAGGAACCAGCCCGTCCAGGTCGCCGCATACGTCACGACGGCGACCGGTACGAGAGACATCAGCGACCACCCGGCGTCCCGGCGGAGCACCGCGCGAAAGGGTCGGTACGCCCCCGCCACGCGCCGGGCACCGACGTCCCACAGCAGCGTCAGGACGACGAAGAAGGCGAGGAAGTAGAGGCCGTTCCACTTGGTCGAGGCCGCGAGCCCGAGGAAGACACCGGCCGCGAGCCGCCAGGGGCGTACTCCCGTGCCCGCGCGGTCACCGGTGGGCCCGTGCGGGCGTACCCGGCCGTCCTCGCCGACGGGCAACGCCGCCGCGAGCCGGGCCCGCGCGGCGTCCCGGTCGATGAGCAGGCATCCGAACGCCGCCAGCACGAAGAACGACACGACGAGATCGAGCAGTGCGACACGGCTCATCACCAACTGCAGCCCGTCCATCGCCAGCAGCAGCCCCGCCAGACACCCCAGCAGCGTCGAACGGAACAGCCGGCGGCCGGTACGGCAGAGCATCAGCACCGACAGCGTGCCGAGCACCGCCGTCATGAAACGCCAGCCGAACGGCGTGAGGCCGAACATCCACTCACCCGCGGCGATCACCCACTTGCCCGTCGGTGGATGCGCGACGAAGACCCCGCCGTCGGAGAGGGGGATGAGCTGAGGGTGGGCCAGGATCTGCGGGTCGGCGATCTTCCGGTCCGGCCAGGTGCCCTCGTAGCCGAGCCGCAGCATGGCCCAGGCGTCCTTGGCGTAGTACGTCTCGTCGAACACCACGGCCCGGGGATCGCCCAGCCGCCAGAAGCGCAGCACCCCGGCGAAGAGCGCCACCAGCAGCGGTCCGCCCCACGCCGACCAGCGCGCCAGGCGGGCCGCCGACCGCGGGGGCAGACCGAGGATCCGCCACGGCCGCGGGCTCGGTTCGGGGAACGGCACCACCAGACGGTCGCGCAGGGACGGGCGGGGAGCTGCGACGTGACCGAAGCGCCGCAGCCGTCGCTCCCAGGAACCCGGCTCGCCGCTCCCCGGCACCGCGGGCCCGTCGACCGACGGGGACGTGTTCTCACGTATCACCGGCATCAGCGCGTCGGATCCGACCATGTGGCCACACGGGGCGTGTCGGAGATACGTGTCGGCACCGGAACACCCTCGGCGGTGGCGCCGGACCGGACCGCCGAGGGCGTCGGGACCGACTCCGCGGAGGTGACCGGGCGGGGCTGCGGGCTGTTGGACACGCCCTGAGCGAACGCGCCCGTCAGGAACAGGAGTCCGACACCGGCCCCGGCGAGGGTCAGCGCCGATCCGGTGGCCATCCAGACCCGCCGCGCCCGCTGCCGGGCACGGACTCCGGCCCGCAGCCGGGTCCGGTGCCGTTCCTCGTAGGGCGTGTCCCTGCGACCGTCACGCATCATGCGTGCCAGTTCCTGCTCGAAGTGATCCATGGCTCCTTCTTGTCACTCGACCGGCGCGACCGGCGCGACCGACTCGACGGACTCGACTGGCTCGACGGACTTGACCGGCTCCACTGGCGCGACGGACTCGACCGAGTCGAGCGGCTCCACCGGCTCGGCCATCAGCCGCCGCAGCCGCGCGACCCCTCGGGACGTCAGCGAACGGGCCGTCCCCACCGGGCACCCCAGCAGCCGCGCCACCTGCTGCTCGGGCAGGTCCTGGTAGTACCGCAGCACCACCGCGGCCCGCTGCCGGGCCGGCAGCAGCGCCAACACGGCCTCCAGACGCGTTCGTTCGTCCACTACGGCGGACTCGTCGCCCACCCCGGGCGGGTCGGGCATCTCGGCCACCGGCTGTTCGCCCCACCAGCGCCGCCGCGCGGACCGTGCCGCGGCGCGCACCAGCACCCGTCGCACATACGCCTCGGGCGCCTGTTCGGCCACCCTCGGCCAGGCGAACCACAGCTTGACCAGCGCCTCCTGGAGCAGGTCCTCCGCCCGGTGCCGGTCGCCTCCCGTGAGCAGCCGAGCCAGATGGTGCAGCGCCGACCACCGGACCGCCACGAACCGGTCGAACTCATCGGTCCGCAACCGCCCCATCAGAGCCGCCCCCTGTCCTCTGCCGCCAACATGTGCTCTTCCCTCTCCATCAAAGGCACTGGACCCCGCGCCGCTATGCGCTCCGAACACGTGGCGTGGATCACATGGGCTGCGCCCGTTAGAGGCGTGCCGCCACCCGTCGATCCGGCTCCGGCCTGCCAGGGCATCATGGACAGGGCGGACGGAGGAGACATGTCCGTCGCGCCCGGAGAGGACAGCATGAGCGCACGGACCAGCGGCCGGCGGCCCTACCGCAACGACAGACGGGCGGAGGCCGCCGCGGAGACACGGGCGGCGATTCTCGATGCGGCTCTGCGCCTCTTCGTCGAGCACGGATACGCCAGGGTCACGATCAGCGACATCGCGAGAAACGCCGGAACTGCGGTGCCCACGGTGTACGCCAGCACCGGTGGCAAGGCCGCCATCCTGAGCATTCTGATAAACCGTGGGGTGGACGACCCGGTCGTCGAACAGACCCTGGACAAGGTGCGCTCCGCGTCCGACGCCAGGGCGGCGATCAAGGCCTTGGCCCACGGGGTGCGCCTGGACAACGAACGCCATCTGGACATCGTCCAGGTCATGATCACCGCCGCCGCCGTGGAACGAGGAGTCGAGGAGGAGCTCCACCGGGTCGCCGCCGCCTACCGGCAGGCCCTCGGGGTGCTCGCGGAACGTCTGGCGGAGCTGGGGGCGCTGCGTCCCGGACTGAGTCATGAGCGGGCCACCGACATGCTGTGGTTCCTCTTCGGGCTGCCGTCCTGGCGCTTGTTCGTGGCAGAGCGCAACTGGTCCTGGGACGAGACGGAGCGCTGGCTCGCGGAGCAGGCCGCCGCCGCTCTGCTCCCGGGGCCGGACGACCGCTGACGGAGACCTGCCGGGGCGGTCGCGGCGCCACCGTGGTGCGCGTGGTGCCGGTACCGCCCCGCGGCACGGCGGGAGTTTCCTCCGCCGTGCCGGGTCGACAGCAGGGACAGAGGTCAGCCGAGAAGGCCTACCAGTTGCGCGGCGACCTCATCGGGTGAGGGCATCGCCGCGATCTGCTCGGCCGCACGGCGCGCGTTGTCCCGGTACTCCGTGTTGCCGAGCACCTCGTCCACCGCTGCCGCGACGGCCTCCGCCCCGGCGGGTGGCATCACGGCGACGCCGGTGCGCGAGCCCGCGACGGCGCCCGCCTGGAGGAACTGGTCGGCTCCCTGCGGTACGACCACCATCGGCAGGCCGCGCGAGAGCGTGCCCAGGGTGGTGCCCGCTCCGCCGTGGGTGACCACCAGGTCGATGCCGCCCAGCAGTTCGGCCAGCGGAGTGAAGCCGACGAATTCGACCTGGTCGAACCCGTCGCCGTAGTCCGAGGCCGCGGCGGTCAGGCCGAGGGTCACCACCAGATCCGCCTTGGCGGACAGGGCGTCCACGATCGGGCGCAGGACCTCGGGTGCGGCAAAGTGCGTGCCGAAGGAGAGCAGCACCTTGGGCCGGGTGCCGGCGCCGGACGAGTCCGCGGCGGCCGTGTCCGGTGTGCCGGGGCCGCGGTGGGCCTCCGGGCGCAGCGCAAGACGGCCCTCGGGTGCCTGCCAGTCCGGGCCGCGGAGTGCTTCGGGGCACGGATCCAGGTACCAGGTGGGCTGAGGGGCGGTCAGGCCCCGTTCCTTGTAGCGGCGCTCGGCCACGGCGTCGAAGACGTCGGTGAACTGGGCTGGGATCGGCGGGCCGAACGCGAGCTTGGCGTAGGGGACTTGGAGGGCGGCCGCAACGAGCGGGCCCACATAGTCGGTGGCCTCGGCGACGATCAGATCCGGACCGAACTCGCGCGCCGCGGCGATGGCCGCGTCCGCGGTGAGGTCGATCCGCGCTCCGGCGAACAGTTCGGCGGCCACCGCGGGGTCGGGCACCGTCGGGTCGTCCACACCGGCCAGCCGGGCCGCCTCCATGAGGAGTTCGGGGATTTCGGGGCCGACGGGGAGCAGGGTGATGCCTTCGGCGGCGAACAGGGGCCCGAAGGACGCCGAGGTGATCACGGCGACTTCGTCGCCGCGGTCACGGAAGGCGCGGGCGAGGGGCAGCTCCGGCAGCAGGTGCCCGTGCTGCGGAGTGCTCGAGAAGAGGATACGCATGTGCGGAGTCTAGGACATTCGATGAAGTGTGACTTTATCGAATATGCCGAGCGCTCGATATGTGTCCCGGAGTGCGTTTCGTCATTCGTCACCAACTTGACTGGTGACGTGATGGCTGCCATGATTACGTCACCGCTTCAACCGGTGACATGGAAAGTGTGCAGGCCGGAGGCGTCACGACCACTTCGACCCAGCTGGGGAGCATCAGCCATGGCAGTCAGCTACACCGCCGTTGTCGACGTCGACGGAGAAGGCCGGAACGGCGGCCACGTCCGCTCCTCCGACGGTCTGCTGGAGACTTCCCTAGCCCTCCCCAAGGAACTCGGCGGCGCCGGCACCGCGACCAACCCCGAGCAGCTCCTGGCCGCGGGCTGGGCCGCGTGCTTCCTCGGCGCCCTGCGCCGAGCGGCCACCACCCGCAAGATCCGGCTCACCAGAACGACCATCACCGCCGAGATCACGCTCACCCACGGCGACGACGGCGAGTTCTCCCTCTCCGCGGTCCTCAGCCCCGTCCTCGGCGGCGTCGACCAGGCCACCGCACAGGAGCTCGCCGAGGCCGCGCACCAGATCTGCCCGTACTCCAAGGCCACGCGCGACAACATCCCCGTCACCATCGCCGCCTCCGCCGCCTGAGCGGCCCCCCGACCGCGGGTCCCGTGTCCCCTGCGCGGGACCCGCACCCCCCTTCCGAACCCCACCACCGACCGAGGAGCGAGGGCAGGACATGGCCGCCACGACGCACACACCCGTACGGATCACCGTCCGCCCCCGCCCGGATCGCGCACGTGCCACCGACCAACGGCGGCCCCGGCGCGCGGCGACACCCGAGAGCCAGGACCGGCCGACCGACACACAGGTGTGGAACTGGGCGGAGAGTGCGGCCCTCGCCGGACACGGTCCGTCCGCCCTCGACTTCCTGTGACCCGGCGCCGGACCGGCGAACGACGCGAAGAACAACCATCGAAAGCGAGATCACAGCCATGGACATGAAGCTCGAAGTCGTCATCCTGCCCGTCTCCGACGTGGACCGGGCCAAGGGCTTCTACGTGGAACAGCTCGGCTGGCGCCTCGACGCCGACTTCCCGATCAACGACGGGTACCGGATCGTCCAGGTCACCCCGCCCGGCTCCGAGTGCTCCGTCATCTTCGGCGAGGGCCTCACCCAGCAGGAGGCGGGCACGCTCCACGGCCTCCAACTGACCGTCACCGACATCCTCGACGCCCAGAAGGAGCTGACCGCACGCGGTGTGGAGGTCTCCGGCCCGTTCCGCGACGAGACCGGCGCCTTCCACCACGCCGGCGACACCCACCGCGTGCCCGGCACGCACCCCGAACGGGCCAGCTACGGAACCTTCGCCGCCTTCAAGGACCTCGACGGCAACGAGTGGTTCCTGCAGGAGGTCACCGAGCGCGCCCCCGGCCGCTGAGTCCGTCCGCCCCTTCCCACCGGCAAGCGGCCACCGGAGGACACATGCCGACCGAGAACACCCACACCTACGACGTCATAGTGATTGGCGCGGGCCTCGTCGGCGAGAACGTCGCGGACCGCACCAGCGCCGCAGGACTGAGCACCGTGCTCGTGGAGAGCGAACTGGCCGGCGGCGAATGTTCCTACTGGGCCTGCGAACCCAGCAAGGCCCTGCTGCGCCCCGTCCTGCTGCGCGCCGACGCCGCGCACGTACCGGGTCTGGCGGCCGCACATGTGTGCCGGGAGTCCTGGGAGTCCGCCGTCCTGGTGGACCTCCAGGAGCACCCGTCGGCCGATCGACCGTCGCCGGTGTCAGCCGGCGTCCTTCTCGACCAGGGTGTACATGACGGACCGCTCGTGCTTGTGGCGCCGGATACGGCCCTTGGCGACCAGGGACTCGAGGGTGTTGCGCACCACCTGCGGGGTGGGGTTGCGGTCCGGGTGCTTCTCCAGGAGTTCCTCCCGCAACTCCTTCGCCGGCCGCGGCTCCTCGTACTGACCGAGGAGCTCCGACAACAGGTCACCGAGCAGCGGCTGCGGCGACTTCCCCTTCGCACTGGCCTTCGCAGGGGCGGTGGCCTTGGGGGACTTGGTCGGCGCGGAACGTCGTGCCGAGGACCGGGCCGGCTTCTGATGCGTCTTCGTGACGGCCGGCTCGTCCTGCACCTGCTCGGGCAGACGGTTCGCGTCCGCGAAACCCTCGTACCGCTCGGCCAGGTTGAGGATGTCCGTGAGGAGGCCCTCCTCCTGCTTCAGGACGGCGAGCCTGTCCTCCAGCTCCTTCTGTCGCCGACGGTTCTCCTCCAGGTCCGATGCGGCTTGTGCTACGTACCGCGATCGGAGCGTGGCGGCGGATTGGCTGGTCACAACCGTTCACTCCCTCGATTGAATGACGTTGCGCATCGTACCCACGCTCCAGGTGCCCGTGGGACAAGTGTCACCGCCAGGTGGTTCGCCCTTCGTTTGTACTGCCCGGTAAGTGTGTCGCAGAACCGCCGCCGAGGCGATCCCCCGCAGCCCGCCCTCCCTTTCACATCCGGTTCACATGTCACCCTGATGTGTCTCGGGCAGCCGCCCCGACCGGTCGACGGGAAAACGAAGGCGGGCGCCCTGGAGAAGGGCGCCCGCGTGGAGGGGTGGGAGGGCCGGGCCCGCCCGTCGGCTCAGCCGCGTGCCGTGACCGGGGGAGTGTTGTATCCCTCCGCCCGCAACCTCGGCCGGTTCGACGGCAGGGCGGAGGCGGGCCACGACAGGGTGACCGTCCGGCTCTCACCGGGCAGCAGCCACAGGTAGTTGTCGTCGTAGAGCGTCGGCAGCACCCGGGTGCCGTCCTCGTCCAGCAGGGAGAGCCGGACCATCGCCGCGACCTCGGACCCGCGGTTGCGGACCGTGGCGGTCGCCGTACGCCTCTCCCCGTCACCCGACACCTTCGTGAGAGAGGCGGACAGCTTGGCCTGCCGGGCCTGGTTGAGGGCGCGCAGGGCCTCGGGGGTGCGGCAGCGCCAGTAGGTGTTGCGCGAGCGGACCTTGCCGGCTCCGTCCGTGAGGGTCAGCCGCAGCAGGTGCAGATCCGGCAGGTCCTCCGCGGGCGCCGCGGTGAACGCCGGGACTGAGGCGGCGGGCTCCACGTCCACCCGTGCGGTCCGCGTGCCGGCGATCCGGCGGCCGGACAGGTCGTACGTCTCCGCCCTGACCGTCGCCCCCTTGAGCACCTGGCGGGTGTGGTTGACCGCGATGACCTGCCACTTCACCGGGTCGGCCTGGACGTGCAGGGGCTCGCAGGCGTTCCGGCAGCCGAAGTAGGCGCCGTTGACGTCGAAGTCGTAGTCGTACGTCTGCCAGACAGTGCTGTGCCAGGCCGGGTGGGACATCCACAGCATCAACCCGCTGGCGTTGTCCCACAGGTTGGCGTTCCACGCCTCGAACATGGCGCGGAAGTTCTCGTAGTTGACGAACTGCGCCTTGCGCGTGAAGTCGTCCAGGTCGCGGGCGGTGCCGAGGCGGGTCTCGACGGCCGCCTTGTAGTTCTGCGGGGCCTGGTTGCCGCGCTCGCTCCAGTCGTGGAGGTACCAGGCGCCCCCGATGGGCCACTCGGGCCCGTCCTCGCCGACCATCGCGCGGGTGCTGGCGGCGGTGGACACGACGGGCATGCCGATCTCGGTGTGGAAGCCGAAGTCCTTGCTGCCGTACGTCGACGGGTCGAAGTACCGCTCCGGCTCGACATAGCCGTAGGGGCCGCCGCCGGTGACGATGCCGCCGGCGGAGTTGTTCTGGTAGAGCACGCCGGGCACCTGGCTCTGGACCGCCTTGCGCATGCCCTCGTCCACCGCGGCCGGCGGGTTGCCCTCGTTGGCGCCGCACCACACCGCCACACTCGGGTGGATGCGGTAGCGCAGCACGGTGTCGCGGGCCGTGGACACGAACGCCTCGTGGTCCGGCGGGTCCATGCCCCAGGCGTTGGGGAAGTCGTTCCACACCAGGATGCCGTGGGCGTCGCAGGCGGCGTAGAACTCCTCGCGGTTGCTGCTGCCGACCCAGTTGCGGATCATCGTGAAGTTCATGGCCCGGTGCATGCGCACCGCCGCGTCCATCCGCTCGGCGGGCATCCGGCGCAGCAGTTCGTCCCAGCCCCAGTTGCCGCCGCGCACCAGCACCCGGACGCCGTTGACGCTGATCTTCAGCGGGTCCGGGGTGTTGGTGACGGTGGTGACATCGGTCCAGGTGTCACCGTCGTCGGAGACCTGGACGGTGTACGTCTTCGGGTACGCCTGCTCCCAGACCACGGCCACCCGGTCGAAGCGCCGGCTCGCGCCCAGGTCGACCTGGAGCCACTGGTTGTCCTCGTAGGCGGAGGACCAGCGGGTGCCGGGGGCGCCGTCGGTGGCGTGGGCGGCCGGGTGGCCGTCCTCCTCGCTGGAGGCTCTCGCGTCCCGGTGCAGGGCCAGGTCGGTGCCCGGCTCGGCGCTGTCGATGACGGCGAGGGACCACAGGGAGTTGCCCCAGCTGGTGTTGCGCACGCCGCAGGACAGTCGGACGTAACGGGCCGTACGGGCCTCGAAGTCGGTCACCCGCAGGCTGGCGTCACCGCTGTTGAAGGGCAGCGGCACGGCCGTGTTGTCCACCGACGCGGCGTCCGTCCACTGGTCGCCGTCCGCGGAGACCTGCACGACGAAGGTCCGTGCGTAGGCCTGCTCCCAGACGAGGTCGACCCGGTCGAAGGACTGCACCGAGCCGAGGTCGACGCGGATCCACTGGTCGTCGGCGAAGGCGGAGGACCAGCGGGTGTTCGGGTCGCCGTCGGTGGCGTTGGCGGCCGCGTGGCCGTCCTCGTCCGTGGTGGAGGCTTCGGCGGGGGCGTGCAGGGCGAGGTCGGTGCCGGGGCGTGCGCTGTCGAACACCGACAGGGTCCACAGGGAACTGCCCCAGTCGGTGGCCCGGGTCAGGCAGCGCACCCGGACGTGCCGGGCGCGCTGGTCGCCGAGCTGGACTGTCTGGGTGTACGCGTCGGAGGACGGGGTGAACTTCAGCGGGGTGTCGTACTCGTAGCCGAACTGCCGTATGCCGAAACGGGTGGTGCGCCGGTCGCTCTCGGCGCCGCCGGTGCGGGCGGTCAGGGTCAGCTCGTGCAGGGTGGGCTCGCCCAGACCGTTCGGCCACCACAGGTCGGGGTTCTTCAGCCGCAGGGCGTTGAAGGCGTCGGGAGTGAAGATGACATCGATGTCTTTCCCGGCCGGGACGGTGACCGTGCGCGAGACGCGGACGTCGCCGAACGCGGCGGAGACGGTGGCCTCGTGGTCCGTCGTGTCGGCGTTGCGCACCGGGATCGTCACGGTGAGCTCGGCGACCGACAGGTCCGGCAGCTCGGGCAGCGCGGTGTCCACCCGTGGGTCGCCGATGACGATGTGGCCGGTCGATCTCAGCCGCACGTGGTTCCAGATGCCGGCCGCCCGGTCCCGGACCGCGGGCATCCAGTCCCATCCCGAAGAGGCGAGGTACGTCGGCGAGTTGAGGTTCATCGTGTTGGCTCCGGCGTCCACCCAGGCCTCGCCCGCCGGGCCCTTGTCACCGGGGCTGCCGGGCACCGGCATGGGGGAGACGCGCACGGCGAGCGCGTTGCCGCCCTCGGCGGCCAGCAGGCCGGTGATGTCGTGGGCGGAGCGGGCGAAGGGGAACGTCACCTCGCCCACTCCGTGTCCGTTGAGCCAGATCTCGGCCTTGTGGTTGACGCCGTCGAACTCCAGCCAGACGTGCCGTCCGCTGCCGGTGCGCAGGCCGCGGGGCAGGTCGAAGTCCCGCCGGTACCACCAGGAGTGACGGGACAGCGCCTCGGGGATGCGCAGGTTGTTCAGCCCCGCGACCGGGTCGGGCAACTTGCCCTGGTCGACCAGGGTGCCCAGGACGGTGCCGGGCACGGTCGCGGGCAGCCAGCGGCTGGTGTCCGTGCCGGTCCGCGACAGGGCCGGGCCGTCGCCGTCCGCCCAGTCGTCCATGGTGAGCGTCCATCCCGACTCCAGCGGCACCGTGCCGTCGGCGGCGACCGTGAGCCGGGGCGCGTCGTGCTGGTGGGTGCCCCAGTCGGTCCAGCCGGTGGCCTCGGGACGCCGGCCCGGGGCGGTGCCGTACACCGCGAAGCCGTTGAGGCCGAGCGGGTTGTCGCTGGATCGCCGGCGGGCCGTCATCCGTACCCAGCGTGCCGTGACGGGGACCGACAGGGGGATGTCCACGACGCCGCCGGTGCCGGCCGTGGTGCGGTAGACGCTGCTCCAGGACTCGCGGTCGCGGGACGTCTCGACGACGAACTCCCTGGCGTAGCTGGAGAGTATCTCCTTGCCGGTGGTGCCCGACCGGGGGTTGCCCTCGGTCGGAGGGGTGAACACCGGGTCGCTCGCGTCGGCTTCGAAGGTCAGCCGTACGCGGTCGACGCGGCAGGCCGCCTCCAGGTCGACCTCGATCCACTGCGGGTCGCCCGCCCCGGCCCGCCATCCGGTGCCGCGGACCCCCGGTCCGGGGAGCGCGTCCACCGCGAACTCGGCGGGAGTCGGGGCGTAGGCCTGCGAGGAGACCCGGACCGGGCGGTAGGCGGCGAGCTCACCCGGCGCGGCGGAGGCGGTGGCGTCGGCGGTTCGGGGGGCGGCTTCGGCGGCCGGTGCGAAGACCGCGCCGAGGCCGAACCCGGCCAGCAGCGTCGAGCCGGTCGCGACGAGAGTGCGTCGGGAGGGGTGTCGCGGACACGCCTGTTCGACCATGTGTAGTCGTCCAATCACAACGGGTGAGAGAGGATGGTGCGGATCGTCGACTGCGGGGGTCGCCCTCCGCTCTGACAACGTTGCCATAGGCTGTGGCGGCGGACACGTTCCTGTCAAGACCTGTGACGACGTGTGGGTCTCGTCCCTTTCGTGCCCGGAGTGGAAGACAGGTGAATGCAAGGCTCGCGCGCCCGTCACCTGGTAAGAGGGTGACTCATGAAGGGCTGGCTTTTTGGCACATGTTTCGTGCGCGCTCGCACTCGGTCCACGGAAACGCCTCGAGCCCGGCGCACCACCGGTGCGCCGGGCTCGGGTGACTCTTCGGCCCGAAGCTCAGCGGCCGGCCGTGGCCGGCGCGGACTTCTTCCGGGCGCGGTACGCGGCGGCCTTGATCTTGTTGCCGCAGGACTCCATGCCGCACCACTGGCGCCGCATGCCCCGTGAGCGGTCGATGTAGACCCGGGTGCACTCGGGGTTGCCGCACTCCTTCATCAGGGGCACGTCGGGGCCGCTGAGCAGCTCGACGGCCTGACGGGCGACGGTCGCGAGTGCCTGCTCGGGCGTCGCGTCGGTGTGCCGACCTGCCAGGGTGAGCTGCGGAGTCGCGGGCGCCTTGCGCGCGGCCGCGTTGAGCACGGCGAGCGCCTCCCGGTCGAACTGCTCGCCGAGCCGGCGGTCGGTGACGAGCCGGTAGACGGCTTCGCGTACGGTGGTGGCTTCCTGGACGTCGGCCTCCTTCCCCGGCGTGATCGCGTCCACGAGCCCGGACTCGAGGTACCAGGCGTTCAGGCGCTCCGGCGTCACGAACATCTCGAACCGGGTCGAGCGTCGGGCCCGGAGCGTGGCCGCGAAGTCGAGAGCCGGGTGCCCGCATACGAAGACATGGTCAAGATTCACATCACCATCTTGACAGGTGACTTATGGGGATGCAAGAACCGTCACCCCTCCAACCGGTTCGGCCCGGTCCTGCTCGGGACCCGTGTCCGCGAGTCGCGCCGCGCCGGGCGCGACCGCGCTGGTCAGAGCTGTTGTGCGGGCCCCCTGGTGTGCGGCTCATGGCTTCAGTCGCAGCTCGCGGCCCTGCCAGCGGCGCCGCAGCCAGCGGTCGTGACTGGCGACCACGATCGCGCCGGGGCCCGGACCCAGCGCGGCCTCCAGTTCGTCGCACAGGGCGGGGGAGAGGTGGTTGGTGGGTTCGTCGAGGAGGAGGAGCTGCGGCGGACGTGCGACCAGGAGGGCCAGCGCGAGGCGCCTGCGCTGGCCCACGGACAGATGGCCGACCGGCTTGTCCAGATCCGCCTCGTGGATCAGCCCGAGTGAGCCCAGCGGCACCTTCTCGGCCCGCCGGGCGCCCAGCGTCTGCTCGTAGGTGTCGCGGACCGTGCGGGCGGGAAGCTCGAACGCGGTGTCCTGCGTGAGCAGCCCCACCGTCAGCCCGCCCCGCCGGTGCACCTCGCCCCCGGCCGGGAGACGTCCGGCGAGTACGGCCAGGAGCGTCGACTTGCCCGCGCCGTTGCCCCCCGTGACCAGCAGCCGGTCGGTCGGTGAGACCTCCAGCCCGTTCAGTGAGAGGCGCCCCGGGATCCGTACGTCTAGCAGCGAGACCAGGGGACCGGAGCCCTCCTCACCGCACGAGGCCAGTTCCGCGGCGGCGAACCGGAGCGGGCGCGGCGGCTCGCCGACCCGGTTGCGCTCCAGCTCCTCCAGACGCCGGGTGGCGTTGCGGACCCGGCGGGAGATCTGGCTCTGCACCCGGCCCGCCCGGTGCCCGTAGCCCATCTTCTCGTTGTCGGTGGGGCCCCGGTCCGGCGCGACCCGGTGCGCGGTCACACCCGCCGTCTGCCGCAGCTGCGCCAGCTCCTCCTGTTCCTCGGCGTACCGCCGCTCCCAGCGTTGCCGCTCGGCCCGCTTCTCCGCGAGGTAGGCGCTGTAACCGCCGCCGTAGCGGACCGGGCCGTCCACCGCCGGGTCGAGGTCGATCAGGTCGGTGCAGACTGCGTCGAGGAAGGCCCGGTCATGGCTGGCGGCGACCACGGTTCCGGGCAGGTCGCGGAGCTGCTCCTCCAGGAACCCGGCGGCCCCGTCGTCGAGGTGGTTGGTGGGCTCGTCCAGCAGCAGCGCCGGGGGCCGCCGTACGAGCAGGGCGGCCAGGGCGAGACGGCCGCGCTGCCCGCCGGAGAGCGAACCGAGCGTGCGGTCGTGCCCGAGCGCTCCGAGGCCCAGGCCGTCCAGCACCAGGGCCGCACGGCGGTCGGCGTCCCAGGACTCGCGGTCCTGGGCCTGCTCCAGGCGCCTGCCGTAGGAGTCGAGGAGGTCCTGGTGGGCGGGGTCGTCCTCGGGGACGTGAGCGAGTTCCGTGCCGAGCCGGTCCAGCTCGGCGAGGTCCTCGCGGGCCTCGCGCAGTGCCTCGTACAGCACTACGGCGATGGTGGCGCCGGCGTCGTAGGGCATCTCCTGGTGGAGGAAGCCCAGGTCGGCGGGGCGGGTGACGCTGCCCGCGTCGGGGGTGTCCACGCCGGCGAGAACGCGCAGCAGGGTGGACTTTCCGGCGCCGTTCTCGCCGATCAGGCCGATGCGCCGGCCGGGAGCGGCGGTCAGGGAGATGCCGTCGAGGACGCGGCGGTCGCCGAGTGTGCGGACGACGTCGTGGGCGAGCAGTGCCGGCTGCACAGGGTGCTGGGACATGGGGAACCGTCCAACGTGTTGGGTGTTCGGCCCGCGGGGCGTGTCGCCTCGGACGCGGGCCACGTCGCACGTCGGCGGTTCACACCTCGGGAGCGCCCGTCTCCGTGAGGTCGCCGTCGGCCAGCCGCAGCCAGCGGTTCGCACCGATCTCCGCGAGGAACCGCTCGTCGTGGCTGACCACGATGAAAGCGCCCTGGTAGGAGTTGAGCGCGCCCTCCAGCTGCCCGGCGCTGACCAGGTCGAGGTTGTTGGTCGGCTCGTCGAGCAGCAGCAGGTGCGGAGCCGGTTCGGCGCACAGCACACAGGCCAGAGTGGCGCGCAGGCGTTCGCCGCCGGAGAGCACACCGACCGGCAGGTGGGCGCGGGCGCCCCGGAAGAGGAAGCGGGCGAGCAGGTTCATCCGCTCTGCCTCGGGCCGCTCGGGCGCGAAGGCGGCGAAGTTCTCCGCCACCGTGCGGTCCAGGTCCAGCAGGTCCAGGCGCTGCGAGAGGTAGGCGATCCGGCCGTCACCGCGCCTGATCTCGCCGCTGTCCGGGGCGAGGTCACCGGTGATCAGCCGCATCAGGGTGGTCTTTCCTGCGCCGTTGGGGCCGGTCAGGGCGATACGTTCGGGGCCGCGGACGGTGAGGTCGAGGCCGTGGCCGGCGAACACGGGCTTGTCGGCGAGGCGGACCTGCATGCCCTCACCGATGAAGAGGTTGCGCCCGGCGGGCACCTGGGTGTCGGGCAGGTCCAGGGTGAGGCGCTGCTCGTCGCGCAGGGCACGCCCGGCCTCGTCGAGGCGGGCCTTGGCGTCGCTGACGCGGGAGGCGTGCAGGGTGCCGGACCTGCCCGCGGCCTCCTGCGCGCCGCGCTTCATGGTGCCGGCGAAGATCTTGGGCAGGCCCGCGTTCTTGAGGTTCCTGGAGGCGTTGCTCATACGGCGCTCGGCGCGCTCGCGGGCCTGCTGCATCTCCCGTTTCTCCCGCTTGAGCTCCTGCTCGGCGTTGCGGACGTTCTTCTCGGCGACCTCCTGCTCGGCCCGCACGGCTTCCTCGTACTCGGTGAAGTTGCCGCCGTAGAGACGGAGTTCGTCGCTGCCCAGCTCGGCGATGCGTTCCATGCGGTCGAGGAGTGCGCGGTCGTGGCTGACCAGCAGCAGGCAGCCGGTGAAGTCCGACAGGACGTCGTAGAGCTTGTGGCGGGCCCCGCTGTCGAGGTTGTTGGTGGGTTCGTCGAGCAGCAGGACGTCGGGGCGCTTGAGCAGCTGGGCGGCGAGGCCGAGGGAGACGACCTGGCCGCCGCTGAGCGTGCGCAGGCTGCGGTCCAGGGCGAGTCCGGCCAGGCCCAGACGGTCGAGCTGGGCGCGGGTGCGCTCCTCGATGTCCCAGTCGTCGCCGATGGTGGCGAAGTGCTTCTCGTCCACGTCGCCGGACTCGACGGCGTCCAGGGCGCGGACCACGTCGGCGATCCCCAGGACCTCGGCGACGGTGAGGTCGCCGGTCAGCGGAAGGCTCTGCGGGAGGTGGCCGAGGGTGCCGCTTACGGTCAACGAGCCGGAGGCGGGGCGGAGTTCACCGGCGAGCAGCCTGAGCAGAGTGCTCTTGCCCGAGCCGTTGGGGGCGACCAGGCCGGTGCGGCCGCTGGTCACTGTGAAGGACAGGTCCTGGAAGACCGGGGTGTCGTCGGGCCAGGCGAAGGAGAGGTTCGAGCAGACGATCGCGGCGTCGGACATGGAGGCGACCTCGAAAGGACGGAGGGCAGAGCGGGTACCACTGCCCTGGGCAGACGTGGGAAAAGGGGTCGACGAAACGGACCACCTCGGCAGCGCTCCGTGCGCGCCGGCCGGTGGCCGTCAGATCCGGATCTCACCCGGAGATGTCGTCTTCACCCACCACGTCTGTGACTCCTCGATCGACGGTCGATGTCTCCACGAGCTTAACAGCCGACCCTCCGACCGGTCGACGGGTTTTGCCCCGGGACGGCCTCATACGTGTGCGCCAATGTCCCGGCTGTTTGACAGCCCCGTCTACGCATGCCAGCATCGTCACCAGTTGAACCGGTGACGAAGTCGAATCTGCTCGACAGGGGCCACATGTGCCGGAAGGAGCGCACACCATGGCGGACAAGCCGAAACCGAGGACCGGGGGCGCACCGGTGGGACGGCGGACGATGCTGGGCATGCTCGGCGCGGGTGCGGCCGGGCTCGCCGCCGCGCCCTACCTCCAGCGAGGGTGGGAGGGTTTCCTGGCCGCGGCCTCGGAGGTCGACGCGACGGGCCTGACCGGACTGCTCCCCAACCCGGGCGGCTTCCGCTACTACAGCGTCGTCGGTTCGGTCCCGCACAAGGACGAGACGAACTACGCGCTCACCGTCGGCGGGCTGGTGGAGCGCCCGAAGACGTACACCCTCGACCAGCTGCGCGCGATGCCGCGGGCCCGAGTCGTCCACGACGTGCTGTGCACCGACGGATGGCGCGTGGACAACACGCCCTTCGAGGGGGTGCGGCTCGCGGACCTCCTCGACGACGCCGGCGTGCGCCCCTCGGGAGCCGCGATCCGGTTCACCTGCTTCGACGGCGCCTACAGCGAGAGCCTCACGCTGGAACAGGCCCGCCGCTCGGACGTCCTGGTGGCACTGAACATGCAGGACAAGCCCATCACCCACGCGCACGGAGGCCCGGTCCGCCTCTACGTGGCACCCATGTACTTCTACAAGTCGGCCAAGTGGCTGTCCGGCATCTCGGTCACCGACAAGGTCGTTCCCGGCTACTGGGAGGAGCGCGGTTATGCGGTCGACGGCTGGCTCGACGGAGAAGACCGGCACGGCGACGCGGCCTGAACACGAGGGCCGCATACGTCGGTTCAGCACCGCCGAGCGCATGGTCCACCGTGCCACCGGCTACCTGATGCTCCTCTGCCTGGTCACCGCCGCCTGCCTCTACCTCGGACCACTCGCCCAACTCGTCGGGCGGCGGCACCTGATGGTCACCGTCCACGAGTGGTCCGGCATCACGCTGCCCGTGCCCTTCCTGCTCGGGCTCCTCTCACCCGCCTTCCGTGCGGACCTGCGCCGCCTCAACCGCTTCGCGGTGTACGACCGCCAGTGGCTGCGCGCCGTCCGCAGGCGCCGTACCTCGCCCGAGGCGCGCCCGGCCGGCAAGTTCAACGCGGGACAGAAGCTCTACGCGGGCTGGATCGCCGGTGCGGTACTGGTGATGATGTTCACCGGTCTGCTGATGTGGTTCATGGGGCTGCTGCCCTTCATCTCCCGTACCAGCACGATCTTCGTCCACGACATCCTGGCCTGGGCGATTGCTTTCGTGATCCTCGGTCACCTGCGCAAGGCGTTCGAGGACCCCGAGGCGCGGCTGGGCATGCGCACCGGATACGTCAGCCTCTCCTGGGTTCGGCAGCATCATTCGCGGTGGCTGCATGAGGAGCAGGAACGTGACGCTGCCTCAGACACGGTGGACCGTCGGATGACCTAACGGGTGCGCCACTGGGCGCGGCCGGCGGCCGTCGACATGGACCGTCAACTGCTGTCGTCGGCACCCGCGTTGCCTGCCGGCCTGGAGTCGGGTCGACAGTCGCCAGCACATTCCCTGGTGTCTGATCTCGATGCGCATGTGTTGTCGTCACCGCTTTAAATGGTGATAGAGTCCCAGTCAGTCCTCGGCCCGCCACGTGTGCCCCGCACATGTGTCGCCCGCGGCCGGACACCCCTACTTCTCCGATGGGAAACCCATGAGACGACTTCTGACTGTCCTCGCGGCCGGCGTGCCGCTGGCCGCGGCGGTGTACTTGCCAACCGCCTCGGCGGAGACCAAGGACGCCTCCGCCCCCACCACCTCCGCCTGCTCGGCGCCCTCCGTGAAGGCCCCGGCCGGCACGGAGGTGGAGTCCGTGACGGCACTCGCCCGGGAGGGCGGCACCATCGCCGGTACCGGAGCCCTCGGCGGTTCGGTCTCCGGCGTTCCCGCCTACTGCGAGGTCACGGTCACCCTCACCCACCCCGGGGACAACGACCACGCCAAGGTGCGGACCTGGCTGCCCGTCGCCGGCTGGAACGGCCGCTTCCAGGGGCTTGGCGGCGCCGCCTACCTCGCCGGCGACAACAACGTCGGCCTGGGCACCGCGGTCAAGAGCGGCTACGCCGCCGTCAGCACCGACGCCGGTGTCGGCGACGCCCTCGACACGAGCTGGGCGCTGGACAGCGAAGGACGGGTCAACACAGCCCTGCTGGAGAACTTCGCCTCCCGCTCCCAGCACGAGGCGGCCGTCGTCGGCAAGGAGGTCGTCGACGCCGTCTACGGCAAGCGTCCGTCGTACTCCTACTTCACCGGCTGCTCCACCGGTGGCCGCCAGGGCTACATGGAGGCCCAGCGTCACCCCGACGACTACGACGGCATCCTCGCCGACGCGCCCGCCGTCAACTGGGACGAGTTCGAAGTCGCCACCCTGTGGCCGCAGATCGTCATGAACAACGAGAAGACCTACCCGTCACAGTGTGAGTTCACGGCCTTCACCAACGCCGCTGTCAGGGCCTGCGACTCCCTCGACGGCGTCAAGGACGGCCTGGTCGACGACGCCTCCCGGTGCGACTTCGACCCACGCCGGCTCATCGGCACGAAGATCCTGTGCGAGGGCAGGGAGTTGACCGTCACAGCGGCCGACGCCACCGTCGTACGCAAGATATGGGACGGTCCGCGCACCGCCTCCGGCAAGAGGCTCTGGTACGGCGTCCCCGTCGGCGCCGACATCTGGGCCCTGGCCGCGCACACCGACCCCGACGCCGGCGGCAACGTCGTCGGTTCGCCGTTCCCGGTTCCCGCCGCCTGGCTCAAGCTCTGGGTGGCGAAGGACCCGTCCCTCGACCTCTCCACGATCACCTACAGCCGGTTCGCGCAGTTGTTCCAGCAGTCCCGGGCCGAGTACGACAAGGTCATCGGCACCGACGACCCGGACCTCTCCGACTTCCGCAAGTCCGGCGGCAAGCTGCTCACCTGGCACGGCGAAGCCGACCAGTACATCCCCACCCAGGGCACCGTGCAGTACCGCCAGAAGGTCGAACGGGAGCTGGGCGGCACCAAGAAGGCCGACGACTTCTACCGTCTCTTCCTCGCGCCGGGCACCGACCACTGCGGTCTCAACGGCCTCGACGGCTCCGCGGACGGCCTCGCCGCACTGACCGCCTGGGTCGAGCACGGCAAGGCTCCCAGGACCCTGCCGGCCACCTTGGTCAACGACCAGGGGCAGAACGTCTCCCGCGACCTGTGCAGCTACCCGCAGGTGTCCCGCTACAAGGGCCACGGCGATCCTGCCGTCGCCTCCAGCTTCACGTGCGTCTCCCCGCCCCGGCGCTGACCCGCCGAACGACGAACGACCTGAGAAAGGCCGAACTCCCATGAGCACCCGGACATCGACCCCCGCGCCGACGGTGGCCACGGACGAACGCTCCTCCCTGCTGAGGCTGTACCTGAGCCGAGGCGTCCTGGCCCTGGCCTGGGCCCTGGCGTTCGCCGGAGCGCACGAGGACGTCGACGCCGTGGCGATCACACTCCTGGTCGCCTATCCGCTGATCGACGCCGTGTCCTCGCTGCTCGACCACCGGGCCGCACCGAACGGCCCCGAGCGCCGGGTCATCGCGTTCAACGGTGTGCTCAGCACGCTCGCCGCCGTCGCCCTCGGCATCGCCGGTGCCGAGGGTGTGGCGTCCGTGCTCCACGTGTTCGGCGCCTGGGCGATCGTCTCCGGAGCCGCCCAGGTCATCGTCGGACTACGGCGGCGCGGTCCCGAACTGGGCAAGCAGTGGCCGACCCTGATCTCGGGCGGACTGTCCTTCCTCGTCGGCATCACCTACAACATCCAGGCCGCGGGCGACAATCCGTCCCTCGACGTGCTGTCGGTGTACGCCACGGGCGGCGGTGTGTGGTTCATCCTCCAGGCGCTGCTGCTGGGCCGGAAGTCCCGCCGGCTCCGCACCCGGACCACGTGACCTGCTCCCCTCCCGCCCTGTCGCCCCGCGGCCTTCTCGGCCGCGGGGCGTTGTGCGTTGCGGGGTCCATCGGTGTGCGTCGGGGTCCATCGGTTTGTGTCGGACGACCGTCTCAGTGGGCGCGGGTCCCGCCGCCATGCGTGCCTGAGGCGCGGTCGCGCGGTCGCGCGGTGGCGGGGAGGGGCACGGCCCTCACTATGTCAGGGAGTTCTACGGATGGGCGAGAGAGCCGCATCTCAGGCAAGTCGGGCCACAACTCGGCTTGTACCAAGGCGAGTTGGGGCACGATTCGGCCCCCTGCACGCAGAGCGTGGGGTGAGGCAGGCACGGCCCTTTCAGTGCAAGCGGAACTCAGTTGTCGCTGTTGAGGATGGTCAGCACCCGAAGCACCTCCAGGTAGATGCACACCAGCGTCAGGGTGAGGCCGAACGCCGACAGCCATGCCCCCTCGCGCGGCGCGCCGTACGCGACGGCGTCCTCGACCTGCTTGAAGTCCAGGGCGGGGAAGGCCGCACCGAGCAGGACGCCGACGACACCGAAGGCGACCAGGGCCGCGCCTACGGCGATGCCGTATGACCGGCTGAGGTTCGCCTCGTCGACGGGGAGCGGGAGCCAGGACGGGAGGTCCGTGAGGGCCACGGTGCCGAGTGTCGTCGCGGTGCGGACGACGACGTCGTCCATGGTCACCGACGTGCCGGCGGGGGTGGAGGCGCGGACGCGGCCCTGTTCGAGGCGGGTGCAGTAGTCGACGCTGATGGCGGCGAGTGCGGCGACTTCTTCGCCGCGCACTCCGGTGGAACCCACACCCGCCCCCCGCGCTCTCGGTGCCTTTCTGCGGGCCCGCCGGGCATAACTGGACCCCCGGCGGTACGGCCTGGCCGCCACCGACTCCGTCCGCCGGGTTGTGAGGGGGCAGGATCCTTCCCAGGCAGAAACCTGCCTCTCCCGCGGACGGGACGGACGGCGGATGGTGGATGTGTGCCCGGCGGGGACCGGGTGCTTCCGGACTTCGTCCCTCATGTCTCTCAGGAGTGTTCTCCATGTCCTTCACCCATGTCAGCTTCGACAGCGCCGGCATCCGGATCGCCGCCCACCTCCACAGCCCCGACACCCCGGCCACCGGCCCCCGTCCTGCGCTGGTGGTCGGCCACCCCGGGACCGGGGTGAAGGAACAGACCTCCGGCACCTACGCGGCGCTGATGGCCGAGCGCGGATTCGTCACCCTCGCCTTCGACGCCGCCCACCAGGGCGAGTCGGGCGGTCTGCCCCGCGGCCTGGAGGACCCCGCCCAGCGCATCGAGGACTTCAAGGCCGCCGTCTCCTACCTCACCACCCGGGAGGAGGTGGATCCCGAGCGCATCGGCCTGCTCGGCATCTGCGCCTCCGGCGGCTACTCGCTGGCCGCCACCGGCGGCGACCACCGCGTCAAGGCCGTCGCCACGGTCTGCACCGCCGAGCCCGCCCGCCAGTTCCGCTTCGGCGCCGACGGCTCCCAGGACCCGGCCGTCTTCCAGGCCCTGTTGGACGCAGCCGCCCAGGCCCGCACCCGGGCGGCCAGCGGCGAGGACCCGGGCGTGCTGACAATGTTCCCCGACACCGCCGAGGAGGCGGGGGCCCTGGGCGGCGAGCACGGTATCGAGGGCTGGGAGTACTACTGCGGCCCGCGGGGTTGTCACGAGCGGTCCGCGAAGTTCCTCACCTGGGACAGTGTCGACAAGATGGCCTCCAGTGACGTCTTCCGTGCCGTCCCCCTCATCGGCCCCCGCCCCATGCTGCAGATCATCGGCGAGCGCGCGGTGACCGCGTGGATGGCGATCGAGGCCCACCAGGCGGGCACCGGCCCCAAGGAGCTCCACCGCATCCCCGGCGCCAGCCATGTCGACCTCTACGACAAGCGCGAGTACATCGACCCGGCCGTCGAGAAGCTCACCGCCTACTTCACCGCCCACCTCGAGAAGTGACCGGCTGAGCAGCGGATAGACACGTGCGGGAGGGTCACTTCGCCCGGAGCGGCCCCGCAAAGGACTTGCGCAGCGATCCGGAGGCCAGGGGCAGGAGCGAGGCGAGCACCCTGCCCTTGACGGTGCTCGGCTCCCGCGTCAGTTCGACGTCGACCCGGGTGCCGTCCCCCTCGGGGGTCATCCTGAACACCCAGCCACCGCCGGCTCCGAAGAGCTTGGAGTCCAGGGTGGTGACGGTGACCCTGTCACCGGCGGGCCCCCACTCGTAGCGCGCCCGCTCCCAGGCGGGCGCGGTCCCCTCAGTGACCTCGGCCCAGGTGTCACCGAGGGCATGGACCTCGAAGTGCTCGGCGTCGATCGTGGGCCAGGCCTGGGGCCGGGAGGGGCCGAAGTCGGTGAGCACCCCGAGCACGTCCTTGGGGGCGAGCTGGGAGACGAGGTGGAAGCGTACGACTGCCATGGGGTGTCCTCACCGGGAAGTAACCGTTCTGAATGGTGACGCGAGATTCCCATGCGGTCTCGTCACCTGTCAAGGCGGTTACTTCCAGGGTGGCTGCGCGACGTGACCCTCCTCACCGCAGGCCCTCGTGAGTCGACAAGAGGCCGCTGGCCTCTTATCGTCGACTCATAAGATTCCAGCGGCCTCTTAAAAGTGGGTGCCCTGGTCGAACCCCGCGTGTGCACACGTGTGCAGCGCTCATGAGAGACAGAGGCAACCCCATGAACAGGACCTGGCTGATCACCGGAAGCTCCCGCGGACTGGGCCGCGCCCTCGCCGAGGCCGTCCTGGAGGCCGGAAACACCCTGGTCGCCACCGCCCGGCGCACGGAGACCCTGAAGGACCTCGCCGCCACCTACGGGGACCGGGTCCGCCTGGTGCCCCTGGACGTGACCGACCCCGCCGCCGCCCGGAGGGCCGTACAGGCCGCCGTGGAGGCGTTCGGGCGGCTCGACGTCGTCGTGAACAACGCCGGTTACGCCGACATGGCCGCCATCGAGGACACGTCCGAGCAGGCTTTCCGCGACCAGATCGAGGCCAACCTGTTCGGCGTGGTGAACGTCTCCCGGGCCGCCCTGCCGGTGCTGCGCGAGCAGGGGGCCGGGCACATCATCCAGATCTCCTCCGTCGGAGGCCGGGTCGGCGTTCCCGGCCTGGGGGCCTATCAGACGGCGAAGTGGGCGGTGGGCGGCTTCTCCGAGGTCCTGGCCCAGGAGGTGGCCCCCCTCGGCATCAGGGTCACCGTCGCCGAGCCGGGCGGCATGCGCACCGACTGGGCCGGCTCCTCCATGGCCACCCCGCCGGTCAGCGCACCGTACGAGGTGGTCGTGGGCGGCGCCGTCGCCGCCATCCGTGAGGCGGACGGCAAGCAGCCCGGCGACCCGGACCGCATCTCCCGCATCCTGCTGGACGTCGTGGAGGCCGAGGAACCGCCGCTGCGGCTGCTGCTCGGCAAGGACGCCGTCGCCGTGGCGCAGGACATGGCCGACCGGCTCGCAGCCCAGGACGCCCAGTGGCGCGCGGTGAGCGAGGCCGCCTGACTTGCGGCCCCGCGGCCCCGGACCCGGCGCGCTGGTCCGGGGCTTAGGGTTGCCGCAGGCGGCGCCGGGTGCCGGCCGCGAGAAGGACTTCCGGGGAAGCGACGATGACTGACGAACGGCCGACGCAGTTCCAGCGTGCGCGCAGCGCCGAACAGCGTGAGATCCGCAAGCAGGCCATCCTCGACGCGGCGACACAGCTGCTGACCGAGCTGCCGGTCGCCGAGATCAGCCTGCGGGAGCTGAGCCGCCGGGTCGGACTGTCCAAGACCAACGTGGTGCGGTACTTCGAGACCCGGGAAGCGGTCTTCTTCGAACTCCTCAACCGGTCCCTGGCACAGTGGATCGAGGAGCTGCCCGCCGAACTCCCGCCCGCCGGGCCGGGGGGCACCGACTGGCCGGAGTCCGAGGCCGTGGCCGAGACCGACGTCGAGGCCGTCACCGACGCCCTGGCCCGGTCCCTGGCCCGCAGGTCGTTGCTGTGCGACCTGCTGAGCGCGCTGGGCACCGAGCTGGAGCGGAACATCTCCGCAGAGTCGGTCCGCGAGTTCAAGCTCGTCAACGTCCGGCTGCTGGGTGCGTTGGCCGAACTGCTGCGCGGCCGCATCACCACGCTGAGCCCGGCCGCGGCCCGCGAGCTGGTCTCCCTGACCGTCGTGTACACGGCCGGGCTCTGGCCGTTCGCCCACCCCTCTGCCGCCGTCAGCGAAGCCCAGCGGGACCCCGAACTCGCTGCTACGAAGGTCGACTTCGCCGCCCGACTCGGACGCATCCTGCACGTGACCGTGACCGGACTGCGCGCGCTCGGCTGACGCCCGCCTGCCCCCTTCAGCCTGCGAGTCGGCCCGCAAGGTGCAGCAGATCCGCCAGGTGCAGCACCCGTCCGTCGAATCCTGGAAGCGGGACATGGAGAGGCCGGGTCCAGCGGGCGGGGATGGCGTCCAGCCCGTAGTACGCCCCCGCGAGGCCGCCGGTCACCGCGGCGACCGTGTCCGTGTCACCGCCGAGGTCGATCGCCGCGCGTATCGCGTCTTCGAAGCCGGTGCTGGTGCGCAGGGCCCAGACGGCGGAGCCGAGGCAGGGCCAGACGGCTCCGTTGAACTCGGTCGCCTGGTCGGGGTGCCAGTCGGGCGCGAGGACGGTGGCGTAACGGCCGCGGTGGTCGGGGTGAACCCGCGCCAGGATGTCAGGGAGCGCGGCGAGGGGGTCGGCGTCCTCGAACGTGACGTGGACGAGCGCATGGAAGATCGCCGTCCCTTCCCAAGCCGCGCGGTCACCGTGGGTCAGGGCGGCGATCCTGCGCGCGGCGTCCATGGTGGCTTCCTGGCCGGCCGCAGCGAAGTGGACCGCGGAGGTCGATGCCCGCATCAAGGAGCCGTTTCCCGCCGCTCGTTGATTGACCTGGAAGTGGATCGCGGCGGCGAGGTCCCAGGGCATTCCGTTGGTCAGCACGTCCTCGGTCTGCAGGCCGATGTCCTTCGGTTCTGCCGCTGCCCACCGTTGGAAGCGGGCGAAGATGTCCGGCAGGTCCAGTCCGCCCCGCTCCAGCAGCGACTCCGCGACCAGGACGGCCATCTGCGTGTCGTCGGTCGCCTCGCCGGGGTCCCAGCCACCGCCGCCGCACATCTCGTCACCGGCACCGGACGCGGGAAACCGCGCGGTGAAGGCCCCCTGAGGTCCGAACTCGAAGGGTCCACCCAGCGCGTCACCCACCGCTGAGCCGACGATGACACCGGCCGCCCGCTGAAACCGCTCCATCGACGCAGGTTATCCGTGCCGTGCAGGTGACCGCGGCCCGCATGGTCCTGCTGCGCCCCGGCCACCGGCGGCGAGCCGACGAACGCCGCGCGTGCCGGCGCCGCCGGTGACATCCGGGCCCTTCGCGCGAGAGCGATGAGATCAGGCGCCGGAACAGGTCTGCCCTGACATGACTCGAATCATCGCTGACATCTCGCTCTCGCTCGACGGCTTCGTCACCGGACCCGACCCCGGGCCGGACAACGGTCTGGGCACCGGTGGGGAGGCCCTGCACACGTGGGCGTTCTCCGATGACCCCGACGACCGCCGTCTCCTGCGCGAGGGAACGGCCCGCTCGGGTGCCGTCGTCCTCGGCCGCAACCTCTTCGACGTCGTCGACGGGCCGCAGGGCTGGGACGACACGACCGGCTACGGCGCCGGTGAGGTCGGCAAGCCCGCGTTCGTCGTCGTGACGAGCTCGGCGCCCGAGTCGGTGCGGACCGCCGACCTCGACTGGACGTTCGTCACCACCGGTCTGCCCGACGCCGTCAGCGTCGCGCGCGAGCGGGCCGAGGCTGCCTCGGCGGACAGCGGCAGGGACCTCGACGTCATCCTCATGGGCGGCGGCGCCACGGTCGGCTCGGCACTCGACGCAGGGCTGGTCGACGTGCTGACGCTCCACCTCGCGCCCGTGGTGCTGGGCGCCGGGACGCCACTGTTCACCCGCGGAGCGCCGCGTGCGCTGGTGCAGCGGAGCGTGGTCCCGACATCGACCGTGACCCACCTGACCTACGACGTCTCCCGGTGATCCGATGACCACCGTGCACATCCGGCAGATCGCCCTGGGCGTCGAGTCGTTCGGTGACGACGACGCGCCCCTCGTGCTGCTCGCGGGCGGGACGACGATGCTCTCCTGGCCCGACGCGCTGTGCGAACGCCTCGCCGCGAGCGGACGCCGTGTGGTGCGCTACGACCTTCGCGACAGCGGTGAGTCGACGACCACGGATCCGCAGGCGCCCGGCTACACCCTGCGCGACCTGGCCGCCGACGCGGCAGCCCTCGTCGACGCTCTCGGCGCGGGCCCCGCGCACCTCGCGGGGACCGGCGTCGGCGGGATGGTCGCCCAGGTGGCCGTGCTCGACCATCCGGGCGCGTTCTCGGCGCTCACCCTCGTCGGCACCCGCGCGGTCGCCCCAGGGTCGCCCGACGACGACCTCCCGGACCACGATCGGGCGACCATGGAACGGCTCTTCGCGCGTCCTTTGCCCGACTGGGCCGACCGCGAGGCCGTCGCGGAGTTCGCCGCAGCCGGTGCGGAGATCCTGGGCGACGACCCCGTCGCGGCACGGGCAACCGCCGCCCGCGTCTGGGACCGCACGCTCGGCACCGCACCCCCGGTCCAGATGGCCAACCAGATGGGCATGGTGTTCGCCAGGCTCGACTGCGCGCCCCGCTGGCGCGAGCGCCTGCCGGAGATCGGGGTGCCGACGCTCGTCGTTCACGGTCGCCGCAACCGGTTCTTCCCCGTGGGCAACGGCGAGGCGATCGCACGCGAGATCCCCGGAGCACGGCTGCTCGTCCTCGAACAGGCCGCCACCACGATCCCGGACGCGGCGATCAGCGAGGTCGCCGAGGCCATGCTCACTCTCGGACAGTCGAGAGCGGGAGCGTCCAGATCCCGTCCCTCGAATTGACCGGAATTCACGCATCCCTCTGTCGGAATCCTTTCCGCGGAGTCGCTGCGAATGTGGCCTGATTCAAGTCATACGAAAAAATAGACCTCCTTTCCGTGAGATTTGGGCGCACGATCCTGGCACGCTTGCGTCGGCGCGGACAGCCGATGCCGGTGGTCGCGTCAATGCCTTCACAGTCGATCGGAAAGAGGAAACAATGCGTACTTCTCTGACCAGGGCACTTGTAGTCGCGAGCGCCGTCGTCGGCATTGCCGCCGGCGGTCTCGCGGGCGCCAGTGCGGGTGTAGCGGCTCCCCAGCACGCCACCAAGGCCACGGTCAGCAGCCAGCAGGCCTCGATCCTCGCAGTGAACAACCTGGGACTGGACACGGCCCGGGCCAAGAACTGGCAGAGCTGCCTGAACGCCTGGGGCTTCAACGCCGGCACCGTGGACGGCCAGCTGGGCACCAACAGCTGGAAGGCGGCACAGCGCATGCTCAACGCCTGGGGCTACAACGCCGGCACGGTCGACGGGATCGTCGGGAGCAACACGATCACGGCGCTGCAGAAGTTTCTGAACGCCGTCGGAGAAAACGCCGGAACCCCCGACGGAATTGCCGGGCCGCAGACCAGGGCGGCATTCTGGAATTACAACGCCACTGGTTGCTGAGTGAGGCTCGAACAACGAGTCGGGCTGGTCGGACGGGTAAATTCCCGCCCGACCAGCCCATCACTTCGACAGAGTCACGCGAGCGACGGCCACCGGTCGGCGGCCCAGGCCGGCCATCCTGACCACCCAGGAGGCGGACCACCTCCTGTCCGTCCTCGGCCAGTTGTCGAGCTCTCGTGGTCTTTCCTGCCCCGGGTAGGCCAACCACTGCGCTGGAGGACGCTGTTTGAGGAGCCCGACGCCACGGAACTGGACGCTTCAACGCCTCCAGACCCAGCCAGATCAGGCGTTCCTCCAGCACATCGCGCTTCCCGGCCGGCTGCGGATCGCCGAACAGCGGAATCATCCACTCGTCCGGCGTCAGCCGCAGCGTCAGGAACAACGTCGTCACGCCCGGATCGTGTCACGGAAGCCAAGTGGTCGCGGCCTCAGTCAGAGCGGCGTATACGCAGCCGCAGCCGTCAGGGTTTGCGGGCCAGCGCGGCGGCGATGAGGTGTTCCCAGACCGTGAGTTCCCGTTCTCCGCTGTCGTTCCAGGGGGTGGCGGTCTGTTCCGGGCGCCACAGGGGGGCGGGGACGATCCCGGGGTCCAGGATCTCCAGGCCGTCGAGGAGGGCGGCGATCTCCGCGTCGGTGCGCCAGCGGCCGCGGCCGAACGTCTGCTGGAGGACCTTCTCCGCCTCCTGTGTCTCCGGGTTGTTGCCGGACCGGAAGTGACTGACGAAGAAGTAGCTTCCGGAGGGCACGTGCTCGCGCCAGTAGCGGACGAGGCCGGCGGGGTCCTCGTCGTCGTTGACGTGGTGGAGGATCGCGCTGAACATGACGGCGACGGGGCGGGTGAAGTCGATCAGGTCCAGGGTGTCCGGGTGGGTGCGGATGGCCTCCGGGTCGCGTACGTCGACCGCGACGACCCGGGTCCGCTCGTCCTTCTCCAGCAGCGCACGTCCGTGCACCAGGACCTGGGGGTCGATGTCGACGTAGACGACCCGGGCCTCGGGAGCGTGCCGTTGCGCGACCTGGTGGACGTTGTCCGAGGTCGGCAGTCCGCTGCCGAGGTCGATGAACTGCCGGATGCCGGTTGTCCTCACGATCTCCCCGACCGCGCGGGTCAGGGCCGCGCGGTTGGCGAAGGCGATGGCCACCGAGCCGGGCAGGTCCCGTTTGAACACGTCGCCGATCTCGCGGTCCACGGCGTAGTTGTCCTTGCCGCCCAGCAGGTAGTCGTAGACGCGGGCGATGCTGGGCTTGGACGGGTCGATGGTGGAGCCTTCGTACGTCATGGCTGCCATTTTGCTCGCAACGTCCCTTGCTGACCACGGTTTTGGGATGCGGAGGGTGATCGGCGTCAGGCAGGGGACCCGTACGGGCGGCGCCGGGCGGTCCTGCTTGACGGTTGCGGGTGGCGACGCTCCCCTGCGCGCGCACAGGTGGCGGCGGTGCCGGTGTGGTCGGCGGGGCTCATGGGAAGCAAGAGTCCGAAGTGCATGGGGGTGGGCGATCCCTGCACGACGCCCATCGGTAATCGTTTCTTGATTGAACGGCGTGGGGTGATGTTGCCGCTTCGGGGCAGTCGGGAGGTAACACGTCAGCTCACACCAGGAGGCACGTCATGATCGCGCTCGGGATCATCCTGCTTGTCGTCGGTTTCCTCACCGGCATATCGATCTTGTGGACCCTCGGCATCATCCTGGCCGTTCTGGGAGCCGTTTTCTGGGTCATGGGATCCATGGGGCACGCGGTCGCCGGCCGACGCCACTACTGGTGACCGGGTCTGACCTCGAACGGCATGTGACGCGAGGCATGTCCTTCAGGAGAGGGGCTGTCCCGGTCGCACGGTCTCGGCGGCTCAGCCTGCCGAGGGCGGGAAACCTCTTGATGCCCGGGCCGTGGCCCGGGCATCAAGTGTCGGTGCCGCCTGGCCCAGGAAGATCAGTACTGCCGGGGCAGTTGTTGGACCACGCTACGCCGTCGCCCCTCTTCGAACGTCGTCCCCGTGCCCGCCAGCAGGTTGAGGGCCAGTGACGTCGCCGTGTGCTCGACGTGCTTGCCGTCGCGCCGGCTGACGATGAGTCCGGCCCCGCGCAGAACGCCGATCTGATAGCTCGCGCTGGCCGGGGCGAGTTCGAGGGCCCGCGCCACCTCGGTGGTGGTGCGCGTGGGATGTCCCGCCACGTCGACGAGGACCGCGCTCCTGGTCCTGCCGAGCAGCCGGTCCAGCCGTTCCTCACCCGCGCGGGCGAGGTCGAGCGGCTGTTTCCTGACGGGGTAGACGAGGACGGGATCCAGAGCGGGATCAGCGAGCGCAGTCGGTCTGCGCCAGCAGAAGTACGACGGTACGAGTGTCAGCCCCCTCCCCTCCAGCCGCAGTTCCCGGTCGACGGGATAGTCGACGTCCAGATACGGCGGGTTCCAGCGGGCGTACGGCTGAAGGCTGTTCAGGAGGGCGGCGGTGCCTCCGTCGAGGACGGCACGCGTACGGACCGACAGGTCGTCGCCCACCGCCGAACGGACATGCCGCCAACAGGGTTCCAGGAGTGTCCTGAACGAGGTCCGGAGCGCGTCCGACACGCGTCTGAGCGACGAGGCGGCCGGTTCGTGGGGGCCGCGCATCCAGCCGGGCACCGGCCGGCCGGCGGCGAACCGGGTCAGTTCAGCGGTCAGCCGGTCCCGGGGCGTCGCCTGCACCTGTTCGAGGCCCGCCTCCAGGCACTCGCCCGTGACCGGGGGCGTGAGGAAGTCGGGGATGTAACCCGACGCCGGGACGACGGTGCGCAGGGTGCCCAGGGCGTGCGAAGCCCTGCGGTCCCGCGACAGCCGCAGACCTGTCTCGCGGCGCCAGTGCCCGAACTCCACCTGCCCCTGACGCGTCTGAAGGCGACAGACCGCGCACATCAACTCCCACAAGGGGTCGGGCTGCTGAGCGATCCGGACGTTCTCCAGATCGCGCCAGTCGAAGTGGATGCGCAGCAAGTGACTCCCCCCGGTGTCGTCCGGCTCATCCTGCTCCACGGGCCGAGTCGACCCCATAGATCCTGGGGGAACAGGCCTTGTGGCGAAAGGCGAGCGCGAGGAGAGGATGACCACCTTGTCGATAACCTTTCCCTTATGAGCGCCGGCGGCGGGTCCAGGGGCAAGCGCGAGCCGAGTCTCCACCAACTCCGCCTCTTCCTCGTCCTCGCCGAGGAACTGCACTTCGGACGTGCGGCAGCACGGGTCTACGTCTCCCAGCCCGCCTTCAGCCAGCAGATCAGGTCCCTGGAACAGCGTCTCGGGGTCGTACTCGTCGAGCGCGGCGGCCGGAACGTGCGGCTCACCTCGGTCGGCCAGTCCGTCGCCGAGGAGGCCAGGACGGTGGTGGACGCCATGGCCCGGCTGCGGCGGACAGCCGACCGGCATGTCGGGGCGGCGCGTGGCCTCCTGAGGATCGGCAGCCTGGGCGCCGAGGCCGCCATGCCCTACGCCCAGGCCATCCTCGCCCACCTCCGCGGTCAGCACCCCGAGCTGGAGATAGAGGTCCGCAACCTCACCTTCGTGGACATGTTCAGCACTCTGCTCAGCCGGGAGGTCGACGCCGCGTTCCTCCGCGGCCCCCTGCCGGGCGGCATCCAGTCCCTGCACCTGGCGTCCGAGACCCGGGTGGTCTGTCTCTCCGCCGACGACCCCCTGGCCGACCGTGACGCCCTCACGCTGCGCCATCTCGCCGATCGCACGGTCGTCGACATGCCGCCGGAAGTGCCCCGCGCATGGTGGGACCACCTGACGGTCAATCCCCGCCCCGACGGCACCAGGGTCCGCTTCGGACCCGTCGTCAGGGACACCGAGGCCATGGTCCTCGCCGTCACCCAGGGGCGTGCGATCACCTTCCTACCCGCCGCGGCCCGCCGCCTGTACCCGCGCACCGGTATCGCCTACGTCGACTGCCCGGAGCTGGGACTCTCGACGGCCGAGCTCGCCTGGCTCCCCGACAGCCGCGACGAACCGGCCGTCTCCGCTCTGCGCGAGGCAGCCCGCCGGACGGTCCGGCAGCCGGACAGCCCGGCTGCCGACGCCACGTCCGACGCGTAACGCGGGCCGGCGTCCGCAGCCCGTGGTCGCCGCCCGGTGCAGCTGATCCCCACCCCGCTCATACGACGAGGCCCGGCAGCCCGGAAACCGGGCTGCCGGGCCTCGCGGCGGTGGCGCGATCAGACGGGACGGATGTTCTCCGCCTGCGGGCCCTTCTGGCCCTGGGTGACGTCGAACTCGACCGTCTGGCCCTCATGCAGCTCGCGGAAACCCTGGGCTGCGATGTTGGAGTAGTGGGCGAAGACGTCGGGGCCGCCACCCTCCTGCTCGATGAAGCCGAAGCCCTTCTCGCTGTTGAACCACTTGACAGTGCCCTTGGCCATGGCCGTCTCCTTAGAGGGAAACCGGGCCCGCGCCCTGCGCGCCCGGAGGTGATCGCCCTGGTCCGGGAAGGCGCTGACACGCAAGAACGCCCGTGACGGCGATCACGGGCGAACGGGACTTCGGAACCACGACTGCTGGTTCACGACGCTACACCCGGTAAGGGGGAGCCGCTACCGAGGCCACGCCCGGCTCAACACCCGGTCGGCGGTGTCGCCGGCCCGCGGGGCTCGGTGTCAGCGCACGGAGTCACGCCGGTCAGTAGTACTGGACCAGGCAGAATTCGTGCTCTTCCGGATCGGCCATCACAACGACCACCCCTTCGTCGTAGTCGTGCCGTTCGCCGGTGAACCGGCCGCCCAGGGAGATGACTTGGGCGATTCCCCGGTCGATGTCGTCGACCCCGACGTCGAGGTGCAGGCGTACCTTGTCACGCTTCGGCGCGGTCACCGGCTGGAAGGTGAGACGGGGCTGGGGGTCGCCGGTACGGCCGAGGTAGACCCAGCCGGGGCGGGACGGCGTGGCCGGGCGGTCCAGCAGCACGCTCCAGAAACCGGCGGTCCGTTCCACGTCGACGCAGTCGATGGTGACTCCGATCCAGCGGTTGGTCATGGCGTCAGTTCTCCTGTGTCGTCGGGTGCGGGGCTGACCGGCGCACGCGTTGCCGGGCGAGTTCCGTGGCCGCGTCGGCGGGGGTGGTCCCGTGGGTCCGGGCCATGTGGAAGACCTGGCGGAGTGTCGCAGCGATGCCGGAGAGGCGTTCGCTCAGCTGCTGCTCGGACTCCCTTCGGAGCTCGACCCCTGTGGCGTGGATGACGCCTCCCGCGCTGACGACCACGTCCGGTGCCCAGAGGATGCCGCGTGCGGCGAGGAGGCGGGCGGTGGCCGGTCCGTCGAGCTGGTTGTTGGCCGGGCCGGCGACCGCGGCGCACCGCAGCAGCGGCACCGTGCGCGCGGTCAGGAGGCCGCCGAGCGCGGCCGGCACGAGGATGTCGACCTCTGTCGCGAGTGCGTCGTCCGGGCCGACCCAGGTCGCGCCCAGCTCCTCGGCCAGGCCGCGGGCGGCGGGATCGATGTCCGTCACGACCAGCCGTGCGCCCGCACGGCTCAGAAGCCGGGCCACATGGGCGCCGACCGCACCGAGTCCGATCACCCCGAAGGTCCGGCCGGCGAGTTCCGGCGAGCCGAAGGCCTCGTCGGCCACCGCGCCCAGCGCCGCGACGGTCCCGCGCGCGGTGTGCAGGGAGGAGTCACCGCTGCCGCCCTCCTCGACGGGCCGGCAGCAGACATGCGGGGTGCGTTCGCCGATCACGGACATGTCGGCCGGGCTGCTTCCCACGTCCGGGCCGGTGATGTAGCGGCCGTCGAGCGAGGCGATCGCGTCGCCGACGTCGTGGAGCAACGCCGTACGCTCCGCGCCGGTCGGCCGGGTGGCGTTCGGGAGGGCGACGACCGTCTTCCCGCCGCCGTGATCCAGGCCGGCCAGCGCGTTCTTCTCGGTCATCGCCGCGGCCAACCGCAAGGCGTCCTTGATCGCGGCGCCGGGGGCGGGGTAGTGAGCGATCCGGCACCCGCCGGCGGCCGGGCCGCGCGCGGTCGAGTGCAGCGCGATGGTGATCGCGAGGCCGCTGCGGCGGCCGCGCACGACCTGCACCAGCTCGTGCGACGGTTCCGGCGAGGGGAGGGACAGAGCTTCCGTAAGTGCGGCTGTCATGGGGCGAAGCTAGCCGTTCCGACGAAGGGTGCGGCCGCCGTCCGAATCCAATTCGGCAGCGAGCCCATAATCGCCGTATGGACGAACTTGATTCGGCGATCATCCAGCATCTGCAGCGCGATGCGCGGCAGACCAACCGCGACCTCGCCCGCGCCCTCGGCATCGCCCCGTCGACCTGCCTCGAACGCGTGCGCGCCCTGCGCGCCCGCGGCGTCATCACCGGCTACCACGCGGCCGTCGACCCCGCCGCCCTCAACCGCCACGTCCAGGCGCTGATCCACTTCCAGATCCGCCCCCTCAGCCGGGAGGTCATCCAGGCGTTCAAGACGTACGCGGCCGGCCTGCCCGAGGTCAGCACGGTCTACGTCGTCACCGGCGGCGACGACATGATCGTGCACGTCTCCGCACCCAGCGTCGACCACCTCCACGGCTTCCTCATGGACAAGTTCACCGCGCGCCGCGAGGTCGTCGGGTTCCGGACCTCGGTGATCTACCAGCACACCCACAACCAGGTGCTGGCGCCCCTCACACCGTGACCCGCCGGAGGGGCTCCGTCACCCCGCCGGACGCCGCACGCACCATGCGGTCGCCACCTACACTTCACGGGTCGGGGATACTGGGGAGCAAGGCGTGGTCGACCAGGGGTGAGGGCGTGGACGGAGCAAGGGGGACGGATGCGCTGTCGGCATGGCCGAGCCCGTCCGCGGGCGCTCTGAGCGTGCTCCCGCTGACGGACCGCCCGGGCTGGCAAGCGTCCGGTGAGGTCAGTCTGCTCACCCGCCCGGCCTGGGAACAGACGCTGTGCGACCTTGCCCGGAGCGACGAAGAGACGTGCCACTTGGAACTTTCCGCGGTCACCTTTGTCGACGTCGCAGGCGTCTCCGCCCTGGCGAGGACCGCCCAGGGTCTTCCGCGAGGCCGGCGCATCGTGCTGGAGGAACCGCCGGCCACCCTGCGGCGCGTCCTGGACGTGTTCTGGCCGGACCTGCTCGGTGTCGAGGTGATGGGGCGATGACGAAGGCCGGCACCGAACCGTTCGTTCATCCCGCCCTGTTCTACCAGGGCGAGCAGGAGTACCTGCAGGGCACGGTGCCGTTCGTCCGCGACGGGCTGACGGCCGGGGAGCCGGTGGCGGTGGCCGTGCCCGGGCCGAACCTCGCCGTGCTCAAGGCGGCTCTGGGCGAGGACGTCGCCCGCGTGAAGTTCCTCGACATGACCGAGGCCGGGCGCAACCCCGGACGCATCATCCCCAGGGTGCTGCGCGCCTTCGCGGACACCCATCGCCACACCCGGGTACGGATCATCGGTGAGCCGATCTGGGCCGGCCGCAGCACCGTGGAGTACCCGGCCTGCGTCCAGCACGAGGCCCTGATCAACCCGGCATTCGAAGGCCGCGAGGTCACCATCCTGTGCCCCTACGACGTCGACCGTCTCGACGACCAGGCACTCACCGACGCACACGCGACCCATCCCGTGGTCATCTCCGGCGGCCGGGAGCGACCCAGTACCTCCTACGCTCCCGACGACGTGGTCGAGCGCTACAACCAGCCTCTGGAGCAGCCGTCGGCGGCCGAGGAACTCACCTTCCGGGCCGACCAGCTGCCGGAGGTCCGGCACTTCGCGGTCGAGCAGGCCGCCGGGCTCGGCCTGTCCGGCGTCCGTCTCGAGGACGTGGCCCTGATCGTGGCCGAGCTGACCACCAACAGCGTCGTGCACGGCGGGGGTTTCGGCACCCTGCGGACATGGGCCGAGGACGGCCAGGTGGTGTGCGAGGTACGCGACCACGGCCACCTGAGCGATCCGCTCGCCGGCCGCCGCCCGCCCGCGCGGGACAGGCTCGGCGGCCGGGGACTGCTGCTCGTGCACACCCTCGCCGACCTCGTACGCATTCACACCCGCCCGGAGGGAACGACCGTCCGCTGCTACATCGGGCAGCGCTGAGCCGCCCGCGAACCCGGTGCGGCGGACGGCGACCGGCCACGGGCCGGCCGCCGCTCGTCACTGCGAACCCGCGGCCACCAGAATCGCGCTGACGGGTTCGAGCTCGGCCACCAGCTCGTCGAGTTCGCCGGGGGACAGGGCGTCGTACGGCGGGGCGGCGAGCTCGTCGGTGAGGTCCTCGATCCGCTGCTTGGTCGCGCGGCCCGCGTCGGTGAACCGGCCGTCGGCGTCGACGAGCCCGCGCTCGCGGAGGCCGTCCATGACCGCGGCCAGCCGCTTCTTCGGCAGGTGATGGATGCGTCCGAACGACTCCGGCGGATGGACGCCCATCTCCAGCGCGGAGAACACGTGGGCCTCCGTACCGCCGATACGGGCGCTCAGGAGAGCGGCGACATGCCCGTCACCGCGGTGCTCGCGCAGCATGGTCGCGGAATGCCACAGCCGCGCGACCGGGTCGCTCGGCACCGGAAGGGTCCGCATCCCGGCGTACATCACCCGGCCCGCCATGGGCGCGTTCGTCGCGGCTTTCGTGGTCAGGTCGGCGGCGCGCGCCAGGCCCGGGGAGCCGGCCAGTTCGTCGCCGAGGATCCGCCGCAGGGAGGCCGCGCTGCCCCGCTCCCGCGCGGCGACGGACTCCTCGGGCGGGATCTTCTCCCAGGCGCTCGGGATGTGCCGGGCGGCCTCCCCCTCGGCGAAGCTGTAGAAGGCCGCGTGCACCACCTCCGCCGGAACCCGTCCCAGGGGCGCGGCCCGGCTGGCGAAGTAGCCGTCCCAGTAGGTGCGGTGGCCGAGCGCTGCCAGTTCCTCGTTGCACTCGTCGGCGAAGTACGTGACCAGGCAGATGGGTTCCAGGAGCTCGTACATGCGGCGGGCGGTGAGCGTCATGGCGTCCATCATGCCCGCGGGACATGCCGGCGCGACGCATATCGTCGGCATATCGAAAACCGCATACGGGGCGGCAACACCGCGCTCCGTTGAATGGCGGGATGTCCTACGACGATTCAGCGAGTACCACAGCCCGAAGCCGCCGCGCAGTGGTGAGGGCGGCGAACCAGTGAGTCCAACCACGCCTCGCCGAGCGGCCGTTGGCGGGAGGCTGACCGTCGCGCCGATCAGTGCCGCCGAGCACTTGGCGTTCGTACGGGCGCAGCGGTCGGTCAGTTTCCTGCAGACCCCGGCGTGGGCCCACGTCAAGACCGAGTGGCGCGGCGAGTCGCTCGGCTGGTACGAGGGCCGGCGCCTGGTCGGTGCCGGGCTCGTCCTCCACCGTCCGGTGCCGCGGCTCGAACGCTTCACGCTGGCCTATCTGCCCGAGGGGCCGGTCATCGACTGGACCGGCGACGTCGACGCGTGGCTCGACCCGCTGGCCGTGCACCTCAAGGCCCAGGGGGCGTTCGCGATCCGGCTCGGGCCGCCGGTGCGCACCGACGTCTGGAGCGCCGCACAGGTCAAGGAGGGCATCGCCGACCCCGGCACCAAGCGGCTCACCAAGATGTCAGGGCAGGCGACCGACCCGGTCGGCGCCCGTGTGACCGGTCGGCTCAGGGACGGCGGATGGCTGCCGCAGAGCCCGAAGGACGGCTTCGGGGTCGGCCATCCGCAGTTCAAGTACGAGATCCCGCTGGCCGGCAGGACCGAGGAGGACCTGCTCAGGGGGATGAACCAGCTCTGGCGCCGCAACATCAAGAAGGCGGCCAAGGCGGGGGTGGAGGTCATGGTCGGAGATGACCTGAAGGTGTTCCACGACCTCTACGTCGAGACGGCCGAGCGCGACCGGTTCACACCCCGCCCGCTGCCCTACTTCGAGACCATGTTCGCGGCACTGAAGGCGGAGGACCCCGAGCGGATCAGGCTCTACCTGGCCCGTCACCAGGGCGATGTCGTCGCCGCCACCATCCTGGTCCGGGTCGGCGCCCACGCGTGGTACGCCTACGGCGCCTCCTCGACCCGCAAGCGCGAGGTGCGCGGCTCCAACGCCTGCCAGTGGGCGATGATCCGCGACTCGCTCGCGGCCGGCTGCGACGTCTACGACCTGCGCGGCATCACGCCCACTCTCGACCCCGACGACCCGCACGTCGGTCTGATCCAGTTCAAGGCCGGCACAGGTGGCCGGGCGGTGCGGTACGTGGGCGAATGGGACCTGCCGCTGCGGCCGTTGGTCTACCGGGCCTTCGACCTGTACATCAAGCGGCGCGGGGGTTGAGGCCGGACCTCCCGACGGCCAGCCGTACGGCCGTGACGTCCAGCCACGTCATGCACGACACGGTGACGTGCCGCTTCAGTCCAACTGGCCCGACTGTGCGAGCGCGTGGGCCACCTCGTCGAGGCGCGCCCCGCGGGACGCCTTGACGAGCACCACGTCGCCGGCGGCCAGGTGCTCGCGCAGCCAGGCGACGGCCGCACCCTTGTCGGGCGACACCACCGCCTTCCCGCCCGCCCCGTCGGCGATCGACAGGGCGGCTTTGCCGACCGCGACCACGAGGTCGGCCCGGGCGGCGGCGTACTCCCCGACGGCGCGGTGCTCGGCCTCGCTGCCGTCGCCGAGTTCGAGCATCTCGCCGAGGACGGCGACACGGCGCCCGCCCTCGATCGCGGCCAGGGCGTCGAGTGCGGCGCGGGTCGAGTCGGGGTTGGCGTTGTAGGAGTCGTTGAGCAGCGTCACCCCGCCCACGAGCTCGCGCAGCTCCATGCGCCACCTCGACAGGGAGGCGGTGGCCAGTGACGCCGCGGCAATGTCGAGGGGTATGCCGGCCACCAGTCCCGCGGCCACGGCGGCGGACGCGTTGAGCGCCTGGTGGGCGCCTACGTGTGCCGGCGCGACGGGAACCGACAAGTCAGTGGTCCGCAGGGTGAAGGAGGGCCGGGCGAGCCGGTCCAGCTTCAGGTCGAGCGCTCTCACGTCGGCGTGCTCCGCCCGGCCGAAGGTCAGGACCGGACCGTCGGTGAGCGAGCGCATCGCGGCCACGCGGGGATCGTCGGCGTTGAGGACGGCGGTACCGCCGGGCGCCAGCCCCTGCACGATTTCGCCCTTGGTCCGGGCGATGGCCGCGCGTGACCCGAACTCGCCGAGGTGGGCCCGGCCGACGTTGAGGACGGCGCCGATGTCGGGTGCGACCAGACCGGTGAGTGCGGCGATGTCGCCGACGTGGCGGGCCCCCATCTCGAGGACGAGGAAGCGGGTGGTCGCGTCGGCGCGCAGCATGGTGAGGGGCACCCCGAGCTCGTTGTTGAACGAGCCGAAGGTGGCGACCGTCGGCGCGGTGCTCGACAGCACGGCCGCCAGCAGGTCCTTGGTGGTGGTCTTGCCCTGTGAGCCGGTCAGCCCGAACACGGTGAGCCCGTCGCGCAGTCGGGCCACGACGTGGACGGCGAGCGCCTGCAACGCGGCCCGCACGTCCTCGACGACGACGGTGGGCAACGGCGTGGGCCGGGAGCCCAGCACGGCCACGGCACCCGCCCGGCCCGCCTGCTCCGCGTAGTCGTGGCCGTCGACGTGCTCACCTGCGAAGGCGACGAAGAGGCCGCCCTGTTCGGCCTGCCGGCTGTCCAGCACGGCAGGCGCGGTCACCGTCGCCGAACCATCACCCGAGACCCTGCCGGCGACGATCTCGGCGATCTCACCGACGCTGAGCGGGTTCACGCCGCGGCCTCGTGCGACCGGGAGAACGAGTGCGGGAGAAATGCCATCGGATGCAGGATCAGCATAGTCATGTGCTCGACGCTATCGGCCTGTTGCATATCGTCGGCGTATCCAAAACCGCATACGCTCCGGCAACGCTCCACCGTCTTGGCTGGGGGCATGACCCACACCGAACAGCCCGAAAGACGGCGGGCGCCGGGTATCACCGTCTACGGATGCGCTCAGGACGAGGCTGCGCTGTTCCGGGCGATGGCACTCCGCTTCGGTGTCATACTCACCGTCACGGAGGCGGCGGTATCCGAAACCAATACCGACCTGGCATCGGGGAACCGGTGCATCAGCGTCGGGCACAAGACCCGGATCCGCAATCCGGTGCTGCGCGCTCTCAGTCGAGCCGGCGTTACGTACATCTCGACGCGGAGCATCGGGTGCGACCACATCGACGTGGAATACGCGGCAAGCGTCGGTATCTCGGTCGAGAACGTCACCTACTCGCCCGACAGCGTGGCCGACTACACGCTCATGATGATGTTGATGGCGGTGCGCAACGCGAAAACCACGGTCCGCCGCTCGGACCGCCACGATTACCGGCTGAACGAGGTACGCGGGAAGGAACTTCGCGACCTGACCGTCGGGGTGGTCGGAACGGGACGCATCGGCACAGCGGTGGTGCAGAGGCTGCGGGGCTTCGGCGGCCTCATACTCGCGTACGACCGTCGCCCCGAAAAACACGCCGACCACGTCTCGCTCGACGAATTGCTGCGGCTCAGCGACATCGTGACACTCCACGCACCGCTCACCCCCGAAACGCACCATCTTCTCGACCGGCAACGGATCGAGCGGATGAAGCGCGGAGCCTTCGTCGTGAACACCGGCCGTGGCCCACTGATCGACACAGAAGCCCTCGTCTCGGCACTGGAAATCGGACGGCTGGGCGGTGCGGCACTGGATGTCGTCGAAGGAGAAGAAGGCATCTTCTACTCCGACTGCCGTGACAGGCATGTCGAGAGCAAGGCGCTGCTGCGGCTGCAGGAGATGCCGAACGTGCTCATCACACCGCACACCGCGTATTACACGGAACACGCGCTGTTCGACGTGGTCGAGAACTCGATCACCAATTGTCTGAAGTTCGAAGGACGGAATCAGCATGGCTAAGTTGAAACTCGGCATCGTCTTTGGCGGTTGCTCCGAGGAACACCCGGTCTCCGTCAAATCGGCGCGAGAGGTCGCGCGGAATCTCGACGCCGAGAAGTACGAGCCGTTCTGCATAGGCATCACCCGGAGCGGTGACTGGCGGCTCTGCGACGGGCCCGACGAGGACTGGGAGAGCGGTGACCTCCGCCCGGCCGTACTGTCACCGGACCGCGGCGTCCGCGGACTGCTCGTCCTCGACCGGGGGCGGTACGAGACGATCGGCCTGGACGTCGTGCTGCCGGTGCTGCACGGAAAGCTGGGCGAGGACGGCGCGATACAGGGCCTCCTCGAACTCTCCGGCATCCCCTACGTCGGCTGTGACATCCAGAGTTCCGCGCTGTGCATGGACAAGTCCCTCGCCTACCTCGTGGCCGCGAGCGCGGGAATCCGTACCCCGAAGCACTGGACGGTCTCGGCGGACGAGGACATCGATCCCGGCCGAGTCACCTACCCCGTCTTCGTGAAGCCGGCCCGTTCGGGATCGTCCTTCGGCGTCACCAAGGTCTCCCGGGAGGAGGAACTCCTGAGCGCGGTGGAGGCGGCCCGGAAGTACGACTCGAAGGTGCTGGTCGAAGAGGCCGTCGCGGGCAGCGAGATCGGATGCGCGATCCTCGGGGACGAGCGGGGCCTGATCGCGGGGGAGGTGGACCACATCGCGCTCTCCCACGGGTTCTTCAGGATCCACCAGGAGGACCGGCCCGAGACCGGGTCCGACAATTCCGTGGCCGTCGTTCCCGCCGACATTCCGGGGGAGGCGCGGTCGCTCGTCGTGGAGCGGGCGACGGCCGTCTACCGCGCCCTGGGGTGCCGGGGGCTGGCGCGGGTGGACATGTTCCTCCAGGAGGACGGCGAAGTGGTCCTCAACGAGGTCAACACGTTCCCCGGTATGACGTCGTACAGCCGCTATCCGAGGATGATGGCGGCCGCGGACCTCCCGCTCACCGAGGTCATCGACCGACTGGTGGCTCTGGCACTGGCGGCGGAGCCGCGATGAACGAGGACTTCGCCTTCGTGGACGAACTCGTCCCCGGAATACGCTGGGACGCCAAGTACGCCACCTGGGACAACTTCACCGGCAGACCGGTGGACGGGTACCTGGTGAACCGCATCGTCGGCACGAAGGCCCTGTGTGCGGCACTCGGGGAGGCGCGTGACAAGGCCGGATCGCTCGGCTTCGGCCTGCTGCTCTGGGACGGCTACCGTCCGCAGCGCGCCGTGGACTGCTTCGTGCGCTGGTCCCGACTGCCGGAGGACGGCCGGACGAAGTCACGCCACTATCCGCACATCGACCGCTCCCAGATGTTCGAGCGGGGATACGTGGCCACCTTGTCGGGCCACAGCCGCGGCAGCACCGTCGACGTGACCCTGTACCGCCTGGACACCGGCGAACTCGCCCCCATGGGCGGTGGTCACGACCTGATGGATCCCCGCTCCCACCATGGGGCGACGGGGATCGACCAGGTCGAGACGCGAAACCGCGAACATCTGCGTTCGGTCATGGAGGACTGCGGCTTCAGCTCGTACGAGTGCGAGTGGTGGCACTACACGCTCAGGCGCGAGCCTTATCCGGACACCTACTTCGACTTCCCGATCGGCCAGAGTCGGCGACGCGACGACGGCCGTCCGTGACCGGCGTGCCCGTCATGCCCCGATGCCGTGGGCGAGCAGGCTTTCCGCGGTGTCCTCGATGGTGTCCTCGATGGGGCGGGGCCGCCAGCCGAGGAGTTGTTCGGCCTTGGCGCTGGTGGCGTCGAGATCCCGGCCCAACTGGTGTCGCAGCAGACGGAGTTCCGGGTTCACGGTGCCGAGGGCGCGGGCGAGCCACACGGGCAGTTCCCGGGTGGGGGCCTTCGCGGCGCGCTCGCCCAGGCGGTCGCGCAGGATGCGCGCGATGTCGACGACGCGCAGGCTGTGTCCGGCGACGGCGAGGAAGCGTTCGCCTGCGGCTGCCGGATCGGTCATCGCGCGCAGGTGCAGATCCGCGACGTCCCGCACGTCGACGAAGCCCATGCCGAAGGGAGGGCACGCGGGCACGCGTCCTTCGAGCATTCTGCGCACGAGACGCAGGGACGGCGGGTCGTCGGGGCCGAGGAGGGGGCCGAGGACCCCGACGGGGTGGACTGCCGCCAGTTCCAGGGTGCCCCCTTCCTCTTTGACGAACTGCCAGGCCGCACGCTCGGCGAGCGTCTTGGAACGCTGGTAGGGCGGGATGTCGCTGTCGACGTCGGTCCAGTCCTCCTCGGTGAACGGGGTCGAGCGGGGAGGATGCCCGATTCCCACGGCACCGAAGGCACTCGTCAGGACGACCCGCCGCACGCCGGCGTCGCGGGCGGCGCGCAGCACCCGCAGGACGCCCTCCCGTGCCGGGACCACCAACTCGTCGTCGCTGGACGGGCGGCCCTGCCGCAGAGTCGGCGAGGCGACGTGAAGGACGTGCTCGCAGTCGGCGACGGCGTCGTCCCAGCCGTCGGGGTGTTCGAGGTCGGCGCGTACGACCGTGAGGCGTTCGTCGTCGAACGACGAGGCCGCGTGGAGCCAGGAGCGCAGTGCCGGCTCACGCCGCGGGTCGCGGACGGTGGTGCGGACGGTGTGCCCGGCGTTGAGCAGGGCCAGCGCACACCAGCTTCCGATGAAGCCGGTGCCTCCGGTGACGAGTACCTGTGTCATCTGTTTCTCCTCAATTCGCGTATCGGGTGTCGAGAGGCGTCGGCACGTGGGTCGTTCGACGCCGCCGGCCGGCGGCCAGGCTGCTTCCGAGGAGGGCGTGGCCGATCATGATGGGGTAGATCACGGCGCGTTCGAACATGCCCACGTTCCACATCCAGCCGGTGAACACGTCGGCCATGAAGAGGGGGAACGCCAGCAGTCCGGCGGTGCCGAGTGCGACACTCGCGATCGACCGTCCCCGGCTGAGACCGATGCGGGCTCCGCTTGATCCGACCACGATCGCCATGACGTTTCCGGCGAGCATGACGCCCTGTGCGCCGAAGGTGTGGAAGACGATCAGGCCGTTGTCGACGTTGGCCTCGGAGCCCTGGAAGGTACCGACGAGCGCGACACCGGTACCGGCGAGGACGGCGAGGATCACGACGGCGGTCGGGCGGACGCCCCGGCGCGGATCGAACACGAGGAGGACGCCGACGATCAGGAGGACGCCGTAGACCACCCAACCGGTGTCCATGACCGCGCCGAGGGGGGAGTTGGCGACCTGGCCGAACGCGGTCTGCGGCGGGCCGGTCAGGCCGAGGTGGCTGACCCAGTTGTGCAGGGGCGAGTACGGCGGGTCCTGCCATGCGGCCGAGGTGACGAACTCGGCGATCCAGGACACGAGCGGGCCGAGCAGGATGAGGAGGGCTCCGGCGCGGGCGGCCGCGCCGGAGCGGACGATGGGGGTCATGCCAGGGCCATGCCGGGGACGCGCTGCCGGATGGCCTCCATCTCGGCCTCGTCGGAGACGCCCTGCCAGTCGTAGCGGGGGGTGTACGGCGCCTCCAGGGCGCGCACCTCGTCGTCGGTGAGCTCGATGTCGAGGGAGGCCACGGCTTCGTCGATCTGGTGGAGGGAGCCGGCCCCGACCAGGGGGGCGGTGACGACGGACTGGCGGCGCAGCCAGGCGAGCGCGACCTGGGCGCGGCTGACGCCGTGAGCGTCGGCGACCTGTCCGACCGCGTCGATGATCGCGTGGTTGGACGCCTCCTGTGCGGGTGCGTAGAGCAGGTCCGCGTAGGCCCCGTCGGTCTCGGAGCGGGCGGTCGAGCGGGCGTCGTCCCAGCCCCGGGCGAGGCGGCCGCGGGCCAGCGGCGACCAGACGATCGTGCCGACGCCCTCGTCCAGGCACAGGGGGATCATCTCCCGCTCCTCCTCGCGGGCGAGCAGGTTGTAGTGGTTCTGCATGGACACGAACCGCGCCCAGCCGTGCTGCTTCTGCAGGTTGAGGGCCTTCGCGAACTCCCAGGCGTGCATGGACGAGGCGCCGAGATAGCGGACCTTGCCGGCCTTGACGAGATCGCTGAGCGCCTCCAGGGTCTCCTCCCACGGGGTGGCGTGGTCGTTGCGGTGGATCTGGTAGAGGTCGATGTAGTCCGTGCCCAGGCGGCGCAGCGAATGGTCGACCTCGGTCATGATCGCCTTGCGCGACAGCCCCCGTCCGTTCGGCCCCAGTCGCATCGGATGGCGCAGCTTCGTGGCGATCACCACGGCGTCGCGGTCGCCGTAGTCCTTCAGCGCGCGGCCGAGGATCTCCTCGCTGGAGCCGTTCGAGTACATGTTGGCGGTGTCGAAGAAGTTGATCCCCGCCTCCAGGGCGTGCCTGATGAGGGGGCGTGCCTCCTGCTCCCCCTTCGACCAGACGGGGTGGCCCCGGTCGGGCTCGCCGTAGGTCATCGCGCCGATGGCGATCGGTGACACGTCGAGACCGGTGGTGCCGAGCTTGATGTATTGCATGACGCTCCTTAGAGTATGCGGAGAGCTCTCCACATAACGTAGTGGAGAACTCTCCACTTAGCAAGGTGAGGTCCCGTGGTCCGTTCAGACGCCCGTGAGAACAGGGCGCGCATCCTCGCGGCCGCCCGCGAAGCACTCACCGCGGACGGCAGCACGTCGATGAACCAGATCGCCCAGCGCGCAGGAGTCGGCGCCGGCACCCTGTACCGCAACTTCCCCACCCGCGAAGCACTGGTCCTGGCCGTCTACCAGGACGAGGTCGCCCGCATCATCGCCACCGTGCCGGAGCTCCTGGCGAAAACGGCGCCCCTGGAAGCGCTCCGCCTCTGGACGACCGACCTCGTCGAGGCCATGCGCAGGAAGCACGGCCTCGGGGACGCCCTCAGCCCGGGTGCGCACCAGGCCATCAGCGAGCAGAGCTACGGCCCCGTCGTCGCCGCCATCACGGAACTCCTCGACGCCGGCAAGAAGGACGGAAGCATCCGCCAGGACGCCGACCCCGGTGACTTCCTCCAGCTCACCGGCGCGCTCTGGCGCGCCGCACCCGGCCCGCAGGACCGCGCTCCCCGCATGCTCGCCCTCATCCTCGACGGACTCCGCACGCACCGGTAGACATCGCACCCGGTGACGCAGAAGCCCCGGGGCACAGGGCCCCGGGGCATCGACGCACGCGTTCCGCCGTCGGACTGTCACGTCTTGGCGCGGTCTCCGCGCCGACCGTCGCTCCTCACACGAAGGCACTCTGACCGGTGATCGACTTGCCCACGATCAGGGTGTTCATCTCGCGGGTGCCCTCGAAGGAGTAGATCGCCTCGGCGTCGGCGAAGAAGCGCGCCACGTCGTGGTCCAGGAGGATGCCGTTGCCGCCGAAGATCTCACGGCTCCAGGCGACGACCTCCCGCATCCGCGAGGTGACGAACGCCTTGGCCAGCGAGGAGTGTTCGTCGCGGAAGATGCCGGCGTCCTGGAGACGGGCGAGCTGCACGAGCATGCCCCAGGACGCGGTGATGTTGCCGAGGCTCTTGACCAGGAGGTCCTGCACGAGCTGGAAGCCGCCGATGGGACGGCCGAACTGCCGGCGCTCCCGCGCGCAGTCGAGGGCCAGTTCGTAGGCGCCGGTCATGACGCCGGGCGCCTGCCAGGCCACTCCGGCGCGGGTCGCGCGCAGGATCTCGGCGACGTCGCGGAGCGAGTTGATGTTCTGGAGGCGGTCGGCCTCCGGGACGCGGACGTCGGTGAGCGTGATCTCCGCGTTCTCGACGATGCGGAAGGCGAGCTTGTTCTCGATCTTCACCGGGTCGAATCCTGGCGTGCCCTTGTCCACGACGAAGCCCTTGACGTGGTTGTCGTCCTCGTCCCGCGCCCGGACCACGACGTGGTCGGCGAAGGTGGCGTTGCCGATCCACTTCTCGGCGCCGTTCAGCACCCAGGTGTCGCCCTCGCGCCGGGCGGTGGCGCGCACGCCGCCCGCGACGTCGGAGCCGCCGAGAGGCTCGGTCATCGCGAACGCGCCTATCTTGTCCATCGCGGCCATCGCCGGCAGCCAGCGGTCGCGCTGAACTCGACGCGCTCCGGGCCGTTCTCCTGGACGACGTCCGCGTCCCGGACCGCTTCCCTCACGTCGGCGGCGAGGTGCACCCGGTCGGCGAGGCCGGTGACGTCCAGGCCGCGGGCGGCCAGGTGCGGGGTGTACTGCTCCAGGGCGACAGTCAGCCCTCTACCGTGGGCACCGTGCAACTCCTGCATCTGCGTTACTTCGTCGCGCAGCGCGCCGCTCGCGGGCCGCGGACCGCTACGTCGGGCCTATGCCGTCCAGTTCGGCCACGTCCTCGTCGGAGAGCCGGAGCCCGGCGCCTGCGATGTTCTCGCGCAGGTGGACGGTGGAACGGGTACCGGGAATGAGCAGGATGTTCGGCGAGCGCCGCAACAGCCAGGCCAGCGCGACCGACATCGGCGTCGCCCGAAGCCTGCTCGCGACCCGCGAGAGGGCCTCGGACTGCAGCGGCGTGAAGCCGCCCAGGGGGAAGTACGGCACGTAGGCGATGCCGTCGGCGGCGAGGCGGTCGATGAGGTCGTCGTCGTGCCGGTGGGCGAGGTTGTACATGTTCTGCACACACACGATCGGGGCGATGCCGCGCGCCTCGTCGATCTGCTGCGCGGTCACGTTGCTGACGCCCAGGTGGCGGATCAGTCCGTCGCGCTGGAGTTCGGCCAGGGTGCCGAGAGCCTCGGCGATCGAGCCGGGCCGGGGGCCCTGCGCGTCTCCCATGCGCATGTTGACCAGGTCGAGAACCTCGACACCGAGGGAGTCGAGGTTGTCGTGGACCTGCTTGCGCAGGTCTTCGGGGCGCCGCGCCGTGGGCCAACCGCCCTGGGCGTCCCGGGTCGCGCCCACCTTGGTGGCGATGAACAGCGACTCGGGGTAGGGGTGAAGCGCCTCGCGGATCAGCTCGTTGGTGATGCGCGGTCCATAGGCGTCGCTGGTGTCGATGTGGGTGATGCCGTGGTGGAGCGCCTCGCGCAGGACGGCCAGGGCGCCCTCGTGGTCGTCCGGCGGCCCCATGACCCACGGCCCGGCGAGCTGCATCGCGCCGTAGCCGAACCGGGTGACGGGGGAGTCGCCCAACGTCCATGTTCCGCCGGGAAGGGGAGGTGTGCAGGTGGTGGCCATCGCGGTGCCTTTCGTTCTTCGCCGGGGGTGGTCTCTCCGTTCCCCTTGCCACAGTCTTGGAGAGTTGCTTCCCATCGGGAAGTAGGCACTTTGAAGTGCCTAACTTCCCCAGAGGTTGAAGGTGAGTTCGGTGACGAGCACGAAGGCCGACAAGAAGGCGCAGGCCAAGGCGGAGTACAACGCGTTCCTCGCGGTGTGCCCCAGCCGCCAGCTTCTCGACCGGATCTCGGACAAGTGGGTCGTCCTGATCCTGTGCGCACTGGGGGGCGACGCATCCGGGCAGCCCGGCGCCTCGCACGCTCCGAAGGCGATGCGCTACTCCGAACTCGCCCGGCTGCTGGCAGGCGTCAGCCAGAAGATGCTCACCCAGACCCTGCGGGCCCTGGAACGCGACGGGTTGCTCACCCGGACCGTGACGCCCACGGTGCCCGTGACCGTCACCTACGAGCTGACCGACCTCGGCCTCTCACTGCACCAGGTGACACGAGGGCTCAGGCAGTGGGCGCAGACGCACATGGACCAGGTCCGCACCAGCCGTGAGCAGCACGACGCGGCGGCTTCCTAGCGGGCGGCGTGCTGGGGCTCCACTGCCGCGTCGGGGGTCAGAACCAGTGCAGGCAGTGCGGGGGCCGGTCGGCTTGGAAGAGGGCGTCAGCGAGGGCGGCCGCTTCCGGGCGGTGGGCCCGGATGTGTCCGGCACGCACGAGGGTGCTCGCGGCGGTGCCACCGAGGTAGACCGAGCCCAGGTCGCTCACGTCCAGGGACAGGTCGGGCTCCCGGTCCGTCGGGACGCAGTCGGCCTTGCCGTTCCGCACCGTCAGCAGGTGGCGGCCGTGCTCGCCGAGGAAGGGGTCCTCGACGTCGAGGACGAGCTCACCGTCCGTGAACCAGCCACGCGCGGTCAGCGCACGCGGGACGTCCAGCAGTCGTACCCAGAGCCAGTCCGTGTCACCACCGACCTCGGCGGCGCGGAAGTCCGCGAGCTGCCAGCGCAGCGGATGCCGGGGCGGGACGTGGTGGAACACGACACGCGAGACCAGGTCGTGGCCGAGCACGAAACGGGCCAGAGCGGTGTAGACGGCGTCGTCGCCGGTGATGGTCTCGTCGACCTTCAGGGTCCTGGACTCGTCGATCGAGTAGCTGGCGTACCCGTCCGGTACGCCGTCGGCGTCCCGGTGGAGGGCGATGTAACGCTGTGCCGGCGAGATCGGGGGCTGCCCCGCACGCAGGGCCCACCAGCGGTGCGGCCGGGACAGCGCGCCGGGCTGGGCGCGGCGGTAACGGTCGTAGACGTCCTCCAGGATGTCCCCGCAGTCGGCGCGACCGAGCACCTCGACCGTGCCCTGGTCCGGACCGGTCGCCGGTGCGGCGGTGGCTGCCGACGCCCGTGCCCGCGGGCGGGTGAGGGCGGCGCGGTGACGCTCCACCGTCAGCCGCTGGGTGTAGGTCGCCGGTCCGTAGCCGAACCTGCCGTAGATCGGGGCCTCGGAGGCCAGCAGCACGGAGAGGAAGTCCCCGCGGGCCCGCAGGTCGGTGAGCTGATGCCGCATCATCGCGCTGAGCACGCCCTGGCGCCGGTGCGAGGGCAGGACGCCGACGGCGGTCACCCCGGGGGCCGGCACGAGGGTCTCACCGGGCAGGGTGAGCTCGAAGGGGTAGGTGGCGGCGGTGCCGACGGGCCGCCCGTCCGCCGCCAGGGCCAGCAGACAGCGGTCCGTCTCGAGCGCCGACCACCACAGTCCGCCGCCCTCGACCGGGGTCTCCGGGAAGCGTCCGAACGCGGCATGGACGGTGTCGACGAAGACGTCGAGATCCTCGTCGGTCGTGGGGCGTATGTCCATCGCTGCCGCTGCCTCCTCGGAGTACCGGCACCACGACCGACTCGCGGGCCTGGCCACAGTGCAGCGTCGGCGCTCGTCCCGGTCAAACCAATTACGGCTCGGGTGGGGGCTGTTCAGGGCGCGCGATGTCAGGTCACGGGGCGGCCGAGGCAGGCCCTACCGTCCGCCTCGCGCCTGCTCCTGGTTGGACCGGTGGGGGCCGTAGAGCCAGTCCGCATGCGGTCCCAGACGTGTGTCGGACGGTTCCTCCCCTCGCCGCAGCGCGTCGATGTAGGCGCGATCAGCGGCGAGGCGTGCCGCCACCTCGGGCCCTTCGGCAACGGCACCATGACCGGGGATCACGACATCGACGTGCCGGGCCGCTTCGTCCAGCCGGTCGAGCGCCTTCTCGTAGGCGCTCACCTGATCGTCCTGGCGTACGTCGAAGAGCGGGATCAGCACGTCGGAGAGCATGTCGCCCGCGACCAGGACGCCACGGTCCCGGAGCAGGATCGCGGCGTGGCCCACGGCGTGCGCCTGATGCTCGACGATCTCGCCCGGCACGGGGGTGCCGCTCGCGGGCAGCGGGGTGAGCAGGCCGACCAGATCGAGGGGGACGCCGGACGCGCTCTCCGCCGCCATCGCCCGGGCCCGCTCCCGGGCCGCGGCGGCGAGGTGGGCCGCGGCCGGGGTGGCGTAGCGCGGCACGTCGCCGAACCGGTCGTGCCAGAGCAGGTGGTCCCAGTGCGGATGGGTGCAGAACCCGGCGACCACCGGCACACCCAGTCGGTCCACGGCATCGGCGAGGTCGTCCAGTTCGGAGCCGTTGATACCGGGGTCGACCAGGATCAGTCCGTCGTCCCCGCGCACCACGACGGAGTTGCTCCACACCCACTCGCTCTGCCGGACCCAGACGCCGTCGGCCACCTGACGCAGCTTGCCCATCTCGACTCCCATCGCTCGGTCACCGTGCTGAGACTGCGATCCTCGGCGAAACTCATCGCCGTTCGCCGTTCGCCGACCGTGCGCAGGCGAGTCGCCGGGGGTGCCCGTGGCGCGCCGACCGGCTCACGGCGGTCTCGACTGCCGGACAGGTGCGCCGCGGGTGTGATGCCGGCGCGGTGACGGAAGAAGCGGCCGAAGTCGGCGGCTTCGGTGAACCGGAGGTGGGCGGCGACGGCCTGTGCGTCCACTGGCCCGGCCCAGGAGGTTTCAGCGCAGGGCGTGCTCGGCCTCGGCCTTCAGCGCTGATAGAGCTGCCACATGGCCAGTTCGTCGTCGTGTGCGCGCAGGCGGGCGACGGCCTCCGCGGGGGTGCGCATCTCGGTGAGTTCGTAGAAGAAGAACAACGGGGCGAACACACCGGCGTAGCCGAACGGGGCGCCCCGAGGGGCGATGTACATACCGGCGCCGGCGTCGAGGAAGGCGTCGGCGAGTGCCGGGTCCCCCGTGTCGCAGCCGGTGACGAGGGTGACGCTGCCGGGGAGCCGGAAGTGTGCGCGGACACCGTCCGGTCCGATGGCACCGTTGAACGGCTGGAACCCGGCCAGTTCCTCGGCGAGGTCTTCCAGCAGGATGCGTCCCTCGTCGCCGTGACAGGAGATGATCACGTAGGGCGCGATCGGTCGGGTGCCGTCCAGCGCGGCCACCAGGTGGCGAGGCTGACCGACCCGGAGGTGGTTCACCTGGACGCCGAAGACCTCCAGTCCGTTCCGCAGCGCGGGCGCGGAGCCGCTCGCGATGTCGATCAGGTCCACCTCGGTCCAGGCCAGCCGACCGGCCTGCACCTCGCGCACGCGCGACGGACGCTGGGTGGCCAGCCACTCCTCTTCTTCTCCACGCATCACTCGGCCACGATGCCACGACAATGGTCGCCTACGGGGCCAACTACCCGTCGCCGCACAGGCGCAGGGAGTCTGCGACCGACGACAGGGCGGGCCCCAGCGGGAGGCTGACGCGGGTGTGGGCGAGCTGGTCGCCGCGCGTGGGGTCCCGGTTGATGATGAGGACCCGCTTGTCCGACTGAGCCGCCTGACGGACGAATCTGAGCCCGGACATCACGGTGAGCGAAGACCCCAGCACGAGCAGGGAAGTCGCCGCTCGCACCAACTGCCGGCAGTGCTCGATCCGGTGCGCGGGCACGGTCTCGCCGAAGAACACCACGTTGGGCTTGAGGATGCCACCGCAGTCCGCGCACGGCACGACGCGGAAGTCGGCGACCTGCTCGTCGGTCAGGTCGGCGTCCCCGTCCGGGTTGATGCTCGCGGCGACCGGCCGGAACCCCGCGTTGGCCCCTTCCAGCCGTACGGCGAGCTCGTGGCGCGAGGTGAGCGCCCCGCAGGCCAGGCACCGGACCCTTGCCAGGCTCCCGTGCAGTTCTACGACCCCCTCGGCGCCCGCGGCCTGGTGCAGACCGTCGACGTTCTGGGTGATCACACCCGCGAGCAGACCCTGCCGGGCGAACGTGGCCACGGCCTGGTGCCCGGCATTGGGACGGGCACGGCCGAACGTGCGCCACCCCAGATGGCTGCGCGCCCAGTAGCGGCGCCGTGCCTGCGGGCTCGCGGTGAAGTCCTGGTACGTCATCGGCGTGTGCCGGCTCAGGCTCCCGCCCTCGCCCCGGTAGGCGGGGATGCCCGACTCCGTGGAGATGCCCGCCCCGGTCAGCACCAGCACACCCCCGGCGCCGAGCGCGTCGACCACCGGCTGGAGGTCGGTGGTGCCCGGTGGCAGGTCCGGGGGAGGGGTCCAGTGCAGTGTGGGACGGGTCCGCATGCGTGCCAGGGTACGAAACCGCGCCGTTCCGTGCGGCGAGCTGATCTCGGAGTCCTGCTCGCCGCCCGCGACCGGCGCAGGCGGACGCGGTGGCGCCGGGCGGCCGCCTCCCAGGCTATGCACCGTCCTGGTCGAGCAGGTAGCCGATGGCTTCGACGACGTCGTCGACCGTGTGGTGGGGTGTCACCAGCCCGTCGGGCCAGGGGCGGCCGGTGACCCAGATGGTGCGCAGCCCCGCGTCGTGGCCGCCGGCGATGTCGGTCTCCGGGTTGTCGCCGGTCATCCAGTCGCCGGGAGTGAGCTGCGTACCGCATCGCGCGGCGGCGAGTTCGAAGAGCCGCGGGTCGGGTTTGCGTATGTCGATGTCACCGGAGGCCGCGATGCCGTCGATGAGGTCGGAGAGGCCGGTGGCGTGGATCTTGGCCCGCTGGATGTCGCTGGCGCCGTTCGTGGCGACACCGATGCTCCAGCCCGCCTCCTTGAGACGCTCCAGGCTGTCGAGGACCGCGGGGCGGCAGTGCATGGCGGCCGCCATGCGGTCGATGTAGACCCGCCACAGGTGGTCGGCGCTCTCGCTGACGGGGAAGGTGGCGCGCAGCCGGTCGAAGTCACCGCGCTCGGCGTGGTCGGCCAGCTCGGTCAGCAGCCACTGTTCGATCTCCGGGCCGTAACCGTGGTCATGGCTCAGGGTGGTGATGGCATCGGCGAAGGCGCCGGTGCGATCGACCAGGGTGCCGTCCAGATCGAAGATCGCGAGTCTCACGATGATGGACCCTACTGGGCGCGGTGAGCGACCGGTACGGGTGTGTCCCGCTCGGACTGCTGTGGGGTCGGTGAACCCCGGCCCGCCTCCGGCCGGCCTCAGGCGTCCAGCGGCGCCGTGGCGCGCTCGCGGGTGTCGGCGGCGGGCGCGATCAGAATGGCGGAGGCGACGAACACCAGTACCGCGACCATGGCCGTACGGAGCCCGTAGTGGTCCCCCAGGAAGCCGAGGGCCGGCGGCCCGACGAGGAAGGCGACGTAGCCGATGACGGCGACCAGGGAGACGCGCGCGGTCTGGTCGGGCCCCGAGTCGCCGGCCGCCGACAGGGCGACCGGAAAGCCGAGGGAGGCCCCGAGTCCCCAGAAGAGAACGGAGGCCGCTGCCACGGCCACGTTGTCGGAGAAGATCACGAGGACGAGCCCGAGGGCACCGGAGAGGGCGCTCGCGCGCAGGACGCCGGCGCGCCCGAAGCGTACGAGGAAGAACGTGCCGCAGAAGCGCCCCAGTGTCATCGCGGCGGCGAACCCGACGTAGACCAGTGAGCCGGCTGTGGCGTCGAGGCCGTGGCCGTCCACCATGAGCAGCGGCAGCCAGTCGTTGGCCGCTCCCTCGGCCAGGGCCATGGCCAGCACGATGGCGCCGATGAGCAGCAGTTTGCGGTCCTTCCAGACCTGCGGGCGGGAGTCCTCTGCCGGGTCCGGTGTCCGTGACCGCGCGCTGCGGCCGACGCCCGCAGGCAGGGCCCGTGCGGCGTGGAGCAGCATCCCTGTGGCGGCGACGGTGACGACGGCGAGGTGCCAGTGGACGGGGGTGCCGGCGGCCGTGGCGGTCATCCCGGCGAGTCCGCCCACCACCGTGCCCAGGCTGAAGCAGCCGTGCAGTGTGGGCAGAACCGGTGCGCCGGTGAGGCGTTCCACGTCGGCGCCGTCCACGTTGACCGCGACCTCGCCCGAGCCCATGCCCGCGCCGAACAGGAAGAGCCCGGCTGTGACCACGGGAGCCGACGACATGGCGCTGCCGACGCCGATGACGATCGTGGCCGAGATGATCAGAGCGGTGCCGAGGACGATCACGGGGCGCGTGCCGAGGCGTTCCACGAAGCGGCCGGAACACAGGATGCCGATCATGGAACCCACGGAGAGGCCGAACAGGATCAGCCCCATCTCCGCGGTGGAGACGCCCAGTTGGTCCCGTACATCGGGAGTGCGCGTCACCCAGGAGGACATGGCGATGCCCGGGAGGAAGAAGAACAGGTAGAGGGCTTGGCGGCGCCTGCGCACGGCGAGGTCGGTCAAGTGGAGGCTCCGCGGGGCTCGGAAGGGAGGGCGGGCAGGCGACAGGCCCCGCATCCAGCAGTTGTGTACAAATCTACATAGCCATCGGCGTTGGTTGAAAGGGGGACGGATCACTGGCCCGCGATCACGTGCCACGTGTACGACCGGGCGGCCCCCACGACCAAAGCCAGGCGGACGCCCCCTCCCACGCCGGGCGCGAAGGTGTTCTCGTGTTTGAAGCCGTACGCCAGCACCTGTTCCGGGGTGAACGACCGTTGCGGGTGGCTCAGCAGGTCGTGCTGGAAGTCCGCGTCCTCGGTGTACGGGAAGAGACCGCTGCGCATCTCGGCGAGGTGGCGCAAGGTGATCCGGTGCCCGTCGGGCACATGGCGGACGTACCGGGAGATCGGGCCGTCGAGTCCGATCCGTCCGTCGTCGACGAGTTCGAGCAGCCCGGTGGCCGTGAAGGACTTGGTCTCGCTGCCGATCCGGACGAAGACGTCGGTGTTCATGGGCTCGCCGGTTGCTTTGTCGGCGACGCCGGTCGCGCGGACGTAGCTGCCCTTGCCGGGCATCCACAGTCCGGCGACGACGCCGGGGATGCCGGCCTGCCGGCGTACCTTCTCGATGGCCTTGTCCAGCCGCGTGGCGAGCGCACGGTCGAGTTCCCGCGAGGGGCCGTCGTCGGCGGACCGGTGCGGTGCGGGGGGCTCGGGCCGCGGTGGCCGGGTCGCCGCCGGCGGCGTCAACAGGGACACCGCGAGCAGCGCCGCGGCGACGGCGCGACGGGCGGGGATACGAGATCTCACGTGCCGGTGCCTCTTCCAGCTCGGGGACGGGGCAGCCACGTCACCATCCGTGACGAGGGCCCGAGCCGCCCGCGTGACCGCCTGCGCCGCGAAACGGCGATCCACGCGATGCCGCAACCGTGAGGGGCCCCGCCCGGGCGCTGCCCCCTTCGCCGAGCTATCCGGACTGCTCGCGGCGGGCGGTGGCGAATCGGCGCTGGTAGGCCGCGGGGCTGATGGACAGCTCCCGGGCGAAGACGCGGCGCAGGCTCTCGTAGCTCGGGAAGCCGGCCATGGCTGCCGCCCGGGTGGCGGTGTGCCCCTGGTCGAGGAACGACTTCGCGATGTCGAAGCGGATGGACTCGACGTAGCGGGCCGGTGTGGTGTCCAGTTCCTCCCGGAACAGCCTGGTGAGGTGGCGCGTACTGACGTTGAGCCGTCCGGCGAGGGCGGCGAGGGAGTAGTCGTCGGCGGGATCCGCGGTGACCAGGTCGACGACTCTGCGCACGGCGGGTGACCGGGGCGGTGAGCCCTGCAGGGGCGCGGAGAACTGTGACTGCCCGCCCGCGCGCTGGAGGTAGACGACCAGGGAGCGGGCCACTTCCCGGCTGACGTCGGGGCCGTGGTCCTCTTCGACGAGCGCGAGGGCGAGGTCGATGCCCGCGGTGACGCCCGCCGAGGTGTACAGCGTGCCGTCGCGCACATAGATGGCGTCGGGCTCGACCCGGGCCTTGGGGTGCCGGTGGGCGAGTTCGCCGGCGATCTTCCAGTGGGTGGTGGCCCGCCTGCCGTCCAGGAGCCCGGTCGCTCCGAGGACGAACGCGCCCGAGCACACGGAGGCGACCCGGCCGGCACGGGCCGCCAGGCTGCTCGTCGCCTCGGCCAGGTCGCGGGTGACCGGTGTCCTGGGATAGACGGCTCCACCCGGCACCAGGAGCGTGTCGGGGGTCGTCGGTGTGGCGGCGATGCCGTCGACGGCGATGCGCATGCCGACCGACGAGGTGACGTCGGCGCCCGTCGTCGACAGCAGGCTGATCCGGTAGTCGGCGCCGAGCAGGTTCGCCTCCCCGAACACCTCGGCCGGGCCGACGACGTCCAGCAGCTTGACCCCGTCGTAGACCAGGATCGCCACGCGGTGCGGGGCGGGGCTCACGGGGCCACCCTGGGATGACCGGATTCGAGTGGGGCATGGCCGGACCGAGGCGGCGCCGTGGACGGCGTCGTCGGCACCGTGGAGAACGGGCGCACGATCCACTCGTCGTACATCGCATCGGAAAGCGCGGACACCATGACCGACATCATCGCAGGGGTGGAAGTACCCGGGACCTCGCCCGTCGCGGAGGCCACGGAGTTTCTGCGGGAGAGGACCAACCCGCTGATCTTCCACCACTCGCGGCGGGTGTTTCTCTTCGCCTCCCTTCACGCGCGTGCCCGGGACCTGCGGCCCGACCCCGAGTTGCTCTACGTGTCGGCGATGTTCCACGACGTGGGCCTTCTGATCCCGTTCCGCGACGAGCAGCAGCGATTCGAGGTGGACGGCGCCGACCACGCGCGGACGTTCCTGCTGGACCGCGGGTTCTCGGCGGACGCCGCCGAGGTGGTCTGGCGGGCGATCGCCCTGCACACGACGCCCGGGATCCCGGGCCGGATGGAGCCCGAGGTCGCCGCCACGAACTACGGCGTCCTGACCGACGCGATCGGCTGGGGGCTGGAGGAGCTGGAACGGGACCGCACGGACGAGATCGTCGCGGCGCATCCGCGAGGCGATTTCAAGAAGGAGTTCCTGCAGGCCTTCGTCGACGGTCTCAAGGACCGCCCGGACACCACCTACGGAACCGTCAACGCGGACGTCCTGGAGCACTTCGTACCCGGTTATCGCCGTACGTCCATGGTGGAGCGCGTCCTCGAAGCTCCCTGGCCGCGCTGACCAGGAAAACACGGGAGCGGCCGCACACCGACGTCGGCCGACGTCCCGAATCTCACCCACCCTGCATCGAGAAAGGAACACCCGTGCGAGCCATAACCGTCCGGAACCGCGAGGCCGGAGTCACGGGGCTGACCCTCGAAGAGCTTCCCCCTCCCCACGCCTCCGAGAACGACGTCATCCTGCGCGTGCACGCCGCGGGCTTCACCCGGGGCGAGCTCGACTGGCCCGCGACCTGGACCGACCGGGCCGGCCGCGACCGCACCCCGAGCGTGCCCGGCCACGAGGTCTCGGGGGTGGTGACGGAACTCGGGTACGGAACGACCGGCCTCACCATCGGGCAGCGCGTCTTCGGGCTGGCCGACTGGACCCGCGACGGCTCGCTCGCCGAGTACGTCGCCGTGGAGGCCCGTAACCTCGCCCCGCTCCCCGCCGACATCGACCACACGGCGGCCGCCGCCCTGCCGATCTCCGGACTGACCGCCTGGCAGGGCCTGTTCGACCACGCCCGCCTCACCACCGGCCAGACCGTCCTGGTTCACGGTGCCGCCGGCGGCGTCGGCTCGATCGCCGTCCAGCTCGCGCACGAAGTGGGCGCGCGCGTGGTCGGCACGGGACGCGCCGCCGACCGGGACACGGTCCTCGAGCTGGGCGCGCACACGTTCCTGGACCTGGAAGCCGACAAGTGGGATGAGGCGGGCCGGGTCGACGTCGTGTTCGACGTCATCGGCGGCGACGTCCTCGACCGCTCGGCCGCCCTCGTACGACCCGGTGGCACCCTCGTCAGCATCGCTCACCAGCCCACCGTGCGCCCCGCCGACGGTCGAGCCGTGTTCTTCGTGGTCGAACCCGACCGCGTCCGCCTCGCCGACCTGGCCCGGCGCGTGCGGGACGGACGGCTGCGGGTACGCGTGGGCGCGGTACGACCGCTTACCGAGGCACCCGAGGCCTTCGCGTCACGCGAGCGTGTCCCCGGCCGCACGATCATTCGCGTGGCGGAGGACTGAGGGCGCCAGGGCGGGCACACCGAGCAGCCCCGACCGCTCGGTGTGCACGGGAAGGGGGGGCTGCGGCGTCCCAGGCACAGCTCTAGCCCTCCGCGACGATCCGGCGTGCCGCCTCCGTCTTCTGGCGGTGGGCGGTCAGGAGCTCCTGCAGGGTCTTGGAGTTCTTGTCGATTTCCGCCTTCTGCAGGGCTGATTCGGCTTTGAACCAGATGTCGAGCAGGTCGGTATTCCCCTTGCAGCGGACATCCGCCCGCGCGGTCTCTTTCTCCTTCGCGGAGATGTCCTTTCCCTGGAATTCCTTGTTGTTCGCCGGTTCGAGCGGGGTCGTGTATCGGAATCCTGAACTCCGCATACACGCCGACCAGTTCCGGAATGCATCCATCACCGAGGGATCGGTGAGCGAATCCTTGTAGCTCTGCGTGGAGATGACGCGGGCGACCTCTGCCGCTTCCGGGGCGTCGTACTTCTTCGCCAGTTGCGCCACCGAATGGCCGAAGCAGCCGTTGCTCGGTACTTCTCTGCCTTTGTAGACGACCTTTTCGGCAGTGCCGGGTTCCGCGCCGCGGTTTCCGTAGAACACCCGCAGGGCGTCCTCGGGAAGGTCGGGACCCGCCGGCAGGGGGCCGATGTCGGGGTGGTAGCCGAGGCGTGCCGCCTCGCTCGCGCTGGACAGTCCGTAGCGGCGATCGGCGGACGGGGAGGTGTCGTCCTCCGGCTTCACGGGCTTGTACGTGATGCCGAAGGTGCGCAGACAGCGCTTGGTCAGGACCTGCTGCGCGGACTCGATGACGGCGGCCTCGTCAGCGGTGTAGCTGTAGCGGGCGATGGGCAGCCGGTCGGCGAACGTGACCTGCGGTTTTGCCGCAGGGCCGTCGGATGTGACGGCAGTCTCGGAGGGCCCGGCCGGGGCGCCGCCCGTGCCCGGACCGCTCCCGGAGGAGCAGCCGAGCAGGGCGGCGGCCAGGGCCAGGCACATGGGTGCCAGGCGTCGCACGTGGATCAGAACTTGTAGCAGGTGTTGTCGGCGCGGCCGTACCCGAAGGAGGCGTTGTTGTTGTACGTGTTCTTCAGTTGGTACGCCGTCCCGAACTCCGGGAGGGAGTCGCAGGCGCCCTGGAGGTTGCTGTTGAAGTAGATCACCAGGTTGTACGGGGCCATGTTGACCGCGGAGGCCGCGTTGTTCTTGACGGGCTGGCCCTTTCCGGCGCCGTCACCGAGGAACGTGTAGCCGTTCAGGCTGTAGTGGTCGAAGCCGCGGAACACGGTACGGGAACCGGCATAACCGGTGTTGTAGTGGAATCGCATGCAGTAGGTCTGGGAATCGGGACAGGTGAGTCCCGCGTCGGCATTCGACTGCGGGGCCACTCCGAGTACCAGACCCGCGGTGGCGGTGGCGGTCACACCGAGCGAAGCGAACGTCCGGCTCAAACGCATGGCATATCTCCCGTGTTGGTCATACACGATTGGAGCGGCGGCGTAATTCCTCGCCGCGCGAGCCGGATGATCGTAACAACCCTTGATCCGTAGGGGTATTGGGAATTGCTGCTGTGGCACTTGCTGACCGATGGACATCGGGGGCTATGTCGGACGATGTCCCTCGCTGCCGAGCCCCTGCGGCGTCAGAGGGCGATCAGACCGGCCGCCGTCTCCCTGAAGCCGCAGGCGTCGAAGTAGAACGGACGCAGGTGCTCCTCGAAGTCGACGTGGAGCCACTGGCACTTCGCGGCACGAGCCTCACGGGCCGCGGTGGCGACCAGTGCGGAGCCGACACCCTTTCCCCGCAGGCGCTGGGCGACCACCGTGTCCAGGAGGAAGGCGTGAACTCCGCCGTCCCAGACGATGTTCACGAAGCCGATCAGCACGCCGGCTTCCCGGGCGCAGACCCAGCCGAGGCTGTGACCCTCGAGTCGGGCTCGCCAGTCGGTCTGCGCGATCGGGTGGCCGAAGCCGTCCGCGTGCAGTGCGTTGAGGTCCGCGTTGTCGAAGGCGCCCCGCCACTCGTACTCGATCGTCACCCCTCGATCGTAAGGTCCGTGCCACATCCGACGGCGGTTGCGGTAACTGGCCTGTGCACGGCTCGCGTTGGGCGTGTCGGCGGCGACGGCGGGCGCGAGTCCGTTGGAGCCTGGCAGCATGACCGACCCGACTCAGGACCCCCGCTTCCTCCAGGACCCCTATCCCGCCTTGGCGGCCCTGCGGGCCAGATGCCCCGTGCAGGCCCTGCCCACGGAGTCGGGCGGACGCCCCGGTTACCTGGTCACCGGCTACGCGGAAGCCAGGGCGGCCCTGGGCGACCCCCGGCTCTCCAAGGACACGGCCGCCTTCTTCGCGGGCAAGGAGTCCCGGCGTCGTCTGCACCCCGCGGTGGCGCACACCATGCTGGCCTGCGACCCACCCCGGCACACCCGGCTGCGCAAACTGGTGACGAAGGCGTTCACGGCCGGGGCGGTCCTGCGGCTGCGGCCGTTCATCGCGCAGGTCACCGGGGAACTGCTGGACCGGTGGCCGGCCGGTGAGCGGTTCGACTTCGTGTCCGCCCTGGCGGTGCCGCTGCCGGTCATCGTGATCTGCGAGCTGCTCGGGGTGCCGGGGAAGGACCGGCCCGACGTCCAGCGCTGGTCGGGAGAGCTGTTCGCGGCAGGCAGGCCCGACGTCATCGACGCGGCCTCGCACGACCTGGCCGACTACATGACGGGCCTCGTGGCCGCCAAGCGACGGGACCCCGGTGACAGTCTCCTCGACGGGCTCATCGCGGCTCGCGACGGAGGGGAGCGGCTGAGCGAGGAGGAACTGGTCTCCCTGGCGGTGCTGCTGCTCGTCGCCGGACACGAGACCACCACCCACTTCCTGGGCAACGCCACCCTGGCCCTGCTCCAGCGACCTGGCCAACTGGAGCGTCTGCGCGGGAACCCGGACGACATCCCGGCCGTGCTGGACGAGCTGCTCCGGTTCGATTCCCCCGTCAGTACCGCCACCTTCCGCTTCACCACGGAGGCGATCACCCTCGGCGGTGTCGGCATTCCGCCCGGCATCCCGGTGCTGGTCGCTCTCGGCGCGGCCAACCGCGACCCCGGGCGCTTCCCGTCGCCGGACCTGCTCGACCTGGACCGGGACGCCGCCGGCCATCTCGCCTTCGGCCACGGTATCCACCGCTGTGTCGGCGCACCCCTGGCGAAGGCCGAGGCGGAGATCGCCCTGCGCGCGGTGCTGACCCGGTTCCCCGGCATCCGGCTCGCCGAGCCGGCCGAACGGCTGCAATGGCGGCGCACCCGTCTCGTTCGCGGGCTCTCCGCGCTTCCCGTCACGGTCTAGCCGACTGCGGCCGGCACGGTATTTGCCGGTCCGGCAACTTTCCGTGCAGATCGGCGCAGGTCGGAGCACCATCGACAACGTGCCCAGAGGGACGGCGCGACACAGTATCAGCAGAAACGGGAGGCATCCGGTGTCAGGACACCACCAGCACGGAGAGCAGGCGGCAGCCGAGATGTTCGAGCCTGCGGCCTGGGACGAGCGGTACGCGGGGCAGGAGCGGTTCTGGAGCGGCGAGCCCAATCCGCAGCTCGTGACCACCGCCGGTGAGCTCACCCCCGGCACGGCGCTCGACGTGGGGTGCGGGGAGGGCGGCGACGTGGTCTGGCTGGCCGGGCAGGGCTGGCGGGTGACCGGGGCCGACTTCTCCGCCGAGGGCCTGGCCCGTGCCGCCCGCCACGCCGAGCAGGCCGGGGTGGCCGACCGTGTCGACTGGTGGCAGGTGGACGCCCGTGCTTTCGAGGCCGGGGACCGCTCCTACGACCTGGTCACCAGCCACTACCTCCACGCCCCGGACGGCGGCATGGTCGACGTGACCCGCCGCCTCGCAGCGGCCGTGGCTCCGGGCGGGCTGCTCCTGGTGGTCGGGCACGCTCCGTCCCATGAGTTCACGCACCTGTCGGAGAGCCACCGCAAGGCCATGTTCCTGGCCGAGGAACTTCTCCCCGGCCTGCCGGACGGTTTCGAGCCCGTCGTCGTGGAGCAGCGCACCCGGACGCTCAAGCGGGACACCGGACCTGTGGAGGCCGACGACTCGGTCCTGCTGGCCCGTCGGACGGAGGGCTGAACGCCCCTGCGCCCCTGCGGCACTGCGGCCCGGGCCCCGTCGGAGCCCGGGCTGCGGACTGTCGTACGGACGCTGTCGCCGGTGTCGGAGTCCCGGGAGCGTCGGTGCGTGCGGGCGCGTCTCCCAGGACCCCGGCGGTTCGGCGGTTCAGCGGACGCGGATGAAGACCACGTCGTAACTGCTGTTCGTGGCGCGGGACTTGACGTACACGCCGTCGCTGCCGCCGTTCGGGTTGCTGGTGTTGCCCTCGACAGTGGTGAAGGACGCCCCGGACACCGTCCGCACGATGCCTATGTGCTCGTTGCCGCCGGTGAAGTCGCTTCCGCCGTCCCAGTCGAAGGCCACGATGTCGCCCGGCTGCGGGCTGGTCGTCACGGACAGGTGGTAGTTGCCGGCGCGCGCCTGCTTGACCCAGCCGGAGACATAGGAGTTGCGGTAGGAGCTCGCTCCGGTCTGCTGGGCCACCCAGCTCACGAAGGCCGCGCACCAGGCGTAGTTGCTGGTGGACAGCGAAAGGCCCACGGAGGCGCCGTAGCTGTTCGCGCGGGCGCTGCCCTCGACCGTGCCGGCCTCGGCGGCCGCCACGTCGAGGATCTTGGCGTACCCGCCGCCGGGCGGGGGCGACGAGGGCGGGGTGACCGCGCCGTACAGGGCGGACTTGGTGTTCGGACCCACGTGGCCGTCGACCGAGAGGCCCTTCTCGGCCTGGAAGTCCCTGACGGCACTGTCGGTGAGCGGGCCGAAGTCGCCGTCGACGGCGAGATCGGCGCCATGGTGGTTGAGCAGGCTCTGCAACTCGGTGACACAGCCGCTGCGCTGCCCCTGCACGATCTCGTTCGGGCAGGAGGCGGAGTTCAGGTTGATCGGCGCGGGTGCGCCGTTGCCGCCGCCACCGCCGATGTTCGCGTACAGGGCGGCCTTGGTGTTCGGGCCGACCTGGCCGTCGGCGGTGAGGCCGCTCGCGGACTGGAACGCCTTCACGGCGGCCAGCGTCTGCGGGCCGAAGCTGCCGTCGACGGCGAGGCTCTGCCCCTTGCCGTTCAGCAGGGACTGCAGTGTGGCGACACAGCCGCCGCTCTGCCCCTCGACGATGTTCTCCGGGCACGACGCCGACCTCAGGTCCAGGCCCGTCGACGGAGACTCGTCGGTGTCGTACAGCGCCCGCTTGGTGTTCGTGCCGACCTGGCCGTCGACGGTGAGACCGCGCGCGGACTGGAAGCTGCGGACGGCGGCTGCGGTTCCGGCGCCGAAGTCGCCGTCCACGTCGACCGTGTACCCGTGGTGGATGAGCAGCCGCTGGAGCTCGGTGACGCAGCCGCCCTTCGCGCCCTGGACGAGGTTCGCGGGGCAGGAGGAGGAGTTCAGGTTGACGGGGGCGGGCGCCGAGCCGCCGGTCGCGTACAGCTTGCTCTTGGTCGCGGGGCCCACCCGCCCGTCCACCGCGATCGCGGTGGCGGCCTGGTACTCACGGACCGCGTAGAGGGTGGCCGGGCCGAACTGCCCGTCCACCGTCAGACCGGCGCCGTGCGCGTTGAGCAGACTCTGCAACTCGGTGACACAGCCGCTGCTCTGGCCCTGCACGATCTCGTTGGGGCAGGACGCGGACGTCAGCCGGATCGGGGCCGGTGCCGCCGACGCCGGGCCGGCGCCGAGGACGATGCCGGCCGAGACCATCGCCGCGGTGGCGGCGAACGTCCCGACGCGGATCCGCCATCCCGGTCCGGTGCGGGGCACGGCCGGAGGCGGTGGGTTGCTGTCTTCGGCGCGGGCGAGGAACGCGAGTCTTCCCATGGCGGCGAGGTTCTCCTTCTCGGGGCGAGCGGGGGTGATCCCGGCGGGGGGGCGAGGACACGAGCCGCGGCCCGTCCTTGCCGGGCAAGGACGGGCCGCGGTCGGTCGTACGACGACCGAACCGGTCACCGGTTCGTACCGGCTGGGTCTTACCGGTCGGGTCGTTCGGTCAGGCGGCGAAGCGCTTGAACGCCGCCCGGGTGCCCGGACCGGCGATGCCGTCGATCTCGCCCGTGTAGCCGTAGTCGTCCTTCAGCAGACGCTGCAGCGCCTTGATGGTGTTGGTGCCCGGGTCCCCGTCGATGGCGCCGGTGTAGCCCCAGTACGTGGCGAGGCAGCGCTGGAAGGCCTTCCAGCTGTTGGTGCCCAGCTGACCGTCGATGGCGCCCGTGTAGCCCCAGTAGTCGGCGAGGAAGTTCTGGACGTTCTTGGCCTCGGCCGAGGTCAGACCGAAGTTCTGCGTCGCGGCCACGGCAGCGGGCTGGGCGACCGCCGTCGTCCCGGTGGAGCCCGCGGTCGCCGCGAAGCTGGTACCCGCGGTCGCCACACTGCCGGCCGCGAGGCCGACAACGGCGATGACGCCGGCGATGGTCCTGCCCAGAGCGTTCGGTCGCATGCGTTCCTCTTTCATTCGTGGGGTCGTGCCCCTGTCCACGCCGAGCGGGCCAGGTGGCGAGACCAAGGTGCCGGGCCCCGCCCGCGACGGCCACGGCTGCGCCCCAAGTGACGGTCTTACGGGACGACCGCCCCGCTGACCTGCGGGAACAGTGTCCGCCGGGACGGTGATGCGGGACACCTGTGACAGATGTGGCGGGCTCATGCAGAATGCGCAGCAGCGGAGGGGACCGCTGCTCACGCACACGACCATGCTGACGACCGCTGTGGGGGAAACATTGCCGCGCTCCAAGCCGCTGCCCGCGGAACTCGACCCCAGCGCACGTGAGTTGGCGACCCGCTTACGCCGGTTGAAGGACCACAGCGAGCTGACGATGCGACAGCTCGCGGCCAAGACCGGCTACAGCGCCAAGTCGTGGGAGCGGTACCTGGGTGGCACGTCGCTGCCCTCGCGTGAGGCGGTGGAGGCGCTCGCCCGGATCACCGGCACCGACCCCGTCCCGCTGCTCGCCCTGCACGAGGTCGCCGCCGACTCCTGGGACGGGCGCCGGGCGGGAGCCTCCGCACAGAGCCGGGACGAGCAGGGCGAACGGACGCAGGAGCCTCCGACGCCCCCGGACGACGGGGCACTCGCCGCACCGGCCGCACGCACGCCACCCCGGACACCCGAACCCGAACCGGCTCCCGGCCGCTTCCCGCACCTCGCGTTGACAGCGGGCATCGCCGCCCTGGCCGTAGCCCTGTCGGCGGCCCTGCTGCTCATGCTGCGCCTCGACGACGACGTCAGCCAGGCGGCCGTCACCGCCTCTCCCCGCACCACCGCGGCCTCCCCGCCGCCCTCCTACACCTGCCGCATCGCACGGGTCGACGGCCGCTGGTCCGCCGGCATCAACAAGGGGCGCGACACCGAGATCGGCTACGGGGCCGGCGGCGCCGACGTCGCCGAGGCGCAGTGTCTGCTGCGCCGGGCCGGCATCTCACCCGGCGGGATCGACGGCATGTTCGGTCCGCTGACGCTGCGGGCGGTCAAGACGTTCCAGGAGCGCGCGGGCCTCACCGTCGACGGCATGCTGGGACCGCGTTCCTGGAAGGCCCTGCGCGGATGACTGCCGGCGCACCCTCACCGCCGGGCGCCCGACTGGCCGCCGTACTGCAGCAGTTGAGGCGGCGAACCGGACTGAGCCTCGCACAGCTCGCGAACGCGAGCACCTACAGCAAGTCGTCCTGGGAGCGGTACCTGAACGGCAAGAGCCTGCCACCGCGCAGCGCGGTCAAGGAGCTGTGCCGCCTCGCCGACGAACCCGCAGACCATGCGCTGGCACTCCTGGACATCGCCCGCACGGAGCGGACGGAGGACAGCGGGCCCGCACGGGGGACACCGGTCCGGCAGCGCAGGGCCCCCGACGCGGGCGTACGGGGCGCGGGCACGGTCACCGTCGCGACCGACAGTGCCGTCGGCGAGACGGCTGCGGCACACACCGTTCCGGCCGGCGCCCTCCCGACCGCTCCCGGCCCGAGCGGCACCGACGGCGTGGACACATCCGCCGGCCACCACCGGCACGTGAACGTCGCCGCCGCCCTCCTGTCGGCCTGCGCTGTCGTGCTCGGCGCGCTCGTCCTCACCCACCTTCCCCCGACGCACCGCGAGGAGGCGGCGCCGCCCGCGCCTTCCCCGGTCACCGGAGCCCTCTGCCGGCACACGGCCTGTCAGGACAAGGACCCGATTGCGATGCGGTGCGGTGCGGAGCCGTTGACCCTCGCCGAACACGAGACCGCTTCCGGCGCCTGGGTCCAGATCCGCTACAGCCAGGAGTGCGGGGCCAGTTGGGCCCGCATGTGGGGAACGGTCATCAGGGACCGGGTCGAGTTGCGCGTCGGAGGCCGACATGGCTCTCGCCACAGCGCCCGGGTCACCACCCGCCACGAGGCGGAGACCTACGTGCACACCCTCATGAGCGTGGTCGGCCCCGGGACGCCCGTGCGGGCCTGCTTCAGCCCCGCGGGCGGCGGCCACGAGGAATGCTTCGAGGCCCAGGTCACCGACGGGGCAGCCGTACATTGACGCACGAGATCGCCAGTGGATGCACAGGGGCTTGACATGACCGGCAGGGCCACCCGTTACCTCTATCTCGTCCGGCACGGCGAGGCATCACCGGACGAGAGCGGGCTGACGGAGGTCGGCCGGCGCCAGGCCGCACTGCTGGGCCAACGCCTCCGGGACGTCCCCTTCGCAGCTGTGCACCACGGTCCCCTGCCGCGGGCGGAGCAGACCGCACGCCTGATCGGCGACCAGCTGAAGGACGTCCCTGTGCACGCCTCGGAAGCCGCCGGTGACTACGTGCCCCACCTGCCGGGACGGGACGAACTCCCGGCCGAGTCAGCGGACTTCTACCTCCGCTTCCTCTCCGGTGCCACCGACGAGGAACGGAAGCACGGACCCGCGCTGGCCCGTCAGGCGCTGGATCTGTTCACCGGGGCGGTGGACGGTGAAGAGGACCGGCACGAACTTGTCGTCACCCACAACTTCCTGGTCGCCTGGGCCGTCCGGGACGCCATGCATGCGCCGAAGTGGCGTTGGCTCGGTCTCAACTTCTGCAACGCGGCACTCACGGTCATCCGCTACTCGCCCGGCCGCCCCGCCTCCGTCCTCGTCTCCAACGACATGCGGCATCTCCCGGCCGAGCTGCGCTGGACGGGCTTTCCCCCCGAACTGCGGATCTGAAGGCGCCCCCAACCGGACACGACGGCGACCCAGGGAGGGGGAACCCAGCCGTGTCTGTTCGCGGTGCGTGAGCCCTGTCTCATCTGGGCGGCACCCCTTGGCTATGCAACGAGTTGCATAGCAGGATCGCGGCATGGCGCTCGAGCACGCGATCCTCGTCTCCCTGCTGGAGAAACCGGGCTCCGGGTATGAGCTGGCCCGGCGGTTCGAACGGTCCATCGGATACTTCTGGACCGCCACCCACCAGCAGATCTACCGCGTCCTTCGGCGCATGGAGAACGACGGCCTGCTCGCGGTCCGTGAGCTGCCGCAGCAGGGCCGACCGGACAAGAAGGAGTACTCCGTCACGGGCCCGGGCCGTGCCGCCCTCTCACAGTGGCTGCACGAGTCGATCGAACCCGAGAGCCTGCGGCACGACCTCGCCGTGAAGATCCGGGGCGCGGCCTTCGACGACCCGTCCCAGCTCGTTCGCGAGGTCGAGCGGCACCGTCAGGTGCACAGCGACCGGCTCGCGCACTATCTGGCCGGGGAAAAGCGCGACTTCACCGGACCCGCGGCCCCCGCCCCGCTCGACGCCGGCCAAGAGCTGCAACACGTCGTGCTGCGCGGCGGCATCGCGTACGAGCGGATGACGATCGCCTGGCTCGACGACGTGCTCGCCACCCTCCGGCGGCTCGGTACGTCACAGCCGCACGCCTGAACCGCCGGTCCGACCACACCCGCGCTCAGCGACCTCCAGCACCGCCCCTTCACCCTCAACCCCCGGAAGGCGGACCTCCATGGCCGACTCCCTCCTGTTCAACCCGCGCACGTACGACCCCGCGCACTTCGACCCCGAGACGCGCAGGCTGCTGCGGGCCACCGTCGACTGGTTCGAGGAGCGCGGCAAGCGCCGGCTCATCGAGGACTACCGTTCCCGTGCCTGGCTGGCCGACTTCCTCGCGTTCGCGGCCAAGGAAAGGCTGTTCGCCACCTTCCTCACCCCGTCGTCCGCCGGGGAACTCGACGACCAGCGCTGGGACACGGCCCGGATCGCGGCCCTCAACGAGATCTTCGGGTTCTACGGTCTCGACTACTGGTACGCGTGGCAGGTGACCATCCTCGGTCTCGGGCCGGTGTGGCAGAGCGACAACGCCGCCGCCCGCGCCCGTGCGGCACAACTCCTGTCCCAGGGCGAGGTGTTCGCCTTCGGTCTCTCCGAGAAGACCCACGGCGCCGACATCTACTCCACCGACATGCTGCTCACCCCGGACGCCGAGGGCGGCTTCCGGGCGACGGGTTCCAAGTACTACATCGGCAACGGCAACGCGGCCGGACTCGTCTCGGTCTTCGGCCGGCGCACCGACATCGAGGGCCCGGACGGCTACGTCTTCTTCGCCGCCGACAGCCGCCACCCGGCGTACCGGCTCGTCAAGAACGTCGTCGACTCCTCCAAGTACGTCAGCGAGTTCCGCCTCGACGACTACCCCGTGGGCCCGGACGACGTCCTGCACACGGGCCGCGCTGCCTTCGACGCGGCCCTCAACACCGTCAACGTCGGCAAGTTCAACCTCTGCACCGCGTCGATCGGCATCTGCGAGCACGCGATGTACGAGGCGGTGAGCCACGCGCACCAGCGCATCCTGTACGGCCGCCCCGTGACCGCCTTCCCGCACGTGCGCCGGGAGCTTGCTGACGCCTACGTCCGGCTCGTCGGCATGAAGCTGTTCAGCGACCGGGCCGTCGACTACTTCCGCTCGGCCTCCCCGGAGGACCGCCGCTATCTGCTGTTCAATCCGATGACGAAGATGAAGGTGACCACGGAAGGCGAGAAGGTCATCGACCTCATGTGGGACGTGATCGCCGCCAAGGGCTTCGAGAAGGACACCTACTTCGCACAGGCCGCCGTCGAGATCCGGGGGCTGCCCAAGCTCGAGGGCACCGTGCACGTCAACCTCGCGCTGATCCTGAAGTTCATGCGCAACCACCTCCTGAACCCGGCCGAGTTCGCGGCCGTGCCCACCCGGCTCGACGCGGCCGACGACACCTTCCTCTTCGAGCAGGGACCGGCCCGCGGCCTCGGCTCCGTGCGCTTCCACGACTGGCGTCCCGCCTACGACGCGTACGCCGGGGTGCCGAACGTCGCCCGCTTCCGCGAACAGGCCGACGCCCTGTGCGAGTTCGTCGCCACCGCGGCCCCTGACGAGGAGCAGAGCCGCGACCTCGACCTGCTGCTCGCCGTCGGCCAGTTGTTCGCGCTGGTGGTGCACGGACAGTTGATCCTGGAACAGGCCCGTCTGACCGACCTCGACGAGGACGTGCTCGACGAGCTGTTCGCCGTCCTCGTCCGCGACTTCTCCGCCTTCGCCGTCGAACTGCACGGCAAGGACTCCGCCACCGCGGACCAGCAGCGCTGGGCACTCGGTGCCGTCCGGCGGCCCGTCGTCGACGAAGCGCGTTCGGGCCGTGTCTGGCAGCGTGTCGAGGCACTGTCCGGGGCGTACGAGATGGCGCCGTGACAGCCCGCTCCACGGGGCCGTCGAGCAGCGGCGGTCGGGGCACCCGGGAGCGGTGACGCCGGTGTGAGCCGTTCCCGGGCCCCGTGTCCTCGTGGGGCTTCCGACTCAGCCGAGCGGCTTCGTGGTGGCGCGCGGGGCGGCCAGAACCGGACCGTACATGCGGGCCTTGATGGCGCCGAGGGTGTCGCCGGCCTTGCTCACCGTCCCTCGTCGCTCCCGGCAGCAGGTGCCTCGCCGTACGGCGGCGCCGGCTCGTCCGCGGTCGTCACCTCGAAGGTGTTGAGGAAGTCGCAGATCAGTTGGTAGAAGCCGACGGTGATGACCAGATCGGCGAGCTGGTTCACCGTCAGGAACGCCAGTAGTTCCTTGCGTTCGGCCTCGTCGAGGGTGTGCCGGGCGAGCAGTCGGTCGGTCGCGGCGAGGACGGCGGCCTCGGCACCGGACAGGCCCTCGGGGGAACCGGTCGCGGCGGCGGCGATCGCCTCCTGGCCGAGTCCGACCAGACGGGCGAGGTTCTCGTGATGGTGAACCTCGTACGCGGCCTTGTAGACATGGCCGACCCGCACGATGGCCAGCTCACGCAGCGGGTCCGGCAACGAGTTCTGCCGCAGGACGGCGTCCCCCAGCGCCAGCACGCCGGGCGCCAGCGCGGGGGAGTGCATCAGCATCCGGAACACGTTGAGCGAACCGCGAGCGGTCACGTCCTCCTGCAGTTCGGCGGGCAGTGCGGAAAGGTCCGGGTACTCCATGTCGGCTCCGTTCGCTGGGCAATGGACTGCACAGGACGGGAATCCCCACGGGGCCCGGGTCGAACACCAGGTGAGGCAAAGCGATCGCCATGCGCCGGCAGCAGGCCGGTGTACTAGTAACTGTCGTATCCCGGCCTGCCGTTGGGCCGGTAGACGCCGACGACCGTGCCGTTCTTCGTCGTCGAGACGCTGACCGGCTCCAGGGCGGCGGGGATCGCTCCGTCGGCGAACAGCCGCTTGCCGGTGCCGATGATCACCGGATGGATGGTCAGCCGGTACTCGTCGACGAGGTCGTGCCGCATCAGGGTCTGCGCGAGGTCGCCGCTGCCCACGACGTTGATGTCGCCCCCGTCCGACGTCTTCAGCGCGCGTACGGCCTCGACGGTGTCGCCCTCCAGCAGTGTGGAGTTCTGCCACTCGACGGACGTCAGAGTCCGCGAGGCCACGTACTTGTGCATGCTGTTCATCCGGTCGGTGAACGGGTTGGCGGGATCCGCGGTCGGCCAGTACGACGCGAAGATGTCGTACGTCTTGCGGCCGAGCAGCATCGCGTCCGAAGGCTCGTACCACTCGGCGATGGCGGCGCCGACCTCCTCGTCGCTGACCGGCTTCTGCCAGCCGCCGTGCTCGAAACCGCTCTCGGGGTCCTCGTCCGGACCGCCCGGTGCCTGCATGACCCCGTCCAGGGTCAGAAACGTGCAAACGATGATCTTGCGCATGGTGCGCTCCCTTCGTCGAAGGGGTAGACGGGGCGATCACCGAAAACTCATCGCGGAAGACTCGGCGCGGAAAACTCGTCGCGGAACCCCATCGGCGACGGCGCAGCGGCGCGGAGCTGCTCCTGTCGCGTGGTCAGCCGGGCCACGTGCCGGTCAGCCGGCGGGTGGCGGTCGCGCCCCCGCGGTCCACGGCCGCTTTGACCCCGGCGAAGATCGCGCCCTGCAGAACGGCCGCGGTCAGGACCTCACGCCAGGCCCGCTTCTCGTCGGTGGCGTCGGGGGCGTCCTCCTCATGCCCGAGTTTCTTCCACACCTGCTTGAACACCGCGCCGGCCACCACGCCGCTGACGGCGCCCATGGCCATGCCGACCGGCTTGTAGGCGAGCTTGGACGCCTGCATCAATGCCTCCTGTAGCGGCGGATGAGCAGCACCGCGATGAGCGCGCCCGCCGTGACGAGCAGCGGGGTGCTGTTGGCCCGCGCCGCGTTCATGCCCTGGCCGGCCTTGTCGCGCACGGGCGCAGGAGCCTTCTCCCGGGCGAGCTGGGAGGCATGCGCTGCCCGTTCGCGCACCTGTCCGGTAGCGGCGGCGGCCTTGTCGCGCACCGGCTGGGGGGTCCTGTCGTGCACCACGTGGGCGGCGTGCGTCGCCTTGTCCCGCAGCTGCGTCCTGACCTGGGTCGTCTTCTGCGTGACCTGCTGCCTGACGGCGGTCGTCTTCTCCTGGGCCCGGGTCTTCACATCGGCCCTGGCCGCGAGTGCCTCGACGGTCTCGCCGAGTTCCTGGCGGGTCGCCTCCACCTGTTCGCTCAGTTCCTCCGGGGAGGGAGTTCCCTCGTCGCCGGTCTTCGGCTTGTCCTTGGTCATCGCTGTGCCTTCTCCTTGATCTCGGTCACATCGGCCCTGACGCTGTCCATCGTGCGTTCCGGCGTCGGAGGGGACGCCTTGCCGACCTGCTGCTTGCCCAGCGCCGCCATCACTGCGGTGACGACGGCCAGGACCCCGGTGACGATCAGGGCGGCCGCCCACACGTCCATGACGAGCGAGAGCGCCGCTATCGCGGTGGCCACCAGTGCCTGCAGGGTGAGGACACCCATCAGTCCGGCGCCGCCGAACAGGCCGCCGCCCTTGCCGAACCGCTTGCCCTTCTGGGTCATCTCAGCCTGCGCCAGCCGCATCTCGTCACGGACCAGCTGCGACAGCTGCTGGGAGGCGCGCTGCACCAGCTCGCCGACCGGTTCCTGCGCCGCGCCGCCGGTGCGGGGGGAGCCTTCTGCTGTCATGGGTGCTCACCTGTCCTTCGTCGGCGTCCGGTGGATTCGTCCTGCGATGTTCGGTGTCGGTTGGTGCGTCATGTGTCGAGGTCGAAGTGGCCCGGTGATGCGTTCGTCGTCGGCTCGACGAGCGCGATCCCTCTCGCGGTGGCTGCGCCGGCCCGGTCACACGCGGCCGGGCGGCGTCGGCGAGCAGGGGTACCGCTGTGCGGGCACTTCATGATTCAAGGCGGCTCATGATTCAAAGCGGCGACGGTCGTCCTCGTCCCACTTGCGGGTGTCGCGGGGCTCGACGTAGGGCTCCTGTCCGGCCGGGTGGCCGCCCGCGACGACTCGCTGTCGGTGCATCTCGGCGTCGAACTCCAGGCCGAGCAGGATCGCCAGGTTCGTGATCCACAGCCACACCAGGAAGATGATCACGCCGGCGAACGTGCCGTAGGTCTTGTTGTACGAGGCGAAGTTCGCCACGTACAGCGCGAAGGCGGCGGAGGCGATCATCCAGATGACCAGGGCCAGCAGACTGCCCGGTGTGATCCAGCGGAAGCCCCGGACCTTGGCGTTCGGCGTCGCCCAGTACAGGATCGCGATCATGATCGTCACCAGGAGCACGAGCACCGGCCACTTGGCGATCGACCACACGGTCAGGAACGTGTCCCCGAGGCCCAGCGCGGTGCCGACCTGCTGTGCCAGGCCGCCGGTGAAGACGACGATCAGGGCACTGATCACGGCCAGGACCATCAGCACCACCGTCACACCGAACCGGACCGGCAGCACCTTCCATGCCGGACGGCCCTCGGGGATGTCGTAGACCGCGTTCGCGCTGCGGATGAACGCGGCGACGTAGCCGGAGGCCGACCACACCGCGAGCACCAGGCCCACGATCGCCATGATCGATCCGATCCCTGCCTGGCCCTGCATCTGCTTGACGGCGTTGCTCAGGACGTCGCGCGCCGCGCCCGGAGCGAGTTTCTGGATGTTGTCGAGTACCTGCTGCGTGGCCGACCGGCCGGCGATCCCCAGCATCGAGATCAACGCCAGCAGGGCCGGGAACAGCGCCAGGATCCCGTAGTAGGTGAGCGCCGCGGCCCGGTCGGTCAGCTCGTCCCGCTTGAACTCTTTGAGGGTGCCTTTCAGCACCATCCCCCAGGAGCGTTTGGGCAGGTCAGTCGGGGTGTCCGGTGACTGCCGCTCCACCTCTTCGTCCGGTCCGACACTCCTCCCCCGCCCGGCCTCGACCTCCTGGTCCGCCGCGCTGTGCCCGCCGTGCCTTCCATGCCGTTTCAGTGTCCGTACCATGCCGTGCGGGTAGCCGGGGACGGTTTTCTTATACCTCGCTTAACGGACAAAATGCTTCTTTTTGAATGAGGGAGGGGCGGCCCGCGGGGGGCTCCCACTGACCCACCCGGCACCAGCAGACCGCCGGCTGCCGGTCCGGTGATCGAGCACCGTCAACTCCCTGCGCGCAACAGGAGATTGAGGGATTCTGGGTGACTGTGACCGACAAGTTGAGCGACACCGCGGTGGGCGATGAGGTCAGGGCGCTCCTTCGGGTCCTGGACGGGCAGCGGCGCCACGTTCTCGGCATCCTCGAGGGACTCGACGCCAACGATCTGCGACGGCCCGTGCTGCCTTCCGGCTGGCACTGCCTGGGACTGGTCCAGCACCTGGCGCTGGACGTGGAGCGGTTCTGGTTCCGTGCGGTCGTCGCGGGGGACGAGGAGGTCGTTCGCGGCCTGACCAGCGGTGACGAGGCGTGGAAGGTGGCCCCGGAGGTGCCGGCCGTCGAGGTGCTCGACCTGTACCGGAAGGAGACGGCACTCGCCGATGCCGTCATCACCGCCACCGCTGCCGAGGCCGCGCCGGCCTGGTGGCCCCACGACCTGTTCGGCGAGCCGCATCTGCACACCCTGCGCGACGTCCTGCTGCACGTCATCACCGAGACCGCGTGCCACGCCGGACACCTCGACGCGGCACGGGAGTTGATCGACGGCCGCCGCTGGATGGTCCTGACCTGAAAACCCTGGTGGCCGCGAAACCGCCGCCCCTGGATAGGATCACCGCATGGCCCTGACTCTCAGCGACGTAGACCGGTTCGAGGCGGCCAGGCCGCGTCTGGAGGCCATCGCCTACCGGATGCTGGGCTCGTCGAGTGAGGCGCAGGACATCGTGCAGGAGACCTATCTGCGCTGGCAGGCCGCCGACATCGCCCGCATCGAGGTGCCGGAGGCCTGGCTGACCAAGGTGCTCACCAACCTCTGCCTCAACCAGCTCTCGTCCGGCCGCGCGCGCCGCGAGACCTATGTCGGCCAGTGGCTGCCCGAACCACTGCTCGAAGGGGACCCGATGCTGGGCCCGGCGGAGACGGCCGAGCAGCGCGAGTCGGTGTCCTACGCCGTGATGGTCCTGCTGGAACGGCTCTCGCCGAACGAGCGCGCGGTGTATGTGCTGCGCGAGGCGTTCGCGTACTCCCACCGGGAGATCGCGGAGATGCTGGATCTGACCGAGGCGGCCAGCCAGCAGATCTTCCATCGTGCGAAGAAGCATGTGGCGCACGGCAGGGCACGGGCCGAGATCGACGCGGCGGCCGCACGCCGGATCGTGGAGGAGTTCCTCGCCGCGGCGACCAGCGGTGAGACCGAGCCCTTGATCAAGCTGCTCACGTCGGACGCCGTCGTGGTCGGCGACGGCGGCGGAAAGGTGCCGGCGCGGGCCAGTGCCGTCGAGGGCGCACTCGCGGTGGCCAAGTTCCTGCGCGGCCTGTTCAAGCCCGCCCCGGCCAAGCGGGAACTGGCCGGTGGTTCACCCGATCTCTACGCCACCACGGCCAACGGCGGCCCCGCGGTCCTCGCGGTGGTCGACGGGCGGGTCTTCGGCATCATGTGCCTGGAGCGGACGGAGGACGGCGTCGTCGCGGTGCGCAGCCAGGTCAACCCGGACAAGCTGGAGCGCGCGACCCAGCGCTGGGCGGCAGGCGATTTCGGCCCTCCGGTGGTGACCGGAGCCCTCTGATCCGCCGTGTGACGCAGGTCACTCCCTCCTTCTGTCATGGATCCGTGTGCTGTCCGGTTCAAGGGGCGTGACCGGGCCAGAAGGCACCGGAACCGTGCGGACAGGAGTAAGCGAATGCAGCACCGGATCATCGTCCTCGGCGCCGGCTATTCCGGAGCGATCGCGGCAGGCCGCCTCGCCAAGCGGCTGCGCCGCGAGGACGTCACCATCACCCTCGTCAACGCCGAGCCCGACTTCGTCGAGCGGGTCCGGATGCACCAACTGGCCGTGGGCCAGGAGCTCAAGCCCCGCCCGCTCGCGGAGATGTTCGCCGGCACGGGCGTAGAGGTGAAGCTCGCCAAGGTCACGTCGATCGACGTGGACGCCAAGTCGGTCACGGTGCAGAGCGCGGAGAGCACGGCGGAACTCCCGTACGACACCCTCGTCTACGCCCTCGGCAGCGCCGGGAACGACCACGGTGTCCCCGGCGTCACCGAGCACGCGCACCAGATCGCGAGCCGCCCCGGCGCGCTCCGGCTGCGCGAGCGCCTGGCCTCCATGGCACAGGGCGAGACGGTCCTCGTCGTAGGAGGCGGACTGACCGGCCTGGAGTTCGCGACGGAGGTGGCCGAGGCCCGCCCGGACCTCGACATCGCCCTTGCCGCGCGCGGCGGACTCGGCGACTGGCTCTCCGCGAAGGGCCGTGCGCACCTGCGCAAGGTCGTCGACCGGCTCGGCATCACCGTGCACGAGGGCGCCGAGGTGACAGCGGTCGAGGCGGACCGGGTCCTGACCGCGGACGGCCGGACCTTCCCGGCGGCGACCACCGTCTGGACGACAGGCTTCGCCGTACACCCGCTGGCCGCGTCCACCAGCCTCGAACTCGCGGACGACGGCCGCATCGTGGTCGACGCGACGATGCGATCGGTCTCGCACCCGGACGTGTACGCGATCGGCGACGCCGGCTACGCCCTGGGTGTCGGGGACAAGCCACTGCGCATGTCCTGCGCCTCGGGCACCCCGATGGCCTGGCAGGCCGCCGACTCCCTCGCGGCCCGTCTGACCGGCGGCAAGCTGCCGAAGGCCCCGCTGCGCTACTTCAACCAGTGCGTCTCCCTCGGCCGCAAGGACGGCCTGATCCAGTTCGTCACCGCCGGCGACCAGGCCGTGGACCGGGCCCTCACCGGCCGCTTGGCGGCCCGCTACAAGGAAGTGGTCTGCCGGGGCGCGGCGTGGGGCGTGGCCAACCCGACGCTGGGCGCGCCGGCGCGGCGGCGGCGGGTGGTGTCGAGCCGCGAGGTGTCGCAGGCGGCGGCACAGGTGACGGCGTGAGGCACGAAACGCGTTGCCGCGCGACTCGGAAGACCCGGAACGCCCCGGTGTCCTCCGCGCCGCGCGGCGACCGCGTCGCAGCCACGCACAGGCACCGAGAACCTCGGCTTCGACGCGTTCTCACGCTGCGACCCGTACCTGAGGACTCTGCCCGGCGGTCGCTGTCACGTGCCGGGACGCCGAGTGGTGGGACCGCCCTCGGCCGCGCGACCGCACGCGACAAATCCCGCGACGCCGACGGCCGTCCCCGGGATACTGGGCGCCCATGGACGAGGTCGAAGTCGTCGTGGCCCATTCCGAGCGCGCGACCCTGCGCGTCGGGGACGTGTTCCTGAAGGTCGACGCCGATCAGGAGCGCCTCGACGTCGAGGTCGCGGCGATGGCCCTGGCACCGGTTCCGACCCCTGAGGTCCTGTGGCGCAAGCCGCCCGCGCTCGCGATTGCGGCGGTCCCGGGGACGGCACTCGGCTGTCTCGGCGAACCGTCGACCGCGTCAGCGCAAGCCTGGGCCGCGGCGGGCGCCGCCATCCGGACGCTGCACGACGCGCCGCTGCCGCCCTGGCCCGCCCGGGGAAGGAACCTCGACGAGTTGACCGCCGAGCTCGACCGCGAGTGCGAGTGGCTCATGACGAACGGCGCTCTGCCCGCCGACCTCGTCACCCGCAACCGCCAGGTCGCCGAGGCCGCGCTCCGGCCCTGGACGCCGAGGTTCACACACGGGGACCTGCAGATCACGCACATGTTCGTCGATGACGACGACGAGGTCAGCGGCGTCATCGACTGGTCCGAGGCCGGCCCGGGTGATGCCCTGTTCGACCTCGCCGTCCTGACCCTCGGACACGAGGAGCGCCTCGGCGAGGTCCTCGTCGGCTACGGCACCGACGTCGACCTCGACGTGATCCGCGCGTGGTGGTCGTTGCGAAGCCTGCTGGCGATCAGGTGGCTCGTCGAGCACGGCTTCGACCCCTTCGCACCGGGCTGTGAGGTCGATGTGCTGAAAGCCCGGATGTGAGGCTGTGCGGGCGGCGATGATCGGTGGGGGTGTCCAGCGGTGAGGGGAGATTCGTGGAGCGGAGCGAAGACCAGATCTTGGCCGAGGAGCTCGCTGCTCTTGGTGCGGTGAGCGGGGGGAGCGGTGGCTTGGTCCGAGTGGTGGCCAAGCTCTTGAGAAAGGACGTCCATGAGATCGACCTGGTCGCTCCCTTGCCGTTCGACGCTGTCGTGAAACGTGTCTCCCATGTGCTCGGCAGCGCGGGCCGTGCGGTCGAAACCGCGTCGGCCGGCACCGGCGAGGAGGAGACGATCCGTGTTGTGGTGGGCGGAGGGGCCGGCGGCCTGAATCCGGTGGTGGTGACCGCGCGCGTGCTCAAGGCCGCTGAGGACAGCACCGAGATCTGGCTCCGTGCAGCCGCCAAAGAGGGCCTGATCAGGCAGCGGGCAGGAGAGAAGACCGCCGTTCGGCTCGCCGCACTGCTGGGCGAAGAAGTTGGATCGGAGCGGTGAAATGCCCAGTTGTGCAGAAGAGTTGTCGCCGTCCGTCCGCCGGAAGGAGAGCAGACCGTCGCGTCCGGCGATGTCATGGCGCTCCTGCACCAGGGCGGCGCCTGACGGAGGTGTACCCCGGGTGGGCCGAAACCGGCACGGCCCGCCGGCGCGATGCCGACGGGCTGTGACCGGACACAGTGTGATGGCTGGTGCAAGGTGCTTCAGCTGATGAAGGAGCCCGGGGCGCAGGCGGTCGAGGTCACCCAGGCGTGCGACTCGATGCTGTTGTTCATGTTCACGTTGTTGGTGTAGTGGTTCCGGCTGAGGTCGTCCACGTACTTCTCGCCCGGCAGGAGGCAGCCGTACGAGGTGTCGTTGTAGTTCGAGAGCCAGTAGAAGGCCACGACGTCCTTGCCCCCGACGAACCCGCTGTTCATGACGGACGAGGCGCGGTTCACGTCGGTGCCCTGGAAGGGGCCGGCGCCGTCGCCCCACTCGGGGTCGTTGCCGGGCGTGACGCCGAGGAGTTCGCCGCCGCAGTCGGTGCCGTCCCAGGCGCGGACGTTGCCGTCGCGGCCGTGCGCGTTCCAGTTGGCGTTGCAGCCGGGGCCGGCGTGGGCGGTGGCCGGGATGGCGATGCCGAGGGCCGCGAGGCCGAGGGTGGCGAGGGAGACGGTCAGCTTGCGCATGACGAATTCCTGTTCTGCTTACGCCTCGTGGGAGGCGTGGGCGGGATAGGTGGGGTGACGATCCGCGAGCGTCGTCGCGGGGTCAGTCCGTGACGCGGGGCCACGGAAGTCAGGGTGGGTGGGGCCCGGATCAGGTGCGGGCGGGCACCATGCGCTCGGCGCGCGTGAGGGCGTACCGCTGCATCTGCAGGTGGGCGTCGAGGGCGTCGCCGTACTTCGCGGCCAGTTCGCCGACGTAGTGGGCCTCGCGCCGCTCGCCGATCGAGCGGAGGGAGACGGAGCGGGCGCAGGTGGCGTCGGCGACCGCGATCCGGGCCTCGTCAGCGAAGGACCTGGCCTCCTCGGCCCTGGTCTGCTCCGCGCTGCGCTCGCGTGTGGAACGGCGTGCCGCGTCGGGGTCGGGGAAGGGGTGGCCCGCCTTGCTCATACAGCGGGACCAGGCGGCCACCGCGCCCTTGAACTCCTTGTCGCGCAGCAACTTGCTCACGTACAGGGGGCGCAGGTTGTTGACGGTCACTTCGGAGCGGAACCATGCCTGCGGGTCGCCGTACAGCGTCTGCTGGGCCTGGCGTGCGCAGCCGCCGGACTGCTTGGTGATCGTGCCGCCGGACGGCGTCCGCGACTTCAGCAGTACGGCGTCCCGGCCGCCGTCCATCGCGATGTCGAAGGCCTGCCGGCGGGAACGGGAAAGGGACGCGCGGTAGGCGATGTTGGGGTTGTGGAGTCGGGCGCGCTCTTCCTTCGCGCCGATCCGGCTGCCGTAGCCGTGGCTGCGCGCCCAGTCGACGTCGTCCTGGACGTAGCCGATCGGCCGGCTCTCCTCCAGGCTGAGCGGCTTCTCCTCCCAGTAGCGGAAACCCTGCTTCCTCATGCAGAGCGTGATCAGGTGCTGCTCGGCGTCGGAGATCCGCAGATCCTGGGCGTAGGTGAGCTTCTCGCCCGTGGTAGTGGCCTTGGCCCTCGCGGTGGGCGAGGCGCTGTGGCCGGTGCCCGTGTCCGCCGTGCATCCGGTCAGGACGAGCGAGACCAGCGCGGCGATCGCGCCCGCGGTGGTGGTCGCGCGTCGCGTGCTGCGTCCACGCGGTACCACCGTCCGGCGTGGGGCGTCGGTGCGCTTCATCGGCATGCTCCCGGTGCGAGGTCCAACTGGCTTGCTCTTACGTGCCGTTGACGCCCGGGAGGACACATCCGTATGCCCCTCAAACCGAGTTTCTTTCCTCCCTCCGACGGTCATACGAGTCCGACCCGCGAACCGTCTTCACTGCACGCCCAGAGTCTTGCTCCGGTGGCGGAAGCGCAGGCGGGAGATGGTCGGCAGGGGAGCAGTTCAGGTCTGAGCGGAGCTGTCTCAGTGAGGTTCAGGTGGTGCCATCGGTGCGAGCGGCTGCTCAGCGACAAAACCGAGTCGACGTCGGTCCGTGCGGTAGCCGATCATGCGTTCATGCCCCTGAGTGAGACCCTTGCCCGAGTCGATGCGGACCTGGCCGCCGGCCGGGTTCCCGTCGCACGCCAGCGTTTGCGCGGTCTCGTCTCGTCCTTCCCGTACGACCTGACGCTCCGCCGACGTCTGGCCGAGGTGTACCGGCTCTACGGCGACGCCGCCGAGGCCGGACGCTGGATGTACCTGGAAGAAGACCGCAACGCCGACGAGACCGCTGCCTTCGAGGCGCGGTACGAGTCCCCCGGGCGGCGGATGCGGGCCCTCGCCTGGCGCGGCCCCGAGGCCATGGCTGCCACCGTCTTTGCGGAGAGGCAGTTGGTCGCGGTGCGGACAGCCTGCGCCGAGAAGCTGGGGCAGCCCGTCGACTGGGACGACCCCGCCTTCTGCCGGGACGGCCTGGAGGAGCACGAGGCCTCCTCCGAGCCGTGGTCGGTCGGCGGTGTCCTGGCGGGCGTCGGCTGCCTGGTGGGGACCCTTGCGTTCCTCGCGATCTGGGTGAACGGAGTCGTTGCTCTCTTCGACTGACTCAGGTACCCGGGCCGGTGAGGGGCGCCGCGCAAGGTTCGGCGCCGGGCTGCTCACCGGTCCGTCGCGCATCAGGGCAGGCGGGCGTGTTCGGCCCGGCTGGCAGCGATCCGCTCACGAGCGAGCGCACGGGCCCGCTTGGTGTCGCCGGTGAGTCGGGCGAGGATCTTCGCGAGCGGCCTGATCTGGCCCCAGCCGCCCCAGTGGCCGTCGGGGATCTCGGTGGGGAACACCCAGATCCGGCCGGGGTCACGCGGCCAGGCGCCGTTCTCCGCATCGAGGATCGCCTCGGTGACCTCGGCGATGACGTTCGCACGCTTCTGCTCGTCGAGCTGGCCCTCGGGGACGGACGGGACGACCTTGTAGCGAGGTGCGTCCGCGGCTTCTCCGCCGACGTAGATGCCGGCCGGTCGGTGCAGCCAGAGCCAGGAGACGGAACGGCTCACCGGGTCGGCGGGGTCGAATCCCTCGTTGCGGACGAGGATCTCGGTGATGCGGTCCAGCAGCGCCGCCTCGGCGTCCGGCTGGAGCGCGCCGTCGGGAATGTACACGTCGAGCATGGGCACGATCGATCTCCTTGGTGAGTTTAGTTCTTCAACTCAGGCCGGAAGCTACGAGGTCTGAGTACAGCTTGTAAACCCAGGTGGGTACACTCGTCCCATGGAGACGCGGCGAATCGACCCGGTGAACTGCTCGGTGGCGCGCGCCCTCTCGCTGGTGGGGGAGCGCTGGTCGCTGCTGATCGTCCGTGAAGCGCTGGACGGCGCGCGCCGGTTCGGAGAGTTCCACTCCCGCCTCGGGATCGCCAGGAATCTCCTGGCGACTCGGCTCGAGACCTTGGTGACCGCGGGAGTGATGCAGCGCGTGCCCTATCAGGAGCCCGGGGACCGGCAGCGTTTCGCCTACGAACTCACCGAGCAGGGCCGGGCGTTGCGGCCCACGCTCGTGGCGCTTCTGGAATGGGGCGACACGTATCTCGCCGACCCGCAGGGGCCGTCGGTCGTCGTCCGGCACCGGCCGGTCGACGACGCGAGTTCCTGCGACGAGCCGGTCAAGGTCGTCCTCGAGTGCGCTGCCGGGCACAGCCACCTCGCCCCGGAAGACGTCCGCCGCACACCCGGACCGGGAGCGCGCTTCGTGGAAAGCTCCTGAGCTTCCAGGATCGTGCTCAGCACCTCATGGTGACCGGCAGGTCAAAGCCCCGGCTGGACGGGGGGAGGCCAGCCGGGGCCGTGGGTGGTGGCGTGCGGAGGGCGGTCGCCTCTCGGCGGGGTGCTCCATGGGGCTTCAGCCGAACGATCGTCCCCATGGGCGGAGGGTGAGGCCCGGGGACACTGTCCCCTCCGCCAGCCACATACAGATGAACGGTCAACCGTTGCGCGGTGTTCCCGCCCTCTGCCCCGGCCGGGGTGAGCTGTGGCACACGCGTGGCGGCGGTCAGTCGGTGAAGTCGGCGACCAGTGCGGCGAATTCGTCCGGGGTGGCCAGGCGGATCCCGAGGTCTTCGGCCTTGGCACGCTTGGATCCCGCGCCCTCTCCGGCCACGACCAGGGTGGTCCTCTTGGAGACGCTGGAGGAGGAGCGACCGCCGGCGCGTTCGATGAGTTCGTTCATCTGGTTGCGGCTGAGTTTCTCCAGCACACCGGTCATCGCGCCGGTGACCACGACCGTCATGCCGGCCAGTGGCCCTGCTGTCACAAACGTGTCGTCGGAAGGGGCGCCGGTGTCATCGGCCGCGGTGGGCGGCGGGGTCGCGCCAGGTTCGGTCATGTTCACTCCCGCCGCGGCGAGTTTGTCGATGAGCGGCGCGAGTTCGGCGAGTTCGGCGACGATCGACGGAGCCTTTTCCGTGCCGATGCCCTCGACCTGCTGCATCGCCTCGGCGTCGGCGGACCGAATGGTGTCCATGGTGGCGAAATGGCGGGCGATGCGGCGGGACATGGAACGCCCGGTGCCGCGGACCCCGAGCGCGCACAGGACACGCGACAGCGGCCGGCCCTTGGCCGTGGCGATCGCCGCGAGCAGGTTGTCGGTGCTGGTCTCGCCCATCCGCTCCAGCGCCAGGAGTCGGTCACGGGTGAGGGTGAACAGGTCGGCGAGATCGGTCACCAGGCCGGCCTCGACGAGCTGCACGACGCGGGTGGCGCCCAGGCCCTCGATGTCGAGCTGATCGCGGCCGGCAGCGTAGGACAGGGAGGCGACCAGGTGGCAGTTACGGCCCTGCTCGCACCGCCAGCGCTCCTGGCTGGTGTCGATGCCGGAACCGCAGCGCGGGCACACCTCGGGGAACACGATCGGTTGCTCGTCGCCGGTGCGCAGGTGGGCGACCGGGGCCTCGATCCGCGGGATCACATCACCGGCCCGATGAACCATGACGTGGTCGCCCAGACGCAGGTCACGGCGGGTGATGTCGGCCGGGTTGTGCAGAGTGGCGTAAGTGATGGTGGCGCCCTCGATCTCCACCGGCTCCAGGACGCCGCGGGGCGCGATGATCCCGGTACGGCCCACGTTCCACTCCACCTCGACCAGGCGGGTGATCTTCTCCACGGCGGGAAGCTTGTAGGCGATCGCCCAGCGGGGCGCACGGGACCCGGATCCCGCGGCCTGCTGGTCGGCGGCCAGGTCCGCCTTGATGACGATGCCGTCGATCCCGAAGGGCAGCCCGGCGCGCAGCGCGGCGATCTCCCGCACCCTTTCCAGGACCTCCTCCGCGGATGTGGCGACGGTGCCGGGGACCGCGGTGGCGGCAGGGGTGTGCACCCCCAGCGACGCGGCCAGGTCCATCAGGTCGCTGTGCGCGAGCCCGTCCAGCCGCTCGGCGAGCTCCGCGTCGGTGCCGGGCAGGGGCAACAGGCCGTAGCCGAAGAACGTCATCGCCACCGTGTACGCGCGGTCCCTGGCCCGCAGCGAGCCCGCGGACGCCCCTCGCGGATTGGCGAACGGCTGCCCGCCGTGGGCGGTGCGCACTTCGTTGGCGTGCTCGAACTGGGCTGTCGTCATGAGTACTTCGCCGCGCACCTCCACGGTGACCGGCTCGGGCAGCTTCTCGGGCAAGCCCTCGATGGTGCCGATCGCGTGCGAGACGTCCTCCCCGGCGATGCCGTCGCCGCGGGTGATCAGACGCGTCAGCCGGCCGTGGGTGTACCGGGCCGCGACGGCGAGTCCGTCGAGCTTCGGCTCGACACTGAACCGGGTGACGGTGTGGCCCACTCTGCGGGCGAGCGAGTCGGTCCAGGCCGTGAACTCCTCCGGCGAGAACACGTTGTCCAGACTGAGCATCACCACCGTGTGCGGCACATCGCCCTCGACCGCGCCCCCGGCGACCTTGCCCGTGGGGGAGTGCGGCAGCACCTGGTCGGGATGGGCGGCCTCCCACTCGGCGATGCCGCGCACCAGCCGGTCGTAGGCGTCGTCATCCAGCGGGGAGGTGCCGCCCTCGTAGTAGGCGGCCGCGGCCTGGACCGCGTCCTCGACCGCCTGCGCGTAGGCAGCGGCATCCAGGATCTGCGCAACGGGTGTCGTCATGCCCGCCATCTTGGCGGTCACCACTGACAACGCCCCCGCGACGCCTCTGCGGAACGGACGGAACCGCTGCGGTGCGGTCGATGCGCGGACAGCGCGGACGGGTGCACGGGCGAGGGCTGTGGATGCCGATGGCGTCCGACCGCGGGGCGACCGGCCTCGCCTCACGCGTCGGACCGTGTCCGTCCTACTGCGCGCCTTTGCGTGCGGTAGTCGTAGTACGCCCACGCCACCACCGCCACACAGGCGGTGAGTCCGACGGCCACGATGCGTACGGCCCCGCTGGTCAGGGCGGCGGCCAGTCCGGTGAGTCCCGCGCCGCACCCCATCAGCACACGGCTGACCAACCGCTGCTTGGGCGGTTGCGGGTCCTCCCGGTCCTTGAGGTCGTGCACGGCGTCACGAGCCGGATGTGCGGATCCGCGCCGGACACGTGCCCGGTATGTCAGCCCGTAAGTGATCAGTGCGTACAGCGCGAGAGCGCCGAGCACCCACAGCCAGGCGTACGGGTCGTCACTCGCTCCTCGTGCCAGATGCATGACGCCTGTCCTCCACAGGGGGCCTCAACGGCGAGCGGATCTCAACTTCGGTTGTCTTCAGCGGCGTTGGCGGCATCGGGGTCGGACGGGCGGAAGCACGCCGTCACCGTCTTGCCGTGCCGTTGGCACCTCGTTCCCCACTCGTCGGCGAGCTTGCGCACGATGGACACCCCGCGGCCGGAGACCGCGCCCTGCTCGGGTTCGCGCTGTTGCGGCAGCGAGGGGTCCTCGTCGTGCACGCTCACCTGGAGACAGTCGCCGTCCCAGGTCAGGACCAGGTGTGCGTCGCTGTGCGCGTGGACGTGCGCATTGGTGATCAGCTCGGACACCGCCAGCACGATGGCGTCCACCGTGTCCGGTTCGGCAGCGGTCCACGGCAGGGACTCCAGACGCCTGCGGGTCCACTCCCGGCCGACGCGCACTCCTTCGGACATGGGGAACGAGTGCGCCCACCCCATCGCCTTCACCGCCACGGTCCGACTTCCTCTCCTTGACCCACCGAACGTCGCATGCACGCTCCGTGTACCCGGCCCCCGACTCAACAGGCCTGACGATGCCCGGGGCGATCACGGCGTTCGGGGAACGCCAGTACTGTGACGTCGCATGACCGACACCGAGATCGAGATCACCGAGGACCTGGTCCGCGAGCTGCTTCGGGAACAGCACCCGGACCTCGCGGGGCTGGCGATCCGCGAGGTGGTGGGTGGATGGGGCAACCAGATGTGGCGCCTCGGGGACGAGTTGGCCGTGCGCATGCAGCGTATGGACCCCACCCCGGAGCTGCAGCTGAAGGAGCGGCGGTGGCTCCCCGTCCTGGCCCCGCGCCTGCCCCTCCCGGTACCGACCCCGGTCCGGTTCGGCGAGCCTTCCGAGCGCTTCCCCAAGCACTGGACCGTGATGACGTGGGTTCCCGGCGAGCCGCTGGACCACGGCTCGATCAGCCGCGGCGATCACGCCGCCGACACCCTGGCGTGGTTCCTCCGGGCGCTCCACGTGGAGGCGCCCGCCGATGCTCCCGTCGCTGCGGACCGGGGTGCCCATCCCAGGAACTGCACTGCCGGTTTCGAGAACTTCCTGCGGGCCGTTGCCCCCGGCGACATCGCCGCCGACGCCCGCGCCGTCTGGGACGACGCCGTCGCGGCCGAGGCCTGGGAGGGCCCGCAGGTGTGGGTGCACGGCGACCTCCATCCCGCCAACGTCGTCGTCGCGGCCGGAACACTCGCGGGCGTCGTCGACTTCGGTGACATGTTCGCCGGTGATCCTGCGTGGGACCTCGCCGCCGCATGGGTGCTGCTGCCCGACGGCGCGGCCGCACGGTTCTTCGACACCTACGCGCTCGCGGGCGAGGCGACGATCCGTCGTGCCCGCGGACTGGCCGTCATGAAGAGCCTTTTCCTGATGCTCATGGGGCAGAACGGGGACCGGGGCCTTCCCGGCGGCAAGCCGCACTGGGGACCCGCGGGCCGCGCCGCACTCGAGCGTGTGGTGAAAGGCGGACCGCTTCAGAGGGACCTGGCCCTCTGAAGCGGGTGCGGTCTACCAGCCGACGGCCACCAGGAGCCACTGCGGGTCGGCGTGGGAGACGAACGAGGACTGACCCGCGACGTCGTCGTACGGGAAGCCGTAGGCAAGGCGGTTGATGGCGTTGTCGTGCCAGAACTTGGCGTAGTGGTTCGCCGGTGCCGCCTTGTAGTACTGCGCCGGGTCGGACTGCTGGGAGGCGGGCAGGGTGGCGACATGGCGGTTGAGGGCGGCGCACATGTCCGGGTTGCCCGCCAGGGATGCGGCGCAGCCGAAGATGTCGGAGGTGGCCGCGTTCACGCCCACCGACTGGGCGTACGCGGTGAAGTAGTCGGCGTTCGCGCCGCCCGCGCGGAAGCTCGGGTCACTGCCGGGCGCGATGATCCGGTAGGGGGCCTGGGTCTGGGCCAGCACCTTGAACTCGTTCGGCACGGCGTCGGTGAAGCGCTGGAAGGTGGTGGCGCGGTCCTCGGCGAAGGTCTGCCGGTTCTCGCCGACCTCGACGTCGTAACCGTCCTTCGTGTGCAGGCGCATGGCCAGCTTGAGACCGAAGGCGTCGACCCGGGTGGTGTTTCCGTTGAAGACGTTGTTGCCGACGGTGAACTCGATGAAGTCGTAGTAGGGGCCGTCGGGTGAGCCGAGGTGGAAGTACATGCGGCCGGCGGAGTTGGCGGGCATGTCGAGGTAGGGCTGCTCGGCGATGGAGTGCGTCTGGCCGTTGAAGGTCCAGTACACCTGGCTGTCGGGGTACTTGCCGTTGGTGCGGTTGAGGATCTTCACCTCGACGGCGTTGTTCGCCGGGGGGATGTCGGAGGTGCTCCCCCAGAAGTCGTCGGGCGGGGTGGTGCCGCCGGGGCCGTAGACCTGGAACTCCCACAGGGAGTAGCCGTACGGGGTGCCGCGCGCGGTGCCGTAGAGGCGGACGTAGCGTCCGCTGCCGGAGACGGTGATGCTCTGGGTGCCGCCGGTGGCGGTGGTGGTGGAGTGGACGGTGGTCCAGGTGGTGGCGTCGGTGGAGGTCTGGATCTGGAAGGCGGTCGCGTAGGCGGCCTCCCAGTTGAGGCTGACGCGGCTGAGCTGCTGGACGGAGCCGAGGTCGACGCGTATCCACTGCGGGTCGGAGAAGGCGGAGGACCAGCGGGTGCCGGCGTTGCCGTCCACGGCCGCGTCGGCGGGTGTTCCGGCGTTCTCGGTCGACGAGGCGGCGACCGGTCTGCCTTGGGACAGCAACTGCTCCGCGGCGTGCGCGGGGGCGGGTGCCAGGGTGGTGAAGAACGCGGCGATCAGGGCGATGACCATGCCGAGCGCCGCGTGTGAGCGTGCTGCGCGGGCCGGGGGACTGCTGGTGGGGGTGCTGACGGCGATCCTCTGCATGTGGGTCTCCTCAAGCCGGGACGGCATGCGGGGGGATGGAGAAACAGCAGATGTGAGAGCGCTCTCTCGCCGAGGAGTGTTGAGGGCATGTCATCAAGATGTCAAGGGATCCGGCGGGAGTTGGGCCGCAAAGATTTCAACTTCCGAAGGCTTGCCGCCACTTGGAAATCATGAGTTAAATCAAGACATGAACTAAGCGTCGCAGCGGCGAACGCACCATGTCCCAGGTCCCTGCCGCCGACGCTTCCCGCACTTTCCCGACGCACCCGCAGGAACCCTCATGAGACTCAGATCCCTGGGTGTCGCGCTGGCCGCCACGGCAGCGCTGATCACCCTGCCCACCACCCAACTCCCGGCGACAGCAGCCGCGTCCGCCGACACGAACCTGTCCCAGGGCAGGACGGCCACGTCCTCCACCACCGAGAACTCCGGCACTCCCGCGAGCGCGGCGGTGGACGGCAACACCGGCACCCGGTGGGCCTCGGCCTTCTCCGACGACCAGTGGCTGCAGGTCGACCTCGGAGCCACCGCCACCATCAACCAGGTCGTCATCAACTGGGAGACCGCCTACGGCAAGGACTACAAGATCCAGGCCTCGAACGACGGCAGCACATGGACCGATCTGCGCTCGGTCACCGGCGGGGACGGCGGAACCGACACCCTCGACGTCTCCGGCCAAGGCCGTTACGTACGGCTCCAGGGCGTCCACCGTGCCACCCAATGGGGTTACTCCACATGGGAGTTCCAGGTCTTCGGCACCACGGGCGGCGGCAGCGGCCCGATCCAGGGCGGCGGTGACCTGGGCCCGAACGTGATCGTCGTGGACCCGTCCACCCCCAACCTCCAGCAGAAGTTCGACCAGGTCTTCGCCCAGCAGGAGTCGGCGCAGTTCGGCGCGGGTCGCTACCAGTTCCTGCTCAAGCCGGGCACCTACAACGGGATCAACGCCCAACTCGGCTTCTACACCTCGATCTCGGGCCTCGGACTGAACCCCGACGACACCCAGATCAACGGTGACGTCACCGTCGACGCGGGCTGGTTCAACGGCAACGCCACTCAGAACTTCTGGCGTTCGGCGGAGAACCTCGCCATCAGGCCCTCCAACGGCACCGACCGCTGGGCCGTGGCACAGGCCGCGCCCTTCCGCCGCATGCACATCCAGGGCGGCCTCAACCTGGCTCCCAACGGCTACGGTTGGGCCTCCGGCGGCTACATCGCCGACTCGAAGATCGACGGCACCGTCGGCCCGTACTCCCAGCAGCAGTGGTACACCCGCGAAAGCTCCGTCGGGGGCTGGACCAACGGCGTGTGGAACATGACGTTCACCGGTGTGCAGGGCGCGCCCGCGACCAACTTCGACTCGGGCCCGTACACCACCCTCGACACGACGCCCATCTCCCGCGAGAAGCCCTTCCTCTACCTCGACGGCAACACCTACAAGGTGTTCGTGCCCGCCAAGCGCACCAACGCGCGCGGCGTGTCCTGGCCGGCGAACGCGGGCACCTCGCTTGCGCTGGACCAGTTCTACGTCGTCAAGCCGGGCGCCACCGCCGCCACCATCAACCAGGCGCTGGCCCAGGGGCTCAACCTGCTGTTCACCCCCGGGGTCTACCACCTCGACCGGACCATCGACGTGACGCGGCCCGGCACGGTGGTGCTCGGACTGGGCCTGGCCACGATCGTGCCGGACAACGGCGTCGACGCCATGCACGTGGCCGACGTCAACGGCGTACGCCTCGCCGGTTTCCTCATCGACGCCGGTCGCACCAACTCCGACACCCTGCTGCGCATCGGTGAGCCCGGCGCCTCCGCCGACCACTCGGCCGACCCCACCACCATGCAGGACGTCTTCATCCGGATCGGCGGAGCGGGTCCCGGACTCGCGACCAACTCCGTGGTCGTCAACAGTGACGACGTCGTCATCGACCACACCTGGCTCTGGCGCGCCGACCACGGCGACGGCGTCGGCTGGGACACCAACCGCGCCGACTACGGGCTGAAGGTCAACGGCGACGACGTCCTGGCCACCGGGCTGTTCGTAGAACACTTCAACAAGTACGACGTGCTGTGGAGCGGCGAACGCGGCCGCACGATCTTCTTCCAGAACGAGAAGGCCTACGACGCCCCGAACGCCGCCGCCATCTCCCACGACGGCATCGTCGGCTACGCGGCCTACAAGGTCGCCGACACGGTGACGCAGCACGAGGCGTGGGGCCTGGGCAGCTACTGCAACTACACCTCGGACCCCACCATCGTGCAGCACCACGGCTTCCAGGTGCCCGTCAGATCCGGCATCAAGATGCATGACCTGCTGGTGATCTCGCTCGGCGGCAAGGGCCAGTACGCCCACGTCGTCAACGACACCGGTGCGCCTACGTCGGGCACGGACACGGTGCCCTCGAAGGTCACACAGTTCCCGTAACCGGCACGGGGACACCGCCCGCAGCCGGAGGTCGCTGTCTGTACCTCTGGCTGCGGGCGGTATGCATGTGTCGGCTGAGCACCGCTGGTCACAGTCGAACGGATGGAGTGCGCTCCCAACGGGCCGCGGCCATCGCGGCCGTCGCGGCTTCGCGTACGGCCCGTACGGCCGGTCGGTCGCGATGCTCGGCCGGCCAGCCGAGGGCCGACACCGTCGGGGACAGATCCACCACGTCGACGTAGCGCACACCCGGTCGGGGAAAGAGCTCGCGGGCCGCCGCGGGCAGGAAGCACATCCCCTGTCCCGTGGCGACGGTGTGCAGCAACCCCTCCATGTCGGAGACGACGGGGCCGTAGCGCACCCGTCTGCCGTCCGGGCGTGGGTCCACCGCCCAGAAGTCCCACCACACACGGGGCACTTCAGGAGGGACGTCCACGAAGACCCGCTCGCCGAGGTCGGCGAGGGAGAGCTCGGGCTTTCGGGTCAGCGGGTCGTCGGCGGGCAGGCAGGCGATGCGCGGTTCGGTGGCCAGTTCCAGCAGTTCGACACCGGCGGGCACCGGGGGCCGGAGGAAGGCGACGTCGATGTCGCCGGCGAGCAGCCGGCCCAGGTGCTCGGCGAAACCGAGCGTTCGGATCTCCACCGTGAGCGCCGGATGCAGTGCACGCAGATGCTCGAGGACCGCGTGGGTGTAAGGCATGGCCGCCTCGGCGCCGACCGTCCCCACCACCACATGCGCGGAGAGCGTACGGGCCCACTGGCCGGCGCGGACGCGCAGGCGGCCCATCGCCTCCACCGTCGCCCGCGCCTCATCGACCAGGGAACGGCCCGCGTCGGTGAGCGAGACACTGCGGCTGTCGCGGACGAACAGCGCAATACCCAGCCTCTTCTCCAGCTCCTGGATCTGACGGCTGAGCGTCGGCTGGGTGATGTGCAACCGCGCGGCGGCCCTGCCGAAGTGCAACTCCTCGCCCAGGGCCAGAAAGAGCCGCAGTTGATGCAGGCTCGGCTCGGACGTTCCCTCCGGATCAGGCACCGCGCACGTCCTTAACCTGCGGCCATAGCGGCCTCTGCATCGATCGAGCCCATAATCTCATCACCGGCGCAACATTGAACCGATCTTTACCGTGCCACCCTGGAAAACCGCCGCACCGTCCGGACTGACCACCGGCACGGTCGGCGGTGGCAACGGGAATCGGGGGAGACACTGTGCTGCGTATTCACTTCACAGCCGCGGATCTGGCACGCGTTCACCTGGCGCGTGAACCGGACCCGGTGTGGGAGACCTTGCTGAGCCTGCACCAGCTGAGCGCGTCGAGGAGAGGCCTGCCCGCCTTCGCCCACTGGCGGCGCACCGCGCGGGCCGGACTGGCCGCGAAGGGACTGGCAGTACCAGCCAGGATGCTGTCCGTCCTTGCCCCGGCCTCGGCGGGCTACTGGCCCGACTTCCTGACCCCCGCCGCCTCGGCCGACGGTATGGAGGCCGCGGTGGAGGAGCTGCGCGCCACCCCCCGGTCACGGCTGCGCCGGGAACTGGGCCGGATGGCCGGCACCCACAGGCTGCCGCGCTGGGCGCACGATCTCGGTGCGGGCGAGCGGACGGCACTGGAGGAGGTCGCGACGGCGTTCCGGTTGGTGCACCGGACGATCGTGGCGCCGGACTGGGCCGGGACGGACCGGACCACCGACGCCGACCGGGCCCTGCGGACACGCACCCTGCGCGACCGCGGGGTGCACGGACTGCTGGACTCCTTCCGGCCGCTGATGGTCTGGCGTCCTCCCGTACTCCACGTGCGCTACCCGGAGGACCGGGATCTGCACCTCGGCGGCCGCGGGATCCGGCTGATCCCCTCGCACTTCTGCTGGAACACACCCATCGCGCTGGCCGACCCCACCCTGCCCCAGGTGCTCGCCTACCCCGTCGACCACGCCGCGAGCTGGGTGCCGCAGGTCACCCGTGACCGGCGCGCCGAGGCCCTGGCCACCCTGATCGGCCGGACCCGCGCCCGGGTACTGGTCTGCGTGGGCACGGCCGCGACCACCGGGGAGATCGCCCGGCGTTTGGGCATCTCGGCTTCGTCGGCGAGCGAACACGTGGCCGCTCTCAGGGCGGTGGACCTCGCTCACAGCCGACGCGACGGCACCTGTGTCGTCCACTCCCTGACCCCACTGGGCGCCGCCCTGCTCAGCGGCGACCTGCCGACGCAGCGGCAGGCGGCCCCGGCCGACTCCGCATCCCTGCATCTGGCCGTCGGACGGTGACGGCCACGCGCGGTCGATGACAGGCCGGTGGGCGCTCAGGAGCGGAAGGTCCGCAGGATGTGCAAGTACGTTCTGCCCGTGTCAGTGATCGTGAAGTGATCTCTGACGTCTCCGGAGTCGCCCATGCCGGAGAACGACCTGCCCGGCTTGCGCGCGATCAGACCCACCCCGGCCAGGCGCCGTAGCTCGGTGTCCAGGTAGGGGCGCGTGTAACTGCGGTCGTAGGGGAGTGGTGTGTCGTCCGCGAGGTTCTGCAGGTGGCGCAGTTCCTCGGCGGGAATGAGGTGCTCGAAGAGGAACTTCATGCGGTCGAGCTCGTCCTGCTGGGTGTCCTGGGTCCGTTTGATCTCTCGCAGCACGAATCCGCCGGCCGCCGTGTCCACGCTGGCGAGGACCGTTGACATCCAGGGGATCAGAGCGAGCAGGAGCAGCGCGGCGGCGGTGATGTCCACCCGATCCGGAGCAAGCAGTTTGAGTGTCAACACCGCGAGGGCGGCGACGGAGATCATCAGGCGGATGGGCAGGTCGCGTGGTGGCGGTTGAGCGGACACCGTGCCTCCGGTCTGTGCCTGGGGTTTGTCACAGGCCTTCACGGTGCTCGGGAGGGGATGACGAGGCAAGGGGGCCGGTCTGTCCGAGGCCCCCGCGTCGTCAGGCCGGCGGATCCTCGCGGAGCCGACGTAGGTCCTCCTCCATCTCCGCGTCCCCACTGAGCCGGTACAGCTCCCGGATCCGCAACTCCTCCTGATCCAGTGCCGTCTCGTACGCGGTGTCCGCCCGGGCGGCGACGTCGTCGGTGTACGCGGCGAGGTCACCCCGGACCATGCGCTCCATGATGCCGAGCCGGTCGGCGAGGCGGGCCAGGCCGAACTTGGTTTCGGCGGCGTGCAGACGCCGTTCGAAGGAGTCCAGGGTGCGTTGCAGGTCCGCGCGAGCTTCCTGGAGAAGGGCCTCGAAAGCGCGGCACACCCGGACGACCTCCGCCGCCTCCTTCACCCCGGCCTCCCACGCCTCCCTGTCCGCGCGTAGTCGGCGAGCTCTGCGGAGGGCGTCCACGGCCCCCGGCGGCAGGTCGGCAACTGTGCTGCCCGCCCTGGCGAAGGGCGTCACGAGCCGCTGCAGTTCCCGCTCGGACTCCGACGCTCTGGCGATGCGCCGGGTGAGGCGATTGCGTTCGAACGTCCCCTCGATGAGACGCCCCTTCAACTCGTCTTCCATTGCGTCCAGTTGGGCGATGACTCCGCGGGCCTGCGCCGGGCCGCCCGGATCGCCGCGATTCACCCCCTGAAGGAAGTGCACCAGACGCTCGGCGACTCCCAGCACCTCCTCCACCCGTGCCGGGAGATCGCTCTTCCTGTCCGTCATCGCTCTTGCGCCCCCTCAAAATCGCCGTTCGTCGCCCTGGGACAGTTGCCGGATGGCATCGGCCAAGGCGTGCAGATCCTGTTCGACCGCAGGTACACCACCCCCATGCACGCGTTGTTCCATCACGGCGACCGCCAGGCTGTCGCGCAAGGAGGACGCCGCGGAACAGACCAAGCCCAACTGCCAGGTCTGTGCTTCCAGACGCCTTCGTATCTCCGCGTCCAACGCCTGCCAGTCGGAGCCGAAGATCCGTACGAGCGAGACCTGCTTGACCGCCAGGGCGCTGAGTTCCGCGATGGCCGCTTCCACGGTCGCCCGTACCCGGTCCGTGATGTCCCTGTGCACCCCGGCCGCCTCCGCCACCCCGGCGTTGTCGGTCAGCGCTGCCAACCACTCGGCCGTACGGAGAAGCGGGTCGCGCACCGGCCAGGCCGGCAGGTACCCGACGACTTCGCGCATGCGCTGCGGATCACCCTGCCGCGTCATCCGGGCGAGTTCGACACCCACCTGGGCGGGATCGCCGAAACGCGCCACCCGAGCCGCCTCCGCCTGGGCCACCTCCCTCTTCCGCTTCTCCTCCTTCTTGTCGCTGGCGTACGCCCAGACACAGAAGATGACGAAACCGATGAACAGCAGTTCCACGGACACCCCCACGCCCGCCCCCGGCGGCCTCCGCCATGGTGGCACCGGGCTGCCGGCGGCACCATGCGAGTCCGTCCCCAGCCCGCGTGAATGCGCCCATGCGCCCTCCCCGCGCGCCGTGCGTCCATGGGACGCTCGCCCGATGCACACCAGTCGCCATTGCTCCATGGACAGCGGCGCGTGGACGGATCTCATCAGCAACGCCACGATGCTCACCACAGAGGAACGGGACGACCCCCGCCCATGGCTGGGCGAACTGCCCGGCGGGGCACGCCATGTGGCCGCTTGCGTCCACGAGTCGACACACCACTGGTGCTTCAACTCCATCGTGGGCAACGCCCTCTTCGCCCTGGCCGCCCGGGCCGAGAGCAACGCGCAGATGTACCTGCTGCGCCGAATAGCCACACCGGATCGCGATCACTCCGCAGAACTCGACGCCGTGGGCGAGGCGTTGGGCGAGGTGGTCGAGGAGCAGGGCGGACGGGGACGTGCCGGCACCCCGCTGTCCGACGAAGAGAACGACGTCACTCCGTGGCTGATCCTCGACGACGTCGTACGACTTCACGTCACCGTCCGCCTGCTGAGGCCGCTCGCCGAAGGGCTGGCCCTCTTCGCGGAACACGACGCGGTACCCCGGTTGAACAGCCGGGTCGGCAGCCACCTTGCCAAGGACCTGGCCTTCTACTTCAAGGGCCTGACCGCCCTGCCGTCCGGAAATCTGGTCATCGAGCCGTTCGCCACGCTCGCGGCGGCCGGCAATGTCCTGCGCGAGACCAGGCTCAGTCCGGACGGCCTGGCGTCGAAGGCCAGTCTCCTGGCTCAGCCGCTGAGTTCGAGGGCCCAGGGCTACCTGCCCGGCTACCTTGCCGTCAAGAGCATCTGGTGGCACCTGAGCCGCCAGGACACCAGACTCGCCACCGAGACCGATCTCGTGCTCACCTATCTTCGCAGCTACTTCTACGAGGACCCCGAGCTCGTCGCTCTCCTGCTCGGACCTCCCCAGGCTGATCCGGTCGTGAGCGCCAACGGCATCAAGGACCACCTGGCCCGCAGACTCGCCGACATCGAGCTGGTCACCGCCGACGACGTGACGGAGTTCGAGGACTCGGTCCTGCAGTTCGTGCAGAGCGGTATCCCGAAACCCGGCAGGGGAATCCGTACCGATCGCGACAGCTGGAGCCGCACCGATCCCCCTGTTCCTCGAGACCGTGCGCGCCCAGGACGAGGACGACCGGCGCGAGCTCCTGGGCGAGAACATCACACACACCATGAAGAGGCTGTTGCTCAGCGTCTGGAACCGCCGGTCTCACCTCACCGTCTCCTCCGTCCCGGTGACCCTGCGCGTGCTCGGACGGGGCACAGGCGCGGAGGTCGTATGGCGTGAGGAGCTCCTGTACCTCGCGGACGCCTCCGACCTCACGTCTCACCCCGCCCCCGGTACGTACGAGGGACGACTGGAAATCATCCTGACCACGGCCATGACGGGTCAGGACCTCATGTGCCGAGGTGCGTTCGTCACCGTGCGGGGCCAGGTGGTCGCCTGCACCATGAACCGGAGTGCATCCGACGAACTGCGGCGGAAGATGCTCGAACTGCATCAGGAACGTGAGGAACTGGTGACCGCCGGCAAGCGGCTGTCGGCCTTCACGGAGGTCGTGGTCGACCACACGCTGGGCCTGAAGCAGTTGTTGAACCACATCATGCGGAACACCGACGAGATCACGGACCTCCTGTACCGCGAAACGGCCCTGTGGCCCACCCGTGAGCCCGAACTACGCCAGGCATGTGCACGGCTGATGGAGCATCAGGGCCTTTTCCCCTTGCTCGGTGACGTCACACTGCTCAATTCCCTGGCTCTCCTCGGCCTCGCCACCGGCCTGTACACCGACCGTGAGCGCGTGTCCGAAGAGTTCACCGCCAGGGGCCTCGACCTGGAACAGACGCTCGGTCAACTGGACGCCTGCTGGAACACGCACGGTTATCCACCGCCAGTGCCCCGAACCGCTGACCGGTTGCTCTGCCTCATCTGAGGGGGCCGACCGGACACGCCGGCTGCTTCGAAGAAAGGCCGTGACATGCCTCCCACCGACTCCGCGTCCGACAGCCAGGCTCCTGGCGGAGGCCCGGCCATCGAACTCGACGGGCTCTGGCTCGTCGAGTTCCTGGAACTTTCCGGGGCACTGCCGCCCGGCACCATTGACCAGCGGCCGCCCCGCGAGGACGACGGCCGCACGCACGGGGACCTGGGGACCGTCGTCGCCGTGGTCACCCTCACCTCCGCCGTACTGCAATCTCTCACCGCATGGCTCCAGGCGCGCCAGACACGTCAGCGCCCCGAACAGCGGGCGACCGCGCCGAACCAGGGCTACGCCCTCGAACGCCGCCCCGACGGCACGATCGTCCTCAGCCTGCCCCGTCTCGACGGCACGGGCGGACCGTCCTCGGGGGTCCCGCTCGAAGAACTCCGGGCGCAGTTGGAGCGCTTCCTTCAAGACTTGGACGGCGCTTCCTGACAGGTGGGGCAGGGCCCCTGTCGTGGGCGGGCGAGGTGTCGGAGGGCAGGCCGGGAGGGGCCGGACTCAATGGCGTCAGCCCAGGTGCCGGGCGAAGAACCGCAGCGTGCTGTCCGTCTCGAACGCCGGGACGTCACCGTGCCTGCCGGGGTTGGCGTGCAGCGTCTTGTCGGTCGAGGCGAAGGCGTCGAACAGTGCCAGGCTCTGGGGGCGTGGCACTCGTTCGTCGTCCCACTGCATGAGGAACTCGACCGGGACGGTGATCCGGGCGGCGGCCGCGGCCGGGACCTCAGCGCCTCCCAGGCCCAGGACCGCCGCCCGGACCCGGGAATCGGCGGCGACAAGCGGAACACCGATCACGCAGCCCAGGGACAGACCCCAGTAACCGACCGGCCCGAGGCCGACGTGACCGAGCTTCTGGACCGCGCCGAGCACTGCCTGCCATTCGGGCACGATCTGGCCCGCAACGAGCGCCTGGAAGTCGGCGATCAGCGGAGCCAGTTCTCCACCGGCGCCGAGCCGCACCTCGTACTCGGTCGCGATCCGGGTGAACTCCTGATGGTCCGGCCGGTCACCGTGGCTGGGCGCGTCCACGGCCACCACAGCGAAACCGCACTCGGTCACGAAGCGGCGCGCACGCCCGACGATGTCAGGGGACCTCTTGTGCTGACCGCCGCCGTGCCCCATGGCAATCAGCGGACGGACTCCGTCGGCATCTCGTGGGGTCCAGAGCACGCCAGGGACGTCGCCGAGGAGGAAGTGCTCTTCAACGACGCCCTCGGACGACGTCTGAGAGGTGAAGCGCATGGCGTTTCGGGCCTTTCGGAATGCCTGCGGAGGCCTCTTCGATCAGGACTCGACCAGCACGAGTATGTCGTCGGGGGATCTTGAGGGCACGAGCAGCCCATGGCAGGCTCATGCCGCATGATCGATGATGTCGCGAAGGACAACCTGCTCGGGAGACTGCGGCGGGACCGCACGGCGCTGCTCTGGAAGCTCGACGGCCTGTCCGAGTACGACGCCCGCCGACCTCTGACAGCGACCGGGACCAACCTCCTCGGCCTGGTCAAACACGTGGCCAGCGTCGAGGCCCGCTATTTCGGCGAGGTCTTCGGCCGGCCGTCCCCGGAACCGCTGCCCCGATGGCAGGACCATGATGGCAGCGACCTGTGGGCGACCGAGAACGAGACCCGCGAGCAGATCATCGGGTTCTACCGGCGCACGTGGGAACACTCGGACGCGACGATCGACGAACTTCCCCTCGACGCACCCGGCCACGTGCCGTGGTGGCCGGAACCCCGTCCCAACACGAACCTGTTCGACGTCATGGTCCATGTCCTCGGCGAGACCATCCGGCATGCCGGACACGCCGACATCCTGCGTGAGGGTCTCGACGGCCGGACCGGGATGCGCCCCGAACACGAGCAGCGGATCGACGAGGAAGCCCGCGAGGCCTACTGCGCGAAGATCGAGCGGGCCGCACGGTTGGCTGCACCGATCAAGGCGTAGGGGTTGTCGCACCGGTCGGCGGCACGGGCCGTTCAGCGCGTGCTCGTGACAGCCGCCGGCCCCTGGACTGCGTCGATCACCCTGTCTGCCACCTCGTCCAGCGTCCTCGACGCGTCGAGCACCGTCGCGCCGAGGCCTTCGTAGAGTCCCGGCATGAGGGGGTTCCATTTCAGCGCTGCCGCGAGTTCTTCGGGGTGTCGGCCGAATGTGTTCGTGGTGCGGGTCGCGAGCCGGTGGCGGAGGGTATCCTCGTCGATGACCAGGCACACGACGAGGTCGAAAAGATCGAGGACGTCTGCCTCGTTCTCCGCCGAGCCGCACAGGAACGCGATGCGTCCCCGGGACTCCTCGGCGAGGGCCTCGACGCGCTCACGGACGATCATCCAGCCGTACCGGTCCAGCCAGCCCTGTGGCACCGGATCCGGGGGACTCGTCACAACCTCTCCGCCGACGCGGTCGATCCAACGGCTGAAGCCGTCTCCGTCGGCGTCGAGCGCAAGGTAGCCACGCGCTCGCAATACCTCGCACACCGTGGATTTGCCGGACCCTGAATTGCCCGTCACCCACACCAAAGTCACGGGACCAGCGTAGGGCGAGGAGATGACGTCCGGCTCAGCCTTTTCTCCTCGTGCTGACACACGACGGTGTTGTCGGGCCCGCGTGGGAGGCACGGCGCTGGCCGACCACCTACGTGCTGGTGCACGGTCACCACAGCGTCGGCGCGTTCTGGACGCTGATTGGCGGCCTGGACCGACCCGGGGTGCTGCGACTGAGCTTCCGGACCGGCGACAGCCGTGAACTGACCCTGCTGAAGGAGATGATCTGCGCGGACCACCCCGACGCGGACTTGCGTCGGATACAGGCCGGGATGCAGATCGACGAGCCCATCACCGCTTGTGCGGGCCGCGCGGTCGGGCGAGCGGACAGGTAGGTGACGCATTCCCCGCACCTACGTGCGCTTCCGCGAGGACCGGACGATCGCCACCGCGCTTCAGGACAGAATGGTCGCCGAGGCCGACGCGCTCACCCCCGGACCGCCGTCACAGCAGCCCTGGACACACTCGCGGCGGAGGCACGGTACGGCCCCTGGCAGGCACGTCGTCGGCCAGGGGCCGCAGGGCCGCACCGTGACGTCCTCGGCTACCTCGCCGCAGCCGGGCTGCGCACGCTAGGAGAGCGGGTGGAACTGGGGGCCGTACGTGCTCCGGGTTCCGGGGATCTCGGTCTCCATCAGGCGCACGGCGGGTTCCTCCAGGGCGCGCATGGCGTGGATGGCCGTGCCCAGGGCGCGCGGGCCGCCGTCAGCCCAGGCCGCGTCGAGGGAGGTCAGCACGGTGGTGTAGGTGGTGTCGAACCTGTCCAGGAGCCGCTGCACCGACGTCGATGGCCGGGACCAGCCGCCTTCCGGGACCCGGGCCATGGGGCGCGCGTCCGGGAAGGGAACGGGCGCCCCGGTGAACGTCCAGCCCTCGTCGGTCTGACGCAGTTCGCGCCCGTGGTAGATCTCGGCGAAGGCGTAGTAGTGGGCCGGGTGGTCGTCGGTGAAGGAGTCGGCCGGGGAACTGCTCGTGCCCTCGCCCTGCTCCCTGATGATGTCGATGGAGTGTTCCGCGTCGAGGAGGGTCTTGACGGGCCGCAGCTCGTCGGAGCCGATGTGCGCGCTCAGTTGCCCGCGGGTCGACATCTCCGGGTTCACGGACCGAAGACCGTCCAGCATGGCGCCGTAGAACGAGCCGACGGTGTGCGCGGCGCTGTCGCTGAGGGCGAGCGGTTCCTCGGGGGCCTCGATGGTCATCATCATGTGCACCAGGGACTTGGTGAGGCCCGAGAGGTACACGGTCAGGCCGGCGCGTACGCCGCCCGGCAGCGGGCCGGGGTAGCTGGGTGCCACCGCTCTGATCCTGGGCTGCCCGCCCACGGCCACGAGCAGGTTGCACACGACGCCGAGGTGGTACATCTCGTCGTCGATGATGCGCCGGATCAGCCGCGCGGCATGCGAGCCGCGGTCCCCGATCGACCACCAGCCGCACAGGTACGGCGGGATGGTGGACAGCTCCAGTTCCACGGCGACCTGCAGCGCCGACCGCAGCCAGTCGATGTCCCTGCCGACCTCGGGGACGGCCAGCAGGCGCGCCACGGAACCGGGCGGCGCCGGCTCGGACGGTCCGCTGTGGGGGCCCGGAGCGGCCGACGCCGGTGCGGCTGCCGCGATGGCCGGCACACCGGCCGCCACCGCCGTAGTGGCCAGGAAACTCCTGCGCTTGAACGCGGCCTCGGCCGGCCTCTGCACGTCTTCCCTCACACCATCACCCTCGCCTCGCAGTCGCGGCCCCGCATGGCTTGGAGACACACGGGGCCTGGGATCAGCTCGCGAAGCTAGCAGGCATCACCACAGATCAGAGCCCTGACGGGCGAGCACAGCGCGACCGCCACCCTGTCAGGCCAACGCCGGGTCCAACGGCTGCCGAGAACGCCGAGGGTGTCGTAAAGGACTACGCCCCATGAGGTTCTCGCGTATGGACCGGGCCGAGGGGGACTGGGGACCCCCGGGGGGGGGCTGCCTCCCGGAGACAAGCTGCCGTGCCCCGGCAACGCCGACCCGGCGGACGTCGGGACGTATGTGTTCCGTCAAAGCCGCAGGGCTCGCCGTAAGGGAGCCGTCAACAGGTGACCCGATCCGGCCGCCGAGGCGCTTTCCTCGGATCGTCCCTGTTCAACGCACCTCAACTCCAGGAGTTCGCGATGGCCGATCTGGCCTTCGTCGTCGTCATCGTCGCGGGTTTCGCGCTGGTGGCTCTCGTCGCCAAGGGGGTGACGAAGCTGTGACCGCCGAGAACACCGTCGGCCTGATCGTGGCCGTCGCCCTGCTGGGCTATCTGGTCCTCGCCCTGATCTTCCCGGAGAGGTTCTGAGATCCGCGATGGGTCCCGTACTCGCAGGCGTGCTCCAGCTGCTCGCCCTGGCAGGCGCCCTGGCGCTCGCCTACACACCCCTCGGCACCTACATGGCCAAGGTCTACTCCTCCGACAAGCACTGGCGCGTCGAGAAGTGGACCTACCGGGCCATCGGCGCCGACCCCGACACCCAGATGACCTGGACCGCGTACCTGCGCGGAGTCCTCGCCTTCTCTGCGGTCGGTGTCCTCTTCCTCTACCTGCTGCAACGGCTCCAGGGCGTCCTGCCCGGCTCGCTCGGCTTCGACTCGGTCGGTCCGGCGCAGTCGTTCGACACGGCCGTATCCTTCGTGACCAACACCAACTGGCAGTCGTACTACGGCGAGCAGACCATGGGGCACGTCGTCCAGACGGCCGGTCTCGCCGTGCAGAACTTCGTCTCGGCGGCCGTGGGCATCGCGGTGGCGGTGGCGCTGGTCCGGGGCATCGCGCGCTCGCGCACCGGTGAACTCGGCAACTTCTGGGCCGACCTGGTCCGCGGCACCCTGCGGATCCTCGTTCCGGGCGCGGCGATCGCCGCGATCGTGCTGGTCGCCTGCGGTGTGATCCAGAACTTCTCCGGCATCCACGAGGTCGGGCAGTTCATGGGCGGCTCGCAGCAGTGGAACGGCGGCGCGGTCGCCTCCCAGGAAGCGATCAAGGAACTGGGCACCAACGGCGGCGGTTACTTCAACGCCAACTCGGCACACCCCTTCGAGAATCCGACGCCCTTCACCAACCTCTTCGAGATCTTCCTGATCCTGGTGATCCCGTTCTCCCTGACCCGGACGTTCGGTGTCATGGTCGGCAACGTCAGGCAGGGCTACGCGATCCTGGCGACCATGGCCGCCGTCTGGGTCGGTTTCGTCGCCCTGATGATGTGGACCGAATTCGCCCACCACGGACCGGCGTTGCAGCTCGCGGGCGGTGCGTACGAGGGCAAGGAAGTACGGTTCGGGGTCGGTTCCTCGTCGATCTTCGCGGTGTCCACGACGCTCACGTCGACCGGCGCCGTGGACTCCTTCCACTCCTCCTTCACCGGGCTCGGCGGCGGGGTCACCATGCTCGGCATGATGCTGGGCGAGATCGCGCCCGGCGGCACCGGCTCCGGCCTCTACGGCATGCTGATCATGGCGGTCATCGCGGTGTTCATCGCCGGGCTGATGGTCGGCCGTACGCCCGAGTACCTGGGCAAGAAGATCGGCACCCGCGAGATCAAGCTCGCGGCCTGCTACATCCTGATCACCCCGGCGCTGGTGCTCGTCTTCACGGCGATCTCCATGGCCTTGCCGACCCCGCCGCACTCGATGCTCAACTCCGGCGCGCACGGTTTCTCCGAGGTGCTGTACGCCTTCACCTCCGCCGCCAACAACAACGGATCGGCCTTCGCCGGCCTGAACGCGAACACCGACTGGTACAACACCATGACCGGACTCGCCATGCTGCTCGGCCGCTTCCTGCCCATGATCTTCGTGCTGGCGCTGGCCGGCTCGCTCGCCGGGCAGCGGCCGGTGCCGGAGACCGCGGGCACGCTGCGCACCGAGAAGCCTCTGTTCACCGGGCTGCTGGTGGGCGCGATCCTCATCATCACCGGTCTGACGTACTTCCCGGCCCTCGCGCTGGGCCCGCTGGCCGAGGGGCTGGCGTCATGACCACTCGTACCGAAAGCCACGAGGACTCCATGTCCACTCCCACCCTCGCACCCCACCGGAACACGCCTACCGGGCACAGGGCTGCCGAAGGCCGTGTCGGTGCCGGCCTCTTCGACCCCGGGCAGCTGCTGAAGTCGCTGCCGGACGCCTTCCGCAAGCTGGACCCGCGGGTGATGGTCAAGTCGCCGGTGATGTTCGTGGTGTGGATCGGATCAGTCCTGACCACCGTCTTCTCCCTCCAGAATCCCGGTGACTGGTTCGGCTGGACCATCAGCGCATGGCTGTGGCTGACCGTGGTCTTCGCCAACCTCGCGGAGGCGGTCGCCGAGGGCCGCGGCAAGGCGCAGGCCGACACACTCAGGAAGGCCAAGACCGACACGATCGCCCGACGGCTCGACGGTCCCGCCGAAGAGCGGGTCCCCGGTACCGAGTTGAGGATCGGCGACCTGGTGGTCTGCGAGGCCGGCGACATCATTCCCGGCGACGGCGACGTCGTCGAGGGCGTCGCCTCCGTCGACGAGTCGGCGATCACCGGGGAGTCGGCGCCCGTCATCCGCGAGTCCGGGGGCGACCGCAGTGCCGTCACCGGTGGCACGAAGGTGCTCTCCGACCGGATCGTCATCAGGATCACGACGAAGCCCGGAGAGACCTTCATCGACCGGATGATCAACCTGGTCGAGGGAGCGGCGCGGCAGAGGACGCCCAACGAGATCGCGCTGAACATCCTGCTGGCCTCGCTGACGATCGTCTTCCTGCTGGCCTGCGCCACGCTGCCGCCGTTCGCGGACTACGCGGGCACCCACCTGACAATGGTCGTGCTGGTCGCCCTGCTGGTCTGCCTCATCCCGACCACCATCGGCGCCCTGCTCTCCGCCATCGGCATCGCGGGCATGGACCGTCTGGTCCAGCGCAATGTCCTCGCGATGTCCGGCAGGGCGGTCGAGGCCGCCGGTGACGTCTCCACGCTCCTGCTCGACAAGACCGGCACCATCACCCTCGGCAACCGGCAGGCCGCCGAGTTCGTGCCGGTGGCAGGGACGACCGAGGCCGAACTCGCCGACGCCGCCCAGCTCTCCTCGCTGGCCGACGAGACGCCCGAGGGCCGCTCCGTCGTCGTACTGGCGAAGCAGAAGTACGGCCTGCGCGAGCGTCACCAGGGCGAACTCATGGGCGCCGAGTGGATCGAGTTCACCGCGCAGACCCGCATGTCTGGTGTGGACGTCGACGGCCGCAAGGTCCGCAAGGGCGCGGCCGGTTCGGTCGTCAAGTGGGTCCAGGAGCGTGGGGGCACGGTCGCCGAGGACGCGGACACGACCGCGAACCGGATCTCCGAAGCGGGCGGCACCCCGCTGCTGGTGGCCGTCGAGGACGCAGGGGGTGCCCGGGTGCTGGGCGTCGTCCACCTCAAGGACGTCGTCAAGGACGGCATGCGCGAGCGGTTCGACGAGCTGCGCCGCATGGGCATCAGGACCGTCATGATCACGGGTGACAACCCGCTGACCGCGAAGGCGATCGCCGAGGAGGCGGGCGTCGACGACTTCCTCGCGGAGGCCACACCCGAGGACAAGATGGCCCTCATCAAGCGGGAGCAGGCGGGCGGCAAGCTCGTCGCGATGACCGGAGACGGCACCAACGACGCCCCGGCGCTGGCCCAGGCCGACGTCGGCGTGGCGATGAACACCGGTACGTCGGCCGCCAAGGAGGCCGGCAACATGGTCGACCTCGACTCCAACCCGACCAAGCTGATCGAGATCGTCGAGATCGGCAAGCAACTCCTCATCACCCGGGGCGCGTTGACGACGTTCTCCATCGCCAACGACGTCGCCAAGTACTTCGCGATCATCCCGGCCCTGTTCGCGGCCGTCCACCCGGGCCTGGACAGGCTCAACATCATGGGCCTGTCCTCGCCGGACTCCGCGATCCTGTCCGCCGTCGTCTTCAACGCGCTGATCATCATCGCGCTGGTGCCGCTCTCCCTGAAGGGCGTGCGCTACCGGCCGGTCAGCGCCGACAGACTGCTGCGCCGCAACCTCACCGTCTACGGCCTCGGCGGACTCATCGCCCCCTTCGTCGGCATCAAGCTCATCGACCTGCTCATCTCCCTCATCCCCGGGATCGGCTGACAGCCATGAACAACTCGGTCACGAACACAGCCCGGCTGCTCGGAGCGGGCCTGCGTGCCCTCCTCGTACTGACCCTGGCGACGGGCGTCATCTACCCGCTGGTCGTCACCGGCCTCGCCCAGGCGCTGTTCCACGACAAGGCGAACGGCTCCGAGATCACGTACGACGGAAAGGTCGTCGGCTCCTCGCTGATCGGCCAACAGGGCTACAGCCTCGACTACTTCCAGTCCCGTCCGGCGAACGGCCTCGGCACCAACTCGGTCAACACCCGGTACAAGCTGATCCTCTCGGGCGCGACCAACCTCTCCGCCGACAACAAGAAGCTCATCGCGTCGGTCGAGGAGGCCAAGGCGAAGGTCGTCAAGGAGAACTCCGTGCCCGGCTACACGGTCGAGCCGTCCCAGGTCCCGGCCGACGCGGTCACCTCCTCCGGCTCCGGACTGGACCCGGACATCTCCCCGGCCTACGCGCGGCTCCAGGTGCACCGGGTCGCCGAGCGCAACCACCTCACGGTCGCCTCGGTCGAGCAGCTGGTGAAGGACCACACCGACGGCCGCACGCTCGGCTTCATCGGCGAGCCCCGGGTGAACGTGCTGGAACTGAACACTGCGCTCAAGGCACTGGCGACCGGGAACTGAAGGCGTTGAAGAGGTACGTCCCTGGGCGCACGACAGGAAGGCGCACGCCGATGACACGGGTGCTGGTGGTGGAGGACGACTCGCAGCTCGTACGGGCCCTCGTCAGCAATCTCCGGGCTCGCCGCTACGGGGTCGACGCGGCTCCCGACGGAGCCTCCGCACTGCGGCTCGCGGCTGCCCGGCAGCCCGATGTCGTGATGTTCAGCATGGACGAACTGTTCGCCCGGCTGCGCGCGGCGGTCCGCCGCACCGAGGAGTCCCCGCTCGGCACCGGCGCGACACTCGTCGAGACGGCGGCCTTCAGCATCGACCTGCCGGCCAGGAAGGTCCGTCGGGCCGACCGCGAGGTCCGGCTCACGCCCACCGAGTGGCACCTCCGGGAGATCCTGGTCACCAACCCCGGCCGGATCTGATCACCGAGCCCGGCATGGGGTAACGGTTCGAGGCTGAACCGGAGGGCGAGGGGGGCACGCGGCAAGCTCCTCACGGCCCTTCCCGATCAGCGTCCCCTGCCCTCAGGCGTCCGGTGGCACGGTCTCGAACTCCCGCTCCAGGTGGCCACTGTCCAGCCGCAGCCGCCACACGTTGCGGCGGTGCACGGCCGCGAGGTCGCTCTGGAGCGGGGACGGCGGCACCGCGAGGACCGGGCAGGTGGCGTGGGCGAGGCAGTAGCGGCTGACCGACGGGCGCAGTGCGCGACGCAGTCCGCGCCGCCCGGCACCGAGCATCAGCAGGTCGTCCTCCCGGCCGGCCGTCTGGACCAGCGCCGGACCAGCGGCCCCTCGGGCGATGACGGCCCGCAGCGGGACCCCGAGGTCGGTGCCTCCGAACACCTCGCGCAGGGCCGTGAGCAGCCTCTCGCGTGCGAGTTGCTCCCACTGCCCGACCATGAGTGCCGTGGCCGGGGACCTGCGGACCGCGAGCTCCCCGCCGGGCGGCTCCCACGCCAGCACCGGCCACAGCTCGGCCCCACGCTGCCGGGCCTCCTCGGCAGCCCGGGCCAGAGCGCTCAGGCTGCCCAGCGAACCGCTCACTCCCACCACGACGCGAGCCGCAGCGGGCGGACGGAACTCGGACATCGTCTCCTCCTCGATCGTCTCCCTCTCATGCCCGCTGAGAGGGATTCGAACAGGCCCGCGCGAGGTGTTCTTGCGGCTGGTTCACGGGGTGGCCGACGGGAACTTCACGAGCTGCTGCCGGCCGTTCCCGAGATCGCGTGGTCAGCAGCTGCCATGTCGTGATGTCGCAGTCCGGGCGGCGCACCCTGACCGGGCTGGTTGCCTCCCTTCAGGAGCCGCTCCAGCCGGGGTCGCGGCCGAGGTAGCGCAGGAGGGCCGCCACGTCGTCATCGCCCGGTTCGGGGGCCAGGGCTGCGGAGTACGCGCCGTAGGAGCGCAGCGGCTCGACTGTCTCCCTGGCCAGCTTCAGGAGGGGGCGGGCCAGCTCGGGCGTGAGCGGCGATGGCCGAGCCGTAGCCAGGGCGATGTCCCAGGCGTGGACCGCCGCGTCGAGGCCGCACGCCGCCGAGCCGGACCACGGGGACAACTGGTGCGGCGGCAGCGGCACGGGCACCTCGGTGGCGTCCCGGGCGACGCCCGCCCACGCCTTCGCCGCTCGTGCCAGGGCGTCTTCCAGGAAGACCTGAGGGTCCACGCCCGCCATCTCGCCCGAAGGGGCGAAGGGGTTGAAGTCCGGGCCGGGTTCGCCGGTCAGCGCTGCGGCGTAGCCGATCTGGTCGCCGACGGCGTGCTGGAAGACCTGGGCGACGGTCCAGTCCGTACAGGGCGTGGGCAGGTGCCAGCCGTCGGCGGGGACGGCCCGGACCGCCGTGCGCAGGGCTTCGTGGGAGGCGTCAAGGACGCCCCAGCCGCTGGAGATCACGCCATCGCTCATCGCCGAGCCCCCGTTCGTAAGGCCATCACCGTGGTGCAGGGTTTTGTCATGCGTCCACTCTGGATCCCTGATCACAGCGAGGACAGCCCTTCTGTCGTCACGGCTGAGCGTTTCCGAAACTTCCGCTAGCATTCGGAATGAATGATTTTGGGTTAATGCCCTAAAAAGGATGAACATCCTTCGGAGCGGCGCATGTCCCGCAAGGGCTCCGCAGACGACGGCGACGAGCTGCTGGCCAGACTCGGCTCGCTGACGTCCCGGGCGCGTGAGTACGCGGAGCTGCAACGCTCCCAGGTCGAACTGGCCATCGCCCTGCAGCGCGGCATGCTTCCTGCGGAGATGCCCACGGCGCCCCGCTACCACCTGGCAGTGCGCTACGCACCGGCATGTCATGGCCTGAACGTGGGCGGCGACTGGTACGACGCCTTTCACCTGCCGGACGGCCGCATCGGGCTGTCCATCGGAGACGTCCAGGGGCACAACATCGAGGCCGCCGCCTTCATGGGGCAGGTGCGCGTCGGCCTGCGGGCACTCGCCTCCGTGACAAGTGAGCCCGGTGAACTTCTCGCGCGGACGAACGACCTCCTGCTCTCCCTCGGCACCGATCTGTTCGCCACGTGCACCTTCCTGCGTCTGGATCCGGCCACCGGCGTGCTGGAGAGCGCCCGGGCCGGGCACATCCCGCTCGTCTGGGCGACGGCGGACGGAAAAAGCGGTGTCGGCGGCGACGAGGGCGGCCCGCCGCTGGGTGTAGCCGCCGGCATGACCTACCCCGTCACCTGTTACCGGCTCACCACGGGCGGCGTGTTCGTCCTGCTCACGGACGGGGTGGTGGAGGGGCCGTCCATGGAGGTCGGCCAAGGCCTGGACCAGGTCGTACGGCTCGCCGGGGTCGCGGCCGTGGCGGGCATGGACGCCGGCGCGCTCGCCACCGCCGTGATGCGGGGCGCGGACCAGGTGGGCCACGAGGACGACGCCGCCGTGCTCGTCGTCGGCTACGAAGGGGCCGAAGGTCAGCCGTAGGGCGGCATGCGGACGCTCCCACCGCGCCGGAACGACGGGCCCGGTGTCTGATGGCCAGTGTGGTGGGTACCGAGAATCTGCGCCGGACCGGCGTCTTAGCCCTCCAGACGCTGGCCGTCGCCGGCAGCTACTACGCCGCGGGGCGATTCGGACTCCTGTGGGACCTGACCGTCGAAGGCGCCGTCTTCACCCCCATCTGGCCGCCGACCGGTATCGCGGTGGCCAGTCTGCTGATCTTCGGGCTGAGCGTCTGGCCCGGCATCGCACTCGGCGCCCTCCTGGTCATCGTGCACCTCACCTCCTCGCTGGAGCCCGATGTCCTCGGCAACCTGGCCGGCAACACGGCCGCGCCGATCTGCGCGTATCTCATGCTGCGCGCGGTGGGCTTCCGTACCGGCCTGAGCCGGTTGCGGGACGGCATGGCCCTGGTGTTCCTCGGGGCGCTGACCGGCATGCTGATCAGTTCCACGGTGGGCGTCGGCATGCTCGTGATGGCGGACCGGCTGCAATCGCACAGCTTCTGGGGGGTGTGGCTGGCGTGGTGGGTGGGCGACGCGATGGGCGTCCTGATCGTCACGCCGCTGCTGCTGTGGCTGTACGAGTCACAGTGGCCCCCGCAACTGTCCCGTTGGCCGGAGGCGACGGCGCTGATCGTCGTCACCGGCGCTGTCGTGCCGCTGGTCACCCACAGCAGCCTCAGTGTGCTGTTCCTCGTCTACCCGCTGCTGATCTGGGCCGCCCTGCGCTTCCAGCTGATCGGCAGCATGCTGTGCGCTCTCGCGACGTCCGTCGTGGCCACCGTGGCCGCCAGGGAGGAGGCAGGCCCTTTCGAGGGCCTGAGCCGCGTCGAGGTGATGATCAAACTGCAGGCGTTCAACGGCACCATCGCCCTGACCGCCCTCCTGCTCTCCGCCGTGATCACCGAGCAGCGCAACACCCGGCGCTCCGTGGAAGCGGCCTGCCACGAGCTCGTCGAGGTCCTGGAACACCTCACCGCGGGGGACGCGCCACGAGGGAGGCCGGTTCAGTCCGAGGGGGAGGCCGACGGCGGGCCCCCTCAGCAGGAGACCGGGCGCTGAGCCTCACCTCCGAAGCGCATCCGAGCGCCACGTCCGTGCCGAAGCAAGGGTGCGGGACGCGCATCCGAACGGAAGGGCAGGTCATCCCGTACGCAGCACCCGCCTGCTGTGCTGCTGGCCCCCGACAGGACAGCCGTCCTGGACGAAGAGGAACGGAGCAGTCGCGATGACGAAGAAGGCGAAGAACAAGACCCAGGGCAAAAAGTTCAGCCGGGGCGACGAGGTCACCTGGCAGAGCCACGGCGGCACCGCCGAGGGCAAGGTCGTCCGCAAGCTCACCCGACGCACCGAGGCCGCGGGCCGCACCGTGGACGCCTCGTCCGAGGAGCCGCAGTACGAGGTGCGCAGCGACAAGTCCGGCGGCACGGCAGTCCACAAACCGTCCGCGCTGCGCAAGAAGTGAGCGGGCCGGATGCAGACCTTCCTGCCGCACCCGGACTTCCGTCGGACGGCCCTCCTGCTGGACCGGCGCCGACTGGGCAAACAGCGGGTCGAGGCGCTGCAGGTCCTGCGTGGCCTGACGGTGCCGGGATACGGCTGGCGCCGGCATCCGGCCGTACGGATGTGGGTGGGGTACGAGGAGGCACTCGTACGGTACGGCCTGGAGATCTGCCGGGTCTGGCGTGAACACGGGCACCAGGACAGCTGCGCCGCCTCGCTGGTGGCCGGACTGGCCGCCCTGCGCCCCGGTGCCCCGGTGCGCGACCAGTCGGCGCTGGCGGCCGCCGGGGAACTGCCGCCCTGGCACGGCGACGAGGCCTTCCACGAAAGCCATCGCTCGGCCCTGGTCCGCAAGGACCCGGAGGCCTACGGCGAACTGTTCCCCGGCGTACCCGACGACCTCCCCTACGTGTGGCCCGCGTCCGACCGAGAGGTACAACCGGGCTGAGGGTGCCGGAGCCGACGTTCCGTCAGGCCCCGGCCCCGTGCGGAAGAGAGGTCAGCCGGCGGGGACGTCGTCGTGGAACGTCGTGCCCGCACCGCGGTACGCCGTCACCTTGGAGGCGACCTGTGCCGGTGTGAGGACCTGGTCCTTGACGTGCAGGACGTAGTCGACCTGCTCGTCGTAGGCCCGTGAGGTGCTGCTGGTCAGACCGCCGAAGTCGATCAGCCACTGGTTGAAGTTGATGGACATGGGCCGCTCGGGCAGATACGCGGCGTCATGGGTGCCGAAGAGCCGGCCGTCGACGTAGTACTTGATGCTGCTGTTGTCGATGGTCAGCACGAGGTCGTGCCAGCCGGCGTAGCTCTGGCGGCTCTCGCTGTGCTGGTTGACCGCCACCCAGGGATCGGCCTGGTAGGTCTCCCAGGACGTCGTGTAGAGGATGTTGGACGGCTCTCCCCAGCCGCCGTTGGGCAGGTACTCGAAGTCGTACTCGGCGTAGTCGTCCGCCAGGGGTGCCTTGAGGTCGTTGATGGTGAAGAAGGTCTGGACGAGGTGGTCGCCGTCCGGCCCGGACCTGGGCGCGTCGCTGAACCTGACGCGGGCCGCGTAGGTCCCGTTCTTGAACTTCATCGACTTGGTGAGGATCTCGGTCTGTTCGGTGCTCGCCCCGGTGCCGGCGGTCGAGGTCTCCAGGTTCATGACGGAGTTGCCGCTGACCGTGGAGAACGTGACGTTCTCGGGGGCCCAGGTGGCGCCGGAGACGCCGGGGCCACCGGAGTTGGAGCGTACGCTCCAGCCGTTCGCCGAGATCCTCGGGTCGGTGTGGCTGGTGTAGTTGAAGTCGTCGAACAGCGTGGCGCCGCCGGTCGGAGGGTCGGTGGGCGGATCCGTGGGCGGGTTCGTCGGGTCGTTGCCCGCGGGCGCCTGGCCCCACAGGGGTGGTGCCGGCCAGTTGCGCCGTGACCTTGGACCAGTCGGCGTACGAGGTCTGCGAGGCGCCGAAGGAGTAGTCGTCGCTCTGGTTCAGCGGTGCCCATGTCGACTGGTAGAAGCGCAGTTGCATGTCGCCGGTGTCCGCGCCCGGCGTGAGAGAGCCGGCCCCCGAGGTGAAGCCGATCTCCAGGTAACGGTCCGCCGTGGCGGTGGGGTTGGCGAGCGTGCCGAAGGTGCCCGTGATGTTGGCGCAGCCCTTGACGGCCCAGGAACAGGCGAAGCGGTAGGTCGCGTTCGCCGAGTCCGCCTTGAAGTAGTAGCGGAGCTTGACGCTTTGCAGGGCGACGCTGTTGGTGCCGGTGTTCCTGACCTTGAACCAGGGTTCCGCCTGATCCGCTCGGGCCCCGGAGGCGCTGGTCCGGTACTGGACGCTCAGGCCGTCGGTGGCCGCGTTCGCGGTGGCCGGGAGTGCGGTGAGCGCGGCGGCACCCATACCTACGGCGAGGGCGGCGGCCGCGGTGGCACGCAGCCGGTTCGTGGTGGATCTCATCGTTGTTCCCTCCAGAAGGTGGGGGTGATTCTGGGAATGGGACAGGTGTGCGTCAGGGGTGGTGCGCTACGCCGAGTGCGGGTGGGGCCGTCGAGCGTGAAGTCGCCGGACGGGAAGGCGGCTTCGGTGGGGCGGGGGATGAGGTCGGGCCACCTGACCAGTTGAGGTCACTGGTCAGTTCGCCTGTTGAGGTGAGGACGAAGGTGGCATAGACCAATTGCGCCGTCAACCCCCGCCGCACACAGGGGTTTTGTCGTGCTGGGTGACGTTCATCGATGGTCTGCGGCTACACTTCGCTCGCCGGCAGGGGAAACCAGCAGGTGACCACTGGTCAACTGGTCAGCTGAGGGCATGGGGGCAGGAGGGGGTACGCATGAAGGCCGACGCACCCGGCGCGGTACTCAAACGTGAGCGCGTCCGCGACTTCCTCCTCGACCTCGTGGAGTCCCATCGCCCCGGGGACGCCATCCCCTCCGAGCGTGTCCTGTGCGTGCAACTCGAAGTCTCCCGCCCGACCCTGCGCGCGGCGGTGGACGAGCTCGTCGCCGCGGGCCTGTTGGTACGGGAACACGGCCGGGGCATGTTCGTCGCCCCCGAGAAGATCACTCAGGAACTCGTCTCCGCCGAGCGGTCCATGACCGTGCCGCAGGCCGCCGGCGCCTGGTCTAGCCGTCTGCTGGAGTTCGTCACCATCCCGGCCGGCGCGCGCGTGGGCCGCAAGCTGCGGATCTCGCCCGCTGCCGAGATCGTGTACGTCGCGCGACTGCGCCTCGTCGACGGCGCCCCCATGGCCATCGAGCACCTGCACATCAGAGCCGAGCTGGTCCCCACCCTGTCCGCTCAGGAACTGGAGGCCGGCGACCTCTACGAACACCTGCGCCGGCAGCACGGGGTGCACGTCCAGGAGGCCGTACAGGCCATCGAGCCCACCGTCGTCACCCGCGCCGAGGCAGAACTGCTCGATGTGCCCGAGCTGTCCCCGGCCCTGCTCTTCGAACGGCTCACCTCCGACACCAGGGGTCAGCCCGTCGAGTACGTCCATTCCCTCTACCGCGGTGACCGCTACCGGATCGTCTCCAGGCTCACCCTCGGTCCCGCGGTCACCGCACCAGCCGACCGGCTGGGACATCACCCGGGCATCCCCCCGGGCGACTTCGCCCACCGGGACGCCGTCGCGTCCTCGACACGGGGGGACATTCAGGCGGGGCCGTGAGGTGGTGCGGCTGTACGACAGCGGCGCCCGCGCAGGGACCGCCCCGCTCTCCCGCGAGAGCCAGACTCCCTTGGGATCTCAGGTCGTCAGAACTCCCGTACAGGCTCGACACCCGGCGGGAATCCGTAGATCCCGGGAGCGGTGACGGAGTCGTCCTCGATCAGTGGCGGGCAGACGCTCCAGTCGGCGGCGATGCGCATCACCTCCTGCTCCGTCGGCATGGCGGCGTGCCAGGCGTCCCATTCGGCGTCTCCCCAGTCCTGCCGGACCTCCTCGCGCCCGACCAGCCCGACACCGAGCTCCCGTTCGACGGCGGTGGGCTCTCCCTGGCGCAGGGGGACCTCACCGCTCATCCCGATGTAACAGTAGGCGCGGGTCAGTTCACCGGATTCGACCCTGGCCCAGGCGTGGTACTCGCCGACCCGGTCGGTGGCGAAGAACTGGAGATCCCCGACGTGTGCGGCCAGCGTCCGCAGCCAGGTGGGAAAGTCCGGGCGGGCGGGATCGGTCCCGTGCGGGAGATGGATCCTGCCGTGGGCGAGTGTCCACTCGGGGACCGGTCTGGCCACGAACACACCTTGCCGGTAGGCGAGTTCGGTGCCCGTTGCCCAGTCGATGCGTTGTCGGTGTCGTAGATCGAGGGCATCGGCCACCTCCTCCGGCCCGGCGTCCCGCACCGCGAGCCATGACGTCTTGAACCCGAAGGACATGAACCCTCCCGTCGTGGTGTCTCTGAACCCGCCCGAACCCTGCGGGATCATCGCAGGCGGCACTGACAAAGGCACCCGTGCACAGGTGAGCGGCGCGCAGACCGCGCTCGCCGACTACGACAACAGCAAGCGCACCAAGACCGTCCACCCCCGCGGCACATCACCCGCAAGGCTGCGCAGCGCAGCCGGGTCCGTCCCTTCCACCGACCAAGGAGCTGACGCTCGCGACTTTGGTCGGGGATGCCGCTACCTCAGGACGACTGCGCGTTCTCCCGCACCGGTTGAGGGTGGAGCTTCGTCCGTCGAGGAGGCAGTGTGGCGATCTTCCGTACCCGGACCGGTACAGGTGTGACGGCGCAGGCGGCGGTGGCCGTCGGGTTGGTGATGGCGGCCATGCCGGCTTCGGTGGCCGCTGCGCCGCCCGCCGCGGCGGCTCCCACGCAGTTGTACGTGGCCCCCTGGGGCAAGGACTCCTGGCCCGGCACCCTGGAGCGCCCTTTTGCCACACCGGCACGCGCGCAAAGGGCCGTTCGCGCCCGGGTGTCGCGGATGACGGCGGATGTGGTGGTGAACCTGCGCGGAGGGACGTACCGCCTCAAGGCGCCGCTGCGTCTGTCGGAGGCCGCGGGGGATTCCGGCCGTGGCGGGCACCGGGTGATCTACCAGGCGTACGGGTACGGCACACCGCGGCAGGAGCGGGTGACGATCAGTGGCGGCCGCCGGATCTCCCAGTGGCGGCCGGAGCGGCAACTCAAGGGCTTCTGGCGTGCGGACGTGGGGGGACTCGAGACCCGCCAGCTCTACGTCGAGGACCGGCGTGCCACGCGGCTCACCCGCCAGGGCGCGGGCTTTTCGGGCACGTTGAAGGCGACCAGGACCGGTTACGTCACCACCAGTACCGTCCCGCGGACCTGGCGACGTCCCGGCGACATCGAGTTCGTCTACCGGTCCGGCTATCTGGAAGGCCGTTGCGGAGTCGCGGGGGTCTCCGCAAGGGGCCGCCAAACCACCATCACCATGGACCAGCCGTGCTGGCACCTGGCCCAAACACTGTACGGGGGATCGGAGTTGCTCGAAGCGCCGGACAGCGTGGAGAACTCACCCACCTTCGCACGCAAGCCCGGCAGCTGGTATCTCGACCGCTCCCGGCCCGGACACCACGCGTTGTTCTACCTGCCGCGGCCCGGGGAGGACATGCGCCGCGCCAAGGTGGTCGCCCCGGTCCTGGAGTCCCTGCTCACCGGCACCGGTCGGCCGGGCCGGCCCCTCCACGACATCGGCGTGCGCGGCCTGACGTTCGCCCACGCCACCTGGCTGGCGCCGAGCGAACCCGCCGGGTTCGCCTCCGCGTGGAGCATGTACCTGCGGCCCGGCAAGGGCGACGACGCGACGCTGCTGACGGTGCCCGGCACGGTCGCCTTCCACGCGGCCGAGCGGATCACCCTGGAGGGCAACCGGTTCACCCACCTGGGCGCCCAGGCACTGGAGTTGTCCCGGAACAGCTCGTACAACGTCGTCGACGGCAATGTCATCAGCGATGTCTCCGACGGCGGCATCCTGATGGGCGTGGTCCCTCCCGACCGGAAGGGGATCAACCGCGGCAACCGCGTCACCAACAACTGGATTCACCACATCGGCGCGGAGTACCGCGCGGCCTCCGGCATCTGGGACACCGCCACCCGGCAGACCACCCTCGCGCGCAACCAGGTCAACGACGTGCCCTACAGCGGCATCCTCTCCGGGCCGGGCGACGACCTGCGGGGCGTCATGCGCCACAACCGCATCGTGAACAACCGGGTCTTCGCGACGAACCGGCTCCTCGAGGACGGAGGCGGCATCTACCTGCGCGGCGAACAGGGCACCTCCTTCGCCGACGGGGCCGTCATCAGCGGCAACGCGGTCACCTCCAGCAAGCACGGCGACTGGAAGGTCGGCATCTACACCGACGACAGCACCAACTGGGCCACCGTGGACGGCAACGCGGTCTACGACTACGTCGCCTCGATCGGCGGGTGCAGCGAGGAATGGGGGGACCGCCCCGTCCAGAACGTGCGCTACCGCGGCAACTTCTGGGACGACGCCGTACCCGCATGGGTCGCACGACGGGACTACCCCGGAGCCTGGCCCCCGGCCAACAAGGAGAACCCGGAGGAAGGCTGCGGCGATCCCCACCGCCTCACCTTCGCCGGCAACACCCTGCTGCCGCCGCACGCCCCCGGCCCCGCCTGCGCCGCCCACACCGCCTGCGCCGCCATCCTGACGAACGCCGGGCCCCTCCCGTCCTACCGGCAGCGCTGGGGCATGCCGTGACGGATCAGTGCTCCTGGACTCCGGTGCTGTCGTGGATGAACAACGTGCGGGTGTCCGAGGAGCTGTAGCGCTCCTTGAAGGCGAAGTCGTCCGCGGTACCCGCCACCGGGGCGTCCGGTGGCTCCATGTACAGGACGTATGTCTTGGCCGTGTCGGTCTCGCTCTCGAGCTGGATCCATCCCTGGTAGCCCGGCGCGGGGAACGTACCGGTGGCCTTGACGGTGACCGCACTGGGGGAGCGGACGACCTCGAACTGGGCGGTACCGAGCTCCAGACGCTTGCAACCGCCCTCCTTCCACCGCTTGAACAGGTCGATCCACTCCTGCGGCCACGGCCCGCCGAGAGCGGTGGGCGGCATGGTCCCGCCCTCCAGACGGTCGACGATGTGTTCGGCGTGCTCGACGACGTCGTCGTACTCCCACAGATTCATGCCGTGCGGGATCATGTGGTCGCGGTCCGTCGCGCTGAACATCGGCCGGATGTGCAGCTCGTACACCGGTGTGCGCATCAGGAGTACACCTCCATGCGCACGTCCTTCAGCTCGACCTCGTCGAGCGGCGGAACGGGGTGCGGAGGTATGCCGGTCGGGCTGGGAGCGGGGATGAACTGCAGGGTGAACGCGAGGTCTGCGCCGTCCGCCCCCAGGGAGTCGAGCGTGGACGTGACATCGAAGCGCGCCGTACGCGAGACGGGGTGGTGCGCGACGGCTGGACCGTCGTGGTCGTGGTGCCCGTGCGGGTGGGCCCGCCACAAGGTCACGTAGCCGGCTCCGAAACGACGCGAGAACTCGCTGTCGTCGGGCTGGAACGGCACGTCGGAGGGGTGCAGGAAGCCGCGCAGCATGTAGGTCCCGGTGTTCGGCACCTTGAGCTCGTCGAGCCGCACGAGCAGTCGCTGCCCCCGTGTCTCGGGCACCGAGAACCCGAGGCGTGCGACCTCCTTGTCGCGGAGCTCCGTGACGAGGTCGGTGTTCGCGTCGAGTGGGGTGAGCGGCTGCGTCGCCAGCAGCGAGGGCGGGAACGGGGGCGGCGGCGGCACGGGCACCGCGAAGGCCTCTTTGAGCTGGTCGTTGTACTCGTACTCGTAGTCCAGGCCCACCGTGTCGGTGAAGTCGGAGACCTTGTTCCTGGGCTGCGAGGTGAAGCCGCGCAGCACGTGGTCCGGCGAGGTCAGGGGCGGCGAGCCGTTGCGGTGCTGCCACTCCGCCCACATCAGGTCGATGAAGCAGTGGAAGCTGAAGTAGAGCGGGTCCTCGGCCGCTGTCGAGGGGTTCGCCATCAGCCCGCCGATGTAGAAGCCGTGCATGGTGTCGTGCGGACCGCTCTCCAGGCGTCCCGCGTCTCCGAGAAGATCTCCGTCCGGGTAGCCGGCGAACTCCTTCTGGTCCGTCTCCATGGTGACGATCTGACGCGTGTTCGGTGGCAGCGTGGCGGGCGCGGAGCTGCGGGGGGCCTTCAGTCCCGGCTTCTTGAAGGCGAGGGGGAACTTCTCGGGGGTCTGCTCGCTCATCCAGTCCCAGTAGGGGACGGTGACGTTCTGGGTGCGCGGTGGGTCGGCTTCCTGGAGCAGCTTCTCGAAGTAGTGCAGATGCGCCCGGTGCCAGGGCAGGAAGAGGTCGCTGCCGTGCTCGCAGGGGCCCGCCGATCCGTTGTGCAGAGCTGCCTGGAACGCGTAGCCGCTCGGATCGTCCTCGTTCGCGTCCGAACGCTCCCGCAGAATGCCGAGCGCGTGGATGTAGTCGTCCAGTTCCGTGTCGGTGAGCGCGTTGATGTCTTTGCGGACCCTGGGCATGGTGCTGCCTCCCGTCGGGGTGCAGATGCGGGGCAGGCCGCCGGCCGGCTCAGCTTTCAGCATCGGACGGGAGGCAGGGTGTCGCAAACGGGGATGCGCTCGGGCCGATCCAGGGCCGGCGGCTCCCTACGACGGGTCACGTCTACGGTGCGATGCCCACTCCGTCGATCCGGCTCCACGCCTTCTCCTGCTGAGCCGTCATGGCCGGCCACGCCAGTCCTTGCGGCCGGGGCTCGACGCGGGAGGCGTACGGCAGCGGGCGGAAGTCCGGGTCGTAGAAGCAGCCCGTGCCGTAGGTGCGGTCGTGGAAGGCGCAGGTGGCTGCGACGGACCGCGGCGTGGGCTTCTTGCCTGTGCGGACCCAGGTGGCCAGCGTGGCAATGGAGTTGGCGTACTCGGCGTTGCTCAGTTCGCTGTGCTCGTGTTCCGTGGTGAAGGTCTGGACGAGGTGCTTCGCCCGGTGGGCGCCTTCCAGCGTGGCCCGGTACGCGGCCTCGTGCTCGATGAAGGCGGTGGGGTCGTCGATGGCGTGCAGGGTGAGTACGGGGATCGTGACCCGGCCGGTGAGGTCGCTGTCGTAGGACAGGTCGCGCCGGGCCTCCGGGTCGGCGGAGAAGCGTTCGACACCTGCGTTGAGGGCCTTGTCGTCGTGTGAACCGGAATACCTGACGCCGGTGTTGCTGAAGGGGTTCCGGTCGCCGAGCCGGTCGTGCACGATGTCGCGGAACGTGAACACGGAGAACCGCAGGTGTGATTCGAGGGTCCGCTCCGGGATACGTGTGACCGCGAGTATGTCGTCGAGGTTGCGTTGTTGCAGAGCGGTGCGGTCCTGGGGGGCGGACGTGTACCCGGTGCACTCCTGCAGGCGGGCTCGCAGTCCTGCGGTGGTCAGGGTCGAGGTGGGCCGCAGTCCCTGCCACAGCGGGTACGGGGGTTCGGTGGGGCGGGGCAGGTTCTGGCAGTAGTACTGGTAGACCACACGGAGGTCGACGCGGTAGTCGTACCCGCGTGAGCCGCCGCCCAGGACCCCGTTCGTGAGCAGGGCACCGTCGTAGGAGCCGTGTCCGCCGAACACCTCGACGACCTTGGCGGCCACGTTTCCGCCCCAGGACTGGCCGTGCACGAAGGTCCGCACCGGGTGGCCGAACTCGTGCACGAAGAGCCGGCGGACGTTCTCCGTGTCGGCCGCCGCCATGCGGGTTCCGTATCCTCCGCGGCGATAGGACGAGCCGGCCCAGGCGTATCCCTGGTCCACCATCACCGACCAGCGTTCCAGGTCGCCGAGACTGCGTTCGGGGTCGGATGCCTCGCCCAGGTCGGGGCCGCCGTGAGCGTGCACGACGAGCGAGCCGTTCCACTGCCGGGGGACGGCGATCGCGTAGTAGGCGCCGTTGGCGTCCTGGCCGGTGTAACAGGTGGCCTTCTGTGCCAGGTTCGCCGGGCAGGAGACCGGTGCGGGGGCCGGGTCGGTGGCCGCCTGGGCCGGGCCCATGCCGCTGAGTGATCCGGCGACGAGGGCTGTGACGCCGGCGGCCAGCGTGACGGAGCGTCGTGCGCGGGAACGGAGGAGACGGGGGAGGGAACGGGTCCGACCTGAGCGGTTCACAGCGGTGCTCCTGGACATCGGTGGCGCGCCGTCGCGCCGAGCGGTGCGATGTTAGGAACGCGCGCGTCGCCGCACTACGAGTCGCGCGATTGTGTTCATAGTGTCCGCGCGCAGAAGGCACCTGACGGCAGGTCGCACCCACCAGGGACATCGTTGATAAGGTTAGGCTAACCTTCGTTCGTGAGTTCTGGTGAAGAGACAACCGAGCTGAACGCGCGGGGCATGACCGTGGCCTACGACGGCACGGACGTCGTCCACGACGCGGCCATCACGCTCCGCCCCGGCGACGTGACCGCACTCGTCGGCCCCAACGGCAGCGGCAAGTCCACCCTGCTGCGCACGCTCGCACGCCTCCAGCGCGCCCGCACCGGCACGCTCACCCTGGACACCGACGCCACCGGCCCCGCCGACGGACTCGCCCTCACCGCCCGTGAGTTCGCGCGCCGCGTGGCGCTGCTGACCCAGGGCCGGCCCACGCCGAGCGGACTGACCGTGCGGGACATCGTGGAGTTCGGCCGCTACCCCTACCGCGGGCGCTGGGGCCGGGCGGACCCGGACGGTCCGGCGGCCGTACAGCACGCGCTGGCCCTGACGGACGTCGAGGACCTCGCCGACCGGGGAGCCGAACACCTCTCCGGCGGCCAGCTCCAGCGCGTGTGGCTCGCGAGCTGCCTCGCCCAGGACACCGGCGTCCTCCTCCTCGACGAACCCACCACCTACCTCGACCTGCGCTACCAGGTCGAACTCCTCGACCTGATCCGGGACCTCGCCGACGACCACCGCATCGCCGTCGGCGTCGTCCTGCACGACCTCGACCAGGCGGCCGCCGTCGCCGACCGCGTCGCCCTGCTGCACGCGGGCCGGATCGTCGCCGACGGCACGCCCGCCGACGTCCTGACCGCCGACCGCCTCAGCGACGTCTACGGCATCCGCGTCGACGTGGACACCGACCCCCTGACAGGCCGGCTGCGCACCCGCGCGGTCGGCCGCCACCACGCCCGCACCGAAAGGCTCAGTGCCACCTCATGAGACCCCCCCTGATCGCCCTCGCCGCCGTGTGCGCCGCCCTCGCCCTCGCCGGCTGCGGCACGACCGAACCCGCCGCTACGGACACGAAGCCCAGCACCCGGAGCATCACCCTCACCGACGCCACCGGCGCCCAGGTGAAGCTCGACGGGCCCGCCGAGAAGGTCGTCGCCACCGAGTGGGACGTCGTCGAGCACCTCGTCTCGCTCGGCGTGGCCCCCGTCGGTGTCGCCGACGTCAAGGGCTACACCGCCTGGGACGCCTCCGCCCCGCTGACCGGCACACCCAAGGACATCGGCACCCGCGGCGAGCCCAGCACGGACACCATCGCCTCGCTCTCCCCGGACCTCATCGTCGCCACCACCGACCTGACCCCCGCCGTCGTCACACAACTGCGAAAGATCGCCCCCGTCCTGGAGATCCAGTCCGCCGACGCCTCCGACCAGATCGGCCGGATGAAGAAGAACCTCGACCTCATCGCCGAGGCCACCGGCACCACCACCAGGGCCACGGAGGTGAAGCAGGGCTTCGACGCCAAGATCGCCGAGGGGAAGAAGGCACTCGCCGACGCCGGGCTCGCCGGCCACGAGATCGCCTTCGCCGACGGTTACGTCGCCTCCAACCAGGTCTCGATACGGCCGTACACCAGCGGCTCCCTGATCGGCGACGTCAACGAGGCCCTCGGTCTCAAGAACGCCTGGACCGTCAAGGGCGACGCGAAGTACGGGCTCGCCACCACCGACGTCGAGGGCCTGACCGGACTCGGCGACGTGACCTTCGCCTACATCGGCAACGACAGCGAGAGCGACCCGTTCACGGCCGACCTCGCCAAGAACGCCGTGTGGAAGGGCCTGCCGTTCGTGAAGAAGGGCGACGTGCACCGACTGCCCGACGGCATCTGGATGTTCGGCGGACCCACCTCCATGGAGGCGTACGTCGACGCCCTGGTCGCCGCCCTCGCCAAGTAGCGCCATGACCGTCACCGCATCCGCCGCACCCGCCGGCTCACCGACCGTCGTCGCCAGGACGCGGGCGAGCGCGGTGACGGCCGCGCTCGTCGTCCTGGTCGTCGTGCTCGCGATCATCGACATCACCCAGGGCACGGCGGCGGTCGGCGCGTCCGAGGTGTTCAAGGCGCTCACCGGGCGCGCCGAGCCCGGCGACGCCTCCGTCGTGATCGCCTCACGTCTTCCGCGGGCCGCGGCGGGCCTCCTGGTCGGCGCCGCGCTCGGCATGGCCGGAGCGGCCCTGCAGGCCGTCAGCCGCAACGCGCTCGCCGCGCCCGACACCCTGGCCGTGAACGCCGGTTCGTACCTGGCGCTGGGGCTGCTCTCCGCCACCGGCGTGTCCCTGCCGCTGCTCGCGTCCTCCGGCGTGGCGTTCGCCGGTGGCCTGGCCGCCGCGGCCGTGGTCCTGTCCCTGTCCGGACTGGGCGCGGGCACCGTCCGCCTCGTCCTCGCGGGCAGCGCCCTCACTCTCGGGCTCACCTCGCTCACCGAGGGCCTCCTCCTGCTGTTCCCGCAGGAGACCAACGGCCTCTACCAGTGGAGCCAGGGCAGCATCAGCCAGAACGGCTTCGACGGCGTCGTACAGATGGCCCCTGTCGCCGCGCTCGCCCTGCTCGGCCTGCTGCTGGTGGCGCGGCGGGTCGACGCCCTGGCCCTCGGCGACCAGGCCGCACACGGCCTCGGCGTCCCGGTCCGCGCCACCCGGATCACGGTCGTGGCCCTCGCCGCGCTGCTCTCCGCCGCGGCCGTCACCCTCGCCGGTCCCGTGGGATTCGTCGGCCTGTGCGCACCCGCGCTCCTACGACCGCTCGCGCGCCGCATCCGCCCCCTGGTCCGCATCCGGCTGGGGCTGCCCGTGGCCGGACTGCTCGGTGCCGCCCTGGTGCTCGGCGCGGACGTGCTGCTGCGCGCGACGGTCGCCGCCGACGCCGCGGTCGCCGTGCCCACCGGTGTGGTCACCAGTCTCCTGGGCGCGCTCTTCCTCGTCGGCATGGCGCGACGGGTCCGCGACACGGCCACCGCGAGCGCACCGGAGCGGATGCGCATCGTCGGCCGGGCCGCCCACCTGGTCACGGTCGCGGTCCTGGTCGCCGTCCTCCTCGCCGTGGCGGTGGCGGGAGTGCTCCTGGGCGACACCAAGCTGCTGCTGGGGGACGTCGTCAACTGGGCGCGGGGTACGGCCGTCCCGTCGGTCTCGTTCGTGCTGGACACCCGCGTGCCACGGGTCCTGGCGGCGCTGCTCGCCGGTGCCGCCCTGGCCCTGTCCGGCACCCTGGTCCAGGCCGTCACCCGCAACCCGCTCGCCGAACCGGGCATCCTCGGCGTCTCGGGGGGCGCGGCGCTCGGCGCCGTCCTGCTCGTCACCACGGCGTCCTCGCCCGGCTCCTGGGCCGTGGCCGGCGCGGCGTTCGCGGGAGCCGCGGTCACCGCCTCGGTCGTCTTCGGCCTGGCCGCGCGCGGCGGGTTCGGGCACAACCGGCTGGTCCTCGTCGGCGTAGGGGTGTCCGCCGCCACCAGCGCCCTCATCAGCCTGCTGATCGTGCTGACGGACCCCTTCAACGCCACCAAAGCCCTGACCTGGCTGTCCGGTTCCACCTACGGTCGTACCCTGCCCGACAGCCTGCCCGTCGCCGGTGCTCTCCTGCTGGGCGTCGCCGTGGCCGCGGTCCGTCGCACCGAACTCGACCTGGTCTCCCTCGACGACGCCACCCCCGCGCTCCTGGGCCTGCGCCCGGGGCCGGCCCGCCTCGGCTTCCTCGCCACCGCCGTACTGCTCAGCGCCACCGCGGTGGCCGCGGCGGGCACCATCTCCTTCGTCGGCCTGATCGCCCCGCACGCGGCCCGCGCCCTGGTCGGCCGCCGCCACGCCCGCGTCCTGCCGACGGCGACCCTCCTCGGCGCGGCCCTCGTGTGCGCGGCCGACCTTCTGGGCCGCACCGTCATCGCGCCGGCCCAGCTCGGCGCGGGCCTGATGACAGCGCTCATCGGTACGCCGTACTTCCTGTACCTGCTGGTGCGGACGCGGCGCTGACGACAAGTGGTTTCCTCGACGAGTCGGACCGGCGCTACGGCTCGTGTCCGCTCACACCCGCGAGGCCGCGACGGTGGACAGAGAGGGCAGGGATGCGTGGGATGCGGTGAGGAGGGCGCCGTGCACGGCTGAGGACGCCGCCCTGTCGGCATAGCGGGCGGTGTCCGCAGGCCACACGTCACGCTCCTGGTGGATCAGGAGACTGACCGCGCCGTGCACGGCGGAACACAGCAGTCTGGCGGTTTCGGTGGGACTCTCCACAGGCACTCCCGCGTCGACGCAGGCCGTGACCTTGTCCCGGAAGTAACGGAAACACGCGTCCGCGTTCTGGCGGCTGGCCTCGGTGGCCTCACCGTCCATCACCAGCCGGTACTGGGAGGGATGGCGCAGTCCGAACGTGATGTAGGCGACGCAGGTCTCGTGGAGAGCCGTCACCGGATCCGGGACCCCCCGGGACACCGCTTCCAACTCGACGAACAGTGAACTCCACACCCGCAGGCATGTCGCGTGGACGAGTTCCCGCTTCGACGCGAAGTGGAGATAGACGGCCGGTGGGGTGACCCGCGCGCTGGTCGCCACGGCGCGGATCGTCAGGGCGTCGACGCCACCGTCCTCGAGCAGTCGGCCGGCGATGTCGAGCAGCTGCTCGCGCAGCAGGCCGCCCTGGCCCTTGGCGGCACGTACGCGGGAGCCGGTCACGACAGGAGGCCTCCGGGGGAGGGCGGCATCAGGATGTCTTCGCTTTGACGGCGGTGACCACCTGGGTCACCCGGGCGCAGAGGTCGCCTGCGGCGTCGTGCACGTCGACCTCGATGACGGTGTTGCGGCCCACGCGCAGGGGCCGGGCTGTCGCGACGACGTCTGTGTGTGCCGGCCGGAGGAAGTGCGTGGTCGACTCCACGGTGGCCGGTGCGGCGCCGGCCGGACCGTTGAGGGCGGCGCACACGGCACCACTGACATCGGCGAGTCCCATCAGCGCGCCGCCATGGAGGCCGCCGCCCACCGTGGAGAGCGAGTGATCGTGCGCCAGCCTGGCTCGAACGCCGGCTGCCGTCATCTCGTCGAACACGACTCCGAGGGTCTTGGCGTACGGCGCGAGCGCGTAGACGTCCTCGGCTGCGAGTGTGGGCACGGGAGGCTCCCATCTGAGTTAGGGGCGATAAGTTATCGACGTTAACTCAGCTCGTCAACCGGGTGGTTGCCTTGTCGACGGGTGTGGAGCCGACGTCGCCCAACGACCGGTCGGCCAGGCACAGGACCAGGAAGACGGCGGCCACCCCGATGAGCGGCCAGGCCATGGAGTGCAGTCCTGAACTGGTGGCGCCGTCCCGGAAGGACACGGCGCTCGCCGCCGCCGCGAACAGGGCGCCGACGTACATGAACGTGCGCAGCAGTCCCGCGGACGAGCCCATGCGGGCCGGGTCGGCCTGTGCGTAGAGGGCATTCTGGTTGGCCAGCCCGATCAGCCCGTGCGGGATGCCGACGACCGCGCTGAGCACGACGAGCAGCCAGACGGGACTGTCGCTGCGCAGGAGCAACAACGCTCCGCAGCCGACGCATTGGAAGAGTGCCCCGGTGACGAGTTTGCCCCGCACCCGGCCTCGGCGCCCCGTGAGCGCGGTGACACCGATGGCCGTCGCCGACAGGGGCAGCAGAAGCAGCCCGGCCTGCGGCGCGCTGAGTCCCCGGCCCTCTTGGAGCCACTGGCTGTAGCCGTAGAAGAAGGCGTACGACGTGGTGTAGGCGAGGCACTGCCGGGTGAAGGTGGCCAGCAGCGGTGCGTTCCCGCCGAGGAGGCGCAGGTCTATGAACGGCTGGGTGACGCCGAGTTCGCGGCGGACGAACACCGCGCCCGAGGCCAGGCCGAGCACCGGCAGGTACCAGTGTGCGGCCGCCGGGTTCATCAGGAAGAGCATGAACGTGGTCAGTGATCCTGCGAACCAGAGCATGCCCGGTACGTCGATGTGTGGTGTCCCGGCCGAGGCCCTGATGCGCGGCAGCCACAGCGCGCCCAGGACGAGACACATGAGCGACAGTGGCACGTTGATGCCGAAGATCAGGTGCCAGCCGCCCGTGCCGATCAGCAGGCCGCCGAGAGCCGGGCCCGCGACCGCGGTGACCTGGTTGGCGATCGACAGCGCGGCCAGGACGCCACTCGGGTTCTGCCGGCCCGTGCGCTCGGACTCGGAGCGCAGCAGCGACATGGACGCGGGGAAGGCCGCCGAGGTGCCGAATCCGAGGAGGACGCGGGAGGCGACCAGGACCCACAGGGTCGGAGCGAGAGTGCCGAGCAGTCCGGCCAGGCCGGCCAGCGCCGTCCCCAGCAGATACAGCCGACGCGGACCGAAGGCGTCGACGAGTCGGCCGATGACGGGCTGGCCGACGGCGGTCGCGAGGTAGAGGCCGGAGACGAGCCATGCGGTCTGCGAGGGCGGCACGCCGAAGGCGTGGCCGATGGGGACCAACGCGACCGCGAGCATGGAGGAGTTGACGGGGTTGAGAACCGAGCCCAGGATCATCGGTGCGATCAGGCGACGGTCGAAGCCGCCCTGCTCCGCCCGGCGCCGTCCGCGCGCGGCTGTACGCGTCACGCCTGCGCCACCCTGTCGAGCAGCGCCATGGCGGTGATGACCGCCCGGACCTCCTCCTCGGTGCCGTGCTCCTGAAGGGCCCGGGCGAGCCACACCTGATGGGCGAGGCGTTCGCCCTTGCGCCGTTCGTGCCCCCGGGCGGTGAGTGAGACCAGTTGTCGGCGTCCGTCCTCGGGGTCCGGACTGCGCGAGACGAGCCCGGCCGCTTCCAGGGCGACGACGGTCTTGGCCATCGACTGGGGCCGTACGCCCTCTGCGGCGGCGAGATCGCTGGCGGAGGCGGGACCGTTCCTGGCGAGACGGCGCAGAACGGAACTCTGCGGCGGAGACGGTTCCTTCTCCGCGCCCTGGTCCCGGCCCGCCGATTCCTCGGCCGCCTCGAGGGCGCGCAGCTTGCGGCGGAGCCGGCCTACCACCACCCAGATGTCACCGGCCGCCTGAACGGCTGCCTCGGTCAAGGGGATTTCGTCCGCTGGCATCATTTCCTCAGAATAATTAGACAGCTCAGGCTGTACAACCTTGGCTGTCTAAATGCGCGCGCAGCATCCGCACCTGCTCGTCGTGTGTGTGGTCGATGGTGGGTCACCGCCGGGGGACCTCCGGCGCGCGGACCTGCGCTTCGAGAAATCGCTGGACCGTGGGAAGCACCGCGAAGTGGTTGTGGCCGGCGCCGGGCACGATGTCGAGACGTGCGTCGATGCCGTGAGCGCGCCAGTTGGCGCGCAGCGCGTTGATGCGTCCGACGCGGTCGGTCCCCGTGGCCCCGGACAAAGTCCCGTTGTCCGGGGCGAGTTCGGTCGCGTCGGTGTCGTTCTCGCCGACGACGAGTTGCACCGGAAGGCCCCGCAGGGCTGCCGCGTCGGCGGCGGTACCGAACTGGTCCTTCAAGTCGGCCGTGCCGTGCCACCACGTCGTCGTGGGGTCGAGGAGGGTGACGCGCCCGGGGGCGCCCACCGACAGGCTCGCCAGCCGGTGGGGGTGCAGGTAGGCGAAACGGTGGGCGAACTGACCGCCGCCGGAGAAGCCGTGGAGGTGGAAGCGGTTGGTGCGCACATGCCAGCGGGCCGCGGCCTCGTCGACCATGGCGAGGAGGATCTCGTCGGGGCGGAATCCGGCAGGAGAGAGGAGCTTGTAGCTGTCCACGTCGTTCGGGCCGGTGATCCCGGCGGGGAAGAGCGGGGCGAGGACGACGCAGCTGTGGCGTTCGGAGAAGTCGCCGAACGCGTCGCGGAGTGTCTCGGCGCGGCGCCGCGTTCCGTGGACGGTGACCACCAGCGGGAGGGGCGGGCCGTCGGGGGCGTGCCCGGTGGGGACGTAGAGGCAGTAGGAGAAGCGGGGGTCGTCGGCGAGGGCGAAGAAGGCTGTGCGGCCGGTGAGGAAAGTGATTCCGGGGTGCCCGGCGGGCAGGTCCCAGGGAGCCAGGGGGCGTTCGACGGTCATGCGGGCTGCTCCTTGTCCGCGGTGCTCACGGCGAGGTCCATCAACGGGCCGTACTGCTGGCCCGCGTAGCAGTCGCTGTCGCGCAGGTCGCCCTGGACTGTCGGCCGGGGGAGGGAGACCTTCACGGCGAGCGCCAGCGGGTGGTTGACGAGCAGGATGTCGGCGGGGTCGGTGCCGTAGAGGTCGGCGAAGAGTTCCCTGTTGAGGAAGCCGCTGGCGACGAGGGCGTCGTAAGCGGCCTGGTCGTGGCACATGAAGTCGAAGGTGAGGGTGAAGGGGCCGGCGTTCTTGGAGCGCACGAGGGAGCAGTAGTCGAGCAGCGTGGTCATGGGTCACAGCTCCTGGGTGACGGTGCGGAACAGTTCCGTGGGACTGACACCGGTGACGACGTGGTTGAGGGTGAACCGGTAGAGGGGGCCCCGGTCCGTCTCGGGCGGGGAGTACGGGTAGGCGAGGGTGGAGACCAGCCCGTCGTATTCCGGGATGGGCAGGTGGCTGCTCGCGTGCGCGACGAAGGTGGCGACCGCGTGGGCGGTCGCCTGGTCGGGGGCCGTCACCGTGATGAGGACACCCAGTTCGCGGGGTTGCAGCGACTCCGGTTCCGCGGCGGCCAGTACGGCCCCGTCGCCGTAGAGGCGGAAGTCGATGTCGACGTCGTCGGGGTCCACCGCGCCGCCGAACACGTCGAGGATCTTGTCCGCGAAGTACTTCTGGGCGAAGGGGAGCAGGTCGGGCAGACGCCGGATGACCACCTGGTCGCGCACCCCTCCGACGATGACGGTCTGATAGCCGACGAGTTGGGCTCCTTCGAGCTTGTTGGTGTAGCCGTCCGCGGGGACGAAGCGCGCTCCGCGCGCCCGGACGGTGCGTTCGTCGACCGCCTCATAGGTGGCGTCGCTGGTGTCGAGGACGCCCGACGGCTCCGCGACGCGATACGGATCGGCGTTCTCGTACAGCGTGTGGGCGGCTACGGAGCGCGGGGTGAGGCGGCTGCCTTCGGCGAGCGTGGTGACGTCGAAGTGGTCGTCCCGCAGGTGCACGAGGAGGCCGTTGGCGGAGGGGGGTATGGCGCAGGCGGCGCCGCACTCGATGGTCTTGGCCATGTGCCAGGTCAGACCGGGATCGGCGCCGAGCATGCGGGGGAGTGCGGCGAAGAGCGCGGTGTCGCTGGCGCGGCCGGCCAGGACGACGTCGCAGCCGGCCGCCAGGGCCTCCTGGATGGGCTCGACCCCCATCATGGCCACGGTGTGACTACTGGTGAACAGCTCCCGGTCGATCTCGGGGGCGTGCGGCAGCGGTCGGAGCCGGCCGGCGTCGTAGAGGTGCTGGAGACGTTCGGCCGGCTGGTCGGAGTAGATCAGCGCCAGTTTGAAGTGCAGGCCCTGCGCCGCGGCGATGTCGCGGACGAGGGCGGCCACGCGGTCGACGCCGGTGTCACGGCCGCTGGTGCCGCAGGACCCGATGATCAGCGGCACACCCAGCTCGTCGCGGGCGGTGAGCAGCAGGCGCAGGTCGCGGGCGACGGCCTGGTCGGAGAGCTTGGGGGTGCCCGAGCCGAGTGCGGACGGCCCCGAGTCGGTCGACCCGGCGTCACAGGCGATGACGTGCGGGCGGGCCTCGACACCGCGTTGGAAGGCGGCGGCGTCGAAGCCGGCGCCGAGTGCTCCGGTGGGAGCGAGGATGCGCAGTTCCATGGGGGTCCGTGTCCTTCGTGAGGGGTGGTCGGTCAGGGGGGCGGAAGGAGCGATGCGGCGCGCCAGGCGGGTGAAGACGGCGAACGTGACCGTGGCGAACACCGCGCCGTTCAGGAGCATGAAGCGCCATCCGGTCGCGTCGACGGTGAGGCCGAGCAGGGCGGGGCCGAGCGCCGCGCCGGTGGACGAGGCGACGGTGTACAGGCCGGTGTAGGTGCCCAGGACGTGTCTGCTGGGGGCGAGATTCCACAACGCGACAAGGGCGTTGACGGCGAAGGCCGCGTAACCCACGGAGGCGATCACCATCGAGACGACCGTGCCCGGGACCGTGGGGACGCCGAATCCGATGAGCAGACCGACGACGAACACGCCGACGCCGTAGCGCATGGCGCGCACCTGGCCCAGCCGGGAGGAGGCGTAGGCGAGCGGGACGACGCAGACCAGGAAGGCGACGGCGCCGGGGAGCGCGAGCCCGCCGGCCGAGCCGCGGGACAGGCTCAGTGCCTCGGTGCCGTACGGCGTCAGCAGCGTGCGCAGGGCGGACCACATACCGGCGAAGCAGAAGATGCCGAGCATGAGCAGGGCCCGGGCGCGGGACGGGTCGCGCACCATGTCCCGGATGACGGCCCAGGGGGAGGCGAAGTCGTCGGACGGCGGTTCGACGAGCGGGTGGGGTTCGCCGGTGGAAGCCGGATCGGTGTGGGACAGCGCGACGGCGTGGTGCCGACGGCCCAGGAAGAACCAGGACGTGGTGAGGATCAGCAGCATGAGGACGGGCGGGATCGCGAACGCCAGGGTGATGCTGCGGTCGACGACGAGCAGGCTGATCAGGGACGAGACGACGATCGTGAGACTGACGCCGGCCTTCACGAAGCCCTGGGCCCTGCCTCGGTGGGAGGGGGCTACGTAGTCGGAGACCAGGGTCTCCGTGATGCCCTTGAACGCGTTGGCCATCGCCGCGAAGCCGATGACGCACAGCAGGAGCAAGGGCAGACTGTGCGTCCAGGGGATGAGGGCGAAGGGTACCGAGGCCAGGGCGGCTCCGGTCAGGACGATCGCCCATCGGCCCTTTCCGGCGCGCGCGCGACGGTCGGACAGGAATCCCGTCCAGGGCTGGATCAGGATCCCGAGCACGTTGTCCATACCCATGATCAAGCCGACCAGACCGGCCGAGGCGATGTAGTGCCGCAGCTCGGAGGGAACCTGCGCGTCGTAGAAGTTCCACACCGATTCCTGGGCGAAGACGGCCAGGGTCACCCACAGGACCGTCGTGGCGCTCATCCGCCGCGAGGCGACCGGCTTCTCCTGGGCCGGTGGGCCGGCGGGGGTGTCCTCAAGCGGCTCGGGCTGAGGTGCGACGTTGGGCATGGCGGCTCCTTTGCCATATGCCATAGCATATTCGTTCTGCGTTCACCTGCCCTCGGGGCCGCCGATGCGGCGCGCAGTGCAGGGTGATGGCCTCTCCAAGTCAATGGCTATTTGCTATAGCTCAAGCGAGGCGGATGACCACTCCGGTGACTTTCGGTTTCGATTTCTCAGTGGGAGAAACGCGCCGTGAGCAGGGAGGAGCTCGAAGACCGACCGTGCGCGGTCATCAGCTCTTCCGCCCGCCTGCCGTCTCCGGCGTTGATCGCGTCGTAGATGGCGCGGTGCTGGTGGTAGCGCGCATCCACGGCGCTGCGCCGTTCGTCGCTGACCTCGGACAAGACGCTGTTGCGTCGTTCGTCCGGGCCGAAGGCGTCGACCATGTGCAGCATCTGCAGCAACGTCGCGTTCCCGCCGGCCTGGTCCACCAGGCTGTGGAACCGCCGCATGCAGTGCAGGATCTCCTCGATCAGCTTCCGCTCCTCCTCGCTGCCGGAAGCAACTACGGCCGCCTGGCCGCGCAGGCGGTCCGCCTCGTCCAGGGCGGCACGCATCTGTCCACGCTGCTCCGCGGTCGACTTCTCCGCGGCCAGACGTGCGGCCAGAGCGCGAAGCGTGTCCCCGATCATGGAGAACTCCCGCAGCTCCTCGTCCGCGTACTTCGCGATGCGTACGGAACGCGGGCCGGTCCGCTCCACCAGCCGGTCCTGCTCCAGGCGGCGCAACGCCTCGCGCACCGGCGTCGCGCTGATGTCGAGGGACTCGGCCAGCCCCCTCTCGGTCACCTTCTGGCCCCGTTCGAGGACGCCCGAGACGATCGCCTCACGGATCGCCTTGTACGCCTGGTCGCCCAGGGTCGCGGAGATCGTGAGCTGCGGAAGCTGTGCCATGAGCAGTACGGTATTTGCTACAGCAGAATTGTCAACCACTTGCGGGTGAGTGAGTTCCGACCGAGTCCTGACGACGGAGACGGAGGCCGCCCCGGGCAACCGTCAAGGAACGCTCAGCTTCACGGCGGGCCGACCGTCAAGTGCCGTGTGAACCATGGGTCGGGTCATCCCGGAAACCGGTCAGGGCCTCGGCCCCCGTGCCGGACGGGCGGTGACGGCAGGGCCGTCGAACCGAGAAGAAGGACCCTTGAACAAGGTGATCGTCGCAGGCGGGCCGTCTCTGGTCCGGGCCGCGCTGACCAGGGTGATCGATGCGAGCGGCACCCTGAGGGTGGCCGGCGCCGCCGCTCGCACCGAGGACCTCGAGAACCTGCTCGCCGTCGGCGTCGACGCGGACGTCGTCCTGCTCGACCGCTGCATCCACGCCGGGCGCCCGAGTGGCTTCACGACCCTGATCACCGAGGTCTGTGCCGCGGCCCGAACCGTCGTGTTCGGCGCTCCCAGCGCTCAGGAGGTCGATGCCCAGGTGCGTGCCGGCGCCACGGGTGTCCTCGGTGCGGATGTCAGCGCCTCCCAACTCGTCGCCGCGCTGGAAACCGTGTGCCGGGGCGGGCTCGTCGTCGCCCTGGGGACGGCCCCGGCCGTCAACAGGGCGCAAGCGCGGGTCACGCCCGGACTCACCGGGGATCTCTCCGTCCGGGAACGCGAGATCCTCACCATGCTGTCGAGCGGTCAGGACAGCGCCTCCATAGCCCACGACCTCGGCCTCAGCCCCCTCACCGTGAAAACCCACATCACGCACATGCTCAGCAAGCTGGGAATCCGCCGACGCGGACACCTGATCGCCTTCGCCTACGAGAGCGGGCTGATCGTGCCGGGCGTGACACCGACCAGTTCCCTCACGACCCGGCTGCACGCGACCCCGTAGTCCTGGAGGTGACACCGCATCAGGCCCCTGCTCGCCCGCGGGTGTCTTACCTACGCCTCACGCGCGCCCTGGAGTGCCGTGGGCGGATCATCACGGGCGACGGCCGCGCGGGAGCCGGATGGTGACAGTGGTTCCGACTCCGACCTCCGAGTGCACGTCCACCTGTCCCCGGTGGGCGTGCACGATGGCTTCCACGATGGCAAGGCCGAGACCGGAACCGCCGTAGGCGCGGCTGCGGCTGGCCTCGGCGCGCCAGAAACGCTCGAAGACGCGGGGCAGGTCCTCGGCCGAGATTCCGGGGCCGTTGTCGACGACACTCAGTTCCACGGTCTCCCGGCTCAGGGCGACCTCGACGCGTACGGAGGTCCGGGCCGGAGTGTGCTGGACGGCGTTGCCGACGAGATTGCGCAGGACCTGTTGCAGCCGGGCGGCGTCGCCGACGACGGGGGCGGGCGGCGCGGGCGCCATGGCGATGTCGCGCTGGGGGTAGATGATCTGCGCGTCCTCGATGACGCCGGCGGCCAGGACGGTGAGGTCCACGTCGTCCTGTTCGACGGGACGGCCGGCGTCCAGGCGGGCGAGCAGCGCGAGATCCTCCACGAGCAGGCGCATCCGGCCCACTTCGTTCTCGATGTGTTCGAGCGCGGTTTCCAGGCCAGGACCGGACAGGCCGCCCTGGCGGTGCAGGTCGAGCCAGCCGGAGATGGTGGACAGGGGAGTGCGCAGTTCGTGGGAGGTGTCGGCGGCCAGCGAGCGCACGGTCGCCTCCGCGCGGGCCTGCGCGTCGAAAGCCCGGTTGACCGCCTTGGCCAGCAGGTCGGCTTCGCTGCCGTTGCGGTGGGTGGGCAGCCGTTCGGTCAGGGAGCCCGCGGCGATGGTGTCGGCGCTGCGGGCCATGCGGGCGAGCGGGCGCATGCCGAGCCGGAGAACGACGGCGGACAGCCCCAGCAGCACCAATAACGCGACCCCGATCAAAGCCAGTTGCCGTCTGATGAGCGCGTCGGTGGTGGTGTCGTCGACGGAGGTGTCGATGGTGAGGATGACGGCCGCCGGTGCCACTGTGCCCTTCGTGGGCCCGCGGTCGATGCTCAGTCCGGGGCTGGGGATGCGTACGGCGCTGAGGTCGCCGCCCTCCACGGTGACCACGCTGCCTGTCGGCGCCGTCGCGCTGGAGTCGGCCACCTCCTCGGCGGCCCAGGAGGCGGAGCCGGTGCTCAGCAGGACCGTGTTGTCCTCGTCGACGGCCACCGTGCCCAGGGGGGAACCGAGAAGTGCGCCGAGCTGATCGGCGTCGGCGGTCTGCGGTCCCTGAGCGATGACCCGCGCCAGACGCGCGGCGTTGGCCTTGAGGGTGTCCTGGTTGCGCCTGTCCAGGAAGTCCTCCAGGAGAAGGGCGCTGATGACGGCGCTGGCCACCAGGCCGACGACGAGGAGGATCGCCAGGCCGGCGAGCAGGCGCAGGCGGACGCTGGAGGAGGCCCAGGGAAGACGGCCGCGGAGTCTCACGTGTCGTCCTGCTTTCGGAGGGTGTAGCCGACGCCGCGGACGGTGCGCAGCAGCGGCGTACGGCCATGGTCGATCTTGCGTCGGAGGTTGGAGACGAAACGCTCGACGACCACGGAGTCCCCGCCGAAGTCGTACTGCCACACGGCCTCGAGGATCTGGGCGCGGGAGAGGACCTGTCCCTGGTGACTGAGCAGGTAGTGCAGCAGTCGGTACTCGGTGGGGGAGAGTTCGACGAGCCGGCCGCCCCGGCGGACTTCGTGACGGAGGTCGTCGAGCGTGAGGTCGTCGCAGGACAGGCGGCCCTCCTCGGCGGGGGTTCCGCCCCGGGCGCGACGCAGCAGGGCCTGCAGGCGTGCGCCGACTTCGACGACGCTGAAGGGTTTGGTGACGTAGTCGTCGCCGCCCAGACGCAGTCCCCGTACGCGGTCCTCGACGGCGTCGCGTGCGGTGAGGAAGAGGACGGGGACGTCGATGGCGCGGGAGCGCAGGAGCTGGAGGATCTCGAAGCCGTCGGCGCCGGGGAGCATCACGTCGAGGACGATGACGTCCGGGGGGCGGCGGGCGACCTGGTCGAGGGCCTCGCTCAGGTCGCCCGCCGTTTCCACGTCGAATCCGGCGAACTGCAGTGCCGAGATCAGCAGGCTCCTGATGCCGGGGTCGTCGTCGACGACGAGGACGCGGTCGGCGGTGGCCGGCGTGTTGACGGCGTTCATGTGTGCTCCTGCTGGCGGCAGCGGAAGACCGAGGTCTGCCGCTGCCGCCGGTGGGGCCGACTCCGGTGTCCCGGTGGCGGCGCTGCTGGTCATGGTGTGGTCACGGGTGTGCGGGGGCGGATTCCTCGGCGGGTGCGTGTGGGGCCGCCGACTGAGGGGCGTGGAAGTTCTCGCCCTCGACGTCGAGATGGGGCAGCACTCGGTCGAGGCGTCGTGGCAGCCACCAGGCCCGGTCCCCGAGGAGTGCCAGGATCGCCGGCACGAGGGTCATGCGGACCAGGAAGGCGTCGACCATGACTCCGAAGGCCAGGGCGAAGGCGATCGGCATGATGTCCGCGTCGTGGGAGAACAGGAAGCTGACGAACACCGAGATCATGATGAGCGCCGCAGAAGTTACCACACGGGCGGAGTTGCGGGCTCCGTTGAGGATGGCGGTGCGGGCGTGGTGGTGGCGGTTGTAGTCCTCGCGCATGGCGGAGACGAGGAAGACCTCGTAGTCCATGGCCAGCCCGAAGAGCACGGACATCACGACGATGGGCACGAAGCTGGCCACCGGGCCCTCGCTGGGTACGCCCAGCGCTCCGGCCAGCCAGCCCCACTGGAAGACCGCGACGGTGGCTCCGAAGGCGGCGCCCACGGACAGCAGGAACCCGATGGTCGCCTTGACCGGGATGGCGATCGACCGGAAGGCGATCGTCAGCAGGAGCAGGGAGAGGCCGACGACGACGATCACGAACGGCACGAGCGCGCCGCTGAGCTTGTCGGAGACGTCGATGCTGACCGCGGTCATACCGGTGACGGCCACGTAGGAGCCGCTGGACTGTGCCAGTGGCTGCATCTGGGTGCGCAGCCGGGCCACGAGGTTGCTGGTCTCTTCGGACCGCGGTCCGGTCTCGGGGGTGATCTGGATCCGTGCCGCGGTGTGGTTTTGGGCCAGGTCGACACCGCTGACGTCCGCGATCCCGTCGACCTTGCGCAACGAGTCCTCGACGGCGGTGGCCGTGGAGCGGACGGTGGCCGGGTCGTCGTTCTCGACGAGTACGACGAGGGGACCGTTGGCGCCGGGACCGAACGCGTCGCCGAGCACGTCGTAGGCCTGGCGACTGGAACTGCTTGTGTCGCCGGAGCCTTCGTCGGTGAGGGCCAGCTTCAGCTCCATGCCGGGGACGGCCAGGGCGATCAGCATGGCGGTTCCCAGGATGAGGTTGCGTACGGGGTGGCGCAGCACGCCCTCGGTCCAGCGCACGCCCATCGTGGCTGTCCGGCCGCTGTGCGCCGCCGGACTCATGGCGCGCCTACGGCCCATCAGGGGCAGGAACCGGCGGCGCCGGACCGCGGACCGGGGGGCCCGGGGTGTGAGCCGGTGGCCGGCCATCGCCATCAGGGCGGGCAGCAGGGTCAGGGCGGTGAGCACGGCGACCGCGACCGCTCCGGCCGAGGCCAGTCCCATCGAGGTGAGCATCGGCACGCCGGCCACCGACAGACCGGCGAGCGCGATGAGGACGGTGGCTCCGGCGAACACGACGGCGCTGCCCGCGGTGGCGGTGGCCCTGGCGATGGACTCCTTGACCGGCATACCGGCACTCAGTTGGGCGCGATGGCGGGAGACGATGAAGAGCGCGTAGTCGATACCGACGGCAAGGCCCAGCATGATCGCCAGGGTGGGCGCGTTGTCGGAGACGTCGAAGACCGTCGCCAGACCCATCATCGCGGCCACCGTCGCGACGATTCCGAGAACCGCGGTGAGCAGGGGCAGACCGGCGGCCAGGAGCGACCCGAACGTGATCACCAGGATGACCAGGGCCACGCCCAGACCGAGCAGTTCACCGGGCCCCACGGGCGGGTGCGAGGTCTCGTAGGGCTCACCGCCGTAGATGGTCCGCAGTCCTGCCCGCTCCGCCGACATCCCGGCGGCCCTCACCGCGTCCAGCGTGCCCTCCGGCACGTCGTCGGCCTCCTTGGTGGCGAACGTGACCTCGGCCACCGCGGTGCGCCCGTCCCTGGAGACGGCGTCGTCCCGCGCCGGGTCACTGACCTCGCTCACCCCCGGGACTCGGCCCGTGGCCTCCAGCGTGGCCTTGAGGGAGTCCCGCAGATCCGGCTCGGTCACCTTGTGGCCGGCCGGCGCCTGGAACACGATCTGTGCCGACTGCGCGTCCGGCTCGGGGAAGTGCTGTTCCATCTTCGTCAGCGCCGTCTGGGCCGGAGAGCCGGGAATGGAGCTGCTGTCGGCGAAGGAACCGGCGAAGGAGACCCCCAGACCGACCACCGCGACGAGGCCCAGGAGCCACCCGATCAACATCGTGCGCCAACGGCGAGCGCCGAAGGCGCCCAGCCGGTACAAGAGCGTAGCCATCAAGGATTCCCTCACTGTGCGGAAGACGACCCGCCACATCCTTCTGAGGGGACTTGACGGCCGCCGCACGCGGAACTTGAGGGTTTTCTGACGGTTCGGCTCCGGTGCCGTCAGGCAGGCCGTGCACCGGGCAGGGGCAGGCCGGCTGCCGGCTGATCGGCGGCGTGATCCAGCCGTTGCGGGAGCCGCGCGGCGAGGTGGTCGATGAGGGCGCTGACGCGGCGCGGGACATGTCCGTCCTCCTCCAGGAGGGCGTAGATGTCGGCGGCCGGTGTCGACAGGTGGGGCAGGACCCGGACGAGTTCGCCGCGTTCCAGATGCGGCTTGACGTGCCATTCCGACCGCATGATCACACCACGGCCCTCCAGGGCCCAGCCGGTCACCACGTCGCCGTCGTTGCTGGACAGGCTGCCGTTCACCCGTACGTGCCGGGGGCGGTCCGCGTCCCCGAAGCGCCAGAGCGCGAAGTCGCTCTCGTTCTCCCGCAGCACGATGCAGTTGTGCCGGGCCAGATCCTCGATGCTCTCCGGGGTGCCGTGCTCGGCGAGGTACGACGGCGCCGCGCAGGGCACGCGCCGGTTCCTGGCCAGCCGCCGCATGCGCAGCGAGGAGTCGGGCGGCATGCCCACGTGGACGGCCACGTCGAACTCCCGCTGGTGGGGCCGCAGCGGCAGCGCGGAGGTCTGCAACCGGACGTGCAGTTCCGGGTGGGCGGCGGCGAACTCGCCGAGCAGCGGCGCGATGTGCGCGCGACCGAGACCGAGCGTGGCCTCGACGACCACGGACCCGCGCAAGCCCCCGGCCGTGTCGGTGATGGTGTCCTCCAGCTCGCGTACCTGGTCGAGGATCGCCTCGACGCGCGCCGCGTAGAGCGCGCCCTCCGACGTGAGCACCAGGCGGCGGGCGCCGCGTTGCACGAGCCGGACGTCCAGGCGGCGCTCCAGCGCGCTGAGACGCTTGCTGACGACCGGCAGGGAGCAGCCGAGTTCTCGCGACGCGGCCGTCAGTGTCTCGCTCGACGCGACCACGTGGAAGAACTGCAGGTCGTTCACGGCTGTACGGCTCTTGGACGAGGGACGACCAGAACGCCGGGGGCTTTCCATGGGGGAAAACGTACCTTGCCCTTTACGCCCTTGTAACGGGTGTCACCGCTGGCCAAGGTAGGACCCAGCCGCGCCGTGACCGGAATGCCTCTGGACTGAGTGCCCGTCACCGGCCTCGCGCATCAATCCGTGGACGGGGAGTGAATTCGTGCCGCACAGCTATCGCATCGCAGCGATTCCGGGCGACGGGATCGGCCGCGAGGTCGTCCCGGAGGGGTTGAGGTGCCTGCGGGCCGCCGCCGAGGCGCACGGGTTCGCACTCGACGTCACCGAGTTCGACTTCGCCAGCGCCGACTACTGGCTCAGCCACGGCACGATGCTGCCCGACAACTGGCGGGACGTACTCGGCACGTTCGATGCGATCTTCTTCGGCGCGGTCGGCTGGCCGGAGGTGGTCCCGGACCATGTCTCGTTGTGGGGCAGCCTGCTCCAGCTGCGGCGGGGCTTCGACCAGTACGTCAACCTGCGCCCCGTCCGGCTGCTGCGCGGTGTGCGCAGTCCGCTGCGTGACCACCAGCCGGGCGACATCGACTTCTACGTCGTGCGGGAGAACACCGAGGGCGAGTACTCCAGCATCGGCGGCCGGATCTTCGAGGGCACCGATCGCGAGACGGTCGTGCAGGAGACGGTCATGACACGCACCGGCGTCGACCGCGTCCTGCGCTATGCCTTCGAACTCGCCTCGTCCCGCCCTGGCAAGCACCTGACGTGGGCGACGAAGAGCAACGGCATCTCGATCTCCATGCCCTACTGGGACGAACGCGCGACCGAGATGGCCGCCCGCTACCCCGACGTGACCGCGGACAAGGACCACATCGACATCCTGACCGCGAAGTTCGTCCTCCAGCCCGACCGGTACGACGTGGTCGTCGCCAGCAACCTGTTCGGCGACATCCTCTCCGACCTCGGCCCGGCCTGCACCGGGACGATCGGCATCGCCCCCAGCGCGAACATCAACCCCGACCGCTCCTTCCCCAGTCTCTTCGAGCCCGTGCACGGCTCGGCGCCGGACATCGCCGGCCTCGGTGTCGCCAACCCCGTGGGCCAGATCTGGAGCGGCGCCATGATGCTCACCCACCTCGGCGAGCACGAGGCGGCCGCGCACGTCGTGGCCGCGATCGAGAGCGTTCTGGACGAGCAGCCCGATGTGGTCACCCCCGACCTCGGGGGCACGGGGACGACCGTAGGGCTGGGCGAGGCCATCGCGGTGCGGATCGCCGCGGGATCACTCGCCGGCTCCGGCGGGGGCACGGCGACCGGTGACGCCGCCGGCCGCGCGGTCGAAGAGGGGGTCGCGGCGTCATGACCAGACCTGTCTCCGACCCGGTCGGCCTCGAAGTGCGCTGGGACCGGCTCGCCGCCGCCACCGACGAGGCGGCCTCCACCATGCTGCGCACGGCGTTCTCCACGATCATCCGGGAGTCGAACGACTACACCGTCGTCCTGATGGACCGCGCGGGCCGCACGATGGCCGAGTCACGCGCCGGCATCCCCGCCTTCGCCGCCTTGATGAGCTCGCTGACCGCACTGCTCCTCGAACGGTTCCCCGCGGACGAGTGGCAGGACGGCGACAGCGTCATCACGAACGACCCGTGGATCGCCACCGGGCACCTGCCCGACATCGCCATGATCTCGCCGGTCTTCCACCGAGGACGGCTCGTCGCGTTCGCAGGCACCGTGGCGCACTCACCGGACATCGGCGGCACACCCTCGATGAGTGCGACCGAGCTCCTGTCCGAGGGGATCCTGATCCCGCCGCTGCGGCTGTTCCGGGCCGGACGCGTCGAGCAGGGGGTCAAGGACCTGCTGCTGGCGAACGTACGACTGGCGGACCAGGTATGGGGCGACCTGGAGGCGCAGGCCGCGGCCCACGCCGTGTGCCGCCGACGTGCCCGGGAGTTCCTCGACGACTTCCGCGAGCCGCACTTCGAGACGTTCGCGGCCCAGGTCCACGCGGTGACCGACGAGGCGATGCGGGCGGGCGTCCGCGACCTGCCCGACGGCGTCTACCGCGCCGCCCTGGACGCGGACGGCGTCGAAGGCCACCCCACGCACATCGCGTGCGCGGTGACCGTGCGCGGCGAGGAGGTGGAGATCGACTACACCGGCAGCTCCCCCCAGGTGCCCTTCGCGACGAACTCGACGCTCAACTACACCCGCGCCTACTCCATGTACCCGCTGAAGATCCTGCTGGACCCGTCCACGCGCACCAACTGGGGCTCCTACCGGTCCATCCAGGTCACCGCTCCGGAGGGCACGATCGTCAACCCGAGATTTCCCGCGCCCGTCGTGGCACGGCACCTCACCGGGCACCTCCTGTCCTGTGCGGTGTACCAGGCACTGGCCCCGGTGCTGCCCGACCGTGTCATCGCGGACAGCGGCGGCGCCCCCGCTCTGCGGGTCCGCTTCGCCGGGGTCGACGACTCCGGCCGGCCCTTCAGCCTGATGCTGTTCGCCAACGCGGGAATGGGCGCGTCCAAGGAATCGGACGGGCTGTCCGCCACCGCCTTCCCGACCAACTCGGGAGGCGGCAGCATCGAGGCCCTGGAGGCCGCGTCCCCGCTGCACTTCCTCCGCAAGGAGCTGCGTGCCGGATCGGGCGGACGGGGCCGGCGCCGTGGAGGCCTGGGCCAGACCATCGAGGTCCGCAACCCCACGAGCCGACCGGTGCAGATGGTGCTGCTCGGAGACCGCGAACGGCACCCGGCGCTCGGACTGGCCGGCGGTGAACCCGGCGCCACCGCACAGGTCGTCCTGGACTCCGGCGAGCGTGTCCCCCTGAAGTCGATCTCACGGCTGGCCCCCGGCTCCTCGGTGGTCATCTCCTTCGCCGGCGGCGGCGGCTTCGGCCGCCCCGAGGAGCGCGAGCCCGAACTCCTGGTCGCCGACGAGATCGCCGGCTACACACGTCCCGCCACGCACACGGCCTCGACGGCGGTCGGCAGCACGCATGAGGAGGCGGGCCGATGAGCCGCACGGTCAGGATCGGCGTCGACGTCGGCGGAACGTTCACCGATCTGCTGCTGCACGACCCGCACCGGAAACTGATCCAGCCGGGGAAGCTGCCCACCACACCGCATGCCCCCAACGAAGCCATCACCGCGGGGATCGCCCGCCTGCTGGAGGAGACGTCCACGGCCCCCGCGGACGTCGCCGGCATCGTGCACGGCACCACGCTGGTGACGAACACCCTGCTGGAACGCACCGGAGCGGTCGTCGGCCTGCTCACCACCCGCGGGTTCAGCGACTCCCTGGAAATGGGACGGGAGACGAGGTTCGACACCACCGACCTGCACGCCCGGCCCGCCCAGCCGCTGGTGCCGCGCCACCTGCGCCGCGGGGTGCCCGGGAGGCTTGCCGCCAACGGCGGTGAACTCGAACCGCTCGACGAGCAGGCCGTCCTGGCGGCGGTGCGGGAACTGGTGGACCAGGGCATCGAGGCGCTGGCCGTGGCCCTCATGCACTCCTATCGCGACGCCGGGCACGAGCACCGGGTACGGGACCTGGTCGCGCGTGCCCACCCCGACCTGCCCGTCACGCTCTCCAGCGCCGTCGCCCCGGTCATCGGCGAGTACGAGCGGGCCGGCACCGCCTGCCTGAACGCGTATGTGCAGCCCCTGATGTCGCGCTACCTCGACGACCTGCGCGACGACCTGACCGCCATGGGGATCGACGCGCCCCTTCGCATCATGCTCTCCGGCGGTGGTGTCACGACTCTTGAGGACGCCAAGCGGTTCCCCGTACGGCTGCTGGAGTCGGGCCCTGCGGCCGGTGCCATCGCCGCCGCCGCAGTCGCCCGGACGCTGGGGGAGCAGGACGTCGTCTCCTTCGACATGGGCGGGACCACCGCGAAGATCGCCGTGGTCCAGGGGGGCAGGCCCAGGCTCAAGCACGACTTCGAGGCGGGGCGGGTCGACAAGTTCAAGCCCGGCTCGGGGCTGCCGGTGCGCCTGACCGTCGTCGACATGATCGAGATCGGTTCGGGAGGCGGCTCGATCGCGGCACCCGACGCGCTCGGGCTGCTCAAGGTGGGACCGCGCAGCGCCGGTTCGGTGCCCGGTCCCGTCGCCTACGGGCGTGGCGGCGAGCGGCCCACCGTGACGGACGCCGACCTGATCCTCGGCTGTCTCGACGCGGACAACTTCCTCGGCGGCGAGATGAGGCTGCGCACCCGCGAGGCCCACAAGGCGCTGACGCGTGAGGTGGCGGGTCCGCTGGGACTCGACACCGCCGACGCCGCCGCCGGGATCGTCGAGGTGGTCACCGAAAGCATGGCCGCCGCCGCCCGCATGCACCTGTCCGAACAGGGCGAGGACCCCGCCGACTTCGCCCTGCTGGCCTTCGGCGGAGCGGGACCCGCCCATGCCTACGGGCTGGCGAAGTCGCTGAAGATCCCCAAGGTGATCGTGCCGATGCGGGCCGGAGTGATGTCCGCCTGCGGTCTCCTGGCCGCCGCTCCCACGGTCGACGAGGTCCGCAGTCTGCCCTCGCCCCTCGCCGACGTCGACTGGGACCGGGTGGCCGCGCTGTACGACGAGATGACGTCCAGGGCCACCGACACGCTTCAGCCGGGCGACCCGGAGCTGGTGCGGGTCCACCGCTCGGCCGACATGCGCTACCTCGGCCAGGGCTTCGAGATCGAGGTCGGCGTGGCCGAGCAGGACTTCGGTCCGCACGGTCTCGGACGCATCCGGAGCGCCTTCGAGTCGACGTACCGGGCCGTGTTCTGCCGCTCCCTCGAAGGGGCCGTGGAAGTCGTGAACTGGCGGCTTTCCATGCGGCTGCCCGGTCATGAGCTGTCGATGGAGGTCGGCCCCGCGGGAGGGGGTGAGGCGCGCCGGGGTGCCCGTTCGGTCTGGTTTCCGGGACACGGGCCGCTGGAGACCACCGTGTGGAACCGCTACGAGCTCACGCCGGGCACCGAGCTGGCAGGTCCGGCGATCTTCGAGGAGCGTGAATCGTCCTGCTCCTTCGGGCCGGACTGCCGGATCCGGGTCACCGACGACCTGACCCTCGTGGTCGAGCTCGACCGGGTCTGAACCGTCGGGCGACCGGTCCGGGGACCGGCCGTCCCCCCACGCCAACACCGACAAACCATCCAGTAGCTGCCCGATATGGTGGCGGCTTGAAGGGACGACCCCTGTGACGACGGTGTCAGTAGGGCAGCGCACACGAACCCGGCGCATCACGTTCCTGGTCGCTCTCGCGGTCTTCGCACAGGAGTCGACCTGGAACTTCTACGAATCCCAGGTTCCGCCGCTCCTGCGGGAGCATCTCACCAGCACGGCCGTCGTGGGCCTGCTGATGGGCATGGACAACCTGCTCGGCATCTTCATCCAGCCGTGGATCGGCAACCGGTCCGACCGGACGAGGACCTCCTGGGGCCGGCGGATGCCCTACCTGGTGGTGGGGATGCCGATCGCCGCCACGCTCTTCGTCCTCATCCCGCACAGCGCGGGATCCTTGCCGCTGCTGATCGTGGTGCTGTTCTCGTACGCGCTCGTCGCCAACACCTTCAAGCCGATCGCCGAGGCGCTCGTACCGGACTTCATCGCACCCGAGCGGCGCAGCCGGGCCAACGCCGCGGTCAAGATCGCCTCCAGCGTCACGGCCATCGTCGCCGCGCTCATCAGCATCTTCCTCGTCGACAACCATCTGAGCGTCGCGTTCGCGATCCCCGCGATCATCATGCTGATTTCGATCGGAGTGCTCGCGGCCACCGTGCGCGACAACCGGTCGCCGGCCTACCAGGCAGCGGTGGCGGAGAGCGATGGGGAGAGCGGCGCCGAGCGCACCGAGCCGAGGGTCCGGGACACCTTCGTCGAGATCCTCAGGGACGCCGACCGCAGCCGGCTGCTGGTGCTTCTCGCGATCCTCCTCTTCGGCAGCGCGTGGGCCGCGTCCCGTTCGCTGATCACGCCGTACGGGATGGAAGCCCTGGACATGTCACGGGGAGCCGCCGGCGGGCTCACCCTGCCCAGCGGCATCGCCTTCATCCTGGCGGCATATCCGGCAGCCGTGCTCGCCGAGCGGTACGGACGGCTCCGGGTCATGGCCGTGGGCATGTCGGTCTTCGCCGGCGCCATGGTGCTGGGGACGATCGTCCCGACCCCCACGGGGACCACCGTGGCCCTGTGCCTCGCGGCGGCCGGCGCGACCTGCTTCCTGGTCAACGCGGTGGTCGTGCTGTGGAACCTCGCACCCTCGGCACGGGTCTTCGGGACCTACGCCGGTATGTACACCGTCGGCTGGGCCGGCGGCGGCTTCCTGGGCCCGGCGGTGGTCGGCGGCATGGTCGACATCACCGGCTGGCCGCTGATGCTCATCGACATCGCTCTGGTCGCCGCGCTGTCGATCATCGTCGTGGCCAGGATCAGTGTGCTCCAGCGGCGCACCGGCCTGACGCTCGCCCAGTAACCAGCGGATCCCCGGGGCGCGGCGCGTGCCCAGCGCCCGTCGCGGCAAGAGACGAGGAAATGTGCCCCGCATCCTGATCACCACCGACTATCTACGGCCCGACGACGAGGTCGATCACTACCTTCGGGCGCACGGCCACACGACGGTACATACTCCGCCGGCCGGCCGAGGCGGTCCCGAGGAGCTCGTCGCCGCCCTCGACGGGATCGACGCGGCGCTCGTCGGCCATGATCCGCTGACGGCCCAGGTCCTCGCCCGAGCTCCCCGTCTGCGTGTCATCGTGCGCACCGGCGTCGGCTACGACTCGATCGACGTCGGCGCCGCGGGCAGACTCGGCATCACGGTGAGCAACCTGCCGGGGATCAACGCCAACGCCGTGGCCGAGTACACCCTCGGTCTGCTGCTGGCGGCCGCGCGGCGCCTGGTGCAGAGCGCTGGGGGCGTCGCAGCCGGCCGGTGGCCCAGGGAGGACGGTCACGAGCTGCGGGGGTCCACGCTCGGCCTGATCGGATACGGGGCGGCAGCGCGCGCCGTGGTACCGCTGGCGCGGGCCTTCGGCATGGACGTCCTCTGCACGACCGGTGTGCCCGAGGACCAACGCTCGGACCCGTCGGTGCGGTTCGTCGCGCTGCCCGAGCTGCTGGCGGCATCCGACTACGTGTCGGTGCACACCGCGCTGACGGACCGCACACGCGGTCTCCTGAACGCCGCCGCCTTCCGGCGGATGAAGTCGACGGCGGTGCTGGTCAACACCGCGAGGGGGGCCGTCGTCGACGAACTGGCCCTCGCCGACGCCGTGCGCACCGGTGAGATCGCCGCGGCCGCGCTCGACGTGGTGAGCGCGGAGCCGCTCCCGGCCGACAGCCCGCTGCGGGACGTCGAGGGAATCGTCGTCTTCTCCCACCTCGCGGGCCAGACCGCCGAAGCCCGTGCCGCCGCCGGCCTCGAAGGTGCGGCCGAGGTCTTGGCCGCCCTCGCGGGCCGCCCCCGGTTCGCGGTCAACGCCCACCTGCTGCCCCACGCCCCCACCGCCCGGGCCGACGGGTGACACCCGCCCGCCACCTGCCCGGCGCACCGACAGGAAAGAGGAACATGGACAACCAACGGGTCGACCAGGTCAAGGTCCTGGCACCGACCGGCATGCTCGGAGCGGGCTTTCCCGAGGCCACGATCGAGCGAGGTCTGACGCTCGGAGCCGACGTCATCTCCGTCGACGCGGGCAGCACCGACTCCGGCCCCTACTACCTAGGCGCGTCGCAGCCCAAGACCACCCGCGCGGCGGTCGCCCGGGACCTGCGCGTCCTGCTCAAGGCGGCGGCAGGCGCGGGCATCCCACTGATCGTCGGCTCGTGCGGCACCAGCGGCACCGACTCCGGTGTCGACTGGGTCGCCGGCATCGTCGCCGACATCCTGGCGGCAGAGGGACTCCGGCTGCGGGTCGCGCGCATCTACAGCGAGCAGTCGGCCGGCGAGCTCCTCGAGCGACTGGACGAGGGCCGGATCCATGCCCTGCCCCCGCTCGGCGAACTGGAGCCGGAGACGTTGCAGAGCTGCGCCCACATCGTGGGCGCGATGGGACACGAGCCGATCGTCGCCGCGCTGGAGGCCGGTGCGCAGGTCGTGCTCGCCGGCCGGGCCACCGACACCGCCATCGCCGCCGCGTATCCGCTGATGAAGGGAATGCCGGCCGGCCCCGCCTGGCACGCCGCCAAGATCATCGAGTGCGGCGGGCAGTGCACCAGCAATCCACGCTCCGGTGGGGTCCTGGCCACCGTCGACGCCGACGGCTTCACCATCGAGCCGCTCGACCCGACGGCAGCCTGCACACCGATCCTGGTCGCCGCCCACATGCTCTACGAGACCGTGGACCCGTTCCAGATGCGCGAGCCGGACGGCACCCTGGACGTCCGTGAAGCCGTCTACACCGCACTGGACGACCGCATCGTGCGGGTCGAGGGCTCGCGGTTCCATGTCGCCGACCAGCACACCGTCAAGCTCGAAGGCGCTCGGATCACCGGCTACGAGACCATGTCGTTCAGCGCGATCCGCGACCCGCACATCCTCGCGAACATCGACGACTGGGCCGATCTCATGCGGACGATGATCCGGCAGCGGGTGGAGCAGACGATCGGCCTCGGCGAGGACAAGTACGCCTTCGATCTGCGCCTGTACGGGCACAACGCCATCCTCGGCGATCTCGAACCGGCAGCGGGACCGCCTCGCGAGGTGGGAGTCATGCTCCTCGTCAACGCGCCGGACCAGAGCACCGCGACCGCCGTCGCGAAGATCGCCAACCCCTTGATGCTCCATCTGCCGACGGCCGACATGGACTACCTGCCCAGCCTGGCGTTCGCCACCTCACCGGCCGAGGTCGAGCGCGGCCCGGCGTACGAGTTCGTGCTCAACCACGTCGTCGACACCCGTACCCCCACCGACATGTTCCGCACCGAGTTCGAGGAGGCCGCCCATCATGGCTGAGCCCGCCCCCACCACCCTGGGCGACCTGGCGTACGAGGTCCGGTCCAAGAACGCCGGGCCGTTCTGGGTCACCATGGAGCTGTTCCTGCGGGACGCGGACGGCTATCGCGTCGCCGCCGACGAGACGTACCTCAACGAGGGCACGGTGGCCCGGCTCTACGGACTCGACGAGGCCGACGTACTGATGTTCCGCATCCCGTCGCTCAACGTCGTCAAGATCTCCTTCCCGCGTCCCGTCAGCCAGGCGTCGCTGCGCGACCGTGACGTCCACTCCGGTCAGCACCACGTGCCGCTGGCGGTTCTTCCGCTGCCCACCACCTGACACCCCCGGCGCCCGCGCGCGACGACGGTCACGGCCGGTGCCGGGTCACCCCCGGCCCGGCAATGGCCCCGAACGCACCTGTGGGACACGGTCCTTCACATGTTTCTCCCCCGAGTACCTGAAGGAGCAGTTCCTTGAACACACCTGCCGTGCCCGAACCCGGTACGCGTCCTCGGGGCCGCGTCCGACGTCCGGCCGTGCCGGCGGCACTGCTCGCGGCCGCGGTCGTGGCCACGCTCGGCAGCGCGCCCGCCGCCCCGGCCGACACCGCGCGCCCGACTCCCGCCGCCTGCCCGGGCCGGCTGGCGCAGAAGGCCGACTGCTACACCGGCCGGGACGCCAACGGCGCCTACTTCACGATGGCCGTCCCCAAGCACTGGAACGGCTCCCTCGTCGTCCACGCCCACGGCGGTCCCGACTTCTCCTACGACGAGTCCACCACCACCGAGGACCTGCAACGCTGGGCGGTGATGGTCGACGAGGGCTATGCCTGGGCGGGCTCCTCGTACCGGCGCGGCGGTTACGGGGTCCGGATGGCCGCTGCCGACACGGACAACGTACGCCGCTTGTTCGTCGGCCGGTTCGGCCGCCCCGACCACACCTACCTGCACGGCCAGTCCTGGGGCGGCAATGTGGCCGCCAAGGTCACCGAGGCCTACGGCGGCAGGCGTGGCGCTTACGACGGAGTTCTGCTGACCAACGGTTTCCTGGCCGGCGGCTCGCGCGGCTACGACACACGTGTGGACCTGCGCACGGTCTACCAGTACTACTGCCGCAACCTGCCCCGTCCCACCGAGCCGCAGTACCCGCTGTGGCAAGGACTGCCCGCGGACTCCCCGATCAGTCCCGAGGAGGTACACGGCCGACTCCAGGAGTGCACCGGCATCGACTCCGACCCGGCCGCCCGGACCGCGCAGCAACAGCGCAACCTCGACGACATCCTGGCCGTCACCCGTATCCCGGAACGGTCCCTGGTCACGAACATGCAGTATGCGGCCTTCCTCGTCCGGGACATCGTGGCCAGCCGGCTAGACGGCCGTAACCCGTTCGGCAACCGCGGGGTCCGCTACGACGGTTCGCACGACGACAAGGCGCTCAACGCCGGTGTGGAGCGCTTCTCGTCCGACACCGGCGCGCGCCGCGACCTCTCCTACGACAGCGACCTCACCGGACGGATCGCACTGCCTGTTCTCACGCTGCACGCGATCGACGACCCGCAGGTCTTCGTCGAGCACGAGGCCGCCTATCGCGCCACGGTCCAGGCCGCCGGCCGCGGTGAGAACCTCGTCCAGACCTTCACCAGGGAGAGCGACCACAGCGCGCTCAGCAACGCCGAGTACGCCAACTCCCTGGCGGCCCTGGACACATGGACGCGCACCGGCCGGAAACCCACGCCCAACTCGATCGCGCGTTCCTGCGGCGCGTTCGACACCACCTACGGTGGCGGTTGTTCCTACGATCCGGCATTCCGCCCCGCCCCGTTCGCCACCCAGGTCCGGCCCCGGCCCGGTGGTCTCCACTGGCCCGCCATGTCCGCCGCACAGGAAAAGGCATGGAGCCGCATCGAGGGCGTCGGCATCGCACCGTGACGTCGCTCGGCGGGCCCGGACCGGTTCCCTCCCCGGCCTGCGACCGAACGCAGCGCAGTCTCGTCGTGCTCCGTTCGTGACGGCCGGGGAAGCCGGGTCCGGTGCTTCCCCGCTGTTGCCCTGACCGGCCTGTCCGGAGAGTCGTTCGTGACGGCGAACGAGGCGCACGCCACAGTCGCTGCCGGGCTCGAAACGCTGCGGCCACGGTTCCGTCTCCTTCCCCTTCGAGCTGTGGTCAACGGGGACTCCCGGTGACGGCCGGGGCGCGACATGAGCGGGACCGCCGCTTCCCGGGAGGCGGCGGTCCCGCGGCGTTGAGGCCCTGGGCCGTCGACAGGCACCCCGAACTCGCGTGCCGGGGCGGGCAGTTGCCTCACCCGCGTGTACCTGCGGCGCGGCAAGCCGGTCACCCACCCCCGACTCCAGCCCAGCTCGAACCGTCAGGAGAATGCCAGACGGACCGTCAGTCCCCCGGTGGGGCGCGGTTCCGCGGTCAGGGTCGCGTGATGGGACGACGCGATGGAGGCGGCGATGGACAGGCCGAGACCGTGGCCGGTGTCGGCGGTGCGGTCGGGGGCGAGGCGGCGGAAGGGCTCGAAGAGGTCCGGCACTCGGTGGGCGGGGACGTGCGGGCCGGTGTTGGCCACGGTCACGGTGCACGCTTCGACGTGCACGCGGACATGACCACTCGGGTGGTTGTACTGGACGGCGTTGCGGATGACGTTGGTGAGCAGGTGGCGCAGGAGGACGGGGTCACCGCGGACGGTCAGGGGGGTGTCGGCCGAGACGTGGACGTCCACCTGTCGCTGTTCGGCCTGTGGAGCGAGTTGAGCGGTGACGAGCTGGGCGGCGAGGGCCAGGTCGACGCTCTCGGCGACGGCCGGTCCGCGGTCGCTGCGGGCCAGAAGCAGCAGCGCGTCGATGAGTTGCTCGGCTTCGCGGTTGGTGGCCAGCAGGTCGTCGCGGACTTCGGTGAGATGGTCGGGGAGCGGGTCGGCGAGACCGACTTGCAGGGCGGCCCGCTGGGCGGCGAGGGGCGTCTTGAGTTCGTGGGAGGCATTGGCGACGAAGCGGCGTTGACTGTCGAAGGACTTCTCCAGCCGGTCGAGCACCGCGTCGAAGGTGTCGGCGAGGCGGTGCAGTTCGTCGTCAGGGCCGCTGAGGGCCAGGCGCTGATGCAGGTTCTGCTCACTGATGCGGCGCGCGGTCTCGGTCATCGAGGCGACGGGGCGCAGGGCCCTGCCGGCCAGCCACCAGCCCACCAGCCCGGCAAGGAGGGCCAGGAAGAGGAGACCGATGGCGGACCAGAGGACCATCTGGCGCAGGGCGGTGTCCTGCACGGCCTGGATGGTCTGGTCGATCTTCTGGATCTCGGCCGTGTCCCATCGAGGTCCCGGCGCTGTCGGTCCGCGCTCCACGGGCCGGGCGGCCGGGTGGAGGTCGACGTAGCTATCGGGCGTGTCCGCGTATCTGACGGCGAGGCCTTGAACCTGCTGGGCCGTCCCGTGGCGCGCGAGCAGGACGACGAAGGCGAGCAGAGCCACGCCCGTGAGCAGGAACAGGGCGAAGATGGTCGCGGCCAGACGGGCCCGGAAGGGGAGTTGGCCGAGGTACGCGCGGGGGCTCAGTCGCACAGTCGGTACCCCTGTCCCGTGTCGACGGTGATGACGCCGGGGTCCCCCAGTTTGCCGCGCAGTCGGCTGACGGTGGCACGGACCGCGCTGGTCTGCGGGGTGAGGTGCTCGTCCCAGAGGGTGCGGACGATTTCGTCGTGCGCGACGGGAGCTCCTTGGGCCTCGACCAACAGGTGGAGGACCGCGAACTCCTTGGGTGTCAGGGCCAGCGGGCGGCCCTCGATGGACGCCTCGCGTCTCGACGGGTCCGTCGTGATGCCGCCGTGCCGCATCACGGACGACCGCGGGGTGGGCGGCCGCCGACTCAACGCCCGTACGCGGGCGACGAGTTCGCTGAAGTCGAAGGGCTTGGTCAGATAGTCGTCGGCGCCGAGAGTGGTCAGTCCGTAGACGCGGTCGGTGAGGTCGCCCGCCGCGGTGAGCATGAGGATCCGCGGGGGATCGTCGAGTTCCCGCAGGCGCCTGCAGACCTCGTCCCCGCTCATGACCGGCAGGTCGCGGTCGAGGATCAGGACGTCGTACGCCGTCAGCAGACACATGCGCTCTGCGGCGTCGCCGGTGTGGGTGACGTCGACCGCCATCGCCTCCCGGCGCAGGCCGACCGCGACGGCGCGGGCGAGCACGCGGTGGTCCTCGGCTACCAGAACTCTCATGGCCCCATGAAACCAAGACCATGTTTGCGGTCGTGTAAGGACGACGGCGTCCGACCCGGCGCAGTCGCGGACCGTCCTTATGCCGTTGTAACGCGTTTATCCCGCTGCAAAGAACCGCCTGTTCCACTGGCCGCATGAATTTCGTCAAGCGTGCCGGGATGAGCCTGCGGGCCAGGAAATCCCGCACCGCCGCCCTGCTCGGCATCTTCGTCGTGATCTGCTGCCTACTCCTCGGCGGGTTCCTGCTGGAGGCGGCCGCCGCACGCCAGGAGACCGAGGCGCAGCGCACGGTCGGTGTCGACGTGACGATCGAAGGCAAGCGGCTGTCCCCGGCCCTGGCCGACCGTCTCGGCTCCAAGCCGCCCGTGACGCGCTACAACCCGCTGCTCCCGCTGACGGCAGGTGCGCACGGTCTCGACCCGCTCGCCCCACCGGAGCCGAAGCCGCGCGGCGGCCGCGGCGGTGGGAGCGAAGGGGGACCGCTGGCGCTGCGAGGTGTGCGGGACCTGGGCATGCTGCTGCCCTTCGCGTACGGATCGGCGAAGATCACCTCCGGGCGTGGCATCGTCCCGCAGGACGCCGACCGCGCAGTCGCGGTGATCGAGGAACGCCTCGCCGCGAAGAACGGTCTCAAGGTCGGTGACACGGTGCGGGTGGGGTCCGCCGATGGCAAACGCAAGGTCTCGGTGAAGGTCCTCGGCGTGTTCCAGGACCCCAGGCCGGATCCGTCGCAGTGGACTCCCTCGAACGAACTGCCCGGCAACACCCTCTACGTGCCGGCACCCGTCGTGGAGAGGCTCGGCGGTGATGCGGCCGGTCTCGACGAAGCGGTGTTCAGGGTCGGTTCGCCTGAGCAGGCCGAGGGGCTGTACGCCGAGGCGAAGAGGCTGCTCGGGACCGGGGACTTCGCCTTCCGCGTGAACGACAAGGCGTACCGCGACCAGGTCCGACCCATTCAGCGGGTTGGTGCCTTGGCCGGCCTGATCGTCCGGGTCATCGCCCTTGCCGGTGTCCTGATCCTCGGCCTGATCGTGATGCTGCAGATCCGGGAGCGGCGCCACGAGCTCGGAGTGCTGCTGTCGATGGGCGAGAAGAAGTGGAAGCTCGTCTTTCAGCACATCGTGGAGGCCGCGGTGGTGTGCCTGCCCGCCGTCGCCGTCGCCGCACTGACGGGGCATGCCGCCGGACCTTCCCTGCGCGGCGCCCTGCTCGACCGCCCGCAGCGGAACACCGTGGCGGCGGGGGTGCCGGACGCGGAGGTCGCCCCTCCCACGGTGCGCGTCGATCCCGCGGACGTAGGAAAAGTCCTCGGCCTCGGCCTCGGCATCTCTCTGGTCTCCACCGTCGTCCCGGGCATCGGGATCCTCCGCCTGCACCCCCGCTCGATCCTGGCCGACAGCGAATAGGCCGCCGGCCCGAACCCAGAAAGCCATATGCATGAACTTCGTCAAACGCGCAGGTCTCAGTCTGTGGGCCCGCAAAGGCCGAACGCTGATCACCTTCGCCACGTTCCTGGTGATCTCCCTCATGGTGCTGGCCGGCGTACTGATCAACGCGGCGACCGCCCGGGCCGAGCTGGACGCCGAAAGATCGGTAGGCGCAGAAGTCACACTCGCCATGGACCCGCAGGCTCAGGGAAACATGGGCCAAGCACCGACGATCGACTCCGCGGTGGTCGAAAAGATCGGCGAGCTGCCCCAAGTCGAGAAGTACACCTACTCGATGTGGGACCGGGTGCTCCTCAAAGGAGAGGTGGGACTCGTCACCGACGGTGGGGAGGGGGCCATGGGACCAGGCGGCACCGCGGGCATCGGCCTCCTCGATTCCTCACTGCTCACCGATTTCCGCAGCGGCAGGTTCAAGCTGCTCTCCGGAAAGCACCTGACTGCCGCCGACAAGGACACCAGGCGGATCCTGGTCGAGGAGCGCCTGGCCGGGAAGAACGGCCTCAAGACCGGCGACAAGGTGACCCTGACGGGAAACGACGAGAAGACGACGGGGCAGTTCACCGTCGCCGGCATCTTCCGCGACCCGCGCCCTGACACCGAACTGGAGCCCGAGTACGGCGTCAACCCGGCCAACATGATCTACGGCACTGTCGGTGGCCTCGCCACTCTCAACGCCTCCGGTGGCGGGGCCCAGCGGATCACCAGGGCCGGTTTCCTCCTCAGGGACCCCGATGACCAGGAGGTTTTCAGGGACGAGGCCGAAAGGCTGGCCGGCTCCGCGCTGGAGGGCTTCGCGCTCGACGTCAACGACAAGGCCGTGCAGCAGATGACCGGACCGCTCAGGAGTATCAGCTCCACCGCCACCCTCGCCATGTGGCTGATCGGCCTCGCGGGCGCCGCTGTCCTCACCCTCCTCGTCAACCTCGCCGTCAAGCAGCGCCGCAGGGAGTACGGCGTGCTGGTGTCCCTGGGCGAGAAGAAGTGGAAGCTCATCACCCAGCAGGCCCTGGAGATCACCGCCGTGGCCGCCCTGGCCATCGCGCTGGGGTCCGTGATCGCGCCACGACTGACGCAGAGCGCGGGTCAGTCACTGCTCGGCAGGGAAGCCGCCTCGGCCCAGCAGAGGATCGACGCCTGGCAGCCGCCCCCTCCGGGCAGCACCGGCCTCGACGAGGGCATCGACCCCGACGACCAGCCGGTCGAGAACGCCGATCCCATCGACAGGATCACCGTGGTGCTCGAACCCGCGAACCTCGCCCTCGTCGGCGGCGTCGGACTCGGGATCGGCCTGCTCGCCGCCGCGATCCCGGCAGCCTCCGTGCTGCGCCTCAGCCCCCGCTCCATCCTCACGAACGGCAAGTGACCCGCCATGACCAATGCCACCGCGACCCCGCCCGTCCTCCGTCTCGACCGGGTCAGCCACACGTACTCGGATCAGCGTCGCCGCACCACGGTTCTCCGGGACATCGACCACTCCTTCGAACGCGGCACGTTCTACACGATCCTGGGCCCCTCCGGCAGCGGCAAGACCACCCTGCTCAGCCTCGCCAGCGGCCTCGACACCCCGACGAGCGGCACCATCAGCTTCGAAGGCCGGGACCTCAAGGAGCTGGGCCTGGGGCGCTATCGCAACAAGCACGTCGCCACGGTCTTCCAGCAGTACAACCTCCTCACCTACATGACCGCCCTGCAGAACGTCGTCTGCGCCATGGAGATCACCGGCGTCAGGCCCGCCCAAGGCAGCCGCAGGGCCCGCGCCCTTCGCCTGCTGGACGACATCGGACTGGACACGTCGATGGCCACCCGCAGCGTCATGAGGTTGTCCGGCGGCCAGCAGCAGCGCGTCGCCATCGCCCGTGCACTGGCCTGCGACGTCGACATCCTCTTCGCCGACGAACCCACCGGAAATCTCGACGAGGACACCGCCCAGGGCATCATCGACACCTTCCGAGACCTCGCCCACGAACAGAACAAGTGCGTGGTCGTCGTCACCCACTCCCAGCGTCTGGCCACCCAGTCCGACCGCGTACTCACCCTCCGCAAGGGCAGGCTGACCGAGCAGGTGAACAGGCGATGACGGCGGGCGGCACCCGCGGACCTCGTGGGTGCCGCCCGCCATCAGGAGCGGGCTGTGAACCGGTCGGCTACGCCGGGATGTCAGGACGAAGACCGTGCGTCGGTTCTGTGGCCCGCCGCTCCCAGCCGACGAACCCGGCGAGCAGGACGAGACCGCCGGCCAGGGAGCCGAGGACCTCCCCGCCGGCCCAGCCCGCCGGGCCGGACCGAACCAGCGCCCACCCCAAGGGGAACATCGAGGCCGCGACGAGAAGGATGTTCGGATCTCGCCGGCGGCTCTGGCGCTCCTGACCGCGGCCGCGCCGCCGCACTAGCGCGGCACTGTCGTGGGCATCTAGGCTGCCGTGATGGGTCTCGCCGTCGTGGGCGGCCCGCTCGTCGGCGGCGCCGTCACGCAGGGTCTGGCCTGGCAGTGGATCTTCTGGATCAACGTGCCGGCCGACGCCCTGGAGGACGCGGCCGGCGATCAGCAGTCCGATGTTCGTAGCCAAGGCGCATGCGGCCGAGGCAGAAGCGAAGACGACCAGGCCGGGGATCATCAGTGCGGCGAAGCTGAGACTGAAGGCGTTGACGGTCCACTCCAGGCTCGTCATGGAGGCGCCCAGGTCTTGGTGGATCGTCTGGAGCGCGGTGGCGCACACGAGTTGGTCGAGCGCCACCACGAGGGCGGCGACCGCGGTCGGTACCAGTACCCACGGCAGTGATGCCGGTGCCTTGGGTGCGGCGGCGCCACGGCGGTACCGGGCACCCTCGTCCTTCCGGTGAGCGGTGACTTCAACCTGTGTCGGACCACCTCACCGCGCTCGTAGGGACGGTGCTGCAGTCGGCGGCATCCGGCGTACGGGCCTGAGCGGCCGGATCACCGGCACAGCAACGCAGGATCGACTCGGGCCAACGCGGCGGGTACGTCGAGTTGCCAGGCGCCGCTGTACGCCATGCTGAAGTCCGTCTCACCGAGAATCGCCTGCGTGCGTGTGCGCAGTGCTCGGATGTGCGGGTCGGTGAGGTCGTGGGCGCCCCGCAGGCGTGCGGCGGCTCCGAGGAGGGTGGCCACGTCGTCAGGCCGCGCGTACAGCTCCGCCAAGCCGGCCACGGCCACGGCCACGGTGGCCACGAGCGGTAGGTCGCGGCTGCGCATCGCGGCTGCATACGCCGTGTGCAGGGCATGTGCGGCCGCCGGTGCGTCGGCGTTCCGAAGGCAGAACTCACCTCGCACGGTCGCGATCAAGGCGTGGCCGTGCTCACCGCCGTGCGAAGCAGGCTCGCGCATGCGAGCCTCAGCCGCGTCGATGAGCCGGCCGGCGCGGTCCAGGTCACCCAGCTGAAGGTGCAGGCTGGACTCGCGGGCGTCGAGCAGGACAGCCATCTCGGGTGAGGTCGAACGCAGCGCGTGTCGGCGGGTCGCAGCGAGGAGGTCGGTGGCCTCGGCCGTCCGTTGAAGTCGGATGAGGAGGTCGAACTGGCGCAGGGCGAGGAAGATCTCGTCGCCGAGGCTGAGTGCCCCGAACTGCTCGGCCAGCCGTTGTGCTTCCTGCAAGTCGGCGAGGGCTTCGCTCAGTTCGCCGTCGTACTGGCGCAGGAGCGAACGCAGTGGCAGGGCCATGGCTACGGCCCAGTGGTCGCCGGCCTGGGTGAAGCAGCCCAGGGCTGCTGCGACATCCTCGCGTGCCTGGTCGAGGTCACCGCGGTTCTCGCAGGCATGGGCGCGTGAGATGCGGGTGTAACCGGCGAGCCAGGTGTCCGGCCCGTCGAGGAAGCTTTGAAGCAGCGCCTCACTTTCCGCGGTCTCGTTCGAAAGGGCGAGTCCGACGGCGGCCAAGGCGCCGGTGAAGACAGAGTGTTGGGGGCAACTGAGCAGGCGGCCGGTGATCTCCCGCAGATCCGGCTCACTCTCGGCCAGGAGGTCCTTGAACGAGGAGCCCTGGCCGGTGTGCGCGTTGAAGTGCAACATCGCTCGGGCGATGTCGTATCGGCCGCCGGAGCGCTCGCCGGGCAGCGCGACGGCCTGTGCAAGCCAGTAGGCGGCGTCCTCGTGGCGGCTCTGGATCTGCCAGTACCAGGTGAGGTCCAAGGTCAGCGCGATCGCCTTGTCGGCGGCCTCGCTGTCGCACAGGTGGCGCAGGGCGGCGATGACGTTGTCATGCTCGGAGCTCAACGTACGCAGGGCTTCGATCTGCCGGGGGCCCCGGGTCAGCGGGTCATGGTGGGCGACCAGATCTGCCAGGTACTCGGCGGCCAAGTCCTGGACGTCTGCCGGGGGTTGGTGGGCGGCGAGACGCTCCAGCCCGTACTGCCGGATCGTCTCCAGCATGCGGTACCGGCCACTGTCGGGAACGAGTTGCAGCAGGGAGCGGTCGACCAGGGCTGCGAGGAGGTCGGGGACGGCGCGGACAGGGACTGCCGTTCCGGCGCAGACGGCCGCGGCTGATGCGGGTGTGACACCGCCTGGCAGTACCGCGACGCGCTCCGCGACGGTGCGTGCGTCCTCATCGAGGAGGTCCCAGCTCCAGGCGATGACGGCGCGCAGCGTACGGTGGCGGGCCGAGGCGGTGCGGCTGCCGGTGGCGAGCAGTTCGAACCGGTCGGTGAGCCCCGTCGCCAGGTCGGTCAGGGAGAGGGTGCGCAGTCGGGCCGCCGCCAGTTCCAGGGCGAGTGGCAGGCCGTCCAGGTCGCGCACGATGCGCAGCACGTCGGCGTGATTGCTTTCGTTGACGTCGAAGCCGGGGCGCACTGCCGCTGCGCGCTCCGTGAACAAGCGGACCGAGGGCACATGGCGGATCTCGTCCAGGTCCGTGTCCGTGCCGGGCACGGCCAGCGGGCCGAGCGGGACCAGCGTCTCCCCGTCGACGGCGAGCGGCTCGCGGCTGGTGGCCAGCACCCGGAGACCGACGCATCGCCGCAGCAGCGCCGAGGTCAGGTGCGCGGCAGTGTCGATCACGTGCTCGCAGTTGTCCAGCACGAGAAGGATCTCGAGGCCGTCGAGCTGATCGGCCACCGCGTCGACTTCGGCCGAGAACTGAGCGCGGGGCCCTCCGGCGCCGTTCGGCGCTCCAGCACCGGGGAAGCGATCGCGCGGCCCTGCGTTGTCGGAGAATCGCTCGCGCGGCCCTCCGGCATCGAGGAACGCGGAGCCGCGCATGCCGATCGCGGCCAGGACCGCGGCGCCGACCTTGCCGGGTTCGGTGACCGAGGCCAAATCGACCAGCCAGGCACCGTCACGGTATGCGCGCTGCCGGCGACGAGCGCTTTCGATGGCCAGGCGGGTCTTGCCCGCTCCGCCGGGACCGAGCACAGTGACCAGACGGCCGGAGGCGAACAGGGTGTCGATGCGGGCGAGGTCGTCGTCCCGACCGATGAAGCTGGTCAGAGCTGCGGGCAGATTGCTCAGGTGTCCAGGGGCCTTGGTACGCGCGGCGAAGGCGGTTGGTTCCGGCTCCTGTTGGGCGCGCAGCAGACGCAGGTGCCGTTCACGCAGTGCTGCGCCGGGGTCGGTGCCGAAGGAATCGGCCAGGTGCCGGCGAAAGTGTTCGTACCGTGTCAGCGCCTCGCCTTCACGTCCCTGGACGGCCAGGGCATCCATGAGCAGCGCGAGAGCCCGCTCGTGCAGTGGCTGCTCGGACAGCAGGCCGTTCAGGCGGTCGGCGGCGGGAACTGCGTTGCCGAGGGAGAGTTCGGCCTCAGCCAGGTCGGCAACGGCATCGAGGGACGCGTGGGCCAGGCGCGTGGCTGCTGCGGGCTCCACCGCAGCCACCACGCCAGGTGGTGCGCCCAGGGGCCCGCTCCACAAGGTGATCGCTTCTCGGAGCCGGGCTGCCGTGCTGTGCCAGTCCCGTGCGCGCAGACGTTCCCGTCCGGCCGCGGTGAGGTGTTCGAAGCGCAGCGCATCCACGTCCTGGGCGTCCACAGCCAGCCGGTAGCCGCCCGCGGCCTGTACGACCGCGGACGCGGAGCCGAGCGCCTTGCGCAGTCGCGACACGAGCGCCTGCAAGGCGTGCGCCGGGTCGGCGGGAGCGTCCTCGGGCCAGATCGCCTCGATCAGCGTCCGCTGTCCGACCGGGGCGCCTCCGGCCAGCGCCAGCCGGACCACCAGATGCTGGAGGCGGGCCCCGGGCACGGGCACAACGGTCTCGCCGCGTGACGTCCGGAACGTGCCGAGCACCGCGATGCGCAGCCGCGCCTCCCCGTCCATTCGTGCATCCTCGCGTGAGCCCACACACATGACCAAATCCGCACGCGCCCCGACAGCGTCCGGAGCAGACGGGGCGGGACGGCCGCCGATCGCCCTGCGCAGGCGGTCGGCAACACGCGGGCAACTCACCGAGCCCCCCGTCCTGAGGAGTGCTCGTGTCAACGCGGTGTGCGCCTCCTGTGAGCGCACTACGCCAGCCTCTTCGCAGCGCGGCGTACATGACGGCCGCCGCGGGTGACCACACGACGTACGACCCGGATCAGGAGGTTCCCGATGACCGGGATCACCGACACCACGACCATCGGCGGGGCGGGCCCTGCGGACGACGGCTGGGCTCGGACGTGGGGTGCCTCGCCCCACGCACCGATCGACGCGTTCGGCCCCCTGCCCTCGTTCGCCGACACGACTTTGCGCCAGGTGGTACGCATCAGCGGAGGCGGACGGCAGGTACGTCTGCGCGTAACCAACGAGTACGGCACCGCGCCACTGGTCATCGGGGCTGCCTGCATCGCCTTGACGGCACCGGACGGCAGGATCACGCCGGGCAGTGAACGGGTCCTCACCTTCGACGGCAAGCAGGCCGTGACCGTCCCGACCGGAGCCCCGATGCTCAGCGACCCGATCGAGCTGTGCACGCCGGCCCTTTCGACGCTGTCCGTCAGCCTGTACGTGCCGGACGCGGTCAAGAGTCCCACCTGTCATGCCATGGGGGTGCAGACCGCGTGGACGATCCCGGGCAACTGCGTCGACGCGCCGACTCTGCCTGCCACGGCCGAGTCGCTGCCCCTGCAGGCCCTCATCTCCGGGATGGACGTACGGGCAGACGTGCCCTTGAGCACGCTCGCGGTCATCGGCGACTCCAACACCGACGGCTCGGGTACCACTCCCGACACCAACCGGCGCTGGACCGACCGCCTGGCCGAGCGCCTTGCGGAACGCGGTGGGACCGCCGTCTGCGTCTCCAACCAGGGCATCAGCGGCAACAGGTTGCTGAACGAAGGGCTGGGCGAGGCAGCTCTGGCCCGTTTCGACCGCGACGTACTGGCCACTCCTGGTCTGGCCCACGTCATCGTGGCCATCGGCCTGGGCGACATAGGCGTCTCGTACGCGCCGCGGGACGGCAGCGGTCCCTCGCCGGAGTTCCTCGCCATGTTTCCCGGCGCCCCGGTGACCACCGACGACCTGACCGCCGGCTACCGCCAGATCATCGCCCGGGCCCGCGCCCGCGGCGTGAGGGTGTACGCATGCACGCTCACCCCGTACGAGGGCGACGAGATCTTCTCACCGGAAGGCGAGCGGGTGCGCCAGGAGGTCAACGAATGGATCCGCACGAGCGGGGCCTTCGACGCGGTCCTGGACTTCGACGCCGTCTGGAGCGATCCCGCCCGTCCGGGCCGGATCAGGGAGCAATTCCACGCCGGTGACCACCTGCACGGCAACGACGCCGGCTGCCGGGCGCTGGGCGACTCCATCGACCTGACCCTGTTCCAGTGAGCCCCGCCCATCCACCCTTCATCACCACCACGAGCGGAACGACTGATGCATGACGTACTGATAGCGGGCGCAGGACCCGTCGGCCTTCTGCTGGCCTGCGAACTCGGACTCGCCGGCTGCGATGTGCTGGTCCTGGAGCAGGATGAGCGGAGCACTCCCTGGAAGACGATGCCTCTCGGCATGCGCGGTCTGTCCGCGAGCTCGGCCGAGGTCTTCCACCGCCGCGGCCTGCTGAAGGAACTCCTCATCGCCTCCGGCGTCGAGAAGTACGGCAACCAGGACGAGGACGAGGACGAGGACGAGGACGAGGACCAGGACACGGCCCCGGCGCCGCGCAGCGTGTCGCACTTCGCCGGCATGATGCTCGACGCGGCCGCCATCGACACCACTGCCCTGCCCTACCGGCTCCCGGGCCCCGTGCTCGAAGGCCTGATGACGAGCCTCGAAGCGGTCGAAACCGTTCTGACGGAGCAAGCAGCGAAGGTCGGTGTCCACATCCGCCGCGGCGCCAAGGTGTCGGACCTGCGCCAGGGCACCGAGGGCGTCACCGTGCGGGCAGGCGACCACGAACACGAGGGGCGCTGGCTCGTCGGCTGCGACGGCGGACGCAGCACGGTCCGGGGCCTGGGGGGCTTCGAGTTCACCGGCACCGAACCGCAGTTCACCGGCTACACCATGCTCGCCACCGTCGCCGACCCCGACAAGCTCCAGCCCGGCTTCAGCCTCACCCCCACCGGCATGTACCTGCAGATGCCCACCCCCGGCCACATCGGCATCATCGACTACGACCGCGGAGCCTACGACCGCGGCCGGCCGCCGACCGTCCAGCACCTGCAAAGCGTGCTGCGCCACGTCTCCGGCACCGACGTCACTCTCGAAGACGTCCTGCTCGTGTCGACCTTCACCGACCGGGCGAAGCAGACCACCTCCTACCAGCGAGGCCGCGTCCTGCTCGCCGGCGACGCCGCCCACATCCACTCACCCCTGGGCGCACAGGGACTCAACACCGGCATCGCCGACGCCATGAACCTGGGCTGGAAGCTCGCCGCGACCGTGCACGGACACGCCCCCGACGGCCTCCTCGGAACGTACACGCGAGAACGTCATCCGGTCGGTGCACAGATCCTGGACTGGACCCGCGCCCAGAGTGCGGTCATGAGGCCTGGCCCGCACTCCCAGGCCCTCCAGGCACTGGTCGCCGATCTGCTGCGCACCCGTGATGGAACCACGTACGTATACAACCGGACGTCGGGCTCCTCCCAGCGCTACGACCTGGGCAGCACGCATCCTCTGGTCGGCCGCAACGTTCCCGACCTCCACTTCACGGACGGAACGCACCTCGGCGACCACATGCACGAGGGGCAGGGCATCGCCGTCGACTTCACACCCGGTCGGAAGCTGGCCGGTGCCCTCGCCGGACGCGAGGACCGGATCCGGTACGTCGCCGGATCAGCCAGGAACGAAGTGGGCTGCGGGGCCCTCCTCGTCCGTCCGGACGGCGTCGTCGCCTGGGCCGACGGCCCCGATCCCGACGCAGACGGGTTTGCGCGTGCTGCCGCCGGCTGGTTCGGCAGCGCCCACAGCTGACCCTTCTGACCGGCGGCGTTCGTCAGCCGTCAGCATGCGGGCGGGGCCGCCGTGCAGCGCCGACACCGGTGCCGTCCGCGTCCGGGTGGCCCGTCGTTGCCTCGTAGGCGCCCCGGGGTAGACGCCTCTGAGGAGGCCTTCCGGGGCGTCGCCGGGACGAGGACGTGGGTCACAGCATGAACGAACGAGAGGACGACCGAGCATGATCAGGACGGATGAGGCCGCTCCCATGACCGTGGAGCAGTCGGTGCTCGACGACCTGCGCCTGCGCCTGCGGGGCTACCGTCGAGTCGACGTCCCCACCGGGTTCGGATGGGCGCGCGGTGTCGACGGCGACTACCTCGCGGACCTCATCTCCTACTGGGCCCGCTCCTACGACTGGCGCGAGCACGAGGCCCGGCTCCGCGCCCTGCCCTGGACCCTGGCGGGCTCGGCCGACGCACCGCTGCGGGCGATCCATCTGCGAGCGGCCCGCACCGACGCGGTGGCGGTGGTGCTCCTGCACGGGTGGCCCGACTCGGTCCTGCGGTTCGAGAGGGTCTGGCCCTTGCTGTCCGGCCTCCACGTGGTCGTCCCGGCCCTGCCCGGCTACCCGTTCGCCGCGCCTGTCACCCGCCGTGGCATGTCGGCGCGGGACATGGCCGAAGCGGTCGCCGACGCCATGACCGAGCTCGGCTACGAGCGCTACGTGGTGTCCGCAGGCGATGTCGGCTGCGACGTCGCGGAGGCACTGGCCGCCGCTCACCCCGACCGCGTGGCCGCCCTGCACCTGACGGACGTGTCGCAGTACCGCTTCCTGGTGGACCCGCCGAGCGACCTGTCCGACGGGGAGCGGGCGTATGTCCGTCACGGTCACCACTGGCAGGCCACGGAGGGCGGTTACATGCACGAACAGGCCACCAAGCCGCACACGTTGGCGGTCGCGCTCGGTGACTCACCGGCGGGCCTGGCAGCGTGGATCCTGGAGAAACTGCGGGGGTGGACCGACTGCGGCGGCGATGTGGAGAAGGTTTTCACCCGGGACGAGTTGCTCACCTGGATCACCGCGTACTGGGTCAGCGGTGCCATCGGCACCTCCTTCACTCCCTACGCCGAGAGCGCGGCGAAGCCGACCGGGCGCATCGACATCCCCACGGCGTTCACGATCTTTCCGAAGGACCTCGTCAACGCGCCCCGAGAGTTCGCGGCACGCTTCTTCGACGTCCGCTCCTGGACGGAGGAGTCGGCCGGCGGTCACTTCGCGGCGTGGGAGTGCCCGTCGCAGTACGCCGCCGGCGTCCGCACGGCAGTGGACCTGGCCAGGCAGGGGCATGCGGCCCCGTGATCCTCGCCCGGGCGGGTATGGATTCGGCGGGGCCGGTAGCGCGGGGTGGTGGTGAGGTCCCGGAAGGCCTCTGGCAGTCGGCGCCCCCGGTGTGCGACGTCGGGCGCCGAGACCGGGCCCTCCGCTTCCTCGGCCACGCGCCCGCCGGGAACGTCTTCAGGCCGGAGCGAAGTGTCTTGGCTGCGAGGTTGCGTCCGGTAGTTGTACAGGGATCGTCCGGCTTCCCTTGGTTGCGGAAGAGCGGCAGGCCGGCCAGAGCCTTGACGTCCTTGGACGAAAGCAGTGCGAACAGAGGGAGTTGACCGTCAGGTCCGCATCCGCGTCGCCTCGACGTCGTTCGACTCCGTCGACGGCAACATCCGCGGCCCCATACCAGTGGAGCTGCCGCACACTCCCGGCAGCGACGTGGCCGGCGACCAGGGTTGATCAGCACGCGTTGCCCGGCCGTCAGCTGAAGCCCATGTGATCGCCACAGCAAGTCCGCGCAGCGGCGAGGCGGCCAGTCACGCTGGTCCGTCCAGGCGGCGTCGTGGTGAACACGACCGTATGGATGCCCGCACTCTCGGACGAGGAGCGCGGCGTGCGCGGCATCGACCTGTTCGTCCGCAGCGACGCCGATCAGCTGTCGCGACTGGTCGCGCTGATCGACGGCGGACAGCTGCGGGTCGACGTCGCCGAACGGGTGCCGCTGGCCGAACTGCCCGCACGGCACGCCCGCGCCGCCGAAGGCACGGTGGGCACGGTCATCGTTGTTCCGCCGGCTGCCTGAGGCCGAGGCCCCCACCGAAGGAGAAGACGGTGGCACTCGGTTGGGATCCCCAAGTGACCAAGGAGGCCCCAAAGACCGGCGCGCTGACGGACGCCACACCGCCTGGGTGTCAACGCCGACCGTTCCGGCCTCACCGCATGGCCGGACCTGCTCCGCTCGGGACGTGACCAGCCTGTCACCGGTCCACGTCGAGGTCGGCCGACTCGGCGCCTCCTCAAGTCGACGCACGCCGTGTCCGGCTCAGGAGCCGCCCCGCTCACGAGGGAGCTTCTGCCCGGCCTCGATCGCCACCGGCAGCCGGTTCTCGGCCGGGGGCAGGGGGCAGGTGGCCAGGTCCGTGTAGGCGCACGGCAGGTTCGTGGCGCGGTTGAAGTCCAGGAGAACCGTGCCGTCGGCGGCGGGAGGATCGAGGGCCAGGGCCCGGTTGGCGGCGTAGGTGGTGACCCCGGAGGTGGCGTCGGTGAAGAGCACCATCAGCCGGCCCGGACCATGGCCGGGGAACGCGGTCAGCGACAGCGGGCGCCCGTCCAGCTCGAACTCGACCCTGCCCGGAGCGTCGTAGACATGTTCAAGGCCCTCGACCGCGGCGCCCACGGTGGTCGGCCGCGGAGTGTCGAAGGAGACGTAGCGGCCCGTCACGGCCCAGCGCGGGTCCGGGGCGTAGGCGGGCGTTCCGGTGAAAGCCGTGCGCAGCGGCGCGTCCGGGTGCCGGGGGCGCACGATGTCCTGGCCGCCCCGCTTGGCGACCTCGATGACGGCGTTTCCCCAGACGGCGTCGACGCCGCCGCGTTCGGGAAGCACTCCGAAGTGATGCTCGCCGCGCACCGACGTTCCCTCGACGACCAGTTCCTCGCCCTTGTCGAGGTCCACGACGACGCCGTCGGACCCGGTGCGCCACGCGCCCGGCGCGTCCGGGAAGCGCTGGGGCCGGTCGTCGAGCCAGTGCAGGCCGGTGATCGCCAGGAAGCCGTGCGGGGCGGCGAGCCGGGCCTCCTGGGCGCGGTGCCACTCCAGCCAGTTCTCGGTGAAGGCGTGGAGGTCCGTGGTGGTGGCCTCGGTGGTCATGGGGAATCTCCTTTGTGCGGGGGTGCCATCGGGCAAGGGGGGTGTCGAGGCGAGGGGTGCGCTCAGCCGGCCAGTTCGCCCAGAAGCCGCCAAGTGCGCCGGCGGTCGGCGTCTCCGGCGATCTCGGTGAGCGAGAACACGACCTCGGTGGCGCCGGCGTCGCGGTAACGGCGCACCTCGGCCTCGACCGTCTTCTCGTCGCCGATCACGGCGAGATCGGCGGCTCGTCGGCCGCCGGAGAGTTCGATGACGCGCGCGCAGGACGGGAACTGTTCGTAGAAGGCGAGGTTCTCGGCGGCCTTGGCCCGCACCGCGTCGACGTCGTCCGTGACCACGCCGGGCACCAGGGCCACGATCCTGGGCGCGGAGCGGCCTGCGGCCTCGGCCGCGGCGGTCAGGGCGGGCACGATGTGGTCCGCCAGGGCACGCGGCCCCGCGGTGGTGGCGGTGAGCAGTTCGCCCTGGAAGTCGGCCGTGCCGGTGTCGGTCAACTGCCGCAGAGCGGTGAGGAATTCACGCAGCCTCTTGACGGGACGCTCGAAGGGCAGGCCGAAACCGGTCTCCGTCAGGTGCTTGGTGCCCAGGGCCAGACCGAGGTGGTAGCGGCCGTGGGTCGCGGCCTGGGCGGTCTGGGCCTGGCTGGAGACCAGCAGCGGGTGCCGGCCGAACACGGGGATGGCGGAGGTGCCGACCTGCAGTCCGGGAACCTCGCGCCCGACGATCGCCGCGAGCTGGGGCGAGTCCGCGCCGAAGGTCTGCCCGAACCAGGCCGACGCCACACCGAACCCCGCTGCCTCCTGGGCGAGTTGGACGGTGGCGTCGACCTGGTTCGGAGCGTCGGACGCGTTGAGGGCTGCACCAACAGTCATGTCAGGAAAAACGGGCGCCGGCCGAACCGCATTCCGGTGGGCGTGTGACAGCTTCTTGGCAGTCATGTGTACAGGAACCGGCCAGGGGGTTCAGCCCGCTTGACGTCGGACCGATGCGGACCCGGGGGTGAGCGGAGCGCGCGCCGTCCGGCGGACGTTTCGAACCACATCGAAAGGATGGCTGGCGCTGGGGGGCGCACCTATGGTGTGGGCGGCTGCTCACCCCGAAGGGACGGAAGGCGCATGGAAATGGCTCAGGCCCAAGCTCTCAAGACCGTCGCGTGGCTGTCGGCTCACCGCTTCCCCGTCCTGGTGCTGCTCGCCCTGGCCGCTCTGGTGGTCACGGGGGTCGGAGCGTCGATGTGCTGCCTCGTCCTGTGAGGGTGCGGGCCTTCATGTCACCGTCGGAGGAGTCCGGGCCCGCCGCGGGTGAGATTCATGCGGTCCGGGACGAGGAACGGTCGTCCGTCGAGACGCCGCCGGACCCGCGCCGTATGGAGGCCTGGGTCGGGAGGTTCGGTGCCGCCACGCTCGGGGTGCTGTGGATCGAGGGCGCGCGTGGCTGGCTGCACGCCGGCAGCGCGATGGGCACGGGCATGGCCCGCTCGCACGTGCCCTTCTTCGAGAACGCCCATCTGGTGTCGACCACGTATCTCGTCCTGGCCGTGGCCCTGGTGCTCGGCGCCCTGCTGCTGCGCAGGCGCCATCTCGCCCACGCTCTGACGGCCTGGACGTCGGCACAGGCCGTTCACCTGGCCTATCACCTCTACGACATCGACATCGTGGCGCCCGCGGAGCGGTCGCGGTTGTTCGGCGGGTTCGCCGCGAGCCTCGCCGTCGCCGTGGCATTGATCGTGCTGCTGCACAGAAGCGCTCGGGAACCGGCCACCCGGCCGGTACACCCGTAAGAAGCCTGCTCGTGCAGGAACGCGGGGACCAGGTCCGCGAGACGCCTGACGTGGACCGGCAGAACGATCACTCCCGAACGCCGAATCGCACGCAGAGCCGTACCGCACCTAGATTGGAAGTACAGGCAATCGCCCTCGCGGAACCCGTAGGGCGCGTGATGACAGCGGACATCCATTTCACAGCGTTCTTCGACGCCACCCCAAGCCCGTACCTGGTGCTGGACACGGACCTGGTCATCCACTACGTCAATCCGGCGTTCCTGCGGAGCACCGCGCTGACCCGGCCCGAGTTGGTCGGGAAGAACTTCTTCGACGCCCTGCCGGAAAACCCCTCCGCCCCCGCCGAAGACGCAGCACACAACCTCAAGGCGTCACTGCTGCGGGTCCTGACCACCGGGAAAGCGGAAACACTGGTGCTGCAGCGCTACGACGTTCCCGCTGCCGACCAGCCAGGGGGGTTCGATGAGCGCTGGTGGTCCGCGATCCACACCCCGATTCCGGGGCCCGACGGCCAGGTGAAGTGGATCGTCCAGCAGGCCGAAGACGTCACCGCCTTCGTCCACTCACGCCGGGCCCGCGAGCTCGTCGAGGAGTTCACCGAGCGGGAGAAGGGCATGGCAGCGGAGCTGTACGTGCGGGCCCTCGAGTTGCACCGGCTGAACCAGGAACTGCGCCAGGCCCACGCCCGCGAACAGCAGGTCGCCATCACCCTGCAGGAAGCCATGCTCTCCGTCCCGGACCTGGACCGGCACAACCACGACATCGCCGTGCGCTACCTGCCGGCGACCACGTCACTGAACGTGTGCGGTGACTGGTACGACGTCGTCGACCTGCCACCCGACCGCTACGCCGCCGCGGTCGGAGACGTCGTCGGCCACGGCCTGCGCGCGGCAGCCACCATGGGGATGCTCCGCAGCGCCCTGAGCGCGGCCATGCGCGCCATCCCCAGCCCCGCTCAGGCCGTGGAAGCCCTCGGCCTGTACGCCCGCTCCCTGGACGGCGCCATGGCCGCCACCGCGGTCCAGGTACTCATCGACCTCCGCACCAGACTGATCATCTACAGCAACGCCGGCCACCCACCGCCGATCCTGCTCCATTCCGACGGGACCTGCGAGTGGCTGGACAAGGCCACCGATCCACCGCTCGGCGCCCGCGAGCACCACGTCCCCCGCCCCCAAGCCGGCCTGTCCTACCGCCGGGGGGACACTCTCGTGCTCTACACCGACGGCCTCATCGAACGCCGCGACGAGGACATCGACGCCGGCCTGACCCGTCTGAGCACAGCGCTCGCCCAGGACCGCACCCTCGCCCCCGACGAGCTGGCCGACGCACTGCTGGCCCGCCTCAACGTCACCGCCGCCCTCGCTGACGACATCGCCCTCGTCGTCATCCGACTCTGACCGTGGCGGACTGTCGAAGCACGCTATGGTCAGCGGGCGAAAACAGGCCAAGGCCAGACGCCAAGGCGGCATGCGGGGGATACGCCGATGTCCGTTGCACCACCGGTGATGCGTGAACAAGTCACGTGGGAGTGCAACTGGCGGCGGCCGAAAGTCGTCCTCTGCGACGAGCCGTCGAGGCACACCGACAACTGGGACAACAGGGGGGACATCATGAACGTGACGTCGAGGAAGAGCCGGCGCAGACCGGGCGTCGTGCGGACGGCCGTGCTGGGAGCCTGCGTGGCGGGGGCGTTGGTCCTCACCGGATGCAGCGGCGAGGGCGACGGCTCCGGTGACGCGGCGGGTTCGGGCGCCGACGCGAGCGCGACGAAGGCGGGAGGCACCGGCGGCGAGGCGACGGCCACCGGTGCGGTGGACAAGAAGCCGGGCGCCACGGCGTCCGCGGTTTCGAGCAGCGTCGGCAAGACCCCCGGAGCGGTTCCGGTCGCGTCCAAGTCCCCCCTTCCCACGGCGTCGAGTGCCGGTGGCGCCGACGACGACGGCTGTGACCACAAGATGCCGATCTCCCCTGACGAGGTCGCGGTCTACCGCTACACCCCCGAAGGAGGGTTCCTCAGCCTGATCGTCAAGCACGGCAACTGGGGCTGCGGGACGCCCGACTCCGACGGCGCGCCCTTCGAGACGGTCGGCAAGGAGACCTTCATCCCGATGGACCAGGCCGCCTACGTCACCGTGACCAATCCCATCGTGGAGAGCACCGAGAACCAGCCCATCGGCGTGCAGGAGTTCCTCGACTGGCTGGAGGCGCACCCGAACTCGGGGCTCGTCTTCACCTACCACCTGGGTGCCGACGGCGCCATCGACCGCCTCGACGAGGTCTTCACTCCCTGACAGCACCGTGCACCCACGACAGCGCTCTCGCCGCCGTACGGTCGGGAGTGACCGTACGGCGGCAACTTGTGGCGGGTGTCGGCCCCGGCAGGCGGGCCGGGGCCGACGGTCAGGAGGTGTGCGGGCAGTTGCCCCGGGACTCGGCGATCGTGAGACTGACGGCCGGGAGCGGGCAGAGGAACTGCTCGTAGCGGGTGTCGTTGTCGATGAACCGCTTCAGCCAGGAAATGCTGTACTTCGCGATCGTCGTGTTGTTCGAGTTCGGCGTGAAGTGGGTGGCGCCCCGCAGCTCGATGTAGGCGCGGTCGGTGGAGGACGGCAGGGTCGTGTAGAACGGCTGGGAGTGCGTGGCCACGGGCGCGATGGTGTCGCCGTCGGCGCCGACGACCAGGGTGGGAGTCGTGATCTCCGGCCAGGTCTTGTCGAGGTTCCAGCCGGTCAGCGGGATGGCGGCCTGGAGCGACGGGCGGGACTTGGCCGCTTCGAGGGTGCCGCCGCCGCCCATGGAGTGGCCCATCACTCCGAGGCGTCCGGCGTCGATGCGGCTGCGGACCGTGCTGCTCTGCACCAGGTAGTCCAGTGCGGCCAGCAGCTGCTTTCCGCGGCTGTCCGGTTGGTCGGAGGTGGTCAGTGTGTCGATGGTGAAGACGACGAAGCCCTGGGAGGCGAGCCGCGGCCCGAGCCAGGCGATCGAGGACTGGTAGGCGGTGAACCCGGGTGACACCGCTATCGCCCCGAACGTCCCGTCGGCGGTGCTCGTCGGGTAGTAGATGGTGCCGCCGCCGAACCCGCTCACCGCGAGTCGCGACACGCTGGTCTGGGACACCGCGTAGGGGCCCCGATTGGCCTCGATGCTCGCCGTGGTGGGGGCCGGGCCCCGCTCGTACGGGTTGTCGGCCGCCTCGGCTCCGCCGGTCAGCGAGGTCAGCAGGCCGATGAGCGCTGCGGCCGTGGCGAGGCCGGAGCCGAGGCGCCCGAAGCGGCGGCGCCGGTGGCGGTGCGGAGTGCGCGTGGGGCAGGACGTCTGTGGGGTGTCGCTCATCACGGCTCCTTGAAGGTGAGGGTTCCGGCGCCTGCGGGCCTGACGGAGACCGCCGGGGGAGAGGCGGCGTCGGGCCCGTGGACGTGACACGAGTCATCCGGCGGTCAACAACGTAGGAGCTGACCAAAAGTCAGTCATCAGTGGAATCACCAGTCGTGCCAGGACCAGTCGTGCCAGGAGCGCCCACGCGCACCAGCTCGCACCTGGGGGAGCGCCGGTCACAGCGGTGCACGCCCGTCAACTGCCGCGCAGTCGACGGGCGTGCGGCGAGGTACGGTCCGTTACGGCCCTCAGCCCGGTTCCGGCAGGTCCCCGCCCCGGTCGTGGTCGTCGGCGACGTTCGCCAGCAGATGTGCGAGACCGGTGCGCGACCGGACGCCCAGCTGCGCGAAGACGTTGCGCAGGTGGTACTCGACGGTCCGGATGCTGATGGACAGCTCCGCGGCGATCTCCTTGTTCGTCGCGCCGCGCGCCACATCCTGCGCTATACGCGCCTGCTGCGGTGTGAGTGAGGACAACAGCCCGGCGTCCGCGGTCCCGTTCGTCTCGCCGGCCGCCCGCAGTTCCGCGCCGGCGCGCTTGGCCCACAGCGCCGCGCCACAGTGTTCGAAGCCCATGAGCGCGGCCCGCAACTGGGTCCGTGCCTCGGTCGGCCGCCGCTGACGCCGCAGCCACATGCCGTAGGCCAGATGGGTGCGCGCGTGTTCGTACGGCCCCGACGCCTTCTCGTGGTGGGCGAGCGCGGCACGGTAGAGCTCCTCGCTGCGGTCCGCGGGAGCGAGGAGGGCCCGGCACCGCGCCAGCTGCGCCGGTGCCTGCGGGTCGGCGCCGAGATCCGCCCAGACGGCGAACAGGTCGACCATCTCCGGTGCGTCGAGGGCCCGGTCGGACAGGACGCAGGCCTCGACGAAGCACGGTACGGCCAGGAACCACAGCCCGAAATGGCCCTGCCGGGCACCGGGTTGGACCAGCGGGGCCAGCCGGGCGGCCGCCTGCTCGGCCTTGCCCGCCCCCAGTTCCGCGCGCGCCTGGGCCCACTCGGCGAGGAACGCGGCCTGAGCCAGCCCGTGCGGCTGAGCGACGGCCAGGACCTGCGCGACCTGGTCGCGGACCGTGGGCAGGTCACCCGCGATGGACACCACGAGCGCGCGTACGGCCGACAGGTCGGCGGCGACGTTGCACTGCCCGAGTCGGCGCGCGAGCACCAGCCCTTCCTCCGCGTGGGCGCGGGCCTGGGGGTGGCGGCCTTCGCGCAGTTCGGCGCAGGCCAGGTGCGCGATGATGCCCGGAACCTCGGTCTCGGCTCCCGACGAGCGCGCGGACGCCAGGGCGAGGCTCAGGAGCCGACGCGCGAGGGGGAGCCGGCCCAGCAGGAGAGCCACGCTTCCGGCGTCGCAGAGCTCCTCGGTCTCCGCCCGGGGCGTGACCCGGAGCAACCGGGGTTCCAGGACGGTGGCGGCCCTTTGCAGGTCGCCCTGTGCCACCGCGCTCATCCCGATCCGGTGGTCCCTCCACGCTGCCTCGGGGCACTCCCGGGCGCACGGTGTGGCCGCGTCCGCGGCGCCGCACAGGCGACAGGGGCCGACCGCGAAGACACGCCGGTAGGTGTCGTGGTCGCCGGCCGACCAGGCCGCTGACGCCGCTGCCAGCAGGCCGCGGCGGGCCGTGACGGGGTCTGACTCACGCAGTCCGGCGGCGGCACGGAGCAGCGCCGAGCAGGCATCCCCCACGGGGCCGTCGCGCAGAAGTCGCCGACCGTGTGCCAGGGCGCGGCGGGACGCGGCGTCGGACGCGTCCGACGCCGTGGGCGCAAGGGCGCCGGCCTCCGGTGCGTCGAGGCCGGCAAGGCCGACGGTACGGGCGGCGAAGGCGCCGCGGGTCTCGTCGTTCACAACGGTCACCACCCCGGGATGCAGCTGTCCCTGGCGTTGCCGGGGACGTCGTTGTTGAAAGAATGTCCAACAACGACGCGCCCGTCGACCGTCGGCGCAACGTTTCGTGGTGAGGCGGTCCGTCGTCCGGTGTCCGCAACCGCCCTACCGGGATCAGGCCGCGATGAGCTCCTGCTCGCGGACCGGTGTCTGGACCGTGGGCTTCTTCTTGTTCGGCAGGGAGAGCCGGAAGACCTTGCGCCACGCCGAGAACACCTGCTTGGGCAGCGGTCCGGTGACGTACTCGAGCTCGTACTTCTCGAACAGCGCGCGCACCTTCACCGCGACCTCGGCGTACCGGTTGCTCGGCAGGTCCGGGAACAGGTGGTGCTCGATCTGGTGGGACAGGTTGCCGGTCATGAAGTGCATGGCCTTGCTGCCGCTGATGTTGGCCGAGCCCATCATCTGGCGCAGGTACCACTGGCCGCGCGTCTCGCCCTTGATCGACCGGCGCTCGAAGACCTGGACGCCCTCGGGGAAGTGCCCGCACATGATCACCGAGTGGGACCACAGGTTGCGGACCAGGTTCGCGGTGAACGTGGCGGCGAGCGTGGGGAGGAACGACGGGCCCGACAGCAGCGGGTGGATCACGTAGTCCTTGAGCACCTGCTTGCGGATCTTGCGGCCCACCTCCTTGGCCCGCGCGCGGAACTCCGGGTTCTTGCGGCGGCGCTTGTTCAGGTTCTTGCCGAGCTCCAGGTCGTAGGCCGCGATGCCGTACTCGAAGAAGCAGGCGTTGATGAAGTTCCACAGCGGCTGGCCGAGGTGGAAGGGGTGCCACTTCTGGTCCTCGTCGACGCGCATGATGCCGTAGCCGAGGTCGTTGTCCTTGCCGATCACGTTGGTGTACGTGTGGTGCAGCTCGTTGTGCGAGTGCTTCCACTGGTCGGCCGGCGAGACGTGGTCCCACTCCCAGGTGGTGGAGTGGATCTTCGGGTCCCGCATCCAGTCCCACTGGCCGTGCAGGATGTTGTGGCCGATCTCCATGTTGTCCATGATCTTCGCCACGGACAGTCCGGCGGTGCCGATCACCCACGCGGGCGGGAACATCGAGAACAGCAGCACGCCCCTGCTGACCAGTTCGAGCTTGCGCTGCGCGGCGATCACCTTGCGGATGTAGGCGGCGTCCTTCTCCCCGCGACTGGCGATCACTTCGTCGCGGATCGCGTCCAGCTCGCGGCCGAGCTCCTCGATCTGCTCTGCGGTCAGATGGGCGGTGGGGTCGATGGCGGTCAAACTGTTCCTACCGTTCGATGTCACAGGGGCCCGCCGCGGCGGACACGCAGGTCTGGATGAGGACGCCCGGCTCGGCCTCGGTGATCTCGCCGGTACGCAGGTCACGGACGGCGCCCGCCTTGAGCGGCGAGACGCAGCCGAAGCAGATGCCCATACGGCACCCGGAGGGCATGAGCACGCCGGCCTCCTCGCCGACGTCCAGCAACGGCGTGGCGCCGTTCGCGTCGACGGTCTTGCCGGTGGCGCTGAACGTGACCTCCCCGCCGTCGCCGGCGACGACGATGCAGGGGCGGAAGCGTTCGGTGTGCAGGCGTTCCGGGACGCCGTGCTCGCTCCAGTGCTTCTCGGCGGCGTCGAGCAGGCCCGTGGGCCCGCACGCCCAGGTCTCGCGCTCGGCCCAGTCGGGCACGAGCTCGTCGAGACGGGCGATGTCGAGCACGCCGTCCGTGTCGGTGTGCACCTCGGTGAGCCGCAGCCTCTTCTGCGCGACCAGGCCGTGCAGTTCGCTGCGGAAGATCACGTCCTGCGGCCGCGGCGCGCTGTGGACCATGACGACGTCGTCGAACTCGGTGTCGCGGAGCATGCCCATCACGGGCGTGATGCCGCTGCCCGCCGTCAGGTAGAGCACCTTGGCGGGCTTGGCCTCGGGCAGCACGAAGTCACCGGTCGGCTGGTCGAGCTGGATGAGGGTGCCCGGTTTCGCTCTGCGGACCAGGTGGTTGCTGACCTTGCCGTCGGGAATCGCCTTCACGGTGATCGTGACGCGGCCGTCCTGGCGGTGTGTCGGTGAGGTGAGGGAGTAGGCGCGCCACAGGCGCACCCCGTCGACGTCGACCCCGATCCGCACGTACTGGCCGGCCGTGTGGCCGCGCCAGCCGCGTCCCGGCCTGATCACGATGGTCGCGGCGTCGCCCGTCTCGGGGCGCACGGCCTCGATGCGCCCGCGCAGGTCAGCGCCCGCGCGCAGCGGGCTGACCAGGTCGAGGTAATCCGACGGCAGCAACGGCGTCGTGACCATCTCCAGTAGTTTCCACGCCCTGCTGCGGAGGGCTGCACTCGTCATGACTCCAGCTTGCTGCGCTTCTGCGCGTAAAGTCCTGACCGCAGGATGTGAATCTGGTCGTCTAGATTGTTCGCAGGGAACAAATATGAGCCATGCAGTCCAAAGGGCCAGCGAACTGGCGCTGGACGAGAGGACGGTCACCGCACTGCGGGCCGCGCTGAGGACCACCGCCGACGAGGTCGTCCAGGCGATCATCGACGAGGTCCCTCCGTACGCCAACGCCCTGTCGGGCAGCATGGGCGGCACCATCCGCCGAGCCGTCCGCACCGCCCTGGGGCACTACCTGGACCTCGCGAGCGGGAAGGCCACGGGCGGCGACGCCGGTGACGCGGCCTACGAACTGGGACGGGGCGAGGTACGCGACGGCCGTTCGATGGACGCCCTGCTCAGCGCCTACCGTGTCGGCGCCCGCGTGGCCTGGCGATGCCTGGCAGCCGGTGCCGTCCCCGCGGGGCTGCCCGCCGCCGAGGTCGCCAAGTTCGCCGAGCTGACGTTCGCCTACATCGACGAGCTCTCCGCGGCGAGCGCGGCGGGCCATGCCGACGAACTGGCCGCCCAGGGCCGGGCCCAGGAGCGCCACCTGGAACAGCTGGCCCGTGACCTGCTCGCCGGTGCGAGCCCGGACGTCCTGCTCGTCTCCGCTCAGCGGGCCGGGTGGCAGCCTCCCGTCTCGCTGACCGCGGTCCTGCTGCCCGCCGCCCAGGCCCGGCCGGCCTACCGGGCGCTCGACCCGAGCACCCTCGTCCTGGACGATCAGCCGGACGCCACCGGTGTGCTGCTCGTCCCCGATGCCGACCGGTCACATCTCCTGCGACAGCTGACCGACCGCACCGCCGTGGTCGGCCCGGCCCGGCCGTGGACGCGGGTGTCCGCCTCGTATGCGCGAGCCGTACGCGCGCGCTCCCTCTCCTCCGACATTCGCGACACCGAGGAGCACCTGTCCGAGCTGGTGCTGAGCGCCGACATGGACGCTTTCGCAGACCTGCGTGCCCGCGCCCTCGCACCCTTGCGGGCCCTGCCCGAGGCGACCGCGCGGCGGCTGGAGGAGACGTTGCGGGCGTGGCTGCTGCACCAGGGCAGGCGGGACGAGGTGGCGGCGGCGCTGTTCGTCCATCCCCAGACCGTCCGGTACCGGATGTCGCAGGTACGGGAGCTGTTCCCCGATCTCGCATCACCGCACCGGGTCCTCGAACTGACGCTGGCGGTCGGTCTTCGGGGCAGGTGACGCATGCGGTGAACGCCGGCAGACCTCGCCCGGTGAACCGCGAGGGCGACCGACCGGGCGCAGGAGGTGCCCGGCCGCCGCTATCGGCGTGCGCGCCGAATGCGTACGGGGCCGCGCGTCTCCGGCTCCGTCACGGGCCGGCCGCCCTGCGTCACCTCGACCGCGCCGTCGTTCACCAGACGCCATGCCGCGCGGCGGGCCGGTTCCATCAGGGCCCGCCAGCCGTCGTCGTCGCCTTCGTACACTTCGCGCGCCGCGTCGGAGGGGCAGATCGACGCGGTGCCGGCACGGCGCTCCAGCAGGCTCATGATGGCCTTCTCCAGCCGTTGACCGAGCTGCCGGTCCGTCTCGTCCATACGATCCAGTGTGCGGGAGGGCGTGTGCGGCGGCAGGACGAGTCGTCGCCCTCACCGGGTCCGCTCCGCGCGATCTTCCGGAGGCTGCGTGCTCATCCGTACGCCCGCGAACTCGTCGTCCCCCCGGCTCGCGCGTCAGTGCTCACTCGGCGCAGGGCACGGTGCCGTCCCGGAGGGATGGATGCCGGCGGCCAGGGTGGTGGCCAGCACCTGCCACACATGGGCGGCGAGATCGACGTGCCGGGACTGCGTGGCCTGTCGTGCGAGCTGCTGGAGCGCGGTGACACCCTCCTCGACCCGGCCCGCGTGGATCGCCAGCCGGCCGTCGAGAACCGACAGCCGTACCCGGTCCCGGTAGGGGAGCCGCAGGTCCTCCTCGGACAACACGGCCCGGCTCAGCAGGGCGGCGTCCTCGAACCGGCCCTGTGCGAAGGCGAGATGGGCCTGGAGGGCGCGCAGTTCCTGGAGCTGCGCAGGCGTGCCGGTCAGATCGAGGACGGAGGCGGCCTCTGTCAGCCACTCCTTCGCGGCGGCCACCCGGGGCGGTGACATCTGCAGGGCCGCAGCCCCGGCGGCGGTCCGCAGCCGGGCCCAGAAGGTCAGGTCCTGCTGCCCGCCCCTGACCAGGCCCAGGGCTGTGGTCAGCCGGTCGACGGCGGCCTCGTCGTCGCCCTTGCGGCTGCTGACCACGGCGGCCGTCCACAGGGCCTCGGCCGCCTGCACGGCGGAGGCCCGGGGCAACAGATCGCGTTCCAGCTCGTCGACGTGCTGCGAAGCCGCCTCCCACCGGCCGAGCTCCGTCTCCGTGTTGATCAGCTCCAGCAGGGCGGCCAGCGTGTCGGGCACGCTCAACTGCGCGGTGCGGGCGACGGAGAGCGCCTCGGCCGCAGTCGATTCCGCCGTGTGCATGTCGCCGACGGCCCGGGTGCAGCGCGCGTAGCGGACGAGAGAGCGGGTGTGGAGGTCCGGGGCGTCCAACGAGCGGCTCAGTGCCAGGAGTTCCCGCAGTCGCGTGCGCTCCAGCTGGTAGTCGCCGTCGCGGTCGGCGGCTTGGCTGAGCAGCCACAGGGCCTGCCAGCGGGCGGCGGGGTCCTCGCCGGAGTCCTGCTCGACCGCGCGGCCGAGCGCCGCGGTGCTGTCCGTCCCGGGCGGTGCCGAGGCCGCGGCGGCCAGTACTGCGCTCAGGGATCTGCCGTCCGGAGGGCCGGTCAACGCCGAAGCGTCGACGCCGAGCCGGCGGGCCAGGTAGGCCACGGTGCGCTCGGTGGGGCGGCGGTCGCCGGACTCCAGGCGTGACAGGTGTCCCGTCGACATGCCGTCGCCGACGACGTCGGCCTGGCTCAGGCCGCGCGCGGTCCGGAGTCTTTTCAGCCGGCGGCCGAACTGCGGCTGGTCGAACATCTCCCTCCTCGGGTTCGATGGCCCGGTCGGTACGGCATCCGTGGTTCCGTTTGCCCGATCGGGCACGTGAGTTGCCGGCACTCCAGGGAGCGCGGCAAGGGGCGACAAGCGGTTTGGCGCGGGGGGAAAGCGCATTCCGGGTGGTCGACGTCCGGGCCGCCGGGATTGTGGGAGACGGGGGTTCTCGGGGCCCGAATTCGGCCCGATCGCACAAGAGTTGACGCGTTGCCGAGGTCACCTGGCAAACTCTTGTCTCAGGGGTTGTCTCCCTTTAATCTCGAAGGCGGTTTCCCCCAACGATCCCCTCTTCGTCTCGTGGAGGTTTTCGTGTTCCCCACTGCCCGAACGAGCTTCTCGTCACGGCAGGACTTACGTGTCGTCCGCCCGGCCCTCGGGCGGCCCGTCGACGGGACCGTACCTCGGGCTGGAACAGCAGCCGTGACAACGTTGCCCAGCAGATCCGGATGACGGTCGCCCCGGCACCGAACCCTCCGCTCACCTGACCCGATCCCGGTTCCGGCACCCGCCGTCGGCCGGGAACGACGCGGAACTCCGGCCCCGGCCACCGACGAGGTGGCGCGTGCCGTCTCCGGGCGCTCGTCGACACCCAGGCACAGCGCATCGGTCCGCTCCGCGTCCGCGACACCCTTCCCAGCCCCCCACGTGCAGGAAGAAGGACGGTACGTCCGTGGCGACCACGAGTTTCCCCGACGCCTCGCCCAGCAAGAAGAAGACCGCGGCCACAGCTGCCCCCGCCCGCCGAGACCTCCTCGCCGCGCAGGATCACGTCACCCCGGCGGCCGCCTGTACGGCCCATCTCTCCCCGCGGGACCTCACGGTCACGGCCGCGGAACCCGAATTCGCCCGCCAATTCGGCCTGAGCGCCGACGACATCTGCGGACGCGGCCTCCTCGAACTGCTCTGTTCCCCGGTACCGGGCCAATTGCGGGAACAATTCACCGCGCTTTCCGCGGGTCGTAGTCGGAGATTCAAGCAAAGGGTGACGGGCCGGGACGGCGACGGCCGGAATTTCCCCGCCGATATCACCGCCATCGCCGTCAGACAGCCCTCGGGCGAGATGGTCGGTGTCGTCGTCCTCCTGCGCCGGACGGCCGAAGCGGTCACCGGCGGGCCCGTGCTCAGCGCCCTCGACGCGCAGGTGCTGGAGGGTGTGGCGCGTGGTGAGTCCACGGTGCAGTTGGCCTCCCGTCTGTATCTGAGCCGCCAGGGCATCGAGTACCGCGTCGGGCAGATGCTGCGGCGTTTCGACGCGCCCAACCGGCCCGCTCTCGTGGCGCGGGCGCACGCCCTCGGGATGTTCGCCGCGGGGCAGTGGCCCCCGCGTGTCCTCCCGGAGCGCGTGCGGTAGTGGCGCAACGGGCCTGCCGGGCCCCGTACGGCGGCCGTGGCGGAAGCACCGCCACGGCCGCCGCCGTATCGGCCCCGCCCCCGCAGGTGCCGGGCCGGGCTCACGCCGCCGAGGGCTGCCAGGCTTCCTGGAATCGGCGGCGGGCGCGGAAGAGACGGGAACGGACGGTGCCCACGGGCAGGGCGAGCACCTCGGCCATCTCCTCCTCGTTGAGCCCGTAGGCCCGCAGCGTGAGGATCTGCCGGTGCGCCTGCGACAGGCGTTCCAGCACGTCACTGATGTACACCACGTCCATGGGGTTGGCCTCCTGCTGCGCCTCCACCTCGGAGCAACAGCTCTCCGCGCCGTAGCGCTTGGCGGTGCGGACAGCCTCCCGGACCGACACGGCGCGCACCCAGCCGTAGAACGCCGCCGGTTCGCGCAGGGACCCCAGGCCTCGGTAGACGGCGAGCAGCGCCTCCTGCGTGGCGTCGGCGCCGTCGTCGTGGGTGATGGACCGGCAGATACGCGCGACGTAGGGCGTGATGGCGGTCAGCAGGTGGTTCATCGCATGCTCGTCGCCCGCCTGGGCTCGGGGGAGCAGCGTGAGGGGGGAGGGGAGTTCGCTGACGTTCGTCATGACGGACTGAGGTTCCTTACGGCCGGTCGGGAGGGGGCGGAAAGGGCGAACGTGCGGTCGTACTCAGCCGGTGGTGGCCAGCACGTGACCGGGCTCGGCCGCCTGTGTGAAGGCCAGGAGTCCGGCGCGTACGTCGTCGCGGAACGCCCTCATGAAGTCCGGGCTGTAGCAGGCGGTGGAGTGCGGGAACTCGATGCTGAGCCGGCCCTCGAAGGAGACGACACAGGCCATGACGGGGCTGCGGCCGGCCTGCGGGAAGTACTGCTCGCGGCCCGGCACCAGCCGTACGTCCACGGCCCGCAGCCCGGCGGGCAGGCGCGGGCCCGGGACCACGCCCATGTTGGTGGCGATCACCGTGGCCAGTTGCAGGGCGGGGGTGCGGGGGATCTCCGGCGTGATGCGCATCTCGTGCACGTGGTCGCCGCGGGAGAGGAAGTCGCTGAGGCGGGCGTGCACGGCACGGGCCACCTCCAGCGGCTGGGAGGTCGCGGACACCTGAAGGGTCTGCAGATGCGTGGTGACCGCGGGGACCAGGGCGGAGGCCGGCAGCGGCGGGTCCAGCCGCGAGCGCAGGTCGACGGGGGAGAGGCAGCCGAGCGTGCGGGCTCCCTCGTCCCCCGGCAGCCGCCGTCGCGCCGTCACCAGAAGGGTCGCGGAGATCAGCGCGTGCACCGAGACGCCCGAGGCGCGCGCCGTCCGGCGCAGCCGTGAGGTGAGGTCCGCGTCCAGGGTCAGTCTGCGGACCTCGATGTGTCCGCCCGCGTCGGCCCCGTCGCCGGGGACGGCGTCGTAGGGGACCAGTTCGACCGGGTGGCGCCGTATCTCCTCGAGGCGGCCGTCCAGGTACTTCGCCGTGTCGGCGTCGTCGACGGCAGGCAGCAGCCGGCTCACCGGCTCCGGCCAGCGTGGGCCCTCCGGCTCGGCGCTCTCGCCGGTACCCCCCTCGACCAACCGCCGGTAGCGGTCCCACAGGGCGTTGTGCAGCGCGATGCTGCTGTGGCCGTCGGTGATGGTGTGGTCGACCACGAGCACGAACAGGTGGCTTTCCCCGTCCGGAGCGCTGACCAGGACGGCACGGCTGAGCGGCCCTCCGAGCGACAGCGGCCTGTTCAGCTCCGCCGCGTAGGCCTCGTCCTCCTCGCCGGTCCTGGTGATAAGCCGGGGCCGCTCGTCGGCGTCGAGGACGCGCAACACGTGGCCCGCCCCGTCCTGTTCGATGCGGGAGCGCAGGGGCGGGTTCGCCTCGGTCGTGGCGTCGAACGCGGCCGACAGTGCCGCGACGTCCACCGGTCCGCGCAGGGTGCAGGACAGCACGGCCCTGCTTCTCTGGCCCACGTAGAGCGTCTCGACCGGACACAGCGCACGGTGCATGCCGTCAGCCTTCTTTCCGTCGTTCGTTCCGGAAGTCCACGGCCCCGGGACAGGTCTGCCGCCGCGGTGGTCCGCGGGGGAGGTCCGGGGGCTTTTCGAGGGTGCACGGCGCGGCGCGGCGGAATCCAGCCCAGAGGCCCCTGAGCGGGGAAGTCGCGTGATTTCCCTAGAAGTTGAGCAGTGGCCCGCACTCCCTCACCCGGTGGATTTCAGGGAAATCCCTGAATCGCCGGCCGCCGGGCCGGTTCGCCTTGACCCGCCCTGTGCCGGTGCCTCAACGTGCTGTGCCGTACGTGAGGGTTGCGCTATGTCACTCCAGGAGGACGCACGTCGACCGCTGTCCGGAGCCCAGGAGGGTCTCTGGTACGCCGGACGGCTCGCACCGGACAGCGCCGCGTACAACACCGCGGAGGCCGTGGAGATCCACGGGCCCCTCGACACCGCCCTGTTCGAGACCGCGCTGCGGCGTGTCGTCGCCGAGGCCGACACCTTCGCCCTGCGGTTCACCGACACCGACGACGGCCCCCGCTGCCACCCGGCACCGGACGCGGACGACTGGCCTCTGCACCGGGTCGACGTCAGCGGCGCCTCCGATCCGGAGGCCGCCGCGTGGGAGTACGTCCGCGCCGACCTCGCGACCCCGGTGGACCCCGACAAGGGCCCTCTGTTCGCGCACACCCTGCTGACCCTCGCCGAGGACCGGCACCTGTGGCTGCTGCGAGCCCATCACGTGCTGCTGGACGGCTACAGCTACAAGCTCCTCGGGCGCCGCCTGGCCGAGACCTACAACGCACTGGCCGAGGAGCGGGAACCGGAGCCGTGCGCCTTCGCGCCGGTGCGCCGGCTCCAGGAGGAGGAGGCGGCCTACCTCGCCTCCGACCGCTTCGCCCGCGACCGCGACCACTGGGCGCAGCGCCTGGCCGACCTGCCCGAACCCGCCCGGCTCACCGCCCGCACGGCGCCACCCACCGCGCCCTTCCTGCGCCGCACCGCCGAACTGACGCCCGCCGAGACCGCTGCCCTGGACACCGCGGCCGCCCGCCTCGGGGTTCAGCGCACCGACCTGCTGACCGCGGCGACCGCCGCCTACCTGCACCGGATGACCGGGGCCCACGACCTGGTGCTGGGCATGGCCACGATGAGCCGGCTGGGCAGCGCCGCCCTGCGGACCCCCGGCACCGCCTCCGACGTCCTGCCGCTGCGTGTCGCCGCCGCCCCCGCGACGACCGTCGGGGGGCTGGCCCGGGCCGTCGCCGACGAACTGCGGGCCCTGCGCCGCCACCAGCGCTACCGCGGCGAGTTCCTCCGCCGGGACCTGGGCCTGCTGGGCACCGGACGCCGGCTCTACGGACCGGTGCTGAACATCGTCCCGTTCGACGAGTCCCCCGTCTTCGGCGGGCACCCCACCACCTGGCACCACCTGTCCGGCGGAGCCGTCGACGACCTGCAGATCTCGGTGCGCCCCGGACAGCGCGGCGGCGGACTGTGGCTGGCCCTCGACGCCAACCCCGCCCTGTACGACGAGGACGAACTCGCGCTGCACCGCGACCGGTTCTGCACCCTGCTGCGCCTGCTGGGCGGGGCCGACCCGGCGACGCCGCTGGGTGACCTGGACCTCCTGCTGCCGGGCGAACACCCCCGCGACACCCCGGCGCACACGTACCCGGTCGGGCGGACCCTCACGGAGCTGTTCGAGGAACGGGCGGCGGCCGGACCAGAGCGCACGGCCGTCAGCCACGGCGACGAACGGCTCACCTACGCCGAGCTCAACGCCGAGGCCAACCGGATCGCCCGGCTGCTGACCGAGCACGGCGCGGGCCCCGGCCGGGTCGTGGCGCTCGCCCTGGAGCGCGGCATCCGGCTGCTGCCCGCCCTGCTGGCCGTCCTGAAGACCGGCGCCGCCTACCTGCCCCTGGACCCGGGTCAGCCGACCGGAAGGCTGCGGCTGGTCGTCGAGGACGCGGCCCCCGTCGTCCTCGTCACCGAACACGCCCACGCCCACCTCGCCCAGGACACCGTCCCCACTCTGCTGCTGGACGACCCCCAGGTGGCCGCGGATCTCGCCCGCCGCTCCGGCACCGACCTGACCGCCACCGAACGGCACGGCCCGCTCAGCCCGTCCGACACCGCGTACATCATCCACACCTCCGGCTCCACCGGCCGCCCCAAGGGCGTACCCGTGCCGCACGCCAACGTCGTACGCCTCTTCGCCGCCGCGGCCGAGCACTTCGACTTCCGGGCCGACGACGTGTGGACGCTGTTCCACTCCTACGCCTTCGACTTCTCCGTGTGGGAGATCTGGGGAGCCCTGCTGCACGGCGGCCGGATCGTCGTCGTGCCCTACGCCGTCAGCCGCTCGCCGCGCGACTTCCTCGACCTGCTGCACCGCGAGGGCGTGACCGTCCTCAACCAGACACCGTCCGCGTTCGAGCAGCTCATCGACGCCGACCTCGAACACGGCCGCGGCAGCGGGGCGTTGCGCTACGTCGTCTTCGGCGGGGAGGCCCTGCGCCCGGCGCGGCTGCGCCCCTGGGCCGACCGGCACGGCCTCGACCGGCCGGCCCTGGTGAACATGTACGGCATCACCGAGACCACCGTGCACGTCACCCACCACCGCCTCACCGAAGCCGACCTGGACGACCCGCGCCGCGTCAGCGTCATCGGCCGGCCGCTCGCCGACCTGCGGGTGCACCTGCTGGACCCCGAGGGGCGCCCGGTGCCGCCGGGCGCGACGGGGGAGATGTACGTCTCCGGCGCCGGCGTCGCCCCCGGTTACCTCGACCGTCCCGAGCAGACCGCGGAACGCTTCCTCGACGACCCCTACGGCCCGCCCGGCACCCGCATGTACCGCTCGGGCGACCTGGCCCGGCGCCGCCCCGACGGCACCCTCGACTACGTGGGCCGCGCCGACGCCCAGATACAGCTGCGCGGCTTCCGCGTCGAGCCCGGCGAGATCGAGGCCGTCCTGGCCGCCCACCCGGGCGTCGCCCGCGCCGCCGTCGTGCCCCGCCGCACCGGCAACGGCGCCCTGCACCTCATCGCCTACGCCGTGCCCGCGGGCGACGCACCCGTGTCCCCCGCCGACCTGCGCACCCACGCCGCCGCGCACCTGCCCGAGCACATGGTCCCGGCCGCCTGCGTCCTCGTGGACGCCCTGCCGCTGACCGCGAACGGCAAACTCGACGTGCAGGCCCTGCCCGACCCCGACTTCACCGCCGCCGCGTCCGGCACCCGGCCGGCGACAGCCCCACAGCGTTTGGTGTGTGCCCTGTTCGAGGACGTGCTGGACCTGCCGGGCGATTCCGTGGGCGTGGACGCCCGCTTCTTCGACCTCGGCGGCGACTCCCTGCTCGCCACCCGCCTGCTGGCCCGGCTGCGGCAGCGGACCGGTGCGGAGATCCCCATCACCGCCCTGTTCGAGGCGCCGACCCCGGCCGCGCTCGCCGAACGGCTCGCCGCGGGCACGCAGGGCACCCCGCCCCGGCCCGTCCTCGGCGCCGCAGCCCGCCCGCAGCGGGTGCCGCTGTCCTTCGCCCAGGAACGCATGTGGTTCCTGAACCGGCTCGACGAGGGCGCGGCCACCTACCACATCCCGCTCATCGTCCCCGTCGGGGCCGGCCTCGACCCCGACGCGCTCCAGGCCGCCCTAGGGGACCTGGCCGACCGGCACGAGAGCCTGCGCACGGTGATCGCCGAGCAGGACGGGTCGGCCTTCCAGCGCATCCTGCCGCCCGGAGAGCTGCGCCCGGTGCTGCGGCGCGTCGACTGCCCCGCCGCGGAGATCGCCGCCCACGTCCGTGCCGCCTCACGCCGCCGCTTCGACCTGACCGCCGAAAGCCCCCTGGCCACCTGGCTGTTGGGCACCGGCAGCGACCGGGTCCTGCTGTTCGTGCTGCACCACAGCGCCGCCGACGGCTGGTCGCTGGCCCCCTTCGCCGCCGACCTGTCCGCCGCCTACGCGGCCCGCCGGGCGGGCCGGGCACCGCAGTGGGCCCCGCTGACGGTGCAGTACGCCGACTACGCGCTGTGGCAGCGCGCCCTGCTCGCCCCCGGCCCGGACGGCCCCGGCCGCCTGGAGCGGCTCACCGGCCATTGGCGCGGCGCGCTGGACGGCCTGCCCGAGGAATGCACCCTGCCCGGCGACCGGCCGCGTCCCACCGCACCGAGCGGCGCGGGCGCGCACGTCGAAGTCGCCGTCGACGCCGAGCTGCACCGTGCGCTGCTGCGCCTGGCCGACCGCGAGGGCGCCAGCCTGTTCATGGTGCTGCACGCCGCCCTCAGCGCCCTGCTCACCCGCTGCGGCGCGGGCGAGGACATCGTCCTCGGCACCCCCGTCGCCGGCCGCACCGAACCCGGCCTCGACCCCCTGATCGGCCTGATCACCAACACCCTGGTGCTGCGCGCCGACACCTCCGGCGACCCCGCCTTCGCCGACCTCCTCGCCCGGCTGCGCACCGCCGACCTGGCCGCCCTGGACCACCAGGACCTGCCCTTCGACCGGCTGGTGGAGGAGCTCAACCCGCCCCGCACGCCCGGCCGGCACCCCCTGTTCCAAGTGATGCTGGCCCTGCAGAACAACACGCCCGCCGTCCTCGAACTCGACGGCACCCGCACCCCGTTGCGACCCACCGCCACCGGCACCGCCAAGTTCGACCTGTTCGTCGACGTCCTCCAGCGCCAGGATGCCGCGGGCGCCCCCGACGGCCTGACCCTGCACGTCGAGTACGCCACCGACCTCTACGACGCACCGACCGCCGAGGCGTTCGCCCGCGCCCTGCACGGCGTCCTGCGCACGGTGAGCACCGACCCCGCCGTCCGTCTCGGTCAGCTGCCCGCGCTTCCCGAGCGCACCCCCGTCCCGGCCACGACCGACACGGCCGACCTCGCGGGCGCGGCCCGGTCCGTGCCCGGCATCCGCGACGCCCACGTGCTGCCCGGCCACGGCGACTCCCCGGCCCGCCTGTACGTGGTGCCCGGGCGGCCCGACGCCGCCGAACGCGTCGAGGAACTCCTGGCCCGTGCGGGCAACGGCACGGTCCGGGTCACAGCCGTCAACGCCCTGCCCCGCACCGAGGACGGCAACATCGACAACGCGGCGCTGCGGGCCCTGCCCACCGTCGACACGACCGCGGCCACGGCCTGGCGGGAGCGGCTGGCCGAGCTGCCCGGCGTCACATCCGTCGACGTGGCGGTGGAGAACGCCCCCGAGGAACTGGAACGCCGCCACACCGGCCTGCCCGACCGCCCCGCCCAGGCAGCCCCCACCACCCGCCCGGCGCCGGCCCGCGCAGTCCCCGCCGTCAGCGAGGGCCCCGCCCTGAGCGAGCCGTCCGTGCCCAGCTGGGCCGAGGCCCTGCGCCGCGCCGCCGCACGCGAGAAGGGCGACATCGTCCACGTCCACGCCGACGGCAGCGAGCACCGGCGCAGCTACGCCTCCCTCATCCCCGAGGCGTCCCGCGTCCTGGCCGGGCTGCGCCGGGCCGGCCTGCGCCCGGGCGACCAGGTCATCCTCCAGTGCGACGTCACCGAGGACTTCCTCGCCGTGCTGTGGGGCTGCGTCCTCGGCGGCTTCGTCGCCGTCCCGCTGACCGTCCCCACCTCCTACGACACGCCCTCCGCGGCGCTGACCAAGCTGGAGGGCATCTGGCGGATGCTCGGCCGGCCCTGGATCGTCAGCTCCGCCGAACGCGAGGCAGGGCTGCGCGAGGTCGCCGCCCGGCAGGACTGGCCCGGACCGCGCATCACCACGGCCGACGCGCTGCGCGCAGCGCCCGAGGACCACGACTGGTACCCCGCCCGGCCCGACGACCTGATGCTGATGCTGATGACGTCCGGCAGCACCGGCCTGCCCAAGGCGGTACGGCTCACCCACCGCAACGTGCTGACCCGCTCGGCCGCCACCGAGCAGCTCAACGGCCTCGGCGCCGACGACGTTTCCCTGAACTGGATCCCCCTCGACCACGTCACCGGCGTGGTCATGTTCCACCTGCGCGACGTGTACCTGGGCTGCCGCCAGATCCACGCCCCCACCCCCTGGATCCTGCAGGACCCGCTGCGCTGGATGGACCTCGCCGACCGGCACCGGGTCACCGTCACCTGGGCACCCAACTTCGCCTTCGGGCTCCTGGCCGAACAGTCCCACCGCTTCACGGGCCGTGACTGGGACCTGTCGCCGATGCGGCTGGTGATGAACGCCGGCGAGGTCGTCGTCGCCTCCGCGGCCCGCGGCTTCCTGCACGCGCTGAAGCCCTTCGGCCTGCCGCAGGACGTGATGCACCCCGGCTGGGGCATGTCCGAGACCTGCTCGGTGGTCACCGACGCCGTCCTGCCCGCCGCACCGGTCCCGGGCGAGGGCACGTTCGTGAGCTGCGGCCGCCCCTACCCCGGGTTCGCCATGCGGGTCGTCGACGAACAGGGCACCGTCCTGCCCGAGGGCGAGGCGGGCCGCTTCCAGGTCCGCGGCACCTCGGTGACCGGTGGCTACCACGACAACCCGGCCGCCAACGCGGAGGCGTTCACCGACGACGGCTGGTTCGACACCGGCGACCTGGCGTTCCTGCGCGACGGAGAGCTCTACATCACCGGCCGCGCCAAGGACGTCATCATCGTCAACGGCGTCAACCACTACAGCCACGAGATCGAAGCCTGCGTGGAGGAACTCCCTTACGCGGAGCGGAGTTTCACGGCCGCGGTCGCGGTGCGCACCGACCCCGCCTCACCCACCGACGAACTCGCCCTGTTCCTGCACCTGACCCCCGAGGCCGGCGCCGACCCGGCCCGCGCCCTGCGGGAGATCGCCGGCAAGGTCACCCGGGAGATCGGCGTCAGCCCGGCCTTCCTCGTCCCGGTGCCGCGGGACGCCGTCCCCAAGACGGAGATCGGCAAGATCCAGCGCACCAAGCTGCGCAAGAGCTTCGAGGCGGGCGACTTCGACGACGAGGTGCGCCGCACCCAGGTGCTGCTGGGCACCGCGGCCACCGTCCCCGACTGGTTCCTGCGCCCGGTGTGGCAGCGGACGGAACGACCCGACGCCCCCGCCGTGGCGCCGGGCCGGCACACCCTCGTCCTGGCGGGCGGCGACCCGCAGGTCGGCGCACTCGCCGAGCGGCTCGCCGAGGCGCTGCGTTCGGCGGGCGGCCTGTGCACGGTGGTCGAGGAGGCAACCGCGTACGAGCGGCTGGACGCCGCCCACTACCGGGTCCGGCCCGTGGAGACCGCCGACTACGCCGCGATGCTGGGCCAGTTGGCGGACGACGAGCGACCCGTCGACGCCGTCCTGTACCTCGACGGTCTCCGCGGCACGGGCGAGCCGCCGGTGGCGCCGAACGACACGACGGGCGTGGAGAGGCTGCTGGCGTTCGCCCGGGTCCTCGCCGAACGGCCCGGCCCGCAGCGCCCCGTGGACCTGGTGTACGTCTCGGCGGGCGCCCAGGCCGTGCGCCCCGGCGACCGGCCCGCACCGGCGCACGCCATGGCCGCGGCCCTGCTGAAGTCGCTGGCCGAGGAGTCCGCCGCGCTGCGCACCCGTCACCTCGACCTGTCCGCCGACGACGCCATGGACCCGTTGCCCGTCCTCGCGGCCGAGACGACGGCCACCGACGACGGCGCGGACATCGCCTACCGCGACGGACACCGGTACGTACGCCGCCTCGCCCCCCTGCCCGAGACCCCCGCCCGCGCCGAACCGGCCGCGCGGGACGGCTTCACCCTGATCACCGGCGGCCTCGGCGGGGTCGGCACCGAGATCGCCGCCCACCTGCTGCGCACCCCCGGCACCCGGCTGCTCGTCCTCGGCCGCACCCCCGAGGACGAGGCCGAAGCCCTGCCGGCGCTGCGCGAACGCGGTGAGGTCCGCTACGCCCGCGCCGACGTCACCGACGAACACCAGGTGCGGGCCGCCGTCGAGGCCGCCGCCGAGGACTGGGGCGTGCCCCTGACGTCAGTGCTGCACCTGGCCGGCACGCTCGTGGAACGGCCCGTGGGCGACCTGGACACCACCACCTGGCGCCGGGCGCTGGAGGCGAAGGTGCGCGGCGCGTGGACGCTGCACCGGCTCACCGCCGACCACCCGCACGTCTCCTTCGTCACCTTCTCCTCGGTCAACGGCTTCTTCGGCGGCGCCATGAACGCCGCGTACGCCGCCGCCAACGCCTACCTGGACGCCCTCGCCGCGTACCGCCGCAGCCTCGGCCTGCCCGCGCAGTCACTGGCCTGGAGCATGTGGCGCGAGCGCGGCATGAGCCGCGGCTACGGTCTCACCGCCCTCACCGAGGCCCGGGGCTACCGTCTGCTCGATGCGCCCGCCGCGCTGCGCTCGTTCGAGTTCGCCCGCACCCTGGACCAACCGCACCTGTTGATCGGCGCCGACCGCACCGCCCCCTGGGTGGGCAGCCACGTCGTGGCCCCCGTGCGCCAGACCCGGCGCCTGACCGCTCGCGTCGGCCTGGAGGACGGCACCGACCTGGGCGCCCTGTACCGCGCCGCGGCAGCCGGCGCGCGGGCGGCCGGCTTGTCCGACGACGCGTGGACGCTGTGCTCGGCGGGCAGCACCGGCGTCCGTCCGGACGAGCCCGGGACGGAAGAGGACCTGCGGCGCCTGGAGGGCCGGCTGGCCCAGGTGTGGCGCGAGGTCCTGGACCGTGACCGGGTGGGCCTGGACGACAACTTCTTCGACCTGGGCGGCAACTCGCTGCTCCTGGTCACCGCGCAGAGCGCCGTCAACCGCGCCTTCGGCAGCGAACTGTCCGTCGTCGACCTGTTCGCGCACCCCACCGTCCGCGACCTGGCCCGCCACCTGGCGGCCACCGGTGCGGGCCCCGTGGCCGACATCGAAGCGGCCTCCGGGCCGGAGAGCGTCGACGGCCTGGACCGCGCCAGGGAACAGGCCCGCCGGCAACGTGCCGCCCGCGCCCGCCGCACCGCCCGCCAGGGCAAGGACCACCGCCGTGCGTGAGCGGACCGACAGCACCCCGTACACCACCGAACCGGGAGAGGACGAGGCACAGGCCGTGCACGACACCACCGCACCCCACGACGACGACCTGCCCGCCGTCGCCGTCATCGGCATGGCGGGCCGCTTCCCCGGCGCCGACGACCTCGACGCCTTCTGGGACAACCTCGCGGCCGGGCGGGAGTCCGTACGGCCCGTCACCGACGAGGAGTTCCTCGCCGCCGGCGGCGACCCGCGCGACCTCGACGACCCGGCACTGGTCCGCAAGGCGTCCGTCGTCGACGGCATCGACCGTTTCGACTCCGGCTTCTTCGGCTACAGCCCCGCCGAGGCCGCCGTCGTCGACCCGCAGCAGCGGGTGCTGCTGGAGACGGCCTACCACGCCCTGGAGGACGCCGGCTGCCTCGGCGCCGACCGCGCGGGGGAGGCGTTCGGCGTGTACGCGGGAGCCGGTGACAGCCGCTACTACCCCGCCCACGTCCACCCCCGCTACGCCGGACAGCCCGGCTCGGTGGCGCTCGTCCACGCCGCCACCGCCAACTCCCTCGGCACGCTCGCCACCCGCGTCTCCTACGAACTGGGCCTCACCGGGCCCAGCGTCTCCCTGCAGACCGCCTGCTCCACCGCGCTGGTCGCCGTGCACACCGCCTGCCAGGACCTGCTCGACCACCGCTGCGACACCGCGCTCGCCGCCGCCGTCTCCCTCAACCCGTCCGCCGTACTGGGCTACCGCCACGTACCCGACGGACCCTTCTCGCCCGACGGGCACTGCCGTGCCTTCGCCGCGGACGCCGCCGGCACCTCCTCCGGCGACGGCGTGGGAGCCGTCGTACTCAAGCGGCTCGAGGACGCCCTGGCCGACGGCGACCGCATCCGCGCCGTCATCCGAGGCAGCGCCGTCAACAACGACGGCCGGCGCAAGGTCGGCTTCAGTGCACCCAGCGCCGCCGGACAGACCGAGGTCATCCTCGCCGCGCAGGCCCAGGCCGAGGTCGACGCCGCCACCATCGGCCTGATCGAGGCGCACGGCACCGCCACCAAACTCGGCGACCCCATCGAGGTGTCCGCCCTGACGGAAGCCTTCCGGCACAGCACGGACCGGACCGGCTTCTGCGCGCTCGGCTCGGTCAAGACCAACATCGGCCACCTCGGAGCCGCCGCCGGCATCGCCGGACTCATCAAGACGGTCCTGGCCCTGGAACACCGGCAGATCCCGCCGAGCCTGCACTTCGACCGGCCCAACCCGCTCATCGACTTCGACGCGAGCCTCTTCCGCGTGCCGACCGCACTGGAGGAGTGGCCCGAGGGCGACCACCCCCGCCGGGCGGCCGTCAGCGCGTTCGGCATCGGCGGCACCAACGCCCACGTCATCCTGGAGGAAGCCCCCCGCCCACCTGCCGCCACGTCCCGCCCGCCCCACGACGGCCGCCGCCTGGTGCTGCCGCTGTCGGCGCGCACCGCCGGCGCCCTGCGCGGCCAGGCGTCGGCACTCGCCCGGCACCTCGAACGCCGGCCCGGCCTGCGCCTGGACGACGTGGCCCACTCCCTGCGCACCGACCGGCCCGCACTGCGCCACCGGCTCACCGTCACGGCGGCCACCCGCGAGGAGGCCCTGGACGCGCTGCGCTCCTCGGCCCCGGCCACCCCGCCGCTCGCCGACGACCCGGCCCGCGTGGCGTTCCTGCTGCCCGGCGGCGGCACCCAGTACCCGGGCATGGGCAAGGAGCTGTACCGCGACCAGGCCGTCTACCGCGACACCGTCGACGAGTGCGCCCGCATCCTGCGGCCCGTCCTCGGCACCGACCTGCGCACCGCCCTCTTCGAGGAGCAACGGCCCGACGACACCTCCGCCTTCCTCGGGCTGGTCGTCACCGAGTACGCCCTGGCCCGCACGCTCATGGAGTCGGGCGTGCGACCGGACGCGCTGATCGGCCACTCGCTCGGCGAGTACACCGCCGCCTGCCTGGCCGGCGTCATCGACCTCGCCGACATGCTGCCCCTGGTCACCGAACGCATCCGGCTCATCAGCTCCGCCGGCGGAGCCACCGTCGGTGTCGCCGCCCCGGCCGAACAGATCCGGCCCCTGCTGGACGCCGACCTGTCCCTCGCCGCCGTCAACGGCCCCAGCGCCTGCACCGTCGCCGGACACCTCGACGCCGTCACCCGCTTCGAAGCCGAACTCACCCGCCGCGGCATCCCGTTCCGCCGCCTGCGCATCCCCGTCGCGGCCCACTCGCACGTCCTGGACCCGGTCCTGCCGGCCTACGAGACCCACCTGCGCCAGGTCACCCTGCGCCCGCCGCGCATCCCGTACGTCACCAACGTCACCGGCACCTGGGTCACCGACGCCCAGGCCACCTCCGTCAGGCACTGGCTGGCCCACACCCGCGACACCGTGCGGTTCGCCGACGGCATCACCGCCCTGTGGGACCGCCTGCACCCCGTCCTCGTGGAGATCGGGCCGGGGGACACCCTGACCAAGCTGGCCGCAGGCCGCCTGACCGACCACACACCGGTGGCCGTGACCACCATGCGCCACGCGAAGGCCGAGGCGTCCGACGGGTTCGTCCTCGCCGAAGCGCTGGGACGGCTGTGGAGCGCGGGCGTGGACAGCGCCCTGCCCCCGGTGCCGGGCGCGCCCCGGCGGGTGCCGCTGCCGCCGTACGCCTTCGAGCGCCACCGGCACTGGATCGACGCGCCCGGCGCCCGGACGGAGCCCGCCCCCTCCGACGACACCACGACAGCGGCAGGCCCCGGCTTCGCCCCCCGGCCCCGGCTGACGACCGAGCACGTACCGCCCCGCGACGACCGCGAACGGGAGGTGACCCGGCTCTGGGAGGAGACCCTCGGCATCGGCGGCATCGGGGTGCACGACAACTTCTTCGACCTCGGCGGCGACTCGATGCGCGCCGTGCTGCTGGCCGGCCGGCTGCGCCAGACCGGTGTCCTCGACATCCCGGCGGCGACCCTGCTGGCCGCGCCCACCGTAGCCGGAGTCCTCGCCGCGGCCGGCCAGCCGGACGGGCAGACCCCGGAGGCCGGCTCCTCCGCGCTCGGCCCGCTGCTGCCCCTGCGCGCCGAGGGCACCGCCGCCCCCCTGTTCTGCGTCCACCCCGGCGCGGGAGTCGCCTGGCGCTACACGGGCCTGCTGCCCCACCTCGGCGGCGACCAGCCCGTGTACGGAATCCAGGCCGCCGGCCTCGACGGCACCCGGCCGCCCGCACCGGACGCCGCCGCCATGGTCGCCCACTACCTCGACCTGGTACGCGAGGTGCAACCCCGGGGCCCCTACCGGCTGTTGGGCTGGTCCTACGGCGGATTCGTCGCCCACGCCATGGCCTGCGCCCTGCAACGCGACGGCGAGCAGGTCGAGCTCCTCGCCATGCTCGACGCGCCCCAGCCGCACGGCACCGCCCACGACGCCGAGGCCGCAGAACGCCAGGTCGCGGCCCTGCTGTCCAGGGTGGCCGGACTCGACGTCGACGGTGCACCCGTGGAGACCGTCCTGGACCGGATCGACACCCGGGTCTCGGCCGACCCGGCGAGCGTCCCCGTCACCCGCGAGGAGGCTGCCACCATCGCCGCCGTCATGCGCAACAACCTGCGCATCGCACCCCAGTTCGCCCCCGGCACCTACCGCGGTGACGTGCTGTTCTTCAGCGCCGCCGAGGAGCAGCACACCGAACACCCGGCGGACCTGGCGGTACTGCCCGGCAAGGCCGACAGCTGGCGGCCCCACGTCGACGGAACCCTCCACGACCACCTCGTGCCCTGCGGCCACTACGAGATGACCGAACCCGAACCCATCGCCCGCATCGGCGAAGCGGTCGCGAAGGCACTGCGCGGCCTCGGCGACCGCGCCTGCACACCCCCTTCCCCGTGAAACCCGCGACGCGACGAGGAGAACCAGCGTGCAAGCGACCCAGGACCTCTACGAACTCGGTGACGCCCCCGAGATCGGCACCGCTCCGAAGAGGATGTACGCCTCGCTCATCCGCCGTGAGCGCTACGGACAGCCCGTCGACGCCTTCCGTACCGAGGTGGTCGACGTCCCGCCCGTGGGGCGCGGACAGGTCCTGGTGAAGGTGATGGCGGCCGGCATCAACTACAACAACGTCTGGGCGGCCCTCGGTTCACCGCTCGACGTGATCGCCGCCCGGCAGAAGGCGGGCGCCACCGAGGACTTCCACATCGGCGGCTCCGACCTGTCCGGGATCGTGTGGGCGGTCGGTGAGGACGTACGCGGAGTGGAGCTCGGCGACGAGGTCGTCGTCCTCGCCAACCGCTGGGACGAGAAGGCCGAGGACATCCGCCTCGGCGGCGACCCCACCTGGTCCGCCAGCCAGCGCGTGTGGGGATACGAGGAGAACTACGGCTCGTTCGCGCAGTTCGCCGTCGTCGACGACTACATGTGCCACCCCAAGCCCGCACGCCTGTCCTGGGCGGAGGCCGCCTGCTACATGGCGACCGCCGCCACCGCCTACCGCCAGCTCTTCGGCTGGCCGCCGCACACCGTCCGCCCCGGCGACCCGGTGCTGATCTGGGGCGGCGCCGGCGGACTGGGCTGCATCGCCATCCAGCTCGTCCGGCACGTCGGCGGCATCCCCGTCGCGGTCGTCTCCAGCGAGGAACGGGGAGAGTTCTGCCTCAAGCTGGGCGCCGAGGGATTCATCGACCGGCGGAGGTTCGACCACTGGGGGCGGCTTCCGGACACCTCCGACGACGCGGCGACGGCACGCTGGCTGTCGGGAGCCAGGGCCTTCGGACGGGCCTTCTGGGAGGTGCTGGGCGAGCGGCGCAGCCCCCGCATCGTGCTGGAGCACTCCGGCGCCGACACCATCCCCACCTCCCTGTACCTGTGCGACAACGGCGGCATGGTCGTGCTCTGCGGCGGCACCACCGGCTACAACGGCGACGTCGACCTGCGCTTCCTGTGGATGCGGCAGAAGCGGCTCCAGGGCTCGCACGTCGCCACGGCACGGGAAGCGCGTGAGGTCACCCGGCTGATCGACCAGGGGATCATCGATCCGTGTCTGTCCCGCACCTTCGACTTCGACGAGATCGGCCTCGCCCACCAGCTCATCCACGACAACCGGCACCCGGCGGGCAACATGGCGGCCCGGGTGGGCGACCTGGGGTGATTCGTCCTCGGCCTGAGGGGTACTCGCGGCGGGGTACGACGCACGCGACCTCCTGGAGGTACCCCCCATGGGCAAGCTCGGCGACATGATGAACAAGGCCAAGGCGATGGCCAAGGGCCACCCCGACCAGGCGGACAAGGGCGTCTCGGGCGCCGAACGCATGGTCGACGAGCGCACGGGCAACAAGTACGACGCCCAGACCGACAAGGCGGCCGACGCGGTGCGGCGTTCCTACCAGGACGGCGGCACGACGCCGGAGCGCTGACCCGTCGCCCCGCCCGTCCCCGGTACCCCCGGGGACGGGCGGCTTCCTGTCAGCCGCGGGCGGCGTCCCGGCCGGTCACATAGCTGAAGACTCCCGCCGCCCCGATCGCCGTTCCGAACGCCGCCTCGATGGGCACGATCCGCACCCGCACGGCGCGCCCGGGATCGGCGCGCAGGCAGACACGCAGCCCGTCCCCGCAGGACGAGGCCCGCAAGTCCCGCAGACCCCCCTCCGCCATGGCGAGGGCCTTCCAGGCCGATTCCTTCGCGGAGAACAACGCGGTCACCGACCAGACGGCGAGCAACGGCTCCTCGTCCGCGCACAGCACCAGACGGGCCGCCGCTCGGGGGAGGGGCCGCAGCTCCAGGTCACAGCCGGCGGGGAGTGGGAGACCGGGATCGGGCGCAACGGCGACGGCGATCCCCGCACTGTGCGAGATCGACGCGGCCCGGCCCGGCGGGAACACCGGCAGGCGCCCCGACCGGGGGATCTCACCGCAGTCCAGCCCCACCGCCCGCAGGGCCCTGCGGGCGGCCCGCCGGCCGGCCAGGAACTCCCGCCGCCGCTGCTCCGGCATCGGCGCCGCGGCGGCCGCCTCGGCGGGTCCGGCAGGTTCCGCACCCGGTTCGGAGACGGCCGCGACACCGAGCCCGAGCCCGGCGGCGAGAAGGAGCGGACCCAGCGCGGCCAGGTCCCCGCCCAGCCGCCCCGGCAACGGCTTGCCACGGTGCTGCGGCTCTTCGTCGACGTCCCGGCCCAGCCACACAGGCTTGCTGGAGCCCTGAGCCGCCCATATCGGCTCCTCGCCGGCCGGGCCCGGCCACACAGGTCTCCCGGAGCGCTGAGCCGTCGATATCGGCTCCTCGTCGTCCCGGCCCGGCCACGCAGGTCTCCCGGAGCCCTCAGCCGTCGACATCGGCTCCCCTCCAGTCCGGCCCGGCCGCACAGGCAGCCCGTAGCCCTGAACCGCCGACAGATGCTCCACACCAAGCCGGGCCGGCCACGGCGTCCGCGTCGTGGCCGGCCCGGTCGGGGTCGGGCGCTCGGTCATCGCCGGACGCCCTCGCGCGCGCTCATACCCGCAACAGCTTCTTGATGATCTTGCCGGCGGGATTGCGCGGCACCTGCTCGATGAACTCCACCCGGCGCGGCCGCTTGTACGGCGCCAGCAGCCCCGCCACGTGAGCGAGCAACTCCGCGGCGCTCGGCTCCGCGCCCGCCTCCAGGGCGACGTAGGCCAGCGGCACCTCGCCGTAGTCCTCGTCGGGCATACCGACGACCGCCGCGTCCCGGACGGCCGGGTGGGTCATCAGGGCACGCTCGATCTCGGAGGGATAGACGTTCTGACCCGCGCGGATGATCACGTCCTTGGTGCGGTCCACCAGGCTGATGCGGCCCTCGCCGTCCATGAAACCGAGGTCACCGGTCCTGATCCAGCCGTCGCGGGTGATCTCGCTCGTGGCCTCGGGATCGTTCCAGTAGCCCTGCATGACGCCCGGCCCGCGCACCACGATCTCGCCGATCTCGCCGGGCGCCAGTTCCCGGCCGGCCTCGTCGACGGCACGGGCGGACATGCCCGGCACGACCCGTCCGCACGGGATGCGGGCGGTCACGTCCCCGGGCGCGGGGTGCTCGTCGGGACCGAGCGTGACGAACGGGCCGCCCACCTCGGTCATGCCGTACACCTGCCGGAAGCCGCAGCCGAGCCGTTCGACCGCGTCGGCGTAGACGTCGAGCGGCATGGGGGCGGCCCCGTACAGCACCTCCCGCAGGGAGGACAGGTCGGTGCGCCCGGACGCCTTCGCCTGAAGCATGAAGCGCAGCATCTGCGGGACCAGCCACATGTGGGTGGCGCGGTGCCGCTCCACCGCCGACAGCGCCCGCTGCGGGGTGAACCCGGGCATCAGCACGATCGTCGCGCCGGCCGCCAGGTAGGTGAGGGAGACGACCATGCTGCCGTGGTACAGCGGGCAGCAGTTGACCATGACGATGTCGTCGGTGGGGCGGGCCATCACCAGCCAGCCGAGGGCGATCGCGCGGAACGACGCGCTGTCGACCGTCACCCCCTTGGCCTGCCCGGTGGTCGCCGAGGTGTGCAGTACGGCGATCGGGTCGGTGTCGGCGACGTCCGGCAGCTCCCGCTCTTCGGCCAGGGTGCCCAGCGCCGCGAAGGCGGGCTTGTCGAAGGCGACCCGCAGACGCACCGACTTCGGCAGACGGGCGTGGCGGTCCAGCAGTTCGGACTCGCCGAGGACGGCCACCGCGCCGACCCGCTCGACGATCCCGGCGACCTCGGGCTCGGCGAGGCTGTGATTGAGCGGCACGAACAGGGCGCCGAGGCGGGCCAGCGCGAAGTAGCTCTCCAGGACCTCGATCCGGTCCTTGGAGAGCACGGCCACCCGGTCACCCCGACCGATGCCCAACTCCGCGAGACCGAGCGCCAATTGCAGCGTACGGTCGTGCAGCTCGGCCCAGGTGACGCTGCGTTCGTCGTCCACCAGCGCGACACGTCCGGGCCGGCACTGGCGGTTGCGCTCCAGCAGCTGCGTCAGCCACATCACGCACCGCCGCTCGCGCCGGCGCCCGCGCGCTCGGCCACGAAACGCTCGTAGTCACCGATCGTGCGCAGCTCCTCCATGTCCTCGGCGGTGATCTCGACCCCGAGCCGCTGTTCGACCAGCAGGACCAGGCGCACCAGGTCCCCGGAGTCGATGCCGCTGGCGGCCAGGTCGGCGTCGTCGTTGATCCGGTCGGCGTACTCGACGGTGCCGGTGAGTTCGACCAGCAACTCCCTGATGGTGCTCATGGTTTCCCCTTTCGCCTCGGCGTGCCGGCCGCCGCGGTCTACGACTGTCACCTCGTCAAGAGGCCGCCGCGGGCGGCCGCACTCCCCGGACCGCCCCGTGAGCTTTGTCACGCGCCCGAACCCGGTGTGCCGGGGATAGCCGGGCCGCCCGCCCGGCCTCTTACCGCAACGAAGCCACCCGCTCCGCCCGGCGCCCCGCGCGGGCGGTCGTCGAACCGAAGGAGTGATGTGCGTGCCCAGGCAGCCGGTACGGGTCCGGCCCCGGCGACGGTGCCCGCAGCACGACACCGTCGCGACGGTCACCGCACGTCCGGGCGGTGCCCGGTGACCGCGTCGACCACCACCACGGCCTCTGCCGGCGCGAACGAGGACGACCTGCTCGCCCACTTCGACGCGCTCATCGCCGACGGCGAGACGATCGAACCGCGCGACTGGATGCCCGACGGCTACCGCCGCATGCTGGTCCGTCAGATCGCCCAGCACGCCCACTCCGAGATCATCGGCATGCAGCCCGAGGGCGCCTGGCTCACCCGCGCCCCGTCCCTGCACCGCAAGTCGGTCCTGCTCGCCAAGGTGCAGGACGAGGCGGGCCACGGCCTGTACCTGTACTCCGCGGCCGAGACGCTCGGCGTGGACCGCGCCGACCTGCTGGACGCCCTGCACCACGGCCGGCAGCGCGCCTCGGCCACCTTCAACCATCCCGCGCTGACCTGGGCGGACACCGGCGCCATCGCCTGGCTGACGGACGGCGCCGCCGTCATCAACCAGGCACCCCTGTGCCGTACGTCCTACGGGCCCTACGCCCGGGCGATGCGCCGCGTCTGCCAGGAGGAGGCCTTCCACGTGCGCCAGGGCTACGACCTGATGCGCGCCCTGTGCCAGGGGACCCCGGAGCAGAAGGCGATGGCGCAGGACGCGGTGAACCGCTGGTGGCTGCCGGCCGTGGCGCTGATGTTCGGACCGCCCGACACCGAGGCGGGCGGCGCCGACGCGCGGACCGCCGCGCTGGGGGCCGCGGTCTCCCGCCGCGCGATGGCCTGGGGCATCAAGCGGCACACCAACGACGAACTGCGCCAGCGTTTCGTCGACACCTGCGTCCCGCAGGCCGAGCGCCTCGGCCTGACGCTGCCCGACCCGGCGATCCGCTGGAACGAGGAGCGCGGCCACTACGACTTCACGCCCGTGGACTGGGACACCTACCGCAAGGCCCTGGGCGACGACACGCACTGGGCGCGGCAGCGCATCGCGAACCGCCTGGCCGCGCACGAGGACGGCGCCTGGGTCAGGGAGGCCGCCGTCGCCCACGCCGCGAGGACGGACGAGCCGCGGGGAGCGGCCGCATGAGCGCGGCAGGCGAGGGCGCGCCGGCGTCCTGGGAGGTGTTCCTGCGCGCCCGCAGGGGCCTGGCACACCAGCACGTGGGATCGGTGCGTGCCGTCGGCCCGGACGCGGCACTGGCCGCCGCCCGCGACCTGTACACGCGCAGGGGTGAGCCCCTGTCGCTGTGGGTGGTCCGCTCCGACGCCGTGCACACGGCCTCCCCGGACGAACGCGACCCGTACTTCGCGGGCGCCCGCCACAAGCCGTACCGCTACCCCGAGCACTACGCGCCGCTGACCGAGAAAGGCCCCGAAGGTGAGCACGACGAGTGACGCTGTGGCGGTGCGTCCCGGCACCCTGCCGGACGCGCCGCCGTCCGCCGCCGACCCCGATCTGGCCCGGCACCTGACGCGCCTCGGCGACGACGCGCTCGTCCTCGCGCAGCGGCTGTGCCAGTGGATCACCCGCGCGCCGACCATCGACGAGGACCTGGCCCTGTCCAACATCGCCCTCGACCTGATCGGCCACGCCCGCGCGCTGCTCACCCGCGCCGGCCGCCTCGACGGAACCGGCCGCACCGAGGACGACTTCGCCTACGCCCGCTCGGAGCGCGAGTTCACCAACGCCCTGCTGACCGAGCTGCCCAACGGTGACTTCGCCGTGACCGTGGCCCGGCAACTCGCCTACACCCACTACGCCGTCCTCTCCTACGAGAGCCTCGCGCACTGCGCCGACCCCGAGCTCGCCGCGTTCGGGGCCCGGGCCGCCAAGGAGGTCGCCTTCCACCGGCTGCACGCCGACCGCTGGACGGTGACGCTCGGACGCGGCACCGCCGAGAGCGCGTGCCGCATGCGACACGCCCTGGAGCGGGTGTGGCCCTACACCGGCGAACTCTTCGAGGAGGACGACGTGTTGCGCCGCCTGGCCGCGTCCGGCACCGTGCCCTCCCCGGCGCCCCTGCGTGACACGTGGCTCGGGCAGGTCACCGACGTCGTCACCGAGGCGGGACTCACCGTGCCCACCCCCCTCTGGTCGGCCACCGGCGGCCGCGCGGGTCTGCACACCGAGGAGTTCGGCCCCCTGATCGCCGAACTCCAGTCCGTACGGCGTCAGTTCCCCGGAGGCGCCTGGTGAACGCACCCACGCCCGCACCCGGATTCAGCCCCGTACCGGCACCCGCACCGGTCACAGCCCGCCGCTCCGCCCAGGAGGTGCGCGAGCGGGTGGCCGCCATCCCGGACCCGGAACTGCCGGTGATCGGCCTCGGCGACCTCGGCGTCGTGGGCCGTGTCGCCCCCGCCGCCGACGGCGTACTGGAGGTGGAGATCACGCCCACCTACCTCGGCTGCCCCGCGCTGCCCGAGATCACCGCCGCGGTGCGGGAGGTCCTGACGGCCTGCGGCCACCCCGACGGCCGTGTCCGGCACGTCCTGACGCCGCCCTGGACGACGGACCGCATCACCCCCGAGGGCCGGCGCACCCTCACCGCCCACGGCATCGCCCCACCCGTGACCCCGGCACCCGCAAGTCCCGTCCCCGTCGCGCTGGGTGCCGTGCCCTGCCCGCACTGCGGCTCACGGGCCACCCGGCCGCACAGCACCTTCGGACCGGCCCGCTGTCAGTCGGTGCTGTGGTGCACGGCGTGCCGCGAGCCCTTCCCCCACCTGACCGCGCTGTGAGGCACACCGTGAACACCGCCCCGCCCGCCCTCCTCGACGAGGCACCGGCCGGTCCGCCCCGCCGCACCGGCTGGTACCCGCTGGACGTCACCGAGGTCCGTCACCTGAGCGCCGACACGGTCGCCGTCACCCTGCACGTACCCACCGGCCTGCGTGATGTCTTCGCCCACCACCCCGGCCGGCACGTCGTCGTCCGGCACCGGCAGGCCTCCGGCACCTCCGGCACCTCCGGCACCTCCGGCACCTCCGGCACCTCCGGCACCGAACTGCGCCGCAGTTACTCGATCTGCCCCCCACCGCACACCCCCACGGCCCTCCGCCTGGTGATCAAACGCTCCGGTCCCGGCGGCTTCGGCGAGTACGCCACCACCCGGCTCGCACCGGGCGCACGCCTCGAACTCTCCGCGCCCACCGGCACCTTCGCCCTGCCGCGGCTGCCGGGTGCCCACCACGTGCTCCTCGCGGGCGGCACCGGCATCACCCCCCTGGCCCCGATGGCCGCCCACGCGCTGCGCCGGGATCCGGCCTGCCGCGTCAGCCTGGTCCACTCGGTGCGCACCTCCGCCGACGCCGTGCTGGCCGATGAACTGGCCGAGCTCAAGGACGAGTTCGTCGACCGGCTCACCGTCCTGTACGTCCTGACGCGGGAGGACCGGGGGAGCGGGGGCGGTCCCCTCGCACGGCGGCTGGACGCGTCCGGAGTGCGCCGGCTGCTGGCGGCCGTGGACGCCCGGCCGGGCCCGGACACCACGTTCGCCCTGTGCGGACCGCCCGGCCTCGTCGCCACCGCGCGGCACGTCCTGGCCGACCGCGGGGTCGATCCCTCGCTGGTCCGCTGGGAGTTGTTCACCTCCGACGGCACACCGCCACGCGCGCCGGAGCCGGCCGGGCAGGCACCGGGGGCGGGGGAGTACCGGGTCACCGCCCTGCTCGACGGGCGCCGCCGTGCCGCCACCGTCCTGCCGCACGACCCGGTCCTGCTCGACGCACTGCTGCGCAGCCACCCCGACGTGCCCTACGCCTGCCGGGAGGGCGTCTGCGGCAGCTGCCGCGCGAAGGTCGTGGCCGGACAGGTGACGGCGGACGGCCAGCACGCCCTGGACGACCGCGAACGCGCCGCCGGCTACACCCTCGTCTGCCGCGCCAGGCCCCGCACTCCGGACATCACCCTCGACTTCGACGCCTGAGGCGCATCCGGGACCACGTTCGACGTCGAGACCCGATCGCCACTGCCACGCCACCCCGCAGCGAAGGAGACCCACGATGACCGCCACCGCCCGCCACACGGGGAAGACCGCCCTGGTCACCGGAGGCAGCCGGGGCATCGGCAGAGCCATCAGTCACCGCCTCGCCCGCGAAGGCGCCCTCGTCGCGGTCCACTACGGCCACGACCTGACGGCAGCCGAGCGGACCGTCAAGGAGATCCAGGCCGACGGCGGCCGTGCCTTCCCCGTCCACGCCGAACTCGGCGTCCCCGGCGACGCCGACACCCTGTGGTCCGCGTTCGACGACGCCCTGGCACAGCAGGACGCCCCGGCGGGCCTGGACATCCTCGTCAACAACGCGGGCATCACCGTTCCCCGCCCGATCGCCCAGGTGACGGAGGCCGACTACGACCGCGTCTTCGCCGTCAACACCAAGGCGCCGTTCTTCATCATCCAGCGCGGCCTGGACCGCCTGCGCGACGGCGGCAGGATCGTCAACATCTCCTCCGTCGCGACCCGTGTCGCCTTCCCGGCGATCGTCTCCTACACCATGACCAAGGCCGCCCTCGACTACCTCACCCTCTCCCTGGCCCAGGAGCTCGGCCCGCGGGGCATCACCGTCAACGCCGTCGCACCCGGCTACACCGAGACGGAGATCAACCCCACCCTGGCCGTCCCGGAGATCCGCCGCCGCTACTCCGAGGCCTCGACCTTCGGCCGGCTCGGCGACCCGGTGGACATCGCGGACGTCGTCTCCTTCGTCGCGAGCGACGACGCCCGCTGGGTGACCGGTCAGTGGATCGACGCCTCCGGCGGCGCCCACCTCGGTGTGTGACCCCTCCGCACCCCTAGGAGACCTGATGAACGACCGCACGACCACCCTCGACGCACCGGCCACCGACTCCACCCTGACCTGCCCCTTCGAGGGCGCCAGCCCCTACGACACGTATGTGCACGCCTCGGTCCTCAACACGCTCCAGCACCCGCTCACCGAGGCCCCGGACGAGATGGGCTTCCTCGTCACCACGCAGGTGATGGAGCTGTGGTTCACCCTGATCGTGCACGAGTGGCGTACCGCCAAGGTCGCCTTCGTCAAGGACGACCTGCCCGCCGCCATGGACGCGCTGGTGCGCAGCCGCCGCGCGCTGACCGCTCTGAACGGCGCCTGGGCGCCCATCGCTGCCCTGACCCCCGCCCAGTTCAACGGCTTCAGGGCGGCGTTCGGCCGGGCCTCCGGCTTCCAGTCGGCGATGTACCGGCACATGGAGTTCCTCCTCGGCGACAAGTCCGCCGGACTGCTGCGCGCCCACCGCGGCGACCCGGCGGTCCACGAGGCACTCGCCGAGACCTACCGCGAACCGTCCCTGTACGACGACGTGCTGGCCTACCTGCACCGCCAGGGCCTGCCGGTCCCGGCCCACGTCCGCGAACGGGACGTGACCTGCCCCTACGACAGCGACCCCGGCGTCGTGGAGACCTGGAGGCGCGTCTACGCCGGACCGCAGCACCACCCCCACCTCGCGCTGGGCGAACTGCTCACCGACATCGCCGAACTCGTCACCCGCTGGCGGTTCGACCACGTCCTGGTGGTCCGCCGAGCCATGGGAGCGAAACCGGGCAGCGCCGGATCCGCCGGACTCGCCTGGCTCGAACAGCGCGCGGCTCGGCCGGTCTTCCCCGAACTGTGGGAGGTGCGCGGTGACGTCTAGGACGATCTCCGCCTTCGCCGCCGAGGAGGAGCGACGGGTCCTGAGCCTGAAGCCGGTCCTGGCCCCGGTGCACGGCCGCTACGGCGACCATCCCCACCAGTCCTACGACGCCTGGCCGTCCGAGGACCCGGACGCCCCGCGGGTGATCCTCCTGCACGGCGGCTACTGGCGCTACGACCGGATGCACCTGACCCCGTTCGCGGCCTGGCTCTCGACGCAAGGGTTCGACGTCCTGCTCCCAGGTTTCCGACGGTCCGGCGGCGCGGGCGGCTACCCCGAGACCTTCGACGACATCGCCCGCATCGTCGACACGCTGCCCGAAGGGCGCCCCTACGTCCTAGCGGGCCACTGCTCCGGCGGGCACCTGGCCCTGTGGTGCGCGGCCCGGCACCTGCTGCCGCCCGGCTCCCGCTGGCACTCCCGCACCCTGCCGACGGCCGTGCTCGCCCTCGCTCCGATCACCGACCTCACCGCCACCCGCCGCGACCGCCTCAGCAACGACGCCGCCCTGCAACTCCTGGGCGGCGAAGAGCACTTCACCGCACGTCTGCCCGAGGTGGACCCCCTCACCCTGCTGCGCGACACAGGAACCACCGGCGTTCCCACGGTTCTCCTGCACGGCGCCGCGGACGAGGAGGTCCCCCTCACGCAGTTCAGCGACTACACGGCCGTGCACCGGGACCTCAGGACGGTCGTTCTGCCCGGCACCGGCCACTACACCCTCATCGAACCCGGCGCACCCGGCGCCCGCGCGGTCGCCGACACCCTCCGGGACATGGCGGCCGCCCACTTCCCGGCATACGCCGGCCGCACGCACGAGGAGGCCGCACACCGATGACCACCGCACTCTCCGCAACCGCCACCCTGCACGAGCAGGCGGCACAGCTCGACACCGACGACCCCCTGGCCGACCTCCGGTCCCGCTTCCTGCTCCCGCCGGACGTCGTGTACCTCGACGGCAACTCCCTGGGCCCGCTGCCCGCCGCCGTGCCGGCGGCCCTGGACGACGTCGTACGGCGCCAGTGGGCGACCGGACTCATCGGCTCCTGGAACGCGGCCGGCTGGTGGGAGGCGCCGCTGCGCGTCGGCGACGCCGTGGGAAGGCTCATCGGGGCCGAGCCTGGGCAGACGATCGCGGGCGACTCCACCAGCGTGCAGCTGTTCACCGCCCTCGACGCCGCCGCCGCGCTCCGCCCGGACCGCCCCCTGCTGGTCACCGACCCCGGGCACTTCCCGACCGACCGCTACCTCGCCGACGCGGTCGCCCGCCGCCGGGACCTGGAGGTACGGCATGTGCGCCCGCGGGACCTTCCGGACTTCCTCGCAGCCGAGGGCGAACGGGTCGCCGCCGTCAGCTACTCGCCCGTCGACTACCGCACCGGCGAGCTGTACGACATGCGGACGCTGACCCGGGCCGCGCACGACGCCGGGGCCCTGGCACTGTGGGATCTGTGCCACGCCGCCGGCGCCCTGCCCCTGGACGTCGACGGCCTGGGCGTGGACCTGGCGGTCGGCTGCGGCTACAAGTTCCTCTCCGGAGGCCCCGGCGCTCCCGCCTTCCTCTACGTCGCCCGACGCCACCACCCCGCGCTGGAAACCCCGTTGCCGGGCTGGACCGGCCACGCCGACCCCTTCGCCCTCGCCGACTCCTACACCCCTGCCCCCGGCATCGCCCGCGCCCGCATCGGCACCCCGCCGATCCTGTCCCTGCTCGCCCTGGAAGCGGCCCTCACCGCCTTCGACGGCGTCGACCTGGCCCTACTCCGCACCAAGAGCCTGTCGTTGACGGGATTCTTCCTGCACTGCGCCGAAGAACTCCTCACCCCCCTGGGCTTCACCCCGGTCACCCCCGCCGACCCCACCCGCCGCGGCAGCCAGGTCACCCTCCGCCACCCCCACGCCCGCGGCCTGGCCGTCGCCCTCGCGGAGAGCGGGGTCATCGCGGACATGCGCGCACCCGACCTGCTCCGCCTCGGCGTCAACGCCCTCTACACCAGCCACCGGGACATGCTCACCGCCGCATCACGCCTGCGCGACCTCACCGAGAGGGCCGCCTACAATCCCGCACCACCCACCACAGGTCCCGTGCCCTGACCTGACCGTTGGGGGAGGAGATGCGTGTGCCCACGCCCTCAACGCCTACTACGAGCGGCCCGCGACGCTGGCCCTCGCCGGAGACGTGGCCGGTCGGCTGATCGGTCATCAGCGAGCCGGAGCCCGATCCGGCCGCCCTCAAGCTGTTCCCGGAAGCCATGGCGGCCAAGCCCCGCTTCCTGTGCTTCCTGTTCTTCGTCCTGCAAGCCGACTAGCACCCCCCGCAACCCGGTTACTCGCCTCGGCCCGGTCGGGATGCGGGTCGGCGCGGTGCGCGTGAGGCTGGGGCCGTGGCTTACGGCTGCGTGGTCGTCACGCGCATGAGGCGGGCCGGAGGTGGTGACGTTGAACGCGCGCAAGGGCTCGCGAAGCGGTGGTGACCGCGATGTGGAAGCCGTCCTGGACGAGCTCTACACCACACCGCCTTTCGCGTTCGTCCCCCGGCGGGAGACGCTGGCGGTCGAGGCGAGGACGGCCGGCCGCGTGGAGGACGCGCGCCGGATCCATGCCGCGCGGCGCCCCACCCTCGCGGCGTGGGCGGCCAACCTTCTGCTGCGCTCCCAGCCGGAGGAAAGCCGGCAGTTCCTGGAACTGGGCCGCGCACTGCGCGAGGCCTACAGCACCCTGGACGCCGCCGGTCTCAAGGAGCTGTCCGCCCAGCGTCGCCGTGTCGTCGCCGCACTGTCCCAGCAGGCCGCCCAGCTCGCCCGCGACGCCGGGAACCGGCTCTCGGAACCGGTCCAGCAGGACCTCGAAGCGACCCTGCGCGCCGTGCTCGCCGATCCGGACGCAGCCGACCAGTGGGCGGGCGGTCGTCTGGTCAATGCCCTGACCCCGCCGTCGGAGTTCCAGCCAGGCACCACCGCACCAGCGGCCGAGAAGCTGGGTGCCCGCGGCCACCGGTCGGCGCCTCGTCCTGCGGCACGGACAGCACGCGCGCCCAAGAAAGACGAACTCGCCGAGAGACGCCGCGCCCGGCAGGAGCAGCTGGACCGGGCGAGGGAGACGGCCGAGGCGGCCGAGCAGCACCTGCGGGAGGAACGCGCACGGCAAGCCGACCTCGACGCCGCGCTCCAGCAGGCGCGCGAACACACCGAGCGGGCCCGCCGGCAGCTCGCCGCCCTCGAGGAGCAGATGGAGCAGGCACGGGAGGAGTGCCGGCAAGCCGAAAGGGCTCAGAAGGAAGCCGAACAACTCAGCCGCTCCGCCGCCGACGCCCTCACCCAGGCCGAGCGGAAGGCACGCGAGAGTGCGCAGCGCGTGCGCCGCCTGACCAGCGGTACCGCCTAGACGGGGAGGGGCCGTCCGAGCTCACCGTCGACACTTCTGGTCATGCCCGTACTCCATGACCGCCTGGAGAAGTGCCGCGGGCGGGAATGATGCGCCGAGGGGCTGTGTTGACACCACTGCATGACATGACCGAGTCAAAGCACTCGGTGGTGGTGGAAGGAGTACCTCATGGCACGCAGCACCACGCGCCCCGTCGTCAAGCTCAGGTCGACGGCCGGCACCGGCTACACCTACGTGACGCGCAAGAACCGTCTGTCCGACCCCGACCGGCTGGTCGTGCGCAAGTACGACCCGGTGGCCGGCCAGCACGTTCTGTTCCGCGAGGAACGATGACACCCGCCTCGGTCGTCGATCGAGGTCCCGCGAAGGAGGCACCACCCATGAGGTCCGGCATTCACCCCGTCTCCCGCCCCGTCGTCTTCCGCGACCGTGTGGCGGGCTTCCATCTGCTCACCCGCTCCACCCTCGATGCCCAGGCCACGGTGGAGTGGGAGGACGGCAGGACGTACCCGGTCGTCGACGTGGACATCTCGTCCGCGAGTCACCCGTTCTACACCGGCACCTCGCGGGTCGTGGACACCGCGGGCCGGGTGGAGCGCTTCGAGCGGCGTTACGGCCGTACCGCTCCGGCCCGTCCCTGACGGCCCGAGCCGTCCGACCCCTGCAAGACCCGGCAAGGAGGCCGTGATGAAGGTACGCAAGTCCCTGCGCTCGCTGAAGGCCAAGCCCGGCGCTCAGGTGGTGCGCCGGCGTGGCGTCACCTTTGTGATCAACAAGAAGGACCCCCGGTTCAAGGCCCGCCAGGGCTGACGCCCACCTCGCAGCACCTCACCGGCCCGGCACCGCACTCGCGGTGCCGGGCCGGTGCCGTAAAGCACGCCGTGTGTCCGGTGCGTTTGCGATGGACGCTCAGGACTCGTCCGCGACCGCGGCCGAGAAACGTGTCGCGAGCGCTGCCACCGCCGCGCGCAGCTCCGGCCCGCCCTCGACACGGAAAGCCAGCGGCAACTGCGCCAGCCACTCCTGCGCGTACATCGTCGGATTCCTCGTGCTGCCGATCAGCACGCATCCCTCTCCCCACGGTTCGAGCCGTCCCATGGGCGGGCGGATCGACGGCAGCACTTCGGCCATCGGGGCGTCGAACACGACCCGCGTGGGAAATGCCCACCCCTGGCCCAGGTTCTCCTCCAGCGCCGCCACCGGATCGAGGCCGTCGGGCACCTCGAAGCCGCGGGTGGTCTCCCGGACCGTGCGGATGCGGTCGATCCGGTAGGTGCGGATCGCATCCGAGCGGTGCGAGTGGCAGAGCAGGTACCAGCGGCCGTAGCGGACGACGACCGCCCATGGGTCCACCTCTGCCTCCCACTCGTTGCCGGACTCGCTGCGGTAGGTGAGCAGCACGCGGTGTCGCACCGAGCTCGCGGCGACGAGGGTGCTCGTGAGGGCGGGATCCGGACGCGAGGCGTGCCGGTCGGGCGCCGCCGACGCGTGCTCGCGCAGGGCCGCCGCCTGTCGGCCGACGTTCTCGGGCAAGGCGCGGATGACCTTGCCCAAAGCGGTGGCGACGAGGTCGTCGGCATCGAGATCGGCGGCCGCCGGCTGACCGTCGAGCACAGCCATGACCAGGCCCAGCGCCTCGGGCTGCGTGAACAGGACCGGCGGGAGCCGGGCCCCGCGTCCCAGTCGGTATCCGCCGTGCGGGCCCCGGGCCGAGTGCACGGGGATGCCCGCCTCGCGCAGGATCCCGACGTAGCGGCGTGCGGCCCGCTCGGTGACGCCCAGGGAGACGGCCAGTTCGTCGGCTGTCACTCCCGCGGTACGGGACTGGAGGATCTCAAGGGTGCGCAGGGCCCGCGCGGTGGGGCTGAGCTCGGTCGGCACCCGAGAAGATTAGGGGGCCCCGCGACATACCGGAAGTGGATTGTCCGGAACCAGTCGTAGCGTGAGGGCACCGACCTCACGGGCCTCACGGGAAGAGAACTGATCCATGGACATCCTGCTCATCGCCGGGCTGTGGCTCGACGGATCCGCCTGGGACGACGTCGTGCCCGCGCTCAGGGACCTCGGCCACCGTCCGGTGGCCCTCACCCTGCCCGGTCAGGGCGACGGGGCGGGATCGGCCACGCTGGAGGACCAGGTGGCGGCGGTGCTCGCCGCCGTGGACGCGGCGCCGGACAGGCCCATGGTGGTCGGGCACTCGGCCGCCTGCACCCTGGCCTGGCTTGCCGCCGACGCGCGGCCGGAGAGGGTGGCCAAGGTGGCCCTCATCGGGGGTTTCCCGTCCGCCGACGGGCAGCCGTACGCGGACTTCTTCGAGACGAAGGACGGCGTGATGCCGTTTCCCGGCTGGGCCCCCTTCGAGGGACCCGACTCCGCCGACCTCGACGAGGAGGCGCGCGACCGCTTCGCCTCGGCCGCGATCCCGGTGCCCGAGCAGGTGGCCAAGGGCCGGGTGCGGCTGACGGACGAGCGCAGGTTCGACGTCCCGACGCTGCTGGTGTGCCCCGAGTTCACCCCCGTCCAGGCCCGGGACTGGATCGACGCCGGTGACGTGCCCGAGCTCACCCGCACCCGGCACCTGGACCTCGTCGACATCGACTCGGGCCACTGGCCGATGATCACCAGGCCGGTCGAACTCGCCCGGCTGCTGGCCGAGGCGGCCGCCGGCGCGTGAGCCCCGGCCGTAGGACCACGGGGTCCAAGGTGTGGTGCCGCCGTGCGCCGGGCGGCCCGCCGGCTGCTTGTCGCGCAGTCGGCGGGCCGCCCGGCGTGCGCGGATCATGCGGTGGTGCAGGCGGTGCCGTTCAGGCTGAAGGCGGAGGGCTTGGTGAAGGTGCCGCTGGCGGTGCCCTGGAGCCCGAAGGTGGCGTGGCCGCCGGCCGCCAGCTCACCGTTGTGGCTCACGTTGCTCGCGGTGACCGCTCCTGAGGAGCCGGAGAGGTTCGCGTTCCAGGAGCCGGTGATCTGCTGCCCGGAGGGGAGGGTGAACGCGAGCTTCCAGCCGCTGACGGGGGTGGTGCCGGTGTTGGTGATGGTGACGTCGGCGGTGAAGCCGCCCTGCCAGGAGTTCGTCGTGTACGCCACCTTGCAGGCCGTGGAGCCGGGGGTGCCCGGGCCGCCGGAGCCCTTGTTGACGGTGGAGGAGAACGAGGTGACGGCGAGGCCCGCGCCGTTCTGCCAGGGCTCGAAGCCTGCCTGAATACTCGTCAGGTACCAGCTGTTCTGGGCGAGTCCGCGGGAGACGGCCTGCCGGACGAAGTCCATGACGTCGAAGTTCCAGGCCGACATCGCCGAGGGCGCGACGAACGACAGCACGTCGTTCGTGCCGTTGTTGCCGGACCACACCTGCCAACTGCGGCCGCCCACGGTGGCGTTGCCGACGGGGGAGCCGACCGGCTGGACGGATCCGACCCTGTTGAACCAGATCATGATCTCGGTCCGGTTCACGCCGTCGGTACGGGGCGTGGGATCGAGCCAGATGTCGTACGCGGCGTCGTACACCGCGTTGTTGACGTAGCTGAACGAGATGCTCGAAGGCGCGGTGGAGATGGTGCTGAGCTGCGCGGGGAGGTTCGTGCCGGGCGAACAGTTGGTGTAGTGGCAGCCGTTGAAGAGGGAGGGGTACGACTTCGGGGCGCCGTTGGTGGGGACGGACCCGTCGGCCTGGATGATCCTGAATCCTGTGTCGGTCGCGGTGATGCACTGTGTGGCGCTGGTGCCCCAGCGGTTGTTCTGGACCACGTAGCGACCCTGGATGGTCGTGGAGCCGAAGGCCTCGCAGATCGTGGTGTCGGCCTGTGCGGCAGGGCCGCCGGTCAACAGCGCGACGAGACAGGCCAGCGAGGTGAGCAGCGCGCCGAGCAGTCCACGTGCCCTGTGGGCATGGGGCGGTGAAGGACGCATGCGGATCCTCTTCGGGGTGGGGGAGAGGGGACGGGATGACAACAGGCCCCGGCGCGAGCCGGGGCCTGTGCGGTCAGCGCTGCAGCGTCAGCAGACCCGGGCGGTAGGGCAGGAGCCCGTAGTCGCCGCCTGAGCTGGGGCTGCGTCCCTGGTAGAGCAGCTGCAGGTTGCAGGGGTCGACGGTCATGGACTGGTCGGGACCGGTGCGGATCAGTTCGCCGTGGCTGATGTCGTTGGTCCAGGTGGCACCACTGTTGGCCTTGCCGGCGAAGGGATTGCTCTCGGTCGCGGCCTGGGGCGTCCAGGAGCCGCTGAGGCTGGTGGCCGTGAACGAGCGGAAGTAACGGCCCTGCGAACCGATCGCCTCGACGATCATGAGGTAGCGGTTCTGGCCCTGCAGCTTGTAGACCTGCGGAGCTTCGAACAGGTTGTTCGTCGTGTCGCTCATGACCACTGTGGAGGTGCTGCCGAAGCTGCCCGGGAAGTTCCCGATCGGCATGCTGGCGCGGTAGATCTTGCCGTTGTCACCGGCGAAGAACAGGTACATGTTCGTCCCGTCGCCGATGAGGGTCTGGTCGATGGGGCCTGTGCCCGACCCTGAGATGCTCCCGGAGAAGAGCACCTGCGGGGACGACCAGCCGTTCGGGTTGGTGGGGTCGCTCGACGTCCGGTAGGAGAAGGCGGTCCCGCCCCACTGGTAGGCGAGCACCCAGATGTTCTTCGGCGCGAAGTAGAAGAGCGTGGGCGCGACGGTGGAAGAGGACATGGTGTTCTGGGACGCCGAGGCCATGTCCGACCAGTTGGTGAACGGGCTGAAGTTCATCGAACCCCAACTCGTCCCCGTGTCGTGGGTCGTCGCGTACACGAGCTGCTTGCCGTTGTACGGGACGACGGTGAAGTCCTTGAGTGAGACCCACCCGGACTTGGGCTGCGCCAGAGCGCCCGTGGACGACCAACGGTAGGTCGACGGCAGATCGCACGCGCCGGGGGTGTCGGCGCCGACCTTGACGAGCTGCCACTGCTGGTTGGTGCCGCCCCAGTCGTCGTACTGGACGATGTTCGCGTTGTCGGCCGTGGAGGCGCCTTGTACCTCGAGGGCCTTGTTGCTGTGCCGCGAGATGAGCCGCACGTAGCCGTCCGAGCTGTCGGCCAGCCGCCACTGCTGGTTGGTGGCGTTCAGGTCGGACCACTGCACGATGGAGCCGCCGTTCGCGGTGGACCAGTTGTACAGGTCCAGCACCTTGGCCGAGTGGCGGGACTTGATGCGGTAGTAGCCGTCCCCGGAAGCGACGAACTGCCACTGCTGCTGGGCCTGGTCGTTTCTGGTCCACTGGGTGATGCGGGCGCCGTCGTTGGTGGCCAGGTTGTAGACGTCCAGGGCTTTACCGCTGTTGCGGTTGACCAGCACGTACGAGGCGTTGGGGTCGACGGTCGCCGCGCTGGCGGGCTGGGCGCCGAGGAAGCCGGCCACCAGCAGCAGCGGCGCAAGGACGGCGAGCAGGCGTCTGAGCGGGACCGTGGAAGGACGGCGTAACCACATCGAAGGGCCTCCTGGGGGGCCGGGCGAGGTGGCGCCGTCGAACTGCGGAGCCGCCACGCGGGGAGGGTGATCGTTCGAAACTTTCGAGCCGTTCATGGAACCTTCGACGCCACAAGCTAGAAATCAACCGGCTCTTGGTCAAGGTCTGTCACTGTTCTGTCTGTAATCAGTTGCTGCCTCTGGGACCGGCCTGAGCTCTGAGCAGGCTCGGGAGTCAAGGGGAGGGTGCATGTGCACGCCTGTCAGCCGCCGCATTGGTGAAGCGTCATCTGTATACGGTTGCGCCGGTTGACCGCGGTATCGGCCTGTCGTCTCTTCGAATGTTTCGGAGATTCGATGGAAACTTTCTTCGCTCCACCTATTGACGATCCACCGTCAACGCCTCAATCATCCTCCAGAAGGTCGACCTTTGTTCGATATTTCGACCGCGTGGGCCGAGGAAGCCATGCCGTAAGGCTCCGGAGATGCGGTGTCGGCCGGCTTCCGGCCGGTCCCGTCCGTCCGCCGAGGAAGCGGCCGACGCACTTTCCTGCGCTCCAGTCATTCCGTGAATGTCCAGCTTGGAGGCACCGCAATGGGCGTGAATGCCCTTCCCAGACCCGTCCGCCAGAAGATCCGCAGTGTGCTGATGGTGCTGCTGACAGGCGTCCTCAGCACGGTCGCCGCGGCGTCCCTGCCGTCGACGGCGCAAGCCGCCGAGTCGACACTCGGCGCCGCGGCGGCGCAGAGCGGCCGCTACTTCGGCACCGCCATCGCCTCGGGCAGACTCGGCGACTCGGCCTACACGTCCATCGCGGCACGTGAGTTCAACATGGTCACGGCCGAGAACGAGATGAAGATCGACGCCACCGAGCCGCAGCGGGGCCAGTTCAACTTCACCTCCGGTGACCGGGTCTACAACTGGGCCGTGCAGAACGGCAAGCAGGTCCGCGGACACACCCTGGCCTGGCACTCCCAGCAGCCCGGCTGGATGCAGAGCCTCAGCGGAAGCACCCTGCGCCAGGCGATGATCGACCACATCAACGGCGTGATGAGCCACTACAAGGGCAAGATCGCCCAGTGGGACGTCGTGAACGAGGCCTTCGCCGACGGCAGTTCGGGGGCCCGGCGGGATTCCAACCTGCAGCGCACCGGCAACGACTGGATCGAGGTCGCCTTCCGCACCGCACGCGCCGCGGACCCCGCCGCCAAGCTCTGCTACAACGACTACAACGTCGAGGACTGGACCTGGGCCAAGACCCAGGCCATGTACTCCATGGTCCGGGACTTCAAGCAGCGCGGCGTGCCCATCGACTGCGTCGGCTTCCAGTCGCACTTCAACAGCGGCAGCCCCTACAACAGCAACTTCCGCACCACTCTTCAGAGCTTCGCCGCTCTCGGCGTCGACGTGGCCATCACGGAACTCGACATCCAGGGTGCCCCTTCCACGACGTACGCCAACGTGACCAACGACTGCCTGGCCGTCTCGCGCTGCCTCGGCATCACCGTCTGGGGTGTGCGCGACAGCGACTCCTGGCGAGCGGATCAGACGCCGTTGCTCTTCAACAACGACGGCAGCAAGAAGGCCGCCTACACGGCCGTTCTCAACGCACTGAACGGCGGCACCACCACGCCCCCTGCGGAGTCCGGACAGATCAAGGGAGTCGGTTCGGGCCGCTGCCTGGACGTCCCGAACGCCAGCACCACGGACGGCACCCAGGTCCAGCTGTACGACTGCCACAGCGCCACCAACCAGCAGTGGTCGTCCACCTCGGCCGGTGAGCTCAGGGTCTACGGCAACAAGTGCCTGGACGCGGCCGGCACCGGCAACGGCACCAAGGTCCAGATCTACAGCTGCTGGGGCGGCGACAACCAGAAATGGCGCCTCAACTCCGACGGGTCCATCGTCGGCGTCCAGTCGGGCCTCTGCCTCGACGCCGCCGGGAACGGCACCGCCAACGGCACCCTGATCCAGCTCTATTCCTGCTCGGGCGGCAGCAACCAGCGCTGGACGCGCACCTGATGAGCCTGATGACAGCCTGACACGAGGCTTGCCTCATCCCTCCAGACGGACGTGGCAGGCATGGCAGACATGGCAGGCATGAGGCCGCCCGGGTCGCCGTCGTAACGGCAGCGACCCGGGCGACCGGCATGTGCGCTTGACCTGGCACCGACCGGGCGAAGGCGACCTGCCGTGAGTTCGAGCACCGACGCGAGCGAGGTGCCTGTGGTCGGACTTCCTGTGCGAGCCCGAAGTAACCATCAGGCTCTAGTCCGCCCGGCCGGTGACGGCGACAGATGCGCCGAGGCCGATCATGGCCACGGCTCCCGTGCCACCGATCAGTGACATGCGGCGGGGGGAACGGCCCAGCCAGGCGCGTGCGGTGGAGGCGGTCAGACCCCAGACGCTGTCGGAGACCAGTTGCAGCAGGGTTCCGGCCAGGCCGAGGAGGAGCATCTGGACGCCGGCGTGTCCGGCTTCCGGGGCGACGAACTGAGGCAGGACGGCGGTGAGGAAGACGATGCTCTTCGGGTTGGTCACCCCGACGACGAACCCCGCCCGGACCGAGCCGTCGCCACCGCCGGGCGCGGCACTCGTGGCGGTCGTGGTGATCGCCCGGTCCCTCCAGGCCGCCCTCAGCGCGTTCACGCCGAGAAGGACGAGGTAGGCCGCTCCGGCCAGCTTGATCACGTTGAAGAGCAGGACCGAACGTTCGACCACACTCCCGACGCCCATGGCCACCGCGATGACAAGCACGTAGCCGCCGAGCGCGTTGCCGAGGACAGAGGACAACGCCGTTCTGCGCCCGTGGGCGAGGGTTCGTCCGATGACGAAGAGCACGCTCGGTCCTGGGACGGCTGACAGAAGCAACGACATGGCGCAGAAGGCGAGCAGTTGATGGGAGTCGACCATGGGCGGAATTCTCACCCCCCGTGGACGGGTGTCACCAGACCGACTTTGGACCTAGTACCGCAACGGACCGTTGCGGAGTACGCAGCCGGCGCACAGTACACCCTGCTGTACCTCTGATCGGGCGGCAGGCGGGATCGGCCCGGAACGTGCTGGTTCCTAGCGTGTGGATGTCAGCACAGGCCACCGCCAGGAGCATCCGATGACCAGCACCGACCCCTACCGCCTCACGACCTCGGACCACCCGCCTCCCGCGCCCCCGGCCCCTCCTCGTCGTACGGCGTCTGCGGGGCCGGCGATGAGCGCCACGCCCCTCGCCCTGCGCTCCCCGGCCATCGCGCTGGAGCACCTCACCAAGACCTACGCGGGCGGTGTACGAGCCCTCGACGACGTGTCCCTGACGGTCGAACCCGGCACGTTCCTCGCTGTGATGGGTCCATCGGGCTCGGGCAAGAGCACGCTGATGCACTGCGCCGCCGGACTGGACTCGCCCACCTCCGGGAGCATCCGCATCGACGGCCAGGAGATCGCCGGCCTCAACGAGAACCGCCGCACCGAGCTGCGTCGTGAACACGTCGGATTCGTGTTCCAGGCCTACAACTTGATCCCCTCGCTGAGCATCGAGGACAACATCACCCTGCCGCTGCGGCTGGCCGGGCGCAGACCCGACCGGGAGTGGGTGACCACTCTGGTCGAGCGCGTCGGGCTGGCCGCTCGGCTCAGCCACCGGCCCGCCGAGCTGTCCGGGGGGCAGCAGCAACGGGCGGCTGTCGTACGGGCCTTGGCGGCAAGGCCGACCGTGGTGTTCGCGGACGAACCGACCGGAGCGCTGGATCTGCGCAGCGCCCATGAGGTGCTGGAGTTGCTGCGGAGCCTGGTGGACGACCTCGGTCAGACGGTGGTGATGGTCACTCACGACCCGGCGGCCGCCGCCCGCGCCCACCGCGCGCTGGTCATGGCCGACGGGCACGTCGTCGAAGCCCTGGACTCACCTACGGCACCTCAGCTCGCCAACCGACTTGTCGCATTGGGCGAAGACCGGACGCTCCACTGACCGGAGCACGACCGCAGCCCCTTCCCGACCTCACGCAAAAGGCCCACGATCCGGCCCGCCCCGAAAGACAGGTCCGACCATGTTCCCTCTCGCCCTGCGCATGGCCGCCCACCGCATCACCGCGCTGTTCGCCGTGGTGTGTGCGGTGTTGGGCGGTACGGCACTGATCACCGGCACGGGTGTACTGGCCGAGTCCGGACTGCGCTCCACGCTGCCGCCCGGTCGCCTCGGCGGCGCGGACCTGGTGGTCGCCGCCGACCAGGAGTACCGCCCGGGCGGTGACCTGCCTCTCGCTCTTCCCGAGCGCTCCCGTGTCCCGGCCCGATTCGTGAGGGAGTTCGCCGACCTGCCCGGCGTGACGGCCGCGGTCGGCGACCTCGGCTTCCCGGCAGCGCTGGTCGACGGCCGCGGCAGGGTCGTGCCGACCGGCGATGATCCCGCCTCCGCCGGACACGGCTGGTCCTCGGCCGAACTGCTGCCGCATCCGCGCGTGGAAGGACACCAACCGGTCGGCTCGGCGGAGGTCGCGGTCCCCGCGGGTGCGGGCTTCGAACCCGGTGACCGGGTCCAAGTCGTCGCGAACGGCGGACCTTTGACCTCCTACCGGGTCTCCGCGGTCGTCGACGCTCCGGGCGTGGGCGTCTACTTCGCGGACACGACGGCCGTACGACTGTCCGAGCGGGGCACCGGCAGCGTCGACCTGATCGGTCTGCGCACCGCACCCGGCACCGAGCAACAGGTCGCCCGAGCGGTTCGTGACCGATTGTCGGGAACAGAGCTGAAGATCTTCACCGGCGCCGGGATCGGCACCGCTGTCTCACCTGGGGTGGGCTCAGCTCGCTCGTTGCTGATGCTGCTCGCCGGTTCGCTCGGCGGGATCGTGCTTCTGATCACCGGGTTCGTCACGGCCGGGGCGCTGAGCGTGTCGATCGCCGGGCAGCGGCGGGACCTCGCGCTCATGCGGGCGGTGGGGGCGACGCCGAGGCAGATCCGCCGCCTGGCCGCCGGGCAGTCCCTGGTCGTCGCCGCCGTAGCGGTGGTGCCCGGTGTGGCGCTGGGTTATCCGCTGGCCGGGCAGTTCCACCGCATGCTGGGGGAGCGAGGTGTGCTGCCGCCTGAACTCCCCCTGACCTACAGTCCCGTTCCCGCCCTCGCCGCGGTCCTGCTCGTGACGGCGGTCGTGCAGCTCTCGGCCCGGGGTGCGGCCTGGCGTACGTCCCGGATGCCGGCCACCGAGACGGTCGCGGAGTCGCACAGCGAACCGCGCAGGCCCTCGCGCGTCCGTACGCAGGCCGGACTGCTGTTGATCGCCGCCGCGAGCGTGCTGTCCGCGGTCCCGCTGGTTGCCCGTACCGTGCTCGGTGCCTCGGTGACCTCCATCGCCGGGATCGTCGCCGCGATCGGTCTGGCCCTGTCCGGGCCGGCCCTGGTGCGGATGGCGGGCGATGCGGCGGCAAGACGGCTACGGCCCGGCACCGCCGCTCCGACCTGGTTGGCGGTGTCCAACCTGCGGGCGTACGCGTTGCGCATGGCCGGGGTCGTCAGCCCGCTGGCCATGGCGGTCGTCTTTGTGCTGACCTACGTCCTCGCGCAGACCACCGTGCTCGCCGCGAACGCCCAGGACACCCGGGAGGGCACGCTTGCCCAGTACCGTCTGGGCGCGCCGGCCCTCGGCGGCCTGCCGAAGGACACCCAGCGGTCCGTGCGGAGTGTGCGAGGCGTACGGACGGCCGTCCCGGTCGGCACGACCACCGTGATCTGGCCGTACGAGCAGTTCGGCGACACGGAGACGGAGTCGGACCCCGCCACGGTTCTCACGCCGGCCGCGGCCGATGTACTCGACCCCGCGGTGCTGGACGGCAGCCTGTCGCGACTGACCGGTGACACGATCGCCGTCAGCGGCGAGGTCGCCCGGATGCGCGGTGCGGGGCTCGGCCGGCGGGTACGGCTCGTCCTCGGAGACGGCGTGCGGGTCGACGCGCGGGTGGTCGCCGTGTACGACCGCGGACTCGGCTTCGGCCCGCTGTTCCTCTCCCACGACCTGGCCGACGGCCACACCACCTCGCCCCTCGCCCAGAGCCTGCTGGTCAGGACGGACGGGACGAAGGCCACGGAACGCCGGCTGACGGCTCTGACCACCGGGCGCCCAGGACTGACGCTCCAGCACACGGACGCCCCCTCCAGCGCCGACCGGGACACTCCGCCCGAGGTGTGGATCAACCTGGCCACCATCGTCGTCCTGCTCGGCTACCTCCTGCTCAGCATCGCCAACAGGCTTGTGGCGGCGACGGCCCAGCGCCGGACCGAAATCGCCGCGCTCCGACTGGTCGGCACCACACCGCGGCAGATCCGCGCGATGATGCGCAGGGAGGCCGCACTGACGGCGGCCGCCGCACTCGTCTCGGGCCTGCTGCTCTCCGCCCTCCCCCTCGCACTGCTGGGTCAGGGATTCCTGGGCCGCCCCTGGCCCACGGGCCCCCTCTGGCTGCTGCCTGCCATCGCGGCGACGGTCGCCACGACATCCTTCCTGACCGTCGAACTCCCCACCCGACATGCCCTGCGCACGCCACCCGCGGAGGCGATGCGGGCGCAGTGAGGCTGGACGGAGCGGACGCGCACTCGCCCGCGATCCACGACGCCCCCGAACCGCAGCCGAACTGGCAGGACTGACCCGTCGGGTCCCGCATCACCGGCGGGACCCGACGGCTGCGAGGCCTGGCACGCGGTGTCAGCAGAGCGGGACGCCGTCGATCCAGTTGGTGGCGTTGTCGGTGTAGTAGCTGGCCATGTAGCCGCGGTGGCCGCTGGGGGTGAGTACCCAGACCCAGTAGGGGTTGTTGCCGACGCTCTGCGCCCCCTCCTGCTGGCAGTACACCCACACCCGGGCCGGGCTGCTCACCGTGGTCTGCACGTCAGGACAGTTGAAGGCCGACGGGTACAGGTAGCACTGTTCCCCGCCCCCGGCACGGACGTTGACGCCGGAGGCCCAGACGCCGTAGTAGCCCTCGCCATGTCCCGTGGCGTGGGCGGAACCTGCCGTGCCGAAGACGAGGCCGGCGGCGGCGACGACGGCAGAGGTCATGGTCGCGGCGGTGGCCCTCACTGAGCGAATCATGAGTCATTTCCCCCTTGGGGCAGTCGGACGGTCTCAGCGGCCCCAGGACGTACGCATCCTCGGCATCCGCGTTCTCGGCAAGGGTGACCGCTGCCAGGAAGGCGGACCAACGTCTTTCGGCGAGAGCCGAAATGGGCAGACCGGGGGCTCCCGCACCCCCGGCCAGGGCCGTTCGGGCCGTCGCAGGTGCCCAAAGGCCTCTGACGCCGACCGGGCCCCGCGAGAAACGGTGGGCACACCGGCTCCCGTGCGACGGGCGGGCCGGTACCGAGCATGAGGAGCAGTGATGGCCAAGGCATATCTGGTCGGCAGCGGCATCGCGGCGCTGGCCGCGGCGGCGTACCTGATCCGCGACGGCGGCTTCGACGGGGCGGACATCCACCTCCTGGAGGAGCAGGAGCGGATCGGCGGCAGCCTGGACGCGGGGGGCACGCCCGAAACCGGCTACACCATGCGCGGCGGCCGGATGTTCGAGGCGGAGTTCCGCTGCACGTACGACCTGCTGTCCGCCATTCCCTCCCTCGACGATCCGTCGGTGTCGGTCACACAGGAGATCCTCGCCGGGTACGAGACCTTCGCCTGGGACGACATCTCGCGCCTCGTCGACGGGGACGGCGAGATCGTCGACGTGACCTCGATGGGTTTCTCCGAGCACGACCGGCTGGACCTGATGCGCTGTCTGGCCACGCCCGAGGGGCGGCTGGACGGCAAGCGCATCACCGACTGCTTCACGGACCACTTCTTCACCACGAACTTCTGGCACATGTGGTGCACCACCTTCGCCTTCCAGCCCTGGCACAGCGCGATCGAGTTCCGCCGCTACCTCAAGCGGTTCATCCACCTGTTCCCCGGATTCGCCACCATGTCGGGCATCCAGCGCACCCGCTACAACCAGTACGACTCCATCGTCCGCCCGCTGCGGGCCTGGCTGGACGAGCGGGGCGTGACCGTCCACACCGGCTGCCGGGTACGGGACCTGGTGTTCGCGCCGGGGCCGCGGACGAGGGTCGAGCGGATCCTGCTGGCCCGGGACGGGCACGACGACGCGATCCCGGTCGCCCCGGAGGACCTCGTCCTGGTCACCAACGGCTCGATGACGGACGCCTCCTGCCTCGGCTCCCACACCGAGGCACCCGATCCGCGCAGCGCGCGCCGCTCGGACGCCTGGCTGCTGTGGCACCGCCTGGCCCGCGGCAGGCACGACTTCGGCAGTCCCGACGTCTTCGACAAGAACATCCCGGAATCGAGGTGGGAGTCGTTCACCGTCACCGCCCAGGACCCGGCGTTCCTCGACGCCATGGAGAAGTTCAGCGGGCGTGAGACGGGCAGGGGCGGCCTGATGACCTTCACCGCCTCCAACTGGCTGCTCACGATCGTGGTCAACCGCCAACCCGTCTACCGCGACCAGCCCGAGGGCCTGTCGGTGTGGTGGGGCTACGGGCTGTTCCCCGACCGGCCCGGCAACCACACCGGCAAGCCGATGACCGAGTGCTCAGGACGCGAGATCCTCGAAGAGGTTCTGCACCACCTGCGGTTCGAGGAGGACGTGACGCGGCGCGTGCTGGCGGGCTCGACCGTCGTACCTTGCCTGATGCCCTACATCACCAGCCAGTTCCTGGTCCGCCGGTACGGGGACCGGCCCCGGGTGGTGCCCCGGGGATCGGTGAACCTCGCCTTCATCGGGCAGTTCGCCGAGGTGCCGGACGACGTGGTGTTCACCGTCGAGTACTCCGTGCGCACCGCGTGGACGGCCGTCGCCGAGCTGCTCGGCCTCGACCGACGGCCGCCCGAGGTCTACAAGGGGCACCACGACCCGCACGTGTTGAAGGAGGCATTGGACACCACGTACCGCCGGTAGGGGGATCGGGCAATTCCACGGCGAGGTAACTCCACGGCGACAGGCCACAGGTGAGGAAGCAGGTGAGCGCGACACCGTCGAGTCTCCCGTGTGCACAGGCGCCGCGACGGGTAGGGCCGACCGGCCCTGGCCTCTCGGCCTCGAATCGACAAAGATCCACGGAGTACGCGTGCCGGTTCCGGGAACGGGACCGGCACCACCACGCACACGACGAGGAGCATCACATGGCGGACAGCGAGCGGCCCGGCCCTGACCATCCCATCCGGGTCTTTCTGCTGGACGACCACGAGGTCGTACGACGAGGGGTGCGTGACCTGCTCGACGACGAACCGGACATCAGCGTCGTCGGTGAGGCCGGCACGGTCGAGCAGGCACTGGTACGGGTGCCCGCACTGCGCCCGCAGGTAGCCGTCCTCGACGTCCGTCTGCCGGACGGTGACGGGGTGAGCGTGTGCCGTGAGCTGCGCTCGAACATGCCCGAACTGGCCTGCCTGATGCTGACCTCGTTCGACGACGAGGAGGCACTGCTGGACTCGATCATGGCAGGCGCCTCCGGTTATGTCCTGAAGCAGATCCAGGGCTCCGACCTCGTCTCGGCGGTCCGCACGGTGGCCGCGGGCCAGTCACTGCTCGACGCCAGCGCCACCACCAGGCTGATGGCACGCCTGCGGGACGGCCAGCAGAAGGAGGAGGAGCCGGACACGCTTCCGGGGCTGACCGAGCGGGAGCGGGAGATCCTGGCACTGATCGGCGAAGGGCTGACGAACCGGCAGATCGGGCAGCGGCTCTACCTCGCCGAGAAGACGGTGAAGAACCACATCTCCCGGCTGCTGGCGAAGCTCGGCGTGGAACGGCGCATCCAGGCCGCCGTCATCGCCACCCAGGCACAGGACCGGCAACGGCAGCAGGGCGACTGACCGTCGGCTGCCGCCCGTGCCGTGGGCCGGCCGCGGGGCCGAAGGTCCCTCCTGCTCGGCCCCGTACGACCCAAGCCCCGGCCGGTCCGGAGTCCGCAGTCTGGTGGGACAGACATCGGTGGACATTCCCGGAGGGCGACGGACATGAGCGTGCGCGTGGGCATCAACGGCTTCGGCCGCATCGGACGAAACTACCTGCGCGGTGCGTTGGAGCGCGCACAGGACGGCACCGGTACACCGGTCGAGGTCGTCGCGGTGAACGACCTGACCTCGTCGGCGGCGCTGGCACACCTGCTGGCGTACGACTCCACATACGGCCGGCTGGGCCGGACCGTGGAACACGACGAGACGTCCCTGACGGTGGACGGTCACCGCATCGCCGTGACCGCCGAGCGCGACCCCGCCGAGCTGGCCTGGGGCGATCTCGGCGTGGACGTCGTCATCGAGTCGACGGGCCGTTTCCGCACCCGTGAGCAGGCCGGCCGGCACCTGGCGGCGGGTGCCCGGAAGGTGCTCCTTTCGGTGCCCGGCAAGGACGTCGACGCCACCGTGGTCATGGGCGTCAACGAGGGCACCTATGACCCGGACCGTCACCACGTGGTCTCCAACGCGTCCTGCACCACCAACTGCGTGGCCCCCATGGTCAAGGTGATGGACGAATCCTTCGGCCTGGTCAAGGGCCTGATGACCACCATTCACGGCTACACCAACGACCAGGTCGTCCTGGACGGCCCGCACAAGGATCTGCGGCGCGGCCGCAGTGCCGCCGTGAACATCATCCCCACCAGCACCGGTGCCGCCCGAGCCGTGGGCCTGGTCCTGCCGGAACTGGCCGGCACGCTCGACGGGATCGCCGTGCGGGTCCCGGTGGAGGACGGCTCGCTGACCGATCTGAGCCTGGTCCTGGAGCGGCCGGCGAGCGTGGAGGAGATCAACGCGGCGTTCCGGGAGGCCGCCGACGGACCGCTCAAGGGAATCCTGCGGGTGTCGGACGCGCCGATCGTCTCGCGCGACGTGGTCGGCGACCCGGCCTCGTGCGTCGTGGACGCCCCGCTGACACAGGCGCACGGCGAGCTGGTGAAGGTCTTCGGCTGGTACGACAACGAGTGGGGCTACACCAACCGCCTGCTCGACCTCACCGAGTACGTCGCGGAACGGCTCCCGCGCGGCTGAGCACCCCAGTTCCCGGACCCCGGCGCTCGCGCCGGGGTCCGGCCGTTCGACGACAGGCCCGGACCGGTGCGGCGGCCGGGAGCGGTGCCCCTGAAGGCCGCGTACGAGGGGACCGTCGGCCGCGGGGCAGGGACCAGTGGTCCCTGCCCGTCCGGCCGCACGGAACGGAGACTCGAAGCACCTTGAAGGAGGTTTCCCATGACCCGCACCCTCACCGTCGGACTGGACGGCTCACCGGAGAGCCTGGCCGCCGCGGACTGGGCCGCCCGTGAAGCACTTCTGCGTGACCTGCCCCTGCGGTTGGTGAACGCCTCGGAGTGGCAGGCCCCCGCCTACGCGCCGCCGAGCGGACTCGGCGTGCCGGCGCCGCCGCGGGAGCTGCAGCACGCGGCTGCGCAGCGCCTCCTGGACGAGGCGCGGGCCCACGTCGCGGACCGGCACCCCGGTCTGCGGATCGAGGTCGAGGACATCCCCGGTCTGCCCGTGCAGGCCCTGTTGAAGGCCGCGGAGGAATCCGAACTGCTGGTCCTGGGATCTCGAGGTCTGGGCAGGATCACCGGCTTCCTGCTCGGCTCCGTCTCCCTCGCCGTCCTGGCCGGGAGCGAGCGGCCCGTGGTCGTCGTACGGTCCGCCGCACCCGACGAGCAGGACCGGCCGACCGACGTCGTTCTCGGACTCGATCTGGACAGGCCGAACGACACGGTGATCGACTTCGCGTTCGACGCGGCGTCGCGGCGCGCGGCACGTCTGCGTGTCGTCCACGGCTGGACGCTGCCGCCCTACCTTTACGGCGGGGACCTCATGCCCGAACTGGACGACGACCTGGGCAGGCGGGTGCGAGACGAACTCGCCGAGGTGCTGCGGCCGTGGCAGGAGAAGTTCCCCGGCGTGGAGGTGAGCACGCAGACCACCGTCGGCGGCGCGGGACCCCATCTGGTCGAGGCTTCCCAGGACGCGGCACTGGTGGTCGTGGGCCGAAGGATCCGCCGGGCAGCGGTCGGCACGCACATCGGGCCGGTGACCCATGCACTTCTGCATCACGGCACCGCGCCGGTGGCGGTCATCCCGCACGAGTGACCGCGGCCGGTCCGGACCGGGCTTGCTCGGCGGAGTTGCCGCCGGACCGCCGCGTCGTCGCGCAGACGGGCCGACCGGCCCTGCGCCCGGGACCTGCGGTCCCTGCCCGTTCGGGCCGTGGGCAGAGATCCTCGAAGAGAACACAACGACACCGGAGGTGGGCTCATGCCCGGCATGATCATCGTAGGACTCGACGGCTCGATCGAGAGCAGGGCCGCCGCGGACTGGGCCGCCCGTGAGGCGTCGTTGCGCGGTCTGACGGTGCGGCTGGTGCATGTGTGGCAGCCGGCGCCGGATCCGATGGCGCAGGCACCGCTCCTCGGTGCCGAAACCCACCAGCACTGGACCGAGCGCATCCCCCGCGAGGCCGCCCAGGGCCTGCGGCTGCGTCACCCCGGCGTCGAGGTGAGCACGGAGCAGCGCAGCGGGACCCCTGCCGACGTCCTCCTGGACGCCGCCAGGGACGCGGAGCTGCTGGTTCTCGGCTCCCGCGCGCTGAGCGGCATCGGCGGCTTCCTCGTCGGCTCCGTCGGACAGTCGGTGGCTGCCCGCGCCGAGGTGCCTCTGGTGCTGGTCCGGGCCGGAGAGCAGGCTGCCGACGAGCATCTCAAGGACGCTGCCGGCATCCCGTCCGCCGCCACCGGCTTCCGGCCGGTCGTCCTGGGCCTGGACACGAGCAGCCCCGACGATCAGGTGATCTCCTTCGCCTTCGAGGAGGCGCTGCGCCGCACCGCCACCCTGGCCGTCGTCCACAGCTGGAACCTGCCGTCCTACTACGCGTACACCGTGGCCGGCGGTTACGACCCCCGTGAGGACATCGCCCGCGCACAGGCCGGCGCTCTCACCGAGGTGCTGCTGCCCTGGCGGGAGAAGTACCCGGAGGTCAAGGTGGAGGAGATGTCCCGTACTGGCAGCCCCGCGAGCCACCTGATCGACGCTTCCCACGAGGCTTCGCTCGTCGTCGTCGGCCGCCGGGTGCGCCGCAGCCCGTTCGGCGTGCACATCGGATCCGTCACCCACGCGGTCATGCACCACGCCACCGCCCCCGTCGCGGTCGTCGCCCACGAGTGAGCCGGCGGATCCGGCCGATCCCTACGGCCAGTCAACGAGTCCGGGGCGCTCCCCGTCGTCGAGGAGCGCCCCGGACTCGCGTCCGCGTCGAGGCAGCCGGACTGGGCCACAGCGTTCGCCCTTGAGCACCGCTGGAAAGCTCGTCGAAACAGTCTCCCTGCAGTAGCCGAGGACGGCTCCATGACGGCCTCGGACGACAGGCTGGGCGGACGCCGAGCCGGGGCCTGGAGTGGGTGTTCGCCGGGAGCCTCCGGAGCCGACAGCAGCCCGCTCCAGGCATCGCCCTACACCGCCTGACATGGTCTTTCGCCTTCCTCGCTCCTATGATCGACATCGGTCGAAAGGGGGGGCCGGATGGACCGGACCGTGCGCACCGTCGAGGACGTTCTCGCGCTCTTGGACAGGCTCTTCGCAGCTGAATCCGAGGCCGTCCGCTTCGCCACGGGCGACGGCAAGGACTTCTGGGACCGCTTCTACGCCGACCGGTCAAGGCCGGTCCCGTTCTTCGTGCCGAAGCCGGACGAGAACCTGGCTGCCTACCTTGACCAGGGCCTGATCGCTCCCGGCCGGGCCCTGGACCTGGGATGCGGCCCGGGCCGCAACGCGCTCTACCTCGCCGCGCGCGGCTTCCAGGTGGACGCCGTCGACCTTTCCCCGAAAGCCGTCGCCTGGGGCGAGGAGCGGGCTCAGGAGGCTGGAGTCGACGTCCGCTACCTGTGCGGTGACGCTTTCGCCCTTCCCGCCGCCGAGTTGAGCGGCCCGTACGACCTGGTCGTCGACTCGGGGTGCTTCCACCACCTGCCGCCGCACCGCCGGGTCAGCTACCTGGCTCTGCTCGACCGCGTCCTCGCTCCTGGCGGCCACCTCGCTCTCACCAGCTTCGCGGCCGGCGAGGGGGGAATGGGGTCGGAACTGGCGGATGCGGACCTCTACCGTGCACGTGATGTGCAGGGTGGCCTCGCCTACACTCCCGAATCGCTGCGCTGGATCTTCTCCGACCTGGTGGAGGTCGAACTGCGCCGGATGCGGGAGGAGCCCCCTGGGTCAGAACTGTTCGGCATGACGTTCCTGTGGACCGCCTTGTTCCGCCGGGGCGCGGCCGCCTGAGGGCGGTCCAGTCCGCGACCGTCCGCCATCACGCGACCGTGCTGGTCGCAGCCCACCACGTATGGCTACGACCAGCGCGACCTGATGCGTCCTAGCCGTTGATGTCGAGTGCTGTTCCGTACAGCCGGTCCACCTTCAGGCGAATGACCACGCGGCGCTCGGCAACCAGCTGCTCCAAGAACGCGTCTTCATCCTCCGGCTTCGCAGCCTGCGGGATCATTCCGAGCAGTTCCCGACCGACCGCATCGCCAGGAACCGTCGTGGTCCCCGAGACCTCGGCCTCGCCTTCCGCCACGGCGAACGACCATACGTCGCCGCCCTGCACATGCAGTGAGGCACGCGGATCGCGCCGCAGGTGCCGGACCTTGACGCGGTCGATTGTCGTGGAGAACCGCACGATGCGGGCGTCGGAGTCCCAGCTGTACAGCATGGTGGTCAGGTGGGGATGGCCACTGCGCTTGACGGTGGCGAGCGTGCCGAACTGCTGCTTGCCAAGCAGGTCGGAGAGGGCTTCGTCGGACAGGTGGCGAGGCGCGGGTCCTTGAGTCATGACGTGATCAACACCCGTGGCCGTCCAACCATTTCGTGGACGCTGCGAATGGGGCACACGCGGGGAGGGGCGGGCTCACCTGCCCGCCCCTCCCGCACGGCCCGCCGCCGTCAGCCGTAGTACGCGGTGCGCATGATCCCCTGCATGTCGTCGAGCATCGGCATGCGGGGGTTGGCGGGCGCGCACTGGTCCTCGTAGGCGTTCAGGGCCTGTTGGGGCAGGGCGTCCAGGTACGTCCGCTCGTCGATGCCGAGGGCCTGGAACGTCGGCTCGATACCGACGGCGTCCCGCAGGCGTTCCACGGCCCGGGCGAGCGATTCCACGCCCTCCTCCGGCGTGGTGGCGGGCAGGCCGAGGGTGCGCGCGATGTCCTGGAAGCGCTCGGGGGCGCGGTAGTGCTCGTACTTGGGCCAGCCGGTCAGCTTGGTGGGGACGCTGCCGTTGTAGCGGATGACGTGCGGCAGCAGGACCGCGTTGGTGCGTCCGTGCGCGACGTGGAAGGTGGCACCGAGGGTGTGGGACATCGCGTGGACGATGCCGAGGAAGGCGTTGCCGAAGGCCATGCCCGCGATGGTCCCGGCGTTGTGCATCTTCTCCCGAGCCTCGGGGGAGCCGGCGCGGTCGTTCACCGCCGCCTCGAGGTGGCCGAAGACGAGGCGTATCGCGTGCAGGGCGAGGCCGTCGGTGAAGTCGTTGGCGTAGACGGAGACATACGCCTCGATGGCGTGGGTGAGGGCGTCGAAGCCGCTGTCGGCGGCGAGCGCGGGGGGCAGGACGGTCGTGAGCAGCGGGTCGACGATGGCGACGCTGGGGGTGAGCGCGTAGTCGGCCAGCGGGTACTTCTTGCCGGTGGCGGGGTCGGAGATGACGGCGAACGGGGTGACTTCCGCGCCGGTGCCGGACGTGGTGGGCACGCACACCAGACGGGCGAGTTTGCCGAGGGTGGGGAAGCGGAAGGCACGCTTGCGGATGTCGGAGAACTTCTGCCGCATGTCCGTGAAGTCGACCTCGTTGCCGGCGGCATGCTGCTCGTACAGCAGCCACATCACCTTGGCCGCGTCCATGGGGGAGCCGCCGCCGAGCGCGATGATCGTGTCGGGACGGAAGTCGCCCATCAAACGGGCTCCGCGCCGCACCGAGTCGATGCTGGGCTCGGGTTCGACGTTGTCGATGATCTGGAGGGTGACCGGTTCGGGACGGCTCTGCAGGACCCGGCTGACCCGGTCGACGAAGCCGAGCCTGGTCATGGTGGCGTCGGTGACGACGGTGACGCGGTGGACGTCGGGCATGGAGGTCAGGTAACGGATGGCCTGCGGTTCGAAGTAGATCTTCGGCGGGACCTTGAACCACTGGAGGTTGTTGCGGCGGGTGGAGACCCTCTTGACGTTGAGCAGTTGCGCGGCGGAGACGTTGTTCGACACCGAGGTGCTTCCCCAGGAGCCGCAGCCGAGGGTCAGCGACGGCAGCAGGCCGTTGTAGATGCCGCCGATGGCGCCCTGCGAGGAAGGCGCGTTGACGATGATGCGTACGGTCTTCATGCGCATGCCGTACGCCTCGGCCAGCGCGGTGTCCTCGGTGTGGATGACGGCGCTGTGGCCCTGTCCGTGGAAGGCGACCATGTCGGCGGCCAGGTCGAAACCGTGGCGCTCGTCCCGGGCACGGAGCACGGCCAGTACGGGGCACAGCTTCTCGCGGGTCAACGGCTCGTCCGGGCCCACCCGTTCGGCCTCGACGAGGATGACGGAGGTGTTCTCCGGTACGGAGAACCCGGCCTGTTCGGCGATCCATGCCGGGCTCTGGCCCACGGCCGCCGCGTTGACCTTCGGTTCGCAGCCGGCCCCCGAGCCGCCGGAAGCGGGGAAGAGGAACGACTCCAGCTTCGCCTTCTCGTCCGCGTCTGCGAGGTGGGCGTGCAGGGTGCGGAACTCGTCCACGGCCTGGTCGTAGATGTCGGTGTCCAGGATGACGGCCTGTTCGGAGGCGCAGATCATGCCGTTGTCGAAGGACTTCGACAGGACCAGGTCGTTGACGGCCCGGCGCAGCTTCGCCGTGTGGTGCACGTAGGCGGGGACGTTGCCGGCGCCGACGCCCAGCGCGGGCTTTCCGGCCGAGTAGGCGGCCTTGACCATGGCGTTGCCGCCGGTGGCGAGGATCAGGGAGACGCCGGGGTGCCGCATCAGCAGACCGGTCGCCTCGACGGACGGCTGCTCGATCCACTGCACGCAGTGTTCCGGCGCGCCCGCGGCGATCGCGGCGTCCCGCACGATGCGGGCGGCCTCGGCGCTGCAGCGCTGGGCGGAGGGGTGGAAGGCGAACACCACCGGGTTGCGGGTCTTCAGGGCCATCAGCGCCTTGAAGAGCGTGGTGGAGGTCGGATTGGTGACCGGGGTGACCGCGGCCACCACGCCCACCGGCTCGGCGATCTCGACCATGTCCTCGACGTCGTCACGGCCTATGACCCCGACGGTCTTCATGCGGCCCATGCTGTGCGTGACGTGCTCGCACGCGAACATGTTCTTGGCCGCCTTGTCCTCGAAGACACCGCGTCCCGTCTCGTCGACCGCGAGGCGGGCCAGGGCGGTGTGCTGGTCGAGGGCGGCGACCGAGGCCTTCTTGACGATGTGGTCGACCTGCTCCTGGGTCAGGGACTCGTAGTCCGCGAGCGCCTTCAGACCGGCCGTGACCAGACGGTCCACGGCGACCGCGGTGTCCGACGGGACCTTGCTCACGGCCGTGGCCCCGGTCCGCGCGTCGTTTCGGGTCATGGTGGTCTGCCTCCGTTGTCAGGGACCGCCGTGCGATTACGGCGGCGCAGGGCGGGAGCGTCTCCTGTGCCGTAGATCGCTTCCTGGATCCACTCTCACCTGCGGCCCCGGTCGGACGCAGGCGCCGAAGGACCCCACCTGGGACCGTCCGGCCCTGATCGATCGGGGACCCTCGGTCCGGAGCTGACGCTCACCGCGCTCCCAGGTGCGAGGGGTGGGTGTCGGCAGGAACAGGGGGCGCGCAGTCGTCGACGGAGAACGCCAGGGCGTTCACCACCCCGACGACGCCTTCCAGCCGCCACGCCAGGTGCACGGCCTCCGCGACCTGGCTGCGCTGTTGTACGCGGCCGTCGAGGGTGACCACTCCGTCACGAACACGGACGGTGACGGCGTCGGGCCGCAGCCCCAGCCGTCCTACGAGGACCTCCTCGGTGACCTGGCGCCCGATGTCGTCGTCCGTCCGCAGGAAGACCCGCAGCAGATCCCGGCGGGTCGCGATGCCGATGAGCCGGTCCTCCTCGTCGACCACGGGGAGGCGTTCGACGCCGCGGCGTTCCATCAGCCGGGCCGCTTCCGGGACGGTCTGCTCGGGGTGCACGGTGACGGCCGGTGTCGTCATCAGGTCGTGCGCGGTGAGGGCGCCGTCAGGGTTCTTCCCCGACCGGCGCGCCTGCGCGCGGACCAGGTCCGTGCCGGAGACGACACCGATCACCTTGTCGTCGTCGTCGACGACGGGCAGACCGCTGATGTGGTGGCGGTCGAGCAGCCGGACGAGGTCCTTGAAGGACGTGGCGCGCCGGGCCTGGACGACGTCGCTGGTCATCACCTGACCGACGGTGTGGGATGTCATGGCGGGTCACTCCTGGAGCTGCCGCGGTGCCGGGACGCCGGGGAGTGGACCCGGACGTCCCGGCACCGCGTCGACTTGGTTATGCGGGGCCGCCGCGCCACGGGGGCGGTGTGGCCGTCCTGCGCGTCTCGTGTGCGCGGTTCGCGGTGCGTTCCGTCATGTCGCGCAGGCGGTCGTGGAGCCGGTCGGCGAGTTCCCGGGCGCTCGCCTCGCGCGCGTGGACGACCACGAGATCGCCGCCGACCCGGATCTCGGCGCCGGCCGACCAGGGCGGTTCGACGTGGTGCGCCGCCGCTCGGACGATCCGTACCTCACCGCTGACGGGCGGGAGGCCGGGCCGGTCCAGAGCGGCACCGACCTTCTCCCCGAGGTAGGCCAGCGCCTCCTCGTCCACGTCACCGTCGGCCCGCAACCGCACGGTGCCGGCGAGGCCACGGGTGCCGATGTCCTTGGCTGTCATGTGTTCTCCCTGTGTTCGTTTCGCAGGCAGTGCCATCCTGCTGTCGGCTCCGCTCCGGTCACAGGGCCGGGCGGCCCACGGCGCAGTGCCGAGCGTCCCCGTCACCTGCTGTCGCTGGTGTCGGTCGGCTCCAGTGCGGCCCGTCCTGCCTCCAGGCGGGCGACCGGCACGCGGAACGGGGAGCACGAGACGTAGTCCAGTCCGGCCGCGTGGAAGAAGTGCACGGAGTCGGGGTCGCCGCCGTGCTCGCCGCAGACGCCGATCTTCAGGTCGGGGCGCGCGGCACGACCCTCGTCGACCGCGATCCGCACCAGCCGTCCCACTCCGTCGCGGTCGATGGTCTCGAACGGCGAGGCGCTGAAGATCCCCTTGTCCAGATACGCGGAGAAGAAGGCCGCCTCGACGTCGTCGCGGGAGAAGCCCCAGGTGGTCTGGGTGAGGTCGTTGGTGCCGAAGGAGAAGAACTCCGCCTCCTGCGCGATCCGGCCGGCCGTCAGCGCGGCCCTGGGCAGCTCGATCATGGTGCCGACGGGGCAGTGCACGGGGACGCCGGACTCCTGGGAGACCTCGGTCAGCACCCGTTCCACTTCCTCGCGTTCGATGCGCAGTTCCTCGACGGCGCCGACCAGCGGCACCATGATCTCGGCCCGCGGAGAACCGCCGGCCCTCGTGCGCTCCACGACGGCCTCGGCGATGGCCCGCACCTGCATGGCGACCAGGCCCGGCACCACCAGGCCGAGACGGACACCGCGGAGCCCGAGCATCGGGTTCTCCTCGTGCATGCGGTTGACGGCTTCGAGGAGTTCGGCGTCGCGCTGGTCGGGCGGAGTGCCCTTGGCCTCGGCAGTGGCGATGCGCACGGCGAGGTCGGTGCGGTCGGGCAGGAACTCGTGCAGGGGCGGGTCGATGAGCCGGATGGTGACCGGCAGGCCGTCCATCGCCTCCAGGATGCCGGTGAAGTCCTGCCGTTGCAGCGGCAGCAGCGCACGGAGCGCGTCCTCGCGTTCCGTCTCGTCGCGGGCCAGGATCATCGCCTCGACCAGCTTGCGGCGTTCGCCGAGGAACATGTGCTCGGTACGGCACAGCCCGACGCCCTGCGCGCCGAAGCGGCGGGCCCGGGCGGCGTCCTCGGGGGTGTCGGCGTTGGCACGCACCTCCAGGCGCCGGACGCTGTCGGCCCTGGCCAGGACGCGAGCGACCGCTTCGACCACGCCGGTGGTGTCCGCGGCCGTGGAGCCGTCCTCCAGGAAGCGGATGACCGCCGAGTCCGTCAGCGGCACCGATCCGGCGTACACCTGGCCGGTGGAGCCGTCCACGGAGACGACCGTGCCCTCCTCGACGACTGTGCCGTCCGGGGCGGTGAAGCGGCGTTGGTCGAGGTCGACGGCGAGCTCCTCGGCGCCGCAGACGCAGACCTTGCCCATGCCGCGGGCGACCACGGCCGCGTGACTGGTCTTGCCGCCGCGGCTGGTGAGGACGGCCTGGGCGGCGATCATGCCGGGCAGGTCGTCGGGGGTGGTCTCCTGGCGGACCAGGACCACCTTCTCGCCGGCCGCCGCGCGCCGCACCGCTTCGGCGGAGTCGAACACCGCTGCACCGACCGCGGCACCGGGCGAGGCGGGAAGTCCGTGAGCGAGGGGATCTCCGGTCTGTGAGGTGTCGAACCGCGGGAACATCAGCCGGGCCAACTGCTCTCCGCCGACCCGCGCCAGTGCCTCGTCCTCGGTGATCAGCGTTTCGTCCGCGAGCTGGGCGGCGATCGCGAAGGCGGCCTCGGCGGTGCGCTTGCCGACCCGTGTCTGGAGCATCCACAGGGTGCCGCGCTCGATGGTGAACTCGATGTCGCACAGGTCGCGGTAGTGCCGTTCCAGGGTCTCCATGTGTGCGCGCAGCCGGGCGTGGGAGGCGGGGTCCAGGCGCTCCAGTTCGGTCAGCGTCACCGTGTTGCGGATGCCGGCCACGACGTCCTCGCCCTGTGCGTCGGGCAGGTAGTCGCCGTACAGGCCGGGCCGTCCGGTGGCCGGGTCGCGGGTGAAGGCGACCCCGCTGCCGGAGTCGGGCCCGAGGTTGCCGAACACCATGCGCTGCACGTTGACGGCCGTGCCGAGGTCGTCGGCGATGTGCTCACGCCGCCGGTACAGACGGGCGCGTTCACCGTTCCAGGATTCGAAGACGGCCAGCACCGCTCGGCGCAGCTGGTCGGCGGGGGCCTGCGGGAAGTACTCGCCGGTCTCCCTGCGGATCAGTTCCTTGAACGTCTCGACAAGTCCGGCGAGGTCCCCTGCCGTCAGGTGGACGTCGTCCGGGACCCCGCGCACCTCCTTGAGGTCCGCGAGGACACGCTCGAAGTGCGCGGAGTCGACGCCCATCACGGTGCTGCCGAACATCTGCAGCAGCCGGCGGTAGGAGTCCCAGGCGAAGCGCTCGTTGCCGGAGACCTTGGCCAGACCGAGGACGGACTCGTCGTTCAGGCCGATGTCGAGGATCGTCTCCATCATGCCCGGCATGGAGAAGCGGGCCCCGGAGCGGACGGACAGCAGCAGCGGGTCGTCGGGCTGTCCCAGCAGCCGGCCCGCGGCGGTCTCGACGGCGGTCAGGTGCGAGGAGATCTCCGCCCACAGACCTGCGGGCTCGCCACCGGTGTCCAGGTAGGCCCGGCACGCCTCGGTGGTGATGGTGAAGCCCTGGGGCACGGGCAGGCCCAGGCGGGTCATCTCGGCGAGGTTCGCTCCCTTGCCACCGAGCAGGTCGGCCATGTCCCGGCCACCTTGGGTGAAGTCGTACACGTAACGGACCATGACGCGTGCTCCTCGGACGGACGGCTTGGTCCTTCCAGCGTGGGACGGTGCCGGCGCCTGCGCGAGGTGCCGGCGGTCCCCAGCGGGGAGGCCGACCGGCCCTGTGCTCGCACCGGGTCGGGAGGGCCTCGCGTGCGGCGCGGTGCCGACCGGCGCAGGACCCGAGGAGTACCGAAGCGGGGCCGAACGGCCCTTTGGCGTCCAGGGCCCGCGGGTGGAGGCTCGCAGGCATCGGGACAGATACCGGCTGGGGGAGATGACATGTCATGACGCGCGACATCACCGTAGGGGTCGACGGCACATCCGCGGGTCTCGCCGCCGCGCACTGGGCGGCCCTGGAGGCCCGCCGGCGGGGGAGTGGCCTCACCATGGTGCACGTCTGGCACCGCCATCCCCGTCCCGCGCCCGACGTCCCCTTCGGCCGCACCGAGCGCGACTGGGCCGAGGAGATCCTGCGGGAGGCCGCACACGGTCTGCGGGCGGCCCACCCGGACCTGCGTGTCACCGAGCGACTGGTGTGCGACGCGACGGTCACGGCACTGGTGGCCGCCGACTGCGACATGCTGGTTCTCGGTTCACTCGGTCTGGGGCCCGTCGCCGGGTTCGTGACCGGGTCCGTGTCCCAGCGCGTCGTGGCACGCTGCACCCGACCGGTGGTGCTGGTCCGGGCCGGGCGGGGCGCGGCCGAGGACCATCTTCCCGCCGTTGACGGCGTCGCGCCGGAGGAGATCCCGAGGACGCCCTACCGTGAGGTCGTCCTCGGTCTGGACACGGGTCATCCCTGCGACGAACTCATCGACTTCGCCCTCGACGCCGCACGGCGCCGCGACACGGGCCTGCATGTCGTGCACGCCTTCCGCACCTCCGCCAGGCCCGTGTCCGACGCCTCGCTGCTGGTAGCTCCCCCCGGTTCCGTGAACCCGGTACCGGCCCCGCGAGTGGCGGCGGCAGCCCAGGCGCAGGCCGACGCCGAGCGCGAGGTGAGCGCGGTGCTCCGCGCCTGGCGGGACAAGTACCCCACCGTCCCGGTGACCGAGTCGGTCATCGAGGGGCGGGCGGCGGTCGCGCTGGTGCACGCGGCCCACGACGCCGCCCTGCTGGTGGTGGGACGCCGGGGAACCGGCCAGCGCATCGGCGCCCACGCCGGTCCGGTCGTGCACGCGGTTCTGCATCACGCCGGGTGTCCGGTGGCGGTGGTCCCGCACGGCTGAGCGGCCAGGACAGGGGGCACCAGGCGGTCCCTGGGCCGTGGTCCCGCACGGGTGAGTGGCCAGGACGGTGGCACCAGGCGGCCCCTCGACGCAGGCTGGCCGGCGGGCATCCAGCGGGATACCGGCCGGCCCGCCTGCGTCGAGGGGCCGCCCGTCGCCCTCCGATGACGGCCGTCGCGATGCGCCCTCCGCGGCCGGCCGCGCCTGCTGGCGTTCTGCGGGCGAGGAACCCCGGGCCCGCTGGCCGGCTGCGTTTCCTGCGGTTCTGTAGGCGAGGGACTTGCGGGCCCGCTGGCCGACCGCGCCTGCTGGCGTTCTGTGGGCAAGGGACCTGCCCGTCCGCTGCGACCGCGACTGCTGGGGATCTGCGGGCGAGGAACTCCCGGGCCCGCTGGCCGGCCGCACCCGCCGGGGCCCCGGCCCCGCTCACGACGCGGTGCCCGTCCGTCCCGGCGCCCGCGACGACTGGCCGTGGGCCGTGGCGCCCCACGTGACGGGAGGGCCGAACGTCCTGGTCGGCGGGGACCACCGGGGCCGCCGAGGTGCCCTGTCCGGCACTCCTGCGCCTGACCTGGGCGCGGCGAGGATCGGCAGTGAACGGAAGATCCGACGAGAGGACCTGTGATGACCGCGACGGTGACAGTCGGCCCCCTGACCGCCGACGCCTGGCGGCACTTCGCCGGAGGCGGATGGCGTGAGCGCGTCGACGTGCGCGACTTCGTCCAGGCCAACTACACCCCGTACGAGGGCGACGCGTCCTTCCTCGCCGGGCCGACGGACCGCACCCGAGCGGTGTGGGAGAAGGTCAGTGCGCTGTTCCCGGAGGAGCGCCGCCGCGGTGTCCTCGACGTGGACGCCGCCACCCCTTCCACGATCACCTCGCACGCCCCGGGCTACATCGACCGGGACCGCGAACTGATCGTCGGACTCCAGACCGACGCCCCGCTCAAGCGCGCGATCATGCCCAATGGCGGCATCCGCATGGTGGAGAACAGCCTGAAGGCCTACGGCTACGAGCCCGACCCCTTCGTCACCAAGGTCTTCGGCACCTACCGCAAGACCCACAACGACGGCGTCTTCGACGCCTACACCCCCGCCATGCGCACCGCCCGCAAGGTCGGCATCATCACCGGTCTGCCCGACGCCTACGGCCGCGGCCGGATCATCGGCGACTACCGGCGCGTGGCGCTGTACGGCACCGACCGGCTGATCGAGGCGAAGAAGGCCGAGCGCGCCGCGCTGGACGCCCGGCCCTCCACCCCCGACGTCATCCGTGACCGGGAGGAACTCGCCGAGCAAGTAAGGGCGTTGGGTGAGCTGACCCGGATGGCGGCCGCCTACGGCTGTGACGTCTCCCGCCCCGCCGCGACCGCCCACGAGGCCGTGCAGTGGCTCTACCTCGGCTACCTCGCCGCGGTGAAGGAGCAGAACGGCGCCGCGATGTCGCTGGGCCGCACCTCCACCTTCCTCGACGTCTACCTCCAGCGGGACCTGGACGAGGGTGTCCTCGACGAGACCAGCGCCCAGGAGCTGATCGACGACTTCGTGATCAAGCTGCGGATCGTGCGGTTCCTGCGCACCCCCGAGTACGACGCCCTGTTCTCCGGCGACCCGACCTGGGTGACGGAGTCCATCGGCGGCATGGGTCTGGACGGCCGCCCGCTGGTCACCCGCACCTCCTTCCGGTTCCTGCAGACCCTGTACAACCTCGGGCCCGCCCCCGAGCCCAACCTGACCGTGCTGTGGTCGCCGCGGCTGCCCGAGGGGTTCAAGCGGTTCTGCGCCCAGGTCTCGATCGACACCAGCGCCGTCCAGTACGAGTCCGACGACCTGATGCGCCCGCGCACCGGCGACGACACCGCGATCGCCTGCTGTGTGTCGGCGATGGCGGTGGGCCGGCAGATGCAGTTCTTCGGGGCGCGCGTCAACCTCGCCAAGGCACTGCTGTACGCCGTCAACGGCGGCCGGGACGAGATGACCGGCGACCAGGTCACCCCCGAGATGCCGCCGCTGACCGGCGAATACCTCGACTACGAGGAGCTGGCGGCCGCGTACGACCGCGTACTGGAGTGGCTGGCACAGACCTACGTCGACGCGCTGAACGTCATCCACTACATGCACGACAAGTACGCCTACGAACGCGTCGAGATGGCCTTGCACGACTACCCGGTGCACCGCTTCATGGCGTGCGGCATCGCAGGTCTCTCGGTGGCCGTGGACAGTCTGTCCGCCGTCAAGCACGCACGCGTGAAGGTGTTCCGGGACGCGACGGGGCTGGCCGTCGACTTCGAGACCGAGGGAGAGTTCCCGGCGTACGGCAACAACGACGACCGCGCCGACACGCTCGCCGTCGACCTGGTGGAGTCGTTCATGGCGAAGGTGCGCAAGCACCCCACCTACCGGGACGCCGAGCACACCCAGTCGGTGCTGACCATCACCTCCAACGTCGTCTACGGCAAGCACACCGGCAACACCCCCGACGGCCGCCGCGCCGGACAGCCCTTCGCCCCCGGCGCCAACCCGATGAACGGCCGCGACCGGCACGGGGTCGTCGCCTCCGCGCTGTCGGTGGCGAAACTGCCGTACGAGGCGGCCCGCGACGGGATCTCGCTGACGACGACGATCACCCCCGAGGGCCTCGGCCACGTGCCGGAGGAGCGCGCCGGGCACCTGGTGGGCATCCTCGACGGCTACACGGCGGCCGGCGGTTTCCACATGAACGTCAACGTCCTGGACCGGGCGACGCTGGAGGACGCGATGGAACACCCGGAGAAGTACCCGGAGTTGACGATCAGGGTCTCCGGGTACGCGGTGAACTTCGTCCGTCTGACCCGCGAGCAGCAGCTCGACGTGATCAGCCGCACCTTCCACGGGGCGCTGTGAGTGTCGTGGCGGCCACCGGCCGGATCCACTCCTGGGACCTGTCCACCGGCGTGGACGGTCCCGGGACCCGGTTCGTGCTCTTCGTCAGCGGCTGCCCGCTGCGCTGCCTGTACTGCGCCAATCCCGACACCTGGCACATGCGCGACGGACGGCAGGTCACCGTCGACGAGGTGATGGCCGAGATCGAGAAGTACCGGCCGTTCCTCACCACCTCCGGCGGCGGGGTGACCATCACGGGCGGTGAGGCGCTGCTCCAGCCGGCCTTCACCGGCGCCCTGTTGCGCCGCTGCAAGGAGGCCGGACTCCACACCGCGATCGACACCTCCGGCTTCCTCGGAGCCCGCGCCACCGACGAGCTCCTCGCCGACACCGACCTGGTGCTGCTGGACATCAAGTCCTTCGACATCGCCACCTACCGCAGACTGACCGGCGGCGACCTCGCCCCCACCCTTGCCTTCGCCACCCGGCTCAACCGGCTCGGCGTGCCCATGTGGATCCGGTACGTCCTGGTGCCCGGCTGGACGGACGATCCGGAAGCCGTGGACGGCCTCGCCGAGTTCGTCGCCGGCCTGGACGCGGTCGACCGCGTGGACGTCCTGCCGTTCCACAGACTCGGAGCGGCCAAGTACGAGGCCCTGGGCATCCCGTTCCCCCTGAAGGACACGCCGTCCCCCGACCCGGTCCTCACCGAGCGGGTCCGCGCACAGTTCCGCGCACACGGTACGGCGGCCCACTGAGCGGGCGGGCCTGCCTGGAATGATTGGGACGTTCTGTCGGGGTGACTCGGTGACGGAAGCACGGAGCGGCCGCGCGGAAGGGGCAGAGCATGCACGCTTCCGCTGTGACTGACGGTCACCTGAGCCGTGGACGCCCCGCCCGGCATGGCTGAGCGCACCGTGCGGTCGGCAACCCGGCACGAAGGCCGCGTCGCGGGCCTGTACACCGCCCGTTTCGGTCCGTGGCCCCCGAGGCAGACCGTGATCGTCATGGTGCACGGACTCGGCCTCTCAGGACGCTACTTCACCCCTCTCGCCCGGTCACTGGCGGCTGTGGGGCGCACCGTCCTGGTGCCGGACCTACCGGGAAACGTCCGCTCGCGGCGGGTCGTCCGGCGCACTCCGGACGTCGAGGAGACGACGAAAGCGCTGCTGCGCTGGCAGGCCGCCGCGGCAATCGGTCCTTGTCTCCTGGTGGCCAACTCGGTCGGTTGCCAAATGACCGCGGCGCTCGCAGCCGAGCACCCTCGACGGGTGGAGCGGATGGTGCTCATCGGCCCTGCACTCGACGCGACGGCGTTGTCGCCGCTGCGGCAACTCCTGCGTCTGCCGGCCGACGCGCCGAAGGAACCGCTGTCCCTCCTCGCTGTGGCAGCCGCCGACTATCTGCTCACCGGAGCAGCCCGGTTCCTGGCGGGATTCCGTCACGCACGGCTGGACGCGTCCGGCCCGTTCGAGGAGCGCCTGCGGCGGATCGAGGCGCCGACCCTGGTGCTGAGGGGGTCCGAGGACCGGGTGGCCCCTCAGCACTGGGCCGAGCGAGTGACCGCCGACCTGCCCCACGGCCGACTTGCCGTGGTGCCCGGCGCAGCCCACGCCGTGCACTTCAGCCGGCCCGACACCACGGCCCGGCTGATTCTGGACTTCTGCCGTGAGGACTCCTGTGGGGCGGCCGGCCAGGAGCAGCAAGGGGGCGACGCGGTCTCGGGGGCGAGGTCCTGAAACGACGGCGAAGACGTTGACCGCGGAGGCACCGAGCCTCGCGAAGCCCAGGTGGCCGTCATCGGTTGGCGACCACCAACTCACGCCGTTGTGGCGCGTTCCTCGGTACTCAGGACGGTCCGCAGTCGCTGGTAGCGGTCGAGGTCCTCCCAGGTGTCGTGGTCGGGCGGGCTGGGGTGGCGGCGTGTGGTGCCCCAGGCCCAGACACTGGCGGCGAGACCGGCGAAGAGGGGGATGAGCAGCCACAGCAGGGCGCCCATGGTGTGAGCCTCCTTGTATGCGCTCGGGACGGACGGGCAGGGGAGTTCAGGCGGTCAGTTGCCTGAGTGTGCCGCCGGAGACCGCGATCTTGCGGGGTTTGGCGTGTGCGGCCAGCGGGATGCGCAGTGTGAGGACGCCGTTGTCGTAGGCGGCCTCGGCGGCCGCGGTGTCCAGGGCGTCCGACAGGGCCAGGCGGCGGGTGAAACGGCCGGTGGGCCGCTCAGTGAGTACGGGGCGGGCGTCGGCCGGGATGGGGGAGGGCCGCTCGGCGGTCAGGGTCAGCGTGTGCTGCTCCGTGGTCAGCTCGATGCTGGAGCGGTCCATGCCGGGCAGGTCGAACTGCAGGTAGAGCGCTGCGTCGTCGCGCCACGCGTCCGCGGGAATGACGGTTCCTTCCGGGGCGCCGGGGTTCGCGAGCTGGTGCGTGAGCCGGTCGAGATCGCCCAGACCGCCCGTGCGCGCAAGCATGTCCAACTTCTTCCTTTCCGAAGGCGGCCGCAGTGGTGCGGCCCGGTGATCGAGTGTGCCTATTTCCTATAACCCGACCGGAGGTTCTCTGACAAGTAGCCGCTGTATGAAGTTGATGCTAGTCGGCTCAACCTTCCGTGCTGTGAGGGTTCGGTCATGGCTGCGGCGTGGCGGCACTGTCGCTGGTGGTTGGCCGAGCCGCTTTGAGCTGTGAGGTCGCTACCGTGTCGGTGCTGTGGCGTGTCGCAGAACAGATCCCGGCAAAAAGTTGAGCCCTTGCTTGTCAACTTTGCGCTCGCGGTGGTATATCAGAAGCAGAGCGGATCGGACGCGGGAACGACTTGAAGGAGGGATGACAGATGCTGATGCGTACGGATCCCTTCCGCGAGCTTGACCGGCTCGTCGAGCGGGTCTGGGGCACGGCCGCGCACCCGGCGGGCATGGCGCTGGACGCATGGCGTGAAGGTGACACGTTCTTCGTGGAGCTGGACCTGCCCGGCGTGGACGCGGAGTCGATCGATCTCGATGTCGAGCGCAACGTTCTGACGGTGAGGGCCGAACGCAAGCCGGCGTACGGCGAGAACACCGAAACGGTGGTCACCGAGCGGCCCGCGGGTACGTTCAGTAGGCAGCTGTTCCTCGGCGAGACTCTCGACACCGACAAGATCGAAGCCTCCTACGAGGCCGGTGTGCTGAGGCTGCGGATCCCGGTCGCCGAGCAGGCGAAGCCTCGCAGGATCGCCATCAGCGGCGGCAGCGACCACAGGGAACTGGGCGGCTGACGCCGCAGCGACTCCATCTCCTCAAGGGCCTCGGACATCAGTCCGGGGCCCTGACACCGTCTGCGCCTGCGTTTGGGCCTGCACGCTGGGGAAAGCCGGCGCCAAGCCATCCATAGCCGACGCGAACGCCAGGCCCGCGACCGCTGCCTGGTTCGGGAGAGCCGCTCAGGACCCAGGCAGGCGTTCCGGTTCCCCGTCGTCGGCGTCGAACACCTTGGTGAAGGTGGCGCCGCACCGGCAGCGGGAGTGTTCGATCAATTCGCCGTCGGCCGACACGCTCACTCCCTGGCTGAGCCGCACATGCACATGATCACCCATGAGGAGCTGCCTTCCATGACCTCGCCTGCTCCGGTCATCGTGGAGGCCGACCGCGTGAACTGACAATGCCGCAGCTCACACGTACGTACGGTGACACGTTCCAGGCGACGTGATCGTGCGGCCGTGGGGGAGGGAAGAGCCGTGGCTTCGCCGAGCACGTCACGCGGGTGGCCGACGACGCGGAAGCCACGCAGGCGCGGGTAACCGGCGGGGCCGCGCTCCGGACGAGCTGACCGCGTTCCTCGACCGCGTCATCGACGCGTCGGTGGCCGACCGCGCCGGCAAGGCCGCCGCACAGGCCCTGGGAGCGGAGCCCGGCGAACGCACCGACGAAGACCGCGCCGGGACGGCCGTCACAGATCTCATTCGCGCGGGCCAGGCCGCCGGCGACGGTCGAGCCGGTCGACGATCGCGGTGCAGAGCTAGGAGCACCCATCTTTGCGACGCTCCGTGCACTGGCGAGACCTGTGCCAGACCTCTCTCTCAGGTCACCTGCCTGGCCAGGCTGTGCAGGGTCCGCGCGGCAGGTGATCCGGGGTCGGCCGTGATCAGGACGACTTCCTGGTCGTCCTCGGGCACGAGCAGGACGTCACAGTTCAACCGCAGCGAGCCGGCCTCCGGATGATCGAGGATCTTGGTGCGGTGCCCGGGGGCGTGGACCGGACGCGTTTGCCATATCTGTCGGAACTCCTCGCTGCCGGTGTGCAGTTCGGTCAGCAGAGCGGTCAGCTGCGGGTCATGCGGATAGCGGTCGGCGGCTCGTCGCAGTCGCGCCACCACAATGTGCCCGAACTCCTCGGCGCTGGAGCTCTCGTACATCCACCCTTGGCCAAGGAAGCGGCGCCGGGCCAGGTTCGCCCTCCCGTCTCCGAGATCGCCGCCGAGCAGTGCCTGGGCCAGGGGGTTCCAGGCGACGACTCCGTACGACGCGTCAGTGACGATGGCTCCGGTCTCCGGCAACCGCTCCAGCATCCGGGCCACATAAGGGCGTACCTGCCGCACGGCGCTGATGCCGGGCGGCGTGCTAGATCCCGCCAGGCGGAACAGGTGGCTGCGCTCGGCCGGCGTGAGCCGTAATGCCCGGGACAACGCTTCCAGGATCCGAGTGGACGGCCGCGGGCCCCGGGCCTGCTCCAGCCGCGTGTAGTAGTCGACCGACATATGGGCGAGTTCCGCCACCTCTTCGCGGCGCAGGCCCGGTGTCCGGCGATCGGTGCCCGTCGTCGTCAGGCCGATCTCGTGTGGGCGCAGGCCCGCCCGGCGGTCCCGCAGGAAGCGGGCCAGCTCCTGCCGTGCCATGTCGCTTCCTCCCACTGCCTGGTACAGGTTGTCCCTGGCAGGGCGCCCACAGCCAGGGAACGCTGGTTGCCATGAACGATCGCACAGCTCTTGTCACCGGTGCCAACAAGGGCATCGGCAAGCACATCGCCCGGCTCCTCGCCGCCGAGGGCCTCACCGTGTACGTGGGCTCTCGCGACCGCGGGCTCGGACAGCGAGCCGCCGAGGAGATCGGCGCAGGTGCCCGCCTGCTGGTCCTCGACGTGACAGATCCTGACGGCATCGCACGGGCCGCGACCCAGGTGGACCGTCTGGACGTGCTGGTCAACAACGCCGGGATCTCACCGACACTCGCCCCGTCGGCCGACACGAGCGTCGAGGAGTTCCGGCGCACATACGAGACCAACGTCTTCGGGGCGGTGGCGGTGACCAATGCCTTCCTGCCCGCCCTGCGCCGGTCCCCGCACCCTCGCATCGTCAACATCTCCAGCGGCACCGCATCGCTGACCTGGAGCACGAACCCCAACCCCCAGTTCACACCGGGTAGCGGTGGCGCCGCCGCCTACCGGTCGTCCAAGGCCGCCCTCAACGCCCTCACCGTCCTCTACGCCCAGACGCTGGCCGAGGAGGGCTTCAAGGTCAACGCGCTAGCCCCCGGCATGCGGGCCACCGACCTCAACCCTCTGGCCGCCGCTGCCGGCGACGACCCGGCCGAGGCCGCCCAGGGAGCCGCCCGCCTGGCCCTGCTGCCGGACGACGGCCCCACCGGTGGCTTCTTCTCCTGGGACGGAACGCCCGTGCCCTGGTGAGCGGCGCTGAGATCCCGGGCGACGGCGCTGACTCGCGCACCCCAAGAAGCGTATTCGCTCCTGGGCACCGGTTCCGGCGCTCGTCCCACTGACGGCCGCGCGGCGCTCGTGGCAGCGGGCAAGGCGGTGGAAGGCGTTCTGCCGGGCGTGGGTGCGAACGGACTCCCGAAATCGCGACGCCGCCTCCCAGCAGTGGCCGTTCATGAGTGAAGATGGCTCGGGGCGAGGAAGGAAGAGCGCATGGCTCGGGGCAGGACGACACTTGCGGATGTGGCACGGCACGCCGGACTCTCCGTCACGGCGGCGTCGCTGGTGCTCAACCGGCGTCCAGGCATCAGGATTTCCGCAGAGGCGCAGGCCCGGGTGTTCGCCGCCGCGGACGAACTCGGTTACCGGCCCAACGTGGCCGCCCGCAGCCTGCGCACTCAGAAGACCGCGACCATCGCCTTCGTCTCGGACGTGGTCGCCACGACCCGTTTCGCCGGTGACATGATCCGCGGCGCCCTGGACGCGGCTCGGGAACGTGAACACGTCATGCTGATCGCGGAGACACAGGGCGATCCCGAAACGGAACAGCACGCCGTGGAGGCCATGCTCGACCGCCAGATCGACGGTTTCGTCTACGCGGCCATGGCCTGCCGGCGACTGTCCGTGCCGCCCGCCATGTCGAATCGGCCCACGGTGCTGCTCAACGGCGACAGCGCCGACGCCGTCGCCTCGGTGCTGCCCGACGACGAGGGCGCGGGCCACAGTGTCGCGATGGAGCTGATGAAGCACGGCCACCGCCGTGTCGCGGTGATCGGGCGGGCCGAGACGCTCGAACGCGACCCCCGTCGCTCCCTCGCCGCCGGACCGCGCATGCGCGGCATCCGGCGGGCCCTGGCCCAGCACGGCGTACGGCTCACCCCGGGCGGGCGTGCCGAGGAATGGGAGCCCGAGGAGGGGTACGAGGCGATGCGGGCGCTGCTGCGGCGGCGGACCCTGACCCGGGGGATCATCTGCATGAACGACCGGCTGGCCCTCGGCGCGTACCAGGCACTCGGTGAGGCCGGCCTGAAGGTCCCCGAGGACGTGTCGGTCGTCTCGTTCGACGACGACCCCATCGCGGGCTGGTTGCGTCCGGGGCTGACCACGGCCGTCCTGCCGCATGAGGCGATGGGGCGGCTCGCCGTGGAGATGCTGCTCGACTGGGACCTGCGGCCGGGCACACGGTGGGTCCCCATGCCCTTGCGTGAGCGGGCGTCCGTGGCACCGCCCCGCGACTGACCACGCCGTACGACACCGCGTCCCGCCCTCACCGGCCCGGTCCGTGGACGATGCTTTGATAAAACGATTTACCCTGTTAGTTTTCCTCCATCGTCTGCAAGGGAGGGTCGCTGATGCTGCGCTTGCCCGATCACTGGGTCTGGGACAGCTGGTACGCCAGGGACGACGACGGGCGCCATCACGCGTTCTTCCTGCGCGCGTCCCGCGCGCTGCTGGACCCCGACCGGCGTCACCGGCGAGCGTCCGTGGGGCACGCGGTCTCCGACGACCTGCGCACCTGGCGGATGTGTGCCGATGCGCTCGTCGCCTCGGACGGGCCGTCCTGGGACGATCTGGCCACCTGGACGGGATCCGTGGTCCGCGGCCCCGAGGGCCTCTGGTACATGTTCTACACCGGGGTGAGCCGGGCCGAGGACGGCCTGGTCCAGCGGATCGGTCTGGCGGTCTCGAACGACCTGCAGACCTGGCGCCGGCACGGCACCAAGGCCCTGGTCGAGGCGGACCCGCTCTGGTACGAGCGTCTGGACGGCACGGCGCCGTCGGCCGGGACCTGGTACGAAGAGGCCTGGCGCGACCCGTGGGTGTTCCGGGATCCTGCGGGGGCGGGCTGGCACATGCTCATCACCGCGCGGCTCGGGCGCGGTCCTGCGGGCGGCCGCGGTGTCATCGGACACGCCCGCTCGGACAACCTCGTCGACTGGGAGGTCGGCCCGCCCGTCACCGAGCCCGCCGGTTTCGGCCACCTGGAGGTACCCCAGGTGGCCGTCGTGGACGGCCAGCCGCTCCTGCTGTTCTGCACCAACACGTCCGAAGACCCCGACACCGGCACCGAGCACCAGGTGTGGGCGGTGCCCGGACGCTCCCTCACCGGCCCCTGGGACATGACCGCGGCGAAACTCGTGAACTGTCCCGGGCTCTACGCACCGCGTCTGGTCCAGGAGCCCGACGGCGCCTGGCACCTCATCGGGTTCGTCAACGAGCGCGACGGGGCGTTCGTCGGTGAACTCACCGATCCCGTACCCGTGCGCTACACGCCGTCCGAAGGGCTGCAGCCCGCCCTGTGAACACCCCGTGCCGGCAGGCGGGTCCACGCCGGCACGGACGCCGCTCCCGCACATCGCCGACCGTCGGTGGCCGGGGATGCTTCTCGGTTCAGACACCGGTGTGCGCGGCCTCGTTCGACAGCACGGCGGTGGCCGTATGGGAGGCGCGGAGTCTCACCGGCATGGCGATGCGGTGGACGACGGGATCGGCCGGGCCGTCGAGCAGTACCTCCACCGCCGTGCGGCCCAGACTGTAGTGGGGCAGAGCGACACTGGTCAGCCGGGGGCGGAGCCAGGACGCCAGATCCGAGTCGTCGAACGAGACGACACACACGTCGTCCGGGACGCGCAGCTCAGCCTCCTGGAGCGCCTGGTAGGCGCCCAGCGAGACGCGGTCGTTGAGGCAGATCAACGCACGGGGCGCGGTCCCGCCCGCGAGGAGGCGCCGCACCTCGCGGTGGCCGTCCTCGGGCTGCCAGTCGCATTCCGCCACGCCGGCGAGACGGACACCGGCCTGCGCCATGACCTCCTCGACGCCCCGCATCCGCTCCCGCCCCGCCCAGACTCCGTCGGGGGTGTCCGCGGTGATGTGCCGTCCACCGATCACATGGACCCCCTCCGCATGCCCCGCCGTCAGCACGGCCGCCGCTGCGTCCCGCCCGGCGTTGAACTCGTCGGGCAGCACGCTGGGCACACGCGCGTCCTTTGCGTAGCAGTTGAGCAGGACCACGCGGGAGTCGCGCAGGGCCGCGGGCAGGCGGACCTCACGGCTGTACATGGTGGCGTAGACGAAACCGTCGACCTGACGGTCCAGCATCCCCTCCACGAGCCGGCGCTCGATCTCGGGGTCGCCTTCGGTCTCCGCGATGAAGAGCACGTGATCGGCGGCCCCGGCGGCGTCGAGCGCACCGTGGATCACCTCGCCCGCGAACTGGGTCGTGGCGATGGTGTCCGAGATCAGGGCGATGGTCCTGGTCACCGAGGTGCGCAGGCCGCGGGCCGTCAGATTGGGCCGGTACCCGAGCTCGCGCGCGGCCAGGCGGACCCGTTCCTCGGCCTCCGCCGAGATGCGCATGTCCTGCCGGCCGGCGAGCACGAACGATGCGGTGGTCGTCGACACCCCCGCCCTGCGGGCCACGTCGGTCATGGTGACACGTCGCCGGGTCATCGCACTCCTCATGCAATCGGGAACGTCAGGGGCGGCCGCTCGCGCCGGCGCGAGCGGCCGCAGAGCCCCCTCGCGATGCTCGGCGGGCGCTGCCGGAAGGTGAACCCGGTGTTGCCCAGGTATTACCTCCACGATCCTTGACACGGTTCGGGGTAAGGCCCATGCTCGCTGCTAAATCTATTTAGCACCTGCGGAAGCCGCCTTGGCAACACACTCTCCCCATTCCCTTCCGCCCCGCCGTCCGGCCGGCGCCGACGGCGGGACGACCATCGGATCCGGCTGTCACGGCCTCCCCACGGGCACTGCCGGAGCGGCTTTGAGAGCGTCGCTCCGGCACCGGTTCCGCCGACCGAGCACAACGGGTGGATCGCATGGATCCACCCTCCGTGACACACGCAAGGAGTCCTCCATGTACGAAGGCAAGGCCGGGCATCCGACTGCACGGCTCCGTCGGAACCCGTGGCGACGGCGGTTCGCACCAGCGGTGGTGATTCCCCTGACCCTCCTGGGCGCGGCGTGCAGCGCCCCGGGCTCCGGGGACACGGCCTCCTCCGGCGACACCGCGGTGAGCACCTCGCTGGGCAAGGGCAAGATCACCTTGCAGATGTACGCCGAGACCGGGTTCCCGCTCGCCAAGGCGCTGGCCGACGAGTTCACGCGGCAGCACCCGAACGTGACGTTCAAGGTGCGGGAGGACCAGTTCACCGTCCTGGTCGAGAACGCGCCGCGCGTGCTGGCAGGGGACAACGCCCCGGACATCATCCGTCTCCCCACCATGGTCGACCTGGTCAAGGACGGCCTGCTGAAGAACCTGGACCCGTACGTCAAGGCCTACGGCTGGAACAAGTTCCCCGCCTCCCAGCTCGAGCAGCTGCGCGTGAACAAGGACGGCCAGCGCGGCTCGGGTCCGCTGTACGGGGCGGGCCTCGGCTACAGCGTCACGGGCGTGTTCTACAACAAGGACCTGGCGAAGAAGGTCGGCATGACCAAGCCGCCCGCCACGGTGGCCGAGTTCGAGAGCCTGCTGGCCCGGACGAAGAAGGCGGGCGTCCAGCCCATCATGCAGTTCAACAAGAACACCGCCGGAATCAACTTCACCTACCAGGCGCTGCAGAACCAGTTCACCGACCCGGCCCAGGTCAACGACTGGATCTTCCAGAAGCCGGGCGCCACCTTCGACACACCGGCCTCGCTGAAGGCCGCGCAGACCATCGAGAAGTGGGCGAAGGCCGGGTACTTCCCCAAGGACGCGAACGCCATCGACTACACCACCATGGTGGGTGACTTCGCCAAGGGTCAGGGCCTGTTCATGTTCAACGGCGACTGGGAGTCCGCGAACCTGGACACCAAGATGCCCGGCAACGTCGGCTTCTTCCTCTTCCCGGCCGAGAGCGCGGGCGGCCGCCACGTGGCGATGTCCTCACCGAACACCTTCGGTATCGGGGAGCGGGCCAAGCACCCCAACGAGGCCGCCTACTTCCTCAACTGGCTCCACACCGACGCCAAGGCCCGCAAGATCCTGGTGGACGTGGGCGGTTCCAGCCCCGGCGGTCCGGCGGACCTCGCGGTGCCGAAGGCCAAGGAGGGCTCGGTCCTCGCCTCGACTCTGAAGGCCTCGCAGCAACTGGCCGCCGAGAACGGCGCGGTGGACTTCACGGCCAACGCGACGGGATCGATCTTCGCCTCGGCCATCACCCCCGAGCTCCAGAAGCTGATCGTCGGCCAGCAGACCCCCGAAGGCTATGTGAAGGCCGTGCAGAAGGAGTACGAGAAGGAGTTGTCGCAGTGACGCAGACACATGCGGCACGCGAAGGACGGCCGGCGAGGACCTCGCCGGCGCGCGCGGCGGTGCCGACGAGGTCCTCGGCCCGCAGGGCGCCCCGCGCCCTGCGGGGTGCCGACCGGACTCGCTGGAGCGGCTGGCTCTTCGTTCTGCCGGCGCTGGCGGTGTACGGGTTCTTCGTCCTCAAGCCCCTGCTGACGACCATGCAGTACTCGCTCTACCGGTGGGACGGAATCGGCCCCTCACAATGGGTCGGCCTCGACAACTACCGCACGGTGCTGACGGATCCGGACCTCCTGGAGATCATCCTCCATGCCTTCGTGCTGATCATCTTCTTCAGTTTCGTCCCCGTCTGCCTCGGCCTGCTCGTGGCGAGCCTCATCCACCGGGTCAGCCGAGGGCCGCTGGGGGCCGCCGCACGTACGATCCTCTTCCTGCCGCAGATCATCCCCCTGGTGGCCGCGGGCATCGCGTGGAGCTGGGTCCTGAGCACGACCGGCATCGTCAACCAGGTCCTGAACTCCGTCGGTCTCGGCCGCTACTCCCGCGCCTGGCTGGGCGAGTTCGACACGGCGCTGCCCGCGGTGGGCGTGATCGGCGCCTGGGTCCTGCTCGGGCTGTGCACCATCCTGCTGGTGACCGGCATGAGCAAGATCGATCCGGCGCTGTACGAGGCGGCGAGGATCGACGGAGCGGGCTCGGTGCGCGAGTTCTTCGCCGTCACCCTGCCGAGCCTGCGCCGGGAGGTCGGCATCTGCCTGACCGTCACCGTCATCGCCGCCCTGGCCAGCTTCGACATCGTCTACATCTCCACCAGCGGAGGCCCTGGAACAGCCACGACCGTGCCGGGCCTGGAGATCTACCGGCTGGCCTTCGCCCAGCGGCAGGTCGGTCTGGCCTCGGCACTCGCCGTGGTGCTCATGCTGCTGGTCCTGGTCTGTGTGCTGCCGATCCAGCGCCTGTCGCGAGAGGGCAAGTGAAGTGAACATCAGCCGACGCGAGGCGATCACCGGCAGGGTCTTCCTCGTCCTGCTCATGGTGGTCACCCTGCTGCCGTTCGTGAGCATGCTCTCGGCCGCCCTGCAGCCCAGGGGCACGGTCCCCTCCGGCCTGGAGTGGCCCTCGGACCCGCACTGGCACAACTTCGTCGACGCCTTCGACGTGGCCAACATGGGCGCCCTGCTGAAGTCCAGCCTCCTCATCGTGGCCGGCGTGGTACCGGCCGCCGTCTTCATCGCGACGCTGGCCGGCTTCGGCCTGGGACACCTCAAGGTGCGTGGCGGCGCGGTCGCCATGGGCGTACTGCTGCTCGGCCTGACCATGCCGTTCGAGGCCGTGATCACCCCGATCTACTACCAGATCAGGGACCTGGGCCTGCTCAACACCCGGTGGGCCATCATCCTGCCGCTGATCGGGCTCTACATGCCCTTCTCGGTCTACTGGATGCGCGCCCATTTCCTCAACGTGCCTAAGGAGTTGTCGGAGGCGGCCCGGGTCGACGGCGCAACGACCTGGCAGTTGTTCCGCCGGATTCACATCCCGCTGGCCCGGCCCGCCATCTCGTCCCTGACGATCCTGCTGTTCCTGTGGACCTGGAACCAGTTCCTGTTGTCCATCGTGCTCGTCGACGATCCCTCCAAGCGGACCATGGCGGGAGCGCTGGGCGCGTTCCAGGGACAGTGGGGCACCGACCTGGTGTTGCTGTGCGCGGGTTCGCTGCTCATCCTCACCCCGACCCTCGTCATCTTCCTCATCTTCCAACGGCAGTTCATCAGCGCGCTGTTGCAGGGGTCCGTCAAGGGCTGAGGCGAGGAGACGGTCGCGCTGGGCGAGCTGGTCGTCGAGGACGGCGGTGGCGCGGTGGTGGTCACGGCTCACACCCGGGCTGCGGCAGTGCCTGTCCGGGCTGCCGAACGCTGACGGCGAAGGTGCACGGGACTCACTGCCAGACGGCGACGGACGTGCCGATCGACGGCCGCCCGTCGTGGTCCACCTGCTGATGCGGCGGCTGGTCTGTCCGGTCCTGGGCTGCCGGAGGCAGACCTTTCGTGAGCAGATTCAGGTTCCCGTCGCGGGCCATGGAGATCGTATGGACCGGCAGTCCGGCAGAAGGATAGAGTCTTAGTTTGTAAACCAAGGTGACAAACGTGAACCGACGAACAGGATGACTCGCATGACCGATGCCATGCCCCCGCGTCGTTCCGTCGATGCTCTCGACGAGATCCGGGCCCTGACCGCGGTGAGGCCGAGCGCGCGACAGGTGGCGTGGCAGTCGATGGAGTTCTACGCCTTCATCCACTTCGGCATGAACACGATGACGGATCGCGAGTGGGGCCTGGGCGGCGAGGACCCAGCCCTGTTCGACCCGTCCGATCTCGATGTCGATCAGTGGATGTCGGTGATCGCCGCGGCGGGGATGACAGGCGCCATCATCACGGCCAAGCACCACGACGGCTTCTGCCTCTGGCCCTCGAAGGTGACCGCGCACTCGGTCGCCGCCTCCCCATGGCAAGAGGGCAAGGGTGACCTCGTACGGCTCGCAGCCGACGCGGCGCGGCGCCACGGTCTGAAGTTCGGGATCTATCTCTCGCCGTGGGACCGCACGGAGGCGTCGTACGGCTCGGGGCAGGCGTACGACGACTTCTTCGTGCGCCAGCTGGAGGAGCTGCTGTCCGGATACGGCGAGATCTTCTCGGTGTGGTTCGACGGCGCCAACGGCGAGGGTCCCGGCGGTGCGTACCAGGAGTACGACTGGGAGCGCTACTACGCAGTCGTACGGCGGCTGCAGCCCGGTGCCGTGATCTCGGTCTGCGGTCCGGACGTCCGGTGGTGCGGCAACGAGGCCGGGCATACCCGGCCTGACGAATGGAGCGTCGTACCCGCAGGGCTGCGTGACGTCGAACGTGTCGTCGATCGCTCGCAGCATGCCGATGACGGGGCATTTTCACGGCTCGTCCGAAGCGACGAAGAGGACTTGGGCAGCCGCGAGGCCCTCACTGGCCACCTCGACGATCTGGTGTGGTATCCGGCCGAGGTGAACACGTCCATCCGGCCGGGGTGGTTCTATCACCAGAACGAGGACGACTCCGTCCGCTCCGCCGACGAACTCTTCGATCTGTGGTGCGACGCGGTCGGTGGCAACGCGTGCCTGTTGCTCAACGTGCCGCCCGATCCCCGAGGGCGTGTGGCGGCTCCCGACGTCGCCGCGCTGACAGGCCTGGGCGAACGCATCCGGACGTTCCGGAACGGCGTGCTGGACGCGGACATCGCGCTGTCGTCCGGGGTGCCGCGCACACCGGGGGGCGAGGCCCTCGCCGACAGGACCGCTCTCACGCGCCTGGCCGGGGATGCGGCAACACCGTACGTGTGGCGTCCAGAGAAGGCCGACGTCATGCCGACCGTCTCACTCACCCTCCACGGCCCCACCGAGGTCGGCGCCGTGGTCATACGTGAGGACATCACGCGGGGGCAGCGCCTGGAGCGGGTGATGGTGATCGGGGTGTCCGACGGGAGCGAACGCGTACTGGCCGAGGCGAACTCGGTCGGCTACCAGCGTATTCTGCGTTTCCGCCCACACATCGTCGACGAGGTGAAGGTGAGGCTCGAAGCATCCCGTGGGCTTCCGGCGATCCGCACGATCGCAGTGGTCCATGCCGACGCAGCGAGGTCCCGGAGGTGAACACGATCCACCGACCGCGCCATGGCACGTGGACGGTGAGAGTGTGTTGGATGTGACCATGACGAGCACGCCTGATGATCCAACCCTGCGTTGCGAGACCGGTTCCGGGTGGCCGCAGCTGCACCCGACGACGCAGTCGGCGTACAACCAGATTCTGTGGAACGGCGGCCTCTCCAAAAGCGAGGTGGCGAAGAAGCTGGGCCTGTCGCGCACCCGGATGACGGCCATCGCACGCGATCTCGAGGCCGCGGGTCTCATCGTCGAGGGCGGCAGGGAACAGAGGGCCAGCACGGGACGGCCCGCGGACATGCTGCTCGCCAGGACCGACCTCTTTCACTTCCTCGGCGTACATGTGCGTGCGGGAGAACTGGTCGCCGCGGGAATCGATCTGACCAACAAGGTGGTCTGGGAACGGTCGCAGCACGTCGACGAGTTGGACCCGGCCGTCATCGGCGCGCAATGCCGTACCTGGCTGGCCGAGGCGAAGGCCGGTGGACTGCGCGTGGCGGCGTTGGCCGTGTGTGGATCGGTGGAACGGATCGACGGGGCTGCGGAGGGGGTCGGCCTCCAGGCCGTGACACCTGAAGCGGTCCGGTCGGAATGGGAGAAGGAGTTCGGCATACCGGTATGGGCCGAAGACGACATCGTGGCTCTTACCGCGTTCGAGCAATGGCCTCGCCTGGCCGACGGGCAGGACAGCATGGCCCTCATTTCTCTGGGGCAGGAAATCGGGGTGGGACTGGTTGCCGACCGTAAGATCATTTTGGGTGCGCACCGCAGGGCGGGACGGTTCTCCCACGTCCTGGTCGCGGCTGACGGCGCGAGGTGCGCCCTGGGGCATCGCGGCTGCCTGTGGGCGGAGAGTTCGACGATCTCGATCGTGAAGGATGTCGTCGGTGCGCAGACCCTCGACGACGTCATCGATCGAGCTGCGGCGGGCGAGCGGACGGCGCACGAGCGACTGGCGCGCGCTGCGCGCGGGATCGGCGTGGCGGCCGGACACATCCTCAACCTGCTTGATCCCGACAAGGTGATCTTGACGGGGGACAGCCCGGCGATTCTTGATTCCCACGCCAAGGACTTCGAAGAGGGGATGCGCACCGTGTACACGGCGCCGGCCTCGCCGGTCATCGAGGTGACAGTGTTCGACTTCCTCGAATGGGCGCGCGCGGCAGCCGGCCTGGCGCTGTACCGCCGACTCGCCGAGTACGACGACTGACCTGACCCAAGCCGCGTCGGCGTCATCGGTGTGCGCCGAGGTGCGGGTGAAGCCTCTGGCAGAGGACTGTCGGCCAAGACGGCGGCCGCCACCGGAGACTTCGCGCGCGTGCTTACCGGTTCGACACCGGTGCGTGGGTCGCCGTCCGGTGTCGGCTGCCCACTCCCGTCGTCGGGAAAGCCTCCCTGGTCTCAGAGCCCGGTGACGGTGCGGCCCGCGACGGCCGTCATGTTCTGAGGTGTTCGCCCGCCACGGCGTCCCCGACGGGCTGACGTCCTAGGCCATGGCACAGGCCGGGCAAGGTATGACGCGATCCCCGAGCGTCGAGGCCGATGGCTCTTGCCGGGCTCGTAGCGGCTGCTCGCATTCCGTGTGGTCGGTCAGGGCTGCTCGTGTGACGGCTGTACATCGCTACCGGCACCCGTGGTGGCGCAGACGACCTCTTCGCAGCGCGGCAGGCATTCCCTCGCACGCTGGTGAAGCCGGCGTGTCGTCATCAGCGGCCCCGTAGCCCGCTCCACTGCCGCACGGCCAGCGAGAACGCCGCGGTGCTCCACTCCCCGCCGAGCGCCGGTCGGCCTGCTTGTTCACCTGTGCCCGGAGTCCCTGTCCAGTTGGCGGAAAACATCTGGCTTGCGGAGGGGTGCACTTGAGTTTGTCACCTCCATTGACAAACTCTGGCGACCCGAGTGATGCTCGTCGCCGCGAGACACCGAGCCGCTCCGAGTCGAGGGAGACTCATGCGCACCAGCAAGTTCCGCAGGATCGTGGCTGCTGCGGCCGCCACAGTCGCCACCGCTCTCTTCGCCTCCGCCTGCTCGGATGCGGGCACCTCCACGTCCTCCGGAGGGAAGGTCACCCTGCAGTACTGGGCGTGGGCGCCCGGAAGTGCACAGGAAGTCAAGGAGTTCAACCGCACGCATCCGGACATCAAGGTGGTCCACACCGACGCCGGCGGTGGCGAGCAGTCATCCGCCAAGCTCCTCGCCGCGATTCGCGCGGGCAACGCACCCGATCTCGCGCTCGTGGAGAACACGTCGCTGCCGCGCATGATCGTCGCCGGCGCCCCGCTGGACATCACCGACTACGTCTCCGACGTACGGAAGAACTATTCGGCCGGCTCGTGGGCGCAGACGACCTTCGGCGGACAGACCTACGGGCTGCCGCAGGACGTCGGGCCCATGGCGCTGCTCTACCGCAAGGACGTCTTCGACAAGTACGGCATCAAGGCGCCCGTGACCTGGGAGGACTACCGCAAGGCGGCCGCCAGGATCAAGGCGCGCAACCCCAAGCTCACGATGGCCTCGCTGAGCACCGACGGATGGGGCTGGTACGCCGCCGTGGCGGCGCAGGCCGGCGACGACTGGTGGTCGGTCGACGGGGACAAGTGGACCGTCAACATCGACGGCGCCAACTCCCGCAAGGTCATGGACTTCTTCCAGGGAATGTTCAAGGACGGGCTCATCACGGCCGATCCGATCCTGACGCCGACGTACAACCAGCAACTGAACAACGGCACGATGCTGTCCTGGCCCTCCGCCGCCTGGGCCCCCGGTGTCATCTACGGCGTGGCGCCGAAGACCGCCGGCAAGTGGGCCCTCGCACCCCTGCCGCGGTGGAACGCCGACGACCCGACCGTCTCGTTCCAGGGCGGCTCCTCGGTCATCGTCACCTCCAAGTCCAAGCACCCGAAGGAAGCCGCCGAGTTCGCGAAGTGGCTCAACGCCGGTGACCAGGGCGCGAAGATGATCCTCAACGTGCAGAACGGCTATCCCGCCGCGCTGTCGGGGCAGAAGGCCGCAACTGCGCAGAAGCCCCCGGCTCTCATGCCTCAGCAGAGCGACTACTACAGCGTCGTCGCCGAGATCGCCAAGCACACCCGCCCGGTGACCTGGGGCCCGAACACCGATGTCGCAGCGACCGCGTTCACGGACGCGATGAACGCGGCCATGCACAACGGCACTTCATGGGCTGACGTTCTGACCGTCACGCAGAAGGCCGTGGTGAAGGACCTGAAGAAGCAGGGATTCAAGGTGAGCGAGGGATAGGGCGGTGGGCTGAAGGAAAGCGCAGAGCGTCAGAGAGGGCATCCGCATGACCAACACAGCCGTTGCCGGCAAGGACACCAGGTCAGTGACGGCGGCCGCTCCGTCGCAGACTCGTCGCCGTCGTCGTCGGAGTATCGCGCCGTACCTGTTCAGCGCACCCGCCATGGTGCTGTACACCGTGTTCACGGTGATCCCCGTGGTGTACGCACTCGGCTCCAGCTTCTACGCCCAGCGCCGGACCGGCGGTGGGGCCCTCGGCACCCGCTCCACGGTCTTCGTCTGGTTCGACAACTACGTCTCCGTCTTCCACGACTCCCAACTGATCGCCGGGCTCCGGCATCTGGCGCTCTACGGGCTCATCGCCGTGCCGTTGACCCTCGGCCTCGCGCTGCTGTTCGCTCTGCTGCTGGACGCGCCGGGGGTGAAACTGCGGAGCTTCGGGCGCACGGCGATCTTCATTCCCTACGCCGTGCCCGGGGTCGTGGCCGCGCTGATGTGGGGGTTCATGTACCTGGCCGGGACGAGCCCGTTCTCGTACGTCACTCGGTCCCTCGGGTGGGGGGACATTCCCTTCCTCGGACCGAACGGAATCTACGGCTCGCTCGCCAACATCTCCGTCTGGGGCGGCACGGGATTCAACATGCTCGTCATCTACACGGCGTTGCGCAGCATCCCTCACGAACTGATCGAGGCGGCGCGCCTGGACGGGGCCAACGAGATCCAGATCGCCCTCCGCGTCAAAGTGCCGCTGGTCGGCCCGGCGCTGCTGCTGACCGCGATCTTCGCGCTCCTGGGGACTCTCCAGCTCTACGGCGAGCCGCTGATGCTCAAACCTCTGACGAACACCATCTCCAACACGTGGGTGCCGCTCATGTCGATCTACCAGGACGCGTTCGCGCTCGACGATCTCCATGACGCGGCGGCCGCGTCGATCGTCCTCGCCGTCGGTACCGCGCTGGTATCGGTCGCGGTTCTGGCGGTGGTCCGCGTTTCGACGAGGCGGGGTATGCGATGAGCGCGATCAACGAGAGGACGCACGAACGTACCAAGATCGTTCCCACGCTCATCATGGTGGCGGGTGCGCTCTACTGCCTCCTCCCTGTGGCCTGGGTGTTCGTCGCTGCCAGCAAAGCCCCCGGCGAGCTGTTCGACTCGTTCACCTTCGCCCCCGGAACCGGTCTGCTCGACAATCTCCGCGACCTGTTCTCCTATGACAGTGGCGCCTATGGACTGTGGGCGCTCAACTCGCTCCTGTACGCGGGTGTGGGCGGCGTCCTGTCGACGTTCGTCTCGGCCTCCGCGGGCTACGCCCTGGCGAAGTTCGACTTCAGAGGCGGCCGTGTCTTCTTCGCCGCCATCCTCGCCGGGCTGCTCATTCCCGGCATCACCCTCGCCGTGCCGCAGTACCTGCTGCTGTCCGACCTGCATCTGGCCGGCACCCAGTGGTCGGTGCTGCTCCCGAGCATCCTCAGCCCGTTCGGCATCTATCTCTGCCGGGTGTACGCCGCGAGCGCCATCCCGGCGCAGATGCTCGAAGCCGCCCGGATCGACGGCGCCGGAGAGTGGCGGATCTTCCGCAGCGTCGTGCTCCCCCTCATGGGGCCGGGCATGGTGACGGTGTTCCTGCTGCAGTTCGTCGGGATCTGGAACAACTTCCTGCTGCCGTACATCATGCTCTCCAACACCCGGACCTTCCCTCTCACGGTCGGGTTGAACTCCCTGCTCGAACGCGGCTCCGGCTCGCCGTCGCTGTACACGCTCGCCGTCATCGGCGCCGCGCTCGCGATCATCCCCCTCATTGCCCTGGTGCTGTTCCTGCAACGGTTCTGGCGCCTCGACCTCATCGCTGGAGGAGTCAAAGGATGACTTGGTCCCACGTCGACAACGCCTGGCCCACACGCGGGCTGAGCTATGGAGCCGACTACAACCCCGAACAGTGGGACAGGGACGTATGGAAGGAAGACGTCCGCCTGATGACGCAGGCAGGGGTCAACCTCGTCTCGCTCGGCATCTTCTCCTGGGGCCTCATCGAAGTCGCGGACGGAGAGTACGACTGGGAGTGGATGGACGAGATCGTCGGCCTCCTGGCGGGCAACGGCATCGCCATCGACCTCGCCACACCGACGGCCGCGCCCCCGGGCTGGCTGCTGGCGGCACACCCCGAGATCCGCCCCGTCGACCACGACATGCAGCCGCACTGGCCCGGCGCCCGGCTCGGCTGGTGCCCGAGCAGCCCGGTCTTCCGCACGTACGCGCTCCGCATGGTCCGAGCGCTCGCCGACCGCTACGGCCACCGTGAACACGTCGTCATGTGGCACGTCAGCAACGAGCTGGGCGGCGGCAACGGCCGCTGCTACTGCGACACGTCGGCGACGGCGTTCCGCGACTGGCTTCGACACAAGTACGGATCCCTCGAAGCGCTGAACAAGGCCTGGGGAACCGCCTTCTGGGGTCACACCTACCGCGACTTCGCACACATCCTGCCCCCCCGCGGCAACGACGCGAAGAATCCGTCCCTCGTCCTGGACTTCGACCGCTTCTCCTCGGACGAGCTCCTGACGCACTACCTCGCCGAGCGCGACGTGCTCAAGAGCATCACGCCCGACCTCCCCGTCACGACGAACTTCATGGTGGGCGCCGAGCCTGACGTCGTCGACTACCCCCGGTGGGCACCCCACATGGACATCGTCGCGAACGACCACTACACGCGCTCACCCGACCCGCTGCCCGAGCAGGACGTCGCCTTCTCCGGCGACCGCATGCGGGCCATGACGACACAGCGCCGTCCATGGATGCTCATGGAACACTCGACCAGCGCGGTCAGCTGGCAGCCGCGCAACCGCGCCAAGGCGCCGGGAGAGATGATCCGCAACAGCCTGAGCCATGTGGGTCACGGCTCCGACGGCATCCTGTTCTTCCAGTGGCGCGCCTCCCGGGCCGGGGCGGAACAGTTCCACTCGGCGATGGTGCCCCACGCCGGCGAGGACACCGACCTCTACCGCGACGTGTGCACACTGGGCCAGTACCTGCGACGCCTCGCCCCGGTCATGGGCTCACGCACTCCCCAGGCCCGCGTCGGCATCCTCTTCGACGACGAGGCGGGCTGGGCGATGACGAAGGGAGTCAAGCCGAACAACCATCTCGCCTACGGGAGGATCGTCCGGGACTGGCACCACGCGTTCTGGCGGCTGAACCAGAGCATCGAAGTGCTCTCACCCTGGTCCGACTTCACCGGGTACGAGGTGCTCGTGGTGCCCGGTCTGTTCCTGACCCACGACGACACCGCGGCGCGCGTGAGCGCCTTCGCCGAGGCGGGCGGCACGGTCGTGGTCGGCTTCCTCTCCGGGATCGTGAACGAGCACGACCAGGTGAGGACCGGCGGATATCCCGGCGCGTTCCGTGAACTCCTGGGCGCCTGGTGCGAGGAGTTCCGGCCATTGCAGGAGGGTGAGACGTTCACCCTGGACAACGGCTGGTCGGGCGAGGAGTGGACCGAACTCGTCCGCGTGCACGACGCCGAGGTGATCGCCCGCTACCACGGAGGCCACCTCAGCGGCCGTCCAGCGATCACGTCGCGAACGCTCCCGGCCGGCGGGCGTGCGATCTACGTCTCGGCCGGCCTCGACCGCGATGCGCTGTTCGACATGGCCCGTTCTCTGCTGCACCCCGCAGGTCTGGCGGACCTGCCGAACGGGCTCGAAGTGCTCGTGCGCCACAACGACGAGGAAACCTTCACCTTCTTCGTCAACCACGCGGACGACGATGCGATCATCACGGCGTCGGGCCGGGAGATGCTCACGGACGAACCGGTCGGCGGAGAGTTGCACATACCGGCCGGAGAGGTGCGGGTCGTGAGGTCAGACGCTGTGAACTGAATCTGACACCGCGGGGCCCCACACCGGCACATAAACGCCGATGTTGTCGCCGCCGTTGGCGAAGGCGACCGCGGCGACCTCCAGCGGTCCGGGCCGCCCTCCTTGCCCTGGTCTTCGTCCGAGCCGCCGTCGCGGTCGTCGGCCGTGGTCATCGGCCTGTGGGCGCGAGTGCCGAGGGATCCGGACGCTGGAGAAGCCTCGCGAGCAGCCCGTGGCGGGGCGCCAGACACCAGGTGAGGACGAACAGGCCGGTGAGGACGACGACCACCGAGCCGCCGGCGGCCAGGTCGTAGGCGTAGGACACGTACAGGCCCGTGACGCTGCCGGCGCAGCCGATGAGGGATGCCAGCAGGGTCATCGCCCAGAGCCGCTCGGTGAGCATGCGGGCGGTGGCGGCGGGGGTGATGAGCAGGGCGAGGACGAGGATGTTGCCGACCGCTTCCAGGGACATCACGATCGTCGTGGTCACGACGACGTAGAGCGCCAGGTCCAGGCGGAACACCGGCAGACCCGCGGCGCGCGCCGTCTCGCGGTCGAGGCTGACCGCGACCAGCTCCTTGCCGATGGCCAGCACGACGAGGACCAGGACGGCACCGATGGCGGCCACAGTCCATACGTCGGTCGCGCTCACCGCCAGGACCTGCCCGAACAGGAAGGAGGACAGGTCGGTCGTCCAGCTGTCCCTGGTGGACACCAGGACGATGCCGAGCCCGAAGGCGAAGGCGAAGAAGACGCCGATGACGGTGTCCTCCTTGAGCCGACGGTTCTGGGAGACGAAGGCGATGAGCACGGCCGTGGTGATGCCGGCCGCGGCGCCGCCGAGGAGGAGGTTGCCCTCGAAGGCGTAGGCGAGCGCGACGCCCGGGAACGCCGAGTGCGCGACCGCGTCGCCGATGAACGCCATACCGCGCAGCACGACGTACACCCCGACCACGCCGCACACCAGGCCGATGACTGCGGCGACCGTGAACGCCCGCTGCATGAAGGGCAGTTGCCAGGGGTCTGTGAGGAACTCGATCACGCTACGGCTCCGATCGCGCGGTCGAGGCCGAAGGCCCGCAGCATCTGGTCGGGGTCGGCGAGGAGGTCGGGGCCGCCCTCGGCGACGACCGTGCGGTTGATCAGTGCCACCCGGTGACAGGTGCGGGCGGCGGCCGCCAGGTCGTGGGTGGTCATCAGCAGTGCCTTGCCTTCCGTGGCCAGCCGGCCGAACAACTCGTTGAGCAGGTCCTGGGTGGGGACATCGACTCCGGTGAACGGCTCGTCGAGGAGCAGGATGCGCGGTTCGGCGGCCAGGGCGCGGGCCACCAGGACCCGCTGCCGCTGACCGCCGGACAACTCACCGATCGGGCGCCGCCGCAGCTCGGTGAGCCCGGTCAGCTCCAGCGCCTCCTCAACGGCTGCTCGGTCCACCGCGCCGGGGCGGCGCAGCCAGCCCATCTGCCGGGTGCGGCCGGTGAGGACGGCGCCCGCGATGTCGACGGGGAAGTCCCAGGCGAACTCGTGCCGTTGCGGGACGTACCCGATGCTCTGCCCGGCCCGCCGCCCGGTCCGGCCCCCGACGGCCACCTCGCCCGCGGCCAGCGGGACGAGCCCGAGCACGGCGCGCAGGAGGGTCGTCTTGCCGGCGCCGTTCGGACCGATGAGGCCGACCAATTCGCCGGCGTCGACGCTCAGGTCGGCCTCCTCCAGGGCGGTGCGCCCGCCGAGTACGACGGTCGCGCCGGTGACTCGCAGGAGCGGGTCCGCGCTGTCAGCCACGTGCGGTCCTCCTGCGCCGGGCGGACAGGAAGGCCGCGGCGCCCGCAGCGGTGAGCGCGGCGGCGGCTGAGCCCAGCAGTACGGGCTGACCCGCGCCGGTGGAGGCCATCGAGCCGTCGGCGCCGTCCGCCGAAGAGCCGTTCTTGGAACCGGAGTCGGTGGCGGAGCCCGCCGTGTCCGGGGACGGGGATCCGGACGTACCGGAGGTTTCCTTGCCCGGTCCGTCGCCGGGTGTCACCGTGCCGGGGTCGGTGTCGCCGACGACGAACGTCACCGTCTCGGTGTCGGAGACCTTCGTACCACTCGCGAGCGTGCCGCTCATCTTGAAGGTGAGCCGGTACGTCCCCTGCTTGGTGAAGGCCCATCCGCCGTGCGCGTGCGTGTCGGCAGGCACCTCGAAGGAGTCCGGCACTCCGTCCTTGCTGTTGAACAAGACGGTCGCGCCCGACATGGCGTCGTACGTGTAGAGGGCGTAGGTGCCCGGACCGTCGACTTCGGTGAGCGAGAACTCCACGCCTCCCTTGGTCGCCCCGGCCTCGATGTTGTCCGTCGACCAGCCCGGCCACAGCAGCCCCTCCTGCTGCACCTGGTCGAGCAGCCACACCGGGTCGCCGCCCTTGCCGAGGAACGCGAACGCGTCGTCCGCCGGGAGGGTGTTCTCGGCGGCGGGCTTGACGTGCAGAACCACGGAGGAGGGCTCGCGCCAGGTGGTCTTCCCCGAGACCGTGCCGTCCTTGATGTGGATCTGCAACTTGTCAGCCACGACGCGAGCCGCGAAGTCGATGTGGCCCTCGTCGAGGATCTTCCTGTCGGACACGACGTCGGCGGATGCCGCGGTGGCGGCCAGGGCGGTGCGCCGGTCGGCTTCGGCCACCTGCGGCAAGGCCTTCCCGGCCGCCGGCAACGGCTGTGCGTCTTCGGGGGCTTCCGCGACCGGCTCCCCGTTGTCCGTCTCCTCTGTGTCCGCCGTGTCCCCGACCGCCACCGTGTACACGGTCCCGACGGACAGTTCCCGCCCGTCCACGGCCGTGGCCTCGGCGGTGAAGATGACCCGGTACGTGCCGTCCTCACTGAACTCCCAGCGAGTGGAGCCGACTTGGCCCACCGGCAGAGCGTGCTCGTCACGCACGTCGTCCGCACTGTCGAACAGCGGAGCGTCCTCGGCCGAGTACACCGTGAGTTCACCAGGACCGTCCAGCCCGGTCAGGGACCATCGCACGGTGTCCCCGGCCACCGCGCCCTCGGGCACGCCGGTGGTGTCCCACCCGGGTGCCGAGGCGTCTGCCACGCCTGAGTCGCGGACTTTGATCACATGGGCGCCGTCGGCCGGGTCCAGGGTCAGAGCCCCGTCCGCATAGGCGATCCGGCCCAGTCCGGACCCTGGCGCAGGCACCGTGCCGTCGTCCGCGACGGCGACGCCGCCCCCGGTCAGAGTGGCCGAGAGCACCACCGCCACGGCGATCCGCTGAAGCCTCCGCATGCCCCTCATCAGGCGTCCCTCCTCAGGCACTTGGCGAGCTCGGCCGCGTTGTGCCGCATCATCGATACGTAGTCGTGGACCTTGTCGTCGAAGGAGTCGCCGTAGATCGTGCAGATCGCGACCCCTTCGTCCTCGGCGACCCGGCGCAGTACGTCGGCCCGCGCCGCGAGGTTCGGCTCCAGGAACACCGACGGGACCTTCTTCTCCCGGATGGTGTCGCCGAGTTGCTCCACCTCGGCAGCGCTCGGCTCCTGGTTGGGCACGGGCACGACGAAGCCCGCGACCTCCATGCCGTACGCCTTGGCGAGGTAGCCGAAGGCGTCGTGCGTGGTGATCAGCTTGCGGTTCTGCTCCGGTACGGTGGCGAGCTTCTCGGCCACCTCCTCGTCGAGGGCGCCGAGTCGCTTCAGATATGCGGCGGCGTTCTTCTCGTACGTCGGCTTTCCGTCCGGGTCGGCCTTGACCAGCTCGGCCTCGATGCGCCGTACGTATGCCTGGGCGTTGGCGACGTCCGCCCAGGCATGCGGGTCCATGTCACCGTGCACGTGCTTGCCGATCACGGCCTGCGGCAGCACCCACAGTTCGTCGCCCGCCGCGCCGAGGAACGCGTACGGCTCCTCCTGCGGTACGGCCTCCTTGGCCCGGTCGGGAACGTTCAGCACCACCTCGTCGGCCGGGAGCCGCACCGGCTCGCCGCTCTTGGCGTCGTCGGCGCGGACGTACACCTGCCCGGTCTCGGCGTTGAGCGTGACATCGGCGTGCCCGCTGCCGAGGACGCGCGCTCCCGCGGATGCCTCGTCGCCGTCGCCGTCGCCGTCGCCGACGGTGAAGGTGAAGGTGCCGCTGCCGATCCCTTCGGTCTTCCCGTCGAGGGTCTCGGTCCGTCCCTCGACGGTCAGCCGGTACGTTCCGGGCTTGCTGAAGGCCCAGTTGACGTGAGTGTGGGCCTCGGGCGGCAGGGTGAAGGAGTCGGCGTCGTCGAGGCCGTCGGCGGAGTCGACGTACACCTTGGGCCTGCCGAGCGTGTCGGTGAGATACACGCGCAGCTCGCCGGGCCCCTCCAGCTTCATGGCTGTCGTACGGACCTGGGAGCCCTCTTCGGCGACCTCGCCCTCGACGGCCCAGCCGAGCCACAGCACGTCGAGCCCGAGATCCTCCTCCAGCTTGATCACCGTGCCGCCGTACTGCTCCAGCTTCTCGGCGATCTCGATCTTCGGGGTGGACTTGCGAGCGTTGCTGTGGACCATCTTCATGATCCCGGGCTCTTCGAGCAGCAACCCGTTGCTGAACACGACGTCGGCCTTGGCGACCTCGGCCGCGTCGCCGGGGCTGGGTTCGTAGGAGTGCGGGTCGCCGTGGTGCGGCACGATCGACGTGACGTCGACGCGGTCGCCACCGACCTGCTCGACGAGGTCGGCGATGATCCCGGTGGTCGCCGACACCGTCAACTCCGCATCGTGCGAACCGGCTTGAGGCCCGCTGCACCCGGTGAGCAGGGCACCCGCCGCGACGAGCGAGACGACGGTGGCGTTGGTGCGTGTGGGGTGGCCCCACATGGGGCTCCTCCTTCTTCTCTTGAACGAGACAATGCCGCGTACGACGGACCGGATGGCTGCCGTGCGCCGGTCCGCCGTACGCGGAGCTTTCACTGAGCGGTACGGCGGCGTCGTACGACGAACACCGCGCCGCCGCCCACCAGCAGGGCGGCCACGGTGATGCCCGCGATCACACCGACCTGTGCGCCGGTGGAGGCGAGGACGCCGGCCGTCGAGGTGTCGCTGCTGGCTCCGGTGGACGTACTCCCGCCGGTACCGGAGGAGCCGGAGCCGGAGCCCGGGTCGGTGGCCGGGGCCGAGGCGCCCGGCGCGTCGGACGCGGACTCCGACGCGCTCGCCGTCGCGGTAGGCGTCTGCGAGGCCGACTCCGACGGGGTGGCCGTGGGCGTCGCCGTCGGCTCGTCCCCCGCACCCGGCGTCACGTCCGACGGATCCGTGTCGTCCCCGACCACCCAGGCGATGGTCTCCGTGTCACCGACCTTCGTGCCGTCGGTGAGGGTGGCGCTGACCGTGAAGGTGGTGCGGTAGACGCCCTCGGCGCTGAACACCCAGTCGAAGTGGCTGTGTGTGCCCGCGCCGAGGGTGTGGGTGTCGGGCAGTCCGTCACCGCTGTTGAGCGAGACGACCGGCACGCCCATCGCGTTGTCGTGGAACATCGCGATGTTGCCGGGGCCCTGTACGGAGTCCAGGCGGAAGGAGACGCGGCCGTCGAGGTCGGCCTTGGCGTACTCCGTGGTGTTCCAGCCCGGCCACACGATGCCGGTGTTCTGCTGCAACGGAAGCCACCACACCGCGTCGCCCGGGGTGCCCAGGAATGCGTACCCCTGCGGGATCCGCCGCTTGGCGGCGGGCCGTACGTGGATGACGACCTGGCCCGGGTCGTACCACGTGTGGTGGAGCTCGCTGCCCTCCTTGATCTGGAACTCCAGGTCACCGTGTGCCGGCCGGGCCGCCAGGTCGATGTGGCCCTCGGCGATGACATGCGCCGCCGGGGCTGAGGGCGACGGGCTCGCGGTCGCCGTGCCGGTGGGCGAATCCGTCGGGGAAGAGGTCGGCGTGGAGCCGTCACCGGGCAGGACGGTCGACGGGTCGATGTCGTCGCCCACCACCACCGCCAGCGTCTCGGTGTCCGAGGAGCCGCCGCTCGTGACGGTGAAGGTCAGCCGGTACACGCCCTCCGCGGTGAACTGCCAGATGGGCAGCAGCCGTTCCTCGTCGCGCGACAGCGTGAAGGTGCGTTGTACGGAGGCGACACTGCCGAGACAGGGGGTTGCCGGAGCGTTGGCGTTGTCCATCTCGCGGGTGTACAGGGTCAGACCGAAGTCTCCGGGACCCTCGTACCCGGACAGCGTGACCTCGGTGTCGCCTCCCGCCTCGGCGCCGTTCCAGCCTGGCTCGGGCGCGAAGATGTTCTGTGCCTCCCAGCCGTTGAGCTGCCAGGAGTCCATGTTCGTGGTGCCGAGAGCCATGGCCACCGGGTCAGCTGTGTACTGCAGGGAGGATGCCGGTGCGTGCAGCACGATCTGGGACGGCTCCCGTACGACCGTCGAGTCGCCACTGCGGTCGTCGATCTGCAACTCGAGCTTCCCGTCGGCCAGCCGGGGCGTGAAGTCGAGCTCGCCCTCGTCCAGGACGACGGCACCGCCGACGGCGCGGGCGTTCCCGCTGCCGCCGGCGACCAGCCCTGCCGCGCCCAGGAGCACCGCGGTCGCCGCGATGAGCGCCGCGCTTGTGACGGCGCGTCTGTCGCGCGTCAGGGTCCCGATCACGAGGTGACGTTGAAGGTGAAGGTCTCGGTGGCGGATTCCGTCACACCGCCGACTGTGCCCTGGACACGGAACGTGAGCCGGTAGGTGCCGGCCTCTTCGAAGGCCCAGTTGGCGTGGTTGTGCGTGCCGACGCCGAAGGTCCTGGACTTGAAGTTGGTCGTGCTGGCGTCGCTGTCGAACCAGCGGGCACAGCTGCCCGCGTAGATGCTGAAGTCCTCGGTGGCGGCACCGTTACGGGTGGCGCTGACCAGGGTGTACGTGACGTTGTTGTTGGCGAAGATCCCGGTGGTGAGGTGCTCGGTGGAGATGCCAGGGAAGAGCACCCCGGCGGCGTCGGCCTCGGCCTCGGTGTCCGGCAGCAGCCAGACCTGGCTGCCGGCGCCGAGGAAGCCGCAGCCCGGGTTGGTCACCTTCGCGGCTGTCGGCACCGAGTGGGTCACGTCGGCCGGCTCGTACTCGGTGTCGGTCTCCTCGTCGTGGACGTGGAGGTGCAGGTCGGCGCCGTCCCATTCGGCGTCGAGGACGTCGACGTGGCCGCTGCTCAGGGTGGTGGCAGCAAAGGCGGAGGTGTTGAGACCGGCCGTGGCGAGCGCGGCGGCGGCGATGCCGGTGACGGTCAGCAGGCGTCTGCGGGTACGCAAGAGAAACCCCCATGGGTCATGTTCATGCCCCCTCGGGCACAGGTAAGACGATAATCATTTTCATAAACGCTTGGCAATGGGATTGCTGTGAGTGCTCATGCATGAGCGGGTTCTGGGGGGTGTACCTGGTTGATGACACGACAGCCACCGACTCGGCAGCGATCCGCCCTCGTGGAAGGGATCGCGAACTGCCACGGTGGCTTCACCGGAGGTGAGGACAAGCAACGCGACGAGATGCAGAGACAAGGGCACCGCGAGCCCGAGCAGAGTCTGAGCGCGAACGACGGTCCGCGCCGACCTGCACACCGCCGGCCGCGGTGACATCCGGATCGGCGCGAGACAACGTGATCCATCTTCTGTCGGTGCCCGCCGCGCACACCCGGCACCGCCCTGGATGTCGCCACCGTGGCGCTCTCCGGCACCACAGAACTGACCGCCGACGGGCTGACGTTGCACCGGGATCTGCGGAGCGCGCCGATGTCCGGTGATCCGGTGCTGCTGGAGAGAATGACGGTGAATCTGGTCGTCAACGCCGTCCGGCACAACCGCCCGGCCGGACGGATCCGCATCTCCACGGGTCACCAGGCGAACGGCGCGTATCTGCGCGTGGCCAACACCGGCCGCGTCATTCCCGCAAACGGGTCGACCGCCTGTGGCGGCCCTTCGTCCGCGGCGACGGCAGCCCTCCGAAGGCCGACGGAGCCGGTCTCGGTCGCTCCATCGTCCAGGCGGTCGTGCTCACCCACGGTGGTGAGATCACTGCCGCCGCCAACCCTGGCGGAGGGTTGGACGTCGTGGTCCGATTCCCGGCCGGCTCGGAGGACCCCGACCTGGCACAGGAGTGGCAGCCTGAAGGTGAGGCCCGGGTTACGTACGGTGACGGGGATCAGGTATTCGCAGCGAGCGAGCGAGCGTGAGGGACGGGGCCTGCCGCTGAGCAGAACCCGTCGTTGCCGATGAGTTTGCGGCTCCCGGCCGGTCCAAGCTCGTGACAGCCAGCCCAGGAAAGGAGACAGCCATGTCGGAGCTTCTCGTCGACTTCATCACCTCGCTCGACGGGTACGCGTCGGGAGAGGGATGGCCCGGGTTCTGGGGCCTTGAAGGCCCGGAGTACCTCGCATGGCTCGGTGAGCAGCCCGAGTCCACCTACTTGATGGGAGCGAAGACCTACCGCCTGATGTCGGGCTTCGCAGCAGGCGAGGTCCCGGAGGGCCAGGACGAGTTCAGGCCCGAAGAAGAAGCGTCCGTCGACGAGCTCACGCGGGCGTCCAAGGTGGTGTTCTCCTCCACACTCGAGGAGCCGCTGACGTGGGCAAACTCCACGCTCGTCCGGGACGACGCCGTCGAGGCGGTCCGCGCCATGAAGTCGAGCGGCTCGGGACTCCTCAGCACGATCGGCAGCCTCAGCCTGTGCCGGTCCCTGCTACGAGCCGGACTCGTCGACCGCTTCCGGGTCGTGATGTTCCCGGTGATCACCGGTGCCACGGGCGCGGAACGCATCTACGACGGCTATCCGGACGTTGCCCTCGAGATGATCGAGCACCGCACCTTCGACGGCCGCATCCAGCTCGTCGAGTACAAGCCCCGCGTGCTCGAGCACCCGCCGCTCGGCGCCCCCGCGTGACGTCATCCCGTCCGCGGGGCGGGCGCGGAGGCATGAACCTCCAGGTGCCGGGCACCTGAAGCCTGCTTGTCGTGCCCGGTGGTGAGCCGCAGGTGCCAGAGCCTGAAGGCAGGCAGTGCCTGGTGGTCTGGCCGGCTGCACCACGGGAGGGGTTTGAGGGAGAGGAATCATCGTGATCATTCCGGCGGAGAAGGAACTGCGCGCTGCACTGGCCCGCTTCGCTCATGCGCGTATCGAACACGACGTACGCCCCACCGGCCGTACCAGCCGGGACCTTGAGGACTCCACCTACACGTTGTGCGTGATGACCGGAGCCCGCACCGCCGAGCAGGCTCTGCTCGCGGCCGACGCTCTGCTGGAGCAGTACAGCGCCAGCCGTACCAGCATCTCCCAGGAGGATGAGACGCTGGCCGCTTGACTGGATCAGGGGGTTGTCCCACCCGACCGGCACCTCTCGTCGCCGGCGGCGCCGCTCAGGTGAGTGTGCGGTCCGCGGCCCTGGAGGGGTGGGTCGGCCGGGTGGACTGCCACAGAGCGGTCGACAGCCACACCAGTACGGCGCCCACGGCGATGTGCAGGGCGCTGGTGAACACGGAGTCGGGCAGCGCGATCAGGAACGCGAACAGGGGCAGTACGACGGCGTACCCCCAGGCCGGGACCGTCGGGAGCCTGCCGGCGCGGATCGTCGCCGCTCCGAACAGGGCGCAGCCCACGGCGAAGACGACCGCGGAGCCGAGGAGGGCCGGAAGGGTGGGGCCCGTCAGCCGTGTCTCGATGGTGTCGTCGTCGAGGTAGAACAGCACAAGGTTGGAGGCGTACGCCGCCCCGCCGAAGAGGCCGAGGCCGATCAGGTTGACGAGGTGGGCGATCTCCGCGAAGCGGCCCGGGGCAGGGCTCTGCCAGTGGTGGAGCGCGGTGAGGAAGGGGAGGGCGAACGCCGGGGAGAGCGCGAGGAAGAAGCTGGTCGCGCCGGTCTCGCCGGTGAACGCCTCGACCAGCGCGGGCAGGGCGATGAGCAGGCCCGCGAGCGCCCCGCACAGGGCGCCGGGGCGGGTGGAGCGGGTGGGGGCGGGCACTGGGCTCAAGGGTGCGGACATGCGGCGACTCCGGTTCGTCGAGGGGAAGGTCAGGGCGAAACCGTAGGAAGGCGGCAGTCGGTCGGGACAGGTGCCCGGCGGGGAGGCCCGCCGCTGGACGTCACCGTCGCCGGGGTGGCTCCGGTGCCGATCGGCATGTGCCGATCGGCATGTGCCGATCGGCCGAACCGGACGGCTCCGGGAGCCAGTTCGCCCGCCGGTGTCGCCCCTTGTGAGACTCCGGCCTAGCCTGGGCGGTGGCATCAGGTGGGTGGGGGTGGGCATGACGGGGTATGTGCCGGTGCCGTGGGTGTCACCGCTGCTGTACGGCGCGGTCCTGCTCGGTGGGCTCTACTATCTCGCGGCGGGTCTGGGGGACGGTCCGGGACTGCTGGCCTGGCCCACGGCCGGTTTCGTCGCCGGTCTCGCGGCCCTGTCGGCTGTGGAGTGGGCAGGACGCCGCCGGAGCCTGCCACGACTGCCTCTGCTGCTCGCGCAGTGTGCCCTGACGGCTGCCGTGGTCGTGCTGGACGCCTCGGAGCTGTCCCGCGTGCTGTTCGTGCTCCTGCCGTTCACGGCCTACTTCGCGTTCGGCCGTACGGCAGCTTTTGCCTTCGGGGCGCTGTGTCCGGCCGTACTGCTCACCGGCTACCTGCTCACGTCCCCCGGCTGGTATCGGGACGTGGAGTCCGTGTCCGACCTGCTGATGCTCGGCGTCGGCCTCGTGCTGGCCCTCTCGATGGCCTCCGTCGCCGTCGGCGAACAACGGGCCCGGCGGGAGGTGCAGGCATACGCGGCGCGGGTGGCGGAACTGTCCGCCGCGACCGAGCGCAACCGACTGGCGCGCGACATCCACGACAGCCTCGGTCACCATCTCACGGCGATCTCGGTGCAGTTGGAGATCGCCTCGGAGTTCGGTGACATGGACCCGGGCGCGGCGGGCCGGGCGTTGGCCGAGGCCAGGGAGTCGGTGCGGCTGGCGCTGGGCGACGTACGGCAGTCGGTGCGCGCACTGCGCGAGGAGGTGCCGCGGCCGGCGCTGTCGGCCGCGTTCGCGGGATGGGCGCGCGAGGGCGGATCAGGGCCGCGCGTCACCGTCGAGGTGACGGGTGAGGAGGACGGTTACGAGACGGCAGCGCTGACCGCGATGTACCGGGCCGCGCAGGAGGGGCTGACGAACGCGCTCCGTCACGCCTGCGCCTCTCGGGTGTCCGTGGATCTCCGACTGGCCGAGGACGCCGCGCGGCTGACGGTGACCGACGACGGCCGCGGTTTCGCACCGGCAGAGACCACCGCCGGATTCGGCCTGACCGGCATGCGGGAGCGGGTCCACCTGGTGGCGGGAAGCGTCGACATCGACACCGGGCCCGGCCAGGGCACGCGACTGACGGTCGTCGTCCCGCGAAGGGGAGGCGAGCGGTGAGCGAGGAGCCGACGGCCGTGCGGGTGCTGGTGGTGGACGACCAGCAGTTGATCCGGGACGGCATCGCGTCCCTGCTGTCGATCAGAGCGGGCATCACGGTCGTCGGTACGGCCGTCAACGGGCGCGAAGCCCTGGCCAAGGCCGTCGAGCTGAGGCCCGATGTCGTGCTGATGGATGTACGGATGCCCGAACTGGACGGCGTCGAGGCCGTCGCCGTGCTGCGCGGCCGGATGCCGGAGTGCCGGGTCGTGATGCTGACGACCTTCGACGACGAGGAGTACGTCGTCCAGGCCTTGCGGGCCGGCGCCAGCGGCTATCTGCTCAAGGACCTGCCGGCCGACGAACTCGCTCAGGCGATCCGCCTCGCGCACGCCGGTGTCACCCAGCTCGACGCCTCGGTGGCCGGCCGGCTAGCGGCCTCCCTGCCGGCGCCTACCCCGGGACCGGCGGAACTCGCCGCCACGCTCAGCCCCCGCGAGATCGACATCCTGCGGCTCGTGGCACGCGGCCGGAGCAACAGGGAGATCGCCGCACAGCTCTATCTCAGTGAGGGCACCGTCAAGAACCACATCTCCCGCATCCTCAGCCGCCTCTCCCTGCGCGACCGCACCCAGGCGGCACTGCGCGCTCGTGACCTCGGCTTGCTGTGAAGGCCGCCTCCTGCACTGCCTTGCTCAGGGCGGACACGGTCGGCCGCCTTCACCGTGAAGCGGGTTCTTCCGCTTTTCCTCATGCAGGTGCAACCGTGCGCCGGTTTTAGGGCGAATGAGGGAAGACTGGTCGGTTTTGCGAGCTGCTGAGCGGAATGCCGCGACGCGCTCACCTTTCGGGAAGGAATGGGCCATGAAACTGAGCGACGAGCTTCCCGTGGACCACAGACTCGCCACGGTCTACCGGTACGGCGCCGCCTTCTGCGGGCTGACCCTTCTGGTTTTCGGCGCTCTCGGGTTCGCCGACGAGCTGAGTCCGTTCAGTACCGACGGGGAGGAGATCGCGGGTATGTCGACCAATGGCGTACTGAGTCTTGTCTCACTGGTCGTGGGTCTGGCTCTCGTCGGCGGAGCCGTCGTCGGAGGGAATTTCGCGTCCACGCTCAACATGGTCGTGGGAACGCTGTTCCTGCTGAGCGGCTTCGCACACATCTTCATCCTCGACCGGCCGTCCAACCTCCTCGGTTTCGGCATGACCAACGTGATGTTCAGCTTCGTCATGGGGCTGATCATCCTGACGTTCGGCATGTACGGACGCGTGTCGAGCAGGTTGCCGCACGACAACCCCTACTGGCGTCGCCGGCATGCCCGTGAGGCGGCTCGTGAGTCCCTCGCAGCCCGTCGCCGGGAGCGGGGCGAGGCTCTGCCACTGCCCGCCGGCGGTCCGGTCGGCCGACAGGCGCTCGCGGCGTCCGACGAGCTTCGCGAGGGGTGAGCCACACCGGTACCGGACGTCCTGTCGTGCGGTTCGCCCTCGGCCTCCTACGGCCTTGATCCGCCTGTTCGTGTCAGAGACGGGCCTCGGCCTGAAGTGACGTCGCGCCGTCGCGGTGGGCCATCCAGCTGAGTACCGTCCGGGCGAACTCTTCCGGTACCTGTTCCGGTGCCGCCGCATGTCCGCCGGACAGGACTTGGGTATCGCAGCCGAGGGCGGTCGCGAACTTGGGGAGGTAGGGAAGCGAGAAGTGATCACGCGGTGCGCACACGGCGAGGGTGCGTGCGGTGATGTGGCGGAGGCGGGTCTCCATGACGTAGCGGCGCAGAGACTCGTGGCCCTCCTCGACCCGGTCCAGGACGGTCAGGGCGTCGATGACGTAGTTGGTCAGCCCGGCCTCCTCACCGGGCAGATAGAAGCCGCGCCGCTTGATTCACAACTCACCCTGGACCTCGCGGACTTCTTCCTCGCGGACGTCTCCCTCCTCCCCGTGAACATGATCAACCGCAGCGCGGAGGTCGCCCCCGAGGTGCTGCGCCTGCTTCCGGAGCTGTCCTCGGGCGCACTGACGCTGCCGTACGAGAGCTACGGCATGGACGCACTCGGCGAAGCGGTCGAGCGACTGCGCACAGGCAAGGTGGTGGGCAAGATCGTGCTCGACATGGGGTATGCCGGTACGTGATTCCCGCCTTGTCGTGACAGCAGGATCACCCTCTCCGAGATCCGGCCGGACAACATGTCTGGCCGGCTCTCGTGCACGTAAGGACCGGATGCCGACTTCCGCTCGCGACCGGGCTAACGTCTCGTCAGAGAACGACACCGTGATTCGGCTTTTTGCCAGCAGACCCGGCATTCCGCCTGAGAAGCTGTTCACTGTGCGAACTCGTCGAACAGGCAGCGTAGTTGTCGTCCTGTGTGTGGGTCTGTCCACGCTGGCCGCATGCTCCGACGCACCCGGGGCCCGTCCGGGCATGGAGGGGGCCGCTCCGAACCCCACTGCCACAGTGCGGTCTTCGGTGACCTTTACCTCGTCGGCGTCCGTGTCCGAGCAGCTGCTGCGCCGAACAGCAGACCGAGTACGACAACGTGCCGAAACTCTGAAAATGCAAGGTACCCGGGTCGAGGCGGAGAGCGGCTCCCTCACCGTCACCGGCCCCTACTCCGTCGAGCAGCTCAAGGGACTCGGCGCACTCGGCCGGCTCGATTTCCGGCCCGTCCTGGCACAGGAAAGCACGGGCATCCAGACACCTGTGCCGCAGCCCAGCCCCTCTCCCGCGCACAGCCGTGCCGTGACAGAGGCGCCACGAGACGATGCGTCAGCGAGTCCCGGTGGCGGGGCCGAGGCGGTGTCGGCTGCACTCCAGGCGCAGTACGCGGCGACGGACTGTTCCAAGAACCCCACGGAAACCGAGCAGACGGCGGACCCGCGATCCCCCGTCGTCGCGTGCGACACCCACTCCGCCCCCGGCCGGTCACGGGCCAAGTACCTGCTGGGACCTGCCGTGCTCACCGGCACCGAGGTCGCCTCGGCCAAGGCCGCCTACGACACCACCGGAGCCGGGGGTTGGACGGTTCGACTGGACTTCACGTCGGCGGGGGACGCGAAGTTCGCCGAGGCGACCGGCATGCTGTCCCTCAACCCCTCGCCGCAGAACGAGATCGCCATCGTCGTCGACGGGGGAGTGGTCTCCGCTCCCTATGTGAGCCAGGCGGTGACCGGAGGAACCGCGGAGATCTCAGGAAGCTTCACCAGGAAGGAAGCCACAGACCTGGCCGCCACGTTGAACTCCGGAGCCCTGCCGACTCCCCTCAAGGTCACGGACTCGTCCCAGGGGACCGGGCCTTGATGTCGTCCTGCACGTGAGTCGTACGACGACTCGGACCGCTTGTGGCCGACAGCGGATCTCCAGCATCACGCAGCCGTCGGTTGGTTGAGGCGTCGCGGACGCCCAGCGCCGACGTGTCATGCGCGACGGCGACTCGGCGAGCAATCACCCCCTGGTCGCCGCTTCTGCTGGCCTATGTTTTCGACGTGGGGATCAGCCGGTCAGGTGCCCGATCGTCGCGCCCGCGGTCCCCGGGACCGGCTCCCACGCATGCCCGACGCCACAGCACGGACCTGGGCGTACGCCACTCCAGGCGCAGGGCCGTCAGGCGTAGTGCGAAGGCGAACAGCCCGACTGCCACCGCGGTGGCCACCCGCAGGGTGGACGTGGCGTGCAGGACAGTGACCAGGCCGGCGCCGAGGACGGCGGGTACGACGTACAGATCGCGGTCCCAGATCAGCGACGAAGGGATCTCGCGGGCCAGCACCGAGCAGACGACTCCGCCGCCGACCGCCGTGGTCACCCCCAGAGCGGCGGAAGCGGGGGCGTTGAGTCCGTGGTGGAGGGCCTTGACGGTGCCGGTGACGCAGAACATGCCCAGCGCACCCGCGTCGGCCACGGCCCAGGCCGTGTCCCAGGAGTGGGCCCGGAAACTGAAGAACACCAGCAGCGTTGCCAGGAACGGGGCCGTGGCGTAGCCGAGGTCCGTGAAGGCGACCGGCTGGATGCGCAGCACCAGGTCCCGGAAGAGGCCGCCGCCCAGACCGGCGGCCTCGGCGAGCAGCAGGGTGCCGAAGAAATCGAAGTCCTCACGTGTGGCTATCAATGCTCCGCAGACGGCGAAGGCGAACACTCCCGCCAGATCGAGCGGATACTGCACGTTTCCCGCCAACTCGTGCAAGCGGTGGATCATCTGGGCTCCTTGAGGCCTGCCCGGCCTCGGCCTTGCCGCCCGGCGCCGGGTCCGGCGGGGGACAGGTCTCGGCGGCAGCGCCAGGGGTACTTCTGAGAACGGCGACACGGCTACTGAAAAGGCACGTTATCGAGACAGCCGCTTGCTCCGCCCTGCGCTGAACAGAGAATGATCTGTAGTTGCTTCAAGGCGGACCAGATGCTTTCAGGGTGGACCGATCCGGTTCGCCGTGGACCGGAGGCTCAAGCCGGCAGCGGCCGCTCCGCCCAGATCGTCTTCCCAAGTAGCGGCGGCGTAGCTCTATCGGCGCGGTGCCGCCGTGCCGGTCAGGAACGGCGGTGGTGCCACTCCTCGTCCGCGGTGGGCACATCGGCCCTGATGAGGCCCTGCGCCCGCAGTTCGGCCCAGAGGCCGTCGGGGACAGCCTGGGCGTGGAGAGCGACGTTGCGCCGGACCTGGTCGGCCGTGCGCATGCCCAGGGTGACGTTGACGACGGCTGGGTGCGTGTGGGGGAAGGCGATGGCGGCGGCCGGCAGGGTGGTGCCGTACCGCTCGCAGATCGCGGCGATGGCCCGGGCCCGCCGCACCAGGTCGGCCGGGGCGTCCTGGTAGTCGTACTTCATGCCCTCGGCGGGCCGGTCCTCTGAGAGCAGGCCGGAGTTGAAGACACCGACCGCGACGACGCTCTTGCCGTGGGCCTGCGCGGCGGGCAGGACGTCGTCGAGGGCGGACTGGTCGAGCAGGGTGTAGCGGCCGGCCAGCATCACCACGTCGGCGGCGGTCTCACGCAGGAAACGGGCGAGCATGGCGGACTGGTTCATGCCCGCACCGATCGCTCCGATCACGCCCTGCGCGCGCAGTTCGGCCAGGGCGGGCATGGCCTCGTCGGCGGCCTGTTGCCAGTGGTCGTCGGGGTCGTGGAGGTAGACGATGTCGAGGTGGTCCAGGCCGGTGCGCTCCAGCGTCTCATCGAGGGAGCGCAGTACGCCGTCACGGCTGAAGTCCCACTGCCGGCGCAGGTCGTCCCGTACGACGAACCCCTCGTCGTCGACGCCCCGCGGGTGCTCGTTGGGGACCAGGAGGCGGCCCACCTTGGACGAGACGACGTACTCACCGCGGGGCCGGTCGCGCAGGGCGGCGCCGAGCCGGCGTTCGGAGAGACCGAGGCCGTAGTGCGGCGCGGTGTCGAAGTAGCGGACGCCCGCGTCCCAGGCGGCGTCGAGGGCGGCCGCCGCGGCCTGGGGACTGGTCACCCGGTACAGATTGCCGATCACCGAGGCACCGAAGCCGAGTTCGGTGACCTGGACGGGGGTAGAGGGGATCTTCCGGCGGCGCAAGAGGTCCTCCTGAGAGGGTCGTTCAGCGTCGGACGTGGGCCGGGACGCCCGCGATGAGCGCTTCGACCTCGGAGAGGGCGGCCACGGAGACGTCGCCGGGAGTGGCCATGACCAGGGCGCCGTGGGCCGTGCCGTAGGCGAGGGCGCGTTCCAGGCGCCCGCCAGACCGAGGGCGCCCACCACGACGTCGTCGAGCAGGCCGGGGGGTGGATGGTCACCGGCCCAGCCATCCGCCGTCGACGGGGAGGATGGTGCCGTGGATGTAGTTGGCGGCGTCGGAGGCGAGGAAGACGGTGGCGCCGGCGAGGTCGTCGGCGTTGCCCCAGCGGGCGGCGGGGATGCGGTCCAGGATCGCTTTGCTGCGGGCCGGGTCGTCCTGGAGGGCCTGGGTGTTGTCGGTGGCGATGTAGCCCGGTGCGAGGGCGTTGACGTTGACGCCGTGCGGTGCCCATTCGTTGGCCAGCGCCTTGGTGAGCCCGGCGATGCCGTGCTTGGCGGCGGTGTAGCCGGGCACGGTGATGCCGCCCTGGAAGCTGAGGAGGGAGGCCGTGAAGATGATCTTCCCTTGGCCGCGGGCCACCATGGATGCGCCGAGGGCGCGGGCCAGGGTGAACTGGGCGCTCAGGTTGACCTGGAGGACGAGGTCCCAGTCGGTGTCGGTGTGTTGGGCCGCGGGGGCGCGGCGGATGGTGCCTGCGTTGTTGACCAGGATGTCCACCGCACGCTTGCGCCCGGCGAGGTCCGCGCCCAGCGCCCGCACGGCCTGGGGGTCGGCGAAGTCGGTGCGGATCGCCTCGAACGAGCGGCCCGCGGCGGTCACCTCCTTCTCGACCGCGCTGCCGGACGGCTCCAGGTTGGCGCTCACGCCGATGACATCCGCGCCGGCCTCGGCGAGGGCGCGGGCCATGGCCCTCCCGATGCCGCGCCGGGCGCCGGTGACCACGGCGAGCCGTCCGGTGAGGTCGAAGGCGTTCATACGGCAGCCCCCTGGGTCTCGTCGGTGTCGGTGGTGCAGTCCACCAGGATCTTCATCACGTCGCCGCCGCCCTCCAGGGCTTCGAAGGCGGCCGGTGCCTGGGTGAGCGGCACGACCTTGCTGATCAGCCGGTCAGCCGGGATGGTCCCGTCGGCCACCAAGGTCACGGCCTTCTCGAAGTCACTGCGCTCGTACAACCGGGCCCCGACCAGGGTGAGTTCGCGCCAGAAGAAGCGGTGCAGGTTCACCTCGCGCGGCCGCGAGTGGATCGCGACGAGACACAGCCGGCCGCGCACCCCGAGCACCTCGACCGCGCTGTCCACACCTGCCGCCGCCCCCGACACCTCGAAAGCGACGTCCGCGCCCGCCTCCCCGGTCCAGTCACGGACGAGTGCGGGAAGGTCCTCGGCGGCCGGGTCCCACACCGCAAGCCCCAACTCCTGGGCCAGCAGACGCCGGTGGGCGCTCAGCTCCACCACCCGCACATCCGCCCCCGCCGCCCGGGCGACCAGGGCGATCAGGACGCCGACCGGTCCGCCGCCGACCACAACGACGTGCTCGCCCTCGCGCACCCCGGCCCGGCCCACATCGTGCACCGCCACCGCGGTGGGCTCCACGAGCGCGGCCCGCTCCAGCGGGAGCGAGGCGGGCAGCCGTATCAGGGTGGCGGCGGGCACGGTCCAGCGCTGCTGCATCGCGCCGGGGGAGTCGATGCCGATGAAGTCCAGGTGCTGGCAGATGTGCTGGTGCCCGTTGCGGCAGGCCGGGCAGGTGCCGTCCCAGCGCAGCGGCATCACCGTGACCGCGTCACCCGCCTGCCAGTCCAAGACGCCCGGCCCAACCCGGACCACACGCCCGGACATCTCGTGCCCCAGGACCGCCGGCGCGGACACCCGGGCGTCCATGTCACCGTGGAAGATGTGCAGATCGGTGCCGCAGATACCGACATAGGCGGGAGCCAGCTCCACCTCACCGGGCCCCGGCGGTGCGCTGGAGGCCGGTGCGGTGTCGAGGGTGCGGGCGGACAGATAGCGGACGGCGAGGGTCACGGGGCAGAGTCCTTTCGGCGCAGACCGGGGGCGGGTGCCGAGGGCTCGGCATCTTCGGGGACGGGCGCAAGGCCGTAGAACGCGGTCGCGGTACCGGCGAGGAGCGCGTCGATGTCGCTCTCGCTCCAGCCGGTGAGCAACTCGTCCACGGTGGTGGCCCACCGGTCCCAGCCCCCGGCCAGATTGGCGACCGGCCAGTCCGAGCCGAACATCAGCCGTTGGGGGCCGAAGGCGGAGGCCAGCACGTCCCAGACGGGGCGGATGTCGGCGGTGGTCCAGTGGGTGTGGTCGGCCTCGGTGATCAGTCCCGAGACCTTGCACACCACGTGCGGGTGCGCGGCCAGTTGCCGCGTCCGGCGTTCCCAGTTCGCGAAGTCCTGCCGGGCGATGTCCGGCTTGCCCGCGTGGTTGAGGACCTGGGGCAGGTCGGGGAGGTGTTCCGCGAGCCGGATCGCCTGGTCGAGCTGGTGGGCGCGCACGAGCACGTCGTAGCGCAGCCCGCGGTCCCGGGCCGTGCACAAGCCGCGTTCCACGTCGGGGCGTTGCAGCCAGTTCGGGTCGGTCTCGCCCTGGACGAGGTGGCGCAGCGAGCGCAGGTGCCCGCCGCCAGGCCCGGCGAGCAGTTGGTCGAGCACGTCACCGATCGCCGGGTCCGTGAGGTCCGCCCAGCCGACCACGGCCTGGATCAGCGGCTCCCGCTCGGCCAGCGCGAGCAGGTCCTCGGTCTCGGCGACCTCCGCGATGCACTGGACGACCACGGTGCCGTGCAGCCGCCGGCCCGCGATGGGGTGGGTGGCGCTGGTGCGCAGGTCATCGGGGGTGAAGGTGCGGCGGATCGATGCCACGCCGGGGTCGTCGAGCCAGGGTTGCGGGCGTTGGGCGAGGTCCCAGAGGTGGTGGTGGGCGTCGATGAGCACGGGTGCGTTCACAAGGGGGTCCAAATCGGCTCAGGCGGTGGTGTCGTCGCCGGGCGGGCTCAGGTGCCAGATCTCGGGGAGCTCGCTCCACTGGCGGCCCTCACCCCGGTCCGGCCAGGGTTCCTGGCAGGGATCGGTGAGCTTCCACCAGCGCTGGGTCTCGGGGTCGGCCTCGACGGACGCCATGTCCGCCTCGAAGTCCTCGCCGTGGTGCTCCATGTAGGCGAACAGCACATCACCGTGGAGGAAGATGCTGTAGTTGCGGATGTTCGCCCGGTGCAGGGCGGCTTCGACGCCGGGCCACACGGCGGTGTGGAGCCGGAGGTACTCCTCGCGGTGCTCGGGGCGCAGCCTGATCGTCTGGGCGATGCGTTTCATGCCGCCTCGGATTCCCTTGTCGTGTCATGAGAGGTGGACTCGTCGAACGGCGTGCGGTAGCTGGGTATGCGGGTGCGCAGTCCGAGCCGCAGGGTGAGCCGGATGCGTGTGGAGGCGGGCAGACGTACCGTCAGATACGGGCTCGCGCACGGCACTTCGGCTTCAGAGACCACCGGCTCGGTGTGTCCGTAGTCGTACATGTCACCGATCCAGCCGTCGTCCGTGCAGGCCGTGTACCGGGCGCCGGTGATGGTGTGTTCGGCGAACGCGCCCGCCTGGACGACGACCGTGCGGTCGGTGCCGGGGGAGAGGTTGACCAGTTCGACGGTGGTCGCCTCGGGGTCGATGGAGGTGACCAGGGCCGCCACGTCCGCGGGCAGGCCCGCCCGGCGGGCGTCGGCGTCGTGGTAGCGCAACCGCGCCTGCTGGAGTCCCCCCTGGTACATCACCTGAGGGCCGCCCCAGGTCAGCTGCACCAGGGCCTCGGTGACCACCGGGTTGCACTGCTGCCACACGTGGATGTCGGCCTCGGGTACATCCAGGTCGGCGTAGCGGTCGATGCGTCGCAGCCGGTGCCGTACCTGGGCCTGGGCGGCCGCGAGGATCCGCTCCGGGTAGCCGGGGTCGTCGCCGGCGAGGAACGCGAACCACGCCTTCTCGTGGCCGGACTCCTCCTTGGCCCGGAACGGGCGCACGGTGCGCCAGTCGATGCCGTCCGCCTCGCGCAGCCGCTCGAGGCGGGCGCGGTCGGCCTCCGAGGAGGTGTGGTGCCACAGGGCCACCGGCACGGGAGGCGTGGAGGGGTTGTAGTCGAACCAGCCCGAGTCGTTGTGCCGGAACGGCAGGTGGAGCGTGGGTGTGTCGCGGTCCGGGCCTAGTTCGGCCGCCCACTTGGAGGGCAGGCTGGAGTCGGCCTCGGAGTTGGGCATCACCTTGCCGTGATCGATGAGGGTGTCGAGTGAGGTCGCGACCATGGAGAGGTAGTCGTCGTCCCCGGTGACCGTCGCCGCCGCGATGGCTGCCACGCAGGCCGCGTGTCCGACACTGTGCCAGCCGTGCGGCCAGGACCAGCCGTAGTGGCCGCCGTACCATCTGCCTTCCAGGAGGCTGCCGACGACGCCGTCCGGGCCGACGTTGTCCGGGATCAGCCCGCCTTGTTCCCGGGTGCGCTCGCGCCAGGCGCCCACGTACTCGACGATCCAGTCGCGGTACCGCTCCTCGCCGCTCAGGATCCAGGCGTTGAGGACCAGTCCGGCCGCGGCGAGGTTGAGCGCGGTGTCGCCGACGCCCATCCTGTCCCGCATCTGATCACCGAGGCGCGGGTCCGCCGACAGCGGGAAGGGGCCGTCGGCCGCCTCGGGCAGCCACTCGAGCGGGAACCCGTAGGTCTCCGCCTCCTTGGGCAGCCAGGGGTAGACGTCACCGTCGAACAGGCCGGTGCGCTCGGGGTCGCTGCCGTTGTGCGGGCGGGTGATGATGCGGTGCTCGGGGTCGTAGTTGCCCTTGGCGGGGTCGACGTACAACTCGGCGAAACGCAGGGCGCGTTCGGACCAGCGCTCGGGGGCGGCCATGCACAGGAAGTACAGCAGCAGCAGGCTCTCGCCCTGGTGGAACCAGTCGTAGCCGCGCTCGTACTCGTCGCGCAGCATGTCCAGTTCGGTCAGCTGCTCGGTGACGCCCTCCCAGTGCCGTTCGCTGGCGGTCAGGAGGTCCTCGGCACCGCCGAGCAGGTACAGCTGCGGCCAGTTGAAGAAGACCTCGTAGAAGTCGTCCACGCCGTCGCGGCTGGTCAGCCGATTGTTGTAGTTCAACCGGCCGTCGGGGCCGGTGAAGGCGTGCTCGAAACGGCGCCAGGCGTGGTCCAGCAGGTCGAGCAGGGCGCGCTGTGCGACGGCCCAGCCAGGGGGTTCGAGCAAGGGGACGGTGGCCTGGACATCGGGTGTCGGGTCGCCGGAGGCGTCGGGGTGCGGACTGAAGGGCATGAGAGCGGTTACTCCTTGGTGGCGCCGGCGAGCATTCCGCTGACCAGGAAGCGCTGGGCGAACAGGAACACGACGAGTACGGGGGTGATGGCCACCAGCGTCGCCAGTGCCAGTTGCGGGCGTTGGATCGCGAGGTTGCCGACGGTCGGGTTGAACGAGGGCACGTTGCTGAGGAGGCTGCCGACACCCACCTGGATCGGCATCTGGTCGCTCTCGGGGAGCATCACGTAGGGCAGGAAGTAGTTCGTCCAGTTGGCGACGAAGCTGAAGAACCCGACCAGTGCGATGACGGGCGTCGCCAGCGGCAGGGCCACATGACGGAAGACACCGAACTCGGAGCAGCCGTCGATCCGGGCCGCGGCCAGGAGGTCCTTGGGTACGGCGGTGGTGAAGTAGATGTACGTCAGGTACACGCCGAACGGGTAGAACGAGTACGGCAGGATGATCGACCACATCGTGCCGATCAGATGCACCGCGTTGATCTCCAGGAACAGCGGTACCACCAGTGTGGCGTTCGGCATCAGCATCACGACGAGGGTCGCGATCAGGAGCGTGTGCCGGCCGCGGAACTCGGTCATCGCCAGCGCGTAGCCGGCCGGAACGGCCAGGCAGAGCGTGATGACCAGGGAGATCGCGGCGTAGAGGGCGGAGTTGCGCAGCCACAGCAGGATGGCGTCGTCCTGGAAGGCGGTGAGCGCGTGCCAGTTGGCCGACAGCGCGTGCCAGGAGCCGAAGGACAGCGGGTTGTCGTGGACCAGCTGCTGGTCGGTCTTGGTCGCCGCGAGCAGCAGCCACAGCACCGGCAGCACGAAGAACACCACGAACACGGTGAGCACCGAGCCCGCCAGCAGTCGGGACCCCATGTGCCGGTGGGGCCGGCGGCGCTGCCGTGGTTCCCCGTGCCGGGTTCGGCTCGTCACCTGCGCGCCTTGAGCGGTGAGAGGGGGAGTGGGCCGGGTCTCAGTCGGCATCGAAGAACCCCGATCGTGCGACGAAGACACCCGCGACCGACACGCTCACGACCAGCAGCTCCACGGAGACCGCGGCGGCGCCGTTGATGTTGTTCATCTGGAAGGCGAAGTCGTACGTCAGCTGGTTGAGCGAGTAGTCGCGGCCTGCCACACCCGTGCTGGCGAGGGACAGCAGCTGCGGTTCCACGAAGAGCTGGGCGCCGCCCGCGAAGGCCAGGATCACCATGTACACGATCCACTTGCGGAGCATGGGGATCTGCACCCGCCAGGCGGTCTGCCAGCCGTTCGCGCCGTCGATGCGGGCGGCCTCCATGACGTCCTTGGGGATGTTGTTGAGCGCGCCGTACATGACGACGATCCAGCCGCCCGCGCCCGTCCAGAACGCGATGATCGTGAACAGCAGTGCCAGGTTTCCCGGGGCGATGACCTCGCCGAACGTGTGGAAGCCCAGCGTCTCCAGCAGGGAACTGACCGGGCTGACCGTCGGGTCGAGCATGAACAGCCACACCAGGACGCTCGCGGCGCCGGCGAGGGCTCCGGGGATGTAGTAGAGGAAGCGCAGTGCCTGACTGAGCGGCCCGGAGGACAGCTTGTGCAGGAGCAGCGCCAGGACCACCACGAACACCACGAGCGACAGGAGCCAGAAGAGGAGGTACAGGGCCACGTGACCCAGCGAGTCGACGAAGCGGAAGTCCTGTGCCGTGGTGACGAAGTTGGAGAACCCGGTGAAGGCGCCTCCGGCGTTCGTGAACGCGAAGTAGATGGCGTAACAGGTCGGGAGGACGCCGAAGGCGATCAGCAGGAGTACGTAGCCGGCGACGAATGCCATGCCGGCCCGGCTCTGCCGGGAGGTGCCGCGAGGGCGCCCCCGGGCGGAGCCGGCCGAGGAGTGCGTGAGGGTCACTGGGAGACCTTGTATCCGTTGGACTTGGCGTACTTGACGATCGAGTCCTGCCAGGCCGGCAGCAGCGATTCGATGGTCTTGCCCTGCGTCAGGCCGGGCTTGACGGTGGCGGCCCAGATCGCTTCCTGGCTGAACTGGCCCGAGCCCCAGTCGGACCACACCTGCGAGGAGGCGTCCTTGAGGGCCGTGAGGTCACTGGCGTAGTACCCGGAGGCGGCCTGCGCCTTCAGCCAGTTCTCGGCGGCGGGCGCGTAGGCCGGGAAGCCGGGGGCCTTCTCGCCCTGGTAGGTGTTGTCGGTGGTGACCCACTTCAGGAAGTCGGTGGCGGCCTTGATGTGTGCGGAGTGCTTGGACAGCAGCCAGGTGCCGCCGCCGACGTTGCCGGTGGACGGTGAGGTCTCTCCCTGCCACTGCGGTATGGGTGCCACCGCGATCTGCTTGGCCGGGGTCTTGAGGCCGTCCTTGAACACGGCGCCGCCGTACCAGGCCGGGCCGGGCATGAGCAGGACCTTGCCGGCCTGGTTCTTGGCGAAATCGGTGCTGAAGACGCCGCTGATCGACATGGACTTGTTCTTGATCAGTACGTCCATCAGCTTGGCCATCTTGGTGCAGGCCTCGCTGGTGGTGTTGACGGACACGGACTTGGGCCCGGTGATGTGGTTCGCGCCGCACTTGCTCGCCCACAGGTAGATCTCAGGGGTGAAGGAGTCGCCCGCGTCACCGACGAGGTAGCCGGGGTGTTCCTCGGCGACCTTCTCGCCGAGCGCCTGGTACTCCTCCCAGGTCGTCGGGACCGTGTAGCCGAACTTCTTCAGCAGCGGGGCGTTGTACCAGAGCACCGCCTGGGAGAGGTCGTTGCGCAGGCAGTACAGGGTGCCGTCGACCGTGCACACGTCGTTGGCGCCCTTGGCGAACCCGTCGAGGGTCTGCTGCGGGATCAGGCCCTTGTTCAGCGGCGCCGCGAAGCCGGCGTCCACCGCCCAGCTCGCCTCGTTGTTCTGTGAGCTGAAGACGACGTCCGGCCAGCCCTTGCCCGTCCGGTTGAACAACTGGACCTTCGTCTGGAGGTAGTTGGAGCCGTTGGCGTCACCGTCGTAGCTGACGATGTCCAGCTTCACGTCCGGGTGCTGCGACTGGTACAGCTTCGCGGCGTCCATGCGGGTCGCGTCCACCCAGACGGTCAACGCCCCGTCCTTCTGGGCGGCCTGCGCGAATCCGTCCTTGGTCGTGCCGGTCGCGCCGCCACCCCCGCCACAGGCGGTCACGGTGAGCAGCACGGTGGCGGCGCAGCCGGCCAGCGACGCGGCACGTCTCCTGCTGGTCCCTGTCTCCCGGGTGACCGAAGGCTTGTAGACGGACATGTGCGACTCCACTCGGTTTGCCTGAGGCTGACGGCTCTGTCATTACCACTGCGAAAGAAATTAGCCGCCATATCGAAGGGAGCGTCAAGGGGTGTGTACGGCTTTTTTGGACCCGGCTGGACAGAGGAGTGCTGTTCTAGTGATCCCCTTACCTGGGCAAATGCGGATTTAAGGTCAAAGTCATGCAGGGATGCGCGGTCGCGGGCTCGAAGAATGAGTACGACTTATCATGGGCTGAGGTACGATGAGTGCGGCTTCACTCCGATCAGTCGCCCGCGTCGCAGTCACCCGGAGGCAGGACACATGAACGACACGCCCGCCGTGCCAGCAGTGGTGAACGGCGCGGTCGAGCGGCGCGACTACCGGCCCGGATACGAGGTCGTTGCGGAGCGGATCCTTGAATTCATCGCCGAGGAGCACCTGGTGCCCGGCGACCGGATGCCCACAGAGAACGACCTGGCCCAGCGGCTGGACACCAGTCGGGCGGTGGTCAGGGAAGCCGTGAAGATCCTCTCGGCCCTCGGCCGGGTGCGGGCGCACAAGGGCCGCGGTCTCTTCGTCGCGGACGACGAGGGCATGCTGATCACCAGTCGCTGGGGCGGGTTCTTCCGGCCCGTGGACCTCGACCACGTCCTCATGCTCTTCGAGTTCCGCCGGGTCCAGGAGATGGCTGCCGCCAGACTCGCGGCCACCCGCGCCACGCCGGCCGAACTGCGCGCCATCGAGGTCGCGATGCAGCAGTGCCGGGACGGGTACGTCCATGGTGAGGTCGATGTCTTCAACCAGGGCGACGACGACTTCCACGCGGCGGTGGCGGCCGCCTCGCACAACACGTTCCTCGGCAGCGCGGTGCGCGACGCCCGCCGACTGCAACGCCAGTCCAGTGCGATCGGCATCCACAACACCCTCGGCGAGGGCACCCCGGCCGCGGTCGAGGAGCACGAGGCGATCTACCGGGCCATCCGCGACGGCCACCCCGACGAAGCGGCCGAGGCCACGGCCGTACACCTGGACCGGACGCTGGAGGACTACCGACGGGAGATCCAGCGGCGCCTGTTCGGCTGATGGTCGCCAGGTACTGCTTGAGAGGCGAGAAGGACGCCGGCGTCCGGGGGCGAGTCGGGCCCGCTCCCGGCGCGCCGACGGCCCGCGTCGTGCTGCTCGTCCCGAGCGCTTCAGCCGTGACCGGATCCGTCCGGTTCAGGACTCGATGAGGCCTGTCGCCACGGTGGGCGCCCCGGTCAGGCTGGGGGCATGACCCGAGCATTGATCGTCATCGACGTCCAGGAATCCTTCCGCGCCCGCCCGCTGTGGGAGACCGTCTCCAACCCGAAGATCGCCGGCCAGGTGGACCGACTGGTCCGGCTCTTCCGCCGGGCCGGGGACCTCGTGGTGTGGGTCCTGCATGCCGAGCCCGGCAGCGGTGACGTCTTCGACCCCGCCCTCGGCCATGTCCGGCTCATGGAGGAACTGGAGCGCCAGGACACCGAACCGCTGCTCCACAAGACCTCGCACAACGCCTTCACCACCACCAACCTCCAGCAACTCCTCACCGAGCGCGGCATCCGCGAACTCACCGTCTGCGGCATCCGCACCGAGCAGTGCGTGGAGACCACCACCCGCGTCGCGAGCGACCTCGGCTACCGGGTCACGTTCGTCACCGACGCCACCGCGACCAACCCCATTCCGCACCGCGACGCGCCCGCCGACCAGAGCATCGCCGAACTGCTGGCGGACCCTCGCACCCTCGGCGCCGAGGAGATCATCACGCGTACCGAGTACGCGCTCGCCGGACGCTTCGCCACCATCGCCACCGTCGAGGAACTGGAAGCCGCGGCGGGGCAGCGGGCATGATGACCGGATCGTGAGCCACATCGCCTTCCTCCTGGTGCCGGGAGTCCATCTCCTCGACCTGGCCGGTCCCGCCCAGGTCTTCTCCACGGCCGCCGACTTCGGCCACCCCTACATGCTCAGCTACGTCGCCGAGCAGCCCCAGGTCCTCACCGCCCAGGGACTGCCTCTGGTGGCCCGGCTCGACTGGCCCCGGCTCGGCCCCGAGGACCTGATCGTGGTGCCCGGATGGCGGGCGCACACCCTGGCCGGCGCTCCCGCCATCGGCGCTGCCGCCCTGGAGCGGCTCCGCCACCACCATGCCGGGGGCGGCACCGTCGCCAGCGTCTGCGCGGGAGCGGAGGCACTGGGCCGGGCCGGTCTGCTCGACGGCCGCCGGTGCACCACCCACCACGACGTGCAGGACGAACTCGCCCGCCGCTACCCCGCGGCCACCGTCGTCCGCGACGTCCTGTACACCGCGGACGACCGGGTGGTCACCTCGGCCGGCATCGCCAGCGGCATCGACCTGGCCCTCCACCTGATCGCCACCCGGCACGGCCCCGCCGTCGCCGCGCAAGTGGCCCGGGACATGGTCGTGTACGCCCGGCGCAACGGCCACGAACCACAGGCCAGCGCCATGCTCCGCCACCGCTCCCACCTCGACGACACCGTGCACCGGGCCCAGGACCTCCTCGACGCCCACTTCGACCAGCCCTTGCCGCTGCCCGCCCTGGCCGCGGCCGCCGGCGTCAGCGAACGCACCCTCACCCGCCTGTTCACCCGTGCCACCGGCGGCCTGACCCCGCTGCGCTACCAGCAGGCCCTGCGCCTCGAACGCGCCGAGCACCTCATCAGCCACGGCACCACCCTCGACGCCGCCGCCCGCGCCGTCGGCTTCGAGGACCCCCGCATGCTGCGCCGCCTGCGCACCCGCAAGCCCTGACCGCCGCCCGCACGTCAGCTCGCCTGCGCGAGTCCCAGCGCCACGTCGACGATCATGTCCTCCTGGCCGCCGACCAGGCCGCGCTTGCCGACCTCGACGAGGATCGTGCGGACGTCGACGCCGTAGCGCTCGGCCGCCGCCTCCGCGTGCCGCAGGAACGAGCCGTAGACACCGGCGTAGCCGAGGGTGAGCGTCTCGCGGTCGACACGGACCGGACGGTCCTGCAACGGACGTACGAGATCCTCGGCCGCGTCCTGAAGGGCGTAGAGGTCACAGCCGTGGTTCCAGCCGTTGAGGTCGGCGACCGCGATGAACGGCTCGATGGGGCAGTTGCCCGCGCCCGCGCCCTGACCGGCCAGGGAGGCGTCCACCCGGGTCACGCCCTCCTCGACCGCGATCATGGAGTTGGCGACCGAGAGGGAGAGGTTCTCGTGGGCGTGGATGCCGATCTCCGTGGCCGGGTCCAGCACATCGCGGTAGGCACGCATCCGCTCGCGCACGCCGTCCATCATCAGCCGGCCGCCGGAGTCGGTGACGTAGACGCAGTGGGCGCCGTACGACTCCATGAGCTTCGCCTGCCGGGCCAGCGTCTGGGCGTCGGCCATGTGGCTCATCATCAGGAAGCCGGACACGTCCATGCCCAACTCGCGGGCGGTGGCGATGTGCTGGGCCGAGACGTCGGCCTCGGTGCAGTGCGTGGCGACCCGCACCGAGCGCACCCCGAGCGCGTACGCCTGCTTGAGCTCCTCGATGGTGCCGATGCCGGGCAGCAGGAGCGTGGTGAGGCGGGCGTTGTTGATGTGCGCGGCCGCCGCCTCGATCCAATCCCAGTCGGTGTGACTGCCGGGGCCGTAGTTGAGCGAGCCGCCGGCGAGGCCGTCGCCGTGTGACACCTCGATGCCGTCGACGCCGGCCGCGTCGAGCGCGGCCACGATCCGGCCCACCTGCTCGGGCTCGATGCGGTGCCGGATGGCGTGCATGCCGTCCCGCAGGGTGACGTCCTGGATGAACAGCTTGTCGACGGTCATGCGCCGGCTCCCTGGAGTTCGGTGGTGCGGGCGGCCATGGCCTCGGCCATCCGCAGGGCCGCGCTGGTCATGATGTCGAGGTTCCCGGCATAGGCGGGGAGGTAGTGGGCGGCGCCCTCGACCTCCAGGAACACCGACACCTGGTGGGTGGCCGCGGCCTTGGTGAGGGTGTGCACCGGCTGGTCCGCGGGGACGGGGGTGATCTGTACCCGTTGCTTGAGGCGGTAGCCCGGCACGTACGCCGACACCTCGTCGACCCGCTGCGCGACGGCGGTGCGGATCGCGTCGTGCGTCGCCTCGTCGGGCGCGTCCACGAGCGCGAGCACGGTGTCGCGCATGATCAGCGGCGGTTCGGCCGGGTTGAGGATGATGACGGCCTTGCCGCGCTCGGCGCCGCCGACCGTCTCGATGGCATGGCTGGTCGTCTCGGTGAACTCGTCGATGTTGGCGCGCGTGCCGGGACCGGCGCTCTTCGAGGCGATCGAGGCGACGATCTCCGCGTACGGGACCGGCGCCACCGAGGAGATCGCGGCGACGATCGGAATGGTGGCCTGGCCGCCGCACGTCACCATGTTGACGTTGTCCGCGGCGACGTGGTCGTCGAGGTTCACGGCGGGGATCACCATCGGGCCGATGGCGGCGGGGGTGAGGTCGATGAGCTGCTTGCCGTACGGGCCGAGCGCGTGGGCGTTGGCAAGGTGCGCCTTCGCGGACGTGGCGTCAAAGATGATCTCGATCTCCTGGAAGCTGTCCATGGCGATCAGCCCCTGGACGCCCTCGGCGGTCACGGGAACCCCGAGCCGCTTGGCGCGGGCGAGCCCGTCGGAGGCGGGGTCGATGCCGACCATCGCGCCCATCTCCAGGGTGTCCGACAGTCGGAGCACCTTGATCATCAGGTCGGTGCCGATGTTGCCCGAGCCGATGACGGCAACCTTGGTCTTCATACGGAGGCTCCTTCGTCGCCGGAGGCGTGGAAGCGGACGGAGACGGAGCCGAGCCCGGTGATCTCGGCGCTGAACGCGTCTCCGGCCGCGGCGGGCACCATCGGGCCGAGCGCGCCGGACAGCACGACCTGGCCCGCGCGCAGCGGATCGCCGATGTCGCGTGCGGTGCGGGCGAGCCAGGCCAGGGCGGCCAGCGGATCGCCCAGACAGGCCGCTCCGTTGCCGCGGGAGACGGTCTTCCCGCCCTGTTCGAGGGTCATGGTGGCCTCCACCGGCTCGAACTCGGTGAGCGGCTTGGCCGGGGTGCCGAGGACGTAGAGCGCGGAGGAGCCGTTGTCGGCGACGGTGTCGCCGAAGGTGATGTCCCAGCCGGCGATCCGGCTGTCCACGATCTCCAGGGCGGGGACGGCGTGCGCCACCGCGGCCCGGATCTGCTCGGCGTCGAGCGGTCCGTCGGCGAGGTCGGCGCCCAGTACGAACGCGATCTCCGCCTCGACCTTCGGCTGGAGCAGTTCGTCGACGGGTACGGACGCCCCGTCCGTGACGCTCATGTCCGCGAACAGCACCCCGAAGTCCGGCTGGTCCACGCCCAGTTGCTGTTGTACCGCGGGGGAGGTGAGGCCGATCTTGCGGCCGGTGACGGTGCCGCCCGCTTCGAGGCGGCGCGCGGTCAGCAGCGCTTGGACGGCGTAGGCCGCCTTCACGTCGTCGCTGCCGATCAGATCGCGCACCGGGGGACAGGGGACTCGGTCGGCGGCGGCACGCAGCAGGCGATCGGCCGCCTGTGCCACGAGGTCGCCGCCGGGAGAGAGCTCGTTCATGCCCCCAGCTTGAGCAGGAGGGCCGTCTCAGGCCCAGCAATGAGTTCCGCCTCGCGGAACTCGGCCGTGGGCGGCGCCCGCGATCAGTGGCCGCGCAACTCCTCGCGACGGCCGAGCGTCGCGGAAATCCCGGCCGCTGCGGCGCGCACACTGCTGGCATGCCGGGCGGGCTGGAACCGGTGCACCGGGCCCGTCACACTGATCGCCGCCATGATCTCGTCCGACGGCGAGAAGATACCGGCGGCCACACAGACGATGCCGACCGCCGACTCCTCGTACTCGAAGGCCACCCCTTGCGTGACGACGTCGGACAGCTGGCGCGTCAGCACCTCGACGTTGGTGATCGTCCGTGGCGCCTTGCGTTCCAGGGGCCCGCGCAGCACGGTCTCCCGCACGTCGTCCGGGGCGTGGCCCAGGAGCACCTTCCCGAGGGCCGTCGCGTGCAGCGGCATGCGGCCGCCGAGCCGGGAGGGGGAGTTGGCCTGCTGGTGGCCGCCCACCTTGGCGACGTACACGACCTCCGTTCCCTCCCGGGTGCCCAGATGGACGAGTTCGTGCGTGCGCTCGTACAGGTCCTCGAGAAACGGCGTGGCAACTTCGAGCAGCCCGCGCTCGACCGACGCGCGCATCCCGAGCTCGAAGACGAGCCCCGACAGGCGGTAACGCTCGTCGACGCGGTCCAGCAGCCGTGCCGCCACCAGGTCCCCGAGGACCCGGTGCAGGGTGCTCTTCGCGAAACCCGTACGTCGCCGGAGTTCGGTGAAGCCCAGGGTCGTGTCCTCGACGGTGAACGCCTGCAGCACGGCGAGCGCCTTGCTCAGGACACCGCTCGGCGCGTCGTCGCTCAAGGGGATCTTCCTTCCGGGGCATCGCGGCATGTCGACTGTACGGGACCACGAGCGTGCCCTTCGCGATGACGACGCGTGACCGACATTGCTTGGGCGGATGAGCGGTGCTGGGCCGGCGGCGTCGGCAAGCTGGAAGGTCTCGGTGGTGCTTGGCCGCCTGTGGCCGGTTACGCGATCCCGGTGAGACCACGGCGGTCGTCAGCAGCGACGAGGCCGGGGAGCTGGTGCAACCCGCACGGCAGCGAAGGGCGTCGTGCGCGCGACGCAGTGAAACTTCTGGCCGGTGCCGGTGCCGGTGCCGGTGCCGGTGCCGGTGCCGATGGCGGGGGCGATACCCCCTGCCCCCGCCATCGGCACCGGCCGACACACCGTGTCAGTGCGTGGCGCGACCCGCTGTGATGCGGACCTGCTGCCTCAGCGCCGTGTCCCGGGCCGAGGCGCCGACCAGTACGTCCCGGCGGCCCGTGGCGAGGGTCCAGCCGCTCTTGTCGCTCCAGTACTGGAGTTGCCGCAGCGCGATGTGCAGCGTGACGCGCTTGCTGCGGCCGGGCTTGACGGTCACCCGCTCGTAGGCGGCCAGCGCCTTGGGCGCGAACTGCACGCCGCTGGGTGTCCTGTCGGGTGCGCCGAGGTAGGCCTGGACCACGTCGGTTCCCTCGACGCCACCGGTGTTGGTCACCGTCACCGTGACGTCCAGCCCTCCGTCCAGGGCGGTTTCGATCCGCAGGGCGCTGTGGCGGAACGTGGTGTAGGACAGGCCGTAGCCGAAGGCGTACCGCGGGATCAGACCGTTGGCCTCGAAGTGGCGGTAGCCGATGTTGACACCCTCGGAGTAGGTGGTCATTCCGTCGACGCCCTCGCTGGATCGCTCCGGGTGGGCGGGGTCGTGGGCCACCTCCTGGGAGATGTCCTGCGGCCAGGTGTAGGGCAGCCGGCCGCTGGGGTTGATCTTGCCCAGCAGGATCTGTGCCGCGGCGACACCGGCCTGGTCCCCGCCGTAGTAGGTGTTCAGGACGGCCTTCACCTTGTCCAGCCAGGGCAGGGCGATCGGCTGATTGGTCTGCAGCACCACGATGGTGTTCCTGTTCACGGCGGCGACGTCGGCGATGAGCTGGTCCTGGTCGTCGGGCAGTGCCGTGGCCAGGTCCCCGCCGCCGGTGTTCCAGGCGAAGACGACGGCGGTGGTCGCCTTCTTCAGCTGCCTTGCAAGGCACATCTTGGCTTCCGCGCCACCCCGAACTCGCAGACAATGCAATGCGATTGCCTGTCTGGCAGAGACTCGCCCGCCTGGCGAGCCTGTCTTCAGCCGCTCCGCGTTCCTTGACGATCTCCCCCGACAAGAGGCAAGGATCCGTTCATGCGAGTCCCGGCAGACGAGGTCGACCGCCTCCTCTTGTCGACTGCGGCCGCGCCGAGTTCGGCGCCCAGGCCGTGGTGAAGCCTCCGCCCCCCCAAGGAGTCCGCATGGCACCACGTATCAGCCGTCGCACCATTCTGGCCGCCGGCGCGGGCGCCGCCGGTCTGTCCGTGCCCGGCGTCGCCGCTTACGCCGCCGACCGTGCGTCCGCCGGCGTGAGATTCACCCTGAACGCCCAAGTGCTCGACGGCGGTGAACAGGTCACCTCGATCACCCTGGAGACCGCCCGGCTCGGCCCGATCGACCCGGCCTGCCTGACCACCGACACCTTCAGCGTGCACGCCAAGGCCGTCAGCCCGTTTCCCGTCGCCCCGGACGACATCATCTTCGGCGAGTACGACCTCGACCGTACGGTGACCGCGGTCCGGCTCGACCACCGCGGCGACATCGTGCTCGAACTGAGCCATGGCGAGGGACAAACCGGCGGCGGCACGCTCGGCTACCTCGCCGGCGCGGGCCGCAACGTGATGCTCGACCTCGTCTACACCCTCACCCAGCACGCCCCGATCGTCCTGCGCAATCACCGATCCGTCGTCATCGACGAGTTCGTGCAGAAGCCTCGGCTCTCGGATCCCGAGGTGGACGCGTTCAGCGCCCACGTCTCCGGGTCGGATATGAAGTACCGGCTGTACTCGCCCACCCAGTCACACTTCTCCCGGCACAAGAAGCGTCCGCTGATCGTGTGGCTGCACGGCGGAGGCGAGGGCGCCTCACTGCCCAACGACTACTACGACAACGAGACCACGCTACGAGCCAACCGCGGCGCCCTGGGCTTCGCCACCCCCCAGGCGCAGCGCATCTTCGACGGCGCCTACGTCGTCGCCCCGCAGAGCACCTCGTACTGGATGGAGGACGGCCCCCGCTTCGCCCCCCTCATCCACGAGATCATCAACGACGTCACGCGCCGCAACCGCATCGACCGCGACCGGATCTACGTGGCGGGCTGCAGCAACGGCGGCTACATGAGTCTGAAGATGACCACCGTTTATCCGACTCTGTTCGCCGCATCGGTTCCGATCTGCGGCGTCGTCGCGTCCTTCCCGCCCGGCGGTGCGGCCCTGATCCCCGACAGCGACCTGGCCCGCATCAGCACTCCCACCTGGCTCGTCACCTCCCGCGACGACACCACCGTGGACCCGCAGGCCAACACCGTGCACGCACACGACGTGATTCCCGGTTCACTGATGACGCTGTACGACCACGTCGTCTGGAACGGCCACGAGTTCAACGGCCACTGGTCGTGGATCTACGTCGCCCGCAATGACCCCAGCATCGACGGAACACATGTCTGGCAGTGGATGGCAGCCCAGCGTCGGCACTGAGGGGTGGTGCGGGGGATCGCCGGCGGCTGGAGCTGCCGGCGGTTCGCCTCCGGACTCGATGCTGAACAAGCGGCACCACGGCGAGGTCCTGGCGCAGGTCCGCGTCGGCTGACTCGCGAAGGGGAGACGAGCCACTAGCCCAAGAGGCGTGCGAGCCAGTCGGTGCGGGTGCGGCGGGCCGTGGTCGAGATGTGCGCCTGCGGGTACAGGGCGTCGAAGCCATGGAAGCCGCCCGCCCACACATGGAGTTCGGCCTGACCGCCCGCCGCCCAGATACGGGTGGCGTAGTCGGTGTCCTCATCGCGGAAGACCTCTGCGGATCCGGTGTCGATGTAGGCGGTCGGCAGGTCGGAGAGGTTTTGGGCCAGCGACGGCGACATGTAGGGGGAGACCTCGGCGTCGGGGAGGTCCCCGAGGAGCGAGTGCCATCCGAACGCGTTCATCTCAGTGGTCCAGACGCCGGGGGTCCTGGAGTACTGGCGGCTGGAGGTGGTGGCGTTGCGGTGATCGAGCATGGGGCAGATCAGCATCTGCGCGGCGATCGCGGGACCGCCCCGGTCGCGGGCGAGCAGGCTGACACCGGCGGCGAGACCGCCGCCCGCGCTGGCCCCGGCGACGATGATCCGCGCGGGGTCGATGCGCAGTTCGGCGGTGTGCTGGGCGACCCACAGCAGTCCGCGGTAGCAGTCGTCGACCGGGACAGCACCGGTGGCCTCCGGCGCGAGCCGGTAGTCCACCGAGACCACGACCGCGCCGAACTGGTCGAGCCACTCCAGCGGGATGTCGATCTGTGAGTAGCGGTCACCCATGACCATCCCGCCGCCGTGCATCCAGTAGATGCAGGGGGCGGCGGTGCCGGCATCGATGTGTGCAGGGCTGAGGATCGACAGGGGGATCGGGGTGCCGTCCGTGGCGGGCACGGTGATCTCGCGCCGCTCGACCTGCCGGTGCGCGAGGAGGGAGTCGATGGGCGTCGAGGGCAGTTGGCGCAGGTGCGCGAGGATGTCCGGGGTGAGCTCGGACATGAGGGGCATGTCGGCCAGGAGTTCACGCAGTTCGGGGTCCAGAGCGGGGCGTGCCGTGGTCATGGTCGTTGCCTTTCGCAGGGGGGCGGACAGTCAAGGGAGGGCCGGCGGGGCTTGATCAGGGCTTCCCGAGGGCGACTTTGCCGCCGACGGGGACGTGGTCGGTGTACTCCGGCTCCTTGGCCAGCAGCGGGCCGATCTGCGCCACGATGGCCTGAGCGGTCTCACCGGCGAAGACCCGGTGATGGTCCTCCTCACTGGTCCAGCCCTCGGTGACGTGGACGACGTCGGGGTCGGAGGCGGAGCGGGAGACCAGGTAGACGAGGCAGTGCTCACTCGCACCAGGGCTGCCCTCGTCCATGCCGGTCAGCAGCAGGTCGATCAGCCGGTCTCCCGCGGCGGGCTTGGCGGTAAGGGTGGCGCTGAAGCCGTATGTGGCGATCATGGTCGTCCTCTCGGTCGGCTGTGGAGTGGAGCGACTTCTATTCAAGCGGCCTGAACTGCGGAAACGTTAGAACGATGCTGGCGTGGACTTGCACGATCCTCGCGAACACGGGAGCGCCGGCCCGCAACGGTGGTGCAATGTCCCCATGCACCTCGAAGAGCTCCGCAGCCTGTTGGCCCGGCACGCCAAGCCTGACTGGACGACCGCCATCGACGGCGTGCTCGTCTCCAAGGTCGACCGCTCGGACCCGCCGGAGCTGTCCATGTCCGGCATGGTGCTCGCGGTCATCGCCCAGGGCACCAAACGTCTGGCTCTGGGCGACCGGGTCTACGAGTACGGTCCCGGGCAGTACCTGGTCGCGTCCGTCGACCTTCCCGTCACCGGACAGTTCACCCAGGCAGATCCCGAACAGCCGGCCCTCGGCTTCGGACTCACGCTGGAGCCGTCCGCCGTGGCCGAGTTGCTCCTCCAGGCCGGCCCCGGTGACACCCCTCGCACCGGCGCGGGCGCCCCCTCGGCCATTGCCGTCAGCGAGGCCCCGCCCGCGCTGCTCGACGCGGTGGTACGGCTGCTGCGGCTGCTCGACGCACCTCGCGACCGGGCCGTACTGGCGCCGCTCGTCAAGCGCGAGATCCTGTGGCGGCTGATCACCAGCGAGCAGGGCGCGACGGTCCGTCAGCTGGGCCTCGCCGACAGCAGTCTCAGTCACGTCTCCCGGGCCGTGCGCTGGATCCGCGAGAACTACGCGCAGCCCTTCCGGGTCGAGGACGTGGCCCGGATGTCCGGCATGAGCGCCTCGGCCTTCTACCGCAACTTCCAGGCGGTGACCGCGATGAGCCCCATCCAGTTCCAGAAGCAGATCCGCCTTCAGGAAGCCCGGCTGCTGCTCGCCACCCACCCCGGCGATGTCACCGGAGTCGGCCAGCGCGTCGGCTACGACAACCCCTCCCAGTTCAGCCGGGAGTACCGCCGCCAGTTCGGCGCGCCGCCCAGCCAGGACGCCGTGCGCCTGCGTGATGCGGTGCGGGCCCCCAGCGGTGTCCTGTCCTGACCGGCACGGCGGTCACGGAGGAGGATCAGGCAAGGAGGCGAGAGGATAGTTCTACCGTTCCCGCAGCTCAGAGCGATCCAATGGGAGTCATCCCACCACATCGCCGAGGGGCACAGCATGAGCACTGTTCTGATCACGGGTACGTCGTCCGGATACGGTCGGGCCACCGCCCTCCACTTCCACGAGCAGGGGTGGAACGTCATCGCCACGATGCGCACCCCGCGCGCGGGTGTTCTGCCGGAGTCGGACCGGCTGCGCGTCGTCGAACTCGACGTGACCGAGCCCGCGAGCATCACGGCCGCGTTCGAGGCGGCGGGCCCCGTCGACGTCCTGGTCAACAACGCGGGGGTGCCCTCGATCGGCGTCTTCGAGGGCACCCCCCTGGCCCAGGTCCGGGAGCTGTTCGAAGCCAACACCTTCGGTGTCATGGCGACCACGCAGGCGGTGCTGCCCAGCTTCCGCGAACGCGGCTCAGGAGTGGTCGTCAACGTGACCTCCAGTGTGGTGCTCGGTCACATGCCGCTCTCGGCCGTCTACAAGGCGAGCAAGATGGCGGTCGAGGGGTTCACCGCCTCCCTCGCGCTCGAACTCGCGCCCTTCGGTGTGCGGGCGAAGACGGTCCAACCGGGAGCCTGTCTGACGACGAACTTCGCCGTTCGCGCCACGAACGGCGCCGCACCGGACGAGATGGTCCCGGAACCGTACGCGGCGTGGGCGAAGAAGGCCATGGACTCCTTCACCGCCCAGGAGCTGTTCACCGAGGAGACCGATGTCGCCGAGGCGGTATGGCGAGCCGTCCACGACACGACCGGCCAATTGCGCTTTCCCGCCGGTCCCGACGCGCACTGGCTCGCCCAGGCGAAGTGACCAACCATCCGGCGCGGTGGCCATGCGCTGACGCCAGTTCCTGTTTCGTTCCGGGACGCAAACGTGTCAGCAGGCCACCGTGCGGCTGTTCAGGACCAGGGGCGCGGCCGTGCGTTCCGCCACGTCCTCGACGGTCACGCCGGGAGCCGTCTCGACGAGGGCGAGGCCGTCCGCGGTGACGTCGATGACGGCGAGGTCGGTGATGATCCGGTGGACGCAGCGTTCGCCGGTGAGCGGCAGGGTGCACTGCTTGAGGATCTTGGGGCTGCCGTCCTTGGCGGTGTGTTCCATCAGGACGATGACGCGGCGGGCGCCGTGGACCAGGTCCATCGCCCCGCCCATGCCCTTGACCATCTTGCCGGGGATCATCCAGTTGGCCAGGTCACCACTCTGCGACACCTGCATCGCGCCCAGGACGGCGGTGTCGATGTGCCCGCCGCGGATCATGCCGAAGGAGAGTGCCGAGTCGAAGAACGACGCCCCCGGCAGCACGGTGACCGTCTCCTTGCCGGCGTTGATGAGATCCGGGTCGACCTCGTCCTGCGTGGGGTAGGGGCCGGTGCCGAGGATGCCGTTCTCGGAGTGCAGGACGACCCGGACGCCGGGGGGGAGGTGGCCGGGGATCAGGGTGGGCAGGCCGATGCCGAGGTTGACGTAGGAGCCGTCGGCGAGTTCGGCTGCCGCTCGGGCGGCCATCTGGTCGCGGGTCCAGGCCATCAGGAACGTACCGTCCTCTTCTCGATCTGCTTGTCGGCCGACTCGGCGGCGCTGAGTGCCACGACACGCTGGACGTAGATGCCGGGCAGGTGAACGGCGTCGGGCGCCAGTTCGCCCGGTTCGACCAGTTCCTCGATCTCGGCGATGGTGACTCTGCCCGCCATGGCCGCCAGGGGATTGAAGTTGGCGGCGGCCCTGCGGAAGACGAGGTTTCCGTGGCGGTCGCCGCGCCAGGCCCGTACGAGGGCGAAGTCGGTGGTGATGCCGTGCTCCAGGACGTGCGGGCGGCCGGCGAAGTCGCGGGTCTCCTTGGGCGGGGAGGCCACGGCCACGGAACCGTCCGGGGCGTAGCGCCAGGGCAGACCGCCGCCGGCGACCTGGGTGCCCACACCCGCCGGGGTGTAGAAGGCGGGGATGCCGGCGCCGCCGGCCCGCAGGCGTTCGGCGAGGGTGCCCTGCGGGGTGAGCTCGACCTCCAACTCGCCGGACAGGTACTGGCGGGCGAACTCCTTGTTCTCGCCCACGTACGAGCCCGTGACGCGGGTGATGCGACCGGCGGCCAGCAGGACGCCCAGGCCCCGGCCGTCCACGCCACAGTTGTTGGAGACGACCTCCAGGCCTTGCGCGCCTTGCTCGTACAGGGCGCGGATGAGGACCTCCGGTACGCCGCTGAGGCCGAAGCCGCCGACGGCGAGTGACGCGCCGTCGGTGATGTCGGAGACGGCGTCTGCGGCGCTGCCGCGGACCTTGTTCACGTGCGGGGTTTCCTTTCAGGAGGTCGCGTCGGGGACGGCACCGGGCAGGACGGTCGACCAGCCGCCGTCGACGACGAGGTTGGCGCCCGTGATGTACGACGCCTCGTCGGAGGCAAGGAACACGGCCGCGTTGACCACGTCGTCCGGTGTGCCGGTGCGGCCGAGGGGGATGTGCCGGGCGATGGAGCGCATCGGGTGGTCGGCGGCCAGGAGGTTGGCGCGGGAGCCGTCCGTGTCGATCATCCCGGGGCTGACGCAGTTGGCGCGGATGCCGTACGGGGCGCCCTCGGCGGCCAGTTGCCGGGTCAGGGCGATCACGCCGCCCTTGGACGCGAAGTGCGCGGTGCGCTGGTTGGTGAGCGAACCGGTCAGGCCAGCGGTGGAGCCGACGGTGAGGACGCAGCCGCGGCTGTCGATCAGGTGCGCCCAGGCGGCCCGGACGGTGAGCCATACCGAATCGAGTTCGGCGCGCACGGTGAAGGCGAAGTCCTCGTACGGCTGGTCGGCGATGCCGCCGAAGCGGACCGCGCCGGCGTTGGCGTACACGATGTCGACACCGCCGAAGGCGTCGACGGCCTCCGCCACCCAGGAGCGCACCGACGCCTCGTCGGTGACGTCCAGGGGGCCGGGAGTGAGGGCGGTGCCGCCCTCGCGGGCGATGAGCCGTTGTGTCTCGACGGCTTCCTCGTGCTGGAGGTCGCCGCCGACCACGAGCGCGCCCTCGGCGGCGAACCGCAGGGCCGCGGCCCGGCCCTGCCCGCGGGCTGTGCCGGAGATGAGCGCGACCTTGCCCTCGAGCCGCTTCACGAAGACCCCTCCCGCAGCGCGTCGGAGACCGACTTGACCCCGCCGTGCGCGGTCATCCCGCCGTCTACGGGGATGTCGGCACCGGTGATGAACGACGACTCGTCCGACAACAGGAACACGACCAGCGGAGCCACCTCGTCCACGGTTCCGGTACGGCCGAGCGGCGTCTCGCGGACGTTGGCCTCGCGGAACGCGGGGGCGGCCGAGGCGGTCATCTCGGTCTCGATGTAGCCGGGATGGATCGTGTTGACGCGGATGCCGCGCGGACCGAGTTCCAGCGCGGCCGTCCTGGACAGTCCCCGCAACCCCCACTTGCTCGCGGTGTACGCGACGGGATAGTGGGCCGTGAGGGCCGCCGAGGAGCCGACGTTCACAATGGACGAGCCGGCCGGCATGAGCGGTGAGAGGTGCTGGATGCCGAGGAGCGGGCCGGTGACGTTGACGGCGTGGACCCGGTCGAAGTCCTCGGCCCGGACCTCGCCGAGGCGGGCGCGCCAGGTGATGCCGGCGTTGTTGACCAGCCCGTGCACCTGCCCGTACGACTCCTTCAGTTCGGCGGCGAGGTCGGCCCAGTCCTGAGTGCTGGTGACGTCGAGGCGGCGGCAGGCGCCTTCCGGCCGTACGTCGGTCGCGATCACCCGGGCGCCCTGGCGGGTCAGCGCGTCCGCCTCCGCGGCGCCCTGGCCACGGGCCGCGCCGGTGACCACGACGACTTTGCCGAGCAGCCGCTTGGGGTGCAGGTCGCTCACGGCCGCTCCCGGGACCGGCGTCGGCCGGTGGGCAGCGGCACCGGGTCGGTGCCGGGGACGACCGTGTTGGACACGGCGCCGACCCCTTCCACTGTGAGGGTGACGGTGTCTCCGGGCTTGAGGGGCGGCGGGGTCTGTTCGCCGCGCAGACCCCACAGTTCGGCGAGGCAGCCGCCGTTGCCGCAGGTGCCGGAACCCAGAACGTCACCGGGCATGACCCGGGTGCCGCGGGAGGCGTAGGCGACCATCTCCTCGAACGTCCAGCTCATGTTGGACAGGTAGTCCCGGCCGACGACCTCGCCGTTGACGTCGGCTGTGACCGCGAGTCGCAGGAACCCGTCGGCGTCCCGGTACGGCTCCAGCTCGTCGGCGGTGACCAGGTAGGGGCCGAGGGTGGTGGCGGTGTCCTTGCCCTTGCAGGGGCCGAGACCGACCCTCATCTCCGCGGACTGCAGGTCGCGCGCGGACCAGTCGTTGAAGACCGTGTAGCCGACGATGTGGTCGCGGGCCCGCTCAGGGGTGAGGTCGCGGCCCTCGCGGCCGATGACGGCGGCCACTTCGAGTTCGAAGTCCAGCACACTCGAGCCGGGCGGGACGGGGATGTCGTCGTGCGGGCCGTAGATCGCGTGCGGGTTGGTGAAGTAGAACGTCGGCGCGGCGTACCACTGCTCGGGCACTCCGGCGGCGCCGTCCACCGAGCGCCGTACGCCCTCGACGTGCTCCTCGAAGGTGACGAAGTCCCTTATGGACACGGGCTGGAGCGGCGGCAGCAGCCGTACCTCCGACACGTGCGGGCCGGGCGCCGCGTCGAGCGCGGCGGCACCCGCCGTGAGCAGGCCGGGGAGACCGCCGCATTCCGGCAGCAGGGTGGTGAGCGAGGTGACTCCGGGCATCGGCAGCAGGGTGCCGTCGTCCTCCACGACGGCCACGCGACGGCGGTGCTGGTGTTCGTACGCGGCGAAACGCATGGTGCGGCTCCGGGCAGGCTGGGTCCGGGGGCGCGGCGGGACCGAGTCAGGGCGGGGTGACAGGGCCGGCCGCGCCCCCGGGGGCGGGGGGTGGGATCAGACCGGCGGGGCGACGAAGACGCCGCGGTCGACGTCGTTGAAGGACTCCTTGGCGATCAGCTCGTTCATCGGGTTGGCCGTGCCCCACTGGTCGGTGACCTCGGGCTGCGAGAAGTCGTAGACGTGCGGGTGCCAGGTGTCCTCGTCGAGGAGCTCCAGCTCGGTGGTGTACTCGACGGTGTTGCCGTGCGGGTCGAGGAAGTAGGTGAAGGTGTTGTCGCCCGCCATGTGCCGGCCCGGGCCCCAGATCTTGCGGTGACCGGCACGGATGACCCGGCCGGAGCCGCGCATGTACTCGTCGAGGCCGCGCATCTCGAAGGAGACGTGGTGCAGTGAGGTGTGCGGGCCCTTGGCCAGCGCCATGGAGTGGTGCTGGTTGCTGATCCGCATGAAGTGCATGACCTCGCCCATGTGCGGGGAGTGGAGCGTGTCGGAGAGCCGGAAGCCCAGGTGCTCCTCGTACCACTGCCGAGTGCGGTCCAGGTCGGGGGAGTTGAGGACGACGTGCGACAGCTTGACCGGGATCGCCTCCTTCTCCTCGATCTTGCGGTGCTGCCGTACCTCGACGTCGGCGGAGACCTCGATGGTGCGGCCGTCGACGTCGAAGAAGCGGAAGCCGTAGCCGCCGCCGGGAGTGTCGACCTTGCCCGGCTGGGTGATCAACTGCACGCCTCCGGCCAGGAGTTGCTCGGCGAGCGTGTCGACGTCAGCGGCGGACGCCGCGCCGTAGGAGACCAGGTCGAGGCGCTTCTCGTCGGCCTTGCGCAGGCGGACGACGTACTGCTCGGGGGAGCCCTCGGCGGCCAGGAAGGAGATGCCGGAGTCCTCGGCGACCTTGGTCAGGCCCCAGACGCCGGCGTAGAAGTCGAGCTGCTTGTCGTAGTCGGGCACGGCGAGGTCGACGTGCCGCAGGTGGGTGAGCAGGCGCATGGTGTCAGTCCTTCCGGAGGAGGGCGGCCGCGTTGCCGCCCCGTACGGCGTCGAAGTCGGCGTCGGACAGGCCCGCCGCGCGCAGGGCGCCCAGCGGGTCTTCCGTGCCCATGTCGAAGGGGAAGTCGGAGCCGAGCAGCACCCGGTCGGGCCCGGCGGCGCGGACCAGCTCCCGCAGCACGTGCGGGTCGTGCACCAGGGAGTCGAAGTACAGGCGTCTGAGGTAACTGCTGGGCATTTGGGCACAGTCGGCTCCGGCGTCGGAGCGGGTCTGCCACGCGTGGTCGGCACGGCCGATGTGCGTGGGCAGATAGCCGCCCCCGTGTGCCGCGATCAGCTTGAGGTCCGGGTGGCGGTCCAGGACTCCGGAGAAGATCAGGTGGGAGAGCGCGACGGCGTTCTCCACCGGCTGGCCGACGGTGTTGGACAGGTACCAGCGGTCGAGCCGTTCGTCGAGCGTGCAGCCGAAGGGGTGCAGGAAGACGATCGCGTCCGTCTCCTCGACCCGGGTCCAGAAGGGCTCGTACGCCGGGTCGGAGAGCTCCCGCCCCGGCGCGTGACTGGAGATCTCGACGCCCAACAGGCCCTGGTCCATGGCGTGTTCGAGGGCGCGCACGGCCTGCCGGGGGTGTTGCAGCGGTACGAGGCCCAGGCCGCGCAGCCGGTCGGGCGCTGCGGAACAGTGCGCCGCCGTCGCCTCGTTGGCGAGCCGGTACACCTTCTCCGCCGTCTCCTCGTCCGCCCAGTAGTGGTAGTGCGACGGGGAGGGGCTGACCAGTTGCACCTCCACGCCCTGGGCGTCCATCGCGGCCAGCCGCAAGGCCGGGTCGGTCATGCGCGGGACGCGTTCGCGCACCATCGGCCCGTTGACGGCGAGTGCCGCCGGTCCGTTGCGCCGGGCGTCCAGCGCCTTCGCCTGCGCCAGCCCCGGCAGGTCGGCCACCAGGGCCTCGACGTCGGGAAGCAGGACGTGGGCGTGGACGTCCACGGTGGGGGCCAGGGTCACGGCAGCTCCCGCAGCATCGTCATGGTGCAGCCCATCAGGCCGGGTATGTCGGGGTCACGGACGCCGTCGAGCTGCCACTGCCCGATCTGCACGGACGCCTCCACGACCGGCCGGACGCGGGCCATGCGCCGCTCGTAGTACGCCTGGAGGAGAGCGTCGTCCCAGGTCTCCGAGGCGGTCAGCAGCTGGGCGAGCACCCACGCGTCCTCCAGGGACAGGGCCGCTCCTTGCGCGAGTGTGGGCGGACAGCAGTGCGCGGCGTCGCCGATCAGCACCACCCGGCCGCGGTGCCAGGCACCCTCCACCAACAGCCGGTCGAACCACGTGTAGTTGACCTTCGCCGGGTCGGTGATGTGGTCGGTGATCTCCGGCCAGTGGCCCCCGTAGGCGGAGGCGAGGCGCCGCATCTCGTCGGCGTACGTCTCGGGCGGGATGGCGGCGCGGTCGCGGTTCGCCTCGACGACGTAGGCGTACAGGGTGGTGTCGCTGGTGGGGCAGTAGCCGGCGATGTAGGCGGGGCCGCCGTAGGCCAGGTCGGTGCGGGTCACTCCGGCCGGGCGCGGGGCGGCGATGCGCCAGATGGCCATGCCGGTCGGCTCGGGCTTGTCGTGGATGCCGATCGCCGCGCGGGTCGAGGAGGCGAGGCCGTCGGCCGCGATGACCAGGTCGTAGCGGGCCTCGCTGCCGTCGGAGAACCGTATCGAGACCCCGTCCGCGTCCTGTCCGAGGATCTCGGCGGTCGTGCCGAGTCGCACGTCGGCGCCACTGGCCCGGACGGCGTCGATCAGGATCTGCTGGAGCTGGGGGCGCTGCATGCCGATCGTGGCGGGCAGATCGTCGCCGCCGGTGCGCAGGTCCCGGGCGACGTGCACGACGGTGCCGTCCGGAGTGGTGATGCCGACGGAGCCGAAAGCGAAGCCGGACGCCTTGACCCGGTCCCAGACGCCGAGTTCCCGCAGGACGCGCAGGGCGTTGCCCTGGAGGGTGATTCCGGAGCCGGCGGTGGCGTTCCAGTCGCCCTTGGCCTCGATCAGGTCCACCGTGCAGCCGGCGCGCCGCAGGAAGACCGTCGCGGCGTTGCCGGCGGCGCCACCACCGATCACCAGGACTGTGCGGGGTCTGCTCATGAGGGAACTCCCTTGTTCCGTGGGTTACTTGACCGCGATCGGGTTGACGGGTGAGCCGACCGCTCCGGTGATGGGCAGCGGTGCGGCGGTGAGCCAGAACGCGTACGCGCCGTCGCGGGCACAGTCCTCGGCGAGAGCGTCCAGGTCCCACATCTCACCGATCAGCAGGCCGATGTTCGGGATGGCGACCTGGTGCAGGGGCTGGAAGGCGTGGTCGAACTCGTTGGGGCGGACCTCGAAGCCCCAGGTGTCGGTGGCGATGGCGGCGATCTCGCTGGAGTGCAGCCAGCCGGCGGTGGTGAACGACAGGCCCGGCGCGCTGCCGCCCGCGTAGTCGCCCCAGCCCTCGCGGCGTGCGCGGGCCAGCTGCCCGGTGCGGACCAGCACGATGTCACCGCGTCCGACGCTCACTTGGTGCGCCTCGGCCGTCGCCGTCAGATGGTCCTCGGTGATCGCGAACCCGTCCGGCAGCTCCCCGTCGGTGCCGATGACCCGGCCGACGTCCAGCAGCACAGCGCGGCCCGCGACGTGGGGCGCCATGTGCTCGATGCCGGTGACGAGGTCGCCGTCGGAGGTGACGACCTTCTCGGCCGGGCGGCCGTTCCACGCCTTGCCGTGGTCGAAGATGTGGCCGAGCCCGTCCCATTGGGTCGAGCACTGCAGCGGCATCGCGATGACGTCGTCGGCGCCGCCGATCCCGTGCGGGAAGCCCTGGGCGCCGAGGGCCGCGTCGGTGCCGGTGTCCAGCATGGTGTGCACCGGGTTGGTGCGCCGTCGCCAGCCTTTCTGCGGGCCGTTCATGTCGAAGGACTGCGACAGCGAGAAGCTGACGCCGCGCCGGACCAGGGCCGCGCCCTCACGGCGCTTGTCCTCCGTGAGGAAGTTCAGGGTCCCGAGCCTGTCGTCCTCGCCCCAACGCCCCCAGTTGGAGTACGCCTTGGCGGCTTCGGCGATCGAGCCCTCGGGGTCCTGGCGGTTCATGCGGCGCCCTCCGCGACACAACGGGTGCGCTGGAGCCCGAGGCCGGTGACCGAACCCTCCATGACGTCGCCGTCGCGCAGCAGCCGTCCCCAGTGCATGCCGTTGCCGGCCGGGCTGCCGGTCAGGACCAGGTCGCCGGGGAGCAGGCGGGCGGTCCGGGAGGCGTACGACACCATCCGCGCGACGTTGAAGATCATGTCCTTGGTGGACTCGTCCTGCATGGTGTCGCCGTTCAGCTTGAGCGTGACGCGCAGGTCGTCGGGGTTCGCGATCGACTCGGCCGGCACCAGCCAGGGGCCGAGCGGGGTGAAACCGGGCGCGTTCTTGCTGCGCAGCCAGTCGGTGCCGATCTGCGGCATGTCCCGGCGGAACACGGTGGCCCGGTCGGTCAGGTCGTTGGCGATCGTGTAGCCGGCGATGTACTGGGACGCGTCTTCCACCGGCACCTGGTAGGCCGGCTTGCCGATGACGACCGCCAGCTCCAGTTCCCAGTCGGGCTGCTCGGCCCACCCGGGCAGGACGACGTCGTCGTACGGGCCGGTGATCGCGGTGGGCAGGCCGATGAAGACGTACGGAAGGTCCTCGGTGGCCCGCCGGTCCATGATCTCGGCGGCCTCCGCGCGCCGTTCGCTCTCCGGCCGGTCGTCTCCCGGGGCGCGGTGGGCGACGTGCAGGTCGATCACGTGCTGCCGGTAGTTCGCACCCGACTGGAACACCTGGCGAGGTGCCACCGGCGCGTGCACATGCAGGTCCGCGACGGCCGTACGCGTCAGGCCGGTGTCGGAGGCGAGGGCCCGCAGCTGCGGCAGGGCGGTCTCCCAGCGGTCCAGCACGTCCAGCACGGTCAGCCGGTCGTCGCCGAAGGCGTCCCGCAGATCGAGGGCCTGGCCGTCGGGGGTGACCAGCGCGGGGAATTCCGGCCCGCCCGGGGTCGAGAGGGTGGCGAGTGCGAACGGTCCGGCGAAGAGCGCGGATGCGGGTTCGGGTTTCACGGACATGTCCTCCTGATTGCGGTGGGACTAATCTGGACCCGCACCCTGTGATCAGGGAAATCGATTCTGTGGATGACCTGCATCCATCCCGTCTATCCATCCCGTTCATCTTCTTCGTTGGCCGCTCCACCGCAAGGGACCGATCCGTGAACCTGGCCCGTCTCGATCTCAATCTCGTCGTCGCCCTGCGCGCCCTGCTGGAGGAGCGGAACGTCACCCGCGCGGGGCAGCGGATCGGTCTGAGCCAGCCCGCGATGAGCGCCGCCCTCGCCCGGCTGCGCCGGCACTTCGGCGACGACCTGCTCGCACGCGTCGGCGGCCACTACGAGCTCACCGCACTCGGACAGGTCCTCCTTGACCGCACCGCCTCGGCTTACGACCTGCTGGAACGCCTCTTCTCCAGCCAGGCGGACTTCGACCCTGCCAGGGAGACCCGCGAGTTCAGACTGGTCGCCTCCGACTACGCCGTCTCCGTCTTCGGCACCGAACTCGCCCGCCTCGTGCACGAGGAGGCCCCCGGCATCCGGCTGCGCTTCACGCAGACCCCGCCGACCGTCATCGACAACACCGCGACCCTGCTGAGCGCCACCGACGGCCTGCTCATGCCCCACGGCGTGATCAGCGACTTCCCGTCCACCGACCTCTACGACGACCGGTGGGTGTTCCTCGTGGCACAGGACCACCCCGGCGTGGGGGAGCGGCTCACCCGTGACGACCTGGCGGACCTGCCCTGGGTGACGTACCAGCGCACCTACGACGCGCCCGCCGTACGGCAGCTCGGCATGCTCGGGATCGAACCGCGCGTCGAGGTGTCCGTCGACAGTTTCCAGCTCCTGCCCCTGATGATCGCCGACACCCGGCGCATCGCTCTGGTCCAGGCGAGGCTGGCGCGACTGATGGCCCCGATCGCCGCCGTGCGGGTGCTGGAGCCGCCGTACGAGGCGGTGCCGCTGAGGGAAGCGCTGTGGTGGCACCCGGTCCACACCCATGACGCGGCCCACATCTGGCTGCGCGAGACGGCCGCGCGGGTCGGAGCGCGGCTGCCCCACGCGGACGAGGCATGACGCGAGGAAGGCACCTCACCAGGAGTCGGTCCTGCCGCGTCCTGCATTTCCTTACGCACTACCTCGTGCGGCCTCGCTCCGGTTGAGTACGTGCAGCCCGCATCGCGCGTGACGGGTTCACGCCCGGTCGTCGCCCGAGTGGCCGGGAGAGTCCGCGACCGGCCCCGCCAGTGTCCAGCCCTCCGCGGTCACCTCGGCGTGCACCTCGCCCAGTCGTGCGAGGATTCGGCGCCGGTATCCGGCCCGCCGGGCCGACCTCGGCCGACCAGCACTCGGCGCGCAGAGAAGGTGCACATGCGTCCCAACACGATCAACGCCACGCACACGGCCCTTGCCGCCGTGGTGGCGATTCTCGCCACCGGCTGTGGCGCGGGCGCCGGACCCGCGGCCCCGGTGGTAACCACCGCCCCTGTCCCTTCCCCTGCTTCCACATCGGCGCCCTTCGGCCAGAGGGACGTTCGGATGGACCTGCAAGCGGCCGTCGAGGCAGCCGGACTGACGGGCGGCAAGGTGAAAGCAGGGGTTGGTGTGCCCAAGGGGGCACACGCCCCCACCGGCACCGAAAAGGGACGCAGGATCACCGCTCTCGCCAAGCGGCTGACCCCTTGTGTGGTCTCCTGGTCGCCGACCGAGAAGAACTACCGGTCTCCGAACTCCGCCGATCCGGCCGTCGCACGGCGGCAATTGCAGGTCATGCTGTCCGGTCTCTCGGCACGGGGCTGGAACGAGAGCAGACCTTCCCAGGAGGCACCGGTCGGGGGTGATGGGACCTACTTCATGGCTACGTACAAGAAGAAGGGCTGGTTCCTCCACGCTCGCCATCTCACAGCCCCCGCGCTCGATCGGTTGACGTTCATGGCCGTGGAGGATGCCTGCTTCAACCGGCTCACCGCCGAGGAGCGAGCACTCATCGCAAACTGATCGGCGGGGTCGGCCGGGTCACAGCAAGTCGGGCTGCTGCCATTCGGTGCCGAGGACGTGGTGGTCGAGGAAGTTGAGGAACGTCTCGTACCACAGGCGCGCGTGGTTCGGCTTGAGGATCCAGTGGTTCTCGTCCGGGAAGTAGAGGTACTTCGCGGGAACTTGGTGCCGTTGAAGTTCCTGGAAGAGCGCGGCGCCCTGCCCGACGGGCACGCGATAGTCCTTCGCGCCGTGGATGACCAGCATCGGAGTGCGGATCTTCGCGACGTCCAGGTGCGGCGAGTCGGCCTCGTAGCGTTCGGAGCTGGTCAGCGGGTCGCCGAAGATCTGCTGGAAGTACCAGGGCACATCGGTGTCGCCCTGGAACATCCGCAGGTCCCACAGGCCTGCATGGCTGACGATCGCCTTGAAGCGGTCCGTGCTGGTGGCCACCCGGTTCGCCATGTATCCGCCGTACGAGCCGCCGGCGAGCGCCGAACGTGAGGCATCGATGTCGTCGCGGGCCTCGGTCGCGTCGGTCAGCGCGATTACATCGGTGTAGGGACGCCCGCCCCACTGCCCCCAGCCGCGCCGGTGGTTGACCTGCCCGTACCCGGTCGACAGGGCCGGATCCGGCAGCAGGACCGCATAGCCGCGCGCGGCGAACGGCCACGGGCTCCAGCGCCAGTTCCAGCCGTTCCAGCTGGACTGCGGTCCGCCGTGGACGGCGACGAGCAGGGGAGCGGGCTGCTCGGCGGACGCGCCCCGGGGCAGTACGAGCCAGCCGCGCAGCACGAATCCGTCGTCCGCCTCCGCGTGCACCTCGGTGAGTGTGCCGGGCAGGTCCCCGACGCCACCCGGGGCCGGCAGCTCGACCGGGCTCTGGTCGGCGGTGCCGGCGTCGATCCGGACGGGCGTCGGCGGAGCGTCGACCGCGTGGCGCAGCGCGTAGAGCGTCCGCCCGTCGGGGCTCACGGCCAGCGAGCCGTACGCACCGGAACCGGTGAGACGGGTGACGCTGCCGTCCGGGTCGCGCCGGAAGACGGGGGCGTGCCCCTGCTCGTCGGAGGTGAAGAAGAGCGTGTCGTCCACCGGTGAACAGGCCACGTCGGCGGGCCAGTTGTCGAATCCGGGCAACAGGTCCTGCATCGTGCCGTCGGCCAGGTCGATCCGGACGAGAGTCGCCTCCCAGGGGTCGTCGTAGGTCGGGTAGCGCATCCGGGAGCAGACGAGGGCCGAACCGTCGTGGGTGAACCGCGGCGCCTCGTAGAGGTGCTCCAGGTCACCGACGACGTGGATCTCGTCACCGCTCGCCGAGTCGGCCACCACCACCGCGGTGCGATGCTCGGCCGGGACCCGCCCGGGCACGAACCGCCGGTAGGCGACCCGTGTGCCGTCCGGGGACAACGCCGCGTCCCCCGGATCCTCCAGACCGATCCCCTGCCCACCGGCGACGACCGGTTCCGCGTCAACACCTGCACGGACGAAGGTGTGCGGTTCCGCCGGGCCGAGGTCGTGGTCCCAGGCGCGGGTCGGACCGGCCTCGTACAGGATCGCGCTGACCTTCGCGTCCCTTCGCGCCGCGCGCAGCTTTCCGTGTGCCTCGGCGTCAGCGGCCCCCGGGAGAAGCCCCGCAGTGTGGCACAGTGCGCCGGAGTCGCGGGCCACGGTGACCGCGGCGATACCGCCGGGGTGCCGGGCCACGACGACGGCCTCCCCGCGCGGCGGCAACGCCCACAGTGCGGCGCCCTCATCGCCGTCCGCGGCGGCCCGTTCGGACAGGAAGTACAGCGTCCCGTCCGGACCGAACACCGGCCCCGACTCGCCCTTGTCGGACCGGGTCAGCCGTAGCGCGTCGCGCTCCCCGGTCGGATCGATCTCCCACAGACCGGACACGAACCGCGTCCCGTCCTCGGACAACGACTGCACGGCGGCGACAAGACGAGTGCCATCGGCTGACAGGGCAAGGGAGTTGACGCGCGGGCAGGCGACGAAGGCGGACAGGTCACGGAAGGTGGACGGGCCACCGGAGGACTCGGTCATGCGGGCGATTGTCGCCCGAGCGCCACCTGAACGGCCAGAGAGCGTCAGGAGCTCCGGCCCTTGCCGGCGATCATCGTGACGAGTGTGTCGATGAGGTCTTCGGCGCGGACCTCGCCCCACTTCTCGTTGGGCAACTGCCCGCTCACCTCCATGCCGGCGACTCCGTTCGCCGTGCTGATGAGCAGAGCGGCGTACCTCCGGGCGTCCTGCTCGCCGACCAGGTCGGCCACGATGGCGAGGAACTCGGCTTGGCTGGGCTCGGCAGCGCGGGCCAGCGCGGTGGGGTCGCTGGAGGGATTGCTGAACATCAGCTTGTAGAGGTGCGGCTGGGAGCGGCCGATGTCGATGAGCGCGATGACCCCGGCGCGCAGCTTTTCCGCGGCCGGCAGACCGGAATCGGCGCGCAGGTCCCGCATGAGCTCGCCCAGCCGGTCCCACGCCCGCGTGCCGACCGCGATCAGCAGGCTCTCCTTGTCGGGGAAATGCCGGTAGGGCGCCCCGCGGGTCACTCCCGCTTCCGCGCCGACCGCGCGGAGGGTCACCGCTTCGAGGCCGCCGCGGTCGAGCAGGCCGGCCGCGGCGTCGAGCAGGGCGCGGCGAGTGGCGGCGGTCGATTCGGCACGGCTGATCATGCGGGCATCCTAGACCACCCGTGATGACACAGTCATCCGAGTCAGTTGACATCGTCATCTCAGTGCGGCAGAGTCCTTGAGGTGACAAAGTCATCTGAAACTCAGGAACTCGTAGTCGTCACCGGGGCGTCGACCGGCATGGGCGCGGCCACCGCACGGGAGATGGCCCGCCGCGGCTTTCACGTTCTCGCCGGCGTCCGGCGTGACAGCGACGCCACGTCCCTCCTCGACGCCGGCATGGAGCCGGTGATCCTCGACATCACCCGCCAGGACCACATCGCGGCGCTGCTGGCGCGCATCGAGGGTGACCCGCAAGGCCGCAACCTGCGGGCCCTGATCAACAACGCAGGTCTCCCCATGGCCGGACCGATCGAGACGATCCCGCTCGACGAATGGCGGCGCCTGTTCGAGGTCAACGTCTTCGGCCACGTCGCCCTCACCCAGGCGCTGCTTCCCGCGCTGGTGCGCAGCAACGGCCGCATCGTCAACATCAGCTCGCTGAACGGCAAGGTCTCCATGGCCGGTTACGGCGCCTACGCCGCGAGCAAGTTCGCCCTGGAGGCGGTCAGCGACGCACTGCGCAACGAACTGGCCCCGCACGGCGTCCAGGTGGTCGTCGTCGAACCGGGCGGCGTCAGGACCGAGATGGCCGGCCTCGGTCTGGCAACGCTGGCCCGCCTCAGCGCCGACATGACCCCGGAGCAGACCGCCCGCTACGGTGCCCTGACCGGGGCGATCCCCTCCCACGTCGCCGCGTTCACCAAGGCAGGCGTGACCTCCGAGACCGCCGCCCGGACGATCGCGAAGGCCGCGACCGCCCGTCGGCCCCGAGCCCGCTACACCATCGGCCTGATGACCAGCTTCCTCATCCGAGCCTCCCACCTCCTTCCCGACCGCGTGCTCGACCGGATGACCAACTCCGATCTCCGCAAGCACTACCCGGACCGGACCGGCGCGGTCCCTGCCACGGGTCACGCGTGACGGGCATCGGCGGGGGAGCGGCCACACGTCGGCGCCGGGCGCGTCGCGCGAGCCGGGTAGGCGGCGAGGGCGACATGGGCGTTGTTCCCTGTGTCTGGGTTCCTTTGCACTGACGTTCAGCGAGGCGGTTGCGCCCCGATGACGGACAGCAGCTGGAGCCGTTCGTAGCTCTCGCTGCCGGGGACGGCGGTGTAGACGAGCAGCAGATGCGACTGGTCGGGGTCCACGAGTGACTGGCAGGCCAGCTCCATCGCTCCCACCTCGGGGTGGATGAACCGCTTGGTCTCATGGGGGCGGATGCCGACCTCGTGGGCCTGCCACGCCTGCCGGCACTCCTCGCTCTGGGCCAGCAGCAGAGCGGCGAGTCGGGCAGCGCGGGAGTGGGGTCCGCGCAGGGTGACCACGCCACGCAGGCCCGAGGCGAACATGCGCGTCAGGAAGGGGTGGTCGTCAGGATCGTAGAGTGCCCGGGTGGCGGGGTCGGTGAACCAGCGGTAGCCGAGGCTGCGGGCCGGCCCTTCGTACAGCGTGAGGTCGCCGGTGAGTGCGACGGCCAGCGGTGTCTGGCGCAGGGTCTCGCCGAGCTCGGTGACGATCTCCGCAGGCGTGTCCTCAAGGCGGTCGAGGATGCGCAGCAGTCCGGGGCTGATGTGGTCGCTGTCCGTCCCGCGGGGCGGCGGGGTGTGTCCGGCCAGCCGGAACAGGTGGTCGCGTTCGTCGAGGGAGAGGTGGAGGCCCTGCGCGATGGCGGCGATCATCCGGTCGGACGGCTGGGGGCCGCGTTCGCGTTCGAGCCGGGCGTAGTAGTCGGTCGACATGTGGCACAGGAAAGCGACTTCCTCCCGCCGCAGCCCGTCCGTCCTGCGCCGCATCCCGCGCGGGAGGCCGACGTCCTCGGGCTGCAACGCCTCCCGGCGGTTCCTGAGGAACGCCGCCAGCCCAGTCCGGTCGATCGCCATCTGTTCCTCATCCACCCTCTGCTTCCTGGATCACCTTTTCTACCGCCCGTACAGGTCGGTATCCACGGCCTGGCAATCCCCCCATGCGCTTGCCTTCAGCTGCTGACCTTCTGTCGTGGCGAGGGATCGACAGGTCCTGCCCAACGACGGCGGGGCCGTGACAGTGGAGGAAATGACACCGCCATCTGGAGTGAGTTGCATGCCGTGTGATTCCATCGACAGCCCCGTCCCGGACCTGTCCGGCAAGCGCGCCGTGGTGACCGGCGCGAGTGACGGTATCGGGCTGGGTGTGGCGGCATGGCTGGCCGCCGCAGGCGCGGAAGTGGTGCTGCCGGTCCGTAATCCGCTGAAAGGCGAGGCGGCGCTCGCGAGGATCCGCCGGCAGGTGCCCGGCGGGCAGGTGTCGCTGCGCAGTCTCGATCTGTCCTCGCCCGACTCGGTCGAGGCGTTCGGCAAGACGCTGATCGGGGAGGGCCGCCCCGTCCACCTGCTGATCAACAACGCCGGTGTCATGACGCCGCCGGACCGGCAGACCACCGCCGAGCGGTTCGAGCTTCAGTTCGGCACCAACCACCTGGGGCACTTCGCCCTGGTGGCCCATCTCCTGCCGCTGCTGCGTGCCGGCCAGGCCCGGGTGACGTCCCAGGTCAGCATCGCGGCGAACCAGAACGCCATCAACTGGGACGACCTGAACTGGGAGCGCTCCTACAACGGCCAGGGCCTACCGCCAGTCGAAGATCGCGTTGGGGCTCTTCGCTCTGGAACTCAACCGGCGCAGCGAGAGTGGCCGTTGGGGCATCACCAGCAACATCTGTCACCTGGCGTCGCACCGACAAGCCTGCTGGCCGCCCGGCCCGAGGTGGGGCGGGACAAGGACACCCTGGGTGTCCGTGTGATCGTTTCCTGTCCGCCCGTGGCATCCTCCTCGGAACCGTCGAGAGCGCGAAATTCCCCGCCCTGTACGCCGCCACGTCCCCGGACGCCCGGCCCGGCCGGTTCTATGGCCCCAGCGGACCGTTCCACCTGGGCGGTCCGCCCGCCGAGCAAAAGCTCTACAGCCGGTTCACCAGCACGCGAGAGGCCGCCCGTGTACGGCAGACCTCCGAACAACTCACTGGGCTGAGCCTCAAGGCGTAACCAGCCCGAGGGGCGGAACGTGTCATCAGGAGCAGTGCCGGTCAGTGCGTGCCGGGACTCCTCCTGCTGATGAAAAGGACCCTGCGCTTGCGCCCGATGAGGGCATCCCCAGCGGCACGAGGTGCTCTCTCACGAGCCTCTCATGACTTCGGCCCGGCCAGCACAGGATCGGTGTCCCGGGCGACCTCCACGATGCCCTTGATCAGGAGGCGGGTGCTCGCGGACGGCGGCCGGTCGGCGAGCGTGGTGATCCCGATCTCGCGGGGCACGGTGTCCAGCGTCAGGGGCAGCATGTCGAGCAGCGGGTCCCGCGCGCCGATCAGCATGGGCAGGGGAGCGACGGCGTCTGTTTCCAGCAGAACCGTCCTCAGCGTGAGGATCGTCGAGCACTCGATGATGTTCGCGGGCAGAGGCAGGCCCCGGCGGTCGAAGAGTTCGTCGATCTCCTGGCGCAGCTGCGTGTTGCGGCCCGGCAGGATCCACGGCAGGTCCATGAGGTCCTCGATGCCGCCTGCGCGTGCCCCGAGACAGGGGTGCTCCCGCCTAACGACGAGGCGGACCGGTTCGTCGTAGAGCCGCAGGTGTCGCAGCGCCGCGCGCAGGCTCGACGGCTGGAGCCGGCCGACCAGCACGTCCACTTCGCCTCGGGAGAGTTGCAGGCCGAGCTCCTCGGGCATCGCCTCGACGACCGAGACGGTGAGGTGCGGGTGGGCCTTCTTGAGCCGGATCAGGGTCTGCGGAAGAAGGGAGTACGCGCCGGCGAGGTTGGTCCCGACCCGTACGGGCTCCATGCCGAGACGCTGGAGCGCGTGGATGCGTTCGGCCGCGGCGCGCACGTTGCCGACGACCGCGCGGGCGTGCTCGATGAGGATGTCGCCGTACTGGGTCGGGCGGACGCCCCGGGGCCCCCTGGCGAAGAGTTCGACCCCGATGATCGTCTCGATCTCCTGGAGGCTTCGGGTCACGACCGGCTGGGTGACGTGCATCGCCTTGGCAGCACCGACCAGGGTGCCTTCGTCGGCCACGACGGTGACGAGAACGAGATGGCGCAGTTTCAGCCGTCCGTCCAAAAAGTGATCCACGTTCATGGCTCGACATCTCTCCGTAACATGGTGTTGGGCTCCGGTATAGCCAAACACGAATAGCGGCGACCGGAGAAGCATTAGTCAAGGCCGAATCCCTGCCAAAGGATGAGGCCATGTCTTCGACACTCTCCGCAGACGGCCCGCTGGGCGGCCTGACGTCCGCTCTGGCCTCCGGCGGCGTCGAGGTGGTCGACCTGACCGCCCTCCTGTCGCCGTCGACGCCCGTGCTCGACCTTCCGCCGGACATGGCGCCGATCCCTCACTTCGAGCTGGAGGAGCTCGCGCGCTACGACGAGCGGGGGCACACCTCCTACCAGAACGGCATTCACACCGGCGAGCACGTGGGCACCCACTTCGACGCCCCGTGCCACTGGATCACCGGCGCCGACAAGGGGGACGTCGCTCACGTACCGGTCCCGCGCCTGGTGGCTCCCGCTGTCGTGATCGACAAGACCGCCGAGTGCGCCGCCGATCCCGACTTCCTGCTGACCGTCGAGCACCTCCAGGAGTGGCAGCAGCACAACGGCCCGCTCCCGAAGGGCGGCTGGCTGCTCTACCGGACCGGCTGGGCCGCCCGCTCGCACGATCAGCAGCTGTTCCTCAACGCCGACGAGAACGGGCCGCACACACCCGGCATCACGGCCGAATGCGCCCGCTGGCTGGCCGAGGAGTCACCGATCGTCGGACTCGGAGTGGAGACCGTCGGGACCGACGCCGGGCAGGCGTTCACCTTCACCCCGCAGTTCCCGGCACACCACTACCTGCTGGGCGCGGGCAAGTACGGAGTCACCCAGTTGCGGAACCTCGACCGGCTGCCCGTCACCGGCGCCGTCCTGATCGTCGCTCCGCTCCGCATCGTCGGAGGGTCCGGCAGTCCGGCGCGGGTTCTGGCTCTCATGGAGAACGGAGAGGCCCAGTGACCGAGCTGGTCCACGAAGCCATCGGCAGGCAGCTCACCGATCTCGGAGTCCGGACGGTCTTCGGCGTGGTCGGCAGCGGCAACTTCCACTTCACCGACGCCATGGTGCGGGGCGGCGCACGGTTCGTCGCCGCTCGTCACGAAGGCGGCGCGGCCACCATGGCGGACGCCTACGCCCGGATGTCCGACGAGGTCGCCGTGCTCTCCCTGCACCAGGGCTGCGGCTACACCAACGCCCTCACCGGAATCACCGAGGCCGCGAAGAGCAGGACGCCGCTGCTGGTGCTGACCGCCGAAGCCGCCGACCCCACCTCGAACTTCGCGCTCGACCAGGCGGCGATCGCCACCGGGATCGGGGCGGTCGCCCTGCGCGTCCGGTCTCCCAGGACCGCCCTCGACGATGTGGCACGGGCCTTCGCGATCTGCCGCCACCAGCGGCGCACGGTCGTCCTGAACGTTCCCATCGACGTGCAGGACGCGCCCCTGGAGGCAGCGGCCCCGGCCCGGGAGTACCGCCAGGTCGCCGAACCGCGGCCCGACGACAGTGAGACAGCCGCCTTCGCCCAGCTGCTGGAACGCGCCGAACGACCGGTCTTCGTCGTCGGACGCGGCGGCCGTTCCCCGGGCTCCCGGGACGCCGTCCGTGAACTGGCCGCCGAGGCGGGCGCGCTCCTGGCCACCTCCGCCGTCTCCCGCGGGATGTTCAACGGCGACGACTGGAACATCGACGTCTCCGGTGGCTTCTCCTCGCCACTGACGGCCGAACTCGTCTCCGGCGCCGACCTGGTGGTGGGATTCGGCTGCGCCCTGAACATGTGGACCATGCGGCACGGCAGGCTCATCGCGCCGGACGCGACCGTCGTCCAGGTCGACATCGAACCGGGGGCCATCGGCGTCCACCGTGACGTGGACCTCGGTCTGTGGGGCGGTGTCGCGGCGACGGCCCGGGCCACGGCCGCGTGGCTGCGCGCGAACTCCCGCGGCGGGCGCACGGGTTACCGCACTGAGGACGTGGCCGATCGGATCCGCTCCGGTCTGCGCTGGAACCAGGTCGGATTCGAGGACGCGTCGGCGGACGGACGGGTCGACCCCCGCAGCCTGAGCGTCGCCCTCAACGACATCCTGCCCACAGAGCGGATCGTCTCCGTGGACTCGGGCAACTTCCTCGGCTACCCGAGCATGTACCTCGACGTGCCCGACGAGTACGGGTTCTGCTTCACTCAGGCGTTCCAGTCCGTCGGCCTGGGCCTGGCGACCGCGATCGGTGCCGCGCTGGCGCAGCCCGGCCGGCTGCCCGTGGCCGGCTGCGGCGACGGCGGCTTCCTGATGGGCCTGTCGGAGCTGGAGACCGTCGTACGGCTGGGCCTGCCCATGCTGATCGTCGTCTACAACGACGCCATGTACGGCGCCGAGGTGCATCACTTCGGGGCCGGCACGAGCGGCCTCGACTCGGTGACCTTCCCCGACACGGACATCGCGGCGCTCGCGCGGGGACACGGGTGCGACGCGCTGACCATCCGTCGGCCCGAGGACACGCACGCCGTCAAGGAGTGGCTGTCGGCCGGTCCCGTCCGTCCCCTGGTGCTGGACGCCAAGATCACCTCGGACGGGGGGTCCTGGTGGCTGCACGAAGCCTTCGGGCACTGAGGCACCCCGGCATGAATCCCCCCGACCGCGTCACGACATGGGAGAGCGAGCTCTGATGGGAAAGACGACAAGCGGCGTCTCCGTCATCGGCGCCGGCGAGTCGCCCTACACCCGGCATCCGGCATCCGGCACGACCACGCAAGGGGTGCTCGCCGACGCCGTACGCCGCGCACTCGCCGACGCGAACCTCAAGACCGCCGACGTCGACGGCTTCGCCGCGTGCAGCTTCACCCTCGGCCCGGACCACGCCGTCGACCTGGCCTGGCGGCTCGGACTGCGGCTGCGCTGGCTGATGCAGGACACCAACGGCGGGGCGAGCGCCGGCACGATGCTGCAACACGCCGTGCGGGCCGTGGAGTCCGGCGACGCCTCGGTCGTGGTGCTCGTGGCCGGCGACCTGATGGACCAGCAGGTGCATCTGAAGATGGTGGCCGAGTACAACCGGGCGACCGCAGAAAACCTGGTTCCGCTGGACATGCTCGGACCGAACGCCCTCTTCGCGCTGCTGACCCAGCGTCAGATGGAAGCCGAAGGGCTCACGCGTACTGACTACGGTCGGCTCGCGGTGGCGCAACGCGCCTGGGCGGCCCTCAACCCGGGGGCCGTGTACCGAACGCCGTTGACGCTCGACGACTACCTGAACGCTCCCATGGTCGCCGAACCCCTCGGCCGCTACGACTGCGTACCGCCGGTCACGGGCGCCGATGCCGTGGTGGTCGCAGCCGACGAACGGGCCGCGGGCACGCGGCGCGCCAGGGTGCTGGCCGTATCGGCCCGTTACAACAGCGACGACCAGACGGGCGACGGCCTGGTCACCGGCCTGGCCGACTGCGCCCCCGAGTTCTGGGACACCGCGGGTCATGGACCCGCCGACGTCGAGGTGGTCAGCGTGTACGACGACTACCCGGCCATGGCGCTCGCCCAGCTCAAGGACCTCGGGCTGGTCGCCGGCGGTGAGATGCCGGCCTTCATCGCCGAGCGTCTCGCCACCCGCAAGCTCGCCGTCAACACCTCCGGCGGACAGCTCTCGGCGGGCCAGCCGGGTTCTGCGGGAGGCATGCACGGGCTCGTGGAGATCGTCCGGCAGCTGCGCGGCCAGGCCGGGCAGCGACAGGTCGACGCCCGTCTCGGCCTGTTCAGCGGGTACGGGATGGTGCTCTACCGCTACGGCGCGTGTGCCACCGCCGGGCTCCTGGAGGCGGCCGCATGAGTGTGACCGTGCAGAACTGCCGCACCTGCGGCGGCCAGTGGTTCCCCGCCCGGCTGCTGTGTCCCCGCTGCGGCGGCGCCGACCTGGCGCCCCGAAGCGTCGAGCGGGGGGTGGTCGAGCAGCTGACCCATCTCGGTGACGTCGTCATCGCATCGGTGGCCTGCGACCCCGAACCGCTGCTCGTGGCCAGGTTGCACGGCCCGGTCGAGGTCGGTGACGTCGTGGAGCTCACCGACCGCCCCGAACCGTCCGGCCGTTGCGTCGCCTTCGTACCGCCGAGCGGCATACCCCGAGAGGAGTTGTCATGAGCGACGTCACCGGCATCCCCGACGTCCACGGCATGCCCGGCCTCACCGGCACCCCTGACGTCCACGGCATGCCCGCCCTCACCGGCACCCCCGACCCCAGCCGTGCGAGCGTCCCCGGACTGCTGAAGTGGCGCGCGGAAACCACCCCGGACAGCATCCTGCTGCGCTGCGGTGACACGCAAAGGACCGCCGCCCAGATGTTGGAACAGGTGGCCGTCACCGGAGGTTTGCTGCGTCGGCACGGGGTGGAGCAGGGAGACCGGGTGGCGCTGATGGCGTCCAACCGGGCTGAGTTGCTGGACCTGATCCTGGGCTGCGCGTGGATCGGTGCCGTCGCGGTGCCGATCAACACCGCCGCGCGGGGTGAGCAGCTCCATCACATCCTGACCAACTCGCAGGCCGAGCTGCTGGTTCTGGAACACCCCTTCCTCCCCCAGGTGGAGGCGTTGCCGAGCACCGCCGAGCTGCGCCAGATCTGGCTGCTGGACGAGGACGAGGCCGTATCGGTGCTGCCGGTCCCCGTCGACGTGATCCCGGACGACGGCCTGGCCGTGGAGCCCGTCGCGGTCGGTCCCGGCCATCCCGCGGTGATCCTCTACACCTCGGGCACCACCGGGGTCTCCAAGGGAGTGGTCTGCCCGCACGCCCAGTTCTACTGGTGGGGCCGCAACGTCACCGCCCAGCTCGGCATCACCTCGGCCGACGTGCTGCACACCTGCCTGCCGCTGTTCCACACCAACGCCCTGAACGCCTTCAGCCAGGCGCTGGTCAGCGGTGCCCAGTACGTCATCGGCCCGCGCTTCTCGGCCTCCCGTTTCTGGTCGGACGTGACGGCCAGCGGGGCGACCTTCACCTATCTGCTCGGCGCCATGATCAGCATCCTGGCGGGCCGACCGCCCGGCGAGCACGATCGGGCGCACCGGGTGACCGCGGCACTGGCGCCGGCCACCCCCGCCGGGCTGCTCCGCGAGTTCGAGGAACGGTTCGGTGTCGTCCTCATCGACGGCTACGGCTCGACCGAGACCAACGCGGTCATCTCCGCGAGCCGCACCGAACAGCGGCCGGGATACGTCGGACGCCTCCAGGAGGGCTTCGCCGCCCGGATCGTCGACGAGAACGGGCTCGCCGTGCCCCCTGGCACACCGGGCGAACTGCTGCTGCGCAGCGAGCAGCCCTTCGCCTTCGCCTCCGGCTACCACCGCATGCACGAGGCCACCGTCGCCGCGTGGCAGGACCTGTGGTTCCACACCGGTGACCGCATGGTGATCGAGGCGGACGGGTGGATCAGGTTCGTCGACCGCATCAAGGACGTGATCCGCCGGCGCGGCGAGAACATCTCCTCGGTCGAGGTCGAGAGCGTCCTCGCCCAGCATCCCGGGGTCCGTGACGTCGCGGTGTACGCGGTGGACTCCGAACTCGGCGAGGACGAGGTGATGGCCGCCGTCGTCCCGGTCGACGGGCACAAGATCGACTTTGTCGAGCTGGTGGCCTTCTGCGAGCCCCGGCTCGCCTATTACGCCATTCCCCGCTTCGTGGCGCTGTGCCCGGAACTCCCGCTGACCGAGAACGGCAAGGTCCGCAAGACCGTGCTGCGGGAGTGGGGAGCCGGCCGCGCCGACTGGGACCGCGACGCGGCAGGCGTCGTACTGCGGCGCGAACAGCCCAGCACGGTCCGCTCGGAAGGAGCCTCTGCATGACCGAATACCGCAACTTCGTCGGTGGCCAATTCCTCGACGGGGCAAGCCTGTTCGACGACATCAATCCCGTGGACGGCACCCTCGTCGCCCGGGTGCACGAGGCGGACGCGTCCGTCGTCGACTGCGCGGTCCGCGCGGCTCGCACAGCCCTCGGCGGGCCGTGGGGCCGGATGACGGTGGCCGACCGGTGCCGCCTCATGCGGGCCGTGGCCGACGAGATCGACCGGCGGGCAGGCGACCTGCTGGCCGCCGAGGTCGCCGACACCGGCAAGCCCGAAGCCGGCGCCCGCGAACTGGACATCACACGGGCCGCCGCGAACTTCCGCAGCTTCGCCGATGTCGTGGCCGCGGAGGGCGTCGAGTCCTTCCTCCTCGAACACGGCGAGGGGCGCCAGGCCCTGAACTACGCGGTCCGCAAGCCGATCGGCGTGGTGGCCGCCATCGCCCCGTGGAACCTTCCGCTGCTCCTGTTGACGTGGAAACTCGCCCCGGCGCTGGCCACCGGCAACACGGTCGTCGTCAAGCCGTCGGAGGAGACGCCCGGTTCGGCCACCGTACTGGCCGAGATCATGACGGCCGCGGGCGTGCCCGACGGCGTCTTCAACCTCGTCCACGGCTTCGGCGCCGGCTCGGCGGGCGAACTGCTGACGACGCACCCGGGCATCGACGGGGTCACCTTCACCGGCTCCTCCGCCACCGGCGCCGGCATCATGAAGGCGGTGGCACCCCGCGTGCGACCAGTGTCCTTCGAACTGGGCGGCAAGAACGCGGCGTTGGTGTTCGCGGACGCCGACCTGGACGCGACCGTCGAAGGGCTAACCCGTTCGGTCTTCGCCAACACCGGCCAGGTGTGCCTGTGCACCGAGCGCGTCTACATCGAGCGTTCGGTCTTCGACGAGGTCAGCGAGCGGCTGGTCGAGCGCGCCCAGTCCCTGCGGCTCGGACGCCCCTCCGATCCCGCCACCACCACCGGGCCGGTCATCTCGGCCGAACACCAGCGCAAGGTCCTCGGCTACTTCGACCTCGCCGAGCGGGCCGGCGCGACGGTCCTCACCGGCGGCGGAACGGCCAAGGTGGACAGCGACCTCGCCGGCGGCTTCTGGGTCGAGCCGACCCTGTGGACCGGTCTGACGAACTCGGACCGTGTCGTGCGCGAGGAGATCTTCGGTCCCGCCGCGGCCCTCATCCCCTTCGACACGGAGGAGGAAGCCGTCTGGCTCGCCAACGACACCGACTACGGCCTCGCCGCCTCCGTCTGGACGACCGACCTGTCCCGCGGGCACCGGGTCGCCCAGCGCATGGACGTAGGGATCGCGTGGGTGAACACCTGGTTCCTGCGCGAACTGCGCTCGCCCTTCGGTGGCAGGGGACTGTCCGGCATCGGCCGGGAGGGCGGTCGGCACTCCCTGGACTTCTACACGGAACCGACCAACGTCTGCGTGGCGATCTGAATGAGCATCCCTACCGAAACACCCACCGCCGACCGGCTCGCGGCAGCCGACCGGCTGGCAGCCGCGGCATCGTCGGGCACCCCGTGCGACCCCGTGCGCGACCTGATCGGCGCGCAGGACCTCGATGCGGCGTACGCCGTGCAGTCCGAGCTGACCGAGCGCCGGCTGGCGGCCGGAGCACGGATCGTGGGACGCAAGATCGGCCTGACGGCACAGGCCGTGCAGCAGCAGTTCGGAGTGCACCAGCCGGACTTCGGCGTCCTTCTGGACGACATGGTGCACTCGGACTCCGCGGTGCTGCCCCTGGGCGCCTTCATCGCACCACGCGTCGAGGGCGAGATCGCGTTCGTGCTGGGGGCCGACCTGGAGGACCCGCGGACCACCGTCGTCGACGTGCTGCGTGCGACCGAGTACCTGCTGCCGGCCATCGAGGTCGTCGACTCGCGCATCCGCGACTGGGACATCTCCCTCGCCGACACCGTGGCCGACAACGCCTCCTCCGGAGCGGTCGTCCTCGGCACCGCCGCCTACGACCCGGTCGGGCTCGACCTCACCGAGGTGGCGATGACGCTGGAGCACGCCGGCGAGCCGGTCTCCACCGGCACGGGTGCGGCCTGCCTCGGTTCCCCGGTCAACGCCGTGGTGTGGCTGGCCCGCGAGTGTGCCGCCCGGGGCCGCCACCTGACCGCCGGGGAAGTGATCCTCTCCGGCGCACTCGGGCCGATGGTCCCGGTCGACGGACCGGGGCACCACCGGGTCGACATCTCCGGTCTCGGACACGTCGCAGTGCACTTCGAGGAGACAGCGTGACAGCGCACACGGCGGCCCTCGCGCCGCACATCGAGGACGTCGTCGACCGGCTGGAGCGCGCCGAGACGACACGGACCCCGGTCGGTGACGACGGCACCTGGCCCGCCCTCACCCTGGACGAGGCCTACACCGCGCAGGCGGCCCTGTTCGCACGCCGCACGGCGCGAGGCGAGCACGAGGCAGGTCTCAAGCTCGGCTTCACGAGCGCGGCCAAGATGCGGCAGATGGGCGTCTCGGACCTCATTGTCGGCCGCCTCTCCGATGCCATGCGGATCGCCGAGGGCGACGTCCTGGACCGTACGGCCCTCATCCATCCCCGGGTCGAGCCGGAGGTGGTCTTCCGCGTCGCTCGCGATGTCGACCTTTCCGACCCGGACGCCGATCTCGCGTCCTCGATCGACGCCGTCGCCCCCGCGATGGAGATCATCGACTCGCGCTACGAGGGCTTCAAGTTCGACCTGCCACGTGTCGTCGCGGACAACACGTCGGCCGCCCGGTACGTCACCGGCGCGTGGGTCCCCCTCGACCCGCGGGCACTGGGCAACCTCGCCGTCACCCTGCGCGTGGACGGACGGGACACGGCCTTCGGCTCGACGTCGGCCATCCTCGGCCACCCGATGCGCACCCTCACACGCCTCCAGTCACTCGGCGCCCGCCTCGGACTGCGCCTGCGGGCCGGAGCCGTGGTGCTCGCCGGAGCGGCGACGGCCGCCGTCCCCCTGCCCGTCGGCCATGTCGAGGTCGCGATCTCCACCCTCGGGCGCGCCGGCATCCAGGTCGAAGGAGCACACCATGAGTGAGGCCTACCTCCTGGACGGCAAGGCCCGCCCGCGCGGACGCTTCCCGCACGCCAAGCGAGCCGGGAACTTCGTGTACGTCTCCGGCACCAGCAGCCGGCTGCCGTCGAACGAGATCGTCGGCGCCCGCGTCGACGAACTGGGCACGGTCGATCTGGACATCCGCGCCCAGACCGCAGCGGTCATCGAGAACATCGCCGACATCCTGCGCCCGATCGGAGGCGGCCTCGACGACCTCGTCCAGGTGACCGCCTACCTCGTCTCCATGAACGACTTCGGCGGCTACAACGAGGTCTACGCACGCTACTTCGACGAGAACGGCCCGACCCGCACCACCGTGGCCGTCCATCAACTCCCGCATCCCCACCTGCTGATCGAGATCCAGGCGGTCGCCTGGATCGAGCCCGCCCGTGACACGACACAGGAGCAGCAATGACCGACACAGCCCCCGACACCACAGTCCGCGGCATCACTCCGGCCGTGAACTTCGCCGCCTGGATCAAGGACAACGAGCAGCTGCTCAAGCCTCCGGTCAACAACCAGGCGATCTTCACCGGCGACGACTTCATCGTCCAGGTCGTCGGCGGCCCCAACCAGCGCACCGACTTCCACGTGGATCCGTACGAGGAGTGGTTCCACCAGGTCAAGGGCGACATGCACGTCAACGTGATGACGGCGGACGGCGAACGGACCGTCCACATCAAGGAGGGCGAGACCTGGCTGCTGCCCCGCAACGTGCCGCACTCGCCCCAGCGCCCCCAGGCCGGATCCATCGGGGTCGTCATCGAGCGCATCCGCGAGGAGGGCACCCTGGAGAAGTTCCAGTGGTACTGCCCGAGTTGCTCGGCCCTGGTCCACGAGGTCGAGCTCCAGGTCCGTGACATCGTCGACGATCTGCCCCCGGTGTTCACCGCGTTCTACGAGGACGAGCAGGCCCGCACCTGCAAGGCCTGCGGAACACTGCACCCCGGCAAGGGCTGAGCCCGCGATGGCAGACATCATCGACGTGCACACGCACTACGTGCCCCGGGGGTGGCCGCAGCTGCCGGGAGCGGGCCCGAACCCCTGGTTCGACGTGCGGACCGAGAGCGAGGCGGTGATCATGGTCGGCTCGCGCGAGTTCCGCAAGGTCACCGCCAACGCGTGGGACGTGGAGACCCGGCTCGCCGAGATGGACGCCGACGGTGTCGAGGCGCAGGTCATGTCGCCGACACCGGTCTTCTTCTCGTACGACCGGGACCCCGCGGAGTCGGCGGCGGTCGCGCGGATCTTCAACGACCTGGCCCTGGAGATCGCCGCGGGCTCCCCGTCGCGGTTGATTCCCTTCTGCCAGGTGCCGTTGCAGGACACCGACGCCGCGTGCGCCGAACTCGAGCGCTGCATGGCCGCCGGCCACCGGGGTGTCGAGATCGGCAACCACGTCGGCGACCGTGATCTCGACGACGCCGGGATCGTGACGTTCCTCCAGCACTGCGCGGACCTCGGTGCACCGGTCTTCGTCCACCCCTGGGACATGACCTCCTCGGTCCGTTCGGACCGGTGGATGGCGCAGTGGCTCGCCGGGATGCCCGCCGAGACCCACCTGTCGATCCTCGCGATGATCCTCGGCGGCACCTTCGACCGCGTCTCGGACGAGCTGAAGATCTGCTTCGCGCACGGCGGCGGATCGTTCGCCTTCTGGCTGGGGCGCGTGGAGAACGCCTGGCACCGACGCCACGACGTGATCGGCACCTCCGCCGCACCTCCCTCGCACTACCTGGACCGCTTCTCGGTGGATTCGGTCGTCTTCGACGAGCGGGCCCTGCGCCTCCTGGTCGACACGATGGGCGCGGAACGGGTCATGGTGGGAAGCGACTACCCGTACCCGCTCGGCGAGCGCCCGGTGGGCAACGTCGTCCGCACGGCCGGCTTCCTCGACGACCGCCGACGTGAGTTGGTGTTGTCCGGAAACGCGCGACGCTTCCTCGGCACCGCCGCCGTCGCGGCCGTATGAGAGGGCGTCGCCCCCGACACCGAGCGCCCGGCCCTTGAGACGAACCCGCACGGCGTCCTCGCCGGCCTGATCACCCCAGGCCTCACCTCGGCGAACTCCGCCACCCTGCCCGAGACGGCGACCACCCCCATCGCCCAGGCCACCCCCCCCGGACGACAGTCGACCTCCGCCGCCCACACCGCGGCCACCGTCGTCTCTCCCGCCCCCGAAACGGCACCGGCCGTCCCCGGACGGCTCTCGGCCGTCAACGGCGTTCTCCGAACCCGCCCGCGGGCGGTCCCCGCCCTGGCACACACCCATCCGCGACTGCCGCGACGTCATCAAGCGTTCCCAGACGTCCCGGTGGCCGCCGTCCTCACCCAGAGGTGACGAGATGAGCTCCATCACCCGGCACGAACTCGCAGCCCCACCTCAGTCGATCCGCAAGGTCGCCATCGCCAGCCTGGCCGGCACCGCACTCGAGTGGTACGACTTCTTCCTCTACGGCACCGCCTCCGCCCTGGTGTTCGGTCCCCTCTTCTTCCCCGGGACCAGCTCCCTCGCCGGCACGCTGGCCTCGTTCGGCACCTTCGCCGTCGGCTTCGCGGCCCGGCCCCTCGGCGGAATCGTCTTCGGTCACTTCGGGGACCGGCTCGGCCGCAAACCGATGCTGGTGATCACCCTGCTGGTCATGGGAGTCGCCACCTTCCTCATCGGAGCCCTGCCCACCTATGCGCAGATCGGGGTATGGGCACCGATCCTCCTCGTCCTGCTGCGGGTGCTCCAGGGCATCGCGGTCGGCGGCGAGTGGGGCGGAGGCGTCCTCATGATCACCGAGCGCGCTCCTGAAGGACGGCGCGGCTTCTACTCGGCGTGGAGCCAGGTCGGCATCAACCTCGGCTTCATCACGTCCGCCGGAGTCTTCGCCGCGGTCCAGACGATGTCCGACGAGGCGTTCCTGTCCTGGGGCTGGCGCATTCCCTTCCTCCTGGGAGCCATCCCGGCACTCGTCGGGCTCGTCATCCGCCTCAAGATCGAAGAGACGCCGGAATTCCAGACCGTCGAGCACGAGGGCGACAAGCAGCGCCTGCCCATCCTGCACGCCCTGCGCACCCACCCGCGCTCGATCCTCATCGCGGCAGGCGCCCGGATGGCGGAGAACGGCGGCTCCTACGTCTTCCTCGTCTTCAGTCTCGCCTACGGCAAGCACATCGGGGTCGACAGCGGCCTCCTGCTCACCGGCATCATCATCGCGAACGTCGTGGAAGGAGCCTCCATGGTCGGATTCGGCGCCCTCTCCGACCGCATCGGCCGCCGTCCCGTCTACATGGCCGGTGCCGCCACCCTCGTCGTCTTCGCGTTCCCCTTCTTCTGGCTCGTCGACACCGGCACCCCCGCCCTGGTCTGGCTCGCGTTCGTCATCGCCCTCGGCATCGGACACGGCGCCATGATCGGAACCCAGCCGAGCTTCTTCACCGAACTGTTCGGCAAGTCCTCCCGCTACAGCGCGATATCGCTGGGCCACGAGCTCGCCTCGGTGTTCGCCGGCGGTCTCTCACCGCTCATCGCGACCGCGCTCCTGGCGGCCACCAACTCCTCCTGGCCCATCTCGCTGTACCTCGTCGGCCTCGGCTGTGTCACGCTCGTCGCGGTCTACTTCGCCCGCGAGACGGTGCAGCGCGACGCCACGGCCACGCAGGCTCCGCGGCTGCAACCCGCTGACATGCACGACTAGCGCGCACCTGGCGCCCCGGCGCTCGTCGGCCACCTTCCGGCAGGCCGACGAGCAGTCCCAGCCTGGCACTCGCCCTGTTGGACCGGTTGGGTGCACGACGGGGTCGTCCGCCCGCAGAGGGGTACCGCTGTGTCATGAAGGCACTGGTGATCAACTGCACGCTCAAGAAGTCCCCCGAGCCGTCCAACACCGAGGCACTGGCCCAGGTCGTCGGCGACTGGCTGGCCGAGAACGCAGGCGTCGAGGTCGAGTACGTCCGCGCCGTGGATCTCGACATCCATCCCGGCGTGGTGAGTGAAGCCGTCGACGACGGCGACGACTGGCCCGCGGTGCACGCCAAACTGCTGCAGGCACAGATCCTCGTCATCGCGTCGCCGACCTGGCTCGGCCGGCCGTCCTCGGTCGCCCAGCGCGTTCTGGAACGCATGGACGCCATGCTTTCCGAGACCGACGACGACCGTCCCGTCGCCTACAACCGCGTCGCGGGAGTGGTCGTCACCGGGAACGAGGACGGGGCGCACCACGTGATCAGTGAGATCAACGGTGCTCTGTGCGATATCGGCTACACCGTGCCCGGCCAGTCGTGGACCTACTGGCATCTGGGTCCCGGGCCGGGCCCGGACTACCTCGACGACGGACGCGGTCACGACTGGGCGCACAAGACCGGCCGCGCGATGGCCGCCAACCTGTTGGGCACAGCGCGAGCGCTGGCCGCGAACCCACTGGGCGCTCCGCCCCAGTGAGGCTTGCCTACGGGTGCGTGTCCGTGATCGCGATGACCTCGTCGAGACGGTCCAGGGCGGCCTGCAGGTCGTCGACCTTGGCCTGGATGCGGTCGCGCTCCGCGCGCAGCATCGCTCGTTGCTCGCCGTCGGTGTGCCCGGTGTCCCAGCACGGAAGGAGTTCCGCGATCCTTCGGCTGGTCAGACCGGCGGCGAACATCTGCTGGAAGAAACGCACCAGGGTGACGGTGTCCTGCCGGTAGAGGCGCTGGCCGGACGGGCTGCGCTCCGCGACGAGCAGCCCCTGCTGCTCGTAGTAGCGCACGGCGCGTACCGAGACGCCGGCGCTCCGTGCCACCTCGCCGATGCGCACCAGCCGCTCGGCCGCCGCCTCCGTGACGGTCATGGTGATTCCTCTCGCCCGGATCCTGACGGTCAGCACTTGCCTCTGACGCCAGCGTCAGGTTTTAGCGTACCGGGCATGGACATCAACAACTCCGTCGCCCTTGTCACCGGAGCCAACCGCGGCCTGGGCCGCGCCTTCGCCCAGCGCCTGCTCGAACGGGGCGCCCACAAGGTCTACGCGACGGCCCGCCGACCGGAGACCGTGGACCTGCCCGGGGTCGAGGTGCTGCCCCTCGACATCACCGATCCCGCATCCGTGAGAGCCGCCGCCGAGGCCGCCCCGGACGTCTCGCTCCTCGTCAACAACGCGGGGATCAGTACGGGGACCGACCTGGTGACCGGTTCGCTGGACACCGTGCGGCACGAGCTGGAGACCAATATGTTCGGCCACCTGGGAATGATCCGGGAGTTCGCGCCGGCGCTCGCCAGGAACGGCGGGGGCGCGATCGTCAACGTCCTCTCCGCCATGTCGTGGTTCGGGGGCAAGGGCGCCAATGCCTACCACCTGACCAAGGCCGCCGCATGGGCCATGACCAATGGCGTCCGCCTGGAGCTCGCCGAGCAGGGCACGCTCGTCACAGCGGTACACCTCGGCCTGGCCGACACCGACATGGCGGCGGGCTGGCCCGTCGACAAGATCGCTCCGTCGGACCTGGCCGACGCGGCGCTCGACGGTGTCGAGGCGGGCTCCGCCGAGGTCCTCGCCGACCAGTGGAGTCGGGACGTCAAGTCCCGGCTGCCGCTGACGCCGGAAGAGTTCAACGCAGCGATGGACCGCGCCCTGGCGGCACTGACAGCGGCCTGAGGGGCCCCGAGCCGCGCTGACTTCCATGTGCTGCGCCTTACGCTCGGCCGATCAATGCTCCGTCCGCAGTTGTGGATCTTCCGCGCAAGCTGATGGGCCGAGGCCATGCCGCTGAGGGTGTTCAGCACGCTCCCTGCCCACCGGACCGCCGCTGTGAGCACCTGCCGCGGGGGAGCGATGGGCAGGGAGCGAACCCCGGAGCCCTTCGGCCCTGGTACACCGGGTCAGCTGGAGCCGGGCGGTCGGCCCCGCACGGCGGTCGGCGCGGGACCCCGCAGCGCCGAACCTGGACGAGACAGCACGGTCAGGCGCAACAGCGACTCCCGCGTGAATGCGACACGTGCTCCCAGGCGCCACGGCAGTAACAGCGACGTTCGCGAGGCTTGGCACAGGACAGGGTGGTTACTCGTCCGTCGTGACCGACACACGACCACTCGCTCTGATCACCGGCGCTTCCAGCGGGATCGGCCGGGAACTGGCCCGCCAGTTCGCGCTCCACGGCTACGACCTCGTGGTGAATGCCGAGGACGAATCGCTGGAGTCCGCCGCCCAGGATCTCCGGGAGTCGGGCGTCCAGGTCCGCGCGGTACGCGCCGACCTCCGGACCAACGAAGGACGCTTTCTGCTCCTGGACTCGCTCGACGGACTCACGGTCGACGTCGCCGTCCTGAACGCCGGGGTGGGCCAGGGCGGTGCCTTCGTGGACACCGACCTCGCCGACGATCAGGAGGTCATCGACCTCAACGTCACCGCGACCGTGCGGCTGGCCAAGCCGTTGCTGCGGGCCATGGTGGCGCGCCGTGCAGGGCGGCTCGCCTTCACCTCGTCCGTCGCCTCGACGATGCCCGGTTCCTTCCAGCCGGTCTACAACGCGTCCAAGTCGTTCGTGCAGTCCTTCGCCCAGGCACTGGCGGAAGAGGTGAAGGACACCGGCGTGACGGTCACCTCCTTCATGCCGGGCCCGACGGACACGGAGTTCTTTGACCGGGCGGGCATGGCGGACGACACCCGCATCGGGACCATGAAGAAGGACGACCCCGCACAGGTGGCCGAGCAGGCGTTCGAGGCGATCCTGAAGGGCGAGAAGAAGGCGCTGACCGGATCGCTGAAGACCAAGGCGCAGGGCCTGGCAGGGAAGGTGCTGCCCGACGGGCTCAAGGCGGCGGCCCACCGGCGGCTGGCCGAACCGGAAACGGGCAAGGCCCCCGACCGGACGGAATGAGACGGGGCAACCGTCGCCGCGCGCACGGCCCAGGCGCCGACACCAGGGCCGGTGGGTTGCAGCTCCAGGGTGGGCACGGCCCGTCCACTCCGGCCGTGTGGACGCCGAGGCGCTCGGCGTACCGGATTGCGGGTCGGCCTGGCACATCACCGCCGACCGGGTTCCGTGGGCAGGCGACGACGTTCCGGGTGTCACGCTGATCACGGCGTGCGCTCCGGCAACGAGCGACGGCGAGTGCGCCCTGCGACCGAGGTGGGTAAGGGTGCGCGTCGGCGAACCCACGGGGTAGGCCCCTGCCGCACGTTTCAAACGGAGCCTGCGCGCTACCCGTCTGATCGGCAAGCGTGCCTACGCGCAGGCCGAGCGAGGAGGAGAGCCATGTCGAACCCACAGCAGCCCGAACTGCGGCGCAGTGACAAGGGAGCTGGAACTCCGCAGGACAGTCAGTCCCGCAAGGCGGAACAGGCCACCCACGAGGGCGGTCATGCCCATGGCACGGACCGTGGGAACAAGGGGGGAGGCAGGGGTGGCGGCACCCCTCCCGAGCAGCAGCCGGATCACCCGGCCTGACCCGCCCCGTAGAACGAACGAGCAAGGAGGCCCCGTGACCGTCCCGGAGGAGAACCGTCCGAAGACGACGTCCACCGACGACATCGTCGAGACGCCGAACGAGAACACGCAGTCGCAGGGCGACGGCGCGACCGGACGCACCCTGCGCGAGGCGCTGGAGGAGGCCGGAATCAGCCCGGACGACGTGCGCGACGAAAGCTGACGCCTTCGGCGGACGAGCCGGCCTCGGCGGGGACGCGTGTCACGCGCATCACCGCCGGGGCCCCGGCCTGTGGGTGGCGGCCGGGACATGGTCACCGTCTGCGCAGGCGTGTCCTCCACTCTGCGGTCGTGACGCCGGGGACCTCGGTGGACGGCGACTCGCGCCCGGGCACCACGGTCGCCGCGGCTTCTTGCGAGACCGCGGCGACCGGTTTGCGGGCGCTTCCTCACGCCTGGGAAACGCCTGCGGTGGCGGGGGTACGGGCGGCGCGCAGGCGCTGGGCGAGCAGGGCGAGGGCGCAGAGGGCGGCGACCGTCGCCGCGTAGGTGACGAACGTGTCCTTGAGGCCGGCGTGAGTGGCGGCGACGCCGGCGATCACCGCTGGGATGCTGAAGGCCAGGTAGGAGATCACGAAGGCGACGGAGAGCAGTTCGCTGCGTTCGGCGGGGCGGGCTATGCGGGCCAGGGTGCCGAAGCTGGCGAGTGCGGAGCCGCCGAAGCCGACGCCCGCGATCGCGGTGCCGAGCGCGGCCGCGGTCAGGGAGTGCTCCTCCACGCCGGTCAGGGCGACGGCGGTGCCGGCCAGGAGCAGGGTCGCGCTGACGGCGAGGGTCCGGCCGACGGGCCAGCCGCGCAGGGCGAGCGCGGTGAGGAAGGCCGGTCCGGTGAGCAGGGTGACCACGAGTCCGCCGACGACGTGGCTGGAGAGACCGAACAGTCCGACGGCGACGGACGGGCCGAGGGAGAGGTAGAGGCCGCCGAGCGCCCAGCTGGCGATGAGGATCGGGACCAGGCTCAGCAGGTCGGCCCGCAGGTGGGGGGCGATGCGCAGGCGGGGCTGGAGGGAGCGGGCGGCACCGGGGCGGCGCAGCGAGGTCTCGGGCAGGGCCGACAGGAGGGCGCCGGCCACCACGAGGGCGGTGAGCAGCAGCACGTAGACGAGGCGGGTGGGGTGCGGCCCGTACTCGATGAGGAGCCCGCATCCGAGTGAGCCCAGTCCGAGTCCGAACGTGGGCGCGGTGCCCGTCACGAGTCCTGCCCGGTGAGGGGCGTGCGCGGGGTTGAGGTCGGACAGGGCGGCGCCGATCGTGGTCATGGCGGCCCCGGTGGCGATGCTCTGGATGAGGCGTGCCGTCAGCAGCAGGCCGACGTTGCCCGCGGTGAGGAACAGGACCATCGAGACGGCTTCGAGGGCGATGGCGGAGAGCAGGACCGGGCGGCGGCCGAGGTGGTCGGAGAGGGCGCCGAGGACGAGCAGCGCCGCGATCATGCCGAGGACGTAGACGGCGAAGACCGTGGTGAGGGTAGTGGGGGAGAAGTGCCATTCCTGCTGGTAGACGACGTAGAGCGGGGAGGGTGCGCTGGAGGCGGCCATGAACAGCACGAAGACGACCGCGAGGGAGGCGAAGGCGACGGGACGGCTCAGTCGTCGTCGCTTCTCCTGCGGTGGCGACACATGGTCGGTGGGTGGCACGGAGGACTGGAGCTGGGACGGGGCGGGACCGGACACGACGCGACTCCAAAAGCAGTGATCGATGCGTTTAGGACGCTACCACTAACGCAACGATCAGTGCGATAATTTCCCCATGGCTGAATCGTCGACCCAGGTACGTCCCGGAGGCCGCTCCGCGAAGGTGCGGGCGGCCGTCCACCGCGCCGTCGCGGACCTCCTCGCCGAGGAGGAAGCGGAGACCCTGACCCTGCCCGCCGTGGCCGCGCGCGCCGGCGTCCACCCCACCACCCTGTACCGACGCTGGGGCTCCACCGCCCAGCTCCTGAACGACGTCGCCACCAGCCGCTTCACCGACGACCTGGTCGTGCCCGACTCCGGCTCCCTGGCCGGCGACCTCCAGCGCTGGCTCGCCGACGTGGCCACCGACGTCGCCGACCCCGACACGCTCGCCCTCATGCGGGCGACCATCGGCTCCGGCCCGGCGGGCGGCTGCGCCTGCGTCGAGGACCGCCACCGCCAGCTCGGCGCGATCATCCGGCGCGAACAGGACCGTGGCGGTCAGGCGCTCGATGTCGAGACCGCGGCGGACTTCCTTCTCGGTCCGCTGTACTACCGCGCCGTTTTCACCCCCGAACCCGCCTCCGCCGACTGGGCCCGCACCTTGGTGGCCACCTATCTGGCGACACTGCGAGCGTCCTGAGGCGAAGCGCTCCCCGGCGGGGTGCCGCCAGCATCTGCACAGGCCCGCATCTGGCGTGAGCCGGTGCGCTTTCTGTGACGGAGGCAGGCAGAAAGCGGTCCGGAGGGTATCGTGGACTGGGTGGAGACGTCCTGGGGGCCCGCTGACCTGGAGCGACGACCCTGCTGATCACCTGTACTGGCGTGTGCTGGATGCGCTGGCTTTCGCACCGGACGCGGAGAAGGTCGCCGAGCCCTGGCGGGAGCTTGGGAGGGACGATCTGACGTCAGCCGTTCTCGGCCAGCGCCTGGAGGAGTACCTCCAGGCGCTCTTCAGCCAGTACGGCTGAGAGGCGCACGCCCTCCGACGCGCTCATCGGGGTCATGCACGACTGGGTCAATAAACGGCCGCTAGGCCCGGCAAGGGGCGATCCGGCGAACCGGACCACCCTTCGCCTCCTGAAGCTCGCGTCATTCCGGCGTGACGGCGTAACCGGCGACGGACGGCCAACGAACCGTCAACAACACCGATTCCTCTTCCGCGCACCATGAGTGGTCGACTCCGCGACCCCACACGACGTAATCGCCCTGCTTTTCGAGTACGACATTCCGCCCCGGGAATTCCACGCGAAACCGGCCGCTGATGAGCACCAGCAGAGCGGTCCGCTCCTCACCCCGCACCCACTCGGCCCGCTCCTCGCCGCGTGGATGGATCCCCCACTTGACCTCGACGGCTTCCGTGTGCCGAGGGTCGCTTTCGTCCTTGAAGTGGCCGAGAATCCAGCCTTGGTCCAGTGGCGCGTCGTGCCCCGCGTTTCCTACGTAGATACTGTCGGTCATGACCGGGGACAGTATCGGTGGACTCAGCGAGCCCGTCATCCGGTGACGAAGGTGGTCAGGCTCTGAGCCGGCAGCTGCGCTGTGAAGGAGCCGTTCGTCACGGTGATCCGGCTCTGGGACGCGAGGTTCCTGCTCGCGTCCGTCACCCAGGACGACACCCCGGACGAGGTGTTGTTCTGGAGGGTGAACTGCTGACTCACCGGTGAAGTCCCCTTGTTGACGGCCACGATGACCACACGGGAGCCGCTTCCCCTGTAGGCCGAGAGGTAGACGTTCTGCTGGGGATTCGCGGTGATCGCGATCCGCACATGTCCAGGGCGGACGAACTTCGAGAAGTGCGCCAGGCTCGCGCCGCGCTTGCTGATCCGGCCGTCCTCCCGCATGGGGCCGTAGCTGCGCCGGATGTACCACCACACGTATGCCTGGAACTCGGCGTCCACCAGGGCGCGATGGATGTGCTCCCCGACGTCGAGCGCCTGGGGCCAGAGATCGGCCGAGTCACTGCTGTTGGGGTAGTAGACCTCGGTCATCCACAGCTCCTTGCCCGCCCCCTTCTGCTTGAACAGGGGGTACGGGAAGTTCTGGAACGGCGTGCCGTAGAGGTGCGCCCCGAGGATGTCCGTGTTGGCGAGGGCCGCGGAGTCGTTGAGGATCGGGTCCGAGAAGCTCTTCACGTACTGGAAGGACTCCGGCGCGATCACCCTGGTGCTGATCGAGCCGGCGTTCTCGCGCAGGAACCTGGTCATCTCGCTCGGCGTCCACCAGGTCCAGTCATGTGCGTAGTCGGGTTCGTTCTGCACGGAGATGGCGTACAGGTCGACCCCGTTGCTGCGCATGAACGCGACGAAGTCGTTGAGGTGTTGCGCATAGGCGCTGTACATGGAGTAGCGGAGCCGCTTCGCGTTGGTCTGCTGGCCGTGGACGAACGTCTCGACCATCTGGGCGGGTGGATTCCAGGGTGACGCGAAGACGGTGACGCCGAGCTCGACCGCGCGCTTTGCCGTCGCGACCTCGCGGTTCCAGTTCGCCCGGTCCTCGGAGACGAAGATTCTCAGCATGGAGAGTCCGAGCTGTCCGTCGCCGTTGCCGAAGGCCGTGTCCCTCTGTGCAGCGGTCAGATCGCCGATCCAGAGCGGGTGGTTCATGCCGCCGAATCCGCGGATCGTCTGCCGCGTCGCGGACGGGTCGACGATCACCGCGGCGGCCGCCGCGGTCGCTGTGCGGGGAGCGCCCGCGGCCGGTGTCGTGGCGGCGAGCACCGGCAGAGCACTCATGGTCGCGAGGACGGCGCGACGACTGGGGTGCTCCGGTCTTGGTGTGCCGGATTCGTTGCGGCGTAACGACATTGCTCCTCCTTGTGGACTTCTCTCCCGAAATTTTCGATTCCTGATCAGGCGGCTATGGTCGAAATGGCCGAGCGAATGGGAATGGCGTGAGGCGGGTGGGTGCTACGGGTGTGGGAGAGCGCTTCCTTCTCGTCGAATATTTCGAGGAAGTGAACGATCGTGCGGCGGTGGTTGACCGTAGGTTCACCGTGTTCCGGCGTCAACCCTTTGGGCCACGCGCGGACGACATGCGCGGCGAGTTCAGGTCGTGTCGCCGACGTGACCGGGTATGGACCATCGAGTGAGCCGGTGAAGCGCACCCTTGACGGCCAACGCCTCCGCGCCCGCCGCTGAGGGCGACGGGCGCGGAGTGTGAGCGGTGCGGGTCAGCAGGGGTTGACGGTGAGTTTGAGCGGGGTCGTGTTGCGAATGTCCTGCGCGTTGTTGCTGGTGCGCAGGCAGTTGATGGTGGCTTCGCCCAGCGCCGGGCCCTGGTCGGGCTCGGGCAGTTCGTTGGCCCAGATGCCGAAGCCGGACTTGGCGTCCCAGGCGTCGCCGCTCTTGCGGGCTCCGCTGATGGAGATGTCGTTGAAGACGGTGTCCTTCACCGGGTACTCGGCTTGGCCGTTCTTGTAGTTGGTCTGGAACATGATGCCGCTGTAGGTGGGGTCGACGATGTCCACGTGGTTGACGCGGATGCCCTGGAAGACCTTCGAGGCGGAGAAGACCCAGATGCCGGGGAAGGTCTGGTTGCCCCAGAAGTGTCCGCCCGCTCTGACGATCGAGATGTTCTCGAAGGTCGTGGGATCGGTGCCGAAGCCGTTCATCGGATAGCCGAAGTCGAGCGAGGAGATCGTGATGCCGGAGTAGACGAGCGTGTCCGCGATGTGGATGTTGCGGAAGGTGTTGTTGTAGCCGCCGTAGACGGCGACACCCGCGGCGCGCCAGGTCAGGGTGGTGGTGAGGTTCTCGTAGACGTTGTTCTTCATGTCGGCGCCGCCGGCGTCGATGGCGGAGAACAGGGCGAAGCTGTCGTCACCGGTGGCGCGGGCGTCGTTGTTGGTGACGAGGTTGTCGGTGGATCCGTTGGTCATGTTGATGCCGTCGGCGAACATGTCACGGATCCGTGAGTTCTTGATGGTGATGCGATCGGTGTTGGCGCCCCAGTAGAGGCACACCATGTGCTCGTTCCAGACGTCGTCGATGGTGATGTCGGAGACGTTCGCGAAGTCGAAGACCTTGCCGGGGCCGTTGATGCGCGAGGTGTAGTTGCCGAAGTAGGCGAAGCCCTTGAAGAGCGAGCCCTTGGCGGTGGCGTCGGCGCGGAAGCCGATGTCGGTGTTGTCCTGGGTGGTGGGAGCGTGGAACTGCGTGTACCAGGGGCCGGCTCCGACGACCTTGACGGCCTTGCCGTAGACCTGGAACTTGCTGGAGGTCTGGTAGTCGCCGGGCGGCAGGTAGACGCCGACGAGGGTGCCGGTGGTGTCCATCCGGACCTTGTCGAGCGCGTTCTGCACGTCCTGGTGGGTGAAGCCGGCGGGCACGGTGTACGACGCGGGGTCGGGGTTGCCGGCCGGTGCGACCTGTTCCAGGTTGACGAAGTCGATGGAGTAGGTGCTGGTGTTGGCACTGTCCTTCTGGAGGCGGATCTTGCTGCCGGCGGGCACGGTCTCGCCGAGCAGGACGTGCGCCTCGTCGTAGATGTGCCGCGGTGCGCCCGCTCCGGGCGAGTTGCCGGGTTCCGCCTCGGCGCCGTACAGCCAGGCGTACTTGGAGGTGAGGGGGACGGCCTTCTTGAAGGTGCCGTCGATGTACAAGTCGAGGGTGGAGTCGATTCCGCCGCCGCCCGGCGCGTCCGGGATGGAGAAACGGGTCACCAGGGTGTTGGTGGCGGCGCGGGTGGTGAACTCGACGTACTCGCCGGTGGCGTCCAGGCGGACGGCCTTGCGTCCGGAGGCTTCACCGGCGGGGTCGCCCACGGTGCGGTTGGGTCCGAGGACGGTGGCGCCGCCGCCGGTCGTGCCGTCCTCCGCCTCGTACATGTCGTACGGCATGTTGGCGCCGCGCCCGACGAACAGCGACTGGGTGGCGGTGTTGTTCTCCCGTTTGACCGGCAGTTCGTTGTCGTCGGCGGCGAGGACGGTCCGGACCGTGTAGGTGCCGTTGGCCGCGGTCCAGGTGCCGAGGGTGACGACCTTGGAGTCCCCGGCGGCGAGGACACCGTCGTGGGAGTCGGTCAGGGTCTTGACGGTGCCGCCCTGCTTGTCGAGCAGGGTGAGGGTCACGCCGTGGCTGCCTGCCGCGGTGGGCTCGGTGCCCTGGTTCTTGACCGTGACCTTGAAGGAGACGGTGTCCCCGGCGGACGGGCTGCTCGGGGTGGTCGTGACCGAGGTGGTGACCAGGTCGGAGCTGGCGACGGGCTTCACCACGAGGGCGGTGGGCCGGGTGTAGGTGTTGTTGGTCTCGTTCTGTTCGATCACCGCGCCCGTGTCGTCCGCGACGGCGCTGAACTCGTAGGAACCCGCCTCGCGTTGGCCGATGGACGCGCTGACGGTGGTCTGCGCACCGGCCGCGAGTGCGCCGACGTCTGCGGTGGCGACCTTGGTGTCGCCCAGGCGCAGGGCCAGTCTGCTGGCCGCCGCGGCGGCGGGGCCGTCGTTGCGGACGGTTGCCGAGACGGTGATGGAGTCGGACTCCACCGGCGCGGCCGGTGACGTGGTCAGGCCGGTGACGACCAGGTCGGGGTTGGGTGCGGGAACGCCGATCACCTGCACCTCGGCGACCTGGCCCGCCGGGGCACCGGAGTTCGCGGTGAACCGGAGCCGGACGTCGGCCGTACGGGCGGTGAGCGGGATGGTGACGGTGTTGGCGGTCGCCGGGTCGAAGGAGTAGCTCTTTGCGGCCACGAGGCTGGTGAAGCCGGAGGCGCTCTGCTCCCGGCCGAGGACCTCGATGGTCTGGGTACGGGCCGACCACGCGCTGTCGGGGTTCAGCTTGACGACGAGGCGGTCGACGTCGGCGTTGGCGCCGAGCTTGACGGTGAGGGTGTTCGGGTAGCTGCCGCCCGCGCCTTCCCAGTAGGTGGAGGTGTTGTTGTCGTTGGCGTTCGCGGCGATGAAGTTGTTGACCGTGGAGGACGCCTCGATCGGCTTGCCGACGGCGAGGTTGGAGCCGGTGCCGCCGCTGCCGTTGCGGGTGACACTGTTGCTGTTGCCGGACTGGTTGCCGGCGGCGTCCTTGGCCCGGACGTAGTAGGTGACGGTGCTGGTCGTGGGCTGGGTGTCGGTGAAGGTGGTGACGTTGCCGGCGACGCTGTCGCGGAGAGTGTTGTTGGCGTAGATGTCGTAGGCGGTGACGCCGGTGTTGTCGGTGGACGCCGTCCAGGTCAGGCGGATCTGGCCGGTCGCGGGCTCGGTGTATGCCAGGTTTGCGGGCGCGGTGGGCGCCTGGGTGTCTCCTGCGTCGCCGATGCGGGTGACGGTGTTGCTGTCCGGGGACTGGTTGCCGGCGGCGTCCCTGGCGCGGACGCGGTAGGAGACGGTCTGGTTGGACGGGCGGGTGTCGGTGAACGTGGTGACGTTGCCCGCGACGCTGGTGAGCAGGGTGTTGTTGGCGTAGATGTCGTAGCCGGTGACGCCGGTGTTGTCGGTGGACGCCGTCCAGGTCAGGCGGATCTGGCCGGTGGCCGGTTCGGTGTATGCCAGGTTTGCGGGCGCGGTGGGCGCCTGGGTGTCGCCGCCGGCCGGGCCGTAGATCTCCAACTCGGATATCTGCGCCGCGGGTTGTCCGGTGTTGGCGGTGACCAGGACGCGGACGTATCGGGCGGTGGTGGAGTCGAAGGTGATCGTGGCGGTGTTGTCGTTCGCCGCGTTGAAGGCGTAGGACTGGGAGGCCGTCAGGTCGGTGTAGGCGGTGCCGTTTGCGCTGGTCTGGAGCTTGAGGGTCTGGCTGCGGGCGCCCCAGTTCGCGGGTAGCTTCAGGACGACCCGGTTGACCGCGACCGAGGCCGCGAGGTCGGCCTCCAGCCACTGTGGGAAGGCGTTGTTGGCGCTCTCCCAGTAGCTGGCCCGATTGCCGTCGTTGGCGTTGGGTGCGGCGTAGACGTCGGTCTGGCTGGCGGCCTTGAGGGTCTTGCCGCTCGCGAGGTTGGTGGAGGAGTCACCGGCGGCGTGGACCTCGAGCTCGGAGAGCTGGGCTGCCTGCCATCCGGTGTTGGCGCTGATCGCGATGCGGACGTAGCGGGTCTGGGTGGCCGGGAACGCGATGGTGACGGTGTTGGCGGAGGCGGGGTCGAAGGAGTAGGCGGCGGACGACTTCAGGGTGGTGAAGCCGGTGCCGTCGGCGCTGCCCTGGACGGAGAGCGTCTGGGAGCGGCTCTCCCAGGTGGCGGGCAGCTTCAGGACGACCTCGTCGACGCGCTCACTGCTGCCGAGGTCGGTCTGGACCCACTGGGGCAGGCTGGAGCCCGCGCTCTCCCAGTACGTGCCCTGGTTGCCGTCGGTGATGGTGGTGGCGGCGTAGCCGCTGTTGGCGCTGCTGGCCGAAGCGGTGTCGCCGAGCGCGATGTTGGGTCCGCCCGCGGCGTGGGCGGACATCAAGGGGGCGCCCAGGCCCAGCAGGCATGTCACCAGCACGGCACTCAGCCACCGTGGTCTCCAGGAGGGGGTTCTCATCGTTCCTCGCATTTCGGGGGCGCGCCTCGGGTCCGGGGCGCGGATCGGGAGGGGAATCGACGGTTGACGCCGTGGAGTTCGCTCTGTGCGTTGACGGGTCCGCGCCGGAGCGGCGGCCCCTGTGAGGAGCGGGCCGCCGTCCGGTGCGTGCGTCGTCAGTTGCGGGTGATCTGGAACTGCGAGCCCGGTTCGACGCAGACGTCGCCCTCCGCCGAGCCGGTGATGTTCACGCCGGTGAGGGTCGCGCTGCCGCGGGCCCCGCCCATCGCGAGGACTCCGCAGCCGTTGACCGAGGTGTCGATGCGGACGTTGCTCACCTTCACGCCCGGCATCGCGCCGCCCCCCGTCTTGAACTGGAGGCCGTCGTACGTCGAGTCGTGGATCTCGGTGTCCCGGATGGTCACGCCCGGTATGTCGGGGCCCTGCGCGAACAGGGTGATGGCGCCGAACTCCTGGGCCTCGCCCCAGAACGCCCCGCCGGTGCGGTGCAGCGCGTTGTTGGCGATGAGGGTCTGTCCCGAGAACGGGATCGGGTCGTGGTCGGTGGCCAGCATGATGCCGGGGTAGTTCATCGTGTCGGAGACGACGTTGTTCTCGACGGTGTTGCCGTAACCGCCGTACACCGCGATGCCGTTGGCGCGCCAGGGCAGTTGGACGGTGTTGTTGCGGAAGTGGTTGTCGTGGCCGACGTCGACGGACGTGTCCTTGACGTACTTGCTGGCCCACACGGCGAGCGCGTCGTCGCCGGTGTTGCGGAAGGACGAGTTGTAGACGGTCGAGTTGCGGGTGCCGTTGGTGAAGTTGATGCCGTCGGCGTAGGTGTCGCGCACCCGCATGCCGGTGAACTCCAGTCCGTCCCCCGGGTTCCAGAGCTCGGGGATGTTGGAGTAGTCGCGGCCGACCCAGACGCCGACGTTGGCGTGCTCGATCCAGACGTTGCTGATCTTCGTGTTCTTGCCGAAGCGGCCGTTGAGGCCGACGCCGCCCTCGGCGTTGCCGTCGCCGCCGCGGATCGTGCCGGATCCGAAGATCGCGATGTCGGAGATCTTGGTGTTGTCGTCGATGTCGAAGCCGAAGTTGCCCTCATGCGGGTGGTTGATGCCGCCCGCGTCCTGCGGCGCGGTCAGCGTGTACAGCTGCGAGTGCCACATGCCGGCGCCGCGGATGGTCACGTCACGGATGCCGACCTGGTTGTATTGCCCCCGGTTGAGCGGGTCGTCGGTGAGGATCTTCTGCTCCTGGCGCCACTGTCCGGCGGGGATCCACACGCAGTCGATCGTGCCGTTCTGGTCGGCGGTGACAGCCCGCTGGATGGCGTCGGTGTCGTCTATGCCGTCGTTGGGGACGGCGCCGTAGGCGGTGATGGATGTGCATTCGGCGGGCTTCGAGGCCGCGGGGGCGACCTGTTCCAGGTCGACGAGGTCCACGACGTAGTAGGCGGCGTCGTCTCCGGCGTCGCGCTGGAGACGGAAGGTCGTGCCTGCGGGGTAGCTCCTGCTCAGCAGTGCGCTTGCCTCGTCGAACAGGCGCCGCGCGTCGCCGCCGGGCCGGTTGGTGAGCCCCTCGGGATCGTCGGTGCTGCCGTACAGCCAGCTGTGCTTCGAGGACAGGTTCAGCTTGCGCACGAACGTCCCGTCGGCGTAGAGGCTGAGGGTCGCGTCCCGGCCGCCACCGGCAGCGGCGTCGGGGATGGAGTTGCGGACGACGACGGAGTTGGCGGCGTTGGTGGAGGTGAACTCCACGTAGTCGCCGGTGGTGTCGAGACGTACCGATTCGCGGCCCGAGGACTCGGTGGCGAAGTTGGTGTGGCCGAAGGTCCGCTTGCGGTCGGCGACGAGCAGGCTGCCGCGGTAGCGTCCGGCTTCCGCCTGGTACTCGGTGTAGGGCACGGCGGCTCCGCGTCCTACGACGATGGAGCGGGCGAAGACGTTGTTGCCCTCGTTGGTCTCCGCGACCGTGTTGGTGGCGTCCGCGGTGGCCGTCAGGGTCGCACCGCCGCTGGTGGCCTTCCAGGTGCCGCCGATCGTGACGTCGGCCGTGGTGCCGGCGGCGATCGCGGGTGCGGTGCCCCGGAGGGTGCTGCTGCCGACGGTCAGCTGGGTGACGGTCCCCGCGGCGACGGCGGTGGTGCCGCGGTTGCGGACCGCGACGGTGAAGGAGACGTCGGCGCCGACCGCGGGGGAGGACGGGTTGGTGGTGATCCCGGTGACCGTGAGGTCGGGTCCGGGGCTCTGCGAGACGGTCAGCTTCGTGGCCGCGGTGCGGCTGTTGTTGCCGTTGTCGGACTCGGTGACAGTGTCGTTGGGGTCGACCACCGCGGAGACGGTGTAGGAGCCCATCGGCCGCTTGCCCACGGGTACGTCGACCGTTGTGGACTGTCCCGCGGCGAGCGAGCCGACGGAGGCCGATCCGGCGACGGTTCCCTCGACGCTGACGTCGAGGGTGCTCGCGGGTGCGGCGGCGTTGCCCGCGTTGCGGACGGTGGCCTTGACGCTCACAGCGTCCGCCTCGGACGGGGAGGCGGGGGACCAGGTGAGGTCGGTGACGACGAGGTCCGGCTGCGGGGTGGCGGTGCCGAGTACCTCGATCTCGGCGACCTGGGCACCCGGAGCACCGGTGTTGGAGGCGAAGGCGAGCCGTACGTCGGCGACGCGGCCGGTGACCGGGACGAGGACGCTGTTGCCGCCGGACGAGGGGCTGAAGGCGTAGTCGGCGCGTGCCTTGAGGCTCTTGAAGGAGGTCTGGTCCGAGGCCCTGCCGAGGATCTCGAATGCCTGGGTGCGCGGTCCCCAGGCCGCGTCGGGGTTGAGCCTGACCCGTACGGCTTCGACGTCGGCGTCGGAGCCGAGCTTGACCGTGAGGTTCGCCGGGAAGCCGGCCGACTCCCAATAGGTGCCGAGGTTGCCGTCGTTGGCGTTGGCCGCGACGTAGTTCTGGGTCGTCGAGGAGGCCTCGACCGGCTTGCCCCGGGCCAGGTCGCCGGCCTCGGTCGGCGGCTCCTCCGGGTTTTGGCCGCCTTCGCCGAAGACTTCCAGTTCGGACAACTGGGCAGCGTTCCACCCGGTGTTGGAGGCGATCTGGATGCGCACGTAGCGGGCTGTGGCGGTCGGCAGGTCGATGCCGACCGTGTTGGCGGCGGACGGGTTGAAGGTGCGGCCCTGTGCCCCGACGAGCGTGGTGAACGAGTCGCCGTTGGTGCTGCCGAGGACGGACAGGGACTGGGTACGTGTCTCCCAGCTCGTGGGCAGCTTCAGCGCGACACGGTCCAGGGAGACCGCCGCGCCGAGGTCGACCTGCACCCACTGCGGGAAGGAGCCCGCGGGTCCCTCCCAGTACGACTGTTGACTGCCGTCCGTCACGTTGGCGGCCTGATAGCCGCCCAGGGAGCCGCCCGCCGTGGCCGTGCGGCCGAGGGCGAGGTTGACCTCGGCGGGGGCGGCATGGGCTGGGACGGGGAGCAGTCCGAGAACGGTCAGGCCCGCCGCGAGCAGGCCTGTCCCCAGCCGTCTTCTCAGGTGTGTACGTCTCATGTTGGCCTCTCCGCACCCCGGGCGCGGCACGGACTTTCCCGCCCCCGCTCGGACCGGGCCGGCGGGCGGGGGCGCGCGCGGGGGAGGCCGTGGTGGGGGTGAGGAGGCCGCATGCCGAGGACCCAGCATGACTTCGTTGAGGGGTGGCGCCGTTGAGTCGATTTATTGAGTAGTTCTGTGACTCACTTGCAACGCTGAGGTGACAGGTTTCTCCAGCGTGACGGCTTTGTCAACGGTTCCGTCAAGTTCACGACAAAACAGGGTCGCGGAAACGACGACGGCACCGGCGTCGAGACCGCCTGAAGGCGGTGACACCGGTGCCGCAGGGCTGCGCTGACTCAGACGGGCAGGCTCACTCGACGGGTGGCTGGGCCGTCGAACCGCGTACCACCAGCTCCGGCTCGAACAGCAGCTCACCGGGGTGCGCCGCGGTTCCCTGGATCTGGGTGCACAGCAGGTCGACCGCCGCGCGGCCCATGGCCTCGATCGGCTGCCGCACCGTGGTCAACGGTGGTTCCGTGCAGGTCATGAACGCCGAGTCGTCGAAGCCGACCACCGACACCTCGGAGGGCACGGACAGCCCCCGTCGGCGCGCGGCCCGGATGGCGCCCAGGGCCAGCGGGTCACTGGCGCAGACGATGCCGGTGACACCCGCGTCCAACAGCCGCGCGGTGGCCGCCTGGCCACCCTCCAGGGAGAAGATCGACCGCTGCACCAGGGCGTCGTCCCAGACCGTGCCCACCGCAGCGGCGGCCACCTGTGCGGCCGCTAGCTTGCGGCGCGAGGGCATGTGGTCCGGAGGGCCGAGGACGAGGCCGATCCTCCGGTGGCCCAGCGAGGCGAGGTGGCGCCACGCCTGCTCGACCGCGACCGCGTCGTCGCACGCCACGCAAGGAAAGTCCAGCCCGTCGATGGAGGCGTTGACCAGCACGACCGGGATCTTCCGCTCCGCCAACTGGTGGTAGTGCTCGTGCGGGGCGTCGGCCTGCGCGAACAGACCGCCCGCGAAGATGACGCCGGAGACCTGCTGCTGGAGCAGCAGCTCCACGTAGTCGGCCTCCGACACGCCGCCGCGGGTCTGCGTGCACAGCACCGGAGTCAGTCCCTGCTGGGCCAGAGCACCCCCGATGACCTCGGCGAACGCGGGAAAGATCGGGTTCTGGAGCTCCGGGAGCACGAGGCCGACCAGCCGCGCGCGCTCCCCGCGCAGTTGGGTCGGCCTCTCGTAACCGAGGACGTCCAGGGCGGTGAGGACCGACTGGCGGGTCCCCTCGGAGACACCGGGCTTCCCGTTGAGGACACGGCTGACCGTTGCCTCGCTGACCCCAACCTTCTTCGCCACCTGAGCAAGTCGTCGCGTCATGAACGCAAGCCTAACGCAAAAAACGCAAGCCAATTGCGACAGAATCCGATTTTCCGCTCTCCCGAAGACGTTCGCCTTGCAGCTCTCACCGCACCGACGGCAGCCGCGTTTGCGGGCGGTCCCGCGCTCACCAGCGGGAGGGCGCCGGCGGCGGCACCACAGGCGGCCGGTCGTCGCAGGTGATGGTGTTCGGCAGCAGCCAGTCGGCCAGCCAGCCCCCGTCGTTGCCCCCGAGGTCGGTGAGCGTGAACTCCGATCCGCTCGTCGGGAAGTTGAAGGAGCCGCAGTTGTTCACGCCCACCGCGCCGACATTGCGTGCGTCCACGTTCTCGAAGGTCGCGGACCCCTTCGTACGGGCGCTGACGACCGAGTTGCCGGTGCCGTCGACGCGGATGTCCTTGAAGTGCACCGCGGGGATGTCGTAGAGGTCCTTCACCCCGTACTCGCTGACCAGCATGATCGCGTTGTGGGTGCTGTCGAGGTAGTGGTCTCCGGTGACCCGGATGTCGGCGTCGATGGAGCGGTCCAGGGCGTAGAACCAGAGGGCGCCCAGACCGATCCGCCAGTTGAGGTCGAGGGTGCCGGCCCGGACGGTGGTGTTGTCCTGGAAACGCAGGTACCCGCCGAACGGCTCGGAGCCGAAGCGTGAGCCGACGTGCAGGGCGCTGCCCTCGCGCACCGGGTCGGCGACGAGGTTGCCGCTGACGGTGTTGTCGCGGCCCCCGTAGACCGCGATGCCGTTGGCGAGCGTCGGGGACTGCACCGTGTTGTGGGAGAAGGTGTTGCCGGTGTCGGCCGTTGTCTGCGACCACATCGCCAGACCGTCGTCGCCCGAGTTGCGGACGAAGTTGTTGTGCACGTTCGAACCCGTCACGCCGGTGTGGAAGTTCAGGGCGTCGGCGATCTGGTCGACGATCACGTTGTCGCTGACGCGGAGGTCACGCATGGGGCCGTCGAACCACAACCCCACCTTGGTGTGGTGCAGGTACAGGCCGTTGATGGTGGAGTCGCTCATGGCTCCGCCGATCGCGTTGACCTGATCGGTGTCGACCCGTTCCCGGACGTCGCCCTCGATCGCGAAGCCGGACAGGTGGACATTGCGGCTGCCGCCGTCCGCCGCGCTCCTGCCGTACAGCCCTACACCGGTGTGCCGGGACCCGTCGGGCGCGGGCGTGTCCAGGGTGACCTGGCGCCCCTTGAGGATCGTGTACCAACTGCCCGCACCGGTGAGGGTGACGTCGTCGACCTCGATGTGCCGGTTGACCTGGAAAGTGCCCGGCGGAAGGTAGACGGGCCGGTCGGCGCGGCGGGCGAACGCGATGGCCCGCTCGATGGCGGGTGCCGCGTCCCGTCGTCCGCTGGGGTCCGCTCCGAAGGCCCGGACGTCCACGCCGCCGCGGACGGTCTTCGGCGCGCCCACCAGCTGGGTGTCGAACAGGTCCACGACGGTCCAGGCCGCGCCGCTGCCGGTGGGAACCGTCAGCCGTACGACGTCACCCGCACGGTAGGTGCGGCCGAGGAGCAGACGCTGCTCGTCGTAGAAGTGGGTGGGGCGGAACGGCTTGTCGATCCGCGGGGCCGGTGTGGTGGCCGACGGAACGCAGGAGCACTCGGCGATCCACCAGTCGGGGTGCAGGAGGTCGGCGTCGGGGTCGTTGGTGAAGGGGTACTGGTTGTACAGCCAGGAGTACTGCGAGGTGAGCGTCATCGTCGTGCGGTGCCGGCCGGCGACGCTCACGTCGAGGGGGGCGGTGATCCCGCCACCCCCAGGTGCGTCGGGGATGCTGTAGCGCAGGTTGAGAGCGTTCGCGGCGCGTGGCAGGACGAACTCGACGTACTGTCCGGGGGACAGTTTGACGGCCTTGCGCCCGGACGCCTCCGACGCGAGCGTGTACGGGGTGCGGTCGGGGCCGATGACGGTTCCGTTGGTGGTGACGTTCTCGGCTTCCTGCTCGTCGAAGTCCACGTCCGCGCCGCGCCCGGCGACCAGCGCCGGCTCCAGCCCCGCCCGGGTCAGCACCGGGCGGTTGCCGCGGCCGTCGTGCGACCCGCCGGGTGCGGCGGCGGCCGTGGTGCCTGCCACCGAGCCGAGGGTGAGGAGTGCGCAGAGCACGGCGGTGGTTCTCGTGCCGGTGTGTGTGCGGACGCGTCTGGAGGACATCGGATCTCGCTTCTGTCGAAGGGAAGACACCTGCGGATGCGGTCGGGGGAAGGGTGAGCGGTGCCGTGGTTCGGTGTCGCACTGCCGGGGTGGTGCCCGCGCGCCCGGCCGACGAGGCGCGCAGGGGCAGCCGGGTCAGGCGGTCCGCAGCCAGACGGCCGTGTCCGACGGCAGCTTGCCGTCGCTCTCCAACGGGCCGCTGGACAGGAGCACTTCGCCGGCCACCGGCAGATCGACGGGCGCCTCGGACAGGTTGACCACGCAGATCGGTCCCCCGGGACGGGCGAAGGCCAGCACTCCCACCTCGGCGGGCAGCCACTGCATCGGCCCGTGGCCGAAGGCCGGCTCGGAGCGCCGGATGCGCAGCGCCTCGCGGTAGAGCGTGAGCATCGACCGCGGGTCACCGCTCTGGCGGTCCACCGCGTACGGCGCCCAGTCCTCGGGCTGCGGCAGCCAGGGCGCGGCCCCCGTGCCGAAACCGTAGGCGGGGGCCTGCGCCTCCCACGGCAGCGGGACCCGGCAGCCGTCGCGGCCGGGATCGACGCCGCCGGAGCGGAAGTGCATGGGGTCCTGGATACGGTCGAGGGGGATGTCGGCCTCGGGCAGGCCCAGTTCCTCGCCCTGGTAGAGGTAGACCGAACCGGGCAGGGCCAGGGTCAGCAGGGCGGCGGCCCGGGCACGACGCGTCCCCAGTGCGAGGTCCGTGGGGGTGCCGAAACGCTTGGCGGCGAAGTCGAACCCGGTGTCCTCGCGGCCGTAGCGGGTGACGGTGCGGGTGACGTCGTGATTGCACAGCACCCAGGTCGCGGGAGCTCCGACAGGGGCATGCTCGGCGAGGGTGTTGTCGATGGTGCGCCGCAGCCGGTCCGGCTCCCAGGGGCAGGCGAGGAAGTTGAAGTTGAACGCGGTGTGGAGCTCGTCGGGGCGCAGATAGCGGGCGAAGCGCTCGGCGTCGGGCAGCCACACCTCGCCGACGAAGACGCCGCCGTACTCGTCGGCCACGGCACGCCAGGACCGGTAGATGTCGTGGAGCTCGTCCTGGTCGATGTACGGGTGGGGGTCCACGTCCTCCACGAAGTCGGCGAGCGCGGGATCCTTGGCGAGCAGCGCGGCGGAATCGATGCGAACACCGGCGACACCGCGCTCGAACCAGAAGCGCAGCACGTCCTCGTGCTCCTGGCGGACCTCGGGGTGGGACCAGTTGAGATCGGGCTGCTCGGGGGTGAACAGGTGCAGGTACCACTCGCCGTCCGGGACGCGCGTCCAGGTGGGGCCCGAGAACTGGGAGGGCCAGTTGTTCGGGGGCAGTTCCCCGTGCTCGCCGCGTCCGGGGCGGAAGTGGAACCGCTCCCGCTCCGGGCTGCCGGGGCCGGCGGCCAGGGCCGCCTGGAACCAGGCGTGCTGGTTGGACACGTGGTTGGGGACGATGTCGACGATGACGCGGATACCGACCGCGGCGGCCTCGGCGATCAGCTTCTCGGCCTCGGCGAGGGTGCCGAAGGCGGGGTCGATGGTGCGGTAGTCGGCGACGTCGTAACCGCCGTCGACGAGGGGCGAGGCGTACCACGGGGTGAACCACACGGCGTCGACGCCGAGTTCGGCGAGGTAGGGCAGTCTCGCCCGGACGCCCGCGAGGTCACCGGTGCCGTCGCCGTCGCCGTCGGCGAAGCTGCGGGGGTACACCTGGTAGATGACGGCGTCGCGCCACCAGAGGTCGGGGCCGGGTGCGTGAGGGGCTGCCACAGAGTGGTCCTTTCGGGCAGGAAGAGGTGCCTCGCCGCCGCTCCGGTCGCTGCGGGGCGGGTGGTGACGGGGCGGCGGCGAGTCCTTGGGGGGCAGGGCGGAGCCAGGTTCGCGGTGGTGGCCGTCAGGTGGTGGCCGTCAGCCTTTGAGGCCTCCGGCGGTCAGGCCGCTCATGATGTTGCGCTGGAAGACCAGGAAGATCAGCAGTGTCGGTATCGAGGCGATGGTCAGCGCCGCGATCAGTACGTTGACGGGGACGCCGTTGGACAGGGAGTAGATACCGACGTTCAGGGTCTGCTTGGCGGGGTCGGGCAGGGTGAGCATCGGCCACAAGAAATCCTTCCAGACTCCGACGACCGCGAAGATCGAGACCACGCCCAGGATGGGGCGGGAGATCGGCAGCACGATGGACCACAGGGTGCGCAGCGGGCCGGCGCCGTCCATGGAGGCGGCGTCGAGCAGTTCCTGCGGTATGGAGTCGAAGAAGCGCTTCAGCAGGAAGATGTTGAAGGCGTTGGTGACGGACGGCAGCCAGATCACCCAGGGTGAGTTCAGCAGGTTGCGCTCCACGAGCGGCACGTCGAGAACCGTCAGGTACTGGGGGACGACGAGCACGGTGGCGGGGATCATCAGCGTCGCGAGCATCATGCCCAGGATCGCCTTGCCCAGGACGGGACGCAGCTTGGACAGCGAGTAGGCGGCCGCCACGTCCAGGACGAGCTGGAAGGCGAGGGCGCCGAACGCGTAGTACAGGGTGTTGAACAGCAGGGAGGACAGGTCCATGACGTCCCAGGCGCGGCTGTAGCTGTCCGGTGTGAAGCTCTTCGGCACCAGGGTGGGCGGGGTCTGGACGACCTCCTGGGTGTCCTTGAAGCCGCTGGAGACGAGCCAGTAGAGCGGTCCGAGGAAGGCCAGCGTGAATCCGGCGACGACCACGGCGAAGACCGTCCAGTACACCGCCTTGCCCTTCGGCCTGGCGAGGGTTGCGGGCGAGATGAGTGTGCGTGTCGACATGGTGGGCTCCCTGGCCTACTTGTCCTCGGCGCGGCTGAGCTTCACGTAGAGCGCCGAGAATCCGGCGAGCAGGACGAGGAGCAGCAGGCCGAGCGCCGCCGCGGCGCCGTAGTTGTTGAAGTTGAACGCGTACTGGTAGATCAGGTAGACGACGGTGGTCGTGGAGCCTTCGGGGCCGGCGCCGCCGGTCAGGAGGAAGGGTTCGACGAAGACCTGCATCGTCGCGATGATCTGCATGAGCAGCATCAGTGAGAGGATGAGCCGGGTCTGCGGGATGGTGATGTGCCAGATCTTGCGGAGCAGGCCGGCACCGTCGAGTTCCGCCGCCTCGTACAGTTCGCCCGGGACGCCCTGGAGCGCCGCGAGGTAGATCAGGGTGGCGCCGCCCATGTTCATCCAGGTCGCTGCGATGACGACGGAGAGCATGGACAGGTCGGGATCCTGGAGCCACTGCTGCGCGGGCACCCCGAAGAACCCGAACACCTCGTTGAGCAGGCCGTATCCGGGGTCGTAGAGGTACTTGAAGAGCAGCACCGAGGCGACGGGCGGCAGCATCACGGGCAGATAGACGAGCAGCCTGAGGTAGCCCTGCCCGTGCCGGAACTCGTTGATGACCACGGCGGCGACGAACGGCACCGCGAAGCCGAAGATCAGCGCGAGGACGGTGAACAGGAGCGTGTTGCGCCAGGCCTGCCAGAACGCCGGGTCGTTGAAGACGGTTTCGAGGTTGTCGAGGCCGACCCAGGTCGTCTGTCCGCTCTCGGTCTTCTGGAAGGCGAGCAGGAACTCCCGGATCATCGGGTACCAGGAGAACACCAGGAAACACAGCACGGCTCCGATGAGGAAGCCGTGGGCCGTCAGGTTGCGCCTGAGGCTGTTGGCGAAGGAGCCGCCGCGGGTCGATGGGCCCGCCGCGCGCGGCTCGGGAGGGCGGGAGGGTCCCGCCTTGCTCGGGGTCAGGCTCGGGGCCGACATCGTCGCTCCTCGGTGCTGGGCTGCTGGATCTGCTGCCGGGCGGGGCCGCCTTCCGGCCGCCCCGCCCGTGCCGGTCACTGGTTGGCCAGGACCTGGTTGACCTGCGACTCGGCGGTGGCAAGCAGCTTGTCGACGTCGGCGTTCTTGTTGGTGAGGATGCCGGACATGACGTTGTCGAGGACCTTGTAGATCTCCTGCGCCTTCGGCGGCTCGGCCTTGCCCGGCACCGGGTTGTCCATGAACGTCTTGAAGTTGGCGACCGGCATGGTGGCGTTCGCCTGGCGCGCGGCGTCGTCCTTGGTCTTGGACTCGTTGAGCCAGAAGTTGGGCTGCGGCACACCGACCGGGAGCTTGTCGGCCTTGGTCCGCTCCCAGTCGAACTGGCCCTTGCCGACGGTGAGGTTCTTGAAGTTGAGCCAGGCGATCGCGGCCTTGATCTTGTCGCCGGAGATGCCCTGCTTGATCATGTAGTTGTTGCCGCCGGCGAGGGTGCTCTGTCCGCCGGGGATCGGGCCCATGCCGAAGTTCTCGTACGTGGCGCCGAGTTGCTGGACCATGTACGCGATGTCGTCCGGGGCGGCGAGGTACATGCCGAGCTTGTCGGTGGCGATCTGCTTCTGGAGGTCGCCCCACTTCAGCAACTGGGTCTTGCCCATGCTGTCGTCCTCCCAGCGCATGGCGTGGAGGTTCTCGGCGACCTGCTTGCCGAGGGTGTCGTTGAAGGCGGCTTTCTTGCCGCTCGCGTCGACGATGTTCCCGCCCCGGCTGTAGAGCTGGGCGGTGAAGTGCCAGCCGCCGGTGTTGCCGGCACTGTACTCACCGAATCCCGCGATACCGTCGCCCAGGTCGGCGATCTTCTTGGCGGCGGAACGGACCTCGTCCCAGGTACGCGGCGGACTGTCGGGGTCGAGGCCGGCCTGCTTGAACAGCTTGCGGTTGATGAGCAGGCCCATCGTGTAGTTGCTGGTGGGCAGACCGTAGAGCTTGCCGTCCTTCTTGAGCTGGCCGAGCACGTTGGGGTCGATGTCCTTGAGCGCCGGCACCGACTTGTCGCTGACGTACGCGCTGATGTCTGCGGCGCCGTTCTCGGAGAGCACCTGGTCCAGGTCGGTGAAGTAGGTGTAGAAGACGTCCGGTTGCGACTTGGCCTTCAGCATGGCGGTGAAGCGGGCGGGCTCCAGGCACTGGCCGGGAGTGGAGCGTCCCTCGATGGTGACGTTGGGGTACGTCTTGTTGAACTCGGCGACGTCCTCCTTCCACTCCTTCAGCTCGGCCGCCTTCGCGGTCGGAGGCATGCAGTCGATGGTGATGGTCACCTTCGTCTTGGGGTCCAGCGGGGCGGACGGGTCGCTCGCTCCGTTCCCCTGGGAGCCGTCGCTGTCGTCGCTGCTGCTGCTGGTGCCGCAGGCGGCCAGGGCGGTCAGGGTGAGCGCGGAGACAAGGGCGGCCGCGCTGGCGCGACGCGTACGACGGAACCGGGCAACTCTCATGGGTGGGTCCCCTTCGGGCATGACGTGGAGGAGGCCCCACCGACTGTGCTCGGGTGCGTTGTGGGGCGGGCCACACTCAACCACCGCTGACAAGACTGCGCAAGATTGCGCGTCAGTTTTGTAATTGCTCGACAGTTGAGCGTCGGCTAGTCGTCAGCGACGCAAGGGGGGCCTCGTGCAGGCGACCGTGAGCCTGGGGCGTGAGGGGGTGGCACGGGGAGTTCGGCGGCGTGGCGCACGTCCCCGATAACGGTGGCAAAGCGGAAGGAGAGAGGCCGAGCGGCGCCCCGCGTCCGGGTGTGCACTGCTTGCGGCCGCTGCCCTCTGCCGTCCGCCGTCAGGTCGGTCATGGGTGGGTTGAGTCGCCTGAGTGAACGTCTCCGGAGGTCGATGCACGTCCGCAAATTATGGGGCAGTCCTCGCAATTACCTGATGGAGACATCGCGGTGCGCACGCAGCACGCTACGAGTAGCTGAAGCAAGCTCTGGAGCAACTGCGCCTCAGGCCGGGGCAGTTCCCTGGGTTCGACGCTTCCCCCAGAACGGCCGGCGCCTGCTGATTGCCCGGCCTCGCGGCCGGCGGGGCGGCGGCGGCCGCGTCCCGTTCGTGCGTCACTGCGTACGCGGTTGCCACTCCACCAGCATGATGGTCGCGTCGTCCCGGAGCCGGCTGGTCTCCGCGTCCAGGATCGAGTGGATCAGCCGCCGCAGGCTCTCCGGGGCCAGCTCTCCCGCGGCGGTTGCGCGGATGACGTAGTCGGCGAACCGCTGGAGCCCGAACAACTCCCCGTCGTGGGTGCGGGCCTCGGTGACACCGTCGGTGTAGAGCAGGACCCGGTCGCCCGGTCGCAGTGTCACCTCGTGGATCGTGCGGCCGCGGTCGCCGAGCAGGGACGGCAGTCCCAGCGGAGGGTCGGCGTCTCTCTCCAAGGCACCCTCGATCAGCCGTTGGTCCCGGATGAGCAAGGGGGCGGGGTGTCCGCAGTTGTACCACCGCAGAACGCCCGAGGCGAGATCCAGTTGGGCGAGGACGCCGGTGCAGAACTGGTTGGGCAGCCATTGGGCCAGGGCGTCGTCCACGGTCTGTGCCAGTTCGGGCAGTTCGGCTCCGACGCGGCGGGCGTTGCGGCAGGCCGCGAGGGAGAGGGCACTGGTCAGGCCGGAGGCGAGGTCGTGCCCCATGGCGTCGAGGACGGTGGCGTGCAGCGTCGTCTCGGTGAGGGCGTGGGCGAAGGCGTCGCCGCCGATCTCGTAGGCGGGTTCGAGGACGGCCGTGGAGACCACGCGTGTGTTGCCGATCGTCCGGGGCGGCAGGAAGGCGCGCAGCATCTCGGAGGGCAGTTGCATGCGTTCGGTGCGGGTGCGCTGGACGTAGGAGTCCTTGAAGGTGCGCCGGGAGGTGACCATCATCGCCACGAGGGTGGCCAGGGCCTTGCCGCGATTCAGGGAGGCGGCGGTGAGGGAGGGGGAGTGGACGGCCAGGACTCCCAGTCGTTCGGCGCCGTCCAGCAAGGGGAACCAGGCCACCATCGCGCCGGAGTCCGCGGGCTCGACTCGCAGGGACTGGGTGCGGTACGTCCAGCCGGCCAGGGAGTCGTCGATGGGGAGCGTCGCGGTCACATCGGTCAGCGGGACCAGGTGACGTTGCTGGATGTCGGCGAGGTAGGCCACCGAGTGACGCAACCCGAGGGCCTTGGTGCAGCGGGCCATGGCGGTGGTGAGGTCGACGGTCCGGTTGGCCGAGTCGGCCAGGAACTGGTGCAACTGGTCCTCACCGGCCTCGGGCATCGTCACCTCGTTCCGCCTCCCTCAGGTCGCGAGCCGTCTGGCGCCCATGGTTCAGCAGTCTCACACCGGGGCTGTGCGGGCGCATTCGGACGGCCGCCCTCGGGTGACGCGTGGCGCCGGAATCAGAAGCGGCTTCAGGACGGGTGGACGCTGGGTTCGGTGTCAGGGAGAGGCGGTGCGGCGGGCGTAGGCGCGGGCGGCGCGTGCGCGGTCGCCGCAGCGGGTGGAGCACCAGTGGCGGCGGCCGTGGCGGAGCAGGTAGCGGTTGCAGGGGGCGGAGCCGCAGGCGGTGAGGCGGTCCGCGTCGGGGCCCGTGAGCAGGTCGGCGGCGTCAGCGGCGAGGGTGGCCAGGGCGTGGTCGACGATCGCGGTGGTGGGGTGCGGGGTGGAGCGGTAGGGGCCGGTTTTGTCGTCCCACTGCAGCAGCGGAGCGGTGGGAACGCGGGTCATCGCGTCGTTGACGGCCCTGATCGCGGCGGGGAGGGCAGCCAGCCCTTCGGCGCGAGCGGCGAACAGCGACCTGATCTGTTCGCGCAGCGAGCGTAGTTGGGTCGCGCACATCTCCCGCATGCCGGCGTCGACCGGTGCGAGACCGCGTTCCGTCAACCAGTGGTTCGCCTGCGCGGGGGTGCCCAGAAGATCGACCGTGTGCCCGCCCGTCAGCACGATCGCGCTGTTGGCGAGGGCGAGGGAGAGGTGCTCCTCCTCGCCCTGAGCGGGCGGCAGACCGAGCTGGTCAGTCGGGGACTCTTTCACGTTTCTCATGTTAGTCCTTGCGTGTATCCGTGAGAAGCGACTAGGTTCTTCTCACGGTTAAAAGACGCTCATCCGTGAGGTGCTTCATGTCTTCTCTTCCCGCAACCGCCCATCCCTTCCCGGTCCGGGTCTTCGGTGGCCCCACCGCCCTCTTCGAGTACGGCGGCCTGCGCTTCCTCACCGACCCGACCTTCGACGCCCCGGGCGACTACGCCCGTCCTGACGGCCGATTCCTCACCAAGACAGCCCCCTCCAGCGGGGTCCCCGCCGATCTCGGCTCCATAGACGTGGTTCTGCTGTCGCACGACGAGCATCCCGACAACCTGGACAAGTCCGGCCGGGCCCTGCTTGCCGACGTCGGGCTCACCCTCACCACCCCTGGCGGCGGGCAGCGCCTCAAGGACGGAGCCAAGGGTCTGGCCGACTGGGAATCCGTCGAACTGAACCGCCCTGACGGCGGCACGATCACCGTGACAGGAGTCCCCGCCATACACGGCCCCGGCCCGCGTGAGAAGGTCGAGCGCGTGACCGGACAGGTCGTCGGCTTCGTCCTGACCGGAGAGGACCTGCCGACCGTCTACGTCAGCGGCGACAACGCCTCCCTCGACGTGGTCAAGGAGATAGCCGAGCGCTTCGCCCCCATTGACACCGCACTCCTCTTCGCCGGCGCCCCCCGCTTCCCCGAACTCTTCGCCAACCAGTTGATCGTCCTGAGCAGCGCCCAGGCAGCCGAGGCGGCCCAACTCCTCGGCGCCCGCCGCGTGATCCCCGTCCACTACGACAGTTGGGCCCATTTCACGGAGGGCCATGACGAGTTGGCAGCCGCCTTCGCTGCCGCCGGTCTGGCCGACCGCCTGGACTGGGGCCGGCGAGGCTGAGCCTCGGCGCCTTAAGGCCGCCGACCGGGCAAGATCCTGCTGAAAGCTCAGTGCTGCGATGTCCCGGCAGCAATCTCGAATCCTGAGGACTCGTCCCACGGAACCGCACCCCACAGGCTCACCACGGCGGCCCAGATGCGGTCCACCAGAGGCCAGTCGGGGTTGTCCCCGCTGAGGGTGACAGTGGCCAGCAAGTCGCATCCCCAGATGCCGTGCTCGTCGTTCGGCGAAGCGGCGATCACGGACTCAGCGATCTCGGCTACGCCCACGTGTACTTCCAGCGTCAACAGGTCCGCGACTGGCCTGTCGCTGCCGCTGCGGCCAGTACCGAGCCTGAAGGCGGCCACCGGTGCCTCGTACGGTCCCAGGCACTCGCCGACCAGAGGGACGCCGCTCTCCAGGAGGTGATCCAACAGACGATCAAGTGCCTCGTCCCCGCTCTCTTCTCCAGAGCGGCAGAAGAAGCTGAGTTGATAGGTCACGGTTCCCTCGTCGTTCACGCTTGTCCGGAAGCTGCATGCACTCCGTCATCATGTATGACGCACTTGTGATCACGGACGGCGGCGTGGGGTCGGGACGGCCACGCGGTACGACGGCAGCGGGGCCGGCCGAGGGGCCGTACCCCGCTGCTGGACAGGTGGGAGAATCAGGCGCGCAGGTCAGCCGGTCAGGCTGAACGACTGGGCCGTCGCGCCGGAGCAGGGCTGCTGGGACAGCTTCGCGCCGTTGGCTGTCGAGCCGCCGTCCACGGCCAGACACTTTCCGCTGTGCCGGGTCACGAAGCGGTATCCACCTGAGGCGATGGACTCAGGGCGCCACTGCTGGTTGGTGCCGCCCACGTAGTCCCACAGGTGGACTTTGGTGCCGTCGGCCGTCGCGCCGGTGCCGCCGTCGACGTCCCAGGACTTGTTGTTGTGCTGGTTGACGACCTGGTAGTAGCCGTCACCCGTCGACCGGAACTGCCACTTCTGGTTGGCTCCGTCGCCGCAGGTCCACTGCTGCAGGGCGGTTCCGTTGGCCGTGCCCCAGTCGGCGGCGTCCAGGCAGGCGCCGCTGCCCGCGTTCGCCACTCGGTACCAGGTGCCGGAGTCGATCGGCCCGGTGGAACCGCCGTCAGCCGGGTTCCATACGAAGGTGGCCACAGCGCCGGCCGGCAAGGTGTAGGCGAGGGACCGGCCGTTGTCGGTGAGGGAGAAGCGTTGGGCGCTGCCGGAGGTGTTCACCACGTAGGCGACACGGGAGCCGTCCGGGTTCTGGAAGGCGACGTCCTGCACACCGCCGCCGCCCTGGCTGGTGGAGCCGATCCGGGTCGCGCCAGCCTTGACGAATTTGCTGATGTGGCCGAGCGAGTAGTACTCCGCACCCCGGTTGACGTTGCCGCCCGCGATCTCCACGACGCCGTTGCACCGGGTGCCGCAGAGCCCCTGGTGCGGCCCACCGTTCTGGTCGAGCGCGAGGTTCCACGTCACCACGGTCTCGCCACCGTTGCGCATGTTCTGTACGACGAGGTTCTCGGCCTGCCAGCGCAGGCTGTCGCCGAAGGTGTTGGCCGGGTTGCTGCTCTCGGTACCGGAGCACTCGGTGAAGAACACTCGCCTGCCCGCGTTGATCACCTGCTGCTGCGCGGAGGGGCTGCCGCCGTAGCAGTGGAAGGCGGCACCGATCACGCGGTTGATCCCGGACGTACGGGAGAAGACGTCGAGCGGGTAGTTCGGGTGGTCCCAGTTGTGGTCGAAGGCCAGGATGTTGGTCGGCAGGCCGGCTGCCGTCAGCCTGGGATCGAGCACCTTGATGAAGTCGGCCTGCTGTGCCGAGGTCATCGACATCGAGGGATAGCTCGTGGGGTTCTCCGGCTCGTTCTGCACCGTCAGGTCGGTCAGGGTGATGCCCTCCTGGCCGTACGCCTTGATCGTCTTGACCAGGTAGTCCGCGAAATCGCCGTAGTTCTCGGGCTTGAGGCTGCCGCCGTTGAGTGAGTTGTTCGTCTTCATCCAGGCAGGTGGCGACCAGGGCGTGCCCATCAGGCGGATGGACGGGTTGACCCCGAGGGCCTGCTTGATGACCGGGATGATCTCCTGTCTGTCCCGGTCGATGGAGAACTGCCCGCGCGTGTCCTCGTAGGAGTGCGGGTCGTTCGTCGCGTCGAAGTCGCTGCTGCCGAGCGGCTGGCGCAGGTAGGACAGGCCGATGCCGTCGCCCGAGGTGGAGAAAAGCGACCGCATGAGCTCACTGCGCCGGTCCTGCGGGAGTCCTTGTATGAGGCGCGCTGAGGCGCCGGTGACCGAGGCTCCGGCTCCGGTGTAACGCTGCCCCCTCTGGTTCGCGTCGATACGCAGGTCGATGCCCTGCGGAGAACTGTTGAAGGCCGGGCTGCCGTCGGGACTGAGCCTGCGGGAGCCGTCCGGCGTGGTGACCCACACCTGCGCGACGGGGTCGGCGGCCTGCGCGGTTTCGCCGCCGGTGAAGCTGAGACCGGTGACGGCGAGAGCCAGGGCCAGGGCGGTGGCCCCGGCCCGTGTCGGACTGGTTCTGCTGCGGTGTGACACGGTGCGGGTCTCCTTCGGGTCGGTGACAGGTGGGGGGTGCCGACCGGCTCGCCGTGGGGTGCGAGGAGGTGCGAGCCGATCGGGGCTCGAAGGGTGGTGCACTCGGTACGCCGAACCGGAACCGTGTTGCCGGCCGGTCGGGAGGGTGATCAGGGGAGGGGTGCCGCGCTGCGGCGCGTGCAGGACTCGGGCGTCACTTGCGGCGCGTGTAGGACTCGGTCATCAGGGGGTGGCATGCGGGTCCAGCGGAAGAACGGCGTCATGAAAGCACACTTACTAAGTACTTAGTAAGTGGTGTGCGTCACAATGTCGAGCGAAGGTGAAAAGATCATCCGGGGGCGGGCAGAGTCGGCGTAGGCTGGTGCGAGTGACTGACCAGTCAGTAAGCGGAGTGGGACGTGGCGCTCGGAAAGGGCCCCGCGTCCCTCGCAGCGCCGAGGCCCAACGCCGACAGCAGGACATCCTCCGCATCGCGATGGACACCTTCGCGGCCCGGGGCTACAACAACGCCTCCCTGGCCGAGATCGCCGACCGCGTCGGGCTGACCCAGGCAGGCGTCCTGCACTACTTCCGTTCCAAGTCACTGTTGCTCACCAGCGTCCTCGAACTGCGCGACGAGACGGACATCGAGCAACTCGGCACCCAAAGGCCGACGGGGCTGAGGTTTCTCCGCCACCTCGTCGACACCGCGTACCGCAACGCCGAGCGCGAGGGCATCGTCCGGCTCTACGCCGTACTGTCGGCCGAGTCCGTCACCGATGACCATCCGGCCCAGGGCTACTTCCGAGACCGGTACGCCGGGTTGCGGGCTTTCGTATCCGAGGCCATGACCGAGGCGTGCGGGCTCGCAGAGGCGGACGAGGACCGCGTACGGCACGCCGCCAACGCGGTCATCGCCGTCATGGACGGGCTCCAGACGCAGTGGCTTCTCGACCCGGACGCCGTCGACATGGCAGCGTCCACGGAACTGGTCATCGAGTCCCTCCTTGCCGCGCTCGCTCCTGACCGCTTTCCCGTCACCTGAGTCACGACGCCGCTCATTGCCTCTGGCCACCGGCAGCGGTGGAAGGACGGAACCGTGGTGCGAGGGCGGCGGTGCCTCCCGCTTCCTGCCCGCAGACAGGCACCGCCGTCACCAGCCCCTGTCACCTCACCGGCTTCACCGCGGCCCGCCGATCCGCAGCCGGATCGTGTATGCCTCCGGGCGCAGGGCGAAGTCCGGCCAGACGTCCGGGCCGCAGGCGCGTGAGCCCAGGCCGTGCTGGGCCGCGTCGATGTGCAGGTGCGTCGTGGTGGAAACGGGGAGTTCGTAGGGGTGATCGGCCGCGGTGATCTCCTGGGGTGTGTGGCGGCTGAGGACGAAGCCGGGTCGGCGTCCGCGGGTGTCGGGCAGCGCGACGAGGTGCAGCACCTCGTGACCGCCGCTCGTCAGCGACAACTCGCGCAGCCCGGAACGGTGTCCCGTCTCCTGGGGGCGGGCGTAGTCGACCGCCAGGTCGCGGACGGAGGAGGAGAAGCGGCCCGTGAGCGCCGCCCGGACGCTGTCCGGGTAGGACTCCAGCGGACCGAGGCCGAACCACTCGGCCCCGTCCACGGGCTGCGTGCCATCGGGCAGGGCCAGACGGATCCCGACCCGCGGCCACACCGTGCGCCAGCCGCTCGACGGCTCGATCTCCACGCGCAGTTCGAGTTCTCCACCGTCGAGCGTCCAGATGGTCTCCACCATCACGAACAGGTCGGAATCCGCAGCCGACACCTTGTCGAGGGTGCGCAGGGCGTCCTCGGCCCGTTCGACGCTCACGCGCCGTGTCGTCAGCCGGTGCAGTCCCTCACGCCGCCACAGTTCGGCGTTCGAGACGCCCGGTACGGAGGCGTCGCTGTTCTCGACCTCGTCGGAGGCGCCCTCGTCGTTGTCGGTCGGTGCCCGGAACAGCTCCAGCCGTGGATCCGACACAGCCCGCCCGGCCAGACGTACCAAGGACCCGTCGACGAACTCCGCCACGCCCAGGGTCAGCGTTCCGGTGCCCTGCTGCCAGTCTGCCCGGGTGCGCACGGCGGGGACGGGACGACGTACCGAGCGGTCCGACTGGGCCGTCGCCACCACGTGCCCTTCCTCGGCCCAAGGGGTCGCCGTGGCCAGTACGGCCTCGACGGTGAGCCAGGTCTCGGCGTCCGGGGCGACGGGGACCGGCGGCAGTGGCACCCACTCCGACCCTCCCGCCGCGACGACGGGCGCTTCCAGTTCGCCCGACTCCACAACTCGTCCGTCATGCTCGACACGCCACCGCAACCGCAGGTCCGAGGTGTCGGCCGAGTGCCGCAGGTTCGAGACGCCGAGCTTGTCTCCTTCGAAGGAGAACGCCATGGGCTGCACGACCGCCTTGAACTCGTGCAGGCTCGGCGTCGGCGTGTCGTCGCTGAGGACCATGCCGTCCATCACGAAGTTGCCGTCGTGCACGACCTCGCCGAAGTCACCGCCGTAGGCGTAGAACGGCGTGCCCTCCGCTGTCCTCGCCAGGATGCCGTGGTCGCGCCACTCCCACACGAAGCCGCCGTGCAGGCGGGGGTGTGCGTGCACCAGCGCCTCGTACTGATCGAAGGCTCCAGGCCCGTTTCCCATGGCGTGGGCGTACTCGCACAGCAGGAACGGCTTCGTACGCTGCCGCGCTCCCTGGGCGGGAGTGCAGTCGAGCAGCGGCACGCGTGAACCGTCGGTGCCGATCGCCTCGGTCTCCGGCACGGACGAGTACATGCGGGAGTAGACGTCCGTGTACTCGCCGGCATGATCGCCCTCGTAGTGCACGGGCCGGCCGGCGTCGCGGGCGTGGACCCAGGAGGACATGGCGGCCAGGTTGCTGCCGGTGCCCGCCTCGTTGCCGAGCGACCAGATGACGATGCTCGGGTGGTTCTTGTCCCGTTCCACCGTGCGGCGGATGCGGTCGAGGTACGCCTCGCGCCAGGCCGGGTCGTCGCTGGGATTCCCCTTCCAGTCGACCTTGTGGAATCCGTGCGTCTCCAGGTCGCATTCGAGAATGACCCAGAAGCCGTACTCGTCGGCGAGGTCGAGCAGCCTCGGGTGTGGCGGGTAGTGGCTGGTGCGGATGGCGTTGACATTGAACCGCTTCATCAGGGCGAGGTCCTCGCGGGCGTGCTCCTCGTCGAAGACACGGCCGCGCTCGGGGTGCGTCTCGTGGCGGTTCACGCCGTGGAAGACCACGCGCCGGCCGTTGACCAGGAACTGGTCCCCCCGGATCTCCACGGTGCGGAAGCCCACGCGCAGGGAGATGGTCTCGGCCGCGTTGGACACCGTGGCCTGGTAGAGGCGAGGGCGCTCGGCGGACCAGGGTTCGACCTCGGGGAGGTCGAGGGGAGCGAGGTCGGCTGCCGTGGCCCATGTCTCCTCGATGCCGAGTTCGGGGATGCGCAGCGTGACGGGGAAAGCCGTCGTGTCGGCGACGATCTCGGGGTCGATGTGCCCGCGGCCGGAGTCGAAGCCGGTCCGCAGCCAGACGTCCTCGATGCCGGCCGCGGGGCGGGCGAGGAGCGTGACGTCACGGAAGATGCCCGGCAGCCACCACTGGTCCTGGTCCTCGAGGTAGCTCGCGGCGGACCACTGGTGCACCCGTACGGCGATGACGTTGTCGCCCTGACGTACCGACGACGTCACGTCGAACTCGTGGGCGAGGCGGCTGCCGCCGGCGCTGCCGGCCTCGACCCCGTTGACCCACACGCGGAACAGTGACTCGACACCGTCGAAGCGCAGCACGACCCGCTCGGCGTCCGTCCAGTCCGCAGGCAGTTCGAAGGCGCGCCGGTAGTCACCGGTCGGGTTCTCGTCGGGGACGTACGGCGGGTCTATCGGGAACGGGAACTGGACGTTGGTGTAGATCGGCCGGCCGTGGGCGCCGTCGCCCTGGAGTACCCAGTGCGAGGGCACGGCCATGTCGTGCCAGTCGTGGTCGTCGAAGCCCTCGGCGGCGAAGTCCTCCGCCACCGTCGCCGTAGGGGACAGGCGGAAGCGCCAGGAGCCGTTCAGGGACAGGGCGGGGGCGTCGGAGTGGAGCCAGGAGCGGGCCGGGCGGAGTGCGCCGCGCCCCGGCGTGACGTCCGATACGAGGGCGGAGAGCTCGGAAGGCAAGGGTGAACTACTTTCTGCTGGCAAGTGGCGTGCTGGCGGCGGGACTTGACGGTCACCTGAGCACGAGGGTCCGGATCTCCCAGGGGCCGAGGGAGAGTTCGAGTCCGTCGTCGACCGGCACCGGGGCGAGGGCTCTGCCGAGCAGGTCGACCGTGGTGGCTTCGGTGAACGTTCCGGTCAGGCGGACCGTGGAGGCGGTATCCCGCAGGGCGGTCAACCGGATCTCGGTCCCGGTGCCGAGGGCGGGGTCGACGACGCGGCGGACGCAGGAGACCTGGACGTTCTCACCGTCGACCCGGATCCCGGCCGCGGCAGGCGGCAGTTGTCCGTCACCGGGCCCGGTGCCGCGGGTGACGAGCACCTCGTTGCGGAACTCCTCGGCCAGGGCGACGGCTCGGGCATCCTGCCAGCCTGCCGCCGAGGGGACGACGGCGAAGCGGTGCTCGATCCGCACGCCGAGCTCCTGGGCGCCGGGCGTGGGGATCTCGCTCGCCGCGGGCTCGTCCCTCAGGGGGTGGATGTTGACACTGATCGACCCGATGGCGCGCAGCAGGGTGAGGGCGAGGGCGGAGCCGTCCTCGACCAGTTCGTACTCGGTGGAGTGGTCGAGCAGCACGGTGGCCGCGCCCGCCGACACGAAGGCACTGGCGGGGAAGGTCGGCAGCGGGTACTCGCCCCAGCCGCCCTCAGCGGTGAGACCGCGGGCGGTGACGGCGAACTGCCCGGCGGCCGCGGAGCCTTCCACCCGCTCGGGCAGCGGCACGTGCAGGCGCAGCCGGTGGTCGGCGGACCGGTTGAGGAACGAGGTGGAGACACGGACGAACGGTTCCCCGGTGCGTACCTCCACGAGCATCTCCACCGGCGTGCGCACCCTTTGTTCGCTGCGCACGTCACGGTCGCTGGAGAGCGCGGCCGGCCATGCGTAGAGGCGCGTGACGCGCAGCCGGGCGCGCAGGGGACCGCTCTCGACGAGGTCGACGGTGACGTGCACGGGCTCGGACACCACGACGTCGGCGGCCGGGGGTGCGTAGTTGTAGCTGTCACCCCGGTCGCCGCCGTCGACGAGCCGGCCGACGCCGTACAGGACCGTCCCGTCGGGGCCGGTCACGTCCAGGGTGCCGTCCGCGGCCACTTCGACCTCGACCAGTCCGTTGGAGAGGGTGCGCGAGGTGGCGGTGGCGGGTGCGACCGGCGGCTTGGGGGCGGCGGACGGCTCGCCCGCCTCGACGCGGAAGCTCGTCAGGCCGAGGGCCGGGACGTGCACCGGCACCAGCGCGCTCGCGCGGGCCTGCGTCAGTGTCCGCACCTGCCACTGGCCCGGGTGCGCGGCGGCCGCCGCGGCGACCTCCCGACGCAGCACCATCAGATCGAAGGGCCCGCTGGTGGGGACCTCGGCGAGATGGAAGACGAGCGAGTGGGGGGTGAGCTCGTAGTGGTCGATGAGCCGGCCGAAGAGCTCGCGGCGGTGGATGCGGCGCAGCACCCGCTCCAGATGCAAGGCGTCCATGCGTTCGTCGCTGAGGACGGTGGGGGCCTCGGAGACCAGTTGCACGGGCTGCACGGAACCGTCGGCCGACCGTGCGATCAGGACCGCGCCTTCGCCGGGCGCCACGACATCCACCTCGACCAGCGCGGTACGCGGGGACGTGAGCGGGTTGGCGACCAGGTGGCCGTCCGCGGGCACCAGTGCTGCGGGGGCGGCGAGTGCCGCGTCGCGCACCGCGCGGGCGGTCTGCGCGGCCTCGGCGAGACGTGCCGCGACCTGGTCGCAGGTCTCGTCGGTGCCCGATCCCACCACCGAGTCGTGCGCCGTCGATTCGATGATCTTGTGCCAGGCGAGGGCGAGAAAGGGGGAGTCGTCCTGTGCGGAGCACAGCGCGTTCATGCGCTCGGCGTGGTCGACCGTGCGTTCGGCGAGGGCCATCCGCTGCTTGAGGCCGAGCCGCACCGACAGGACGCCGGGCAGGATGTTCCCGCGTACGTGGCTGCGCAGTTCACCGGTGACGACGGCCTGGACCTCGTCGCGCGTGTGCTTGCGGATGTACTCGTCGAGCGTCGCGACGGTGATGGCACGGCCCTCCTCGGCGGCCCGCCGCAGCCAGGACGCCAGGCGAGGATCCGGCGCGTGGTGATCGGTGCCGGCCATGGCCAGCACCGGGTCGCCGCCCCATCGTTCGGCCGTCATGCCGGCGTACTCGTCCAGCGCGCCGGCGATCCGGTCGGGCACCAGGAGGACGTCGAGGCCGTTGTCGTAGCCGTCGAAGAGGAATTCGGTGCGGACCTGCGAGCCGTCGGGGGCGCGCCAGCGGAAGGCGTGGCCGTCGACGGTGCCCGGGACGCCCCGCCACAGTGCCGCGTGCTCGATGCCGGCGCGGGCCAGGATCTGGGGCATCTGGGCGATGTGGCCGAACATGTCGGGCAGGTAGCCGATGGGCATCGCACCGCCCAGGCGGTCCGCGGCCGCCCAGCCCATCTGGAGGTTGCGCACGATGGTCTCGCCGGAGCAGAGGAACTCGTCGAGGAGGATGAGCCAGGGGCCGACGGCGAGCCGTCCCTCGCGGACCAGTGCCGCGAGCCGGTCCCGGTTCTCGGGGCGCATCTCCAGGTAGTCCTCGACGGCGGCCATCTGCCCGTCGACGGTGAACCGGAAGTCGGGGTCTGCCTCGGCCGTCTCCAGGACGGTGTCGAGGGCCTGGACGAGCCGGTGCCGGAAGACCTGGAACGGTTCGTACCACTCCCGGTCCCAGTGGAAGTGGGGCACGAACACGGCGGAGTCGGGCATCGCTGGGAGAACCTTCTTCTGTGCGGGCCGGGCGGTGGGGCGTGACGTCACTTGAGCGATCCGGCGGCGAGTCCCGAACGCCAGAACCGCTGCAGCAGGATGAAGACGATGATCACGGGCACGATCGACACCAGGGAGCCGGTGATGACGGACTCCTGCAGGAGGGGGGCGCGTGCCGTCTGGCCGTTCCACTCGTACAGGCCGAGCGTGAGGGGGAACAGCGACTCCTTCTGCAGCATCACCATCGGCAGGAAGAAGTTGTTCCAGATGGCCACGAACTGGAACAGGAAGATGGTCACCAGGGCCGGCGTCATCAGCTTGAACGCCACCGAGAAGAAGGTGCGGAACTCGCCCGCGCCGTCCAGGCGCGCCGACTCGATCAGCTCCTGGGGGACCGCCGCATTGGTGAAGATACGTGCGAGGTAGACGCCGAACGGGCTGACGATGCTGGGCAGGAACACCGCGAGATAGGTGTTGACGATCCCGGTCGCCGAGAACAGCAGGAACAGCGGAAGGGCCAGCGCGGTCGTGGGGACGAGGACACCGCCGAGGACCACCGAGAACAGGAACTCCCGTCCCCGGAAAGGGAACTTGGCGAGGGCGTACCCGCACAGCGCGGAGATCAGCGTCCCCACCCCGGCGCCCAGCACCGCGTAGATGACGGTGTTGAGGGCCCACCGGCCGAAGATGCCGTCGCTGCGGGTGAAGAGCGTGCGCAGGTTGTCGAACAGGCTGAAGTGGGAGAAGGCCAGGCCGTTGGTGGCGGCGAGATCACCCTGCGGCTTGGTCGCGGCGACGACCAGGAAGTAGATCGGCAGCAGGAAGTAGACGGCCAGCAGCAGCATCAGCGCCATCACCGCCGTGCGGCTGACGCGGCTTTCCCGGATCGTGTTTCGCGTGCTCACAGCCCCGCCCTCTTGGAGGTCAGTCGCATGAAGCCGAAGCTCAGGACGAAGGTGATGACGGCGATGACCACCGAAATGGCCGCGGCCTGCTGGTAGTTGTTCCCCGACGCCACCGCGTAGGCCAGCATGTTCGGAGTGAACGTGCTGGAGATGTTCGAGGAGATCTGACGCAGCACGGCCGGCTCGGCGTAGAGCTGGAGCGTGCCGATGATCGAGAAGACCGTGGTCAGGACGATCGACGGGAGGATGATGGGCACCTTGACGCGCCAGGCGATCGTCCAGTTGGTCGCGCCGTCGATGCGGGCCGCCTCGTACAGCTCCTGCGGGATGGACTGCAGCGCCGCGTACATGATCAGCATGTTGTAGCCCGTCCACAGCCACGTGGAGACGTTGGCCGTCGACCACAGCACCGCGCCCGGACCGAGGAAGTCCGGCTTGAGGCCGATGCCCTGGAAGAGCTCGACGACCGGGCTGAGTTGGGGCGAGTACAGGTACGACCACATGATCGCGGCGATCACACCGGGGACCGCGTAGGGCATGAAGGCCGTGATGCGGAAGAACGCCTTGAGCCGCAGCAGGGGTGTGTCCAGCAGCAGCGCGATGATCAGCGCGGTGAACAGCATGACCGGGACCTGGACGATGCCGAACAGCCCGATGCGGCCGATGCTGGCCCAGAACTCGCTGTTCTGGAAGACCTGCCCGTACTGCTCGAAGCCGCCGAACGTCGTGTACGAGGTGCCGTACTGGCCGGCGGTTCGCCGTACGACGCGGAAGCTCTGCCAGAGCGCGTAGCCGACCGGCACCAGGTAGAAGAGCACGAACGGCAGGAAGAAGGGGGTGACGAAGGCGAGGACGGTACCGGCCCGGGGGCCGCCGCCGCTGAGACGGCGACGGCCCCCCGGCGACTGCACCGCGCGGGGCGTGTCGGTGGCCCGGGTGGCGATGTCTGTCATGCTGAGGTCACTTGCCCGCCGCGGCCGGGATGGCCTGGTCCTGCATGGACTTCAGTGCGGTCGCCTGTGCCTTGGCGAGGGCGTCACCGAGGGTCCCGTCTCCGGCGGCCGCCTTGGCCATCGCGTCCTGCAGCGCCAGGTTCACCGTCTTCTGTGTCGGGCCCCAGGCGAAGCTGGTGTCGATCTTCTTGGACGAGTCTGCGAAGACGTCGAAGATCTTCTCGTTGTTGTAGTACGGAACTCCCTGGGAGAGGGCGGGCAGTCGGAGTCCGGCGTTCGCGGCCGGGTAGAGACCGCCGAGCTCGTTCTCCAGCGCGAGGGCCTCGGGGTCGCTGTTGAGCCAGGTGTTGAACTTCACCGACTCGTACAGGTGCTTGCTGCCCTTCATGAACGCGACGGTCGAGCCGCCCCAGTCACCCGAGGAGCCGTTCGAGCCCCAGGTCGGCATGGGCACGATCGACCACTTGCCTTCCTGCTTGGGGAGGTTGTCGCGGAACATGCTGTAGCCCCAGGCGGCGCCGACGTAGCTGGCGAGCTGGTCCTTCTGGTAGGCGGCGTACATCTGCGTCGAGCCGTTGGCGAGGTCGGTGCGCACGAGCTTGTCGGAGATCAGCTTCTGCCAGTAGTCGGCGACCTGCCTGCTCTGCTCCGACTCGACGGTGACGTGCCACTTGTCGCCCGAGTAGCTGTACATCTCGGCGTTGTTCTGCCAGAGCAGACCGTTGAACCACTCGGCGTTGTTCGGGTCGAAGAACGTGATGTCCAGCTCGGGGTCCGCCTTGTGCAGCTGCCGCGCGGCCGTCGCGTACTCGTCCCAGGTCTTGGGGATCGCGATGCCGTGCTTCTCGAAGAGGTCACTGCGGACGAAGAGCGCCATCGGGCCGGTGTCCTGCGGCAGCGCGAACACGCCGGTTTCGCCGAAGCTCGTCTGGGACCAGGTCCAGGGGACGAACTTGGACTTGGCGGCGGTGGCGTCCTTGCAGGCGGAGGCGTCGACGAAGGCGCTCTGCGTGCGCAGGTTGGGCAGTTCGTCGTAGCCGACCTGCGCCAGGTCGGGTGCCTTGCCCGCCTTGAGGGCGTTGCCGAGGATGCCGTACTGATCGTTGGAGATGTTCTTCGTCTCGACCTGGATGTCCGGGTTCTTCTTGTTCCACAGCGCGACGACCTTGTCCATGCCGGGAACGGTGTTCCAATACTGGAGGACGACCTTCCCCTTGGCGGGGGCGCACGAGGGTGCGGCGGCCTTGTCCGAGTCGGTGGGCGACGAGGAGCAGCCGGCGAGGAGTACAGCGATACCGGTGGCCGTGGCGAGGGCGGCGAGGCGCGTGCGCGTATCTGTGTTGCTCATGTTTTCCGTTCCCAGAGAACGACTGGCGGCGGGTGCCTGGGCGGTTGGAACAAAGCGCCGTGAGCGGTAACGTGAGCGCTCACGGGAGCGAGGCGATTCGGAGTCTGCGCTTATGTACGGACAAGTGTCAAGGCTCTGAAGTGACACCGAACAGACAGAGGTGAGGGATGGCGTCGTCGGCGAACGGTCCGCGCAGGATGACCATCGACGATGTGGCGCGGGCCGTCGGAGTGTCGCGGCAGACCGTGTCACGGGCCCTGAACGACAAGGGCGAGATCGACGCCTCCACGAAGCAGCGCGTGCTGGACGCCGCCCAGGAGCTGGGCTACCGGCCCAGCCGCTTCGCCCGGGGACTCGTACGGCAGGACTCCATAACCATCGGCCTGGTCATCCCCGACCTGCTCAACCCCTTCTTCACCGAGGTCGCCGCCGCGGCTCTGGAGGCAGCACGCAAGCGCGGCTGGCACGTCGTGGTCTACGACACCGGCGACAGCGTCCAGGAGGAGCGCGGCACTCTGGAGGTCATCGCCTCACAGGTGGACGCCGTCGTGGGTTACCTCACCCTGCCCGAGGACGAGATCGACAAGCTGATCCGCGGGCTTCCTGTCGTGCTCATCGACCGCGACCACCGCGCCGAGCGGTTCAACGCCATCAGCATCGACGGCGCGGCGGGCGTCCACGACGCGATCAGGCACCTGGTCGACGCGGGGAACCACCGCATCGGCATGCTCGACCATGCCGCACGCTCCGAGCCCAGCATCCGTCACCGCTGGTACGCCGCCGCCATGGCCGCCCACGGCCTGGAGCCCGCCGCGGTCAGCCGTGCCGAGCAGAGCATCGAGGGTGGAGAACACGCGTTGTGTGAACTCCTCACCGAACATCCCGACGTGACCGCCGTGTTCACGTTCAACGACATCATCGCCATCGGAGCACTGCGCGCCGCGCGAAGGCTCGGCCGCCGGGTGCCCGAAGACCTCGCGGTCATCGGCTTCGACGGCCTCCAGCTCGGCACCCTCGTCGAGCCCGCCCTGACCACCGTCGCCCTGGACACCCGCGAACTCGGAGTTCTCGCCGTCGAGCAGGCCGGACGGCTGCTGGCCCGCAGCGGACCACTCAGCCACGACGAGGCGGCGGTCAAAGCCACCTTGCGGCTGCGCAAGTCCGCCTAGGGCATCTCCTGCGGTTCATCTGACCGGTTGCCGGGTGTCGTGACGGGCGTCGAGTGGCGAGGAACGGACCGCTGCTGCCGGATCGGACGCCGAGGCTGGGCAGGAGATTGCGGATCACCGTCGTGTGCTCGGCGCGGTCGCCTTCAAGCACCGCGGCACGGAGAAGGTCTGCCACGCCCTGCTCGCCCTGGCCGACTTTGGAGGCGACCAGGGCGCCCACCTACTTTGTCCTGATCGTAGAAAAAGTTGAGCGATCTCGCGTCAAAGGGGTTACGCGCCGGATTCAGGACCGCTAACTTCCTTGGACTGGACCGGTCATGTGCATGCGGTGTGCGGGCCGGTTCGAGGCGCGACGGCGCGCGCCTGCACTTCCCGAACAGGGCCGATCGGGTCCTGCACTCAACCCCACACCTCGGGAGACGTCTGTGCGCAAGAAAGTCGTCAGACTCGCAAGACCCAGACCCCTCCGCTCACTGGCGCTGGCGTTGGCGTGCACCGTCGGTTGCCTCCTGCCTGGAACTGCGGCTGCCGCCGCGCCGGATCCGGTCGGCCGCACTGCTGCGGCGGCGGTCGAGTTCCAGCAGGTCACGCTGGCCAAGGGCGTGGCCGAGACGGGGGAGCCCATGACGCTCGCCGTGCTGCCGAACAGTTCGGTGCTGCACACCTCGCGTGACGGCACGCTGCGTCTGACGGACGCGGCCGGAAGCACGACGGTGGCGGGCAAGCTCGATGTATACAGTCACGACGAGGAGGGCCTGCAAGGCGTCGCGGTGGACCCGGCCTTCGCCTCCAACCGCTTCGTCTACCTGTACTACGCCCCGAAGTTGAGCACGCCGGCCGGCGATGCTCCCTCCGACGGGTCGGCCTCCGACTTCACCCCCTTCGACGGCGTCAACCGGCTGTCCCGGTTCATCCTGAAGGCCGACAACACCCTGGATCTGGCCAGCGAGAAGAAGATCCTCGACGTTCCGGCCTCGCGCGGCATCTGCTGTCACGTCGGCGGGGACATCGACTTCGACGCGGTGGGCAACCTCTACCTCTCGACCGGCGACGACTCCAACCCCTTCGCCTCCGACGGCTACACCCCGATCGACGAGCGTGCCACCCGCAACCCCGCCTACGACGCCCAGCGCTCGGCGGGCAACACCAACGACCTGCGTGGCAAGGTACTGCGCATCAAGGTCAACGCGGACGGGACGTACTCCGTCCCGAGCGGCAACCTCTTCGCGCCCGGCACCGCCAAGACCCGCCCCGAGATCTATGCGATGGGCTTCCGCAACCCCTTCCGCATGAGCGTGGACAAGGCCACGGGCATCGTCTACCTCGGCGACTACGGCCCCGACGCCGGCACCGCGGCGCCCGGGCGCGGACCCGAGGGCCAGGTCGAGTTCAACCGCATCACCCAGGCCGGCAACTACGGCTGGCCGTACTGCACCGGCAACAACGACGCCTACACCGACTACGACTTCGCCACCAACACCTCGGGCAGCACCTTCTCCTGCTCCGCCCCCAAGAACACCTCACCGCGCAACACCGGCCTGACGGACCTGCCCCCGGCGCGACCGGCCTGGATCCCCTACAGCGGCACGTCCGTACCGGAGTTCGGCGGCGGCTCCGAGTCCCCGATGGGCGGCCCGGTCTATCGCTACGACGCCGCGTCCACCTCCGAGGTCAAGTTCCCCCAGGAGTACGACGGGGACTTCTTCGCCGGCGAGTTCGGGCGCCGCTGGATCAAGCGCATCGAGGCCGGCGGCGACGGCACCGTGCAGTCCATCAACGCCTTCCCCTGGAGCGGCACCCAGGTGATGGACATGGCCTTCGGCCCGGACGGCGCCCTGTACGTCCTCGACTACGGCACCGGCTACTTCAACGGCGACGAGAACTCCGCCCTGTACCGCATCGAGCACGTCACCGACGGGCTCGCCCCGATCGCGGAGGCCAAGGCGGACATCACCTCCGGAAAGGCACCGCTCGCGGTCTCCTTCTCCTCGGCCGGCAGTTCCGACCCGGACGGTGGCGCTCTCACCTACGCCTGGACCTTCGGCGACGGCGCGACCTCCACCGCCGCCAATCCCTCGCACACCTACACGGCCAACGGCCAGTACACGGCGACGCTGAAGGTGACCGACCCGACCGGCAAGAGCGCGACGGCATCCGTGCAGATCACCGTCGGCAACACCGCTCCCAGCGTGAAGATCGACCTGCCCGCGGACGGCCGTATCTACGACTTCGGTTCCGCCATCCCCTTCAAGGTGACGGTGACCGACCCCGAGGACGGCACCATCGACTGCTCCCGGGTCAAGGTCTCCTTCATCGTCGGACACGACAGCCACGGCCACCCGCAGACCTCGGCGACGGGATGCACGGGCACGCTGCAGACCCTGGCCGACGGCGAACACGACCCCAACGCCAACATCTTCGGTGTCCTCGACGCCGAGTACACCGACAAGGGCGCGAACGGCCAGCCCGCGCTGACCACGCACGACCAGCACATCGTCCAGCCCTCCCACCGGCAGGCCGAGCACTACGGCGCTTCCGCCGGAGTAGATGTCATCGCGCACGGTCCGGCGCACGGCGGCAAGACCGTCGGGAACATCGACAACGGCGACTGGATCTCCTTCACCCCGTACGCCCTCGACAACGCCACCCAGTTCACCGCCAGGGTCTCCTCCGCGGGCGCGGGGGGCACGATCGAAGTACGCGCCGGATCCCCGACCGGCACCCTGCTCGGCACGGCGACTGTCCCGGTGACCGGCGGCTGGGAGACCTTCCAGGACGTGACCACGGGCCTGACCAACCAGCCCGGCTCCACCACGCAGTTGTACCTCGTCTTCAAGGGCGGCTCCGGAGCGCTCTTCGACGTCGACGAGTTCTCCTTCACCACCTCCGGCGGCGGAGTCCGCTCGGGCGCGGTCAAGGGCGTGAACAGCAAGTGCCTGGACGTCGACAACGCCAACACCGCCGACGGCACCAAGATCCAACTGTGGACCTGCAACGGCACCAGCGCCCAGACCTGGACCATCGCCGCGGACAGCACGATTCAGGCGCTGGGCAAGTGTCTGGACGTGTCCGGCGGTGGCTCCGCTGACGGGACGAAGGTGCAGTTGTGGACGTGCAACGGCAGCGGCGCCCAGAAGTGGGCGCCGCAGACCGACGGCACCGTCCGCAACCCGCAGTCCGCCAAGTGCCTGGACGCGTCCGGCGGCACCTGGAACGACGGCACACCGGTCCACCTGTGGACCTGCCACACCGGCCCCAACCAGAAATGGACCCTTCCGTAGAAAGGAGGCGACTTCACATGCGTAAGCAACTCACAGCTGTTCTCGGCCTGTTCACCGGCCTTGCGCTCTGTCTGGCCCCGCAGGCCACCGCCCTGCCCACCCGGGCGGACCAAGCGGCCGCCCCGGCCCGGCAGGCGGCACCGGCCGCTGCCCACCCCGCGGCACAGGCGGCTGCCGATCCGGCGTACAAGATCCTCGTGTTCTCCCGGACCGCGGGATTCCGGCATTCCTCGATCGACGACGGCATCGCGGCACTGCGGGCCCTCGGCACAGAGAACAACTTCACCGTGGACGCGTCCGAGGACCCGCAGGCCTTCACCACCGGCAACCTCGGCCAGTACAAGGCGGTCGTCTTCCTCTCCACCACCGGTGACGTGCTGGGCGACGCCCAGCAGACCGCCTTCGAGCAGTACATCAAGGGCGGCGGGGGCTATGTCGGCATCCACGCGGCCGCCGACACCGAATACGACTGGCCGTTCTACGAGGGCCTGGCAGGAGCCCTGTTCCACTCCCACCCGGCGATCCAGACCGCCACCGTCAAGGTGGAGGACCGGGCCCATGACGCCACCGCCCACCTCGGCGCCACCTGGCAGCGCACCGACGAGTGGTACAACTACCGCACCAACCCCCGCCAGACGGCCCACGTGCTCGCCTCGCTGGACGAGTCCAGCTACACGGGTGGGAACATGTCCGGAGACCACCCCATCGCCTGGTGCAAGGACTACCAGGGCGGCCGGGCCTTCTACACCGGCGGCGGCCACACCGACGAGTCGTTCGGCGACGTCGCCTTCCGCCGTCACCTCCTCGGCGGCATCCGCTGGGCCGCCGGCATGACCGAGGCGGACTGCCGCGCCGAGACCGGCTACACCTCCCTGTTCGACGGCTCCTCCACATCCGGCTGGAAGCAGGCGGGCCCGGGCGGCTTCACCCTCGCCGACGGCAGCCTCACCTCCTACGGCGGACTGGGCATGCTCTGGTACTCCGCGAAGGAGTTCACCGGCGACTACTCCCTCAAGCTCGACTGGAAGATGGCCGGCGACGACAACTCCGGTGTCCTCATCGGCTTCCCAGCCTCCGACGACCCCTGGTCGGCCGTGAACAACGGCTACGAGATCCAGATCGACGCCACCGACGCGGCCGACCGCACCACGGGCGCGGTGTACGGCTTCAAGTCCGCCGACCTTGCGGCACGCGACACCGCACTGAACCCGCCGGGGGAGTGGAACACGTACGAACTCAAGGTCACCGGCGAACGGTTGGAGATCTTCCTCAACGGCGTGAAGATCAACGACTTCACCAACACCGACCCCGTCCGCAGCCTGCAACAGGGCTACATCGGCATCCAGAACCACGGCGACGGCGACGACGTCGCGTTCCGCAACATCCGGATCAAGCCGTCGGGCGACACCCCGCCCGGACCCCGCTCTGGTGAGGTGAAGGGGGTCAACGGCAAGTGCCTGGACGTCGACAACGCCAACACGGCCGACGGGACGAAGGTCCAGTTGTGGACCTGCAACGGCACCGGCGCCCAGAAGTGGACGATCGCCGCGGACGGCACGGTGCAGGCGCTGGGCAAGTGCCTGGACGTGTCCGGCGGTGCCTCCGCTGACGGGACGAAGGTGCAGTTGTGGACGTGCAATGGCAGCGGTGCCCAGAAGTGGGCGCCCCAGGCCGACGGCACCGTCCGCAACCCGCAGTCCGCCAAGTGCCTGGACGCGTCCGGCGGCACCTGGAACGACGGCACACCGGTCCACCTGTGGACCTGCCACACCGGCCCCAACCAGAAATGGACCCTGCCCTGACACCTTGAGCAGTCGTCCGGCCGTCCTGCGTGTGACGACGTGACGGGTGGGGGCCGTGGAGCGCAACCCCGCGGCCCTCACCCGCAGCCGTTAACGGCCCCGCCTGCGGCTGGAGGACGCGCTCACCGAGGTCGGCGTACGGCGCCGTTGGGCGCTGTTGAGTATTCGATTGCTCGATCCGTTGACATGTACGCAATAGCGATGTCACTTTGAGAGCGCTCTCACATCAGGTACGGACCAATCTCCCCCCTGCCCCCCACACGGAGGTGGAGCGTGCTCAAGAAGCTCACTCGCCGGATCATGGCGCCGACGGTGGCGGCCGCGCTGCTCGGCGCCGCCCTCACGGCTTTCACACCGACTTCCGCGGACGCGGCGGTGCCCGCCACGATCCCCCTGAAGCTCACCAACAACTCCGGCCGCGGGGACGCGGTCTACGTCTACACCTTGGGCACCCTGCTGAGTACGGGGCAGCAGGGCTGGGCGGACGCGAACGGTACCTTCCACGCCTGGCCGGCCGGCGGCAATCCTCCGACGCCGGCGCCCGACGCGTCCATCGCGGGACCGGCGAACGGGCAGACGAAGACCATTCGGATCCCGAAGTTCTCCGGCCGGATCTACTTCTCCTACGGCCAGAAACTCGTCTTCAAGCTGACCACGGGCGGACTGGTGCAGCCCGCGGTCCAGAACCCGTCCGACCCGAATCGCAACATCCTCTTCAACTGGTCCGAGTACACGCTCAACGACTCCGGTCTGTGGATCAACAGCACCCAGGTGGACATGTTCTCCGCGCCCTACGCGGTCGGTGTGCAGCGTGCGGACGGCAGCACCCTGAGCACCGGCCACCTCAAGTCGGGCGGCTACAACGGGTTCTACAACTCCCTGCGCGGCCAGGCCGGAGGCTGGGCGAACCTGATCCAGACCCGGTCCGACGGCACCGTGCTACGTGCCCTCTCTCCCACCTACGGGTTGGAGACGGGAGCCCTGCCCGCGTCCGTGATGGACGACTACATCAACCGCGTATGGCAGAAGTACGCGACGACGAACCTGACGGTCACGCCGTTCACCGACCAGCCGAACACCAAGTACTTCGGCCGGGTGTCGGGCAACGTCATGAACTTCACGAACAGTTCGGGCACCGTCGTCACCAGCTTCCAGAAGCCCGACGCGGCCAGCGTCTTCGGCTGCTACAAGAACCTCGACGCACCCAACGACCTTGTGCGCGGCCCCATTTCACGCACCCTGTGCGCGGGCTTCAACCGCTCCACCCTCCTGGTCAACCCCAACCAGCCGGACACCGGAACCGCGAACTTCTACCTGGACTCGGTGACCAACCAGTACGCGAAGAAGATCCACGCGCAGATGGCGGACGGCAAGGCCTACGCCTTCGCTTTCGATGACGTCGGCAATCAGGAGTCCCTCGTCCACGACGGCAACCCGCAGCAGGCGTACCTGACTCTGGACCCCTTCAACTGACGGGTTCCGCACCGTACTTGGCTGGGGCCGTCAGGGCCGTGGCCCTCCGGCACCAGAAGGTCCACGATCATCGGGTGGTCGACTCAGCGCATACCGCTGATAGGCGGCATGCGCTGAGTGCACCTGCGCCCTCACTCATCGTTGAGAGCGGTTGCGTATGACCGAGGTCAGACGACATTCCGCCGTGCTCAGGGCGGTGAGGGAGGTCACGGTCAACCGGGGTGACATCAACGCTGCCCCGAGCTGAACGCCAGCCCCGGTGAAAGGTGACGTGCTCTACGCGCTGGACCGAGGCGTATTTGCGTTGAGGCGCACTCCAACTCCTACGTTCTGGGGCATGCGATACACCAAACTCGGAACGACCGGACTGGAAGTCTCCGCCATCACCCTCGGCTGCATGAGCTTCGGCGAGCCGGACCGGGGCGGCGAGCCCTGGTCGCTGGGAGCGGACGCCAGCCGGGACATCATCAAGCAGGCTATTGAGAGCGGCGTCAACTTCCTCGACACTGCCAACGGGTACAGCGCCGGAAGCAGTGAGGAGATCGTCGGCCAGGCGGTCAAGGACTTCACCCGGCGCGAGGAGGTCGTTCTCGCCACCAAGGTCTGGATGCGGATGCGTCCCGGCCCGAACGGCGCCGGGCTGTCCCGTAAGGCGATCTTCGCCGAGCTCGACGCCTCCCTGAAGCGTCTGGGGACCGACTACATCGACCTGTACCAGGTCCACCGCTGGGACTACGACACCCCGATCGAGGAAACCCTCGAAGCGCTGCACGACGCGGTCAAGTCCGGGAAGGTCCGCTACATCGGCGCCTCTTCCATGTACGCCTGGCAGTTCGCCAAGGCCCTGTACCTGGCCGACCTGAACGGCTGGACCCGGTTCGTGTCGATGCAGGACCACTACAACCTCATCCACCGGGAAGCAGAGCGGGAGATGATCCCGCTCTGCGCCGACCAGGGCATCGGCGTGATCCCGTGGAGCCCGCTGGCGCGGGGCAGGCTGACGCGGGCCCGGGACACCGCCACGGCGCGTGCCGAGACCGACGCGGGCGGCAAGATCCTCTACCGCGACGACGACCAGGCGGTGGCCGAGCGCGTTCACGAGATCGCGGGCAGGCGGGGTCTGTCCCCGGCCCAGGTCGCGCTGGCCTGGGTCATGCGCAACCCGGCGGTGACCTCGCCCGTCGTCGGGGTCACCAAGCCCGCCCAGCTGGCCGACGCGGTCGCCGCGGTGGACGTCGAACTCGACGCAGACGAGGCCGCCTACCTGGAGGAGCCCTACCAGCCGCACGAGACCGCCTACCTGGAGGAGTCCTTCTACAAGCAGCGTCCTGTGGCGGGCTCCCGGTAGTCAGGGCTACGACTTGGCTTTGACCAGACCGGTGTCGTAGGCAGTGATCACCGCCTGGATACGGTCACGGGCGCCGATCTTGGCGAGGACGCGGCCGACATGTTTCTTGACGGTGGACTCGGTCAGGACGAGGCGGTCGGCGATCTCGGCGTTGGTCCAGCCTTGGCCGATGGCGACGAGGACTTCGCGTTCGCGGTCGGTGAGGCTGTGCAGGCGGGAGTCCTCGGCGGGTGGGGTGTCCGCGGGTGCCAGGACCCGGTGGGTGTAGGCGTCCAGGAGGCGGCGGGTGAGGCGAGGGGAGACGACGGCGTCGCCGCCGGCGACGGCATGGATCGCGGCGACGAGTTCCTCGGGGCGGGCGTCCTTGAGGAGGAAACCGCCGGCGCCGGCACGCAGGCCCTCGTAGGCGTACTCGTCGAGGTCGAACGTGGTGACGATGAGGACGCGCGAGCGGCCGCCGGAGGCGATGATGCGGCGAGTGGCCTCGATGCCGTCCATGCCGGGCATGCGGATGTCCATGAGGACGACGTCGGGGCGCAGCTCGGCGGTCATGCGGACGGCCTCGGCGCCGTGGGCCGCCTCGCCGACCGGGGTCAGTCCGGGGGTGCCTTCCAGAAGCATGCGTACGCCCATGCGCTGGAGGGGCTGGTCGTCGGCGATGAGGACGGTGGTCATGGCTGATGATCTCCCGGGGGTACGTCGAGCACGACGTCGACGACCCAGCCGTGGCCGGTGGCACGCGGGCCGAGGGTGACGATGCCGCCGTACATGGCGGCCCGCTGGCGGATGCCGACAAGGCCGTGCCCGGCGTCGCCGGACCGCGTTCCGCGGTTGCCCAGGCCGGTGTCGGAGACCGTGATGCGCACGGTGTCGGTGTCCTTGGCGACAGTGACGTCGGCCTTGGCGTCCGGGCCGGCGTGTTTGAGGGTGTTGGTGAGGGCTTCCTGAACGATCCGGTACACGGTGAGTTGCACACCGGTGGCAAGGGCGTCGAGGTCGCCCGTGGTCCGGTAGGCCACGGGCAGTCCCGCGGCGCGCACGCGCGTCAGCAGCGGGTCCAGGTCACGGATGCCTGGCTGGGGACTGAGCAGGCCTTCCTCGTCATGGCCCTCTTCCTGGTCCTCGCGCAGCACGCCGAGGACTCGTCGCAGTTCGCTCATCGCCTGGCGGCCGGTGTCGGCGAGGACGCGCAGGGCATCGGCAGTTGTCTCGCCGCGGTTGGTGGCGAGGGTCGCGGCGCCGTCGGCGACGCTGACCATGACGGAGAGGTTGTGGCCGACGATGTCGTGCATCTCGCGGGCGATGCGTGTGCGTTCGGCGGCGCTGGTGAGCCTGACGTGCTGGTCGTGCTCGATCTCCAGGCGTTTGGCCCGGTCCTCCAACGCCGTCAGGTAGAGGCGGCGGATCCGCAGCGTCAGACCGATGGCGACGGCCGCCGTCGCCGTACCCAGCACGAAGAAGAGGCTGAGAAGCGGGTGCTCGACGGGGGCCAGGAGCCCGACCAGCAGGCCGAGTTCGGCCGCGGTCAGTGCGGCGGCCCAGCCGAGCGCGCGCAGTGATCCGTGCAGGGCCAGGCTGTACAGGGCGACGAGTCCGGCCATTCCGGTCTGCTGCCACACTCCCAGCGACCACTGAGCCAGGGACACTCCAAAGACGATCCCGTAGGTGACGGCCGGATTCCTGCGACGCCACCACAGCGGAACGACGAGTGCGACGGCGAAGGCGACCAGTACCGGGGTCGGAAACTGATGGTGCTCCGACGTGTCCCCGAAGGAGCCGTGACGTCTGTCGGAGAGCAAGTCGGGGAGGTTGAGCAGGGCGACGACGAGGACGACCGCGGTGTCCAGCAGCCATGGGTGCCGCTGGTCCAGCCGGTGCCAGGCGCTCTGGCTGCGCAGCATGCGGCCCAGGAGCGGGTGCGCCCAGGCGTCGGCGAGCCCGGGGGAGAGCGCGGTGGCCGTCCCCCGGGCGGCGGTCGCGGGGTCCTGTCTCATGATCCCCACTGTCCCACTGCCTCGCATGCTGCTCAGGCGTCGCTCTTGAGGAGCCGCCAGGCCGCTCCGGCGAGGCTGAGGGCGACCCACCCGGCGAAGACGCTCAGTCCCGCCCCGGGGGAGAGGGCGTCGGAGGACTGATGCAGGGCGTACATCGCCGATCCGGCGTTGCTGGGGAAGTAGGGGTTGATGTTGTCGTACAGGGAGTCGGGCAGCAGGGAGGCCAGGCCCGGGAGGATGAGCAGGACGCCGACCAGGACCGCGATCGCCCCGGCGCTGGAGCGCAGCAGCACCCCCAGCCCGACCCCTGTGACGGCCACCAGAGCGAGATAGAGGCCGGCCCCGGCCAGACTGCGCAGTACACCGGCATCGCCCAGGGACAGGGCGATCTTCTCGCCGTCCAGGCCCAGAGTGCCCAGTTGGAACGCGGCCAGGGCGCCGAGCGTGGTCAGAACCAGGACGACAGAGCCGATCACTGCGGCCTTGGACCACAGGACAGGCAGACGACGGGGGACGGCGGTCAGGGTGGAGCGGATCATGCCGGTGGTGTACTCGCCGGCCGACAACAGGACACCGAGCACGCCGACGGCCAGCGACGCGAAGGTCACCCCGAGCAGGGCGAGGCTGACCGCGTCCTGCTCGCCGGAACCGGGCCCGGGCGGCCCGTCCTGGGCGGCCACGTCAGGGCCGTAGGTGGCGGAGGCGATCGCGCCGAGGGCGACCAGCAGGACCACGGCGACAGCGAGGGTGATCCAACTGGAGCGCAGCGACCAGAACTTGGCCCACTCCGCGCGCAGTACCCGCGGACCGGTGACCTTGTAGGCCGGGGCAGGGGAGAGTTCGGTGACGGTCATCAGGCTGCCTTTCGCCCGGTGTCGGCCGGATGGCTCTGGTACTCGACGACGTCCCTGGTCAGGTCCATGAACGCCGCCTCCAACGAGACGGCCTGCGGGGTGAGTTCGTACAACGCCACTCCGTGCTCGGCCGCGGTCAGGCCGATCTGGCGGGCGTCGCGTCCGGAGACGAGGAGTTCCTCGGCGGACGAGGAGGAGATCGTGACGCCAGGTCCCGCCAGCAGCGAGCGCAGCCGGGTGGCCTCGCCGGTGACGACCTTCACTCCGCCGCCGCTCGCCTGTCGGGTGAAGTCGTCCACGGTGGTGTCCGCGAGCAGCCGCCCGCGGCCGATGATGACCAAATGGTCGGCGATCAGTGCGGTCTCGCTCATCAGATGCGAGGAGAGCATCACCGCCCGGCCCTCGTCGGCCAGGCTCCGCAGCAGGTTGCGCACCCACAGCACGCCCTCGGGGTCGAGGCCGTTGACCGGCTCGTCGAGCATGACGATCGCCGGGTCACCGAGCAGCGCCGCCGCGATGCCGAGCCGCTGGCCCATGCCGAGGGAAAAGGCGCCGACGCGCTTGCCGGCCACGCTGGTCAGTCCGGCGAGCTCGATGACCTCGTCCACCCGGCGCCGCGGGATGCCGTGCGTGTACGCGAGCGCCATCAGATGGTTGAACGCGCTGCGGCCGGGATGGACGGACTTGGCCTCCAGCAGGGTGCCGATCTCGTGCAGCGGTGCCCTGTGCTTGGCGTACGACATGCCGTTGACGGTCACCGAGCCCTTGGTGGGGGCGTCCAGACCCACGACCATGCGCATGGTGGTGGACTTGCCGGCACCGTTGGGGCCGAGGAAGCCGGTGACCTCACCGGGCTTGACGGTGAAGCTCAACTCGTCGACGACGGTCTTGTCGCCGTACCGCTTGGTCAGCTCGCGCGCTTCGATCACGGGTGCGGGCCTTTCTCCCTCGGACTCAGCCGGGCGAACCCGCCACGGCCTGTGCAACCGAGGCTATGAGCGCCACGGGCCCGGACCCTGGGACCACGGGGGACACTCCACCGTCTGGGTGGTACCGCGGTACCAGCCACACGGCGAAGACTGGTACGTCTCAGGTATGACGGGGGTGCTCTCCGCTCGGTCGGCTCAAGGGGAGGGCTTGTCGTCGGATGGGGACAGGCACGGCGACATGTCATCGTTCGACCATCGAGCGTCACCCCGATCGTGGGGAGGGACGCTGTTTCGGTAGATGTTCCGTTTTGGGTGCGGCCGGGCCGCAAGGGAAGTATCCCTGGCATGCCACTGCCGAGGGCCCGGGCGCTGAACTCTTCGTCGGCCACCAGGGCCGAGGTGAACTCGGTGGCGAAGCAGGTGGGCCCGATGCCGTTGACCTGGATGCCCAGCGGGCCCTCAGACCGCCCTTGGTGGCCGAGTAGGCGGCGACGTCCGTGGACGACGCCGACGCCGTACTCGAGGAACTGCGCGCCCATGGACTGGACATCGTCACCCCCCGTCGCCAGATCGGCGACATCAGCGCCCGCCTTGCCTCCTTCAGCTCGGCCCGGGTCCCGGTGTCTGTCCTCCTGGCAACCTCAGGCCGGCGCCGCCATGGCGGCGAGGTAGGCGACGGCCTCCTCGCTGCGGGTGGCAGGCTGCGGTGTTCCCACCAGCAGCTGCTGTCCCGGGGCGTCGTGGGCGTCGAAGGTCTGGTAGGTCAGCTCGATCCGGCCGACCTCCGGATGGACGAACACCTTGAAGGCCCGGGTCAGGGCCCCGACGGTCTGCGACGTCCACCGCCGGCGGAACTCCTCCGACTGTTCGGCAAGCTCGGCCACCAGCCCGCTGATGTTCTCGTCCTCGGGGAAACGCCCCGCGCTCAGGCGCAGTGCGTCGACGGTGGCGGCGGCCACCGCAGGCCACTCGGTGAACACGGTTTTCGCCCGCGGGTGGGTGAAGAGGATGCGGGGCATGTTCCGCTCCTCACCGAACGGGGACAGCAGCGCGTCGGCGACCCGGTTGGTGGCCAGCACATCGAAGGCGGGCCCCAGGACGTACGCGGCCGCGAGCGGGAAGGCGTCGAGCAGCCGCAGCAGAGACGGGTGGACCAGGTCTTGGCCATGCCCGACGGGCATGGTCGGGTTCAGACCGGCCAGCCGGTAGAGGTGGCCACGCGCGTCCGCGGTGAGCCGTAGCGCCCGTCAGACGGCATCGACCACCTGGGCCGACGGGTGCCGCTCACGTCCCTGTTCCAGCCGGGCGTAGTAGTCGGCGCTGACACCGGCCAGCACCGCGACCTCCTCTCGGCGCAGCCCGCTCACCCGCCGACCGGGCCCGCCGGCGGGGAAACCCACATCGGTGGGGTCGAGCCGTGACCGGCTCGCGCGGAGGAACTCACCGAGTCCGTTGTCACTGCTTGTCACGCGACCGACCGTACCAGCGGCCGGCCGCGGCTTCCTGGGTGTCCCACACCCTGGCTCAGACGACCTTCCCGTCCCTGACCTGGCGGTCTGTACTGAGTGGACCGACAACGAAGGAGAGCGGGAATGAACGTCACCGAGCCGAAGGTCGTCCTCGTCACGGGTGCCAGCAGCGGCATCGGGGAGGCCACCGCACGGCACCTCGCCGCCATGGGCCACCGGGTCGTGGCCGGCGCGCGCCGCACCGACCGCCTCGCCGCACTGGCCGCGGAGTACGACGGCGCCGTCGATGGTGTCGAGCTGGACGTGGCCAGCCTGGAGAGCGTGCAGGCCTTCGTCGCGCACGCCACGGCACGGTACGGCAGAGTCGACGTGCTGGTGAACAACGCAGGCGTGATGCCCCTGTCCCCGATGGCCGACCTGCGCGTGCACGAGTGGGACCAGATGATCGACGTCAACCTGCGGGGCACGCTCTACGGCATCGCCGCGGTTCTCCCCGGGATGCGTGCCCGGGGCAGCGGGCACATCGTCAACATCAGCTCGGTGTCCGGCCACCGCGTCGATCCGACCGCCGCTGTCTACAGCGCCACGAAGTTCGCGGTGCGTGCACTGTCCGAGGGCCTGCGCCAGGAGAACGACGACATCCGCGTCACCGTCGTCAGCCCGGGCTTCACACACAGCGAACTGACCCATCATGGAGGCGCACCCGACGCCCGGTCAGCGGCGCGCGCCGCCGCCGAGCAGCTCGCCATTCCCGCCACGGCGATCGCCGAAGCCATCGCCTTCGCCATGGCGCAGCCCCGCGACGTGGACGTCAACGAACTCGTTGTACGCCCGACCGCGCAGCGGTAGCCGTCGCGCACTGTCCGCATCGGGAGGCCGGGCCGCGCCACACCGTGCGCAGCGGGAGGCCGGGCCGCTGCCGGCCCGCGAGACCGGCACGGTCGTGAGCCGCCACGTCAGGCGCCGGGGTCTGCTCCGGGCCGCATTTGCCCGGCGCCCAGAACAACTTGGTGAGCACCGCGCGGCGGTTCCGGCCCGCCTCCTCCCCGGCCTTGCCCTGCAGAAGGGAGGCCGCGCCGGTTTGAGCGACGCACCGCCTGCCGGCCCTCCCGCAGGCCAGCAGGCGGTGTGCGGGCGGCGCGGCCGTCGCAATGCGGCCGCGACACCCGGGCGCTGGCCCGGCCGCGCTGAGCGAACGGGGCCCTGAAGCGGTCTGGAGTGCGGGATGCTCTCGACTTTCCGTTGAGCGTCTCGCCGCGTCGTGGGTCTGTCATCCCCCACACAGGTGACGTGCGGGGTGAGCGCGGCAGCGTCATCTGCAGTCGCCAGACGCGGCCCCACCGGCGACGGTGTCACGGTGTGGCTGCGTGACGAGCTGCTGGATAGGAGACTCGTGACGGGGGTCCGACCACAGAGGGAGGCAGGGTGGACTGGGCTAGGTTCGCGCAGGAGATGGCGTCCATGGCGCGGGATCTGCTGGCGCAGGATTCGGTGACTGCCACCCTGGAGCGGATCACCGGCGCGGCGACCGAGCTGGTCGAGGGCTGCGATGCGGCCGGCATCCTGGTGCTGCGCGACAAGAACATCGAGACGCTCGCCCCCACTCACCAGATGGTCATCGACAGCGACCAGCTCCAGGAGCGGCTGGGGGAGGGCCCATGCTTCGATGCCGCCCGGAGCTCTTACGGTGAGCGGGTCTTCCGCATCGCCGACCTCACCGCCGAGCACCAACGCTGGCCCGCCTACGCCCCTCAGGCCCACAAGCTCGGGGTGGGCAGCATGATGGGCATTCTGCTCTTCACCGAGGAGGAGGATTTGGGGGCGCTGAACTTCTACTCCCGCGAGCCAGGCGTGTTCACCGCCACCAGCGAGACGGCCGCACTGCTGCTGGCCTCCCATTCAGCCGTCGCCTTCTCCAGCGCCCGCACCCACGCACAGATGGAACAGGCCGTCGCCACCCGCCACACCATCGGTGAAGCCATGGGCATCCTCATGGGCAGCCGCCACCTCACCGAAGAGCAGGCGTTCGACGTCCTGCGCCGTTACTCACAGGAGAAGAACATCAAGCTCCGCGAGATCGCCCGCCTCATCTGCGAACAGGGCACCCTCTGACCCTGCGCGGCGGCAGGGACTTTACGCAGGCCACCGCTGCTCCTACGGGCGCGTCGAGGGCTGCCGCCGCTGCTGTACGGCTGCGCCCTTCGCCGGCAGCCGGAGCAGGGCCCACCTTGCGTCGCCTGGGCAGACGAGCGGTGACGGGTCCGGTTCGGTGATCGGCGGGACCACCGCCCGCATCCGTGACCTGGATGCCCTGCGCTGGCTGCATGCTGGTGAGTCGGCCATCCTCTTCGGCTCGGTCGGAGTGGGAAAGACCCACATCGCCGCTGTGGAAGACCGTCTGTGAACGCCACCGGCTGTGGTCGGGCGACGTGACGTGGAAGCGTCTGCTCCAGCAGGTCCAGGCCGCTGCCGACGCGGCGGGTGGGACCGACTGGGACATCTGGGTCGACTCCACGACCGTGCGGGCGCGTCAGCACGCGGCCGGAGTCCGCACCGGCGCGCCGTCGGCCCCCACATCACAGTGGGACGAAGTCCCAGAACGCCATTGACTTCCCCGGCCTATCGGAGCGATGTCGGTTTGCCTCACTCGCGACGATCCGGGCGGCCTTCCGCTACTGCGGTGCGATGGCTGCGACCCAGTCATCGACCGCGAGGACATCTGCCCATTGCGGGAACAGCTTCTCGGTGAGCATCCGGTGCACCTCGGGGTCGGTGTCGAGGCAGGCATCCGCCAGGACGGTGAGGCCGAAGTCCAGGTCGATGGCATGCCACAGGGTGGACAGCACCACAGCGCTGGTGGCGATCCCGGTGAGAACAAGGCTGTCGACATCGCGAGCCCTGAGTACCAGGTCGAGGTCGCTGCCCGAGAACGCGCTGCCTCGCCTCTTCGTGACCACGACGTCGCCCTGCTGGGGCGCGACGTCGTCATGGATCTCGGTGCCAGGGGCTCCCTCAGTGAACAGCCCTGCCCGCACGGCGTTTGTCATCACCTTGTTGCGTGGGCTGACTTCTGGATCGCCCGGCCGTAACCCGAGCACCACGTAGATCACGGTGATACCTGCGGCCCGGGCACCGTCGATCGCTCTTCGCAAGCGCGGCAGATATCCGGAACCGTCATCGGCTATGGCCACGACGTCCCGCTGGACGTCCATCACCAGAAGTGCGCTGTTCGCCACGCTCGCCGTCCCCTCTCCATTGGGACAAGTCTGATGGATCAACCGAGTTGGGGTGGAGGTTCCGGAGATCTTCGCCGAGCAGCACGTCCGGTGACGGTCTTCCGCGGTGGTGCAGGGGCCTCACTCTTCCGCTGGCGTGTGCGACACGGGCGGTTGCCGAAGCAGTTGGTCGATGAGGCGTTCCTTGGCGAGGGCGAGGTGGCGCCGGTAGGTGCCGTAGGGCACCCCGAGCCGCCGGGCGGTGGCCCGGTGGGTGCGAGAGGCGGTGAGATAGGTGGCGGTGAGCGCCTCGTGGGCTTTGACGCCCGCGGAGTCGGTCTGGATGGCATCGAGGGCGGTGATGAGGGCGCAGCGCAGGTCCGCGGCCCGGTCGGATGAGTCTTGCGGTACGAGGTGGGAGTGCAGAAGGCCGCTGGTGGCGAATTCCCGGGGAGAGTGCCAGGTGCGCAGCGCCTCGAGCACGCCTTCCGTGAACGCCGCGCGCGTCGGCCGGTCGCCTGGGCCACGCGTGGCGGCAGCGGCGGGCCAGGTCGTCACCGGCGTGACCGCCGCACGGGCCCGGTGTTGCACCCACTGTTCCATTGTCTGCCGTCGCCAGTCCCGGCCGAAGACGTGCTGCTGCCGCCCTCCGACGTCCACGGCCGCGAGGTGCGGCATTCCGGCCTCGGCGAGGTAGCGCCCCCACCGGTCGGCGTCTTCGAAGACGGTGAAGGTCACCGCGCGTCCGTGGGTGCGCATCTCCTCGCCGATGGCGCGTCGGCTGATGAGCTCCATCAGGGGCGAGGGCCGCTGGTGCCCGCCTGGTTGCACCGCGAAGCGGCGGATGCCCAGGTGCTCGCCGGGCCCCAGGGGAGCGGCCGCCTCCACGAGGTCCCAGACTGCTGCGATCACCGGATCCGCGGCGCGGTCCTCCGGCAGTGGCACGTCCAGCCGCAGGACGGCCATGAACGAAGCGGGCGCGGCGGAGCCTGCGTAGCGGTGGACGCGGAAGGCCTCCGGCTGGCGGCGCACCCAGTGCGCGACCGCGGCCGCCGATGCCGGGCCCTCCGCCTCCTCCGCCATGCGCAGCACGCCGGGCACGTCGTCGGGCCGTAGCGGAGTGTCTTCGATGTGAGGGTGCGTCCGGTAGTTGTACAGAACGTCCGGGCCGGCCTGGTGGCGGAAGAGGAACATCCACTCCGCGACCCGCAGCAGCGCGTCGTCCTCGGCGGCGGAGCGCACGGCCTGCAGGCCGGCGAGTGAGATGCGGACGCGTACGTCGTCGTAGCGCTCGGGGTCCCGCCAGCGCAGGTCGGCCGCCAGGGTGGAGCGCACCGCGTCGTGCGGGTGCAGTCCTTCGGGGGTGGCTTCGATGTAGGGCAGTTGGCGCAGCCAGGAGAACACGGTGCCGCTGTCCTCAGTACCGAGTACCGCACGCAGCAAGGGCTCGCGGGTGACGTAGGCCTGGGCCACCACCTCGAGGGCCCGCCGGTGGACGGCGCTGGGCAGGTCGCCCACGAGCCTCTCGACCAGGGTCGTCAGGACGTCACCGGCCGGTTCCCACGGTGCGCCTGGTGTGGCTGCGGTCACGGAGGCCGCCAGTGAGAGGGTGAGGGGGCTGCCTCCGGCGAAAGAGACGTAGGCGCCGCGCTGTTCGGCAGGGACACCCCGGGCGGCGAGCAGGGCGTGTGACTGGGCGGCGTCCAGCGGCCGCACGGCCAGCGCGGTGAACAGCTGCGCCCACCCTGGGTCCAGGGACCATTCGGGGTCGGGGGCGATCCTGCCGGCCAGGATCACGACCGCGTGGTCGGCGAGCCTCGGCAGGAAGGTCTCGCGGAGCCACGCCTCGAGGGGCTGACACTGCTCGAAGGTGTCGATGAGCAGCACCGCGCCGGGCTCGGTGCACGCCGGGGCCGCGGCCTCCTCCAGCCGGCGCGGATCGGCGTCGAGGAACCGCCCGTCCACGTGCACCACGCGACGGCCGGTGAGGTCGGCCTGCCGGGCGGCGTAGCGCAGCAGCGAGGACTTGCCGATGCCGCCGGGGCCGTGGACGTAGGCCACGAGCGGAGCGTCCGCCGCGCCCGACAGCATCCGGTCGAGCAGCGCCCGCTCCGGCTCCCTGCCCACCAGGGCGTCGGCTCGTGCCGCGGCCAGTCGGCCCGCCAGTCCCGCCGCTTCCACTCCGCGCTCTCTTCCGGTGCTGTCCGTGCACTCCAACGCCGGGCTTGCCACGTCGGGTTCGCCACGGTCAGCGACGGGACGGATCGTCATTGGGGATCATCTCGTCATTGGGGGATCAATCGCGGTCGTCTCCTCGGCGGTTGCGCAGGTAGAGGCGGCGTCGGCGTGCAGACCGGGCAGCACCGGGCAGCTCACTCCCGCGCACCGCAGGCGGTAGATCGTTGACGTTCAGGCGCTGCCAAGCGTAGGAACGGCCGCGCGTAGAAAGCATGTACGTTTGCGACACCAGATGGGATTCCGGCGACATCTTCAGCGGCGCGGAGGGCACTTGAGCGGCAGACCGCGTTTCCACGGTCCGGACGACAGGACGGGCACGTTCACCGTCGACGCCGAGTCCACCGGCATCGGCCGGGGAACGTGGGAGCCGTTCGTCGACGCGTGGAACGCGCGCATGGGGGACCTGTACCCGCTACCGGAGTTCAGCACTTCCACGATCGAGGGCTTCCAGGGAACGATGCGCTCGGTGACCCTGAAGGACACTGCCGTCAACGAACTCTGGGGCTCATCACCGCTGAGCACCCGCGCGGTCGGGCGACAAGAGCACGACGAGATCAGGCTGTACGTCGGGCTGCGCGGCGCGGTGGCCCTCAAGGACCCGCATGATCAGGGCGGTGACGCGTACGTCTCGGCCGGCAGCTACTTCGCGCACCACGTCGTGACGGAGAACCACTTCCACACCACGCCCGAGATCGGCACCCGCATCTTCATCTTCCCCGGCGACGCCCTGCGGCACCTGGTCGTCGGAAAGCCGCGCATCGGTCGGGCCGACTCGCCCGCGGCGCAGATCCTGATGGCACACACCAGCATGGTGCAGCGGGTGGTGGGCGGCCTCAGCGCGGCGGGCGCGCATGCGTCCCGCAACGCCCTGCTCGAACTGGCCAAGGGGCTGGTCCTGGACCACTTCGACGACTGTGAGCCCACTTTCACGCCGGCGCTGGCGCAGGCGGCCAAGGATATTGCCGATGCCGGCCTCACCGACGCCGCCCTGTCGCCGGCCGCGGTCGCCGCGCACCTGCACGTCTCGGTCCGCACGCTGCAGCGGGCGTTCGCGAGTCTGGACGAGTCGTTCAGCTCCTACATCCGCCGCCGGCGCCTGGAGGAAGCGGCCGCGGCACTCACCGCGCCTGGCTCACCGCTCAGCGTCTCCGAGGCCGCCGCGCGCTGGCACTTCACCGACAGCAGCCACTTCATCCGTGCCTTCAAGAAGCACTACCGGACGACACCGGCGCACTACGCCCACGCCCGCCGACCGGCCTGACGCCTCGATCCCACTGCCACGTGCCGGGGCACCGGCGACTGCCGTGGCCGGCCCGGCACCTCGCCGCGTCCTGTTCCGCTGCGGTCTGTGGGGCTCCCACTCCTGTCGAGTCCCTATGCTCCGCCTTTACGGCGGCGGGACACGGCCGAGCGCGGTGGCGTGGAGCGCATGTGCTCGCGTACCGGCGCCAGCAGGGCGGCGAGGGCCTTGACGTCGTCGCGTGACAGCGGCTCGAACAGCAGGCCGCTGACCACCTCGACGTGACCCGGCAGCACCTTGGCAAGCAGTTCACGTCCGGCGTCGGTGAGGGTGACGGTGATGCTCCGCTCGTCTTCCGGTGAGGGAGCGCGCACGACCAGGCCCCTCTTTTCGAGCAGATCCACCTGGTAGGTCAGGCCGCTGCGGCTGTAGACGACGCCGTCGGCCAGGTCGGTCATGCGGTGGCTGCCGGTCGGCGAGTCTCCGAGGCGGGCCAGCAGCTGGAACTGCACATAGCTGAGATCACCGGCCTCGCGCAGCTGCTGCTCGACCGCGTGCCGGAGCAGGCTGGTCACCTCGATGAGGTCGAAGTAGGCGCCGAGCTGTACGGGATCGAGGGATGGCGGTGCATCAGGCATGAACGGAGTGTACTGCTTCGAATTCGAAGAGTGTGGCCGGCCGTCCCTCCAGCCGCCACAGGCGGAGCCTGCACAGAACTCTCCGCGGACGCCGGTGTCATCCAGGGCGCTGCGCCGGGCGAACGTATGGATCTCCAGCCGGATGCCGTGACCTCCTGAGCCCACGCCGTGGGCAGTGTTGGGCCTGACTGAGCACCGCAGAACATGGAGAACGGGCAGCGGGGCAGCGCAGGGTTGCGGACAGGAGGACGGCGCCGCCGCCCGCGGACCCCGAGGATCGGCCATGAGCATCCCCCATCTCGCACAACGTGAGGATCACCAGCAGCTCGAGTGGATCGGCGGGAGCGTCTTCAGCGTCCTGCTCGACGCCGAGGCGACCGGCGGGCAGCTGACCGTCGGCCGCTTCGACGTCAGCAAGGGGGAGGCGCCGCCGTTCCACGTGCACAACAACGAGGACGAGGTCTTCCTGCTCCTGTCCGGTTCGGCGCTGGTGTGGGCCGGCGAGGAGGAGCACGAGTTGCGGGAGGGCGGCGTCGTCTTCCTGCCCCGGCGCATCCCGCACGGCTACCGCATCACCTCCGAGAAGGCGGATCTGCTGCTCATCTCGACCCCCGGGGGGCTGGAGAAGATGTTCCGCCACGCGGGCCGTGACCTTCGTGAGCCGCGCCCGGAAGGCTTCGAGATCTCCCCGCAGCTGCTCGCCGAAGCCGCGGAACTGTCCGGCAACACAGTTCTCGGTCCTCCCCGGTGACGGCACCACGGTCCGGTGGCAGGGAGGAAGCCGTGCACACGCTGCCGGGATGAGCACCGCCGTGTGGAGTCCGGTGTCCCTGGCCGTCGTAAGTGCCGGTATCGGCCATCCGCGCCCCACTCGCCGGCTCGCGGACTGGGTTGCGGAGGCTGTGTGCCGGTCGCTCGCGGCCGGCGGTGCGCGCGCCGAGGTGGAGGTGGTGGAGCTGCACCGGCTGGCGGCGGACCTCCACGCGCATGCCGTCCAGGGCCGCGCCAGCCGCGACCTGCGGGAGGCGCTCGCGGCGGTCGTGGCGGCCGACGGGCTGGTGGTGGCGACCCCGGTGCTCGCCGGATCCCCGAGCGAGGTGTTCGAGTCGTTCTTCGCCGTCCTCGGGGACGGAGTCCTCTCCGGCATGCCGGTGCTGCTGGCGCTCAACAGCCACTCCCAGTGGCGGCCGCCCGACCTCGCGCAGCTCATACGCAGGCGCCTGACCGACGTGCACGCCGACCCCATGCCCACGGTCGTCGTCGCCGGCCCCGCCGACTGGCGGCCCACGGCCCGAAGCGACGCGGGACGGCTGCACGCCCGCATCGACCGAGCCGCCACGGAACTCGCCGCGGCGATGCGCTCGCACCGACAGTGACCGACGGCACTTGCTTCGAATTCGAAGCAGATGTACCGTCGCAGCAGTGCTTCGAATTCGAAGCACATTGGAACCAGTGAAGGTGAGAACCGAAATGAAGGCAGTGCGTTTCCACGAGTACGGCGACCCCGGCGTCCTGCGCTACGAGGACGTGGAGCAGCCCGTCCCCGGCGCCGGTCAGGTCCGCATCCGCGTCGCCGCCACGTCGTTCAACTCCGTTGATGGCAACATCCGCGGCGGCTTCATGCGCGGCCCCATACCGGTCGAGCTGCCGCACACTCCAGGCATCGACGTGGCCGGTACGGTCGACGCCCTGGGCGAGGGTGTGACCGGCCTCGCGGCCGGTGACCAGGTCGTCGGATTCCTGCCGATGGACAAGCCCGGCGCCGCAGCGCAGTACGTCCTCGCCCCCGCCGAGATCCTCGCCCCGGCACCCAAGAGCGTCCCGCTGGCCGACGCAGCCGCACTGCCCGTGGTGGCACTGACCGCCTACCAGGCGTTGTTCGACCACGCCAAGCTGACCGCCGGACAGCGCGTGCTGATCAACGGCGCCGGCGGAGCGGTCGGCGGCTATGCCGTGCAACTGGCCAAGAACGCCGGCGCCCACGTGATCGCCACGGCCAGCCCGCGCACCAGCGAGCAGGTCAGGACGGCAGGTGCCGACGAGGTCGTCGACCACACCGCCACGGAGGTGACCGCGGCGGTCACCGAGCCGGTCGACGTCGTCCTCAACCTCGCACCGGTCGACCCGGCACAGCTGGCCGCGCTCCCTGGCCTGATCCGTTCCGGTGGAGTGCTGGTGAACACCACGGTGTGGATGCCCGCCCCCAGCGACGAGGACCGCGGCGTGCGCGGCATCGACCTGTTCGTCCGCAGCGACGCCGACCAGCTGGCGCAGCTGGTGGCGCTGGTCGACCGCGGGGAACTGCACATCGCCGTCGCCGAACGGGTGCCGCTGGCCGAACTGCCCGCACTGCACGCCCGCGCCGCCGCAGGCGCAGTGTCCGGCAAGGCCATCGTCGTCCCGCCCACCGCCTGAGCCCTCCCGACTTGAGAAAGGCACCAGCCATGACCCTCAGCCTGGACCCGGAAATCGCCCAAGCCCTGGCCCCGATGGCCGGTGCGATGGCCGACGCCACGCCACCGGCTGTCGGTGACGTCGCGGCGCGGCGCGCGCTCTGGGAGCCGATCATCGGCGCCGCCGGAACCGCCCAGCCGATCCCGGCCGACGTCAAGACCAGCGAGCACCACACCACCGCCGACGACGGCGCACAGATCACCATGCGCTGGTACGTCAAAGACGGCGCCACACCGGGTCCGGCGGTGGTGTTCTTCCACGGCGGCGGATACATCTTCGGCCACATCGACCTGTTCGACGGCCCCGTCTCCCGCTACGTCTCCGCCAGCGGCGTGCCGATGCTGTCGGTCGACTACCGCCGCGCACCCGAGCACCCCTTCCCGACGCCGCTCGAAGACGCCTACACGGCGCTGCGCTGGCTGGAAGAGCACGCATCCACACTCGGCGTCGACACGGACCGGATCGCGGTGATGGGCGACAGCGCCGGCGGCGGCCTGGCGGCGGCCGTGTCGATCCTGGCGCGGGAGCGCGGCGGGCCGCGGATCGCCCGCCAGATCCTCATCATGCCGATGCTCGACGACCGCATCCCCGCCCTCGACCCGCACATCGCGCCCTACCTGCTGTGGTCCTACGACGACAGCCGCACCGCCTGGCCGGCTCTGCTCGGCGAGGCCGCCGGCGGGCCCGACGTCCCCGCCACGGCGGCCCCGGCCCGGCTCGATGACGCGACCGGCCTGCCGCCGGCCTACATCGAGGTCGGCCAGCTCGACCTGTTCCGCGAGGAGGACACCGCTTACGCCACCAAACTCAGCCGCGCCGGTGTGCCGGTCGAATTCCACCTCCACCCCGGCGCCCCGCACGAGTTCGACGCCATCGCCTTCACCTCCGACGTCGCTCGGCGCGCCATCGCCGACCGCGTCCGGGTCCTCAAGTCGCTCTGAAGCGCGAGCACCCAGCCACCATGGCAAGGAGGGAACGCAAGGACGCTCCGGACCACCACCGACGGCGCCGTCCGGGTGCGGGTGACGGCGCAGGCCGTGGCGGCGAGTGTCGAGGTGCCGGCCGCCCACGGAAGTGCGCACCCCGAAGCAGGCGGGGGAGCGGAGCTGGACAGGTTCGGTGATCGCGCGGGACGCGGTGCTCCTCGCACGACGGACGCGGCGAGTTATGCCTGGCGGGACGGCGGGCTGGGGCCGACGAGGACATCACCCCGCCTGTTCCCGCTCAGGCACCGCAACCTTGCACTGACAACAACGGTGAAGCATGGACCGCTGGATGCCCTGCGGTGGTGGAGTGGACCCACGCACGCGGCCTCACGGGCGGACCGTGAGGCCGTCCAGGGTGAGGTCGAGCAGGCGCTCCGCTTGCTTTCGGCGTTCAGCACCCGCCGAGGTGAAAGCGATGCCTTCCAGGGCAGCGCCGATGTCGGTGCGGATCGCCCCGGCGGCCGTGCCGAGCTGACGGAATCGGTCACAGCGTCGCGGAACCCTTGGCGCGGCTGCGTGAGTGGGTGGGAGACCACATGGAATGAAGCCCGCGTGGATCATCACGCCCCGCGCGCCGTTGCTGGTCAGGACAGGGGGGGTGAGTTCTGCCTGCCGGTTCCAGTAGCCCTCGAACAAACGGCTGCTGATCCGCCCTGTTGATGTCCCCTGTGGGCGGATCTCGTGTCGAGGGTCAGGCCGAACGGGCAGTGGCTGGGGTGGTTCTTGAGCTCGTCCTCGCGAAACGTGGGGGTCGCGGACGTGGTGGGTAAGATTTTCGATCTTCCAGAGCTCAGGCAGAAGTCCGCCTTGCGTCCGATGACTTGCCGGCCTGGCGTGCGTCGGCGCAGGCGAGGTGGGCGAACGCTGCGGTCCTGAGCCGCCACACGCAATCGCGGCCCAACTGACGCAACACCCATCCAAGTCGAGCTCAAGGGCTGGCCGCCGGTACGACTCCGGCAAGGCAGTGACCGACCGTCAGGAGCAACTCCGCGCTCAAGTCTTTCCTGAGCACCACGTCCAAGGACGTCTGGCTGGCCGACAGGCACCTGGTAGGCGGTGTCGCGGTCGGTTGTCGGCCCCGTATGCGGCGACCAGCAAGAAAGCCCCGGTCGGTCAGCCTCCGGACGGCACCTTGACGGTCTTGCCGTTCTCGTCGAGCGTGTGGGTGTCCCAGTAGACGTCCCACTTGTCCCCGACTTCCTGCGGCACCTTGCCCTCGGGGTATCTCGAGTATCCGGCGTCGGGCTCCTTGCCGTCCGGGACACACGCCTGGCCTGTCGAGCCCACGGACAGGACCGGGTATTCACCGCCGCCGCAGATGTTCTCCTTGTACTCCCAGCCACCGCATCCGGTGAGCGTTACGAGCGCGGCCGCGCTCGCCAACGCGGCGGCGACACACCCCCGTACGGGCCGCGAGGCGGATGTGGAGGCGGGGCGGCCAGCGGTGCGGAGCTTGTTCATGGTGTTCCTCCCGTTGTTCGGTCTGTCCTCACTCTCGCCGCCGGCCGGCCTCTGTCTCCTGAGTACGCGTACTCAAAGGCACGTGCGCGGATGCTCAACGTGTTCGACTGGCTCCTGTCGGCCGGCCGACGCGAAACACGCGACAGTGCAACGTTGGAACAGGTGGCGCGCACGTGTGTCCTGTCCGCTGGGTTGTCCCACCCGCGATCAGGACACCAGGAGGATCGTGATCAGCTGCCAGGGGCCTCGTTGTCGTAGTGAGCCCGGTTGCGCGTGATCTCGTCGTGGTGGGTGCCCGCCCATTCGATCAGGGCGGTGACCGCGTCGAGCAGGGTGGTGCCCAGCCCGGTCAGCGCGTATTCGACGCGCGGCGGCACCTCGGGGTAGGCAGTGCGGGTGACCAAACCGTCGCGACGCAGCTGGCGCAGGGTGTGGGTGAGCATGCGCTGGGAGATGCCGGGGATGGAGTGCTGCAGGTCGGTGTAGCGCACGGGGCCGTTTTCCAAGGTGCCGATCACCAGCACGGACCATTTGTCGCCGGCCCGCTCGACGATCTGCCGGATCGTCTCGCCCTGCTCGGCCGGCCAGCGGGCACAGGGCCCTGTTCGTCCCGGCGGCCGCTCCTGTGCATCCACTCACCACAGGAGGAACAGCATGCTCATGCGTGCCGCGACCGTGTCCCGCTTCGGTGGCCCCGAGGCAGTCGAGATCACGAAGGTTCCGGTACCTGTCCCAGGCCCGGGACAGGCCTTGATCAAGGTGACGGCAGCGGCGCTGAACCCGGTGGACGCGGCCATGCGGGCCGGCGTCTTCGGCAGTGCGGGCGAGCGCGTCGGGCTGGGCTGGGACATCGCCGGCACCGTCGAGAGTGTCGGCCCCGGTGTGCCCTGGTCCTCGGGCGACCGTGTCATCGGCCTGGCCACCGGCCACCGCACCCCGCTGGGCACCCACGCCGACTACGCCGTCCTCGACGCCGACGCGCTCGCGCCGGCCCCGAAGACCGTCGACGACACCCACGCCGCGGCCCTGCCCCTCAACGCGCTGTCCGCTGCCAAGGCCCTGGACATAGCCGCCCTCCAGCCCGAACAGAGCCTGCTGGTCACGGGTGCGGCGGGTGGCGTCGGCGCGCACACCGTAGAACTGGCACACCACCGCGGGCTGAAGGTCACCGCTCTCGCCTCCGCCCGTGACGAGCAGTTCCTGCGCGACCGGGGCGCCGACCACTTCCTGCCCCGCGACGAACCCCTTCCCTCGGCCACCTTCGACGGCGTCATCGACGCCGCGCTACTCGGGCACACGGCCCTCGCCCCGCTCCGCGACGGCGGCACCTACATCGGCGTATGGCCCGGACAGGAACCGGCCCCGGAGCGCGGCATCCGCGTCGACGCACTGGACGTACGCGCCGACGGCGCCCAGCTCGCCGAACTGTCCCAACTCGCCGACCGTGGCGTCCTGTTGGTCCGCGTCACCAAGACCTTCCCCCTCGCGGACGCGGCCGCGGCCCACACACGCTTGACCAAGGGCGGCTTGCGTGGACGACTCGTCATCGTCCCGTGAGCCCACTCCTCCGTCGCCCATGCGGAAGCATCGCGAGGTTCGCAGAGAGGACGGGATGTGACACGAGCCGATCCCTTTCCCCCCGATCGAGTCAGCCTTCGCAGCGGGACCAAGGCCAGGGGGCAGCAGTTCCCTGCCGCACTGGGCACGAGTCGGACCGAGGACGCCGGCATCGAGGACCTGCGGGCGCGCACCAGGAGGCGGGAGTGGGCCCTGGATGTCCCGCCCGTGCCGAATGCTCGCTGGGGTGTGCGGGTACGGCGGGCCGAACGGGCACCCACCGAGATCGTGCGGACCGAAACATTCAGCGACGAGGTCGTGGTTGAGGCGCGCAAGCACTGCCTGCACAGTCGGCAGTTACATGCTGATCCATCGCAGATGTCGCGGCCTGCGAAGATCGGCCCGCAGACGTGCACACACTGTCAGAAGGGCGTGGCAACGGTGGGGGGAACCCGGGTGACGACGATCGATGAGTACCAGCAGCGCTGCGAGAAGCTGTTCGTAGCTGGAGGAAACGCAGCCGTGAGGCGGACCGCCCAGGCGGGTCTGGACGAGCTCGGCCCGGGCCCCGATCTGTATTGCTGGTTGGCCCTCGGGCACGCCGCCGAGGACGACGACGAGCACGACGACCACGCGGAGGAAGCCTTCCGGGCGGGACTCGTTCTCGACGGCGACCACCTGGGGCTTCTGGCCGGTTACGCCGAACTGTGCCTCCGTGCCGACGCCTTCGAATACCCGGGCCGGGCCGCGCGGGCCGTCCCTTTGTCCAAGCGACTTAAGCAGCTCGCACCACAGTCCGCCGAGGCCGACCGGCTTGAGGCAGCAGAACACTGGGCGCGGAGCGGCTACTGGGACGACTTGCGCATGAGAGCGGCGGCCGCCGCTGTCGTGGGCCGCGACACCGAAGCACAGGCACGTGCCCTGGCCGTGGATCTCCGGCACGGCGACGAAGCGGCGACCAGGGGTATGGACATCGAGGACCGCGACGCCGTCGTGCGGGCCGCTACCCTCAAGGCGCTGTCCGCGCCGTGGAACGCCCCCGCACGCATCCTGGGCCGACATCGCACGACCGCCTGGGTCCTCAGCGGCATCCTGTGTTTACTGACCAACACGGTGTTGCGCCAGACCGGAGTCATCGACACCTTCAGCGCCTGGGGCTTTCTCTGGGCCCTGCCCGTACCTGTTGTCGACCGCGGCTCGCCGCTATCCGCCGACAAGCTGAGGCGCAGCACATCGCCACCCTCGAAGCAGCGCTCGGCGAGCGGAGTTGAACGAACAGATGCGTTTAGCGCTTTCCGCGCGTCCAGCCTGGGTCGCTGTCCCACCGAAGTCGACGCCGGACAGACATGCCTTCTTCAGGTCGCCTGTGCTGAAGCCGTCCGATGCACCCGGATGGGAAGGGGTCCGTGGGCTGTTCGAGAGCTGGGCGGCCCAGCACGGGCCGGACCCCGACGGCTCTCGGACGACACAGGTCATCAAGCCCATCATGGACCTGGGACTAACGCTTCGTCCCGAAGACGAAGCTCGGCCCATGGCGCTCTTCAAGCAGTGCAACGTCCGTATCGACGGTGATACCGCGTTTGCGCTGCTGGCCTTGACGAAGCCGCCGACGATCAGGAACAAGGTGAGAGCTGTGGCCTGATGCCGATCTGACATTGCTCGGGAAGCCGGTCCTCGTGGCGGCGTTCTGCATGGCGGACGTCTCTGTAGGGGTCCCGGGAGCGTGGTCGGTTCGTTCCCGCCGTGGTCTGGGCAAAGGTCATGACTGCCCGCACACTCGTGCCATGGGCGTGGGGGGCGTGGCGATTGTCGGCGCGGTAGCTGCCTTGTTAGGCGCTGTCGTTGGTGCAGGCGGAGCTATCGCAGCTGCCGCGGTGGCGGGAAGAACTCAAGTTCGTGGACAGCATGCGCAGTGGCAGAGAGAACGCAGGCGAGACGCGTACGTAGAGTTCGTCCATGCCTCCCGTGCCCTCTCGGATGCGGTCATGGAATTCCGGGGCGGTCGCGAAGCCGCCCGAGCCGCTGGCCACAACGACGCGGAAGAGCGCCGTCGTGCGACTACCGCCCTCTTCGACGATTACAACGAGTACACACGTGCATTGGGCCTGCTGGAACTCGAGTGCTCCTCACCGGCCGTGAGGGCGGCGGCCTGGGACGCGTTCAGCGTGCTGACACATATGGCGCGTCGGCAAGTCGACTACTGGGATCCGGACTGGGCAGATCGCGTAGCGCTTTCCATGTCCATGCCGTCCTATCGTCGTCAGTGGAACCAGCTTCGCGCGCTGCAGTTGCCGAGCGACCTCTTCGAGCAGACCATCCTCGCCCAAGAGAAACTCAACGACTTCCTGGATGCGGCTCGTTCCGATCTGGCGTAGTGCCTGGTTCATGACCGCTGCCGTTTCGGCCGGTCCTGATGTCGGAGCCGTCGGGTCATCACGTGATGGCCGCCCAGGTGATGAGGGCTTGGTAAGGCTCGGTGGCGGCCTCGGTACCACGCGCTCAGTCCCCTCTGCTTGTCCTGGCCTGATCGCCAGCAGCGCTGATGGCCAGGGTCGGTTGATGTGATCAGTTGGTGGATGGCTGAGCTGGCAGGGAGCGCCATGGCTGACGGGCTTTCAGCAGCTGATGGCGCGTACCACCTACGGACCGATGGTGGTGGCGGACGCAGCAAGCGGCGGTCTGAGTGTGCTCGGCGCGGGCGACGGGTGGTCCAGCCAGTTGCGCGGACAGGGCCATGAGCACTCGATGAAGGCCTTGCGTATCGCGTCTCCTTGTCTGGCATTGTCGGCGAGTTCGGGAGTGTCTGTTCTCCGCTTCGGACGGCACTGTGCCTGGGCACTGTTCGATAGGCTGCCGGGGTTTTGGAACTACTTCTTCAGGGCCGGAAGGTGCGGCGGTAGGTGTCGGGTGGGACGCCGACGTTGCGGTGGAAGTGGCGGCGCAGGGTAGTGGCGGTGCCCATTCCGGTGGCCGCGGCGATGGTGTCCACGGTGGCGTCGGTGGTCTCCAGCAGTTCCTGGGCGCGGCGAATGCGCTGGGTGTGGAGCCATTGCAGTGGCGTGGTGCCGGTGAGGTGCTTGAAGTGACGGCCGAGGTGACGTGAGCTCATGCGGGCCTGTCGGGCCAGGTCCTCCACCGTCAGCGGCTGGTCCAGCCGCTCCAGTGCCCAGGGGAAGAGCTCACCCAGGGGGTGGTTGCCCGGGGCGGGGAGGGGCGTGGCGATGAACTGGGCCTGGCCGCCGTCGCGGTGGGGTGGGATGACCAGGCGCCGGGCGATCTTGTTGGCGTTGGCCGAGCCGTGGTCGAGGCGGACCAGGTGCAGACACAGGTCCATGGCGGCGGCCTTGCCCGCGGAGGTGAGGACGTCGCCGTTGTCGACGTAGAGAACGTCCGGATCGACGGCGGCTGACGGATGGCGCCGGGCCAGTTCCCGCGTGTGAGCCCAGTGTGTGGTGGCACGCCTGCCGTCGAGCAGCCCTGCCGCACCCAGGACGAAGGCCCCCGTGCACAGTGAGGCCACGCGGGCACCGGCTGCATGGGCCGCGCGCACCGCTTCGACCAGTTCGGCGGGCGGGTCGAGGTCGGTGTCGGCCCAGCCGGGGACGATCACTGTGTCCGCCTGGGCGAGGTGGTCGAGCCCGTGATCAGGTTCCAGGCGGAAACGGTCGATGCGCACCGGACCGCTCCCGCAGAGGGAGAACTCGTACCAGGGGTCCACGACATGGGTCAGGTCGGATCCGAAGACCTCGACAGCCACGGAGAGTTCGTAGTGGAGCATGCCGTCGGTGACGGCCAGCGCAACGGTGGGCATGTCCGAAACTGTACGCAGCATGTCGTTTCCGACACTCGCACGGAGCATCGGCCGACGGACAGGATGGCGATGTCAAGCCGCGGCGGATCGAGCTCGCAGCGGGCGTTGCGCTACACGGGAGCGGTCTCATGGGGTCAGGTCAGCTGGTCACGGTGTTCGGCGCCTACGGTCACACCGGGCGGTTCGTGGTCGCCGAGCTTGCCGCGCGCGGGTTCGTCCCGGTGCTGTCCGGGCGCAACGCGCAGATGTTGCAAGAGCTGGCCCACGAGCACGGGTTGGAGGCCCGGGTGGCGTCCGTCGACGATCCGGCGTCGCTGGACCGGGCTCTGGCGGGAACGGCGGCGGTCATCAACTGTGCCGGCCCCTTCGCCTCGACCACCGGCCCGGTGATCGAGGCCGCGCTCCGCGCGCAGATCCCCTACCTGGACGTGGCCGCCGAGCTCGAGGCCAACCTCGACACCTTCGCGCACTACCGCGAGCGGGCCCGGGACGCGGAAGCGGTGATGGTTCCGGCCATGGCCTTCTTCGGCGGCCTCGGCGACCTGCTGACCACCGCTGCGATGGGCGACTGGACCGAAGCCGACGAGGCACACATCGCCTACGCGCTCAGCAACTGGCACCCCACCGCGGGTACCCGGCTCTCGGGTGCGGTCTCCCGCAAGCGACGCGGCGACCACCGCCTGCGCTACAGCGGCGGACAGTGGGAGCACCGCACCGATGCCGCGCCCATCCTGGAGTGGACCTTCCCGGAACCGATGGGAGCCCGGCCGGTGATCGGGGAATTCACCACGGCGGACGTCGTCACCGTCCCCCAGCACCTCTCCATCCCCGATGTGACCACCTACATGACCGCCGAGGCGGCCCGAGACGTCGCCGATCCCCACACGCCCGCCCCGACCGCCGTCGACGAGAGCGGGCGCTCGACCCAGACCTTCCTCGTCGACGTCGTCGTCCGCTCCGGCGGAGCCGAACGCCGGGCCACGGCCGGTGGCCAGGACATCTACGCCGTCACCGCGCCCCTCGTCACCGAGGCCCTTGAACGCGTCCTGACCGGCCGCACCAAGACCGTCGGCGCCGTCTCCGCGGGCGAGATCTTCGACGCACCCGACTTCCTGCACGCGCTCGAGCCGCACATCACACTCGGCCTCCACCCGCAGAAGCAGGGGTGATCTCGATGTCTGTGAATCCTGCGGCTTCGAGGCCCGTGCCGTATTCGGCGGAGGCCCGTGCCGTATTCGGCGGAGGCCCGTGCCGTATTCGGCGAAGGAGAAGGCGCCGCGATGCAGCAGACGTAGTCGCCTCGCTCTGTCCCGCGGGTGGGGGAGGGCGTCGTCGGCGACTACGCCGGAGACGCCGATCCGGCCGCCCGGATGGAGGACACGGAAGGTTTCGGCTGATACGGCACCTGTGGAGGGCCTACCTGCGTGCGGGCGTCACGTGGGGCGCTGTGGCGTCGTGGGGGTTCGTGCCACGAGGAGGGCGATGTCGTCGGCGTGGTCGGTGGCCATGCCGGCGAGGAGTTCGTCGCAGAAGGTGTCGAGGTCTTCGCGGGCGAGGGCGGCAGCGTGTTGGCGTAGGCGGGTCATGCCGTGGGTGAGGTCTTCGCCGCGGCGTTCGATGAGGCCGTCGGTGTACATGAGCAGGGTGGATCGGGAGGGCAGTGTCTCGGTGGCGTGGTGGCGCGGGAGGGTGGGGTCGACTCCGAGCAGTAGACCGCGGCCGCCTCGGAGGTAGTGGGTGTCACCTTCGTGGGTCACCAGCAGGGGTGGTGGGTGGCCGGCGCTGGAGTAGGTGATCGTCCAGCCTTCGTCGTCCTGGTCCAGGAGGGCGTACAGGCATGTGGCTGTGGCCTGCGGATACAGGATGTCGTGTGCGAGGTCGAGGCGGCGCAGGATGTGCCCGGGGGGTTCTTGGCGGTCGCAGCCGATGCCGCGCAGCATGTTGCGCAGCTGGCTCATGGTGATGGCGGCGCGCAGGTCGTGGCCGGTGACGTCGCCCATGATCATGGTGGTGCTGCCGTTCGGCAGGGGGAAGCTGTCGTACCAGTCGCCGCCGACTTCGGCGGTGGCGGCGGCGGGTGCGTAGCGGGCGGCCATCTGCAGGGGGCCGGTCTTGGGAAGCGTGGGCAGGAGGGAGCGCTGGAGGCGTTCGGCGATGTGCTGGGTCTCGCGGTGCAGCCGGGCGTTGTCCACGCCCAGAGCGATGCGGTGGGTCAGGTCTTCCACCATGGCGAGGTCGTCGTCGGTGAGGGGGGCGCGGTCGGCGGAGCGGCCGATGGTCAGGGCGCCGAGGACTTGCCGGCGGGCGCGTACGGGGGCGACCACAGCGGTGTGGGTGCCGAGTTGGTCGAACAGTTCGAGCTGGCGGGCGTGCAGGGGGTCGGCGGCCTTGTCGGGGCTGGGGATGTCGTCTGGGGTCAGCAGCAGAGGCCCGGCACCGATGAGCGCGCGTGCAAGCGGCCCGACCGGCTCCTCCGGGATGTCGGGCAGTAGCCCGGTCAGGCCGCCGACCGGCAGGATGTCGGGATTGCGGTGCACGACGCTGACCCTGCGGGGGCGGCCCGTGTCGTCGAGCAGGTCGACCGCGCACCAGTCGGCCAGCTGTGGCACCAGGATCCGGCACACCCGCCGCACCGCGGCATCGGAATCGAGCGTGCTGGTCATGGCGGTGGTGGTCTCCGCCAGAAGAGTCAACCGGTCCAGCGCCCGCTGGACCACCTGGTCCACCTCGAAATCGTCCATGCCCCTTCCTTCCCGCCAGCCAGAGAAAGAGCACCGGATACGGCACGCCTGCCTCGCCCGGCGCATGCGTTCACACGGGTCCCGGTACCCCCAGGCAGGAAAATCCCGCAGTGCGGCCAGTTTTCAGTAGGTCGCCTGGGGCAAACGGCTGCTGGGAGTGTGGGGCGGGTCTGACCGTAGGGGAGAAGCGGACCCGCCGAGGGCAGCAACGGTTCGGTGCACGGCCGCTCGTGTCGTCCGCTTGGTCCGGCACGACACGGCGGTCAGCCTTCTCAGCAGGAGACCAGGGACACCGGGCACGCCACTCCTTCCCTAGCGCGGGGCGCAACCCGCGTCCAGCATTCAGCTCGGCACGTGTTCCCGCCCCTTCGCCGATCATGCCGTGCTGTCCTCGGGCGGGGCAGACGCGAGGAAAGGCCGGCGTCGATTGGCGATGCGGAGGTCGGCGCGCTTCATGGTTGCGGTTGCGCTTGCGGTGCGCTCGTGCCGCTCCGCAACCGCTCGGCGGCCGGCCGCGGACTGCCCGCCCCCACATGGGACCCGCGCACGGGCGGAAAGCGGGCATCACCTAGTCGATCTTGCGATCCCTTGCTACAGCGCACCGTTGGCCTGCGGCTGGTGCGGCGGGTGGCCGCCCAGCAGCTGGGCCGCCTGGTACTGCGCCTGCTCGGCGGCCGCCTGGGCGTCTGCCCCGACGTCTCCGCGCTCGCGCACCAGGTCCTCGTAGATCGGTGGGGCGTCCACCTCGTTCGAACGGTCTGTCACTGTGCTGGCCTTTCCATCTCGGGCACTTTCTGCAGTGGTTCCGGTACGGTGCTCGGCTTTCACGAGGCTTCACAGAAGAGCCACGTTCATGTCAGATCAGGCTCGGTTGATCCGCGCGGCAATGCCGTGGCCGATCAGCAGATAAATGACGGCAGGTAGTCCATATACAGGCGTCGAGCAGGCAGAGCACGATCCACAACCCCAGCAGACCGGCCGCGGTGTCGGCGATCGTGCAGATGGTAAGGGCTGTTCTGCCTGCGGTGGTCTGGTGACGGGTGGAGCGGTCGGACATTGGCGGATGGTCGTAGGTCTGGTATCCGGCGGCCGGGTCGGTGTTGTTCAAGGCAAATCCGATCTGACGGGTTGTGTCTCCCTCTACAGCGCCCGGTATTCGCTGGCGCGTTACACCCCGCGGCTGGAACACCACAATGTCCATGCGCTGCGCGCGTGAGATCATCCGTCCATGAGCAGGGACCTGGAAGTGAGTGCTCTGGCCATCAACGTCACGATCCCGCAGGCGCTCCGCTGGACGGACACTCGACGTGGTGAAGAGTTCCAACTGACCACACTCAACATCCGGCTCCTCCCGGACGGTCGCCTCGCCGCGAAAGCCTACGGCCGTCCGGTCGGCGGTGGTCGGGGCGCGTACGTCTCGTTCCCGGTGCCCGACGAACCGGAGCTGGCGGCTCTGATCGTCGACGCGGCCGGCCGCGCGGGGACGTTGTGGGCCGCTCATCGCGGACTGGGCTGAGTGTGGTTCGCTTCGAGAGCAGGCGGTGGCGGTTCCTGTCGTCGCTCTCGCGGTGGGCTCTGGCCCGATAGACCTTCCTGTGTGACGCGAGGGCAACTGCTGAACACGGAGGGGCAGTTCATCGTGCCGGCGCTGCCGACCGGAGCGTGCGGCCCCTACCTGGCCGCACGCCCACGGGGCGGGAACGGGGGAGGACTTTTGCAGGGGCCCAGCCGATCGTCCCGGTTGCCGGTCAGGGCTGGATGTTCTCCAGGTCCTCGAGAAGGCTGGGGTGCTTGGGCTCCCAGCCGAGTGCCTGCCGGGTGTGGGCGCTGGAGGAGGGCTGGTCGCTCGCGAAGATCGGGCCGAGGGGGCCGAAGGTCTCCGTCGGTATCGGCTCGACCGGCAGGCCCAGCCGTCGGCCGATGACTGCGGCGATGTCGCGGACCTTGTCCCCCTCGTCGGCGACGGCGTGCCAGGAGGTACCCGCTTCGGCCTGTTCCAGGGCGAGCCGGAAGAGAACTGCTGCGTCGAGGGCGTGCACGGCCGGCCAGCGCTGAGTGCCGTCGCCCGGGTAACCCGACACCCCGGTTCGGCGTGCGATGCCTGTCAACAGGCCGGCGAATCCACCGGAGCCCTGGTTGTGCACCGTGCGTGGCAGGCGTACGGCACTGCTGCGGACCCCACGCGAGGACAGGCCCAGGACCGACGTGACCGCACGACCGCGACCGCCGACCGGCCCTTCGGTCATCAGCGGGTCGGCCTCGGTGGAGGCGCGGCCGGGTACGTGGGGCGTACCCGAGCAGGTGACCAGGGGGCGGTCGCTGCCGACGAGCGCCTCGCCGAGGGCGGCGAGGGCGGCACTCTCCTCCGCGACCGACCTGGCGAGGGCCTCGGGGCTGCTGAAGTCGTTGGCGAACGCCAGGTGGATCACTCCGTCGGCCTGGGCGGCGCCGGCGCGCAGGGTGTCCAGGTCTGCGAGGGCTCCGCGGAGGGGCTCGGCACCGGCCGCGCTCGCGGCCTGGGCGGATGCGTCGGAGCGGGTCAGTGCGAGGACGGTGTGGCCGTTGTCGAGCAGTTCGGCGACGACGGCGGAACCGATCAGGCCGGTGCCGCCGGTGACGAAAACGCGCATGGGAAACTCCCCGGAAGTGATGGGACTCTTGTCCCGTCACTCTAGCGCAGTGATGGGACAAGAGTCCCATCACCTAGAATGGTGACCATGGGCAGATGGGAACCGGGCGCACGCGAACGTCTCGTCATGGCTGCCGTCGACCTGTTCACCGAGCAGGGGTACGACGCCACGACGGTCACGCAGATCGCCGAGCGCGCAGGCGTCACCAAGAGCACCTTCTTCCGGCACTTCCCCGACAAGCGAGAGTTGTTGGTGGCCGGACAGGAGACGCTGAGCCGACTGCTGACCGAGGGAATCGCCGACGCACCCGCTGACGCCAGCCCGCTCGAGGCGGTCGCCGCGGGTCTGGAGCGCGCGGCGAGCGCGATGGGCCCCATGAGCCGTGAGCTCGCGCCTCGCCTGAAGGCGGCCGTCGCTGCCAGCGCCGAGCTCCAGGAGCGTGACGCCCTCAAGAGCGTCAGCCTCGCGGCCGCGATGACGAGCGCTCTCATCGCCCGCGGCACACCCGATCCGACCGCTGCTCTGGCGGGGGAGCTGGGCGTCCTCGCCTTCAAACGGGGATACGCCCAATGGTCCGAGAGCGACCGTGACGGCAAGGACGAGCTCGCCGCGTACACCCTGACGGCCCTGGACGAATTGCGCGCAGCGAGCGCCTCGCTGGGCTGACCGGCAACCGAGACTGCTTCTCCTGGCTTGGGGACCGGACGCTGGGCCCGGCGCAGAGCTCGACCGGCCGGCTGCTGTGCAGGTGACCTGGCCACTGGGGCCGCCCGGCACTCCGCGCACCTGGCGGTTCAGCAGAAGTCCGCTTAAGCCAAGGTAGTTGACGGTGCGCCCGCGCAGTGCGAGACCGACCTGTGCGGCGCTCTCGCCCCGGCGCCTGTGTGAGGTCCGTGTGCTGGGCCGGCCCTCCCATCCGGTGCGCTGCTGTTTCCTCCCGACGGACGACCTCGCTGTCGCTTCCTCACGGATCGATCATTCGCAATGCCTCATTGGCGGCCGAGTGGCACACCTCACTGTCGTGGCCGTGCAGGGCCGCTCTTGATGCGGCGGCGGGCCGTGCCTGGATACGTGATCGCGACGGCGAGTGCCAGGCCGACGGCGGTGGTCGGGGCAACGGCCAGCACCCAGCCTTGGCCGCCTTCGGACGCGGCGGACAGGACGACCGCGGCAGTGACCGTGGCGGCGACCAAACCGCAGCCCAGGAGGGCGGCGACGACATACCGGGAGGGGACGCGGCTCCGGCTGTGCTGGGGCCGACCGGGGACCAGTGCGGCCCAGCGCTGGGCGGTCTCCTGTGCCTCCTGGCGGTGTTGCACGGCGGCACGGATCCGCAGAGCAGCCGTGACGGTTGCGCCGGCCGCCGCCGTGACACCCGTGGCCTGCCACGGCACTCCCGAGAACAGAAGCACGGCGACGACCGCGAGTGTCGTCCAGCCTGTCAGGCAGGCCGCCGCCGCGCTGCGGCGGGAGTACGGCCGGTCAGCCCTCGCGCGCAGATCGGCGAAGGCTGGGAGGTACCAGACGCAGCCGGCCGCGGTCACCAGCGCGGCACCGAGGGACAGGACAGGCTGGGCCACGGCTCAGCTCCCCGCTTCGAGTGCGGCGATCTCGGGGTGGTGCAGGTCGAAGGCCGGGGACTCGGAGCGGATGCGCGGCAGGGAGGTGAAGTTGTGGCGCGGCGGTGGACACGCGGTGGCCCACTCCAGTGAGCGTCCGTAGCCCCACGGATCGTCGACCTCGACCGGCTTGCCGTACTTCGCGGTCTTCCAGACGTTGTAGGCGAACGGCAGGATCGACAGGCCGAGCAGGAACGAACCGATGGTGGACAGGGTGTTGAGGGCCGTGAAGCCGTCGGCGGCCAGGTAGTCGGCGTATCGGCGGGGCATGCCCTCGACACCCAGCCAGTGCTGGACGAGGAAGGTGGCGTGAAAGCCCACGGTGAGCGTCCAGAACGTCATCTTCCCGAGACGCTCGTCGAGCATCTTGCCGGTCATCTTCGGCCACCAGAAGTGGAATCCGGCGAACATCGCGTACACGACCGTACCGAAGACCGTGTAGTGGAAGTGGGCGACGACGAAGTACGAGTCGGACAGGTGGAAGTCCAGCGGCGGCGAGGCGAGGATCACGCCGGTCAGGCCGCCGAAGACGAAGGTGATGAGGAAGCCGGTGGTCCACAGCATCGGCGTCTCGAAGGACAGGGAGCCTTTCCACATGGTGCCGATCCAGTTGAAGAACTTCACGCCGGTCGGGACCGCGATGAGGAAGGTCATGAAGGCGAAGAAGGGCAGCAGTACGCCACCGGTGACGTACATGTGGTGGGCCCAAACGGTCACCGACAGGCCCGCGATCGCGATGGTCGCGCCGATCAGGCCCATGTAGCCGAACATCGGCTTGCGGGAGAAGACCGGTACCACCTCGGAGACGATGCCGAAGAACGGCAGCGCGAGGACGTACACCTCCGGATGACCGAAGAACCAGAACAGGTGCTGCCACAACAGCGCACCACCGTTGGCCGCGTCGAAGACATGGCTGCCGAACTTGCGGTCGCACTCCAGGGCGAACAACGCGGCCGCCAGTACCGGGAAGATGATCAGGACCAGTACGCCGGTCAGCAGCACGTTCCAGGTGAAGATCGGCATGCGGAACATGGTCATGCCCGGTGCGCGCATGCAGATGATCGTGGTGATGAAGTTGACCGCGCCGAGGATCGAGCCGAAGCCGGACAGGGCCACGCCCATGATCCACAGGTCGGCGCCGAGCCCGGGCGAGTGGACGGCGTCGGAGAGCGGGGCGTACAGGAACCAGCCGAAGTCGGCGGCTCCGCCGGGGGTGAGGAAGCCGAAGGCGGCGATCGAGGACCCGAACAGGAAGAGCCAGTAGGCCAGCATGTTCAGCCGAGGGAAGGCCACGTCGGGCGCGCCGATCTGCAGTGGCATGATCCAGTTGGCGAAGCCGGTGAACAAAGGCATCGCGAACATCAGCAGCATGATCGAGCCGTGCATGGTGAACGCCTGGTTGAACTGCTCGGTGGACATGATCTGCAGTCCAGGGCGGGCGAGTTCGGCCCGCATCATCAATGCCAGCACGCCGCCGACGAGGAAGAAGACGAACGCGGTGACGAGATACAGCGTGCCGATCTTCTTGTGGTCGGTGGTCGTCAGCCACTCCGTCCACGCGGGCCGTGGCGTCAGCCGTGGCTCGGGTGCGGATGCCTCGTCCGCCGCAGGGGCGACGGCACCTGACCGCGCGGCCCTCACCTGTTGAAATTCGTCCACCGGACGGCGTCCTCCCCATGAGCTCATCTTGACGACGAACCGGAAAGGACCAGGTGTGCGGGCGTATGAAGCTGGCCCTTCCCGGCCGTCGACACATGATCGACCGTGAGGTACCTGGCCCGGATAGGGTCCAACAGCCCCAGTGCGGCCCCTCGATAGGGTCGAACGGCCCTTCTTCGCACCGCGTCGCGGCTCGACGTCCCGGACCGGATGCACAACCTCCTGGACACCATCACGAACATCGGACGCGACTTACGGGCCCGTAGGGCCTCGAAGCCTTGGACAGAGAGCCGAACACTGATCGGCTTTACGAATCCATTGCGAGCCCAAGAGGTTCTGCGGGGCCTCGCATCCGTATCCCCTGTGTGTGCGGGTTCCGAAAACCGGAATCAGGAGACACCGTGCTCGTTTCACGGAAAGCGGCGGGAACTCTCATCATGGGTGGAGCGGTTGCGACCACCCTGGCCTCCCTCCTCTACCCCGCCATGCTCGGCGTGCAGAAGGTCAGCACCGCGCAGGACCGGGTCATCGCCACTCCGGCAACCGGAGCGCTGACAGAAGCCGACCGGGACTTCGTGGTCAAGATGCGCGCGGCCGCGCTGTGGGAGTACCCCGTCGGGCGGATGACGCTGCAGAAGAGCAGGACGAAGGCGGTCAAGACCGCTGGTGAGCACCTGATCGACGGAGCCGCCTCGCTGGACGCCGCTTGTCGCCATGCGGCCGGTCTGTTGGACATCACGCTGCCCAACCAGTCGTCGCCGCAGCAGCAGAGCTTCGTGTTCCAGTTGAACGCGGAGAGCGGCGAGCGGTTCGACAGGGACATGGTCACCCTCGTGCGCGCGGCGAACGGCCAGATCCTCTCCACGATCGCCAACGTCCGCACCACCACGAGGAACTCGCTGATCCGAGCCCTGGCCGACAGGGCCAACGACACCGTACTGGAGCACATCACGGTCATGGAGAAGACCGGCCTCGTCGACTTCGACCAGGTCGTCGTCCAGGAGACCACTCCGCCCGAGCTCCCGGCCCGGGACCTGACTCCGCCGCCTCCGGTCGCGGGCCAGCCGCAGGTCGTGCTCCCTTCGCCGCCGAACAGCGCGGTCTCGCCCAGTCCTTCGGCGGGACGGTGACGGCACGGGCCGCGCCGCTCCTGACGGCTTGACGGGCACGCTGTCGAGCAGACCTTTCGGAGTGCCACGCACAGTCGGTGAAACTTCGCGCCTTCAGGTGGGAAGCAGTCAGCCCATGGCCGATCAGGGACCGGTAGTGATGAATCGGTCTCCGATCGGCCTCGCCCCCCTGCCGACGAGGTGACCGGGTGGCCCGCGTCCGCACTCACCGTTTGAACCCCCCTGCCCTGCCCGCACTGCTCGTTGCCTGCGGTCGGTCGGCCTCCCGGCCGGCGGGGAAGGGGGCGGGCTCAGAGCAACGTCTGCCAGTAGTCCCACCAGCGGGTGGCGATCAGCACCACGATGGTCAGATACCAGGTGACGGGCACCGCCCAGTGGAACTCCAGCAGGCCCGCGACGACTCCTCGGGGCGCGCGGATGATCCCGTGCCGGACGTTGTGCACGGTGGTGTACCAGAACGCGGCGATGGTGGCCGCCCAGGCCAGGCAGCACCACAGACACAACGCCCCGATCTGGTAGAGCGCCTGAGTCATCAGCCACATGCAGAAGCCCGCACCGAGCAGCGTGCCTGCGTTCAGGCCGAGCCAGAACCAGCGGCGGAAGCGGGCGCCGGCCAGCAGCGCGAAGCCCACGGCGATGACCACCGGAAAGGCGAGCAGGCCGAGCAACGGGTTGGGGAAGCCGAACACGGAGGCCTGGGCGCTCTTCATCACGCTGGTGCAGGACAGGATCGGGCTGAGATTGCACGAGGGTGAGAACTGCGGGTCCTGCAACAGCTGGAACTTGTCGATGGTGATCACGAAGGACGCGAGGGCGCCGAGCCCGCCGGAGACGATCAGCAACCAGGCGAAGGCCCCGGAGGCACCGGTGGCACCCGCTGGCTTGATCTCCCGTGCTCGTCTGCTTCCACCATTTCCGGTGGACAGGAGCCGCGCGTGACTAGTGGTGCCGGTCATCGGGATGTTCCTGCCTCGTGGGTGTCGGGGGTGGGACATGGGCCCACGGCGGTCGAAAGGTTGCCGCCGCCGCGCGGACCACGACTGCGGTCCGGCTCCGGCGCGACGCGTATGCCGTCGCGCTTGGCACCCCGAGGCCATACGACCTCGACCGGAACGCCGTGCGCGCGGGCGTACGCCACCAGATGCGCGGTGGCATCCCGTCCGTTGGACGGCGAGCCGTCCCAGACGGCCAGCAGCTGCCGACACTCCGTGATCATCCGCTCGTCCGCGCCGACGCACGCGTCGCGGTCGTCCGGGTCGTAGCCCAGCAGGCGCACCTGCTGGGCGAGCAGCAGCAGTTCCCCGGTCGGCATCCGGTCGCGCTGAGGCAGCAACGCGGGCACCAGGCCCTGGGTAGGGGTCACCACGACCAGCTGTCGCCCCGTCGCCCGCGCCGCCCGCCCGAACGCCAGTGGCACACCGGCACCCGCGCGCACCACTGCCGACCTCTGTGCGAACTGCTGCTCCAGTCGTGCCCGCAGCTCGTCCTCCACCAGCGTCAACGTGTCCGCAGTCAGGTCGGCGTGCCCTACCGCCGTGATCATCGTCCCGCTCACCTCCTCGCTCTACGTGCCTCTCGCTCGCCCGTCGCCTCGTGCTGTACGGCCGCGTCACCCCCTTGTGGACGCGACCGCGCCGGTCCGGGCCCAGAGGCGGGATCCAAGCGGCACCGGCAGGGCCGCGGGACCAGTGAAGACAGTGCGCCGACCGGCTACAAGGGCCGAACGGCCCTGGTGAGGAGTGTTCGATGCACGTCACGGAAGCGGTCGGGTCCCTGGGCCGGTTCCTGGTCCTGTGCTGCGGACGGGAACGGTGTCGAGAACGGAGGACGCGTGCGGGCGGGGGGTCGGCGCCGCGCTTCGGCCGGGTCCGCAACCGGCACTGCGAGTAGTAGTGGTTGCGGCGTGGAACCTGCTCGCTCCCGGAGGCAGTGTGCAGAGCGTCGGCTGGACATCCGGGGAACCGGCGGTCTTTCGCCGGATCCCAGGGAAAGCGATTCTGGAGGTGGCACGCGGTTGAACTACACGCTCTGACAACGTCGTTGACGGCTGCTTCAACCAGCTCGGAGGCTTCCGTGACATTGCCACCAGATATGACGAGACCGCCACCTCCTACGAGGCAGCGGTCAGTCTCGCGCCTCTCCTGCTCTGGGCAAGATTCATCTGAAAACGGACACTAGTCGCGCTTGGGCCAGACGAGGCCCTGCTCGGTCCAGATGACACCTTTGTTGCGGCACAGGCAGAAGGGGTGGCCGACAGGGTCGGTGTATACCCGGAAGCCGTAGCCGTCGGGGTCGGTGCAGTCCCGTTGCAGGGTCGCGCCGAGGGCCAGGATGCGGCGCTGTTCGGCCTCGATGTCGTCGACTTCGAAGTCGAGGTGGAACTGCTTGGGGTGCTCGCTGTCGGGCCACTGCGGGGCGCGGTAGTCCTCTACCTGGACGAAGGCCAGTTCGATGTCACCGAACTTGATACCGGCCCAGTCCTCGGTACTGCCCTCCTTGACCGGGAGCCCCGTCACGTCGGAGTAGAAGGCGGCCAGCTTCATCGTGTCCGGGCAATCGATGATGAAGTCGGTTAGTCGTAGCATCCCGCGATCTTGCCACAAGATCAGAGGAGCCGGACTCTCAGACAAGCCTGGCTAATTGTTGCGGGGCTTGACGTTGGTGACGAAGGCCATTTGCCATTGAAATCAAGATGCTCCGACGGGCATCGCTCGGGTAGCGTGCGGGCCGTGTCGAGTCCTGAGTCAGACAAGGTGGGGGCTTTCGGTCACGCCGTCAGCCCCCTGCACCACTGAGCTCGTAGCCCTGTCGTCGCGCCGCTCCTTGCGGTGGGACGAGTGGCGCTCGGGGCCGGCCGCGGTGACGAGACGACTTTCTCGTGCTTCTCCTCACCTCGGAGCCACTCGATGCCTCTCCCGCTGTACCTGCTTGCCGTGGCCGTTTTCGCCATGGGCACCTCGGAGTTCATGCTCGCCGGCCTCCTGCCGGACATCGCCTCAGACCTCGATGTCACAGTCGGGACCGTCGGAACACTCACCTCGGCCTTCGCGGTCGGCATGGTCGTCGGTGCCCCACTTGTGGCCGCGCTCGCCCGTGACTGGCCCAGGCGCGCCGGCCTTCTCGGGTTCGTCCTCGTTTTCGCGGCAGCGCATGCCGTGGGCGCCATGACCACGAGCTTCCCGGTCCTGTTCGCCACCCGCGTCGTCGCCGCGCTCGCGAACGCAGGGTTCCTTGCCGTGGCCCTGACAGTCGCGGCCACGCTGGTTCCACCCGACAGGAAGGGACGTGCTCTGGCCGTGCTGCTGTCCGGCACGACGGTGGCCACGATCGCTGGTGTGCCTGGTGGGTCGGTGCTCGGCGCGTTGCTCGGCTGGCGAGCCACGTTCTGGGCTGTCGGCGTTCTCTGCCTGCCGGCAGCTCTCGGCATCCTGAAGGGAATCCCAGCGGGACGTGATGAAGACGAGGCGACTGGCAGGACGGCGTTGCGCGCGGAGCTGGCCCAGCTCACACGCCCGCGGATGATTCTGGTGATGCTGCTCGGCGCGCTGGTGAACGCGGCGACCTTCGGCAGCCTCACCTTCCTTGCCCCCGTGGTGACCAACAGCGCCGGGCTGGGCGAGTTGTGGATCTCTGTTGCCCTGATGGTCTTCGGCGCTGGCTCCTTCGTGGGTGTCACCGTCGCCGGCCGGCTCTCCGACCGGCGTCCCGGTCTGGTCATCGCAGTCGGCGGCCCGCTGCTGCTCGTCGGCTGGCCGACACTCGCGATGCTGGCAGATGAGCCGGCGGCCCTGCTCATCCTCGTGTTCGTGCAGGGCGCGCTGTCGTTCGCACTGGGCAGCACACTGATTGCGCGGGTCCTCCACGAGGCCGCGGGAGCCCCGACCATGGCCGGCTCGTATGCGACCGCTGCGCTCAACGTGGGCGCCGCCGTCGGCCCCGTCGTCGCTGCGGGCACCCTCGGCACCGGAGCCGGGTATCTCGGGCCGCTCTGGGCAAGCGGACTCCTCGTCGCGGTCGCGCTGCTCATCGCGCTCCCTCTCCTCACCGCCCTCACGGACGGCCGGAGCACCGAGGTGCTCCGGTGAGCCTAAGTGGAGGAACCGGTACGACACGCACGGCGATGTCGGACTGCAGGACCGCCGAGGCGTCCCGCGATTCTCACCGACCCAGCGCCGTCCCACTCGCCATCGGCAAGGTGGTCGCACAGAAGTCTGTGCGACCACCTACAAGACGCCACTGCGGCCATGGGCAGCGCGGAGGGTCGGCTGGGATCAGTGCTGGGCGAACTGCACCCCCGTTGGCTGTACGACGTTCGCCCGCACCGCCAGTCCGCTGACGGTCAGTTGTTCGCCATAGATGTCGGTGACTCTGATCGCCTTGCCGCAGCCGTTGCCGTCCTCGGCGATGAAGTAGTTGAAGCTGGTGCGGGGCAACTGGCGCCAGCCGTTCGCGGTGCTGACCTCGAGCCGTGCGACCGGGTTGCGGTGCCCGATGACCTGGATGCCGCACCAGTAGGCGCTGGATCCGGTCTTGTACCGGATGGACATCGTGCCGATGGAGCTGGGGCTCACCAGGCTCCAAGTGATGGGCAGGCGGCCGACCTTGAGGTCGGCGAGCTTGGCGAAGGCTTGTTGGCTGAGGTCGATCTGCCCGGGTGCGCAGGGCAGAGGGCATTCGTTGGTGATCCGTACGGTGATGGACTTGCCGTTGGCCGCGCGGACGAGGACGTAGGCGCCGCAGGCTCGGGAGGTCTCGTAGTCGGTGGTGTTCATCGCCGCGATCATCATGTCCGGGCTGGGACCGAACAGACAGGCCCCGTCCCCGACACCGGCCTCGTAGGCGGTCGCGACACCCTGATACGAGGTGTTGGGCCGGATCCGACCCGCCGACACAGACGTGGTCGACCCGCGCGAGGACGTCGGGGTGCTCTTCTGTGACGGCTTCGCCGTCTTGGAAGTCGCCGTGACCCGGGGCGTGGCGGAGCCGCTCGCACTGAGACTCGCCGATGGGCTCGGCGTCGGGCTCGCAGCCGCTGTCACAGCGGTCTCGGCAGCCTTCGGCTGGGTGGTGACGAGGGTGGCGGCTGCGGTCGGCTTGCCGTCGACTTTGTGGCTGGGGAGCAACGCGATGACCAGGAAGGTGAGAACACCCGCAGTGGCCAGCGCCACAGTGGCGCCCAGCACGGTTCGGCGTCTGCGCCTGCGCTGCCCTGCGATCTGCCTCGTTGTCGTCATGACCTGTCCGTTCGGGATCGAGCCGATGGTGCACGGGTCAGTCGCCACCCGCGGCGAAAAGGTTGCCGACTCTTTTCAGATCTCTGCACTGCTCGAGCGGATCCGGTGGAGTCCCACGGGGTCGCCAGAGAAGGCGCTGGGGGGGAGGGATGTGGTGGTCGCCACTGCCGCGTCCCACCCAGGTCGGGTCGGAGCAGCGACCATGTCCGCTCGGACCAGTTCCGGCACCGACGGGCTCCGCGTCGGCCCGAGCCAGGAGCACCTGCGTGCCCGTCCCGACGGTCGCCATCGTGAAGAAGGGGCTGACCGTCAAGGGACACGGCCGCCGTGGAGTCGGCTGTCTGCCAGCCCTCGGGCGGGGACAGCCAGCAGTGCTTACGTACGTGGTCACCGTCGACGGCGAAGACTACGGAGATCCCGAGCTCTTCCTCTGCCCGAGCACGCGACTCCGCGACGCCACAGGCACCGGAGGTTGAACAACAAGCTCAGGCCGAGTCGCGTGTCACCAGCTGCGTGCGGAGGATGACGTGGCGGTACGCCACCGACGGCTCCTCCATGTCCTCCAGGAGAAGGCGGATCATGGCCCGGCCCATCTCCTCCAGCGGCTGACGCACCGTCGTCAGCCGCGGCTCGGTGTGCTGGGCCAGCGCGAAGTCGTCGAACCCGATGACGGAGACGTCGTCCGGCACGCGCCGCCCCGCGGCCCGCAACGCTTGTAGAGCCCCCGCCGCCGTGGTGTCCGACGCGGCGAGAACGCCGTCGATCTCCGGGTGCCGTTCCAGCAGTTCCGCCATGGCGCGACGCCCGCTGTCCTGGGTGAAGTCGCTCTCGGCGACCAGGGACTCGACGCTGCTCAGGCCTGCCAGCGCCAGCGCCTCCCGGTACCCGCGCAGCCGACACTGGGCGGCGTACATGTCCAGCGGCCCCGTGATGGTGGCGATGGTTCTGCGGCCCCGCGACAGCAGGTGGGAGACGGCGCTGCGCGCACCGCCCACGTTGTCCGCGTCCACGTAGCTGACGTACTCGTCCCCTGAGCGCCGTCCCAGCATCACGGTCGGCAACCGGGCCTCGGCGAGCATGTCCGGCAGCCGGTCCCCGGCATGCACGGACATCAGCAGGACACCGTCGACGCGGCCGCCGCGGGCGTACTCCAGGAAGCGCTTGCGCTCGGTGTCCGAGTGGACCAGGGTCAGCATCAGCTGCATGCCGGTGTCCGCGAGCGCGTCCCCGAGCGAGCGGACGATCTCCGAGAAGAACGGCTCGGCGAACTGGCGCCAGTCGGGCTCCGTCAGCACGAGAGTGACGGCGTCGGTGCGCCGCGCGGCCAAGGAGCGGGCGGCGAGGTTGGGCACGTACCCCAGTTCCTCGATGGACTGCTGGACGATGCGGCGCGTCGAGTCCTTCACGCCGGCGGCGTTGTTGATGACGCGGGAGACGGTGCCCCGCCCCACCCCGGCGTGCGCGGCCACCTCTTCCAGCGTCGGCGTGCCGGGGCGTCGCGTGCCCATGACCACCTCCCCCAAGAGATCACCGATCTTACGGGCCGTACGAACGCGGCACACGGCTTCGCGCATGACCGGTGCGGTGTCGGCCAACAGAGTGTCGGCTTCTGATGGTTCACGAATGATGGCCCGAGGTGGGGGGCGAGGTCCAGGCTCTCCGGGATCGAAAGGTTGCGGGATCAGACGCCGTCACCGTACCTGTCTCCTCCTCGGCGATCCTGCCGGAGGAGGGGCAAAGGCCCGCCCTGTCGGCGACAGGGCGGGCCTCGGATGGGACGGACAAGCGGCGGCTCAAGCGAGCTATCCCGCGGTTGTCATGCGGCGGTGCAGGGTGTTCCGTTCAGGGCGAAGGCAGCCGGCTTGGCGAAGCTGCCGCTGTAGGAGCCCTGGAATCCGAAGGAGACTTGGCCGCCCGGTGCGATGGACGCGTTGTGTCCCGCGTTGGTGGCCGTCACACTTCCCGACGACGGTGAGACGCCGGCGTTCCAGGCGTTGGTGATCCGCTGCCCCGACGGCAGCGTGAACGCGAGGTTCCAGCCGTTGACTTGGGAGGAACCCGTGTTGGTCACGGTGACGTCGGCGGTGAAGCCGTCCTGCCACACACTGGTGCCGTAGGTCACCTTGCAGGCGGCGGGGCCGCTGGGGGTGCCGGGGCCGCCAGGTGTGCTGCCGCCGAGGTTCACGCTGGAGGAGAACGAGTTCACGGCCAGGCCCGCGCCGTTCTGCCAGGGTTCGAAGCCGGCCTGAATGCTCGTCAGGTACCAGTCGTTTTGGGCGAGTCCGCGGGAGACAGCCTGCCGGACGAAGTCCATCACGTCGAAGTTCCAGCTGTCGATCGCCGACGGCGCGACGAAGGACAGGACGTCGTTGCCGCCGTTGTTGCCGGACCACACCTGCCACTGGCGTCCGCCCACCGTGGCGGAACCGACGGGCGAGCCCACCGGCTGCACGGATCCCACACGGTTGAACCAGATCATGATCTCGGTGCGGTTCACGCCGTCCGTGCGCGGGGTCGGGTCCAGCCAGATGTCGTAGGCGGCGTCATAGACCGCACCGCTCACGTAGCTGAAGGAGACGCCCGAGGGCGCGCTGGAGATGGAGCTGAGCCGGGCCGGGAGGTTCGTGCCGGGGGAGCAGTTGGTGTAGTGGCAGCCGTTGAACACGGACGGGTACGACTTCGGGGCCCCGTTCGTCGGGACCGAGCCGTCTGCCTGGGTGATCCTGAAGCCCGAGTTCGTGACGGAGATGCACTGGGTGGCGCTGGTGCCCCAGCGGTTGTTCTGCACGACGTAACGACCCTGGATCGTGGTGCTGCCGAACTCCTCGCAGATCGTCGTGTCGGCCTGTGAGGCCGAGGCGCCGGTCAGCAGCGCGGCCAGGGCTGTGAGCGTGGTCAGCAGCGCTCCGCAGAGCGCGCGCGTCCTGCGGACTTGGGGGTGTGAGGGTTGCATGCGGGTCCTCCGCGAGGGATGTGGGGGGCGAGGCCTTCTTCATGGGATTGGGAGCGCTCCCAAAAGGCGGACTCGCTGGGACTGTAGGAGAGGATCATGTTCCTGACAAGGAGGGTGACGCGGGTGTCTTGAGGTGATTCGCGAAGCGGCTGGTGATGCGGGTGGAACGGGTCTCGACAGCTTGTGGACCCGGCTGCCGGGCGGCCCCCAAGGGGGCGGAGGCCGCCCGGCTGGTGACCCCGTCGCCGGGTGACGGGGTCGCGCACGCGGTCTCAGCGGGGGGCTACTCGAGGAGTTCCGCGTACGAACCCATGGCCAGGGCGATGTCCGCCTGGGCCCAGAACCGGTGGTAGGTGAACGACGGCACCGCGCCGCCGGCGAGATACGCCTGGATCTTCGACCAGGCCGGGTCGTTCTTGTAGAAGGACCGGATCGACTCGAACGTCGAGGAGGAGTTGATGGCGTCACCGTTGGGCATGGTGCCGGTCCAGCCGCTGGGGATGTACACCGGGTCGTCGAAGCGGTTGTAGTCCGCCCGGTTCTCCGGCACCGCGATGCCGAGGCTGTCCTGGTAGTTGGTCCACATGCCGTCCAGCAGGGCCTTGGCGGTGCTGGCGGCGGCCGTGTCACCGCTGCGGTCCGCGTAGTACGTCAGGGTCTTGGCGTACGCGGCGGCCACGCCGACGTCGTTGGTGTAGTCGGCGACGGTGACGTGCAGTGCGCTGTTGGCGCCGGGGCTTGTGGCGTTCCAGGTGTCGGGCTGGCCCGACCATTGCAGGGTGGAGGGGATCTGGTAGGTGCCGTCCGGGTTGATCGTGGTCTTGGACAGCGCCCACTTGACCCACTTGTCCAGGACCGTCTTGGCCTGTGCGTTGCCCGTCTGCTGGTAGTACTCGGCGACCCGTTCCATCGACCAGGCCTGGAAGCCGAACCACTGGTTGGACGGCGGGTCGTGGTAGACGGGCTGCTGGTCGTAGTACATGCCGTAGAAGGTCGACTTGCCGGCCGGGGGAGGCGCGTAGCGGCCGGCCCAGCTGTTGGTCGCACCGCCCGCGATGGCGCCCTCGTCGGACTGCAGCCAGCGGTAGAACTCCAGCTGCCGGCCCAGCGAGGTGTTCCAGTCCGCCGCGCCGGTCGCCGACTTGGGCTTCAGGTCGGCGTACGAGCTGAGCGCGTACGCGGCCATCGGGTTCTGGTAGCCGCCGTGTGCGTGGCTGGATCCGATGCGCCAGGCCCAGCCGGCCGAGGTGTCGGTGGCGCCGCCCCAGGCGTAGTACCAGGACAGCAGGTACATCGAGGCGTCCTTGCCGGTGCCGGCCGGGCAGGTGGAGGGGCCGGCACAGTTGCCGATCTTCTTGAAGTACTTGTCGTACATGGCGTAGCGCAGGTAGTCGCCCATCTTGGCGGCCTTGCCCACGGTCGCGGAGACGTCGGAACTCTTGCCCTGCTCCTTGGCCCAGGTGGCGGCCCAGTACGCGGCCTGCACGGCCCGCGCGTCGGCGTCCGGGGCGTTGGTGAACTTCCACTGCTTGGCGTAGGAGGAGTCACCGGTGAACAGGTCCAGATAGCCGTTCTTGCCGCCGTACTTGAACTGGTCGCAGGTCGGCTGTGGCACGGTCTCCCACACCGATTCCTGCACACCGCGCTGGAAGGTGTTGATGTAGGAGGGGCCGGTGTCCGTGGGGCCGGCCTCGCACTTGCCGGGCGAGTTGCCGTAGCCGTAGACGTTGTCGACGTCCTGGAGCCAGTGCATGCCGTAGATGTCGTCCGTGCCGTACGCCGACTTCAGCTCCCCGGCGATCGGGTCCGAACCCACCGACACCGAGCTGTCCAGCTTGGCCGGGTACTCGTTGGGGGTGTCCAGCTCGGGCGCGTAGGTGGCCGGCTTGGAGGCGTTGTAGAAGGAGTTGGTCGGCTGGTCGGCGTGCGTGGGGATCATGTACTTCTCCATGATCTCCCAGGCGCCGTTGAACTTCGACCAGTCGCCCGTCACCTTGCCGTACATGGCCTGGAGCCACAGCAGGTAGCTGTACGCCTCCGAGGTGGTCTCATGACCGTGGTCCGGCGCCTCGACGATCAGCGCCTCGACCGAGTGGTAGGGGATGCCCTCGGGGGAGAAGTAGCCGTTCGCCGGATTGGTGATCTTGCCGTACAGCTCCAGGAACCTGGCGTCGTACGCCTTCGTCGCTCCGAGCTGGGTAACGGTGACTGACGCCTTCGCGTGCCCGGGGGCTCCCGACTCGAAGGTCGCCGCACCGGTGCCGGAGGAGTCGGCGGTGATGGTCACCTTCTGCGCGGTGTTCCAGTTCGACGGCGTGAAGGTGAGCGAGGCCCCACCGGTCACCGACAGACCGGAGTTTCCACTCGCGCGCGTCGTCGTCACCGTCACGTTCGCGGTCGGCTGCTTCGACAGCTTCACCTCGTACGAGCCTGTCTTGCCCTGCTGGACGCCCAGTTGGGAGGGCGTGGCGACCACGGACGGGCCTGAGGCGACCGTGATGCCGACCGGCGTGGACTCGGCGGAGGCGCCCAGGCTGTCGTACGCCTTCGCCAGCAGCGAATGACTGCCCACGGTCAAGCCTGAGGCGGAGAGCGCGTACGGAGCTGTCGTGTCCGTGCCCAGCAGTTTGGTGTCGTCGTAGAACTCCACCTTGCTGATCGTCGCGTTGTCCGCGGCGGCGGCCGTGGCGGCGAGCGGTACGGCCTCGCCCTGGGTGTAGACCGCGCCCGCGGCGGGGCTGGTCAGCACCGTGATCGGCGGCTGGTGGGCGCCGGTGCAACTGGTGCCGTTGACAGAGAAGTTGGTGGGTGCCGCGTTGGTGCCGCTGTAGGTGAACTGGGCGCCGGCGGAGGCGGACGCGCCCGCGGCGATCTTGCCGTTGTAGCCGGCGTCCTTCACGCTGATGTTCTGACCGGACTGGGACCAGGTGCCGTTCCAGCCGTTCATCAGCTTCTGGTTGCCGGTGTAGGCGTACGTCAGCGTCCAGCCGTCGATGGTGTCGGTACCGCGGTTGGTGATGGTGACGTCCGTGGTGAAACCGGAGCCCCAGTCGTTCGTCTTGTAGTCCACGCTGCACTGAACGCCCGCCGCACGCGCGGTAGTTGCACTCGTGGCCAGCATCGACAGGGGCAGGGCCAGGGCGGTTGCCGTGGCGGTCAACGCCCGCCGAAGGGTTCTGCGTTTGCGTCCGGGATCCATGAACTGGTTCCTCCAAGCGGCTCAAAGCACGGGGAAGCACAAGTCTTGGCCAGTGGGAGCGCTCCCATCATGGGGACGAGGACGGCGGCGGTCAAGGAGCTTGAAGACTCGAACACACGAAAGGGTTTAGTTCAAAGGAAGTTCAGCCGCACCTCTGGGCAACCGCGTCACTTGGCGCTACCTTCCTTCGCACCAGTGGGAGCGGTTCCCATCAGTCGACGCGCCGGACACGGCGCGCCACACTGCGAGGAGTCGCTCATGCGACACCCCCCACGTTCATTTCTCCACGTCACCGCACGCGCCGAACACGCTCGTCGCCACAGCGGTGGTTCCCATGATCCGGCCTCCGGGAGCAACGCACCGCCGCAGGGCGGACGCGCCGTGGCCGATCAGCGGGACCTCGGCTTCCAAGCATCAGTGTCGAACCTCAATGCCCAGCTTGCGTCTGGCAGTTGGCGGCTGGCCGCCGACGGTTTTCGCCGGCGATGCGTCACGAGCGACGGCTGGTCGGGCTTGGTCTTGACCGACGCGAGTGCCGACTCAGGCACTCCTGGCTCAGGCACTCCCGCCGCCTGAGTGGACGCCTTCGACGCTCCGACAATGCTCGAACTCGGGGGCGCCGACAGCCCCACCCGTAGAACTCCGTTCGGGGAGCGCTCCCAAGGCGAGTTCTCCTGTGTGCCCCGTGGCCAGAGCGCCGGCCGTCAGCGGACTGCCGCTCCGAGTCGTTCCTGACCGTGGCCGTGAGGCCACGTCCGTGAGGCCAGGTCCGTGAGGCCACGTCTCCCCGTTCGCAGCAAGGTGCGCGGTCACCCGCGCGTGCTCAATCAGCGGAGAAATCCTCCAACCAGAAGGAACCCGTCATCATGAGTCGCACCAAAACCTCATTGCTGGCAGCGCTCGCGCTGCTCAGCGGGACCTCGGCAGCCGCACTCGTCTCGGCGCCCGCCGGTGCCGTCGCGGCGGCCGCGCCCTGCACCGTGGACTACAAGGTGCAGAACCAGTGGGACACCGGCTTCACCACGGCCGTCACGATCACCAACAACGGTGCTGCCAAGTCGAGTTGGTCGCTGAAGTGGTCGTACGCCGGAAATCAGAAGATCAGCAATGGCTGGAACGCGAAGGTCAGCCAGAGCGGCACTTCTGTGACGGCCGCGAACGAGAGCTACAACGGCACGCTCGCCACCGGTGGTTCGGTCGGCTTCGGTTTCCAGGCGTCCTACAGCGGGACCAACGCGATTCCGGCCACGTTCACCCTCGACGGCGTGACCTGCAACGTCGACGGCGGTGGGCCGACCGACCCGGGACCCACGGACCCGGGGCCCACCGATCCGGGACCGACGGATCCGGGTCCGGGTGGGCCGAAGGCCGCCAACCCGTACGTGGGCGCGAAGGTGTACGTGAACCCGGAGTGGTCGGCGAAGGCGGCGGCCGAACCGGGCGGCAGCCGCATAGCGAACCAGCCCACCGCCGTGTGGCTGGACCGCATCGCCGCCATCAACGGCGTGAACGGTGGCATGGGGTTGCGCGCCCACCTGGACGAGGCGCTGAAGCAGAAGGGCAGCGGTGAACTCGTCGTCCAGCTGGTCATCTACGACCTGCCGGGCCGTGACTGCGCCGCCCTCGCCTCCAACGGCGAACTGGGGCCGAACGACCTCGACAAGTACAAGAGCCAGTACATCGACCCGATCACGTCGATCCTCTCGGACGCGAAGTACGCGGGCCTGCGGATCGCCACCGTCATCGAGCCCGACTCGCTGCCCAACCTGGTCACCAACGCCGGTGGCACCAACACCACCACCGACGCGTGCGTGACGATGAAGAGCAACGGGAACTACGAGAAGGGCGTCTCCTACGCTCTCGACAAGCTCGGCGCCCTCGCGAACGTGTACAACTACATCGATGCCGGCCACCACGGCTGGCTGGGCTGGGACAGCAACCTGGGCCCCTCCGTGCAGGAGTTCGCCAAGGTCGCCACGACCAACGGCGCGAGCGTGAGCGACGTGACCGGTTTCATCGTCAACACCGCGAACACCAGCCCCACCAAGGAGCCGTACTACAAGGTCACCGACATGGTGAACGGTCAGACCGTGCGCCAGTCGAAGTGGGTGGACTGGAACCAGTACGTGGACGAGCAGTCCTTCGCCCAGGCGCTGCGGGACAAGCTGGTCGCGGCCGGGTTCGAGTCGGGTCTCGGCATGCTGATCGACACTTCCCGCAACGGCTGGGGCGGCACCGCCCGGCCCACCAAGGCGGGCCCGACGACCTCCGTAGACGACTACGTCAACGGCAGCCGCATCGACCGGCGCATCCACGCCGGCAACTGGTGCAACCAGAGCGGCGCAGGGATCGGCGAGCGGCCCACCGCGGCCCCGGCCACCGGGATCGACGCCTATGTGTGGGTCAAGCCGCCGGGGGAGTCCGACGGATCCAGCTCTGCCGTGCCCAACGACGAGGGCAAGGGATTCGACCGCATGTGCGACCCCACCTACGGTGGCAACGCCCGAAACGGCAACAACCCCACCGGTGCCCTGCCGAACGCGCCGGTGGCGGGCCACTGGTTCTCCGCCCAGTTCCAGCAGTTGATGCAGAACGCCTACCCGCCGCTGCCGTAGCGGCCTTCCCGCCGGGGCGAGCCCTCACTGAAGGGTGCGCCCCGGCGGGCCACATCCCCTGCCAGAGTCTTGCCGGGGCTCAGAACACGGGCCCCGGCAAGACGGCCGAATGCGGCGCCTGCGGTGCCGTCGGTGCAACGAACGACCGTGCTTATAAAACGTTTCAATGGCGGCCCTGGCCGGGCCAGGTAGGCAGCCGGACAGCTGTGCGGCCCTGGTGGCAGGCCACGGCCACGTCGGGGCGGTGTGTCGTGGTGGACGACCCGCCGCCCCCTTCGGCATGGCTGCTACCTGATACGGATCTCGGCGAGTTGGAGGCGGTACCTGGTCGACTCGTCCGAGGCGGGCTTGCCGAGTTTCGTGACCTTCAGGCGTAGATAGCGGCCGTTTGCGGAGGTGAGGGTGTAGGTCTGGGCGGCTCCGTTCGGGTTGGGCTCACCGGTGACGGTGCGGGCGGTGGTGTAGGTGGTGCCGCCGTCGGTGCGGGTCTGGAACGTGAAGTCGACCGGGAAGCCGGGCGTACCGCCGCCCGAGGCGCTCGTATCGGTGCGGGGGTGGAGGGTGACCGATCCGATGGCCCGGTCGGCGCCGAGGTCGACCTCGATCCACAACGGGGTCGCGCTGACGTCGGCAGAAGGGAAGTCGATGCTGGTGAAACCTTTGGAGCCGGCCACGCTGGTGAGGGTGCCGTCAAGGAGCCGGGTCTTGCCCCAGTCGCCGTTCTCCAGCGTGTAGTTGGCGGTGACGGTGGTCGCGGCGGTGGGGACGGTGAGTTCGGCGAGCTGGAGGCGGTACTTGGTGGTCTCGTCGACGGGAGGGGTGCCGAGCTTGGTGGCCTGAAGGCGTACGTAGCGGGCGGTCGTGGTCTTGAAGCCGTAAGTCTGCACGAGCCCGCCCGGGTTGGGCTCGGCCGTCACCGTGCGGACGGTGGTGTAGGTGCCGGATCCGTCGGGGCGGGTCTGGATGGTGAAGTCGACGGGGAAGCCCGCCGTGCCGCCGCCGACCGCAGGGGTGTCGGTGCGGGGGAAGAGTCGTACGGCGTCGAGGTCGGTGTCGGCGCCGAGGTCGATCTCCACCCAGACGGGATTCGCGCTGATGTCGGGGGAGGGGAAGTCGATGCTGGTGTAGCCCTTGGCGCCGCTCACACTGGTGAGCTTGCCGTCGGTGAGCCGGTTCTTGCCCCAGTCGCCGTTCTCCAGGCTGCTGTTGCTCGTGACGGGCCGGCCCAGGGCGAGGTTGTCGAGGCGGCCGGCGCCGGTGACGGTGAAGGTCCATGTGCCCGGCTGGAGCGTGAAGTAGACGTACGAGGAGTCCTTGCTCGCGTAGCTGAGGCCCGAGACGCTGCCGGTGGCGGCGCCGCCCGTGAAGACGGTGGTTCCGTTGGCCTTGATGACCGGTGAGGAGCCGCCGTACGTCGGAACACCCACCCGCGCGGTCGTCGCGCTCGGGGAGGTGAGGGCCAGGGTGAACTGGGAGCTGTCGCGGGTGATGCCGAGGCGGATGTCACCCTTGACGGTCGGCGTGACCGTGTTGATCTTCGTCAGGGATCCGGTCTGCGGGATGACGTCGTACGTCTCCCAGCCTGGCTTGGTGGGGCGGACGCCCGCGGCGTAGGCGGACAAGACGTACAGCGGGCCGCCGTTCCAGGCGTGGTTGTCGGTGCCGCCGGACTTGTCCCATATTTCCCACAGGGTGTAGCAGGCGGGATCGGCGACCTGGGCGGCGTAGCGGTTGCGCATCCGCTCCTCGGCGACGGTGGCGGCGCCCATGAGGTAGAGCGCTTCCAGGACGTAGAACTCCATGTAGGGGCTGGCGTTGAGGTGGGTGCGCAGGACCTCGGTGATCGCCCGGTGGCGGGAGGCGGGCGCGAGGCCTGCGACGACGGCCAGGCCGTTGGCGCGGTCGTCGGTGTCGCCGTTGTAACCGGGGGAGCGGTACTCGTTCCTGGAGGTGTTCCACAGAACGCGGTCGAAGTTGGCCTTGATGCTGTCGCGCTTGGCCTGCCAGGAGGCGATGTCGCCGCTGTTGCCGCTGAGCCCGGCGAGGGTGATGGCTGTGCCGAGGGCCAGGTAGTACCAGCAGTTGTCCAGGACGCGGGCGTCGATGTTGCTGCCCCAGTCCTCCCAGTCCCAGTCCCCGGCGCGGTGGTTGACCAGCCCCGCCGAGTCCAGGCTCCACAGGTTCAGGTACGCCTTCACCGCCGGGTAGGTGCCGGAGACGGCGTCGGCGTTGCCCGTGTAGAGGTGGTACGTGCCGAAGGCCCACACCGAGGCGAGCATCTGGACGGGCAGTTCAGCGGTCCAGATGGTGGAGGGCATCGGCGAGTACAGCACCCCGCCGGGCTTCTGCCACGCGGCCAGCTGGGCGATGGCCTTGGCGCCGAGGGCGTGGGAGCGGGTGTCGAAGGTGTAGAAGCCCTCTTTGAGCTGGTTGACCACATCGCCCCACCACTGGGCGCGCTCGCGGGTGGGACAGTCCATGTAGTTGTCGCGCATGTTGACGTACATCGTGCGCGCCGCCTTGCCCCACAGGGTGTCGAAGAAGGCCTCATTGCTGCTGAACGATCCGGCGAAGTCGGTGTCGTAGCCGGACTCCCGGTATTTCAGGTCCAGGATGGTGACACCGGCGGGGATCGTGTACTTCACCGCAGTGCCGCTCATCCACGCCAGCGCCTCGAACTCCTGGACCCCGCCGGTGCAGACGTAGGTGGCGCGGACGTTGTTCTCCGCCCCGGGTGTGAGGCCGGTGAGGCCGTCGCCGTCGGCGTAGTGGTCGGTCTGCATGCCGATCACCGCGCCGGCCGGGGCGTCCACCTTCAGGTACGGCGTGACCTGGAGGTTCGACGGCAGGGTGGCGGTGATGGCGGTGGCGCCCTGTCCTGTGGAGGGCAGCGATGCCGCATTGCTGTAGGACTTCAGGCCCGAGTAGCGGAACTGCGGGACCGGTCGCTGGACGAGATCGTTCCAGGGGGCGGTGCCCGCGGCTCCGAAGTCGGTGGGGGCGCTCCATGCGCTGTCGTTGAAGCCGGTCGACTCCCAGGCCGTCAGGGCGGTGGCGTTGCGGGCGTCGTAGTAGACGTTCGACTCGGGCAGGCGGAAGTTGACCTGGGTGCCGCTGGTGTTGTTGGAGTAGCCCGGGTGGACGGTGTGCTTCCAGCTGGTGTCACTGACCAGCCGGGTGGTGGTCGAACCGGTGGTGATGTCGGACTGGAACAGCAGACCGCCGCTGCCGCTGCTGCTGTGCGAGAAGCCCTGCTTGCCGAAGTACCACACCAGCAGCGCCACGGTGTTGCTGCCGCTTCTCAGGTACGGGGCGAGGTCGATCTCGTCGTAGTAGGTGCCGGTGCGGTTGGGACCGCGCTTGAGCTGCCCGTCGAAGACGACGAGCGTGCCGTTGACCCACAGCCAGTACTTGGAGTCCGCCGCGATCTGCGTCACGGCCTTCGACGGCGCGGAACTCAGGGTGAACGATCTGCGGAACGCCACCCACTGGTTCGTCGAACTGGACGGAGCCCAGATCCACTTCGCGGTCCAGGAGACGGAGGCGGACGCTGCGGGAGCGAGCCCCGGCAGGAGCACCGAGCCGAGGGTGGGTGTGAGCGCCACGGCTATGGCTGAGCGCAGGACGGATCGACGCGGTATTGAGGCCATGCGGGCTCCTGCTGTGACTGTGCGGTGGGGGTACGGGGAGAGAGGCATCCTGAGACCGGGAAGGGACGTATTCGCGGGGACGCCTCTTTTTGAATCGTTTCATCAGTGTGTTTGCAGCGGGAATTCTTTGCCGCTGTGCGAGACGGTGTCAAGGTCCGTGCAGTGAGCTTCCTCGAATTGGCGACCGATCAGGTGCCGGGCGCGAAACGAACCGTGAAGGGGACCGCCGCTGCACAGTGCGGGGTTGCGGCGCCCCGTTGCACCCGTCGAAGCCGATGGCGCCCCGGGGCGGGGGTGTGGCCCTTGTCGAAGACGGACACCGCGGTCTACGCGCGTGGCCCGGCCATGTCCCAAACAGGCAATCCGCCATGTCTGCCACGGGAAAGACCTGGCCACGGCTCTGGGGGTTCACTGTCGGCCACCTCGACGAAAAGGAGCCGCACCATGCCCGAGGAAGCCAGGTCGGAGTTCTGGAAGGGCCTCAAGCCCATCGCCGACTCGATGAAGCCCGACGCCCAGCCGGAGGTCTACCTGTCCCAGGTGGCCACCGACGACGACCGGTACTACGCACCGCTCAGCGACACCGTGGGATCGCGCCCGCTGTGGATCAACGTCAAGGACAACTCCTGGGCCGACATCCTCTGCGCCAAGCAGGCCGGACTCGTCAACCGGCACTACCACCCGCACGAGGTGTTCGCGTACACGATCTCCGGCAAGTGGGGATACCTGGAGCGCCCCTGGACCGCGCGGGCCGGTGACTTCGTCTATGAGGCCCCGGGCGAGGGCCACACGCTGGTCGCCTACGAGAGCGACGAGCCGATGAAGGCGTTCTTCATCGTCAAGGGCCCGTTGATCTGGCTGGACGAGGACGGCAACACCACCGGCTACTTCGATGTCCACGACTACATCGAGCTGTGCAGGAACCACTACGAGAAGGTCGGCATCGGTGCCGACTACGTCAACTCACTCTTCCGGTGACCGCGGTCCCGCCGCTCCGAACGAGGTTCCGATGTCACGTATCCGTACCCGAGTGCGGCCCGGCGCGGAAGCGCCCGCGGCCGTCGACGGCGCAGCACACCATTATGAGAACCGGCTGCTGCTGATCCTCTTCCTGGCCTTCGGATTCGTCTTCTTCGACCGCCAGGCCTTGCCCTTCCTCGCCCCGTACATCGCCAAGGACTTCCACCTCTCCAACACCCAACTGGGCACACTGTCCGGAGTGCTGGCCCTCACGTGGGCACTGTCGGGGCTGGTCGCAGGCCGGCTGTCGGACAAGCTCGGCAGACGCAAGCCCATCCTGGTCGCCGCCGTGGTCCTCTTCTCGTGTTTCTCCGCGGCGGGCGGGCTGATGACCGGCTTCCTCGGTCTGCTCGTCGCCCGGGCGCTGATGGGCGTGGCGGAAGGTGCCGTGCTGCCGCTGGCACAGTCGCTGATGGTGGAGGCGTCCCGGGAGAGCCGTCGCGGTCTCAACATGGGGCTGCTCCAGGGCTCGTCCGCCGGTCTGATGGGCGGGATCGTCGCCCCGCTGGCGGTGGTGTGGATCGCCGAGCTCCACGGCTGGCGCACGGCCCTGCTCGTGACGATCGTGCCGGGTCTGCTCATCGCGGCCTGGATCGCGAAGTCCGTCAGGGAGGTGCCGCCCGGAGGCCGGGCCGAGGTTGCCGCCGCCGACGTCATCCCCGAGACGGCGGCTGACTCCAAACCGTCGGTGCGGGAGGTCCTGGGGCACCGCAACATCGTTCTGTGCATGGCGGTCGCATGCTGCTACCTCACCTGGTTCATCGTCATCGTCACCTTCACCCCCACGTACCTGCTGACCGTCAAAGGCTTCTCGCCGAGCACCATGAGCGGAGTCATGACCTGCCTGGGCGTGGGGTGGGTGCTGTGGGGGTTCCTCACCCCGGCCGTCTCCGACCGTATAGGCCGCAAGCCGACCATGATCGTTTTCTCCGTGACGGCGGCCTTGTGTCCGCTCGCGATCGTGTACGTCAGTGATCCCGTCGCGCTGGGGCTGGTCGTCGTGCTCACCTACACCGGACTCGGCTGTTTCACCCTGTTCATGGCCACGATCCCCGCCGAGACGGTGCCCCGTGGTGCGCTGGCCACCGCGCTCGGTCTGGTCATGGGAGTGGGCGAGCTGGCCGGTGGCTTCCTGGCTCCGGTGATCGCCGGGCGGGCGTCGGACGTCTGGGGCCTGCAGACGGCGATGTTCATCTCCACCGGCGGCGCCGTCGCCGTCGTCCTGCTCTCCTTCGGTCTGCGGGAGACCGCACCGCGGGTGCTGCGCCGGCGGGCCGAGCGAGCCGCTGCGGTCGTCCCGGGGGCAGTGGTGGCGGGGGCGGCCGAATGAGGGCCGGCACGCAGCGTATGCGGGCCGCGGTCTGGTACGGGGCCAGGGACGTCCGCATAGCCGAGGTGGACGTTCCCACACCCCGGCCCGGCGAGGTGCTCATCGAGGTCGCCTACTGCGGCATCTGCGGCAGCGACCTGCACGAATACACCGACGGGCCGCACGCCATCCCCGTCGTGGAGCCGCATCCGGCCTCCGGCGCCACGGCTCCACTGGTCCTCGGCCACGAGTTCTGCGGGACCGTGGTGGCTGTCGGGCCGTCGGTGACCGGCCTGACCAGCGGTGACCGGGTGGCGGTCGAACCGAACTACCGGTGCGGGACGTGCCCACGGTGCCGGGCAGGTGAGTACAACATCTGCCGGCACTTCGGGTTCGCCGGGCTGATGGGGAACGGCGGCATGGCCGAGTACGCCGCCGTCCCCGCCTACATGGCGCACCGGCTCCCCGAGGCCGTGTCGCTGCGGCAGGCTGCCCTCTTCGAACCTGCCTCGGTCGCCCTGCACGCGCTACGGCGCGCCGGGGCCGCACCCGAGACCGTGGCGGTCGTCGGGCTGGGGCCGGTCGGCCTGCTCACCGTCCGGCTCGCCGCGGAACGGAACGTGCGGCGCATCGTGGCCGTCGACGTTTCCCCGGATCGCCTGCACCGCGCCGCCGGGCTGGGCGCCACCGATCTGGTCGACGCCGGCGCGGAGGAAGGCGTCGGGGAGCGCATCCGTGAGCTGACCGGCGGTGACGGCGTCGACGTCGCCTTCGAAGTGGTCGGCTCCGAGACCGCCCTGCGCACCTGCCTGGCCGCGACTCGGCGCGGCGGCCGGGTCGTCCTCGTCGGTCTGGCCCCTCAGATGTCCCTGGACACCTTCGCACTGGTCAACAACGAGCAGTCGATCGTCGCCAGCGTCGGCTACCGCGACACCTATCCGGAACTCATCCGGCTCGTCGCAGAACAAGGGCTGGACCTGACACCGGTCGTCACTTCGACCATCGCCCTTGACGCTCTGGTCCTCGATGGCTTCGGGGCGCTGCTGGACGGTCCGGGAAACCAGGTCAAGATCCTGGTCGACCCGGCCGCACACCGTGACGGCCTCGACCACCTCGTCCCCTGTGGGGCGTCAGCCGGGACCGCGACGCTCGGCACCTCGAACCGCCTGGGGAGGTGCTGAGCCAGGCTCACCCCGAACGCACATGCGTGGGCAGGCCGACGCACACTCTGGCTCCCACTCCGGCTCAGCCCGGGACGGCACCCTCCGGTGACCGGTCCCGGGCGGCCGGGCGCACGATGGACGGCAGCCGCGTGAACGCGCACGGACGGCAGCCGCGTGAACGCGCACGGGCGGCAGCCGTGTGAACATGCCGGCACCAGGGTCGGACGCCATGCCCCGCCATGCACCCCTCTGCGCGACCAGTGACGCGGCAGCGCGCCGGAGGTACCCTCGCCGCAAGACAGCACCAGGTACCCCCGACGGCCCCGCACGTCAGAGCACGAGGCCCAGCCCAGCGGCCGCATCGACTCCCTGTCCGCACGGCGAAACCGCCCTGCACCACGGTCATCAGGGAGCCACGGGCTGGAAAGGAGATTCAGGTGAACCTGCCTATCGTCTCCCGCGTTTCCACGGCATCGGTCGATCCGGCGGACCGCATCGACTTCTGGGAAGAACACAACCGCCAGGCTCTGGTGGGCCTGACCTGCTCGTCGTACTCGCAGGAGGGCCTGCTGGCCACGGAGACGAACGTCGGACTGGGAGACCTGCGGCTGGCCGAGATCGCCGGCAACGAGCACGTCATCGAACGGACCCCACGGACCTGTCAGACCCTGCCGAAGGACTCGATCTTCGTCACGCTGCTGACAGCGGGATCCGGGGTGTTCTTCCACGAGGGCGGTTGCGTCACCCTGCAGACGGGCGACCTGATCCTCTACGACACGAGGCGGCCCTACCTGTTCGGGTTCCCCTCTCCCATGCGTCAGTTGCTGGTGGACATCCCGCGTGAGGTGTTCGCTGCGCAGTGTGCCCCCGGCGAGGTGTCCGCACCGATGCTGCTCGGCAGGGGGTCGGCCGCCGAAGGTGCCCAGGCTTCCGCTCTGGAGGCGGTGCTGGCCGACTGGGTCACGGGGGAGGGCGGCGAGGACTCTCTCAGCACACAGGCCACCGTGCTGGGCCTCGTCCGTAGTCTGACCGCACCGAGGCTGGGCGGTTCCGCGTTCCCCGCCGTGCTCTCGCAACTGGAGGTGGCCAAGGACTACATAGCCCGGCACCTCACCGACCCCGGGCTGTGCTCGGGGATGGTCGCGGAGGCGATCGGAGTGTCCGCGAGGCATCTCAGCCGTATCTTCCGGCCGACCGGGGTGAGCCCCTCCCGATACATCCTCGAACAGCGGCTCGACGAGGCCCGGCAGGTGCTCGCCGATCCGAGCTCCCGCAATCTGACGATTGCCGAAATCGCCCATTGCTGGGGTTTCGCCAGCCAGGCCCACTTCACCCGGGTCTTCCGGGACCGCTTCGGCCGCACACCCGGAGAAACGCGCCCGTTCCTCACGTGAACCGGTGCTTGCGGGACAGCATGCGTGCATCCGTCGCAGGCCCGGGTGCAGGACCCCCGGACCCTGATCGAATACGACACCACCGAACGCCACATCAACGCGCCGAGCGCGAGCAGGTGTCGGTCATGGCGGCTGTCGGCTGCCTGGACGATCTGTTCCTGACGCAGAGCGTCGCGGGCCGTGCCGGCGGGCACGGAGCGGTGCCAGTCGCCGCGCGGTGACACCGTCGCGGTGTAGGCGGGGATGCGGTAGTCGCGATCGGTGCGAGGGCCTGTCAAGCCGCACCCCGGCAGGTCGGGGCGGATGACGTCGAACGACTCCGACAGCAGGGCCGCCGCCGTGACGGCCACGGACCTGCGCTTGACACGGCGGACCGGCGATCCGGGCCTGTCGCGGCTTGCCTGACGCTCTCGATGCCGCGTCAGGCGTCTACGCCTCATTGCGGACGGCCCGGTCCGCAGTGCCTCGATCGCGTCGCCACGAACCCCGAGGGTCTGTGGGGTACGTACCCGCACCCCACAGACCTCGGCGTCGCAGGGAGTCAGTCGGCCGCCGGCGGTGTCTTCGGTGCGCGCAGCAGGGCGCCGATCGCTGCGGCGACCACGACGACGCTCATGGCGATCAGCGAAACGGACAGGCCGTCCATGAAGGCGCTCTTGACGCCCGAGGCGAGGGCAGGTCCCCGGGCGCCGAGCTGGTCGGCGACGTGGAGGCCGGCGGCCGCCGAGTGGCGTACGGACTCGGCCACGTCGGCGGGGAGCCGGTCGACCGTGCCGGGCAGGGAGGAGCGGTAGTGGCTTCCGTAGATCGAGCCCATGAGGGCGATGCCGATCGCCGAACCGACCTCGCGGGTGGTGTCGTTCATGGCGGAGGCGACGCCCTGCTGCCCCCGGCCGAGGGAGCCGGTGATGGCCGCCGTGCCGACGGCGCCGCTCAGTCCGATGCCGAAGCCTGCCAGGACCAGGCCGCCGAGGAAGGGCAGGTAGCCGGAGTCGACCCCGAGGAAGGAGATGACGTACAGGCCGACCGCGAGCAGGAACAGACCGACGGACATGACCGCCTTCATGCCGACCCGTTGGACCAGGTGCGGGGTGACCAGTGATGTGGGCAGCACCGCCAGCGCGACCGGGATGAGGGCGACAGCGGCCTTCAACGGGCTGTAGCCCAGGATGAGTTGCAGGTACTGCAGGCCGACGAAGAAGAACCCGAAGACGGCCATGAACTGCACCAGCACGGTGATGGCGCCGGCCCGGAAACCCCGGATGCCGAACAGTGCGGGGTCGAGCAGCGGGTGCTCGGTGCGCAGGCCGAGGTAGGCGTAGGCGGCGAAGGAGGCGGCCGTGACGACGAAGGCGCCGATCACGACGGGCTCCGTCCAGCCCTGCTCGTTGCCTTCGATGATCGCGAAGACCAGGGTGCCGATGGCCACGGCGGTGGTGATCGCTCCGGCCACGTCCGGACGGTGCGGGTGGGCGTCCTTGGTGTTGGGGGCCAGCAGGGCGGCGGCGAGTGCGGCGGCCAGGGCGACGGCGGCACTGGCGACGAAGATCGAGCGCCAGGAGAACTGTTCCAGCAGAGCACCGGCGGCGAGCATGCCGATGATCGCGCCGGCGGCCGCGAAGCCCGACCAGGTGGCCACGCCCCTGGCGCGCTGCTCGGCAGGGAAGGCCGCGGTGATCGTCGACAGTGTTCCCGGCATGATCATCGCGGCGCCGAGGCCCATGACGGCACGCCAGGCGATCAGTGTGCTGGTCGAGTCGGCGAAGGAGGCGGCCAGGGACGCGGCGCCGAAGACGACCGTGCCGACGATGAGCACGTTGCGGCGGCCGAGGCGGTCGCCGATCGCGCCGAGCGGCAGCACGAAGGCGGCCAGGGTGACGGTGTAGGCGTCGGCGATCCAGGTCAGAGCCCCGTTGGAGGCCGACAGGTCGATGGCCAGGTCGGGCAGGGCGAGGTTGAGGGCGGAGACGGACGCGACGACCAGGACGAGTGACAGGCACATCGCGAACAGCACACCGCGGGTTCCGGCACGACCGGTGGCGACGGGCTCCGCGGTGTCCTGAAGGGGGGTGGGGGTCATGGGGGCCTCGGTGAGTTCTGGGTGGCCAGACGAGCCGACCAGGGGCATGTTGATGAGGTTATCAAATCTGACCTGGTCATGCCCCAGCTGAACTGGGCCGGGGGTGCGCGCCGTACCACCGCGCTGTCCCATGTGGAGCCGGCACCACCTGTCCGGCGTCGAGGCCGTGAACAACCGGGCCGTGAACCACACGATGCCGGTCCGCAGACTCCGGCAGCTCGCCTCCGCCTCGTGACCGCGCCTGAGCACAGGGCGGTTCAGAAAATGGTCACCTCGCGGCAGTAGAGGGCGAACGAGCGGGAGGGGTCCCAGAAGCTGCCGGTTTCCTCGGACCTTTCCCGCAGCGCGCGCTCGTACGAGGGGAAGTGGGCCAGCGCCTCGTCCTCGGAGCCGTAGTAGAGAGCGGTGACTCCCGCGTAGACGGTCTCCGACCCGCCGAAATGGCGCAACGCTTCCTCGGCTCCCGGGACCTGACGGTGCTGGACCCAGCCGCGCACTGCGTTGGCCTGCGCAGTCTCTTCGGCAACAACGTGCTTGTGGGCGCTCTGCCACCCGTCGACGACGGCGTCCCGTTCGAGCCGTTGTGCTCCGTGGACGAAGTGGAGCACCTTCACCGTGTCCGCGTCGGACCTGCGCGGCGGTCCCACCACGTCGGTTCGTGTCAGGAGTGCCAGGGCGCTGGGCAGGTCGTTGAAGCGGGCTCCATCGGGGCCGATGACGTCACGTGAGTACGGGTCGGACATCGTGGCCGCCAGCGCTTCCAGGCCGTCGAATCGGAGTTCGGTGACGGAGTCCCGGCCGAATGCGGTCAGGTAGGACGGGTCCCCTTCGACGCCGAAGGACGCGTCGAACACATGGTTTTGGACATAGCTCCTGATCCGGAGGGGATTCGCGGCGGCCAGCGGTCCGTGCACCTGGTGCAGGTGCCGCAGGAACGCCCGGTGTGTCATGCCCGGCTTGCGGCGGATGGCGGCGATCAGGGTCAGCATCGTTCTCCGTTCGGCAAGGTGGCAGGTCGGTACCGCAGGTGGGGAGGCACGCGGTACCGACCCTGGACGGGCGGGCGGGTCAGCCCGCCATCTGCCGCACCGGCTCCGGGACGGCTGCCGTCCGGCGGCGGGCGGCGAGAGCGAGGGCTGCGGTGGCGGCGGCTGCGGCGAGGGCGAGCACGCCCATCGCGTTCGCCAGAGTGCCGACCGCAGACGTGAGGGCGAGGGCCACGAGCGGGCACAGGAACTGGCCGAGGAAGAAGGATCCCGTCCACAGACCGGTGCCACGGCCGCGGTCGGCGAAGTCGAGCTTGGACATGGCGAGGGTGAGCAGGCTCGGCAGCATGAGGCCGCCACCGAGGCAGGTGATGACGGCGCCGAGGGTCAGCAGCACGGGATTGGGGGCGAGCCAGACCACCGTGAAGCCGAGGGTGCACAGGCCGAAGGCGGCGGGCAGCCAGGCCTGCGGGCTGCGGCCGTTCTTGGCGAAGGTGGCTGAACCGACCACGATCGCGGCACTGGTGACGGCTGTGACCAGTCCGATCACGCCGGAGTTGCTCACGCCCATGTCGTCCAGGAGGAACGCCAACTCCACCTGGAGGGTGTAGAAGAGGACGGCGCCGAAGACGGTCAGCGCGCAGGTGCCGGCCAGCGGGCGCCAGGGGAAGGGCCGCTCGGTCGTGGATGCCGAGGGCGCGGGGGAGGGCTCCGCCGAGAGGCCGCCGGGTCGGGGCCGGGGCAGGAACGCGGCCATGGCGGGGGCGAGCAGCAGGCTCACGGCGTAGGCCCAGAACGGCATGCGCCAGCCCGCCGATCCGGCCGCACCGCCCAGGGCGAAGAAGGCCGTCGCGGAGATCGCGGCGCACATCGTCTGCATCGCCAGGTAGCGGTCGCGCTGTCGGCCGGAGTAGTAGTCGCCGAGCAGTGTGGTGCAGCAGGTCATGATGGCGGCTTCCGTGACGCCGACGAGGGCGCGGCTGGCCACGATGGCGACAAGCGAGTCCAGCCACAGCGGAGCGGTGCCGAGGATCGCGTACAGCACGGTCGAGACGACGAGCAGGCGCTTGCGGCCGAGCCGGTCCACGAGAACGCCCGCGAAAGGGGCCAGCAGCGCCAGCGACAGGGCGGGGACCGTCAGCGCCATGGGGACGAGCACGTCGACGCCCCGGACGTCGGCGAAGTGGTCCTGCATCTGCGGCAGAACGGGCGCGATGAGCACGGCGCCCAGGATGGGCAGACAGGCACCTGCCATCAGCAGCGTGAGACGCAGCCGGTGTCCGGGGCCGGACACGATCTGTTCGGCGGGGGCGTCCGCGTCAGCCTTGGACGGCGGAGACGGAGGCGGGGGCACGGGTGCAGGCATGCGAAATCTCCACGGGGCGTGTCGGGAGGGAACGGATGCTTCGGCGGCCGAGACGGCCGGACCGCGGGACACCCGTGAACAGGGCTCGCGACGGCGGGACCGATGACGGCCCGATGTCACGGTGGGACGGCTCCGCGACGCTCGGCGCGGTCCCGACAGCGGCCAGGAACTGCGGTACGTACGTCGGGCTGAGACGACTATCGGGCACCGAAAAGGGCCTGCCTAGCCCTCGTCCGATCGAGATCGGCAATGCGGATCATCAAGGCGCTGGATGCCGGGAACGCGGAGATTCGCTTTTCCGCAATGCCCCGGAAATCGGCCAGGCCCCGGGACCGGGCCGCCGCGCTCCCGGCGGCCCGCTACGGTTTGCCGGACCCGTTCGGAGCCGGCGCCTCCTCCAACCCCGGTGCTCCCGGCCCGGGCAGGCGGGTGAGTGCGAGACGCAGGAACGCCTGCGCGGCGGGTGAGGCCGGCGCAGGGTCGCGGTGGACCAGGGCCAGGGGCTGGAGGGCCTGCGGGTCGTCGAGACGCAGGACGCAGTCGGCGTGATCGGCCGGGATGATCGCGTCCGCCGCCGGACGGGGTACGACGGTCACCCCGATGTCCTCGAACGCCAGCGAGACGAGATCACCCGCGCTGCGCAACGCGCAGACACCCCGGCGACGGGCCCGCGCCCGGTCGAACGCGGCATCCACCTGCGCCCGCAGGCCCGTGTCGGGAACGCATTCGAGGAAGCGCTCGTCGGCCAGCTCGGCCAGGCCGATGACGCCGGCTCCGCGCAGCCGGTGCCGCCGGCCCACGACGGCCACCAGCGGCACCACACTGAGCAGGTGGTACGCGATGCCCGGGGGCAACTGGTGCTCGTGCACGGCGACGACGGCGACCTCCAGCTCACCGGTGAGGAGCTGGGAGGTGGCGTGCACACCGTCGGAGTCGAAGAGCGTGACCTCGACCGCGGGATAGGACTCCTGGAACTCCCGCAGCAGACCGAGCTGGTCGATGTTCCCCGCCGTGAGCGTCACCGAGCCGATCCGCAGCCGCCCTCGCACGGGCCCGTCGAGCGAGGAGATCTCGGCGTGCATCTCCTGGACCGCTTTGAGCACCCGCCGCGCGCAGGCGACGTAGATCTGCCCGGCCTGGGTCACGCGGACGCTGCGACTCGTCCGCTCGAAGAGCAGTGCCCCGACCTCCCGCTCGAGCTGGGTGATCTGGTGGCTGAGCCCGGACTGCCCGATGCGGCAGCGTGCCGCGGCCCGGGTGAAGTTGAGCTCGTCGGCGATGGCCACCGCGTACTCCATCTGCCGCAGATCCATCGCGTTCTCCGATCATTTCGTGCGTGTTTCAGTGTTGGACGCCGACGACATCCCGAGCACATGATGGTCAACACGAGCCGGTCAGCTCGTCTTCACGAGATTCTGCTGTGCAGCCACCCAGGGGAATCAATCACATTCTTCGCTTGATCGACCTTGCCACAGGGGAGACAGTCATGGCCACTGCAACGACGCAGTCCGACGGAACACCCGGACAGCAGCCCGTGAGCACCCAGCCGCCTCCGGGCACCATGCGGTTCCCGGACACGCGGCACTTCCAGGGGTTCTTCGCCCCGTCGCGGATCGAGGCGGACGTCTACGACCTCGAGGTCGAGGGCCGTATACCCCCCGAGCTGAACGGCGCCTTCTACCGCGCCGCCGCCGACACCCAGTACCCGCCGCGGTTCGCGAACGACGTGTACATCAACGGCGACGGCATGATCCACATGGTGCGGTTCGACAACGGCCACGCGGATCTGAAGACCCGCTACGTCCGCACCCAGCGCTTCCAGCTCGAACGCCAGGCGCGCAAGGCCCTGTTCGGCGCCTACCGCAACCCCTACACCGACGACCCTTCGGTGGCCGGCGTCGACGACGGAAACGCCAACACCTCGATCATCTGGCACGCGGGCAAGCTGCTCGCGCTCAAGGAGGCGGCGCTTCCGTACGAACTGGATCCGGCGACGCTGGAGACCAAGGGCGTCTACGACTTCTCCGGCCAGATACCGGGCCGCACCTTCACCGTCCACCCCAAGCACGACCCGCGCACCGGCGAACTGATGGCCTTCGCCTACAACGCGAGCGGTCTGCCGGACAAGCAGATCCACATCCACCAGATCGCCGCGGACGGCAAGGTCACCCGGACTCAGACTTTCGAGGTGCCGTACTCGTCGATGGTGCACGACTGGCTGGTCACCCGGGACCATCTGGTCTTCACGATCTCGCCCATGGTCGCCGACCCGGAACAGCTCAAGCGGGAGGAGCAGTACTTCGTCTGGGACCCGAACCGGGAGACCTACGTCGCGATCATTCCGCGGGACGAGGGCGTGAGCGGCATCAAGTGGTTCCGCAGCGAGCGGCTCCTGGAGACCCACACTCTCAACGCCTGGACGGACGGCGACACCCTCGTCGGCGACCACTTCACCACCAGGTCCGGCTGGTTCTCCCAGTTCCCGAAGACGACCGCCGGCTACCTGCCCGAAGAGCCGCCGTTCCTGCACCGCTGGACGTTCGACCTGACCCAGGGCGCCGCCCACTGGGACGACGCCACCGACACCTACCGCAGCGAGAAGCTCCTCGACTCGCCCGGTGACATGCCCCGGGTCGACCCCCGCGTGCTGATGGAGAAGAACCGGCACTCCTGGGTCGGCGGCATGCACCCCGATGTGCCGATGGCCCCGATCGGACCCATGGGCCCGCCGTTCAACTCCCTCATCCACCGCGACGACAGCACGGGTGCGACGGCCATCTGGACCGCCGGCGAGCACGCAGCCCCCGAGGAGCCGGTGTTCATACCGAAGTCGGAGGACGCCGCCGAGGGCGAGGGCTATCTGCTGGCGCTGGTCGGCCGACGTGACCGGATGCGGCACGACCTGGTCGTCCTGGACGCCCTCGACATCGCCGCCGGCCCGATCGCCACCGTGAAGATCCCCTTCCGACTCCGGTACGGCTTCCACGGCACCTGGGTGCCCGCCGCCGAACTGGGAAAGTGAGCACGCACATGCGACTCACCAGGGGCGGCCACGCCTGCGTCCGGCTGGAACAGGACGGCGTCGTCATCGTCATCGACCCCGGCAGCTACTCCGATCCGCACGTCCTCGACGGTGCCCACGCCGTGCTCGTGACCCACGAACACGTGGACCACTTCGCCGAGCCCGTCCTGCGCGCGGCGGCCGAAGCCGACCCCGACCTGCGGATCTGGGCCAACCGATCCGTGGCCGACCAGCTCGCCGGGCTCGGCGGCGGCCGGGTCACCGTGGTCGGCGACGGGGACACCTTCGACATCGAAGGCATCGGCGTCGAGGTGCACGGAGAACTGCACGCCGTGGTCCATCCGGACCTGCCGCGGGTCACCAACGTCGGCTTCCTCGTGGGAGACACCGGCACAGCCACCGTCTTCCACCCGGGCGACGCCTTCACCGTTCCCACGCGCCCGGTGGACACACTCCTGCTGCCCGTGCACGGCCCGTGGTCCAAGACGGCCGAAGTCATCGACTACGCCCGTGAGATCAAAGCCCGCACTGCTGTGTCGATCCACGACGGCGGTCTCAACGAGAGCGGGAACGCGCTGGCGGACCACATGCTGCAGGAGTGCCTCCAGGACATCGGCACCGACTACCGGCGCGTGGCCGCCGCGGCCGGAATCGAGGCGGTGTAATGGCCGCTTCGACGCCGCGGCAGAGCCCACCTGTCGGCTGGCTGGGCCTTGAGGGGCGCGGCGCGCTCGTCATGGGAGCCGGCGGACTGGGCACCGCCTGCGTCCGGGGCCTGGCGGAAGCCGGAGCCCGGCTGACGGTCGTCGACGCGGACGAGGCCCGCCTCAAGGCCCTGCGCGACGATCCGGCCTGCGCGGCCGCAGTCGTACGGACCCTCACCGCGGACCTGACCTCGTCCGAGGCGTGCGAGCGGGCGGTCGCCGCGGCGGCCCGCGCACTCGGCGGTCTCGATGTGCTGGTGCACGCCGTGGGCACGAACGACCGGCGTCCCCTGGTGGACACGCCCGACGAGGTGTGGGACCGCATCCTGACCCTGAACCTGTCCACCGCGTTCTGGACCGGACGCGCCGCGGGCCGGCTGATGCGCGAGGCCGGACACGGCAGCATGGTGTTCTTCTCCTCCGTCTCCTCCCTGCTCGCCCACCGCCACCACGGCCCGTACGCCGCCTCCAAGGGCGGCCTGGACCAGCTGGTGAAGGTCATGGCGCGCGAATGGGCCACCGACGGCATCACCGTCAACGCTGTTGCCCCGGGCTACACGGAGACCGAGCTGACCCGCGCCTACCTGGCGAAGCCCGGTATGCGGGAGGAGCTGACCGCCTTGGTCCCCGCCGGACGCCTGGGGCAGCCGCAGGACGTGGTCGGAGCCGCGCTGTTCCTCGCCTCCACCCGCGCCTCGTACGTCACCGGACAGGTGCTCTACGTGGACGGCGGCCGCACGCTCGTGTGACCACCCGTCCTCCTTGACTGGACCCGGAAGGGAGTGCGGATGCCCGCACGCATCGCCGGCCGCCTGCCCGGTGAACTGGACGAGCAGCAGGCAGAGGTGTACCGCGCCATCACGGGCGGTGCCCGGGCCACAGGGCCACAGGCGTTCCCGCTCACCGATGAAGTGGGCCGCCTCCGTGACCCCTTCAACGCGATGCTGCTCAGCCCGCCGGTCGGCATGGCCGTACAGGAGATGGGAGCGGCGGTGCGCTACGCGTCGCTCCTGACCGACCGGGTGCGCGAGATGGCGACCCTGGTCGTCGCCGCCCACTGGAACAGCACCTTCGAGCGAGAGGCCCACGAGGCGGTCGGCCGCACCTGCGGCCTCACCGACTCCGAGTTGGAGGCACTGCGCGCGGGCGAACTGCCCGCCCTCTCGGACCCGGCCGAGCGCGCCGCCCTGCGCGCGACGCTCTCGCTGGCCCGAACCGGCCTCCTCGACGACCGGGAGTACTACCACGCGGTGGCCGAGTGGGGCGAGCGCGGACTGTTCGAGCTCACGGCCCTGGTCGGCTACTACGCCCTGCTCGCCCTGCAGTTGCGCGTCTTCGCGGGAGAAGGACCCGAGGACCGCTGCGACCCACCCCAGACCGAAAGCGGGACACGATGAAACTGGTCACGTTCGACGACGGACGCGTAGCGAGGCTCGAACTCGAAGAGCGGCTGGTGCTTCCCCTGGAAGTGGCGAGCACACGCGAGTACTTCGAGCGTGACGGCCGGGCCGCGGAGACAGGGGAGCGCCTGGGCCTCGACGACGTGAGGCTGCGCGCGCCGATCGTGCCGAAGAAGTTCTTCCACACCTCCGGCAACTTCCGGGAACACGAGGACGAGTCGAAGAACGTCGACTGGTCGCATCCCATGCACAAGGGCATCGTCTTCTTCCAGAACGTCGACGCGATCGTCGGCCCCGAGGAACCGGTGATCCACCCCGAGCACCTGACGAGCGAACTCGACTACGAGCTGGAGATCGCCGTCGTCATCGGCAAACCCGGCAAGTTCTTCGGCGTGGACGACGCGCCCGACCACATCGCCGGGTACGTCGTCTTCAACGACATCACAGCTCGCGACATCCAGCGCCGTGAAATGGAGTCCGGCGTCTTCTCCTTCTGCAAGGCCATCGACACCTTCTGCCCCGTCGGCCCGTACATCGTGACCGCCGACGAGATCCCCGACGCGCAGAACCTCGACATGGAGCTGCGGGTCAACGGCGTGGTGCGGCAGAAGTCGAACACCAACCGGATGTCGGTGTCCATCCCGCACCTGGTCGCCTACCACTCCCCGCAGGGCTACAGCGCGGGCGACCTGATCACCACCGGCACCGTGCAGGGCGTGGCCGGCTTCAGCGGCGATCCCGACCTGTACCTCAAGCCCGGTGACGTCGTCGAGGCCGAGGTCGAACGCCTCGGGGTGCTGCGCAACCCCATCGTCAGCTGGGAGCAGGGCCACGGCACGCCCGTACCGAAGAAGGTGGACTGGTGAGACTCGGCGTCATCGACGAGCGGGCCGTCGTGGTCCGCGGCGACCGGGCCGCGGACGCCCGGTGGGCCTCGAAGGGACGGTTGCCCATCGACCCGATGCTCCTGCTGGCGGACTGGGCGCGACTCCGCGAGTGGGCGGCCGGACTACCCGACGGGGCCTACGACATCCCTGTCGACCCCACCGCGCTCGGCGCACCGGTACCGCGCCCACGGCAGGTGTTCGCCATCGCCCTCAATTACCCCCCGCACGCCGCCGAAGCCGGCTTCACTCCGCCCGGCGAGCCTCTCGTGTTCACCAAGTTCCCGGCCTGCATCACCGGCCCGCGCACCACCGTCGCCCTCCCGCGCGGCACGGTGGACTGGGAGGTCGAACTCGTCGCCGTCATCGGGCGGGACACCTACCGGGTGAGCGAGGACCGGGCCTGGGAGGCCGTCGCCGGACTGACGGTCGGCCAGGACCTCTCCGAGCGTGTCACCCAACTCCAGGGGCAACCAGCCCAGTTCGGTCTCGGGAAATCCTTCCCCGGATTCGGTCCCATCGGCCCGGTCCTGGTCACCCCGGACGAGTTCGACGACCCCGACGACCTGGAGATCACCGGGCTGCTCAACGGCGAGGCCGTCCAGCACGACCGCACCAAGTCCATGATCTTCCCCGTGCCTGAGCTCATCGCCCGCCTGTCGGCCGTCGTGCCGCTCTTCCCGGGCGACCTGATCTTCACCGGAACCCCGGCCGGGGTCGGCAACCGGATGAATCCACCCCGCTACCTCACCGAGAGCGACGAACTCGTCAGCCGCATCGAAGGCATCGGAGAGATCCGCCAGCGCTTCACGGCCGTACACCCCTGAAGGGACGCCCCATGGCAGAGCAGAGCATTCCCCGCCGCTTCGTGGGCCGCTCGGTCCTGGTCACCGGTGCCGGCACCGGCTACGGCGCCGAGATCGCCGTCCGTGCCGCCCAGGAGGGGGCGCGGGTCGCCGTCCACTACCGCAGCTCCGAGGCCGGAGCCGAGAAGACGGTCAACCGGATCAGGGAAGTCGGCGGCGAGGCGTTCACGGTGCGGGCCGACATCGCCGTCCACGCCGACGTCATCCGCATGGCCGAGGAGGTGTTCGACCGTTTCGGCGGCCTGGACGTGCTGGTCAACAACGTCGGTGACGTGGCGGGCGACCAGATGTCCTGGCGGGATGTGACCGAGGAATCCATCGACCACGTCCTGGCGGTGGACATCAAGGGGACGATGCTGTGCGTCCACGAGTTCGGCTCCCGGATGCTGGAACAGGGCCACGGCGCGATCGTCAACATCGGTTCCACCGTGATCGTGCGCGGCAGTGCCCGCGCCCCGCAGTACGCCGCCGCGAAGTACGGCATCCTCGGCATCACCAAGTCCTACGCCCAGGCGTTCGCCCCCACCGTGCGGGTCAACACCTTCGCCCCGGGCTTCATCGAGACCGAGATGCTCCTCAGCCGCGCGGACTGGAAGGCTGGCCGCCGCGAGGACATGATCGCCAAGACCCCGATGGGCCGCATCCCCGGCCCCGCCGAACTCGCGGGCACCGCCCTCTTCCTCGCCACCGACGACGCCGCCCACATGACCGGCGCCTACCTCAACGCCGACGGCGGCTTCAACATGATCGGCGCCTGACCCGCCGGATGCGCACCGGCCCGAGCAACACCAGGAGACGACCTCGTGCTACCTGACCGTGACCTTCTGATCGGCGGCAAGGAGACCCCGGCCGTCTCCGGGCGGACCACCGCAGACGTCACTCCCTGGACCGGCGAGCCCTACGCCAGGGTGGCCGCAGCCGGTCCCGAGGACGTGCGCGCCGCAGTGGACGCGGCGGACGCCGCCTTCGCCGAATGGACGGCGCTGGAGCCCTTTGCCCGCCGGAACATCTTCCTGCGCGCGGCGGACCTGATGGAGCAACGCGCGGAGCCGGTGGTGGAGTTGATGGCCGGCGAGGTGGGCGGGACCCGGGGCTGGGCGCTGTTCAACGTCGCGGTGGCCGCCGGCATGCTGCGCGAGGCCGCCGCGGCGATCACCGCACCGCGCGGGGACGTGCTCACCACCCAGGAGCCGGGCGGACTGAGCCTGGCCGTGCGCGAACCCCTGGGTGTCGTGGCGGCGTTCGCGCCGTGGAACGCCCCGGTCATCCTCGGCACCCGGGCGGTCACCGCCGCACTCGCCGCGGGCAACACCGTCGTGGTCAAGGCGAGCGAGGACGCCCCGATCGCATGCGGCCTGTTCGTCGCCGACGTGCTGCGCGACGCGGGCCTTCCCGACGGAGTCCTCAACGTCATCACCAACGACAAGACGGACGCCGCCGGCATCGCGAGGACACTGATCGCGGATCCGCGCGTGCGTGCCGTCAACTTCACCGGCTCGACCGCCGTCGGGCGGATCATCGGTGCCCTTGCCGCCGAGCACCTCAAGCCGGCCGTGCTGGAGCTCGGCGGCAAGAACTCGGTGATCGTCCTTGAGGACGCGGACCTCGACCACGCCGTGAACGCCGCCGCGTTCGCCGCGTTCATGAACTCCGGCCAGATCTGCATGTGCGCCGACCGCGTCCTGGTGCACACCTCCCTCGCCGACGAGTTCACCCGGCGGTTCACCGCCAAGGTCGCCGCTCTGCCCGGTGGCGACCCCGGCCTGCCCGGCACCGTCATCGGTCCGCTGGTCGACGAAGCCGCCGCGTCGCGGGTCGCCGCCCTGGTCACGGACGCGGTCGGCAAGGGCGCGCGGGTCCTGACCGGCGGTGGCAGCCCGGACGGCGCTCTGTATCCGGCGACCGTGCTGACCGACCTGCCCGAGAGCGCGGAACTGCACCACACCGAGGCCTTCGGGCCGGTCGTCACCGTCCGGGCCTTCGCGGACGACGACGAGGCGGTGGCCCTGGCCAACGACACCGAGCACGGCCTCAGTTGCGGCATCCTCACCGAGAACGGCACCCACGGACTGAAGGTGGCACGCCGTATCCGCACCGGCATCGTGCATGTGAACGACCAGTCGGTGGGCGACGAACCGCAGGCCCCCTTCGGCGGGTTCGCCGCCTCCGGTTACGGCCGCTTCGGCGGCCGCTGGGGCATCGAAGCCTTCTCGAACACCCGCTGGGTCACCCTCTCCACGGAGCACTCCCGCTACCCCTTTTGATCCCGCCGTCGACGGCGCCTGCCCCAAACCGCGATCACCACCACCGAGGAGTGCGCATGGCAACATTCCGTTTCGACACCCGAGTCGCCCAGGACCCCGACCGCGTCTGGGCCGTCCTCACCGACGTGAGCATGATTCCGCAGTGGTTCCCGGCCGTGCAGGAGGCACACTTCGACGGCACGCACCGGCACCTGCGCGTGCCCGGCGGGGCGACGATGAAGTCTCTGGTGGTGACGAAGAACGACGAACTGCGGCGCTTCCAGTACCGGTTCGTCGAGGGCATGCCCCAGCCCATCGACTTCCACCTGGGCACCATCGACGTGCTTGCCGACGGGGACGGTTCACGTGTGGTCTACAGCCAGGAGATCCTTCCGGAGGCCCTGGCACCCATCGTCGAGGGAGCCGTGAGCGAGGGGATCGCGGGGATCGCCCGGTACTTCGCCGCGCACCCCTGACCCGGCAGGGGCGCACGAGGTGAGGGCCGGCTCGGGGGAGCCGGCCCGTTGCCCGGTCACTTCCCTCCGGGCTGGTCACTCCCCGCGCAGGAGTGGCCGGCAGGCGGGGTCGGGAAGGGGGCGGCGGGCGACCTCGCGGGCGTCGGCCGGGGGGACGCCCAGCATGCGCAGAACCATCTCGGCGAGGTCGACCGCGGCCTGGTCGCCGTCCAGGTCGGGGAGGGCGAATCGCATCTCCACCAGGGCAAGCAGGCTGCCGCCAATGGCGGTCAGGGCGACCACCGGGTCGACGGGGGTGAAGCGGCCCGAGGCCAGGCCTGCCTCGAGGTCACGCAGCGCCCGACGGACCAGGCCGTTGTCCGAGTGGATGTGGCCGAGGCCGCGGCGGCGCAGGATCTGCATCAGTTCGGGGTGGGAGTCGGCCATGAGGGCGCTGAGCCGGAAGCCCGCCGCGACGAGTTCCGCCGGGTCGTCGATCCCCGCAAGGCACTCGTCGAAGTTCTGGCCGAACTCCTCCATGGCGTCCACCACGGCTGCCTCGAACAGCTCTGTCTTGGACTCGAAGTGGTTGTAGAAGGAGCCGAAACCGACGTCCGCGCGCTCCGCGATCGCCTGGATGCTCGCGCTGGTGTCCCCTGTCTCGGCGAGTATCTGCCTCGCGGCGCGAATCAGCGCGCGACGGGTCTCGGCGCGGCGCCGCTCGAACCGGTTGCTGGGTGGGGCTGACGTAGGCATGCACAGAGTTTAACCGCGGAGGCGATGGCGACAGCATCTCTGATGGATTCATCATTTATCCCGGACGAACCCCTTGACGATGAGGAAGTCAGGCTTGATGATTCCATCATTATGGTGATGTTGCCCGGAGGTTACCGTGTCTGAAACCCGCGATCACGGGGCCGATGTCAAGACCGCCCACCAGGACCTGCACAGCGAGCAGGGCGCCCTGCGTGGCGAGCATCCTGGCCGCTCCCGGAATCCAGTGATCAAGGTGGCGGACCTGGCCTGGCTGGAGTTCGAGAAGCCGGACCTGGAGCGGGCCGAGGTCTTCGCCCGCGACTTCGGCTTCCGGACCGCCGCGCGCACGGAGCGGGAGCTGTGGCTGCGGGGCACCTTCGCGGGCTCGCCGTGCATGGTGATCCGGCGTGGTCGTACGTCCCGTTTCATCGGCCCGGCGTTCCGCGCGGCGGAGCGGGCCGACCTGGACCGACTGGCACGGGCGACCGGGGCAGCCGTACGGGAGGCGGACGTCCCCGGCGGCGGCAGGGTGGTCGACCTGCTCGACCCTTCGGGATTCCCGGTGCGCGTGGTGCACTGCGCCGAACAGCTGCCCGCGCTGCCGGAACAGCAGCCGCTGCTCCTCAACTTCGGCACGGCTCACCGCCGTACGAACGCCACGCAGCGCCCCCCGCGCGAGCCGTCCCGGATCCAGCGGCTGGGACATGTGGTGCTGGAGACGAGGGTGTTCTCCCGGGCCCTGGACTGGTACCTGGACACCCTCGGGATGATCGTGTCCGACTTCCTCTTCCTGGACGGACAGCGCGGGCGCGGCCCGGTCATGGCATTCATCCGCTGCGACCTGGGCAGCGTGCCGGCCGACCACCACACCCTGGCCATGCATCTGGGCCCGGGGACCGGCTATGTCCATTCCGCCTACCAGGTGACCGACCTGGACGCCATCGCCGCGGGCGGTGAGTATCTCAAGGAGCGCGGCTACAAGCACAGTTGGGGCATCGGCCGGCATATCGAGGGCAGCCAGCTCTTCGACTACTGGCGCGACCCCGACCGCTTCATGCTGGAGCACTTCGCCGACGGCGACCTCTTCTCCTGCGAGGTCGAGCCCGGCTGGGCGCCCCTGTCGACCAGTGGCCTGTCCCAGTGGGGGCCGCCCGCCACCCGCGACTTCCTCGGCGCAAGCCCTTCCCCGCAGCGGGTCCGCGACGTGATCGAGGCCCTGCGCGGTGACAACGAGATGGACCCGGCGCGCCTGTTGGGCCTGCTCAAGGCCGCCAAGTCCTGACCCCCCGACCCCTCACGAAGGCACTGTCATGAGCACCAATGTCCTGCGCACCGCCGACGGCTGGTGGGTGGTCCGCGGTGAGCGGGCCGTCCCCGTGGACACCAAGGCCGTCACGACCGCCGAGCTGATCTCGGATCGCGACGCCGTACGGCAGGCAGCCCTGTCGGCCGACGCCGGCACGCCCGTCGCGGACCTGGTCGTCCTCTCGCCGGTCACCACTCCATGCCGGGTGGTCGCCCAGATGGTCAACTACCGCAGTCATGCCCGCGATTCGGGCTTCTCCGACGACGTCCCGCCCACTTTCTTCCGGAAGGCGTCCGGCTCGGTCAGCGGACCCGCCGACACCGTCGTCCGGCCCTCCCACGTGCGGTTCCTGGACTACGAGATCGAGCTCGGCCTGGTCATGGGCGCGTCCCTGCCCGTCGGCACGGTGGTCGAGGAGCGGGACCTGCCCTCGTACATCGCCGGGCTCGTGATCACCAACGACGTCAGCGCCCGTGACGTGCAGCTGACCAAGACGCAGTTCTACGAGAGCAAGTCGTACCCCACCTTCACGCCGACAGGGCCCTACCTCGCGCTGCTGGAGCCTGACGACTTCACTCATCTCCTCGACCTGCGACTGAGGTTGTCCGTCAACGGCGAGCTGCGCCAGGACCGCACTCTCGCCGACATGATCGTCCGACCGGCACAGGCGCTCACCCTGCTGGCCCGCTTCCAGACCCTCGACCCAGGCGACCTGTTGCTGACCGGCACACCCGGCGGCACGGCCCTGAAGGCCCCGCCCAAGCCGGTCGAGAAGATCGGCGCCCTGCTGCCGCCCGCCGTCAAGTGGAAGGCGTTCTTCAGGACGCAGGCCAAGAACCCGCACTACCTGCACACGGGTGACGTGATGACGGCGACGATCGCGACCCCGGACGGCCGCATCGACCTCGGCGAGCAGCGCACCCCCGTCACGGACGCGAAGTGAGACCCGAAGCACATGATCGTTGAACCCGACGGGGCGGACGTGCCCGTAGTGATCATCGGGGCCGGTCCGGTGGGCGTGACCGCCGCCCTCCTCCTGGCCCGGCGCGGAGTCCGCAGCGTCGTCCTCGAGCGCCACAGGGACATTTACCCGCTCCCGCGTGCCGCCGCCACCGACGACGAGGTACGCAGGATCCTCCAGGCCGCGGGCGTGGGGGAGGAGTTCGCCGCGATGGCCCGCCCGGCGAACGGGCTGCGGCTGCTGGACGCCCGGCACCGGGTGATGGCCGAGTTCCGGCGCACCGAGCACGGCCTGCACGGCTACCCGCAGACCAGCATGTTCGACCAGCCCGAGCTGGAAAGTGTGCTGCGCGACGCCCTGGCCCGGTACCCGGAGTGCGAACTGCGGGGCGGAGCGGAGGTCACCGGCATCGGCCCGGACACCGAGGGCCCCGTGCGCGTGACCTACCGGGACGACGACGGTGAGCATCACCTGTGGGCCGAGGCGGTGCTCGGCTGCGACGGCGCGAACAGCCTCACCCGCGAGGCGATCGGCGCCGTGTGGGAGGACCTTCGCTTCGAGGAACGCTGGACCGTCATCGACGTCCGCACGACGGCCGACGTGCGCTCCTGGGAGGGAGTCGACCAGGTCTGCGACCCGGACCGGCCGGCGACCTTCACGCGCATGGGTGAGGACCGTTACCGCTGGGAGTTCCGGCTGCGCGAGGGGGCGGAGCAGCCCGTCCGCGAGTTGGTCGCGCCGTGGCTGCCACCCTCGTACGAAGGGGACTTCGAGATCATCCGCGAGGCGCAGTACACCTTCCGGGCCCGCCTCGCCGACCGTTGGCGCAGCGGACGCGTCTTCCTGCTCGGCGACGCCGCCCACCTCACCCCGCCGTTCATCGGACAGGGGCTGTGCGCGGGCCTGCGGGACGCCTACAACCTCACCTGGAAGCTCGCCCGAGTCCTCCAACAGGGCGGTGACGAGCGGCTGTTGGAGACCTACGAGAGTGAACGCAAGCCGCACGCCCGGCATGTGATCCGGCTCGCGGTCGCCATAGGCTGGGCCATGACCGGCGGCCAGGACAGTGCCGCCGCGATCCGCCGCAGAGCCCTGGCCGCCGCCTGCCGCATACCCGGCCTGACCGCGATGGCCGGCCGCGACCTCAGCCCGCGCCTGACCAAGGGACCCCTCGTACGCCGCCGCCTCCGCAACAGCCTTGCGGGCACGCACTGCCCCCAGCCATGGATCACCGCCGACGGACGGCGCAGCCGCCTCGACGAGGTGCTCGGCGACTCCTTCATCATCCTGACCGCCACCGATCCCTCGCCCTCGCTGAACGCCCTCGCCCACGCACTCGGCATCCGGGCGATCCCCGTCACGGGCCTCGGCGACGACGGCACCCTCGCCGCCTGGCTGCGCGCGGGCCGCGCGGACGCCGTCCTGCTGCGCCCCGACCGCGTCGTCATGGACGTCGTCCCGACCGGCGGCCGTGACTTCACCGGAAGCCCCGACTGGGCGTCCCTCCTGCACACCACCCGCAGTCCCCACCCGCCCCGACGGACCGTCGACACCAGCCTGCTGAGGAGCGTCACCGGATGAGCGTGCCCAACCCTTTCATGACGCCGGATCCGCAGGCCGTCGCGGACAGCAACCTCATGGACTTCGCCCGCCACGCCGGGATGGCCGACGCCGACTATGCCGCCTTGTACCACTGGTCGGTCACCGACCTGGAAGGCTTCTGGGCCACGGTGTGGGAGTACTTCGACATCGACGCCGACACGCCCTATGAGCAGGTGCTGGCGGACGAGCGGATGCCCGGCGCCCGCTGGTTCCCCGGTGCCACCCTCAACTACGCCCACCATGCCCTGCGCAACCTCGCCGACGACGCCGTGGCGGTCATCGCGCTGGACGAGACCGGATCCTGCTACGAGGTGACCGCGAGCCATCTGCGTGCCCAGGTGGCCTCCGTCGCCGCGACCCTGCGCGATCTCGGCGTCGGCAAGGGCGACCGGGTCGTCGGCTACCTGCCCAACACCCCGCACGCCATCGTGGCGTTCCTGGCCGCCGCCAGCCTGGGCGCGGTGTGGTCGGTGTGCGGACAGGACTACGCCCCCAAGGCCGCCGCCGACCGCTTCGGCCAGCTCGAACCGACCGTCCTGATCGCCGCCGACGGCTACCTCTTCAACGGCACGACCCACGACCGCCGCGACGCCGCCATCGAACTCGCCGGCACGCTGCCCACGTTGAAGGCCACGCTGCTCGTCGACCACGTGGGCCTGCCCTGGCCCTCGCGGGCGTACCCCTCGCTGGTGGTCCCCTGGGAGGACGCGGCCACCCGCACCGAGGAACTCACCTGCACGCCCGTGCCGTTCGATCACCCGCTGTGGGTCGTGTTCTCCTCCGGCACCACCGGTCTGCCCAAGGGCATCGTCCATGGCCACGGCGGGGTGGTGGTGGAGCACCTGAAAACCCTGGCCCTGCACTCCGACCTCGGCCCCGGCGACCGCCTCCTGTGGTACACCACCACCCACTGGATGATGTGGAACCTGGTCGTCTCCACGTTGCTGACCGGTGCCACGACCTGCACGTACGACGGCAGCCCGGCTCCCCTCGCCCAGCCCGACACCCTGTGGAAGCTGGCCGCGCGCCACCGGGTGACCCTCTTCGGCACCAGCCCCCAGTACCTGCTGGGCATGGCCAAGTTCGGCATCGACCCGTCCGTGCACGACCTGTCGTCGATCCGCGTGGTCGGCTGCACCGGCTCCACCCTCCCGGCCTCCGCCTACCCCTGGGTCCGCGACCATGTGGGGGAGCGGGTGCTGCTGGCCTCGATCAGCGGCGGCACGGACGTCGTCTCCGGCTTCGCGGGCAGTGCCCCCAACACCCCGGTCTGGGCGGGCGAGTTGTCCGCACCCCACCTCGGTGTGGCACTGGCCGCCTATGACGCCGAGGGCTTCCCGGTCGTGGACCGGGTCGGAGAGCTGGTCGTCACCCGGCCCATGCCGTCGATGCCGCTGTACTTCTGGAACGACCCCGACGGCAGGCGCTACCGCGAGGCGTACTTCTCCGTCTACCCCGGCGTCTGGCGGCACGGCGACTGGATCACCGTCACCGGCCACGGCTCCGTGATCGTCCACGGCCGCTCCGACTCGACGCTGAACCGCAACGGCGTACGCCTAGGCAGTGCCGACGTCCACGACGTCGTCGAACGTCTCCCCGAGATCGCGGAAGCCCTGGTCATCGGGGCGGAGGAACCCGACGGCGGCTACTGGATGCCCCTGTTCGTGGTCCTCGCCGCCGGAGCCGAACTGGACGACACGCTGCGCGAGCGCATCCGTGAGGCGATTCGCAGCGGGGCCTCGCCCCGACACGTCCCCGACGACATCCTCGAAGTGCCCGGGATCCCGCACACCCGCACCGGCAAGAAACTCGAAGTCCCCGTCAAACGCCTCCTCCAGGGCGCCCCGGTCGGGCAGGTCGTCAACCCGGCCACTGTGGATGCCCCCGACCTCATCGACTACTACGCCCGCCTGGGCGCCGCACGCAGGGACCGATCGGCATGACAACCGCGCACATCGTTCTCGCCGTCGCGCTGGCCCTGGTCTTCCTCCCACTGGGGCTGGCGAAGATCGCCGCCGTGCCGTTCATGCGCCAGGCAGCCGCCCATCTCGACATGTCGCTGGGCCTCTACCGCATCATCGGAACCCTGGAAGTGGCGGCAGCCGCCGGACTGCTGCTCGGCCTGGCTGCGGCCCCGCTCGGGGTGGCAGCCGCTGCCGGACTGGCTGTGCTCATGGGGGCAGCCGCGGTGGTACACCTGCGCCATGGCGACCCGCCCGCGCGGGCTCTGCCCGCCGCGGTACTGGCCCTGATGGCGGTGGCGTACGCCGTCACCGGCTGACGCCCGGAGGGTGCGCCGGGTCGAGCGGAGGCGGTCGATGCCCGGCGGCTCACGGGCCCTGTTTGCGGCGTACCGTCGATTGTGTGGAGTACACGGCCGCCAGCCTTGTGTCCCGTGTCGCCGGCGACCTCGGGCCCGTGGCGGACGAGGTGATCGCCGACGTGGTGCGGTGCCTGCGGCGTGCGGTTCCCGAACTGTGGAGCAACCCGGATCTGGTCCGCATGACGTCCGAGAACATCGCGGAGCATGTGGTCGGCGTGCTGGCCGGCCTGGAACACGGCATCGAGCCGAGCGAGATGGACCCGCCGGCCGCCGAGCTGGAACGGGCACGTCGGCTGGCCCGGCACGGCGTCCCGGTCACAGCCCTGTTGCGAGCCTTCCGGCTCGGTCAGGGCGTCATCCTGGACAGACTGCTTGCCGAGATGCCGCGGCTGACGAAGGACGCGGAGTTGGTCAGCTCTGCAGCGCGCCTCCTGCTCGCGATGGCCGACGGATACGTGGAAGACGCGTCCGAGCAGGGTGTCATGGCGTTCCAGGAGGAGCGGGACCGTCGCCTGCGGTGGCGGCTGTCCCTGGTGAACGAGGCCGGTGTGCGCATCGGGACCACCCTGGACATTGCTCGCACGACCCAGGAGCTGGCGGACCTCGCCCTCGACCACTTCGCCGACGCGGTCACCGTCGACCTGCTCGACTCCGTCATCCACGGGCACGACACCCCGGCGCCGGGCCACCTCGTACTGCACCGGATCGCCCAGGCGTCCTCGGTACAGGAGGGCGGCCCGGAGCCGCCTGCGGGGCTGGGGACGGTGCACGCCTGCCCGGACGGATCGGTCACGGAACAGGCCCTGGCCACCGGAAAGCCCTCCCGGCACACGGCGATGCCGACGGATCCGGCCGATACCGTCGGTCCTCACCCGGCCTGCTCGACGCTGGTGGTGCCGCTGAGCGCGCGCGGCGCCACTCTCGGCGTCGCGCGGCTCTGCCGTCACCGCAACCCCGTTCCCTTCGACGACGAGGATCTGTTCCTCGCCCAGGAGGTCGCGGCCAGGGCGGCCGTGGCCATCGACAACGCACGCCGCTACACGCATGCCCGGAGCACGGCCCTGACTCTGCAGCGCAGTCTGCTGCCGCGGCGCACGGCGGAGCAGTCCGCTGTCGAGGTCGCCTGCCGTTACCTGCCGGCCGGCGGCCAGGCCGGTGTGGGCGGCGACTGGTACGACGTCATCCCGTTGTCCGGTGCCCGGGTCGCCCTGGTCGTGGGCGACGTGGTCGGCCACGGCATCCACGCCGCCGCCACCATGGGGCGCCTGCGCACCGCGGTGCGCACCCTCGCCGACATCGATCTGCCTCCCGAGGAGTTGCTGACGCACCTGGACGACGTCGTCATCCGGCTGTCCGCCGAGGCGTCGGGCGACGCGGAGACGGAAACGGCCGGGGAAATCGGTGCCACGTGTCTGTACGCCGTCTACGACCCCGTCGACGGTCGCTGTTCCCTGGCCCGCGCCGGGCACCCGCTGCCCGCCGTGGTGAACGGTGACGGCACCGTCGACCTACTGGAACTGCCGCCAGGCCCACCGCTGGGCCTGGGCGGACTGCCGTTCGAGGCGGCGGAGGTCGACCTGCCCGAAGGCAGCCTGCTCGCCCTGTACACCGACGGTCTGGTCGAAGGCCGCGACCGAGACATCGACGCAGGTCTCACCCTGCTGCGCCAGGCCCTTGCGCAGCCCTCCGCGTCCCTGGAAGCCGCCTGCGACACGGTGCTTCAGGCCCTGGTACCGACGGACCGGCCCTACGACGACGTCGCTCTGCTGCTGGCCCGTCCCCGTGCCCTCGGGGACCACAAGGTGGCCGCCTGGGACGTGGACGCCGAGCCGGCTGCCGTCGCCCGGGCCCGTGCGAACGCCTCCGAGCGGCTGGCCGCCTGGGGACTGGAGGACCTCGCCTTCGTCACCGAGCTGGTGGTCAGCGAACTGGTCACCAACGCCGTCCGCTACGGACGGCCTCCCATCCGTCTGCGTCTCATCCGTGACCGCTCCCTGCTGTGCGAGGTGTCCGACGCCGGCAGTACCACCCCGCATCTGCGCCGGGCCCGCACGTTCGACGAGGGCGGACGCGGTCTGTTCCTCGTCGCGCAGCTCGCCGAGCGGTGGGGAACACGCCATGCCCGGCAGGGCAAGACGGTCTGGGCCGAGCTGGACGGAGAGAAGCACGCCGGCCCCTCGGGCCTCGATGCCGTCCTCTAGCCCAAGCCTGGGCACGCGGCATCCAGGAGAGCATCAGCAGTTCTGATGAGTTCATCGTTTTCTTGGCCGTAACCCTTGACGTGGCATTCCATCAAGCTTGAGTATTTCGTCATTACGGCGTTGTTGCGCTGGCGGCATCCGTCCGTGCAACGGGATGAGGAGCGGGACCTCGCCGAGGTTGCGCCCCCGTCAGCCGTCCGCGGACCGCCTGCCCCACACGCACCCTTCATCCCCCCGCTCCCTCGCGGCTCCTTCAGGAGGGCCCTTCATGCCCATGCTCACGGAGATCCCCGTCTACCGTCCGGATCTGTACTCGGCGTCGGCCATCCGCGACACTCATCCGCACTTCGCCGCACTGCGTGAGCTCGGCCCGGTGGTCTGGCTGAGCAAGCACAAGGTCTACGCCCTGCCGCGGTATGCCGAGTGCAAGCAAGTGCTGCTGGACGACGACACCTTCGTCTCCTCGGGCGGCGTCGGCCTCAACCCCGTCGCCAACCGGCTGGGCCAGGGCACCACGCTGTGCAGCGACGGCGAGGAGCACGCCCGCCGCCGTTCCCTCCTCGCGCACCGCCTGACCCCCAGGGCGCTGCGCACGATGAAGGACACGGTCGAACAGCAGGCGGCCGCCGTGGTCGAGGCAGCCGTGGCCCGGCGGACGGTCGACGCGGTGGAGCTCGCCACCGCGCTGCCGATGTCCGTCGTGCCCGACCTGGTCGGCTGGCCCCAGCAGGGCCGCGAGGATCTGCTGCGCTGGGCCGGTGCCACCTTCGACGCTCTGGGCCCGATCAACCGCCAGGCGGTGCGCACACTGCCCGCGTCCCTGGGCATGCTCCGCTACGCGCGCGGTGTCGTCCGTGACCGGTCCGTGCTGGACGGCAGCATGGGCCACGACCTGCTGCGCGCCGCCGACGAGGGCCGCATCATGCCCGCCGAGTGCGTCACCATGATGATCGACTACCTGGCGCCCTCCCTGGACACCACCATCAGCGCCATCTCCAGCGCGCTCTACCTGTTCGCCACCCACCCCGAACAGTGGCGTCTGCTGAAGGCGGACCCCGACCTCGTCTCGAAAGCGGTCAACGAGGTCGTCCGCTACGAATCCCCGATCCGCGCCTTCTCCCGCACCGCCGCCCGTGACACGGAACTGGCGGGCGTCGCCCTCCCCAAGGGCTCCCGGGTACTGGTCCTGTACGGCTCCGCCAACCGTGACCCGCTGGAGTGGGACGACCCGGACACCTTCGACATCCGCCGCGACGCCGCCCGCCAACTCGGTTTCGGGCAGGGCACGCACGGCTGCGCCGGCCAGGGCCTGGCCCGCCTGGAGACCTCCGCGATCCTCCACGCCCTGCTCGAACGCGTCGACCGCATCGAGGTGGCCGGCACACCCGAGTGGGCCCTGAACAACATCATCCACCGCCTCGAGCGCCTGCCGCTCGAACTCATCCCCGCCTGAACCCCCGCCGCTCGCCCGTTCGAGGACAGCTGAGGACAGCACCATGAAAATCTCCGTCGACCATCCACGCTGCGAAGGCCACGGCCTGTGCGCCGACCAGGCTCCCGACATCTTCAGCCTGGACGACGACGCCGAACTCACCTACCACTTCGAGGGCGCCGAAGTCCCCGACGAGCATCAGGTCGCCGCCCGCGCCGCTGTCAACGCCTGCCCGGTCGCCGCCCTGCGAGTCCTGTCGTGAGCGCACCGCGCTCGGTGCTCATCGTCGGCGAGTCACTCGCCGGCACCGCCGCCGCCCGCCAGCTGCGCACCCTCGGCCACACCGGACCGGTCGTGCTCCTCGGCGCCGAGGAGCACGGCGCGTACTCCCGCCCGCCCCTGTCCAAGGCAGTCCTGAAGGACCCGGCCGCGGACCGGACCCTGGGCCTGGACCTCGACGGGCTCGACGTCGACGTCATCCGCTCGGCCGCCGTCACGGCCGACACCCGGCACCGCACCGTCACGACCGCCGACGGGCGCCAGGTCGGCTACGACGCCCTGATCGTCGCCACCGGCGCGGACGCCCGCAGACTCGCCGCCCCCGGGCAGCGTGGCGAACTCGTCCTGCGCACCCTGGACGACGCCCGCCTGCTCCGCGCCCGCCTGGCGGACGCCGGCTCGGCGATCGTGGTCGGGGCGGGCTTCCTCGGCATGGAGGTGGCCAGCGCCTGCGCCGCCCGCGGCATCCCGGTCACCGTCGTGGACACCGACCGGCCGCTGGAACGCATCCTCGGCGACCATCTGTCCGCCGCGATCACCGCACACGCTGCGGCATACGGCATCCGCTTCGTACAGGCCACCGGCTTCGCCACGCTGACCGGCGACCCCGTCAGCGGCGTGGCGCTCCCCGACGGCACCGAACTCACCGCGGACCTGGTGGTCACCTGCGCCGGAGAGGCCCCCTGCGTCGACTGGCTGGCGGGGACGGGTCTCGCCGACCGTCTCGGCGTCGGTATCGACCGTGCCTGCGCCACCACCGTGCCCGGCGTGTTCGCCGCCGGCGACGTCACCTACCTCCGCGGCGACGGCACCCGGCCCGACCGGCGTGCACCCTTCTGGTCCAACGCCCTCGCCCAGGGCAGGACCGCGGCGGCCTCCGCCCTCGGCCTGCCTCCGTCGGGACCACCGCAGGACGACTACTTCTGGACGGAGGTCGCCGGCCGCACCGTCAAAATCGTCGGGCGCCTGCCGCTCACCGGCGAACCGACCACGGTCCAGGGCAGCCTGCCGGACGGACGCGCGCTGCTGACCTGGAGCCATACCGACGGAACAGCGACGGCGGTCGCCTACGGACTGCGCAAACCGGTCACCGCGCTCCGGGCCTTGGCCGCCACGTCCCGGCCGCCGTCCCCGTGACGGAGGCACATGAGCGTCGCGACGAAGGAGGCCAGGGGGGCGCAGGCATGGCCGGGGTGTCCTTGCGCGGCGCACTCGGCTGATCAACGGGCACCGTCAGTACTCCGGGTGCGGCCGGTGGGCGCCCTGTCCGTCGGCGCGGCCGTGGACGAGGTCAGCCCTGCGGCAGTGGCTGTTCGGCCCAGATCGTCTTGCCCCGCCCGGTCTGACGGCTTCCCCAGCGCTGGGTGAGCTGGGCGACCAGCAGCAAACCGCGGCCGCCCTCGTCGAAGGCGTGGGCGCGCCGCAGGTGCGGTGAGGTGGAACTGCCGTCGGAGACCTCGCAGATGAGGGTGCGGTCCCGGATCAGCCGCAGCTGGATGGGCGGTTCGCCGTAGCGGATGGCGTTGGTGACCAGTTCGCTGACGACGAGTTCGGTGACGAACGCCGCCTCGTCCAGTCCCCACGCCGTCAGTTGCTCGGTGGCGGCCTGGCGGGCCGCGGCCACGCGCTCGGGGTCCGGTGTGATGTCCCAGGTCGCGACCTGGTCCGCGCCCAGCGCGCGGGTGCGGGCCAGCAGCAGTGCGACGTCGTCACTGGGCTCCTCCGGCAGGACCGCCTTGAGCACCGTGTCGCACAGCATGGCGAGGTTGTCCACCGGTGCGGACAGCGCGCGGCACAGCTCGTCGGTGGCGTGATCGACGTCGCGGTCCCGGTCCTCGATCAGACCGTCGGTGTAGAGGGCGAGCACCGAGCCCTCGGGCAGCTCCATCTCGGTCGCCTCGAAGGGCAGTCCGCCGACGCCGAGTGGCGGTCCGGCCGTCATCTCCACCAGGGCCGCGCTGCCGTCGGCCTGCAGCACCGCGGGCGCCGGATGTCCGGCCGCCGCGAGGTTCAGCCGCCGTGAGACGGGGTCGTAGACGGCGTACAGGCAGGTCGCGCCGAGTTCCGCGGCCTCGCCGCTCTCGTCGGAGGCGAGGTGGGTGACCAGGTCGTCGAGGTGGGTGAGGAGCTCGTCGGGTGGCAGGTCGACGTCGGCGAGGGTGCGCACCGCGGTGCACAGGCGGCCCATGGTCGCCGTCGAGGGGATGCCGTGGCCGACGACGTCGCCGACGACGAGGGCGACGCGGCTGCCGGAGAGCGGGATGACGTCGAACCAGTCGCCGCCGATGCCGGCCAGCGAGCCGGAGGGCAGATAGCGGTGGGCGACCTCGACGGCGGCCTGTCCGGGCAGCCCCCGTGGCAGGAGACTGTTCTGGAGGGCCAGGGCCGTGGCGCGCTCCCGGGCGAACCGTCTGGCGTTGTCGATGCACACGGCGGCCCGGCTGGCGACCTCCTCGGCGAGGACGATGTCGTCCTCGCCGAAGTCGTCCGGGTTGGCGATCCGCACGCCTACCACCACGCCCAGGGTGGTACCGCGCGCCCGCAGCGGCGCGGCGAGCATCGAGTGCGCGCCCTTGCGGTAGGCGCTGCCCGCGGGGCCACGCGCGTTGCGCTCGGCCACCCAGCGCACGAATTCCGGCTCGCCGGCCTGACTGACCACGGCCCGTCCTGCCCTCATGGCTTTCGCCGGCGGAGAAGACGGTGAACAGGTGCTGGTGTCGCCTACACGCACAGCGGCCTCTGGCGTTCCCTTCAGGCCTGACCCGTGGGCGACCCTGCGCAGGACGAAGTCCTGCAACGGAATGTCCGGCAGCCCGTCCGCCTCGAAGACCCAGTCCAGCAGATCGACGCTGGCGAAGTCGGCGTACCGGGGCACCAGCAGTTCGATCAGTTCCTCGGCGGTGCGCACCACGTCCAGGGTGGTGCCGATCGAAGCTGCGGCCTCGTTGAGCAGAGCGAGACGCTGCCGGGCCCAGTACTGCTCGGTACTGTCGAACGACGCGATGCCCACAGCCTGGAGCTCACCGTCCGCGTTCCGCAGCGGCCACATGTCGGTGGTCCAGGAATGTTCCCGGTTCAGAGCGGGGGCCCCGGTGAAGCTCTCGTAGCGGACCGGACGGCCTGTGTCGACGACCTGCCGCAGATGATCGAGCCAGCCGCGATGCGCTGGGCGATCCTCGACGCTTTCCGGAAAGTGCTGTCCCACCAGCGCTTCCTCGGGCACGCCCATGATCCGGCAGGCCACGTCGTTCAGCCGCACATAGTGCTGTGTGGTGTCGAACACGGACATGGGCAGGGAGGCTTGCTGGAAGGCCTGGCCCGCCACGGTCGGCTCCTGGTCGCCGGGGGGATCGACGGTGATCACGTATCCGGACGGCTCTCCTTTCTCACCGAGCACGGCGCGGGCGGTGAGCACGAGCGGAACGGACGAGCCATCCCGGTGGCGCAGCACGACGATGCCCGAGAGGTTCGCGACGGTGTCGGCCCTGATGTCCTCAGCCAGCAGTGCGTGGGCTGGACGGTTCACCACCTCGTCGGCGGTGTATCCCACCAGGTCGCGTGCTCCGTCGCTCCAGGCCGTGACCACACCCTGCATGTCGACGATCGCCGCGGTATAGCCCTGTCCCATGACTTCAGCATTGTTCCTCTGTCCGGACAGTTCAACTGAAGCAGAGGCCACGACCGTGGGCCGGCTGACCGGCGTCACTCTTCGTGCGCACGCGGAGCTGTGGGATCACCCGACGACGACGGCGAGCCGGTCGCTGACCTCCTGTGTCACATGGCCACTAGGCCGTGGGGCACGACTGGGGACGGTGCCGTCCGGTGTCCATGAAGTCTGGTTGCGTCCCACGGCCGTACCGGATCGGAGGCGCAACGTGAGGGCGGGGCTCGGTGAACGACGCTGGGAGTCTTCTCAGACGTCGCTGAGGCGTAGGCCCGCGTGGGCCTTGTAGCGGCGGTTCACCGAGATCAGGTTGGCTACCAGCGACTCCACTTGGTGGGCGTTGCGCAGTCGTCCACCGTAGAGGCCACGTGCGCCCGGGAGGCGTGAGGCGAGTGCCTGGACGGTGTCGGTGGCGGCGCGTTCGTCACCCAGGACGAGTATGTCGGTGTCGATCTTCTCGATCTGCCGGTCTTCCAGAGTGACGGCGGAGAGATGGTGGAATGCGGCGGTCACCCGGGAATCCGGCAACAGCGCGGCAGCCTGTTCGGCGGCACTGCCCTCCTCGGGTCGTAGGGCGTAGGCGCCCTTCTTGTCGAATCCGAGAGGGTTGACGCAGTCGACCACGATCTTGCCGGCGAGTTGCGCGCGGAGCGTTGCCAGCAGCTCGGCGTGTCCTTCCCAGGGAGTGGCGACGATCACCAGGTCGCTCTCCTGTGCGGTGGTGGCGTTGTCGGCGCCGCGGACGTCAGTGCCGATGGCTGCTGCCGTGGAGGCGGCCCGGGCGGTGTCCCGTGAGCCGATGACGACCTGTTGGCCCGCGCCGGCGAGCCGGTAGGCGAGGCCGCGCCCCTGTGGGCCGGTGCCGCCGAGGATGCCGACGACCAGGCCGGACACATCGGGGAGGCGATGGGGATCGATTCGAGTGGCTTCGGCGGGAGTGGAGGGGCGGGTGCCGGCGGCTTCGTCGGGAGACGTCATGTTGTGGTCCTTGGCTCGTTCGGTTCGTTCTTCCGCGGCCCGGTGCCGCTTGTCGTCAGCGGGCTGCTCGGTCCGCTGTGCGGGAAGTCGGCGGCGCCGTCAGGCGGTCAGCGACTCCACGCGGCGCATCACCTCGCGGCAGAACGCGCCCACCCCGTTCGGGTCGTCGGTGAACTGCGAGGGCTTGACGCAGAAGGTGGTGAATCCCTGGGCCATCTGCTCGGGGATGGGCTCGAGGGCCTGGGCGAGGTCGGCGCAGGAGGTGTCGTCGGGGAACACGGCGCGGGTGCTGCCGATCATCTCCAGGTCGGCGATGTCGCGGCCCGCGGCGGCCATCGCGGTCTTCAGCGTCTGCATCTGCTCGGGAGTCACCTTGCCCAGCGGGTTGAAGGCGTGGCCGTAGCGGACGATCCTGCGCACCATCGCCTCGTGCATGCCCGCGCCGCCGAAGCACAGCCGGGGGCCGTCCGGGCGGTATGCCTTGGGCTCGAAGTACACGTCCTGGAACGTGTAGTACTCGCTCTCGTGGGACACGGGGGAGGGGCCCCACAACTTCCGCCAGATCTCCAGGTGTTCGTCGAGGAGCTTGCCACGTCGGGCGAACGGGACATCGAGCGCCGCGTACTCGTCCCGGCTCCAGCTGACGTTGGGCAGCACGATCAGACGGCCCTCGGAGAGAAGGTCGAGGGTGCCGAGCTCGCGGGCCAGGAGCAGGGGATGGCGCAGGGGAGCGATGACCGCCGAGGCGGCGAGACGCAGACGCTCGGTGACAGCGGCGATCGCGCTGAGCAGCATGAGCGAGTTGGGCCAGGGTGTGAAGGGGTCTTGGTTGCCGGGCAGGGCGTAGTCGCGGGGATTGCCCATCACGCCGTTGGCTCCGGCGTCGGGGCCGAGCACGATGTGCTCGCTGATCATGACGGAGTCGAATCCGGCGTCCTCGGCCTCGCGGGCCCAGCGGAGCACGGTCGGCAGATCCGCGCGGCCTGCGGTCATGGTCCAGTTCTCGCTCAGGACGAGCTGCATGCGGGGAGTGGTCATCGTGGTGATCCTCTAGGCGGGCGTGTTCGAGGGCAGTAGTGAGGGGTGGCCGCAGCCGTCCGGGCGGCCGCGGCTGCGACTGACGGGCAGTGGCATGCGGCAGGCGGTCAGGCGGTCAGGCGGTCAGGCGAGGGTGACCTCGACCGGCAGCTTCTTGATGCCGTTGACGAAGTTGGAGCGCACGCGCGGGACTTCGCCGGCGAGTTTGATGTCGGCGATGCGCGGGATGAGCTCCTCGAACATGATGCGGATCTCGGTGCGGGCGAGGAGGTTGCCCAGGCACAGGTGGGGGCTGCCCTTGCCGAAGGTGACGTGGTCGTTGTCCCGGCGGGTGACGTCGAAGTCGTAGGGATTGCCGAAGACCTCCTCGTCGCGGTTGCCGGAGGCGTACCACATGACGACCTTGTCGCCCTCCTTGATGTGCTTGCCGCCGAGTTCGACGTCGCGGGTCGCGGTGCGGCGGAAGTGGTAGACGGGGGAGGCCCAGCGCAGGAACTCCTCGACCGCCGTGGGGATGAGTGACGGGTCGTCCTTCAGCCTCGCCAGCTGCTCGGGGTGCTGGAGGAGGGCCAGCATGGAGTGGGAGATGGTGTGGCGGGTGGTCTCGTTTCCGGCAACGACCAGGAGCAGGAAGTAGTTGTCGAAGTCCTCGGCCGAAAGCGGGATGCCGTCGCGCGGCGTGGTGTTGACCAGCTTCGAGACCAGGTCCGTGCCGTCGCCGCCGCGCCGCCGGCGGGCCAGCTCACGGCCGTACTCGAAGACCTCCAGCGAGGCGGGGGAGCGGAAGGGCAGGTCGCGGTACTGCTCGCTCTCCTCGCTGTGCAGCAGGACGTCGGCGTAGTCGGGGTCGGTGTGGCCGATGATGCGGTTGCCCCAGTCGATGAGCTGCTGGTTGTCCTCCGGGGGGACGTCGAGGAGCCGGGCCAGGACGTTGATGGGGAAGTCGGCGGAGACGTCGGCGACGAAGTCGAAGGTGCCCTTGGCGAGGGCCGCGTCCAGCGTCCTGGCGGTCAGGCCGCGCAGGAAGTCGCTGTAGCTGTTGATGACGCTCGCGCCGAACTGCCGCTGGATCACGTTGCGCAGGGCACGGTGGCGGACGCCGTCCATCTCCAGGATGGAGGCGCGCTTCTTGATCTGGTCCTCGTCGACCTCTTCGAGGTTCACGAACTTCGTCGAGGTGAAGGTCTCGGCGTCGCGGTCGACGCGGGCGATGTCGGCGTGCCGGGTCACCGCCCAGAAACCGGAGTTGGGAGCCTCCTCGGGCTGCCAGTGCACCGGGTCCTGGTGACGCAGGGTGTGGAACATCCGCCACGGGGTGGTTCCGTCGGTGAAGTTGTCCAGGTCGGCGAGGTTGACGTCCGCCAGCGGCATCGGGTCGGTCACGGCGGCGGTCGGGGTCTCGGTCGTCATCGCATGGCTCCCAGTCGTCACAGGTGGTAGGCGTACTCGGTGAACTCCCAGTCGGTGACGTGCCGTTGGAAGCGTTCGGTCTCATTGCGCTTGTAGGAGAGGAAGGAGGCGGCGAACTCCTTGCCGAGGACGTCGGTCAGTTCCGTGTCCGCCTCCAGGGCGTCCAGTGCGGCCGGCAGGCTCATGGGCAGCACGGCTGCCTTGGCGGTGTCGTAGCCGTACCCCTCCAAGGGGGCGGGGGGCTCCTCGCCGGCCAGCACCCCGAGCAGCGCGGCGGCGATGGTGCCGGTGATCAACAGGTACGGGTTGGCGCTGGCGTCGCCGAGACGCAGTTCGAACCGTGCGCCGGAGCCGCGCTCGGGCGGGATGCGGACCATGGCGCTGCGGTTGTCCAGGCCCCAGTCGATCAGCCACGGCGCGAGGGTGTCGGGACCGAAACGCTTGTAGGAGTTCACGGTCGGGTTGGCCAGTGCGGCCAGGGCCGGTGCGTGGGCGAGGATGCCGGCGACGGCGTGGCGTGCGGTGGTGGACAGCCCGTACGGCCCTGCCGGATCGTCGAAGGCGTTGCCGCCCTCGTCGTTCTCGCAGGACAGGTGGAGATGGAAGCCGGAGCCTCCGGCGTCGTTGAACGGCTTGGCCATGAACGTGGCGAGTTTCCCCTCCTTCCGGGCCAGCTCCTTGATGGCGGACTTGAAGCGGAAGGCGCGGTCCGCGGCGGACAGGGCATCGGAGTGGGTGAGGTTGATCTCGAACTGGCCGCCGTCGAACTCGTGGTTGCCGCTGGTCGCGCCGATGTTCATGTCCCGCAGCAGGCGCAGGGTGCGCAGCAGGTGGTTGTCGCCGTCGGCGCGCAGACCGGCTGTGTAGACGGCGCCGGTGGTGCCGGAATAACGCTTCCAGCCGCACGGGGAGGCCGGGTCCTCGTCGCAGAGGAAGTACTCGAGTTCGGGGCCGACCACCGGACGCAGGCCGTGTTCGGCGCACCGGTCGAGGACCGTGCGCAGCAGATCACGGGGTGACTCCGGTGCGGGCAGGCCGGTGGCCGGGTCGGTGGCGTCGGCCAGGCTGGAGACGACGCCGGGCTCCCAGGGGAGGGAGATCAGGCTGTCCAGGTCGGGGCGCACGGTGACGTCGGGCAGGCCGGCGTCGAGACCGCCGGAGACGGGGACCACGTCGCCTTGGGGGCTGGTGTGGTAGACGGCCCGGCAGAAGGCCAGGCCGTGGTCGCAGGCCGACGGCAGGTGGTCCAGCAGGATGTCGCGTGCGCGGTCGGTGCCGATGAGGTCGGGATAGGTCACGCGCACCACGTCGATGCCCTCGGCGGCGAGCCGTTGCATGTGCTGACGGAGGCTGGGGGTTGGGGCTGCGCTCACCGATGTCTCCTCGGGCGCTTGGGGTGTGGGTGGCGAGAGAAGTCGGAGGGCCGGTGCTGGTGGGGGCACGGCTGACTTGTTTGGTACCAAACGGTATGAGGACTACGGACGCCCCGCAAGAGGGGATGGGAAAAAATTATCCGCATGGATAGGTATTGACCAGGGGTGAGCCGCTCCCTATGTTGTTTGAAGCCAAATGAGTTAGGGCCCGGTCAGTCGCCAGGCCCTTGGCCGGGGCCCGGCCGAAGCGGTCGGGCCCCTCTTCCTCTCCTCGCCCCGACGCCCTCACTTTCAGGAGGACCGGCCATGAAGGTCGTCGTCGACATGAACAAGTGCCAGGACCACGGCCAGTGCGTCTTCGCCGCCCCCGATGTCTTCTCCATGGACGACAGCGGCCACCTGGCCTATGTCACCGACCCCGACGACGTGCTGCGCGACGAGGTCGAGGAAGCCGCCGACGTGTGTCCGCTCCAGGCCATCCGTATCGAGGGCTGATGATGAACGCACGCATTGTCGTGGCCGGGGCCTCCATGGCCGGCCTGCGCGCGGCCGAGCAACTGCGGGCCGCCGGCTGGGCCGGAGCCATCACGCTCGTCGGTGACGAGCCGCACATGCCCTACAACCGGCCGCCCCTGTCCAAGGAGGTCCTGGCCGGCAACGCGCCCTTCGAGTCCCTCGCCTTCCGCCCGCGGGCGAGCGTGGCCGACGCGGAGTGGCGGCTGGGGACCAAGGTTGTCGCCGCGCGGCTCGCGGAGAACATCGTCGAGTTCGACGACGGCGAGGCGCTCTCGTACGACGGCCTGGTCGTCGCCACCGGAATGCGGCCCCGGCGCCTGCGCTGCCCCGGCCCGCTCGCCGGCCGGCACACGGTCCGCACCATCGACGACGCGCAGGGCCTGCGGCAGGCCCTCACCCGGCCCGGAACCCGGATGGTCGTCGTCGGAGGCGGCTTCATCGGCTGCGAGGTCGCCGCCACCGCTGTCGCTCTGGGCGCCCGCGAGGTGACCGTCGTCGACCCGCTGCCCCTGCCGATGGTCGCCCCCCTCGGCGAGCTCCTCGCCAGGGCCCTGCTGAAGCGTCACGAAGAGCGCGGCGTCCGCTTCGCCCTCGCCACGGGCGTGACCGGTTTCACCGGCGAGGACCATGTCACCGGCGTCGCTCTCGGCGACGGCACCGTCCTGCCCGCCGACGTGGTGGTCGAGTCGGTCGGCTCGGTCGCCAACACCGAGTGGCTGGACGGCAACGGCCTCGACCTGAGCGACGGCGTGCCCACCGACGAGCACCTGCGTGTCGGCGGACGGCCCGACGTGGTGGCCGTCGGTGACGTCGCCCGCTTCCCCAACGCCCGCTACGACGGCGTAGCCCGCCGTGTGGAGCACTGGTGCATCCCCACGGACACCGCCAAGCACGCCGCGAAGGCCCTCGTCGCTCACCTGACCGGCGCCGGCCACGACCTGTCCCCGTTCGCACCGCTGCCCACCTTCTGGAGCGACCAGCACGACTTCCGCCTGCAGTCCTTCGGGGCACCGGTGCTCGGCAAGGAGGACGTGCGCGTACTCGAAGGCGACCTCGACGGTGACGTCGTCGTCGGCTACCACGCCGGCGGCCGGCTGACCGGTGTCGTCGCCCTCGGCGGTCAGGCCGCGGCGGCCGCCGCCTCCCGCTACCGCGCCGAACTGCTCAAGCAGCCCGCCCTCACCGCCTAAGGACTTTGCTGACATGACCACCGTCCGTGGATTCTTCTTCCCCAAGACGGCGAGCGGAGCCTCGTCGCTGGTCCCCTCGCCGCCCTGGCGGTACTCCGGCGACCTGCTCACCGTCGAGTACCGCACCGACCCGGCACGCGTGCGGGAACTGCTTCCCGAGCCACTGGAGCTCGCCGACGAGGACCCGGGCGCGGTGGCGCTGATCTGGGCCGACTGGCAGTCCTGCTCGGCTTCCGGCGCCGAACTGCTCGATCCCGTGCTCTCCCAGTACAAGGAGGCCTTCGCGGTCGTCCGCTGCAAGTACCGGGGACAGACCTACTCGCGCTGCGTCTACATCTGGGTCGACAAGGACTTCGCCATCGCGCGCGGCCTGCACCAGGGCTACCCGAAGAAGCTCGGCTCGATCCACCAGACCCGCCCGCACCCCTACGGCCCCGCGCCGCGCATCGAGGCGGGGGCCCGTTTCGGCGCCACGCTCGCCGCGGCCGACCGGCGCCTCGCGCACACCGTGGTGACCCTGCGCGAGCCGGCGGAGACGAACGGCTTCGTCAACGCCCACCCGATGGCCCATCACCGCTGGCTGCCCTCCATCGAGAAGGGCAAGGGCCTCGCGCTCGACGAACTGATCGAGTCCGGCGCCGCCTCCTTCGAGGGCGGGCAGCCATGGCGCGGCGACGCCGACCTGGAGCTGTTCGAGGCCCCCACCGAGGAACTGGCACGCCTGGAGATCCACGAGCCGATCGCCGCCTACTACCGGCAGGTCGGTGTCGTCTGGGACGGCGGCCGACTGCTGGAGTCCGGCACGTCCGGCGCCGAGTAACCCCCGCACGCACCACACGACTTGGAGATCGGACATGACCGAGCACACCCTCACGGTGGCCGGTGTCGCCGTGGACACGCGGCACTGGATCGGCGGCGAGCGCGTCGCCTCCACCGAAACGTTCCCCGATGTCTCACCGATCGACGGCAGCGTCCTGGGGGAGATCTCCCGAGGGACCGCGATGGAGGCCACGGCCGCGGTGGCCGCGGCGAAGGCCGCCTTCCCCGCCTGGGCCGCCACCCCGCGCGCCGAACGCGCTCGCATCCTGCACGCCATCGCCGACGGCGTCGAGAAGCGGCTGGAAGAGCTCGCCATCGTCGAGACCACCGACAACGGTGCCCTGCTCCGCTCCCACCGCCGGGGCGTCATGCCCCGCGTCGCCCACAACTTCCGCTTCTTCGCGGACTGGCTGCTGAAGCTGGAGCACGAGGACTTCGAGACGCGCGGGCACACCAACCACGTCAGCTGGGACCCGGCCGGCCCCTGCGTGCTGATCACCCCTTGGAACGCCCCCCTGATGCTGGCCACGTGGAAGGTGGCCCCCGCTCTCGCCGCAGGCAACACGGTCGTCCTCAAGCCCGCCGAGTGGACCCCGCTGACCGCCTCCCTGCTGGCCGACATCGCCGCCGAGGCCGGGCTGCCGGCCGGGGTGCTGAACGTCGTGCAGGGGTACGGCTCGGAGATCGGCGACGCCCTGACCTCGCACCCCGACGTGCGCCGGATCAGCTTCACCGGCTCGGTGCCGACGGCGAAGCGCATCTCGGCTTCGGCTGCCGCCAACCTGACCCCGCTCAGCCTCGAACTCGGCGGCAAGTCACCCTTGTTGGTGTTCGCCGACGCCGACCTGGACCTCGCGGTCGACCTGGCGGTGGAGCAGTACGACAACGCCGGGCAGGTGTGCCTGGCCGCAACGCGCTTCCTGGTCCAGGAGTCGGTCGCCGAGGAGTTCACCCGCCGCTTCGTCGAGAAGGCCGGGCAGCTCACCCAGGGCGACCCGCGTGACGAGGCCACCGACATCGGCCCGAACATCCACCCGCGCCAGCTGGAGAAGATCGACGGGTTCGTGCAGCGGGCGACCGCGGCCGGGGCCCGCGTGGTCATCGGCGGCCACCGGGGAGACGGCCAGTACTACGCGCCGACCCTCCTCACCGACGTCGCCCAGGACTCGGAGATCGTGCAGGAGGAGGTCTTCGGACCGGTCCTGACCCTGCAGACCTTCGCAGACGAGGACGAGGCCGTCCGCCTCGCCAACGACACCCGCTTCGGGCTGGCCGCCACCGTCGCCACCGGTGACCCGGAGCGCGCCGAACGCGTCACCGCCCAGCTGGTCGCCGGCACGGTCTGGACCAACTGCTTCTTCGTCCGCGACCTCCAGGCGCCCTTCGGAGGCTCCCGCCACTCCGGCGTCGGCCGCGAGGGCGGCACCTGGAGCTTCGACTTCTACTGCGACCTGAAGAACACGGTCACCGCGCCGAAGGGATGGCAGAGCCATGAGTGAGATCGTCGGGGCCGGCCTCCTCGCCCATGTGCCCACCATCGTGCTCCCGCAGGAGGAGAGGCTCGAGCTCAACCACGGCAAGGAGATCACCCTCGTCACGGGCCTGAACCAGCTCCGGAAGGACGTCTTCGAACGGGACGACTACGACACCGTCGTGGTTCTCGACTCGCACTGGGCGACCACGGTCGAGTTCGTGGTGACCGCGCAGCAGCGCCGGGCCGGGCTGTTCACCTCGGAGGAGCTGCCGCGCGGGATGTGCCGGATGCCGTACGACTTCCCCGGTGATCCCGAACTGGCCCACAACATCGAGAAGTTCGCGGACAAGCACGGCACCTGGATCACCGCGATCGATGACGACTACCTGCCGATCTACTACGCCACCATCAACCTGTGGAAGTTCCTCGGCGAGGGCCTGCCCGACAAGCGGTGGGTGACCATCGGGGTCTGCCAGACCGGCGACATGGAGGACCACCTGCGGCTCGGCCGCGCCCTGGCGGACGGTATCGCCGCCACGCCGGGGCGGCGCGTGCTGCTGATCGCCTCTGGAGCGCTGTCGCACACGTTCTGGCCGCTCCGGGAACTGCGCGACCACGAGGCCAGCGACCCGGTGCACATCTTCACACCCGAGGCGCGCGCGGCCGACTACGAGCGGATCGCCTGGTTCAAGGAGGGCCGCCACGACAAGGTCCTCGACACGATGGACGCGTTCTGGAAGTACAGGCCTGAGGCGAAGTTCTTCCACTACCTGATGATGGCCGGTGCCCTCGGCGAGCGCGCGTGCGTCGCCAAGGCCCGTCAGTACGGCGATTACGAGAACTCGATCGGCACCGGCCAGGTGCACCTTTGGTTCGACCGCCCCGCCGACGGCTGGACCGGCACCGGCCTGCCCGCCCCACGTACCCCTCACAGCCGCATCTAGGAGTCCTGTCATGCCCGAGTACCGCCGCATCCTCCTGGACGGCGCCGCAGTCCAGGTCACCGTCGACGGTGACGAGCTGGTCGCCGGGGACGGCCGACGCGTCAAGACCGAGGACGCACAGCACCTGCCCCCGATCGTTCCCTCCAAGGTGATCGCGGTCCACCTCAACCACCGCAGCCGTGTCGACGAGTTCCAGATCGACCTCCCTGACACCCCCACGTACTTCCACAAGCCGACCTCCTCCCTCAACTCCCACAAGGGCGCCATCGTCCGCCCCGAGGGCTGCAAGTGGCTCAACTACGAGGGCGAGGTCGCCATCGTCATCGGGAGGACCGCGCGGAACGTCTCCCCGGCCGAAGCGGGTGAGTACATCGCCGGCTACACCATCGCCAACGACTACGGACTGCACGACTTCCGCGACACCGACGCCGGGTCCATGCTCCGCGTCAAAGGCTCCGACACCCTGTGCCCCCTCGGCCCCGGCCTGGTCACCGACTGGGACTTCCACGGCAAGAGCCTGCGCACCTACGTCAACGGCGAGGTCGTGCAGGACGGTTCGACCGACGAGATGAAGTGGGACATGCACTACCTCGTCGCCGACATCGCCCGCACCATCACCCTCTACCCCGGGGACGTACTCCTGTCCGGCACCCCCGCCAACTCCCGCCCCGTCCAGCCCGGAGACGTCGTCGAGGTCGAGGTCGAGGGCCTCGGCCGGCTCACCAACCACATCGTCACCGGCCCCGCCGCCATCCGCACCGACGTCGGCGCCCAGCCGACCGAGTCCGAGGAGGTGCTGTCCACCGCCCTCGGCGGCGACTGGGAGTTCCGCGGCATCCGCCCGCCGAAGCGCTGACGCCCCTGCGACGGTCCGTCGGCCTCCGTGTGCGGGTAGGGTCGCGTCCATGAGCGATTCCTCCGACAAGCCCCCCGCCAGGCCCCGCAAGCGCGTGGACTACGGGACCGGCCGCGAGGCCCTGCTCAACGCGGCCGTGCGCGTGGTGGCCCGGGGCGGGCTGCGCAAGCTCACCTATCGCGCCGTCGCGGAAGAGGCGGGCGTCACGCACGGGCTCGTGGTGCACCACTTCGGTTCGAGGGACGCGCTGATCGAGGCGGCCTTCGAACACGCGGCGCGCACCAGCACGAGTGTCAGTTCCCTGGAACCGGGCACGGGCGACATCGCGGACTTCGCGGCGGGGCTTGCGGAGATGGTCACCCGCGAGCCGGGCATGCAGATCTTCCAGTACGAGCTCATGCTCGAATCACGGCGCAGGCCCGAACTGCTGCCGCAGATCCGCGCTTTGTACGACGAGTACTTCCGGGCCACCGAGAGGGAGCTGTCCCGCAGCCTGCCCGACGGCACCAGCCCTGCCCTGACCCGGCTCGTCTTCGCCGCTCTGGAAGGTCTCGTACTGCATCAACTGATCCTCGACGAGCCGGACGTCACCGAGGCCGCGCTGAAGGAGCTGCGGTCACTGCTGACCAGGAAACCTGGAGAGGCACAGTAGCCGCCCACGTCGTTGTCCTTGCCGTAACAGCAGGTCAGGACGAGTCCCCGTCGCCCGGCGACGGGGACTCGTCCGTTTCGGGCGGCGTAAAGAGTCGATTGCGTGCCCGCGAAGCATTGACGAAATTATCCGAGTGGATAATTCTCGCGGTGAAGGGCCACTGGCCGCTTCCCCCTTGCCGCTCCCGGCTTCCCTCCGCCTCGCGCCCGATACGAGGAGTGCCACGCCATGACCGTCACCACCGCCGGACCCGCGTCCGCCACCGAGGACCTGCTGCCCTTCCGCGACCCCTGCTTCCGAGCGGACCCGTACCCGTACTACGCGCGGCTGCGGCAGGAGCACCCGGTCTACCGGCATCCGGTGGGCCTGTACGTCGTCTCCCGCTACGAGGACGTCGCCCGGCTCATCCGCAACCCCACCCTGAGCGTGCAGCAGCTCGACTTCGGGCCGGCCGCCCCGATCCACCACACCATGCTCGGCAAGGACGCCCCCGACCACACGAGGCTGCGCCGGATCACCAACCGCTGGTTCACGCCCAAGGCCGTCGAGGAGTGGTCCAAGGTGATGCGCGCCTGCGTGGAGGCCGTGCTCGACGAGGTCGAGAAAGGCGACGGCACCCTGGACGCTGCCGACGGCCTCTCCCTGAAGTGCACCTTCGAGACGACCTGCCGCATCTTCGGCATCGAGCCCACCGAGATGGACACCATCCAGCGCAGGACCTACGAGATCGGGCTGAGCCTCGGCCCCGGCGGCAACGACGAGGAGGCCCGCGCCACCACGGAGGCTTTCGCCTGGTTCGCCGAGCACATCCGCCGGCTCGTGGCCGACAAGCGCGCCCACCCCGGCGAGGGACTGATCGACGCCTTCATCGCCGCGCAGGACGAGGGCATGATGACCGAGGACGAGGTCATCTGCACCGTCTTCCTGTTCTTCGCCGTGGGACACCTCGACGTCAAGCACCTGATCAACCATGGCATCTGGCTGATGACGCAGCGGCCCGAGCTGTTCACCGCCTACCGCGACGAGCCGGAGGCGCGGCCGGGCATCATCAACGAGATCCTGCGGATCGACACGCCCGAGTCGATGGTGGTGCGCCTGACCACCCAGGACACGGTCATCGGTGACACCACCGTGCCGGCCGGAGAGGCGCTGGCCCTGCTCATCGCCTCGGCCAACCGCGACCCCGAAGTCTTCGCCGACCCCGACACCTTCGACCACACCCGCCCGGTCGCCGCCGGCCGGCACCTGGCCTTCGGCTCCGGCATGCACGGCTGCGCCGGCCAGGTCCTGGCCCGCGCCGAGGCCGACATCGTCTTCAGCTCGATCGTCAACCGGTTCTCCGGTGTCGAGCTGGCCGGAGAACCCGCTTATGCGCACACCGAGTTCCTGCGCACGATCACCCATCTCCCCGTCCGTTTTCTCTGATCCCCCGCCCCCTTTCGAGAGACAGGAGTCGTCATGAAGGTCGAAGTCGATCTCAACAAGTGCCAGGACCACGGCCAGTGCGTGTACGCGGCCCCCGACATGTTCGCGCTGGACGACGAGGGACGCCTGTCCCTGCGGTCGCGGACGACCGACGTCTACGAGGCCGAAGTGGACGAGGGGAGCGCCGGGGAACTGTACGAGGCCGCCGAGGTCTGTCCGCTCCAGGCCATCACGGTCCACGAGTAGGGACGGGAACGCGGCATGTCGCCGAGGGCCTCCGGGCCACCCGGTGAACGACCGACCCCGGCGACAGCTCTCTGACCGTCGGTCGCCCAAGGAGTACGCGGCCCGCATCCCGGCCGTCGTCCACTCGCTGCGGCACGGCGGCCGCCGGACGGGCGCCAAGCGGACCCCGCTGACTCTGCTGGCCCTGCTGAGCGTCAATCAGGAGACCGGGTTCGTCTGACCCGGCTGCGCCTGGCCGGAACGCGATCGCCAGACGATCCGCTCCCACGACCAGCTGGCCGACCTGGACCGGGGCGACCTGGTCGGTGAGTACACCCGACCGCACATGGCTGCTGTGCCGTCTGCTTCCCCGAGGTCAACTTCCTGGTGCCCCTGGACGGCACCGCCGATTTCAGCAACGCGGCCCGGGATGCCGCCGACCGGCCCGCCGCCTGGGTCACGGTCCTGTAAAGACCTCGTGTCCGCAGAAGGATCTCCCCGGAACCCCTTGCCAAACGGATAGTTCCAGCCCACCATGAGGCAACTCGTTTGGCCTAAAACGAAACTCCGCCCCCCGTCCCCCGGCAGGTGATTCGAGTGGACAGTCAGACCGCATCTCTTACGCAAGCGAGTCATGATGCATCCATGGCAGGCAGGCTCAAGCCCGATTCTCTCGGTGTCCTGGGCGTTCTCTTCTTCGTTCTCTCCGCCCAGGCACCGCTGACGGCCATCGCCGGGGCTGTGCCCTTCGCAGTCGCCATCGGCAGCGGTGCAGGCGCTCCTACCGCCTATGTCGCGGCCGGCGTCATCATCCTGCTGTTCTCCGTCGGATTCGTCGCCATGAGCCGTCATGTCGTGGACGCCGGAGCCTTCTACGCCTATATCGGCAAGGGCCTCGGCCGACCGGCCGGTTCCGGCGGCGCCGGGCTCGCTCTCCTGGCCTACTGTGCCGTCCAGGCCGCCATGTACGGGTTGTACGGCGCCACGGTGAGTGCCCTGGTCGAGCACTACTCGGGCGCCCACGTGGCATGGTGGGTCTGGGTCCTGGTCACCATGGCGATCGTGGAGATTCTCGGCGCCCTGGGGATCGACATGGGGGCGAAGATCCTCGCAGTCTTCGTGCTGGCCGAGTTCAGCATCCTGGTCGCCTTCGCCCTCGTGACCTTCTTCAAGGGCGGCGGTCCCGAGGGGCTCGGCGTCACCGAGAGCTTCTCGCCGTCTGCCGCGCTCCAGGGCGCTCCCGGTGTGGCCCTGATGTTCGCCGTGGCGTCGATGTTCGGCTTCGAGTCCACGGCCATCTACGGCGAGGAGGCCCGCGAGCCCCGCAAGACCGTCCCCCGCGCCGCCTACGCCTCCGTCACACTGATCTCCGCCTTCCTCGCCTTCACCACGTGGATGCTGGTCTCGGCGCACGGCGCATCCCAGGCGACGGGCGATGCCGGTGAGGCGCTGCAGAGCGGCGACGCGACCAGCTTCGTCTTCACCCCGATCGCCGCCCTGTTCGGCGGCTGGACGGGCGACGTGCTGCCGATCCTGCTGGTCACCTCCCTCTTCGCGGGCATCCTGGCCTTCCACAACTCGGCCAACCGCTATCTGTTCTCCCTCGGCCGCGAGGGTCTGCTGCCCCGCGGGCTGACCGTCGTCAACCGGCGTCATTCGCCCTGGGGCGCCGGCGCCGCGCAGACCGCGATCTCCGTGCTGCTGGTGATGCCCTTCGCCGTCCTCGGCAAGGACCCGGTGCTGACCCTCTTCTCCTGGCTCAGCGGCGTCTCCGTCCTCGGCGTCATGCTGCTGTACTTCCTGACCTCGGTCTCGGTCGTCGTGTTCTTCCGCCGCTCGCGCGCCGACACCCGCCCGTGGAACACCCTGATCGCCCCCGTACTGGGTGCGCTCGGCATCGTCGGGGCCATCTGGATCATCGTCGACAACTTCACGACGCTCATCGGCGGTGACCAGACCACGGCCATGTGGCTTGAGGTCACCGTTCCGGTGGTGCTGGTCCTCGGTGTCGTCGGCGCCCGGCTGACACGGCCCCGGGCAGAGACCAACGACTGAACACCCCCATGCCTCACCGATACGGCCGGAGCCTGCGCCCGGTCGTATCGGCCCTCCTGCCGAGCACCACGAGTTGTCTGTCATCAGCCGAGACAAAAGGAAGTGAAGGGGAGAGCGCGTGCTGAACGCCACCCATGAGGAACTGCTGCGCCGCGCCAAGGAACTCGACCTGCCCACGCAGCACCACATCGACGGCAGGAACGAAGCCGGTGACGGTGGATCGTTCGCCGTGGTCTCCCCTCGCGACGGCCAGACCCTGGTCCATGTCGCCGACGCGCGAGAGGCGGAGGTCGATCTCGCCGTCGCGGCGGCACGCCGCGCCTTCGACACAGGGCCGTGGCCGCACCTGCAGCCCGCCGAGCGCGGCCGGGTCCTGCTGAGGATCGCCGAGCTGCTGGAGGAGCGGCGCGAGGAGCTGGCGCTGACCGTGAGCCTGGAGATGGGCAAACCCATCACGGACGCGTACGCCATCGAGCTGCGCGCCGCGATCAACACCTTCCGCTGGTACGGGCAGCTCGCCGACAAGCTCACGAACGAGTCCCCCCACACCGCGCCGGACTCGCTCGCCCTGATCACCCGGGAGCCGACCGGTGTCGTCGGTGCGGTCGTGCCGTGGAACTTCCCGCTCACGCTGGCGAGTTGGAAAGTCGCGCCCGCGCTCGCCGCCGGCTGCACGGTCGTCCTGAAGCCGTCGGAGTCCTCTCCGCTGTCCGCCCTCCTCCTCGGCCGCGTCGCCACCGACGCCGGACTGCCGCCGGGTGTCCTCAACGTCGTGACCGGTGACGGGCCGGTGGCCGGCCGGGCGCTCGGCCTGCACCCCGACGTCGATGTCCTGGCTTTCACCGGATCCACGGCCGTCGGCCGGCACTTCCTGCGCTACGCCGCCGACTCCAACCTCAAGCGCGTCTGGCTCGAACTCGGCGGCAAGTCACCGAACATCGTGCTCCCCGACGCCCCCGACCTGGAGAAGGCCGCGGCCACCGCGGCCTGGGGCATCTTCTTCAACCAGGGCGAGATGTGCACGGCGCCCTCCCGGCTGCTGGTCCACTCCTCCATCGCCGAACAGGTCACGGAGGCCGTCGTGGCGCGGGCGCGCGAGCTACGGGTGGGTGACCCGCTGGATCCGGCCACCGAGATGGGCGCGCTGGTCGGCGACAGCCACCTCGGCAGGGTCCTGGAGCATGTCGCCTCCGGTCTGGACGAGGGGGCCCGGCTGTGCGTGGGCGGGGGCCGCGTCCTGGCCGAGACCGGCGGCAGCTACCTGCGGCCCACCGTCTTCGACCGGGTCGACCCCGGCATGCGGCTGGCGCGCGAGGAGATCTTCGGCCCCGTCCTGTCCGTCCTCGCCTTCGACGACCTCGACGAGGCGGTACGGCTGGCCAACGCCACCGAGTACGGCCTCGCCGCCGGCCTGTGGACCTCCGACCTGTCCACCGCCCACAAGGTCTCCCGCGCGCTGAAGGCCGGGACGGTCTGGGTCAACTGCTACGAGGAGGGCGACCTGACCGTCCCCTTCGGCGGCATGAAGCAGTCGGGCAACGGCCGCGACAAGTCCGCCCACGCCATCGACAAGTACACCGAACTGAAGACCACCTGGATCCAGCTGTGACCCGTACACACCCTCGACCTCTGATCGCGATACCGGCCCGGTTCGCCGCCACCACGTCCGCACTCCGCTACGCCGCCGAGGTCAACGCGCGTGCGCTGGTCGAGGCCGTGTGGCGGGCCGGGGGTGAGCCGGTGAGCATCCACCCCGCCGACCCGGCCGCAGCCGACGTGGCCGAACGCCTCGCCCGCTTCGACGGCGTGCTCCTCCCGGGCGGCGGGGACCTGGCCCCGCACCGCTACGGAGCCGCCGACACCCATGACAGCGTCTACGACGTCGACGACCTCCAGGATGTGTTCGACCTCGAAGTCGCCCGTCGGGCATTGGACCTGGGACTGCCCCTGCTGGCGATCTGCCGTGGGCTGCAGGTGGTGAACGTCGCCCTCGGCGGCAGCCTGGAACAGGACATGGGCGGCGCGGACCGCGAGCACCGGCACATCGTGCACCCGGTCGCGGTCCAGCGCGGCACCCTGCTCGAACAGGCCACCGGCGCCGAGAAGACGGAGGCCTCCTGCTACCACCATCAGCGAGTCGACCGCCTCGGCGCCGGTCTCACCGTCACCGCGCGGGCCGCCGACGGCACGGTGGAGGGACTCGAACTGCCCGGACACCCGGGATGGTTCTCGGCGGTGCAGTGGCACCCCGAGGACACCGCGGACCAGGACGCAGCCCAGCAGGCCCTGTTCGACGCGCTGATCCAGGCCGCCCACCACAGACACTGACAAGGACATGCCTCTCTTCGGCCCCAAGCGACAGGCACCCCGCCTCGCCCCCGAACTCGACGACATTCCGTTGGGCCGGGCGCTGAGAGGCATCGCCGCCGCCCGCGGCCCCGGGCCGCAGGACCTCGCCATCGCCCAGGTGGAGCGGCTCCTGCGGGACACCGGCGACGACTGGGACCGCCGCTGCCACCAGATCGGCGTCCTCGCGCACACCGCGCCCGCACTGGCCAGGACCTGGCGCGAACGCCGGCCCCGCGACCCGGACGCCCTGGTACTGGCCACCTGGGCCGAACTGGCGACCGACCCGCGGGGTGCCCTGGCGATCTGCCGCGCCGCCACCGAGGCCCGCCCGGCAGATCCGACCCCGTGGGTGGCCGCGCTGGCAGCACTGCGGCTGGTGGGACGGCCGAGCTCTGAGCTCTCTCCCGTCTGGCAGGAGATACGCGCGCGAGATCCATGGCACCGGGAGGCGCACCTGCAGATCCTGGGCTACCTCTCCCCGGAGGAGCAGGGCAGCCAGGCCGCGCTGCGGGACTTTCTCGACGATGCCGTCGCGGTCATGCCGTGGGACGCGCCGACGGCATGCCTGCCCCTGACGGCGGCTGTGCGGCAGTACCACCGCGAAAGGAGCAGTGGGGGAATTCAGGCGCTGGGAGTCAGCCGGTACTGGTCGCAGCCGCACACCGCACGTCTGCTGGACCACGGCATGGCCCACTGGCTGCAACCTGGTCATCTGCGTCACGCGGCCGCCGTCGCGGACCTGGGAACGCTCGCCTACGCCCTGGTCCGGGCGGGCCGCAAGGCCGATGCCGATCCGGTCTTCTCCGCGGTCGGCGGGCTGGTGACGCCATGGCCCTGGAGCTACGAGGGCGACCCGGTGGAGTGCTACACGGAGTGCTCCGGTCGGGTGTAGGCGCGCGGGCGGCTCCAGGCGCCCGGCGACGCTTGCGGACTGGGGCAGGACCTTTGCGCGGCGCGCCCCCCGCAGTCCGTCTACGTCAGACGCGCTCCGCCGTCTCGACGATGTTGGTCAGCAGCATGGCGCGGGTCATCGGCCCCACTCCGCCGACCGGCGGTGCGAGTGAGCCCGCGACCTGGTCGACGTCCGGGTGGACGTCGCCGAGGATGCCCTCGACGGTCCGGGTGATGCCCACGGACAGGACGGTGGCGCCCGGCTTGATCCAGTCGGGCTTGACCAGGTGGGCCACGCCGGCCGCGGCCACGACGACGTCGGCGACGCGGGCGTGGGCCGCGGTGTCCTGGGTGGCCTCGTGGCACAGGGTCACCGTGGCGTGCTCGGTGGCGCGGGTCAGCATCAGTCCGAGCGGGCGGCCCACCGTGATCCCGCAGCCGATGACGCAGAACTGCTGCCCGGTGATGGGCACGCGGTTGCGCCGCAGCAGGTCGATGATGCCGCGCGGGGTGCAGGGCAGCGGCCCCGGTATCCCCAGCACGAGTCGGCCCAGGTTGACCGGGTGGAGCCCGTCGGCGTCCTTGGCCGGGTCGATGAGCTCCAGCACGGCGTGGGTGTCGATGTGGGCCGGCAGCGGCAGCTGGACGATGAAACCGGTGCAGTCCGGATCGGCGTTGAGCCTGTGCACGGCGGCCTCGACATCGGCCTGGGTGGCCGTGCCGGGCAGCTCCACCCGGATCGACGCGATGCCGACCTGGGCGCAGTCGCGGTGCTTGCCGCCGACGTAGGAGCGGCTGGCGGGGTCCTCGCCGACCAGGATGGTGCCCAGCCCGGGAGCGATGCCCCGGTCCTTCAACAGCCTCACCCGCTCGGCGAGTTCACGTTTGGTCTCGGCTGCCGCGGCCTTCCCGTCGAGCAGCGTCGCGGTGGTCATGTCGTACGAGCCTCTCGGTGCGGTCATCAGGCGAAGACGACGGTGCGGGAACCGGTGAGGACGACGCGGTCCTCCGCGTGCAGCCGGACCGCCCGGGCCAGCACGATCCGCTCGACGTCCCGGCCGATCGCGACCAACTCGGGTGCGGTGTGGCGGTGCCCGACGCGGACGACGTCCTGCTCGATGATCGGGCCCTCGTCCAGGTCGGCGGTGACGAAGTGGGCGGTGGCGCCGATGAGTTTGACGCCCCGGTCGTGGGCCTGGTGGTAGGGCTTGGCGCCCTTGAAGCCCGGCAGGAACGAGTGGTGGATGTTGATGACTCGCCCCGAGAGCTTGCGGCACAGGTCGTCGGAGAGGACCTGCATGTAGCGGGCGAGCACCACGAAGTCGACCTGGTGGTCGGCCGCCAGCCGCAGGAGCTCGGCCTCAGCCTCGGGCTTGGTGTCGCGGCTGACGGGGAGGTGGACGAAGGGGATGCCGTACCGCTTCGCGACCGGTTCGAGGTCGGGGTGGTTGGAGACGATCAGCGGGATGTCGACGGGCAGTTCGCCCAAATCCCAGCGGTAGAGCAGGTCGACCAGGCAGTGGTCGAACTTCGACACCATCAGCAGCACCCGGCGGCGCTGCTCCTCGGGCCGGACGCTCAGCACCGGGTCGAAGCGGGCCAGCCGCAGGGCGAGTGCGTCCCGCAGCTTCTCGGTGTCGGCCGCGGGTGTCTCCAGGCTCACACGGATGGTGAAGATGCCGGTGCCGGGATCGGAGAACTGGGCGCTCTCCAGGATGTTGCCCTCGGCCTGTGCGACGCCGGCGGCGAGTGCGTGGACGATGCCCGGCTGGTCGGGGCAGCGGAGCGTGAGTATGTAGCGTTGCACGTCAGGATCTCCGTCGGGTCAGGCCCGGACGCGGGCGCGCTCGGGGTCGTACACGGGAGTGGGCCGGACCGTGGCGTCGGCCTTGGACCCGTCGGCGGAGACGGCGGTCAGTGCGGTGCCGGACTTCACGGCGTCGCGGTGCACCCGGGCCAGGCCGAGGGTGGCGCCGCCGAGGGCGGGGGAGGGCACCGCCATCGTCACGTAGCCGATGTCCCGGCCGTCCAGCTCCAGCCGGGCGCCCTCGGCGTTCTCCGGCGCGGCGTCCAAGACGACGCTGACGACGCGGCCGGTGACGCTGTCCTTCTTGGCCAGCAGTGCGTCCCGGCCCTGGAAGGGGCCCTTGTCGAAGTCGAGCGCCCAGCCCATCCGGCACTCGAACGGGGTGACCGTGTGGTCGTACTCCAGCTCACCCATGATCATCCCTGCCTCGGTGCGGCAGGTCAGCAGGGCGATGGCGCCGAAGGCCCTGATCCCCAGGTCCGTTCCGGCCTCGAAGCCCGCGTCCCACAGCTCCAGCGCGCGCTCCCGCGGGACCTGGATCTCGTAGCCGAGCTCGGCGGTGAACCCGAGCCGGCTGACCTGTGCGGGAATGCCCGCGATCAGGGTGTCGCGCAGGAAGGTGTAGTAGGGGAACGCGGCGTTGGACACGTCGACGTGGGTGAGGCGCTGCAGGACGTCGCGGCTGCGCGGGCCCTGCAAGGTCAGGACAGCGGACTCGTCGCGGCGCTCTGTGACCGTGGTTCCGGCGGGGGCGTGCGCGGCCAGCGACTGCCGGGTGGCAGGGTTGCCGCCGGTGACGACGACGTGATCGGGCGCGAGGACGGCCACGGTCACGTCGTCCAGCATCATCCCGTCGTCGTCGACCACGACCCCGTAGGCGATGCGTCTGGCGCCCAGCCCTCTGACGCTGCGCGAGAAGACGGCGTCGACGGTGGGGACCGCGTCCTCACCCTCGACGTGCCACTTGTAGAGCATCGAGTACTCGGAGGCGCCGACAGCGGTGCGGATCGCCGTGTACTCCTCGGCCGGATCACCGATGGCCAGTGGCACGGCGTTGCCGTAGATGTCGATCCACTCCTCGACCCGGTCCGCGTAGCGGGGAGCGAACGGGGTGATGCTCAGCCCTTCGGGGATGGCCATGGGGAACTCCAGCGGAGAGAGGTGGCGTGCGCTGCAGCGAGAATCTATCCATATGGATAACTTGTCAATAGGATAGATTGGGGGCGGGTAGGCAGAGGGAGGGCGAGTGACTGCCATGGCAGAGACGCACCTTGAGGACAGCCATGAGGCCCGGCCCGGTTACGGCGAAGGGCGGGAGGCGCTCCTGGCGGCGGCCGTCAGGGTGGTGGCCCAGGGCGGCCTGCGCAAGCTGACCTACCGTGCCGTCGCAGCCGAAGCCGGTGTCACGCACGGGCTGGTCGCCCACCACTTCGGATCGCGTGACGCCCTGCTCGAAGAGGCGCTGCGGTGGTGTGTCATGCGCAGCATAGAGACGTCCTCGCTGGTGCCCGTCAGCGGAAGGCTGGAGGACTTCGCCGCGACCCTGGCCGACTTCGTCGCGGCCGACCCCGACCTCCAGGTCTTCCAGTACGAGCTGAAGCTCGAATCCGGCCGACGGCCAGAACTGCGCCACCACGTCGACCTGCTCTACGACGCCTACCGCGAAGCCGTCCGCGACGCCTTGGGCTGCTTCGACGTGTCACAGGAGATGACGGAGATCGTCTTCGCGGCCCTGGACGGCCTGGTCTTCCACCAGGTCACGTCGGGCGCGCCGGACCGCATCAAGGAGAGTGTCGACGCCCTGCGCCGGCTCCTCGCGGCCCATCGCGCGCAGGCGCCCCCGGAGGCGACCGAAGCTCTCCCGCACTGACTTCAGGAGCGGCGATGACGAGCATTGTCCACGGGCGTGACCAGGCGGCCCGGCCGCACGGCACGGCGTCCCAGGCCGGGCCGAAGCCCGCCGGCACGACCGCGGTGCTGGACCAGCGCTTACAGGGCACAGGTGGAGCCTTGCAGTCGAGGAGCTGTTCGCTCTGGTCGTCCCAGGAGCTCCTCAGCCGGTCCGGCGGCGCCGTCCTGGCCGATACCGAGCCGGGCGCCGGCGTTGCAGCCGTTGGTGGCGCTGGTGAGCCATGGCCGTGATCTGATCGCCGCACCGTGGCCCCAGCAACCGGGCGGCGCGGAGATCGTCCACCGCTGTCTGCCTGCGGCTGGCCCCCCCGGCGTCGGAGGGGACTGGTACGACGTCATCCTCTCTCCGGGGCACAAGTCGGGCCGGTGGAGGGCGAGGTCGCCGGACAAGCCACGGGCACGGCCGCCACCATGGGCCGGGTGTGCACCACCGGCGCGGTGAGGAGCAGGCAGGGGAGTCGCCTGCCCGCGATCTATGAGCCGGTCTCCCGGCATCCGCTCATGGCGCGGGCCGGCCACCTGCCGCCCGTGCTCGTCACCCCCCACCGACTCGCCGAGCTCGGCCTGGGCGATCGCGGCCGTGGGGTCGAGGGCGCTCGCCGCAACGGCCGGCCAATCGTCGTCGGCGCCCCTGAGCGGGTGGGCGACTGTGGTGCCCGCGAAGGTCGAGAGGCTGAAGGGCCAGGGTCCGGGCGGCTGCCCCGCTCGACCCTCCCCGAGTGGTTTTCACTCTCAACTTCGGCCAGGACTGGCCTTTTTGAGCCACTGGAAGATCATTAATCTGGTGCAGAGCACAGGCATCTACCCTTGAGGAGTCCCGTGTCCACCGCCCAGCAGGTACCTGACATCCTGTCGCCCGAGTTCGCTGAGGATCCCTACCCCGCCTACGCGGCGATGCGGGAGAAAGAACCCCTGATCTGGCACGAGGCCACCCAGAGCTACATCATCTCCCGCTACGAGGATGTCGAACGCGTCTTCAAGGACAAGAAGGCGGAGTTCACGACCGACAACTACAACTGGCAGCTGGAGCCGGTTCACGGCAAGACGATCCTCCAGCTCAGCGGCCGCGAGCACGCCGTCCGTCGCGCGCTGGTCGCACCCGCCTTCCGCGGCAGCGACCTGCAGGAGAAGTTCATGCCGGTCATCGAACGCAACTCCCGCGAACTCATCGACGCCTTCCGCCACACCGGAACCGCCGACATCGTCCGTGACTATGCCACCCGCTTTCCGGTCAATGTCATCGCGGACATGCTGGGTCTCGACAAGGCCGACCACGCCCGCTTCCACGGCTGGTACACCACCGTGATCGCCTTCCTCGGCAACCTCGCCGGCGACCCCGAGGTGACCGCGGCGGGCGAGCGCACCCGGGTGGAGTTCGCCGAGTACATGATCCCGATCATCCGGGAGCGGCGCGAGCGTCCGGGCGATGACCTGCTGTCCTCGCTGTGCGCCGCCGAGGTCGACGGCGTGCGCATGAGCGATGAGGACATCAAGGCGTTCTGCAGCCTGCTGCTCGCCGCGGGCGGCGAGACCACCGACAAGGCGATCGCGAGCATCCTGGCCAACCTGCTGCGGCATCCCGACCAGTTGGCGGCGGTCCGCGAGGACCGCGGTCTGATACCCGCGGCCTTCGCCGAGACCCTGCGCTACACCCCGCCCGTCCACATGATCATGCGGCAGTCGGCCACCGAGGTCGAGGTCACCGGCGGCACCATCCCGGCCGGCGCCACCGTGACGTGCCTCATCGGCGCCGCCAACCGGGACGAACAGCGCTACCGCGAACCGGACCGGTTCGACATCTTCCGCAACGACCTCACCACCACCTCCGCCTTCTCGGCCGCAGCCGACCACCTTGCCTTCGCGCTCGGCCGCCACTTCTGCGTCGGAGCGCTCCTCGCCAAGGCGGAGGTCGAAACCGGCGTGAACCAGCTGCTCGACGCGATGCCCGACCTGCGTCTCGCCGACGGTTTCGAGCCGGTGGAACAGGGCGTGTTCACCCGCGGCCCGCAGTCGCTGCCGGTGCGTTTCACCCCGTCCGGCAGCTGAACACCGCGGTCAGCAGGTGCCGTTCTCGCCTCCGCCCCACCCCGCAGCGGGGGAGGGGCGGGGGACGGCTACTGCATGGCGGGAGTGAACTGCACCGGCAGAGAGGTCAGTCCGCGCATCCAGATCGACGGACGCCACGTCAGTTCCTCGGGTTCAACGGCCAGAACGAGGTCCGGGAGGCGCTCCAGGAGCGTCTCCACCGCGGTACGGGCCATCACGTCCGCCAGCAGCGGTGCGGGATAGGGGCAGCGGTGCTCGCCGTTGCTGAAGGACAGATGTGCCGAGTTCTCCGCGCCGACGTGTGACTCGGGCCAGATCTGGGGGTCGGTGTTGGCGGCCGCGAGGCCCAGCACGAGGCAGTCTCCCTCGCGGATGAGGCGCCCGCCGAGCTGGGTGTCGCGCACGGCCCAGCGGCCGATGAAGTTCTGGGTCGGCGTGTCCAGCCACAGCACCTCATTGAGTGCGTCCCCCACGCTGACCCTGCCGCCGGAGACGTTCAGCGCGAATCGCTCGTCGGTCAGCAGCAGTCGCAAGGTGTTGCAGATCCAGTTGGCCGTCGGCTGCTGCGCGGCCGCGATCACGGAGATCAGATCCTGCACGATCTCCTCGTCGCTGAGCCCGGCTGGATCCAGCAGCATCCGGGAGGTGACGTCCGGCCCCGGCCGCTCGCGTTTCTCCTTCACCAGCTGCATGATCCGCGCGCCGACCCGTGTGTACGCCGCCACCGGGTCGTCGCCCTCGCCGGCGTCGAGCGAGATCCGCAGGTCGTCGACGAGCTGCTCGGTGTCGGTGCTGTCCTGCGGCATGCCGCACATCCACAGCACGGCTCGGGCGGGCAGCGCGTGCGCGTACGCGCTCATCAGCTCGGCCTGACCGCTGCCTGAGAACGAGGAGATCAGCTTGTCGGCGATCAGCTCGCACTCGCGGGACAGCTCGAACTGGTCCACGCCCTCCAGGGCCTGGGTGATCACACCCGCTCGGCGCTGGTGCTCCGCCCCCTCGGTGAACAGTACGGACGGCTGGTAGCCGACGAACGGCAGGAGGGGCCAGTCCGCCGGAATGCGATCCCACTGGTTCCATCGCCGCGAGTCCCGCGCGAACAGTTCGTCATGACTGGTCACGAAGCAGACCTCGGGATAGCCGAGGACCAGCCAGGCGGGAATGTCGTTGTCGAGCAGCACCGGCGCGACCGCCCCGTGCTCCCGGCGCAGCGAGCGGTACAGCTGGGAGGGCGTCTGCTGGTACTCCAGGCCGCCCAGATGCACCGCGGCGTCGTGAGCTGGGCAGCCGGGGGGCGGGGTGGGCGCGGAGGGGGAGCCGGTGGGATCGCTCACGGTGTGCTCTCCTGGGACAGTGCCATTGAGTAGAGATGGTCGACGAGGGCGATGAGGACCTCCTTGCCCGATGACCTGACCCGGGCGTCGCAGTCGACCATCGGCACATGCGCCCCCAGCGCGAGAGCCGTGCGGATCTCTTCGAGCGAGTAGTGGTTCTCGTCGCCGTCGAAGCGGTTCACGGCCACCACGAACGGGGTCTTGTGGTGTTCGAGCCGGTCTATCGCGTACCAGCAGTCCTCCATGCGGCGCGTGTCGACGAGAACGACCGCGCCCAGCGTCCCGGAGAACAGGCGGTCCCACAGGAACCAGAACCGTTCCTGGCCCGGAGCACCGAACAGGTAGAGCACCATGCGCTCGTTGAGGGTGATGCGGCCGAAGTCGAACGCGACCGTCGTGGTCGTCTTGCCCTCCACGCCGGCCGTCTCGTCGACGTGCTGCCCCGCCTGCGTCATCACCTCTTCGGTGTTCAGCGGCCGGATCTCGCTCACCGAACGGACCAGGGTGGTCTTGCCGGCCCCGAACCCGCCCACCACGACGATCTTCAGACCGGTCTCGGCGGCGTCGGCCAGCGGGGTGCGCTGGGAGGGGAGCTCAGAGGTTGCGGAGCCCATTGAGGACCTCCTGGAGCAAGGCGGTTTCGGGAAGCGACGCGACGGATTCGGCGGCGCGGGGATGACGGGCGCTGACCTTGCCCATGTCGTGAAGGTCGCCCACGAGGATGCGGGCGACCGTGACGGGCAGCTTCAGCTCGGCGGAGATCTCCACCAACGCCGTGGGATGCCGGCAGAGCTCGAGGATCTTCACGTGCTCGGACTGCATGCCGGTGCTCGGCTCGCTCTCGCTGACGATCAGCGTGACCAGGTCGAACGAGTCGTCGGCCGTGCTGCGCCCGCCGGTGACCATGTAGAGCCGGTCGGGATCCCCGACATCCACGGGTTTACGGATCACGCGTGAGCACCCCGGACGGCGGGCGTGCGCGGTTCTGCCCGCAGATGCTCACCGATCTGTTCGACCAGCTCCGTCATCTGATGGCCGACGACTCCCGGGTCGGCGTCCTCCTGCGCGACGACCGCCAGGTGCGCGCCCTCACCGGCCTCCACGATGAACAGCAGGCCGCCGTGGAACTCGGTCATGGAGTGCCGCACGCCACCCGATCCGTCGCCGAACTCGACGGAGGCTCCCTGCGCGAGGGCTTGGATGCCGGAGCAGATGGCCGCCAGCTGGTCGGCCTGGTCGAGCGTCATGTGCTCCGTCCAGCACAGCTTCAGGCCGTCCCGTGACAGGACGAGCGCATGGCGCGTGCCCGGGGTGCGCTCCAAGAGGTTCATCAGGAGCCAGGTGAGGCTGTTGTCAGTGGTCTCCATGGTGATCGGGACGGGTTGTGACCGGTCGACGGTCACCCGGCCCGTTCCTCCAATCCATCGAATACGGCGACGAGGTGCTGGGTGGGTGGCTGCCCGCGTAGTGGGTGTGCGCAGGCCAAGAGGTGGGGTGGCGGCTCACTCAGCCGCGGACTCGGGCCCGTCATCCGGCGGGCTGACGGAGTCGTCCGGTACGCCACCGCCGTGACGGGCACGGTGGAAGGCGCCGAACCTGCTTCCGGCGTCGCGAGCGGGCGCCGGTTCCACCGGCTCGTCCGCGGGGGCCGGCATGGCCTTCTGCCGCGCGCGCTCGGCAGCGGCCATCGTCCGGCCGGGGGCCCGCACGGGCAGTGCGTTGCCGGGCGCCGTGCCCCGGCCTGCCGGCGCATCGGCGCCGGCCGCGGGCGCAACCGGCTCCACGGGCGCTGCCGCTCGGGTGCGCGGGACCGGAGCCTGTTCGGCTTCCACGGCAGGCGCCGACGCGGCGGGGGCCTCGGCGGCCGGCCGGGGACGCTCGACGACGGGCTCACGCTGCTGGGACAGGAGCTGAGGAGGCAGCAGAACGACGACGCCGGTGCCGCCACGCGAGGAGGGCCGGTAGTTCACGCTGATGCCGTACCGCTCGGCGAGCCGGCCCACCACGGTCAGGCCGAGCCGGGTGCCCTGGAGTGAGGCGAGGTCGGTGACCCGGCCCGACACGGACTCCTCGGCACGGCGCATGGCGGCGTCCGACATCTTCAGGCCGCTGTCCTCGATGGTGACGACGAGGCCGGCGCTGCGCTCTTCCACGTAGACGTGGACCTCGTCGATGGGCGGCGAGAAGTTCGCGGCGTTGTCCATGAGTTCGGCGAGCAGGTGCATCACACCTTCGGCCGCGAAGCCCGCGATGGCCGCCTTGCTGGAGGAGTGCAGGCGCACCCGCCGGTAGGCGGCGATCCGGCCGACGGCTCCGCGCAGGATGCTCTCCATGACGATCGGCTTGTTCCACACGCGGCTGGAACGGCCGCCCATCAGCAGGGCCAGCCGGTCCGTCATGAGACCGAGCTGAGAAGTGCTGTGATCCAGGCGCAACAGGTCACCGAAGACCTCCTGGCCGTGCCGTTCCTGCATCTCCCGCAGATCGGCCAGCATCGCGACGGTCTTGGACTGCACCCGGCTCAAGGCCTTGGCGGAGGCGACCTGGGCAGCGGCGGAACGCCGTTCACTGTAGGCGAGTTCGCGGACGAACCACTCGGCCGTTTCCCGGACCAGGGGAGTCTGCGGCCAGTCGAACTTGGTGAGGACGGTGTTGCCGGAACTGCCTTCCCGCAGGAGGGCCACCGCGGCGGGCAACGTCTCCTCCGTCAGCCGCTCGAGTTCCGCTCTGCCGTTGGCCAGTTCGCTGCGCATCGTGCGCAGTTCGTTCTCGGCGGTGGTGGCCCGCGCCATCGACGCGCCGAGCTGTGCCGCGAACGTGTCCAGGATCTGGCGCAGTTGCGGATCGGACGGGGTGGTGACCCGGGAGACCGCCTCCTCGGCGCTGGCGCCGTTCTTCAACTGCTGCGCGACCCCTGGCATACCCACGTTGAGGAGCTGGACGACCTCGGTGCCCTGCTGCTTCCAGTGGTCCTTGGTCATCCCGAGCTCGCTGTCCCGGGCGGCCGCCTGCCGACGGGCACGACGCAAGAGATAGGAGGCGGTGGCTGTGACGACGGCGATACAGCACCAGGCGGCGACGGCCATGGCGAGCACCCAGGAGCGGGCCGCCTCGGGAGCGGAAACGGCGGCAGCGGCGGCACCCCCCGCCGCCACGAGCAGGACGACCGGGAACACGGCCGGAGACGAACTCGCCCCTTTCCCACGTCGCCGTTGACGGGAGCGAGCAGACACTGGCATTCCGCGGTCCCTCGGTTCGTACGAGCAGAAGGTGGACGACTGGGCGTCGTCGGCGTTCCGAAAGACGGCCCGTCACGGACGGTGCGCTTCCGGCTCACGCGTGCCGCTCATGCTAGTCACCCTTTCGAGTAGCGGAGGCACACCAACGGCCCCTTCCCTCACGCGAGTTCACTTAGTCGGGAAACAGCCTTCGGTACGGGTGCCTGTGATATGCACCTTTGCCTGAAGCGGACAGATCTTGACCATGCGGAGTACTGCGATCCGCAGCGTTCAGTGGGCCCCTCACCCGTCCCCGGGGCGCGTGGGCGCCTTGTTCCGCGCATGTTTTCGGCCAAGTTTCGATCCACACCTGACCGGGATCCGTACAAACACTCGACAGTGGCAGCCAGTCAGTGGACCGCGACTGCCGCCCCGCGGTACACCGATGCGGGCGCAGAAGCACCAGCCAGTCGCCCGTTGACCCACGCCTGCACCGGCCCGTACAGCCCGCCCGGCACCAGCTCGGCCAGGCGGCCGCCGTCCACCCACGCCACCTCCGCGACCTCCCGTGCCGACGCGGCGTGCGCCTCTCCGCCCACCAGCCGGCACGCCACATACACGACCCGCCGACCCGACAATGGATGCACCCGCGACCCCAGCACCACCATCGGCGCCACCGACACACCCACCTCCTCACCGGCCTCACGCACCGCGGCCTCGCTCGCGGACTCGCCCGGCTCGACCTTCCCCGACGGGAACGTCCACAACAGGGCACCCACCGGGGAGGCACGGCGCATCAGGAGGAGACGGCCAGAGCGCACGATCACCGCGCCGGCAACTGGGGAGAGGAACATGCAGGCATCATCCCGTCGTCAGGCGCCACGCTCGCAGGTACTCGCCGTTGCCGGACCGGGCGGTGCGGTGCTGTGCTGCGCTATGCGGGATCTTGTACGTGCTGCACACCGGGATCCAGTGCAGGGCGTGTGGGCGATGGCTCGCGCGGAGGTGCGGTGCTCAGGCAGGTCGTTCAGGATCCGTCGTGCAGTACCAGGATGGCGACGTCGTCGGTGCGCTGCCCGGCTGTTCCGGCCTTGCTGAGCAGGTCGTCGATGAGCAGGTCCAGGTCCCGCTCGTCGGCTTGGGCGAGGTGGTGTGCCAGGCGGTTGAAGGAGTCGTCGAGATCGACTCCGGGCCTTTCGACGAGGCCGTCGGTGAAGAAGACGAGCATCAGGCCAGGAGTCAGCTGGATCTCGGTCAGGGGAAAGTCGGCGTCGGGATCGACTCCCAGGAGTGGTCCTGGTGCAACGACGGCGGGTCGGGTGTCACGATCGGGCCACCGCAGGAGCGGGGGCGGGTGGCCGGCGCTGGCCAGGCACACGCGTCGGCGGGTGAAGTCGAAGTGGGCGTAGAGGCAGCTGGTGAAGAGCTCGGGTGCCAGGTCGGTGAGGAGCCTGTTGGTTCGGGCGAGGACCTGGTCGGGGGGTGTGCCGAGGGTCGCGTGCGCGTGGACAGCGGTACGGACCTGGCCCATCAGGGCGGCGGCGGCGACGTTGTGTCCCTGGACGTCCCCGATGACGGCCGCGGCGGCCGTGTCACCGAGGCGGATCAGGTCGTAGAAGTCTCCGCCGATGTCCATGCCCCGGGTCGCGGGCAGGTAGCGGGCGGCTACGCGCAATCCGTCGACCTGGGGAAGGACGCGTGGCAGCAGGGCCTGCTGGAGTCCATGGGCGAGCTCGTGTTTGGCGTCGTAGAGGCGGGCTCGGTCCAGGGCCTGGGCGATGAGGCCGGCGAGCGATGTCAGGACGGCGCGTTCCTCGGCCGGGAATGTGTGAGGTCGGTCGTAGGACAGGATGCAGCAGCCGACGGGCCTGCCGGAGATGATCAGGGGCAGAAAGGCCCACGCCTGCTTCCCGCTGACGTGCGGAGCCTGGGGGTAGATGCGGCGCATCTCCTCCTGGTCGGCGAAGAATGCGGGGATACCGCTGGCGAGGGCATGCCCGGCGGGGGTGAAGTCGGTGTCGAGGGGCAGGCCGTCGAGGCGCTCGATGACGTGGGGCTCGTAGCCGCGGTGGCCGGTGATCCGCAGCCGGCCGGCGTCGGCCGTTGACACGACGAGTCCCTGGGCGCCGAAGGCGGGCATGATCTGGTCCGCGATCAGGGCGATGACATCCTGGACGCCGACGACTTCGGTCAGCCCCGCAGCCAGGTGAGTGAGTTGGTACAGCCGCGCTGTACCGGCCGGCGTGACGGTCCGCGTGGTGCGCTGGGGCGCCGGTGACGGCAGCGGCTGGGCACCGCTGGGGACGATGCGGACGCTGATGCCGCTGGCGTCCGGGAAGAGGTGGAAGTCCAGCCACTGGTCCGGTGGGCGGCACGCGGTGAACGAGACGGGCTCGCGACTGATCACCGCAGCTCGGTAACGGTCCTCGTAGGTGGGATCGTCCAGCCAGCGCAACGACTGCCACGGCAGGGTGCCCAGCAGCCGGTCGGCTTCAGAGCCCAGCAGGTCGCAGGCGCCGGAGCTGAGGTAGGTGAACTGCCCCTCCAGGTTCAGCGCGCAGCTTCCACCGGGCAGGCGCTCCGCGAAGTCGGCGGCGGCAATCGTGGGGCTCCCGGGTCGGCGCTCGACGGGGACGACACGAGGCCGTTCGTCGCCGGAGGGGGACTTTCCGTGAGCGGCGGCTTCCTCCAACAGCCGGGCCAGGCGTCGGCAACTCGACGAGATGTGGCCCCGCTCCCGGTCGGTCATGTACGGCGGACGAGTGGCCGGCCACATGAGCAGCAGCGCTCCCCAAGGCCGACCGTCGTCCACTGGCGCGGCGACGAGGGCCAGCGGGTAGGGCAGCACCACCGAGGTGCGCGGATAGGCGCGGACCATCTCTTCCTGGCTGCCGACCCACACCATGCGGTTCTCGCGGACCGCGACGGCCACCGGTGCCGGAGCGGCCATCGGAATCCTCGCCCACGGTGCGGCGAATTCGGGTGGCGCCCCGCACAGCACGTCCAGTCGCAATACCCGTTCATCCAGCGTGAGCAGGTACAGAGCGCCGATGGACGCACCGGTTCGGCGCACCGTCTCCGCGAACACGGCATCCAGTTCGCCGCTACCGGCGGCGGCCGGATCGCCCGCGCTGGTCACGAAGCACCTCCAGCATCCCGGGCGAATTCAGGAACGGCCGGGCGGTCCGGTATGCCCCGGGATACGTGATTCGCTCATGCCGGGCTTGCCCCAAGGAAAACGCTACGCCCCTGGAAAGCGGTCGGCATACCGTCCCGCGCGAGTTCCGACCTCGGCTTCGAGTCGACGCTCGCCCTGCCCCACCCCGCAGACGAGGGCGGCTGGCCCCCGCGGCCGGACGCGGCAGCCCCCGGAGGCGGCAGACGAACTAGACAGCTCTGGCCAAGCTGCCGCGTTCTCCAGCACGCGCCGGACATGCGACCCTCTGCGGACAGAGCCCGCCACCGAAAGGGAGGACTCTCCCCGCCCCGGCTGATCACGATGCGGAGGCCAGTTGGTGGCGAGCGTCATCTGCACCGTACGGTTCCGCCGCCTGGCATGCTGCCGGCCCCGTTGCCCACCTCTTGACCTGGCCACCCCATCCCGGAAGCCTCCGCCAGTCGCCGCGGCTTCCCGCGACGACGCCCTCGGCCACCGCATTGGTGACCGGGCGAAGAACACGGCAGCACGGCAGTCACGCAGCGCTTGATTACATGGCCGCCCATACGCGGGGCAGCGGCCGCCTGCCTGTGCCTGGTAGACCGACGGTGCCGGGCATCGTCGTGGCCGGGTGCAACCGTGGTCGGGTCACTGTCTTGCGGCTCAGGGGCTGACCGCTTCGCGTACCGGCAGATTGCCGTGGCAGACGCGCTGGCTGGCTACATCGCACCCCCGTCACCGCCCGGCGCGGGCTCCTGGCCCGCTTGCACTACCTCACCTGCGCCCCCCCGTGCCCGGGCGGCGACCCGCGCGGACGGGCTGACCGTCACCGACCGCACCATGCGCGCCTGGCTCGACGGCGTCCGCACGCCGTCCGGCGCAACCTCGAGCGCATCGAGCAGGCTGTACGCGGAATATTCGCAGTTCAGAGGCTGTGTCTGTTGGCTTACCGGCTATTGCTTCCCACCCCGTAGGGGTGAGATCGCCGCCGTCGTGCGCGTTACCTGTACAGGGCGACAGCGCCTCCCCAGAGAGCGCCCGGGTTCAGGCGCTCGGGGAAGCGTTCCAGCATGGCGTTGAAGAAGCCGAGCGGTTCCTCGTGCTTGGCGAGAAGCTCGTCGACGGTGTCGAGGTAGAGCCGGGTCTCGGCGATGGCGCGCTCGGCGTCGTCGTCGCGTTCCTTGTTCTTGTGGCCGGTCACGATCCGGCGCGGCCGCAGGCCCTCGACGACGGTGATGGCCTTTCGCCAGGCGTCGCGGCCGCCGTTCGCGGACTCGGCGAGGTACTGGTGCACGCCGTTGTAGATGACGTCGCCGGCCACGACCAGCTCGAGGTCGGGTACGTGCAGAACACTGGTCTCGTCCGTGTCGCTGTGGCCGACTTCCACGATGTGCAGGTCATGGCCTTCCAGGGTGAACCGGTTTCCGGGCACGGTGACGGCCGTGACCGGAGCGTCCGGGATCTGTCCGGGGAAGAGCGCGTCCCAGAAGTGCGGGCGGATGGAGACGTTGCGGTGCATCTGCGCGATGGTGCCCTCGGAGGCGACCACCTGCGCGCCGAATCGCTCCGCCAGGACGCCGGCCGTGAACCAGTGGTCACCGTGACCATGGGTCGCAAAGATGTGGGTCAGGTTCTTGCCGGTGTCCTCCACCCAGTCACCCACTTCCTGCGCCTGGACGGAGGTCAGTGGCGGATCGACCAGGACGGCGTCCTGCTCGCCATGGATGAGGGTGACGGACAGGGGCGAGAACATCCGCCGGTCCCCGTTGGGAACCAGGTCCGTGACGTTCTGCGGGATCGGGTCTGCGACGAGGACGTCGTAGGCAAGCGGGCCGCTGGTGGGCATGGTGCGTTCCTAACTGACAAGGTCGATGCCGCCGGCTCCGTCGGACGACCGATCGGCGGCGGCAAGGGCGGCGTAATAGGCCGGGCCCCGAATGATCGAAACAGCGCCCTGGTCGACGAACTCGCCGTCCGGGTCCCGGAATTCGAGATGCACCGGGCGTTCGTCGTCTGCCGTGTACAGGACTCCCTGGCCCGTCTCTTGCGGGAGGTGACGGTCCCCCCATGCGCTGAGGGCGGCCAGAATCGGCAACACGTCGCGGCCGGCGTCCGTGAGGACGTACGCCTCGCGGCTGCGCTCCCCGTCTTCCTGATACGTCACGCGCTCCATGAGCCCGGCGCACACGAGGTCGTTCAGGCGCTGGCCCAGGGTCGCGTTGGGGATGCCGATGCGCTGGAACTCGGCGAAACGGGTGCGGCCGAGGAAGGCCTCGCGGAGCAGCAGGAGATTCCACTTCTGTCCCAGCACGCTGAGGGTGCGGGCGATCGAACAGTAGCGGTTCGCCGGCAGTGACATGGCTTCCATGGCATCCAGACTAACCCCAGACTCTGAAAAATGAACCCAGGCCCTGGCGTCAAGATCGATGACCTGAACACCAGAGGCCGGAAGGCCGGGGTGGGCCTGCCCCGTTCGGGAGCGTGCCACCCCGGCTTCCGGATGGACCTGCCTACTTTCTCTTGAGGGTGAAGTTCTTGGTGACAGTGGACTTCTTCTTGATCGTCACCGTGGCGACGGTCGGCTGGAAGCCGTCCTTGGCGGCGATGACGGTGAGCGGGTTGTTGCGGACGTCGAGCCACAGGGCGTACCCGCCACTGGCGTCCGTCGTCAGGGTGTAGCTCGTGGCCCAGGTGTCAATCTGGACGGTGGCCCCCGCGATCGGCGCGGTGCCGCCACCGGCGGTGGCACCCAGTACCGTCCCGGTGATCTTGCCCCAGGTGCTGGGCGGCGCGACGCGCATCTCGACGGGGAGGCTGGGCACGGAGTACGGAGTGTCGGTGCTGAAGGTCAGCTGGGCGGTGAAGGCTCCCGGCTGGGTCACCTCGGCCACGGAGGCGTCCAGGGAGATCGTCACCTTCGAGCTCTTGCCGGGCTGAAGAGTCAGCTGCTGCGCGCTCTCGCTCAACCAGCTGACGTCGCTCGACTCTCCCTGGTCGTAACCCGGCAGCACCTCCACGGCTGTCGTGGGGGTCGCCTGGGCGACGCCGCCACCGACCTTGAAGAAGCCCAGCCCACCGCCACCGCGGTAGGTGGCGCGGTCGGCGTTGGGAAGGGCGGTCCAGGTGCCCGCCTTCGGGTCGAAGGAGAAGCCCTGGTTGGTGATGCTGTTCCCGGTCACACCACCCGCGGTGACGAGCAGGCCGTTGGCGGAGGTGTACGCGGAACCCCAGAGGGCGACGGGCAGGTCGGCGACCTGTGACCAGGCGTTGGCGGCGGGGTCGTAGACGTAGGAGTCCTTGACCTCGCTGGTGCCGTTGAATCCGCCGGCGCAGTACAGCTTGCCGCCGATGCCGGCGCAGGAACTCCAGGAGATCTGCTGCGGGTAGGCGGCCAGCGTGGACCAGCTGTCGGCGGCCGGGTCGTAGACGGTGACGTCCGCGGTGCCGCAGGTGTCCGTGCCGCAGCCGCCGACCACGTAGAGCTTGCCGTCGAGCACGGCACTGCCGGAGCCCGCGTACGGCTTGGGTGAGGCGGCACCGGTGGTCCAGGAGTCACTGCCCGGATCGTAGATCTCCAGCTTGGAGTCGGGGTCGCCGCCGGGTCCCCAGCCGCCGACGGCGTAGAACTTGCCGCCGATGAAGCCGTGGGCGGGATCCTCCCGGGTGTCCGCCGCGCCGGCCAGCTTGGTCCAGGTACCGGCGACCGGATCGAGGACGTACATGTCCTTGGTGTCGGCGCTGCCGTTGAAGCCGAAGGCGGAGTAGATCTTCCCGTCGTGGGTGGCGACAGCGTTGTCCATCAGCGCGACCGGCAGGTCGGGGGCCGCCTGCCAGGCGTCACCGGCGGCTCCCGGAGCCACCTTGGCAAGCGCGCCCGCGGCGGCCGCGGCGGTCTTGCTCGACAGCGGGGTGTAGGTGCCCTTGACCAGTTTCAGCGGGGCGCCGCTCGCGGACTCGATGCTGAACCCGCCGGACTGCTCCCCGAGTTCGACGGTGGCGGGTGCCGTGCCGGTGTTCTTGACGGTCAGGGTCTTGGTGCTCTGCTCGCCCCATCCGACCGACGCGGAGATGGAGGTCTTGTCCAGCTTCACCTGCCCGGCGCCGAGTGCGAAGTCCGCGCCGACCGCGCTGTCGGCCCGCACCTTCACCGTCTTGTCGAGCCCGGTGTAGTGCGGCTTCGCCGCGGTGAAACCGTGGCTGCCGAGGGAGGAGAACAGGGCGTAGACGCCGTCGCCCAGTTCGGGGTCGTCGGGGGTGGCGAGGGTGACGGTGCTCTGCTTGCCGTCGTCCTTGTTCTTCACCGTGGCGCCGACCAGACCCGTGGAGGTGTTGGCATCCGTCACGGTGCCGGTGAGCAGACCGCCGGGGAGCGGCGTGACGTGGCGATCGCCGAGGAAAACGTTGTCGACCTTCCACCACCAGCCGAACGACCCCGTGAAGTGGAAGCGGAGTTGCACCGCTGCCTTGCCGGCGTAGTCGGTCAGCGGGAGCTCGACCTTCTGCGCGCCGAACGTGGTGCCGGTGGCGGACCAGAGCGTGGTCCAGGTGGCGCCGCCGTCGGTGGTCACGTCGACGTCCGCGCTCTGCCCCCCGCTGGCCCAGTAGTCGTTGGCGAAGGCGATCTCGGGTGCGGAGTCGTCGCTGAAGTCGTATACGGGGCTGAGCAGTTGCGAGTCCTGGTGCGCCCCGCCGCCGTAGTGGTCGCTGTCGACGATGGCGAAGGCGCCGTCGCCGCCGGTGGTGTTGGAGCGTGAGCCCGGGTCGTCGAAGGTCCAGCCGCCGGTCGTCCCGTCGGCGTTGACCACCTTCCAGCCCTTCGGGGCGGAGTCGGTCGAGTCGAACGGCTCGGTGGTGCCCTCGTCCCGTACCGAGTAGCCGGCGGGCACGGTGGCCGCCCACGGGTCGATCGGAACCGCGATGTTCAGACTCTGGTCGGAGTCCGCGACGGTGATCTTCTTGGTGGGTGATGTGTAGCCGGGGTAGGCGGCGGTCACGTGCAGGGTGTAGTCGTGGCCCTGGGGCAGCTGCATGTCGAAGGCGCCGGTGAGCGGGTCGGTCCACACCGGGCCGCCGGGGACGCCGTCCGCAGTGATCTTGGCGTAGAGCGGCCAGCCGTGACCGGAACCGTCGGTGATCTTGCCGGAAACTGTCCGGGTCGGGACCGGGGTGAGGGCGAAGTTCTTGGTGAGGACGTCGCCGTCACCGAGGGACACGCCGGAGGCAGTGCCGGTGCTGTAACCGTACGCTTCGACGCTGATGTCGTAGCTGCCGACCGGCAGGACGAGCGAGTAGGTCCCGTCGGCGGCGGTGTGCGCGGTGCCGCCGCCCTGGGTGGTGACGGTGGCCCCGGCCACCGGCTTGCCGGTGCTGTCGTCGGTGACGGTGCCGGAGAGCTTCCCGTGCGGGCCGCTTCGGAACGCGGCCAGCCCGTCGGGGGTGCCCAGGCCGGTCGGGCCGTCGTAGCCGGCACCGGCGGTGCACAGATACGCGGGCGTGCAGGTGCCGTTGTTGCCGGTGGTCACGTCGTTGAGACCGGTCTCGGAGGCGTACGGGTAGGAGTTGGGGTACGTGCCCGCGACGGGGGTTCCGGCGGCCGCGTACGCGCCGGCGATGATGGGTGAGGAGGCGCTGGTGCCGCCGTACACCTGCCAGCCGCCACCGCCGTAGGTCTGGTAGACCGCGACGCCGGTGGCCGGGTCGGCCACGGCGGAGACGTCGGCGACGGTGCGCTTGTCGCATCCGGTGTCCGTCTGGAAGGCCGGCTTGGGCTCGTAGAGGGAGCAGCCGGATCCCGGGCCGAAGCCGTCGCGGTTCCAGACCGACTCGGACCAGCCGCGTGCGGTGCCGGAGTCCCGGACCAGTGAGGTGCCGCCGACGGAGGTCACGTAGGGGGAGACGGCGGGGTAGGCCACCCCGTAGTCGCTGTCGCCCGAGGAGGCGACCACGGCGACACCGGGGTGGTTGTAGTGGGCGTCGTACGTCGTCTCGTCCGGCAGTTCACCGCTGCCCGGGGTGCTGTCGTAGTTGGTGCCGTAGGAGTTGGAGACGTATTTGGCGCCGAGTGCGACGGCCTGGTCGACGGCCGCCCCGAGGTCCTCGAAGCTCGGCTGGTCCGCCTCGACGAGCAGGATGTGCGCGTTAGGCGCGGCCGCGGAGACCATGTCCAGATCGAGGGAGATCTCGCCGGCCCAGCCGGCGTCGGGCGCGGGGTAGTCGGTGCCGCCGCGTTGGTCGACCTTCTTGAAGCAGCCGTTCGCCGTGGTGCAGGCGGGCAGCCCGTACTGCTCGCGGTAGACGGCCAGGTCGGCCTCGGCGGTGGGGTCGTCATAGGCGTCGACGATGGCGATCGTCTGGCCCGCGCCGCCGTCGGCGGGAAGGCTGTAGGCGCTCTGCAGGTCGGCTGCGCCGTAGCCGCTGGGGGTTGCGGAGGCGGGCAACAGGCCCTTGAGGGCCTTGGTGTCGGTGCGGCGCAGGGCGAAGCATGCGGCCTCGCCCTTCTTGGGGGTGGAGCAGGAGGGTTCGAGGGCGGCCTTCTTCTTGGCCGTTGAGGCCGTTGAGGCCGATGAAGCGGGTGGCGCCGCCGCGTGGGCCGGGAGCTGTAGGCCCAGGAGCGTCATTGCGGCGGCGCTGAGCACGGTCAGGCAGGCGGCGGCTCTTCGGCGTAAAGCCGAACCGGTTCTCGGTGAGGTGCGCAAAATGTTACTCCTCGGTTCGCTTTGCAGGGGGCGACTCGTACACGACCCCGGTCGACGGCGAATGACGGTGGTTCACATTCACCGCAATCAATTGGCGTACCGCGAAGCGAAATTGACAATAGCCTGTGTGTTACATGTGCATGTCGTAAGGATTCGCTGTGAGAAAGGAGGGCCCGTCGGGTCGGAAAATGAATTCCCATGCCAAGGGGGCCCATCGCTCAAGAACTGCGAGGGCCTATTCAGTACGGCAATTGCTTTCCGTTGTTTACAGGCTGCCGGGAAGTGGGTGCAAACCCTGGGGCGGTCGCTGTGGTTGTCGGGCCGGACACGTCGTCGAAACAGAGGCCACCGCGCCAGTGACCTCTGATCATCCTGGCGTCGGCAGCCGGACCCGACAAGATCCATCGCTTGCGGGCGCGCGCAGTTGCGCACTTGCGTAGCATCGGCATGCATCTCGTTCCGATCTTCCGAGGAGTCGCTGATGGACGTGTCCTCCTCAGACGCGTTGTGGGCAGGCACCGGTCTTGGCTCACTCGCCCGGCAGGCACTGGAGTACCTGGTCAGCCATCCGGGCGCTGACGAGGACGCGGTTGCGGCAGGAACCGGCGTCTCAGCCACGGCGGCCCGGACCGCGTTACGGTCCCTGGAGGCCGAACTCCTGGCTGTGCGCATCGAGGGACAGCCCACACGCTGGAGCGCCGGCCCTCCCCGCTCCTCGCTGGGGGCCCTTCTGGCCCGTAAACGGCAGGAGTTGGCCAGAGCGGAGCTGTACGCGGAACAGCTCGACGAGGTCTATCGCATGGCCCCAGGACGGCAGATCGCCTCGGATCTCTTCGAGGTCGTCGAGAGCGATGAACAGGTCGGCGCCCGCTACGCCCACCTTCTGCGGAGCAGTCGGCAGGAGGTGCTGCATTTTGCGAGACCGCCGTATGTGACCCGGCGGATCACTCCCACCGACACGTCCACCGCTGCGGGCGCCATGGTCCGTCCGGGTGTGCGGCTGCGGTCTGTGTACGACAGCGACGGAATGGCCGACGACGGATGCCTGCAAACAGCTCTCGGGGGCGCCCCCACGGAAGGGGAGCTGCGGCTACTGCCCGGAATTCCCATGAAACTGGTCATCTTTGACCGCGTCGCGGCGATCATGCCGCTACGCAAAGACGATCCCGCCGCAGGCTCACTCGTCGTGCACTCCTCAACGCTGCTCGAAGTACTGACCGCCCTGTTCGAAAGCGTATGGGAGCGTGCGGTGCCCCTCTCGCTGGAAAACAGCCCCGCTTCGCATACCGCAAAACCCGAAAGACAAGAGGGCGCGCTGCACAGCCGGACGCGGGACATCCTTCGCCTCATGGCCGCCGGCATGAAGGACGACGCCATCGCACGCGCCTTGCGACTCAGCCGCCGGACCGTGCAGACCCATATCAGCGATCTGGGCAGACAACTGGGCGCACGGACCCGGTTCCAGATAGCCCTGCTGGCCCAGGAACGCGGCTTGCTGGGGGATGCAGAAGGGTGAGCGCGGCCGGCACGCCGACGCCGCTGTCGATCCGGGGTGGGCAACTGGTGTGCTGGGCGGGATGTGAGCTGTGGGGGTGGGTGTTGGCTGGGAACGGGGTCTGGTGGCGGTGAGTTGTCCTGACCTGGGGTCGTGTGGGTCGTAGCGGGAACGGCCGCGGCATTGTGGGGGGTTTCTGCGTCCAGTGCTCCAGCAGCGGTTCGCTGTCTGGCCTGTGACGAAGGCAGCCTTCCCAGGGGTGATCGACGACCTTGCCGACGCGACCTGGGACCGTGCACTCGACGACCTTCGCCTCGGGCGCCGTTTGGGAGCAGGCCGACCTGGGGCGGCGCATGCGTGACTACGCCTGGGCCCTGCTCGGCCCGCTCGGCCGCCAAACGGCTGGCAACTTGCCTAACGCGCGCAGGCCACCGCACCCGAAGAACCTGCCGGGCAAACGCGGCTCCGTCCTCCGCTCGACATCGTCCGAGGGCAGCCCGCCGCCCACCTGGGGCAGCATCGCCGGCCTGCGGGACGCCGAGATCGAGTCGGTCTACGTCGACACGCACGGCGCGATTGTGGCCACCGCTCTTGGTCATTCGCGACCGCGCCGAGCAGCCGCAGACCGCTGGGCTGTACTGCAGTCGGGTCAATAGAAGCGGCACCCGCCTCGTAGCTGCGGTATTCATTGATCACGACCCAATACGCGGCCCCAGCGCCGCCCTGCCGTACTGAACAGGAAGCACTCCCGGAGGCGGTTAACCGATTGCTGCGGATGAGACAGCCTTCTCGGAAGTCGGAACGGAACGTCCAACGCACAACGAGACGCATGGTCCGTTGTCTCGGTTTGGGGGAGCGTTCATGCTCAAGGTGAGCATCGTGGTGCCCGTCTACAACGCGGGCCGCTATATCGACAAGTGTGCGCCGTCGCTGCTACGTCAGACACTGGGGGAGGACGCGTACGAGATCGTCTATGTCGATGACGGCTCGACCGACGGCTCCGCGGAGCGATTGGAGGAGTTGGCTGCCGAGCACCCGCATGTGCGGGTGGTCCATCAGGAGAACTCCGGCTGGCCCGGCAAGCCCCGCAACGTCGGTGTCCGGGAGGCACGCGGGGAGTACGTCCAGTTCGTGGACCAGGACGACGAGCTGACCCCCCAGGCCCTCGAAGTCCTGTACCGCATGGCCGGCCGCAACCACTCCGACATCGTGCTGGGCAAGGTCATCGGCACCATGGCGGGCCCCAGCAACGTCTTCAAGCGCACCGTGGAGCGCTGCACGGTCGAGGACGCGCCGCTGATGGAGAGCCTGACCCCGCACAAGATGTTCCGCCGTGACTTCCTGCTCGACCACGACCTCAGGTTCCCCGAGGGCCCGGTACGGCTGGAGGACCAGCTCTTCATGGCCCGCGCCTATGTGCGGGCCAAGACGGTCTCCATCGTCGCCGACCACCCCTGCTACATCTGGAACCGCCGCGAGGACGGCGGCAACACCAGCAGCCGTAGCAGCACTCCGGAGGACTACTACGGCCACCTGCGCACGGTCGTGGACGCCATCAAGCAGGACACCCTGCCCGGCCCGCTCCAGGACCACCTGCTGCGCCGCTCCTACCGCGTGGAACTCCTGCGCCCGGTGGGCGAGCCCCGCGTCCTGCAGCGCACCGGCAAGGCCCTGGAACGCTACTTCGACGTGGTGCGCCGCATGGCGCTCGAGGCCTATCCGCCCGGTGTCCGCGACGGCCTGCCCGCCCTCACCCGGCTGCGGGCACACCTGCTGGAGGAGGGACACCTGGACTCCCTCGTCGAACTCGCCCGCCGCACCCGGCACATCAGGCCCGAACTGACCGTCGACGACATCCGCTGGCGCGACGGACAACTCCACATCACCACCACGTTCGGCATGCGCCGCCCAGACGGTGAGCCCCTCACCCTCGTCGAACGCTACGGCCGTATGCTCCTGGACCCCGACCTGCTGGCCGGCATCAAGGGCGCCGAGGGCTGGGAGGCCCCACACCCCCTGGGCCACGCCCACGGTGAACTCCTGGTCCACGACACGGCCCGGAACCTGTGGTGGTACCCCGACGCCGATCTGATCCCGCGGACACAGCCGCTCGGCGGGGGCCGCCACCGCGTCGTACTCACCGGCGAAACACCCATCGACCCCCTCACCCTGGCCGGTGGCCGGCCCATGGAACCCGGCACCCACATCGTGTGGGCGAGCGCCCAACTCCTCGGCGTGGGCCGCAGAGCACGCGTGACACGAGGCGACAACACAACGAGCGGTGCGGGCCCCGAAGTCGGTGTCAGCTTCGGCTCGGCCAGGGTCGGAACCCCGCCCCACCTGGTGATTCCGGTCTGGGACGGCCCGGACGGCCACCTCCGCCTCTCCATCCGCCCACCAGGCCGGGCCACACTTCCCCACCACCTCTACCTGCGCACCACATCTGCTCCGCCCGTGCGCCGGGCGGCCCGCACGGTCCTCCACCGCCTCCCTGGGGACGTACGCGGCCGGGCAAAGAAGCTGGCGCGCAAGGCGGATCCCTGGAGTGGCGGCCGGCCATAGCGGTCGCGGCTGCGCGGACGGCCAAGAGCTGTCCGCTACGACAACCTCACCCTGGCCGAGAAGAGTCAGCGCCTGACCGCACGTGTCCCCATGCAGAGCCGAAAGCGACACAGCGGCCGCCTGGCTAGGGCTGTCGTGGAGAGCGGGGAGTGAAGGAGAGAGGCTCCAGGGCCACAGTCGTACGGAACGCCGGTCTGGTGCTGGGGGGCGATCGGTGCCTGCTCGCCTACCCGTCACAGTGCGCTCGCTGACGTGCCATAGCCGGACGACTGCATGGGTGCACCGAGTTCTCCGAACTAACGATCTTTGGTCCGAGACTCCGACAGAGGATCGCTTCTCCCATCCTGTGATCCACGTCACATGTAGTTCCTGTCAGGAATCGGGAGGCTGTCCCGCTCAAGTCGCCGAGAGCAAGCCAACCGACAGGAGCGAGACATGAAGCACCGCATCGTCGTCCTCGGCGCCGGCTATGCAGGGTCCTACGTGGCCGGGACCCTGGGCCGCCGGTTGTCCCCGGCGGACACCGAGATCACCGTGGTCAACGCCGAGCCGGACTTCGTCCAGCGGCTGCGCCTGCACCAGCTCGCGGCCGGCCGGGAGATCGACGCTCCCCAGCTCGCCGACGTCTTCGCGGGCACGGGGGTCCGGCTGCGCCTGGCCCGTGTCACCGCTGTCGACCCCGAGCACCAGGTCGTCGCCGTGGCCGACGCCGACGGCGGGGGCGAGCTGGGCTACGACACGCTTGTCTACGCGCTCGGCAGCCACGGGGCCACTCATGGTGTCCCCGGTGCGGCCGAGCACGGGTTCGACGTCGCCAGCCGATCCTCGGCGTTGCGTCTGCGTGAGCGCCTGGACAGCCTGGACAGCCTGGGCAGGCAGGGCGAAAGCGGACGTGTGCTGGTTGTCGGCGACGGGTTGACCGGCATCGAGACCGTCACTGAGATCGCCGAAACGCGGCCCGGCCTGTCGGTGGCGTTGGTGGCCCGCGGCGAGCTGGGCGCTCCCCTCTCCGTCGGGGCCCGCAGCCACCTGCGTCAGGCTTGCGACCGGTTGGCCGTCACGGTCCTGGAGCACACCGAGGTCAAAGCCGTCGAGGCGGCGCGGGTGCTGTGTGCCGACGGCACCGCCCTGGCGTCCGACGCAACCGTGTGGACGGCCGGGTTCGCGGTCAGCCGCATCGCCGCCGCCGGCGGGCTGGAGGTCACCGAGAACGGTCGGATCGTCGTCGATCGCACCATGCGGTCCCTCTCGCACCCCAACGTCTATGCCGTCGGCGACAGCGCCTACGCCGTCGGAGACAACGGCCGCCCGCTGCCGATGTCCTGCGCTTCGGCCGGCTACACCGGCATGCAGGCCACTGCCGCGATCGTGGGACACCTGACCGGCCGCAAGATCCCGAACACCAAGCTGGAGTACCTGGGCAACCACATCAGCCTCGGGCGGCGGGACGGAATTTTGCAGATGGTCGACGACGAAGGGCAGGCAAAGCCGAAGTACGTGGGCGGCCGGAAGGCCGCGCGGATCAAGGCGGCCATCCTGAAGATGTCGTTGTGGACCACCTCGCACCCGACCTTCGGCCTGCCCAAGCGCAAGCACCGCCTGGCCGCTGCGCCGCATGCGTCCGCCGACAGGGCACCGCGCGTAGCCGCCTAGGGTGATCTGCGTGGACAACACCGCTCCTGACCGCTTCGACACCAGCCAGTTCGAGGCCAGCCGCAACAGGCTGGCCTCGCTGGCATACCGGTTGCTGGGCTCCGCCGTCGATGCTGAGGACGCCGTGCAAGACGCGTTCTTGCACTGGCAAGCCGCCGACCGGCAGCGGATCATCGTGCCGGAAGCATGGCTGACCAAGGTCGTCACCAACCTCTGCCTGGACCGGCTCCGCTCGGCGCAGGCACGCCGCGAACGCACCGCGGGTGCCTGGCTGCCCGACCCGCTCCTCGACGGCGACCCGATGCTCGGGCCGGCCGACACCTTCGAGCAGCGCGAATCGGTCTCCCTCGCCGTACTGGCGCTCATGGAACGCCTGTCACCCGCCGAGCGGGCCGTCTACGTCCTGCGCGAAGCGTTCTCCCACACTCACGCCGAGATCGCCGAGATCCTCGACCTCACCGAGTCCGCAAGTCAGCAACACCTCCACCGGGCCCGACGCCGTATCACCAGTGCACGCCGCCGCGGCGAAGAGGAAGTCGATCCGGCATCCGCCCGCAGAATCGTCGAGGAATTCCTCGCAGCAGCCTCCTCGGGCCATACCGAACGTCTGGTCGCGCTGCTCACCGACGACGCCACCGCGATCTCCGACGGCGCCGGCCTGACCGAGAAACTGCTGCGGTTCGACACCGCCCAGCGCATCGCCGCCGTCGCACGGGCCGGCTTCAAACCCACCCCCGCGAAACGGCGGCTCGCCGGCGGCACGCCCGCCGTCCACTACGCGCTCGTCAACGGCGCCCCGGCCATCCTCTTCGTGATCGGCGACCAGGTCATCGGCGCCGTGACGTTCGACATCACAGGCGGCAGGATTGCAACGGTGCGTGGCATCGCCGCCCCCGCCCGCCTCGTCCGCCTCACTGAAGACTGGAGGCAGCACGAACCGGACGCGCCGCTCATCACCCAGTGGTGACCTCCTCGCCGACCGGGGCCGGCGCAACGTCCGCGGTCACGGCCAAAAGCTCGTGGGGATCTTCAAGTATCGCCATCATGCCGCGTTGGTGAGTGGGCGTCCTCCCCAGCGGATGCCCTTCTCACTGCGGATGTGGGCGCGTTCGCGGCGTTGGACGGCCAGCACATCGGGGTGTCGGGCGTTGGCGTTGCGCCAGCGTAAGCAGCGGACCAACGCCTCCTGGGCCAACCCGATCGAGGCCCACTTCGGGACCCTGCGGCAGTTCACGCTCGCCAACTCCCGAGCGTGTGAACGTACAGGTGCTGCTGGTGATCGGCGACCAGGCGGAGATCGTCGCCGCTGCCCCGCCCGAGGAGCGCGCCGAACCGGAGCGCTACGCAGCCGAGGAGATTGCGTCGGCCGTCGGCCTCGATGCCGTACAGCTGCCCGGCAAGCAGCTGGTTGCCGCGGTCGGCGGCGACGGCCGGTTGTCCGGCTGGCAGCTGGCCTGACCAGCGAGCGTACGGCCCTGGTCTTTCGTGGGCTGGGGCCGTTTGTCCGGCACGAGACCCCGCGGCTGCCCGAGAGTTGACCAGACATTGGCCCGGCTGGACGTGCAGTTCAGCAGGCGTCGTACTTCCAGTCGCCGCCCTCACGCGTCCACGGCTGCGCCTGCTGGTCGAACCTCGGCAGCCCCTGCACCCTGTAGGAGACGCGGCCCATGTCCCCGGAGACGGTCGCGCGCACGTCCGTTGCCGGGTGGTCGGGCCCGTAGTCCTTCGCGGCCTGCTCCACCGTCGCCTCGAATACGGCCGGGTCTGCCTTGGCCTTGCAGCGCTTTGACAGGAAAACGTAGGCGGGCTCGCCCTCACCTGCAAAGTACAGAGACGTGTACGTGTCCACGACGCGTGCCAGGTTCTCCTCGTCGTTTGCCAGCGCGGGAGTGTTGGTCGGGGTGGTGGTCGGCTCCTCGACGGTGGCGGAGGTGCTCGGGGCTGGTTCGGCGCTGTCGTCGCCCAGGGAGCAGGCGGTGAGCGCGAGGAGCGCGGCGGCGGTGGCCGCGAGCGTGACAGTGGTGCGCATGGTTCCCCCATGGTGGTGTGGCTGAGGGGGCATCGTGCCATGGGCGAGTCGGCCTCGCTCGCGAGAGCAGGCTCGGGGCATCTTTGACGCTCGGTCAGAACACGATGTCGTCAAGGTGAGGCCTGTTTCGGCGAGACATCCGTCGATGAGGTTGCTGCGGTACTGGATCTGGCGAAGACCGTGCCGAAGTTTCTTGATGAGGTGGTCGGAGTCGGTGAATGCGGTGTTGACCTGGCTGCTGCGCCGCAGCAACGACCAGATGCCCTCGAGGGGTTTGAGGTCCGGTGCGTAGGCCGGCAAGAAGTAACAGCCGATCCAGTCGTGGGTGTCAGCCAGGCGCGTCAAGCGCCGCCACGGACCTTCCACCTGCGACCAGGTTTCCTTCCCCCAGCCTGCCACGGCCTCCTCGTCGCGCTTGACTGCCCGGCGGGCCGGGAGCTGATGGCTGAAGCCGTGCCGGTGCAACATCCGCGGGATCGCCGACAGCGTCATGCTCTTGTGGAACCGGCGCCCGATCAGTGTCCTGATCCGCGCCAGAGTCCAGGTCTGGTCCGGCCGGCCGTGTGCGGCCGGTCCCTTGGCGAGCTCCTGCTCGCTTGGGCTGTGACACAGGCCCGGCAGACCGCAGCCCCTCGGTGCCGACGTCGTGTCAGGCCCGGCGCCGGCGCTGCACCGAGCGCACACTCGTAAGTCCTTGGCGCCCTCGGCGTTGGACGCACCGGCAGAGAATCGCTCCGCGGCCTCCAGCCGGATCCGCTCGCGAAACGCCTGCCGTTCAGCGTCAGCCCACCACCCTGCGGATGTCTCACACACCTCGCATACCGCGACGATCACACGTGGTCCCCCCAACGACATCGCGCCGTAAAGGTCAGTAGCGGCAGGCACCGGGTGCCGGACTATCCGCCGCGTCAAAGCGGCTTCTGCGCAACTGGCCCGGCCAGGCCGGTTCGTCAGAGGAGCACTCGATCGCAGCCGGTGTCCATGAGGAGTCGTGCGGTCTGCGGGGACGGGTAGTGCAGTCGCAGGAAGGTGTGAGTCTCGGCGGCGTGCCGCGACGCGTCTAGGAAGACCCGCAGGCCGCTGGTGTCGCACAGGCCGACGGTGGTCAGGTCGACGTCGATGGTGGTGATGCCGTCATCCAGGCACCGCTCCAGGGCGGTCCGCACCTGGGGCGCGGTGACCGCGTCGATCTTGCCGGCCAGGGTGATCAGTGCTCGCGCGCCCCGGTCGTGCCGGTAGATGTTCAGCTGTGGAAGGGTCATGATGCCTCGGTTCATGGGCCCGGGCCGCCACTCGCAGATTCGGGGCCTGGTGGGGAAACCGGCTGGTCACCTGTGGTGAGTGGTAGGGCTGCGTCGGCGGCGCGGCGGGAAGCGGCCACGGCCCCCGTCGCGGTGGTCGCGTCGCTCGCGGGAGGTCGGCGACTCGGACCGGCCGGGTTCCACCGGGGGTGGCGGCGTGCCGCGTCCGCGCCGGTCGGGCAGGGCGGCGCTGTAGCGGTGCACGGCGATCCTGTCGGCATGCTCGATGTTGAGCCGGTGGATCACGTATGCCGCCGCTGCGACGAGGACGATGAAGGCAGCGGCCGTCAGGAAGGTGTTCACGGCGGCCGCCTCACTTACCGACGATCGCGCGACTGGGGGGACTGGGCTGATGAGGGACGGCCGCGGACGTCGAGGCGCCGCCCTCGTACTCCCACGCCTCGTTCGGGTCCAGCGGCTCGTCGGTCGCCGCGAGGCCGTGCCGGGCCTCTTCCGCGATGATGAGCGCGCTCGCGGTCGCGGGCGGGCCGTCGTAGTCGGACGCCGCAGCCATCAGCCGGGCCGCAGACACCTCTCCGGCTTCTGGCGGGATGATCAGCAGGTCCCAGCGGCCGGTGCCGTAGGAGAGCAGCAGCAGCTTGTGCGGGTCGATTTCCGGGGTGAACCAGCCGACCTTGACGACGTGGCCGTCCACGGGAACCTGGCCCGGGATGACCGGCCAGTACTCGGGGTTGACGGCGATGCGCGTGATGCGGCCCCACAAGGGGTCCAGCACCGCGGTCAGCGCGGGTAGTTCACTCAGCAGGTCTCGGGAGCGCGGCCACCAGGCACCGTCGAGGAGGCCGCGTGGGGCGCCGTCCGTCTTCAGGGCGAGACGTGCTGTTGGGGTTGCGACGGGTTCGGGGTGCGGCAGGGTTGGGTGCAAGGTCGCCGACATGATGAGGACCCGTCTCCGGGCCGCCTCTGCGGCGGCCCGGGTTTCATCTCTCGCCGAGAACGACCCGGCGTGGAAGCCGGTGTGCGAAATGCCCTCGGTGCTGTCAACCGTACTCCGTGCCTGGCCGCGCCGCGGTGTAGTGGCCGCTTAGATGTGGAGCAGTCTCTGGGTGACCTCCCGGTACTGCCTCAGTGCGTGCCGAAGTTCTTCGGACTGTGCGTCGGGGTCCTGGTCCTGCCAGCCAGCGCGCAGGAGACGCCGGCGTTCCGCGAGGGCGTTCACGAGTTGGGCGGTGGCTTCGTCGTAGGCGCTCTCGGCCTCTTCCAGCGCCTCGAGCGGGGTGTCGGCGAAGGTGTTGAGGGCGTGCCGGAGGCGGTGGGCGATCTTGTGCTGCTCGTCCGACGGGAGCAGCGGCTCCGGGCTCGGGCTGCGGCGTCCGGCCGGACCCGGAGTCTGGCCGGCGGACTGCTGGGCGCGTGTCTGGTCGTACATCATCGGGGGCTGCTTCCGTTCCGCCTGAAGGCGTCCTTGATTTTCTCCGCGGCCTGTTTCAGGCTTCCGGAGACGTGGTCGTTCCTGCCTCGGCGTTGCAGTCGCCTGTTGCGGGTGACCCGGCCGAGCTCATGCGTGATCCTGCCCTTCATCGTCTGCGCCTGGTTCCCGATGCTCCGTGCAACGGTCATGTCCGGCCTTCGCTGTTGTCCGGTGGGTGGATTCTCGTGGGGAACCGGGCGAGACGGAATGCTTCGCCGTGTGTTCCGGAGTTGCATGGCCCGGCACCGTGCAGCCTCTCCGCCTCCGGCGACGGTTCGTGTCAACGCGGTGGCCAGGCGATCCAGTCCGCCTCGTCATGGCTGCGGCGGTGGCGCGGATGGCTGCGCCACCGCCGCCGGCCGGTCGGGCCATCCGGTGCCGGCGTCGGCCGATGTGGAGGGGGCGTCGACCAGTTCCGCCGTCATGAGAGCGGTCGCGGTCGGCTGCGGGGCGGTGCTCGCACTCGCGGCGGCCATCAGGCGGGCGGCCGACGGGGCGCTGACCTCCGGGGGTATCACCAGGAGATCCCAGCGGCCCGACGTTCCGGACAGCAGCAGGATCTTGTGCGGGTCCAGCTGTGTGGTGAACCAACCGACCTTGACTACATGGCCGTTGACGAAGATCCGTTGCGGGATGATCGGCCAGTAGCGGGGATTGACGGCGATACGGGTGATCCGCCCCCACAGCGGGTCCAGTACGTCGGCCAGCGCAGGGAGTTCGTGGCTCAGGTCACGGGAGTGGGGCCACCAGGCGCCGTCCAGCTCGACCTGTCCCGGGCAGGGGCTCATGGGTCTGAGGGCGAGGCGTGCGGTCGGGGCCCTGAAGGGCACGGCGCGCGGCGAGGGATGGTCGGTGATCGCGGACATCGTGCGAACCCGTCTCCGGGCCCCTGCGCGTGAGCAGTTGCCCGGTGCCGTTGCTCACCAGGAACGACACCGGTATCGGGGCCGGTGCGCGAAGTGCTCCCGATGGGTTCACGCTACTCCCCGAAGAGGCCGAATGGACCGCTCCCGGAGATCCCCTCACTCCCGGCGGCCGTCCTTGCCCGAGGAGCGGCTGGTCTCCAGCCAGGACCGCGCCGGTTCTGCCGCGCTGGTGGTGTCTACAGTGAGCTCGAGGCGGGTCCCTCCCTCGGCATCCGCGGGATAGCTGCGCTGTTCCGTGGCGGCGAAGCAGCGGCGCAGAACCTCCGCGACCCGGCGGGCGATCTCGGGGGAGGCGGCGACGATACGTACGTCGGCGTGTCCGTCGGGGGGAGTTTCCTCGGGCTGCATGACGACCTCGTTGTTCCCGCAGGGGCATGGATCCGTGGACCGGATCTTTCACCTTACTCCGACCCGCGTGACCAGCGAGCTTTCCGATGCTGCGGGCCGCGGAGTACCGTGGAGGAAGTAAGTCAGGTCGTCTTCCTCGCAGACAGGCGAGTGTCATGTCCGACTCCGGTTCCCCGCGTGTGACCAGGCTCCTGCCGGACGCCGTTCACCAGGCGGTGAAGCCGGGGACGGCTGTCGTACGGCTACAGACCACGCATGACCGGCGGGGCGTTCTCGACGGGGCGTGGTGGCCGTGCTCCCGTGACATCGCAGCCGAACTTCCTGCCCTGATCTCCGCACTGACCGAGTACCTCGGGCCCCTCACGCGCGTCGGCCTGGACGCCGGAGCCTGGGACGCGCTGCCGACGCGACTGCTAGTCGACGACCGCATCATCCACATCGACTCCTTCCCGGTCGGCGACGACACCGTCCTCGTCACCAGGGGCGAACAGGACTACTTCTCGCTCCTCGTCATCCCGCCGCACGCGACGCCCGAAGCGGCACGCACCGCGATGGCTGATGCCGTCCGCGCCGACAACATCACGCGAGCCGAACAGATCCTCATCGACACCGGTACCGACCGGCTGGCGCCGAAGACTTGAGGCCGGTCAGCCAAAGGCGGCCGCCGTGCCAGTCCCCGGCGCTGAGCCCGGGACGAACGTGTTCTTGAAGGCGCCGGAGATGACCTGTGCCGCGAACGGGGCCGTACAGCATCGGCCTGTCTGTCCGCGCTGGGCAGCGCGGTCCGCACCGGATCGCCCGCCCTACGCGCTTGACCCCCGGCCGCACCCACAAGATCAACATCGGGGTTTCTTCACAGGTTCTCGCGCCGGACCGTCCGCCCCGGCCGCCATGAGCGGTTCCGCGGCCTCCTCGGTCGTATTCGGTGGCACGACCGTCAGGTCCCAGCGGCCCTGGCCGGGCGCGAGAAGGACGATGGTGTGCGCGGCGGAGACGGTGAGGGTCCTGTGCAGCCTTATGACCTGGTTGGAGACGAGCATCCGGCCGGGCACCGCGGACCAGGTCGCCCCGTTGACCGTGACGCTGGTGATATGGCCCCACGCGGGCGGCAACCCGGCGAGCAGTCGGGGTAGTTCGGCGAGCAGGTCGTACGAACGGGGCCACCACGCTCCATCGATGGCGCGGGGCATGCCGCCCTGAGGTGCCAGGCGCAGGCGCAGGAGGGGATGGGAGGGAAGCGGGGGTTGTAGCGCGGTGGTCATGAGAGTTCCTGCCAACTGCCGTACATGGACGAATGGTTGATGTCAGGCGCGGAGGGCGGGGACGCGGGCCGCACTCGGCCGATGGACGTTGTGCACCCAGCCGGGGCGTTCGAGGAGGCGGACGACGGCGGCCGATGGGTCGAGCCCACCGCGGTCGAGCCCCCGGTGAACGCTGGTGGGGTCGGCGTGGTGGCGGTTGTGCCCGCTCTCGCCGAACCAGAGCAGGGCGGGGGCGAGGAGGCACAGCACCGGGAAAGGGGACGTCCCTTTCGTAGCCCTGGGGCGGCGGGATGGTTCCACGACGGTGTGACCGTCGTGGACGTGATCGGACTGAGCGGCATACGTGACTCCTCGGCCTGGATGCGGATGGCGCGGCCGGGCTCACGGGCTGCCCTGTGAGGACGGGGGGCGTGGTGCGGAAGGAGGTGGGCCGGTAGACCCGAACACGAGGCGGCGGCCCGGGGTGAGTCAGTCCCGACCCCGGCATACGGAAAGTCCTCGTCTTTTCCACCATACTCCCGCCCGTGTCACACCCGCGTGTGTTCGCAAGCGGCATCGCGTTGACGCGGGCCGACGCCGGGCGTTGACCGGATGCACGGCAGAGGACCATGCCGCTCCGCGCATTCGGCACGACGCGCAGGAAAGCGCATTTGATGATGTACGAGCAGACGCGCGCCTACAGTCAGCGGACCAGCCCTGCGGCCTCACAGGATGCCGCCCCGGATCTGGGACCGCCGTTCCCGTCGGACGAGCGGGACAAGATCACCGATTCTCGGAGCTCTACGGACGAGCCGGATTCGCACTTTCCCGCGAGGCGCCCGCCACGCGGCGGCTCGGGACAGCGGTCGGAAGCCGGCTGCGCACCGGACGCCCTGCCGCTAGGGCCGCGACGCCGCCCGGGTCTGGGTCTCCTCGTGGGCGTGCGGGTACTTCGCGGTGCGGTGCTGGAAAGCGAGCACCTTGGGGTTCTGGACGACGCCACGGCGGATCTCGATGGCGTGCCGGATCGTGTCGTCGGTGTCCCAGCCGTCGGGGCCCTGGAGCACGACGTCCAGATAGGGCAGAAGGGCCTCGCTGTTCTCCCAGGTCGCGGAGTTCCACAGGTAGGAGGGGCTGTGGTCCACCGCGTAGTGATTGATGTGGTCGCCGACGGTGAACATCGGGTCGTTGAAGGTGGTGGGCCGGGCCCAGTCGAAGCCCATGCCCTCGTCGCAGGAGACGTCGATGATCAGGGTGCCCGGGGCCAGCTTGGTCAGGTCCTCGTCTATCAGGAACATCAGCGGCGCGGTGGGGTCCTGCAGCACGCAGTTGACGATGATGTCGTGCCCGGCCAGGAACTCGGCCAGCGGCAGCGGGCCGTCCTCGGTGAGGGCGATGCTGCGTCGCGGGTCGAGGGTGTCGTCGGCCTTGTCGTGGTCGAAGTGGACGATCCGCGCGGAGTGGATGGGGGAGCTGACGGCGGTGACGCCACGCGCGGTGAGCACGTCGACGTCGTGCACGCCCAGGGCGCTGAGCGCGGTCACCGCGCCGCGGGCGGTCGCGCCGAAGCCGATGACTACGGCACGCTGCCGCCTCCCGTAGTCGCCTGTCACGCCCATCAGCTGCATGGCGTGCAGGACCGAGGAGTACCCGGCCAGCTCGTTGTTCTTGTGGAAGACGTGCAAGTTGAAGGCACCGTTGCGACTCCAGTGGTTCATCGCTTCGAAGGCGATCAGAGTCAGCCGCCGGTCGATGGCGGTCTGGGTGAGCCTTACGTCCTGGACACAGTGCGGCCAGCCCCACAGGACCTGACCCTCGCGTAGCTCCGCCAGGTCCTCGTGGAGCGGTTTGGCCAGCAGGATGACATCGCAGTCGGCGATGAGTTCCTCGCGCGTGCGGAAGCCCGCGATGAGCGGGGCGAGTCGGCTGTCCGGGACGCCGAAATGCTCTCCGTAGTTTTCCTGGAGGTAGATGCGCTTGCGGAGACCGGCGTCGATGCGGTCGAAATGAGCGGGGTGAACGGGCAGACGATGCTCGTTTTCCTTGCGGGTCTGCGACATGATTCCGAGCGTGAGCTGCTGCAAAATTCCCCTTTTGTTTGCTCTCTGTCTAGCACACCGGGGCAAGCCGGCAGCCGTTCGCGACGGGCGGGGCCAGGGGGGAAGCCCGGTCCGGGCGACATACGCTTGGCCCCGTGCGCTTCCGGGTGGCGGCATGCAGCTCAACTCCAAGAAGCGGCCCCATGTCCGGCACGGACTCGATGATTGCCGCTCGCTCATCGGTGCGGAACAAGGCGGAGATCTCGCGATCGTTTCCCTTGATCCGCTCGTCCAACTCCGTGATGCGGCAAGCCAGTTCCCGGACCAGTCGGGCCGCGAGCACCTCACCTGGCAGCACGGTGTGCTGGGCGTCGGCGGCCTCCACGACGCGTCCGGCGAAGCTGGCCGCCTCGCGGATGGACCGGCGGGCGAGCCAGTCCGTCAGCCGTTTCACGCCGATGCGACGGATGGCGGCCGGCGTCTCCTCACCTCGGTGCTGGCGTCCGCCCTTCACAGGGCCTCCGAGACCTGCCTCGTGAGTCCTTGATCGATCTCATGCGCGGCCACGACGCGGGCGGTCAGATGCGCGCGCTGGTGTGCCGCACGCCCGGTCCCCACTTCTCCTGTACGGGTGCCATGCACCGCTGGCAGAGCGGGCTGCCGCCGCTGCGGTAGTTGTGGATCTTGCGCTGGCGGCGGCGCACGGGCCGACCTTGTCGCCGGGGCAGATCAGCGCTGACGGGTCCGGTTCGGTGATCGGCGGTGGCATGGTCATGGTGGTTCCTGTTCCAGACGGCGCGTACGAGCCGCCCAGGTCTCAGAGTAACGAGGCTCTTGGTGCGAATGTTCGAACCATGCCTGGCTAACTCGGTGATGTGGAGCTGGGTGTCGGGCTGGCAGTGGGTGCAGGCGCGCAGTCCGTCGGTAAGGAGGTGGCGGGCTTCGTCGCGGCTGACGGGGCGGTGGCGTGAGCCGATCATGTGGCAGGGGCTGGCTTGGGCCCAGGGCGTTTCGTGTCGGCCCCGCGCAGCTGAGGCGGGGGATGCATGCGTGCCATGAGCGATCAGTAGCCGGTCACCGCGCTGCCGCAGTCGTTCCCGGCAGCATCTCCGGCGTCAGGCATGTGCACCGGGCGCACACTCTAAACTTTCCAGCATGGTTGAGACTTCAGAGTGTCTGTCGGCTGTTCGCGGTGGGGAGGTGCCCGGGTGAAGATCGGCGAGTTGGCGGCTGCCGCGGACGTGTCGCCGTCGCGGATCCGGTTCTATGAGACGGCTGGTTTGCTGGCCCCGGATGAGCGCACCGGTGCGGGTTACCGGATGTACGGCGAGGCGGCTGTGAAAGCGCTGCAGATCATCAAGCAGGCCCAGCTGGCGGGTTTCACGCTCGCTGAGATCAAGGCCTTGCTGCCGGCTGAGGGGCTCGGCGGGTGGAATCGGGATGCCGTGCTTCCGGCGCTGCGGCGCAAGCTTGTGGCGATAGAGGAAATGCAGAGGCAGTTGTCGCAGTCCGAACGCAAGGTGCGGGCGGTGATCGACGACATCGAGGCGAAGCCTGCCGATGTCACCTGTGAGGAGAATGCCGACCTGATCATGGCCCACCTGAACTCGCTCCTGGCCTGAACGGGATTCAGGCCGGTTTCCCGACCGAAGGGGCGCCTCGCCCGCGCGGCCTGCGTGGCGCCTTGAGCAGGTCCGGGACCACTCACAGGTGGTGTGTGACGTTCCTCCACTCCGTGGTCCAGAACGCTTGACCTTCAACCAAGGTTGAAAGTCTAGGCTCGCTGGCACAAGGGCACCTGCCAGCTCGGTGTCTTTCTGCAAAGGACCCCGTATGAGCGTGTTACTCGATGTCACTCACCACACTGCGGCGCTGAACGGCATCACCCAGCACTGGGTCAGTGCGGGCGACGGGCCGCCGGTGTACCTGCTGCACGGCTTCCCGGAGACCTGGTACGCCTGGCGCAAACAGATTCCGGTCCTGGCCGAGCAGTTCACAGTCATCGCACCCGACCTGCGCGGCTATGGCGCGACCGAAAAGCCGGCGAGCGGCTACGACAAGCGGACGATGGCCAACGATTTGGCTGCGCTCATGGACCACCACGGCCATGCGCGTGCCACCGTCGTCGGGCATGACCGGGGCGCGCGGGTCGGCACCCGGTTCGCCAAGGACTACCCCGCCCGCATCGACCGTTTCGTCACGATCGACAACGTCCCGACCCGAGTGCTGATGGAGAAGGTCAGCCCTCCGTTGGCTCAGCTGGGCTGGTTCTTGACCTTCTTGAACGTACCGGACCTCCCGGAGGCCCTGATCGCCGGCCGTGAGGAGGAGTGGCTCACCCACTTTTACCGTTCGTGGTCGTACGACCCTGAAATGCTCACCCATGAAGAGATCGACGTCTACGTCCGGGCCTACAAGCAACCTGGAGCCGTTCGGGGAGCTGCCATGGACTACCGAGCCTCGGGTGAGGATGTGGCTCAGGACCTCGTCGATGCCGACCAGCTGATCACCTGCCCGGTCCTCGCTCTTTGGGGTCAGGACTTCGAGCAGAACGGCCGGTTCTTCGACGTTCTGGAGGTCTGGAAGGGCATGGCGCACGACGTGCGCGGCTTCGGTATTCCGCAGTGCGGCCACCTCTGCATGGAGGAACAGCCCGACATCGTCAACAACGCGTTGCTGGCCTTCCTCGCCGGCGGCTCGGAATCGTGAGATACGGGCGCGAGGCCGTCCATGAGGAAGCCAGTGGCTTCCTCCGGTCCCTCGGGCCTGGGAACAGGGATGCAGTGTTGAAGCGTTCGAGAATCTTGATCACCGGGGCAAGTGCCGGGCTGGGCAAAGGCCTGGCCCGGGAGTTCGCCGCTCGCGGTGCAACGTTGGCGCTGTGTGCACGCAGGTTGGACCGGCTTGAGGAGGTGCGGTCGGAGCTGCTGGCCGAGCATCCTGGTCTCCGGGTGCATCTGAGGGCGCTGGACGTTACCGACCACGAGCGTGTGTTCGATGTCTTCGAAGAGTTCGCCGCTGAGCTCGGCGGCTTGGACCGGGTGGTGGTCAACGCCGGTATTGGCAACGGTCGCCCCCTCGGTACTGGTGAGTTCGCCACCAACCGCACGATCGTGGAGACGAACCTGGTCGCCGGACTGGCCCAGATCGAGGCGGCGATGACCATCTTCCGGCGCCAGAGGGCCGGCCACCTGGTGGTGATGTCGTCGGTGAGCGCATTCAGGGCCGTTAGTGCCTCGATGACGGCCTATGCCGCCAGTAAGGCAGGAGTAGCGACGCTGGCCGAAGGCCTGCGTGCCGAGCTGCACGGCTCCGACATCGCTGTGAGCACCATATTTCCCGGCTACATCCGCACCGAACTGAACGAGCACAACACGAGTGCTCCGTTCATGGTCGACGCCGCTTCCGGATGCCGGGCACTTGCCCACGCCATCGAGAAGGAGCCCGACAAAGCTGTCGTGCCGGCATGGCCATGGACCCCGATTGGCGCTGCCATGCGAAACCTGCCGCTGAGCTGGGTCCGCCGACTCGGTTGAGCAGGCCGACCGTGGGGTCGCTGTCCTCACCCCGGCTCACCACGCCGCGTCAGCCCCCCGCCACAGCGGACTACGTCCCAGCCCCCAGGGAGAGTTCGAACCGGCCGGAGCCCTCTCGCCGCTTCCGATCACCGTGCTCCGGGAGCCGGATCTCTGTGCCCCCGGTCCGCTGGCACAGAAGCGCAGGCCGCTCGTTGCCACACCCGGTCGAGCGGCGCACATAAGAAGCAATCCGTGACAACAGGAGAACACTATGCCGATATTACGTACATTTACGCGATTCACTGTCGAGGATTTTAACCGTTCGGTAGCCGCGTTTGAAGCCCTCACCGCATCTTCGGCCCTGCGATTCCCCTACGGAGACTGGCAGACGGCAGTGATCCGCGACATCCTCCTGGTCTGTATTCCGCCGGAACAGAAGCCGAGCTACACGGTGCAGGCGGTGTGTGTGGTTGACGACCTCGACCAGATCCTGCGGACGACGAAAAGTCATGCGGCGACGTGCATCAATGGCCCCAAGGATGCCCCATTGGGGCGCAACTTCATCGCACAGCACGCAGACGGAATGATCATCGAGTACGTCCAGTTGCGCCATGAGTTTGCCGCCCTCCTGGCAGACCACAGCAATGCAGTTCCAGATCCTGACTGAGCAGTTGAGCTCGCCCACCTCCTCGACCTGAGACCGGCCGGGGCGCTCTTCACCCCAAAGCATTCAGTCTTGGCCTTCGCCAATCAAACGTTCGGAGTTCGCAAGTGATTCAAGCCGACCTTCCGCAGCCGGTTCCCGCACCTGATTTCGGGGTCCTGATGCCGGTCAGGGTCCACTTCGACGACCTCGATCCCTTTGGGATGCTGCACAACACCCGCTACAATTTGCTCGTCGAACGAGCCTGCAACATGCTGTGGGAGACAACGGCCGGGGAAAGACTAGGCGATGACGAATTCGTCATTGTCAAGAAAGCTGACATCACTTATGAAGCACCTGTCCACGGTGCGGGACTCTACGCTGTCCAACTCTGGGTGACGCGCCTGGGTACGTCCTCGGCTACGTGGGCATATCGTTTCTGCTCCACCGACGCGCAGACCATTCATGCACACGGGACCCGCACCCATATCCGTCTGGACCGGAACACGCTGCGTCCCGCTCCTTGGAGTGACGAAGCGCGGGTGCTCGCCAAAGGGTTCATGGGACCGCTCTCGTGACGTCAGTCAGCAGCCGGCACGTGCAGGGCTGTGCCGAAGAGGCCCTGACCACCGGGACCTGCCTGTTGCAGGGAGGGAAGACTCTCCAGCTGAAGCTCTGCTTGGCCTAACGGCACGGGCATGAGTGCTGCTGTACCGGTAGCCGCGTACGTGCATGGTGAGGAGGGGCCGTTTCCGGCGCGAACATGCACGACAGTCCGGGCCTGGAGCCGCTTGTACGCGGCATCCCGCCGATCCGGTCCCGCCGCGGCCGGGCCGGCGTCGGCGGCCGGCGAAACGGCACGCGGACAAGGCTATGACTACACCACCTGCGCCAATGGCTTCGCGAGTGCGGTATCCGTCATCGCATTGCCAGCAAGGGTGTCGAGTTCTCGCAGCGGCTGGGCCGGCATCGGTAGGTGGTCGAGAGAACCATGTCTTGGCTGGCCGGCTGCCGACGCCTCCACCGGCGGACGAACGGAAGGCCGAGCACTTCCTCGCCTTGTCGGCATAGCGCGACCCTGATCGGCTATCGCCGACTGACGCCCCTGCTCACGGCCTGAGCCGATCATGCTGTACGTCGAAGCAGACCAGCCCCATGGGCTCTGCCACGGTCGCAGCGTCGGCCGACGCCTCCTCGGCCATGCTCCACCGCATGGGGAAGTAGATCAGCGGACCACTGGCCTCGCCGATCAGCGGCCCGGTGACCAGGGCGAGGTGTCCTCATCGTCCTCGGCGGGGTCGCACCACCGCCCAAGCAGCGCGGCCACGTAAGCCGCGCCTGTGGGCCCCGGACCGTCCGGCAATCGGCGGGAGTGCAAACGCGGTGAGGGTGCTCGCACGCACAGCCACGGCACCGCCGTACCTCCTTCCCCACAGGCCGCACGGCTTCGGAGACCCGCGTGCAGCCCATCATCACCGTGCCACCGGCCCGGCCGCCGACGAGCGTTCGGCGTTCCCGGACGTGCCTCTTCCCGCTCCCGGTACGGCGTCGGGGACGGCTCGGGGAAGACCAGCGCCTCGGTGGTCATCGGCAACACCAGCCCGGTCGTCGTCCCGGGCAGCCGCTCGTCGAGCGAGCCTGGGATCGTACGGCGGGAACGACGGCAGGATGTACAGCAGCGGGAGCCACGGCGCCACGCCCGCCGGACGCGGTCCGGCCACGGCGGAGTCGCCCGGCGGTAGCCGACCGCCAGCATCCCCGCGACGGCGCTCCAGGTGCGCACCGAGAGACAGGTGCCGACGACCACCAGGACCCAGCACAACGGAACCACCCGCAGCATGCTCACCGCACGCAGCCGCCCGGTTCCCGGGATCCGTGAGAGTCCGCCCAGAGCCACCGCGCCGAACAGGGTGTACGTGGCCGCGACGGGACTGTCCAGCCCGTAGCGGAAGAGGTGGAAGCCGGTCGCAGCGGCCAGGGCCACGCGCACGGCCCGGGGGCCGGAAGCGGCGTAGGCCACCGGGAACCTCCCGGCTCGGACGCCCCTCACCCCTCCTCCAGGATCACCCCAATGCTCCGCGCGCCCGTCCTGGACCGTTGGCATGGCGGGGGAGGTGCGGCAGCGTCGAACGAGGCGTGGGCGTGCCTCGATGTGCCAGGGGGCGTTCTCCTGGGACATCGGAACACCTCGGTGCTTCCGTCGGCCGTAAGGGCCGTGAGAAGGGGGAACGCGCTGAGCAGCGCGATCACCAGGAGGCGACCCGACCGACATCCGTCGAAGCATCTTGGTTTCACGCGCCGCGACGTGCCGATCCGTCGCGGCTGCCGGTGTAGTCCCGGCGGGCCGGGAGCGGGCGGATCGATGCGGTTCACCCGCGGGTACTGCCCGGGACCGGCCGACGCGGGAGCGCTTGCCCGGGGAAAAGGTGTGTCCATTCGCTCCCGAACCGGCGTGAGGTCTTGGCAACTCCCCTTTATTCCCGATGACTTCGTTCGGAAATCCCCGAGGGCTGGAGTTGGTCTCCACAGACAGCGGCGAGGTGTCAAGGCCCCGGCGCCCGGCATGGAGGATGTCATGCCCGAGATGTATTTTCATGTGCGCTGGCCCGATGGGACGACCCAGCGCTGCTATTCGCCCTCCACGGTAGTCGAGGACTATTTCGTTCCCGGCAGCCAGTACCCACTCGCGGACTTCCTCGAGCGCAGCCGCACGGCACTGGGCATCGCGGGGGAGCGCGTGCAGGAGAAGTTCGGCTTCTTCTGCACCGGTGCCTCCGACCAGCTCGCGCAGATCGAGCGGACCGCCGCCGCGTACGCCACCGTCAGCGATGCCGAGGTCACGGTCGAGTCCCTGACCGGCGCCGACGGGAGTGCACGGTGAGTTCGGCTCCGGCGATAGGGCCGGCCGGCGCCCTCCCGCACAGCCTGACGGGCAGGGGAGGCGCCCCGATCCCGGTGGCAGTGGTCGGCGGCGGCCAGGCAGGCCTCTCGATGAGCTACTGCCTCGGGCGGCGTGGTGTCGAGCACGTCGTCATCGAGGCGAACCGGGTCGGGCACGAGTGGCGCGAGCGCCGCTGGGACTCCTTCTGCCTGGTGACCCCCAACTGGCAGTGCCGGCTGCCCGGTTACCCGTATCAGGGCGACGATCCGGACGGGTTCATGGTCCGCGAAGAGATCGTCCGGTACCTGGAGGGCTATGTCTCCTTCTTCCGGCCACCGCTGGCGGAGGGTGTGACGGTCACCCGGCTGCGGCGCTCGCCGAGCGGACTGTTCGAACTCTCCACCACCGCCGGGGACTTCACCGCCGAGCAGGTGGTGGTCGCCACCGGCCCCTACCACACGCCGTCCGTCCCGCCGATGGCCCAGCGACTGCCCGACGGCATCACCCAGGTCCACTCCTCCCGCTACCGCAGCCCCGACCAACTCCCCGAGGGCGCGGTCCTGGTGGTCGGCACCGGCCAGTCCGGCTGCCAAATCGCCGAGGACCTCCACCTCGCCGGGCGCCAGGTGCACCTGGCCGTCGGCAGCGCCCCTCGTGTGGCCCGCTTCTACCGCGGCCGCGACTGCGTGGCGTGGCTCGACGACATGGGCCACTACGACAAGTCCATCGACGAGTTCGACGACGCAGCCGCCGTGCGCATGCGGGTCAACCACTACGTCACCGGCCGCGACGGCGGCCGCGACATCGACCTGCGCGCCTTCGCCCGCGACGGCATGCGGCTGTACGGGCGGCTCACCGCGATCACCGGCACCGACCTGGAGTTCGCCGACGACCTGAAGGTGAACCTCGACCACGCCGACGCCGTCGCCGAGGGCATCAAGGACGCCATCGACGCCCACATCACCGCGCACGGCATCGATGCCCCGACCGAGCGCCGCTACGTCCCGGTGTGGGAACCGGACGAGCAGCCGCGCGCACTGGACCTTCAGGCCGCCGGCGTCACCTCGGTGATCTGGGCGACCGGCTTCCGGCGCGACCACCGGTGGATCGAGGCCCCCGTCTTCGACGGCCGCGGCTACCCGATGCACTGGCGCGGCGCCACCAGCACGCCCGGTCTGCACTTCCTCGGTCTGCCCTGGCAGTACTCGTGGGGCTCGGGCCGCTTCGAGGCGGTCGGCCGGGACGCCGAGTTCCTTGCGGACCACATCGACGCCTCGCGCCGCCTGGCCGACGTGTGCGGCACGCTCACCGGAGCCCCCAGCGAACTCGCCTCCGCCCTCCCGATCGGCTGAGGAATCACTCCATGGTCTACGACGCACACCGCCATATCGGCGTCCTGCCCGCCTATCCCTTCTACGGAGGCCCGCCCGTCAACCCGGACACCACCGCCCGCGCCACCGTCAAGCAGCTCATCGCCGACCTGGACGCGGAGGGCACCGAACGGGCCCTGGTCATCCCCAACTACGGCGTCCCGGACCCCGCGATCGCCTTCTCCTTCAACGAACTGGCGCTGGAGGCCGCGCAGAGCGACGACCGGATCCGTGCCGGGCTGTGGGTGTCCCCGCGCCCGGAGGACGCCCAACGCACAGACCAGGCTCTCCAGTTGGCGGGCGAGCCCGGAGTCAAGGCCCTGAAGCTGAGCTTCCTGCTGGGCGGCCGTCCCACGGACCCGGCCTGCCGCCCCCAACTGGAACGCATCTTCGCCGAGGCCGCCCGGCACGGCCTCATCGTCCACGTCCACACCTCTCCCGGCGCCGCCTCCGACATCGACGAGGTCGGCCACCTCGTCGACTGGTACGCCGACCAAGTGCCCGTCCATCTTGTGCACTTCGGCGGCGGGATGAGCGGCCACATCAAGCTCGTCGGCTCCCGGTTCTTCGACTGGATCAGCGCCGGCAAGCGTGTCTACACCGACCTCTCCTGGGCCATCGGCTTCACTCCCCGCTGGCTGGCCCAGGAGATCGAGCGCCGCGGCATCGGCCACGACCGGGTGCTCTTCGCCAGCGACCAGCCGTGGGGCGACTTCACCGGCGAGTACGCCCGCCTCGCCGAAGCCACCGGCGGCGGCCAACTCGGTGACCTGGTCTTCCGGGACACCTTCGCCGCGCTCTACGACTGAACGACCCCGACCCCGACCCCGACCCCGACCCGGGCTCCCTTCCCGTCCGCACAAGGAGACAGCCATGTCCGAATCCGTCGTCACCGCCGAACTCTCCGACGTCGAGCAGAAGTCCCTCGACGAGATCCCGCACCCCTCGCTCCCCGAGGGCACCAGCATCTACGGCTCCACCAAGGTCTTCCCCGACTACCAGGCCGAGAACGGCGAGACGTACTTCACCCTCGTCCACGGCATCGCCCACGAGTCCTCGGTCTCCTTCGTCGCCGTCCTCCAGGCCACCCGCGCGCTGCGCAAGGGCTTCGAGACCGCGATCTACTTCTACGGCCCCGGTTCGCTCAACTGCCTGGCCACCCGCGGCTTCCCGACCACCGGCAACTCCGCCTTCCCTGGCGAGCACAACATCAACAACCAGCTCAAGACGTTCATCGCCGAGGGCGGCAAGGTCTACTGCTGCCGCTTCGGCCTGTCCCTGCACGGCGCCCGCGAGGAGGACCTCATCGAGGGCGTCATCCCCACCCACCCCCTCGACGTCCAGGACGCCCTGATCCACTACGCACGCAAGGGCGCCATCATCAACTCCACCTACCAGCTGTAGGGAGCACGACGTGAGCGTTGGCACCGGAAACAGCGGTACGGCGGTGGACGTGCGGATCATGACCCGCGCCGAACTCGCCCTGCGCGGCGTCGCTTCGGACACGCCCCTGCGGCGTCCGGACGGCGCGGGCCCCAGCGACGACGGACATGTCCTCGTCGACGGTGCCAACGCCGCGCTCCCACGCAACCCCCACAGTCCCTACTCCGTGCGCGACGGCAAGGTGTGGCTCGGTGACGAGGACACCGGAATCTCCCTCACACCCGTACGCCGCCCGAGGTTCTACGACCTCACCACCGCCGACGGCATCCGCTACGAGCAGATCGCCCGCCTGCACGGCTCGGATGTCCTGGCCACCACCGTCGTGCAGACCTGCATCCGCTACGCCGAGTCCGACCGCTGCCGCTTCTGCACCATCGAGGAGTCCCTGCGCTCGGGTGCCACCGTGGCCGCCAAGACCCCGGCGCAACTCGCCGAGGTCGCCGAGGCCGCCGTACGGCTCGACGGCGTACGGCAGATGGTGATGACCACCGGCACCACCACCGGACCCGACCGCGGCGCCCGCACCCTCGTACGGTCGGTCCGGGCGGTGCTGGCAGCCGTGCCCGGCCTGCCGATCCAGGTGCAATGCGAACCACCCGGCGACCTCGCCTGGATCCGCGCGCTGCACGACGCCGGAGCCACCGCCATCGGCATCCATGTCGAGTCCCTCGACGAGCAGGTGCGCCGGCGCTGGATGCCCGGCAAGTCGACGGTGCCGCTGTCCGAGTACGAGGCCGCGTGGGACGAGGCGGTGCGCGTCTTCGGACCCAACCGCGTCTCCACCTACCTCCTCGTCGGCCTGGGCGAGGATCCCGACGAACTCGTTGCCGGAGCAGGCCGGCTGATCGACCGGGGGGTGTACCCGTTCGTCGTCCCGTTCCGCCCGATGAGCGGCACCCTCGCCGCCCGCGACGGCGTTCAGGCACCTGGTGCGGACCTCCTGACGTACGTCACCGAGGGCGTCGCCGCGAAGCTCCGCGCTGCCGGGATGAGCGGCGCCGACCAGAAGGCCGGCTGTGCGGCCTGCGGAGCCTGCAGTGTGCTCCAGACAGCGGGCGGGTGAGCGGCGTGAACCTCGACGGCTCCGTCATCGTGCCGGCCGTGGACGATCCGCAGGACATCCTGGCCCTGCTGGGCGACCGCAACACGCTCGCCCGCCGGCCCGCCTTCCGCATCGAGGAGGCGGACGGCCGGGCGGACGTGGCCGCCTACCGGGAGCTGCGCCGCGCCGCCTTCGTCCAGGAGCAGGGACTCTTCGCCCATCACGACCTGGACGACCACGACACTGACCCACGGACCGTCGTCCTGGTCGCGAAGGACCCCCAGGGCACCGTGGTCGGCGGGGTGCGCCTGGGCCCGGTCGACGAAGGCCCCGACCTCGGCTGGTGGCAGGGCGGGCGCCTGGTCGTCGCCCGCCGGGCTCGCGGCCCGTACGGCATCGGCGCGGCCCTCGTCCGCGCCGCCTGCGCCCGCGCGGAGGCGGAGGGCTTGCTGCGGTTCGACGCGACTGTCCAGGCACGCAACGAGGTACTGTTCCGGCGCCTCGGCTGGCAACGGGTACGGGACACGACGGTCGCGGGCGCGCCGCACGTCCTGATGCGCTGGCCGATCGGCCGCATCGCCGCCCTCGCGGCGGCCACGAAGTCCCCCCTCGGACCGCTCCTCACCGCACTCGCCCCGCCCCCGGGTTTCGTCGGTGACGACGGCGCGCCCGTGCCCGGCACCGACGTGATCGCGGCGTGCGACGCGATCGTGCCGTCCATGGTCGAACGGGACCCCGAGTGGGCGGGCTGGTGCGCGGTCCTCGTGAACGCCAATGACCTCGCCGCGATGGGCGCAGCCCCGCTCGGACTGCTGGACGCGGTGGGCGCCCACGACGCCGCGCACGCCGCCCGGGTCCTGGCCGGACTGACCCGGGCGGCACAGGCGTACGACCTCCCGGTGCTCGGCGGGCACACCCAGCTCGGCGTCCCGGCCGCCCTGTCGGTGACCGCGCTCGGCCGCACGGACCGGCCGGTGCCGGGTGGCGGCGGCCGCCCCGGACACGCCGTACACCTCACAGCCGACCTCGGCGGGGACTGGCGCCCGGGCTACCGGGGCCGCCAGTGGGACTCGACCAGCCACCGCCGTACGGACGAACTGCGCACCATGACCGGCGCGGTGGCCGCCGCACGGCCCGCCGCCGCCAAGGACGTGTCGATGGCGGGCATCGCCGGCACCCTCGGCATGCTGGCCGAGGCGAGCGGCTGCCGTGCGCTGCTCGACGTGGCCGCCGTGCCCCGGCCGGGGGCCGCGACGGTGGGGGACTGGTTCACGTGTTTCCCGGGCTTCGCGATGCTCACGGCCGACGAACCCGGCGCACCGCCCCTGCCCGCCGGTCCCGCCACGGGTGCGGTGTGCGGGGAGCTCACCGAAGGAGAAGGCGTCGGGCTGCGCTGGCCCGACGGAGAGATCACCGAAGCGGTCATGTCCACCGTGACCGGGATGGGGACAGCATGACCGCCCTGCGCATGGCCGCCGTCGCCGCCGAGTTCGGCCGTGACCTGGAGGAGGACTTCCAGATCGCCGAACGGCTGATCAAGGAAGCCAGGGAGGAGGGCGTACGCCTTCTGGCTCTGCCCGAGGCGTGCCTCGGCGGGTATCTGCTCAGCCTCGACGACTCGACCGAACTCGACGAGGGCCCGCCCGCGCTCGCCCTCGACGGCCCCGAGATCCGCCGACTGGCGTCCCTGGCAGGGGAGTTGACGGTCGTCGCCGGATACTGCGAAGCGGCCGGGGAAGCTCGCTACAACAGCGTCGTCTGCGTCACCGGTGACGGCGTCCTCGGCAACCACCGCAAGGTCCACCAGCCGCTGAGCGAGGACGCCAGCTACTCCTCCGGTGATCGCTTCCACGCCTTCGACACCCCGGTCGGCCGGATCGGCATGATGATCTGCTACGACAAGGCGTTCCCGGAGTCCGCCCGCGCCCTCGCCCTCGACGGCGCCGAGATCGGGATCTGTGTCTCCGCCTGGCCGGGATCCCGGACGAACGCGGCCACCGACCTCGTCGACGACCGCTGGAAACGCCGCTTCGACCTCTTCGACCGGGCCCGCGCGCTGGAGAACCAGATCGTGTGGCTGTCGGCCAACCAGGCGGGCACGTTCGGGTCGCTACGCTTCGTCGGCAGCGCCAAGGTCGTCGACCCCGGCGGCGAGATCCTCGCCGACACGGGCGTCGGCGCGGGCGTCGCCGTCGCCGAACTGGACGTCGCACAGGCACTGGAGACCGCCCGCCGGTCGATGGGGCACCTGCGCGACCGGCGGCCCGAGACCTACGACGTACCCACAGGAGCAGTCAGCGCATGAGCACGATCCGGATCGCGGCCGCTGCCGCCCACTTCGGCCGCGACCTGGAGTTCGACCTGGCCCGCATCGCCAAGCTCATCGACGACGCGCGCACCTCCGGCGCCAATCTGCTGGTCCTGCCCGACGCCGCGCTCGGCGGCTACCTCGCCGACCTGCGCCACCCCGACCCCCAGGCCCTGCCGCCGGCCCTGAAGCCGGACGACCCGCTGATCCTCCAAGTCGCCCGTATGGCTGCCGAGATGGTGGTCTGTCTCGGCTACTGCGAGGACGGCGGCGACGAGCGCTACAACGCCGCGGTCTGCGTCAGCGGCGACGGGGTCCTCGGCCGCCACCGCAAGGTCCATCTGCCGGCCGGCGAGGTCGCCGCCTACGCGCCCGGCGACCGCTTCGACGCCTTTGACACCCCGGTCGGCCGCATCGGCATGCTCATCGACTACGACAAGACCTTCCCCGAGTCGGCCCGTTCGCTGGCCCTGGACGGCGCCGAGATCCTCGCCTGCCTCTCGGCCTGGCCCACGTCCATCACCAACCGCGCCCCGCGCATGGCCCAGGACCGCCAGGCCAAGCTCTTCGACCTGTACGACCAGACCCGCGCCGCCGAGAACCAGGTCGTCCTCGCCTCCTCCAACCAGACCGGCGCCATGGGCGGCATGCGCTTCCTCGGCCAGTCCAAGGTGGTCGGCCCTGGCGGTGACATCCTCGCCCGCACCTGGTCCAAGGCCGGCCTCGCGGTCGCCGGGATCGACGTCGCCGAGGAGATCGACCGTGCCCGACGCACCCTGCGCCACCTCGATGAACGCCGACCTGACGCCTACCGGGAGACCCCGTCGTGAAGATCGCTCTGCTGAGCTACTCCACCAAGCCGCGCGGAGGCGTCGTCCACACCCTCGCCCTCGCCGAGGCGCTCGCCGCTGCCGGGCAGGACGTCACGGTGTGGACGCTGGGTCGCGGCGGCGACGCGGGCTTCTTCCGGCCGGTCGACCCCGCCGTGCGGCTGCGGATCGTTCCGTTCCCGGACGGCCCGCCCGAGGAGCGAGTCGGCGAGCGGATCCTGCGCTCCATCGCCGTCCTGGGCACGGCTTTCGAGCCCTTCGCGGCGGCGTACGACATCGTCCACGCTCAGGACTGCATCAGCGCCAACGCGGTCGGCGGCCGCTGCGTGCGCACCGTCCACCACATCGACCACTTCACCACCCCCGAACTGGCCGCCTGCCACGAGCGGGCCATCGTCGAGCCGTACGCGCACATCTGCGTGTCGTCGGCCGTCGCCACGGAACTGGCCGACGGCTGGGACATCAAGGCGGCGGTCATCCCCAACGGGGTGGCCTACGACCGTTTCGCCACGACGGACCCGGCCGCCCGTGCGAACTGGCGTGCCCGCCTGGGCCGTTACGTCCTCACGGTCGGCGGCATCGAACCCCGCAAGGGCTCGCTGGACCTGCTGGAGGCGTACGCCCTGCTGCGCTCCGCACACCCGGACGTACGACTGGTGATCGCGGGCGGCGAGACCCTCTTCGACTACCGCGACTACCGAGCCCGCTGGGAAGCCCGCGCAGCCGAACTCGGCGTCGAACCGGTCGTGTTGGGCCAGGTCACCGAGGACGACCTGCCGCCCCTGGTGGCCGCCGCGTCCGCTTTCGCCTTCCCCTCGGTCAAGGAGGGTTTCGGACTGGCCGCGATGGAGGCGCTGGCCGCGGGAGTTCCGCTGGTCGTCCGCGATCTTCCCGTACTGCGCGAGGTGTTCGACAGCGCCGCCCGTTTCGCAACCACCCACCAGGATTTGGCCGCTGAGCTCGGCGCCGCGCTCACGGACGACACCCCCGCGCGCCGGGAGAGGGGTCGCCGACTCGCCGCCCGCCACACCTGGGCCGCCGCTGCGGAACGCCACCTCGCGTTCTACGTCTCGTGGCTGAGCGGCACCGAGGGCCTCCGATAGGACCCGACCGCGAGTCTGGCAACGCAGCCGCAGTCGTTCCCTCGACATCCGATCTCCGGATGAGGCAACCCATGCGCGCTTGTACCGTCGCAAGCGCCGGTCTCTCCGGGCGAGGGCGTTGGGTCGCTCACCACGCTCCTTGACTAAGAGCTGTCCCGCAACTGCTGGCGACAGTGAGCCGGTAACGCTGACCGACGTCAGCCGAAGAGGAGGTCAACGTCCTTCGCGATGCACAGCTGCAAGACGACCACCAACTGGCGGGCGTCGTCGATGTGCCGTCGGTGGAGCGGGTCGATGCTTCCCTCTTGAGGCTGGTCGGCGATCTCCTGCATGCGGGGTAGGACCGCTGCGCACTGCATCGGCGAGAGGTCGGGGCCACCGTCGTCGGGATGATTCAGGAGTGGTGCCAGGCTGGTGGAGACATCGTTCCAGGGGCGCTGTCCACCGAAGCCGTGCATCTCGTCCAGTGCGAACCCCTCGACCTGCGCCAGCCACCGCCGGAACACTCCGAAGCCGGTGTAGGACCAGGACACGTCCGGGCTGCTGGTGTCGTCGTCTCCTGGGAACAGGACGAGCCCCATGTGTCCTCCTCGTTGACCGCGCATACAGGATCGGCCTCAGGAAAGGGCGACGGCAACTGAAATGATCTCGTCGTGGCTGGTGTGATCACGGCGTCGGAGCCGTCCTGGATAGGTCCGTTCACCGGGTTGAGCCCGCGTCAGTTCGGCAGGCTGATCACCGCGTTGCGGCGCGAGGGTGCGGATCCGGTGCGCAAGGGCAGGCCGTGGAGCCTGCCGCTTGAGAATCGGGTGCTGCTGGTCGCCGCATACTGGCGCACCAACCTCACCCTGCGCCAACTCGCACCGCTGTTCGGGGTGTCGAAGTCCGCGGCCGATCGCATCATCGACGACCTCGGCCCGGCGCTCGCGCTGCAGCAGCGCAAGCGGTTCCGCCAGGGCACCGTACTGATCGTGGACGGCACCCTGGTGCCCACCCGCGACCACGCCGTCGCCGAGCAGTCGAAGAATTACCGGTACTCCACCAACCACCAGGTCGTCATCGACGCCGACGCCCGGCTCGTCGTCGCTGTCGGCCGGCCACTGCCAGGCAACCGCAACGACTGCAAGGCATGGGAGCTGTCCGGCGCAAAGGAGGCCGTCGGCAAGACCATGGTCATCGCGGACGGCGGCTACCGGGGCACCGGCCTGGTCATCCCGCACCGCCGCGAGAAAGGCCAGACCGAGCTCCCGGCCTGGAAGGAGGAACACAACACCTCCCACCGCAAGGTCCGCGCCCGCGTCGAGCATGCCTTCGCCCGGATGAAGACCTGGAAGATCCTCCGCGACTGCCGCCTCAAGGGCGACGGCGTCCACCACGCCATGCTCGGCATCGCCCGCCTGCATAACCTCACCCTCGCCGGCTGACGAAGAACAGGCTGGTCAACGACCACGTCTTCGATCATTTACGGGACAGCTCTTACCGTCTCAGCAATGAGCGAACACTTGGTGTGCTCGGCACGTGTATTGCTGTGACCGCGTAGGTTCGCCGGGTTGGTGGTGTGACGGAGTGGTCTATTTGGCCACTGAGCGTCTTAGAGGCCGTTCGCTTTCCGAATGCCGTGTGCGGACTCCGTTGGTCAGGCATGGGATTGCGGCTGTGGCGGGAGTCTCGACTTGTTGCTGATCGAGTCGGCCTGGGGGTGGCACATGCCGTCGATGCGGACGGTCCTGGAAACGCGGCGGAAGGCCGCTGCCGTGCGGGTGGAGGAGCTCGAAGCCGAACTGGAGCGGGTGCGGACGGACCTGGCGGAGGCCGAGGAGGTTCTCAAGCTTCGGACGATCGGCCTCGAGCAGTATCTGGAAGCGCTCGCCGGGGAGGGTTAGCCGGCCGAGATGGTCGTTGGCCCGTCGCCGAGGAAGCCGGTCGGCCCGCGCCAAGCGGTGCCGCATCGGGAGAATGCGGCCGGGGTCGCAGTGAGGACGTTGACACGACGGCGGGTCAGGGGCCAGGACCGGTTGGATGTGGCGCTTGCCCTCGGCTTGCTTGCGTTCGTAAAACCGGCGATAGTCTTCATCGGTTCTCATTAACGTTACTCAAGGAAGTCGTTCGCCAGTGACTCCCTAAGTCATCTTGAAACGACATTCACGACGAGGCTCTGGTCCACTTCGTGTGGTCCGTAACTGTAAGCCACTGATTAAGCGCTGTCCCGTAAATGATCTACGACGTGCGCATTGGGCTGCTTGTTTCTCGTCGCCCGGCGAGGGCGAGGTTGTGGAGGCGGGCGATGCCGAGCATGGCGTGGTGGACGCCGTCGCCTTTGAGACCGCAGTCGCGGAGAGTCTTCCAGGTCTTCATGCGGGCGAAAGCGTGCTCGACGCGGGCGCGGACCTTGCGGTGGGAGGAGTGTGTTCTTCTTTCCACTCCGGGAGGTCGGCCTAGCCTCTCTCGCGGCGGTGCGGGATGACCAGGCCGGTGCCGCGGTAGCCGCCGTCCGCGATGACGTTGGTGTGCCCGACGGCGGCTTGGCGCCGGACAGCTCCCATGCCTTGCAGTCGTTGCGGTTGCCGGGCAGCGGCCGGCCGACGGCGACGACGAGCGGGGTGTCGGCGTCGATGACGACCTGGTGGTTCGTGGAGTACCGGTAGTTCTTGGACTGCTCGGCCACCTGGTGGTCGCGGGTGGGACCAGGGTGCCGTCCACGATCAGCACGGTGTCCTTGCGGAACCTCTTGCGCTGCTGGAACGCGAGTGCCGGGCCGAGGCGGTCGATGATGTGGTCGGCGGCCGGCTTCGACACTCCGAACAGCGGTGCGAGTTGGCGCAGTCTGGGGTTGGTGCGCCAGTACGCGGCGACCAGCAGGACCCGGTTCTCCAGCGGCAAGCTCGGTCGTGCGCAGCCTTCCAGTGTGTGGTCGCGCGCTTGCCGTCCAGGAGGCCTGCGGCGCCGAGGATGAAGGCTCCGGTGCAGATGGACGCGACACGGCCGGCCCGGAGTGAGAGTGTTCGCGTGGCCTCGATCAGATCACCGGGCACAGGTGTGCGCGGGTAGAGATCTGCGCCGGCCACCAGGAACGTGTCGGGAGCAGGCTCCGTGGCGGCGGCGTCGTCGACCGCGATCCGGATTCCGATGGACGAGGTGACGTCGACACCGGTCGGTGACACCAGCACGATCGTGTAGTTGGCACCGGGCCGGTTCGCTTCCCCGAATACCTCCGCGGGGACGGCGTCCAGAAGTTTGACTCCGTCGTAGACGAGGATCGAGACCCGATGCTGGGCGGAGCCCCCGATGCCGCCGCCTGCCTGTCCGGATTCGGGTGACTCGTGGCCGGAGTGAGGGAGCGCCGGACGCTGGGTGGTTGGCAGTGTGGAAGACGGATGCACCGTCCATTGGTAACACCCAGATATCCGAAGGAGCAGAGGTCATGAGCGAGATCATCGCAGGGGTAGAAATTCCTGAAACGGCGGCAGTCGCCGAGGCCACCCGCGCCATGCAGGAGATGACCAGCCCCCTTATCTACCACCACTCCCGGCGCGTTTTCGTCTTCGGTGCCATTCATGCTCACAGGCTCGGCCTGGACCCCGACCCGGAGCTTCTCTACCTGTCCGCCATGTTCCACGACACGGGCTTGTTGACGCCGTTTTCCAGTGCAGAGCAGCGCTTCGAAGTCGATGGAGCCGACCACGCCCGCAAGTTCATGCTGGACCGTGGGTTCCCGGCCGCGGCCGCCGACGTGGTGTGGACGGCCATCGCCCTGCACACGACCCCGGGAATTCCCCACCGGATGGGCCCGGAGGTCGCCGTCACGTACTTCGGGGTTCTGACCGACGTGCTCGGCTTCGGTCTGGACGAGCTGGACCGCAGCCAGGTGGACGAGATCACCGCCGCCCATCCGCGGGGCGACTTCAAGAACGAGTTCCTGCAGGCCTACGTCGACGGTCTCAAGCACCGCCCCGAGACCACGAACGGAACCGTGAATGCCGATGTGCTGGAACACTTCGTTCCCGGCTTCCGGCGCACCACTACGGTTGAGCGCATGCTGGGCGCTCCCTGGCCTAGCTGATCAGGACGCCAGAAGAGGCAACGTGATGAAACGTGTGAGTCGCTCTCACGGCGGGCGTCGTCTCGGACGAGGTCCGGCCTTCGCCGTGCTGTTCGGTGCCAATGTGGTGATGATGGCCACGGCAAGCGCACCGTCACCGATCTACCCGCTGTACCGGGAGCGCTGGGGCCTGTCGGTCACGATGCTGACGGTGGTCTTCGCGGTGTATGTCGTCGGTCTGCTCGGCGCGTTGCTGACGGTCGGATCGCTGAGCGACCATCTGGGGCGCCGCCCTGTGCTGGTCGCCGCCTTTCTGGTGGCGGCGGCCAGCACGGCCATCTTCTGGACGGCCGACGGTATCGTCCCCCTCCTGATCGCCCGGGTGGTGCAGGGCATCGCCACGGGGACGGCCACGGGTGCTCTTGCTGCCGGACTGGTCGACTTCTCACCTGCGCGACGTCCGCAGCTGGGGCCGACGATGACGGCGGTGGGCACGAGTATCGGCATGGCCACCGGTGCCGGAGTCGTGGGGTTGCTGGTGCAGGCGACGTCACGCCCCGACGCGTATGTCTTTCCGGTCCTTACACTGACCTTCGTCGTTCTGGCCGCGGTCGTCCTCAGGATCCCCGAGCCACCCGCCCCTCCAGCATTTCGGCTGGCGTCGTTGCGACCAAGGGTCCGGGTCCCTCGGGAGGTCCGGCCGGCGTTCCTCGCCTCGGTTCCCGCCCTTGTCGCGGGGTGGGCCGTCACGGGTCTGTTCCTTTCGCTCACCCCCTCCCTGGTGAGCAACGTCCTGCATGTGCGGTACGGCGCTGCGGGCGGGCTCAGCATCGCCGCGCTGTTTCTGGCCAACAGCGTGGGCGCCTTCTGCTCCGTTCGGCAGACGGCACGGCACGCCACGTCGATAGGGGCGGTTCTCCTGACCCTGGGTGCGTTCGCACTGGCGGTGGCCCTCGCTGTTGCGTCGGCGGCCGTGTACGTGGGCGGATCAGTCGTCGCAGGGCTGGGCGTCGGCCTGACGTTCAACGGGAGCCTTCGCGCCATCAGCGCGGTCACCACCGCGAAGTCGCGCGCTGAGGTCTTCTCGGCCGTCTACGTGATCAGCTATGCGGCGTTGAGTCTTCCGACCCTCGCAGCCGGGGTCGCGGCGCCCTCATGGGGACTGGAGACCACGGGCTACCTGTACGTCGGCTTTGTCGGGGCGCTGTCGTTGGGTGCGGCCCTCCACGCCGGACGACAGCGTGCTCACCGGCCGACCGCAGACCCGACGCGGACGGCCGGGAAAGGCGCCCCTCACAGCGAACTGACCCGCTGCTGAGCACCCCCGGCGAGTCGTTTCCGGGTGGTGTTGCCACAGCGGGAGTGCCTCCACCGGAAAACACCGCCGTACGCCGACATCAGCCCCAGAGCAGCCCGACCCACGACTTACGACCGCCGTGTCAGAGCGGAATTCCTGAGCTCGGCTCTATGCCGGCTCCGCAGGCAGGAGGAGGTTGCGATCCGTATGGGTGACGGATACGAGCCCGGACGGTCTGGGCAGGAGGACCTGCTCGGAGCCGAATGGGAGAGGCACCGGCCCGCGGTCTTCGGTGTGGCCTACCGGCTGCTGGGGAGTGTGGCCGATGCCGAGGATGTGACCCAGGACGTGTGGCTGCGCGCGGCCGGTGCGGATCTGCAGGTCGTCGGTGATCTGCGGGCCTGGCTGGTGACAGTGGCGGCGCGTCGGTCGTACGACATCCTCAAGAGTGCCCGTTTCCGCCGGGAGACTTATGTCGGGCCGTGGCTGCCGGAGCCGCTGCTGACGGGCCCGGACGCGTCGCAGCCGGTACTCGTCGACGAGTCGGTCAGTTCGGCGATGCTCCTGGTCATGGAAGAGCTGAGCCCGCCGGAGCGGGTGTCCTTCGTCTTGCACGATGTCTTCGGTCTTGAGTTCGGCCGGATCGCCGAAGTGCTTGATGTCTCCGTGCCGGGAGCACGGCAGCTCGCCTCGCGGGCACGACGGAAGGTGGTCAAGGCCAAGCAGACCGCGCCTCAAGCGTCGAAGGCAGAGCGGGAACGGGTCCTTACGGTCTTCCGCGCCGCCTACGAGGCCGGGGACCTGGCCGGCCTGGTCAGGCTCCTGCACCCGGACGCGGTCTACGTCACCGACGGCGGCGGCAAGGTCCTGGCGGCACGCAAGCTCATTCACGGCGGCGGGCGCGTCGCCGAGGTCATGGTGCGTACGGGGCGCCAGTGGCGCCCGGACCGCATCGACTTCGCGGAGGTCGGAGGCGAGCTGGCCCTCGTCTTCCACCGGCAAGGCCGCATCTACTCCGTCGACACGGTGCAGATCACAGACGGTCTGATCACCGCGTACCGCAGGGTCATTAACCCCGACAAACTCGCGCGCGTCTGAGCTGTCACACGCGCAGGGGCTATCTCGTCTCCCTGCTGAGAACGCATAACGGGCGACGAAGCAATACGCGCGAGCAGGGAGATCGATCATGCGGAACGGCATACATCCACCTGCTGCCGCCATGACCCTGCGCGCGAGTGCGCTGTGCGCTCGCCATCGCCTCTCCCAGTAAGGATCAGCATGCAAGCCATCACTGTGCGAGACCGTGACGCCGGTGTCGCCGGTATGTCCCTGACGGACATGCCCTACCCCCATGCGGCCGAGAATGACGTCATCGTGCGCGTGCACGCCGCCGGCTTCACCCGCGGCGAACTGGACTGGCCCGCCACGTGGACCGATCGCGCCGGCCGCGACCGGACGCCCAGTGTGCCCGGACACGAGCTGTCCGGTGTCGTCGCGGAGCTGGGGTACGGCACCACCGGCCTGAGCGTCGGACAGAGAGTGTTCGGCCTGGCTGACTGGACCCGCAACGGCAGCCTCGCCGAGTACGTCGCGGTGGAGGCCCGCAACCTCGCCCCGCTGCCGGCGGACATCGACCACACCGTGGCCGCCGCGCTGCCCATCTCCGGACTGACCGCCTGGCAGGGCCTGTTCGACCACGGCCACCTCACCACGGGCCAGACCGTCCTCATCCAGGGTGCTGCGGGCGGCGTCGGCTCGATCGCCGTGCAGCTCGCCCGCGAGGCCGGCGCCCGCGTCATTGGCACCGGCCGGGCCTCCGACCGGGACAGGGCACTCGCCCTCGGGGTAGACACCTTCATCGACCTGCAGGCCGAGAAGCTGGAGCACGCCGGCGAGGTCGACGTCGTGTTCGACGTGATCGGCGGTGACATCCTCGACCGCTCGGCTCCCCTGGTCCGAGCCGGCGGCACGCTGGTCAGCATCGTCATGCCGCCCAAGGTCCAGCCCAAGGACGGGCGGGCGGTCTTCTTCGTCGTCGAACCCGACCGCGCACGGCTCGCCGAGCTCGCCACGCGGCTGAGGGACGGCCGGCTCCAGCCGCTCGTCGGTGCTGTGCGGCCGCTCGCCGAGGCACCCACCGCGTTCGCCCCCGGTACGCGTACCCCCGGCAAGACGATCATCCGCATCACGCAAGACTGAATCGAGAAACCCATTGTGACAGCAATGCGAACCGCCGCCGGCCTGCTGGCTGCGGCCACCCTGACAGGGGCCACGGCCTGCTCGGCCTCCGACCAGCCCGCCCACGCCGGCGCGCCGGCGACGGTCGCCGCATCGAGGCGCTCCGTCGAAACCTTCACACCCCTGCTGCAACAGGCGCTTGCGGATGTGAAGGGCAAGACCTTCACCTCAGCGATCGTCGCCTTCCCGCCCGGCGCAAGCGCGCTGCCGCACCGGCACGGCCAGGCGTTCGTCTACGCCTACGTCCTCGAAGGCACCGTACGCAGCAAGCTCGACGACAAGCCCGTGACCACCTACCACCAGGGCGAGAACTGGGTCGAGCAGCCGGGCGCCCACCATGTCCTCACCGAGAACGCCAGCCGGACCAAGCCGGCAAAGATCCTGGTCGTCTTCGTCTCCGACACCGGGGCCAAGCTCAAGGTTGAAGACCCGAAGTCGTAACCCCCGGGGCATGCAGCGGGGCGGGAACACCCTTCACCAACTCCGCCCTCGCCGGAGCACGCCCCATCACCACCAAGACGCGCCCGACAAGCGCGGCGCGCACCGCACGAAGGAAGCAAAGGAACCATGACCGACCCCCAGCGCGTCAACATCGGCGAGCAGCACCCGGCCCCCTACAAGACCCTCATCGCCCTGTCGGCGGAGGTGGAGAAGGCCACCTCCGCAGCGGGCCTCGACCCCCTTCTGGTCGAACTGCTGAGGATCCGCACCTCCCAGATCAACGGCTGCGCGTTCTGCCTGCGCATGCACACACACGACGCCCTCAAGAAGGGCGAGAACCCCGACCGGATCGCGGTGCTGCCCGCATGGGCAGAGACCGGCTACTTCTCCGACACCGACCGCGCCGCCCTGCGCCTCACCGAGGCGATCACACGCGTACCGGACGGACACGTCAGTGACGAGGACTTCAACGCCGCCGCGGACATACTCACCGCAGACCAGATCTCGGCAGTCGCCTGGCTGGCAACCGTGATGAACGCCTTCAACCGCGTCGCCATCACCAGCCGCTACCCGGTGGGCATCTGACCTCGACGCAACTACCGGCGGTCACGGTGGCTGGCGAACCTGACCGCCGTGCAATTGCTGGTGGAATCAGCCGGGGCGGCTAGTGCCAGCCGCCCCGGCTCACACAGGCACAAAAGCGTCCAACGACATACGTGACTGCAGGGTGAACAGCCAGGGATGCGGCTCGCCCCCGCTGGTCCGGGCGGAAGGTGCCGTACGGGTTGGTTGACATCGGCCCCCACCAGGGCGGTCAGACCGCGCCGGTCCTCGTCCGCCAACTTCTTCGCTCTGTCTCGGCCGGAACTTGCTGGAACAGCAGCGGTTCGACGCGCACGTAGCCAGCCGGACGCACCTCTCTCGCCGAGAGTGACTCCATTGTGTCTGCTGGACGACGCCCACCATCTGCTGAAAGTCTTGATCGTAGTGTGGGACCGGCCGAGCACTCACTGTGCGGCCGGGCCTGTGGCGTCTGTGCCGGGATCGCTCGGGACGGGGCGGCTGACCGTGCAGGGTGAGGACCGCCCCTGCGAAACGGTCACACCCGCTCCCCGAGGCACTGGCCGCTCCGGCCGAGCGCGACCACCGGAACGTGCTCACCGCGGCGGCGCCCCGGTTGTCCTGATCGGTCAAGTGAGACCACTGAATCGCTGCGAGCCCTGCCGACGACCTCTGCACCGCCATCCACGGTGATCTGGTCCCGCCCAACATCCGGGTCGTCGACGCCGCAGTCCCGGCAGCGACCTTGGACTCCGGCTCCTTCTCAACAGCCGGTGACCCTGGGCTCGAGGCGGCAGTGGCGGCGGCAATCTGCGACATGCACGAACCCGACACGGAGCACCACACGGCCGAGCTGACCAACCTCCCTCACCGCGACCGGCCTTCAGATGGTCGCCGACCACGAGCCGGAGAGGTTAGCGACCTGTGGCATCCCGGGTCGAGGGATGTCGCCCGGACCGGTCCGCACGCCAGGCTGGACGGACGACGGCCGGCAGACGGCGTGGTCGCCGCGTTCCGCGTCACACGGGAGCGAGCAAGTGCTCACCGACGGATGGCCAAGGCCGACGAGATCGCGGCAGCCGTCGCGTCTCCGCTGGGGCCTGATGTCCGGTGGATCACCGGAAAAGCGTATTCAGATCAGTTCGAGGCCTCCGTCGATCGTGAGAACCTGGCCCGTCAGCCACGTTGCGGTGGGATCTGCGAAGCGGACAATCCAGGACGCGACTTCCTCCGGCTCTCCCCTCCTTCCCAGAGGGATCCGGGATGCCTGCTCCTTCTTGACCTTCATCACCTCCTCCTCCGTGAGCCCGCTGACGGACAGAGCCTCGCTCTCAGTCGGCCCGGGAGCAATGGCATTCACTCTGATCCCGTCCTGGGCCAGCTCGACGGCCCAGGTCCGCGTCAGCTGTTCCAGGGCGGCCTTGGTCGCCCCGTAGTGGGCACCGCCTGGGTGGGGGCGATGGCCGTAGGTGCTGGAGATGTTGATGATCGAACCCTTGCTGCGGCGCAGGTGGGGCAACGCTGCCTGGGCGAGCATGGTAGGTGCGATCACGTTGAGGTCGAACAGGTCGGTGATGCGCGAACGTGTCACCTCGTCCAACGAGACACGTGCGGTGGCGCCGGCGTTGTTCACCACCACGTCAAGCTGGTTCCACCGGTCGATCGCCGTACCGATGATCAGCTCAGGGGCATGCTCCACGCGCAGGTCCGTGGCGAGAGTCGCGATGCAGGGGTGCATGGCGGCAGTCTCCTCCAGGGCCACCTGGCGTCGCCCGACACCAAGGACGTGCGCCCCCGCTTCGGCCATCGCGACCGCCGTTGCCCGGCCGATCCCCGTACCGGCTCCGGTGACGATGACGACGCGGTTATGAAGGGGTCGGGCGGGCTGGTGTTCCATGAGGCGTCTTCCTCTTGCTGTACGGCTGGCGTCAGGACACGGCCGCCCGGCAAACATCAGCACAGTCGGCTGTCTACGAGAAAACACTACATCGAAAATCGTCGATTATCGATGTATGCTTTCTGCTGTGCCCAAGGAAGTAAGCCACCCCGACCTCGAAGAGGTCACCCTCGCCGCAGTGCTCTCGGCTCTGGGTGATCCTGTCCGCCTGCACGTCATGGGCGTCCTGGCGGACGGCAACGAGCATGTGCGCACGGACTTCACCGTTCGAATCGCCCAGTCCACTTTCAGTCACCACATGAAGACACTTCGTGAGGCTGGACTCACTTGGCAACGGATGGAGGGCACGCGCTGCTACGTGACTCTGAGAAAGGAGGCTCTGCGGCGGTTTCCCGCTGTACTGGAAAGCGTCCTCGCTGCGGAACGAGCCGACCGCAACAGGACGTCCCCGCACCCCGCCAGCTCTGGATCCAGTTCGAATAGTTCCTTCACGCGCTGACGTCCCCTCCCAGTGCGTCGCCGGCCTGCCACAGGCCCGGCGGGTCCTCGAGAGCAATGCCCTGCGCGGCGGCGCCGTCATCCCCCTGCCCATCCGCACCATGCCCGCACCTCCCTGACCCGGCACAGCAGCGGATGCGCCTGGCATGCGGATCGGGGCGGACCTGCGTAAATGTGGCAGAGTACCGCTGCACCCTCCGATGAGGCCGATGCTGGCTGCTCTTCGGGCTCCTCTGTGGGGACACTCGGTTTTTTGATCACGAGGGGCAGCAGTACCTCGAAGCCCTTGAACGGCACGTCCTGCCAGGTGAGTTCGTTGTTGTTCATGCCCTGAACGTCGACCCCGGGGGCACAGTTCAGCCCGCCCCGCGAAAACATGACGGAGCGTTACATCCTGTGCTCCGCGACAGTGGCGTACCCCGGCCAACGGTCCGGATTCGAACGGACTCTTCACGGACCGTGACCGCTCCCCGTGATCGCTGCCAGAACCCACTTCACCTCGCCACTACCCGCAAGCACCTCGGAACGCCCCCTCGGGGGCGGCCAGTTGGAGCCGCCTCGGGTGGGACCGCGGGCGTGCCGGGAGAGCGGCGGCGTGCCGTCCCGTCTCGCCGCCTGCCCAGGCGATGGGCCGAGTTCTGCGTGCGGTGGTGTTGCGGTTGCGCATCCAGCGCCGCCCCTTGCCGGGGTGGTGTCAGGGGTGACGACCGGCTCCTGCTGCCACGGTTCTCCCCAACAGGTATGCCGTGTCTGATGAATCCGAAGGCGTACCTGTCAGAAACATTGACCTCACCTCGCCTCAAATCTATCTTCTGCTCGAACACCCGCACGCGGTTCGTGATTTCGAACAATGTAGTGGTGCGCTATCGGCGATGGTCAAGCGGACTGACCGGCCCGGAGGAAGAGTTGAAGAGAGCCGCAAGACCACTGTTCGTCCTGCGGGGTGTCCCCGCCCTTCAGGGCACGGCCTCCGCCGCGCCTCCCCGCCCGCGGGGCAGTCCACGCGGTGCACCATGACCGCGTTCACCAACAGCAGTGAGTCGAACCTGTACGTGTACGACGTGCCCGACGCCACCGGACTCACCCAGTGGAAGGGCCTTGCCTGCACCCCGCCAGAACACCCACACGTTCCGCGCCGACAGCTCCTTCAGCGCGGTCACCCCTTGGGCCTGGCCACTTCTTCTCACCGAAAGGTTCGAGATGTCTGCCTCCTTCAGCAGAAGGCGCCTCCTGCAAGTGGCCGCGGCCACGCTTCCCGTCTCTGCCACCGGTTCCCTCCTCGGCGCGTCTGCGGCCCATGCCGCGGTCCCTCCCGCCCGCGCCGACATCGGAGTCCTCGCGCGCCCCTTTGAGTTCGGTCAGGTCCGGCTCACCGCGAGCCGGTGGCTGGACAACCAGAACCGTACGCAGAACTACCTGCGCTTCGTCGACGTCGACCGGTTGCTGTACAACTTCCGCGCCAACCACAAGCTGTCCACCAACGGCGCGGCCGCCACGGGTGGTTGGGACGCGCCGACGTTCCCCTTCCGGACCCATGTCCAGGGGCACTTCCTGACGGCGTGGGCGCAGTTGTACGCCGTGACCGGTGACACCACCTGCCGGGACAAGGCGATCTACATGGTGGCGGAGTTGGCCAAGTGCCAGGCCAACAACGGTGCCGCCGGTTTCAACACCGGGTACCTGTCCGGCTATCCCGAGTCTGACTTCACCGCGCTCGAACAGCGGACGCTGACCAACGGCAATGTGCCTTACTACACCATCCATAAGACCCTCGCGGGCCTGTTGGACGTGTGGCGTCTCATCGGCAGTACGCAGGCGCGCGACGTGCTGCTCGCTCTGGCGCGTTGGGTCGACTGGCGCACCGGCCGGCTGAGCAGCCAGCAGATGCAGGCCATGCTGGGCACCGAGTTCGGCGGCATGAACGCCGTGCTGACCGATCTCTACCAGCAGACGGGCGACGCGCGGTGGCTCACCGCCGCCCAGCGCTTCGACCACGCCGCGGTGTTCGATCCGCTGGCCGCCAACCAGGACCAGCTCAGCGGTTTGCACGCCAACACGCAGGTGCCCAAGTGGATCGGGGCGGCCCGGGAGTACAAGGCGACCGGCACCACGCGCTACCGTGACATCGCCGCCAACGCCTGGAACTTCACCGTCAACGCGCACACCTACGCGATCGGTGGCAACAGTCAGGCGGAGCACTTCCGCGCCCCGAACGCCATCTCCGGGTATCTGAACAACGACACGTGTGAGAGCTGCAACACCTTCAACATGCTCAGCCTCACCCGGGAACTGTTCACGCTGGACCCGAACCGGGCCGCTCTGTTCGACTACTACGAGCGGGCGTGGCTGAACCAGATGATCGGCCAGCAGAACCCGGCCGACGCCCACGGCCACGTCACCTACTTCACCCCGCTCAAGCCCGGTGGCCGGCGCGGTGTGGGCCCGGCGTGGGGCGGCGGCACCTGGAGCACCGACTACGGCACCTTCTGGTGCTGTCAAGGCACGGGCCTGGAGATGCACACCCGGCTCATGGACTCCATCTACTTCCACAGCGACAACACGCTGATCGTGAACCTCTTCGTACCCTCGGTGCTCAACTGGTCGGAGCGGGGGATCACCGTCACCCAGACCACGGCGTACCCGATCAGTGACACCACCACCTTGCAGGTCACAGGCAACGCCGGCGGCACCTGGGCGATGCGCATCCGCATTCCCGGCTGGACCACGGGGGCCACCATCAGCGTCAACGGCGTGGCGCAGAACATCGTCACCACCCCCGGCAGCTACGCCACCCTTAGCCGCTCCTGGACCTCCGGCGACACGGTCACCGTTCGTCTGCCCATGCGGATCGTCATGCGGGCCACCAACGACAATCAGGACGTCGCGGCCATCACCTACGGCCCTGTCGTCCTGTCCGGCAACTACGGTGACACCTCGCTCAGCTCGCTGCCGACTCTGAACACGTCGTCGATCACCCGGACCAGCGGCAGTTCGCTCGCCTTCACCGCCACCGCCAACGGCTCCACCGTCAATCTGGGCCCGTTCCACGACGCGCACGGCCACAACTACACCGTCTACTGGAGGGCGAGCGACAGTGTCCGCCTGGTCAACGCGGCCAGTGGTCTGTTGCTGGGCGTCCAGGACATGTCCACCGCCGACGGGGGCCGTGCTCTGCAATGGTCGGACAACGGTACCGCCGACCACGACTGGTACATGATCACCGACGGGTCGGCGGTCCGCTTCCGCAACTCCCACAGCGGCAAGGTCCTCGGCGTCCAGAACATGTCCACAGCGGACGGCGCGAGCGTGCTGCAGTGGTCGGACACCGGCACCGCCGACCACCGCTGGACACTACTCGACCAGCAAGACGGCACCTACAAGATCCGCAACGTCAACAGTGGCAAGCTGCTCGCCATCGCGAACAACTCCACTGCCGTGGGCGCGTTCGCGGTGCAGGACGCGGACGACGGCAGCGCCGACAACCGGTGGCGCATCGTGCGGAACTGACTCAGCCGCTGAACCAGGTCTTCCCTCGGGATGCCGGTACGGGGCCGGCTGCCGTGCGCCCCGCGCCGTAGCCCTCACCACACGGTGCGGGACTGCCTTCCCGACGAGCGGCGAGTGTTCGAGACGCAGCAGGCCATGCAGATCCGCAGCAGCTTCGGCGCTCCGGGCGGGAACGCGGAGGGGCTCCTGGCCGCCCTGTGCGAATACGCCGAGTGCTGGCGGGGCCGACAGCGAGCCCTACGCCGCAGGGGCGGATGCGGAGATACAAGTGAGGTGTCCGCCAGGGCTCGCGCAGATACGCGAGCCCTGCGAGCCCGTGGCAGAAAGCCCGCGACCCGAGTGGTTCAGTCGCAGCCGGACCTCTCGCCACAGGTGTTCTGCCGTGCTGGCACCGAGGTGGCGGGCGCGATTCGCGACCTGGCTCCGCGTCGGACGGCCAGTCGTCGCTGGCGGCCAGCTGTCGGGCGGCGGCGTGCAGGAAGGAGAGGTAGACCCCGTAGCGGTGCGGCGACCAGTTTCCGTCCGCCCACACCCAGGAGGCGACCGAGCCGTCCGGGTCGTGGCCGCTCTCCCGGCCGACCGCAGCAGCCAGCCAGCGCAGACGCCGGGCCAATACGCGGTCGAGGCTGAGCGGCGCGGGGCCCTGCGCGGGCGGCAGGGTGGTACCGGTGAAGTACAGGAACTTGGTGAAGAAGGACGGCCCGAAACCGGGGACCTGCCGGTGGAGCGCCGCGTAGGCCTCGCGTGAGCCGTGTTCGCGCAGCGCAGTGACCGCGGTGGCCAGTGCCGCGTCCAGGCCGCCAGCGGCGAGGATCTTGTGCAGGGTGGCCGGTCCGCTGCCACCGGGGGTGCCACGCTTGCCTTTGCCCCACACGTAGGTTGCGACCAGCGCCTCTCTGAAGGCTTCACGTCGCAGCGCGTCGGCGACGGCCCCGGTCACTTCTGCCCGGCTGATGGCGGCATCACCGCCGGCGCAGGGCAGAGTCAGCGCCGGGGGCCATGGAACGATCTGCACCCACCGGCGGGGGGTGTAGCGGACCGCGTGCGCGCCCGGCGTGCCGTCCGAATAGGTCGGCGCGTTCTCTTTCCACCAGTGGCGTAGTGCCTGCACGACGGCATCGGGCAGCAGGCGTGCGCCCACCTCCCGGTCCACTGCGTCCGCACGGTCCTGTCTGTTCACTCTTCACCCCCATGAAGCCTTTCGGCGGGCCACCACCCCGACTCCGGTGTCGCCGCTCGCGGTAGCGGCCAGCGCTGAGCGGATCAGGCCGGGCAGGCGCTGCCCACGGTAGTGCAGTGCGCGGCGCCGGACAGGCCGGCTCGTAGCACTCGGCCGGACGAACGGTCGGCTTTCGCGATGCGTGCTGACTCCACCAGAGGTGGGGCCGCGCGGCGCTGAGGAGAGAACGGAAGCGCCCTGGTCGACATGTGCAGGACTAGTGATTTCTGCGTGGCTGGCTGAGACGCGACTTGCTGATGATCTATCAGTTCCCTTTGCTGTTAGGTGGTTTGACTGTGGCTTACGGGGGCGGTGGCACGCGTTGAGCGTTGCCCGAGGCACACGACGCCGCCCGCGCGGGCCGTGACCTCAAAGGGGGAGAGTCAGTTGAGAGCACGCGCGTTACGGACAACGGTCTTAGGGGCGTTGTCCGCTGCATTGCTGTTGGTGGGAGCGCTTCCCGCGCACGCCGCCTCCGGCGCAGAGAAAGCCGAGGGGGACGAGGTGACCTACAAGGTCATCCCGTATGTGATCTCGGATCCTGATCTGGTTGCCCACCCGGAGAGGGTGATCAAGGAGCTCCACCGCAGTGGCGGATCGCTCGATGACCTGGGTGTTGCTCCGGCCACGAAGGATGGGCCGTCGAAGATCACGAAGTCCAAGGCTGCACAGGGCGTCGACGCTCAGGCGGAGCCAGAGTCGTATGTGGTGGACTCCTCCCGGTTCCCCGCGGGCCGGATCCCGGACGACATCTACGACTACCCGACCTCCGACGACTGCGAGGACCAGTACGACCTGGCCTCGCGCGACCAGGGGTGGATCAAGAACCGGTACTCCTACTGCCAGATCCATCTGCTGGTGATGCCGGCCGTCCGGTGCGGCATCTTCCCGCCGCGATGCACCACCACCGGCGTGTTCGTCTCCCGCAATCGGCTGATGGGCTTCGGCAAGGTCGGCGGCGCGGAACACGCCAGCACCTCGCGGTGGGCGGACTTCCGCCTGCAAGTCGGCGTCATCCGGGCCACGGGCCCCTTCGCAGAGTCCGGTGCGGACCTCACCGCGGAGATCGAGTGCGAAGGCAACTACCTGGACGACGACTATCCGCAGACCGACGAGAACGCCTGTTTCGCCGGACTGAACGACGAGGTCGAAAAGTCGATCGGTGAATGGCGCCGTGACGGTTCCGCGCACCTGGACCTTCTCTCGCAGGCATCCAGCCCGGATGCGGCCATGGGCGAGCAGATCGGCACCGGCGTCTTCCACATCGAGTACGACTTCGACCTGCCCTGGTACTTCCAGTTCATCGACACCGAGAGCCCCGAAGGCGGCATGCGGTTTGACTCGGCCTGGTATTTGCAGTCCCACAAGCTCGGGTCTGTGTTCGACCGGGCGGTGCCGGGCATGTCCTACACGAAGTCGGATGCGGCAGTCGGCGGCGTCGCCACGCACCTCGAAGAGGCCCGCGCCAACCCGGCGGCCACCATGCCGACCCAGGCGGACAAGCACCTGGCCGGCGGGTCACCGGGCGACCCCATCCACCGTCTCGCCCAGGCCAAGGGGGACAAGCAGAGTTTCCGGTACGACGAGAACCGGCGCATCGTCCGCAACTTCTGCGCGACCAAGGCGATGCAGGACATCAAGGAAAACCTGCCGGCCGACCAGGGCCCGTACGACTGCGACGAGTACCCCATGGCCTCGACGTACGAAGGCGCGGGCCGGCACCTGTTCCCCGGCGAGCCCTACGGTGGCGCCCAGTACGAACGCCACTACTCGGCACGATGGGTCAACAGTGAGGTCAACCAGGAAGCCGGACGACGACTCGGCCGCTGGTACGACGTAGACCGACTGCTCGACCAGGACGCGTTCTACATACCCATCCGCTGATCGCCGCCCCTTGACCACGAATGCTGTGGGGTCCTGCTCGTCGGCGGGACCCCACACCGGTCGTGCTCAGCCCATGTCCGGCCAGAACTGAACCAGCGCCCATCCGCCCGGTCGCGTGAACCCACCGTCCGGGGCCCGGGTGTTCTCCCGCCACCCCACGCGGGCGCGCCACTTTCCGGCCTGCGGGAGCCGAAACACGTCCGACTTGCCGCCAGCCGCGATCTCATCCACGAGAAACCGGCCTGAGGGGAGGTCTAGCGACAACTCCGCAGTCGACGGCCAGTCGCCCGTGTCCACCGGCGCCGGACCGTCCCAGGCCTCCAGCCGCAATCGGGCGTTCAAGATGTCCTCGCCTGACCCGATATAGAGCATGGTGGCGTTGGCGCTTACGAAACTGCCCACGGAGCGCGGGGAGGCAGGCCGCTCCCCGTCCTGACCCTCCTCATCGATCAGGCCGAACAGCCGGTGGTCGACGACCACATCCAATTCTCGAGATGACACAAGCTCAGGCATACAACACCCTCTGAGGCCGACATATCACGAGCTGCTCCCCGGCAGGCTATGCCCCTGACGCCCTCTGCGCCCAGCCCGTCCAGCCGATACGCACCGCGCAGGGTGTGGCTGGCCCGGGGGGCGGCACGTACCGGTAGATTGCCGTGTCGCACGTAGCGGAACGGAGGGCGGCCACATGCCTGAGCGGAACATCGAGTTCGGCAAGTACGGTGCCCGCGGCATCAAGGGCCACGAAGCCGTAGCCCGCCAACTGGACGCCCTGGCCGGCCACATCGCCACCCCGTCACCGCCCGGCGAGGCCTCCTGGCCCGCCTGCACTACCTCACCCGCACCCCCCCATGCCCGAGCCGCAGCCCGCGCCGCCGGGCTGACCGTCACCGACCGCACCCTGCGCGCCTGGACGGCCGGCACCCGCAGCCCCTCGAGGAAGAATCTGGAGGCGATTGAGCGGGCGTACCGCACGGTGCGTCGGGGGAGCGTCGCCCGCTACCTGGCCGCTCGCCTCAACCGTGACGGCCGCGGCACCCGTGTGGAGATCCATCCCCTCAACCAGTCCCAGGTCTCGCGGCCGCGCCAGCGGCCGGTGGAGTTCCGCGCGATGAACGTGCGCCGCTGGGACCGGATCGTCGCCGCGTGGGCGGCCGGCGACGACAGGAGCGCGATGACGCCTGGGTCGATCTGGTCGTCGACCTCGGCTCCCAGTGGGGCCAGCACGAGTACGTAACCAACATCGGCTTCGCCGCCTGAGACGTGGCTTCAATCCCCACGTTGGTATCAGAAATGCTGTGGCAGCCCGCTGGCACCCGAGAGCCCATCGACCACCGCATGCTGCACCAGATGAGCCCTGTGACCGTGTCGCCTCCCGGCGGCCGGTTCCCGCCTGCCCTTGTTTCGGTGCCGCTGAATCCCGATGACCTCGGCCATGAAGAGCATCCGGATCTGTGGGACATGGTCTACCGCATGGACAAGATGTACGCCGACCGCAACGTGCCAGTCGGTGAGCGGGACCTGCTGTGCGGGGAAGTGTGCCAGGACGCCGGCGTGGAAGCCCCGATGTACCTGCGGTTGCGGGCCAACGGCCGCCGCGAAGCCGTCCATGAGCGGCGCGAGGACGAAGACCGCCACATCGTCCCCGTCAGTGACGAGCACAAGGCCTACCACGAGCGCATCCTGCGCGCCGCACAGGAAGGCGGCTTCGGCGGCGACAGCGAAGTCCGCACCCGGGTAGGACGCAGCTGGATCCAGACCGACACCCTGATCGAAGGCGCCGACGGGCCGCATCGGCTGGGAAGTCCAGTTGTCCTCAGCCAGCGCCCACGGGCCACGCAGCGTCCGCTCCCGCGCGACCAAGGCACAGAAGAACGGCATCACACCCGCTTGGCACACCGACCGCAGCGACTACGCCCACCGACACGACACCCACTGGACCCGCAGCGACAACCTTCCCGCCTACGTCATCGCCAAGACCGGCGACGTGCGCGTCATCTCCGGCTTCCGCCGACTCGACTTCTGGCAGTGCGACCTCAGCGCACTCCACCCCTGCCCCAACGGGGGTACGGCGCTGCGGCAAAGCACACGCTCGGCGAATAGCCGCACCGGCCGGTGACGGGGCCAGCCCACCAGGCCGCGGATGCAGGGGATTGCACCCAGCAGGAGTATGAGCTGGGTGACGTCGTGACGGTTTCGGCTGGTCAGCGACATCACAAGCGGCGTTCCGTGCCGGTCTGTGATCAGGTGGTGCTTGCTGCCGGAGCGGCCGCGGTCGACCGCCGAAGGTCCGGTGTGTGCCCCGCTTCTTCAAGTGGAACCAGCAGTTACGGATGCTGCAAGGGGAGACGTGTTCCTCGAAGGTGTCTCAGAGCTGTGCGCGAAGACGCGGACACGGCGTGATCAGCGACTGGCTGCCCAGAAGGGCAGACGGGCTGACCAGCTTGCCGCCCCGACCGGTCGTGCCCTTTTCTCTGGTGAGATAGGCGGACATATGGCAACGGCGCTGGCCGTCCCGTGCTCGGCATCGCCGCCTCCACAACCTCACAGGGTGAGGTTGTGGAGGCGGCGATGGTCGATCGTGACGCCCCTAGCTCATTTACGGGACAGCCCTTAACGCTCGTCGATCCGCCGGTCGGGTGACTCACCGCGCCCGGCACGACGGGGCCAGAACAGTGACGCGGCGTACATGCCACCCCAGTAAACCCTGAGCACGAGGCGCAGAGGCGCCCTGGCCACGTGCCCGCGCAGGCGGTCACAGGAGGGAGGTTGTGATCGTCGTGCGTCGTTCAAGGAGACCTCCGGGGAAGTGGTGGACGCAGTGCCGTCGAGAAAGATGGTCAATAAGACACCTCGCAGAACAGAGCCGAGGTTTCGGCGCCTGTCGAAACCAGCGAGCGCAGCCGTCGAGCCCACACCGCCCGCTACGGCAAGCTGACGAGCGATGACAACGTGTGGCTACGCGGACGCACGCCAGGACGAGGCCGCCCTCGACGTCGTTCTGCTGGCGATCGACCTCCGTAACAGCGACGGTACGGTCGTCCCGGCCCGCAGAGCTGGCACTCTGCAGCGGGCCGGTACGGTCCGAGACCGCACCCAGCGTGCCGGCCGGGGCGCCCGGAGCTCTCCTTCCCACGGCGTGCGATGCGCGGCACGATCTGCCGGCGGCGCAGCCAGCTCCGTATGTGAGGGAAGTCGTAGCTTTGTCTGCGTGGAGCTTGGCCGGGCAACGGCGCCTGGGGCCACAGCGCGAGCGGCTTGGCGGGATGCCCCGAATCAGCAGCCAGCGTCAACCGCCTGCTCCCACAGAACAGACCTGACGGGCCACCGTTAGCGCCCGCCCGGCCTTGGAGCGGTCACCCCAACTGTGTCCGCCGGCCGGAGTCATTCGATCAGTCGCCAGCGGCCGTCGTCCCGTGTACCGCACGAGCCGATCACCAGCCGCTGGTCCGGCTGCTTCTTCACGGCGCCCGCTCCGGCGACCATGAGGCACAGGTGGTTGCTGGCGTAATTGCGGATCATGACGCTGCCGTCCCCGGCCGGATCGAACCACCACAGCTGGTTGTCGCCCATGGTTCCGGTGCAGTGGGCCTCTGAGAGCCCGGTCCCCGAAGGCTGTGCCCCACGGGTCGGCAGGTCGAAACACAGGCCGTCCTTCAGATTGGCGAACTGCACGAGATCGGTGCCGCCAGGGCCTGCGGCGGGACGAGGGGACGTCATCCTCCACCGCTGGTTGTCCTTGTCGGTGCCGTCGCAGTGGTACTGGTTGATGACCTCGCCCTTCTTGCCCGCTCCGTAGAACGGGATGTCGGCACACAATCCGGTGACCACGTTCTTCAGCAGTACCGTGCGAGAGGCGGCCGTCAGCTTCCGCAGTTCGGCCTTGGCCGTGTCCTCCGCTCGCGTCTCGGTTCGCTTCTTCGTCGGAGAGGCCGAGGGAACGACGACGGGGTCGGGTACCCGTGGCTCGACGCTCGTGCCCCGCGGCTCGACGCTCGTGCCGGGCTCCGTGACCGTCTTCTTCTTCGTCACCTTCGGTTCGGCGGACAGTGACGGGGATCCGGTGAGCTGCTCGTGGGCCGCGGCCTGCTCGGCCGACAGCTCCGCCTCCTGCGTCTTCTCGTCAGCCTGGTAACTGCGCCACGCGCCCACCCCCAGGGTGGCGCCCGCGGCGAGTGCCAGCACGGCCACCGCGCCGGCGACCCGGGTCCCCATGCGGGAGCGTTCTCCCGGCTGCTGGGCACTGGTCGTTAGTGCGTCGGCGAACCGCGCCCGTTGCCGCCGTTTCGTTTCGTCCTGGTCGATTTCAGTCAACGCTGTTCCCAACTCGCAGAGAATTTCAACAGTGGGTGTGCCGAAGCGCCCATCCCGTCCGCTCCGTTTCCGCCCCGGATGCGGCCTTCGGATCCCGTTTCGGGCAGCCGGGCACCTGGGGGAGCGCGCGAGGCCGGACCCGGGACACGAACACCGCCGCCGGTGCGCGGGGCGGGCGGAGCGGGCCGGATACGGCTCATATCGGCGCCGGACCGTACAGTTCGCGCTCCCGCAGCAGTTCCGCCGCCGTCACTAGCGCGGCGGACAGCCGGCGCCGGTAGGTGCTGAAGGAAAGCGCCGCCCGGTTGGCCGCGGCCTGCTGGCTGCGTGGCCCGCTCAGATAGGTGATCTCCAGGATGTCGGCCAACTGCCGCCGGCCGGGCTGCGCCCGCAATTGCGCCACGGTCTCCGTGAGTACCTGGCGCAGCTCGGCGGGGCCGGCATCGAACGTCACCAGCCGGGTGCGCAGAAGCGCACTGTGGGCCAGTTGCTCCGGCTGCGAGACCTTCTGGTAGGCGTACTTGACGGCAGCCACGAACTCCGGCCACGTCATCATGGCGGGTGTCACCGGCTCGGTGGCCGGAGTGAAGGCCCCTGCGGGCTCGTCGGCCAGCAGCCGGGTGCTCAGTGCCTCCGCCCAGTGGGCGAACGGCATGCTGCGCCAGTCCCGCACGAACGAGAGGATCGACTCACCGCCCACGCAGGTGATCGTCTCCCCGGGCTGCTGGTCGAACAGGCTGAGGAGCCGCGACAGTTCCTCCTGCTCCCGTGCCGCGCAAGTCCAGCTCACCGCGATACCCGGCGTGGTCGCCCACAAGGTGGTGAGGGCGAAGCACGTCGCCACCGCGCTGCCGGTGCTCCAACGCCCCAGAAGCAGTCGCTCCGTGCGTCGCAGCGATGACGACTGGTCCTTCACGTGTTCGAGCGCGGCATGCGCGACCGGATCGTCGGGCAGGTTCGTGACACCCGGTTCCAGACACGGCGCCACGAGTGTGCCGACGACACCACCGCGGTCGTCCTCAGCAACGACGAACGCCGAGGGCTGTCGGTCCCACCACTGCCGGGCGAGATGGCCGGCCGCGACACCGTGCTCCTCCTCTATGGCAGACAGCACCGGGTGCAGGTCCTTCGAAAGTGCGGACCGTAACCGGAAACGGTCCGCGGCGCTCCAGTCCGCCGCCTCGCGGACGACGGAACTCGCCCTCCCGAGGTGGGCGAGGCCGGCACCGAACTCCCAACGGCCACCCGTGCGTTGCGTCAGCCGTTCGGCCAGATGCGCGTGCAGCCGTCGGAACAGAACCTCGTACTTCTCCGGATCGCGCCAGCGCAGATCGACCAGCAGCGCGTCTCGCACCAGCTCGTGCGGTAAGAGACCGGCGGGGGTGCTGTCCACGAACGACAGCCCGTGCAACCAGGCGAACAGCATCTGGGCCTCCGCCACGGGCACATCCAGGGTGCGCCGCACCAGTTCCTCGGTGGTGACCCGGGCCAGGGCCAATACCCGGAGCGCGTCGGTCCTGGCCGGTGACGGAGTCTCCGGCAGCAGCCGCTTCAGCAGCTCCCGTGCCAGGTCGGGCGAGTCGTACAGCCCTGGCTCGCCGCTCGGCCCGGCTGTGCCCGCGGATGATTCCATGGCGTCGGCGAAGAGCGCCAGTGCGAGTGGCAGTCCGTGCGCGGCCCGTACGATGTCGGCCGCCGAGGACTCGGGCACCTCCCGGTTGCGCAGGAGCAGGAGCGCCTCGGTGTCGTCCATGCCCGAAAGCCGCACGCTGCGCAGCGCGTGCCACCACTGCGGGTCGGTACGCCATTCGGTCTCCGGGGGCCGGCGCGAGCCCACCAGGACAAGCAGGTGCGTGGGCATACGGGGCAGGAACTCCTCGCGCAGCCACCACTCCAGCGGACCCAGCGACTCCGCGGAATCGATCAGCAGCAACTGCGCCTCTTCCGGCGGTCCTTGCGCCTCCAGGGCGGCCAGGAAGGCATCCGATGTCGCATCCGTGTAGCGCATGTCGATCGTGCGAACGGCCGTGCCCTGCATCCGCGCCTCGTCTGCGAACCGGAGCATCAGGGTGCTCTTGCCGACACCCCCCATGCCGTGCAGCCACACCACGAAGCAGCCCCGGGCCTCCTTGCGCATCAGCCCCCGCAGCAGCCGCAGTTCGACGGCGCGTCCGGTGAAGGATTCTCTCCGCAGTGCGGCCAGCACGCTTCCATGGGAGTCGACAGACATAGGCATGGGTACTACCGAATCTTCCAATCTTGTGCACTGCCGTCGATCGGTCACCCTCGCATGGAGGGCGGTCTTGACCGCCCGAACCGTTCCGTGGCCGAAGCGCTCTGTCTCATCGGCCGTGCCGCGCGTATCGAGTGCCTCCTGGCTGGTCGCAAGTTCGGGCAGGGCAAGGCCGGCGCCGCGACCGTCCGTGTGGCCTCCGGGCCGAGGGCTGCTCCAAGGCTGGCCACCGGGAGCCGGATCATCCAGGCTCTGTCGATCCCAGGCTGAGGTCGACCTGAAGGAGCTGGAGCGGGCAATCGGCCCGAGGCCGCGGCATGATGCCGGACCGGGTATGTGACCCACCGGACGTCGGGACGGCAGAGGCGGTCCAGTACAGGCCAGTAACGACAGAGGTGAGGGGCCTGGAAACCGACGTCAAGGCATGGGTCGACACTCCGTGCGTGATGAGCGCTACTTGTCCTCGCGCGCAGCACCGTCGTAGCCGTTCAGCGCCTCGCGGCCGAGGCCGCGGACCGCCGCCGCCTCCTTCGGCCCGTGCCCGTACCTCGTGACGGCGGGCCGGAACGTCAGACCGAACGCATCGAGCAGGACCGCGGCCGTCCACACCTACGCGGCGCCGGTGACGTCGGCGACGTGGTCGTCCTTCACGCGTGTGCCAGACGAGCCAGGCGATGGTGTCAGTGCCGTGACGGCGGTGGTGTCGGGACGTCAGGCGGAGAATTGCGCACCGATCAGCCGCTCGGACGCCTCCCAGATCCTGTGGGCCTCGTCCATGTTGCGCAGCGGGGGCCACAGCATCTGCTCGGAGGGGGCGCCGCCGACGTCGGCTCGGTTGGGGCCGTAGAACTGGCCGCCCCGCGCGTCGGTGCTGGTGGCGGCCAGTAGTGCGGGCAGAGCGGCGGTGGCGGGGGTGCCGACGACGCCCACGCGGGAGAGCACGCGGATCATCCGGACGGCGCCGGTGTCCTTCTGCCGTCCCAAGCCGGGCTGGGCGGAGAGGAGGTTGGTGGGAGAGACGCCGGGGTGGGAGAGGTTGCTGGTGATGCCCCAGCCGGCCGCGGTGCTGCGGACGTCGAGTTCGCGGGCGAACAGGCCGACGGCGATCTTGGACTGGCGGTAGGCCTTCGTGACGTCGTAGTCCCGCTCCCAGTTGAGGTCGTCCCAGTTGATCGCGCCGCTGCGGGCGGCGATGCTGGTTTGGTGGGTGACTCGGGCCCTGCCCTCGATGAGCAGGGGCAGGAGGCCCTGAGTGAGGGCGAAGTGGCCGAGGTGGTTGGTACCGAACTGCAGCTCGAACCCGTCCTGGGTGGTCAGGCGGCTCGGGGGTTGCATCACGCCGGCGTTGTTGATGAGCAGGTTGATCGGGCGGCCCTCGCCCACGAGCTGCTTGGTGAGGGCGGTCACGGAGTCGAGCGAGGCCAGGTCCAGGGCCCGGGTGGTGACTCTCGCGCCCGGGACGAGGGCACGGATGCGGTCGACGGCCTGCTCGCCCTTGGTGGAGTTACGGACCGGCATGACCACCTCCGCGCCCGCCTGGGCCAGGCGGGAGGCGATGATGAACCCAATCCCGTCGCTCGCCCCGGTGACGAGGGCGAGCTTCCCGGACAGGTCGGGGATAGTGATGTCGATGTTCCGAGCCATTAGTGGTCTCTTTCGTTCAGCGACGAGTCAGCCGCGGTCGGCTTGTGCGTTCATGCTGGGCCGCCGTCGGCCGCGCATCCAGGACTCACCAGTCCACTGATGGCCGATCCGATCCTCTGAGCGGTGGATCGGCCAGCCCTGCCGGGCGCGTGCCCGGGAGGGACGAGGCAGTGCTGAGGGGGAGAGGTAAGGAACCCATGGTGATCGATCGGACCGGCCTCGCGGAGTTCCTTCGGAGCCGCCGGGAGTCACTGCGACCCAAGGACGCCGGTCCCTTCGCGTGGGCAGCGCCGCAGGACCGGCGGCTGCGCAGGAGGGGGTGGCGGCGCTTTGCCACATGTCGACCGACTACTGTGCCCGCCTGGAACGGGAGCGTGGGATCCCGCCGTTGGGGCAGATAAGCGCCTCGATCGCGCGAGGACTCCACCTCTCGCTCGACGAGCGCGACCACCTGTTCCGCTTGGCCGGTGACAACTCGCCCCGGAGTTGGCGGAGTCGGTGAGCACATCAACCCCGGCCGGCTGCGTGTCCTCGACCGCCAGCGACGCGCCCGCGCAGATCATCACCGAACTCGCCGAGTGGCTGCGTCAGACTCCGCTGGGCGTTGCGCTCACCGCCTGTACCGGCCCGGACCGCAGCATCGGCTACCGCTGGTTCACCGACCCCACCATCGGACACCTCTACGCGCCCGGGGAACGCCTCTTAGACGCCATTTCATTTGGTGATGCGGCGGTAGCAGATGAGGGTGCTGGCGATGCCGACGAAGGCGAGGAAGTGTTCGGGCTTGCGCTCGTAGCGGCGATGCAGGCGTCGGCATCCGTTCAGCCAGGACATCGTTCGCTCCACCACCCAGCGGTGCCGGCCCAGTCGGTCGGAGGTTTCGATCCCGCGACGCGCGATGCGGGGCACGATCTGTCGTCGCCGCAGCCAGCTGCGCAGGTGGTCGAAGTCGTAGCCCTTGTCGGCGTGCAGTTTGGCTGGCCGTCGGCGCCGTGGTCCGAAGCGGGAGCGGATCGGCGGGATGCCGCGCATCAGCGGTATCAGAGCCTGGCTGTCGTGCAGGTTCGCCGCGGTGATGCCGATCGACAGGGGCAGGCCGTTGCGGTCGACGATGAGGTGGATTTTCGATCCGCTCTTGCCTCGATCGGTCGGATTCGGTCCGGTCAGCGGCCCCCTTTGAGGGCGCGGACGCTGACCGAGTCGATGGCGCACCGCGACCAGTCCAGCTCACCGCGCGCGCCGAGCTCGTCCAGGACCAGGCGGTGGAGTTTGGCCCACACCCTTGCCTCGGACCACTCGGTGAAACGACGAAACGCCGTCACTCCCGACGGACCAAAGCCGGGCGGCAGTTGGTTCCAAGTGCATCCCGACGTGGCCACGAAGATGATGGCGGCCAGCACCTCCCGGTCCCCGTGCCGGCGTCGGCCACCGCCCTGCGGGCGTTCCGGTGCCGGCGGCACCACACGCTCGAACAGCTCCCATAAGCCGTCCGGCACCATCCGCTCGACGAGTCCAACAGTCATCGCTCCAGACTGCCGCAAGATCACGCCAAACGAAATGGCGCCTTAGGAGTTCCGGACGATGTGGAACGACCACAAGATCAGCATCCACCCCGAGTTCGGCGCACTCGAACTGGACTGTGAGCAGCTCATCGTCCGGGCCAAGTGCATTCCTTGCTCCTCCACACAGCCGTCCCTGGCACACAGAGCTACGAGAAACTCCAACTGCTGCCCGTCACCAGCCCACAGCCACTCCACTGACACCCACGAAGGCACCTCGTGGCGCGGATCAGTGGGGCAAAGCGCCAGGCGCCGCGAGATCCTCTGGGCTTCGAGCGCGACGAGACGTTCGGTGAGCGCGGCGCATTCGGCGTTGTAGGTGTTGAAGCCGTGCCCGGCCGGTCGAGGTACGCCCGGATCGCCCAACCTCGGATCGGCGAGTCCTGGCAGCCATCGGCCTTCTTGGTCAACCTGGGAGGAGCACCTCAAGCGCTCGGTCGTACCGAAGTTCGCCAGCCGTCGAGGTGCCTTCCGGCGCACAACCAGGAGAAGCGCATGATCCCAGACGATGAGGAGGGCCGGGATCGGTCGGACGTGTCTCCTCGAGGGTTCCTGGGCGCCGGTGCCGTCGCCGCAACTGCCGCGACACCGCTGGTGCCGACCGTGACGGGCGCCGCGCCGGCCGTGGCTGCGCAGGGCCACAGGCCCGTGGCAGTACGGGTCACGCTCAACGATGGCTGGCACGCGCTGCGCGTCGACCCGCGAGCCACGGCGGCACCGGGGCAGCCCTGCCCACCGCGATGTCCATCCACCGCCCCCGCGTCCCGCTGGCGGGCGCCGTTCCCAGCAGGCAGGAGTCAGGATGACCGTCTCTCCAGTCGGGCGTGAAGTCGCCCGCGTAGACGGCCGATTGAAGGTCACCGGAGCCGCACGCTACTCCGGTGACTACTCGGCCACCCACATGTCCTACGCCCACGTCGTCACCAGCACGGTCGCAAGGGGCACGATCCGCTCCATCGACACCGCCGCCGCGCTGGCCGCTCCCGGAGTCCTGCGCGTGTACGTCGCGGGGGACGGGCGCCTGAGGCTGTACCCGCTCGCACCCGAGTTCAGCTTCTTCGGCGAGAACTACATCCCCTTGCAGGACATGACCGTTCGCTACTACGGCCAGATCATCGCCGTGGTCGTTGCCGAGAGTGTCGAGCAGGCCCGCGACGCCGCGGCGCTGATCACCGTCACCTACGACGCGCAGCCACCGCGCTCCTCCCTCGCGAACGGACCCCGCGAGCCCTCCGACCCCACGTCCACCGGGGAGCCGAGCAGCGTCACAGTCCTCGCCCCCGGCATCGAGTCGATCGACGAGGCGCTCGCCGCCAGCGACGTCGTCGTGGAAGCTGACTTCGAACAGTTGGTGCAGCACCACGCCGCGATGGAACCTCACACCGTCCTCGCCGAGTGGGACGGCGACCGCCTGACCGTCCACGCCGGCGCGCAGATGCCAACGCCGTTCACGATCCTGCTGGCCCAGCGGCTCGGCGTCCCCCCACAGCAGGTGCGGCTGGTCGGGCGGTACGTCGGCGGCGGTTTCGGGGCCCGGGTCATCGTGTGGAGCGAGGCCCCGGTCGCAGCCGCTGCGGCCCGGGAGCTTGGCCGCCCCGTCAAGCTCACCCTCACCAGGGAGCAGATGTTCACCCTGGTCGGCCACCGTCCGCACCTCACCCAGACGGTCAGGCTGGGTGCCTCCCGCAACGGAGTCCTCAACGTCATCAGCCACGAGAGCGTCGCCGAGAGGCCGGCCGCTGGTGGGTGGAACTTGATCCCGGGCCACTCCACCTCGGACACGCTCTACAACACACCCAACCTGCGCATCAACCCGCAGCAGGTCATCCTCGACATGCCGAGCAGCTGGGCGATGCGGGCGCCCAACGAGGCCCCCGGGGCGTTCGCCCTGGAGACGGCGATGGACGAACTTGCCATCGCCACCGGTGTCGACCCCGTCGAGCTGCGACTGCGCAACTACGCCACCGTCAGCCCCTCCACGGGCCGGCCGTGGTCGAGCAAGCACCTCGACGAGTGCTATCGCGACGGCGCACGACGCTTCGGCTGGTCGGCCCGCAGCTCCACGCCCCGCGCGCGCGTCGACGGGCAGTGGCTGTTCGGCACCGGAATGTCCAGCGCTGCGTACCCGGCGAACCGTCAGGCCGCAAGCGTCAGGATCCGGCTGCTCGACGATGACACCGCCGTGGTGTCGACAGGGACCTCGGACCTGGGCACCGGCGCGTGGACGATGGTGGCGGTCGCCGGCGCCGACGCCCTGGGGCTCCCGCTGGGGCGGGTGACCTCCGAGATCGGCGACTCGGCGCTGCCCCCGGGCGCACCCGCCGTGGGCTCCGGCGCCACGCAGAGCACGGTCCCGGCGGTCGTGGCGGCCGCCCGCGACACGATCGACGCGCTCAAGCAGCTCGCAGTGACCCGTTCCGAATCGCCGTGGCACGGAAAGGACCCCGGGGACCTGCGCTACGAGCAGGGCCGACTGTACGGGAATGACCGCTCGATGACCTTCGGCGCGCTGCTCAGGGCCCTCGGGTCGCGGAGCATGGACGCCACCGCATCCGAGCCCGCCGGCGCCGCCCCCGGGTATACGTACCACAGCTTCGGCGCGCACTTCTGCGAGGTGCGCGTCAACCGGTTCACCGGCGAGATCCGCGTCACCCGTTTCACCACCGTCGTGGATGCTGGGCGGATCATCAACGCCCGGGCCGCCCGGAGTCAGATCGTCGGCGGAGTCATCTTCGGCATCTCGGGGGCCCTGCTGGAGGGAAACCACCTCGAACATGACACGGGACGGCTGGCCGGCAGCAACCTCGCCGACTACCTGGTAGCCGTGAACGCCGACATCCCCCACATCGACGTGCACCTCCTCGACCGGCCTGACCCGCACCTCACCGGTCCGCTCGGCGAGGACGGCGGGGAGGTCGGGACCCGAAGCCTCGGCGCCCGCGGCCTCGGGGAGATCGGCACCGTCGGCTCGGCCGCCGCCGTAGGCAACGCCGTCTTCAACGCCACCGGCATCCGGGTACGCACGCTGCCCATCACCCTCGACAAACTGCTGTAGTGGTGTGATCGGTGGCCTCGGTCTGGTCCCGTCGACCTGCGTGCGGCCCGGCGGCGACCACGTCGGACGACCGGCCGTTGCTCGAACTGGCTCCGCTTGACCTTGACGCGCTGAGAAGGCCGTCACTGCGGCCAAGGTGGTGAGGTCGCGCGACGGTCCGGGGCCCCTCCAGTTCCTCCAACGCGACCGCAGCCTGGGATCGACAGAGCCTGGATGATCCTGCTCCCGGTGGCCAGCCTTGGAGCAGCGCCCGACCTGGCGGCGGCTTCACGGACAGTCGCGGCGCCAGCCCTCCCCTGCCCGAACTTGCGAACAGCCAGGAAGCGCTTGCTGAGCGAAGAGAACATCGCACGCCTCGTCGGCGCCGATTTCGACGCCGGCGAACACGTCAACGCACTGTGCCTCTTCCCACGGCTCACCTGGACTCCGTTATCCCGCCAGCGAGCACAGTCCTCGATCGACCTCATCGAACGGAACCGAACGTGATCATCAAGAACGTGACCGTCATCGACGGCACCGGCGGTGCCGGCCTGCCCGCGATGGACGTCCGCATCGCCGACGGGCGATTCGAGGACATCCGTCCGTCCGGCGCGGACACCGCCAGGGCGCCGAGCGGCGACGACGGCGAAGCGGTTCTGGACGGACGCGGCGGCTACCTGCTGCCAGGTCTGTGGGAGAGCCACACGCACCTCATGGGGTTCGCCATGCATTTGCCGCAAGCCAAGCGGCTGCCATACCTCCAGGGAATCCTGACCGACTATCTGCACTCCGGCATCACGTCGGTGTGTGATCTCGGGGGATCGGTCACGCAGGGCCGCACGATCCGTGAGGCCGGCCGGGCCAGCGGCACCGCGGCATCGTTGTTCTTCGCAGGACCCGTCTTCACCAGTGTCGGAGGCTGGCCCCTGTCGTTCCATGGCGAGCGTTCCATGGCCGTCGGAGTGGGCGATGCCGACGAGGCACATCGGCAGGTCGAGAAACTGCTCGATCAGGTCGACTTCGTCAAGTGCATCTTTGACGGAAAGCCCAGAGGCGGCGAGCGGGTTGCCCTGGCCGCGCTCGAGGCGATCATCCAGGTCGCGCACGGCGCGGGCAAGAAGGTACTGGTCCATGTGGCAACAGGCACGGATCTGCGGGAGGCGGTCACGGCCGGAGCCGACTGCATCGAGCACTCCTTCGTCCCGGAGGATCCCGCCGAGGTGAGCGAAGCGGAGCAGATCGCCGCCCTGCTGGCCGAGACGGGAACCCTTTACTGCCCAACGCTTGTCACCTGGGAGCAGTTGGGCCGCAGCGGGGACCCCGCCTACCTGGACGAACTCGTCGCTGAGGGGATCTCCTCGGCCGAGGATGCCGCTGCGATCGCGGCTCGGCCCTTCTGGGGCATGCCGTTCCCACACCACCCGGTCGACGAAGCACAGACCCGGTTCGATTACGCAATGCGCACGCTGCCCCTCTTCCATGAAGCCGGGGTCAAGCTCGTTGCCGGAAGTGACGTCGCGATGGGCATGCCCTCGCCCGGCAGCGCCCTGCTGCGTGAGTTGCAGCTGTTCGCCAAGGCCGGGCTGCCCCTGTCCGAGATCATCACCACGGCCACCGGTCGCGCCGCGGAAAAGATCGGGAAGCGGGACGTCGTGGGCACCGTGACTGCGGGCGCCGTTGCCGACGCTCTGCTCCTGGACGCCGACCCGCTCGCGGACATCTCCCACCTGATCGATCCGCGGCACCGCCGGGCCGTCATCAGCGCCGGCCGTCTTATCTCACCGATCAACATCTGATGCGAACGATGCGCAGGAGTGTCTGATGTCGAAAGACGTGCATGGCACCCAGGTGACTGTCGAGGGCGGCACCGTGGGAGGTCGTTTACGCGAGGGTGTCGTCTCCTTCCTGGGAGTCCCGTATGCCGCGCCACCTTTCGGGGCGGACAGGATGGGGCCCCCGCAGCCGGTGGTTCCGTGGCAGGGCGTCCGTGACGCGGCTCGCATGGGGCCGACGGTGCCGAAGGGGGACTACCCGCCTGCCTTCCGGCGGCTCTTCCCCGAGGTGGAGATCGGGGGAGAGGAGTGTCTCAACCGCAATGTATGGACGCCCGACCTCAAGGCAGGCGGCCTTCCGGTGCTGGTGTGGATTCATGGTGGTTCGTTCGCCAACGGTTCCAATTCCGTGGCGGCGTGCGACGGGTCGGCCTTGGCGCGTAGCGGCGTGGTCTGCGCGGCGATCAACTACCGGCTCGCCGCGGAGTGTTTCCTTTTCCTCGACGACTGCCTGGCCAACCTCGGCCTCCAGGACCAGGTGGCCGCGCTGGAGTGGGTGCGGGACAACATCGCCGCCTTCGGCGGTGATCCCGGGAACGTGACGATGGCGGGGGAGTCAGCCGGTGCGATGAGCGTGGCCACCCTGCTGGTGATGCCATCCGCGGCCGGGTTGTTCGCCCGCGCCATCACACAGTCCGGCGCCGCCGCCAACACGCTCACCGCCGAGCAGGGGCTGGCGGTCGGCAGCCTGCTGGCCGAGGCACTCGAAGTGCCGACCACCAGGGACGCCATCGCAGCCGTTCCGCAGGACCGGCCCAGGCGTGCCGCCTCCAAGGGGGTCACGGAGGTCCAACTCGGTACCGCCCCCGACAAGTGGGCAAGCCTGGACCTGAGGGGGCTGTCTTTCGCACCGGTGGTCGACGGCACCGTCCTGCCGGTCCATCCGCTGGACGCCGCTCGCGTCGGGGCCGGAGTCCCTGTTCCGCTGCTGACAGGCTGGAACCGCGACGAGAATCGCTTGGGCCTAGTGGCCGTGAACATGTTGGACACGGTGGAGGAATTCACCCTGCTCGCCGGGGCGGCGGGTACGGGCTTGGGCCAGAAGGGGTGGCGATCTACCGCGCCGCGCGTCCCGGCGCGACCCCCCGGCGACCTGCTCGCGGCGATCGGCACCGACTGGTCCTACGCCCTTCCGGCCCTCCAGTACGCCGAAGCCCGCATCGCCGGGGATGCGGGCCCACCTGGGTGTACCGCTTCGACCACCTGGAGGCGGCCGACAACCACGGCTTCGGCTCGTGCCACGCCACCGAGCTGCCGTTCGTCTTCCGGACGGAGAACCACGACAGCGTACGGGCCCTCATCGGAGACCATCCCTCGCCGGCGACAGCCGCCACAGCACACGAGGCGTGGGTGTCCTTCGCGCGGAAGGGGACGCCCGGCTGGGAGCCCTATGACACAACCTGCACGTACCACCGCTCTGATCGGGGAGAAGATTCGTGTGGTCGACGATCCCGCCCCCGACGAGCGTCACGCCTGGGGCGGCATTTTCTAGCGTGATGCGCTGAAACTCAGGCTCAAGAGGCCGTCTCGATCGGCTGGGTCAGAAGCCTGACGGTTCGTGTTGGGGGAGCTGACAGGTCCGAATCCTGTGGACCGGTGCAAGAAAGGATCGAAGATCCACCTAAATACGGGCGGACCGGTCTGCTCCTCTCTGTCGGTATCTCCGGCGCCAACCTGCACGACAGCCAGGCCCTGGAGCCCCTCGTGCGGGGGATCCCGCCGATCCGCTCCCGCCGTGGCCAGCGTCGGCGCAAGCCCGCCGAGACACACGCTCACCAGTTGAGACGACCTCTGAGAGGTCGTTTTCATCTGCCTCGAACAGGTATGGGGCGATTCTCGGGGTGCGGGGTGGCGGTGCGGAAGGGGCTGTGGGTGTGGTCGGGTCCTGTGGGCCCTGCGGGGTGACGGGCGGGGCGGGATGCGACTCGTTCCTGTCTCATCCCAGGATGCCCCCGTCTTCGTGGCCGTGTGCTTCGGGCGCCGTTGCTTCGCGCCTGGCAACCCCCCGATCCGCGGCGATACGCCGGAAGCATGCCGTCGCGACGTCCGTATCCGAGTGATCTGTCCGATGCCCGCTGGGAGTTGATCGAGCCGGTGCTCTCGGCCTGGCGCTTCGAGCGCCGCGGCCGGGCTCTGGACTTCGGCCGGCCACCCGAGCACGACCTGCGCGACATCATGGACGCGATCTTGTATGTGGACCGCACCGGGATCCAGTGGCGCTATCTCCCGCACGACTTCCCGCACTGGAACACGGTCTATGGCTACTTCGCCAAGTGGCAGCAGGAAGGTGTGTTCGCCCATCTCAACGGCCTGCTCAGGCAACTGTTACGGGAGAAGGAAGGACGGAACAGCGAGCCGTCGGCCTGCGTGATCGACGCCCAGAGCGTCAAGACCTCCACCAGCGTTCATGTCTCCAGCCAGGGCATCGACGCCGGGAAAAAGATCGTGGGCAGGAAGCGGAACATCGTCACCGACACCCTCGGTCTCCTGCTGGCCGTGCTGGTCACCGCGGCGAGCGTGCAGGACTCCGTCGCCGGGACCTGGCTCCTGGACCAGGTCGCCGCCGACCACCCTGGCATCCGCAAAGTGTGGGTGGACGGCGGCTACCGCCAGCACCTCGTGGAGCACGCCGCCGCCCTCGGCATCGACATGGAAATCACCGCGCGCGCACCTGGGACCAGGGGCTTCACCCCGATCCCGAAGCGCTGGAGCGTCGAGCGGACCTACGGCTGGCTCATGCTCCACCGCCGTCTCGCCCGCGACTACGAGACCCTGACCGTCCGTTCCGAAGCCATGATCCACCTCGCCATGACCGATCTCATGGCCCGCCGCCTCACCAGCGAGAACACCATCTCCTGGCGCGATCCGACACGGCACACCAAACGGCAGATTCCGGGATGAAACAACGGGAGAAAACGACCTCTGAATACCGAGGAGGATGGTCGGCAGCAACCTGCTGCAGCCCCACACCATGAACACCAGCACCCGCCACCAGGTTCACATCACCCGCGACGGCCAACTCAGTATCGACAGTGAACCGCAGGTCGTTCCCGACGAGGTCGACCCCTCACAGGCCGTCATCCAGATCCTCCATGTCGAAGCAGTCGGCAGCGGCCTCCCAGTCCTCGTCCAGGTCCAGGATGACCGCACCCGCTCCCGGTTCGACATGCGCGTCATGCCCGACGGCACCACCCAGGCCCCGGCAACCGCGTCCGCTCAACGGGTGGCAACCGAGCCGCAGCAACAAGAGGGCAGTCTCCTCGACCGGCTCACCGCTGCCCAGGCCGCCGGTCGGGTCCACGACTTCGACCTGGCCATACCGGCTGCTGATGCCATCCTGCAGCAGCTCAGCGCAGAGCAGGGCGACATGGCGGCCGCGACCCTTGAGGCAGCGCAATTCCGTGCGGATCTGGCCTACTTGAGCGGCGAGTACATCGTCGCCACCGCCTCCTGGATCCGGCTCGCCCTCGCCTGGTACGACCGGCTCGGACCGGGCAGGCGGCGCACCCAAGTGGCAGCGCAGAACGCCGTCCAGGCCTGGATGCACCTGCCCCTGTGTCAGGCACGGCCACTGGCTTCCGACCTTGTCGACATGCTCTTGGAAGTGACCGCCCCTGAGCGCACCGAGACGATGCGCGCACACATCGCCGAGCGGCTCGGACAACCGAGCAGCCAAGACCATGTCGTCTGTGGTGAGACGGACGTATAGGACACGGTCCGACGGCAGTGTCACCCCATTGGCTGCCCAGCCCAGGACCCGACGTACAGGAGAGACCATGCGAGCCATCCGGTATGACCGTTTCGGCGGTCCTGAAGTGCTGCACGTCGCCGACGTGCCCACCCCTCGACCCGCGCCGGGGCAGGTCCTTGTCGAGGTGTACGCCGCGGGCGTGGACGCCGGGGAGATCGCCTTCCGCAAGGGCCGACTTCGTGCTGTGAGCCGGACGAGGCTCCCCCGCGGCGTCGGAGGGGACTTCACGGGCCGCGTCGCAGAGTTGGGAGCCGGGGTGCGCGACTGGCGCGTGGGAGACCGGGTGTGGGGGCTGATGCCGCGCCTCGTCTTTGGTGCCGTCGCCGAGTACGTCGCCGTTCCCGAGCAGCGGCTCGCCCGGGCCCCGGAGAACCTGACTCCGCTGCAAGCCGCCGCGCTACCGACGTCGGGCACCACCGCCGTGACCGCCCTGACCGAGAAGGCCGGCCTCGTCAGCGGCGAGCGGCTCCTGGTCCGTGGGGCCACGGGAGGCGTGGGAAGCGTCGCGGTGCAGTTGGGCAAGCCCCTCGGCGCCCACGTCACAGCCCTTGCCAGTGCCCGCAACCTCGGCTGGATCGTAGAACTGGGCGCCGACGAAGCCCTGGACTACCGCACGACCCGGCCGGAGGACCTCGACCGTTTCGATGTGATCCTCGACGTTGTGGGCACGCGCCTGGGCGCTTACCGGGCACGGCTCGCCCGCAGGGGGCGCATGGTCGCGCTGGCCTTCGACCACGACCGTCCCCTTGCATCCATGGCCACCGTGGGGCTGCGGGCCGCCCTCACCCCCCACCGGATCAAAGCATTCAGCAATAACCCCTCCGCCGAGCGGATCGCCGAACTCACCGAACTGGCCGAGACGGGAAGCGTCCGCCCCGCAGTGGACACCGTCTTCCCGATGGCCGACATCGCAGAAGCGCACCGCCGCCTCGAAGCAGGCGGCGTGCGCGGCAAATACGTCATCAGCGTGCAGCGCTGAGTGCATCCCGCGGGACTGTCCTTCAGGGCCCGGAGTGCCGCGGCTGCGTGCAAGCGCGTCGGGGCGGCAAGCGGGCCATGGTCGCGGTCATGTACAAGCACCCGATCGCGACCTGGTACGTCCTGCACGACCGCCTGCCCTACCGCGAGCTCGGTGCCCACCGCTCCGGTGTACGCCGACACCGAGCAACGCGGCTCGGCCGCTCGGGCCCGCCGGAGTAATCGATCTCATTCTTGACGCGGTGACCAGCCGGTGCCGACGGGCTGGAGCCGTGGATCGACGGACCGAATTCGTCAGCGCAGACGACCGTCGCCCCGTTGGGCGGGTCGGCGTAGAACTCGACGATCCACGTCCTTTTCCTCGAGTCCGCATCTCAATGATGCTTGAACACCGCCAGGGCTGTCGCGTCAGGTCTCCCAGGCCGCGCCCGTACCGGTGCCGCCCTACTCCTTTGTTGACCAGCCCTTCAGCGGCTCGTGTGCGCGTCAGCTCGCCAATGAATGCCGACAGGAGCTGTACGAGCACATCCACGAGTTCGGGCTTGGCTTTGTGACCACTGGGGCCCAGGCCGTGGCGTCGCGAAGGCGCGAGCCCGGCGGATTGGGCACGTCCCCTCTGTTGTGTTCAGAAGATGCTCAGGTGCTGCTCACTCGGTCCGATCATCGGCACGGAGATGTTTGACTACGGGACAACGATCGAGAAGGAAGGATTCCACCCATGGCTGTCGAGCCTTCCGTAAGCGTCGGTGGTGTGACGTACCGGGTGACACCGGAGTACCTGGCTGATGCCTCCACCAATACGGCTACCACGGCGACGGAGATCGCCGGGCAACTAGCTGATCTGAAGCTCTATGTGACCAGCCTTGAGCAGAGCTGGCAGGGCATAGCCCACTCCGAGTTCCAGAACCTGATGGCGAAGTACGACGTTTACGCTCGCATGCTCAACGACGCCCTGGACGGAATCTCCAAAGGACTTCAGGGCAGCTACGTGAACTACAAGGACTCCGAACAGCAGAACCTGAACAACCTCACCCAGTTGGGCGAGGACGTTCCGAAGTCCCCGAGCGGCACGAACTTCAACTGATCCATCCGCGTATCCAGCCGATTCATTTGCGCGTTCTTCCGCAGGGCCGGCGCGTTCGAGGAGTGATTCATGGCCAACATCGACGGCACCGCCGATCTACGTAGGCGAAGGGCTTGAAGCCGCGGGCAGCACCATCAACGCCAGATCCGGAGAGATAACCACAGAACTCCAGCTGCTGAAAAACAAATTGTCGCCGCTGGCCGACGCGTGGAGGGAGAGCGAGGCCGCTACCTACTATCAGGACATGCAGAACGGGTGGGACCTGGCGGCCAACGGCCTTTTCGGAGAGGACGGCGTGCTCGGCCGCATTGCCCACGCCATGAATGTCAACTGGAACAACTACAGTGACGCCGAGTGGGCGAACGTGTCCACCTGGCGGCGATGACGCACCACATTTCTCACCCGTCTCTTTGCGCCTCCCCTGTCTGAACACCGAAGGAAACATCTGTGCCCGATGAACGCTGCCGGGTCACCGTGGTCGGCGACCGCAGGCAGGTCGACCTGGCACTCCCAGCCCAGGCCCCGATCGCCGAATACGTCCCGCGACTCGCCACCCTGTGCGGCCAGCCCGAGTCCGAGGGCATGCCCCCGGTATGGACACTCGCGCCGTCGGGAGGTTCCCCGATGGCCCCCGGCGACACGCTGTCGGGAGCAGGCATCGTGGACGGTGCCACCTTGTACCTGCGCGACCAGCGGGCCGCGGAGCTGAACGAGCTGACCATCACTGACCTTGACGAACAGATCGCGAACGCCCGTGACGACGGCGGCCTGTGGAGCGCCCGCCGGCGTGCCCAGAGCGTTCTCGGTGCGGGTCTGGCGGTCATGGTGATCTCGGCCGCCTGGCTCGGCGCGCATCGGATGGCGGGCGTGACCGTGTTGTTCTTCGTGCTGGCCGCGCTGTGCTCGGCGTTGCTCGCCTGGTACTCCGAGCGCAAGAACTGGCCGCTGCCCCGTCCGGTGCGCCAGCTGCTCGCGCTGGCCGCTTGCCCGCTGCTGTCCTGCGCCGGCCTGGGAGCGCCGGTCGACGGCCCAGTGGCCACACCGTTCCTGGTGGTGGGAACCGCAGTGATCGGCGCGCTCGCCGGACTGGTCGCCTTCCCTGCTCTTGCCACGGTGCTACTCCAGACTCTGACACTGGTGACCGCGTTGTTCGTGGTGCCGCTGGTCGTGTCGGACGCGAGTCTGACCAGCTCGGTGGCGGCGGTGGCCCTGGTGCTGTTCGTGCTGACAGGGCTGCTGCCCCGGATCACCAGCCAGTTCGCGGTGCTCGTGCCCGACGGTCCGGACACCGGCGCCCCAGCTCTGAGCAGCGAAGAGGTCGCCGCCGTCGTCCGCCGGGGCAATGGGCTGCTCACCTTCCTCAGCATTGTCACCGCGACCATCCTGACGGCCGCTCTGCTCACCCTGACCACCTCGCGGGACGCGTACGCCCTGTCCCTGGTGGCCTGCGTCAGCGGCGGGCTGCTGCTCCAGGCCGGCTCGATGCGCGTGCTGTCCAGCGTGATCCCGCTGCTGTCCGCCGGAGTGCTCGGGCTGCTCGCGCTGGCCGTACGAGCGCCCGAGTACCTCTTCGACTCGCCCAGCGCGGGAGCGCTGACCGCGTTCGCGGCGGGTGCCGTCCTGGTGGGCTGCGGGCTGTTCCTCGCCTTCGGTGCGGCCCTGCGTCCCATCGAGCCGGAGCGGCCCACCTGGCCCGGGGCCGTCGTCACCGCTCTCGTCGTCGCCGCCCTGCCGCTGACCGCCGGTGTCTTCGGTCTCTTCGGCTGGCTGACCGGCCTGGGCGGTGACCTGTGACCGAGGGCCGGACCGGTGGACCATGCGTGAGCTGAAGTCGGTCGCACAGCGTGTCGCACCGGGCAGTTGGGGCGCGCACCGCTCCATCGGCGCGGCTGTCAGGGACGCCAGGCCGGGCGGGGTGATCACTGTGCAGGCCGGGACATACACCGAGGCGCTGGTGCTGGACAAGGACATCGTCCTAGTCGCCAAGGGCACCGTACGGGTGGTCGCGCCGCGCGGCCCGGCCGTCACCGTGCACACGGGCCGCGCCGAGCTGCGCGGCTTCACCCTCGTCTCCCCCGCGCCCCGGGAGGCCGCGGTGCTGCTGCGCGGCGGTGAACCGGTGCTGCGGGACTGCGAAATCACCGGCGGTCGCGTCGAGGTCGCCGCCGGGGCGGCTCCGTTGCTGCGCGACTGCTCGGTGCGGCAGGCCGAGGGCATGGCGGTACGTCTGACAGGCACCAGCCGCACCACGCTGGAGGCCCTGACGGTCGGCGGCTGCACAGGGGACGGCGTGGTCGTCGAGGACGAGGCGGCTCTCGAACTAGCTGACTCGCTCGTGGACGGTGTCGCCGGATGCGGCATCGTCGTGACCGCCGGCGCGCACGCGGCTCTGACCCGCTGTGAGATACGTGGCAGCGGAGCCACCGCTGTCCTTGTGGACGGACACGCCTCCGCGGCACTGAGTGAGTGCCGCTTGTACGAGGCGGCCGGTCTGGGGATCTGGGTACGCGGCACGGCGGGCCGCCCGCCGGGCCCGCAGCGCCGCCGGCAGTGGGGCACCGGCCCGGCCGGCGAGGCCCCCAACCCGGTGGCGGTCTCCTCCTCTGTCGATGCTGCAGTCCACTCCGCTGACCGAGCCCAGGGTGTGCGGTTGCACGACTGTGAGATCTTCCGCACCGGACGATCCGGTGTACTCGTGGAGGACCAAAGCTCGATCGTGCTGGACCGTTGCCAGGTGCACCGCACCACCGGTGCCGCGGTGCTGGTCAGAGGAGAGGCCGTCGCGGAACTGGTCTCGGTGAGGGCCGTGGACTGCACGGACACGGCGCTCGTCGTCAGCGCGACCGGGAACGCCACCGCGCGCGACTCCACCTTCGCCCGTACCGGTGCCAACGGGCTCTACGCGACGGGCGAGGCTTGGGTCTCACTGACCGGGTGCACGGTGCGGGAGACCGCCTACACGGTCGTGCATCTGGGCGGTTCGGCGCGGGTGGAGGTACAGGACTGCGCGATCGGGGGCACCCCCGAATACGGCGTCCGTGTCACCGAACGGGCCGAACTGCTGGCGGAGCGCTGCGAGGTGACCGACGTCGAGCTGACGGGGCTGTGCGTGGAGGGCGGCGACGCGGCCCTGCGCGACTGCCGGATCGAAGGCGACCGCGACGGCGTACGCCTGACCACCACCCACCGGCCCCTGCTGTCTCACTGCGCCGTCACCTCCGTCGGCGAGGCCGGTGTCCGGGTCGGCCGGGGCACGGGCGCCCTGCTGGAGAACGTGACGATCACCGGAGCCACCACGGGCCTGCTCCTGGAGGAGGACAGCACGGTCCTCGTGGAGGGCGGAGCGGTGCGCGAGTCCCGGGGCAGCGGTGTCGTCGTGTACGCGTCCGCCCGTCCCGCGGTTCATGGCCTCACGGTCGAGTCTGCGGCGAAGAATGCGCTGTACGTCGGGGACGGGGGCGAAGGCCGCTACGACGACTGTCACTTCACCGGGAGCCGTTTCCCTGCCGTTTACGCCGGTGCCCGTTCCAGGTTCGTGCTGCGCCGATGCGTCGTGGACGGCACCGAGACGGACCTGCTGCGGGACGAGGAGGCGGAGGTGTACGCGCGGGACTGTCATGTCGAGGATGCGGTCGATCCGGTGCTGCCGACCTTGCCGCCCCCGCCCACGGAGCAGGGAAGCACTCAAGTACCCGATGTCCGCAGGGCGGTGGCCACCCGCGGCACCGCGGGGGAGGGCGAGCAGGACCCCGAGGCCCCCGAAGCGGCCGCGGCGAAGTTGGAGGAACTCCGCGCCGAACTCGACCGGCTGGTCGGCCTGGAAGGTGTCAAACACGATGTGGTCACGCTCACGAGGCTGATGCAGATCGTGAAGGCCCGCCAGGACGCCGGGCTCGCGCCGCCGCCGCTGAGCAGGCACCTGGTCTTCGCGGGGAACCCTGGCACCGGCAAGACCACTGTGGCCCGCCTCTACGGCGGCTTCCTGGCGGCGCTCGGTCTGCTCAGCCGCGGTCACCTGGTCGAAGCCGACCGGGGGGACCTGGTCGGGGAGTACGTCGGGCACACCGCGCCCAAGACGACCGCCGTCTTCCGGCGCGCTCTGGGCGGGGTGCTCTTCATCGACGAGGCGTACTCCCTCGCGCCCCAGGGCCAATTCACCGACTTCGGCTCGGAAGCCATCTCGACGCTCGTGAAACTGATGGAGGACCACCGTGACGAGGTGGTCGTCATCGTCGCCGGCTACCCGAACGAGATGAACCGGCTGCTGGAGTCCAACGCCGGCCTGGCCTCACGCTTCACCCGCACCCTGCACTTCGACGACTACTCCTCGTCCGATCTGGTGCGCATCGTCGAGCACCAGGCCGACCGCCACCAGTACACCTTCGCGCCGCAGACCATCGCCGCGCTGCACGACTACTTCGAGACGCTGCCGCGCGGCGAACAGTTTGGCAACGGACGCAGCGCCCGGCAGGTCTTCCAGCAGATGACCGAGAGGCACGCGCAGCGCGTGGCCGAACTCGGCTTGGGCGCCGTCGATTTCGCATCAGCCGACGAGGAACTGCTCACCACGCTCCTGCCCGTGGACCTCCCCCCGGAAGAGGCTCTCTGAGCAGGGCAAAGCGGCAGGACGCCAAAGGACCTCGGACCGGGTGAAAGACAGGTGTCTCCCAGATGGCAGAACAAAGCACGCAGGACTGGCTCGTACACCTCGCAGCACTGAAGGAGGCGATCGGCGCGGTGAGGCGGGAGTCGGCGGAGATCACGACCGGCATGGCGTCAATCGCCGCCAAGATGAACGACATCGGCACCTCGTGGAACAGTCCGTCCTACGCCACGTTCGACGACATCAAGTCCTGGTTCCTGACGTGCCAGCACGATCTGGAAGCACTGATGCAGGACATCCTCCGCCGGATGGACGCCACGTACGCGAACTACCACGACGCGGAGGGCACGAACTACAGCAACGTCACCGACGGGCCGTCGGATGGCTGAGCGGCGTCGCGGTGCGCCCGGCACGCCGCACGCCGTCCAGCATGCGGCGTGCCGGCGTGGCACGGCGCACGACCGCCCCGTTCAGCACCTGCAGAACGGGGCGGCACAGCTCGCCGGTTCAGGCCCTTGGCGGCGGAGCCGGAAAGCGGGACTTGCGGTCGGCCTCCGCGTAGACCTGTCCCGAGTGGTTGAGCAGCGCGATGTACTCGCCCAATTTCTCGATTGTGGCGCCGACTTCGAGCAGCGCGCGCTCCATGGCCGGGTTCATCTCGGCCGCGAACGTCTCGCCGGTCTTGGCGAACGGGTTGGCAACGGACTTGCCCTGCAGCGGGTCGTATGCCATCGAGTTGCTGTTGTCTCCCCTTCTCTCATACGCGTCCTTGGCGCCCTGGCCGAAGACGGTGTCCTTGACGGCTGCGACCAGGGCGCGGACCTCCTCGTACTTGTCCACCGCGCCGCGTGCCTCGGTGAGCATCGACTGCTCCGCGGTGCGCAGCGCGCCGAGGTCGATCCTGAGATCCCCGGCGGGTTCGGTGATCTCCTCCGACGGGGGTCCGTCCCCGCTCTCCGTCAGGTCCGTCGGGTCGATGTTGAAGGAGGGCGGCACGGCCCAGACGACCTCTGTATCCGGTACCAGGTGGCTGAGGTCCTTGCCGTTGTCCTCCGAGGGATCGGCGACTCCGTCGCCGTCCTCGTCCACTGTCTCGGGGTCGGGCAGCGGTGTTTCGTCGTACTTCGAGTCGATCGGTTCGGTCACGGTGTCTCCTTGGTCTCTGCCGCGTCGACTTCCCGGCCCGGTGTGCGGGCGACGCGGCATGCCGGGCGGCCCTGAAGAGCCGATGCCATGCTAACCGCTTATGCGATGAATTATCAGCGCAAGTTCCTTTTGTACCTATTGAGTTGTATTACTCCATATCTCCGCGAACATCGGATTGTGACCCGAGGAAGGTGTGTCAATGGCTGACAGCGAAACCGCCGACTACGACCTCTCCGTCATCGACGTGTCCCCGGTCGGACTGAACGTCACGTCCAGGGCACTGGTCGAACTCTCCAGTTCCGTCGCAGATCGCATCAGCACCATTTACACCACCCTGAACGGGCTGCGCGTGGCGTGGCAGGGTCAGGCCGCCTCGGACGCCGAGGAGGTGCAGAACGAGTGGACGCGGGTCATGACCGAGCTGTTCGGCACCGAGGAGGACCCGTCCCGGGGGGTCCTGCCCGCGCTGGCGGACGGCGTCGGCATGGCCTGGGGCAACTTCAGCGTGGCCGAACAGGGTGTCACCAAGATCTTCACCGAGTTCCTCACCAACCTGACCGCGACGGGCGGCGGTGACCCGGAGGAGGTCACCGACACCAACCGGACAGCGGTCACCATGACCTTCCCCTACTGAGCACCGCCTCCTCCCCCCCGTGTCCCACACCCCGACAGGCAGCTAGGCAGTCACCGTGAGTCGAATACCGTTCCACCGCCCCGTCCGGATGGCACCCCCACCGGTGCCGGAGGGCATGACGAAACTGGCCTCACCGCCCCAGCGGCCCCAGCCGCAGGGCGCGGCCGGATGGCTGATGCTGCTCCTGCCGCTGCTGTCCAGCGTGAGCATGGCCGCGTACATGGTGGCCTACGGCAGGGCATGGATGATCCTGCTGGGATTCGCCTTCGTCGTGGTGTCCGTGGGCATCACCATCGGTGTGCGGATGCAGCTGCGGAGCAGTCGGCGCCGCAACCAGTTCCGGCAGCGGGAGCGGTACCTGGAGTACCTGGCCGGTGTACGCAAGCGGGCTCAGCTGAGCAGGGTCGGCCAGCAGGCCGCCGACGCCTGGCGGCATCCGCACCCCGACCGACTGTGGGCGATCGCCACCCGGCGGCGCCGGGTGTGGGAACGCCGCCCCGGTGACACCGACTTCCTCCAGTTGCGGGTCGGCACCGGCACGGTGCCGCTGGCCGACGTGCTGCGCATCCCGGAGCAAAGCGATCCGACCATCGAGGTCGACATCCAGTGCCAGCACGCCGCCGCCGAACTCGTCGAGGCATACAGCACGGTGGACGGTCAGGCCGCGTGGCTGGACCTGCGGTCGTCCGGCGTGGTCAGTCTGCTGGGGGCCGCGCCCGCGCACCCGTGAGCTGGCCCAGGCCCTGCTGCTGCAGCTCTCGGTACTCCACGCCCCCGACGACGTGCGGGTCGCGGTCGTCACCGGCGGCAACTCCGCCTGGGACTGGGCGAAGTGGCTACCGCACACCCAGGACCCCGACCCGCGGGCACAGATCCGCGAGCAGGAGGTCGTCCCTCTGCTCGCCGACAACCTCGCCGGAATCCACGATCAACTGCGTGCCGCCTTCGACGAAGCAGTCGCGGCCCGCGCCGAACGCAACGGCCGTCTCATCACCCAGCGTGACAGCGGCCCCCGCCGCCACCTGGTCGTCATCCTGGACGACTACGAGCCCGGAGCCTCCTGGGCCCGTTCCGCGCTCCTGGCCGACCTGTTCACCGAGGCGGGACCCGACCTGGGGGTGCACGTGGTGTGCCTCGTGGAGGAGGAAGCATCCGAACCGGGCCGGGTCGACGTCCGCGCCCGCACGGACGCACGCGGTGGACTCGTCCTGGAAGGACGCATGCCGGGCCTGTACGCGGCGATCGAGAACGGTGCCGCCGACGAGCCGGCGCCCGCCGTCCTGACGGCCACCGCACGTGCGCTGGCGCCACTGAGGCTGTCCGGCGAACGCGAACAGGTCCTCGCCGAGGACGTCTCCCTCTCGGGGATGCTCGGTTTCGCGGACATGGCGGCCTTCGACCCGGCCGCAGGGCGGCGCAAGCCCGACGCGAAGGACCTGCTCAGCGTCCCCATCGGAGTGACCGGCACCGGCGAACCGCTGCACCTCGACCTCAAGGAGTCGGCGCAGGGCGGCATCGGCCCGCACGGCCTGGTTGTCGGTGCCACCGGGTCCGGCAAGAGCGAGCTGCTGCGCACCCTCGTCACCGGCATGGCCATGGTGCACGCGCCGGAGCACCTGGCCTTCGTCCTCGTCGACTTCAAGGGCGGCGCCACCTTCGCGGGCGTCACCGAACTTCCACACGTGTCCGGTCTGATCACCAACCTCGCCGACGACCTCGCGCTGGTGGACCGAATGCGCAAGGCCCTGCAGGGCGAACAACAGCGCCGGCAGCGCATGCTGCGGGATGCCGGGAACGTCGACTCCGTGCGCGAGTACCAGCTCCGTCAGGCCGCCGGCGGCACCGACATCAACGGCAAACCGCTCGACCCCCTGCCCTACCTGTTCATCATCGTCGACGAGTTCGGCGAACTCCTCTCCCAACGGCCGGACTTCATCGACCTGTTCGTCCAGATCGGCCGGGTCGGGCGCTCCCTCGGCATGCACCTGCTGCTCGCCACCCAGCGGCTTGAGGAAGGCAGGCTGCGCGGCCTGGAGTCCCACCTGTCCTACCGGATCTGCCTACGGACCTTCAGCGCCGCCGAGTCCCGTGCCGTCCTCGGAACCCCCGACGCCTACACCCTGCCCGCCATCCCGGGCTCCGCCTATCTGAAGGTCGACGAGTCGATCTACGAGCGCTTCCGCGTCGCACACGTGTCGGCGCCCTACCGCGAACAGGACTCCGACACCGCCGCCGCGGCCGCCGAACCAGTTCCCTTCGCCGTGCACGGAGACCTGGCCCCGCTCGCACCCGAGGAGAACGAGGCGACCCGCCGGGAATGGACCCCGCACGGAGGCGCGACCGAACTACAGATCGCAGTCGAGCGCCTCGTGAACAAGGACGTCCCGGGCCACCAGGTGTGGCTGCCCCCACTGCCCGCGCACTTCGCCCTCAGCTCGCTGCTCGGCGAGCCGGAGGTCGACCCGGAGCTGGGCCTGCGCTGCCCCCTGTGGCCCTACACGGGCCGGCTCGTGTTCCCGATCGGCGTGATCGACGTGCCCTCGCGCCAGGAACAGATCCCCCTTACAGCGGATCTGCCGGGACGCCAAGGACATATCGCGCTGGTGGGCGCCCCGCAGAGCGGCAAGTCGACCTTCCTGCGCACCGCGATGCTCAGCGCCATGCTCACCCACACCCCCGAAGAACTGCAGTTCTACGCCATCGATATGGGCGGCGGATCGCTGCACGGACTGAGCGACGCACCCCATGTCGCCGGCATCGCGGGCCGCCGCGACGAGGAGCGGGTGCGCAGGGTGCTGGCCGAGGTCGGAAGCCTGGTCACCGCACGCGAGCGGATGTTCCGAGACCTGCACATCCAGTCCGCGGCCGAACTGCGCAGCCGCCGCTCCGAAGGCGACCTGCCCGAGGGCGTGCGGGCCGCGGACATCGTGCTGGTCGTCGACAACTGGGCCGCTCTGCACACCTCCGACGACAGCGCCGTCACCACCCTCACCGACATCGCCGTCCGCGGCCTCGGTGTCGGAGTCCACCTGTGGCTGACCGCCAACCGATGGGCGGAAATCCGCGTCGGCCTGCGCGACAACATCCCGGGCCGCCTCGAACTGTGGCTCAACGACCCCTCCGAGTCCGAGATCAGCCGCCCCGCCGCCCGTGCCCTGGGCCAGAGCGTTCCCGGCAGAGGGCTAGCCTCACCCGGACTCACCCACCACATCGCCCTGCCCCGGCTGGACGGCGTGGACAGCATGGACGGGATCACCGACGCCGAACGCCGGCTGGTGTCCAGGATCGCAGAAAGCTGGCCGCGGGCCGCGGCCCCGGCGCTGCGCGTACTGCCCGACCGGATCACCGTCCGCGAGTTGTCCGCGGCCGGGGCGCCGACGCCCGCCGAACGCTGGGAGAGCCACGGCGCGGCCCTCGGCGAACGCGAGATGCCCGTCGCGCTGCGCGAGGCCGACCTGGCCCCCGTCGGACTCGATCTGACCTCGAACGACCCGCACTTCGCAGTCTTCGGCGACTCGGGATCCGGCAAGACCACGTTCCTGCGCGCCTGGATGCGCGGTCTTGCCGCCCGCCACACCCCCCACGAGCTACGGTTCATGATCGTCGACTACCGGCACAGTCTGCTGGGCGTGGTGGCCGACGAGTACATCGGCGCCCGCGGCGGCAACTCCGACCTGGTCGCCGGACAGGTCGCGGCCCTCGCCGAAACCCTGCGCTCCCGGATGCCTCCGGCCGACATCACCCCCACCCAGCTCGCCGAGCGCGGCTGGTGGGAAGGCCCCGAACTGTACGTCGTGGTGGACGACTACGACCTGGCGGCGGGCAGCATGGGACGCGGCCCGCTGGCTCCGCTGGCCGAGTTCATCCAGCAGGCGGACGAGCTGGGCTTCCATCTCGTACTGGCCCGGCGGGTCGGAGGCGCCGCCAGGGCCCTGCTGTCGGACCCGCTGCTGAGCAAGCTCAAGGAGATGGGCTCCGGTGGCCTGCTGCTGTCCGGCGACCACCGCGAAGGGGTCCTCATCAACGAGCAGCGCGCGCACCGCCGTCAGCCCGGCCGCGGAACGCTGGTCCGTCGGGGCCACGAGCCCACCCTCGTCCAGGTCGCCATGGACGAGCGGGACGTGCCGGCCGAGGAGTCGGCAGCGCCGTCCAGCACCGATGCCGGCGAAACCCGCGCCGAGGATCCGCCCACGACGCGAGCGCAGCCCGTAGTGCGGACCTAGCTACCGCCACCGACCACCCGGTACAGCACCAGTCAGGCGACCGTCGAACACATCACGCCCAGGGAGGGCGGCCCCACCATGGAAGACGCGGATTCCGTACTCGGCGACATCAAGGTCGAGGAGATGTACGCCCTGGGCAACGCCTGGATCCAGCTCGGTGACGCTCTTCACGAGCGCCGAGTCGCCGTCAACGGCCACGTGGACGGGATCGGCATGACCGGGGCGGCGGGAGCTGAGGCTCGCCGGGCATGGGAGGAAGGGCTCGGCCTGACCTTCGACGCCGCCGCCGAGAAGGCGTGGACGATCGGGCAGACGATCAACCGCTACGCCGACGAGTTGCACAAGGCGGCCGAGGAGTACGCGGAGCAGCTCAACGCCGCCATGTGGGCGGACATCCTGGGCACCATCTTCGGGCTCGTCCTCATCGGCCTCGGGCCGATCCTCGCACGGGTGATGGCGATCGTCGGTTCGCTGCTGGCCAGGCTCATCCCCATCGTGACCGCGATCGGGAGCCGGCTCGGCACCGTGGGGGGCGCCATCGCCGGTGCCGCCGGAGGCGCCGTCGTCGGAGCCGGGGCCGAGGTGGGCTTCGACCTCGGTCTCGGCGCGCTGGGCGCCGAGCTCGCGGGTGCCGACTTCGACGTGACCTGGACCGTGGCCATCAGCGCGATCGTCGGGGCGGGCCTCGGCGCGCACGGCGGCGGCATGATGGGCTGGCACTACGGCGGTGCGGGGCGCTCCTTCGTCCCCAAGCCCACCCCTGGTGGCGACGCCCCGGCGTCCACGCCCCCCGGTGTCACCCCGTCCAGCGCCAAACCCATGCCGGGTGGTGGCGACGGGACGGTTCCGCCTCTGTCCCGGACGCCAGACGGCGGCCTCTCCCTGCCCACCCCTGACGGCCTGGGCAGGGGAGACGGCTCGCTGGCTCCCCCTCCGCCCGGCGGCAGGGACGGCGTCTCCATCAACCACCCCACCAACAGCGGTCCAGGCAACCGACGTTCGGGCGACCTCGGGATGCCCGCCCGGGAGACGAACCCCGGCAGTTCCTCATCGCTGCCCCCCACGCCGGTCCCCGCGCAGGGGAAGGTGCCAAGGAACGGTTCCCCCACTCCGGCCCCCAAGCCCGAGATCACCCCGGACGGCGGTCGGCCGGCTCCCGGTGCCCCCACGCCGAAGCCGGTGGATGGGCGTCCGGCTGGGTCTGTGGATAGCGAGCCTTCGAACGTGACGGTCAACGTGCGTCCTGACGGTTCCCCGGTCGTCCCGGGGGTGCGTTCTGGCGGTCAGACTCACGAGGAAGGCGGCCGAGCCAGGTCCGACAACCGCCCGCCCGGCACGCCCGTCGGCCCCCGCCGGTATGACAACTCGGTTGATTACCTGGGCGGTCCGCAGAACAACCCGTACGGGACACAGGGAAACAGGCCGGGTTTGGTGGGGGAGTCGTCCAGGTCTGGTGGTTCGGGTGGTTCGGATCCGATGGCTGGTCCGGGGCGTCGGTTGGGGGATGGTGAGCGGGTTGAGCTGCCGGTTGGGGGGTCGGGTTCCGGGCCGGGTTTGGTGGGGGAGTCGTCCAGGTCTGGTGGTTCGGGTGGTTCGGATCCGATGGCTGGTCCGGGGCGTCGGTTGGGGGATGGTCAGCGGGTTGAGCTGCCGGTTGGGGGGTCGGGTTCCGGGCCGGGTTTGGTGGGGGAGTCGTCCAGGTCTGGTGGTTCGGGTGGTTCGGATCCGATGGCTGGTCCGGGGCGTCGGTTGGGGGATGGTGAGCGGGTTGAGCTGCCGGTTGGGGGGTCGGGTTCCGGGCCGGGTTTGGTGGGGGAGTCGTCCAGGTCTGGTGGTTCGGGTGGTTCGGATCCGATGGCTGGTCCGGGGCGTCGGTTGGGGGATGGTCTGCGGGTTGAGCTGCCGGTTGGGGGGTCGGATTCCGGGCCGGGTTTGGTGGGGGAGTCGTCCAGGTCTGGTGGTCCGGGTGGTTCGGATCCGGTCGTCAACCCGCGCCGAGAGTCGGATAGAGGACAGGGTCCTGGTAATGGCCGCATCGGCGGCCTGAAGGACATTGCGGATGAGCCGCCTGCCGGCGCCTCGGGAACGGGTGGGAAGTCGTCGGGGGGTTCGCGTCTTGGTTATGACCGACCCGCTGGGATCTCTGACCTTCCCGGTAGGTCGCCCGACGCTGACACGGGTTCGGGTGCCGGCGGCGACAACCTTCGCACCAACCGCGGCAATAGCAGTACCACGCAGGTCGAGACACCGTCCGTGGCCGATCGTCCTGGAGGTGGCAGGGGCGGCGCCGCCGCCCGGATCGGCACTCGACCTGGCGCGGAGGACGGCCGTTCGTCCTCGCTCACCAAGGAGCAGCCCTTGGAGACGACAAGGCCGAAGTCGGAGCAGGGAACGGAGGAGTCCACGTCGACCCCCACTTCACTGCGGCCGGACGAAGCGCCTGAGACCGCGTTGCCGGAGGCCAAGTCCGCCACGTCTACGGCGTCTGGGTCGGAGGTGGCGCCACCCAGGACCGCGGTGTCGGAGCCCGGGTCGACGCAGCGGATGAGCGGCTCGCAGGACAGCACGCATCACACGCGCGCCGAGTTCGACGGTGCTCCGTCGCGTGGGGCCGGGGATGGCTCCAAGTCTGGTGCGAGGTCGGCGAGCCCGTCCGTTTCGGACGGCCAGCGGTCGGGTGCCGGCGGGGGCAACCTGCGCGCCGACACCGGCACTGACAGTGTCATTCACACCACGGCACATTCTGCGGGCGACCAACCCTCCGGCCAGAGGAGCGCCCGGTCCGGCGGAGATGATGCCCGTCCGTCGTCGTCCCCCATCTCGCAGTCTTCCGGGAACCGTTCCAGGAACCTCAGCCCCGACGAATCGGGGCAGGGTCCGGCCAGCCGTGAGGAAGGGCGCGACTTGTCCACGGCTGAGGCCAGGAAGCTGGATGTCCAGCTCGGGGATGCTCTCCGTGATGACGGCTCCGCCACCGCCCAGCGACCCGCCTCGGACCGGCCCGTCGCGGAACCCGTCGTCTCATCGGGGCACCGCGGCTCCGGCAATACGGCCGGGGACACCGGCCGTCTGTCCTCGCCCGACAAGGCGCGACCTTCTGAGAAGGCCGCTGACTCGAAGGCCGAGCCGACGCGGCCGTCGTCGACAGACGACACCGTCACCCACTCGGCCGGCATATCGGACGGTGACCGGCTCGGCGCGCCCGCGGCGGGGAACGGCCCCGTCAGGGACGCTGGGGACCGCACCCCCGTACGTACCCCGGGGCAGACGGACCACATCGTGCCCACCTCCGCTCCATCAGACGACATGCTTGTGTCTCCCGTAGCAGCCACGACGCCGGACAGCGGCACGGCCGGCCCGATTGCCCCGCCGACAGTGGAGGACTCCACCTCGTCCGAGCCGGTCGACACGCCGCCTCGCGCAGCGGAGCCCGGCACCGGCGCGGAGCGGGCCGGGCGTATGAGGGGACACCAGGAGGGCGACGAGGTTCCGGCCCCCCGCCGGGACACAGACACGGCGCCCACCACGGGCATCGCTCCTATGCCGGACACTCCGTCCCCCAGTCACCGTCACCCGGGCAGGGCGCGTTTCGATATCGCTGCCGCCCGGGCGCGGCTCGCGGATCCGGGTGTGTCACCGGAGCGCCGGGAGGAGTCGATGCTCTGGGCCGCAAGTGCGGTCCTGGAGCGCATTCGGCACGTCGCCCCGGATGAGAACCCCTTGGGTGTCGTGTCGCGGCCCGAAGACGTCGTGCAACTCGTCGCCGCAGAGCACCTGCGCGCCGGGCACCTGCCGGCGACGGCCTTGCTGGGCTCCCTCGTCAGGGGACCCGAGGCCGCCGCACAGCCCGCAGTGCAGACGCAGCCCCGCCCGGTACCCGAGGCCGCCGACGGGCGGTCGCAACCGGACCCCGAGCAACTGCCGACTTCGCCGGTGCCGGGCGGGAGGGGTGCCGCCACCGCGGCGCCTGAGGTCGTTCCGCCCGCGGGGAGCATCGTCACTACGGTGCCCACATCCCGGGCAGAGTCGACCGCGATCGGCTCCGCCTCGGGTCCGGTGGCCACGTCCGGTGCGGAGACCGTCCTGCCCGGGTCCTCGAAAGAGTCTCCGCAATCCTCCTCGTCCCCGGTGCCGGGCTTGGCTGGGGAAGGGGAAGACCGGCTGAAGCCGGAGTCCGAAGAGCAGGACGTTCTCTTCGCGCCACCGGCTCGTGGGGTGGGGCTGGATCCGATTCGTGACTGGTCGGAAATCTCGGCGAGTGGTGGGTCGCGTCGTTCTTCCGCGTTGCGTGCCATTGACCGGGCGGTGGAGCGGTTGCCGCGCAATCCGGGGCTTGAGGATTTGCGGCGTGTGCTCGTCAGCGTGACGGAGTGGCAGAGTGACAAGGGGCCGGAGAGCAGGCGGTGGGGTGCTGTTTCACGTCTGGAAGCGGCGGTCCGCGCCAGGATGGATCAATTTGCTCCTCCGCGTGTTTCCATTCGTGACAGGGTGGAGCAGCAGCAGCGTTCTGGGCGTGACAGGGGAGAGCAGCGTTCTGGGCGCGAACAGCGGGAGCCGCAGCGTGTTTCCGTCCGTGACAGGGTGGAGCAGCGTGTTTCCGGGAGTACTCCTGTGCGTGGGGGCCATTCCGCGCAGCCTGGGCCTTCTTCGCGGCGAGGCGAGCCGTATGTCGTAGCGCCGATGGTCCCTGCCGCTCAGGGTGCGGTCGAGGTGGAGGGGTTCGGCCCGGCCAGTGGGTTCGAGGCCGAGCTGCACCGGTACCGGGTGGAGTTGCCTCGTGACGCGGAGGTCGAGGAGTTCGGCGACATCGTGGAGTTGCCCGGGCTTCTGGCGATCACGTTGGACAGGGCTGGGGGAGTGCCGGTCCTTGAGATCGTCACGGAGCCGGCTCGTGGTCTGGCGCGAGGGCGGTCGGATGGCCGGGCCGAGCGGGCCGATGTGCTGGCGGCCTTCCACGACGTGATGTCCCGGCTCCGGTACGCGAGGCCGGGAGCGAGAATCGGGCAGATCTTCCCCGAATCGGCTGGATATGTGGTGGATCCTCTCGCGGAGGATCTGCCGGTCAGGAACAACGACGCCGGATACGCGACGCTGGTGCATCACACGGCGACGGCTCCGGCCTCGGGACTTGTGGCGTTCATCGAACACGTCAGGGGCCGTATGCGGCGTGAGTCCCCACCCGTGCAGATCGCTCACACGGATGCGGGCACCGGCCTTGCATTCGGTGCCTGGGCCCGTCAGGACTTCGCACGCTGGCTCAGCCAATATCCGGACTGGGCCGATGCCGTGAACCCGTGGGACGCCGCCGAACTGGAAGGTGCGGCCGCGCTCGGGTTCACCCAGGTCGCCGCCACTGTGCGCGGAACAACGCTCCAGACAGTGCGACCGAAGGACCTCACAGCGGTGGCCTCCCGCGATTCGCTCGCGGCCCTGCGGAGCAGCCTTGGTGAGGGGCCGCGCACATATCTTGAGCATCAGGCGCGGCGTATCCGCGCCCGCTTCGCCGAGGCCGTCGGCCGGGACGTCAGCGACCTGGCACTGACCATGTCACGCGGCCCGGTGCGCGCGACGGCCGGCCAGTACCTCGACAACCTGCTCCTGTCCAGTCCGGAACGCGTCGTGAGCCAGTACGAGGCACTGGGAATCCGTACCCACTTCCCCACACTGGATGCCAACCCCGACCGCCGGGGCCGGGCGCTCATCGTTCCTGCCGTCGTCAGGATGGAGGCCCGGAGCTACGCGTCAATAGAGCAGACTCCGCAGACCATCGAGCGCGACAGCGACACCCTGGCGGGCCTCTCCATCAACCTCTACAACAGGGCGAGGCGGGATCGTGGACTGCCGCCGGTCGGCCGGCCCCTCGCTCCTGCCCAGTCCGACTACCTGTTCGCGCCGCCCGCCACGACGGCCCCGTCAGTACGACCCGCCGACAGCACGGTGCCGGCGGAACTCGCCCCTGCCCCTGCCCTCTCACCTGCTCCTCTTCCGCCGGCTCTCGCGGAGACGGCGGCCGGGCTCGTCGCGATGGACGCCGACGCGCGGGCGCGGGAGCTGGTGTCGCTGACGTGGCGGGACCGGGAGTCATTGGCTGCTGACCGGGCGTTCGTGGAGCAGTTGCGTGCCGGCTTGTCCGTGGAGGAGTTCACGGCGGTGGCGGCGCGGCTGCTGGTCGTCGTTCCTGACGGTGTGGAACAGCCCGAGGCCGCCCGGGCGGAGGCGGAGGAACTGGTCGCGGGCATGCTCGCCGATCCGCAGATCGCGGTGGCGTTGCTGACCGAGGGCCGTCGCCTTGTCGTGGTGCCCCGGAACCGGCCGATGACCTCGCTTGAGGAGTTCGCCGGGCTAAGGGGTCGTCACCAGCCCGGAGAAGGCCGGTCGTTGGACGTCGCACGGGGACTCTTCGACCGTCGCCGTGGTCTGGTCGGCGTGGGTGAGGAGAACCTGCTGGGTGAGAGCACCGACGTACTCGGTGACGACTTCTACGACGACGGGTACTCCCTTGTCCGTCATGAGTGGGCGCACGCGATCGAGTCCGTGCTGAGCGCCGAGGACCGCCAGTTGATCCGCGACGTGTACGAGGCGAAGGTTGCCGCCGACCCGCCCGCTCAATGGCCGGACGAGTACGCGTCCAGCAGCGCGCACGAGTATTTCGCGCAGCTCAGCAATGCCTATCTCGGTGCGAACACCGGCAAGGACTCCAACTCGCGGCGCCGTCCCCGCAACAACGGATCTGACTGGGTGGAGCAGCACGATCCCGCGCTGCTGCCGCTGCTGCGGAGGCTCTACGGAACTGGCCGGCCCTCGAACCTCGGCAGCAGGGACAACCCCTACGTCCTCACGGGCTTCCGCCAATTGTGGGACCGAGCCGAGGGCGCGCTGACGGGACAGGCCCTGGAAGAGCCTGAAGCGGAGCCGCGGCCTACGTCACTGGCCCGCCAGGCTGCCTACGAGCGTGAGCGTGGTGAGTCCCCGGCTGGTGAGCCGATTCTGTTCGCTCCTCCGTCGGGTGATTCCAGGTCGCGGTCCGAGCGGCGATCGCCGGGGCCCACGCTGATCACGTTCGATGCTGCGGGTGAGGCCGAGGAGATGCACTGGTCTCAGGTCGAGGGGGCGTCGTGGTATCGGCAGCTGCCGTCGGTTCAGCGTCGGCGGTTGCGTGGGACGGAGGACTACACGCCGTTCAACGACGCGCTGGACAGGATGCGTAACACGGTCGTGGCTGCCGTGGACGGCGGGGCGGGCCGGGAAGACGTCAGGCTTCTCACCGGGCTGTATGGAATGCGGGGCAACCTCAGTGCTTTCGATCCAGTGATGCAAACCCCGTTCCAGCAAAGCGTGCAGAGGCGGACGGGGTCGCGCGAGTTGTCGTTGGTGCGAGGCTCGATCACCCGCTTCGGCCGGCATGTGGCATACACGGATGTGATCGTTCCGCATCCTGGTCCGTGGGCGCAGGATGCCACGTCTCAGGGCCTGGCGGCCTCGCTTGAGCGTGTGCTGGGTGAGCACAGCACGGCGACGATCATCACGGACAACGAGATGAGGGACAACAGCCAGTAGGAAGCGCTGCGGCGCAATATCGAAGCGATCAATGAGCGGAACGCGGGCAGGCACGGATACGTGCCGCTCGTCGTGGAGGTGTCCCCGCTGACCCCCTGGTACGACGAGCGCCAGGGTGGGTGGGTGACCACGGTGTGGGATGTGCCGATGCGGCTGCGCCATCAGTCCCCCTTCGCCCAGGTGACCGTTACCCGCGGCACGGCGGCATCGGCCGGTCCCTCCACCGGGCCGGGCGAGTCCTGGGAGTCGCCTGACGTCTTCTTCGCGCCACCGGCCCGTGGGGCGGGGCAGACCGAGGCGACGACGCGCTCCGCAGCCGTCGAGGCGCAGGCTCCCGCCACCGGGCGGGGACCCCTTTCCCAGGAGGAGCGACTGGCCGAGCGGGGGCTGACGCCGGTGTACGTCCAGCCGGGCGGGGACGTGCTGGCGCACGCGCTGACCGCCGTCGCGCCGGGCGAGAGTGGCCGACTGGCGGGGCACAGCCGGCCCGCCGGCCCGGAGGAGCTGCGGGCCGCGCTTGCCGACGCGCTCGCCGCCGACCTGGTACTGCCGCCGGGCGAACAGCGGCTGTGGTCCGCGGTGGCAGGACAGTCAGGGCCCTCGGGAGCTCCGCTCGTGACCGCTTTCGGCGGTTCCGCGGACGAGGCCGTTCGTGCTCTGCGGACCGGGTCAGACCCTGAGGCCACCGACTGGCTCACCCTGGCCGTGGCCGCGCCCGTCCTGGGGCTGCGTCTGGCCGTGCTGATGCCGGACGGCTCCTTTTGGACGACCGGCCCGGAGACCGGCCGGTCGGCCGCCCTTCTCCAGCAGGAGAATCCCGAGCCGTACACCGGGCGATGGGCGGCCACCGAGCCCACCGAGCAGGCACGGCGGGCTCGACGGCCCGATGTGTCGCAGCTCGCCGGTACCTCGGGTTACAGCTGGGGCGTCACGTCCGCTGACAGCGGTACGCATCCCGGCACCCCCACGCGTACCGCTGCGACGGCATCGTCCTCGACGGCGTTGGCAGACGCGGGCGCCCGCACCGCAGGGAGTCCGGCTAGGACCATTTCCGGCGACTCGGCGCGCCCCGCCGTGTTCTTCGGCTCCGAACCGCGACCGAGCACGCCGGATTCCAAGCGTGCCGGTACCTCCTCCGGTACGTCGGTCACGCGGACACCTCCTGCCCAGGTCGCGGAGATAGGCGAAGTCTCCGCCCCGGTCGCTGAGAGCGCCCTGACGCCCTCTCCGGCTGAGGAGAGCGCCACACACCCGCGAACAGCCCGGGACACGAGGGACGACCAGGACACGGACGTGGTGACATTGGAACCCGACGCCGTGCCGCCGCGGACCGAAGCGGTTCCGGCGATTGTGGTGACCTCTCCTGAGGGGGAGGTGTCCCCGCCGAACGCCCATCGAGATCCCGATCCGGCACCCACCGGGGCCGCGCCTTCCACACCGGTTACCGAGACGCGTGATCCCTCTCCGTGGTACCTCGCCCATGGCGCGATGGGCCAGGCCATCGTGGCCACTTCCACCGAGGCCATCGACTTCCGGCGGGAGCAGGCGGATTTCTGGGGGGAGCAGATCAGTTCACGCCTGGACCTGACCGGTCCCGGTTCGCACATCGCGCTGCGTTCGGGCATCAGGAGTGCGATCAGCGCTCTGCTGCTCACGTCCAAGCCGAAGGAGTGGGACGACATCCTCGCGGCCGGGCGCACGCTTGCCGTGGACGGTCGGCTGGTGTGGTTGCGCCCGGTGATGCGGGATCTGAGGGAGGTGCCCCGGACCAAGGGGGAGGTCAACGAGTACCCGGTCGGCTTCGCTTCCACCGCCACGGGAGGCCGGACCGGACACGAGGTCACCCAAGGAATAGAGTCGACCCTGCTCACCCTCGTCAACCTGGGGACAAGCGTTGTCGCGTCCGCGGCCGCGGTATCCGTTCCCCAGTTGTACGTGGGCTCTTCCAAGTCCGAGGACAGCGGCTGGGCGCGTACCGTGCTGGCCGGCCGCAAGCCGTTCATCAACGACCTCACCCGCTTCAGCGCCGGTCTCCGGATGAAGGTGTTCGTCGACGGTGCGGACGCCACTCCCACCGTTTTCCATCAGGTCACCGTGCCGGACCGGATCCATGTCGACATTCCCACCGTCTATACCGGCGAGGAGGGGCACCGACCCGACTCCCGTGCCCCTGAGGCCGAACGCCCTCGATTCCAGCGGGTTTCCCGCCCCTCCCAGGCCCGTGAGCTGCTGCAAGCGATCGACCTGACGCCCGTCATCGCCGGGCTGCACCGGAACATGCGTGCCGCCGGGCTGCCGGCCTCGGCCGTCAAGAAGATCCTGGCGCAGGCGAAGATGGACCGGGCTCAGGGGTTCCTGACCGAGTCGACGGCCCGCAGTCGCTATCCGTGGTGGGCCGGTGGTGACTCCTCCAACGGCATCGAGGTCTCCGGGTCCTTGTTCGGGAAGTTCCGGGGGCACCTGAGGATCCGCAGGGAGATCGACAGCCTCCAGTATCTCGGGGACAGCAAGGTCGGTACCCGCGACGACATCGGTGTGGGGGAGGGCAGCACCCGCGACAGCAAGGGGGGTTCGGACGCGGGATTCGGCTTCGGTTACAACACCGCCGGAGTCGGCGCGAACGGGGGACCTTCCCCCCACTCCGAGAACGAGCTGCCCGCCCAACTGTCGGGCCTGGTCCCGGCGTTTGCCGTCAAGGCCGGGGTGAACCGCGGAGTCGGCCATTCGCTGGACTCCTCGCACACGAGCCATACGGTGCTCAATGACTTCGCGAGGCAGTCTCGCTACCGGGCCGGGCTGCGCCTGGAAGTGACCTTGGAATCCAGCACGCACAGGATCGCCCCGGTGCAGGTCACCACTGAGGGCGAACTCAGTGTCCCGCGGCGCGAAGCGGCGCACTTCGTGCGGCGTACCGTCGGCTCGGGGTGGACCGCCGATCTGCGGCCAGCGGCCGGCGGCCCGGATGCTCCACGGCACCGCGTGTTCGCCCTCCCCCCGTTGAGGAGGGTGTCAAGGCTGCCGGAGACCAGGCCGCGGTTCCGGTTCCGGATGGACGTGGAGCGTGCCCAGGGGTGGCTCACCCCTCACCCGCGGGAGCCACTCGCTCCCGCCTCCCGCCGTGGCCTCGGTTTCGGCGTGCCGAACGCTCTGCCGGGCGCCGAGACCCTCCAGCAGGACCTGCGGGATGCCATCGAGCGACTGCACGTCCTGGACGTCGGTGCCGAAGAGGCGAAGAAGAGCGCCTGGGCCCAGGCCGACCGGGACCTGGCGGCCTTCTACGGCCGCCCAGCCCTCGAAGGGGATCTGGCCCAGGCGCTCCTCGGGATCCACCGCACCGTCCAGGTCGGCGGACGCCGCTACAAGGTCTCCGCGAAGGCGAGGTGGGGCAACCGGATCGAGGGGCCCAGCCCGCTGGCCGACCCCGTCACCGAGGGCAGCCACCCGGAGGGTGACTTCTCCATGAAGGTCAACACTCGGGCCGCGACCAGGGCCGCCACGGCCGGTGAGCGCGGCAAGGGCTGGAGGGTGGCTGCCACCTTCGGTGGTGGAGCCCGTCTGGCCATCCCCGAGTACGAGCTCTCGCTCGGGAAACTGCACTTCACCACCCCGCCCATGCGCATGCAGTTCGGTGCTGTGCGAGGGATCGTCAGCACCTCCAGGGAGAACAGCCGCAAGTACGGCGGCTCGGTCGGCAGTTACCGCCGGACCGAGACCGGTAAGCAGGTCGACGAGCACCGCTATCTGATGGCCGTGAACTGGACGGTCACACCCGAGAAGAAGAGCCGGTTCAAGCCGAGCCGGCTCAACAAGCGCCGTTTCCTGAGCGGGCGCAACCCCTTCGTCGCCCGGGTCGTCGTCCCACACGAGCACGTGCCCGCCACGCCGGTCACGCCGGAGCAGGCACAGGCGGCCGGTCACACGCTCGTGGCAATGGTGCCGACCGAGATCGGCCGGCGGCTGGACTTCACCGGCGGGGCCCAGGGGATCTACCCCGTCTTCCACCTCATGCCCGAGTTGGCCCAGCTCGGCGCCCGTATGTACGCCGAGCGGCTGTACGCCGGGGAGCGGAACCCCGCCGAGCGGCAGAGCCTGATCGACGCCTGGCTCGACAACCCCGCGGACTGGCCGCAGGAAATCCGCGACCTGGCCCATCCCACGGTCCTTGCCTCTCACTTCGGCGAGGAGGTCGGTCAGGGCGGATACGAGAAGGAACTGCCGGCGGACGGCAAGTACAAGCAGGCGCTGCGCCTGCGCCTCCTCGTGGACAACGTCAGCGACCTCGGAGCCGACACGGACACAGAGGTCGAGCAGTACCTCAAGGGCAACGCCGCCTATGAATCCGAGCAGGAGAGCGAGTGGAGCGCGGGCGTGACGGGCACCCTCGGCCCCCAGCTGCGGTTCGGCTCCGACGCGCAAGACGGTGACCACCCCGCCGGCCCCGGGGGCCGGCTGACCGTCGTCGGTCAGGCCTCGGCCGCCTGGAACCGGGGCAAGGGGGCGGCCGAGAGCGACGGCCGGATCGATATCACCCGGACCACCTACGGGGGTTCCGTGCACACGCTGCGTACCGACCCGGTCTTCGAACTGACCTACGTCCGCTGGCGCGGCGACGAGCTCACCGAGACCACCCGGTATCTGCGTGCAACCGAGGCCCTGGATCTACTCGTCCCCGAGCGACGAATGTCCGACATCCTTCCTTCCGCGACCGGCACGGCCGCCGGATCGGAGCCGCAGCAGACCCCGGCGACGGACCCGACCGCTGAGCCGGACCAGGCTCCGGTGGCCGAGGCACCCCGGACCTATCTCGATACCGGTCTGCTCTCCGGGATCGCGCACCCCGAAGTCCTGCGGGTCGACGTCCTGAAGACGATCAACGACCGGCTGCGTGCCAGGGGCATCGTCCGTGCCGAGGGCGAGGGGGCCACGGGGCCTCGTCCCAACCTGCTTCAGCGGTCGCTGAAAGCGGTCTACTCCGCCGAGGCGTTGCAGAGCGAATGGCACGCGCTGACCACTGAGGGTGTTCTGCGCTGGTTCCCCGTGCCCGGTCCGTGGGGCGTCACCCGCTACCTGTGGGTGAACGTCACGGCGATCAGGCTCGACCGCCCCCATGGGCAGCGCCCCCGCGACGAGATCAAGCTCACACTGCGCGGCGAGGCGGTCGACGAGGAGTCCCAGAGCCGCGATTCCGGCTGGGAGCACGAGATCGGTGTCGATGTCCGGGCCCGTGCTGGAGACGAGAAGGGGCACGGCGGGTTCGAGACCGAAGTCGAGTATTCCGCGTCCAAGGGCACGAAGGACGAGGAGGCAGAAAAGAGGGTCGGAATCTACCGGGCCACCGCCCAGGACCCCTCCGAGGAGTTCGAACACGGCATCACCTTCCGCGTCGAGATGGGTACGACCACCGAACTGCCGGAGGTGCTCACCACACCCGCACGGGGTGCGCTGTCCGTGGCCCGCCTGTTCTCCCGGCCGGAAGGGGTTAAGAACACCCCGTCGGTCTTCACCTGGCACGAGTCCGGGGACGGCCCGGACCAGCTCGTCGACGGCGACGTGCGGCTGCTCGTCCCCCGTCACCTCACCGCCGAGGCCGGCAGCCCGCAGCAGTGGCCGTACGGCCTCACCGTGCCACGTGAGACCCAGGTCAGCTGGCTGTGGCACAGCTCGCAGAACCCGCCGGCCCCCGCGCTGCCGGACGCGTTGGTCGACAACCTCCATCCGTGGACGGTGCCCGCCGCCGGATCGATCGGGCGCTGGGCCAAGCTGACCGCGGTACGCCACCGCACCGTGCCCTCCCCGCAGGTGGGCACGGTGCCGGAGATAGCAGGCCTGGACCTCACGACCACCGAGGGATTGCATTACCGCCACCGCACCACGGCCACGGTGATGCGCCCGCGCATCAGGGAACTGCTGAAGCACGCGTACGCGGTCCCGCTCGGCGACCAGACAGCCATCGTGGGCTTGGAACTGGACGGCGCAGAGATCCTGGGCCCCCCCGAAGGCGTACTGCTCAAGCAGCGCAGGTACCACCAGGCCGACGAGGAACCCACGCACGAGACCCATCGGGACAGCGGCTGGCGGATCGCGGCCGGTCCAGACGCCGGCGGTCCGGTCAACGATCAGAAAATGCTCGAACGCCTGCCGGTCGACATGAAGAACTGGGAGGACAGCGAGAGCCGAAGCGCCGCCCTGGGCGATACCGACGAGCGCAACGCGGAAGGCAAGCGTCCCTACCGGTCCTACCGCTTCGACGTCACCGCCGTGGTCAGCGGGCCGCACGGAAGCATACGGATCAAGGTGCCGGGCGGTCTCTACGGGGCGCTACCGGTGGACAAGAACACCGGCAGGCTGGTCGACGGCCTGGAAGACGACGCCACCCTGGGCCCCCTCCTCCGCCCGGCACCGCCGGCCACCGAAACGGCCACGGAGACGGCCGGTCAGGAGGGCATGTACTCCCCGCCGGACACGATGCCAGCGCAGCCCGCTGCCGCAAGTGAGGCCCGGGAGCCGGGGGAGGAGATGCCCTCCTCCCCCGAGCAGCCTGCTCCCTCGCAGGAAGCGCAGTTGGCCTTGCGAGGTCTGGAACCGGTGTACGTCCTCGCCACGGGAGATGAACTGGCACACGCGCTGACCGCCGTCGCGCCGGGCGAGAGCGGTCAACTAGCAGGGCACAGCCGGCCCGCCGGGCCGGAAGAGCTGCGGAACGCACTGGCGGACGCGTTCGCCGCCGATCTACGCAGGCCGCCGGAAGAGCGCCGGTTGTGGCCAGCCGTCGCCGACCTGACCGGGCCGGAGGGGACGGCGCCGCCGCTCGCCTCCAGTGGCTCGGAGGAAGACATCGTCCACGCCCTGCGAACTGGATCCGGGTCCCGTGCCTCGGACTGGCTGACGCTCGCGGTCGCGGCACACGTCCTGGGGCTGCGCCTGACCGTGCTGAGGACGGACGGCACCCCCTGGGCGGCCGGACCCGACGACGGCCGTCCGGTCGTTCTCCTCCAACAGGAGGACCCCGGTCCCTACACCGCCCGGTGGGCGGCGACCGAACCCGCCGCAGCGGCGCGACAGGCCCGGCAGCCCAGCCCGAGGCGGACCGATGAGAGCTCGGACGGGGGGTGGGGCACCATGCCTTCCGCCCTTCCTCCGCCCCTGGCGGCGCCGCCGGCCGGCCTCGGCACGTCGGACGCACCGTTCACGGCGCGGCCCGAAGTGTTCTTCGGCTCCGACCCGCGGCCGGCCCCACCAGCTCCGTGACCCGGCCCGTAACCTGCGAGTGCCTCCGCGGTCACCCCGGCCGCGGAGGCAGCGGCCGCTCCCGGTCTGGAGACGAGTGCGCCTCTGGCAAAGTCGACTCCGCACCGGCGGAGACTTTGCCTGTCCCCGCTGGGGAGAGAGCACCGAACCCGCGCGAAAGCGGCCCGTCCGGGAGAACCGGGGACCAGCAGCGGGCGCGTCGGAAACGGCTGGGGACCTCAGGCCGGGTCCGTACGAACTACAGCAAGTGCAAATGAGACGGTAGTTCTGTCGGCCCGCCCTGCTCGCGCCCGACCTCGGCGCCATCGGCTCGGCCACCGACGGCCGGCTGATAATCGGTATGGGTGCGGGGTACAGCGGAGTCCAGCCCGGCCGCAAGTGCGGGAGGGGGTCCGGCCGAAGCGGACGGTGTCCACGCCCAGTCGCTGACATCCCCGCAACCTGTGACGGAGTATCACGAGCGCACGGTGACACAGCCCCGCTTCACGAAAATCGGGCCGGGGCCACTTTTGCGAGCAGGCCGACAGGTGCCCCACCACCACAGCCAGACCGGCTTGTTCACCCCACCGGACGGCAGTTCACCCGGTCCCATTCCCGCGCGGTCGCCTTGCCGTAGAGGCGCGTATCGGTGATCGCCACGGCCCGCTCGGCGCCCCAGGGGGAAGGATTCGGACGAACTCGCCACCGTGCTGGGGTGGTGGGCCGCCCAAGGGCCAGGGCGAACTCTCTGCGGGAGGGAGCCGGACGCCGCATCACCCGGTCCGAGCGGGGCCGGCCGAGGACCTCGAGGGGCAGGCCGACCAGCAGATGGGCGATGCGAGGCCGGGCCGCGTGCTGATGGGCGCAACAGACCAGGGAGTCGACAGGCAGATCCAAGACGATCGCGCCCTTCGCATCGGCCAGGGGCGGGAGCCCGGTGGGGGTCCGCTGCCAGGTGTCGTGCCGTTGCCACCGGCGGGAACAAGTCGTGGAGCCGGTTCCACGACCCATATTCGACGGGGGATGTCACGTCATGGAACTCCGGGCATGACCCGGAACCCGTCGATCAGCTTGCGTCGTGGCCAGACGGGCGGCCGGTCCTGGCACCCTTCGGCAACAACGGCTCCAGCACCGCCCACTACTTGTCGGTGAGATCCCCCCGACCCATGAACCGCGATCATTCACAGCTCAAGATCCACTTTCGGTACACGAGCAGGGACCTGACGAGCCGCGACAGCGTATCCGTGCCCACGGTGAGGCCGACCGCGGCCGCCAAGCGGGTGCCCGGTCGGCCACGGTCAGCCCGATGTGCGTCAACACCCCGTGCAGCATGGATGCCCCGCCACCGTACGGCGTGGTCAGTCGCGCAATCCGCTCGGCGAACGTCACCGCCGAGCAGGCGGGTTTCTCACACAGCGGAAGCGGCGTATGCACAACTCGATCACGACACTGAGCCCACCCATAGCGACGTCACGCAGTTGTCGGACGTACCGGCCGTGCACCTGCGCCGAGCCTTGGCCGCAACGGCTGGCCGCTGTCGCCGCTCGCGCTCGCATCCTCAGTACTATCTTGTCCGGCCGCCGCTGGACCTTCTCGATCACCAGCTCGGACAGGTGCGGAAACAGCTCCTGGGCATATCGCGCGAGTGCGCGACGCATGATCGCGAGCAGCTGACACGCCCCGCGGGGGCGTCTGGATCACGAGATCGTAGACGGTACCGCCAACACCTTCGGACTCGTGATCCGCTTCGAACCCGTGCCTGCCGCTTGACCAGCCCGCTTACCGGGTCTTTCGTGTCAGGGCCGGAAAACCCCGTACGCCGACACCAGTGGTGTGCCAGCCCAAGGCCGTCACCGCCCGGCCAGCAGTCGGCCCGCCTCGCGGGCGGCTGAGAGAGCGTCGGAGCGCTGCTGCTGGGCGAACTCTCGCAGCTCTTCCATGCCGGGAGTGGTCTCAGCGAGGGTGAGTTCGCGCTTGATGATCGTGAGATCGGCTCCCCACATGTCGTCGAGGACCCGCTCCAGATACGGGGTGGAGTGGTCCCAGCCTTCGCGCGGAGTGCCTGGACCGTAGCCGCCGCCCATCACAGTCACCAGCACGGTGGGGGTGCCTTTCAGCAGCGGGGTGGTGGGTCCGGCGGCCGAAATGACGAGGTCCACCCAGGTCTTGAAGTGCTGGGAGATGCCGTAGTTGTACAGCGGCACGGCCAGGATTGCGGCATCTGCCCCCTGCACTTCTTCGGCCAGGGTCGAGGCCAGGGCCAGCGCTTCGCGTTGGGCCGGTGTGCGATCCGTCTCGGGCGTGAAGCCGGCCACCGTGGCAAGGGCCCAGGCGTCAGTCGGCAGGGAGTCGGTGCCGAGGCGGCGCCGGGTGACTGTGCCGTCGGGGTGGGCCGCGGTCCACTCGGCCTGGGCGATGTCGGCTATCTCGGCACTGGCGGAGGCGCCGGGAAGGATGCTGGCGTCGAGTCGGAACAAGTTCATGGATGGCCATCTCTCTGACGGGCTGGTGGCGTGCATGCGGACGCGACGTCTGGAGGGTCCCAGCGATGTCGCGCTCCCATGAAGCTTAAACGGACTTCACCCCGCTTGATAGGGCTGCTTGTAGATTGGACTCGTGAACCCTCCAGTGGTGCCCCTCGGTAAGCCGCGCGCAGAGCGCGCCGATGCGGTGCGCAACCGTGACCATCTGCTTCGGACCGCCCGCCAGATGATCGAGGAACACGGTGTACAGAAGGTCACGATGGACGGCCTGGCCGAGCGCGCCGGCCTCGGCAAGGGCACCGTCTTCCGTCGCTTCGGGACACGGGCAGGTATCTTCCAGGCACTGCTGGACGCGGACGAGCGGCAGTTCCAGGAGCGAGTGCTGTCTGGACCGCCGCCGCTGGGGCCCGGAGCCGATCCCGTGGACCGCCTTGTCGCCTATGGCCGCGCCCGTGTGGCCTTCCTCGTGGACCACCATGCGATCGCACGAGCCGCTCTCGACCGCAACGAGCCCGCCCTGGTCGGCGACCCATCGCTGACTCAGCTCCACGTCGGGATGCTGCTGCGCCAATGTGCGCCGATGCCGAACCTGGAGGGCGTGGTGATCCAGCTCACGGCGGCCTTGGAAGGGCCCCTCCTGCTGGTCTGGTCGCGTCCGGTGCCCGATGCCGGGACAGCATCGCAGACCAAGGACTTCCTCGGTGACGCCTGGCAGACGCTGATCGAACGCCTCGTGCGCTGATGGCCCGCGGCGCGGGGCATCGGCCTCACGCCCCTGGCTGCCTGCTCCGTTGTTCCGTCCGCCGTGCCGCACCCGTAATGCCGCCGAACGCATGCGGAAGTTCCCCCAAGAGGTCACACAGGCACGCTTTCCCGAAAGCTGACGTGGGCCGGTGGCCCGCAAGGTGCGCCGGCAACGCCGACTCCGCCCCGACAGCCCGTCGGCGGTGCCCCGAGCGGCGACGCGCGCCCTAAGGGGGGATCGACAAGCCGTGGATACGCGCATGCATGGGCGATAGAAGTGAAACAGCACGGAGAAACGAGGCAGAACTCTCAGAAGGGGAGCGTCATGATCGATCGCGCAGGGCTGGCGGGCTTTCTCCGCAACCGTCGTGAGGCGCTACAGCCGGAGGACGTCGGAATGCCTCGGGGGCAGCGGCGCAGAACCAGCGGGCTACGGCGGGAGGAGGTGGCGACGCTGTGCAACATGTCGGCCGATTATTACTCCCGTCTGGAGCGCGAGCGTGGTCCGCAGCCGTCACTGCAGATGCTCGCGGCGATCGCCCAGGGATTCCACCTGTCCATAGACGAGCGTGACCATCTGTTCCGGCTGGCCGGACACAATCCGCCGCCACGTGACAGCTCCAGTGAGCACATCAGCCCGGGGTTGCTGCGTGTTCTGGACCGGCTACAGGACACGCCTGCGGAGATCGTCACCGAACTCGGGGAGACCTTGCGGCAGACACCGATGGGCGTCGCCCTCACCGGCGACACTACGCAATACACGGGTCCTGCTCGCAGCAGTGGCTACCGGTGGTTCACCGACCCGAGTGCCCGGGACCTGTACGCTCCGGAGCAACACACGTTCATGACCCGGATGTACGCCGCAGGCCTGCGCGCTATCGTCGCCCTCCGCGGTCCCGACTCCCGAGCCGCATATCTGGCGGATCTGCTCCTGGACTCCAGCGCAGAGTTCCGGCGGGTGTGGGATGACCACGAAATTGGGATCCGCCCGCGCGAAGTCAAGCACTTCGTTCACCCCGAAGTCGGTGCCCTGGAGTTGAACTGCCAGCGCCTGATCGATCCGGACCAGGCCCACTCCCTGATGGTCTACACCGCCGTCCCCGGCACGGAGAGCTACGAGAAGCTGCAGGTCCTGTCCGTGATCGGCCCACAGAAACTGCACTGAACCAACGCCCCGAAGACCTACTTCGACCGTCCGAAGTTCCAGGGTCCGGCAGCAGGGCGGCGGCATAGTCGGCACGCCCCAACCCGGACTATGTCGGCCAGTGCAATGCCACGTGATCCTTCTTCCGGGTCTTCGCGATGATTCTCGCTCGCCGTCAGGCGCTACGGACCGAATGGACGGCGGACCTGACGCAGGTCTTACATCTCCCGCCGGTGCGCGTCGCCATGTTGTTCGACACCACCTCAGTGTCGTTACCGACCTGCGCTGGATCGCTTGCACCATCCCGACGCTCGGTGTGCCACTCACGGCCGAACCCGCTTTATGCCGGGTCCCGGATCGATGCCCGCTTCAGCCCCCTCAGCTCAACGCAAGCCTGGGATCGACAGAGCCTGGATGATCCTGCTCCCGGCGGCCAGCCTTGGAGCAGCGCTCGACCCGAAGACCACACGAATGGGCGCGGCGCCGGCCTTCCCCTGCCCGAACTTGCCATCAGCCAGGAGGCATTGATGAACGAACAGAACGACGTGGGAGGCGCCGGTTCGGGTGTGTCCCGGCGCAACTTTGTAGGGGGGAGCCTGGCCGCCGTCACGGTGGCGCCGCTGCTGACCGGACAGGCCGAGACGGCAGAAGCCGCCCCGGCAGCCACCGTCGACGGCGTGACGCCGGTGACGATACGAACCGCCGTCAACGGCGATCCGGTCACCCTGCGGGTGGACCCGCGGGCCACCCTGCTGGACACACTCCGAGAGCGGCTCGACCTCAAAGGCACCAAGAAGGGCTGCGACCGGGGACAGTGCGGCGCCTGCACCGTGCACATCGACGGCCGACGCGTGCTGTCGTGCCTCACGCTGGCCGCCACGACGAGCGGCCACCAAGTCACCACGATCGAAGGGCTGGCCGACGGCGACCGGCTGCACCCCATGCAGCAGGCCTTCGTCGACCACGACGGTCTGCAGTGCGGCTTCTGCACCCCAGGACAGATCATGTCCGCAGTCGCCATGGTCGACAACGAGGGACCCGCCCGCTCGGACAATGAGATACGTGAGCGCATGTCGGGCAACATCTGCCGGTGCAGCGCCTACCCCCGCATCGTCGACGCCATCCGGGACGCGCAGCAGGTGATGCGCTGATGCGGCCCTACACCTACGCCCAGGCGCGCTCGGTCCGTGAGGCAGTGCAGAACGCCAAGCCCGGCACCGCATTCCTGGCCGGTGGCACCACCCTGGTGGACCTCATGAAGCTCGAGGTGATGTCGCCCGACCGCGTCGTGGACATCAACCGCCTGCCACTGGACGGCATCACCCTGGACCACCAGGCTCTGCACATCGGTGCGCTCGAACGAATGAGTGACGTGGCCGCCGCGCCCGCCGTGCGCAAGCACTACCCGATGGTCGCGCAGGCGCTGGAGCTGAGTGCCTCGGCCCAGCTGCGCAACATGGCGAGCATCGGCGGCAACCTGCTGCAGCGCACGCGGTGCAGTTACTTCCGCGACGTCACGACCCCGTGCAACAAGCGTGAGCCAGGCAGCGGCTGCTCAGCCCTGGAAGGGATCAACCGCGGACACGCCGTGCTGGGCACCAGCGACGCGTGCATCGCCACCCATCCCAGCGACCTCGCCGTCCCCCTGGTGGCGTTGAGTGCGACCGTCCACCTGGCCTCGGCGCGCGGCACGCGCACCGTACCCCTGGAGACGTTCTACACCCTGCCCGGTACCACCCCCGAGGTCGAGAACGTGCTGCGGCCGAACGAGCTCATCACCGGGATCACCGTGCCCCGCTCGCCCTGGGCGGCGCACTCGCTGTACCTGAAGATCCGCGACCGGCAGTCGTACGAGTTCGCGCTCACCTCGGCCGCCGTCGCGCTCCAACTGCGCGGGCGCACCATCGTGAACGCCCGCATCGCCGTGGGCGGAGTGGGGACCAAGCCGTGGAGGCTGACGGCCGTCGAACGCGCCCTGACGGGCCGGCCCGCCACCTCCGCGACGTTCGAGGCGGCCGTCGCCGACGCCGCGGACGGCGCCCGACCACGGGAACACAACCGGTTCAAGCCCGCGCTGCTGCGTCGCACCCTGGTACGCGCCCTGACCGAACTGCAGGAGAACCGGTGAGCGGCCGACATGGCCCTGTACGGCCTCACTCCGTCGGGGCAGCCGGTCCCGGATCTGGTGGCGCACATGCTTGAGATCGCCGCTGACCTGGTCGAACGTGTCCGTCGCGGGATCCCGTTCGTAGCGGCCACCGTCACGAGCGTCGCCGGCAGTGCTCCGCGGCAGCCCGGCTCGTCCCTGGTCGTGGACGCGGACGGCACTGTGCTGGGCAACGTGTCGGGCGGGTGCGTCGACGCCGCGGTCCACGACACATGTCAAAACATGCTGGCCGGGGACCACCGCGCCCGTGCCCTCCACTTCGGGTACAGCGACGCCGACGCATTCGACGTGGGTCTGACCTGCGGCGGCACCATCGAGCTCTTTCTGCGCCACCACGATCCGACTACCGAACCATGGCTCGAACCGGCTCTGGCCGATGCCGCAGGCGGCCGGGCGGTAGCCGTGGCCACGATCGTGCGCGGCCCGGAGGCCCACCTCGGCCGGGTGATCGTCGTGCGGCCCGGGAAATCCGTCGCAGGAACGCTCGGGGACGAACTGCTCGACCAGGTCGCCGAGGCACAGACCACCGGTGCCTTGCACGCCGGACGGACCGGCACGCTCGAGCTCGGGGTGGCCGACAGCTACTGCCGGGAGCCGATGACCTTGCTGGTGGAGAGTAACTCCCCACCGCCTCGGATGCTGGTCTTCGGCGCCATCGATCACGCAGCCGCGCTGGCCCGGCTCGGCTCCTTCCTCGGCTACCAGGTGACCGTCTGCGACGCCAGGGCCACGTTCGCCACCCCGGAACGATTTCCGGACGCAGAGGTGGTCGTCGATTGGCCGCACCGCTATCTCAGGTCCCAGGCAGAGGCTGGCCTGCTGGACCAGCGCACCGTCGTCTGCGTGCTCACCCACGACCCCAAGTTCGACCTGCCGCTCCTTAAATCCGCGCTGCGCATGCCGGTTGCGTACGTGGGAGCCATGGGGTCTCGCCGCACCCACGAGGAACGCCTGACCCGGCTCCGTGACGCCGGTCTTACCAGCGGCGAGCTCGATCGCCTGCACTCGCCCATCGGCCTGGACCTCGGGGCACGTACCCCGCAGGAGACAGCGCTGTCGATCGCGGCGGAGGTCGTCGCCCACCGACACGGCGGCTCCGGGGCATCCCTGAGCACCGGGGTTCCCATCCACCACGGTGCCCCGTCGACCGGCGCACTCGCATTCAGCAGCTGAAGGATTCACAATGTTCCGTTCCCCAGTCGGACGCGAGACCGAGCGCGTCGACGGCAAGCTGAAAGTCACAGGCGCGGCCGAGTACTCCGGTGACTACCGCGCCCCTAACCTCGCACACGCCCATCTCGTCACCAGCACCATCGCGCGAGGCACCCTCACCGGCATCGACACGGCGGCCGCGCTGGCCTCACCCGGTGTCCTGCGTGTCTATGCCGCGCCAGACCCTCGCTTGGGCCTGTATCCCCTCACCGGTCCGCTCGCCGGCTTCGTCGAGAACTACGTCCCGCTGCGTGACGCGGAGGTCCACTTCCACGGCCAGGCCATTGCGATGGTCGTAGCCGAGACGCCCGAGCAGGCACGCGACGCTGCCGCGAGGGTCACCGCGACCTACGAGACCCGGCCACCGCGCACCTCGATCGCGGACGAGCCCCACGTTCCGGCCGGCCCTACCATCAGCGGTTCACCGAGCAGCCTCAACATCCTGGCGCCCGGCGTCTCCTCGATCGACGCCGCGCTCGCCGCCAGCGACGTCGTCGTGGAGGCCGAGTTCCACCAGCAGATGCAACACCACGCGGCGATGGAGCCCCACGCCGTCCTCGCCGTCTGGAAAGGTGACCAGGTCACCATCTACGCCGGCGCGCAGGTTCCCTCGGCGTACGCCCTCGGGACGGCCCAGCGGCTCGGCGTCCTGCCGCAGAACGTCCGGCTGATCACGAAGTACGTGGGCGGCGCGTTCGGCGCCCGCGTCATCTTGTGGAGCGACACGCCGCTCGCCGCCGCGGCGGCCCGGGAGATCGGCCGCCCGGTCCGGCTCGTCCTCACCCGCGAGCAGATGTTCACCCTCACCGGCCACCGGCCCCAACTCACGCAGACCGTCCGTCTGGGCGCCTCCCGCGACGGCGTCCTCAATGCCGTCAGCCACCAGAGCGTCTCCGAGCGCCCGACCACCGTTACGTTCCCCATGACTCCGGCGCACGCCACCACGGACGCGCTCTACCGCACTCCGAACCTGCACGTCGATGCACAGCTGGCCACCCTCGACATCCCCGGCAGCCGGGCGATGCGCGGCCCCAATGAGGCACCCGGGTCCTTCGCCCTGGAGACGGCGATGGACGAGCTGGCCGTCGCTACCGGCGTCGATCCTGTGGAGCTGCGGCTGCGCAACTACGCCACCAAGAGCCCTTCTACAGGCTTGCCGTGGTCGAGCAAGCACCTCGAGGAGTGCTACCGCGTCGGCGCGCGGCGATTCGGCTGGTCGGCCCGCAGCGCCAAGCCCCGCTCACGCGTCGACGGACAGTGGCTCTACGGCACCGGCATGGCCACCGCCATCTACCCGGCACACCGCCGGGCCGCGAGCGTGCGGGTCCGGTTGCTCGACGACGACACCGCCGTGGTCTCGACCGGGATCTCGGACTTCGGCACCGGCGGGGCGACCATGGTGGGGATCTCCGGCGCGGACGCCCTTGGGATCCCACTGATGCGAGTGAAGCCCGAGATCGGCGACACCGTGCTGCCGCAGGGTGCGCCCGCCGCCGGATCCAGTGCCACGCACGCCACCGTGCCGTTGATTGTGAACGCCGCCCGCGACGCGATCAACGAGCTCAAGCGGCTCGCCGTCACCAACGACAGGTCGCCGTGGCACGGAGCGAACACCGACGACCTGCGCTACGAGCGCGGCGTCCTGCACGGTCAAGGGCGGTCGATGACCTTCGGCCGCCTGCTGGCCGCTGTCGACTCACCAGGCATCACGGCCCTCGCCGAGTCAGCCGGCGACGCCGACCCGGGGTATGTGCACCACAGCTTCGGCGCCCACTTCTGCGAGGTGCGGGTCAACCGGTTCACCGGCGAGACCCGCGTCACCCGGTTCACCACGGTCGCGGACGTCGGCCGCGTCATCAACTCACGGGCCGCCCGGAGCCAGCTCGTCGGCGGTGTCATCTTCGGTATCGGGCACGCCCTGCTGGAGGAGAACCCCCTGGAGCGCGACACCGGGCGCCTGGCGTCCAGCACACTCGCCGACTACCTCGTGCCCGTGAACGCCGACGTGCCCGACATCGACGTGCACCTGCTCGGTCGGCCCGACCCTGTTCTCACCGGGCCGTTGGGCGACGGCGCTGAGGAGGTCGGGACCAGCAGCCTCGGCGCCCGCGGGCTCGGAGAGATCGGCACAGTGGGCTCGGCGGCCGCGATCGGGAACGCTGTCTACCACGCCACCGGGATCCGGGTGCGCGACGTGCCCATCACCCTCGACAAGCTGATCGAGCACCTCTGATCCGTGAACCGGACCTACCGCACGCCTCTGGGAAGTATCCGAGCAGCTGACGACGACTATCGGTGCCGTCTGAGAGGGGCCGGGACCCCATCACTTGGTCGGCGTGTGGGCGCAGCGACCAAAGCAACGCGTTGGACGCGGGACAACCAGGCAAGGCTGCCGACGCGTAAGGCCGGTTTCCGATCAACCGGTCATCGTGCGTGCACTCATGTTGTGCAAACCGGCCGCCCACAAGTGGCCGGGCATTGCGCCAGGCCAGGCGGTACTCGGGATGAACGTGCAGATCCTCGCCGACCCCTTCGGCCGGCTGCTGCACGGGCGTCCGTGTATCTCGCCCGAGTTGGCGCGTACCACGGGCGAGATCTCTCGCTCCCGTGAGTTGACCGCCGATCTCTGGCAGGTCAGTGCAGACCTGACTGGAATTGATCAGTCACGGCAGCTGTAGATCTGGCCACGGTTGGTCGTGGAGTTCATCCAGGAGCGTGCCTGACTTCGGACAACGCCAGGTATGCCAGTTGTAGGACCCCAGCGATTGCAGGGTCCTGTGCTCCGTGGCCTGGTTCGGGACACCGTTCGACGAGCTTGTACGGCCCGCGTCGAACGCAGTAGGCACTGTCCGGTTCTCGAAGATCGTTTTCGGACACAAGTCGGTGAGGAGGACGAGTGCGGCAGAGCAATGGCCCGCGCCTGCGATCGGATGCGCAACGCAACCGCGAGCGCATTCTGGAAGTGGCCTTCACCGAACTGTCCCGGGCCGCCGACACCCCGCTGAGCACGATCGCCAAGAAGGCGGGCGTCGGCCAGGGCACGTTCTACCGGAACTTCCCCAACCGCGAGACGCTCGTCCTCGAGCTCTACCGCCACGGAGTTCAGCAGATCGCCGACTCCGCGTCCGAGTTGCTGGAGACCATGGAACCCGACCGCGCGCTGCGGGCGTGGATGGACCACCTCGCCCGGTTCGCGATGACCAAGGCCGGTCTGGCGGAGGCGATCCGCCAGGCCCCGAGCACCTCGTCCGGGCAGGCAGCGAAAGCCGGCCACACCCCGGTGACCGAGGCTGCCGGTCTCCTGCTGCGCGCCTGCAAGGAGGCCGGCGCGATCCGCCCCGGCGTCACGGCCGACGACTTCATGCTGGCCATCACCGGTCTGTGGCAGCTCGCCCCGCACGACGACTGGCAGCCGCAGGCGACACGCCTGCTGGACATCGTCATGGACGGTCTTCGTGCGGGGGCGCCTGGACGCCCGGACCCGTCCGGTCGATCAGGCCGACACTAGGGACCAGCGCCTGCTGACATGGTGCGGCCCGTGTTCGGACCACCAGCGCATGGGAGGGTCCCCGGCCCTGGAGCAGCCCAGGTCGCTGTCCGCCGATGCGCACCCGGAAGTGTTCCGTCGCGGCCTGGAGGGCGTCGGCTGTGATCAGGGTGAGTGTGGTCCGGTCACTGGTGCCGATGTCGGCGGCGTTGATCCCCCATGGTGAAGGTGCCGTCCGCCTCCGCCGTCACGCGGGTGGGGGTCACCCTGAAAACTCTCAGTGATTCTCGCCCGCCCTCAGCCGCTACCGGATCGAAAAGTCGGCGGACCTGCCGCAAATCTCCATCTGAAGCCGGTGCGCGTCTTCTTCGGTATTAACTCGGTGTCGGCGTCCCTCGGCCCAACTGTCGAATGTGACAGCCGTTTATGTCACCGGCATGGCGCGGGATGTGTTCGCGACTCATCCGCGATAGCGGTGAGCAGTTGCATCTTCTCGTGGCTCTCGCTACCGGGGACCGCTGTGTAGACAGACAGATGGTGGGACCACTCGGGGTCTATCAGTACTTGATAGTGCAGTTCCAGTGCGCCGACGTCGGGATGTACGAAGCGTTTGACGACTGGCGGGATGGCGACTTCGTGCTTTTCCCACACCTGGCTGAACTCTTCGCTCTCGGCCAGGAGCAGGTTCACGAACTGCGCCGCGCGGGAACCTGGGCCGCGTAGCGTGGCGATCTGGCGCAGGCCCGAGACGAACATGCGCGTAAGAAACGGGTGGTCCTCAGGGGCGTAGAGCTGCCGGGCGGTCGGATCGATGAACCACCGGTAGCCGATGCTGCGAGCGGGACCGCGGTAAGAAGTGCGGTCACCGGTCAGAGCCACACCCAGCGGGCTCTGGTGGAGGGTCTCACCCAGCTCGGTGATGATTTCGGCGGGAGTGTTGTCCAGACGCTCCAGGATGCGCAGAAGGCCGGGGCTGACGTGCGGGCCGGCCGGCTCACGCGCGGGTGCGTTCAACCCGGCCAGCCGGAACAGATAGTCGCGCTCTTCCAAAGAGAGATCGAGCCCTTGCGCGATGGAAGCGATCAGCTGCTCGGACGGCTGTGGTCCGCGCCCACGCTCGAGCTTCGCGTAGTAGTCGGTTGACATGTTGCACAGCAGAGCCACCTCCTCTCGCCGCAGCCCACTGGTCCTACGTCGCACACCACGAACGAGTCCGACGTCCTCCGGCTGTAGTGCTGCCCGTCGCCGTCGGAGGAAACCGGCCAGCCCAGCCCGGTCGATCGTCATGCGCTGCCTCTGTCGTCACTCTCCTGCACCGGACCATCTTTACCGTCTCGATGGGTGGTGTGTCACGTGAGGCAGATCCCGCATGATGCTGCGGACCCGGATCGCCCGATTTACCACGGTCGCGGACGCCGGCCGCGTCATCCAAGCGCGAGGACCGCAATGGCCGGCGCCTCCGCGGCTATGGGCCTTGAATGCTCTGGCCAGCCGTTATCACGGCAGGGATGCTGCCGCAGGCCGGACGTCAGCTCCCGGAGCGCCATCGGCACCGCCGTCTGGCTCGGCGCCCGGCACCGCCTTCGCGTGAACCGTTGCCCGGAGCGGCTACTACGTTTTGAAGGATTCACAAGCGAGCGTCAACGCGGCCACGGCGTCCGCGCCACCCGGTAGTGCCGCGGAGGGGGATAGACAGCAATTCGCCCCCACCGACCGACGCCGCAGCCGTCGGCGGTGATCGGGCTCGTTCACCCACTCCGCAGTCCACGACCACGGAGCGGGGCCGCCATTTTCCTCGTGTGGCAGTTCTGTCTCACGCAGCCAGCTGACGGCGCAGGGCCTCTGCGTCGTGGACATTCGTCATGTGAACGAACCGGCCGTCACGGATATGGTAGACGGCGAACTCGACGATTTCGAAGGAGGCGCCAGAGGGCGCCACACCCAGCCACTCCTTGGCAGGCGTGCCAGTATTCAGCAGCCGCGCAGCCAGGTGGTCGCCGTTCACGGAAAGCTCCTGAATTTCCCAGTGCAGGTCCGGAACCGTGTTCCCGAGATCAGTGAGCGCCGAAACGATCAGATCTGCCGTAACGGCGTCGCCGAAGTACGTGAGGTCGTCACTGAGGAACTCACGAACGCCCGCGAAGTCGTGGGCGTTGAGGGTTTCGATGTAGCGCGTGTAGAAGGCGCGGAGGTCGGTGTCTGCCATGGTTCCTCGCTTGGTGGTTAGGCCAGCACCTTGCTGGCCTCACCAGCGTTGCCCAGCCCGATGCTACGATCCATAACATGTCGTCCATGATTTTTCACCGATCGTCCAGCGCCTTGGTGCCCTCCGATCCCGTGGCCGACAGGATCGGCCTGTTGCGGCCTCGGACGGAGGCCCACCCGGGCCTTCATGCCGCGGCGCCTTGGGCAGTGCAGTTTGACGCCTTCGAATTTGTCAAGATCGGGTGCGCAGTGCGTGGCGCGTGCTGGCTGCTGGTGGAGGGAAGTGAGCCGCTGTACCTACAGGAAGGCGACTTCTACCTCCTGAAGTCTCCCGGCCCCCACGTTCTCGCCAGTTCGCCCACCGTGACGCCCCGACCCGGCCGAGAGTTGTTGGAAAGTGCCTCGCGAGGCGTCGCACGGATTGGCGCCGAGGCCGACGAGACCAACTACGTGTGCATGGCGTCCCTATGGTTCGACGAGGCCAATGCTCCGCTTCTGCTGGAAATCCTTCCTCCTCTTGTGCACTTGCCGGCGACGAATCCCCTGATTCGCCAAGTCGCCTACATCACCGAACTGTTGGGGATCGAGGTCGAGAGCAGAGCTGTCGGGCGATCCCTCGTCCTGGACCATCTCGCACAGATCATGTTCGTTCAGGTGCTCAGGGCGCACGTCGCACAAACCGATCAGCCCGCCGGATGGCTGGGAGCACTCAACCATGAGGGAATCGGCGCAGCGCTGCGCGCCATGCATGCCGATGTAGCTCACCGCTGGACCCTTCGTGAACTCGCGGCCATCAGCCATCTTTCCCGATCCGCTTTCGCAGCCAAGTTCAAGAAGGAGGTCGGCGCCGCGCCCCTGGAATACCTCATTCAGTGGCGGATGAGCCTCGCCCGTGACGCGCTTCGCCGTGACACGCGTTCCATCTCCGAACTGGCCTTCGCAACCGGATACGAGTCAGAGAGTGCGTTCAGCACGGCGTTTCGCCGCGTTGTAGGCGTCTCGCCGCGACAGTTCCGCGACAGTGCACGTCGCGCCGCAGGCGCCTCCGCGGAACGCGAAGACCAATCGCCTCAGAAGCCGGAACAGGCACTAACCTCGGGGTTTCTCCCAGAAGCCGTACCTCAACGGATCACAGAACGTATGGATCGGACGGAGTTCCTGGTCGGGTGATCCCCCACGCACGAAGGCATGACCCGGGCCGGAGCAGCCCGATCGCCTCAACTACGAGACCCAGGAGGCCGAGCACCCGGAACACCCCCTGGACGATACGTAAAGTAATGCGGACTCTTTATCATGGAAAGTATTCTCGCTCCCTCGCAGTATTGGTGTTGAACGCAACAGCATCGAGAGTGAGCCTTTTCCAGCCTCATGTCTGTGCTGGTCGGCGGTCTACTGACGGCTGAGCGCACAGGTCCGCAGCGAGGTCAGGACCAACTGATCCATGGTCGGTCACGGTGGCCCGGACGCTCCGCCGGACATGGTCAGCGGAACTGACAGCCAAGTCGGAAAAGGCTCGGTTAGGAGATCCTCATGGGGCAGCTGGAAGGCAAGACGGCCGTCGTCACCGGAGGCAGCACCGGTATCGGTCTAGCCACCGCCTTACGACTGGCGGACGAGGGCGCGTACGTATTCATCACCGGGCGACGCCAGGCCCAATTAGAGGACGCCGTCAAAACCATCGGAACCGACAGGGCCACCGCAGTCGTCAGCGACATCGGAAAGGCGGAGGACCTGGACCGGCTGTACGGCACCGTTCGGGCACGACGCCGCAATCTGGACGTGCTCGTGGCGAACGCGGCGATTGGCTCGTTTGTGACGCTGGAACGTACCACCGAGGAGCATTTCGATCAGACTTTCGCGGTCAATACCCGAGGCACGCTGTTCACCGTGCAGAAGGCGTTGCCGCTGCTCAACAAGGGAGCGTCAATCGTCCTGGTCGGTTCGACGGCCGCTGACCGCGGCATAGAGGCGTTCGGCGCGTACGCAGCGTCGAAGGCTGCCGTTCGGTCCTTCGCACGGACGTGGTCCGTCGAGCTCAAGGCCCGCGGTATCCGGGTCAACGTGGTCTCTCCGGCATGGATAGAGACTCCCGGGATCGCCACCACCTTCGGTGAGGAGGAGACCTTCCAGGCCATCAAGGAGCATGTCGCTACAACCGTTCCCAGCGGCCGCATGGGCACGCCCGAAGAGGCCGCCGCAGTCGTGGTCTTCCTGGCCTCACAACAGAGCAGCTACGTCACCGGCGCGAACTTCTACGCCGACGGTGGCGCGAACCAGATCTGACCTTTCAGCCGCAGATCGCAGCACGCGCCGTAGTTCGTCGATCTCATGCGACGGGTAACTGGCCTATATGCGGGATGAGTTGCTCGGCATCCCGCCCAACAGCGCCTAGATCTTGCCGAAAAACGATCTCTGGCGGTGGGCGATGGCTTGCGTGCGCGGCCTGCTGGCTCCGCTGTTCCGCAAGAACGGCTGGTGAAACGATGCTCAGGCCCTGGCAGAACGACTCGGTCAGGGCATTGTGGCAGTTGGAGCCGGCGCGCTCCCACGCTGCGGCGGATGCCGTGCCGGCGGCAATCGCGTCGGTGGCGAGCTGGATATGGTCGGCGATGGACCAGCCGATCACGCGATGCGAGCGGATGTCGATGGCCGCCGCCAGCAGTATCCACGACGGGCCGGTGTTCAACGCCGTAACCGTGCGGTCACTCATCACCTGGTTGAACAGAGGCCAGAGGACTCCCGAGGCGGGATCATCGGCAGGGTGTGCGGCAGAACCGCGCGCTGGATCGCGTCGGCGTGACGGTGGATGTGGAGTTAGACATCCTTGGCTTGGGGTGCGTGCAAGCCAGGAGTCAAGCTTGGGCTGCGGGTCGCGCTGGAAGTCGCGACTCCCGTCCCAGCGGGCGGTCGTGCCCTCGATCCAGTGCAGTTCCTTGTCCTCGATGGGGGATCCGGGCCGAAGCCGCGTCACGCTCAGCCTGCAGCCGCTTGTTGTCCCCCGTGAGTTCATCGACGTGGGTGGAGGCCACCGGCGCCGAACTGGCCGACACTCAAGTGCACGGACTAGGGTCGCTCACATATGACAACCTCGCATTACAGACCCAGGAATGAGCTTGGCGAGTATCTTCGTGCCCGACGCGCCGCGATTGATCCTGAGACTGCTGGGCTTCCTCGGGGGCGACGGCGGGTTCCAGGCCTTCGTCGTGAAGAAGTCGCGACTCTTGCGGGAGTGAGCGTTGACTACTACACGCGTCTCGAACAAGGACGGGAGAAGCACCCTTCCCCTCAGCTCATTCACACGCTCAGTCGTGTCCTTGAGCTCTCGACGGACGAGCAACTCCATATGTACCGGCTCGCCGGCGTCGATCCTACTCATAGCGCTAGAGATGGTAACGGTGCCAGTGCGCCTTACCTGACCGATTTGATGGATCGCTGGGCGATGAATCCGGCGTTCGTCTATGACGATACTCAGGAAATACTCGCCGCGAACGCACTCGGGCGCGCGCTTCACTCCCCATTCAAGCGGGCGGACAATTTCGCTCGGATGGTATTTCTCGATCCTGCGGGTCCTGGTTTCTTCGTCGAATGGGAACGGGTCGCGATCGACACCGTGGGTTCCTTGCGGCAGGCGTGGGGAAAGGTCAATTCACGCCATAGCGTCGAAACGGTTGTTTCCGAGCTGCGTTCAGCAAGCGCCGCCTTCGTACGGATGTGGGAGACGCATGCCGTCATAGGGAAGAACCACCAACGAAAGTCAATCAACCACCCCGCCGTCGGCCCGCTGACCCTGGACTACCTCACCTTCGCGATCCCTGACGCGCATGACCACCATCTGCTCGTGTGCGACACCCCGGCAGGTAGTCCGTCCGAACGGGCCCTTGAACTGTTGGGAAGCCTCAGCGCACACTTCGCGACTCATAAAGGCACAGGTGAATCCGTGACAGAGCAACCCTGACCCCCGAAGCTCCCCACCATTGAACGGCGAAGTGGGCCCGCGCCCCACGGGGTACGGGCCCACTTCGCCCGCGAGATCAGGCGCCGTGCGCCCCCTCGGGGGTCAAAGGGTGACGCGCTCAACAATCTCGTAGTAGGCGTGCAGATCCAGCCACTCAATGCCTGAGACGACCTTCCCGTCCTTCATCGTCAGGATGTACAAGTAGCTGTTGTTGTACGGCTGCCCGTCGGCGGCACGCCCCGTGCTGTCTATACGGACGATCACGTCGTCACCATCCGCCCAGATGCCACGCGGAGTGATGGCGAGCGGCCCGTCCAGCCGATCGAACAGCGCCTTCTCCGCGTTCTCGTGAAGATCCGCCAGGCCACTGTACACGCCGGCAACAGGCCCATGTCCGGCGATCGTCCATTCAGTGGAATCCGTAAATATCTCGGTGAAGAACTTCGTGAAGTCCTCCGTTCCAGATTCCAACGCGGCCTGGACGATCTTGCGGTTCATGCTCTCCTGGGGAGAATACGTCATCAATTCCTCCTGCTGGTGCTCGAGGTCATCGACACTCATGCTGCGATTTCAGCTCGTAAGCCTCGACATCTCCGATGCTAAGGAAAGACCTATCTGATTGGGAGGCACCCGTTACCATAGGTGTGGCGCACCCCCCAAGGGTCGATGCGTTTCTGTTCAGCGAGATGTACCGTCCTTCAGTGAACGCTTCTCATCCTGAGCGCCAGGCGATCTCGATGGCGTGAATAGCGGCGACCGTGCGACCGATGCGGTTGGTGCTGCACCAAGCCTTGCGGATCCGCCATTGCGCTGCTGTTCGAGCACCGCCGGACCCACAACACCCGTCGGTGCAGCTCGGCTGCTTCGACCAGGCACTGCTCACGCTGGTCCACCTACGCAAGAACGAGACGTTCGCCCAGCCCGGCGCCGGGTTCGGGATACCCGCAGGCCACCGCCTGGCGGTACGTCGACGAGGCCGTGGAGGCGCTGGCTGCCTGGGCTCCGAGCCTTCATGAAGTCCTCGCCGGCCTCGGTGAGGGCGACCTTGTCATCGTTGACGGCACTCTGATCCCCATCGACCGCGTTCGCGCGGACGAGTCGTACTAATCGATGAAACACCGCAAGCACGGCATGAACGTGCAGGTGATCGCGAGCCCGGACGGCATCCCGCTGTGGTTCTCCCGCACGACACCGGGCCGCATGCACGACCTGACCGCGGCCCCGGCCCACAGCATCGTCCAGTCCTGCCTCACCCGGCAGATCCTTGCCCTGGCCGACCACGCCCACCAGGGCGCCGGCGCCACCTTCCCCACCTCCTACTACCGCCACTTAGACGCCATTTCATTTGGTGATGCGGCGGTAGCAGATGAGGGTGCTGGCGATGCCGACGAAGGCGAGGAAGTGTTCGGGCTTGCGCTCGTAGCGGCGATGCAGGCGTCGGCATCCGTTCAGCCAGGACATCGTTCGCTCCACCACCCAGCGGTGCCGGCCCAGTCGGTCGGAGGTTTCGATCCCGCGACGCGCGATGCGGGGCACGATCTGTCGTCGCCGCAGCCAGCTGCGCAGGTGGTCGAAGTCGTAGCCCTTGTCGGCGTGCAGTTTGGCTGGCCGTCGGCGCCGTGGTCCGAAGCGGGAGCGGATCGGCGGGATGCCGCGCATCAGCGGTATCAGAGCCTGGCTGTCGTGCAGGTTCGCCGCGGTGATGCCGATCGACAGGGGCAGGCCGTTGCGGTCGACGATGAGGTGGATTTTCGATCCGCTCTTGCCTCGATCGGTCGGATTCGGTCCGGTCAGCGGCCCCCTTTGAGGGCGCGGACGCTGACCGAGTCGATGGCGCACCGCGACCAGTCCAGCTCACCGCGCGCGCCGAGCTCGTCCAGGACCAGGCGGTGGAGTTTGGCCCACACCCTTGCCTCGGACCACTCGGTGAAACGACGAAACGCCGTCACTCCCGACGGACCAAAGCCGGGCGGCAGTTGGTTCCAAGTGCATCCCGACGTGGCCACGAAGATGATGGCGGCCAGCACCTCCCGGTCCCCGTGCCGGCGTCGGCCACCGCCCTGCGGGCGTTCCGGTGCCGGCGGCACCACACGCTCGAACAGCTCCCATAAGCCGTCCGGCACCATCCGCTCGACGAGTCCAACAGTCATCGCTCCAGACTGCCGCAAGATCACGCCAAACGAAATGGCGCCTTAGTCACCGGCCGCAGTTCCGGTCATGGCTGGCCCTCTATAGGAGCGCCCAGAAGGAACGCAACGCCGCTGCAACCGCCGCCGGGTCCTGCATCATCCACCAGTGACCGAGGCCCTCCAACTCGGCGGTACGGGCCCCGAGCCGGGCGGCGACCTCCGCGGAGGCGATCGGGTCGTCGGAGTCGTCGTCGGTTGCCCGCAACACGAGGCCGGGTGTGGGCGCGGGCCGGGACAGCTCCACAGCCCAGTCGGCGAAGATGTTGGGCGTCGCCGAGCGGTAGAGGTCGAGAATGCAGCCGCCCATCCTGTCGTCCATGCTTGCCCTGAGCTCAGCCGCGTCGGCCTCGCTCGGGCACGCCGCCAGCAGGGCACTCTTCAACCAGTCGGGCTCACCGGGCGCGGCAGGCCCGGCAGGCTCATCGGCCACGAAGGACGCCATCCACTCTTCGCCACGGTCAGGCGTCAGCCACACCTGCGCCATCTCGTGCCACACATAGTCGGGATGGCACACGGAGCCGCAGTCCACCGCCCAGCTGCGCACCGGAACGTCGAACGCCGTGACCGTCCGCAGGACGATTCCGGCACCCCAGTCGTGCCCGACCACGTCGACCGGGCCCTCGAAATCGCGCAGCGTCTCGGCCAGCCACGTCGCATAGTCGTCCTTCGTCGCACCGAAACCTGAGGGCCGTGTCGTGCCGAAACCGGGGAGGTCGAGCGCTACCGCCTTCACTCCCTCGTCCGCGAGCTGTGCGCAGACGCCGTTCCAGATGACACTTGTCTCTGGGACGCCATGTAGAAAAACCGCTGTCATGTCAACTCCTCATCAGTAATACGATCCCTAAACGGAGGTTCGGTTGATCCAAGCCCGACACCGCCCTCCGCGCCCACCCCACAGGCACCCTCCGTCCCGGGCGCGGCCGGGACACCCAAGGCTTGCGGACCGGCACCCCGGAGGCAGCGATGTCCTTCAGCCTGGAAAGGATTGCCGCGCCAAGCGGCAGATGGCGTCCCGTGAAGTGGTGTAGCCAGCTAGCGTCCCGGAACGCGCGGCTATCTGCCCGGGGCGTGCATCCGCTGGCGGTGCATGCTCCCTGAACAAAGGCAGGCCATCGCGCAAGTCTCCCTGGTGAACGGGCAGTTCGACCGGAGGAGCACGCGATGGCCTTGTCCCAGTCTGAGCTGATGCGGCTGCTGGAGTCACTACGTCGGGCAGAGGGAGTTGAAGCAATCAGGGTGGTGTGCGAGCGCATCCTGCAGGAGCTCATCGAGGCCGAGGCGACCGACATGATTGGCGCCGCCCCGGGCGAGCACGCCGAGACGCGCACGACCTGGCGCAACGGTCACCGCCACCGGGTGCTGACCACGCAGGCCGGCGACCTGGACCTGAAGATCCCGAAAGTGCGGACCGGATCGTTCTTCCCGTCGCTCCTGGAACGCCGGCGCCGGATCGACCGGGCGCTGTTCGCTGTGGTGATGGAGGCATACGTGCACGGCGTCTCCACCCGCAGCGTGGATGACCTGGTCAAAGCACTCGGCGCGGACTCCGGGATCTCCAAGTCCGAGGTTTCCCGGATCTGCGGTGAGCTGGACGAGGAACTGACCGCGTTCAAGGAACGGCCGCTGGATCACACGGTCTTCCCCTACGTCTTCCTGGACGCCACCTACTGCAAGGCCAGGGTGAACCACCGGATCGCCTCGCAGGCCGTGGTCATCGCCACCGGCATCTCGGCCATCGGGCACCGCGAGATCCTCGGTGTGATGGTCGGCGACAGCGAATCGAAGCCGTTCTGGACAAAGTTCCTGCGCAGTCTGCGGGCCCGTGGCCTGGAGAACGTCCAGCTGGTCATCTCCGACAGCCACAGCGGCCTGGTGGCCGCGATCCGCACCGTCTTCCTCGGCGCGGCCTGGCAACGCTGCCGAGTTCACTTCGTCCGCGACGTGTTCTCGGTGATCGAAAAGGGTTCCGGGGAGATGGTGGCGGCCACCATCCGCACCATCTTCGCGCAGACCACCGCCGAACAGGTCCGCATTCAGCTGGACGTGGTCGCTGACATGCTCGGACGACAGTTCCCGCAGGTCAAGAAGATGTTGCTGGACGCCGCACCGGACATCACGGCGTTCGCGGACTTCCCGTCGGCGCACTGGAAGAAGATCTGGTCAACCAACCCGCTGGAGCGGCTGAACCGCGAGATCAAACGGCGGGCCGACGTCGTTCAGGTCTTCCCCAACCCTGCCGCCCTGGACCGGCTCGCCGCGGCGGTCCTGGCCGAACTCCACGACGAGTGGCAGGTCTTCGACCGCCGCTACCTCTCCGAAGCCTCCATGGCCGAACTCTTCACCACCCAGCCGACCCCGCCCGAGCCGGAGATCACCCCACAACCGGAATCGAAACAGCTGCCGTGACTACACCACCCCGCGGGACATGACCAAGCGGCATGTTCTGCCTCGTTTCTAACCTGTGCGTTCGAAGGTAGCCACGGCCTGGCGATCCGCCCCTCCTGGAACGCACCGGCGCCGGGTAGTCCTACTGTCCGGCGCCCCAGCCGCCCTGAAGGGGGTTTCCGCCGCCCACCAGATTCGGCGTGAGGGTAGCGCCTCGCCCCGCCTGCGGGATCGCCCCCCGCGCACGGGGAGGCAACCTCTCCAGCAGCGGGCTGGCGCCTGTCGTCCATGCCACCAGTGCGATTCACCGAGGCAGCCTGCCGCTCCGCGTAGACACGTGCGCCAGCCGACCGAAACCGGCGGAGCGCATGCTCAAGCTCGAATAGCGGCGCTCGGGAACGCTTACGGCTGTAACGCCGTATGTCATCCGAGGAGAGGGACTCGCCTCGCAACTGCGCAGGCGCCGGTGGCTGCGGCGTGGTACGGCGCGAGCGAACTCCACCATTGCAGTACACGAGCCAGTAGACGGTGGACTCCGCACCTCGCCACAGGGGCTGTTGAGGGCTGGCTGGGTCACGGCGTTCTGGGCCAGACTCCCCTTCCAAAGGAGAAAGGCGGCGAAGAGGGGCGCACCCAAGGTCGCTCAGGCCGTCGATAAACGCTCTCTTAAGCACGTGTCATCGCTGATGGCGGGCTTGGTGGTGCCTTTGCTCAGTCGAGGGTGAGAGGGCTGCCGTCGCAGAGGGTGAACCGGCGCGAAGCGCCCGCCACCGGCGTTGTGCACCAGCACATCAAGCGGACCGTCGATGGCCTCTCGTACCTGTTTAACCAGCTGGCGCACCGACGCGGTACCACCGAGATCGGCTAGGCAGTTTGGTTTGGATCGCCAGCATCTTCCTATGGTCCGCCCGATGACCAATCTGCCTAGCAGACACCTCGGCTACGATTCAACGCTTACGGCCACGGCAGGAGGCAACGGTTCCACTGGGGCGAGGCGAACCACGTCGAACCGCACCCGGAAACAACGGCGTTGCGGGGTGTGCATCCGGGCCGACGGATTGGTGGTGGTTGCAACCGGACCATGGCCGCCCTGCCCTTCAGCAGCTGACAGCCCTGCCATGACCACCGCCCTGGGCGGGCGGGTGGAGTGCCCGAGGATCTCGGAGGGCGCCGGGGGTGGTTCGGTCAGAACATCGCGATGGGGTTGACCGGTACGCCGGTCAGGCCGTGGATGCGGGGTGGGGCGACGGTGAGCAGGAAGCTGTAGCGCTTTAGTCGCGTGCACAACGCCGCGAGGTCGTCCAATTGCGGGACGTCGATCAGTGGCATCGCCATTCGGCCGAGTGCTACCCCGTGCAGCGGGGCGGGCTCGTCCGGGTTCAGGGGAGGGTGCGCGTCGCCCCTGTCCGGGGCGAGGATGGCGACCCCTCGGCGGTGCATCCACCGCACCGCGTCCATGCTGATACCCGGGCTCGGTGTGTCGTGAGGTGCGCGGCCCGTCCAGCCAAGTCGGACCACCAGTGCGTCCCCGGAACCCACCTGGGCTCCCTGCCGCTTCTCGGCCTGTTCGAAGTCGTGTGACGTCACCGCATAGCCGGGGGGAAGTGGTCCGTCGACGGCCAGATCGAGCAGGACCCCACGGGTCACTATCCCCGCGGCGAAAGCAGCCGTCGATGCGTGTGTGATGCCCACGGGAGTGACGACCTGCTCCCTGGCTCGGCCCGGATAGACCTGGCCATCGGTCGACCAGTGTGCGAGCGCGTCGAGGTGCGTCGACTTCCAGTGGTGGTGGTAGACCACCGACAGATCGGCTGCCACCGGTCCACCGGTGTGAGACACCATCTGCTGCACTGGCGACGCGTCGATCGTCTCGGGCGAGAACGGGCTGAAGAACATCGCGCTCGGCGTGATCGGCTGTGCCAGTGACGCCCACTGACCGGTCCGCGCCTCGGCGGCAGCCCTGGCACGCACCTCATCGGTGATCAGGTTGAGGGTGCCGAGTTCGTCGTCCGCTCCCCAACGGCCCCAGTTGTTTGGCAGGTCCGTCTCACTGATATCGGCCATGTCAGTGGCCCCTTTCGTCATGACGTACACGAACCGCAAGGCAACGGCGGACAGTCGACTCCTCCGCTGTCATCCCTGCCCCGGGCACGCTGGTAGCTGGTAACGCGCTATTTCATGCGATCAACCGCTCGCCGCCAGGCAGCGGCGCAGTCCGGTACGTTCGAGTGTCGGGGAACCGGACCGTGTTAGGCAGGGCCTGACGATCCGCCCTTAAGCGCACCGCCCGCGGAGAGCCCCAGGACAGACCGGATGCCAGCGGATGGGCCAGGCACTGGTGGACGAGGTGCAAGTTCCCCGAGGGCTTCTGAGAGAGGAGAAGGTGCTCTGCGGGCTGCGTGGCGCCTGTTTCGTGATCTCCAGGAATTTGCGAGTAACTTGGAGGAGTCCGCTGAGACTGCAGTAGTCCCTGCACTTGTGTCAGATTCCGAAGGTCGCACCTTCATCCTCGTGCCGCCGCCGCGCGCCGCGGAAAAGGGATCAGGTCCGGTCGAGACCGGTTCGGCCGACGTCGTCACTCTTACAACGGCGCTGCCATGCCCGGATGTCCGCCCATGACGAGGAGAGCTTCTTCGTCGACGCCCTCACCAACTACCAGTAGGCCCGGGACTCAGCTGGGCTGGCCCCGTCGACGATCGACCAGCTGATCAAGCCGGTCATCGAGGTCTGCGACTACTACGGCACCGTGCCCTGGCACCTGACCCCGCGCGAGGTCGACAAGTACTTCGCCGACCCGAGGGAGCGCGCCCACAACACGCACCGGCAGAAACTCAACCACATCGACGCGTTCTTCGCCTTCCTCGAACAGCGCTACGCCCGCGACATCATGATGCGGTTCGGAGCGACCGTGGAGTCACCCCGGTCGGCCCGCTCAACAGGCCTGTCCACCGTGGGGACTTCGGGCTGCGGATCCCGCCCTCACAGACGGCGATGAAGGAGTTCTTCGCCCGCTGGCGGGAGCAGTTGCCGTACGCCCGGAAGTACGCCGTGGCCTGACGCGACTACGTCATGACGAAGATCGCGTACCTCTCCGGTGTACGGGCTGCCGAGCTGTGTCCGGTCACGGACGCGCCCCCGGCGTTCTGTGCCCGGTCGGGGTCCTTCCCGTCAGGACACTGGCCGAGCGGTTGTCCGGCCGGCCGCGATGACGAGGTTCTTCATGGTCTGCGGCGGGTCGGGACTGCGCCCTGCGATCATGTGTCCGTTCCGGCGCCCGTCAGCGCCTGGACGCCGACGACGTCCAGCAACCGCAGCCGCTCGGCGGTCTCGCTGTCCTCCGCCGCGCTGAAGGCCATGATCCGCAGGTCGGTGCCGAGCGCCGCGAGGATGTCGCAGTCGAGGGTGAGCTCACCGACGCTCGCGTGCCGGACCGTCTTGGTCAGGGGCTCATGCACACCCACCACGCCGGCATCCCACAGCGCCGCGAAGTCACTGCTCCGGGTACGCAGTTCATCGATCAGTGCGGCCAGTCCGGCGTCCTTCGGATAGCGGGCCGACGCCGCTCGCAGGTCGGACACGAAGGCCGCGCGGTGACCCGTCTGCCGGCTCATCGCCTGGGGGTATCCGGCGGGCGGTGCGACGAAGGACCACCACACCGCATTCCTCCCGAAGCCGCGTGACGGTGGCGGGTCACCGAACAGTGCCGCCCACAACGGATTCCACGTGATGAGGTTCCAGGCGGCGTCGTACACACTCAGCGGTGTGCCGGTCAGTCGGTCCAGCAGGCGCTGGACGCCTGCCGGCACATGATCGGAAATCTGCCCGGCGCTCGGCACCGCCTGACCGGCGAGCACGAAAAGGTGCTCACGCTCCGCCGTCGCCAGCCGCAAGGCCCGAGCCAACGCGGACAGTACTTTCGGGGACGGATTCGTCGACCTGCCCTGTTCGAGCCGCACGATGTAGTCGACGGACAAGCCAGCGAGCAGAGCGAGCTCCTCACGCCGCAGGCCTGGCGCGCGCCGACCTCCGTCGTCCGGCAGGCCGACCTCGGCCGGTTTCGTGCGATCCCGCCAGGCGTGCAACGCCCTACCGAGATCCGTGGTTCCGGTCATCTCCCGAGTATCGCCGATCGGCCGCGTCCCGTCGTGGTACTGCGGGTCCACCGGTTGCGGCGGGTACTGGTTGATGCTCGCGGATCCGTAGACGGTGGATGTACCGGCCGACGGCCGGTGGCCGGCGGGGACCCACCCGCCGCTCTGCGCCGAAGGAGCACGTTCATGGAGTACCGCAACCTCGGGCGGACTGGGATCAAGGTCAGCCCCTACGGACTCGGCACGCTGATGTTCGCCAGCCAGATGGGCAACGACCCGGACGAGTCGGTCCGGATCATCCACAAGGCGATCGACGCCGGGATCAACCTTATCGACACCGCCGACCGCTACGCCGACTCGGAGGACATCGTCGGAAGAGCCCTGAAGGGCCGCCGCGACGAGGTGGTCCTGGCCACCAAGGTCGGCCTGCCCATGGGCGAGGGCCCCAACCAGAAGGGCGCCTCCCGCCGCTGGATCACCACCGCCGTCGAGAACTCCCTGCACCGGCTCGGCACCGACCACATCGACGTCTACCAGCTCCAACGGCCCGACCCGGACACCGACCTGGAGGAGACCCTTTCCGCCCTGACCGACCTCGTCAGAGCCGGCAAGGTGCGCGCCATCGGCTCGTCGACCACGCCCGCCTCGATGATCGTCCAGGCCCAGTGGGTCGCCGAACGCGCCGGGCTGCAGCGGTTCCGCACCGAGCAGCCGCCGTACTCGATCCTGAACCGTGGCATCGAACGGGAGGTCCTGCCGCTCGCGCAGGAGTACGGCATGGGCGTCATGGTGTGGGGCCCGTTCGGCCAGGGCCTGCTGACCGGCCGGGTGCGCAAGGGCGGTGACAACGACCTCAAGCGTGTCCAGTTCTCCCGTCACCTGTCCGACGAGCGCCGCATCGACGTCGTCGAACAGCTTGTCCCGCTCGCGAAGGAGGCCGGCCTGCCCATGACCCACCTGGCCATGGCCTTCACCATCGCTCACCCGGGCGTCAGCGCCGCGCTCCTCGGCCCGCGCACCATGGAACACCTCGACGACCTTCTGGCCGGGGCCGACGTCGAGCTGTCCGACGACCTCCTCGACCGAATCGACGAGATTGTCCCGCCGGGCACCGACGTCACCGCGCTGGACCAGGAATACCGGCCTCCGGCCTTGCTCGAGACCGCTCTCCGGCGTCGTCCCGCCGGGCTCCGGTCGGCGGCCTGAGCCCCAGGGGCCCGGCGGCAGTGTGCCCAGGAACATAGTCCGGTCCCTGGCGTATCGCGGGCAGGCGCACGCACGCCTACACCGACAAAACCGGCCCCGAGTTCAGGAAGGACGCCGTCGCGCTCTACCGCGCTGCGGCCGGGAAGCGGACGTATGCGGCGGTTGCCGCGGGTCTCGGTATCACCGCGGAGTCGCTTCGGACCTGGGTGCGCAAGGACGAGGCCCAGGCCGCGCCCGACGACCCCGATGGCAGCGTGAGCGCGGCGGAGGAACTGGCCCGGCTGAGGACGGAGAACACCCGGATGCTCAAGGCCGAGCAGGAGTGGTAGCTGGAGCGCGAGATCCTGCACCGGGGAGCGGCCTATTTCGCCTGAGAAGTGAAGTGAGGCCCTGCCGCTGGGACTTCATCTCCGAGAAGCGCGCTGACTTCGGCGTGCAGCGGGTCTGCAGGGTGCTCAAGGTGTCCCGCGCCGGCTCCGCTTCTGGCGTTGCTCCCTCCGACTGCGGCCTGCGCTCAGGGAAGTTCCGCGACATGATGCCGGTCCGCCTGCCGCACGTGCTCGGCGTGGACGCCGCTGGGGTCGTCGACGAGGTCAGCGCGGGGGCGACGATGTCCGGCCGGGCGACGAAGTCTTCGGCATCGTTTCCCTGACCGAGCTTGGCCAGCTCGGTGGCGCCGACGCCGAATACGCCGTGCTGTCCGCCTGGGCCCTGAAGCCGAACACTCTGAGCTGGGAGCGGGCCGGCGGCGTCGCCGTGAACGTGGAGACCGCCGCGCGTGCTCTCGATCTGTTGAAGGTCGGGGCGGGCAGCACCCTGCTAATCGAAGGCGCGGCCGGCGGGGTGGGCACGCTCGCCGTCCAGCTTGCGGTGGCCCGCGGCGCGACGGTCATCGGCACCGCCAACCCGCACAATCATGATTTTCTCGCCGATCTCGGAGCGGAACCGACGACCTACGGCCCCGGCCTGCCAGAGTGGGTAGGTGTCCTGACACTCGGCGGAGTGGACCTCGTCCTGGACTGTGTCGGGTCCGGTTCATTGCCTGACCTGGTGGACCTCGCCAGCACCGCGGAGCGGGTGGTGACCCTCGCCGACATGAACGCCGCTGAGTACGGGGTCCATCTGAACCCGGGGGAAGATTGTAGTCAGTCTCTGACTGGCCGTTTCAGCACTCAGAACCGGTCCCGTGTTCTGCTTGTACGCAACAGCGTTTGCTGTGGGTTGCCATGGGTCTCGTGCGGCAGGATGCTGCGGGTAGAGGCCGGGACTTGTCGCCAGGGGAGGGAGTGTCGACGTTTCCGTGCCGAGGGCTGGTGGGCCTCATGCCGACGAACACGAAGGTCGGGAGCGTCTCCGGGGCGATATGAGGAGATCATCGCCGAGGACCGGAAGCTCGTCGAGATCGATACGCAGATCCCGTTCAAAATCGGTGGCCATGCTTTGGAGATCGAGCCGATCCGGCCGCACGATGGTTCGTTAGCAGCGGCCGGTGAAGGACTGCTCGGAGTGCGGGAGACCTTGGAGTTGTACGCCGAGGACATCGGCGTCTCCTACAACCAGGTCCGCCTCAACCGGAGCCAGCAAGTGGCCCGCAGAGCACCGGATCGCGGGCGTCTCCTGCGAGATCCACCGGATCCTGGAGAAGCTCGATGACCGCTTCGACTGGATCCTTCCAGCGGTTCCTGCCCGGAGTCAGGCGTTGTGGAGACAGGCGGCCTGATGCTGTAGGGCTGTCACCATCGCCTGATCCTGGGGGGAAGGGCACGGTCGGGTCACGGCGACAGTGGCGCGTCCGGACCACGAGCTGTCGGTGACGGTCAGGGCTCGTACACCCTTCGGCAGGGCGGGTAGGGCCAGGGAGGGGATGACCGTGACGCCCAGGCCGGCCGCGACCAGGCCTAGGCGTGTCGACCAGCCGCGTGCAGTGTGGGCGATGTGAGGATTCGAAAGGGTGGGCCAGGCTCCGAACTGCGGCTCGCCCGCCGTCCCGTCTCCGGCGATCCAGTGCTCTTGGGCGAGGTCCAGCACGGTGATGCCAGCCTGGCCCGCGAACCGGTGAGTGTCCGGAAGTGCCACCAGAAGGTCACCTTGGAGCACTGTGGTCTGTCTCAGTTCGCTCAGGTCGTAATCCGGCAGGCCGTGGCCGACCCCGATCACCGCTACGTCCAGCCGGCCCGTCCGCAGCCGCCGGAGCAGTGCGGGAGTCGAGGCCTCCTCCAGAACCACGGCAAGACCCGGGTGGCCAGAGGTCACCTGTGCCATCGCTCGCGGGACCAACGCTATGGCCGCGGAAGGGTAGGCGCCGATCGTGAGGCGACCCGCCAGCCGGTCGCGCAAGCCGGCGAGTTCCAGCTCGGTCGCCGCCATGTCAGCGAGGATTTCCGTCGCGCGCCGGACGAGCACCTGGCCTGCCGGGGTAAGAGCCACACCTCGTCGTCTACGGTCGAAGATCGGCGCTCCGGCCGCTGCCTCCATGGCGGCGACCTGGCGGGAGATCGCTGACTGGGTGTAGCCGAGCATCTCGGCCGCTCGAGTGAACGATCCCGCGGCGGCGACCTGGTGGACGACGCGGAGACCCGCAAGGGTGAACTCGACCATGGCCGCGAGATTAACATGCGTGTTCGTCATGGAAATGGTGCGAAATCATCGTTGGACTGCATGGCTAAACGGGGGCAGGCTGGCGATATGACACAACGATTCACTCGAGATGAACTAGTCGCACGCCTAATCCGGGCGGGTGAACTGGAGGTATCGGGCGAGGATCCGGTCGAGGCCGCGACGTATTTCGACACGGAGAAATTCCGCTTCCACGGGCCGGACGGCTTTGAGTCCGACTTCGCCGGGCTCACCGCATACTTCGCCTCCGTGCGCGAGGCTTTCGTCGACCGCTCGATCCGCCGCGGCATCGTGGTGGCCGATGGTGACCACCTGGCCTGTCAGACATGGATCGAAGGCACCTTCGCCCGCGAGTTCACGCTGTCACCGGCCGGCCCACTACCACCCAACGGTAAACGCATCGTGTTCGACCTGATCAACATATTCCGCTTCGACGACCGGGGACGCCTCATCGAGGAGTGGGTACGCACCGACAACCGCAGTCTCCTGCGCCAGCTAGGAGCCGAAGGAAGGTAGCCGGGCTGCCACCGAGGGCGGGCTGCGTCGTCGTGATGTCTGCGAGCGGCGCGGCGAACAGGTGAGGCAGGCGGAGCGGGACGCAGCCGGTCGACATCGGCTGCGTCCGGTGTCGGTCGACTCCACCGTCGTGCGTGCTCGCCGGCATGCCGCAGGCGAGAAAGGAGGGCAGCCGACAGAGGCGAGCGAGCAAACCCTCGTCACCAGAAAGAACCTGGCCCGCGTCGTGTCCGCGTACAAGTGTCGTGCACCACTTCGTGCGGAGGCATCATCACTGCGTCGTGGCCGTGTCCAGGCGCCATCACGCCCATGACCGCGTTCTTTCAAACGGGCTTAAGGACCGCTTCGATGACGTGTGGTCCGGGTGTGGCCAGGGCGGTGGAGAACTGTTCGGCAAGCTCGGTCGTGCTGGTGGCGCGGGTGGCGGTGACGCCCATACCAGTGGCCACGGCGGTGAAGTCGATGTCGGGTCGGCTCAGGTCGAAGAGGGCGCTGGCGGCTGGCCCCGCCTGGTTGCCACCGACCCGGTCCAGTTCGGCGCGGAGGATGGCGTAGGAGCTGTTGTTGAGTAGGACGGTGGTCACGTTGAGGTTCTCGCGGGCCTGAGTCCATAGTCCGGAAATGGTGTAGAGCGCGCTCCCATCGGCCTGCAGGCAGACGACCGGCCGCTCAGGACAGGCAATGGCCGCGCCGACTGCCACGGGGATGCCTTGGCCGATCGCGAGGCCAGTCAGCCCGAGCACGTCGTGCGGTGCGGAGTTGGCGGTTGCCGGCACGAGGGTGTTCATCCCCTCGGTGATGGACTCGTCGACGACTATGGCTTCGTGGGGAAGCAGGGCGCCGATGACCTGTGCCCAGTTTTCAGTGCGTAGAGGCTCATCCACGATGTCCGGCAGAGCGTCTGGGACGGGCAGCGTCTCGAGAGAGCCCGGCGCGACAATGTCTGCTAGTTCGTTCAGCGCTTCAACGACGTTGAAACCCGAGTCCGGCACGAAGCGGTGCACATTCGTTCCCGGCGGGGTCAGGACGCCCGGACGGCCCGGATAGGCGAACGAAGCCACCGGTTCGCGGGCTCCGACCAGAACGAGATTCTCGATGCCGGCGAGTTGTTGGCCGACGGTTTCGGCCCGGTAACCCAGGGGCTGGATCGCCGGGACGCCTGCGCCGCGCCGTATTCGAGCAGGCCAAGTGGGGCAGAAGGTGGCGGTTCCGGTGGCCTTCTGTATCCGGGCGGCAGCTTGCAGGCCGGGCTCGCTCAGTCCGGCACCGTCGATCAGAAGGGCGACGGGCTCCGGTCCGGTGATCACGGCGGCGATGGCGTCCAAGTCGGCGCGGGGTACGGACCGCAGCGGCGCGGGCGGGAGGTGCGGCGCGGGCGGGGTGCCCGCTTCCCAGGACAGGTCGGCCGCCATGATGAGGGTCGAGATCGCGCCGGAGGTGCCGGTGTGAGACCGGTCCGGGGAGTCGGCCGCCCCGGCGCTCAGCGCTGCCGCCACGGCCTCGGCGGTGTCACGGCCGATGTCAGACGAGGTCGCAGGTCTGCGCACCCAGCTGGAGACTGTCGCGGCGACGGCATCGATGTCGGACTCCAGAGGGGAGTCGAGTCGTTTGTGCGAGTGGGCGTGGTCTCCGACGATGTTGACCACTGGAGCGTGGGCGCGACGGGCGTTGTGGAGGTTCGCCAGCCCGTTGGCCAAGCCGGGGCCGAGGTGGAGCAGCGTCGCAGCAGCCCGACCGGACATGCGGGCGTAGCCGTCGGCGGCCCCGGTCGCCACCCCTTCGAAAAGGCACAAGACGCCGCGCATGGCCCGATGGTCGTCGAGGGCTGCGACGAACTGCATCTCGGATGTGCCGGGGTTCGCGAAGCAAACGTCCACGCCGTTGTTGAGCAGTGTGCGCAGGACAGTCTCTGCACCGTTCATGGAAGCTGATTGCCTTTCGCCGGAAACCGGGACGCGATGGTGACAGTGGCCAACAGGCCGCCTGCCATGGGGACATGCGGGTGGGGAACGGATGGTCGTAGGGAGTGAAGCCGGTGCATGGCGGGGGCGACGAGCCATTGGTGGTCAAGTTGCAAGACGGCCGCTACAGACGTCCGGATCGTCGGCGGGTGCGATGCCGGGCGCGGTCTGCCGCAGTGTCTCGCCGAGCTCGATGACGATCTCCGCAGGCGTGTCGTACAGGCGGCTGAAGATGCGCAGGAGGCCGGGATGTCTGCTCGCCGTCCGCGCTCCCCAGGGGCAGGCCTGTCCGATGAGCCGGAAGATGTGGTCGCGCTCGTCGTGGGCCAAGTGGAGTCCTTGCGTGAGGGATCCGATCATCTGCTCCGAGGGCTGGGGTTCGCGCTCCCCTTGAACCACGAGTAGCAGTCGATCGGCATGTGGCAGCGTGTGCCCACCTCCTCCGGCCGCAGTCCGCTTGTCGTCGATGTCGTCGAGTTGCAGCGACTTCCTGCGACGCCGGAGGAATTCCGCCAGTCCGTCTGATCGGTCACCATGCGTCCCGCGTCACCGTGTGTGCCTCCTCAGGCGCTCATTTCTACCGCCCACACGTCTCGACATCCACGGATCGCCAATCCCCCCTTCACCGGTTGCCGCCGTCACGGCGCCGTCTGAACCTCGCTGGTGTGCGCACGCGCTTTATGGCTCAGGGAACCGGCAGGGCCGGGGAGAGGGGCTGTGTTGGCGCCGTGGCGGCCGGCCACGGGTATCACACCGCAGCTCAGCGACGCCGAGCCGGATCACCCGCCGCGAAATCGGCCCAGCGGCCTGATCACCCGCCGCACAGCAGCCCTCAGCCCGGCAGATCCTCCCAGCGTTCCCACAGGCGGCGTGCCAGGTCGCCATGATCGACCTCATGACCCGCCACCTCACCCGAACCGGCTCGCACACCGCTGGTGGGCCGTTTCTGCGGTGCCGTCGTTTGGTCTTCGGCGCTCGGGGAGTCGCCCGAGTCGCAGATGCAGACGCTCAGGACCAGGGTCGGTACTGGAGCGGGCGCCACCAGCAGCGCACGTGTCCTCATCGGGTGTTCACCTGCTCCGTGAGCTTGCCCTTGCGCAGGTTGAGAATCCGGTCGGACTGGGCGGCCAGTTGCTGGGAGTGGGTCACGACGACCACGCACGTGCCCTGCTCATGAGCGAGTTCGCGGAAGATGTCGATGATTCCCTGGGCGGTGTCCTTGTCGAGGTTTCCGGTGGGTTCGTCGGCGAAGAGGATGTCGATGTCGCAGGCGAGGGCGCGGGCGATGGCGACGCGCTGCTGCTGGCCGCCGGAGAGCTGGAGCACATTGCGGGTGACTGTCGCCTTGTCGAGACCGACCTGTTCGAGCAGGTGCAAGGCGCGGGCCCGGCGGCTGCCGGTGGCGGGTTTGGCGCCGGTGATCTCCATGGCGGTGGTGACGTTCTGCAGGGGGGTCATGTAGGTGAGAAGGTTGTACTGCTGGAAGATCGTGGCGGCGTGCTGGTTGCGGTATCGGCCGAGGCCGAGTTCGGTGAGGTTCCGTCCGTCGAAGCTGATGGTGCCTCGCGTGGGGGTGTCGAGGCCGCTAGCGAGGCTGAGCAAGGTGGTTTTGCCGCTGCCCGAGGGGCCCAGGATGGTGTAGAAGATGCCGCGTTCGAAGGCGTAGTCGATGTTCTTGAGCACCGTGGTCCTGCGGCGCTGGCTGGAGTAGGTGTGGCTGACGTCGGTGAGCCGCAGGACTGGCGGCGCGGCGGTGGCGGCGGTCATGGTGGGTTCACTTGCCCTTCGTGAGGATGGTGCGGGGGCTCAGGCGCAGTACGGCGCCGGCCGGGACGGCGGTGGCAAGCAGGGCGATACCGAGGCCGATGCCGCCGACGGTGGCGAGGTCTGCCGGGTCGAGCGCCACCGCGATCTTGCCGATGGGATCGGCGTTCTCGACGGGCTTGTCGTCCCAGTCGGTGCCCGCGCCGAGGCCGGTGCTGCCGGGCGGCGGTGCCTGCCAGGAGTCGAGTTTCTTCTGGGCGGCGGTGGCCTCTTGGCCGAGCAGTGCCTGGCCGGCGCTCTGGGTCAGACTCGGGGCGAACACGGAACTCAGGCCGATGGCCAGTGCCGCGACGAGGACGGTCTCCAGGGCTTGTTGCGCGATGAGGTTGCTCTTCTTCTCGCCCATGGCCAGAAGGACGCCGTACTCGGTGCGGCGCTGCTTGACGGCGAGGTTGGCCAGGAGTGCCAGGACGGCGGCGCCGGCGGTGGCCATGAGCCACATGGCGAGGGTGGCGGTGGAGCGGATGCTCTTGAGCGGGCCCGTCATCTGCTGGATGGCCTTGTCGTTGGCGTCCAGCTTGAAGCCGTCGAGCGCCGAGCCCGTGACTCGCTTCGCCTCGTCCTTGAACGCGGCCTGTACGTCGGCGTCCTTGAGGAGGAAGGTCGCCTTGCCGACCTGTAGCGGACCGTTCCCGTCGGAGCTGAGCGCGGACAGGCCGCCTACCGCTCCGTACAGCATGTTGGCAGGGTTGATTTCGTACTGAGGGTCGGGTTCGGTGGTGGGGCGCGGGTCGCGGTAGATGCCGGCAACGGTGAAGTCGGCCGTGGTCTTCTCGTCGTTGCCTGTCAGGGTGATCTTGTCGCCGACCTTGAGGCCGTTCTGTTTGGCGAGGCGTTCCTCGATCAGGAGTTGCTTGGTGTCCTTGTCGGCGGCCGTGAGGTGCTCACCGGACAGGAGGGTGAACTTGCCGCTGCGGAAGTCGGGGAGCAGCGAGGTGTCGAGGACGCCTGTGCCCACGGTTCCGCCGGGGCCCATGGGATCGATCGGCCCGCCGCCGACCAGCGTGTACTTGCCCTTGAGGATGGCGCGGTCCCACATCGAGTAGGTGTACTTCTGTACCTGGGGCAGAGCTCCGAGCCTGTCGACGGTCGCGGCGTCGACACGTGGAGCCTGCATTCCGCCGCCACCGACCAACTGGTCGATGTCCATGGTGAGGTTGACCTCGGCTCCCACGGAGCGCTTGGCGTCCTGCTCGGCCTGCGCGGTCGCGTCGCTGATCAGGACGCCGGCCAGCACCATCACGGAGATGACGAGGAATGCGGAGAGGGTGATCAGAGTGCGGCCCTTGCGGGCCCACAGGCTGAGCCCTGCGCGTTTGACGAAGTTCATGAAGGTCGACTTTCTGGCACTCGCGGTCGTGCCGGGCGGGGGCTATTCGGTGTCGAGGAGGATGGAGCGGGGGTGGAGGCGGAGAATTCCGATGCCCGGGACGACGGTGGAGACCAGGGAGATGCCGAGGCTGATGCCGGCGACGTTCACGACGGTGGCCGGCTCGACCCGTACCGTGAGCGGGGTCATCTCGGCATCCGGCGCGGGGGCCGCCGAGGTCGGCTTGGCGTCCTGTCGGCCGAGGAGCGCATCCCCCGCGGGCTGTCCTGCAAGCTGGCTGGCCAGAGCAGCGAGCGCGACGGCGGGCAGGGCTGCGGCCGCCACCTCCACGGCATGCTGGCCGATGAGTTTCCACTTCTTCTCGCCCATCGCGAGCAGGACCCCCAGCTCGGCGCGTCGCTCACGAATCTGCAGTGTCACGATGAGGCCGAGGATCAGCGCGCTGGCAAGGGCGATCACCCAGACGATCAGTCCCGCGAACGTGCCGACCTGCTGGATCGGGCGGACCTGGTCCTTGTACGCCTTGTCGTTGACGTGGAAGTCGAAGCTGCCCGCGCCCAGCAGCCGCTCGGCGGCGGCGTGCAACTGCTCGGCCTGGTCCGGTGAGCCGATTCTGTACACCGCCTCGCTGACCGTTGCGCCACGGGTACCGAGCTCCTGTGCCGTGCCCATCGGTACGTACAGGGCGTTGCCGGGCAGCTCGTGCGGTGGCGTCCACCCCGTGGGATCCTGTGTCGGGTCCTGGAAGACGCCGACGATCGTCAGGGCCGCTGTGCGCTTGTCGTCGGCCGATCGCACCTGGACGGTCTCGCCTACCTCGAGGTGGTTCTTGTCGGCCAGGCGTTGCTCGATCAGCGCGACGCCTGGACCCCTGTCCTCGGGGGTGATGCCTCGCCCCGCCACGATCTTCATCGAGCCGTACGAGAAGGGCAGCAGCATGCCCGAGTCACGGACGCCGTTCACCGCCAGCGGGCCCGGGTCCTTGTCCCTGGTTTCGCCGTCAGGTTTCGACACCTTCGATGTCAGGGGTGTGAGTCCATCGCCCGCGGCACGTACCGGAAGCTGCGGGGTGTAGCGGTTCACGATGTCCGAGGCGCCCAGCCGGTCGGCCAGAGCCGAGGTGAGGCCCTTCTGCTTGACCGTGACGTCAACGCCGATGGTGTGTTGCGCGTCGGTCTCCCGGTGGGCGGCGGCGGCCCGCAGCAGGAAACCGCCAAAGAGCAGGGTGCAGATGACCGTGAAGATCGCCAGGAGGGCGGCGGTCTTGGACTTTCTGGCACCAAGGCTCGTTCCGGCGCGCTTGACGAAGTTCATGCCCCAGACACAAGCAGTCCGCTGTTTGCAGCAGGATAAGCGTGTTACAGCGGCATAAGGACCCGCCTGGCCCTGGTCTTGGTCGAAGCGCCGACTGCGCCCCGTGACCCATTGCTCCGGCTGGTTCGCAATACACTGCGCCATCTCTTTAGAGGCCGTTCTCTTTCCGAACCTCGTGTGCGGATTCCGCTGGTCAGGTATGGGTGTACGGCTGCCTCGGAAGTCTCGGCTCGTTGTCAGTCGGGATGTTGTGGGGGTGGCGGATGCCGTCGATGCGGGAGGTTCTGGAAGCGCGGTAGAAAGCCGCGGTGGTGCGGGTGGAGGAGCTCGAAGTCGAACTGGTGGGCGCCGGCGGCGAGAACGCGGCCGGTGTGGAGGATCTGTCGGTGGACTACCGGGCGTTGATGGCCGCCGCACTGGAGGCGGGAGCCGATGGGCTGGGGGCCAGGCGGGCGGCGGTCGTGCTGGACTAGGACAGCGTCCGTTTCCCGGGGCGGGGGGCGAGGGCCCGGCTGAAGCGGCTGGTGGAACGGGGCTGGCTGGTGGAGGAGAAACCAGGCCGGTTCACGCCGTGCGTGCTGGAGCGGGACGCTGCTGATGTCGGGCAGTCAGGCGGCGGCTCATGAGCATGGTCATCGACCATCGGATAACGGCTTCGCTGGTGTCGGGGGCGCCGTTCGAAGTCACGGACCAGACGCTTACTTTGCAGGAACCAGGCGAGGGATCTTTTCACGACCCAGCGCCGGGGCAGGACCTCAAAGCCGCTGACGTCGTCGCTGCGGCGGACGACGTCGAGCACGAGGCGGAGGTGCTGGGCAGCCCAGTCCTGGAGAGGACCGCGATAGCCACCGTCCGCCCAGATCCGGGACAGTTGTGGCAGGCGCTTGCGGGCAGCAGTTGGGCGGCGTCCCGGTCGGTCGTGGACGCTGGCGTGACCAGCACGTCCAGCAGGAGTCCGAGCGCGCAGGTGAGCAGGTGGCGCTTGCGTCCGTTGATCTGCTGGGCGGGAGCTGACCTCGTTGAAGCACCTTCTCGATGTCGATCGCCGGCGTCAGCACGACGTCCTCCGCTGATCCGGGCCTTGGGCCCTCACAGAAGACTGACGTGTGCTGACGCTCGCCGTCGGTATCGAGAACGATCACTTGATCACCGATGAAGGTCGTGGTCCAAGTCTCCTGCGGGGCTACCTCTTACGTGCTCGGGAGACAGCTCCGATCAAGCCCGAGGGCCCTGCACAGCCGGCCCATCTCACCAGCGGTCGCCCCCCGATCAGACTGACCGTCCCGGAGACCCGACACCTACTTGCCGCCGTCTTCAACCCACCAGTCGGTCAGTGGCAAGGCTGCTGCACTGGTCCGACTGGCGGCGAAAACAGCAGGCGACAGCTCGCCGCAACCACTACCGACGACGCTCCGCAGACGAACCGACTGGATAGAGCACGAAACCACACTGGAGTACTAGCTGGTGCAGGCAGACGAGGACACCATGCTCTATGTGCTCACCGGTTCAACGAGATCGGCCTGGTCTGTCTGGCTCAGTGGGGTAAGCCGAAACTGCTGCGATCAAGACTGGGCTGCTCCCCACCCCCGCCGTTGCTTCGCTCCTAACGGTTCGTCCTGGCGCAACCTGGTGAGCGCTGCTTCGCCGCGCTCACGAACGCGCAGACACTCCCGGGGACGGTCAGCTTCGCCACGGCGTCAGCGGGCTTCGACAAGCCGACGCGGTGCGACTCAAAGCCGGGGCCGCTGGCTGGCTTGACCGAGCACCGTGCTGAACAGCGTCTCACGCAGAGCCAGTTCACGCGGGTCGTCCCAGATACGGAAGCCAGAACGGTTCGGTGCGTAGGCGAAACCGACTCCGGTCGTGGGGTCGGCGAACGCGAACGAGCCGCCGGCGCCGGGACAGCCGAACGCCCGGCCGTCCTCGCTACCGAAGCGGAACGAATCGAAGGGCTTCCAGAATCCGAGTGAGTAGCTGGTGTCGACGTGTAGCACGAGATCGCGGCGTCCTTCAGTGGGATCCACGGCGGGAGCGGCGAGTTCGTCGAGTGTGCCGGAGGTGAGTGCTAGCAACGGCCCGCACTTCAGCGCGTCCGCATACAGTGCGGCGATCGACCGCACCTGGCCGGTTCCGTTGCCGCTGGGCAGCTCCAGGGCAAGCACTTCCGGCTGATTGACTGCCTCCACACCGGCGGTGGCCTGGTTGGTGGTGAACGTCCGTCCGGTCAATGTGGTGGGGTCGTTCAAGGCCGCGACGAACGCGACCGGCATCTCGTCGATGTGCTCGGCGAGCTCGGCGTTGTCGAAGCCGTGGATGGTCGCGATGCGCTCGCGACTGACATCACCGGGCACGCCGATGTAGAACTCGGCGCCGTGGGTACGTACGTCTTCGGTCAGGACCGTGCCCAGCGAACGGTGCCGCGGGTCGACCCGCCTCAGGAGGGCATCCTCGTAGAATCCGATCGTGGCGGCGTGATAGCCGTGCCTGCTGCCCGGTGCCCACAGCGGAGTGGCATCGGCCAGCAACGCGTCGCGCAGAGTCGGGTTCCGAAGTTCGGCGAGGGTGATCGGCCGTGACAATGCGGACAGTCCCGCCTGGTGGGCCAACAGCTGACGAACGGTGATGCTGGACTTCCCGTGTGCGGCGAACTCGGGCCAGTAGTCCGCGACTGGCCGGTCGTAGTCGATCTGTCCGCGATCCCTGGCACGGGCCATCAACAAGCCCGCCACTCCCTTGGTACTGGAGTAGACCGTGACCATGGTGTCCTCGGCCCACGGTGTACGCCGATGCCCGTTACGGTAACCGCCCCACAGATCAACTACCTTGCGGCCGTCCTGGTAGACCGCGAAGGCGGCGCCGATCTCGCCACGTTCGGTGAAGTTGCGGACGAACTCGTCGGCCAGCGGCCCGAAGCCCTCTTCGACACCGCCACCGATTCCCCCATCCACGCCCTCAGCTCGCACTGCGAGCATCACTCCGCTCGTGTTCCGACGGGCTCAAGCGCACCCCACTCGGACAGCACCCACACCAAGGTGACCAGATCCACGTAACCACCGCCGAAGTCGACCGGAGTGCCCAACGCGAACAAGCCGGCCTCACGCCCCGCCTCGAGGCTCTCCGGGGCAAGGCGTCCCTGCTGGTCGGTTGCGTCCGCGTGTGCGGCCAGCACCGGCCTTGCCGCACGTGCCTTCGCGGCCAACGCTTCGGCCGCCTCCTGGGTGCTTCCAGCTGTCCCTGTCATGCGATGTCCTCCAGCCTGGAAGGTCTGCCGCGCCAAGCGGCATGTTCTGCCTCGTTTCTAACCTGTGCGTTCGAAGGTAGCCACGGCCTGTCGATCCCCCCTTGTGGAGCGCACCTGCGCCGGGGAGGTGCTACCGCCTGGCGCCACATGCGCCCTGGAGGGGGTCTCCGTCGCCCACCGGGTTCGGCGTGAGGACAGGGCCTCGCCCCGGTTGCGGATCGCCAAGAAGGCCAGGAGGAGAGCGGCGAGCTGCCGCAGATTCTGGAGGTCTACGGCCGGTCCCGCAGCCCTAGGCCCGAATCCTGTTGACCGGGGCAAGCGGCTCGAAGATCCACCTGATCACGGAACGGTCAGGTCTGCCCATATCCGTCGGCATTCGGGGACTCAACCTGCACGACCGCCAGACCCTGATCCCGCTCGTGCGGGGGCATCTCGCCTATCCGCTCGCGCCGCGGCCGACGACGGCGCAAGCCTGGAAAGATCCACGCCGACAAGGGCTACGACTACGTGCCTGCGGCGATGGTTGCGGGAACGTGGCATCACCCACCGCATCGCCCGCAAGGGAGTCGAGTCCTCGCAACGACTGGGGCGCCACCGCTGGATCGTGGAACGCACCATGTCCTGGCTCGCCGGCTGCTGACGCCTCCACCGACGCTACGAACGCCAGGCCGACCACTTTCTCGCTTCACCACCATCGCCTGGACCCTCATCTGCTACCGGAGCCTCGCCAAATGGATGACTTCTTATCCGGCTGCAATCGTGAACTTGGCCTTATGTGGACATGAGAGTTCTGGTAGCCGAGGACCACCGTGTTCTCGCCCGCACGATCGCCACCGGGCTGCGCCGGCAGGCGATGGCGGTCGACGTCGCCGCCACCGGCGACGAGGCCGAGCGGATGTGTCTGCTCACCGCCTACGACGAGCTGATCCTCGACCGGGACATGCCGGTCATGACCGGCGACGAGGTGTGCAGACGACTAGGAGAGCTCGACGACCCTCCGCGGATCTTGATGCTGACCGCGGCTGGCGAGCTCATGGACAAGATCTATGGCCTCACCACGCTCGGCGCCGACGACTACCTCGCCAAGCCCTTCGAGGCCGCCGACTCGTGGCCAGTGTACGTGCTTTGAGCCGTCGCGCGCACAAGCCGTCCCCCGCTGTGCTGCGCTTCGGGAGCATCTCCTGGACGAGGCGCGGCGCGAGGTGTCCGTGGACGGCCACCTGCTGGAGCTCATCCCGAAGGAGTACGGAGTCCTGCGCCTGCTGCTCGGGGCCGGTGGTGCGCCTGTGCCGCACGACGAAGTCGTCCGCACCGTCTGGGACGAGCACCTCGACCCGCAGACCAGCGCGGTCCGCGCCACAGTCAGCAGGCTGCGAGCCAAACTCGGCGACCCCGGCCTGATCGCCGCCGACAAGGGAGAGGGATACCGGCTGTGCGAATGAACTGGCGTGCGCTGTTGCGCAGGCTGCCCTTCCGCGCCCGCCTGGCGGCGGCCATCTCCGGACTCTTCCTGCTCGTCGGCATAGCCCTGCTCGCCTTCGTGGTGCTGCTCGCGCGCTACGGAACGGCCCAGCAGGTCCAGGGATTGTCGGTCACGTACGGCGATGCGCCGAGCGGCCCTGCGACGCCCTCCGAGCCCGGGCGTCCCACTCGGCCGGAAGGCACGACTCCGGACACGAGTGGCGTCGCCCTGATTCAGAAGATCGACCAGTCCGTTCAGGCCGTCCAGGACACAGCGCTGCGTCAGATGGTCCTCTGGTCCGCTGTCGCAATCCTTGTGATGGCGCTGCTTGCGGGACTGCTGGGCTGGTGGCTCGCGGGACGGGCACTGCGTCCCGTCGCCTCCATGACCGAAGCCGCCCGCCGCATCAGCGAACAGAACCTGCACCAGCGCCTGGCGCTCACCGGCCCCAACGACGAGCTCCACCGCCTCGCCGACACCTTCGACACCATGCTCGACCGGCTGGAGCGAGCCTTCGAGAGCCAGCGCCGCTTCGTCGCCAACGCGTCCCACGAGCTCAAGACCCCTCTGGCGGCCGCACCACCCTCCAGGTCGGCCTCGCGGACCCCCTCCCCGAGAGCCTCGCCGACGTCCGCGAGGACCTGCTCACCACCAACCGCGAAGCCGAACAACTTATCAACGCGCTCCTGCTGCTGGCACGTAGCGACCGCGGCCTGGACGAGACCGAGAGTGTGGACCTCACGGCCACCGCCCGGCTCGTGACGGCAGAACTCACCCCACAGGCAGCGGCCCACGGCGTGCACATCGACCTCAGCGCGTACACCCCACTGGTCGTTCGCGGCGACGCCGTCCTGCTGCGCCACCTGCTGACGAACCTGATGCGCAACGCCATCCAGTACAACCACCCCGGCGGCTACGTCCGCGTGCGACTCGACGTCGCCACCTTGACGGTGACCAACACCGGCGTCCGCGTGCCTGCCGAACTGATCCCCGGCCTGTTCGAGCGCTTCCGTCGCCTCGACGCGGACCGAACCGCCACGACCGGCCACGGCCTGGGACTATCCATCGCCGCTTCCATTGCCGAGGCCCACCACGCCGCCCTGACGGCGCAATCGGGCGCCGAGGGCGGACTCGCCCTTACTCTGCGCTTCCCCTGAGCGCCTGGAATGGCACGAACACCAGCAGATTTGTGGCGGTTTGGCCTCGACTGTCGACCAGCGTGGTCACCCCGTGGTCACCCCGCCGCGCGCGGAGCGTGGACCGGGCCGGCGCGGTGGGACAGTGGTTCCCCTCGGCCGCCGTACCGGGCCGCGATGATCTCGGCGGCGATCGAGACGGCCGTCTCCGCGGGGGAGCGGCCGCCCAGGTCGAGGCCGACGGGGGAGAACAGCCGGGTCAGGGTGTGCGCGCGCACGCCGGCCTCGCACAGTGCCTGGGCTCGGTGCACGTGCGTACGCCGTGAGCCCATTGCGCCCACATACGCCACATCGAGCTCCAGTGCCGTCTCCAGCAACGGGATGTCGAACTTGGGGTCGTGGCTGAAGGACACGATGACCGTCCGCGTGTCGACCCGTCCGGCAGCCGCTTCCCGGGCCAGGTACTGGCTCGGCCGAGCCGCGACGACTTCGTCGGCGTCCGGGAAGCGGTCGGCCGTGGTGAACAGTGGCCGGGCGTCGCAGACGGTGACTCGGTAGTCCATGGTCCGGCCGATCGCCGCGAGCGCCGCTGCGAAGTCCCCGGCACCGAACAGCAGCATCCGCGGCGAGGGCACCAGCGGGCGGACGAAGACCCGTACGTCCTCGGCGTCGTAGGCGAGCACCCCGCTGTCGCCCCTTCGTAGCAGTTCCCGCGCGCCGTCCATGAAGCCGGGCGGGGCGTCCGACGGGTGCAGGCTGCCGTCGTGGCCGTCGGCGCGCACGACCATGTGGGCGCCGACGGCCTCCGGCCGGGGATGGTCCAGCACGGTAGCGACGGCTACGGGGATGCCGGCCCGCGCGGCCTCGATCACCTCGGCCAGTTCGGGGAAGGTGCGGGTGTCGATGGGTTCGACGAAGACCTCCAGGGTGCCGCCGCAGGTCAGGCCCACGTCGAGGGCGTCGTCGTCGCTGATGCCGTACGTCGCCCCCTGAGGCGTGCCGTCCAGGATCGTCTCGCGGGCCCTTTCGAGGACGTCGCCCTCGACGCAGCCGCCCGACACCGAGCCCACCACACGTCCCTCAGCGGTGACCAGCATCGACGAGCCGACGGGGCGCGGTGCCGAGCCGAAGGTTCTCACCACGGTGGCCAGCCCCGAGGTCTCACCGGTCGACCATGTGTCGTACAGGGCGTTCCAGACGTCGTTGTAGCCGGTCACAGCAGTTTGTCCTGGGTGATGGGCAGGTCGCGCACGCGCTTGCCGGTGGCGTGGAAGACCGCGTTGGCGATGGCCGCGGTGACGCCGGTCATCGGGGTTTCGCCGAAGCCGCGGGCTCCGAGGGCGTCGCTGGCCGGATCGGGTCTGTCGATGAACTGCACCTGGATGTCGGGGACGTCCGCGTTGACGGGTATCAGGTAGCCCGACAGGTTCGGGTTGACGATCCTGGCCGTGGCGGCGTCGACGAGGGTGTGCTCGAAGAGGGTGAAGCCGATGCCCCAGATCACGCCGCCGAGGACCTGGCTGCGGGCGGTCTTGCGGTTGAGCACGGTGCCCGGGTCGTAGCAGCCGACCACGCGGGTCACCCGGACCCGGCCGAGCCATGGGTCGACGCGGACTTCGACGAAGACGGCGCCGACCGAGTAGCCGAGCGGTGTGTTGGTGGGTCCCACCGTGAAGTCGAGGGGCTTGCCGCCGTGGCCGACGACCGAGCGGTAGCTGACTTGGGAGCGCCGGTCGGCCGTGTCGTACAGGTAGCCGTCCGCGGTGTCCACACGGTCGGCGGGAACGCCGCGCAGGGGCGAGCCGGGTTGGGTGACGGCCAAGTCGATGACGGCCTTGCGTGCGTCGGTGCACACGCGGTTGACGGCGCTGCCGACGCCGGGTGCGGTGGTGGAGGCGCCGGAGGTGTAGCTCTGCGGGAAGGCGCTGTCCCCGAGTTCGAACGTGATGTCGGAGAGGGGCATCCCGAGGACCTCACCGGCGATCTGCGTCATGATCGTGTACGTGCCGGTGCCGATGTCCTGGGTACCGACCTGGAGGAGCGCCTTGCCGTCGGTACCGATGGTCATACGGGCGCCGGAGCCAGGCCGGCCGCCGGCGGTGTGGGCGGACGTGGCCATGCCCCAGCCGACGAGTTCATCGCCGTCGCGCATGGAGCCGGGGCGCGGGTCGCGCCGGGACCAGCCGAACATCGACGCGGCGCGGTCGTAGCATTCGCGCAGGTGGTTGCTGCCCCATTCCTGACCGTTCTCCATGTTCCGGCTGCTCCAGTTGCGTTTTCGCAGCTCCACCGGGTCCATGGTCAGGGCGTGGGCGAGTTCGTCGAGCGCCGCTTCCTGGGCGTGGCTGGTGCACGCTTCCGGGGAACGCATGAAGCTCTGGGTGGGCAGGTCCAGTCGCACGGCATGCTGCTCGTTGGACAGGTTGGGGATGTCGTACAGCATGCGGATCGGCTCGCTGCTGTTGAACAGCACGACGTCGTCGCGGGTGACCTGCTGGGTGATGACGTGGTCCAGCGCGGTGATCCGGCCGTCGCTCTGGGCGCCGAGTTCGATCGTCTGACGGGTCTGCGCGCGGTGGCCGCTCGAGGTGTACATGTGCGCACGGGACAGCACGAGCTTGACGGGGCGGCCCAACGCACGGGCAGCGGCGCAGGTCAGCACGGTGTGCGGCCAGACCGGGCCCTTGGAGCCGAACCCGCCGCCGAGGTAGCGGCAGACGATGCGGACGTCGGCGAGCGGGACCTGCAGGGCCTCGCTGACGACGTGCTGGGTGTTGCCCAGCCCCTGCGTGGTCTCGTACACCGTCACCTTCGAGCCCTCCCACACGGCCGTGGTGGCGTGGGGCTCGATCGGGTTGTGGTGGTGCATGGGGATGGTGTACTCGGCCTTGACCCGGACGTCCGCCCGGGTCAGGCCGGCTGCCACGTCACCACGCCTGTACGTGTTGGGGCCGTCCGGTCCGTCGGGCGGCAGGAACGCTTCACCCATGGCCAACTCGCCCTGGGGTTCGCCCGTTTCTTCGTAGTCGACTTCGATCAGTTCTGCCGCTCGCTGCGCCTGCTCCAGGGTCTGGGCGACAACGAAGGCGATGGGCTGGCCCGCGTGGTGGATGTCCGGGGTCTGTATGGGGACGTACGGCTTGAAGAAAGGCCGGTAGGTGGGTTGCTTCAGACGCGGCATGGTCTCGTGCGTATAGACGGCGATGACGCCGCGCACGGCTTCGGCGGCCCGCGTGTCGATCCGGGTGATCCGGCCGCGTGAGACGGTGCTCATCGCCATGAACGCATGGACCAGGCGGGGAAGTCGTACATCGGTGGTGTACTCGGCCCCACCTGTCACCTTCAGTCGGGCCTCGACGCGGGACAGGGGGCGGCCGACGACGTCGGTACTCATCGGGAACCTCCGGTGTAACGGCCGAGTACGTCCTGAAGCGCGCGCTGTACCAGCTCGACCTTGAACTCGTTGTCCTCGCGCGGCTGGGCGTCCTGGACGAGGAGGCGTCCGGCCGCCGCGATGTTCCGCTCCGTCAGCGGCTTGCCCCGCAGGGCGGTTTCGGCCTCGGGCGATCGCCAGGGTCGGGTGGCGATGCCGCCGAAGGCGAGTCGGGCCTCTTCGACGGTTCGGCCGTTCATGCGCAGCACGACGGCGACGGAGACGACCGCGAACTCGAAGCTGGCGCGGTCCCGCAGCTTCAGGTAGCGCTGACGGGCGTCCGGTGCCGGCAGCGGCACCTCGACCGCGGTGATGAGCTCGCCGTGCCGCAGGGCGTTCTCGACGTGCGGGGTGTGGCCGGGTTCCCGGTGGAAGTCGGCCAGGGCAATGGTCCGGGCGCCGCCCGGGCCGAGTGTGTGGACCGTGGCGTCGAGGGCGCGCAGGGCGACGGCGAGGTCCGAGGGGTGGACGGCGATGCAGTGGTCGCTGCCGCCGAGAATGGCGTGCCAGCGGCTGCGGCCCTCCAGCGCGGCACAGCCGGTTCCCGGCTCGCGCTTGTTGCAGGCGAAGTCCTCGCCCCGGAAGTACCAGCAGCGGGTGCGCTGGAGCAGGTTGCCGCCGATCGAGGCCATGTGGCGGATCTGTGGGGAAGCGCCGGCGAGCAGCGCCTGGGACAGCACGGGCAGCCGCCTGCGCACTACTGGGTGCAAGGCCACGTCGGCCATCCTGGCCAAGGCGCCGATGCGTAGCCTGCCCTCGGACTCCTCGATGCCGGCGAGCGGCAGGTGGTTGATGTCGATGACCAGGTCGTGGTCCTCGGCGCCGTCCTTCATCAGGTTCAGCAGGTCCGTGCCTCCGGCGACGAAAGCGGCGTCGGCGCTGCGGGCGACGAGGTGCACGGCTTCCGCGGCCCGGCTTGCGCGGGCGTAGGCGAAGTCCCTCATCGCCGCATCGCCTTCGCCGCGTCGGCCACCGCGTCGACGATGTTCGGGTAGCAGCTGCATCGACACAGGTTGCCGCTCATCCACTCCCGGATCTCGTCCTCGGAGCCGGTATGGCCCTCCTTGATGCAGGCCACCGCCGACATGATCTGTCCCGGTGTGCAGATGCCGCACTGGAAGGCGTCCCGGCGGACGAACGCCTCCTGAACGGGGTGCAGTTCCTCACTCCGGGCCAGTCCTTCGATGGTGGCGATGGAGCGGCCCTCCTGCATCACGGCCAGAGTCAGGCACGACTTGACGCGCCGCCCGTCGACGAGCACCGTGCAGGCGCCGCACTCGCCCCGGTCGCAGCCCTTCTTGGTGCCGGTGAGCCCGGCCTGTTCGCGCAGCGCGTCGAGCAGGGTGACGCGGGCTTCGACCCCAGGGAGGCGGTGCCGGGTCCCGTTGACCGACAACGTGAGGTCGGCGACTGTCCGGGGCTGTGCCGCCTGCGGAGCGTCCGGCGCGGCGGCGGCGGCCGGTTCGGTTCCCGCGAAGGGGACCATCACGGCGGCCGCTGCGACGCCCCCGGACTTCAGTACGTCGCGTCTCCTGTGCTGTGCCATGGGTGAGCAACTCCTCGTCTACCCCGATACGGCGAGATGGGAATGAGCCTGACGTCGACGTGGCCATTCGTCCAACGCAGAATGTGAATGTCGTTTATGCATCGCATGCATGACGATGTCTGGGGACCGGGACTCAGATCTGCATGCTTGACCTGCATGAAGTCGGCGTACGGTATGCCCATGTCGCATCTGCGGAACGCGGACCTGAATCTGCTCGAAGCGCTGGCAGTTCTGCTCGAAGAGAGACACGTGACACGGGCCGCCGACCGCTTCCATCTAAGCCAGTCGGCGATGAGCCGTGTCCTGCAACGGCTCAGGGAGACGTTCGGTGACGAACTCCTGGTGCGCACGCAACGTGGATACGAGCCGACCCCGCGCGGGCAGCAGATCCAGTCGGAGCTCGCCGACCTCCTGCCCCGCCTGGAGACGCTGCTGCGCGGCGATGCCTTCGACCCCGCGACGGCGAGCGGTCATTTCCGCATCCACTGCACCGACTACGCCACATCCCTGCTTGGCCCGACGCTCTTCCGCCGCTTCTTCCGTGAGGCGCCCGGCATCTCACTGGACGTGGCACCCCTGGGGGACGAGTCCTTCATCGATGTCGAGCAGGGCCGCGCGGATCTGGTCATCTCCGGCGTCGTAGCGCCCCGTTCCCTGCGCTGGGCGACGTTGTTCGAGGAGGATTTCGTCTGCTTGCTGTCCCACGACCACCCCGTCACCGCCGAGAGGCTGACCCTGGACGACTTCACCGCGTACCCGCACGTCGTCATCACCGTCCTCGCCGGCGGCCAAACCATGGTCGAACGCCGCCTGGACGAGCACGGGCTACGCCGCGCCACGGGCCTGCGCGTACCGTACTTCTCCGCGGCGGCGGCGGCCGTGGCCGGCACCGAGCTCATCGCCACCCTGCCGCGGCGCGCCGCTTTGGCGTACGGCGACGACCCCGCCTACCGCGTCGCTGCGGCCCCCGAGGAGCTCCCGTCCTTCCCCTACGGCATCGCCTGGCACCCCCGCGTTGACAGCGACCCCGCCCACCGCTGGCTGCGGCAGGTCGTGCGGGAGACCACCACGCAGGTGGCCGGGTGCCGGTCAGACCGATGAATGCTCCCATCGGTGCGGTGGGTCTTTCGGGCTGTCTGAGTGGTGCCCCCGGCGGGAACTCCTCACTGAACTCCACACGCCCGGGTGGACCTACTTCGGTGTCGACGACCCCGACGCTCCGGTCCGGTCGGTGCTCGGTGGTGCTCGGTGGGGACGACTCGGTCACCTGGTTCGAGATGATCACGCTCATCTGCGAGGCCGTCGCGTGGGCCCCGGGTCCGGTTGATCGCCCAGCCGTCCAAGGACCGGCTTGGGTGGCAGGGCTGCGGGGCTGGCTGTAGATCTCCAGAATTTGCGGCAGCTTGCCGCTCTCCTCCTCGCCTTGGGGCCATCCGCAGCCGGGGCGAGGCGCTGCCCTCACGCCGAACCTGGCGGGCCGGCGGAGACCCCCTCCAGGGCGGATGTGGCGCCAGCAGTAGCACCTCCCCGATGCCAGTGCGCTCCACAAGGGGGGATCGCCAGGCCGTGGCTACCTTCGAACACACACGTTAGAAACGAGGCAGAACATGCCGCTTGGCGCGGCAAACCTTTCCAGGCTGGAGGACATCGCACGCCAGAGACAGATGGAAGCCGCAGGAGGCGGCCGAAGCGTTGGTCGCGAAGGCACGTGCGGCAGGGCCGGTGCTGGCTGCGCACGCGGAGGAGTTGTTGCGCGTACGCAGGCATTCGATCAGGAGGAAGCAGCTTCCCCCCCCATGGGGGCGGTGACCGGCAGATCGCACATACCGCTCCACCGGTAACCCGAACGCCACCCCGGGTCGGCCATGCCATTGATAAACCCACAGTTTATGAAAGTCGGTGAAGTCGGTGTCATTGACACCTGTAACCAACGGCTCGGTCTCTCCCGCGATCTTGGCTACCGTGCGCGACCACGCCACCGGTCTGCCGCGGGCTGTCACCGCCGTGATGGAGGGGTACGCCAACCGCCCCGCCCTAGGTGAGCGGGCCCGCGAGCCGGTGACCGACGCGGCGACTGGCCGGACCGAACTGCGGTTGCTGCAGCACTACACGACCGTCAGCTACGCCGAGCTGTGGGAGCGGGCCGGCGCGGTCGCGGCCGAGTGGGCGGCGGACACAGAACGCCCGGTGGGCGAAGGTGACTTCGTCGCCGTCTACGGGTTCACGAGCGTCGACTACACGGTGCTCGACCTGGCCTGCCTGCGAGCCGGCGCGGTCTCGGTGCCACTCCCATACAGCTCTTCGCTGGGCAAGTTGGAGCCAATCGTCGCGGAGTCCGCGCCGCGCGTTCTCGCAACCAGCATCGAATCCATCGACAGCGCGGTCGAGTTGGCGCTCTCCGCGCCGTCGCGGCCACGCCTCGTCGTGTTCGACTTCCACCCGGAGGCCGACGAGGAGCGGGAACGGTTCGAGGCCGCCCGGGTGCGGCTAGCGGACGCCGGGGACTCGGCCGCCGAGGCGCTGAGCGCCGTCATCGCGCGCGGCCGGACCCTGCCGACTCCGGTCACGTCCGAGGCTGCGGAGGGCAATCCGACGCGGCTGCTGACCTACACTTCCGGCAGCACGGGCGCACCCAAGGGCGCGATCTACACGGACAGCATGGTCCAAAGCCTGTGGGCGGGCTGGTTCGCGCCGAAGGGCGACGCGTCGCCGGTCACCATGGGCTACTTGCCGATGAGTCACATCGCGGGGCGAGCGTCGCTGTACATGACGCTGGTCCAGGGCGGCACGGTGTACTTCACAGGACTCAGCGACATGTCGACGCTGTTCGACGACATGCGCGAGGCCCGTCCGACCCAACTGCAACTGGTGCCGCGGATCTGCGACATGCTCCTCCAGGAGTACCAGAGCCGATCAGCGCGCAGGGCCGGGGAGTTCGCGGACCCCGACGCGCTCGACAAGGCCGTCAAGGCGGAGCTGCGGGAGGAGTTCGTCGGCGGCCGGGTGCGTGACGTCCTCTGCGGCAGCGCGCCGATAGCGGCGGAGCTGAAGCGGTTCTTGGAGTCCTGCCTGGAGCTGTCGCTACGGGACGTCTTCGGCTCGACCGAGACAGGCCCCATCCTGATCGACGGGCGGGTCAAGCGGCCCCCGGTCATCGAGTACAAACTGGCCGACGTCCCCGAACTCGGCTACTACACCTCGGACGTGCCTCATCCGCGCGGTGAACTCCTGATCCGCGCAGAGACGATCACCCCCGGCTACTACAAGCGGCCGGACGTGACAGCCTCGGTCTTCGACGCGGACGGCTTTTACCACACCGGCGACATCATGGCCGAGACCGCCCCGGACCAGTTGGTCTACCTCGACCGCCGCAACAACGTACTCAAACTGGCCCAGGGCGAGTTCGTCACCGTCTCCCATCTGGAGACCACCTTCGCCACCAGCCCCCTGATCCGGCAGATCTACGTCCACGGCAACAGCGAGCGCGCGCATCTCCTCGCGGTCATCGTCCCCACCGAAGACGCCCTCGCGCAGGCCGGTGGCGCCAAGGAACTCAAGCCCCTGCTTGCCGCATCCCTCCAAGAGATCGCCCGGTACGCCGAGTTGAAGCCGTACGAGATCCCGCGCGACTTCCTCGTCGAGACCGAGCCGTTCAGCACGGAGAACGGACTCCTCTCGGAGGTGCGCAAGAACCTGCGGCCCAGCCTCAAGGACCGTTACGGGGATCAACTGGAGGTGCTGTACGAGGAGTTGGTGAGTGGCCGGGAGGAGGCACTGCGCGCGCTGAATGCGGCGGGCCCCGATCAGCCGGTGTTCGAGGCGATCCGAGCAGCGGCGAGCGCGCTGCTCGGCTGCCCCGCCTCCGAGCTGCGGCCCACCGCACGCTTCACCGATCTCGGCGTCGACTCGCTGTCGGCGTTGTCCTTCTCGCAACTGCTGCGGGACGCCTTCGCCGTGGAGGTGCCGGTCGGGGTGTTGCTCAGCGCCGGCAATAACCTCCAAGCGGTCGCGGACCACATCGAGGCGGCCCGCGCCGGCGCCGCCGGGCGTCCGTCGTCCGCGTCGGTGCACGGCGCGGATGCCGCCGAGGTGCGCGCGGACGAGCTGACGCTGGAGAAGTTCCTCGACGTCACGACCCTGGGCAGTGCCCGCCCAGCTTCCGGCGTCGCCCCGCACACCGTGTTGCTGACCGGCGCCAACGGCTACCTCGGCCGGTTCATGTGCCTGCACTGGCTGGAGCGCCTGTCGGAGACCGGCGGCCGGCTGATCTGCGTAATACGAGGCCGCGACGACGCCGACGCCCGCCGTCGGCTGGACGCCGCACTCGACAGCGGTGACCAGCAGCTTCTCTCCCGTTATCAGGAGTTGGCGGATCGACATCTTGAGGTGCTGGCCGGCGACATCAGCGAGGAGCGGCTAGGGCTCGACGAGGACACCTGGAAGCGGCTCGCCATGGACGTCGACGCCGTCTTCCACCCCGCGGCGCTCGTCAACCACGTCCTGCCCTACGAACAGCTCTTCGGCCCGAACGTCGTCGGCACCGCCGAACTGATCCGGCTGGCCCTGACCGGCAAAGTCAAGCCGTTCACCTACCTCTCCACGGTCGCCGTGGCAGGCGGTCTCGATCCGGCCCGGCTCGACGAGAGCGCCGACATCCGCGAGGCGAGCACCGCCCGCACGCTGACCGACGGATACGCATCCGGGTACGCCACCAGCAAATGGGCCGGCGAGGTATTGCTGCGCCGCGCGCACGAGGAATATGGACTCCCCGTCACCGTTCTGCGCTCCGACATGATCCTGGCCCACCGCAGGCACGCAGGCCAGTTGAACGTCCCCGACATGTTCACGCGGCTGCTGTTCAGCATCCTGACCACGGGGATTGCGCCAGCCTCGTTCTACCGGCCTGATGCCGACGGCGAGCGGGCGCGGGCCCACTACGACGGACTGCCGGGTGACTTCGTCGCCGAGGCCGTCAACACGCTCGGCAGCGCAGGCGCCACCGGTTACCGGACGTACAACGTGGTCAACCCGCACGACGACGGTGTCTCGCTGGACACCTTTGTGGACTGGCTCATCGCCGCCGGGCACCCGGTCATTCGTATCGCCGACTACGACGAGTGGTTCGCCCGCTTCGAGACGGCCCTGAGGGCCCTGCCGGAGGCACGGCGGCAGTACTCGCTGTTGCCGTTGCTGCACACCGTCCGTCGGCCCGACGAGCCGATGAACGGTTCGACGATCCCGGCGGTGCGTTTCACGGAGGCAGTGCGGAAATCAGGGCTCGCGAATGGCGAAATCCCTCATGTGGAGGCGCAGTTGATCGAAAAATACACGGCGGACCTGCAGTTGCTCGAACTGATCTGACACGCGCGGGGCTATCGGTAATCGGGGGCCAGGAATATTTCAGGTTATCAAGTAAAGGGGGACCCTGGAGCCCATGCCCACTCCTCATAAGACCCGGCCCGACGCGCTCACCCTGGAAGTGGTGGAGCTCATCGGGGACGTGGCGGCCCGCTTCTACTCGGACTACGAGGACGCGGCCGCGGAGCACGCCCTCACCGATGTGCAGGCGCGGCTGCTGGGTCTGCTGTCCCTGGAGCCGCTGCCCATGCGCAAACTGGCCCAGAAACTGAAGTGCGAGCCGTCGAACGTCACCGGGATAGTGGACCGGCTGGAGACGCGCGGACTGGTGGAACGGCGCCCCGATCCCGCGGACCGCCGGGTCAAGGTGGCGGCAGCGACGGAGGCGGGCCTCCAGGTGGCCCGGGAACTGCAGGGAGGCCTGCAGTTCGCCCGCGAGCCACTGGCAGGGCTGTCCCAGGGCGAACGGGAGTTGCTGCGGGATCTGTTGCGGCTGATGCGGGACGCGTGAGCCAGGTCCCACTGCGACGTCCGGTCGTACCCGCCGGGCGCCGTTGCGGAGGCAGGGGGCTAGGACTTGTCCGGCCGATCATTGTCCGGTGCCGCTGAACCTTGACCGTTTGCCGCTGCGGTTTGATCACTGGTGGCTTCCGCCTTTGAAGTTTGGCCAGTGGAACTCGGTGGGGTCTGGAGGGCGGTAGGGCACCGCCGCACGCGAGCGAAAACATCCAGCGCCATGCGTCCGCCCAGCTCAGGCTGATCCGTTGGCGTCGTCACGTTGTCCGTTATTGGCAAGGAGACCTTCATGAACAAATCTCACACTTTGATCGTCGGGGCCGGAATATCCGGCCTGGCGCTGGCTAAAGCTCTTCTGGACCGCGGAATGACGGTGGAGGTCGTTGAGCGCCGCGCCGCCGAAGGACAAGCCCTCGGCACCGGTCTCTACCTTCCGGCGAACGCCGTCCGTACACTCCACGGCATCGGCGTGGGGGACCAGGTGGCCAAGCGCGCGGAACCCGTGACATGGCAGCGGCTCCAGGACCAGCGCGGGCGCCCGCTCGCCGAGTTCGAGGTCAGCCGAATCTGGGGCGAGGTCGGCCGCTGCCTGGCCATCACCCGGGGCGATCTGCACGAGGTGCTGCGTACGGCGGTCGACGGCACCGTCGTCCGTCACAACACCGAGGTGAGGTCCGTGTCCGACGACGGGACCGTGACTTTCGCGGGCGGCGCAAGCGGCACGTACGACCTGGTGGTGGGTGCGGACGGCATCAACTCCGCCGTGCGGCGCTCCCTTTTCGGCGGTCCCGAACCGCGTTTCCTGGGCCAGTTGTGCTGGCGGTTCATCGCCGACGACACCGCCGCGATACCGGCCATCACCGACTGGACCGCGCGCCTGGGCGGCAAGGGCCGCACGTTCCTGACCGTGCGGCTCAATGGTGGCCGCGTCTACTGCTACGCCGACATCAACAGCCCCGTCCCCACCCCTCCGGCCGGAGACTGGCGCGCCCTCTTCGCAGACTTCGGTGGTCCCGTCCCGCGCTTGCTGGAGCAGGGCGCCAACGCGCACTTCGCCGCGCTGCACGAGAGCGAGAACACGGTCTGGACGCGTCCCCGCGCTGTCCTTGTAGGTGATGCCGCCCACGCCTTCTCCCCGAGCATGGCTCAGGGCGGCGCGATGGCCCTCGAAGACGCCCTGGTGCTCGCCGATACTCTCGCGACCGGACCTGATGTCCCCACGGCCCTCGCGGCCTTCCAGGCCCGGCGAGCCAGCCGGGTCGCCTGGGTAGTGAGCCAAAACCACCGCCGTGACAAGGCCCGCAACCTGCCCACTCCGCTGCGCAACTTCACGATCCGCCGGGCCGGGGAGCGCCTCTTCAAGGCCAACCACGCACCCCTGCACGCCCTCCCGTAGCCAGCCCAAAACCGCCGTAGTCGATCACCGTCAAAGTCCGGTGGCAAACGGTCAAGGTTCAGTGTTATCCCCGCAACTACCTGGCCTTTCTCAAACAGGCCGCCGCCCTGTGCTGCTACAACGCGTTTACCAGTTCATCGTCGACCGGCTCAAAGACCGGCGCCGCGAGCCGTACTCCGACGGCCGTGAGGCGTACGAAACCGACCGGAACGCCGCGCACGATCTGGAGAAACACTTCACCGAGGCCGTACATGCCGACGACCTCGGCACAGCTGAGCAACTCGCTCAACAACATGGCGGCTCCGTGGTGCGACCACCCTCACCACCCGGCCAATCAGGCCCCGACGAGCACCAGGGCCGACCCGACGGCCCCGGGTACCCGGTCGTGAGGTGGCAGTTCGTCCTTCCAGGCGGCGTGGTCGCCCCGATGATGGCGCTCACGCCGACCGTGATCAGCGCCCGCAGTACGTCGTGGGCAGGATCGGCCACCATCCTGCTCGTCGACGACGTGTTCACCAGCGGATCGCAGCTCCAGCACGTCGCGCTCCGGCTCCGGGCGTCCGGAGCCGCCGACGTCCGGGGGCTCGTTCTCGCCCGGGTCCCCTGGAGCGGATGACGTCGCCCCGGGCACCGGGACTGGGCCTGTCGGCTGGGTCTGGCCGGTCGGTCAGTGCCGGACGCTTCGTATCGAACTCACGCGGCTTGACCAGGACGGTGATCATGCGGCAGCTGAGGCCCCTCGAGGAAAATCGGGCGGAGCAGGCCAACTGGCCCTGACGAAGCCTCTGGACGTGGCGGTGGGTGATCAGGCAGACGGCCAGTCCAAGGAAGGCCTCGTGGATGTCGTCGCGTCGTTCCCATCGGATGCGCAGGCGTCGGAAGCCGTGCAGCCAGGAGATCGTGCGCTCGACGACCCAGCGGAAGGTGCCCAGACCGGTGCCGTGCGGCTGGCCTCGCTCGGCGATCGCGGGCCGGATGCCACGCTGCCGAAGCAGCCGCCGGTACTTGTCGTGGTCGTAGCCGCGGTCCGCGAAGAGCATGTCGGGCCGTCTCCGCGGCCGTCCGACGACGCCGGCCACGGGCGGGATCTTGTCCAGCAGCGGCAGCAGTTGGGTGACGTCGTTACGGTTGCCGCCGGTCAGCGACACCGCGAGCGGGATGCCCTGCCCGTCGGTGATGAGGTGGTGCTTGCTGCCCGGGCGTGCGCGGTCGACCGGGCTGGGCCCGCTTTTGGGCCCCTGCGTGCCGCCCGGACGTGGGAAGAGTCGATCACCGCCCGTGACCAGTCCAGCTGGCTCTTCGACCGCAACTCGTTCAGCAGAAGCTGATGCAGCTGGTCCCACACACCCGCCTCGTTCCACGCCGCAAGACGCCGCCAACACGTCATTCCCGAGCCGAAGCCCAGCTCCTGAGGCAGATACTCCCACTGGATGCCGGTGTGCAGGACGAAGAGGATGCCGCACAATGCCTGCCGGTCGGGCACTCGGGGCCGTCCCTCGACTGCTTGGGCGGCGGCTCGGGCAGCAACGGCTCGATCAGCGACCACAGTTCGTCCGACACAATCCACGGCCGCGACTGACGCTTGCCCTGTCCTCATCAACGAGCGATCAAGCAGACAGTCACATGATCAACCCGCTCTTGTTAGAGCCAGCAAGGCCGGGGCAGACCGTGTTGGCCCGGACGCCGTGCTTGCCCTCATCGCAGGCCACGGAGCGCGTCAGGTTGGCAACGGCTGCCTTGACGGCGTTGTAGCCGGCGTGTGACCAGCCGCCTCCGAGAGAGGAGACGGAACCGATGTTGACGATGGAGCCCTTGGTGGCCCGCAGGTGTGGCAGCGCGGCACGGGTGGTGTAGAAGACGCTGCTCAGGTCCGCGCCCACGCACCTTTGCCAGTCCTCGTCGGAGGTGTCCTCCACGCTGCCGACGAGGTTCATGCCGGCAGCGTTGATGAGAGTGTCGATGCGCCCAAAGCGGTTGACCGCCGCCTGGATGAGGGCGTCGCACTCCGCGCGGACGGACACGTCGACGGTGAAAACCAGGACGCGGTCCTGCGGCGTGTCGGCAGCCGCCTGCTCCAGGCGCTCCTTGCGACGTCCAGAGATCACAACCGAGGCACCTTCGTCCAAGAGGCGGCGCGCCGCGGCCAGGCCGATGCCGGAGCCGCCGCCGGTAATGACTGCTGCCTTGCCGTCGAAGCGAGACATGACTGTTCCTTTCGATGTGCGTGTCTTACGTGTTGTCGCGTCACGGGGCGCGCTTGCCGGATCGCGGGGCGACGCGGGAGCGCAGGTCCGTCCTTCTACTCGCCCGCGGGGAAGTCCGCGCTGCGGGTGGTCTTCTCCCAGGCCTTGAACTCCTCAGCACGGGACGCGAGCTGGGCGGTGGCGAGGTCGTAAGCGTCCGCGCCGAGCAGCAGATGGTGAGGCGGTACGGGGGCGGTGACCGCCGCGAGCAGTGCGCGGGCCGCGCGGTCCGGATCACCGGCCTGCTTGCCGACCGAGTCGTGGTATGCCCGGCGGGCAGCGCCGGCGGTCTGGTCGTAGTCCGCGATCGGGTCTTGCGTCTCCTGCGAGGAACCGGCCCAGTCGGTGCGGAATGCGGACGGCTCAACCGTCATGACTGAGATGCCGAAGGGCTCCACCTCATGACGCAGGCATTCCGAGAGGCCCTCCACGGCAAACTTGGCGGCGCAGTAGTAACCGACAGCCGGATGACCGACCAGACCGCCGATGGAGGTCAAGTTCACGATCGTGCCCGACCGGCGGGCTCGCATCCCCGGCAGCACCGTGTGGATGACACGAGCGACACCGTGGAAGTTGACGTCGAACATCCGGTCGACCGTCTCGGGATCCGTCTCCGGCGAGTTCCTTTACCTGTTCCGTCCTCCGGGAGGTGACGACCACGCGGAAGCCTTCGTCCAGAAGATGCGCGGCGAGCTGCGGCCGAACCCGGTCGAACAGCCTGTCACCAGCCACACCGGCGCTTCCTGTGTGCTGACCATTTCCCTCTCCCTAGCGCTCATCCAAAGCACCTTGTCCCTGCATGTTCCGGGCTCGAAGAAAAGGATGACCTCATCGTCCGCGGCCAGGCAGGCCGCCGTTTACCTGGGAGAATCCTTCCTAGGAAAGGCCGCCTGTCGTCTCTGCCGAGCACGAGGAAGGCAGGCCGGCGGATGTCGCAGCAGGGCCGACAGCATCCGCAGGCATCACGTTTCTGGTGATGCTTGTGCGAATGCTGTCGCTCTCGAGTCCGTTCTCGGGGCAAGTAGTCTGCTGAACCGCTCCGGAATCGGTGGAGGCTCTATGCGCTGACTCCAGCTGCCGGTTGGGGTTGGTGTTGCGCGTAGTGGTTGGTCTCGTGCTCGTGTGGCGGGATGTCCCCGATCGCCGTGTGGAGGCGCTGGTTGTTGAGCCAGTCGACCCATTCCGCGGTGGCGAGTTCGACGTCGGCGAGGCCGTGCCAGGGCTTGCGGGGTTTGATCAGTTCCGTTGTGTAGAGGCCGATCTGGGATTCCATGAGCGCGTTGTCCAGGGCGTCGCCAGGTCGTCCCGCCCGTGCTCATCCCGGAGGGTGTCCGGCTCGGCGGGCTGCTCGTGCCGCTGCCGCGGGCCACCGCGCGGGCCGAGGCACCGAGGGGGCCCACCGAACTGGAGCTGGGCGTATGGCCGGAACGGTTCGAGGTGCTGCGGGTGCAGGACACCGGCAGTCCCGGTCTGGACATCGTGGTCGACGCTGTGGAGGACACCGGCGCGGTCGCCTGCCTCCACGCGACGGCGACGATCGGGACGCAGTTCGTGCCGCTGGTCGTCCGGCTGCCGGGCCGCCCCGACCAGGGCAAGGGGCCCGGCCGCGGGTCATGGTGCGCGGGGACGGCGTGCACTGCTTCCACGCGGGCACCGGGCTGCGGCTTCCCCGGGAAACGGAGTCCGTCACGACGGATGTGCCGGTTCCCGGGGAGGACGTACCGCGGGACGTCACGCCACGGTCAACGTGATCGCCCCCGTGTAGGTACCGCCGGCGCCGATGGCCGTCTCGACGCCGTCGACCGTCATGGTCACTGTCTTGCCGTGCGGCGCCTGGACGGCCGCGTCGGAGGCGAGGGTGAGGGAGGTCAGGTACGAGGTGCCGGTGACCGTCCAGGTCGAGCCGCCGCCCAGCTTCACGATCGCGCCGTTGTTGACGGCGGCCTGGGCGGTGTTGGTGACGATGCCCAGCTCGTAGAAGGCGGACGCGTCGATGCTGGACACGCGGTGCTTGGCCCTCGTCGCCGAGATGACGCCCTCCACCGTGGAGTCCTCGAAGGTCAGCACCATGTTCTTGCCCTTGCGCATGCCGTTGTAGAAGTCGCCCTTCAGTGCGATGGAAGTGAAGGAGGCGGCTCCGTCGGAGGTGTGGATGGTCGTGGTGTCGAAGGAGGAGTCCTTCGCCGGGTCGCCGGTCGGCTCGGTGTAGACGCCGACGTTCAGCATCTTGCCGTCGACGTTGACCGGGCCCGGGTCGTCCAGCTCGATCATCTGCAGGATGACGCCGTCGCGCGGGTTGAGCCGGGCGCCCTGGGAGCCGTCGACGGTGATGGCGGTCTGCTGGCCCTTGTTGAGGAACGTGGCCCGCTCGGAGTTGACGACGGTGCCGCCGTCCAGGGTGAGCGTCCCGGCACCGAAGAACATGTAACCGAAGTGCCCGGAGTTCACGGTCGTGCTGCGCTCCGGGATGGCCGCCAGCTCGGCCGTGCCGAGGCCGAGCCCGAGCTCGGTGTTGAGCGCGGTGACGGCCTTCGCGCTGCTGTCGCCGTAGTGCACGACCGCCGCGGGGCCCGCGATGATGGTCGCGTAACTGCCCACGTCGAAGCGGGAGCCGAGGACGCGGACGGTGGCGTCGCCGATGGCGTAGGTTCCGTAGCCGTACGCACCGGTGTTGCCGACGTGGCTGTTGATCGCGGTCAGCTTGAGCCCGCTGCCGCCCTCGACCGACAGGGCTCCCCATGTCTCCGAGAACACGGTGGAGTTGATGTAGGTGGCAGTGCTGTTCTCGCCGATCAGGTTGGTGGCGCGGACGTTTCCGTCGAGTCCGAGCATCCACGGCACCGACTCCATGTACGGCGTCTCGACGGTGGCCTGGTAGTCGGCGGGGAGTTCGCCGTTGCGGCAGCGGATCGAGGAGTTCTTGACGACGACGGTGGCGCCGTCGTTGGAGATGACGCCGGTGCGCACCACGCCCTTGGTGCTGACGCGGGCGCCGTCCACGACGAGCTTGGTGGCGGAACCGTCGCCGACGACCGCGGCGCCGTACCCGGCGAAGTCGCAACGGCCGTTGCCGCGCAGGGAGATGGTGGTCCGGTCCAGGGTGTAGGCGGCGTCCTGCACGAACACGCCGTCGAAGCACTCGCCGGTCGAGGTGATCGACACGTTGCGGGCGGCGGAGTCGGTGAGCCGGCCGCCCAGCACCGCGGACAGGACGGACCTGTCGCGGTCGACGCCGTCGCCGTCGACAAACAGGGCCTGGCGGAAGGGAAAGGTGAGCGTCTCGTACGTCACCTCGTTGGCCTCGGCCACCGTGAGGACGACATCGCCGCGGTAGCTGCCCGGCTGGATGAGCGTGACGGTGCCGCCGGTCTCAGTCAGCAGCTGGCCGGTCTCCACGCCGTCCACGGTCATGGTGAGGCTGTGACCGTCCGGGGCGACGATCGTCCCGCCCTCCGCGATCGTCAGCCGGCTCACCCGGGCGGTCGCCGGGAGCTCGTACGTCTCTCCGGAGCCGACGGAGATCTGCTTGCCGGTCGTCTTCGGCGCGGCGGTGGCGGAGGCGGCCGGGACCAGCAGGGCTCCTGCCGTTGCCGTGCCGGCGACCAGGAGGGAGCGTCGGGTGATCAGCGTCATTTCATGCCTTCCCACGGTTCTGGTGCGTCGTCGCGCAGCGTGACTGGTCCGCCGTCGCGACGGGGTCGACGACGGCTCGGAAAAGGGCACCTGGCTGCGCACGAGGGAGTGAAGCAGCCTTGGGGAGCAGGGAATAGGCGCTGCGCACACGCATGCCGGAACCCGATGCCTGAGATCGGGCGGCCGGTTCCATGGCGGTCACACAGAGTGGGCACAGGGCGGTGCCGGGGCCGCGCACGACGGCGAGGCGGGCGGCGCGCACGCCGTCCACCTCGCCGTTCGTGTTCCGTTGTGGTTACGCCGGTGCGATCATCCCCGCCGACAGGTCGATATCGGCCCCGCACAGGCCGGGCATCGCCAGCATCGCCAGGAGGGACCGGGCCACCTCGTCCTCCTCGACAAGACGGCCGAGCGCGGCTCGGGAGGCGAAGTCGCGTTCGGCCTCCTCGACGGTGCAGCCGGTCAGTTCGGCCGTGAGCCGGAAGTTGCGGTCCATGCGCGGACCGCGCACCGGCCCCGGGGAGAGGGAGTTGACGGAGATCCCCAGCGGGCCGACTTCACCCGCCAGCGTCCGGGTGAGCCCCAGCAGCGCCATCTTGGAGGCGGTGTAGGGGGTGCGGTTGAGCAGCGGGCGTTTGCCGCTGACCGAGGCGACATTGACGACGTCACCCCGGCCGGCCGCGATCATCGGCGGCAGGAAGGCCCGGCACATGAGGTAGACGCCGCGGACGTTGACCGCGAATACGCCGTCCCACTCGTCGGGTCCGATGTCGATAAGCGGACGCACCGGGCCCGCGACGCCGGCGTTGTTGACGAGCAACGAGACGTCCTCACCGGCCAGTTCCGCTGTGAGGGTGTCCACCGACGACGGATCGGAGACGTCGCACACCGCCGTGCGGGCCTCGCCGCCGTCCTTGGCCACTTGCTCCGCCGCGTCCGCGAGGGCCCGCTCGCCGCGGCCGACGAGGACGACCCGCGCGCCCGCGCCCGTGAGCGCCAGCGCGAACGCCCGCCCGAGCGGTCCGCCGCCGCCGGTGACGAGCGCCGTTCGGCCGACGAGCGTCATGCGGTGTTCCAGGGCAGCTCGTCCCCGGCGGCCCGCGCCGCCCGTACGTCCCCGGAGCGCGCGTGTCCCTCGAACAGCTCGACCCGCGAGGCCCGTCCGCACACCCGGCCGAGCAGGGCCTGCGAGGCGGTGTCGGTGACCTCCTGGTAGGTCACCGTCTTGAGGTACTTGCCCACCCACAGGCCGCCGGTGTAGCGGGCGGCGCCCCGGGTCGGCAGCACGTGGTTGGTGCCGATCACCTTGTCGCCGAAGGACACGCAAGTGCCCTCGCCGAGGAAGAGGGCCCCGTACTGGGTCATCCTCTCCAGCGCGAGCCGCGGCTCGGCGGTCAGCACCTCCACGTGCTCGAAGGCGAACTCGTCTGCGAGCGCGTACAGTTCGTCGACCGAGTCGACGACGTGGACCTCGCCGTGGTCGCGCCAGGCGGGCTCGGCGAAGTCGCGGGTCGGCATGCCGGGCACCAGCCGCTCGACCTCGGCGAGGGTCTGCTCGGCGACCTTGCGGGAGGTGCTGATCAGCACGGCCGGGGAGTCGGGGCCGTGCTCGGCCTGGGAGAGCAGGTCGACGGCGCAGACGAACGGGTCGGCCTGCTCGTCCGCCAGGACCAGGATCTCGGTGGGCCCCGCGAACAGGTCGATGCCGATCTGGCCGAACAGCTGTCGCTTGGCCTCGGCCACGTAAGCGTTTCCGGGCCCTGCGATCAGATTGACCGGGCGCATCGAGTCGGTGCCGACGGCCATGGCGGCCACCGCCTGCACCCCGCCGAGCAGCCAGATCTCGTCCGCGCCCGCCAGATGCATGGCGGCGACGGTCGCGGCCGGGATCTCGCCGCGGATGGGCGGCGTGCAGGCGACCACGCGCGGCACCCCGGCCACCTTGGCCGTGACGATGGTCATGTGGGCGGAGGCGGTCAGCGGGTAGCGTCCGCCCGGGATGTAGGCGCCGGCGGCCTGGACGGGGACGTGCTTCTGCCCGAGCCGCACGCCCGGCAGGGTCTCCACCTCGAACTCGCGAAGGGAGTCGAGCTGGTGGCGGGCGAAGGAGCGCACCTGGTCCTGGACGAACCGGATGTCGTCGATGACCTGCTGCGGCACCGACGCGACGATCTTCTCGACCTCCTCGTCGCTGAGCCGGAAGGAGCCGGGGCTCCAGTCGTCGAACTTCTCGGAGTACGCGCGCACGGCCGCGTCCCCGCGCTCGCGGATGTCCGCGATCACGCCGGCCACGGTCTCGCGGACCTGGTCGAGGGAGGCGGCGACCTGCGCCTTCGGCACGGCATGCTTCAGGATCTCTGCCACAACTGCGGCCTTTCTGCGGGTAATCGGATCAGACGGGGGGCGCTGCGAAGAGCACGTCGGGGTCGTTGAACTGCTCCTTGGCGACCGATTCGCTCATCGGGTCGGCGGTGCCCCACTGGTCCTGGGTGAGCGGGTCGTCGACGTCGTGCCGGCCCGGGTGCCACAGGTCCTCTTCGAGGACGGCGAGTTCGGTGGTGTACTCCACGGTGTTGCCGTGCGGGTCGTGGAAGTAGGAGAAGGTGTTGTCGCCGGCAAGGTGGCGGCCCGGCCCCCAGGTCAGCCGGGTCCCGGCGCGCAGCGCCCGGCCCGTGCCGCGCATGTACTCCTCCACCCCGCGCATCTCGAACGAGGCGTGGTGCAGGGAGACGTGGGGTCCGCGGGCGATGGCGAAGGAGTGGTGCAGCGGGCTGCACCGCAGGAAGTACATGAGGTCGCCCATGTGCGTGGAGTACAGGGTGTCGGTGAGCCGGAAGCCGAGGTGCTCGACGTAGAAGTCGCGCAGTGCCTCGGGGTTCCGGGAGTTGACGACGCAGTGGGAGAGCCGTACCGGAACAGCCTCCCGTTCCTCGACCTTGCGGTGGGCGCGGGTGGCGACGTCCGCGGAGACCTCGACGACCCGGCCGTCCGGGTCGAAGAACCGCAGCCCGTAGCCGCCGCCCGGGGTGTCCAAGTCCGTGGGCTCGTGGACGAGTTGGACGCCCGTCCGGCCGAGCCGCAGCGCCAGCTCGTCCACCGCCGCCGGCGACACCGCCCCGAAGGCCACCAGGTCCATGCGCTTGCGCTGGTCCTCGCGGACGCGCACGACGTACTGCTCGGGGCTGCCCTCGGCTGCGAAGAAGGCGATCCCGCTGTCGTTCGCCACTTCCGTCAGGCCCCAGGTGGTGCCGAAGAAGGTCCGCTGCCGCTCGAAGTCCGGTACGGCCAGGTCGACATGGCGCAGATGGGTGATGGGCTGGAAGCTCATGCGTGGCTCCTGACAGTGTTGCGCTGGAGGCCCAGTCCCGTGATCTCCGCCTCCACGACGTCTCCCGGCGCGAGGAAGACGCCCCAGTGCGCGCCGTTGCCGGCCGGGGAGCCGGTCAGCAGCAGGTCGCCCGGGAGCAGGGTGGTGGTCGTGGAGACGTAGGCGATGAGCCGCGGGATGTCGAAGATCATGTCCTTGGTGGACTCGTCCTGCCGGACCACGCCGTTGTGGCGCAGGGTGATCCGCAGGTCGTTCGGGTCGCCGACGAAGGCGGCCGGGACGAGGAAGGGGCCGGTGGGCAGGAAGGTGTCGGCGTTCTTGGCCGTGAACCAGTCGGTGCCGATGGCCTTCAGGTCGGGCCGGTAGAGGCGGTCGCGGGTGGTGAGATCGTTGCAGATGGTGTAGGCGGCCACGTGGCCCAGCGCCTCGTCGGCAGGGATGTCGCGGCCCGCCTTCCCGATGACCAGGGCGAGTTCGAGCTCCCAGTCGTGCTGCTCGCCGAGCGCCGGGAGCACGATGTCGTCGTAGGCGCCGCACATGGCGCGCGGTGAGCCGAGGAAGACGTAGGGGACGCCGCCACGGAGCCGCTCGTCCATCATCTGCTCGGCGTCCGCGCGGGCCTCCTCGGGGGTGGCGCCGTGCACGCTCTCCTTCTCGGCGGCGACCAGATCGACCACGTGCTTGCGGTAGTTGGCGCCGCTCTGCAGGATCTGGCCCGGCTCGATGGGGGGCAGCACGCGCACCGCGGACAGGTCGTGCCAGGGGCCGTCGGCGGACCGGGCGAGCTCCTCCAGGCAGGGCAGCCAGGCGTCCCAGTCGGTAAGCAGGGCGCGGGTGGAAGGCACATGGCCGGACAGGTCGCGCACGCGGGCGCCGGTGACCAGGCCGGGGAAGGGGGCGGCACCGGCGCGGAAGGTGCCGAGCGCGAACGGTCCGGCGTGGGTGAGTGGATCGGGCACGGGCGGCTCTCCTCGTACGGGTGGGGTCGCCTTCGACGCTAGGCATCCCGCACGGGTGGCGGAAATGGCCGTTCGCGATGCCTGCCATCACGGGCCCGCCCGGCCCTGAACCGGGCCTCCATCGTCGTGCGGGATGGATGACGTCCCCCTTGCCGATGACTCCATCCGTTGACCGTGCGTCGACCGTCCGCGCAGGCTCGGAGCACCCCACCACCCGAGGAGAGACACGTGGTAGTCGAGCATGCCCTGCTGACCGTGGAGGCCGGCCGGGAGGAGGAGTTCCAGGAGGTCTTCGGCAAGGCCCGGCAGGTACTGGCCGAAGCCGACGGGTTCCACTGGTCGGAGCTGCTGCGCTGTGCGGAGCGGCCCCGGACCTTTCTGTTGCTGGTCGGCTGGGAGTCGGTCGAGGCGCACACCGTCGGCTTCCGCGAGTCCGACCGCTTCGGCCGCTGGCGGGCCCTGGTCGGCCCCTTCTTCGCCGAGCGGCCGGCCGTCGAGCACTACCACGCAGTCAGCCCGCGCTGACCCGTCCCTCCCTACGCCCCAAGGATCGCCCATGCCCGTACAGAAGGTGCTCGTCGTCGGCGGCGGCATCACCGGAAGTGTGCTCGCCCTCGCCCTCGCCCAGCGCGGCGCCGACGTCGACCTCGTCGAGATCTCCCCCCAGTGGTTCGGTGTGGGCCACGGCATCACCATCCAGGGCAACGCGCTCAAGGCGCTGCGCTCGATCGGCGTACTGGAGCGGGTGCTGGAGCGGGCGGTGCCGTTCGACATCATGCGGCTGCGCCGCGCGGACGGCTCGCTGATCACGGAGCTGCCCACCCCGCACACCGGGGGCCCGGACCTGCCCTCGACGGCGGGAGCGCTTCGCTGCGACCTGCAGAGCGCGCTGTGCGACGCGGTGTACGCGCACGGCGTACAGGTCCGGCTCGGACTGAGCGCCGAGCGGCTCGACCAGTCGCCCGGCCACGTCGACGTGACGTTCACCGACGGCTCCACCGGCCGCTACGACCTCGTCGTGGGCGCCGACGGCATCAACTCGGCGATGCGGGCCCTGATCGGTTTCCCACACCGGCCGCGCCCGGTCGGCATGTCGATCTTCCGGGTGGTCGCCCAGCGCCCCGCCGAGATGGACTGCGCCGAGGTGTACTACGGCGGCCCGCGCTTCAAGGCCGGCTACAGCCCCATCTCCCCCGAGCAGTGCTACGCCTACCTGCTGGACGAGAACCTCGACGCCTCCCTGGTCGGCTCGCGCGCCCCACTGGCGCTGATGCGCGAGCGCGGCGCCGGCTACGACGGCACCTGGGGCAAGATCATCGCCTCGCTGCCCGACGACACGGCGGTGGACTACCGCTGGATCGAGGCGGTCCTGGTCGACGAGGACTGGCACCGAGGCCGGGCGATCGTGGTCGGCGACGCGGCACACGCCTGTCCGCCGCTGATCGCGCAGGGCGCCGCGATGTGCGTGGAGGACGCGGTGCTGCTGGCGGAGCTGGTCACCGGGGACGAGCCGCTGGAGCGGGCCCTCGGCCACTTCATGGCACGGCGGCTGCCGCGGGTGCGGTTGGTGCTGGAGAATTCTCTCCAGCTCGCCGAGTGGGAGATCCATCCGGGCACGCCCGGCGCCGATCCCGCCCGGATCATGTCGGAGACCCTCGAGTCACTGACGGCGGCGGCATGAGCAGGCCGGTCGTCGACTTCCACGGCCATGCGGCCGTCCCGGCCGCCGACGCGCTGGTCGCCGGCACACCGGGTCTCGCCGCCGAGCTGGCGGCCGAGCAGCGCGCCCACTCCCCGGCCTCGCTGGCCGCCAACCGTGCCCAACTCCAGCGGCTGGCCGGTAAGTTGACGAGCGTCGAGGAGCGTCTCGCCGACCTGGACGCGATGGGCGTGGACGTGCAGGTGGTCGGCCCGATGCCGATGCACCACTACTGGGCCGAGCCCGACCTCGCGGCCCGCCTCGCCCGCACGGTCAACGAGGCGGTCGCCGCGCACTGCGGTGAGGCCCCCGAGCGGCTGTACGGGCTGGGTACCGTCCCCCTCCAGCACCCGGACCTCGCCGTCGCCCTGCTGGATCGGGCGGTCACCGAACTCGGCCTGTACGGCATCGGCGTGTCCACGAGCGTCGAGGGGCGGGAGCTGGCCGATCCGGCGCACGACGACGTGTGGCGCCGGGCCGAGGAGCTGGGCGCGGTGGTCTTCGTCCACCCCTGGGGCTGCTCCCTGGGGGAGCGGCTGGCGAGCCACTACCTCGGCAACACCGTCGGCCAGCCCGTGGAGACCACGGTCGCGCTCTCCCACCTGATCTTCAGCGGGGTCCTCGACCGCTTCCCGCGGCTGAAACTGGTGGCCGCGCACGGCGGCGGCTATCTGCCGACGTACATCGGACGCTCCGACCACGCCTGGCGGGTGCGCGGGGACGCCCGCGGCTGCGCCGAGCCGCCGAGCAGCTATCTGCGCCGGATGTGGTTCGACGCCCTCGTGTACACCCCGAGCGCCCTGCGTCACCTGGTCGAGGAGGTGGGCGCCGACCGGGTCGTGCTCGGCACCGACCACCCCTTCGACATGGGCGTCGACGACCCGCTGGCCCGCCTGGACGCGGCCGGACTCGCCCCGGCCGACCGTGCCGCGATCGCCGGGGGCAACGCCCTCGACCTGCTTCTGAAAGGACGTACCCGATGACGCTCGGCCCGATCGAGGAAGAGCTCGCCAAGGCTCGTGCCGCCTACCGCAACTGGGGCCGCTGGGGCGAGGACGACGTGCTGGGCACGCTCAACTTCATCGACGACTCGCTCCGCGCCCACGCGGCGGGGCTGGTGCGGCGCGGGCGGTCCTTCTCGCTGTCGCTGGAGTTCAACGAGGACGGTCCGCAGCGCGGCTTCCGCGGCCGTATCAACCCCGTGCACTACATGAAGGACACCGGCTCCGACGCGGCGGCGGGCACACAGGGCTTCCCGCACGGCTTCGGCGGCGCGGACGACCACGTCGTGATGCCCCTCCAAGCGTCCACCCAGTGGGACGGGCTGGGGCACATCTACGACAACATGCAGGCGTGGAACGGCCGTCCGTGCACCATCGTCGACGGCAACGGCGACTCGGTCACCGGCATCGAGCACATGCGAGACGCCTTCACCGGGCGTGGTGTGCTGCTGGACGTGGGCCGCGCGGTCGGCGACGGGCACGGCGAACTCCCGGACGCATTCCCCGTCCTGGAGGAGCATCTGCGCGCCACGATCGAGGCGCAGGGCGCCACCTCCTCGGTCCGCCGCGGCGACCTGGTGCTCGTGCGCACGGGCCAGATCGGTCGGGTACGGCGGCTCGGAGAGTGGGGCACCTACGCGGCCGGCGACGCGCCGGGCCTGTCGTTCACCACGTTGGGCTGGCTGCACCGCACGGAGATCGCGGCGATCGCCTCGGACACCTGGGGACTTGAGGTGCGGCCCTACGAGTTCGACGAGCCGGCGATGTCCCCGCTGCACCAGATCGCCATCCCCAACATGGGCCTGCCGCTGGGCGAGATGTGGGACCTGGAGGCGCTGGCGGAGGACTGCGCGGCCGACGGCGTCTACGAGTTCCTGCTGGTCGCCGCGCCCCTGCCGGTGACCGGCGCGGTGGGCGCCCCCGTCAACCCGATCGCGATCAAGTGAGCACCGCCATGAACCGATTCTCCGGCACCCTGCACCTCCCCGGCGACGAGAGCTTCGAGGAGGCCTGTCTCGGGCGGGTCTTCAACGCCCGCCGCCCCACCGACCGCAGACCCGCGGCGGTACTGGAAGCCCGCACCGAGGCAGACGTCGTCGAGGGCGTGCGCCTCGCCCTGGAGCGCGGCTGGCAGGTCGCCGTCCGCTCCGGCGGGCACAGCTGGGCCGCCTGGTCGGTGCGCGGGGACGCCCTGCTGATCGACCTGGGGGGCTTTCGCGAGATGGCGTACGACCCGGACACCCGGATCGCCACCGCCACCCCCAGCGTCAAGGGCGGCGACGAACTCAACCCGTTCCTGGGCGGGTTCGGACGCTTCTTCAACGGCGGCCACTGCCCCTCCGTCGGCATCGGCGGCTTCCTGCTGCAGGGCGGGCAGGGCTGGAACGCACGCGGCTGGGGGTGGGCGGCGGAGAACATCGTGGCGATCGACGTCGTCACCGCCGAGGGCGAGCTGGTGCGCGCGGACGAGACGCATCACAGCGACCTGTTCTGGGCGGCGCGTGGCGCGGGGCCGGGCTTCTTCGGTGTCGTCACCCGCTTCCACCTGCGCACTCGCCCGCTGCCCGGACACCTCGCGCACACCGTGCACGCCTACCCCCTCGACCTCTTCGACGAAGTCATGACGTGGCTGCACGAGGCCCACCACACCGTGTCGGACCTCGTCGAGATCGTCGCCGTGACCCAAGGGCTCCCGGAGTACGACGAACACGTCCTGCTGGTCACCGGTCTGTCTTTCACCGACACCCCGGAACAGGCCGCCGAGGCGCTGGCGCCGCTGCACGCCAACCCGTACGCGGACCGTGCGCTGTTCCGCGTGGAGGCCAGGCCCACCACGCTGGCCGAGCAGATCCACGGCCAGCGGGAGGCCAACCCCGAAAGCCACCGCTACTTCGTGGACAACGCCTGGCTGACCGGACCGGCCTCGGACGTCGTCCCGGCCATCCGCAAGGCCTTCACCGAGCACCCGACCCCGCAGACCTTCACCATCTGGTTCTCCATGGCCCCGCTGCGCGGACTGCCCGACATGGCCTTCTCGTTGCAGTCGGAGATCTACTGCGCCACCTACGTCGTGCACGACGGGCCCGAGCGCGACGCCGAGCTGCGCGCCTGGCTGGACGAGGCGATGGCGGCGATGCAACCGGTGACGGCGGGCCAGTACCTGGGGGATTCCGACTTCACGGTACGGCAGTTGAAGTTCATGGGCGACGAACAGTGGCGGCGGCTTCAGGAGATCCGGGCCGTGCGCGACCCCAAGGGCCTGTTCGCCGGATACCTGAGCGCGGGAGCCGTCACCAACACCAACCACTGGGAGCAGTGAGCCATGCGTTTCGCGACATACGAGTACCAGGGCGTGGAGCGTGCCGGGGTCGTGCGGGACGGGGTGATCCACCCGCTGCCCGAGGGCGTCACCGTCCTGACGCTGCTGGAGCAGGAGGCGCTCATCGCCGCCGGGGCCGAAGCGGGGCGGGAACGAAGCGAGTTGACGGTGGAGCAGGTGCGGCTGCTGCCGCCGCTCAAGCCGCCCTCGATCCGGGACTTCGTCGGATTCGAGGCACACATCGAGGGCGTGTCGAAGTCGCTGGACGGGCTGGAGCACGTGCCCGAGGAGTGGTACCGGGCGCCCAACTTCTACTTCACCAACCCGCACGCGGCCTGCGGCGCCCACGACGACGTAGCCGTCCCGGCGGGCTGCTCGGTGCTCGACTTCGAGCTGGAGGTGGGCGCGGTCATCGGGCGCGCCGGCCGTGACCTCACTCCCGAGCGGGCGCGCGAGTACATCGTCGGCTACCTGGTCTTCAACGACTGGTCGGCGCGCGATCTGCAGAAACTGGAGAAGAACCTGGGGCTCGGCTTCTCCAAGGGCAAGGACTTCGCCAACACCCTCGGCCCCTACCTGGTCACCGCCGACGAGGTGGCGGACCGGCGGGACACGGACGGCTTTCTCGACCTGGAGATGACGGTCACCCTCAACGGTGAGCTGATCGGCCGCGACACGCTCGCCAACTGCTCGTGGACCTTCGAGGAGATGGTCGCCTACGCCGCCCGTGACACCTGGGTGCGCCCCGGGGACGTCCTCGGCTCGGGCACCTGCGGCTGGGGAGCGCTGGCGGAGTTCTGGGGCCGGCTCGGCGAGCGGACCCCGCCGCCGCTGACGCCGGGCGACGAGGTGACCCTCACCGTGGAGCGGCTCGGCACCGTCTCCAACCGGGTCGTGGCGGGACGCACCGACGCCTACCTGCCGCGGGCCCGCAAGCGGGGGCGCACCCCACGACCGTAACCTCCCACGGCGCTGACCTGCGCACATCCAGGGATCCGATAGCTGCTATCGGATCCCTGTGAGTTGTGGCCGGGCCCCTTTCCCGACGGCGGGCCCGTGGTTACCCTCCGAATTCACCGAGCTTCAACGACGCGGCCGGAAGGAAACACCCATGGGTCTCGGAGCCATCGACCTGAATCTTCTGGTGGCGTTGGAGGCGCTCCTGGAGGAGAAGAACGTCACCCACGCCGGGGTCCGCCTGTCCACCAGCCAGTCCGCCATGAGCGGCTCCCTGGCCCGGCTGCGCCGCCACTTCAACGACGAGCTGCTGATCCGGGTGGGCCGGGAGTACGAGCTGACGCCGCTGGCCGAGCGGCTGCTGCCGGTCGTACAGGCCTCGCTGCACAAGGCGGAGGAGGCCCTCTCCCTGACCCGGCACTTCGCCCCCTCGCGCAGCCGGCAGCGCTTCTCGGTCGTGATGTCGGACTATGTGATGACCGTGCTGGTGGAGCCGCTGCTGCGGATCATCGCCGAGGAGGCGCCCGGCGTCCGCATCGACTTCCACCCGATCATCGGCGGACAGCTGGAGAACGAGACCCACCTGCGCTGCCACGACCTGATGGTCGTCCCGCTCGGCTACCAGCTGCCGGGCGTCAGCGAGGCCGTCATGCACGACCGGTTCGTCTGTATCGTCGACCCGCGCAACCCCTGGCTGCGCGACGGCCGGCTCACGTTGCAGGACCTGGCGGAGATGCCGCACGCCACCTGCGCCCTCGGCAAGAGCCACACGCCCGCCGAGCGCCAGTTGGAGACCCTCGGCATCACACCGAAAGTGCAGGTCAGCACGCCCGGCTTCAGCGTGCTGCCGTTCCTGGTCAGCGGCACCGAACTGGTTGCGCTGGTGCCAGAGCGGCTGGCCCTGCGCTACGAGTCGTTCGCGGGCTGTGCCGTCGTACCGACACCGTTCCCGGACGTGCCGCTCGTGGAGGCCATGTACTGGCACCACAACCGCCACTCCGACCCCGCGCACCGGTGGCTGCGCGAGACCGTGCGGCAGGTCGGCGCCTCGCTGGAGAAGCCGTCGCCCGCGGAGATCGCCCCGGTGGATGCCAGGCATGCAGAAGAAACGTTTCCGGAGCTGAGTGCGGCTTCCTAGCGTGGACGGGAGGAATCCCATCCCGCAGGCACCCCACTGGAGGAACCGTGAGCCGTACGCGTCTGGCGGGCCGCACTGTCGTCGTCACCGGAGCCGCACAGGGCCAGGGGGCCGCCGAGGCCGAGGCGGCCGCCCGGGAGGGCGCGACGGTGATCGCGACCGACGTCCTGGACGAGGCCGGCGAGAAGCTCGCCGCGTCCCTGCGCGCCGACGGCCTGGAGGTGACCTTCCGGCACCTGGACGTGACGTCACCGCAGGACTGGGCCGCGCTCGCGGCCGGCCTGGACGTGGTGCACGGCCTCGTCAACAACGCCGGCATCCCGATGCGGGCGCGCCTCGGCGAGGTCGCACTCGCCGACTTCAACCGGGCGTTCGCGGTCAACGCGACGGGCGCCCTGCTCGGCATCCAGGCCCTGGCGCCTTTGATGCCGGCGGGCTCCTCCATCGTCAACGTCGGCTCGGTCGCCGGCCTGACCGCCCATCACGCGGTGGCCTACACGACCAGCAAGTGGGCGCTGCGCGGGCTGTCGAAGGTGGCGGCGCTGGAGCTGGCGCCACGAGGCATCCGCACCAATGTGATCCACCCCGGGTACATCGAGACCCCGCTGATGGCCTCCGCCAACCCGGTGTTCGTGCGGGCGCACGTGGCGATGACACCCCAGGGGCGCGCGGGCACCGTCGACGAGGTGGCCCCGCTGGTCGTCTACCTGCTGTCGGACGAGGCGTCGTACGTCAACGGCGCGGAGATCACGGTCGACGGCGGGTACGCGGCACACGGCGGGGTCAAGGCCATCACGAACGCGCTCGACGGGCCGTGACCGGCACGTCCGGCTTCGGCCGCGGAGCCGGACGCCCGCGCAGCACGACCAGGGGCAGGGGGCAGACCACCCCGGCGAGGGCCAGGACGACACAGGCCGTGAAGGCGGCCCGGTAGCCCGCCGTCAGCGCGGTGAGCCGGTCCGGGCCGCTCATGGACGACACGGCGACCGAGGTGGCGACGGCCACCTCGCAGGCCCCGCCGGTCTGGAAGCCCGCCGTGTTGATGCCGGACGCCACCCCCCGACTCCTGTTCCCCACCCCGGTAAGGGCGGCGGTGACCGGCGACCGCGCAGGCGCCGAGCCCGGGTCCGAAACCACCGGCCCCCGCAGCAGGTCGGGACGAACCCGCCGTCCGCCGGCACCCCGGTCGGCAGCACGCTCCCCGCACCGACCAGCAGCAGCCCGCCGACCCCGACCGGCCGCGCGCCTGTCCGACCGACCGAAGATGACCAGGTTGGCGCCGCCGACGGAACGGGAGCGCAGCAGCGCCCGCGGCACACGAGGGTCTGCGGAGCGGGCCTCGACGCGGCTGTAGAGCGCGGCGAGCGCCGCGGCGGCCATCAGGCAGGACGAGAGGCCTGGCCGACAGCCGGCCGTTCCGGGGGGCCTCGACGACGGCGTACACGCAGGCCGGCAGCGCGGCGGTGGCGGTGAGGGGGTCGGCCGGGTCGTATGAGCGGACCCCGGCACGCGGTACGGCTCTCGCGCAGCAGCACCGGCGTCAGACCCAGCAGTAGCACGGCCACGGGGACGTTCAGGAAGAGGACCCACCGCCAGCCGAGGCTGCCGCTGCCCGACCAGACGGCGAGGGCCTGGTTGCGTTCGTGCCCCTCCTCGCAGGTGTTCACCAGCAGGGGCAGCGCGTTGGGCACCATGACGGCGACCGGCACGCCCTGCCCGGCACGCGCCGCGATGAGCACACCGGCTGTCCAGGCGAGCCCGCACAGGCGCGGCGACAGCCCGAACAGCAGCGCGCCGGTCATGCCCGCGCCGCGGCGGCGGAGCGTGCCGTTCATCGGAGCCTCCCGGTGGGGCGAGGTGGTGTCTCCCACCGACGAACACGCCCTGTGCCGATCGACACTCGGCGAGCCGTTTTCGCAGGAGCTTCCCTCGGTGTCGTTCTCGAACAGCTCCAGTGCCCGCTCGTAGGCCTCGACGGCCTCTCGCTCACGGCCGCCGCGGCGCAGCAGGTCGGCGCGCGTGGCGGACAGGAGGTGCCAGCCGGTCAGGTCACCCTCCCGCTCCAGCTTCGCGACCGGGGCCAGTCCCGCCTCCGGGCCGTACGCCATGCCGACGGTCACCGCGCGGTTGAGGCGGACCACGGGGGAGGGCACGAAGCAGCCGGCGGAATCGCCATACAGGTACGCCGACGGGCCGGGACGTGTCGCCCCGGCCCGTCGACTGCGGTGTGCGCTACGCCGACGCCGTCTGCACCGTCGGCTCTCCCGCGCCCACCGCGGTCCGCGCGGTGTTCTTGCGCACCAACAGCAGCGTGACCAGCGCGCCCAGCAGCGATGCGCAACCGCAGACCACCACACCGACCGCCATGCCGTGCCCGAGCGCGCTCTGCGCGGCGGCCCGGGCGCCGTCGCTGCCCGCGTTGACCACGGCCAGCGGTCCGGCGGCCGCCTCCATACCCGCGTCCGCGCCGCTGAGCTTGCCGACCAGGACGGAGGAGGCGGCGCTCATCGCGACCGTGCTGATGACCGCCGGGCCAAGGGCCTGGCCGAACTCTCGCACCAGGCTGGTGGCGCCGCTGGCCATGCCGGTCATGCTGAGCGGTACGGCGTTCACCGCGGCGGAGGTCAGCGAGGAGACCACGCAGATGAAGCCGATGCCGAGGAGCAGGACCGGGCCGATGAAGGCGGCCAGGGACGTGGTGGTGACGGGCAGCGCGGCGATCCAGAACTGGCCCGCGGCCATCGGCAGCAGCCCACCCATCAGCAGCCAGCGCGGCTCGACCCGGGTGAGCATCTTGCTCAGCACGGGCGCCAGCAGCAGCGGGATCGCCTGCAGGATCACGAACGGCATGCCGGCCCGGAGCGCGCTCAGGTGCATCACGGCGCCGAGCCGGATGGAGACGCAGTACGCGGTGCCGATGAAGCCGAACATGCCGGCCAGCGCGACGACGGCCGCGGCGGCGAAGGACGGGATCCGCAGCAGGTCCAGGTTGAACATCGGCGACGCCGACCGCTTCTCGGCGACGACGAAGCCGACCAGGGCGACGAAGGCCAGGGTGAGCGTGCCGACGATCGCCGGGCTGCTCCAGCCGCGGTCGCCGCCCTCGATGACGCCCCACAGCAGCGCGGACAGGCCGACGGCGATGCTGATCTGGCCCGGCCAGTCCAAGGCGCGGCCTTCGGGTGCCTTGGAGTCGGTGACCAGGAACAGGCAGCTGACCCCGACGACCAGGCCGAGGACGACCGGCGGCACGAACACCCAGCGGAAGTCGGCAACCGTGGCGAGGATGCCGGAGGACAGCGGACCGATCGCCGAGGCGAGGGAGATGCTCAGTGCCCAGGTCGAGACGGCTTTCGCACGGTCCTTCTCCTCGGGTGTGGCAGCCGCGATCACCGCGAGGGAGCTGGGGAAGAGCGCGGCGGCGCCGACACCGGCGAGGGCCTGGCCGATCCAGAGCATGGTGATGTTCTGCGAAGTGGCGTTGAGGAGTTCGCCGAGCGCCAGGATGAACCCGCCGAGCACCAGCAGTCGCTTGCGGCCGAACAGGTCGCCCACCACACCGAAATTCAGCTCGAGAATGGCGGTGGGCAGAATGAACGCAGAAGTGACCCAGGCGACCTGAGAGCCCGACGCACCGAATGCGGCCTGAATGTTTCCGTTGATCGGTGAAGGCACCGTAATACACAGCTGCGCCGCCGCCACGGCCAGACAGCAGGCTATGAGCGTCCCTTTGTCGAGTCTTTTCAGGGAGATCGATTCCGTCATCGTGTGTGCCCTCGCTCTGCGTTCTTCTCTATGAGTTCGATGAGATTTCCCTCAGGGTCGGTGACCCAGGCCATGCGGATGCCGGGCTCTGGAGAGGGGCCCGGGGGCACGGCCTCGCCCGCTCCGTGGGCCACCAGGGCCGTGTAGAGGGGGTCGAGTTCGGGGGTGGTGACCGCGAAGTGGCCGTATCCCTCGGTGAGGGCGGCGGTCAGCGGGTCCGGCGCTCTCAGGCCGGGGGCGGAGCCGGGTCTGGCGAGCAGTTCCACACGCCAGCCGTGCGGATGTTCGAGGACGACACCGCGCAGGCCGGGCCCTTCGAGGTGGAACTCGAAGACCGTCGTCAGTCCGAACGCCTTGGTGTACCAGGCGGTCAGGACGTCCAGGTCGCGTACGTTGACGCCCACGTGGTCGAGTCGGATGGTCACGGGCGCTCAGCCCGCCATGGCGCTGTCGCCGCCGTCGACCATGAGGTTGGCGCCGTTGACGAAGGCGGCCTCGTCGGAGCAGAGGAAGGCCGCGACGCGCGCGATGTCCTCGGGCTGCCCGACCCGGCCGACCGGGATCCGCGCCTCCAGGTGGGCCTTGGGCCCCTCGGGGTCGTCCAGGAAGGGCGCGGTGGCCGCGGTGCGGGTCATGCCGGGCGCGATGGTGTTGACGCGGATGTGGTGCGGGGCGCCGGCCGCGCACAGGTGCTTGCTCATCGCCAGCACCCCGCCCTTGGCGGCGCCGTGCGGCACCATCGGCAGGAACGGCGCGCCGCGTACGGCGGCCACGGAGGCGACATTCAGGACGGCGCCGCCGCCGCGCGCGATCAGGTACGGCCAGGCCGCCTGCGTGCAGAAGTACGGGAGGTCCAGCTCGTTCCTGATGGTGAAGTACCAGTCGTCGGCCGGCATCGTCTCGAACGGGCCGTTGCGCAGCGCCGAGGCGTTGTTGTACAGGATGTCGATCCCGCCGAAGGCCTCGACGCCGGCCTCGATCCACTCCCGTGCCCCGGCCTGCGTGGACAGGTCCACGGGGGCCACGGACCGCATGACGCCGCCGGCCTTCTCGACAAGTTCCACGGTTTCGGCCGCGGTTTCCTCGTCGATGTCACAGCCGAATACGGTGGCGCCCTCCGCGGCGAATACGAGTGCCGCGGACCGGCCTATTCCGGCCCCCGTTCCACTGATGAAAGCGATTTTCCCGGCCAGTCGACCCATGATTGCCCAAGTCCCTTGTTCCCGTGCCGCCGGAGTGCGGTGGTGGCAGCGTAGGTAGGGCCCTGGGCCGGAACAAGAAATCGGTCAGCGAAAGGGCATCGGGCGTTCGTATGGCTGGTATGCGGCGGGCTCAGTCCATGTCGAGGACGGGCTTGCCGCGCAGCCTCCGGTCCGCGAGCGTCTGCACGGCGTCGCCGATCTTGTTCCACGGTCCTCTCCAGCCCACGGGGCCCTCAGCTTCCCGACTGCGACGAGGCCAAGCAGCCGTCCCGAACAGCACGTACACGCACCCGCGCCTCGGTGTTCAGGGTCGCTCCCGCGCCAGCGCGGCCGGCCACATCGCGACGTCGAACTATCCCTTCGCGCCCCCGGAACACCCCGACATGCACGTGCCCCAGCGCGCACGGGCGCCTCGGTCGCCGTGGGTCTTCGTCATGATGGCCTGGGTGGCCGGCCACCAGCGCCGACCGAGCCTGTCCATGCCCTCGGCGGCCTTCACACCGATCCGGCCGATCGGTGTCCGCGCCCGGTGATCATGGTTGGTTGTTAGGTCTCTGAGCTGGGGTGTTCAGTTGGCTGGTTGAGGCTGGGGGTTCCTTGTGCCCGGGGCGTCCGTCGTTGGAGGGGACGGGGTTGTGGTGTTGACGTGCGGTTTTGATGTGTTCGGTGGCTGCTGGTCATGTTCTTCGATTGTGTGAGTGGGCGGTGGGGTGGCAGTGGGTGGGCGTCAGCGGGGTTGCGGTGTGGTGGCTTGGTAGCGGTCTTGGGCGGGGTGTTGGTTGCTGTTGTGGGGTGACCAAGCGGCTGTTGTGGGGCGGCTAGCAGGTCGGGTTGTGGCTGTCAGGGGTTTGCCTGTTCCTGTGGTTGAGAGTGCGGTAGTTGGTGTGGTGGGTGGTTGTGAGCTGGGGTGTTGGGGGTTTTATGAGAAGGGGGCGGACTCCTTCTTGAAGTTTCGGCGGTGGTAGATGGGTTGTCTGACCTGGGGTTTTCGGGGTTTTGATAACGGTGTTGTGGTGTGGGTGATGGCGTCCTGCATCTAAAGGTCTGGCGGGTGTTTGTGCTGGTCAGCGGCTTAGGGCGGTGTCGAGGTCGTGTGGGGGCCAGTTGCCGGCGTGTGGGGGGCGGTGGTGGAGGAGGGTCTCGAGGAGGTGGAGGTAGCGGCCGTAGCGGCCGGGTGCGGGGGTGAGGGGGAGGCCGAGGGTGTCGAGGGCGTGTTGGACGCGCCGGTCGTAGACGGCCATCCGCTGGGGTGCTGCTGCGGTCAGGACGGCGGAGGCGAGGGCGTCGCCGGTGCGGAAGCCGGGCAGTTCCCCGATGATGCCGCGTCCTGTGCGGGCGGCTTCGCTGCGGGTGAGGGTGGTGTCGCGGACGGCGGTGACGGCCCGTTTGGTGACGGCTCGTACGCGGGTGTCCGGCAGGGACATGAGTGCTGTGACCCAGCGGGTTTGTGCGGAGAGCCGTTTCCAGACGACGAGGGCGGCGATGTCCGTCTTGCCGAGGCTGCCTGTGTGTTCGGTGCGCTGCGCAACGTCGTGGAAGACCTCGTCGTAGTGCGGTGAGACGCTGGCCAGGTAGTCGGCGCGGGCCGGGGCCAGGGCGTCCCAGGCCCTCTTGTAGAGGGCGCCGGACCCCTTGTCTGCGGGCCCGTCGGGGTGTGTCACGTGCGGGGTTTTCCTGTTCTGGCGTTCGGGCGGGTGCGGGGGCGGTTTGCTTCTTCGGCGAGGTGGTCGAGGGGGATGGCGTCGAGTGTCTTTTTGGTGATGCGTTCGGTGCCGTCGCAGAGGGCGGTGATGGCGGCTTGGCGGATGAGGCGGGCGAGGCTTCCGATGCGGCCGGCGGTGCGCTGGTGGAGGTAGGTGGCGTGGCGGGTCAGGGTGTGGGGGGTGTGGTGGGTGAGGTCGAGGGCGTTTTCCATGTCGGTGATGAGGCTGGCGCGGCCGGCGAGTTGGGCGCCGCGGACGCCGGTGAACAGGGGGGTTGAGGTGACGTCGATGCCGGTGTACACGAATGTTGCTTTGATGCGTTCGGTGAGGTCCTTGAGCAGGTCGGTGGCTTCCGCGCCGGTGGTGGTGCGGGGGTTGAGGCGGTGGATCTCGTCGATGAGGACAAGGCGGACACCGGCGGCGGTGTAGGTGTGGCAGACGGCCTCGGTGATCTGGTTCTGGGTCATGCGGGTGGTGACGGGGATGCCGAGGTAGCGGGCGAATTCGGTGGCGAGGGTCTTCGCGGTGGCGCCGGGCGGCACCAGCAGGTACGCGACCGGTGCCTGCTGGTGGGCGCGCCCGGCCGGGGCCGGGTGTTTGCGGAGGTGGGCGAGGTGGCAGGTGCGCCCGACCTCGAGGAGCGCGGTCGTTTTCCCGGCGGCGGCGGGGCCGGTGACGATAAGTGAGGGCCGGGCGGTGGTCTTCTGGCGGTGGCCGAGCAGCATCAGGGTGCGGACCTGGGTGGCGAGGGTGTGGATGGCGGGGGTGCGGACGGTGACGAACTGGGAGTGGTAGGCGAGGCGTTCCTCAAGGCTGCGGGGTGGGTCGCCGGGCTGGGGCGGGGTCAGGGGTGGGGTGGTGGCGAAGTGCTGCCAGCCCTGCCAGGTGGTGATCGGCCACTGCGGTTCGCTCTCATGGACGTGCGGACAAGGGGATGCGGCGGAGGTGGGGGCAGGCTGGCCTGCCGGGCTGGGGGAGTGGTGGCGGTGGTGTGCGGGGGATTGGTCACCAGTTGAGTGCTTCCTGGGCGGGGTCGTAGAGGCCGAGTCCGGTGTAGGGGACGGGGGCGTCGACCTCGTCGCCCGGTTCGTCCTCGCCGTGGGCCTCGGTGTCATCGGGCGGGTCGTGGCGGCCGTCGTCGTGCCGGCCGTCGGTGGGGGGTGTTTTCTGGGGTGCGGTGCGGGTGATCAGGCGTTGTTCGCCGGGGGTGGCGGTGTGGGTGCGGGCGCGGCGCATGAGCTGATCGAGGGCGTCGGCGAGGTCGGTTTCGTGGGTGTCGCGGTCGCCGCTCACGCGGGTGGTGATGGTTTTGATGTGCTGCCAGGTGGCTTTGTTGAAGGGGGCGTGGATGTGGTCGCGGTGAATCCAGGGGATTTCGGTGAGGTGGCCGTCGGGCAGGCGGAGGTAGATCTGGCGGGCGTCGTGGGGGTTGGTGTGGATCTCCCATTTGCCGCCGCGGGCGGTGATGGGTGAGGGCTGGCCGCGGTAGGGGGTCAGGCAGTCGTGGTCGTAGGTGCGGTGGTCGAGGCGGATGCCGCGGGCGGTGATGGCCTGCCAGCGCACCGGGAGCAGTTCGAGGTAGTCGTTGCCGGTCAGGGGGAGGGGGACGTGGCCGGTGACGGCGATGAGGGCGGCCCACATTTGGTTGGGGGTGAGGGCTTTTTTCGGCAGGGTGGGGTGGCGCAGCCCTTCGTGGGGGCGGTGGTGGTAGTGGATGAGCCATTCGTCGAGGAGGTCTTGCAGCTGGGCGATGCTGTAGCGGGCCTCGGTTTCGGCGTCCGCTCCGCGGCGGGTGACGTCAGATCCGGTGTAGCCGGGCAGGTGCTGGCACAGCAGCTGGTTGATCGTGTGGAAGGTGCGCTCGACGATGCCTTTGGCCGCGGGGGCATGCGGCGGGGTGGGCTGGACGCTGATGCCGAGGGTTTCGCAGGCGGCGGTGAACGCTGCGGACAGGTAGATCTTGCCCCGGTCGACGACGATCGTCTCGGGCACCACGACCGGCCGGGCCGCCGCGCCGTGAAGGCGTTCGTCCAGGGGGAGCAGCCGCTTGAGCTGGGGGAGCGGGGTGTGGGCCAGGCGCAGGGCGTTCGGCCAGGTGGGGCGGGCGGGGTGCGGGACGGCCATCTCGGCGAGCAGCAGGGCGGCGTCGACGGCCTGGGTGGGCCCCGGGCGCAGGACGGCGGCGAGGATGGCGCGGGTGGCGACGTCGACGGCGATGGTCAGCTCGGGCCGGCCGGTGGTGGCGTCGTCGAAGACGGCCATCACGTCCAGCCGGGTGGTGTCGACCTGCACCTGCTCGCCGGGCCGCAGCGTCACGGTCGGGGTGAATGCCCGCCAGCCGGCCGGGGAGTTGCCCATGCGGGCGGCACGGTGGGGATGTTCGGCGGGGCCGGCGAGCTGGTGGACGAGGCGGTAGAAGGTGGCCTGGGAGGGCAGTGGCACCGTGCCGTTGCCGTGCCGGTCGGCAAGGACCTGCGCGACCAGGGGCATCAGGCCTTTGACGGTGCCCTTGGAGCGGCCGCGCTGGCGGCGCAGGGCTTCCTCGATCGCGGCGATGACCCGTGCGTCGGCGCGCCCGGCGGGGCTGGGCCGGCGGGTGGTGCGGTGGTCGACCAACACCCACAGGCCCTGTTTGCGGTAGGCCAGCCGCATCCGCTGCACCGTCGTACGGGAGATGGTCCCGAAGCCGCTTGCGGTCAGCTCCGCAGCCTTGGCCTGCTCGCGCTGGGCGAGCGTGAACCGGCCGGGGTCGTACGCGGCCCGCGGCACCCCGGTTCCGGGTCCGTCGGGCAGGCCGGACTCCACCTCGCGGATGTGCCGCTGCCAGGCCAGCGCCCGGCGGCGCGCGTCCTGGGGCGCGGTCTCGAACAGACCCCACTGCGTCACCGCCTGCGGCGTCTGGGCGCCGACGATGCAGAAGGTCGCATCGGCGAACAGGTGCCCGGCCAGCACGCTCTCGTCCGCGCTCTCACCCGCCAGGTGGATGAGCTGCCCGGCCACAGCGACGACCTGCCAGGTGGACTCCCGGAAGCGGACGTGCGCGCCGACCTCGAGCACCGGCCTGCCGGGGCGCGGCCCGCTCACCTGCCGCCCCCGCGGCGGCGGCCGTTTGCGCGCGCCGCGCCACCGGTGCTGTCCGCCGCGGTGCGGTCACCCGCCGACACGCTGCTCGAGGCGAGGCTGCCGCTGCCGCTGGGTGGATGGTGCGCCCTGCTGGTGGCGGGGCTGATGAGGGCCCGCTCCTGCAGCGGCACGTCCAGGGGGGTGGTCAACTGCCCGTGCCACAAGGCGTGGAAGACGGCGGGCAGGACCTCGATGGGGTCGCCGACTGCTTTGGCGCCCTCGATCAGCGGCCGCGGCCGCGTGAACGCTTCGAGGACAGCGGGCATGAGGCCCAGGCGGCCGGCGTTGCGGGGATGGCGGTAGCCGGCCAGCCATTTCAGGTTGGCAGCCAGGATGTCCTCCAGCGGCTTAAAGCGCCGGTAGGTCCAGCCGGCCTGCGCGCACGCCGCCTGGAGAACGGTGGCGGCCTGCACGGCCCGCTGTCCGCCGGCCTCCGGGCGGCTGGGGCAGTCGGCCAGCAGGGCGGTGCCGTCGCGGTAGCGGGCGAAGAGCTGCGGCGTCCACGAGCGCACCTGGCCGCGCCTGGTGCGCCACAGCACACGCACCGGCCGTCCGGCCAGGCCGATCACGTCGGGGTCGCGGTCCAGCACCATCAGCTGCGCCCGCATCGCGGCCGACCCGCATGCCACGTGCCGGCCTGTGGTGGCCGACCACCACAGGCCCGGCCCCCACCGCCGCCCGGGCACCACCGGGAAGGCCGAGGCCGGCTCTAACTCCTCGAAGGCCACCGTGAGGACCGCGTCCGCCCACCGCTGCTGCACCACCTGCCCGAGCGGGTCGAGGAAGACCGCCTCCCACCCGAACCCGGTATCGGTATCTGTCTGCCCGTGCGGTGTACGGCCACCCGCGGCCGCTGCGTCCTTGCTGCCCACCCGCCCCAGCCAAGTCCGTCCTGCCCGGGGCGCGGGCGGCTTCACCCATATTGATCACGCAGCGCCCGGTATCGATCTCATGCGATGGCGCGGCGCACCCGCACCGTCCCGGTCACACCCACCACTGCGCCACCGGCTGCTCGCCGTCATCATCGACGAGGACATCCGCCAGGACGTCGGCGGGCAGGCGGGCCCAGCGCGCCACCTCCTCCAGTGCCATCCCGGCGCCGAGGGCTGCCGCGGCGCTTTCGCGCACGGCCTGGTCGATCAGCGTGGCGGCATGGCCGAGCGTGCTCAGCAACTGCTGGGCAACGTCGGCGGTCTTGCCGTACTGCGCACCGCGCAGCTGGGTCAGCTGTTCCTCGGCGCCCTCGATCGCCCGGGTGATCAGCATGCGCTGCTCGGGAGGCACCACGGCCCGCCACGTCCGGCCCGAGCCGGGCGTCTTCTTCTCCTTGCCCAGCACGCGCAGTTGCCCGGCCATCGTCGCCGGCTGGTGGTCCTGGCGCAGCCACCAGGGATCGTTGTCGTAACCGGGTGGGCCGCCGGCCCCGCGGCGCAGGCGGATGACAGCGCCCATCCAGGAGGTTAGCGGGCCGCCGTAGTCGGTCGCGGCCACAGGTCCCAGCCACGGGCGCCCGACCCGCTCGCCGAGCCGGCGGCAGAACATCCCGTCGGCGGGCAGCGGCCGCGGCCGTCCGGCACCGCTGTCGGACCAGGCCAGCTCGGCCATGGCCGGATCCAGCAGCGCGTCCGCGACGGCCACCACCTCGGGGAAGACGGCCGCGTCCCGGCCCACGATCCGCCAACGGTCCAGATCCGTCCCGGCGTTGCCGCCCGCGACCTGGTGCAGCCGCCGCGGCCAGACGCTCTCGCGCTCCCAGTGAAGGGCCTGTTCCCACCACCGGGCCACCACCGCGTGCGCCAGCGCGAACACCCGCTCCGGTGCGGCCCCGGCTCGTACCGCCCGCCGCGCCACACCCGTCCACCGTCGCTGCGCCGCGACTACCTCCGGCAGCCCGCGCAGATCGAGGTGCTCCAGCGGCTGGTCGGCGTCCGCGTCCAGGAGCCATCTCCCGTGCCGCACGCACACGCGCTCCCAGAGCGGCGCGTACCGCACCGCCCGCACGCCTGTTCCCGTACGCCGGGCGGTGCACAGGCGGCAGCCGAACGCCGCCGGCCCGGCCACTGCGCCGGCGATCCGCCATGCCGCCGCCGGTGCCCGGTCCTGCCGGCCCGCCAGCTTGGCGTCCTCCTGGCCCCAGGACGGCAACGCCCGCGCCAGCACGTCTTCGGTGACGCCGCACAGGCCTGCCAGGAGTTGCCGTCCGGCTGCGTTCAGCAGTACCTCGGCATCCGCCCGCGTGCCCCCGCCGTCGTGCCCCGGCGGGTAGTTGCGCCAGTGCCAGGACGACCGCAACGCCTTGGCTTCCATCCCGTAGCGGCTCGCGACGCGGAAGATCAGCGACGAGGTCGTCTCCCCCTGCAGGGGGGCTGTCCGCAGGAGTCCGGGATGATGGGCCATGCCACTACGGTCTCGTGTTCGTCGATCCGTGCGGGCGTTTTCGCAGTCGACTGGCCGGCATCGCTTCTTCGGGACAGCGGTGACAGGCGCGGGAGGGTGCGCAGACTGGTACGGATCTCTACCTGTTTGGCCGGGTTCTCGCTCTGCCGATTGTCAGTGCTCCATGGGACTCTTTGAGTACGCCAGTGACGGACCGAGTGGAGAGTGTGGGGTGCGTGCCATGGCCGTGCGTGTTCGGCATATAGATCCACCCGCGCCGTCCGGGTGCCGGTGGTGCGGTGAGGAAAAGAGCAGACACGGCCGACGGTGGGTGGCTTCTGCGGGAGTGCACTCATGGGAGGCGCCTACCCGTGAGCAGCGTCTGAGCAGGATGAAAGCCCGCCGTACAGCGCGGCTGGCTCATTCGTCCTCGGACCAGTGACGCAGCCCGGCCTCGCTGGCCACCCTGATTGCGTCATTGAACGACTTCACCAGGGCCGGCGGAACATCTGAGGGCTGCCGCAGTCGCTGTGCCAGCTGGACGACCATGCTCTCCTTTTTGCGGGGAGCCTGTTCGGAGTGCTGGAACAGCAGGGTGTGAAGCGACTTGCTGAACTTGCCGGTGCTGCGCAGGTCTGCGACGTCCTTGGGCGTCCACTGCTGTTCGTCCGTGCGAGGCCATTCGGCGTTCATGGTGTCGGCCCACTGAACGTCGCTGAAGACGTCCTCCAGCTCGTTCGGGTTTCCGAGGAAGAGACAGTCTTTCTCGGTGAAACCGTACTTTTCTAGGCGATTGAGGCTGAATTCTCTCTCCTTGTCGCGGATCGAGTCGCCATCGACCAGGAACAAGACGGTGCGCCTGTGCTTCTTGAGGAATTTGGCGAAGTTGAGGGCACCGTCATTGCCCTTGCAGTCCCACAGTGCGATGCCTGCGGACTGGATGGGGTATCCGAACGCGAGCTTGAACAGGATGGGTAGGGCTGCGTACTCCGTGGGGCCCTCCACACCGACGAAGCAGCGTTCGTGCAACAGGACACTGTTTCGAAAGCCCAGGGAGAGGGCCATGTTCGACATGAACCGGCGGGTGTCTTCGTCGTCGTCTTCCGCACCGAGGGACTGTACGTAGGCACGTCCTTCCCGGCTGTTGAGGTGCACGATGTCTTGGATGTCGACGCCGTCGATCAGGTTCAGTGAATGGGTGGCGACGATCACGGTGGACTGAGCGGCCGACGCCGACACCTTGATCATCTGCATGATGCGGCGCTGGTGGTCGTAGTCCAGATGGGTGTCGGGCTCGTCATAGGCGATGATCACGCCAGGGCCCTCGTCGGAATCCTCCGACAGCAGTTCCTGACTGGCTTCCCACAGCGCCAGAGAAACTCGGCGTGACCGGCCAGAGCCTGCTGCTGTCAACGACACGGCCCGCTGGCCTGGAGCCGCTGCGGTCAACGACAGGCTGTTGACGGTCGGCCGGAACTGGACGCCCGGATCCACGGTGAAGGCATCGAATGCGCACCGCTCCTCGACCAGCTTCTGCAACCGGATGACGTCGTCTTTGAGGAGAGCGGCAAACTCCTCCTCCAGATCCGTGATCTTCTTCCGGGTCTCCTCCCGCAACGTGTACTCACGCAGCTTGGCCGTCAGGATGCTGCGTACGACCGCTTCGGGAGACTCGGCCGCATCCCCCTTGAAATACAGCAACTGAGGAAGTGCAGAAGCGACCGCCTCGGGTGCTGCGACCCAGTCGGTGACTTTGTCGTCGGTGCCGGCGGCGTGCTCCTTGAGCAGCTCTGCCCAGCTGTCCTTCACGTTCGGCTTGCCCTCGGGCAGCTTGAGCCCAAGTTCAGAGGCCAGTTCCCTCAACTCGCCGGCCTTCAGAGGGGCGATGTCCCGCAGGGCCGGATTTCGCGGCACCTCCGTCAACCACTCCAGACAGCTGCGCCCACCCTCCACATGGCGCCGGCGCACCCGCAGAAACGGTCCCGTGTCGAGCGCCTTCTCCTCCGCCGCAGAAAGAGCGAATCTGCCCTCGACCGTGACCGTGCGCTGTTCCTCGTCCTGGTCCGCGGGCAACGCTGCGCGCACGGGCTCGGCCTCGGCGAAATCGGAGATGTCGCTATCGATGATGCTGCGTTCACCGAGCAGGACCGCGATCGCATCCAGCGTCGCTGTCTTCCCACAGTCGTTGTGCCCGGTCAAGATCGTCTGCTTGTGGATCGGAATGCTCTCGACGTGGCCCAACGAACGGAAGTTGCTGACGCTGAGTTCGACGAGTCGCACGCTGCTCCCTTGCAGTACGGCACGAGCGCGTGCGGTGGGCAGCCAGCAACGCGTCGGTGTAACGCCCCCATTTACAACGAGATGGAACTTTAGCGCCTGCCGGGACGTGGGGAAGGGCCATCACTCGAAGGTGTGCTTGGTGGCTCTGGGCTAGGTGTTGCTCTCGAGCGGAGTCGGGAAGTAACTGCCCATCTGGCGTGCCAAGTCGTCGAACCCACGTGAGTGACCAGAGGAGGGAGATCTCCGGCGCGGATCGAAGCGTGATGCTGGAGGTGCGCCGTTCGGTCAGGTGGATGAGCGGGTGGGGCCGGGGACGCGGACGGTGGGGAGGTCGGTGCGTTCGTTTTCTGTGGTGAGGGCGTCGGCGGTGAGGCGCCGGTAGGTGTGGAGGAGTTCCGCTATGGCCTCGGGTGCGGTGTCGGCGGTGGCGACGAGGGCGGCGAGGATCTGGGAGCGGGAGGTCTGTTCGCCGGCGGCGGCTGCGGCGCGGACGAGTATGTCGAGGCGTTGGTTGATGTCGTGGGGCCAGGAGACGAGTGTGTTGCGGCGGGGCTGCTGCCACAGCAGGTCCACGGTTTCCCCCCTTTGGCTGTGCCAACTGCCCTATATCAAATATATATTGTGCGCATGGTGACGCTGCTGCAAGGACGCCGGACGTCGGAGGGCTCGGGGGCTTCGGGCCGGGGCGGTGTCCGGGTCGCGGGGCGGACGCTGTGTCCCACGCCTGTGTTCGATACGTACTGGCGTTTTGCTGCGGCGCGGCAGGCGGTGTACGAGGCGCGGCTGGCCGGTGGGCCGGGGCCGTGGACGGGTGATCCGATCCTGTCGAGGTACCGGTTCACCAACTGCTTCCGGGCCGCGGACCGGGTGAGTCAGGTGTTGATCGCCGATGTCATCTACGGCGGTGAGCAGGAGTGGGAGGAGGTCTTCTTCCGTACTCTGCTGTTCAAGGTCTTCAACAAGGAGTCCACGTGGCGGCTGCTGACCGGTGCGCTGGGCGAGGTGCGCTGGGACGGCTACGACCACCGGGCCTTTGACCGGGTGCTGTCGCGGGCGTTTGCGGCGGGGGAGCGGCTGTATTCGGCCGCCTATATCGTGCCGCCGCCGCAGCTGGGGGAGGAGCGCAAGCACCGTAACCATCTGCGGCTGCTGGAGATGATGATGACCTCCGGTGCGCCGGAGAGGGTCTTGGCGGCGCCGACGCTGCGGGATGCCTACGAGGTGCTGCTGGGCTATCCGGCCATCGGCCCGTTCCTGGCGTATCAGTTCGTCATCGACCTCAACTACGCTTCCGCGATGCCGTTTTCGGAGATGGACTTTGTCGTCGCCGGGCCCGGCGCCAGGGACGGGATCCGCAAGTGCTTCGGTCCGGCGGCCGACGGCATCGAGGCCGAGGTCATCCGGTACATGGCCGACACCCAGGACGAGCACTTCGCTCGCCTGGGCCTGGCCTTCCCCGGCCTGCGGGGTCGGCCGCTGCAGCTGATCGACTGCCAGAATCTGTTCTGTGAGGTCGACAAGTACGCGCGTGTCGCCTATCCGGAGATCGCCGGGATTAGCGGCCGCAGCCGCATCAAGCAGACATACCGCTCTTCGTCGGTGCCGGTACCGGCCTGGTTCCCGCCCAAGTGGGGCATCAACGAAGCCTGTTGATGCGGGTCTCTATGCGGCCAGGGTCGGGGTGCCGCTCAGCAGCGGCCGGATGGCAGTGAGCGGCCCGTCCAGGTGGGCGTGACCGGCCATGACGGTCAGCGTGCCGACGGCCAGGCCGGCCTGGGCCGCGATGTAGGCCAGGAGCCGGCCCAGGCCCAGGTAGTTGCCGTAGGCCCGTTCGAACATGTACTGGCTGCGGTAGAGCGCCGCGGCGTGCACCCGGCGATCGCGGTCCAGCTGGAAGGACACGTGGCTCAGGCAGGGAAAGCCCCGGTAGAGGTTGTCGCGGTCTGCGGCGTGCACGAGCAGTTCGGCCGGCACGTCGCCGTCGGCGGGGTGGGCGAGGTCGGCTTCGTAGGCGGCGGTCATCGGTCCCTTGCTTCCGGCCTGCTTGCGCAGCTGGCCGATGATGTTGCCTATCTGGTCGATGTCGGTCTTCTTCGCGCCCGGGTAGGCGACCAGGCGTCCGAAGTAGGTGCCGTGCGCGTTGCCGGGATACCGCTTGATCCGCGGGTACATGGCCCGGTAGCGGGCCACGAGGCTGGCGTGGTCGGTGGCTCGGGCTGCGAGGTCTGCGGGGAAGAGGGTGCCGGCGACCGTCTCGATGGGCTCGTGCCGTTTGGCGATGCGCAGCCGGTCCAGTTCGGTGCGGAAGCCGGGGTCGTCGGCGGTGGGGTCGGCGATGCGCACCACGGTGTGCAGGCCGGTGTGCGACGGGTTGTCCTTGCGGTCCAGGGCGTTGCAGGCGGCGATCCAGGCGCGGGTGACGTCACCGCCGGTGACATCGAAGCTGATCATGAATCCTCCGCCGTCCAGCGCGAGCGCTACGCCGCGGTGAACCAGCCCGCCGCATCCCAGTTGCTGGGCGCGCTGACCACCACGCAGGCCGCGGCCGAACTCGCCCACGCCGCCGGCACCAGCCTGTCGGATCTGGCCCTGCCGGACCTCATCCCGCCCGCCGCACCCCCGGCCGACTGGCGCACCCCGCCATCCCTCGCCACCCGCACCGCACCCGGCCGGCCCACCCCCCTCCCGTCCGAACCAGCCCCCGGGCGCCTGCCCGGACCCGCCGCAGACCCTGCTGAAAACGGAGACGCCTCGTGACCGCGGCCACCTACCAGTACGTGGACCTGCCGGATGCGTCCGTGGTCACCACCCGCGCCCTGCTCACCGCCCGGGACAATATCGCCGACACCGTGGATGCCCGCGCCATGATGTGCATCCACGGCGGCGCCGGCTTCGGCAAGACCCTCGCCGTCAACATCTGCCTGCGCGAACTCGAGCACGAGGACGTCCGCAAGATCACCTTCCGGGCCCGTCCCACCGCCCGCGCGGTGCGCTACGAACTGTTCACCGCGCTCGACCTGGCCGGTGAACCACCGCGCCACCCCAGCGAGTTCGACTGCCTGCTGAAAACCGCCCTGGCCGAACGCCCCCGCACCTTCCTCGTGGACGAGGCCCAGTGGCTCAACGGGGAGGCGTTCGAATACTTCCGCTACCTGTGGGACGAACCCTCCACCCAGCTCGCGATCATCTTCGTCGGCGGCGAGGGCTGCCACACCGTGCTGCGCCGCGAACCGATGCTCTCCTCCCGCGTCTTCATCTGGCAGCACTTCACCCGCCTCACCCCCGGCGAGGTCCTCGAAGCCATCCCCCTGTTCCATCCGATCTGGGCCGACACCGACCCCGACGACATCACCTTCGCCGACCAGCACGCAGCACACGGCAACTTCCGCGCCTGGGCCCAGCTGACCGCGCACACCCGTACCGCACTCGCCCGCACCGGCCGTTTCCGGGCGGACCGGGACCTGCTGCGCTGGGCCTTCAGCCGCCTCGCATGACCGCCACCCAGCGGCGGCGGCCTCCAGGCACGGTGCGTCGAGGAAGAACCTCTTCCGTTCCCGCCCCTCCACCCGGGACCTCTGCCACCACCCGACGGAGCGCCTGATGATGCTCACCTGCCCCCAACCGCCGCCCCCGATGGTGGTTTTCGACCCTGGCGACGAAGCCGCACACACCCGCGCCGCCCTGCTCATGCACCATCCGGCAGCCGGCTGCGTCACGGTCCACCCCACCCCTGGCACCGATTCCACCCTCGCCCTCGCCCACAACCTCCTCGACGCCCTCGGCAAGACCACACCCGTCCCCGGCTACCGCGCCACCGACCCGGTCCCCGTCTGGACCCTCGCAGCGGCCTGGACCCTGGCGCTGCCCGTCACCCACCTGACCGTGCTGCGCGCCCACCTCCTGTCCACCCGCGCTCTCGGCGACCTGCTCGCCCTGCGCATCCGTACCGGGGTGCGCCTCCACCTGGTCTGCCACCAGCCCAAACTGTCCGCCGCCCTCGAGCGGGCCCTGGCCCACATCGGCTACGACATGGCCGACGCGGACGCCGTCCTGCGCCAGGACGACCAGGACCCACCGCACACGCCGCGGCCACGGCAAGCGGCCACGCACAGCGGGGAGTGGATCGACCTGCCGGCCCTGACCACCCTGACCTCCTACGAATCCAGCCCCGACTGCGTGTGCACCCCACCCACCGCGGCCGAGCGTGGCTTCCGCCCACCACTGCTTCCCACCCGTATCGCCACCCAGGTCGCGCAACGCCTGTCCCGCACCCCCCACCCCCACCTGGCCGCTCATCTCGCAGCAGCCGTCGTCACCGCCGCCTCCACGAGCCAGCTGGACACCGCCCGCGTCCTGGACCTCGCCCTCGACGGCACCCACCTGGCCCTCCACGACCGCCACAACGTCCGCCAAGGCTGCACCACCCACCCGGTGCCCCTCTGGGCCCAACCCCTCATGCGCGCCACGGCGTTCACCCACCTCCTCGCCACGGCAGAGCGCAGCAGCCCGCTGTTCTCTGACCCGCTTCATGCCCGTGGCCTGCCCTCCTTGAGGGACTTCGCCGAATGCCTCAGACTCCGCCCGCCCCAGCCCCCGCCTCCATCGAGGAGGCCCCGCAGGGGGCAACAGCCGGCAGCCACGATCTGGCCCATCAGCGGAGCGCACCACGCCCGGCGCTGGGCCGCCGAGGAGAACATGCAGGGCTGCCCCCAGCCCCCGGGCTACCGAACCTAACTTTTGATGCCGACACCGGCACCAGGACTTGGCCTGCTTGAGCAGGGAGCACATCATGCGGCCGGCCTGCCACTGCCCGGGTCCGCGTGCGTTCCACCCCACCCGGCGGTATCTCCCTTGCTGTCGACGCACTCCGCGCGGCACGGGGAGGCACCTGGGGAGGGAGAACGTGGCGGAAGTTGCGGATGTACTGCTGCAGTTCTGGCGTGAGCAGCGGGATCAGGCCCGTTAACCCCAGGCATGTCCTGGGTCGGCTGGGCGTATTTCCCGGCTGACCCGGGATGCACGTCGGGGTCTTTGGGCAGAGCAGAGCGCACACTGGATCCATGACTACCCGTGCGGTGGTTCGGGTCATGGTGCTCGCGAGTGTCGTCCCGTGTGGTTTCGCACTGTGGGTGTCGGCGCTGCCGCGTTCTCAGCCGACGGGAGCGATGTCCGGTGCCTCGTTCGTGATCGCCCTGTCGGTGGTGAACGTGGGGGAGGCCTGTATTGCGGCGGTGCTGATCCACGCCCGGCCGCGGAATGCGATCGGCTGGATCTTCGCCGGACTGGCGGTGACGTCCGGGTGGGAACAGGCTTTCGTCGCGTACGGAGGGTACGGCCTGGCTGAGGCCGATCCGGTGTGGCCGGGCGCGCGGTTAGCGACCGTGGTTGCTTCGGGGTTGTTCGTACCGGGCTGGGTGGCCTCAGCGACTCTGCTGGTTGCTCTCTATCCGGACGGGCGGCTGGCGGCACGCTGGTGGCGGTGGCCGGTGGGCGCCGTTGTCGCGGGGACTGTCGTGCTGACGTTCCTGTCCCTGTTTGACTCGCACGCTTATGGTGATCTGTTTCCTGGTCTGCCCGCGCCGTTGTCGATGCCGCCCACGTTGTTCACCTGGCTTGCGTTGGGCGTGTGTCTGCCGTTGCTGGCGCTGTCGGCACTGGTCATCTGGGGCGGCACCGTCCTGCGCTTGTTACGCTCGCGTCCTCCGGAGCGACAGCTGCTGGTCTGGCTCATGTGTACTGAAGTCCCGTGCATGGGCGCCAGCTTCTACTCGGCGATGGTCGACAACCGGCCGCTTCCCTCGGTGCTCCTTTCCTTCCTCGTGGTGGTCGCGGTGGCGGTGGGAGTCTTGCGGTACCGGCTTCTTGGAATCGAGGCGGTGCTGCGGCGCGGACTGGTCTACGGCTTGCTGACCGGGGCCGTGATCGCGGTCTACCTGGCCCTGACGGTTGGGATCGGGTCCGCACTGAACCGCCACCCGCTGCTTGGTGTGGTGGCGGCTGCCCTCGTGGCGGTGCTGCTGGCCCCCGCCCGGGATCGACTGCAGCGCGCGGTGGACTGGCTGGTGTACGGCGAACGCCGCGATCCGCTGCGGGCGTTGGCCCGTCTCGGCGACCAGGTGGCGGTCGCCGGAGAGCCTGACCTGCTGCCCGCCGCGCTGAGCGCCGTGATGCGGGCCGTACGTGCCCCCGGTGCCGAGGTCCGCGCGCCGGACGGGCACACGGTCGGACAACAGGGGGTTATGGCAGCGGCCGGTCCGTCGCTGCCGCTGCGGGTGGGGGGCCGAGACCTCGGCACGCTGACGGTGGCCGCCCGTCGGCCGGCGGCCTCCTACGACACGGCCGATCTCCAGTTGCTGGCGGCGTTGGCGCTGCAGGTCGCCACCCTGCTGAGGGCCCTGGAACTCACCGAGGCCTTGGAAGCCGAGCGCGACCACGTCGTGGCTGCCACTCATGCCGAGAGGGACCGGATTCGGCATGACCTCCACGATGGCCTGGGGCCTTCCCTCTCTGGTATGGGGCTGGGGCTGCAGGCACTGGCCGATGCGCTGGACTGTGACGGGGCCACACCGGCGGGCAGACTGCTGGCCCGCATCCGCCAGGAGGTCACCACCGCGGTCGGAGAGATCCGGCGGATCATCGACGGCCTGCGTCCCACGGTGCTGGACACACTGGGGCTGGCAGAGGCCATCCGCCAGTACGCCAAGACGCTCGCCGACGCCGTGCCGGTGGAGGTGAAGATCGATGGACTGCCGTTCTTGTCACCAGGTCTGGAGGCCACCGCCTACCGCATCGTCACCGAGTCGCTCACCAACACCGCTAGGCACGCTGGTGCATGCCGGGCCTGCGTACGGATCTCCGCCGCCGACGGGTCCCTGCAGGTCACCGTCACGGACACCGGCCGCGGCATCCCTGACCGGGCGGCACCGGGGCTGGGCCTGATGTCCATGCGCCGCCGGGCTCAGGTGCTCGGCGGCACCCTCCACGTAGCCTCGCGGCCAGGGTGCACCACCGTGGCGGCGGCTCTCCCACTGGGGGTCGTATGACTACCAGAGTCCCCGTCCGGGTGGTCATCGCCGACGACCACCCCATGTACCGGTACGGACTGACCGCCGCGCTGGCCGCTTGCGAAGACCTGGAGGTCGTCGGCGAGGCCGCCTCCGGAGAAGAACTGCTGACCGTGGCGGCCGACGTTCAGCCCGACGTCGTCATCACCGATCTCACTATGCCCGGCACCGACGGTGCCACCGCCACCCGGGCTCTGCTCGCCAACCAGCCGGATCTGGGGGTCCTGGTGCTGACCATGCACGAGGACGACGAAGCCCTGTTCGGCGCCCTGCGGGCGGGCGCCAGGGGCTATCTCCTCAAGGGTGCCGACCGCACCGAGATCCTGCGCGCCGTCCTCGCCGTCGCCGCGGGCGACGCTGTCTATGGCGAGGTCGTCGCCCGCCGCATCGTGGCCTTTTTCACCAGAGCGCACGAGCGTTACGCCGCCCAGGTCTTTCCCGATCTCACAGAACGGGAACTGGAGGTACTGGACCGGATTGCGGGCGGGCACGGCAATCACGAGATCGCCCGGCAGCTCTGCCTGGCTGAGAAGACCGTCCGCAACCACGTGTCAGCCATCCTCTTCAAGCTGGGGGTACGCGACCGGGCCGCCGCAGTTGCCGCGGCCCGTGACGCGGGGCTGGGCACGACTCAGCCGTCGCATGGTTCCCGGGGCCGGCCCAACTGACAGGCGACGCCCTGGCTCAAAGCACCTGCCGGAGAACGTCCCGTTCCTGGGCGAGAAGAGCCCGGCCGATCCAGGACCCCTGCCTCATGTTCGGCCCGGCCCGGGCAGGTCACGGTGAGTGCAAGTTCGCACATCACCCGACGGCAGAGGAGCACACCATGGCTTCCGGAACGTTCCAGTCCCTTCCCGTGCCGCCCACGGCACTTGACGGACGAATCAGCGCGATCATCCTGGACCCCGACGGCACCCCCTCCGACGTGGTCAAGAACGGCACGCCGGTCACCGTGCAGGTGGAGTGGCACCTCACCGGCTTCCTGGTGCCGCTGCTCGCCGGCAACTGGTCGGTGCGCGTGGGCGTGGATGAGATCGGCGGTCCGCACGACTTCACCCACCCCGATCCGCCGCAGTCCGTCCCGGTGACCGGGAGCGGATCGTACCGGTGCGATCTCGTACTCACCGGCCTCCGGCCGGGCCGCACCTACGCGCTGATCGCCTCCCTGGGCTACCGCAGCCCGGCCGGCACGCCCGCCGCGCTCGGAGGCTACGTCGACATCGGCACCGTCAGCATCCTGTCCTGATCGCGCCGACCCCGTCCCTGGGACCCGGCCATCGGCGTCACACGAGGGGAGGACGCCGACGGCCGAGGCCCGTCCTGTACCAATTCCCGTGGGGAACTGCGCAGATGATTGATCCGTTGGCTTTGCTCGCCTGGTGCGATCCCGCACGCCGCCATGTCCGGTGGACCTGGTCGGGAATCTGGGTCGGCGTGCTGCTGGTGGACCGGCACCGAGTTGTCTACCGCGTCGGCGACGAAGAGAAGTTCTCCGCGCCGCTGGACCGGACCCGGTTCGAATGGCGCGGCGGAAGCCGAATGACGGCCGCCCGCTTCGACCTGCACCTGCCCGAAACAGCGTTCCGCCTCTATCTCAGCCCGCCAGGCAACGACGCCCCGCAGCCCGACCGGAGTTTGATGGACCAGCTCGCTGGGGCACTCGACCGGCTTTCCGTCGTCAGCCTGTTCGGCGGCGCGCTCGGGACACTGGGCGACGCCTCCGGAATGCTGGGCAACGCACTGGCACTGCCCGGCGCCGTCGGGCAGTTACGGGCCGGCCACCGTGCTGCGGAGCGGCTGCGCGCCCACCTGGCAGAGACCACGCCGCCGTCCGACCCCGGAGCGAGGGAGGGCGCACCTAAACCGTGCTTCTCCCGTGGTGACGAGGAGACCTGGGCCACCGCGGTGCGGTTCAGCCCCGGCGGAGAGACCATTGCCTGCGCCCACAGCCACGGCTCGGTCCGGCTGTGGAACACCCGCGACGGCACACCACGGCGTCAGCTCCACCCTCTCGGCCACGGAGTCACCGTCCAGGACATCGCCTATGTCGGTGCTGGACGAGTCCTCCTGGCGGCAGGGGACGACCGCTGCGCGCGGATGGTGAACGTCCTGACGGGCGACGAAGTCGCCCGGCTCACTCACCCCGACGCCGTCTCCCGAGTCTCCGTGGACGCCGACAACCGGTGGGCCGCCACAGTATGCGAGGACATGACTGCCCGGATCTGGGACCTCACCACCGGAGGACTACTACGCACTCTGGACGTGGACTGCGCTCACGGCGTCCTGTTCGCGGCCACCGGATCCGACCTCGTGGTGAGCGGAGTCGGCGGGGACATCTCCCGGTTCCCGTCGCCCACCGCCGCGTGCTCAGGCCGGACAGAGACGGGCACGGGGGTGGTGGACTGCCTGGCCTTCTCCGACGACGGACGGCTCGCCGTCAACGACTCCAACGAAAGCGCTGTGACCTTGTTCGACAACGCCCTCGACCACGCGGTGGCCCGACTGCAGAACGGCGCTCCCGTCCTCTGCGGGACCTTCAGCCCTACCGGGCGGTCATTCCTCGGAGGCGACGAAAGAGGCGACGCAGTGCTCTGGGACACCCGCACCGGACGCCGGCTGCTGACTCTGGCCCACGCCTCGCCCGTGGAGAGCCTCGAGTGGAACCGGCGGACAGGGCTGATCGCGACCGGCACCCTGGAAGGCCTCACGGTGTGGGATCTGCGCGGACACCCGGCGGCTCTTGAGCCTTCGGAGTAGGCCGTCTGGCTCCCGGACGGGGTGACACCGATTTCAACGTTGGCGCGGGGTCGGTGCCGTCCAGAGCGAACAGCAGCCGAGGGGAAAGCGGGTAGCGACGCTGCCACTCTCGCCGCGCGTTGTGCGCCCGCTGACTCGGGCTAGCCGCTCTTCTTCCAGGCTTTGCAGCCGGTGGTGGTGAACGCCTTATCCGTAGCGGCGATCGTCACGGTCGCCTGACCGCTGGTGGCGTCGTTGGCGATGATGTCCTTCGCCTCACCGGAGGTGCTGGAGAGCCGCGCCCAGTAGCAGCTGGTCACGAGGCCGCCTTGCGGGCCTTCGCTCCGGTAGGTGCCGGGCTTGATGTCGCTGCCGACGACGTACGTGCCGTCGCCGGGGATTCCGTCCGAGGGGACCTTGCTGGCTGAAGGCTGACTGTTGCCGGCGGCGATCTGCGTGGCAGTCGCCGTCGTGGTGACCGTTGCCGATGGAGAGGCCTTGTCGGTGTTGGGATTGCCCGTGAGGCCGATCAGCACTCCGACGAGGAGGCTGACGAGGGCTGTGCCCGTGTGGGTCAGGATGCTCCGCCAGGAGCGTGAGGGCCGGGCTGTGCCGTGGCGGCCCTGAGGTTGTAGCGGCCCCTCTGGAGGGCCTGGCGGGTTCCGGCTGTCCATGACATCAGCGTGCGTCTACCAACCGGCCCCCGCACTCCGACCGCGTGCGCAAGACGGCGATACGCCCGGCCAGGCGTACGGGACTGTTGGCCCATGCCGAGTGTCTGCGCTGCGCGGTGCTTTGGAGCCCGCGTTCTCCACTCCCGCCGCGCGGCCGCCGCGCCCCGACCCAGCCCAGCGCCGTGACCCTGGACCGCATCTCCTGCCACTGCGTGGCCTCATGACGCCCCGCCCTCCTGCGCTGCCCACTCGAGCCCGAGAGCGGCCAGTTCCACGCGCCGCTCCGCGGACAGCTTCCCGACCCTCCTGCGGGCGTTGTCCAGGAACGCCCCGATCTTGTGCGGCACCCCGTCGACTACTTCGACAGCCTTTCTCGGCACCCGTACATGGCCCTCGCGGTCCCGGAACTGCTGGACGGCCGTCAGATTGGCTGCCCACCGCTCGTCCTGGCTGCGCCGAGTCGGCACCACCGCTTCGTCCTCGCCCACGGGCTCAAGACCGAGTGTCTCCAGCAGGTACTGCTGCGCCGGCACCAGCCGGTCCCACCCGGCCCGCTGCCCGGTGATCCAGGCTCCGAGGTCTTCACCCTGCACGATCACCTCGCCAGACCCACCGGGCAGCATGCCGCCGGCCTGCACGTGGGCGCGGGTGAGCCGGTAGCAGCGCTGCCAGGCAACATCCCATCCCTCCGGCGCCCACCCGGGATCGATCTCCGCGAGGGCCTCCATACGGCTTTCTGAGAGCTCCCCGACGCTGGAGATGCCCGTTTCCCCGTTCGCACGGCGCACGGCGTTCATACGCGACCGCTTGGCTGCGGCACGGGCATTTTTCATGAACACCCCCAGGGCAAACCCGTCCCAGACCACGGTGGCGCCGGGCAGGCAGTGGCCGTGAACCTGCGCGTAGTCGCGGGCGACGGCGAGGCCGGCGTCCCAGGCGGAGGCGTGCACGGACCAGACCATGCCGAGCTGTTCCAGCTCGGTGACCCGCTTGGCGTCCAGGGTGCCCTCGCGGTAGTACCGGCGTTGATCTGCGACCCATACCCCCAGCGGGTGCCCGCCGATGCCCGTCCCCCAGTCTTCAGGCGTGATGTACGTGAACGGCACCCGCAGCTCGCTCTCACCGGTCTCGCGCAGCCACCTCGTTGCAGCCTCGATACCGCGCCGCCAGTACGCCCCTTCGGTGTCGATAACCCGCAGCCGCACGAACTGCGTGAGCGCGGCCGGGTCGCGTTCCTCGGTGAAGCGCAGCACGCACGCCGCCGAGGCCCCCACCGCGGGAACGATGTCCTGCTCCTGGATCTCCGCACCCCCCTCTTCGCCAACGTCGTCTTGGCCCGCCTCGTCCTCGCTCAACTCGCCGATCTCGCCGTCGTCTTCGGCGGCCGGGCGGCTATTGCGCAGCCGGGGATCGGCGAGCGCCTCGATCGTCTGAGCATCGTGCGCCCGCAGGGCTCTTATCTAGGGGTGGGTTGAGTGTGAGGCACGTTTGGTACGTCTCCTGCCAGGTCGCGCAGCCACTTGCCCGAACTCGTCCGCCCCACCGAGCCGTTGGTTACGTTCGGTGTGTGGAATCCGCCTATACGGCAGAACGTGCCATCTCGCCCACCTCCGGCGCTGTCCGGTGGGTGGTGGTCGAGTCGCGGACTTACCGACTGCACTCGGAAGCAACTGGCTATCTTGCCTCGCTGCGGGCCAGGGGCTGTTCGCCGAACACCGAGCGCGTCTACGCGGGACGCCTTGCCCTGTACCTGAACTACTGCCACCTGCGGCGTCTGCAGTGGAACGCGCCGGGGTTCACGGGTCTGTCGCTGCTGCAGCAGTGGCTCGTCGAGACGCCGTTGCCGGCCCGCACTGGGCGCTTGGTGCCCGGGCGGGTCCGGCACCGGTCGCGGGGGACGGCGAACGCGGTGATGACGGTGGTGGGGGAGTTTCTGCGCTTCGGGGCCTTGCATGGCTGGGTCGCGTCGCGAACGACCGATCTGCTGGCCCAGCCCAAGCTTTTGCGGTTCGCCCTGCCCGGCTACGACGCGGGGGAGAGGGGACAGCACCGGCACGTCCAGGCGGCCGCGTTCCGCTTCAAGACCGCTCAGGCCGGCTACGAAGACCTCAGCCCTGCCCAGATCCGCCACATGATCGCTTCCGTGTCACGGGCCCGGGACCGGTTCCTGATCGCGTTGCTGGCGTGCACCGGGCTCCGGATCGGCGAGGCCCTCGGCCTGCACCGTGCAGACCTGCACCTGCTCGCCTCCTCACGCATCGTCGGCTGCGGAATCGAGGGCCCGCACGTCCACGTCCGGCGGCGCACCGACAATCCCAACCGGGCTCTGGCCAAGTCCCGTTTCCCGCGCAGCGTGCCTGTCATCGCCGAACTGGTCGCCCTCTACACCGACTACCAGTACGAACGCGACCGGGTGCCGCAGGCATCCGCCGAGCCGATGGTGTTCGTGAACCTGTTCCGCACGGCGCGGGGCCGGCCCATGACCTATGCGAACACCAAGGAGATGTTCGACCGCCTGGCCCGCACGGTCCGTCATGCTTGCCGCCCGCACATGCTGCGGCATTCGGCGGCGACGCGCTGGCTGCGCGACGGCGTCGACCGCGACGTCGTGCAGCGACTGCTCGGCCACGTCTCCCCGCTGTCGATGGAGACCTACCGCAACGTCGACGACGCCGAGATGCGCGCCGCCGTCGAGCACGTCGCCTTCCTGCGGGAGCAGTCGTGAGTACCCCCTCCGTCCTTCCACTGGGGCTGGCCGCTCCTGCTCCGGCTGCTTCGGCACCCGGCCGTGTGGGCTGGGTGACGTGGCTCGAGGAGCACACCGATCCTGACTGGCGCCCGACGGAGTGGCAGCAGCAGGCCTGGCTGTTCACCGGAAACCCTGACGAACCGCGCACCTCCGTCTCCGTGTGCCGGACTGTGGCCTGCCCGGCTCTCGTGTCGCCGGCGAACGGCTACTGCGCGCTGTGCAAGAAGGCCAAGAAACGCTCGTTGCTGCCGGACGAGGAGTTCGCGCGGACCTTCCAGCCGGTTCGCAGGACCGCGCGTGCGGGTGAGCCCCGCCCGGCCTGCTCGGTCACCCGTGACGGACAGCGCTGCGTCCGGGAGAGCCTGTGCAAAGGGCTGTGCAGCAATCACTACGCCCAGTTCAACGGCTACGCGAAAAGGAACGATCTCGCTGGGTGGCGGGCCGTCGCGACTCCCTTCACGCAGGTGGCATGCTGCCTGGTCCCGACCTGCGAGCTGCCCGCCCTCCATTCTCATGGCCTGTGCCGGCACCACATCCCAAAGTTCCGTTCCTACCGGCGCACGGAGCCGAAGGCATCCATGCACGAGTGGGCTGAGCGCCAGCTCCCCTTCCTGGCCGCCCACCAGTTCAGCCTCGTAGGCCTGCCCCAGCGGTGCGCCAAGAGGTCCTCTACGGACTGCAGCAGGCCGACCCGTGGCTGCGCATCTTCGAGCCGTGCCAGGCACGCCGCCTCGTACGGGACCTGGCCGGCACCCCCACGCTGACCGGGGACGGCCCCGACAACTCGATCTGCCCGCACTCGACCACAGCAGTCCTGCGCCTGCTCAACCGCGTGCGCATCGCGGTGAAAGCCGGCTTCGCCCAGCACTGCGGCACCGCACCAGCGGCCCACGAGATCCTGGACCTGAGAGCTCTGGGCCAGCGAGCCCGCACCCCAGCGGGCATCCGCCACCCCAAGACCGTCGACCTGCGCACCATCCACCAAGGGTGGCTGCGCAAGATCCTGCACACCTGGACCACTCAGCAGCGCCCCGACGCCGACGCGTTCGCCCGCACCCTGCGCGCCGTCGAGCTGGCCTCCCGGGCCCTGGCCCGCCGCCCGGGAACGCACGACCCATCCACCCTGCGCTTCGACGACGTCACCGCGGTCGTTGACGCCTTCCGCGCAGCCCCCAAACTCGACGGCCAGCCCGCCGGCTGGGGCTATCGCGCCTCGATCGCCAGCCACTTCTTCGCACTCATCGACTACGGTCGCCGCTCCGGCATCGCCCCCACCCTCTCCGCCGCCTTCGTCCGCGACCCCCTCACCCACCGCATCGCCGCAGAGGAACCCAACGAGGACGAGATAGGCAAGGCCATCCCCGAGTCCGTGATCCGGCAACTGGACGCCCACCTCGACCTCCTCGGTCAAGGTCGCGCCCGCGGCCGACGCACTCTCGCTACAGCAGACCTGCAGCTGATGTACCGCACCCTGTACATCCTGCTCAGGGACACCGGCCGACGCCCCAACGAGATCGTTTCCCTGCCCCGCGACTGCCTCGAGGCCCGCGGCGACCAGATCTCCCTGGTATGGAACAACCACAAAGCTGGCCGCCTGCGCAGACGCCTGCCCATCACCACTGACACCGCACAAGCCATCCGCACCTGGCAGACGCGGCGAGCCGACCTCGAGCCCGTCCTGCCGCCCACCGGTGCCGATCACCTCTTTCCCGCTCTGACGCCCCTGGCCACGCGCCGCCACCTGCACACCAGCTACTTCAGCGAAACGCTGCGCCACTGGGTGGATTCCATCCCCCATCTCCACGTCGAAGGAATAGGCCCAGACGGCGAGCTGCTGCCCTTCGACCGCTCCCTCATCTACGCCTACGCCTTCCGCCACTCCTATGCGCAGCGCCATGCGGACGCCGGCACTCCGCTGGACGTCCTGTGCGAACTGATGGACCACAAGTCCGTGCGCACCACCCAGCGCTACTACACGGTCTCCTTGCAGCGAAAACGTGAAGCCGTCAGCAAACTTGCCGCCCACGTCGTCGATCACCACGGCCGGCCCAGCCCCTGTTCCGACACTGCATACCAACTGCGCTCCGTGGCCGTCCCCTATGGCGGATGCACCGAACCCAGCAATGTCAAGGCCGGAGGTAACTCCTGCCCCATCCGCTTCCAATGCGCCGGCTGCGGCTTCTACCGGCCTGACCCCTCTTACCTCCCGGCCATCGAGCAGCACATCAACGAACTGCGTGCCGACCGCGAGAGCGCGACCGCCATGGACGCCGCCGATTTTGTCATCACCGCGCTGACCGCCCAGATCACCGCCTTCGAACAGGTCGCTGACCGAATGCGCCGCCGCCTGGCCGCCCTGCCTGCAACCGAACGCGCCGAGATCGAGGAAGCCAGCACGGTCCTTCGCAAGGCCCGCGCCGTTAACACGCTCACCCTGCTGCCCCTCACGCCCACCCCACGGAACAACCCGTCATGAACCGCCGAGGCAACCCCCACACCCTCGCCCAGGCACGACGCCGCGACAGCCTCGACAAGCGTCAGCGCACCCTCACCGCACTCGCAACCATGGAACAGCAGGGTCAGAAGATCACCTTCACAGCCGTCGCCCGCGCAGCCGGCGTCTCGACATGGCTGACCTACACCGCAGGCATCCGCGAACACATCGAAAGCGCCCAAAGCCGCCAACAGCAACCCAGCTTTTCACCGACGAACACCCCGCAAGCCAGCCTTGGCGCTCTACGCACAGAACTCGACCTGGCCCGCCAGGAAATCCACTCCCTGCGCCAGGACAGACAGCGCCTGCACAGCATCGTCCAGCAGCAACTCGGCCGACAGCTCGATGCCGTGGGCACACAGAACCTCGGCCACCGCATCGACGAGCTCACCCAGGAAAACCAGCAGCTCGCAGACAGGCTCCAGCACGCAATCGAGGACAACCACAGCCTGCACGCCCGCGTTGTAGAGCTGGAAGCTGACCTGGCCGCAGCTCGGACCAGTTTGCGAAGAATGATCCGAGCGGAGAATGCCTCGCAGTGATCCTCGCGAGCTCATACATAGCCACTCGTGCGGGAGTCTCCGTACTCGGTACCGTCAGGCTGTGCGGCGGGCCGCGGCACGCATGGCTCGGATACGAGCACCTGTTGCGGTCATGCGCCATTGGGCGAATTTCAGGCTGACGCCGAAGTGCTCGGCGACCCGTTCGTCCGGGGTGTTGCGGTAAGCAAGGCGGAGTGCGGCGTCGGAGGGGATAAGCAGTTCCCCGGAGAGCTCTGCCGCTTCGGCTTCCTGCTCGCGGTCGCTTTCGCGGCACTCCCCGCCGGAGGTGCGCAGCAGCGTGCTGAAGGAGTGTTCAAGGACAACATGCGCCATTTCGTGTGCCAGCGTCGAGACGCGCCGCTGGGGGTCGTGGCCACAGTTCTCGAGAATGACACGACCTGTTCCGACTGGGATGACCGCAGCCGAGAAGACGTCCGGCCTGACGCTGGTGAAGTGAGCGAGGGCCGATGCCAGCTCTGACTTGCCTTCGGCGATGTCGCTCAAACTGAAGACAGCCACTCCGTAGAGCGCAGCGAGTTCGTATGGGTTGAGGGGCGCGTGGGCGTCTACCTCAAGCTCGTCTCTGACTTCCAGGGCCAGGCGTTTCGCCTCGGCCTTGAACCCCCTGCGCACGGCTCTTCTCCTCGTTAGTCCTTGGGCAGCGCCCTGACGCGCCGGATCGTGGCCTGAATGACGTCTTCGAGGTAGCTGACGTCCTCAGGGGTCAGGTCTTTTCGGGCCCGCAGCAGGGGACCGATCTGCGTGACGAGTTCGGGTTCTTCCCGCTGCCCCTCCTCGTCGTCGGAGGTCATGAACTGCTCAGCGGGGACGCTCAGCCACTGGACGAGAGTGGCGAATGCATCCACGTCCGGTCGCAGACCGTTAGCCATGCGGGACAACAGGGAGGGGCTGACCTCGATCTCCTTGGCCAGCTGCCGCCAGGAAAGGCCTCGCGCAGTCCGCTGTGCATCGAGGGCTGCGTAGAGCCGTTGTACGTCGATGCCGCCTCGGGCCACGTTGTCGCCTCCTTCTCTCGGCTAGGGGTGGTTCATCCTCGCATCACTGTTTGACTTCTGCAACACTCGCGTGTTTCACTGTCGACACAGTGTATCGATCATGAGACACGAAAGGGTTCCTTATGCCCAAGCGATCCGACATCAGCGGCAAGCGTGGCCGTAGCGCGATCACGGGCCGGTTCGTGAAGCAGGCGACGGTGCGCCGCAGCCCGTCGACGACCGTCAACGAGTCGACCTCGAAGAAGACCAAGAAGAAGTAGGCCTCATCCCCAGCCGTTCACCACGGCATCGCCCCGCTGCCGGCGGGGCAGAAAGGAGCACCTCGTGAACGCGACGCCCGCACAGGACACCGTTACCGACTCGGACCGCCGCCCCCCGCGGACGATCCCGGTGACCATCAACAACAAGACCGTGCAGCTGCCGGAGCGGGAGATGACCGGTCTGGAGATCAAGCAGACTGCCGCCGCCCAAGGCCTGCCGATCGACACCGGCTTCCAACTCTCCGTCAAGCACGGGGGCCGCTACGACGTCGTCGGGGACACCGACACCGTCCACATCCACCCCCACCTCGAGTTCCTTGCCGTGGCCCCGGACGACAACTCGTGACCACGCACCCGGCGACGACCGCCCCGATCGCCACGGCCCTCACAGAGCTCCGTGCGCACTTCGGGGCGGACGCCGTCACCATCACCCCGGACGGCTCCGGAGGCGTCTACGTCGTCATCAGCGACCTACCTGTAGGCCCTGCCTACACGCAGGCACGCACCTGGCTCGGCTTCCAGATCTCCGCCGCCCACCCCGACGCCGACATCTACCCCCACTACACCGGCGCGCTCACCCGCACTGACGGCCAGCCGCACGGCCAGGCCATCCAGCACGTCACCTGGCAGGGGCGTCCAGGCGAGCAGGCCCTGCAGATCTCCCGCCGCTCCAACCACCGTGATCCCGCGGTGGACACCCCCATCAACAAGGCAGTGAGGATCCTGGCATGGCTCACCACGCAGTGAACCCACCAGCCACCGGGGCAAGCCTGACCATCCCCGCCCGCCTCTGGCAGCAGCTCCATGCGCACCTGTTCCCCGGTGACCATGCAGCCCACGGAGCCGTCCTTCTCGCCGGATGGACCGACGGCCCCCGAGGCCTGCGCCTCCTGGCCCGTGAACTCATCCCCGCCCGCGACCACATCGACTACCAGCCGGGCACCACGGGCTACCACGCCCTTTCAGCTGCCTTCGTCCGCGACAACATCCTGCGAGCCCGCGACGAACACCTCGCTTACATCCCTGTCCACAACCACGGCGGCACCACCCGCGTGCAGTTCTCTCCTACGGACCTGGCCAGCCACGAACGTGGCTACCCCACTCTCACTCAGATCAGCGACACCCCCATATGCGGACTCGTACTCACCCCGCAAGCCGCAGCCGGTGACCTCTGGCACCCCGACGGCACCCGCACCGACCTCGCCGAAGTCGTCATCCCCGCCAACAACCTCCTGCGCCTGCGCCCGCAGCCGACCGCCCCCAGCGCATCGGACACCAGCCACGCCTCCTACGACCGCCAGGTACGCATCTTCGGCGACCTCGGACAGCGGACCTTCCAGGCCATGAGGGTGGCCGTCATCGGCCTGGGCGGAGTGGGCAACCTGATCACCGAATACCTCGCACGCCTCGGCATCGGCCACCTGATCCTCGTCGACGACGACCTCGTCGACGAGACGAACCTGCCCCGCCTCTCCGGCGCTACGGCATCTGACGTCGGCCATCCCAAGACCGCTCTGGCCAGCCGACTGGCCCGGCAAGCACAGCCCACCATCACCATCACGTCACTCACCGAGCGCGTCGAACAAACCCATGTCCAAGCCGAACTGCGCCAGTGCGACTGGCTCTTCCTCGCAGCCGACGGCGCCGCCGCCCGTCACTTCACCAACGCCGCAGTTCAGCAGTACCTCATCCCCGCCACCCAGGCCGGCGTGAAGATCCCCGTACGAGACGGCACTGTCGGGCAAATCCACGCCGTCACCAGACTCCTTCTGCCCGGGACCGGCTGCTTGTGGTGCGACGGACTGATCAACCCCACCGACCTCGCCATCGACATGCACGCCCCCGCCGACCGAGCCGCCGCACACTACGTCCCCGGGACGCCGGCCGCCAGCGTCCTCCCCCTCAACGCCCTCGCCGCCGCCGAAGCCGTCAGCCACTTCATGCACGCCGTGAGCTGCCTCCACGACGACGACCTCGACCACGCCGGCGTCCTGCACCGCCCCCGCACCCGCACACGCGACCTCATCAACTCCCGTACCCACCCCGACTGCCGATGGTGCGCCCCGCAAAAGCAGTTCGCACTCGGAGACCGACCAACCACCAACGTGGCATCCAGCTGACAGACCAGTTCCACGAACCGAAGCGGTCCACCAAGCGTTGCCTCTCCGCAACAGCCCTACCAGCGCATGCCCAACTCATCGAGTTCCGCACGGCGCTCCGCTGCAAGCTTGTCTGCCCGTCGTCGGGTGTTGTCAAGCCATCCCCCAAGCCGGACGGCCGTACTCCCTTCCCCGACCTCACCGGCCAGCTCCTCGACATGCTTTCTCGGGACGCGGAGGTGACCCTCACGGGCGTGGAACTGGCGGGCAGCCGCAAGGTGAGTAGCCCACCGATCGGCCTGCGTCCTCCGCGTCGGCACCGCCGCCTCGCCCTCGCCCAACGGCTCGACACCGACGCTCTCCAGCAGCCACTGCTGCGCCGCGACCAGCCCATCCCACCCGGCCCGCTGCGCGGCCACCCACGCCGCCAGGTCCTCGCCCTGGACGACGACCTCACCCGGCACGGCCGGCACAACTCCGCCCGCCTGCACGTGCGCGAGCAGCAGCCGGTACGAGCGCTGCCAGGCGACGTCCCACCCCTGCGGCGCCCACCCAGGGTCGATCTCGTTGAGTGCCTCCACACGCGACTCGGAGAGTTCCCCGGCATACGACAGACCGGTCTCCCCGTTCGCGCGGCGCACGGCGTTCTCATGGCTCCTGCGGGCCGACGCTCGCATGTTTTTGGCCCATACGCCAATGGGAAACCCGTCTCCGCCCCACACGGCGGTCGTGGGCGGCAGGAAGTGCCCGTGAACGGCTGCGTAGTCGCGGGCGACGGCCAGACCGGCGTCCCACGCGGAGGCGTGCACCGACCAGACCATGCCGAGCTGTTCCAGCTCGTTCACGCGCGAGGCGTCCAGAGTGCCCTCGCGGTAGTACCGGCGCTGATCCGCGACAAAGACCCCCAGCGGATGCCCGCCCAACGCTCCCCAGTCCTCCGGCGTGACGTACGTGAACGGCACCCGCAGCTCGCTCTCACCGGTTTCCCGCAGCCACCGCGTGGCGGCCTCGATGCCGCGCCGCCAATAGGCCCGTTCCGGGTCGATGACCCGCAGCCGCACGAACTGGGTGAGCGCGGCCGGGTCGCGATCCTCGCTGAACCGCAACACGCTCGCCGCCCGGCTGGACACCGGCTCCACGTCGACGTCGACGTGGTCCTGGTCCTCCTCGCCCTCTGAGTTTGGTGGGGGGTTGTTGGTGTGGGGGGTGGTGTGTGGGGTGGGGTGTTGTGGGTTGGTTGAGAGGGGTTGGGGGTGGTTGGGGGTAGTGGGGTGGGGGTGGGTGGGCTGGGGTTGTGTGGTGTTTGTTGAGTGAGGGGGTGGGGTGTTGGTGGTTGGGTGGGGGTGTTAAGGCTTGGTTGGTGTTTGTGCTGGTGAGAGGTGTTGGGGTGGGGTTGGGGCGGGGTGGTTCGTCTTCGCGTGGTGAGCGGGCTGGTCCTGGCTGGCGGGGAGGGCTGGCGTGGGGACGGGGACTGGGTTGCGGGGGGTGGTGTCTGGGGTCGTGGGTGACGGCCGCTGCCCTTTTTCGGTGTGCTCGGGATCGAGGTGGGGTTCAACTCTACGAGCTAGCCCGCTAGTTGAGGGGTTTTCGTGGGCCCTGTCTCCGTGAGGGTGTTACCGGTCGTGTGCGCTGGGTGATTGGATGGGGGTGTGGAAGAGGCCACCTTCTACCCGTGGGTGGCGGGGCGTTGTGCGGTCGGCAAGGCGATGGGGAACGCGTCTGTGGTGTCCGTGCCGCCGTCGTGCAGGTGGCATGGGTGTTGCGGGGTCGGTGAAGCAGGGGTGCGTGAGCGTGGCGTTCGTCCCGGCGAGGGATCACAGGTCTCTATCGCTGGTGCGCTCGGCTGGCTGGTGGACAGGGGTCGCGTCGATGTCTGGCTGAACGGGCTGCCGTGGGCGGCTGATGGGGTGGCTTGTCTCGGGTCTCACCGTTTGGTGCCGTTTGGAGAGAGGCTGAGTGAGCAGTGATGGAACGCCGTACCTTCCTGACGATCTCCGGCACTGCTCTGTCTGGTTGGGCTGTGGGCGGGGACGGCGGCCATGCAGGCGTGTTCGCCCGGGCCCACGGCGGTACACCCGTGGGTGAAGACCTCGTCGCCTCCTTGGAGGACTCCACCCGGCGCCTGGCGGGCCTGTCTACCGAGCAGCGCCAGCACACCCCCGCGCTCCTGGAGGCGCACCTGGCCGCGGTGACCGGGCTCCTCGCGACCGGCCGCTTTGCACCGGCCCTCGGGCTGCGCCTGCACACCCTGGCGGCTTCCCTCGCCCAGACCGTCGCCTGGCACGCCTTCGATGTGCGCCGCCACAGTCACGCGAGCCGGAGCTGGATTGCGGGTCTGCGCCATGCGCACGCGGCCGGGGACCGCGATTTGGGTGCTGGGCTGTTGGGTGACCTCGCCTATCAGGCTGCTTGGCGCCGTGATCACACCGCGGCGGCCGGCATCCTCCACTCCGCCCTGGCCCGCGCGCAGAGTCCTGCCGCCCGTTGCCTCATCCACTTGCGTCTGGCCCGCGCGCTCGCCGCGCGCGGGGACCGTAGTGACCGCGGTGCCGTGCTGCGATCCCTCGCGGCGGCCGAGCACCACCTCTCGGATGCCGGCGTCGACCGGCCGGCCTGGTGCGCGTGGGTGTCCGAGGCCGACCTCGCCGTCGACTCCGGACAGGCCCTCCTGGACCTGGGGGACACCCGCCGCGCCCACCAGTTGATCAGCGAGGGTGAACGTCTGCTGCCGCCCGCCCGCGACAAGACGAAGGGTGTTTTCCTCGCCTACCGCGCCGCGAGCTACCTCGATCTGAAAGAGCCCGAGCCCGCCGCGGCCGCCGCGGCCCAGTCCCTGCTCCTGGCCCGCCGTATCGGAGCACCGCGCTGCGCCCGCCTCGTCGACGACCTGCTCCCCCGCTTCAAGCCCTACGCCCGCGCGGACGGCGTACCGGAGCTCCTCCACCTCGCCGCCGCCTAGCTGCGCACGCGCAGCGATGGGCGCCGTGGTGCCGCGAGGTGGGGCTGGCTGTGGTGCCTGCCTGCGGGGGTGGGGTTAGGGGTTGGGGCGGGGGTGGTGGTGGGTTTCGGCGAGGTGGTCGAGGCGGATGGCGTCGAGGGCGGTTTTGGTGATGCGTTCGGTGCGGTCGGTGATGGCGGTGATGGCTGCTTGGCGGATGAGGCGGGTGAGGGATCCGATGCGGCCGGCGGTGCGGTGGTGGAGGTAGGGGGCGAGGCGGGGCAGGGTGCCGGGTTTGTGCTGCTGCAGGTCGAGGTGGTTTTCGATGTCGGTGATGACGTCGCGGAAGGGTTCGCGGGTGCCGTGGCGGGCGGGCAGGGGGCCGCAGGGGATGAGGCAGGCGCGGCCGGCGAGCTGGGCGCCGCGGACGCCGGAGAACAGGGGGGTGTCGGTGACGTTGATGCCGGCGTAGATGAAGGTGGCGGGCAGTTTTTCGGTGAGGTCTTTGAGGAGGTCGGCTGCCTGGGCGCCGTTGGTGGTGCGGGGGTTGAGGCGGTGGATTTCGTCGATGAGAACGAGTTGGACACCCGCAGCGGTGTAGGTGTGGCAGACGGCGTCGGTGATCTGGTTTTGGGTCATGCGGGCGGTCGTGGGGATGGCGAGGTAGCGGGCGAACTCGGTGATGAGGGTTTTCGCGGTGGCGCCGGGCGGGACCAGGACGTAGGCGACCGGGACTGGGGGGCGGCTTCGTCCGGGCGGGGGAGGGTTTTTGCGGGTGTGGGCGAGGTGGCAGGTGCGGCCCACGGACAGCAGAGCGGTCGTTTTCCCGGCGGCGGCGGGCCCGGTGACGATCAGTGAGGGACGTGCGGTGGCCTCCTGGTGGCGGCCCAGGACCATCAGGGTGCGGGTCTGTGCGGCCAGGTCGCTGATGGCGGGGGTGCGGATAGTCACGAAGCTGGAGTGGTAGGCCAGGCGTTCTGCACGGGGGCGCGGTGGTCCGCCCGGTGGGGGCGGGGCGGGCGGGTCGGTGGTCGCGAAGCGGTGCCAGCCCTGCCAGGTGGTCAGCGGCCAGGACGGTTCGGGTGGCTCGTCGCCTTCGGCGAGGGCGGGACGGGTGTTCACCAGGTGTCGGCTTCCTCGTGCGCGTTGTAAAGCCCGAACCCGGTGGTCGGGGCGGGCCGTTCGGGCGGGGTCGTACTGCCGGGCCGGTCATGGACGCCGTCGAGGCCGTGGTCCTCGTCGAGCTCATCGCCGTGGTCCTCGTCGAGGTCCTCGAGGAGGCCGTCCTCGTCGTCCTGGTCGAGGAGGTCGTCCTCGTCGGCTTCGTCGTCCTGGTCGTCCTGGTCGTCCTGGTCGTCCTGGTCGTCCTGGTCGAGGTCGTCGTCCTCGTCGGCTTCGTCGAAGTGGTCGAGGTCGTCGTGGTCGAGGTCGTCGAGGCTGTCGTCCTCTTCCCACGGTGCGAGATCCCCGGCCCCGGCCCCGGCCCCGGCCCCGGCCCCGGCCCCGGCCCCGGCCCCGGCCCGGGCCCCGGTGCCGGCCCCGGTCTCGGCACTGTCGCTGGTGCCGTGGCTGTGGCTGTGGTTGTGGTGTTCGGGGTGGCGGGGCAGGGGGAGCGGGGTGGTGCGGGCCATCACGGCTTGTTCGGTTCTGGTGGCGTGGCCGGTGTGGATGCGGCGCATGAGCTGGTCGACGGCGTCAGCAAGGGCGGCTTCCTCCTGCTCGCTGCCCCTGTCGTAGTGGTGGTGGGTGGTGGTGCGGATGTGCCGCCAGACGTCGCCCGTGAACGGTTCGTGGATGTGGTCGCGGTGGATCCACGGAACTTCGGTGAGCTTCCCGTTGGGCAGCCGTACCCAGACCTGGCGCACGTCGTGGGGGTTGTAGCGGATCTCCCACTTCCCGCCGCGGGCTGGGTGGGGGGAGCGCTGGCCGCGCCAGGGGGCCAGGAGGTCGGCGTCGTAGGTGCGGTGCTGGATGCGGATTCCGGCAGGGGTGATGGACCGCCAGTGCACCGGCAGCAGCTCGAGGTAGTCGTTGCGGGTGAGGGGGACGCGGACGTAGCCGGTGACCGCGAGCAGCGCGGCCCACATCTGGTTCGGGCTCAACGCCTTCTTGGGCATGAGCGGGTGGCGCAGGCTTCCGTGGGGCCGGTGGTGGTAGTGCACCAGCCACTCGTCGAGGAGGTCTTGCAGTTGGGGGACGCTGTAGCAGGCTTCGTGTTCGGCGTCGGGGCCACGTTGGGTGGTGTCGGATCCGGTGTAGCCGGGCAGGTGCTGGCCGAACAGGGCGTTGATGGTGTCAAAAGCGCGTTCGACGATGCCTTTGGCGGTGGGCGCGCGGGGCGGGGCGGGCTGGACGCTGATGCCGAGGTGTTCGCAGGCGGCGGTGAACGCGGCGGAGACGAAGACGTGGTCACGGTCGATGACGATCATCTCCGGCAGGACGACCGGCCGGGCCGCCGCCTGCTCAAGACGTTCATCGAGTGCGGCCAGCTCCTGGTGGGGCAGGGCCCCCTGCTGGTGGTCCATGCGCCAGATGTTTGGCCAGGTGGGGCGGGCGGGGTGCGGGACGGCCATCTCCGCCAGCAGCAGTGCCGCGTCCACGGCCTTGGTCGCGCTCGGACACAGCACGGCGGCCAGGATGGCGCGGGTGGCGACATCGACGGCGATCGTCAGAGCGGGACGTCTGGGGATGCCGTCGTCGAAGAGAGCGAAGACGTCCAGGCGGGTGGTGTCGATCTGGACCTGCTCGCCCGGCCGCAAAGCCGTGGCCGGAGTGAAAGCCCGCCCCTCGCAACTGGCCGGCACCTGCCGCACCCGCCCCGCCGGCAGTTCACCGGGGCGGGCAAGAGCCGCCACCAGCCGGTACAAGGTGGCCTGCGACGGGACGGGCACCACCCCGGGGCCGTACCGGTCTTCGAGGATCTGCTGGATGAGGGGGAACACGCCGCTGACGGTGCCCTTGGAACGGCCACGCCGACGACGCAGCGCCTCACGGACAGCGGCCACCACCCGCTCATCGGCCCGCCCGGTAGGCCGGGTGGCGCGGGTGGCGCGGTGATCGACCAAACCCCACAAACCCTGCTTGCGGTAGGCGAGCCGCATCCGCTGCACCGTCGTACGCGAGACCCGGCCGAACCCCAGCGCGGTCAGCTCTGCGGCTTTGGCCCGCTCCCGTTCGGCCAGCGTGTGCCGCGCAGGGTCGTACTGCTCACGTACCGCATCGTCGCTGCCCGGCCCGTCGGGCCGCCCGCACTCGACTTCCCGCACATGCCGCTGCCAGGCCAGCGCCTTCTGGCGGGCCGCGGCGGGAGCGGTCTCGAACAGCCCCCACCGCGGGCACGCCTGGGGCACCTCAGCCCCGACGACCATGAAGCCGGCATCAGCGAACAGATGCCCGGCCAGCACCACCTGGCCGGCGCCGTCCGGGCCGAGAAGACTGATCTCCTGCCCCGCCAGGGCCACCACCTGCCACCTCACGCCCTGGAAGCGGACCTGCGCTCCGACCTTCACCACCGGCCGGCTATCTCGCCGCACGCTCACCGCGCACCTGCCCGCCGACGGCCGCGGCCGTACCCGACCACCCCAGACCCAGCCCCAGAGCCAGACGGCGCCCCAGACCCGACCCCCGCCCCGGTTTCAGGCGGCGCTCCAGACCCAGCCCCAGACGGCGCTGTAGGCCCGGCCTCAGATGGTGCCCAAGCCCCAGCCCCAAGATCGGCCTTAGACGGTGCTCCGGGCTCGGCTCCAGATGGTGCTCCAGGCCCGTCTCCTGGGCTGCTCCAGCCTTGCGGGCCGACCAGGGCCCGCTCGTGCAGCGGCACATCCAGCGCCGTCGTGAGCATCCCGTGCCACAGGGCGTGGAAGACGACGGGCAGGACCTCGATGCGGGGCCCGGCCGCCCGGGCGCCTTCGACCAGGGGCCGCGGCCGCGTGAACGCTGCCAGCACGGTGGGCATCAGGTCTTCCCGCCCGGCATTGCGGGGATGGCGGTAGCCGGCCAGCCATTTCACGTTCGCGGCCAGGGCGTCGTCGAGCGGGGACAGACTCCGGTAGGTCCAGCCGACGTCCGCGCAGGCCTGCGCCACGACCTGCGCGGCGTAGCGGGCACGGTCGCCGCCGGCATCCGCATGGCTGGGGCAGTCGGCCAGCAACGCTGTGCCGTCGCGGTAGCGGGCGAACAGTTGCGGCACCCACGAGCGTACCTGCCCACGCCCGGTATGCCACAACAGCCGCACCGGGCGCCCCGCCAGCCCGCTGACCTCCGGATCCCGGTCCAGAACCATCAACTGGGCGCGCATCGCGTTCGAACCGGCAGCCACATGCCGTCCGGTCGTGGCCGACCACCACAGACCCGGCCCCCATCTGCGCCCCGGCACCGCCGGGAACGCCGCAACGGGCGCCAGGTTCTCGAAGGCCACCGCCGCGGCCGCCTCCTGCCACCGCTGCTGCACCAACTGCCCGACCGGATCCACAAACAGCGCCTCGAATCCGGCAGCGCCGTGCGCTCTCACTGGCTTCACCTGGCTTCCCGGCCGGACCGCCCCTGCGATCACCCCTCCTCAGCCAAGCCGTTTGCGCCGGCAACCAGGACACTTTCCGCGGTTCGGGCCACGAACGGGTCGCGCATGTGCCTGCCCGTTGACGAGAGGCGAAGCGCCACCCATGCACCCCGCGCTCGTGCGCCAGTGGTCGTCGCACCCGGGCCCGACAAGACCTGCCGCGCGATCGCGCAGACCGGTCCCGTCCGCAGCGGCGGCCACCCACCGCTACAGCTCACCGCACGGCATGCCGCAGCGTGTGCGTCAGTGGTCGTCGTGCCGGCCGCCGCTGCGCAGGTCCTGCACAGCCTCAGCGGACATGCCGGTCCACTGGGCGACCTCGTCCGGGGGCACGCCGGCGTTCAACGCGACCAGGACGGTCCGCTGCAGCGCGTTGTCGATCAAGTCGGTGCTGTGGCGCAGGGTGCGCACCAGCTGCTGGGCTACCTGCGCGGTCGGCCCGTTGGGGGTCCGGCGCACCTGCGCCAGGTGTTCGGCGGCCTTGTCAGCCGTGCCAGTGATCAGGGCCTGCTGTTCGGAAGGCACCGCCGCCCGCCACATTCCGCGCCAGCCAGGCGTCTTGTTCTCCCGGCCCAGCATCCGCGCCTGTTCGGCCAGGGTTGCCACCTGGTGGCCGGGACTCACCCCCCACGGGTCGACGGCACCGGATCCGGCCCCGCCGCTGCGCCGGCGGATGACCGCGCGCATCCAGCCGGCCAGCGGCCCCCCGTAGTCGCTCGCGGCCAGCGGTCCCAGCCAGGGGCGTCCCACCCGCTCACCGAGCCGACGGCACACCTCAGCGCCCACCAAAAGCGAGGGCAACTGCTCCGTACCGCCTTCCGCGCCACACCAGTTCCGCCATGACCGGATCCAGCAACGCATCCGCGACGGCCACCACTTCGGGAAAAACGACCGCGTCCCGCCCCACCACCCGCCAACGCCCCGCATCAGCCCCGACACTGCCGCCCGCCACGAGATCCAGGCGCCGCGGCCAGATCGTCTCCCGCTCCCAGCAAAGAGCCTGCTCCCACCACCGGCACACCACCGCATGCGCCAGCACGAACACCTGCCACGGATCCGCCCCCGCCCGCACCGCCCGCCGCGCCACACCCGCCCACCGCCGCTGCGCCAGTGCCACCTCCGGCACGGCACGCAACTCCAGATACTCCAGCGGCTGGTCGGCGTCCGCATCCAACAGCCACCGCCCATGCCGTGCACACACCCGCTCCCGCCGCGGCACGTACCGCACCGCCCGCACCACCATCCCGGTGCGCCGGGCGGTGCACAGGCGGCAGCCGAACGCCACCGGCCCGGCCACCGCACCCGCCCTACGCCACACCGCCGCCGGCGTCTGGTGCCATTCCAGGAGCTTTGAGTCCCGGCGCCCCCAGGACGGCAAGGCCCGCGCCAGCACCTCCTGCTCCACTCCGCACAAGGACGCCAGGACCGCACGCCCCGTCCTGTTCAGCAGGACCTCGGCATCGGCCGGCACCCCGCCGCCCTGGCGCGGGGGCGGAGCGTT